>CAVPQZ010000005.1:0-552335 GCA_963707765.1 uncultured Gammaproteobacteria bacterium | reverse complement strand
GGATCGGATCGGCAGCGTGCCGGTCGCCATGGGTTCCTTGGTGTTTCTCGCGCTCGCGTTCCTGGCGCTTGGGACTTGGACCTCGGGCTTGACGAGCTACCTGATTCTGACCGCGCTCTTGTCCCTGTTGACGACGGGGTCGACCCCGTTGCCGTACACGCGCCTTGTGGTTGCGGCCTTCCACCGCGCCCGTGGCTTCGCGCTCGGCGTGACGCTGGCCGGCACGGGCATCGGTGCTCTTTTGGTCCCCATCTTCCTGACGCCTCTCGTGGCCGGCCATGGCTGGCGCGTGGGTTATTTTGCGCTCGCGGCGGTGATCATCGTTATGTCGCCGGTGGTCTGGTGGCTGCTCCGATCGGCGCCGGAACCCGTGGCTGCGCGGCGGGACGCCGCTGCCCGTCCTACAACTGTCCAGGTCCCGGGAATTCCGCCTCTTGGCGCTGATCTTCTTTGTAGCGTCCTTGGCAATCCTCGGCACCCTGGTGCAATTCATCCCGATGCTGACCGATTGGGGGATGTCGGCGGGCAAAGCGGGCGCGACGGCCGGATTCATCGGCGTCGCGGCGATTGCCGGCCGGCTGCTCGTCGGGTTGCTGCTCGACCGGGCGGCGCCGCTGTCCGTAACCGGCGGCATGTTCGTCATCGTTGCCGGCGGCCTGGTGATGCTCGCGCTCGTCGGTCCCGCGTTCGCGATCGCCGGCGGCGCCGTGCTGGGACTGGCGGTCGGGGTCCCCTTGATTTCCGTGCCAAAAGTGCCGCTACTTTGTGCTCGAAATCCTCGGTGAAATCGTGCCGTGCTCGGTAACCCGCTGAATATAAGGCCTGTTCTGTTCGGTGCGGAAGCCGCGTTTCTCGGGACTTTGAAGTGCCATTTAGCTGCCAAATGCGCGTGATTTTGCTGCCGGAAGTGACGGTAGTAGCTGGGCCTGGTATTGCTCGATCGGGAAGGTGAACACGCCCCGCAAGTTGATGCCCTCGGTGCGCGTCGGGGCGATGCGCCCGATCAGCTGCGGCGGCACAGCGGTGGAACGTCGGGCGTTCCAACGGTCGAGCACCAACTGCATCTTCATCGTATTCCAGGCCATCACCAGGTTCGCCAACAGGCTCAGCGCGTCGGCGACGGCCTGCATCTCCTCGTGCTGTTTGGCTTGGTAGCTGGCGACGCGGCCGACGTAGATCGAGCGTTTCAAGGCATTGACGGCCTCGCCGCGGTTGAGCACGCGCAACAGCTCTCGTCGGAAGGCTTGGTTGACGAAGTAGTCGCACAAAAACACGGTGCGCAGCAATTTGCCCATCTGCACCATCGCCTCATAGAGTGGGTCGCCGCGAGCGGCTGACCCGTAGCGGGCCAAGACGGTGATCGCGCTACTGTGGCCGCTGTGCACGGAGGCGAACAGATGCACCATCGCGTCCCAGTGCTTGGCGGCCTTGGCTGGATCAATGGTGGCGTGGCAGATTGCCTTGAGGTTCTCTGGAATGTCACTGCCGCGGGGTAGAAACAGGTGCCGATCGTTGAGTTCCTTGAGCCGCGGACATAGATCCAGACCGACACCGCGTGAGAGAGTCATGGCCACGTCCGTGTAGCCATGCGTGTCGACGGCCAGTTGCGCGGTCTCCCACCGCTCATCGCGCACCACTCCCTCGATGGCGGCGCCGGCCTGGCGGTCGTTGAGCACCATGGGCTGGGCGTAGGAGATGCCCCAGCGATCGCGCGTGTGGGAGTAGATGCCAACGGAGGGCGTCAATCGACGGGGGTCGTTGCGAGCGACAAATACGCGCCGGCTGGTCTCCATGCTCATCATGTCGGAGGAGGCCAAATCGGATCGTCCCCAGGTGCTCGATATGGGATGGCGATGCATGAAGGCGAGTACGGCGCTGCACGCCTGTGCGAGGCGGCGCTCATCGCTCGCCCACTTCATGGCCTGGCGGACTGAGGCGGCCGACAGTTGCGGAATCATGCGCGCGGTCTCGGCGGCGGAGAGCGCTGTGCCATGTGCCAAGATCCCGGCATACACCATCAGCAGCTCTTTGCTCGATCGCGGCTCGCGTCCCAGCATGATCCAGCTGAAGCGAACCTCGGCATCGACGGCCAAAATGAGTTCCGGAAGCTGCGCTTCGCCCACGCGCCGATCCAAGGCAGCGCGAAGCTTCGTCACCTTGGGGTCCTCTTCCAGGGGTTCCAGGGGCGTCAGATGCAGCTCGTCATCCACCCTCAAAATACCGTCGGTGGCGGTCTTGGATACGGCCAGGACGCCGGCCTTGGCGCGCTCGATCAACGGCTCGATGAAGGCAGCCGGATCCTGCGGCAGGTGCAATCGACGGTAGTGGGTGCGACGGGTGGTCTGCCAGCGGGCGGGCGGAATAAACAGCGTCTCGCGGCTGCGGAATGACAAACTGTGATCGATCCACACCGCGCCGTTGCGCAGCGCCCGACGCAGGTTCAGGAGCGTCCCGACCTCGGCCGCGGCAAACGCCTTCTCCCGATCCTCGTCCTGCAAACTCTTGCGCCAGACTCGACCCAGCGACAGATCCGTGCCCACGGGCAGTGCATGCTCGCCCTCCTTGTAGAGCGCGTTCAGTTGCTTGAGGCTCTCCAGCAACGGGTGATCGGCGGAGCCTTTCCAGGGTTGCTGCGCCAAGGCCCGGAGCAGCGCTCGCACCGGCCGGACTTCCTCCATCAACTGATCACGGATAATCTGCGCTCGGCTGGGCCCTCGATGCTCCCGATGTGCGACCAGTAGCGTGTTTAACTTCTGCTGCAACTCGGCCACGGAAAGCGTGCCGTCGCTGGCCAGTGCGGATAGCTCACCCAGCAGCTGTTGATACAGCCGTTCGTAGTTCACTCTCTGGGCATCGGCTTCCTCGGCGGCCTTGCGCCACAAGTCGGCGACCCGCCGGCGCACCATCCACAACAGGTGATCGGTGCTGATCATCAGGCTATAGCGCAGGAAGCAGGCCACCTCGATCGTGCGGGTGGGCTCGGCAATGCGGGCCGCCACCGCCGGTGCCCGGCTGGCGAGGCGCCGGGCGTAGCGGCGTACGATCGCCTCGGGCAGGTGAGCCAAATGCTGATCGATCTTGAGCGAGGTCAGCAGCTCGATCCTCTCCAGCACCTGATCGATCTGCCGGGTGGAATGCTTGGCGGGCGGGGTCCACAGCCAGCTCTGCACGGTGGCGCCGTCCTCTCTCGGCTGCGTGATCGTCCTCTTCCACTGCGCCAGCAGATCTGGATCGATCGCCTCGACGATCCCGTTAACCAGCGTCGCCTCATGCTGGCGAATCGCCTTGGCGATGTACGCGCGCAGTTCACGCTCTCGCGGAATAATCTGCTTATGATCGTACAGCCATCGACGCGCGTACTGCAGCAATCGCTGCCGATCACTGGTCCGGGAGAGCTCGGCATTAATCGCCCGGACCAGTGCGCGTCGCTGCGCTTCGGTAACATCGTGAAATCCGAGCACGGAACACGCCAGATCCTGCTGCTCAAACAATGTGCGACGCCGACGGTACATCGTGCGAAGCGAGGCCAAGTCCGGCGCGTCGATCTCGAACTGCGCTCCCAGATGG
The DNA here is from genome assembly GCA_963707765.1 of uncultured Gammaproteobacteria bacterium. Lineage (GTDB taxonomy): Bacteria > Pseudomonadota > Gammaproteobacteria > Steroidobacterales > Steroidobacteraceae > Bog-1198. The sequence goes on along the minus strand of CAVPQZ010000005.1, from coordinate 548,768 downwards.
CGCCACAGTACCGGCGGCACCATACGCAACGCCTCAAGCAAACGGCCGGTCATGCGCAAAAAACCCATCTGCAGCGCCAGGGCAAGCTTGAGGGCGGGCGTTCGTCGCTCGTCCTCGATGACACGCCGTTCAGGCTCGGAATACGTGAAGAAGGCCTCGATCTCGAAGCCGCTCAAGTCACGCGGCAACGCGCCCCGGCCCAGATACGTGGACTGCCAGTCGTTCATGTTCTGCCTCCCGATGTGCGCCACCATACGCCCCTCGAAACAGCGAACAGCAAGTGCTTGACCAGCTTGGGAAAAGCGGTGTCAGCCGCTAGAATTACCGAGAGAAAGTACCGGCACTTTTGGCACGGAAATCAAGGGGACCCCATGATGAGCAGCAAATGGTACGGATCGCTTGGACTCGCCTCGAAAGTGAAGTGCTCGTAGAACGCCTTGGCGCTGTCGTCTTTGGCGTGGACGAGCAACGCACGGGCGCCGATGGTATCGGCCGCCTTCGCTGAGCGTAGCAGCGCGTCTTTCAGCAGCGCCGAGCCGAGGCCCTTGCCGTGGACGGAGGCGTCAATGGCCAGCCTCGCTAGGAGAATAACCGGGATTGAATGTCTGGCCAGGCCCTTCCTGACACGCTCTGTTGCCCCATCATGGGTTACCGACCCGGCAGCTAGGCTGTAGAACCCAAGAACGCGCAGATCCTTCGCGAGAACGTACGTCTGGGCGCTGTGAGCCTGTTGGCTATTCCAGGCCTGGCGCTTCAGAAAGCGATTCAAGTCTTCCTTGCCGCAGTCAAAGCTCTCAAGAAGGTGCTCGCGGCGCAGCTTCTCAATCGCACCGTAGTCGTTCACTCAAGAATTGTTGGTGTCTTGAGAAGCTCTTCGAGACGCGGGCGGGGTTTCAACGGAGCGTCGAGCGCGGCGATGAAGGCGACATACTGCTTGCCGCTTAAGCTGAATTCGCGGCGGTCCGCGAGCGTCTCGGCGGCTGCCGCAAGCCCCTTATCCAGAATAAACGCGCTAACGGTCTTGCGCTCGACCGATGCTGCGCGCTTCAACATCAACTTCGCTTTGGGCGTCAGGCGAACCTCAAGGCGGTCCTCTCGTCGCTTTGTAGAGCTATGTTTCATGACGACTCTCTATATTAGGTAATTTACTCAATATAGCACCCGTACAACGTACGGACAACTCAATAATACTCAATTACCGGGCGTCTTTCCAGCGGTGGGGAATCGGTAGGGGCGGGCGTGAACACCCCTGTCGCATGCGATATGGTAACGTAAACGTTACCATTGGTCGATGAAAAGCCGGGTGTCTATCTTGCGAAGGATGGTGACGCTCCGATCATGCTATTCGGCGGCGGCACCAAGCGCCGGCAACAGGTGGACATTGACCGGCCGAAGGCCCTGCATTTGGAATACAAAGTGACGGAAGCCGCTGCCCGGTCGGGCGATACGCCGAAGCGGCCCAGAAGGTGAGACTGATGGCACTAACACGAGACTTCAAGAAAACGGTTGTGGCTCGGATCGATCGGGATCCGGCGTTTGCCAGGGAACTTCTTGACGAAGCGACGACGCTGTTCATTAGCGGGGAGCCGGAAACGGCACGTGTCATTCTGCGTGATCTCGTCAACGCGACGCTGGGATTCGGGCAGCTTGCAAAGTTGACGGATGTTCCAAGTAAGAGCCTGCATCGCATGCTATCGCCAAAGGGCAATCCAAGCATGGACAACTTGGCCGCGATCTTCGGTGCTGTGAGCAGCCAGATTCCTCGCAGCACACGCAGTACGAGGCCGAGGACAGTAGCGTAAAAAAACGGAGCAAGCGAAGATCGCCCATCCGAGTCCCGGTGTAGTCGAGCGGCCGTCTGGTCGCGTGATAAATTCCGCAGCGGTTCGAGGCAAGTTCGATTAAGCCCGCCTGTTGCGCCGCATCATGCGAAGCGGCTTAATTCCGGGATGGGCATGCGTATGTCCTGGATTACTGAGGACTACCACTGATGGCAATGCATGACAGGCAGCAGCGGGGTCAGCCCCGAGCTGGCGTTACGCCTTTCCAAGGCGTTGGGGCGCACCCCGGAAAGCTGGCTCGCCCTGCAATGTCACTACGACCTTTGGCAAGCCAAACAGCATGTAGATCTGGCACGAGTCGGCAAGGTCCGGCTGACGGCACAATGAGGCGGCCGCTTTGCTCGAAGATGCGAATGAAAGGTCGATGTGGAATCGCTAACATTCGCCCGGCAGGGCGACCGCAAGGTCCATCAACAAAGCTTCAACCACTCCCTCCTCATGCACGGCAACTCTCCGCTCCGCCATCGCGCGGGTCAGCCCTTCATCCCAGGAGGCCGTGACCTGATCGTCGTGTCGGAGTGCGATTCCATGATCAGCGCAGGCTGACAAATAATCCGCCGCCCCGAAACGCCAGGGTTGGGCCCCGAATTCACGCATGACGAAGTTGCCGATGACCAGGCCCGCCCAATCGAAATCCCCGTGGTAGCGTAGGAGGGCGCCGCCGGCGGCGAGCTGCGCAAGAAGCGTCTGCTGGGCGGCCGACGGCATGCCGTCCGTACATACCAACGGCGCGCAGGCCGATCCCAAGCGGTCGGCGGCGATGGCCACGATGTTGGGATTCTCGCAGACGAACACCTCGCGCCCGGCCACGCGCCACCCAGGAGGACGGCGCAGCAGCCGGCGCAGAGATATGTGCAGCGGTTCGCCCGGCACGGACCCGACGAGGGCGGGCGGCTCATCGATCGGCAGGTTCAAGCACAAGGCCGGCAGCGCCAGCTCATTGACCATGACGCCCAGGCGGGCCCAACGCTCGCGGGCGGATTCTTCGGTGTCTTGGAGCTGGCCTGCGTCGAGGGCGATGCCGGAAGGCTCGGCGGCGCACGCGCGCAGCGCGATGGTCGCCACGGGGCGCCCGGTGTCGAGGCCGTGCGAGTCCCCCAGAGCTTCCGCCGCGAGTTGCGCCCGTGAAACGCCGTGCCCCGGAAGTCGGGCCAGCACGCGAGCAGTTTGGGTGAGCAGCAGCTGCGCTCGAGCGGGATCGCTGCGCGACAGTCGTTTGACCAGCGCCATTCCAGCCCCATCCGCCAGCAGACGGGCGAGGCGCGGCTCTTCAGCACGCGAGAGTACGGCACCCCAGGCCACTTCGCGGGCTGCCCGGTCGGCCTTGTGGTCCGATAACGGTCCGTCGAGGAACTCCAGCGCCTCGCGGAGCGTGCCGGCGACTCCCGCGTGCGCGAGCGCCCTATCGAGCTCGGACTGGCGCATGCGCATGGAGTCTGCGGCCAAGGTTCGCCGGCCAAGGAGGCCCGCGAGCGCTCGACGCTCGCGGCCTTCGAGGTCCGTCAAGGTGAACTCGTCCCGCGAAGCGCCCCTCTCATATCGAGCGCGCAGCCGCAGGCGTAGATTGGCAAGATCGGCTCCGCCCAATAGCCGTTGCAGCCGCTCCTCGTCCACGGGAACCACGCTCATTCATCCGTATACGAGGGCTCGGGGAAGCGGCGCACCGGATCCGCTTCGGCCCGCCGCTCCCGGCCGTCCCACGACCAGCGGGATACGAACACGGCATCCATGCCTTCGCGGCGCACGAGCTGGCAAATACTGAGGCCGGGGATCTCCGCATAGCAGCCCCATTCACGCTCGCTCGTCATCACGAAATCGAGATCGAACTCGCGGATCAAGCCCATGCAGCTCGCGCGCGCCTCATCGTCGATGCCCGCAAACGCCTCATCGAGCAGCACCAGGCGCGGGGCGTGCGCATCCGAGCTCTCGTAATGGCTGCTGGCGGCGGCGAAGAGGGGGACGGTCAGCCCGAGTGCCCGTTCTCCGCTCGATGCGGGACCGGAGAGGGGCCGCCATTGCCTGTCCTGGTTGCGTTCGACCGTGAAACGGTGCCAGCGGCGATAGTCGAGCGCCCGCGTCAGGCATTCGAACAGCGTGCCACGTTCGTCCCTTTGTCGCTCGGCATCGATGCGTGCCTGCAGAAATTCTCCGACGAGCCGCCGGTCCTGCGCAGACCAGGCATCCGAACTCGTGTTGAGCAGCCGCTTGCGCGCCAGCTCGAGCCCGGGAACCGCATTCTCGTCGTTCTCGGGCAAGGGCTCCCAGACGAGCCGGTAGCGCATGCCCGTCGAGGTCGGCCGTTTGCCAAGCTCGATGTTGATCGCAGTGACGCGCTCTTCCGTGTCCCGGATCATCCGCTGCAGGTTGGCGGCAATTTCCTTCTCGAGATGCTCCTCGAGCAAGGCGCGTTCCTGGGCGGACAGGATCAGGCGGTGCTCCGCGATCTCCGTCTCGAGCCGCTGTTCGAGCGCGTCGGGCCGCTCGGGCTGTTGTCGATAGACGATCCGCACGATCAGTCCATGGTCACTGGGCTCCGCGGTCGCCGAATGGCCTTGGGTCGACATGGTGCTCTGCAGTTCCGTGAAATCGCGCCCGATCTCGCGTTGAATGCGATCCCAGTCGGACTCTTCCGCCGGGACCTCGGACAGCGCCTGCTCGGCGCGCCGGGCGATCGTCAGGGCTGCTTCGATTCCCCAAGGGGCGGTACCCTCCGGCACCCCCAGGTCGGGAACGGCGATGTTCACGAAACCGGTTTGCAGCGTGTACGCTTGGAGTCTCTCGGCGGCAATCCGGCGGGCCTGCGAGCGGTCGTCGAGCTTCTCGTTGAGGTCAGCGTGCTTCTGCTCGGCCGTGCCGCGGCGAGCGCTGGCAACCACCAGTGCAGCCCGCGCATCCTTCAGGGCGCGGTCGTGCTTTTGCTGCGCCCTTTGGGTGGCCTCGATCTCGGCCAGCAACTCATCGACCTGTTTTCCGACGGTGGCCTGCAGCGCTGCAACGGTCTCGGCGGCCGCACTCCGCACCTTGTGCTTTTCCCGAAGGTCGTCAACGGCAGCCGCCAGGGAATCGCGGGCCTGCTGCTCGCGCAAGGTCTGCTCGGCGAGATTCGCGAGGGCCGCCGCGTGGTCGCGCACCGCGTTGGCAAGCTCGGAAACCGCCATTCGATACTCGCCGAGCGTCCGCTCGATGTCGTCGAGATCAGCGGCCGCAGCCGGCAAATTCAGGTCGCGCGCATCCAGAGCCAGTCCGTCTCGAGCGCGTGCCAGAGCATGGTCGGCATGCGCAAGTTTCGACTCGGCTTCCCCGAGCCGCGCTTGCGCCTCGCGCCGCTGTTGCTCGGCGGCGTTGCGCTCGGCATGCAAGCGCAGCAGGGCCTCGTCCGCGGGGGCTCGCTCGTATTCGCTGCGCGCGGCGTCGCGAAGGGCGGTGACCCGCGCGGCGGCCGATTCGAGCTCGCCGGCGGCCGCGCCGAGCTCACCCAAGCGCACGGCGATGTCGGTGAGGCGAGCTTTGCGCGCGGCCTCGCGGGCCGCATGGCCAATGTACTGGGCGGCCGGCTTCATCCACGCGCCTCGGGCGTTCCCGAGGCGAAATTCACCGCTGGGCGACACCCAGGCTTCGGCCTCGGTGGGTTCCTGCTCGGCACACGCGATGGAGCGCAGCAGAGCCGACAGCGTTTCTGCGTCGATCGGCGCCCCGGTGCCGGTGTCTGGAATCGTGGGTATCAGCCAGTCCGCGAGCGAGTGGGCGCAAGGCCTGCGCACGGTCAAGATGACGTCGTTCGTGCAGCCGTCAATCACGGTTCCTTCGGGGAGTACCCACGCGTCGAGGAGCCCGCTCGCCTCCAAGGCCGCCTCCAGCCCCACGCGGGCGGGACTCGGAATGTCGGGTGAGAAATCGACGAGTTGCCAGAGAGGAGCTCCGGCCGCGCGGCTGCGTATCGCGGCGTCCCGGGTGTGCGGCACGGGAGGCGTCTGGTCCTCGCCGGCTTCGAGACGCGCGTGCTCCGCCTCCAGTTCGTGCTGTTCGAGGGTCAAATGACGGCGCTCTTCGGCGATCTCGGCCTCGCGTGCGGCGAAATGCTGTTCCAGGTGATAGCGTGCTCGGTCCAGCGCGGCACGCGCAGGATTCCCGCCGCTCAAGGTTTCATGCCAGGTTTCGAGCTCGTCCAGGACCGCTTCGAAGTCCGGAATATGCAGCGATTGCGCGGCATTGCCATAGGAGCGCCAGTCGCTCCGGAGCTGCGTACTGCTTGCTTGGAGCTTCTCGGCGGCGCTGCGGGCCGAATCGGAGGCGGCGCCGAAGGCATCGGCAAGCATCGATCGGGTATCCTGCGCACGCGTGCGCAGGTGCGCGGCCGCATCCACCTCGCGCAGACGCCGCCGGATCACGCCGATCTGATCGCGGCGGCGCGATTCGGACTCTCGGCCGTCGCGCAGCAGAGCGGCCACGGCGTTCGCGGCGAGATCCGTCACGCCGTCGGGCAAGGTGACGCCTTGCAGTGCGCCGGCATGTCCGTCGCTGATCCCGGTCTGCCGGGCAAGCCCGGCCGCGCCGGCGGCCGAATCTTGCAGCCGTGAGCGGGTGGCCTCGGCCTGCTTGTGCCGGCGATTCGCCGCCTCCGTTTCCCGCAGCAGTTGGGCGCTGGCGCTTGCTTCGCGCCCTGCGGCCTCATCCACGAGCAGGCGGCACTCGGTGGCGCGATCGCGCGCAGCGGACAGCCGGGCCGCGTCCCGCATGACCGGGTCGGCGCGCAGCACGCGCAAGCGGGCCTCGTCCGCGGCAATCCGTTCCTCGTGGTTCTGCTGATCCGACTGGTGCCGGGCGACCGTGGCGCGAGCCTCATCGAGTTCCACTTGCGCGGCGTTCACATCCCGGCTCGCGTTGTCGAAATCGGTTTGCGCTTGCCGCAGCGTTCTCGCGCGGCGCCGGGTGGCGATCTGGGCATATCGCCGGTAGCGATTCCCGAACGAGCCGATGGCCTTGCGCATGGCCTCGATCTCCTCCAGATCGCGCCGGATGTCATCGAGCTCGCTCATGGCTTCGGCGACGTCCTCGATCGCGGCACGGTCAAGAGGCCGCAGCGCGTGGGTCAATGCGTCCGAGAGGCGCCGTTCATCCGGGTTCTTCGATAATTGGGGCTGGCGCAGCTGAATCAGCGTGTCGACCAAGGCGTCGTAGCGCTCGGGTCCCAGTCGAAACAGCCGCTCATCCACGGCGCGGCGATAGGACTGGGCATTGGGATAGACCTGCCCATGGACCCCAATGGCGTCGATCAAGCGCTCACGCGACAGGGCGGTCTTCTCAGGCGTGGTCAGCCAAAGATCTGAGCCGATACGCTGTTCGGTGATGAAAAACCAGGGTTCAGCGCCGGGGCGGCCAGCAACGGCGCGCAAACCGCAGCCCAGCGTCAGGGTCAGGACCCGGCCGTCGCCGTCGCGCCGGCCGAACTCTATCCACGTATAGCCGACCCGCCGCTCATAGCGCTTGTTCATGAGCAAGTTCCACTCCATGCGCTTGCCGCGATCTCCGTCCGGCTCAACGCGGGAGGCGCTCAGATTGGCATCCAATAGAAAGGGCAGCGTCAGCGAAAGCACTTTGGATTTGCCGGTGCCGTTATTGCCCCGGAGCAGCAGGTGGCCGTCTCGGAACCAGAACTCCTCGACATCGTAGTGATACAGCTCGACGAGCCCGAGCCGCAGTGGCTGCCAACGGGCGCGAGCCGGGGCCGGCAGCTCAACCGTCGCAGGCTCCGGTTTCATTTCTGAGCCTCCGAGATGGCATACCGATGCAGGGCGGGGAGGGCTTGCACACCGTCCTGAATGCGCTGCACGAGCCGCAGCGCTTCCAGCCGGTTGACCGCCTCGGCAGCGAGTTCCACTTCGGCGCCGGCCTCGCGTGCATCCTTGCGCCAAAAGCGTCCGTACCGGTCGCCAGCGGTACGCAGGTAACCGGCAAGCTCGTGCAGCGAGTGAATGGTCGTGGGTTCCGTTCGTGCCGCGCGCGCCAGGTGCTCCGCCACGAGGAGGGTCGCGTGCGCTTCCGTACCGACCGCCGGCAGATGCTTGTCGGAGAGTTCGCCCTCGGCATCGACCAGCGCAAGACCTTCGGCGCGCAGTTCCGCGGTGAGCCCGGCCGCCTGCGCAAGTCGATGCGCCATCGGGCCGCGCTGATTGGCCAGGTACTCGCGCTCGTCTGCGGTGAGCTCATCGTGATACAGCACGGGATCGTCGAGCAGCCGCCGCGCCAATCGGTGACGCAGTGCCGTACGCTTGCCTTCGGGACTGTCCGGTACGTACTCGTCCACCAGCGCGGCGAGTCGGGCGTCGAAATCGAGATCCGGTTGCGTCATTGCGATGAGACTCGCACCGCGCGTTCCGGCGGGCAGCCGCGCGAGGACCCGCCGGTGCACGTCGTACAGAACGTCGCCGGATTGGTTCACGTAGGACTCTTCGTCGCCCGCGACGCGGGCCAGGACGCCAAATTCCAGCAGCAGGCGGCAGACGCCGACCAGCGAGCGCCTCTCGCGAGCGCCTTCGAGGGTGAAGTGAAATCCGCACTCGGCCAGATCGGGGTCCGCGGCGGATTCCAGGAGACGCTCACCCAAGGATCGAAGAGTGATCTGCGACTCGGCGCGCTCGAGCACGGCGCAGGCCAGACACAGCAGCACGTATCGATCGCGATCGAAGTCCGGCAATCCACGCGTCGCATCGTTGAGCGTTTCGGGTCGCTTATAGAGCCGCGCGCATTGCCGCTCCACCTGCAGGCTCCATCCCGCCTCGCGCGCGAACCAGTCACGCAGGTATTCGGCGTGCCGGCGCACGAGTTCGAGCGCCGGGTCGCCGGCCGGCATGAGGGGCCGCATCAGCAAGGCGCGCAGCGCGCGTTCGCGTTCCTCCCCTTGCTGGTGCGTAAGTACGTCTTGTAGTCCGAGGGTTGGCACGGCTTCTAGGTTCGGCGGATGAGAATGCGATGATCGCGGCCGTGGAAACGCCCAAGGTCGGTGGCAATGTCCGCTTGGGCGCGCGGATCGAGGGGGATGAGCCGAACGGTGAGCGTCCCGTCGCTGGTCAACCGTTCCACGGGCTCGTTCGGATCTGTTTGGCTTGCGAGCGCCTCGCCGAGCAGCGCCAGGAACAGACGAAACGCCGGCGCATCGAGCCGGCCCAGCTCGGAAAGCCGGGTCTCGCGGTTGGTGGCCAGGCGCTGCCGCGCCGATTCGGTTTGCGCCGCTTCCTCCGCAACGCGGGCCGCGAGCAAGCTGCGCTCCGCGGAGCGGTCCATGATTCGGGGGGGAGCTCCGCGGGTCGGCAGCACGCCTTGCTCGCGAAGCTTCGGCAGGACGGTGATGCGGGCCCCATCGCGCCATGATGTATTCGCACCGGCTTTCTCCTCGGCGACCGCCAGCGCCAGGTGCCGTGCCGGTGATAAGGCGAAGGCCGCTCTCCACAGGCGATGAGCGTCTGCATCGGTGCGCGCTGCGGCAAACCATAGGGCGAGTCGCCGAAAATCGGCCGCGCGATCGCTGCGTCCCGCGCGCCGTTCATGCAGCAGCGACACGGCCTGCAGCAGGCGAGGGATAGCCGAGAGGGCGCTCGCGCGCAGCAGCTCCGCCTGCGCACGCTCCCGGCCGTCGGATAGGAACCAGCGCGAGAGACCCGCCCAGCGCTCGTTCCACGCGGTCAGCCGGATGCCGACGGCTTCCGTATCCATCTCGAAATCGCCGGGAGCCGCGCTGCGCGCATCCCGCTCGGCGGCAATTTGCAGCAACTGCCGCTCGGACGGCTTGAGATCCACCAGCAGTGCGGAGATCTGGCTCGAGCGGGTCACCAGGTCGCCGATGAAGCGCTGCAGGTAGTCGATCAGACGCGTCTTGAAACTCATCACGGCATCGATCTCGGCGCGCTGCAGCTCGATGGTGCGCGCGAGCCCCGCCATGAACGCCTCCGCGTTGTCGGACAGGCCTTCGAAGACGTGCACGAGATCCCGAAGCGCGCCGTGGACCTTGGCGCTGTCGGGGGGCGATTCCTGCATCAGCTGTCCAAGGGAAATGAGGCGCTCCCGGATATCGTCGAGCGCGACCGACTGCAGTTCAGCGCGCCTCGCCAGCGCCTCGACGAACGCCTGCAGCCCCGCCTCGACTGCTTCTCCGCCGGACGTCATCCGGTAGAGCAGGCGTTTTCGGTAGAAATCCTCGATCGTTGCGACACGGGCCGTATCCGGTTGCGATTGCAGATTGCCCCATTCGACCAGCTGGCCGAGGGCCTGCTGCACGGTCTCCATCGTGGGCGAGCCGCTCGGCCAAGCCGCCTCCGCGAGCACCTCATCGGAACGCAGATGCAGGCGGAATTGGCGCTTCGATGCCGCAAAGACATCGAGAATGGCGCGGTACAGCGGCGCGTTCTCGGCCACGACATGGCTGAATAGAGCGGGTGCGGAGCGCGGCAGTGTGTTCGAGGACATTCCCATATTCTCGCAGGCTCGCGCCGCTGCCGCTGAGATCAAGCAGGGCGTCCGAGCAATGTCCGGCTGCCGATGTCCGGCGGCGCGCCGGCCGATCCGGTGCCAGGATCCTGCCTTGGTGGGGCCGGCGACGAGGGGCGGAGATTTCTGTAAATGATTGATTGAATGATCAATTTGCCACTCTTTATCACATCTGAAAGTCCGCATGCTCAGAGCGCCCCCTTGGTTCAGATTGAGCAAAATGTACAATTCGGATATAATGAGCGGAACGACCCACGGGGTGAGACATGCGCTTTATATCGGCTACTGATGCCAAACAGAACTTCGCCTCGCTCTTGGATGAGGCGCAGCGGGGGCCGGTGGTGATTCGCCGCCAGTCACGCGATCAAGCAGTCGTCATCTCGCCGCAGGAATACGCGCGGCTTCGCGGGCTGGCCGTCGCCGACTTTCAGGCTTTTTGCGATCGCGTAGGCCAAACGGCAGTTGAACGCGGGCTGACCGAGCGAAAACTCGCATCATTGCTGCGTACGGATGACTAAACGCGTCATTCTCGATACGAATGTACTTCTCAGCCGGCTGTTGCTTCCTGATTCCATTACGGCGCGTGCCGTGCGTCGTCTCTTGGATCGCGCCCAGCCCATCGTTTCTGAAGAGACATTGACGGAGTTGGCCGAGACGTTGTCGCGGCCGAAATTCGACCCCTATGTTTCCCGGCCGGATCGACAGCGGTTCTTTGAGCTCTATGCGCGGGTCGCCGAATGGGTCCCCATCACGAGCACGATTCGGCGGTGTCGGGATCCGAAGGATGACAAGTTTCTCGAACTCGCGGTCGACGGTAAGGCGGATTGGATCATCACGGGGGACAAGGACCTGCTCGATCTGTCGCCGTTTCAATCAGCTTCCGTTCTGACTCCGTCGGCGGCGCTGGCATTGCCGGATTCCGCATTCTCTTGAATGCGCGAGGATGGTGGCATCTCTTTAGCGGCGCCTCCTCACAGGTTTCCTGTCAGCTGCCTCAAACAATTGCCGAAACCCCTCTGCCAAGTGGTCGACGGCCTTCCCCAAGGCGCCGAGTTGCCCAACCCGGACCATCGCGACGGACCGGTGCATGTCGAACGACGGCGGACGCACTACTTTCACGGCATCGCTGGAACGATTCCTGGCAATGAAGCGAGCGGGCAGCAGCCCGACGCCATAGCCGGACTGAACGAAGGCCAGCTGCATGTGCATGTTGTGGACTTCGGCGGCAATCATTGGGGCGAAACCGGCACGCTCCATCCGATCGATGAGGTTCGCCCGAAGAAAGCACCCGGGCGGATTGAGCACCCAAGGGGCCCGGCCCAAACTGTTCCAATCACCCACGACGTTTCCCGCGGCGCCTTGAACGATCTCCATGCGGTCGCTCGCAATGATGGTCGTCAGTAAAGGGACAGGCGCGGTCTTTCCTTCGGGCAACAGCACGACGGCAACGTCGAGTTCACCCGCGAGCAGCCGGTTGATCAATTCACCGGTCAATTCGCTCGACAGCCGCAGCCGGACCTTGGGGTATTTCTCGGTCAGCGCCTGAATGGGTTCGATGAGCGACTCCTCGGCCAGGGCATGCGCAAGCCCGATCCGCAAGACGCCGTGAGGTTCGGCGTCGCTCGACGTCAGGGATTTCAGCGCCTCGGTCCGCTGCAGCAGATCCCGCGCCTGTTCGAGCACCCGGGAGCCCAGCGAATTCAGTCGCGGCGGCTTGACCGAGCGGTCGAGCAGCTCTGCGCCCAAGGCGGCCTCCAGCCTTTGTACTTGCCGGGTGATCGCGGAGGGCGTCCGGAATAACCGATCGGCTGCACCGGCGATGGAGCCGGCATGGGAGAACTCTACGAGGGCGCGCAAATCTTCGAGCAAGGGGGTCTCCTGAAGCGCTTTCCGGACGAATGGCGGAATCGTGCGCCACCGGCACTATAATCGTGATAATAATGCATTAGTAGAATGTTGTATCTTGCCTCAGAATACGGCGAAATGCATGTTTCGCTGAAAATCCAGATGCCTCGGACCCCCACAGCCTTGGAAGCGCGCGCCACCACCGGCTCCGCCATCCTGACCCTCCAACCCGGTATCCACAGGAGAATTCCATGAGCAGGACCGCAATTGCCGCGCCCGGCCTCGCGCCGCCGGTCGGCCCGTTTTCCCAGGCCATCGAAGTCGGCGGTTTCCTCTTCCTCAGCGGTCAGGTCGGCCAAGACCCGGCCACCGGCAAGGTGGTCGAGGGGGGTATCGTGGCCGAGACCGAACGCGTGTTTCGGAATCTCTCGGCGGTTCTCGAGGCGGCCGGCAAGAGTTTCGATCACGTGGCGCGCGCCGGGGTGTATCTCACGAGCATGAGCGACTTCGCCGCGATGAACGCCATCTACGCCAAGCATTTCACCCAGCCCTTTCCCGCCCGCACGACCATCGCGGTGGCCGCGCTGCCGCTCGGGGCCTGCGTTGAGATCGACCTCGTCGTCAAGGCGTGAGGCGCACGGAGGGTTCGCATGAAGTACCCGTTTCACATCGTCGACGTATTCAGTTCGACGCCGTTCGGCGGCAATCAACTCGCGGTTCTGCCGGAGGCGGCCGGTATCTCGGCCGAGGGCATGCAGAAGATTGCGCGTGAGTTCAATTTCGGCGAAACGACCTTCGTCCTCCCGAAGAACGATGCGGCGAACACGTGCCGGGTGCGCATCTTCACGCCTCGGGCGGAGCTCGACTTTGCGGGGCACCCCACGGTCGGCACCGCCTGTGCGCTGGTCATGAAACAGCACCTCCGGCCGAGTGATCCAGTCCGGCTCATTCTGGAGGAGAATATCGGCCCGGTGACGGTTGACGTCATTCAGCGCAACGGCGGGTTCCACGGCACCTTGACGTTGTCGGGGAAGGTCGAGGCGCCGGCCGGCGCACCGTCTACGGCGGATCTCGCCGCCGTCCTGTCCGTTGAGCCTGCCGAAGTGAGCCAAGTCTTCTTCGCAGGCGTCGGTGTTCCATTTTGTTTTGCGCAATTGAGCTCGAACGAGGCCGTCGATCGGGCGGCGATCAATCGGGCCGCCTGGGCGGCAACGCTCTCGCGGGCGTGGTCTCCGCACCTCTTTTTCTTCGCGGGAGATTTACGGGATGGCGGCAAGCTCTATGCCCGCATGTGGGCACCCGCGCTCGGCGTCGAAGAGGATCCTGCGACGGGGAGCGCGTGTGCCGCCCTCGTCGGGGCCCTGGCATCGAAGCCCGATTGTGGCGGGACGGCCTATCGCCTGTCCATCCAGCAAGGGGTCTCGATGGGGCGCCGCAGCAAAATCCAAGCCGAAGCGCGCAAGCGCAACGGTGTGACCTCGGTCAGCGTCGGCGGCGCCACGGTCCACATCGCTAGCGGAGAAATCGAGGTGCCACCATCCGCGCTCGTGTCTTAGCGAGTTCACCCAGGGCTTGCATCATCAGGAGATGGGAAATGAGAATCATGAGTGGCGTCATCCTTGGGTTTACGGTTATCGCCTTTGCTTCGGGGAGTCCCTTGCCCGATGTATCGGCGGCGCTGGCTGCGGCAGTCGCCGATCCCGCCCGCCCGGACTCCGACACCACGCGGGATGCCGACCGAAAACCCGAGCAAACTCTGGCTTTCAGCGGCATCAAACCGGGCGACCGTGTCGCCGACTATGCCGCCAATTCAGGCTATTTCACGCGCCTCTTCTCCAGCGTCGTCGGCTCCAAGGGTCATGTGTATGCGGTGGAGCCCACCGCCTTCTTCAAGTTCCAGAGCTTCCCTTCGGCAGTCGCGGAGCTTCAGGGCTACGCCGTCACTCATCCCAATGTAACCGTGACGACCGCCGCGGCGCTCGAGGGACTCAAGTTCCCCGAGAAGCTCGACCTGTTCTGGATTTCCCGGAATTACCACGACCTGCACGATGAGTTCATGGGCCCGGTCGACATCGCCGCGTTCAACAATGCGCTGAAGCCCGGTGGCGTCTATGTGATTCTCGACCATTCCGCCGCGCCGGGAGCTCCCGCTAATGTAACCGAGACCTTGCATCGCATCGAGGCCTCGACCGTGCGCCGGGAGGTCGAAGCCGCGGGGTTCAAGTTCGACTCGGAAAGTTCGATTCTCGCCAATCCGGCGGATCCCCGCACGGCCAAAGTGTTCGACCCGACGATTCGCGGACACACCGACCAGTTCATCCTGAAGTTCCGCAAGCCGAGGTCCCTTTAAATGAAGCTGCCTCCCTTTCTTCTCGATCACTGGTTGTCGGCGCACGAGTTCGCGTCCCCGCCGATCCGCTTCAACCTGGCATCCAGCACCGGACCCGCATGGACGCTTCGTGAGCTTCTCGCGCTCGGCGGCGAGGCAGCGCGCGAGGATCTCGAGAGCATCCGCCTCACGTATGCACCGCCTGAAGGGTCGAAATTGCTTCGAGAGCGCATCGGTCAGTTCTACGGCGTCGACCCGGATTGGGTGGTCGTTACCACCGGCGCGTCGGAGGCCTTGTCTGTGCTCCTGTGCTTGGCGGCCGAGCCTGATGCCTCGATCGTGCTGCCGTTCCCCGTATTTCCAGCGATGCCCGTCATGGCCCAGGCTTGGGCGTTGGGGGTGCAGAGCTATACGCTGGACCGTCGGGCAGGGTTCGTGCAGTCGGCGGATCAGATCCTCGCGGCAGTCAATAAGAACACACGGCTGGTATTGGTCAATACGCCTCACAATCCGACGGGCTCCGTCATGGAGGAAGTGGAGCTCCAGCGGTTGGCCGGATTGCTCAGCGAGCGGGGAATTCCGTTGCTCGTCGATGAGGTATACCACCCGCTCTATTTCAGAGCCGATGTTCCGTCGGCGGCGAAGGTTCCCAATGCCATCGTGATGAGCGATTTTTCCAAAGCATTTTCGCTGAGTGGCCTTCGACTCGGATGGATCATTGACCGAGACTCCAAGCGGCGCGAGCAGTTGATCAACCTGCGAAGCTACTTCACGGTCTCCAGTTCGCCTTTGACCGAGGCCATTGCGGCCCACGCGCTGGCTCACGCGGGCACAGTCCTGGCGCGCCTCCGGGAAGTCGCCCAGGTCAACGTTGCGCTGTTGCAGCAATTCATGGAGCACCAACGGAGCACGCTCGGATGGGTTCCGCCGGGAGGCGGAACGGTCTCATTTCCGTGGCTGCCGGATGGCCGGGACTCGCGCCCGATATGCCAGGCGCTCGCGCGCGAGGGCGTGTTGGTGGCGCCGGGCGACTGCTTCGGTCTTCCGATGCACTTTCGAATAGGAGTGGGGGCCCAGGCGACCGGTTTCCAAGAGGCATTGGATATCGCAAGCCGCGTTTTCACGAGTAGAGATCCACCACCCCAGGTGAAGAGAAAATGATCAAGACTATGGTCTTGTCCATGTGTCTCGCACTTCCCGCGCTGTCGCTGAATGCGCGGGCCCAGGATGCGCGTAAGTATGCGGACGGCCCGGTCACGGAGGTGGACTACATCCACGTGGAGTACGGGCATTTTGAAGAGTACATCGATTGGCTGAATTCGACCTGGAAGCCGACCATGGAAGCCACGAAGAAAGCCGGGCTGATCATCGACTACAAGGTCTTCAGGGCCGCTCCAAAATCACCGGATCAGCCGAATATCTATCTCTGGATCACGTTTAAAAACATGGCGGCTTTGGATAAGGGCGTCGAGCTGGAAGATGTGGCCAAGACCGTCATCTGCAGCACCGAGTGTCAGAACAAGGCCCGGGTGGCCCGGAGTGCCTATAGAAAAGTGTTGGGCACCGAATATATTCGTGAACTCATTTTGAATTGAAAGGGTTGGAGTTCTGACGCAGGGCCTGTCCCGCGGCCCACGCGGCGCCGATGAGCCCTGCGCGGTCGCCGAGCCGGCTGGGTGCGATGCTGATGGGTCGTGAGAAGAGCGCCGGCAGGGCCCGTCGGACCCGCTCATAGAGCTCGGGACGCACGCCGATGCTTCCCCCGAACACGATGAGCTCCAGATCGAGGAGCGATTGCAGTGTCACCACGGCGAGGGCCACCCAGCGCGCCGTGATATCGAGGACCGACGCCGCCACGTCGTCTCCTTGCTCCAGTAGCCTGAAAATATCGCGTACCGTGGCGGCCGCGGTTCCACCCTGGCGCCGGTATCGATCCACAATGGCGGTCGAGCCCACCTCGAGCTCGAAAGTGCCGCCGCTGGAGGGGATCTGCGAGGTCGGGTCCATGCCGAGCGGCAGGTCTGCGATTTCCCCCGCGGAGCCGCGCGCCCCCCGAAACAGCTTGTCATCGATGAGCAGCCCGAGCCCGGCACCGGTTCCGAGCGATAAGAACGCCGCGTTGCGGCAGCGGCTGGCGCACCCGAGCGCATGCTCACCCAGCATCGCGAGATTCACGTCGTTCTCGATCGCCACATCCGGACCGAAGCGGCCGCGCAGAAACCTTAGGATATCGAAGTCCTCCAATCCTGCGATGTTGGGAATCAGGGATACGCGGCCGGTGCCGGGATCGATCGCTCCCGGAATTCCGACCATGACATGACGCGCCCGCGCGACCTCGATCCCGGCGGTTTTCGCGAGATTGTCGGCGCAGGCGGCGATCTGTTCCGCGACGTGCGCCGCGCCGCGCGGGTCGGTGGGCTCGGTCGATTCCGCCACGATGGTGCCGCGCGCATCCGCAATCGCGGCGGCGAGCTTCGTGCCGCCCAGGTCCGCCGCAAAGCAATAGTCGGTGCCGGTCATTGAATCACACTGCGTTGCGCCGGCGGCGGCAGCGGCAGGGCCGACGCGAAATCCCCCACGCCGAACACCTCATCGTGGAGCCGGCGCAAGGCGACGGACAGGGCGCCTACGACGCCGGCACGCCGGCCGAGGGTGCTGGTGCGAGTCTCCACCGGCCGCGCCGAGAGCTGCGATAGCACGCGCGTGACCTTGTCCGCAAAATCCGGACGCGCTCCCACCGAGCCGCCCAGTACCAGCAATTGCGGATCCACGGTGGCGACGACCGTTGCGGCCGCCAGCGCAGTCAGCCGCGCCGTCTCGTCAACCACCTCCGCTGCAATCGCATCGCCCGCCTGCGCTCGCTCGAAGACCTGTCTTTCCGAATCCACTTCGGAACCGCCGGCCTCCCGGTATCGTCGCACCACCCCCGATGCGCCCACCTGGTACTCGAGGCAGCCCTGCAGGCGGCACTCGGCTTGCAGCGGGTCGCCGCCGATCGGCAGATAGCCGATCTCACCGGCGGCGCCGTTCTCGCCGCGAACCAGGCGGCCGTTGATATAGAGTCCCAGTCCGACGCCGCTGCCGAGCGCAAGGAACGCCACGTTATTCACGTTTTGCGCGCAGCCATGCCATATTTCCCCGAGCAGCGCGAGATTGATGTCATTTTCAAGGACGACGGGACTACCAAGTTTCTCACTCAGCAGGCCGACGACATTGAGGTGATCCAAGCCGGTGATGTTGGGCGCCATCTCGATGGCGCCGCTCTTGGGGTTGACCACCCCGGGCGTCGCCATCACGATGGAGCGGATTCGGCTGGGGTGGGTGCGATTGTCGCGCGCCAGCCGGTCCGAGAGCCGGGCAATCTGGTCGAGCGTCCACGCTCCGCCGCGGCTGTCGGTGAGTTCGTCAGCCTCGGCGAGGACTCGGCCTGCGATATCGGCGAGGGCCACCGTCAGTCGCCGAGCTCCCAGATCGACGCCGAGCACGTGACCGCCGTCCGGGCTCAATTCGTACAACACGGCGGTCCGTCCGACATTGCCGCTGCTTCGTCCCACCGGGCGAACCAGTCCCTGCTGTTCGAACGCGTCGATGACTTCCGACATGGTCTGCTTCGACAGGGAGGTCGCCTTGGCGAGGTCCGCCCGGGAGATGGGACTGTGATGCAGAAGGGCCTCGAAAACGCTGCGTCGCGACAACTGGCGGGTCACGCTGGTGATCGGTGGGGGAGGCATAGGAATACCCATTTGATTCGTCATCTATCCGAACAATTGTAGCCGGATTGGCCGATAAAGCCACTAATACTTGACTGAAATCCCGTAGCGTGCGAGATTGATTCGTCAATCGACCGAATAAATAGACTCGATTAAGGGTACGGGATGAGCGCAGCGCTCGAGGGAAAGGCCGTGACACACCACTATCGCAAGCACCCCCTGTCCATTGCCATCTCCATGGCATTGCTCGCCGCCGCGGCGTCCGCCATGGCATCAGAGAATAACAGTGCGCCGGCGGAGAATGCGGGGGCGCAGGATGCCGGTGCGCAGGACGCCGGGCAACCAGGCGGACCGACGACACCCGCGTCCGACGCCAAGACGCCTAAGTCCGCGACCGCCAGTGCCGGGCCGGAGCAGCCTGCGGTCGCGGACGAGTTGAGCGAGGTGACCGTCACCGGCGTACGCCAGTCGCAGATACGCGCGATCGAAGTGAAGCGCCTGGCGCCGAGCATTCAGGACAGCATCTCGGCGGAGAGCATCGGTCAATTGCCCGACGTGACCATCACGGACGCTCTGCAGCGCGTCACCGGCGTGCAAATCAACCGGGACGCGGGCGTCGGAACGTCGGTGGACGTGCGCGGCCTGCCTCAGGTCGGCACCATGCTGAACGGTGAAGTATTCATCACGCCGGATCAGATCGACTCTCAACAACCCGACTTCACCACACTGCCTGCGACACTGTTCAATCAGGTGGACGTCATCAAGTCGCCCACGGCAAGTCAGACCGCGGGCGGCATCTCCGGTTCGCTCGATCTTCACACCTACCGGCCTTGGGATTTGCCGAGTGGCTTCACCTATAACTATTCGGCCGACGGGGAACGGGGCAGCACCACCCGCAAAACGGGACCGGAGGCCAGCGGTCTGGTCTCATTCAACGACGATGGCCGCTGGGGTTTTCTGGTGCACGGTGATTTTTCCGATACCACCCGGTTTGGCACGGCGGGCAAATATGGTTCGGGCGCAAACGCCACCGAGAGCCTCGACCAGTATGGCGTCATCCTCCACGGCGAAAACGCGGCCAGCGCGGGCGCCTACAACGGGTTCCTCGGTGCGTGGAACGGGGCGCCGATCCCCTCCAAGATCACGCAGTTTCCGAACGGCAGTGTCGACGTGAACGGCGACGGCAAGTCCAACGGCGTGTTCATGGGGAGCCAGGACATCGGCCTCTACGACAGCTCCATCGAGCGCAAGCGCGAGTCCGGCAATGCCTCGTTCCAGGCGGACCTCGACCACGGACTCAAGTTGACCAGCGATTACTTCTACGCCCATCAGGATCAATGGGAACGCACCGTCGGCATCCAGTTCAACTCCACCAACTGGGAGGGCGCGACCTACGTGCCGCTGCAATCGAGGAACACCGGGAGCACCGTTCTAGGCCAGTACAACACGCCGCCGCCCGACCCCAATTGGGCCGGTTCGAACATCTATACCACCCAGGTGTACGAAAAATGGCCGGGCGACGTCGAATCGTACTCGCAAGTCAACCGCTGGCAGTCCACCGCGCAGAACTTCAATCTGCAGTTGGATTTCGACGATGGCGGCCCCTTCAAGGGAAGTGTGCGCGGCATCCGAGAGACGGCAACGCAGGAGTACATCGAGACCGACATCAATATTTCCGATTCCGACGGCTGCCTGTGGGCCGACCCCAACAGCTCACTGCCCTGCGGAACCTTCAACTATCCCACCCAACTGGGCGGGCCCCGTGTATTCAACGCCAACGGCATTCCCCAGAACACGGTCCCCATCATCGCGAATCTCACGGGCCGGGACGTCACCATCAGCATGCCGGCATCGCTGGCCGCCGACTTCGCCAATCCCAACGCCTGGACCATGAAGACGCTGGAATCGGGCGAAGACTACAACCGCCAGACCGCAATCACCGCGCTGCGCTTCGATGGACACTACTTCTTCGATGATGCATTCCACCTCGATTTCGGCGTGCGCAACAGCATCCGCAGCGCCAGCAACGACGGCTACACCTTGGTCACGCCCGTGTACGCCGGCATCGGCGCGAGCGACCCCAACGGCTGTCTGGTGCGATATGCGGGTTCCGATGTGATCTTGAGCGGCAATGCGACCCCCACGACGCCCGACACCTGGTGCACCGCGGGCAACTCACTCGGGGCCTTCCGTGCCGGCGCGATATCGTCGGTTCCGATTTCGAAGACCCCGGCGCCCCTCGCCAACAACTTTCAGGAATACACCAACCTGCTGGGCTCGGGGATCACCTTCTGGGGGATCAACCCAAACGCCCTGAACAATCCCATGGCGTACTGGAAGTCGCTGTATCCCAATACCACGACCCAGGCGTCGCCCGGCGAGAGTTGGGCCGTATCGCTGCGGGATCTGTCGAGTTATTTGCAGGCCAACTTCAGCGGCGACATCGCCGGCATGAAGTACAGCGGCAACGTGGGTGCGCGCTTGATCCACACCGATCTCAATGTGACCCAGTATTTGACCGGCCTGCCGGGTCAATACGGAACCGAGCCGGCCGATGCCGGTACCCAAGTCACCCGGCGCAGCTACAACGACGCGCTGCCGGCCGCCAACTTCGCGCTGAATGTGACCCCTCAATTCACCGTGCGCCTCTCCGCCTCCAAGAACATGATGCCCCTCGACTTGAGCCAGTGGGGTGGAGGTCTGCAGTTGAATTACTCGCTGCTGGAAACCAAGGCCGGCCCGATATACGAGGTCGCGACCGGATCCTCCGCGGGCAATCCTAACTTGAACCCGTGGCGCTCCACGAACTTCGGTGCTTCGTTCGAGTACTACATCAACACCACGAGCATGGTCGGTCTCGAACTGTTCCGCATCAATGTGCGGAGCTTCATCGAGAATGGCAGCGTGACCAATTGCAATCTGCCGGACGAGGACGGGGTGGTGCGCCACCATTGCATCGCAATCACCGAGCCGCTGCAGGGCTCGGGCAACAGCATCCAAGGTGCGGAGTTCGACTATCGCCAGGGATTTACCTTCCTGCCGTCATTCCTCGCCAACACCGGCATGGAGTTCAACGCGACCTATGCGCCCAGCAACACAGGCGAAACCGATCTGGCGGGCAACAAGATTCCCTTCCAGGACAACTCGACTGAGTCGGGCAATGTCATCCTGTGGTACCAGGACAAGCACCTTGAGCTCCGTGTCGCGTACAACTACCGTTCGAAGCGGGCCTACCAGGACAGCGTCGGCGGCATCGCAGGCCTGGAGGAGTACGAGGCGCCCCAGCAGTACGTGGACGCCTCGGTCCAATACAAGTTCAACAAGTACATGGAAGTGTTCCTGGACGGCACGAACCTCACCAACGAGTACCAGCGCTTTTACTTGGTCTGGCCGGACCAATTCGGGCACTCGAACTTCGCCGAACGCATGTTCACGCTGGGCGTCCGCGGACAGTGGTGATCGGTGGCCGGGGGTTTGACGTGACGCGGGGCTTGCTGACGCGAATCTTAAGGCCGCGACCCATTCGGGTGATGGCGGCGCTGGCGCTGCTGGCGGGCACGCTCGCCCACGCGGACAACCTCTTCGCCCCGACTCGGGTGGATGGCGGCGCGGGGTCCGTCATCCCCATCGCCCATTGGCAGATTCAGTCCAGTGCCAAAGCGCAGGAAAGCGGCGCCGAAGTCTCCTCCACCGGTTTCTCAACCAATGAATGGTTCCCGGTGAGCGCCCGGGCGACGGTGATGGCAGGGCTCTTGGAAAACGGCAAGTA
Source organism: uncultured Gammaproteobacteria bacterium (assembly GCA_963707765.1). Taxonomy (GTDB): domain Bacteria; phylum Pseudomonadota; class Gammaproteobacteria; order Steroidobacterales; family Steroidobacteraceae; genus Bog-1198. The sequence goes on along the minus strand of CAVPQZ010000005.1, from coordinate 526,793 downwards.
CGAGCACGTCTTCTACGGCGACAACCTGCGGGCCGTCGAGGAGCCCGATGCCAGCGGCACCATGTTCGTGACCCCCTGGTGGTATCGCACCGAACTCACCCTGGGTGAAGCAGCACCCGGAATACGGACCTTGCTGCGGATCAACGGCATGATCCCGAGCGCGGATGTCTGGTTGAATGGGAACTTGGTCGCCGACCAGGCAACGGTCGCCGGCGCCTATCCCGTCCACGAGTTCGATGTGACCCGCTGGATTCACGCAGGCACCAATGCCCTCGCCTTGCGCGTGCATCCGGGCGACCCGAGGACCAGCTTAGGTCTGGGTTGGGTCGACTGGAACCCCACGCCACCGGACAACAACATGGGTCCGTGGCGGGGCGTCGACATCGTGCGCACGGGGCCGGTCGAGTTACGCTTTCCGCAGGTGACCTCGACGCTGTCGCTCCCCGGTCTCGCGCGCGCCACGCTGACCGTGAAGGTGCAGGCGCGAAACCTCGACACCTCGGCACACGATGCAACGGTTACGGGCACCGTGGCCGGCGTTTCCCTGCGGCGCATGATCCACCTGAGCCCCGGTGAGACGCAGACCCTGTCATTTTCCCCGAAGACCGACCCGGCTCTCAATCTCAACCATCCGCAGATCTGGTGGCCGGTCGGCATGGGCGCACATCCGCTCTACACCTTGGAGATGGCGGCTGCCGTCGAGGGTGCGATCTCCGATCGGGCGAGCGCGACCTTCGGCATACGCAGCGTCAGCGCCCACCTCACCCCGCACGGGTTTAAGCAGTTCGTCATCAACGGCAAGCCTCTCCTGATTCGCGGTGCGGGTTGGGCGCCGGACATGTTCCTGCGCGACGACCCGGCGCGCATGGAGGCCGAGTTCAGCTACATCGTAAACCTTGGGCTCAATACCATTCGCAGCGAGGGCAAGCTGGAGGACGGGCGCTTCTACGACCTCGCCGACCGCGACGGCATCCTGATCCTCGCCGGCTGGGAATGCTGCGACAAATGGGAATCGTGGGCCAAGACGGGCGGCGCGCCGTGGGACGCTGCGGACGAGAAGGTGGCCGCAGCCTCGATGGCGAGCGAGGCGCGGTTGCTCCGTAACCATCCGTCCGTGATCGGATTTCTGATCGGCAGCGACAACGCGCCGCCGGCGGCGATCTCCAAGATGTACGTCGACACGTTGCAGGCCGAAGACTGGCCGCTGCCGATCATCGCGGCGGCCATTGACGGGACCACTCCCGAGACGGGGCCCTCCGGCATGAAGATGGCCGGTCCCTATTCGTGGGTTCCGCCGGCGTATTGGTATGCCGATCAGCTGGGCGGCGCCTTCGGGTTCGACTCCGAAGTCGGCGCGGGCGCCTCGATTCCCTTGATGGATGACTTGAGCCGCATGCTCTCGCCGCAGGAGCTGGAGGCCCTCTGGAAATATCCGCAGGCGCGGCAGTTTCATGCGTCGGCCGCCTGGTCGATATTTGCGACGCTCGAACCGTTCGACACCGCGCTGGCGCGGCGCTACGGCCCGCCCAAGAGTCTTGCTGACTACGTCGCCAAGTCTCAGCTCGACAACTACGACAATGTCCGGGCGCAATTCGAGGCGTTCAACGCGCACATGGATGCGGCCAAGCCCTCGACCGGCGTCATCTACTGGATGCTCAACAACGCCTGGCCCTCGCTGCATTGGCATCTCTATGACTATTTCCTGAATCCGGCCGGCGCCTACTTCGGTGCCAAGATGGCCAATGAGCCGGTGCACATTCAATATTCATATGACACGCGCGCGATCATGGCGGTCAATCACACGCTCACTCCGGAGCATGGGTTGCGGGCGGTCGTCCGCGTACGCAACTTGGATGGCCGCGTCGCCTACGAGCGGCGCCTCGAGCACATCGACCTCGCGGGAAACTCTGCGCGGCAACTGGCGATGCTGCCCGCGCTCGATGGCTTGTCGCGCACCTACTTCATTGAGCTCGAGCTCGCGGCAGGCGGCAAGCCGGTCAGCCGCAACGTTTATTGGCTCTCCACCCAAACCGACGAGCTCGACTGGGCGCATTCGACTTGGTACCTGACGCCCGTGACGCGATATGCGGACCTGACGTCCCTGCAGTCCTTAGCCGTAGCGGCGAACGAGATTCGGGCATCGATGCGGCAGGAGGGGGCCGAGGACATCGTCACCGTGACCCTGACGGTACCCCCGTCCTCGGGAGCGCTGGCGCTGTTCCAGCACCTGTCGATCAAGCGATCCGCGGGCGGCGAGCCGCTGCTGCCGGTCCTGTGGAGCGACAACGACGTCACGCTGTGGCCCGGCGAATCGCTGACCCTGACGGCGACCCTGGCGGCGTCAGGAGCGGAGAGTTCGACACGCGCGGCGCCCGTCGTCGAGGTGAGCGGATGGAACGTTCCGACCTTCACGGTCCCGGTCGTCGAGAGCCGGACGTCCGCGCCGACCGCGCGCACGCCGGAGGCCGGACCGGATATCATCGGCTGGATGCCCCGTTTGGGGCGGTTTTAAGCAACCCACAGCGCCGATACAGGAGAGGGCCCCATGCCTGCGGTACCCCATGTCGCGAACACTGCCCGCAAGTTCCATTTCATTTCCGGGATGCCGCGATCGGGCAGCACGCTCCTCGCTGCCATCCTCAACCAGAACCCTCGGTTCCGTTCGGGCATGACCAGTCCGCTGGCCGACATCATGGGGGTGGTGATGGCGGAGGCGAGCAGCAAGAACGACTTTGCCTTCGATGTCTCCGACGAACAACGCGTTGCCATGCTGCGCGGCCTGGTCGAGAACTTCTACGCGGGACAGGCGGACGCCGGCGTCATTTTCGATACCAGCCGGCTGTGGTGCAGCCGGATGCAGTTGTTGGAGACCCTGTTTCCGGAGGCCAAGGTCATCGCCTGCGTTCGCCAGCTGTCCTGGGTGTTGGACAGCATGGAACGGCTGGTGCGCAGGCAACCGGTCGGCGTCAGCAAGGTGTTCCGATTCGACACCAACACCACCGTGTACTCGCGGGTCGAGGCGCTGACCGATCCGCGCGGCATGGTGGGTTTCTCCTTCCAGGCCACCAAGGATGCGTTCTATGGCCAATATGCCCCGGGCCATTTGCTGCTGCTGACCTACGAAAGCCTGGCGCGCAATCCCTCGGCCGCCATGCGCGCGGTCTACCAGTTCATCGGCGAGCCCTGGTTCGAACATGACTTCAACCACATCTCCTATAACGCGGACGAGTTCGACGCCCGCGTCGGCATGCCCGGCCTGCATACGGTTCGCCCGAAAGTGGAGCCGATCGAGCGCACCGCCATCCTGCCGCGGGAAATCTTCGCCCGCTTCGTGAACGAATCGTTCTGGATGGACCCGAAGAACAACATCAGTCAAGTGCCGGTCGTGTAAGTCGCGATCCGCCGAACATCAACGAGGAACGATCGAATGACAATGACATCCGCGGTGAGCGCCGGAACCCGAGGCAGAAGCCAATTCTTGGTCGGGGTCGTGTTTTTGGTATTTTTCGTGATCTCCTTTCTCACCAACATCCTGGGGCCGCTGGTTCCGGACATCATCACCGACTTCCACGTGTCGCTCACGATGGCCGCGATCCTGCCGTTCGCGTTCTTCATTGCCTATGGCGTGATGTCGATTCCTGCGGGTTTTGCGGTTCAGCGCTGGGGAGAACAGAAACCCATGGTCGCTTCCTTCGTGGCGGCGACCCTCGGCGCGGCAAGCTTCGCGGCCTTCCCCACCTATTCAATGGCCGTGACCTCGCTCTTTGTGATCGGGGCGGGGATGGCGGTCCTTCAGGTGGCGATCAATCCCCTGTTGCGTGTGGCCGGAGGGGAGGAGCACTTTGCCTTCAATTCGGCGTTTGCGCAGCTCATCTTCGGCGCCGCTTCCTTCCTGAGCCCGCTGGTCTATTCCGATCTCGTGGGCCACTTGGGTCCGGCGCATCCCGATGCCAAGGGCCTTTACGCGGTCCTGGCCCGCATTACCACTCCCGCGCTTCCGTGGGTATCGATTTATTGGATATTTGCCGTGATTGCCGGCGCTTGCGTGGTGTTGATCACCTGGTTGCGCTTCCCCAATGTGGAGCGTACGTCGGAGGAGTCGGCGGGCACGCTGTCCATGTACCGCCAGCTTCTGCGCAATCCGTACGTCTGGCTGTATTTTCTCGCGATCATTGCCTACGTCGGCTGCGAGCAGGGCACGGCCGATTGGATGTCGCCGTTCCTGGAGCGCTACCACCATGTCGATCCCCACAACGGAGGTGCGGAAGCGGTGGCCTACTACTGGGGACTGATGACCGCCGGCTGTCTCCTGGGGATGGGCCTGCTGAAGCTCTTCGACAGCCGCCGCGTATTGATCGGATTTTCCTTGGGCGCGCTGTGCATGCTGTCGCTGGCCCTGTTTGGCCCGGCCGACGTATCGCGAGTGGCCTTTCCCTGCATTGGTTTCTTCGCCTCGATCATGTGGCCCACGCTGGTGTCGCTCGGCTTGAATTCGGTCCCCCAGCACCACGGCCCCTTCGCCGGGATCCTGTGCTCGGGGATCATGGGCGGCGCGCTCGTGCCATTTGCCATCGGCTGGCTTGGGGATCGGTATGGCCTGCGAATGGGAATGCTGTTCCTGTATCTCACTTTCGGCTTCGTTCTGAGCGTCGGCGTGTGGGCGCGGCCGCTGATTCGCAACGCTACCCGGGGCGGCGCCTGACCCTACGTGAGCCTCATCGATGCCTAGATACACCGCAAGGATAGTGATGGCGATAGTGGCGGCCACGGCGCGTATTAGCGGCGCGCAGCCGCCATCACCTCCCAATGTGCCGCCGGCGGCAGCCGCCACCGCGGCACGCTATGAGAGCGACCCTTATGAGTTTGCGGCGGCCGACAGTGCTACGCACGTCATCCGGCTCTCGCGATTGGCCGACGGCGTGCGCTTCACCTGGCCACGCACAGTCTCTCCATGGGACACGGCTTTGCTCGCAGTCCGCAGCTGGGGCGCAGAACAAAATCCCTACGTCGACGTGTCGGTCGGCGAGTTTCGCATTCAACAGTATCTCGATACCAATGCGGTGGGGGTGCGCTGGTTGAACCTGACCGGGTTGCGTGAGCAACTGGCCGGTGGTGCCGAAGTCGTCATTCGCACTCATGCGGTGACGCTCGAATCCGAAACCGCCACGCTGCGTCTATTCGACAATCACCTCGACCTGAAACAACGCATTTTAGTGATTGCACCTCATCCCGACGATGCCGAAATTGCGGCATTTGGCCTGTATGCCGATCGGCGTGCCAGCGTGGTCACCATCACCGCAGGCAATGCCGGCGATATGAACTATCGTGCCAACGTCAGCGACCCGGCGGAGCATTACGCGCTCAAAGGCTATTTGCGGGCGGTCGATAGCGTGACCATTCCGTGGCAGGGCAATATTCCCCCGGAGCGCACCGCCAATCTTGGGTTTTTCGATGGCAGATTGGATGCGATGTATCTGGCCCCGAGGCAGACGATTCCCGAAGTCTATGGTCCCAATACCGACGTGGCGCTCTATCGGCGCGCCAACTTGAGCAATCTGGTATCGGGCGCCGCGCGCAGCAATAGCTGGCCACATTTGGTGGAGGATTTGGCCGCGGTGCTGCGCAAGGTGAACCCGGAGATTGTGGTGATGCCCGATCCGCGGCTCGACACTCATCCGGATCATGAATTCACCAGCGTGGCGCTCGTCCAAGCACTCGGGCAATGGCAAGGCAACCCGATCTTTCTGCTTTACACCAATCACACCGACAGCAACCATTATCCCTATGGACCCGCGGGCACCGTGGTGTCGCTGCCGCCCGGCGAACGGCCTGTCAGCGTGCAGAAGATCTATTCGCTTCCCACCCCGCAGGCCCTGCAGATCCGGAAATTGTTCGCCCTGGAGTCCATGCATGATTTGCGTCTCTCTCCCGATGAGCAGAGCACCTGTAGCGTGGCAACCATCGCGCACCGCCCCGATTATCCACGCGCCCCGGAAGAAGATTATTTTCGGCGCGCGCCGCGGGCGAATGAATTGTTTTACGTGTTCGATAAAGCCGGCGCACGGGCGGCCATTCAAGAGTTCCTTGCGCACTATGATGCGGCTCAAAGTCCCCAGGCCGCGCAGCCAGCCCATGAGGCCGCGCAGCCGGCACAGTAGGTTGGACCCGCTTAAGTGCTCACCCTAAAGATGTCCACGCCCCCACCAACCATCCTTTGGTGCCGTGGCGGCAGCGAGTTCGCTCGCGCCGCCGCGGACCACGTGGCAGCCCTGCTGGCATGCAAGCCGGGTGCGGTCATTGCGTTGCCCACGGGGCAGACACCGCTCGGGCTGTATGCCGAGTGGGCGGCGCGGGCGGCGGCGAAGCAGCTGTCGGTGGCCCAGGCGCGATTTTTCAATCTGGATGACTACCTGGGCTTGAGCGCAGCTCACCCCTTGAGCTATGCGCGTTTCCTGAGAGAGCGTTTCTTGATGCCGGCCGGCGTGCCGGAGGAACACATTCGGCTGCTGCGGGGCGACATTGTCGAAATCGACGCGGAATGCCGCAACTACGAGGCGGCGATAGCGGCAGCCGGCGGCCTGGATTTGGCCATCCTGGGGCTGGGCACCAACGGGCACATCGGCTTCAATGAGCCCGGCAGCGATTGGTCGGCGCCGACGCATGTGGTCGCCCTGAGCCCCGAGACCCGCGCCACGCACGTGGCGCAAACCCAAGGCCAGTTTGCCATTCCGGAGTACGGCATCACCGTCGGTATATCGACCATTGTCGCGGCGCGGGAGATTTTGCTGCTGGTGGCCGGCAAGCCTAAGGCGCGCGCGCTGGCCGCGTTGCGCCGTGGCATTCCGGATCCGAAGTGGCCGGTCACGGCGCTGCTGACGCACCGCAACCTCACGGTTCTCGCCGATGCGGAATTGCAGTCGGCCACCGCGGAGGGCGTCCCGGCGCCTCGCTAATCCGCGATGCACATTAATTAGGGAATTTATCAAAAACCGATAAATTCACTAATTTGCATCAAATCGAGCAGAATTCGAAAATTCGCGTGCCGGCGGCTCACGGTTCACCCTCTTGTCCCGGCTTGCGCCCTGCCTCGTCCAGCTTGTCGCCCAGCAGTCGTCGTACGATCACGTAGAACACGGGGATCATCAGCAAGCCCAGGAAAGTGGCGAACAACATGCCGCCGATCACGCCCGTGCCAATCTCGTGACGCGAGGCGGCACCGGCGCCGCTCGAGAGGACCAGCGGCGTTACGCCCAAGATGAACGCCATCGAGGTCATGAGAATGGGGCGCAATCGCAGTCGGCCGGCCCCCATCACCGCGTCGAATAGCGACTCGCCCGCGGCCTGCCCATCGACCGCAAATTCGACGATCAGGATGGCGTTCTTTGCCGCGAGGCCGATCACCGTGACGAGTCCGATCTTGAAATAGATGTCGTTGGGTACGCCGGCGAGCTTGCACAATGACACCATACCCAACACGCCCAGCGGCACGACCAGGAGCACGGCCACGGGAATCGACCAGCTCTCGTACAGCGCGGCCAGGCACAGGAATACCACGACGATGGAAAGCACCAACAGCAGAGTGGCCGAATTGCCGGCCAGGATTTCCTGATAAGACTGTCCCGTCCAGTCGGAGGCAAAGCCCGCGGGCAGGGACTTGTCGATGATGTGCTGCAGGGCCTGCATGGCCTGGCCGGTGGAATACCCGGCTGCGGAATTGCCGACGATCTCCACGGCGGCGTAGCCGTTGTAGCGGGGCAACGCCTGCGGGCCTACGCCCCAATTGGCTTTGACCACGCTCGACAGGGGCACCATGTTGTAGGGGCTGATCGAGGTATTGCTGGCCGTGGGGTTGGCGGGTGTCGCATATCCGCGGGTGTTGGAGCCCGGGCCGGCAGAGCCGGTCGCGGCACTGCTGATGCCGCTGGGGGTGTACATGTGCTGGAATGCATCGGTGCCTCGGCGAAATGGCGCATCAGCCTGGACATAGACACGCTTGACCCGTCCTGCATACGTAAACTGATCGATGTAATTGGGCGCCAGCTGCAGTTGAATGGCCTGGTAGACGTCGCTCAGCGATAACCCCATGGTTTGCGCCTGCACTCGATCCACCGCGATCTGCAGCTGCGGTGCCTCGGGCAGCGAGTTGGCGCGGGTGCTGGTGAGCATGGGACTCTTGCCGGCCTCATCGAGCAGAGTCTTTTGCGCGGCGGTCAGTTGTGCCCGTGATTGGCCGGCGCGGGCCTGTAGATACATGTCGACGCCGCCGAACTGGCTCAAGCCGCGAATGGTAGGCAGGTTCACCACGAAGATCTGAGCATCGGTGACCTCATGCAAAGCCTTGTTGGCCTTCGGAATCAGCTGCATGGCCGTTTGCGAGCGCTTGCTCCAATCCTTCAGCTTGATGAAGGCCATGCCCACGTTTTCACTCTGCCCGACGAAGCTGAAGCCTTCGGGACAGAAGATGCCGTCGATGTCCTTGCCGATCGCGCTGTGCTGCAGCGTGTCGCGCACCTCATCCATGACTTGAGCGGTGCGTTGCAGCGATGCGCCCGACGGCAGAGTGACGATCGCGAGCATGAAGCCTTGATCCTCGTCGGGAACGAAGCTCGTCGGCAGACGCGTGTAGAGGAATCCTGCCACGACCGTGATCAGGCCGAAGACCACCATCCAGCGCGGCGCATGACGCACGGCCGCGCCGATGTGCCCGACGTAGGTCTTGCGGACCCGGTCGAATCCCCTGTCGAACCAGCGAAACGCCGCGTTCTTCTTCTGCTCGCCTTCGTGGCGTGGCCGAAGGATCGCGGCGCAAAGCGAAGGAGTGAATGACAGCGCCAGAAATGCCGAGAAGCCCATGGATATCGCGATCGTGAGCGCGAACTGCGCGTAGATGATGCCGGTTGCGCCGGGCTGCAGAGCCGAGGGCACGAACACCGCGGTCAGCACCACCGTGATTGCGATGATGGCGCCGGTGATCTGGCCCATGGCCTTGCGCGTGGCCGCCCTGGGATCAAGGCGCTCCTCGTCCATGATGCGTTCGACGTTTTCGATCACCACGATGGCATCATCCACGACGATGCCGATCGCCAGAACCATGCCGAACAGCGTCAACTGATTGATCGAGAAGTGCAGTGTGGACAGCCCTAGGAAGGTTCCCAGGAGGGCTACCGGAATCACCAGCGTCGGAATGATGGTGGCTCGTAGGTTCTGCAGGAACACCAGCATGACCACGAATACGAGGGCGATCGCCTCGACCAGCGTCTTCGCCACGTCGGTCATGGAGGCGGTGATGAAAGGCGTGGTGTCGTACGGAATGGCCCAGGTGACCCCCTGCGGCAAATCCTTGGCCAGAAGGGCCATTTGCGCCTTGACCGTCTTCGCGATCGCCAGGGCGTTGGCGCCGGGCAGCAGAAAAAGCCCCAGACCGCCCGCCGGCTTGCCATCCCAGACCGCGGCACTCCCGTAACTCTGGCCCCCGAAGGTGACGCGGGCGACGTCGCCCAGGCGGACCGTGGTGCCGTCGCTGTTGGTCAGCAGGATGACGTCGTTGAACTGCTGCGGCGAGGCAAACAGCGTATCGCCGGATACGGTGGCCGTGAAGGTCTGACCTTTGACGGCAGGATCCGCGCCGAGCGAGCCGGTGGCGAACTGCGCGTTTTGCGCATTGATGGCATTCAGCACCTGGTTGGCCGAGAGCCCGTAGCCCTGCAGCTTGTCGGTATTCAGCCAGATGCGTATCGCGTATTCAGAGCCCAGCAAGAACGTATTCCCGATGCCGCTGATTCGCGCCAGCACCGGTTGGATCTGCGAGGCGAGGATATCGCTCAGGCGCCCCGCATTGACGGAAGGGTTGTTGGATGACAGGGCCACGAACAACAGGATGTCGGGGCTGGCTTTCGCGACGATGACGCCCTGCTGCGTCACCTCGATGGGCAGCAGGGGCTGCGCCAGGGCGACCTTGTTCTGCACCTGCACCTCGGCGATGTCCTGGTTGGTGCCGGTGGCAAAGACCAGGGTGATGGTTGCCGTGCCGCTGCTGTTGGATGTCGAGGTGAAATACAAGAGATTGTCGATGCCGGTGAGCTGCTGTTCGATGACCTGCGTGACCGTCGATTCCATGGTGGCGGCACTGGCGCCGGGGTAGGTTGCCGTGACCGTCACTTGAGGTGGCGCGATGTCGGGATACGCCGCGATCCCCATGCGGGTCATCGAGATCACGCCGCCGAGGCAGATGAGTATGGAGATGACCCATGCAAATACCGGGCGGTCGATGAAGAAATTGGGCATGAGGCGGATTTCCTGTCGATTGATGGTGGCCTGCGGCTTGGCGTTCCTGCAGGCTCCTTCGGGCTACGGGCTACGGGCTACGGGCTACGGGCGGCGACTGCCAAGGACCTGCCTTGACCCGGTTACCCTCGCGTGCACCCTGCAGGCCCGCGACGATCACGCGATCGCCGCTCTCGAGGCCGCCGGTGACGATCCAGTCGTTGCCGTAGCTCTCGCTGGTCGTTACGTTCCTGCGTAGCACCTTGTCGTCCGGCCCGACCACCAGCGCATAGGCGCCGACGGTGTCGCGCTGCACCGCCTGCTGTGGGATCAGGTACACGTGGCTCCGCTGACCGAGAGTGATCCTTAAGGTCACGTACATCCCCGGCAGCAGTTCGTGCTTTGGATTGGGCACCAGCGCGCGCAGATTCACCGCGCCGGTGGTTGGGTTCACGGCAACATCGGAGAAATCCAACTTACCGGACTCCTCATAAGGGCTGCCATTGGGGAGGGCGATTTGTACTTCGGTCTCGCCCGGGTGCGCAAGCGCGACGTTCTGCGCCCGGCGCAGGGTCAACAGGTCGGCAGCGCTGATGGTGAAATTCACGTAGAGCGGGTCAATTCGCTCGACCGTCGTCAGCAATGTGCCGCCCGAGCCGGTGTCGCTGGTGGCGTTGCCCACCAAGGCGCCTTGCGTGACCTGCTGCTGGCTCGCGGTGCCGCTGATCGGCGAGGTGACCCGGGTGTAACCCAGATTGATGCGCGCGGTCGCGACGGCCGCCTCATCGGCTTTTATTTTCGCGGCCGCACTACGCTCCGCCGCATCGGCATCGTCCACGGCCTGCTGCGATACCGATCCGACGGGCAGCAACTTGTGATTGCGCTCGGCGGTCACGCGGCTGTTGATGTACGTGGCCTGATCTTCGGCCAGGACAGCCAGGTTGTTGTTGAGCGCGGCCGTGTAATAGCTCGGGTCGATTTCGAACAGGATCTGCCCTTTCCTGACCTCATCGCCTTCCTTGTAGGTACGCTTGACCAGCACGCCCGAAACGCGGGCGACGACGTTGGCGCTGAAATAGGCCGACAGACGGCCGACCAAGTCCCGGGTGAGAGGAGCCGTTTGCTCCTCGGCCGTGACCGTGCCGACCTTTGGCGGCGCCGCCTCGGATGGCGCCTTGCCCGAACCGCACCCGGCCAGGGCCATCATGACCAGACACGGTAACAATGCCTGCGGTGCCGGCTTCATGGTGAGCTCCAATGCGCAGCGACGCGGGACTCATCCCACTGCCAGCCGCCGCCGAGGTTCTTGATCAAGGTCACGCTGCTCTGGGTGAGCGAGGCTTGGCTGTCTTCCAGATTCTGCTTTGCCGAAAGCAGCGTGAGCTGTTCGTTCAGCAGACTTTCCTGGCTCGCCGTCCCAACCTCACGTTGCGTGCGTGTGTTGTCGAACAGCTTCACATTGCGCTCATAGATGTGGGTGAAAGCCTGAGTCTGCTGCTGCAGATGATTCCACGCCGAAAGGCTGTCTTCGACGCTTTGAAACGCCGTGAGCACCGTCTGCCGGTAATTGGCCACGTCTTCGTCGTAGGTCGCGCGAGCTTCACGCACCGCAGCCCTGCGGGCTCCGCCGTCGAAGAGGGTCTCAGCCAGAGTGGGGCCCAGTGTCCAAAAGCGGTTCGGCAGCGAGAAGAGATGCGCGAACTGGTTGTGCACGTAGCCGCCCTGCGCCGCAAGATCGAGAGTAGGGTAGAAGGCCGCTTTGGCTACGCCGATTTCCGCGTTCGCAGAGGCAGCCTGGCGTTCGGCGGCCACCACATCGTAGCGGCGTTCCAGCAGCCGGGAGGGCAGGGAGATCGGTATGGCGGGCGTCACGAACACGTAGTCCTCGCGCGGCTCGATGGAGAAGCCGCCGGGGGGGACGCCGACCAGCACGGCGATGGCGTGCTCGTACTGCTCGCGCTGGGTCTGTGTCGCCTGCAGGGCGGCGATCACCGCCTCCAGCGAGTCCTGCGCGATGAGCACCTCATCGCCCGATGCCCCGCCCAGCGCGTAACCGGTCTGCGTCATCGCCAGGATGTCGCCGTAGACCCGCTGCTGCTGTCGAAGAAGATCGATGTCGATATCGGCCTGGCGCAACGAAAAATAATCGCTTGCCACGCTGGCGGCGATCGACAAGCGCTGACCCGCGCGCTGGGCGTCGCTGGCCTGCGCATTGGCCTTGCTCGATTCGATCTGGCGGCGGGTCTTCCCCCATAGATCGAGCTCCCAGCTTGCGGAAACGCCGGCAGTCACATAGTGATACACGCCCGGAGCGGTGTCGTTTGCCGCAGCCGCAGCGGAGCCGTACCCGGCGCGCGTACCGGACGCGCTCGCACTCACCGTCGGATAAAGGGCTGCGGCGCTCGCGGAGACCGTCGCTTGCGCCAGCCTGTAGGCGGCTTCCGCCGCGATGATGGATTGATTCGCGCGCAAGGCTTGGTCGACCAGCGCCGATAGCTGCTCGTCGTGATAGTCGAGCCACCAGGTGCTCGACAGCGATCCCTGCGGGTTGGCTTGCGCCCGCTGCCAGTCGACGCCTTCCTTGAAGCCCTCGGGAATTTGCACCGCGGGCTTGTGGTAGTCCGGACCGACCGCGCAGCCCATCAGGCACAGTGTCGCCGCGGCCATGGACCCGCCTTGCCAAGATATGCGGATGTACCCCATATGATGACCTCTCGCTGACCTTGCCGTCGCTGGACATGCGGGTCAGCAGATCCCTCTTCAGGCGGTTCTTATTCCCAGCATGGATTTCTTGATCTCTGGCGGCGCCGAAAGGCCACCAGCACACGTAGCGAATCGTGCACAAGCGTAATTCGACAAGCGGTACTTTTCAAGACGTGATGAGCTGCCCTAACGCGGCAACCCTAGCGTGGATGCCCAGGACCATGTGCGCGCCGCCGGCGCCTCGCAAGCTCCGGCTTATTTGTGCCGAAATGCCCCGGCCAGCAGCTCCTGCCCGATGCCGCCGTTTTCCTTGCTGCCCGTCGCGAAGCGGTACAACGCCGCGGTATAGATCGCATGCAGCGTGGAACTCACCAGCGATAAGCCGATGACCGTCGTCAGTAGTACGATCCCTGCCAGCGCAATCATTCCTGGTGCAAGGGTCGACATGGCGAATTCCATGAACAGTCCCGCCAGCACGCAAAGCGGTACGGCAATGACCGCCACTCCGAGGCTGATGCTGCCGTTGCCGATGAGGTTCTCACCCCAATTCCGGCGCAGCAGGTCGAGACTGCGAAAGATCGCCTCGACCGGGCCGGCATTCTCGACAACCAATATCGGCAGGGTCATCGCGGTTGCGAGCGTCCAGGCCGCGCCGATGATCGCCGTCACTATCCGGCCGATGATGCCGACGCGTTCCTCGATGGCTCGCAGCAGCGTGCCGACGGTCGCCGCGATCAGGGCGTATCCCAGGATCGCCGGCAGATTGGAGAGTGCCGCCTGCAGCCCGTCTTTCACGCCGGCCGGCTCGCCATCGAGCCGTTGCAGGGCCACGGCAATGAGGGCCGTGTTGAAGAACATCACGATCGAGTAGCTCACCACGTAAAACAAGTAGAGCCCAATCAACGATAGGAGCCTGGCGGTGTGCGTGGTGGATCCGTTTGCGAGCGCCGCCGGAAAGTCGTGATTCACGGTCCACACCGGCACCATGAAGGAGGCCATCAGCACTACGATTGCGAGGCTGGACAGCAGCGGGAAAATGAGCAGCGCCGGATCTTTCTTGAGAACGTCCCAACACGCCCCGGCGAGATTCCAACTGCGCGAGACTTTGTCGAACATCGCCTAACCCTCCGTAGCTATGGGCGCCATTTCGCCACAAATCGCGGGGTGAGGGCGCTCTTTATGCGCAAACTGTGACCCAAGACGCCGACTCTCCTTACATCGGGGTCATGCGTCATTCCTGGGCATTCCACGACTCGGTGGCGGCGGGCGCCGAAGCCGGAGTGACGGAGCTTTGATTCCACAGGTAGCCGTTATTCCAGAGATAGCCATTGTTCCAGAGATAACCGTTGTTCCACAGGTAGCCGCTGTTCCAGAGATACCCGTTGTTCCAGAGATACCCGCTGTTCCACAGGTAGCCCTCGTTCTTCGCATACTGCTGATTCCAGAGGTAGCCGTCGACCTCCATGGTCGTGCCACTCGCCCCGAGAACGTAGAACTGGCCCGTGGTCGGGTTCTGGCGGGCCGGGCCGCCGTAGTGCGCGGTACCCGCGATGTCCTTGGCGATATTGAGCCCCTGATTGGCGCAATTGGCGGCCTGACTGTAAACCGCGTTGTACGCGTTGATCATGCCGACCCCCTGCTGGAACACCGAATAGGCTGCGGTGCCGCTCTTGCCGACCAATGACGCGGCCGAGGAGAGCAATCGGCATTTGACCTGATCGGGCGTGAGCGCCGGATTCGCCTCGAGCATGAGCGCCACGACGCCGGTGGTCACGGCCGTGGCCTGCGAGGTACCGGACATGATGTAGGTGCCGAAGGCATCGCTCTCGAATTGCGGGTAGCTCTGGGTCAGCGCCTGAAGATAGGTGTACATGATCCCGGCGAGGTGTCCCCCCGGGGCGACGACGTCGGGTTTGACGAAGCCCTCATAGGTCGGTCCGGCCGAGGAAAACGAGGCGATGCCGTCATCCGTCGGGTCGTTCGGCGTGTAATTGTCGGTCATCGCGCCGACCGTGATCACATACGGCGTGTTGCCGGGCACCGAGATCGTCTGCGCCTTCGGCCCGTAGTTCCCGGCCGAGGCGACCACCACGACCCCGGCCTGCCATAGTTTCATGACCGCCTGATCGATCGGGTCATTCCAATAAAACGACTGAGGCTTGGCGCCGAAGGACAGGTTGAGAACGCGAATGGTGCCGTACTTGGTGCGGTTCGCCAGGATCCAGTTGAGACCGTTCAGAACGTTCGTATAGCTGCCCTGGCCATTCTGATCGAAAGCCCTGACATTGATCAGCTTCACCATCGGCGCGATGCCCTGCGGCTGGCCGCCCAGCGACGCCGAAGCGGTGTTCGAACTCGCGATCAGGCTGGTCACGTGAGTGCCGTGGCCGTAGAGGTCGCTGGCGCAGTTGGTGACCGGATTGGTGTTGGCGCTGCTGGTGGGATTGATGGCGTCATACTGCGCGGCCACCCGCGGCACGTCGTTCAAATCGTTGGTATTGAACTGATCGCCGCACAGGATGCCGCTGTCGAGGACTGCGACGGTGACCCCGGTGCCATTGTAGCCCTGGGCGGCGAGCTTATTGACGCCCACGAAGCTGCGCTGGTAGTTGTCGGCGGTGGCGGTGCCGAGGCCCCACTGCGCCTCCATGGAGGCCACGGTCGACGCCTCCTGTGCCTGCATCGTGGCAATCGTGGCCTTCAAGGAGGCAATCGCTCCGGGATCGGTCGCCGTGGCCAACTGCGCCTGCACCTGCGCAATGCTGCTGGCCCAGGACGCCTCGGTGGCCGCGAGCGAGGCCCATTCATTGGCGATGGTGGTTTGCTCCGCCAAGAGCTGAGGATTGGTGATGGTCTGGGTCAGCACGGGCCCATCGGCAAAGAGCTCGAGTTTCGGGTTGGTGCGCAGCGCTGCGGCCTCCGCCGGGGTCAGCCGCGCCGATACGCCCTCGATGATCGGCAGATCGAACGCGATGCGGCCGCCGGCGCGGCGAACCGCCTTCGCGGCAGACCCGGCGCCGTGCGCCATGACGATGTAGCTGGATTCGGCGGTGCCGGCATGGGCCCCGAACGCGCACAGGGATGCGATCATGGCGACGAGTGCAGGGATTTTCGATCGGGCCAATTGTCGTACCACGTCCGTTCTTTCCTTGCGCGAATTGCGATGCCGAGAGTCGATTCAACCTGGGGCTATTCCATCGCAAGGGAGCCCGCGCGGCGCGCCCCGGCGTCTCCCCGGTGCCGAGGGGTTTGTGAACGGGATCACATAAAGTGCGGTCAAATCCGCTGGAGGCTGCAGACCCGGCGCCCACAACTGGGGGCTTGAGTCGTCAATGGGTTCAATCCGGCTAGCGCGCCGGACTTTCCAGCACGCGCAGCCTGTCCACGGTGTCATCCGGGTTCCAGGGGCGTCGGCGAATCGTCAAGTATCCATCCTTCTCGAGTGCGGCCGGATCTTCCTCGACGGCGGCAATAATGGACGGCAATGTCGCGGCTTTTTCCGTGCCGCTCCAGCCGACCCAGGTATTGCGGTCGCGCTTGGCCTCGTAGAGAGCCGCGTCGGCGCAGCTGAGCGACTGTTCCCAGTCGGCCAACTCGGGATGCCCGGGTACAAAGGGCACGGGGGCAAAGCCGATGGAGCAGCTGGTGCGGGTGACGATGGTATCGGCCACACGGAAAAGTTGCTTGGCCACGGACGAGCGCACTCGCTCGGCGAGTGCGCTGGCGATCGAAAGATCGGCGTCTGCGCACATCACCACGAATTCATCGCCGCCCCAGCGCACGATCAGATCCGCGGAACGGAATACGCGCCGCAGGATCTCGGCGATCTGCACGAGCACGGCGTCGCCGCCCGCGTGGCCATATTGGTCGTTGATGGGTTTGAGGTGATCGAGGTCTACGATCATCAACACGCATCGCAGGGCCGGCGGGCCCTCGGCCGCGCCATCTTGGGCCCCGAGCAAGGCCATGTGCTCGTGCAGGCAGCGGCGATTGCCGAGACCCGTAAGGGCATCGGCAATGCTGGCCTCGAGCAGCCGCCGGTTCGCACGTTCCATGTCGCGATTGCGCTCGGCGAGCTCCCTCGTGCGCATGTCGACCTCCGCTTCGAGGCGCCTCGAGTAAGCAGCCTCGCGTTGCGCACGCCGGTGTTGGCGCCGCCACAGGAGATAGATGACCGCACAAAGCAGGCCCGCATAGAGCGTCCGTGCCCACCACGTGGCCCAGGGCGGGGGCGACACCCGCACGCGCACCGAGAGCGGGGTTTTGCTCCAACTTCCGTCGCTGTTCGCGGCCCGAACGAGAAACACGTAATGGCCGCCCGCCAAGTTGGTATAGGTGGCCTGCCGGCTGGCGTCTGCCTTGACCCAGTCGGCGTCGAATCCCTCCAGGCGATACACGTAACGGTTCTCGGCGGGGCCTGTAAAGTCGAGCGCCGCGAACCGGAAGGTGACCGAGGCATCGCGAAAGCTGAGATCGAGGTCCTGCAGCGTTTCAGGGGTCTCCGAGGCGCGCGTGTTCAATTTCAACACGTCGGTGAGGACGACGCGCGGCGGCTGATCGTTGAATTGCAGACGTTCGGGCAGGAAGGCGTTGTAGCCGTTGGTTCCGCCGAAATAAAGCGTCCCGTCGGGCGCGCGATAGTGCGCGCCGAAATTGAATTCATCGCCCTGCAATCCGTGGCTGCGCCTGAAGCTGCGCACGCCGCGGTCCTTCGGATTCACCGCCGCCAACCCGCGGTTGGTGCTGACCCATAGGTTGCCGGAGACATCGGACTCGACGCCGTAGACGGTGTTGTTGGGCAGCCCGTCGCTCTCGGCCAGGTTTTCGAAACGCAGGGGGACTTTGGCGAAAGGAGCGCCCACCGCTCGATCGAGGCCTCCGCCGCGTGTGCCCACCCAGACGGCGCCCTTGGGGTCGACGTGCAGCGCGTACACGGTGTTCGCACTCAGCGAGGCGGGATCGTGCGAATCGTGCAGGAAGTGGGCGAATCTCCCGGAATCCGGGTCGAGCACGTTGAGACCCCCGCCGTCGGTACCCACCCAGATGAGCCCCGTGTGGTCCTCGGCAATGGCCGTCGCGCGATCGCTCGACAGCGAATGCGAATCCTCGCCGCCGAAAGGATAGCGGGTCACGCGGTTCGAGTCGGGATCGATTCTCGCCAGGCCGCCGCCATAGGTTCCGACCCAGATCCGGCCGCGCGCATCGCGAAACATGCTCATGATGCCTGCGGCCGGCAGCGAGGCCGGGTCGCTGGGTAGATTCGCGATGTGCAGGATCTCGCCGTGCACCGGGTCGATCACCTCGACTCCGGCGCTCATGGTTCCGATCCACACGCGGCGGCGCTCGTCCGTCGCCAGAGCCATGACATTGTCGTCGCGCAATGCGAGCGGCGAGGCGGCACCGCGATGGTAACGGGTGAGGGCGCCGGTGTGTGAGTCCAGCGCGGCGACTCCGGCGCCGAAGGACCCAATCCACAGCGTCCCGCGGCCGTCATCGGCGAAGGAGGTCACGTTGTTGGCGCCTTCCGTGAGGCGGCGGTGGCCGAAGGACCACGAGCGCGGATTCCAGTGCGCCAGCCCACCCGTCTTGGTGCCGATCCACAGCTGACCGCTGCGGTCCTGGTACAGCGACACGACATTGTTGTCGGGGAGGCTGGAAGGGTTCGCCGGGTCGTGGCGCAAGACGACGCAGGTATCCGTGCGCCGATCGAGGAGCGCGAGACCGTCCGAGGTACCGACCCACAGCCGTTGTTCGTCGTCCTCGAGAAGAGAGGTCACACGACCGTCCGGGAGCGAGTTCGGGTCGACCGCGCGGTGCCGCAGCACGGTGAAAGCGCCCGCCGGCGCGTCGAATTTCGCGAGGCCCGAATCCATGCCGATCCACAGGGTGCCGCGCGCATCCGCGTACAACGCATTGACCTTGAGCGCCGCTTCATTCGGCACCCCGGCCTCCCTCAAGCGGGCGCCGAAATGGTCGATGCGCCCGCTGTCCGGATCGAGACGATCGAGTCCGCTCTGCGTTCCGATCCAGATTTGACCCGAGGCATCCTCGGCCAGCGCGAAAATGGAATCGTCGCTGAGCGATTCCGGGTTCGCCTCCTGGTGCCGAAATTGCCTGGACTGCTTGCGCGCCGTATCGAGCAGGTAAACGCCGGCATTGCGCGTCGCCACCCAAATCCGCCCGTTGCGATCGACGTACAGCGCGCGAACCCGGGCCGTCGGATCGGGAATGGCCTGGCCGCCGATCGCGGAAGGCGGCTGAAATCGACTGAGTTCGGAATCGCGCCAGACGAGGCCGCCGCCATCGGTGCCGACCCATAGACGGCCGGCGGCATCGCGGGCGAGCGCCGAGATCCAATTGTTCGGCAGCGTTCCGACGGTGCCGCTCTTGTAGCTGAAGTGACGCAGCTCATAGCCGTCGAAGCGATCCAGTCCGTCTTCGGTGCCGAACCACAGGAATCCCTGGGCGTCCTGCACGATCGTCATGACTCCGCCCTGCGACAGCCCCGCGCTGCTGTCGAGTCGCGCGAAGACCATCTCCGGGGCTTCCGCCCTTGCCGCAGAACTTACGAGCAGCAGGCCGAGCGCCAGCCACGCGAGGATCGCGAGCGGCGCCACTTTGCTCGAATGGATTCCCAAGGGAGGCTGCACATCGCTCCTCGTGGCATGGATACGATCGGCCACCCGATCGTAGTATCGGCATACCACGGCGAGACTTGCGTGACAGACGTCCCAGGGCAGCGCCGCGAGCGGCGGCGCTTATGTCAAATCGACACCGGTCAGGGCGCGGCCGCGGGCGGCTTGCGGATGATGCTGGTGGCCATGGCGACCACCGAGGCCAAGTCGCTCAGGTTGCCCGGCACGACGAGCGTGGTGCTCTCCTTGGCGAGTTTCCCGAATTGCCGCACGTACTCTTCGCCGACACGCAACTGCATGGCCTCGATGCCGCCCCGATCGCTCAGTGCGCTGCCGACCCGGCGCAGTCCCTCGGCCGTCGCCGTGGCGACCGCCAGGATCGCCGCAGCCTGTCCGTCGGCTTCGTTGATCTGCTGCTGTTTATTGGCCTCCGAGGCCTTGATCACGCGCTGCTTGTCGCCCTCGGCTTGGTTGATCTTGGCGTCGCGTTCGCCTTCGGAAGTCAGGATGACGGCGCGCTTTTCGCGCTCGGCGCGCATCTGCTTTTCCATCGCCGACAGAACGTCCTTGGGCGGCGTAATGTTCTTGATCTCGTAGCGCATGACCTTGACGCCCCAGGCCACCGAGGCCTTGTCGAGCTCGGCGACCACATTGGCATTGATGATGCCGCGGGCTTCGAAGGTCCGGTCCAGTTCGATCTTGCCGATCTCGCTGCGCAACGTGGTCTGGGCAAGTTGGGAAATCGCGAAGTTGTAGTTGGTGATGCCGTAGGACGCCAGGTGGGGGTCGAGCACCTGCATGTAAAGGACCGCGTCGACTCCGACCTGGACGTTGTCGCGTGTGATGCAGATTTGCTCCGCGACGTCCATGGCCTGTTCCTTCAGGCTGTGCCGGTAGGCAACCCGCTCCATGAACGGCACCAGAATGTGAAAGCCTGCCTGCAGCGTGCGGCTGTATTTCCCCACCTTCTCGATGACGAAAGCGCTCTGTTGGGGCACCACGGTGGCGGTCTTGCCCACCAGAATGACCGCAACCACGGCCAGCATGATGAAGACAATGGCGATAGGTTCCATCGGTTATTCCTCGCAGTCGATATCAACGATCAGGGCGGACGAGCAGCGTCAGGCCTCGGACATGGGCGATGCGTGCGCGGCCGCCGGCGGGAATGGGCGCATCGCTATCGTTGCAGGCGGTCCAGAAGCTGCCGCCGTGCTCGACCTGGCAGCTCTCGCCGGGCGCCAGGGCGGTGGGTAATGCCAGTATGGCGCCGGTCGGGCCCGCGGCGACTTCAGGAGGATGACCGCGCAGCCACTGATAGACGCGGTTGCGAAAAGCGAGCATCGAGCCCACGGCGAGGATCCCGAACCCCGCCCACTGCGCCCAGGGCGCGAGCTGGGGCATCGCCGCCGTGACGACACCGATTATGATCGCCGCGGTGCCTACGAACACCAGGTAGAACTGCGCGTTGATGACGGTCAATTCAGCTCCGAGCAGAATGGCGCCGGCTACCACCCATCCCCACCAACTCATATGGAAGGCTCCTGATTAGGCATCGGCCACGAGTCCATTGCCCGAACCCCATCAGTATACGCGGAATCGGACGAGCGGGAGTTGCGTCGCCGCTAGATCCAATGCTTGCGCAGCAACCACACCTTGATGACCTGCGTGAGACCCATGTAGCTGAGCAGCGTCAGCAGCAGGATCGGCCAGTACAGGCCCGGCAGATGCGTGAGGCCGAGCGCCGGTGCCAGCGGCGAATACGGCAACCAGATGCCGAACGCCATGATGGAAAAGGTCGTGAGCGTCAGCGGCAAACTCGCGCGGCTTTGAATGAAAGGAATCTTGTTGGTGCGAATGATGTGAATGATGAGCGTTTGCGTCATCAGCGACTCGACGAACCACCCGGTCTGAAACAGCGACGCGCGGGCTGGGTCCCAGCAGTCGAAGACCCACAGCATGACGAAGAAGGTCGTATAGTCGAAAATGGAGCTGATGGGCCCGACGAACAGGATGAAGCGGCGAATTTCCGCAATGTCCCAGGGCCTGGGGCGCGCGACTTGCTCCTCGTCGACGGCGTCCCCGGGGATCGGTACCTGGGAGAAGTCGTACAGGAGATTGTTCGTCAGAACCTGGATCGGGTGCATCGGCAGGAAGGGGAGGAACGCGCTCGCCCCGAGCACGCTGAACATGTTTCCGAAGTTCGAGCTCGCACCCATGCGGATGTACTTGACGATGTTCGCAAAGACCTTGCGGCCTTCGAGCACACCGGCTTCCAGCACCATGAGGTCCTTCTCCAGCAGTATCAGGTCCGCCGATTCCTTGGCAATGTCGGTCGCGGTGTCCACCGATATGCCGACATCGGCCGCTCGCAGGGCGGGTGCATCGTTGATGCCGTCGCCCATGAACCCGACGACGTGGCCTTTGCCCCTCAGAATGCGGATGACGCGCTCCTTGTGTGCCGGAGAGAGGCGGGCAAACAGCGTCGCCTTCTCCGCCGCCTCGGCCAGTTCGGCATCCGAGAGCTTCTCGACGTCGGCCCCCAGCAGCATCGGATCGGGTGAGAGCCCGACGTCCTGGCATACCTTGCGGCTGATGAGATGATTGTCTCCCGTGAGGATCTTGACCCCGATGCCATGTTTGTCGAGTGCCGCCAGGGCACGGGCCGCGGTGACCTTGGGCGGGTCGAGGAACGCCACATAGCCCTTGAGGACGAGCTGCCGCTCGTCCTCCTTGGCGCACATATGCGTCCCGGGCAGTTCCCGGGCGGCTACCGCCAGGACGCGAAAGCCGTCGTTGCTCAGGTCGTCGTACTCTTTCTTCAACCCGACCACCAGATCGGGGTCCATCGGCGATACTTTGCCGTCGAGTTCGAAGTGAGAGCAGCGCAGGAACACCTCCTCCGGCGCCCCCTTGGTGAGCAAGATCGGCATGCCGTTCGGATCCTGCACCATCACCGACATCATGCGTCGGGTGAAGTCGAACGGCAGCTCATCGAGCTTCTGGTATTTCTCCACCAGAGTCTTGTCGTGGAAGTCGGCACTGTCCAGAATCGCGCGGTCGAGCAGGTTTTTGAGGCCTGTTTGAAAGTGGCTGATCAGGAATCCGTCGAGAAGCACCTCATCGGATTCACGACCCGCCACGTCGCAATGACGCATGAGAACGACGCGGTCTTCCGTGAGCGTGCCGGTCTTGTCGGTGCACAGAATATCCATGCCCCCGAAGTTCTGGATCGAGTTCAGCCGCTTGACGATCACCCGCTGGCGGCTCATGGCGAGCGCGCCTTTCGACAGGCAGACCGAGACGATCATGGGCAGCATCTCGGGTGTCAGGCCGACCGCGACTGCCAGAGCGAAGAAGAACGCTCCCTTCCAATCGTGCTTGGTGAATCCGTTGATGAGAAAAACCAACGGCACCATGACGGCCATGAACTGCATCATCAGCCAGGTAAAGCGGTTGAGACCCGCATCGAAACTGGTCGGCACCCGTGTTCCCGTGATGGATCCGGCCATGCTGCCGAGGTAGGTGCGTGCCCCCGTCGTTATCACAACGGCCGTTGCCGTCCCGCTCTCGACGCTCGTCCCCAAGAAGCAGGTGTTCTTGAGCTCGGTGGGCGAGCTCGCGGCTTCCGTCTCCGGCGCCGAGAATTTCTCGACCGAGAGCGACTCGCCCGTGAGGCTGCCTTGGCTCACAAAGAGGTCTTTCAACGACAACAGCCGCACATCGCCCGGAATCATGTCTCCCGCGGTGAGCTTGATGATGTCGCCGGGCACCAAGTCCCGCAGGGGAATCTCCCGCGCCGCGCCGTCCCGAACGACCGTCGCGGTCACGTGGATCATCGCCTTGAGCTTCTCTGCGGCGGCGTCGGCCCGGGCCTCTTGAAAAAAGCGCAGCCCCACGCTCAAGCACACCATCAGCGCCATCACGTAGCCGGCTCGAGCGTCGCCGGTGAGGAAGGACACCGCCGACAAGATCGACAGCAGAATCACCAGCGGATTGCGCATCATCCGCAGGAGCCGGATCAGCCAGCCTTGCCTGCGCTCCTGGGCTATTTCGTTCGGGCCCTCCGCGCGAGTCCGTTTTTCGGCTTCCCCCTGGGTCAAGCCGGCAATCGAGGTTCGCAGGTCGCGCAGCAGCGCCTCGCCATCCTTGCGGGCGGCCTCGAGAACTGCCGGCGCCACGCGAATGTTATGCGGCTTGGCGCCTCCCTGCGCCTCGGATCCTGTCATCGCAACGCGCTCATGCGGCTCCGGGGGCCGCTGGGCGGCGTCGTATCTCGCGTCGATTGCATTACCAATGTCATACGCGGCATCAACAAGGTCTCGGTAAGATATGGCGCATAATAGCAATGCATCGGGCGAACGCGCTTGATTGTCTCATCGACCCTGTTGCAGGCAGCCGCCTGCCGCAAGCGCAATGTTCGGACTTGCCATCGGTTGCAATTAGCCCACCGGGGGACGCCGGTGACGGCCGATTTAGCTATTGAGAATCGCTGCCCTTTTCTGCATTCTGCGCATCCAAAATTAGTCTGACGCTATTGCTCGTGAGCAAGGGCAAGAACGATGTGACGCGCGCGTGGGCCGCAAGCTTTCTGTATTCAACCAGGAAGACTTCCTGCACGGTCGCGATGGCCGTGTGCGTTTCACGGGCGAGCAGCTCGATGGCCCACTGCTCCTGCGAAAGGATCTGAGTGTCCAGCGATTCATTGATCATGGTCAGTACTTCGCCAAGGACAGTCCGTTGGACTGGATGCGGGGATGCTAGCCGTCGAAAGGTGCTTCGTCCGTTCGATGGCGCACGTACCAGGCTGACCCCCAATCGCCGGGATGCCGCGGCGACAGGGCGGCAGGGCGGCAGGGCGGCAGGGCGGCCGGGCGGCAGGGCGACAGGGCGGCAGGGCGGCCGGGTTTGGCGCCGCCCACCGCGGGATGTGACCTAATCGGCGTTCTCCCGGGATCGCCCACCCCGGGGTTGCTCATCCAGTCCCTCAAGATCTGCGGCGAAGCGCCGCTAATGGTAGGGTCGGGTATCGACGCAGGATGAGTACAATGCTCGGACACCTCAAGAGCAAACTAAAAGCGTCCGAGAGTTTTCCCAGTCCGCCGGCCGTGGCGCAGCAGATCATCGCCCTCGCACGGGATCCGCACACCGACATCGCCCAGATCGCCGCGGCCATCAGCAGAGACCCGGCTCTTGCCGCCAAACTGCTGCGCGTCGCCAATTCCGCACTTTATTCGCGGCACCGCAAGAGCACCAATTTGCGTCAGGCGCTGATCGTGCTCGGACTGCAGGGCACCACGACGCTCGCTCTCGGCTTCTCCCTCCTCGGCAGCTATGCGGGATTGAAGAGCAATGGGGTGGATTACGAACGCTACTGGCGGCGCGCCATCATGGGCGCCTCGGCAGCGCGGTGCTTCGGCATGCTGCAGAACGTCGCTGCGGTGGACGACATATTTCTCGCGGGGCTGCTGCAGGATATCGCGATCTTGGGCGTCGATCGCGCCGTGCCGGATTTCTATCGCGACCTGCCGATGAATGCCCCCCACCGCGAGGTTTCGGAGCACGAAACGGCGCGTCTTGGGATCGATCACGCCAAGCTGGGGTCATGGCTGCTGGAATATTGGAAGCTGCCCGACTTGCTGTGTCGCACGGTGGCGTTGAGTCACACGCCGCAGAGCGCGGATGCTTCGACGCCGGCGGGGATGGCGGCGTGCTGTGTCGCGCTCGCCGGCGAATGCGTGGAACTGCTGCTGGCGCCGGCCGCTCCGACCGATTTTTCGGCGCTGGCCGAGCATGCGTCGGCCTGGTTGGGCATCGACGCGGCGGCGGTGGCCGACGTGATCGGGAAGATCGTCGCCGAGATGCCGGAAGTCGAGCGCCTGTTCGACAGGAAGTTGCTGCAGCCCGATGCCGCGGCCGCGATTCTCGAACAAGCGCGCGACTTGCTGGTTCTGCGCAATCTGCAGGCACTCGGCCAGGTTGAGAGTTTGCCTGCGATGGATCAGAAACTCGAAGCGAGCAGCACGGCGCCGCACGATGGGCGGCAGCGGGATCCGCTTACAGGACTTTACAACCGCGGATATCTCGATCTGGTCCTGAGGCGCGAATTTCAATCGGCGACCAGCGGCCGGTGGCCGTTGAGCGTGGTCGCCGTCGATGTCGGCGTCAACGAGATCAACGAAGCGGATGGGCCGGCGACCGGCGATTCACTGCTCGTCACCGTGGCCAAGGCCATTGCATCGGTGGCGCGCGACACCGACTGCGTCGCGCGCTACGGCGGCACTCAGTTCGTGATCGTGCTGCCGGGTTTGCCGTCATCCGGCGGGCAGATCTTTTGCCAGCGCCTGATCGCTCGCCTGCGCAGCACTCTGCCGGCGATTCGCGGCACGGCGGAGACCGAAACCTTCTCCGTGGGGCTTGCCACCCACGGCCCGGAGAAGTCGTTTGAACGCGCCTCTCACCTCATCAATGCCGCGGAGCGCTCTTCAGGCTTGGCCAGGAAGGCCGGCCGTGATCGGCTGATGAGGCACCCTGCACGCCGCCCGGTGTCCGCCGCCAAGACGTGACCCGTGGTTGGGGATTATCCCCTCAGCCTGATGTTCGTGTGCGGTACAATGTGCCCCGATGACTAACGATCTGTTCTCAGAATCAGCCGCCGCGGCCGATTTTGTGGCGCGCGCGGTCTCACCCAGGCGCGAGCTCGGCGCCTACGAGGCGCTGTGGGCGCGCGAAGGGACCTGGTTCAAATCCATCGCCGAGGATTTTCGCGCGCACGAGGGGGCCATCCCCTCGGACTTCGTCTCCGAGACGGACATCGAGAAGTACGCGCGCCTCGCGCTGGGCGCGATCCGCGATGCCGGCATCGGACATTTTGGTGTCCGCGTTCACGGCGCCGGTGAGTATCCGCAGAAACTGCGCGACGCCGACCATCCCGTGGAGTTGCTGTACTTCCAAGGAGCCTGGGAGTTGGTGAACACACGCTGCGCCGCCATCGTCGGCACACGCGAGCCCAGCGAAGACGGCAGGCAGCGGGCGGCCAAGCTTGCACGGTTGCTCGTTGCGGATGGCTTCACCATCGTGTCGGGGCTCGCCCGGGGCATCGATACGGCCGCGCATACCGCGGCCATCGCGGCGGGCGGTTTCACCATTGCGGTGCTTGGCACGCCGATTACGGAATGCTATCCGCCGGAGAACCGGGCTCTTCAGGACAAGATCGCCGATGAGCACCTGGTCATCAGTCAAGTGCCGATCGTCCGCTATGCCCGGCAGGATTTCCGCGGCAAGAGGCATTTCTTTCCCGAGCGCAACGCGACCATGTCGGCGCTCACCGAAGCCACCATTATCGTTGAGGCCGGGGAAACCTCCGGCACGCTGATTCAGGCCCGGCATGCGCTCAAGCAGAAGCGCACGCTGTTCATCCTCGACAGCTGTTTCCGCAATCCGGCGCTGAGCTGGCCGCACGCCTTCGCACGACAGGGCGCAATACGAGTCACGGACTACGACGACATCCAGAGGCACCTTGCTTCCGCCAATTCCACGACGAATGCTGCAGATCGATGAAACGACGGTCGGGGATCATTTCCACCTCGCGCCGTCCGATCGTTGCCTCTATGTGTGGGAGTATACGGCGGGGCGGCGCTGCGACTTCAGCCCGACCAACCAGCTGATTGCAAACCTGAAGATCAAGCCGACCCAGATCGCGGCGAACCCGCGTCGCGGCTACTACAAGCACAAGGCGATCAATCACGCCGCCGCTGCCCTTCGCAGCCTCGTTCAGCGGTCTTGGGTGGAGACAATCGGGACATTCGTCCCGATGCCCGCGTCGAAGGTCCCGGGTCATCCTGACTTCGATGACCGCATTCAGGGACTCTTGACCGCCGCCTTCGGCACATTGCACGCCGATATCCGTCCGATGCTCGAGCAGGCCGAGAGCACGGCCGCGGACCATGAAAGTGCCGATCGCCTGTCGTACGCCGCACTTCGCGCGGTTACCCGCATCGATGAGGCCCGAGCGGCCGCCGCTCCGCGGGAGCATATCGCCGTGGTCGACGATGTGTTGACCAGCGGCAAGCACTTCAAGGTGGCCGAGGAGCTGCTCTCGCAACGCTTTCCCGGCGTATCCGTGATCGGGATTTTCGTGGCGAGATGCATCCGCAGTGACCCTCGAGCGGAGTTCGACGCCGGATGAGCGCGAACATCGCAACCATCGTACCCGCTGGACCCCTGGAGCGGCGGTTTGCGCGTCTGCGCGACCGGGTTCTCGGCAGCCGCCGGCCGATCGTGTGGCTGCGCGCCCTGCCGGGCGCCGGCAAGACCCGGTTCCTCTCGACCTTCAAGGACCCTGCCAAGGCCGCGAGCCTTGGGGATTGGCGGATCATCGACGGCGAGAGTCCGGATGCGGTGCAGGCGGCGCTGGCGGCGGGGGTCTTGAACGGCGGCCCCCCGCGGCGAGTGATCGTTGCCTCGAACGCGAGCGAGGCCTATTCCCGCGCGCTGCTGACGCCGAGCGCCTACGGGTTCGTCGAGGTCCTGGACGACACGGCTTTCTTCCTGACCGCACCCGAGATGCAGGAGGTCGAGGGGATGTACACCGCCACCGGCGGATGGCCCGTGCTGGTGGATGCGTGGCTCTCGGGACGCGGCGAGGAGATCCAGAAAGTCCTGCCGGATTTCCTCGAGCTCGAGGTGCTGCCCCACCTGCCGCAATCCCTCGTGAGCGCACTGTTCGGAGCGCTGACCGCGCCGCTGGCCCCCGCGGCGGTCGAGTATCTCTTGGGGAAGGGCGCTGCGTTGCATCCGCTTCTGCGCCGTACCGACGAAGGCACGATCATCGCCGCCGGCTGGGTGCGTGCAGCGCTCGAGACGCTTCGTGCCCGCCCCCGCCTGCTGCCTCGAGCGGTGCAGGATGACCTGGTTCACCTCGCCACGGCGTTCGGCGATCCCACCGCCGCCATCCTGTCCCTCATCGAGATCGGCCAGGCCGAGCAGGCGATCGAGATCTTCGACCGTGCGGGCGGGATGTTTTTCGGTTACTTCCGCGGTTTTCGGGCGCTCGAGGACGTGCTGCGCGCTTTCGGCCCGGAGTGGGAGCGGCGCACCGAATCGCTCTTTCTCGCGCACTTGTACCTCCTCAGCAAGAGCGGTCAGCTTCGCGAGGCCGCTCTGCGCCTGGAGTCGAGATACCCCGGCTTGCCGGTCGACTTGCGCGGGGGCGCGCCGGGACCGCCCTATGCCATGCTCGTGCACCTGGACATCAGCCTGGACGGCGACGAGACGCTGCCGCTCGAGGTGATCACGAGTTGGAGCCGCCTGGAAGCGCTGTTCCCCGCCGACGACCATCTTGCGCGGGGCATCCTGTGCAATTGCATGGCCATCGGTTTCCTGCAGGCCGGTGCGCTCTTCCGGGCCAGGCAGCTGTCGGACGAGGCGCTCGCCGCCTACCAGCGGGCGCGTTCCCCCTACCTCGTGCATTACATGCTGCTGCATTTATGTGATATCGCCCTGCGGCAGGGCGCCCTCGAAGAGGCGTCGGAGAAGCTCCGCCGCGCCGATGAAGCGCTGCGGGCCTCGGCGCTCGCGTTCAACTCCGAGCCCGCGATCATCGAGGCGTTTCGCGTGCGCATTGCGTACGAGGAGGGCCGCTTCGCCGATTGCAAGGTCGACGTCGATGCGATCTTGCAGGCGCTGCTGCGCGGCGACAGCTGGCAGGACCTGATCTCCGCGATGGCCGGACACGCGGTATTCACGGCTTTCTGGAGCGAGGGTTTGCGCTCCGCCCTGGATCGGCTGGAACATTGCGCGCTCACGCTCACACGCCGGCACGGCCCGTCCCAGCACCCGGAGCTTCTCCTCGTGCAGGTGCGGCTCCATCAGATCGCCCGGCGCTACGTGGAAGCCGGGGCCATCCTCGAACAGTACGAGGCCGCTCCGGCGTTTCGACGCTCGCCGCACCGGGAGGTGGAGGAAAAATTGCTCCGGCTGCGGCAGCAGATCGCCCAGAGCCGGCGCGCCGATGCCGCCCTGCAGGCGGCGAATGTCCTGGCGCAGGCGCAGGATCTCGATCCGCGGCAGCGGATTTCGATCGGCATTCTTCAGGCGTACCTGCGGCATCGCGCCGGCGAGGACGGGCTCGCGCGTCGCCATCTGCGCGTGGCATTGCATCAGGCCGAGGCCGGAAATCTCCTGGGCGTGCTGGTCGAGGAAGGCCAGTTCCTCGAGCGCCTGCTTCCCGGCCTGATCGCGGACCCTTCAGCCGCCCACGCGCCGTGCAAGCCCTTCGCCCGGCGTGTCCTCAAGCTCCTCGGCGCACTGCCGATGGCGGCCCTGCGCGCCAAGACCATCGCGGGGATCTCGCCGCAGGAGCACCGCGTGCTCGCCTGCCTGGCCGACGGCCACACCAACAAGCAAATTGCCCGTGCACTGAATGTGAGCGAGGCCGCGGTGAAATTCCATCTCGGCAACCTGTTTCGCAAGCTCGAAGTGCGGTCTCGCGCGGGGCTGCTCGAGGCCGCGCGGCGCCGCGCCGTCATTCCCTAACCGCTTCTGGACAATACCTAACCCCCCTCGGCGGTTAGCATCCCGGTGAAGGGTCGTGCGGTCTGCGCGGCTCAGCGGGGATTCCAGCGTGATGTACCGGATCGGCGTGGACGTCGGAGGCACCAACACGGACGCGGTTGTCATGGCCGGCCGCGAGATCCTGGCGGCCGTCAAGGTCCCGACGTCGGCCGATGTCACCCAGGGTCTCATGCAGGCCCTGCGCAAGGTGCAGGCCGCGGCCAAGATCAACCCTGCCGAGGTCGCGCTGGTCGTCGTGGGGACCACGCATTTCACCAATGCGGTGATCCAGCGCCTGCATCTGTCGCCGACGGCGGCCGTGCGGCTGTGCTTGCCGGCCGCTCAGTGTCTGCTCCCCATGGTCGACTGGCCGGCCGACCTGCACGCCGCCGTGGGGGACCACAGCTATCTGGCGAGCGGCGGCGTGGAGTTCGACGGCACGCCGATCTGCGCCTTCGACCCGGCGGAGATTTCGCGTATCGGCGCGGACATCCGGGCCCGCGGACTTGAGAGCATCGCGGTCACCGGGGTTTTCTCGCCGGTGCGGGCGGATTTCGAGCGTGAGGCGGCGCGGCTGCTGTCGGCCGAGTGCCCCGGCGCCTCGATCACCCTCTCCTCGGATATCGGGCAGCTCGGCCTCCTGGAGCGCGAGAGCGCGACCATTCTCAACAGCGCGCTGCTCGCGCTCGCCCGTCGCACGGTGGCGGCGCTGCGCGAGGGGATCGCCCAGTGCGGTCTTCAATGCCCGGTGTTCCTCAGCCAGAACGACGGTACGCTGCTGACCGCCGAGCAGGCCGAGCGCTTCCCGGTGCTCACGTTCGCGAGCGGTCCCACCAATTCCATGCGCGGCGCGGCTTTTCTGTCGGGCGAGACGGAAGCCATCGTGATCGACGTGGGCGGCACGACCACCGATGTGGGGCTCCTGCACAAGGGCTTCCCGCGCCAGGCGTCCACCACCGTGGACGTCGGCGGCGTGCGCACCAACTTCCGGATGCCGGACGTCTTCAGCATCGGGCTCGGCGGCGGTTCGTTCGTCGAGGAGGCGTCACCGGCCCCGCGCATCGGCCCGAAGAGCGTCGGCTTCGAGTTGACGCGGCGGGCGCGGGTGTTCGGCGGTGATGTGCTCACCGCCACCGACATCGCCGTGGCGGCGGGATGCGCGGCCCTCGGCGATGCCTCGCGCGTGCGCGGACTGGACCCGGCCTTCGTGGGCCGGTGCCGGGACGTGATCGATCGTCTGCTCGAGGCCGCGGTCGATCGCAGCCGTCTCTCGGCCGCCCCGATTCCCGTCATTGCCGTGGGCGGCGGCAGCATTCTCGTCCCCCGGCGGCTGGCGGGCCTCCAGGTGATCCGGCCGCCGCACTTCGCGGTAGCCAACGCCATCGGCGCGGCGATCGCACAGACCAGCGGCGAGGTGGACCGCATCTACTCGCTGGACACGCTCTCGCGCGAGGCGGCGCTCGCGGACGCCGAGAGCGAGGCGCGGCGCAAGGCGGCCGCCGCCGGCGCATTGCCCGACTCGATCGTCGTGACCGAGCGGGAAGACGTGCCGCTCGCGTATCTGCGCGGCAACGCCACCCGCGTGCGGGTGAAGGTCGTCGGCGACATGGAGCTCTGACATCACATGCGCAATCTGACCGAATCGGATATCGAGGCGCTCGCCGTCGGCGCGGCCATTCTCGGCACGGGCGGCGGCGGCAACCCCTACATCGGCAAGCTGCGCTGTCTGCAGGCGCTGCGGCAGGGTCGGCAATTGCCGCTCATCGGCCTCGACGAACTGGCGGACGACGCCTGGGTGACATCCATCGGCGGCATCGGTGCGCCCACCGTGTCCATCGAGAAGCTCGAGGAAGGCAACGAGGGCCTGCGGGCGCTGCGGGCGCTCGAGGAGTTCTGCGGCCACAAGGTCGATGCCGTCATCGCGGGCGAGATCGGCGGCGGCAATGCGCTCGAGCCGATGCTGGCGGCGGCGAGCGCCGGCATCGCGATCGTCGACGGGGACGGCATGGGACGGGCTTTCCCCGAGATGCAGATGACGACGTTCAGCATCTATGGACACAGCTCGACGCCCGCGGCCCTTGCCGACGAGCGCGGCAACGTGGTGATTTTTCGCAAGGTGGCCTCCGAGCTGTGGTTCGAGCGGCTCGCGCGGGCGGCCGTGGTGTCCATGGGCGGTACGGCGACGGGTGCCGAGGCGCCGATGTCCGGCGCGTATGTGCGGCGCGCCGCCGTCCCGGGCACGGTGACCCGGGCGATTCGCCTGGGGAATCTCGTGCTCCAGGCGAACCGCGAGCACCGCAGCGCCATCCCGCTCATCTGCGCCAAGGAGCGCGGCATACACCTGATGGATGCGAAAATCGTCGATCTCGAGCGCCACCTGCGCGGCGGGTTCTCGGTGGGCGAAATCCAGCTCGCCGGCATCGACGCGCATTCGGGCGCCAGCGCACGCATCGAGTTCCAGAACGAATTCCTGTCCTTCGAGCGCGCGGGCGCCGTGGAGCTCTGTGTGCCCGACCTCCTCGTGATTCTCGACGTCGACACCGGCCACGCCATCACCACCGATGTCCTGCGCTACGGCCAGCGGGTGGCGGTGCTCGGCCTTCCCTGCCATCCGCTGCTCCGCACGCCCGAGGCGCTCGCCGTGGTCGGTCCCCAGGCCTTCGGGCTGGAAGGGGACTATCGGCCGATCGCGGATCGAACCTTGCAGACCCATGGAGCCGTATGAAACTCAATAAAGGGACCAACCTCGCGCGCGTGCTGATCGGAGCCTGCGCCTCGCTCGCACTGCCCGCAGCCGCGGCGCTCGCGGCCGGTGCGGATGCGGGGACGGACGCGCTCGCCGAAATCGTCGTGACCGCCGAGAAGACCAGCGAGCCATTGAGCAAGGTGCCGATCAGCATTTCGGCGCTGTCGGGCGCTGCTCTCGAGGACGAGCACATCTCCGACTATTCGGATCTGTCGCGCGCGGTGCCGAACCTGTCGTTCACGAGCTTCGGCGGCCCCGGCCAGGACAACATCGAGATTCGCGGCGTGAGCTCGCAGGCAGGCTCGGCGACCACCGGCATTTACCTCGATGACGTGCCGATCAACGTGCTCAATCTGTACACGACCGGCGCCACCGAGCCCCGCTTCTTCGACATCGATCGGGTCGAGGTGCTGCGTGGGCCCCAGGGGACGATCTACGGCGCGAGTTCCATGGGCGGCACCATTCACTTCGTCAGCAACCAGCCGAATCTCAGTGAGTACTCGGGCAGCGTGCATTCCTCCGTGGGAGGGACCCAGGGCGGCGGCGTGAATTACCAGGGCGACAGCGTCGTCAATCTCCCCTTGATCGACGGGGTCGCGGCGCTGCGTCTCGGGGCCCTCTATGATCACGAAAGCGGCTGGATCGACCGGGTGAGCCCCGACGGGGCCACCGTCGCGCGCGATATCAACGATGAGAACACCACCGTCGTTCGCGCAACGCTCGAGTGGCGGCCCAACGAAGCCCTCACCGTCATCCCCGCGGCCTTTCTGCAGCGCATCGACACCGGTGGCCAGGATCTCTTTGGGCTGGCGCAGCCGGAATTCGAGTCGCCCACGCTGATTCCCGAAACTGCGCGCGACGAGTTCGCGATCACCAGCCTCACCCTGAAATACGATTTCGGCTGGTCGGACCTGACCTCGATCTCGGGGTATTTCTGGCGCCGGGATGACCGCAACATCGACGGCACCTTCTACGACAGCGTCTATCTCGGTTCGATCTTGCAGCAGCAGTTCGGCTACGGCGGGGCCGCCATCGGGGCGCTGCCGGCGCCGGTGCAATTCAACACCAACATCAATCAAGTCCAGCAAGAGATCCGCCTCGCCTCGAAGCCCCCGGGGGCGGACGATCATTGGTCGTGGATCGGCGGACTCTATTATTCGCGCACGCGCACCGGACTGCTGGACAACGAGCATATCCCGGGGCTCACCTCCACCTTCGAGTCGACCTACGGCAACACGCCGCAGAATCTCATCGGCGCGAGCTTTCCGGCCGACCTCATTTATTACGCGTTCAGTGAATTCGTGAACACCCAGAAGGCGATCTTCGGTCAGGCCACTTACAAGATAACGCCTGATCTTAAGCTCACCGCGGGCGCGCGCTACGAAAAGGCGACCGAGGATCTGGCATTCGAGACCAACGGTTATTTCGCCGGCGGAACGCCGCCGTTCTCCGGCGCGGCCAACGGCGGCGCCACCACGCCCAAGGCCGTCATCTCCTACGATCTGTCGTCCACCAGCATGATCTACGCCTCGGCGGCCGAAGGGTACCGCGACGGCGGGGTCAACCGGCCGGTGCCGGTTCCGCTGTGCAGCGCCGACCTGGCCACTCTGGGCCTGACCCAGGCGCCCGAGATGTATAAATCCGACAAGCTGTGGAGCTACGAGGTGGGCGCGAAGGGCCGGGCCTTGCAGGACTCGTTGGTGCTCTCCGGCGCGCTGTTCGACATCCGCTGGAACAACATCCAGACCGACATCATCCTCCCCACCTGCAGCTTCGACATCAAGGACAACATCGGCAGTGCCGAAAGCCGGGGCGTGGAGTTGGAGGCGACGCAGCGCTTCCTCGACCGCATCACCGTATCGCTCGGCGGCAACTACACCTCCGCAAAGATCGTCGAGCCTGTTACCATTCTCGGCGTCGAAAAGGGCGACCGGGTTCCAGGCGTACCGGATTATTCGATCTCCACCTCCGTCGAGTATGCGCAACCCCTCGCCGGCGGCAGCCGCGGAACCGTGCGCACCAACGCCGAGTGGATCGGACCGAGCCAGGGAACGATCATTCACGGGGACCCGGATTTCGATCGGCCCGCCTATTTCGTGATGGGTGCGAGCGCCGGCATGCGCTGGGAGAAATACGACGTGTCCCTGTTCATCACCAATCTGCTCGATCAGCACAAGGCCATCCAGCGGCCCAACATCGCCAGCGTGGAATATGGCGTGACCGTGCGGCCCCGGACCTACGGCATCGGGGGGTCATACTCGTTTTGAAATGGCTGCGCAACGTCCTGGGCCGACTCGACGCCGTGGCTCAGGCGCACTCCACCGCGCCCGTTCCCATGAGCCAGTCCGTACCGGGCTACCGGGTCGCGCTGATTTGCATCGGCATCGCGTTCACGCTGACGGGACTCTACGTCGGCTCCGATCTCGCCTTGACCTTGGGGCTGGGGAGCGCCATCCGCGCCACCCTCATCGGCAGCCTGGTCCTGTGCGTCATGTCGGTGCCCGCCGCCGTGGTCGGGGCGCGCACGCGGCTCTCGACCTATATGATCGTGAACAACGTGTTCGGCGTGACCGGCGCGCGGTTCGTCAATTTCGTGCTCGCGCTCGTCTTGCTGGGTTGGTACTCCGTCACCGCGGAGCTGTTCGGACGCACCTGCTACCTGACCGTGGCGGACTATGTGTCCTCCGTGCCTCCCCAATGGGTCTTCACGGTCGCCTGCAGCGTCCTCGTGACGGCCACCACCGTGTTCGGCTTTCGCGCCATCGACCGGCTTTCGCTACTCGTGGCTCCGCTGCTCGTGCTGCTCACGGGCTATGTGGCCTACCGCGCCCTCGAGCACGTGCACTGGGCCGCGCTCATGGCCATCCCCGGCACGCAGGTGGATCTCAGCACCGGCATCTCGGCCGTGATCGGCGGAATGATCGTGAACGTGGTGCTGATGCCGGATGTCACGCGCTATTCGCGATCGACCTTCGACTGCGCGCTCATCAGCGTCACCGGCAACGGGATCGGGGCGGGCGGGGCGCTGATCCTCGCCATGCTGCCGGCGCTCGCGTTCCACGAGGAGGACCCCATGAGGTACATGGCGACGCTCGGTCTCGTCGGCATCGCCTTCGCAACCCTGGTCCTCTCCACCTGGACCATCAACGCGATCAACCTGTACTCGACGGGTCTCGTGACCTCGACCGCCTTTCGCCAGACGCCGTACGGCCGCATCGTCATCTCGTGCGGTGTGCTGGGTACCATCGTGGCCGTGATCGGCGTCGCGGACCGGCTCATCGGCTTCCTCGTGCTGCTGGGCCTGGTCGTGCCGCCGATCGCCGGCGTCTATCTGACGGATTTCTTCGTCCTCGGACGCCGCGACTACGCGGCCGACCATCATCGGCTACACAGCGACATGACCAACCTCAACGGAGTTCTGGCCTGCGCCGCCGGCGGCGCCATCGGAATCCTCACCTACTACTTGCATGTCTCGCTCACGGGAGTGCCCACCATCGAGTCCTTCGTTTCGGCCGGGGTGCTGTACGCGGTCGCCGAGAAGCTGCGCGCCAAGACCGAACGGGACCGGCGGTGGCGGCGCCTCGGCGCGGCGACGCC
This sequence comes from uncultured Gammaproteobacteria bacterium, assembly GCA_963707765.1. Classification (GTDB taxonomy): domain Bacteria; phylum Pseudomonadota; class Gammaproteobacteria; order Steroidobacterales; family Steroidobacteraceae; genus Bog-1198. Next base: position 490,298 of record CAVPQZ010000005.1, on the reverse strand, counting down.
GTAGCATCGGCCCCGCCGTGCGCTTCACGCGCGACTTCAGGGAGCGATTCGCCGCGCGATCAGCGTCGCGCCCTGTATGTCGCCTGTCACGGATGCCATGGCATTGATGTCGGCATCGTCCCAGCGAATCCGCAGGGACCCGACCGGGCTGCCCTCGCTCTTCAGCGTCACTTGCGCCGTGATCACGTTGGTGACCTGGTTCCAGGACACGGTGCCGGACACGGCAACGTCCTCCGTCCACTTGAGCTCCGTGAGCGTGAACACATAGACCGTGCCGCTCGTCGTGTACGTGAACTTGCCGCCGCGCAGGCCGATGTCGAAGTCGTTGTACGTCGCGTAGTAGCGCGCGATCACATCGCCGACAGCTTCCAGACCTGAGGCGGCAATGCGTTGTTGCGCGTCGCTCGCGTGGTTGCCCTCTAGCGCCTCGAGGGGCGCAAGCTCGCTCGCCAATCGCGCGAACAGCGGCACCGTGCGCACCGGGCGCACCCTGTTCACACAACTGGTATCTCCGGGAGAGAGGTTGTTGACGAAACGGTGCACGATGCCCAGCGTACAGCCGATTTCGTCGCTATCGCTGACGACGTGGCCCAGGTTGGGCACCACGACGTGAACGGCGTCCGGAAACTGTTCGGCCGTGTTGTTCGCGTCGATCACGGAGGTGATCGAGTCGAGATCGCCTGAAAGCACCAGCGTGGGTACGGCGGGAAACTGCACGCTCGGCGGCAGCGGTTTGCCCGGCGAGCCCGGCGCAAGATCGGGGGGCGGCATCGACCATGGCAAACAGGAGTTCAGCGGGGTGATGTACACCTGCGAATCGATTCCCTCATCGACCGTGAACGGTGCAAACAGGCCAGGCCGGTGTTCCCGCGCATCCTGAACGCCGGCTGCGTACTGCTGATTGCGCACGGCCCGCGGCTGACGGAGGTCATACAACAGTGGGTAGTCCGAACAGGTGACCGCCTCGTACAACCCATAGCTGAAGGCAGAGGGTGCATCGACACTGGCGGTGTCCGCCTCCGCCACCAATCGCAGCATCGGCAGCGCATCCCCGGATTCCAACCAGGCACGTGCTGCCGCATCAAGATCCCGATACACCGGCGGCCCGAAGCCGGCATAGTCGATCAGATAGATCAGCGACGCCGTATCGATGGTGGTTGGTTGAAGGGTGCCGTTGCCATCGGGCGCATGGCCGCGGATCGGAGTCCTGCGGATGATGTCGATGAACTGCCGCATGCGTGACGTGGCGGTCCCGCCCAGTGAACTGCAGCTCGGCGAGCGGGCGCAGCTCGTGTCGATTCCTGACCACGCCGCCGCCCAATCGGTGCCGAACCACGGATCCGGAGGTCTTACGGGGTAGGCGCTGTCCAGGATGATGCTGCGCAGGCGATGCGGATACAGCCCGGCCAGAACCTGTCCGAAAAAAGTGCCGTAGCTGTCGCCATAGAAGTCCACATCATCGATGCCCAGCGCATCCAGGACGGCGACGATGTCATTCGCGGCAAAATCGGTTCCGTAGAACCAGGAGGTGTCCCCGAGCTGCCGGGCGCAGGCGGCCGCCGCGCTCAGTGCGAGTGAACCCGTCTGCATTTCAGGGCAGTCAACCGGGCTCGACAGCCCCGTACCGCGCTTGTCGACAATGAGAATATCGCGCCGATCGCGCAAGGCATCGAAGATCTCGAGGTAGTAATCCCGCGTGCCGGTGGAGGAATATCCGGGACCCCCTTCCTGGGGCAAAATCGTACCGAGGGGCGGGTCGGCAAGATCGCGGCGCGGGTAGTACTCGAATCCAATGGTGAATTGGCCCGGTGTGACCCCGCTCGGATCGATCGGTTGCTTGATTGAGCCGCAATATCCATCCAGATGCGGCCGGCAGAGAGTCAGCGTGAGCTCGCCCACCGTAATGGTCGCCGGAGCTGCGCCGACGCTGGCAGCGGCCGGCAAGATCGCGCAACAGAGCATCGCGGCAAATCGCAACACGATTGCTTGAGGCCGTCCCATGCGCATCCCCCACGATCGCTTTGCCCATAAGATTAGCATGGCCGCACCTCGGAAGGCGACGCGATCGACCATCGACAATAAGTAATGCCGGCGGAAGAATTAGCTGCCACGATGAGCGATGCGGGAAAAGGCATTCGCCACCACGCTGCGGGAGGGACGACAATGACTCAAGGATCCACCTTGCTGGTGGCGGCCCTGGAAAACGAGGGCGTCGATCGAATTTACGGCATTCCAGGCGAGGAGAATCTCGATGTGGTCGAGGCCCTCCGTAGCTCCTCCATCGAATTGGTTCTAACTCGTCATGAACAAGCCGCCGCCTTCATGGCCGCCACTTACGGCCGGCTCACCGGCAAGCCCGGCGTGTGCATCACGACCCTGGGGCCCGGTGCATTGAACCTCACGACGGGCGCCGCGTACGCGCTTCTGGGTGCGATGCCCATGATCATGATCACGGGTCAAAAAGGCATTTTGTCGTCGCGGCAAGCGCGCTTTCAAGTCGTGGATGTCATCGCGGCGATGAAGCCGCTGACGAAGCTCTCACGCCAGATCGTCTCGGCCGGCTTGATACCGACCCTGGTGCGTGAAGCCTTTCGCGTTGCGGCGGAGGAGCGCCCCGGTCCTGTTCACCTGGAGCTTCCCGAGGACATTGCTGCGGAAGCCTGCGAAGAGGTTTCGCTGATTGCGCCTCATCCGGTCGAGCTGCCCATTGCGGGACAGGAAGCGCTCGATCGGGCCGCTCGGCTGATCACCCTGGCGAAACGGCCGCTCGCCATGCTGGGCGCAGCCGCGTCGCGTCCACGCTCGACGTCCGACATCGCACAATTTGTGCTGCGCACCAGGATCCCTTATTTCACCACCCAGATGGGCAAGGGCACCGTGCCCGGCGGAACTGAATTGTACATGGGCACCGCCGCCCTCTCGGAACGCGACTATGTGCACGAGGCCATCGATGGCGCCGACCTCATCATCACCATCGGCCACGACACCGTCGAGAAGCCGCCCTTCATCATGGGCCCCGGCGGACCTCAAGTCGTGCACGTCGGCTACCAACCGGCCAGCGTGGAGCAGGTCTATTTCCCGCAAGCCGAAGTGGTCGGAGACATCGGCCCGTCGCTTCGCCTTCTGGCGGACAGGGTGGAGGGCAAGATTCCAAATGCCGGCGCGCTGCTGCCGCTGCGCGAGGATATCCTCGCTCGCATTGCGGCCCGCGCCACCGAAAATCGTTTCACGCCGCAGCGCCTGGTGCACGACATCCGGCAGGTCATGCCGCCGGACGGCATCGTTGCGCTCGACAACGGCATGTACAAGATCTGGTTCGCTCGAAATTACCGCACTCGCGTGGCCAATACGCTGCTCCTGGATAATGCGCTCGCCACCATGGGAGCGGGGTTGCCGTCGGCGATGGCCGCCGCGATGCTCTATCCGAAGCGCCGTGTCATGGCCGTCTGCGGCGACGGCGGCTTCATGATGAATAGCCAGGAGATGGAAACTGCGGTTCGGTTGAAGTTGAACCTGGTGGTTCTGGTGATCGAAGACGGCGCCTACGGCATGATCCGCTGGAAGCAGGCCGTCGATCGATTTGCCGATTTCGGCATGACCTTCGACAATCCGGATTTCGTGAAATACGCCGAGGCCTATGGGGCCAGGGGAACCCGAGTCGACGCGATCCACGAGTTCATGCCGACCTTGGAAAAGGCCTTCACGCAAGGGGGAGTGCACCTCGTTGCCGTGCCGATCGATTATTCGGAGAATACGCGCGTTCTCGTCGACGAACTTCGCGAGCGTTTGACCGTGTCCAAAGCGTTGGCGCCTCAATAGACGCCGGGCATCCGGCCAGCCTGGCACCTTCGCCCCCGTCCGGCGGAGTTTCACGCGGGGCCCTGGAACGTGGAATAATTGCAAGGGTCGCCCGATCCATTTTATTTGATATGAAGTCGCTGGGCCCGGCGGGATATGTCAGGCTCCCGCGTCAGAGCGATGGAGACCATCATGCGAACGAACACATGGCTCGGATCACTGGCGGCGGCCTGTCTGGCCGCGCTCCCTCTCCCGTCCCTCGCCACGGGCGCACCGGGCGTCGCGCAGGAGCGCCTGGGCACGGTGTCGTTTCCCGTCTCCTGTGCGCCCTCCACCCAGCGGGCCTTCGATCGGGGCGTCGCGCTGCTGCACGACTTTTGGTACGAGGAGGCGAAACCCCAATTCGAGAGAATCCTGAAGAGGGATCCCGGCTGCTCGATGGCCCACTGGGGCGTCGCGATGAGCATCTTCCACCAGATCTGGGACCGGCCGGAGGATTCTACGATGGCGACGGGCTGGCGCGAGATGCAAGCCGCGGAGGCGCATCCCGCCAAAACGCCGCGCGAGCGCGAGTTCGTCGCCGCCCTGGCCGATTTCTATCGGCCGGGCGCGAAGGACTACCAGGCCCGCATCGATGCTTACTCGGCGGCCATGGGCAAGCTCTTTGCCGCGCATCCCGACGATGTCGATGCCGGCGCGTTCTACGCGCTGTCGCTGCTGGCCGCGGCCGCGCCGGACGATACCAGCCTCGCTCAGGAGCGAAAGGCCATGGCCGTGCTCGCGCCGCTCTGGGCCAAGTACCCCGACCACCCCGGCATCGTGCACTACATCATTCACTCCGGCGACAATCCGCCGCTGGCGCCGCAGGCGCTCGCCGCCGCGCGCGCGTATGGCAAGGTCGCCCCGTCCGGCCCGCATGCCGTTCACATGCCGGGGCATATTTTTGCGCGGCTCGGTCTGTGGGAGGAGGACATCGCGGCGAACACCGCCTCGGTGCAGGCCTCACGCGCAGCCGAGGCCCGCCACGAAAGCGGCTGGATGGACCAGTTCCATTCGGATGATTTCCTCGTGTACGCGTATTTGCAGAGCGGGCAGGAGGCCCGGGCTGCCTCCGTGGTCGGCGATGCGAGCGCGGCGATCTCGCACTACGAGTCCATGCCGGGCATGTCTACGGATAACTACATGACCGGGATGTTCCCCTATTACCGGGTGAAGCTGCCGATCTTCGTCGACCTCGAAACGCGGGACTGGGAGAAGTCGCTTAATCTCGAGCCCGTCAAAGATGCGCCGCCGGAAACCCAGACGCAGGTCTATTGGGCGCGAACGATCGCCGCTGGTCATCTGCGCCGCTCCGACGAAGCTCGGCAGGATCTTGCCGCCTATGACGCCCTGATCGAGGAGATCCGCAAGGGCCGCCATGCCTATTACGCCGAAGGCACCGGCACCAAGATCCGGCGCGGCGAAATCCTCGCCTGGGCCGCGTTCGCCGACGGCAGGATGGACGAGGCCGTCAAGACCATGCGGGACAGCGCGGATCTCCAGGACAAGGTCGGCCAGGGCGAGGTGGACATTCCGGCGCGCGAGATGCTGGCCGACATGCTGCTCGAGTCGAAGCGGCCGGGCGAGGCGCTCATCGAGTATGGGGCAGCACTGCGCCTGAGCCCGAATCGTTTCAACGGCCTCTACGGTGCCGGCCAGGCGGCGGAGTCCGCGGGCGATCCGGTCGCGGCGGGGCGCTATTATGCGGCGCTGCTCGAGTCGACCGGCGGCGGCGCCCGATCGGTCCGGCCGGAAATCGTTCATGCGAAATCGTTCGTCTCGGCGGCCGCTCTCGGCAAGAACTGACTCGCGGCAGTTGAGGCTCCGCGGGCATCGGACAGACGGGGTGCTCCGATGTGTCTGCCTTATCGGCGCGCGGCCATGTATCGCACCGCCGCGCGCCGCTCGCGCGAATGGCGGGCCACCAAGCCCACTCCCGCAACATACAGGACCGACTCCGATATTCCGTCCAATCCCAAGTCCTTCTCGATCAGTGAGTCTCTCAGTGCAGCGGTGCTGAACGGGGCGAGTGCCAGCCGCGTCGCCGTGAGGCAAAATGTCTGACAAAGGTGGCCCGTCTCGAGCAGGACGACGCGATACGCTCGAGCTCTACCGTATTTCCACATGGTCCTCGCGAATACCGCCGTCATGATGAACAACGCTGCGGCGTCGGCAAAGTACGGTTGATCCGCGCAATACGCGCTCACGAGACCCGGCTTGACTTTGGCAGGGAGTTTGGCCAAACGGTGATCCCTGGCATGGTAGTGATAAATGCCGCTCTCGAGGCCCTCGACCCTGAGCGCCGCAAGATAGACCTCACCCGGGTGCCGGGCGCCGCCGGACGGGCTCGTCTTGTACGGAAGCTTTCCGAATACATCCGTCTCCAGGTACCCCTGGACGCCCCACGTCGTCTGCAGCAGCTTCGAGACGTCGTCCAGAGCAACCTTTCCTCTCGCAAATCTTCGGTGCGTCCTCCTGGCGTGCAGTGTCTCGAAAAAAGCGTCTCCCGTCGTTTCGTGCCTGGGCAGTCGGACCGCATGGCCGCCCGGAATCTTCTTGAACTGAGGCGGCGCACGAGTGGCCGGCAGCGTCTTCAGTTTCTCTTCGATCGGCCAGTCGCCGGGGACGTAAGGCGTGTCCCTCGTCATGAAGTGAAATGCGCATTCAGGAAGCCACGGAGCCCATGACGATCTCACCCGTTCATCCCGTTGTTGTTCGGCGGAGCCATGCTCCAACAGGAGCTGGGCATCAATCAGCTGCAGTAGCGCGCTTGCGACACTCGCTCGGCTGTAGGACCGGAATTCGCCGAGCGCGTCGCGCATCGTTCGCGGGATGAAGAAGAAGAGGAGTACCTCCAGGGTCTCCGGAACCGTTGCAAACGTTCTCCCGGTGAAGTAATTCGCGATCCGCAGCTCGCTGCCCGCCCAATATGCCATCAGGCATGACGCGCTCTTCAACTTCAAGGGTGCCCGGTTCACTTCCGGATCTCAGCTAATGGTGGCCGGGATTGTAGCTGTGATCCAACATCCGATTCACGCCGCTGTCTAATTCCCGCAACTTCGTGTTCAATTGCTTTGGGGAAATACTGCTGGCTGCAGTGCGCTTTTGCAGCTTCGATACCCCATCCAGGGTCGCATCGATGTACTTCAGCATCTGCTTCAGCGGGGCTGCTACTTCCTTGAGCCCCGTGTTCAGTTGTCTCTGCGTGATCGTTCCCGTCTTGCTGCCCTTGAGCAGCTTGTCCATCTCACGCTTGGCGCGCCGTGAAAGCTGAATCAGGACTTTCACCTTCGGCACCTTGCGCGCTGCTCTTTTCGTGACCTTTTTCTTCGATGCCATGTTGGAGCTCCTCGTTTTTATCATTAAAAGGATTGAACGTTGATCTCAAATCCGAGGGTCCGCGCCCGTCGGCGGCCGAGCGGTCAACCCCATGCGGCTCAGCAATGCCTGGAATCTCGGGTCGCCGTGTAGACGTTTCAGCAAAGGGTCCGTCTTGAGGTCGAGCATCCCGACATCATGCTCTTGGTAGGCACGATCGAGCCACGGAAATGCGTCGTCGACATCTCCGCGGTACGCCTGCACTTCGGCGACTGCGTACGGGTCGCTCGAGGCGAATTGTTCCATGAGCGATTTGAGCGAGGCATCCGACTCCGCGCGCCGTCCCAACGCCGAGTAGACCAATGCAAGGCTGCGCAGTCGATAGTCCGGCCGCGGCTCTCGTTGCGCTGCCGCCAAGGCCGCGGTCAACTGGCCGAGCAACAGCCGGGCGTTGCTGACGGAGCTGTTGATCCCGTCGAACTCGGGTTGCAGCTGTTGGAGCCGCAGCAGGGCCTGCAGGCATTGCTGAAGCTCGCCGGCGGCACACAGCGCGTTACCGAGAGAGCGCAACGTATTCGAGCCGAGCGGATTCCGTGTGAGATATTCCTGGTACAGCTCTATCGCCCGGTTGACGTCTCCAAAGAGGAGCGCCACGTCACCCAACGCCGTGGGCAACAATTCAAATCGCGGGTCTGCTTCGCGTACCCGTGCATCGTCAGCCTGTAAGGCCGCCCAATTCCACGTGACATTCATGGCAAACCCGGCACGCGTGTAATATGCCCAGGCGAGATTCGGGTCGAGCTGCGTGGCCCGGTCGAGTGCGTCGATGACTCGAGCGTTTTGGGTCTCAGACGGCGCTCCTTTCAGGATCTCTTCAACCAGGTACGCGCTCGCGAGGCGTGCCCACGCCAGCGCGTAGCCGGAGTCTACGTCGATCGCCTGTTGATAGCGCTGGACGGATATCCCGACATCCCGCAAGGTCCTGCGTGCCTTGAAAGTAATTGCCCTCGAGTACGAGATTGTATGCCCGTATATCGGGCTGCCGGTTTCCTGACCGGTAACCGTCCGGCAAGGCGGCGCTTAGGGCCTGCGAGACCTGCTCGGCGATCTCGTCCTGTACTTTGAAAATCTCGACAAGGGCGTGATCATAAGTGTGCGACCATAGGTACGCGCCATCCGAAGCGCGGATCAGCTGCGCGGTAATGCGGAGCTGTTGTCCGTCCTTTCGAACGCTGCCCTCCAGCAGGTGCGTTACCGCCAACTCGCGCGCGATCGAGCGAACGTCTGCGTTCTTGTCCTTGAATCTGAACGACGAAGTGCTCGCGATGACTTTCAAGTCCGTGCTATGCACAAGGTGGTCTATCAGCTCCTCGGACAGCCCGTCTGAGAAATATTCCTGAGCCGGGTCCCCGCTCAAGTTCACGAATGGAAGCACCGCAATCGAGTGCGATGCGGGGATGGAGGCGGCAGTGGCGGTGGTGGCGGCAATGGAAGGGACTTTTTGAAAGTTCGAGGTCGATCCCTCGACCGAGGCAGGGCGCCGGGACACCCACCCGCTATCGAAGGCGAGGTATGTCAGGCTCACACCCGCGATTGCAACGAGTATCGCCGCCCCGAGAAGGGCGGCCGGCCGAGGCCGGGGCGCGGTCCTAACTGAGAGTCCGGCCAGCAGCGTTTCTACGCTGCCAGTCCGCGCGTCACGGGCAAACGACAGCGCCTGCGCGAGCGTCGCATTCTGCTCACGCGACAATCCCTGAAGCGGCAGCACTCGGGCACCATCTTCCCGGGCTTCGAGCGCGGTGAGCTTCCCGAATGGGCGCTCCCCGGACAATATTTCGTAGATCAGGCAGGCGAAGGAGTATATGTCATCGCGCCAATCGGCCTCCTTGCCCTCGAGCATCTCGCAGCTTGCATAGGCCGGGGTGAGCGCACGCGGCCCCGAACGGGCCTGCAGCAGCGGACCGCGCGAAACGCGTGCAATCCCAAAGTCCAGCAGCTTGGTTTTGCCGGCGGTCGTGACGAAGACGTTGGCGGGCTTTATATCGCTATGGATCACGTTGTGGTCGTGCGCGTTCCCTATCGCCGCGGTCACATCCTCGATGATCGGCCAGGCGTGGCTGAAAGGCATGCCGCGGCCGATTTCGTCATCAAGCAGCGTATTCAGCGACTTGCCTTCGAGGTACTCCATCAGCACGTAGAGCCTTAGGCCGTCGATGTTCACCGAATGCACATCGACGATGTTCTGATGGCTGAGCTTGCGCGTCTTGCGAACCTCTTCGCGCAGCTGCGTGAGGGCCTCAGGATGCAGCTCCTCCTTCAAAACCTTGATGGCGAACCTCTTGCCGGGCACCTGCTCATCGGATGGTCAGGTACACCACTCCCATTCCCCCCTCACCGAGCTCGCGCTCGATGCGATAGCGGCCGCCCAGCAGCTGACCCACCGCCATTCGCGCGGTGTTGGATGTCCTCTCCTTGGGAAACCCCTCCGACAGTGGATCAACCGGCGCGCCGGTGGACCGCTTCGGGTCGACGTCACCCTCGCCGGGCGAGACCGCGGTGGAGATGGGCAGGTGGCGATTTTCTTCTGAGGTCATGGGTCTGCTATGCGCGCCCAGATAGTTGGGTGAAGCATGCGCCCACTTGCCCGGTAACAGCAAGAATTGGCGCCATGGCTGCAAGCAGCGCTCTCGACGTTGCACGATGCGCGCAGGGACCGCCATGCACTCGGGTTGTGCGTTGCGCAAGGCCACGGTACTGCGCCGTTTCGCAATGGACGGGGCAATGATCCGCGCACCAACAATCACAACTTCATCAGAACTCCATAAAGATCTCCAACGCCTCGATCCGTAACGTTGCACCCGAGGCCTGAGGACCATTGGCGAAGCCAAAGTCCGACGCCGAAGCGAAGTTACCAACCAAGCTGACTGAGGAGATCATCATGAACTCGAACGTCAAGACCGCAAACCGTGTTCCATTCACGCTCTTGACCGCCATCCTGCTGACGGGCGGGTGGGCGGCTTCCAACGCCTTTGCCGACGAGGAGGTAAGGTCGGAAAGGGTGAAGTTTCAGGATCTGAATGTGGATACGCCGGAGGGCGCGAAAGCACTCTACGGCCGGATTCACGCGGCCGCCAAGCGCGTCTGCTCCGAGACCGACCCGGTGCTGAAGGTCGCTGAGGCCGCATGTGCCAGGAAGGCAATGTCCAACGCCATCCAAAGCCTCGAGCTGCCGCAGCTCACGGCCTACTACAAGGTGCAGACCGGCGACCACACGGCGCCACTCATCGCCTCTCGATGAGCTGGAGTGGGGGTCCGGCGGGTTCGCCCGGACTCCACTCTCGACGATGGCGTGGATCTTGACGATGCTGGGACCCGGCTCGGGGCCTTGGGTCCTTCCCCGCGTACAATAGGGTCCCGGGTGATTGATACGCGATCCCGGAAATGCTCTGATCAGGAACCATGAGGTTGAGGTTTACCGACTGCATTCTCGATCTTCGCGCTCGGCAGCTCGAGCGCCAGGGCAAGCCCGTACCCCTCGAGCCCAAGGTTTACGAATTGCTCGAGCTGCTGATCAAGCGCCGGCCGGCGGTCATCGCCAATAGTGAACTCGATGACCTGCTCTGGCCGCAGGTTTACGTTTCGCGCACCAGCCTGACCCGCCTGGTATCAAAGCTGCGGACCGCGCTGGGCGACAGCCCGCGCAACTCCCTCGTCATTCGGACCGCGTACAAAGCCGGTTATGCGTTCTGCGCCGAGGCGACCAGCGTGGGGTCTGTGGCGGCTTCGGCGGCCGCGATTGAGCTCGCCTGGAATAGGCAAACTTGGCGCCTCGCCGACGGCGAGCACTTTGCCGGACGGGATGCCGAATGTTCGCTGATCATCGACGCCGGCACCGTTTCAAGGCGCCACGCGCGAATCACGGTCGTGTCGGGAAGAGCAACCATCGAGGATCTCGACAGCACGAACGGTACGCACGTGAACGGCAGCCGGATTTCCAGGCCGACGCGGCTTGACCCAGGGACTGAGTTCTCACTGGGCAGCGAGGTGCTGCGGGTGAGGAGGCGCAGCGCGTCGGCACCGACCGTCAAGGTTGACGCCGGCAACTCCGGGAAAGAGGCACGTAGAAAGTGAAGATTGGCCGATTCGCCCCGCTGCCGATGCAGCCTAATGCGCTTCCATGGTCGATGAACTCCCATCCGACCACTTGGGGACCGGCACGAAGAACGTGGTCACCGGCTCAGGCGTTCCCTTTTCGCCGAAGATCGTCGAACCGTCGGCAAACACCGGCGAGCCGTCGAGATCAGCGCCCCAAGCAGCGGCTTCGGTCTTCGCGAGATAGAACATGAGGTGCGGATGCCAGTGGCCGGCCGCATCGTTCAGGTGGCCCTGCTTCGACATCATGTAGGACATGGCCCCGGCGCCGGGCAGCGTGAACTTGCTCGACGACAGCTCGGCTCGCGTGCGGGCGATCATCTCGGGCACCGGGACGCCGGCGAGAACCCACCGGGTTCTTTCGATATACGCCGGAAGGATGGTGCGTGCCGCGGCGCGGTTGTGGCAGATCGGCGAGCGGTTCTTGGGATTCCAGAATTGGGGGTCGGCGAAGCCGTCGGCCCAGGACCGTTCGACCAGGCAGACGAATCCGTTGGTTCCCTTGATCGCCGTCGCATAGCCGGCGGAGCTGAGCGCCAGAATCTCGGCGTGGTCGGAAATGGACGGCGGCGCGGCACTTCGGGCCAGATTGATTTCATCGGCGCTGCTGGCCTCGAGATAGCTCGCCAGCGGCGCCATGGCCGGGTACGCCGCCGCTTCCGCCGCAGCGACCGCGGATTCGATCGGTCCGCTCAAGAACACCAGCCCGCAGAGAAACCGGGTCGCGTAGCGATTTTTCACATACCACCCTTGGGGCAATCCCATGACGTCTGCTGCCAGTATCAGAACCGCTTCTCGGTCTGTCAACCTGACCTTGGCCTCGACCACCCGCGCCGGGGTCCGCATCCGCCCGCTATACTACGTCTTCACTTGCTCGTGGAGAATCCGATGATCTATGAGCTTTACTATTGGCCTGAAATTCAAGGCCGCGGCGAATTTGTGAGATTGGCGTTGGAGGAGGGCGGGGCGCCGTATGTCGATGTGGCCCGCGCGTCCGGCAAAGGGGCCGGTATGGCCGCCATGATGCGGGTGTTGGACGGCCGGGCGGAGACGCCGCCGTTCGCGCCCCCGTTCTTGAGGGCCGGACGCCTCCTGATCGGCCAGACCGCCAACATTTTGCAGTTTATCGGGCCGCGGCACGGGCTTGCCCCGAAGACCGAGGCCGGCCGGCTGTGGACCCATCAGCTGCAGCTCACCATCGCGGATTTTGTCGTCGAAATACACGACACCCATCATCCGGTGGCCGGGAGCCTCTACTACGAAGACCAGAAGAAGGAGGCGCGCCGCCGCGCCGAGGTGTTCGTGAAGGACCGGTTGCCGGGGTACTTGGGCTACTTCGAAACCGTGCTGGCGAAGCATGCCGCGCGCAAGCACTTTCTGCTCGGCGCGCGGCTCACCTACGCGGATCTTTCGTTGTTTCAGGTGATCGCCGGGCTCAATTACGCATTCCCGAACGCCATGCTCAAGTCCGCGCGTCAATTCCCGAAGGTAAATGCGCTGCATGCGCGAGTTGGCGATCGGCCGCGCATAGCGGCATATCTTGCTTCACCGCGGAGAATCCCGTTCAACAACCTGGGGATTTTCCGCCACTATCCGGAATTGGACGCCCCCGGCAAGGGCCGCCCACTGTCGAGGAGCCGATGACGGCCTCCGCGTTATTCGGGGGCGGAGGTTTCCCGGAGTGCCTCGAGCCTCGCGTGTTGCAGCGACAGGTTCAAAGACCCCATGAAAGGATCGGCCGGGGAATCGTCCGGTTCGCACTGACGGGGCAGGCGTCGCAACGTCTCCGCGAGCCGCGTCGGTGTACCCAGGTCGCTCCAGCCGCAAGGCGGCACCGCCACGACCCGCAGCATCGATTCCGCCCCTTCGAGCACGTGTTTGGAGAAATCCAGGTCGGTCAGCCGGCGATAGAGATCGGTCATTGCCGTGGTCTCGCCCGGGCTGATGAGATCGCGCGCCATGGCTTCGCGCATCGCCTCGACGATGTCGGGGATTCGCGCCTGAAACAGCTCCAACAGCGCACGAGCGCGCCCAGCGATGATGAAGGAATTCCAAAGGCCGCCGCTCTCGATCAATTGCTGCGCACAGGTCGAGCGCGGCTTCTCGACGAATCGCGCCACGCTCCACACACCGTGCCCGACCCTTTTGCCCGGCACGATGTAGCCGAGGTCCGGATCCGCCAGTTCGGGTGAAATGCCGAGCAGCACGACCCGGCGGCTCATCCTCTCCAACCGCTGCACTGATCGGCGAATGGCTGCCGCGAGCGCACGTTCATCGTCAACGTGGTGATCCGACGGCAACAAAACCACGCGTGCTTCCAAATCCTGCCGCAGGATGTGCAGCAGCGGCAGCAGGATTCCATTCGCGGTTCCACAGTTGCGCGGCTGAACGATGACATTGGCATCCGATACCGTACTCAATGCCGGCTTCCACCATTGGCGGTGCTGTTCCGCCACGATTGCGCATACGTGCTCCGGGCGTGCAAACGTTTCCGCTCGAAACAGCGCGTTCCTTAACAGCGAATTCCCGCCGCGCAGGGAACAAAACTGCTTCGGCACTGCCATGCCCGATGCATTGGTCGTCAGAGTGTGTAGGCGGCGTCCGTCGCCTGCTGCCAATACGATTGCCCAAGAAGCGCCCGTATTGCTCATGGCTCGCCATTCCTTGTCGTTGATCTTTGCACGATCAGCCGTTTGCAGAACTGCTCCGGTTGCCGCCGAATCTTTACGGATCGAAGCCGTCCGGCGCATCGTCAATTGCCTCAATCGCGGCGCCGGGCAAGGCTTAATAGCTTATGGTCCTCGAGCGCACCAATCTGCTGCGCACGTCACGAATTTCACATAAGCCAATTGGAAACCACGACGTCCCGGACGGGTGGGAAAAGCAATCAAGTCAAGGGCCGTGCCAAGCGGATGGATTTGATGATCGAGCGATTGAAGCTGCGACGACGGTCACGCTTGGGCGGGTCCGCTCCAAGGCGCCGCGTTCTATCCCGCGGCGCTCGAGCGCGCGGACGTCTGGTGAATCCTCGCGTACTTCCCGGGGTCGCCGAGAAACGTCCGCCAGCAGCCGTCGCAACAGAAATAGAACGGCACACCGGCGTAGGTTTCCACGTGCAGCGCATGGGCGACGCTCACCGCCATTCCGCACACCGGATTCGTGAACAGCCCTTCCGCGGTTACAGCGCCGGGCTCCGCGCGCAAGGCGGGCGCTGGAAGGCCCGCTGCGGGCGCCGCCTTGTGCGCCTGAGGGAGATCTCGGCCGCGCAGCGACGCCAGGACTCCGGCGATCGCCACCAGCGCAATCTCGCTCGGCGTCTTCGCGCCGGCATCCGGGCCCGCGGGGGCCTGCAGGCGCTCGAGCTGGGCATCGCTGATCCCGCGCATCTTCATCACGGTCCGCAGCCGCGCGGTCTTTCGCCGGCTGGCGATCATGAGCACCTGCCGCGCGGGACTGCGCAGGGCGGCCTCCAGGGCTTCCTCATCGCCCTGTCCCTGGGTCGCGACCAGCACGACCGGGGCGTCGTCGGGGCGGTCGGTGAGCCGGATTCTCAGGCGGTCCGCGAGGAACCTCGCCTCGTCCGCCGCGGGCGTGCGCCCGAGCACGCACACGGCGCTGCGAAGGCTGTTGGGCTGGATGAAGAGCTCGACGCTGCCGCTGCTCGCGCAGGACATGGCGTAGTGCTGGACGTCATCCTCATCGTAGACCTTCTCGTTGCTGATGCGCACGAGTTTGGGCTCGCCCTTCTCGATGGCGTCCTTCGCCGCCTCGACGATGACGTCGATCACGCATCCCCCGCCGATCCACCCCTGGACTGTACCGTCGGCGAGCACGATGGCTTGGGCGCCGGGATAGGCCGACGTGGGCGCAACGGCGCGCACTACCGTGACGAGGGCAAAAGCCTCGCCGCGGCCATTCAAGTCCCGCGCCATATCGTGGAGTTCTTCGTTCGTCATCGCAGCGCCTGCAGGACCTGCGGCACGACGCGCTCGACGGACTCGAAGTCGGCGCCCGCTGCGAGCAGGTCGATGTGCGGCATGGCGGCCCGCATGCCGCGGCTCTCCGGGCTGAAGCCCGGCCGGCCCAGCAGCGGATTGAGCCAAACCAATCGCCGCGAGCGCCGGCGCAGCGTGGCGAGCGCCTCGGCGAGCCCTTCCGGCTCACCGGTGTCGTAGCCGTCGCTCACGATGATCACGCCGGTACGCGAATGCACCAGCCGTGCCCCCGAGTCGCGGTTGAATTCCCGCAGGCAGTCCCCGATTCGCGTGCCGCCGGCCCACCCGATCGCGAGAACGTGCAGCCGCTCCTGCGACCGCCACGGGTCCGGGTCGCTCAACGCGGCTCCCACGTCGGTGATGCGGGTGTGGAAGATGAAGCAGTGCACATCGGCCACCTCGCCCAGCAGCGCGCGCGCGAGGCGCATGTAGAAAAAGCTGTACGGGCTCATCGACCGGCTCACGTCCACCAGCAGCACGAGGCGCGGGCGCACGCGGCGCCGCTCCTTCCAGGCGAGGCGAATGGGAGTGCCGCCGCTGGCCACGCTGCGCCGGATGGTGGCCTGCAGATCGAGTCGCCGGCCGTGATGATGGGTGGCCTCCCGGCGCAGGCGCAGCGGCCTCAATCGCCGCGCGAAGCGCCGCATCAGCGCCTCGAGAGCGTAGACGTCTTCGGCTCGGTTGAGCTCGTGAAAATCGGTGGAGGCCAAGGACTCTTCGCGACTGGCGCCATGCCTCCGGGAACCCGCATCCGGGTCGCGGGCCCAACCGTGGCCGGCCTCCCGCGAAGCATCGGAGTCTGCGTCGGCGCCTCCCGCATCGGCCCCCGCGTGCGCCCCGCCGGCCGGCCCTTGCGCAAACCGGCTTCGGTTGGGCGGCAGGAAGTAAGCGTCGAAGAGGCGATCGAAGCGCCGCCACTCGTCGCTCCGGCCGCAGAGCAGGGCCTTCAGGCTCCAGCGCAGCACCTGCGGATCGAGAATCCCCACGCGCGCGCCGGTCTCGAGTGCCGAGACCGCATCGGTACCTCCCACGCCGAAGCCGTTAGCACGCAGGAACCCGGGAAAGCCCGCGAGCCGTGCGCGAACCGCGGCGCCCAGATCCGCGCCGAGGGCTGCGGAGTCCCTGGATGCGGTGCCGGTCAGCATGAGGCCGCCAGCCGCGCCACCACGTCGCGCGTGAAGCCGGCCCGGTCGCCGCGCGTCTTGATGAGCGCGCTGAGCGTGTCGAGAATGCGTTCGGCCCCGTCATCGGTGAGCGCGGATATCCCTAAGCGCAGCAGCGCCGCGGTCCAGTCGAGCGTCTCCGCGATGCCGGGCCTTTTTTGCAGCTCCATGCGGCGCACGCTTTGCACGAAGTCGACCACCTGGCGCGCCAGCTGTCCCGAGGCCTCCGGTGCGCGGATTTCGACGATGGCCAGCTCCTTCGCGGCATCGGGGTAGTCGATGTATTGATACAGGCAGCGGCGCCGCAGAGCGTCGGACAACTCACGCGTCCCATTCGAGGTGATGATCACCCGCGGCTGGGTCACAGCGTGCATCGTGCCAAGCTCGGGAATCGACATCTGGTAGTCCGACAGCAATTCGAGGAGGTAGGCTTCGAAGGCCTCGTCGGCCCGATCCACCTCGTCGATCAGCAGCACGGGAGCTTGCGCGCAGCTGATGGCTTCCAGCAGGGGTCTTTTCAGCAGGTACCGCTCGGAAAAGATGTCCTGCTCCTTGGACGAAGCGGGACGGTCATCGTGCTCCAGCAGCTTGATGGCCAGCAATTGCCGCTGATAGTTCCATTCATACATGGCGCTGTGCACATCGAGGCCTTCATAGCACTGCAGCCGGATGAGCCGGGTCCCTTGAGTCAGCGCGAGCGCCTTGGCGATTTCGGTCTTGCCGACGCCGGCGTCGCCCTCCACCAGCAGCGGCCGGCCGAGCTCCAGCATCAGGAGCAGCGCCGCCGCCAGCGGCGCCTCGGCCACGTAGCCCACCGCCTCGAGCCGGCGCTGCAAGTCCCCTATCTCGGAATTGCGGGTCACGGACGGGATCACGCCGCGCGCTTGGACAACAGGCCGCGCAGCCAGTCCCGGAACAGCGACCACGCGAGGGCGAGAGCGTTCAGCGGCCGGGCGGGCGGCAGGGGAGTCGGCGCCTCCGCGGGCGTTCCGCTGCCGCCCGGGGTGGCCGGGAGGGCTTGGGCCTGCAGCGCGCCCAACCGGCCGGCCAAGTTATCGGCGAACTGTTTCAGGATCTGATCGGCGACGCTCGCCATCATGCGCCCGCCGAAGGCGGCCGCCTTGCCGCTCATCGAAACCTCGCAATCACCCACCAAGGTGCAGAAGCCGCCCTCGGCTTCCTCGATCCGGGCGGTGAGGTTCATGGAGGCGCCGGAGCTGCCCGTGCTGTCGGTGCCCTTGCCGACCAGGCGCAGGGAACGGGCGGCCGAATCGACGTGCATCCTTTGCACTTCGCCCCGGAAGGACATGGTCGCGGGTCCCACCTTGGCGGTGACCGTCCCTTTGTACCGGTCCTCATCGAGCCGCTCGGTGATCTCGGCTCCCGGCATGCACGCGGCGACGGCCTCGACATGCTGCAGGAACTCCCAGGCGATGTCCGCCCGGCACGGCAGGGAATAGCGCTTGTCGATCTGCACCTTCATGCGATTTGCCGGGGCGGCCGCATCACGTGTGAATTCCGAGCGCCTTGCACTGCTGCCACACGCGAAACGCCGTATGCGGCATGTCCATGTGCGTCACGCCCAGATGGGCGAAGGCATCCACCACCGCGTTGGAGAAGCAGGGGATGCCGCCGACATGGGGCGATTCCGCCACGCCCTTGGCGCCGATCGGATGATGCGGCGACGGCGTGACGGTGTGATCGGTTTCCCAGTGCGGGGTTTCCACGGCGGTGGGCAGGAAGTAATCCATGAAGCTGTTGCCCAGGTGGTTGCCGTTCTCATCGAACGGGATCGCCTGGCCGAAGGCCACCGCAAAGGCCTCGGTGAGACCGCCGTGAATCTGCCCTTCGATGATCATCGGGTTGATGCGCGTCCCGCAATCATCCAGCGCGTAGAAACGCCGCACCTTGGTCTCGCCGGTGAACCGGTCGATATCGACCACGCAAACATAGGCGCCGAAGGGGTAGGTGAGGTTGGGCGGATCGTAGTACTCGGTGGCATCCAAACCCTGTTCCATGCCGGCCGGCAGATTGGAGGTGTGCGCCGCCATGGCGATCTCCTTCATGGTCCGCGCTTGGCTCGGGTTGCCCTTGACCTTGAACCGGTCGACCTCCCATTCCAGGTCGCCTTCCCCCACTTCCAGCAAGTGGGCCGCGATTTTCTGCGCCTTGGCGCGGATCTTGCGGGCCGCCATCGCGGCCGCCGCGCCGCCCACCGGCGTGGAGCGCGAGCCCCAGGTGCCCGCGCCGTACGGCGCCTTGTCGGTGTCCCCTTCCTCGATCTGGATCTCCTCCGACGGCAATCCCAGTTCGGTCGCGATGATCTGGGCATAGGTGGTCGCGTGGCCTTGGCCCTGACTCATCGTGCCCAGCCGTGCGATGGCGCTGCCGGTGGGATTGACGCGGATGTCGCAGCTGTCGAAGAGCCCGATCCCCAAAATGTCGCAGACCTTGGTGGGTCCCGCTCCCACGATCTCCGTGAAGGTGGAGATCCCGATGCCCATGAGCTCGCCCTTGGCGCGCTTGTCGGCCTGTTCCCGGCGCAGGCCCGCATAATCCACCGCCTTCAGCACCTTTTCCAGCGCCGCATGATAATTCCCGCTGTCCATGGTCCAGCCGAGGCTCGTGGTGTAGGGAAACTTGTCCGCCTTGATGAAATTGCGCGCGCGAATCTCCGCCTTGTCGATCCCGAGCTTCTGCGCCAGCACGTCGATCATGCGTTCGATGAGGTACACCGCCTCGGTCACCCGCAGCGAACACCGGTAGGCCACGCCGCCGGGCGCCTTGTTGGTGTACACCGCATCGACCCGGCAATAGGCCTTGGGGATATCGTAGGAGCCCGTGCAAATGCTGAACAGCCCGGCCGGCAGTTTGGTGGCCGAGACATGGGAATTGAAGGCGCCGTGATCGGCGAGCGCGGTGAAGCGCAGCGCCTTGATCCGGCCGTCCTTGTCGGCCGCCAGTTCGCCGATGCCGTGATAGTCGCGCGCGAATCCCGTGGTGGAGATGTTGTCGATGCGCGACTCGATCCACTTGATCGGGACGCCGGTCACGATGGAGGCCACGATGGCGATGACGTAGCCCGGGTAGATCGGGACCTTGTTGCCGAAGCCCCCGCCGATGTCGCCGGAGATGATGCGGATCTTGCTTTCCGGAATGCCCGACAGCATCGCCACCACCGTTCGCACCAGATGGGGAGCCTGCGAGGTGATGTACACCGTCAATTGGCCGGTGACCTTGTCGAAGGAGGCGACGCATCCGCAGGTTTCCAGCGGACAGGGATGCACGCGGGGGTTCAGGATCTCTTCCCGCACGGTCACGGCCGCGCTGGCAAACACCGCATCGGTGCCCGGCTTGTCGCCGGCTTCCCAGGTGAAGATGTGGTTGGGATGAGTCCGCTTGCCGTGGCCGACTTCGTCTTTGTCGGCGATGTCCTCGCGGATGATCGGGGCGCCGGGCTCCAGGGCCTTGTGGGGATCGACGATGGCGGGCAATTCCTCGTATTCCACTTCCACCGCATCGGCGCCGTCCGCGGCGCAGTAGCGGTCGCGGGCGATCACCATCGCGACCTCCTGCATCTGGAAGCACACCTTCTGATCCGCCAGGACCGCCTGCACGTCGCCGCCGATGGTCGGCATCCAGTGCAGCTTCACCGGCTTCAAGTCATCGGCGACCAGCACCGCCACGACGCCGGGCACGGCCAGGGCCTTGGCCTTGTTGATCGACTTGATGCGCGCGTGGGCATAGGGGCTGCGCACCATGGCGCCGAACAGCATGCCCGGCAGCTTGATGTCGTCCACATAGGTGCCCTTGCCGCGGATGAAGCGGGCATCCTCCTTGCGCAATCGGGAACTGCCGAGTCCCTGAAGCCGGGTCTCGCGCTCGAGCGATTCGGTGGTGGCAGTCATCGTGACACTCCTTTTGAGTTACGTTCCGGTGCGCGCCGGCGACAATTTATGCGCCGCGTACTGCACGGCCTTGACGATGTTCTGATAGCCGGTGCAGCGGCACAGGTTGCCCGCCATCCAGTAGCGGATTTCCTCTTCCGACGGGCTGGGGTTTTCCTCGAGCAGCCGGTAGGCGCGGGTGATCATGCCCGGCGTGCAGTAGCCGCACTGCAGACCATGCTGCTGCGTAAACCCCTCCTGCAGCGCATGCAGGACGCCGCCCTTCTCGAATCCCTCGATCGTGAGCACCTTCGCACCCTGGCACTGCACGGTGAGCACGGTGCAGGACTTGACCGACATGCCGTCGAGATCCACCGTGCACGCGCCGCAATGCGAGGTCTCGCAGCCGATGTGCGGACCGGTGTGCTGCAGCCGCTCGCGCAGGGTATGGATGAGCAGTTCGCGCGGCTCAACGACCACGTCGACGTCCACGCCGTTCAGCGTGAACGATACGGTTTGTTTGCTGGCCATTATCGGTCTCCTCAGGTTCGATTCAGCGTCCGGCGCGGGCGCACGCGGTGCGCAAGGCCCGCCGCGTCATTTCGCCGCTCATCGCGATCTTGTAGTCCACATCGCCGCGTTGATCGGCGGACGGATCGCAGATGCTCATCGCCAGCCGCGCGGCCTCGGCGACGGAGGCATCGTCCAGGGCACGGCCCCTCAGCGAGTCTTCGGCGGCGCGCGCCCGCATCGCGCAGGGGCCGGCGTTGGTGAGCGCTATGGCGACATCCTGCACGAGCCCTTCCTTCATGCGCACGGTGACGGCCGCGGCCGCCGTGGCGAAGTCTCCGATCTTGCGCTTGAGCTTGGAGTAGCAATAGCCGCTCTTCGGCGCCGGCAGCGGGACGCGGATCTCCGTCATGATGTCGCCCGGCTCCAGCAGCGTGGCGTAGTTGCCGAGGAAAAAACCCTCGGCGGGCACCACGCGTTCGCCCCGCGGGCCCCGGAGGGCGAAGGAGGCTCCCAGGACCAGCATCAGCGCCGGATGATCGTTGCCGGGATCGCCATGGGAAACATCGCCCCCGATCGTTCCCCGGTACCGCACCTGCGGATCGGCGATGAGGCGCGCACCCTCCACCAGCAGCGGACACTTCTCCTGCAGCAGCTTCGACCAGATGATCTCGTTCTCGGTCGTCATCGCACCGATGCGCAGCACGCCGTCTTCCTCGCGGATGCCCTTGAGTTCGCCGATTTTCGCGAGGTCGATCAGATGGCCCGGTTGGGCGAAGCGCAGCTTCATCATCGGCAGCAGGCTGTGGCCGCCGGCGAGCAGCTTGGCTTCGTCGCCGAAGCGCTCGAGCAGGCCGAGCGCATCGCCAATGCTGGTGGGGGCGTGGTACTCGAATTCCCGGGGGATCATGGCTCGCTCCTTGTGCGCTTGAGGCGCGCCCGGGGGGCGGCCTTTGGGCGGCTCGGACCTCTATCCGGCAAACTCCTCGACCGCCGGCAATTCCAATTGCCAGCCGGTGCGTCCTATCAATCCCTGCACGTCCTCGAGCGTGTCGAGGTCGGTGATGAATCGGGTGTTGCGGGTTTCGTACACGCTCACGAGTTCCGGCTGGCGCTCGATCAGATGGCGGCAGGCGAGGTGGGCGCCGCTCGCGAGAATCCGCGCCTGGGCCAACTCGTCGAGCAGAATGGGATTGCCCCGCCGCCCGTTCACGACCGGCACGAGAACATGGCCGCCCGCGCGCTTCTTGAAGGCTCCGATCAGCTCGGTCAAGTCGCCGGCGCCGATCAGCGGCTGATCCGACGGGACGATGAACACGGCGTCGAAGCTGCCGTTGAGCGCGCTCAAGCCCGCACGCACCGAGCCTTCTTGTCCTTGCGCATGCGCTTCGTTGTGCACGAGAGTGATCGAGAAGCGCTGCACCTCGTTCTCGACGGCCCGGCGCGCGTGCCCGGTGACGACCGCCACCTCGTCGACGCCGGCGCCGCTCAGGGCGACGAGCTGCCGGCTGATGAGCGGTACCCCTTGAAGACGGATGAGGGGCTTCGCCACGCCGCCCATGCGCCGGCCTTCGCCGGCCGCGAGCAGCACCGCGCCGATGCGCAATCGGGGGTATAGACCGCCGCCCTGTTTAAGCAAGCAACCCATAATCGCGATTCCCAACCGCCTGCGTGTGAGGCTTGCGTGCCGGATTGTCGGATCTGCGTAAGCGAGCAAAAAAAGTATACGCCCATCGCGCCATGGGGGCTATCCCAGGGTCACTCGCACCGGGTGCGTGCGGCCGTCGTCGACCAGGAGGATGGCGGTCTCGCCGCTCGGGAGCGGCTGGCCGTCCAATTCGATCAACGCGACGCCTCGGCTCACGCGAGCCGGGTTTTCGACCCGGATCTCGTAGCGCGTCGAGGCGTGCCGGAAGACGATGTCGAAGTGAGGCCATTCCGGCGGTATGCACGGCGCCAGCAGCAGTTTGCCCGCCCGCACCCGGAACCCCAAGATCCACTCGAGACCGGCGCGATACATCCAGCTGGCCGAGCCGGTGTACCAGGTCCAACCGCCGCGCCCCACGTGCGGGGCGACCGAATAGACGTCCGCAGCCACCACATACGGTTCGACCTTGTAGCGCTGCACATCAGCCCGGCTGCTCGAGTGGCTGATCGGATTCAGGAGCGAATACAGTTTTGCGGCCTGTTCCCCGTTCCCGAGGAGCGCCTGCGCGATGACGGTCCAGGTGGCGGCATGCGTGTATTGTCCGCCGTTTTCCCGTATGCCCGGCGGGTACCCCTTGATGTAGCCGGGATCGTGCGGGGTGTGATCGAACGGCGGCGTGAAGAGCAAGACGAGGCCGGCGTCCGGCCGGACGAGTTGGCTGTCGACGTTGCCCATGGCGCGGGCCGCGCGGCCGGGGTCGGCGGCGCCGGACATCACGCTCCATGACTGGGCGATCGAATCGATGCGGCACTCGGCGCTCTCGGCCGAGCCCAGCGGCGTGCCATCATCGAAGTAGCCGCGCCGGTACCAGCCGCCGTCCCAGGCCTGTTCGAGCGCGGTCTGCAGCGCGGCGGCGTGCTGCAGCCACTGGGCGGCTCGGTCATGTTCGCCGCGTGCCGCCGCCCTGGGAGCGAACGACACCAGCGTTGCCTGCAGGAACCATCCGAGCCAGACACTTTCGCCCTTGCCCTGCTCTCCGACGCGATTCATGCCGTCGTTCCAGTCGCCGGTGCCGAACAGCGGCAGGCCGTGCACTCCGACCTGCAACCCATGATCGAGCGCGCGCGCGCAATGTTCGAACAGCGTCGCGGTTCGCTCCGAGACCGCCGGCATGAAGAACGCGTCGTGCTCCTCGGGCAGCAGCATACGGCCTTCGAGAAACGGGATTTCTTCATCGAGCACCGCGGCATCGCCCGTCGTTTCGATGTATTGATGGGTGCAATAGGCGAGCCAAACCACGTCGTCGCTGATGCGGGTGCGGACGCCCTGGCCGGTCGAACCGGCGGCGAATGGGGGCAGCCACCAATGTTGCAGGTCTCCCTCGATGAATTGCCGCCCTCCGGCGCGCAGCAGATGCGCTCGGGTCAAGTCGGGCCGCGCGAGGGCCAGGGCCATTCCGTCCTGCAGCTGATCGCGAAAGCCATAGGCGCCGCTGGCCTGATAGAACGCGGTTCGCGCCCAGATTCGGCAGGCCAGCGCCTGATAGAGCATCCAGCCATTGAGAATAACGTCCATGGACCGGTCCGGCGTTTTCACCTGCACCGCGCCGAGCACCTGCTCCCAATGATCGATGACTTCGCGAAACACCGCGTCGAGATCGGCGCTGCGGTAGCGGGTCAGGAGCGCGCGCGCGGCCGCGGCGTCGTCGGCTTCGCCCAGGAAGAAAACCGCCTCGGCGGCCTGACCGGGCTCCAGCGACATCGCGGTTTGCAGCGCACCGCACGGGTCGAGGCCGGCGCCGGTGCGGCCGGACCAGGGGGTTCGCGACGCCAGGGCGGCGGGCATGTCGAGCGTGCCATGGCGCCCGAGGAATTCGCCTCGGTCCGAGGTCCATTGCGACTGCCGTCCGGCAAGGTCGGCGAAGGCGATTCGGGCGCCGAAGGCGGCGTCCCAGGGATTGCGGGCGAACAGGGCGCCCGTCTCTGAATCGAGGTCGGTCAGGACGTAGGCCGCCGAAGCCCCGCGCGAGGTTCCGAGCACCCACTCGACATAGGCGGTGATCGACAGTCGCCGCGGGCTCCGCGAGGTGTTGCGCAGCTTGAGGCGGGAGATTTTGATGGGGTCGCCCATCGCGACGAACAGAGTGAGTTCCACCGCGATGCCGTGGGCGGTGTGCTCGAATCGGCTGTATCCCTGCCCATGCCGCGCCACATAGGTCGCTCCCGGGTCGCGCGCCGGCGCGGCCGTCGCCCCCCACACCTCGCCGCTCTCCTCATCGCGCAGGTACAGCGCCTCGCCGGGACGATCGGCGACCGGATCATTCGACCACGGCGTGATCTGATGTTCCCGGCTATTGAGGGCCCAGGTGAATCCGCCGCCGTCGGCCGCCACCTGAAACCCAAAATGCGGATTGGCGATCACATTGATCCAGGGCGCGGGAGTCGATTTCCCCGGGCCCAAAATGGTCACGTACTCGCGTCCTTGAGCCCCGAAGCCTCCCAGGCCATTGAAGAATTCCAGATCCTGCACCGGGGGAGGGATATTCGCCGTGTCGGTCTTCGGCAGGCGCTTCGGCCGCGGCGGGTGGGGCGCAGCGCTCCTGCGCAGCCGGTCCATCTGGTCGGCCAGATCACCATGCCGGGCAACCAGCACGACTCGCGCGACGGCCGACAGCAGTGTGCGGGTCTGTTCGGAAATGAGGTCGGTGCGAAGCACGAACACGGAGCCCCGTACGCTGTGCGAGCCCGGCTGCGGCCGCGACTGGCTCATTCGTACGAGGGATTCCAGGGTGTTTTGCAGGTCCTGCACGTACGACGCCGCGCGCTCGTTCAGGATCACGAGGTCGGCTGCGAGGCCCTTCATTCGCCAGTACTCGTGCGCCTGCAGCAGCTGGCGGGCGATGGCAATGTCTTCGGGGGCATCGATGCGCAGGAGCAGGATCGGAAAGTCGCCGGAGATTCTCTGCGCCCACAGGCCGGCCGGCGGACCGCTGCCGTCGCGGATGGTGCGGGACGGCGGCCGCATCGAGGCGTCGGCATAGAGAAGATGGCCGGCAAGCCGTTGAAACAGGCCCGCCTCGGCCGAGTCGATGCCCAGATGGCGCAGCTGCACCTGAGCCTGCGTCCAAGCGAGTGTCGTCGCCCGCACGAACGAGTTGGCTTCGTGATGCTTGTCGAGCAGATCGAGCACGCCCTCGCGCGATGCGGCGACGCCGGTCCAGAAGGCGATTCGCGCGGTCGTGCCGGCGGGTACCGCCAGCCGATATCGAAGCGCAAACACCGGATCGAGCACCGTCCCCACTGTGTTCGACAGGCGCCGGCCATCCA
Organism: uncultured Gammaproteobacteria bacterium; assembly: GCA_963707765.1. GTDB lineage: Bacteria > Pseudomonadota > Gammaproteobacteria > Steroidobacterales > Steroidobacteraceae > Bog-1198. The sequence continues at coordinate 464,462 of CAVPQZ010000005.1, read as the reverse complement.
TCACGGCCAGCGGCGATCTGGCCTCGCGCCCGCGGCCCAAAAAGAGCGCGCGATCCGTCTCGACTTCCGGCTCGCCCGATACGGTGCCTTCGACGACCGCGTGTTGGGCCGCCCAAATGTCGGCGTCCTCGGGGCTGCGCTTGCGGCGCGTCGCGAGAAGCGTGTTGAGCTTGGCCGAATACTCGGTTTGCACGAAGAGCTTGAGGAAGGTCTGATGCGCCGCATCGGCGGCGGGAGCGGCGAGCACCAGCTCCGAATACGAGGTGACCTCGATCTCCCGGTTCTGGTGGCCGGTGTTGGTGATCGACAGGCGCCTGACTTCGACGTCGTCTTCCGGCGATACGACGATCTCCAGGACGGTCGTGAGCGTGCCGTCCATGCGGATGAATTCCGCGCGATCCTCGGTAAAGGTGACCTGGTAGCTGTCCGGCTCGACGCCGCAGGGTTGATAGGCCGCCGACCATACGGCGCCGCTCCCGACATCCCGCAGATAGATGTAGCTGCCCATGTCGTCGCGCGTGACGTCTTCCCGCCAGCGCGTCACTCCGAGGTCGCGCCAGCGGCTGTAGCCGGAACCCGCGCTGCTGAGCATGACCGAGTAGCGCCCATTCGAGAGCAGATGCGTCTGCGGTACGGCATCGTGGGCGCCGTGCAGTCGACGAACCTCGGGGAGCCGGGCGTCCATGAGCGGTGCGGCGGTTTTGACCTCCTCGGCCCGCGGATGAACGGCCGAGACATCGCGGGGCGCGCGCTCCTGCAGGAGCAATTCCGTCGCCTGGATGCTGGGTTCGGCATGGAATCGTCCGCGCATCCGGCCGTCGAGCAGCACGTTGGCGATGGCCACGATCGTCATGCCCTGGTGATGCGCCATGTACGCCCGGACGATGGCAACCTCGGCACCGTCCGGAACGCGCGATCGAGTGTAGTCGAGCGCCTCATAAAATCCGTATCGGCCGCGCGCGCCGATGCCGGATAGGCGCTCGAAATTGCGCATCGCGCGTTCGGGGTCGACCATGGCCGCCAGGGCCGTGGCGTAGGGCGCAATGACGGAGTTCTCGCCGAGACCGCGCTTGAGCCCAAGACCCGGAACGCCGAAGTTCGAATATTGGTAGGTGAGCTCGAGGTCGCGCGCATTGTAGGCGGACTCTGAAATGCCCCACGGAATACCCAGCTCACGGCCGTAGGCGATCTGCCGCTGAACGATCAGGCGGCTCGTTTGCTCCAGCAGGCTTCCGGCCGGCGCGCGCATGACGAGCGACGGCATCAGATATTCGAACATCGATCCCGACCAGGAGATGAGGGCGGCGCCTTTTCCCACCGGGGTGACGGATCGCCCGAGCCGAAACCAATGTCGGGCGGGGATGTCGTTCTTGGCGATCGCGAAAAAGCTGGCCAGGCGCGCCTCGGAGGCGAGCAGGTCATAGCAGTTGGAGTCGAGCGTGCCGTCCGCGGTGCATCCGATCGAGAGCAGGCGGCGCTGCTGATCCAGCAGGAAGTCGAACTTCGTCTCCTCGGCCATCCCGCGTGCCGTCGTCTCGATCGCCGCCAGACGCTTCTTCAGACTGCCGAGCGCGCCCTCCGTCGCCGCCGCATCCCGGCACCAGCTCAATATCGACCGTTGCGCCGCTTCGCTCCAATAGAGCATGTCCCCGCGGGCGTCGTCGCCCCACTCGCGGGCGAGCGTACGGACGATATCGACCAGCGTCGCAGCCAGGGGTACGAGCGCCGACAATCGAGTGGCGATCTGCGTGGTCGCGGCTTCGGCGGCATCCAGGGCCGCGACCAGGGCGTTCAGCGCTTCATCGATCTGATCTCGCGACGTGGCATGCATCCTGCGATCGTCGGGCAGTTTGCACCGGGCCTCGCGCGCGAGATCGAGCGAGTCGCGTATGCCGGGAAAACACTCGGTGCATCCGGCAGGCCGGTCGATCCAGCCGCGGCATGCATTCGCCAGAGCGAGCAGATGGGCCGCCAGATTGCCGCTGTCGACGGAAGATACGTATTTCGGGTCCAGCGGCCGCAGATCCCGGGTGTCATACCAATTGTAAAAATGCCCGTGAAACCGCTCGAGGCGGCCCATGGTCGCGAACGTCGCCTCGGCGCGCTCGACGAAGTCGAATATGCCCGACCAGCCCAAGTCGGTGGCGCTGACCGCCGATAATAGATACAGGCCCACGTTGGTCGGCGAGGTCCGGTGCGCCAGCACGGGGCGGGGATCTTCTTGAAAATTGTCCGGCGGCAGCATCTGATCGTCCGCCGTCACGAAGGTCTCGAAGTACCGCCAGGTGCGGCGTGCAACCAGCCTCAAGGCGCGCGCATCCGCATCCGAGACGGCGAGACGCCCTGCCACCGGCGGTGAAATGCTGATCCACACGGCGACCGCCGGCGATAGCGCCCAGAGGATCAAAAAGGGCGCCGCAAGCCACCCGTTGCCGGGCTGGAAAAATAGGGCGAGAAAGGCGCCGGCGGCGGCGATCACGACGGCGCCGGCCATGCGCCGATAGGCGCTCGACAGGGTGAGTCGAAAGCTTAGCTTCGCCTGGGCCGCGGTCACCCACTGCAGCAGATTGCGGTTCACCAGCAGGCGGAACAGCGTGCGGCCGATCGCATCGATCATCAACGTCGCCTGATGCGCCAGGAAGGTGACCAGGAAGGCCGTCTGGGTTGCCGCCAGCCACACATCCCGGCGCAGCGCGCGCAGGTGGCTGCGAACCGTGATGCCGGCGCGGCCCGGAAAGATCGCGCCGAATATGGGCAGCAGCGCCGGCATGGCGATCGTTGCAACGATGAAGGCGCTCCACAGCAGAGCCGCGCCGGTCGGCATCAGCCAGCCCATCAGAAGAGCGACGACGCTCGCCGGCGCCGACAGCGTGCGCCGCAGGTTGTCCAACATTTTCCACAGGGCGATCAGGGGCAGCGTGCCGCTGCCGCGATGGACGCCCGCGGCATCGCCCCGGCCCATCATCCAGGGGAGCAGTTGCCAGTCGCCGCGCGCCCACCGGTGCTGACGCGCGGCGGCGACGTCGTAGCGCGATGGGAACTCCTCCACGACCTCGATGTCCGAAACGAGTCCGGCCCGGGCGAAGGTACCTTCGAAAAGGTCGTGGCTGAGGAGAGTCCCCTCGGGCACCCGGTCGGCGAGCGCCGCCTCGAAGGCGTCGATGTCGTAGATCCCCTTGCCCGAATAGGAACCGAGACCGAACAGATCCTGGTATACGTCGGAAACCGCGGCCGCATACGGGTCGATTCCGCTCGCGCTGGAGTACACGCGTTGAAACAGGGAGCCTTCGCGCCCCATCGGCAGGGATGGCGCGACGCGCGGCTGCATGACGGCGTAGCCCTCGAGCACGTGACCGGTGGCCGCATCGAACCCGGGCCGGCTCAGCGGGTGAGCCATCTTGCCCACCAGCCGCCGCGCCGCATCCCGCGGCAGCCGGGTATCCGCATCGAGCGTGATGACGTAGCGGATATCCGCCGGAACGGCAGGGGGGCGGCCGCCGGTCTCGATGAAGGTGGTGTCCGATGCGCCGCGCAGCAGCTGGTTCAACTCGTGAAGTTTGCCGCGCTTGCGCTCCCAGCCCATCCATTGCCGTTGCCCGCTGCTCCACACCCGCCGCCGATGCAGCAGTACGAACCGGTCGCCTGCGGGGGCCGGTCCATGCAGATGGTTCAATCGCGCAATGCCCAGGGCGGCGATGTCGAGCAGTGCGCCGTCGTCGGGCGTGTGCTCGGTCGACGCATCGATCCAGTCCGAGAGCAAGGCAAAGTGCAGCTCGTCGTCCCGCGAGGCGAGATAGTGGATCTCGAGCCGTTCGACGTGTTCCTCGATGGCCGCGCGAGTCGTCAGGAGCGTGGGAACCACGATCAGCGTGCGCAGATCCGGCGGGATCCCATCGCGTAACGCAAGACCGGGCAGTATCGTCGCGCCCAGCCCTCGAGTGACGGCGCGGTTCACCAGCGCGATGGCGGCGTCGGCCGCCGGCACCAATCCCAGGAGCGCGAGCAATGCGAGGCGCAGTCCGCTCACGCCCCACGATTGCAAGGCGATCATGGGCAGGAACAGGACGATGCCGGCAATCAGGGCGATGGCGGCGATGTAATCGCCGGCATCGTGGATGGTGAAGCGAGCCAGGTAATTCCATAGGGAGGTTCGATAGCCGACGGTCGCCTCGAAGCTGCGGCGGCCGGCGCCGATCAGGTGGTAACCCGGATCGCGGCGGCGGTCCGCCATGCCGGCGCCGGCGCCCGGTGTACCGCCGGCCGACAAGGATGCGCGGGCGATGTCGATTTCGGTGTGTTTCGAGCCGCGCGCCAGCTGCTCGATCGCGCGGCGGTACAGGTCGCGGCTTGCAAAATCCATGGCCGCGAAGGCGCTCTGCGACCGCAATAATTCGTCGACGAGACTGACGCTCTCGAAGAACTCCGGCCAGTCCACATCCGAGAGCAGTCTCATGCTCGTGATGATGTTGCGTACCGTGACGTTCGACTTCCCCTGACGCTGATGCTCTTCGAGCACGATCTGATCGGCGGTGGTTCCCTGTGAACTCAAGCGCTCGTCCAGCCACTGCCGCGCCGGCGTGGTCGTCGGGTCCTGGTCGCGCAACCGCAGCACCAGCTGAACGGCAAAGGCCGGAGGCAGGGACGCTCCCATCGCATCGCGGGAGGTCATGGCGTCCGGCTCCGCCGCATGACCGTTGAGGCCCAACAGGCGATCCGCCATGCTGTCCGCGTCCTCCCGCGCGGCGCGGCTGCTGACGATGCGTCCGGCGGCGCGGCGCAGATTCTCCACGAGCACGATGCGAAGCGTGATGGCGACCGCCCAGAGTTCCCCGATGGTCAGCGGTTGAACGCGCTGATAGGCGCGCACGAACAGGCGCAGCGATTCCGGGTCGACTCGGCTGTCGCTGTGGGCGATGAAAGCCCAGGCCAGCCCGAACACGCGCGGGTATCCGACGAAGGGGCCGTCCGCCAGCTTCGGCAATTGGCGATAGAAACCCGGCGGCAGGTCCTGGCGAATTTCCCGGATCTGCTCTTCGACGAGGTGATAATTATCCAACAGCCATTCGGCCGCCGGTGTGATCGGTCGGCCTTCGCCGACGGCGGCGCCGATCGCCCGATAAGCGGCGAGCAGCACCGACTCGTTGTCCTTGAGCCTTACGCTGAGGGAGCTCCGTGTCGAGCGCCGTTGCGTCACCCGTTGGGCTGCCGCGAGACTCGCGGCATGCTGCTCGAGACGCTCGCTGCTGAAGAGCTCGGCGCGGAGAATCTCGTCGTTGTCCCAGGGCGAGACCGCGGAACCGTGAAATAGCATGGCGCGTCCTAATCATGGCTCTTTACAGGGATTCGGCCGGCGGCAGGAACGGACGGCAGGCCGTTGAAAGGGCTGGCGAAGCCATTAGGACATAGATGGGTCGTGCCGTGTGCGGTTTCGTCGCGGGAAGCCGGCCCACGGGCCGCAGGATCCGCCTCCGCTCGCGACCGATCATGCCGTCTTGCACAACCCCGATAGTGCGCCCGTGCCTCAAGCCGGGGGGTATCATGGGATAAATTTCGTCAGGAGGCCCCATGGACAAGCAATTGCGAGAGGAATACGACACCGGCCTCAAGAAGATCAGGGTGGAGATCAAGACCCTCTTAGTGCCCCACGGCATTTTTGGAACCGTTACGGATGTGGACGACGGCCCGGCGCAGGACGTCCCGAACGGCTCGAGAATCGAAATCGTGGCCATGGGCAGGACCGTCGCGAGGTCGTTCGACCGCAAACAGATCGAAGGCTGTTGTCTCAGAGTGCGCGGTGAGGTCTTGTCGAGCATCATCGCCATGGTGGATGAGCTGTCGGAATCACCGCGCAGCGACGCGGCGCCGGCTTCTTGAGCGGTCCCCCCGCCGGCTTGCCGCATCCTACGGAATGGCGGCGGCATACGGCGTGCTCTATGTGATCCTCCTGTCTCAGGACGACGCGCTGCTGTGGGGCTCGCTGTTGGTGTTCGTGATCCTGGCTGCGCTGATGTTGGCCACGCGGCGCCTCGATTGGCGGAACATCGGAGATGAAGCTTCCTCGCCATGAGCATCACCGAGGCGGTGCGTGAAACGCCATGCATGGGCCACGTTGGTGCGCTGCGGGTCCCTGGCGCATCGGTGCAAGGAGGCGCATGACGCGCGTAGCGTCGTGAAATCAAGCACATCGACCCGCGCGGCGGGCGAAGTCGGCCGCCCGCGGACCTTGGCACGAGCCTTGCTCGGTAATAGTTGGGGCATCAGGATTAGGCCCGGCCAACGTCCCGGAGGAGGGCGCCATGAGGTTCCACATTGATTGGGTCAAGGCTCTGCGGGTGATGCTGCCGTTTAACGGCGGCGCTCATCGACCGCGCGATGCCGTGCGCCCCGCTCGCATCCGCGCGCTGCGACCGCTCGAGAAGCGCCTGCGCCCCGCGTCGCAATCGCAGAACGACGGGATTGCGGAAGACTCGCCGATGATCACCGCGATCTACGAGGCCCATCTGTCCCTGGAAATCATGCTGGCGGCTCTGGCGGAGCTGCGCGAGGATGAGGCGGGCCACGCCGGGGCCGGCGGACGGATCTGATCTTCCCGCTGTGGCCGCCGCCGCAGAAAAACCGATCGCCGCCATCGGCCTCGAGACCCGAGACGCCCGCTCCGGGCGGCATGTCGAGCTTCTCCAAGACCTGTCCCGTGGCGGGGTCGATCCGTCGCACGTCGCTCTCATCCCCTTCCCAAGTGCCGTGCCACAACTCGTGCTCGACCCAGGTGACGCCGGTGACGACGCGGTCGGACTCAATGGTGCGAAGGATCGCCCCGGTTTGCGGATCGACTTGATGAATTTTCCGGCCGCGATGCTGGCCCACCCACAGCGTTCCTTCGGCCCACGCCAGTCCTGAATCGCCGCCGCCGCCGGGTGCGGGGATTGTGGCGATGATTCGGCCGGTCTGCGGATCGATTGTCTGGATGCGATCTTCGGCGATTTGATAGAGGTACCGGCCGTCGAAGGCCGTTCCCGCATGAGCGGCGACATCCATCGAGCGCACCACGGTCCCAATGGCCGGATCGAGGGCGTTCAGCTTGTCCCCCGAAGCGAACCAGACGTTCTGGCCGTCATAGGTGACCCCGTTCACCCGGTCGACACCCGGAAAAGGCCCATACTCACGGAGGATTTCGGCTGTGGATCGTTTCATGGCTTCATTCTAGTCACCGGGAAGCGGCCCCGGGAGTAACAAGCTTGTCGGGAATCCCGGCAGGGGCGGCGTCATCCACCGCCGGGCCCGCCCGTGGCCGAACGACTGCACCTTGCCCGCGGCGGCGAGCGCGGTGAGCGAGCGCTGGACGGTGCGCGGGCTCGCCCCCAGCGCCATCGACAGGGCCGAGCTCGACCACGACTCGCCGTCGGCGAGGAAGGCCAGCACGGCGGCATGCTGCTCGTCGACGAGCGGCGCCAGCACTGCCACCTCAGGCGCGTGGCGCGGCACCAGCGAAAAACCTTGCGGGGTCGCACTCACGCCCGCGAGCTTGCGCAGCGTCACGCGCAGTCGCCCGATCTCGACTCGCAGGCGCGCGCGATAGGAGTCGTCGGCGCGCCTGGCGCGGAAGGCGCGGGCGACGAGCGCGCTTCGGGTCATGTCTCCCGGCCAGGCCTCGGCGAGCGCCCGGGCCAGCGTGAACAAGACTGGGCGCCTCGCGAGCGATACCACCAACCCGCGGTCCCGCACGACGTGGCGGCACGCATCCACGACGAGCGCCCCGGAGACCATCAGCGCCTCGATCTGCTCGAGCAGAAGCGGGTGTTCACCGCCGCGCGAAATCAGCCGCGCCGCCGGCGTGTTCAGCACCCGGGAGGCGCCCTCGACCTCCGCCATCAGCGCGGGAATGCCCGCCTCGCGCGCGGCCTGCTCGGCTCGAGTGAGCGCCGCGCGCGCGTCCTGGGTCCGCAGCCGCCGAATCGCGATCCCCGCGACGATGAGTTCGTGGGCGGCCCTCGTCGCGGGCGGGAAGGGCGCGGGATCGATACCGGCGAGCGTGCGCTCGGCCTGGTCGAGGCGGCCGATCAGCACCAGGTGCCGCAGTTCGAGGTTCCGGGCATGCGCGGCGTTCACCAGGTCGCCGTGCGCCTCGAGGGTCGCCCGCGCGGCCTCGAGCGCCTTCGCGGCCCAAGCGAGATCACGCGACACCAGAGCGATTTCCGCTTCCGCGACGACGCACCGCGCGCGGGCCACCGCCTCCCGCGGGCCGAACGCGCGCCCCGCACTTCGCAGCAGCGCCTTGGCGCGAGGCAGATCGCCCAACTGCGCCATCGCGATGCCTCGAAGCGCGAGCGCCGGCGCGTCGTCGCGCAGGGCGACCCGCTTCAATGCGCCGAGGGGATCACCCATTGCGAGGGCCCGCGCAGCGGCCGTGATCAGCGAGTCCATGGAAATCCCGCCAAAATTGTCACTCCCACCTGGGACGCCCCGATCCTAATCTATGTCCCAACCACCGACCAACCGATGGCACCCAAAAGGAGAGACGCGATGACCTCACATAGCACTGGAACGCGGCAGGAGTGGCTCGCCGCACGCCTCGAGCTTCTGAAGGCCGAGAAAGAGCTCACACGGCGCAGCGACGAGCTGGCGCAGCGGCGGCAGGAGCTGCCGTGGGTTGGCGTCGATAAGGAGTATCGATTTGAGACCGACGACGGCAGCGCCTCGTTGGCGGACCTCTTCAAGGGCCGCTCGCAGCTCCTCATTTACCACTTCATGTTCGGGCCCGACTATGCGGCGGGGTGTCCATCGTGCTCGATGATCGCGGACGGCTTCAACGGCTTCGCCGTGCATCTGGCCCACCACGACGTGATGCTCTGGGCCGTGTCGCGGGCGCCGCTCGCGAAGCTGCAGGCCTACAAGCAGCGATTGGGATGGACGTTTCCCTGGGCGTCCTCCCACGGCAGCGATTTCAATTTCGACTTCTCCGCCTCGTTCACCCCGGAGCAGCAGGGCGAGGGTCTCGAGTACAACTTTCATCGCGAACCGCCCGTGCAGCCTCGCGCGCGCCAGGACGAGGGCGGCGCGGGGATCGTAGGCCGGTTTGCCGCCATGTGCGGAACGGATGCGACCACTTATTTGCGCGATAGGCCCGGCATGAGCGGATTCGTGCTCGAGGACGGTGCGGTCTATCACACGTATTCCACCTATGCGCGCGGGCTGGACGGCCTTTGGGGCATGTACCAATGGTTGGACCGCGCCCCCAAGGGGCGCAATGAAACGGGCATCTGGTGGCGGCGCCACGACGAGTACGGCCGGCGCTGAATCATGGCGATGGCCGAACTGCCGATGTGCGGAGCCTGGGCGCCCTCAATGCCCGGGCCCGCAGGGCTCGGTGCCGCGGCCTCCTTCCTCGGCATGTGGATCGTGATGATGGCGGCCATGATGCTCCCCTCGCTGGCGCCCTGGCTGTGGCGCTACCGCGAGGCCCTCCGTCGGGGCGGCGAGACGCGCTCCGGCCGGCTGGCCGCGCTGGTGGGCGCGGGCTATTTCGTCGTCTGGACCCTGGTCGGCATCGCTGTTTTCCCGCTGACCATCGCGATCGCGGCCCTCGAGCAGCGGCCGCCCGCGCCGGGTCGAGCCGTACCCATCGCCATCGGCGTGGTGGTCCTGCTCGCCGGCGCCTTCCAGTGCACCGCCTGGAAGGCGCATCAACTCGCCTGCTGCCGGCTGCCCGGCCGCGGCCTCGGACCGGCGATGACGGCCCGCACGGCCTGGCAGCACGGCCTGCGTCTCGGCCTGCACTGCTGCGGCTGCAGTGCAGGCCTGACGGCGATCCTCCTCGTGGCCGGAGTCATGGACCTGCGCGTGATGGTGCCGGTGACGCTCGCGATTACGATTGAACGGCTCAGCTCCGCCGGTGAGCGCGCCGCGCGAGCCATCGGAGCCGGGGTCCTCGCGGCCGGCGTATTGCTGATTGCGCGCTGAACACAGCCGCCCGTTGGACAGCCCTGGCCGCAAGGGTTAATCTGAATGCCAGTCACCTGAAATTGACGCGTTTGCCTGATCGAAGGCCCGCTCCCAAGGGACAGAATCGGTGACCGCTGGACACGATGCCGAAGCCATCCGTACCTCCCATTCCAGAGGAAGCTGTTGCGTCGGTCTACGCCGAACTGCGGCGTGTTGCAGCGCGATATTTGCAGCGGGAGCGTAGTGGCCATACGTTGCAGCCCACCGCACTCGTGCATGAGGCCTATTTGCGCCTGACGGAGCAGCGGGAAGTTCAATGGGGCAACCCGAGCCACTTCCTCGGCGTCGCCGCGCCGCTGATGCGGCGCATTCTGGTCGATTACAGTCGCAGCCGGCATGCAGCCAAGCGCGGCGGCAAGGCTGAACGCATCAACGTCGATCAGGCCGAACTGCCGGGCATCGAGCGCGCGGCGGATATCATCGCGCTTGACGACGCGCTGGTCGGGCTGGCCGCGTTCGATCCATTGCAGGCGCGCATCGTCGAGCTGCGATTCTTTTGCGGACTTAACGTGGATCAGGCAGCCGAAGTTCTCGGCATTTCCGCCTCCACGGTGAAGCGCGAGTTCAAATTCGCCAAGGCTTGGCTCACGCGCCAGTTGCACGGGACAGACTCCTAGATGGGCGAGCGCTGGGCGCGCACGAAAGAACTGTTCACGCAGGCCCTGGAGCATGAGCCCGCCGATCGGGAAGCGTTTTTGATCGAAGCCTGCGAAGCGGACGACGCCTTGCGCATCGAGGTCGAATCGCTGCTGCGAAGCCATGATCGCGGGGACAGTCTTCTCGATACTCCCGCGGCACCCTGGCATCAGGTTCTCGCCGTGAACATGACGGGGCGGCTCGTCGGGGATTACAGAGTACTTCGGGAGGCGGGCCGGGGGGGCTCCTCGATCGTTTATCTGGCGCAGCGCGCCGATCAGCAATTTCAGAAGCGCGTGGCGATCAAGATGCTGCGTTGCGTCGATGAGAGCGCCGACGTGCTGCAGCGTTTTCGCAATGAGCGCCAGACCCTCGCGGAATTGAACCATCCGAATATCGTCACTCTGCTCGACGGAGGCACGACCGAGGAGGGCATGCCCTACCTCGTGATGGATTTCGTCGAAGGGGTTCCGATCGACAAGTACTGTGATTCGCAGCTGCTGCGCATCCGCGACCGGCTGCAGATATTTCGCACGGTGTGCGACAGCGTGGGGTACGCGCATCGCAACGGCGTGATTCATCGCGATCTCAAACCCAGTAACATCCTGGTGACCAAGGAGGGTGTGCCGCAGCTGCTGGATTTTGGAATTGCTAAATTGCATGATCCCGGACGTTTTTCCCTGACCACCATGGTCACCCTCATCGGCACGCGTGCCCTGACGCCCGAGTACGCGAGCCCCGAGCAATTGCGCGGTCAGCCGGTGACCGGGGCGACGGACATTTATTCCCTGGGCGTTCTGCTGTACGTGCTGCTGTGCGGCCGCCATCCGTATCGCACGACCGGCCGCTCCCTGCTCGACTGGGAGCACGCGGTCTGCGACGTGGAGCCGCAACGGCCCAGCCTCGCTGCCGCTCGCGACGAGAAGATGGCTGATCCGGACGAATTACCGCAACCCGCATCGTCGCAGCACTTGGCCGCATTGCGGGCCGACCGACCCGCCGGGCTCCGCCGCACTCTGCGAGGCGATCTCGACGCCATCACGATGAAAGCGCTCGCCAAGGAGCCGGAGCGCCGCTATCGTTCTGCCCGCGAATTCTCGGACGACCTTGGCCGATTTCTGCTCGGAATGCCCGTGACCGCGCGCCGCACGAACTTCGCTTATCGATCAATGAAGTTCGTTGCGCGGCATCGCGAATCCCTGGTGGTTGCGGCTATTGCCGCCGCGGCGGCGGTTATCGTCGGCGCGTGGGAGGTGCAGCGGGTGCGTGCGGTAAGGGCCGACCGGGCGTCGCTCAGTGCGCCCGGGCCGTGGCGGCCGGCCGTGGCCGTTTTGGGATTTCAGAACCTGTCCGGCCGTGAGGACACTGCGTGGGTCGCGACGGCCCTTTCGGAAATGCTGACCACTGAACTAGCCTCAAGCGGGAAGATCCGCCTGCTGCCGGGTGAGTCCGTTGCACGCGCGCGCATCGATCTCGCCTTGCCGGAGGTCGCGACCCTGTCTGCGTCCACTTTGAAGGCCGTGCGGCAGCGCCTGGGCAGCGACTTCATCGTATCGGGGTCGTATCTGGATTTGGGCGCCGCAGCGGGCGGCCGCGTTCGTCTCGATCTACGCCTGCAAGACGCAGTTCGCGGTGAGACGCTCGCGAGCGCTTCCGTCGAGGGTGCCGAGCCGCAACTGCTCGACCTGGTGTCGCGATCGGGCGCGCGCTTGCGCGCAGGGCTTGGAATGCCGGGAATGCTGCCGGCTGAATCCACATTTCTTCAGAGTGCGCTACCCTCGAACAGTGATGCCGCGAGGTGGTATTCGGAGGGTCTTGCCAAACTTCGTTCATTCGATGCGTTGGGCGCCCGCGACCTGCTGTCTCGGGCGGTGACGGCGGACCCCGGGTATTCCTTGGCGCATTCCGCATTGGCACAAGCGTGGCTCGCGCTTGGCTACGATTCCAAGGGCCGCGAGGAGGCGAAGGCCGCACTGGATAACGCCCGCGGGCTCAACCGCGAGAACCAACTGCTCGTGGAGGGAGGGTACTACGAGGCAGAACGTGATTGGCCGAAGGCGATCGACACCTATCGAACCTTGTTCAATTTCTTTCCGGATAGTCCCGAATACGGGCTCGCGCTCGTGCATGCACAAACCCTGGCTGGACAGGGGAAGGAGGGCATGCTCACACTGCAGAAGCTGCGAAGCCTGCCGCGCGAAGCGGACTTGGATCCGCGCCTTGATCTGGCGACGGTCAACGCCGCGTCCCTCCTGACCGACAACGCTTTGCAGGCCAAGGCAGCTGATTCTGCGGTTCGCAAGGGTCGCTTGACGGGTGCTAAGTTGCTGGTCGCGGAAGCGCGCGTCCAGCAATGTCGTGCCCTCGCCAACATGGGCGACTTTACCCGATCGAACGCCGCGTGTGAGGAATCACGCGCGATCTATGAAGCCGCCGGCGACGGGCGGGGTACCGCCACCGTGCTGCACACAATGGCGGAAGTGCCCATGGATCGAGGAGACTTCGATCGCGCCGAAGACCTGTATGGGAAGGCGCTCGCCATCGTGCGTCGCATTGGCGATGCGCGCGGGATAGCGCGCGAATTGGGTAATCTAGGAACGATCTATCTAACGCAAGGATATTGGGCGAAGGCAGCGCAATTCCATCGAGACTTTCTGGCTGCCTCTAAGGAGATCGGCGAACGCCATTTCGTCGGCACTGCGCTGGATGCGCTGGGAGAGATTTCCCGCTCACAGGGGCAATTGCGCGAGTCCCAAGTACAGTTTCAAGACTCGATCTCGATGGCACGGGAGACCGGTAATGCGGAACTCGAAGCGATCGACCTGGTGGACTTGGGTGATCTGGCCCTGGATCAGGGCGATCTCGGCGCAGCTGCGCGGCAATTCGATCAGGCGATGAAGATCTTCCATGATATCGGCGAAAAGGGCTACCAGGCCCAAGTGCTGGTCGAATCCGGCCGCGTCAAAGCCATCCAGGGAGACACCGCCGCGGCACGGGTCCTGTACACTCAGGCGCTCGCCATGCAGAAGCTGCTCGACGTCAAAGGTGACCTGGCCGAGACGCAGCTCAGGCTGGGTGAACTGCTGTGCGAGACCGACGAGGCGTCCGATGGCACATCTTTGCTGCGCTCGGCGCTTCCGGAATTTCAGGCGGAGAAGCGCGCCAGCGATGAGATCCGGGCGCGGGCCATCCTCGCGCGGGCGCTGCTCCTCCAGGATCAGGTTGCGGCGGCGCGTGCGGCGATCGATTCCGCGGCGCCGCTGATCGACCGCGGGAGCATCCAGGATCGCCTCGAATGGCAGCTCGAGGATGCGCGCGTGCGGGCGGCGGAGAAGAATGCGTCAGGCGCCAAGCGCGCGGGTGAGCAAGCGCTCGATGATGCGAAGAGCCACGGTCTCGTCGGAACGCAATTCGAGGCGTCCCTGGTGCTCGGGGAAATTCAACTGAGCGGGCCCTCTCCCGCACTCGCCCGCGCGGAGCTGGCGAGGTTGCAGAAGAGGGCCAAAAGGTACGGATTCGAACTCATCGCGCGCAAGGCCGCCGCGCTCATGGCACCTACCGGATCGAGATGACGGCCGCCGATCATCAGCGATGGCGTCTGCCGAGAATTCGGCAGGTCTCATGATGGCACCATTACGACCACAAAATCGTAATGCTGCCATAAAGCAAAGCGGGCCATAAAGCAAAGCGGGGACTGCACAGTGCTGTGCAAAGCCCGATCGCCTTTCTCCTATTCTTTCGGGTCGTATACGGCAGCCCAGGAGATCACGACGGTTACCTGGTCCTGAGCGCTTGACGGGTTGCTGATTGTCGTGGCGTACCCGGTAAACGCAACCTGCTTGTTTACACCAGTCAAATTCCCAAACGGAAAACTGAAGTTGAACGATCCCCCCGATCCTGCGACCTGTTCGCCGAAGAACCCGGTAATGTCAACACTACAACTGTCGCCTGCCGCAAGGCCGCACTGCACGACCTGAATAGACAAACTGACGTTGGCATCAAACAAAGCAAAGCCATTCGTGCCGCATCCAGGGGCCGTTCCGCAGGGTACTGAAAGGGTGGTGCTTTGGCCGGGCAGGAGCGTTACTGCTTTGCTCTCAGACTTGATGTTTGTGTCCGCCGCATTTGCGAGACCGACGCCCGCGAGCATAGAGAGGACCGCGAGTGACAAGAACGCCTTTGAGCTCATCCTGCTGTTGGGAAATTTCATGTGAGCATCTCCTATTGTAAATATTGATTCGATCGATATTCGATCCAAACCGAACCCAGGATTCCGTGCCGGCGCACCAATTACTCCGGGTCCGCCCCATAACGCGCAATCGGCGGGAAAACCGGGTCAAGGGCAACCCAAATGAACAACTCTTGGCGGTTGCCACGGGCTGCCGACTTCGCAGGTTGCGGAAATTACGAAGGTTTCAGGTGCACTCGAGATCAATGGAAGACGCGTTCTGAGGCCGCCATTCAACGCGTGCCTTGGATGCGCAGGCTGAATTATGAATTCTTTGCGGATACGCTTGACCGGTCCCTGATTCGGCGTATGTTTCCTGAAAAGCAACACAATCGAATTAAGAATAGGGCATCAGCCCGCGGCAGGTAGCGGCTTCGCCGTCAGGGGAGCCCAACGTCTGCGTTGGTTCACAAACGAGGGATACGCGTCATGACAATTGCCTCTTGGCACTCCAGGTCAGTGTTGGTAGCCGCAGTGGCTGGGGTCGCGCTGCACCTCATGGCCGCGTCCGAGAGCCGCGCGCAGGTTCGGGACCCGGCACTCGCAGAATTGGTCGTTCCGGCGGACCGAATTCCGCCGCCGCTGTCATTCGCCAAGAGAAAGTACTTTCTGGAGAATCCCGCGGCCTGGAGTAAGTTCGTCGCGCAACTGCCGCTGCTTCCCGCCGTCGCACCGCGCGAGCCTGAATCGGCGGGCATACGGCCGGCCTTTGGGGGATCATGGCAAGCGGTTACGACGGCGCCCACCGCACTCTGCAGTCCGGAGTTGCTCACCGACGGCACCGTCGTGGCCCAGTCGTGCAGCGCTCCGCAATGGTACAAGTTGACCCCCGACATCAAGGGCAGCTATGCAACCGGGAGCTGGTCCGAGATCGCATCTCTGCCGGTCATCGGCGGGACGCAGTATGCGCCGCTCTATACGGCTGGCGCGGTACTGCCCGATGGGCGCCTGATCATCATGGGCGGCGAATACAACCAGGGCAACGATGCGTGGACCAATCTGGGCGCGATCTACAATCCGCTGACCAATAAGTGGACCGCAGTAACGCCATACAGCGGCATGAATGGACAATGCACCACCCTACCCGAGGGGGGCCTGGGCGGCTGTATTGGTGATGCACAAAGTGTGGTCCTGCCCGACGGCTCTTTCATGCTCGGTTCGTGCTGCAACAACCCGGACATCGATGTGCTGTTGAATGCAACGACGCTTCGCTGGACCACCACGGGGGCGCCGAGCGTCGGCGGACAAAAATACCAGGACGAGCAGGGCTACGAGCTGTTGCCCAATGGCAAGGTCCTGACAGTCGACATCTGGAGCGACAAGGGCCTGTCTGCCAATCCCACCGGCGCCGAGCTATACACCCCATCGACAGGCACGTGGAGCAATACCGGCAGTACGCCGGTGTCGCTGGTCGATCCCTATCAGTGCGGTAATTTCGAAATCGGCCCGGCAGCGCAGCGCCCTGACGGCACCCTGGTTGGGTTCGGCGCCAATTCCGGGTGCTCGGCCCTCGTGACCGCGAACGGCGCAGCAGCGGCCGCGGACCCTACGGCGATCTACCATGTCAGTGCAGGGACCTGGACCGCGGGACCCAAGGTGCCGGAGGTTTGCACGGCCACCGGGAATTTCCCGACCAATTTTTGCACGCTGGCCGATGCGCCGGCGGCGGTGCTTCCCGATGGCAACATCCTGTTTGCGGCGGCCAGCGGCTATGCCGTCGCTTCCGGGACTCAGTTTTTCGAATTCACCAGCGCAACTTCCACCCCCGCGAATTCCATCAAGCAGGTGGCCTCGCAACCGGGCGCGAGCGGCAGTGCTTCCTATATCTATGATTTCCTCGTACTGCCGACCGGCGAGGTGTTCTCGACAAATTTCAGCGCAACACCGCAAATCTATGTGCCGACGGGCAGTCCTGATGCGAGCTGGGCTCCTACCATCTCCACGGCGCCGTCCACCGTGGTTGCCGGGGCGACCTATCCGATCAGCGGTGCGCAGTTCAATGGACTGACCCAGGGCGGGTATTATGGAGATGATTATCAGGCCGCCACGAACTACCCGTTGGTGCGGATAACCAATTCGTCGACCGGCGATGTCTTCTATGCAAGAACGTTCGGTCACACCACGATGTCCATCGCGCCGGGCGCGTCGGGCGGGACGAATTTCACATTACCCGCCGATATTGCGCTGGGCGCCAGCAGTCTGGTCGTGGTTGCCAACGGCATTCCGTCGGCACCGATGGCAATGACCGTGATTGCGTCGACCTACACGGTCACGCCAAACGATCTGGCCTTCGGCAACGAGTTTGTCAACGAGATGAGCACCGCGAAGGTAGTGACCGTAAAGAATACCGGTACCTCGGCGCTGCCCATTACCAGCATCACGTTCGCCGGCACCAATCCTGGAGAGTTCGCCGCGACGCAGGACTGCGGAACATCGCTGGCGGTGGGCGCCAGCTGCACGATCAGCGTGGATTTCAAACCGACCGCGACCGGCAATTTTACTGCGGGGCTGGATGTCAACGCCGGTGGCGGACGTGGGACACAGACCGCCGTACTCACGGGAACCGGTATCAAGGCGCCGTACACGGTGTCGCCGACGTCCCTGGCATTTGGCAGCGTGACGCACGGGACGACCAGTGCCACCCAGGTGGTGACGGTACATAACACCGGCACCAAGGCGCTGCCCATCACGAGCATCACCTTCGCCGGTGCCGATCCCGGACAGTTCTCCGGGACGCAGGACTGCGGAACATCGCTGGCTGCGGGCGCCAGTTGCACGGTCGACGTGGATTTCCAACCAACCACGACTGGGAATTTTTCAGCGACGCTCGATATCAACGCCGGGGGCACCGCTGGCACGCAAACCGTCGCGCTCTCCGGAACCGGCACGTAGCCTGCTCCCCGGGGGGCCTAGGGTCCGGTCGAGGCCCCGGCCGGCGCGCCCGCACGCGCCCATGCAGCGTGTGTGCGCATAAAAACGCCGCAAACTATTGCCAATCTCGCAGAGTCAGGTGTCATGAGTGCATCGGATCAATCTCATGAGCGACCATGACTCTCGGCCCCGAGCGCAGCACGCAACTCCTCCCCGGCGCAGATGACGTTGGGGGCAACGCTCATGCGCGGGAGCTGGTCAGGATCATTAGGGAGCACAATCGCGCCCTCCACGCCTTCCTGATGGCCCGCGTCCGGGACGAGCAGGAGGCGCGCGATGTTGCCCAGGAGGCGTTCATCAGGCTATTGCAGCTGAACGAGCCCGGAGCCGTGAGCTTTCTGCGCGCCTATCTCTTCAAAACCGCGGCGAATATCGCCGCGAACCGTGCGCGTCAGCGTGCCACCCGCCATCGGCTGGACGCGGCCGATGGTCCGGGTGAGCCGATCGACCACCTGAGCCCCGAGCACCGGGTGCTGGCCGAGGAGGAGGTGGCGGTACTGCGGCGAGCACTGTTCGAACTGCCCCCGAAGCACCGCCGCGCCTTGGTCTTGCACCGCTTCGAAGAGTGGGATGTCGAGCGCATCGGTATCGAGCTGGCCGTCAGCGCACGCACCGTACGGCACTATATCTTGCACGCCGCTTTGTACTGCCAGCTGCGCGTCCAGGGGCTCTCGCCCACCGATGCCAAGAACGGGATGCAACAATGACCCAGGTCAATCATCTCGCGGCGGCTTGGGATTGGCTGCTGCGCCTGCGAGAGGAGACGGTTACGCCGAGCGATCTCGCCGAATGGCTGCGCTGGTACGAGGCCGACGAGCAACACAAGCGGGCTTTCGAGAAGGTCCAAGCCTTCTGGAGCTCACTGGAAGTGCTCCAAGGGCCGGACTCGCCCCGCGTTGCGGAGGTGCTCGACTCGGCAACCCCGCCCGCTCGGGCGTCCGAAATCTCCTGGGAAGAGCGCCCGCGCTTCAACCGGCGGGCTGTTCGTTTCGCCGCCGCGTTCTTGCTCGCCCTCGCCGTAGGGGTGATCGTGCCGAGAGGGTCCCGCGCGCCGCGGCTCTCGCTTCCCGTGGTCGAGTCGCCTCCGGTGATCGAACGCAGCGTACTTCCCGACGGATCCCGTGTTGAGCTCGCCCCCCGTTCGCAGCTCGAGGTGCGCTTCACCGCCAAGGAGCGCACCGTGGAGATCGGCGACGGCGAAGCCTACTTCTCGGTCGCGCATAACCGGGCCAGGCCGTTCTTGGTGCATGTGGGGTCGCTCAGCGTGCGGGCGGTCGGTACGGCGTTCAACGTGCGCAAGGCGGCGAGCCGCGTCGTGGTGACGGTCAGCGAAGGTATCGTGGAGGTGTCCGCGGCAGGGGCCGGCCGCCCCCTGCGGGTCAGCGCCGGTCAGCAGCTGACTTCGGCCGAAGGGCAAAAGGGCACATCATCAGTCGCACCCGCCGATTTGCCGCTCACCCTCGCATGGCGGCAAGGTCGGCTGGACTTTCTGAACGAGCCGCTCGCCGGCGTCATTGCGGACGTGAACCGCTACCGCGAACGTCCCATAGTCATTCGCGACGAATCCGTCGGCAGGATCCTCTTCTCGGGCACGGTGCTCGCGGCGCAGGTGGAAGTGTGGGTGCAGGCGTTGCCTCAGGTGTTCCCCGTTCAGCTGACGACCGGCGAGCACGGCGAGTCGATCCTCGCGGAACGGGCGCCGCCGATTGGGCGCGAACAGACGGCACCTTTAAATGAAACACGCTAGACAATTGCCACATTTCGGGCGTCAGGTGTCTTAGCGCGGTAAATAACAAAAATCTCAAAGGGGGGCACATGCAGGGCACGTGGCGCATCGTCATTGCATGTCTTACGGTCGTCATTCTGTTTCTGGCCGCACTGGAAGTTCAGGCAAGCTCCAGCACGCTGAGCCGGATGGTCACGGTCGACATTCCCTCAGAGAAAGTCGCTGCGGCACTCATCGATCTGTCGCATCAGGCGGGCGTCCAGGTTCTGATGCCCGGAGAGCTGGCGGACCTTGCGCAGTCGCATGCCGTGAGCGGCAGGATGTCCGTGCAGGAGGCTCTGGCGCGGATCCTGCAGGGCACGAACCTGCGATACCAAGAAGTAGGCGAGAACACGATCGGCATCGAGAGGGCTGCGCCCCAAGCGTCCTTGCCGGGCGACCCTACTCGAACCGATTCCCCGGCTGCAGTGCGCGTGCAGCCGGTGCGCTGGGCCCAGTCGACGGCGGTGAGCGCCGACGTCGCCTCCGGCACCGATGTGCAGCAGGGGCCGGAGCCGAGCACCGCGGCGCCGGCTCCGCAACTGGAGCAAATTGTCGTCACCGGCTCGCGCATACCCCGCATGACGGCGCTCGATTCCGGCCCGGCTCCGGTGGTGACCATCACCAGCGCGGACATCCAGCAGAAGGGCTTTACCGATATGTCCGACGTCATGCGCAACCTCAATCAGAACCTGGGGTCGCTCGACAACAATACCGCCACCGACGGCTTCTCCCCCGGAGCCCAGGCGGTTGACCTGCGCGGGATGGGTCCCAACCATACTCTGGTGTTGGTGAACGGCCGGCGCATCGCGGACTATCCGCAGGCCTACCAGGGCAACAGCAATTTCACCGACATCTCCAATATCCCGACCACCATGATCGATCACATCGACGTGCTGAGCGGCAGCGACTCGGCGGTGTACGGCTCGGATGCGATCGCCGGCGTGATCAACTTCATTCTCAAGAAGCGCGCCGACGGCACCACGATCGACTACCGCGAAGGCGAGACCGAGCTGGGCGGCGGCTCCTCGCAGCGCCTGACGCTCACCAGCGGCTTCTCGAACGAGCGCTTCGACTCGATTTTCACCGTGCAGCTGCTCAACCAGCAGCCGGTATGGGCGTTCCGGCGCAGCTTCACCGACTCGACGCTCGATGCCCCCGGAGGGCCGGCCGACAACTACGCCGACGCGGTGTTCGGCCGCTACGACATGTACGGCAATTTTATCGCCCCGTCCCCGGCGACTTGCAATGCACTCTCGTATCTCGACGGCGGGTCGGTCTTCTATGCCTCGCGCCCCGGTTATGGACCCACCGGCGGGCCCGGATACTATTGCGGCAGCCGCGCCGACATCGGCTATGGCACCCTCGAGAACGGGCGCAAATCGATCAACGCGTACGGTTCCGGCAGCTACGAATTGACGGAGCACGCGAACCTGTTCCTCGACCTGCAGGCCGGCTACTCGCGCCAGGACAGCTACAATTCCCCGCTGCAGTGGCAGAACAGCGTGGCCATGGACGGCGGTTCGGTGCCGGTGCCATTCTACAATTCGGCCACCGGCCAGGTCGAGCAGTGGCAGCGGATGTATTTCACTCCCAACGAGGAGGGCGGGCTCGAAGCCGGGGAGATTCACAACTTCGACACGACGGTCTCGCTGAACTTCGGGCTCAAGGGCTCATTCGGGCGCGATTGGACCTATGAAGCCTTTTACGGCCACTCCCAGAACAGGCTGAGCGACGAGACTCCGGCACTGGTGGACGCCAAGGCGCAAGCGCTCTATCTGGGTCCCTCGCTGGGCATCGATCCCGCAAGCGGAGACACCATCTATGACGCGCCGCCGAGCCGCCTGTATACCCCGCTCACCGTGGCGCAGTTTCGTTCGATCACCAATCTCTCGACCGACGATGACCTGACCCAATCCGACAGCTTGAATTTCTCGGTCGCCGCCACGGAGCTGGCTCACCTGCCCGCGGGGCCGCTGGGCTTCGCCGCTGTGGCCGAGGTCGGTCACGAGTCTCTGCGCCAGAACGTCGATCCGTTATCGCTCACCGGCGCCTACTACGATTATCACAATACCGGGGCGACCGGCTCGCGCAACCGCTACGGCGTCGGGTCGGAAGTCAACATACCGATCTTTCCCATGCTCACCGCCACCGCGGCGACGCGCCTGGACAGCTACAGCTACAGCGGTACGACCTCGGGCAAGGTCACCTATAATTCGGGGCTCGAGTTCCGCCCGGTCCAGAGCCTGCTGATTCGCGGCTCCTACGGCACCGGGTTTCGCGCACCCGACCTGTCCTACCTGTACGCCGGTCCCAGCGGCTCGAGCTCCGGCGGAATCGACTATTACCTGTGCCGCCTTTATCAGCCTTCCACCGCGCCGACCTTCGAAAGCTGCAACTACAACAATGTGTATTTCGACGGCGCCAGCCACGGCAGCACGGCGCTCAAGGATGAGACCAGTACGTCCTTGACGTACGGCGTGGTGTTCGCACCCTGGCGCACCTTGCAGCTGTCGGTGGACTACTACCGCATTGCCCTGAAGAACGAGGTGGTCTATCAGTCGAGCGATGAGCTGCTGCGCGAGGAGGCCGACTGCCGTTTGGGTTCGACACCGGCCGGCCAGCCGGTCGACGGGAACTCGGCGATGTGTCAGCAGGTGGAAAGCCAGGTAACGCGCGAGCCCCCGAGCTTCTCGCTCAATCCCCTCGGGATCATTGCGGTGGAAAGTTTGCCCATCAACGCCGCCGAGGACCGCACCTCCGGCTTCGACGTCAACGGCCGGTATCGGCTGGATCTTGGCCGCGTCGGCATGTTCGACTTCAGCCTGGGGCTCACCAGCGTGTTGACCCACACCATCGAGTACCCGGGAACTCCGACGGATGACGAGCTGGAGGATCTGTACAACTACGTCATCCCGCGCAGCAAGGCGAGCGCCTCGATCAGCTGGATGCTCGGCCCGGTTACGACGACTTTCTATGGCCAGAGGATCGGCGGTCTGCCCAACTATGCCGGTACCGAGCGCTTGCCGCCGACCTATCTTTACAACGCCTCGCTCGCCTATCACATCGGGCAGGCCCAGCTCTCGCTGGTGTGCGACAACGTGTTCAACACGCCGCCCCAATTCGATTCGACCTATATCAATTATCCCTACTACGCCGGCAACTGGTTCAACCCGGTGGGACGCTCCTTCCTCGCCGAGTTCAGCTACCACTTCGACTGGCCGAAAAGGTGACCACCATGCCGATATCGCGACGCGAGTTATTGATGGGAGCCGCACTCGGCTCGCTGGGAGTGGGCCGATCGTTCGCAGGCGGGACGTCGCAGGTCGCCCTCAATCAACGGGGGCGCGCGGCCGCGAAGCCGGTGCTCGTCGCGGCGGGCAACGCCTTCGCCTACTTGGGCTCGGGGTACGACCTGCTCGAGAAGGGCGGCGACACGCTCGATGCCGCGATCGCCGTGGTGAAGGGACCGGAGGACGATCCCAACGATGACTCGGTAGGGCTGGGGGGGCTGCCGAACGAAGATGGCGTCGTGGAGCTCGATGCGTCGTGCATGCATGGACCGAGTCGTCAGGCCGGTGCCGTCGGCGGCGTGCACAACATCAAGAACGTCTCGCTGCTCGCACGTGAGGTCATGCTGCACTCCGGACACGTCATGCTGGTCGCCGAGGGCGCCGAGCGCTTCGCGGTGGCGCGCGGCTTTGCGCGCGAGAACTTGCTCACCGATGCTTCGCGCAAGGTCTGGCTTCTCTGGAAAGAAGCTCACTCGGACTGGTGGGGGCCGGGCCTCTCGGCGCCGCAATGGCGCGAGCGCATGCGTGAGCGGCTGCGCGCCGATGCGGGCGCCAGCTACCTCGAACGGCTCGCCTCGGCCGCGGCCTCGCTCGGCATCGAGCCCGACCGGCGCTCTGAGGCGATTCGCGACGTGTTGGCTCCGCCCACGGGAACGACCCACTGCTCGACACTCGGCGTCGATGGTGCGATGTCCGGCTGCACGACGACCAGCGGGCTCGCCTGGAAGATTCCGGGTCGGCTTGGAGATTCCCCCATCATTGGCGCCGGTTGCTACACGGATCAGGAGGTCGGCTCCGCCGGCGCGACCGGCAGCGGCGAGGAGAACATCAAGATCGCAGGCACACATACCATCGTCGAAAACATGCGCAAGGGAATGGCGCCGCTTCAGGCGGGCATGGACGCGCTGCAGCGGATCGTACAACGCTACGATGGCGATCGCGAACGCCTCAATTTCATGGACATGACCTACTACATATTACGCAAGGACGGCGCGTACGCCGGTGTTTCCCTTTGGACGGGCTACGAACCCGGCCAGCCCCACACGATTGCGGTACACGATGGAGATCCGCGGCTCGAGAAGACGGTCAGCCTGTTCGAAGGGGTCTCGCGCGAATGGCCCCCGCTGGTCGCGCCGTCCTCGACCAAGCTCTAATGCCCTCGAAATTGCCGGATATTCGCCCCCTGAAGCGAGCTGTCTGAATCATGTCCCTGGGGCAGCCGCTTCGAATCTGCCTGTGCGCGCTGCGGGTGCTTACCGGCGTGCTGTGCGCGGCACCCGGCGACCTGGCGCTGGGCCAACAACCCGCCGCGACGGCCGAGTCCACGCCCTGCCCCTCAGGGCCGCTGACCGGAGATTGTCGGGGCGCGGACTTCGACTACTTCGTGTCGGGTGACCCGGCAGCTCCGCGCCCGCGTAACACGCGCTTCGGCATCATCCTCATGGGAGGGGGTGGCTACGTCGAGGGCGCTTACCGCGCCATCGCCGAGCGAGCGGGGCTGGGGCATATCGTGGTGCTGCGGGCGACGGCCGATCACAGTTTCGACCCGGATGACGGCAAGCTGGGGCCGCTTTTCCTCGGCGCTTGGGGACCTGCCGTCTCCTGCCAGACGTTCACTTTCCACGATCGCGCCGCGGCGTTCGATGCGCGCCTGATCACTGCCTTGCGGCACGCCGACGGCGTGTTTTTGGCGGGGGGCGATCAGTCGAACTACGTGCGCTACTGGAAAGCGACGCCGGTCCAGGCAACCCTCAACGCTCTCGTGAAGCGCGCCCCGATCGGCGGCAGCAGCGCAGGACTCGCGATCCTCGGCCACTATAGCTACACGGCGCTCGATGGCGGCAGCCTCGAATCCAAGGCCGCCTTTGCCGATCCTCTGGGACCTGCCGTGACTCTCGAGGACGACCTGCTTCACTTTCGGGGCCTCGAGAACGTCATCACCGACACGCATTTTTCCGCGCGCAGCCGGCTCGGTCGGCTCATCGTCTTCGTGGCACGGCTCGACCATGGTCGGCCAACGCGGCGCGTGTTTGGCGTGGGGGTGGATGAGCGGACGGCCGTTGTCGCGGAGGCCGATGGCACGGGGCGCATGGTGGGGGGTTCGGAGGGGAGTGCCTGGGTCGTGACGCTCGGCGCAACGACGGTTCTCACCCCGGGGCTGCCGTTCTCGGCCTCGCACATTCGGATCGTTCAGATGGCACGGTCGAGCGTGCTGCACCTGCGCAGCGGCGTGGTCGAGCACCCGGCCTCGGTGCGCCAGGTGCGCATCGAGGCCGGGACGGCCATCGGCGATGAACGGGTCAAGCGGATGATGCTGCGCGAACGGGTGCCTCCCGGTGAGGACTGATGCCGCCGACCCTCATCGATGACTGATGGACGGCGGCTCCAGCCACTCGGCGAGCCTTTCGGCGATCATCAGAGTCGGGGCATTCGTATTGCCGCCGATGAGCCGCGGCATCACCGAGGCATCGGCGACGCGCAGGCCCTCGACGCCGCGGACCCGCAGCTCGCAATCCACGACCGATCGGGGGTCGGCGCCCATGCGGCAGGTTCCCACGGGGTGATAAACGGTTTCGGCCTTGAGGCGCAGCATGCGCTCCAGGTCCTGGCGGGTCGTGGCGGCATCCCCGGGAAAAACCTCGGCGCCGCGGAATGGAGCGAATGCGGGCGCGCGCAGAATCTCACGCGACCAGCGCATGGCTTCCAGCATGATGTCGAGGTCGCCCGCGGCGCTCAAGTACGCGGCGAAGATGCACGGCGGGTCCTCCGCGCGGTTCGAGCGCAGCGCGAGACGGCCGCGGCTCGCCGGACGCAGTGCGCAGGCGTGCAGCGTGTAGCCGTGGCCGGGCAGCCGGTTGCGGCCATGGTCGTCGAGCTGCGCCGGGACGAAATGCAATTGCACGTCGGGCCGTTCGTCGGGCGCCAGATGGGTGCGGATAAAGCCGCCGGCCTCGGCGACGTTGCTCACGCCCGGGCCGGAACGGGTCAGGACGTAGCGCAGAGCCACCAGGAGTTCCTGATCCGTCCGGAAATCGTAGGTGATCTTGCGCGTGCATTTTTGCAGGGTGCAAAAATCCAGGTGATCCTGCAGATTGCGGCCAACCTCGGGATTGTCCGCCGCCGGGGCGATGCCGAGCCCGCGCAGCTCGTCGGGGTCTCCGATGCCCGACAACATCAGCAACTGCGGCGAGCCGATCGCGCCGGCGCTCACGATCACTTCGCGTTCCGCACGCACCCGATGCGGCTGGCCGCGATGTTGATACTCGACTCCGACCGCGCGCTGCTGCTCGATGAGCAGGCGGCGGCACAGGCAGCCGGTGAGGACGTGAAGGTTGGGACGGCCGGCGGCGGGCTTGAGATACCCGACGGCGGCGCTGCAGCGCCGCCCGCGACGCTGGGTAACCTGGTAGAAACCCACGCCCTCCTGCGCCGCCCCGTTGAAGTCCGGGTTGCGCGGCAGGCCGCATTGCACGGCGGCGTCGACGAACACGCCGCTCAAGGGATTGCGAAAGCGCAGATCCTCGACCGATAACGGGCCGCCGACGCCGTGATGGGCATCGGCGCCCCGTGCCTGATCCTCGGCCTTGCGAAAGAACGGCAGCACGCGGGCAAAGTCCCAACCCTCGGCCCCCAGTGCCGCCCACTCGTCGTAGTCGAGGCGGTGTCCCCGGGTGTAGCACATGGCGTTGATCGAACTGGAGCCGCCGAGTACGCGTCCACGCGGCCAGTACAAGCGGCGTCCGCCGAGTTCGGATTCGGGTTCCGTGTAGTAGCTCCAGTCGACGTGCGGATTGCCGGCCAATCGGGCGAGACCCGCCGGCATGTGTATGAAGGGGTTGCTATCGCGGCCGCCCGCTTCGAGCAGGAGCACGCGCCGCTTCGGGTCCGCCGAGAGCCGATTGGCGAGCACGCAGCCCGCGGAACCGCCGCCCACGATCACGTAGTCATAGATCGCCTCAGGCATGGGGGTTGTCCTCGATGGGATTGCCGATGGATGGGGTCTGCAACTGCGCCTGCATGTAGAGTGTTTCACGTTGGCGGATGGCCAGGAGCAGCGGCTGCGCGTCGCCCATGCGGCGGAAGGCGGAGTATCCGTGTTCGATGAAATCCTGCAGCGCGCCGAAGCCGGCGGCGTGGGCGGCCAGGTGGCCTGCCTGCAGCAGCGGCCCCATCCAAGCCCGCCTCACGACCCGGTTGAGGGTCTCGCCGAGACCCAGGATGAGCTCGATCTGCCGCCGGCGCGAGGCCTCGTGGTTCACTTCCCGATAGGCGGCGGCGTATCCCGCCGCATCGAGCGGCCGGTCCCTCAAAACCTTCACCATGGCGTGGTCCAACTCCAGGGTGAGTACGTCCAATTCGATGGCGTTCTGCAGCACCCCGACCAGCACCCGCGGCAGGGCGCGCCGCAGGCGGCCCCAAACCCGCTCCAGCTCGCGATGGCGGGCGGGGAAGTCTTCGGGGCCGTACAGGTCGGTCAGGAAAAATTCCGTCGCCGCGGCGAAGCGCGGGTCTTTCCGAAAATCCTGATAGGTCGCGGCGAGGCGTGCGGCCTGCCAGTGGCGCAGGGAGCGCAGACGGCCGGCGAATGGCGGGGAAGCGCCCGACTCCGCTTCGAGCGTGCGCCGGCGGAGGATGAGATCGGCCGGACCCTCCCGCGGCGCTCCTCCGCGGCGTCGGTTCTGGGGCATTTCGCTCGGCGCGGTCACGGCCGCCGCCCTGCGGCAACCGCCGCCATGATGCCGTCGAGCGCGGATCGGGAGCTGAGCAGCCCCAGATGGCCGACACCGCGCAGAACGCGATTGTCGGCGCCGTCGATCCGGGCGCTCTCGGCCGGCGCCACCAGATTATCGTCGCTGCTGAAAATGCTCGTCACCGGCACATCGAAGCGGCCCTCCTGGGCGAGGTTCAATGCGGTCAGCCAGCGGGAGCCGCGCGCGAGTTGCCGCGTGGCCCGCCCCGGCAAGCCCCGCGCGAACACGGTTCCGTGGTGAGGCGTGGCGACGGTGACGATGCCGCGAATCGCCCGCGATCCCAAGTCGCGCAGCAGCGCGCGCGCCACCAGTCCTCCCATGCTGTGCGCGACGATGAGCACGGCCGCACCCCCGCAGCGCTCCTGCAGCGCCCGGAGCGTCGGCTCGACGCCGCGTGCCTGCTCGTCGATGTCCGCCAACAGCGGTTCGACGTCGGGCGCTTCGACCGGTCCGTAACCGGCATTCAACAAGCGCCGCCGCAGCGCGCCCCACACCCGCCCATTGCACAGTACACCGTGCAGCAGCAGCACCGGGGCCGCCCCGCGGCCTTGTTCGTCCCGGGCCGGTCTCCGCTGCGCCGGCTGCCCCTGGCCGCCGCACATGGCGAGCACCGCCGCGGGAAACGCCGCGAGCTCGGTCAACAATGCATGGCCGGGACGCGGCTGCGCGGCGGGCGTCGGCGTGCCGCGATTGGCGATCCGCGCCCGCAGGAACGACAGTCCGATGAGCGCGCAGATCGCCGCCGCCAATAGAATGAGCCCGAGCAGCGCGACGCTCCAGGGCGGCACGGGCTGCAGCCGCAATATCCACGCCGCACCGGCCAGAGCGAGCGCCAGGCCCGCCATGATCACGCCGCGCCACACCCACGCGGCCACGCCGACTCAGCCCGATCGCGCCGTGGGCAGCAGGCCGGCGAGCCGGTCGAGCGCCAAGTCGAGCCGCCGCGGGGTGTCGCGCAGGCGGCGGGAACGTTCGACCACGGTCCTGACGAGCGAGCGCCCTGAGTCGCGCAGCCGCGCGACGTTCAGGCGCAGACCGCGCCGTGCCAGCAGCGGGGCGAGCACGGATGCCTGCGCGAGCAGATCCCGCCGCGTGCACCGGTAGGCGTGATCGGCAAGGCTGATGCGCCCGGAATAGCGAAAGACGTTGGCGAAGAACAGGCGATGATCGTTTCGGTCGGGCTCGAGCAGCAACGTGTCCGCCCGCGGATACCGCGATTGGTAGCCGGCCATGCCCACCAGCATGCGGGAATGCACCAGGGCGCGGAAGGTCTGGCTGAGAATGGCGGGCAGTCCCTCGCTCGAGAGGTTCACCGCGCGCGCCGCGCCGCCCGGCGCGGCACGGTAGGGCACGATCGGATTCACGCAAAGGACGAGACCGCAGCCGTCATCGAGCGCGAGCGACGCATGCATGGTGCGTATCAGCGCCCCGTCGACGTAGTGCTCGCCGCGGATCTTGACCGGCGGGTACAGGCCCGGCAAGGCGCTGCTGGCGAGAAGCGCGCGGGAGATGGGCACGTCGCGAAGGCCGCGGCCGCCGAAGGACACGGATTCGCCGTTGTTCAAGTTCGTGGCGACGACGTACAGCCGTGCCTTGAGCCGGCGGAAGTCGTCGCTGTGGTTCGCCGAATTGAACAACAGCGAGAAGTATTCCTCGAGCGGCCGGTTGTCGAATACGGCCGTGGGCAGGAGGCTTCCCAAGGGTCCGATGGCGGCCTCCCACGTGCCCAGGTCGTGCTCGACCGCGCATCGGCGCACGATCTGCGCCACCACCTTCGGCAGGCGGCTCAGGCTCTTCGCGTATTCCGCGAACGCGGGCCGCATGAACTGCGCGGGCGAGAAGGGCACGAGGTGCGACTCGTCGAAAAGGAACATATCGCACATCAGCCGCGTGTCGAAGCCGCTCGCGAGCGCGGCCGCGATCATCGACCCCGAACTCACGCCCACGTAGACGTCGAACTCCGTCAGGGCGCGGCCTTCGATGACCTCGCTCAGTGCATGCAGCGCACCCAGTTCATAGAAAAAACCCAGCGGCCCGCCGCCGGCCAGCGCGATGCCGAGCTTGCGGCGGCCTGCCCGCGGTTTCAGGGCGGACGCGATGGTCAGCATGCGCCGCTAGTGTGGGGAGGCGTGACCCGATCCGTTGCGTCGGCCTCGGGCCTTCGCGGCCGGTTTGCGCACTTTCGCGAGCTTGCTGATGTTGGCGTTGAGCATATCGACGCGCCGGCTGAGGGACTCGACCTCGCCCGAACTGGGAACGCCGAGTTGCGTCAGGGCGCCTTGCACGCGGGCGCGGAAAACCTTCTCCAGATTCTCGAAGGCGTCCGCCGCTTCGGCGCGCACCTTGCCCATGCGTTCATTGAGCGAGTCCTGCACTCCGCTCAGCGCGCCTCGCAGGGCCTCGCTCGCGGCGTCCCGCGTGTCGGCCTGGACCTGCGCCCCTTCGCTGATGAGCTCCTCCATCAGTTTCGGAGCCCCGCGCTGGGCGCGTGCCACGGCCCCCAGGCCGGCGAGCCAAACTTGATGCACCAATTGAATGGGCTGGGACTGGGCGTCGCCCGTACCGGTGCGCGGGCGCCTCGATGTTTTGCGCTTGCTGGCCATCGTCGTCTCCTAAGGTGTCGGCGCCATGCGCCGGGTATGCGTAGTTGCCCTTACTGGCAAATGTGATCGACGGCACTAATATGGATCCGGACGGCGGCCTGGGCGATTCGTACTTGCCCTAATTGGAGCGTACAAATGCGTGCAGCTTCACCCTCGAAGTCGAAGAAGACGGGATTCGCGCAGCAGTTTGCCGGCGGCGGTCTCGAGCGTGCGTGGGATGCTCTGCACAAGGGAGACCGGGAGCCGTACCCCGACGCCGCCCGAGTCGCCCGGTTGGCGAAGCGCCACGCCAAGTTCGCGCCATGGGTCGATGCGCAGGGCGGTGCGGCAACCGTGGCCGCCCAGGTGGCCGATGCCTGGAGGCGCTTTCACGAGGGTGATTTCGCCGGCGCGATCGAACTGGGGGAGCAGGGCGGCGCCCTCGGCGCCACGGCCGCCAACAAGGCCGCCGGCATCGGGTGCCTGCAGGCCTCCGGCGCCGCAGCGGCTCAGATGCTGACCGCCGCCATCGCGCGCGGCGAACGCGCCGTCGAACTGCTGCCGGACGATGCAAACGCGCATTACATGCTGGCGCTCGTGCTCGGCCGGTACAGCCAGCACATTTCCGTCCTCCGCGCCGTGGCCGACGGCACCGCCGCCAAGGTCCGCAAACATCTCGATGCGGCGCTGGATTTGGATCAGAAGCACGCGGAAGCGCACGTGGCGCTTGGGCTTTACCATGCCGAGATCGTCGCCAAGCTCGGTTCCATGCTGGCGGGAATCACCTATCGAGCCTCGGCGGAAGCCGCCTTGGAACACTTTCGCCGGGCGCGCAAGCTCGCCCCCGATTCGCCCATCGTGCGGATCGAGTATGCGAACGGGCTGATGCTGCTGAATGCCGCTGACCACGCGAAGGAAGCCGCGGAGCTGTATGCGCAGGCCGCCGCGTGCCACCCGGCGGATGCGATGGAGCGTCTCGACGTCGATCGGGCCAAGCGCGGATTGCCGTAGCGCCGCCGCGTCAGTCGGCCAGCGAGCCTGCGCCCAGCTGCACCCGGCCTAATCGACCAGCGAGCCTCCGCCCAGCAGCACCAAAAACACCAGGCGGTCGAATTCCTGTCGGATGATCGAGATCAATTCGTCCGGATCCGGGAGGACGCTGCGGTCGGCGATCACGCCGAGCTGCACGGAACTCTGATAGGTGAACATGCTCACGCCCAACCCGATGTCCCCGGTTTGCGGCACCCAGAACAACAACTGCGTGACCGGGATGCCGGCCAGGTGCATCGGCCGATCCGGTCCGCGCAGGTTCGAGGCAACCAGGCTCGCTTTGGCGCCAAACCAGGCGATGGCGGTGTCCTCGACGGCGGCCGGCAGGCTGCCGACCAGGGAGAACAGCTGCATCACCGCCCACGCCTGTGGCGACGCCTTCAAAGCCTGCATGCTGGCGTGCACGGCGTACAGGCGCTCGAGCGGATGCCGGATGCCGATGGGCAGTTCGACGAACGCGAGGCCGAAGCGATTGCCGAGATCGAGCGGCGAATCGCCGGGCGGCCGCAGATTGACCGGCGCCGCGGCGCGAATTCTGATGCCGGCCGTGCGTTCGCCCCGCGAGTCTAAATAACGGCCGATTCCGCCGGCGAGGGTGGCGATCAACACGTCGTTGACGGTGCAGCCGAGCACACGGCCGACGGTGTGCACCTCCTCGAGATCGAGAGGTTCTCCCCAGGCCACGTGCTTCACGCCGCTCAAGGGCTGCTTCAGTGCCGTCGCCGGGTCGTCCGGCATGAGCAGGCCGAGGCGGGCGATTTCGCGGCCCAAGGAGACGGCATCCTGCGTGGCCTTGATCGCTTCGAACGGATGGAGCGCGAAATGCACGGTCTTTTCGATCAGTTCCGAGAAATCAATGTCCGCCCGGGCGGACTCCGCGGCGGTGCCGGCGCCGGCGGGGGCCGGCGCCTCGTCGGCGAGCGTGGCCAGGACGTGCATGAGTGCGACGCCGTCCGCGTAGGCGTGGTGAATCCGCGCAATCAGGGCGCTGCCTCCCAAGTAGCGCGGCACCAGATGGAAACTCCAGCCCGGCCGTCCGGCCCCGAGCGGCGTGCTCGCGATCTCGCCCGCCAGGGTTTCCAGTTCGCGGTGGCCGGCGGGGGCGGGCAGAGCGCTCTGGAACAGGTGATCATCGAGGTTGAAATGCTCCGCGCCCATCCAGTGCCCGGCGAGGGCATCGCTGCGCGGTATACAGCGGAAGCGCTCGAATTTCAGGAACCGCTCGGCGATCAACTGTCGAAGTGCGTTTCGATCCAAGGGCCGCGCCAGCACCAGCAAGCCCATGACCACCATCGGATTCGACGGCCGGTCCATGCGCAGCCACGCTCGATCGACGTTCGACATCCTTTCCGCGTGCCCCATGGCCCCTACTGTCGCTCATTCCAAGGGGCTTGGGGCTCTCGGATTACCCCGATTGGATCGCGGCATTTTCGGTGTAGGGTGGCCAGCATGGGTTATTTCATCACCGGTGGCACCGGTTTCATCGGGCGGCACGTCGTGGCGGGACTCGTGTCCCGAGGCCTGCCGGTCTGGGTGCTGCTCCGGCCGGGTCCCCGTGCAAAATTCGACCGCCTGGTGCGGGATTGTGGGTCGCGAAGCGGCCTTCTCGTGCCTATCTGCGGCGATTTGGAACAGCCGCTGCTCGGCGTCGGCTCGGAGGAGCGCCGCGCGATGCAGGGCCACGTGGATCATTTCCTGCACCTGGGCGCGCTCTACGACCTCGAGGCACCGGCCGACCAATTGCTGGCCGCGAACGTTCGTGGAACTTCGAACGCCGTCGACTTGGCACACGAAGTGCGCGCGGGCTGTTTCCACTTCGTCAGTTCGATCGCCGCGGCGGGACGCTACCGAGGCACGTTCACGGAATCCATGTTCGACGAGGCTCAAGGTCTCGACATCCCGTATTTTCGCACCAAACACGAGGCGGAAGCGCTGGTGCGCAGCCGTTGTCGGGTGCCCTGGCGCATCTACCGCCCAGGCATGGTGGTGGGACACTCCGGTACGGGGGCCATCGACAAGATCGACGGCCCGTATTATTTCTTCGCGGCGATTCGCAAATTGCGCGAATCCCTCCCACCCTGGGTGCCTCTGCCGGGTGTTCGGGGCGGCCACATCAACCTGGTGCCGGTCGATTTCGTCGCCGCGGCGCTGCTTCATCTCGCACACGTCCCGGGCCAGGATGGGCGGTGCTTTCACCTGACCGATCCTGCGGATCGGCGCGTCGGGGACGTTTTGAATCTGTTCGCGCGCGCGGCGCATGCGCCGGCAATGACCCTCCGGCTCGATGCCGATCCGTGGCGGGCGGCATCCGCGGAGCTGCCGCAGCCGTGGCGCGCCCTCGGCCAGCAGGCCGGCCGCTTCGCCGCGCAGCTGGGTGCCGAGTGGGGCATTCCCGATGCCGCGGTGGGTCTCCTGCAGCATCCGACCATCTTCGATTCGGCGCGGGCCCAGGAACTGCTGGCGCCGGCGGGCATTCAGGTCCCGAGCCTCGAGGACTATGCGTGGCGCTTGTGGGACTACTGGGACCGGCAGGCGGCGCCGCTCCTGGTCGGGAGCCGGGCGCTGCGCCAGGCGGTCGACGGCAGGATCGTACTCATCACCGGAGCCTCGTCCGGGATCGGTCGGGCGTCTGCGCTCGAACTCGCCCGCGCGGGCGCACAGGTCCTGCTGGTCGCGCGCCGTCTCGAGCAGCTGGAGGCCGCGCGCGCCGAAATCGAAGCGGGCGGCGGCCGCGCCGCCGTCTACCCCTGCGACATTGCGGATCCGCCGGCATGCGACCGGCTGATCGCGCAGGTTCTTGCCGACCATGATCACGTCGACATCCTGGTGAACAATGCCGGCCGGTCGATCCGCCGGCCCGTCGAGGAGACCTATCAGCGCCTGCACGACTATGAGCGGCTCATGCGCATCAACTACTTTGCCGCCGTGCGCATGACGCTGGGCTTGTTGCCCGCCATGGTGCGCCGGGGAACGGGACACGTGATCAACATCTCCTCGATCGGCGTTTTGACCAATGCGCCGCGATTTGCGGCGTACAACGCTTCCAAGGCCGCCCTGGAGGCCTTTTCCCGCTGCGCGGCAGCCGAGTACGCGGCGCGCGGCGTGCATTTCACGGTGATCAACATGCCGCTGGTGCGCACGCCCATGGTCGCGCCCACCAAGATCTACGACGGTTTCAAATTGTTGGCGCCGGAGGACGCAGCCGCCCGGGTGTGCGAGGCCATCGTCGCGCGCCCGGCGCGCCTGTCGCCGCCGCTCGGGAAGCTGGCGCAATTCGTCGAGTTGTCGGCGCCCGCGCTGAGCCGCGCGATCATGAGCCAGGCCTTTCAGTGGTTCACGGACGCCGAGCGCGGCGGATTGGCGGGCGATACGGGCCGCGCCGCACCGGCGGTGGACCGCTCGCTCGCGGCACTCGCCGCCCTGGTGGACGGCATCCCGTGGTGAGGGCGCTCAGCCGGCGGCGTTGAGGG
Organism: uncultured Gammaproteobacteria bacterium; assembly: GCA_963707765.1. Classification (GTDB taxonomy): domain Bacteria; phylum Pseudomonadota; class Gammaproteobacteria; order Steroidobacterales; family Steroidobacteraceae; genus Bog-1198. The sequence goes on along the minus strand of CAVPQZ010000005.1, from coordinate 429,757 downwards.
TGCTCAGCCGGCGCCGTTGAGGGTACTCAGCTGGCCGCGGAGCGCGACGCCTCCTCGCGCATCAGTTCGCGCCGCAGCACCTTGCCGATATTGCTCTTCGGCAGCGAGTCCCGGAACTCCACCAATTTGGGCCGCTTGTAGGCGGTCAACCGCGCGCTGAAGTGCTCGGTGAGCTGATCCACGGTCACCGAGGTCCGATCGCGCACCACGACGAAAACCTTGACGACCTGCCCCGAACGGCCGTCCGGGACGCCGATGCAGCCGCATTCGACCACCGCCGGATGTTCCGCGCCGACGCTCTCGATCTCGCTGGGAAACACCTTGAATCCCGAGACGATGATCATGTCCTTCTTGCGGTCCACGATGCGCAGGTACCCATCGCCCTCCATGACCGCGATGTCGCCCGTGCGCAGCCACCCATCGGCCGACAGGACGTGCGCCGTTTCCGCGTCCTGGTGCCAGTAGCCGCGCATGACCTGCGGCCCGCGCACACACACTTCACCGGCTTCGCCGGGCGCCACTTCGGCGTCGCCCTCGCGCAGACTGATCTCGGTGGACGGCAGGGGCAGCCCCACCGACCCGATCCGCGGTGCCTCCGAGGGATTGCAGGCAATGACCGGAGAGGCCTCCGTGAGTCCGTAGCCCTCCGCCAGCGCCCGGCCCGTCACCGCCAGCCACCTCTGGGCCGTGCGCGCCTGCACGGCCATGCCGCCGGCCACGCCGAGTTTCAGGCCGGAGAAGTCGACCTGTGCGAAACCCGGATGATCGAGGAGCGCGTTGTAGAGCGTGTCGACCCCGGTGAACAGCGTCATGCGGCAGCGGCGCAATTCCTTCACGAAGGCCGGGATGTCCCGCGGATTCGTGATGAGAACGCACAGGCTCCCCTGCTGCATGAACAGCAGGCAGTTACAGGTGAGGGAGAACACGTGGTAGAGGGGCAGCGGCGCGACCATCACATCGTTCCCGGGCGACAGTGCGCTGCGCCAGAAGGCGGCGAGCTGCAGGAGGTTCGCCACCATGTTGCGATGGGTGAGGATTGCTCCCTTGGCGACGCCGGTGGTGCCGCCCGTATACTGCAGGAACGCCACGTCGTCGCCGCTCACTTCTCGCGGCGGCATGCCGCCGCGTGCTCCGCGCGCCAGGGCGGCGCGAAAGTTCACGGCGCGGGGGAGGGAATAGGGAGGCACCAGATGGCGCACCCGGCGGACCACGAAATTCACCATGAGGCGCTTCGGCAGGCTCGCGAGATCGCCGACGCCCGTGACGACGATGTGTTCGATGGCCGTATCCGCGACCACTTCGCCGAGCACATGCGCGAAGTTCTCGAGGATGACGATGCAGCGCGCCCCGGAATCCGCCAGCTGATGGCGCAGCTCGCGCGCGGTGTACTGCGGATTGGTGTTCACCACGGTGAGTCCCGCGCGCAGTGCGCCGAACAAGGCGACCGGATACTGCAGCACGTTCGGCATCATGAGCGCAATCCGCTCGCCGCGCGCCAGTCCCAGACCGGCCAGGTATCCGGCGAACTGCCCGGATAGGCGCTTCAGCTGAGCGAAAGTGAGTGTCGTGCCGAGATTTTGGTAGGCGGGCCGGTCGGCGTAGAGCCGGCAGGATTCCTCGAACAACGCCACCAGCGACCGATACCGGTCAGGATCGATCTCCGCCGGCACTCCGGCTGGATAGGAGTTGAGCCAGGTCGCTTTGCATTCGCGTGCCACCCCCGCCATGCACGGGACATTAACCTCCCGCCGGGCACCCCCTGAGAATGCGTACTTCCGCGTAATCCGTCTCGCTTTGGTTCCACATTCCGCGCGTCAGGCGCTCCGGAGTTCATTCACCGCGCGCCAGGCCTGGTCGATCGCTTCGTGGGTGTAGGAATTCCAACCGGCATCGCAGTTGGCGATGGTGATATTGCCGCAGCGTCGGCGGGCGATCACGTAGGGGGGCGGGCCCGGCGTTTCGGGATCGAAGAGCGTATTGGCATCGTAGGAATAGCCATGCGGCCATCGATTCACCGTGATGGCGGCGATGTCCCGCGCCGAACTGAATCCACCGGGCCCGAGCACGCGATCGAGCTGCTCCATGATGCGCTTTTCATATTCCTCGAACGGGGTCTTCAACAGCTGCTCCCGCCCCAACCGGAATTGTTCGACGTTCGTGAGCCCCAGGTTGGGCGTCAACGGCAGGTGCTCCATGTGCAGCAGGATCGGCTCGTCCGGATCGCGGGGGTTGCGATAGCCGCCGAGCGACACGGGGTAATCGAGTTTGATGATCGAATAGTACGCATAGGGGCTGTAGATCTCGTCGACCCCCAGATTGCGGAATGCCTGCCAATTGCGGATGGCCACGTTGACGTAGACCAGCGGAAGCTTGACGCAGGCGGCCAGCGCCTGTTTCTGGGTGTCCGGCAACTCCTGCAGGATGTGCGGAATGATCATGTTGTAGCAGGCCAGCACGCATTGGTTCGCCTGGATGCGATGCAGAGCGCCGGATTGCACGTAGCCGATGTCCACCCGGCCGCCCTGGGCGTTGGCCACTGCCACGGCGGTGCTGTTCAAACGCAGTCGAATGGGCTCGCCGTCCACATCGAGCTTCGCGTAGTTGAAATCCGCCAAGAAGCACATCATCCATGGTGTGGCCGGGCGCCACCGCGGGGATGAGGCTGCGCACCAGCAATCGCGCGATCGACGCGTTGCCGTCGGGGAAGTGGTAAATGTAGGGCTCATCGAATCCCGCTTCAATTTGATCCTTCAGCCCCAGACGCGAGAAACCCGGATACGCGCTGCCCATCGCCTCCAACGCCGGCACGATGTCCGGACCCATGGCCAGCAAGCCCTTGGTGCCGGCGTCGAAGAACCGGATCGCCTCATCGCCCAGCCCGGCATCGGTCCGCAGATAGTCGCGGTAGCTCACTTTCCTCAGATAGTCGATCTTCTGCGCCTTGGACTTTCCGGCGAGATAATCCTTGGGATGGCGGAAGAACCGGACGAGGCGCGCCTTGGCGTCGTCGGACATGGGAAATTCGGCAACGACGTCTTCGATGGGGCGCAGCTTCGCCTCGCCCGCCATCGAATCGCCGCCCGTGATGATCGGATTGCCGACGACCAGCCGATCCACACCGAACGTTTCGCGATCGAAAAAGACGCCCTGGGTCAGCCCGAGCGAGCCGTAGAGCTTGCGGTCGTAGGCCGTGTTCCAGCGCGCGATATCGACGCCGAGCGCGCCGAGCAGCCGGTTGACGGTCTTGCTGAACAGCGTCTTCGGCGACTGCAGCGACTCCGTCCCGCCGTACCCGAGCAGCAACCGGTCACCGACCCGGAACTCGTTGCGCTTGGCATGTCCCCCGAAGTCATCGTGGTTTTCCACGATCAGAATGCGTGACGCGGGGCCGTGCGCCTCGCGATAGAACCACGCGGCAGCCAGTCCGCTGATACCGCCGCCGACCACCACCAGATCGAAGGTCTCCTCCACCGGGCGGCCGGAGAGGTCGAACTCTTTGCCCTCGCGTCCGACCTGGTGGGCGACCTCGAACGATCCGGGGTGGCTCCCCCGAAGACCGGTCAACGCGGGCGGATAATAGGGGCTGGGCGCGGCACGTAGCTGGGCGAGCGGCGTCAGGCCGCCGGCAATGACGAGCGCCGTGCCGCCGAGAAAGTCGCGACGGGTGATGATGTTGGGCATATGTGTCCGCCAGTATATCGCGCTCCCGCCGGATTGAGGCTTGCCGGTGCTCTTCATTGGGCGTGATGGCTATACTGGCGCGTTACCGTACGAACGTCGGCGGATACACCATTGAATGGAACGCTTGCGCTGATCGAGCTTGCAGGCCATGTCGGTCTCCTACTATGGGGGACTCACATGGTGAGTACGGGCGTGCAACGCGGCTTCGGAACCGCGTTGAGGCGCTGGTTGGGGCGGAATTTGAGCAATCGTTTCCGAGCCTTTCTTACCGGCATCGGGGTGACCGCCCTGCTCCAGAGCAGCACCGCGACGGGCCTGCTCGCCACGTCTTTCACGGCGACCGGAGTCATCGCGCTGCCGCCCGCGCTCGCCGTGATGCTCGGCGCCAACGTGGGTACGGCGCTCCTGACGCAGGTGTTGTCGTTCAATATTTCACTCGTTGGACCGCCTCTGGTGCTCGCCGGAGTACTCGCCTTCCGGTGGGCCAGCGACGGCCGGGCCAAGAACATCGGCCGCATTGGGATTGGGCTTGGCCTTATGCTCATGGCGCTGGCCGGCCTGATGCGTACGCTTGGGCCCATCGAGAACACCCCGCTGCTCCGCCCGGTCCTGAGCGCACTGACTGCCGAGCCGATTCTGGCCGCCATCGTGGCAGCGATCCTCACATGGGCCTGCCATTCGAGCATTGCGATTGTCCTGCTGGTAGCCTCTTTCGCGGCGACCCATGTCGTCGATCCCACGGGCGCGCTGGCGCTGGTGCTCGGCGCCAATCTGGGCGGTGCGCTGCCGCCGCTCATCGGGGCATCGTCCTCCGTCGCGCGGCGATTGCCTCTCGGCAATCTGCTCGTGCGGGCCGCGGGAGTCGTGGCCGCATTGCCGTTCCTGGCCGCAATCAGCGGCCTGCTGGAGCGTTTCGATGACGCGCCCGGGCGCATGGTCGTTGATTTTCACCTCGCATTCAATCTGGGGCTGGCCGTGGTCTTCCTAGGGTCGGTCGAGCACTTTTCGCGCCTGCTGCAGCGCTGGCTGCCGGACCCGCCCGCACCCGTGGATCCCGCCCGGCCCGTCCATCTCGACGTCGCGGCATTGGACTCGGCGACCGTCGCGTTGGCGAACGCGGCGCGCGAGACGCTGCGCATTGCCGATATGATCGAGAGCATGCTGCGCGATGCGCTCACGGTCCTTCGCAGCAGCGATCGCGGATGCGCGGCGGCGATCGGGCTGCGGAACCGCTGCGTCGACCAGCTGGGTAATGCGATACGCCGATATCTCGCCGACATCGGCGACGAGCAGTCGTTGGACACGCGGGAAGGGACGCGCGGTCAGGACATCCTGTCGGCGGTCATCAACCTGGAGCATGCCGCCGATATCGTGAGCAACAGTCTCGTGGAATTCGCCGTCCGCAACCTCAAGCAGGGGCGGGCGCTGTCGCCGGATGAGATGACGATGGTTGCGGAAATGCAGGGCGAGATTCTCGAAAGTCTGCGGCTCGCGGTCGCGGTGTTCTTGCAGGCGGACCCGAACGATGCCAAGCGTCTCGTGGCGCGTAAGGCGCGATTCCGCGAGTTTGAAGTGGCCGCAACTGCCTTGAGCGTGCGCCTGATGCGCGGCGCGACCGCCGCCGACCGGCCCGCCGAGGGCGATGGGGTCGAGCGTGTGGCCGAGGAGAGCAACCTGTTTCTGCGCACGGTGCGCGATCTGCGGCGCGTTCACTCCCACCTGGCCAGCTTTGCGTATCCGATCCTGCACCGGCCCAGGCCCGGGTCCCGCAGGCGGCGCCGGCGGGGCGGCGCGGAAAGCCCCGCCGAGCTCGCGGATGCGGCGACACCGCCGGGCGACGCGCCGGAGAGCGGAGGGGACGAGCCGTAACGCACGCGCCGATGCGCTTGGCGGCAACCACCCCACGCCGTAATGCAGATTCGCCCTCCATCCTGGTTTTCGAGCGTGCATAAACGTCCAGCGCGTTTATGATTCCCTCCTCGAGCGTCGGGATCAACAATCATGGAAACTTTGGAGGCGATATGAGGCTTGCCTGGGTTTTACTTTGCCTGACATCGCTGGGTGCCTGGGCGAGCACCACGACGCCGGAGCAGTTCGGCGCCTATGGGAACGGTATCCGCGGCACCTCGGGCGTCGCCAATGGCACCACGACCTTCACGGACCCCAATGCTTCGTGGACCGCCTCCGATGTGAATAAGACGATCTTCATCGTGCCGCCCATTCAAACCAGCTACCCGACCTATCAGGGGACGATCGCGGCGGTCGGGTCATCGACCTCGATCACGATTCACCCGGCGCTCGGATGGTCGAGCGGGCTGCCGGGATGCTCGGCAGCCATCAGCGGCATCACGCGGGCCGCCTCGATGGTGGTGACCATCTCGACCACCAGCAGAACCAATCCTTTCGCAGGCCTGCCATACGCGACATTTGGCGGTCTGACGGGTGCGACGCAAGTCAACGGCAAAACGTATGCGATCACGGCGACGGGCGGTGCCGCGGGTGCGTGGACGATTACCTTTGGTGGAGTCGATTCCACGGGCTTCTCGCGGTATGCCGCTGGCGGCACGTTGTCGAGCCCCTGCGTCTCCTATTACTACGGGAATGTGGATAACACGGCTTTCGCCAAAGCCCAGGCGGCGGTAGCCGTGAATGCTGCGAGTACCGGGTATGCGACCGGCTACAACAATTATTCGAGAGTCGATTGCCTTACCTTGACCTCGCCGAAGATCTACCTTCTGACGCAAGCCGTGCAGATCCAAGGGTCGGGCAGCGGCACGGCCCCTTGTTGGAAGTCCGACGGCGGGCAAGCCACGGTCGCGATCAATATCTCGGGTTCGAACGAGGTCGTCACCTTCGGGTCCGGAGTTACGCCGAGCAGGAGCGCGTCCAACTTCGGAAGGATCGATGGGATCACTTTTGATTGCACCTTCTCCGGGGCGGATTGCCTGTCCTTCGTAGGCTTTCAAAATCCCCTATTGCAGAACGTGCACATCATGAATGCGCAGAATGATTGCCTGGAGATCAACCCGTCGAGCGAGCAGTTCATTCAGCAGGCAAGCTTGCGAGGCGTCAATTTGCAGAACTGCGGCAACAATGCCGTGACCGTCGCGGTCGGCAGCGGCGCCAGCGGCGGCTCCTTTGCCAATGAACTGGACGCCGAGAACCTCGTCATGGGCGCGGTATCCTCGCGGACGCCGGGCGGGACCTGTTTCTACTTCAAGACCACCGGAGCCGGTGTGGATTCCTGGGCGATCGCCAACTGGAAGTGCACGGAGAACTGGGCCGGCAATACCGCCTTTCAACCGTCGGCCCATTGCATTGTCGTCGGAGCGACGGCGAGCGGCGATGGGGTGAACCATCCCTTTCCGAATATCGGCGCGAGCTTCACCAAGGGCTATTGCGAACAGGCAGCCTCGTATCCCTTGGGACCCGTCTCGAATCCGATCTACATTGATCCTTCGACCACGGCGAACCTCACTTTTCAAGGGTTCGGGTCGTATTTTTGGGGAAGTAATTGCTCGTCCTGCGGCGGAGGCTCCACGCCGGTCGCGAATCTGATCGGGAATTATCCGCCGAGCTTCAATGGCGCGGGATATCTCACCGTTGCGAAGGGAACACCCCTCGATATTTACAAGACATTGGCCGGCTATAGCGGCATGTGCGAGATTTACATGACTGACGGGACCCATGCGAATTACGTCACCTTTACGGTGACCGGAATAGGAGGCACGGCGCCCAGCATTTCTCCGGCGCTCTCCTCAGGCAAGCTTCCCGCGAGCAACGATTCCAATAACGGTGCCGATCCCAATTACGCCTTGAGCACTTCGTCGATCGCCGGCGTGGCGCATCTGACGCTTACCAATAATGGGACTCCGAATATCACCGCGGCCTACCAGTGTCAGACCTTGCAGAGCGGTCAGACGCCGACCTTTACTTGGAATTGAAAATATTCGGGCCGTGAGGCTGATCGGGACGCCATCGCGCATCAATATGTCGTAGCTCGATTCCCGGCTTCGGCGATTCGCGTGTTTCTCGGTGGCAATTCGATGGACGATGCGCTACACGTATTGTGCGGATCACTACATATAACCAATCGAACTTGCGAGAGATGGCCTTATGCGATTTTTGAACACGGCATTGACGAGCGCTGCGGCATTGACGTTGGTGGCCTGCGGCGGCTCCGGTTCGACTCCGGCGACTACCGTTCCGCCTGCTCCGACCGCCGTGCTCAAAGCGTCAGCAGCCGAGGTCGACAGCGGCCGCGCGGCCACCTTGACGTGGAGCTCGACGAATGCCACCTCGTGCACGGCCTCCGGCGGCTGGAGCGGCACGAAGGGCGCCAGCGGTACGGCGAGCACCGGCGCCCTGACGGCCAGCACCACGTATGCGTTGACCTGCTCGGGGGCAGGCGGCACGAGCGCGGCCGTCAGCGTCACCGTCACGGTGGCCGCCGGCGTCCCCACGGCCGCGTTGTCGGCCAATCCGACGAGCGTTGCCAGCGGCGGCACGGCCACCTTGACCTGGAGCTCGACCAACGCGACCTCGTGCACGGCTTCCGGCGGCTGGAGCGGCACGAAGGGCGCCAGCGGCACGGCGAGCACCGGCGCTCTGACGGCCAACACCACGTATTCATTGACCTGCACGGGTGCCGGCGGCACCAGCACGCGCCGCGACGGCCACGGTGACGGTGGCGGCCAGCGCCCTTCCCACGGCCGCGCTGTCGGCCAATCCGACGAGCGTTGCCAGCGGCGGCGCCGCCACCTTGACGTGGAGTTCGACGAACGCCACCTCGTGCACGGCCTCCGGCGGCTGGAGCGGCACGAAGGCCGCCAGCGGCACGGCGAGCACCGGCGCTCTGACGGCCACCACCACGTATTCGCTTGATCTGCTCGGGTGCCGGCGGCACCAGCGCGCCCGCGACGGCCACCGTTACGGTAGCTGCCAGCGCCCTTCCTACGGCGGCGTTGTCGGCCAACCCGACGAGCGTTGCCAGCGGCGGCGCCGCCACCTTGACCTGGAGCTCGACGAACGCCACCTCGTGCACGGCCTCCGGCGGCTGGAGCGGCACGAAGGCCACCAGCGGCACCGCGAGCACCGGCGCCCTGACGGCCAGCACCACGTATTCGTTGAAGTGCTCGGGCGCCGGCGGCACCAGCACGGCCGCCACCGCCACGGTCACCGTGACCGCCAGCGCCCTTCCCACGGCGGCGCTGTCGGCCAATCCGACCAGCGTTGCCAGCGGCGGCACGGCCATCTTGACCTGGAGCTCGACGAACGCCACCTCGTGCACGGCTTCCGGCGGCTGGAGCGGCACGCTGGCCACCAGCGGCACCGCAGAGCACCGGCGCCCTGACGGCCAACACCACGTATGGGTTGACGTGCTCGGGTACGGGCGGGACCAGTGCGCCCGCGACCGCCACGGTCACGATATCCACCGGCACCGTGACGGTCTCGCCGACGGCGGCCGCCATCACTCTGTGGCAGACGCAGCAATTCACGGCCACCGTTCCCGGCGGCGGTACCGCCACCTGGTCCGTGGATACCATCGCCGGGGGCAACTCGACCGTCGGCACCATCGACGCGACGGGTCTTTATACGCCGGGCACCGCGCCGGGCACTCACACCATTCTTGCCGCGAGCGGCACCGACTCGGGTACCGCAACGCTCGGAGTCACCAATCTAGCCGGGGTCTACACCTATCATGACGATCTGGCCCGAGACGGGGCCAACATTCAGGAATATGGCCTGACGACGAGCAACGTCAACACCGCAGGTTTCGGGAAACTGACATCGTGCGCCGTGGACGGTGCCGTCTATGCGCAGCCGCTGTGGGTTGCGAATCTCGCCATCGGCGGCGTGCAGCACAATGTCGTGTTCGTGGCGACCGAGCATGACAGTCTCTATGCGTTCGACGCCGACGCCAGTCCCTGTGTGCCGCTGTGGCAGGCGGTCCTCGTCGCGACGAATCACGGGGCAACGGCCGGCGAGACCAGCGTACCTGCCGCCCTGGTGGGCATGGCCAATGGCGACATTTCGCCGGAGATCGGCGTCACCAGCACGCCGGTCATCGATCCTGCCTCCGGCATTGTGTACGTGCTCGCGAAGTCGACCAACTCCGCGCAAACCGCCTTCTATCAGCGCCTGCACGCCATCAACCTCGCCACGGGCAACGAGATGACGGGCTCGCCGGCGCTCATTGCGGGTACGGTTCCAGGCGCCGGAGACGGCGGCGCCACGGTGAGCTTCAACGCGCTTCAAGAGGGACAGCGGGCCGGTCTCGCTCTCGTCAACGGCGTCGTCTACATCGCCTGGGCATCCCACGGAGACAACCCGCCGTTCTACGGCTGGATGATGGGCTACCAGTACGCCGGCGGTGCGCTGACGCAGCAGTACATTTTCAACGTGGCGCCCAACAGGCCGGTGCCCCCCTATGTGGGCGGCGCCGGAATCTGGATGAGCGGCAGTGCACCGGCTGCGGACGCCAACAACAACCTCTATGTGGTGACGGGAAACGGTCCGTTCGACGCCAACAGCGGCACCGCGCCGAATAACGATTACGGTGATTCGCTTCTGCAATTGAGCGCCGGGCTCACCGTGTCGCAGTACTACACGCCCGCCGAGCAGGCGAGCGACAATACGAATGACTTCGACTTCGGAGCCGGCGGCGCCGCGGTGCTGGCCGACCTTCCCAACACCAGTCCGTTCCCCCATCTGCTCATCTGCGGCGGCAAAAGCGGCAATCTCTACGTGGTGAACCGCGATACCCTTGGGGGGTACGACGGCGGCTACACGAAAATGGTGCAGCGTTTTTTCTCCGGGCAATCGATATTCGCCTCCGGCGCCTTCTGGAACAACAATTTCTATATCGCCTCCACTGAGTAAACCGCTGTCCACGTATACGCTGAATGCGTCGACGTCGCTGTTCAGTACGTCAGGCACTCCCGCGTCCTCGATATCGTATGCCCTCGGAGGCGGCACGCCGTCCGTATCGTCGGCGGCCACGGCGAATGGGATCGTATGGGCTTTGGACAATGCCCTGTACTGCACCAATCAGTCGCCCGGATGCGGCCCCACCGTGCTGCACGCCTACGACGCCACCAATCTCGCCAATGAACTGTGGAACAGCGCCGCCAGCGGCACCGATAACGCGGGTGATGCGGTCAAGTATACGGTCCCCACCATTGCGAACGGCAAGGTTTATGTGGGAACTCGCGGCAACAACGGCACCTCTCCGGGTGAATTGGATATCTACGCGCTCAAGCCCTAGCCGCAGCCTGATTCGTGATCGGCGCGAAGGATCGAGGCGGGCCGAAAAAAGAGGGCGGCCCAGCGGCCGCCCTCGAGTGTTGCTCAGGTCGCTTCGCTACGACGGCGTAGCAATGCCGTCGTGACCCTGCTTCCGGTGCTGGATCACTTCTTGTTCGGCGAACCCCATCCCGTGCAGTTGTCCCAACCGGTGCCCGCCAGCAGGCTGTAGTACACGCCGCAGAAGCCGACCGTGATGTCGGAGCGGCCGCTGCCGGTATCGCCGTAGAGCGTCGTGAGGTAAGCATCGCTGTTGGCGGCGAACAGTTCGGCATGATTGTCCAAGCTGGCGGTGACCGGGGAGGCGACGCTGGTGCCCCCCACCTGGTACCAGTAGCAGGCTCCCTCATAGGTGCAGTTGTAGACCCAGACGCCGTTTTCCGGATCGGCGATCGCGGACACGTCCGGAACCAGCCGGGCCGAACTGCCGAGCGCGCTCTGATAGGACGGTGCGGCTTCGTAGGCGCTGGCGCCTGCACCGGCATTGGTCCAGGTGAGCTGCTTCTGAAGAGCCAGGGTGGAGGCATTACGGCTGTGGGCCGTGCCGCCGACGCACACCACGTTCGGCGAAACGCAGGGGTACTCCGTGCCCCACGCATCGCCCGATGAGGCGTAGAACACCACATTCGAGTAGCCGGTGAACGTCGAGTCGTAGGCGCTTTCGCCGGAATATTCGGCTCCCGCCAAAGCTCATCGATACTTCCCCGCCGCCGGCCGCCTGGACCAGGCCCGCAGCCACGCCGACCGCGTAGAACAAGTCGGCGTCGGAGTTGGATAATGCCTCGACCAGGATGACCTTGGCCTTGGGCGCCATGGCATGCGCCCACTCGATGTCGAGTGACTGCCTCAAGGTCCCATCCCGTACCTGAACTGCTGGCCGGCTTGACCGTTGGCGTAGACCTTTTCGAAGTTCTTCGCGGTCGGCGCGGGCAGGCCGAACTGCGCGGAGAAGGCCGCCAGGTCGCTTTTCGCGTCCACGTAGTCGTAGGCGTCGACGACGGCGATGATCTTGCGTGCCGCCGGTTGCCTCGGTTGTGACCAGGTTGGGGTTGCAGCCGTCCGCGGACGGGGTGAACCCGTAGACGCACTCGATCGAAGCCGGCGTTTCGATGCCGTATCCGGTAAAGGGCGGTCCGCCGGTAAAGCCCGGTCGATTGCCGGCCTTGATCTTGGGCTTGACGACTTCGAGAAACGTGTGGGCCCGGACGCCGACGTCGGCAGCGTACCGCGTATTCGACGGGGGATGGAACAGCGTGCCATCCTCCAACGCATCCTTGGGACCGGCCCACACCGTGCCCGCCATCACCGCACCGAACGCAACCGCACAGCACGCGCCCGCGGCGCGCACGATAATCCCGCTCTTCCCTACACTGGGCTTCATGATTTCCTCCATAAATGTTCCCTTGAGTTATTGATGGATTCGATGCCGGCCTTGTTGGTGGTTCGTCGCCGGCACCTGCAAGACTGCCAACGTGAAAATACTAACCTCTTTTTTTGATCGTAGTCCTTTTCAATCTTTCGGCCATCAATATTTGTCATATTATCGGGCAACTGAGCGCAGAAGTACCCGCATGACAGACAAAGCGCTGACAAGGCGATTCGCGGTGCGCTACTCGTAATCGAGAGGAACCATGCCAACCAGCCGTATGCTGACGGAGCGACCGACATTCTCTCCGCCGCGCGCGCTGCGCAATGGCCAGGTGCAGACGGCGATCGGCAACCTGCCGCCCCTGCCGTGGTTCGCGCGCCGGCGCGGCGCCATGCTGCTCGCGAGCGCGCGGCCTTGGGTGCTCGATTGCGGCGACGGCGTCCGGTTGCAGGGATTGCTGAGCCTGGCGCCGGGAACTGAGGCGCCCGGCGGGGCGCAGGAGCGGCCGGACGAGCCCCGCCGCATCGCGGTCGTGCTGCACGGCTGGGAAGGCAGCGCGGAATCGTGCTACGTCATCTCGCTCGGCGCTTTGCTCCTCGACCACGGATTCGACGTTCTGCGCCTCAATCTGCGCGATCACGGCGAGAGCCACCACCTCAACCGCGGCATTTTTCATTCCTGCCGCCTGGCCGAGGTCGTCGGCGCCACGCGGGCCGTTGCGGAGCGCTTTCCGGCGGCGCGGCTCTTCTTGACCGGTTTTTCGCTCGGCGGCAATTTCATGCTGCGGGTCGCGGCCGACGCGGGCGCCCCCGAGGCGATCGCCGGCGTGGCCGCCGTGTCGCCGGTGCTGGATCCGGCCGCGACGCTCGTGGCGCTCGAGCGCGGATGGTTCCTCTACCGCCAGTACTTCGTGCGCAAATGGTCGCGGTCGCTGCGCGTCAAGCGGCGGGCCTGGCCGGATCTGCCCGACTTCGAGCCCATCTTGCGCAGCCGGGATCTGCGTGCGATGACCGCCGGGCTCGTTCGCGAGTTCACCGACTTTCCCACATCTCGATGCCTACCTCGAGGGCTACGCGATCACCGGCCCGCGGCTCGCGGCGCTGCGCTTTCCGGCGGCCGTGCTGCTGGCGGAGGACGATCCGATGATTCCTGCGGCCGATCTCGCGCGGCTGGCGCCGTCCCCGCAGCTGACCGTCGTGCGCACCCGCTACGGTGGTCACTGCGGATTCGTCGAGCAGCTCAGCGGGCCGAGCTTTGCGGATCGCTTCGTGGTGTCGCAGTTCGAGCGGGAGATCCCGCAGCCCTCGGGCGTTCAACCATCCCAATCGCGCGCCGCCAACCGGCGGAACTCGGTCTCGAAGGCATCGACGCGGGACAGGTAGGCGCGCGGATCGTGATCCGCGCAGCGCTGGCCTTCGGCGAACTGAAAGCCGTTGCGTGCGTAGAGATCACCGCCGTGCGCGCCGCACAGATGAATCGCCGCCGCGAGATGCCGCTGCTGCCGGGGCGACGCGGATACGATGCGATTGCGTGCCAGCGTTTCCGCGACGGCGCGGTCGAGATACGCCGAGGTGAGTTCGACCGCGTGGCTCGGGAGCAGGCGAAGGTGACGGCGAATGGAACCCGCAGGATGACGCCGGGTTTCCTGAGCCCGCCTGAATCGCCTCGTGCTCGCGGATGCAGAGCCGCTTCGCCTCGGCGAAGGTGCCGTCGGTCATCTGATACATGCCGACCGAGCTCGAGGCGGGACGATAGATCTCGAAGGGCCTGGAACTCCACGACCAGCGCCAATAAGTCCGCGCCAGCGGGCTTCCCGAGCCTTCGGTCTGGGCGAGGGCGGCCAGCAGTTCCGCCGTGATGGTTCGCGTGGAGTACCGGCGAAAGATCGCGCTGGTAGCTGCCCCAAGTCTCCCGGGGCGACTTCGTGAACGCGCCGTCCACCGGAAACAGGAGTTCGGACGGCTTGCGCACGACTTGATAGACCCAGTTGACCGCGAGCGACAGCAAGACCGCCGCGAGCGCGGCACCGATGAGCCGTGCCACCCACGGCGCGCTGCGCCACCCACGGGCCCCGATGCCCGACCCCGTACGCGACCGCGAGCGGCGCACGGCCGAGGGACGCCGTTTTCGGCGTCTCCGCGGTGCGGCCGTGCGGGCCGTCTTGCCCTTGGGCGCGTTTGAGAGGTTCATCGCGAAATAGTAGCACCGCTCCGGCCCGCGGACGGGCCTTCGCGAGAGCTCCGGCGTGGGCGCGAGAACTGCGTCACACGGGTGCGCTATGTGGCTAGGCGCCGACACCTGGAGCCTTTAGATTAGTTCCAACGGCCAACGAGTGGGGTGGCCGACCCTTCGGCCACACATCGGATCGCGTCCAGATGTCGGAGTTGGACACGATGATGATTTCCGAGAAAGAGCCCCGCTCCGGTGCGCCCGCGTGGGTGGACCGGCTGTTTCTCGGGCTGGCGGTTTATGTCGGGATTGGTTCGCTCGGGATGCTGACCGGTCTGGGCGGGGCGCAAGTCACTCATTACATCGGGCTGTTGGGCGACACGCCGGCCAACCTCATCGACGTCATCATCGTCGCGGCGGCTGGCCCACCGTGCGCCTCGCGGCACGCTGCGCACCGCCTGGATCTGGCTTTCCATCGCGATTGGCCTCTATTGCATCGGCAGCATCATTTCACAATGCGGCTGGCTGTGGGGTCACGATCCCTTTCCGGGACCGGCCGATTTCTTCTTCTCTGCGTTCTATCCCGCCTTCTTCGTGGCGGCGCTGTATTTGATCCGCGCGGCGGCGGTGCGCGTGCCGTGGGTGCAGCTGTCGCTCGATGCGACCATCTTCGTGGTGGGATTCGGCGCGTTCTTCTGGTACCTGGTGGTCCGTCCCGCGGCCTCGGACACGGAGGTCGATTTCCTCAAGCACGCGCTGAGCCAGGCTTACGCGGCCCTCGACTGCGTGCTCCTGCTCATGCTGGGCGTGCTCCTCCTGACGGGGGCGGGGGGCGCCGGCAATCGCCGCATCTCGCTGCTGCTGGTGCTCGCATTCACGGCCATGTTCCTCGGCGACATCCTGTGGTCGCTCGCCAAACTGGGCGGCTACTACGTACCGGGAGGCATCCAGGACGTGCTGTACCTCGCGTGGTACCTGCCGCTCGCGGCCGCCGGCCGGGAGCAGATGCGCGAGACCAGCCCGGTCGCGGCGCCGGTCTCCGGTCCCTCGGTCGCCCTCGCGCGCTCGCTGCCCTACGCCGCGATGCTGGCGGCATTCTTGGTGCTGGTCTACTTCACCCGCGGCGACATCGGCGGTCCCGCATCGGTGATGACCGTGGTGGTGTTTTCTCTCACGCTGCTCCTGATGGCGCGCCAGTCCGTGATCTTGCGCGGGGATGCGCTCACGCGAGAGCGGCGGGCGGCCCGCCGCGTCGAGGACCGCTATGCCTCGCTGATCGCAAATGCCTCGGACGTCATCATGATCGTCGCCCCGGATGGCGCGGTGAGATTCACATCGCGCGCCTCCGAGCACACGTTCGGCCTCCGGCCCGAGGACGCTCCCGGCAAGAACCTGCACGAGCTGTGCGCCGGCGAGGACGCCGAGCGGCTGCGCTCCTTCCTCGCCGAGGTCGCGGCGACCCCGAACGGCACCGTCGGGCCGGTCGAGCTGCGGGTCGTGAGCCCGTCCGGATCCTGTGTCCTGGAGGTCGTCGGCCGCAATCTCAGCAATGACCCTGCCGTGGACGGCTTCGCGCTCAATTTTCGCAACATCACCGAGCGCAAGGCGCTCGAGGAGCAATTGCGGCAGCTGGCGTTCCACGACCCCCTGACGCTGCTCGCGAACCGCAACCTGTTTCGCGACCGCGTGCAGCACGCCCTCAATCTGGCGCAGCGCCGCCACACCGAGGTCGCCGTCATGTTTCTCGATCTCGACAATTTCAAGAACATCAACGATTCCCAAGGTCACGACGCCGGCGACCGCCTGCTGCAGGCGGTGGCGCAACGGCTGGTCACGAACACGCGCTCCTCCGATACGGTGGCGCGTCTGGGCGGCGACGAGTTCGCCGTGCTCCTCGAAGGCTTCGCGGCGACCGAGGAAGTCGAGAGCCTGGCCGGACAGCTGGTCGACGCTTTGAATCAGCCGCTGGTGGTCAGCAACACGGAATTGCGCGTGGGCGCGAGCATCGGCATCGCCATCTCGACGCCCGGCGTGGATACCGGGGCGCTCCTGAGCAACGCGGATGTCGCGATGTATCACGCCAAGGCCGCCGGCAAGAATCGCTTCGTCGTCTTTCAGCCCGAAATGCAGGAGCTCCTGCACGAGCGGCTGCGCTTCGAGTCGGACCTCGGCCACGCGCTCGAACGTCAGGAGTTCTTCCTGGAATATCAGCCAATCGTCGATCTGGGCACCCGCAGCTTGCTTGGCGTCGAAGCGCTGGTGCGGTGGCGTCACCCGCAAGCCGGCGTCCTCCTGCCGGCCCGGTTCATCCCGATCGCCGAGGAATGCGGTCAGATCAATGAACTCGGCCGCTGGGTGCTCACCGAGGCCTGCCGCGACCTGGTGGCCTGGCGGCCTTCGGTGGCCGGCGGCGCGGAACTGCGGGTTGCCGTCAACATTTCCGGCCGTCACCTGCAGCATGGCGACCTGGTGACCGACGTCGCTGCGGCCCTGGCGCAATCGGGACTCGAGGCGGGGAACCTCGTCATCGAGCTCACCGAGAGCACCATCATGTACAACACCGATGTCAACCTCGAGCGGCTGCACCAATTGAAGGCGCTCGGCGTGCGCCTGGCGATCGACGATTTCGGCACCGGCTATTCGTCGCTGTCGTATCTGCACCGCTTCCCGATCGACATCCTGAAGATCGACCGCTCCTTCGTCGGCCGTCTGACCAATTCGGACAACGGGCCGGAGCTGGCGCGCGCGGTCATCACGCTCGGCGAGACCCTGGGACTCGACACCGTGGCGGAGGGCATCGAGTGCGAGCCCCAGATCGCCGCGCTGCTGGAACTCGGTTGTGTCGCCGGGCAGGGGTTCCTCTTTGCCGTGGCCGGCTCGCTGGAGCAACTGGCGAGCAGCAGCTTCGTCGCCATCCGCAATGCACATTGGACGCCCCAGGCGGCCCACGACGAGATCTCGGCATCGGGCCGCTTTCGATCCCTCGAGCGCAGCCGCAAGCCGGTCGCCGGCGCCGCCTAGATTACCCGGGCGGGCTCCCACTCCACGATTGGCCCGCGGCTCGTTCATCGCTATAGTGCCGTCATGATGACTACCCAAATGACGAGGATGATGAGGGCGGCCTTGGCGGTGAGCGCCGTCGTTGCGTCGGGCTACGTTCGGAATGCCGCGGCCGATGTGCCCTTGCCGCTGGCCGTGGAGGCTGCGCAGACGGCCATCGATGCCTGCCGGGCCAAGGGATATCACGTGACGGTGACCGTCATGGACCCCGATTACTCGATCCGTCTGGTGCTGCGCGATGATGGCGCGGGAGAAAGGACCGTCGAGGTGGGGCGGCGCAAGGCCTACACCGTCATCAAAACCGGCATGTCGTCGGGGGACTTTGCGAAAACACTTCCCCCGGGTCCGCCGGCGCCCGCGGCTCCGAGCGCAGGCCCGCCGCCGCTGCCGGGGCCGATCAACGGCGATGCCAATCTCATTTCCTGGCCCGGCGGCCTGCCGGTGACCGCCGGCGGCAAGGTGATCGGCGCCATGAGCGCTTCGGGTGCTCCGGGCGGCGAGAAGGATGAAGCATGCCTCAACGCCGGGTTGGCCAGGATTGCCGACCGGCTGAAGTAACGCTCGGCGGGTTGTGCTGGATGACCGTATTGGCTCGCAGCGGCGCTTTCACTGGCGACGCGCAGGTAGGCGTCACCCGATGGCATAATCGGTTCCATGAAGGCCGGACGCAACGATCCCTGTCCCTGCGGCAGCGGCAAGAAGTACAAGCTGTGTTGCGGAGCTGCGCCTGAGACCGAATCGCCCGACACTCTGGCGTGGCGCCGGTTGGTCCGCGCCACCCAGAATCACGCGGCGAAGCTGTTCAGCTTCATCGAGGAGTCCTATGGGCCGGAAGCAATCCCGGAGGCGTGGGAGGAGTTCACGCTCTGGAGCGAGCAGCCCTTCACGCCCGACGATCCGCAGCTCACGCTCTTCTATCCCTGGCTTTTCCATCATTGGAGTCCCGATCCCGTAGACACGGCGGTCGAGGCGCGATGCCTGCATGCGGTCTCCCCGACACAGGCGTACCTGATTGCGCGGGGCAAGGACCTGGAAGCAACCCTGTATCGTTACCTGTCCGCCTGCCTGGACTCGCCGTTCGGGTTCTATGAAGTCGTCGAGCGTCGAGCCCGGGAGTGGCCTGCGGCTGCGGGAAATTCTCACCGAGACCATGCATCACGTTCGCGAGCGCAGTGCCTCGAGCACCCTCCAGGGTGGCGATACGCTCTACGGCATGGTGGTGGAGTGCGATGGCGTGGCGATCCTCGAGGCCTGTTCGCCGGTCGCTTTCCCCCTGCGCCTGAAGCCCCGGATCATCGAGCAGCGCGAGGCGCTTCTCGAGAACGACGCCTTCGATCGGGCGGAAGCCCTCGAGGCCATGGCGGAGGAGGAGGCGTCCGAGCCCGGCACGATGAGCGATGGGGCTCCCGCCGCAGGGACGGCCGAGAGCGCTGCCGGTCACCGTGGACGCCGCGGGTGCCGGGGGCGGGGAAGCGGGTTCCGAGGACGTGCGGTTGAACGCCCATTCGCTGTTTCGCTATGACGTCGCAATTCGCGAGCTCTACTGGGATCTGGTCATCCCGCTGCTGAATCCGCAGCCGCCCACATTGCACAACACCGATGGCGATCGGTTGTCGATGCGGCGGCTGGTGTTCGATATCGACTCGGCGGCCGCCGCATTCGCGGCGCTCAAGGTGTTGGCGCCCGGGTTGTCGGAGGATGAGCTGCGGGATGCGGCGGAACATGGCGCAGACGGCGCGCTGCAGAGCGTCTCCTTCGCATGGACCAAGCCCGGCAACCCGAGCCCCAAGGACCGGGAGACCACCGTGCTCGGTCATCTGCGCATCGAGGGCACGCGGCTCACCGCCGACGTCAACTCGGCTGCGCGCGCCGTTGAATTCAAGCGCCGGGTCAACGAATTGATGGGCGAACATGCCCGATACCGCATGACGCAAATCCAAACGATGGAAGAAATGCCCCCGCCGGCGGGCGCCCAACGCGGCTCGAGCGCCGCGCCGGCAGACCCGGAGCACGCGGAGTTGGCGGCACGCCCCGAGGTTCAGGCGCACTTGCGCGAACTGTTCGCCCGGCACTACGAAGGTTGGATCGACGAGAGGCTTCCGGTCTTGCAGGGCAAGACCCCGCAGCAGGCGGTGCGCACCGCTGCCGGCCGCGAGAAGGTCGAGGCGCTGATCAGGGACATCGAGCGCATGGGGCCGGGCACGGGCGGTTACGATGCATCCGTCACCCAACGCTTGCGGGATCGGCTCGGCCTCACCCACTAGGAGTGCATGGCGGGGAAACGATGGAAAAAGATGAGCAGAAAATCCAGGGTATCGGTCATTCCATGGGCCACGATCGGCACGGCAAGTCTGCGCCCGCAGGCCAGATAGAGCGCACCGAGAATCACTCCATCGAGGCAATTTTCGGCAATCCCTGTCGGACCTTGTTGAAAATGTGAGAAGCCGAACACCAGACTGGCCAGCACCAGGGCCGCAGCCCACCCAATGCGCGGGCTGGTGAACAGAGCTGCCATGCGGTTCATGAGATAGCCTCGAAAGACCAGCTCTTCCCCGAACCCGAACAGAGTCCATGTGAGCGCGAGAGAGCCCGCCAGCCACAGGATGTTTCCCTGCACGCGATCAAATGCGGACACATTGGGCATCTCATGAAAGATGCCGGCCAGCAGGGGCTGAGTGCCGAAAAGTTCCAGGACTTCCATGCCAACGCCGGCCAGGACGCCAATCGCTGCCGTCGTGGGCCAGTTCCGAAACCAGGCAAGGCCTAGGTCGCGCCAGCGCAGCCCCCTCAGGCGCAAGGACAGCCACGCGAGCGCCAAAAGATAAGGAACCTTGCTGATGTAGATGTGATGAGTCCAATCTGCGAGGTAAACGCCCGCGAAGGCCGTCAATTCCAGGCCGACCAGGGCGGCGCTTTGCCGCCAGCGCTCAGGCCCGCTTTCCGGGTCGCTCATATCGGCCTCCGTGAATCTCAGGCGATCTGCAAGAGAACACGGCACGCAGACAGAAGTTGCAGGCGGGGATAAAATACATGGCAGCCTTCGGTGACGGCTCGCCGTGTCCCGATCTGGTCAAGACCGTTCCGCACGTTGCGTTCGAGGTCGACGACCTGGCGGAGGCGATCCGGAATCGCAACGTGATCATTGCTCCCAACAGTCCGAGCGCCGGGGTCCTGGTCGCCTTCATTGAAGTGAACGGAGCGCCCGTGGAACTGATGCAGATCGATCACTCGCTGAGGAAGGATTTGTAGTTGCTTATTGAATCGGCCTCTCGCCCTTGCCGTCCATGACCATGATTGTCTGCTGCATGAGCGCGCAAAGCCGTTCCTTTCCATCGTTGACGGCGAATACTTCCGACTTGGTGACGATGAGCGTGCGGCCGGCGCGAACGACCTGGCCGCGGGCAACCAGCTTTTCGCCGTCGGCAGGAGCGAGCAGGTTCATCTTGAATTCCACGGTCAGCACCGATGCGGTGTCCGGAACGGTCGTCATGGCGGCGTAGCCGGCCGCGGAATCCGCGATCATTCCAACGACACCGCCATGGACGTAGCCATGCTGCTGCTCGATACCGTCCCAGTGCGGCAGGTGGATATCCACACGGCCACATTCGACGACCGCCAATTCGGCCCGGACAAGCCGCATTGCGCTTTGTCGGTTGAAACTGGCCTTGACGCGATCGGCGAAATTCGGGTCGGAACAATGCATCATGTATCCTCGAGCGTAAAGCGTTGAGTATTGGCGCAAAATCCGCTGCGGCCATCAAAACGGCCTCTGAGGCATGTCGCCACACGCGCATTCCCGTCCAGCGAGGAAATCCCTATGTGGCGCTTCTGTCCCTCTCGGCCGCACCGTCCGGCACCGGCAACGAGGCCCCCATCTCGGTCCTGAGGCGTGTCCGCCAGTCCTGCAGACGCTCGGCCGGCACCTGATCGAGAAGGTCGCGATTTTCATGTGGGTCGACGCTCAGATCGAATACCCGGTCGACGCCGGACTGCTGATCCACCGAGTATTTCCAAACATGCATGCCGTTGCGATGATCGATCAGACCATGAAAGGCATGCTCCGTGAAGAAGCTGACATCGAGGTTCTGGTTCGATTCGAGCGGCTGGCCAACCCAACTGCTGGGTTGAGGCAGGTGCAACTCCCGCAAAATGGTGGGCGCGATGTCCACCTGCGAGGCGAAGGTGCGCGGGGTTGCCGGCAACTGCAACGGGCGGCCGTAGGCGATCATCACCAAGGGAACGCGCAAAACCTCTTCACGCACGCTGTTGGCGTGGTGATAGAGCCCATGCTCACCGAGCGACTCGCCATGATCCGCGGTGATCACGACCAGCGCATCTTCCAAGTAGCCCTTGTCCTGCAGCAAGGCCAGCAATTCTCCGATGACGGCATCCGCCCGCACCACGCCGTTGTCGTAATAGTTGCGGGTAACCGGCGAGACCTGCCCGCCCGGCCCCGCGTCTTGGCTGTCGGGAAAGAGATAGCGTTGTTCCGGTTGGAACGGCCCGCGTCCATCATGTCTCTTGCCCAATATGTGGGCGGACATCAGATGGAAGTGAAACATGACTGCGTTTTCATCGGCGCGCGGCATGCGCGCGAGCTTGTCGATCACCAGCTGATCGTCGTTTATGTAGTATCCCGGGGCCTGCGTCCCGTCGTAGAACGTATCGACGTCGCCATAGTATTGCGTGCGGCTGTAGAAGTAGGTCTTGTCGCCGCTCAATATCAAGATGGATGCGATAGTCGTTGCGCCACAACACGTGGTGCAGCATGAACGGGTGGGCCGCGAAATGCCCGGGAAATTGCGAACTGAACAGGCTGAATATGGAGCAGGCGGTGTCGGCGCACGTGGAGTGAACCTCCTCCATGATCCGCGTCGAGTGCTCGCGTGCGATGCGGCTCAAATTCGGAGTTGTATCGCGGTTATAGCCGTACAACCCCATATGATCCGGCCGCAACGCATCGACAAGAATGAACACCAGGTTTTTGCGATGAGTTCCCTT
The DNA here is from genome assembly GCA_963707765.1 of uncultured Gammaproteobacteria bacterium. Lineage (GTDB taxonomy): Bacteria > Pseudomonadota > Gammaproteobacteria > Steroidobacterales > Steroidobacteraceae > Bog-1198. The sequence goes on along the minus strand of CAVPQZ010000005.1, from coordinate 407,172 downwards.
GGCGGGAATACCGGAGCCGACATAGGATTGCCGGGCGGCGTCCTCGCGCAGATCCATCCGATTCGCCGTCACCGGATTCACGATATACCCCTCGAGATCCATGCCGGAGCTCCGTGGAAAAGCGGTGACGCTCAAGGGTTCCTGCTGCGCGGTGAACGCTCCCGTCCAAAATTCCAAGCTCACGATCGCGATGATGGCGAGGACCAAAATCATGACCGACGTGAACATGAGGTGGGATAGACGCGGGTTGAGGAAGGGCACCCAATCGACCCGGTCGAAATAGCGGCGGCACAGGGCGATGGCCCACCAGTAAACGAGTATCGGGGCCGCGATGATGCATAGGCGCGGAATCTTCCAGACCTCGGTGATCAGGGAGGATTGCAGAAAGAACGTCGGTACGACGTTCCATGCGACCACACCGCCCCAGGAATGCAGGCCGATCAGAACCACCAGGTAGTAGACGGCGAACAGCGCCATGGCGAAGGAGGTCAGTGTCGAGGTGACCGAGAAATAGACGCGGTGGCTGGCCGAGGAGCGGGCAAGCACCAGACGCACGAGGAAAATCGCCAGAAGCGGTAGGCTAACCAGCTCGAGATGCGGTGCAATGGCAGCCGTGGGCTCCGAGTACGCAAGCACGTACACGAGCAGGAATGCGCACGGTATGAAGAACCACAGTCCGATGTCCAGCGCGACACACCGAATCATCCATGCAACGCCGATGGCAAGCTCCGGATAGTTGATTTGACAATATGCACATTTAATCGGGCCGTCCGCTCCGGTTCAATCCGATCATTGCCATACTGTGACCTGACGCACTCAATCGACGGAATAGATCAGCGGGAATTCCGCAGCATCGAATGGCGCGCCGTCCTTGAGGGTCAGGTGTGGAAACGGGGGCGACCCCGACGCGCCGCGCCGAACGAACCGCGCGTCGGCGCCGACCCAACGCGATGAAAACACCCGGCGTGTGGAGGGGGACGTGTTCGCCGGTGCACCATGGATCGTCCGGAAATCAAACGCCACCGCATCCCCCGGTTCCATGTCCCAGCCGAGGATCCGCAGTTGCTCCCGCCGGGCGTCGATGTCCGGCATCTCGTCGAAATCATCGCTCGCGTAAAGGGGCGTGCCGTCGAATCGTTTCGGCCGGTAGCCGGCCATGTTCCACCGATGCGAACCGGCGACACACTCGAGGGATACCGCCCGCGACACCGGATCGAGCGGAGCCCAAAAGCTCAACGTCTGATTCCCCTCGACGCAGTAGTACGGTTGGTCTTGGTGCCACGGCGTGACGGTGCTGTTTCCGGGCCGTTTGACGAGAACGTGGTCGTGAAAGAAACGCGCCTGACTCGAGTTCATCAGGCGGGCCGCCAGCTCGGCGGCGGGTGACTCGAATATGAACGCGCGAAACGCGGGAATCCTCGACCAGTTGCAGTAGTCCTGGAAGAACGCCGCCGAACCGTCTTTGGGTTGGTATGAGCGCTCGAGGGGACTCGGGTGCGTCATGACCTCGGCGACACCTCCAGCGAGAGCGGACACCCAGTCTCGAAAGACGCCTCGTACCACGACGACGCCGTCTCGTTGAAAGTCTGCCACCACGCCGTCTGCAATGATCACTTCCTTGCTCCTACGGGCTCGAGGCTGCGGACCGGGCGACGTCCCGATCGCTAGCTTCTACGCTCGTACCGCAGCGCCACCACCCCCGAGCCGAACTCCTTCCGGCTCACGAATTTCAAGTCGACGTGTTTCGATAGCCGCGCGAACAACGTCGGTCCGCGGCCCGCCAGCCTGGGCTGCACCATGAATTCGTACTCATCGATCAATCCCAGCTCCGTCAACGCCAGCGGCAGCTGCACGCCTCCCACCATCAGCCCCTTACCCGACTCCCGCTTGAGCTGCTGAACGGCCTCACCGAGATCCCCGCACACGAGCTCGGCGTTCCAATCGACCCGCTCCAGGGTGCGCGACACGACGTACTTTTTGACGGCGTCGATCGTGCGAGCAAAGGGCTCCATCCAATCAGGCCTCGTTCCCGTCGGCGACCGCGGCCGAAACGCCGCCTCCATCATTTCGTAAGTCACCCGGCCGAGAAGGAGGCCATCGGCCTGGGCGAGGTTCTCGGCGGCGTGACGATGCAATTCTTCATCCGCGATCATTTCACGATGATCGGTGCGCCCGTCCAATGTGATATTGATGGAATACCGAAGGGGTTGCATGGGTTAATCGTATCGCCGGTGAGTTGAGGCCACAAGTAAGCCAAGGTTGACGCGGGTGCCCCCAATAGCACCCAGTTGAGGTTCGCGCTTCCGTCTCGGACACATGTAAAATACTTGTGCAGCAATGAGGTGTCTCGGCCTTGAAGGTCCCCCTTTCCGAATGCTCAGCATCCAATTCTCGAACTGCTTCGAAGTCCTCCGCGATGCCGTGATTGCGCAGCTGGGCCGCGCAACGGCTTCGCCGTTCGTGGCGCATCAAGTCGTCGTTCCGAGCGCTGCCATGCGCCGCACGCTCGCCTTGGCCGTCGCCGATGATCAGGGCGTCTGCGCTAACGTCGACTTCGTGTATCTCGCGCAGTGGCTGTGGCGCCAGATCGGCCGGGTCGTGGAGTCGGTCGAGACGGAATCGCCGTTCGCCGGCCCGGTCCTCGCCTGGCGCATCTACGCCTTGCTGCAGGATCCGGCCTGGTACGCCTCGTTTCCGCGGCTCGCGAACTACCTGAACGGCGCGGACCCGGTGATGCGGTTGGATCTTGCGGTAAAGATCGCCGCGGTCCTGGAACAGTACATCACCTATCGGCAGCCCTGGTTGAATGCCTGGGCGGCCGGCGTCCGGGTGGATCTTGGGATGGATTCCACCGCGCATCCGGACGACCAGGATTGGCAGGCGGAGCTTTGGCGCCGGCTGATCGCCTCCATGGGCTCGCATCGAGAACATCCGGCGAACCAGTTCTTTCGATCGCTGGAGGCCCAAGGCGCGGCGCCGGGCCAGCCATCGGACCTGCCGCCGGCGGTCCATGTCTTCTGCCTCCCGGATATTCCCCCGCTGTATCTGAAGATGTTGATCGGACTGGGGAGGTGGATCGACGTGCGCCTCTATGTCTTGAATCCGTGCCGGGAATACTGGTTCGAGATCGTCGATCCCAAACGGCTCAGCCAATTGGTCGTGCGCGGCGCCGCGGAGCATCAGGAAACGGGCAACCGTCTCTTGGCGTCCTGGGGGAAGCAAACAAAATCCCAGATCGAATTGCTCCTGGACCGCGCGGCCGACGCGCCCATCGATGACGGATATCGGGAGGAGTTTGCGGATACCCGGCTGGGTCATTTGCAGCGGTCCATCTTCAATCTCGTCGAGATCGAGCCGGGAAGCATGCCCTCGGATCCGGCGGATCGCAGCGTCGAGGTGCACGTGTGTCACTCCCTGACGCGCGAGCTCGAGGTGCTGCAGGACCAGTTGCTCGGCATGTTCGCGAGCCCGACGCCGCCCGAGCTCAGCGACATTCTGGTGGTGACTCCGGATCTGGAGGCGGCCGCTCCGCTCATCGACGCCGTCTTCGGAACCGCGCCCGCGGATCGGCTGTTGCCGTACGCAGTGAGCGGGCGAGGGCGCAGCTCGGTCAACGCGGCGGCGAGGGCGCTGTTGGAGCTGCTGGCGATGCTTCCCTCGCGATTCCCTGGCAGTGGGTTGCTGGAGCTCCTACAGCAGCCCATCATCGGCCGGCGCTTCGGCATCGGAAGCGATGAGTTGATGAATGTCGAACGCTGGATGCGCATGAGCGGTATGCGGTGGGGCATCGACGGCGATCACCGCCGGGAGCAGGGACTTCCCCCCCTCGAGCGATTCACGGTCGAGGACGGGCTGCATCGGCTGTTCCTGGGCTATGCGCTGCCCGAGCAGGTTTCGGTGCCCGTGCTCGATCGCGTGCCCGCCGGCAATCCGGAAGGTTCGGACGCGCTGGACCTGGGTCTCTTTGCCCATTTCTTCCATCGCTTGACGGCACTACGAACCGACTTCCTGCGGCCGCGGCCTCCGGACGCCTGGGCGGCCTCCCTCCTCGGCGTACTGGAGGAGTTCTTGCGGCCCGTCGAGGACGAGTTCGACGATCTTGGCGAAGTGCGCGAGGCGATCGGTGAATTGCGCTCCAACATGGCGCGCGGCGCCATGACCATGCCGGTGCCGCTGCCGGTCATCCGCTCGGCGCTCAAGGCGCAGCTCGATGATTCCGCGCGGGGCGGAGTTCCCACGGGCTCGATCACGTTCTCCTCGATGAGCAGCCTTCGGAACTTGCCGTTTCGCGTGATCTGCGTGATCGGGCTCAACGACGGCGCCTTTCCCCAGAATTCCCGCCCGACTGAATTCGACCTGATGGCCGCCAAGCCGTTGCCGGGCGACCGCCAGCGCCGTTGGGACGACCGCAACCTGTTCCTGGATTTGCTGCTGGCGGCGCGCGAGCGCTTTTACCTGAGCTACGCCGGGCGCAGCGTTCTGGACAACTCCATCCGGCCGGCATCGGTGGTGGTGTCGGAGCTGATCGAGACGCTGGTGCCGGCCATGGCGGAGTCTCCCTCCGATCCCGATTCGCTGACGCAGGCGCGGCGCCGCCTCGTCATCGAGCATCCGCTGCAGGCATTCTCCCCGATGTACTTCGCCGCGGACGCCGATCCGCGGCTGCGCAGCTTCAATCGCGAACTGTGCGATGCGCTGCGTGATTCTCGCGAGCGGGCAATCCAACCCACGCCCCGCTGGGACGCCGCGGTGAGCGACGAGGAGGAGGGGGACGCCGAGCGGGACGCCGCGGGGACGGAGCCGTTCTTCCGGGCGCCGCTGACGGTTCCCGGCGAGGAATGGCGAACCGTATCGCTGGACCAGCTGGTCCGGTTCTTCAGGAATCCCTGCCGCTACCTGCTGCGGGAGCGGCTCGGCATCGCGCTCTTCCGGGAAGAGAGCGCTCCATCGGATGATGAACCGTTCGTGCCCGATTTTGCGGAGCGGCAGGCCTTGGCGGAGCGCTTGCTGCCGCAGGCCATGCAAGGCCTCGGCGATCAGGAACTGGAGCGTCTCGCCATGGCCGGGATCGAATATCCGGGCGGCACGCTGGGAACGGCACTCCTTCAGGAGGAACTCGCCACGCTGCGGCATTTTGCGCGAACGGTGAGCGAGGCGACGCAGCCGCCGGCCGGCCCGCCCATCACCCTTGAACGGGATTTCGAGCTCGGCGAGACCTGGCGGCTCGCGGCGGTGCTGACCGGTGTGCGTCGGACGGGTTTGGTGCTTCATCGGTACGACGACACTCGGGCCGCCGACTACCTCACCGGTTGGCTGACTCACCTGGTTCTGTGCGCTGCTGCGCCGGCCGGGACGGAGCGTCACACACGATGGATCTCGCGCGACGGCGAGTACCGCCTGATCCACTGCCCAGAGGCGGCGGCGATTCTCGAGGCATTGCTGGGCCTGTACCGTCGCGGCTTGCGGGAGCCGCTGCATTTCTTCCCCAAATCCGCGTGGGTCTACCTGCGAACGGACAATTTGGCCAAGGCACGGGGCAAATGGCGCCCCGTCTACGGCGAGGCCCATGGAGAGAGCGAGGATGCGGCGTACCGGCTCGCCTTTCGCGGCCAGGATGACCCGATCGATTTGAAATTCGAAGAGTCGGCTAGGATCGTCTTCGGCGGCATCCGGGCCTGCCTCGAGGACCCGCGGATCGGCGCGGCTCCCCTTGGACCACCATGAGCGCCGTGAAACCCATGGATGTCTTCGAATGTCCCCTGGACGGCATCAATCTCATCGAGGCGTCGGCCGGAACCGGCAAGACCTGGGCCATCTGTGGCCTGTATGTCCGGTTGCTGCTCGAGCGCGCGCTCACCGTTCGGGAGATCCTCGTCGTGACGTTCACGAATACGGCGACCGCCGAATTGCGCGAGCGCATTCGCCTGCGCATCCGCGAACTACGCGACTCTCTGGCGCAGGCGCCGGGCGCGCCGCACGATCCCTTCATCGCCCGGCTCATCGCGGCCATCGACCATGCCGGCCGGCGCTCCACCAGCATCGAACTCCTGCACCGGGCGCTCGAATCCTTCGACGAAGCTTCCATCTTCACCATCCACGGATTCTGTCAGCGCGCGTTGGCGGACAATCCTTTCGCGGCCGGCTTGCCGATGTCACTGGAACTCGTGGAGGACGACCACGAGCTCTTGATGGAGGCGGTCAACGATTTCTGGCGCCGGCATGTCGCCGGCGATGCGGTCGCGACCGGTCTGGCGCTGTACTTGAAGGCCCAAGGCGACACCCCCGACCGCTTCGCGAAGCTGCTCGTACGTCACCTGGCGAAGCCGATGGCCAAGCTCCTCTGGCCCACCGACATCGAATCGCCATTGATCGACGCGAACCCATTGACCGATCTCTTCCTCCAGCTCCGCGAGACCTGGCTGACCCACCGGAGCGCCATCCTCGATCGGCTGCGTGCATCGATGAACGCGTTGAATGGCCGGACGTACAAGGACGCCTCCGTTCGCGAGGGGGCCGAGGAGTGGGACCGGATCACGCGCGAGAACCAACCCTTTGCGAACTTGCGGGGCCGGGTTGCGAGCGCGAAGGCCAAGGCGCGGCTGTATCGCGCCGACGTGCTCGAGGAGAACACGAAGAAGAACGGCGTTCCGCCGGCCCATGCCTTCTTTGATCAAGCCGAAGCCTATCTGTCCCTGCGCGAGCGTCTCGACGCCTCGTTCTCCCTGGCGCGCCTTCGATTGATTCGCGGCCTGCTCCAGGAGGCCGGCGCGCAATTGCGGGCCCTCAAGCTGTCGCGGCAGGTGATTTCCTTCAACGACATGCTGTCCAACGTCCACGAGCGGCTTGACGATCGCGACCATCCCGAACTCGCGGGCGCCATCAAGCAGCGCTTCCCGGCCGCGCTGATCGATGAGTTCCAGGACACGGATCCGCTGCAGTTCGACATTTTTCGTCGGATCTACACCGGGGGCGATTCTCACGTGTTCGTCGTGGGCGACCCCAAGCAGGCCATCTACAGCTTCCGCAACGCGGACCTTCACACCTATCTGCGCGCGGCGGGCTGGGCGACGGACCGCTGGTCGCTCGCGGCCAATCAACGGTCGAGTGAGCCGCTGCTGAGGGGGATCAATGGTCTGTTCGAGGCGAATCCGCGGGCCTTCATCCTGCCGGGCCTCGACTATCGGCAAGTGAGCTTCGGCGACAAGCGGCGCGCGCTGTGGGTCGACGCCACGGAACCGCGGGAGCCGCTGCAGCTCTGGACTCTACCCCGGGGTCCCGGGGGTCCTCTCCCCAAGGTCGAGGCCAGGCGTGCGGCCGTGCGGGCCACGGCGGCCGAGATCGCGCGGCTCATTCAGGCAGGATCTCTCGGACAAGTCACGCTCGACGGTGAGCCACTGCGTCCCCGCGACATCGCCGTGCTGGTGCGCAGCCGCGCCCTCGGGAGCGACATGAAACTGGCGCTCGCCGCGCTGCGTGTGGGGGCCGTGGAAATTGGCCGCAGCAGCGTCTTTCACGCCGCCGAAGCGCAGGATCTGGAGACCGTGCTGACTGCGATCTTGTCGCCCGCGCGGGAGTCCCTGGTGCGGGCCGCGCTCGCGACCGGCCTCGTCGGATGCACGGTGAGCGACATCGAAGCGATTTCAGGCGACGAAGCGCTCTGGATGGACCGAGTGCGCCAGTTCACGGAGTACCGCGAGCTGTGGTTCAAGCGGGGCTTCGGCCTCATGTACCGAAAGCTTCTGGCGGATCAAACCGTCGCCCAGCGCATGCTGTCGCGGCCGGACGGGGAGCGGCGGCTCACCAACTTCCTGCATCTGGGCGAGATCCTGCATCAGGCGGCGCAGACGCACGTCGCGCCGGACGCGCTGTGGCGTCACCTGAGGGCCGAACGCGACGGTGACGACGACGCCGACGCGGTGCAGCTGCGCCTCGAGTCCGACCAGAACCTCGTGCAGATCGTGACGATTCATACCTGCAAGGGCCTGGAATACCCCGTGGTCTTTTGCCCGTTCGTCTGCGACGGCGCGATGAAGTTCGGCGGCTCTACGCTCGAGGGCCGGGAATATCACGACGATGAGCTCGAGCCGGTCGTCGATTTTCGGCAATGGGAAAAGGGCGACCCGGAGAGGGTGCGCATCGAGGGGATTCTCCGATCGGAACAGGCGGCGGAGACCGTGCGGCTTCTCTACGTGGCGCTGACGCGGGCGGTCCACCGCTGTTATCTGGTCACGGGCACCTACAACGTCCGGTCGGATCAGGAGAGCGCTCACAGCATGCTGAACTGGCTGGTGGCCGGCCGGGACCTGGATTTGGATGCGTGGTTCGAGAACGGGCCGGGTCCGGCCGACATCGATGCGGCGTGGCAGCGCTTCGCGGCATCCCATGCGGCGTCGGTCGGCCGGTTGCCCCTCCCGACCGATTCGGGCCTTCCCCTCGTTGCACCGGTCGCGGAGGCGGCGCTGGAATCGAATCCGGGCCCCGTCGTCGCGGCCGGAGGCTGGAAGCTCAGCAGCTACAGCGGGCTCAACTTCGGTGCGCAGAGCGAGCAGGCGGCCAATGACCGTGACGCCCGCGTGGTTAGCGCGCCCGGCGGCTCGCAGCTCTCCGCGGGGTTGCCCGAGGACGATATTCTGCGGTTTCCGCGCGGAGCGAGCGCCGGCGAGTGCATCCACGCCGTGTTCGAAAACATCGATTTTACCGATGAGTCGACCTGGGACCAAAACATCGCGGCGGCGCTCGAGCGCCATCCGCAAAACCGGCCGGGGGAGTCCGCGCCGGAGCAGCCCGCGCGCCTCTCCGGCATGCTGCGCCATTTGATCAGGGAGGTGACGACGGCCACCCTCATCGAGGGCCTGCAGCTTCGCTCCGTCGCCCTCAGCCGCCGGCTCACCGAACTGGAGTTCACCTTTCCCGTGCCCCATCTGCCGGCGGCTGAGTTGAACGATACGCTGAAAGAGTTCGGCTACGACATGCACGCGCTGCGATTCGGCAGCCTGGAAGGCTACCTCAAGGGATTCGTCGACCTGGTGTTCGAACACCAGGGACGATATTTCATCCTCGACTGGAAATCGAACCACCTGGGTTACGAGCCCGCCGACTATGGGCCGGCTCCTATGGCTCGCGCCATGACCGAGCACGGCTACCATCTACAGTACCTGCTCTACACCGTCGCGCTCGACCGGTACCTCCGGCGGCGCCTTCCGGCCTATCGCTACGAGGAGCAATTCGGCGGTGTTCTGTACCTGTTCGTGCGCGGGATTCGCGCCGCTTGGCCGGGAACGGGCACGGCGAGGCCGGGCGTGTATTTTCACCGGCCCACGGGCGATGCGATTCAGAGGCTGAACACGATACTCGACCGGCCAATGCGAAGGGCGGCGGTATGAGTCCGGCACCGAAGATCAATCCCGATCAGCGGCTGGCCGACGCCTTCGGGCACTATGTCGAGCGCTGGGCGGCCGAACACCGCGCCCCGGCGGCGGTTTGCGCGATGGTTCGACGGGCGGCAGTGCATCTCAGCATGGCCACCTCGACCGGCCACGTATGCTCGTATTTGAGCGGCCTCGCGGTCTCCATGACCGCGGAGGAGGGACGAGACATCACGCCGGCTGAATTGCGCGAGGCGCTCTTGGAGTCGGGGCTCGTGGGTTCCCCGGGGTCACGGGGCGCCCAGCCGTTCATCCTGGACGGCGACGGCCGCCTTTATTTGCATCGGTATTTCGACTACGAGAGCCGCCTGGCGCGTTGCCTGGTGCAGCGGCGCGGCCGGCCCGTTCCGGCGCCCGGCGGGGCCGTGCTGCCGGCGAATGTCGTTGCCCTGCTGACAGCCCTCTTTCCCAAGGGTTCGGACGCGCCGGCGCAGGCCGATTGGCAGAAAATCGCCGTGCTCACGGCGCTCCTCGGAAATTTGACCATCGTCAGCGGCGGTCCGGGGACCGGCAAGACCACGGCTCTCGTGAAGTTGCTGGCCTGCCTGCTGGAGGCCAATCGTGCGTGCCGGATCGCGCTCGCGGCCCCGACCGGCAAAGCGGCAGCGCGTATCACGGAAACCATCCGGCAGCGATCGGCCCATCTACCGGCTGAGCTTGCGGCGCTCTTGCCGCAGACGTCGTCCACCGTGCATCGTCTGCTCGGCGTGTTGCCTGACGGCGGGTTCCGGCATCATGCCGCGAATCCCTTGCCCATCGACGTCCTCATCGTCGACGAAGCTTCCATGCTGGACCTCGCGCTCGCCGCACGCCTCTTTGAGGCGGTGCCGCCGGCGGCGAAGATCATTCTGGTGGGCGACAAGGATCAACTCGCGGCGGTCGAATCCGGCGCGGTGTTCGCCGAACTGTCCGCCGATCCGACGCTGAGCCCCGAGCGCATCGGCCTGCTGGCACGCCTCGGCGAGATCGATCCCGAGGCCATCCGGACGCCGCCGCCGGCCGGCCCGGGGCTCACCGACTCGGTGGTCTGGCTCAGGCAGAACTACCGCTTCGGCAGCGGCTCCGCCATCGGCCGGCTCGCCGAGGAGATCAACGCCGGCGATGCGCAAGCGGCGCTGGCCCGCCTTGGCGCCGCCTCCGACCCTGCGCTCACCTGGCGCAACGACGGCGGCGCCCTGTCGCGCGAATCTCTCGACGTGATTTGCCGGGGGTATGGCCATTACCTGGACGCGCTTCGAACCCGGACTCCCGATCCAGGCGTGGTCACGAGCGCGTTCGGCCGCTTCCGCACGCTGTGCGCCGTTCGCGAGGGAACCCGTGGCACCGTGGCCATCAACGAGTGGGTCAGCCGCTTCTTCAGGGAGGCGATCGATCAGGCGTTCGATCTCGAGGGCCGGTCCGATTGGTACCCGGGCCGGCCGGTCATCGTGCTTCGCAACGACTACACGCTGCAACTCTTCAACGGCGACGTCGGCATCGTACTGCCGGACGCAGCGGATCAATGGCGGGTTTACTTTCCCGATGCCGAGTTGGGCTTCCGCGCGATACCGCCAGTGCGCCTGCCCGAGCATGAGACCGCATTCGCCATGACGGTTCACAAGGCCCAGGGCTCCGAGTTCGACGAGGTCCTGGTATTGCTGCCGGCGGAGTCGAACCGGGTCCTCACGCGGGAGCTGCTCTACACCGGCGTCACGCGCGCACGCGAGCGCGTGACGGTGATGGCGAGCGCGGAGGTGGTCGCCGGCACCATTCGAACGGCGACGGAGCGCTTGTCGGGACTCGAGGCTCGCTTGCTTGATGCGCTTTGATCGCGGCAGCAGCAACATAGAGGACATGCGGGTCGGGCGGACCATTGATGATCAGTGACATGTTACAAAGGAAGCAGGGCATTTACAGACAAGTCAGCGGCATGTTACAAAGGCAAGGTGGACAAATTGTGACCACCGCTCTAAAAGGCTAGCATGTCCATCTCGCCGCGCGTCCGCAACGAAACCGAGGTCTCCGCCATTGCCGAATCTGATGGGACTTGCCGATCTTCGTGACGCCGTGGAAGCGCTCGACGCCGGTCGCTCGAGCGCCGCGGAACTCGAGCGCTCGATTCAGGCCGCCCTATTGAGGGGCGTCTTGACGCGCAATGAGGCCTGCCGGGCATTGCGGAGCGCCGCCTCACAAAGCGCGGCAGCCGAGATCATCGCACGCCTGGATCTCGAAAGCGTCAGTCCGAGGCCATACGTCGCGCACCGGTTGGCTGAGCGTGGCGACCCGGTGACTCAATCTCAACCCCGCTCTCCGGGAATCCCGCTCTCCGAGCGTGACCCGGTATCCGTCGGCGGGCAACCCCGGCCCAAACGGCAGCTGTGGGCTTCGGCGTCGCAAAATTCTGCCAACGATCGCTCGGTCGATCCCGAGCCCCACGCGGCGCTGATCGACGGTTCCAAGATGATCGGCCAGGTCTTGGGAGGCCGGTACCGGCTCGATAGCCAAGTCGAAGGCGACGTCCTCGGCGCCGTGTATCGCGCGGCCGATCTGGCGGCAAACGAATCTCCATTCGCGGTGAGCATGTTGCGGTCCGAGTTCGGGAGGTTCTCCGAAGCGATGGCGCTCCTGCGCGCGGAAATCCGCGTGACCCGGATGCTGCGCCATCCTCACATCGCGCGCGTGTACTCGCTGAATTCCGATCGGCAGGGCGTTTACCTCGTCACCGAATATCTCGAAGGCCGAACTCTCGAGACCGTTCTGCGGGAAAACGGCACAGGGTTGCCGCTTATCGAGGCACGCCGAGTGGTCGCCGACATGGGCGCCGCGCTCGCCTACGCCCACGATCTGGATGTGGTGCACGGCGATCTTCAGCCGGCAAACGTGTTCGTTATGCAGGGCCGGGCAAAACTCCTGCATTTCGGGTTGACTCGCGCGGCGGCGACTCGCAACGGGCGCTTCGATCCTCGCCGGTGCCGCAGTCAGACCATTGCTTACGCCGCGTTTGAGATGTTGCAGGGCGGTGCGCCGGATCCGCGGGACGACGTGTACTCCTTTGCTTGCATCATCTACACGATGCTTTCCGGTGCGCATCCCTTCGGGTCGCGCTCCGCGGTCGAGGCGCGCGACCTCGCGCTCGCAATGACGCCGTTGCAGATCTTGTCCAAAGATCAGAATGCCGCGCTTGCCCAAGCGTTGTCATTCGAGCACGCCCAACGGACGCCCAGCGTGACCGCACTTCTCGCAGGCTTGGGCTGGACGGCCGACCCGCCGGCCGCTGCAGCACCCGCTCCCGCCTCGGCGGCGATTCCGGCGTCCGCGGCAGCGGCGGCTGAGTCCACGCCGCCGGCAGCAGCGGCGTCGGAGCAGCCAACTCCTCCGCGCCCCGCGCGCAGAGGACCGGGCCTCCTTCCCATACCCTCGATATCCGCTATCCCGCAAGATTTACCGAAGCCCCCGAGCCGCCCGAAGCGCCCGGCATCACCCCGGCTACCCCGGCTCCACGCGAATCGCGCCGCAACCTGATGCCGGCGCTCATCGTGCTGGCGCTCTCGCTGTTGGTCGTGGGAATCGGTATTTACGTTCACCGAAGGAATGCCGCTTCTGTGACGGAGCCGCACACCGCGATCACCCCCCCGGCAGCCGTATCGCCCATGGCTCCTTCGCCTGCCACCGCGGTCTCCCCTGCTGCGGCGTCGCCGCCTCTCGCTGGCGCGGCCGCCGGTTCAAGGGCGGCCAACCCGCCGCACGTTGCCGGCACAAAAACCCCTTCCGTGGCGCCCGTCCCGGTTTTGCGGCCCCTGCCCAAGGCGGCAGCGGCGATGGCGGACAGCGACAATTGCCCGTATCCCCCGGAAGCCGTGGCTCAGGGTCTCACCGGCACGGTTTTCCTAATGGTCCATGTCGCATCCGATGGAAAGGCAACGCAAATCAAGCTGGACAAAACCAGCGGCTCCGACGTGCTCGACCAGGCCGCCGTTCGCTGCGTCGAGCAATACGGGCGCTTTGCAGCACCGGAGGACAAATCGTCCTCGGCGGGCTACTGGGGCCGTATTCGATTCAAGTGGTCCGTTGGCCCCTGAGACGATTTAACAGCAACCGCGTTCATTGCCAACAGGATGACCCTGGAGCGCCCGTACCGCACGGCCGGGGTGTGATCGCATACCGCCCGCCGCGGCCGACCACTTTCGGTAGGTGCGGTCGTTGCACGTCACCGCACGGCTGCATGCTAGAGTCGGTGCCGAATAAACTCGAGCATCATCCCACTGCAGCAAAGGAATCGACAACATGACATTCAAGCCAGCGTTCCTCATTGGGGTTCTGTGCGCAGGGATCGGAACTGCCGCGGCGGATGGAATCAAGCCGCCTCCGACGAAAGAGGGCCTTTGGGAGACCCACGCGACGCAGACCCAGCAGGGCAAGACGGTGTCCGATAGGTCCGTACAGATGTGTCAATCAAAAGCGCTCACGGAGTCGATGCAGTCGGGGGCAGAGGAGCTCAGGAAGAAGAATGAATGCACTTCCAGCGTGACTCGACCGTCGAGCGATACGTATGTAGAGGAGAGCCGATGCGCCAAAGGGCCGAACGCCGGCTCCGTCACCAAAGTCGTCTACACGTATAAAGGCGACACCGCGTCTCACACCGAGATGCATCTGACCTCGGGCCAAACGGAAACCGTGATGATCATGGACGCCAAGTATCTGGGTAGCTGCCCGACAGGCATGAAGCCCGGTGATCTCATTATGGACGGAAAGATCATTTCCGGCGGCAATTGAGCGTTCACCCCTCGCCCTGCTGAACATAAAGCGCGGCATACTCGGCGCGGATGATCTTCTTGTTCAACTTGCCGACGCTGGTCCTCGGAATGCTATCCACGAACAGAACCTGGTCCGGCAACTGCCACTTGGCAAATGCATCGGAGAGGTGCTGATGCAGCTGGTCTAGCGTCACTTGATGGCCCGGTTTCAGAACCACCAACGCGAGCGGGCGTTCCTGCCACTTCGGGTGCGGTATGCCGACCACAGCCGCCTCGCGTATGGCCGGATGCCCCAGAAGGGCGCTCTCCATGTCGATGGAGGAGATCCACTCCCCGCCGCTTTTGATGACGTCCTTGATGCGATCGCATAGCTTGAGGTAGCCGTTCTGATCGATCAATCCGACATCACCGGAGCGCCAGTAACCGTCGATGAACCTGTCTGCCGCATCCGGCATGTCGTAATATTCGGTCGTAATCCAAGGACCACGCATGCAAATCTCACCAATCGACTGGCCGTCGTGGGGCAATTCCTGATCGTCCGGTCCCAGAATCTTGATGTCTACGCCGGCGAGCGGCAGACCCTGGCTGCGTCTTAGGTTCCACCGCGCGCTGGAGATCATCCGATCCTTCAGCGTTGGCTTGAGACGATTCATGGTGACCGCAGGACTGGTCTCGGTGCCTCCATAGGCGTGAACTATCTCGGCGCCCGCGGCTTCGTGGAATCCGATCATCAAGGACAGGGGTGGTTCGGAGGCTCCGCAGAGTATCCGCAATCCACGGAGATCGGGTCTTGCGGGAAGAGTTTCGATGTAGCGCAGCATTGGCGACAGAATCGTGGACGTCCCGTTGGTAACTGAGACTCGCTCCGCAATGATCGCATCAACCAGCGGAGCCGTGTCCTCCATGGAGTAGCGGCCGGGCAGCACGATCTTGTTCGCCATCAGGGTCGCCGCCTGCGGCATGCCCCAACCTTGCGCGTGAAACATCGGAGCGATAAGCATCGTGCAGTCATCAAGCGTCATACCGAGATTGGCAACGACGGCGGTGGAGTGCAGATAAATGGAGCGGTGCGAATAATAAACGCCTTTTGGCCTGCCGGTCGTTCCGGTGGTATAGCAAGCCGCGTACGCGGAATGTTCGTCGATCATTGGCCAGTCGCAGGTCGGCGTGGCGGCGGCGAGCAAGGCTTCGTGATGATGCCAGTGCGGCAGCGTTGTCCTGATCTCAGCCGACGGTTTGTCCGTCATGACAATCCAGCCCCGGACATCGGGCACAAGTGGAGCAATCGCCTCGGCCAGCGGCAGAAGCGACTCGTCGACACATATGAACGCCGCGTGGCTGTGATCGACGATGTAGCCCAAGTCCTCCGCGCCAAGGCGCAGATTCAGTTGCAGCATGACCGCCCCGAGCCCCGGGATGGCGTAATAGAGCTCGAAATAACGGTGGCTATTCCAGTCCAATACGCCCACTCGATCTCCCGGCCCGATACCGAGCCCACGAAGGGCATTGGCGGTTCGGCAAGTGCGCGTGTAGCAATCGCCGTAGGTATAGCGGCTCCAGCCACCGGTCGGCGTTCGATAGACGATTTCCTGGTCGGCATAGGTTCGCGCCGCGTGCCGTATCAGCGTCGTCGTATTGAGCTGATAGTCATCGCCCATCGTGGAGGGGCATCCCTTGACTATTTCCCGACCATCTCGAGCCGTGCGGCCTTCTCTGTGCATGTTGCCTCCCAATACCCGGTTGGTCCTCAATTTCCATCACCGTAGCTGCAAAAATTCCAGGGCCAAACCCCTCAGAAATCCCGTGGACGCAGCGATCTGCACCGGATGATCTGGATACCCCTTGACGACCGCAACGGTGGCGGTTGCAAATCTGCCGGTCGAATTCAGCGGCGCAGCCGCGTATATCATACCGTTGTCGGAGAACGTATCGCGACGCACATCGAGGGCCTGGGTTCGTTGAAGGCCCGAATCCAGATGCGCAACCTGTGACGAATATCGCTCACCGATCGTGTGCATCGCTGCCCCGAACATCGTCAATGACTGATCAGGCAGTCTGTAGGTAACGTTGGAAATCATCGCGGTGTGGGCGTCTTGACGCAGTACTTCACGCATATCGTCAGACAGCGTTATTAAGACCATGGAGCGAGTGATCCGCCGCTGATCGCCGGCTTTTGTCGTGATGAATGAGCCAAACAACACACTGCCATCGGGTATCGCCGCCGTACATCGAAATTGGGGAAGAATTGGCGGCCAAGGATAACGGTCGTGCCAATCAGGCTTATCGGTGAGATACGTCCACAATACTTTGCCAGAGTTGTCGGTCTTCGTCGCCCACGCGCGCGCGTTGGTCGACCCTGCCACGATTAACCCATCATTTGTTGCCGCAATAGCCGATGGGTGGATAGGCAACTGGGCTCCGTGTGGAGCAACACTTGTGCCGTCTCGACCGCGATTGACACGTCGTGCGATGCCTTGTGCCTCTCAAAATTCGCGGTGTCTGCAGGCGTGCTGGGCTCAATCCGCAACAACATTGCAAAAAAGAAGCACCCGCGATGCACTACCTCCGCCTCCCGCAACACCTTCCACACCGAAACCGTCCGCGGCATACTGTGAATGGCCGCTTGGTTCCTGTGAGTTTCGGAGTTCCTGCGCCTTCGTGCTCATTTTCCGCACGAATCAGAGGATCACGGAATCACCGTGAAACTCTTGTTGCTTGTGAGCAGCCCGCCGGTGGGAGGATTGACGAGAAGCACCTGGACGGGGCCCGTAGTCGCGCCGCTTGGAACCGTGGCGAGGATCTCCGACTCCGAGACGGCCGTGAACGCCGTTGAAATGCCGTTGAACAGCACGGCTATCACGCCCGTCAGATTGGTCCCCAGAATGATGACGGTTGCCCCCACCTTCCCCGAGGAGGTCTGGGTTTCCACAAACGGGCCGAGGTCCACAGACAGGCTGAAGACGGTGCCAAAACCGTACGCCCCGCCACCTATCGCAGTTCCGTAGAAGTCGCCATCGGTGTGCTGGGTCAACCCCGAGGGTTCGGCGCCATCCCACTCATCGAAGTAGTGCAGCGTCGTCAGGGTGCCGCCGGGAGTGATTTTGAACACCGTGCCATAGCCACCGCTCGCGCCCACATCATCGTTTCCGCCATTGGACGTTGTCCCGTAGAAATTCCCGTCGGTGCCCTGGATCAGCGTTTCGGGGCCGGCGCCGTCCTCGCAATGACTAGCCGAGCAGAAATTATAAAGCGTCGTTAGCTCGCCGCCGGGGGTGATTTTGAACACCGTCCCCTGCCCATTGGCGCCGCCTGTTGGCGTTGTCCCATAGAAGTTCCCGTCGGTGCCCTGAACCAGCCCCGAAAGGACGTAGTCGCCGTCCGTGCAATAGCCGTTGGAATTTACCTGCGCGCAGAAACTGTGAAGCGTGGTCAGCGTGCCTTTTGCGGTGATTTTGAAGACCGTGCCACAGCCACCCGCGCTGATGCAATTGAGTCCACCATTCGCTGTTGTCCCATAGTAGACGCCGTTGGCGTCCTCTGTTAGCGCCGCATTTGGGTTAGCGCCGTCGGTGCAGTTGGATAGACTACAAAAGCTGTACAACGTGTTTAGCGTACCGCCGGTAGCCATTTTGAAGACAGTACCCTGGCCGGTGGCCCCGCCCGCTGACGTTGTCCCGTAGAAGTCCCCATTTGCGGCTTGGATCAGCGAGGACACTGGGAACTGTCCGTCCGTGCCATCGAAGAGGTGCAGCGCGGCCAGCTTATCGCCGCGAGTGATTCTGAAGATCGTGCCACAGCCGAATTTGCCGGGACAATTTTGGTTCCCGCCCCAAGCCGCTGTCCCGTACAGGGCCCCGTTGAGGCCTTGGATCAGCGCCGAATCGGGGTTCCGGCCGTTCGAGCAGTCGAAGCTCGCCAGCGTGGTCAGCGTGCCGCCGGTGGTAATTCTGAAAACCGAACCACAGCCGATGTCGTCGCCTGAACCCGTTGTCCCGTAGAGGTTCCCATCGGTGGCTTGGATCAGCGCTGCTACGGGGCCCGCGCCGTCCGGGCAATCGGCTTTGGAGCAAAAGCTGTGGAGCAAGTTGAAGCTCTGCGCTTGCGCCGATTGGATGGTGATGAGGCCCGACATCATTAAGGAAGCCAAAGCCAGCGCTGTCGTCGATTTGGAGATTGTGTTCATTTACGGTCCCCAAGATTGTGCCTGGTTCTTGATGCGTCATTCGACCGAGTGACACCAAAGGCGAACTGTTCAGGCAATCACGGTTTCACCGTATACACGACATTGCTGTTCAGCGTGGCACCCGGTGTTACGACTTCTACTGTGCCGGTGGTCGCGCCTGTCGGAACCGTGGCTTTGATTTCGGACGCCGAGACCACCGTGAACGTCGCCGCGGTGCCGTTGAATGCGACGAGAGTCGCTCCGCTCAAATTGTTCCCCAGAATGATGACGGGGGCTCCAACCGTGCCGGAAGTGGTCAACGTTTGCACAAACGGGCCCAGACCCATAGACAGGCTGTAAACCGCGCCATCACCGTTTTCCCCACCTTCATACGCCGTCCCGTAGAAGTCGCCATTGGTGGCTTGGATCAGACCCGCATAAGGGGCGGCACCATCGGTGAACC
The DNA here is from genome assembly GCA_963707765.1 of uncultured Gammaproteobacteria bacterium. Taxonomy (GTDB): domain Bacteria; phylum Pseudomonadota; class Gammaproteobacteria; order Steroidobacterales; family Steroidobacteraceae; genus Bog-1198. The sequence continues at coordinate 388,389 of CAVPQZ010000005.1, read as the reverse complement.
TAAAGCTGTGTAACCTGGTTAGAGTGCCTCCAGGGGTGATCTTGAAGAGCGTACCGCAACCGCCTTCACAAAAATCACCTACATTGGCCCCGCCGTTTTGCGTTGTCCCGTAGAAATTCCCGTCGGTGGCCAGAACCAGCGCTCCTACGGGATTGGCGCCGTCAGCACCATCGAAGCTGTGCAGCGTGGTCAGTGTGCCGCCCGGGGTGATTCTGAATACCGTACCATCGCCGTTGGCCCCGCCTTGATTCGTTGTTCCATAGAAGTCTCCATTGGCGCCCTGGATCAATGCCGAGGACGGGTTCGAGCCGTCCACGCAGCTGGCGAGCGCGCAAAAGCTGTAAAGCACGGTCAAGTTGCCGCTGGCGGTGATTTTAAAGACCACACCCTCGCTGCTTACGCCGCCGTCCTGCGTTGTCCCGTAGAAATCACCGTTGCTGCCCTGAATCAGCCCCGCATGGGGGAATGCGCCATCGTTGCAGCCGCTTAGCGAGCAGAAATTGTGCAAGGTGGTCACCAAGCCGGTGCTTGGGTTGATTTTGAACACGGTGCCGTCCTCACCGGTGCCGCCGCTGGCCGTTGTTCCGTACAAGTCCCCGTTAGCGGCCTGGATCAGTGCGCCATCGGGGTATGAACCATCCGTGCAATTAGCCACGGTGCAGAAACTGTATAGCGTGACCAGCGTGTTGTTCGATATTTGGAAGATCGAACCAACGCCATTGGCACCGCCCTCATAGGTAGTTCCGTAGAACTTCCCATTGGCGGCTTGGATCACCCCTGCTACGGGGTCATTGCCGTTCGATCCTTGAAAATTCTGCAGCGTGGTCAGCCCGCCGCCGGGGCCGATTTCGAAAACCGAGCCGACGTCGCCGGAACCCCCTGATTGGGTGGTCCCGTAGAGGTCGCCACTGGTGCCCTGGAAGAGCGCTCCAGAGGGGTTGTCAGTGAGGAAGAAGCTGTACAGCTTGGTGAACGTCTGAGCCTGTGCAGCCTGCGTGACCATGATCGCGGAGATCAGCACAATCCTCAACGCCGGTGCCTTCGTCCACTTTGAGTTCATTTTGCGCTCCGAATGTTTGGTTCTTCTAGGCCGTGCTGGCACCACGGTCAAGTGCACCCAGTCCAATACGGACTGAATCTTGCGGTCTCCAAGACAAATGTGCAAAGTGCGGGCGAAACCCCTCATCCAGCTGAATATTTATTTGAACCGGTGAGGGGTCGAAAACTGTTTCATCGGGGTGTTGTTGCGGACGAAATCGCCGGTTGTCACGGCGGCTGGCAGGATACGGTGAAGCGGCGTACCGAGGCACCGGCCCAACCTTGGCCGTTGTTCGGATAGTAGGTGTATAGGACGTCGAATTGCTGGCCGAGAATGTCCGGATTGTCTCCTAGCCCCACCGGGGTCACGTAGAAGCCTGGTTGGTTCGGGTCGTCGCTGAAATCCTTGAGCACGGTCGGCAGGGACCAAAGTAGGCCGTCGGGTGACTCAGCATAAGCGATCAAGTTTCCATTATTGATGAACGCCTGATAACGATTGAGAGCAGAATTCCAATTGACGCGCAGCGGTCCCCAATAGGGCGCGTCGGGTCGCAAGTCGCGCGAATAGCCACCCATCCCTTGGTCCACATTCCAACCGTCGTAGCGTTTCTCGAAGGCGGATGCGTGGGGATTCTTGGCGGCAAATGCCGCGGCGAGCACGGCGTCCATGGGCGCGCGCGCCAAAGCGATGAAATTGATGGTCGTAAGCCAGTGCGTGGTGCCGTTGGCCAACCAGTCGGCAAAGTACAGGTAGAAATACTGGCCGTCGGGCGAGGCCACGAGATTTGAGTCCCCGATGTCGTAACCGTCCATGTCGGTCCGATAGCCTTGGTTGACGCGCACAATTTCGCCCAAATCGATCCACGTGAGCCCCTCGTCGGTGGACGATGCGAGACCTAACACGGAGTAGAAGCTCATCGTCGTGACGGTCGGGGTTTCAGCATGGTAGACCATGAGCAGATTGCCGGCGCCCGTTTTGCCGGCGGGAACGCGATAAACGGGGCCGCCGCCGAGGTAGTCGTAGCTCGAGTAGAAGGGGTTGACCCCAGGATCGGGGTTGGGCCTGATCGAGACGTCGATTGGAGATTCGGGGCCCAGAGGATTATTGAGGCTCCCGAGAGTACGGGTGACCGAGCCGTACTTGTTATTGCCCACGCTCACACCCTCCCAGCTCTGGCGGGCATGGTAGCCGCCGTCGCTTCCGAAGAAGGCATAGCCTTGGGTGGTTTTTATGACACCGAGTTCCGTGTCCGGCCACGCGAAACCGTTTGCAGAATCGGTCAGCGGCGGAAGCGCACTCTCGCCGGCGCGCTTGCGCTGCGCGGGCGTGGCGACGATCGTATCATCGCTGAGGACGGGGCGGCAGAGCTGCGCGATTTGGTCAGACGGTGCGTTGCTTTTCGCGGTGGTCGTTGCCCGGTAGGCCGTGGGATGGCGTGCGTGCGGCACGGACTGCGCTGTTTGCTGCGCCCAGGCCGGTATCGTGAGGCAGATCGCCGCCAAAGTCCCCAAGACAACCGATTCAAGACGGGAGCCAGGCATGTGCATCCTCCGGTTTGACCTGTGCGCCGGAACGGTCCCATGTTGCCGATCCATGGCGAGTCGCTTAATGACAACGAATCTGTCGAGGCACGGTTGACGAAATTGTCGAGTATTTAAACTCATCGAGCGAAGCAGCCTGATACACCCCGCCGAACATATCCAATCGCAACACCGGCTCTCCCCGCATCCCGGGTGGGGCTGGTCACCCGAGCTCTCTCGCCCCCGTTGGGCCGTCACGCTCGAAAGAAAGCACTAAGGGCGCGCAGTGTCTCCGCAGGCTTCTCCTCGGGAATAAAGTGCCCGCAGTCAATGCCTTCTCCTGTCGGCCGGTCAACGAGGTCGCGCCAGGTTTCGAGCGGCTGGAACAACCGGCCCACAACACCGCGCACACCCCAAAGGACGAGGGTCGGGCATTTAATCTTTCTTCCTGCGGCAATGTCAGCGCGATCATCGGCAATATCCACTGAAGCGCCCGCGCGATAATCTTCGCACGTTGCATGGATGCCCTCGGGCGTTCCGAAGGTGCGGAGATAATCGGCCATCGTCGCTCCGTCAAATGCGCTCGAATCCGATCCGAGCCTCCCGAACGCAGTGTGCAGCCAAAGGGCCGGATCGCCAGAAATCAACCGCTCCGGTAGGGGATGCGGCTGGATCAGGAAATACCAGTGGAAATACGCAGTCGCCAGCGACATGCTGACCTGCTCGTAGACGGCTTTGGTCGAAACGATATCCAGCAACGCAAGACGCGTGACGAGGCCGGGATGATCCAGCGCGAGCCGGTAGGCAACCCGTCCACCCCGATCGTGCCCGGCGAGGAGGAACTCGCGGTGACCCAGCGCAGCCATCACTTCGACCATGTCGGCGGCCATTGCACGCTTCGAGTAGTTGGAATGATCGGGCGCGCCCTCGGGCTTGCTGCTGTCACCGTAGCCGCGCAAGTCCGCGCAAACGACGGAGAACTCCTTTGATAGCGAGGGCGCAACTCCGGCCCACATCCGGTGGTTCTCGGGATAGCCGTGCAACAATAACAGGGGAGCACCGGTACCGGCGGTGGCAACATTGATGATGGAACCGCCGGTCTTGATCCGCTGGTAGGCAAATCCCGGCAGCGCAGCTTCAGTCGTTTCGGCGCGGCCCGGAGCGGAGTGATTGGAAGCGACCGGTGTGGATACCCTGTGCATTCGTATCGATCTCTGGCCTCGTTTAATGCATGGTAACGCAGGCCGTGAGCGTCAGCGAACTTGAGCGCAATCTCGACGGGCCTCTGACGGGGATGGGCCGGTCGCGTCGCGGAACCGCCGGCTCCTGACGGTCAAAGCTGTAGTTCAATTCCAATGATTTAACACCGTCAGTTTCGGAGGAGTACGACAACCGACGGTCATGACCCCCAGCGGCCTCCGGTGAACGTCCGCTCCCCGGCATCTCACTTTGTTGATTACCGACGCGGTTACTCAGGCAGGTTCATCTTGCGCAGTAACGATCTGTAACGTGGATCATCTCTCAACGGCTTCATGTACGGATCGGCCTTGATAAGCGCCAGGCTACGATCGTGATCCTCGTATGCGTGCTCGAGCCAATTGAAAGCCTGATCGATCTCGCCGCGGTACACATGCACCTGCGCAATCTCGTACGCGCGTGTGTCTGCGAAGTTTCTTTCCAGATTCATGACCGCGGTATCGGAGTCGGCTTTACGGTCGAGTGCAGCATATGCCAGTGCTTTGCCCCACTCACGTTCGCCTGCGTCCTCCAGTTGCTCGAACGCTTCCAGCGCTGCCGCGGCTTGAGCAGTCGCCAGCAGCACTTCCGCATGACCCGAGCGTGCCCCGAATCCGAACGGGGGAGCTACTTCGACCGCCTTGCGGTATGCAAGGTCCGCCGCCGCGTACCTGCCCATCTTGAAATTCGCAGCGCCAAGTATCGAGTAGTTGGCCCCATCTAGCGGGTCCAGATCCACGGCCTGTTGAACCAGGTCGATTGCCTCGGCTACATGACCCTCACCCAATGCATGTACGCCTGCCCATCGCGATGCGTCAGAATCCCCTGGATCGAGCTGTCGTGCGCGCTGAATTTCAACGCCCACTGCGTCCCAGTTCCAATCAAAAAACCTGTATACCCGCGCCATGGAAAGGTGGGCAGCAGCCAGACTCGGGTCGAGCTCAAGAGCCTTCTGCGCCGAATGCCGCGCCTCTTCCCGAGCCGTCTCGAAGGAGATCGAGCGCATTTCATATTGAAAGGTGCGCGTTTGGGTCAAACGCGCCCACGCAGGCGCATAATTGGGATCAAGTCGGACCGCTCGTTCGAGGTAGACTGCGGCTCTAGCGTTATCGGCCGCATTACTGTGCAAAATCAGTGCGCGGGCCTGGGCGTACAGCGTATAGGCTTCCGCGCTTGTGGTCGGCGCTATCCTTTGCGCTGGCGACTTCAGCAACGAGACCTTGAGTGTGTTGACGACCGCATTCGCGATCTCGTCCTGAATTTTGAAAATGTCGATGAGCTGCCGTTCGTAGGTCTCAGACCACAGGTGATAGCCGTTGTCGGCGCGGACGAGTTGGGCGGTGACGCGAAGCGTGTTGCCGGACTTGCGTACACTGCCTTCCAACACGTGGGCGACGCGAAGCGCCTTGGCTATATCGGCGATGGTCGCTTGCTTGCCCTTGAAGTAAAACGACGAGGTACGCGCCGGCACCCGTAGTTCGGGTATTTTCGTCAACATATCGATCAGTTCCTCCGACAGCCCGTCGGAGAAATATTCCTGGTCCTTCTTCTCGCTCATGTCGAGAAACGGCAGGACGGCCACCGACCGTTCGGGTATGGCGGCGGGCGTAGTCGACAGTGGCGCCGAGGCGCTATTCGCTTCAACCTTCGGCGCTGACTTGCGCCATAGCCATTCGCCGCGTATCGCCATCGCGGTCCCAATCGCAACTACTGCAGCGACAGAAAGCGTAGTCAAGACAACAGGCAGGCGTCCGGTGGTCGCGCGACTCATCTCTCGCGCTTGGCTGCGCGCCTGAGCCACAACCGGTTGCCTGAGAAGCGCCCCGACACGATCCACGAAAGCCGCCGGGAGCTTACCTGCCCCGATATGGATCCACTGAACATCTCGAAACTGCGTCGGCACGAGCGCTTCGGGTTCCGTCGTCGCGTCCACGACAACCGGTAAGAGGAAAGTCCTTTCCGCTGCCATGTGGTGAGATCGGTCGACCGCAAGCTTCCATTCCAGGCGGAAGTAACCTTCCGGTCGCGCCTGTGTGTGCGCAGAAATGATTGGCACGAATAGTGCGCAATCCCGAATTTGCTGGCGGATTTTTTGGTCCCAGGCGTCTCCGCCACGCAACTCGCTCTGGTCGAACCAGACCTCAATTCCCGCGACGCGGAGCGCGTCGCAAATGCGCTTTGCCACGCCTGCATCTTCCGACGCATAGCTGAGGAATACGCCTTTTGACGACTGGTTCACCGACGCTCTACCCCCGGGCCGTGGCGGCGGGGCGCCCGCCTGGGCCCTCCTGTGTCGCCGCCAAATAGAGCTTATCCGATTTTCAACGCCGGCCTCCGGGCAGCCTTTTCCCCGGCGTCAATGGCGGCGTTATGGCGATTTCCGCAGGGGGCGACATGGGAATTTCCGCTGCTGGAGACCCCGAAGCTTCCGGTGATACTTGAGTCACCCGCCAAACAATGGGAAGAGAGACCGTTTCGCCGATCGGTGCTCCATGCGCTGTGGCCGGTATGAGACGGCCTCCGGCAAAGGCATCCAAACAGGCTTGGTCTAGTCGCGGGTACCCGGTTCCTTGTTGAATCTCGACGTCTCTTAGCCGCCCATCCGACAAGACCGTCACCGCAACGACACAGCGGCCTTTTTCTCCGGCTCGCAGTGGGCGCGCGCGTCACTGAGAGCCGCCAACAGGCCGGCCGCAAGAATGATACTGGATCTCATAACTCTGGCGCTCCTTGCCGACATGAGTGGCCGTTCTACCGGATGAAATATCCAGAGACGCGCCATGTCCCGTCCGGGTCCTTCATCGGAGTCACAGTTTCTATGGCGCTCGCTTTGTTTTCGAAGGAAGAGGCGAATTGCACGATGACGTACTCCCCGTCCGGAACGCCGGGTAGGGCGCTCTTGAACGTCGCCGACTGCAGCGTCCTCGATTTGAGTGCGCCCAGCGGGCCTCTGGCGTTCAAGGCCGCGGACTGCCATTGAGCCTTAGGCACGTTCTGTCGGAACAGCGCCGCCGCGGCGCTCCAACTCTCGTCGTAGCGGCCCGCGTCGACGAGCGCGAGCCAGGCGCGAGCCGTCGATTCCGCCGCGGCCTCGCGGGGCTCCGAACTCATCGCCAACGGCGTCACCAAACCAAGCACGGTAAACGTGAATACTGCAAAGGCATGTTTCATATTGCTCACCACTGTTTGATCCCTGGACGTCAAGTCGTCTAGATCGGTTCGGCGTGATACCGAACGGCCAGGCAGTGACTTTGACCCGGGCCCAGCGTCAGCGCGTTGTCGCGGGCATTGGCGCTTTCGACGCACACGAATTGGCGCCAGCCGCCGCGCGTTGCCGGGGCGGCTCCCAGGTCGGCAAGGCCGCCGGCCTTCTTTTCCCATGGATTCCACACGACAGTCGAATGGCTGTCTCGCTTGGATATGTGAATGCGCCGCTTGAGCAGGGGATCGACGATCGTGCAGGCCACTTCGGTGTTCACATAGACTCGGTCGACCTCGGCCGCGAATGCCACGGCGCCGTGCTGGTGCTTGCGCTGCCCGGCGTCGGCGGTGTCGAGGAACTCGGCGCCGTCCAGGCCGAGCACCTGTACCGAGCCGATGTCGCCAACTTGAAAGTAGGTATGCAGCGCTTCGCTCAGCGGAAAGGCCGCGCTGCCCGTATTGGTGGTCGTCAGTTCGACGTCGAGCGTGTCGCCGACCGTCACGCGATAGTCCAACACAAAGTGGTGCGGCCATAGCGCAAGGGTTTTTTCGCTGTCGGACAGCTGCAGCGCGAGCTGCGTCGCGCCATTGTCCAGACGGACGGGCGCGCGTGCTTCCCAAAGGACGTTGCGTGCAAACCCATGACTGGCGCGCGCTTTGTCGGTCGGATGCGGGCCGAACCACGGCCAGCAGACGGGTACGCCTCCCCTCAGTGACTTGCCTTCCGCGTATTGGGCCGTCGCCGACAGGAATGTCACCGGCTCTGCCTGGGAGCGCGGCTGCCAGTGGGTCAACTGCGCGCCTTGCAGGCAAATCGTTGCCGTGGCCAGGTCGTTTTCAATCTGCGCAAAAAGCAGACCACCGGGACCTTTGCGAAACGGGGAGTCTTCCGTGAACATGGGTGCCCCTTCTCGGTTCCCCGAGAAACCCGCATTGTCGCTGAATCCAATGCAAATGCCCATGCGAGCCCACTGCGGGCGGCCGGCAGGCGGGCATGGCCGGCGATTGACGGGCGTCTGTCATTGGGCGGATTCTTGGCCTATGAAACGCCCCATTCCCGGCAAGCCGCCATCCAGGACCGACGTCGAACCGAGCGATGCACAGGGCATCGACGCGAAGTACGGGCTGGAGCCGGTAATCGAGCCCAACGTATCGGCGGCCGATGGCGGCGCCCCGGGCGGCATGCAGTTTCACTTGGTCGAATGCCCGTATTGCGGCGAGAACTTCGAGACGCCCGTTGACACGAGTTCCGGCTCCACGCGTTACGTCGAGGACTGCCAGGTTTGCTGCCAGCCGATCGAGTTTAGCCTCGAAGTCGACCATGCCGGTGTATTTCACTCACTATCGACTCTGCGCAGCGATGAGTGATTGATGATCCCTTTTTCCGTCCTTGATCTGTCGCCCATCACGCAGGGAAGCGATGCGGCCCGCTCGTTCAGGCACACGCTCGATCTGGCGCGCCACGCCGAGCGTTGGGGATATAGGCGCTTTTGGCTGGCCGAACATCACGGGATGCCGGGAATCGCGAGCGCGGCGACCGCCGTGCTGATCGGTTACGTGGCGGGTGGCACCTCCACGATTCGCGTCGGCGCCGGCGGCATCATGCTGCCCAACCATTCTCCGCTCATCGTTGCCGAGCAGTTCGGCACGCTTGAATCGCTGTACCCGGGACGTATCGATCTGGGCCTTGGTCGGGCACCCGGATCCGACCAGCGGACGGCGCAGGCACTGCGGCGAAACCTGGCCTCGGATCCGGATGAGTTTCCGCGCGATGTGCAGGAGCTCGCCGACTATTTCTCCGATTCGCCCCGCCAGGCGGTGCGCGCGGTGCCCGGGACTGGGCTCAATGTGCCGCTGTGGATCTTGGGCTCGAGCCTGTTTGGCGCACAGGTTGCCGCGGCGTTCGGGCTCCCCTTTGCGTTTGCCTCGCATTTCGCGCCGGCGCAAATGATGGCCGCGATCGAGTTGTATCGGAGCGAATTTCGGCCCTCGCGAAATCTCGCCAAACCCTACGTCATGCTCGGCTTCAATGTGTTCGGCGCCGATTCTCTGGCGGAGGCGAAGTTCCGGGCAACCTCGATGCAGCAGGCCTTCGTGAATCTGCGCAGCGGCCGTCCTTCGCAGCTGCCGCCGCCCGTCGAGGGGTACACCGAGCGCCTGGGACCGCAGGAGCGGGCGATCCTCGATCAGGTGCTGTCGTGTGCCTCGATCGGTACCCCTGAGATGGTGCGGGCGGATCTGTGCAATTTCATCGCGCAAACCCGCGCGGACGAGCTGATGATCACCTCTCAAATCTTCGATCACACCGCGCGCCTGCGCTCCTTTGAGATCGCAGCCACGGCGTGCGCCTTGCCGGCGCCTGTCCGATCGTAAATCTGCGGCTGACGCCGGGCCGAGATTGAAATGCCTCGGTCAACGTGCATTCCTTAGCCGGCCGGGTCGCGGCGCAGGGCTTGAGCCATGCAATGAATGCCGCCGCCGGTCTTGGAAATCTCGCTCATGTCGATGTCCGCCACCTGAAAGCCGCGCGCCCGCAGTTGCTCGATCAGCGAGCGGCTGGACCGGGGCGCGATGATCCGGTCCTTTCCCAACGACATGAAATTGCAGCCGAGGTTGATCGTATCCGCGAACGGCACGTCGATGAGGTCGTGGCCCTTGCTGCGCAGCCAAGCGACCAGGGCCGGCTCCGTGCAGTTCAGGCACACCGCCGTCAGCTTCGGCGCGATCGGCACCACCATCAGGTCGATGTGCACATAGTATTCGTCGAAGAACGCGAGCCGCGTCTCCCAGCCTTCGCGCTTGAACCAGCTTTCGACTTGGCGCGCGCCTTCTTCCTGCGTGCGCCCGCCGCCGCAGCCGATCAGCACGCAATTCTCCTCGATGACGTTGAAGTCGCCGCCCTCGAAGGTTCCCGCGGTGACCATGTCGTAGATCGGAATCCCCAGACTCTCGTAGTTGCGGATGGCCGCATAGTTTTCGCCGCGGCGCCACCAATTGGCCATGGCCGTGATGATGGCGCCATAGGGGGTCATGACGCTGGAATCGCGGGTGTACACCTGCATCGGCAGTTCGGGCTCCGGGACCGGCGAGTGCACCTGCACGCCGAAGTGCACGTAGGCGCTGCGCAGTTCCGCATGCTGGGCCTTCGCCACCGGAATGTTGCAGGGGTTCTCCCTCAGGAACTTGCGCGACAGCGAGCTCGTCGACAGATGGCGCAAGTGGTCGGGCGACGCCAGCAGCACGTCCGTGAGCGGATCGGTCTCGTTGCGAAATCCCCAATAGCCCAGGCGCGCCGTGCCGCCGGCCGGGAGGCGGCGCTGCAGCGAAAAGACATCCGGACTCGTGGGCTTGTGCGGCTGGAGGGCGGTGATGTTGTTTTGCATGAGGGTGGATCCGTTGTGCAGGGGGATTGTTTGACGGTCAGGCGCCGATCATAGCGCAGTCATCGGGCGTCGAGGGTGTGCACGATCTGGGACCCCACTTCGTAGGCGATCTCGCGCAACCGCCGAAAGCGCGGCTCCACCGGGTTCGTCGCGGGCAGCGGCAGGTCCTCATCCGTGATCACGCCTTCCACATAACGCGCCAACAGGCGGCCGAAGACGGTTCCCGGCGCGATGCCGCGGCCGTTGTAGCCGCTCACCGCGATGACGCGGGCCGCCAGCTTGTGGAAGCGGGGCATGCTGTTGTCGGTCATGCCGATGCGGCCGTACCACTCGCTCTCGAAGTCGACATCCCCGAGCTGCGGGAAGATCCGGCGTATGGCGCGCCGCGCCCAGGCGCGATGCGCGTGCAGGGCGCCGCCCTCGAGCGCGCCGACGCTGCCGAACACGAGGCGGCCTTGGGCGTCCAGCCGGGCCGAGGACAGCACCTGCCGGGTGTCCCAGATCCCGTGCCGCTCCGGCAGTACCGAGCGGCGCAAGCGTTCGGCGAGGGGCGCCGTGGCGACGTTGAAATAGGGCAGGTGAATCTGCTGCAGGCGGATCGTCGGCCACACGTCCGTGGCGTAGGCATCGGTCGCGACCACCACCCACTTGCACGTGATGGAGCCGCTCGGCGTGCTCAATGTCCATCCGGAACTCGTCTCCCGCGCACCGATCACCGGCTCGCCCGTGAAGATCCGTGCGCCGCGCGCCACCGCCGCCCGCGCGAGACCGCGCGCATAAGAAAGCGGCTGAATGGTTCCGGCCCGGGGATCCAGCAGCGCCCCCGCGAAGAAGGCGCTGCCCACCTTGGCTTCGGTCTGCGTGGCATCGAGCAGCACCACGGGCACGCCGCGCGTCTGCCATTGGGCGGCGCGCTCCGCGATATCGCGAAATCCCGCCCGTCCCACCGCGCAATGCAAAGTGCCCGGGCGCTCGGCCTCGCACTCGATGCCGTATTGTTCGATGAGGTCGAACACGTAGTTCGGCGCCTCGCCGAGCGTTTGCAGCAGGCGCTCGCCATGGAAGGCGCCCAGCGCCTCGCTTACTCGGTCGGGCTGCACCCAGACGCCGGCGTTGACGAAGCCGACATTCCGGCCCGAGCCGCCGAAGCCGATGTCGACCGCCTCGATGACCGTGGCACCGATGCCGGCCTGGCCCAGGTGCAGCGCGGTGGAGAGGCCGGTATAGCCCGCGCCGATGATGACCACTTCCGAGTCGGCCATGCCGCGAAGCCGGACGGCGGGTGGTCCCGGCTGAGCCGTGGCTTCCCAGAGGCCGTGAGTGCGTGCATTGCCCAGCATCTGCCGACGCTACCATCGCCGCGCGGGGTTGCAAAGCGCGGCGCCGCTCAACGGCCATGCGGTCTAGCGCGGCGCGCGGCCCGCCGCGTGCGCGCCGGCATCCATGAGTTCCTGCAGCGCCCGCTCGCCGTCTCCCGGCGCCGCGTCGACGGCTCGGACCGCATCGATGAGAATCGTTGCCCGCAGCCCCTGCTGCAGGGCATCGAGCGTGGTCGCGCGCACGCAGTGGTCGAGCGCGACGCCGGCGACCCAAAGCTCCTCGACGCCGCGCTGCCGGAGCAACTCGGCGAAATTCGTGCCGTCGAATGCCGAATACCCCTCGCGGTCGCGCTCCGTTCCCTTCGAGATGATGCCGGCATTGCCTGGAACGGGAATCAGCGCGGGAAACCCGGCGCCGGGCGTGTCGGCGATACAGTGCGCGGGCCATCGCCCGCCCTGCGCGCGGAACGAGCCGTGATCCGCCGGATGCCAGTCGCGCGAGAAGTACACGGGCGCGCCGCTTTTTTCGAACTGCGCGACGTAATGATTGATTCGGGGGATCAGCGCTTCGGCACCGGGCACCGGCAGGGTGCCGCCGGGGAGGAAATCGCGCTGCATGTCCGTCACCAGAAGGGCGGTGTGATCGGGGAGGCGCTGAGTGCTCATGCTGAAACCCCATCGCTCGGGAGCGCCATAGTACGCTCCCGTCCGCCCGGAGTGGCTAAGTAGACATACGGAGGAAACGGGGCGCGCTGCGGTGGGCCGTCAGCGGCCTGTACGACCAATCCCCGTTCGGGGCCGTGCAGAAAGGCCGGACCAGCCTAGGTTCCGCCGTTGCCCGACAGGACCGTGACGGTGCGCTTCTCGCCCACACCGACGTCGACGTCCTCCCGATAGACGATCTTGTCGTTCCTCTTGACTTCGAGGGTATGCGAGCCGGGCGCGACGGTGAGCACGTAGGGCCGGCGGCCGGTTGGCGCGACCTGCTCCTTCTGGATGCCGTCGACCAGCAGAACGGAATTCGCCGGCGCGCCGGTGACGATCAATTCGGTGGGCGGTGGCGCGGGAGGTTTCCTGGCGTGAAACCAGCTGCAACCGGACAGGGCCACCAGCAGGAACAGAACGGGCGCTTTCAATGCGGACATCCGAATAGGGACCATTGGGCGCAGGTTAACACGGCGCGGCTCGCGAGAGCCGTCCCCAGGCCGCACCCACAGCAAGACGGGCGGCGGTTTATCCGGAGCCCCGCCGGAGGTAAGCTTTCCCAGTCATGGGGTGCGTGCCTCGAGGCAGGCGCGATGCGGTTAGGGTCACTGGGAGGAATCGACCATGAACACACGTCGCGATGTGGCGGTCATCGTCGGAAGCCTGCGCAAGGGGTCGTTCAATCGGCAGATCGCCAACGCCCTCGTGGCGCTGGCGCCGGCCGAGCTCGAGCTCGGTATGGTCGAAATCGGTCACCTGCCGCTGTACAACGCCGATCTCGAGGACAATCCGCCGATGGCCTGGATCGAATTTCGCGGCCGGATCAGGGTGGCGGATGCGGTGCTGTTCGTGACGCCCGAATACAATCGATCCATGCCGGGAGCCCTGAAGAATGCCCTGGACGTGGGGTCCCGGCCCTATGGGAAGAGCGCCTGGAACGGCAAGCCGGGGGCGGTGGTGAGTTCGAGTCCGGGCGCCATAGGCGCTTTCGGCGCGAATCATCATCTGCGGCAGGCCTTGGTATTTCTCAACGTTCCGGCCATGGCTCAGCCGGAGGCGTACATCGGAGGGGTGGACAAGCTCCTCGACCCCCATGGCACCCTCGTCAACGAGGGGACCCGAACGTTTCTGCAGGGATTCATGCAGGCGTATGCGCGCTGGGTGGCGGCGAACGCGAGTCCATGAACATTCCCAGGATCGATTGGAACAAGGCATTCGAGTTCGCCTGGCGCGTCCTGGTATTCATCGTGGCCATCGGGATACTCATCGTGGTATCGACCAACTGGAACCGCTGGGAGGGCGGGGAGGGCTGGCAGAGGACCAGCGATGCCTATCTGCAGGCGGACATCACGCCAATCTCCGCCAAGGTGGGCGGCTATCTGCGGGATCTCCCGATTCAGGATTTCGAGCGGGTGCGTCAGGGTCAGGTGCTCGCCCAGCTGGTCGACGACGATTACCGCGCCGCCGTGGCCCAGGCGCAGGCCGGCGTGGCGGCGGCGAGCGCGCAAGGCCAGGTGCTGAAAGCCCAGCACGAACTGCAATACGCCAACGTCGAGGCGGCGCGCGCGGCCGCGGCGTCCACGGCCGCCTCCCTTTCGCAGAGTGAACGCGACCTCGCGCGGCAGCGCCGCCTGCTCGCAACCGGCTCCTCCTCGACCGAGGCCGGCGAGAAGCTGTCCACCGTTCACGATCAGCTCGGAGCGCAGCTTCGGCAAAATCGCGCGCTCACCCTCGCGGCCGAGCGCCAATTGGCCGTACTGGCGGCCCAGATCGAGCAGAGCGACGCGGCGATCGCCGCCCAGCGCGCGGCGCTCGACGCCGCTCAGCTCAACCTCCGCTACACCACCGTCACGGCGACCCAGGACGGGGTGCTGGGGCGGCGCCAGGTGAAGCCCGGGCAATTGGTCGGAGCGGGAAGCCAGATCACCTCCCTCACGCCCCTGCCGAATGTCTGGGTCATCGCGAACTACAAGGAAACGCAGCTCACGCACATGAGCGTCGGGCAGAAGGCGGAGATCACCGTCGATACGTTTCCGGGACATACCCTGCACGGACATCTGGCGGCCGTTCGCTCCGGCATCGGGCGCCGAGTACGCGCTGCTGCCGCCCGACAATGCCACCGGGAATTTCACCAAGGTCGTGCAGCGCATCGCGGTCAAGATCCTGATCGACGACGCCGACGGTCTGGCCGAGCGGCTGCTGCCCGGCATGTCGGTGGAAGCGAAGGTCGACGCGCGCAGCGAGCGGCCTCGATGAACGCGTCCCCGCCGCACGGCCTCGCCGGGCGTTACGGCCCCGACACTGCCGTCGCCGCCCACGTCGATACCCTGGTTCGGGCTCGTCGCCGTCCTCATGGGGACGTTCATTTCCACCTTGAACGGCCGGTTGTCGACCTTCGGCCTCGCGGACATTCGCGGCGCCGTCGGCGCGGGATTCGACGAGGGGGCCTGGATCACCACCGCGCAAACCTCGGCGCAGATGTTCGTCACGCTCGCGGCCATCTGGATGGGCGCGGCCTACGGCCCGCGGCGGGTGCTGATCGGCGCCTCCATCGCCTTTGCGCTGATCTCCCTGCTGACTCCGTACTCGCCGACGCTGCCCGTGCTGTTGACGATGCAGTTTCTCGGCGGACTGGCATCGGGATGCTTCATACCGCTCACCTTGAGCTTCATCCTGCTCAATACGCCGCCCAAGTACTGGGCATTCGGCATCGCCATCTATGCGCTCAATCTCGAGCTGTCGCTCAACATCTCGGCCTCGCTGGAGGGCTGGTACGTGGAGCATCACTCCTGGCGGTGGATCTTCTGGCAGAACGTGCCGCTCGCCCTCATGATGTCTCTGTGCTTGCACAAGGGCATTGCCAGCAAGCCGATCACGCAGCGGCCGCCGCCCGACGTGTTCGGGCTGCTGGCGGGCGGTTCCGGGCTCGCGTTGATCTACGCGGCCCTGGATCAGGGCAACCGCCTCGACTGGCTCAATTCGGGGCTGGTGTGGGCCTTGCTGTCGAGCGGCGCCGTGCTCGTCGTTCGCGTTCCTCATCCATGAAGCAAGCACCGCCCGGCCCTTGCTGAATCTCAAGGTCGTTTTCGGCGCGCCCATGCCGAGCCAGTTTCTCCTGATCGGATTCCTGCGCCTGACCATCCTGTCCACGGCCTATTTGATCCCCTTGTACCTGGGCTCGGTGCGCGGCTATCGCGCCCTCGAGGTGGGCCACACGCTCCTGTGGATCGCGGCACCGCAGGTGATTCTCTGCCCGCTCGCGGCCTTGATGCTGCGGCGGACGGATGCGCGGCTGGTCGCCTCGATCGGCTTCATTTTCATCAGCGTCGCCTGCCTGATGGTCGCCTACAACCTGACGCCGCTGTGGGGTTCGGATCAGTTTCTCCCGTCCTCGTTCTTGCAGGCCGCGGGGCAAAGCTTCGCCCTGTCCGGCGTGGTGTTCTTCGGCGTTCTTCACCTGAGACCCCAGGACGCGCTCACCTTCGGCGCGGTGTTGCAGACGGCCCGGCTCTTGGGGGGCGAGATCGGCACGGCCTTCATGTCGACCTTGACGCGGGTCCGCGGCCAGGTGGCGTCGAACCTGATCGGACAGCACGTGCAAGTGGGCGACGCCGCGGTCCTGCAGCGCGTCAAGGCCTATGCAGCCGTCACGCGGGCCGTGGACCCCGTCGCGGCCGTGAGCCGCGGCGAACTGGTGCTGGGCAATGTGGTGCGCGTGGCCGCCACCACCCAGGCGGTGCTCGACGGGTTCGTCGCCATCGGCGTGCTCACGGCCGTGGCGTTGCTGATCGTGGTGTTTCGCAGCGCCGCGCCCGAGGGCCCCGCATCGGCCATGCCGCTGTTTCGCGTACGCGGTCCGAATTCGCCATGAAGCCGGGACTGCGTGCCGCCGCCTTCGGCGTGCTGGCCGCGCTCGCTGCGGGCTGCCGCGTCGGGCCGAACTACCATGCGCCGGCCCTGCCCAAGAATGCCGATGCGCCGCTGGTGTCCGTGAACCCCGCGGCCGAGACGGCGGCGGCGCCGCCGGATGCGTGGTGGCGCCTCTACAACGATGCGCGGCTGGACGCGCTGGTGCAGGAGGCGCTCGCGGCCAACCGCAACCTGGCGGCGGCCGACGCCAACTTGACCGCGGCGCATGCCGTGCTCTCGGCGGCGCATGCCAATCGCTATCCGTCGACCTCCGCGGTGGCGGGCGGCATTTATGGGCGGGACGCCGTCACGGACGAGATTCTGGAGCTCGGCGGTCATCCCCCGCAGACCACCTGGCTGTTCGAGGACGTGATCCAGGCAGCGTACGAGGTCGATCTGTTTGGCCGCGTTCACCGCGCCATCGAAGCGGCCAACGCGAATGCGGACGCCGTGGCTGCGGCGCGCGACAGCGTGAGAGTGGTGGTCGCCGCCGAGACCACGCGCGCCTTCGCGGCCGTATGCGCGCTCGGCGAGGAGCTCGGCGTGGCGCGCCATTCCGTCGATGTCGCGGCGGGCGAGGCGGACATCGTCGTTCAGCGGCACGAGGCCGGGGCGAATTCGGAACTCGACGTGGCCCGCGCCCAGGCCCTGGTCGCGCAGCTGCGGTCGGGCATCCCGCCGATCGAGGGTCAGCGGCGGGCCGCGCTCTTCGAACTGGCGGCGGTCCTCGGCCGCGCGCCCGCGGATGCGCCCACCGAGCTCGAATCCTGCACCACGCCGCCGCGCCTCGACTCGCTCATTCCGGTGGGCGACGGCGCGGCGCTGCTCAAGCGCCGGCCCGATGTCCGCCAGGCCGAGAGGCGTCTCGCCGCCGCCACGGCCGAGATCGGCGTGACCACCGCCGAGTTGTATCCGGCGGTGCACCTGGTCGGCCTTTACGGCGGCGCCGCCAGCGAGCTGTCCCAGCTCAACGACAACATCGGCCGGACCTGGGGCGTCGGCCCCTCCATCAGCTGGGCATTCCCCAACATGGCCGGCGCACGCGCCCGGGTGCGCCAGGCCAGGGCCGCGCAGGCGGGCGCGCTCGCCGCCTTCGATGCCGTCGTACTCGCGGCGCTCGAGGAAACCGAACAGGCGCTGGCGCTCTACGGCGCGGCGCTCGACGGCCGGCAATCGCTGGATGAGGCGCAGCAAAAGATCCATGCCGCCTTCGGCTTGGCGCACGATCAATTCCTGGCGGGTTCGACCAGCCATCTCGAGCTCCTCACCGCCGAGCAGACATTGGTCGCGGTCGACGCGGCGGTCGCTGCATCGGATGCGGCCCTGGTGCAGGACCAGATCGCCGTGTTCAAGGCCTTGGGGGGCGGCTGGCGCGGGGAGAGCCGGAACTCATCCGAGTAATTTGCGCGGCTCGCGCCGGGTACTCGGACCATCTCTAGGCCTCCCAGCCTCCGCCGACGGCGCGGACGAGGTCGACACTCGCCTGCAGCTGCAGCGTGTCCAGGGTGAGTGCCTGCAATTTCGCCTGGAGCAGCACGGTCTGCGATGTGACGACGGTGAGATAGTCGGCCGCGCCCTGGACGTAGAGCGCCATGGACAGATCCACGGCGCGTTGCGCAGCGTCGACCTCGGCCTTCTCCTGAACGGCGGCGTCGTAGTAGTGATTCAGGGCGGCGAGGCTGTCCTCCACCTGCTGAAAGGCGGCGACGACGACGCCGCGGTAATCGGCCGCGGAGGCGTCGAACTCGGCCCGGGCCTGCGCCACCTGCGCGCGGCGCAGTCCGCCGTCGAACAGGCTGAGCACCGCGTTCGGCCCGATCGCCCAGAAAGAACTCGGTGCGCTCAGCCAATTCGAGAAGGCGGTGCTCTGGAAGCCCGCCTGCGCGCCCAGCGTGAGCGTGGGATAGTACGCCGCGCGTGCGACTCCGATGTTGGCGTTGGCGGCCATCATGCGCCGCTGCGCGGCGGCGATGTCCGGGCGGCGCTGCAGCAACGTGGCGGGGACACCGCTCGGAATCCGCGGAAGATTGACGACGATGATCGCGGGCTCGATCGAGAACGTCGAGGCCGACACGCCGAGCAGCGCCGCAATCGCGTGCTCCATGAGCGCGCGCTGGGCGAGGACCTGGGCCGCCTGCGAGCGGGTCGCGTCGAGCTGCGTCTCCGCCTGCGCGACGTCGAGGCCGGCCGCGATGCCGGCATCATGGCGCTGCTTGGTCAACGCGAGCGCGCGCGCATAGGCGGTGACCGTGTCCTCGAGGATCGCCCCTTCGCGGTCGAGGCTGCGAAGCTGCACATAGTCCCCGACCAGCTGCGCGACCAGGGACAGCCGGGCATTCTCGAGGTCGGCGGCGGAGGCGGCGGCACTGGCCTCGCCGGCGGCCACTTCGTTGTGGACCTGTCCCCACAGGTCGAGCTCGTAGCTGGCGCTGCCGCCCAGGACGTTGTCGTTGTAGTAGCGCGGCGTCGTGGGGCCGATGAGCGGCGTATGGACCGAATCGCGCGCGCGCGAGACGCCGGCATTTGCGCCCAGCGTGGGAAAGAGTCCCGCGCGCGCCTGGTCCGCGAGCGCTCGGGCGGCCGTGTAGTTCGCGAGCGCGGCCGCGAGGGTGGGATTCCCCGCGATGAGGCGCGTCTCGAGCGCGTCGAGTTCGGCGTTGCCGTAGAGCGACCACCAGCGATCGCGAGGCAGGCGGTCGGCCGGCCGCGCCTGCGTCCAGGGTCCGTTCTCTTTGTACGCGGCAGTGGTCGGAATGTCCGGCACCTGGAGGGGCGGGGCGAGCGAACATGCTCCGAGGAGCAGCGCGAGCGCCGCCCCAGCCGCGCAGGCCCCGACCGCCGGATGCGCGCTAGCCATGATCGCTCTTGCCCTTCGGCCGGGCGCGGGCGACGTCGGCCGGCGGCGCGCCGACGACGTGCACGGCGGCGCCCGTGTCGATGCCGTCCGGCGGATTCTCGATGACCCGGTCGTTCGCGGCGAGGCCCGAGGCGATTTCGACCACGGTGCCCAGGTCGCGCTCGACGGACACGGTCTTCAGCAGCACGCGGCCGTCCGTGTCGACTGTGGCGATGGAGAGTCCCTTGGCGTTGAAAATGAGCGCGCTCGACGGCACGCTGAGAACATGGCCGGCCGCCGCGGCCTGTAGATGGATGCTGGCATAGTCGCCCGGCATCAATTCGCCGGCGCTGTTGTCGACGATGATCTGCATCAGCGTGGTGCCGGTGCTCGGGTCGACCGACTGGGCCGATGCCTCGACCGTGCCGCGGTAGGTCTTTCCGGGGTGCTCGGGCACGCTGATCGTCGCCGGCGTCCCCGAGGGGACCGCCGGCACCTCGTTCTGGGGCACGTTGACGTAGATGCGCAGCTTCCCCGTTTCCGAGACGACGAACAGCTGTGCGCCGCCGCTCGATCCCACATTGATCAGCGCGCCGATGTCCGTCGCGCGCGCCGTGACGATGCCGTCGAACGGCGCCACCAGCCGCTTGAAGCCCTCCTCGGCGATGAGTCGGTCGACGTTGGCCTGCGCCGCCCGCACCTGGGCGATGCTCGCGTTCCAGGTAAAGGTGCGCTGATCGACGTCCTGCTTGGCGACGGCGTCCGTGCCTGACAGCGATTGCCAGCGCTTGGCGGTGATCTCCGCCAGCTTGGCATTCGCCTCGGCAACGGTCAGGTCCGCGCGCGCCTGCTGCAGCTGCTGATCGAGGTCGGGCGTGTCGATCTCGCCCAGCACGTCGCCGGCTTTCACCTTGCTGCCGATATCGTATTTCCAGCTCTTGAGGTACCCCGGCACGCGCGCGTAGATGGGCGCGCGGATGTAGGCCTCCAGACGGCCCGGCAGGTCGAGGCTCCCGTGATTCTCCGCATCGCTCGGCGCCACCACGGCCACGTTCGGCGTGGCCTGCGCTTCGGTCAGTTCTTTCAGCCGCGAATTCTGCGCGGCCCGCGAGACGAGACCGAAGGCCACGACGACCAGGGCCAGGATGAGGACGGCCGCGCCGGTCCGCCGCAAGCCGCGAGGAACCGGGGGCTGGGGCGTTGGATCAGTTGCCATGAGAAGCTCCTGGGCCGGACTCGAGCGCCAGCTTGGCGCCGTAGCGGCGGTGAAGAATGCTGAACACCACGGGGACGAAGAACAGCGTCGAGACGGTGGCGAAGGCGAGGCCGCCGATGACGGCGCGGCCGAGCGGCGCATTCTGCTCGCCGCCCTCGCCCAACCCGAGGGCCATCGGCAGCATGCCGATCACCATCGCAAGCGCGGTCATCAGCACCGGGCGCAGGCGCACGAAGCCGGCTTCGATCGCGGCCTGCGTGGCGTCGCCGATCTCGATGAGCTTTTCGCGGGCGAAACTGATCACCAGCACGCTGTTGGCGGTTGCCACGCCCATGCACATGATGGCGCCCGTGAGCGCCGGCACCGACAGCGTGGTGTGGGTCGCGAACAAGATCCAGACGATGCCGGCGAGCGCTGCCGGCAGGGCGGAGATGATCACCAACGGATCGCTCCAGGACTGGAAGTTGACGACGATCAGGAAATAGATCAGCACGATGGCTCCGGCCAGGCCGAACAGCAGCCCCTGGTAGGCGCTGTGCATGGTCGCGGTCTGCCCGACCAGGGCCACGGTCGACCCCTTGGGCTTGGCCGCGTCGTTGCGTGCAATGATGTCCCGGATGTCGGCCGATACCGCGGCGAGATCGCGTCCCTCGGGCGTGGCGTAGATTTCGACCATGGAGGAGATGTCGTACTGCGAGACCACCGCATTGCCGTGAAAGCGCCGGATGCTCGCGATGCCGCCGAGCACCGTGGTCGGCTGGCCGGCCGAGTTGATCGGGAGATTCTCGAGCGCCGGCAGCGTGTCGACCCGGTATTGGGGCGTTTGCAGCGCGATGGGGTAGGTGACGCCGTTCTTCTCGTTCAGCCAGAAGGTGGGGGCCACCTGGGTGGAGCCCGCCAGGTTCACCACGACGCTGCTGGTCACGTCGGCCGCGGTCACGCCGGTGTAGCGTGCGCGCGTGCGGTCGATGTTCACCTCGAGCGTCGGCAGCGCCGCCGACTGCTGGATGCGCGCATCGGCCACGCCGGGAATGTGCCGGATCTGCGCCAGGAGCCGGTTGGCATAGGCGAAGTCCGCGCCGAGATCGTTGCCGCGGACCTGCAGATCGATCGGCGCCGGTGCGCCGAAGTTCAGGATCTGGCTCACGATGTCGGCGGGCAGGAACGAGAAGGTCAGGCCGGGGAAGCGGCGCGGCAGCTCGTCGCGCAGGCGCGCGACGTAACCGGCCGTCGGCGCATGGCCTTCGGTGAGCGAAATCTGGATGTCCCCGTCCGACTCGCCGATGGTCCCCGTGTTGTTGTAGATGGTGTTGATCGAGGAGAGGTAGGTTCCGATGTTGTCGACCACGGCCGCCGTCTCGGCCGGCGGAATCACCCGGCGGATGACCTTTTCGACCTCGTTGAAGCGCGCGGCCGTTTCCTCGATGCGCATGCCCACGGGTGCCCGCACGTGCAGCAGGATCTGGCCGCCGTCCACCTGGGGGAAGAAGTTACGGCCGAGGAAGGGCGTGAGCAGATACGAGGCCGCCACGGCGCCCATGAATCCCACGACGAACACCCGGCGGTGACCCATGGCAAGGCTCAGGATCTCGCGATAGCCGGCGCGAAACCGGTGGAAGCGGGCCTCGAAGCCGCGCTGGAAACGCACCAGCGGATTGCCGGAGCGCGTAGCGGCCGCGGCTCCGTGCGGCTCTGCGTCGTGCCGGTGCAGCAGATACTTCGCCATCGTCGGCACCAGCGTGCGCGACAGCAGGAACGAAAACACCATGGAGCACATCACGCTCTCGGCCATGGGCACGAAAAGGAAGCGCGCGATGCCGCCCAGGAAGAACATCGGCACGAAGACGATGCAGATGCATAGCAGCGACACGAAGGCCGGCACGACGATCTGCGAGGAGCCGTCCAGGATGGCCGTTTCCACGTCCTTGCCGAGTTCCAGATGGTAGTTGATGCTCTCGATCGTCACCGTCGCCTCGTCGACGAGGATTCCGACCGCGAGTGCGAGCCCCCCGAGGGTCATGATGTTGAGCGTCTCGCCGAGCGCCGACAGCGTGGCGATCGCGCCCAGGATGGACAACGGAATCGACGTCGTGACGATCAGCGTCGAGCGGGCGCTGCCGAGGAACATCAGGATCATCAGGCTGGTCAGGGCCGCGGCGATCACGCCTTCGCGGATCACGCCTTGGATGGAGGCGCGCACGAACACGGATTGGTCGGCGATCGGCTTGACCTCGAGCGCGTCGGGGAGCGAGGGCTTGATGACCTGCAGCATCTTCTTGATGCCGCTCACGATGTCGAGCGTCGACGTCGTGCCGTTCTTGAACACGCTCAGCAGCACCGAGCGGTTGCCGTCGACGTGCACGATGTTGGTCTGCACGGCGCTGCCGTTGTGGACGTGGGCGACGTCGTGCATGTACACCATGGCCCCGTTCACGCTCTTGATCGGCAGGTCGGCGAGCTCCGCGACCTTCGACGGCGCGCTGTTCAGGTTGATGGTGTATTCGGTGGCGCCGATCTTCTGCGTTCCCGCCGGCGTGAGCACGTTTTGGGCGGCGAGCGCGTTGGCGACGTCCTGTCCGGTGAGGCCGCGCGCCTCGAGCGCTGCCGTGTCGAGGTCGTACATGACCTGGGGCGACTTGCCGCCGAACGGCCAGGGAATGCCTGCGCCCTGGACCGTCACCAGGCGGATGCGCACGAAGTTGAGGCCGATGTCGGCGAGACTCTGTTCGGTCAGTCCCTTGCCCGACAGCGCCAGCTGGATGATGGGCACGGTCGAGGCGCTGTAGTTCAGGATCAGCGGCGGCGTCGCGCCCGGCGGCAACTGCTTGAGCAGCGTCTGGGAGATCGCGGTCACCTGCGCGTTGGCGGTGGCGATGTTGGCCGTCGGATGGAAGTAGATCTTGACGATGCCGAACGTCGTGTACGAGTTCGCCTCGATGTGCTCGATGTCGTTGACCGTCGTCGTCAGCGCGCGCTCGAACGGGGTGACGATGCGCCCGGCCATTTGATCGGGCGGCAGACCCTGATACTGCCACGCGACGCCGATGATCGGAATGTTGATGCTCGGGAAGATGTCCACGGGCATGCGCAGCGCGGCGAGCACGCCGATCAGCAGAATGAGCAGGGCGGCCACGACGAAGGTGTAGGGCCGGCCGAGCGCGAGGCGAACGATGGCGAGCATGGGCGCGCTCGGGTTAAGGGGCCGAAGGTTCGGGTTCGACGGATGGCGGCACGATCTGACTCCACGCGATGCGGGAGCCCCAGCTTGTTCGCGGGCCTTGTCCCGACGATTTCAGCGGTCTTTCCGTCCGTTTCAGTTGAAACACGGACGCGGCGCCAGGATCAGTAAACGATCTCGACCGGCGAGCTGAAGATGTAGCCGGCGCCGCGCTCGGTGACGATGAAGCGCGGCTGCGCGGGGTCGGCTTCGATCTTGCGCCGCAGGCGCAGGACCTGGATGTCGATGGCGCGGTCGTAGACCTCGTTGTCGAAAACGCGGCTCGCCTCGAGCAGCCGGTCGCGGGAGAGAACCCGCCCGGGGGCGGCGAGCAGGGCGGCCAGCAGGTTGAACTCCCCGTTGGTCAGCCCGACCGGCCGGCCGTCGCGCCGGCCCAGGCGCCGCGTGCGCAGGTTCAGCTCGAAGTCGCCGAACCGGTAGGCGCGCACATCGGCCGGCCGGCCCGCGGCCTGCGCGGCGCTCTTCGTCCGGCGAAGCACCGTGCGGATGCGAGCCAGCACCTCTCGGGGGCTGAAGGGCTTGGTGATGTAGTCGTCGGCGCCCAATTCCAGGCCCATCACGCGGTCGGCCTCCTCGTGCACGCCCGTGAGCATGACGATCGGTATGGCCGATTGATCCCGCAGGGATCGGGCGATGGCCATGCCATCCTCGCCGGTCAGGCGCAGGTCGAGGATCAGGAGATCGACCGCTTCGCCGCTCAGGATCTGCAGCATCTCCTGGCCGGTCGATGCAGCGCTCACGCGCATCCCGTTCACCCCCAGGTACTCCTGCAGCAGCGAGCGGACCTGCGCATCGTCGTCGACGACCAGAATGTGAGCGCCAAGGGATTCGGGCATGGACTTCCGGTCTCCTGGCCTGTCAAGCACCGGACTTGAGCACGCGCGACAGCGCTTCGGCAAGGTCCCGGCCATGCAGGGGCTTGCGCAGTGTGGAATCGATGCCCAGCGCCGCCGCTCGATTCGCGAGCTGCGGGCCGCCGTGCCCGCTCATCAGCAGGATGGGCAGCGCCGGCCGGATGCCCCGGATCTCCCGGGCGAGCTCGGTGCCGGCGAGATCCGGCATGGCTTCATCGGTCAACACGGCATCGAAGCGCTCGGGGTGGGCCCGGAAGGCGTCGAGCGCGGCGAGGCTCGACTGGAACCCCACGGGCTCGTAGCCCAGCCGGGCAATGTTCTCCTCGGCGAGCGCCACGAGGGCGGCCTCGTCGTCGACGATCATCACGGTTTCCCCATTGCCGCGCGGCAGCGCCGCGACCTGCGCCGTGCCCGGCTTCGCCGCTTCGCCCGTCACCGGGAGCCAGATCTCGAACCGCGTTCCCTCGCCCGCCCGGGTGGCCACGTCGATCGCACCCCCGAGATCGCTCACGATGCCGTCCACCAGCGAGAGCCCGAGACCCGTGCCCTCGCCGACGCCTTTGGTGGTGAAGAACGGATCGAAGATCCGCTCGAGAACGGCGGCCGGGATGCCCGCGCCCGTGTCGCTCACGGTGAGGCGCACGTAGGGCCCGGGCTTGAGCGCGCCCCGCGTCAAGGCGCGGCTCTCCTGCACATCGCACCGCTCGAGCGACACCCCGAGAACGCCCCCGCGGGGCATCGCCTGCAGTGCGTTGGTGCACAGGTTCATGGCCACCTGGTGTAGATAGGTCGCATCCCCGATCACCGCCGCGTCGCCGACGTCGATGGTCCGCGCCAGGCGGATCCCGGCGGGGAGCGAGGCCTCGAGGAGGTCCAGCGTCTCCGCCACGGCGGATTGAATGTGCACGGCTGCGCGGTCCCCGAGCCCGATGCGGCTGAATCCGAGTATGCGCTCGACCAGCAGCTTCGCACGCTCCGCGGCGTGCAGCACGTTGTCGACGTATCGCCGCAGGTCGGCGTCTCCCGCGGCGCGCTCGGCGGCGAGCTCGCCGTACCCCAGGATGGCGCCGAGTATGTTGTTGAAGTCATGCGCGATGCCGCCGGCGAGCGTGCCGATCGCCTCCATCTTCTGCGATTGACGCAGCTGCGCCTCGAGGCGTTCCTTCTCGATCTGCGCCTGCTTGTGCGCGGTGACGTCGATCGCGGAGCCGACGAACCTTGCGGGCTTGCCCTGGGCGTGCAGCAGGCGGCCGCGCGAGACCAGCCAGTGCCAATCGCCGCCGGGATGGCGCACCCGGTACTCGCATTCGAAATTCGCCGTGCGCCCCTCGAAGTGCTCCCGGACCGCCAAGTCGAAGCGCGACCTGTCGTCCGGATGCATGACGATCCGGGTCAGCCAATCGTTGCGCGACGCGAATTCGGCGTCCCGGCTCTGTCCGCCGAGCGCCTTCATCGTCGACGAAAGAAAGAGCTGGTCTGTGGCGACGTTCCAGTCCCAGTGGCCCTCGTTTGCGCCCTCCATCGCGAGCGCGTAGCGCTCCTCGCTCTCGCGCAGCGCCTTTTCCCCGGCCGCCACGCGCCGGATTTGTTGCAACATGGCGGCGAGGGCGAGCGCTCCGAGGAGCGCCACGACCAGAGTCCTCGCCGCGATGCGCAGGGTCTCATCGCGCCAGGGTTTCAGGGCCACGGCGGCGTCACGCGTCACGAGCAGGCGCAGGTGCATGCCCCTTACGGGCGCCGCCGCGACGAAGTCGTCGCGACCGTCGATCGGGTTCGCCAACCGGTCAGCGAGCCCCGGCGGCTCCGCGTTGAGCGCCGGGAATGCGCGGCCGACCGCCGAGGGAATCGGAGGATTGCGCACCAGCAAGATGCCGTCGTCGCGCAGCAGCTGCACGGCGGTACCCATGTCGACGTTGACCGCCGCATAGAACTGCTTCAGCCCCTCGAGGTCGACCTGTGCGAGGATGACGCCGGCAAATCCGCCCCGGCCGTCCTCGATCCGCCGCGACAGAATCACCACGTTCTGGCCCTCGGACCGCGAAACGAGCGGCTCGCTGACATAGAGCCCCGCACCCCGCCCGTCCCGCTGCGCCACGAAATAGGAGCGGTCGGACACATTGAAGCTCCGCGGAGGGGCTCCAAGCGACCGATAAAGCGGATCGCCCTGCGCGTCGATGATCGCCATCAGACGCACCGGCCGTAATCCCGCCGCGCGTGCGGCCAGTGCGGCGTCGATTTCGCCGGCCGACGAGCCGCGGCTCTCGTTTCGATACCAGGCGGAGGTATCGACCAGCAGCAGATCGACGGCCTGCAGCGTCCACACCGTCTGCTCGGCGAGGGCCTTCGCGGTGTTGCCGATCTCGCGGCTGGTTGCGGCAACGGCAATGCGGTAGGAGCGCCACGCGTCGTAGGCGGACGAGCCCGCAAATGCCAGGATCACCAGCATTCCGACGAGCCCGATGCCGAACTGAATGCGGTTGAAGCGGATCGGATCGGTGCCCGACGAGGGAGGGGGAGGTGCTGTCTGCATGGGCCTGCCGCGCTACGCCGACAGCTTGATTATAGCGCTCACGGCGCTCAGCAGCTCTCCTCTTATCAATGGCTTGGCGAGCACCTGTCGTACCCCGAGCGCTTGGGCGGCGGCGCCGGCCGCCGCGAGCCCGGGCCGGAAGTGGCCCGAAATGGCGATCAGCGGCGTGCCGGGGTGCGCGGCCTGGATGTCCCGCACGCAGTCGGCGCCGGCATGCTTGGGCAGGCAGACGCTCATGACCACGAGATCTGCCGCAGGGCCGCGGCCGGCGGCGCACGGCGTCCCGATGCGGATGCGGTATCCCGCCTCGGCCAGCCACTCCTGCAGCAGCATGCGCGTCTGGTGGTCATCTTCGTAGATGACGATGTTCAAGGGGTCGGTTGATGGCCTGTTGCGCGGATCCACGGCCCGCAGAATGCACGCGCCTTTTTGTCCTATGGTGTCAGAGCGCCGAAGATGGGTTTCAATTGAAACACCGTAGAGGCATGCGCAAGACTATTGCCGGAAGCCGACGAACATCCGCGGCTGCTCCGCGCCGCCTCCGGTCAGGTTGGCCGCAACGAGGATATTGCCATCCGCGCTGATGCCGCCGGTATGTACATTGCCGCTCGCGTCGGTCAGCGTCAGTACGCCGGTCGCAGTCACGGAATACGTGCCGGATGCCGTGTTGCCGGTCGTGATGGTACCGCTGTCGTTCTCGATGTAGGTGCCGCTGTAGGAGCCGGCTCCATTGAAGAACAGCGTAAATACCTCGCCATCTCCGGTGGAGGCCGTACTGAAAGCCAGGCTGCACATGGTGTACACGCCGTTCAGTGTCGCCCGCGTCACGCCGGTGCCCTGCGTTACGGCAACCGTGAGGCCTGGAGCGGCGCCGCTGCCGGTGTAGGTCTCGAC
The DNA here is from genome assembly GCA_963707765.1 of uncultured Gammaproteobacteria bacterium. Lineage (GTDB taxonomy): Bacteria > Pseudomonadota > Gammaproteobacteria > Steroidobacterales > Steroidobacteraceae > Bog-1198. The sequence continues at coordinate 360,509 of CAVPQZ010000005.1, read as the reverse complement.
GAGGAACTGGCCGTTTGCGCTGACATAGCCGAGGGTGCCGCCGCCACTGCTGAACTGGCCGCCGCTCGTGAGGGTGAGAGTACCCGGCGGGTCCGAATACGGGAAGCTGCTCACCACGCCATTCACGTCCAAACTGGTGCTCGTGCCGCTCACGCTGCCGTCGGCGCCGAACCTCAGCACACCCTCAAAATCCTGGGGATCGGACCCCTGGTCCAGCCCGACGACGAACCATTTGCCGGCGAGCTCGGCAATGGTCCCGTTCTGCAGCGGGCTCACCCCCACCGCGAGCGCGGGGAATCCACCCCCATCTTTGTAGCTCGCATCCGCGATCCAGAGGAATTCATCGGCGTCTTCGCCGGCGATGGCGCCGATGTTGTTGCCCCCGGTCGTCAGGACCGGAATGGCGGTCGTGGTCTTGACGGAATAGGGGCCGTGCGATGATGAAGAATTGCTGGTGGTGGTAATGGTGCCGCCCGAGTCCTCGATCAACGTTGCGGTATTGCCCTCGTGGCCGGCGCCGTCGAAGGCGACTCCGATGGAAAGCAGGTCCTTGTCGATATTGATGTTGAAGCCCGCGCCATCGTAGCTGCCGTTCAGCGTCGCGACTGATTGGATGTAGGTGCAATACACCAATACGTTCGTGATGTCCGCGTTCGCGACCGTGCCCGTGCCGTTCTGCACGGCACAGGATTGGCCCGTTGGCTTCGTACCGACCGTTACATCGAATGCTGTTCCACTCGTGACAGGCTTTGGCAGTTTGAATGTGCCATTGCTGCTGACCGATACATTTTCAGCGTCAATCTTGTCTAGTATGCGCACGGTCCCTGGATTCTTTAAGCCGATGACCATGCCGCCGATTGTGTATGTCGCGGCATTGACCGAAACGACCGGTTCGGCCGCCGCCGTTCTGGGCGTCGAGATCCAACCGATGGCGACGCCAAACACGATAGCGGCCGTTCTCATAATTCTCGCTCCCGGTATTTTTTGACTCATCGACACGACCTTTTAACTACACGCACGATCATCGCGCTTCCAGACCCACGACGTGAAAATGGTTGGAGGTTTCAGCTGAGGGTGTGCCCGGGTTCGGGCTACGGTGTTCTCACGAAACCGTGCACCACCAAGGCATCGTCCAGCACAAAGCCGGCAATGTCTCCCGCGTCGTTGATGACCAGAGGCCAGGTACCTTCGCCGCCGCCGGTACCTGCAAGTTTCGCCTTGAAATCCCTCAACTTGCCGCTCTTGGAGCGCACAAATCCCTCGGCGGCTCCGCTCGCGTTTCCATAGGTCCCGCACACCAGGCCGGCGTCGTTGATGCCGAACGCAAACGTGCCGGTCGCCACGCTCGTGCCCGCCCCTGCATCGATGTCGGTGAAGGTGCCGTCGGTCGCGCGGATGAATCCGTGCCAGATATTGTTCGAGTCCCGGTAACTGCCCACAATCGCCCCGGTGGCGTTGATGCCGGCGGCGACGGTGCCCTCGCTCTCGGCCGTGCCCGCTCCCGGAGCGTCGAATTCGGTGATGGTGCCGTCGGCGGCCCGCACAAAGCCGTGATAGGCACCGATCCCATCCTTGTAGTAGCCGACAATGTCCCCCGCGGTATTGATGAGCGGACCGTTGTTCAAATACACGCCGGGAATCGTCAGCGACATGAACGTGCCCCCGGCGGCGTCGGCGGCGCTGATGTCTTTAACGACACCGGTGGTCGCATTGCGCACAAAGCCGTGAGAAACATCGCTGGAATCGGTGTACTCGCCGACGATCGTGCCGGCCTTATTGATGCCACGGGGATAGGTGCCCTTGCTCTCCCCCGTGCCAGCGTCGGGAGCGTCAAACTCGGTGAGAGTGCCATCGGTCGCGCGCACAAATCCGTGGGCCACGCCCGCCGAGTCGCCATACGCCCCGGCGACCACGCCGGCAGTGTTCATGGCGCTGGCGCCCGTCCCCTGGCCCAAGCCGGTGCCTGCGCTGGGGTCGTCGAAAACGGTGACAACACCGGCGCTGGTGCGAATGAAGGCGTGGCGGACGCTACTCGAGTCGAGATAGGTGCCGACCAGGGTGCCGGCGCTGTTGATGTTGAGGACCTCGGTGCCCTGGCCTTCTGCGGTGCCCGAACCGGTGATTTCAAAGGTGGTAGTGACCGGCTTTACCAATGCCACGTCCGGCTCGGCCGCCCACGCTCCCGAGCCGGCGCCCAACAGAGCCAATGCGATTGCGCCTGCCAAGGCCTGAGCCTGCTGAACTAACATGGTTGGTTCCTTCGGATTGAAATTCATGATTGGTCGTCCCCAAAAAGCGCCAAGGCAAGCCCGCGCCATTCTCGTGCGAAGAGTGCTCATCATAATCTCGTTACGCGCCCGAGGATTGTCCGCTTTGCCATAATCCAGGCTTCGCGCGCAGGACTATTGCTGGAGGAAGGGCGCAATTCGGCCTCGATTCTTGTCAGGCGACGATCACGGAACGATCTTCACCGGCAATGACTTCGCCGGCTCGATGTCTTCGTTCGGACCGGCCGGTTCTTCCGGCCCGTACCGCCGCAGCAGCGCGGTCTGCGCCCGCCACTCGGCCTGGGGTTCGAGGCGTTCCAGGAATGTCACGGCGCCGGCGGCGAATGTCGCCAGCGGCAGGCCGTCGAGATACAAGAGGCGATTGCCCGTGAGTGCGGGCAGCCTGGCGCCCGGCGTGACGATGCCGATCAAATTGAGCGGATCCGCACCCGACAGCGACACGTACTGTCCGGTGGCGGGGCGGCGGCGCACGTCGCGTAGCAGGCCCACGGCCTCGGGGCTTGCGAACTGCTCGCCCGGGAAGCCCGCGACGAACCGTCCGCCCCGGATCTCGCCGCGCGCTTCCAGGCGGCGGCAGCATAGGAGCATGTCGCGCCAGCTCGGCAGCCATTCCGCCTCGCGCGCGAGCAGGCGCCAGAAAATGACGCCCCAGCGGCGCAGCAGCGTCCGCGTCACGTGTTCGACGGCGTCCTCGGAGGGGCGCGGCTCCGCCGCAGCGTCCCGGCGCACGACGGCCCAACGGCCCGCATCGGCCATGCCGAACAGCGCAACCCGTCGCCGCCGGCCGCCCGCACCGCCGCCCAAGCGCGCGCGCTGGCTGCTCGGTACCAGCAGCGCCCGCAGGCCGGTAAAGCCGTCGGAGTTCACCAGGCCGAGCGCCACGAGTTCGGCAAGCGCTTCCTCCACTTCGGCCGGCAGCATCCGCACGCCGTCGGCAATATCGTCGAAGAAGGATGCGCCGTGGTCCTGGATGAAATCGTAGACCGCGCGCGGCCGCGGCTTGAGCTGTGCGGCGTCGGGCGCCTGGGTCAGCGCCGACCACGCCTTCAAGTTCCGCCTGGCGATCAGCGTGATGGGCGTCGAGCGCACCGGCGCGGCGCCCTTGGCCCGGTTGGCGTCCGTGTCCGCCTCGCGCTTGCTGTGCTGGAACCGGGTCCAGAAGAAACGCCCCGCGCGGCAATGCTCATCCAGCCAATGCGGATCGTACTCGGCAATCCGCGCCGGGAGGAGGTCGCTTTCCCAGGCGCCCGCCGGCGCCTCGAAGCCTTCGAGCTGCGCGAGCACGCCGGCCACGGCGTCCGGGCCTTGCAGGCGGGCATTCGGAAGCGCCCGCTGCCACTCGAACAGGAAGCGCAGGAACTGCGTCGCTTGCACGGGTTCGATCTCGGCGCGCAACCGCTTGACGGTGTAGTGATGAATGCGCGCGAGCAGCCGGCGCTCGCACCATTCCTCCTCGGCGGCCGCGGGCGTGAATCGGCCGCGCATCGCGAAACCTTCCGCCTCGAGCCGGGCCAGCGCCGCGCGCACGGGCGGCAGCGGCAGGCCCAGCGACTGCGCGATCGCCGACGCGCTCACGGGCCCTGAGCCCTCGAGCCGGCCCCGCACGATGTCCACCAACGAGGCGTCCGACGGGACGCCAGGCTCGAACGGGGCGCCGGGCTCGAACAAGGCCCGCCGGTCCGCGCTCACCCACAGCGGCGGGCGTCCGGCCGCCTCGATGCGAACCACCCGGCCCTGCGCCCGGAGTTCCCCGATCAACGCCGGCCACCCGGCGTTCCCTCGGACCTCCTCGTCCGTCAGGAACGTGAGCCACGACAGCGCGTCGCACAGCTCATCGGCGGTGGCGGCATCGGGCCACGCCTCTTCGTGCACTCGCGCGATGGCTTCGGGGTCCAGCCGCCCGATGTCCGCGGCCGAGGCCGCATCGATCCAGCGGCGAGCCATCACCGCCTGGGTGCGCCGCTCTTCCAGCGGCGCGTCGTCGAGAAACGCGTAGGGACGCGCGTTGAGCGCCTCGAGCGCCATTGGCGACGGCTGGGTCAGATCGCGCGCGATGACCCGGATCCGGCCGCTCTCCATCCCGCGCAGCACCTCCTCGAATGCGTCGATGTCCATCGCGTCTTCCAGGCAGTCGCGGATGGTCTGCTGCACCAGCGGATGATCCGGAATTTCGATCTCTCCCGGCAGGTTCTCGGCGCAGGCCACCTGATCGGGGAACACGGAGGCCAGGAGGTCCTCCGCGTTCATCCTCGCGATCTGCGGCGGGATCTTCTTGCCGCCCCTGAAGCGGGGCAGTGCGAGCGCGATGGCGGCATCCCAGCGCCAGCGCACGCCGAACATGGGCGCGGCGCACAGCGCTTGCACCAGCAGCGGCCGGACGGTTTTCGAGTTCAGGAAGCGTGCCGCGTCCGCCAATTCAAAACTATGCGCATGCGTCAGCGAGAGCACGATGTGATCCTCGGTCGCCGCCGCCTGCAGTTCGAAGTTGAACGTGCGGCAGAAGCGCTTGCGCAGCGACAGGCCCCAGGCCCGGTTCACGCGGCTGCCGTAGGAAGAATGGACGACCAGCTGCATCCCGCCGGATTCATCGAAGAAGCGCTCGAAAATGACGGTGTCCAGCGTCGGCATGCCCTGCAACGCGGCCCGCCCGGCGCCGAGATAGTCCGCGAGCTGCGCCGCCGCGCCGTCATCGAGGCCCACCGACTCCCGCAGCCAGCGCGCCGCGGCGTCCGCCCCGTCATCGAGGCGCAAGGCGATCTCGGCGCGAAGGCGCGCGACCGCGGCGGACAGTTCGTGAGTGCGGCCCGGTGCCTCGCCCAACCAAAAAGGAATGGACGGCGGCTGGCCGCGGGCGTCCTCGACGCGCACCGTGCCGCGCTCGACGCGCAATATCCGGTACGAAGTATTGCCCAGCTGGAACACGTCGCCCTGCAGGCTTTCGACGGCGAAGTCCTCGTTGACGGTGCCGACCGTCATCCCCTCGGGCTCCAGCAGGACCTTGTAGTCGGCGTTGTCCGGAATCGCGCCGCCCGACATGAGGGCGGTGAGGCGCGCACCCTTGTGCGGCCGCAGCGTCCGGGTAACCGAATCGCGGTGAATGAGGGCACCCCGGCGGCCGCGCCGCGTGCTGAATCCCTCGGCCAGCATGCGCACGCAGTCGTCGAAGTCCTCGCGCCGCAAACTGCGGTACGGATGGGCGCCGCGCACCAGGGCGAACAACGCCTCCTCCGAGCATTCCCTCGAGGCGACTTCGGCGGTGATCTGCTGGGCGAGCACGTCCAATGCGTTGCAGGGAACGGCGAGGCGGTCCAGCTCCCCGCGATGCACCGCATCGAGCAGCGCCGCGCACTCGACCAGTTCGTCGCGCGACAGCGGGAACAATCGGCCCTTGGAGGTGCCGCCCACCGCGTGCCCGGCGCGCCCGACCCGCTGCAGGAACCCGTTGATCGAGCGGGTCGACCCGATTTGGCAGACCAGGTCGACATCGCCGATGTCGAGCCCGAGTTCCAGCGACGCGGTTGCCACCAGCATCTTCAAGTCGCCGCGCTTCAGCCGCTGTTCCGCCTCGAAGCGGCGTTCCTTGGCGAGGCTCCCGTGATGAGTCGCCACGTGCGTCTCGCCCAGCCGTTCGGACAGGTGGCGGGCCACGCGTTCGGCCAGCCGGCGCGTGTTGACGAACACCAGCGTGGTGCGATGCTCTAGGGCGAGCTCGGCGATCCGGTCATAGATCTGCGTCCAGCCGTCGCCCGACATGACCGGCTCGAGCGGCGTTGCCGGCAGTTCCAGCGCGAGATCCCGATTGCGGCGATGCCCGCTGTCGACGATGACGCAAGCGCCCGCACTCGAATTCGAGCCGCTCAAGAATCGGGCCACCTCGTCGATGGGCGTCTGCGTCGCCGACAGTCCGATGCGCGCCAGTCGCCGCCCCGCAATCGCCTGCAGCCGCTCGAGCGACAGCGCCAGATGCGAGCCGCGCTTGTTGGCCGCGACCGCGTGGATCTCATCGACGATGACGGTCCGGCAGGTGGCGAGCATGGTCCGACCCGATTCGGAGCCGAGCAGGACGTACAGCGATTCCGGTGTGGTTACGACGATGTGCGGCGTCTCGCGGCGCATGCGCGCGCGCTCGGCGGCGCTGGTGTCGCCGGTCCGCACGATGGTGCGTAGCGGCACGTCGGCGAGACCGAGCGCGGCCAGCTCGCTGCGAATGCCCTTCAGCGGTGCGTCGAGGTTGCGGTGGATGTCGTTCGACAAAGCCTTCAAGGGCGAGACGTAGAGCACCCGGGTCTCATCCGAGAGCGTGCCGGCGGCGCCCTCCCGGATGAGCTGATCGATCGCCGCGAGAAAGGCCGCGAGAGTCTTGCCGGAGCCGGTGGGTGCGGCCACCAGCACGTCCCGTCCCGCCTGGATGGCGGGCCAGGCCTCGGCCTGCGCCGGCGTCGGCGCCTCGTAGGTTCGCGTGAACCATGCGGCGACGGCGGGGTGAAACGATTCGAGTGCGCTCATGACCGGGATGCTCGGCCCAGAACGGAAATAGGGACCGCAAATTATAGGTGAACGCGGGCTCGAGCGCTGCCCTTTACCGCAGCCACCACGGGCGTCGCGGTTAGGGTGTGATCAAGACGCCGTGGTACACCGTGCCCGAGTCGGCGTAGAACCCGGCGAGATCGCCCGAGTCGTTGATGGCGTAGAGGCTCGTTCCCTGGTTGAGCGACGTGCCCGCGCCAGGCGCGTTGTACTTGGTGATGACGCCCGTCGACGTGCGTGTGAAGCCATGGTACACGCCGGAGGCATCTTGGTAGCGCCCGGCGACCGTTCCAGCGGTATTGATCGCCAGGGGCTCGGTGCCCTGTCCGAGGGATGTGCCGGCCCCCGCAACGTCGAATTCGGTGAATTTTCCCGCGGCCGAGCGCACGAAGCCATGCGCCACCGAGCCCGAATCAAGGAAATAACCCGCGGTCGCCCCCGCGGTGTCGACGGGGCCGCCGGCCGTGCGGACGAAGCCGTAGAACACACCGCCGGAGTTCGCGTATTCGCCCGCGATCTCGCCGGTGGAGGAGATCCCGAGGGACCGCGTCCCCTGGTCCAGGGCCGTGCCCGCGTCCGGCGCCTCGAAGGACCGGTCATCGGGACGGCGCATGGATGTTCCTCGCGGGCTGCTGGGCTAATATTAAATTACCACTTAATTATCACCAAGGCGTACGCGCGCGAAAAATCCTGTCAGGCGCGGACTCTGCAAGACCCGGCGGTCGGGATCCCGGCCGGACCCCCTCAGAGCGCGTTGGTCACCCGCGTCAGGCTCATCGCCGTCTGCGAATTGAGGATGTACAGATCCCGGGTCGCCGGATCCTCGGTGGAAATCGCGTTTGCCGCTTCGAGAAAGCCGCTGCGGCCGACGTCCCGGAACGTGCCGCCCAAGGTTACCGCGGTGCTCGCCGGCAGGGTTCCCACGGTGACTCCCGGCTGATTCGAGGTCGCATCGATGGCCGTCAGGGTCCCGCCGCTCACCCCGTCCTCGATGTACTGATATCCCGTGACGGTATCCGTGACGGTCACCGGGGTGAGACCCGTCACTTGGAAAAGGGTCTCGTATGGCGTGACCGTGGTCACGGTGTCGCTGGGCCAGGGCTGCTGCTCGCCGCCGTTCACGAAGGTGGAGTTGGCGAGCGGGGCTTGGATGACCGTGCCGTCCACCCCGACTATGCCCGACGCGGTGCCGCTGCGGGTCAGCACCTTGGTCGCGGTGTCATTGGTCTGCGTCCAGGTTTCATAGTACACCGTCGCGGCGGTGGCAATGAACGTGCCGTCATTGCCGGCTCCGGTGACCAGCGTCGTCGCGGTGCCGCCCGACGCCGGCAGAGTGCGTATCGAATACGTCGGATTCTCGACCCCCCACAGTAGATTCGCGGCCGCCACCGGGAACAGCAGCGTGACGATGGTGCCCGCCTCGCTGTCGATCATCGTGGGCGCTGCTGAGCCGTCCGCCGGCATCGCGTAAATCGCCGTGGAGGCCGATGTGGTGCCCGCCGCCGGCGTGTTGATCGAGACATACAGCGAACTCGGCGAGGCGGCCATCAGTGCATGGGCGTCGGTCGGCGTCCAATTCGGGATGGAGAACAGCGAGGCGGACACGGTGTGTCCGACGTAGTCGACGTAAACGATGTTGCCGTCGACCACATAGAGCTGACCCGATGGATAGCCCTGCGTGGTGCCCACCGGCAGCGCCACCGCCACCCCGATGGGGGCGGAGAATGTGCCGAGCACAACCGGGTTTGCGAAATTACCGTCAACCAGCACCAAGCTCGCGCCGTTCTTGATCACGAAACCCGAGATTCCGCCCTGCGCCGTGCGCACCGTCGCCACCGGCATGCCGCCGGCCACGACGGGTGCATCCGAAGGCGTCATCCCGGTCTTGACCATGTGAAACACGTCATCGGCCGTATTGCACACGCCGTCAGGACCCGGCAGGCGGTAGATGTACGAGGAATTGGTCGGCGTGACCAAATCGGCCGTGAAGTACACGCCGGCGTAGTCGTAATTGGCGCCCGCGACGGCCGTCCCCGACAGCGTGCAGGTGTCGTCGATCGTGGCGGCGGTCTCGCTCGAGACTTGTTGTGCCGAAGGCGTGCTGGTGGAGGTGAGGTCGGTCTCGTGAATGAAGCCGTCGGCGCCTTTGTAGATTTCGACGCCGGCCAGCTGGCCCAACGACTGACCGGTGGTGAAGTCGATGGTGCCGCGCAGCGATTGTTTCTTGCCCGCGTAGCTGCCCACCGTTGCCGCTGACAATGTGCCGCTCACATCGTCCGCCCAGGCGACGAACACCCCGGTCGTTCCCAGATAGCTGTCGAGAGTCGGCGCCGGCGGAGGAGCGTAGCCGTAGCCACCATCCCCGCCTCCGCACGCCGACAAGATGCCGGCAATGGTCGTCCCCAACAGGCTTGTTGCCACGAACTTACGCATGCGCCCCTCTCCCACGGTTATTTCGCTGGATTCGAATTTCGAATCGATGCCAAGGGAACGGCACTGCCGCGGCTGCGTTGACCCGCGCAGGCCTAGAACTCGATGACGATTGCGCAATCTTTGCGCGGCGCGGCGGCTTCAGGGGCGGCGCGCAGAGCCTCGAATGCTCTGCAGCCAATTGCGGATCTCCCGCAGCCGCAGACTCTCGTCGGCCAGGCAGGGGCCGAGGCCGTATTTCCAGCGAAGCGCCGCATCGCCCGGGTGGGCCTGCAGAGCGCGCAGATCGGCGGCGAATGCAGCGAGTGCGGCGGTGTCGTGGAACAGGCCATCCTCGACGAGGATCTTGCCGTAACGTTCCGCCGCGGCGGCAATGTCGACGTAGTCGTACTCCGGGTGGTACTGCACGCCCCAGAAGGTGCCGCGTCCCAGCGTGAACGCCGCCGCCTGCAGTCCAAAATCGTTTTCCGCGAGAACGGCGGCGCCCGGCGGAAGCGTGGCGATCTCGTCGCGATGCACGGTGGGCGCCTCGAACACCGCCGGCTTGCCGGCGAACAAGGGATGGTCGCGACCGCCCTCGGTGATGAGGATGCGGCGCGCGAAGCCGAATTCGCGGCCGCGGGGATTGGCGCGCACCTCGCCGCCGGCCGCCGTGACCGCGACCTGCAGGCCCCAACAGCTGCCGAAAAAGGGCAGGCCTGCGTCGAAGACGGCTTTCGCGAGTTCGATTTGGCGAGTCACCGGCGCACCGCCCTGGTAAACGTTGAGGGCGGACCCGGTCATGGCGACGCCGTCGTAGCTGTCGAGACCGACGCCCGGCGGCAGAGTCGCGCCGTCCGCGGCGGTGAGCACGTCGGTCCGCAGGCTCGCGTCGATGCGCGCGAGAATGCGCGCATAGCCGGTCCCCGAGTCATATCCCAGCGCCGCGGTCTGGCGCGCGCGAATCTCGGCGACGTTGCCGTCGATGACGAGAATCCGCGCGCCCGTCACGAGGCCAGGTCCACCGCATCGAGGCGCCCGTCGACGGCGGCGCGAAAGATGCGCTCGAGCTGCGCCGCGTCGACCGGGATGGGATTGCCGCCGGCGGAAGGGTCGATCGCCGCCTCGCGGCCGATGATGGCGGCCTTGTCGGCGCTGACGCCGATGTCGGCGAGCGAATGCGGTATGTCGAGTTCGCGCCGCAGCTGCATCACGCGCGCGAGAAACCCGTCGAACCCCCGCCCCGGCACGTCGAGCGCGCGCGCGATGATCGCCGCCTTGTCCTCGATGGCCCTGCGGTTGAACGTCATGACGTAGGGCAGGATCACCGCGTTGGTGAGGCCATGGTGCGTGTTGAACCAGGACCCGACGGGGTGCGCGATCGCATGCACGGCGCCCAGACCCTTCTGGAAGGCGGTGGCGCCCATCGAGGCGGCGGCCAGCATGTGCGCGCGCGCCTCGATGTCCTTGCCGTCCGCATAGGCGCGGGGCAGGAAGCGGTTGATCAACCGCATGCCTTCGAGCGCGATGCCGTCGGCGAGCGGATGGAATCCCGGCGCGCAAAACGCCTCGAAGCAATGGACGAAGGCGTCGATGCCGGTGGCCGCCGTCACGGGCGGCGGCAATCCGACGGTCAGCTCCGGATCCGAAATGACGATGCGCGGCATCATCTGCGGATGGAAGATGATCTTCTTCTGATGAGTGTCCTCGTTGAGAATCACACCGGCTCGGCCGACCTCGGAGCCCGTGCCGGCGGTGGTCGGCACCGCCACGACCGGCGCGATGCCGGCGGGATTCGCCCGCGTCCACCAGTCGCCCACGTCCTCGAAATCCCAAAGCGGCCGGCTCTGTCCCGACATGAAGGCCACGACCTTGCCGGCATCGATGGCGGATCCGCCGCCGAACGCGACCACCCCGTCGTGGTCCCCGGTGCGATAGGCGGCGAGCCCGGCCTCGACGTGGCTGCTCGCCGGATTTCCCCTCACCGCGCCGAAGAGCGCCGCGTGCCCGAGCGCGGCTAGCGCGCTGTGGATCATCGGGGCGCCGGCCAATCCCTCGTCGGTGACCAGCAGCGGGCGCTTGATGCCGGTCATGGTGCACGCCTTGGCAAGCTCGGCAATCCGCCCCGGCCCCGCCCAAATGGTCGTCGGATAGTTCCAATTGCCGCGCACGTTCAAACTCATGGACTCACCTTGAAATGATAGGACTTGGGCCGGGTCAACTGCTCGAATCCGAGGCGCGACAGAGTGCAGCCGCGCCCTGAGTTCTTGACGCCGGTCCAGGCCAGCGCCGGGTCGAGGTAGTCGCAGCGGTTCAGGAACACGGTGCCGGTGTCGAGTTGATCGGCGAGCGCCTCCGCGCGCGCCGCATCGGCGGAGAAAATGGCCGCCGTCAGGCCGTAGTCGCTGTCGTTCATCAAACGCACCGCCTCCTCGTCCGAGGCCACCTGCATGATGCCCACCGCCGGACCGAAGGTCTCCTCGCGCATGATGGGCATGGAGTGATCGACGTCCACCAGCACCTGCGGCGCAAGATACGGCGTTCCGGCGGCGGATGCCGGGAACGTCGCCTGCTCGATCAACTGGCGGGCGCCGCGGGCGAGGGCCTCGCGGACCTGGGCACGGACCGCCTCGGCGGCGGAAGTGCGTACGACCGGGCCGATCGTCGTCTTCGGATCGAGCGGCGACCCCAAGCGGTACTGCCCGGTCAGTGCGACGACTCCGGTGACGAATTCCTCGTAGCGCGGAGCGGCCACGTAGATCCGTTTGATCCCGCAGCAGGACTGTCCCGCGTTGTAGAACGCGCCGTCCGTCAGAGTCTCGACCGCGTGCGCAAGGTTGGCATCGGCGCAGACGTAGGCGGGATCCTTGCCCCCGAGTTCGAGCCCCGCGGTCGCGAAGCCGGCGGCCGTCGCGCCGACCACCGCGCGGCCGCCCGAGACCGAACCCGTGAAGCAGACGTTCGCGACCCGCGCATCGCTCATCAGCCGGGTCGCATCGGCATGCGACAGGTGCAGGTATTGGAATACGCCGGCCGGCACGCCGGCGCTCGCGAAGGCCTCGAGGTAGCGCTCGGCGCACAGCGGCGTCTGATGCGAATGTTTGAGCACCACGGTGTTTCCGGCAGCGAGGGCCGGCAGCACGGCGTTGACCGACGTGAGATAGGGATAATTCCACGGGGCGACGACGGCGATGACGCCGAGCGGCACGCGCTTGATCCGGCGGCGGAACCCCGCCTTCTCGCCGGGATCGATCGCGGCGAGCGCCTCGGGCGCCACCTGCAGCATGTAGCGCGCGCGTTCTTCGAAGCCGCGAATTTCGCCGGGAGAGTGGGCGATGGGGCGACCCATTTGCCAGGTGATCTCGGCGGCGATGTCGGCACCCCTGGCGACGAAGGCATCGACGGCCTTCGCCAGCAGGGCGCAGCGGGCGGCCAGCGGCATTGCCCCCCAGGCGCGCTGGGCGTGCCGGGCGAGGTCGAGCGCCCGATCGATGTCGGTGGCGGCAGCCAGGGGCCGCTCGGCGTAGAGGCGGCCATCGACGGGGCTGATGCTCTTCAAGGTGTCGGTCATGTGCGCGCTCAGATGATTTCGAAGTATCGCTGAAGTTCCCAATCGGTGATCGCCTTGCGGAACTCTCGTTCTTCCCATTGCCGCGTTGCGGCGTAGTGCTCGACGAACTCATCGCCGAACAGCGTGCGGGCGGCCTTGGACGCGGCCAGCCGCTCGGCCGCTTCGTACAATGTCGCCGGTAGGCGTCGGTGGGGCGGGTGGTCTCGGTCGTAGGCGTTGCCCACGATGGGCGCGTCCGGCTCGATGTGATGCTCGATTCCCCAGAGGCCGGATCCGATGGCCGCGGCGAGCGCCACGTAGGGATTGATGTCGGCGGCCGCGATCCGGTACTCGACGCGCTGGCTCGAGGGACCGCCGCGGATCACGCGCAGCGCGGTCGTGCGGTTCTCGATGCCCCAGGTCGCGGAAGTCGGTGCCCAGTAGCCTGGCACCAGGCGCGAGTAACTGTTCACCGTGCAGGCGATCATGGCGAGGAACTCGGGCATCAGCGCCTGCTGGCCGCCGACGAACCAGCGCATGGCATCCGAGATCTCCTGCGGCTTCGACGGATCGTGAAATACGCTGGCGCCGTCGGCGCTGCGCAGCGACAGGTGCAAGTGGCCGCTCTGGCCCGGAACGGAGTTGGACCACTTCGCCATGAACGTCGCCATCAGACCGTGGCGCTGCGCGAGCACCTTTGTGAAGGTCTTGAAGAGCGCTGCGCGATCGGCGGCCTCGAGGGCTTCGCAATGCTGAAGCGCGGCTTCGAGTACGCCGGGCCCCGTCTCGGTATGCAGGCCCTCGATCGGAAAGCGCATGGCTTGGCCGAGATCCAGGATCTCGTGGTACAGCGCCGAGTGCACGCAACTGCGGAGCACCGAATAGCCGAAGGCGCCGGGCGTCATCGTCTTCAACTGCCGATAGCCCTTTTCGCGGATCGATTGCGGCGTCTCCTCGAACAGGAAGAACTCGTACTCGGCGGCCGCATTCACCGAGTAGCCCATGCCGGCGGCGCGGTCGAGCACGCGCCGCAGAGTACCGCGCGGGCAGACCGCTTCGGCGCGGCCGGCAAATTCGGCGAGATACAACGCGGTCTTGGGCTCGAACGGGATGTCGCGGCCGGTGGCGGGCAGGATGCGCACCGTCGCATCGGGGTAGGCCGTGTGCCAGCCCGTGAAAGTCGTGTTGTCATAGAGCTGGTCGTTCGAATCCCAGCCCAGAATCACGTCGCAGAACCCGAGGTCCTTCTGGATGGCGGCCAGGAATTTGTCGCGGCACAGGTACTTTCCGCGCATGACGCCGTCGGTATCGAAAACGCCGATCTTGATGTGTTCGATGCCACGCTCGGTCAGGATCCGGACAGTGTCGGCTCGTTGGTTCACGGGTGGTCGGCCTCGCTCTTGTCGCGTTGATGTGCTTGATCGACGGCTCGGCGCGCCCAGCGCAGCCCCACCCAGGTCAGCAGGAACATGAACGGGATCGCCATCCCGTTCGCACGTTCGACGTCGATCGAAAAGCCCGACCGGTTCAGGCCCCGCAGGGCCATGCCGAGCAGCACGCTCAGGTAATAGGTGAGGGCGCAGATCGAGATCACCTCCAGAGTGCGCTGCAGCCGCGCCTGCATGCCGGCACGCCGGTCCATGTTGGCCAGCAGATCCCGATTCTGGCCCTCGAGCGCCACATCGGCCTGCGTGCTCAGGAGATTGCTGGCGCGCGCCAGCCGCCGCGCCAGGGTCTCGATGCGCATGGCGGTCGCCGCGCAGGTCGCCATGGCGGGCGCCAGCCGCAGATCGAGAAACTCGCCGATGGTCTGCAGACCCTCGATCCGCTCCTCGCGCAGGCGCTGGGTGCGCCGCTGCACCAGGTCGTAATAGGCGCGGGTCGCGTCGAAGCGGAAGCTGCTGCGCGCCGTGATGGCCTCGATCTCGGCCCACAGCCGGGACAATCGCTCGAGCATGTCGCGGGTTTCATCCAGCCCCTCGATCTTCGATAGCCGCGCGGCGATTTCGCTCAGGCCCGCCTGGATCTGCCGGATCTCGGGCGAGATCTCCTGGACCAGCGGCAGCCCGAGGAGCGCCGTCATCCGGTAGGTCTCGATCTCGAGGAGCCGCTGCACCACGCGGCCTGCCTGCATCGGCTCCAAGGTGGAGCCGGTGATCAGGATCCGCGAGAAGCCGTCGCTGTGGATTTGAAAGTCGGTCCAGACGGTCGCCGCGCCGCCCGAGAGGCGGCTTCCCGCCAGGCTGTCCTCCCGAAAGTACCGGGCGAGATCTCCCGAGGCGCGAAGGTTCGCGCCGTCCGGGTCCAGCGCGAGATGCACGGCCACCAGCCGTTGGCCGGGAAGCGAGTTGAGCCATTCCGCGGGAACGAAAGACAGCGCCGTGTTCTCGAACGGGTGCGTGAACGGGCCGGGGCGGAAGAAGCTGTAGGTGCAGAACTCCCCGTGACGTTCCCATTTGAACAGGAAGGTTCCGAAGTCGGCGCTGTAGTGCCTGACCGGCTCAGGCGGTGCGACGCCGTGCATCCGGCAGATGTCGACCAGATGGGCAAAGTCGGCATCGAAACCGGACTCGCTCGACAGCATGGCGAGATGGGAGCCGCGCTGCGGCCCGCGCAGCGCATGCACCGGGCGCGCGTGCAGTTCGCCCGCCAGCCCGAAACGCAGCGGATGATCCGCCTGCGGCGCCCCCGTGCTCAAGATCTCGCGCACCGGCGCAGCCTCCCCTTTTCTCGTGCATTGCATTCTACGACATTCCTTGCGGTTTCAATGCAGGGTTGTGACGGATCCATGACATTTGCGTGGCATCGATCGGAACCGCCTGTTCCGCGCCCTGAAAATGCGGCTGGGGGATCGCTCGCGCAATCGGCGCGGGGGTTTTACGTATTGTCCGCGCGGCCTGCCGGGCCGAGTATTTCCGCCGGCTCGGATGTTCAAAGTGAGCAAAGAGGCAGGCTGACGATGAAGGCAAATGAGCGACGATTGTTTTGGCGCGCGGCGATGCTCATGATCTGTGCGCTGCCCGGAATCGCCAACGCCTCCTGGTGGAACGGCGACTGGCAGTTTCGCAAGCGCCTCACCCTCGATGCCGCCGTGATCGCGGCCGGTGCGGGCTCGGGCCTCGCGGATATATCCCTGCCCGTGCGCCTGCACGCCGGCAATTTCGGCTACTTCAACGACATGCAGGCGAGCGGCGCGGATCTGCGCTTCATCGCCGCCGACGACAAGACTCCGCTCGACTATCGTCTCGAACGAATCGACGCCGCTGCGGGCGTGGCGGTCGCCTGGGTCAAGGTTCCGGTCGCTGCCTTGAGCGGCGACCGTTCCTACATCTGGATGTATTACGGATCGCCGGGCGGAAAGGCCGCGTCCTCCAACCAGGTGGACGACGCCACGGTGGTGGCGAGCTTCGACTTCGCCGAGGCGAACGGACTTCCGCGTGACGGCACCGCCTACGCGAGCAATCCCACGGCCTCGAGCGCCCATGCCGCCGCGCCCGGTATTGCCGACCGCGCGCTCGGATTCGATCCGCAATCCTCGGTGACGCTGCCGGCCACCGCGGCGTTCGACTTCGACGCGTCGAAGGGAACCACCTTCTCGGCGTGGGTCCGAGTCGATGCCGCGTCGGCCGCGGGATTGGTGTACAGCCAGTCGGGTCCCGACGGCCGGCTCGAGGTGTCGGCCGGCCCGGCGGAAGTGGCCGCGACGTTGGGACCGGAGGGGCGGGGAGCGCGCGTCAGCGCTCCGATCACCGACGGCTGGCACCACGTCGGTGTCGCGGCCGGTGATCATGTGGCGATTTATGTCGACGGAAAGGAGATTCAATCGGTCCCGGCGCCGCGCGTGCATTTGAACCAGGGTCCGGTGCTGGGCGCGGCGGGGAACCTGCACTCGTTCGGCGGAGCGCTCGATGGCGTGCGCATCGCGAATGTAGCGCGTCCGCCTGCCTGGTTCTCCCTGCAGTATCTCCTGCAGAAGCCCGACACGACGGCGATCGCCTACGGCGAGGATGAATCCCGGTCGAGCGGCGGGATGCAGAAGGAGCTCGGGCTCATCTCGCAGCTGCTCGGTTCGGTGACCATCGACGGCTGGATCGTGATCGTGATGATCGCAATCGTCGGGCTGCTGAGCGGCGACGTGCTCTTCACGAAGCTGCGCCAGCTCAGTCGCGCCGAGCGGGGCGACCGGGATTTCCTGGTCGGATTTGCCGAGCGCTGGGCGGCGGACAGCACGCAACTCGCCGCAGGCGGGACCGTGGCCGAGTCCGCCGCCGCCTCTCCCCTGCAGCGGCTGTACGTGCGCGGCCTTGCGGAACTGAAGACGGCCCAGTCGCAGTCCACGGATCGGCGGCGAATTCCGGGCCAGTATCTCGGCGTGATCCGTTCCGCCCTCGACGTCGGCATCGTCGAGGAGACCAATGCGCTCAACCAGCGCCTGGTGTTGATGACGATCGCGGTGAGCGGTGCGCCGTTCCTCGGCCTGCTCGGCACGGTCGTGGGCGTGATGATCACCTTCGCATCGATCGCGGCGACCGGCGACGTCAACGTCAACACCATCGCGCCGGGCGTCGCCGCTGCCTTGTTCGCCACCGTGGCGGGCCTGCTGGTCGCGATTCCTTCGCTCTTCGGCTATAATTTCGTGGCAACCCGGGTCGCCGCGCGGGTGTCGGCGATGGACGTATTCGCGGATCAGCTGTCGGCCCGGTTTGCCGCGGCCTTCACCGGCGGCGGCGCCGCCCACGAGGTGGCCCGTGCGGCGTAAGGCGATCGGCCGGCCTTACGATGACTTGAACGTCACGCCGCTGCTCGATCTCGCCTGGGTGTTGTTGCTGGTGTTCATCATCATGGCCACGGCCACGGTGCAGGGCATCTCGGTCGCGCTGCCCCGGGCCGCCAATTCGCCGAGCCTGGCGCGGCCCCATACGCATGCGGTCACGGTCACGGCGGCCGGAGGGATCTACATCGACACCACCGAAGTGACGCTCGCCGACCTTCACACGCGCCTCGCGCAACTGAAGGCCCTGGATCCCGACGTGCCCATCGTCGTCAAGGGCGATGCCGCCGTGCATTACGATCAGGTGATCGCCGTGCTGGATGTGATCAAGACGCTCAAGATCACGAACGTGGGTTTGGTGACTCAGAGGCTGGTCAGATGAACGCCCTGCCGGAACACGGCGTCGAGGGCCGCTCGAACTGGATGGTGCGCGGCACGCTGCTGGTGGTCTTGGTCGCCGCCATCTTCTGCGCGCGGCAGTTGGTGGGTTCCCGTACTCTACGGATGGCCGAGGCGCCGCAGCGCATCGCGCTGGTCGACGTCGCGCCGCCCCCGCCCCGGGAGGAGGCGCCGGTCGAGCAAACGCCCCAACCCGAGGATCAGACACCCGCGCCGGCGGACGGCCTCGACAACGGGCCCGCGCTTCCCGATTTGGGGCCCAGCCCGATCGACGATCAACTCGGGCTCGACTCCGACGCTCAAGCCGGCTTCGACGCCTTTGGACTGCGCGCCAAGCGCGGCGGCCGCGACCTCGCTCTGGATCTCGGCAAGCCGGGCCGGCCCGGCGGGGGCGGCGGTTTTGGCAATTATGCCTCCCGGGTGGCGGGCGACTTGAAATCCTGGCTCGCCGCGGACGACGAACTGCGCCATGCGAACTATGATGTGCGCGTGCAGTTATGGCTGGATCCCACCGGGGCGGTGTCGCACTGCAGCGTCGCGAGCGGGACTGGCGACGCCGGACTCGACCGGCGCCTGGTCGACCGGATCAGCACGGCCTGCATCAAGGGCGAACCGCCGCCGTCCGATTTGCCCCAGCCGATCACGATCCTGATCCGTTCGCACGGGGCGCAGCCTTGATGGTGGATGGATCCCGTGCTCCGAATTGGGGTGCGGTGGCGTCGATCCGCGGCAGCGTCGTGGACGTTCGGTTCGACCGACGCCTGCCCTCCATTTACTCGGTGCTGCGAACCGGGCCAAAACGCGAGGTGGTGATCGAAGTACTCGCACATCTCGATGCCACTCATGTGCGGGGCATTGCCTTGACCCCGACCCAGGGTTTGGCGCGCGGGATGGTTGCCGACGATACCGGGGCGCCGCTGCAGGTGCCGGTGGGACGCGCCGTGCTGTCGCGCATGCTCGACGTCTTCGGCAACACGACCGACCGCGACCCACCGTTGCGCGGCGTCGAGTGGCGCCCCGTGCATCGCGCGCCGCCGCCGCTGTCGCGGCGCTCGACTAAATCCGAGGTCTTCGAGACGGGCATCAAGGTCATCGACGTGCTCGTGCCGTTGGAGCGGGGCGGCAAGGCCGGGCTGTTCGGCGGGGCGGGCGTCGGCAAGACGGTCCTGCTCACGGAGATGATCCACAACGTGGTGAGACAGCAGTCGGGCGTCAGCATTTTCTGCGGCATCGGCGAGCGTTGCCGCGAAGGCGAGGAGCTTTACCGGGACATGAAGGCGGCGGGCGTGCTGCCGAACACGGTCATGGTCTTTGGCCAGATGAACGAACCACCCGGCAGCCGCTTCCGGGTGGGGCACGCGGCGTTGACCATGGCCGAGTATTTCCGCGACGACGAGCACCGCGACGTGCTGCTGCTGATCGACAACATCTACCGGTTCATCCAGGCCGGAATGGAGGTGTCGGGGCTTCTCGGTCGGATGCCGTCGCGTCTCGGCTATCAGCCGACGATGGGCACGGAACTGGCCGCCCTCGAGGAGCGGATCGCCAACACCGACAGCGGCGCCATCACCTCCATTCAGGCGGTGTACGTGCCGGCGGACGACTTCACGGATCCGGCGGCCGTCCATGTCTTCTCCCATCTGTCGGGCTCGATCGTGCTGTCGCGCAAGCGGGCCAGCGAGGGCATGTATCCCGCCATCGATCCTCTGCAGTCGAGTTCCAAGATGGCGACGCCGGGCGTCGTGGGCGAGCGGCATTACGCGCTCGCTCAGGAAATCCGCCGCACGCTGGCACAGTATGAGGAGCTCAAGGACATCATCGCCATGCTGGGACTCGAGCAACTCTCGCCCAAGGATCGCGCGGTGGTCGCTCGCGCGCGCCGGCTGGAGCGCTTCCTCACGCAGCCGTTTTTCACCACCGAGCAGTTCACGGGGCTCGAGGGCAGGTTCGTGACCCTCGAGGATGCGCTCGACGGCTGCGAACGGATCCTGCGCGATGAGTTCAAGGATTATCCCGAAAGCGCCCTGTACATGATCGGGTCGATTGCCGAGGCGCGGCTCGGCAAGGCCGCCGCCGGCGCCTCGCTCCATGGACCTTAAGATCCTGCTGCCGTTCCGGGTGTTCGCCGAGAAGACCGGCGTGTCCCGCATCGTGGTCGAGACCCACGAGGGCTCGTACGGCCTGCTGCCGCACCGGCTCGATTGCGTGACGGGGCTCGCCGCCGGCATTCTCGTGTACCAGGCGGGCGGCGCCCCCGAGAGCTATGTCGCCGTGGACGAGGGGGTTATGATCAAGGTCGGATCGAGCGTTCTGGTCTCCGTGCGGCGCGCGATGGAGGGCCGGGACCTCGGGCGGCTGCGCGAAACCGTGGAGCGCGAGTTCCTGACATTGACCGACAACGACCGGAACCTGCGCACGGTCCTCACGAAGCTCGAGGCGGGCTTCGCGCGCGGTTTCACCAGCTTGCAGCGCAGGTAGGCCGATGACGGCGGGGAACAAACCGAGCCTCGGCGAGGAGGTGGGCAACCAGGCCGAGCGGAAGCTCAGGGCGCGCCGCATCGGCGCCCGGGGCATTTGGTTCGGCGTGAGCTTGATGGGGCTCATCGGCTGGTCGGTGTCGATTCCGACCCTGCTCGGCATCGCGCTCGGTGTTTGGCTTGACAAGCACCACCCCGGGCGGCATTCATGGACGCTGGCGCTGCTCGCGGCCGGCCTGTCCATCGGGTGCCTGACGGCGTGGCACTGGGTGTCGCAGGAATCCGAGACCATGCGCCGGGAACAGGAAGACGACCATGAGTGATCTCGTTGCGCTCGCCGGGGCGGCGCTCGCCGGGGCGGGGCTGGGCGCGGCGTTCTTCGCCGGTCTATGGTGGACCGTGCGCAAAGGTCTCGGCGCGCGGCGCCCCGCACTATGGTTCTTCGGCAGCCTGATGCTGCGCTCCGGCCTCGCCGCGGCGGGGTTCTACCTCGTCGGCCGGGGCCATTGGGAGCGCATGGCCGCCTGTCTCGCGGGATTTGCCGCTGCCCGCTGGTTCATGACCGTGCGATTCGGAGAGGGCGCCCGTCATGCGCCTTAGCCCCGACGAATGGATCTTCTGGCAGTACGGCGTCGTCAAGCTGAACGGCACCATCGTGTTCACCTGGATGCTGATGCTCGTCCTCGCGGGCGGAGCCTGGCTCATCACCCGCGGCATCTCGCTGAACCTGCAGCGCTCGCGCTGGCAGAACCTGCTGGAGGTGCTGATCGAGGGGATCCAACAGCAGATCGCGGACGTCGGCGTGCGCAATCCGGGGAAGTACCTCAACTTTCTCGCCACGCTGTTTCTGTTTTTGGCCGCCGCCGCGCTGTGCACGATCTTCCCCTTCTACGAGCCGCCTACCGGGTCGTTGTCCACCACGGCGGCGCTCGCCCTGTGCGTGTTCTTCGCGGTGCCGTTCTACGGCATCACGGATCAGGGCCTGCGAGGCTACCTCAGGACCTACGTCGAACCGACGCCGATCATGCTGCCGTTTCACCTCATCAGCGAGTTGTCCCGCACCCTCGCGCTCGCGGTGCGCCTGTTCGGCAACATGATGAGCGGCGTGATGATCGTTGCGATTCTGATCACCATCACCCCGTTCGTGTTTCCCATCTTCATGACGATTCTGGGATTGCTCACCGGCATGGTGCAGGCCTACATATTTTCGATTCTGGCCGCGGTGTACATCGCTGCGGCCACTCATGCGCCGACGCCCGCTAGTCCGCGGGCGCGGGAGCCTTAAGGAGCCGAGATGGATCAAATGACGATCATTGGGGTGGCATCGATAGCCGTCGCCGGAATCACCACCGGATTCGGGACCATGGGTCCCGCGCTCGCCGAGGGCCGGGCGGTCGCCACGGCGCTCACCGCCCTCGCGCAGCAGCCGGATGCCTCCTCGACCATCACCCGAACCCTGTTCGTCGGACTCGCCATGATCGAGTCCATGGCGATCTACTGCTTCGTGGTGTCGATGATCCTGATCTTCGCGAATCCATTCTGGAACTACGTCATCCTGCACGTCGCGGGACGATGACTCCGTGCTGATCGACTGGTTCACCGTCGGCGCGCAAGCAGTCAACTTCGCCATCCTCGCGTGGCTGCTGAAGCGCCTGCTGTACAAACCCATTCTCGACGCGATCGACGCGCGGGAGAAGCGC
Organism: uncultured Gammaproteobacteria bacterium; assembly: GCA_963707765.1. Classification (GTDB taxonomy): domain Bacteria; phylum Pseudomonadota; class Gammaproteobacteria; order Steroidobacterales; family Steroidobacteraceae; genus Bog-1198. The sequence continues at coordinate 338,388 of CAVPQZ010000005.1, read as the reverse complement.
GTGGCCAAGGAGCTCGCCGACGCCGACGCCGCGAAGTCGGCGGCCCAGGAGGAGCGCGCGGAGTTCGGGCGCAAGAGCGCCGAACTCGAGGCACAGCGTGCGGAACTCATGTCCCGGGCGATGCAGGAGGCCAAGGCGGAAGGCCAACGGCTGCTGGAGCAGGCGCGCCAGGCGGCCGATGAATTGAGCGCCCGGAGGCGCGAGGCCCTGCGGGCCGACGCGCAGAATCTGGACGGCGCGCTTGGCCGGCGCGCGCAGCGCGAAGTGTTCGTGATCGTGCGCAAGGTGCTCGGTGACCTCGCGACCGCGGGCCTGGAGCAGACCATGGCCGCCGAGTTCACCCGTCGCCTGCGCGCGCTTCAGGGTCCGGCCCGGGCAGCGCTCGTCGAGGCGCTGGTCAAGGGCGGCGAGCCCGTGCTCATCCGCTCGGCGTTCGAGCTTCCGGCGGCCGAGCAAGGCGGCATCCGGCAGGCGCTCGTGGAGCTCGGCGCCCCGCCGGAGCACCTGCGCTTCGAGGCTACGCCGGAGCTCGTCGGCGGCGTCGAGCTCACGACCAAGGGACAGAAGCTCGCCTGGAGCATCGCCGAGTACCTGCGCTCGCTCGAGCAAAGCGTGGGCGAGGTGATTGCCGAACAGACGAAGGCGCCGGTGGCCGCCGGCCCCTCTGCCGCCGGGCCTTCTCCATGAGGAGCCGCCGTGAATACCCGGGCTGACGCGCCGGCATCGCTCATCGACCGCGCCCTGGGACGGATGGAGGGTGCGGTGCGGCAGTTCGCGCCGCCGTTCGCGCCGCGGGAAATCGGGACCATCACCCGCGTCTCCACCGGCATCGTCGGCGTGTCGGGCCTGGGCGGCATCGGTTTCGAGGAACTGGTGCAGTTTCCCGGAGGCGGGTTCGGCATCGCGTTCAACGTCGATGCGGACGAGGTGGGTGTGGTAGTGCTCGGCGACTATTCGCAACTGCGGGCTGGGACCGAGGTGGAGCGCACCGGCCGGGTGATGGACGTACCGGTGGGCTTCGGATTGATCGGACGGGTCATCGACCCGCTCGGACGGCCGCTCGACGCCGGCGGCCCGGTGGCCTCGAGCGGACGCCTGCCGATCGAGCGCCCGGCGGCGGCCATCATGGACCGGGCGCCGGTCACCGAGCCGCTGCAGACCGGCATCAAGGTGATCGACGCGATGATTCCGGTCGGGCAGGGCCAGCGCGAGCTGATCCTGGGCGACCGCCGCACCGGCAAGAGCGCGATCGCGATCGACACCATCCTGAACCAGCGCGGCCGGGACGTGATTTGCGTCTATTGTGCCATCGGCCAGCGCGCCTCGGCGGTGGCGAAGTCCGTGGCGGTGCTGCGGGAGCGCGGGGCCATGGAATACTCGGTCGTGGTCGTGACCGAAGGGAACGACGCCGCCGGCCTCGCCTATGTGGCGCCCTACGCGGCCACCAGCATTGCCGAACACTTCATGGAAGCGGGCCGCCATGTGCTCATCGTCTACGACGACCTGACGCAGCATGCCCGCGCCTACCGGGAGCTGTCGCTGCTGCTGCGCCGGCCGCCGGGGCGCGAGGCCTTCCCGGGGGACATCTTCTATATCCACTCGCGGCTTTTGGAGCGCTCCACGCATCTGTGCAAGGAACGAGGCGGGGGCTCTCTCACCGCCCTGCCGATCATCGAGACGGAAGCGCAGGACATGTCGGCCTACATCCCCACGAACCTGATCTCGATCACGGACGGGCAGATCTACCTCTCGCCGTCGCTGTTCGAACTGGGCGTGCTGCCCGCGGTGGATGTCGGCAAATCCGTCTCGAGGGTCGGCGGCAAGGCGCAGCGGGCGGCGTTCCGCGCCGTGGCGGGCGACCTCAAGCTCGCCTATGCGCAATTCGAAGAGCTCGAGGCCTTCGCCCGCTTCGGCGCGCGCCTCGACGAGAACACCCGCAGGGTCATCGAGCACGGCCGCAGGATCCGGGCCAGCCTTGGTCAGGCGGACGGCTCGCCGGTGTCCGTTCCCGCGCAGGTCACGCTGTTGCTGGCGTTGACCTCGCATGCGTTCGACGACGTGCCGATCGAGCGGATGCCGGAGGCTTGCCAGGCCGTGATCGAGGCCGCCGCGCAGCTCCCCTTGGAGGTGGTGGCGCGCCTGGAGCAGGCGCCCAAGTTCAGCGAGCCGGACCGCACCGCCATGCTCGGTGTGGCGCAGCGCGCCCTCTCGGGCATGCACACCGCCCCCGCCCCCGGCGCCTCATGAGCAACGCCACCGAAGGCTTGCGGCGCAAGATCTCGAGCGCAGGCGAGCTGCAGTCCGTCGTGCGCACCATGAAGGCGCTCGCGGCCGCGAACATCGGACAATACGAGAACTCGGTGCGCGCGCTGGCCGATTACAGTCGAACCGTGTCGCTTGGCCTCGGCGCCTGCTTTCGTCTCGGCGAGGCCTCGCCGGCGCCGCCGACCTCGGAGGAGCTGCCCGGGGAGATCGGCGCCATCGTATTCGGCTCCGATCAGGGGCTCGCGGGCCAGTTCAACGAGTTGGTGACCGACTATGCGGTCTCGAAGCTGGCGACACTGGCCGGCAAGCCCCGCGTTTGGACGGTTGGCGAGCGCGTACAGGCGGGCCTGGCAGCGGCGGGTTTCCCCCTCATGGCTTCGTTCGCCGTGCCCAGTTCCGTGGAGGGCATTGCGCTCCTGATCGGGCAGCTCCTGGAGGCCATCGAGGCCAATCACGCGCACGGTACCGTCGCGGAGCTGCACCTCTTCTTCAATCGCACCTTGCCGGGCGCAGGCTATGAACCTGCGGATCTGCGGCTCCTGCCGCTCGATGAGCGGTGGAGGCGCGAACTCGCCGGGCAGCCCTGGCCATCGACTCTGTTGCCGGAGGTGCTGTGCAGCGACACCATCACGTTGCGGGCGCTCATCCGTGAGTACCTGTTCATCTCGCTGTACCGGGCGTGCGCCGAGTCGCTGGCCAGCGAGAACACGAGCCGGCTGGCCGCGATGGAGCGCGCCGACCGCAACATCGAGGAACTGCTCGACCGCCTCAAGCACAGCTTTCACCAGCTGCGCCAGAGCGACATCGACGAAGAGCTGTTCGACCTGGTGTCGGGCGTGGAGCTTCTAAAGGATTCGCGAACCTGAGCGTGTCCGCGCGGCCGGTGTCCGCTATCGTCGGCCCGGGGGCGGTCCCAGGGCCAGATGCAGCGGCCGGTACATGGACCGCTTCTTGTACTGATGAGCTTCCATCTTGCCGATGATGTCGGCGAGCATCTGCACGGCTTCGGCGGCGAAGGGTCCCTTGTTGAGCATCACGCACTCGGCGCGCATGGACATGGCGGCATCCGTGACCTCGGCCCGTGTGGGCATGCCGGCATGGGCCAGCGTGTCGAGCACCTGCGTCGCCCAGATCACCGGGACGTGGCAGGCTTCGCCGAACCACAGCAGCTCCTCCTGCACTTCGGCGAGGCGTTCGAAGCTGAGTTCCACCGCGAGATCGCCGCGCGCGATCATCAACCCCACCGGATCATACCGCAGCGCCTCGAGGAGGATCTCAGGCAGGTTCGCGATGCACTGCCGCGTTTCGAGCTTGAGCACCATCGCAAAGCCGGGCTTGCCGGCGGCGCGCAGCTTGTCCGCCACCAAGCGCACGTCCTGCGCCGAATTCACGAAGGACACTTCGACGCCGTCCGCCGCCTGCAGCGCGAACTCGAGCGCCGCATGGTCCTCCGGGCCGATGGCGGGCAGCGACAGGGCGCTGTCGGGGAAGGCAATGCCCTTGCCCGAGCGCAGGCGGGTCGGCGATTTCAAGGTATGCGTCACCCGGCACTGCAGCCCGTCGGGCGTACGGGACTCGACCACCGCGGTGATGCGTCCATCGTCCAGAATGACGCGTTCGCCCGCCTGCACTTTCGCGAGCAGGGCCGGCTCCGCGCAGACGATGCCGGCCGACAGCGCGTCGGCGAGCCGGCCATCCGCGTTCAACAGGAACCGATCGCCCGCGGCGAAAAACAGTTCGGTGAGCCGGGTGGGAAATTCGCCCGTGACCCCCCGGGCCTTGATCCGGCCGCGCCGTCGCCAGGTGAGCTCGAGTCCCGCGGTGAGGTACAGCGACCGGCCGCATTCGGCCCAGATTCCGGCCCCGCCGGTCTCGCGCACCACCAGTTCGCGAAGCCGGCCGCCGGCATCCACGAACCGGATACGATCCGCCGCGTGCAGGCCGTGGATCCAGGCGGCCGGAACGGGCAGCTGCGGGCCGTCGCGATACTCCTCCACGAGTTCAATCCGGGTGGGATCGACCGTACGGCCGCGCGCATCCTTGCGGCGGGGCAGATGCAGCAGCGGGGGTTGGCGGGAGCGCAACTCGGTGCGCAGCTTCGGCCCCGGCAGATCGACGAACACCTTGAAGGACCGTCCGTGGACCTGCGCGCGCGCGCGCAGCGTCGAGATGATGTTCCGCCACTGCGCCGGTGACTGATGTGCGCCGTTGATCCGCAGCAAATCGACGCCGGCCTCCAGGATTCCATTCGCCCAGGATTCCGTCGCCTCGGACTCGTCGGGCGCGGTGGCCATGATGTACACATGCCGGTCAGCCGGCTTGGGTCCGAACAGAGCGCGCGTGTTCCGATGCAGAATCGCCTCCGCTCGCGCCGCATCGAGCAGGCCGGGCGGCGCCTGGAATGGCTCGCCGGCGAGCCAGCTGGCCAGCCGCAGCAGCGTGTCCATGACGTGGCCCTCGCACCGGCCGAGCGACGACAAGGCCAGCGACGTGAGTTCACCCTGCAGACGGCGCACGTCCAGTTTGCGCAGCCCCAGGTAGTGGGCGAGATTCACGGCGCTCGGCCGATGTTGCGGCAGGACCGCGTCGATGTCGCCGCGGCGCCGGGTCGCTTCCTCGACGGCCGCCGAAATCAGATCGCCGATCCGCTCCTTCAGCCCGAGCGGGGGCAGAGACGGCGCGGTCGCCGGCTTCGGGGTGGGTGCCGCTAACGGGGATTCGTGGGATCTTGGATGCTCGGCCATGGGCGAGATTGAGCGCGCAAACCGGCGCAAATGAAATCCGCAGTTTCCGAATCAGGATCCTATTCGACCCAGGTGAAATAAATGTGTCATCTCCTCTAACCGAGCATTTTCGTGAGCGGATCCCAGTAATGTTCTTGCCAACCTGAAGCCAGGTGCGCAGCGGCTCCCTTCGGGAAGCCGGTGTGATCGAACACGATTTTCGTGGCTCCCGCCTGCTCGGAGAGTTCAAACCGGGCGATCGAGTACACGCCCCGCGGCCAATTGAGTACGCGCCAAGCCTGAACAATCAGTTCGTCGCGTACCAATTCGAGTTGACGGCCGACGATGTATCCATCAAAAAGGGCGAACGTTCCACCGGCATGCGGACTCAACACCGTAGGGTGCTGCATCTTGGCGTCGGCCTTCATGATGCCGCTCAGCTGGACGATTCTGTCAAAGTGCTTCTCGACCGTGAGGGCGGCGTAGACCCGCCCGCGCCCGGCGTTAAAAATTCGCTCCTGATGGATGGCTTCCTCCGCGCTCGAAATCTCCGGGTCTGCAATTGTCGGCGAGGCGCGGGAGGCCATTCCTGCTGCCGCCAGCGCGCCTGCGGTAATGACCTGCCGACGCGCAAGGTCGGGTCGAGGCGAACGTGGCGAGATGTTGACCTTGGGCATTTCCGGTCCCTCTTGGATTCAACGTCGCGTGGCTGCCAAGGAGCCCGGCGCTTGTCCGGGCTGCTCATCCGAGCGAAGAATCCGATCCCTTGACTCCTAGAACCGGGCCCTGCGGACGTGGCTCTCTTCACGAAGCCGGCTTACGACATGATTGACGGTCGCGAGCCGGTCCTCCTTGAAGATGGCAACAATCTCCGCCCGGCAAAGATCGGTGGCATTCGAAATTTTCCTGATGGCGTCTTGGGTCGCCTGGGTCAGCTGCGCCACATCGACCTCTTCGATGATGTGCAGCACTTCTTGCACCGGCAGACTGGTCAACTTCGCAATTTGCGCTATGGATTCTTCGACGACACCGACGAGCTTTTTGACATCCACTTGTTCGAGAGCGTCTTCTTCGACGGGACTCAGGTGCGTCTGGTACAACGTGGAATAATGAGACATGGCGCAGCTCCTTATGATGTAATAATGAGAATAATAAGGACTTACCACATCAGCGTATCGATGTGCGAAATCACAAGCAAGTTGTCCGTTCGATCGCATCGGCAAGACCCTTAACCTGCTCATATCTCATATATTGAGTATGTTCCGTCATGGCTTTCCACCGAAACCGCTTTGAGCTTGGCAGCAAGCCGCCTTCATGCGTAGGGGCGCCGTGCTCGCGCACCGGATGGTCTGGTCGTTGGTATTCCTGTCCGTCGTGTTGGCATTTCGCCGGCAATGGTCGTGGCTTCGGGCCCTGACCCGGAAACCGCGGTTGGTCGGAAGTTTTGCCGTCAGCGCGACGCTGCTGTCGGGTAACTGGTTTCTCTACATATTGGCGGTCGGCACAGGGCATGTGATCGATGCGAGCTTCGGATATTTCATCAATCCGCTCGTGAACATCGTGTTGGGTTTTGTACTGCTCAAGGAACGGCTGCGTCCCACCCAATGGATCGCGGTCTTCATCGCGGCGCTCGGCCCGCTCGAAGGCCTGTCGCTCGAGGCACTGCTTCTATTCCCCTTGGCGGCAGCGTACCTGGCCTGGGCCGCCTGGATCGGCAACAGTGCTTTCATTCGGGCCGATTTCGCATTTCGACTGGTGATGATGGCGGCCGGACCGATCACCGCGATACCGCTGTTGCTGTTCGCCGCGGGCGCCCGGCGCATAAGGCTGTCGACGCTCGGACTGCTGCAATTCATTGCTCCGTCGCTGCAACTGCTGCTCGGCATCTGGATGTTCCACGAACCGTTCGGTGGCGCACGCATGTGGGGCTTTGTGATCATCTGGGCCGCGTTGGCCTGGTATTCCGCCGAGGGGCTGCTGCGCAGCTGGCGGACCGACCCGCAAGCCGCGGCGACGTCGCATGCCTCTGCGGCCGACTGAGCGTCGCGCTGCTGGCCCATCCACGGCGCGTGCAAAACACCGTCCGCATTCGGGTATTATTCCGCCTGCAATCGGGCATCAATTGGGCGGAACGGATTTTTGGCCGGGGAGCGCGCAAATCGTGAACGCAAAGTGGGCGTGTATTGCATGGGTCTCGATTTCGGCGGCCGTGTTGGCGTTGCCCGCGGGCGCAGAGGTCAAGGATGTGTCGGCGTCTGGATTTACGGTAGAGAACTCCGCAGTCGTGCCGCTCGACGCGTCAATCGCCTGGCAGGCGTTGGTCGACAGCGTCGATTCTTGGTGGCCGAAGGACCATACCTGGTGGGGTCGGGCTTCCAGGCTCACGATCGATGCGCGTGCGGGCGGCTGCTTCTGCGAAACGGCGGGAGAGCGCCAGGCGCAGCACATGCAGGTCGTATTCGTCGATCCGCCAAGATTGCTTCGCATGATTGGCGGGCTCGGTCCGCTTCAGGGCATGGGGCTATCCGGAGTTCTGGAGTGGCGTATGAGCGCGGTGGACGGCGGCACGCGAATTACCCTCCGGTATCGGGCCGGCGGTTACGCGACGGAAGACTTGGGCAAGCTGGCGACGGTGGTCGATGGCGTTCAGGCTTTGCAGCTTGGCGACCTGGCCGACTACCTGCGGGCCCACAATCCGAAATCCCGCCCGTAGCCGACCGGGTTTCGTGGTCGACTCCTTACCCGTTGCTGCCGGACGCCGGTCGGTCATCGGGAAGCTCCATTCATGGAGCGATACCGCCCGGGTGGCATACCTAATTCGCGGCTGAAAGCGCGATTGAACGCCGCCTCGGACTCGTAACCCACCTGCGCCGCGATAGTGGGCATGCTCATCGCGCTCGTTATGAGGGCACGTGCGGCGAGGTGCATTCGGAGCCGCGTTAGGTAGGTCATCGGTGGCATCGATAGTAGTTGCGAGAAGCGATCGATGAAGGCGCTGCGCGACAGTCCCACCTCGGACGCAAGATCGCCAATGGTCCACGCATGCGCCATTCGGCCATGCAAGAGCACCAGAGCTCGCCCGATGTGGGGGTCACGCGCAGCCGCGAGCCAGCCGGCACATTGGTCGGGTAGCCGCGCCGCGTAGTTTCGCAGCGCTTCAATAAACAGTGCCTCCGAAAGCTTCGCCAGGACAGCGGCGCTGCCGACGCTGTTCGAACCCACTTCGTCCAACAGGTGCAGCAGCGAGCTCTCCATCCACCGTCCGGCAGCATCGGACCGAACGCTGACACTGATGACCGCCGGCAGTCCGCTCACGACCGAACTGCAGAAGAAGGGATCGCACGCCATGTAGCCGCAGACAAACTTCGCCGGGGCGCCCCCGCCGCCACAGCGCAAGGGGCTGAGATCACGCGCCAACACTTTGGCAGCCACTGCCGCGTCTTCGACGCGACAGGCGCCGTCGGTGCTCATCAGGTAATGCGCGTCGCCGTGAGGAAAGATCACGATCTCTCCGGCCGTAAGCTCCAAAGTGCTGCCGGTAGGCAACTCGACGCGAGCCTCGCCTTCGGTGAGCAGGTGGAAATTGACGACGTGAGCATGTTTCAGTCCCAGCGCCGCGGCCAACTGAGGCGAGGTTGGCGCGTTGATGAACCAGGGCGCGGAGAATTCACCGCGAAAAAATATCGCGCCCTGTAGTTTCAGCCCCGAGAGTATTTCTGAGTAGGGATCCATGGACTTCGATCCCTCCAGATCGAATTTGGACGATCGAGCAAAAGCTTCGTCCTCACGAGCATGGCGCCCGGTGTGGCTCGGGTCAACTATGTTGTCCTGGGTTCGGGATCAAACAGCAGCGGGGCAGTTGCCCTTCAGGAGCCGCCGTGAAAAAATTTCTAAGCCTCGTCTACGGCCTTGCCGCCTACTTTCTGTTCCTCGGGACGTTTGTCTACGCAATCGCGTTCGTAGGCAACATCGGCGTCCCAAAGTCGCTCGACGGCACTGCCGCCGGTCCCTGGTTTCGTTCATGCCTGATCGATCTGGGGCTGCTTTCGTTATTTGCGCTGCAACACAGCGGGATGGCGCGCGTGGCATTCAAGAAGCAGATCACGCGGATCATTAGTCCGACGATCGAGCGCGCGACCTTCGTGTTTGCGAGCAGTATCGCGCTCTTGGCAGTGATCACGCTCTGGCAGCCGCTCGGCGGCGTGGTTTGGAGCGTTCAGAATGTGGCGATCCGAGCGGCTGTGTATGTGGCCTTCGCGTGCGGCTGGGGTATCGTGCTGCTCACGACTTTCCTGATTAACCATTTCGAGCTCTTTGGGCTACAGCAGGTTTGGCAAAACCTGCGCGGTCGCTCACAGGTTAGACCCGCGTTCGTCACTCCGCTCTTCTACCGCGTGGTCCGCCACCCGCTCTATGCCGGGTTTTTGCTTGCCTTCTGGTGTACGCCGACCATGACGATTGCGCATCTGCTCTTTGCCGTCATGACGACGGCGTACATACTCGTGGCCATTCAGCTCGAAGAACGCGACTTGCTTCGGGCTCACCCCGAGTATGCGCATTATCGCGAACGCGTACCCATGCTGATTCCGGGTACGCTCGGGACCAGGAATGGCGCGCGGCCGGCGAATGGCGCGCGGCCGGCGAATGGCGCGCGGCCGGTATAGGGCAGTCGATTCAGCTCTCGTCGGTTTCCGGGTCTGCACATTGGGGCAACGTCAGTTCATTGCCCCTTGGCTGCCAGATTGCAACCGGATTGCCTTCCGGATCCTGAAATCTTGCGAACACGCCGTTGGGATGCTCGAGCGGATCGATTTCGACCGCGATGCCCGCTGCCCGCAACTGAGCGACCATCCTCGCCAGGCTGGCGACGCGAAAATTCAACATGAAGGCGTTTTTCTGGTCTCCGAAGTATTCCGTATCATGCGCAAACGGTTGAAAGACGGTCGGACCGAGCTGTTGAACCCAGTAAGCGTGCTTGTAGTCTGGTGGAGTCTCATCCACTCCCAGGGTCTCGCTGTACCACCGGGCCAGTAGTTTGGGGTTCTTGGCGCGGAAGAAGAAACCGCCAAACCCGAGTACTCGCTCCTTGGTGTGTCTCATGGTTTCATTACCCAGGTCCCTTGCAACGCATCCAAATATGGCTCGTCAGCGGACCTCGATGCATCCGCGGCGTGAGTAAGAAGCGGACCCGTCAAGCAGCAGAGCACGAGCGTGAGCAGTATAAATCTCAAGCGTCGCGAGACCCAAACATTCGACATACCCGATCTCCTGCCGCGAATTTGTTCGAGAGATACTTGGGCCGGCGAGGCGGAACGCTATTCAATCCGGGTCCCGAACCTGCGCCAAATTGGCCAGTGGGGCAACTGCCAATTCATCCAAATGAGCATCGCCCGTCCGTCCAGGTTCGCGTCCGGCACGAACCCCACGTTCGCAAATCGACTGTCCTCGCTGTCGTTGCGATTGTCGCCCATGAAGAAATAACAACCGGGAGGAACGATCGAATCGAAATCCGTTGACATGCGATTCTTCGCAAGCATGATGCGATGCTCGCGTTCGCCGATCCGCTCGACCTCGAGATCCGCTCCCGAAAATCCGTATCCGCCCAGGTATTCGCCGTCGGGCCGGGTTGGAACGCGCGCGCCATTGATGAATAGGGTGTTGTCGTGAACCACGATGTGATCGCCCGCAATCCCAATCAAGCGCTTGATGTAGTGGGTGGAGGGATCGGAAGGCAAACGGAACACGACGACGTCCCCGCGCTGCGGGTGGCCGGTCGAAAGTATTTTGGCATTGAGCACCGGCAGGCGTAGGCCATACGAGAATTTGTTGACGATTATGAAATCGCCGTCCACCAGGCCCGGCATCATCGATGCCGATGGAATGCGAAACGGTTCGACCAGGAACGAGCGTATCAGCAGGACGACTAATATGACCGGAAACAGGGAGCGTGCATATTGAACGGGCAGCGGTTCTCGGCCGTCCGCTGCGGTCCTGCGTCGTTTCAGCATTGCCGCATCGGTCAGCAGTATCAGGCCGCTCGCCCCGAGGATCAGCACGAGGATGAGCGAAAAATCCATGTCAGCGGCTGTGACTGCGCTGACCGTCGATGCGAGCGGGGTCGGCCTGCGTGAGAGATCCTATCCCCAAGGCGATGATTCCGGCCAACAGCACGGCGTTGACGAGCCGCAGCAGGGCGGTTCCGAAACTTCTGCCCGGAAGCGGGCGCAGAGCGCGCGCTCGAGCCAGTACGAGGGCGGCCATGACCTGCCGCCAATACCACGTTCGGCTGCGGCCGGTGCGGTACATCTCGAGGAGATCGCCCATCAACGACTCGCGCTGATAGGGCGAAGCCCAATGCTTCAACAGCCACACCGCCGTTCTGGGTGGTTCCCGGTCGATCACGAGTGTTCGCCTTTGGCCAGAAGCAGTCCGGCCGAGAGCTTCAGCAGCGTAGCGCGCGCCTCGCCGGCCTCTTTGAGGCCCTTCGGAGTGGCCTTGAAGTAGGTGCGCGCTTTGCCGCCGCGCTCGGCGGTGGGATCGCCGAGGGAGGAGACCAGCAGACCTTTCGTCTCCAGCCGTTCCAATGCCGCGTAGACGCTCGCCAGCGCAACTTCCCGACCGCTTTTCTCCGAGATCTCGCGACAAATCTGCACCCCATAAGCATCGCTTGACGGGCGGATGGCCGCGAGAAGAACCATGAGTTCCATTTGTCCCAAATATTCGCGTCTCCTCATATCTTCTATAATAGCGAGGATATAAAGACCTTGCAACCATGGCCGATGCGGATCCCGAACTGTGGCAAGCGGATCGGTCCCTGCGGCGTACCGGTGTGCTGGTATCGCCGGTAGAATGCCGGGCTGAAGTCCGATCCACCCTTCGGCCGTGCCCACGGGAAAATTCGATGGCGAACGAGCAGCTCATGTACGCGGCGGCGGTGCCGTTCGAGGCGGCGCGCCAGATCGCTGCGGCGCCCGATGGGCATCGCTCGCGGCGCCTGCATGGGCACGGCTTCCTCGCGACGGTGTGGGCGCAATTGCCCGGGGGCTGGGCGCGCTTCCCGGGCGCCGAGGTTGACGATCTGCGCTCGCGGCTGGCCGCTACGGTGAATCCTCTCGATTACCGGCATCTCAACGAGTGCCTCGAAGATCCCTCGGATGAGCATCTGGCGCGCTGGATTCGCGGGCGGATCGACGCGCCCGGACTCGTCAAGGTCGGGGTGCGCAGCACCGGCGGGGAGGGCGTCGACCTGGATCCGCAGGCGCGGGCACACCTTTGGCGCCGCTATACTCTGCAGGCGGCGCATCGGCTGCCGAACGTCAGGCCGGGCCACAAGTGCGGCCGCATGCACGGCCATGGATTCGCGATCGTCCTCCACGCGGACCGCGATCAGGACCCCGGCGGTCCGACTCTGAGCGCCGATCGTCTCGATGAATCCTGGGCGCCAATCCACGCCGAACTCGATCACACTTGCCTGAACGAAATGGCGGGCCTCGACAATCCGACCAGCGAGATGCTCTCCGCCTGGATATGGCGGCGGCTCAAGCCGCAGCTGCCGCAGCTGTCCTGGGTCACCGTGTACGAGACGGCGAACTGCGGTGCGCACTTCGATGGGGCTCACTATCGCATCTGGAAGGAGACCAGTCTCGACAGCGCGTCGCGTTCCAGCCGGGCGCCGGGCGGCGATGTTCGGCGCCGCATTCACGGGCATACCTACGCGCTGCGGCTGCACCTTCAGGCGCCGCTCGATCGGGTGCTCGGTTGGACGGTGGATTTCGGCGACGTGAGCGAGCTCTTTCAGCCGATTTTCGAGAGGCTCGACCATCGCCCGCTGCATGAGATCCCGGGTCTTGCGGACACGGATGCGGCGAGCCTGGTGCGCTGGATCCGTCAGGAGTGCCGCGACAGCCTGCCGCAAATCGACCGGGTAGACCTCTTCGAAACCCGGGGCTGCGGGGCCATCCTGCAGTGGGGCGAACTCGGGCCGGCGCTGCCGGTCTGAGCGTTCCGAGGCCTGGAGTGCGGCCAAGCGCACGCGTAAAACTCCGTATTGTCGGCGCGGCCGGCAAATGCGAGGCTTGAGCAGATGACGGACATCCCCATGCGTGCGACTGTCGTGATCGATCCGGGCGGCCTGCAATCGCTGATCGACGCGCTCGTCGCGCTTGGGTTTCAAGTGCTTGGCCCCAACGTCAGCGAGGGCGCCATCGTGTACGCGCCGATCACGCGCACGTCGGAGCTGCCTGCCGGCTGGACCGACCGCCAGGAGGCCGGCCACTATCGACTGGAGAAACGCGGCGACGGGGCGTGGTTCGGCTACGCGGTGGGCCCGCAGTCGTGGAAAAAATTTCTGCATCCTCCGGTCGAACGGTTGTGGCAGGCCCGCCTCACGGGTGGCACCTTCGTGGTCGAACAGGAACGCCCGGCGGTGAAGATGGCCTTCCTCGGCGTGCGCGCCTGCGAGTTGAACGCCATGGCCATCCAGGACAGGGTGTTCCTGGGCGGGGCTCACACGGACGCCGCCTATGCGGACCGCCGGCGCGACAACTTCATCGTGGCATTGAACTGCGGCGTGGCCGGCGGGACCTGCTTTTGCGTATCGATGGGCACCGGCCCGAAGGCAGAGCGCGGCTTTGATCTCGCGCTGACCGAATTGCTGCAGCCCCACGAGTTCCTGGTCGAGACCGGCAGTGATCGCGGCGCGGCGCTCCTTGCGCAGATTCCCCATCGCGCGGCCTCGCCGGCGCACCACGCGGCGGCGGCGGCGGCGGTGGCGGACGCGGCGGCCCACATGGGCCGCAAGCTCGACACGCAGGGCATCCGCGAGCTGCTGCAGGCGAACCCCGAGCACCCGCGCTGGAGCGACGTGGCCGAGCGGTGCTTGAGCTGCGCGAATTGCACCATGGTCTGCCCCACCTGCTTTTGCACCACGGTGCAGGATCACACGGACCTCGCCGATCAAGTCGCGGTGCGGGAGCGAACCTGGGATTCATGCTTCACGCTCGATTTCTCCTATCTCCACGGCGGCAGCGTGCGTCAGCAGACGAGGTCCCGGTACCGCCAGTGGATGACGCACAAGCTCGCCAACTGGATCGACCAGTTCGGGACCTCGGGCTGCGTGGGCTGCGGGCGCTGCATCACCTGGTGCCCGGTCGGCATCGACATCACGGAGGAGGTGGCGGCCATCCGCGCGAACGCGGGACCCGCCGGAGTGCCCCATGGCGGGACTTGAACACATTTTGCTGCAACATCCCTTCTTCCGGGGCCTGGAGGCGCAGCTCGGCGCGGCGGTGTCGGGCTGTGCCCGCAATGCACGCTTCGAGGCGGGTGAATGCCTGTTTCGCGAAGGCCAGACTGCCAACGAGTTTTTTCTGCTGCGCGAGGGCCGCATCGCGCTCGAGGTGCATTCCCCGGGACAGCCGGCGGTCGTGTTGCTGACGCTCGGGGCGGGGGAGATCGCCGGCGTCTCGTGGCTGGTGGCCCCCTATCGCTGGGCCTTCGACGGCCGGGTGCTCGAGCGCGTGCATGCGCTCGGGATCGATGCGCGCTGCCTGCGCGCCAAGTGCGAGGCCGACCACGACCTGGGATATGAACTGCTGAAGCGCTTCCTGGCGCTGTCGATCCGGCGCCTGCACGACACGCGCCTGCAGCATCTCGACGTCTACGGGCGGCCGGGCGCATGAGCGCGGCCGCGCTCGACGCCATGGTGCCCACGCCCAGCCGGGTCGTCGGCCTCACCCGGGAGGTGGCGGGGTCGCTCACCGTGGACTTGGTCCCGGAAGGCGGTGCGGTTCCCGCGTTTCAGCCCGGTCAATTCAACATGCTCTACGCCTTCGGCCGGGGCGAGGTGGCGATCAGCCTGAGCGGTGATCCGGCCGACCGCAGCCGCATCGTGCACACGGTGCGACCGGTCGGCGCCGTCAGCACCGCCATCGCGAACCTGGAGGTGGGCGGCGTCATCGGCGTGCGCGGTCCGTACGGCAGTGCCTGGCCGATGCAGGAGGCGCTGGGCCGCGACGTCGTCGTGGTTGCCGGCGGCCTCGGACTCGCGCCGCTCCGGCCCGCGATCTATCACCTGCTGAGGTTTCGCGGGCTCTACGGACGCGTGATCATCCTGGTGGGCATGCGGGGGCCCGACGAGATTCTCTTCCGCCATGAACTGGAGGGGTGGCGCGGCCGGCTCGACGTCGAGGTCCACGTCACCGTCGATCATGCCGAACCGGGATGGCGCGGCAACGTGGGCGTGGTGCCCTCGCTGATACCCCGCGCGAGCTTCGATCCGGGCCGGGCGATCGCCCTGGTCTGCGGTCCCGAGATCATGATGCGCTATGCGGCCGGCACGCTGCAGGATGGCGGCGTCTCCCCGGATCGCATCTACGTGTCCATGGAGCGCAACATGAAGTGCGCCATCGGCCTGTGCGGCCATTGCCAGTTCGGGCCCACGTTCGTGTGCAAGGACGGCGCGGTCATGCGCCTGGACCGCATTGCCGGGCTCCTCTCGGTGCCGGAGATCTGAAATGACGGAGCGTCTGCGGCTGGCGGTGTGGAAATTCGCCTCGTGCGATGGCTGCCAGTTGTCGCTGCTCGATTGCGAGGACGAGCTCCTCGCGGTGGCCGAGGCCATCGACATTGCCTACTTTCCGGAGGCCTCCTCGACCATGGCGCCGGGACCGTACGATCTGTCCCTGGTCGAGGGCTCCATCATCACGCAGCACGACGCCGGGCGAATCGGCGAGATCCGCCGCCAGTCCCGGCACCTGGTGACCATCGGGGCCTGCGCCACGGCGGGCGGCATTCAGGCGCTGCGCAACTTCGCCGACGTGGACGAGTACGTCGCGGCCGTCTACGCCACGCCCAAGTACATCAGTACGCTCGCGACCTCGACGCCGATTTCGGCGCACGTGGCCGTCGATTACGAGCTGCACGGCTGCCCGATCGACAAGCGCCAGTTGCTCGAGGTGATCTCGGCGTTCCTGGCCGGACGCAAGCCCTCCATCGCGGCTCACAGCGTCTGCGTGGAGTGCAAGCAGCGAGGCACGAATTGCGTCATGGTGGCGCATGGCACGCCCTGCCTGGGGCCGGTCACCCAGGCCGGGTGCGGAGCGCTGTGTCCGGCCTACAACCGGGGATGCTATGGCTGCTTTGGGCCGATGGAGTCGCCGAATACGGCCTCGCTCGCCCGGCAATGGCAGAGGCTCGGGGCGGGCCGCCGCGAGCTGCATCGGGTCTTCCGCAGCTTCAATGCGGCGGCGGAGCCGTTTCGACAGGAGAGCGAGGCGCATGGCGACTAGGACCATTCGGGTCGATCTGATGGCCCGGGTGGAGGGCGAGGGTGCTCTCGATTTGGCGATCCAGGACGGCAAGGTGACGCGCGCGCAGCTCAGGATCTTCGAGCCGCCGCGGCTCTTCGAGGCGCTGCTGCGGGGCCGCGCCTACTCGGAAACCCCCGACATCGTGGCGCGCATCTGCGGGATCTGTCCCATCGCCTACCAAATGGGCGCGGTCCACGCCATCGAGCAGGCCTTCGGCATCCAGGTGAACGGGGCGCTGCGCGACCTGCGCCGGCTGATCTATTGCGGCGAGTGGATCGAGAGCCATGCCTTGCACGTCGTCATGCTGCATGCGCCGGACTTTCTGGGTTACCCGGATGCGATCCGGATGGCGGCCGATCACGGCGAGCGGGTCAAGGCCGGCCTTTCGCTCAAGAAGACCGGCAACGAGATCCTGCGCGTGCTGGGCGGTCGCGAGATACACCCCGTCAACGTCAAGGTCGGCGGGTTCTATCGGCTGCCGGAGAGAGCCGATCTCGCCCGGCTCGCCGGCGAGCTCGAGCGCGCCCGGGACCACGCCCAGGACCTGCTCGAGTGGGCGGGCGGGTTCGCGTTTCCGGACTTCGAACGCGACTATGAATTCGTGGCCCTCAGGCATCCGCGGGAGTA
Organism: uncultured Gammaproteobacteria bacterium; assembly: GCA_963707765.1. Classification (GTDB taxonomy): domain Bacteria; phylum Pseudomonadota; class Gammaproteobacteria; order Steroidobacterales; family Steroidobacteraceae; genus Bog-1198. Next base: position 321,464 of record CAVPQZ010000005.1, on the reverse strand, counting down.
CCCGATCAACGCGGGCCGCATCGTCTCCAGCCGCGGCCTCGACCTCGCCATCGAGGACTTCCACGACGAGTTCGAGGAGCGCCACGCCCCGCATTCGACGGCGTTGCAGGCCGTGCTCAAGCGGCGCGGCAGCTACCTCGTCGGGCCGCTGGCGCGCTACAGCCTCAACTTCGATCGCCTCCCGCCGCACGTGCAGGCCCTGGCGCGGCAGGCGGGTCTCGGTGCGGTCTGCCGCAACCCCTTCAAGAGCATCCTCGTTCGTGCCGTGGAAATGGTCTATGCCTGCGAAGAGGCGCTGCGCCTGATCGCAGGCTACGTGCCCCCGGACGCGGCGTCGGTGCCGGTCACGGTGCGCGCCGGGGTCGGGCAGGGCTGTACGGAGGCGCCGCGCGGCATCTGCCATCACCGGTATGAGATCGATGCGGACGGCGCGATCGTCAGTGCGCGCATCGTGCCGCCCACCTCGCAGAATCAGCTGAGCATCGAGGAAGACTTGGCCGAGGTGGCCGCGCGCAACCTCGATCTGCCCGACGAGGCCCTGCGCGACCGCTGCGAGCAGACCATCCGCAACTACGATCCCTGCATCTCCTGCTCGGCTCATTTTCTCAAACTGTCCGTGCGCAGGGCATGATGGCGCCGGCTCGCCGCAGCGAGGTCCTGGTGATCGGCGTGGGCAACCCCGACCGCGCCGACGACGGCATCGGTCCGCTGGTCGCCCGGCGCCTCTCGGAGCGGCACTCGAACGGTGCGCGGGTCGTCGTGTGCAGCGGCGACGTCCTGGGTTTGATCGACGACTGGGCGGGGGCGGCGGTGGCCATCCTCATCGACGCGGCCGCGCTCCTGTCGAAGCCGGGGGTGGTACATCGCGTGGATCTGATGACGGACGCACTGCCCTGCGATCTGTCGCGGCCCTCGACGCACGCCTTCGGGATCCCCGAGGCGGTGGCGCTGGCGCGCGCGCTGGGGCGGCTCCCGGAGCGCGTCATCGTGTACGCGGTGGAGTGCGCCTGCTTCGACGCCGGCGGCGCCATGACGGCCGAGGTGGCCGCCGTGGCCGATGAACTCGCCGCCCATATCGCAGCCGAGATCAGGGCGATTCAGCATCCGGATGAGGCTCGCCATGCATGAGACGGGAATCGTGAAGGATCTGTTGCGCCGGGTCGAAGCGGCTGCGCGGCAGGCCGGCGCGCAGCGCGTGTCGGGCGTGCACGTCTGGCTCGGTGCGCTGACCTCGTTTTCACCCGAGCACTTCCGCGAACATTTCGAGGAAGAGGCGCGGGGCACCCTGGCGCAAGGCGCGCGGCTCACCATCGAGGTGTCCGGGGACGAGACCGACGCCGGGGCGCAGCAGATCGTGATGCGCAGCATCGACGTCGACGTATGAATCCCGGCGACAGAGGGGCAGAGCGGCCGGCACGCGGCACCGGCCTCGAGCGGATCCGGCTCGAGGTTTCCGGCGCCGTGCAGGGCGTCGGCTTCCGGCCGTTCGTCTACCGCCTGGCCGAGGCGGAGCGTTTGAGCGGCTTCGTGGCCAACACCGCCGAGGGCGCGACCATCGAAGTGGAAGGCGCCTCCGCGGCGGTGGCCCGGTTCTTCGCGCGCTTGGAAAGCGACCTCGAGCCGCCGGCTGCCATCCACCGCCTGCGGGCGCGGCCGCTCGAGCCGCAGGGCGATGCGGATTTTGTCGTGTCGGTGAGCGGCGTGACCGGCACGCCGTCCGCGCTGGTGATGGCGGACCTCGCGACTTGTCGCGAATGTCTGGCGGAGATCGGCGATCCGCAGGACCGGCGCTTCGGCTATCCGTTCACGACCTGCGTCCGCTGCGGTCCCCGCTACAGCATCCTGAGCGCGGTCCCCTACGATCGGGAACGTACCGTCATGCGCCGCTTCGCGATGTGCGCCGCCTGTCGCAGTGAATATGACGATCCGGCCTCGCGGCGCTTCCACGCCGAGTCCATCGCCTGCCCGGCCTGCGGCCCGCAGCTCAAGCTTTGGGACACCCAGGGGCGTGAACGGGCCTCCTGCGGCGCGGCGCTCGAGGCGGCGGCGCAGGTGCTGCGGGACGGCGGCATCGTCGGGCTCAAGGGCTTGGGCGGCTTCCAGCTGCTGGTGGACGCCACGCGCGAGGAGGCCGTGCAGCGCCTGCGGGAGCGCAAGTGCCGGCCGCGCAAACCCTTCGCGCTGCTGTGCGCGACGCTCGAGTCGATCGACGCGATCGCGCAGCTGACGGAGCCGGAGCGGGTCTTGCTCGCCTCGCGGGAGGCCCCCATCGTGCTGCTGCGCGCGAAAAGCGCGGCCCGGCTCATCGCGCCGGCCGTGGCGCCGGGCATTCCCTGGCTCGGCGTCATGTTGCCCTGCACCCCGCTGCACCATCTGCTGCTGCGGTGCTGCGGCCTGCCGCTGGTGGCAACCAGCGGGAATCTGCGCAATGAACCCATGGCCATCGACGAGCGCGAGGCGGTACAGCGTTTGGGGGGCCTCGTCGATGCGTTTCTGGTGCACGATCGTCCCATCCTGCGCGCCGTCGACGATTCCGTGGTGCGCATGATGGCCGGCCGCGAGACGCTGCTGCGGCGTGCCCGCGGCTACGCGCCGCTGCCGATCGCGCATCCGGCGGTGCGCGCGCCGTTGCTCGCACTGGGCGGTCATCAGAAGAATGCCGTCGCCACCGGCGCCGACGGGCAGATCGTCCTCGGGCCGCACATCGGCGATCTGTCGGCGCCGCGGGCGCGCGAGGCCTGCGATCGCGCGTCCCACGAACTGCCGGCGCTGCGTGGCTTGCGCGCGACGCACATCCTCTGCGACGCGCATCCCGACTCCTACACCAGCCGCGCCGCAGCGCGCTCCGGGCTGCCGGTGCTGCGGGTGCCGCATCATCTCGCGCACGTGAGAGCGTGCATGGCCGATAACGGCCTGCCGGCACCGCTCCTCGGCATTGCCTGGGACGGCAGCGGCTGGGGCGGCGACGGCACGGTCTGGGGCGGTGAATTCCTGCGCGTCGAGCAGCGGGACCATGCCCGGTTGGCGCATCTTTGGCCGTTCGCCCTGCCGGGCGGCGAGGCGGCCGTGCGCGAGCCGCGGCGCTCGGCGCTCGGCGTGTTGCACGCACTGTACGGCGCGCGCGCCTTCGAGATGGCGGAGCTTGCTCCCGTCGCCGCCTTCGAACGCGGGGAACGGGCCGTGCTCGCGCGCATGATCGAGCGCGGCTTGAACACGCCGCAGACCTCGAGCGCCGGACGCTTGTTCGACGCGGCGGCGGCGCTGCTCGATCTATGCCCGGAGGCCACCTTCGAGGGGGAGGCCGGCATGGCGATGGAGGCGGCGGCCGAGGCGGCGGAGCCTGCGCCGCTCCCGCCCCTGGTGCTGGTCCCGATGGAGGGCGGCATCCGCGTCGATTGGCGGCCCATGATGCGCGCGCTCATCGAGAGCCTCGGCGCCCGGTCGGCCGAATCCCTCGCCGCGGGAGTGCACGAGGGACTCGCGCAAGGCATGGTGGCGGTGGCCGAGCGCGCCGGCCTCGCGCGCGTGGCGCTCACCGGCGGCTGCTTTCAAAACGCCCGCTTGACGGAGCGCGCGGTCATTCTGCTGCGGGCCGCCGGTTTCGAACCGTACTGGCATCATCGGATCCCGCCGAACGACGGCGGGCTCGCCGCGGGCCAGATCGCCCATGCGGCCGCGGCGAGGGCCGAATAATGTGTCTGGCGATTCCCGGTCAGCTATTGAGCCTGGAGGGCGAGCAGGGGTTGATGCGCGAAGGGCGCGTGGCCTTCGCCGGCATCGTCAAGCGCGTGAACCTCGCCTACGTGCCCGAGGCCGCCGTGGGGTGTTACGTGCTGGTGCATGCGGGCTTCGCCATCGCCATCGTCGATGAAGCCGAAGCGCGCAAGACGCTCGAGTATCTGGCGGAGGTCGCGCCGCAGGAGCTTCCGTGAAATACGTGGACGAGTTTCGCGATGGCCCGCTGATGCGCCGCTATGCCGAGCGCATTGCCGCCCTGGTGCGCCGTCCCTGGACCCTCATGGAGATCTGCGGCGGCCAGACCCACTCGATCGTCCGGCATGGAATAGACCGGCTGCTGCCCGGTTGCGTGACGCTGCTGCACGGGCCCGGCTGCCCCGTGTGCGTGACGCCGGCCGAGGCCATCGATGCCGCGATCGCGATCGCGAGCCGGCCCGGGGTGATCCTCTGCTCCTTCGGGGACATGCTCCGCGTGCCTGGCACCGGCGGCAGCCTGCTCGCGGCGAAGGCCCGCGGCGCCTGCGTCCGCACGGTGTACTCGCCGCTGGACGCGCTGGCCGCGGCCCGGCAGGAGCCGGGCCGCGAAGTGGTGTTCCTGGCCATCGGTTTCGAGACCACGGCGCCCGCGACGGCCATGGCGGTGGCGCAGGCGGCGAAGGAGGGCCTCCGCAACTTCTCGCTGCTGGTCGCCCACGTGCTCGTGCCGCCGGCGATCCACGCGATCTTGAGCGAACCCGACAATCGCGTGCAGGCGTTTCTGGCGGCGGGCCACGTCTGCACGATCATGGGCTACCGGGATTACGAACCCATCGCGCGCCGCCACGGCGTGCCCATCGTGGTGACCGGCTTCGAGCCGGTGGATCTCCTGCAGGGACTTTACCTCGCGCTGCGCCAGCTCGAGGAAGGACGGGCGGAAGTGGAAAACGCCTATGGCCGCATGGTCAAGCGCGAAGGCAATCCGCTCGCCCAGGAACTCATGCAGCGCATTTTCACGGTGCAGCCGCAGCGCTGGCGCGGCATCGGCGAGATCCCCGCGAGCGGTCTCGCGCTCAGGCCCGAGTTCGCCGGCTTCGATGCGCTGCTCAAATTCGGCCGGGCGCCGCCCGGGGCCCCGCCTCGGACCAGCGACGCATGCGTGGACGGCGACGCATGCGTGGACGGCGGCGCGTGCGTGGACGGCAGCGCGAGCGGGGGTGGCTGCATGAGCGGCGACATCCTGCGCGGCCGGCTGAAGCCCGCCGCGTGCCCGGCCTTCGGGACCCGCTGCACGCCCGAGCACCCGCTCGGGGCCACCATGGTGTCGTCGGAGGGCGCCTGCGCCGCGTACTACCGCTATCGGCGGCTGCGCGGCCCGGGCGCCGCTCGCGCCGAGGCGGCGGGGACATGAGCGAGCGCTTCGCGCCGCAGTGCCCGATGCCGGCCGGCGATCACGGGCTCATCGAACTCGCGCATGGCGCCGGCGGGTTGCTGACGCAGCGACTGATCGATGAGATCTTTCGCCCGGCCTTCGGGACGGCGACGGATTTCATGCACGACGGTGCGACGCTCGAGGTCTTCGGGCAACGCCTCGCCTTCACCACCGACTCCTATGTCGTGCAGCCGTTGTTCTTTCCCGGCGGCGACATCGGTTCGCTCGCCGTCAACGGCACCGTCAACGATCTGGCGATGTGCGGCGCCGAGCCGCAGTACCTGAGCGCCGGGTTCATCCTCGAGGAGGGCCTGCCGCTTCACGACCTGCGCCGGGTGGTGCGCTCCATGCAGCTCGCCGCCGCCGCCGCCGGCGTCAGGCTCGTGACGGGGGACACCAAAGTGGTCGAGCGCGGCAAGGGCGACGGTCTCTTCATCAACACGGCGGGCATCGGCCGCGTGTTCCCCGGCGTGGAGCCGGCGCCGCAGCATGTGCGCGCCGGCGACGCCGTCCTGCTCAGCGGCGACGTCGGCCGGCACGGCGTCGCCGTGATGTCGGTGCGCGAGGGCTTAAGCTTCGAGAGCGCCATCGAGAGCGACTGCGCGCCGCTGGCGGCCACCGTGCGGCGCCTGGCCGGCGCGGGCATTCCGCTGCATTGCCTGCGCGACCCGACTCGCGGCGGCCTCGCGACCGCGCTCGCAGAAATTGCGGCCGCGGGCCGCGTCGACCTGCGCCTCTACGAGCAACGGATCGCCGTATCCGAGCCGGTGCGCGGGGCCTGCGAGTTGCTCGGGCTGGACCCCTTGTACGTGGCCAACGAAGGGCGCCTGGTGGCCTTCGTGCCGGACGATGCGGCCGAGCAGGCGCTCGATATCCTGGGCTCCGGGCCCGGCGGCGAGTGTGCCGCCGTCATCGGCCGGGTGGAACGGGGAGTGGGACGGGCCGTGCTCGAGAGCGATCTCGGCGCGAGCCGCGTGCTCGATCTGTTGAGCGGCGATCAGCTGCCGCGCATTTGTTGAGCATGCGGACCACGTGCATGTGCGCCGACGATTGCACGACATTCTTCAAGTCTCCGGCGGGGCGGTTCCGGGAGGCGAGATCGACATAGCGCGCGGCCAGGATCGATTGCGGGACTCAAGAGGCCGCGGACACAGCATCTTCAGTTCGAAGGTGCTGTGTCCTTTCGGGACCCACCGCACCGAAGCAGGCGCCCTGGGGATCGGTGGCCACGATGATCCATGCGCCGCCCGGCACTTCGTGCGGGCCGCGAAGGATGGCCCCGCCCCCCGCTTCGACCGCCTTCTTGGCGGCAGTGACCGAGTCCACGCCGAAGTAGAACAGCCACCCGCCGGATGGCGCCTGTTCCGGCTTCTGCATGATGGCGCCGATCCTGGGCATCCCGCCATGGGCAATGAAGCAGTAGTCGCCCATCGCACCCATCGACAGGGTCTCGTTGAACTCGAACCCGAAATGCTTCCCGTAGAATGCCTTGGCGCGGGCGAGATCGGGGCTGGCGAGCTCGTTCCAGCGCACGCGCTGTGCGGCCACGGGATCGAAGACGTCGCTCTTCATGGCGGGCTTGTCGGGCGGTGGGATCGGCGTCATCACGTAGAACGGCGTACCGAGGGGATCGGTCACCATGGCGATCTTGCCGACCGGCAGGTCCATGGGCGGCATCAGCAGCTTTCCGCCGTCGGCCACGATCGCTCGAACCGCGGCTTCGGCAGCGTTGACCTGCAGATAGCCGAGCCACATCGGGTGAGCGCCATCGCGCCGCATGTCGGGGGTCAGTTGCAGCACGCCGCCGGCGAAGCCGCCGTCCGTTCGGCCGATCATGCGGTAATCGCGTCCGCCAGGGTTGGTGTCCGGGCGATTGCCAATTTTCCAGCCGATGACGTTTCCATAGAACGCGGCGGCCGCGTCGGAATCCGTCGTCATCAGCTCGTACCAGATGAAGCTGCCTGGATTGCTCATATCCGACCCTCTCTATAGACTCCCCGCCGCGACCGGCGTCCAGCGCGAGGCCCGCCGCGCCCGGCGCGTGTCCGCCGTCTCTGCTCCGAATTCCATCGGCTGCGCCGCCGGCAAGGCAAGCAGCGGCCGCAGCGCAAGCACGTTCAGCACCCCGAACCGGCCGCGGTCGGTCTCCATCTGCACCCCGACCACCACTCCGCACTCGCGACAGAGCATCACGTCGGCGGTTCGGCCGCCGAACCGGTAGCGCTGCACCTTCTCGACGTCGATGCCGCGAAATTCCATTTCCCCTTCCGGATCGGACGTTGCCACCAGCCCGTGGCTGCGACAGAAGGAGCATTGGCATGCCCGCACCGGCCAGGCCGCCGGCGCCACCGCCGTGCGATATCGAGCCGACAAATTTCCGCAGTGGCAGTGCGCCAAATATTCGATTCGATCGGGCATGGCTTCCTCCCGGTCCTCAACCCCTTGAAAATGTTCTGATTATGCCATGATTAAGTCGAATTAATCACAGTCGATTGATGTGTTTTAATCGATGATATAAGATTTGAGCATGAGCATATATCAATTTTGATCTAAGGCCTCTCGTGGGAAACCTAACGACACGCCTTGGCGGGAGTGCCTCATGACCTCGTTAACCCTCGGCGAATGGATCGAAGGCCTGACCGGCCAACTCTCGATCGATGCGAACCGGGACATTGGCGCCTTTCTGCGCGCCTACCGCATCACCCCCGAATCGGTGGAGCCGTGCCTGCTGCTGGATGCCAATCACTACACCCGTTCCTTGCTGTTCGATACGCCGCAGTGGCAATGCGTGCTCATGTGCTGGAACGCCGGCCAACGGACCCCGGTTCACGACCATGACGGCCATCCTGCCTGGGTATCGCTGGTGCGCGGCCGCCTCGGAGTTCGCAATTTCGTCGTGGCGCCTCATCGGCAGGATCAATCCATGTTCCGCATCGAAGAATCGGCCAGCTTGGCGCTGGACGATGGCGAATCCGAATGCCCGGCCCAGGCTGAAGCGAGCGTGCACGAGGTACGTAATGCCGGCCAGGGTTCCCAGTACGCCGTGAGCGTGCACCTGTACGGCCAGCCCATGGCCAGCTGCGGAACCTACGATCCCTGCAGTGGCCGCTATCGGCGCGTGGCGCTGTCGATCGACCGCAACCTGAGCGACCACTTTGCGCCGGCAGCCCGCGAACTGATCGCGAATCCTCTCCTGAACTGACCCACCGGCAACCGCGCTCAGTGCGCCCGCAATCGGCTCACGAAGTCGACGGCGGCGTCGATCACCGCATCGGGCCGGTCACGATGCGGGGAGTGGCGGCAGTTCTCCAGCTTCTGGAGTTCCACGGGCGCGGCGGCGCTCCGGGCGATCAGCCCAATTTGTTCGAGCGTGCCGTACTCGTCCTCGACCCCCTGGATCGCGAGCACCGGGCAGCGGATGGCGGGCAGGCAGTCCTGGATGTTCCAGGTGCGGAAATCTTGGTGCAGCCAGATGTCGTTCCACCCGTGAAAGGTGCGATCGACGTCCGCGTGATGCCTGGCGAGCCGCGAACGCAAGTCGGTGGTTTCGTACGCCGTTCGGGCGGCTTCGATGTTGCGTATGGTGATGTCCTCGACCAGGACATGCGGCGCGCACACGATCAACCCGGCGGCATCTCGCGGTCCGAGGCCCGCATAGAGGAGGGCGATCGACCCCCCGTCGCTGTGCCCGCAGAGAATGGGCTTCGAAATCGACAACCGCTCCAGCAACTCGGGCAGCGCATCGAGCGCTTCGCGATGCATGTAATCCACCTGGCGCGGCGCAGCGAGGGTGTCCGAGAAGCCGTTGCCGTAGCGCGAATAGATCAGCGCATGGCAATGGCAGGCGGCGGCCAGCCGATCGGGAAAATCCTTCCACAAGGAGATCGAACCGAGCCCTTCGTGCAGGAAGACGAGGGTGGGGGCGCCGCTGTCCGGGGCCTCGATCCGCCGGTAGAGACATGGGGCCCGACGGAGCGCAGGCCTTCGATGTGTACCTGCGCACCGCCGTGAGCGTTCATCCGAGCGGTTGGGCGCACTTCGATTACGTGAAGATGCAGGACTATCGCTGGGGAATTTTCCTCTCGCCGCGGCGCCCGATCGCCGGATTCAGTTCGGCGATCACCAGGGCGAGCCCGCGTGGCAGGACGTCCCGGGCGAGCATCGCGCCAATCTGCGCCGCATCATCGTCACCCAGGGCGACACGGAGCCCGCGTCGGTCGAGCAGCAGCGGCACCTCGGACTCACCTGCCCATCGCTCTACGACCTGCGCAACCTGTTCCAGGTCAACGTCGAGGAGGGGCGGCATCTCTGGGCCATGGTCTACCTGCTGCACCGCTATTTCGGGCGCGACGGCCGCGAAGAGGCGCCCGGGCGCCCGGTTCGATGAGCGCGCTGATGGTCAGCGAAATTCGTCCGCGTCCCGCGGGAACAGCGCGCGGAGCCCGCAGAGCGCCAGGCGCGCGAGATCCTCGCGCCGCGGCCGTCCGGCGCCGGTGAGCATCTCGAGCCACAGGCCGTGGCACAGCGAGGCGATGATCTTCGCTGCGGCCGGCGCCTCGAGATCCGGGTAATCTCCGGCGGCGATCACCTCGGAGCAAAGTCCCTCGAGCGCCTCGTCGTGGCGGCGGTCGAAACCCGAGCACACCGCGCGGTATTGCGGCCGCGCCTTGACCTCGCCCCAGAACGCGAACCACACGGCGATCTTCTTCTGCTGGCAGAGCGACGGGTCGAAGTAGCAGAGCACGAAACTGCGCAGCCGTTCGGCCGGGCGCGGCCCGCAGCGCCCGAGTTCCGATTGCCAGGCCGCCTGGAATTCCTCCGACAGGCGCTGCAGCACCGCCGTGAACAGCGCGTTCTTGCTGCCGAAATACTGGCTGATCGAACCGGCCGCCATCTGCGCCCGTGCCGCGACCTCCTGCACCGTCGTGTCGCGGATCCCGAGCGTGCTGATGCAGTGGAGCGCGGCGTCCGTCAGCTGCCGTTCGCGCACCTCCGCGCTGCGCTCGGCGGCCTGCCGGGGCCGGCTCATGGCAATGTCCAAAATGGCATGGTCATTGGCAGATAATGTCTCACTTAAAGACCCTAAAATCAATGAGATGGTTGATAATAAATGAATGAACGTTCATTCATAAGGTGCTTGACTGCCAAGGCCGGCGGCACGTATTCTCGCGGCAGCTGGAGGAGGTGGACATGAGCGTCGGAGGATCATCGAGGGCGGGCCGGCCGGGACGCGGCCGCGCCGCGCGCCTGGCGGCGCGTCTCGCGCCGGGGCGTTCGCAGGCGGTCAGGCCGGGGCTGCCGGGCGGCGCCTACCAGCCCCTCAGCGAGCACGACCTCGAGCGGATCAGCGGCACCGCCTTCGCCGTGCTCGCCAACATCGGCTTGAGCGCGGTCACCGACGAGATTCGCGACATCGCGACCGCGAAGGGCGCGCACTTCAACGCCCATGGGCGGCTGTGCTTCCCCCGGCCGCTGGTCGAGGACATGATCGCCGTCGCCGCGAAGGAAATCGTTTACCACGGCCGCGACCCGCAACGCACCATCCGTTCGGGCGGCAACCGCGTCTACTTCGCCACCTCCGGCGAGGCGGTGCGCGTCGTCGAATCGGGGACCGGCAACTACCGGCCCTCGACGCTGCTCGACCTCTACGACTTCTTCCGCATGGCCGACTACCTGGAACACATCGACTTCTGCGGCCAGCAGGTCGTCGCGACCGACATCTGTGAGGATGCGCGGCTCCACTCGGTCAACATCGCGTATGCGGGAGCCGCCGGCACCACCAAGCCGTTCAGCATTTCACTGGCCGAAGCCTCCACGGTGCGCGAGGTCGAGCGGGTATGGGACCTGCTGCTCGGCGCGGAGGGCGCCTTCCGGCGGCAGCCGTTCGCGGCGATCGGCGTGTGCCCGATCGTGTCGCCGCTGCGGTTCGGTCCGGATACTTCCGCGGTGCTGTGCGAAGCGGCGCGCCGCGGCCTGCCGGTATCGGCCTGCACTGCGCCGCAGGCGGGCGCGACGGCGCCTGCGGCGCTCGCGGGCGCGCTCGCGCAGTGCACCGCCGAGGCGCTCGCCATCGTGACCCTGGTCAACATGGTCAATCCCGGCGGCCCCATCGATTTCGGGGCATGGACCTTCGTCTCGGACCTGCGCACCGGCGCGTTCACCGGCGGCGGCGGCGAGGAGGCGGTGCTGCAGGCGGCCGCCGGCCAGATCTCGCGGTACTTCAAACTCCCGGGCATCGTCGCGGCCGGCATGACCGACGCGAAACGGCCCGATTACCAGGCCGGCTACGAGAAGGGCATGTCGATCGCCTTGAGCGCTCTCGCGGGCAGCAACATGATCTGCGAATGTGCGGGCATGATGGGCAGCCTCTTCGGCTGCTCGCTCGAGTCGATGGTCATGGACAACGACCTCATCGGGGCCGCGCAGCGCGCGCTGCGCGGCATCGAGGTCACCGACGAGACGCTGTCCTACGACTTGATCGAGCAGACGGTACTCGGTCCCTGCCACTATCTCGGCGCCGACCAGACGCTCTCCATGATGCACACCGAGTACCACTACCCGAAAATCGCGGACCGGCTGTCGCTGTCCGAGTGGGAGTTCCGCGGCTCGCCCGATCTAAACGCCAGCGCGCAGGCGCGCGTGCGCGAGATCCTGTCGTCGCACTACCCGGCGCTCGACCCGGCGCGCGATGCGGCCATTCGCGCCGCCTTCGACATTCGCCTCGACTGCGAGGACATGCGTCCCGGCAACCGCCGTTGGCCGCGCCATTGAGGCCGCCCGGTGCCGTGATGGCAAGCCCGCAATCGATCCGTGAAACTCCTGGTGAAACGCGCGCCGGGCCGGGCCATACTGCACGGCATGGGGGCGGCGTCGCCGGACGCGTGCGGCAAAGGCAAACCCCGGTTCACAGGGAGACTGCAATGAAATTCTTTTCGGCCCTCGCGCTCACGTTGCTCGGCGGAACCGCGATGGCGGCCGATTACACGGTGGGCATCGTATCCGACCACATCAGCTACTTCGGGGTCACCGCGGGAACGGGACTGAACCTCTATTCGATCACCGACGGCGGCGTGACGCTGGCTCCCGGCAGTCCCTATGTATGGGACAAGAAGGACCCTTCGGGGAACCTCTATCTGCCGACAATTGTGGAGATGGACCCGGCGCACGGCTTCGTATACGTGGAGTATGTGGCCACCACCGTGCCGTACATCGCGGGATTCAAGATCACCGAGACCGGATTGGTGATGAAGTGGGCGGTCGAGGCCGGCGATGCGGGCAACAACTTCGTCAATTCGATGGCGGCGGGACCGGGCTATGTCATCGTGTACTCCACCCCCGCCGGACTCTGGGCCGAGGTGATCAATCAGTATGGGAAGGAGGTGTTCAGCGACGGCAGCGGCGACGCGGACAGCCTGGTGGCCTTGCGCCTTGCGCCGGATGATCGCTTCTACTACGACTGCCGGGATATCTCGGGCGTGAAGACCGTGCTGGTGTACCGCACACAGCCGGCCGACCTCGGCAGTTCGACCCTGGTGGCCACGTCGACCGACAAGGGGTTCTTCCAGGGCGTGTGCCACAACTTGCGAGACTAGCCCCGCGACTTGAGAAACAAACCGCTGTGTGACGCGGCCGCGCTCATGCCGGCCGGTCGTCACGGGCTCCGCGCACTGCCCTCGTGGCTCACGCGCCAGATCGAATTCGATCCATCGTCGGTGATCAACAGCGAACCGTCCGGGGTTGCCGCGACGCCCACCGGACGTCCCCACGCATCGCCGTTCGGCAGCACGAAGCCCGTGACGAAGTCCTCGTAGTCCCCGCTCGCCTGGTCCGTTTGATGGCGCGGGATGCGGATCACCTCGTAGCCCGCGCGGACCGCCTTGTTCCACGAGCCATGTTCCGCGGCGAAGATGTCGCCGAAGTAGCTGGGCGGGAACTGGCGTCCTTCGTAAAACAGCATCTGCAGCGAGGCATTGTGCGGCTGCAACAGCACATCCGGGACGAGGGTCGCGTCCCGCAGCTCGGGATGTTTGCCCTCGTGCCGCGGGTCCTGATGCGCTCCGATATACCACCACGGCCAGCCGTAGAAGCCTCCTTCCCGGACCGAGGTGATGTAATCGGGCACCAGATTGTCGCCGAGACCGTCGCGTTCGTTCACCGTGCACCACAGCGTGCCGGTGCGGGGGTCTACGGCGATGCCGGAGGGATTGCGGATGCCCGAGGCGAAAACGCGCTGATGCGTGCCGTCGGGATCGAACGCCAGGATATCGGCGCGGTTCGTCTCGCCCGGGTGCGTATCCGGATCGTCGACGTTCGAGCCCGAGCCGACCGCGACGAACAGCGTCTTGCCGTCCCGCGAGAACGCCAGGTCGCGCGTCCAATGACCTTTGTCGTGCGGTAAATTGGCGAGATGCTCCGCGGGCCCCAAGGCTTGGAGCGAACCGTTGCGATAGGCGAAGCGCACCACCGCGTCCGTGTCGCCCACGTACACCCAGCGGGGGTCGGGCCCGGCGGGGTAGAACGCAATACCGTAGGGGCGGTTCAAGTGGGCGGCGAAGACCGTGGATGTCTTGGGTTTCCCGTTCTCCATGCCCCGAAACAGGCGGATTTGACCCGCGGAGGATTCGGCGACGAACACATCGCCATTCGGCGCGACGTGAATCACCCGCGGCATCGACAACCCCGACGCATACAGATTGACCCGGAAACCGGGTGGCGCCTTGGGCCAGGCGTCGGGCGGCCGCGGCACCAGGGTGGGGCCATTGCTGGCCGACGGGTTTGCAAACGGCGGCGGCAGGTCGGCGGCGGTGATCTTGCGCGCGTTGCCCGGCGCCTCGAAGCGAAAGTCCGTGAACGGGAACGCGGGCGGCGGCGCCGTCCCTGCGGCCGCTGGGACGGCCGTGGCCGGCTCGGCGGTGGGTTCATTCTGCAGCGACTTCAAGTAGGTCACCAGCTGCCAGCGCTGCGGCTCGGGCAGCGACGCCCAGGCCGGCATGCCATCGTTCACGTTGCCGGTGGTGATGAACCAGAACAGCTCGCCGTCGGCGGCACCCTGCACGGCGCTGTGCGCGAGCGGAGGAATGTTGCCCGAGCCTTCGGCCCGCGGGCCGTGGCACGACGCGCAATGCGCGGCATACAGCGTCGCACCGCTCCGGGCCGCCTTCGCATCGCCCGCGAAGGGATTGACCGCCGCCTGCGCCGAGGCCGGCGCATCGTGAAATGCGGGGATTCCGGCCGCCGCCCCACCAGCGGCTGCCGCCGGGGGCCCGATGGCAATGCACAGCACGGTGCCTCCGAAGGCCCGGCGCACCCCGGCCAGGCGGCGGCGCGAGGGAAGGTCGGCGGTGCATCGCATCCGGCGGAACATAGGGCAGTATGGGACCGGGACCAAACCGGGAGCAATCGCACGACCGTCCGGCGACCGCGAATTGAACGTAACGGGGACCCGGCCCGCGCCCGAATTGCGACTCACGGACCGAGCCGCCTCGTGCATTTCGTACTATGATATGCGCTAATGAGAATTATTCGTATCTACGGCATGTGGCGCGGGCTGTTTGCGGCGGCTCTGTGCGGCTTGCTCGTGTCCGTCCCGGCGGTGGCCGAAGACGCTCCGGCCGCGACTCGAGACCCGAACACGATCGTGCCTCAAACCTGGCAGATGCTGGACTACATGGCGGTCGACTATGCCGGTGCGGTCAACGAAGGCGCCGTCATCAGCACTTCGGAATACGCCGAGGAGCGGGAGTTCGCGGCCACGGCGCGCGCGCGCATTCACTCCTTGCCGCCGACGGCTGCCACGCCCGCGCTGCTGGCTGAAGCGGATGCGCTGATCGCCCTGGTTGCCGCCAAGGGCGCTCCGGCTCAAGTGGCGCTGCAGGCGCATGCGCTGGCCGATGCGCTGTTGCGGGCCTACCCCGTGACCACGGCTCCGAAAAGCACGCCCGATCTAGCGCGCGGCGCCGCGCTCTACCACGAACAATGCGTCGCCTGCCACGGTGTCGGCGGCGCCGGCGATGGACCGGTCGGCATCACGCTGTCCCCGCCGCCGATCAACTTTACCGATCAGGGGCGCGCCGATCAGCGCAGCGTGCTGTCGCTGTACGAGGCGATCAGCCAAGGAGTGGAAGGTACGCCCATGGCGGCCTTCGGTTCGCTATCGCCGGCGGATCGCTGGGCTCTGGCCTATTACGTGGGCTCGCTCGCCTACGGCCACGAGGCCGTGGCGGGACCGGGCCTGTGGCAGCAGGATCCGACCGCCCGGGCCGAGATCGCCAATCTGGCGGATCTGTCGCGGGCGCGCATCGCGCAACTGGCACCGACCATAGGCCTTGGCCGTGCACGGGCCATCCTCGGCTATCTGCGCGCCCACCCGGAGGCGGCGCAGCCGCAGAGCGGCATTCCGCTGGCGCGCGCGCGCATCGCCGCGAGTTTGTCCGCCTATCGCGCCGGGGCGCCCGCCGAAGCCACCCAGCTCGCGCTCTCGGCCTACCTCGACGGTGTCGAGCCGGTGGAGCCGGAATTGAACGCCCGCGACGGGGCGTTGCGCGCGCAATTGGAAACCGCGATGGGCGCCTACCGCAGCGCCTTGACCGGGCGGGCCTCCGCCGATGCGATGACTCGTCAGGCGCATGACGTGGACGCGCTGCTGGCCAAAGCGCAGATCGTCGTGGCCGAGGCTGCGGGAGGCACGGCCTCGACCTTCGTCGGCGCCTTCACCATCCTGGTGCGCGAGGGATTGGAGGCATTGCTGGTCGTGGTCGCCTTGCTGGCGTTTCTGCGCAAGGCCGAGCGGCGCGACGCCGCGCGCTACGTGCATGCCGGATGGATCGCAGCCTTGCTGGCCGGCACCCTCACCTGGGCCGTGGCGCATTACGCCATCTCGATCAGCGGCGCCGGGCGCGAACTGACGGAAGGTTTGTCGTCGCTGTTCGCGGCCGCGGTGCTGATCACCGTGGGGCTGTGGATGCACCAGAAAAGCGTCGGCGGCCGATGGCAGGACTACCTGAAGGCCAAGATGTCCGCGGCGCTGAAGCGGCGCTCCGCCTGGTTCCTGTTCGGTCTCGCGTTCATCTCGGTGTACCGCGAGGTCTTCGAGACCATCCTCTTCTATGCCGCGCTGTCGAGCGCCGGCCGGGGCTGGTGGCTGCTCGCCGGCGTCGGCGCCGGCGCCCTGGTGCTCGGCATTATTGCGTGGTTGTTGCTCAGGACCAGCCGGCGCCTGCCGATTGCGACGTTCTTCTCGGCCAGTTCGCTGCTGATCGCGCTGCTCGCCGTCGTCTTGACCGGCAAGGGGATCGCCGCGCTTCAGGAGGCGGGATGGATGCCGGTCAGCCTAGCGCCGGTGCCGCACGTCGAACTCCTGGGAATTTTCCCGACCTGGCAATCGCTGGCGGCGCAGCTCGCCATCGTCGCGGTATTGATCGTCGGGTTCGCCCTGATCCATCGCCGCGAGCATCATCCGCCGGGGGCGGGGACTTTGCCGAGGCCGCAGAGCTAGCCCGCTCGAGCCGGATCGCGCGCAATGATCTCTTTCCGTGGCCCCGCCCCGGGCATTAGCGAGCGCGCCCGCGCTCCTTTAGACTCCGCCCTTCGAATTGCGCCGCAGCAGCGCGGCGGCGGCCGCCGGGGTCGCCCGGAGTCGAGTACGCCGAAGGGGTTTTGAGGATATGGACAAAGAGGAATTCCGCGCCGCGTGCTCGCTGGCCGCCGTGTTCTCCGTCCGGCTGTTCGGTCTGTTCATGATTTACCCGGTATTCGCCGACTATGCGCGCCACTTGTCGGGCGCCACCCCGTATCGCATCGGCCTCGCGCTCGGCATCTATGGGCTGAGTCAGGGGCTGCTGCAGATCCCCTTCGGCATGCTGTCCGACAAGTTCGGACGCAAAACCCTGATCGTGCTGGGACTCGTGATCTTCGGCGCCGGCAGTGCCGTCGCGGCCCTGTCGACTTCGATCGAGGGCGTGATCGTGGGCCGCGTGCTGCAGGGTGCAGGGGCCATCGGTTCCGTGGTCCTCGCATTGGTCGCCGACCTCACCACCGAGGAACATCGCACCCAGGCCATGGCGTTGGTGGGGATCACCATCGGACTGTCCTTCCTGGTGGCGCTGGTGGCCGGCCCGCTGCTCGCCGGGGTCATCGGGGTCCCGGGCATCTTCTGGCTCATGGTCGGTCTGGCCGCCGCCGGCATTGCCATCACGGGGTTCGTCGTGCCGCGTCCCCGCGTCTTGCGGTTGCACCGGGACGCGGAGGCGGTGCCTGCCCTGCTGCGGTCGGTGCTGACCAACGGCGAACTACTGCGGCTGGATTTCGGCATCTTCGCGCTGCATGCGATGCTGACCGCGAGCTTTCTGGTGGTGCCGGCCGCGCTCCACGATCAGCTGCACCTGAACAGCCACAGCCAATGGATGGTCTATTTGCCGGTGCTGCTGGTCTCGATCGCCGCGATGGTGCCGGCGATCATCGTCGCCGAGAAGTATCGCCGCATGAAGGCCGTGTTCGTCGGGGCGGTGGCGGTGCTGGCGGTGAGCCAGTTCATGCTCCTCGGCGGGCGGGACCACGTGTACGTCCTGCTGGCCGCCATCACGCTGTTCTTCGCCGGGTTCAACGCGATGGAGGCGAGCCTGCCCTCGCTGATCACCAAGGTGGCGCCGTCTACCGCCAAGGGCACCGCCACGGGCGTCTATTCCAGCCTGCAGTTCTTCGGCATCTTCGTCGGTGGCGTCGCGGGCGGCTGGATCCACGGGCGGGCGGGCAGCGGCGGCGTCTTCGCCTGCACGGGGATCCTCGGCCTGGTGTGGTTCCTGGTCGCGGTGACGATGAAGCCGCCAAGCTATCTGACCACGCGCCTGATTCGGATCGGCGGGGGCGTCGATGCGGCGCAGCTCGCCTCGAGACTCCGGCAGCTGCCGGGCGTGGCCGAGGCGGTGGTGGTCGCCGAGGAAGAAATTGTCTATCTTAAGGTGGATTCGAAGATCTTCGACGCGGCCAGGGCGCAATCCATCGCCGCGGCCTAGCGAGGCCGCCCACCGATTTGACATCCCCCAACGGTGCGCACAAGCTGAATCCCTCGGCGCTTACCGGCGACCTTTGGGGGACGACATGCCGGAATTCAACCATCCTACGCTGGCCACGCTCCTGCTGATCGTCGCCCCGGTGGCGGGTGCCGACACGGGCGTCAACCAGGACACGCAGGCCGATCTCGCCTTCGCCAAGTACGGCGCCACGGGCAAGGGCGTGATCGTCGCGATCATGGATCGCGGCATCGACTACACCCATCCGGACTTCCGCAACGCGGACGGCACCACACGCATCAAAATGATGTGGGACATGTCCGCGCAGAGCGGGTGCGACTCGAACAATCCCGCGCCGGTGGTCTACACCGAGGCCGAGATCAACGCCGCGCTCGCCTCCGGCGGTGCGCCGCTCGCCGAACGCGATGCCGTCGGTCACGGCACGGTGACCACGGGAATCGCCGCCGGCAATGGCAGCGCCTTGGGAAAGGCCAGCGCGCAATACGCCGGCATCGCGCCGGACGCCGACCTCGTGATCGCCAAGGTCACGTCGGAGGGCGCGCCGGCGCACGGCAACCAGGCGGCCGAGGCGCCTTTCCTCGGGTGCCTCAATCAAGCCCTCGACCTCGTCACCGCCGAGGCCGCGACGCTCGGCGAACCCATCGTCGGCCTCATCAATTCCGGCACGCAATGGGGACCCATCGACGGGACCGGCACCGTGAGCCGCGAGATCGACCTCGATTTCGGACTCGATTCGCCCGGCAAGATCTACACGGAGGCCAGCGGCGACGAGGGCGCCTACAAAAATCACGCCCGGTCGACCTACACGAAGAAGGCCCCCACGGTCTTTCCCTTCACGCTGTCCTCGGTCTCCACCGAAGAATTTCAGGTTTGGTACAGCGGTGCGGTGGCCGCGACCGTCACGATCACCACCAGCGACGACGGCGACAGCCTGACTTCGGTGCCGAATTCCTGCGTGAGTTCGGCCGACCTCAGCCTCGAGATCTGTTCCTACCTGCCGGGCCAGCAGGCCTGGCCCTGGCAATCCTCCGGTCCCGACTACGCCGCCTGGGTCTACGTCAACGGCCACGGCGGCGGCGGCAGCGTCTCCGTGCAGGCCACGCAATCGGGCACCGGCACCGTCGATGTGTACGGTGATTCGGGCGGCATCATGGCCTACACCAAGTACGTCACGCCGGGACGGCTCAACGATTACTCGTCGACGTTCTCGGCTCTGGTCGCGGGCTGCTACAACGTGTGCACCCGCTGGATCGACATCAACGGCAACCCGGAGTCGCTGACGGATCAGGGCAAGAGCAACGCCCTGTGGACGGGGTCGTCCGGTGGACCCACGCGCGACGGACGGGTGCCGCCCGACGGCGGCGTCGACATCACCACGCCGGGCGGCAACCTGTTCGCCGCCTATGGCCTCGACACCTACTGGGAGACTTTTCAGTTCAATTTGATCAAAGGCGGCAAGGGCTACTACGGCCGACAAAGCGCGACCAGCGGCGCATCGCCGATTCTCACCGGGGCGATCGCGCTCATGCTGCAGATGGATCCCGCACTCACGGCCACGCAGGCGCGGCAGATCATCCACGACACCGCGATCACCGACTCGTTCACCGGTGCGACGCCCAACGAGCTCTGGGGACTCGGCAAGCTCAACATCCTGGGGGCGCTCGACGCCACCGCGGCGCTGCTCAATACGGCGCCCAGCCTGAATGCCTCCTCGCTGAACTTCGGCACCGAGACCGTCGGCACGCAAAGCGCGTCGCAAGACATCGTCCTGTCGAACGGCGGCACCGACCCGCTCGGCATCGGCAACATCGTTCTGAGCGGCAATTCGTACGTCATCACCAAGAAGACCTGCAAGGCGTCCGTCGCCCCCGGAAAGAGCTGCTCCATCTCGATCGCTTTCAAACCTACGGCGGACGGGACGCAGACCGGCGGCCTGACCATCAAGGAATTCAATCCCGGCGGTCCGCTGACCGTGTCTCTGACCGGAGTGGGCGATTGATCGACCGGTGACGGGTGCCCGGGCGCCGCGGCCGGCTCAAGCGGCCAGCGTGACCACGAAGGCGCCGCGGCCATCCTCGGCCGTCGTACAGAGGGCATCGCCCCCGTGGCGGCGCGCGATCTGGCGTGCCAGCGCGAGGCCGAGTCCGGCGCCCATGTCGCTGCGGCGGCCGGGGCCGCGGTAGAAAGGCGTGAACAGCTGCTCGCGCTCCGCGGCCTCAGGGCCGGGGCCGGCGTCCCACACGGTCACGACGGCGGCGGCATCGCGGCGCGCAACGCGAACCTGCGTGGGCGGCACTCCATGGCGTTTGGCATTTTCCAGGAGGTTGCGCAGCAGCCGGCGCAGCAGCCGGGGATCGCCGTGGATCGCGATCGGGGTGCCCTCGAGGTTTACGTCGTCGTAGCGTGCGCATTCCTCCGCCGCCAGCGCCAGCAGGTCGATCTCCTCGTTCACTTCCCGGTGCTTGGCCGCCTCGAGCCGGCTGGCCAGCAGAATCTCTTCGACCAGATCGTCCAGCTCGGCGATATCCGCCTCGAGGCCGGCCTTGGCCTTCGGATCGGCACCGCTCTCGAGCAACTCGATGGCGAGCCGGATGCGCGCGAGCGGCGTGCGCAGTTCATGCGAGGCATTCGCCAGCAGCGACTGGTTCGCCCGCACCAGCTGCTCGATGCGGCCGGCAGCCCGGTTGAAGCTTGCCGCCAGGCGCGCGACCTCATCGTGCCCTTCCACCGCGACCCGCGCCGAGAGATCGCCCTCGCCGAGCAATTCGACGCCCCGCTGCAGCCTTTCCAGACGGCGCGACAGCTGCCGCACGATGGGAAAGGCCGCCATGCCGATCACCGTGGCCAGCAGGATCAGCAGGAGGTGGACCGCGCGGCGCGGACTGGTGAAGCCGAGCGGGACGCTGGCGACGAGCACGCGGCCGTCGGCCAGGTGGATGGCGGACACCGTACCGCCTTCCCAGTGGAAGAAGAACAGGACGCGGCGGCTGCGCGGGGAGGGCGGCGGCAGCGGGCGGCCCACCGCGGCGGCCACCGAGCCGTCCCGGCCGAACAGGGTCACGTCGCCGTTCAACCCCGCCGCCAGCCGGCGCAGCGCCTCCTGCTGTTCGGCGGGCGGCGCCTGCGCCGCCGGCAGGACGTTCTGCACCAGCCGCCCCAGGGAGACGCCGACATTTTCCAAGGGGCCGCCGGACAGGTGCCACAGCACTGCGATCGTCAGGCCGAACAGCATGAGGCTCGCGAGCAGCGCCAGGTAGAAGCGCAGGTACAGGCGCAGCATCAGTCCTGCGCCTTGGCGAACACGTAGCCGGCGGCGCGCACGGTGAGGAGGCGCCGCGGCTTCTTCGGGTCGTCTTCGATGGCGGCCCGGATGCGCGACACGTGCACGTCGATGGAGCGGTCGAAGGACTCGAGCTCCGCGCCCTTCGCCTGGTCCATGAGGAACTCGCGCGACAGCACGCGGCCGGCGTGCCGGGCGAAGACGGTCAGCAAGTCGAACTGATAGCCGGTCAGCTCGCAGGGCGCGCCGTCGAGGCGCACGGCCCTCGCCGCCGTGTCGATTTCCAGGCGGCCGAAGATGAGCGGCCGGGCGGCACCCTCGTCGCTCGCCGCACGGTCGCGTCCGCGGCGCCGGAGGATGGCGCGCAGGCGCGCCAGCAATTCACGGGGCTCGAAGGGCTTGGGCAGATAGTCATCCGCGCCGATCTCGAGGCCGACGATCCGGTCGATGGCATCGCCGCGCGCGGTGAGCATCAGCACCGGCGTGTCGTCCCGGGCGCGCAGCCGGCGGCACACCTCCAGCCCGTCCATGTCGGGCAGCGTCAGGTCGAGCACGACCGCGCCGAAGCGCTCCCGCGACAGGGACGCCAGCGCGGCGGCGCCGAGCGCGGCGACGGTCACGCCGTAGCCCGCCTGACCGAGATACTCCGACAGCATCTCGGCCAGGCGGGCGTCGTCTTCGACCAACAGGATGCGCTCCACCATCCACGGCGACTCTACGGGCGGCGCATCGCTTTGGCCAGCGGTCTCAGGCGCCGAGGCCGTGCAGCTGCTTCAGGTGATCGGCGAGCGCGGCGCGCTGCTGCGGCGTGAGCACGTCGCCCACATCGGCGACGAGCTGCACGAAGCGTTTGGAGGCCTGGTCGGCGAGCTGCAGATGGGTCTGACGAGCCGTTTCCAGGGCGGCGCGATCGACGGTCGGCTGGGTCAGGCCCTGCAGGGCCTGCGCGTGCGCCGCCTGCAATTGCGCATGCAGGGGCAGCAGGTCGGTCACGGCTTGCTGCACCATCGGGCCGATCTGCGCCTTCTGCGCGTCGGTGGCGTCGATCTCGGCATAAAGATGCTTCAGCATGTGGTCGACGTGGGCCGAGACCTCGGCAGGGCTCGGGTTGCCGCTCATCAGGCCTCCGTGGTGCCAGCCGCACGCGGAGCCGCCGTGCGCGAAGGCGGCGACGCCGCCGGCGAGCGCGATGCCCGCGATGAACGCGATCAAGATCCGAGGATTGAAGCGGGAGCGGCAGCGCGCAGGCGCCGCCGGGGTCGATGGGTCAGGGGTGCTCATGGGAGGGTCCTTGCATTGAGGGGGGAACACGCTGCCCAGGTTGCACGCCGTCTGTCAGCGGCGTTTGTCGGCCATGTAAAGATTCATGAAGGGGCGCTAGCGCTGGCTCATCTCGGGGTGCTGTGCGAAGAAGTCGATCGCCTGCTGCCGGGTCTTGATGCCGTCCAGCGTTCGCTTGCCGTCCATATTCAGCCGGCGGGCGGTGCCGGCGACGAGGCTGCGTTGCAGATCGTTGGGAGGCGCCGCGGCGGGGAGCGATGCGGGCGCGGCGTTGACTGCGGACAGGGCGGGCCGATCGGGGCGCGGGACTTGCAGGGTCAGCACCTCATGGAAAGTGGGCGCGGCGGCGATTCTCCGGCTCGGCAACATCGCGGCATTGGGAATGCCCAGCCAATCGCGCAACGTCGCGAGGATGGAGGTGTGATCGAACGCCACTGAGGTCGGCGATCGGAACACCGTGCCGGCCTGAATGTAGGGCGACACCAGAATCGTCGGCACCCGCACGCCGAAGCGGTCGAATCCGAAGCCCTCATCGCCGGGCGTGCCGGCCGCGTCCGGAGGGACGGCGCCCGGCGGCAGCACGTGGTCATGGCAGCCGCCGTGTTCGTCGAACGTGATGATCAACAGCGTTTCGTTCCAAGCGGGCGACGTGCTGACGGCGTTCCAGATTCGCAGCAACAGCTGTTCGGCCGCCCCCACGTCGTGCGGCGGGTGGGCGTCATTGGGCTCCACCAGGAAGCTCGGCTCGAGGAATGAGTAATGGGGCAGCGTGCCGCCGGCGCAATCCTGTTCGAACGCCCCGAACCCGTGAAAATGATCGCCAGCCTCCTCGCCCCACAGGGCCGGAAACATGGTGCGCGTGAGCGACGGCGTGATGAGGGTGTCGCTGTAGACGGCCCACTCCACGTTCTGGCTCGACAGGACGTTGAAGATCGTCGGAACGTCCCACTGCAGGGGATCCGGCGGCTCGCCGTTGTTGACGCGGCCGTTCGACGTGCCGGTATGCGCGAAGGCGCGGTTCGGCCAGGTCTGGGAGGGAACCGGGGCGAACCAGGCATCCGAAATGGCAAACCCCAGTGCGAGCTGCGACAGGACCGGGACCTGGGAGGGCAGGTGGGCCTGCATGATCCGGCCCGGATCGCCGACGCCGCTCACGGTGGCGTAATCGAGCACGAAGCCCTGCATCGGATGCGGCGGCGCGCTGCTCCACCCGTCGGGACCGTATATCTGCCGCGTGACGTCGTCGAACGTCTCTTGCGGATCGGGATCGGGCGCAGTCGCGCTGCTTGCCCCCTGCGCCGCGAACACTGGAACCGCCGGTTTCCCAGCGAAGTAATCGGCGTTGGACGGGTTGAACATGGCGGTCGTGAGGCCGTCGAAGGCCGCGGGCGAGTCCCCGGGAAGGAACAGGTTGGGGGCCTGCGAGGAATACAGCCAGCCGCACAGGTTGTCGAGGGAGCGATTCTCCAGCATCACCACGACGAGGTGCTTGATCTGACCCAAGATGGACGCCACGACGCCTCCCGATGATTCCCTTCCCGGGGTTGCAGCCCTCGATCTTACCCCGGCCGGGCGACCACAAAGGATTCCCGCGCGAACTCGGCGACCTCCTGCAGCAGGGCCGCCGCCGCACGGTCGATCAGGCGGGCGCCCTTGTCGGGCGATGCCAGCAAGGGATCGGAGCCGATCCGGCCGTCGGGAAACCGGGCGCGGTAATCCTGCGCCTCGCGGATGGGCCCGGTGGGAGCGATCCGCGGCTCGCACGCCGCCTGCTTGATATGGTCGGGATAGGCGCTCTGCGTGATGGCGATTTCCGACGGCGTGGCGTGCGATCCATGACCGACCGGGAACATCTCGTCGGCCAGGCGGCTGAGGCCGGGCAATTGCCACCAGCAGCGCAGTTTCAGCATGAAGGGACACGCCTTGCCGGCGAAGGAATAGCGCGCATAGGCTTCCGAGAAGGCCGCTTCGATCGAGGCAATGTTGCCGCCGTGTCCGTTGAAGAAGTACAGGCGCTCGAAGCCATGGCGGCTCAAGGAGTCCACCCAATCCAAGATGGCCGCCTGGAACGTCGAGGGACGAAGCGAGATCGTGCCCGGGAAGCCCAGATGATGCTGCGCCATCCCGATGTTGAACGTCGGGGCCACCAAAATGTCCCCGCGCCGGTGCGCCTCGTGGGCGATGATTTCCGGACACAGCCAGTCCGTCCCGAGCAGGCCCGTGGGCCCATGCTGCTCGTTGGAGCCGATCGGCACGACCACCGTCGTGGATCGCTTCAACCAGGCGTCGATTTCGGGCCAGCTGGACAGCGCTAGGAGCATGGAAGACCTCGGGCTTTTTGGTCGAACCCGAGTTTATGGCATATTGTCGCCGGCCTGCACTCGAAGATCGCCGGGCGCCGTGCGGGCCCCGGCCGCGCCGAAACCCGTGCAGAATAGCGCCGTGACCCCCGTCCGTGGATTCATCCTGCAGGCCAGCTACCGCGTCGAGTCCCGGGCGCACGGGCAGCGCGTGCCCATCATTCATTTGTATGGGCGATTGGAGTCGGGCGGCACGTTTCTGGTGCGCGATGATCGGCCGCGGCCGCATTTCTTCATCCGCGCCTCGGACGCCGACCGAGCGCGCGCCTTGGGCGCCCCGGAACCCCGAGCCGCTGACCAGCGCACCTTCGACGGCGCGTCGGTCTGCTCGATCGAAGTAGCGACGCCGCCTGAAGTTCCCGGCGTGAGGGACCGCCTGCAGGCGGCGGGTCTTGCGACCTTCGAGGCGGACTTGCGCTTTGCCACGCGCTACCTGATCGACCGCGGGATCAAGGGCGGCTGCGAGATCGACGGCGAGGGCGTGGCGGGGACGGGCGTCGACCGGGTGTTCGACAACCCGGCGCTGCGGCCGGCGGACGTGAGAATCGAGCCGCGCGTGCTGTCCTTCGACATCGAAACCCACGGCAAGAACGATCGTCTGCTGGCGATTTCACTGTATGCCCCCGGGATCGACGAGGTGCTCATCGTGGACGGCAGCGATCGCCCGATGCCGCCGCACGCGGCACGGTGCCCCACCGAGCGCGCGGCGCTGGAGGCCTTCTGCGAGCGCGTCCGGCGCTTCGATCCCGACGTGCTGACGGGCTGGAACATCGTCGATTTCGACCTGTCGGTCCTGCAGCGTGTCGCCCTGCGCGTCGACCATCCGCTGGCGCTCGGCCGGGATTCGGGACCGCTTCGCATTCGCCCGGCCAAAGGCTATTTCGGAAGCGGCCAGGCGAGCATTCCGGGCCGTCTGGTGCTCGATGGAATCGATCTGCTGCGGGGCGCGTTCATCCGCATGGATGATTACTCGCTCGATGCGGTGGCGCGCGAGATTCTGGGCGAGGGCAAGGCCCTGGCCGGCGACGTGCGCGACCGCATCGCAGGAAATCGCCCACAACTATCGCCATAACCTGGCCGCATTCGCCCTGTATGCGCGCACCGATGCGCGGCTTGCCTTCGAGATCGTGCGCAAGCTCAACCTGGTGCGCCTCGCGTTCGAGCGCAGCGGACTCGCCGGCATGACGCCCGATCGGGTGGCGGCCAGCATCGCCTCCTTCGACTTTCTCTACCTCACGGAACTCGAGAAGCTGCGCATCGTCGCACCCACGGTGCAATCCGCCGAGTCGAGCGTGTACGAAGCCCAGCGGGGAGGGCACGTCCTCGAACCGGTCGCGGGTCTGCATCGCGACGTCTGGGTGTTCGACTTCAAGAGCCTGTACCCAAGCCTCATCCGCACCTTCAACATCGATCCTCTGTCGTACGTGGCGGACCCTCCCGTGGACGCCGACGTGATCCGCACGCCGGGAGGCGCCTTCCGGCGCCAGCCGGCGATTCTGCCGCGCATGCTCGATGCGTTGTTTCCGCGGCGCGAAGCGGCGAAGCACCGCGACGACGATGTGGCCGCGAATGCCATCAAGATCCTGATGAACTCCTTCTACGGAGTGCTCGGCACGCCGGCCTGCCGCTTTTTCAACCCAGCACTCGCCAACTCCATCACCGGGATGGGTCGCGAGGTGCTGCTGTGGTCGAAGGCCTGGTTCGAGACGGCGGGTTTCACGGTGCTTTACGGCGACACCGACAGCCTGTTCGTCGCTTCGCACGGCGGGGATCCGCAGGAGACGCGCGAACGAGGCCTTGCGCTCGCGGCCGCCTTGAACGGGGAGCTGTCGCGCCACGTCGCCGCACGCTGGAAGGTGCCGAGCCGTCTGGAGCTCAAGTTCGAGAAGCTGTACCTGAAGTTGTTCCTGCCCCACGCCCGCCACAGCCTGCGCGGGGCCAGCAAGCGCTACGCCGGCCTGCGCCAGGGGGCGGTCGATCGCGTGGAGTTCGTGGGCATGGAGGTCGTGCGCCGCGACTGGACCCAGCTCGCCAAACAGGTCCAGCGCGAACTGTATCGCCGCCTGTTCGCCGACCAGGCGGTGGATGCGTATCTCGCCGAGGTCGTGCGGCAGGTCAGGAGCGGCGAGCTCGACGAGGCGCTGGTGTATCGCAAGAACCTGCGGAAGGATGCCGGAGAGTACACCGCCACCACACCCCCGCACGTCGCGGCCGCCCGCAAGTCCACGCAGCCGGCGGGTCGATTGGTAAGCTATGTCATGACCAGCGCCGGACCCGAACCCATGGACAATCTGCAGCACCCCATCGACCGCGAGCACTACGTGCAGAAACAGGTGAAACCCGTGGCCGAGCCCGTGCTCGAGGCCCTGGGACTCGAATTCGAGCGCGTCATCGGCGACAGCCGGCAGATCGACCTGTACTCGCTGCTCGACAAGGCGTGACGCGCGGCGTGGCACGATCCCGATCGAAATGGTTCGGCGTGGCGCGCGCCACCTGGATTCGCGTCAGTGTCGCGCTCGCCCTCGTGGCCGCGATTTTCGCGGCAGCGCTCGCCGTCTGGGTGGTGCACCTGGACCGTGTGGTCACCCGCGAGTTTCAGGGCCGGCACTGGTCGGTGCCGGCCCGCGTCTTTGCGGCGCCGCTCGAGCTCTACGTGGGCGCTCCGGTCTCGGCCGGCGATCTCGAGGAGGAACTGCGGCGTCTGCACTACCGCTCCGGGGACCCCGCGGCAGGTCCGGGCATCTACCGGCGGCGCGGCAACTCCTTCGACCTGCAGGCGCGCCGCGTGCGCTTCAGCGACGAATCGCGCGAGCCGCTCACGCTCTCGGTCAGCGCGGATACGACCTCGATCACCGCCCTCAAGACTGCCGGCACGGACCTGCCGGTGTTCCGGCTCGATCCGCCGGTGATCGGCAGCGTGTTTCCGATTCACGGCGAGGACCGGCTGGTCCTGTCGCCCGACGACGTGCCGCCGCTTGCTGCGCGCCGGAATCAAGCTCATCGAGGACCGGCGGTTCGACGAGCATCACGGCGTCGATCTGCACGGCATCGCGCGCGCCATGTGGGCCAATCTGCGGGCCGGTCATGTGGTGCAGGGCGGCAGCACCCTGACGCAGCAGCTGATCAAGAATTACTTTCTGTCGGAGGAGCAGACGCTCGGCCGCAAGGTCACCGAAGCTGTCATGGCGCTGCGCCTCGAAGCGCATTTCTCGAAGGAGGAAATCCTCGTCGCCTATCTCAACGAGGTGTTCCTGGGCCAGGACGGGTCGCGCGCGATCCACGGTTTCGGGCTCGCCAGCGAATACTACTTCGCGAAACCCCTGGATGAACTCGACGTGGGCGAGCTCGCAATGCTGATCGGGCTGGTCAAGGGGCCCTCCTATTACGACCCGCGCCGGCACCCGGACCGCGCCCGCATACGGCGCAATATCGTGCTCCAGGAAATGCTCGCCGCGCGGCTGATCGGCGAGCCCGCCGCCAAGCGGGCCGAGGCGGAGCCTGTGGTGCTCAAGGCGCCGGGCGGCAGCTACGTGCCCGCCTATCTCGACCTGGTCCGGCGCCATCTGAAACGCGACTATGCGGAGGCCGATCTCGCGGCCGCCGGACTCTCCGTGTACACGAGCCTCGATCCGCGGGCACAAGCGGCCGCGGAGCGCGCGCTGACCGCGAATCTGAAGCGCCTCGACGCCTCGCGGCCGTCGCGCGGCGACCGCTTGGAAGGGGCGGTGATCGTGGCCGAGCCGAACAGCGGCGACGTGGTCGCCGTGGTGGGCGGCCGCGACGTCGGCAACGACGGCTTCAACCGCGCGCTCGATGCGCGCCGGCCGATCGGTTCGCTGGTGAAGCCCGCGGTCTACCTGACCGCGCTCGAGACCGGCCGCTACGACGCGGCGACCGTGATCGAGGATGCGCCGCTCGAGCTCAAGCTCGCCGACGGAAGCGTCTGGGCGCCGCAGAACTTCGAGCACGAGTTCTACGGGCGGGTGCCGCTGGCGCGGGCGCTGGCCGAGTCGATGAATGTGGCCACGGTCCGTCTCGGGCTCGACCTCGGGTTGCCGAAGGTGGTCGAGACCCTGAAATCGCTGGGTCTCGAAACGCCGCCCGCACTCAATCCCTCGCTCCTGCTCGGAGCCGTGGAGATGACGCCGCTCGAGGTCATGGAGGTTTACGCCTCGCTCGCGAACGGGGGCTTTCGCGCGCGATTGCGCGCCGTGCACGCGGTCGTCGATGAAAAAGGCCGGCCGCTCCGGCGTTTCAAGGTGCAGGTGGAGGAGGTCGCGCCGGCGTCCGCGGTCTATCAGCTCGACCGGATGCTGACGCTGGTGACCACGCGGGGTACCGCGCGCGAGGCGGTGGCCCACCTGCCGCGCGGCACGGTGGTGGCGGGCAAGACCGGCACGTCCTCGGATACCCGCGACAGCTGGTTTGCGGGATTCACCGGCACCTATGCGGCCGTCGCCTGGGTGGGATACGACGACAACCGTCCGACCGGACTCACCGGTGCGGCCGGTGCGATGCCGGTGTGGGCCGATACCATGGCGAAGCTCAAATCGGCCTCGTTCGAACCGGTTCCACCCGAATCGGTCGAAGATCGCTGGGTCGGATATTACGATGGCCTGGCGACGTCGCCGGGCTGCGGGTCCGACGCCGTGCTGATCTCGGTGCCGAGGGGGACCGTCATTCCGGCCAAACCCGATTGCGCTGCCGCGCGGGGCCCCGCGGCTGCGGGCGCGCCGCCCGCCCAGAACTCGCCAAGCGGCACGGTGGGTGACAAGATCAAGACATGGCTGAAAAATATCACGCATTGAGGGCGGTGCTCGGCGCCGCGGCCGCGGCGGCGTTGCTCGGAGGCTGCTCCTTGCTGACGCCCCGTCCGGAGGCGCCGCCGGTGTCCGTCCCGGCGCCGCCCTCCGCAGGCCCGGCCCCAGCCCCGTCCGTAGCACCCACCTTGCCGCCGCCGCAGGCCCCGGCCCCGGCGCCGCCGCAGGCCCCGCCGCCGCCCCGCGAGAATCAGCTTTCGCCGGCGACCCGGTCCCTGGTGAATCAAGCCCACCTCTTGATGTCTCACGGCGATCTGGATGGCGCCTCATCCACGCTGGATCGCGCCCTGCGCATCGAGCCCAACAACCCGCTGGTGTGGATCGAGCTGGGCCGGCTGCGGCTCGCCGACAACGACGCGCATCAGGCGGAAGGCTGCGCGCGCAAGGCGCTCGCGCTCGCGAGCGGCGATCGGGCGGCTCAGGCCCAGGCCGGCCGAGTGCTGGCCGACGCACTGCGCGGCCAGGGGCGCAATCAGGAAGCCATGGACATCGAGCGCCGGCCGTTCATGCACTAGCAGTCTTTGAATCTCCAATTGGCCGGCGCTGAGTCCGCTACAATGCAGTGGGATACCGGAAAGGATGCCATTTCATGCTACGAGTGATCGCGTCGGGATTGATCGTGCTGTGCGCTTCGGCCTGCGCCGTCTCATCGGTCGAGCCGCTGACCATACCGCTCGTGTACACGCCCACGCCAAACCCCGAAGCGGTTCTCGCGGCGCCGAGCTGCAAGGCAGCCATTCGCATTCACGTCGACGACAAGCGCACCGAGAAACTTCTCGGCGCGCGCGTCCATGAGAGCAAGCCGCTGCGCGCGGACGTCTCCGCGGGCGGCGACCCGGCCGCTTGGGCGCGCGACGGGGTGGAGCACTTCATGGCGCAGAGCGGCGTCGTGGCGCAACACGGCGAGTCGCCGGGGTCGGGCGCAGCCGTGCTCAACCTCGATTTGGACGCGCTGCGGACATCGGAAAACATCTGGCATCGCTCTGGCTATGAAGCGCGAATCGTGTTTGCCGCTTCGCTGCAATCGGCCTCCGGTAAGACCTGTTGGCAGGAGTCGGTGGACGGCAAGGCGGGCAATTACGGCTATTCCGGAAGTGTGCTGAACTATCAGGAGACGCTCAACGGTGCATTGGACGCCGCGAGTCTGCACATGTTGAACTCGGCGGCCTTCGAGAGCGCGCTCTGCCACTGCGGCGACTGAGAGCGCCTCACTGCAACAGAGCGAAGACGAGAAAACCGACTCCACCGATGGCGGGCAGCGCATGCAGCAGCACGACCACCCACGGATGCGGCTTGCCACGCAGATCATAGCTGAGCAGGATGAGGCCTCCCAGAGCGGCCAGAACCAGAATCGCGACACCGTACTTAACCGCAGCGGCGCCGGTCGCGATCGCTTCCAACATCGCCAGCACGAGGGCCGTTACCGCGAGTATGCCGTGGCCCATCGCAAGAGGCCCCCAAGGCTTCGCACCTCTAAAAATGCCGACTGCCATCACGAGCCCGCTGAGCGCGACGTACGTAAATAGAACGACGGCAGCATATAGCATCGACCGACTCCCCGAAAAATGGGTGAGCGCGGGTTTGCGGTCACCGAATCGCTCACTTGACGGCGGGACTCGCGGCCTGCTGTTCGGTCACGTAGCGCCCGGGTGCGGGCTCGATGATGCGGTATTTGCCGCCGCCCAGCGATCCGCGCGCCGCCACGTCGTCCCCGGCCCACCGCTTGAGCCACTTCGCCCAATGCGGCCACCAGCTGCCGGGCACGCTGTTCGCGCCCGATAACCAGGTCTCGGCGTCGGCGGGATGGGGAATGCCCGGGCTGGCCTGAGCGCGCGGGGCGGCGTCGGCGCCCGCGGCCCAATAGTTGCGCTTGTTGCCCGAGGCCGGGTTGATCACGCCGGCGATGTGGCCGCTTGCGCCCAGCACGAAGGTGGTCTCGCCGCCCAGGATCCGCGTCGAGGCGTAGGCCGTCTTCCACGGCACGATGTGATCCTCGCGCGAGGCATAGAGGTAGGCCGGCGTCTTCACCCGGGACAGGTCCACGGACACGCCGCATTGGCGCGTCTTGCCCGGTTCCTTGAGCTCGTTCTCGAGATACGTGTGGCGCAGATACCAGCAGAACATCGGTCCCGGCAGGTTGGTGCCGTCGGAGTTCCAATACAGCAAATCGAAGGCCGGCGCTTCCTGGCCTTTGAGGTACCGGCTGACGACGTAGGGCCAGATGAGATCGTTGGCGCGCAGCGAGGAGAAGACGAAGGCGAGCTCCTTGCCGTCCACCACGCCGCCGTGGCCGATGGCCGCCTCGCGCAGTGCGACGCTCTGCTCCGAGACCAGCAGTCCGATTTCGCCGGTATCGGAAAAATCGAGCAGCGCGGTGAGCAGCGTCAGGCTCGCCAGCTTGTCCTGTTTCCGCGCGTTCAAGACGGCCGCGGCGCAGGCGAGCAGCGTGCCGCCGACGCAGAACCCCAGCGCATTGACCCGATCCGCGCCGGTCACCTCGAGGGCCACATCGATCGCCTGCACGACGCCCCGGTCCACGTAGTCGTCCCAGGTCAGCGACCCGAGCGCCGGGCTGATGTTGCGCCACGAGACGAGGAACACGGTATGGCCTTGCTCCACGGCATAGGCCACCAGAGAGTTCTTCGGCTGCAGATCGAGGATGTAGAACTTGTTGATGGCGGGCGGAATGATCAGCAGCGGCCGCGCGCCCACCTGCGCCGTGCGCGGCTCATATTGGATCACTTGGATCAGGTCGTTCTCGAAGATCACCGCCCCGGGCGTGACGGCGAGGTTTTTGCCCACCTGGAAGGCGGTCTCGTCGGTCATCGACACGCGGCCCTTGGCCAAATCCTCGAAGAACTTGACCATGCCTTCGGCGACGCTCTTGCCGCCGGTCTCCATCGCGAGTTGCATCGCCTCCGGATTGGTGGCGAAGAAATTGGCGGGACTCAAGGCATCGTTGAATTGCCGCACGGCAAAACGCATCTGGCCCTTGGTCTTCTCGTCCACCGGCGCCGCTTCGACGCAGTCGCGCATCGCCCCCGCATAGGCCAGGTAGGTGTTCTTGATCAAGTCGAAGCCCGGCATGCTGCGCCAGGCTTCGCCGGCGAACCGCTTGTCGTCCGCCTTGGGGGTTTCCGTCCCCGCTGCGCCCGCCGGGGCTGCCGATCCGCCCGGGGCGAGCATCGTGGTCCACAGCCGGGTCATTTGTTGCAGGTAGCCGGTTTGCATCTCCGCCACGTTGTTCATCGCCGCCGTGAACCAGGCCGTGGGATCGGGGCCGGCCGGCGGCGGCGCCCCGGGCACGCCGGCCGCGATTTTCTGCATCAACTCCTGGCTGGCGGCGACGAGCTTCGCCAGGTATTGCGCGGGATCGGGCGGATTCGACATGGGATTCTCCTAAGGTGTGCGCGCGAGCACGATGAGCGCGAGACCGCCCAGGAAACTGGCGAACATCGCCGCCAGCAGCCTCGACGTGCCGGCCGGGGCCGTGCGAAATTCCTTCCAGATGAATACGCCCCAGCAGGCGGCCACCATCGTGGCGCCCTGGCCGAGTCCATAGGAAATGGCGAAGCCGGCGCGCCCCGAGGCGATCAAATTGAACGACATGCCCACCCCCCAGATCACGCCGCCCAGCACGCCGGTCAAATGCGTGCCGAGGCCGCCCGAGAAGTAGTCGCGAAAGCCGACGGGCGGTCCGGTCAGCGGCTTCCTCATGGCCAAGGTATTCCAAATGAAGCTGCTGAGAAAGATTCCCACGGCGAACACGAACACGGCCGCGTACGGACCCAGCTTGCCGGCTTCGGCGTGGGTCGGATCCGCATACATGGCGGCGGCTACGAAGCGGTAAAATAGGCCCATGAAGACGCCGCACGCCAAAGAGAGAAACAGCCCCCGTGAGTTGCCCCGGGTGCCGGCATCGGGGCCGCCCGGCAGGCGGCGGTAGGCGACGGCATCGAGGACGATCGCCACGGTGACCAGGACGACTCCCCCGCCCAGCAATGCGGCATCGCCCACTGGCGCCGCGAGGTAATTCACGACCACGCCGATCAGCAGCGCGAGGCCGATCCCGACGGGAAAGGCGACCGCCATGCCCGCAATCTCGATGGCCGCCACCAAGAGGAGGTTCGCGAGATTAAAGATCGCCCCGCCCACCAGGGCCGACAGGAGCGCGGCGCCCGAGGCCTGCGACAGGTCGGGCAGGAAGGCGCGCCCTTCGGTGCCTGCACTTCCGAGCGTGAGCCCGAGCAGCAGCGTCAAGAGCAGCACACCCAGCGTGTAGTCCCAGTAGAAGAGCTCGAACCGCCAATCCGGCCGTGCCAGCTTCCGGGTCGTGGCCCACGACCCCCAGCACAGCATGGTGATCACGCAAAAGGCGACGGCGAGCGGATAGCTGTGGACGACGTACATGGATTGGCCTTGGGTTTTTATTGCGGTACGGCGCTGCGGCGCGCCCATTCGGTCTCGAAATCGGCGCGGCCCGGGAACGATTTCTGCGTGCCGACCCGCGTGGTCGAAAGCGCGGCATAGAGGTTCGCGCGCCGCACGGCGGTGTGCTCTGGCGCGCCCTCGGCGAGAAACACGGCGAAGCTGCCGATGAAGGCATCGCCCGCGCCCGAAGTATCGATGGCCGGAACCGGGAACGGCTCCACGCGCGTATAGCCGCTCGCGCCGGCCAGGAGGCTGCCGCGCTCGCCCAAGGTGATCACCACCCGCCCGAACCCCTGAGCCAGGAGGGCGGCGGCGCATTCGCCCGCTTCGGCATCCGAGTGCACGGGAAGCCCCGTGATCTGCTGGGCTTCCGTCTCGTTCGGGATGAGGTAGTCCGCCGCGGTCAGCTCCTCGAGGCGGGCGGGCAGGGCCGGTGCCGGGTTGACGATGCAGCGGATGCCGTGGGTCCTGGCGAAGCGCAGGGTGTAATACACCGTCTCCAGCGGGATCTCGAACTGCAGGATGATGGCGTCCATGCGGCGCAAGTCCGCCGCGGCCGCGTCGACGTCGGCCGGGCTCAGCCGGTCGTTGGCGCCCTTGACCACGATGATGCGGTTCTGCCCCTGCGGTTCGATGAAGATCGGCGCCACGCCGGTGGGCGCATCGTCGACGATGCGCACATGCGTCGTGTCGATGCCGAAGCGGCGAAAATTCTCGACGGTCGCCGGCCCGAAGAGATCGCGGCCGACTTTGGCCACCATGAGCACGTCGGCGCCGCAGAGCCGGGCCGCGACGGCCTGGTTCGCGCCCTTGCCGCCGAAGCCGAGATCGAAGTTCTTGCCGAACACGGTCTCGCCCGGACGCGGGAACACGTCGGTGAACGTCGTCAGGTCGGTGTTGGCGCTGCCGACGACGGCGATGCGGGGAACGTTCGGCATGTGATTCCTCCCGGGTGCGATCGAGTTCCGTTCATTCGGCCGCGGCGGCCACCAACTCCTTGAAGAGCGCGGAGGCGCCGATCCGGAAATTGGCGGCCGTGGCGCTGCCCGCTCCGAATCGTCGGTCGAAGAGCTCAAGATAACCTTCCGCATCACCGATCGAGCGGATGCCGCCGGACGCCTTGAACCCCACGGCGTTGCCGCGCAGCGCGGCCGCGGCGATCACCTGCATCATCACCGCCGCGGCTTCGGGCGTCGCGCCCGGCCGGGTCTTGCCGGTCGAGGTCTTGAGGAACTGCGCGCCGCCGTCGACGGCGATCTGCGCCGCCCGGCGAATGGCGTCCTCACTCGACAGCTGACCGGTTTCCAGGATTACCTTCAACAGCGCCCGGCCGTCGCAGGCCTCCCGGCACGCGCGCACCAGGTCGAGGCCCGCGCGCGAGTCTCCGTCGAGCAGCGCCCGGTAGGGAAACACGACGTCCACTTCGGCGGCGCCGGCCTCGACGGCGGCGGAAATCTCCGCCGCGGCGGCGGCCGCCCCCGCGGCGCCCCCCGGAAAATTCGCCACGGCGCACATAGGGATGCCGGTATCGCGCAGAATGCTCTTGGCGGCGGGGATGCAGCGCGCCCACAGACATACGGCGGCAGGCTTGACCGGAGCCGACAGGCCGAGCGCCGCGAGGGCGCGGGTCGAGGAGTCGTCGTCCGACTCGTTCAAGCTGGTCAGGTCCGTGAGCGAGATCAGCCGCCGCGCCAGGCTGGCCCGTGATCCGCCCGGCGCGGTTGGAATCATTATGAGCGCTACTCTCCTTCGCCTCGCCCGATTCGTCAATGGGGCGGGGGGGAGCCGCAGCGGCGGCGGGGCCTGTTACGAGGTGAGATGCGGTCGGTCGATGGGTGTGCGATGCAGAGTCGGGGTCACGGCGGCAGGGGCGGCGCCCTGAATCCCGCGGGGTTCGATGCCGAGCAGCAGATCCCGCACCCGCCCCGCCGCCACGTCGCAGAGCGCGCGCAAATGCGAGTCGGGGCCCAGTTCATTGCACGCCTCTTCCAGGGCGGCGATTTCCGATTCGAGGGCGGTCTTGATCGCCCGGTATTCATATTGACTGGCCATGACGGTTCTCCGAGGGAAGGTGAGTGCCGCTGGCGCCCAAGTTGCGTCGAGCGCGAATGACGATCTTGGACCGCTACTATACGAGTATTGGCGCGGATCGCAGCCTTCTTGCAATCGCTGTCCGCT
The DNA here is from genome assembly GCA_963707765.1 of uncultured Gammaproteobacteria bacterium. GTDB lineage: Bacteria > Pseudomonadota > Gammaproteobacteria > Steroidobacterales > Steroidobacteraceae > Bog-1198. The sequence continues at coordinate 284,940 of CAVPQZ010000005.1, read as the reverse complement.
GATCGAACGGCGTCCGCAGCGCCGCAAGGGCCTCAAGATGTCGCGGGTTCGCGACGGCTGAGAATCCACAGCGCCGCCGGCAGCGCCGTGAAATCGGCGACCAGCGCGAGCACGAACGCCGAAGCGGACACGATGCCGAACTGGCGCATGGGCGGCAGGTCGGACAGCGCGAGCGCGAGGAAGCCGCTTGCATTGATGAGCGTCGCAAAGAGTATCGGGCGCCCCGCGGTCAGCATGGCATAGCGCAGCGAGGCGGCCGAGCCGTTCTGCCGGCCTTCCTGCAGGTGATAGAAAAAATGCACCTGATCGTTCTCGGTGGCCCCGAGCACCGTCGAGCCGATGAGGATGGTGGCGATGTTGAGCGGGATGCCCGCAACGCGCATGACGATGAACACGGAGAGAATCGCGAAAAACGAGGGAATCATGGTCATGAGCCGCGCCGAGGGGCTGCGAAACACCACGAGAAATGCAAGGAAGATCACCGTGGCGGTGAGCAGGAAGCTCTGCGTCAGCGTGGGCAGCAGGCGCTCGGTGATTTCTCCGGCGAGGACCCCCTTGCCCGCGAGCTGGCCGCGCACGTCGTGGAAGGCCGGATCCCGGGCTCGGGCTTTAGCCCAGGTGGATTCGACGTAAGCCCGCATGGCCCCCGCCGGCCCGAAGGCGTCGCCGCGTCCGCGGATGCTGATGCGCACGCTGTTGAGATCCGTGACGTCGACGAAATTGCGCGCACCGGGCTGCGTTAGGAGGATGTTCTCCAGATCCGCCGCCAGCTTGGGCCAGTCGGCCGGGGAGAGGGATAGTTGGTCCGATCCCGACTCGATGTACTTGGCCCAGCGCAGCACCGAGGTGGGGCCGTCCACGGCGTCGACGCCGGCGTGCTGCTCGAGCGTGCGCGTCAATGATTCCACGGCGCGCAGGAAATCAGGATCCAGCGCGCGGCCGGGCGGGGTTTGCAGCCACAGGTCGATGACGTCGAGCCCGTTGGACTCCTCGAAGCGCCGCGTGTCCTGCGCCACCCGCACGCGCGGGTCGACGTAGGTGAGCGCGTCGGTCTCGAGCTTCAGCGCGGGGAGCCTGCCAGGAATGCCGAACAGCGCCACCGCGCCGCAGCCCATCATGAGGAGCGCGCCGGCCACCAGGGGCCAGCGGTAGCGGCGGGTCGCGGGCACCAGCAGGTCGACGAAGGCGCCGAAGCGCCGGCCGGTGCTCGCCGCCGCGGAGCGCTTCGGGCAGCGCAGCAGCGATTGCAGCGCCGGAAATAGCGTGAAGCAGCTGCACCACGCGACGATCAATCCGCAGGCGGTCCACAGACCCATCTCGCGCACGGGACGGATGTCGGAGACGGCGAGCGCCGCGAATCCGACCGCGGTGGCGAACATCGACGCGGTGCAGGGCAGGAACTTGTTGGCCAGTGCACGCGCGTGGGCGGCGCGCGCATCGATCCCCTCGCCGGGCTCCATGTACCTCGAGTGGATGTAGACCAGGGTCGCGGTGGTGGTCACCATCACCGTGAGCGGGACCAGCGTCGAGACCACGCTGTTCGACCAGCCGAAAACGTCGCCCAGTCCAACCGCCATGGCGACCACGGCGCCCAGGGTCAGGACGATGGCGGTCAGGGCGCGCCACGAGCGGTACACCAGGAACACCAAGGTCATGAGAAAAATCCCGAAGAGCGGCATGAACTTCTTCGTGGACTCGCCGGTCTGGCGCTCGAGCCAGGCATCGAGCCAGGGCGTGCCGACGCGCCGGATGGCCGTGAAGGGGCCGCCGGCGTGCTCGAGCGGCAGCACCAGCGCATCGATGGCGGCCAATGCACGGTCGCGCGCCTCCGGGGACTTGACCTCGAGCTCCAGCCCGATACCCAGGAAGTGATCGCCCAGCAGACCCGCGCGGCGAAACAGCGACGTGCCCGTGGCGAAGGCGCGCAGCCGGTCCGCGTCGCCGGCGCTGATCGTCGCGGGTACGCCCGCGCGAAAATACAGCGTGAGCAGGCTGTGCGCCTGGACCTGCGGAATTCGGTCGAGCGAGCGCTCGAGCCCGGCCGCACCTTCGAGCGCCGGCTGGCTCAAAGGGTCCGGCGCTTCGAGCACGATGAGCGCTTGTTCGCCCTCCGGGAACACCCGCTCGAACTCGGTCGTGGCCTGGGCGATGGGATCGCCGGCCACGACCAGGCGATCGATGGCCGAATCGGTGGGTATGTGCAGCGCGCCGTAGACGCCGGCCGCGGCGAGGATCGCGAACATCGCGGCCAGAGCCACCCGCGCTCGAAGAACGCCGAGAAATATCGCCACCAGGGCGGGCGAGACGAGCATGATCATGGCAAGGCGCCCTTAGGATCGATCGGGTGGTCTCTCAGAGCGGCGTAATGATAGCCTATGGCCATGAGCGCACTCTGGATGGCGGCGGCTGCGACCCTGGTGTTCTGCGCCCCGGGCTACCCTGGCGGAGCCGGCGACGCCCAGCCCTTCGTCGACCAGTTCGCCAAGGCGGCGGTGACCTCCGCTGGATGGAATCCCGCCACTCTCGCAGCCATCTACGATCCCACCGAGGAGGGAGGCCTGCAGAAGCTCAAGAGCGCTGATTCGGTGCTGGCCTTCATTCCATTCGCCTTCTACGTGCAACATGGGGCAGAGCTGCATTTGACGCCGCTGGCGCAGGCCGACGTGACGGACGTGGGGACGCAGGAGCGATGGACGCTGGTGGGCAAGGTGGGCGGACCCACGGGTCCCGAGGCGCTGTCCGGCTACACCCTGTTGAGCGTCGCCGGATATGCGCCCGAGTTCGTGCGGCACTCGGCGCTCGCCGCTTGGGCCCTGCCCGCGGACCTCAAGATCGAGACCACCGGCCAGATCCTGAGCGCGTTGCGCCGGGTGGCGGCCGGTGACAAGGTCGTCGCCCTGCTCGACCAGACCCAGGCGGCCGCGCTGCCGACCCTGCCGTTCGCGCCCTCCCTCAAGACGCTGGTGCAGTCGCCGCCATTGCCGGTGGCGCTGCTGGCCGTGGTCGACTCGCGCGTGCCTGCGCCGCGCGCCAGGGCGCTGCAGGCGGCGCTGCTCAAGATGAGTGCCGTTCCCGGCGATACGGATACGCTGGCATCGCTCCATCTGAAGGGCTTCGTGGCGCCGCAACCTAGCCGCACCGACCGGCCGTGAAGCGCTGGCTGGGCGTGGCTGTCGGCGCGCTGCTTCTGGCGGCCTGCCAGGCGCCGCTGCGGCCGCCCATGCCGCCATCCACGCCCGCGGCCGCCACGCAAGCGCCCGCTCCCGCGCCATCGGTGGCGGATCTCGCCGCCGCGGTGGCGGCGGACGCGCGCCGCGCCGATCGCGAGAGCGACTCGAAGATCCGCGCGAGCCTGGCCGACGCCGCAGGCCGCGATGCCGATGCGTGCCTTGCCCGAGCGCCGCAGGCCGCCGCCTGTCTCTACTCCCAGGCCCTCGCGCTGGGGTTGGCGGCCCGGGCCCACCCGTTACAGGCCGGCGAGCTATTGAAGCGCATGCTCGACGCCCTGTCCGCCGCCGATACCGCCGATGCCGAGTACGATGACGCGGGTCCCGCCCGGGTGCGGGCGCTGGTCCTGGCCCGCTCGCCGGGATGGCCGGTGGGTCCCGGCGATCCGGAAGCGGCCGTCACGGCCGCGCGGCGCGCCGTGTCGCTGCGGCCGCAGTTTCCGCCGAATGCCCTGGCGCTGGGCGAGGCCCTCGCGAAGATCGGGGATGCGCGCGCTGCCGAGTCCTTCGCGCGTGCGCGTGATCTCGCGCTGGCGCTGCCGGCTTCGGACGATCGCGACGATTGGCTGCGCGACGCGCAGCGCGGGTTACTCAAGGAGCATGCTCAATGAAAATCGGACTGCAGGTTCCCAACTTCACGTGGCCGGGAGGGCCGGCCCAGATCCCGTCGACGCTCGCGCACATCGCGCGCGCGGCCGATGAAGGCGGATTCCACAGCCTTTGGGTGATGGATCACTTCTTTCAGATCAGCATGATCGGCCCGCATGAGCACGACATGCTGGAGGGCTACACCACCCTCGGATACCTCGCGGCCCTCACCCACCGGGTGAAGCTCGGCACCCTGGCGACCGGTGTGATCTACCGCTATCCCGGCGTGCTGGTGAAGACCGTGACCACGCTCGACGTGCTCTCCGGGGGGCGCGCGTACTTCTGCATCGGCGCCGCTTGGAACGAGACGGAGGCGCGGGGATTGGGCACCCCGTTTCCGCCGCTCGGGGTGCGCTTCGAACAGCTGGAGGAGACGCTGCAGATCGCCCTGCAGATGTGGTCGCCCAACAACGGACCCTTCCACGGCAAGCACAACCACCTCGAGGAAACGCTGTGCGTCCCGCAGCCGCTGTCGCGGCCCCACCCGCCGATCCTCGTCGCAGGAGGCGGCGAGAAGAAGACCCTGCGCCTGGTGGCGCAGTATGCGGACGCCTGCAACCTGTTCGGAACCCCCGAGGCGGTGGCTGCCAAGCTCGCGATTCTCGAGCAGCATTGCGAGGCGCTGGGACGCGACTACGGCGCCATCGAGAAGACCAGTCTGGGAACGGTGGACCTGCGCCCCGGCGCGATGACAGTGAGCGGCGTGATCTCGCACTGCAAGGCCCTGGCCGCCGCCGGCGTACAGCAGGCGATATTCAACATGCCGAACGTTCACGACATCACGCCGCTCACCCTGTTCGGCCGCGAGATCATTCCCGCCGCGGCCGGGTTCTGACCCCGCCGCTCAGGCCGGCCGGAGCACCACCACCGGAATCTGCCGGTCGGTCAGGGTCTGATACTTCGCGTACGGACCGTAGATGCCCACCATCATCGGCCACAAGCGGGCCCGCTCCGCGGCGTCGGCCGTGTGCGCCCGCGCCTGGAATTTCTCGGCCTTCACCTGCAGGCGCACCTCCGGGTGGGCCTGCAGGTTCAGGTACCAGGCCGGGTGCATGGGCGCGCCGCCCTTGGAAGCGACCACCACGTAGTCCGAACCGGACCTCCCGAAGATCAATGGCAGCGTGAGCTCCCGTCCCGATTTGCGCCCCGTCGTCGTGAGCAACAGGATGGGGCACAGGCCCGTACCGCCGCCGAGCGTGGCGTCCCACAGGTAGCCGTCCTCGCCGTCGGTGGCGAGATACCTCGCGAGGTGGTCCGCGATCCACTTGGGAAGTTCCTTCGGCAGTTCTTGAGCCTTGGGCGTCTGGGTCATGGCGTTCTCCTTGAGAGGGGCCCGCGGGTCGGGGCGCTTCGGGGAGCTTACGATACGCCGCCGCGGCGCACCTGGCGATGCCGCGAGGCGCCAACCTATTGTGAATCAGGCGGTTGCGGGAGCGCCCGGCGGCCGGAGCCCTGCGCCGCGCCGCCAACGGCGGCTTTGACGTGCCGCGCTCGACGGCGCGCTGCATTGGGGAATGCCCGGACTCCCCGGGGTCCGGGCAATGGTGTTCTGCGGAACGATGTGCTAAAAAGCGCGAGGAGCGGCCTCTAATTATTATAACGGTTATATTAAAACCTCGGGAGATCACCGAATGCGTCGACGAAGTTTCATCCTGCCCCTTGGTCTCGCGGCGTTGACTGCGGCGCTGGGCGGCTCGGCCGCCCGAGCCGCCGATGCCGCCGGGGCTTCGGCAGCCGACACCGAGACCCTCGAGACCATCACGGTCACGGCGCGAAAGCGCGACGAGTCGCTGGCCCAGGTGCCCATCAGCATCACCGCGTTCACGTCCCAGAACCTGGAGCAATACAACATCCAGTCGTTCGACGACTATGCGACCAAGACGCCGAATATCTCCTTCGCCTACGGCGGCGGACCGACCGGCATTTCCGACGCGCGCACCGTCGCCATCCGCGGCATCACCGGCCAGAACCTGTTCGGCACGGCCGGTGCGACCGGCTTCTACATCGACGACACGCCGGTGCCGGGCTCGGTGGATCCGCGGGTGCTCGACATCGACAACATCGAGGTGCTGAAGGGGCCGCAGGGCACGCTGTTCGGCGAGAGCTCTCTCGGCGGCAACGTCCGCCTCATCACCAAGAAGCCCAATCTCACCCAGGACGACATCGGCTACATGTCCCAGGCCGGCGCGACCTCGGGAGGCGGCAGCGTCGACGGCGGTACCGGCGTCATCGGCAACATCGTGCTGAGTCCGGATCAACTGGCGGTGCGCGTAGTGCTGTTCGCCAACCACGACGCGGGCTATTTGACGCGCACCTTTCCGACGGATTCCTCCAGCCCCGGGACCTACGATCCCTATCTGAACGTGCCGCGCACCAGCGTCGGCAACCAGGGCGCGCAGATGACCTACGGCGGTTCGGTCGCCGCGCTGTTGAAGGTGAGCGACAGCTTCGAGGCGCGCCTGCGGGTGATGTACCAGGACACCGACTACCATGGATTCCCGTCCACGTTCGCTCCGCTCCCCGGCTTCGAGCCGGACTACGTCATCAATCGCGCGTTCGACGTGCAGCCGGACGCGATGGACCGGTGGGTCATGCCCTCGCTGGAATTGAACTACCACGGCGACGGCTACAACGTGGTGTCGTCCACGAGCTACTTCTACCGGCACAACCACGACCTCGAGGACTCGACCTACGGCACCCAGCAGATCCTCGCGGGCCCCTACTACGGCGTGTCGACGCCGCCCCTCCCGGGACAGCCGTATCTGTGGGATGGGGAGCACTACCACAATCAGGTCACGGAGGAGCTGCGCGTGTCCTTCGATCCCTGGCACAACCTGAGCGGGACCGCCGGCGTGTTCTACTCGAACACCCGCTCGCTGTTCGGGATTCCGTACACCTATGCCAACGGTCTCACGAACGTTACCGTGGGCAACACCATTGCGGGAACGGCGGCCAACGACATCATCTGGACGCAGGAAAACCCGGGCACGCAGCAGGACACGTCGCTGTTCGGCGAGCTGTATTACAAGTTCCTGGATCGCTTCACCGCCACGTTGGGCCTGCGCGAGTACTCGCTCAAGCAGACCACCGACTACACGGCCTTCGGCTACTTGAACTACGTGCCGACGCTGAGCAACCCGCAGGAGAACAAGGAGACGGGGACCGATCCGAAGTTCGCGCTCTCGTATCAGGCCAACGAGGCGGCCATGGTCTATGCCTCCGCCTCGAAAGGCTTCCGCGCCGGCGGCGCGCAGGCGAACCTGCCCGCCTGCCAGCTGGCGGGTCTGCCGCTGGACGACATCCTGCACGTCAAGTCGGACACCCTGTGGAGCTACGAGGCGGGGACCAAGGTCCAGCTGCCGAATCCTGCGATCCTGATCTCGGCCGCAGCCTTCCACATCGATTGGAAGAACCTGCAGCAGCAGGCTGCCCTGCCGTGCGGGTTCTATCTGCAGTTGAACGGCGGTGAAGCCAAGATCAACGGCGCGGAATTCGAGATCAACGGCAAGCTCACCTCCTCGCTGCAGGTCCGCTTCGGCGTCGGCTACGAGCATACCGACATCAACGATCCGGGCGCGCTGAGCTACGTGGGCGTGCTTCCCGGGTCGCCGATCCTGGAGACGCCGTCGTGGACCGCCTCGATGGGAGGCATCTATACGCGGCCGCTCACCACGAGCCTGGACGGCTTCGCCGCCGCCGACTACAGCTACACCGGGAACAGCATTTCGCTGCTCAACGGCGGCAGCGGCTTGGTCGGCGAGCGCCCGCCGTACTCGCTGGTCAACCTGCGCTTCGGCGTGCAGCACGAGAAGCAGGAGCTGTCGCTCAACCTGCACAATGTCGGGAACGCGAAGCCGAACCTTGGCGACATCGGCTACATCGGCTACGCCCAGTTCAGCGCGGCCGGCGTGGTGATGCCGCAGGTGGCGACGCTGCAGCCGTTCACGGTGATCCTGCAGTACAAGAACAACTTCTAAGCGAGGGGGCGCTTACTGGCCGGTCTTGATGCGGGTCCACGCGCGGGTGCGCAGCCGGTCGTAAGCGGCGCTCGGCTCCGCCGGCAGGTACAGCCGCGCGCGGATCTCGGGCGGCGGATTGACCACCGGATCGTTCTGGATCTCCGGGCGGACGAACGGCCGCGCCGCCAGGTTGTCGCTGCCGTAGCGCAGGTCGTTGGTGATCTCGGCGATGACCTTGGGATCCAGGATGAAATTCAGGAATTCGTGCGCGGCTTGCGGGTGGGGCGCGTTCGCCGGAATCAGCAGTGCGTTGTACGTGATGTTGGACCCCTCTTTGGGAAGGATGAAGGCGAGATGTGCGCCGGTGCCGTCCTCCAGCGCCCGCTGCTTCGCGACCAGATAGTCGCTGGACCAGGCGATGGCCACGCACGATTCGTTGGAGGCGAGCTGATGCCAATAATCGATCGAATCGAAATTCCGGATGTAGGGCCGCACCGCCATGACGAGCTTTTCCGCGGCCTCGAGGTCCTGCGGCGTCTGGGAATTCGGGTCGAGGCCGAGGTACGCGAGGGCCATTTGAATGACATCCTCGGGTGAGTCGAGGAAGGTGACGCCGCATTCGGCGAGCTTTGCCATGACCGCGGGGTCGAAGATCAGCGCCAGGCTGTCGGTGGGCGCATTCGGCACGCGCGCCTTCACCTGGTCCACGTTGTAGGCGATGCCGTTCATGGCGTGCAGGTATGGGACGGCATAGCGGTTGCCGGGGTCGACCTTGGCCTGCACCGCCAGCACCGCCGGATCCAGGTTCTTCCAGTTCGGCAGCTGGGTCTTGTCGAGGGGCAGGTAGGCCCCCGCCTTGATCTGGCGCCCGTAATAGCCCGTCGTGGTGCTGACGATGTCGTAGCCGGTGTGGCCGGCCAGGAGCTTGGCCTCCAGTTCCTGGTTCGAGTCGTAGGTCGCGTACACCACTTTGACGTGGGTTCGCGCCTCGAATTCCGCGATCGTGTCGTGGCCGATGTAGTCCGCCCAGTTGTAGACGTTGAGCGTCGGCGCGCCCGCCGGAGGTCCGGCCGGAGCGGCACCGCCGCAGCCGCCGAGCGCCAGGAGGAGGGCCGGGACCGCGAGGCGCCGCACCCTCGGGCCGGCGGGCCTGTCAGGTGCGCGACAATTCAAGATCGACCCATTCATGGAATCTCTGGACGAGGTATTCCTCGGGCATGACCACACCCGCCGCATGCGGCGCGGCGTGGAGTCCGCGCTGATTGAGCTCGCATACGCCGGCATCCTCCGACATGACGGTGTCGGTGAAGTCCACGATGCGGCGCATGTCGAAGCCGGGGTCCGCCAGCGTGTCGGCCGAGAACAAATATTCGACCCGCAGCTCGGTCTGTTCCGGTCCCGTCGGGCGCACCCGCACCACGCGCACATAGTCAAGATGGCCGACGATGAAGACCGACGGCACGCACGTGACATAGGTGGCGCCGCGCCGGCGCTGCTCGGCGGATAATCCCTCGAACGGCAGGCCGGCGAGCCCGCCGTCCGACGACCAGGTGCGGGCGCCGGCGCGCAGGCCCCCCTTGTACTTCGGATCGGGATCGGCGGCGGTTTGCGCCCAGTTGGGGTCGTCGCCTTCCCGGATGATTCCGCGGCCGTACAGGGGCACCAGCTGGCACAGGCTCGGGTGAACTCCCGGACAGTGCAGGCATTCGTTGAAATTCTCCCAAAAGATCTTCCAGTTGCACTGGATGGTCTTGGTGAGCACGTGACCCACGGCCAGATCCTCGAGCGGCCAGGCATCGAGCCGGTCGAGTGGCGGATCGAAATTCCGGTCGAAGGAGGGCGGATCCTCCAGGGCCACGAACACGAAACCCCGTGCCTCGCGCACCCGGATCTTGTAGAGAGAGTAGTCCACGGCGTCGAACCCCTCGCCATGACGCTTGGACGACGTGCGCAGCAAGTCCCCCTGCAGGCTGTACGTCCAGGCATGGTAGGGGCAGATGAGGGCGCCGGACCGGAGCACCCCTGCGCTTTCGCGGCACAGGGCCGCGCCCCGGTGCCGGCAGGTGTTGTAGAAGCCCTGCAGCACCCCGTCGTCGTCCCGGACCAGCAGCACCCGCTGATCGCCGAGTTCGAAGCTGCGAAAGGACCGCGGCCTGGCCACGTCCGTGGACCGGCTGACGTAGATCCAGTTCCGCTGCCAGATCCGCCGCAGCTCCTGGTCGTAGCGCCGGGGATCGAAGTAGGCCTGCGCCGGCAGCCCCTCGGCCACGTCCGTCAGCCCGTTGTACTGGTTCGGCGGCGGTTCGCGGGTGATCGCCATGGTCTCTCCTCGAGTGATACGAAACATTAATACAAAACGCCGATGCAGCGGCTATCTTGGAGCCATTTCGGCCACGAGGTAGCGCTCCCATGGGAACCCCCAGGAACCCCGCCAACTCTCCCGCTGCACCCCCGCGATCGCTGCGAAACCCGGTGTTCGGTCAGCCCGAAGCCACGGCGGATCCGACCACGTTCCGCATCCGGCATCCCTCGGACAGCGACGCCTACCAGATCATCGATGAGCTCAACAAGGAGCACAAGCTCGATCCGCTGCCGTTTCCGGCGCCCCGCGGCGGCGCCGAGCCGCGGCTCACGCTGGCCGAGGTGTTCAACGGGAACCAGGCGGCGATCCAGGCCATCGTCAAGAACCGGCAGATCGTATTTCACTCCACCGGGGACTGCGGCAGCACGCGGGGACCCACCACCCAGAATGAGGTGACCGACAAGATGGTCGGGGACTTCGAGGAGTCGAAGGCCCCCGAGATGCCGCAATTCGCCCTGCTGCTCGGCGACATCGTCTACAACTTCGGCGAGACCGAGTACTACTACGATCAGTTCTACGAGCCGTACCGCAATTATCAGGCTCCGGTGCTCGCCGTGGCGGGAAATCACGACGGCATGATCTCTCCGCTCGCCCACGCGGTGAGCCTCAACGCCTACCTGAGGAATTTCTGCGCGGACCCTTCAGCCGGCTTCACGGTGACGCCCGAGGCGGGCGGCCTGTCGCGGACCGCGCAAATTCAGCCCGGCGTGTTCTTCACCTTCGAGGCCCCCTTCGTCCGGATCCTCTGCCTCTACAGCAACACGCTCGAGGACCCCGGCGTCATTGCCGATCCGCGCATCGGCACCTCGCAGCTCACCTATCTCGCGGCGGCGCTGCAGCGGGTCAAGCAGGAGAACTACACGGGAGCTCTGCTGTTCGCCCATCACCATCCGCCGTACGCCGTCGGAGCGCAGCATTCCTCCAGCACGGAGATGCGGCTGCAGATGGATGCGGCCTGCCGCAGCGCGGGCGTGTGGCCGCACGCGGTGCTGGCGGGGCACGTGCACTCCTATCAGCGCTTCACCCGCCATCGCGCCGACGGCACCGACATTCCGTACGTGATCTGCGGCAACGGCGGTCACAACGTCCAGAAGGTCATGGGCCCGAAGGGGATCGCGCTGCGCACGCCGCAGGTGCTGCAGGCCAAGACCGCGAACGACGACGCGGTCACGTTCGAAAACTACGACGACACGAACTACGGCTACCTGCGCTTGATCGTCGATCCCAAGCAGCTGCGGATCGAATACCACCCCGCCAGCGACGGCGTCGGCGCGAAGACGCCCGACGACAGCGTCACGGTGGATCTCGCCACCCGCCGCCAGACGGCCTATACCCCCAACGATCTCGGGTATCCGGCCAGCGCCCGGCAGATCGCGGAGCGCCGGGTCCGGAATCAACCGGTGCGCCGCGGCCGAAAAAAACCGCCGCGCCGGCCGAGGGGCTGAATCGCGCCGCAGGGGGGCGGGCGCCGGACGCTCCGGCCGCCCCTAGTGGGGCTCGTGGACGATCCGATCGAGCAATTCGCCCCGCATCAGCGCGAGCGGCGATCTCCAGTAAATCGCGACGTTGTGGAACGGGTCGGTCAGGATCTTGAAGGCCCAGGCGAGGCCCCACGCCGGACCCCGCAGAAAGCACAGCTGCACGGTGCGCAGCATCACCCCGGCTGCGCCGAGCGCCAGCCAGACGATACCGACGTCATGCGCGAAGCCCTCGAATCCCGTGCCGGGGACGATCAAGCCGAACAGACTGGGGGTGACGGCGAACAGCGCCGGCACCGCCAGCCAGACGCCGATCAGGATGGCCTTGCGCCGCATGTTGTAGCCGGCCTTGATGGATTCCTTGTATTCGTCGGTCGCGCCATTGACGTGATCGTAGCCGCGGGGCTCGAAAAAGATGTGGCCCGACTGGCGGGTCACCATCCCCACCAGCCAGCCGATGATGCCGGCGGCTGCCGGCCGGGTGAACACGAGCGCGTAGGCGACCAGGAAGCTGATCGCGCTGATCAGGTGCAGGGTCTGGTTGATCCGGCTCTGGTGGTAATAACGATGATCGTCCCAGCGCAGGGTCTCGACTTTTTTCATGAACTCGTGCACGTAAACACTCCACATCGGTGATAGAAATCGAAGTCAGAGGCTAAATAGCAGGGAATTGGCCTTCATGATCTGCGATACGTCAGTTTCCGAGGCGGTTGGCCTCGGTCAGCGCGGCAAGGGCGGCATGTTTGAAGGGCGCGAACCGGTCCGCGACTTCGAGTGCCGCGCGGCGCACCAGCGCGGCCAGCGGCCGCGGGTCGGTGTAGAGGCGGACGATGGCGTTGGTGGCGAGGTACAGCGGCCGGGCGTGGCGCCGGTGCAGGCTCTCGTAGCGCAGCAACCCTTCCGCCGAGCCGATGTCGCCGCCGCGGGCGGCGGCGCGCCGCAAGCTCTCCGTCAGGGTGTCCTGGCTGCGCAATCCGAGATTGAATCCATGCGCGGTGACGGGGTGCATGCCGACCGCGGCATCGCCGACCAACGCGAAGCGCGGCCCGACGAAGCGCCGCGCAAAGGTGGCCACCAGCGGATATACATGCCGCGTGCTCGACAGGCGCATGCTCCCCAGGCGCGCCTGGAACTTCGCCTCGATGTCCGCCGAGAAGTCCGCGGCCGCCAGCTCCTGCAGGCGGCGCGCTTCGGCGGCGCTGACCGTGACGACCAGCGAGGACTCGTTGCCGTTCAAGGGAAGCGAGGCGACGGTGCAGTGCTCGAAGAAGCATTCGCGCGCCGTCTCGTCGTGTGTCTGGTCGTGCTGCATGCGGCACACCAGCATGCACTTGCCGAAGTCCACCATGTCCGCCGCAATGCCGGCGCCGCGTCGCGTGTCGGAGAAGCGGCTGTCCGCCGCGACCAGCAGCGGCGCCCGCCATGCCCGGCCGCCGCTCGACCGGACGGTTACCGAATCGTGATCCGTGCGCACCGAGGCCACGTCCTGCCCCGCGAATAGGCTGATGGCGGGTTCCTCCGCCACCGCCTCGTAGGCGGCCCGGCGGATGGCGTGATTGGGGACCAGATAGCCGAGGGCGGCGCACGGCGTGTCGAGATGGTCGAATCGCAGCCGCCTGGGCGACGTCCCCGTCGATACGTCCGCGCGCTTGATCGGCGAGATGTCGCCCGCGGGGATCCGCGGCCAGACGCTCAAGCCCCGCAATATCTGCAGAGATCGATGCGTCAGGGCGATTTCGCGGCCGTCGAAGGCCGGCTCGGCGAGCGCCGCCTGCGGCTGCCGCTCCACCACGGCGACACGAAATCCCGATTTCGCCAGGCCCTTGGCGCAGCACAGGCCGGCCGGGCCGGCGCCGATCACTACGACGTCGACGCTCTCCCCGTCACTCACCGAGGCACACCCGCCGCAGTTCCGCCGGCTGCAGGAGCTGCACGCGCTTGGCGTGCACGGCGATCAAACCCCGGCGTCCCAACTCCGTGAAGCAACGGCTGACGGTCTCGCTGCGCAGGCCGAGATACCCCGCGATGTCGTCGCGGTTCATGCACAGCTTGAATTCCCGGCCGCGAACGCCGCGGCTCTGCAGCCGGTTCGAGAGGTTCAGCAGGAATCCCGCGACGCGCTCGACGGCTTCGCGGTCGCGGATCAGAGTCAGCAGGTCGCGCGCGGGAGCGCAGGCCTTGGCGACCAGCCGGATGAACTCGCCCGCCACCCGCGGCGATTCGGCACACAGCCGGTTGAAGGCCGCCCAGGGAACGGAGCAGACGAAGGAGGGCACCACGGCGATGCTCGTCGTGGTGCTGCGCGCCTTGCCGAGGCTTTGCAGGCTCAACATCTCTCCCGGCAGCGCGAAATTGATCACGGAACCCCGGCGTCCGGCCGACTCGTCGATTTCCTTGATGCATCCGCTGCGGATCATGTAGAACGATTCGACCTCGTCCCCGGCGCGGTACAGCGCCTTGCCGCGGGCGAATTTGAGCTTGCGGATCCGCAGGCGCCGCGCCGGCCGGCCGCCCGACGCCGCCATACGGCCGGGAAAGCAGATCCGCCACAGTCCGCAGGATTCGCACTCTCCGGTCGTCGCCTTCGCCACTCGGATCCTTCCACTGCCGGCATGGCAGAGATGGGAAGTTCACTCGCGGACTCCCCGGGTGCAGCTTATGGGCGCGCGAGGCGCCAGGCCCATCCGGGAATTCCGCTAGCGGCGTACGTGAATACACCGGCCGTCACGGCACGGTCAATCCGGAAAAGTGCACCAGCAGTTGCGCTCATAGTCGTACAACTGGCAGGCGCGGATGCACTCGAGGTAATGGCGCACGCTCAGACGCGTGGAGATGAATACCGCGCCCATGTCGCGCAGCCGCTGCTGGGCGGCCTTCAGGTGATACAAGGGAATGGTCGAGATGAGGTGATGCGCGGGGTGTTCCATGATGTGGTGCATCGCCGTGCCCAACAGCCGGGGAAAGATCATGTGAATCGTGCCGGACACCTGCGTCGCGTCGCGCAGCCATTCCCGCTTGTCCGCATACCAGCGCACTTTCGGGTGGGTGTGATGCAGGTAGACCACCAGGCCCATCGTCCAGTTCCACAGCAGGAAGGGCAGCAGGAACGCCGTCAGCACGGCGGGCCACACCGGCGCCGAATGCGCGAGGGCGTACGCGCAGATGGTCCCGATCCACAGAGCTGCGAACGCCGCGACCAGCGCCGAGTCCACGATGAACTCCGTCCGCGATGTCGGCATGTTCCGCCGATTGGGAAAGAACAGCTTTTTCCACCAGATCTCGACGAAGTAATACAGTGCCGGTCCGGAGGCGCCGCGGTAGATCCGTTCGACGGCCCGGCGCCACGGCGGCAGCGCGAGGTACTCGGCGGGATCCTTCGGCTCCCAGACGAAATCCCGGCCTCGCAGGTTGTTGTAGCCGTGATGCACCACGTTGTGGCCCACCCGCCACAGCGAGTAGGGCGTCAGGTTGGCCAGGAACGCGATCCGCCCGACCGCGTGATTCAGCGACGCGTTGCTGGTGAATGCCTGGTGGCAGGCGTCGTGGCCGATGATGAACAGGCGCACGATGGCCGCCCAGGTGACGATCACTCCGAGCCCGCGCAGCGCCGCGTGGGATGCCGCCACCGCGAGCCATTGTCCCGCCGCGAACACGCACAGGTCGAACGCGAGCAGCAGCAGCGCATATGAGTCACGTTTGGCGCAGAACGGCGTCAGCACGCTGCGCATTTGCGTGATTGTCGGCGCTGACGGCTTCGTCGCAGCCGCACCGCTCGGCAATCGTGGAGGGTGGCCGGTCACTTTCGAAGTATAGTTGAGCATGGGTCCGTTGATCTTGAGGGATGTCAGTTTCCGGAGCGGTGATCCCGCGCCGCAATCGCAAAAATTCGAATATATCAGCAGCCGCAGCCGAGTGCGCTCTTCGTTGCAGATCCGCGCTCAATCCGGCGGGGCGCGGTACTTGAGTACGGGGAGCCAGCGTCCCAGCCCCTTGAGCGCCCCATGCTCGTTCATCCAGAGTGCATACGCGACATACCGCGGATCGCGGCTCAGGTGGCGCTCCTCGGTCCGGGCCCGCAGCAGATAAACCCCGTTCAACAGCAGGAGCAGTGCGCAATGCTGCAGGGCTGCGGCGACCGAAGGGCTTGGAATGAACGGAACGGCAATGAGCCACCAGCTCAGGTTCTTCGCCAAATAGGCCGGATGCTTGCTGAAGCGATAGGGTCCGGTGGTGATGATGCCGCGGTGGGTGAGGTTCGAAAAACGCAGGCCGAACGCAACCGTGGACAGTGCATACGTGAACACGCACAGGATGATCGCCACGCCCCACGCGTCCTGGACGTGCGGCCAGTCGCTCAGCCACCGGTCCCAGTGGTAGTCCGATTCATACTTGAGGTACATGCCGCCGACGATCGAGTAGAACGGCTGATAACAGATGAGCGCCGCGATCCAGCCGAGGGCCGTCGGCTCGACGCTGCGGATGTGCGAGTCGAACAGTCGCAGCGTGGCGGTGTACCCGACGACGCAGAACAAGAGATCGATGCCGTAGGAGAGGTGAAACCATAGGTCGTAGTTCTGCCAGGATTCCCCGGTCACGCCGCGAAATGCGGTGCACAGGTACTGCACCTCCTGGCTCAGGTACACCGTCATCAGCGGCGTGAAGAAGCCCTTGACGGCCCAGCCCATGAAGTGGCGGCGGATGAGCGCGTAATCCACTTCGCGGGCATGGCCGGTGAGGAACAATCCGAGCTCCAGCAGTTCGTCCCGCGGGTCGCGCAGGCGCGTGTCGCTCCAGATGAGATACACGGGGATCAGCGGGACCGCATACGCAATGGTCCGGAGGAACTTCCAGAACGGGGCGTAGAAGTTTCCGTGATACTCCGGAAAAATCGCGTACGCGGCGCCGAATATCCCGAGGGTTGCCGCCAAGGCCAGCAGCCGCAGCATCGGCCGCCGCCATTCGAGCGGGCGCAGGGGGCGGAGCGCAAACTCGGTCAACTCGCGCCGTCGGCGCCGCATTTGCCCCGCCGCGACGACGGCGAACACCACCGCACAGGGAACGATGGCGGGGTATTCGACCACCCCGGCGAGGCGCTCCCACCGATTGTCCCCGGCAAGCCACCCCACGCTGGCGATGCCTGCCGCCAGCGCCGCCAAGTTGATGAGGAAGGACTCTTCCGACCGCGCGGCCGGTTCCGGCGCGAACTCGGATGTCGCCGGCGCGGGATCGGGCGCACGCACACGATTCGCCTCCATGGTCTTCTGGGTGCCGCGCGTCACCCGCGCATTCTAGCGCCGTCGCCGGGATTTCGGTGATTCCGGTCGGGGCGCGCCGCCGCTGCGGTTCGATCTCGCATAAAAAAGGCGTCCCGTGCGCAAGCACGGGACGCCTTCGAAGGCCAAGCGGAGTCGAAGTTACCTGGCGCCGATGAGCATCGGCACGTACGGCACGCCCAAGCCCGTCACGTCGTTGTAGCCCGCCGGCGTATTGTCGTACGACGCCAACGACGTGTAGTTGAACACATCGTCCACGCCCTCGCACACCGTGATCCCGCACACCTCGAGCACAAACGGCGTCGTGGTGGAGATGAGGAACGGCACGGAGTTGATGGTGACGACTCTCGCCACGTTCAGATCCGCCGCGTAACCTCGCAGCACCGACACGGGAGCCGTGGGAGCGACGATCTGGTTGATCGGCGCGGTGTCGAGTCCCGAGCCGTTGCCGCCGCTGCCGAGGCTGTACAGCAACGGGTTGGCGAATCCGACCTTCGGCTGGTTCGCCGCGACGCGGCTCTGGTTGAGCACCGCCATGACGCCGGCCATGAGCGGAGAGGCGAGGCTGGTGCCTCCGATGTCGGTCTCGCAGTATTCCTCGGTCGAGGAAATCGGCGTGCAGCCGTGATCGTTGATCGGGTTGCCGGCGATGGTGAAGGTCTCGCCGAACAGATACCCCGTGTAGGGATCCGCATCCATGGCGACGTCGGGGCTCACGCGGTGCGGCGTCGGGAACGGCTCGGAGTTGCCGTTGGCCAAATTCAGCGTATCGGAGAGCACCGCGGGGACGGTGGATGCCTGGTAGGAAGGCTGCATCTCGAGAACGCTGACGCCGCCGCCGGCGCCGGAATAGAAGGCGAAGGCATCGAATGTGTAGCCGTAGGCCGTCGTCGTCTCGAGCCCGCTCGTCTGGACGTTCTTCGCGCTCTTGACCGTGACGTCATTGAGGTAGTCGCGATAGTTGCCCCAGCCGTACTCGGTCTTGGTGCCCGCCCCTTTGTAGAAGAGCGACGTGCCGCCGACGCCGGTCACCCAGGCACTGGTGGCGGGCCATGAGCCCGATGCAACGCCGTTGACCTGGGACAAATCGCCGTCGTCGCCCGAGCTGAAGAGAACCGTCATGCCCTGGGCCGCGCCCGCCATCAAAGCCTGCTCGTCCGCAGCCTGTTGTCCTGGTGCAATCGACTCGCCGTTGT
Organism: uncultured Gammaproteobacteria bacterium; assembly: GCA_963707765.1. Lineage (GTDB taxonomy): Bacteria > Pseudomonadota > Gammaproteobacteria > Steroidobacterales > Steroidobacteraceae > Bog-1198. Next base: position 266,797 of record CAVPQZ010000005.1, on the reverse strand, counting down.
AGCCGTAGCTATTGGTGAGCACGTCGGCCCTGTGGTTGTAGACCGCATCCTGAAGTGCGATGTCGAGCGACGTGCTGCAGTCGGCCGAGCCGATGAAGATGATCGTGGCCCCCGGCGCGGCGCCGTGCACGGCCGCCACGTCGAGCGACTGTTCCAACCACCAGCCGTAGGGACCGCAGGGGTCATTGGGATTGACCTGGTAGATTCCGACGGGAATGATTTCGTGAAAATTCACGCCGCGAACCAATGCGGGCAGATCGTGATTCGCCGCATATCGATTGGCGTCGGCGAACAGCGTCGGCGAGGCATAGGCGTCGAGAATGGCCACGCGAATGCCGGTTCCGTCGTACTTCGACACCTTGTTCAGGCCGTAGGCTTCCTGAATCTGGTTCGGCGTGTAGCCGCAGCCCAACCAGGGAATTTCGCCGCCGTACACGTCCGCGGCGGTGCTCAACGTGGCGACAAGAGTGCCGGCGCCGTATTGCTGGTTGCAGTATGGCGATGGGTTGCCGGACGCGACCGGCGGCGGGGTCACGCTGTTCGCGGAGGCATTCGCCGCGGCCGCGGGCGAAACCAAATCCTTCATGACCGCCGAGCGATGGTAGGGATGCCGGAGCAGGGCCGAATCATCCAGACCTTCGACAAAGAGGACCTTTCCGGTCAGGGAGGCCGGCAGCGTGGGCTCCTCCCTGTTGGCGCGCAGGGTCTTGCCGCCGAAGGAGTACAGGTTCTGGGTCACGTGGAAGGTGCGGCGGATTTGATCGACCGTCGCGGAAGCGCTCACGTAGGCGCCTAGCGCGCCAACCTGTACGTGCGACATGCCGGCCCCTTCTAGCAAAGCCTTGACGGCGGCGACGTCGGCGCTCGCCGGGGCATACCGGCTCGCGAGTCCTTCGCTCGTCAGGTAATGCCCATATTCCGCGCTGTTCGGAGTGGAAACCGCTGTTGCCAGCGATCTCAACTCCGCGGTATTCGACAGCGCCATGTGCACGGCGATCACGACGGATCTGCTGCCGGGAGCAGTGCCGACCATGGGTGCGGACTTCACCCAGGCGGCGACGTTCGACGGCGCCGCGGCTACCGCCGTGGCCAGGGTCGCCGTGCAGGCAGCCGCGGCCGCCAACAGGCCGCTCAAGATGAATCGAGTCTTCGATTTGTACAGCACGAGTTATCCCCTCAAAGTTGTTTTAGACGAATTAAATAGCGTGCACTCCAAGTCCCACCGCGGACTCCATCACTCCGCGTATGCACAGTCGTGAACGCGGGAGATGCGAACAGTTCACGCTTCCTGTGTTTGTAATTGAACATAGAGCCTGCTGCTCTGCAAGTTAAGAACGGACGGCAGACGCCGCTGCTTGCCGCGGAATTCGTCGCGCCGTACCCGCTTATGTTCAATCCACGGCTCGCGCGTGGCGGATCCACCGGCTCGCGCGTGCCGGAGTGATTCGGTATTATGTTGAATTCGGGACGGGCGGCTCGCGGGCTCGAGTTCGGGAAGGGTCGTTTCATGTATTTCCTCATCAAGGCAACGCTGCGTACCCTGATCCTGCCGCCGGCAGGTCCGCTGATCCTCGCGATCGCGGGCGCATCGCTCCTCAGGCCGCGCCCGCGGCTGGGCGGATTCCTGCTGGCCCTGGGGCTCGCGTCGCTGTGGCTGCTCTCCCTGCCGGTCGTCTCGGACGCGGTCTCGCGTCTGGCCGAACGCTGTCCGCCGCTTGACTTGTCGAAACCCACCGGGGCGCAGGCCATCGTCATTCTGGCCGGCGGCGGGCAACGGCTATTCGCGCCGGAGTTTCAGGGTCCGGAGGCGGATTATCAGTTGCTGGAACGCCTGAGCTACGGCGCTTACGTGGCGCGCACCACGGAACTGCCCGTCCTGGTGTCGGGCACGCCCAACGAGACCGCCGCCATGCGTGCGACGCTGGCGCGCGACTTCGGCGTGCCGACGCGCTGGGTCGAGGGCGAATCGCGCGACACCTACGAGAACGCGCGATTCTCGGCGGCCCTGCTGAGGACCACCGGGATCAAGCGCATCATCCTGATCACCAGCAGCACCCATCTCTATCGCGCGGTGCAGGAGTATCGAGACGCCGGCTTCGACGTCGTTCCCGCGCCGGCCGGCGTATTGGCGCAACGTGAAGACGGCATCTTTCGCTGGCTGCCGCAGCCCGAGCCGCTGCTGCGCTCCCACCTTGCCCTCTACGAATTGATCGGGGAGCCGATGCGCCGGATCCAGGCCGCTCTGGGGGTGCGGGAGCGCTTCGACACGAAGGCCGCGGGCGGAACGGTGAGATAAGCGGCCTCGATCGCCCCCCGGCGCGATTACGCCACGATTTGTTCTATCACGTCGCGGTCCACCGGTCCGTCGCGGCGCTTCGGGGGCTCGATCCTCAGCCGGAGTTGCGCGTCCGGTCCGCAACCCGCGTCATGTGTATAGGGAGCCATCCAAGCGCCCTCAGTCGCGCGCTCCCCTTGGGTGCGTGCGGGGCCCTCGAATACCCCGGCGTAGTGATCCACGACGGCGTCGAACAGCCGATTCTGGGCCGCCAAAATCGCGTCGAATCCGGGCGAATCCGCCGCGGCGAGCGACTCGAGGACGACATGGAGATCACCTCGCAGCGCCGCCAGATGCTCCGGCCGGAGCATCGATCTCCAGCGGGCCGAGTCGCAGGCGTCGAGCAGCAGTACGAGTTCCAGCCGGATCATCTCGAGGCGGAGGGCGATCGCATCCCCGGCGCCCCGGCCCTGGGGCTCGTTCAACGATCCGCACAATGACTCGAGTTCCAGCCAAAGGCGGCTATACAACTGGATGGTGGCGGCAGCGCGTGCCGCGACCGGCCGATCGTGGATTGCGTTTATGCCGGTACTCCTCACGCGCAGCGGTTCATTGCCCTGGACGGCGACATCGCCATGTGGTTTCTCCGGTGTCCGATCCGGGCGCCATCATGGTTTGGCCCGATGACCGCATGAAGTCAGCTACGTGTCGGATTCGCAACGTTAGAGGTCGGGTTCGAAACTTCCGGCAATCCGCCGGGCGGTTATGCTCATCCGGGGAAGCCGCCCGGTCGGTGAAGTTTCGCACCGGGTCGCGTATCGTTGGCGACCGGCGCCGCTACCGGGCACCCAGAACTTTACCGTCACTTGAGCCAAGGGGAATGCACAGTGCCATCTGATATCGAGATCGCCCAAAAAGCGACCATGAAGCCCATTGTCGAAGTAGCCGCGCGCCTGGGAATTCCGGCCGCCAGCATCGAAAACTACGGTCATTACAAGGCCAAGATTTCGATGGACTACATCGAGAGCCTGAAAGGCAAGCCCGACGGAAAGCTCATCCTGGTCACTGCACTCAGCCCGACGCCCGCCGGCGAGGGCAAGACCACGACCACCGTCGGTCTGGGGGATGCGCTCAACAAGATCGGCAAGAAGGCCGTCATATGCCTGCGCGAGCCGAGCTTGGGTCCCGTCTTCGGCATGAAGGGCGGAGCGGCGGGCGGCGGCTACGCCCAGGTCGTTCCGATGGAGGACATCAACCTGCACTTCACCGGCGACTTCAGCGCCATCGCGCTCGCGAACAATCTGCTCGCGGCGCTCATCGACAACCACATCTATCACGGCAACGAGCAGGGACTGGACGTCCGGCGCATCAGCTGGAAGCGCGTGGTCGACATGAACGACCGCGCCTTGCGCAGCATCACGGTCGGGCTCGGCGGACCCGGCAACGGTTACCCGCGGCAGGACGGCTTCGACATCGTGGTCGCTTCCGAGGTCATGGCGATCTTCTGCCTCGCGACCAGCCTCGCGGATCTGAAGACCCGCCTCGGCAATATCGTGGTGGGCTACCGGCGCGACCTCACGCCGGTGCGCGCCCGCGATCTGAATGCGCATGGCGCGATGACCGTGCTGCTCAAGGAGGCGTTGAAGCCGAATCTCGTGCAGACGCTCGAGAACAATCCGGCGTTCATTCACGGCGGACCGTTCGCGAACATCGCGCATGGCTGCAATTCCGTGCTCGCGACGCAGACCGCCCTCAAGCTCGCCGACTATGTGGTCACGGAAGCGGGCTTCGGTGCGGACCTCGGCGCCGAGAAGTTCGTGGACATCAAGTGCCGCAAATCCGGGCTGCGTCCGTCGATCGTCGTGATCGTCGCCACCATCCGCGCGCTCAAGTACCACGGCGGCGTCGATCTGAAGCAGATCAACGAGGAGAATCTGGATGCGCTGGAGAAGGGCATTGCCAACCTCGAGCGCCACGTCAACAACGTCACGCAGCAATATGGTCTGCCCTGCGTCGTGTCGGTGAATCACTTCACCGCCGACACCGCCGCGGAGCACGAGCTGCTGGTACGCAAGATGAAGGCCCTGAACGTGCCGCTGGTGCTCGCGCGCCATTGGGCGGAAGGCGGCGCCGGCGCGGCGGATGTCGCCCGCAAGGTCGTCGAGCTGATCGAGCAGGGGTCCAAGACGGCGTCGGGCTTCAAATTCGTCTACGACGATCAACAGACGCTGTGGGAGAAGGTCAAGAGCATCGCCACCAAGATCTACGGCGCCTCCGACATCTCCGCCGACGCCGCGGTCAGGAAACAGCTCGACAAGCTGCAGGAAGACGGCTATGGCCACTACCCGGTGTGCATCGCGAAGACGCAGTACTCCTTCTCGACCGATCCCGGCAAGCGCGCGGCGCCGAGTGGCCACGTGGTCAACGTGCGTGAAGTGCGGCTCGCGGCAGGCGCCGAGTTCATCGTGGTGGTATGCGGCGACATCATGACCATGCCGGGCCTGCCGAAAGTGCCGTCCTCCGAAAAGATCGACGTCGATGCGGACGGCCGGGTGATCGGCGTGTTCTGAACGGGAAAGACGCTCGAAGGGCGGCGCTCGGAATGAGCCGGTTGCGCCGCCCGATTCATGAAGAGGCAACCGCCCTGCGCGACCATGCTTTCTTCAGCAGTTCGGCAACCAGGGACACTTTGGCTCGGGGCAGCGCGACGCGCAGCCCGCGCACCTTACCGCCCCACCATAACTTCTCGATGACGCCAGGTGCCAAAACGAGGGCCGGCTCACGGTCTTCTTCCGCAACGAAAACGTGCAAGTACGCTCCGTCCGGCGGAACTGTGGCAAAGATCTTGCCATTGACGCGAAACGACGCGGACGCGAAGTGAGGCTCTTCCGTCACCCCCGGTAATGACTTCGCAATGCGGCGTACGTCGTTGAGTTTCACGGCGCACATTTTGCAGCCGACCGCACGGCCGTGTCGACCGATGGACAGCGTCGCTGGTAACGGCCGCCAGGATGTGCTAAATCTCCGAGCAGAAGATATACAGGGATGTTTCATGTCGAATTCGATTGATCGATTGCGTGCCGCGTTCATCGTCATGGTATTGGCGGACCTCACCGCTTGCGGGGGCAGCGATGGAACCCCCGCCTACACGGTTGGCGGTACGGTGTCCGGACTGGCGGCAGGTTCGTCGTTGACGATCACGAATGGCGGAAATGACGCGCTGACCGTCTCGACCAACGGAGCGTTCACATTCAAAACGCCGTTGGTCGCGGGAGCCCGTTACGCAGCGGTTGTATCCGCAGCTCCGGCACTGCAAGCGTGTACGGTCACCAAAGGCAGCGGCACGGTCTCCAGCGCGGCGGTGAATTCAATCGCGGTCGTTTGCGTTGGTCCTTTCTCCGTAGGCGGTCACGTTTCAGGGCTTTCGTCGAACACGAGCCTCACGATCACCGACAATGGGGCCGATGCGTTGATCATCTCGGCCGACGGCTCCTTCACCTTTCCCACCCCCCTCAAACCCGGCGCAAGTTATGCCGCTGCGATATCGGCGCTGCCTTCGGGTGAAAAGTGCGGCCTGACCGGCTCCAGCGGGACGGTTGCTACAAGCAGCTACACGGGAATCGCCGTTACCTGCGTGGTACCGACCCTCGGTCTCGTCGCCGGCGCCCTCGGAGGTTCCGGCAGCAACGACGGCAATCGCACTACGGCCCGTTTTTATTACCCGGGCGACGTAGTGGCGGACGCTGCGGGCAATCTCTACGTCGCGGACGACTACAATGCGTTGGTCAGGAAGATAGATGTCTCGGGCAATGTCACTACGTTGGCAGGCAGGGCTCGGCAAATGGGCACCGCCGACGGCACCGGATCGGCCGCCCGCTTCAACAATCCCGCCAGTGTCGCCGTCGATCCGAGCGGCAACGTCTACGTCGTCGACGACGGCGTCAACACCATCCGGAAGATTTCACCGTCCGGGGTGGTGACCACGCTCGCCGGCACGCCGCTCGTCTACGGAACTGCCGACGGTACCGGGCCATCCGCACAGTTCGAGAACCCGGCCAACATCAGGTGGGCCAGCGCCGGCTCGCTGTACCTAACCGACAACCTGAGTATCAGAAACATCACACCGGCAGGCGTGGTTACGACGGTTTACACGGGCTCGAGCCAGTTGACCGGGTTGGATGTGAGCCAGCCGGGGATTGTGTTCGCGACCGAGGTAAGGGCCAAGATCGCAGTTGAAATCAATTTGACCGCTGATACGACCACTACGATTGCGACAGGGTTCGAAAATCCGGTCGGAATTGTCATGGCTGCCCCCTCGTCAAGCGCTGCCGGCACCACGTATGTAGCCGACGAGTTCGCCGCGACACTCGAGGCGATTTCGGCGACCGGCTTGGTGAGCACTCTAGCCGGTCAATCAGGGGTGGCCGGATATGCGGATGGTACAGGCGCGGCCGCGCAATTTTACCTTCCGACGTATATGTCGCTCAACGGCGCCGGGAATATCCTAATTGCCGACATGGGTGCCAACACGATTCGGCAGGCCACTCCCGCAGGAGTCGTCACGACCATCGCCGGGACGCCCACCCAAGCGGGAAGCGCCGACGGCGCCGCATCGACCGCCCGCTTCAACAATCCTGGAATGCTCGTTGCCGATGCCGCCGGCAATCTTTATGTGGGAGACTCGAATGGAATTCGCGAGGTAACGACCACAGGACAGGTCAGCACGCCTTTCTCGGAAGGCGGCGTCACCGGTTTAGCCCCCGACGGCAACGGGAATTTCTATTTCACGAGAATTCCCAATAATTCGATTCAGCGTATCGCGTCGGACGGTACTGCGTCTGTCATCGCGGGCTCACAGTATGCCGGGTTCGCGGATGGCACGGGCGCGGCGGCCGGGTTCAATCAACCACACGGCCTGGCGGTCGACTCATTGGGCAACATATTTGTCGCCGACACGGGGAATGCGACCATCCGCATGATTACGCCGGCGGGTGTCGTGACGACGCTCGCGGGACACCCCGGGGCCCACGGCAGCGCCGATGGAACCGGCGCAAACGCTAGCTTCACGAGTCCCTTGGATATTGCGATCGATTCGAACGGCGTTATTTACGTCACCGACGGAAATGCCATTCGCGCAGTAACTTCGAGCGGCGCAGTGACGACGCTCGCGGGTTCTCAAAGCCTCGGGTCGAGCGACGGTACCGGGGCTGCGGCGCTGTTCAACGGCCCCACTGACATTGCGATTGGGCCCGGCGGCGAGATCTTCGTGTCCGACAGCGGAAACTCCACCATTCGCGAGATCTCCGCCACAGGGGTCGTGACGACATTGGCCGGCATCGCCGGTGAAGTTGGAGTCACGCTAGGACCGTTGCCCGCCACGCTGAACCTGCCGGCCGGATTGGCCTATGTCGGAAGCACGCTTTACGTGGTGGATGAGGGCGAGAACAGTGTCTTGTCGATCAGCGGCGTGTTTTAATCGCTGGCAAGACCGTACAACGCACGCACCGGATGCACCGGCAATTGATCCGCGAACGGTCTGGAGGCTCCATGAAGACGATTGGGCTGATCGGCGGCATGAGTTGGGAATCGACCGTTTTGTACTACCGCCAGATCAACGAATCAATCAAGGAACGCCTGGGCGGGTTGCACTCCGGCAAGATCATCCTGTTCAGCGTCGACTTTCACGAGATCGAGGGACTGCAGCAGGTCGGTGATTGGGATGCTGCCGGAGCGATACTGAGCGAGGCCGCTCGGGCGCTTCAAGCGGCCGGCGCGGAATTCCTGGTGTTGTGCACGAACACCATGCACAAAGTGGCCGCTCAAATAGAAGCCGCGGTCTCCATCCCCTTGCTGCACATTGTTGATCCGACCGCTGGAGCAGTTCAGCAGGCCGGGTACGCGACGGTCGGTCTGATGGGCACTCGATTCACGATGGAGCAGGGCTTCTACCGCGACCGATTGGCCGCACGGTATGGTCTCCAGGTCGTGATTCCTGCACCGGATGATCGCGCAGCAATTCACCATGCGATTTACGAGGAACTGTGCCATGGGATCATCAGGGAGGAGTCTCGCGATAGGTACGCAAAGGCAATCCGGAATCTCGCCTCGCGAGGCGCACAGGCGGTCATTCTAGGGTGTACCGAGATTTCCCTTCTCGTCGGTCCGCAAGACGCCTGTGTTCCGCTCTTTGACACGACCTCGATTCATGCGCGCGCAGCGGCTCTGGAGGCGCTTGGGTAGCAGCCCGGGATTCCGTTCACGGAGCTTTTGGCACGGCACTCGCGGCGCGGGGTGGCCCCGCGAGCTGCCGTAACTTCGCGACAATGGCATCGTGCAGCACCGGCCCTTTCAGGCGCGCCAGTTGGCGCAGCGTATTGCGCTTGGACAAATCCTGAGCGATCAGAACGCCGACGTAGTACCCGGCGCGGGGCGGATAACCTTCGGGCTGCTTGCCGGCCTCGAAGTAGCGGGCATAGGTTGACTCATTCCTCTCCTCGAGTCGCCCGAGAATCTCCATGGCTATATCAGACATCCGTGGCCGCACACCCTCGGGAATGCCCGGTTGCAACAGCGCAGTGTCGAGGCTCGCGCCGGGGTTCATGCGCCAGCTCACGAAGGTCGCCAGCCCTTCGCTCCAGAGTGCTGCCTCTATGGTCGGAATAGGCTCCTCACCCGCTCCAAACACACCCGTCGCCTGGTGGTGGTAGATATGAAAAGTCTCGTGATCGATCAAGACTTTTAGTTCTTGCACCTTGTGGTAGCGGGGAATCACGTCCGGCGCAAAGATGATGCGGTATTGGCCCTTCACTGTGGCGGCAGATCCATCCATGTTGCCGAAGCTGGGTGCAATATAGAAGGTGTAATCACAGCGGTAGTCCGGGAACGTCCGTCGGAATTCCCGCATGTAGCCGGGCACCTTCGCAGCAAGGTATTGCTCGGCGGCGGTGATTTCCTGTCGGTGGGTCTCGTCATAGGTCCTTTCACGAGACAGCTTGCCCGCCCAATCCGCGGCGGCCGGCAAGCGAACATATTGGTCATTGTAGAGGTCCGGGTGAGGGTCGATTACCGTCGCCCGCATTTGCACGGCCGGATTGTTTCCCGCCAAAGCCTGCCAAAACGCGGGCATCAGATCGACCACGGTGCAGCCAGCCACCGCGCCGGCCGGAACGAGGCACGGCAGCGACAGTACAACGAGGAAAAGAAGCGCGCGACCGATTACGGGTCGCGCGGTGGCTCCCATCAATGCAGCCTTATTTCCGCGCATGTGCGTTTCCCAAGCGTCATGACGGCTTGAGAATAATCCATTGGTATCCGCTGCGCAGCACTTCGTATTGCCGCACGCCCAGAGTTGCAGGATCAGCTGATCCTCGCCATGATTTGCGATACCGGCGAGAGGTACTTTTCATCGGCTCTGTTTGCTGGGTAGCGAGAATCACAGCGATCAAGGAAGGGGCATGCACCCTGGGATGGCCATCAGCTTCATATGGGTCGGTTGGATGATCTCCTGGGTTTTGGCTGCCGGGTGGACCAATCGCACCGAAGGCCGTCCCTCGGTGGGGCCGGAGATTGGCTATCGGGCATTGATGGGTATTGGCGCGCTTATCATGTTCGTGCCGGCCCACGGTTACGAAGGCCCGCTGCGCCTGTGGCATGTGGGCTGGGCGGGTGGTTGGTTGTGTGCCGCGCTGGTCGGGGCCGGCGTGGCGATAGCCTGGTGGGCTCGCCTGCACCTGGGTCGTATGTGGTCGGGGCGCATAACGCGCAAGGCCGATCACAAGGTCGTGGAGTCGGGCCCCTATGCCTGGGTGCGCCATCCCATTTACACCGGCCTGCTCTTGTCACTGTTGGCCACCGCCGTGGCCAAGGGCACGATACTCGGAGTCGCGGGCTTCGTAATTCTGCTGATCGGCATCTGGTTGAAAGCGCGGTTGGAAGAACGCTGGCTGACCCAGGAGTTGGGCGAGGACGCCTACGGCAGCTACCGCCGGCGCGTGCCCATGCTGCTGCCATTTGGGCCAACGAGCGGGTAACAAGCGCAAATCGACATCCCTCGTGAACGGATACATCGTAAGAGAACTCAAACCCAGCGATGTTCGTGCGGTCGCCGACTTGCTGCAGGCGTACATGCGGGAGACGTACGACATGGCCTGGCCTGGTGGCGTCAGCGGGCTGATTCGGGACGGATTCGGTGGGCGTTTCAAGATGCTCATCGCGACGCTCGCGGATCACAGCGTCGGTTTCCTGGCATGGGAAACGGCGTATGACTTGCATCATTGCATGATCGGAGGCCACGTTCTCGACCTGTACGTGGAGCCGGGACACCGGCGCAAGGGACTTGCGGTAAAGCTGATTGCGAAAGCAACCGCAGTCATTCACGCCCAGGGGGGTGCCTTCGTCAAAGGCGGGGCTGTGGAGAGTGGTTCGGGCTCGCGGCTCTATGGGCGCTTTGCGCCGGCATTCGGCAATGATTTTATCTTGGGCGGGAAGGCGTTTCGACATTTGGGAACGCTGCCGGAGCTGCCGATCCGACAGCTCGTGCGGGCGCTGCCACGGAAAGAGTGGAACTTCGAGCCGTAGCTTGCATCCTGGTTGGGGGCCAGCCAGTCATATAGCGGAGCCAGGTGCCTTGAACGCAAATGCGAAGAATGCAGCGACACCGAGGAAGGCAAACGCGGCCAAGTAGTTCCAAGCGAGCTTTTCCTTGAGAAAGAAAATCGCGAACAGGATGAAGACCAGGATCGTGATCACCTCTTGGATCATCTTGAGTTGAAACCCCGAGAACTCGAGAAAACCTAGCCGATTGGCGGGCACTGCCAGGCAATACTCGAGCAGCGCGATGGCCCAGGACACGAGGATTGCCTTCCACAGCGGCCAGTCGTGCCCGTACTTGAGATGACCGTACCAGGCAAAAGTCATGAAGACGTTCGACAGCATCAATAGGAGGATGGTGCGCATGGGTGCTCGTTGAGAAAGCTCTTTTCTCGTGTTTCCGACATGAAAGGACCCAGGATGAAGAAAGCTGCTGCGATTGCTGCAAGGAACAAGAATCCCGCGTTGACAGCACTTGAACCAAGTTGGGCCGCTGCTCCTATCACCCAATGGCAACCTTTGGTGTAGGCGCATTCCGAGGGATTTCCCTCCGATGGTATATTCCCGAGAGCGGTGACAGGGCAAGTCGCTTACGTAGCATCAACCATAGGAGAGTCACTATGACCACGCAACTGAGTTACGTCATCAAATACGTCGGCGACATGTCGGCCGCGGTGCGCTTCTATCAGGAACAGCTTGGCCTAAAGCTCCGCTTCCAATCCGCCGAGTGGAGCGAGTTCGAGACGGGTTCGACGACCCTTGCGCTGCACGCGGCTTCAGCGGAGCGTTCGGCCGGCAGCTGCGAGCTGGGATTTCGCGCGGCCGACATCGACTCCTTTTACGCGCAGAAGTCGCGCCAGGGCGTGAAGTTCACCTCGCCCCCCACGGACCTGCACGGGCAGCGCATTGCAAGGTTCAAGGACACCGACGGTGCCGAATCCAGCGTCAGCGGCACGTAACGACGGTCAGCGGCCGGGGGCGGCCGTCTGATCAAGCGTGCTCGAGGGGCGAGGTACCGACGCGCCCGCGACGTCAACCACGACGATGCCGACCTTTTGGCCTGTCTCCACATAACGGTAGGCGTCCGCAATGGCGTCGAGAGAGTATTTGCGATCGACCACCGCTCTGAATTGGCCCGCCTCCATGAGACCTTTCAGGTAGCCGACAAACCCGTTGAGGCGTCGCGGCGCCGGAATGACGACGCGATTGTTCCGCATGATCCACGACCACGTCGCGAGCACCAGGTTCTGTCCCCAAGGCCCGACGTCCGTCGCCGCAAAGGTTCCGTGCGGCTTCAGCAGCCTGCGGCATTGGAAAAACGTAACTTTTCCCACGGCATCCGCCACGAAATCGAAGGTCTCGCCGATATTCGTGAAATTCTCGGACGAATAGTCGACGGTGCGATCGGCACCGAGGGACTTTACGAGATCGAGATACCGAGTGGCGACAACCGCTGTCACTGCTGCGCCGGAGGCCTTCGCAAGCTGCACCATGGCGGTGCCGATGGCGCCGGAGGCGCCGTAGATCAAAATGTTATCGCCTCGTTTGAGATGGATTCGTTTCAGAACCGCATTCGCGTAGAAGGCGCCTTCGCACAGGACGGCCTCGTCGAATCGCACACCCGCTGGCAGTGGGGCGACGGCCCGGTCAGGGACGGCGGCATACTCAGCTTGGGCGCCGTTGCCCCTGGAAGGGCACATGCCGAATACGCGGTCTCCGGGCCCAAACGCCAGGACGTCGGCGCCGACCGCCTCGACCTCCCCGGCGAAATCCAAGCCGAAGATCGCCCGTTTCGGTCGAAAAAGCCCGTAGAAGAGCCGCATGAAGAAGGGGCGGGCGCGGAGTTCACCGCAATCCGTCCGGTTGACGCTCGCCGCATGGACCCGAATCAAGACCTCGTGTGATCCCGGCGTCGGCTTCGGCACATCGAGTACCTTGACCACGTCGGGTGAACCGTATCGCCTAATAACAGCCGCCTTCATAAGGATCCCGCATCTTACACCCCCTGAAATGACCGGAACGAGTCGGCCCCGGAACGAGTCGGCCCCGGAACGAGTCGGCCAAGGGCTGCCGCAGCCGGTCTGCGCATCCGCCTATTGACGTTCCATTACCGCGGGTCGACCATTCGAGGATATGAATCCACGCGTCAGTAAGGTTCATGGCAACGAGAAACGCTGGGCCGAGGAATTCGCCGCACTCCGCAGGTTCTGTCTTGCATCGGGCCTGAATGAAGATTTGAAGTGGGGCCAGGCGTGCTACGACTTCAATGGCCGCAACGTGGTCTTGATCCATGGCTTCAAGGATTATTGCGCTTTGCTTTTCATGAAAGGTGCGCTGCTGAAAGATCCGAAGCGCATCCTCGTTCAACAAACCCGAAATGTGCAGGCCGCCAGGCAACTCCGATTTGCGTCGCTCGCGGAGATCAACCGGCAGAAGGCGGCGATCAAGGCCTATATAAGCGGGGCCATAGAGGTCGAGAAGTCCGGCGCCAAGGTGGAAATGAAGGACGTATCGCAATTCGAGGTGCCGGAAGAGTTTCAGCGGCGTCTTGACGATGACCCTGCACTCGCCGAGGCCTTCCATGCGCTCACGCGCGGAAGACAGAAAGGATATTTGCTTTATTTTGCGGGGGCGAAACAATCCGCGACTCGCGCGACGCGCGTCGTGAAGCACGCGCCGAGGATTTTGAAAGGGCTGGGACTCGACGATTGAGCCCTCGCCGCTTGAACGAACAAGGTTCCCACCCTTTGGAATAATCATGATGTACGCGATCAAAGCGGAGGTTCGCGATCCACGGGCGAGGACCTTCACGTTCACCGCCCAGAAGACGATGTATGGCGGCAAACGGATCGCGGAGGGTGACTCGGTGTTCATATTCGCGAGTGAGAACGAGGGTGGCCAAGGTCTCATCGCGCGTGGAATGGTCACCCACGTCGAAGCCGTGCCAAGGCGGCGCGGCATAGCGCGCCAAACGCCGCGGGTGAGCGTGACCATCAAGCGCACGGCGCTCGCAAAGCGGCCGATGGGGCGCCGCGAGCTCAAGCATCTGACCGACTGGAAGGATGGCCAGCCGGGGACTGAGCTTAATTTCAAATTCTACCGGCAGGCAACCAACAAAATCGCCGGTATCTCCGATGCAGCGGAGTCGTTTTTGAGCAAATGCTTCTAGAGGTGTGCAATGCCGCATGCAATTCGATTCTATAAATCGGGCGGACCCGGAGTCATGGTTTGGGAAGAGATCGAACTTGCCAAACCCGGTCCGGGTGAGGTCCGCATCCGCCAAACTGCGGTCGGCCTCAATTTCATCGACGTCTACCACCGCATGGGTCTGTATCCGCTGCCGTTGCCGAGCGGCTTGGGTGGCGAAGGGGCCGGAGTCGTTGAGGAAGTCGGCCCCGGCGTCACCGAGCTGAAGCCGGGAGACCGCGTTGCCTATGGCACCGCACCGGTGGGTGCGTATGCGGAGGCACGGCTCATTCCTGCCGACCGCCTGTTCAAGCTGCCGAAAGGCATCGATGACAGAACGGCCGCGGCGATGATGCTCAAGGGGCTGACCGTGCAGTACCTGATCCGTCAGACCTATCGCCTCAAGAAGGGCGACACGATATTGCTGCATGCGGCCGCCGGCGGCATCGGCACGATTCTCACGCAATGGGCGAAACATCTGGGCGCAATGGTCATTGGCACCGTCGGCAGCGACGACAAGGCCAAATTGGCCGAGGCCAACGGCTGCGATCATGTGATCGTCTACACGCGCGAGGATTTCGTGAAGCGGGTGGAAGAACTCACGGGCGGAAGGAAAGTGCCGGTCGTATATGATTCCGTCGGCAAGGATACCTTCCTGAAGTCGCTCGACTGCTGTGCGCCCCTTGGGCTGGTCGCCTTGTTCGGGCAATCATCGGGCGCGGTGGAGCCGCTGAATCTCGGCGTGCTCGCGGCAAAGGGGTCGCTCTACGTGACTCGGCCGACGCTCAACACCTATGGAGCAGAACGCGAGAATCTGGCCGTGATGGCCAAGGAACTGTTCGACGTCGTGGAATCCGGGGTCGTGAAGATTGCGGTCAATCAAACCTATGCGCTCAAGGATGCCGCGGCGGCGCACGCTGACCTCGAGGCGCGCAAGACGACTGGATCGACGGTCTTCACGGTTTGAGCGGGTCTCGCGCTTCGAATCGAATTCGAGGATATTCGGTTACGAGACGCTGAGCGACGACGACGCATTTATTTATGATTGCTTGACGGCACTCTCCGGGTAAGAGGCGGGCGAAAATTTTTCAAACGCAGGTTTGGCGAAGAGATGACCCTGGAAGAGCCGAATATCATGGTCCTCGAACCAGCGGAACTCCTGCAGCGTCTCAACACCTTCGGCAATGACGTCGATCCCCAAGTCCATGCATACCTGCCGGATGCCCCGGACGATGGCTTGACGCGGTCCGTTTTTTTCGATGCCCCGCACGAGATTCATGTCTATCTTCACGTAATCCGGCTGGAATTCGGCAAGAAGATTCAAGCCCGAGTAGCCCGCGCCGAAATCATCGATCGCAAGCCTTATGCCCATTCCCCGATACTCGTCGAGCAGCGCCGCAAAATGCGCATGGTCGTGGATGACCTCGCCCTCGGTGACCTCCAGGACGATTCGTTCGAGCGGCAGGAAATTATCGGAGGCCGCCTTGCAGGTGCTGCCGATGGCGTCCGCGCAAAGTTCGAGGCTCCTTGGCAGAAAATTGAGATTGAGGTTGCGCTTCAATCCAAGCCGTGCGGCAAGAGTGATCGCGTGGCTCCGGCTGTCCTGATCGAACTGATGTTTGAGTTCGCCCGGCACCTGTTCCAGGACAAGGGATGCCGGTTCGTTGGCGGGACCGCGGATCAGCGCTTCGTATGAAATCACTTCCCGGGCGACGATATCCACGATGGGTTGGAACGCGTACGAAAAGGCAGGGACCAGGCTGGCTGAGGCACTGGATTGCGTTCGGCCAGCGCCCATCGCCGGTACTGGCAAGGCATTGCTCATACGGCCGCGGTACGCGCTCCAGCCAGAGTTTTGCGCCATCGTCCTTCACGAAAGGCGGAGAGTAATTTCTTGGCACGCCCGGCATCAAGGTCGAGGAAACAATTCGCGCCGCCAAAGAAATCGTTGGCGCCGGAGATCAGCGCGAGCTCCTTGCGGGAGACGTTCGAGAATCCCATTGTCCATTGTTCAAACGATCGGCTCGGAATCGCTTCGGCTACGATTCTGGTCACTTGCTCGTGGCGCCGGTCCAGTTCGATCCTGGCGTAGAGCCGCTCCACCGCGTCGGGAGCTCCTTCCAGCACCTGAAAAAAGCTGCCCTCGGTGTAAAGCAGCATCCCGGTGAGCCCGGCCTCCTCATTGTGCTTGCGCGCCGCCTGCAGCAAAGCCGTCAGCTCCACTGTGTCGAACGGACGCGCTGCCGCGCTGGCGTAGATACAATGCACTAGATCGGACAAGTGGACTCCAGGGTTACATAAGGTCACTAGGCGTTTGCCTCACCGGGCGCCACTCTTATCGGCATGCCGGGCGAATAGTTGACGTCGATCCGCGCACGGTTTTGGTGTGCCGAATTCCGCGACACCCGGGAGAACCCCGTTGCCGGCATGTGTCGGGTCCTCTGGACGGCGCTAACCCGGAGATCTGCCCCGCGCCAGCCGATAGGTCATCCAGCACAGCAGGCCGACGGCGGCCAGCAGCACGCCCCACAGCGAAGAGCGCTGCGTCAACGCCAGCCTGGATTGCTGCAGCCGCTCCGCACCGCCTAATACCACTTGAGCGCCCAGCGTGGCGGACTCAATCTCGACGCCCGCGGGTACCGGGCTCAAATCGGATTCGGCGCCGCCGGCACTCGAATTGCCGTACACGAGCAGGAACGGCCCCGGTCCGCGGGCGAGAAAGGTGATCTCGTTGGGCTCCCACTCGACGCGCAATCGCAGAGGAGCCTGCGGCAGGCCGCCGCGGACGATCCGGGCCCGCCAGTAGCGGTCGCGATCCACGCCCAAGGACACGGGCGCATTCTGCCGCTCTCCGTCCGGGGCCTTGAGCCGATAGAACCCGCCCTGCGCGACGATGCGCCAGGGCTCGGTCGCCGCGCGGCGCGAGGCTAGTTCGATGGTGTCGATCGTATTGGTATCGGGGAGCATCACATTGACCCGCGTCACGGGCAGGTGGGCGTCGAGATCGAACAGCGCGGCGTCGGGCTCGGAAGAACGGGTCGTGCCGGCCACTTCGAGGCTGTCGCGCGGCGACTCCACAGGCGCATCGGCGCGCTCCGCCAGGACCGACGTCAACTCGAACGGCGGCGCCGGGCCCACCCAGGAGAGGCGCCAGTATTTCGCGCGCGCTGGGGCGAACGTCACACGATTTTCGATCAGCGCCTGGCCGTTCGCGTGCAAATTGGCGGTGGGCGCCGCGGTCACGAGGGTCTGCCAGGCTCCCAGATCGTCGCTGCTCTCGATTTTCACCCGGCCCGAGTAGTCCGCGGCCGTGTCGGGCCAGTTGAGGCGCAAGGCCGAGACCGCCTGAGGAATGGCGCGACCGTCGAGAATGTACTGGTAGACGGCGACGCTGGGACCGCCGCCCTGGGCCTGCAGATTGATGGCCGTCGCCGGGGTGTCGATGGTGAGCCGAACTCCGTCGATGACCACCCGGGCGTTGCCGCGCAGCGGAAAGAGCGGCAGCGGGCTCGGGGCCTCGTGCACGGGTGACGGCGGAGCGGGCCGGAACAGCGCATAGGGCACGGCCTCGCCCGCCGCGTTGAACAGGCGCAGATCGCCGAGATCTTCGCGAGCGGTATTTCGATACACGGCGAGCGGTACGGTGAAGCGATAGACCGCCGCGTCCTTCGGTGCGATCACCGGCTGACCGAACGCAAAATCTCGCGGCGACAGATCGGCGGCGGCGGCCACGTGCCAGGTCGCGGCGAGGCCGAAAATCCATTGGAATCGGCGCCTCATGGGGTGGCTCTGGCGGCCGGCGGAATCGGCGAGAAATAGCCCACGATGAGCATGAGTATTCCGACGCCCAGGAAGGACACGATGCGTTCGATCGATCCGATGCTCGACAGATCCACCACGAACAGTTTGGCGACGGTGAGCCCGAGCAGCGCGGCGCCCGCAAGCCAGGACGCGCGCTGCCCGACTCGGGTCGCTAACACCATCGTGGCGAGCGCCAGCACGGCCCAAAATATGGACAGCGCGGTCTGCGCCAGCGTCGATTCCAAAATTCCACGGGCATCCAACGGCATCGCGAACCACTCATGCAGCGTCCGCAGCAGCACGGCATTCAGCCACAGGAACGCGAGCGCGCTCAGCACCGGCAGGGGCGCCCGCCCATCGATGGTTGCAAATCCCGCCGATGGTAGGTCCTTCAGGAAGCGCCAAAACCGGTAGAGAACGATCAGCGTGAAGGCCTCGCTGAGATCGAGCGGATTGAGCAGGGGCCAATACGGCAGAGGTGCGGAGTCGCCGCGCCCCACGAAGTCGCTTCCCAGGCTCCACAGTGCGAGATAGATCGCCAATCCCACGCCGGCGATGAAGACATAGGCCTCGCGATTGCGCGCAAAGGGCCACGCGATCCGCGCCACCAGCGCCGGCAGGAGATACAGCCAAAGAAGGGGAAAAAGAACCCAGGCGGCGATTCGCCACGACTGGCCGCCGCCCATCAACCGGACGACCGCCCAAGCGGCTTCCCAGCTCACGACCGCCGCAAGCAGCCACGAGGACACGGAGTGGAGGAGGTTCGAGAGCGGGGCGCCCGCCGGCCCCTCGTGACGGTACATCACCCAGTACAGCCCCGCGAACGCCGATGGCCAGGCCCACCATCCGCCGTTTGCCAAGGGAGGGCCGCTGCCGCTCATCTCGGCCGCGATGAGGAACAGCACCATCGCGGGCAGCTGCAACAAGGCGGCGACTTCCGCGGCGGTCAAGGCGACGCGATGATGAACGGCGCTGCACAGCAGGGCCGTCAGGGTGACGAACGACAACGACGCCGCGAACGCGATATCCGGCACATAGCGCGCAATCAAGGCGAGGCCGCCAGCCACCCACCACAGCAAGGCCCAGCCGAATACGACATCCGGCAGGTCTCGCTCGAATTCCCTGAGCCGGGCCCGATGCACGTACAGGGTTCGGGCTACGAACACGGCCGCGGCGCTCTCCGTCAGCACCCCCAGGTACGCATCGAGAGACAGGGTCAGCCGGCTCCCGGAAAGGTCGAACTGCTGCGCCAGCAGCCACCCCGATGCGATCAACAAGAGGATTCCCGCCGCCCGCGCCAGCAGTCGCTGCTGGCGGCAGCCCGCCCAGACGGCGGCCGCGCCTTCGAGCGCCCAGGTGGCGGCATTCCAACGTGCATCGAGCGCCAGCGGCACTGCCAGGGTGAAGAACACCACGGCCAGGGCGATGAATGCCTCGATCATGAGCGACTGCTGCTCATTGCGCCGCCGCTTCAAAATCCACGCGGCCGCCAAGTACGCCGCGCTCAATGCGATCGCGCTGTAGGCGAGCGCCATCGGCCGGCCGCGCAGCATGGCTGACTGAAGCGCAAAGGCCGCGATGGGCGTGCCGAAGATCAGCGTCGCGTCGATGTAGCCGGTGAGCTTCGCCGGTTGCCGTAGCGTGAACAGGACGGCGATCCCGAGATAGAAGAGAAAGAAAGCAGCCAGAAAGGGTTCGGTGGTCGAGAAATCCTCGGGCCGGTATTTCAGGACTCCCCAGGCCGTCCCGACGGCGAACGTGAACAGGAACCCCGCGATGTTCAAGGGACGCCACGCCTTGAACCAGGAAATCAGGAGAATCCCTGCGTTGAGCACGGCGTAGTAGCTGAACAGCACCACGTGACTGCCCTGGCCGGTCGATGCCAGCACGGGTGCGAGAAATCCCCCCGTGACCCCGAGCAGGGCGAAGGACAGCGAGTTCTGCAGCACGGCGAGCGCCGCCGACAGCGCGGCGACCAGGGCCAGCACCGGGAACGCGACGGCCGGGCTCAACAGGGCATAAAGCCGCACCGCCGAAAATACCACCAGGTACAGGATGCCGACGCCGCCGCCCTGTATCGCGAGGGCATATCCTGGCCGCGATCGGCGCAGGTGCCAACCGAACGCCAGCAGCGCCAATCCGCCCAGAGCGATGCCCGACAATCGGAATTCGATGGGGATGTGAGTGTGCTCGGCCAGGTAGCGCAGCAGGAAGGCCACGCCGAAGAAGAGTACGACGACGCCGCTGCGGACCAAGGTGTTGCCGCCGGCAAAAAAGCTGCGCACGGCCGCGGCCAAGGGGGCCCACTCCGGTACCGGCTGCGCGGAGGCGGCCGAGGGCCCCTGCGAATCCTCCGTCCGCAGTGGCTGGACCGCCGGATTCGGCGCGACGTCCCGCCAGGGCCTCTCGTCCGGAAGCGGCATGCCGGCCGCGGGTTCGGGTGCTACCGCCGGCGCGGCGGCCGGCGCGCGCGCTACCGCCGGCGCGGATGCTGGAGTACGGCGCTCGCCGCGCAGTTCGGCTCGCAGACGCGTGATTTCGCGGTCCAGCGCAGCCAGCCGGGAGCGTAGTACCGACAACTCGCCCACGGCGAACCCGGCCAGGCCGCCGATCAGGACGTCGAAGACGTGGTTGCCGGGGCCGGCGAAGCCGGCGCCCAACAGCGCACCCACGATCGCCAGCACAAATCGCATTGTCGGGTCCATTGACGGGCTCACCTGCGGTCGACGGACTGTAGCACAGCGCCCCCAAAGTCCCTGCGACGCGCCGCTCAAGTCGCCGGCCGTCCGAGGGGCAGTCCGTGATAACTTGCGCAGCTTGCAAACCAAAGGGGATGACATGCGCAAGCACCGCTCGAGTCTCTGGGTTCGGATCGGCGTGCCTGCGGCGTTGCTCGCCTTGCCGCTCGCCGCGACCGGAGCGCCGCCGGACTACGCTGCCCGGATCGAGCGCGTGCTCGCGGCCACGCCGCTGGTCGATGGGCACAACGACCTGGCCTGGGAGATTCGCGACCGCTTCAAGAGCAATCTCGATGCCGTCGACTTGAAATCCGACACCTCGCGGCTGCCGTTCCCGGCGGGCGGCGCGCCGCTGATGACCGACATTCCGCGGCTGCGCGCGGGCCGGGTGGGTGGTCAATTCTGGTCGGTGTGGGTGCCGGTGGATTTGAAGGGCTACGAGGCGGTTCAGGCGACGCTCGAGCAGATCGATCTCGTCAAGCGCATGTGCGCCCGCTACGGGGACGATTTCGCGATGGCCTACGCCGCCGCCGACGTGCGGCGCATTCACCAGGGTCACCGGATCGCCTGCCTGATCGGCATCGAGGGCGGTCACCAGATCAACGATTCCCTGGCCGTGTTGCGCCAGATGTACGCCGCCGGCGCCCGTTACATGACGCTCACGCACACGAGCAATACCGACTGGGCCGACTCGGCCACCGACGCGCCGGCGCATCACGGCCTCACTCCGTTCGGCGAGGATGTGGTGCGTGAAATGAACCGGCTCGGCATGCTGGTGGACTTGAGCCACGTGTCGCCCGAGACCATGAAGGCGGCGCTCGCGGTGAGCGCGGCGCCCGTGATGTTTTCGCATTCTTCGGCGCGCGCCGTCGTCGACCATCCGCGCAATGTGCCCGACGATGTCCTGAGACGGGTGGCGGCGAACGGCGGCGTGGTCATGGCGAACTTCGCGCCAGGGTACGTCTCCGACGAACGCCGGCGCTGGGATGCCGACGACGCGGCGGAGAAGACGCGATTCAACAGCCCGCCCTTCGTCGGGCTGTACATCGGACAACCCGAGGCGGCCAAGGCGGCGCTCGACGCCTGGGAGAAGGTGCATCCGATGCCTGCGGCGACCCTTGCGCAGGTCGCCGATCACATCGATCATCTCCGCGCCGTCGCCGGCGCCGATCACGTGGGCCTGGGCTCCGACTTCGACGGCATCGGGGATGCGCCGGTCGGGCTCGAGGGCGTGAACTGCTATCCCGCCCTGCTCGCCGAACTCATGCGCCGGGGATGGACGGACGCCGACATCGCGAAGCTTGCGGGCGGGAATGTGCTGCGCGTGATGGCCGATGTCGAGCAGGTGGCGGCGACGCTGCACGACCGGGCGCCGTCGCCAGCGGTCTGGACCGCAAGTCCCGCGGCGCCGAAGTGATGAGCGCCCGCGCCGGAAGGAACCGCGCCGCGCGCCGGGCCGTCGGTCTCGGCTTGTGTCTGATGCTGTCGGCGCAGGCCTGGGCCGCCCCCGGCGGCGCCACGACAAAGCCGCTCATGATGCTGATCTCGGTGGACGGGCTGAAGCCCGAAGCCGTCCTCGAGGCCGCAGACCATGGGCTGAAGGTGCCGAATCTGCGGGCGTTCCTCACCGAGGGCGCGTACGCGACGGGCGTGCGCGGTGTGCTGCCCACGGTCACGTATCCCAGTCACTCGACGCTTCTGACAGGCGTCTCGCCGGCCCGCCATGGGATCTACGCCAACACCACGTTCGACCCGTTGAACCGCAACGAGGGCGGCTGGTATTGGTATGCCGAGGATGTCCGGGTGCGCACCTTGTGGTCGGCCGCCGCAGCGGCGGGACTGTCGGTGGCGAACGTCTATTGGCCCACCAGCGTGGGCGCCCCCATCCGGTTCAACTTGCCGCAGATTTGGCGCACTGGTACCGAGGATGATCTGAAGCTGCAGCGCGCCCTGGGGACGCCGGGACTCGAGCAATCGCTCGCCGCAAATCTCGGCCGGTACCCCGGCGGAATGGAGGAAACGGTGGACGCCGACGAGGTGCGCGCCCGATTTGCCGTCAAGCTCGTCGAACTCGATCGGCCGGACTTCATCACAGTGTACCTCACGGGCCTCGATACGGAACAGCATGCATCGGGACCCTTCAGCCCCGCGGCCAACACCGTGCTGGAGCGCCTCGACGCGGTCGTCGGGTCCTTGCGGGCGGCGGCGCAGCGGGTTGCGCCGGGCCAGGCGACGGTGTGCGTGGTGTCGGATCACGGCTTTGCGGCCGTGGAACACGACGTCAATCTGAACGCGGCGTTTCGCAAGGCTGGGCTCCTCTCCGCCGAGGCGCAGGGGACCGCTCCCCTCAGGATCACCGGCTGGAAGGCGGCGGTGTGGCCGGCCGGCGGCAGCGCCGCCGTGATGCTGGCGAATCCCGGGGACGCCTCGGTGCGCGCCGAGGTCGAGGCTTTGCTGAATCAGCTCGCGGGCGATCCGGCGAATGGGATCGACCGGATCGTGGGCCACGAGGAACTCGTGCGCGGCGGCGGTTTTCCCGACGCCGCGTTTCTCGTCGCGTTCAGGATCGGCTACGAAATCGGTTCCGCGTTCGACGGACCACTGGTCTCGGCGCCGGCGAATCGCGGCATGCACGGGTACCTGCCCGACCGGCCCGAGATGCGTTCCGTGTTCTTCATGGCGGGTCCGGCGGTGCGCGCCGGTAAGTCGCTGGGCGAGTTCGACATGCGGCAGATCGCCCCCACCGTCGCGGCCGTTCTGGGAATTTCGCTGCCCGAGGCCGAACTCGGGCCGCTTCAAGTCGAGTAACCGCAGGCCGGCCGGAGCGCCGCGATTCACCCCGGCGGCGCGCTCGGATGCCTACGGAGCGGTGCGTCCTAGCGCCAGTTGCGCAGCGGCCAGATCTTCGATGGCGCTGCCCACGCTCTTGAACAGCGTGAGCTCCTCGGGCGAGCGCCGGCCGGGCACGAGACCGCGGGCCAGCTCGCCTAAGTTCCCGCAAAGGCTCTTGGCGGTGATGTGGCCGGCGGCGATCGCCTGCACCAGTTCGCCGCTTTCGGCCAGCGCGCCCTCCGCCGTGTCGACGTAGATGCGGGCGCGCACGAGCGCCGCGTCATCGGCTTCCCGCATCTCGGGCGTAAAGGCGCCGATGAGATCGAGATGCTGGCCCGGACGAAGCCACGCGCCCCGCACCAGCGGCGTGGTCGACAGAGTCGCGCAGCTGATGATGTCGGCCCAGCGCACGGCGGCCTCGAGATCCTCGACCGCCTCGACGTCCACCGGCCGTCCGGCCAAGCCTCGCGCCACCGCCTGCGCGCGTTCGAGGCGCCGGCCCCACACGCGCACCGCGCCGATCGGTCGCGCCGCGATGTAGGTGTCGATGATGTGCGGCGCCAGAGAGCCCGTGCCCACCATGAGCAGCCGGCTCGCGTCCGCCCGCGCGAGATAGCGCGCGGCCAGCGCGGATGCGGCTGCCGTGCGCCGCCGGGTCAATTCGGTGCCGTCAAGCACCGCGAGCGGGCGGCCGTCGGCGGCATCGAGCAGCGCATACATCGCGTGGACCGCCGAACGGCCTTGGGCCCCGTTGCCGGGAAACACGGTGACCAGCTTGACGCCGATGCATCCCCCCGCCTGCCACGCGGGCATCGTGAGCAGCAGGTTCTTGCCGGAGCCGTCGACGGTGTAGTGCTGCCGCGCCGGCGCCTGAATGTCGGCGCGAAAGGCGCGCTCCAGCGCGTCGATCAGCGCCACGCGCCCGAGCCTGGCCGCCACCTCACCGGCATCGAGATTCAACATGGATCAATTCCTCGCGGCGCATCGATGTGACATGATGCCACGTGCTCCCGTGAATCGGCATCGGCGTGCAAATCGACCTTCGAGGATGTTCCCGACCATGATGCTTTCCGACGGCTACAGCGACGTCCCCGCCGGCAAGTTGGCCTCGGTGGTGACCTGTCTCGAAATGCTCGCCAAGCCTCCGCTGCGGCCCGAGCCGGCCGTTGCGGCATGGCAGCTGCGGCGCGTCGAACAGCCCGACCCCGCGTGGTATCGCGATCTGTTCCGGCGTATCGGCCTGGACTGGCTGTGGTATTCGCGTCTCGTCATGCCGCTGGCCGACCTCGAGGCCATACTCGGCAGCGCCGACGTCGAGGTCTACACTCTGGCGGCGGCGGGGCGCGACGAAGGATTGCTGGAACTCGATTTCCGCGAGCGTGGTCAGTGCGAACTGGCGTTCTACGGGCTCACCGGCGCCGTGCAGGGGCGAGGTGCGGGCCGATGGCTGATGAACCGCGCCATCCAGCAGGCTTGGGTACGTCCCATCGGGCGCTTCTGGGTGCATACCTGCACCCTCGATCATCCGGACGCCTTGGCGTTCTACCTGCGATCGGGATTTCGCGCCTATGCGCGGCGCATCGAGGTGGCCGACGATCCGCGGCTCACCGGGCTCGCGCCGCGCAGCGCGGCGAAGCACATCCCGATCGTGGAAGCGCCCGGGCAAATCGCCCGATGATCCGGTATGGTGGAGGCAACATGAAATCCACGACTCGGCATCGCATACTGGCGATCGACGTCGGCGGCAGCCACGTCAAGATGCGGGTATCGAACCGCCGCGGCATTCGACAGTTCGTCTCGGGTCCCAACATGACTCCAGCGAGGCTGGTGCGCAAGGTTCATGAACTCGTGGGCGATTGGACCTACACCGCCGTTTCCATGGGTTATCCGGGCGTCGTCATACACGGGAAGATCATGGTCGAACCGCACAATCTCGGCCGCGGCTGGGTCGGGTTCGACTTCCAAAAAGCGTTCGGCCGCCCGACGCGCATCGTCAACGACGCCGCCATGCAGGCCATCGGCAGCTACGAAGGCGGCCGCATGCTGTTCCTCGGATTGGGCACGGGCGTGGGAAGCGCAATGGTCGTCGACGGAGTCGTGGAGCCCATGGAACTGGCTCACATGCAGTACAAGAAGGGCAAGACCTACGAGGACTACATCGGGGCCGGCGGCCGCCGCCGACTCGGACAGAAGAAGTGGGGCCGCACGGTCGAGGAGGTCGTCGAGCAGTTGCGTGCGGCTCTGGAGGCGGATTACGTCATATTGGGCGGCGGAAATGCGCGCAAGCTGAAGAAGATGCCCAAGGGCGCCCGGCTCGGCAGCAATGATTTTGCGTTCATAGGCGGTTTTCGCCTGTGGCGTCCCGGCAAAAGGCTCTACGGCCGGCGCGCCGCCTGATCCGGACCGTGCCTACGATGCCGAGCCGCCGCCCGGCGGTTTGACTGCGGCGCCGCCCTCGGGTGGCGGGGCATCGCCGGCGGCGGCGCATTCGCCCATCGGCGCCGGTTGCCCCGCGGCCTCGCGGTGATAGGGCAGCCATGCGTAGATTTCCGGCGATGTCTGCGGATAGGCGAGGAACTCTTCGCGCGATGCGCCCGGCAGTTCGAACCTGCGCCGGCACACGCGCCAAATCGCGAACAGCGTGAACACCAGCGTCAGCACGAAGACGTACACGAAAAATGCCCGCGGCGTGGTCAATTGAATCGCGAATGTGCCCGTGGTGGGTCCGATGGCCGCGCCCAATGCCCAGACGAACAGCAGCGTCGACGACAAGCCCACGTAGTCAGAGACCACGGCCCGGTCGTTCGCATGCGCAACGCCCACCGCATACAGACTTTCACCGAGCCCGCCGAAGATCGCGAACAGCGCCGCCAGCAGTATGAACGGGGTCTGGCTGTTCACCATGACCAGCGCGCCCGCGACTGCGAGGATTCCGGATCCCAATCCGATCAGGGCGTAACCCCGGTCGACCTTGTCGGAGAAATGCCCAATCGGATATTGCAGGAACAATCCGCCCAGGGACACGCAGGCCATCAGCATGACGATGTGCGGTTGATCGAAGCCGATGCGCTCGCCGAACAGGGGGCCCACGGTCGTGAAGGCAGTGAGAATCAACCCGTTCACGAGGCACGCGAGCACGCTCACCGGCGACGTGCGCAGCGCCTTGACGATCTCCAGCGTCACTTTGTGCGGCAGCACCGGTGCGCGCACGTCGATGGCGACCATCGGCACGAGGGCGAGCGTGGTGGCGATGCCCGCGATGAACAGCATCTCCGGACCGCGCACGTCGAGATTCTGTCCGAGCAGCTGACCGGCGCCGAAGAACATCCCGTAAACCAGCACGTAGAGGGTCAGCACGCGGCCGCGCTGCTCGTTGGGAACAAGCGCGTTCAGCCAGCTCTCGACGATGACCGAGAGGCCGGCCGCATTCAAGCCGATCAAAAATCGGAGCGGCACGATGATCGGCACGCTGTCGGCAAAGTGCAATCCGAGAATCGCCACCGCCTTCATGCCGGCGAAGGCGGCATAGGCGCGTTCCAGCCCCACGGGGGCGATGATCCGGTGGGCGTACAAACAACCTGCCAGAAATCCCAGGGCCTCGGCCGTCGCGAACAGGCCGATCACGCCGGGCGAATAGCCCATCGCCGAGAATCGCAGCGGCAGCAGTGAACCCATCACGCCGGCGCCCACCATGATGAGGGCGGTGCTGACGAGCGGAGGCGCCACGCGCCAGGAAATTGCGGCGGCGTCGGCGCGGGCCGCGGTGAGGGGCGTGGAGGTCATCCGCCGATTATAGAATGTTTGGACCGCCGCGCCCCGGGGCATTCAGAGGCGGGGATTCTCCTGATAGCAAAGATGCACCAGTTCCGCTCCGAAACGCCGGAGCACCGGCGGAGGAACGGCTCCTTCCGTCAATTCCCGAAACTCGAAATGAATGGGATCGGCGTCCTTCGCGCCCGCCGGGCTCACGGTGGCCAGCAGGTATCCGTACACGTGGGTTCGCGCCAGCCCGGCGCGCCAGGCGTCGGGCGGCAGAGGATAGCGCACGGCACCCGCCGTGCCGATGATCCAGCCCGGCAGGACGCCGCCGTGTTCCTGCCAGTAGGGCGTGTTGTAGACGTTCTCCATGACGAAATGCGAATGCGAGGCGAGCACGTACACCGGCTTGGCCTTGCGCAGATCGAGAAGAGCCTCATAGGCGATCACGCCTGTGGTTTCCGCCGCCGGTGCGTCGCTCATGCTGTGGCCGCGCGCGATCCCATCCGGCAGTGCTTCGTGCATCCCGGCCACTACCGCCCGTATGCCGGGGTCCTGCCGGTCGCTTAGCAGCAGGTTCTTCAGCCAGGCGAGCTGCGCGGGATCGAATTGGTCGGAGGTGGCATTGTCCAGGCTGATGAAATCGATGCCGTCGCGCCTCCAATGGTAATAGGGGCGTACCGTATGGTCGCGCGGGTCGTCCTTCAATCGCTGCTCGCGAATCACCGGCGCATCGAGCCAGGCAGCAAAGGCGAGCGTGAACTCCTCGCGCGTCTTCGGCCGAATGGTTTCATGGTTCCCGATGGCGAGAAAGAACGGCATGTCGCCGAACGGCTCGATCTGGCCGACCTGAAAGTCGTGCCACGCCTCCGATAGATAGTCCTGCGTCGATGCATGGGGATGCAGCGTCCGGAAATCCTCGTCCACATGGCTGATGGCGCGCAAATCGCCGAGATGCCAGTAGAACGCGGCGTCCATTTCGCGCGCATCCGCCGCAATCGACGGCATCACCACGTCGCCGCAGTTGCGCGAGTCGCCCGATACCGCGAACTTCCAGGCAGACCCGGGCTCGGCGCCCGAGGCGATGCCGGCCAGCAGCAGCGCCGGCACGCCGATCGATCTCATTCTCAAAGTCCTCTCCCGGGGCCCACGTGAATTCCCGCTCGGGGCCCTGCCGTGCCGTTCCTCTACACGGCGGTGATCCCGCCATCCACCGTGAAAATCTGGCCGGTGATGTGCCGTGCCGCCGCGCTCGCCAGCAACACCACGATGCCCTTCATGTCGTCATCGACCCCGAGCTGCTGCAGCGGCGTCGCCGCGATGACCGATTTGCCGATGGATTGCAGCACGCCGCGGCTCATCTTCGAGGGGATGAAACCCGGACAAATCGCGTTTACGACGATGCCGTGAGCGCCCCACTCGCCCGCGAGCGCGCGCGTGAGGCTCACGAGGCCGCCCTTGCTGGCGTTGTAGGCGACGGCCCTGAAATCGCCCGTCGAGCCTCGCAGGGCCGCGACGGAGGCGATGTTGATGATTCGGCCGTAGCGGCGCGGAATCATGCAGCCGGAGGCCACCAGACGCGTCAGCTCCCAAGTTCCCGTGAGGTTCAGGTCGAGCACCTTCTTCCAGGCGTCGAGCGGATAGTCGGCCGCGGGCGACCCCCAACTCGTGCCGGCATTGTTGACGAGGATGTCGATGGGCCCGACGCCCGACACGATCTCCTCGACCAGCGAATGCGTCTTGTCGGTTCGGCTCAGGTCGCCCGTGAAGGTTGCGACGTCGTAGCCGTTCTGGCGCAGGTGCCTTTGCGCCTCCGCGAGCTCGTCCGGTTTGCGCGCGACGATGACGACGTGCGCGCCCATTTCCGACAGCGCGCCGGCCATGGCGAGGCCCAATCCGCGGGAGCCCCCCGTCACGACGGCCACGCGCCCCGACAAATCGAACAGCTCATGCACCTTCATGGGTCTTCCCTCCCGCCGTGCAATTATCGGCGCGACTTCCGCCGATTGATTATCATGGGCCCGCCGCGCCGGTCATCGGCTACGGTAATTCAATCGACATCAAAAGGAAATTGACATGGGCCTATTCGACGCCATCAAGAACGCGATATTTCACCATGGAGCCGCGGCGCCTGCGGCGGCTCCGGCACCGATCCCCGCGGCCGCAGCGGCTCCCACGCCAAGCGCCGCGGCGGCGCCCGCGAGCGCGGCGATCTCCCAGGAGAGCCTGCAGGCGCAGCTGGCCCAAATGAGCGCCGCCAGCGGCCAGAAACTCAATTGGCAGACCTCCATCGTGGACCTGATGAAGCTGGTGGGCTTGGATCCCAGTTTTGCGAATCGCAAACAGCTGGCGCAGGAGCTCGGGTATACGGGCGACACCGCCGATTCGGCCACCATGAACATCTGGCTTCACAAGACGGTCATGGACAAATTGGCCGCGAGCGGCGGCAGCGTGACTCCGGACCTCAAGGCCTAGGCGGGTCGGAGGGATTTGGTGGGCATCCGCGGGACGTGAACAGATCGATAACGGGACGAGAGAGTAGTCAACCGGATTCGCTCGCGGCCCGCGGGGCCCTGGCGACACCTTACCGTTTCCCCGGCACGGCACCAGCGCGGCGTGATCATACTGTGATGGCCTTCCGTGGACGGCCCGCGATATGACTAATCCGGCGGGAGCGGCTCCGCACCGCGGCGCGGCGCCCCGGCGCGGCCGACTCGCGGGTCAGGCCGCGCCCTCGGCGCTGTAGCGGGCGAGAAGCCCCGAGCGCACGGCGTGACGGTATACGCGCGCATAGAAATACTCCGCCAGCAGCAGTTCGGCCGCGGCGATCAGCGCGCCCTGCGCGAGCTGCATCCCCTGGAAGCCGTGCCCATTCAGCAGGGAGCGCATGCCCTCGAACACATAGGGCGCCGGCAGCGCATGCGCCACCCATTGCATCCAGGGCGGCAGCACGGACAGCGGGTAGAACACCGCGGCGAACGGGGACAACAAGGCCGGCAGCGGCCACAGCAGCCATTCGGATGCGGGGCCGAAGCGCAGCACGATGGCGCTGCCGAATATCCCTAAAGTGATGCCGAACACGAACAGCACCAGCAGGAACGCCGCCAGCGGCACTCCCATGGAGAAGAACGCCAGATGGAACAGCATCGTGGCAAGGCCCAACATCACGATGAGGCCCACGCAGCTGGTCGTGACGCTGGTGAGCACCAATCCCAGGATGTATTCGGAGATCGACAGCGGCGAGGCGAACAGGTTGAGAAAGTTGCGCGACCAGACGTCTTCGAGAAAAGCCGTGCTCACGCCCTGCATGATGCGGGTGCAAAAGTCCCAGAGCAGGACGCCGCCCAACAGCGTGGGCACGAAGTTCACGCCGCTGCCGCTCACGGAGTTGAGATATCGCGTGATGAATCCCCACAGGACGATGTCGATCGCCACCCAGGTCACCATGGGGAATACGCGCACGGGGCTCCCCCGCAGGAGATAGAGCTGCCGAAGGACGATGCCGGCGACCGGGCGAAGTTTCATGGGAACTCCGCCGAACGCGGTTCGGTGAGCCGTTCCCTCGCAACGCGGATGAACAGCTCCTCCAGCGTGGACGATCCGTGCGCCTCGGGGAGCGTTCTGGGATCGCCTTCCAGCAGCACCTGGCCATGCGACAGGAACAGCACGCGGCTGCACACCGCCTCGACCTCGTACATGTTGTGCGAGGTCCACAGGATGCCGCAATTCTCCTGGTCCGCCAGCGCCTTGATGCGCTCCCGGATCAGCTGTGCCGCGGAGGGATCGAGCGAGGCCGTCGGCTCGTCGAGCAGCAACAGCTGCGGCCTGTTGAGCAACGCCTTCGCGAGGGCGGCCCGCGTCTGTTCGCCGGAAGAGAGCAATCCGCACTTGGTGTCGCGCAACCGCACGAGATCGAAGGCGTCGAGCATCTCAGCGACGCGCCGGCGCAGCGAAGTTATGCCGTACAGCAATCCGAAGAACATGAGGTTCTCGCGCACCGTCAAATTGCCCGGCAGCGCGGCATAAACCGCCGCGAAATTCGTGCGCTCCAGCGCCTGGGCGCGGCGCCGGCCCAAGTCGAAGTCGCCGATTTGCACGGACCCCGCGGTGGGTTCGAGCACGCCCAGGATCATGTTGATGGTGGTGGTCTTGCCGGCGCCATTCGGTCCGAGGAGGCCCACGATCTCGCCGGGCAGGATGGCGAAGGAGAGGTCCTGGAGCGCGACCGTGTCCCCGTACGCCTTGCGCAGCCCCCGCACGCGCAGGGCCGGCCGTGTCGTCGAATCGTCATGTGCAGAGGGGAGACTCATGGATCGATTATGCAATGTCGCGATCGATTCCGCAGCGAGCCTTGGGGAGAATATCCGATCCCGGGGGGTGCTGCGCCCGGTCGGGCCGCGCCTGCGTGGTACATTGACCTCGCCCGGCGTCGGCGGGCGAAGGACGGACACGCATGAGAACACAGCGATGACGGCGACGGCGATGACGAACATCCACCTGGTCGGCGGGGAGAAGGGCGGCGTGGGAAAGTCCCTGGTGGCACGGCTCCTCGCGCAATACATGATCGACCACGAGATTCCATTCCTGGCGTTCGATTCGGACCGCTCGCACGGTGCGCTGATGCGATTCTATGCGGGATATGCATCGCCCCTGCTGATCGACAGCTACGAAAGCCTGGACACGATCGTCGAGGCCGCCTCGGAGAGTCCTCAGCGCCGCGTGCTGGTCGATCTCGCCGCGCAGACCCAGGCGGGGTTGACGCAGTGGATGGAGGAGTCGCAACTCCTGGAGGTGGCGCCCGAGCTCGGACTGCACATCCGGTACTGGCACGTCATGGATGCCGGCAAGGACTCGGTGGACCTTCTGCAGCGGCTGCTCGACCGCCATGGCACGAGGCTGAATTACGTGCTGGTGTTGAATGAACTGCGCACCGACGATTTTCGGATTCTGGACGAGTCGGGCCAGAAGGAGCGGGCCCTCGCCCAGGGCGCGTGCGTGATGCGTCTCAAACGCCTGCACGCCGCCTCGATGATCAAGATCGACGCCAGCAGCTCGAGCTTCTGGGCCGTGGCGAACCAAACGGAGCCGAACAGCGCAGGCCTGCGCCTGTTGGAGCGGCAGCGCGTCAAGGTATGGCTGCGCAACGCGTTCGCGGACATCGCCAGGATCGGGGTGTAGCGGGACGCTGATTGGCGGCAGCGCCATGAGGCGGCTCGGGCGGGCTCATTTCTCCCCGAGATACACGGCTGGAAAGTACAGGCCCAGCAATTGCCGGTCCCACCACAGGCCCGCGGCTTTGCGCTCGGCGTCGGCATAGGTGTAGCGGTAGAAGCGGGCGCGCACGTAGGCCGGCGGCCGGTCCGCGAAGGGATTCCGTTCGAGCAGGGCCGTCACTGTGGGCTCATTCTGCAGCAATCGCCGCAGGAATTGCGCGAACCATCGCAGTCGCCGAGGGTTGTCGAGCGCGGCGAACCACATCTGCCAGTCCAGGCGCGGCTGGTGCGGAATGTTCCAGCGCGGGCGGCGGGCCGGGTCCCCGGGCTTGTAGCGGAATGCGTATTCGCGCCACTCCTTGCCGTCGTTCGACCCCTCGAGGACGACCTCGTTGCGTTCCGTGGTCATGACCGCAAAAAGGCCGTAGCCGTTGACCACGTGAAGCGGCTCGATGAGGTGTTCTACCGCTTGGGCCGCGGCGGGCGGGTTGCCGCCGAAGCGCGCGTCCATCTGCACGAGGCTGCAGAACACGAGCAGCACCGCCAGGGCGCCGATGGCGGCGGCAGCGGCGCCTCGCGGCTTGGCGTCGGGGCGCGGTTCGGTGCGGCGGCGCGTCGCGCGCAACAGCCGTTGCGCCAGGCGGTCCGGCAGAATTGTTTTCACGGCGGCGTCGTCGAACAGCAGCAGGCACAGCAACAAGGTCTGAAGATTGAACCAGTTGTAATTGCCGGTGATCAGGATGCAGCTTTGCAGCAGCACGATGCCGTAAGCGGCGCCGAACCGCAGCCGGCGCGGACAGAAGATCAGGAACGGCAGCGCGAGCTCGACGACGAAGGTGCTGCCGGTCGCGAACATCAGCAGGGGCGGCGGCAACTGCGCGGCATACCAGGCCAGAGGCGTGGGCAGCGGCTGCGTGACGAAATGATAGGAGAGCGCCGACAAATTCCACCAATTCGGATCGCCGCTCAACAGCTTGACCACGCCCGACATGAACAAGAAGCGGAACAGCAGCCAGCGCAGCAGCCAGATCCCGGCCGCCGTGTCGATGCGAAGAATCAGCGCCAGAATCCCCGTCTCCAACAGGAATGTGTCCCATTGGAAGGTCATGAACGCCTGTCCGCCGTACAGGAGCGAAAGATACAGCAGGTACATCAGTACCAGGCAGATGCGCGGCAGGATATTGAACACCAGCAGCAGCGAAAGACCGGCCCCGGCCCAGCAAACCGCCTGGATGGCGAGATCGCCGGGGTTCCACCAGAACACCATCGGCATCAGCAAGAATCGCTTCGGCCCGATCTGCTGGTCGAGAGCGGCGACCAGGTCGGCGACCGGCAGAATGCCGTGGCTGCCGATCAGCCCCAGCGCCTGCACGCCGAAGGAGACGAAGGCCGACAGGTAGATCAGGCCAAATAGACGCAGGAACAGCGACGAAACGAGATCGTGCCGCGGCGGACCGTAGTTCCTGCCCCACAATGCGAGGCTCACTCGGTGGAATACCGGCCGGTGCGCGGCGAGGAAGGCGTAGACGAATTCACTCAGGGCCGCGAAACCCGGCAGATTCCGGTAGAGCGCGATCCAGATTCCGCGGCCGCGCGCGTGGCTCAACGTCAGGAAGCTGGCCTCGGCGCCGCTGGCACGGCGGCCGTCCGGTGCGATGTACTGCACGGCGCGCTGAAATTCGCCGATCGGGATCGATGGCCACTGCGATGCCACATCCTGAAAGGGCCGGTAGTCGACCCGGTCGCCGGTGAGCTTTCTCCAATAGCTCGCCCAGTAGCCGCAGAATCCGCAGTCGCCGTCGTACACCAGCAGCGGCCGCGGCGCGGCGGCCGCAGGACCGGCCGCGGTGGTGGGCGCGCTTTGCGTTGTTTCCGGCACGCATTCAATCCATGCGGGGCTCTCGCCGTCCCGGCCCATCATACGCCGGCGCGGTCGTGCCGGCCGCCTCAGTCGGAGGTTGCGCGGCTCAGCTCCGCATCGTAGGACTGGATGTGGCTCAGCAGCCAGTCGTAGAGAAACCGAATGCCGAGGGCGAGACTGCGCTCATCGACATGCGCCGCCAGACTGCGGGCGGTCTGGAGCGCGCGCACATGGTCCGCCAGGTGCGCCGCCGTGCCGTCGTAAGGGTGCGCGGCCATGTGGGCGGCCTCGGTCGCGAAGTGCGCCTCCAACTCGCGGGTCATCTCCGACAACCCGAGCAGCAGCGTTGCGCGATCCTGGTGTGCGCTCAGCGCCTCCCAAAGAGCTCCCATCCGGTTGACCAGGTCTTCGTGCTGCCGGTCGATCTCCTCGATCCCGATCCGGAGCTTCGCCGACCAGGCGATACGAGGGCTGATGCGCTCGCTCGCGCCCGAAGTGTCCGCAAAGGCGTGGCAGTTTCCACCGCGATTTTTGGCGTCGTACATTGCGCCATCGGCGCGCGCCAGCAGCTGGTCCGCATCGGAGCCGTCGTCGGGAAAGAGCGCGATACCGACGCTCACGCCGAGGCGCAGTCCGTGAACGGCGAGCGGCGCGGTGACGGTCCGTATGATCCGCTCGGCGACGTGGCGCGCTTCCTTGCGCACGCCGACGCCGGTCAACAGCACGACGAACTCGTCTCCACCGAGACGGGCCACGGTGTCGACCGTCCGGGCGGCAGCCTGGAGCCGTCGGGCGGCCTCGCGCAGGACGAGATCGCCGGTCGCATGGCCGTGAATGTCGTTGATCGGCTTGAACCGGTCGAGATCGATGAGCAGGATGGCGAAGCCGCCGCCCGTCCGGCGAACCGATGCAATGGCTTGCTCGATGCGGTCGTACAGGAGCGCCCGGTTGGCGAGTCCCGTCAGGGTGTCGATGAACGCCAGCCGTTGCAGCCGGGCCTGACCCTTGATCCAGACGCTGACGTCGCTCACCAAAATCACCGTGCGCGGACCGCCGGCTGTCTGCACCGTTGCCGCGTCGATCGCCACGTCGGCCTCGGCGCCATTGGCGCCGCACAGGGCGCAGATGTCGCGATGCCTGTCCCCGACGCGCGCCAGCCGCGCGAGGATCCGCTGGCAGTCGGGGACGCTGATGATGTCGCCCAGTTCGGCAGGCGCCGCCGCGCTCGATGACACCCGGCCGGCAAGTGCGAGAAGTGAGGGCGAGGCGTACACGACCTTCGATCCATCGAGCACCAGATAGGCCGCCAGGCCGCTATCGACCAGAAGAGCCAGCGCCCAGGGTGGCGCCGATTCCCGCACACGGGTCGCCGTCTCCCCGGCAGCCGGCAGGGAGCCGGCGGGTATCGAGTCATGGGTGGCCTTCGGCAGGACCATGAACGGCTCTCATGGGGCAATTACCGCAGATTTTGTCGATACCGTCATTGATTGTAATAAGGAGAAACCGTTGCGCGTCCCGCAATTCGAAGCATCCAGGACCGTTGACGCCGCCGAGCGGGAGGGCGGGGCGGTCCGCGACCGCGGGCGCCTGTCACGGCATTAGGTACTCTTACGGATATTCGCCGTTACCCGAACAGCGGCATTCTCTCCTCGACTATGGATACTAATGAACGTGTCGGTCGCGTGATGACCGAAGCCGTCCTGTCGATCGATCTCGAGGAGTCGGCCGGTTCCGTGCTGCGCCTGTTCTCCGGTTATCCCATCCATCATTTGCCGGTGCTGAGCGGACAGAAAGTGGTCGGCATGCTGAGCTCCGCCGACGTGATGAAACTCCATGCGTATCTGCCCAAGCACGGCGTGCCGCCCGATGAATACATCGATCGGCACATGAGCTTGGATAAGATGATGAGCAAGCCGGCGATCACGGTCCAGCCGCACCAGTCGGTGATGGAGGCCGCTGGATTGATGGCCTCGCACGGAGTTCATGCGCTGCCGGTCGTGGATGGGCAGGACCGCCTGCTCGGAATGATCACCACCACGGATATCATGCACGCGACGCTGAAGCTGACGCCCGCGATCGCCGATGTGCCCGCCGCCGCGGGAGGACCGCCGCGCGACCTTAGGCTCACCGAGGCGGCGTTCGACCGGGCGGTCACCGGCGCCAAGGCCGCTGTCGACAGCGGACACGATCGCAGCGGCATGGGAGCCGCGGTTCTCTTCTTGCAGCAGCGCCTCGTGGCGCTCGAGCGCGTCATGCAGCTCGCAGACCGGTACGTGTCCGCCGGGGAGGATCAATCGGTGCATTCGGCCTTGTTGAAGGCCATCGAGAAGGCCAAGAGCAGCGCGCCGGGCGGCGCCGCGCATTCGCCGGCGCTTTTGGGGCTGTCCAGCGAGTGAGGCCCGCAGGGCAAGAATTGTTTCTGGGAATAGCCGTCAATTAATTTCGTTTAAGTTCCCGCCGCTCAATCTCAAACTCCTTGTCACGCGAGCCGAGACCCTTCGTCGACGCCGCGAATCACAACGTCAAGGAGCAGTCATGAACAGTTTCACCGTGATGGCCGTGGGCAACCTCGCCAAGGACCCGGAGTTGGCCGTGAAGGGCGACACCGCCTATACGCGATTCTGCCTCGTGGGCAACGATTATGCGGGGAAGGACGACAACGGCAACGCTCGGGAGTCCGTCACCAGCATCTACTTCGTCGCGTTCGAGAGTCTGGGGGAGGCGATCGCACGAAACGCGAGGAAGGGCGACCAACTCATCGTCCAAGCGCAAATCCGCGCGAATAATTGGATGGACAAGGGCGGCGAGAGGCAATACGACCTGTCCTTTGTGGTCCAGAATTTTCGCTTCGGCGCCCCGGGAAAGGCCAAGCGGGAGCAGAGGGCGGCGCGCCGGGAGGAGCGGGACCTGGGAGCACTGCAAGCCGAAGCCTGAATTCGGCGGGCCGCAATCGTTGATTCACGGAAAAGGATTTTCGTCATGCATCACCATCCCGCTCGGCGCCTTGCCTCAGCCTGTCTCGCACTGACGTCATCGTGCGGTGCCATGACGATCCTGATTCCCGGAGTGGCGGCGGCCCAGGCGTCGCCGTTCATGACGGGCGCCACGGCCCTTCAGACCAACATTTTGGCCTGGCTGACGCCCATCGCCATCATTCTCGTCATGGTCCTGGGCGCCATGGCGATGGCAAACCGAGTTTCATGGGGGTTGTGTCTTGGCGCGATTTTGGGCATCGCGATTGCGTTCGGCGCCCCGCAGATCGTGACGTGGATTCGCGGCATGTTCGGTGTTTAGGAGGCGCTATGGCCGAGGCGGTTCCCAGGCTGACGACGGATCCCCTGTTCGTGGGGGCCACCCGGCCCCCCATGCGATGGGGGGTCACCTACTCGGCGCTGCTCTTTAATCTCGTGTTCACGCTGGAGGCGTTTCTGCTGACGAAGAATCTTCTCACGATGCTCGTCTGCGGACCGATCCACGGCGTTTGCCTGCTGCTGTGCGCCCGCGACGAGCGGTTCTTCGATCTCGCGCTGCTGTGGGCCCGCACCCGGCTTCCGGCGCTGTTTGCGAATTATGGATTCTGGCAGGCGAGCGCCTACAGCCCTCTCTCGCTGAATCTGCCCGACGATCGCGGCCGCCGCGGGGAAGAAACGATCCTCGCTGAACTGCCCTGCCGGAAACTCCCATGATGCGAGCGAGATCCTCCTCCATTGCGTTGCGCCGCGAGGCGATGGCGGCGGACCGCATTCCCTATGGCGCTCACGTCGCGTCCCGGGTCATTCGAACGACCTTCGGCGACTACCTGCAGGCGTTTCGCCTGGGCGGCGCGGATTTCGAGACCCGCGACGACGAGGAACTCAACAACTGGCACGAGCGGTTGAACGTCCTGTGGCGAAATATCGCCGCGCCCGGCGTGTCCCTCTGGACTCACGTCATACGTGGCCGGGTTCGAATCGGCGGGGCACCGACATCCGGTTGCGGCTTCGCCGGCCGGCTGCAGGGCCGCTATCTCCAGCGAATATGCGGCGAGACATTGAGGCAGAACGAGATCTACCTGAGCGTTCTATACCGGCCGTCGGCCGGTATGGCGGCCGGGCTCGTCGCTCGTGCCCTCGCAAGAGCCGAGCACGAGGGCTTTGCGACAGGAGCTCGCCGAGGGTCTCGATGCCTGCGACAAATTGTCGCAGACATTGACCGCGTCGCTTGTGCGCTATGAACCAGAGGCTCTCGGCTGCTACTGGAACTCCAAGGCCTGGTGTTCGTCCCTGCTGGAATTCCTGGGCCTGTTGATCAACGGCGAGTGGCAGCGTATGCCGCTGGCGCGATCGCCGCTCAATGCCGTGCTGGCCTGCACGCGGGTGATGTTCGGCGGCGAAACCATCGAATACCGGTCCGCAACGGAAACCCGTGTCGGCGCCATGTTGGGCATCAAGGAGTATCCGACGCCGACGGCCGTCGGCATGTACAACGAGCTGCTGTCGGCCCCCATTTCGTTCGTGCTTACGCAATCCTTCACCTTTCTCGGCAAGCCCGCGAGTCAGTCCCTGCTGCAGCGTCAATTCAACCGGATGGCGAATGCCGGGGACTTCGCCGTATCGCAGGCTGCGGAACTCAAGGATGCGCTCGATGCGTTGACCAGCAACGACTTCGTCATGGGGGACCATCATTTCACCCTGCAGGTCGTGGCCGCAATCGGCGAGGCCGGCGGCGCCAGCGCCGCAAATCGGCTCAAGAACCTCAATGACGGCGTGGCGCTTGCGCGGGCGCTGCTCGCGGACACCGGAATGCTGGTCGCGCGCGAGGACCTGGCCCTGGAGGCCGCGTACTGGGCTCAGCTGCCGGGCAATTTCCCGCTTCGTCCCCGCAAATCCCCGATCACGTCGCGCAATTTTGCGGCCATGGCGCCATTTCATAATTATCCTCTGGGCCGTGCCCGCGGCAATCATTGGGGCGACGCCCTGGCGGTCCTGATCACGAGTTCAAGGTCGCCTTATTATTTTTCGCTGCACGCCAGCGATCCTGGCGATCCGGATGGGGGAAGCCGGAAGGATACGGGCCACACCCTGATTTGCGGACCCACGGGATCGGGCAAGACCGTATTCATCGGATTCCTGATCAGCTCGCTGGTCCGGCAGAACGCCACGCAGGTCATCTTCGACAAGGATCGCGGGCTCGAAATCCTGGTGCGCGCGTTGGGCGGCGACTACTTTGCTCTCGGCAACGGCAGGAGCACGGGATTCAATCCGCTGCAGCTCCCGGAGACGCCGCCGAATGTCGAGTTCCTGAGAGCGTGGCTGCGGATGCTCTGCACGGCGCAGTCCACAGGACCGGCTCACCGCGCGTCCGTTCGCGAACTCGCGGACCTCGATCAGGCGCTGCGCGGGACGTTGGCGCTCGAGATGTCCGCCCGGCGGCTGTCGCGGTTGGTGGAGTTCCTGGACCCCACCGATCCCGAAGGCGTACACGCGCGGCTCGCTCCTTGGTGCGGCGCCTGCCGCGGCGAGTACGCTTGGGTGTTCGACAGCCCCGTGGATACGCTGGCTTCGCACATGTCGGATCATTCGGTCATCGGATTCGACGTCACGGAGTTCCTCGACAATCCACAGACGCGAACGCCCATCACGTCGTATCTGTTCCATCTCGTGCGCCAGATGCTCGACGGGCGCCGGCTGGTCTGTTGGATGGACGAGTTTTGGCGGCTGCTCGCCGATCCGGCCTTCGAGAAATTCGCGAAAGACGCGCCCAAGACCTGGCGCAAGCTGAATGCCGTGATGTGTCTGGCCACGCAAAGCGCCAGCGACGTTCTCGAGAGCCCCATCAGCCGCACGCTGGTGGAGCAGACACCCACTAAAATCTTCTTTCCGAGCGCTGAGGCGAATCGCCGGGAGTACATTGAGGGTCTCGGCCTCACCGGACAGGAGTTCGGTTTGTTGAAACATCGGCTCGAGCCCGGCTCGCGGATGTTCTTGGTCAAGCAGGCCCGCCACAGCGTCGTGTGCCAACTCGATCTCAAGGGATTCGATGCCGAACTGGCGGTGATATCGGGTAGGGCCACCGAGATTTCCCGGATGAACGACATCATGTCCGGCTGCGGCCCGGATCCCGACCAATGGCTGCCGACATTCATGTCCACGCACTGAAGGAGACATTCGTGACCAGTCGCATGTTCCTGCTTCTCATGATGATTTCCGCATTGTCGTTCGCGACGAGTCCGGCTCGTGCCCAATTAGCGGTCATCGACGTTCCGGCCGTGGTGCAACTCATACAGGAGGTCCAGACGATGGAGCAAGAAGTTCGGACGGCGGAGGATCAGTTGGCCCAGGCCAGACAGGCCCTGCAAACCATGACCGGCGATCGCGGGATGGAGTTGCTGCTCGCCGGATCGGTCCGCAACTATCTGCCCTCCACGTGGCTGCAGTTGACGAATG
The DNA here is from genome assembly GCA_963707765.1 of uncultured Gammaproteobacteria bacterium. Lineage (GTDB taxonomy): Bacteria > Pseudomonadota > Gammaproteobacteria > Steroidobacterales > Steroidobacteraceae > Bog-1198. The sequence goes on along the minus strand of CAVPQZ010000005.1, from coordinate 226,121 downwards.
CGACCGGGCGCGCGAGCGGGAGCTTTCCCGGTCTGTCCTCGGACGTTCACGGGGCGATGATGGCGAATGCGGTTCTGACTCAGCCGCAACTGGCGATCTTGTCGGCAGCGAGCCAACAGCAGATCCTCGCCCGCCGCGAGACCGGCGCGCTTCGCCAGGCCTTGGCGCAGGAAGCTCTCGCCAACGCGAGCGGCCGGTTTGCGTCCATTCAAAGGCTCATCGACGCGATTTCCGCCGCGGTCGACCAGAAAGGCATTCTCGATCTGCAGGCGCGGATCGTCGCCGAGCTCGGCATGATCCAGAACGAGCAGACCAAGCTGCAGATCCTGCATCAGGCCACCGAGGCCCGGGATGCGGCGGACCGTCAGCGGGAGCGTGAATTGGTCGTCGCCGGACACGGCAGTTTCGCGACGCGCTTTCAGCCGGCGCCGTGAATCGGCGCGGAAGCGGAACTCATGGGATTCTTCGCCACGTTCTGGAGCTGGCTCAACGGCCAGCTCACGGCCTACATCGGGGACAACACGGCGCGCCTGGCGGAGGTCCTCGAGCCCGCGGTGGTCACGTTGGCGACCCTCTACGTGATGGCGTGGGGTTACCTCCAGCTCGTCGGCACGATCGAGGAGCCTTTGGTGTCGGGCTTGAAGCGCATCGCCACGCTGGCGCTCGTGCTCGGCGCCGGCCTGCACCTGTGGATGTACAACTCGTTGATCGTGGATACGTTCTACAAGGCGCCCGCGGAGCTCGCGTCCGGCGTGATCGGCAGCACGGACCCGGTGGCCACCATCGATGAGATCTGGGAGCGGGGCGGCGCCGTGGCTGGAAATCTGTGGAACAAGGGCGGCGTAATGACGGGTGACTTCGGCTATTACCTCGCGGGCGCGGTTGTTTGGAGCCTCATAGGCCTCCTGTGCGTTTACGCGATGTTCCTGATTTCCCTGTCGAGCATTGCGCTGGCCGTGCTGCTCGCACTGGGCCCGCTGTTCATTGCCTCGCTGCTCTTCGGGTCGACGAGGCGATTCTTCTCGGCGTGGATCGCCCAACTCGCCAATTACGGCCTCATCACGATATTGACGGTGATGATTGCAGCGCTTCTTCTGCAGGTGGTCGAAACTTACGCCGCCCAGACGGCGGCGCGCGGCGCGGCCATCGTGACGGTGGATGCACTGAACATGGTGCTGATCTCCGTGCTCGTGTTTCTCATCCTGCGTCAGGTGATGCCGATCGCCTCGGGCCTCTCCGGCGGATTGGCGCTCAGTACCTTCGGTCTGGTGAGCCGTTCGGCCAGGCTCGGGATCGGTAGAGCCGCCTTGGTGCCGGGCATCGCATACGCAGCGCTCGCCAGGGGATGGCGGGACCGGCCCTGAACTTAAGCGCGTTTCACCAAGGAGGGTTATTCATGCGCGTCATTTGTTGTCTTTTGCTCCTGTTGCCGGGATGTGCGACGCAGGCCGTGCGCTGCGACGGACGCCTGCAGCCCATCAATGTCGGCGCCCCTGCGGGGCGAGACCCCAAATCGGGCGACGAGATTCCCCCGCTTCGGAGCGCGCCGTGACGACCTGTGCCGTACCGACCGAGTATTTTCGCGAGGCCGCGTCCTGGGATTCGGACCGCTCGGCACGATACCGGCGCAGCGCAACGGTCGCCTGGTGGGCGGCCGGAGCGGGGTGGGCGAGCGCCGTCGGGAACGCCATAGCCCTGGTCGCCCTGATGCCGCTGAAGCAGGTCGAGCCCTTCGTGGTGCGTGTTGACAACACCACCGGGATCGTCGACGTCGTCCCGGTCTACGCCGGCGGGGCACCCCTTGATCAGGCCGTCACGCGTTACTTTCTCGCCCACTATCTGACCGTTTGCGAGCGGTTCAATTTCGCGACCGCGGAGAGCGACTACGAGGAGTGCGGCGCCTTCCACTCCGCCCAGCGCAATCAACTCTGGTACGCCCAATGGGCTGCCACCAACCCGGCATCGCCGCTCAACCTCTACAAGGACGGCAGCTCGGTGAGAGTTCAGGTCGAGTCGGTGAGCTTCTTCACACGGGCGAGCGGGCTCGCGGATTTGGCGCAGGTTCGGTATCTGAAGGCCATACGCCTGGGCGGCGGAGCGCAGGAGAAGTTCACTCACTGGGTGGCGACCGTCCAATACGCCTACGCCGACCCGCCCAAGGATCCGAAGACGCGCCGCTGGAATCCCCTCGGATTCAAGGTGGTCGATTTCAAATCGGAGCCGGAGGCGATCATTGACGCTGCGGGCGGCACGGGGTCCGGCCATGCACCGTAGTTTCCGATGCCCGGTCATGAGGTCCATTTACCTGTCCTTACTGCTGCAACAACCGGTCGGGTCGCCGGCGCGTGCCGAGAGCGTGCCGGTGCGCGGGTCGTTGGACGTGCGCATTCGCTCGGCGGCCTACGATGCCGATCAGGTATATCGGCTTCGTGGATTCGTCGGATATCAGATCGATCTGGAGTTCGAGCCGGGGGAGACCTTCGTCGGCCTCGGGGCCGGGGACATGGAGGGGCTGTCGTATTTCGGCCAGGACAACCATCTCTTCCTGAAGCCCAAGGCCGCCGGCGTGTCGACCAACCTGACCGTGCTCACCAACCGGCGGCATTATCAATTCGACTACGCCGTGGTGTCCCAGCATCCGGTCGCCGGCGATCCGAATGTCATCTATGCCCTGCGCTTCACCTACCCGGCGACTCCGTCGAAGGCGCTCGAGGAGGCGGCCGCACGGCAAATCGACTCGGAGTTGCTCAATGCGTCCTCCCAACGGCGCCAGAACTTCGATTACTGGTATTGCGGCGACCCGACGCTGCGGCCGGTATTGGCGTCGGACGACGGCGTCCAGACCCGAATTCGCTTTGCCGCGAACTCCGACATGCCGGCGATTTTCGTGCGCGGCGACGACGACTCGGAATCCCTGCTCAACTACAGCATGGAGAACGGGGACGTCATCATCCACCGGGTCGCGCGCCGATTCATCGTCCGGCGCGGGAATCTGGTGGGTTGTGTGGCCAACAAGGGCTTCGGCGGCGGCGGATTGCGGCTCGATTCGGGAACCGTGAATCCGGGCGTCGAGCGCCGATTGCAGGGTAGTCCGCCATGAGCGACACCGGTGGGGGTGATCGCCAAGTGCAAGGCGAGCGCGACAAGATTTTCGGCCTGCGAACCTCGGCCCAATCCCGGGTCGGCAACGCGCTGGCCATAGCGCTCATGAGCGCCTTGGGATTGGGGTCGCTCGTCTGGTATTACGCCAGCGCCATGATTCGGACGGGACGCGCCAAGGAACATGCGCAGGCAGCGGCTGCCCAGCGCGCCCAAGGGGACTTGCCGCTGCCGAGCTTGGGACGCATTGGCGCGCCTCCTCCCTCCGACATCTTCGAGCCGGTTTCCCCTGCCGGCGGCCCCCCGCCGGCGGCTCGGACCTTGGCGGAGATTCCCCTGACGCCGGCCGGCGCTGAAATGGCGGGCGCTCCGCCGCCCAAGACACCGGAACAATTGGCGCAGGAGCGGGAACTGTCCGGCAGCGTGTTTTCGGTGCGTGATTCCATGCCGCCGGTCCCGGCGGCGCCCCTGTCTTCCCTTCCGGACGCTGTGGCGCCGGGCGGCGGCGCGCACGGCGACCGCGATCTCGGAAGCCTCCTTCGTCCCAGCGCTACGGCATCCGTGCGCGCGCGGATGCTTCCCGCGCAGAGGCTGCTGATGCCCAAGGGCGCCTTCATCGATTGCACGCTGGAGAGTGCCATCGATTCGTCCCTGCCCGGAATGACGACCTGCATAACCGCCACCGACACCTTTGGAGTGGACGGCAAGGTGGTCTTGATGGAGCGGGGCACCAAGCTGACCGGAGAAACGCGGGGAGAGGTTCAACAGGGCGCATCGCGCCTATTCGTTCTGTGGACCGAGGCGCGCACCCCGGCGGGAGTCATCGTGCCGCTCGATTCACCCGGAGCCGACGCGCTGGGACGTTCCGGATTGCCCGGGGAGGTCGACCGGCACTTTTGGCAGCGTTTCGGCGCGGCGATCCTGGTGTCCGTGATCGACGGGGCCGTCCAAGCCGCCGCGCAATCCCCGCGTGGCGAAAGCGGGGCGGTCATCGTGAACCCATCGGCCTCGCAGGACGTTCTCACCGAGATTCTCAAGAACACGATCAGCATTCCACCGACGGTGGTGAAGAAGAACGGCGACCGGATCCAAGTCCTGGTCGCCCGGGATCTGGATTTCAGGCCGGTCTATGAACTCCGCTCGCGCGAATCCGTCCGCTGACCCCTGCGAGTCCACCGCGCTGGCGTTGACCCTGCGCGCGCTCCGGCCGCTGTTGTCCCGTCCGGGGACTATGGAGTTGTGCATCAACCGGCCGCTGGAAGCCTATCTCGAGACACCCGACGGTTGGCGTCGCGAGACGCTGCCGTGGGCGGACTTCGAATGGTGCAGTCGGCTCGCCAAGCTCGTTGCCAACTCCACCCAGCAGCGCATCGACTCCTCCTCGCCATTGCTGTCCGCTTCGTTGCCGACCGGCGAGCGCGTCCAGGTCGTCTTGCCGCCGGCCACCACAGCGGGATGTGTCGCCATCGCAATCCGCCGTCCGGCCGGCGAGGTTTGGAGCATCGACGATTTGACGGCGCGCGGAATCTTTCGAAGAACGCGCCGCGCCGACCATCTGTTCGACGACACGGAGCGGGAGCTGCTGCGTCTGCTCGCGGGGGGCGACTACCCGGGCTTCATGCGCCTGGCCGTGAAGTCCCGTAAGAATATCCTGGTGTCGGGCCCCACGGGTTCGGGAAAGACCACTTGGACCAAGGCTTTGATCCGGGAAATTCCCGCGGACGAGCGGCTGATCACCATCGAGGACGCCCAGGAATTGGTGCTCGACCGCCACCCCAACCATGTGCGCCTCTATTACTCCAAGGATGATCAAGGCACGGCCCGGGTGACGCCCAAACAGCTGCTCGAGTCATGTCTTCGCATGAAGCCGGACCGGATACTGCTGGCCGAACTGCGCGCGGAGGAGGCTTTCGATTACTTGCGCAATGTGAATTCCGGGCATCCGGGCTCGATCACCAGCGTACATGCGGCCAGCGCCGAACTGGCATTCGAGCAACTGGTGCTCCTGGTCAAGCAGAACCGGGGCGGACGCGAACTGGCGCGCGCAGACATCAAAAGTCTCCTGCACCTCCTGATAGACGTGGTCATTCAGTTCGGCGTGGACCGTCACGAGCGGTTCATCAAGGAGATTTGGTACGACCCGGCGCGCAAGCACGCGCTCGCCGAGGCCGCGGGGGCCGGTACCTCATGAATTCCCTGTTCGCCCATGGCTGGTCCGGCCTCGCGCTCGCCTATGCCTGTGTGCAGGGGCCCCTGGTGGCGGGGCTCATCCGCGGCGGCGCCGAGGTCCGCAAGATATTGGTATCGCCCATTCTGGCCGTGCCTCTGACAGCTGCCGCGGGAGTGGGCGCCGCGGCCTCGAGCGCGGCGCTCGCCGGCGCGGGATGGGCCGCACACGGCGCGCTTCAGGCGGCTCTGGGAGTCGCCGTCAGCGCAGCGGTCGGATACTCCGCCGGACGCGCGGCCGCCGGCCGCCGCAGCGAGTCCCGAGTGCATCAGCGCGGCGCCGTCGTGGCGGACGGCGCACCGAATCCGTCCCCCTCGAGCCCGGCACGGCAGATTCAATACTCCCAAGCGCGACAGCGCCCGCTGACGCTGGCCGGCATTCCGATACCGATTGGCGATGAAACCAAGCACTTCAAGTTCATCGGCACCACGGGTACGGGCAAGAGCACGGCAATTCAAGAGGTTCTCGGGTCGGCGCTGGCCCGCGGAGACCGGGCGGTCATTGCGGATCCGGATGGCGGCTACCTCAAGCGGCTCTACGACAGCGGGCGCGGCGATGTCGTCCTCAACCCCTTCGACGAACGATCCGTGAAATGGGACTTGTTCGCCGAGATCAAGAATGCGTACGACGTCGACCAGCTGGCACGCTCCCTGATTCCGGACCAGGACGCCGCCGAGCGCAGCTGGCGCGGCTACGCACGCACCTTCTTCAGCGCCGTGACACGTCAGGCTCACGAGGGCGGAATCAGCGATCTCGGCGAGCTGTACCGCCTGCTGGTGGTCGCCGACGCTGCGGAGCTGCGGACGCTGGTGAAAGGCACGCCGGCCCAACCGTTCCTGGAAGAGCACAACAGCCGCATGTTCGAATCCATCCGTTCGGTCACGAGTTCGGCGGTCGCCGCACTCGATTACGTCGGACAGCAGCGGGGCCGCGGATTTTCGATACGCGACTGGGTGAACGACGAGACCGCCGGCGTCCTGTTCATTCCTTACAAGGCGGGTCAGATCGCGGCGCTGCGCTCGACGATCTCCGCGTGGATGCGGCTCGCGATATTCGAGGCCATGAACCGGGACCAGCCCGAAGTCGCAGCCGGCGGGGCGGAGCCGGGGAGAACGCGCCTGTGGTTCGTGGTGGACGAGCTCGATGCGCTCGGGCAGATCGACGGGCTCAAGGATGCCCTGGCGCGCCTGCGAAAGTTCGGCGGCCGTTGCGTCCTGGGATTCCAGTCGATCGCGCAGGTTTCAGGCACCTACGGCCGGAGCGAAGCCCACACGATTATCGAGAATTGCGGCAACACGCTCATCCTCCGTTGCTCCGCCAGCGAGGGCGGCGGCACGGCGCGCTTCGCCTCCCAGCTCATCGGCGAGCGTGAGGTCATGCGCACCACGGTGTCGAAGAGCCGGCGACCCACGGAGCTCCTGGGCTCCATCTCCCGAACCGAGCACTACAGCGTGGAACCGGCCGTGCTCCCCTCGCAGATCGAGCAGCTCCCCGATCTCGCAGGGTATCTCAAGCACGCGTCGGATCCGCAATGGCGCCGGGTGAGGCTTGACGCCGTTCGTCAATGGAACGCGCACCGCGAGGGAAGGTCCGCAGCGGACGATGCCGCGGTCCGTGGTGAGGCCGCGCGCGGCCTGGGGGAGCACTCTCGTGACTGAGCGCGATCAGGCCCTCGGCGACGATACGATGCGATTCGGCCTGCTGATGGAATCCGCGCAGGCGCACCAAAGATCGGCGGAGACGCATCTGGCGAGGCTCCGCGCCCACACCGAGGATCTGGACGCCGTGGTGCGCGACGAAATTCGCCGGACGCTGGTCGATGAATTCAAGTCGTTGACTGCGGAGACCGAGCGCGCGGCCGAAGCGCTGCGGCGAATGAAGCACGCCGCGAATCTGCGCGGGCTCCTGTGGAACTTCGGAACGGCGGTTCTGTGCATGGCCATGGCCGGCGGCGTGGCTCGCTGGGTCCTGCCGTCGAAATCGGAGATAGACACGCTGCGAATCGAGCGCGACGCCCTGGCGCTGAATCTCTCGCGGCTGCAACAGCTGGGAGGCAGGGTGGACTGGCACCACTGCGGCGAGGAGGCGCGGCTCTGCGTGCGCGTCGATCGCAAGGCGCCCGTGTACGGCGAGCAGTCCGACTTCTTCGTGGTCAAGGGCTACTGACCGTGAATGGCCATGCGTTCTGGTTGGGAATGCAATCGGCGCGAACGTTGTACGTCGTCGCACTATTCGCCATGGCGGCGGTCGTGGGGCGGCGCCTCCTGCGGGGGCGCCCATCCGAGGTCTACAAACGGGGGGCCGTGCTGGGGGGGAGAGAGCGGCCAAGCCGACGTCCTGCGCCCTCACGGTACGGAGCTTTGCTTCTGGCAGGGCAGGAACTGCCGTTCATCGACGAGACCAAGCACTTCAAGATCATCGGAACGACCGGAACCGGCAAGTCGACCGCAATCCGGGAATTGCTGGGCGCCGCCCTGGCGCGCGGCGACCGGGCGATCATCGCCGATCCCGACGGAGGCTACCGCGGCCGCTTCTTCCGACGTGGCCGCGCCGACGTGATTCTCAATCCCTTCGACACGGATTCGGTGAAGTGGGATCCTTTTTCCGAGATCGAGGACCCCTACGACGCCGATCAGGTGGCCGCGGGCCTCGTTCCGTCGAGCGCCGATGCCGCATCCAACGAATGGCGGGCCTATGCCCGCACATTCCTCGCTTCGATCCTGCGACGCTGCCGGTGCAATGCGCGGCGGAGCGTGGGCGAGCTATGGCGCCTGCTGGCCATCGCCTCGCCCGAGGAACTGCGCTCCGTCGTGGCCGACACGCCGGCGCAGCCCTTTCTCGACCCGGAGAACGCCCGGATGTTCGGCTCCATCCGGTCGGTTGCCGTCTCGGCAATAGCCGCTCTCGAGTACATCCAGCAGCAGCGCTCGGCGCCGTTTTCGGTGCGCGGCTGGGTGCGCGGGGCGGGGGCGCCGGGGGCGCTCTTCATCACGTACAAGGCCGCTCAAGTGGCGGCGCTGCGCTCCATGATTGCGACCTGGATGCGCCTTGCGATCTTCGAGGCCATGAACGGCAGCGAGAATCATGACCAGCGTCTTTGGTTCGTCGTGGACGAACTGGATGCCTTGGGAATGATCGAGGGGCTGAAGGACGCGCTCGCGCGCCTGCGAAAATTCGGCGGCCGATGCGTCCTGGGGTTCCAGTCGCTCGCGCAGGTTTCCGGCACTTACGGCGCCGCCGAGGCGCAAACAATCATCGAAAATTGCGCCAATACGCTGATTTTGCGCTGTTCGGGCAGTGAAGGCGGCGGTACCTCGCAGTTCGCCTCGAGGCTGATCGGCGAACGCGAGATCGTCAGGCGGCAGGTTGCGCGCGGCAGCGACCGCGAGGGTCTGTTCCCGGTGCGCGGCTCCCGCAGGTCGAGGAACGTCAGCGAGCAGCACGTGACCGAGCTGGCCGTAATGGCCTCGCAGATCGAGCAGCTTCCGGATCTTTGCGGCTATTTCAAGTGCGCCTCCTCGCCGGCGTGGCGGATGGTATTCTTGAATTCGGATTCCCGGCATGCGTGACGACGTCAACATCCGGTCGCCCCGCTTTCTCCTGGCCAGAACCATCGGGACCTGCCCGCACTGCGTTTCGCCGACCCCGCTGGTCGGACTGGCGCTGCCGCCCGGCCACATGGTGCTGGAACTGGATCATGAGGCTCGCGACGACGCGCAGGCGATCGACGCCTGGCGCATCGCCTCCGGCAGCGCATTCATCTTCGAGGTCGAGTTCATTCCGGCCGCGGTGCACAGCCGGATCGGACAGGTTACCGGATTATTCAGGCCGGGCGGGACGGCGGGCGCGCCCGCCTGCTGGGTAAACCACTGCGAGCGGTGCGCCGGCCTACTGGACGACAACGTCCTGTTCTGCGAACCCGACGGGGCCTTTTCTCCCACGAATGACGCAAGCGCCAGCTTGATTCAGTTGGTGTCCGTCGAGGAGGCCTTCGAGGCGGTTGCAGCGGGCTACGCCTACGAGCCCGCTTATTTCGGCGCCATGCGCTAGAGCCGGAGGACGCATGGCCCACTATTTCCTGAACCTCAAGACATTCGGGCGCTCGGGCGGGAGCAGCGCGGTCAGCGCGGCGGCATACCGCGCCGGCGAGCGGATTCGCGACGAGCGGGCGGGGAGGATCTACGATCACAGCGATCGCCGCGACGTGCTTCACAAGGAGATTTTCCTGCCCGGCGACCCGCACCGAACCGACTTGGACTGGGCGAAGGACCGGTCGGTCCTGTGGAATGCGGCAGAGGCCGCGGAGACCCGCAAGAACGCCCGGGTGGCGCGCGAGTACCTCGTCGCGCTGCCGGCGGAACTCGGTCCCGAGCGGCGGCTTCGGCTGGCACGCGACTTCTCGCAGGAACTCGTCCACCGGTACGGCTTTGCGCTGGATCTGACCGTGCATGCCCCGCGCGATTTTCCGGGCAGCGATCCCCGGAATTTTCATGCCCATCTGCTCGCAACCACGCGGGAGGTCGCGGCCGTCGGGCTGTCCGCAAAAACCACTCTGGAGGTGCACGACTCGCGGCGGCGCGAGTTGGGATTGCCTCCGTCGATCAACGAGCTTCTCTTCATTCGCGAGCGATGGGCTGCCGTCACCAACGAGGCGCTGCGCGACGCTCATATCGACGCCCGGGTCGATCATCGCACGCTGGCGGCGCAGGGCATCGATCGTGAACCCAATCCGTGGATTCCGCGTATCCCCTACGAAATGGAGAGGCGGGGCTACCGGAGCGTCGTGGCCGAGCGGCTGCGGATGGAATACGCGGCCCGCGCGCACGCCGGCCCACAGCCGCAGCCGGCGAGACCGCAGACATTGGAGGAGATTCGGCGCCAGGCCCGGGAGGACTGGCTTCGGCTGCGGCAGGATACCGCGGAGCGGGCGGCGGAACCGGTTCGAAGCGAGCGTGCCCATGACGACCATCTGTCGCGATGAGTCGCGTTCGATGGGACGAATGGGCGATCGGCGCCGGCGCTTGCGGTAAAATGCGCCATGGAGCGAGCTGCCTGAGTAGCGCTATCCTGAAGTCCCTGAACGCCACCACGGAGCCCGGTGCCCGTCCCCTGCGGGATCTGGAGCCGGCCGAGATCGCCTCGCGCTTCGAGCGGGCGCTGGGCCGTGCGGACGGCCTGTCCGGCGCTCATTGCGTGCATGAGCTGTGGATGCGGGGCGCGCTGGGCGCCGATATCGAGCGCTGCCTCGCGCGCCTGTGGTCCCGGTCTGCGGATTCCATTCCGGACTGGCTGCCGATGCGCTACGTCGAATGGCTGCCGACGCTCTACGACATTGCCTCGAGGTTTCGCGCCGGCGCCAAGGGCCGGTCGAACATCTATCTGGTGCTGCTGGATTATCGCGACAGCCGTTCCGAGCCCTATGGCCTCTATGTCGGCATGAGCCGATATAGCCCGATGCAACGCTTCGATCAGCACAAAGCCGGTATCCGGGCGGCGGGGAGCGTGCTGAAGCGCGGCCTGGAGGCGCTCACCGGCCCGGCCCTGCATCTGCAGCGCATCCAGCGCGCAGAGGCCGAGCGGATTGAAGTTCAGATGGCGGAGGTCCTCGCGGCCTCGGGTCTCTTCGTGAAAGGAGGGCATTGAATGATCTTGATCGGCATGTTCGATTCACCGTTCGTTCGGCGCGTCGCGGTCTCCATGCACTTGCTGGATCTTCCGTTCGAGCACCGGAACTGGTCGGTGGGGAAGGACTTCGACCAGATTCGCCGTTACAACCCGCTCGGCCGCGTGCCCACGCTGGTGCTGGACGACGGCGAAGCGCTGATCGAGTCGGCGGCGATACTCGATTACCTCGATGAACTCGCGGGACCGCAGCGTGCCCTTCTGCCCCGTGCGGGCAGGCCGCGGCGCGATGCGCTGCGCATCATGTCGATTGCGGTCGGCGCCGCTGAAAAGGGCGTCCTGCAGTTGTACGAAAGAGCCTTTCGCCCGCAGGAGAAGCGGCATCCACCCTGGGTGGATCGCTGCAGGCTTCAGATGCACGCGGGGCTTACGGAACTGGAACATAGATCCGCCGAGCGCGAAGAGGCCTGGCTGATCCACGACCACCTGACCCAGGCGGATGTGACCGCGAATTGCGTGTTCACGTTTCTGTGCCAGGCCCTGGAGGCCGAGGCGGACGCGCCTCGCGCCTATGCGCACCTGCACTCGCTCAACCGGCGCTGCGAGGCCCTGCCGGCATTTCAGGCGGCCCGGTTGGATTTCGTGCCGCCGGCGGGCTGATTCCGCTGCGGCCCCCGCGGAGCGTCAGGATTTTTCCAGGTGGCGCAGCACCAAGTCCACCTGATCGGCGGCGCCCAGGATCACCGGCGTGCGCTGGTGAATCGCAGTGGGTCTCACGTCCACCACCGGTCGATCGGGTGCCGTGCAAGCCTTGCCGCCGGCCTGTTCGATGATCATGGCCATGGGATTCGCCTCGTACATGAGCCGCAGCTTGCCGTCGGGCGCTTTCTGCGTAGGAGGATACAAAAATACCCCGCCTTTCAACAAGATACGGTGCACGTCGCCCACCATGGCGCCGGTGTAGCGGCTGGAGTAGCCGTTGCTCTGGGCCCAATCGAGATAGCGTTGATAGCCCTCGGGGAAGCTCTTGCGGTTGCCCTCGTTCACGGAATAGGTCTTGTTGCCGGAGGGGACCCTGAGGTTGCGTTCCACCCGCATGAAGGCGCCGATGCTCGGGTCGAGGACGAAGAGGTCGACGCCCTTCCCGATGGTGAGCACGAACACGGTGGAGGATCCGTACAGCACGTAGCCGGCGGCCACCTGTCGTGTACCCGGCTGCAGGAGCGACTCCTGCGCTCGGGCCGCCTGGCTGTGCTCCAAAATGCTGAAAATCGTGCCGACGCCGCCGCAGATGTCGAGATTCGACGAGCCGTCCAGCGGATCGAACAGCACGCAGTAGCGGGGCGTACCGGCCGCCGCCTCCCGCAGGATCACGGGCTCCTCGTTTTCCTCCGATGCGACGATGGCGACCCCCTCGCGGCCGCCCAAGGTCGCCAGCAGTACGTCGTTCGCGAGCACGTCGAGCTTCTGCTGGACCTCGCCCTGCACGTTCTCGGCGCCGGCGCTCCCGAGGACGTTTTCCAGCCGCGCGCGCCGCACCTTGTCGGCGATGATCTTGGCGGATATCGACAGGGCGGACAGGATCCAGGAGAAGGTGCCGGACGCATGCGGATGATGGGCCTGCTGTTCGAGGATGTGCGCCTGCAGGGTGGTTATTCGCAGCTCGTCGCGGGCGGTTTTGACGGGCAGTTCGACGGCTTCGTTCATGGCGTATGCGTCCTGTAATGTGTTCAAAATCCCAAGCGGATGGCCCGATTCGATGAGCTACAATGAAGCATGGTATCAGTGTGCCATCTCGATAAACACGACGATCGATGGCCGAAAAACGACCGATCGCGAATAACGAAACAGGGGGAGTTCATGTCCTGGTCAAACCATGCAAAGAAGACGGCGGCAGGGGTTTTGTTGATCACACTCGCGGCCTGCGGCGGCCAGCCGGCGCCGGTGGCGCAGGCGCCGAAGCCGCCTTCCCAGGCCAGCCGCGACTGGCAGGCTCTGGCGAACGGCTTCATCGAGGACTACATGCAGGCCCAGCCCGCATTCGCCGCCCAATCGGGGCGGCATGAATTCGACGGCAAGCTTCCGGAGGTGACGTCGCACGGAATACGCAGCGAGATCGCGCGGCTCCATGACGAGCGGGCGCGGCTCGCCGCCGTGAAGGCGGACGATCTCGAGCCCCGGGAGCGATTCGACCGCGAGTACCTGCTCGCCGTCGTCGATCGCGACCTGTTCTGGCTCGAGAAGGCGCAGGTTCCGACCAGCAACCCCTATTGGTATCAGGGCATCATCGATCCGGACATGTATTTGAGCCGCAATTACGCCGCGCTCGACGTTCGCATGAAGGCCTACATCAAATACGCGCAGGCCATCCCGAAGATGGTGGTCGACATTCAGGCCAACCTCAAAGGGCCGCTGCCCAAGACCTATGTCGAGCTCGGAATTGCCGACTTCGGCGGCATGGCCGATTTCTACTCCAAGGACGTCGCGCCGGTCTTTGCGTCGGTGAACGATCCCGATCTGCAGAAGCAGCTCAAGGATGCGAATACGAACGCGGCCAACGCCATGGGCAACTTGAAGAATTACCTGATCGGCTTGCGCGCCACGGCGAACGACAAGTTTGCGCTGGGCAAGGACCTGTTCGCGCAAATGGTCAAGGACACGGAAGGCGTGGACCTTCCCGTGGACCAGATCGAGGCCGCCGGCCGCCAGGACCTCGAGCGGAACACCCAGGCGCTGAAGGCCGGGTGCGCCGCGTATCTGCCGAAGGGCACGGTCGCCGCCTGCGTTGCCAAGATGATGTCGGACAAGCCGAAGGACGGTGCGCTGGTCGCCGCGCGGGCGCAGCTGGTGGAACTGAAGAAATACGTTCAGGACCACAATGTCGTGAGCATCCCCAGCAACGAGGACGCGCTGGTGGCGGAGGCCCCGGCCTATAGCCGGTCCAACGCGGCCTATATCCAGGTCCCGGGCCCTTACGACAAGGGCGTCGCGTCGACCTACAACATCGCGCCGCCCGACCCGAAGTGGTCGAAGGCGGAGCAGCTGGCCTACATTCCGAGCGAGGCGACGCTGCTGTTCACTTCGGTGCACGAGGTGTGGCCGGGCCATTTCCTGCAGTTCCTGCATTCGAACGCCAATCCCTCCAAGCTCGAGGCCCTGTGGGTGGGATACGGGTTCGCCGAGGGCTGGGCCCACTACTGCGAGGAGATGATGTACGAGATGGGCCTGGGCAAGGACGATCCGGAAAAGCACATCGGGCAGATCGTGGATGCGCTGCTGCGCGACGTGCGCCTGCTCTCGGCCATCGGCCTTCATACCGAAGGCATGACGGTGGCGCAGTCGGAGAAGATGTTCCGCGAGATGGCGTTTCAGGACCCGGGCAATGCACGCCAGCAGGCCGCCCGCGGCACCTACGACCCCGCCTACCTCAACTACACGCTGGGCAAGTTGATGATCCGCAAGCTCCGTGCCGACTGGCTCGAGAAGAAGTATCCGGGCACCGCCGCGGACGATCAATCGAAGTGGCATGAATTCCACGATGCGTTCCTATCGTTCGGAGGGCCGCCGATTCCGCTGGTGCGCGAACAGATGGTGGGCGCGGGCGGCAGCCTGCTCTAGACGCACCCGCATCGCATGGATGAGGCGGCCGCGCATCTGAGGGAGGCTCGGGAGCTCGGCCGACAGGGCCGCCTGGTCGAGGCGATCGATGCGTATCGCCGTGTGCTCGCGCGTCGGCCGGAACTGGCCAATGCCTGGTACAACCTGGCGAGGCTCCAGCGCAGGAATCGCGAGTTCAGCGATGCGCTGGCCTCCTACCAGCAGGCCATCGATCGGGGCGCCGCGGAACCGGAGGAAATTCACCTCAACCGCGGCGTCATCTTTGCCGACGACCTGAAGCGCGTCGAGGCGGCGGAACGCGAACTCGAGGCGGCGCTCGTGCTGAAGCCCGGTTATGTGCCGGCGCTGTTCAATCTCGCCAATCTGCACGAGGATCGGGGCCGGCGCGAGGCCGCACTCGAACTCTATCGCTCCATCCTCGCGCTCGATCCCCGCAATGTCGAGGCGCTGGCGCGCTGCGCGAACGCCACGCCCATCGGCGATCCCGCGCACGAGCTGATCGGCCGGCTGCGGAGCGCGATGGCCGAGCCGGACACACCGATCAGCGGCCGGGCGAGCCTGGGCTTCGCGCTCGGGCAGGCGCTGGACCGTAGCGGTCGGCACGAGGACGCCTTCGAGGCGTACCGGATTGCGAACCGCTGCAGCCGCGACAGCGCGCCGGCCGGGGCCGCTCGCTACGACGCTCCGGCCCAGGAGCGGCTCACGAATCAGCTCATGAGCGTGTTTTCGACGGCCGCTCCCAAGCCCGCGGCGCCCCCGGCGGCGGGGGCACCGTCGCCGGTCTTCATCTGCGGCATGTTCCGTTCGGGGTCGACCCTCACCGAACAGATTCTCGCCGGGCACCCGCGCGTGACGCCGGGTGGCGAGCTCGACCTCCTGCCGCACCTGGTCGAGACCTGGCTGCAGCCGTTTCCCGACGCGATGTCGCGGGAGACGCCCGAGAGCCTGGCCCGGCTGGCGCAGCGCTATCTCACGGCGCTGGCCGGCCTGTTTCCCGGCGCCGAATGGGTCACGGACAAGCGCTGCGAGAATTTTCTGCTCATCGGCCTCATCAAGAGGTTGTTTCCCTCGGCGAAAATCGTGCACACCACCCGCGATGCGCTCGACAACTGCCTGTCGATCTATTTCCTGCATCTCGACCAGCGCTTCAGCTATGCGCTGGACCTGATGCACATCGGGCACTACTACCGGCAGTACCTGCGCATCATGGCGCATTGGAAAACGCTGTACGCGGACGATCTCGTCGAGGTCGACTACGATGCGCTCGTCCGCGATCCCCGGCGCGTCGCCGCGCGCGCGCTCGAAGCCCTCGGGCTCGAGTGGGATGATCGATGTCTCGCGCCCCAGACGGCGGACCGCGCCATCCGAACGGCGAGCGTCTGGCAGGTCCGGGAGCCGATTCACCGCGGCTCCTCCGGGCGATCGCGGCACTATGAGCGCCAGCTCGGGCCCTTGCGCGCCTACCTGGACGGGACGGGGGTATAATCAGGCGCTTGGGCTTTCAACGCTAGGATGGGCGATGTTCCTTCAGATCGAAGATTTTTTCACGCCCGGCGAAGTGAAGACGCTGGCCGACCTCGCCGTGCAGACCAAGTTCATCGAGGGCAGGCGCTCGAATCCGCACAACACGACGAAGAACAACCTCATCAACGATCCCGCCGACCCGATGGGCCAGCGGGCGGGGCAAATCGCGCTGGCCGCCTTCCAGCGCAGCGAGCCCGCGCGAAACTTCGCGTTTCCGCGCCGGATCGCGATTCCGCAGTTCGGGCGCTACGAGGTGGGCATGACCTACGGGCCGCACATCGATTCGGCCTTTTTGCCCATCGATCAAATGCCGCTGCGGTCGGATGTATCGTGCACCATGTTCATCAACGACCCGGCCAACTACCAGGGCGGCGAACTGGTGGTGTACCTGGGCACGCAGGAGGTGCGCATCAAGGGCAGGCCCGGCGAGGCGGTCTTCTATCCTTCGACCACCCTGCACCAAGTAGCGCCTGTGACCGCGGGCCAGCGCCTGGTCATGATCACGTTCATCGAAAGCCAGATCCCGGATCCGATGCAGCGCGAACTCTTGTACACGCTCGGCGAGGTGAAGGCGCTCGAAGGACTCAACATGGACTGGCGCAACCGGACCCGGCTCGAATTCGTGGTCGCGAACCTGCAGCGCATGTGGGGCGCCTAAAGCGCTAGGCAAGCCCCGCGGGCCCATGGAGGAGCCCGGTCGGGCTCAACGCGGCAAGGCGACCGCTATTTTCCGCTGCAGCCCGTGCAGGTGTGGTTGGTCAACTGATCCTTGGTGGCCTGGCGCCGCTCGAGCGTCAGCCCGACCTGTTCCTCGGTCAGGCACTTCTTGGTCTTGAAATGGGAGCCGATTTCCGCCGTCTCCTCGCAGAACAGCGTGCTGCCGTTGTGGACCTCGGTCTTGAATCCGGCCGCATGAGCCTTGCGCAGCAGGTCGGCGGACGGCCCGGTCGACGTCGTGGTCTGGGCGACGGCGCTCTCGGTGGTCGCGGCGGTCTGGGGCGCTGCCGGCGGGTCGGCGAACGCCGCGGCGCCGAGCACGAGCATCGAACCACTGAAACAGAGCACGCTCAATCGCAAAGCCATCCTGTACATAACGCTTCTCCAGCCGCGGCGCGGCATCTTGATGGCTTAGCAGTTTATACTTCCGGGAAGCCAGATATAAGAGTTGACCCGCCCGCACGATGTTTCCCTGGACCGAAGATGATCGGGACACGCTCAATGCCGTGCTTTCCGCGGCGCAGAGCGGCGAGCATGCCGCGGCCGCCCGCCTGGCGGAGGCGGCGCTGGCCCGGGGGCTCGAGCATCCCCTGCTGCTCAATGTGGCCGCGCTGCGCTTGGAACAGGCGGGTCGCCTCGCCGACGCCGAAGCGCTGCTGCGCCGGGCGGTGGTCATGGCGCCGGACGACTTAGGTTCCATCAATGCCCTGGGACTGTGTCTGCTGCGCCTAGAGCGGCCGGCCGACGCGCTGGAGCAATTCGACGCGCTGATCGCACTCAATCCCGACCTGCCCTTTGCCCACGTGAGCCGAGGCAACTCGCTGCGCGCCATGGGCGCGGTTCGCGACGCGGAAGCGAGCTATCAGCGGGCGCTCGGAATCGATCCCAATCAGGGTCTGGCCTTGGCGGGACTGGCGCAAATCGCCGCCAACCGGGGCATGTATCATCAGGCGCGCCGGTGGGCCGGCAAGGCGCTCGAGCTCATGCCGGGATTCCCGGACGCCGTCATGAGTCTCGCCTCCGCGGAACTCGGCGATGGCCAGCCGCTCCCCGCGGAAACCAGGATTCGCGCTCTTCTCGGCGACGAACGGCTCACGCCCCTGGAGCGGGCCTATGCGAACGGGTTGCTCGGCGACATTCTGGATGCGATGGACCGGCCGCCCGATGCCATGGCCGCGTACCGGCAGTGCAATCAAGAGCTGCAGCGCATCTATGGCGATCGATTCGCAGGCTCCAAGGCGCTGGAACACGTTCGCGGCATGATCCGCTATTTCCAATCGGCGCCGGCCGCCGCTTGGCGGATCGCGTCGCATGCGCCCTCCGATCACGGCGGGGCGGCCGGCCACGTGTTCTTGCTCGGGTTCCCCCGGTCGGGCACGACGCTGCTCGAGGTGATTCTGGAGGGTCATCCGAACATCGTCAGCTTGGAGGAGAAGGAATCGCTGATCGATGGCGTGTATGCGTTCCTGAGCCGCCCCGAGGATCTCGCCGGCCTGGCGCAGGCGCGCCACGCCGAGCTCGAACCGCTGCGCAACTCGTACTGGCGGCAGGTCCGCGCAGCCGGCATCGAGGTGACCGGCAAGATCTTCGTCGACAAGCATCCCCTCAACACGTTGAAGCTGCCGCTGATTGCCAAGCTGTTTCCGGATGCGAAAATCCTGTTCGCCTGCCGCGATCCGCGCGACATCGTGCTGTCCTGCTTCCGGCATCGATTCCAGATGAGCGCGCCCATCTATGAGCTGCTGACCCTGGAGGGCGCGGCCCGCTACTACGATGCCGTCATGCAGTTCCTGGTGCAGATGACCACCCTGCTGCCCCTGGCCACCTGCCTGGTGCGCCACGAGGACGTGGTGATGGAGTTCGCGCGCGAAATGAAGCGCATCTGCGCCTTCCTGGGCGTGGATTGGGCGCCGGGCATGAAGGATTTCGCGGCCCGCACCCACGACCGGGCGTCGCTCACGCCCAGCACGGCCCAGCTGGTGCGCGGCCTGAGTACCGAGGGACTGGGGCAGTGGCGGCGTTACCGCAATCACCTGTTTGCCGTGCTGCCGGCCCTCGAGCCCTGGGTGAACCGCTTCTATTACGATCCTTGAGCGATCGCTCAGACCGTGCCCGGAGGATCCGGCAGCGTGAACCAGCAGTTGAAGGCGATGGTGATGCGTTCCCCGGGTCCTTCGTAGGGTTTGACGTCGTGCAGGACCCAGGACGGGAACAGCACCAGCTGCCCGGCCTCGAGCGCCAGGCTCGCGACCTGGTGGCCGTAGGGAAGCTTCATGTTGGAAATGCCGGCATCCATGTGCATGGCGCTCGTGATCGTCGGATTGACGAAGGATAGGAGCCCGCTGTCCCTCTTGCCGGGATCGTGCTGGCCCGGATCGACGCAATACACGCCGCTCCACGAGGCATTGGGGTGATTGTGGAGGCCGAAGAATCCGCCGCGCCGCGTGATGTGGAACCAGCAGTCGTTGTAGATCTGCAGACGATGCAGCGTGGGCAGATCGTAGCCGTTCAATCGGCCGATCGCGGTCAGCAGCTGGTCCCAGCAGAAGGTCTTCAATTCCTGCACGGCGGCGTCGGGTTCCCGGAACAGGTTGAAATGGCTCTCGAACAGCGCGGTGTTGCGCTGGGTCTGCGGCCGCGGATTCGCCGCCCCGCCGCTGCGCTCCATGGCGAAAAGGTAGGGTTTCAGTCCGGCGTTGAGCCGACCGTTCTCGGGATGACGGCTGAAAAAGAACGGCACGGCAAACATGTTGACGAGTTCCGGCGACATCGATTCCTCCTCAGGCGGACAGGCATCCCCCCGCGATTGTAGCCGCGGCGGACCCGTGCAGCCCCGCGGTATACTCGCGATATGAATGCGACAACTACGGATCCCGGCCGGGCGTCCGACGAGCAAAAAGTCGCCGCGCTCATGGCCGGCGTCGAACGCCTGGTGGCCGAGCGGCGCGACGCCGAGGCCCTGCGGCTGCTGGGCGAGGCCGTCGCCATCCTGCCCGATCATCCACTGGTGCTGCACGAACGGGCGCGGCGATTGAGTCTGGCGGGCGATCCGGCAGCGGCGCTGGCGATTCTCCAGCGGGTGGTTTCGCTGGCGCCGAAGCACCTGCCGTTCCGCCTGAGCCAGGCGGCGGTGCTGCGCGCGATGGGCCGGCGCGAGGAGGAGCTGACCGTTCTCGAGCAGGCGCTCACCGTCGAACCCCGGCATCTGGTGGCGCTGCTGCAGAAGGGCGCGTTGCTCGATCTCATGCAGAAGCCCCGCGCCGCTGCGGTGGTCTACGGGCGGGCGCTGCAGGCCTTGGGGCCGGGCACCCGGCTGCCGGCGCCCATCGAGGCCCATGTGGCGCATGCGAGGAAACGCGTGGCGGACAATGCGGTCGAGGTGGCCGCCTGGCTGGACGCGCGCCTGCGGGCCGTTGGGGGTACCGGCGCGGGCGGCGAGGCGCGCAAGCGCGTCGATCGTTGCCTCGACCGGATGCTGGGCCGCAACCGCATCTACACGCCTGAGCCGACGGCCATGCTCTTTCCGTTTCTGGTGAACTTCGAGTATTACGCGCGGGAGTACTTCCCGTGGCTCGAGGCGCTGGAGGCCGCCACCGGCGCCATCCGCGAGGAATTGATCGGCGTCTTGAATTCCGACCAGGCCGGCATCCGGCCCTATGTCTCCTATCCCCAGGGCCTGCCGCTCGACCAGTGGCGCGAACTGAACAATTCCCGGCGCTGGGGCGCTTACTTCCTGTGGAACGAGGGACGCCGCGAGGAGGATCACATGGCCCGGTGTCCGCGCACCGTGGCCGCTCTGGAATCGATCCCGCGGGTCGACATACCCGGCCGGGGCCCCACCGCATTTTTCTCAGTGCTGGACTCGCACACCCGGATCCCGCCGCACACCGGCGTGACGAATACGCGCCTGACGGTGCATCTACCGCTGATCGTGCCGCCGAGTTGTCGATTCCGGGTGGGCGGCGAGACCCGCGAATGGCGCGAGGGCGCGGCCTGGGTGTTCGATGATTCGATCGAGCACGAGGCGTGGAACGACTCCGACGTGCCGCGCGGCATTTTGATCTTCGACGTGTGGAATCCCCAGCTCACGCCCCTGGAGCGCGACCTGGTGCGCGAGGCGACGGTGGTGTTCGCGCAGTACAACGAGGCGGAAGGCAGCGTGCTCGGCCTCGGCGTCTGAGTGCAACGAGCGTGGAGAAGCATGGTATGAGAACGAGATGGACGGCCGCCGGCGTGCTCGCGTGCGTGGCGACCGCAGGAGCTGCACCCCTCACCGGGCTGTTGGCGTGCCGCGATATTGCCGATTCCCAGCCGCGGCTGGCCTGCTTCGATCGAGAAGCGGCGGCGTTGGCCGGGCCGGCGCCGCCCGCCGCCGCGCCGCCCGCCGCCGCGCCGCCCGCCGCCGCGCCGCCCGCGCCCGTCGCCGCACCGCCCGCCGCGGCCGCTCCACCAGCTCGCCCGGCCGCACGCGCACCCGCGACTGCGGCAGCGCCTCTCAACTCGGAGCAGCAATTCGGCTTGCCGGAGCGCGCCGTCGCGGCGAAGGAAGTCGCGGCCGGCACCCGTGCCTCGGACGTGGCGGCCATCGAGGCGCGCATCGTCAGCCTGGCGGCGGCGCCCGACGGCCGCATGATCTTCACGCTCGATAATGGCCAGGCGTGGCGGCAACTGCAGGCCGAGGGAGACCTCCTGGCCAAGCCGGGCGACACCGTGGTGGTGTCGCGTGCCCTGTTGGGCTCGTTCTGGATGCGGGTTCCGTCGGGGCGCGGCTGCAAGGTCACGCGCCTGCGCTGATCGGCGGGCGCGCCGCGTCCCGCGGCGCGGGAGGGTCAATCGCAGGAGATTCCGGCCGCCTCCAGCCGCGCGCGCACCGGCTCGAGTTGCGCCGCGTAGTGCTTCCAGGCCTCGAGCGACGAGTCATAGAGCGGCTGGCGCACCTGCACCGAACTCGTCGTGATGACCGGCGAGTCGTTCAGGTGGAATTCGAGGCAGGCCTCCTCGAACGGCAACCCGACGTACTCGAGCAGCCGCCGCGTCGCGGCCTCCTGCGCCGTGACCACGTCCTCATAGGCGAGATCCAGAATCCGCCCGGGCAGCACGCGGCGCCAATGCGCCATCAGCCTCCGGTACCCGATGTAGAACTCCGCGATTTCATCCAGGTTGTATGCGAATGGATAGGTGCCGTTGAAGCGGGTGCGGTAGACGGCGTAGCAGGCGGCGAGGGGATGCCGCGTGAGGTGCACGATGGAGGCGTTGGGAAAAGCCCGGAGTATCAACGGGCAGGACAGGAAATTCGTCAGTTGCTTGTCGGTGAAGCGCGGCCGGTCGCCGCGCCGCGTGCGGACTCGCTCGATGTAGAGGCCGGCAACCGCGGCGCCCTCGAGCCCGCCCAGCAGGGCCGCTTGGCCGCGCCAATCGGGGGAGTCAGGGCCCGGGCTGCGATGTACAAGAACACGGATGGTCTCGGGAAAGGCCGTCAATTCGCCGGCGGAGTGCACCTGTGAGTGGCGTCCAAGGATCCGGTCGACCAGGGTGGTT
Organism: uncultured Gammaproteobacteria bacterium; assembly: GCA_963707765.1. Taxonomy (GTDB): domain Bacteria; phylum Pseudomonadota; class Gammaproteobacteria; order Steroidobacterales; family Steroidobacteraceae; genus Bog-1198. The sequence goes on along the minus strand of CAVPQZ010000005.1, from coordinate 203,776 downwards.
CCGGTGCGCGGCATGCCCACGATGAATATCGGGCGCTCGCCGGTGTCCGGGCGGGGCGCCTCGACCTCGGGAAATGCCGCGATCATGGTGTCCATGACGGCGCGGTCGGTTTGGGGATCGTACTGCAACCGCGCGCGTTCGATGGCGTTGCCGGCGGCCAGGTGGCACCAATTCGCGGCGTGATCGCCCATGTCTTCGTAGGATTTCGCGAGGCCGAAGTGCAGGATCGCGGCGTCGACGGAGCCCTCGGGCGCCGCCGCCAGCGCCCCCTGCATGGCCGCCACCGAGTTCCGCTCGCGGGTCTGGCGGTGCAATTCGGCAAGCCCTTTCAGCGCCTTGGCCGACGTGGGCACTTCCGCCAGTACCGCACGGTAGTCGCTCGCCGAGTGATCCAAGTTGCCCAGAAAGCGATGCACGACGGCACGCTTGATCCGGATGTTGGGCTCGCGCGGCGTCGCGGCCACCGCCCGATCGTAAACCGCGAGCGCACGGCGGTAGTCGCCGGTCTCGCCGCAGAACTCGCCGATGGAATCGAGCACGAAGGGCACGTCGGGCGCGCTGGCGGCCGCCTCGTCGGCGGCGGCGAGCGCCTTCGCGCGGTCCCCCAGCGCCAGCAGGCATTCGGCCTTCTGGATCAGGCATTGGGCGTCGTGCGGATCGATGCGCAGACGCTCCTCCACCAGTTGGAGCGCCACTGGCTTGTCGTCCGCGAGGAGCGCCGCGATGCTGCCCAGCAGCCAGCCCGCCGGGTGGGAGGGCCAGGCGGCACGGCAGCCGGCGGCCGCGGCCGCAGCGCCCGCGAGGTCGCCCTGGTTCATGCGCTGGCCAATTTCCCGTTCGAACTGAGGCACGGAAGGGGTGCTCATGGTGGATTCCGCTGACCCAAACAGCGGGCATGATGGGGTTCGACTTCCGCGCCGTCCAGTCACGCGGGATCACGGCCCACGTTGCGAGCGAACAACAACGGGACTTTTCGCCGCGCCGGCAACGCCCGCGCGGCGAGGCGCGGCGATGCCGCACGTTCCAGGGAATCTGCCGCTGATATACCAGCGTCTCACTTGCCGTCGACGCACGGCGCCTGCGTTTGCACCGGCCCCGCTTGCTCCGGGGTGATGTTGCGTCGCTCCGACACTGTGTTATTCTCCCCCCATCGGTACGTAAAAATACTTAGAGACGGGAACGTCCGGGGATGTACGCGAGTCGAGGCAGCCATGAACTCGAGGTCCGTGAAAGGCCTTTGGTTCACGAGGCCGCCGCCATTCCCCGCCGCAGACTTGCTCTAAGTGCTTCTTAAACAAATTATTTTCGGCAAGTTCGCCTAGGGAGCCTTGCAATGCCTCAAGAAAATTTCGGAAACCCGCGACTGCGGACGGCCGTACGCGTCGCACTGACCGGCGGCTCGGTGGCTGCGACGTTCGGCGTCGCCCACGCCCAAACCCCGCCTCCGCCGACGGCCGACACGACGCTCAGCGAAGTGGTAGTGACGGGTTCGCGCATCGCTGTTCCGAATGAAACCTCCATCAGCCCGGTGACCTTCGTCCCGGCGCTCGAAATTCAGGAAATGGGCGCGACCCGCATCGAGGACGTGCTCAATCAGTTGCCGCAGGTCTTCGCGGACCAGGGTTCGAACGTGTCCAACGGTTCGAACGGCACCTCGACGGTGAATCTGCGAGGCCTCAACACCAAGCGCACTCTGGTGCTGGTCAACGGCGACCGCCTGGGGTATGGCGATCCGCGAACCGGCGGCGCCGGCTCCGACATCAACATGATCCCGACTGAGCTGGTGGACAGCATCGAAGTGGAAACCGGCGGCGCGGCCTCGATCTACGGCGCGGACGCCGTGGCGGGCGTCGTGAACTTCAAGATCAACGATCATTTCGAGGGCGTGAAGCTGGTGGCCGACGGGGGCATCTACAACCACTCGAACGGCAATGCATCGAACGTCCAGTCGGATTTCAATTATTTCAACACCGGCACCGGCAACGACTTCACCCCGGCGCCGTCCTCGTACACGGGCGGAGCCCAGAAGCAGCTGACGTTCATCGCGGGCCTGAACTCCGCCGACGGCAACGGCAATGCGACCTTCTACGCGACCTACCGCAACATTGCGCCGGTGACGCAATCGGAGTACTCGGAAAGCGCCTGTACGTTCGGCTCGGGATACATCGGCTACAGCACGGCGGGCCAGAGGAGCGGTAATTTTGGCTGTTCGGGTTCCTCCACCTCGAATCCGGGCCGCTTCTACAAGCTGACCGGCGGCACGACCACCAGCGACGCCACGCTCGGCCCCGGCGGCACGCTGATTCCCTTCACGGACGGCGCGCGTTTCAACTACGGCCCGCTGAATTACTATCAGCGCCCGGACGAGCAGTACACCGCGGGCACGTTCCTGCACTACGAGTTCAACGAGCATGCCATCGTCTATGCGAACACCATGTTCATGGACGACCGCACCATTGCGCAGATCGCGCCCTCCGGCGCCTTCTTCGGCAATCCGTATCCGGTCAATTGCGCGAATCCGTTCCTGAGCGCTTCCGAGCTCACGGCTTGGTGCGGTGGATCCACCGCGGGATTCACCTACAGCGGCACCACCCCGGGCAACAACCTGTACATCGGCCGCCGCAACGTCGAAGGCGGCAACCGGCAGGACGACATCGAGCACGAGGACTTCCGCCTGGTCACGGGCGTGCGGGGCAAGGTCTCCGACGGTTGGGACTACGATGCCAGCTTCCAGTACGGCATCGTGAACCTGTCGGACACCTACCTGAACGACGTGTCGACCACCAAGATCGGCTACGCCCTGGACGTCATCAACGTCAACGGCGTGCCCACCTGCCAGGTGGTGGCCAATGGCGTGCAGAGCGGCTTAGGGCTCGGCTGCGTGCCCTGGAACATCTTCACGCCGGGTGGCGTCAGCAAGGCCGCCACCAATTACATCGACACCCCGGGCGACATCCGCGGCAAGATCACGCAGACCATCGTCAACGCCAACGTCACGGGCGACCTCGGCCAGTACGGCGTCCAGCTGCCCTCCGCGACCTCCGGCCTGAAGATCAACTTCGGCGCCGAGTACCGCGACGAGAAGTCCTTCAGCCAGCCCGATGCGGAGTTCGTGACGGGCGACCTCGCCGGTCAGGGCGGCCCGCAGCCAGCCATTTCCGGCGGCGTGGTTTCGCGCGACGCCTTCCTGGAAGCGCGCATGCCGTTCGCGGAAGACAAGTTCATGGCGAAGGAGCTGAGCGCCGACGTCTCGTACCGGTACTCGAGCTACTCGCTCGGCTTCAACACCAACACCTTCTCGCTGGGGCTCGATTGGCAGCCCATTCAGGACGTCCGCTTGCGCGGCAGCTTCGCCCGCGCGGTGCGTGCGCCGAACATCGTCGAACTGTACAACCCGCAATCGGTGGCTCTGGACGGTACGATCGATCCGTGCGCATCAGCCGCAGGAGCCGCGCCTGCGGCTTCGCTCGCGCAGTGCGAACGCTCGGGCGTTACGCCGGCCGAATACGGCCACATCCTCTCCAACTCCGCGGCGCAGTACAACGGCCTCACCGGCGGCAACACGGGCTTGGCGCCGGAAACCGCGCTCACCTCCTCGGTGGGCATCGGGTTCACGCCGTCGTTCGTGCCGAATTTCCGGGCGCAGTTCGACTACTACGACATCAAGATCGAGAATGTCATCGAGACCATTGGTGCGAACACGATCATCACCGAATGCGTCAACGCGGGCCTGTTCTGCAACGACGTGCACCGCAATGCCATCGGATCGCTGTGGATCGGCAATACCGGCTACGTCATCGATTCGCTGGCCAATGTGGGTCAGCTGCACGAGCGCGGCATCGATGCCGACCTTTCCTATGCCATGGATGTGGGATCGCTGGGCAAGGTTCGCCTGAACATGGTGGGGACGTACCTCGACCTGTACGACGTCACCCCGATTCAGGCCCTCAGCGCCAAGACCTCCTACAATTGCGCCGGCCTGTATGGAGCCGCCTGCAGCAGCACGACGGAAGGCGCGGGAACGCCGGTGTTCCGCTGGCGCCATACCTTCCGCGCCACCTGGGAGACGCCGTGGCAGGGACTCGACGTGTCGTTCGCGTGGCGTTACTACTCGGGCGTAAAGATCGAGCAGTTGAGCGCGAATCCCAACCTGGCGGGCGAAGTGGCGGCGGGTTCGACGATTGCCAACGGCGGAATATCCAACACCGATGCGTACATCTCGTCGTACAACTACTTCGACATCACGGCCTCGATGAACATCACGGACAAGATCACGTTCCGTATGGGCGTGAACAACATCCTGGACAAGGATCCGCCGATTATCGGAACTACGGATCTGCCGGGCACGTCGGGCAACGGCAACACGTTCCCGCAGACCTACGATGCGCTGGGCCGGTTCATCTTCGCGCAGTTGAGCGCGAAGTTCTAACCGGACTCCATTTGGAGAATCCACGGCGGGCCATTGGCCCGCCGTTTTTTTTGTGGTGCGCCCGGCAGGGCGCACCTACAGGGGCGCGCTAGCCGGTGCGCCGGCGAAGTACGCCGCGGACCAGCGCATCCCGCTCGGCGAGCGACTCGAGCCAGGCCATTCCGCGCTTGATTTCCGCCGGGTGCTCCCACTCGGCGGACGCCAGCACGTCGCGCCGCAGCGCGGCGTCATAGGCGTGTTCGGGTGCCTTGGAATATCGGTGCATCAGCGGCCCCGTCACGATCGCTTCGACGTCGCGCGCGGGAACGCGGGCGCCCAGCGCCGCGAAAATCTGCGCGAGCATCGGCGCCGGCGTCTTGAGGAATTCGTCGAAATTCATCCATTGCACCTGGGCGGCGCAGGTCTCCCAGGCCCGGTGCAGTGTGGTCATTTCGCACAGCCAGCTCATTGCGATCGTCTCGCCTTCGGTGCGGGGATGCCATGCATCGTCAGCCAGGGTAAGCCGCTGCTGCAGGCGGCGCAGGCGGGCCGGCGCCAGCGCCCGGGATTCTACCCGCGAGTTCGGGCCGGCCAGGATGCCGCGCAGGTACGCGAGTGCATCCACGAACATGAAAATGGCCGCCGGCCGATCCTCGCCGCCCAGAAGGAGCGGCGCCATTTCGCTCGCGATGCTGGTGGCCTTGACCACGGCGCGCTGACCGGGGCGCCATGCGCGCCCCAGCAGCGGGAGCAGGAGGTCCAGGGGCAGTGCCCCGGCGGAGGCATCGGCCAGTGTGCGCAGGAGATGCGGCTCGCGCACCGACAGGTACTGCTCGTGAGCGCCGACGAGCCGCGAAATCAGCGTGGAGCCCGCGTGGCCGATGTGGAAGATATAATTCGGCCTGGCATTGAGCGATTGCGCAGCCGGCACGAGCGTCGCGAGGGGGCAGAACGTCTCTTCGTAGCCGCGGGCCAGCAGCCGCAAATCGAGAAAGCTCTCGATCCGGTAGGCGGCCTCCGTGAGTTCGACCATGGCCGCGCCCGCGTCGTCCATTCGCAGAGGAAACCATAGCGGCGAACCGGCGATCATCCCTTGATCCAGCATGGGCTCACTGTACAAAAAAAAGCCCCCGTGAGGGGGCTCGTAAAGAGTCGGCGGTGCGTTACGGCGCCAAACCGGAGACCTCGATGTCAACGCGCCGATCCGGCTGCAGGCAGGCAATGGTCGCCTTCGAGCGCTTCTCGCCGCACTCGCCGGGCTTGGTGACGGGGTTGGCCTTGCCCATGCCCTCCGCATCGATCTTGCTCCCGTCCACGCCCTTGTCGACCAGGTAGGATTTCACGGCCTCCGCGCGCTGCTGCGACAAGCGCAGGTTGTAGGCGTCGGAGCCGATTCGATCCGTATAACCGGTGACGACGATGTGGGTGTAGTTGGTGGTGTGCAGGTCGTTCGCCAGCTTGTCGAGGTCAGCCGAACCTTCGGTCCGGACCTGCGCACTGCCGAACGCAAACAAGGCATCCGCACCCAGGGTGATTCGGTGGGGCGGCGGCGGCGGCGGCGGTGGGGGTGGCGGCTCCGGAGCGGGCGGCGGCGGTGGCGGCGGAGGGGCTACGGCGACCATCTTCGGCGCGGGCGGGGGCACCGGTGCCCCGAACTCGAATTGCACGCCCACGCCGTACAGCACATCGCCGGGATTCTTCGGATTGTAGAGACTGGCCTCCACGAACTCGCGCCGGTACTTGACCTCCGTGCGCAGCTGCACGCGGAACGAGCCCGTCTGCGCGCCGATGCCGGTCAACGCGCCCAGGCCGCCCTCGGCGGTCCAGGTATGCGCGGTGCCATTGCCGCGGCCCACGTTATCGTCCAACTCGCCGCCGCCCAGCAGGGCGTAGGGATCGATGATGGAGGAGGGCAGCAGCTTGAACATGCCGTCCAGCGTGTAGGCGTACAGCTTCTGGCTCTGCTGGTCGTGAATGCGGAAGCTGCCCTCGCTGTAATTGAACTCGCCGGAGAAATGCGGTGCGAAGTTGTAGCCGACGGCCAGGTCGCCGGCAAAGTCGTCCTTGGCGGCCCGGTGGTCGTCCAATACCCCATATTGCAACATGGGAGCCACGTAAAATGCCCCCGTGTCATCATCCGCCAGGGCGGCGCCGCTGGCGGCCCCTGCCGCGGCGGCCAGAGTCCAAAAGATCATTCGCTTCATGCAAATCTCTCCATAATGGTTAGCGTAAAGCAACAGCTGGGGTCGCTATCGTTTCGCAAGAAATATCAACAAAATGAACGCAATTTAACGGCCTTGGCGTTGTTCCTTAATGTTGTTGTTGCAGTTATACCACGGTGGTTCGGGGCGTCTGTAGGCCTAAACCGCCACGGTTCGTAGGAGTTCGCGGTGCGATTTCTCAAGATTGTCTGGGTGCTGGGCGCCGTGGCCGCGGGGCTCTGCCGCGCCGCCGTGCCTGTCTATGATGTCGAGGTTGTCCACACCTATCCCCATGACCCGTCGGCGTTCACGGAGGGCCTGTTCTACTTCAACGGCTTCTTGTACGAGAGCACAGGTCTCGAGGCGCACTCGACCATTCGCAAGGTACGGCTCGAGACCGGCGAGGTTCTCAAGCAGATCGACATCCCACCGCAATACTTCGGCGAAGGGATCGTCAATTGGAACGGCCGCCTGATCAGCCTCACCTGGAAGTCGCAGACCGGCTTCGTCTTCGACCTGGCCACCTTCAAGCAGCAAAAGGAGTTTCACTACGAGGGCGAAGGCTGGGCGCTGACGCAGGACGGCAAGCAGCTCATCATGAGCGACGGCACGCCGCAGCTGCGCTTCATCAACCCCAATACGCTCAAGGAGACCAACCGAATCACCGTCACGCTGGACGGCAAGCCGCTGCAAAACGTGAACGAACTCGAGTGGGTGAAGGGGGAGATCTTCGCCAACGTGTGGCAAACCAACTGGATCGTGCGCATCGATCCCAAGGACGGCCGGGTTCTCGGCCTGGTCAATCTAGCCGGGATCCTGCCTCCTGCAACCGTCATCAACAGCCCCGATGGGGTCCTGAACGGGATAGCCTACGACGCCAAGCACGATCGCCTATTCGTCACGGGCAAGAACTGGCCGAGCCTCTTCGAAATCCGGCTGCGCCCCCGCTCCGTGGTCATCCGCTAGCGCGGCCTGGTCCGTCTCGTAATTCACCAGGCCCGCGAACTCGAAGGTTTTCACCAGCACCAGGCCGGGTCCGCGCACACCGTGCGCCGGCTGCGTGCAGAAGCCGCGGGCCTCCACCCGATAGGCGCCGGGCGCCTTCAACCGGCGCTGGGTCAGCGAATCGACGGTGCAGCGCGAATCGCCGAGGGTCCCGAATATCTTCGGCGTGCCCTGCACGATGAGAGTCAGATTGGCGCCCACCCCATGCGCCGGCTGGCCGGCGCGCACGCCGGTGAGGCCGAAGACGAACAACAGGTCGGGCTTCGAGTGGGAATCCCGCTGAAAGCTCAGGCGCACGCCCGGCGGGTCGCTCTTGGGCTCGCCCTGGCACCGGGTGCCGCTGTTCGGCCAATCGATGGTGGTCTCGATGTCTCCCGCCACCTGGGCTCGGAAGTAACCATCGCCCGATTCCAGGCAGCCGGCGGGCGGGGCGGTCGGGTGTGGCACCTGAGCCCCGGCCGGCGCGGCGAGAACGGCGGTCAGCGCTCCGATCCAGATCATTGAAGGTATCATTCGAGCCATGGTGCCACGCCGCGAGAGTGAAAGTTGATGACTGTTCGGAGGTTCCTGTGGGGCGCGGCCGCGGCGGCGCTGGCGGCTTGTTCGGTACTGGCGCCCCGATTCGAGAAGCCGGAGGTCTCCGTGGCCGGCGTGGAAATGGCGGGGGGCAATCTCCTGCAGCAGAACTTCCGGGTCAAGCTGAACGTCCGCAATCCCAATAACCGGGACCTGCCGGTCATCCGTCTCCACGCGGAGTTGAACGTGGGGGGCGAACACGTCGCGAGCGGCGACAACGACCATGCCTTCGTGGTCCCTGCCCAGGGAAGCACCGACGTCGACATCAACGTCACCGCCAACCTGGCGCTGACTCTTCTCAAGCTCGCCCAGCGGCCGGACGGCGGATCGGGGTCGATCGATTACGCCGTCACGGGATCGGCGAGCCTGGACTTGCCCTTCCTGCACGACCTGCCGTTCCGCCAGCAGGGATCGTTCTCCTTAAAAAATAACTAACTCATTGAAATAGAACAGAGTTTTACGCCTCTTAGACGCTCGGACAGCCCCTTCATCTGGTAAACTTAGGGGCCATAACAGGCGCCGCCCCTCGAGGGGCGCCACCAAAGGTCTTCCGATCATGGCCGCCTCGCCCTACGAACAACTGGAACAAGAGTTTCGCCGGCTACATGCCTTTCGCGGAGCGCTATCGCTGCTGCGCTGGGACGCGGCGGTGATGATGCCGCGCGGCAGTGCCGACGTGCGTGGGGAGCAGCTTGCGGCTCTCGAGACCGAGCATCACGCGCTGCTCACGACGCCGAAGGTCGCCCGGCTGCTCGAGCGCGCCGAGGCGGGATCATCGCAACTGGAGGATTGGCAGATGGCCAACCTGCGGGAAATGCGCCGCCAACGCGACCATGCCATTGCCACGCCACCCTCGCTGATCTCGCGCCTGGCCAAGGCCACCGCTCGCGCCGAGGTGTTCTGGGTCGAGGCGCGCAAGGCCAACGACTTCAAGATCCTGGCGCCGCACCTGGAAGAGGTGGTGCATCTGGTGCGCGACCGGGCCGCCCTGCTGGGTCAGGCGCGCGGCCTCGCACCCTACGATGCCCTGGTCGACGGATTCACGCCGGGCATTTCCACGGCGGACATCGACACGATCTTCAAGGCCTTGTCGCGCAAGCTCCCGAGCCTTATCAACCAGGCCATCGAAGTCCAGGCGGACCGCGCGCCCCTGCCGCTCTCGGGCAAGTTCAGCGTGGCGCGCCAGCGGTCGCTGGCGGTGGATGTTCTCAAGGCGCTGGGATTCCCCTTCGATCGCGGCCGGCTCGACGAAAGCGAACATCCCTTCACGGAAGGCGTGCCGGGGGACATTCGCGTGACGACGCGCTTCGATGCGGGCGACCCGTTTACCGGGCTGCTCGGCGCCGTGCACGAGACGGGCCATGCGATGTACGACCTGGGCCTGCCGCAGAAGTGGCGCGACCAGCCCGTCGGCCGCGACCGGGGCCTCGCGCTCGAGGAGAGCCAGTCGCTGTTCTTCGAGATGAACATGTGCCGCAGCCGCTCCTTCGTGAAGTATCTGAGACCGCTGCTGGAGAAGTACCTGCAGGTCACCGGGCCGGAATGGAGCGAGGAGAACTTGTACCGCCATCTGGTCCGCGTGAAGCGCAGCCTGATTCGCATGGACGCGGACGAGCTCACGTATCCGGTGCACATCATGCTGCGCTACGAACTCGAGAAAAAGATCCTCGAAGGCGCGCTGCCGATCGCCGATTTGCCGGAGGCCTGGAACGCCAATCTGGAGCAGAGGCTCTCCATCCGGCCCGCGAGCGATGTCGAAGGGTGCCTGCAGGACATTCATTGGGCGGTGGGGCATTTCGGCTATTTCCCCTCCTACGCCCTGGGCGCCGTCATCGCCGGCCAATTGAACGAGGCGCTGCGGGCCGAGCGGCCCTCGCTGGATTCCGAGATCGCGGCCGGCCAGTTCGGTGGCGTGATGGATTGGCTGCGCGACAACGTGCACGGCGTCGGCGCCCGCCTGCCCGTACAGGAGCTCATGAAGCAGGCGACCGGTAAACCGCTCACGGCGGCCGCGTACCTCCGCTACCTGGAAGCCAAGTACTTGGAAGCGCCGTGACGGGGGGGCTCCCGGGCGCGGCGCGTCCCTCGAACAATTTCAAGAAGTTGCAGGCCCAGCTGCGCGGTTTGGTGGGGAAGGCCATCGAGCGTTATGGGATGATCGAGGACGGGGATCGCGTGATGGTGTGCCTGTCCGGGGGGAAGGACTCGTACACCCTGCTGGATATTCTGCTCCTGCTGAAGCTCTCCGCTCCCATCCGCTTCGACCTGATTGCCGTGAATCTCGACCAGAAGCAGCCGGGATTTCCGGCCGAGGTGCTGCCCGGGTACCTGACCGGTCTCGGCGTCCCGTTTCATGTGATCGAGCAGAACACCTACTCGGTGGTCAAGCGCGTCATTCCCGAAGGACGGACGATGTGCGGCCTGTGTTCCCGTCTGCGGCGCGGCGCCTTGTACCGCTACGCCGCGCTGAACGGGATCACCAAGATCGCCCTAGGCCATCATCGCGACGACATCGTCGAGACCTTGTTCTTGAACCTGTTTTTCGGCGGCCGCCTCAAGACCATGCCGCCCAAGTTGCGGAGCGAGGATGGACGCCACGTCGTCATCCGGCCGCTAGCCCACGTCCCGGAACGGATGATCTCCCGGTACGCGGCGGCACGCGACTTTCCCATCATTCCCTGTACCCTGTGCGGCTCGCAGCCGAACCTGCAGCGGCAGGCCGTCAAAAGCATGCTCGCCGACTGGGAGCGCCAGCATCCAGGCCGGATCGAGACGATTTTCTCCGGCATCTGCAACGTATCGGCATCGCACCTCGCCGATCCGGCCCTGTTCGACTTTGCGGGTTTGAAGGCCGGGCCGGGACCGGCCGGGACCGCTCCCGGGGCGCATGGCGCGGATGCGCCGGATGCCATGGCCGCGCCGTGGGACGCCGCGGCCGACATCGACCTCGCGCAACCTTGACATCGTCTCGAGGCAACGGGATCTTAAGGCCCACCATGCCGAACTCCCGCTCCGCTGCCAGGTCCCGCCCGCGCTATGTGTGGGAGACGCTGTCGGACGAGCAGCTGCTCAGCCTGCGATTCTGCGACCTGAAGCTCACCATCGAGGGCACCGACCTCGCGGAGGCGATCGAGCGCCTGTATCACGAATTGGCGACGCGCGGAATCCGCTTCAAGCCGCATTGCTGGCTGGCACCCGAATGGTTCTCGCCCGATGGAATTCCGGGTATCGCGATTCCGTTCTATCTGGCGCATCGACGCCTGATGAGCATCGAGCGGCGCCTGATGCGCGAGGTCGAGGGCGGCAACCGCAATTGGCTGATGCGCATTTTGCGCCACGAGGCCGGGCATGCCGTCGATTCCGCATATCGGCTGCGGCGGCGGCGCCAGTGGCGCGAGGTGTTTGGTCCGGCGTCGCTGCCGTATCCGGACACCTACCGGCCGCGGCCGGGCAGCCGGCGCTTCGTGCAGCATCTGGGAGCCTGGTATGCCCAGGCCCATCCCACTGAGGATTTCGCGGAGACCTTCGCCGTCTGGCTCAAGCCCAACTCCTCGTGGCGCCGCGAGTACCAGGGCTGGCCGGCGTTCGCCAAGCTCGAGTACATCGACCGGTTGGCGGCCGAGATCGGCGATGTGAAACCGCCGGTGTCCGACCGCACGCGAATCGAGGACATCGGGGAGGAGAGCCGGACGCTGCGCCAGCACTACGAGCGCAAGCTCGCCCGTTACCGCATGCCGCGCCGGTCGGGCGCCGACGAGCTGCTGCTCAAGGTGTTCACCGCCGCCCCGCGGCGCAAGTCCGCCGCCAAGGCGGCGAGCGTGCTGCGGGACATGCGCGCGTCGCTGCGCGGCCAATTCGTGCGCCATGGGGCCTTCAGCGAGTACCTCGTGCATCAGGTGCTGCGCCTGATGATCGAGCGCTGCGAGAGCCTCGATCTGCACGTGCGTGGACCGCGGCGCGAGCTCAAGGGCCAGGTGGCCTGGGTGGTTGCACGCCTGGCCGAGTCGTACGAAGAGCGCCAATTGCCGCGAGTCGCGCTTTGAGGAAGCTGCGCGCGCTGGTGCTGGTGCACGCGACCCTGGTGCCGCCCGACTCGCTGGCGGGCCTCGCGGAAAAGGAAATCGACGAGTGGCGGACTGAATACGACGTCATTTCGCATCTCAAGGCCGCCGGCCACGAGGTGCTGCCGCTCGGGATCTCGGACAGCCTCTCGGACCTACGGCGCGCCATCACCGATTGGCAGCCCGACATCTGCTTCAATCTGCTCGAGGAATTCGACGGCATCGTCACCTACGATCAGCACGTGGTGGCCTTCCTCGAGCTCATGCGCCAGCCCTACACGGGCTGCAATCCGCGCGGCATGCTGTTGTCGCGCGACAAGGTGCTGTCGAAGCAGCTGTTGTCGTACCACCGGATTCCGACGCCGCAGTTCATGGTTTTCCCGCGCGGTAGGACGCCGCGCATACCGAAGAAGACGCACTTCCCGATGTTCGTGAAGTCGTCCACCGAGGACGCTTCGCTCGGCATCGCGCACGCCTCGGTGGTGGAGGACGAGAAGCAGTTGGTGGAGCGCATTGCCTTCATCCACGAACAGACCCACTCGGATGCGCTGGTCGAGGAATACATCGAAGGCCGCGAACTGTACGTGGGCGTCATCGGAAACGACCGCCTCAAGGTGCTGCCGGTGTGGGAGATGACGTTCGGCTCGCTGCCCGAGAAGCTGCCGGCCATCGCGACCCGCAAGGTGAAATGGGACCGGCGCTACCAGGAAAAATACGGGATCACCACGGCCGCGGCCGCTCATCTTCCCGAGGGCACCGAAGGCCGCCTGGAGCAGCTGTCCAAGCGGATCTTTCGGGCGCTGCACCTGACGGGCTACGCGCGCATGGACTTTCGCCTGCGCGCCGACGGCGCCCTCTACGCCCTGGAGGCCAACGCCAACCCGAACATTTCCGTGGCCGAGGACTTCTCCCAGTCGGCGCTCACCGCCGGCATGCGCTACCGCGACTTGCTCCACCGCATCCTGCAGCTCGGCGCCACCTATCCGGCGGCCTGGCGCGGCGTCGAGTCCTAGCGCGTCCCGGGGCCGCGCTGCAGGCTCCTAGCGCGTCCAGCGATTCATCCAGGCGATCACTGTCTCGTACCATTGGATGCTGTTGGCCGGCTTCAGCACCCAGTGGTTTTCATCCGGAAAATACAGCAGCTCGCTGGGCACGCCGCGCCGCTGCAGGGCCGTGTAGACGGCGAGCCCCTGCGACAGCGGCACGCGGTAGTCGAGCTGTCCGTGAATCACGAGCGTGGGCGTCTTCCAGCGCGACACGTAGTCCACGGGATTGAACTTCGAGTAGCCGGCCGGATTCGCGTACTCCGGGCCGCCGCTCTCCCACTCGGGGAACCACAGCTCCTCGGTCGAGTAATACATGCTCCGATTGTCGAATATGCCGTCGTGCGTGACGATGCACTTGAATCGGTCGGGCCATTGTCCGGCGATCCAGTTCATCATGAAGCCGCCGTAGGATCCCCCGAGCGCGCACACGCGATCGCCGTCCAGCCACGGGTATTGCTTCACGGCGGCTGCAAGTCCGAGCTTGAGATCCTCGAGCGGCTTGCCGCCCCAATCGCCGCTGATGGAGTCGGTGAAGGCCTGCCCGTAGCCCGTCGACCCGTGGAAGTCGATCATCACGACGGCGTAGCCGGCGCCGGCGAGCGCCTGGGCGTTCCAGCGCCAATGCCAGATGTTCGCGAGGCTGCCCTGCGGGCCGCCATGCACCACGAACGCCACCGGGTACTTGCGGTCGCGGTTGAAATCCACCGGCTTGACGACGTAGCCGAACACATTGTCGTTGTTCCAGCCCGCGAAGTTGAACTGCTCGTAGGCCGACAGCTTGCGATGCGCCAGGGCCGCCTGATTGAGGCTGGTGAGCTGCAGCGGCCTGCCGCCCGTGAAGCCGACGGAATACAAGTCGCCGGGATGACCCAGATCGCTGTGCGCGTAGAAGATCTGGCGCCGTGCGACGTCGAACCCCTCGACCTCGCCGTCTCCCGTGATGGCCCCGGCCCGTCCCGAGCCCGCGTCGATGGCCCACAACGGATGCTGTCCCAGATGATCGGTGGTGGCGATGAGAGTCTTGCCGTCCGGCGTCCAGGCAAAGCTCGAGATGGATCGATCCCAGTTCTGAGTCAGGGGGCGCTTGGCGCCGGTCTTCAGATTCAACAGAACGAGATGGAAGCGGTCGGCCTCGAAGCCCGGGCGGTCCATCGCGACGTACGCGAGCGTCGAGCCGTCGGGCGAGTAGGCGGGCTGACCGTCCCAGGCGGGATTGTCCGCCGTCAAATTCTCCGGCTTTCCGCCCTCGACCGGGACCTGATAAACGTCGAAATTCGTGGACCAGGGCTCGCCCATCCGCAGCGCCCGGACTGAGAATGCGACCTGGCGTCCGTCGGGGCTGAAGGTGTAGTCCTCGCGCCCGCCGAACGGCTTGCCCGGAACGTCGCCGTCGATGCCGGCGCAGAGGAGCACCGGCGCGCCGGCCGCGAGGCCCGACCCCGGATCGAGCCCAAGCGCGAACAGCTGCGAGCGTGTGCCGTCTCTCCAGGTGTCCCAGTGCCGGACGAACATCGTGTCGTAGAGCACGCCGTGCGCCGGCGTTCGCGCGGCCGTCTCCAGGCGCCGCTTCGTGCACGCAAGATCGGTGCAATCGATGAAGACGTCCATGCTGACCAGGAGCCGGTCGCCCTTGGGCGACAGCCGGTAGCTGCCGACGTCCAAGGGCAGATTGGTGATCTGCTGCGTGGTATCGCCCCGTTCCGCCTCGGCGCGGCTGAGAGCGCTGCGTGGCGCATCGGTGCGCCATACCTGGCTGGATCCGCTGCGGTTGGACAGGTAATAGATCCTCCGGCCGTCCGGGCTCCAGGAGGCCGAGCCCGCATTGGCGGCGAGGTCGGTGAGCCGCGTCGGCGCCGCATTGCGCTGGCCCGTGTCGAGCACCCAGACGGCGGTGCGTCCCTTGTTCGCCTCGATATCGGTGGTGCGCAGGGTGTAAGCGACCCGTTTGCCGTCGGGGGACACGGCGATCTCGGAGAGCCGGTCCAGCCGCACCAAGTCCTGAATCGTGAAAGCCTGCGCGGACTCTGCGCCGGCCGCCGCGGGGGCGCCGGGCGCACCGGCGGCTCCCAGGACGCATACCAGCCCCAAGGCGAGTGTTGCGAGACGATCCGCAGACATCATGTTCTCCTTTGAGTATCCCCGCCGGCCATTGTAGCTTGCCGGGGCTACAATCTGCGGATGATCAGACCGCGCATCATCAGCTTCGATTTGGACGATACCCTGTGGCCCGTCGAGCCCGTGATCACGGCGGCCGAGACGGTGCTGCTGTCGTGGATTCGCGTGCATCATCCGCGCGCCGCGCAGGGGCACGATGTCGACAGCATGCGCCGGATGCGCGCGGGCGTCGCCGGGCGCTTTCCGGATCGCAGCCATGACCTGTCGTTCCTGCGCCGGCGCGCGCTCGGCGAGCAGTTCGAGGCGGCGGGCTATGCCGACCCTCATGCGGAGGATTCGCCCGCGGAGCAGGCGATGGAAGTGTTTCTCGCGGAACGCAATCGCGTGAATTTCTACGAGGACGTGCGACCCGCGCTCGAGCGCCTCCGCCTGCGGTATCGCTTGTTCGCCGTGAGCAACGGCAACGCGGACCTGAGGGCGTGCGGAATTGCCGATCTCTTCCACGGCCACATCACGGCGACGACTGCGGGCGCGGCCAAGCCGGATGCCCGCATCTTCGCGCATTTGCTGCGCGCAGCCGGCGCCGAGGCCACCCAGGTCGTGCACGTCGGCGACGATCCTCTCGCGGACGTGGTCGGCGCCATGCGCGCCGGCCTGCAGGCCGTGTGGCTGAACCGCGACGGCCGGCGCTGGCCGCAAGAGTTCGCGCCTCCGCCGCGCACCGTTTCGACGCTCGACGAGCTTATGTAGCACCACGCCGGGGCGTCGGCGGAATTGGCAGCACGAGTAGGCGAGTGCTGACCGAATAGCGCGCAAAAAACCGTGAATCATTGATCACTTTCGCGCTTCACTTGACCGCGGGTATGTCGATAGGATGGTGTCAGACGCAAGAGGACACCTCAGCATGCAGGATATGACATCGGGATCTTTGGTCGCCGTGAGTTCGCTGCGGGAATTCTTTCGGGATGCTTTTCACGCGGCGAGCGAGCATCAGCATCTGGACATCGACGAGCAGGCCGAGCAGTACGTGGTCAATCTGTTGACCGTCTTCTCCCGCGCCGATGTTCTCTATGAACGCACCGCCGAGGGCCTGCGCATCAAGCCCCTGGCGCACATGCTGTGCGAAGCGCTCGAGGCGCCCACCGCTCAGGCGCGCCAGCGCAGCCTGCAGCGGCTCGGCGACGTGTCGCTGTTCGTCGCGGGCTTCTTTGCGCGCAGCTTCGCGCGCAAGCTGATCGACATCGACTATCACATCGCGATGGGCGGCAACGCCTACAGCTCGCTCGCGGACAGCATGCAGCGCTCCACCTCGGGCCGGTGCGTCGCCGCCATCTACGTGCAGCTGGCCGAAAAGTTCCAGCCGCTCGTGGATGCCCTGAACGAGATCAGCGAAATGTCCTATCAACACACCGACGCGGACATCCTGCGCCTGTACGAGGTATGGATGAAGACCGGCAGTCCCCGCGCGCACGGCCTGCTCAACAAGCTCGGGGTGCAGCCCGTGCGGCAAGGCGGATTCCGCCGCGAGCACTGACGCCGTGAGCACCGTACTCGCCGACATGCAGGCGCTTCTGGGGCGGCTCTACGACGTGGATGTGCGCCACGACGTGTACGACTTCCTGGTCACCGACCGCAAGTCGCTCGGCGCCCTAGCGCCCGGCCGCGAAAGCGGCGCGCCCGAGGAGGAGCTGCTGCTGGCGGAGACCGACGACGGCGCCGGAGTGGCGCTGTACATCGACGCCGATCTGCTGCGGCGCCTCGACGATGCCGACCCGCTGGGGGAACTGACGGAAGCGAATCTCGCCGACTATTGCACGGCCCTGGAAGGCGTGAGCCATTTCTTGTACAGCACCTGGCGCCTGGAGGTCGATCTGCCGGTGTCGCTCCTGGAGCTCGAGACCCAGGCGGAAGTCGACAAATACGCGGCCACGGTATTCTTGATCGCGAGCCAGCAGGGCGGCGCCTATCCAAACCAGGTGCACCCGCGCCTGTTCGATCGGGTGGGCTTCGATGCGCGCCTTGAGCCGGAGCAATACCATCGCTACCGGACTGCGCACCGCTGTGCCGCACGGTATTGTCGGCGCCTGGAGCACCACTACGTGCAGCGGGGCGAGGCGCGGACCGAGGCGCTGGTGCGGGAGCTTCGGAAATTCTACCGGCTGGGATCGAGCGCGAAGCTCGCCTACGCGCTCGCTTGAGAAGCCGGATCCGCCTCCGGGGCGGCCTCGAGCGGCGCTATTCGTCGTCCGGCTTGTTGCGGCTGGCCTGATCGCGCAGCTTGAGCCATTCTCCGAGGCGCCGTAGATCCTTCTTCTTCGGGCGCTGCGCCGGCGCCTTGACCAACAGGCCGCTGTCGTAGGGGCTGTAGCCCTGGGACGCGCCCTTGCGGTTTTCCTTGACGGGGGTCTCGCCCGGGGCGCCGCGGGTGGCGAGCGGGCGCTGCGCGGCGGCGGGTTTCCGCACTTCGGATTCCGCCACGAACTCGTGAGGCAGGGGTTCGGCCGGCGGCGGCGAGTCGTCGACGATCGAGAGCGGAGTCACCAGCTTTTGGAGCCGCTTACTGGACGTCTCCGCGCCGAAGGAGCCGGTGCCCACCGCCCATTCCCAAACCGCATTGCCCCGATCGTCGAATTTCACCCGGCCGCTCGTATTGCCCGTTACCGGGGCAACGCGGTCGGCCTGCGCGGGGTCGCGATCTCCCTCAACAGGAGCTGCGCCTTTGGGCTTGGAAGGATCACGGTTCATCACAATGGCTTTATAGGGCGCGGCAAAGGTAAGTCAATCCACACATCCCCAAACCCACGATCCGGTCACAGTCGCAGCTGGTACGCCGCGCGCATCAGCGCCATCGCGGTCTTTCCATCGTTCCACTCGGCTCGTTGCACGTGTTGCACGGCCTCGTGGAAGGGCAGCCAATCGACTTCCAATTCCTCATCGACGTCGGGTGCGGCTGCGCCGACGTAGAGATCCCGAGCCAGATACAGGTGAATGATTTCGTTGAAGATGCTCGGTGCCCCGATGTAGATGCCCAGCGGCAGCCAGGTGCGCGCCCGCACGCCCGTCTCCTCCGCGAGCTCGCGCACCGCACAAACCGCCGGCGCTTCGCCGGCATCGAGCTTGCCGGCCGGGATCTCCCACATGAAATCCTCGACGCCATGCCGGTACTGGCGCACGACGCAAACCCGATTCGCATCGTCGACGGCCACGACGGCCGCGGCGCCGGGGTGGCGGACGAAGTCGAGCTCGTACTCGCGGCCGTTGGAATAGCGCAGCACTTCCGTGGAGACTTCGATTACCTGCCCGCGGTGCTTAAGATGTCGGGCGATCAGCGTGGGTTTCAGCATGGGGCGCCTTGAGAGATGAAAAAACCTCAGCTTATGATAATCCTGGGCGCCCCGGCGAGCGGCAAGACCGGGCTGGCGCTGCGGCTCGCCGCCGAGCTGTCGCTGCCCGTCCTGTGCAAGGACGACGTCAAGGAAGCCCTGTTCGACGTCCTGGGGGCGGCCGACCGGGCGGGTTCCCGGCGGTTCTCCGAAGCGGCCCTGGCCTCGGTGCTGTGCATCGCGCGCACCCAGCTTGGCGCAGGGACGTCTTGCATGATCGAGGGCAACTTCACTCACAACCACGCGGCGGCACTGCGCGAGATCCTCGGGGAGTCCGGGGCCTGTGCGGCGCAGATTCTCTGTACCGTCCCTTTGCCCGAACTCGAGCGGCGGTTTACCGCCCGGATCCGGCACCCTGGCCATCTCGACCAGGCCGTGTCGGGCCCTGACCTTCGGCTCATGGCCGAGCAGCAGTCCTCCTTCCTCGATCTGCCCGGGGGACGATGGATGTACGAGTCGGCCGAGTCGGCCGCCTATTCGGCGCTGCTGCGTGACCTGAAATTCCGGCGCCTGTGACCTGCCTCATCGCAGGCGGAGTCGCGATGGGCGATTCTTGGGTGCTGAATGATTTTATGTCATGCTCTGGATATATGTACAGTACGCCCATTGATCCTTCATGATTAAGCCCAAGACCCCTTCGGCCTTCGATGCGCTCAACCCGGCGCAGCGCCGGGCGGCAACCTTCGGGTCGCCGGCCACGGAGTCAGGGCCGCTGCTGATCCTGGCCGGCGCCGGCACGGGGAAGACCAACACACTGGCGCATCGGGCCGCCCATCTCGTCCTGAACGGCGTGGATCCGGGCCGCATCATGATGCTGACGTTTACGCGTCGGGCGGCGCAGGAGATGATCCGCCGGGCCCAGCAAATCGTGGGCGAGACCCTGGCCGAGCGCGGCAAGATCGGCGATCGAAGCGTGGTGTCGCGGCTCCTGTGGTCCGGGACTTTTCATTCGGTGGGCAGCCGAATTCTGCGGCTGTACGCCAAACACCTCGGCCTGAATCCCAATTTCACCGTGCTGGACCGTACCGATGCGGCCGATCTCATGGACGTGGTGCGGCACGAGTTGGGTTTCTCCACCAAGGAGAAGCGCTTTCCGCGCAAGGACGCCTGCCTCGCGATCTACTCCTACCGGGTCAACACCCGCCTGCCGTTGAAGCAGACCATCGAGGAGCACACGCCCTGGTGCCGGGAGTGGGAACAGGACTTGACCCGCCTGTACCGGGAGTATGTCGCGCGCAAACAGAAACTCAACGTCCTCGACTTCGACGATCTGCTGCTGTATTGGCACGTGATGATGCAGACCCCGGCGCTGGCGAACAGCTTGTCCAAGAATTTCGATCACGTGCTGGTCGACGAATACCAGGACACCAGCGCGCTGCAGGGCGAGATCGTCCAGGCGCTGAAGCCCGACGGGAAGGGCGTGACCGTGGTGGGCGACGATGCGCAGGCCATCTATTCGTTTCGTGCCGCAGCGGTGGAGAACATCCTCGGGTTCGCGGACCGCTACACGCCGAAGGCCGAGATCGTGGTCCTCGCCCAGAATTACCGCTCAACGCAGCAGATTCTCGACTGCGCCAACGCGCTGATGGCGGAGGGATCCCGGCAGCACCGCAAGACGCTCATGGGGACGCGACAGTCCGCGCAGAAACCGCAGTACGTCACAGTCGACGATGCCTCCGCCCAGGCCGAATACATCGTCAACAAGATCCTGGCGACGCGCGAGGTCGGCGGCTCGCTGCGCCGCCATGCCATCCTGTTCCGCAGCTCACATCACAGCGACGTGCTGGAAGTCGAGCTGACCCGGCGCAACGTCCCCTTCGTGAAATACGGTGGGCTCAAGTTCCTCGACGCCGCGCACGTAAAGGACATGCTGTCGATTCTGCGCTGGGTCGACAATCCCCGAAATGCGGTGGCGGGCTTCCGCGTACTGAAGCTGGTGCCCGGCATCGGACCGGCCAACGCCAAGCAGGCGCTCCAGTATTTCGAGGCGGAGGGAAATGCCTTCAAGAGCCTGGCGGCGTTCGAGGCGCCGCAGCCCGCCAAGATGGACTGGAAGCGCTTTTGTGCGCTCCTCGAACGGCTGGCGGATCCGGCCACTCCTTGGGCGGGCCAGGTGGGGCTCGTGCGGGAGTGGTACAAGCCCCAGCTCGAGCGCATCTACGACGCGGCGTTCAGCCGCTTCGGCGACCTCGAGCAGCTCGACCATCTCTCGGCACAGCACGCGAGCCGCGAGCGCTTTCTCACCGAGCTCACCCTCGATCCGCCGTCCGTCACCGGCGACCAATCGGGCGCGGCCTCGAAGGACGAGGACTACGTGATCCTGTCGACCATTCACTCGGCGAAAGGACAGGAGTGGGACAATGTCTACGTGCTCAACGTGGCCGACGGCAATTTCCCGTCCGAGTTTTCAACGGGGAAACCCGAGATGATCGAGGAGGAGCGGCGGCTGCTCTACGTGGCGATGACCCGGGCACGCAACGAGCTGCATCTGTGCGCGCCCCTCAAGTACCAGGTGACGAATCAGGCGAAGGACGGCGACGCGCACGTGTACGGTGCCAAGAGCCGGTTCATGACCGACAAGGTGCTGGGATTCCTCGAGCAGACGACCTACCGCAGCCGCAGCGGCATCGAAACTTTGCGCGCCGCAGAATCCACCACGGTGGATGTTGCCGCCAAGCTCAAGGAAATGTGGTGACAAAAAGCCTCGGCCAGACCGAACCGCCCTCCGGGGCCCGGTCTCGTACGACGCCCTACCGATCGATCAACCAAATCGTCCGGACTACCAGCGGCGTGGTCCGCCCCCGCCGCCGCCGCTTCCGCCACCCGAAGGCTTGGATCTCGGCGCCCGTTCCTGGGCCTCGTTCACACGCAGTGGTCTGCCGCCCATCTGGAACCCGTTCGTTTGTTGAATCGCGTTTTGGGCTTCGCCCGCGCCCATGTCGACGAACGCAAAGCCGCGCGGACGCCCGGTTTCCCGATCGTTGATGAGCTTTACGGATTCGACCTTGCCGTAACGCTCGAACAGGCTACGCACTTCATCCTCTGTCGCGGTGAACGGCAGATTTCCAACGTAGATCGTCGTCATTCAACTGGTCTCACTGACAGTGCGCGCCAAGTTGGGGAGCCGCTCGCGCGCGGTTTCAACACGCAGACCGGCCCGGATACCTTAAAGATCGGCGGCCTGTACCCATCGACAACCTGATGCTACGCCAGGGCATTATTGTTGGCAAACACCGGCGAATTAAGTATTACTCGACTTCCAGGTACGAGTAACCGTTGAGTTCGTTTTCGTAAAATCGCTTCACCGCCTGGGCCTCTGCCAGGCTCATGCGGCCCTCCTGGACCGCCCGTTCGCAGTCCCGGGCGATGCCCGGATACAGCTGGTCGGTGTCGTACTCCATGTAGTCGAGCACCTTGTTGGCGGTGTCTCCCTTGACGATCTCCTCGATCCACCAGCCGCCCCCCTCCTGGAGCCGGATGTGGACCACGTGGGTGTCCCCGAACAGGTTGTGCAGGTCGCCGAGGGTCTCCTGGTAGGCGCCCGCCAGGAACGCGGCCAGGTAATACGGCTCGCCCGGCGTGATCTCATGCACCTCCAGGGTGCGTTTGGTGATGCGCGGGTGGACGAACCGGTCGATTTTGCCGTCCGAGTCGCAGGTGATGTCGGCCAGGACGGCGTTTCGGGTGGGTCTCTCCGCCAGGCGCTGGATGGGCATGATGGGAAAGAGCTGCCCGATGGCCCAGCTGTCGGGCAGGGACTGGAATACCGAGAAGTTGCAGAAATAAATGTCGCTCAACATCTCCTCGAGATTCTCGAGCTCCTCCGGTACGCGATCGAGCTTCCGGCAGTAGTCGCGAATCTTGGTGCAGGTGGCCCAGTAGAGCCTTTCGGCCAGGCCCCGGAATTCCAGTCCGAGGTAACCCAGATTGAACATCTGAAGCGCCTGTTCGCGGGCCTGCATCGCGTCGTGGTAGCACTCGACCAGCCGCCGCTCGTTGACCGATCGATGGCTGTCGAACAGGTCGCGCACCGGCTGGGGCAGGTCCCCCCCGCCGGGGTAGTCCTCCTCGGGCCGCCCCGAGACCTGGAACTGGTCCAGCTTGGAGGCCCCCAGGATGTCGAACACCAGGAGGCTGTGGTGGGCGGCGATGGCGCGCCCCGATTCGCTCACGATCATCGGATGCGGCACGTCGCGCGCGTCGCAGACGCTCTTGATGCGGTAGACGACGTCGCTGGCGTACTCGTTCAGAGTGTAGTTCATCGACGACTCGTAGTTGGTGCCGCTGCCGTCGTAGTCGACGCCCAGGCCGCCGCCGATGTCGATGTACTTGAGGCCCGCGCCCATGATCTTGAGCTCCGCATACACGTGGGCGAGCTCGTTGATGGCGTCCTTGACGCGCCGGATGTCCTGCAGCTGGCTGCCGGGATGGCAATGCACCAGCTGCAGGCAGTCGAGCATGTCGCGCTCCTTCAGCAGCGCGTGCAGGTCGAGGATCTCGCTGATGAACAGGCCGAATTTGGACTTCTCGCCGGCCGAATCGCGCCAGCGGCCCGCGCCCTCGCTGGCGAGCTTCACCCGCACGCCGATCTTGGGCCGCACGCCGTAATGTTCCGCGTGCTTCAGGATGAGGTGGATTTCCTCGTAGTTCTCCACGACGGGAATGATGGTGCGGCCGAGCTTGGTCGCGAGAATCACCGCCTCGATGTAGCTGCTGTCCTTGAAGCCGTTGCACACGACGATGCGGTCCGGCGCGTTCTCCGTGATCGACATCACCGCGAGCAATTCCGGCTTGGAACCGACCTCGAGCCCGAAACCGAATTCCTTGCCGTAGCGATAGACCTCCTCCACCACCAGCCGCTGCTGATTGACCTTGATGGGAAACACGGCGGCGTAGCGGTTCTTGTAGCCGTTCTCGGCGATGGCCGTGCCGAAGGCCTCGGCGATGTGGCGGAGCCGGTGCGCCAGGATGTCGGAGAAACGGATGACGACGGGCGTATGCAGGTCGCGCGCCTTCAGTCCCTGCACGACCTCGTACAGATCGATCTCACGGCTCGCGTCCATGCTCGGCCTGACGACCACGTGGCCCAGGGCGTTGATCGAGAAATAACCCTTGCCCCACGCTTCGACCTGGTAGAGGTCGAGCGACTCGCTGGTCTTCCACGGGTGGTTGGGCGCAGATGCCTTCGCGGGGGTGTTCATGAGCCGCGCACCATAGCAAATTGGGGCTGCATGTAAATGACACGCGCGCGCACGGTCGAGCGCTACCCGGCGGGTCCGCGCGCCACGGGCCGGCGGGGGTCGCGGATCCATTCGCTCCAGGATCCGGCGTAGAGCCTGGCCCCGGGCAGCCCCGCCGCCGCCATCGCGAGGAGATTGTGACAGGCGGTCACTCCCGAGCCGCACATGGCGATCAGGTCCCCGGGGGACCTGCCCGCCAGCCGCCGCGACCACAGGGCGCGCAGTTCCTCCGGCGGCAGGAAGCGTCCCTGGGCGTTCAAGTTGGCGGTGAACGGGTGATTGACCGCGCCCGGCACGTGACCCGCCACCCGATCGAGCGGCTCGACGCTCGCCGGCGAATCGCTCGGGCGCCCGGGCATCCACCAGCAGCCGGCGCGAATCCGACCGCATCGCCTCGACCTGCGCGGAGGTCGCCACCGCATCGGGATTCGCGCGGTCCGGGACCACCCCGCGCCCTGTCGCCGGCTCCGGCGGTGCGCCCGCGCCCGTCTCGACCGGGCCGCCCGCCTGCACCCAGGCCGCGAAGCCGCCGTCGAGCACCGCGGCGCAGCGATGGCCCATCCAACCGAGCAGCCACCACGCCCGAGCCGCCATCGATCCGTTCGCCTCGTCGTAGGCGACGACCTGCGTGTCGCTGCCGATGCCGGCGGCGTTGAAGAATGCGGCGAGCGCCGCAGGGGAGGGGAGCGGATGCCGCCCGCTGTCCGCCGTCACGGGCGAGGACAGATCCCGGTTCAGATCGGCGTAGCGGGCCCCGGGAATGTGTCCGGCGAGATGGGCCAGCCGCCCGGCGCCGGGATTTTTCAGGTCGAACCGGCAGTCGAGCACCGCGGTTCTTCCGCGCTGCGCCCCCTTGGCGAGCAGGTCGCGCAAGGCCGCCGCGTCGATGAGGGTGCCAAAAGCCATCGAGCTTAAGCTTATCGCGATGCTGTGCCGACCGCATCCGTTACAATCGCGCCATGGCACTCACTCTTTACTGGGGAAGCGGCAGTCCGCACTCGTGGCGCGTCCTTCTGGCGCTCGAGCATAAGGGCCTGGCCTACGATTCCCAGAGGCTGCATCTCGACAAGCAGGAGCATCAGTCGCCGCAGATGCTCAAGATGAATCCGCGCGGGCGCGTGCCGGTGCTGAAGGACGGCGATTACGTGGTGTTCGAGTCGGTCGCGGTGCTCTACTACCTCGACATGAAGTACCCGCTGCCCCGGATCTTCGGATCGAGTCCCGAGGAAGCGGGCGTCATCATGCGTGTGATCTGCGAATTCCAGGCCTACGCGGAGCCCTCGGTGTCGAGGATCGTGAGCGCCATATTCGCCGATCGGGTCTCCGAGGACATCGACGGACTGACCGATGCGATGCACGTGGTGGCGCGCGAGGCGCGCACCATCGAAGGCCGCCTGAGCAAGGAACAGTGGATCGTCGGCACGACCTACTCCGCGACCGACATGGTCATTTTTCCGTGGATACAGCTGCTGCGGCGGGCGTTGGATCGCGGCGCCGCCGCCGAATTAGGCGCGCGCTTCCTGCCGATGGAGCGCAACTACCCGGCGTTGGCGCGCTGGATCCACCGCATCGAATCGCTGCCGGGCTACGAGCGAACCTATCCGCCTCATTGGCGCGACACCTGAGTTATCAATAAGTGGCAAGAGGGATCATGAGCAAACACGAAGTGCATGTGAATTTTGGCGGCAGGATCGTTTTCGTCGGTTTCGGCAGCATCGGACAGGGTGTCTTGCCGCTGATCCTGCGCCATGTCGGCACTTCGGCGGATCGCATCACCATCGTCACCGCGGAGGATGCCGGGCTCGCCGAGGCGCAGCACTTCGGGGTCGAGTTCGTGAAATGCGCGCTCACGCGCGAGAACTACCGCCGCACCCTAGAGCCCCTGCTCAAGGCCGGCGACTTCCTGCTCAATCTCTCGGTGGACGTCTCGAGCCTCGCCCTGATCGAGCTGGCGCGCGAGCGGGGCGCCCTCTACCTCGATACCTGCATCGAACCGTGGGCCGGCGGCTACGTCGACAAGCACGCCACGGTCGCGGCGCGCAGCAACTACGCCATGCGCCTCCAGGCCCTGAGTCTGCGCGGGCACGGCGGAAAAGCGCCCACCGCCGTTCTCACCCACGGCGCCAATCCCGGATTGGTGTCGCATTTGGTGAAGCAGGCGCTGCTCAACATCGCCAGGGATACGAAGGTCGACGCGGGATCGCCGTCCTCGCGCGCCGACTGGGCGCGGCTTGCACAGAGGCTCGGCATCAAGGTGATACACGTCGCGGAGCGGGACTCCCAGGTCGCGAACGTGCCGAAGGCGACGGATGAGTTCGTCAACACCTGGTCGGTGGACGGCTTCATCAGCGAGGGCTGCCAGCCCGCCGAACTCGGCTGGGGCACGCACGAGAAGCATTTCCCGGCCGACGGCGGCCGTCACGACATCGGATCCGGATGCGCCATCTACCTGAACCGCCCGGGCGCGAGCACGCGGGTCCGCACCTGGACGCCCGAGGCAGGGCACTTCCACGGATTTCTCATCACCCACTCGGAGGCCATTTCCCTGGCCGACTACTACACCGTGACGGAGGGCGGGCGGGTGGTGTACCGGCCGACGTCCCACTACGCCTATCATCCCTGCGACAACGCGGTCCTGTCGGTGCACGAGCTGGCGGGCCGCAACTGGCGGATGCAGGGCCGCAAGCGCATCATGTTGAACGAAATCACCGCCGGGATCGACGAACTCGGAGTGCTGCTGGCCGGACACCAGAAAAATGCATACTGGTACGGATCCCAGCTGTCGATCGAGGAAGCCCGCCTGCTGGCGCCGTTCAACAGCGCGACCAGCCTGCAGGTCACCGTGTCGGCGCTGTCCGGCATGATCTGGGCGATGGAGAACCCCGACCGCGGGGTCATCGAGCCCGACGAGATGGACTACCGGCGTCCGTTGGCGATCTGCACGCCGTACTTGGGAACGTTGACCGGCGAGTACACCGATTGGACCCCGCTGCACCAGCGCGCGGAGCTGTTCGCCGAGGACCTGGACACCTCCGACCCGTGGCAGTTCAAGAACGTCCGCGTGGTTTGACGAGGTAGTCGATCGCGACGATGGTCACGGTGTCGGCGCCGGACGGCAGCGCCACCGTGACCTCGTCGTCCAGCCGCTTCCCGAGGAGGCTGCGGCCCAGCGGGGAGTCCATGCTGACGTACTCCGGGGCCATGTCGAATTCGTCGGGACCGACGACCCGGTACCTGCGTATCTCGCCGCTCGCGTGCTCGAGTTCGACCCACGCGCCGAAATACACCCGCTTCGGATCGCGCCGCGCGGCGCCGCCTGGATCGGCGGCGTCGACCACCACCATGCCTTCGAGGCGCTTGCGCAGGAAGCGGACGCGGCGATCGATCTCGTGCAGGCGCTTCTTGCCGTAGGTGTATTCGGCATTTTCGGAGCGGTCGCCCTGAGCGGCCGCCTCGGAAACCGCCTGGGTGACCCGGGGCCTCTCGACGAGCCACAACTCGTCGAGTTCCTCGCGCAGCCGCCGCGCCCCCTCGGGCGTTATGTACTTGGAACCGGGGGTCGCGGGTGGGCGGTATCGTGACACGGTGCAATAACCTGGCCGGCTTGTTGAAGACGTGAACGAATACTAGAACTCCCGGGATTCTTTGAGCGGTATTTCACAGATTGATCTTGGGGTTTGTCACTAAGCTTCGCACCATGAGCGCCAAATATTACACCCACTTCATTGCACAGTCGGAAGACGCGATCGAGTACAGCGAGTATCGCGGCGTGGTGGAGCTGCTCGATCAGTCGGCCAAGGTTCAGGGCAACCGCGACATCGCCAAGATGCTGGCGCGAAGCTTCGATCTCGAGGAGAACGACATCCAAGTCCTGCAGTGGCATCAGCTGCACTGAGCCGCCCCAACCGAATCCCCTAGCGGGCTTTACTTCCCTTCATTGAAGTCCGCACCTCCGCCCCGAGCCGAACGCTCGGGGCTTTTTTTTGCGCGGTGTTAGACTACCCGTGGAACCTCCGGGTCGCGAGGTCAATGAAGGGGATGTATGCATAACTTCGCCAGGGTACTCACAGTGGCAGCCGCCTTGCTTTTGAGCGGTTGCGGCTACAACGCCATGCAGAGCAAGGACGAGCAGGTCAAATCGGCGTGGGCCGAAGTGCTCAACCAGTATCAGCGCCGGGCCGATTTGATCCCGAACCTGGTCAATACGGTCAAGGGCTTTGCTGCGCAGGAGCAGCAGGTGCTGCTGGGGGTGACGCAGGCCCGCGCCAAGGTCGGATCGATCCAGGCGACTCCGGAGCTGGTCAACGACCCGCAAGCCTTCGCCAAATTCCAGGCCGCCCAGGGCGAGCTCACGGGTGCGCTGTCTCGATTGATGGTGGTGACCGAGAACTACCCGCAGCTGAAATCCGACCAGAACTTCCGCGACTTGCAGGCGCAGCTCGAGGGCACCGAGAACCGCATCACCGTGGCGCGCAATCGCTACATCCAGGCGGTCCAGGACTACAACATCACGGTTCGCTCGTTCCCCGGCAATCTCACGGCCATGATGTTCGGCTACAAGGTGAAGCCCAGCTTCACGGTGGAAGACGAGGCGACGATTTCCAAGCCGCCGAGTGTCGACTTCGGCGGCGCCCCGGCCGGGGCCGGGGCGCCTGCGGCCGCGCCGCCGGCGGCGCCGGCCCATTGAGGCACGCCGCGGCAGCGTTGCTCCTGGTCCTGGCCGCGCTCACCGCGCGCGCCCAGGTCGCAGTGCCGCCGCTCTCGTCGCGGGTCACCGACCTCACCGGCACCCTGTCGGGCGGGGTGGTCAACCGCATCGAGTCCAAGCTCGCTGCCTTCGAGTCCAAGAAGGGCAGCCAGATCGCCGTGCTCATCGTGCCCACGACCCAGCCGGAGGAAATCGAGCAGTTCAGCATCCGGGTCGCCGACGCGTGGAAGCTCGGGCGCAAGGGCGTCGACGACGGCGTCATCCTGCTGGTCGCCAAGAACGACCGGCGCGTGCGCATCGAGGTGGGCACCGGTCTCGAGGGAGCGCTACCGGACGCCATCGCCAACCGCATCGTCGATGAGACCATCGTTCCGCATTTCAAGTCGAACGACTACGACGGCGGCATCGAGGCCGGGGTCGACCGGATCATCGCGGTGGTGGACGGCGAGCCGCTCCCGGAGCCCGACCGGCGGTGGGAGAACCGCGGAATCGGTCTCGAGCACGCGCTTCCGGTGCTGCTGGTGGGCGTCATCGTCGTGAGCGGCATCATGCGCGCTTTGTTCGGCCGCTTGTTCGGATCCCTCGCCACCGGGGGCCTCGCCGGATTCATCGCCTGGATGATCAGTCATCTGCTGCCCATTGGCCTGGGTGCGGGGATGATCGGCTTCTTGTTCGCGATGATGCTCGGCTCATCGAGAGGCTGGGTGGCGGGCGGCGGCTGGGGGAACGGCCTGGGTGGCGGTTTCGGAGGAGGGCGGGGCGGCGGCTTTGGGGGTGGGGGCGGCTTTGGCGGCGGCGGCGGCGGATTCAGCGGCGGCGGCGCCTCAGGCAGCTGGTAATGCATCTCGGCCGCCTGATTCGGCATGTCTCGGCCGCGCATTGGCGGACGCGCATGCTGTTCCCCAAATCGACGCTGGATGCCATCGAGGAGGCCATCGCGCGTGCCGAGCGGACGCATGCCGGGGAGATTCGCTTCGTCATCGAAACCTCGCTGTCGCCGCTCCACGTCCTGAATGAATGCACCGCGCGCGCCCGCGCCCTGGAGGTCTTCGCCCACCTTCGCGTGTGGGATACCGTGCACAACAACGGGGTGCTGATCTACGTCCAGCTTGCGGACCGCGCCGTCGAAATCGTCGCGGACCGCGGGCTACGCGAGCACATCCAGCCGTCCGAGTGGGAGGCGGTCTGCCGGCTCATGGAGCAGCATTTTCGCGAGCGGCGCTACCGGGCCGGAGCCATTGCGGGGGTCGACGCCGTGGGTACGCTGCTGGCGCGCCACTACCCGGCGGCGGCGGACACCCCGCCGCGGGCCGGTAATGAATTGCCTGATCGCCCGACTTTGCTGTAGATAGGCGGATGGCGAAAGGTCTCTTGAACAGGTGCGGCGGATTGCTGCCGGGGCTGGCGGGGGTATTGGCGCTCGGCGCCGCCGGGTGCTCGTTATTCCGGCACGAGCCGCGGTTCCAGCCGCCGCCGCCGGTGAAGGCGGCGGCGCCGGCGCCACTGGTCCCCGCGCCCGCCGCAACGCATCGCTTCGACATAGACGCCGATACTGAAATCGTCGGGTATGTCCAGAGGACCGTGGTCGGCAAGGACGACACGCTGCCGGACATCGCAAGGCGTTTCGACGTGGGCTATGAGGAGATGCTGCTGGCGAATCCGGGCGTCGATCCCTGGCTGCCCGGAGCGGGCCGAGAGGTGGTGGTGCCCACGCAGTTCATCCTGCCCGCGGCACCGCACGAGGGCGTGGTCGTCAATGTGGCCGCCATGCGGATCTTTTACTTTGCGCCGCATAGGAAGGGCGAATCGCAGGTGCTATACACGCATCCCATCGGAATCGGCCGCGTCGGCTGGAAAACCCCGGAAGGAACCACCCGGATCGTGGGGCGCACCAAGGATCCCGTGTGGGTGGTGCCGAAGTCGGTGCGAAACGAGCATGCGGAGGACGGGGAGATTCTGCCCGCCGTCGTGCCGGCCGGCCCCGACAATCCCCTGGGCCAATACATGTTCCGACTGGGCTGGAACAGCTACCTCATCCACGGCACCAACAAGCCGTACGGCGTCGGCATGCGGTCGAGCCACGGGTGCATGCGCCTCTACCCGGAGGACATCAAAGTCTTCTACGACCTGATTCCCATCGGGACCAAGGTGACCGTCGTCAACCAGCCATACCTGTTCGGCCGGCGCAATGGGACGCTGTATCTGCAGGCCTATGCGGTCATGGAGGACGATTCGCGCGACTGGAGCCGCGATCGCAAGCGATTGCTCGCGCGCCTGTTCGGTTCCAAGCTTCATCAGGAATTGTCGGAGAAGGACGATGCCGTCGACTGGCAGCGGGTGGGGGAGCAGGCGCACTCGCCGCGGGCGGTACCCGTTCCGGTGACCGGCGGGCGCGGCATCGATGCGGTGCTGGCGCAATCCCTGCTGGTGGAGAATACGCTGCCCGACGGGTCGAATTGGGACGGAAAGACCGGCCTGCTGGTCGATCAAAAGACGTTCAATGACCTGGTGAACGGCCAGAGCAAGGCGCCGCCTCTGTCGCAGTCGCAGCCATCCTCGCGTTGATCCGCCACCGATACCATGTCCCGTAACGCAAGACCTTCGGCAATCGCCGCCGCGGCACTCGCGGGCGCAACCATGCTCGCGGCCGTCGCCGGCGCTGCGGCGCCCTTGGGCGAGAATCTGGCGCCCCTGCAGCCGGGCCTCGACTATCATTCCTTCGCGAACATCGAGCAGTTCCGGGTGACCCACCTCGATTTGGACTTGCACGTGGAATCCTCGGTGCAGGAACTCGGCGGCGTGGTCGGGCTTCAAATCAAGCGCCTCGACCCGGGCGCCACCGAACTCATCCTGGATACCCGCGACATCAACGTCGTCGAGGTCACGCAAAAGGCCCAGGACGTGCTCGGCGCAACCTCCAAGAGCGATTCGACCTGGATCGGCCGCCCGTTTCATTTCGAGAGGAAGGATCCGATCCTGGGGGCCGCCCTGGTCATCGAACTGCCGCCGTCG
This sequence comes from uncultured Gammaproteobacteria bacterium, assembly GCA_963707765.1. Classification (GTDB taxonomy): domain Bacteria; phylum Pseudomonadota; class Gammaproteobacteria; order Steroidobacterales; family Steroidobacteraceae; genus Bog-1198. The sequence goes on along the minus strand of CAVPQZ010000005.1, from coordinate 172,021 downwards.
AAGAGGCCGACCGAGTACATCCGCATCGAATACCAGGCGTCGCCGACGGCGTCGGCGCTGCAATGGCTGACGCCCAAGCAGACCAAGCACAAGGCCTTTCTGTACACCGATTCCGAACCCATCGGCGCCCGGAGCTGGATTCCGCTGCAGGACACACCCCAGGCGCGCGTCACCTACAAGGCCATCATTCACACCTCGCCCGGCGAGGTGGCGGTGATGGGTGCGAAGAGTGACCTTAGCGTGAAGCGCAACGGGGCCTACGCCTTCGAGATGACGGAGGCGATTCCGCCCTATCTCATCGCCCTCGCGGTGGGGGACATCAAGTTCCAGCAGACCGGGCCGCGCACCGGCGTATATGCGCAAAAATACATCCTCAAGCAGGCCGCGAAGGAATTCGCCGACGTCGAGTCCATGATTCAGGCGGGCGAAAAACTCTTCGGCCCGTACCGCTGGGAGCGCTACGACATTCTCGTGCTCCCGCCGACCTTTCCCGAGGGCGGCATGGAGAATCCGCGGCTGTCGTTCATCACGCCGACGGTCATCACGGACGACAAGAGCCTGGTGTCCCTGATCGCACACGAGTTGGCGCACTCCTGGTCGGGCAATCTCGTGGGCAACGCCACCTGGCGGGACGTGTGGTTGAACGAGGGATTCAGCGACTACCTGGAGAGCCGGATCGTGAATGCCGTGTACGGCGAGCGCCGCGAGATGATGGATCGCGTGCTCGGATTGAAGTCGCTGCGGGAGAACCTCGCGCTCCTGAAGCCTGCCGACCAGGCGCTGGCGATCGATCTGCGCGACCGCGACCCGGCGGAGGCATTCTCCGAGGTCCCGTACGAGAAGGGACGCTTGTTCCTCACCTATCTCAATGCCAAGTTCGGGCGCGAGCGCTTCGATGCGTTCCTGCGCGCCTACTTCGACCACTTCGAGTTCAAGAGCATCGACACCGAGGACTTCCTGCAGTACCTGAAGGAGAACCTGCTCGACCGCTATCCGGGGGTCGTGACCATGGATCAGGCGATGGCCTGGGTCCATGGCCCAGGCCTCCCGCCGGATGCCGTGCTCCCGGAGACGGACGCCTTCGCTCCGGTCGATGCCGCGCGTTCGGCCTGGGTGGCGGGCGGCCCGGCGGCGCAGACCCCGGAGACGCGAAGCTGGGTCACGCAGCAGTGGATGTATTTCCTCGAGGGTATGCCGGCAACGCTCAGTTCGGCGCAAATGGCGGATCTCGACCGGAGCTTCAAATTTACCCAGACCGACAACGCGCTGATCGCCCAAAGCTGGCTCATGCTGGTGGTCCGCAATCACTACCAGCCCGCCTATTCCCGGCTCGAGGGCTACCTGCAAACCGTCGGCCGCATCAAGCTCATCGAACCCCTGTACCGGGAGATGATGAAGACGCCGGCCGGCGAGGTTCAGGCCGCGCGCGTCTACAAGCTGGCCCGGCCCGGGTATCACCCCGAGACCGTCGCGGCGATCGATGCGATAGTCAAGCCGTCCGAGGCGGACGAGGCCAACGATGAGTAGCGAATGGATGAAGGTCATGCTCGAGGAGATTGCGCGCAAGAAGGCGCAGGACGAGCAGGAGCGCGCGGAAGCCGAGGCGGGCGCCGAATCCGGGCGCTGCGCGAAGCCGGCCGGGAGCGGCACGCCGCCGGATGATCCGGCAAGCGGCGCGTGATCCCGCTCAAGGACGATTCGCCGTCGACGCTCCGGCCCTACGTCACGTCGGCCCTGATCGCCGCCTGCTGCTGCGCGTTTCTATGGCAGCGAACGCTCGGGCCGGAGGAGGGCCGGCGCGTCGTGGCGGCGCTGGGCGCCATTCCCGCGGTGCTGTTGACCGATGCGCGCCTGCCCGGCGATCTGCAATGGATTCCGCGCTACGGATCCTTGTTGACGTGCCTATTCCTGCACGGCGGCTGGCTGCATCTGTCGGGGAACATGCTGTACTTGTGGATCTTCGGGGACAACGTCGAAGACTCCATGGGGCACGCCCGATTCCTCCTGTTCTACGGGCTTTGCGGCGTCACCGCCATTCTGACCCAGGCATTGTCGGAGCCGCATTCGGCCTACCCCATCATCGGGGCGAGCGGCGCCATCTCGGGCATTCTCGGGGCCTATCTGGTGCTGTTCCCGCGCGCCAAGGTGCTGACGTTGGTCCTGCTCCCGTTCTTTTTCACGACGCAGAGGCTCCCTGCCATGCTTCCCTTGCTGTTGTGGTTCGCGGTGCAGCTCATCAGCGATTTCGGCTCCCGCGGCAGCGGCGCGAGCGTGGCGTTCGGCGCGCACGTCGGCGGATTCATCGCCGGGATGCTGCTGGTGCCCATGCTCAAGCGGCGCGAAGTGCCGTTGTTCGCGCGGTAAATCGCGCGCGCTCGAGGACCGCCCCGCGCGCTCGAGGTTCCGGATGAAATACGCGTAAGGTCCGCACGCTCAACCTAACGCCGCGTTTCAATGTGCTAGAGTGCGCGACGTCCCTTCGCCTTGGGGGAAATATCTGGTAACGCCGGGCGGCCTGCGGGTCGAAGAAGAAAGCGGTCCTGACCAATCCATCGTGCGCCTTGGGTGCGCCCGCACCGCCTTCGTCGGGCGGACGCTGCGCGGCCCGGTCGCCCAGCCGGTGCTGCTGTCGAGCTTTGCGGAGTTCCAGCGCGTCTTCGGAGGCTTGTGGCAGCCGAGCCCGCTGGGGTACGCGGTCGAGCAGTTCTTCGACAACGGCGGCCGGGAAGCACTGGTGGTGCGCGTGGTCAACGGTGCGCGCGCCGCCACGCTCACCCTGAGGGCGGGCGCGGAGGTCTTCACCCTGCGCGCGGTGCGCCCCGGCACGCGCGAGTTCCTGCGCGCCAGCGTCGATTACGACAACGTGCCCCCGGCGAATACGGCGGAGTTCAATCTTCTGGTTCAGCGGGTGCGGGTTCAGGGCACGGGGCAGATCGAGGATCAGGAAATCTATCCCCGCCTGTCCATGCTTCCGGAGGCGGAGCGCTACGTGGGCGCCGTGCTGGCGAGGTCGGAGCTGGTCGAACTGGCGGGCGCGCTCCCCGCGGAGCGGCCCGATCAGACCGTGGAGCCCGCCAGCGGTCTTGCCACGGGGTACATCGGCTCGAATTCGGACGGCGACGACGGGGCGCCGCTCTGCGACTACGACGTCATAGGCTCCGAGCCGGACCGGACCGGGATGTTCGCGCTCGACAACGGCGACTATTTCAATCTGCTGTGTCTCCCGCCGCTGTCCCGCGAGCGGGACGTGGGCCTCACTGCGCTACTGGTGGCGGCACGTTTCTGCCGCCAGCGGCGCGCTCTGCTGCTGGTCGATCCGCCGTCCGGCTGGCACACGGCCGACGACGCCGTTCGCGGCATGCGGGAGTGGGGCTTCTGCAGCGAGAACGCCGTCATCTATTTCCCGCGAGTGCTGGCGCTGGACAAGCTGCGCGGCCACTTCGAGTCGTTTGCTCCCTGCGGCGCGATTGCCGGAATGCTGGCACGGTCGGACGAGAGTTCTCCGGTTTGGGGCCCGCCGAAAATCGCGGAATCGATCCTGCGGCAGGGGTACCGGCCGAGCTGCCTGGTCCCGGAGGACAAGCGCGTGCGGCTGGCGGCCCTGGGCGTGAACGTCGTCCAGGCGGTGCGCACCGTGGCCCGCTTCGGCGTCGAACCGCGAACGATGGCGGGCGGCAGCGCCGGCGCGGCCGATTGGCAACGGCTCGCGGCACGGCGCCTGGCCTTGTTCATTCTCAACAGCATCGAGCGCGGCACGCGGTGGGTGATCTTTGCCAGGTCACGGGGGGACGCAACCGAGCTTGCGACCGTGCAATTGCACGACTTCTTCCTGAGCCTGCATGCCGACGGGGCCTTCGGCGAGCGTTCCCTGGAAGACTCCTACTTCGTCATCTGCGACCGGCGGGTCAACGCCGACGGGGAATTGGCCGCCCATGCGTTTCAGTTCGTGGTGGGCTTCGCCGCGGAACGCCGCGGCGAGTTCCACAGCTATCGGATCGCGCACTCAGCGGCGGGCAGCAAGGTCTCGCCCGTCAGCCTGAATCGCCTGACGATGATCGGCTACAGTCCCGCAGAGCTCGAGTGGGTGGACGCGTTCGCCGACGAACTCGTGACATGAGCGGAGCGTCGGTGGTGTTTTCCCACGGCAAGGAGAGCGGCCCCTGGGGCTCGAAGATCACGGCCATGGCCGAAGTGGTGCGCAGCCTCGGCATGGCGGTGGAATCGGTGGACTATCGAGGCATCGAAGACCCGGCGGCCCGCGTCGAGAAGCTCATCGCCGCGGCCGCGAAGATCTCGGGCCCGAAGGTCCTGGTGGGCTCCAGCATGGGCGGGCATGTATCGGCCGCCGCGGCGCCGCGCGTCGCTCCGATGGGGTTGTACCTGCTTGCCCCGGCGTTCTACATGCCCGGCCTGGAGGCCCGCACCCCGCATGAGATTTCTTGTCCCGTGGCGATCGTCCACGGCTGGCGCGACCAGGTAGTTCCCGTCGACCACAGCATCCGCTGGGCGCGCGAACACCGAGCCGCGCTGCATATCCTGAATTCGGAGCACCGGCTCGAGGATCAGATCGCCGCCGTGTGCGGGCTGTTGCGCGCCTTCCTCATGGATTTGAGTTAGGGGCGTCGACCCGGGCGGGCGGCAGCACCTCCGGCGGCGGGGCGAGATCCGCCTGCGCCATTTCGCGCAGCGTTTCGCCGAGCTGTTCCCCGGTACGCCGTCCCATGGCGTTGAAGCCCGCGCCCATCGACGCATTGTAGGCGGCGACGTAACGCTTGCCCGGCGCCGATTCCAGAAATGCGAGCAGCTGCTTCAAGTCGGCGTCGCTCATGGCCCGGTATCCGTATGCCATGAACCGGCGCATGGGGAGGCGCATGTTCTCCTCCAATCCGGCCCGGTTGGCCTCGCCGGATTTGCGCGCGCGTTCTCCGACCGCGACCGGATCCATGCCGGATCCGACGGCGGTTCCCACGGCAACGGCCTGGCCCATGTCCAGGAAGATCTGCACGGTCGATTCGGCGGAGCGGGTCGCGCGCTCGAGCTTGTCGAAGAGCGCGTCGCGCTTCGGCGTGGACGGCGCGGTGATTTCGCCGTTCATCACCTTGTCGATGTTCGCCTCGCCGATCTTGGCTTCGGCGACATCCGCGGCCACCATGCGCTTGCCGAGGTCGCTCTCCAGGAATGCGTCGATCTTGTTCAACGTCGACACATCCAGGTTGTCCGCCAGGGCCTGCAGCGCCGGCACCTCGAAGATGTCGATGCGAAATCCGCGCGCGGCGGCGGCCGTCACCGCGGCGAGCTGCGGTTCCGTCATCTTGGCGCTGGCGTCCGCGGCGAACAGCTGCCGGATGTGCTCGGGCATGGCGCCGAGGGAGGCGCGCACTTGTTCGCGAATCTCAGCGGCCTGATAGAGGCGCGCGGCGCTTTCAATGTCGACGGCCGATTGCGCCGCGCAGACGGTCGCCAGGCACATCAACAGGGCAAATCGAATCATGCCGAACTCCGGATGGCTACAAGGGGGCCCACGATTGTACACTCAAGGCCTCCGCCGACTGGCGGTTGCGAGGGGTCATGCACGTGGCGAGGGCTTTGACTGCCGCCGCGGCCGTTTTGTTCACTGCCGGCTGCTAATCCCAGCCTCGTGCACCGCGGCCCTGCTTCGTGGCGCCGCGCCGCTTTTTGGATTCGATGCGCCGCTCCTTCGAAGCCCGCGTGGGCCGCGTCTTCTTGCGGGGCTTGGGCTCGATGAGTGCGGCGCGTATCAGTTCCGCGATTCGGTCCAGGGCGTCCCGGCGGTTCTGCTCCTGGCTGCGTTCACCGCGGGCCGTGACGAGGATGCTGCCGTCGTCGATGAGCCTTTGCCCCGCCAGACGGCGCAACCGGTTGCGGGCCGCCGCCGGCAGATTGGTGTTGGCGGGCAGGAGAAACCGCAGCTGAACGGCGCTCGCTACCTTGTTGACGTTCTGGCCGCCCGGACCTGAGGAGCGAATGGCCTTCCACTCGAATTCCTCGTCGGGGATGACGAGGTCCGGCGCGATGACGAGGGGCACGGCGGTTCTCCGCGGTCAATCCAGGTCCAGCGGCGCATTGCGCACCCGGACCTCATGCTGCGTGACGGGAATGGTGATGTTTTGTTCCTTGAACAGCCGCCAAATGGCGCGGTTCACGTCGGAACGTACGTTGTTCACGCCGTCCTGCGGATCGGATATCCAGAAGCGCAGCTCGAGTTCGATGCCGCTTTCGCCGAAGTGCATGAGGCGCGACACCGGCAGGGGATCCCGCAGCACGCGCCTGTGTCCGTCGCACGCGGCGATCAGGAGCGACATGGCGAGTTCCGGGTCGTCCTTGTAGCTTACCCGCACCGGCAGCTTCAGCCGGATCCGCGGATCGGTGTAGCTCCAGTTGATGACGGCGTTGGAGATCAGCTGCTGGTTCGGGACCAACATCTCGACGCCGTCGCGGTCGCGCACCACGACGTACCGGCCGCGCAGCTCCTGGACCCAGCCGAAATTTTCGGTGCTGGTGCCCGCCTGGCCCGACAGACTGATGACGTCCCCGGGCTTGATGGAACGGTCCATCAGGAGCACGAAGCCGCTCACGAAATTGGCGGCGATGGATTGCAGGCCGAAGCCCAAGCCCAGGCCGACCGCGCCGGTCAGCACCGTGAGAGCCGTGAGATCGACGCCCGCGGCATTGAGGCCGATGAGAATGCTGAGGCCGATTAGGAATGCATTGGCGAACTTTGCGATGCCGATCCGGGTGGAGGGCGCGAGGTTCCCGAGTCTCTTCAGCCGGCGCTCGACCCAACGGCTGATCCATGCGGCGACCAGCACGAAGGCGGTCAGCGTGAACAGCAGCTTGAGGATGGACCACACGGTGATGCGCGTCTTGCCGGCGGCCACGCCGATGCCGTCCAGCGTGGCGATGATGGGGTCGAGCCAGCCGAGATATTCGGCCGCGATGGCCAGCCAGATCACGAAGGTGGCGCGGCTCTCCCAATGAACCATCCAGGATTTGTTGCCCAGACTCTCCGCGAACAGGAATACGCCGACGCGCACCACGACGTATGCGCCGATCAAGCGGACGGCGGCGTCCGTGAGCGTGACGTCGAACTTCGCGGCCGCCAGGATCACGTGCGCGGCGGCCACCAGCAGCAGCTGGACGACGGAGGGTATGACGACGATGAATGCTTCGGTCGCGAGGTACGTCCCGTTCAATGCCCCGGATGCCGGAGCTGCGCGGCGCCGGAAGCGGCTGCGCAACGCGCGGCCGGCGGCCCAGCCGGCCCACAGGGCCGCCATCACGGCCGCGACCTCGGCCATGACGTTGCGCGTGAGCAGGATGTCGAAAAAGGCTTCTATCCGGCGCCAGAGATCCATCATGTCAGGCATTCAAGTCCGGGATGAGTTGGCTTTCCAGTCTCGCGATCTGATCCTTCAGCATCAGCTTGCGCTTCTTCAGCCGCTTCATCTGCAGCTCGTCGACCTTGAAATCCAGGCTCAGCCGGGAGATGACGTCGTCGAGATCGCGATGCTCGATTCGCAGCTGGCGCAGCCGCTCGATGTTCTTGAACAGGTCGCGGTTGACGTTGCTTTCTTCGTCGGTCATGGTGTCATTGAGATGCCGAATCCACGCCATACGGGGACGACGCAATCCGGTAGCTTAAGGGACCGGCCCAGGGGATTCCAAATCTGCCGCGGATCGTGGAAGTCGGAGCCCATCGACCCGGAGAAGCCGAAGTGCACCGCAAGCGCGGCGGCGGCGTCGACATGCGGCGCCCCATTCGCGCCCGCGACGACCTCGAGTGCGGTGCCGCCGGCGTCGGCAAAGTCCCCCAAGAGCTTGCGACGGGCCGTCCCCGATAGCGAATACCTGAACGGGTGCGCGAGCGATGCGACTCCCCCCGCATCCAGAATCCATGAAACGACCTCGGCCAGCACGGGCCACTCGGCTGCCAGATGAGCCGCCTTGCCCCTGCCCAGGTATTTTCGGAAGGCGTCGTCGGCGCGGCTGACGTGGCCGCCGGCTAGCAAGGCTTCGGCCAGATGGGTGCGCGACGGCAATCCCGGCTGCGCCTCCACCGCCGCGAGCAGGGAATCGCCGGGCAGGCCCACGGACGTCAGACGCTCGCACATCTGCCGCATTCGCACCCGTCGGCGGTCGGCTTGGCCGTCCAGTGCCGCCGCGAGCCGGCTTGCCGCTGGATCGATCCACAGGCCCAGTACATGAATGGATTGGCCGCGCCAGGTCGCCGAGACCTCCACTCCGGGCACCAGCCGCATTCCCGTGATCTTCGCCTCACCTTGGGCTTCCTCGAGACCGGCGACCGTGTCGTGGTCGGTCACCGCGAGGACACTAACGCCCGCGCTCCGAGCTCGTCGCACCAGTTCCGCAGGGGTCAGGGAGCCGTCGGAACGATTGGAATGGGTGTGAAGGTCGATCAGGGGCTGGTCAGTCACGAGAGATCGCCCGCGAGCCCCACAGCCTCAATGCCGCGGCTCGACAGGACCACGAAGCCTTGCTGGCGCGCGAAACCGTCATTGGTATAATCAAATGTATAAGTGCGTAGTAACTTTCGCCGACCTTGGCCATCTCGCCTCAGGCGAAAACCGGAGAAGGCCACGGTATCGTCCAGGAGCTGCACCACCGCCTTGGAACAGGTTTCACGCGCAATGCGGTTGGCCGCCTCTCGGGCGTCGAGCGCAACGTGCCAGGCCCGGTAGGCGAGCGCCAGCAGCCCGGCCAATCCCACCAGCATGACCCAATTTTCACTCATGGCGCGAAGCTTAACCTACTCGGTGCCCTGGAATTCCGTGCAATTCGCCCCATACAACGACCATGCAATCACCGTTTCAAGAGGAAAGGCCCGTGAGGGATGATCCAACACCTTATATGACTGTCCGCGTCGAGCCCACGATGATGGTGCAGTACGTTCACGACCTCATGACCGGTCCGGAGCGGGCGGGCGCCCGATGGGGCGGCGACACCCCCGTCGCCCAGGCCGCGCGACTACGCTGGGGCGCGCTCAACCGGGCTTTCGGCGATGCCCGGGTGAGCAGCTGGACCAGCTCGCAGAAGCGCAACCAAATCCACGTCCCCGCCGCTCTGATCGCGGCCGCCGGGGTGGCGCGTCTGACCCTGGCCCAGGACGAGGTGGTCTTCGACATCCCGACCTTGCTGGACGCCACCCTGGAGTTGGCCGAACCCGCGGGGCACGCCTAACGTCGGACCCCCGGGCCGCCGGGCAGGACCGCGGGGTCGCTGAAGGCCAGGAAATCGCCGTTGAGGATGGTTTCGCGGCAGTTGTAGCGCAGGCGGTGGCCGTCGGGACGAGTGACATGGCCGCCAGCCGCCTCCAGCAGGGCTTGGCCCGCTGCGGTATCCCATTCGGAAGTCGGCCCAAACCGAGGATAGAGATCGGCCTTACCTTCCGCGATGAGGCAGAATTTCAGCGAGCTGCCGATCCCGGTCATGATGTGGGGCCCCAAGCCGGAGAGGTACGCCGCAGTCTCGGCGCTGGCGTGGGAGCGGCTGCCGATCACGCGCAAGGGAACCTGCGGCGCCGAGGTATGGATGGAGATTTGCGGTGCGCCACGGTGCCGGCTGAACGCCCCCACGCCGGCAGCGCCCCAGTACAGAAGTCCCTGGGCCGGCGCCGCGACGACGCCCAGCAACGGCTCATGGTCCACGACCAGCGCGATGTTGATGGTGAACTCGCCGTTGCGCTTGACGAACTCGCGGGTGCCATCGAGCGGGTCGACCACCCAGAGCTCCTTCCAGAGCCTGCGCTCATCCCAGGGCGACTGGGCGGATTCCTCCGACAGCACCGGGATGTCGGGGGTGAGGCGCTTCAATCCGGCGGCAATGACGTGCTGCGACTCCAAATCGGCCAGAGTGAGCGGCGAGTTGTCATCCTTGTGCTGCACCGAAAAGGCGCCGTCGTAGATGCGCATGATGGCGGAACCGGCCTCCGCCACCGTGGGCATCAAGGCTTCCGCGAGTTCGAGTAGGTTTCTCATGCTTGATATCATACCCATATGAGCGAGGCTGCGATCGACTGGACCCGGATCGACACCGTTTTGCTGGACATGGACGGGACGCTGCTCGATCTGCGATTCGACAATTGGTTCTGGCAGGAGCTGATTCCGATCCGCTACGCCGACCTCCATGGACTCAGCACCACGGAGGCGCAGGCCCGGCTGGAGCCGAAATTCCGGGCGAAACGCGGCACGATCGAGTGGTACTGCATCGAATTTTGGTCCCGCGAGCTTGAACTCGACATCGCGGCAATCAAGCGGGCGGCGCTCGCGCAGGCGGCCTATCTGCCGGGGGCGCTAGGCTTTCTGCGCAAGCTCGCCGCTAGCGGCAAGCGGCGGGTGCTGGTCACCAACGCGCACCCGACGACCCTCGCCATCAAGAACGAGCGTTTGAACATAACGCCGCATTTCGACGCATGCTACTCGACGCACGCCTTCGATGCTCCGAAGGAGCACCCGGAATTCTGGCCACGCCTGCATGCCTTGGAACCCTTCGATGCCGAGCGCACGCTGTTCGTCGACGACAGCCTGCCGGTCCTGGAGGCCGCCCACGGCTTCGGTGTCGGATGGCTGCGGGCGGTCCGGCGGCCCGATTCGAAGCATCCGGCCCAGCCGACAGGGAAATTCGCCGGGATTGACCGGGTCGCCGACCTGATCGCTTAGTGGGCGGGGCCGCTGCCGCCACCGCCACCGCTGCCGCTGCCGCTGCCACCACCGCCGCCGTTGCCGCCGTTTTCCCCGCCGCCGCGCCTGCGCCGCCGCCGCCGCGCCGGACTTGCGCCCGCCGGCGCCTCCCCAGTCTCGGACGAGGCGGGCACCGCCTGGGGAGCGTGCGGACGAGAGGACGCCGCAGGCGCTGAAGCCGCATGCGAGGGGCTCGACCGCGAGGGGCCCGGGTGCGACGAGGATCCGCGGCGGGGGCCGCCGCGGCTGCCGGATCCGCGCGGAGGCCTTCCGCCGCCCGGGCGGCCCCCGCCACGCGACTGACCGGGCCGCGGCGCACGCTCGCGCCAAGGCGCCGGAGGCGGTGCGATGACGGCAGCCAAATCGCCGGGTTCGATGGAGGCCCTCGGTATCTGATGGCCGATGTAGCTCTCGATGTCCGGCAGGGAGATCGCGTATTCCTCGCACCCGAAGCTGATGGCGTCGCCCTCGGCGCCGGCGCGTGCGGTGCGGCCGATGCGATGCACATAGTCCTCGGAATCGTTCGGCAGATCGAAATTGAAGACATGGCTCACGTCGGGAATGTGCAGACCGCGCGACGCGACGTCGGTCGCTATCAGCACCGCAATGTCGCCGTTGTGGAAATCGCGCATCATTTTCAACCGCTTGGTCTGCGGAACGTCGCCGGACAAGGCCTGCGCCACGAAGCCGTTCGCGGTCAGGGTCCGCTCCAGCATCTCGGCGACGCGCTTGGTGTTGACGAAAACCATGGTACGGCGCGCGTCGATGCGGCGCAGCAGGCCTATCAACAGCGGAATCTTCTCCTCGGTGGACGGAAAATAAAGCACCTGCGTCACCCGATCCACGGTCATCTTGTCGGGCTCGATGCGGATCAGCTCGGGATTGTTCATGTGCTCGTAGGCGAGCTCCATCACCCGGTGCGAGAGCGTCGCCGAGAACATCATGGTGAGGCGCTCGGTCGGATGCGGCATGCGCCGCAGGATGAAGCGAATGTCCTTGATGAATCCCAAATCGAACATGCGATCGGCTTCGTCCAGCACTGCCACTTGAATATGCCGCAGCTCGAACACATGTTGCTTGAAGTAGTCGATGATGCGGCCGGGGGTTCCGATCAACACGTCGATGCCTTCCTCGAGGATCCGGCGTTGTTTCTCGTAGTCGACCCCGCCGAAGACGATCGCGAGTCTGAGACCCGTGTACTTCGCGATCTTCTCGGCGTCCGAGTGGATCTGCACGGCCAATTCGCGCGTCGGTGCGATGACGATCGCCCGGGGCGCCTTGGAGCGCTGAGCGTCAGGCATGGGCGACGCCGGCATGTCGGAGGACGCCGACGTGTCGGCGAGCAGCCGATTGAATAGGGCGATGAGGAACGCGGCCGTCTTGCCGGTGCCGGTCTGCGCCTGGCCCGCGACGTCGCGGCCGGCCAGGGCGAACGGCAGGGTCTGCGCCTGAATGGGCGTGCAGCGGGTGAATTGGAGCTCGGCAATGCCGCGCTTCAAGGATTCGGGAATGTTCAGGGAGTCGAACGTGAGATTACTGAGATGGGCGTCTGACATTTTCGCTTTGTGGATTGCCGAAACTTGCAAAATGGTGGGGACCGGTTAACAATACAGCCAATCCGGAGCAGGTCTATCCGCTCCCCTCGACCGTATCATCGGTACCCTTTTAAGGTAATCAAGACCGCTATAACCGCTGTATTGTGCCCGAACGGCCGCGCATCGTCACTTCGCGCTGGCTCCTAAATCATCCCCAGACCAAAATTCCCCAAATATTGCTTCAAACGAATCTCCAAAAGGAGGCAAATCCGCAGTGAGTAATTCAAGTATCGTCCATACCAGCGACGCCACGTTCGACAAGGACGTGCTGAAGTCCGATAAGCCCGTTCTGCTCGATTTCTGGGCGGAATGGTGCGGTCCCTGCAAGATGATTGCCCCGATCCTCGACGAGATCGCCGATCAGTACAAGGACAAGGTCCGGATCGCGAAGCTCAATATCGACGACAATCCGGCCACCCCGCCCAAGTTCAACATTCGCGGCATACCGACGCTGATTCTCTTCAAGAACGGCACCGTGGAGGCCCAGAAAGTGGGAGCAGTCACGAAATCCCAGCTCGCCGCGTTTCTGGACAGCAACCTGTGAGAGGCTATCTGGGAAATCAGTCCCGCGGCCAGGGCGGGCAACAGGGCGGCGGCGGCCAGGGAGGCGGACGCTCCAACCGCTCCAACCGACCCCGCAACGATCGCAACGGCAATTCGAACGGAGGCCGGCCCCCGCAAGAGGACTACGGCGACCTGCCGGAGGGCGGTGACGACCTCGAGATCATTGCACCGACCGATCTAGCGCGCAGCCGCAGCTCGATGAACCTGACCGAGCTGAAGAAGCGCCCGATCAGCGACCTCGTGAAGCTGGCCGAGACCATGGGTCTCGAGAACATGGGCCGCTCACGCAAGCAGGACATCATCTTCGGCGTATTGAAGGCGCATGCCCGCAAGGGCGAAGACATCTACGGCGACGGCGTGCTGGAGATCCTGCAGGATGGTTTCGGCTTCCTGCGCTCGTCGGACTCGAGTTATCTCGCGGGACCGGACGACATCTACGTGTCTCCCAGCCAGATCCGGCGCTTCAATCTGCGCACCGGCGACTCGATATCCGGCCTGATCCGTCCGCCGAAGGACGGGGAGCGGTATTTCGCACTGCTCAAGGTCGGCGAAATCAACTACGACTCTCCGGAGAGCTCGCGCGGCAAGGTGCTGTTCGAGAACCTCACGCCGCTGCATCCCACGGAGCGGCTGAAGCTCGAGCGCGGCAACGGGTCGACCGAGGATTTGACGGCCCGCGCCATCGACCTCGTCGCGCCCATCGGCAAGGGACAGCGCGGCCTCATCGTATCGCCCCCCAAGGCGGGCAAGACCATGCTGCTGCAGAACATCGCCACGGCGATCACCGCCAATCATCCCGAGGTGTATCTGATCGTTCTGCTCATCGACGAGCGGCCCGAGGAAGTGACCGAGATGGCGCGTACGGTGAAGGGCGAGGTCGTATCCTCGACCTTCGACGAGCCCGCCAGCCGCCACGTGCAGGTCGCCGAGATGGTGATCGAGAAGGCCAAGCGTCTGGTCGAGCACAAGAAGGACGTGGTCATTCTGCTCGACTCCATCACGCGCCTGGCGCGCGCCTACAACACGGTGGTCCCGAGTTCCGGCAAGGTGCTCACCGGCGGCGTGGACGCCAACGCTCTGCAGCGGCCCAAGCGCTTCTTCGGCGCGGCCCGCAATATCGAGGAGGGCGGAAGCCTCACCATCCTCGCCACGGCGCTAGTCGACACGGGATCGAAGATGGACGACGTCATATTCGAGGAGTTCAAGGGCACGGGCAATTCGGAAATCCATCTGGATCGGCGCATCGCCGAGAAGCGCACTTTCCCGTCGATCAACATCAACCGTTCGGGCACCCGCAAAGAGGAACTCATCACGGATCCGGCCGAGCTGTCCAAGATGTGGATCCTGCGCAAGCTCCTGCATCCCATGGACGAACTGGCGGCAATCGAGTTCCTGCTCGACAAGATGAAGGACACGAAGACCAACGCGGATTTCTTCGACGCGATGAAGCGGTAGCGTCGAGGGAGATGCGATTCACCGAATTCGTCGTGCTCATCGCGGCGATGATGGCGACCCAGGCCATGGCGGTGGACGCCATGCTGCCCGCGTTCCCCATCATCGTCGGCGCGCTGGGCGTCGCCAACCCCAACCACGGCCAATGGATCCTCACCGCCTACATGGCGGGTTTGGGGTGCGGCCAGCTGTTCTGGGGCATGATGTCGGACCGGTTCGGCCGTCGCCCGGTACTGCTGACCGGCCTCGGCCTGTACGTCGCGGCGGCGCTGCTGTGCGGCCTCACCGGGAGCTTTCACGCGCTACTCGCCTTCCGCTTCGTTCATGGCGTCGCTGCCGCCAGCGTCACCGTGGCGCGTTCGGTCATCCGTGACCTCTACTCCGGCCGCCACATGGCCCGGGTGATGTCCCTGACCTTCGTCGTTTTCCTCACCGTGCCGGTGCTCGCGCCCAGCCTTGGACAAATGATCCTCGCGGTGGCACCCTGGAGATACATTTTCATCGCCTGCGGCGCCTTTGGCGCCGGGGTTCTGCTGTGGGCCTCCCTGCGGCTCAAGGAGACGCTGCACCCGGAGTATCGGATGACGCTCGACCGCGGCCGGATCGCCGCGGCGGTGCGCCTGGTGCTGGGAAATCGCGCCTCGCTCTGGTACACGCTGGCCGCTGCCGTGATGTTCGGATCCATCATGGCCTACGTCGGCATGGTCGCGCAGATCTTCGACGACGTCTTCCACCGCCGCAGCCTGATGCCCGGCATGTTCGCGCTATGCGCCGTCACCATGGGCTTCGCCGCGTACATGAATTCGCGCTTCGTCGAGCGGCTGGGCATGCGCCTCATCTCCCACACGGCGATCCTGTGCTTCATCGGCGTCACAGCGTTGCATCTGGCCGTGGCCGCTCTGGGCTGGGAGCAGTTGTGGACCTTCGTCGTGTTTCAGTCGGTGACGATGGCCTTCTTCAGTTTGTCGGTGTCCAATTTCGGCGCCATGGCCATGGAGCCCATCGGAACAGTGGCCGGGATCGGTGCATCGCTTCAGGGATTTGCAACCACCTTCGGCGGGGCGGTGGCCGGAGCGGCCATCGGGCACTTCTTCAGCGGCACTACCGTGCCGCTGGTGGCCGGCGCGTTGAGCTGCGGGCTGCTTGGCGTGCTGTTCGTCCTGTTCGCCGAGCGCGGCCGCCTGTTCCGCCAGCAGCACGTGCCGTCCCTGGCAGGGGCGGCCGCAGCGGCGGGCCGATCGCCACCCCATACTTCCGCCGCCCGCTAAGAACCACGCATCAGGGCATCGACGTCGTCATGCGACGGCGCGCCCTCGAACCCGCTGAAACTGCACCGACCCAACTCTTGCGCGGCGCGCATGAAGGCGCCCCAGGCCGCGCGGGCCAGCGCGCCGCCCACGCTCACGCGGCGCACGCCGGTCTCGGCGATCTCCTGAAAGGTAAATCCGCCCGGCGAACCTTTCAGCACATTCACGGGCTTGGGGTGAACGGCGGCCACCACCGACCGGATCTGATCGAGGGTCTGCAGTCCGGGCGCATACAGGCAATCGGCGCCGGCATTTGCATAAGCGCACAGCCGCGCCAGGGTTTCGCCCAGATCCGGTCTCCCGGCCACGAAGCATTCGGCTCGGGCCACGAGCAGCGCATCGCCCCCCGCCCTGTCGATGGCGTCGCGCGCGGCGCGAAGTCGCGCGACCGCGTCGCCAAGGTCGAACAAGGGCGCGTCCGCGCGGCCGGTGGCATCCTCGATCGACAAGCCGGCGACGCCGCAGTCGAGGGCGAGGCGGACGCTGTCGGCCACGGCCGACGGGGTCGCGCCGAAGCCGTTCTCGAAATCGGCGTTGAGCGGCAGGTCGGTGGCCTCGGCCATGTCCCGCAGATGCGCCAGCACGTCCTCACGCGGCATGGCGTTGTCGCGGCATCCCTTGGACCAGGCGAACCCCGAACTGGTGCTGGCGAGCGCCTTGAACCCTAAGGCCGCCAGATACCGGGCACTGCCTGCGTCCCAGGGATTCGGAATGATGAAGCAGCCCGACTCATGCAGTCGGCGGAAGGTCCGGCGCTTGTCGCTGATGCTGGGCACGCGTTGCATTATAGCTCCGGGCCCCAGCGGCGCGCACCCGCGGCCTCGCGCACGAGCGCCCGGTACCCGATGTCGCGGCGGTACTGCGCCCGATCCCAATGAATCGCCCGCACCAGCGCGTAGGCGTTGCGCTGCGCTTCGCCGACGTTGTCACCCATGCCAACCGCGCACAGGACCCGTCCGCCCGCTGTCACGACATCCGCCCCGCGCCGCGCGGTGCCGGCATGGAACACCTTGCCCGGCAAGCGCGCCGCCGCATCGAGTCCGCTTATCACGGCGCCCTTGCCGTAGGCGTCGGGATAGCCGCCCGCCGCCATTACGACGCCGACCGCGGCGCGTGAATCCCAGCGAGTTTCGACCCGATTGAGGGTTCCCGCAATCGCCGCCTCGCACAACTCCACCAGGTCGCTCTGCATGCGCATGAGAATCGGTTGAGCCTCCGGGTCCCCGAGGCGGCAGTTGAACTCCAGCACATTCGGCGTGCCGTCGGCGGCGATCATGAGCCCCGCGTAGAGGAATCCCGTGTAGGGATTGCCGTCGGCGCGCAACCCGGCGAGCGTGGGTTCGATCACCTCGCGCATGATGCGGCCGTGCAGCGCCGCGGTCACGATCGGCGCCGGTGAATAAGCTCCCATTCCGCCGGTGTTGGGGCCCGAATCGCCATCGTCGCGGCGCTTGTGGTCCTGCGAGGTCGCAAGCGCAATCACCTGGCCGTCGTGCGCCACGACGATGAAGCTGACCTCCTCGCCGGCGAGATACTCCTCGATGACGACGATTGCTCCCGCAACGCCGAAGGTGCCGCCGAGCATGCCCCGGGCCGCGGCAATGGCCGAATCATGCGTGTCGCAGATGATCACGCCCTTGCCGGCCGCCAGCCCGTCCGCCTTCACGACCAGCGGCAGGCGCTGCGCCCGAACGTAGGCCTCGTCGAAGGTGGCGGCCGTTAATGTGGCGTAGCTCGCGGTGGGTATCCGGTATCGTCTCAAGAAATCCTTCGTGAAGGCCTTCGACCCCTCCAAGCGGGCCGCTGCGCCCGTAGGCCCGAAGCAGCGGGCGCCGGCCGACGTGAAGCGGTCCACGATGCCGGCCACCAGCGGGCCCTCGGGGCCGACGACGGTCAAAGCGATCTGATTGGTCCTGGCGAAGGCCAGAAGCGCTTCGATGTCGTCCGCGGCGATGTCGACGTTGCTGATGTCCGGCTCGGCCGCCGTGCCGGCGTTGCCGGGGGCGACGAAGACGTGCTCGACCCGCGGCGATTGCGCGCACTTCCAGGCGAGCGCATGTTCGCGGCCGCCGCCGCCGACGATCAGCACCTTCATGAACCGGCCCGCCCGGGAGCCTGGCGCCTAGTGGCGAAAATGGCGCATCCCCGTGAAAACCATCGCCATCTGGTGCTCGTCGGCCGCGGCGATGACCTCCGCGTCGCGCACCGAGCCGCCCGGTTGAATCACGGACTTGATGCCGAATTCCGCCGCCGCGTCGAGCCCGTCGCGGAACGGAAAGAACGCATCGGAGGCCAGCGCCGCGGAATCGAGCCGCAAGCCCTCGTCCTTAGCCTTAATGGCCGCGATTTTGGTGCTCACCACGCGGCTCATCTGGCCGGCGCCGATGCCAACGGTAACCCGGTCCTTCACGCAGACGATGGCGTTCGACTTCACGTATTTCGCGACGCGCCACGCGAACAGCAGATCTTCGATCTCGGCGGCGGTGGGTTGGCGCCTCGTCACGACGCGCAAATCCCCCGACCCGATCATGGCATCGTCCCGGGTCTGCACCAGCAATCCGCCGGCGACGCTCTTGTATTCGAGCAGCTGCGACACGGGCCGGGACAAGTCGCCCGTCTCGAGCACCCGCACGTTGTCTTTCGCCGCCAGCACTTCGTGCGCGCCGGGCGCGATGCGGGGCGCGATGACGACCTCGACGAACTGGCGCGCTACGATTGCGGCGGCAGTGGCCGCGTCCAGTTCGCGATTGAAGGCGATGATCCCGCCGAAGGCCGAGGTGGGATCGGTTCGGTAGGCGCTCGCGTAGGCCGCGGCGATGCCCTCGGCCGACGCCGCTGCACCGCATGGATTGGAGTGCTTGACGATGACGCAGGCCGGCGCGTCGAATTGACGCACGCATTCGAGGGCCGTGTCGCTGTCCGTGATGTTGTTGTACGAGAGCTCCTTGCCCTGGAGCTGGGCCGCCGACGTGATCGAGGCGCCGATCCCGCGCGGGTCGCGGTAGAACGCGGCCTGCTGGTGCGGGTTCTCGCCATAGCGCAGGTCGAGGTGCTTGCGGAACGACAGGTTCAAGTCGTCGGGGAACCGGTCCGTTGCGCCGCCGATCGCGCCGGTAAAATACGCGGACACCATGGCATCGTACTGCGCGGTGTGCGCGAACGCCTTGGCCGCGAGCGTCTGGCGGACAATCACGCGGGTTGAGCCTTGATTCGCCGCCAGTTCATCGAGAATGCCGCGGTAATCCTGCGGATCCACGACCACCGTGACCGACGCGTGATTCTTCGCGGCCGCCCGCACCATGGCAGGGCCGCCGATGTCGATGTTGTCCACCGCCTCGTCGTATGTGCAGTCGGCGCGCGCCACGGTTTCGGCAAACGGGTAGAGATTGACCGCGAGCAGGTCGATTGGCTCGATGCCGTGCTCGCGCATCACGTCCTCGTCGACGCCGCGGCGGCCGAGTAGCCCGCCGTGAATCTTGGGATGCAGGGTCTTGACGCGGCCGCCCATGATCTCGGGAAACCCGGTATGGTCGGCGACTTCCTTCACCGCGATTCCGTGGTGAACGAGCAACTTTGCCGTGCCGCCCGTGGACAGCAGCTCGATGCCTCTTTCCTTCAGTTCGCGCGCGAACTCCACGATTCCGGTTTTGTCGGAGACGCTGAGCAGGGCGCGGCGCACTGAGTTTTTCAAGAGGCGCTACTCGCTGATGCCGAACTCTTTGAGTTTCTTGCGCAAAGTCCCGCGATTGATCCCGAGTATGGTGGCGGCCTGGCTCTGGTTACCCTGGGCATGCCCCATGACCACCTTGAACAGCGGCTCCTCCACCTCGCGCATCACCAGGTCATACAGATGCGCGGGCTTGTGGCCGTTCAGAGTCTCGAAGTAGCACTGCAGCGCCTCTTCCGCCTGAGTGCGCAGCGGGACGCCCTTGCCATTCACCTTGAGATCGCGGCCGTTGAAGGCGGGCGCCGCGAATTTCCTGGATCTCGACTTTTTCTTTGCAACCATGTTCGTCCAAATTCCCTGCAGATCGCTTTTTATGTCAACCAGATACGCTCAACTCAAGCCATCGCACGCGTGTCGAAATGTTCCAACAACGTGGCCAGTTGCTCCCGAGGCGTATCCACCGTTACGAGACGGTTCCGCAATGTCTCTTGTCCAGGATGCTGCCGAAAATACCAACTCAAATGCTTGCGCGCCACTCGAACACCCGCCTCGTCGCCGTAGAGATCGTACAGGCCTTCGAGGTGGGCGCGCATAATATCACGGACAATTTCCGGCGCTAGCACCTCCCGATATTCGCCGTTTGCCAGGAAAAAATTGACTTCGTCGAAAATCCATGGCCGACCTTGCGCCGCTCGTCCTATCATGACGCCGTCGCATCCCGTCAATTGCAAAATTTCGTAAGCTCGGCGCGGCGAGTCGATGTCGCCGTTGGCGAACACGGGAATCTTGACTGTCGATTTTACCGCGGCCGCGGTGTCGTGCTCCGCAGTCCCCTCGAACATGTCGGCGCGCGTGCGGCCGTGAATGCTGAGCGCCTGAACTCCGCAGCCCTCCGCGATTTGCGCAATGCGAACGCCGTTCTTGTCGTCCCGGCTCCATCCGGTCCGGGTCTTGAGCATCACCGGCGCGTTCGCGGCGCTCACCACGGCCTCGAGGATGCGCGCGACCAGTTTCTCGTCCTGCATCAGCGCGGATCCCGCCAGCCGGTTGCAAACCTTCTTGGCCGGGCAGCCCATGTTGATGTCGATGATCTCGGCGCCCGCGTCGACGTTGAGCCGCGCCGCGTCGGCCATCATCTGCGGATCGTAGCCGGCGATCTGCACCACCCGCGGGCTCGGTTCGCCGGTGTGATCCATGCGCAGCCGGGACTTACGGGTCTTCCACAGCCGCACGTCGGCGGTGAGCATCTCCGAGGCCGCGAGGCCGGCGCCGAAACGACGGCACAGCGTGCGAAAGGTCCGGTCGGTGACGCCCGCCATGGGCGCGAGCAGGACATTGGAGGGGAGGGCGTAGGGCCCGATCTTGACCTGCATTACTTCGCCTGCGGTGCAGCGCCCGCTCCGGTGGTGTCGCCCGCGCAGGCCAGCGCCTTGTCGGCGCCCCGGATGCACACGTCGATTTCGAACGCTTCGGCGTTCTGCCCGGGATCCTGCACGTCGATGACCGCATCCACGTGGTCGCCGGCCGCCAGCAACCCGGCGGGCGCCTTGCCCAAGTACTCCGCGGGCTCGAACTCACGCCGGCCGATGCGCGTTCCGAAGCGGTCGGCAAGCGTCACGCGCAGCAACGGAAAGGGCATGGGCTGCGAACCAGTGTTCATAATGGCCGCGCGCACGCGCAGCGCGCCCTTCGCCCCCGGATCGCCAGTCACGCCCCACTGCCGCAGTTGATACGACGCCAGCTTCGATCGCGTGGATTCGGCTGCGCCCAGCAGCGGCGCATGAGCCGAAAGCCAATCCGAATGCGTCATGACCACCTGCGCGCCCAACAGCAGCGCAAACACGACGGCGGCGGATATCCACGCGGGATAGGACAAGCGGCGGCGCAGCGTGCCGATCTCCGGCATCTGTGCAGGGCTCCGCTCGGCATTCCAAATGCGGTTCTCCGGCGAGCTTGCCGGCTGCACCGATGGCGAGGCCGCGGAAGGCGCCGAGCGGGCGGGCGTCGCTGCGGCGCGCGGCTCGGGCCCCACCCGGTCCCGAGAGGCCGTCGCGCGAGGCGCTGGTTCCAAAGATACGGGTTCCCGCGCCGGCGGCGCTTCGGGGCGCGGCGGCTCCAGCGGGGGCTCTTCCGAAGGCAGCTGCAGTTCGGCAATATCCGGACCATCGAGCGAGAAGAGCGTCAGCCGTTCCTCATGGACGCTGTGGCTGCGCTCCGAGCGGTGGACCTCGGAGGCGAGCAATTGCACCACGTTCGGCGTGGTCTCGACGAAGATCCGATCCAACTCGGTGGGCGGCAGCGTGAATTCGAGCATGGCATCCGAGACCCGGTCTTCCTCGGACTCATCGAGCGCCGAGGATCCGGCTGCGGTTTCGCCTTCCAGATCGATTGCCGGCCCTTCGGCCGGCTCCACCGCCGCTGCAGGCGTGCGCTCCGCGGGAGCTGCGGGCGATGGCGCCGCATCGGCCGGCGCAACCGCCGCCTCCGTGGATTTCAGGATATCGTCGGCGCGGGACTCCTGTTCGAGCGGGGATTCACCGCGCGTGAATTCCTTGGCGTCTTCCGCCAGCCGGGCCAGCGCATTGAATACCTCGCCGCAGCGCCCGCAGCGCACCTGGCCGCGCGCGGTGCGCAGCACCTGCGCCGACACGCGGAACACCGTCTCGCACTTGGAGCACTGCGTGAACACGCTAAGCCGCTCTCCGGGCGCTGATGCAACACCATTCGTCGCGCCCCACGATCCGCACATTATCAAATCCAGGCACATACGCCGCTTTCACGGCGTGTGCTTGCGCTTTCAACAGCCCCGAGAGGATGAGATCGCCCCCTGGTTCGCAGGCTTCGGTCAGCAGGGGCGCCAATTCGATCAACGGTCCTGCGAGGATGTTGGCTACGACGCAGCTCGCCGGCAGAAGCGGCGCACCCACGTCCTGCGCCTCGATCGCGGATGATACGCCGTTGCGAAGGGCGTTTTCCCGGGTGGCCATGAGCGCCTGCGGGTCAAGATCGACGGCGGTCACGTGCGATGCCCCCAGCTTCAGGGCGGCAATGCCCAAGATGCCCGAACCGCATCCGTAATCGATGAGGGAGCGGCCCGACAACGGCATGGCGTCGAGGAATTGAAGACACAGAGCGGTCGTCGGATGGGTGCCGGTCCCGAAGGCGAGGCCGGGATCCAATCGCACCACCACGGCATCCGGATCTTGCGGTGCATCGGCCGTGGTGGGGCAAACCCACAGCCGGCGCCCGAAGCGCATCGACTTCCAGTCGACCAGCCACGCCCGTTCCCAATTCCGGTCTTCAACGCGGCGCAACCGGGCGGCGGAAGCGATGGCCGGACCGAGCCTATGCGCGAGTTCTCCGAGCGTCCGGATCGCCTCGTGCGTCCCGTTGAACAGGGCCCGGACCAGCGTGTCGCTCCACAACCTCACTTCGCCGGGCTTGGGCTCGAGCACGGGCTCGCCGCCGCGGTCCAGGAAGGTGATCGAGCAGGCGCCCACTTGCGAGAGCGCGTCCTCGACGGCACCCAGGTCCAGGCCGCTCAAGGGAAATTCGATCTCATAGAATGAGCGGCGTGGGTCGCCCTGCGAGCTCACTTCAGCCCCAGGCGCCTTTCGAGATAGTGAATATCCGTTCCGCCCTGGCGGAATGCAGAGTGATTGAATATCTCCTGGTGGAGGGGAATGTTGGTTTTGATGCCCTCGACCACCATTTCCGCGAGCGCATTGCGCATGCGTGCGATGGCGGTGTCGCGCGTGTCGCCGAAGGCGATCACCTTGCCGATCATCGAGTCGTAGAACGGCGGCACGTTGTAGCCCGTATAGATGTGGCTGTCGACCCGGATTCCCGGCCCGCCCGGCGCGTGCCACAGGCGCACGGGACCCGGAGAGGGCGCGAAGGTCTTCGCGTCCTCGGCGTTGATGCGGCACTCCACCGCATGCCCGCGCAGTTCGATGTCCTTCTGCTCGTACGGCAGCGGTTCGCCCGCCGCGATGAGTAGTTGGGCCTTGACGATGTCGATGCCCGTGACCAGTTCGGTGACGGGATGCTCGACCTGCACCCGGGTGTTCATCTCGATGAAGTAGAACTCGTTGTCCTGATAGAGGAATTCGAGTGTGCCGGCGTTGCGGTAGCCCACGTCCCGGCACGCCCGGGCGCAGCGCTCCCCCATGGTCTTGCGCTGCTTCGGGGTGAGGCCCGGCGCCGGCGCTTCTTCGATGACCTTCTGATGCCGGCGCTGCATCGAACAATCGCGCTCGCCGAGATGCACCACGTTGCCATAATTGTCGGCGAGTACCTGGAATTCGATGTGCCGCGGCTTTTCCAGGAATTTCTCCATGTAAACCTGCGGATTGCCGAATGCGGCCAGCGCCTCGGATTGAGTCACGCTGATGGCATTGAGAAGCGAGGCGTCGGTGTGCACCACGCGCATGCCGCGGCCGCCGCCGCCGCCGGATGCCTTGATGATGACCGGATAGCCGATCTCCTTGGCGATGCGGAAGTTCTCGTCGATGTCCGTACCCAACGGGCCGTCCGAACCGGGTACGCAGGGAACGCCGGCGGCCTTCATGACCTTGATGGCCGACACCTTGTCGCCCATCATGCGAATGGTCTCCGCGCGCGGGCCCACGAAGATGAATCCGCTCTTCTCGACGCGCTCGGCGAAGTCCGCGTTCTCCGAAAGGAATCCGTAGCCCGGATGGATGGCGACGGAATCCGTCACTTCGGCCGCGCTGATGATGGCGGGCATGTTCAGGTACGATTGGCTGGATTGCGGCGGACCGATGCACACGGTTTCATCCGCCAGCAGCACGTGCTTGGTGTTGAAGTCCGCGGTCGAATGGACGGCCACGGTCTTGATCCCCAACTCGCGGCAGGCCCGCAGGATGCGAAGCGCGATTTCCCCGCGATTCGCGATGACGACTTTTTCGATCATCTGGAATTATTCGATGATGAAGAGGGGTTGGCCAAACTCGACCGGTTCGCCGTTCTTGGCCAATATGGCGGTGACGCGGCCCGCCTTCTCCGATTCGATCTGATTCATCATCTTCATCGCCTCGATGATGCAGAGAATCTGGCCCACCTTGATTTCCGTGCCGATTTCCACGAAGGGCTTGGCGCCGGGCGCCGACGCCGAGTAATAGGTGCCGACCATGGGCGAGGTCACGGTATGGTCATCGACGCGCGGCTTGTGCTCGCCGGCGGCGGTGGCCGCCGCCGCGGCCGGCGCCTGCAATGGGATTCCCGCGGCCATGGGCACGGGCGTGCTCATCGGCGCCTGCATCGCCATGCGCGGGTGGCGGCTGATGCGCACCGATTCCTCGCCCTCGGAAATCTCCAGCTCCGAGATCCCCGATTCCTCCAACAATTCGATCAATTTCTTTACTTTGCGAATATCCATCCGCCGACCCCCTCGATAAATCTTGAAACTAACCCGCGGCGAGTCGCGTGCAGGCGGCCTCGAGCGCGAGTTCGTAGCCCTGCGCGCCCAGGCCGACGATGCAGCCCGCGGCAATACCGGACAAATAAGAGCGATGCCGGAATTCCTCGCGCCCGTAGATGTTGCTCAAATGGACCTCGATGAAGGGGAGCGCCGCGGCGAGGAACGCATCCCGGAGAGCGATGCTCGTGTGCGTGAAGGCACCCGGGTTGATGATCGCGAACGCAATGCCGTCCTGCTTGGACGTCTGAATCCGGCCCACGAGTTCATGTTCCGCATTGCTCTGCGCCGCGACCAGGACGTGTCCCTTGGATCGCGCCAGCGCCATGAGCCTGGCCTCGATCTGCGGCAGCGTCGCGGAACCATAGATCTCCGGCTCGCGCGATCCTAGCAGATTCAAGTTTGGCCCGTTCAGGAGCAGAATCTGCGCCATATCCCCCCACGCCCCGCATCGTGCTTCTCAAAAAGGTCCGCGATAATAACCAGAAATTGACAAGAAATGGCAAGCTTCGGCGGCGAACGTCGCCGGAAGGGTCTCAGCCGCTGTCCTGCGGCGCTAGCCCGTGCAGTCCGTCGGCGATGTTGCGGCGCGCTTGCGGCAGCGGCAGGCGGTTGTCGTTGAGTTCTTGCACGACGGACAAAATCAGGTCCGCCTGAGCCCGATGGAGCTCCCCGACGAACAGGGTCACCACGTCGCCGCGCCGATCCGTGAACACCGTGAAGGGAAAGACCGGCGAGGCGAAACCCAATTCGCCGGCAACGTCCAGGGCGTCCTGCTCGCCGATCAGCACCGGGTAGCCGATTTTGAGCTTGTCCGCGTAGGCGACCACGTCGGGGCGGTGGTCGACGGCAACGCCCACCACCTGCACGTCCCGGCCGCTCCATTCGCCATTCAGGGACTGGAGCAAGGGTATCTCGCGGCGACAGGGGGCGCACCAGGTGGCCCAGAAGTTGATGATCAACGACTTATCGCGCCAGGTATCGATGGACGTGGGCTTGCCTGCGCGATCGCCCAAGATGAACGAGGGCAATCGGTCGGGAATCCTGGGCACGGGCTGGAAGGGATCGACATCCGTGCTCGCGCCGCCGCTGCTGCCGGGCCCTAGGTGCGCCGGGTTCCTGGCGGGCCCGCCGCTCGGCTCCGCAGCCATGCGAAAACCTGCCCAGCCCGCGACCGCCGCAACCAGCCCCAAGGCAGCGACGCGCAGGGCCCGTTCGTTCATGACATCGGGGTGTCGAGCCGGCGTCCTTTTCTCAGCAACAAGCCCGCCACCAAGAATGCCAGGCCTCCGGCAAGGATCGCGTCACCTTCCCAGGGATGCGACAGGGCCTGATGGTGCGGGAGGGGGGTGGCGCTGCCCGGGAAGAGGACCTTGGTGATGGGCGGATAGCACAGGCCAGCGTCGGCGCAACCCTGATAGGTCACCTTGATCTGCACGGGGTGAGCGCCGTAATCCGCACGGGTGAACGAAACCGCGCCTTCGACCTGCTGCCTGAAGATTTCCTGCGGCCCCAAGTTAGGATCGTTTTTCATCGTGCCCTTGGGAAAGGCGGGCGGCCCGACGGTCAGGTCCGGGCTTTCGGCCTCGATCTTCATCTTGTCGCGGTACAGGTAGTACCCGTCCGCAACGGCCCATTGCACGCGAACCTCATTACCCTCGATGCGAGACCCGACGCGAAACGCGACGTCGGGCGGCAGGAAATCACCTTCGTTGGACGGCACTCCCCGCAGCCACCAGGGTTTGGCCTCGAGCGAGGCCGGGAGGGCCAGGATCAGGGCGGTGCACAGGGCAAGGCGGATCGATCGTTTCATGCACATACTCTATATGACTTGGGCAGCCGGGGCTGCGGTGCGGCCTGCTTGCTGCGCTGCAAGGGGACCCTCTCGGCCCGCGGCACCCTAGGGCCTAGGCGAAATTCGCTTTTCAGCCCCGAAATTACTTGCCGGTACCCCTTGAATAGCCAAAATCCGCCGCTATTATTAGCAGCCACGAGCGGTGAGTGCTAACAAGCTCCCTCTCAACAATCAACCCGAAACTCAGCTAGGAGTCTTGATTATATGAAGATTCGTCCCCTTCATGACCGTGTGATCGTGAAACGAGAAGAAGAAGAGCGGAAGTCCCCAGGCGGCATCGTTATCCCCGATACGGCGACCGAGAAGCCCATTTTTGGGAAAGTCGTTGCCGTCGGCAAGGGCAAGATCCTGGAGAGCGGTGAGATTCGCCCGCTGGACCTCAAGGTCGGCGACAAGATCCTCTTCGGCAAGTACAGCGGCACCGAAGTGAAAATGGATGGCGAGGAATTGGTTGTGATGCGCGAGGAAGACGTTATGGCGGTCGTCGAGAAGTAACGCCTCCATCCAACAAGCTTACCGAATTAGTCAATTTTCAGAGGAATTAGCACATGGCTGCAAAAGACGTACGATTTAGCGATGACGCCCGTCAACGCATGTTCAAGGGCGTAAACATTCTGGCCAACGCCGTCAAGGTGACCTTGGGACCCAAGGGCCGCAACGCGGTGCTCGACAAGAGCTTCGGCGCTCCGACCGTCACGAAGGACGGAGTCTCGGTCGCCAAGGAGATCGAGCTCAAGGACAAGTTCGAGAACATGGGCGCGCAGATGGTGAAGGAAGTCGCGTCCAACACCTCCGACGAGGCCGGCGACGGCACCACGACCGCCACCGTGCTCGCGCAGGCGATCATCCGTGAGGGCTTGAAGTCGGTGGCCGCGGGCGCCAATCCGATGGACCTGAAGCGGGGCATCGATCTGGCGGTCTCCTCCGCCACCGACGAGCTGAAGAAGCTCTCCAAGCCCTGCAAGGATCCGAAGGCGATCGCGCAGGTCGGCACGATTTCCGCGAACTCCGACGAGAGCATCGGCAAGACCATTGCGGATGCCATGGCGAAGGTCGGCAAGGAAGGCGTGATTACGGTTGAAGAGGGTTCGGGCCTGCAGAACGAGCTCGAAGTGGTCGAGGGCATGCAGTTCGACCGCGGCTACCTGTCGCCGTACTTCATCAACAATCAGCAGAGCCAGAGCGCCGAGCTCGACAAGCCGCTGATTCTTCTGGTGGACAAGAAGATCTCCAACATCCGCGAGCTGCTCCCGCTGCTTGAGGGCATCGCGAAGGGCGGCCGCCAGCTGCTCATCGTCGCCGAGGATGTCGAAGGCGAAGCGCTGGCGACTCTCGTCGTCAACACGATCCGCGGCATCGTCAAGGTTGCCGCCGTCAAGGCGCCGGGCTTCGGCGACCGCCGCAAGGCCATGTTGCAGGACATCGCGATCCTGACCGGCGGCACGGTCATCTCCGATGAAGTCGGCCTGTCGCTCGAGAAGGCGACGCTGAATGACCTCGGCGAGGCGAAGAAGATCCTGGTGGAGAAAGAGAACACCACGATCATCGACGGCGCCGGCAAGGCGGCCGACATCAAGGGCCGCGTCGAGAGCATCCGTCAGCAGATCGAGGAAGCGACCTCCGATTACGACAAGGAAAAACTGCAGGAGCGCGTTGCGAAGCTCTCCGGCGGTGTGGCCGTGATCAAGGTCGGTGCCGCGACCGAGATCGAAATGAAGGAAAAGAAGGCCCGCGTCGAAGACGCCCTGCACGCGACCCGTGCGGCCGTCGAAGAGGGCGTAGTGCCGGGCGGCGGCGTGGCGCTGATCCGGGCGTTGAAGGCGATCGAGAAATTGGTCGGCGCCAACGAGGATCAGACCACGGGCATCAAGATCCTGGCCCGGTCGATCGAAGAGCCGCTGCGTCAGATCGTCGCCAATGCCGGCGAGGATGCCGCGGTGGTGCTGAACCGGGTCCGCGAGGGCAAGGGGACGTTCGGTTACAACGCCGCGTCCGGCGAGTACGGCGACATGATCGAACTCGGCATTCTGGATCCGACCAAGGTCACGCGCCTGGCTCTGCAGAACGCGGCCTCGGTTGCCGGCTTGCTGCTCACGACGGAAGTCATGATCGCCGAGTCGCCGAAGGACGACGAGCACGCGCACGGCGCCCCGGGCGGCGGCATGGGTGGCATGGGCGGAATGGACATGTAATCACCCGCAAGGGTACTTGTCGAAAAGAGCGGGCCATGGGGCCCGCTCTTTTTTTGCGCGAGGCTGCCGTCAGCCGCTCGGGCACAGCCAGCCGGCGTAATGCACCAGCGATCCAATGAAGGAATGCCCGAGCTTGATGTCGAAACGGAAACGTCCCTCGGCGTCTACTGATTCAACGGCGTTCGTCTTCGGCCCCAACCAAAGCGGCAGCGGAATGCCGAGCAGCGACCAACGACGAATCACGTAGGACATGCTTGGTCCCTGTAAGACCAGCGCCATCTCAACAGCGATCGCGCCGAATCGCTCGCGAATCAACCCCTCTGATCGGCCCTTCGCCAGGCTTTGAGTGCTTGAAAACGTTCGGTCGGCCACTGTTCGAACCCATCGCTCGCCCGAATCTTCGACGGATAACTTCACGGTAATCGGCAGATCCGATCCGCCCTTCGGAAAGCCCACCAAGGCCGTAACCGCTCGAGCAATAGGGTTCCGTCCCTGAATCACGGTACATCGGCCCGAATACATCGAGACCGACGTTAATGAGTGAAGCTGTTTGATCGGAGGCGGCAAGAGATCCCAAGCTTCGCCCAGGAGGTGGCGGAAAAGAGGTTGAACCTCAATCGGCGCGCGCTGCCGGGTGCCCGTAAAAATCGAGCGACGCGCGAACAGCCCTTCGTAATCAGAGAGGTCGACGTCAGTGATTGCGGTTCTCGCACCCGCGGGCGGGACCCGGCCTGCGAGCGATTTGCGCACGATGGCCTCAACCGCCATGGAGGGAATCAGCGGACCGTCGTTTCCTTCCGCCAGCAAATGCCATTCGCGCCTGATCTTCGAACCATCAACGGCATGACCTTGGACTTCAACAAACATTCCGCCCCGGTGCTCACCCCACCTCACATGATTCGTGACGAAATAGATCGCGGAGGCCATCCACGACAGGCTTGGCATCAGCCGCAGGCGAACCACCCACGCAAAACCTGTCAACAGCCAATGTAGGATGGCGGGAACTGGGCCGGCACCCATCCAGATATCGTCAGCTTCAGCCCACACTTCCGCAAGGGTTCGCAGATCCGGAACGTCAACCAAAGAAAACCGAATATTCTTGAGCGGCACGTGACCCGGCACCGCGATGGTAAACCGCATCGATTCGGTAATCGGGTACGCTTCGACCATCCTTCCGGCGCGCTTTAGGGGAATCGGCTGTCCAGCGTAGCTTGCAATAGCGCGAATGACGTTCAATCCGACGCCCGCATACGGCGAAGGTGCGATACCCCCACGTATCGAGGAAATCCGAGCGACATTGCTGCTCAAACGCCTGACAACCGCCGCGGTGAGCACCGGAAAGCTTGAAACGCCGGACAAGACGTAGACGCCGGCAGCCCGCGCGGCTTCATCAAACTTCGCCACGCCGGATACAAAATCCGATCCGTCCGCGAGGTCGAGATAGTTGACACCGCACTCAATGCAGCGTTCGATGAGGTTGTAGCGCTGATCCCCATATGCTTGGAAGGGACCGCTGGCGTCCACAACAACCGTCGCTCGCAATGCTGCAAGCACCTTCGCGTCGCTGTTGACTCGGTCGAATGCAGTGGGAACGAGACTCGCCGCGGCCAATGACCGCCGGGCGCAATACGCGCTCGCCTGTTCCAGCGATCTGCCTGCAATCAACAGGGTCAGCCGCGCCTCATCCTCGAGGAGCTCGACAAGCCTGCCACCGAACGTGCCGTACCCGCCGACGATCAGTATTCGCCATTCGGGAGTCATTCCAGGAACCGATCCCGGTGCGACGGGTCGGCAAGGAAGCACATCGATTGAGAGCCGAACCACCTGAGACGATTCTTGGCAATGAGATCGTACAGCTTATCGCGCAGGACGCGCGGGACGACTCTCGCGAGGACGGCAATCGACCAAGGAAACCTCAAGTGGGCGAACATCCTTATGGTGCCGTCGGATTTGAAATAGGCTCGACCATTCTCGAGCAAAACGTTTGTCTCGAAGTTTACGGGATCGAGTCCCAAGTGCCGGAACAGCGATTGACCCAACGGAGTCTGGGCAGCCGTGAGGCGAAATAAGCCTCGACGGTCGTGCCGCAATACAAGTCGGGCAAAGCGTGAACAAAGAACGCAGTGCCCATCAAAAATGATTATGGGACGATCGTCGGGGAATGACGGAACCGCCGGGTCGTTCTTATAGCTGTACGGGGCATTGTAAACCATTGTTTTACCGAGCAGCGGCCGCAAGCGCAGCGTCCAGTGCCTTGACGACCATGGCCCCCGCCAGAGCCGGCAGCCGCGCCTTCAGCACCAGACTGCCGTCGGTCTCGTACCAGTATTCGAGCGACCGGGTGGAGTGCTGGTGCGCTTTGCGGGACAATTCCTCGGCCTCCTGCGCCCGCCGGAAGTGCCGCACCACCGTCTCCACATGGAATGCGGTGCCATGCAGGGCAATCATCAGCAGGGTGTCCTCGGTGGCTTCGGTGGCTTCGGTGGCTTCGGTGGCGACCCGGGTCAGCGCGCGCCCAGGTTGAGGCCGCACTTGAAGTTGAGCCAGTGGGCGCACGAATGCAGCATCCCGTGGGTCCAGCCTTGGCGGCGGTCGAATTCGCCGATGAGCATGAGCCAGCGATGGTTCGCGGCATTCAGGTGACCCGCGAGCTCGGTGATCTGCGCCTCCAACTCAGGCAATGGCATTTCGGCGCAGGAGAGAGGGTTTGAGCCGTCCACGGGGGCCTCCAGGATACTGATTTTATATCCAGTATCTTACCGCCAGGCTCGGATGGACGCACTCGTCGCCAGCCGGTGACAGGTTGCACCGATCGCTGCCTGGTGGCCGAAAGCACCACTTGCGCCGATTTCGATGTAACCTCACGCGTTTTCCGGGCGGGACCCGCAGAAGGATCTCATGAACCGAATAGCTGTCTCGTTGATGACCGTGTCGATCATGGCGGCCGGCTTGGGCGCGCATCCGGCCGCGGCGGCGGATGCGGCGACTGCCCGGGCCGCGCCCCAGGCGCAATGGGTGGCGGACAGCAACCGCTTCACTCAAATGCTGCTCGACGTGCAGATCAAGCATTCGCCCGAGTACGCCTCTTCGCAAGGTCTTGCGGCCTACGATGCCGACATCGCGCAACCGACGCTGGCCGACGAATTGGCCGAACGGGCCGAGCGCGACGCGGTGATCGCCCAGATCAAGGCGAAGCTGCCGTCGGAGCGCGACCGCGATGTGGCGGAGGACCTGCAGATCCTGATTCACGCCATCGACCTCGACGATCGGCAGCAGGATTTCGATGTTCGCAGCCAGGTGCCCTTCATCAACGCCAGCGAGAACGTGTTCGAGGGACTGCACACGGTCCTCGACGACCAGGTCGCCGAGGAACGGCGGCCGGCCGCGATCGAGCGGCTCAAGAAGTATGCGGGAGTCGTGGCGGGATACCAGCCGCTGACGGAGCTCTTGAAGCAGCGCGTGCGGGAGCAGACCGCCAAGCCCGGCATGAACTATCCGTCCCGGACGGAGATCGAGACGCAGCTCGGCCGCAACTCCAACTACGTCGCCGGAATACCGGAACTCTTCACCAAGTATGGGTTGACGGGTTGGGAAGACGCCTACGCGAAGCTGAAGGCGCAGCTCATCGACTACGACGCATGGGTGCGGACGACGGTGCTGCCCAAGGCGCGCGCCGATTTCCGGCTGCCGCCGGAGCAGTACCGGCTCAACCTGGAGCGGTTCGGGGTCGACCTGCCGCCCGAGAAAATCGCGGCCCTGGCGCATGCGGCCTTCAAGGAATATCAGGACGAGATGCGGCCGATTGCGGCAGGCATCGCCCAACGGCGGCACCTGGCGTCCAGCGATTATCGCAGCGTCATCGCGGCGCTCAAGAAGGAGCAGATCGTCGGCGACGCCATCCTGCCCTTTTACCGGCAGCGCTTGAAGGACATCGAGGCCGTCATCGTTCAGCACGGCATCGTGACGTTGCCCGAGCGTCCCGCCATCATCCGGCTGGCGAGCGCGGCGGAGACCGCGCAGGTGCCGGCACCGCACATGAAGGGGCCGCCGTTCCTCAACAATACGGGACAGCGCGGCGAATTCGTGCTGCCGCTCAATCTTCCCTCCGCGACCGGGGGCGCCGACGAGAAATTCGACGACTTCACGTTCGATGCGGTGGCGTGGACGCTGACCGCGCACGAGGCGAGGCCCGGACACGAACTGCAGTTCGACTCCATGCTGGAGCACGGTGTGTCGCTGGCGCGCGCGCAGTATGCATTCAATTCGACCAACGCGGAGGGGTGGGGGCTGTACTCGGAGTACCTCATCGAACCCTACATGCCCCCCGAGGGGCAGCTGATGTCGCTGGATCTGCGGTTGCTGCGTGCGGCACGCGCCTTCCTGGATCCGGAACTGCAGTCCGGCAAACTGCAGCCGGAGGATGCTTACCGCATTCTCGAGAAGGACGTGATGCTGTCGCATGCCTTTGCGACCGAAGAGGTGGAGCGCTATACCTTCGACAGCCCCGGCCAGGCCAACAGCTATTTCTACGGGTATACGCGCCTTCTCGAGCTGCGCAAGAAGACGCAGAAGGCGCTGGGCGCGAGCTTCGACCAGAAGCGGTTCCATGACTTCATCCTGAGCCAGGGGCTGTTGCCGCCGGATCTGATGGAAAAAGCCGTCGATGAGATATTCGTGCCGCAGCAACGGACCCGATCGTAGGAGTGGGACAAGCTCCTGCCCATGACCTGGTCGGCCAAGGTTTACGCGACTTTCGAGGAGGAGCGGACCCGGCCGGTGCGGGATCTGCTGTCGGCCGTGCCGGACCGGGGCGTGCACGAGGCCATCGACCTCGGCTGCGGTCCGGGCAATTCGACGGAGGTGCTGGCGGCACGGTTTCCCGGCGCTTCGGTGCGCGGCATCGATAGTTCCCCCGACATGATCGCCGCGGCCCGGACTCGCCTTCCCGGACTGCGATTCGACGTCCTCGAAATCGAACGGTGGATCGGGACGCCGGGCGCGGGGGATCCTGAATCGTGGGACCTCATACTCGCCAATGCCGTGCTGCAGTGGATGCCCGATCACGGCGTTCTGTTTCCCGCGCTCGTCGCGAATCTGGCCCGCGGGGGGTGCCTTGCCGTGCAGATGCCGGACAATCTCGACGAGCCGGCTCATCGGTTGATGCGGGAGGTGGCCGCCGAAGGACCCTGGGCCGGCAGGCTCGCGACGGCCGCCGGGGCGCGTTCGACGCTCCTGGCGGCGGACGGGTATTATCAGCTGCTGCGCGCGGGCGGCTGCCGGCCCGAGATTTGGCGGACGACGTATCATCATCCGCTTGCCGGGGGCGCTTCCGCGGTGGTGGAATGGTTCAAGGGCAGCGGCCTGCGGCCGTTCATCGCGCCGCTCGGGGACGATGAGCGTGCGGAGTTCCTGGCGCGGTACGAGTCGGCCGTGGCACGCGCCTATCCCGCGATGGCCGATGGGAGCATCTTGTTGCCGTTTCCTCGAATGTTCATCGTCGCACGGGCCTGATGCGATGTCCCCATTCATGATGCGCCTGCCGGCCTCCGTGGTCGACGAAATCCCCGAGGCGCTGCGCGGGCCGCTGTCGCTGTGGTGGGAGCGGGCCGCGGACATTCCCGTTCTGGCCGCGGCGTATGAGAACCTGCCGGCGGCGCTACGCGCGGAACTGCCCCGCAGTGTCGCCGGCAGCGAATTCATCGGTGCGGCGCTGATTCAGGACCCGGAATCGCTCACCTGGTTCGCCCGCTGCGCCGACCCGGCGGCGGCGCGCGCGGCCAACGACGAGTACGAAATCCGGGCCGGCGGGGCGGCAACGCCGGGCGAGACGGAGCAGGTGCTGCGCGAATGGCGGCGCCGCGAAATGCTGCGCATCGCCTGGCGCGACATGGCCGGGCACGAGGACGTGACCACGACCCTCGCCTCGGCAACCAACCTCGCCGATGGGTGCATTCGCGCGGCGGTCACGGCGGCGCAGCGTCATTTGGAGGCGCCCTTCGGCCGGCCCCGCAACGCCCGGATGGACGAAGTGCCGCTCATCGTCGTCGCCATGGGCAAGCTCGGAGGCCGGGAGCTGAATTTTTCCTCCGACATCGACCTCGTGTTCCTGTACGCGGAGGCTGGCGAGACCGATGGCGCACGGCCGACCGACAACGCCGAGTACTTCAATCGCCTGGGCCGCGAGGTGATCCGCCTGCTCGATGCGCGGACCGCGGAGGGGCTGGTGTTCCGGGTGGACATGCGATTGCGGCCGTTCGGCGACAGCGGCGGGTTGGTGGTGAGCCTGGCCGCACTCGAGGATTATCTGCAGGAACATGGGCGGGACTGGGAGCGCTATGCCTGGATCAAGGCGCGCGCCGTCGTGGGACTGCCCGCCTACGAGGCGGCAATGCGAACCTTCATCCGGCCCTTCGTCTACCGGCGCTACCTCGATTTCGGCGTTTTCGATTCGCTTCGCGACATGAAGGCGCTCATCGCGCGCGAGGTCGCGCGTCAGGATCTCGATCAGCATTTGAAGCTCGGGCCGGGCGGAATCCGGGAGCTCGAGTTCATCGTGCAATCGCTGCAGCTGGTGCGCGGCGGCAGCGACGCGCGGCTGCAGAGCGGCTCGCTCCTCGAGGTGCTGCCCCTGCTGGCGGGATCGAAGCTGTTGTCGGCGCGCGCGGTGGCCGAACTGCACGAGGCCTATCGGGTGCTGAGAAAGGCCGAAAACGCCGTGCAGATGATCCGCGACGACCAGACCCACTCGATCCCGGACGGATCCGCCGACCGCGCGCGCCTGGCCCTGAACATGGGCCTGCCGGACTGGCCCGCGGCCATCGAACGGATCGACAGCGCGCGGCGCATTGCGGCACGGGAGTTCGAGGCCCTGGTGTTCGGCGGCCGCGAAGCGCCGCAATCCGGTGAGGACTCGATGAATTGGCTGGCCTCCGACGGCGCGGAGATCGGTGCGGAGCTGGCAGCCGCCGAGTTCCCGGCGGCGCACATCCCGGCGGCGAGCGGGATGCTGGAGGAGTACCGGCGCTCGGCGGCGTATCGGCGCCTGGACGAGGCCGCGAGACGCCGGGTGCATGCGATTCTTGGGCGTCTCCTCAAGTCCGTCGCGCTGCGCACGGCTCCGGCGACGGTGATGCAGCGCGTGCTGCGGGTGCTGGAGGCCATCGGCGCCCGCTCCTCGTATCTCGCGCTGCTGAAGGAACAGCCCGCGGCGCTCGTGCGGCTCATCGATGTGTGCGACCTGAGCGGATTCCTGTCGCGCCAGATCGCGGATTTCCCCCTGCTGCTCGATGAACTCATCGATCCGAACGCATTCGACGAGCTGCCGACCCGCGCCGGCTTCGAGAATGAACTCGCGGCCCGGACGGAGCGGCTGCCGGCCGACGATCCAGAGCGGCAGGTGGAGGCGTTGCGGCAATTTCAAAAGGCCGCGGTGTTCAGCGTCGCCGTTGCGGACCTGACCGGACGGCTGCCTCTTATGAAGGTCAGCGACCGGTTGACCGACATCGCCGAGCTGATCGTGGCGCGCTGCATGACCCTGGCCTGGGATCAGATGACCCGGACCTATGGGACGCCCTACTGCGAGGATCCCGCCGGTCCGCGGCTGGTCAACGTGGCCGTGGCGGGCTACGGCAAGCTGGGAGGCCTGGAACTCGGGTACGGGTCCGACCTCGACCTCGTTTTCCTGCACGATTCGCGGGGCGAGGTTCAGCAGACCGACGGCGCCCGGCCCGTCGACAACGCCGTGTTCTTCCTGCGCCTTGGACAGCGCATCGTGCATCTTCTCACCATGCACTCGGCGGCGGGACGGCTCTACGAGGTCGACATGCGCCTGCGGCCGAACGGCAAGGGCGGGTTTCTCATCACGGGGATGGACGCCTTCGAGGCCTATCAACTGCACGACGCCTGGACCTGGGAGCATCAGGCGCTGCTGCGGGCGCGGGCCATCGCCGGCGACGACGTTCTGTGCCGCCGCTTCGAAGCGGTTCGCCGGCACGCGCTGTGCACCGCCGTGCATCGCGGGACGCTGCGGAAGGACGTGGCCGACATGCGCATGCGGATGCGCCGCGAGCTGTCGCGCGCCGGACCCGGGGAGTTTGACATCAAGCAGGACGCGGGCGGCATCGCGGACATCGAGTTCCTGGTGCAGTACTGGGTGCTGGCCTCGGCCGGAACGCAGCCGCAGCTGGTCGACTATTCCGACAACATCCGCCAGCTCGAGGGACTGGCCGCCGCGGGCTTGGTCGATCCGGACACGGCGCGGTGGCTCAAGGAGGCCTACATCGGCTACCGGACCGTGCTGCACCACCTGTCGCTGGAAGGCGGTGAACGGGTGGTCGATGCGGCGTCGCACGCGCAGACCAGGGCGCGTGTCGAGGACATCTGGCGCGAGGCCTTCGACGGCAATCCGTTGCTCAAGACCTGGAGCGGCCCGTTTGGCGGGACGCCGCCCTTCGGCCGGGTGGTCGTCGCCGATTTCAAACCGGCGCTCGAGTCGGCGATGGCGCAGTACCTCGCCGAAATCGACGCGATCGCGGCCAACCCCGCCGCCCCGACATTCGAAAACACGCTGGACGAGCTGGAGCGCTCGGGCGAGGCGTTCCATCGGGTGACCGCCGTCTACGACGTCTGGAGCACCAGCATGAACCTCGGGGAATTCCAGGCCGTGGAGCGGGAGATGGGCCCGAGGATCGCGGCATTCCACGACGCCGTTACACACAACGCGCCGCTGTTTGCGCGCATCGAGGCGGTGTACCGGCAGGCACCTCAGGCGCGGCTGGCCTGGCATTACCACACGAGCTTCGTGCGCGCAGGCGCGCGGCTTGCCGGGAGTTCCAAGACCCGGGTCTCGTCGATCAACGAGCGCTTGGCGGAGTTGTATGCGCAATTTAGCCAGAATCTCCTGGCCGACGAGGCCGGCCGCGTGCTCCTTCTCGACAGCCGCGCCGATCTTGACGGACTGTCCGACAAGCAGTGCGCCGCCGCCGCATCGGCCGCGGCGGATCTCGGCCACCCGGGCAAATGGGCGATACTGAACACACGCTCCGCGATGGATCCGTTCCTGACCTACGCCGAGCGCCGGGATCTGCGCGAGGCGGTCTGGCGCAGCTACTACAACCGCTGCAACCACGGCGATTCCCACGACAACAAGGCCGTAATCACGGAGATTCTCGCGTTGCGCGCCGAGCGCGCGCGGCTCCTGGGGTATCCCACGCACGCGCATTGGAGGCTCGAGGACAGCATGGCGGGCACTCCGGAGAATGCCCTGGAGCTGATGATGCGCATCTGGCCGGCGGCCGTGGCGCGCGTGCGCGAGGAGGTGCGCGACATGCAAGCCGTCGCGCACGCCGAGTCGCCGGGTCTCACGATCGAACCGTGGGACTACCGTTACTATGCCGAAAAGGTGCGCCAGGCGCGGTTCGGCCTCGACATGAACGGCGTGAAGCCCTACCTGCAGCTGGAGAAGCTGCGCGAGGGGATGTTCTGGGCCGCCGGACGCCTGTACGGCTTCACGTTCGTCGAGGTGCCGGGCCTGCCGGTGACGAGCCCGGACGTGAGGGTGTGGGAGGTCCGCTCCGCATCCGGCCGCCACGTGGGGCTGTGGTATTTCGATCCATACGCGCGGGCGGGAAAGAACTCCGGCGCCTGGATGAGCGAATACCGCGACCAGTCCAAGCTCGGACGCGAGATCTCGCCGATCGTGTCGAACAACACGAATTTTCTGCGCAGCCCCGGCGGGGAGCCGGTGCTCATCGGCTGGGACGACGCCGTGACCCTGTTCCACGAGTTCGGCCATGCGCTGCACACGCTGAATTCGGACGTGAAGTACCGGTCGCTGTCGGGCACCCGGGTGGTGCGCGATTTCGTGGAATTTCCCTCGCAACTGAACGAGAACTGGCTGATGACGCGGCAGCTGCTGTCGAAATTTGCCCTGCATGCCGAGAACGGAGAGCCCCTGCCAGCGGGGCTGGAAGACAAGCTCAGGTCCGCAAAAACCTTCAATCAGGGCTTCGCCATGGTCGAGTATCTGGCCGCCGCGCTGGTCGACATGCGGCTGCACCTGGCGGGCCCCGTTTCCGACCCGGAAGCGTTCGAGCGCGCCGCGCTCGAGGATCTCGGGATGCCGCGCGCGATGGTGATGCGCCACCGAACCCCGCAGTTCGCCCATATTTTCGCGAGCGACGCCTACTCGGCGGGCTACTACAGCTATTTATGGGCCGAGGTGCTGGCTCACGACGCGTTCGAGGCGTTCATGGAGGCCGGCGACCCATTCGACAAAGCCGTTGCAAAGCGGCTGCGCGATGCGATCATGTGCCTCGGGAACAGCGTCGACCCGGCGGAGGCTTACCGGACTTTTCGCGGCAGGGACCCCTCGATCGAGGCACTGCTGCGCGCCCGCGGATTTCTTGTGGAGAACTGATCTATGCCGGACTTGATACAACCCAACGCCCAACATCAGTACTCGGTGACGCCGGCCGACCTGCCGTTGTCGTGTCCGATGCCCGGCATGTATCTGTGGAACTCGCACCCGCGCGTGTACCTGCCCATGGACGCGGGCTGGGTGAAGTGCCCGTACTGCGGAGCGGAATACACGCTGGCCCGCGCGCCGCGCGAGACGGCTGCCGCTGCCCGCTAGGCCCGGCCCGGGAGGCCCGGCTCAATAGGGG
The DNA here is from genome assembly GCA_963707765.1 of uncultured Gammaproteobacteria bacterium. GTDB lineage: Bacteria > Pseudomonadota > Gammaproteobacteria > Steroidobacterales > Steroidobacteraceae > Bog-1198. Next base: position 132,567 of record CAVPQZ010000005.1, on the reverse strand, counting down.
CGATAGGACTTTTCCTCGACGATCGAGGATCCGAGCTTCACGTTGATCCGGCGCTTGATGGCCGCCCGTTCGTCGTTCTCGACATAGACCGCGCGCGCGAGGCGGATGAATTCAGCGTCGAAGGCCTGCGCCCGCTCCTTGTCGCGGATGTCGTCCTCGATCACCCAGAGCCGTTCATTGACCTTCAGCAGATCGTCCACGTCGGCGACGATGTCGGCATTCGCGTAGGCGGACTCGGACCAGGTGGCCTGCAGTGCGTCGAGTTCGAGCCGCACGTTGCGAAGCTTCTGCGGGTCGCTCATTCGCGCCGACTTGATGCGCAGGATGGTGATCTTGTCGAGCAGCTCGCCGGGCGATACCGGCACCTTGATCTCGTTCATCCCCGCATCCTAATGGATTTTGGCTGCGCCATCAGCGCGTCGAGCCGGTCGGTGACCGAGCGTACGTCGATCAGCTCCATGACGCCGGGCCGCTCGATCTTCCTCGTCCAGGGAATCTCCTCGCCCGGCCTGCCGTACACCGTGCGCGCGGCTTCGTCGTACCGGTCCACGCACCATTGCCGGCTGTAGTACGGGCCGGCGCGCGCGCTGCGCGTCGCGGCGTAGAGCCCGATGACCGGAAGTCCGACCATGGTCGCCATGTGGGCGGGCCCGGAATCGGGCGTAAGCAGCACGGCCGCGCGCGCGAGCAATCCCAAAAGCTCGGGCAGCGTGTCCTTGCCTACCTGGTCCAAGACGTCGCCGGGGCCGGCGCGGGCCATGATCGCCGCCGCCATGCGCCGCTCCTCGTCGCTCCGGCCGCCGGCGATGACGACCCGCATGCCGAGGCGGCGCATGGCATGCGCCGCGACCTCCGCATACCGCGGCGCGGACCAGTTCCGCGCGCGGTGGCTGGAGCAGGGACTCAGCACTAGGGTGGGACGGTCGTCGGGAACGAGCCGCTGCGCGTACTCGAGCGCTCCGGCCGGCAGCGCGACATCCCAAGCCGCGGGCCCGGGCTCGACGCCGCAGGCCCGCACGAATCCGAGGAATGAATCGAGCACGTGTTCCCTGCGGGCTGGCGCGATCCGTGCGTTGGTGAACAGCCATTGCAATTCGCGCGCGCGCTCCCGGTCGAAACCGAGCTTGACGGTGGACGCCACCAGCGTCGACACCAGGCTGGCGCGGATCGAGAGCTGCAGATCCAGGAGCACGTCGAAGCGGCGCCCGGCCAAACCGGTCCGAAGCCGGAGGAGCTCCCGCGCCATTGACCGCTTGTCGAAGGTGATAAACTCGACGCCGGGAAGTATCGCCGACATCAGCTTGGCTTCGACCTTGCCGATGATCCACGTGAAGCGGGTCTGCGGCCACGCGGCCCTGAGGGCATGCAGCGCCGCCGCCGCGTGGCATGCATCGCCGATGGCCGACAGGCGCAGCAGGCACACATGTTGCGGCGGCGGATCGAAGCGGTGCGGCGGTGAATCGACGACATGCGACATCGGCATATGATGACAAAGGACGGCGGTCGACGCATTGCCACTTCCACGGGCGCCGTGTTGGCCGATGAGCGCAGCCTCGCCGACCTCCCCGCGCCGAATTTCGAATCCCTGTTCGAGCCGGGATTCTGGGCGGCCCGCGGCGAGCTCACCGGCGTTGCGGCCGGGCGGGGCGCGGCATGGTTCGTCGCCGGGTCGGGGCGCTGGGTGTTGCGTCATTATCGCCGCGGCGGTTGGATCTCGCGCTGGTCCACGGACCGATATCTGTGGGGCGGCGAGGCGCGGGTGCGCTCCTTCGCGGAGTGGCGCCTGCTCGCGCTCCTCAATTCGCGCGGCCTGCCCGTACCGAAGCCCGTGGCCGCCCGGTACCGGCGCGCGGGACCGTGGTATCGCTGCGATCTCATCACCGAGCGCATCGCCGGCGCGCAGCCCTTGAGCGCCGTGCTGATGCAGGCGCCCCTGACCGAAGGCGCCTGGCGCGGGATCGGCGCCGCCGTCGCGCGCCTGCATGCCGCCGGGGCGGACCATGCCGACCTGAATGCCCACAACATTCTCGTGAGCAACTTGGGCGCGGTCAGCGTGATCGACTTCGACCGCGGCAGGCTGCGCACGCCGGGCGCGGGGAGGGCGTGGGCCGGGGGCAACCTGCAGCGGCTGCACCGCTCGCTCGTCAAGATCGCCCGGCTCATGCCGCCGGACCGGTTCACCGCCGCGGCCTGGGATTGGCTGCTCGCCGGATATCGTGCGCTTCCTGTATAGCGCGTTGATCCATCTGCTGCGCCCGGCCGCTCTGGCGGCGGTCCTATGGCGGGGTTTGCGGCACCGGCGCTATTGGGATGCCCTGAGCGAGCGCTTCGGCTTCGGGCCCGCCAGCTCGGCGGCCACCCTCATGCTGCACGCGGTGTCCCTGGGCGAGGTCGCTGCGGCGGCCCCGCTCGTCCGCGCGCTTCGGGCCCGCTACCCCACGCTGCCCATCGTGCTGACCACGACCACGCCCACCGGCCGCGCGCGCGCCGTGGCGTCGTTCGGCGATTCGGTCAGCGTGAGTTATCTGCCGTACGACACGCCGGGCGCCATGCGAAGGTTGATCGCGCGAGTGCGCCCGCGCATCGTCATCGTCATGGAGACGGAGCTGTGGCCGAATCTGTTCGAGGCGTGCCGCCGCGGCGGCATCCCGACGGTGCTGGCGAACGCCCGGCTGTCGTTGCGCTCGGTGGCGCGCTACCGGCGTTTCGGCGCGCTTTTCCGCGGCGTGCTCGCAGGAGTCACGGTGGCGGCGCAGAGCGCCGAGGATGCCGGACGATTCGTCGCCATCGGTGCGGATCCCGCGCGCACCCTCGCGGTCGGCAACGTGAAGTTCGACCTTGGCGCCGACGCCTCGGCGATGCAGCGCGGCGCCGCGCTGCGCAGCGCCGGATGGCCGGCGAGGCCCGTGTGGGTCGCAGGCAGCACGCACGCAGGCGAGGACGAAGCGGTCCTCGCGGCGCACTCCGAGCTCGAAGCCGCCTTTCCCGGCGCGCTGTTGCTGCTGGCGCCGCGCCATCCGGAACGCTTTCAACAGGTCGCGGACCTGTTGGGCCGCCAGGGCACACGGTTCGAGCGCCGCAGCAGCGGCGGCGCGGTGAAGCCGGACACGCAGGTGCTGCTGCTCGACACGGTCGGCGAACTTGCCGCCCTTTATGGCGCCGCCGATGCGGCATTCGTGGGCGGCAGCCTGGTGCCGGCGGGCGGGCACAATCTCCTGGAGCCCGCGGCCCTCGGCGTGCCGGTGATCACCGGTCCGTCCTGGTCGAACGGCGAGGAGATCGCGCAGCTGCTCCTGCGCGAAGGGGCCGCACTCGAGGTGGCGGACGCGAAGGAACTCGCCGGCGCGCTCGCGAGTCTCCTCGGCGATCCGGAGCTGCGGCGGCGGATGGGGGCGAGCGGGCGGCGGGTGGTGGAGGCGAATCGCGGCAGCGTCGGCCGGATTCTCGATATCGTAGGTGCTATTCTTTCAGCTGGGCGTTGAGCCGGTTCAGGCTCTGCTCGGACAGAATGCCCGCGGCCTCCTGCAGCTTAAGCACGTTCATCATGTAATCGTACCTGCTGCGCGAGTAGTCGGTCTTGGCCTGGATCCAGCGCCGGCGCGATTCCAGGACGTCCACGGCCGTGCGGGTGCCGGCCTCGTAGCCCGACTGGGTCGCATTGAGCGCCGTGGTGTTGGACTCGACCGCGCGGCGCAGCGCCTTGACGCGGTTGATCTCGGAGATCACGCCCAGATAGGCGTCGCGCGCGTCGTGCTCGGTCTGGCGGGCCACGCGCTCGAGTCGCTCCTTGGCCGCGCGGTGCTGATAGACGGCCTGGCGCACTTGCGAGGACACCATGCCCCCGGAATACAGCGGAAAGGTGAGCTGGATGCCGATCGTGCGCTGATTTTGATCGACGGTCTGGGTGCCGTACAGCGAACCGTCGGTGTTGATGCTGGTGGCGTCGGTGTTCAGCTTGTAGCCGCTGGCCACCAGGTCGAGCGAAGGATAATGTCCGCCGCGCGCGGAACTCACGTTGTCGCGGGCAATGTCGGCCGCGAGCCGGCTCGAGACCAGCGACAGATTCTGCTGCAGGGCCATTTCTACCCACCGGTCCTCGCTGACGGGGTCGGGATCGGCCAGCTCGAAAGGTTCGATCGGCCGCGCCAGGGTGTCGAACAGGTCGCCGGTGATCTCGCGCAGCGCCTCGAGGCTCGAGGCCAGCTGGCGCTTGGCGGCGATGACGTCGGCGGCGCTGCTGTCGTGCGCAGCGCGCGCCTCTTGCACGTCGGTGATGGCGATCAGTCCCACCTGGTAGCGCTGTTCGGCCTGCTCGAGCTGGCGCGTGACCGACTCCAGCGCGCTTTCCAGGGCGTCAACGTCATCCTGCGAGGCGAGCACGTCGAAGTAGCGCTGCGCCACCCGGGAGATCAGATCCTGCTGCGCCGCCTGGTAGTCGGCCTCGGCTTGGGCGACCTGGGCATCCGCGCGCTGCAGCGCCACCCAGTTCTCCCAGCGGAAGATGTTCTGCTTCAGGTCGACGCCATACTTGTGGATGTGGGTGTCCGTGTGGCCGTCGAACGGGAAGGCCTCGATGACGGTCGGGCCGCCGGCAACCGAGACGTTCTCGGTCTCGTTGGTGGGCCCCACGTCGCGCTCCTTGCTGGCCAGAGCGCTGCCGCTCAGCTGGGGCAGCAACGCGGACAGCGCCTGCGGTTTCGATTCGAGCGCGGCAAGGCGATGGGCCTCGGCCTCGCGCAACTGGGGATCGTTCTGCAGGGCGCGCTGGTAGACGGCAAGCAGATCCGCGGCCCATGCACCGTTGCACCCGAGGACCAAGCCAAGCAACCACCAGGAGTGCTTCATGCGCGTTCCAAGCCGACTGTTATATGGAACTATAACACTCGAGTCCACCATGGGATTCAATACTGCGGAATTGCGGGATTCACATCCCTGGACCACGCCAAGATGCCGCCGGCGAGATTCAGCACCGATGCGAAGCCCCGCTGCTTCAGGAAATTTGCAACCTGGAGGCTGCGTCCTCCCGAGCGGCAGATCACCACGGTTTCCATCCGCGGGTCCAATTCGGCCAGGCGGTCCCCGATCTGTCCCATCGGGATGTGGACCACCTCCGCCGGAACGGGCGCCGTCTGGAGCTCCCAGTCCTCGCGCACATCCAACAGAACCATGGGGCGCCCGGCGGAGCGGCGCTCCAGGAATTCCTGCGGAGTGATCTCTTCGGCCATTCAGAATTCGAACGCCGGCGGCGCCGTGGCGTTGACCAGCGGATCGATGCTGGTCTCGAACAGGCTCTCGCGAATCCATTCGCTGGCGTCGACGCGGCGTATCAGGACCGCTTCCATGACCGGCGCCACGCCGATGACGGCGAACAGCCGGCCGCCGACGCGCAAGGCCTGCTCGAACCGGGCGTCATACACCGGCAGCGACCCGGTCAGGGCAATGACGTCGTACTCGCCCAAGGGAGCGCTGCTGAAGGCGTCGCGGGTCTCGAGTTTCACCCGGGGCGCCGGGCTCGCCCGCAGGTTCGCGGCCGCCGCGGCGGTGAATTCGGCGCGGATGTCGATCGAGTGCGTGGATTTCGCGAGCAACCCGAAGCAGGCGGTCAGGTAACCGGTGCCGGTTCCCACTTCGAGCACGGCATCCGAGGCGCCGGGACCTGTGGCCTGGAGAATCCGCCCGTGGAGCACCGGCGCCAGCATGGACTCGCCGAAGGCGATCGGGATCGGCGAATCGGCGAATGCCAGATCGCGATAGGCCGGCGGCACGAAGGCTTCGCGCGGCACCTCGGCCATGGCGTCCAGCACGCGCGGGTCGAGGACCTCCCAGGTGCGGATTTGCTGATCCACCATCTGTCTGCGGGCTGCCAACGTGTCCATGGGTTCTCGCTGTATTAAGGGCGTTGATTATGGTCAATTTCACCAGGGTACGCGAGTCCCTTGAGCTATTCTCCTAAGGGCGGTGATGCACGATGCGCAAAACCCTTAGGGAGTTTCCACATTCAAGCGTCGGCACGAATCGTCGCGTGAGGTCCTCTTTTTGATGTTTCTTCCCGCCTCCGTCTGGATCCTGACCTCAGTCGTGCTCGCCGTGGGCATTGCCGTGGTCATGTTTTGGAATCGGCGCCAGCAGCGGGCCGTCAGCGAGATTTCGGAGCAGATCCGACGGCTCACGGCTGAATCGGGCGCCGCGGGACGCATCGGCCTCGAGGGCAAGTCGGAGACGCTCGAACAGCTGGGCACCGCCGTCAACCAGCTGCTCGAAAATCTCGAAGAACGCGGCGCGAGCCTCGAAGGCCGCGAACGGCTGTTCAAGCGCCTGGTCGAGACCGTGCATCATGCGGTGCTGGTTCACCGGCAGCGCATCCTGTACGCGAACTCGCGCTTCCTCGCGCTGCTCGGCATGACCGCGAAGGACGTCGTCGGCCGGCCCTTGGGCGACTTCGTGGCGGCCGAATATGTTGAATTGGTCGGTCAGAACCTGCGCCGCCGGCTGGCCGGCGAGCCCGCCGCCGAGCGCTACGAGGTGGAATTGCAGGGTGCTCACGGCGAGCTCACGCGGGTCGAGCTGTCGAGCACCTTGATCGACAACGACGGCGAGCCCGCCTTGCTGCTCACGGCCCTGGAAATGATGCCCGAGGCATCGGGGGCCGGGCAGGGGGCGCGGCCGCGCGCCGTCGCCACCCTCGATGCGATGGGCGAGAGCGTCATCACGGTCGACGCCGAAGGGCGAATCGACTACGTCAATGCCTCGGCCGCGGCGCTGCTCGGCCAGCGCTTCGACCAGATCGTCGGCAAGACCTTTCCGGAAGTGGCTTCGCTGGTGGACGAGTCGGACCGCCATTCGCTGGGCGATCCTGTCCGCATGGCATTGGCCGCCGGCGGGCGCGTGTCGATGGGCCGCCGGGCGGTGCTGGTGCCCGCCTCCGGCGGCGCGGAGCGCTCCGTGGAGCTCAGTGTGACCCCGTTGAAGCCGGAGGGCGGCGATGCCCTCGGGCTCGTGCTCGTGCTGCACGATACCAGCGAACTGCGCGGCATCACGCGGCAGATGACCTATCAGGCCAGCCACGACGCGCTGACCGGGCTGGTCAACCGGCGGGAATTCGAGCGGCGTCTGCAGGAGGCCATGGACTCCGCCCAGACCGGCGATGTCGCGCACGCGCTGTGCTACCTCGACCTCGACCGGTTCAAGGTGGTGAACGACACCTGCGGCCATACCGCCGGCGACAACATGCTGCGGGAGGTGGCCGCCATCATCAAGGAGGCGGTGCGCGACTCGGACACGGTTGGCCGGATCGGAGGCGACGAATTCGCGCTGCTGCTGGTGGGCTGTCCGCTGGAGAAGGCTCGGCAGATCGCCGACGACGTCGTTCATTCCGTCAACGATTATCGCTTCGTGTGGAAGGACAAGATCTTCAATATCGGCGTGAGCGTGGGGCTCGTGGAGGTCGGCCGCGGCGGCGGAGCCATCGAGGATCTCATGAGCTCGGCCGACTCCGCATGCTACGTGGCCAAGAAGCAGGGGGGCCTGCACGTGCACGTGTATTCCGCGCGCGAGGAGGCGAACGCGCGCCACAGCGGGGAGATCCACTGGTTGCAGAAGCTGCAGGGAGCGCTGCGCGACAACAAGTTCGAGCTCTATTCGCAACCCATCGTGCACGCGCAGGTCGGCGGGGTTCGCGGGCCGGCCCTGGAGGTGTTCGTGCGCATGGAGGGCGAAAACGGGCAGCCTGCCGCGCCGCCCGCCGAGTTCATCCGGGCCGCCGAGCGCTATCGCCTGATGCCGTTCGTCGATCGATGGGTGGTGCAGACGGTGCTGTCGGCCCTGGGGCGCGGCGGCCTGAAACTGCCGCCCGGCCGCAGCGTCGCGATCAACATCGCCGGGCAGACGCTGGGAGACGGCGAATTCCTAGAGTTCGTGGTCGATTGCTTCGATCACAGCGGCGCCAACCCGAGCGACGTCTGCCTGGAGGTCACCGAAAGCTCGGTGGTCGCCAACCTCGACCACGCGCGCCGCTTCATCGCCGTGCTGCACGGCATGGGCTGCGAATTCGCGCTGGACAACTTCGGCAGCGGCCTCTCCTCCTTCTCCACGCTTCGAACGCTGCCGATGGACTACCTCAAAATCGACGGCTCGTTCATCCGGAACCTGGCGGCGGATTCGGTCAACCAGGCCATGGTCCAGGCAATGATCGAGCTGTCCCGCAGCCTGAACTTCCGCATCGTGGCCGAGCAGGTGGAGGATCAGACGTCCCTGGATGCCGCCAAGAGCATGGGCATCGACTTCGTGCAGGGATTCGTCATCGCGCGGCCCCAGCCGCTCTCGGTCATGCCCAACCCCATCTAGAAACGGCCAGGGCCCAAGGGCCAGGCCGCTCGAGGGCGTCATAACCGCCCGGCAGGATCAAATAACAAAACTCGAGTGGAGTTCGACCCTCCATTGGGAGGAAAATCACTCACAAGCGAACGCTCACGAGGTGCAACATGCCGATTTATCAAGACAATACCAAGTCCATCGGACGCACGCCCCTGGTGCGCATCAACCGCCTGAATGCCTCCAGCGGGGCGACGATCCTGGCCAAGATCGAGGGCCGCAACCCGGCCTACTCGGTCAAATGCCGGATCGGCTCGGCCATGGTGTGGGACGCCGAAGAGCGCGGCACCCTGAGACCCGGCATGTCCATCGTCGAGGCCACCAGCGGCAACACGGGCATCGCGCTCGCCTTCGCGGCCGCGGCGCGCGGTTACGGGTGCGTGCTCACCATGCCGGATACCATGAGCATGGAACGCCGCAAGGTGCTGGTGGCGTTCGGTGCCAAGCTGGTGCTGACGCCCGGCGCCAAGGGCATGAAGGGCGCCATCGCCAAGGCCGAAGAGCTGGCGGCAGCCGAGCCGGGCAAGTACGTGCTCATGCGGCAATTCGACAATCCCGCCAACCCGGCCATCCACGAGAAGACCACGGGTCCGGAGATTTGGGAGGATACGGGCGGCAACATCGACATTTTCGTCGCGGGCGTGGGCACCGGCGGCACGCTCACCGGCGTTTCGCGCTACATCAAGGGCACGCGCGGCAAGAAGATCCTGACCGTGGCCGTGGAGCCCGTGAATTCGCCCGTCATCAGCCAGACTCTGGCGGGGCAAGCCCCGGCACCGTCGCCGCACAAGATCCAGGGCATCGGCGCCGGGTTCATTCCGAAGAACCTGGATCTGTCCCAGGTGGACCGCGTCGAGCAGGTCAGCAACGAGGACGCCATCGCCACCGCGAGGCAGCTCGCCCGCGAGGAGGGGATACTCTGCGGCATTTCCTGCGGCGCCGCCATGGCGGTGGCGCTTCGCCTGGCGCGCGAACCCGCGAATGCCGGCAAGAACATCGTCGTGATCCTGCCGGATGCCGGCGAGCGCTACCTCTCGGGCGCCTTGTTCGAGGGCCTGTTCGACGAGGTGGAGAAGATGCAGGCGGTTGCCTGAGAGATCAGATCATGACCGCCGCCGCCAATTCCATCCCGCCCGCCGGCGTCCTCGACGCCCTGGCGGGAGATCTGTTGGCCAGCTACCTGGGCGATGAGCGCGCGCGGCGCGTCGCCCACCGCTACCTGCCGTCGCGGGAGGCCATCGTCGCCGTCCTCGAGGGCGTGCTCGACCTCATGTACCCGGGCTACTTCGGGCGGCGCGATCTCACCCAGGACAACCTGGCCGCCCACATCTCGCAGTCGCTCGCCGCGTTGGCTCCGAAGATCCAGCGCGAAATGGAGCACTGCCTGTGCTACGGGCGCGAGCGCGAGGCGGCCCGTGCCGATCTCGGCGACTGCGCGCCGCGGGCGCGCGAGCTCACACATATTTTTCTGAGCCGGCTGCCGGACATCCGCCGGCTTCTGCTCACCGACGTGCAGGCGGCCTTCGACGGCGATCCCGCAGCCACCAATCTCGACGAAGTGGTGCTCGCCTACCCGGGGCTGCTGGCGGTGAGCGTCTACCGCATCGCGCACGCGCTGTACGATCTGGGCGTGCCGATGATGGCGCGAATCATGACCGAGTGGGCGCACTCGAAAACCGGTTGCGACATCCATCCGGGCGCGAAGATCGGCTCGGCTTTCTTCATCGACCACGCGACCGGGGTGGTGATCGGCGAGACCACCGAAATCGGCGACCGCGTGAAGTTGTACCAGGGCGTGACGCTGGGCGCGCTGTCGTTCCCGCGGGATGCCACCGGCCAGATCATCCGCGGCAAGAAGCGGCATCCGACGGTTCAGAGCGGTGCCACGCTCTATGCGAATGCAACCGTCCTCGGCGGCGACACGGTGGTGGGCGCGGACAGCGTCATCGGCGGCTCCGTATTCCTGACGCGCAGCGTGCCGCCGCGCTCGCGGGTGTCCATGAAGGACCCGGAACTGCGCGTGCTGAGCCGCGACGGCGTGGCGGAATCCGACGCACTGTACTTCGACATCTGAAGCGGGCCGCCCCCGCCGGGGCGGCGCTGCGCTACATCATCTTCGCGAGCACGGGCACCATCAGCAATGCCACGATGTTGATGATCTTGATGAGGGGATTGATCGCGGGTCCGGCCGTGTCCTTGTAGGGATCGCCCACCGTGTCTCCGGTCACCGCGGCCTTGTGGGCATCCGAACCCTTTCCGCCGAAGTGGCCTTCCTCGATGTACTTCTTGGCGTTGTCCCAGGCGCCGCCGCCCGTGGTCATGGAAATGGCGACGAACAGTCCGGTGACGATGGTGCCGATCAGCAGGCCGCCCAGGGCCTGCACGCCGAAGCTCGGCCCCATGAGCCAGTTGATGATGACCACCAGCACGATCGGCGCCAGGATGGGCAGCAAGGACGGGACGATCATTTCCTTGATGGCCGCGCGGGTCAGCATGTCGACGGCACGGGAGTAATCCGGTTTGGCGGTGCCCTCCATGATGCCCTTGATCTCGCGGAACTGGCGCCGCACCTCGTTCACGACCGAGCCCGCCGCGCGCCCCACCGCTTCCATAGCCATGGCGGCGAACATGTAGGGAATGAGGCCGCCGATGAACAACCCGATGATGACCGCCGGGTTCGACAGGTCGAAGCTGGTCGCGTGTCCCAGGACCTCTTCCAGCTTGTGCGTATAGTCGGCAAACAGCACCAGCGCAGCGAGGCCCGCCGAACCGATGGCATATCCCTTGGTGACCGCCTTGGTCGTATTGCCCACCGCGTCCAGGGGGTCAGTGACGTCGCGGACCTTCTTGTCGAGACCGGCCATTTCCGCGATGCCGCCGGCGTTGTCGGTGATGGGGCCGTAGGCGTCGAGCGCCACGATCATGCCGGTCATTGACAGCATCGCGGTCGCGGCGATGGCGATTCCGTAGAGACCCTCGAGCCGGTAGGATGCCCAGATGCTCAGCGCCACCGCGATCACCGGCAGCGCGCAGGCCTTCATGGAGACGCCGAGGCCGGCGATGATGTTGGTCGCATGACCGGTTTGCGAGGCCGAGGCGACGTGCTGAACAGGGCTGTATTCGGTGGCCGTGTAATACTCCGTGATCACGATCATGGCGGCCGTGAGCGCCAGGCCCACCACGGTACACAGCCACATGTTCATGGCCTTGTCGCCCATGATGGCCTGGGAGACGAAGTAAAACGCCACCGCCGAGAGGACGCCGGATACGATGACGCCCTTGTAGAGGGCATTCATGATCTTGCCGCCTTCGCCGGTGGACACGAAGAATGTGCCGACGATGGAGGTGACGATGGAGATGGCGCCGAGGACCAGCGGGTAGAGCACCGCCTGCTCGCCCATGTCGACCATCACCAGGCCGCCGAGCAGCATGGTGGCGACCAGCGTGACGGCGTAGGTCTCGAACAGGTCGGCGGCCATGCCGGCGCAGTCGCCCACGTTGTCGCCCACGTTGTCGGCGATGACCGCGGGATTGCGCGGGTCATCCTCCGGTATTCCGGCCTCGACCTTGCCGACGAGGTCGGCGCCGACGTCCGCACCCTTGGTGAAGATGCCGCCGCCCAAGCGCGCGAAGATCGAGATGAGCGAGCCGCCGAAGGCGAGGCCTACCAGAGACCGCAGCGCCGCTCCGGAATCGCCCAGCAGGTGCGACATGGCCAGATAGTATCCGGCCACGCCGAGCAGCCCCAAGCCCACCACCAGCATTCCCGTGATCGCGCCGCCGCGGAACGCGACCTTGAGCGCGGCGTTGATGCCGCCATGGGCAGCCTGCGCGGTGCGCACGTTCGCGCGCACCGAGATGAACATGCCGATGTAGCCCGCGAGTCCCGACAACAGCGCGCCCACCGCGAAACCGCCCGCCGTCGGCCAACTCAGCGCCAATCCGAGGACCACGAACAGGACCACGCCCACGAGGGCGATGGTCGAGTACTGCCGGTTGAGGTACGCCTGCGCGCCGGCCTGAATGGCAGCGGCGATCTCCTGCATCCTCGCATTGCCGGCCGGCTGCGCCAGGATCCACCTGACCGAGCCCAAGCCATAAAGAATGGCGAGTACACCAGAGCCGATTGCGAGCAGAAGCGCGGTTTCGAGCGTCATCGAGGGTCTCCCGTATCTCTTAAGATACTGTTATTAAACAGAAAAGTTAGTCTTCAGCCGCTTGCGAACCGGGGCGCCCCGGAGCGTCACGTAGACCGGCAGCCCGCCCGAGTACGGCGGATGGTCCTCGCCGTGGATCAAGGGCGCCAAATAGTTGCGGCAGGCGGCGGTGATGCCGAATCCGTCCGCCGTGATGTAATGGCGGGGGACCTTCTTTTCCTGGTTGGCGACCGCGCTCAAGGGCGCTTCGCCGATGGTCCAGCGATAGGGCTTCGACGATGTGCGCACGATCACCGGCATCACCGCGTTCTTGCCCTTGACCGCGAATTCGACGGCGGCCTTGCCGACGGCGTAGGCCTGCTCCACGTCCACCTTCGAGGCGATGTGGCGCGCCGAGCGCTGCAGATAGTCGGCCACGGCCCAGTGGAACTTGTAGCCGAAGGCTTCCTGGGTCATTTGCGCCACCACCGGCCCGACGCCGCCCAGCTGGGAATGCCCGAAGGCGTCCTTGGTGCCGGCTTCCGCCAGGAACTTCCCGTCGGCGGAGCGCACGCCCTCGGACACCACCACGACGCAATAGCCGTGTTTCTTGACCGTCTGGTCGACCTTGGCGAGGAAGCGCTCGCGGTCGAAGGTGATCTCGGGAAACAGGATGATGTGCGGGGCGTCGCCGCTCTTGGTGCCGCCCAGGCCGGCAGCGGCGGCCATCCAGCCGGCGTGCCGGCCCATGACTTCGAGTACGAACACCTTGGTCGAGGTGCGCGCCATCGACAGTACGTCGAGCGCCGCCTCGCGGGTCGAGATGGCAATGTACTTGGCGGCCGAGCCGAAGCCGGGGCAGCAGTCGGTGATGGGAAGATCGTTGTCGACGGTCTTCGGCACGCCGATGCAGGCGATGGGATAGTCGAGCAGCGCGCCCATCTCGGACACCTTTTGCGCGGTATCCATGGAATCGTTGCCGCCGTTGTAGAAAAAATAGCCGATGTCGTGCGCTCTGAAGACGTCGATCAGGCGCTCGTACTGCGCCCGGTTCTTGTCGATCCCGGCCAGTTTGTAGCGCGCCGACCCGAAGGCGCCGCCCGGCGTATGGCGCAGGCCCGCGATGGTCGCCCGGCTCTCCTTGCTGGTGTCGATCATGTCCTCGGTCAGCGCGCCCACGATCCCGTGCCGGCCGGCGTAAACTTTCGCTATGTGATTCGGGTACTTACGCGCGGCTTCCAGCACCCCGCAGGACGTCGCATTGATGACGGCCGTCACTCCGCCGGACTGGGCGTAAAACGCATTTCGGGCCTTCGAGCGCTTCATAGGCCGCGCAGGATAGCATGGGTGTTTGACGATGGCCGCCTGCTGACGTTATGGTGGCGCGCTCATCCTCAACCCATCTAAAGATGCATGCGTATAGTTCTCCTAGGCGCGCCCGGCTCCGGCAAGGGCACGCAATCCCAATTGCTCGTCAAGAGCTATGGCGTTCCGCAGATATCCACCGGAGATCTGCTGCGCGAAGCCGTGGCGGCGGGGACGGCGCTCGGCCTGCGGGCCAAATCGGCCATGGATGCCGGCAAGCTGGTGGACGATGTGACGGTTCTCGGCATGATCCGCGAGCGGCTGAGCCAGGCCGACACGGCCAACGGGTTCATCCTGGACGGCTTCCCGCGCAACATCGCTCAAGCCGACGCGCTGCAGACCGTACTGCGCGAGATCGGCCAGCCGCTCGACGCCGTGGTGCTGCTGAACCTCGACCTCGGCATTCTGTTCAAACGCCTGACCGGCCGGCGCATCTGCCAGGACTGCGGGCAGGTGTTCAACATCTACACCTCGCCCCCCGATTCGGCGCAGCATCGGGCCGAGAGCGGCCACGAGCCTCGGTTGATCCAGCGTCCCGACGACCGTGAAGAGGTCATCGGCAAGCGTCTCGAGGTGTACGACGCGCAGACCAAGCCGCTCATCCAGTACTACAAGGACGCCGGGCTTCTGCGAGTGGTGGATGCGGATGCGGGCATGGATGCCGTTTTCGCGAGCATCCAGCGCGCCGTCGGCTAGTCGAGCGCCTGCAGCAGCCGTTCGCCGATTTCGCCGCGCCGCCAGCCGGTGAGCGCATGCGTGTCGCGTCGGCCCAGGGAGAGCGCCTTCAACTCGCCGCGCGGCGCCAGCAGTTCGGGGCTCACCGCGAGTTCCGCGGCGCGCGCGTCGACGACTTTGGCGAGACGCTGGGCCGTCGCCTTCTGCTCCGGGGTGGGGCGGGAGTCCTGGCCGGGAGTCTCGTCGCCCGGGTCATCCGGGGCGTCGTGAAGGAGTTGGAGCAGGTCGGCGGCGAATCCCGCGTTGAAATTGGGGGGCATTGCCTCAAGCGCCGCAAGCGCCCCTCGCGACCTCGGGGCAGCCTGCGCAGCGGCGAAGATGGCCGCGTCGGGGATGATCCACGCGCGCGGCAGATCCTTCTCGCGCGCCAGCCTCTCGCGCCACACGGCGATCTTCTTGGCGCGCGCCCGCGGCTCCGGATCGAGCTGCGCTAGGCCGCGCAGCCGCTCCCAGGCCTGCGCGGGTTCGGGCTCGTACAGCCGCGGGTTCTGCAGCTCGGCACAATCTTCCTCCGCCCAGGCGGTGCGGCCGAGCTTGCGCAGCCTGTCGTCCAGAATGGCCGCGACGTCGCCCAGATAGAGGACATCGTCCGCCGCGTACTCGAGCTGATCCGGGGACAGAGGCCGTTTCGACCAGTCGGTGCGCGTCTGGCCCTTGGGGAGGGTGACCTTCAGGAGCGTGTGAACGAGATCGGCGTATCCGATCTGCGGCTTCAGGCCGGTGCAGCCGGCCGCGATCTGCGTGTCGAACACCGGCGCGATCACCCGCTTAGTGGTCAGATAGAATGCCTCCAGATCCTGGCGAGCGGAGTGCAGTAGCTTGCGCGAGTGCGGTGCAGTCAGCGCCGGGACGAGGGGCTCGAGGCTGCCGCGCAGGGTGTCGACGCACCAGACCTCGCCGCCGGCCGCGATCTGCAACAGGCAGAGCTTGGGAAAGAACGTGCGTTCGCGCAGAAATTCCGTATCGACGCCGATCAGCGGCTGCGATTCGAGGCTGCGCGCCAAGGCGTGCGCCCCATCTCGATGATCGACCCAAATCGCGTCGGGCATGAATTCGTTCCGCGTGTACAATTTGAGCCCTCGATTATGACTGAATGAACGATGCTGCGACTCGCTAAAGCGTTCCTCGACATCGCGCTGTGGCGCAAATCCCCGGCGCAGCTGCCGGCGTCGCTTTTCCTGTTGGGGATCGTGGCCTGTGCGGTGGCTGCGCTCGAAGTCCTGGGCGCGTTCCTGCCGCCCAACAGCAGCGACCGGATATTCACGCGCATCGCCCTCAGCGTCGGGCTGCCGCTGGCGTTCGCCTGGGTCGTTCTCGCGATCGCGCGGCACGGACAGCGATTCCTGCAGACGGGCATCGCCCTGCTGGGCGTGGGCGTGCTGGCGGAACTGGTGCTCTACCCGTTGGGCTCGCTTCTGCACGTGGTCGGCTCCGACCGCCCCGAGGCCATGCCGCTGACTTTGCTGCTGTTCGCCGGGCTGATCTGGTATCTGCTGGCATGCGCAAACATCTGGCGCGCGGCGCTCGATTCGGGACTCGGGCTCGGGCTCGCCGTCAGCGTGGCCTACCTGCTGATCTCCATGGCGGTGGAACAGCATCTGCTGCCGGACGTCTGACGCGATGCACGTGCACATTCTGGGAATTGCCGGGACCTTCATGGGCGGAATTGCAGCCATCGCGAAGGCCGCGGGATTCAGCGTCACGGGATCGGACCGCAACGTGTATCCGCCGATGAGCACGCAGCTTCGCGCGTTGGGAATCTCGTACTCGGAGGGCTACGGGGCGGAACAGCTGGATCCGCGCCCGGATGTCGTGGTGGTCGGCAACGCGCTCTCGCGCGGCGCCCCGGTGATCGAGGCCATGCTCGATCGCGGCATTCCCTATGCCTCCGGTCCCGCGTGGCTGGCCGGGCACGTCCTCAAGGACCGGCACGTGCTCGCGGTAGCGGGCACCCACGGCAAGACCACCACCAGCAGCATGCTGGCGTGGATTCTCGAACACGCGGGACGCAATCCCGGATTCCTGATCGGCGGCGTGCCCAGCAACTTCGAGGCGACCGCACGCCTGGGCGCCGCACCCTACTTCGTGATCGAAGCGGACGAATACGACACGGCGTTCTTCGACAAGCGGGCGAAGTTCGTGCATTACCGTCCCCGAACGGCGATCTTGAACAATCTGGAGTACGACCACGCCGACATCTATCCGGACGTGGCCTCCATCCGCGCCCAGTTCCACCAGCTGGTGCGCACCGTGCCTTCCAGCGGCCGTCTCATCGTCAATGGCGACGACCAGGAGCTGCGCACGACCTTGGATCTCGGTTGCTGGACGCCGTGCGAGACCTTTGGCCCCGAGGGCGGGGGGGCCGAATGGACCGCGGCCGAGACAGCCGGGGCGGCGCGGTTCACCGTGCTGCACCAGGGCGCACCGGTCGCCGAGGTCGAATGGTCGCTGCTCGGCAGGCACAACGTGATGAACGCCCTGGCGGCGATCGCGGCGGCGCGGCACGTCGGAATCGGCCCTGACGCGGCGGCGCGCGCACTCGCGGCGTTCCGCGGCGTGAAGCGGCGCATGGAGATCCGCGGAGCGGCGGGGGGCGTGACGGTCTACGACGATTTCGCGCATCACCCGACGGCCATCGCGACCACGCTCGAGGGACTGCGCGCGCGCGTCGGCGCGGCGCGCATCGTGGCGGTGCTCGAACCGCGCTCCAACACCATGAAGCTCGGCGTGCATCGGGATCAGCTGGCGCCGTCGCTCGCACTGGCGGATCGGGCGTGGTTCCTGAATTCGCCGGATCTCGGCTGGGATTTGCCGGCGGCGCTGCAGGGGATGGGCGAGCGGGCCCGCTGCGAGGCGAGCGTCGAGTCCCTGGTGCGGGGTCTGGCCGACGACAGCCGTCCCGGGGATCAGGTGCTCGTGATGAGCAACGGGGGCTTCGGGGGCCTGCACGAAAAGCTGCTCGCCGAATTGTCGCGGCGGAGCGCCGGGTGACGTCCATCGCGCTGTTCCCGCTCAATGTCGTGCTGTTTCCCGACGGCCCGCTGCCGCTGCGGATATTCGAGACGCGATATCTCGACATGGTGGGGCGCTGCATGCGCGGCACGCAGGAGTTCGGCGTCGCGCTGATCCGCCAGGGCAGCGAGGTGGGCCCGGCGCAAACCTGCGAAGTGGGCACGAGCGCGGTGATCACGGACTTCGACCAGCTTCCGGACGGCATGCTGGGCCTGACGTGCGTGGGCCGGCGGCGCTTTCGCATCGTCTCGACCTCGGTGGCCAACGATGGGCTCAACGGCGCCTGCGTGGAGTGGCTCGGTCCGGAACCCCAGGTCCCGGTACCGGCGCGTCACGCCGAACTCTCGGAGCTGGTGAAGACGGTGCTGCCGCAGCTGGGAGAGGTCTACGACGGCATCGAGATGCGTCTCGACGACGCTTCCTGGGTCGGCCACCGCCTGGCCGAGATCCTGCCGATCCATGCCCGCGAGAAGCAGAGCCTGCTCGAAATGGACGACCCGATTCAGCGGCTCGATGCGCTCGCGCCATTGGCGCTGCCGGGGCGCCCGGCGCCGCGCCCCGCATAGAATCGCTGCAGGAGGAGGCCTACAGGGATCGTCCAGGCGAGAACGAGCCAGCCGGTGAAACCGTCGAAGCGGCTCAGCAGAAAGCCGAGCGGCGCCGAACGCAGTGGCTGCGTCATCCCATGGACGGTCAGCATCACCCACACCCACCCTGCGTGCAGCCCGACGCACGCCGCGATGTTGCCGGTGGTCGCGCGCACGGCCCCCAGCACGACTCCGACCGCGAACAGGCACAGGAAGGCGTCGGCGATGCCTGCGGGGCGGCTGAAGAGATCCAGCGTGCCCGACACCAAATCGACTCCGCTCCAGGCGGTCACCTGCGCGTCGGGAATCCGGTGGCTGCCGAAGAAGTGGGTTGCTGCATATACGACGGCGGTCAGCAGAACGGCGGCTCGAGGCCCCGATTCGCGCTCGATGGCGCCGTGCATGGCGCCGCGCAGGAAGGCCTCCTCGACGAAGGCCACGGCCAGGGCGCTCGCGAGCCCCGCGGCGGCGATCTTGACCAGGCCGGCGGCGCCCCTGCCGGCCGCGGACCAGTCGAGCAGGCCCAGCGCCGTCATGAGCCCCACCACCAGGACCATGGAGACGACGCCGAGCATCAGGGCAATCGACATCTGCGCGAGGAAGCGCCGGCGCGGAATGCCGAAACCGAAGCTCGCGCGGTCGGTCAGCCCCAGAGCCCGCGCCGCGAGGCCAAGCCCCAGCGCCAAGGCCAGCATGCCGATGCGTTCGCCGACGCGGTGGAATGGAAAGCCGAAATACGGATGGAGCCAGACCCAGGCCGGATACGCGAACGCCGCCATGGCGCCGAACCCGGCCAGGAACAATCCCAGGAAACAAGCAAGAGCGCGCACCCTATGAACCAGCCGGGTCGCCGCGCCTCAAGGGCTGCGCAGGGTCGGGAAGATCCGTTCCGCGGCCGCCACCGTGGCGTCGATGTCGTCGGCGCCATGCGCCGCCGAGAGGAATCCGGCTTCGTAGGCGGAGGGCGCGAAGTACACCCCGGCGTCCAACATCGCGTGGAAGAATCGCCTGAACCGCGCCGCATCGGACGACATCACCTTGGCGTAGGTGTCGACGCGCTCCTCGGAGCTGAAGAAGAACCCGAACATGCCGCAGACGTGATTCGTCGCCAGCGCCACACCGGCGCGCTCGGCCGCCGCGCGCAGCCGCGCGACCAGTTCGTCCGTGGTCGTCCCGAGCCGTTGGTGGAAGCCGGGAGCGCCGATCAGTTCCAGTGTCGTGAGCCCGGCCGTCATCGCCACGGGATTGCCCGACAGAGTTCCCGCCTGGTACACGGGCCCTAAAGGCGCGAGCCGCTCCATGATGTCCCGACGTCCGCCGAACGCGCCCACCGGCATGCCTCCGCCGATGATCTTGCCGAGGGTCGTCAAATCGGGCCGCACGCCATAGAGGGCCTGCGCGCCGCCGAGCGCGACCCGGAATCCGGTCATGACCTCGTCGAAGATCAGGACCGCGCCCGACTGGTCGCACACTTCGCGCAGCGTCTGCAGGAACCCCGGGGCGGGGGTCACGCAGTTCATATTCCCGGCCACGGGCTCGACAATGACGCAGGCAACACGGTCGCCGATCTGGCCGAAGGCGTCGCGGACCTGATCCGCGTCGTTGTAGTCGAGCGTCACGGTGTGAGCCGCCAATGCCGCCGGCACCCCGGGCGACGTCGGCACGCCCAGCGTGAGCATGCCCGATCCCGCCTTGATGAGCAGGGAATCGGAATGGCCGTGATAGCAGCCTTCGAACTTCACGATGGTGTCGCGGCCCGTGAAGCCGCGGGCCAGGCGGATGGCGCTCATGGTGGCCTCGGTCCCGGAGCTCACGAAACGCACCAGCTCGATGGAAGGCATGAGCTCGACCACTCGCCGGGCGAGAGCGGTCTCGATCTCCGTCGGCGCGCCGAACGACAGCCCGTCGGCGGCCACGGCCTGCACCGCCGCGATCACCTGCGGATGCGCGTGGCCGAGGATCATCGGCCCCCAGGAGCCCACGTAGTCGATGAAGCGCCGGCCGTCGGCGGCGACCGCGTGGGCGCCGGACGCCTTCTTGAAGAAAATCGGTTCGCCGCCCACGCCGCGAAACGCGCGCACCGGCGAATTCACGCCGCCCGGGATGTACCTACAGGCCTCTTGGAACAGGCTCGTCACGTCGATCTCCCATGCTCAATACGACCTCGAGACCGCCGTCCGCGCAATTGCGCGCCGTCGCCGACCCGCCATGGGCTTTCATGACCTGCGAGGTGATGGCGAGCCCGATTCCCTCGCCGCCGCTGCCGCGGTCGCGCGATTCGGCGGTCCGGTAAAAAGGCTCGAATATACGCTCCAACTCCGCCTCCGGCACGCCCGGACCGTGATCGCGGATCACGATGGTCAATCCGGCGGCGCCGGCCGGCGCCGCCCCCGGTGCGACGGCGACTTCGACCGCCGAATCCCGCGGACTATAACGCACCGCATTGCGCAGCACATTCTCGATGGCGCTCGACAGCAGCTCGCGGTTGCCCTGCAGCGTGCTGCGCGAGGACCCGGACAGCACGACGCGGCAACCCTTGGCGGCGGCCTCGAAGTTGGCATCGCTCACGACCTGCTCGAGAAGCTCGTCGAGATCCACCGCTTCGCGCTCGAACGGCGCATCACTGCCGTGCAGGCGCGCCAGCTTGAGCACCTGGCCGATGAGGCCGTCCAGACGCTCGACCTCGCATTCCAGGCGCTCGAGCTGACGCTCGGGATTGCCCGGGGATTGGTGCGCCAGGCCGAGTGCGACCCGCATGCGCGCGAGCGGCGAGCGCAGTTCGTGCGATACGTCGCGCAGCAGCTGCGTCGTGGCGGCGCGGTTGGCGCGCAGCTGGTCCGCCATGGCGTCGAAATCGCGCGCCAGCACCGCCACCTCGTCGTGCCGGTTCTCGAGACCCGCGCTCACGCGCACCTGGACCGCCGGCATGTCGAGCTTGTCGGCGGCCAGCGCGCGCGCGCCCTCCTGAATCCGGCGGATGGGGGCGCTCAAGCGGCGTGCGAGCCACCAGCTCGCGAGCGTGCTCACGGCCAGCGCGATGATGAGGATCGCCAGGGAGATGCCGGGCAGGCTCAGGGCGCCGAAGATGCTCGGGCGCCGGGGCTCGAGCAGCACCGTGTAGGTCGAACCGTCGGGGCCGACGATTTGCGGCGCGAAATGCGGCGGCCGGAAGTTTCCGGGCGGCGGCCGATCGGGGGGCGGCTGCCGGTCCGGGCCGCCCATCGACTCGTGCGCCGCGCGCTCGAGGCGCCGCCGGGCGAAGTCGGGCATGGGCCGGTTCAATATGTCCCTGCCGTCGGGGCCGACGATGAAGATGTCCCGGTCGGGTATCGCCCGCCGGTTGGCCCTGAGCCAGTCCTTCAGAGCGGCGATGCCGCCCCTGCCGAGCACCTCGGAAGCCTGTATCGCGACGCTGGAGCCGTGCGCCAGCTCCGGCGAGGCGTATTCCCTCGCGGCCACGGTGTAGGTGACGGCGATGCTGCTGCCGACGATGAGCGCCATCGCGATCCAGAACAGGACGAAGATGCGCACGAACAGGCTGTGCATGAGCTTAGGCGCCGGTGTTCAACGGTCGGGGCCCGCCAGGGTGAGCATGTAGCCCGAGCCGCGCACGTTCTTGATCTCGGGGGTCGACCCCATCTGCAGGTCGAGCTTGCGCCGCAGGTTGCTGATGTGCGTGTCGATGCTGCGATCGAAGGGGACGAGCTTGCGGCCGAGCGCCATCTCGGTCATTGCCTCGCGCGAGAGAACCTGCCCCGCGGCCCGCATCAGCATCTCCAGCACCCGAAACTCCGCCCCCGTGAGCGCGACGGCGGTGCCGCGCACGTGCACCTGGTGGGTTCCGGTGTGGAGCACGATGCGCCCCACCGTCAATTCGTCCGGCGCCCCGCCGCGGCCCCGGTGATTGGCCCGCCGCAATATGGCCCGCATGCGCGCCACCAGCTCGCGGGGATTGAACGGCTTGCCGATGTAGTCGTCGGCCCCGAGTTCGAGGCCGACGATCCGGTCCACGTCGTCACCGCGGGCGGTGAGCATCAATATCGGCGTCGGGTAGGACGCCCCGACCTTGCGCAGCACATCGAAGCCGCTCAGCGTCGGCAGCATCACGTCCAGCACCAGGAGGTCGAACTCGCCGGCCTTCAGCGCGGCGAGGGCGTCGCCGCCGTCGTGCACGCAGCTCACCTCGAAGTGTTCGGCTTCCAGGTACTCACTGAGCATCTGGCACAGCTCGCGATCGTCGTCCACGAGCAGCACGCGCGCCTCCCGCGCGGCGGGCGAGTCCGACGAGGGTGCGCTCGAGGTGGTCATGCCGGCTACTCTCGCACAACCCGTCCCCCGCGGAGGCCCCAATTGACAATTCTTTGCAGACTCTTTGGCCGCCCCTGACACCCAATCGGGCGTTCTCCGTCTAGTATGAAGCCTCGGAATTTCAACGGAGGAATGGACATGACATCGAAGCGCAAGGTGCTGGCGGCCATGATCGTCGCGGGCGGAACGCTGCTGGCCGCGGCAGGATTTTCAACGGCGGGTGCAGCGGACGATTCTGCGCCGGGCACCCCCGCGGCCGCCCCGGGCGGGCATCACCCCTGGGGTCCTCATCACGCATGGGGACCCGGGCACCTCTACAGCAAACTGGGATTGACCGCCGAGCAAGAGGCGTCGATCAAGGCCGTCTGGACCGCGGCGAAGCCGCAGATGCAGAGCATGCACGAGCAGATGAAGGCCAATCATCAGAAGCTGCAGCAGACCAAGCCCGACGACCCGAACTACAGCAACGTGGTGGCCGAGGTCGCGCAATCCGAAGCGACGCTCGCCTCGCAGCGCACCAGCCAGATGGCGGAAATTCGCGCGCAGATGTATGCCGTGCTGACGCCCGCGCAGAAGGCGCAGCTCGCGACGCTGGAGGCCCAGTGGGCGGCGAATCCGCATCGCGGAGGACCGCGCGGACCCTCGGCCAACGCGCCCCCTGCGGCGCAGTAGCAGCCCTACGGGGTCGGGCTGTGCCCGTCGTCACGCTCAGCGCTGGGTGGCGCCGACCCCGTCTTTTTTCAGCAGTTCGATGACGCTGCCGCGGCCGACCAGGTGGCCGGTGCCGACGATCACGAGATAGTTCTTGTCGTCGTTGAGCAGCGCCTCGATCCTCGGGAGCCACTTGCGGTTGCGCGACGCGAGCATCGACTGATAGAGCGCGGGGTCGTGGCCCCACTCCGAGTTGATCTCGTTCTCGAACCACGCCGTGTCGCCGCGCTGCCACGCGTGCACCATGTCGTCCACTTCCTTCGGCAGTTCGCGCGCCTGTTCCAGGCTCGCCACCAGGTATTCGGCCTGTTCGTCCAGGGACAGGGCCTCGAACAGCGCGATCTGGTCATGCACGGTCTCGAGTCCCGCGATGCTCTTGCCGTCCGTGCGCGCGCGGCCGAGGAAGTACATCTCGACCCCGGATTGCGCCTGGAAACCGAGCGCCCCGAGCTGCAGCTGGGAGATCGCCTCGGCCGCGAACCAGGGCGCGAACTGGTCGAACATCGACAAGTCGACTCCCGCATCGTGCGCGAGGCTCGCCGCATGCGCGTAGCGCTGCGGGCCCAGGACCACCGGCAGCGTCTTGCCCTCCGGCAGCATGGCTCCGGACAGCATCTCGCCCTGCACCTGCGCGGAATCGATCTCGTCCAGGTTGATCTCCATGAGCAACGCCTTGGCGTCCGAGTAGGCGTGCAGCACGGCCGGCGCCAGCGGGTAGTCCTCGGGACGCAGCACGTGGATGGAGCCCAAGAGGTAGACGGTGTTGTGCTTCCCGTGCACTTCCCAGAGGGCGTGCAGGGTTGAATCGGCGCGGCTTGGGCCGGCGCCCGCGCACAGGGCCAGGAACAGCGGGATGCCGAGCCCGAAGCGGCGCAGGCTCACCGCGTAACGGCCCTGCGCTTTTGCAAGGGCTCCACCCAGTTGAGCTCGGACCGGATGCCGCCGTCGTCGGCGAGCTCCAATGCGCGGTACGCCGGCGGGCTGGTGTCGATGGAGTACCGGTCGCTGTTGGGCTGGAACTGGGCGCAGGTCGACGGAGTCCCGATCAGGCGCACGCCGTTGCGTTCCGCCTCGTAATTCTGATGCACGTGTCCCCACATGACCGCGCGAACGTTCGCGTGCGAATCGATGACGCGCCAGAAATCCTCGCGGTTGGCCAGGCCGATGCCGTCGAGCCAGCGGCTTCCCGTGTCGACCGGATGGTGATGCAGGCACACCAGCGCGTGCGCGGGATTCGCGGTCAGCGCGGCATCGAGCCGGTCGAGTTCGCCGCCCGACAGCCTGCCGCCGACGTGCCCGGGATCGTAGCTGTCCAGCATGATGAACTGCCACGCACCGATGTTCAGCGTGCCGCAGTATTGAAAGGGCCGCTCGGCCAGACTATGCCGCATCGCGTCGGGCTCGTCGTGGTTCCCCGGGATGCACAGCACCGGCACGTCGACGCCGCACAGGATGCTCTTGAAGCGCAGGTACCCCGACGGGTCGTCCTGCACGAGATCTCCCGTGACCAGGATCGCCGCGTAATCGGCATCCGGCGCAAGGGCCTCGTGCAGCACGGAACGCAGGCTGGAATCGGTCTCCACGCCGCGCAGGTTTCCGCCGGCGTTGCCATATAGATGCGGATCGGTGATCTGTAGAATTCTCATCGTTGAAACTCTACCAAGGCACCCCAATATCTTCGGTGAACTGGGTCAGAATAGTGTGACAGGCGCGTGACCGCGTCGTTCCTTTCACAGATTCGGCCCTGTCTGTCGTTGGCGACGAGGCGGTTGCTGGCGACGCCCGCATCGGGGACAATACACGGCCGATTTCCCATAAGCAGCTCAAGTCAATGCCCACCCGCCGCGAACTTGCCAATGCGATCCGTGCTTTGACCATGGACGCCGTTCAAAAGGCCAATTCCGGTCATCCGGGCGCCCCTATGGGGATGGCGGACATCGCCGAGGTGCTCTGGCGGGACGTGCTTAAGTTCAATCCCGCAAACCCGACCTGGTTCGACCGTGACCGATTCGTGCTTTCCAACGGGCATGCGTCCATGCTGCTGTATTCGGTGCTCTATCTTACGGGTTATCCCTTGGCGATGGAGGAAATCCGCAATTTCCGCCAATTCGGTTCCAAGACGGCCGGCCATCCGGAGCGCGAACTTCATCTCGGAATCGAGACCACCACGGGGCCGCTGGGTCAGGGCGTCGCCAACGCCGTGGGGATGGCCCTCGCCGAGCGCGTGCTCGCCGAGACGTTCAACCGTCCCGGCCACGCCATCATCGACCACCACACCTACGTGTTCCTGGGCGACGGCTGCATGATGGAGGGCGTGTCGCACGAGATCGCCTCCTTTGCCGGGACGCAGAAGCTCGGCAAGCTGATCCTGATCTACGACGACAACGGCATTTCCATCGACGGTAAGGTGGCGGGCTGGTTCCGAGACGATACCGCGGCGCGCTTCGAGGCCTACGGCTGGCACGTGCTGCGCGGCGTCGACGGCAATGACAGTACGGCGATCGCAGGGCGCACTGGCCGCTGCGCGCGCCGAAACCGGCCGCCCGTCGCTGATCTGCGCCCGGACGGTGATCGGCTGGGGCGCGCCCAACAAACAGGGCAGCGCCTCGATGCACGGCGAGGCGATGGGAGTCGAGGAAGTAGCCGCGACCCGGGTCAACCTGGGTTGGACGTCGCCGCCGTTCGAGATCCCGGCCGACATCCGGGCCGCTTGGGACATGCGCGAAAGGGGCGCGCGCGCCGAACAGGAATGGCGCGACCGGTATGCGGCCTACAAGAGCGAGTTTCCGGCGCTCGCGGCGGAGTTCGAGCGCCGCATGTCGGGCGATTTGCCCGGCGGATTCGACGACCTCATCGATGCCTGCATCGCTCGTGCCCAGTCCGAGGGCAAGGTGCTCGCCACGCGTCAGTCCTCGCAGGCGACCTTGAATGCGATCGGCCCGTCGCTGCCCGAACTCCTGGGCGGATCGGCGGACTT
The DNA here is from genome assembly GCA_963707765.1 of uncultured Gammaproteobacteria bacterium. Lineage (GTDB taxonomy): Bacteria > Pseudomonadota > Gammaproteobacteria > Steroidobacterales > Steroidobacteraceae > Bog-1198. Next base: position 106,366 of record CAVPQZ010000005.1, on the reverse strand, counting down.
GACGCCGTCGAACGGCACCCTGCGCAAGGACTCCACGGCGATCACGGCGCAGACTCCCGGCGGCAACTACCTGCACTACGGCGTGCGCGAATTCGGCATGTCGGCCATCATGAACGGCATGGCCTGCCACGGCGGCATCATTCCGTACGGCGGCACCTTTCTGACCTTCTCGGACTACGCCCGCAATGCGGTACGCATGGCGTCGCTGATGCGCCTGCGCGTCCTGTTCGTCTATACGCACGACTCCATCGGCCTGGGCGAGGACGGGCCGACGCACCAGCCCATCGAGCACCTCGCGAGCCTGCGCGTAGTTCCGCACCTGGAGCTGTGGCGTCCCTGCGACGCGGTCGAGACCGCCGCCGCCTGGGGAGTCGCGCTCGAGCACCGCGGGCCGACCTGCCTGATATTCACGCGTCAGGCCGTCGCCCACGAGGCACGCAGCGCGGCCCAGGTCGCGGCGATCAGGCGCGGAGGCTACGTGCTGATCGACACCGATGGGCCGCCCGAGGCCATCGTGATCGCCACCGGATCCGAGGTCGGAATCGCCGCCGAGGCGGTGCGCAATCTCGCCGCCAAGGGCCGGCGGGTGCGCCTGGTGTCGATGCCGTGCACCAGCGCGTTCGAGCGGCAGGACGCGGCGTACCGGCAGAGCGTACTGCCGCCGGGCGTGACGCGGCGGGTGGCGGTGGAGGCGGGCGCGACCGATTGCTGGTGGCGCTACGTCGGGCTCGAGGGGGAGGTCATCGGCATCGATCACTTCGGCGCGTCGGCGCCGGCGAAGGATTTGTTCAAGGCCTACGGCTTCACGGCGGATCGCGTGGCCGGGGCGGTCGAGAAGGTGTTGGGAAAGCAAAGCTCATAGAAGGAAGAAGACGATGGCAATCAAAGTCGGCATCAACGGGTATGGACGCATCGGGCGCAACGTGCTGCGCGCCCTGTACGAGGGGTCGCACAAGAATGAAATCAAGATCGTGGCGATCAACGATCTCGGCGATGCCAACACCAATGCGCACCTGACGCGCTACGACACCGTTCACGGCAAGTTCCACGGCGACGTCCACGTGGACGGCGACTCGATGGTGGTCAACGGGGACCGCATCCGCGTGATCGCCCAGCGCGATCCGGCGAAGCTCCCGTGGGGCGAAATCGGCGTCGACGTGGTGATGGAATGCACGGGCCTGTTCACGAGCAAGGCCAAGGCGTCGGCGCATCTGACCGCCGGCGCGAAGAAGGTGCTCATTTCCGCGCCCGGCGGCGAGGACGTCGACGCGACCATCGTCTACGGCGTGAATCACAAGATTTTGAAACCGAGCTTCACGGTGATCTCGAACGCATCCTGCACCACCAACTGCCTGGCGCCGCTCGCCAAGGTGCTGCATGGAGAGATCGGCATCCTCGCCGGAGTCATGAACACCATCCATTCCTACACCAACGATCAGGTACTGACCGACGTGTACCACTCGGATCTGCGCCGGGCGCGCTCCGCGACCATGTCGATGATTCCGACCAAGACGGGCGCGGCCGCCGCGGTCGGCCTGGTGCTGCCGGAATTGAAGGGCAAGATCGACGGCTTCGCGATCCGCGTCCCCACCATCAACGTCTCTCTGGTGGATTTGAGCTTCCAGTCGGCGCGCAAGACGTCGGTCGAGGAGATCAACGCGGCGGTCAAGAAGGCGGCCGGCGGCGAACTGAAGGGCGTGCTCGCCTACAATGACGGGCCCCTGGTGTCGATGGATTTCAACCACGATCCGGCGTCGTCGACCTACGACGCGACGCTCACGAAGGTGATCCAAGGCAACATGGTGAAGGTCTGCGCCTGGTACGACAACGAGTGGGGCTTCTCCAACCGGATGATCGACACCACGCTGGCATGGATGAACGCAGCCTGAACCCGAGGCGGGATTGATATGAAAGTCACGAAAATGACGAGCTTGGACATGTCGGACAAGCGCGTGCTGATACGCGAAGACCTGAACGTGCCCATCAAGGACGGCGTCGTAACCAGCGATGCGAGGATTCGGGCGGCGGTGCCGACCATCCAGGCGGCAATGGCCGCGAAGGCCCGGGTCCTGATCATGTCCCACCTGGGGCGGCCCGAGGAGGGCAAGTTCTCCGAGGAGTTTTCCCTGGCGCCGGTGGCGAAGCGCCTGACGCAGCTGCTGGGCGTTCCGGTGACGTTGAAGCGGGATTGGGTCGACGGCGTGGCGGTGGGCCCAGGCGAGGTCGTGCTGCTCGAGAACGTGCGGTTCAACAAGGGCGAGAAGAAGGATTCCGATGAGCTTTCCCGGAAGATGGCGGCGCTCTGCGACATCTACGTCATGGACGCCTTCGGCACGGCTCATCGCGCCGAGGCGAGCACCCATGGCGTGGCCAAGTACGCCAAGGTCGCCTGCGCAGGGCCGCTCCTGGTGAGCGAGTTATCGGCGCTGGAGACCGCGCTCGAAAAGCCGGCGCGTCCGTTGCTCGCCATCGTCGCGGGCTCGAAGGTGTCCACCAAGCTCACGGTGCTCGAGTCGTTGATGGCCAAATGCGATCAGCTGATCGTGGGCGGCGGCATCACCAACACGTTCCTGGCGGCGCTCGGATTCAACGTGGGCAAGTCGCTGCACGAGCCGGACATGGTGGACATCTGCAAGCGGCTGCTGGAACAGGCCAAGAACCGCGGCATCACCATCCCGATGCCCACCGACGTCGTGGTAGCCACCGAATTCTCCGATAAGGCCGAGGCGGACGTGAAGCCGGTCGGCCGGGTCCAGGCGAACGAGATGATCCTGGACATCGGACCCGATTCCGCCGAAGCAATGGCCAAGCTCATCGCCTCGGCCGGCACCGTTCTGTGGAACGGTCCGGTGGGCGTGTTCGAATTCGAGCAATTCGGCGAAGGGACCCGCACCCTCGCAAACGCCATCGCACGGAGCAAGGCCTTCTCGCTCGCCGGAGGCGGCGACACGCTGGCGGCCATCGAGAAATACGGCATCGAGGACAGCATCTCCTACATTTCGACCGGCGGCGGCGCATTCCTCGAATTCGTCGAGGGCAAGAAGCTCCCCGCAGTGGATATTCTCGAGAAGCGGGCGGCATGAACGACCACCCGCGTCGGACCAAGATCGTCGCGACGCTGGGCCCGGCCACCGACAGCTCCGCCGCGCTATCGGACATGATGCGCGCCGGAGTCGACGTGGTGCGGGTCAATTTCTCCCACGGCTCGATCGCCGACCACGCGCGCAGGCTCACGATGGTCCGCGAGGCGGCGCGCCTGGCGGGTCGGTACGTCGGAGTCCTCGGCGACCTGCAGGGGCCGAAGATCCGCATCGACCGCTTCGCCGCGGGCAAGGCGGATCTGGTCGAGGGCGCGGATTTCACCCTGGACGCCGCTCTCGAGCCCGACGCCGGAACGGATCGGGCCGTCGGCATCGCCTACAAAAAGCTCCCCTCGGACGTTTCCGCGGGCGACGTGCTGCTGCTCAACGACGGCCAGATCAGCCTGCAGGTCACCCGGATCGACGGCCCGCGCATCGAGACCCGGGTGCTGGTCGGCGGTGAGCTCGGCAACAACAAGGGCATCAACCGCCAGGGCGGCGGATTGTCCGCCGGCCCCCTCACCGACAAGGACCGGGAGGACATTCGCACGGCGGCGGCGCTCAAGGTCGACTACCTCGCCGTCTCCTTCGCCCGCGACGGCAAGGACGTCAACGAGGCCCGCGCGCTGCTCCGGCAGGCCGGCGGGCATGCGTTGCTGGTGGCCAAGATCGAGCGCGCCGAGGCCGTCAAGAACCTCGCGGACGTGGTCAAGGCCAGCGACGCGGTGATGGTGGCGCGCGGCGACCTGGGCGTCGAGATGGGCTTCGCGGAACTGGCGGGCCTGCAGAAACTGATCATCCAGGAGGCGCGGCACCAGAATCGCGTGGTCATCACGGCGACGCAGATGATGGAGTCCATGATCGTCAGTCCGCTCCCGACCCGCGCCGAGGTGTCCGACGTGGCCAACGCGGTGATGGATGGGAGCGACGCGGTGATGCTCTCGGCCGAGACCGCGGCGGGCAAGCATCCCGGCAAGGTGGTCGAGGCGATGGCGCAGATCATCGTGGGCGCGGAGAAGTACCAGGGAGCGCACGTACGCATCCGCCAGCGGGATTCCCGCCACTTCGAGCGCACCAGCGAGGCGATCGCCTCCGCCGTGATGTACACCGCGAATCACATGCACGTGAAGGCCATCGTCGCGCTGACCGAGTCCGGCGAGACGGCGCTGTGGATGTCGCGTGTCCGCTCGGACATCCCGATCTACGCGTTCACGCGCCAGGAGATGACCCGCTCCCGGGTTACCCTCTACCGCGGCGTCTACCCGGTGGCCTACGAGGGAGCCGACGACGACATCGAAGCGCACTATTTCACGATATTTCACCAGCTGCTCGACCTCGAGCTCGTGAAGGAGGGCGACCTGATCATCCTCACCAAGGGGGCCCTCGCGGGCGTGGCGGGCGGGACCAACTCGATGCAGATCCTCAAGGTCGCGCGAAGCTGACCCGTGGCGCAGGAATTTCGCGGCACCGACCGCTACATCGCGACCGACGAGCTGATGTCGGCGGTCAACGCCGCGACGGTGCTGTCGCGGCCGCTGCTGATCAAGGGGGAGCCCGGGACCGGCAAGACGCTGCTGGCGGCTGAAATCGCGCGCTCGATGTCGAAGCCGCTCTACGAGTGGCAACATCAAGTCCACCACCAAGGCGCAGCAGGGCCTCTACGAATACGATGCGGTCTCGCGGCTGCGCGACTCGCAGCTCGGCGACAGCCGCGTCAAGGACATCCGCAATTACATCGTCAAAGGCAATCTCTGGGAGGCCTTCGACTGCGCAGAGCAGCCCGTCCTCCTGATCGACGAGATCGACAAGGCGGACATCGAGTTCCCCAACGACTTGCTGCGCGAGCTCGACCGGATGGAGTTTTACGTGTACGAGACGCGTGAAACGGTGCGCGCGAGACACCGCCCGATCATCATCATCACGAGCAACAACGAGAAAGAGCTGCCCGACGCCTTCCTGCGGCGCTGCTTCTTCCACTACATCCGATTTCCCGACGAGGCCACCATGACCCGGATCGTCGACGTTCACTTCCCGAACCTAAAGCGCGATCTGCTGCGCGAGGCCCTGACGACGTTCTTCCGGATCCGCGAGACGCCGGGGCTGAAGAAGAAGCCGACCACGTCGGAGCTGCTCGACTGGATCAAACTGCTGTTGGCCGAGGACGTGCCGGCCGAGGTCCTGCGCAGCGACGACGCGAAGAAGCTGATTCCGCCGCTGTACGGCGCGCTCCTGAAGAACGAGCAGGACGTGCATCTCTTCGAGCAGCTGCTGTTCCTCAATCGGCGGAATGCTCGTTAGATTCTTTCTGCTGCTGCGAAGCGCGGGCATTCCCGTGTCCATCACGGAACTGCTGACGTTGCTCGAGGCGCTCCAGGCCCAATTGAGCGACTGCAGCGCCGAGCGCTTCTACCATCTGGCGCGCACCTGCCTGGTCAAGGACGAGCGCTTCTACGACCGATTCGACCAGGCCTTCGCCGCCCACTTCCAGGGGGCGGAGCGCCTGTTCGAGCTCCTCGAGCGCGAGCTGCCGGCCGGCTGGCTGGAGAAAATCGGCGTCCGCGACCTGTCGGAGGCCGAAAAGGCCGAAATCGAGGCCCTGGGCGGCTGGGAGCGTCTCATGCAGACGCTCAAGCAGCGCCTGGAGGAGCAGCACGAGCGGCACCAGGGCGGGAACAAGTGGATCGGCACCGCCGGCACCTCGCCGTTCGGCGCCTACGGCTACAACCCGGAAGGCGTGCGCATCGGGCAAGACAGGTCGCGGCACCGAAGCGCCGTGAAGGTCTGGGACCGTCGCGAGTTCGCAAATTTCGACGACACGGTAGAACTCGGCACGCGCAACATGAAAATGGCGCTGCGGAAGCTCCGGCGTTTCGCGCGGCGCGGCGCCCCCACCGAACTCAGCCTCACCGAAACCATCGACGCGACGGCGCGCTCCGGCGGCTGGCTGGACATCAGGATGGTTCCCGAGCGGCACAACGTCGTGAAGGTGCTGCTCCTGCTCGACGCGGGCGGGTCGATGGACGATCATGTGCGCGTTTGCGAGGAGCTGTTCTCGGCCGCGCGCAGCGAATTCAAGCATCTCGAGCATTTCTATTTCCACAACTGTCCCTACGAGGCCCTGTGGCGCGACAACCGGCGGCGCTTCAACGAGCACGTCGACACGGCCCGGGTGCTGCGGACCTATGGTTCCGACTACAAGCTGATTCTGGTGGGCGACGCCACCATGAGCCCCTACGAGATCACCACCCCCGGCGGCAGCGTCGAGCATTGGAACGCGGAGACGGGCGCGGTGTGGCTGTCGCGGCTGACGAGGGCGTACCCCAAGTTCGCGTGGATCAATCCCCAGCCCCAGGCCGGCTGGCGCCACTCGGCGTCCATCCAGGTGATCCGGGAGGCGATGGAGGGGCGGATGTATCCCCTCACATTGGCGGGTTTGGACGACGCCATCGATGCATTGTCGTGACGTAGTCCCCTCAATCCCGCGATCCGGGCTGGCATACTTACGGGCGTTGCGTTCCTGCTACATCGAGAGCAGACATGGATGCGGAGCCACCCGACCTAGGATTGGTACTGACGGGCGGCGGTGCCCGGGCCGCCTACCAGGTCGGCGTGCTCAAGGGAATCGCCGGGCTGGTGCGCCGCGGGTCCCGATGTCCGTTTCCGATCATCACGGGCACCTCGGCCGGCGCCGTGAGCGCGGTCGCGTTGGCGTCGGATCCCGCGCACTTCCGGCACGCCGTCTACGCCATCGAACGGGTGTGGCGCGATTTCAGGGTCGACCAGGTGTTCAGAGCCGACGGCGCGAGCATGCTGAGGTCGGGCCTGCACTGGGCGCTCGCCGTGTTGTCCGGCGGATGGCTGGTGCATCCGCCGCGCTCGCTCTTTGACAACGCGCCCCTGTGGGATCTGCTGCGCGCGAAGCTCAATTTCGACTCCATTCCGCGCGGCCTGTACAAGGAACACCTGGATGCCATCGGCATCTGCGCGACCAGCTACGCGCACGCGGACTCGATGACGTTCTACGCCTCGTCGTCGCCGATCGATCCGTGGAAGCGCGCGTTCCACAAAGGCGCGCGCGTGCAGCTGTCGCTCGATCACCTGATGGCAAGCCTCGCCATCCCGTTCCTCTTCCGGCCGATCTTCGTCCATGACCAATACTACGGCGACGGCGCCATGCGGCAGACCTCGCCGCTGAGCCCGGCCATTCATCTCGGCGCGAACCGGCTGCTGGTCATCGGCGTCGGCGACACGGGCGCTCCGGTCCTGACCACGCGCGATCCCGGAACGGAACCGAGCTTCGGGCAGATGTTCGGGTTCATGCTGGATTCGCTGTTCATGGATCAGCTGCACGCCGATCTCGAGCACATCAAGGTCTACAACGAGCGTCCCGGGGCGCGCCGCATCGAGACGCTGGTGGTCACGCCGTCGCGGGACTTGAGCGAGATCGCGCGCCGGCATCGCCACGAACTGCCGATGGCCCTGCGGGCTCTGCTGCGAACGTTGGGCGCGAACAACAGCGCCGGGATGCAGCTGCAGAGTTATCTGCTGTTCGAGCGCGGGTACACGCGCGAGTTGATCGCGCTGGGGCAAAGCGACGCCCGGGCGCGCGCGGCCGAGATCCGCCAATTCCTCGCACTGGAGCATGCGCCCCGCTATCGCGCGCGCAGCGTCATCTCGTCGCGGTGAGGAGCGCCTGGCTCAGGATTTCTCGAGCGCATCGTGACGGGTCATCACGTCGGGGTAGCTCGTGCGGAAATGCCCGGCGAGGCGCTCCGCCACGTACACCGAACGGTGCTGACCTCCGGTGCAGCCGATGGCGACGGTCAGGTAGCTGCGGTTGGCCTGCGCGAATTCGCAAATGCGCGGCGCCAGGAAGTCGACGAGCGCCGCGACCAGCCCCTCGACGGCGGGGTGGCTCGCCAGGTAGTCGACCACCTCCGGGTCCCGGCCCGTCAGATCGCGAAGCGAGTGCTCCCAGTAGGGGTTCGGCAGGCTGCGCACGTCGAAGACGAAATCGGCGTCCCCCGGGATCCCTCGTTTGTAGCCGAAGGACTCGAACATCAACCCCAGGCCTTCGCGCCGGCGGTCGAGCCGCGCGCGGAGCCGCTCGCGCAGCGCGTGCACGCCCATGTTCGACGTGTCGATGATCCAGTCCGCCGTCACGACGATGGGCTCCAGGAGCTTGCGCTCGCAGGCGATGGCCTCGCGCAGGCTCACGTCGCCGCTCACCAGCGGGTGTTTGCGCCGGGTCTCCGCGTAGCGTCTGAGGAGCACCTCGTCCGTGGCGTGCAGATACAGGACCTCGCAGGTGATACCGCTGCGCCGCAGCTCCGGCACCAGCGCGGGGATGGCCTCGATCTCCCTGGGCCGGTTGCGCGCGTCGAGGCCCACGGCCGTTCGCGGGTATTGGTCCTCGCTTCCCCGGATGGTGTGGGAGATGAAGGACTTCAGCAGCGCCGCGGGGATGTTGTCGACGCAGTAGAAATCGATGTCCTCGAGCAGGTGCAGGGCAACGCTCTTGCCCGACCCGGACAATCCGCTGACGATGATCAGCCGCATAGCCGGCGCGGGTGGGACGCAGGCGCGCGCCTCATGAGGCGGGGCGCGCCTTGATCACCTCCTCCGCATGGTGATCCGAGGTCTTTTCCTTGTGCTTCTTCACGCAGCGGTCCAGCTTGTCGGCCAGCGCGTCGATTGCCGCGTACATGTTGGGTTCGGTGGCATCCGCATAGATCTTGTTGCCGCGCAGGGTCAGCGTGGCTTCGGCCTTGTGGCGAAGCTTTTCCACGGTTAGCACGCAGTGAACGTCGATGACCTGCTCGAAGTGCCGGGCTATACGCTCGAACCGCTTCAGCACGTAGCTGCGCATGGCCTGCGTGACTTCCACATGATGACCGCTGAGATCTAGCTGCATGGCTCATATCCTCTTATGGGCGACTAAAACTTCACGATGCGCGGGCCGCGGCGCGTTTTCGTTCGTTGGATGGCGCGATCTGCATGCCCTCGCGATACTTGGCAACGGTGCGTCTCGCCACCGGTATGCCCTCCCCGGACAGGATCTCCGCCAGCTTCGCATCGCTGCACGGATTCTCCGGGCTCTCCTGGGAGATCAACTTCTTGATCTTGGCGCGGATGGCGGTCGACGACATTTCGGTGCCGTTCGCCGCCGCGACGTGGCTCGAAAAGAAATAGCGGAACTCGAATACGCCGCGGGGCGTGTGCATGTACTTGGCCGTGGTCACGCGCGAGATCGTGGATTCGTGCATCTCCACGGCCTCGGCCACGTCCTTGAGGATCAGCGGCTCCATCGCTTCCTCGCCCAGCTCGAAGAAGCTCGTCTGGCGCTGAACGATGCAGCGGGCCACCTTGACGAGCGTCTCATTGCGGATTTCGAGGCTGCGCATCAGCCACCGCGCCTCCTGGAGCTGCGTCCGGAGCATGGCGTGGTCGGGCGCGCGCGATATCAGGTTGGCGTAGCTCTGATTGACCCGGACCCGCGGCACGGTCGCCTGATTGATCTCGACGATCCAGCCGTGATCGGTCCGCCTCACGAAGACGTCGGGAATGACGTACTCCGCCTGACCGGAATTGATTGCGGTTCCGGGGCGCGGGTGGCAGGAACGCACCAGCGCCAGGGCCATTTCGAGGTCGCCTTCGCCGCAGCGCAATTGGCGCCGCAGCAAGGAGAGCTGCTGGCTGGCGACCAGGTCCAGATGTTCGAGCGCCACGCGGATCGCGATGTCGCGGGCCGGCGTGTCCGGGTGCAGCTGGCGCAGCTGCAGGGCGATGCATTCTCCCAGATTCCGCGCGCCGACCCCGGCCGGTTCGAGCGACTGCACGGCCGCCAGTACCCGCTCCATCTGGGCGGGCGTGGCGTCGATCTCCGGGAGCAGGCTCGCGCGTATCTCCTCCAGGTCATCCATCAGGTAGCCGTCGTCCGTGATGGCGTCCGTGATCACGCGGGCGATCGCCAGGTCGACCGGCGATAACTTCGCGAGCTCGAGCTGCTCGATGAGCTGTTCCTGCAGCGTCTGGCCGTGCTGATCGCTGAAATCGCCGCTGCGGTCGTCGTCGCCCGACCAGGGGGTGTCGGAAGGCCCGCTCGCCTCGATTCCCCACGCGTCGTCGGCAATCTCGACCTCGGGCTCTTCGCGCTGGTCCGATGTCGTCGCGTGGCCGTCGAGTTCGGCGTACTTTTCCTCGACGGGGGCGTCCTCCGCCTCGCGCGCCGCGTCGAGGGGCGCATCCGGCGTCAGCTCATCCTCCGCCTCGAGCATCACGTTCGTCTCGAGCGTTTCCCGAACGTGCGCCTGCAGCTCCAACGATGGCAGCTGCAGCAACCGGATGGCCTGTTGCAGCTGCGGCGTCATCGTCAGCTGCTGGCCAATGCGTAGCTGCAGACTTGGCTTCAACATAGTTCTATAAGACCCAAGCCTACAATTTGAAATCTTGGCCCAAGTACACCTCACGAACCAGCGGGTTGGCAAGAATCTGGTCCGCAGATCCGGACGCAATCACGCTGCCCTGACTAACGATATAGGCTCGGCTGCAAATTCCCAAGGTCTCCCGCACATTATGATCCGTGATGAGGACGCCGATTCCCTTGTCGGATAAGTATTTGATTATCCGTTGGATATCGGCCACCGACAGCGGATCGACGCCGGCAAACGGCTCGTCCAGGAGCATGAACTGCGGTTCTGCGGCAAGGGCCCGGGCTATTTCGACACGCCGGCGCTCCCCGCCCGACAGGGAAAGCCCCAAGCTGTCGCGAACGTGGTCGATGTGCAGCTCCTCGAGCAGTTCCTCGAGGCGTGCGCGCCGTTGGTCGCCGTCCAGGCCCGCCCGGGTCTCGAGTATGGCCATGATGTTGCCCGCAACCGACAGCCGGCGAAACACCGACGGCTCCTGGGGCAGGTAGCCGAGGCCGAGCTGGGCGCGGCGGTGCATGGCCATGCGGGTTATGTTTCGATTGTCGAGGAAGATCTCGCCGTGCTCGCACTTGACGAGCCCCACCACCATGTAAAATGCGGTGGTCTTGCCGGCTCCGTTCGGACCCAACAGGCCGACGACCTCGCCGCTTTCGACCTCCAGCGACAAATCCCGCAAAACTTGCCGTGATTTGTAGCTTTTCGCCAGGTTGAGCGCCCGCAGCACGCTCATGGCTTGGCCGGAGGCGGCGTGATGGTGATGTGCACGCGCTGCGAGTCCGGCTCGGTGCCTTCGGCGACGATGCTCTGACCCACGTTGTACTTCAGCGAATCGCCGCGCAACTCGGTCTCGCCGTAGGTGAGCCAGGCGTTGTTCAGGAGCCGCACGACTCCCTTGACGGCATCGTAGTCGATGGTGTCGGCCCGCCCGTGCGCGACCTTGCCGGTCTTCTCGACCTGACCCTGGAATTCCGCCTGCTTTCCGTTGGCCGTCGCCTTGAACAGGCGCTGCTTGGCGAAAGTGATCTGCGCGTCGTCGGCGGTCAGCTGTCCGTCGCCGGTGGTGATTTTCACGTTGCCGCGGAAAGTCCACAGGCTGTTGTCGAAGTCCAGGCCCGTTGACTGCTTCGATCCCTGGCTCTGGCCCTGGCCAAGATCCGCCGAGATGGACATGGCGCCCTGCGTGATGCGCACCTTGCGAAACACCACGTTGTTCGTCACGTCGGTGTAGAAGGACTGGGCGTCCAGATCGATGGGCTGATCGGCCGGAACCTGCACCGCGCCGCCGGCCCGCGAGGCCAGGATCAGCGCGAGCACAGCGGAAACCTTAGCGTTGGAAACGGCCATTTACTCGTGATTCTAATCGGATTGTCCGCTCTTTTAAGTTTGCCACGAGGCCCCGGCCGTTGAGCGTGTCTTTTCCGAATTCGATGCGCACGTCACTTTTTGTGGTTACCAGCGACTCGGGAACGTCGTAGGTCAGGGCGTCCGTGAGCATCACGGCGCTGCCGTTACGGGCGGTGGCTTCCCCCTGCAGCCGGACGTTGCCAGCGACGTCGATGATGGTGCCGCCGGGCCGGACGTGGCCCACGTCGCCCACCAGCGTCCAGTTCTGGCCGCCGGGCGCCTGATAGCGAACGCGGACGGACGAAAGCGCCACTTCGGTGCCGTGATCGATCTGGTCCATGCGATCGGCTTCCAGACGGATGGTCGGCATGCCGGCGGCGTCGTATTCGGTCAGCACCGCGTTCTTCAGGTAATAGCCCGGCAGTTCGCCCTTGGGCCCGCTGGTGGTCAGCGCGGGGCGGTGGGCGGGCGAGCTCAGGATCCACGTGCTGACCGCGAGCGCGAGAACCGCCAGGATGGTGAACACCCTAAACAGCATGCCGGGCCCGCAGGATCTCGTCTGTGAGCTCTCGCACCGCGCCATGGCCGCCGGGGGCGCCGCTCACCCAGTGCGCCGCCCGCAGCACCAGTGGGTGCGCGTCGCCCACGGCTCCCGCAAAACCGACCTTGGACATCAGGGGAAGATCGACCGTGTCGTCGACCAGGCAGGCACACGCCGCGGGCTCGATGCCGAGGCGCCGGGTGATGCCGGCCAGCGCGGCAACCTTGTCGTCGCAGCCCTGGACGATGTGCCGAATCTTGAGCTCGCGCATGCGCACCGCTACGGCGGCCGACCGCCGTCCGCTGATTACCGCGACCTGGACGCCGCTGTGCATCAGGAGCTTGATGCCATGGCCATCCCGCACGTGGAAAACCTTCAAGGTCTCCCCCCGGTCGGTGTAGTACAGGCGGCCGTCGGTGAGCACGCCGTCGACGTCGAGCACCAGGAGCTCGATCCTGTGCAAGGGCGCGGCTCGGCGGGCGCGCGGGGTCTTTTGTACGCGCCTGGTCAAACGACCCCGGCCCGCAGCAGGTCGTGCACGTTGAGCGCCCCGACCAAGGTGTTGTCGTCCTCCACGACGACGAGGGCCGTGATGCGGTGCTCCTCCATCAGATGAACTGCTTCGGCGGCCAGGCTGTCCGGGCGCACGGTCTTGGCGTTGCGCGTCATCACCGAGTCCATCCGGGTGGCACGCAGGTCGGCCGAGCGATCGAGCGCGCGGCGCAGATCCCCGTCGGTGAAGACGCCCTCCACGCGGCCTGCCGCGTCGACGATGGCCGTCAGGCCCAGGCCCTTGCGGGTCACCTCCATCAGGCCCTCCGCCAGCGTCGCCTCGCCCGGGACCTTCGGCACATCGGCACCCTTGCGCATGACGTCCTTGACGAGCAGCAGCAATCGCCGGCCCAGGCTTCCGGCCGGATGGGAGCGGGCGAAATCCTCTTCCGTGAAGCCGCGGGCCTTCAGGAGGGTCACGGCCAGCGCGTCGCCGACGGCGAGCGCCGCGGTGGTGCTGGCGGTGGGAGCGAGATTCAGCGGACAGGCCTCCGCCGGCACGGCGATGTCGAGGTGCACGTTCGCGAGACGCGCGATCGCCGAGAGCGCATTGCCCGTGAAGGCGATCAACGGCACACCCAGACGCTTGATGACGGGCACGATGGTGAGGATTTCCTCGGTTTCGCCGGAATTGGACAGGGCGAGCACGGCGTCGTCGCGGGTGATCATGCCGATGTCCCCGTGGCTGGCCTCCCCCGGGTGCACGAAGAAGGCCGGGGTGCCGGTGCTCGCCAGGGTGGCGGCGATTTTGCCCCCGACGTGGCCCGATTTGCCCATCCCCGTCACCACGATGCGCCCACGGCAGGCCAGACAAATCCTGCAGGCACGGGCAAACTCCGCTCCCAGGCGGGGCACTTGGGCGCGCAGGCCATCGATCTCGATGTTCAGCGCTTGGCGGCCGAGTTCGACCAGGGCATCGTCGTTCATCGGCGAATGATACCGCGTATGCTTGGAAGTTTAAGGAGAAGGCATGAACCCAGAACAAGTGGCGGCAATGATCCAGGCCGGCTTGACCGGCGCCCGCGCGACGGTGACCAGCGACGATAACGTGCACTTCGAGGCCGTCGTCATCGCGCCGCAGTTCGCCGGCAAGCGCGCTCTGCAGCGGCATCAACTCGTCTATGCGACTCTCGGCGCGGCCATGGGAAACGAGATTCACGCGCTTGCCCTGCAGGTCTTCACGGCGGACGAATTGGCGGACCGCAGCCGTGGATAAACTGCAGATCCACGGGGGAATTCCGCTCGAGGGCGAGATCCGCATCTCGGGGGCCAAGAACGCGACCCTTCCCATACTCGCCGGCTGCCTCCTTGCCGACGGCCCGGTGACGGTATCGAACGTTCCCCACCTGCAGGACGTGACGACCATGATCGAGTTGCTGGGCCGCATGGGCGTCTCGGTGACCATCGACGAGAAGATGCGCATCGAAGTCGACGCCTCCACGATCCGCGAGTACTTCGCGCCCTATCAGCTGGTCAAGACCATGCGAGCCTCGATACTGGTCCTGGGCCCCTTGCTCGCGCGCTTCGGTTCGGCGGACGTGTCGCTGCCGGGCGGCTGCGCGATCGGCGCGCGCCCGGTCAATATCCACGTCGCCGGACTGCAGGCGATGGGGGCCGACATCCACATCGAGAACGGCTACATCAAGGCCCGCGCCGCGCGCCTGCACGGCGCCCGCTTGGTGCTCGACACCGTCACCGTCACGGGCACTGAGAACCTGATGATGGCGGCCGCGCTGGCGGAGGGCGAAACGGTCCTCGAGAACGCCGCGCGCGAGCCCGAGGTCGTCGACCTCGCCAATTTCCTCATCGCGATGGGCGCAAAGATCGCCGGGGCGGGCACCGACAAGATCGTGATCCAGGGTGTCGAGCGCCTCAAAGGAACCTCGTACGAAGTGCTGCCGGACCGGATCGAGGCGGGAACCTACCTGGTCGCCGGCGCGATCACGGGCGGCCACCTGCGCATCAAGAGCGCGCGCCCGGAGCACCTGGACGCGGTGATCGGCAAGCTGCAGGAGGCCGGCGCCACCATCGGGATCGGCGACAGCTGGATCGAAGTCGACATGCGCGGGCGCCGCCCCCGGGCGGTCGACATACGCACGGCGCCGTATCCTGCGTTTCCCACCGACATGCAGGCCCAGTTCGCCGCGCTGAACGCCGTGGCGGACGGCGTCGGCACCATCATCGAAACCATCTTCGAGAATCGTTTCATGCACATGCTGGAGATGCGCCGCATGGGGGCGGAGATCCGGCTCGAGGGAAACACCGCGATCATCAAGGGCGTGGAGCGGCTGACCGCAGCGCCGGTGATGGCCACCGATCTTCGCGCATCGGCGAGCCTGGTTCTCGCCGGCCTCGTGGCCGACGGCCGGACCGAGATCGAGCGCATCTACCACATCGACCGCGGCTACGAGGCCATCGAAGAGAAGCTGCAGCAGTTGGGCGCGAGAATCCGCCGCACGCCGGGCTAGGAGCCGTCTATTGCGGCTGCCGGGTTGGGCGCTCGATCACGCTCAACCTGAGCCTGTAGGGGTCGCTTCCATGCTGGCCATCGAGCTCGACGCTCGCGCCGGGCGCGAGCGCCGCGACGCGGCTCACCAGGTCCTGCGCGCTCTTCACCGGTTCGCCGTTGAGTCCCGTGATCAGGTCGCCCGGGCGGACGCCCTTCTCGAACGCGGGGCTCTTCCTCAGGATGTTCACCACGGCGACGCCGCCCACGGTGCCGATGCCGAGTTGCGCCGACTGGTCGGGCGACAGATCCTGCGGCAGGAACCCCAGCCAGCCCCGCACCACGTGGCCTTGCCTGAGAATCTGTTCGGTGACGCCGCGAACGAGATTCACCGGAATTGCGAATCCGATTCCCTCGGGGCCGCCGGGGGCGCGGTTGAGGATCGCCGTGTTGATGCCCACCAGCGCGCCGTTGGCATCGATCAGCGCCCCCCCGGAATTGCCGAGATTGATGGCGGCGTCGGTTTGAATGAAATTCTCGAAGGTCGCGAGCCCGAGTTGTCCGCGGCCGGTGGCGCTCACGATGCCCTGGGTCACGGTCTGCTGGAGTCCGTACGGGTTGCCGATCGCCAGCACGATGTCGCCGACCCGCAGCGCGTCGGACCGCCCGAGCGGCATGACCGGCAAATTGCCGATCGACAGGTGCAGCACCGCGAGGTCGGTGTCGGGATCCTGGCCGGTGACCGCGGCTTCAGCGATCCGCCCGTCGGCCAACTGCACCCGGATGGAGTCCGCACCCGCAATCACGTGCTGGTTGGTGACGATGGTGCCCGCCGGGTCGATGATCACGCCGGAGCCGAGGCTGCGCTCGATGCGCTGTCGATAGGCAGGCCAATTGTCGCCGTACATCTGGTCGAACGGCTCGGGCGGCGTGCGTTCCGTGACCACACGAGCGGTGTAGATGTTGACCACCGCGGGCGCGGCCCGCGCCACGGCATCGGCAAAGCTCGGCAGGGCGGGTACGTGCAGCGACGCGGGGGTCGCCGGCGGCGTCATCGCGGTGGCGGCGGTGATCCGTCGCTGCGGTAAGACACCGAACAATTCGGGTTTCCACCATACGAGCACAAATGCGGCCGCGAGGCCGACAATTACGGCCCTCACCAGGAAACTCAACGCCATACGCGCATTTCGCAACGATTCACCGCTCCCGATGCATGCCGGGTCGACTTTTGATCTGTGTATAATGCGCTCGCAATATTCTTTGGGAAACACTGCGGCCACAGGGGTTTGCGTGAAGATTTGGCAACATACTCAGGACTTTCGGGAATGAACGATCAGGTTGACTCCGGCCGGCGCCGCTTGTTGACTGCGGCAACCGTCGGGACCGGCGCGATCGGCGTAGTCTTCGCGGCGGTGCCTTTCCTGGCGTCCTGGATGCCGAGCGAGCGCGCGAAGGCGATGGGCGCCCCGGTGACGGTGGATGCCTCGAAGCTCGAAATCGGCCAGAGCATGAAGGTCGTGTGGCGCGGTCAGCCCGTGTACATCGTGCGCAGGTCCAAGGCGGCGCTCGAGCAGATCAAGGACCACGATCGCATGCTGGCGGATCCGAATTCCGACGATTCGGTGCAGCCCGCCTACATCAAGGACACGCACGCGGTCCGGGCCATCAACGCGGAATTCTGGGTGGGCCTGGCCGTGTGCACGCATCTGGGCTGTTCCCCGCTCGGCGCCTTCCAGCCCGCCGATCAGACGCAGCTGACGGGCATCGATCTGGGAGCCCAATGGCCGGGCGGGTTCTACTGCCCCTGCCACGGCTCGAAATTCGACATTTCAGGGCGGGTGTTCAAGAGCATGCCGGCGCCGCGAAATCTCACGGTACCGCCCTACACGTTCACGGGCAACGGTATCATTACCATAGGCGTGGACCCGGAAGCCAAGACGTAGCCGCCCCGCGGCTGCATGTAATCGACGAACGAGACGAACGAGAGGTTGACCGATGGCCGTGGTTCCCGAATCCCCCGAGTCCGGCGAGTCAGGGGGCTTGCTTGCGTGGATCGATCGGCGCTTCCCGCTGACCGTGTTGTGGAAGACCCAGGTTGCCGAATATTACGCACCGAAGAATTTCAACTTCTGGTACTACTTCGGATCGCTGGCGATGATGGTCCTGGTGATCCAGCTGGTCTCGGGCATTTTCCTCACGATGAACTACAAGCCTTCGGCGGGCGAGGCGTTCTCCTCGGTCGAGTACATCATGCGGGACGTGGACTGGGGCTGGCTCATCCGCTATGTCCATTCGACCGGCGCCTCGGCGTTCTTCATCGTCGTCTACCTGCACATGTTCCGGGCGCTGCTGTACGGGTCGCATCGCAAGCCGCGCGAGCTGCTGTGGATCTTCGGCTGCCTGATCTTCGTGTTGTTGATGGCCCAGGGATTCACGGGCTACGTGCTGCCCTGGGGCAACATGAGCTACTGGGGCGCCCAGGTCATCGTGTCCCTGTTCGGCAGCCTGCCGATCATCGGCGGAGCGCTGGTCGAATGGATCCGCGGGGATTACGTCATCGCCGACGCCACCCTGAACCGCCTGTTCGCGCTGCACGTGGCCGCGCTGCCGCTCGCCCTGATCTTTCTCATGATCGCGCACCTCATGGCGCTGCACGAGGTGGGTTCCAACAATCCCGACGGCATCGAGATCAAGAATCTGAAGGGCAAGGACGGGCATCCGCTGGACGGGATCCCGTTCCATCCGTATTACACGGTGAAGGACGTGGTCGGCGTGGCCGGCTTCCTGTTGATCTTCTGCGGCGTGATCTTCTTCGCGCCGAGCTTCGGCGGATTGTTCCTCGAGTCGCCCAACTTCGAGCCGGCCAATGCGCTGCAGACGCCGCCGCACATCGCGCCGGTGTGGTACTTCACCCCCTACTACGCCATGCTGCGGGCGGTGCCCTCCTTCGCGGGCACGCAGGTCTGGGGCGTCCTCGTGATGGGCGCGGCGATCGTCGTGTTGTTCTTCCTGCCCTGGCTGGACCGCTCGCCGGTCAAGTCAATCCGCTACCGCGGGCCGGCCTACAAGGTGGCGCTGACGATCTTCTCGGTGTCGTTCATCATCCTGGGCATCTGCGGATTGAAGCCGCCGTCCGGCATTTATCCGCTGCTGGCCAAGATTTGCACGTCGCTGTATTTCGCGTTCTTCGTGTTGATGCCCTGGTACTCGACTCTCGACAAGGTCAAGCCCGTGCCGGAGCGGGTGACGGGGCACGCATGATGCGAAATTTCTGGTCGTTGATTGCCGCGGTCATGGTCCTCTCGGGACCGGCCGCGACCGCCGCCCGGGGGGCGGAGGGCGAGGCGCTGCCGTCGTCCGGCACGGACATCCGAGACGTGGAGTCGCTGCGGCGCGGTGCGCACAACTTCATGAATTATTGTTCGGGCTGCCATTCGCTGAAATACGTCCGCTACAACCGGATTGGCCGGGACTTGCAGATTCCGGAGACGGAGCTCAAGTCCGGGCTGATGTTCACCTCGGAGAAGCCCTTCGATACCGTGATTTCGGCCCTTCCGGGCGCCGATGCGGAGGCCTGGTTCGGGAAGCAACCGCCTGATTTGTCGCTGATCGCCCGATCCAAGAGCCCGGACTACATCTTTGCCTACCTGAAAGATTATTATGTGGACAAGACGCGGCCGTGGGGGGTCAACAACTTGCTGCTGCCCGGAACCGCCATGCCAGCCGTGCTGTCGGGCCTTCAGGGGCTGCAGAAGCCGGTGATGAAAAACGTGCCGGACGAGCACGGCAACGCCACGTTCATTCTGGACGGCGTTGCACCGATGACCCCGGGCGCGATGAAGCCGGAGGAGTATGATCGGTTCGTACGGGACACCGCGAACTTTCTGGATTATGCGGCCGAGCCGGTCAAGGCGAAGCGCCAATCCCTGGGCGTGTACGTAATCGCGTTTTTGCTGGTGTTCTTCGTCTTGGCGATCCTGCTGAAGAAAGAGTACTGGAAGGACGTCCACTGAAGCATCCGCGAGAGCGACAGGGGGGCGGCCCCTTGGTCTCGAGGTCTTAGGAGATTGCGTTTGGCACGTCGCTCGGTCATGACCCTGTTTTCTGATCCGAATGACCTGTGGAGTCATCGTTCGCGCCTGGTCCTTGCCGAGAAGGGCATCAGCATAGACCTGGTGAACGTCGACCCGCGCAAGCTGCCCGAGGACCTGCTCGACCTGAATCCCTACCACAGCGTGCCCACGCTGGTCGACCGTGACCTGGTTCTGTACGACTCGCGCGTCATCATCGACTATCTCGACGAGCGATTCCCGCACCCGCCGCTGATGCCCATCGATCCGGTGACGCGCGCCCAGTTCCGCGTGGCCTTGTACCGCGTGGAGCGGGACTGGTACGCCCTGGCTCACGACATCGAGCAGGGCGCCCTGTCCGCGACCTCGGAGCACAGCCGCAAGGTGCTCGGCGAGGCGATCAGCGCCAGCGCGGACGTGTTCAAGGCGAAGCCATTCTTCCTCAGCGACGAGTTCTCGCTGGTGGACGCCAGCATTGCGCCGGTTCTGTGGCGGCTGCATCACTACGGCATGGAACTGCCGGCGCAGGCCCAGCCCATCGTGAAGTACATGAACACGATCTTCGCGCGCCCGGCCTTTCGCTCCTCCCTTTCCGACGTGGAACGAGGGATGCGGCATTGAAGCCCCGCCGGCCCTATCTTCTGCGTGCCCTGCACGAGTGGATCACCGACAGCGGCGAGACTCCGCACATCGTGGTGGATGCGGCCGCGGAAGGCGTGACCGTGCCGCGCCAGTACGTGAAGGACGGCAAGATCGTGCTGAACGTGAGTCTCTCGGCGACCCAGATGCTGAAGCTCGGCAACGACTTCGTGAGTTTCGATGCACGATTCGGCGGGGTGAGCTTCTCGGTGCTGGTGCCGATTCGGGCGATTCTCGGGATCTATGCGCGCGAGACGGGCCAGGGCATGATCTTTCCGGAGGGCGACGCCGATCCCGATCCGACGGACGGGCCGCCCGCCGCACCCGCCGCCGGCCGCGGCGCGGCCGCCGCGCCAAAGCGGCCCAAGTTGCAGGTCGTCAAGTAGCGCAGAAGGCGTCCCGGATCCAGGCCACCTCGCGCGTGCCGCCGGGGCCCTCCTGGACGGCGAGCACGTCGAAGCGCAGCACGCGCTTCCGCCAGGCGGCCCGGCGCTGCCATTGGTACAGCGTGGCGCGGATGAGACGGCGGCGCTTGCGCCACGACACCGACCCCAGGGCGCCGCCGTAGCCCATGCCGGCCCGCAGCCGAACCTCGACGACCACCAGCACCTCGCCGTCGAGACACGCCAGATCGATCTCGCCCGCCCTGCAGCGAAGGTTGCGGCCCAGGACGATGAGACCCTGCGCCGCGAGATAGTCGGCAGCGAAGGCCTCGGCCGCGGCTCCGCGCTCGAGATGTGGGGCACCCATGAGGCAAGGGACTATGCGCGCCGCCGCCTGAGGCGTCGCGCCGCGAATGGAGCGCATCGTCGCAGAAATTCGCAGGGCCCCTGAAAATTCGAGGGGTCCCTAAAGGGCGGCCGGCGCGGCCGGTGCCGGTTCGGGTGGCGCGTCCAGCGGGGCCGCCTGGCCGTCGCGGATCTGCGCCCAGTCCAGCTCTCTGCGAATCCGGTTGTGGTCGTCCAGGCGCAGCCGGCCCGTCACGCCGTCGATCTCGTTGGCGCCGGAGAGCGCATGCGCGCGCAGCGCCGGCACCAGGCGATAGGCGTCGAAACCGAAGGCGAAAAGACGGTTGAGCCGGGCGGTGCGCGCCGGCCACGCGCCGCGCACGGCGTCGCGGATGCGCGTGGTCACCGGGTCGGCCGACACCATCCACGGCATGTCCGGAAAGATCAGCCCGTCCAGGTCGCTATTCGCCCCGGGGCTCGGTTCGAAGCAATCCGAAGTCGAGTATCGGGGAATGTCGCCGGCGAAATGAAACTTGAGCTGAGCCACCATCAGCCGCAGGGCCGCGGGCGTGCCCGCGACGAACACGAACTCGGCATCGCTCCGGTGGGTCGAGGGCTCGCCCTTGATCCCGTGAATCTGCAGGGTCTGCTTGATGACGTCCGAGAAATCCGACCGCCCGGTTTCGTAGCGCCCGCTGTCCGCCACCGTTCCGCCCTGCTGCGTGAGCTCGTCCGCGAACGCCGCGCCGACCCGCGTGCCCCACTCGTTGTCGGGAAGGATTGCCACTCCCCTGTGCTTGCCTTCGGCCACCAAGCGGCGCGCGACGATTCGCGCCTCGTCCTCCGGAAGCAGCGCGAATTGATAGAAGTTCTGCGGGCTCGCGCTCGAGTCTGCGAGGAAATTCAGGGCAAGGACCGGCATGCGTCCGGCGGCGAGCGGCGCGACGGCCGCAACGTCCTCCTTGGTGAGCGGGCCGACGACGAAGCTCGCGCCGTCCTCGATCGCGTGCTGGTAGGCGCCGCCCACCGATTCCGCCGCGACGTCGTAGATCTTGAGCCGCGGCCGGGAGCCCGCGTCCTGGTCGAGGTATCCCGCGATAAAGCCGTCGCGCACCGCCGTGCCCACGGCCTCGGCGCGGCCGGACAAGGGCAGCAGCAGGGCGATCTGGTTGGGGAACTGGCTCGCCACCGCGATCTGGGTTTGCGCCGCCGCCACCACGATCGGGTTGGCAGGGTGTTGCGGATACAGCGCCTGCCAGTTGCCGAGTGCGGCTGCCGCATGCAAGGGATCGCGCTGCAGTTCGACCGCGACCTTGCCCAGCTGCAGCCATCCCGCGACGATGGGGTCGGCCAGCGTGGGCGGCGTCAGCGGCGAGCCGCGCTGGGCGGCGGTGCGGATCTTGGCGAACAACTCGTCGCGGCTGGCGCGCACGGCCGGCCCGCTCAGGTAGCGCTCGCGCTCGACGAAGGCGCGCGTGCCTTCCACGGTCGACCCGCGCAGAAAGAACGCCTCGCCACGCAGGTACCAGTAATTCTGCGCGAGGTCGGGGGCCGCCGGCACGCCGATCGCATCCAGCTCGCGCAGTGCGCCGGCGCCGTCCGACTCGGCCACCGCGATCTCCGCGGCCACGAGGGCAAAGGAAGTGGGCTGCCTGGCGCGCGCCGCGGTGGACGCCGCGCCCAGCGCCAGCTTGGCATCCGCCACCCGTCCCGCGGCGACCCACTGTTCCGCGCTCAGCAGCTCGTAGTCGTCCCGCTCGGCCGGATCTTCGGCGGCGAGCTGCGCGTAGAGCCGCGCCGCGTCGGCATGGTTGCCCGCGTCGACTTGGGCTTTGGCGCGCTCCTGCAGGTCCACCGGCGCCTCCGCGGGCTTCACCAGGCTGCAGGCGGACGCAATGAGCGAGGCCGCCAGAAAGCTCAAGAGCGCGAACCGTGGACGCCGCGGGATCACTGCCATAGGCTTCGCACCTCGAACCTTCCGAAACACAGGCCGGGGATTATAGTGATAATCACAAAGACCGGGCGGCTGCACGTGGTGGCGACGCCAATCGGCAATTTGGGCGACTTGAGCCCGCGCGCGCGGTCGACCCTCGCCGAATGCTCGCTGGTCGCGGCCGAGGACACACGGCATACCGGAGCGCTCCTGAAGAGCGCCGGCATCTCGACGCCGCTGCTCTCGCTGCACGACCACAACGAGGCGCATCGCGCACCCGAATTGGTCGAGGCACTGCGCGGCGGGGCGTCGGTCGCGCTGGTGAGTGACGCGGGAACGCCGGCCATCTGCGACCCAGGGTTCGAGCTGGTGCGTTCCGCCGCCGCCGCGGGGATCGAAGTCGTCGCGGTGCCGGGTCCCTGTGCCGTCGTTGCCGCGCTCTCGATCGCCGCCCTGCCCACGGACCGATTCTGCTTCGAGGGATTCCTGCCGGCGCGCGGTCAGGCCAGGCGGGCGAGGCTTGCCGAGCTCGAGGCCGAGCCTCGCACTCTGGTGTTCTACGAGTCGCCGCATCGCGTGGCCGAGACGCTCGAGGATTGTGTCCGAGCCTTCGGAGCGGACCGCGCCGCCGTGGTGGCCCGGGAAATCACGAAGCTGCACGAGACCACCTACCGCGGAACGCTCGGCGAGCTGGCGGCGAGCGCGGGCGCGGATCCGAATTTCACGCGCGGCGAGATCGTGCTGGTGGTGCACGGCGCGCCGCCTGCACCGCGCGGGGGAGACGACGGCCACGGAGGCGCGCTCGATCGAGCGCTCGAGGTGCTGCTCGCGGAATTGCCGCTGAAGCAGGCGGCGGGCCTTGCGGCCAAGCTCACCGGGGCGCGCGGCAACGAGGCGTACAAGCGAGCCCTGCACCTTAAGGGAAACTAGAGTATGGTGCACGCCGGAGTCGGCCAGGCAGTCGCTGTGTGCGCAAGCGCATGGAGGAAAGTCCGGGCTTCACAGGGCACGGTGCCAGGTAACGCCTGGGAGGCGCGAGCCTACGGAAAGTGCAACAGAAAGATACCGCCTAAGCGCCGCGCAAGCGGCGCCGGTAAGGGTGAAATGGTGCGGTAAGAGCGCACCGCGCGGGTGGCAACATCAGCGGCACGGCAAACCCCACCTGAAGCAAGACCAAATAGGGAGGCAGGCGGCGCCTTTGGCTGCAGCGTGTGGCCCACATGCAGGCTTCCGGGTAGGTCGCTAGAGGTGCGTGGCGACGCGCATCCCAGAGGAATGACTGTCCACGACAGAACCCGGCTTAACGGCCGACTCCTTTTTACGCGCTGCGCGCGGGAATCTACGTGGCCGAAACGGCCACGACCTTGAGGGTGACATAAGGCGGATGCGTTAGGGCTTTCGCTCCCACAAAATTAAGGGTTTCCCCTAACACTGGGCTCGGGGCTGCATTAACCTGCGTTCATTTTCAGGTAATGCTGCTAACAGATTGATTCAAAACAAAGTCATGATCGGCGAACCCGTTGCGGCCAAAGTGTGACCTAAGTCACTGTTGCCCCAAGTTTTTTTTAACTTAAGTCGTTGACTGGCGGCACCGCCCTCCCTATAGTGGAGCCCAGTGGGGAAATGTGGGGGGAAATGGGTTCTCGGACCCATTTTGCGATGTTTCGAGGTTCCAACAACTTAACTCTTGATGCCAAAGGCCGGATGGTGATGCCCACCCGGTATCGGGAGCGGCTGCAGGAGCGTTGCGGTGGGAATTTGGTGGTCACAGTCGACCGGGACCGGTGCCTGCTGATCTATCCGATGCCCGACTGGGAAGAGGTCGAGCGCAAATTGATGCGCCTGCCGACCGAGAAGCCTCAGACCCGCCAGCTGCAGCGAATGATGATCGGACATGCCGCGGAATTGGAGCTCGACGGTCACGGCCGGATCCTGCTGCCTCCCGAACTGCGGCAGTTCGCCTCGCTGGACCGGGATGCGGTGCTGGTGGGGCAGGGGGTGAAGTTTGAACTGTGGGATCAAACTCGGTGGAGCGAGCGGTGCGATGCCTGGCCGACGACCGACGGATCCTCGGGCGATTTGCCCGCCGATTTCGACAACCTGTCGCTGTAGTCACTAGACGGTGGGCGCGGCAGGAGAGCACACGCCGGTACTGTTACCTGAGGTACTGGCGGCGTTGAACATTCGGGGGAGCGGCGTCTATCTGGACGCCACGTTTGGGCGGGGCGGACACGCAGGGGCAATATTGGAGAATCTGGTCGCCGACGGTCGGTTATTGTGCATCGACCGCGATCCCGTCGCCGTCACGGAGGCGCGCCGCCGATTCGCCGCGGATCCGCGCGTGTCGGTGTTCCTCGCGCGATTCTCATCGCTCGGCGCGTGCGCCGACCGGGTCGAGCCCGGCCTCAAGTTCGACGGCATCCTGTTCGACCTGGGCGTCTCCTCGCCGCAGCTCGACGAACCGGAGCGCGGCTTCAGCTTCATGCACGACGGCCCGCTCGACATGCGCATGAGCAAGGGCGAGGGGCCGTCCGCCGCCGACGTCGTCAACGGCGCGCCGGAGGCCGAGCTCGTGAGAATCTTCCGCGAATTCGGCGAGGAGCGGCATGCACCGCGAATCGCGCGCGCCATCGTCGCGGACCGCGCCGTCAAGCCCTTCGAGCGCACCGGCGAGCTCGCCGAAATGATTGCGCGCGTGGCCCGCAGCCGCGAGCGGAACAAGCACCCCGCAACGCGCGTGTTCCAGGCGCTGCGCATCCATGTCAACGGCGAGCTCGACGAGCTCGAGACCGCGCTCGATCTCTCCCTCGCGCGGCTCGCGCCGTGCGGGCGCCTCGCAGTGATCAGCTTCCATTCCCTCGAGGACCGCATGGTCAAGCAATTCATGCGCCGCCATGCGTCGCCCGATCCCGTATACGCGGGACTGCCCTTCGTGCCGGCGCATGCGGCGCCGAAGCTCAGGCTGGTCGGGAAGCGGGTGACGGCCGGGGAATCCGAAACCGAGCGCAACCCGCGCGCCCGCAGCGCCCGCCTGCGCATTGCCGAACGCCTATCAATGGACCTGGCCGCATGAAAAAACGAAATCTGATGCCGATCGCCCTCCCCGTGTTGTGGCTCGCCGTATTGGGCTCGGCGGTGCAGGTGATCTACGCGCGCCACAAGTCCCGCGACCTCTTCGTGCGCCTCGAAAAGCTCGACGGAGAACGCGACTCGCTCGAGATGGACTGGGGCCGCCTGCAGCTCGAGCAGAGCTACTGGTCGTCGCATGCCTTCGTCGAGCGCGTGGCGAACACGAAGCTGCAGATGAACCTGCCGCAGACCCGGGACGTGCGGATCGTCCGGCCGTGAAACCGCGCTTCTCCACGAAACCGCGATCCGGCGAGAGCGAGTCCCGGGCGAAGAGCTACCGCTGGCGCTCTTACGTCGTGCTGGGGCTGGTGGCCGCGTGCGCGCTCGGCCTCATGGCGCGGGCCGTCGAATTGCAGCTGGTGCAGCACGGCTTTCTCGTGGGCGAGGGCGATCAACGCTCCATGCGCGTGGTCAAGATCGAGGCGCATCGCGGAGCGATCGTGGACCGGTCCGGCGAGCCGCTCGCGATCAGCACGCCGGTCGACAGCGTGTGGGTCAATCCGCAGGAACTCAACGACAACATCGACCAGCTCCCGAAGCTCGCCAAGGCGCTGCAGCAGGATCCGCAGTTCCTGGCGCGGCGCATCACGAGCAACCTGGACCGAGAATTCCTGTACCTGGTGCGCCACATGCCGCCCGATCAGGCCGCGGGCATCAAGGCGCTGGGAATTCCGGGCGTCAACCTGCAGCGCGAGTACCGGCGCTACTATCCGGCCGGAGAGGTGGCGGGCCACGTCGTCGGCTTCACGACCGTCGACGACGTCGGGCAGGAGGGACTCGAACTCGGCTTCGACCAACAGTTGAACGGCGAGGACGGCGCGAAGCGGGTCATCCAGGACCTGTACGGCCGCTACGTCGAGAACATCGAGAGCATCCGCGCGCCGCGGCCCGGCCATGACCTGGTCACGAGCATCGACTTGCGCATCCAATATCTGGCGTACCGCGAGCTCAAGTCCGCCATGCAGGAGTATCGCGCGCAGGCGGGTTCGGTCATCGTCGTCGACGTCGACACCGGCGAGGTGCTGGCGATGGTCAACCAGCCGTCGTACAACCCCAACGACCGCGATCAGTTGAAGCCGGAGCTCTACCGCAACCGCGCCGCCACGGACATCTTCGAGCCCGGCTCCAGCGTCAAGCCCTTCATCATGGCCGCGGCGCTGGCATCGGGGCAGTACCGTCCCGACAGCGTCGTCGACACCTCGCCCGGATTCTTCAAGGTCGGCAACAAGGTCGAGGAGGACGAGGAGAACCTCGGCGTCATCGACTTGGGTACGATTCTCGCCAAGTCGAGCAACGTGGGCACCGCCAAGGTCGCCCTGACGCTGCAACCGGAACAGATCTGGAAGACGTTCACCGGCCTTGGCCTCGGGCGCGTCACGGGCAGCGGTTTTCCCGGCGAGTCGGCCGGGATGCTCTCGAGCTACGCACACTGGCGCCCCATCGGAATTGCAACCCTGTCGCACGGCTATGGTCTATCCGTCACGCCCATGCAGCTGGCGCACGCGTACGCCACCATCGGCGCGGGCGGGATCAAGCGGCCTCTGACCTTCGAGCGCGTCACGGGACCGGTGCACGGGGAGCAGGTGCTCGATCCCAAGGTGGCCCATGAGCTCGTGCAACTGATGGAAAAAGTCATCGAGAAGGGCGGCACCGCGACGCGCGCGGCCCTGGTGGGCTACCGCGTCTCCGGCAAGACCGGCACCGCCTTCAAGTCCATTGCCGGCGGCTATTCGACCGACAAATACATGGCGGTGTTCGCCGGGCTGGTGCCCGCCACGCATCCGAAGATCGCCACAGTGGTGGTGATCGACGAGCCCAGCCCCGCGCTGCATCAGGGCGGCCAGGTGGCGGCGCCGGTTTTCTCGAACGTGATGTCGGGTGCGCTGCGATTGATGGACGTGCCGCCGGACGATCTGCAAAACGTACCCGCGGCGACGCTGGTACAGGCCAGCGACACGCAATGAGCACGGCGCATTCCGGAGTTTCCCTGACCTGGCTGCTGGAGGGCATCGCGCCGGCCCCCGCCGACGCGCAGGTGCGGGACCTCACCCTGAACAGCCGCGAGGCGCGTGCCGGAAGCCTTTTTCTCGCGCTGCGCGGGCGAGGCTCGCACGGGCTCGAGTACGCCGCAGAGGCCGCCGCGCGCGGCGCGAGCGCCGTGTTGTGGGAGCCCGCCGCGGAGTCCGATCCCGCGGGCGCCGCCGTTCTGGCCTCGGCCGCCGCCGCCCTGGCCTCGAGCGCGGGAGTGCAGGTCGCGCCGGTGCCGGGCCTCAAGTCTCTGGTCGGGCGCATCGCCGACCGATTCTTCGGCCGGCCGTCCTCGCACCTGCGGGTGGTCGGCATCACGGGGACCAACGGCAAGACCACCTGCGCCTATCTGCTCGCGCAGGCGCTGTCGCGCTTGAATTCCGACGCCGCCTACATCGGCACCGTCGGCTGGGGGCGCATCGGCGCGCTCGAGAGGCCGACTCACACCACGCCGGACGCCGTCACCGTGCATCGGCAGCTGTCGCAGCTGCGCGCCCTCGGGGTCCGCGACGTGGCGATGGAAGTGTCCTCGCACGCGCTCGACCAGGGCCGCGTCGACGGGGTGCGCTTCCACTCGGCGGCGTTCACCAACCTCACGCGCGATCACCTCGACTACCATGGTTCCATGGAGGCGTACGGCGCCGCCAAGGCACGCCTCATCGAGGCCGACGGCCTGCAGCACCTGATCCTCAACGTCGGCGACGCCTTCTGCCGGGAACTGGCGCAGCGCTACGGCGGGCGGCTGCCCGTCACCGCGGTCTGGTGCGGCGCGGGCGGAGCCCGCGGGCTCGCGAACCGCTACGTCCATGCGGACGACGTCGCGCTGGATCTCAACGGCATCTCGATGACGATCCGCGGCAGCTTCGGCGAGCAGCGCCTCACCACCCGGCTCCTCGGCCGGTTCAATGCGGAGAACTGCGCCATCGTGACGGCGTGCCTGCTCGCGCTGCACGTGCCGCTCGGCGATGCGGCGGCGGCGCTCGGGGGATGCCTGCCGCCGCCGGGACGCATGGAAGTGGTCGGATCCGAAGGGCGCCCGAGGCCGCTGGCCGTGGTCGACTACGCGCACACACCCGACGCGCTCGCGAAGGCGCTGCGCGCCCTGCGCGAGCACTGCCGCGGCGCGCTGTGGTGCGTGTTCGGCTGCGGCGGCGACCGGGACCCGGGAAAACGGCCGATGATGGGCGCAGTCGCCGACGAGTTGGCCGATGCGATCATCGTCACCGACGACAATCCCCGATCTGAGGATCCGCAGAGCATCTGCCGCGCCATCCTGCTCGGAATCTCGGCGCACGCCGCGCGGGTCATTCACGACCGCGGCGAGGCGATTGCGGCCGCGATCAACGAGGCCGCGCCCGTCGACGTGGTCCTGATCGCCGGCAAGGGGCACGAGGATTATCAAATCTACGGAGACGTGCGGCGCAGCTTCAGCGATCGGGACGCGGCGTTGCGCGCCTTGAGGGCGGCGGCATGAAACGCACCCTCGGCGATGCGGCGCAGGCGGCCGGCGGCCGGCTGGTCGGCGGCGATCAGCGCTACAGCGTCGTCTCGAGCGACAGCCGGACATTGGGGCCCGGCGCGCTGTTCGTCGCGCTGCGCGGCCCGCGGTTCGACGGCGCGGATTTCGTCGGCGGGGCCCTCGAACGCGGCGCGGTCGGGGCGCTGGTCGAGAGGCAGGTCGCCGCGCCGATCTCCCAGATCGTCGTCGCCGATGCCCTGGCCGCGGTGCAGAGGCTGGCTGCCGCATGGCGCTCGAATTTCGCCATTCCGATCGTCGGCGTGGGCGGCAGCAACGGCAAGACCACGGCGAAGGAGATGACCGCGGCCATCCTGTCGCGCATGGGCACGTGCATGTCGACCCACGGCAATCTCAACAACCACATCGGCGTGCCGATCACTCTGATGCGGCTCGAGCCCGCGCACCGCAGCGCCGTGGTGGAGATGGGCGCGAATCGAATCGGCGACGTCGCGCAACTGCTGCGGTTCGTTCGGCCCACGGTGGGGCTCATCACCAATGCGGGCG
This sequence comes from uncultured Gammaproteobacteria bacterium, assembly GCA_963707765.1. Lineage (GTDB taxonomy): Bacteria > Pseudomonadota > Gammaproteobacteria > Steroidobacterales > Steroidobacteraceae > Bog-1198. The sequence continues at coordinate 76,423 of CAVPQZ010000005.1, read as the reverse complement.
CGGAGCATCTCGAGGGCTTCGGCAGCCTCGACGGCGTTGCGGAGGGCGAGGGTGAAATGGTGGCGGGCCTGTCGCCCGACGCCACCGCCGTCATCAATGCCGACGACGCGTATGCCCCGTATTGGATCCGCGTGTCCGGCACGAAGCGCGTGGTCACCTTCGGCGCGCATGGGGCGGACTTCACCGCCCTGAACCCGGTTCTGGGCATCGAGCACGGCGAGTTCGCCACCCGCTTCACGCTGCGGTGTCCGCTCGGCGAGCGGCCGATCGTGCTCCGCGCGGGGGGTGCGCACAACGTCGCCAATGCGCTCGCGGCGGCGGCGGCCGCAACGGCCGCGGGGGCCTCGCTCGACTACGTGGTGCAAGGCCTCGCGGACTTTCGCTCCGTGGCGGGCCGCCTGCAGCTGAAAGGCGGCCTGCGCGGAAGCTGGATCATCGACGACTCGTACAACGCGAACCCGAGCTCGGTGCGCGCGGGCCTCGAGGTGCTGCGCACCCTGCCGGGAACCAGCTGGCTGGTGCTCGGCGACATGGCGGAGCTCGGTGAGCACGCCTCGGACAGCCATGCTCACCTGGGCGGGTATGCGCGCGAGTGCGGCGTGAAGCGCCTGTTCGCCGTGGGGCCGCAGAGCTCGCGCGCGGTCGAGACCTTCGGCGCCGGCGGCGAGTGGTTCGCCGATGCCGAGTCGTTGATCCGCAGGCTGCAGACCGAACTCGCGCCGGCCGTCACGGTGCTGGTCAAGGGTTCGCGCATCAACCGCCTGGAGCGCGTGGTCCAGGCTCTCACGGGCAATGGGAGCTGACCGGATGCTGCTCCATCTCACCGAGTATCTCGCCAGGTACCATTCCGGCTTTCACGTATTCCAGTACCTGACGCTGCGCGGCATTCTCGCCGCGATCACGGCGCTGGCGATGGCGCTCGCCATCGGTCCGCACATGATCGAGGCGCTGGCGAAGTACCAGATCGGCCAGCGCGTGCGCACGGACGGGCCGCAATCGCACCTGCAGAAATCCGGCACACCCACCATGGGCGGAGGGCTGATCCTGGTGGCCACGTTCATCGGAACGCTGCTCTGGGCCGATCTGTCCAGCCGCTTCGTGTGGATCCTGCTGGGCACGACGCTCGCGTTCGGCGCCATCGGCTTCTACGACGACTACCTCAAGCTGGTGGTGGGTAATTCCAAGGGGCTGCCGGCCCGCTACAAGTACCTGGGACAGTCGCTGGCCGCGCTGGTCACGGCGATCACGCTGCACGGCATGCACCAGACCTCGGCGGAGACCACGCTGTACGTGCCGTTCTTCAAGACCGTGGCGGTGCCGATGACCACGCTCGGCTTCGTCGCCTATGCCTACTTCGTGATCGTCGGCACCAGCAACGCCGTGAACCTCACCGACGGACTGGACGGGCTCGCCATCATGCCGGCCGTGATGGTGGCAATGGCGCTCGGCATCTTTGCGTACGCCACGGGCAACATCAAGTTCGCGGCCTACCTGCAGATCCCGTACATCAACGGCATCGGTGAGCTCCTGACCTTCAGCGCCGCGCTGACCGGCGCGGGTCTCGGCTTCCTGTGGTTCAACTCCTATCCAGCCGAGGTCTTCATGGGCGACGTCGGCGCGCTGGCCATCGGCGCCGCGCTCGGCACCATCGCCGTGATGGTGCGCCAGGAGATCGTGCTGTTCGTGATGGGCGGGGTTTTCGTGCTGGAGACCGTGTCGGTCATGCTTCAGGTGGCCTCGTTCAAGCTCACCGGCAAGCGCATTTTCCGCATGGCACCCCTGCACCATCATTTCGAGCTGAAAGGATGGTCGGAGCCCAAGGTGATCGTGCGTTTCTGGATCATCAGTTTCGTGCTCGTCCTGGCGGGTCTTGCGACTTTGAAGATACGATGATGGCAAGCCTGGTCGTCGGTCTCGGCAAGACGGGGGCATCGTGCGTGCGGTATTTCGCGAAGCACGGCATCGCCGCGCGCGCGACCGATTCGCGCACCAAGCCGCCGGGCCTGGCAGAGCTCGGACCGCTCACCGGCAAGATCGACGTGCGGCTCGGTTCATTCGACCTGTCGCTGCTCGACGGGGCGACGCAGGTGCTCTTGTCCCCGGGCGTGTCCCTCGACGAGCCGATCGCGCGCGCCGCGCGCGCCCGCGGCATCGAGGTGATCGGCGACGTCGAGCTGTTCGCGCGCGCCGTCCGCGCCCCCGTGGTCGGGATCACCGGCACCAACGGCAAGAGCACGGTGACCAGCCTGGTGGCGGGCATGGCGGCCGCGGCCGGCCGGCGCGTCCTCGCCGGCGGCAACCTCGGGCTGCCGGCACTCGACCTGCTGGACGAGCCGGCGCCGCAGCTGTACGTGCTCGAACTTTCCAGCTTCCAACTCGAGACGACCTCCTCGCTCGAACTCGCCGCGGCGGTGGTCCTCAACGTGACCTCGGACCACATGGACCGCTACGCCTCGATCGAGGACTACGCGCGGGCCAAGTCGCGGATATTCGCGCACGCCGCGACGGTGGTTCTGAACGCCGACGATCCCCGCGTGGCGGCGATGCGCGACGCCGCCAAGCCCGGCGCGCGCGTCGTGACGTTCTCCGCGCGCGAGGGCGGCGCCGACTACTGCCTGACGCGACGCGGCTCGCAGACCTTCCTCTGCCGTCACGGAAGGGACCTGCTCGACGTCTCGCGGATGAAAATAACCGGGGCGCACAATGCCGCCAACGCCCTGGCGGCGCTCGCGCTGGCCGACGCCGCCGGCCTGCCGCCGGCGGCGAGCCTGTCCGCCCTCGAGGCGTTTCCGGGGCTGCCGCACCGCTCGCAGTGGGTCGCCGATCGGTCGGACGTGCGGTACGTGGATGACTCGAAGGGCACCAACGTGGGGGCCACCCTGGCGGCGATCGACGGGATGCCGGGGCCCCTGGTGCTGATCGCGGGCGGCGAAGGCAAGGGACAGGACTTCGCGCCGCTCGCCACCGCCTTTGCCCGCAAGGTCAGACACGCCGTCCTGATCGGCAAGGATGCGCCGGCCATCGAGGCGGCGATCGCCGGAACCTGCACCGTCGAACGCGCGGCCACGATGGCGGACGCGGTCGCGGCCGCGGCGCGCGCCGCAGTCCCGGGCGACACGGTGCTGCTGTCTCCGGCCTGCGCGAGCCTCGACATGTTCCGGGATTACGCGCATCGCGGCGACGAATTCGCCGCCGCCGTGCGCGCACTGGCGATGCCCTCATGATGAACACCACGACCATGGGCTACGGCGTGAGGGCGCGGGAGCGCATGCCCTTCGCGTGGGACGGGGTCACCTTGGGATTGACCGCCGTGCTCCTGTTGGTGGGTCTCATCATGGTCACGTCCGCGTCCATGTCGGTGGCTGCGAAGAATCTGGGCGATCCGTTCTATTTCCTGGAGCGCCAGTTCATCTTCGGATGCTGCGGGGTGCTGGTGGCGCTGGCCGTGACCCGCGTGCCGACGGAGCAGTGGGAGAAGCACAGCGTCACGCTGCTGCTGCTGGGTCTCGCGCTGCTGGTCCTCGTGCTCATTCCGGGGCTCGGCGCGAAGATCAACGGCGCACGCCGCTGGCTGCGCATCGGTCCGATGAACTTTCAAGTTTCGGAGCTCGCGCGAGTGCTGGTGCTCAACTGGGTCTGCAGCTACTGCGTGCGCAAGCGCGCCGAACTCGAGCGCGAGTTCTCGGGACTGCTCAAGCCCGTGGCGCTGCTCGGCGTCGCGGGCGTGCTGCTGCTGATCGAACCCGATTTCGGGGCGACCACGGTGCTGTTCGCGACCGGGTTTGCGGTGCTGTTCGTCGCCGGGGCGCGGCTGCGGTACGTGTTCACGCTGGTGTCGGTGGTGGGAGCCCTGTTCGCCGTGCTGGCGCTGACCTCGGCGTACCGCCTGAAGCGGCTCACGGTCTTCCTGCATCCATGGGACGATCCGTTCAACAGCGGCTTCCAGCTGACCCAGTCGCTGATCGCGATCGGGCGCGGCGGCTGGTTCGGCGTCGGCCTCGGCGGCAGCATCCAGAAGCTCTTCTATCTGCCGGAAGCGCACACCGACTTCGTGTTCGCCGTGCTCGCCGAGGAGCTGGGCCTGGTCGGCGTGGTGGGAGTGATCGCATTGTTCCTGGCGCTGGTGTGGCGCGCGTTCCAGATCTCGCGCATGGCGTCCCAGGCCGGCCTCAAGTTCCAGTCGCACGTCGCGCTCGCCTTCGGCATCTGGCTGGGGCTGCAGGCGATCGTGAACATCGGCGTCAACATGGGCGTGCTGCCCACCAAGGGATTGACGCTGCCGCTGCTCAGCTACGGCCGAAGCAGCCTGATCGTGAGCCTGGCCTGGCTCGGCGTGCTGCTGCGCATCTACCATGAGGTCAAGTGCAGCTCGCGGTCGGCCGTGATGCGCATGCCCGGGGGCGCCAAATGACGCGCGTGGAGGCTCCGGGCGGCCGGCCGGTGCTGATCATGGCCGGGGGCACGGGGGGACACGTGTTTCCGGCGCTCGCGGTGGCGAAGGTGCTTAGGGAGCGGGGCATTGCGGTGGTGTGGCTCGGCGTTCCGGCGAGCATGGAATCGCGCCTGGTGCCGGCCAGCGGCTTTCGCATCGAGTGGGTGCGGGTCCGAGGTATTCGCGGCAAGGGCCTGCGAGCCTGGCTGGCGGCGCCGCTCGCCATCGCGAGCGCCGTCCTGCAGGCGGCGGCGGTGCTGCGCCGGGTGCGCCCGCGGGCGGTGCTGGGCGCCGGCGGCTACGTGAGCGGCCCCGGCGGAATTGCCGCCTGGCTGCTGCGCATACCCCTGCTGATCCACGAGCAGAATGCCGTGCCCGGCTTCACCAACCGGTGCCTGGCGCATCTGGCCGCGCAGGTGCTGCAGGCCTTTCCCGGCAGCTTCAAGGCGAGCGTGAACGCGCGCACGGTGGGCAACCCGGTCCGGGCCGACATTGCGGCGCTGGCGGAGCCGACGGTGCGTTTCGCTCATCGGGAGGGGCGCGCGCGGCTGCTGGTATTCGGCGGCAGCCAAGGCGCGCAACGGCTGAATCTCATGGTGCCGCAGGCGCTGTCGCGGCTTTCGCCGGAGCGCCGGCCGCAGGTGCGCCACCAGGCCGGCGAGCGCGGCATCGACGCGGCGCGCGCCGCCTATCAGGACGCCGCGGTCGAGGCGGAAGTGATTCCGTTCATCGAGGACATGGCGGCGGCCTACGCGTGGGCGGACGTGGCCGTCTGCCGCGCCGGCGCCATGACCATTGCCGAGTTGGAGGCGGCCGGCCTGGGCGCGCTGCTGGTGCCGCTGCCCACGGCCACCGACGACCACCAGACCAAGGAATGCCGAAACCATGGCCGCGGCGGGCGCCGGGCGCGTGCTGCAGGAACGCGACATGACGCCCGACACGTTGAGCGCCTGCATCGCCGATCTCACGGCGGATCGCGAGCGGCTGCTGCGGATGGCCGAGGCTTCCCGCCGCCTGCGGGTGATCGATGCCGCCGCGCGGGTCGCGGACCTGTGCGTGGCCGCCGGAGCGCCGGCATGAGCCACCCCATGAGTCACCGGCTGAGCGATCGGATGCGCCGCATCCAAACCATCCACCTGGTCGGCATCGGCGGCAGCGGCATGAGCGGCATCGCCGAGGTGCTCCTCAACCTGGGCTACGAGGTGCGCGGCTCCGACCTCAAGGGCAACGCCGTCACCGAGCGGCTGGCGCGGCTCGGCGCGAGAGTCTTCATCGGCCACTCGGCCGAGAACCTCGGCAACGCCGACGTCGTCGTGGTTTCGACCGCCGTCAGCCGCGCCAACCCGGAAGTGGCGGCCGCGCTGGCGAACCGCATTCCCGTGGTGCCGCGCGCCGAGATGCTGGGCGAGCTGATGCGATTCCGCTATTCGGTCGCGGTGGCCGGGACCCACGGCAAGACCACCACGACCAGCCTGGTGGCGAGCGCACTGGCGGAGGGCGGCCTCGACCCGACCTTCGTCATCGGCGGACGGCTCAAGAGCGCCGACAGCAATGCGCGTCTGGGCGCTGGCCGGTATCTGGTCGCAGAGGCCGACGAGAGCGATGCCTCGTTCATGCACCTGCAGCCGATGATCGCGATCGTCACCAACATCGACAACGACCACCTCGCGACCCACGAAGGAGACTTCTCCCGGCTCAAGCAGAGTTTCGTGGATTTTCTGCATAACCTGCCCTTCTACGGCCTCGCCGTACTGTGCGCAGACGACGAGTGCGTCCGCAGCATCTACGACGCCGTCGGCCGGCCCTTCGTCACGTATGGGTTCGCCGAGGGCACCGACATCCGCGCGGTCAACGTGGTGCGCGCCGGCCTGCAGTCGCGATTCCAGGCGCTGCGCGCCGGTTTCCCGCCGCTCGACCTGACGATCAACCTGCCCGGACGGCACAACGTGTTGAACTCGCTGGCGGCGGTCGCCGTCGCCACCGAGCTCGACATCGCCGATGCGGCCATCCAGAAGGCGCTGGCGAATTTCCAGGGCATCGACCGGCGGCTGCAGCAGATCGGCGAGATTGCCTGGGCGGGCGGGCGCGCGCTCGTCGTCGACGACTACGGCCATCATCCCACGGAGGTGGCGGCGACCATCGACGCCGTGCGGCAGGGCTGGCCCGCGCGCCGGCTGGTGCTCGCATTCCAACCGCACCGCTATACCCGCACGCGCGACCTGCTGGACGATTTCGGCCGCGCCTTGAGCGCCAGCGACGTGCTGCTGGTCACCGAAGTTTACGCGGCTGGCGAGGCGCCGATCACGGGCGCGGACGGCCGCGCCATTTGCCGGGCGGTCCGCTCGCGCGGCGTCATCGAGCCCGTGTTCGTGGAGCGCGTCGATGACCTGGCCGACAGCCTCCGCGGCATCCTGCGCGACGGCGACGTGGTGCTCACGATGGGCGCGGGCAGCATCGGTTCGGTTGCGCATGACCTCAGGAACCGATTTGCGCCGGGAGCCGGCGCATGAACGGCACCTTGCTGCGCAACGAGCCCATGTCGAAGCACACCTCCTGGCACGCCGGCGGCCCGGCCGACCTCTTCTTCACCCCGAGCGACGCCGCCGATCTCGGGGAGTTCCTGCGCGAGCTGCCGCCCGAGATGCCCACGTTATGGATCGGCCTCGGCAGCAATCTGCTGGTCCGCGACGGCGGCGTGCGCGGCGCCGTGATCGCGACGCACGGCACGCTGAACGCGCTGGAGCGCATCGGCGAAACGCGCATCCATGCCGAGGCCGGCGTGCCGTGCGCGCGCATCGCGCGCCAGTGCATCAAGTGGGCCCTTGGGCCCGCGGAGTTCTTCGCCGGCATTCCCGGGACGCTGGGCGGCGCGCTGGCGATGAACGCCGGAGCCTGGGGCGGGGAGACCTGGACCCGGGTGGTCGAGGTCGACGTGCTCGACCGCCGCGGCACGCGCCGTACCCGCACGCCGGCGGACTACGAGATCGGCTACCGCCACGTGCGCGGGCCGGCGCACGAGTGGTTCATCGCCGCGCGCATGGAGTTCGACATCAAGCCGGACGCGGACGAGACCGTGATCCGCGATCTTCTGGAACGGCGCCGGCAGACGCAGCCGATCGGCGAATGGAGCTGCGGCTCCGTGTTCACCAACCCTCCCGGCGACCATGCGGCGCGCCTGATCGAGAGCGCGGGCCTCAAGGGATTCCGCACCGGCGATGCGTCCGTGTCCGAGAAGCACGCCAACTTCATCATCAATCATGGCGCGGCGACCGCGGCCGACATCGAAGCGGTGATCTTGCACGTGCAGCGCACCGTGGCGGATGCCTACGACGTGCGCCTGCACCCCGAAGTACGCATCGTCGGAGAGTCCGCATGAGCCTGCTGGTAACGCAACCCGGCCACCGCCGCGCGAACGTGGCCGCCGATTTCGGCAAGGTCGCCGTGCTCCTCGGCGGGGATTCCTCGGAGCGCGACATTTCACTGCTGTCCGGCAACGCGGTGCTCGCCGCACTGCGGCGACGCGGCGTGGACGCGCACCCCTTCGATCCCCAGGGAACGCCGGTCCAAGACCTCGCGCGAGAGAAATTTGCGCGCGCGTGGAATTCGCTGCACGGGCCCGGGGGAGAGGACGGTCTGATCCAAGGCGCCCTCGAATGGCTGGGCGTCCCGTACACCGGCAGCGGGGTGCTGGCCTCGGCCCTCACCATGGACAAGCTCAAGACCAAGCGCGTGGTCGTGGGCGCGGGCTACGCCGCGCCCGAGTACGCCGTGCTGTCCAGCCCCGCCGATCTGCCGGCCGCCCTCGAGTCGGTGGGGCTGCCGCTGATGGTCAAGCCCGCCTCTCAGGGATCGAGCGTCGGCATCACCAAGGTGAAGCGCGCGGACGAACTGCCGCAGGCCTATGCGGAGGCGAGTGCGGTGGACCCCATCGTGTTCGCCGAGCGCTTCATCTCCGGAGACGAGTACACCGTGGGCGTGCTGCAAGGCGGTGCGCTGCCGTCCATCCGCATCCAGCCCGCGACCGAGTTCTACGATTACCAGGCCAAGTACTTCCGCAACGACACGCAGTACCACTGCCCGAGCGGTCTCGATGCGGCGGCCGAGGCGGAGCTGCAGGCGGCCGCGCTCGCGGCGTTTCAGGTCACGGACTGCTTCGGCTGGGGCCGCGTGGATTTCATGCGCGACCGCGACTCGGGAAAGTTCTACTTCATCGAGATCAACACCACGCCCGGCATGACCGACCACAGCCTGGTGCCCATGGCCGCGCGCCGCGCGGGCATGGACTTCGGCGAACTGGTGTGGCGCGTGCTCGAGACCAGCCTGGCGAGGGTGCGCAAGTGAATCTTCAGTGGATCACCCGCCGCAATCGGTTCAAGAAACGCGCCGCGGAAGAGAAGCCGCGCTGGGACTTAAGCAAGCTCGCGGCGCGGTCGCGCACGTACGGGCGGCGCAGCGCGCTGCTGGGGGGAAGCATCGCCGCCCTGGCGGCGCTCACCTGGGCCCTGGACCGGCCGATCCGCGTCATCTCGATGGACGGCGCGTTCCAGCGGGTGTCGCCCGGCGAGATCGAGAAGGCGGTCCTGCCGTTCACCAACGCCGGATTCCTGTCGGCGGATCTCGACCGCATTCAGCGCGCCGTCGAGGCGGTGCCGTGGGTGGATCGCGCCCGGATACAGCGGCGCTTCCCCAACAGCCTGCACGTCACGGTGGTCGAGGAAACCGCGATGGCCCGGTGGGGCGAGTCGGGCCTGCTCAACACTCGCGGCGAACTGTTCATCCGCGAAGCCGCTCACGTGCCGGCGGAGCTGCCGCGCCTCTCCGGCCCCGACGGCACGGAGTCCCAGGTTGCCCAGCGCTACCTGGCCGCGCAGGGCCGGATGCTGGAGGCCGGCATGCGCATCGCCGCCCTGCGTCTCGATGAGCGCGGGGCGTGGGAGATGGATCTCGACAGCGGCGTGACGGTGCGGCTCGGGAGGCGCGACGTCGACGAGCGGCTCGACCGCTTCATCCGCACGGCCTCGCAGGTGATCTCGCACCGCCTCAACGAGATCACCTACGTGGACATGCGCTACTCCAACGGGTTTGCCATCGGCTGGCGCACTCAAGCGGGGCCGGGCCCGATCCAGACCAGGCATTCCGACGATGTCGAAGCGTAAGGAAGACGAAAAGAGATATGGCCAAGCGTTCTGATCGCAATTTGGTGGTGGGCCTCGACATCGGCACGAGCAAAGTCGTTGCCATCGTCGGCGAGATAAAAATCGACGGCACGATGGAGATCATCGGCATCGGCAGCCATCCGTCGCGCGGCCTTAAGAAGGGCGTGGTGGTCAACATCGAGTCCACCGTGCAGTCCATCCAGCGCGCCGTCGAGGAGGCGGAGCTCATGGCCGGCTGCGAGATCCACTCGGTATATGCGGGCATCGCCGGCAGCCACGTGCGCAGCCTCAACTCGCACGGCATCGTCGCGATCAAGGACAAGGAGGTCGTGCAGGGGGACGTCGAGCGCGTGATCGACGCCGCCAAGGCCGTGGCCATTCCGGCCGACCAGAAGATACTGCACGTCCTGCCGCAGGAATACATCATCGATTCGCAGGAGGGCATCCGCGATCCGATCGGCATGTCGGGCGTGCGGCTCGAGGCGAAAGTGCACATCGTCACCGGCGCCGACAGCGCCGCCCAGAACATCGTCAAGTGCGTGCAGCGCTGCGGGCTGGCGGTCGACGACATCGTCCTCGAACAGCTGGCGTCGAGCTACGCCGTGCTCACCGACGATGAGAAGGACCTCGGGGTGTGCGTGGTCGACATCGGGGGCGGCACCACCGACATCGCCGTGTTCGGCGGCGGCGCCATCCGGCACACCGCCGTGATCCCGATCGCCGGCGACCAGGTCACCAACGACATCGCCGTCTCGATGCGCACGCCGACCCAGTACGCCGAGGACATCAAGATCAAGTACGCGTGCGCGCTGTCGCAGCTTGCGAATCCGGACGAGACGATCGAGGTGCCGAGCGTGGGCGACCGGCCGCCGCGGCGTCTCGCCCGGCAGACGCTGGCCGAGATCGTCGAGCCGCGCTACGAGGAGCTGTTCGGCCTGATCCGCGACGAGCTGCGGCGCGCCGGCCTGGAGGAGTCCGTGGCCACGGGCATCGTGCTCACCGGCGGCAGCTCCAAGATGGAGGGCGCCGTGGAACTCGCCGAGGAAGTGTTTCACATGCCGGTGCGCCTCGGCGTGCCGCAGTACGTCAGCGGTCTCGTCGACGTGGTGAGCAACCCGATTCACGCGACGGGCGTCGGGCTGCTGCTGTATGCCAAGGGAAATATGGAAGTGAGAAGAACGGAGCTGCCGCTGTTGTCGGGCGGCGTGAAGTCGATTTTCGAACGGATGAAGGCCTGGTTTCAGGGGAATTTTTAATAATCATCGATTGAGGAGAACTGGAATGTTTGAACTGATGGACTCTTATAGCCAAAGCGCCGTGATCAAGGTGCTCGGCGTCGGCGGCGGCGGCGGCAACGCGGTCTCGCACATGGTCAGCGCCGGACTCGAGGGCGTGGAATTCATTTGCATCAACACCGATGCGCAGGCCCTGAAGCACTCCAAGGTGCGCACGGCCCTGCAAATCGGCTGCAACATCACCAAGGGGCTGGGCGCGGGCGCGGATCCGGAAGTCGGCCGTCAGGCCGCGATGGAGGACCGCGACCGCATCATCGAGCTCATCGAGGGCTGCGATATGCTGTTCATCACCGCCGGCATGGGTGGCGGCACCGGCACCGGGGCCGCACCCGTGGTCGCTCAGGTGGCGAAGGAACTCGGCATCCTCACCGTCGCCGTGGTCACCAAACCCTTCGAGATGGAGGGCAACAAGCGCTCGCGCGTGGCCGATCAGGGCATGCTGGAACTGTCCAAGTACGTCGACTCGCTGATCACGATCCCGAACCAGAAGCTGCTGGCGGTGCTCGGTAGCACGACGACCCTGCTGGATGCGTTCAAGGCGGCGAACACCGTGCTGCAGGGCGCCGTCCAGGGCATCGCGGAACTCATCACGCGGCCGGGTCTCATCAACGTCGATTTCGCCGACGTGCGCACCGTGATGTCGGAAACCGGCATGGCCATGATGGGCTCGGGCGCGGCGTCCGGGGAGGACCGGGCGCGCGAAGCGGCCGAGGCGGCGATCTCGAGCCCGCTGCTCGAGGACATCAATCTCGCCGGCGCTCAGGGCATCCTGGTCAACGTCACGGCCGGCATGGACCTGTCCATCGGCGAGTTCCAGGAGGTGGGCAACGTCATCAAGCAGTTCGCCTCGGACGACGCCACCGTGGTCCTGGGAACCGTCATCGACCCCGAGATGTCCAACCAGATACGCGTCACCGTCGTGGCGACCGGTCTTGGCAAGCCCGTGGCGAGGGCCGCCGCTCCGGCGCAGTCGGCCGCGGCGATTGCGCCGCCTCCCACCATGCGCGTCGTGCGCCAAAAGGCGCCTCTGGCGCCCACGGACTACGCGATGTTGGACCGCCCCACCGTGCATCGGCAGGCGCGCGCCGTGGGCGACGGGCTGCGGACGGAAATGGAGTCGGAGGACCTGCTGGACATACCGGCATTCCTGCGCCGACAGGCGGATTGACGGCTTTTCGGTTCTGACGTTCCAGGTTGGCGCCCGCAGCCGCATTGCGGCGGCTGCGGGCGCCGGTTTTAAGCTTCGCACCGGCGTGTTACCTTTGGCGCCGGATTGGATTGTTTGGAAGTCCTGGTTTCCCATGTTGAATCAACGAACTTTGAAGAATTCCATCAGGGCCACGGGAGTGGGCCTGCACACCGGCAAGAAGGTCCTGATGACGCTGCGTCCGGCTCTTCCGGACACCGGCATCGTCTTCCGCCGCACCGACGGCGACACGCCGGTCGACATCAAGGCGCACGCCGAAAACGTCGGCGACACCACGATGGGTACGACCCTGCACGTGGGCGACGTGAAGATCTCGACCGTGGAGCACCTCCTGTCCGCGCTCGCGGGCCTTGGGATCGACAACGCACTGGTGGAGGTGAGCGCCGGCGAAGTGCCGATCATGGACGGCAGCGCGGGACCCTTCGTCTTCCTGCTGCAGTCCGCCGGAATCGAAGAACAGAAGGCGCCGAAGCGGTTCATCCGCATTCTCGAGAGCCTGCGGGTCGACGACGGCGACAAGTGGGCGCGCTTCGATCCCTACAACGGATTCAAGGTCAATTTCGAAATCGAATTCAACCACCCGACCTTCAAGAAGCACTCGCAGGTCGCGTCCATGGATTTCTCCACCACGTCCTTCCTGCGGGAAGTGAGCCGGGCGCGCACCTTCGGCTTCATGCGCGACCTGGAGAGCCTGCGCGCGCGCAATCTGGCGCTCGGCGGCAACCTGGACAACGCCATCGTCCTGGACGATTACCGCGTGCTCAACGAGGACGGTTTGCGTTACGAGGACGAGTTCGTCAAGCACAAGATCCTCGATGCGATCGGGGATTTGTACCTGCTCGGCCACAGCCTCATCGGCGAATTCAGCGGCTACAAATCCGGCCACGCGCTCAACAACAAGCTGCTGCGCGAGCTCATCGCAACCCAAAGCGCGTGGGAGGAGGTGACGTTCGAGAGCCTGAAGGACGCACCGATTTCCTACGTCGAAGCCGCGGCGGCTCGGGCTTGACACGACGCGCGCGGCAGCCTGCACGCCAACTGAAAAACGGCCGCAGGCCGCCCTTCGAAGACCAGGTGCAATTCGCGGTTCGCGAGGATGTCGAGGCCGGCTCGGTCCATGAGCCGGTTGAGTGCCTCCCGGCTGAAGAAATTGATGTGCTCGTGCCAGTGCCGCTTCTTCCGGCCCGCCTCGCCGGCCCCTGGGGACGCCCGCATGAGCTCCTCGTACGGCACCTCGATGTAGAGAACGGTGCCGCCGCGCATCGTCTTGCGCAGCTCGGCCAGCACGTCGAGCGGGTACGGCACGTGCTCCAACACCTGACTGCACACCACGAGGTCGTATTCAGTGGTCAGGGCGGTACCCTTATCTACCCGCCGCACGCCGTCCAAGACCGGCTTGTCGCTGATATCATGGACGTGGCACAGAGTGCGGCGGCCGGCGAACGGCGTGTTGAGGCCGGTGTTGCCGCCCCAATCGAGAACCCGGGGCCCGGGTGGCACGAAGGGTGCGAGAAAGGCTTCAACCTCGTGAAGGTACCCGATCGTCGTGTCGAAGCCCGCGTTTCGCTGGGCATAGCCTGGTTCGTAGTGCTCCCGCAATGCAACATAGTCCGCGCCCCGGTAGTCCGCGTACAGGGCACCGAGCTCACCCTGAGAAAAGCGGATGTCGAGGAAGAGCATTCCGCAGTCCGTGCAGCAAAGGGTGTTGCAGATCGAATAGGCCATGCCGCGGCGTATTGTGATGAGGCCCCAGCTCTCGTCGATCTCGACCGGGGCCCACCCCAGGGCACGGTGCGCGACAAAGGGCATCAGGACTGCCGGCGATGCGCCGAGCCGCGTGCTTCCGCAGCATACGCAGGCATGGGCATTCCGACCCGCTTCCGATGAGTCTCGTGTCATGGTGCTAACTCCGCAAGCCGGCCGCGTAATTTGCCACCAGCGGTGAAAGAACCGCCTCCAGTGAGTAATTCGGCGCGGTCAGCGGCGCGACTCGCGACACGTACGGAACCGACAACCAGCCGGCGACGTCACGCCGTTCGATGGTGATTTCCCGGCCCAGCTGTTGCGCCGCGAAGCGGGCGATCAGACCAAGGCTGAACGTGCCGTTGAGCGGCGTCGCCGGCCGCGCCTCTCCGGGCGCATCCAGAAAGGCGTTTATCTCACGCTTCAGAAAACTCTCGGCGACCCAGGAGCGCGGTTGCTCGGGCATGCCAATCCCGACACGCGTGGTTTCACACGCCTGCCGCACGACGTCCACCCAGCCGGTGGCAGCCGCTTTGAATGAGCAGGGGCCGATGACCACGAACAAGCGAGGACAGTAGGCCGGGCAGGAAACGCGGCTTGCGAATCCTTCCAGGCGCAACTTGGCACGCTTGTAACATCGATGCCACTCGGTCTTGATCAGGGCGTCGTCGAACTCGGCGGCCCCTGAGGAAAATGCGATGAGGCCGGCCAAGCCGCCGCGCGAATTCAGCCGTTCCAGGAACGCCGATTTGGCGTCCTCGTGCGCCGACATCGCCCCCAGCGAGCCGTGGTCGATCGAGGCGTCGATCACCGCGTAGCGCCCGGGCGGCGGTTCGACGTCGTGAAGATTGCCGATGCGGGATCCGCCATACGCGAGATCGCCGTTCCGCAACAGGCCGCCGAAGGGCACGCCCCGTGCGCTCAGGAGCTCGGTGCAGAGCGTGCCCAGGCGCCCCGAGGCCCCGAAGAGCAGGCACCTAATGCCGGGTTGGTTCAGCATGGTCGGCGGGGATGCGGCATGCGGGTACATCAGGAATAAGCTTACATAAGATGCCGCACGACATGTGTGTCCGGCGGCACTCTCCCAAGATTGCCCTCCGCCGCGGGCGGGGCAGAGCGTCCGGGGGCCTTTGGCGTAAGGCGGTGGTCAGGTCGCGCCATCGGGCCGGCTCGGGCACCGGTACAAGCGGATCGGCCTCGGGGAATCCGTCCGCGAATGCACGGTCGCCGCCGGTTCCATCCCGAGATCGGCGGCCGTTACCAGAAACGCGAATTCCCCTGTCGCGCACGCCGACTTCAGCTGCTGCTGGGAAAGATTCATCCCGGTGCGTGCGGTCTCCCAATTCATGAACGTCGCCGGGTCGATGGCCGGTCCCAATGCATCCGCGCGGCGCTTCAATTCCCAGGCGCCCTGAAACGAAAACACCAAGCCCGAGGTTTGAAGCACCGACAAGTAGCTTGGCCGGTCGAGCAGAATCCAGGCGCCGACCGGCAAATCCAGCCAGGCGACCTCGGAGCCCGGAGGAATCAGGGCCCGGAAGATCGCAAATTGCGCGACGCGCAGCGGCGGATATTCGCGCAGCGTCCAGCTGCCCCAGGCGTGCGGAATCAGGACGGCACATCCCGCCGCCACGATGGCTCCCAGCGCAGACAACCCGAGGCGGCTCGCTCTGCGAACCATCCACCAGGCGCCCGCAAACAGGGCCGCGGGCGCAGTGCCGTCGTGAGCAAAGCTCATGGCCCGGCGCAGCCACTCGGGAATATGCGGGTCGAGATAATGCGAATCGGTGAACTCGAGGTTCGATGCCAGCCGCCAGGCGATGGCGATGGCGAGCATCCCCACGGACCCTAGCAGTACCCAGCGGATTTCGCCGGCCCGCAGGCGCTGCCCCGCCATGAGCGACAACAGCGCCGCGGCCGCGGCGGTCAGGGCGTAAAGATTGGCGGCAAATATCCAGCCCGAGAGCAGAAGCAGCAAGGTCGCCCGCCCCGGGCGGTTCATCCCCCAAAGCGCGTGGGCGATCGCGGGCAGCAGCAGCGCGGTCACGACTGTGCCCAACCAGAGCCAGCGCCATGGCTGGAGCTGAGTGACAGGCACGAGATGCAGCAGATCGCAGCCGACGAGGGTGAGTGCGAGCCCGCCCGCACAAGTAATGAGGGTTATTTTGGCCAGCGTGCGCGCCGGCGGCGGGGCCAAGACACGCAGGCCCACCAGCAGCGTGGCCAAGGTGACGGCGGCACGCGATCCGTCATCGATCGTCCAGAATTCGAGAAAGAGGTACGGACTGCGTTGCTGGACCCACGTCAGCCACTCGGCATCGAATCGTCCCAGGGGCCCCGGCGGGGCGGCGAAGGCCGCCGATGCCAGCACCGCCACGACAGCCGCCGCCAACACGACCGCCAGGACGGGCCGTCGGTCGCCCACGTACAGCCAATACATCGCGACGATGCCGGCCATGGCCATGATGGGATGCAGCAGCATGGCGCTCGCCATGAATAGCGCGGCCGTCCGCTTCGCGCTCCGCAGTGCAGCCGCCAGAGCGGCTAGCGCGAGGGCCTCGGCTGCCATCCGGGGGGTGAGGAAGGACTCCATGCACGTGAAGATGCGGCCGGGACCATAGTCGCCCGGCATTGCAACCAACAGGCCCAGGCCGAGCACTGCCATCGAGACCGGCATGACCGTCCGGGCGAGGACCCAGGCGGCGGCGAGCAGGGCGATCTGGGACGCGAGTGTCAGCGTGGCCGCCGCCGGCTCGACGCCCAGCCAGTGGGCGGCTGCGGCGTAGATCGGGCTGAAGAGGGTGAACCGGTCCTGCGACCCGAATTTCAAAAACACGTCGGACGACAGGGACTCCGGGCGCAGGCGAGCCAGGGCTTGGAGGGTATAGAGACCTGCATCGTGAAAGATGCCTGCGTAGCCGTGCGACAGCGTCCAGGTGGCGATACCGAGCAACGCCAGCACGGCCATACCCGGCTTGCAGAGGGTACCGGAATCCGAGTGCGAGTCGACCATGCCGCATTATGTTCATAAGGCGGCAGCCGAGGCGTGACCTGTGTCTTAGCCCACATTGCTGAATGCACGCCGGTGCGCATCTCCTGGTTGCCGGTCGTCTATGGCGAACTGCCGTTCGTTGCCAATATCCATCGATTCGTGCAGCATACGAGGGATCCCAAGTACAACCGCATGCGGCCCCATTAGCGGCAAGCGAGAGGGAAGCGCATGCAGCATCCGGAATTTGCGACGCAGCCCGGCCGGGCGGCGGGGCCGCCGTGAGAGCGGCTAAGCCGCTGGTGGCGTGCGCACTGTTCCTGTTGACGATTGCCAGCCGCGCTCAGAGCAGCGGGGACGACGATTGGCCCACCTACGGCGGAGGGCTGGCGGCGCAGCACTACAGCGGCCGGACACAAATCGACCGCGGCAACGTGCATGAATTGGCGGTGGCGTGGATCTTTCACACCGGCGCACTCAACAAACCGGGCACCACGAATCTGCGCTCGAACTTCGAGGCGAATCCGATTTTCTGGCATGGAAAGCTGTACCTCGATACACCGTACGACGAGGTGTTCGCGCTGGATGCCGCCTCGGGAAAGAAGATCTGGAGCTACGACCCGGAAGTCAGCCACAAGACCCCCTTCGGAATCGTCGCATCGCGCGGCGTTGCGCTGTGGCATGCGGCCAAATCGGGGCGGCCCAACTGCCAAAGCGATCGAGTTTTTGTGGCGACACTCGACCATCGCCTCATCGCAATGGATGCAACGACGGGTGAGCTATGCGGCGACTTTGGGCGAGGTGGTTCGGTGGATCTGGCGGAGAGTTTGCACATACTGGATACGCGCTGGTACTCGTTTACGTCGCCACCAACCGTGGTCGGCGACATCGTCGTGCTAGGCTCCTCGGTCGGCGACAACCAGCTCGTTGCAGCACCGTCGGGCGTCATTCGAGGATTCGATGCGCGCACGGGCGAACTCGTCTGGAGCTTCGAGCCCCTGTGGCAACGGCAGAATGATCAGGTACGCAGCGGCAGCGGCGGGGCGTGGTCGGTGATCTCCGCGGATCCGGAACTGGGTCTGTTGTTCGTGCCGACCGGGAGCCCGAGCGTCGACTTCTACGGGGCGAACCGGCCTGGGGACGGCCGCGATGGAAACTCGGTGGTGGCGCTGGAAGCCGCGACAGGGCGCCGGGTATGGGGCTTTCAGGTCGTGCACCACGATCTGTGGGATCTCGACGTTGCGTCCGAGCCGCTCTTATTCACGTTTCGCAATACGACTCCGGCGGTCGCCGTTACCACCAAGATGGGCATGACTTTTGTGCTCGATCGACGCACCGGGCAGCCGCTGTACCCCGTGGAAGAGCGGCCCGTACCGGGCTCGGATATTCCGGGCGAGTCTGCATCGCCCACCCAGCCGTTCTCGAGTCTGCCGCTCATGGCATCGATGACGATTGATCCGGCGGATATGGCCGGACTCGATACGAACGACAAAACCTACTGCCTCAAAAAGCTCGCCGGGCTGGTGGATCGTGGCATGTACACACCCGTCGGACTCAAGCCGACGCTGCTGTATCCCGGCAGTGTGGGAGGAGTGAACTGGGGATCGGCCGCACTCGATCCAAGAACTGGGGTGCTGTACGCCAATGTCAATCAGTTGGCCTATGAGACCCGACTTGTGCCGCGGGACCCGCCTCCGGTCACCGTCGAGTCGACACTGATGCAGTGGCTGCAGGAGGCCCGGGATTATTGGTGGGAGGCGCTGTGGCCCAAAGTGCCTCGCGAGCCGCCGCACGCCGCGTTTCAACCTCCGGATTCCCAGGGTTACGAGTTGAGCCCCCAGGAGGGTACGCCATACAAGATTTACCGCGCGCCCCTGATCACCATGAGCGGGCTGCCGTGCGCTCCCCAACCTTGGGCCGCGGTGGTCGCCATGGATTTGAATCGAGGAAAGATCCTGTGGCGCACGCCCCTGGGAACCATGGTGCCCGGACGCACGACGGGCGCGGTGACCGTCAGTGGACCGATCGTCACGGCGAGCGGGCTTCTCTTTACCGGAGGCGGCAACGAACCGGTGATGCGGGCATTCGACGTGGCGACTGGCCGCGAGATATGGCGGGGCGCGCTGCCGGTCGCGGCGCAATCGACGCCAATGACTTACGAGATCGGTGGGCGTCAGTACGTGGTGATCGCCGCGGGCGGCCACATGAGCCTGGCACAGACTCTGGGCGACTCGGTTGTGGCATTCGCGCTGCCGGTCAAGCAGGCGCCAGGGGGCGCCGCATCGAGATGACGCAGGCTTCGGCAGCTCAGCCTTTTATGCAGTAAGCCGTCGGAGTGAGGCACCAGCCGAATTTTCGAAGTTTGACGTCCAGATGCCTGCTGGTTCGAAACTGGTCGAACGCCGTGGCCTCGCCTCCCCAAGGAGGGATGCCGTATTCGTCGAAAACGATCACGCCGCCGGGAACAACCAGGTCCCACAATCGTTCCAGCGCAAACATGGTCGGCTCGTACAGGTCCAGATCGAAATGCAGCAGGTTTATTCGCAGCCCCGGCGTTTCCTTCAAAAATGGGTCGAGCGTCTCCTGCACTCTGCCCTTGATCAGCCGCGATCTCTCCCTTGCCAGAATGTTGTCGGCATTGAACAACCTGCACAAGTCGAATATTTCGCCCTCGACGGCCCCCGCCGACCATCCGCCCTGCTTCTTGTCCCGGGTCAGATCGTTGGCCGCAACGCCGTCTTCTTCGGCGAAGTCACCCAGCCCTTCGAAGGAATCGAAACCGAAAACCTTCTTCGACGTATCGGTCGGGAGAAAAATTTCCAGAAATTTGTGGAACGAGAAAAACGATACGCCTCTGGATACGCCCAATTCGACGATGCTCCCCGGCAAATCCAGGGTCATCTTGAATAATTCGAAATGCGCCAGAAACCTGGTCATCAGGATTCGTTTGGTGTACACCGGCCAGTGAGTGAGCGTGTGCAGGGTCGAGTGAGGGTACTTGATCTGCACGCGATGGAGATCTTCCCAGAATTTCTTGTCCTTTTCGGAATGCACGCCGAACATTTGCTCCAGGGGCGCATCGTGATCTTCCAGGTCCCAAATGCTCATGATTCATGTTCTCGCTTGATGACGGTGCATCGGTCAAACCGGGGTGGCGTATAGAAAGTTCTGGCGCGTGGGACCCTCGACCAAATGCTCCACCTTGTATCCCGCCGAAGATAGCAGAGGCTCCAGTGGCTCGTGCGTGAACGAGCCATCGCGCAACCGGTGCGTTTCGAAGGCCATGTGGATGCGATGGTTGCCCAGGAAATCCAAGGATCCGCGGACCATGCCCAGCTCCGCTCCCTCGATGTCGGACTTGATGTAATCCGGAATTGCGCCAACCTGCTCGCATGCGTCCTTGAGGGTCATCACCCGTACTTTCCGCTGGCGCTCCTCGCGAACATATACCAAGGTATCCACCAGTCCCGCCGCCTGGGTGCCGTCCATGCTGAAAAGCGCCTCCCCTGATTCTTCGCCAAGCGCGGCTTCGACCACCACGACGTTCGTTGCGCGATGGCGTTCGAGGTTCATCCTCAAGAATCGCAATGCATCCAAGTCGGGCTCGAACGCGAATACCCGGCCGGATGGCCCGACCATCGTCGACAGCTCCAGTGTGGTCAGGCCGGCATGGGCACCCACGTCGAAGACCGTCATGCCGTCCGCGGGCACGAAGCGCAGGGTGTACTGCGGCATCGAATCGTCTTCGGCCACCGACGGTGCGGTCAGTTCCAATCCGGTCCGCCGATATTTGTGCAAGGCGGGCTTGGTGAAATCGATCGTTTTGTCGCCTTCGCCTCCGGACGCCTCCAGCATTTCAAAAAAATGCGAATGCATCTCCGACATCACGGGCACCAGACTGAGATCTTCGGGCCGCATCAGAATGGCCCTGCCGTCCTTCTTCAGGGAGATGGCGCTGCCGTGAAATCCGACTTGATAGCCGTGCCGGCGAAGCGCCAGCCGGAGCGCGGTTTGGGTGACGGGGTTATCCGGCCCCCATTTGACGAGCTGGTCCTTCAGTCGCTGCACAATGCTCATTCGACGCTCCAATTGCAGTGTTCGAGGAGACGCCAACCATCGGTTGGATAATGCGAAATTACCATCGGGCGCGTCACTCCGGCATTGGTTCGACGATCATATTGGCTAGGAACTCTTCACGTGGCAGGAACGGAAACAGGTCCTCCAGCGGCTTGGACACGAAACTTCCATCCGGCCTTTGATGGCTCTGCAGCCGCGGTGCCCGCTGTTCGTCCGGAAGCACGTTCACGTCGCAAACGACCGGTCCCTGCATGTCGAGCACGCGCCGGACTTCGGCCCGCAGATTCGTTTGATCCTTGATGACGTGTGTGGTGAGTCCGTAGCTCGCCCCGATCTTACTGAGGTTCGGAATCGTGGTTCCGGTATTCCGGTCCGCTCCGATGCTGGCCTTGCCAAAATAGGCCCTTTGCGACGCGCGGATCGAACTATACCCATCGTTGTTGAGCACGAAGAATTTGATCGGCAAATTCAGTCGGTGAATGGTCTCCAGTTCCTGGATGTTGAACATGAATCCGCCGTCCCCGTCGACCGCAATCACCTCCCGGCCGGGATTTGCGACGGCGACGGCGATGGCCGTGGGGATCGCAAAACCCATCGCCCCGAGTCCTGCAGTGTGGTAGAGCCTCTGCGAGTGCAAGGTGGGGCACGCAAAGAGGTAGATTTCTATCCCTGATCCGCTGCTGCCCACGACCAGCCTATCCTCGGGACTGACCTCGTTGCCGAGCACCTCGGCAAGATTGAATATCGAGACGAGTCCCTCGGGTTTGCGATGCTCGGCGGTGACGACCGGATAGCGGGTTTTCCAATCGGCGCAGCGGGCGAGCCACGGTCCGAACGATGGCGGCTTGATTTCGGCTTGGCGCTTCAGAAGTTCCCGCAAAAATACTCCGGCGTCCGTGCAAACCGGCTGCTGCACGTAGGGATGGAGCTTGTGAAGTTCCGCCGGATCGATGTCGACCGCGATCTTGTGGGCGCCTCGCGCCAGATTCTGGGGTGCATATCCGGTGATGGCGAAATCGAGCCGCACGCCGATCGCCAGCAGGAGGTCCGCGTTTTGCAATGCGAAATTCGCACCTCGCGCGGCCAAGCTCCCGGGTCGTCCCACGAAGGTCGGGTCGTTGGAGGGCACCAGGTCCGCGGCGCACCACGTCGCCACCGTGGGGATTCCCAAGAGATTGCGCAGGGCCTCGAATTCCCGTTCCGCCCGCGCGAGGCGAATGCCGTTACCTGCGAACAGCAGTGGCCGTTCGCTGGAATTGAGCTTTTCAATGGCGCGCGTCACCTCCGTCGCAAGGTCGGCTGTGCCGAGGGTCGCGCTTGCGGCCTCGAGCTCCGCGGGATCAAAGCGGCGAAGGTTGAATTCATCGATCGGCGATGCTTGGACGTCAAGGGGGACATCGATCCAAACCGGCCCCGGCCGACCGTTCATCGCGAGGTACACACCCTTCTCCAGGTGGTAACGGATGTCGTTCGGTTGGAGAATCGTCTGCGCATACTTCGTGATGGGTCTGACGATCGAGCAAATATCGATTTCCTGCACGCCCAACTGCCGCATGCCAAGCGGTCTCCCGTCTGCGTCGAACATGCGATCGGGTCGCTTCACCTGGCCCGAAATGAAAAGGGTGGGAGTCGAGTCGAGCCACGCGCCGGCGACCCCGGTAACCGCATTGGTGCCCCCGGGACCCGTGGTGACCATGCACACTCCCAGGCCGTTAGTCGCCTTCGCATAGCCCTCGGCGCAGATCGCCGAGGCTTGTTCGTGAGAATTGCATACCGGCGTTATACGTGATTCGGCCGCCAGTGACTGATTGAGATGCATCGCTCCCCCGCCAGTGACGAGAAAAACGTGCTTGACGCCAAGATCGCCCAGGAACTTCAATACAAAATCCGAAAGCTTCATTTCCGTCCCGATATTTTTGAGAGAATTCACCGCCGACACGAACAGGCTCTGATTCGCCGAGGCACGGCGTCATGACGCTGACGAGCGGCCCGGAGCCGCTTGGCTGGAGGATTGACGGACCGCCAGGATCATTTCGACCAGCTGCCGGACTGCGCCGCAGCCGCCGCTTCGTCCCAGCACCAAAGCAACCGCCGCCTTGACTTCCGGCTGCGCGTTGGCGGGCGCCACACTGAGCCCCGCCAGAGCGAGCGCCGGGAGATCGTTCAAGTCGTCACCGATGAACGCGACGTTCTGCAGCGCGATGCCTGAGAATTCCGAGAAACGGCGCAACGCAGTCCCCTTTTCCTTGCATCCTTTGGCGACGAAGGGGATGCTCATTTTCTTGGCATAGCGATCGACCAATGCGCTGTCCTCGCCCGAGATCAACCCCAACGCCAATCCCGCTTGGCGGGCCCGGGACAATCCCATGACATCCTCGAACGAGAAACGCTTTGACTCTTCGCCCGATTCGCTCCATTGGAACGTGCCGTCGGTGAGCACACCGTCGACGTCCATGACGAGCGCGTTGATCGACGCAATGACGCCGTCAGAGTCCGACACGTCTGAGTTTTTCCATGATCGGCACTTCACGCTCGAGCAGGCGCTTTTGTCCGTCGCCGAAGGAAGTTTCAACCAGTCGTATGTCGCGCAGCAACCGGTTCATGCCGTTCGGCTCGAGCGACGCCGCCTGATCGCTTCCCCACATCGCGCGGTCGAGCGTCAAATGGCGCTCGACCATCGAGGCTCCCAACGCGACCGCGGCCAGGGACGATGCTATGCCGGTCTCGTGCCCGGAGTAGCCCACCGGCACCTTGAACCGCTGCGCCAGGGTCGGAATCACTTTGAGATTGAGTTCATCGTAGCGGGCGGGATAGGTGCTCGTCGCATGCAATATGATCAGATCTTCCCGCCCTAGCACGTCGACGGCATGGTCGATCTGCTCCATGGTGCTCATTCCCGTCGACAGGATGACCGGCCTTCCGGTCGCGCGAACGTGCCGCAGCAGCTTGTCGTCCGTCAGACTCGCCGAGGCTATTTTATGGCACGGCACGTCGAACTGTTCCAAAAAGTCGACCGACGCCTCGTCCCATGGAGAGGCAAACCAGACGATTCCCTTGAGCTTGCAGTGGGTGTCGATCTCGCGGTATTCGTTCTTGCCGAATTCCAGCGCGCGCTTCAGATCCCCGTTGGTGGTTCCAAACGGGCTCTCGCGCACTCTCGCGAGTTCCATCGGCGTATACACGACGTCCACAGTGCGTTTTTGAAACTTCACTGCGCTGCAGCCCGCCGCCGCGGCGACATCGATCAGCTGCTTTGCTATGCGCATGTCTCCGTTGTGATTGATGCCTATTTCAGCCACGACATAACAGGCATTCCCTGGACCCACCGGCGTTCCGCAAATTTGGACGTGCATTTGTTTATTCTCCTTCAAGATGGTATTCGGCACTTGGCCACCTGCCTTCTATGATGGGCTGGTTAAGTCAATTCGCGCCCGGTACTACGCCGCAATTCGAGAAATCGCGACTTGCAATTTCACATGCTCGTTTCGCTTGGGGCGTATTGGCGGCGTTTCTTTTTGCGAGTACAAGTCTTTGATTGAATTCGAATCCTTCATGCATGGTGTGGGTCAGGGCCGGGGCGCAGCGACCCGGATGCGCACGCTTTGAATGTCGGCACCGAGGGCGGCGCCGACGCGCAGCCGCAGATCGTCCGTGGCATAGCGCAGCCGGGTGGCGAAGGCTCCGCCGGCAACGCCGACCGTCAGCCGGCCGTGGTCGAGTCCTGCGCTCACCGTAGCTTGGGCAAGTTCGGGAGGCAGCGCCGCACGAACGGCCTGCAGTGCCAAGCTGCGGTCGGCCGTCCGCGCCTTGAGCGTGCTCAGCTGCTTTCCACCTACCTGCAGTAACTCTCTGATACTTTTGGGTTTATCCAAAATGTTGCCTATTTGTCACAGGAAATTCTGGTTATCACAGGCCGGATTTCCTTGTCTTGATGCACCTTATTCTGCATAGTTTATTACTTTAAAGGCCAAGCCTTTGCGCGGTGGGCGTGATCCGCCAGCGTTGGAGCGATATCCTGAATGAACGTCATCTTCGTCGGCCGCAAGTCTGGCCGCGTCAAGCAACTCGATCTGCGTCAGCCATTGGTGGTCGTGGCGGCTTTGGCGTTGGTATTCGGGATCGTCGGGGGCGCTTTCTCGATCGGCATGAGCTTGGGTGAGGGGCATCGTTCCACCAATCCCATCGACCAGCTGGGCGGATGGTCCGCTGAACTGGTGCATCAGAAATCGCAGCTCGACGACCTGCGCCGGGTATTGCAGGACAAGGTCAATGCGCTCGCTATGCGGGTCGGCCAGATGAACGCGAACGTCATCCGGCTCGATGCGCTGGGCCGGCGGCTGACGCGGATGGCGAATCTGGACGACGGGGAATTCGACTTCAGCAAACCGCCGCCGCAGGGCGGCGGCGAGACCGCAGAGGGTCAGCCGGCGCAGATACCCAGCCTCACGGCCATGGTCGACGAGCTGCAGGGACAGCTGTCCAGCCGCGAGCAGCAGCTCGGCGTGCTGGAGAATCTCATCCTGACCCGGGAGCTCAACAAGCAGGTGTATCCGGAAGGCCGGCCGGTGGAGGAGGGTTGGATTTCGTCCTATTTCGGCCGGCGCCCGGATCCCTTCACCGGCTACACGGTGGTGCACAAGGGCGTGGATTTCGCGGCCCCCGAGGGGACCCGGGTATCCGCCGTGGCGGCGGGGCTGGTGACCTTCGCCGGCGAGAAGGCCGGCTATGGACAGATGGTGGAAATCAACCACGGGAACGGCTTGGCGACCCGGTATTGCCACAACGAGAAGCTGCTGGTGAAGGAAGGCGACATGGTGCGCAAGGGCCAGGAAGTGTCGCTGATGGGCTCAACCGGCCATTCGACGGGCCCACACCTGCACTTCGAGGTGCTCAAGAACGGCGCCCAGGTGGATCCATTGCGCTTTATCGGCGAAGACCGCTAGGACGCCGGGGCCCATCCGGAGGGGGCGCCCCGGGCGCACTCCCGCCCCGGGCAGAAAACGATTTCCCGCCCCTACGGTCTATCCGTACAATACCCAGTTTTTCAAGGACTCCCTCCGCGTGTGGAAGCTTCTGACTCGTGTTTTCGGCAGCCGTAACCAGCGACTCATCAAGGAGCTGAGCCGCGTAGTGGCGGCGATCAACGCCCTCGAACCCGGCATCGAGGCGCTGGCGGACGACCAGTTCCCCGAGAAGACGCGGGAGCTGAAGGCGCGTTTCGCCGCGGGCACCGCCCTCGACGACCTGGTGCCGGAGGCTTTCGCGCTGGTGCGCGAGGCGTCGCGCCGCAAGCTCGGGTTGCGCCACTTCGACGTGCAGCTGATCGGCGGCCTCGCGCTGCACTCGGGAAAGATCGCCGAGATGCGCACCGGCGAGGGCAAGACGCTGATGGCGACGCTGCCGGCGTACTTGAACGCCCTCTCGGGCGACGGCGTGCACGTGGTCACCGTGAACGAATACCTTGCCCAGCGCGACTCGGATTGGATGGCGCCCGTCTACCGCTTCCTCGGCTTCGAGGTGGGCGTCATCAAGAACGCCCAGACCCAGGAGGAGAAGCGCGCGGCCTACGCCTGCGACATCACCTACGGCACCAACAACGAATTCGGCTTCGATTACCTGCGCGACAATCTGGCGTTTCGCCTGGAGGACCGCGCCCAGCGGAAGCTCTCCTTCGCGATCATCGACGAGGTGGACTCGATCCTGATCGACGAGGCCCGCACGCCGTTGATCATCTCCGGTCCCGCCGAGGAGAGCACGGAGCTCTACATCAAGATCAACACGTTGATCCCGCGGCTCGTCAGGCAGAAGGAGGAGACCGGGCCCGGCGATTATGCAGTCGACGAGAAGACGAAGCAGACCACCCTCACCGAGGACGGCCACGAGAAGGTCGAGGAGCTGATGGCGGAAATCGGGCTGCTGCGCGACGGCGAGAGCCTCTACGATGCGACCAACATCAAACTGATGCATCACCTGAACGCGGCGCTGCGCGCCCATGCCTTGTACAAGCGCGACGTCGAATACATCGTGCGCCAGGGCGAGGTCATCATCGTCGACGAGTTCACCGGCCGCACCATGCCGGGACGGCGGTGGTCCGACGGCTTGCATCAGGCGGTCGAGGCGAAGGAGGGCGTCAAGGTCCGCGAGGAGAACCAGACGGTCGCGTCGATCACCTTCCAGAACTTCTTCCGGCTGTATTCGAAGTTGTCGGGCATGACCGGCACGGCCGACACCGAAGCGTTCGAGTTCCAGCAGATCTACGGCCTCGAGGTCGTGGTCATCCCGACGCACAAACCGATGATCCGCAAGGACAACGCGGACCTGGTGTTCTTGTCGGAGAACGACAAGTTCCAGGCCATCCTCGAGGACATCCAGGATTGCGTGAAGCGCGGCCAGCCTGTGCTGGTCGGCACCACGTCCATCGAAACGTCGGAACGTCTGGCGAAATTGCTCACCGCCGGCAAGATTCCCCATGCGGTGCTCAATGCCAAGCAGCATGAGCGCGAGGCGCACATCGTCGCGGAAGCCGGCCGCCCGGGCGCCGTCACCATCGCCACCAACATGGCCGGCCGTGGAACCGACATCGTCCTCGGGGGCAGCCCGCAGGCCCAGATCGAGGTCGCGGCGACCGACGAGGCGGAAGTGAAGCGCATTCGGGAGGAATGGGGCAGGCGGCACGACGAGGTGGTGGCTGCGGGCGGGCTGCACATCATCGGCACGGAGCGCCACGAATCCCGCCGCATCGACAACCAGCTGCGCGGCCGGTCGGGGCGTCAGGGCGACCCGGGCTCGAGCCGGTTCTATCTCTCCCTCGAAGACAACCTGATGCGCATATTCGGCGACCCGACGCGCATGAAGGCGCTGATGACGCGCGTCGGCATGAAGCAGGGCGAGGCCATCGAGAGCGGGATGCTCACGCGCCAGATCGAGCGCGCGCAGCGGCGGGTCGAGCAGCACAACTTCGACGCCCGAAAGCAATTGCTCGAGTATGACGACGTGGCGAACGATCAGCGCCGCGTGATCTATCAGCAGCGCACCGACCTCATGAGCGCCGAGGACGTGGCGGAAGCCGTCAAGGGCATCCGCGAGGAGGTGGTCGCGCAACTCGTCGACCAATATCTGCCGGGCGGCGCCGCCGAGGAGCATTGGGACGTCCCCGGCCTGGCCCAGGCCATCGAGCGGGATTTCGGCCAGGCACTGCCCGTCGTCGAGTGGGTGAAGGCGGAGGAGGCGGGCGACGGCTCCGCGCTGAAGCACAAGATCGTCGGCGCTCTCGAACAGGCGTACGTGCAGAAGGAGACCACGATCGGGGCGCAGGTCATGCGCTACATCGAAAAAGAGGTCATGCTGCGGACCCTCGACCAGCATTGGCGCGAGCATCTGGCCGCGATGGACTACATGCGGCAGGGCATTTTCCTGCGCAGTTACGCGCAGAAGAATCCCAAGCAGGAATACAAGCGCGAGGCCTTCGAGTTGTTCTCGGCGATGCTGGACCGCATCAAGTTCGACACGGTGACGACGGTGTCGAAGATCCAGGTGCGCAGCCAGCAGGAGATCGAGCGCGAGGAATTGGAGCGTCAGCAGCGACTGGCGCGCGCGCTGCAGCTGCAGCACGCGGAGGCGGTGTCGCCGATCCAGGCGGCCGGGTCGGAACCGCTGCCGCCGGGCGGCCCGAACTTCGGTGCATTCGGGTCCGCCGACGGGGCGCCGCTGGAACCGGATCCGCGCGCCACGGCGCAGGCTCCGTACGTGCGGGACGTGCCCAAGGTGGGGCGCAACGAGCCGTGTCCCTGCGGATCCGGTAAGAAGTACAAGCACTGCCACGGCGCGTTGCAGCAAGCGAGCGGTTGACCCGCGGAGCCAACCGGGCGGCCATCCACGTCGTCGCCGGCGCGGTGGTCGGCGGCGATGGGCGGGTGCTCGTCGCGCAGCGGCCCCCGGGCAAGCATCTGGCCGGCGCCTGGGAATTTCCGGGCGGCAAGCTGGAGCCGGGTGAGACGCGCGCCGCGGGACTGGCCCGCGAGCTGCGGGAGGAGCTCGGCATCGACATTCACCAGCCGCGTCCCCTGATCCGGGTCCGGCATGCCTACGCCGCCGGCGAGGTGCTCATCGACGCGTGGGTGGTGACCCGGTACGACGGCCAACCGCAGAGCCTCGACGGTCAGGCGCTGCGCTGGTGCCGCCCTGAGGAACTGGCCTCGGCCGGATTGCTGCCCGCGGACCGGCCGATCGTTCGCGCCCTCCCGTTGCCGCCGCGGCTCACGCAGGCGGCGACCGAGCTCTTTCACGTGGAGGAGGCCGGACCTGCATCGCGGGGTGCTGCGGGGCCCGCTCGCCCGCACCGCGACCGATTGCTCGGGATAGGGTGCGCGACGCCGGTCGAGGCCGCGGCAGCCGCTCGCGAAGGAGCGGATTTCGTCGTAATGCGCCACTCCATGGAGGACGGCGAAGTTGAGCGTTTGTGCGGGAAGATCTGCATACCGGTTTACATCCGGGCGCCCACCCCGGAATGTGCGTTCGCCCTGGGCGCCAGCGGAGTGAACGAGATCGCGCCCTAATCTGCGTGATCGATCACACAGTCGCCGGGCGGGCGGTCGGGGTCTCCCGGCACTCCGAGACCTGTGCACGGCAGCGCAAGACATAATCTGTTATTTTTTCCCGGATGTTTCGCCTCTCGACAGCCCCTGCCACGACCGCCCTCGAGCCGATTGACCGGCTCGCGATCGCCTATCTGGTCCTGCCGCTGGCCCTGTTCCTGGGCGGATGGTTTCAATGGTGGGCGGCGTTGCCGGCGCTCGCCGGCATGGCGTACGCGCTTCGTCCGTTGTGGGGCGGCACCCGGCCATTGATCCCGGCGCCGGTGAACTCGCTGCAGCTCGCCGTGGCGGTATCCGCCGGATGCGCCTGGACTGTGCTCGGCGGCGCCGACCACTTGGTGTTCGCCAACGCCGATTGGCACATTCGCGATGCGGTCCTGCACGATCTGGTGGTCTCGCCCTGGCCGGTCGGCTACGGCCTGTTCGACGGCAAGGAGAGCATCCTACGGGCGCCGGTCGCGTTCTATCTGCCGGCGGCGCTGGTGGGGAAATGGCTCGGACTCTCCGCCGCGCACGTCGCCATGGGGTTGTGGACGGCGGCGGGCGCGACGCTGTTCCTGCTGCAGGTGATGTCGCTCATGCCGCGCTCGGGCGCGTTTCTCGCGATCGTCGTCGTCATTTTCTTCAGCGGACTCGACATCGTCGGAAGCCTCCTGAACGACGGCCCGCGCTTCCGGTACGACTGGAACATCACCACTCACCTGGAGTGGTGGGCCGGCAAATTCCAGTACTCATCCATGACGACGCAGCTGTTCTGGGTGCCGAATCACGCGCTGGGCGGCTGGCTGACCATCGGCATGCTCTTGCGGAACAAGCGCAGCGACGGCTTCAACGCCGTGCTGCCCCTCGTCGTCGTCGCGGCGGCGCTCTGGTCGCCGCTGACGGCCGTCGGATTGGTGCCGTTCGTACTGCTGCACGCGGTCCAGGATTCGATTCGCGCCCGCTCCTGGAAGCTCCTGGATCCGCGGATCTGGGCGCCCGCGGCTGTGATCGGAATCCTCGTTTCCGGCTACCTCATCATGGATCCGGGCCGGATACCGAAGGGCGTGGCGCTGGGAGGCAGCGGCGGGGAGTTCACCCTCGACCTGCTGCAACAGGCGCAATTTTTCCTGCTCGAGGCGGGATTCATCGGGGCGGTCATCCTCGCCATACGGCCCACCGCGGAAGTCGTGATGGCGCTGGTGGTCCTTGCGCTGCTTCCGCTTTTGTACCTGGGGCCGGCGAACGACTTCGTCATGCGCGCTTCGATTCCCAGCCTCACGGTGCTCGCCATCGGCGCAGGTCTCGCCCTCGTTTCTCATTCAGATGATGCGCGCTGCAAGCGAATGAAGGCCGTTTTGACGGCGCTGTTCCTCGTCGGCGCCGTCACTCCGCTCGAGGAGATCGCGCGCTCGATCTTCCTGCCGGTGTGGCCGATCAACATGGAAGCGACGTTGATCGACGCCAATTGCGGGAGTTTCGCGCCCAACTACACCGCACGCCTAGGGGAGGAGCCGCTGGTCCGGGCCATGCGCCCGGCGAATCCGCTGCCGCACGGGCAGGGCCGGACGTCGGATTGCATCAACCCCGCGCTCGAACTCATGTGGAGCTGGACCTTCTTTCCCCGTCACGACGTACGCCACCCGATCAATTGGAAAGCCTCCGCGCAAGCCAAGTCCGAACATCCTTGAGGTCGCCTTGTCTCACGTCAATTCATCCGCCCCCTCGATCGGTTTCAGCCCGCCCCTGACCGGGGGAATGCTCATTCATTGCGGCCCGGCACCGCGCGAGGCGCTGGTCGTGCTGACCGCGCCCGATCCGGAAGGGTACTTGCGCGCCGCGCCGGTGGTGGCGGCTGCGCCGCCAGGACCCACCTCGGGAGTCGCGCTCGAGCCGGCCGACTTCATCGAAGGCGGAGTTTCGGGATGGCTGCGCCTCGATCGAGTCTCCTGGAGCCGCGTCGAGGGCGCGCACCCTGCGGGAATGCTCAAACCGACCGCATTGGCCCGGCTGCATCGGGCGCTGTGCAAGCAGGAAGCGCGGGAATATGCGGATGTCGCGTTTCGTCCGGCCGCCTTCGTACCGGGCAAGACGGTCATTCCCCCGTCCGGCAAGGTCATCGGTTCGCGCGAACTCGAACTGCTCGTGGAATCCTCTCTGGACGGATGGCTGACCACGGGGCGATTCAACGACGCCTTCGAGCGCCGGCTTGGCCGGTTTCTGGGGCGCCGGTACGTACGGACGACCAATTCGGGTTCCTCTGCGAACCTGCTGGCGATGTCCGCGCTCACCTCGCCGCTGCTCGGCGAGCGGGCGCTGCGCCCGGGCGACGAGGTGATCACCGTCGCCGCGGGGTTTCCCACGACGGTCAATCCCGCCCTGCAGAACGGATTGGTCCCCGTGTTCGTCGACGTGTCGCTGCCCACCTACAACATCGATCCCCGGCTAATCGAAGCGGCCGTCTCGGGGCGCACGCGCGCCATCATGATTGCGCACACGCTCGGAAACCCCTTCGATCTCGATGCCGTGATGGAAGTGGCCCGGCGCCACGATCTATGGGTCGTCGAGGACTGCTGCGATGCGCTGGGGTCCACCTACCGCGAGCGCAAAGTCGGCACTTTCGGCCACATCGGCACCTTGAGCTTCTATCCGGCGCACCACATCACCATGGGCGAAGGCGGCGCGGTCTTCACCGACGACGATTTGCTCCGGCGCGCCGTCGAATCCCTGCGGGATTGGGGACGGGACTGCTATTGCGCCCCGGGCCGCGAGAACACTTGCGGCAAGCGTTTCAAGTGGCAACTGGGCGGTCTGCCGGCGGGGTACGATCACAAGTACACCTATTCTCACCTCGGATACAACTTGAAGATCACCGACATGCAGGCGGCGCTCGGCCTTGCGCAGCTCGACCGCCTGGAAGGCTTCATCGAGTCGAGAAAGCGCAATTTCCGGCATCTTCATGCGCGCCTGGCGCCCCACGCGGAGCAGCTCCTACTGCCCGAGGCCACCCCGGGGAGCGACCCATCGTGGTTCGGCTTCACGATCACCCTCCGGCCCGGCGGGGCGCGACGCGAGCAGTTGACCGCCCATCTCGAGCGGCACAAGATCGGAACGCGGCTGCTGTTTGCGGGCAACTTGACCCGGCAGCCGTACTTCAGCGGACGCCCGCACCGGGTGAGCGGCACCCTCGCGAACACCGACCTCATCATGGAACGCACGTTTTGGATCGGCGTGTATCCGGGCCTCGGCCCCGAGATGATCGATTTTGCCGCCGACAAGATCATCGAATTCCTGGGCCAGGACGCCGCGCAATGACTGGGCGCAATCCGCAGGTTTCCGTGGTCGTGCCCTGCTACAACGAAGAGGGCAATGTCGAGGTGCTCTACGAGCGGCTGGGCGCGGCGTTCGCCAGATTCCCGGACATCGATTTTCAGATCCTCTTCGTCGACAATGCCTCGACGGACCGGACGCAGGAATTGATCCGCGGTCTCGCGAGCCGGGATCCGCGCGTCAAGGCGATCTTCAACATCCGCAACTTCGGAGCCGAGCGCTCGGGCCTCAACGGTTTCTTCTCGGCACCTGGGGACGCCTTGATCTGCATGGCCTGTGATCTGCAGGATCCCCCGGAGCTCATCGATGAGTTCCTGCGCCTGTGGCGCAGCGGATTCAAGGTGGTGATCGGGGTGAAACCGCAGAGCCGGGAATCCTCCCTGATGTTCTTCATCCGCCGCTGGTATTACCGGACCCTCAACCGGATCTCGGAAACGCCGCTGATCGAGAATTTCACCGGCTTCGGGCTCTACGACCGGGAGGTAGTGGAGACTTTGCGCCGCATTCCCGACCGCCGGCCCTATCTGCGCGGCTTGATCGCCGAGCTCGGCTACATCCGCGCGGAAGTGCCGTTCATCCAGCCCCGGCGCGAGCGGGGCGTCACGAGCAACAACTTCTACTCGCTGTATGATCTGGCGATGACCGGCGTCACCAGCCATTCGCGCCTGCCGCTGCGGCTGGCGACCATGGCCGGATTCCTGCTCGGGTGCTTGAGCCTCGTGGTCGCCCTCGGCTATTTGATTGCGAAGCTGGTGTTCTGGAAGAACTTCGCCATGGGCCAGGCTCCGGTGCTCATCGGCGTGTTCTTCTTCGGCTCGGTGCAGCTCTTCTTCGTGGGCATCCTCGGCGAGTACATCGGGGCGATCCACACCCAGTTGCACCCGCGCCCCTGGGTCATCGAACGCGAACGCCTGAATTTCCAGAAATCGGCCGATGATGGAACGTGAGCGGGCCTCGTGGGGGCAGCTCCCGCAGCAGGTGCGTTTCGTCGTGGCGGGCGGATTCAATACCGTCGTCGGCTACCTGCTGTTCACCGGCTTGTTCCTTTTGTTCGGCCGACGCGTTCATTACCTGCTGATCGGGCTGGCGGCGTACATGATCGCCGTCGTGATCGCCTTCAGCGTTCACCGCAATCTCGTGTTCCGCTCCACGGACGAGTGGTGGCCCGCCTTCGCCCGGTTCAACCTGAGCCAGGTCGTGTCGCTCGTGTTCGGCATGGCGGCGCTGTTCGCTCTGGTCGAGTTCCTCCGATGGAGTCCCCTGTTGGCCCAATTCGTCGTGACCCTCGCTTCGGTGGTGCTCAACTACCTGCTGCACCGCCATTTTTCGTTTCGCAAGGGAGTGGGGAGCGACCTGGGCGGCGCCTGACGGGTGCGCATCAATGACCGAGGGCCTCGTCGAAGAATCCCAAAATCGTCCCGTACGCGTGCCGCCCGTCGCGCTGCCGGGTCAGGCCGTGCTTCGCGCCGGGATACACCATCACGTCGAACGGCTTGCCCAGATCTTGAAGCCGGCGAAACAGCTTGGTGCTGTGCGAAAAGAGCACGTTGTCGTCGGCCATGCCGTGCATTACCAATAGCCGGCCTCGCAGGTTCCCGGCGTAGGGGATCACGGAGCTCGCATCGTATCCCGCCGCGTTGTCCTGGGGCGTCCCCAGGTAGCGTTCCGTGTAATGCGTGTCGTAGAGCCTCCAGTCGGTCACCGGCGCGCCGGACACGCCGGCGCGAAAGACCTCCGGGGCCTTGAACATGAGCATCAACGCAAGGTATCCGCCGTAGCTCCAGCCCCACACGCCGATGCGCGCGGGATCGACGTACGCCTGCGCCGCGAGCCAGCGCGCGCCCTGGATCTGATCGGCAACCTCCACCTCTCCGAGGCGCCCGTGGATGGGCGCCTCGAAGGCGGTGCCGCGAAAGCCGCTGCCGCGATTGTCGAGTTGAAATACCACGTAGCCATGGCGCGTGAGGACCTGCGTGAAGGTGTCGCCAGCCCACTTGTCGACGACGCGCTGGGCGCCCGGACCGCCGTACACGTCCACCACGGCGGGATAGCGCTTGGCGGGGTCGATGTGGCGGGGCTTGAACAGCCGATACTGCAGCACCTGGCCGTCCGCCGCGGCGAGCGTGCCGTATTCGGGAATGGAATTCTCCACGACGTAGGGCGCATCCGGGTGTCCATCGTTCAGGCGGTTCTCCAGAACATAAGCGATGAGCCTGCCGTCGGCGCCGTGCAGGGCCACCTGCGGGGGCTGCCGGCTGCTGGTGAACGTATCGACATAGACCTTCGTGTCCCGCGACATGGCGATGCCGTGGACGCCGTCTTCGGCGGAGATTCGGGTGATCCGGCGGGGGTCCTGTGCGTCCAGCGAGGTCGAGTAGAGTTGGCGCTCGATCGGCGACTTCTCCGTGGCGGTGAAATAGATCAGCCGGTTGCCTTCGTCGATGCCCTTGACGGCCCTGCCCCGAAAGTCATCGACGCTCCATGCGCCGGCGGTGAGCTGCCGTATTTGCCTGCCGTCCGTTCCATAGAGGTAAAGATGCCGAAAGCCGTCGCGCTTCGAGGCCCAGACGAATTCGGGGGTCTTTTTCAGGAACGTCAATTCGTCGTTCAGTTCGACCCACGTGTCGCTGGCTTCCGTCAGCACCACGCGAGTTTTCCCGGTCGCGATGTCGGCAAACATGAGATCCAGGCGCCGCTGGTCGCGGCTCTGGCGCTGGATGGCGAGGGTCTTGCCGTCGGGCAGCCAATCGACCCGCGCGAGGTAGATGTCCGGGTCGTGTCCCAGGTCGAGCCAGGTCACGGAACCGCCGCGAACGTCCAATACGCCCAACCGCACGGCGACATTGGCGGCCCCGGCGACGGGGTAGCGCTGGTCGAAGGTGGCGATGCCGTCGGCCGCGATTTCCAGCCGTTGCAGGACCTTGACGGGCGTCTCGTCCACGCGCGCGAAGGCCATGTGCGCCTCGTCGGGCGACCACCAATACCCGGTGGAGCGCCCCATCTCTTCCTGCGCCACGAATTCCGCCATGCCGTTCTTGATCGGTCCGCCTCCGTCCCGGGTCAGCGGCCGCTCCCTGCCTGCCTTCAGGTCGTAGACGTACAGGTTCTGGCCGCGTACATAGGCTACATAGGCGCCTCGGGGGGAGATCGTTGCATCGGTGGCGGATCCGCCGCGGCTGATCGCGGTGAGCGCCTCGCCCTGCGCCTTGGCGAGGTCATACAAGTACACATGCCCGCCCGACGTGAACAGCACGGCCTGTCCGGAGGGCGCGACCGCGTATTCCAGTATCCCGGAGTGCGCCGCGGTTCTGCTGCGCTCCCGCCGGCTCATCTCCTCCTCCGACGGGCCGGCGTGCGCCTCCGCAATCGAGGACGAGTCGACCAAGAGCCGCATCCGGCCGTCTCGAGTGCCGTACTCCCACAGGTCCAGGCGGTCCTTGTCGTCGGGCTTCCCCTGCAGGAACGTGACCCGCGAGCCGTCCGGGGACACCTGCACGCCGGTGATGGTGGGGCCTGCGAGCGCGGGCGGGTCGAACAATCGGTCGATGGTCAATTCCGCCGCGTGCGGTCCGCCGGCGACCGAGCAGGCCGCCAATGCCGGCGCGAGGAAGCATCCCGATCTTGGGCGTCCGGTAGGAATCATAGCTTGCGCACGAGTTGATACGACACTTCGAACATCGACGACACGCCCCGGTCCCGCATTTTCGGCTCGGCCAGCACGTCGCGCCGCCCCAGTTCCGTGATTTCGTAGGCCCTGGAAAACAGCCGTTCGACCTCACCGCGTCCCACCGAGAAGGGCGGGCCCTTCATCTGCGCCTGCGGATATTCGAGCGCGATCAGCAGCATCGATGCGGCCTCCGGGGTGACGGCGTTGAGATGAGCCACGTACCGCCCGCGCTGGTCGGGCGGCCAAGCAACCAGCGCCGCACGATCGTAGATCGCGGCGACGTTGCCCAGGAGCAGCGCCGACGCCGCGTAAAAGTCGCCGCGCAGCAGCGACAGGCCCGGCGACTCGTATCGTTCGAAGGGCGGCAGGGCGCGGCGGCCCGCCGGGATCCCATTTTCCAGGCAAAACGCCTCGATGGCGAGTTCGGACAATTCGACTCCCACGACGTCGTGGCCGCGGTCGCGCAGCCATAGAAGATCGAGGCTCTTGCCGCATAGGGGCACGAAGACCCGGCATCCGTTCGGCCATCCAAGGCCCGGCCAGTGCTGCTCGAGGTTGGGGTCGACGCTCGTCTGATGAAACCCTGTTTGACCCCGGGACCAACGCTCGAGCCAGAACTGCTGATCCATCGCTTACAATTCGTCCGAGGGGCGGCCCTTCGCGCCGTTCTCGGCCGCCGGGTCTTCGTCGGGAATCTTGTGCTGTTCCGTCAGCCAGGCGCCGAGGTCGATCAGCCGGCAGCGCTCACTGCAGAAGGGCCGGTAAGCCGATTCGGCAGACCACTGCACGGGCCGCTTACAGGTGGGGCACTTGACCGTTGCCATGGACGCTGGATTCCGATCAGGTGCAGCACGTCAACAGAAACGGCACGTCCCGCTCGACATGCACCGGACGAGTGGTCGAATCCAGCCAATTGAGAAAGCGGATGGTGCAACGGTGTTGGCTGCCGCTGATCTCCGGGAACAGGTCGGTGTCGGCAGGCAGGGTAACCCGCACCAGCTGGCAGGGATTTTCCCGATCGAACTGCAGTTGGAAAACCCCGCTGGTCGCGGTTTCCGGCTTGCGCTTGGCATTTTGCCGGGTGAGCCACAGAAGCTCCGAAATGCTGTCGCACAGGGGTCTGATCAGCGTCAGCCACGCTTCGAACTCGGCGCCGCGGATCTCGGCCGGGCGATTCAGCCAATACGAGTAGTCCGGAAGGTCGAAGTCGCAGGTTCCACCGGGAATGGCGCTGCGGTGCTTGATGGCGCTCAGGAATTCGGAGTCGCGCAAGGGCCCCATGAAATTGCCGCCGACGCCGGACAAGTCCTCGCGCATTCTCATCAGGTTCGACATCAGGGATCGCAGCCGGCCGGGATCGACGCCGGTCTTGCTCTGATACTCCTTGAGCACGTTGACGTGACGCTCCAGTTCCTTCAGCACATCGCTGCGCGCATCGCCACGCGCCGTGATGGCCAGAATCTCCAGCAGGCTCGCGACCGCGGCACGGGCGCTCCATGGGTTGGGCAGCTCGCTATGGTAGGTCGCCTGCGTATAGAGGAATTCCAAGCGCAGGAACGTGCGCATGCGCTCGTTGAGCGGCTGTTCGTAGATGACGGGCGCGGGTTCGGGCTCGGGCTCGTTCAAGGTATCGGGATGAGAACGCATGGGCCTATTCTGAAGCAACCCCGGGGCCAGGGTAAACCTCGTATTCTAGGTCAACGAGCCGCTCCCGGCTGCAAAGCTTTCGGACAAGCACAAATAGCGTTGATGCAGCTGATCCACCGCATGTCGTAAATCAGAGACTGTGCCGGTGTTCGGTAGGACGTCGTCGGCGGCTCGCAGTCGGCTGGCCCGGTCCGTCTGAGCCGCGACGATCGCCGCGGCTTGGGCTTGCGCGATCTTGTCGCGCGCCATCAGCCGATCTAGCTGGGTCTGCTCATCGACGTCGACCACCAGGGTCCGCTGAACGCGCGACCCTGCGCCGCTCTCGATCAACAGCGGTATGGCGAGCACGACGTAGGGTCCGCTCGCGGCCGCCGCGAGGCTCTCCATGTCGGCCCTGATCAGCGGGTGGAGAATGGCCTCGAGGTCCCTGCGCCGTTCCGGGTCCGCAAATATCAGCTCGCGCAGTGCGCGCCGATCGAGCGCTCCGCCGGCCGTCAGAATGTTCGCGCCGAAGCGGGCCGTCACGGCCGACAGACCGGCGCTTCCGGGCGTCACGACGCGCCGCGCCGACTCGTCGGCATCGATCACCGGAACGCCCAGTTCGAGGAATCTTCGCGCCACCGTGGTCTTGCCGCTGGCGATGCCGCCGGTGAGGCCGATGCGGAGGCGCTGCGCCATGGTCAGCGGGACAGCCCCGACAGCCGGAGGTACCCGCCCACCAGATCGCTGCCGTACATCATCGCGAGCCACCCTGCGGCCGCCAGGTAAGGTCCGAAGGGCATGGGCGAGGCCCGATCCCGCCCCCGAAAGGCGATCATCAGCAGGCCCAGCACGGCGCCGGTGGCCGCCGCCAAGATGATGATGAGGGGCAGTTGCCGCCACCCGAGCCAGGCTCCGAGCGCCGCGAACAGCTTGAAGTCGCCGTAACCCATGCCTTCCTTTCCCGTGACGAGACGAAATGCCTGGTAAATCGACCACAGGCAGAGGTATCCGGCGGCCGCCCCGATGAGGGCGTCGCGCGGCGCGACGGGCAGGGATAGGCCTCCGGATGCGACCACGACCGAGGCCAGCAGCCCCGCCCACAGCAGGGGCAGGGTCAGGTCATCCGGCAGCAGTTGATGGTCGATGTCGATGCCTGTGAGCGCGATCAGCACCCAGGTCACCCCGAGGGCGCAGGCCGCATTCAGGGTGAAGCCGAAATGCCAGGCCACGGCGGTGGAGAGGGCCGCGGTGGCCAACTCCACCAGGGGATAGCGGATCGAGATGGGGGCTTTGCACGACGCGCAGCGGCCCCGCAAGACGAGCCAGCTGACGACGGGAATGTTCTGCCGGGCCGTAATCGGCGCCCTGCAGACGGGGCAGGCCGATCGAGGAACGCTCAAGGTGAAGCGGGCGGGGAGGTCGGAATAGGCCTCCGGCGTGGGTGGGTGCGCGCCGCCGGGCGCGGGCAGTTGCGCGCCCGGCGCCAGCAGCTCTGCGGCCTGGGCGCGCCACTCGCGCTCCAGCATGATGGGCAGCCGGTAGATGACGACGTTGAGAAAGCTGCCCATGACGAGGCCGAGCACGAATACCGAGCCCGCGAAAAGCACGGGTTGTGCGGCGTACAGCACCGGCAAATCGTGCAGCATGGGCTCGAGCCGATCGCGGCCCTCGGCTCAATCCCTATCCGACGACTTGGCCGAGCTTGAAGATCGGCAGGTACATCGCGATCACCATGCCGCCGACCAGGATGCCCAGGATCGCCATGATGAGCGGCTCCAGCAGGCTCGACATGCTGTCCACCGCGTTGTCGACCTCCGCCTCGTAGAACTCCGCGACCTTGCCCGACATGGTGTCGAGAGACCCGGATTCCTCGCCGACGGCGATCATCTGCACCACCATGTTCGGGAACAAGCCGGTGTTCTCCATCGCGCGCTGCAGCCTCTGACCGGTTGCCACCTCGTCCTTCATGCGCAGCACGGCTTCCTCGTACACGATGTTGCCGGTGGCGCCGGCCACCGACTGCATGGCCTCGACCAGCGGTACGCCGGCGGCGAACATGGTCGAGAGCGTGCGCGCAAAGCGCGCAATTGCGGCCTTGACGAGGATGGGCCCGATGATCGGAAACTTCAGCATCAGGCGGTCGAAAGCGAGCTGCATCGGCTTGGAGCGCTTGAGGAAGTAGAAAAAGGCGTACCCCGATCCGCCGATGAGCAACGCCACCCACCAGCCTTGGTGCTGCACGAAGCGCGACAGATTGACGACCATCTGGGTGAACGCGGGGAGGTCGGCGCCGAATCCCTTGAACAGTTCCTCGAACTGCGGAATCACGAAGATGAGCAGGATGATGGAGACGATCACGGCAACGCACAACACCGCGATCGGATAGAACAGCGCCTTCTTGATCTTCTTCTTCAGGGCTTCGGTCTTTTCCTTGTAGGTCGCGATCTTGTCGAGCAGCGACTCGAGGGCGCCGGCTTGTTCGCCCGCCTCGACCAGGTTGACGAACAGATCGTCGAAGTACAGCGGAAATTTCGCGAGCGATTCATGCAGCGTGCTGCCGCCCTCGATGTTGGCCTTGATGTCGAGAACCAGCTTCTGCATGGCGGGCTTCTCATGCCCGTTGCCGATGATTTCGAAGGCCTGCACCATGGGGATGCCGGCCGCCATCATGGTCGCCAGCTGCCGGCTGAACACGGCGATGTCCTCGTTGCTCACCTTGCCGCCGGAGCGGAAGCCCGCGCTCTGCGTCTTCACGCGCGTGGCGGCGACCCCTTGGCGGCGCAGGTCGGCCCGCAGGGCGGCCTCGTTGGCGGCCAGCGATTTTCCACGAATCTTGTTGCCGCGCTTGTCCTTGCCTTCCCAGAGAAATTGCGTCTCTTTCTTGGTCGCGGAGGTTGCCGATATCGCCATAAATCTATCCTTGCGTTAGCTATCTATTCGATAGTTACGTTGTTGACTTCTTCCAGGCTGGTGACGCCGTCGATCACCTTCTGCAGCCCCGAGCGGCGCAGGTTCCAGATGCCGTCCTTGGTGGCCTGGTCGCCGATGTCGATCGCGCCGCCGCCTTCCATGATGATGCGGCCCATGGTCTCGGTGACCGGCATGACCTGGTAGATGCCCACCCGGCCCTTGTAGCCGTCGGTGCAAAGATTGCAGCCGACCGCCTTGAAGACCTTGATGCCCCGCTGGATGTCGGCATCTTCGAAGCCTTCCTTCTTGAGGGCCTCGCCCGGAATGTCGATCATCTGCTTGCAGTTGTTGCACAATTTTCGCGCGAGGCGCTGCGCGATGATGAGGCTCACCGAGGTGGCGATCGCATAGGGCTTGACGCCCATGTCGACCATGCGCGTCAAGGTTTGCGGCGCGTCGTTGGTGTGGAGGGTGGACAGCACCAAGTGACCGGTCTGGGCGGCCTTGATGGCGATCTCGGCCGTTTCCAGGTCGCGGATTTCGCCGACCATGATGACGTCGGGGTCCTGCCGGAGGAATGCGCGCAATGCCGCCGCAAAGGTGAGGCCCACCTTCGGATTGACGTTGACTTGGTTGATGCCGGGCAGGTTGATTTCCGCCGGGTCCTCGGCGGTCGAGATGTTGCAGTCCTCGGTGTTCAGGATGTTGAGGCCGGTGTACAGCGAGACGGTCTTGCCGCTGCCGGTGGGGCCGGTCACCAGGATCATTCCCTGGGGCTTGGCCAAGTAGCGCAGATAGGTTTCGCGCTGTACGGGCTCGTACCCCAGCGCGTCGATGCCGAGCATGGCGCTCGACGGATCGAGAATACGCGTGACGACCTTTTCGCCGAACAGGGTCGGGCAGGTGCTGACGCGGAAATCGATGGCGCGATTCTTCGACAGCCGCATCTTGATGCGGCCGTCCTGCGGCACGCGGCGCTCGGCGATGTCGAGCCGCGCCATGACCTTGAGGCGCGCGACGATCTTGACCGCCAACTGGACCGGCGGCAGGGCCACCTCCTTCAGCACGCCGTCCTGGCGCGTGCGGATGCGGAAGATCTTCTCGTAGGGCTCGAAGTGGATGTCCGAGGCGCCCTTCTTGATGGCATCGAGCAGGATCTTGTTGACGAAGCGCACGATGGGGGCGTCTTCGACGTCGTCCCGCGCCAGCGGGTCCGCATTGGGGTCGTCATCGCCGCCGGTCACCTCGAGGTTCTCGAGGTCGACGTCCTCGTCGGACAGATTCGGCATGACCGCTTCGGCCTGATCGATGGCCCGGGTTACCGCCGCCTGCAGCTTGTCGTCCTCGACGACGACGAACTCGATGCTCATCGAGGTCTGGAAGCGAATCTCATCGAGCGCGTGCAGATTGGTCGGGTCGGCCACCGCGAGGAACAGGCGCTTGCCGCGCTTCATCAACGGCAGGCAGCGGTGCTTTTGGAGCAGCTTTTCGCTGACGGATCGCACTGCTTCACCATCCGGTACGACGGACTCGAGGTCGAGCAGCGGAACCCCGAACTCGTTCGCCGCCGAAATGGCGATGTCGCGCGCCGTCGCCAAATTGGTGGTCACCAGATGCGTCACCAGGCTGGTTCGCCGCTCCTTGGATTTGGCAATGGCATCCTGCATCGCGGTCTCATCGACCAACCCGTCCTGCACCAGTCGCTGGGCAAGGCCACCGAAGGCCATACGACCGTTGCTGCCCACTGTTATGGCATTGTCATTCATGTACTTACGGGAAATCTCAGGAGTTTGAGACTGCTAGTTTACAACCTGTCGTCCCACGATCAATTGTCAAATTCCGTGGGTGATACTGGCACATCGGGAGCCGGGACCGGCGTGATTTCGTTCCCAGTATCTGAGGCGGGAATGACCGGGGCCCGCGGGGGGGCCCCCGGTCGGGGCCGGGGCGCAATGGCCCGCAACGGCCTAGGAATGGCAGGAGGTGGGTACGTACTGGGGCGCAATC
Organism: uncultured Gammaproteobacteria bacterium; assembly: GCA_963707765.1. GTDB lineage: Bacteria > Pseudomonadota > Gammaproteobacteria > Steroidobacterales > Steroidobacteraceae > Bog-1198. The sequence continues at coordinate 33,408 of CAVPQZ010000005.1, read as the reverse complement.
GTGGTCCCGCCACCGGCAGTCGCTCCGGACGCCACCGTGGCGCTGGCCGGAGGAGCGGCCAATCCGCATTGCCACAACACGTCGTTATTGGTGTTGGTATAGGCGGTGAGGCCCAGTTTCGAGCCGTTGATCTTCTGGTTCGCCGCGTTACCGTAGGTGATGGTGATCGTGCCGCTATTGGCCGTGACACTCGACTCGTACTTGCCCACCGAGGCCGTCAGGCCGCCGGCCGTCAAATTGGCGGTGGTCGGCCAAATGCCGGTGTTGGCGTAGTACTCGGCGGTGGCGGTCTTCCAGCCGTCGGCCAGAGTCAGACCTTCCGTCACCTGCGCGCGGATGGTGTAGTTCTGGTAAGCCGGGATGGCGATCGCGGCCAGGATGCCGATGATCGCAACCACGATCATCAACTCGATCAGGGTGAAACCCCTGGAAAACTTCGTGCGTATCATGTGGGCATATCCTCGATTTTTGTTGATCGTCCGCTCATTTGGCATCGTCGAATACCGACGCTTTCACAAAAAGAAGCCTCTCCGGAGAGAGGCTTCTGGTTTCTAAGCAGTTGCGCACCGAAGAAGTCGAACCCCTTCGGCCGCAACCACCCACCTTACGAGTGACAGGAGGTCGGCAGGTACTGGGGCAGAATGGTCGTGCCGCCACCCGCAGTCGCACCCGATGCCACCGTGCCGCTGGCCGGAGGAGCGGCCAATCCGCACTGCCACAACACGTCGTTGTTGGTGTTGGTGTAGGCGGTGAGGCCGAGGACCGAGCCGTTGATCTTCTGGTTCGCCGCATTGCCGTACGTGATGGTGATCGTGCCGCTGTTGGCCGAGACACTCGACTCGTACTTGCCCACCGACGCCGTCAGACCGGCAGCCGTCAAATTGGCGGTGGTCGGCCAAATGCCGGTGTTGGCGTAGTACTCGGCGGTGGCCGTCTTCCAGCCGTCGGCCAGAGTCAGACCTTCCGTCACCTGCGCGCGGATGGTGTAGTTCTGATAAGCGGGGATGGCGATCGCGGCCAGGATGCCGATGATCGCGACCACGATCATCAACTCGATGAGCGTGAAACCTTTTTGGACTTGCTTGAGCATTGAAAACTCCTTGTTGGACACTGGATCTGGATGAGCAACGGCCCGCGCCGGTGAGCTAGATAAAGCAAGCGTCGTGCCAACCCGATGAGAGTCGGTAACTCGTTGAATATAGGGGGGTATTGTTGAACCTGAGGCGATTGTTGACATAGTGCCGTCAGCGATCGGCGCCACTACCGCCAATCTGCGTCACTGATTGACAATTTTCGTCAGGTGCATTTCCTCAGGCGGCGGCCCCGGCCGATTCGGCCGAGGTTTGGGCCGATTCCTCGTGGTATTCCTCTTCGGCATTGATCTGCCAGATGTCCGCCTTGCCTTGGCCGCCCATCAGGATCGAATTGACGGCGCCGTTCGCGGCCAACATGGAGTGGTCCTGATTGTTGTAGCGATGCATGCCATTGCGTCCCACCGGGTAGAGATTGCTGAACCGGTCGAGGTAGGTGCGCACGGAATTGAAATCGCGGTACTCGCCAAAATAGGCCGGATAGGCCTTCGGCACCCGCACCACGGTTCCGTCCATCACCTGGCGCCGGTCGATCATCCCGATCTTTTCGAGTTCGCGAGCCGCGAAGTCGATGAATTGCGGGTCGGGCAGGGACCAGAGGTCGTCCCGTTCGCGGCAGAAATACTCGAGGCCGAGCCAGATCGTGCCGGGGTCCGCCACCATGGCCGGGCTCCAGTTGTTGAATACCTGCAGCCGCCCGATCTTGACGTCGGGCTCCTGGATGTAGATCCAGTTGTCCGGCGGCATGCCGTTGGCGGCCTCGCGTCCGGACCGGCTGTTGGAGGATGTCATGCTCCGAAGCAGCAGCCCCGCCGTCACGAAGTCCCGGTACGGCAGCTGTTGCGCCACCCGGACGACGCCGGCATCCTCCGGCTCGAGCATGGCGGCAAGGTCCTTGACCGGCATGGTCGAGATCAAGGAATCGCAAGCGATGCGCCGCGCATTCCCCGATGCCTCGTCGCGCACCGTGACGGCCGTTATCTCGGTGCCGCGCCGCTCGATGGCCACGACCCGGTGGCGCAGATGAATTTCCCCGCCGCGTCCGGTCACCTGGCGGGCCACCTCTTCCCACATCTGGCCGGGGCCGAATTTGGGGTAAAGGAACCGCTCGATCAGGCTGGTCTCGGTGCGCTTCTGGGCCGTGTCGGTCGCCGATCGAAACTGGCTCGCCAGCGCATGCGCGATCGCCTTGGTGACCGAAAGACCCTTGATCCGTTGGGCGCCCCATTCGGCGGAAATTTCCCGGCAAGGCACCCCCCACACCTTTTCGGTGTAATCCTTGAAGAACGTCCGATAGAGCCGGTCGCCGAACCGGTTCACGAAGAAGTCTTCCAGGGAGCTCTCCGGGACTCGATGCATGACCCGCGATTGAGCGTAGCTCAAGCCGATCCGCAAGGTTTCGGCCAGCCCCATGTTGGCGATCGTGGCGGCATTCAGCTTCAGCGGATAGTCGAAGAACCGGCGCCGGTAGAAGATCCGCGACAGCCTCTGCCGCACCAGCATCACGGCGTCGGACGAGGCGGGCGCGAGGCCCGTCGGATCCAGGTCGCGCGATAGCTGCTGATACGCGATGCGCAGCGGCTCATCCGGCTCCATCTGGCCTTGCGCAATCGGCAGAATGTCCTGCCACCATCGCATGACCCAATCCGACTTCGAGAAGAATCGATGACCGCCGAGATCCATGCGGTTGCCGCGGTAATTCACGGTCTTGGAAATACCCCCCACCTGGCCGTCGGATTCGAACACCAGGGGCGTGGCGTCGGAGCGGCGCAGGAGTTCCAGGGCCGCGGTGAGGCCAGCGGGCCCGGCGCCCGCTATGGCGACGATCTTTGGTGGGGCTCCGGAGGAAGACATGGCTGCAACCTATGAAACGGATGGATATCGGACGAACAACAGCTGGCGGCGGGCCACGAAATTCCACAGGAAGGTGAAGCCCGCCGAGACGCATTTGGCGAACATCACCTGAAAACCGAAGTAATTCACCAGGGTGAAGATCACGACCGTATTGATTCCGAGGCCGACGGTGCCGATCGCGACGAAGCTCGCGAATTCCACGCGCCGGTTGCGCAGCCTATGGTGCTTGAACGCCAGCCAGATGGACAATCGATAGGCCACCGCGGCGCCCGCGAGAAACGACGCCGCCGCCGCCGCCAGGTACCCGACGGACAGGGTGTGCACCAGCGTCCACAGAATCGTCATGTCGACGAGCAGCGCGCAGGCCGAGGCCGCCGTGTACCCGATGGCTTCCTTCATCAGCGTATTCATGGGCGACGCGCTCATACGGGGGCACGCGACCTGACGCGCCGACAGTCGTACAGGTTCCAATTCTTCCAATTTCCCGCATGCGCATGCACCAGGGGCTCGAACCCGACATTCTCCTTCGCCACGACGAAGTCGAGAACGGGGTCGTCGCAGATGCTGACGAGGCCCGCCCGCGTCAGCGGCATGGGCGAATTGTCGATCTTCCGGCCCGCGTGCCGCTGAATGTTCTGCGTGAGCAAGCGCCAGTCGGGATCCATCAGGGGGCGCAGCACCTCGGAGCGGCGTTTGACCTCGAATGCCGTCGCGCGCGAGAAAACCACGCCGGCGGACTGGTCCACGCTCAAATAGCTCGGCCGTTCGAGGGTAAACCAGGCGAACGCCGCGGAATTGTGCAGGGGCACGACGTAAACCGTGGCGGCCGGGGGGATGGCCGCGCGCCAATCGGCAAATTCCCTGACTTCGCCCGCAGTTCCATCCCGTTGGCTGCGCATCAGCGTACCCGGCAGCGTGACGACCGCGACGGCGATCAGAGCGGCCGAGATCGACGCGAGAACCAGGATCGAACGGGTCGATCGAATCGCATACTGCAGCAGCAACACGAAGGCGACGGCGGAGACGCCGAGGCCGAAGATGTTGCGCAAATCGGCGATGAGCAAGGGGTCCCGGCCGGTCTCCGGCGACGCCGAGGTCAGCGTGGTCCAGGAGTTGGCCAGCAGCCACGCCGCGACCACCAGGCCGAGCGCTGCCGCCGCCCATCGCAGGTAGCGCGCGGCGCTCGCATCGATGCGCTTGCGCACCAGCCAGATGGCCGCCGCCAGCACCACGCACAGGTCGTAGTCCATGACCGAGAAGGTCCAGGCCAAGACGAGCAGAAGGGCGCAAATGGGCCCGCATTTCTCGTCGCGCCACAGCCTCTGCGTCACAGGTGCCAGGAGCAGCACGCTGAGGAAGGCGGTCAACCAGGCCCAGCGCCAGGCCTGGCCCTGGACAAGCAAGGCAACGGGTCCCACGAGGCCGGCGATCAGGGCCACCATCAGGCCGCCGGCGCCGACCATCATGGCGACGATGCACAGCTTGCGCAGCCGTCCGTCCACGACCAGCGTGTAGAAGGCGAGACACGCAAAGGGGCGGGAATTGACTTCCCAGTCGTCGGCGGTCCAATACTGCAGGAAGAGGAATTGCGACCGCTCCTTCACCACCTCCAACCAGGCGGGATCGATGACGGCCAAGAGGCCGGAAGATCTCGGATGGAGGGAGGCCTCAACGGACAGCCCGAGCGCCGTCGTCACCCCGAGACCGAGCCCGGCCAGCCCGATTCGCAGCGGCAGCCGCATGCCAAGCAGCAGCAGCACGCCGGGCAGCGCCATGATGGGATGAATCGCGAGGGCCGCCACGGCGAGGAGCAGACCCAAGTTGCGCCGGCCGATGAAGTGCAGGGCGAGGGAAGCCGCGACCAGGGCCTCGGCGAGGGTCCTGGCCGTCAGCCAATTCTCGGCATAGCTGAACACGCCGTACGATCCGTACGTGCCCTTGAGCATGATGAGCGCCGCCACCGCGAGGCACGCGGTCGCCGCCGAGGACAATTCGCGCGCCAGCATCCAGGCGGCGCCCAGGAACCCGGCAGTAAACAGCAGGGTGAGCGACAGCGCAGCGGTCTGCAGTCCCAGGAGGCCGATGAACCAGGCGTAGAGCGGCGAGAAAATCGTGAAGCGATCCTGCGAAACGTTCTGCAGGTACAGGTCGGCGGCAAGGCCGGGGCGAATCTTCGCAAGCGCCTGCACGGCATAGAGCTCCGCGTCGCCGGTGAGACCCTTGTACACGTGGGTGATGGCCCACAGCACGACCAGAACGAGCATCATGGCCATGGCCCTTGCCGCCGTGACGAGGGCTCGATCGTGGACACCAAATGAACCCACTCCGCGCGGAGCGGCCATGGAGTTGGACGTGTGGATCATCGGAATCGTACCGAGCCTTGTACGCTCACCCTGAATTCTGATAGCACATTATGTCGCCCGCATAAAGTGCCGGGTGTGACCTGCGGCGCATTCGAAGGCTAATGAGCCGCGGGCTATTCGATTCCGAGCTTCTTGATGCGATAGCGCAGGGCCCGGAAGCTCATGCCGAGGACCTTCGCGGCCGCCGTCTTGTTGTAGCGCGTCTGCTCGAGCGCCTTCACGATGGCGTCCCGTTCGATGTCCTCGAGATGGTCGCCGAGCGCCGATGAGCCCGCCGTGACCGGCGCAGGCGCCGGAGCGCCGGGGGTCGGGCGCAATTGGATGTCGTTCGCGCTGACCTCGCCGCAGGTGCTGAGGGTGATGGCGCGCTCCAGGATGTTCTCCAACTCGCGGACATTGCCCGGAAAGGCATAGGTCTCGAGCGCGCGCAGGGCATCCTTGCCGAGCGCCGGCGGCGTCATCTTCATGCGCCGTCCGAGCCGCCGGAGCACGGCCTCGGCGAGCTCGGGAACGTCCTCCGGCCGTTCGCGCAGCGAGGGCACCCGCAGTTCGATCACGTTGATCCGATAGATACAAATCCTCGCGAAACGCGCCTTCCGCGACGAGCTGCGACAGATTCTTGTGCGTGGCCGACAAGATCCGCACGTCGACCGGAACCTCGAGCTGCTCGCCGACCGGGCGGACCGCCTTCTCCTGGATCACCCGCAGCAGCTTCACCTGCATGTGCAGGGGCAGGTCGGCGATCTCGTCCAGGAACAGCGTGCCGCCCTCGGCGGACTGAATGAGCCCTTTCTTGTCGCTGACGGCGCCGGTGAAGCTGCCGCGCTTGTGGCCGAACAGCTCGCTCTCCATCAGATCGGTGGGGATCGCGCCGCAGTTGACCGGCACGAAGGGCCCGTCGCGCCGCGGTCCGGATTCGTGGATCAGCTTGGCGACCAGTTCCTTGCCGGTGCCCGATTCCCCGAAGATATGGACCGGCGCCTGGCTGCGCGCGACGCGCCCGATCATTTCCCGCAAGGTGTGCATCGAGGCGGAGCTGCCGAGCAGCCGCGGCCCGAAAGCGCTGGTGTCGCCCTCGTGATCCTCCGACATCTTGATCGCGGTGGCCACCAGCTTGCGCAATCCGGCCAGGTCCAGGGGCTTCGAGACGAAGTCGAACGCGCCCAGCTTGAGCGCGCGCACCGCGGTCTCCATGTTGCCATGCGCGGTGATCACCGCCACGGGAACGGCCGCCGAGTAGATCTGCATCCACTCGACCAGCGCCAGCCCGTCGCCGTCGGGCAGCTGCATGTCCGTCAGGCACAGGTCGTAGCGCTCGTCTTGAGCATGCGCTGCGCCTCGGCCACCGTGCCCGCCGTGTGCGGATCCAGGTTCATCCGCTGCAAAGTGATGGACAGCAGCTCGCACAGATCCGGCTCATCGTCGACGACCAATACGGCAGGCTTGGGCATGGCGCTATTGTAGCGTTTGGAGGCGACGCACCGCGCTATTCCTCCCAGCGCTGCGGGTCGCTGAACACGATCCTGAACGTGCTGCCGCCCCCGCTGCGGGGCTCGTACAGCAAGAGGGCGCGATTCAACTGGCACAGCTCGCGGGCGATGAACAGGCCGAGTCCAGTGCCGCCCTTCCGGCCCGTGAAGAACGGCTCGAAAATGCGGTCGACGGCCTTCACCTCGATGCCGGGGCCGCGGTCCGAGACCTCCAGGCAGGGCCGGTTGCTGGGGTTCAGCCGGCTCACCCGGATCTCGAGGCTGATTCCGTCGCGCGGCTCCCCGTACTTGATGGCGTTCTCGCACAGATTCCACACCGCCTGGCGCAGATGGGTCGGGTCGATTCGAACCTCGAGATCGGCCGCATCTTCGTGCACGGCGATCCGCGTCAGCGGCACCTGCATGGTCTCGCAGAATTCGTCCAGAAAATCCTCCAGCCAGTCGCCGAGCATCAGCCGCGTGGGCTTGGTGGCTTCGCGGCGCGAGAGCTGCAGCACGTTGTTGATGATGGCGCTGACGCGCTCGGAATTGCTGCGAATGATGTCGGTCAGCCGCCGCTCATCCGGCCCCATGACCGGGCTCTCGGCGAGCAGCTGCCCGGCATGGCTCATCGCGCCGACGGGATTGCGGATCTCATGCGCGATGCTGGCGGACAGTCGGCCGAGCGCCGCCAGCTTGCTCTGCTGCACGCGCTCGGACATGAGGCTGGTGTCCTCGAGAAAGATCAACGTGGGCCCCGGTGCGGAGCCCCCGAGGGGCGCAAAATGAGGCTGGATCATGCGTGCGCCGTCGGCCGCCACGAAGCTCGACGGGTCGCCCTCGGAGCGCTCGCTGTGCCGCCAGGTTGCTCAGGGAGTAGAGCAGGCGCGGCGATACTTCGCCCACCAGGGCGCCCGGCACGGCATGCTGGTCGCCCAGGATCTCGGCGGCGGACTCGTTGATCAGGCGGATCCGGTCGGCGGCGTCGACGACCAGCAGGCTCTCGCGCAAGTGCTGCACGATGTACTGGGACAATTCGGCGAGATTGGCGAGATCCACGTCCTTCTGCCGGACCAGGGCCTCGCTCTGCCGCATGCTGGCGGCCACGAAGCTCGCGGCCGCCGAGCTCGTGAACAGCACGATGCCCAGCAGCCCCGCCGTCGCGAAGGCGTTGATGTCGACATGGCTGGTCAATTGCTGCCAGATGGTGTGCCCGAGAACGGCGATGACCGTGACCGCCGCCAGGAACAGGGCGCTCTTGGGCGGCAGCAGGAAGGCGAGGCTCCCGACCGGAACCAACAGGAGCAGGCCGAGGCCGCTCGAGACGCCGCCGCTCGCGTGCAGCAGCAGCATCAGCACGCTGATGTCGAGCGTCGCCTGGAGGATGGTCTGCAGGTAGGCGCTGCCCACGCGCCGGCGCACCAGAATGACGCTGAAGAGGCCGAAGACCAGATAAAAGGCGGCCGCGGCGAAGAACAGGCGCGGGGAGTCGATGCTGAGGCCCCGGCCGCCGCCCAGGGAGTACACGCTCACCAGAACCAGGGGCACCAGCACGCGGTACAGGTTCAGGATCCCGAGCACGCGCCAATCGAGCGCGAGCTTGGTGTCGCCGGTGCGATCGATGGGCCGATTCAAGGGTCTTGCTTCCATTGCGGCTTTGCGCTCACGTTGAGCTTAATTCAGAATAGCCTGCGGTCGTCGTCGACCAGATCGGCACTCCGGGAAAAATCATGAATCTACAGGGTAACGCATGACCGTTCCACGGCACATGCGCTGCGCCATGGCGCAGCTCAACCTGGTGGTCGGCGACGTGGACGGCAACACGTCGCGGATCGTCGCCGCGGCCGCCGCCGCACGCGACCAGTGCCGCGCGGAGTTGGTGCTGCTGCCCGAACTCGCGGTGTCGGGATATCCGCCGGAGGATCTGCTGTTTCACTCGGGGATGCGCGCACAGGTCGCGCGGTCCCTCGAGAGGCTGCGGCGCGAGGTCCGCGGCATCACCCTGATCGCCGGCTATCCGGAATACGCCGGGTCGCGGATATTCAACTCGGCGATCGTGATCCGGGACGGCGAGGTGCTCGCCAACCACCGCAAGGCGTGCCTGCCGAATTACCGGGTGTTCGACGAGAAGCGCTATTTCACCCCGGGGACGGATCCCACGGTGATCGATCTGGGCGGTTTGAGGGCGGGCGTGCTGGTATGCGAGGACGTGTGGGACCCCGCGCCCGCCGCCCAGGCGCGCGCGGCCGGCGCGCAGCTCCTGCTCGTGATCAACGCCTCGCCCTACGAGGTGGACAAGCAGCGGCAGCGGGAACTCGAGGTGGGGCGGGCGCGCGTTGCCGAAAACGGCATTCCGATGGTTTTCCTCAACCTGATCGGCGGCCAGGACGAACTCGTGTTCGACGGGAATTCCTTCGTCATGGACGCGCGGGGCGAAGTCACCTTCCGTGCCCCGGCATTCACCGAGGGCATGTATACCGTAGATCTGGCGATCGGCGAAGGGGGTGTCGTGACGCCGTCGCCCGGTTCCGTCGAACCGCTCCAGGGCCAGGAGGAGAGCGTGTACGGTGCGCTCGTGCAGGGCACCCGGGACTACGTCGACAAGCACCGGTTTCCCGGGGCCGTGCTCGGTCTCTCGGGCGGCATCGATTCGGCGCTGACGCTATGCATCGCGGTCGATTCGCTCGGTCCGGAAAGGGTTCATTCGGTGGCCATGCCCTCGCGCTACACCTCGCAGATGAGCCGGGACGACGCGGCGCTGCAGGCAAGGCAGCTCAACGTCAAACACAGCGAAATCTCCATCGAGGGCATGTTCGAAGCGACCCTCGCCGCCTTGAAGGACGAGTTCGCCGGGCTGCCTCCCGACACGGCCGAGGAGAACATCCAATCGCGCTGCCGCGGCGTGCTGCTGATGGGGATCTCCAACAAGACCGGACGAATGCTGCTCACCACCGGGAACAAGAGCGAAATGGCGGTGGGCTACGCCACGCTGTACGGCGACATGGCCGGCGGCTTCGCGCCCATCAAGGATTGCAGCAAGCTGCTGGTGTACCGCCTCGCGGCCTGGCGCAACTCGCGCTCGCCCGTCATTCCGCGGCGGGTGATCGACCGGCCGCCGTCGGCGGAGCTGCGCCACGACCAGAAGGATACGGACAGCCTGCCTCCCTACGAGGTGCTCGACCCCATTCTGGAGGCCTTCATCGAGGAGGACTTGTCCGTGGACCAGATCGCGGCGCGCGGTTTCGATCGGGCGACGGTCGGCCGCATACTGGATCTGGTCAAGCGCAACGAGTACAAGCGGCGCCAGGCGCCCCCGGGCGTGCGCGTCAGCGGCCGCGCCTTCGGCCGCGATTGGCGCTATCCCATCACCAGCGGGTACAAGTCCCACTGATCGGCGCGGCCCAGACCGCGGCTCGGGGCGCTTACAGAATCCGCTTCCACCAGGACTTGCGGGCATCGACGTCGCGGGCGCTGGCGGGATAGTTGGTGTCGTAGACCCGCGCGGCGTCGGCCGCGAGGTCGTCCATGTGGAGCGCCCGATAGGCGTCGACCATGACCTTCAACGAACCCTGGACGGCCGGCGCGCCGTCGTAGTTCTCCACGCAGTATTTGGCGCGGTTGAGGGCGCCCACGTAGGCGCCCCGGCGCATGTAGTAGAGCGCGACGTGCAGTTCGAAGTCGGCCAGGCGGTTGCGCAGGAAAACCATGCGCTGACGGGCGTCTCCGACATAGGCGCTGTGGGGGTATTTCTTGATGAGCTCGTCGAACGCTTCGAAGGACTTGCGCGCGTTGATGGGCGGCCGCTTGGACAGATCGACGTTGAAGAAGCGCTCCAGGGCGTTCGCCTGGCGCTCGAAATACACCAGCCCCTTCATGTAATAGGCGTAATCCACCCGCAAGTTGGTCGGGTTCTCGCGGATGAATGTGTCGGCGGCGTCGATCGCCGGATCGGTTTGGCGGCTCTTGTAATAGGCGTAGATGAGGTCCAGCTGTGCCTGCCGCGCCGGTTCGCTGAAGGGGAAGCGCGATTGCAGGGTCTCGAGTTGTTTGACCGCCTCGTTGTAGTTCGAGTTCTTGATCGCCTTCTGGGCGCGCGCGTAAATCACTTCGGGCCCCGATTTCGCATCGTCCGCCCGATGATTGCGGCAGCCCGTCCCCAGCATGGCGATACCCAGGGTCAGCAGCAAAACGCGGCCAGGAAGGACAAGATCACGCAGGGTCACAGGCAATTCCTTACAATGGGGGTCTGATCGTCGCGGCGAAGTATACCCGATGCCCCCGACGTAGCATTGAGTACCCCATGAGCGCAGAGTTCCAAAGCGTCGATCTACTCATTCCGGAGGAATTGGCCGGCAAGCGCCTTGATGCCGCGCTCGCGCGCCTGATGCCGGAACACTCGCGCACGCGCATCAAGGCCTGGATCGATGCGGGCCAGGTTCAGGTAGGCCGGCGAGCGTGCCGGCCACGGGATGTCGTAGAGGCGGGATCGCGGGTCCTCGTGCGCATGAGCCCGGAAATTCCGCAGCGGGAGGTGCTGCCCGAGAACATTTCGCTCACCCTGGTCCATGAGGATCGCGACGTGCTCGTGGTGGACAAGCCCGCCGGCCTGGTGGTGCATCCGGGGGCCGGGAACCCGGCCCACACGCTGCAAAATGCGTTGCTCGGTTTGGATCCGCGCTCGAGGGAGCTGCCGCGCGCCGGGATCATCCATCGGCTCGACAAGGACACCAGCGGTCTGCTCGTCGTGGCTCGAACCCTGGAGGCGCAGACTTCGCTTACGCGTCAGCTCATGGCGCGCAGCGTCGAGCGCGAGTACCTCGCCGTGTGTGCCGGGGTCATGACCGGAGGCGGGACCGTGGATGAGCCGATCGGCCGGCATCGCACCGACCGGCTCCGTATGGCGGTGCGCCAGGACGGGCGGCGGGCGATCACCCACTACCGGCTGATCGAGCGCTTTCGCGGACACACCTACTTGAGGGTCAAGCTCGAGACCGGCCGAACCCATCAGATTCGCCTGCACTTGGCGCATCTGCGCCATCCCATCGTGGGGGACCCGGTGTACGGCGGACGCCTCGGGCTTCCCAAAGGGGCGACGGTGCGGCTGACCGCCGCCCTGCGCACGTTCAAGCGCCAGGCGCTGCACGCCGCAAGGCTGGCCTTCGACCATCCGCGAACGGGCAAGCGCGTGAGCTTCGAGAGCGCGCTGCCGCAGGACTATGCCGAATTGCTCGAGGCCCTGCGGGAGGATGCGCCGGTGCCTCCGCGGTCCTCGTGATCGAGTGGTTGACTCCGGACTGGCCGGCGAGCGCCCGCGTGCGTTCGCTGTCGACGCTGCGCCGGGGCGGCGTGAGCGAGGCGCCCTGCGCCTCCCTGAACTTGGGGACCCACGTGGGGGATTCGCCCGCGGCGGTTGCGGACAATCGCCGGGCGCTGCGGGCCGCGGCGGGTCTGCCGGTGGAGCCTCGCTGGCTGGACCAGGTCCACGGAACATGCGTCAAGGACCTCGACCGGGAGGTGGACGGTCCCGCCGACGCCGCCGTAACCCGGCAACCGGGCCGCGTGTGCGTCATTCTCACGGCCGATTGCCTTCCGGTGCTGCTGGCCGGCGAAGCCGGCGACCGGGTGGCAGCCGCGCATGCCGGCTGGCGGGGTCTCGCGGCGGGCGTCATCGAGGCGACTGTGAGCGCCCTGGGCAGGGCTCCGGATGAGCTGATGGCGTGGCTCGGCCCCTGCATCGGCCCCCAGCACTTCGAGATCGGAGCGGAGGTGCGCGAGGCCTTGCTCGCCGCCGACGGAGCGGCCGAAGAAGCCATCCGCCCGAACGGGCGGGGGCGTTTCCTGGCGGATTTGCACGGCCTGGCGCGCAGCCGGCTGCGGCGCTTGGGGCTGCGCCGAGTATTTGGCCACGGCGAGTGTACTTACGAGCGGGCCGACCGGTATTTCTCGCATCGGCGGGACGGCCGCACCGGGCGCCAGGCAACGCTCATTTGGCTGGAACCGCCGCCCGGCCGTTGAATTGGCCCGGTCGCATCCCCACCTAGCGGATACCTCGACGATTCATCAAGGGTTTTTGCCATGCGTATGGACAAGCTGACGACCAAATTCCAATCGGCTCTGGCCGATGCTCAATCGCTGGCGGTGGGCCGCGACAACCAGTACATCGAGCCGGTGCACTTGATGGCGGCTTTGCTCGACCAGCAGGGCGGCACGGCCCGGCCATTGCTCGAGAAGGCCGGTTGCAACGTGGCCAAGCTGCGCTCCGAATTGTCGGGCGCGCTGGAGCGAGCCGCCAAGGTCGAGGGATCGGGCGGTGAAGTGCTGCTGTCCAACGATCTGAACAAGCTGCTGAACCTCACCGACAAGCTGGCCCAGAAGCGCGGCGATCAGTTCATTTCCAGCGAACTGTTCGTGCTGGCGGCCTGCGACGACCGCGGCCACCTCGGGCAGGTGCTGAAGTCCTGCGGCGCGGAGCGCGCGGCGCTCGAGAAGGCGATCGACGAGGTGCGCGGCGGCTCCAAGGTCGAGGATGCCGGCGCCGAGGAGAATCGCCAGGCCCTGGAGAAGTACAGCATCGATCTGACCGAGCGGGCGGCGCAGGGCAAGCTCGACCCCGTGATCGGACGCGACGACGAGATCCGGCGCACGGTGCAGGTTCTGCAGCGGCGCACGAAGAACAATCCGGTGCTCATCGGCGAGCCCGGCGTCGGCAAGACCGCCATCGTCGAAGGCCTCGCGCAGCGCATCGTCAACGGCGAGGTGCCCGAGGGCCTGCGCAACAAGCGCATTCTCGCGCTCGACATGGGAGCGCTGATCGCCGGCGCGAAGTTTCGCGGCGAATTCGAGGAGCGCCTCAAGGCGGTCCTCAACGACCTGGCGAAGCAGGAAGGGCAGATCATCCTGTTCATCGACGAACTGCACACCATGGTGGGCGCCGGCAAGGCCGAGGGCGCCATGGACGCGGGCAACATGCTGAAGCCGGCCCTCGCGCGCGGCGAGCTGCATTGCGTGGGCGCGACCACGCTGGACGAATATCGCAAGTACATCGAGAAGGACGCGGCGCTGGAGCGGCGCTTCCAGAAGGTCCTCGTGGAGGAGCCGTCGGTGGAGGACACCATCGCGATCCTGCGCGGCCTCAAGGAGCGCTACGAAGTTCACCATGGCGTGGAGATCACGGACCCGGCGATCGTGGCGGCCGCGACGCTGTCGCACCGCTACATCTCCGACCGCCAGCTGCCCGACAAGGCGATCGATCTGATCGACGAGGCGGGCTCGCTGATCCGCATGGAGATCGACTCCAAGCCGGAGGCGCTGGACAAGCTCGATCGCCGCATCATCCAGCTCAAGATCGAGCGCGAGGCCCTGAAGAAGGAATCCGACGAGGCGTCCCGCAAGCGCCTGAGTACGCTGGAGGACACGCTCAAGGGCCTGGAAAAGGAGTATTCGGACCTCGAGGAGGTCTGGAAGGCCGAGAAGGCCACGGTGCAGGGAGCCGCGCACATCAAGGAGGAGCTCGAGCGGGCCCGGCAGGACCTCGACACGGCGCGGCGCGCCCAGGACCTCGCGCGCATGTCGGAGCTGCAGTACGGACGGATTCCGGCCCTGGAGTCGCGGCTCAGCAAGGCGCTGGAGGTCGAGGGCAAGCCGAATCAACTGCTGCGCAACTCCGTCACGGAGGTCGAGATCGCGGAGATCGTTTCCAAATGGACCGGCATACCCGTGGCCCGCATGCTCGAAGGCGAACGCGACAAATTGCTGCGGATGGAGGAGGTGCTCGGCAAGCGCGTGGTGGGCCAGGCCGAGGCCGTCAAGGCGGTGGCCGATGCCATCCGCCGAAGCCGCGCGGGTTTGGCGGATCCGAACCGCCCCAGCGGCTCCTTCATGTTCCTCGGGCCCACCGGCGTCGGCAAGACCGAGCTGTGCAAGGCGCTGGCGGAGTTCATGTTCGACACCGAGGAGGCCCTGATCCGAATCGACATGTCGGAGTTCATGGAGAAGCATTCGGTCGCCCGCCTGATCGGCGCGCCGCCCGGATACGTGGGCTACGAAGAGGGCGGCTACCTGACCGAGGCCGTGCGCCGCCGGCCCTACTGCGTGATCCTGCTCGACGAGATCGAGAAGGCTCATCCGGACGTGTTCAACGTGCTGCTGCAGGTGTTGGACGACGGCCGGCTCACGGACGGCCAGGGCCGGACCGTGGATTTTCGAAATTCCGTGGTCATCATGACCTCGAATCTCGGCAGCCAGGTGATCCAGGAAATGGGCGGCGCCGCCAACTACGAGGGCATGAAGGCGGCGGTCATGCAGGTCGTGACCCAGCATTTTCGCCCGGAGTTCATCAACCGTATCGACGATATCGTCGTGTTCCACTCGCTGGGCCGCGAGCAGATCCGCACCATCGTGGACATCCAGCTCGGGCGTCTGCGGCATCGGCTCGCGGAACGGGACATCCAGCTCACCCTGGACGACGACGCGCGCGACAAAATCGGCGAGGCGGGATTCGACACGGTTTACGGCGCGCGCCCGTTGAAGCGCGCCATTCAGTCGCAGATCGAGAACCCGTTGGCGCAGCAGATCCTGCGCGGGGATTTCGTGGCGGGCGACCGGGTGGTCGCGAAGCTCAAGCGGGACGCCCTGGTGTTCGAGAAGGCGCGTCTGCATTGAGCTGAGCCACGGGCCGCGGCACCCTGGCCGCGGCTTCGCTATACTGAGGCCGGGTGTCCGCTAGAGGAAGTTCATGCCTTTCTACGAGTATCAGTGCAAGAGCTGCGGCCACGCGTTGGAGGCCATGCAGAAGGTCAGCGACCCGCCGTTGAAGAAATGCCCGAGTTGCGGCAAGTCCCAGCTGACGCGGTTGATGTCCGCGCCGGTGTTTCGGCTGAAGGGCGCGGGCTGGTACGAAACCGACTTCAAGGGCGAGCAGGACAAGAAGAAGAACCTGGCGGACCGCCCGGAGGCCGCCGCGAAGGATGAGTCCAAGCCCGCGGCGGAACCTAAAGCCGGGGAGGCCGGCGCGCCTGCCGGGGACTCGGCGAAGGCGGCCGAGAAACCGGCGGACAAGCCAGCCGGCCAGCCGGCCGCCGCGGCGCCGGCCGGCGCATCATCCCGGCGATCGGGGAAGGCACGGCCGCGCCCCGCGCCGGCGAGACCGGCGGCGAAGAAGACGCCGAAGAAGGCCGCGGCCACACCTAAGCGGCGGGCATGACGATGCGCACCCATTATTGCGGGGACGTCGGCGAATCCGCGATCGGACAGGTGATCACCGTGGCCGGCTGGGCCCAGCGGCGGCGCGATCATGGCGGCGTCATCTTCGTCGACCTGCGCGACCGGCACGGGCTGCTGCAGGTCGTATTCGACCCGGATCGCGCGGACGTCTTCGCGATGGCGGAGAGAGTCCGCAACGAATATGTGCTGAAGGTCACGGGCCTGGTGCGCGCACGGCCGGCGGGGACGGCCAACGTGAACCTGAAATCCGGCCAGGTGGAACTGCTCTGCCACGGGCTCGAGATCCTGAACCGCTCGGAGCCGCTGCCGTTCCAGCTGGATGAGACGGTGAGCGAGGAAGTACGCCTGCGTTTTCGCTACCTCGACCTGCGGCGCGAGCAGATGCGCGAGCGCCTCGTTCTGCGCCACCGCATCACGCGTGCGATGCGAAACTACCTGGACGAGGCGGGCTTCATCGACATCGAGACGCCCATGCTCTCGAAGGCAACGCCGGAGGGCGCCCGCGACTACCTGGTGCCGAGCCGCACCCATCCGGGCAAGTTCTTCGCCCTGCCTCAGTCCCCGCAGATCTACAAGCAGTTGCTGATGATCTCGGGATTCGACCGCTACTATCAGATCGTGCGCTGTTTCCGCGACGAGGATCTGCGCGCCGACCGACAGCCGGAATTCACCCAGCTCGACATCGAGACGTCGTTTCTCGACCAGCGGGACATCCAGACCCTGATGGAGGGCCTGGTGCGGCACCTGTTCAAGCAGGTGCTCCACGTCGACCTGCCGGACCCGCTGCCGCGCATGACCTATGCCGAGGCGATGCGCCGCTACGGGTCGGACAAGCCGGATTTGCGCGTCCCGCTCGAACTTCGCGACGTGGCGGATCTCGTGAAGGGATGCGATTTCAAGGTGTTTGCCGGCCCGGCAGCGGATCCCCGCGGCCGCGTCACGGCTTTGTGCGTGCCGCAGGGCGGCCGACTGTCGCGCAAGGAGATCGACGACTACACGGCCTACGTGGCCCGCTACGGCGCCAAGGGGCTGGCCTACGTCAAGGTGAACGAGACCGCCAAGGGGCGCGACGGATTGCAGTCGCCGATCCTCAAGTTCCTGAGCGACGCGGCGATCGCGGGAATACTCGAGCGCACCGGAGCGCGCGACGGCGACCTGATCTTCTTCGGCGCCGACACGTCCAAGGTCGTGAGCGATGCGCTGGGAGCGCTGCGCCTGAAGGTCGGACATGACCTGAAGCTCGTCGAGCAGGGGTGGCGTCCGCTGTGGGTCGTGGACTTCCCGATGTTCGAATACGATCCCGACCAGAAGCGCTGGGCCGCGATGCATCATCCGTTCACCAGCCCGGCGAACCTCGACTATGCGGCGCTGGCGGCGAGCCCCGGCGAGGCGCTGGCGAAGGCCTACGACATGGTGCTCAACGGTTCGGAAATCGGCGGCGGCTCGGTGCGAATTCACAACCAGGAGCTGCAGTCCGTGGTGTTCGATCTGCTGGGCATCTCCGCGGAGGAGGCACGAGCGAAGTTCGGCTTCCTGCTCGATGCGCTGAAGTACGGCGCACCGCCGCACGGCGGCATCGCCTTCGGCCTGGATCGCCTGGCCATGCTGATGGCGGGCGCCGACAGCATCCGCGACGTGATCGCCTTCCCCAAGACCCAGACGGCGGCGGATCCGCTGATGGATGCGCCGACCGAAGTGAGCGAGGCGCAGCTCAAGGAGCTTCACATCCGGGTCCGTGCGCCGCTCAAAGTCGAGTGACCCTTGCAGAGCGGGGATCCTCCGTTTCGGCGTCCGGAATCCGTCCTGATCGTGATTCACACGGCGGGCGGGGAATTCCTGCTGCTCGAGCGCTGTCGGCCGCCGGGTTTTTGGCAGTCGGTGACCGGCAGCCTCGAATGGGGGGAGATGCCGGACGAGGCGGCGCGGCGCGAGGTCGTCGAGGAAACCGGCATCACCCAGGGCTTGCTGCGAAATCTGCAGTGGACGCAGGTCTACGACATCCTGCCGTCCTTCGGCAAGAAATACGCGCCGGGCGTGACGCGCAATCTCGAGCACGCCTTCGCGCTGAAGCTGGTGTCGCGGGTGCCGGTCACCTTGAGCCCCTCGGAGCATTCGCAGTACCGCTGGGAATCGGCCGACGGCGCCGTCGATCTGGCGTCGTCGGAGAGTAATCGCGCCGTGATCCGGCAGTTGCGCCGCTGACCGGCAGCGCTTGGCGCCATGCGAACCGTCATCGTCTACGTGCACGGGCTGTGGCTGGGCGGAGGCGAGTCGTTCCTGCTGCTGCGGCGGCTGTCGCGGGCGCTGGGCGCCGAGTGCCGCACCTTCAAGTACTCCTCCGTCGGCGCGACCACCGCCGACAACGTGGCCTCGCTCGAGGCCTATCTCGGGAGCATCGAAGCGGACACGCTGCACCTGATCGCGCACAGCATGGGCGGACTGCTGCTGGCCGCGCTGTTCGATCCCTGGCGCGCCCCCAGGCCGCACGCGCGACCGGCGAACCCGATGCCCGCGCTGCCGCCGGGCCGCATCGTGCTCACCGGCTCGCCGGTGCGCGGCAGCCGCTCGGCGCGGCGTCTCGCGCAGCTGCCCTTCGGCCGCGCGATGCTGGGGCCTACGGCCGGCGACGTGCTGGCGGGGCCGCCGGTGGAGCGGCGCTGGTCGGGCGTCCGCGATCTCGGAGTCATCGCCGGCGATCTCGGCCTCGGACTGGGCAGGCTGTTGGGCCCCATGAACGGGGCCAACGACGGGACCGTCCTGGTCGATGAGACGCAGCTGCCGGGGGCGGCCGACCAATTGCGGCTCCGGACCAGCCACTCGGGCCTGTTGTTCTCCGCGGAGGTCGCGCGCCAGGTTGCGGCATTTCTCCAGACTGGCCGTTTCGCGAGGCCCTAGACAGGCCGTTTCGCTAGGCCCTAGCCGGGCCGATCGCCCGAGTCCAGCTGCTTCAACCGGAACAGCAGCTCGAGCGCTTCGCGCGGGCTGACCGCGTTGGGATCGATCTTGCGCAACGCTTCCAACGCCGCCGACTCGGCCGGCGGAGGGTCCGGTGGCGCGGCGGCGAGCGCGAGTTCGCCCTGAGGCGAGGTCGCGGTGCGCAGCGCGTCGCGCTCGCGTTCCAGTTCGGCGAGATATCGGCGCGCGCGCCCGATCACGGATTTCGGGATGCCGGCGAGGGCCGCGACTTGCAATCCGTAGCTCTGATTCGCCGGACCCTCCTTGAC
Source organism: uncultured Gammaproteobacteria bacterium (assembly GCA_963707765.1). GTDB lineage: Bacteria > Pseudomonadota > Gammaproteobacteria > Steroidobacterales > Steroidobacteraceae > Bog-1198. The sequence goes on along the minus strand of CAVPQZ010000005.1, from coordinate 14,185 downwards.
GCTGTGCAGAAACACGAGCTTGTCGCCATGCTCGACGGCCTCGACGTGCACGTTGGCCACGCCGGGCGCCTCGGCGGCGAGGCTGGTGAGCTCGAAGTAATGAGTGGCGAACAGCGTGAAGGCGCGGATTCTGGCGGCGATGTAGGCGGCGCAGGCCCACGCCAGCGACAGGCCATCGAAGGTGCTGGTGCCGCGGCCGACCTCGTCCATGAGCACCAGGCTGCCCGCGGTCGCATTGTTGAGGATGTTCGCGGTCTCGGTCATTTCCAGCATGAACGTCGAGCGCCCGCCGGCGAGATCGTCGGACGCACCGATCCGCGTGAAGATCCGATCGAGCGGCCCGAGCACCACGCGCTTGGCGGGCACGAAGCAGCCGACATGCGCGAGGACCGCGATGAGTGCGGTCTGGCGCATGTAGGTGCTCTTCCCGCCCATGTTGGGTCCCGTGATGATGAGCATGCGGCGGGCGTCGTCGAAGGCGATGTCGTTCGGGATGAAGGGCTGGCGGCTGGCCTGCTCCACCACCGGATGCCGTCCCTGCGCGATCTGCAGCATGGGATAGCTCACGAGCTCCGGCATCGTGCAGTCGAGCGTCGCGGCGCGCTCGGCGAAGCATGCCAGCACGTCGAGCTGGGCGATGGCGGCCGTGCTCCGCTGCAATGCCGGCAGGCGCGCCGTGAGCTCGTCCAGCAGCGACTCGTACAGCGCCTTCTCGCGCGCGAGAGCGCCGTCGCGCGCGCCCAGCACCTTGTCCTCGAAGGATTTCAATTCGGGAGTGATGAAGCGCTCGGCGGATTTGACGGTCTGGCGGCGCAGGTATTCCGCGGGCACCCGATCGGCCTGGCTGCGGTTCACCTCGATGAAAAAGCCCTGAATCCGGTTGAATCCCAGCTTCAGGGTCGACAGGCCGGTGCGCTCGCGCTCGCGGCGCTCCAGATCGAGCAGGAACTGCTCGGTGCTGCCGCCGAGCACGCGCAGCTCGTCGAGTTCGGCGTCGTAGCCTTGCGCGATGACGCCGCCGTCGCGCAGGTAATGCGGCGGCGATTCGACGACGGCGCGCGCCAGCAGCGCGTGCTCGGCGCCGTGGTCCGCCAACTCGCCGGCCAGCTCGCGAAGGAGGGGGGATGCTTGCGGGTCCAGCGCCTCGGCGAGCGATCGGTGCAGGGCCGGCAGGGCGCCCAGGGCGGTGCGCAGCTGCGCCAAATCCCGCGGCCTCGCCGACCGCAGCGCCACCCGGGCGAGTATCCGCTCCAGGTCGCCGATCGAGCGCAGCGCCTGCGCCAGCCCTTCGTGGCGGGCCGCCTCGATGAGCGTTGCGACGGCGTGATAACGCAGGCGCAGCGTCCCGTGGTTGCGCAGGGGACGATGCAGCCAGCGACGCAGCAGGCGGCCTCCCATGGCGGTGGCCGTGCGATCGAACACGCCCGCCAGCGTGAGTTCCGGCCTCCCGGCGAGGCTCTCGTCGAGCTCCAGATTGCGGCGCGTGGCGGGATCCATGATGAGCGCCGCGTCGCGTTCCTCGGTGGTGATGGACAGCAGATGGGGCAGCGCGGCCTTCTGGGTCTCGCGCACATAGGCGAGCAGCGCACCCGCCGCCGCAATCGCCGCCGGCTTGTCGGCGCACCCGAAGCCCCGCAGGTCGTGGGTGCGGAACTGCTCGGCGAGCGCGCGGGAGGCCGATTCAGTGTCGAATTGCCAGGGCGCACGCCAGCGCCAGGGCCGATTCACCCGGGCCTCTTCATCGGCGCTCCCGGCGGCGCCCAAGGCGGCTTGGCCGCCTTCGGGCGCCAGAATTTCCGCCGGCCGCAGGCGCTCGAGCTCCGCATCGAGGGCGGCCGCGGTGCCGAGCTCCATCACGCTGAACCGGCCGCCGGACAGATCGAGCCAGGCGAGACCGAAGCGCCCCTGAGCCGCGCACACGCTCGCGAGCACGTTGTCGCGCCGCTCATCGAGGAGGGCCTCGTCCGTAATGGTGCCGGGCGTGACGATGCGCACCACCTCGCGTTCCATCGGTCCCTTGGTTTTCCCGGATTCGCCCCGCTGCTCGCAGATGGCGACGGATTGACCCTTGCGCACCAATTTCGCCAGGTAGGAGTCGAGCGTGACGACGGGCACGCCGGCCATGGGAATCGGAGCGCCGGCGGACGTGCCGCGCTGGGTGAGCGCGATGTCGAGCAATTGCGCGGCGCGGCGCGCGTCCTCGTAGAACATCTCGTAGAAGTCGCCCATGCGGTAGAACAGCAGCACGTCCGGGTGCTGCGCCTTGATGCGCAGGTACTGCTGCATCATCGGGGTGTGTTCTAAGAGCTTGTCATTCAAAGCTTTTTCTCGACCCGTCTATTGGACTTTGTGCCGGATCGTCTCCAGCGAGCGGGTGAGACGCCAAACTCGCGCTTGAATGCGCGACCGAATGCGGCGATAGACCCAAAGCCGGCGTCGCTTGCGATTTTCTTCATGCCGCGATCGGACGATGCAAGAGTGTCCGCTGCGAGGTGAAGCCGCCACTGCCAAAGATATTGCATCGGTGCATGGCCCATGATGCGGGTAAAGCGCTCGGCGAGCGTAGACCGCGACGTGCCGCTGCCCGCGGCGAGCAGGTCGAGCGTCCATGACCGGGCCGGTTCGCCATGTATCAGCGCCAGAGCGGCGCTGACATGCCGGTCCTTGAGACCGGTCAACCATCCGCTCGACGGATCTTGAAGCGCATCCACGTGCGCACGCACCGCCTCGACGAACAGCAATTCGGACAGTTTGCAAAGCACTGCTTGCAGACCAGGCTTGGGGCCTCGCTCGCGCCGGGAGTGCGAATCCCTCACCACCCCGGAAAGCACCAAGGCGGCGCTGTCGACTCCCACACGATACTTTAGCGCGCGCGGCAACTGCGCGATCAGGCGATCGGATAATGGGCGCTCGCAGGTGAAGAAGCCGCAGACGAGTTTCGTCTTGCTTCCGCCACCACCATAACTCACCCGGGAAATCTCGTCGGCGCGCGTCAGTGCGACCAGCCCTCGCGTCGTGATGGGTTCGGGCTCGAGCTCCGCGTCGCTGGCGAGCTGGTGCACATCGCCGTGCGGGAAGCACACGACCTCTGGCCCCTCAACGACGAGCGGCGGCTCCGCTCCCACCCGGATCGTACAAACCCCCTCCACGATGAGATGGTAAGGAATGACCCGCCCTGCGCGGGGCGCGAGACGTTTGGCCAGGTCGGCGACCGTCGGAGTCTGGACGGACCAAGGGGCCGACAGTTCCGCGTCGATGAAGGCGGAGCCGGTAAGCCGAATTCCCCTCAAAATTTCCGACAGTGCATCCATTTGGAACGACGCCCGATCTCCTTCGTGACGCCTGATGCCGCCCGCGAGATGCCCATCAGGTAGATCGATCAAGCCTTTCGGCAAGGGAATCATAACCCAGTGCGGCTGCGCCGCGCAGATCCGGTTAGCCTGCCTGCAGGTCGATCCCAACGCGCGGTGGACTTGGAAATCCCGGAGCCGCACCGAGCGACCGTTGCCACAGGAGGAACAATGAGCCAACCCCGTGTTTTCGAGATCCAGATGCCGCTACGCCAGCGATACCATGCCGAGCCCAACGCAGCGCTCGTAATCGATCGTGCCCGCGCCCTCGGAAGCGATCCCGACGATCCCTTTCACTCCATCGTGATGCCGATGCCGCAATGTGGTATTGCGGTTCCGGTGGGCGTTCACCGGGCCATCGGCGGCCTGCACGATGCGCCCACGCCAGGCGATATACTTTGCGCGGCCCTTGCCGCGTGTCAGGACTCGGCCGTGCGCATGGTGGCGAACATCCTCGGCATCACGCTCGAGTCCCTCGAGGTGGACGTCACCGGGGACGTCGATGTCCGGGGAACGTTGGCGATGAATGCGGATGTGCCCGTGGGTTTTCGGGCGATCCGGTGTGCGGTGCGGCTCAAGGCGAGGGAGGGCACGGATCCTCGGCTGCTGGAAAAACTCCGGATCGCTTCGGAGCGTAGTTGTGTCGTGCAACAGACGCTGCTTCATCCCCCGCGCGTCGAAACAACCTTCGATATGACCGCGGGCGGCACAGACGCAGCGGGTTGTCTGCAAGGCGTGCCCGGGCCGAACGCGGAAGCGTCCGTGGCACCGTCCAGGTAATGACAGCAATGCCGGTTCTTTCGAGGGGTACTGTAAGGATCGACTATACCGACGAGGGGCAGGGTCAGCCGGTCATAGCCCTTCACAGTTCCGTCAGCGCCAACCGACAATGGCGGGCGCTCACTGAAACCCTGCGGGATCGCTACCGCGTCTTGGCAGTCAATCTTTTTGGCTATGGAGAAACGACGCCCTGGCCGGGAACCTCACCGCAATCGCTCTACGCACAGGCCCAACTCGTCGTGGCCCTGTGGGAGGAATTGCGCGGACGAGTACACATCGTGGGGCACTCCTTTGGCGCTTCGGTGGCACTGAAAGCCGCGATGCTGCTTGGACCACAGGTCGGGACTCTAATACTCTTGGAACCGAACCCGTTTTATTTACTCAAGCAAGGAGGCCGGACCGAGGCATTCTTGGAATCGCGAGCATTGCGCGACCACGTGAAATGCTTCGGCTCGCTCGGCGATTGGCCGCGTGTCGCCGAGCGGTTTGCCGACTATTGGCTGGGTGACGGTTCCTGGGACGCGATGCCGGAAAAGCGGCGGGTCGCGTTTTGCGAATCTCTCCCGCCCAACCTGCATGAGTGGGATGCCGTGATGGACGAGGAGACCACGGTTAGAGAATGCAACGCCGTGACTGCGAGAACGCTGGTCGTGAGCGATGGCGCAACCCGAACTCCAATTCGGGAGATCGTTGATATCTTCGCAGAGGCCTGCCCGCACTGGTCCTTTCGTTCAATCGCCGAGGGCGGCCATATGGCGCCGCTTACTCGTCCGGATCTCATCAATCCAATCGTTCGTGGGTTTCTTGAATCCGGGCCCATATAATCGCTGCCGCGACGGTCATGAACGATTCCAGCCGACTTGGACCTGCCAACGAAAAAAAATGGGGATGTGTTATGAATACCGCAGATCGCCTGAAATTCTTGCGCGTTGCGCTCATCGTGGTGGGCCTCATATTTCTGCTGGGCGTATATCCGCTCACGATCGTATGGCCGGCGGGCTGGGCGTGGCATGCCACCGGGCAATCCATGTATCTGCAAATGATTCTTGGGATTTACGCGACACTGGGAGTATTCCTCCTCATGGCATCGCGCGACCCGCTCGCCCATCGGAGCCTCATCTGGTTTACGGTATGGTCAAGCATCGTGCACGGCGGAATCATGGCCGCACAATCAATCGCATTTCCAGAACATCGGGGACATCTGTTGGGAGACGTCCCGGCGCTGTTTATCGTCGGCGTTGTTCTGGCATTGCTCATGCCGCGCCGCGCCGCCGGGACTGCTTGAGGTCGGGGCTTCTGGAACCTTGCAAAATTTTTTGACAGCCCGCCGGGTGCGGGCGTAGCGTTTGATCAAACCTAAAATCAACGCGTAGCAGCGGCATGGAAATGCCGTGCATTATGTTAACTGCTCCAACCAATACACATGTACGAGGTCATTCGGCTGAATAGATCACCCAATCAATGAAAAATTCGCAGAGGGGAGTGAGAACCATGAAGACCATGCATCCCTATGCCGAGCCAATTCAAAAATCCACAGAATTCCATGTCCTTATCTCGGTGACACTGTTCTTGGTGCTGACGATGATCGGTCAGGCGAACGCACAAAAGATCATCACATTCGACGCTCCCGGCGCGGGCACGGGCAGCGGCCAAGGCACCGGGTGTTTCGCTTATACCGATTGTTCCGTGCTCATCAACAACTGGGGCGCAATCACGGGATATTACCTGGACGCAAACAATGTGTTCCACGGCTTCCTGCGCAGCCCAGGGGGTACATTCACCAACTTCGAGGCGCCAGGTTCGGATACGAACCCCAACGATTTCAACGGCACCCTTCCCAACGCCATCAACGACGCGGGAGCGATCACGGGAATCTACTATGACGTGCAGAATGTGGGTCATGGCTTCCTGCGTAGCCCCGAGGGCGCGTATGTGACCGTCGACGTTCCTGGCGGCAGCCAGTTCACCAACCCCATTGCCATTAACCTGGAAGGAGCAGTCGTAGGCTACTACGTGGATCGGCATGGCGTGGTTCGCGCGTTCCTACGCCGTCCCGACGGCACGTTTGAAACGTGGAGCGCTCCGGGCGCGCAAGCAACGGGGGCTTACAACATCAATATCTTTGGAACGATCGTGGGGCACTACCGAAACCACAACTCGGTGGGCCACGGCCTCGTGCGTGGTCCTCAGGGCAAGCTCACGACATTCGATGTTCCCGGCGCCGGTACCGCCAGCGGCCAAGGTACGGAATGTCCGGGTTGTTCGGTCGGGTTCAACCTGTTCGGGGCCGCGGCAGGCCTTTACATTGACGGGAATGATGTCGTTCACGGCTTCCTGCGCAGTCCTGTGGGTGAGATCGCGACGTTCGACCCCCCCGGCGAGAGCGCGGTCTATGGCTTGGGCTGTTACAACGATTGTGCGATCGGCCTCAACGACTGGGGGGCGATCACGAGCAGCTACCTGGATGCGAACAATGTATACCACGGCTTCCTGCGCAGTCCCGAGGGTGCGTTCATGGCTTTCGACGCGCCCGGCGCAGATACGAACCCCAATGATTTTAGCGGTACCTTTCCTTACAGCATCAACGACCAGGGAGTAATCACCGGGTACTACATCGATGCGAACAACGTAAACCACGGTTTCCTGGTGTTGCCGTAGAAAGGTGATTCACCGACAAGACGGTTCTCACGGACAGGGCGCAGGCAGCCTGTCCTCTCCAAGAGATCCCGAAAGGCATCTTGAACCCGCGGTTGCTGCCGCCGCGCGACGATGACGCAGTACCGAGGTGTCCCGTCGAATCGACCTATGATTTCAGCTCTCCCCTGAAACGCCGCCCTGCAGCGCGCTCAGTGCCGCGTCGAGGTCGGCCCAAAGGTCGTCGACATGTTCGATTCCGACGCTCAATCTCAGCAGCGAGGGAGGCAGGTGCGTCTGTCCGGGAATGCCCGCTCGGCGTTCGATCGTGGACTCCACCGCACCCAAACTCGTGGCGTGTTGAACGAGCTGCACGCTTGAACAGACCTGGTCGGCGGCCGCCGCGCCGCCCTGGACGTCAAAGGAGATGATCGTGCCGAAGCCCTTCAACTGGGCGCGTGCGATGGAGTGCGTCGGGTGAGTGCGCAGGCCGGGATAACGCGTGCAGGCGACTTTGGGATGCGAGCTCAGACGTTCCGCCAGGGTCATTGCATTGGCCTGGGCACGCTCGAGCCTGAGCGCCATGGTGCGCGCGCCGCGCACGGCCAGGAACGATTCGAGCGCGCCGGGCGTGGCGCCGCCCAATTCACGCGATTTGCGCACTGCGGCTAGAAGGTCGTTGCGCCTCACCGTAACCAGCCCGGCGAGCAAGTCGGAGTGACCACCCACGAATTTGGTCGCGGATTGGAAGGAAATATCCGCGCCCAGATCGAGCGGGCGCTGGTTCAGGGACGTGGCGAACGTGTTGTCGACCGCCAAAAGGGCCGATGTTTTTCGGGAGGCCGAACAGATCGCTCGCAGGTCGGCCACGACCAGTAGCGGATTGGTGGGCGATTCCAACCACAGCAGGTCCGCGTCCGCCGCCGCCCTGATCCAGCCGTCGGTATCGTCGGCGGCCAATCGGCTGACGCTCCAGAGGCCCTTCTGCCTCCCCGATTCGGCCAGTCCGGCGACGCCCTGATAGCAATCGTCCGGCAACACGAGGCGTGCTCCGGCCGGCATTTGTTCGAACACGGCGGCAATGCCGGCCATGCCGGAGGCGAACGCGACGGCTTCTCCTCCCTCCAAGGCGCCGACAATTTCCTCCAGCGCTTCCCACGTCGGAGTACCGTCGTTCCGCGCATAGGAGCGGTCCGTGCCGAGAACGAAGTTCGAAGCCAGCACGGGCGGCCTGTTCAGCGGCGCCCCCGGGCGCCGGTCGCGTCCGGCTGCGACGAGCAGCGATTCGGCCGACGAGAGGCTCGGGAGATGCCGCTGGGTTGGGATGCTCATGACCGGTCATTCTAGGGCATGGGGGCTGCGATGGGCAGGCGCCCGGGGGGCATGGCCGCTCCCGAATCCTCGGCGTACAGGATATGCTTGGAATGGTTCGGACTGGGACCTCTGGGCGCGATCCAAATTGGAGGCCGTCATGCAGCGACGAAAATGGATCCGGTTGGCGCCAGCGGCGGCGGTGTTTGTCTTGCTTGGGATCTGCGGCGGCTGCCAAAAGAAGCCGGCTCCGATGGCAACGCCTGCCGACGTGGCGGCCGCGCAACAGGACGCGCAGCACGAAGTCGATCAAGCGCGGGTGGAGGCGAGAAAGGATGTTAAAAGTGTCACCAAGATCACGGGCGGGGATTCGAAGGACGTTGCCCGGGCCAAAATCACGGGCGCCTTCGATGTCGCTATGGCTCGTGCCGATGGGGATCATAAGGTGGCGATTGCCCAATGCATGACGTTGGAGCCGTCCGCCCAACCGTCGTGCAAGGACAAGGCGGACAACGATTATCAATCAGCGGCGGCCAAAGCCAAGGCCATGCGCAACTCACTGCAGTAGCGGATGTATCGGATCAAGGTCGGGCCAGGACCCTGCGTTTCTTGATCGCCGTGCTGGCCTTGGGCGTGGCGGCCGGCGCGAGGTCTCAAGAACCGGTGGCGCCGCCCCAGCCCGAGGCGACATTCGACGTGCATGAATATCGCGTCCTAGGAAACACCGTCCTATCAAATCGCGATGTCGAGTCTGCGTTGCACCCGCTGCTCGGCGATCGGAAAACGCCGGCCGACATCGAAGCCGCCAGAGCGGCTCTGGAAAAGGTCTTTCATGATCACGGTTACACCACCGTATTCGTCGACATCCCGGAGCAGGACGTCTCGGACAACACGGTTCGCTTCCAGGTCAAGGAGGTGCGTCTTCACGCCGTGCACATGGCCGGCGCGCGCTACTTCTCGGAACGGCAAATCTTGGCGCGGCTACCGGCCGCGACCGCCGGCACCGTGCCGAATCTGACCGCCCTGCAATCGCAGATCAATCTCCTGAATGCGCAATCCATGGATCTTACCGTGGTGCCGACATTGAAGGCCGGCCAGGAGCCGGATGCGGTCGACCTGATGCTGAACGTGAACGATCACGTGCCGTTTCACGGGGGCCTCGAGTTCAACAATCAAAACACGCCGGACACCAAGCCGCTGCGCATGATCGCTTCGCTGAGCTACGGGAACCTGTTCAACGAGTTCGACAATGTGTCGGTGCAGTACCAGGCATCGCCGCAGGCATTCAATGAGGTCAAGGTGTTCGCCGCCAATTACTCCTGGGGCGCACTGGCGAACGGGATCCGCCCGTCGGTGTATTTCTTGGATTCGGACAGCGATGTGGCCTCGGTCAGTTCCTTCGGTGTGCTGGGTAAGGGACATATCTTCGGGACGCAATTGGGGCTGCCTTTGACGGATGCGCCCGGGATGCCGCAATCGTTGACGGTCGGTGCGGAGTACAAGCATTTCTTGCAGTCCATCGAGCCGGCCTCGCCGGCAGGCGCGGCGGCGGCGCCGTCTGGCGGTGCGCCCGTCAACTACGTTGATGTGTCGCTGGGCTACCGGGGCACTTGGGTCTCCGGCCCATCCCAAGGCACCCTGACCACGACCGCGAATTATGGCCCCCGGGGCGCGCCGAATACGTCCGAGGCAACTTCGAGCGCCAAAGCCGCCGATAGCGCGAGCTATTTCTATTTGAAAATGGATGGCTCCATGGTCATCGCGCTGCCCGCGCAGTTCAAATTGGATTTGCGCGCGGACGCGCAGTACGCGGACAAACCGCTGATCGTCTACGAGGAACTGTCCATCACCGGGGTCAATGCCGTGAGGGGCTACCTGGAAGCGGAGTCGCTGGCGGACAAGGGCGTGGTGGGCAGCATTCAGGCGCAGACCCCGACGTGGCGGCAAAAGACCACGCCCTTGGGGGATTTTTTCCTGTTCTACGACGAAGGCTATGGGCGTGTGCTCGATCCATCGCCGGGCGTTGCGGGGTCCTTTACGCCGCGCAGTTGGGGAGCCGGCCTGCATCTATTGCCGGGAAAGTGGGTCACGGGCTCGCTCACCTGGGCGGATCCGCTGGCCACCGGGCCGAATACCAAACGCGGCGACTCACGCCTGCTGTTCGACGTGCGCGGGGCCTTTTGACGCTCAGCGGGCAATGTGCGGAAATGCGAAGCGGAGGGGTGATAATAAGTCAAGGATTTTGCGGTCTGTAACGCCGGCCCGCGGGCGCTCCTTGCCGAACCCCCCCGTCTCGGTGCAACCTGCGCTAGTTGTTTCAGCCGGGGGAATGTTATGAGCAGCGTCGAGAACAAGGTGGTGCGCGGCGGGGCGCGCGCGGCGAGGCGGGCCGCCCGCACTAGTCCGCTGCCCGACAACCTGAGACCCGTGAACCCGGGCATGATCGGCGGGCGATACAAGCCGCTGTCCGACGCCGACGTCGTTCGCATTCACCACGCCGCGCTCGACGTGCTGGAGACCATCGGGCTTGCGGATGCGACCCCGAGCGGAATCGAGTACATGACCAAGGCCGGGGCCACATTGACCCCGCAGGGGCGGCTGATCTTCCCGCGCGCGCTGGTCGAGGACACGGTGGCGGGAGCCGCGCGGCACTTCGTCCTGCACGGGCAGGCTCCGAAGCACGACATGGAGCCCTGGGGCTCGCGCGTGTATTTCGGCACGGCCGGGGCGGCCGTGCACATGGTCGACGCCAAGACCGGGGTCTATCGCGACTCGACCACCCGCGATCTGTACAACATCGCACGCGTGGTCGACTCGCTGGAGCACATCCACTTCTATCAACGCTCGGTCGTCTGCCGCGAGGTTGCCACGCCTTTCGAGATGGACGTCAACACGGCCTATGCCTGCGTATCCGGCACGACCAAGCACGTGGGTACGAGCTGGACGCAAACCGCGCAGCTCGAGGCGTGTCTGGACATGTTCCACCTGATCGCCGGAGGAGAGGACCGATGGCGCGCCCGTCCCTTCGTCAGCCAGTCGAACTGCTTCGTCGTGCCGCCGCTCAAATTCGCCTACGACGCGTGCCTGTGCCTGGAGACGGCGGTCCACGGGGGGATGCCGGTGCTGCTCCTGTCGGCCGGCCAGGCGGGCGCCACCGCGCCGGCGGCGCTCGCCACCGCCCTCGTTCAGGAGACGGCCGAATGTCTCGCCGGTCTGGTGTACGTCAATGCAATCAAGCGCGGGGCGCCGGCGATCTTCGGCACCTGGTGCTTCGTGTCGGATCTGCGCACGGGCGCGATGTCCGGCGGCAGCCCGGAACAGGCATTGCTGTCGGCTGCGAGCGCGCAGCTGTCGCGATTCTATGACCTCACCGGCGGTACAGCCTCCGGCATGAGCGATGCGAAGCTTCCGGACATGCAGGCGGGATATGAAAAGGCCTACAACCATGCGCTGGTCGGCAACGCCGGAGCCAACCTGATCTACGAGTCCGGCGGGATGCTGGCGAGCCTGCTCGGATTCTCGCTGGAAGGCCTGATCATCGACAATGATCTGATCGGCGCGGTCCAACGCACCATCAAGGGCATCGACGTCAGCGACGAGGCCCTGTCGCTCGAGACCATGCGCAAGGTGTGCCTCGAAGGCCCCGGCCATTATCTGGGGGCGGACCAGACCCTGCAGTTGATGCAGCGCGAGTACGTGTATCCGAGCGTCGGCGACCGCAAGAGCCCGAACGAGTGGGTGGAGCAGGGCCGGCCGAGCGCGGTCGATCTCGCCGCGCGCAAGCTCGGTTCCATTCTTGCCAGTCACTACCCCGACCACATCCCGGAGTCGGTGGACAGCGCCATCCGCGAGCGGCTTCCCATCCGGTTGCCGCGCGAGGCGATGCGTCCGGCGGCATCGGCCGGCTGAAGCGGAGGTCCAATCGTGTATCACTCGAGGGTCAACCCGGTACTCATTCGGGCGCAGCTCAAGCGGTTGCGTCCGACCCAGCTCACGGTGGGCTACGCGGAGGTCGAGCTCAAATCTCGGCAATGGATGCACCTCGGAAAAAAGGAGCGCAAGATTCAGCTTGAGCAGCACGTCTTTCCGGCGGTGCTGGGTCCCGGCAAGCAGTTCTACATCGTCGATCATCACCACCTCGGCATCGCGCTGCTCCGCGACGGCGTTCAGGAGGTGTTCCTGACGGTGCTGGACGACATGTCGTGGTTGGCCAAAACCGTGTTTTGGCGAACGATGGAGTTCCGGGCCTGGAGTCATCCCTACGACCATCGCGGCAGACGCCGGGATTACGCCGACATGCCGCAGCGGCTGACGCAGCTCAAGGACGATCCTTACCGCAGCCTTGCGGGGCTGGTGCGCAATGCCGGCGGCTTCGCCAAGGAGCAGTCGCCGTTCGTGGAATTTCTCTGGGCGGACTACTTCCGCCCGCGGGTCTCTGCGCGGCTGATCAACAAGGACCGGCCGCGGGCGACGCGCACGGGCGTGCGCCTCGCCAAGGCGCACGAGGCGCGCTATCTGCCGGGGTGGAGCGGAAAGGTGCCGGTGTAGCGAGGATCGCGTGCAAACATCCGACCTTGCTTTGGCACGCCTCGCCCGACGAGTGGGCCGGCATCTCCTGCGATCCGGACGCATGGCGGCAACGGCCGAGTCCTGCACCGGCGGGTGGATCGCCAAATCGCTCACCGACATCGCCGGCAGCTCGCAATGGTTTCTGGAGGGATTCGTCACCTATGGCAACGCGGCGAAGCGGCACCGCCTCGGGGTGCCGCTGGCGGCGCTCGAGGGCGGCGCGGTGAGCGAGGCCGTGGCCCGCGCGATGGCTCGCGGCGCCCTGACCCGTTCGGGCGCCCAGGTGGCGGTGGCGGTCACGGGAATCGCGGGGCCGGGCGGCGCCGTACCCGGCAAGCCGGTGGGCACGGTGTGGATCGCCTGGGCCGACCGGCGCGGCCGCCGAATTCACCTGCACGCAGAACGCAGCTGCTTCCGGGGCGATCGCGAGGCGGTGCGCCGCAAAACCGTCAGGGCGGCGCTGGCCGGCATTCTGAGACGTTGACATGAACTCGCCCGGACCCGGCGGCACGGCGCGACTGTTCTTTGCGGTGGTCCCCGATGAGGCCACGCGCGAGCGCATCGCTCGAGCCGCGGGTGCGCTGGTGCTGGAGCGCGAGGCACGCCTGGTGCCGCGCAGCAACTATCACGCGACGCTGGCGTTCGTGGGGGAGATTCCAGCCGCGTCGATTCCGGTGTTGCGCGAATTGGGTGCCTCGCAAGCCGCGGACGCGTTCTCGATGCATTTGGATACCTTCGACTTCTGGCCCAAGCCGGCCGTGGTCGTGGCGCGAGCCACCGCAGTTCCCGTCTCCCTGGAGGCGCTATGGCGCCGGCTGCACCAAGATCTCGCAGGTCGCGGCTGGGCACTCAATCCCAAGCAGCTGAGACCGCACGTCACCTTGGCTCGGCAGGTGACGCGCTCGCCCGCGTTTCCGGTCGTGAGCGTCGTGTGGGAGGCGCGGGACTTCAGCTTGATGCGCTCCGATACCAGCGGCGCGCAGCCGGTGTATACAGTACTCGACACCTGGCCACTACTGTATGGCCGCAGCCCGGCCTGAGAAAAACTCCCGCAAATCGGTGGATATGAGATGAGCAGCGGGCGCTGAATATGAAATAATGACACCACCCATCGTCGAGGACTCCCTATGGAAGAGAATCGTAAGAAGGCTCTGGCGGCCGCGCTGAGCCAGATCGAAAAGCAGTTTGGAAAAGGCTCCGTGATGCGCCTGGGCGACGCGGGGGCCACCTATGAAGTGGAGTCGATTCCCACGGGCTCGCTCGGTCTTGATATCGCGCTGGGAGTGGGCGGCATTCCGCGCGGCCGCGTGATCGAGATCTTCGGGCCGGAGTCCTCCGGAAAGACGACGCTCACTCTCGCGATCATCGCCTCGGCACAGGCCAACGGCGGCACCGCCGCATTCGTGGACGCCGAGCATGCGCTCGATCCCGTGTACGCGGAGAAGCTGGGAGTCAAGGTCAATGACCTGCTGGTGTCCCAGCCCGACACCGGCGAACAGGCGCTGGAGATCACCGACATGCTGGTGCGCTCGGGTGCGGTC
>CAVPQZ010000004.1:1267500-2374784 GCA_963707765.1 uncultured Gammaproteobacteria bacterium | reverse complement strand
ACCGTTGCGCGTCGGCCCGGGCTCGTTGGCGCCGCGGATGTGCAGCAGCGTCAGCCGCCCCTGGGTCTTCAACGACAACGCAACCGCATGAATCAGCGCCGAAGCGGCGGCCGGGCCGAAGTCGGTGGGATGCAGATCGAGGGGCCGGTAGCCGCTTCCGCGCGGATATCGGGCATGGCGTTCATGGCGAGGCCTTCGCTGGTCTGAACCGGGGTTCTTTCAACATTTTGTCCGGCCAAGGTGGCGCGAAGCTTGAGGCGTAACGGCGAAGACAGCCGCGCACACCAAAACGCAACATTTTAGGGTGAAATGCATTTGCGTTGTCTATGGGACGGGCTGCATGAGCCAATCACGCACAGAGTCGGGGCCGAAAGGCTCCGCACGCCGCGCCGCCGCGGCGCATAAGGGAGCGACCGGAAGAAAGGAGCCGCTCGCGGCCGGCCGGTTCGAATGGCGAGGTCGGCTCGGCAAGGTCGCCAAACCCTTGTCGGCCGCGCCGCCCGACGTCGTCGTGTTGTTGGCGATCGCCGCCGTTGCCGGCGCCCTGGAGTTCGGCCTGACGCTGGCTTACCCGGCGGCGCTCGCTTGGGAGCTGTTGGGCTCCAAGCTGACCCTGCGCGAGGCGCTGCATAACGGCGATTTGTTTACTCTGCTCATTTTCCTGGTGATTGGCTCGCTGCGCGTTCTGAAGTGGGCCTCGCCATCCTCGTTCGGATCGCGAAATCGGGCGCAGCGCCGCGCTCTACACGACCGCCTGGATATGCGGCGCGCTGGTCGTGAGCGCTCTGCACGTCGCCGTCGTCAAGGACAAGCAACGCCCGGCCGCTCGCCATACGAAGCCGCCGGCGATCGCCTTCGAACGTCCCTGGGCGGAGCGGCAGAAGGACGGGACCGTCTGGATCCGCTTGACGCGGGAAATCGATCTGTTTTTCAAACAGAAAGAGGGCACGATGGTCTATGCGTTGGATATGAACGATCGCGACATCTACATAAACGACTGTTGGAAGACCTTTGCCCGCACCACGTCGGACATTTGTGTCCAGGACCGCTTGCTGGACGTCATCGCCAAAGCGAAGAAGGGCGATAGCTTCGATTGGGCGTTCGCTCAGGAGCAATTCGGAAAGTCGCTGCTCGCTGCTCTTGTCGACGCGTTGACCGCCGATGTCGCGTTGGACGCCAAGAGCGATGACTACAACTCCAAAGTGCCGCTGCGCTACCTGGAAAAGAAGTCGACCTACGTGACCGCGCTCGGCACCCTGCATCAGTTCGGCTGGAACAGGTTGAAACATGCGCTGCTGCGCAGCGAGGCGATGATCGACATGCCCGACCCTCCCGAGACCGACATCGACGAGGCGATCGACCACTACGAACAGGCGGCGTCGGAGAACGATCCCAGCGCGCAGATATTGATGGGCTTCGCCTACCTGATCGGCGCCGGCGTGCCGCAGAGCGCCACCCAAGCGAGCCTGTATTTCGCCGCTGCGCAACACGCCGTTCCGGCCGCGGCGATCCTGCAAAAGTTGGCGCAAGCCAAGCTCGCGCCGGAGGTTTCGCCGCCGCATTGACGCAGACCCGGCCGCCGCATTCCCTCGCCGCCGCAAATGCTTTATGTCGCTGGCCATGACCTCGCGCTTCTACATCACGACCGCCATCCCCTACGCCAACGGCTCGCCGCATATCGGCCACGCCTACGAGCGCATCGCCACCGACGCGATCCAGCGCTTCATGCGGCTCGACGGCCGCGACACGCTGTTCGTCACCGGCATGGACGAGCACGGCCTCAAGGTGCAGCAGACCGCGGCCAAGGCGGGCGTCACGCCGCAGGCCTTCGTCGACGGCGTCGCCGCCGAAGTTCGAGGCGATGGGCGAATTGCTCAACGCGCGCGCCGACGACATCGTGCGCACCACGCAAGCCCGCCATCGCGCGTCCGTGCAGGCGATCTGGCGGCGCATGGCCGCCAACGGCGACATCTACCTGTCCAAATACGCCGGCTGGTACTCGGTGCGCGACGAAGCCTATTTCGAGGAGAGCGAGCTGACCGCCGGCCCCGACGGCGCGAAGCTCGCGCCCTCCGGCGCGCCGGTCAACTGGGTCGAGGAGGAGAGCTATTTCTTCAAGCTGTCGGCCTACGCCGACAAGCTGCTCGCGCATTACGAGGCCAATCCCGATTTCATCACGCCGGAGAAATACCGCAACGAGATCGTCGCCTTCGTCAAGCGCGGCCTCAACGATCTCTCGATCAGCCGCACCACCTTCGCCTGGGGCGTGCCGGTGCCGGACGATCCCAAGCACGTCATGTATGTCTGGGTCGACGCGCTGACCAACTACATCACCGCCACCGGCTTTCCCGACGACGGCGACGCGCGCGAAATTCTGGCCGGCCGACGCGCACGTGATCGGCAAGGACATCACCCGCTTCCACGCCATCTACTGGCCGGCGTTCCTGATGTCGGCGGGCCTGCCGCTGCCGAAGCAGATCGTCGTGCACGGCTTCCTGTTCAACCGCGGCGAGAAGATGTCGAAATCGGTCGGCAACGTCGTCAGCCCCGCCGATCTCGTGACGGCCTACGGCCTCGACCCCGTGCGCTATTTCTTCCTGCGCGAGACGCCGTGGGGGCAGGACGGCAACTATTCGCACGAGCCGATCGTCGCGCGCATGAACGCCGATCTCGCCAACGATCTCGGCAATCTCGCGCAGCGCTCGCTGTCGATCGTCGCCCGCAACGGCGCCGGCGCGTGCCCGCGCCGACGGCGCGCCGACGCCGGCCGATCTGGAGATGCTCGCCGCCGCCGACGCGCTCGCCGACCTCGCCCGCGGCCATATGAAGAGCTTCCAGCTCCACCTTTACATCGGCGCGGTGATGGACGTGGTCGCGGCGGCCAACCGCTATTTCGCCAACGCCGAGCCGTGGCGGCTCGCCAAGAGCGACCCGGCGCGCGATGCGCGCCGTGCTCTATGTCGACGCTGGAGACGCTGCGCATCGCCGCCATCCTGTTGCAGCCGGTCATGCCCGTCGGCGATGGCGAAGCTGCTGGACCTGCTGGCCGTCCCCGCCGGACCGCCGGACGTTCGCCGAGCTCGGCAGGCGGGGCCGATTCGACGCGCCGAGCGGCTGCGCCGGGCGTCGCGCTGCCGCCGCCCTCGGCGGTGTTCCCGCGCTACGCGGAGGCCTGAGCCCGAGCCGTCAGCCGGCAACAGCTCCGCCACCGCCGCGGCGATCCGCCGACGACGCGCCGGCTTCGGGCACACCGCGCGCCTGCGGATAGCGCTCGCTCGAGCGTTGCGCGCGAGGCGTGGCCGGAGTGGAACACCATCGGCACGTTGCGCTCGGCCAGCAAGTCGGCCAGCGGGAAGCTCTCGCCGTCGGCCAGACGCACGTCGAGCACCGCGCAATCGGGCGTGTTGGCCGCGGCAATAGTCAATCGCCTGCGACGTCTTGGCGAACGGGCCGATGGTGGCGAAGCCGGCGGCGTCCAGTTCATCCATGACGTCCATGGCGATCAGCAGTTCGTCTTCGGCGACTAAGACCGTCGCCGACATGTTGCGCCTCCCGAACGGATGATCCCGGACGTAACAATTGATATTGCGTCCTGTTCCCGATATAGTTTCGCTGCGCCCGTTGCATCGAGTACGTTAACTACTGCCAGACTCGCCGGCGCATTCTTGCGCGTGACCAATTCGCTGCGACAGATCGACATCGCGCCATTGCCGCTACGCGTCGAACGAACGCGGCGCGTGCCGCGGCGCGCGGCACTTGACGGCGGCGAGCGGGAGCGGGCAAGCGCAGCCCCACGCGGTTGGAGGGGAAAATGGACGAGGCGGCGGGGCGGACGATCGAAAGTTTCGACATCCAGCGTCTGCTGGCGCTGCTGCCGCACCGCTATCCGTTCATGCTGGTCGACCGCATCGTCGAGGCCGACGGCGACGAATCCGGCATCGGCATCAAGAACGTCACCATCAACGAACCGCATTTCCAGGGCCATTTCCCCGGCCGGCCGGTGATGCCCGGCGTGCTGGTCGTCGAGGCGATGGCGCAGACCGCCGGCGCGCTGTGCGCGGCCAGCCAGGACTTCAAGCCGGCCGAACACGACCAGGTGCTGCTGATGACGATCGACAAGGCGAAATTCCGCAAGCCCGTCGTCCCCGGCGACCAGTTGCGGCTGCACATGACCAAAATCAACAAGCGCCGCAACATCTGGTGGTATCGCGGCGAGGCCAAGGTCGACGGCGTGCTGGTGTGCGAGGCGGAGGTCTCCGCCATGATGGTGCAGGCTTGAGCCTCGATCCATCCGAGCGCCTGTGGTCGAGACCGGGCGCGAGCTCGGCGAAGGCGTCGAGATCGGCCCGTTCTGCCATGTCGGCGCCAACGTCAGGCTCGGCGACGGGGTCAAGCTGCATCTCGCCATGTCGTCGTCGCCGGCGACACCGAGATCGGCGCGCGCACGCGCATCTTCCCGTTCGCCTCGATCGGCCACGAGCCGCAGGATCTCAAATACCGCGGCGAGCCGACGACGCTCGACGATCGGCGCCGACTGCCTGATCCGCGAGGGCGTGACGATGAACCCCGGCACCGCGGGCGGCGGCGGCGAGACCATCGTCGGCGACGCGCTGCGTGTTTCTCGCCAATTGCCATGTCGCGCACGATTGCCGGCTCGGCGACGGCGTGCTGCTCTCCAACAACGTGATGCTGGCCGGCCATTGCCGCGTCGGCGATTACGCCATCCTCGGCGGCGGCTCGGCGGTGCATCAGTTCGCGCGGATCGGCGCCTACGCCTTCGTCGGCGGCCTGACCGGCGTCACCGAGGACCTGATCCCGTTCGGCGTCGCCATCGGCAATCGCGCCTGGCTCGGCCGGCGTCAATGTCGTCGGCATGAAGCGGCGCGGCTTTTCGCACGAGGACGTCCATTCCGTGCGGCGCGCCTACAAGCAATTGTTCGCCGGCGACGGCACGCTGAAGCGAGCGCATCGAGCAGGTCGCGCGCGGACTATCCCGACAACGCGGCGACGCAGGAGATCGTCGCCTTCCTGCGCGAGGGCGGCGACCGCGCGGTGCTGACGCCGCGCGACGGCGCGGGACGAGACGGCGTGAGCAGCCGCGCCCGCTCGCCATCGTCTGCGGCGGCGGCAGCCTGCCGCTGGAGGCGGCGCGCGAGGCGCGCGCAGGCCGGCCGCGAGCGTGTTCCTGGTCGGCCTCGCCGGCTCGGCCGGGCGCGAGATCGAGAGCTTTCCGCATCTCTGGGTGCGGCTCGGCGAGGTCGGCAAGCTGTTGGCGGCGCTGCAAGGCGCGCGGCGTCGCAGAGGTCGGCTTTCTCGGCGCGGTGACGCGGCCGGATCTCGGCGACCTGATGCCGGACTGGGGCGCGATCCTGCGCGCCGGCGAGATCGCCAAGCTGTTCCGCGGCGGCGACGACACGCTGCTGCGCGGCGTCGCCCGGCTGTTCGAGGGCGAGGGCTTCCGCATCGTCGGCCCGCGCGATTTCGCGCCCGGCCTGCTCGCGCCGCGCGGCGAGATCGTCGGGCCGCGCGCCCGACGAGGACGCGCGCGCCGACATCGCCTTCGGCGCGCGGCTGCTGGAGGCGATGTCGCCGTTCGACATCGGCCAGGGCGCCGTCATCGCCGCCGAGCGCGCGCTCGCCATCGAGGCGGCCGAGGGCACCGACCGCGATGCTGGCGCGGGTCGCGGAGCTGCGCGCCGGCGGCCGGCTCCGGCTGAAGGGCAGGGCGGGCGTGTTCGTCAAGGCGGCCAAGCGCGGGCAGGACGTGCGGCTCGATCTGCCCGCGGTCGGCCCGGCGACGATCGCCGCGGCCAAGCGCGCGCAGCTCGTCGGCCTCGCGATCGCGGCCGGCGAGGTGCTGATCGCCGACCGGCGCGGCGTTCATCAAGGCGGCGGAGGAGGCCGGACTGTTCGTGTACGGGTGGCCGGCATGAGCCGCTTGAAGATCGCCCTCGTCGCGGGCGAACCCTCCGGCGACGCGCTCGGCGCCAAGCTGATCGAGGCGCTGCGCGAGCTGGCCGGCGAGCGAGGTCGAGTTTCGTCGGCGTCGGCGGCCCGCGCATGGAGGCGGCGGGGCTCGAATCGGCGTTTCCGCTGTCGCGAAGTCGCGGTCATGGGCATTCTGCCGGTGCTGGCGCGGCTGCCGCGCATTTTCGCGCATATCGCCTGGGCGGCCGAGCATGTCGTCAAGGCGGCGCCGGACGGGCTGATCCTGATCGACAGCCCCGACTTCACCCACCGCGTCGCGCGCCGCGTGCGCGCCAAGCTGCCGGACCTGCCGGTGATCGACTACGTCAGCCCGACGGTCTGGGCCTGGCGGCCGGGCCGCGCGCAAGCAAGATGCGCGCCTATGTCGACAAGGTGCTGGCGCTGCTGCCGTTCGAGCCCGCCGCGCACGAGCGGCTCGGCGGCCCGAAATGCGTCTATGTCGGCCATCCGCTGATCGAGCGGCTCGCCGAACTGCGCCCGAACGCCGAGGAGCGCGCGCGCCGCGACGCCAAGCCGCCGGTCGTGCTGGCGCTGCCGGGCTCGCGCCGCTCGGAGATGGCGCGGCTGATGCCGGATTTCGGCGCCGCGCTCGGCGCGCTGTCGCATTCGATGGGGCCGTTCGACATCGTGCTGCCGACGCTGCCGCATCTGCACGCGCGAGGTGACGGCGCGCGCCGCGCACTGGCCCGCCGCGCCGCGGCTGCTGATCAGCGAGGCCGACAAGTTCGCCGCCTATCGCACCGCGCGCGCCGCGCTGGTCGCCTCCGGCACGGCGACGCTGGAGATCGCGCTCTCCGGCGTGCCGCTGATCGGCGCCTACAAGGTGTCGCGGCTGGAGGAGCCGCTGAAGCATTTCATCAGCGTGCCGTCGATCCTGTTGCCCAATCTGATCCTGGAGGAGCGCGCGATCCCCGAGTTCCTGCAGCACGATTGCCAGCCGGGGCCGCTGGCGCTGGCGATGGCGGGGCTGATCTGACCGACAGCGCCCGAGCGCGCGGCGCAACTCGACGCGCTCGCGCCGGCTCGACGCCAAGATGCGCCTGCCCGGCGACGAGCCGCCGAGCCACGCCGCCGCGCGCGAGGCGCTGGCGACGATCAAGCAAGGCGCCCAGGCTGCGGCGGGCGCTTGAGATCGGCGCGGCCGTCCGCCGTCACTATCGCGCCGGGAGCGCGCTCAGCTCCTCGAGGCTCTTGCCCTTGGTCTCCGGCAGCATGAACGACGGTGACGAGCGATGCCCGAGCACGCTGACCGACCGCCGCGCGCCGATTCGGCCGCGAACAGGCCGCGCCGCGCCAGCAGGATCGGGAACAGGAAGACGCCGACGAAGCCGCCGATCTTGCCGGCGGCCGACGGCGATGCCGTGGCCGGTCGTGCGGCCCTCGACCGGGAACAGCTCGGCCGGATAGACGAAGGTCGTCGCGTTGGGCCCGAACTCGGTGAAGAAATAGCTGATGCCGTAGATGATCAGGAACGGATAGATCAGCTTCTCGATGCCGGGGATCAGCGCGATGGCGGCGAAGCTCAACGCCATCATGGCGAAGCCGAGGATCTGGATCGTCTTGCGGCCGATGCGGTCCATCATCGCCGCGGCGACGAAATAGCCGGGCACCGCCGCGATCGCGAAGACCGCCAGCTGCGTCAGCGTCTCGGTGAGCAGGCTGTCGTCGGGCGACGACCGCGTGCAGCACGAGCGGGCTGCTGACGGTGTTGCCGTAATAGGCGAAGTCCATCAGGAACCAGGCCGCGCTGGCGCCGATCAGGCGGATGCGCAAGATCGCGCCGCGCGCAGTCAGCGCGACGAAAGCCTTCGCGAACGACACTCGAACGGCTTGCTGTCGCGTGCGCCGCCTCGCCGAGCATGCCGCGCGCGTGCGCCTCGTGCTGCCGGCGGCGAGCAGAAGCGCGGCGTTTCCGCCAGGTGCCGGCGCATCTGGAACACCGCCAGCGCCGGCACCGCGCCGAACGCCAGCAGCAGCCGCCAGACGAGATCGTGCGACAGGCCGGAGGCGAGCAGCGCCGCCGCCAGCAGCGGCCCGACGATCAGACCCGCCGCCTGCATGGCGAAGACCAGCGACACCATCATGCCGCGCGTCTTCTTGCCGGCGAACTCGCTCATGATCGTGGCGCTGACCGGATAGTCGCCGCCGATGCCGACGCCGAGAATGATGCGAAAGCCGATCAGCCACCAGATGTTCGGGCGAGAACGCCGAGGCGATCGCGCCGGCGGCGAGCACGAGCACCTCGTAGCCGTAGATGCGCTTGCGGCCCAGCATGTCGGCGACGCGGCCGAACAGCACGGCGCCGACCGCCGAGGCGAGCAGCGCGGTCGAGGTGACCAGGCCCACCGCGAGCGGCGAGGGATGCCATTCGTCCTTCAGGATCGACATCACGACGCCGATGATGAACAGATCGTAGGCGTCGGTGAAGAAGCCCATGCCCGAGATGAACATGATCTTCCAATGTTCGCGAGTAATATCGGACTCGTCGAGTTGAGCGAACGCTTCGGTCATTGCAACAATCCTCCTGTTGGTTTTAAAACAACATGGAGACGCAAGTTATCAGGTTGATAACACTGCTGGAGCCGAGGAATCACTATTGCGTGCTTGTCCAAGCGTGAGGCGCTAAATTCAGTGTCGGCTTTGTGTTGGCTTGCCGATTTTTCGCCCCATCGCGCAAAGCGGCGGCGGCCTCTTGCTCGGGCGCAGGCGATCCGCATCTTTCCGCCCGCGGCCTGGGAACGCGCGCATGCGTTTTCCGGATTTCTGAGTTCGACCGGAAGCGCGGAAGCCCCAGCGATGAAACTCTCCAACCTCGCAATTCTCGGCGCCTTCGCGGTCGCCGTCGGGGCGGTCTCGCGCGACGCCGAGGCGCCGCTGTCGAAGGCCGCCGCCGCAGTCGCGCCGGCCGCCGCAGCGCAGCGACAACATCCTCGTGCGGCTCTACAACGACATGTCGGAAGATCGCCTGTTCCCCGTCGCCGCCGGCGTCGCCTTCTACGGCCTGCTGTCGCTGGTTCCCTCGCTCGCCGCGGCGGTGTCGCTGTTCGGCCTGTTCGCCGATCCCGCGCGCTCGCCAGGCTCCCCGACGTGCTGACGACCATGCTGCCGCACGAGGCGGTGAGCTGGTGCAGGACGAGGCGCAGCGGCTCGCCTCGCAGCGGCGCACCCTCGCTGTCGATCAAGCTCGCCTTCGCCGTGGCGCTGTCGCTGTGGAGCGCCAGCGCCGCAGTGCGCGCGCTGTTCGACGCGCTCAACGTTATCGACGAGCAGCAGGAGACGCCGCTCGCTCCTCCGCCTCTACGCGACCGCGCTCGCCGTCACGCTCGGCGGCATCGTCGTGTTGTCGCTCGCCGTCGTCGCTGATCGGCGCGAGCCCGGCGTTCCTCGGCGCGCTGCCGGCAGAGGCCGTGCGGCTCTACAGCCTGCTGCGCTGGCCGTTGTTCTTCTGCGTCGCCGTGTCGTGCTGACGCCGCGCTCTACTGGGTCGGGCCGAGCCGTCCGCCGGCGAGCTTCTGGCGGCTGATGCGCGGCGCGGCGGCGGCGGCGTTCCTGTGGGCGATCGGCTCGTCGCTGTTCGGCTGGTATGTCGCGACGCTCGGCAATTACACCGCGACCTACGGCTCGCTCGCCACCGTCGTGGTGATGATGACGTGGCTCTGGGTGTCGGCGGCGATCGTGCTGTTCGGCGCGCAGCTCAACTACGAACTCGAACTGGCGGCGCGAATAGTGCGCGCGTCGCGCGAGATTTCCGGGAACCGATAGCGAGGCCGGGCAGTTTCTACCGGTGTAACGCAGTTCATATGGAGGACTAAAATGTCCAGCACCACCGACAAGATCAAAGGCGCCGCCAACGACGCCATAGGCAAGGTCAAGGAAGGCGCCGGCCGCGCCACCGACAGCGACAAGATGCAGGCCGAGGGCCTCGCCCAGCAGGCCAAGGGCAAGGCTCAGAAGGGCGTCGGCGAAGCCAAGGACGCCGTCAAGGGCGTCGTCGACAAGGCCTGAAGCCTAGACATTGTACAGCGCTCTTTTTAGGCCGGCCCTAGCGCCGGCCGTTCGTGTGGCTTCTTGTCGACTTTAGGGGAGTTTTCGCTATGGCAACAAAGTCGCATCAGAAAACCAATCTGCGCACGCCGACCGATCTCGATCCCGGCAAGGTCAAGGACATCGCGGCGGCGCTCAACGGCCTCGTGGCCGACGGCTTCACGCTCTACGTGAAGACCAAGAATTTTCACTGGCACATGAGCGGCCCGCATTTCCGCGACTATCACCTGATGCTCGACGAGCAGGGCGATCAGATCTTCGCCATGCATCGACCCGCTCGCCGAACGCGTGCGCAAGCTCGGCGGCACGACGATCACCTCGATCGGCGCCATCGCCCGCACGCCAGCGCTCAAGGACAACGACGCCGACGACGTCGACCCGCCGACATGCTGATCGAGCTGATGGAGGACAACAAGGCGATGGCGACATCGATGCGCGAGGCGCACGAGCTGTGCGACGACGCACGAGGACAGCGGCACCGCCGGCCTGCTGGAAGACCTTCATCGACGAGACCGAGCGGCGCACCTGGTTCCTGTTCGAGGCGAGCCAGGCGGCGGACCCTCCGGCCACTAGCAGCGGACTTCCTCCCCCTTGATGGGGGAGGCTGAGGCAGGGGGTGAGAGCGTCGACTCAGGCGTGGTCCCTCCTGCCTAACTCCTCGCAATGTGGGCGGGAACTAGCGCCGGCCACGCCGCCCTCAGCGCCTTCCTCGCCCCCGATCCCGCCATCACCACGACCATCAGGAACACGCCGCGCACCACCGATTGCCAGTAGGCGCTGAGGCTGATCCAGCCGAGCCCGTTCTCGAAATTGAGCACGTTGAAGATCAGCCCGAGCAGCAGCACGCCGGCCAGCGTCGTCGCCGACCGAGCCGACGCCGCCGGTCAGCAGCGTGCCGCCGACCACCACCGCGGCGATCGAGAACAATTCCCAGCCGACGCCCTCGGCCGGCTGGCCGGCGCCGAACTGCGCCGCCAGGATGACGCCGGCCAGGCCCGCGCAAACGCCCGACTGCACGTAGGCCCAGAACATGACGCGGTCGACCGGCAGGCCCATCAGCCGCGAGGCCTCCTCGTTGCCGCCGATCGCCAGCACGTGGCGGCCGAAGCTGGTGAAGTTGAGCACGACCGAGCCGTAGACATAGGCGCGCGCGCGCGATCCACGCCGGGCACGGGAAAGCCGAGCAAGTCGCCCTGGCCGAGCCAGGTGAAATCCGTGTCGTAGGACACCGAAACCGACTGGTTGTGCGCCAGCAGCAGCCCGGTCCCGCTCGCCATCAGCATGCCCGACAGCGTGGCGATGAACGGCAGGATCTTCATGCCGCACGACCATGAAGCCGTTGACGACGCCGACCGCGAGGCCCGGCGCCGAGGCCGCCGAGCAGCCCGGCGAACGAGCCCATAGGGCGACAGCAGCGCCGACACGACGCTGGCGCAGGCCGCCGTCGTGCCGACCGAAAGGTCGATGCCGGCCGTTCATGATGACGAAGCGCATGCCGAGGCTCGATCAGCGCGAACATCGAATTGTAGCGCAGCACGCGACAGCACGTTGAAGGCGCCGAGGAAATGGTCGTAGCGCAGCGCGCCGAACAGCGATCAGCAGCGACCAGCGCGATCAGCACGCGCTGCTGCGCCGCCCAGGCGAAGCAGCGACTCGCGACGTGGCGATCGCCGTGCCGCGCTCATGCCGCCCGGCCCTCTGCTGCGACCAGACCGCGCCGGCGATGATCGCGCCCTTGACCACCAGCGCCGCCGCGTCGGGCACGCCGTTGGCGAGCAGCGTGTAGCGCAGCAGCTGGATCAGCAGCGCGCCGATCAGCGAGCCGACGACATTCGCCTGCCCGCCGGTGAACGGCGTGCCGCCGACCGCGACCGCGGCGATGGCGTCGAGCTCCATGCCGAGCCCGACCAGATTGGCGTCGCTCGACGAGTTGATCGAGACGACGACCAGCCCGGCGATCCCGGCGCAGAGGCCGCTGATCGCGTAGACCCAGCGCTTGACCCGGTCGACCGGCACGCCCGGCGAGCCGCGCCGCCCGCTCGTTGCCGCCGACCGCCAGGATCTGGCGGCCGAACAGCGTGCGCCGCAGCATCCAGGCGGCAGCCGCGACCAGCGCCAGCATCACGATCACCTGGAACGGCACGCCGAAGACCCGGCCGAGGCCGATGAACTGGAACGCCGGATTGTTGAACACCTGCAGATTGCCGTTGGTCAGCACCTGCCCGATGCCGCGCCCGGCGATGAACATCACCAGCGTGCCGACGATCGGCTGCACCTGGAAGCGCGTGATGAACCAGCCGTTGAACAGCCCGAGCAGCCCGCGCGACCGCGACCGGGACGACGAACGCGAGCGCGTCGCCGAGCGCAGGATAGGCGACGCCGAACGGGCTCAGAAAGATCAGCGGCGCGAGCGCGCCCGCGATCGCCATCAGCGAGCCGACGGAGAGGTCGATGCCGCCGGTCGCGATGACCAGCGTCATGCCGACGGAGACGATGACGATCGTCGCGACCTGCGTCAGGTTGACGTTCAGCGTCTGCCAGCTGGCGAAATTCGGCGTCACCGCGAAATTGAACGACGAGCAGCACGATCAGCGCCGTCAGCGCGGCGTAGCGGCGGAAGAAGGCGGCGATTCGAGCGCGCCGGCTTGCCGACTCGGCGACGTCGGCGCGTCAGCCATGCGGCAGCCTCCCGGTTCCGACGGCGTCGTCATGCGCCATCGCCGCCATGATCGCCGGCGCGCTCGCCTCGCGCGTGCGGCAGGTCGGCGACGGTGCGCCCGTCGCTCAGCACGAACACCCGGTCGGCGCCCTCGACGATCTCCTCCAGCTCCGAGGAGATCATCAGCACGCCGAGCCCCTGGTCGGCGAGCTCGCGGATCAGCGTCTGGATCTCCGCCTTGGCGCCGACGTCGATGCCGCGCGTCGGCTCGTCGAGGATCAGCAGCTTCGGGTCGGCGCAGAGCCAGCGCGCCAGCAGCACCTTCTGCTGGTTGCCGCCGGAGAGCTCGCGGATCTTCTGCTCCGGCGCTCGACGCCTTGATCGCCAGGCCGCTGCATGAACCGTGTCGACGATCGCGCGCTGCCGCGCTCTCGTCGACGACGCCCAGCTTGACGAGGCGCGGCAGGATGGCGAGCGTGAGGTTCTCGCGCACCGACATGTCGGGCACGATGCCGTCGGCCTTGCGGTCCTCGCTGCAATAGCCGACGCCGCAGCGCGATCGCGTCGGCGGGCTCGTCGCGGCGCAACCGCTTCGCCCATCGAGCCGGATCGTCGCCGGCGTCCGGCGGATCGGCGCCGAAGATCGCGCGCGCCGTCTCGGTGCGGCCGGAGCCGAGCAGGCCGGCGAGGCCGACGATCTCGCCCGGCGCGCACTTCGACGCGCGCGTCGCGCACGCGCCGGCCGATCTGCAAGCCCTCCGCCGACAGCACTTCGCCGCCCGCCTGCGCGCGGCGGCCGCGGTGAAGCCGGTCGCGCCGCTGCGCGCACCGTCTCGAGGTCGCGCCCGAGCATGGCGGAGACGAGCTGCAGCTTGTCGATCTCGCCCATCGGCTGCGTCATGCACCGTGCGGCCGTCGCGCATCACCGTGACCCGGTCGCAGACCTCGATAGAGCTCGTCGAGCCGGTGGGTGACGAAGATCACCGCGACGCCCTCGGCGCGCAGACTGCCGCATGACGTCGAACAGCACCGCGACCTCGCGCTCGTCGAGCGACGAGGTCGGCTCGTCCATGATGACGAGCTTGCGCCTTGAACGACACCGCGCGGGCGATGGCGACCATCTGCTGGATCGCGGTGGAAAAATCCATCAGCGGCCGGCGCACGTCGATCTCGACGCGCGAAGCGGCGCAGCAGCGTCGGCCGCCTCCTCGTTCATGCGCCGCCAGTCGAGCAGGCCGAAGCGCCGGTGCTCGCGGCCGAGAAAGATGTTCTCGGTCACCGAGCGGAACGGGACGAGGTTGATCTCCTGGTAGATCGTGCTGACGCCGCCGCGCTGCGCCTCCTGCGGCGAGGCGAAATCGATCGGCGCGGCCGTCGAATTCGATTGTCGCCGCCGTCGCGGCGATAGGCGCCGGTCAGCACCTTGATCAGCGTCGACTTGCCGGCGCCGTTCTGGCCGACCAGCGCCATGATCTCGCCGGCGCGACTTCGAGCGAGGCCTGGCGACAGCGCGTGCGCGCCTTGAAAGCGCTTGTCGATGTCGCGCATCGACGAGCAGCGGGGCGTCGGACATTGCGTTCTTCGGCCTGCCAACGGCGCGGTAGCGTCTCACCGCAACGCGCTGCGCCGCCGGCGATGCCGCAGCGAGGCGGGAGGCGTTCTCAGCCAAGAGCCTGCAGCGTGGCCGCGACGCCTCCGGGAGGCGAGGAGCTCAGTACGCAGTCGCCAGCGACGTCCTTGGCGTTGCTGGCGTCGTAGAAGTGGTCGGGGTTGATGATCATCGGCGGGATCGTCTCGCCGGCGGCGTACTTGTACATGATGTCGAACGCCGCCGGCCCGAACCGCGGGTTGCACTCGCACGAGCAGCCGAGCTTGCCGTCGATGATCGCCTGGACGCCGTCCTTCTCGCCGTCGATCGAGACGACGAGGATGTCCTTGCCGGGGACCTTGCCGGCCGCCTCGATCGCCGCGATCGCGCCGAGCGCCATTTCGTCGTTGTGGGCGTAGATGATGGTCGCGTCGGGATGCGCCTGCAGCAGCGTCTCCGCGACCTGGCGGCCCTTGTCGCGGGCGAAATCGCCGGACTGGCTGGCGAGCGATCACCATGCCCGGCGCCTTGGCCTTGATCGTGTCGTCGAAGCCCTTCTTGCGGTCGTTGGCGGGCGAAGCGCCGACCGAGCCTTCGAGCTCGATGATCTTGCCCTTGCCGCCGGTCTTCTTGATCGTCCAATCGGCGACGCGCTGGCCTTCCAGGATGAAGTTGGAGCCGATGAAGGCGAGGATAGTCGACGCCGGGCTTGGCGAGCGACGGGTCGACGTTGCGGTCGATCAGCAGCACCGGGAATGCCGGCCTTCTTGGCGGCCATCACGGCGGGAATCAGCGGCTTCTCCTCGCGCGGCGGCAGGAAGATGAAGTCGACGCCCTGGGCGATCATGCTGTTGACGTCGGCGACCTGCTTGGCGGCGGAGCTGGCGGCGTCGGTGTAGACGAGCTGGCAGCCGCGCTTGGCGGCTTCGTCCTTCATGCTCGCGGTCTGCGCGAGGCGCCAGGGATTGTTGCTCTCGGTCTGCGCGAAGCCGACCTTGTAGTTGTCCTTCTTCTTCAGCGGCGGCACCTGGCCGAAGGCGGGCAGGATCGTCAGCGACGACGGCGGCGCCGACCGCCTCCGATCAAGCATGTGTCTGCGAGTGATGAGCATCTGGTTTCCTCCTCTTGCGACGCGCGCTGCGCATCGCGCGCTCCCGTCGGCGTTCGGCGCGCGAGTTCGTTGTCGAGGCCGCGCCGTCCTCGGCTTCGAACTGGCGGGATGATAATGAGGCGCTAATGATTGTCAACGGCGAAACGCTTGAAATTTGTCTTCGCGTTGATATTTCAATGGTTTGCGCTGCTAATAATATTCGCAAGCCGCGTCGAGGAAGACGATGGAGCGACGGCGCCGCCGGGCGCGACGGCAGGCGCGGCGCAAGCCGGCGAAGCGCGCGCCGTCGCCGCGCGCGCCGCGCGCGCCGGCCGACCATGATCGACGTCGCCAACGAAGCGCGCGTCTCGCAGACCACGGTCTCGCTGGTGCTCAACCACGCCGACGGCGCGCGGCTTTCCGCCGAGACGCGCCAGCGCGTGATGAAGGCGGCGGCCGGCTCGGCTATCAGCCGGTGCGCCGCGGCGCGCGCCGCCGCCGTCGGCGCGCCGTCGATCGGCTTCCTCTGCGACGAACTCTCGACCGATCCGTGGACCGCGATCGCGCTCGACGGCGTGCGCGAGAAGGCCTGGGAGCGCGGCCTGACGGTCATCGTGATGGCGACGCGCGGCGACGCCGACATGGAGGCGGCGGCGCTCGCGCAACTCGCCGGCGCAGCCGCTGCTCGGGCTGATCTACGCCACCATCAACACGCGGCTGGTCGACGCGCCCGCGCGGCCGGCGCGATCTGCCGCTCGGTGCTGCTGAACTGCCACGTCGCCAACGGCGCGCTGCCGTCGGTCGTGCCCGGCGAGGTCGGCGGCGGCCACGCGGCGACCGACTTTCTGATCGCGCGCCGGCCACCGGCGCATCGGCTACATCAACGGCGAGGCCGAGCATGGAGGCGGCGCGCCATCGTCTGCGCGGCTATCGGCAGGCGCTCGCCGACCGCCGACCTGCCGTTCGATCCCGACCTCGTGCGCGACGGCAACTGGCAGCCGCTGTCGGGCTACGAGGCGACGCGCGAGCTGATGCGGCTCGCCTCGCCGCCGACCGCGATCTTCTGCGCCAACGATCTGATGGCGGTCGGCTGCTACGAGGCGCTGCGCGAGCTGGGCCTGCAGCATCCCCGACGACGTCGCGGTGATGGGCTACGACGACCGCGAAATCGCGCAGCACCTGCATCCGCCGCTGTCGACGGTGCTGCTGCCGCATTTCGAGATGGGCGTCGATCGCGGCGGAATGGCTGTTCGACGTCGCCGACGGCGCCGACGACGCGGCCGCGCCAGATCAAGGTCGAATGCCCGATCGTCAAGCGCAAGCTCGGTCTGAGACCGGAAGGCAGACAGGGAGGACGCCGATGACGAAAATCTGAACGCGCTGGCCAAGGGCGCGCTCGCCGATCTCGACGCCGGTGTTCGCCGCCATGCCGGAGGACGCGCTCGACGGGCTGATCGAGGAGATCGTCAAGGCGCAGGCGCATCGTCGTGTTCGGCCTCGGCCGCGAGGGCCTGCAGATGCGCGGCTTCGCGATGCGGCTGTTCCACATGGGCCGCAACGTCGCGGTCTGGGGCGACATGACGACGCCGGAAGTCGGCGCCGGCGATCTGCTGATCGTCTCCGCCGGGCCCGGCGATCTCGCGACCGCGCGCACGCTCGCCGACATCGCGCGCGCCGCAGGCGCGCGCACGGCTGCTCGTGACGGCGCAGCCGCAGGGCGAGCTCGCCAAACACGTCGACGTCGTGACGGTCATCCCGGCGCAGACGATGGCCAACGATCAGGGCGGCAGGCTCTCGGTGCTGCCGATGGGTTCGCTGTTCGAGACGGCGCAGATGATCGCGTTCGAGCTGGCGATCCTGAAGCTGCGCCCGCGCTTCAACGAAACCGCGGAGACGATGCGGGCGCGCCACACCAATCTGGAGTGAGGCGCGCGACCCGGCAAGCTTCGGCGGAGGGACTCCAATTGTCCGCCTTCGAACGCCCATGCGCTGGTTGATGGCCGCGTTCTACGCCACCGCCGGAATTGTTCACCTTCGAGGCGCCGGATGCGTTCCTGCCGATCGTGCCGGATTGGGTTCCTGAGCCGAGAGAAGTCGTGCTCATCACCGGCCTCTGCGAACTGGCGGGGGCGGCGGGTCTGCTCATTCCACGACTACGAAAATTCGCTGGCGTGATGCTGGCGCTCTACGCCATCTGCGTCTTTCCCGCCAACCTCAAACACGCGTTCTACCATATAGAAGCGCCGCATCTGCCGTCGAGCTGGGCCTATCACGCGCCGCGGCTGATCCTGCAACCCGTGCTCGTATGGTGGGCGCTGTTTTGCAGCGGGGTGATCGCGTGGCCGGGAAAACGGCGGATCTCGCCTGAAGGCGAATGCGCGCCTCACCCCGCCGCCTTCGCCTTGCCCTTCCGTCGCCATCGGCGTGATGCGCAGCGCGGCGATGCGGTTCTTCTGCCGGCGCAGCACCTCGAAGCGGAAGCCGTGGAACACGAAGGCCTGCCGCGCCTCGGGGATCGTGCGCGCCTCGTGGATGACCAGCCCGGCGACCGTCGCCGCCTCCTCGTCGGGCAGGTCCCAGTCCATCAGCGCGGTTGAGGTCGCGGATCGTCACCGACGCCGTCGACGATCAGCGAGCCGTCGAGCTGCTGGCGCACGCCCTGCATCGCGACGTCGTGCTCGTCGTTGATGTCGCCGACGATCTCCTCGATGATGTCCTCCAGCGTGATGAGCCCGAGCACGACGCCGTATTCGTCGACCACCAGCGCCGAATGGGTCTTGCGGCGCAGGAACGCCTGCAACTGATCGCGGCAGCGTCGTCGCCTCGGGAATGAACCAGGCGTCGAGCGCGATGTCGGCGGCGCGCAGCTTGGAGACGTCGCCGCCGGCGGCGGCGTAGGCGCGGAACAGATCCTTGATGTGCAGCATGCCGATGATGTTGTCGGGATCGCCGCGCCACAGCGGCATGCGCGTATAGGGCGAGGCCAGCGCCTCGCGCACGAGCTCGGCGGGCGGCAGATCGGCGTCGAGCGTGCGCATCTTGGTGCGGTGGATCATCACGTCGCCGACCGGCACGTCCTCGAGTTCGAGCAGGCCGCCGAACATGTCGCGCTGGTCGCGCGCCACCTCGCCCTCGCGGTGCAGGATATCGACTGCGCCGCGCAACTCCTCCGCGCCCGAACCAGCTCGCGCTCGCCGAGCGCGAAGCCGAACAGCCTGCAGCAGCGCGCGGACGAAGATCTCGACCGCGTGCACGACCGGCCCGAACACCGTGACGAAGAAGACGACGACCGGCGCGATGACCAGCGCGACCCGGTCGGGATAGGCGATGGCGACGGTCTTCGGCAGCACCTCGCCGAACACGACGATCAGCACGCGTCATGACGACGGTCGCCTCCAGCTCGCCGTGCGGGCCGAAGGCCTCGACGAAGACGCTGGTCGTGTAGGCGGTCGAGGCGATGGTGACGAGCTGGCCGCCGAGCAGCATCGCGCTGATCAGCCGGCCCTTGTTGGCGGCGAGCCGGTTGGCGAGCGCCGCGCGCACGTCGCCGGACGGTCTCCAGCGCCTGCAGCCGCGCGCGCGAGGCGGCGGTCAGCGCGGTCTCCGCGCCGGCGAAGAACGCGGCGCCGATCAGGCAGAAGAAGATGACGAGCGCGGCGAGGGCTAGGGTCATGGCGGGAATTTAGCGGGCCGGCGCGTTGAAATCGAGGGCGCCGCCGCGCGGCCTATCTTACAGACGCGCTCACGCCCCCCGCCACTGCACGTCCAGCTCCTCGCGGAACGCGAAGCGGACGAGATGGCGCGCGACGACGTCCTCCAGCGTTTCGAGCTCCTGGTCGCTTGCGCGCCTCCAGACGATGATCGCCAGCGTCTGCCGGGCTCGGCGGCGAGCTTGACCTGCCCGGCCGGGAACGAGATCGCGCCGTCGCCTGCGTCGAAGTCAGCCGGCAGCTTGTGCTGGAAGTGCTTGCAAAGCTGCTGCAGGTATTTGCTGGCGTTGCGGTGGCGACGCGCGCCTTCGGCGCGGAAAACGGTTCGGCATTCAGCGATCTCCTCAAGGTTTCGGGGCGAGCGCGCCGAACAGCGCGAAGGGAGAAGCATGGGCTTGTTCGGCGAGGCGTTCGAGCGAATCGCCGTCTCCGACCTTGTAACCCTTGGCCGCGAGCGCGGCGCGCAGGCCCTCCGGGGTGGTCTTGAACAGCGGCGCGACGTCGGCGAGCGGCGCGTGCATGACCAGTCGCACGGCGCGCAGTAGGGCCGCCGCCGCCGCCTTCGAGCAGGCCCGGCGCGGCGAAAGCGCCCGCCGCGACGAGGCTTAAGCCCAGCGGCGCCCACAGCGCGCTGCGCTTGATGTAGTTCGCCAGCGGCGTCCAGTTGCGCGCCATATGCAGCGCGAACGGCGGCAGCAGGACCATGCTGAGCCATTCGTGCATCTCATGGAACGCGCCCTGGCCGAAATGAAAGAACAACGCGACGCCGGAGACGGCGGAGACGGCGAACAGGCCGAGGGTGAGCGGCGTCGCCCACCAGGTCATAATGGCGTTCATGGAAAAAGCCTCCTGACGCCATAAGACTATTCTAAGATATATCTTGAGGCAAGCCTCGACGCCCGCGCCAGCCGGCATGGCCGCCATGTCCGGCCGGGCGACCGCGGACCCGCGAAGGGACAGGTTTTACGCGCCTAAACCTTTGCCTGATCCTCGATCCGCCCCAGGCTCTCCTCCGCCCGAGCACGGTCGAGCACGTCGAAGATGCCGGGCGAGGTCGAGCGGCCGGTCAGCGCCGCGCGCAGCGGCTGGGCGACCGTCCCGAGCTTGGCGCCGCTCTCCTCGGCATAGGCGCGCACGGCCGCCTCCGTCGCCGCCGCGCTCCATTCCGCGACCGCGGTCAGCCGCGGCAGCAGCGCCTTGAGATGCAGCCGGCCGCCCTTGGCGAGAATCTCCTCCGCCTTGGCGTCGATCGGCAGCGGCCGCTGCGCGAACAGGTATTGCGCGCCGTCGACCAGCTCGACCAGCGTCTTGGCGCGCTCCTTCAGGCCCGGCAAGGCGGCGCGCAGCTGGGCGCGCTTGCGCGTCGTCGAGCTCGGCCGCCATCTCCGGGCCGCCGGGCAGATAGGGCAGGGTCGTCGACGAGCAGCGTCGAACAGCTCGCCGTCGTCGGTCGCGCGCATGAAATGGCCGTTCATGTTCTCGAGCTTGGCGTAGTCGAAGCGCGACGGCGAGCGGCCGATCGCCGGCGAGATCGAACGCGGCGATCATCTCGTCGGTCGGTGAAGAACTCCTTGTCGCCGTGGCTCCAGCCGAGCCGCACCAGATAGTTGCGCAAGCGCCTCCGGCAGGTAGCCCATCGCGCGATAGGCGTCGACGCCGAGCGCGCCGTGGCGCTTGGACAGCTTGGCGCCGTCCGGCCCGTGGATCAGCGGGATATGCGCCATGACCGGAACGTCCCAGCCGAGCGCCTGGTAGATCTGCGTCTGCCGCGCGGCGTTGGTCAGATGGTCGTCGCCGCGGATGACGTGGGTCACGCCCATGTCGTGATCGTCGACGACGACGGCGAGCATGTAGGTCGGGTTGCCGTCGGAGCGCAGCAGCACGAGGTCGTCGAGGTCCTTGTTGGGGAACGACGACCTTGCCCTGCACCTTGTCGTCGATCGACCGTCTCGCCGTCCTGCCGGGCGCGCAGCCGGATGGTCGGCGCGACGCCGGCGGGCGCCTCGGCGGGATCGCGGTCGCGCCAGCGGCCGTCGTAGCGCGGCGGCAGGCCGGCGGCGCGCTGCCTTCTCGCGCATCTCCGTCGAGCTCCTCGGGCGGGCAATAGCAGCGATAGGCGCCGCCGCTGGCCAGCATTTGCATCGGCGACCTCGCGATGGCGCTCGGCGCGCTCGAACTGACTGCACCGCCTCGCCGTCCCAGTCGAGCCCGAGCCAGTCGCAGCCCGTCGAGGATCGCCTCGACCGCCTCGGGCGTCGAGCGCTCGCGGTCGGTGTCCTCGATGCGCAGCAGGAACTTGCCGCCGACGTGCTTGGCGTAGAGCCAGTTGAACAGCGCCGTGCGCGCGCCGCCGATGTGCAGGAAGCCGGTCGGCGAGGGGGCGAAGCGGGTGACGATCTCGGACATGGCCCGCGCCTCTAGCAGATGCGCGGCCCGGCGCCAAAGCCCGGCGCCGATGTCGAGAGCCGATCGCGCCATGCGAGTCGCCAATGCTCAAGGCTTCATTAAGTCTGCGGGCTATCTACAGCCGACGGCGCGCGAAGGCGCCTCCCTCTGGATCGGTCGCCGTCATGGACATGTCGGAACGTTTCGCCGCGCTTGAATTACGATGACGCCGACCGCGCGGCGCTGGCCGCGATGCGGCCGCTGCTGCTCGCCGGGCTCGACGAAGCGCTCGCCGCCAGCAACCGCGGGGCGTTGCGCTTCGACCGAGTACGCCGAGGCCGAAAAGCGGCTCCAAGCGACGGGCCTCGACATGGCCGGAGCCTCCGCCCGGCAATACTGGACCGCCGCCCTGAGCGGCGACTACGACGAGGGCGCATCAGCGGCCTGATCGCCGAGCGCGGCGAGACCTATTACGGCGCCAAGTTCCCGCCGCGCTGGACCTACGCCCAGTTGTCCAACCTGTTCGGCGGTTTCGCGGCCGAGATCGTCGCCGACAGCGCCCATCCGCTGCTCAAGGGCGTCAGCGGCGCCTGGCGGCGCGAGCTTTCGGCCCGGATCGCCGTGCTGTTCAAGATCGCCATGCTGGAGCTCGACCTCACCGCGACCGCCTATCGCGGCTGCGCCGAACAGGATCACGCCCGGCTCGACGCGGAGCGGCAGAAGAGTCGAGGCGGAGGGCGCGGCGGTCGTACGCGAGGTCTCGCAGGCGCTGAGCGGGCTCGCCGAGGGCGATCTCACCGGCCGGCTGAGCCAGCCTTTCGCGCCGCAGTTCGAGCGCCTGCGCGCCGACTACAACGCCTCGGTGGAGCGGCTCGAATACGGCGATGCGGCGAGGTCTCGGCGACGACCGCCGCGATCCATGCCGGCATCGGCGAAGTCTCGCGCGCCTCCGACCACCTGTCGCGCCGCACCGAGGAGCAGGCCGCCAATCTCGAAGAGAGCGCCGCGGCGCTGGGCGAAATCTCCAACACGATGCGTCAGGCGCGCGGAAGGCGCGGCCGAAGCCAAGGCGGCGGTCGAGCGCGCCAACGCCGCCGCCGCGGCGAGCCAGACCGTCGTGCGCGAAGCCGTCGACGCCATGGGCGCCATCGCGCAATCCTCGGAGAAGATCGCCCAGAACGTCGGCGTCATCGACGAGATCGCGTTCCAGACCAACCTGCTGGCGCTGAATGCCGCCGTCGAGGCGGCGCGGGCGGGCGAGCAGGGCAAGGGTTTCGCGGTCGTCGCCTCGGAAGTGCGCGAGCTCGCGTTGCGTTCGGCCGAGGCGGCCAAGGAGATCCGGACGCTGCTCTCGACCTCGGGCACGCAGGTCGCGGCCGGCGTCAAGCGGGTCGGCGACGCCGGCGCGAGCCTGAGCGAGATCGTCGGGCTGATCGCCGAGATCAACGGCGTCGTCGCCCGCATCGCCTCGGGCGCGCAGGCGCAGGCCTCCGGCGTCAGCGAGATCAACGCCGCCGTCGGCCAGCTCGACCGCACGACGCAGGAAAACGCCGCGATGGTCGAGGAAGCGACGGCCGCCGCGCGGCGCCTGGAGAGCGAGACCCGCGGCGCTCGCCGAACTTGTCGGGCAGTTCCGCATCGGCGCCGGCGAGCCGGCGGGGCGGCGCCGGGCCGCCTGACGCCGCCGTTTGCGACGGGGACGCGCAAACCGTAAACCGGGGTCGTGCAGACCCCGATGAACTCCAGCCGCGCGTGCCCCGACTGTACGCACCTCGCGGTGGGCGCTCGCGGCGGCCTGCCTCGTCCTGCATCTCCTCGCCAATCCGCATTACGGCGTGTTTCGCGACGAGCTTTACTTCATCGTCTGCGGCCTGCATCCCGCGCTCGGCTATGTCGATCAGCCGCCGCTGGTCCCGCTGATCGCCGCCGCCTCGTTCAAGCTGTTCGGAACCGCGCTGACGCCGCTGCGGCTGCGCGCCGGCGCTGGCGATGTCGGCGACCGTCGCGCTGACGGTGCGCTTCGCGCGGCGTCTCGGCGGCGGCCGGTTCGCCCAGGCGCTCGCCGGTCTCTGCGTGTTGCTCGCGCCGATGCTGCTGGTCGACGGGCTGCTGCTGTTCACCGACATGCTGCAGCCGCTGACATGGCTCGCCTGCGCCTATCTGCTGACGCGGATCGCCGAACGGCGACTCGCCAAAGCTGTGGCTTGCGCTCGGCGCCGTCGTCGGCGTCAGCCTGTGGAGCAAATATCTGATCGCTGTTCTATCGTCGTCGGCCTTGCGGCCGGCGTTCTGGCGACGCCGCTGCGGCGGCGCTCGCGACCGCTGGCCCTGGGCGGGCGCCGCGCTGGCGCTGGCGATCATCGCGCCGAACCTCTTCTGGCAGGCCGCGCACGGCTTCCCGTTCCTCGAAGTCGGCCGCGGCCGGCGCCGAGGGCAAGAACCTCGCGCTGTCGCCGCTCGGCTTCTTCGCGCCAGCAGCTGCTGTTCCTGGGGCCGCTGGCCGCGCCGGTGTGGATCGCCGGGTCTGTGGCGGCTCGCGCCGGCGCGCGACGCCCAAGCCGCACGCGCCCTGGCGATCGCCTATGTCGTGACGGCGGCGCTGTTCCTTCTCGGCCACGGCAAGGCCTACTATCTCGCCCCCGCCTATCCCGCGCTGTTCGCCGCCGGCGGCGTGTTCTGGGAGCGCGTTGGTTGCGACTGGCCTTCGCCGCGCGCGCGGCGCTGCTCGCCGTCGGCGCTCGCGGGCTCCTCGTCGGCGCCGACCGTGCTGCCGGTTCTGCCGCCGGACCAGTTCGTGATCGCCTACACGCGCGCGCTCGGCCTCTCGCCGCGGCCACGGCGACCGAAAACCCGGCGCCGCAGGCCGCCCTGCCGCAACATTTCGCCGACATGTTCGGCTGGCCGGAGATGGCGGCGGAAGTCGCGCAGGGTCTATCGCGCGCTGCCCGAGGACGAGCGCGCCAGAGCCGGTGTTCCTCGGCCGCAACTACGGCGAGGCCGCCGCGATCGACGTCTACGGCCCCGCGCTCGGCGGCCCGCCGGCGATCAGCGGCCACAACCAATATTATCTTTGGGGGCCGCGCGGCTTCGACGGCTCGGTCGTGATCGCGCTCGGCGCGCAGCCGCCGAAATGGCGCCGGCTTCTTACGAGCGTCGAAGTCGCCGGCCGGGTCGACAACCCCTTACGCGCTGCCGTTCGAGACCGACCTTAACATCTATCGTGCTGCGCGGGCCCAAACGCCCCCTCGCGGAGATCTGGCCCGCGCTCAAACACTTACGAGTGAAGTCAGGGCAGCGAATGGACGATCACCGGCCCCGCGGTCGCCGTGGCCGCGCCGACGACATAGGCGGCGAGGTGCTTCTCGATCCAGGCGAGCGCGCGCCGATTGGATTCCTGCGCCTGCTCGACCGTGTTGAAGATGCTGATCGCGGTCACCGTGTCGTCGGGAGCGTAGACCACGTAATAGCCCATGAAGCCGGGCACGCCGCTGATGATCGGAACCGCGCCCTTGATCTTCTGGGCGAGCTCGTCCGCTTTGCCGGCCTTCGCCTGGAATTTTCGCAAAGCTGCATACATGGCGTTCTCTCCCGATTTCCGCCGCCCTTCAATCCCGCAGCGCGATCCTCACCGGCACATGGTCCGACGCCTTCTCCTTGCCGCGCATCGCCTTGTCGACGTCGACGCGGCGCAGCCGGTCGGCCGCCTGCGGCGACAGCAGCAGATGGTCGATGCGGATGCCGTTGTTCCGCTGCCACGCGCCGGCCTGATAGTCCCAGAACGTGTAGACGCCCGCCCGCGTCGGTCGTCGCGCGCAGCGCGTCGGTGAAGCCGAGCGCCATCAGCTCGCTGGAACTTGGCCCGGGTCTGCGGCAGGAACAGCGCGTCGCCGGTCCATTGCTCGGGATGGGCGGCGTCGCGCGGCTCGGGGATCACGTTGTAGTCGCCGGCGATGACCAGCGGCTCCTCGTAGGCCAGCAGCTTGCGCGCGTGGCGGATCAGCCGGTCCATGAAGGCGAGCTTGTAGGCGTATTTCTCCGTGCCCGACCGGATTGCCGTTCGGCAGATAGAGGCTCGCCAGCCGCACCACGCGCTGCGCCCAGCGGGATCACCGCCTCGAGATAGCGCGACTGCACGTCGCTCTCGTCGCCGGGCAGGCCGCGCTCGACCTCGAACGGACGCTTCGACGAGGATCGCCACGCCGTTGAACGTCTTCTGCCCGTGGGTGGCGACATTGTAGCCGAGCGCCTCGATCTCCTCGCGCGGGAAGGCGTCGTCCTGGCACTTGATCTCCTGCAGGCAGATCGCGTCCGGCGCGACCTCCCGCAGATAGTCGAGGAGATGCGGCAGGCGCTGGCGCACCGAATTGACGTTCCAGGTGGCGATGATCAGGGCGGGCTCCGGGTCGCGGACGTCGGGTTGGGAGATGGCACTAGGCGCAGCAGGCTCGGCGGCGCACTGCGAGCCGAACGCGCCGAGCGCCTCCTCGGCGGAGCGCGCGGCGCACGGCGCCGGCCGTCGACCTCTTCGCGACTTCGCATCCATGACCGCATCGGATCGTGGCGCATGTCTCAGCCCGCGAGCAGACGCTCGCGGGCCTCGCCGACAGGCGTTCGCGTCGACGTGGCGGCCGTCGCGCGGTGCGGGCGTAGGTCGATTCCACTGCCTCCGCCTCGCGCTCCAGCATCTGCAAGAACAGATTGCGCCGGCAGAGCAGGCTCGGTGATGCCATTGCGCTTGTTGTGATGCGGGCCGAAGTCGGATCGCGGCAAGGTCGATCTTCGAGGCCGAACGGCTGCACGCATAGATCAGCGGTGCAGTCATGACTTGCCGATTTCAGGCTCGCCGGCTAGCTGAGGCCGCTGCCGGCCATTGGCAAGCCGAACGCATGGCGCGATGGTCGATGGACCGCCCGACGCGCCTATCTATAGGCATGATCATGTCTCCATCGACCCCAACCCAGCCTCGCCGGCGCGACCCGCGCCGAACTCGCCGCCGCGCTCGCCGAGCTCGGCGTGCCCGAGCGCGAAAGCCGCATGCGCGCCGCGCAGCTCTGGCACTGGATCTATCACCGCGGCGCCGCCGACTTCGCCGCCATGCGCAACATCGCCCGGCCGCTGCTGGAGAAGCTCGGCGAGCGCTTCACGCTCGCGCGGCCGGAGATCGTGGCCGAGCAGGTCTCCGCCGACGGCACGCGCAAATGGCTGCTGCGCATGCCGCCGACCGGCCCGCACGACAAGGGCGCCGAGATCGAGTGCGTCTATATCCCGGAGACCGACCGCGGCACGCTCTGCGTCTCCAGCCAGGTCGGCTGCACGCTCAACTGCACGTTCTGCCATACCGGCACGCAGGCCTGGGCGCGCAACCTGACGCGCGGCCGAGATCGTCGGCCAGGTCATGGTCGCGCGCGACCGGCTCGGCGATTTCCCCGGCGGCGTCGCGCCGACCGACGGCGCTCGTGCCGTCGCGGCGAGGGCGTGCGCGCGGTCTCCAACATCGTGTTCATGGGGCATGGGCGAGCCGCTCTACAATTTCGACAGCGTGCGCGACGCCATCGCCGTGCTGACCGACGGCGACGGGCTGTCGCTGTCGAAGCGGCGCATCACCGTCTCGACCTCCGGCGTCGTCCCGGAGATGGCGCGGCTCGGCGCGGAATGCGGGACCATGCTCGCCGTGTCGCTGCACGCGACCAACGACGCGCTGCGCGACAAGCTGGTGCCGCTCAACCGCAAATATCCGATCGCCGCAGCTCATGCAGGCCTGCCGCGACTATCCCGGCGCCTCGAACGCGCGGCGCATCACCTTCGAATACGTGATGCTGAAGGGCGTCAACGATTCGCCCGCCGAGGCGCGCGCGCTGGTGCAAGCTGCTGAAGGGCCTGCCGGCCAAGATCAACCTGATCCCGTTCAACCCCTGGCCCGGCAGCGCCTTACGAGTGCTCGGACTGGGAGACGATCGAGCGCTTCTCCGAGATCGTGTTCAACGCCGGCTACGCGAGCCCGGTGCGCACGCCGCGCGGCCGCGACATTCTCGCCGCCTGCGGCCAGCTGAAGAGCGAGACCGAACGCGTGCGGGCGCGGGCGCGGCTGATGCTCGAGGAGAGCCTCGTCGACGGGCTCGACTGAGCCGGCGCTACTCGCCGCTGCACCTCATCAAACTCTGCGTCGGCGCGAATTCGATCGCCGACCTGGAAGAATGGGTCGAGGAGCGCGTGCGCGAGCGCTAGCGAAGCGCGAGACGCCGCGCTCGCTGCACGTCACCCGCATGGCGCCCACGCGCGCCGCCGAGATCGTCGACGGCGGCTCGCTCTATTGGGTCATCAAGGGCCAGCTCGCCGCGCGCCAGCGCTGCTGGAGATCGAGCCGTTCGTCGACGCCGACGGGATCGGCCGCTGCCGGCTCTGGCTCGGCGCCAGGTGGTCAAGGTCGCGCCGCGGCCGATCGGCGTTCCAGGGCTGGCGCTATTTCCGACCAAGGACGCGCCGACGACCTCGGCGCCTCGGGCGCGGCGAGATGCCGGAGGCAGCTGCGGCGCGCGCTCGGCGAACTCGGGCTGTTGTAGCGCGCGCTTCGAAATCGCTCTACCAGACCGGAAAGTGCCGAGCGCCAACGCGGGCGCGTTCGCAGGGGGGCTTCCATGACGTTCGCGGAATCGGCAGCTACTGCCTGACAAACTACTTCGATCGCGGGCCGGGCGCCGCTCGGAATATTGGTGGTTCGTCCTCGCCGATTCTCGCGGAGCTGCCGGCTCGATCGTCGACCGCCTCATCGGGCGCGCCAGATCGTCGGCCCGCTCATTTCGCGGGGCGATCGTCCGACCATCGCCGGCGACGCGGCGTCTGCACGACACGGACCGCTCCGGCTGGTGGCAGTTGCTCGGCCTGATCCCGCTGATCGGCGGATCGCTGCTCGTCGTCTGGCTCGCGAGCCGACGGAACCGACGGCGCGAATCGCTTCGGCCGCGCCGGCGCTCGGGGCTCGCCTCTCTGCCGTCAGAGCGTGAGGCACTTCGCGCACGGCGATCTCGCAGCGCTCGCCCTGCGGCAGCGGCGTGCCCGCCGTGTCGGTGTAGGCGATGCCGCGCACGCCGTGGCTGTCGATGGTGAAGCGCGCCTCGCAATCGGGGTTCGGCGCGGAGAAGGTCGGGTGCTCGTCGGCGCCGAAAGCGGCGAGCCAGCCCTCCACGTGCAGCTGGCCGATGCCGTAGACCCAGATCTGCTCGATCGCCGACGGGAATGCGCCGATCCGGCTGGCCGAAACAGGCGCGGATTTTCGCGGCCGGCCGATTGAACAGATCCGGTCTCGGCGAGCTGCGCGCTGTCCGGCTCGCAGCCGCATCGCAGCGCCAGCGCCGCCGCCGCATCGAATCCCGCTCCGCATCGCCGCCCTCCGTCTGCACATACTTAAGCGGCGCAGCGCGCGCTGCGTCCACTGGACGCGGCGCCGCGATCTGGGGCAGGAAGGCGCCATGTCCGATCCCGATCACCCCGACGACGAAGACGCCGCGCTCGCGCCAGACGCTGGCGCGCTCGTCATCGTCGTCGCCTGCTGTTCGTCGGCGGCTGGTGGCTGATGAGCGAGTTGCAGCATCATCGCGAGGTCGAGAACTGCATCGCCTCCGGCCGCCGCGACTGCGTGCCGATCGACGACGCCGGCAAATAGCGCTTCAGCGCGCAAGCGCCTTCTCCGCTTCGGTCGACGGCGGCCTCGCACGCCGCCGCGTCGCCGGAATCATCGGCCGCCTGCGCCTGAACAGATCGTACCCTGAAGCGCGCGTCGCGCAGCGCCGCTTCGGAATCGCCGAGGCGTCGGCGTCGGCCGCCGACGCGGCGGTCGGGCTGATGATGCAGCTTCGCGTCGGCGGTCTCCGGCGCCGGCGCCGTCGTCGACCGGCGCGGCGCCTGCGACCGGCGGCGCGGCGTCGAAGCGGGCCTGCAGCGCTGGCGATCCTGTCGCCGCAGGGGCTGGCCGCGGCCGCGCGCCAGGACCAGCGCGCCGAGAGCAACGAGCAGGGCTTTCATGGCGATCGCCTCTCTAGAAGCGCGCCGCCGTCGCAACGGCGGCGCATGCTTCCGCACGCAACGCGCGAGCCGGCGTGTTCAGGCAGGCCTCGAAAATTGAATTTTTCTTTCGGCGATCAGCTCCTTCGACGCCTTGCCGTAGGCGGCCATATGCGGCGCGGCGGCGTGCGCCTTCAGCGCGTCGGCGCTCTCCCAGGTCTCCAGCACGACGAAGGCGTCGGGGCCGACCGGCGCCTGGAAGCCGCCGAAACCGCTCGGCGTCGACGAACGGCTGGTATTCGATGCAGCCCTGCTTCGGCGTGAACGGCGGGCATGTTGGCGCGGAACAGCGCCAGCAGCTCCTCGCGGCGGCCCGGCTTGGCGGTGATGACGGCGACGACCCGGATCATGGCGTTTCCTTCCCTTGTGCGGCGGCCGCTTCCTGGCGCGCCGGCGCCGCTCGCGTCAAGCCGACGCTTGCGTTTGCCGCGCGCGCCGACCCAAAATGCCGGGCTTGGAGTTTCGGCATGTCCGGTTCGCTGACCCCCGAAGCACCTCCGCGGAGATCTCCGCCTTCCTCGCCGAGGCGCGAAGCGCGTCCCGCGCCGTCAGCGGCGCGCGCGG
This sequence comes from uncultured Gammaproteobacteria bacterium, assembly GCA_963707765.1. Classification (GTDB taxonomy): domain Bacteria; phylum Pseudomonadota; class Gammaproteobacteria; order Steroidobacterales; family Steroidobacteraceae; genus Bog-1198. The sequence goes on along the minus strand of CAVPQZ010000004.1, from coordinate 2,344,698 downwards.
CCGGCTGATCTTCGCGCTCGACGCGACGATGAGCCGGCAGCCGACCTGGGATCTCGCGCTGGGCCTGCAGGGCCGATGTTCGAGGCGGCGGCGGGGATCGGCGGGCTCGACGTGCAGCTCGTCTATTTCCGCGGCCAGGGCGAATGCCGCGCCTCGCGCTTCGTCTCGGCAGGGCGAGGGGCTCGCCGAGCTGATGAGCCGGCATTTCCGTGCGCGGCGGCATGACGCAATTGCGCAGGGTGCTCGCGCACGCGCGCGACGAGGCGCAAGGCGGCGCGGGTCGGCGCGCTGGTGTTCGTCGGCGACGCGATGGAGGAGGAGCTCGAGCCGCTGCTCGCGGTCGGCCGGCGAGCTCGCGCTCGCCGGCGTCAAGGCGTTCATGTTCCAGGAGGGCGACGATCCAGCGCGCGCGCGCGCGTTCCAGGAGATCGCGCGGCTGACCGGCGGCGCCTATGGCGCCTTCGACGCCGGCGCGGCGGCGCGGCTGGCGACGCTGCTGCGCGCCGCGGCGGCCTATGCCGCCGGCGGCCGCGCGGCGCTCGAGGCGCTTGGCCGCGCGGGAGGCCGACGCGCGGCCGCTGCTGGCGCAGATGCGCGGCTGAAGGCGCTCGAACGCCGATGCCGCAACTCATCGCCGGCCTGTTCGCGCTCTATCTGTCCTGCTGCTGGGCGATCCGCCGTTCGGCCGGATGACGCCGGCCGTCGGCCGGCCAAGATCGTGCGCGGCGGCGGCTTCGCGCTCGGCGTCGCCGGCGATGCGTGCTGCTGCTGCTGCGCGGCAGCTTCGGGCTGGTGGGCATGCTGGCGAGCGCTGCTGTTCGCCGGCGCGCTGCGCGGCGGCGGCAATCCGTTCGCCGCGCTGATGGGCGCGGCGGGGTGGGGCGGCGCCGAGCCGCGCGTCTCGGTCGCGCGCTCGGCGACGATCGAGATGCGGCTCGACCTCGACACCGGCGCGATGAGCGGCGGCGTCACCGCCGGGCCGTTCGCGGGCCGCGCGCTCGAGCGATGACGCGCGCCGAATGCCTCGAGCTCTACCGCTATTGCCGCGGCGACGATCCCGAGGGCGCGGCGCTGCTAGAGGCTTATCTCGACCGCCGGTTCCCCGCTTGGCGTGAGGCAGACGAGGGTGACGGCGAGCGGGGGCGGCGGGGCTGGGGCAGCGGGGCGCTGACCCGCGACGAAGCGTACGAAATCCTGGGCCTGGCGAAGGGCGCGGGCCGCGAGGAAATCGTCGCCGCGCACCGGAGCCTGATGAAGAAGCTTCATCCAGATCATGGCGGCTCGACCGCTCTGGCCGCGAGGGTCAATCAGGCCAAGGATGTTTTGCTGGACCGACATGGCTGACGCGAACTCCGGTACGCAACGCGACGCAAGAACGCTAGACGGAAACGTTTAAGGATCGCTCAATCGCTGGGTGGCGAAGCAGGGGAAGCCGCCGTGCTTGAGGTCGCGGCAGGCCTGCTCGGCGGTGGCCGAGTCGAGGCCGGCGAAGCGGGCGCGATAGAACGTGTCGCCGTCCTTGCGCACCTTCTCGGTGAAGCCGCGCGCCGCGGCGAGCGCGCGGATGGCGCGCTTGGCGCGGGCGAGCAGATCGCGCGCCTTGTCGGCGTCGTCGGTGGCGCCGATCTGGATGATCCAGCCGCCCTTCTTGGCCTTGGCGACGCGCGTCGTCTCGTCGTCGTCGCGTGCGCGCGCGACCGCGCGTCTCGCTCGGCGGCGCTGTGCCTTGCTGCGGCGGCGGCATGCGCGGCGACCTTCTTGCCCTGCGGCGCCGGCCTTGCCAGCCGAGCTCGGCGCGGATCGAGCGCGGCGGCCTTGGCGCAGCGTCGGGCGACATTGGGCTTGGTCGCGCTCGGCGACGGCGCGCGGGCCGGCGGCGGCGCGGCTGGCGTGTCCTCGTCGCTGTCGTCGCCCTCGCCCTGCGGCTCGACGTCGGCGAGCCTCGCGTTCGGCGACCGTCGCGGTCGCGCGACCGCGACCGGCGCGGCGCGCGGCGGCTCGCGGCCGAGGCCGACGGCGGCGCGGAGTCGTCCGGCGTCGATGTCGGCGATCATCGTCGCGGTGCGCCGCTGGTCGAGGCCTCGGCGATGTGGTCGGCGATCAGGCGCTCCATCATCCGGTCGCGCGCCGGCGCCGGTGCGGCCGCCCATCACCACCGCGACCAGCGAGCGTCCGTCGCGATGCACGGAGGTCAGCAGATTGAAGCCGGAGGCGCGGGTGTAGCCGGTCTTGATGCCGTCGACGCCGTCGACGCGGCCGAGCAGGTGATTGTGGTTGCCGATCACCTCGCCGTCGTAGTCGAACTCGTGCGTCGAGAAATAGTGGAAGTATTTGGGAAAGCGCTCCTCCAGCGAGCGGCCGAGCACGGCCAGGTCGCGCGCGGTGGTGATCTGCTCGTCGTTGGGCAGGCCCGAGGCGTTGCGATAGATCGTGCGCGACATGCCGAGCGCGATGCGCCTTGCGCGTCATCATCTCGGCGAAGTTCGGTCTCGTCGTGGCCGATCGCCTCGGCGATCGCGACCGCCATGTCGTTGGCCGAGCGGGTGACGACCGCCTTGATCGCGTCCTCGACGCGAGATCGTCTCGCCCGGCGGCGACGCCGAGCTTGGAGGGCTCCTGCGCCGCGGCGTGCTCGGAGATCGGGATGCGCGTCTGCAGCGTCATCGCGCCCTTGTCGAGCTGCTCGAACAGCAGATAGAGCGTCATCACCTTGGTGATCGAGGCGGGATGGCGCAGCGCGTTCTCGTTGACGCCGTAGATCTCGCGGCCGGTATTGGCGTCGACCACGATGGCGGAGAATTTCGACGGATTCGACCTCGGCCGGCGCGCCGACGGCGCGGGTCGACGTGCGCGGCGCGTGGACGCAGGTGGACGTGGTGGCGCCGGCGCGCCTCGCGCCGGCGCCGGACGACATCGAGGCCAAGGCGAGGCCGCCAGACAGAGGCCCGCGGCGAGCGGCGCGAGACGAGAGAAACCGATACTCAGATTCACCGAATCGCATGACGCGCCCTTAACCTCGCAGCGCACACGCTCGGAGACCGGACGGCGTTGCAAAACGCACACATGAGCCGAGGCTATGGGATGCGGTTACGCCGGGTTAACGGGCGAACGGCGGCGCGCCGATTTCGCGCCATAAGCCATTGAAAACGCGATACTTTCGCTGCGGAATGGCGCCGGCGCGACGCCGCGGACTGCAAGCCCGGTTGCAACTCGTTGATATATTCAACGATTAAATTGCGTTAACCGCATCGCGGGCCGACGTCGGTGCCGCAGTAGCGAACAGCTATGTTGCACTGCAAAATGAGCATTGACTTTATTGTGCAGCTGCACCTAAATAACGCTGCGACGCTGAGGCGAATGTCGCCGGCGCGCAGAACAAGACAAGCTGCGAGGACTCGCCATGACCGCCACTCGAATTTCGAAGACTTCCAGAAATTCTCCAAGCAGCAGGTCGAGGCCGCCACCGCTTTCGCCGCCACGATGACCAAGGGCCTGCAGGAGATCGCCGCCGAGTCCACCGATTATTCCAAGAAGGCGTTGGCCGCGAACTCCGAGGTCGTCGAGAAGCTGCTCGGCGCCAAGTCGGTCGAGACCGCCATTCAGATCCAGACCGATTTCGCCAAGACGCGCCTACGAGGGCTTCGTCGCCAAGGCGACCAAGATCAACGAGATCTTCGTCAAGCTCGCCACCGAGGCGTTCAAGCCGGCGCAGAACGCGTTCTCGCTGGTCGCGCAACAAGCAGTAACGCGGTTGTTCGCGCGTAGCTGAATCGCGCCGCAAGTGTTTTGAGTATGATAAGGCCGGCGCAAGCGCCGGCCTTTTTTGTTGCCCGGGCCTCTTGCGCTCGAAGCCGGAATTGGCGATCCTGACGCCGTGTTGCGTCGGCCCTCTGGCGCCGCGGACTTGATCGGCGCCTAGATGAGGCCGGCGGTTCACAGCGAGCCACGGCGGCGTAGCGCCGTCGCGCGCGGCTGCAGAAGAGAGGTCGATCCTTGATCGCCGAGCCGCATCCGCTCTTCAGCCGATTTCGGGCAGGTATGGCGTTGTTCGTCAATGGTTCTCTTTCGGCGCGGCGCAGACCGCAGGCCGCCGCCGCGCCGTGATGGCCGCCAAGGAGCCGCGGCGCAACGGCGACAATCCCGGCGCCGGGGCGGCGGTCATCACCCGCACGCGCACGCAGACCAAGCGGCCGAACATGTACCGCGTGCTGCTGCTCAACGACGATTACACGCCGATGGAGTTCGTGATCGCGATCCTGCAGTCGTTCTTCAACAAGAACCCCGAGGAGGCGACGGAGATCATGCTGCACGTGCACCACAACGGCGTCGGCGAATGCGGCGTCTTCACCTACGAAATCGCCGAGACCAAAGTCGCGCAGGTGATGGATCACGCGCGCAAGAACCAGCATCCGCTGCAATGCATCATGGAAAAGAAGTGAAAGGTCGTGATGCCGGTTTTCTCCCGAGCGCTCGAAAAGACGCTGCGCAAGGCGCTCGCGATCGCCAACGAGCGGCGCCACGAATACGCCACGCTCGAGCATCTGCTGCTCGCGCTGATCGACGATCCCGACGCGCGCGGCGGTGATGCGCGCCTGCAACGTCGATCTCGACGCGCTGCGCAAGAACGTCGCGCGCTACATCGACACCGAACTCGAGAACCTCGTCGTCGAGCCCGGCGAGGAGGCCAAGGCGACCGCCGGCTTCCAGCGCGTCGTGCAGCGCGCGGCGATCCATGTGCAGTCCTCCGGCCGCGAGGAGGTCACCGGCGCCAACGTGCTGGTCGCGATCTTCGCCGAGCGCGAGAGCCACGCCGCCTATTTCCTGCAAGAGCAGGACATGACCCGCTACGACGCGGTCAATTACATCAGCCACGGCATCGCCAAGCGGCCGGGCCTGTCCGACTCCGACGCGCTCGCCGCGCGGCGTCGACGAAGAGGCCGAGGCGCGCGAGGCGAAGGAGGCCAAGGAGAGCCGGCGACGCCAAGAAAAAGGAAGGCGCGCTTGACGCTTACTGCGTCAACCTCAACAAGAAGGCGAGGGACGGCCGGATCGATCCGCTGATCGGCCGCGAGGCCGAGGTGCAGCGCACGATCCAGGTTCTGTGCCGCCGCCAGAAGAACAATCCGCTGCTGGTCGGCGATCCCGGCGTCGGCAAGACCGCGATCGCCGAGGGCCTGGCGCGCAAGATCGTCAAGGCGCGAAGTGCCGGAAGTGCTCGCCGACGCGACGGTGTTCGCGCTCGACATGGGCGCGCTGCTCGCCGGCACGCGCTATCGCGGCGACTTCGAGGAGCGCCTGAAGCAGGTGATGAAGGAGATCGAGCAGCACAAGGACGCGATCCTGTTCATCGACGAGATCCACACCGTGATCGGCGCCGGCGCGACCTCGGGCGGCGCGATGGACGCCTCCAACCTGCTGAAGCCGGCGCTGGCGCAAGGCACGCTGCGCTGCATCGGATCAACGACTTACAAGGAATACCGGCAGTATTTCGAGAAGGACCGCGCGCTGGTGCGCCGGTTCCAGAAGATCGACGTCAAGGAGCCGAGCGTCGAGGACGCGGTCGAGATCCTCAAGGGCCTGAAGCCCTATTTCGAGGAGTTCCACAAGCTCCGCTACACCGACGAGGCGGTGAAGGCGGCGGTGGAGCTGTCGGCGCGCTACATCCACGACCGCAAGCTGCCGGACAAGGCGATCGACGTGATCGACGAGACCGGCGCCTCGCAGATGCTGCTGCCCGAGGCCAAGCGCAAGAAGACGATCGGCGTCAAGGAGATCGAGGCGACGATCGCCGTCGATGGCGCGCATTCCGCCGAAGTCGCGTGTCGAAGGACGACACCGAGGTGCTGCAGCATCTCGAGGAGACGCTGAAGCGGGTCGTCTACGGCCAGAACGAGGCGATCGACCGCGCTGGCCTCCGCGATCAAGCTCGCCCGCGCCGGCCTGCGCGATCCGGAAAAGCCGATCGGCTGCTATCTGTTCTCCGGCCCGACCGGCGTCGGCAAGACCGAGGCCGCGCGGCAGCTCGCCTCCAGCCTCGGGCTGGAGCTGATCCGCTTCGACATGTCCGAATATATGGAGCGCCACACGGTTTCGCGGCTGATCGGCGCGCCTCCGGGCTATGTCGGCTTCGACCAGGGCGGCCTGCTGACCGACGCGATCGACCAGCATCCGCACTGCGTGCTGCTGCTCGACGAGATCGAGAAGGCGCATCCCGACCTGTTCAACATCCTGTTGCAGGTGATGGACCACGGCAAGCTGACCGACCATTCCGGCAAGCAGATCGATTTCCGCAACGTCATCCTGATCATGACGACCAACGCCGGCGCGGCGGACATGGCGCGGGCGGCGTTCGGCTTCCATCGGTCGCAAGCGCGAGGGCGACGACACCGAGGCGATCAACCGGCTGTTCACGCCGGAGTTCCGCAACCGGCTCGACGCGATCGTGCCGTTCGGGCGGCTGCCGAAGGAGGTCATCGCGCGGGTCGTCGACAAGTTCATCCTGCAGCTCGAGGCGCAGCTCGCCGACCGCAACGTGACGATCGAGCTGACCGACGAGGCGCGCGCGTGGCTGGTGACCAACGGCTACGACGAGTCGATGGGCGCGCGGCCGATGGCGCGCGTCATCCAGACGCAGATCAAGACGCCGCTCGCCGACGAGGTGCTGTTCGGCCGGCTGAAGAACGGCGGCGTGGTGCGGGTCGTCGTCACCGGCGACGACGAGGGCGAGAAGAAGCTCGGCTTCGTCTATCCCGAAGGTCCGGCGCAGCCGCGGCTGGAGCGCGAGCTGGTGGTCGCCGGCCGCGAGCGCGCGCAACGGCAAGATCAAGCCGAAGCGCAAGTCGGACGCGACCGGACCCCGACGACGACGACGCCGGAGGAGAAGACGCCGAGCGAGCCGCAGGCGACTTGAAGCGCAAAGAAGGCCGCCGAGAGGCGGCCTTTTTCTTTTGGGGATTCCAGCGAGCGCCTCGGCTTCGGCGGACGCGCGGGCTTATTTCGCTTCGCCGGAATCGTCTTCGCCGCGCCGCCGCGCCCAGCGGATCGCAGTCGCGACGGGCATCCCGACCTCGCGCGGCGGCCTTGCGGCACGAGAGCCCCGTCGCCAGCGCCGCGAACAGCCGCCTGCGCCGCGCCAGCCGCTCCGGCGCGCAGCCGCGGACGCTTGGCCAGCCGCGCGACCGCCGCCTCGCTGAGATCGAAGTTTGCGGCGGCTTCCTGCCGGCTCATGCCCGCCTCCATCGCCGCGAGCGCCTTGGCCTCGTCCTCGCGGCGCGCGCGCGGCGCGGCGCGGGGCGCGGCGGCAGCCCCGCCTCGCGCGCCCAGCGCCCGGCGGTCGACGAGGCTGACCTCCGCCAGCGCCGCCGCTTCGCGCAGCGCGCGCCGTCGCGCAAGCGCGGCGAGCAGCCGCTCGCGCATCGCTTCGCGCCGCCGCTCGATCATTACGGGATCCTGCGAGCCGCGCGGCGGTGCGCGGGCTGACGCCGAAGCGCGCCGCGGCCTCGGCGGGCGAGGCGCCGTCGTCGAGGCTGCGCGACCAGCTGCGACGCGGACTTCGCGGTCGAGCCGTCGCGAGCGCCGGCTGGTCAAGCCCGAGCCGCTTGGCCCAGCGGATCGCGGTTGCGGCGCTGACGCCGAGTTGCGCCGCGGCCTCGCGGCAGGAGAGGCCCTCTTCGAGGCATTGCGCGAGGCGGCGCTTTTTTTGTACTTACTGGCTCAGTTCCTGTGCCTCCGACGATCTCCAACGGGAAGGGCATCGACCAGGATGCCCTCGTGAATGTATGGCTGACCGTCGGCGAGTTCGCCGCGCTCGGCGAGGATCGCCAGCCGGGCGGCGGTCGCGGTTCAATACGGCGACCGGTCGAGCCTGCCGGGACTGACGATCCTCCCGTTGCGCCCGTCGCCGCCGACACGCGCGGGCGCCGTCCACACCACGAAGCCGAGCTGATCCGCAGCCGGCAGCGTCGGGTGGTGAAATGCGAGCTGCTCGGCGGCAGCGCTCTTGATCCGCTCGCCTAGCTCGGCGAGTCTCGTCCGGCCTCCTCGGGCACGATCGCAAAGCCATCGTGGGCTGCCGACGGCGACACAGAAAGAAATGGCCGCCGTAGGCGACATCCAGTGCAACCGGTGCCGAGCTTCCGGAACCTCGACCGGGACGTCGAGACAGACGCAGGAGCCGGGGACGTTCTCGAAGGTGACCGACTCGCACTTGCCGTCCCGGCAGGCGGCGGCGACCCGCACGAGCACCCCCAGGGTGTAGAGCACCAGCTCGGTCACCGGCTCGCGCATCGCCAGGATCCCGGTTTCCAGCACCACGGTCACCGAATTGATCGTGTTGGTGCCGGACATCGGCGGGTAGTCGGCGCCCTCCATGGGCACGATCCCGAGGTCCGCTCGTGGATCGGCCGGCGGCGTCAGCGGCACGGCGGACAGCGCCGGCTGTCCCCGGGGCTGGAACAGGAGCTGCTGGCGAAGCTCGTCGCGGTGGCGCTCCAGGTGCTGCTTTCGCTCAAGCGCTCACGCTCCCGGAATCTCGAGCACGCCGCCCACCCGGACTCGCGTTGCCTCGCCCTCGCAGTGGGCATCGACGGTGTGCGGGTCTGCTAGAATCTCGCGCCCGTATCCTGGGGAGGTTTGGGTGTAGTGGCGGCGGGCACGCTGTCTCACGTCCCACATTCTCGCATAGTTCTATGTAGTGTCCACCGTCAGTACCGGTAGGCTTTCCTGTCGATGCACGCTATACAACGGTGACCGAGCTTCCCACGACGACTGGTCTGCGGTTCCTCTCGAGCGATGAGCTGCGGGCGGCCCTCCCGATCGAGCTCGCGGTCGAGGCGCTGGCGCGCCGAGCATGTGACGGGCGCCCAGCCAGGCTCGCAATATTTTTTTTTTTTTCGCGTATCTTACTTGGCTCATTCACCGTATTGCTCCATCGCCCAAAAATCGGGCGAATGGATGAGGCATCGGTGCAGCCGAGGTTCAGCGTTTGGGGGTTGGAACCTTCTTTCCTGCTTTGCGCGCTTCGGACAGGCCGATGGCGATGGCTTGCTTTCTGCTCGTGACCTTCTTGCCGCTGCGTCCGCTCTTCAATTTCCCTTCCTTCATCGCGCGCATTTCTCTCTCAACGCTTCTGCCCGCTGCAGGCGAGTACTTTGCGGGTGGATTTCTTGCCGGTGGACTTCTTTTTTGTTTGTGCTGGTAGCCATTGCATCTCCTTGCGTGGTGAGATGGCTTCCCAATTTCTCTCTGCGGTTGTCTCGATGCCGCGCCGGGCGGGCTTATGTCGGCCGGATTTCGTACTCGAGCTTGCCGGTGGCGTGCAATTCGACGACGGACAGGGTTTTTCCTGGTATAGGGCCTTCGGTGGTGGGACAGCCTAGCCTGAGGAGTGGCGCAGGCGAACGGGGGCTTCACCACGCCGACGCGCTGGAGCGGGACCGGCTTGCATCTGGGCGGTGGAGACGATGCATGCGGGATCGAAGACCGGGACCCGCTCAATGATTTCGCCGTCGCGCTCCACCGTGACCAGGATGCGGTCGTCGGTGAAGGTGACGGTCTTTTTTCCGCCGCCCGGGAGCGGATACTGACCACCGTATTGCCTTCGCTGAATATTGACATTGAGGCCGGTTGCTTCCACGGGCAGTACCGCCTGCCGAGGTGCCCCATGCTGTCCTTTTGCCATTGGTCTGCGATTGCAGGAGTTCGCCTTTGTTCGGGCGTCCACACCGAACGTGAGGCCCAGGCGCTGCTGCTCGGTGATGACTTCGAGCGCGAGGCGAAGGCCGCGTCGTAGGCCGGGCGGCGGATGTATGTGAAGGCGATCGGATTTCGCTGTCCGTCATCTGCTCGACGAAGTGCTTTTCATTCACCGGGCGCACCAGTTTGCGCGCCTCGGCCATCTGCGCGGCGGTCGGGTGCCAGTGAAGAGGGAACGCAGGAGGAAACGATACGGCGCCAAGCGCTGAACTCACCTACGGAGAGGGGGTCAACCTTGGGCCATCCTGTTCGAGTTTTTCGCGGGCTCCTGGATCTGCGCCGCGGCGCTCGGGCGGCGTGGAAAGGCGCGCATGATGACGCATTTATCGGCGAGCGGAGTATCGACGGCGCGAAAGATCGAGTGCTGCTGGCGGGTTTCGATGCTGCGGTTGGCCACCCAGAACGGCTGCCCAGGCTCGGGCAGCATGTTATACGAGAGCCATTTGCCGAAGCGGTTTTCTTCGGCGAGGAGGATGTCGCCGAGCGGCGTGCCGCGCCAGTAGTGTAGGCCATCTGCAGATTTTCGTGATGGGTATCGAGCGTGTAGCCGAGATCGGGGCCGTCGGCTCGTACATGTAGCCGCAGGGGCTTTGCAGATTGGTGGGGCTGGCTTCGGCCTGCTCCTTCAAGCGCGCCCACAAGTCGGCGTCAGGGTACATGGCGAGAAAGGCCGCGCCGCCGGCAAAGATGTTGGTGAACTGGTTGGAGTAGCTTTTGCCGTGGCTGAGGAAATCGGGATCGTAGAGCGTGGCGTGCACGGCCTTGCGGCAGCAATCGATGGCGCGCGTGTGGAGCGCCGGCGTGATGGGCGGGCCGGTCTTGAGCAGGCGCAGCGCCTCAGAGATGAATTTGACGGAGAAGGCCGTGGCGGCCAGGTTCCACTGCTGCGGGCCGTACTCGCTGAACTTGCCGTCGGGCGATTGCAGGTTGCACCAGTACTCGAGTGCGAGCTCGAGGCGGGCGCGCAGGGCGGGGTTGGCGTAGTACTGATTCCACTTGCGGCGGGACGCGTAAAACCACGCGAGGGTGAGAATGCTTTCCATGATGCGGGCGTTGTAAGGATGGAACTGACCGGTGCCGCGCCACACGGAGATGTTGATGAAGCCGCGATCGGGGCCTTCGGTCTCGACGCTGTTGGCGATGCGTGACAGATAGGTGAGGTTGTAGGGCATGTCGAGGTCGGCATCGGAGAAGTCAGAGGGCTTGAGCTTTGAGGGGTCGAATGGCGGGACATCACGGGCAGGACCGGGGGGACTGTGCTGCCGGTTTGAGCGAAGAGCCGGGACGAAGCCAGCAATTGTGGAGCCGGCCGCGGCGATAAGAAACTCTCTGCGATTCAACATGATTTGGACCCCTTTTCGTAAACGTTAACGATCCAGCCAATAACCCTACACGAGGGAATTGGGGATATGTCAAGATGGCAGGGAATAGGAAGCGGAAAACAGGGACAGAGAACAACGACTCGTTCGCTGCACAGAGCCTGGAAACAGGAAATGCAAAAACAACCGCAAATCCTTCGACAGCAATACGTAACCGCCATGTTTCTGCAGCCTACTGGTCGACGTATTGCTAAGGGCCAGGAGCTCTTCCTTGGGAAGCGGTGCCAATGACCTCAGATGCGCCCGTGTGAGCACGGAGACATATGTCGACGCCGGAATGCCGCGAGCCGCAGCCCGCTCTCGCAATAGCGACTGATCGGCCGGGTGCAGACGCACGGTTAGCCGCGTGTCCCGTGCAGGTCGACCGGCGGCGGGCACGGTGACCACCTGTCCCGCGCCAGCGGTTTGCAACATGAGCTCGACCAAGCGTTTCAGGAGCGCCGAATCCGACAATCCCTGATGTCGCGCGACCGCCGTGAAGCGGTCCTTCGTGTCGCGCAAGACCCAGGTCTTGAGTTGTGTGCTATCGATCATCGTGAGCGACATTTGTACCAGAGAGCAGCCGCCACCCTGATCATCGCCATGACTCCATCCGCGGTGGTGCTCGGCCGCGGGCGCCGCCTGGTGGGTCGCCCGAGCAATCTGATTGAGGTTGCGGCCGATGGCTCCCAGCTCGGCGACAACGCGATTGAGCGCGCGCAGCTCCTCTGCCGGCAGGGGCGCCAGCTGCCGCAGGTGCGCGCGCACCAGCACCGAGACATAGGTCGCGGCCGCCATACGCCGGGCGGCGGCACGTTCCATCAGGAGCAGCTGATCGTCGGGCCGCAGCCGGACATACAGCCGCGCGCGCCGACCGGCCCTGGCCACCGGTTCGGCGCCGTCGGGCTCCGGCATGACGGGACCGCCGAGGGTCAGTTCCAACAGGTCCTTCAGCAGCGCGGACTCGCTGAGCTGCCGCGCCTGGCCGCCAGCGCCTTGAGACGGGCCTTGGTGTCGGCGGGAACACGCGCTGCGATGATTTGGTCGGCAGACCATGGCCAACATTGTTTAACAACAGCGGCCACGCGCCTATCCTGCATCTACCCCCAAAACACGCCAAAACTCCCCACCTCCTCGTGCTGTCGGCGCTCCTTAATTCCCGGAGCCGTTCCTTTAATCCGGAGCGGTTCCTTAATTCCCGGAATGGCATACACGTCAGGCCTCTATCAATTTGCGTAATCGGGCGACTGTTTCCGGTGCAAAATCGTGAGGACTAGGACCCCACGGATGTCCCTTCCAACGCGGCGTTACATGATGGGATAACCGGTTTCGGGGGCGGGTCAAGCCGCGCTCGAGCATGTCCCGACCGACGCTCGCACCCAGGGTGTCTGGCCAACCTTCCATAAGCCAGGCGAGGAATCGGAGGCTGTCATGCCGGCAGTCGTAAATCTGCATCTCCAGCCGCGGTACATCGAGACATTCGTATTCGTATCGACACAAAACGTCGGTGCGTTCTTCGAGCGTCGTACTCGTCCAGAACGCCCCTAAGAGGGTATCCGCGAGAGCGACCATCTCCGGCCACGAGAATGTCCCCAGTCCGGCAATTTCGGAGACGCCCGACCGCTTACCCTCAAGAAGGACCCGCTGCAGAGCGCCAACCGCCGGATGAGCCATTTGGTAACGATGGGCCAGCAGACTTTCGCCACACCGGTTGCAGGTTTCCGGTGAGAACGGAGCGCATATAGCGAGTTGTGAAACCCGAAGCCCGGCATGGCACCGTTCACATCGCCTGAGCAGAATCGTGTCATGGACGGGGCATACCGCGAGCCATCCGAGGTGCCAGAGTGAACGCAGATACGGCGACGAGTCCCCTTCCAAGCACAGTCCGCAAACCACAAATCGATACGCCCGCCAGTCAGGTGCCCGCGTGTCGTACCGGCGTCCGGCAAAACGCGCAGGATCTTCATCCTCTCGGTAAACCGGCTGCCAGGGCTCGAATGTCATAGAGCGCAGACGCGCGATCTTCACGCCGGTTCGCTGACTGATCCTGGCGAGAGTCCAAGGGTGCGGGCGGTGCCACCAGACGGTCCGCCCGGCGCGATCGTCTATGCCGAAGCTGTGACTCGCGAGCGTACGAAACGACACCTGTAGGCGGGTCGCCAGGCGTTGCAGCCAGGAGAAAAGTGACTCCTCGGGAAGAGGGGCGACATACAGTGGGAGCGCGCGTCCGGCGACCTTCCCTGGACGATTGGCAGGCTCCGGAACAGGCGAATCGAGGGGCAGAAGTTCAAACGGCAACACGGCGGCGCTGGGAAGGTGCTATGAACCCGGTCTGATCGATGAGATCAGCCGTGATGGCTTCGGCCCCAGAGCTCACAGCACGAACCGCCGCGCGCGATACGACGGACACGATCTCTCCGAGAATCCCTTCCGCCTTGGCAAGTATCTTGTGCGCGATCTCGGCTTCAGAAAGGTCGGACGGGTGGCGCAACGGCAGCACGGCTTCGAGCGTATTCAAGAGCTGCTGGTATTCGCTCCCCTCACGCCACGGCGGCAGCCCGACCGGCTCGAATCTGTTTGCCAGTTGATCATCGCTCTGCACGGCGTGAAGCGCTTCGGCCGTACCAACGGCGATGAGGGAGATCTGCAGCTCGTTGCCGAGCCAGCGTAGAAGATTTAGGAGCCTGCGCTGCTGCAGACGACTGCCTGAGAGAATGTTATGGACCTCGTCGATGACGAGGATTCGAACCTGGGTCTCGCGCATCATGCGCAGCGCTGCATCCTGACGTTTGGAGACGCGGTCGGTTAGCATGTGGGGAAAGCCGAGTTCATCCAAAATCGCGCCGAAGAAGCGCGGCTCATCCGGTCCTGCAGGCATCTGCACGCGCAAGACTGGCACTTGCGCCGCCCCGCTTTCAGTTTCGCTCGCCGGCGTTGCCGGATGTGCGCGGCGGAATTTCTCAACGATCATGGTCTTGCCGTTATTCGTCGGGCCAACCAGGAGCAGATTCGGCATGCGGGTGCGCTTCGGAAAGCTCAGTAAGTCTTCCATGCTGGCAAGCGCCAACTCCGCACGCGCGTAGCTCACCCAACGATCGGTGCGAATGCGCCGCACCCTCGCCTCCCCGCTCTCCTCGGCGATAGCGCGAACACTGGCGTGAAGGTGCGCGTACGCCTTGCTCATGACCACTCTTCGACGGGTAGCATGCGTTCCCACGGTTGCTCGGCGGTTTGGCGCTCTGCTTTCGGTGCGCCGCTCACCGGCGCCGCGTCAGCGCGTCCTCCCTGAATTACGCGCAAGCGGCGCTCGCGCTGACGACGGGCAATCTTGCTCGCGCTCGTCGCCTCATCGGCGATCGAGCGCATGGTCTCGATGGCCCGAAAGATTGCGTTCTCATCGACCGTGTGGCGACCTTCTTCCCGCAAGCGTTTCAACGCGAGCCTGTGCTCCCAAAGGCTGATAGGGGGACGTCTGAGATCGCGATAGTGCAGGTCGTAGTACTGGCCATCCGGCGCAAGAAGGTAGAGCCGGCTTAAGTCCCGCGGGTCGTAGCGAACGATGACTTTCTGCGGTTCTCCGATCCAGACGCGCAGGATGTCCGACCAGTAGTGGATTGAGTTTAACGAGATCCCATCGCGGCGAATCAGGCGGCGCTCAAGAGGCAGAAAGTCGATGAGGAAGCGGCGCGAATCAGATACCGCAGCAGGTTCGCCGCATCCGGGTATTACACCATCACCGAAGAGACCGCGCTCCCAGGCCGCGAGCGGGGCGATTCCCAATGCCCGATGCATGGTGCGGTGGTACACGCCGGCTATGGCCTGTACCAGCCAGCGTTCGAGCTCATCTACCGTCATGCTAGCGGTCTTTTCTGGATTATTATTCCCCTTCTCCGCGATATTTGAAAACGTCGTTCCTGGCAGCAGATGAACCTTCCCCATCATGGTGCCGATGAGTCGCTCGATATGTCCGCCGAAGTGCGGCGTTCGGACGGGCCGATAGTCGATTGCAATACCGTATTGCTCGCATCCGCGCCGCAACGCTTCGCTGTGGAAGTCTTTGCCATTGTCGAGATGCAAATGGGTTAGCAAACCATGCACTGGCCACTCGGCATCGATCTTGCGTTCGGCTAACCAGGGCGATTTGGGAAGTACTGCGTGTGAAATACAGAGCGCAACGCTCGTAGCGGAAGGCGCCTCAAGCGATAGATGAAACCCGACAACGCATCGGGTGCAGACATCGATCGCCAGGGTGAGCCAAGGCCGTTGGATTGGCGCGCGGGTGAGACTGTCGACTACGATCACATCGACCAGCGTGTGATCTATCTGGACTAGCGCGAGCGGCCAATCGGCCTCAAGTGTGCCAATCGCCGGGGCATATTGATCCCGGGCGGCTTTATGTCCGTGGCGTCTCGCGACAGTCTCGCGGCGCGGTTTAGCCTTGACTCTTGCCGTCACCGCCTTGCGACTTGGCGCCGTCATACCCGTCGCTCGACACCGTCGGCGAATCTCCGTCACCAGATCGAGGAGGCGCGGTCGCTGTCGAGTCAAGTAGAACGATTCGATCGTCTCGTCGATCAGCTGATTGAGGTCATTCGCCAGACGCGAGCCGCCCGGCGTTGGGCCACGCCTGCGTGGTAAAAGGCTCGTCAGTCGCGGATCGGCAATAAAACGGGCGAGACGCTCATAGACTTGGGTACGCGAAAGATCAAGCTCAACCGCGGCGGCGGCGACCTGCGCCTCCGTACGCCGCGGCGTGTTTGCGAGCCTCTGAATGACTGGAAAGACCCGGCGCGCCTCCGCCCATGCCTCCTCGGGTATCGTTGAAAGCTCCGGCGACACGCTCGTATCGTTCATGCTGGACGAAGCTCCGAATCCATGGTGATAAGAGCTGACAAGTCGGTGTGCAATTGCTCACGGGCAATCAACCGCCACAGGGTCGCGAGCGCAAGGCTGCGGTTTGGTAGCGCCGCGAGCAGTGTCCTAAATGTAGCGGGACTGAGCGTATGGGCATGCGTCAGTGCCAGCATTGCCGTCTTGGCGTCCAGCGGCAACGTGCGAAGGGGCAGCAATCGCTTCGCGTTGTTAAGCAGGCCCCCGCGAATGTCACGCTCGGTCATCACGCGAAAGGTGGCATTGTGCGCTGCCGCCCATTGGTACGCCGCGTGAAATGCAGGATCGAGCCGCTTCCACTGTGCCTTAAGATCGCTCTCGTATTTGACCTCCACGAGTTCTGCGCTTGTTGGATAGGTCACGAGGAAGTCCGGGGTATAGCGCCTGCGAAACCCCTCGTCGTCGAAGGCAATCGTGACGGGCTGCGAATGGATGATCGCAGCAGGATTTGAAAAGCTTGTCAGTGTGGCAAAGTCGCGCTCGAGCGCACTCTCGTGCAGCGCTGTTCCGCTCGGGAGGGCCTGAAATCCGATGATGTGTGAGCGGCGACTTAGTGGAATGCGCCTCGCCTGCGGCAATCGTTGAACCTTCCTTGCTCCATGATCGACTCGATCTCTTCCGCAAGTACTTAGGATACTCGCGGACAAGAGCGATTATAGAGTGCCTCGCAATCATTTTGACGGCAACCCACCCCAGCGTACTTGAGCGCACTCAGGCGTATGAGTTTCGCCTGAATTTCGCGCGAAACTCTCGCTTCTTTTCCAATGAAAGTGTGTTAGGGAGTGACTGAGTTGCGGGTCTGCGACCGAATGCGACGATATGTGCAGTATTAGGACGGATGGATGAGATCTTGGATGGAACCGCGGAAAATACTCGACTGCTAGAGCTGTGGACTCAAATGTCGATGCGTAGTGCCATCATGAGTATGAGGTGCATTGAGTTCCACGCTGACTAAATTGAGAACCCCGTGACGGACGCCGCGCTCGGCAATGATGTCGTCCGCGAATTCCCGCACCCGCTTCACCGGGCCTTTCAACATGACTGTTTCAATACACTGATCGTGGTCGAGGTGCGCATGCATGGAAGAGATGGTCAGATCGTGATGTTCATGTTGAATGCCGGTGAGGCGCTCTGCCAGTTCGCGTTCGTGATGGTTGTACACATACGAGAGGTTGGCGACGCACATACCTTTGGCAGACCGCCTCTCCGCGCTCTGCTGCAAGTGATGACGCAAAATATCTCGTACCGCCTCACTGCGCGTGGAATATCCGCGCTCTTTAATCAGCAAATCAAACGCGGCGGCGAGCTTTTCATCCAGCGATATCGTAAATCGGTCCATAACAATCTCCGCGACACTTCAGAGAGGCGGCCGCCCATCGAACCGCCCTGGAATCGGCAGACTCCACTATAAAGGCATCGCACCCCAAGCGGTGAGTTCAGAATTTCTTCGTGACGGTAAAACGGGCCATGATGGGCTCCAGGGGATGCTCGTGAACATCGGCACGACCGTCCGGATAGGCGCCGATCTCGTTCTGCAGGCGATCGACGTACCAGAACTCGGCAGCCGCCGCGTGGGTGTTGAATAAGTTATAGATCCCTAAGCCCGCGCTCCAATTGGCCGGGAAGGCGTAGTGCGCATCCAAGTTGACTTCTGCGAACCCCTTGCCGTTGACCTGACCGAGGGAGGTCGGAGCATTGGCGCAAGAGGTCGCCACATCCGGGAAGTCGTGCACCGCGGCCGAGTTAATACAGGGCCCGGAGGAGAGAGGATAGTTGCCGAGATACCGAACATTCACCCCACCGCTCCAAGGCCCCAGATCTTTAAGGTATAGGGCCAACGAGCCGGTCGCCACCGGCGCATCGGTGATGTAGTCCCCCAGGTGGCCCGTTCCGTCGTCTAACGGATGGGTAAAGCGGGTGTGATCGCCTGAATAGCTGCCGTAGAATTCAAGGTACCGATTGATCTGGTAGGTCACGTTGATTTCGTAACCATAGCGGCGACTGGGCGGCCCCGCAGTGTCCGCGCCGACATCGGGATCGATAATGGTCTCGGACTGCTGCCACAAGTTGTAGACGGCGAACGTGAAAGTCAAATCGCGACCCGCGGCCGCCCGCATGCCAACCTCTTGCCCTTCTTGTTTCGACAGCAGATTGGTATGCGGTAACCCGAGGTCAACGCTCACGTCCTGATTCACACCGCGTAGATCAGCACTATGAAACCCCCGACCGGCGCTCAAATAGAACTCCAAATAATCGGTGGGTGTGAAGATGAGGCTTCCTTTCGGCTGCACCAGATTCTGCTGCGCCGTGCCCCCGTTGGTGTAACCGGCGGTCTCGTGCAGCGCCGCCAAATAGTCCACGTCGGTGCCGTGCTGATAATCATCTCGGACACCGAGGACGCTGCGAAACCAGGGCGTCCAGCGAGTCGTCGCCTGAAGGTATACGCCGCCCGCAAACAGAAACACATGATCGTCATCGGAAAAAGACACCGGATCCACCCCGGTCGGCTGCGGCACCTGATCAATGCTCGGTGCTCGGCCTACGCCGAGGAGGTCATACCGAGTCAGCACCCCGACGGTGATTTCGTTGGGTATCGGTCCGATCGCCATCGGCAGCGTGTACTTAGCGGCGCCTCCGGTGACCCGACGATTCTCAAACTGATCCTCCTGATCGCCCTCCGCGGGGTTGAACAGATAATGCGTAAAATCATTGAATATATGCAGCTGGCTGTATTCGAAATAGCCATTCGTGATCAGAACGCCATCGCCCAAGTGGGCGTGATACTCAAAGTTGAAGCTCGCGCGTTGCGAATGGCCGCCATCGGTAGGGTCTAAGGTGCCGAACCGATTGGGGACCAAGCCCTCGGTGATCGCTCGGACGGGAATGTCCGTCGTATTGTTCCAGATCTGGTGGTAGTACATCGCGGTAGCTGAGTAGCCGCTTTGCGCATCGCCGCTGCTATATCGCAGCACAAGGTTCTCCTTGCGCGCATCATCGGGCCGCACGAAAGGCCCGTCGTAGTGCTGCACTTCGACAGCTGCCAGAAGATTGCCCGAGGCGAGCGGCGTCGACCCGGCGGCGAGGACCCGCTCAAAATCGTACATTCCGCCGGTCACCGATATCTGAGGGTCGATCGTGTCGCGATAGCTCACGTGCACGGACCCGACCGCACCAAAGTCACCGATGTAAGGGTAATACGGGCCCTTGGTGTAAGTGATTCCGTTGGCGAGTTCCGGGATCACAAAATTAAGATCGGTGTACCCCTGCCCATGAGCGTGAGTCGGTTGATTGACAGGAACATCATCAACGTAGGTCTCCAGGTCCGTGCCGTGGTCTAAGTTGTAGCCGCGGAGCAGAAACTGGTTCGCCTTTCCCTCCCCGCTATGCAGAGTGACGATGAGTCCTGGGACCGTTTCCAGCAGTTGCCCGGGGCGATAGGCGGGCAGCAATTGAATTTCCTGATCAGCCACCACCCCCTCACTCGCTGTATCGGCTTTGCCGATGAGGTCGATCCGTCGGGCGGTCACCGTGATTTCTGAGAGTCCGCTGGTCGTACCCGCATCCATATCCGTAGCGATGGCGCTCTCCGCACGCGCGGCCGAGCAGGCGGCGCTCATGAGAAGAGTGCTAACCAGGGCCCCGTTTGTCGATGTCTTCACGCCTTCCCCTAAAATCTGATTCAAATCAGAGGCTTCGCCCCACCTGGAGATGCCGTTGAATATGCACCCCCTCTCACTTGGCCATCGTAAGAAGTAAGTGAAATTCATCTTACTGGTGTATATACGTAAAGAAATGCCAATCGGATTCAACTCATCTAACTTTATTTAGCATCCAATTAGGCCGTGGCTATTTTGGGGTGGGAGTGCCATCGTCTCCGTGGTAAGCCGGTGCCGAGTTTAGAACTGAATCAATGACCCCATCGCCATTTGATTTTTCACGACTCCTATCGCCCTTGGCGACTGGAGAGTTTTTTTCTACCTATTGGGAACAAAAGCATTGCCTGCTCAAGCGGGGTCAGCCGCACTGGTACGATTCGTTGATTACGGCGGCCGATCTAGAAAACATCATCTCCAATTCGGACGCCCGGTATCCCGCCATTAGACTGGCAAAAGGGGGCGGCTATTTTCCCGCTGAGGCTTACACCCGAAATGTGAAGCACGGGGATGAGAGCTTCTTGGGCGTACCAGACCTCAAGAGGATCGCGGATGAGTACCGCCACGGCGCTACCGTAGCGTTGCCGGCGCTGCACCGAAGCTGGAAGCCGCTCGGATTACTCTGCGATCGATTGCAAACCGAGTTCGATCATCCCGCCCACGCCAATGTCTACTTGACGCCCGGTAACGCAGCGGGCTTCACCCCGCACTACGACATCCACGAGGTATTCGTCCTTCAGATCGCGGGAAGAAAGCGCTGGTCGCTATACGCTCCGGTAATTGATCTTCCCTATCGGACTCAACCGTTCACTCCGCGCGCCTACTCAGGTGAGGCGCCCATGGCTACGCTGGATTTGGAAGCCGGCGACCTTCTATATCTGCCCCGAGGAGTCCTTCATTCGACGACCACCGCCGATAGCTTCTCCGCGCATGTAACGATTGGCATTAGCGTGTTTACGTGGGTCGATTTATTGAAGGAGCTGACGCAGCAGGCCGTCGATGACAGGGAGCTACGACGAGCGCTTCCGCCGGGGTTCGCGACTCGGCAAGACATCAAGCCTGCGCTTCAGCAACAGCTGCAGGAGGCATTGCATCTTCTACATGCGCGGACCGATGTCGATCGGCTCCTTGATATCTTCTTGAATCGAGTCAAGCAAGGTCAAACGGCAAGACCCGAGCCTTTCAAGGCGGCTGTGTCCGTGGTCACGCTGGAGTCCTTGTGCAAACCACCACCGAAGGATAGCTACAGCCTCCTCGAAGAGGATCAAAAAACGATGCTGCTTTTTAGGGAGGTGCGATACCAGGTCACCGCCCCAGTGGTGGTTACTATCCGAGCGATGGGCGCTTACTCGACATTTCGTGGTGTAGATCTCAACAGCCCTTTGGACTCAGAGAGCCGCCTCGTGCTGATTCGGCACTTGATCGACATAGGCTTTCTAACTCTTTCTTGACTGGTCTCCCCCATTCACAGGGACGGTTTTTATTCGGCGGGCGTGACGGCTCTGCGAGCCGACTATGGCGCGAGCGGTCACATTGTCCGGGAATTAAGGAGCCGTCGCCCCCACTCCGGGAATTAAGGAACCGAGATTGCCGGATAACTTATTGATCTCGCACGCTAGGGGCACGGCGGCATTCCGGGAATTAAGGAGCACCGACAGCCGACCCGCCCCGCTCCTCCCTCCAGATGACCTCATCGACTGGCCAATCGAAAATCAGTGCGCCGAGAATCAGCCGTATCGTTGTGCGAGTTTCGCTGAATTCTCGGCGAAACTGCCGCAGACTTTCTTGCTCTCCTCTGAAATAATCGGCTTCACGTGACAGCTTGCCTCTGAACGATCGCTACAACGCAGATCGATTGACTATGACCGATGAAGAATGGGCCCAGCAGGCATTGCCGCTTGTCCTCGTGAACGCTGTCGACTCTCAATGGCGCCGAAAGGAAGGATCACCGGAAGGGACCAACATCGCCCTCCGGGTACTCCGACTTCCTCAGGTCTGCGCCGTGACAGGTCTGAGGCGCTCAATGATTTACCAGCTTGAATCGGAGCAACGCTTTCCAAATCGCATCAAGATTGGAGTCCGGGCAGTCGGCTGGATCGAGGGAGAAGTTCGAATGTGGGTGGCGACGCGGATCGCCGAGAGCCGTACTGTTCACAAGCGCCAATTTTGATCCGCCCGGGCGCTTTCAGGCAGACCGCCTCTGGTCGCTGGATGAGGCTATGCCGATGCGACGGATCCCTTCACGGCTTCTTCGCGACGACCTTGCCGTTTTCCCACACATAGATCGGCGTGCCATGCATGCGGGCGGTCTTTCGCGCATCCTTCGCCGACTGACGCAGTGCCCGCCCCACGCCCGGCAGCGAAACTATCGCCTTCCTGGCTCGGGTCGTCGCTTTCATGGCGCTTGCTCCAATAGTAGTGGCGACTCGCCTGAGTTCTCATAGATAGCCCATGAATCCGCCAACCGTCGATAGATCATTTGAAAGTTTTTCCAGCCTCGAGTGTACCGCCGCAGGACATCCGCCCTGGGGCACGTCATGACCACCCTGTCGCACGCGCGCCGCGATGCGTCGCAGCGCCAATTTTGGCGACCTGAGCCTCAGGTATACGATTTCAACACGATATCCGGCTCGCCGCCAGGATTCGAGTCGCCTTACATAGGTAAGGCCGCTGAGCGTGCTCTCGAAGGCGAAGTCCGCACCTGTCCCCGGCGAGTCGATCAATTTCCCTCAATACCATGCGCGCTGCCGCAATGGACGCCAGCTCCGGCTGCAGCGGCGAGAGACCCGCGGCGATGAGGTCGGCGTTGACGAAGTGGATAATGCCGGCATCGCCGGGCAGATACCGGCGCGCGAACGTGGTTTTGCCGGCGCCATTGGGTCCGGCAATGACGATGCACCGGGGCTGCCGCTTACGCTTGGCCATAGTGGGAGCTGGCTACGCTCCAGCATCGCGCCTTCAGCGTATCGAGATAGTCAGCCCAAGCCTGCATCATCTTGCGCCGCTCCGGCAGATACTCGGCATAGTTGTATGCCGCGCGGACGCCGTCCCGCTCGGAGTGAGCGAGCTGCCGCTCGATGGCGTCCCGATTCCAGCCTTGCTCATTGAGCAACGTCGACGCCGTCGACCGAAACCCATGAACGGTGAGTACACCCTGTTCATAGCCCATGCGCCGCAGCGCCGCGAGCATGCCGTTGTCGGACAGCGGCCGCTTGTCGGTTCGCGGACTCGGGAACACGAACCGGCCGGCGCCAGTCACCGGCTCGATCTCGCGCAGGATCGCGATGGCTTGTCGCGACAGCGGCACGATGTGTTGCACGCGCATCTTCATCCGCTCGGCGCCGATCCGCCACTCGCCGGCGTCGAGGTTGAACTCCTTCCACTCGGCGGCGCGCAGTTCGCCCGGCCGGACGAAGACCAGCGGCGCCAGGCGCAGCGCGCTACGCACCACCTCGCGAGCCTTCATAGACATCGATCGCCCGCAATAATCCGGCGAGGCTCCTGGGATCGGTAAACGACGCGTGATGCTTCTCCTGTTTCGGCGGCAACGCCCCTCGCAGGTCCCTGACGGATCGCGCTCGGCGCGGCCGGTCGCCACCGCATATCGGAACACGCGTCCGCAGACTTGGAGCGCCCGATGCGCGGTTCCCAGCTTGCCGCGGGCTTCGACGCGACGCAGGCACGCCAATAGATCCGGGGCCTTGATCTGCGCGATCGGCATCGAGCCAATCCAGGGGAACACGCAGATCTCGAGCCGGCGGATGACCTTGCTGGAATAGCCGGGAGCCCAGTTGGGCGAGAACTTCTCGAACCACTCCCGGGCGATGGCCTCGAATGTATCGCCGCTCGCCAGCTTTTCGGTCCGTCGCTTGGCGCTGGGATCGATGCCTTTCGCCAGATCCCGCCGCGCCTGGTCCCGTCGTTCGCGCGCCTCCTTGAGCGAGACCTCCGGGAATACCCCGAGGCTCAGCATCTGCTCCTTGCCATGCACCCGAACCGCAATCGCCACCAGCGGCTGCCGGCCGGGGTGACCAGCAAGTACAGGCCCCCGCCATCGGCCAATTTGAAGGGCTTTTCGCGCGGTTTTGTCGCCGGAAATTACAGCGTTTGTGAGCATTTGTGTGGGTAACTCCTTTTCGGGAGGGGCTGTTACCCACATAGTTACCCGCAAATGGGGCCGGCTGTCAATGGATGCTGATCGGACGCCAGTGGCACGAAAACACCGGGAAAAACAGCGATATTTTGGCGTTTAGTGGAAGTCCGTGGACGTCGGTGGAGGGTGAAATGGTGGCCAGGGAGGGAATTGAACCCCCGACACGCGGATTTTCAGTCCGCTGCTCTACCAACTGAGCTACCTGGCCTTATTCGAAGAGCCGCGTATTAAACAGGCGCAGCGGCCCCTAGTCAATGAACAAGTGAGAAATCAATCACTTACCAGCGCGCGGATCCTCATGAAGCGTGACCCGCCGAAGCCTCCGCCCGCTACTCCCCGGCCTTCGGCACGAACTCCTTGGGCTTTTCCGACCCTGCGCCGAAGAAGAACTTCTCCATCTCCTGCACCAGGAAGGCGCGAGCCTTGGGCTCGATGGGGGTGAGGCGGTTCTCGTTGATGAGCATGGTCTGGTGGGATACCCAACGCTGCCATGCCTCCTTGGAGACGTTGGCATAGATGCGCTTGCCGAGTTCGCCGGGGTACGGGAGGTAGTCGAGACCCTCGGCCTCGCGCTTGAGCAATACACAGTTCACCATTCGTGCCATCGGTGAATCTTAACCCATGTGGGTGAGCCGTTCGATGAGCTGGCGGATGGGCTGGGGGAGCCCGACCTTGGGCGGCGCGGCGAGCGAGTACCAGAGGTGCTCGCCCTCGGCGATCTGGGGGTGGCGTTTGCAGCGCACGCGCACGGGTTTCAAGTGCAGGTCGAAGTGGGTGAAGCCGTGGTCGATGGGGGTGAGGCGCTCGGGCTGCATCTCGGGTTCGCTCAAGTTTCGCCTACACCAGTCGAGCGCGGCGAATTCGCTCTCGAATTGCGGCGGCGACCAGAGGCCGCCCCAGATGCCGGGGGCGGGGCGGCGCTCGAGCAAGATGGCGCGGGCGCCGGCGGCGCCGGTTTCGGCGATGAGGAGGGTGGCCTCGCGGGCCTTGCGCTTGCGCTTGGGTTTCCGGCCGGGCAGCTCGTCCTGGCGGCCTTCTTGGGCGGCAATGCATAAGTGCGTGACGGGGCACACGGTGCAGGCGGGGTTCGCACGCGAGCACAGGGTGGCGCCAAGATCCATGATGGCCTGGGTGTAGGCAGCAGCCCGCGCCTTCGGGGTGCAGGCGTCGGCCTGCTGCCACAGGGCGGCGAGCACGGGGGCGGAGCTGGGATCGCCGGCAATCCCGAATACCCGGGAGAGCACGCGCTTGACGTTGCCGTCGAGGATGGGATGGCGCTCGCCGCGCGACAGCGCGAGTATGGCCCCGGCGGTGGAGCGGCCGATGCCGGGCAGGGCTTCGACCGCTTCGAGGGTCGTGGGAAATTCCCCGCCGTGGTGCGCCACGAGGCTTTGCGCGCAGGCGCGCAGGTTCCGGGCGCGGGCGTAGTAGCCGAGGCCGGTCCACAGGTGCATCACCTCGTCCTCGGGCGCCTCGGCCAGGGCCTGAACGGTCGGGAAGCGGGCCATGAAGCGCTCGTAGTAGGGAATCACGATCGGAACTTGCGTCTGCTGCAGCATGACCTCGGACACCCAGACCCGATACGGGGTGGGGTTTTGCTGCCAAGGCAGGTGCTTGCGGCCGTTGGCCTCGAACCAGGCGAGCAGCGCGCCGCTGAAGGCTTGCGCGCGGGCCGCGCTGTCAGCGGGCGCTGGACTGCTGGGGGTGGAGTTCGAGCCCCGGCTCGCGCCCGGGTCCGGGTTCGGGTTGGCCTCGTTCATGGCTTGCCGAACAGGTCCTTGAGCTTGGACTTCAAGACATCCTTGGCCTTGTCGGCGAGCGCTCCCTTGGCGAGCGCGGCCACGTCCGGCCGCACCGTGGGATCGGTCAGCGTGCCGGTGATGGTCGCCGGAATCTTCAGCGGCGCGCCGCCCACGGTGGCCGCGGTGTTGGCCACGAGCGCGAGATCGAGCGCCTGGTTCGAGAGATTGACGGTGCCCTGCCCCGTGACCTTCAGCACCGCCGAGGAGATCAGCAGATCGCGCGTGGTGGCGACGCCATGGGCGATCTCGGCCGACACCTTAAAGGCATCGAAGGCGGTTCGATGGGTGTTCTGCGCAGGCGCCGCTGAATGGCGCAGCAGCGCCTCGGCTTGGCCGAGGTCGTACGCGAGGTCCAACCCCTCGAGCGCGCCGCCGGCCACGTTGGCGTCGAAGTGGCCGTTCAGGCTCTTAAGGAGGGCGTCGGCGCCCACGCCCTCGCCCGTGGCCTTGAGGTTCACATTGCCGTGGCCGCTCAGCTTGAGCTTTTTGGACTCGGCTGCCATCAGCTTGCCCACGTCGATGCCGCTCAAATGCTCGTCCAGCGACAGCGTCGGCGTGGCGGCACCGTACCGGACGGTGATGTCCCCCGTGTACTGCCCGCCGTCGATCTGCGCCGTGAGCGGATGCAGGTGCAGCACGCCGTCCTGGACGGTGACCGTGACCTTGACGTCGGAGAGGTCCAGCGGCGAAGCGTGCACCGCGCCCACCGTGATCGTGCCCTCGGCATTCAAGGGGGCCGAGGGACCTCCGGGCGCCGCCGCCGGAGCGGGCGCGGGTCCCGAGGCCGTTCGGGCCGGCGCCGCCTGTGGCGGCGGCAGGTACCGGTCGACGTCGACGCGGTCCACGCCGAGCGCGAAGGTCACCGCGTGTGTGGCGCGATTCACGGCGGCGTTGCCGGTGAGATGGGTGTCGTCCAGCGCCACGTTCAGGTGATCGACGCGCAAGGCATTCGGGCCGTAGTCGACATAGGCCGAGGCCGACACCGTGGAGAGTGCCTTGGGATCGCGCATCGCCGGCAGGGTGATGCCGATGCGGGGGACGAACTCCCGCAGGATCAACGGAGTGAGCGTTATATTGCCCGCGAACGCGGGCGCATCCAGGATGCCTTGGCCATCGAGGGTGCCGGCCACTTCAGCGCCGGCGGCGGTGAGCGCGAACTTCGGCACGCTCAGCGTTTGTTTCGCGAGATCGGCGTCGACCGCGGGGGCGACGAAGCGCCCCTTGATGGGCCGCGGATCGCCGGCCGGCGTCACTGCGGCGTCCAACTCGAGGGCCTGCACACTCAGGCGCTCATCCGTGGAATCGGCGCTGAAGTTCAGGCGCAGGTCCAGGCTCGCCGAATCCCCGTTGCCGCGCTTCGCATCGAGATGCAGGGTCACGGGCACCACCGCCCCCGGCCCCAGGGCGCCGGTCTCGAACTGAACATTGTCCAGGGTCAAATCCTGGTAGCTCAGGCGCGCATGCGTGACGGTGATCGAGGCGATCCCCGCCAGGGACTCGCCGGCGCTCCGGTGGCTCGGGGCGGCCGGCGCCGCGGCGCCCGGGGCTTGGCTCAGGCCCTGCCAATTGCCGCGACCGTCCGCGTTCTTGAGCAGCCGTACGTCCAGGCCGTCGAGCTCCACGCGCCCGACGTCCAGGCGCTTGGCGAGCAGCGGCAACACCCGCACATGCACCGCGGCGTGGTTGAACGATAGGAAGGGCCCGGCCGGGAAGCCGGGCGGATTGCCCAAGGATCCCGGACCCAGCTCGAGCGCGATCCAGGGGAACACCGACAGCTTCAAATCGCCGCTGAGAACCAGTTCACGTCCCGTGGCGGCTTTCACCGCCGCGGCGATGCGCGGCTTGAAATCATTGGGGTTTACCAGCAGCCGCACCGCCAGCAGCACGGCCGCGACGAGGGCGACCCCGACAGCCACGATCAGGGTCAAGGTGCGGGCGATGCGCATGGTGTAGTCCTGGAAAAAAGTCCACCGGAATCATAGCTCAAGACGCGCGCCCCCCGGCCGATATAAGGCGTGTTCCCTGTTCCTTCGCCAAGCTTCAGGTCCGGGTATCGAATGCGCGTTTGGCCGATTCGTTTGAGACTGTTTGCTTTTCCGCTGGTGGCCGTGCTGCTGCTGGGACTCACCGCCTTCACGCTGTTCCAGTCCACGCACACCTACCTGACCGACCTGCACCGCGCGGTCGCGGCGGCCATCCTGCCGCCGGAAGCCGCCCACGCGCCGGGCGATGCGGCTCTGCGCGCGGCGCAGGCCGCCGCCGCACAGGCGATGGACCAGGCGAACCAAAGTTTCGCCGACACCCGCCTCGGCCTCGGCGCCTGCCTCGCCATCGCGGTGGTGATCCTGCTGGGCGCCGCCTGGGCCGAAGCCAGCGCCATCGCCGCGGGCCTGCCGCGCCGCTATGGCTTGGACCCGCACCTCGGCCCGGCGGAGCCGGGCGAGCCCCCCGGGGCCCGCGGCGCGATCCTGGCCGATGCCGCGATCCTGGCCGATGGCGCGCTCCTGCCCGAACCCGGCGCCGCCCACGAAGGACGCCTGCGCCGCTCCTCCGAATTCCTGGAATTCGCGCAGGCCGCGGGCGGATTCGGCGTGTTCGAACTCGACCTCGTCAGCGGCCAGGTCACCGGCACGCCGCTCTTCTACGAACTCGCCGGCATCGAGAATTCCAGCGCGCTGTTCTCGCGCGACGAGTGGCTGGCCACGATTCACCCGGAGGACCTCGAGAGCGTGATCCTGCGCTTGAACGAGGCCATAGTGAGCGCCGGTAAATTCCAGATGGAATACCGCACGCTGCCGACCGGCGGCGAGGCCCGCTGGCTCGCGGGCGCGGGCCGGGTGCTGCGCGACTCCGAGGGGCTGCCGGCGCGCGCCATCGGCACGGTCACCGACATCACGGAGCGCAAGCAGCTCGAGTCCTCGCTGCGCTACGCCACCGACTCCTTGAACCTCGCGCAGGCCGTGGCCGGGGTCGCCACCATGGACTTCGACCTGCGGCGCAACAGCTGGTTCGCCTCGGCGAATTTCAACGAAATCCTCGGGATTGCGCCCGACACCCGGCTCGATGATCGCGAGGCGCAGATGCAGGCCGTGCACCCCGACGATCGCGAGCGGGTGCGCCGCGCGCCCTGGGAGACGACCCCCGAGAACCCGTCCTATCACTGCGAGTTCCGCGTCATCCTCCCCGACGGCGCGGAGCGCTGGATTTCGGAGACCACCACCTGCGCCCACGACCGGGCAGGCAAGCTCACCCGCATCACCGGGTCGCTGGTCGACATCACGCACCTGCGGCGCACCGAGCTCGCGCTCGACTCCATGGAAAAGCGACTCGCGCGCACGGTGCGCGGCACCCGCGACGGCGTCTGGGAGCTCGACCTCGCCACCCACCGGGCCTGGTTCGGCGCGCGCTTCGAGGAACTGCTCGGCTACCACAGCGGCGAGCTGGAGCATTCCCGCGAGCGCGTCGAGGCCCTGATCCACCCGGAGGACGTCGAGCTCGCGAAGTCCGCCCTGGTATTCCATCTCGCGGGCGGCCCGCCGATCGACGTCGAGATCCGCATCGCGCACAAGGCGGGGCACTACGAATGGGTGCGCCTGCGCGGCCAGGCCGATCACGACGCCGCCGGCAAGCCCACCGGGCTCGCGGGCTCCATGCAGCTCATCACCGACCGGAAAATGGCCGAGCAGGCCGCCATCGACGCCAAGCTCGCCGCCGAGGCCGCGAACCGCGCCAAGAGCGACTTCCTCGCCAACGTGAGCCACGAGATCCGCACGCCCATGAACGGCGTCATCGGCATGTCCCAGATGCTCGCCGAGACCCCGCTCAGCGAAACGCAGCGTGAGTACGTCGACATCATCCGCGGCAGCGCCAAGGCGCTGCTCTCGCTCATCAACGACGTGCTCGACCTGTCGAAGATCGAGGCCGGCCAGCTCGAGCTCGAGTGCGTGGAGTTCGACCTGCGCAGCGTCATGCACGAGACCGTGGCGGTGATGGCGCTGCAGGCCGCCGCCAAGGGCATCGAGCTCATCGTCGATTGCACCGATGCCCCCGCCGTGCTGCGCGGCGACCCCAGCCGGCTGCGCCAGATCGTGATGAACCTGGTGGGCAATGCCGTCAAGTTCACGCACGAAGGCCACGTCGAGATCGATTGTTCGGCCGTCGCGGGCGCGAACCCGCCGGTCCTCAAGGTCGCGGTCACCGACACCGGCATCGGCATCCCCAAGGACCGCATCGACCGCCTGTTCAAGATGTTCTCGCAGGTCGATTCCTCGACCACGCGGCACTACGGCGGCAGCGGTCTGGGGCTGTCCATCGTCAAACGCCTCACCGAACTCATGGGCGGCTCGGTCGAGGTGCGCACGGATCCCGGCAAGGGATCCACCTTTTCGATCGCCGTGCCCGTGGACGTGGTTGCCTGGTCGCCGAATTTCCCGCAGGTCGGCGTCGGCCGGCGGGTGCTCATCGTCGACGACGTGCTCGCGAGCCGCCGCAGCATCGAGCGCAAGCTGCATCTCTTCGGCTACGACGTCGTCACGGCCGGCAGTGCCGACGAGGCGCTCGAGGCGCTCAACACCGGACAAAAGTTCGACATCCTCGCGGCGGACGACATCATGCCGGGCCGCGGCGGCCTGGACCTGCTCGCCGTCCTGCGCGAGGACCCCCGCTACGCCACGCTGCCCTTCGTTTTGCTGTCCCTGTTCGGGGCCGATCACGACATCGACAATTGGACGCATCGTCCGGACGCGGTCGCCTCCAAGCCCATCCGGGTGGCGAAGCTCGTGGGGGTCTTCAACAAGGTGCTGGGCGGCGAGCGGCAGCTCGTGCCGGGGCGTACGGCGCCCCGCCCCGCGGTCGCGGCCTTCCACGGCCGCAAGATCCTGCTGGTCGAGGACAATCCCGTGAATCAGCGCGTGGCGCAGCGCATGCTGCAGTGGCTGGCCGCCGAGGTCACCATCGCCAACAACGGCGCCGAGGCCCTCGAGCGCCTGGCCGAAACCCCCTTCGACGCCGTGCTGATGGACTGCCAGATGCCGGTCATGGACGGGTTCACCGCGACCCGGCAGATTCGCGAGAACGAACGCCGCAGCGGCGGCCGGCGGCTCCCTATCATTGCCCTGTCCGCGAACGTCATGACCGAGGACCGCGAGCGCTGCATCGATGCCGGCATGGATGCGCACCTCGCCAAGCCCTTGGACCCCGCGCGCCTGGCGGAGTATCTGGGCCGGTTCATGACGGAGCAGGCGCGGCCCACCGAGGTCGATCTCACCGCCCTGCGCGAGCTCACCAGCGGCGATGCCGAGTTCGAAAGCGAGCTGGTCGGCACCTTCCTGCAAAGCGGCGATCAATGCCTCGCCGACATCATCCAGGCGCTGGCCGCGCATGACCTCGACACCGTGGGGCGGCGGGCGCATTCGCTCAAGGGCGCGAGCGCCAACATTCACGCCCATTCATTGAGTGCGGCCGCCTCGCAGCTCGAGGCGGCGGCGCGCCAGGGCGCCTTGCCGAAGGTCACGGCGCTGGTCGATGAGATTCGTCAGCGCCTGAGCGCCGTGGGTCAGGAACTCGCCCAGGCGGGATGAGCGTCGCGCCCGCCGCGCGCGCGGAATCAGTTGCCGGTCAGCGCCGGCAAGGTCGAGACTTCGATTGCATGGGTGCAATTGCGCCCCGCGGCCTTGCTGGCGTAGAGGCGCTGGTCCGCCGCCTTGAGCAGCGCATCGACCTTGACGGTCAGATCCGGTCCGCCCGCCGCGGTGGCCGCGACGCCGAAGCTTGCGGTCACGGCGATGTCGCCGCAGCGGCTCACGAAGCGCTTCGCGGCGATGATGCCGCGGATCTTCTCGGCGACGAAGCTGCCGCCCTTCAAGTCCGTCTCCGGGAGCACGAGCACGAACTCCTCGCCGCCGTAGCGTGCGACCCAATCGCTCGCCGACCGGATGGAGCCGCCGATCCGGCCGGCAAACTGGTGGAGCACCTCGTCTCCCGAGGCATGGCCGCGGTCGTCGTTGATGAGCTTGAAATGATCGATGTCGCACATGATGACCGACAGCGGATAGCCGTAGCGGCGCGCCCGATCGAGCTCGCGCGGCAGCTGCTCCATCAAGTAGCGGCGATTGTAGACACCGGTGAGAGGATCGGTGATGGACAGGATGCGGTTCGATTCATTGGCGGCGCGCAGCGATTGCTCCAGCTTCAAGATGCGGTTGCCGGTATTCAGGCGGGCGATGAGCTCGGGCTCGTGCACCGGCTTGATGAGGTAATCGTCGGCGCCCGCCTCCAGCCCCGCAATGACGTGCTCCTTGGCATCGCGGGCGGTGAGCAGCAGGGTGTACACGTACCCGTCGAGCTGGATGGTGCGCACCGCCCGGCACAGCTGCAACCCGTCCATGCCCGGCATTTCCCAATCCGTGATGAGCATCGGGTAGTAGCGGTGCATCATCTTGTCGAAGGCCGCCGTGCCGTCGGCCACGGCATCGACGTCATAGCCCGCCTTCTTGAGAAAGCGGGTGAGGAGCATGCGCGTGACGGGGTCGTCCTCGGCCAGCAAAATGGCCGGCCGCGCGGCGGCGGTGGGCAAGGAATTGGAATCGGGCAAGGCGGGCTCCGGCACCCCTGGTATGCCCCATTTATCGGCACGCGGAGTCCGGTCTTGATGCGCCGGCGGCGCGATTTTCCGAAAGGAGTCGCCGCCTCAGCCGCGGCGCGGCCCGCGCAGCGGCGTTCGGGCGGCGCAGGAGCCTGCGCCGCCGCGCCTCGAACGGCTTCCTCTACGCGGCCGAGGCGTCCGCGTCCGGCGCGGCCGGCATCGACGAGATGTCGCTCTCCCGCCCCGTGAACCAGTTCACGGCGTACTGCACCAACTGCGTTCCCGTCGTGAGATTGAGCTTGCGCTTGATGCGCTGCCGGTGCGATTCGACGGTCTTGATGCTGAGGTTGAGCGAGTGCGCGGTCTCGCGCGTGCTCATGCCCTTGCCGATCATGTGCAGAATCTGCAATTCCCGGTTGCTCAGGCGATCGATGGGATTCGCCGAGGTGTAGGAAGCCCCGGTGGCGAACTTCTGGATCATGTTGTTGCCGACGGCTTCCGAGACGTAGATGTTGCCGTCCAGCACGCGCCGCAGCGAGATCAGGAACTGATCGCTCGCCGCCTGCTTCATGATGTAGCCGTTGGCGCCCGCCGAGAGCATGCGCTCGGCGTAAATGGTCTCATCGTGCATGGAGAGCACCAGGATCGGCAGCGTCGGGTAATGGGCCCGCACATCGCGCACGAGCTCGATGCCGTCGCCCTGCTTCAGGCTGATGTCGGCGACGATCACGTCGGGATTCAGCTCCTTGATGGCGTTGCGCGCATCGCGGGCCGTCTCCGCCTCGCCGCAAACGGTGAGGTCGTCCTCATTCTCCATGACGCGGCGCAAGCCCTGACGCACGATCGGATGATCGTCGACGATCAAGACTCGTCTGACTCGGCGCTTTCCAGTCATCCCCGCCTGGTTGATCGAGGTGCGGATCCACGTATTGCTGGCACCCATAGATAACTCCTTAAATCGCGTTTGCCGACTCCATGACCTTCGCTGCCGGCGCCCTCTGGCCGGAAACGCAGATCATCGTTCCGTGCGGGTGGTTCGATACTATCTCGAACGTCGCACCAATCATACTCGCTCTGTGACGCATGATCTTGAGGCCCATGCCGGATCCGTCCTTCTCGACATCGCCCATGCCGACGCCGTTGTCGGTAATGCGCAGCACATATTTGCTGGCCGTCACGAGAAGGTAGATATCCACCGCGGTCGCGTGCGCGTGGCGGGCCGTATTGGTCAGCGCTTCCTGCGCAATCCTGTACATATGATTCGCCGTGCACTCGTTCAAGGGGCGCTTCGGCGAAATCTTCACCCGGCAATCGGCCTCCAGCCCATAGACGTCGCGGCAATGATCCGCCAGCGCGTGCAGTGCACCAGCCAAGCCGCCCCCGTCGGTGCTCACCGGCATGAGGCCGCGCGCCATGCCGTGCGCGCTCTGGATCGACTGGTTGACCAGCCGGACAATTTCATTGATCTGCGGGACGCATTCGGCCGATTCCCGCTCGAGCCGCGTGGCCAGACCGCGCAGCAGCAACGCGACCCCGGTCAGATCCTGACCGAGCCCATCGTGCAAATCCCGCCCGATGGCCTGCCGCTCCCGGCTGGCCGCGTCCAAGATTTCCTGTTCCAGCCGCTTGCGGTCCGTGATGTCCCGCACCGTGATCGAAATGCCGGTGCCGATACCATCCTCGCGAACCAGCACCGCGCGATTCTCGAAATACGACCTCTGCTCGCCGGGCGCGTCGGCGTCGAATTCGTAGGTCTCGGGGTCGCCGGTCAGGAGCACCCGATTCAACTTGTCGAGGACCGCAGCGCGAGCGCCTTCCGGCAACAGGACGGAGTACGGCTGCCCCACGAGGTCGTCGACGCCGAGGTCCCCGACGGCGCGGTTGATGAAGCGGATCTGCAGGGCCGAATCGACCAGAATCAGGGTGTCGTCGATGTTCGAGGTCGTGGTGCGCAGCAACTCCTCGGAGCGGCGCAGGCGCGCCTCGGAGTCGTGGTGGTCAGTGATATCCTTGGTCACGCCCATCAGCCCGATGGGCTGGTTGGCGGCATCGAACAGCGGTCTTGCGACCGCGAGGAAGATGCGATGCCGGTCGCCGCGGACCCGCACGCGGAACTCCCGCTGGACTTCGCCTCGTTTATCGAAGGCCTCCTCGATGCCGGCCCGCACCACGGCCCGGTCCTTCGGATGGAGCCGGGCCATCAGCCACTTCATGCCCGACACCACCCGCGGCTGCGGCACCCACTTGCCATCCACGATGGCGAACTCCAGCGTGTCCTCCTTGCGGTCCCAGCGCCACGCGTTCATGCGAACCATGGTCATGGACAGCTTGAGCCAGTCGGTACTGTGCTCCAGCGCAATCTGCGCCTGCTTCCGGGCCTGGATGTTCTGCAGCGCGCCATAGGCCCGCACCGGCCGGCCGTCCAGCTTCTCGATGTGGCCGACCAGGCGCACCCAAATGCGCCGATCCAAGAAGGTGACGATCTCCAGCTCCACGTCCAGATTGCCCTCGCCGACCGCTGCATCGGCAAAGGCCTCGCGGACGAGCGCACGCGACTCCGGCGTGAGCCGCTCCAGCATCGAGTCCCGAGTCACCACGAAGGAGGCCGGATCCGTCTCGAAAATCCGGTAGAGCTCCTCGGTCCACTCGAACTCATGCGTTGTGAAGTTATATTCCCAGCCCCCCATCTTGGCGATCTGCAGCGCTTCGGCCAGCAGGTCGGTGAGACGAGTGATGTCCGAAACGTCCACGGCACAGCCGATGGCGCGGACCGGATCACCGTCAGGGCCGCGCTCGACGAGGCCGCGCTCGAGGATGGAACGGTAATTTCCCCGGCGATTGCGAATCCGGTAGTTTGCCGTCCAGCCGCGGCCGCTGGTGATGGCGCCCATCATTTTGGACTCGTAGGCCGGCCGGTCCTGCGGATGGATCCGCGCGGACCATGCCTCACGGGACTCCGAGTCGTCCGGTTCCGCGCCCGGCACGTCGTCAACTCCGCGGAATCGCCGCACTCCGCCCCGGACCAGGTCCCATTCGTAGATGGTTCCGTTCACGGCTTCCGCCGCCAGCCTGAACACGTCGTCGCCGTCCCGCAGGCGCGCCTGGCTCATTTTCCAGTCGGTGAGATCCCGGGCGCTCACCACCACGCCTCGAATGAACGGGTTGTCGAATTCAGACACGCAGTCGAGGTCGAACCAGCGGTAGGTACCATTCTTGTGGCGAATGCGCAGCTGGCGCGAAAAGCCATCGATCGAACCCGCCACCAGCCCGGCAAACTGGGACTGAAACGCCGCAACATCCTCCGGGTGGATGTCATCGAAGAGCGATTGACACAACCGCTCCAGCGGCGAGTAGCCGAGCGACTCCTGGACTCCACCGCTCACCAAGCGCACGCGCCCATCCCGTGCCGCCACGGTGATCACGTCCGGCGCGAACTCGGTCAGCACATATAGGCGCTTGTCGCCGCCGGCACCGGGGCGCCGACGCTCCCGCCGCTCGGTGACCTCCAAGTACACGACGGCGATCCCCACGACGCTGGACTGGTCATATACGGGCTGCAGGTCCACATCGAACCATCGGGTGGGAGCGCCCGGCGTCGTCACGGCGATGGCGTCATCGTGAAAACACTCTCCCCCTAGGGTGGCGATCAAGGCTTCCCGTGGAATAGCCGACGTCGGCAGAACCAGGAGACCGGACAGGTTCAGGAGAGTCTCCGCCGGCGAGCCGGCAGCGCGACAGGCCTCCGCATTCGCGAAGGTCACGGTCAGTTCCCGATCCAAGATCAAGACGTCCAGCGGCAAATGTTCGATGGCGCACAGAGCCGGAGGTCCCGGCGCCCGCGCCTGCGGCTCGGAGAACCTCAACATGAGGACAGGGTGGCCGGGGGACAACTCCAGCAATTTGAGCTCAGTCAAAAGAGGAATTTCGCCGCGGGGGAACGCCCATGGCAACACGCGGTTGACGCTGATCGCACTATCAGGCGCCCTGCCGGAAACCGCCTCCATGACGGAATCCGTGGCCGATCCCAAGAACGCGTAAAGGGAGGATTGATCCAGCGACGCGGGGTTCAAACCGCCGCCGAGACAGCGTTCAGCGGCCCCATTGGTCAATATCAGCGGGAGCCGCGGGTCGTTGGCATCGACGACGACGACCGCGTCGCTCAGCGCCTCAATCACATTGTCCGTCAATGGACGAGGTGCGTCTCTCGCTCTTCGCACACTATCCGGGGAAATTGCCATCCGGCTGTATCCGATTCTACCCACCTATTGCCTATTGACATCTTATACGCCTTCGACTCCGCATCGCATATGCTCGTCGACAATATGAGGGTTTCCCTGAACGCCCCCAATGCACCGAAATTGCCCAAAACTGAGGAATCGCAGTAACGCTGATTGCCTATTTTTCAAGGGAATATTCTATATGGTCATATAGAAAGGGGTGCTACTGCGAAAACTCGACTTTTGTCGAGTATGGAGAGGGGGAAAGGAAAGCGGGACGCGGCGATGGCCGGTGATATACCAAATATGGCTCTGGCCAGAGGTTCACAAAAGGTTTAAGGGGCTGCTCCGCCAGACCACTGGCTCATTTTCGAAACAAATCATCCAATGCGGATTTTGAACGCGCTATTTCGTTGGTGTCCTTGGCAAGGTACGCGCCGGCCTTGGGCTTAAAAAAATCGCAGAAGTTTGCCTCGTCCTTCTTTCTCACCTCTTCTGCCGTCGGCTCCTTACAGTGCTTGGCGTAACTCACGTCATACTCAATGCACATCTTGCACACGTGTAGCTCGGCATTACATGACTTGCAGACATCAAGCCGACGCAACGGCAAACTAAGTGCCGCCACTGACCCACCGCATCGCCAACAAACGAGAGCGCTCGACATGCTTACCTCCAGAGAATTATTTCTGGGCAAATGCTGTGAAATTGCGCGTACGTATTTTACGCCAACACAGTTAAGCTAGGAGCTTGGATCAATTTCACCTGTGTCGGCTTCATTAAATGTTTATTATCTATGCCAAGTAGAGTTCGGAGATTCCTAAGAAAAGTGACTCCTACTCGCCAAAAAAGATGCTCCCCGAATTTGATCACCCCTTGACAAGACATTGCGGAAAAGCGCTGGCCCAGATATGTTCATTTGCGCTGACCAAATACCTCTTTCGCCAATTGACTCACCATGAGTAGATACTCTCGGCGCGACTCGGCGCAGGTAGATCCAATCAAACCCGCTACCGTGACTGCACTGAAACGCGTATTGGATCCACTGATAGATCTAATGTTCGATGCAGGAGTCACGGTGCATGAATTCAACCGGCTCATTCGAGACCGGGCTGTCCGAATCGCGAATGGACGTGTAATTAGGGACAGCGGACGCAAGAGCAAGTCACGAGTCGCCATAATGACTGGACTTCCAAGATCAGAGGTAACGCGAATCCTACGACTGGCGGATTCGGTGGATGAGATTGCATCGGATTATCATCCAGCCGGGCGAGTGCTGGCAGGCTGGCACGACAATCCGCGATTCCTGGCGTCCAGCGGGGCTCCCGCGGTGCTTCCCATATTTGGAAAGCGCGGTAGCTTTGAAAGCCTCGTTGAGTTATACGGTGGCGGAATTCCCGTTCGAGCAATGCTTGATGAACTTATGCAGTTAAACGCCGTGGAGCAATTGGCGGATCAAAAAATTCAGGCGAAGTCTCGGGTACCAGTTGTAACCGGCCTAACAAGCAAGTCCATCGCCGCTGTCGGCGAAAGAGGAAGAGATCTGTTGGAAACGCTTGCCCACAACGTGCGAGGTCGTGATCGCCCTTTGTTCGAGGCAACGGCCCAGATTGAAAACTGTGACCCAGCAATGATGACGGTTGTGAGACGAGATATAACAGAACAGGGAATCAACTTCATAACTGCCGCGACCGCGCTCTTAAAGCGATCTCAGAGGCGGCGGCAACCTGAAGAGTCGGAAGCCAAACCATACAGATGCGGGGTTACAGTCTTTTATTTTCAAGATGAAATCGTCAGTGAAGACGGAGCAGGGAATCAAAGCACGCCGATCCGCCGCAAGAACCTTCGACGACATAAGGTCAAACCACCCGTCAAATCGTAATAGCTACAGATAAGGATGTTAGGGCACCAACGATGAACAAAACGGCCAAGCAACTACTGTCGATGGATCTAAATCATCAAGGAGCCAACGCCCTATTGGCGGCAACATTTGAATTTCTACGCCGCAATAGGATTAGCGCCGATTCGATTATTGACTTCACGCAGAAGTATCATATTCGGCGTCGCCGAGCGCGGAGTCTGCGCTTATACCGTAGCTTAGTGCGCACATATGACGACATGGGCGTGATAATGGCGACCTGGTTCTCGGATCCACGATTCTTGAATGGATCTGGTTATCCTCGCCCGCTTTCCCAAGGTACGGGGCCTCTATCCATTTCTCATCTAATTCGCGTTTCTGGGGCAAGTATTAAGTCCACAGTCGCGCTGGAGTTGATGCGTCAATCACCGAGCATTAGATTTGATGAAAAGGGAACCATATCTGCGCACCGCCGTGTATTTGTTCTGCCAAAGTTTGAGGTGCCGCGGGCAGCGTTTGTGGTTGAGCGATTTCTCGACACCCTGCAAAGGAATGTTCTAAACCGGAAAACTCAGTCGCCGCTACTTCTGGAGAGAACCTGTTACGTGTCCCAAGTTGACCTTGGAACCATAGCCCCAATTCTCCGAGATATAGATTGCCGGGGTACTGCCTTTATGGACTCTGTCGATGGAGACATAGAGGGCCTACGTCTAAGACGGGCAAAGCGAAAGTCGGCGGGAGAACTGGGTGTACTTGTGTTTGCGTGGACAAAGCCTCGAGGCCGAATTAAAGCGCCGGCGCAAATTGAAGCGGCTTCAACCCCAAAGAAACGCTAACCAAGTTGGCTCCCATTTGGTGTACATACAGCACCAAAGGCACGACCATTTCAGCGGCCGGCTGACCTTAGCCTAGGACATCCGCCTTAGCTATTCCCTGGAACCCACCAATCCAATTCGCCCGTTTAGGTGCGCCAGATCAATAAGACGTGCCGATAATCGAATCCGGCGATACCTTCGAGGTCCCAATGATCGAGTCGGGCGACACCTTCGACGTGCCGATGATCGAATCGGGCGACACCTTCGAGGTCCCGATAATCGAATCCGGCGATACCTTCGAGGTCCCAATGATCGAATCGGGCGACACCTTCGAGGTCCCGATAATCGAATCCGGCAATACCTTCGAGGTCCCAATGATCGAATCGGGTGACACCTTCGACGTGCCGATGATCGAATCGGGCGACACCTTCGAGGTCCCGATAATCGAATCCGGCAATACCTTCGAGGTCCCAATGATCGAATCGGGTGACACCTTCGACGTGCCGATGATCGAATCCGGCGACACCTTCGAGGTCCCGATAATCGAATCCGGCGATACCTTCGAGGTCCCAATGATCGAGTCGGGTGACACCTTCGACGTGCCGATGATCGAATCCGGCGACACCTTCGAGGTCCCGATAATCGAATCCGGCGATACCTTCGAGGTCCCAATGATCGAGTCGGGTGACACCTTCGACGTGCCGATGATCGAATCGGGTGAAACCTTCGAGGTTCCGATAATCGAATCCGGCGATACCTTCGAGGTGCCGATGATCGAGTTCGGCGCGACCTTCGAGGTGCCAATGATGGAATCCGGTGACACTTTCGAGGTGCCGATAATCGACTCCGGCGATACTTTCGAGGTCCCAATGATCGAATCGGGCGATACCTTCGAGGTGCCGATGATCGAGTCGGGCGATACCTTTGAAGTGCCGATAATCGAGTTCGGCGCGACCTTCGAGGTGCCAATGATGGAATCCGGCGACACTTTCGACGCGCGAATAATCAAGCCGGCGGCGACATTTGACGTCCCAATGATCGAGTCTGGGGACACCTTGGAGGTCCCAATGATTGAATCGGGCGACACGTTCGAGGTTCCGATGATCGAGTCGGGCGACACCTTCGACGTGCCGATGATCGAGTCCGGTGCGACATGCGACGTACCGATGATCGAATCCGGCGATACCTTCGAGGTGCCGATGATTGAACTAGCCAGCAGGCGCCCTCCAGATGACGGCTGCGTTCCCACCACTTCAGTCACTTGCCCAACTTCGAGATTTCCGACTTTCGAATCGGCCATCGCTGGCGTTAGATCAATATCTAACTCACCAATCTTTGCAAGACCGACCGATGAGTCCACTGCATTCAATCTGCCCTTGACGTACATCGTCGTTGCGCCAGCCACATACGACTCCTTCAGCCGGCTAATTATCTTTGCTGGCGCTCCAATTTCTCCTTGGACTGAAACCAAGTCTCCAGACTGAATCATGCCCAGCGCGCGCGCAGTATCTGTTACGAACACACCATCGATCGAGAAAGCCGTGCCTTTCGCGATTGACACATGCTGACCGGCAACAATTAGGGAGTAATGGGCAACATCTACTCGCTGAACGGCGCCTAGCAGCTCTAGTTCGGCCCCATGTGCTGCCTTTAGTTCGGAAGGCGACATTTCAGCGCCGGCTGAAAGTGCCGCAGTACTGCCGAGAACGGAAATTGTACCGCTCGCAATCACGCGAATAATTCGGGAGCTAACCTTCCGCATCTTCATCCCCTTCGTCTCGATTCTTCGGTTTCTTCAGTTCAATTCGTCGGCTTACTGAAATCTATTGCATCCCGCAATCGGGTTGTATCTGACGGAGGCTCCACGTACAGGAAGCACTGCAAGCCCGCACGAATGTCTGCCTGATCACCAGGCCTCAAACCCATCTTCTCTTGAAGCTCTACGGCGGCAAACGCATCCACACGCTGCAAAAATTGCCCGCCAACCACCTTTAAATAAGACTGCAATTCAACCAACTGGTAGCTGGCCAGAGGTGCGTCTACAACCATCGTCCTCTCAAACAAATCGGTGCCATCGCGACTCTTTCGCGTATTGTTTTCGAGCGTGGCCAACAATGACTCCACAAGGCTCGCCATTCTGCTTAGATTTACTGGCGACAAACTCGGCTCGATATATTCTTGCTTTAACGGCTTCCAGATATTTGCGCCGACTTCCGTTACTGCGCCAATCCGCCTAAGTTCCTGAAGAATCACTTCCGGTGGAACACCCTTTGAATGACGATCAGCCAGTAACGTGAAGCTCAAAGGTCCACCAAAAAACGGCAGATCCACAGGGAATCCATATGGCCCAACGTAGTCGCGGTCGTTGTGCCATCCATGCAGTACTCGTGCTGCAGGGTTGGAGATCTCAAGAACATCGCTCGCCTCGAACCTTTCGTGCTCTAGCACCGCAGCATTCACATCACTTCCCGACATACCAGTAAGAGCGCATACGGAAGCGAGGGGCGGCTTTGCCCGGCTAGGTGCGAAGTCCTTAGCAGCCGACTCCACAAACGCCATTTGGGCGATTGAAGCAAACTGACTATATGTAAGACCCTCACGCAACATAATCCTTACCAATGGGCGCAAAAGCCGCCGCAAGGAGATAGACAAGGCAGTTTTAACATTATCTGGCATTTGTGAACATATTCACAGTTTTATATGAAAGATTGAGACTTTCTTGGCGAAATCCGCTAGCAAAGCTTATGTCAAAAGTTTGAACATGTGTGCATCATCCGCTAGCCACTTCTAGACTTGAAAGCAGATAAGATCCTCAAGTGATTGAATTATATAAATTGATACTGCGTCGCAACATTTGGCTAGGATTTTTCCTCATTGCCACGGGATGCGGAACGCCTAGTTCAGGCACGGTCGGCTCAGAGGGTGGCAACACTCATGTCACCCCGCAGGAGGAGAGGGTATTAAGGAGGGGTTTGCCAGGCGAACCTCAAACCCTAGACCCCCAACTAGCGGACGATACCTATTCATTCCAAGTTGTCAGGGATCTATACGAAGGCCTGACCGACGAGGACAGGAACGGCAAAATCGTTCCCGGTGTCGCTAGTTCATGGACCGTTGATGCGACGGGTACGATATATACATTCCAACTTCGGCGTGATGCGCGATGGTCCGACGGTAAACCAGTTACAGCCGAAGAATTTGCGGAGGGATTACGACGAGCTGTGGATCCGAAAACTGCGACTGGATCGGCCGCACTACTGAGCGTAATAAGGGGAGCGAGTGAGATAACAGCTGGTCGTAGAAAGGCAGGTGAGCTGCGAGTGGCCGCCCCAGATTATTCCACGGTCAAAATTGAACTAGAGCATCCCGCGCCTTTTATTCTGCAAATCTTATCCCAACCAATCGCGGCGCCCGTATACATCCCGACAACCAGCATCGACGAAGCCAACCAAAAGGAAACGCACAAACCAACGAATGGTCCCTATCGGCTGGTTGATCGAGTGCCAAATTCCTTTATAGAACTGAAGCGAAATCCATACTACTGGGACTCGAAAAACGTTGCGATCTCTGAGGTACGGTATGTAAATGTGGAATCGGAATCAACCGAACTCAGAGAGTATATAGCGGGTCAACTTGACCTGACGTTTACAATCCCAACCTCCGATGTCGAACGCATGACCCGAGATTACGGATCGGAAGTCCAGATCGCACCCATACTCGGCACATTTTATCTAGCATTGGATGTGTCAGAGCCTCCGCTTAGGGGCAACTTGGAACTGCGTCAGGCGCTTTCGCTTGCGGTTGACCGGGAGGAAATTGCAAAGCAGTTATTGAAGGTGGTAACGCCAGCGTATTCATTTGTTTCGAAGGGTGTAACTGGGTATGACCTCCCAGAATATGAATGGGCTAAGTGGCCACGAGACCGACAGCTAGCTTGGGCGAAAAGTCTTTTCGCTCGCGCAGGATATTCACCGGATCACAAATTGACGCTTAGGCTCTACTTTAATCAAGATGAGGGTATTAAGCGGGTGATGGTCGCAATTGCCGGAAGTTGGAAACAAAACCTCGGGCTCGACTCAGAACTCATCAGCGACGAATTCCGGGTATTTCTGGCGGGGCGAAAGGACCGAAGTCGATGGGACGTTGCGCGCCTCGCTTGGAACGCAGACTACGATGATCCCGCTAGTTTTTTAGACGTTTTTGCTCACGGAAACATAGAGAATGACCCTGGATACGACAGCGCCGCCTATAACCAATTAATAGATAAAGCGAGAATAGAGCCACAGCCCACCGAACGCATCGCATTGCTACGGCAATCCGAACGAGTGCTTTTGGAAGATTACCCAATAATTCCCGTCTATTTTTATACCGCTCGCCGGTTAGTCAAACCATATTTAGGAGGAGCGCAAATAACACCGCTGAACCACACGTATTCGAAACATCTCTTCTGGAAGACTGCGCCGTAACAATTCCACTACAACCGATCGATTGTTGTATTACATCAATCGATGATCTTGAAAATCCTTCCTTGACGTTTCGCCCGACCATACCCGGGCCCCCTTCCAAAGGCCCAGCAATCCTCTGATCGGCTTCCGCCCCCCCCCGCCCCACCACTCCCCGCCGCTGCGTCATTTCGGGGAGCCGTGCCGCTCAACTGCCTCCTCCGTGCATCGACTTGGTGCAGCATTGCTTCGCATTAATCGTAAGTACATGATTGGGGTCGATACCAGCTGCTTGGCATGGAATTCGCTGTGCTCGCAGCAAGGGGAACGTTTGTCCAATATTCCGTATAACGAAATGTATCTCAGCGACGGCGCCACGCGGCCGCATTATCTGAGTTACGACCATTGGCTCAAGGAACAGCCCGCGGAGCGTCTGGCGCAGAAGCGCGCCGAGGCGGACGCGCTGTTTCATCGCGTGGGCATCACTTTTGCGGTCTATGGCCAGGAGGAGGGTGCCGAGAGGCTCATTCCCTTCGATATCGTGCCGCGGGTGCTGCCTTTGGAGGAATGGGTTCGGCTGGAGCGCGGCCTCAAACAGCGCGTGCGGGCGTTGAATGCCTTCATCCACGACATCTACCACGACC
The DNA here is from genome assembly GCA_963707765.1 of uncultured Gammaproteobacteria bacterium. GTDB lineage: Bacteria > Pseudomonadota > Gammaproteobacteria > Steroidobacterales > Steroidobacteraceae > Bog-1198. Next base: position 2,300,533 of record CAVPQZ010000004.1, on the reverse strand, counting down.
AGCAGATCTTGAAGGCGGGCGTGGTCCCCGCCGAGCAGGTGCTCTGCAATTCGCAGTACCGGCCGGAGATGCAGGGGGTCGACGTCCCCAGCGGCATCTACGCCCACATCGCCGGCATCGACATCGTGCGCGACGACGAGGGCGAATTCCGCGTGCTCGAGGACAACCTGCGCGTCCCCTCGGGCGTCTCCTACATGCTCGAGAACCGCAAGATGATGATGCGGCTGTTCCCAGAGCTCTTCTCCGGGCATCGCGTCGCGCCGGTGGATCACTACCCCGACGTGCTCCTCGACAATCTGCGCAGCGTCGCCCCCACCGGCGTCGCCGATCCCACGGTGGTGCTGATGACGGCCGGCGCTCACAACAGCGCGTACTTCGAGCATGCCTTCCTCGCGCAACAAATGGGCATCGAGCTGGTCGAGGGTCAGGACCTATTCGTGCGCGACGAGGTGGTGTTCATGCGCACCACCCAGGGACCGCAGCGGGTCGATGTGATTTACCGTCGCATCGACGATGATTTCCTGGATCCGCTCGCGTTTCGGCCGGATTCCATGCTCGGCGTGCCGGGGTTGCTGACGCCGTATCGCGCGGGCCGGGTCACCATCGCCAACGCCATCGGCACCGGCGTGGCGGACGACAAGTCGATTTATCCGTACGTCCCGGAAATGATCCGCTTCTATCTCGGCCAGTCCGCCATCATCGGCAACGTTCATACCTGGATGCTGCGCAAACCGGAGGATCTCGCCTACGTGCTCGCGCATCTGCCCGACCTGGTGATCAAGGAGGTGCACGGGGCCGGCGGCTACGGCATGTTGATCGGCCCGGCGGCCACCAAGGCGGAGATCGAGGACTTCCGGCACCGGATCCTGGCGGCGCCCGAGCGGTACATCGCGCAGCCCACGCTCGCGCTGTCCACCAGCCCCACCTTTTCGGGCCAGGGGATCAAGCCCCGTCACATCGACCTGCGCCCCTTCGTGCTCTCGGGCCGGGACATCACCATCGTTCCCGGCGGGCTCACGCGGGTCGCGCTCCGCGAAGGCTCGCTGGTGGTCAACTCCTCCCAGGGCGGAGGCACCAAGGACACCTGGGTGCTGGAAGGCTGACCATGCTGAGCCGCACCGCCGACCATCTCTATTGGATGTCGCGCTACATTGAGCGCTCGGAGAGCCTGGCCCGATTGGTGGATGCTCACTATCGCATGTCGCTCCTGCCGCACGACGACGCCGCGCTGGCGGAGTCCCTGGGCCACACCATGCAGGCGCTGCACATGGAAGAGGCCTACCACGAGCGTCACGACGTCATCGCGCCCCGCGCGGTGTTCGAGTTCGTGACCCTGGACCGGGAGTTTGCCGGCAGCATCTTCAGCTGCCTGCGGGCGGCGCGCGAGAATGCCCGCGCGGTCCGCGGCACGCTCACGTCCGAATTATGGGAGACGCTGAACTCCACCTGGCTCGATGCCCGTTCCCTCGCCTCGCGCACCTCGCCGCACGACGACATAGGCCGCTTCGTGGAATGGGTCAAGGAGCGCTCGCACCTCACGCGCGGCGTGACCATCGGCACCATGCTGCGCGACGAGGCCTTCCACTTCACGCGCATCGGCACCTTCCTCGAGCGGGCGGACAGCACTGCGCGCATTCTCACCGCCCGCAAGGACGACCTTCGGCCCGGCGCGGATGCGGGCTCGGTCCCCGACCCGTTCGAGTGGAGCGTGCTGCTGCGGGCGCTGTCGGCGTTCGAGGTCTATCGCCGTGTCTACCGGGACGTCATCACGCCGGTCAAGGTGGCGCAGATGCTGATTCTGCGCGACGACATGCCGCGGTCGCTGCTGCGCTGCTCGAAGGAGCTGTACTCGAACCTCAAGTCCGTGGGGAACGAGCAGTCGGAGGAGACGGAGCGCCGCGCCGGCGAAATGCACGCCGTCCTGCACTTCGCGCGGATGGAGGACATTTTGGAGTCCGGTCTGCCTGAGTTCCTGGAACAGTATCTGGGCCGCGTGCGCGACCTCGGCGACCGCATCGCGCACGATTTTTTGTTACCACCCGTGGAGGCCTGAGGCCATGCACATGCACATTCGTCATGAGACGCTGTATCGATACGAGCGGCCGGTCAAGTACAGCGTGCAAAGCCTGCATCTGACCCCGCGCCGCGATCTCAGCCAGCGCGCACTCGCCTGGAACATCGCGGCGCCGGGCCGGCGCCTGGAGCAGGTGGACGCGCATGGAAACATATCGCATCTGCTCACGATCGAGGAGCCGCACCGGGAAATTCGCATCGTGGTGCACGGCGTCGTCGAAACCGCGGACACGGAGGCGCGCCAGGACGACGGCCCGTTGTCGCCCCTCGCCTATCTTTCGCCCACCGCGTTGACGGCTCCCACGGATGAGATCCGGGCCTTCGCACACGCCGCGCTCGAGGGGGCGGCGGACCCGCGGGTGCGCGCGCAGCGCCTGGCCGAGGCGGTATGCGACGCCATTCGCTACCTGCCCGGCACCACGGACGTTCAGGACAGCGCGGCCGGCGTCTTCAAGAGGGGCGCCGGGGTGTGCCAGGATCACGCCCACGTCTACATCGCCTCGGCCCGCTCGATCGGCATCCCCGCGCGCTACGTGAGCGGCTATCTGTACACGGGCGACGCCAGCGACGCGGCCAGCCACGCCTGGGTGGATGTATGGCTGGGCCCGGACGTCGGCTGGCAGAGCATCGATGTCACGCACAAGCGCCCGGCCGCCGGCAGCTACTGCCGGCTCGCGGTCGGCCGCGACTACCTGGACGCGGCGCCCGTGCGCGGCGTTCGCCGGGGCGGCGGCGGCGAGAAGATGGAGGCGAACGTCCTGGTGGCGGAGTCGGCGCAACAGCAGCAGCAGTAAGGTAGAATTTCCGGCATGACCTACTGCGTCGGCCTCCTCGTCGACACCGGCCTCGTCATGCTGTCCGATTCGCGGACCAACGCCGGCGTCGATCAGATCAACACGTTCCGCAAGATGGCGGTATTCCACACTCCGAACGAACGGGCCATGGTGCTCATGTCGGCCGGCAATCTCGCGGTCACGCAGGCGGTGGTGAACCTGCTGCACGAGACACCGGAGAAATCGGGCGAAGCGACCCGCTTCTTGAGCGCCACGAACCTATTCAACGCGGCGCGCGTCGTGGGTGATGCGCTGCGGGAGATTCACGAGCGCGACGGCACCATGCTCAAGGAACATGGCCACGATTTCAACGCGACCTTCATCTTGGGCGGCCAGATCCGGGGCGAGGAGCCACGCCTGTTCCACATCTACTCGGCCGGGAACTTCATCGAGTCGACGGTCGACACGCCCTATTTTCAGATCGGCGAATCGAAGTACGGAAAACCCATCATCGACCGGGTGATTTCCCGCAGCAGCAGCCTCGCCCAGGCCGCCAAGTGCGCGCTGGTGTCCATGGACTCGACCATCCGCTCGAATCTGTCGGTGGGGCCGCCCCTCGACCTCGCCATCATCCGGCGCGACGAGTACCGCCTCGCCACGCACATCAGCATCGACGACCACACCGAGTACTTCAAGATGATCCGCACGCGCTGGGGCTTCGCGCTGCAGGAAGTCTTCGCCGAACTGCCGAACCCGAACTGGTGATCCCCCGTTTTTTACCGGGGGGTGAGCGCCATCGGCACGGCTACGCGACCTGTTTGAAATCCCCCAACTGCGCGTCGAGCGCGCGTTTGAACGCGGGGCGGGCGGTGCAACGCTCGACGTAGGCGGTGAGCCGCGGGTCGACCAGGAGTTCGGGCATGATGCGCAGCACCGTCGTCATCAGGAGGTCGCCCGCCGTGAAGCGCTCGCCGTCGAGGTGGGGCTTGTCGCCCAGCGCCTGAGCGAGGGCGCGCAGGCGGCGCTGCGCGAATTCGACCGCACCGGGACGGCGCAGTTTCGCCCATTCCTGACCGGCGTGGAACACGTCGATCACCGCGACGTTCATGATGTGGGGCTCGATGGAATTGAGCGCCGCAATCAGCCACTGAGTCGCCCGCGCCCGCGCGGCGGAGTCCTTCGGCAGGAGCGCTTCGCTCCGTTCGCCGATGTGCAGCACGATGGCCCCGCTTTCGAACAGCACTTGGCCGTCCTCGTCGAAGATCGGCACCTGACCGAAGGGCTGCAGGGCGCGGTACTCGGGCTTGTCCTGATCCCCCATCTCCAACAGTCGGCTGCGGTAGGAGAGGCCCGCCTCCTCGAGCGCCCAGCGGACGCGCAGATCGCGGACCTGGCCTTGGGCAAACGGGGGAACCCATCGAAACGCGGAGATCGTGATCATAAGGCGGACTCTTATGGGACATCGACGAATCGCGAGATTTTAGTCGATCGGCGGGCCTGCGGCCACCTGCAGCGGGGACGCCGGCGCCTCCAGCGCCTCCCAGTCGAGTTCCTCGAGCTTCGGCAGCATCCACCACCACCCGACAATGCCCAGCAGGCTCACGGCGCCTGCGAGCAGGAAGGCCGCGGTGAATTGGTGGGTGCTGGCGATGATAAAGCCGGTGGCCGCGGGAGAGACCACGCCGGCCAGGGCCCCGATCGAATTATGAATCCCCACCCAGCGTCCGGTGGCGCGCGGCCCGGCGAGGATCTGCGGAATCGCGTACACGCCCGGCGACTGCACGCCGCAGGTGATTTGATAAATGAACATGGCGCTCAAGGCCACCTCGCGCGCGCCCGCCGCCATGCACACCATGCACGCCACCGCCGCCGCATGGGTCGCGACCATGGTGGTCTTGTACACAACGTTGGGGGACCGGCCGGCCTTGATGAGCCGGTCCAGCACCCAGCCGGCCGCCACGGCGCTCAGGGAATTGATTGCGTACGCGGCGCCGGTGATCTGGCCCATTTCCGTGGTGGTGAAGCCGCGCTCGCGCACCAGATAGAACGGCAGCCATGAGAGCATGAAGTACCACACGTAGTTGCTCGAGAAGAGCCCCAAGGCGGTGCCCCACAGCGAAGTCTGCTTCAGGATGGTCATCGACGTCGGCCGGTCCGCGTCCGCGCGCCGCACCGCGCGATTCGGCAGCCGGACGCGGGACCACGGCGCGAGCCACAGCAGCGACAGGCCGCCGAAGACCCAGAAGGCGGTGCGCCAGCCGTACTGCGCCATGAGAAGGCCGCCCGCGAGCGAGCCCACCGCGGGCCCGAGGATGTAGCCGAAGGCCACGATGCCGTTGGCCGCGCCCAGGCTCTTCACCGGCACCACCGCCGCGATCAGCTTCGAGACGCAGGGGAATCCGGCGCTCTCGCCGATGCCGAGCAGCAGGCGCAGGCCGAGCAGCACGGGAAAGGTGTGCGCGAACCCCAAGCCGATGGTGGCGGTGGCCCACACCGCCAGACCGATGCCGAGCACGCGGTGCGCGCCGTAGCGCTCCCCGAGCCAGCCCACCGGGATTTGCGCCAGCGAATAGGTCCAGAAGAACGCCGAGAGCAGGAGCCCCAGCTGCGCCTCGTTCAAGTTCAGGTCCGGCTGGATCAGGTGCGCCGCCGTCGGCAGCGCGCCGCGATCCACGTAGTTGATGAACAACACCGTGGCCAGCAGGATCACCACGCCCCAGGACGCGCGCGTCGGCAGCGGCGCCTCGATCGTCGCAGCGGCCTCGGAGGGGGAAGTCAGGTCGAATAATCCGGTGAGGTGCGGTCCAGCAGGCGCTTCAAGGCGTCGAAGTGCAGATCCACGCGGTCGCGGCCCCCGACCTGGGTGCCGGCGCCGCTGCGGTACTGGGCCAGCGTGGCCTGCACCACCGGCTCCGGAACCCGCCTCAGCGCCCGGCCGGTGGACAGCGCCAACACCTGCGCCTGCGCGGCGCGCTCCAGAAAATACAGCCGCTCGAAGGCCTGCGCCGCGCTGTGGCCCACGACGAGCACGCCGTGATTGCGCAGCATGAGAATGGACTTCGATCCCAGCGCGCGCGCCATGCGCTCGCCCTCCGCCGGGTCGAAGGCGAGGCCGTTGTAGTCGCACTCGTAGGCGATGTCGTCCAGCAGGCCGATGGCGGTCTGGCCGGCCGGCTCCAGGCGCGGGTTCTCCAGCATGCCGAGCGCCGTGGCATAGGGCATGTGCGTATGCAGGGCGCAGCGCGCCTGCGGGGCGAATTTGTGAACCGGCAGGTGTATGTAGAGCGCCGTGTCCTCGATGGGCCCGTGGCCGCTCAACGTGCGGCCCTCGAAGTCGATGACCATGAAGTCGCTTGCCCGCACCTCCGACCAGTGCAGTCCGAAGGGCGCCAGGAAGAACCGATCCGAGCAGCCCGGCACCAGCATCGTCAGATGATTGTCGATGCCTTCGTTCAGCCCGAAATGCGCCGCCAGCCGATGGCAGGCCGCAAGATCCACCCGGGCGCGGTGCGCCGCGGCGGCCCCGGCCGAGGTCTCAGCGGCGGGCGACCCGGCGGTGCCGGTGGGCGGGATCCCAGCGGAGGGGACAGGGTTCACGCGGGCGCTCATGAGCCAAGTATAGACACGGAAGCGTCATATTGGCGCGCCAAAATGTGACGATCTGGCAACTTGAGAATTCGAAGCACCCTTGCCGACCATCGATCTGGTTTATTTCAACGCCGGCGGCGGACACCGGTCCGCGGCGACCGCGCTCGAAACCGTCATACGGGAGCAGGGCCGCCCGTGGCAAGTCCGGCGCATCAACCTCATGGAAGTGCTCGATCCGAAGGACATCTTCGGCAAGACCATGGGCATGAAGCCCGAGGACCTCTATAACGCGCGCCTGGCGCGGGGCTGGAGCTTCGGCCTCGCCCAGGAGCTCAAATTTCTGCAGGCCTTCATCCGGCTGGCCCACTCGGCGATGACCTCGCGCCTGCGCCGCTATTGGCGGCGCACCAAGCCTGACATGGTGGTCTCGCTGATCCCGAACTTCAACCGGCCGATGTACGCCGCGCTGGCCGCCGCCCGGCCCGCGGCGCCGTACGTGACCATCCTCACCGATTTCGCCGACCTGCCGCCGCATTTCTGGATCGAGCCGGATCAGGCGCAACACTTCATCTGCGGAACCCGCAAGGCCGTCGCGCAGGCGCACGCCATGGGCTACGGCCACTCGCGGGTGCACGCGGTATCGGGAATGATCGTGCGGCCGGACTTCTACCGCGAGTGGCGCGTCGACCGCCGCGCGGAAATCGCGCGCCTGGGCCTGGACCCGGACCGGCCCACCGGTCTCGTGCTGTTCGGCGGCCACGGCGCGAAGACCATGCAGGGCATCGCACGGCGCCTGTCGGACACGCAGCTGATCTTGATCTGCGGCCACAATGCCGCTCTGGCGGAGCGTATCGCGGCCATGCGCGCGCGGGCGCCGCGGCTGGTGCTGGGGTTCACGCCGAAGATCAGCGAGTTCATGCACCTGAGCGATTTTCTCATCGGCAAGCCCGGCCCCGGGTGCATCAGCGAGGCCATGCAGCAGGGCCTGCCGGTGATCGTGGTGAAGAACCGCTGGACCATGCCGCAGGAGCGCTACAACGCCGACTGGGTGGTGGAGAATCGCGCCGGCATCGTGCTGGATTCCTTCACCTCCATCCGGGCCGGGGCCCTGGAGATGATCGCCCGGCTGCCAGAATTCCGCTCGAGCGTGTCGCGCATCCATAACCGCGCCGTCTTCGAGATCCCCGACATCCTCAATCGCATCCTCACCGACGAGCGGGCCAGGCCGCAGCCGGCGGCGCGCTCGATCGCGCCGCGACGCAGCCGGGCGGCCGAGTTCATCCGCCAATTCGCGACCCCGATCCGCTAGAATGCCGGCCCGCGCCCCCGAGGCGCACCGCCCGTCCAAGGACCCGCATTGGCCACGTTTTTGCTCGCATTCGGAGCCCTGATCTCCATCGTCAACCCGTTGTCGGGAGCGTTCATCTTCTTCGGCGCGACGCTCGGCATCGATGAGAAGATCCGCAAGCAGGTCTCGCGTTGGGTGTCGATCTACGCGTTTTGCATCGTGGCCGCCTCGCTCTACATCGGCGCCTACGTGCTCAGCTTCTTCGGCATCTCGATCCCCGTGCTGCGCGTCGCCGGCGGCGTGATCGTCGCCATGTCCGGCTGGCGCATGCTCAATGAACCCGATGCCACCGAGCAGCGCCGCAGCGAAACGCCGAACCCGCACTGGAGCACGGTGTCGCCCTCGCGGCTGGCGTTCTATCCGCTGACGATGCCCCTGACCACGGGCCCCGGCACCATCTCCGTGGCCATTTCCATCGGCGCCAGCCGCCCGCACGGCTTCCACGCGTCCACGTTCGAATTCTTCTTGGAAACCCTCGCGGCGGTGACGCTGCTCGCGCTGCTGATCTACGTCTCCTACCGGCACTCGGCGCGGCTGGCCGATCTCATCGGCGCCACCGGCACCAGCATCATCGTGCGGCTGTCGGCCTTTCTATTATTCTGCATCGGCATCCAGATCCTGTGGAACGGGGCCTCCGAGCTTCTCGGCACGCTGCCGCTAGGCAGCGCCGGCGCGACTTAGGGCAGCGCCGCCGCGACTTAGCGCCTTAAGTCCCCGGAACACCGCCTCGGAAGCTGCCGTTCAGTCTAGAGGTGCAGACGGTCAAGGATGGGCTTTTCATAAACATCATCCTCCGCCGGATAGCGAAGACCGGAAACGCCTTTCTGCTTGGCAAGCGCCCATAGAATGCTCTCGCCGGCCGGCAAGATTTCAGGATGCATGGCATAGACCGGATCTTTGAAGGCCGCTTCGGAATCAATCAGCGTCCAGCCCTTGTCCCTGAACATTTGAATGACGTCTTTCAGAAACAGCGCGTTGATGAGATTGTGGTGCAGGAGCAGGACGTGCGCTACAGAGCGGCCCAGGACGATGCGAGACAGGCCATCATAATATTGCGCTCGGCCATACAGATGTCGTAGATACGCATCCCGGTAAGGGCGTCTATCGGCATGGCGGTCCTTACTGAGGCGGTCACTCAGACGCTCGCTGTAATACCAATCGCTTGCGTCCACCGACACCGGACCGTTCACGTACGAATGGGACTCGAGAAACGCCCTGAAACCCTCGCGCTTCGCGGCCGTATTCCCCTCCTTTAGATAGGGAAATCGGAATCGTCGGGTGAATCCCGGCATGTCGCGAATCGCCTTGTCACACGCAAGCAGCTCGCGCTCGTAATCAGCAAGGCTGACCTCATCGAAATCCGGGTGAGTCGCAGTGTGATTGCCGATTTGATGACCCTCGATGCCCCACCGGCGAATCAGGTCATTTCTCTTCGGGTCGCGATCCACTCTTGTAACGAAAAGAATGGACTTTAGATGGGCTTCCGCCAACTGACCCAAGATGGCAGCGTTTCGATCCGCAGGGCTGAGACCAATCGTGTCGGCCATATTGGGCCCATCGTCGAACGTCAGTGCGATGCTCTGGCTGGCCGCCGTTGCCGGCAACAGCAGCGCCGTCAGGGCAACGCCTATCGCGATGGCCATGCGAAGGGAATTGGCAATCATGGGGCACGGATCTTAGCAACAAACCGCGGAACGTCATCCGGCATCGGCCGCGCGCAGTTTCCCTAGCGCCGCGCCGCTTCGGTCCGGCCGCTCGAGGCGAGCTCGCGCGGGACGTCGTCCGCCGGCATCTCGGCCATCGAGCGCAGCGCCTGCTCGAATACCGGCGCCGCAACCGCGCCGGAGTACAGGTAGCCCTGGTATTCGTCGCATTCGAAGCGCTTGAGCATCTCGAGCTGCAGCGCGGTCTCCACGCCCTCCGCCACCACCTTCAGCCCCATTGAATGCCCCATGGCGAGGATGGCCTTGGTAATCGCGAGGTCATTGGGATCCACCGCAATGTCCCGCACGAAGGTGCGGTCGATCTTCAGGCTGTCGACGGGAAATCGCTTCAGGTACGCGAGCGAGGAATGCCCGGTGCCGAAGTCGTCGATCGCCAGCGTGATGCCGTGCTCCTTGATCTGCTCGAGCATCTCCAGAGCCCTTTCCGGACTCGTCATGAGCACGCTCTCCGTGATCTCGAACTCCAGCGAGAAGGGGTCGCACCCCGTGTGCAGCAGGACGTGGTTCAGGTCCTCGATCAGGCGCGAATCTTCGAACTGCCGCGCCGAGAGGTTGACGGCGATGCGGATCTGGGGCAGTCCCTGATCGAGCCAGCGCCGCGCATCCACGCACACCGTTTCCAGCACCAGGCGGCCGATGGCGCCGATCAGTCCGAGTTCCTCGGCCACGCCGATGAACTCGCCCGGCAGCAGCAGTCCGCGGTCCGGGTGCTGCCAGCGCACCAGGGCCTCCGCGCCGGAGATGCGGCCCGACTCGACGTCGATCTTCGGCTGATAGTGAACCACGAACTCGCGCCGCGCCAGCGCGCGCCGCAGCTGGTTCTCGAGGGCGAGCCGGTCGACGCTGTGCTCGTCCATGTCGTTGGAGAAGAACTGATAGTTGTTGCGCCCTGCGCTCTTCGCGCGGTACATGGCGATGTCGGCGTTCTTGAGGAGCGTCGCGCTGTCCTGGCCGTCGTCGGGAAACACCGATATGCCGATGCTGCCCGAGAGGTGGCATTCCTGGCCGTTGATCGTCACGGCGCCCGAGGCGACCTCCAGGAGCTTCTCGGCGAATTTCGCCAGATCCTTCGTCTCCCGGAAATGCTCCACGAGCACGATGAACTCATCGCCCCCGACGCGGGCCAGCAGATCGGTGCTGCGCAGGCAGCCGAGGAAGCGCTTGGCGACCTCGCAAAGCGCCTGGTCGCCCGCGCTGTGACCCAGGGTGTCGTTGATCACCTTGAACCGGTCCAGGTCGAGGAACAGCACGCCCACCGGGTCGCCGACGCGCTTCGCGCGCACCAGCGCCCGCGAGAGATGATCGTTGAAATGCAGGCGGTTCGGCAGCGAGGTCAATTCGTCGTGGTGCGCCAGGTGCCAGATTCGCTCGGCCGCCCAGCGCGTCTCGATCGCGATGCCGGCGAGGTCCGTGCAGATCTTGACGAGATCCGCGTTCACGGCGCCGGGCATCCCGCGCTCGCCGTGATACAGCGCGAGCGCGCCCAGCATCTGTCCCTTGTTGCCGACGATGGGCCAGGCGCTCACCGCGTGCAGGCCGGCCTGACGCAGCATCTCGCGGCGCGGGGCATCGAGCGCATAGTAGTCGAGGTCCAGCACCGTCATGGGACGGCCGTGGCGAATCACTTCCGAACAGGGGCCGCAGGCGAGGGAGGCACGCGTGGTGGCGCGCTCGAAACCCTCCGGCAGCGTGGGCGCGATGCACAGCGTGTACTGCGAGCCCGGCTGGTCCAGGGCGACCAGCGCGCAATGGCCCCCCTTGGTTTGCCCCTCCAGGAATTGCGCCACTGCGGTGAAGATCGCCGGGAGGCCGGCGCCGGAGGCCACCAGGTTCAGGATCCGGTTCTGGTCCGCGAGGATGGCGGCCTGATAGCGTCGCTCCTCCTCGCGCTGCAGGTTCTCCAGCGCGAAGGAGGCTTCCTTGGCGAGCTGTTCCATGAGATCGACGATGTCCGCCTGGAAGAAATGCGGCACCTCCGAGAACACCGAGAGCACGCCGACCACGGGGCCGCGGCAATGCAGCGGGAACGAGGCCTTCGAGCGGAACACGACGCCCGGCGCCCGCTGGCCCTCCGCCTCGCGATTCGCCGATCCCGCCAATGCGTTGACCACGGTGGAGCGGCCGTCCCGCAGCGCCAGGGCCGCCGTGTCCAGCTGCCAGTTCAGGCGCGACTCGGGCGGGCTCGTGAGCGCCTCGACGTGCGCGGCATTCGACCCGTAGATGGCGGCGAGATCGAGCCGCGACGCGTCGGCGTTGACGAGACTCACCGCGGCCAGGCTCATGCCGCTGTTGGTCACGCAGATGCGGCACAGTTCGTCGAATAAATGCTGTTGATTGCTCACCCGCAGAATCAGGTGGCTGGTCTGGCTCAAGGCCGCATACAGCTCCGTGACCCGGTCGCGCTCGCGCAGGCGTGCACGGGTGACCCGCACGCACAGGGCGCCGGTCAACAGGCCGCCGAGCGCCAGCGCCAGGATCAAGACGCTGCGGGTCAGGCGCGCCATCTCGCCCAGGGTCGAGGAGAACCGGTTCTCGAGCCCGGTCAGTTGGCCGTTGATGCCGTGCAGCTCCGAGCGGATCGCCTCCTCCTCGGACGGCGCGTTGCCGGCGAGCACCGCCCGGCGCATGCGCTCGCCCAGCGCCACGATTCTCCGGGTGAGCGCATCGGCATCGGTCCAAATCTCGATGGCCTGCTTCACCGGACCCACGTGGCCGAACCAGCGAAACAACCGGATCATGCCCTCGACGTCGGAGGGATTGTTGCCGCCGGCCATGAACCCCAAGCGCGCGGACTCGAGGTCGGGCGAGCCCCCCTGCAGCGCGAGCCGAGCCCGTCGGTCGCCCAGCGGCACGGCGATGGCGGCCTGGTATTGCGCCCAGTCGTCCTGCGACCGCGAGTAGGTGTACTGCGCCAGGTAGATGGCCGCGTTCTTCTGTCCCTTGGAATACAGGCCCTCGCCGCCCACGTAGGCGCGGATGATCGAGAGCAGCTCGACGCTGCTCGCGGCTGCGGTCAGCAGCACGATGAGCGCGATGAGCACGGGTACCACGAAACGAATCGCGGACTGGGACAGTCCGATCCCGGATCGGGTGATGCCGTCCATCGGGTTCATGGCGTATCCGCTGCTGCGGCGCAGCAGACGGCGGGTGGGGCTTGGCTCTGTCGACCCCTCACGGCACGCGCCCCAGGCGGCAAGCGATCCTGTACGTCGATCGAGCTTTTCATGTTCTCCCTAAGCTCGAGCGTGAGCTTCGGATCCATGAGGCTTAGCGGCACTCAGGGCGCTATCTTTAACGTTTCTCCTTGAATTTCAAGGGCTCATCACAATTTTCAGGCTCCCCCCGACCACGCAGTGGTGCCGCGCTCAGACTTCGAGGCCCTGGGCCTTCAGGTACTCATCGTACGTGCCGCGGAAGTCCACGATGCTGCCCCCGGGCTTCATTTCGATGATGCGGGTGGCGAGGCCGCCAACGAACTCGCGATCGTGGGAGACGAAGATCAGCGTGCCGGGATACTTCTCCAGGCCGATCTGCAGCGACTCGATGGTCTCCATGTCCATGTGATTGGTGGGCTCGTCCATCAACAGCACATTCGGGCGGGTGAGCATGAGCTTGCCGTAGATCATGCGGCCCTTTTCGCCGCCCGACAGCACCTTCACGGATTTCTTGGTTTCCTCGCCCGAGAACAGCAGGCGCCCCAGGGTCGCGCGCACGATCTGGTCGTCGTCCGCCTTGCCGGTGTAGCGGGACATCCAGGAGAACAGGTCCGTCTTCTCCTCGAATTCGGCCTGCGGATCCTGCGGCATATGGCCGACCTGGGCGTTCTCCACCCAGACGATGCGCCCGGAGGCCGGCCGCAGTTCGCCCGCCAGGCAGCGCATCAGCGTGGTCTTGCCGACCCCGTTCGGCCCGATGATGGCCACGCGCTCCTCCGCCTCGATGTTCAAATCGAGATCCTTGAACACGGGCTGATCCGATCCCGGATACGAGAAACAGAGCTTCTCGACCGTCACGGCCGACCGGTAGAGCTTGCGGGCCTGCTCGAAACGGATGTAGGGATTCTGGCGCGACGAGGGCCGCACCTCCTCGATCTTGATCTTCTCCAGCTGTTTCTTGCGCGACGTGGCCTGCCGCGCCTTGGAGGCGTTCGCGGAAAAGCGCCGCACGAACTCCTGCAGGTCCGAGATCCGGTCCTTGGCCTTGGCGTTCGCCGCCTCCACGCGCTCGCGGGCCTGCACCGAGGCCAGCATGAAATCGTCGTAATTGCCGGGATAGATCCTGAGCTGCTGGTAGTCGAGATCCGCCATGTGCGTGCACACCTGGTTCAGGAAGTGCCGGTCGTGGCTGATGATGACCATGGTGGCGTCGTAGTTGTTGAGCGCGCTCTCCAGCCAGCGGATCGAATTGATGTCGAGGTTGTTGGTCGGCTCGTCGAGCAGCAGAACGTCGGGCCGCGAGAACAGGGCCTGCGCCAGCAGCACGCGCAGCTTCAACCCCGGCGGCACCTCGCGCATCGGCCCGTTGTGGCGCGACTCGGCGATGCCCGCGTCGGTGAGGATGGCGGCGGCGCGCGCCTCGGCATCGTAGCCGCCGTACTCGGCGAACACGCTCTCGAGATCGGCGGCCTTCATGTAGTCCGCGTCGGTGGCGTTCGGATCGGCGTAGATGCGGTCGCGCTCGGTCATCGCGTTCCACATCTCGGCATGCCCGCGCATCACCACGTCGAGCACGCGGTCGTCCTCGTAGCCGAACTGGTTCTGGTTCAGCTTGCCGAGCCGCATGCCGACCTGCAGCATCACGTCCCCGGCGGAAGGCTCCAGATCCCCTCCCAGCACCTTCATCAGCGTCGACTTGCCGCTGCCATTCGCGCCGATCAGGCCATAGCGGTTGCCGTCGGCGAACTTGACCGTGACCTGCTCGAACAGCGGCTTCGCGCCGAATTGAACCGCGACATTGGAGGTTGCAAGCATCGACCCACACCTTGAGAAATACGCGCAGCCCGCCTGGGGGCCTTAAGCGCGCGTGAAAAACGTCTGGCTGTTGCCGCAACGTGGCTGGCGCGCACGTTGCCCGCAAATCGGGCGCATCGGTGCCCCTCGGGGGCGCTGCCGTTCCGGCGGGCGCAGTTTACCCGAAATCGGCTCAAGGTTCAGGCGGGGCGGCGCGAGCCGCGCGATTTGTCGACTGAGACCTATCGCCGGGCCGCAAAAGTGGAATAAGGTTAATTAAAGGAGCCGGCGCAACAGCCGGCACGCTGTAGGTGGTTCATTGACCGTCATTCTGAACAATCGCTGGGACGTCAATCTCGACGCGTTCTTCCGCGTGGCCTGGCGGCGCGAGCCGGTGCGCATCTCCGATAACGCAATGCAGCGCATTGCCGCCAGCCGCGCTTCCTTCCTGGAGTTGATCGAGCGCGACCCGTCCGTGGTGGTGTACGGCGTGACCACCGCGATGGGCGAGCAGGCCGGGCAGCGCCTCACCCTCGAACAGCGGAACCGCCACGCCCGCATCAAGCCCTTTCCCGCCGCGATCGCGTTCGGCGACTATCTGCCCGAGCGCATCGTGCGCGGCATCGTGCTCGCGCGCCTGACCAATTTTCTCGAAGGCCACGCCGCCACCTCGCCGCGCATTGCGCAGGCCGTGGCCGCCATGCTGGACGGCGGGCCCCTGCCCCAGATTGCCGCCGCGGGCCAGGGCGGCGCCGGCGAGATTCTCGCCCTCTACCCGCTGTTCGCGCCGCTCTCGACCGCCTTCGATCTGGAGGTCAAGGAGCGCGGTTCGCTGATCAACGGCTCGCCCTGCGCGGCGGCCCTGGTCGCCGACACGGCCATCGCGGCGCAGCGGCGCCTGCGTCTGGCATTCAAGACCTTCGCGCTGTCCATCGATGCGTTCCGGGCCCCGCTCGAGCACTACGATGTCGCGCTCGACGCGCTGTGGGGCGACAAGCACGAAGCCGCGGCGCTGCAGGCGCTGCGCGCTTACCTGCTCGATTCGAGCGCCGCCGAAGGGCTGCGCACCTACCAGGCCCCGGTCAGCTACCGCATCCTGCCGCGCATCCTCGGCCACGCGCACCGCGCGGCCGCGGGCGCCGCGGACGCGGCGACGGTGTCGCTCTCCTCCATCAGCGACAATCCCGTGTACCTGCCGCCCGACCTGAAGCACCCCTACGGCCGCGCCATCAGCACCGGCGGCTATCACAACGCCATGGCGACGCCCGCGCTCGACGACCTGGCCGCCATTTGGGCGGATCTTTGCCTGCTCTGCGACCGGCACAGCGCGAAGCTCTTGAACGGGCGGGTGTCCCAGATGCCCGATTTGCTGCTGATCGGCCGCCAACCCGGCGAGAGCGACGGCCGCGGCAACATCGGCTACGTGCCGATGGCCACCGCCGGCTACATCGAAATGGCCAAGTCCGCCGCGCAGCGCACCTTCATCCCTGGCAGCGATTCGGCCTCCAATCAGGACGACGTGGCGACGCCCACGTTCCTCGCGTGGGCCAAGGAGCAGCGCGCCGGGCGCTGCCTCGATGCGTGCCTCGCCATGCTCGCGGTGGTCGCCTCCCAAGCGTTCTACGTCACCGACCGTCCGGCACCGCCCGCTCTGCGCGAGTTCCTGACCCTGGTGCGCAGCCACGTGCCGCCGCTGGTCGAGGACCGCATCTTGGGGCCCGAATTGAACCGGCTCGCCGACGCCCTCACCGCCCAGGTGTTCTCCGACGAGAGCGACATTCACTCCGACGTCACGCTCGACGCGGGGTGAGGCGGCGCGGCCGGGGCCGGCCGGGACGCCACGCCGGATCCGCCGCCTCGCGCGCCGTTAGGCCTCCAGTTCGGCGGCGTCGATGCCCTCGGCCAGCAGTGCGCGCCGCAGCGGTTCGAGCTGCCGCTGGTAGTGGCGCCACTGCGCGATCGAGGAGTCGTACATGGGCCGGCGCACTTGCGCGGCGCTCGCCGTCGTGGTCGCCGCGGGATTGCGATGAAACTCCGCGCAGGCCTCCTCCCAGGCGAGATGGCAATCCTCGAGCAAGCGGCGGGTCTCGGGGATTTGCGCGGTCGCGAGCTGCTCGTAGTTCAGGTCGAGGAGGACGCCCGGCAGGGTCGTCCGCCAGTGGCTCATGAGCCGGCGATAGGCGCCGTAGTAGCGCGCCAGCTCGTGCAGATCGTAGGAGAAGGGATACCCGTCCTTGAACAAGGTCTTGTAGATGGCATAGCAGGCGGCCATGGGCTTGCGCGCCACGTGAATGATCTTGGCGCCGGGCAGCGCGCGATGAATGATGCCGCAGTACAGGTAATTGAGCGGCATCTTGTCGGTGAAGCGCGGTTTGAGCCCCGTGCGCGAGGCTCGTGCCCGCTCGAGGTAGTCGCGCCCGAGCGCGGCGAAATCGAGGCGGCCCGACCAGGCCACGAGTTCGCGCCGTGGCAGTTGCGGGGAGCCGGACGCGCGGCGCGCGGCCTCGACGATGGCCCGGGCGAGGCAGGTGAGCTCGCCCGCGGATTCCACCTGCGAGTGGCTGCCGAGGATCCGCTCGACAAGCGTGGATCCGCTGCGCGGCAGGCCGAGGATGAAGATGGGCTCGTCGCCGACCCCGACCGCCGGCTCGGCGCTCGGGAAAGCCTCGATGATCCAGTCGACGGTGGCCACGTCGATGCCGACGTCGTACTGCAGATGCCGGCGCCGCAGGCTCGCGC
This sequence comes from uncultured Gammaproteobacteria bacterium, assembly GCA_963707765.1. Taxonomy (GTDB): domain Bacteria; phylum Pseudomonadota; class Gammaproteobacteria; order Steroidobacterales; family Steroidobacteraceae; genus Bog-1198. The sequence continues at coordinate 2,283,339 of CAVPQZ010000004.1, read as the reverse complement.
CGCGCTCGAGCAGCGCAAAGGACTTCTCGTGGAGGCCGAGGTCCTCGCATTCCTTGGCGAGCGCATGACGAAGCTGGACCTCGCCGCGCCAGTCGCGAATTCCGGCGGACAGCCGCGCTTCGAGCTCGGCGACATGATTGTGCTGCGGCGTCTGCGGCCGAAGATCGGAGCGCGTGGCGTAGGCCTCGTAATCGGCGGGGTTGAGCGCGATCACACGATCGAAGTCCGCTTCGGCCTCCGCGAGCTGCCCGAGGTAGCGCCGTACGGTCGCCCGGTTGTAGAGATGACCCGGCTGCGAGGGCGCGAGCGCCACCGCCTCGTCGTAGGCCGCCAGCGCGCGCGCCTGATCGCCGGCCCCGCTGTAGAAACCTCCAATCGCATCCAGGAGCCGGGGATCGCGAGCGGCGCTGTGGCGCGCCGCATCGGCGGCGGCGATCGCCTCAGGCATCCGCCGCAACGCCTGCAGGCAAAAAGCCTTGTGCAGCAGGCTTTGTGCATCGAGGCCGGCCAGGGACTGCGCCCGCTCGAGACGCTCCAGCGCTTCGCGCGCGTTGCCGAGCTTGAGCGCGATCGTGCCGGCGGTCACCCATCCGGGTGCATAGGCCGGGTGCGCGGCGTTCAGTGCGCGGCAAGCGGCAGCCGCGCCCGCCAGGTCCTGTCGCGACAACAGCCGCAGCACCTCTTGATGCGAAGCGTGCTCGGTCGGGATCACGCGGCGAGCCTATCGTGAAGCGGCGGCCGGGTACAGGGGCGGGAGCGCATGCCGGGTGGCCGCCCGCTCGCGGGCGCTACCCCGCCGCGGCGTAGAAGCGCGTGTCGGCGCCCTTCCCCAGCGCATCCAGCAGCTGCTCGGCCGGAATCGGCCGGCTGAAGAGATACCCTTGCGCGTAGCGGCAGCCGAGCGACTGCAGGATGGCGAGCTGCGCCGGCTCCTCGACGCCTTCGGCGAGACTGATCATGCCGAGGTTCTCGATCAAGCGGATCGTCGCATGCATGACGGCCAGCACGTCCGCGCCGGTGTTCAAGTCCTTGATGAAGGAGCGGTCGATCTTGATCGTCGTGAAGGGATAATCGCGCAGGAAGCGCAGGCTCGAGGTGCCGGTGCCGAAGTCGTCCATGGCGAGGCCGACGCCGAGGCGGCGCAGCTCGCGCATGAGCTCGGAGGAGGCCTCCGGATTCTTCATGACCTCGCGCTCCGTGACCTCGAGCTGCAGGCATTGCGGCGGCAATCCCGCGGCCTGCAGCGTGCCGAGGAGGTAGTCGAGCAGCCGCTTGCCGAGCGCGAGCTCGGCCCGCGAGATGTTGACGCTGATGGTCCGAGGCGCGCGCAGCGGATCCGAGCGGCGCCAGTCCGCCAGGGCCTCGCAAGCCTCCTTCATGACCCACCGGCCCAGTGCCGCGATGGTGCCCGATTCCTCGGCGATCGGGATGAATTCGGACGGCGAGATGGCGCCGAGCTCAGGATGGTTCCAGCGCACCAGAGCCTCGGCGGAGATCATCCGTCCCGACTCCAGCTCGATGATCGGCTGGTACACGAGGCTCAGCTCATTGGTGCCGATGGCCTTCTCCAGGCCGTGCTCGATCATGACGTGGCGTGCGATGCGCGTGTGCATGGCCTCGTTGAAGATCACGCAGCAGCCGCGGCCGACGCGCTTGGCCTCGTACATGGCCACGTCGGCGTTGCGCAGCACGTCCTCGGCGCTCGCATAGTTCTTGTCGCTGGTGACGATGCCGACGCTGGCGGTGGAGCGCAGCTCGCTGCCGAAGATGTCGTACGGCAGGGACAGCGCGTCGAGCAGGCGCTCGGCGATCACGTCCGCATCGGCGTGGCTCTTCAAATCGTTGATGAGCACCAGGAACTCGTCGCCGCCGAAGCGGCCGACCACGTTCCCGCTGAGATCGGGCCCGGCGGCGTCCTCGGCGCGCAGGGCGCTGCGCAGGCGGCCGGCGATCTGGCGCAGCATCTCATCGCCGGCCTCGTGGCCCAGCGTGTCGTTGATCAGCTTGAAGCGGTCGAAATCCAGGAAGAACACGGCGAACATCGCCTGCTTGCCGGAGTGTACGCGCTGCACCGCCTTCTGCAGGCGCTCCATGAACATGGCGCGATTCGCGAGGCCGGTCAGCTTGTCGCTGCGCGCGGCCTCGGCCAGTGCGAGTTCCATCGCCTTGCGCTGGGAAATATCCTGCACGATCGACCAGATGACGTCCCGGCCCGCGGCGTCCGTCATCCGTATGCCCGAGAGCAGCACCGAGTAGGTGGTGCCGTCCTTGCGGATGTACTGCTTCTCGTACGGGCCGTAGCGGGCGCTGTGCTCCATGGATTCGAGCTGGGTGGTCTCGCCGGTCGAGTAGTTGGCCGGGGTGATGTCCCAATAGGTCATCTGCAGCAGTTCTTCGCGCGTATAGCCGGTGGGCGCCACCATCGCGTCGTTGACCTTCAGGAATTGTCCGGTGCGCAGATCGTTGAGCGAGATTCCCACGGGCGAGAGCTCGAACAGCGACCGGAACTTGATCTCGCTTTCCTTGAGCGACAGCTCGACCGCCTTGCGCGCCGAGACGTCCAGGTGGATGCCCGCCATGCGCAGCGCCCGAGCGTCCGCGCCGCGCTCCATCACCTTGCCGTGCGTGAGCACCCAGATCCAGTGCCCGTCCGCATGCAGCATGCGAAACTCGTGGACGCAGGTCGCCGCCGGGGTGATCATGCAGGCTTCGACCGCCTTGTGCAGCTGCGGCAGGTCGTCGGGGTGCACCAGGGCCTGCCAGGCCTCGGAGGCGATCGGCGACAGCGCCTCCGCCGAACGGCCGATCATGGCCGCACAGCGCTGATCGATCACCCAGGTCTTGCCCGCGACGTCCCATTCCCAGATGCCGACGTCGGTGCCCTCGATGACGGCGCTCAGCCGCTGGCGCTCCGCCGCCAGCACGGCGGCCGCGCGCTCGGCGGCCTCGGCGTTGTCGATGGCGGACCGGGCGTCGGCGAGCCCGCGCATGCGGATGCGATAGAACGCGGAGCCGAGCAGCGCGATCAGCACTCCCGCCGGGATGAGGCCGACCAGCGCCCAGTTGCGGGCGGTGGCCAGGCGCGCGACATAGATGCTCGCATCCACGTCGACGCCGACAGCGCCGACCTGATGACCGGCGGCGTTCACCACGGGCGCGGCGCCGGTCATGAACCAGCCCCACTTGTCGCGCACCGGCTCCTCGTTCGCGGCCGGATGCCCCGGCACGCCGTCGCTGCCGAGCGCCCCCCACAGGGCGGGATGCGGCCCGTCGTAGATCTCCAGCACGTTCGCCTGGTCGTCGACCACAGCGCCGTTCTCGCCCGCCGGATTACCCGAATCGAGCACGAAGCGGATCTGCGTGCCGTCGCGGATCACGGTGAAGACGTAATGAACGTCCGCCACCGCTTGATTCATCCGGCGCAGCGGCGCGACAGCGCGCCTGTAGTCGGGATTGTTGCGCTGTTCGGGCCGGCGGATCGAGTCGTGCAGATCCGTGTCCACCAACGTGGCGGCGGTCTCGGCCAGACCCATGAGGTAATGCCGGTAGTTCTCCCGGATGGAATGCGTCGAAGACTCCCAGATGCCGAGGATGCCGGCGCCGACGACGACCAATGCGCCCAGCGAGACGGTCAGGGATTCCCATAGGGCCTGGCGGCGGTCCGGCGAGCGGAAGCCCGATGGGAGGGGGCGCAGGAGCACGCCCACGGAACTCGATTCATTGTTCATGGGTGAGGGGCATTTTGTCAGACCGGCAGGAGGTCGTTTGTGCGGTAAGCCCCTGTATCGGCAGCCGCCGGCCCGCGCTCGGCCCTGAGGAACGGACCCGACGCGCGGACTGCGACGCGGGTCACACTGCCGCCGTGGTCCATGACCGGCCGCGAGAACGCGAGCCGATTAGAATCGAGGGGTAATGACATCCAGCCCGGCAACAAGAACCCCGGTCGGCAGCCAGGCGATCCTGGAGGCCGCGTCGGCCGTGGGGCTGCTTGGAACCGGCGCCCAATCGGGATTCCGCTTCATCGCCGCGCTCTTCGATCCGCAGATCACCGCGCGCGACCTCGCCGCCATGGTCCGCACGGAAGTCGCCATTTGCGCGCGCGTGCTGCGGGTGGCCAACTCTTCCTTCTATGGACAGCGGCGCAGCGTCACCACCCTCGAGCAGGCCCTGGTGATCCTCGGGTTCGACGCGGTGCGCGGCATCGCCACAGCCGTGTGCCTGGACCGCTCGCAGGCCCGCGAGTCCGTTGCGGGCCTCATCGACATGCAGGCGGTGCTGCGGCATAGCGTCGCCACCGCGGCCGCGGCGGAATGGCTCGGGCGCATGCGCCGCCCGGCGCTCGCCTCGGACGCGTTCGTCGCGGGGCTCTTGCACAACCTGGGAATCGTCGTGCAGGTTCACGTGGACCCGCAGGGCACCCGCGCGATGCTCGACTCGCTGCGCCTGGATGCCGGGCAGGACATCCGCTCGCTCGAATCCCGGTGCGTGGCGGTGGGACACGAGGAATGCGCCGGGATCATCTTCGAAGCGTGGCATTTACCCGCCGCGCTCGTCGCAGCCGCCTGGCATCACCACGATCCCTTGGCGGCGCCGGAGGCTCACCGTGATCTCGCCGCCCTGGTGCACTTGGGCGCGCACCTCGCGCTCCGCAGCGACAACGCCTTCGGGCTGGAACCGGCCGCTGCCGTACGCAATCCGCTCGCCATGGCGCGCTTGGCGCTCAACGAGTCGGATCTCGATCAGGCGGCGGCGGAACTGCCGGGAAGGATCGCCGACCTGCGTGCGGCCGTCTTCGGCGTCTGACGCCAGCGCGGCGGCGCGTTGCCAGCACGGCGGCCCGTGGCGCCAGCGCGGCGGCGCGTTGCTAGCCCGGTGTCTCGGTGCGCGAGGTCACGCCCCAGCCGTAGCCGAGCACGCGCCACTTCGCGCCGTCCCGCTCCAGCACGAAGGCCCAGGCGCCGTGTTCCTCGAAATGCCGGCCGTTCAGGATCCCGGTCCAGGTCGTCGGCAGCGAGAAATACGCGCGGCCGCCCGACTCGCTGAAATCGTGCGCCGCACCGAACTGCGCCACGAGACCGCTCTCGCCATCGGAGTGGGCCACGTACGCGCTTTGCCACACGCTGGCCGCGTTCGGCCCGCAGAAGATGAACGGGGCGAAGTTCTCGACGATGCACAGGCCGCGCGGCGCGAGCACATCCGGCAATTTTGCGGTCTGCGGCGCGCTCATGAACGAGACCAGGTCGTGCACGGCCGCGAGCATGGCCGGGCTCGGCTGCGGGTCGGCGTCGGCACGGGCATTGACCATGCCGCACAGTATCACCAGAATCCCCGGCATCCAACGCGCAGCACGTGTCCGGTTGGGCGCTGCCGCTCTTAGAGAAGCATGGCCGTGCATCGATGGTTCCACGCTGTCGCGTGACATGTCGTTAGTCATCGCGGCACTTTAAGCCATGGGATGTCCCCTTGCAAAGCAAGGGAGGCGGCGTTAGCGTCCCACTGCCATACGAAAAATGCGATTTTCGATTCGAAGGGAGATTCCATTGATCCTGATCCGACATCCGAACCGGACGCTCGCGGCGGCCATCGCGGCCGCGCTCGGCTGCGCACCCCAGGTGCGAGCCGCAGACCCGGGCGACACGCTCGAGGAAATCATCGTCACCGCCAGCCGCCGCGAACAGAACGTGCTGGACGTGCCCTACAACATCTCGGCGGTCTCGGGTGCGGAGCTGCGTACGGCCGGGGTCACGAACCTCGCCGACATCGCGCGCCTGCTGCCGGGCATCAGCATTCCCGACCTCGGGCCGCGCGCCGACAGCAGCAACAGCAACATCGTGATTCGCGGACTCAACGCCAACGATCCGGGCGGAACGGCGTACTTGCCCTGGGAGAGCGTGCCGCTGGTGTCGACCTACGTCGATGAGGTTCCGCTGTTCGTCAACCTGAACCTCACCGATACGGAGCGGGTCGAGGTGCTGCGCGGACCGCAGGGCACGCTGTACGGCTCGGGCGCGGTCGCGGGCACCATCAAGATCATCCACAACCCGCCGGATCCGTCGAAATTCGTCGCGGAGCTGTCGGCCGACGGCGCCGAGACCAGCCGCGCCGCCAACGGGACCTATACCACCAACGGCCTGCTGAACGTCCCGCTCGGCGATACCGCCGCACTGCGCATCAGCGGCGGGTACAAGGAGATTTCGGGGTTCGTCAACGCCTCCAATGCCGTGATCTTCACCAAGAACCAGCAGCCGGTGCTCGCCGACCCGTCCGATCCGCTCGGCAGCAACTTCGCCACGCAGCCTCTCAAGGACATCGATTCGGCGACGTCGGCCTACGTGCGCGGGTCGCTCCTGTGGCATGTCAACTCGGCGTTCGACGCGACGGTGTCCTATCAATGGCAGGACGACCACGCGAATGCGTTCTCCCGCCAGACCGAAGGGCTGTCCTATACGGACGCCGCCTACATCCCGATCGCCCCGGATCATCGGGTGGTGGACCTCACCGATCTCACGCTGACGGGGGACCTCGGCTTCGCGACCATCACCTCCTCGACGTCGTACACGCGCAATCAGGACCTGAGCAGCTACGATGAGTCCCCGTTCCTGCTCGCCTACAACGCGATATCCCCGCAATTGTATGGCAACTATCCGCGCGCGACGACGGAGTTCTTCACCAATTACAGCGACCGCTCCTATGTGGAGGAGCTGCGCCTGGTGTCCAAGGCGGGCGGCGCGTGGGATTACACGGTCGGCGGGTTCTTCCGCCGCCAGATCAACGATCTGTACCAATACGAGGCGGTTCCGGGATTCGCCGCCTGGTCGGAGCTGCCCGGCTCCGCGAACACGGTCAACCAGTACAATCAGGCCAACGGCCTGAATCTGCCGGCCTATGCCAATTTCGCGGACTATCTGCAGCTCTACAACGGCGGCACGCGGCCGAGCGCCCTGTCGCCCACCGACGAGAACTACACCTACGCGCGCAATTCGGGGTTCAAGGATCGCGCGCTGTACGGCGAGATCACCCGCCACCTGACGCCGGAGTGGCAGGTCACGGGCGGCGCACGGGTGTTCTGGCAGAACGTCGACGAGAGCCTGGTGCAGACGATTCCCTACGGCGGTCCGCTGTACTCGACGCTGCCCTATCCGCAGAATCTCACCGACTCCCTGGGCACGACCCTCGCCTCCGGACAACAGAACTTCCACAATCACCTGTGGAAGCTCAATACGAGCTACGCCATCCTGCCGGAACTTCGCGCCTATGCGACGTTCTCCGAGGGCTTCCGCCACGGCGGCGCGAACGCCAATGCGATCGGCACCTGTGCCTTCTGCGATTCGCCGAACACGGCCTTCTTCAAGCCCGACACCGTCAAGAACTACGAGATCGGTCTGAAGGGCACCGCGGGCAACTGGCTGCGCTTCAGCGGCGACATCTACCGGATGAACTGGTCCGACATCCAGATTCAGCTGTTCGACTACAGCGGCAGCGCCTACGTCGCGAACGGCGGCGAAGCGATCAGTCAGGGCGTGGAACTCGAATTCGAAGCGGAACTGGGCTACGGCTGGTCGGCGACCTTGGGGTACGGCTACTCCGACGCCAAGACCGCGGGGGCCTTCACCATCACCGATCGGGACACGACCATCCTGAGCGCCAACGACGGCGACCGCCTGCCCTATGTTCCGGAGCAGACGATCACCCTCGGCGCGACCTACACCCACCCCGTGGCCAGCGGCGTGACGCTGCAGGGGCATGTGGGGGCCGCATACCGCAGCGACGTGACGACGCAGATCAACGCCTCGGCGGCCGGCTTCCAGCAGCTGGGCGGCTTCACCACGGTCAACGCCTCGGCCAGCCTGCTCCTCGGCACCCAGTGGAGCGCGCGCCTCTACGTCGACAACCTGACGAACATCGAAGGCGTCTCGGTCGCGGGACCCGTGCTGCGTACGGCCGACGTGTCGCCTAATTACCGCGACGAATACCTGATGCGGCCCCGGACCATCGGCCTCGCGGTGACCTACCGGTTCGAGTAGCCGTGTACGATCCGGGCGCTCAATCGCCCCGCGACCAGCGCATCTCGTTCGTCGGCGTGAATCCGAGCGAGGCGTACAGGGGCCGCCCGGCGTCGGAAGCGTGCAGCGACACGCGGTCGTACCCTTCGGCCTGCGCCCAGCCGAGGAGCCGCTGCATGAGCATCCTCGCGATGCCGCGGCCGCGCCACGCGGGCTCGGTGTAGACGTTGACCACCAGAGGCGCCGGGGAGGCGGCGATGCCCCTGCCGTCCGGCCTGACCCTCGGCAGCTGCGGCTTGATATGGACTCCCGCACCCGCGATGACCGAACCGCCCGCCTCGAGCGCGAGCCAGCCCACATAGGTCGCATCGCTCAAGGCGACGGCGAGCGCCGCCGTGGATTCGTCGAGCATGCGCCCTTCGAGCGCCGGCGGCAGCTGGCCCATGTCGCGAAACATGCCGACGCGGTGGCGCGCGACCGTGGCCGCATCGGCCACGGTGCACAAGCGGACGGCGTAATCGGGATCGGGCATGAGGCGCCCCTGGGAGGATGCATGGCCGCTTGGGCGCGGGGTACAATTTTAGCATCAATTAGTGCATATTTTGCTGCCGGAAGGCGGATTCCCGGCGTCCTGATGGCCACCACGCCAAGGGAACCGGAGGCTGCCGGAAGGCTCTAAGCCGATGGCCGCGCGAACCGGCCATCAATCACCTCGTCGTCGGCGGCCGTTGCTACTATCTGCGGCCCGGCCGTGCGCCAACCCCTGTTGGATGAGGTCCATGCAAGAGAAGGATAGGTCCATGACTCAACGAACCGCCCCGCCCGTGGGCGAAGCCAAGTCGGATTCGAAGTACCAGCCGGGCCCGAAGCCGGCGGCCGTCCAGGAGCTGCGGCCGGTGCCTCTGGAGCTCAATGCCGGCATGCGGGCCGCGCGCGAGAATGTCCTGGAGAATTCGTCCTGGGTAAGGCCCCTGCAGCAGGAAATCGGCCGGGTCATCGTCGGACAGAAGCACCTGATCGACCGGCTCCTGGTGGCGCTGCTCACCAACGGCCACGTGCTGCTGGAAGGCGTGCCGGGTCTCGCGAAGACGCTGGCCCTCAAATCCCTCGCCGCGTGCGTCGACGTGCATTTCAAGCGGCTGCAGTTCACCCCCGACATGCTGCCCGCGGACATCGTCGGCACCATGATCTACAACCCGCAGGACGGGCAATTCCGCACCAAGCACGGCCCCATCTTCAGCAACCTGATTCTCGCCGACGAGATCAACCGCGCCCCCGCCAAGGTGCAAAGCGCGCTGCTCGAGGCCATGCAGGAGCGCCAGGTGACCCTCGGCGACGAGACCTACGCGCTGCCGAACCCGTTCCTCGTGCTCGCGACCCAGAACCCGCTGGAGCAGGAGGGCACCTACCCGCTGCCCGAGGCGCAGATCGACCGCTTCATGATGAAGGTCATCGTCACCTATCCGAGCCGCACCGAGGAGCGGGCCATTCTCGACGCCATGGCGACCACCGCGCCCCTGCCGGTGCCGCGCCCGGTGGTGTCGGCCGAGCAGATCGTCGCGGCCCGCAACGTGGTGAACGATCTTTACGTGGACGACAAGATCCGGGACTACATCGTCGATCTGGTGCTCGCGACGCGCCCGCCCGGCGCCGCCGCGTTCAAGCTCGACGGCTACATCCAAAACGGCGCGTCGCCGCGCGCCACCATCGCGCTCACGCTCGCGGCGCGCGCCATGGCCTTCTTGAACGGCCGCCACTTCGTCACGCCGCAGGACGTGAAGAGCGTCGCCCTCGACGTGCTGCGCCACCGCGTTTCGGTGACCTACGAGGCCGAGGCCGAGAACATCACTTCCGAGAACCTGATCGAGAAGATCCTCGACGCGCTTCCCGTGCCCTGACGCCATGGCCGCCGACACCCAGAAGTCCAACAAGGCCATCATGAGCGGCATGCGGCAGCTGGAGATCCGCACCCGCCGCATGGTCAACGACAGTCTCGCCGGCGCCTACCACTCGGTGTTCAAGGGCCGCGGCATGGACTTCGACGAAGTGCGCGAATACAGCCCCGGCGACGAGGTGCGCACCATCGACTGGAACGTCACCGCGCGCGCCGGCCGCCCCTTCGTCAAGAAATTCACCGAGGAGCGCGAGCTCACCATCCTGCTGCTGGTCGACATCAGCGCCTCGGGCAATTTCGGCTCGGCGCGCCAAGGCGAAGCGCGATCTCGCGGCGGAGCTCGCGAGCGTCCTCGCCTTCTCCGCCATCCGCAACAGCGACAAGGTGGGCCTGGTGCTCTACACCGACCGCATCGAGCGCTACCTGCCGCCCAAGAAGGGGCGGCGCCACGTGCTGCGCGTGGTGCGGGACATTCTGTTATCACACGCCCGCAGGGCCGGGGCACCGACACCGTCAAGGCGCTCGACGTGGTCAATCACGTGCTGCACCGGCGCGCCATCGTCTTCCTGATCTCGGATTTCGTCGCGCCGGGCGACCCGTCCGCCGTGCGCGCGGCGCTGCTGCCGCGCCATGCGCCAGACCAACCGCCGCCACGATCTCGTGGCCGTGCACGTCGAGGATCCGCACGAGCAGGAACTCCCCGACGTCGGCATCCTGGCCCTGGAGGATGCGGAGACCGGCGAGGTCATCGAGCTCGACACCGCGAGCGCCGCCGTCCGCAAGCGCTTCAAAGCGGCGGCCGAGGAACGCAGCCGGCGGCTGGTCATCGATTTTCGCTCCGAAGGCGTCGACACGCTGCAGTTGCGCACGGACACCCCGTACATCCCCGCACTGCAACGGTTCTTCAAGACTCGCGAGCGCAGACGGGCATGAACCGTCGAACCCGGGCTGCGCGGGACGCCTTCGCCGCGGCGCGCTTCCCGCTCGCCGCGCTGGCCGCGGGGGCGTGCCGGATCGCGATGGCGGCCGGCGAGGCGACCGAGGACATCCGCGACATCCGCGGACCGCAAGCTCATCCTGCCCTGGTGGTTCGTGGCCGCGGTGATCGGCGGCGTTGCTGCTGATCGCGCTCCTGGGCGTCCTCCTTTGGCGGCGCCTGAGGCGCCGGCGTGCCCGCGTGCTGCTGCCCTTCGAGGTCGCGCTCGCGCGCCTCGAGGAGATCCGCCCGCTGATGGAGCCGGCGCGCGCCCGCGAGTTCTCCATCGCGGTGTCCGACATCGTGCGCACCTACATCGAGCGGCGCTTCGCCGTGACCGCCACGCATCAGACCACCGAAGAGTTCCTGCACGATCTGCTCGAATCGCCGGAGTCGGCGCTGCTGCGCCACCGGGCCCTGCTGTCGGAATTCCTGCATCAATGCGACCTGGTGAAATTCGCCGGCCTGTCGCTCACCCTGCAGAACATGGACTCGCTGCACCTCAGCGCGCGCGCCTTCGTGCTCGAGACCTCGAAGCCAGAGCCGGCGGCGGACCCCGCCCCGGGCGCCCGCGACTCCTGCTTCCGCGGCCGGCACCTCGCCGGCCGCGCCCTCGAGGGGGGCGCATGATCCGCTTCCTGCAACCGGAGTGGCTGTGGGCTGCTGGCGCTGCTGCCGCTGGTGATGCTGTGGCGCGGGCGCCGCGGACCGGTGGCCGCCGTCCAGTATTCCCACGTGGGCCTCGCGCGCGAGGTGGCGCGCCGCAGCCGCAGCCGCATCGGGAGCTGGCTGTGGCTGCTGCCCCTTCTTGCGGCGGCCCTGATGATCGTCGGGCTCGCACGGCCGCAGCGGGGCCACAGCCGCACCGAGGTCACCGCCAACGGCATCGACATCGTGCTGGCGCTCGATGTTTCCGGCTCGATGCAGGCGCTCGATTTTCTCATCGACAACCAGCGGGTGAACCGCATCGAGGTCGTCAAATCGGTGGTTTCGCGATTCATCGACGAGCGGCCCAACGACCGCATCGGCCTGATCGCGTTCGCCGGCAGTCCGTACCTCGTGAGCCCGGTCACGCTCGACCACGATTGGCTGCAGCAGAACCTCGAGCGCGTCACCATCGGGCAGGCCGACGACGGCACGGCCATCGGATCGGCCATCGCCGCAAGCGTCAACCGCCTGCGCAGGCACACACGCGAAATCCAAGGTGGTGGTGCTGCTCACGGACGGCGTGAACAACACCGGCAAAATATCCCCGCTGGCCGCGGCGGAAGCCGCCAAGGCCCTCGGCATCCGGATCTACACCATCGGCGTGGGCGTTCGCGGCAAGGCGCCGATCCCGGTCCGGGACGAGGCCGGCAATCAGCACATCATCATGGCCAAGGTCGACGTGGACGAGAAGACGCTGCAGACCATTGCCGACGAGACCGGCGGCAAGTTCTACCGCGCCACCGACACGGATTCGCTGCAAGAAGATCTACGAGCAGATCAATCAACTCGAGACGACCGCCCAGACCGTGCAGAAGTTCGAGCACTACGACGAGCTCTACTCCTGGGCACTGGTCCCCTCGCTTGCGCTGCTGGGGTTCAGCGACGCTCCTGCAGCACACGCGCTACCGGAGGTTGCCGTGATTTTCGCGGCCCCCGGCTGGCTCGTGGGCGGAGCGCTGGCGTGCACGGCGATGCTCTGGCTGTGGCGCCGCTACGACCGGCGCCAGCAGGCGGCGCTTGCCCGATTCGTCTCCGCACACCTGCGCGGCGAACTCACCCAGTCCATCTCGGTGGTGCGGCGGCGCGCTGCAGCGCGGCCTGTATCTTGCTCGCCCTGGCGCTGCTGTTCGCCGCGCTCGCGCGTCCCCAGTGGGGTTTTCGCTGGGAGGAGATCACCCGCCGCGGCAACGACATCGTGTTCGCCATCGACACCTCGCGCAGCATGACCACGCCCGACGTCAAGCCCAACCGCCTCGCCCGCGCCAAGCTCGCGATCGACGATTTCGTGAACCAGCTGGACGGCGACGCCGTGGGCATCGTGGCGTTCGCGGGCACCGCGTTCCTGGCCTGCCCCATCACGCTCGACTACGGCGCGTTTCACGAGACGCTGAGCGCCATCGACACCAACACCATGCCGCGCGGCGGCACCAACATGGCGAGCGCCATCCGCGAGGCTCAGGCGGCGCTGCACCGCCGCCCGGGAAGCGATAAGATCGTGATTTTGGTCACCGATGGCGAGGATCTCGAGGGCGGCGCGCTCGCCGCGGCGCAGGCCGCCAAGCAGCAGGATGGCCTCAAGATCTTCACCGTGGGCGTGGGGACCGCCAACGGCGATCTCATTCCCCTCCCGCCGGAACAAGGCGGCGGTTTCGTGAAGGACGAGCAGGGCGAGTTCGTCAAATCGCGGCTGGACGAAGCCGGGCTCACCGCGTTGGCCGCCGCCACGGGAGGCATCTATGTACCGCTGGGAACGCAGGGCGAAGGTCTGGACTATCTTTACAAGACCGTTCTCGGTCCGCTCGCCAAGCACGACCTCGCCTCACGCCGCCAACGGCTGTACATCGACCGCTTCCAATGGCCGCTCTGCGCGTCCCTGGGGCTGCTGCTGCTCAGCCTGACCGTGGGCAGCCGGCGCAGGCGCCGTAGGGCAGCCGCACAGCCGGCGGCGCGCGGCGCCTCGGGCGCCGCCGCCGCAATCGGGTTCGCACTGCTTCTGCCGGCCGTGCCGCACGGCGAAGCCCGCGCCGACACGCTAAGCGCCGCGCATGCGTATAAAAAAGGCAACTACGCCGCCGCCGAGAAAGCCTTCGCGGAGGCCGCCAAGGGCGATCCGGGCACACCCGCCCTGCCCTACGATCTCGGAACCGCGCAATACCGCGAAGGCAAATTCCCCGAGGCCGTGACGGCCTTCCAGCAGTCCATCGCCAAATCGCCGTCCAGCAACCTTAAGCGCCTGGCGGATCAGGAAGACGCCTACTACGACCTCGGCAACGCCCTGTACCGCGCGGGCCAAGCCACCGAGAAGAGCAAGCCGCAGGACACGCTGCAGAAGTGGAACGATGCGGTCAAGGCCTACGACACGGCACTGCAGCTGCGCGCCGACGACGCCGACGCCAAGTACAACCGCGACCTGGTGAAGCGCAAGATCGACGCGCTGAAGCAGAACTCGCCGCAGAATCAGGGCGGCAATCAGCAACAGAATCAAAATCCGAATCAGGGTCAGGACAAGTCGAAGAACCCCCAGCAAAACCCCTCGGATGGGCAACCCCAGAGCGGCGATCAAAAATCGGGCCAGCAACCCCCGCAGAAGCAGGGCCAACCACCGCCCCAGAACGCCGGCCAGCAGCCCCCGCAACCGCAGAAGGACTCCGCGCAGAACGGTGGGCAGCCGCCCCCGCAGGATGGCCAGCCGCCGCCGGCCGGCGCGGGGCAGCAACCTCCACCCAGCGGGGAGCAGCCGCCCAAGGCGGACCAGCCGCCGCGCAAGGGGCAGGCCAGCGGCAATCCCGAAGATCAGACCGATGAGGCCCAGGCGGAGGCCGCGCAGCCGCAACCGGGACAGATGACCCGCGAAGAGGCGCGCGAGCTGCTCGATTCGGTCAAGGGGGACGAGCACCACATGCCCATGTCGCCTCTCAACAGCCGCGACTTGCGCGAGCAGTCGCCGCCGGCCAAAGATTGGTAGCATGACGGCAGGCCTCATCCGCTGCGGCGGACTCCTCGCGCTGGCGGCATGGATGTCTGCGGCGGCCGCGCCGGCGGCGCCGCTCGTCAACGCCACCCTCGAGCCCGCGCGCATCACGATGGGACAATCGGCGGAGCTCACCATCACGAGTTCCGGCAGCAGCAATGCCCCCATGGCCCTCCCGGAGGTGAACGGCCTCGATTTTCGGGTCCTCGGGCAATCGCACCGCGTGGAGATCGTGAGCGGCGCGACGCTGGTGAGCACGGCGATCATGGTGCGCGTCACCCCAAGAGCCGCCGGCATCTACACCATCCCCGGGATGACGCCGCAATCGCAACCGCTGGTGCTGCGCGTCGATCCCGAGGACGCGCCCGGCAAGCCCTCCGGGCCCGGCAATCTGAATTCGGCGGCGCCGCACGCCGAGGGAATCCGCATGACGCCCGATGGCTCGGCGTACGTGCGGCTGTTGCTGCCCAAGCGCGAGGCTTTCGTGGGCGAGAGCATCCCCGTCGAGATCGAAGTGGGGATGCGCAACGGCTTCGTCAATTCGCTGAACGGACTGCCCACGCTCAGCGGGACGGATTTCACGCTCAACAACCTGTCGCGCCAGCCCGAGCGCACGCCGAAGATCCTCGACGGCCGGGAGTTCACGCTGCTCACCTGGCACAGCGTGCTCGCGCCGATCAAGCCGGGGAAATTCTCGCTTTCCGTGGAGTCGCCGCTCACGGTGCGAGTGCAGACGCGGCCGGCACGCGAGTCGCGGCTCGAGGATGCGCTGGGCGACCCGTTCTTCCAGAATTACTTCGGCGTGACCGTCTCCAAGGAAATCACGGTGACGAGCCCCGTGATGGAACTCACGGTCCTGCCGCTGCCAGCCGAAGGCCGGCCGCCGGATTTCAGCGGCGCCGTCGGTTCCTTCAAGATCGCGGATGACCTGTCCTCGAGCACGGCTGCGGCCGGGGATCCGCTCACTCTGCGCCTGCACGTGACCGGCGCCGGAAATTTCGACCGCGTGGACAGCGCCATGCTGGATCATCTCGACGCGTGGAAAACCTACCCGCCGAAATCCTCCTTCAAGGCGAGCGACCCCGTCGGCTTCCGAGGCGAGAAGATCTTCGAGCAGCCGCTGATCGCCTCGCATTCGGGCCGGCAAACCATCCCCGGGCTGTCCTTCAGCTATTTCGATCCGTCGACGCGCCGCTACGAAGTCGCCCGCAGCGCGCCGCTCGCCGTGGCGATCACGCCCTCCGCGGCGGAACAATCCGCAGGGCCGCCTGCCGCCGCCGACAAGAGCGCGGGCACGGCCGCCCCCGCCGATGGCCTGCGGCCCGATCATGAGTTGTCCGGCACCGCGCACCGTTCCCTGGTGCCGCCCTATCTGCAGGCGCGCTTCATCGCCGCGCCGACGCTGCTCTCGCTGGTAATCGCCGGCGGCTGGCTGGGCCGGCGGCGCTCCCTCGTCCCGCGCGCTCCGCGGCGCGCCGCGAAAGCCGCAGGCCGCGTCGTGCAACAGCTCGAGGCGGCCGCGCGGGCGGGCCATGCGGCCGAGTTCTTCAGCGTGGCACGATCCGCGCTGCTCGAGGCCGAGGGCGCCGAGGACGGCGGCGAGGACACGCGTGAAATCTTCGCCCTCGCCGATGAGGCCAACTACTCGGGCCACGAGCTGTCCACCACCGACTATGCGCGGTGGACCGAGGTGGTGCGCCGGCGGATTCTGCCGAAGACGGGTGCCTGATGGGCCGGTGCGCCGTGACCCTGATCCTGTTCCTGGCGGCATGGCCCGGCGGCGCGCGCGCCGCCGAGCCCGGCTACTCGGCGGCCGCGCTCTACAACCTGGGCAATGCCTATGCGCGGGCGGGAAAGCCGGGGCTCGCGGTGCTGAACTATGAGCGCGCCGCCTTGCTCGCGCCCGACGATCCCGACATCGCCGCCAATCTCCACTTTGTGCAGCGCGCGGCCCGCGTCGCGGCCGACCTGCGGGCGGCCTCGAACTCACCGCCGAGCACCGCGCCTTCGAACGCCGCCGCACCCTCGATGCTCAGGAAGGCGCTGACCCGCGCCGTGACGCGGGCGAGCCCCGTGGTCATGTCATGGCTCGGCCTCGCCGGGGTTCTCCTGCTCAGCGCGGCGCTGGTCATGAGCCGGGTATCGAGCCGGTACCCCTGGACGTGCCGCGGCGCCGCCGCGCTCGGTATCGCGTTCCTGGGATTGATGGCCGGCCAATGCGCCGTGCTGTGGCCTGCCCTGCATTCGGCCGTGGTCGTGACGGCAGGGGCTCCCGTGCGCGTTTCGCCCGTGCCCATGGGCGATCCGGTGTTTACGCTGCCCGAGGCCGAGGTCGTGGCCTTGGCGGCCCGGCACGATGAGTTCGTGCTGGTGCGCACGGCCGCCGGCAGAACCGGGTGGGTGTCGCGCTCCAACGTCGCGCCCGTGATCCCACAGTGGTGAGCCGGCGTCAGACCCCGCCCGCCGCCTGGGCCGCGCCCGCGGAATCGATGCCGCGCACCCGGTCGGCAATCTCGGCCCGATTGCGAATTTCGATCGATAGCATCCCTCCGCCGTCTGCGCTCCGCTGCACCGTCACGCGCGCGCAAATCGCCAGGGCGCGATCCATGATGGTGCTGAAGGGCATGCCGCGCGCGGCCGCGCACCCGTCGTCCGCAACCGTCAATCGCACCGTCTCGGCGTCGATCACGCACTCGATGGACACGGCGGTGGCGCGAAATTGATGGATCGCGGTGCTGACGGCCTCCTCGACGATTCGGTACAGCTGGAGGCGCACTTGAAACCCTAGGCCAAGACGGGCCGTGCAGCGCTCCTCCACGGTCACCGCCACGCACTCCCGCCCGGAGCGGTGCAGCCATTTCAAGTGCTGCAATGCGTTCAAAAAATCCTGGTGACCACATTTGTAATCCGGCGTCAACGGCGCCAGTCGATGGGCGATGGCCCGGCAGCCGTTCACGGCGCTGGCGGCGATCTCCGACAGAGTCTTCAATTCTTCGGAGAGCCTCTGCGGCGACTCTTGAGTGACCCGCTCGAGGCCGGCGGCCAGCAGCGAGAGGCCCGCCAGTTCCTGGCCCAGGCCCTCGTGCAGTTCGCGCCCGAGCCTCTGCCGCTCATTTTCGCTGGCGTCCTGCAGGGCGGCTTCCAGGCGCCGGCGGTCAGAGAGGTCCTGCACGATGCCGATGAAGAACGGTGGTCCGGAGACGGGACGCACCAGCGTCACGGTCAACGACGCCCAAAGGTGCCGGCCGGAGCGGTGCAGGTATTGCTTTTCAACCACGAACGAGTCGGAGCGCCGCTGCTGCAACAGCGCCATGCGCCGCGCCTTGCTATGCGCATAGCCATCGGCCGTATTGATGAAGGAGACGTGACGGCCGGTGAGATCCCGGATCTCGTACCCGAGCATCTGCGCCATCGCCGGATTGACCCTCACGAGGATGTCGTCGAGCGACAGGATCATCATCCCGACCGCGCTCTCCTCGAACAAGACCTGGAAGAGCAGGTGGTATTCCTGCAGGACTCCGGCCAGCGGGTTCAATACAGCGGGGTCCGCCACGTCGGACCCGATACTCTGAGCTTCTCGCTGGCTCATCACCGCTCCCGTATCCGCATCGCCGGCGGGCATCGAACTGACTCACTCCAGCCCGAAGGCCCCCGGGGCGGACTCATCCGAGAGTTCGAGTATACGCCCGCCGCCGCGCGCCACGCAGGTCAACGGATCGTCCGCGATGACTACCGGCAACCCGGTCTCCTTCATGATGAGCTTGTCGATGTCGCGCAGCAGCGCACCGCCGCCGGTGATCACGATCCCGCGCTCGGCCACATCGGCGCCCAAGTCCGGCGGCGTCTCCTCGAGCGCCTGACGCACCGCACTCACGATGCCCTGCAGCGGCTCTTCGAGCGCCTGCAGGATTTCATTGGAGTTGAGCGTGAAGCCGCGCGGCACGCCCTCGGAAAGATTGCGCCCGCGAACCGAGATCTCGCGCACCACGTCGCCGGGATAGGCCGAGCCGATCTCGATCTTGATGCGCTCCGCGGTGGTCTCGCCGATCAAGATGCCGTAGTTGCGCCGCACGTATTGCACGATGGCGTCGTCGAACCGATCCCCGCCCATGCGCACGCTCGCCGCGTACACGATGCCGTTCAGCGACACCACGGCCACTTCAGACGTGCCGCCGCCGATGTCGAGCACCATGGAGCCGCGCGCCTCGTGCACCGGCAACCCCGCCCCGACGGCGGCCGCCATCGGCTCGGACACGATGTCCACCCGGCGCGCGCCCGCCCCAGCCGCCGACTCCTTGATGGCGCGCCGCTCCACCTGCGTCGAGCCCACGGGCACGCACACGAGCACGCGCGGACTCGGGCGCATCCAGCGGTCGCCGTGCACCTTATTGATGAAGTGCTGCAGCATCTTTTCGGTATACGTGAAGTCGGCGATGACGCCGTCCTTCATCGGCCGCACGGCCGTGATGTGGCCCGGCGTGCGCCCCAGCATCCGCTTGGCGTCCGCGCCCACCGCCACCACCACCTTCCCGCCGCGCAGGGGCTCGTTCTGAACCGACACCACCGAAGGTTCGTTCAGCACGATGCCTTTGGACTTGACGTAGATCAGCGTATTGGCAGTGCCAAGATCGATGGCGAGGTCGTTCGAGAAGCGACCGCGAAGTTGCCTTAACAAGGACACGGAGATTGAACCTGGGGCTGGGAGCACGAAAGAGGGACGCCATCATGCCGTGATCGCGCCGTGAACGCCACCGCGCGTGCCGCTGCGCTGCGAATGAAACCTACACCGCGCTCTCGCCGTCCACTCCATGGCGCCGCCGCCCGCTGCTGCGCGGGATCAATTCAGGCAGAATCCGCTCGGCTCGTGATAGGCTAAGCTCATGAAAGTTAAAGTTCATTCAGGTCCGGGACGCGCCGCGTCGGCCGCTGCCCAAACTCCGTCAAAGCTCCTCGCCGCACCGGCGCTGGCCTTCCTGCTGAGTCTTGCGGGCGCGGCGCCCGCGCTTGCGACCGTTTACGAACTTCCGAAGGACGCGCCCCCCATCGTCGGCGAAGATCAAACCTACACCACGGTGTACGAGGACACGCTCTACGATCTGGCCCGCAAGTACAGCCTGGGTTCCGAGGAATTGATCCGGGTCAATCCCGGCGTCGATCCGTGGCTGCCGGGCGCGGGCACGAAGATCACGATTCCCGGCCGCCACATTCTGCCGCCGGTTCCCCGCGAAGGCATCGTGGTGAACCTTCCCGAACACCGCCTCTACTATTACCCCAAACCGCGCCGCGACGGCTCGCGCGAGGTGATCACCTATCCGGTCAGCATCGGCAAGATGGACTGGCGCACACCGCTCGGCGTCACCCAGGTGATTCAAAAGATCAAGGATCCGGTGTGGTATCCCCCGGAGTCGGTCCGCAAGGAGCATGCCGCCGCCGGTGAAATTCTGCCGCCGATGGTGCCGGCGGGCCCGGACAATCCCTTGGGCGCGTTCGCGATGCGGCTGGCGGCAGGGAAAGGCACCTATTTGATTCACGGCACCAATAATCCCATTGCCGTCGGTCTTGCCGTGACTCACGGCTGCATCCGCATGTATCCCGACGACGTGGCGGCGCTGTTTCCGCTCATCCCGGTGGGCACGCCCGTGCGGCTCATCAACGAGCCGCTGAAGGTGGCGTGGGTCGACGGCGAATTGCTGCTCGAAGCGCATCCGCCCGTGGATGCCGAGGGCCAGAGCTTCGAACCCGATCTCAATCAGTTCTCCGACCTCCTGCAGAAGGCGGTGGGCGACACCACCGTCGCCATTCATTGGGACTATGCGCGCGAAGTGCTGCAGAAGGCGAACGGCGTGATCGCCACGGTCGGCTTGGAAGCCGATCTTTCGGGCGAGTCGCCGTCCGACAAAGCGGCGCTGTTGGGCCAGCCCGAAGCCCCCGCCACCCCTACCGAGATGTCGAACGGCCCCTCCGACGCCGCCTCCGAGCCGCGCGCTGCGCCGGCAGCGGCTGTCAAGACCGACCCGCCGAACTCGCCTTGAGGGGCCCTGCCCATCGGGCGGCGACTTTGGCGCGCGCACCCAACGCGAAGACGGGCGGCGCGCCTTAAGCGATCAGCGGAGCACGCTGCTCGATGTTGAATACCAGCCCAAAGGGATCGCGCAAGTAGCACTTCGGAACGGCGGGATCCTCCTCCACCAGCGTGCAGCCCGCCGACAGCAGAGCCTCCTTCGCCGCCCGGAAGTCGGGCACCCGAAAGTCGAACACCGGGCCATGATCGGGTCCCGGCTCCAAGTACAAGCGAAAGGCGCCGGCATCCAAGCCCACCAGGGCGGCGGCCGAGTGCGCGATCTCGAGACCGAGAACCTGCGTATAGAAGCGCGTGGCCTCCTCGAACTTCGAGGTGCGAATGATGACATCGGGTGATGCGCGAAATGCCTTGGTCATGATGACTCCCTCGTTGCCCGAGTTGGCGCCCCGCTTCTGGGCGGACATATGGCCGCGGATTGTGCGAAGCAGTACACGGCGGGGGCGCCCTATCGGCGCCGCGCCTCATATATTAAGCGGGAACCACAGACACGCGACAAGAAATGCGAGGTGCATCACGAATCCAATAGGGGCCTCGCGCCATTATCCATCCTTAAATTACAGATCCGTACTCAAACGCTTACTCGAATTTAATGTCCTGGAAAAGCGAGCTATGGCTCACTGTAGCAATGGCTTGAGCGTGGATTGTCCGATTACACCAACGATCACTGGATGTACCGCATGAATATCTCCTGCAATACCCGATTTTCCTTGGGTGCGTGGTTCGGGCCCAAGTCCCTGGCGGCTGCGCTCCTGCTGGCCTTCACCGGGTTCATCGCGGGTTGCGGCGGAGGAGGAGGCGGAGGCGGCGGAGGAGGCGGAGGCGGCAGCCCGCCCCCACCCACCCTGTCGTCGGTCTCGGTGTCGGCCACGGACTCCACGCTAGTGGCCGGATTGACCGACCAGTTCACCGCCACCGGCGTGTACAGCGACGGCAGCAAGCAACCCTTGAGTTCGGTGACGTGGACGTCCTCGGACACCAACGTGGCCACCATAGGCACCAACGGGCTGGTGACCGGCCTCGCCGCCGGGACGACCACCATCACGGCCACGTCGGCCGGCGTGGCCGGCACGTTCTCCTTGACGGTCACCGCCGCAACGCTGGTAACGATCGACGTGACGCCCGCGACCACGCTCGCCATGGTTCAGGACCAAACCGAGCAATTCACGGCGACCGGCGTCTACACGGATAATACGAAGCAGAACCTGACATCGAAGGTCACCTGGACCTCGGGAACCACCACGGTAGCCACGGTCAGCGCCGCCGGCATCGTCACCGCGGCCGGCGTCGGCAGCTCGGTCATCAAGGCGACCCTGGGCAGCGTCTCCGGCATGGCCACGGTCACCGTCACGGCGCCCGTGCTCGAGAGCATCACTGTGACTCCGGCATTACCCAGCATCGCCAAGGGCCTGACCCAGCAATTCACGGCCACGGGCAACTACAGCAACAACGTGCATCAGGATCTGACGTCCACGGTCACCTGGAACTCGGCAACGACGACGGCGGTAACGATCAATTCCGCCGGCCTTGCGACGGCGGCAGGCGTCGGGTCGTCGAAGATCACCGCCACCATGGGCAGCGTCTCGGGATCGACCACGATGACGGTCACGGCTGCCGTGGTGGTTTCCATCGCGGTGACGGCGCCGACCAATCCGACGCCGACCAATCCGAGCATTCCGAAGGGCACGACGCAGCAATTCGTGGCCACGGGCACGTATTCGGACACCACGGTGCAGACCATCACCACCACCGCGATCTGGAGTTCGAGCAATACCGCGTACGCCACCGTGAGTAACTCCCCGGGACTAGAAGGTCTTGCGACCGGCGTGGCCCAGGGCGCGCTCACCATCAAGGCGACCGTCGGCAGCGTGTCCGGTTCGATTGGCTTGACGGTCAACCCAGCGGCGCTGGTGTCCATTGCCGTGACGCCAACCAACGGCACGGTCATCGCAGGCGGTACGTTGCAGTACACCGCGACCGGCACCTACACCGACGGCACCACCCCGCCCGTCACTGGCTTGTCGACCTGGGCGTCGAACAATACCGCGGCCGCCACGATCAGCAATGCGGGCGGCAGCATCGGTCTCGCCACCGGGGTGTCGTACGGCTCCGCCGGCATCACCGCAGCGATCGGCAGCATCGTTTCGCCCACGGTCACGCTCACCGTGAAGCCGGCCGAATATGCCTATGTGGCCAATTACGGCGACGGCACCGTATCTCAATACATCATCAATCCCACCACCGGCGCGTTGATCGCGAACACTCCCGCGACCGTGACTCTTACCGGCAGCCCCTTCGCCATCGGGGTCGAGACCGCTACCGCGACCCATTATGTGTACGTGCTCAACTTCGGCAACGGCAACGTGTACGAGTACTCCATCCAGCCGGACGGTACTCTAGCGGCGCTCAGCCCCGCGACCGTGGTTTCGGGCAGCGGAGCCGCCAGCGGACCGAATGGACTGGCGGTGACCGGCACCAACGTGTACGTGGCGAATTACTACGATGGGACCATTTCGCAGTTCGGGGTCAACAATTCTACCGGCGTCATCAGCGCGCTGACCCCGGCCACGGTAACGGCGGGCACCGGCGCGGCCGAGATCGCGGTCAATCCCGCCGGCACGTATGCCGTGGTCGCCAATTTCACGGCCGGCACGGTGATGTCATTCAGCATCGGCGCGGGCGGTGCGCTCAGCACCACGCCGGTCAGCACCGTGAGCCTGGGTGTCTCGCATGAGGCCGATTCGGTGGCCTTCGATCCCAGCGGCAACTATGTGTACGTCGGCGACTACTACAACAACGACGTGGCGCAGTTCTCCATTAGCGGCGGTGGAGTACTTGCCGCATTGACCCCGCCCACGGTGACGATCGGCGGCAACCCCAAGTCCATATCGGTGCAATCGACGGTTGGAGGAACCTTCGCGTACGCGGTCAATGCGGCCAATAACACGGTGCAGCAGCTGACGGAGGGCGCGGGCGGATTGCTCTCGGTGACCAGCACGAGCGCAACGACCGACCTGAACGTGCCCAACTACCTCGCCGTGGATGCGTCGGGCCAGTTCGCCTACGTCACTGACCGTGGCTCGAACCCAACCTACGGCACAACCGTGTCGCAATATTCCATCACGCCGATCGGCGGTACGACGCCCGGGGCGCTGACGCTGCTCAGCACGCCGACGGCGACCACCGGCACACAGCCCACCGGCATCGCCACGGCCTATTGATGCTGACGAGACGGGCCGCCGGCGCGGTATTCATCACCGCGCTGGCGCTGCCCGTCCCGGCCGCCTGGGCCGGCCATCCGCCCAAGCTGAAGGAAGGCCTGTGGGACGTCCGCGGCCAACGCCTCGAGATGCCCGGCAACAAGCGCAGCGAGTTCTCCTACAAGCTGTGCCGCGATCATGCCTTCGACAAGGCCGCCAATGCGCAGATCGAGAATGTGAAGGGCTGCCTCACCACCCTCAAGGATGAGGGCGGCGGCAAGTTCTCGTCGGCCTCCACCTGCACCGTGTCCGGCACCCGCATCGTCTCCAACGGCGTGACGATGTACCTGAGCGAGACGGTCGTCCATTCCGAAACGCAGGCGAGCTTCTCGCCCCCTCTCGACGGCAGGACCGAGGAGGCGCTGGTCGAGGATCAGCAGTACGTGGGAAAATGTCCCGCGGCCATGCGCCCCGGGGACCTCCTGCCGCCGGACGGCATCATCCGCCATCACGGCCGGTGAGGCGCCCAAGAGGCTAGAATCGCTTCGCCAGCGTCAATCGCGCCATGATGGGTTCGAGCGGATGCTCGTGAATATCCGCCCGCCCTTCCGGGTATGTACCGATCTGGTTTGCCAGCCGATCGACGTACCAGAACTCCGCCGCGGCCGCGTGCGTGTCGAAGAGATTGTAGACTCCCAAGGACGCGCTCCAATCCGCCGACAACGCATAATGAACATCGAGATTGGTCTCGCCGAAGCCCTTGCCGTTGACCTGACCCAGGGCCGTCGGGGCATTCGCGCACGAAGTCGCCGCTGGGAAGTCGTGCACGGCGGCGGCGGCGTTGCACGGGCCCGATGACAGCGGGTAGTTCCCCAGATACCGGTATTGCAGGGCGCCGCTCCAAGGCCCGAGGTTCGTGAGGTACAGCGCGAGCGCGCCGGTCGCCACCGGGGCATCGGTGATGTATTCCCCTTCGTGGCCCGTGCCGTCGTCGAACGGGTGCGTGAAGCGGGTGTGGTCGCCCGACAGGCTGCCGTAGAACTCCAGAAATTCGTTGATCTTGTAGGTGGCATTCACTTCAAATCCCTCGCGCCGGCTCGGCGGGCCGGCCGAATCCTGCCCCACATCGGGGTCGATGATGGTCTCGGACTGCTGCCAGAGATTGAACAGGGCGAAGGTCAGCGCAAAATTTGGCGCCGGCGCCGCGCGCAGGCCGATTTCCTGCCCTTCCTGCTGGGCGAGCAGCGGCGTGTGCGGTAATCCCAGGTCGACGCTCGTGGCCTGATTCACGCCCCGAATGTCGGCGCTGTGGAAGCCGCGACCAGCGCTCGCGTACAGTTCGAGCGAGTCGCTCACCGTGTAGATGAGGCTGCCCTTGGGCTGCGGCAGCGATTGGCGCGCCGTGCCGCCATTGGTATAGCCCGCCCTCTCGTGCAGTGCGGCCAGATAGTCGTCGTCCGTACCGTGCTGGTAATCGTCGCGAACGCCCACGACGCTGCGAAATCGGGCGCTCCAATGGGTCACGGCCTGCAGATACGCCGCACCCACGAACAGGTACACCTGATCGTCGTTGGAGAACGACGGCGGATCGTTCGAGGGGGGCAGCGGCACCTGACCTTCGCTCGGGATCCGCCCCACCCGCAGGATGTCCTCGCGCACCAGGCCGCCGACGGAGATCTGATTGGGAATCTCTCCCAAGGAAAGCGGCACGACGTAATTGCTCTGTCCGCCGAACGCGCGGCGGTTCTCGAACTGATCCTCCTGGTCCCCGTGAACGGAATCGATGAGGTCGTGGGTAAAATCGTTGTACAGGTGCAGCTGGTTGTCGATGAAGAAGGCGCTCGAGGTCAGCTGGCCGTTGCCCAGGCCGGCATGATCGTCGTACGACAGGCTCGCGCGCCACGCCCGCCCGCCGTCGGTCGGGTCGAGCGTGCCGAAGCGATTGGGGACCAGCCCCTCGGTGATCGCTCGAAGCGGGATGTCCGTGGTGTTGGTCCACAGCCCGTGATACGCCATGGCGGTCAACGAATAGCCGCTGTGCTCATCGCCCTCGCTGTAGCGCAGGACGGCATTCTCCTTGCGCTGATCGTCGGGGGTCACGAACGGGCCGTCGTAGTGCTGCACCTCCACGGCGGCGAGCAGATTGCCCTCGCCCAGGGGCTCGGAACCTGTGCTCAACAGACGCTGAAAATCCAGTGTCCCCACGGTTGCCGATACCTGATTGGGAATGGTGTCCCGCAGGCTGACGCCGACCGACCCTACCGCACCGAAGTCACCCACGGCCGCGTAGTAGGGCCCCTTGGTATACGTGAGGCCGTCGGCGAGATCCGGGATCAGGAAATTGAGGTCCGTGTAGCCCTGACCGTGTGCGTGCGTCGGCTGGTTGACGGGCATGCCGTCCACCGAGGTCTGGAGGTCGGTGCCGTGATCGAGGTTGTACCCGCGCATCAGGTACTGGTTCGCCTTGCCCTCGCCGCTATGCAGGGTGACGATGAGCCCGGGCACGCTCTCCAGCAGCTGCCCCGGCCGATAGGCCGGCAGGAGCTGAAGTTCCTCGTCCGTCACGACGCCCTCGCTCGCGGTCTCGGCCGTGCCCAGCAGTTCGAGCCGCTGCGAGGTGACGGTGATTTCGCTCAACGGCGCCGCGAAGTCGGCGGTTCCGGCTTCCAGGGCGGCATCGTTCGCGCGCGCCGCAACCGCCGGGAGGCACAACGCCCAGAGGATCGCCGCTGCCGCTCCGGAATCGCCAGGGTCGCAACGAGCCCTCGGATGGACACCGCGGGGGAGCGAAGATGCCTCATCGGGCGATTGCCGGGTCGGGCGGCAGCGGCGAAACCATTGAGAGGATGGCACTTCAGGACTACAGCAGTTGGAACCTCACCGTGTCGTTGCCGCCGCTGCAGCGGCGCGGCGCGGCACGCGCCGTGCTCACCGGCGAGACGATGAGCGAACCGCCCACAACCGTGAATCCAGAGCGGATGACTCGAAACATACTGGGTCCCCTGTTCTAGAGCGCGGTCGACTGACCGGGTATGTACCAAATGGGCGACGACCAGGCCCGCTCCTGGATCGTGGCCGGAACCTCTCCCGGCAAGGCTTCCTTGCGCT
The DNA here is from genome assembly GCA_963707765.1 of uncultured Gammaproteobacteria bacterium. Classification (GTDB taxonomy): domain Bacteria; phylum Pseudomonadota; class Gammaproteobacteria; order Steroidobacterales; family Steroidobacteraceae; genus Bog-1198. The sequence continues at coordinate 2,256,400 of CAVPQZ010000004.1, read as the reverse complement.
TCACCGCCAGGATCGTGCTCCAGCGCGGCGTGGGGATCTCGAGCAGCCGCAAATAGTAGGCCGCCGGCACCTTCGGATCGAAATGCGGGTCCTGCCAAACGGCTGTCAATTGCGTCGCGCCGATGGAATTCTTATAGGTCGCGGTCTGCAGATCGACCGTGTTCCCCACGGCCGGCGCCCGGTCCGTGCGAGGATCCACCTTGCGCCCGTTCGATAGGGCGACATCGTAGATCCGCTCCACATGCTTTCCGTCCTGCAGCCAGATCTTGACGATTTGCAGGCGATCGAGATTGGCGCCGTTCGGATCCTTGAGTCCCCAGGCGATAAACCGGGGAGCCGCCGCCGCCGCCGGCTTGGCAGGCAGATCACCGCCCATGGGAACACCCTTGGCGTAGGCGCCCCCCAGCCATTTCGGTTGCGTCGTGATCGCGGCCGGGTAGTCCCAGCCGCCGAACAAGCGCACCTTCAGCCGCGTGCCCGACGTCGCAAAGGTCTCCTTGCGCCGGAATGCGTCGTAGATCGAGTCCCGCGTGTTGTGCTCGGCCCAGACGCCGGTGAGGTTGCCGCTGCTGTTCTCATAAAGATTGGACGAGGCCATCTTGCGAACCTCGCCCCAGTTCTTGAGCTCCATCGTGCTCGGGATGGGCCGGGTGGGATCGATGCCGCCGAAGGTCCCGACGAAGGCCTCCTCGCTCGAGGTGCTGAGGCCATTGTGAAAATCGCTGGCGCCGACGAAACCGTACTTGTACGGATTGACGCCCCCGGCCCGCTTGGCGATCTCGAGTCCCCGGCCGAGCGCGTCGCGCACGTAGCTGCCCTCCGGCTTGCTCTTCTTGGGCGAAATCAGCAGGTGATCGTAGAACTCGAAATTGCTGAATTCATCGTTGGGCGAGAGCACGGGATGGGTCTCGGACGCGCCCTTGTTCTGCGCGATCTCCACCAGCGGCTCATCCGAGGCGCGCTGCTCGGCGTACGCCTGGTCGATGGGACGGCCGTTGCTGTCGTTCCAATCGAACATCAGGCCGTTGCTGGCATTGGAGTTGTGCGGGATGGCGAGCGCCTCATAGCCGTCCTTGCGGATCTTGTCGAGCCAGCTCCACAGATCCTCCGGCTTCGGCGAGTCCACCGAGGTGAACGGATTCGGCGCCTTGTCGCCGCGGAAGATCACGTTGCGGTGCAGGTTCTGGCCGTCCGGCATGGACGTCCATTCATAGGCAATGAACGTCGTGAACGTGCCCGGCCGGTAATTGCGGTTCGCGGCTTCCATCTCGCGCTGCCACGCGGATTGCGAGACCTCCTGGGTTCCCTTGATGCCCTCCAGCATTTTACCGCTCGCGAATTTGCCGCTCACGACCGCATCGAAGAACGTCTTGACCGGATCGCTCTTGAACGACTTGCCCGTCTCGGATTTGGACAATTCGCTGTTGGGGTCATCGAGCGTGTTGAACACGCCGATATTCTCCGAGTGGTCGGTCACTGCGAGAAAGTCCAGGGGTTCATTGCGCTTGGCGCTTTCCCCCATGAAGTCGACCGGCTCGCCGCGTGCGAATCGATAAGCCGCATCGGGATCCACCTTGGCCCCGAACAGAATGTAAGCGTCGAAGGAGTAGGAGGTATGCAGATGCAAGTCGCCGAAGTACGCCTGCCGTTCGGCCGGATCCGCGTGCGCGATGCCGCAGAGCGCGGCGCTCATGGCCGCCGCCAGCAGGAGCAGCCCAGGTCTTTGAGTCGATGATTTCATGTCGATCCCCTTGATTTCAACTCGTGAGAAAGTGCAGGCGCTGAATGACCCAGAATGAAGCCAGCCCGCCGATGGCGTAGGGCGGAATCCACGTTGCCCAGTGCGGCATTGGACGCGGCAGCCTGCGCAGCACCGCGATCACCAGCAGCACGGCCCCGACGAACATCAGCTGCCCCACCTCGACGCCCAGGTTGAACAGCAGCAGGCTTAGCGGAATGTTGTGCTCGGGCAGACCGATCTGCGCCAGCGAACCCGCGAAGGCGAAGCCGTGCAGCAGCCCGAAAGTGAAGGCGATCAGCCACGGATAGCGCGCCGTGAGCCCGAAGTGGCCGCGATAGGCGCGCACCAATTCGAGCGCCACGAACACGATGCTGAAGGCCACCAGCGCCTCGATGACCGATGGATTCACGTGCACCAGCCCGATCGCCGCGGCCGCCAGAGTCACGCTGTGCGCGATGGTGAATGCGGTGATGGTCTTGACCAGGGTGAGCCGCGACCTGACCAGCAGCAGCAGGCCGAGCACGAAGCTCAAATGATCGAACCCCGTCAAGATGTGTTCGATTCCGAGCAGCAGGTAGGCCGGCACCGGCATCTTGCCGGTACCCGTGAGATGCACGGTCAGACCGGGCCTTTGCGGCCTCAGGATCTCCTGGATGTCCTGCCCGTTGGCGAAGCTGATGCTGATGAGGGCATCCGTGATGGTGTACTCGAGTCCTTCGATCCGGATGGTGGCGCCGTCGAAGGAGTCGCGGGTGACGTTGAGATTCCGCCAGCGACGCACCAGGAAGCTGTTCGCAGCCGACTCCTCGTTGGGCGGCCCATCGAGCAAGCCGTTGGATACCAACGGGACCAGACGCAGCAGCTGCGTCCCGACGCTCGGTTGCTTCCACAGCACGTCGAAGCGGTGGCCGGCATTTTCCGTGATCTGCAGGTAGGCAGGGCGTATTTCGTGCCCGCTGGCCGGCAGGGCCGCCGCCAGGCACAGCACCCATGCCAGGAGTCGAACCGTTCGGAACGCGCGCGTCACGAGCTACTCGACCACGATGGTGAAATGCTTCTTCAGCGCCGCCAGCGCCTCGGCGTTGCGCTTGCCGCGTTCGGCCTCGACGTAATCGCGCAGCACCGCGTCCCGCGCGCCGTCGAAGGCAGCGACGCTCGGCGGGGCGTGCGCCGTGACATATACGAGGTGCCAACCGAAGCCTGATCGGAAGGGACCCGCCCAGTGGCCCGGTGCGATGGCAAACACCTTCTCCGACAGATCCCCGGACCCGAAGGCGCGGCGCACCTGGGTGGAGGTCGCACCGGAATAGTCGACGGCGCCGGGGAAGCTGTCGCCGTAGTCGGGTCCGCGCGTGGCGCCCGCCTGATTCAAGGCCGCGAGCGCCTGCTCGGCACGCGACTTCGCGGCCTCGTCGCTGCTGCCGTCGACGGCGAAATAGACATGGGTGAAGGTGAGGCGCTCCGGAATCTCGAATTTCGCCGCATGCGACCGGTAGAACGCGCGCAATTCGGCGTCGGTGGGATCCTTGGGCGTGCCGAGGTCCTGCTGCAGGAACTCATATTTTTGCACCAGGCGGCGGCGTACGATTTCATCGTCCTGATCGAGTTTGAGGCGCAGCGCCTCGTGATAGAACACCTCTTCCTTGATGAACTGCTCGACCAGGTCGTGCAGCTGTTCGGTGGTCGGCGAGGCGCCGTATTGCAGCCGGTAATTGTTGGCAATGCCCTCGACCTGGGCCCGCGTGATGTCGATGCGCGCGAAATTCGACCGGGCTTCCAGATACTCGCTCGCCGCGAACAGGAGCGCGCCCAGGGCGATGAATTGAAAGAACGGTTCGCGCACCACCCGGCCGGCTGCGCGCCGCAACCATCCCGTGCGCCGGGAGGCCGCGGCCGGCAGCGCGATGTCGGCCGCCACGCTGCCCATCAGAATTCCACCCGGAAGGTGGCGCCAACGAATCGCGGATTGCCGGGATACAGCGAATACGAGCGGAACGACGCTCCAGTGACGCCGCCCACCCAGTAGCGCTTGTCGAGAGCGTTGTCGGCCCACAGCGCGACGTCCCATTTGTCGGCACCAAGGTTGCCGCGCAGCCCGACGCGGAAGTTGGCCAGGCCATACGACTCGATGAGGCCAAATTCCGAATTGTCGGCCGTGCCGAAGAACGAAGACCGCCACGAGTAACCCGCCAGGGCATAGCCGTCGACGCCGGCGCCGAGCGGATGGTTGACGGAGACGTCCGGGTTCACCACCCAACGGGGCGCGCCGACCACCTGTTCGCCCGTCAAGTTGCAAACCACTGCGCCGGTCAACGACGCTTCGGCCGAGCACGGCGCGTTGGCATACGAGGTGTACACGGCGTCGTCGTACGATGCGTTCAGATCGAACCCCAGCCAGTCCGTGGCCTTGGCATCGATTTCGGTTTCCACGCCCCGCGTTCGCACGCCGCCGATATTCGACAGCGTCTGCACGAATACGCCGGGCAGCGTCTGGTCGAGGAGCGAGGCCTGGTAGTTCCTGACGTCGGTCCAGAACAGATTGACGTTGACCAGAATCCGCTGCTCGAGCAGCGTCGATTTCACCCCGAGTTCATAGTCGCTCGCCGTCTCCGGGAGGACGTACAACGAGGACAATGGCAAGCCTTTCGCCGGGACCGACTCGTTGATGCCGCCGGCCTTGGCGCCTCGCGACCAAGAGACATAGCCCAGCACGTCGGGGTCGAACTTGTAGCCCAGGCTCAGAAGCGCCGAGACATTGTTGTTGTCGAGGGACAGATCCCCGGAGCCGAAAGCAGGCAGCGCCAATGCAATCCCGGCACCCCCCGTGGGAGGGTCGCGGTCGATTTCGGTGGCCTTGCGCTCCTGCGTATCGCGCAGACCCGCAGTCAATCCCAGATCCGAGGTGATGTGCCAGGTCGCCTGTCCGAAGGCCGCGTAGGAATCAGTCTTCGGAAACGTCTGCACCTGCGAGTAGGCGTTGTTGTAGAAGGCCGGCAACCCGTAAAAGGCTTTCGCGGCCGGGCCGTACCGGGAATACAGCAGATTGTTCTGGTACTGATAGAACGTGTAGAGCCCCGCGACCCAGTCGACCTGTCCGCCGGTGGGCGATGCCAGGCGAATCTCCTGGGACCACTGCTCGTCCGACACGGCCTGGCCGGAATCGGTGAGCGCGGAGACATCAGTGCCGTCCGCGTCGTTCGTCGGAACGAAATGCCACGCCCGGTAGGCCGTGATCGAGGTGAGGGTATAGCCCCCGTCGAATCGATAATTCACCTGCACGGAACCTCCGCCCTGGCGCACCGACATGTACTGCGGATTGTTGATGGTGGTGAAATACCCATTCGGGTCGTAAATCATCGTTGCGCCCGCCGCGGCTAGATGACCGTAGAGCAGCGCGCCGTTGTTGGGACCCGGGCTGTACAGGACGGCCACGCAGCACGGAGAATTCTCCAGTTCGTAATCGGCGATCACTCGAACGGTGAGCGCGTCCGTTTGCTTGAACAGCAATTGACCGCGAAAAGCCTCACGATCGACGCCATTCAAGCGCCGTCCATCGGTCACGTCATCGACGAAGCCGTCGCGATACGTCTTGGCGTAGGAGATTCGGCCGGCCAGATCATCGTCCACGAGGGGGCCCGACAGAGATCCGCGCACTTGATAGTAGCCGTAGTTGCCGCCCGACACCTCGAGCACGCCGTCCGGCGTGAAGCCGGGGGCGCGGGTGCTCAGGTTGAGCACGCCGGCGGTGGTGTTCTTGCCGAACAGCGTTCCCTGCGGTCCGCGGAGCAGCGCCACCTGATCGATGTCGACGAGGTCCTGATTCGCCATGCCGGGGCGTCCCAGGTAAACGTCGTCCAGGTAGACCCCGACACTCGACTCCAAGCCGTCGTTCGCCGGGTTGTTGCCGAGGCCGCGCAGCGCGATGCTCGACTGGCGCGGGTTGGCGAACTGCATGTTGAAGCTCGGCAAGCGCGCGTTGAGGTCTTCGAGCCGGTACTGGCCGCTCTGTTCCAGGGAATTCCCCGTGAGCGCGGTGATCGGTATTGGCACGTCCTGCGCGTTCTCCGAGCGGCGGCGGGCGGTGACCACCACCTCCTCCAAGCGCCCCGCCGATTCGACATCCGCCCCGGCCGTCCCGTCGGCGGCCGCGTTCTCAGCCGCGACAACGGCTGCCACGGACGCATCGGCCGCCCACGCGGGAGCGCCGCCGAACAGCATCGCGGCCGCGCACGCGAGCGAGGCACCACGGCAAGCTGCGCCGGCGATGAGACTCGATTGACTCACAGGCCCTCTCCAGATTCCCGCGATGCATTGCTCGATATCACCCGTGCCAGTCTAGGAGGGCGCGGTAACGGCGTCGGTCGCCACCCGGTGACAAGCAGGTCAGCAAATGCGCCGGTCGATGCGTAGCGTCGACCGACGCCCATAACCGCTTCTTTGCTCGGGCGCCGTCGTCATAGCGACTAAGTCTTGGCTTGATTGCTCCGGCCGCCACTATCCTGCCCAGTTGATGCAAAGCCGTCGCACGGACGGCTCGAGGCACTCGGGATCGTCACATCGTCTTTCAATTGAGGGGCCTTTACCTATGCTGCGCTCCGCTGTGTTGTTCGTCGTGGCTGCGGGCTCTCTCGGTGGAGCGGCGGCTGCATCCAACTCCTATTCTTCGTATTCGCTGCTCACCGACGATCAAGTGGAGATACAGAGATCGGCCGTCTCCCTGATCGGCAGTCCTGCGGTGGCGGCCGCGCGCGAAGCCGGGCTGAAACGGTTCGAGGCCGCGCCTCCCGCCGCCCTGGATGATGGCCGGGCCACGCTCGCCGGCGCGCTCGACGAGGCGGTGTACGGTGCGGTGCTGGCTGCGGTCAACGACCCTGCGTCCCCGAAGGTCATCTGGAACGAGCAACTTCCCTTCGGCGCGGCCGGCGGCAGCGTCCCGGGCGGTCGCTACGCCGGCGACGATCCGGACCGGATTTACCGCACGATCGCCGTCGACCCTGCCTATCGTTACGAGATCACAGGGCATCGCCAGCCCGGCGCTTCGCTTGACTTCTCTTTTGACGCGATCACGGGGCCCGCGCTATGGGGCAAAACGAAGGCGCAGCTCCCGGCGCGTGACATCGACATCCGGCCGGATGGCTCGTTCGTCATCACGGCGGATTCGACCCCGGCCGACGGCCGCCGCAACCACTTGCAGTTGGCACCGGGCACCGTCAACATCCTCGTGCGCGATCTCGTCGCCGATTGGGCCCGTCAATCGCCGAATGGGTTGACGGTCAAGCGGCTCGACCAAACGCCAACGACGGCGCCCGGCCAGGATGCCGCGGCCCAGCGGGCGGCCAAGGAAGTCGAGGCGTCGATCGACGCCTCGCTCAAGTTCATTGCGGGCATCTGGAAGAATCCGCCGAACAGGCTGTTTCCCGTCGTGCGGGGACTCGGTGACGGCGTGAAAGGCGGCGTCGTCGCAGTCGACCGTTTCAAGATCGCGAAGTCGAGGGCGTTGGTGATCACGCTCGATCCCCTCAATGCGAAATATCTGGGCATTCAGGTCGCCGACCCGTGGCTCCGTTCGGTGGATTACCAGCGGCGCATCAGCAGTCTGAACAACTTCCAGGCCGTGCCGAACGCCGACGGCAGTTATACGTTCGTGCTGGCGCCGGAGGATCCGGGGGTGAAGAACTGGGTGGACACCGGCGGTCTGCACGATGGCGTCATTTTGGTCCGTTGGGAGGTGTTCCCTGGAGCGCCTGACCTCGGCAAGGCGGTCCGTGAAATTCGCGAGCTTCGCGTGGCGGACATCGCGGCGTCCCTGGGCGCGGCGGCGCACGTCACGACGGCCGAGCGTCAGCAGGAGCTGGCCGCCCGCAGCGCCGCCTACGAGCGCCGCATCGCAGCGCACTGATCCCCCGGCGCCGGCGCTCGCCGGCCTCTCGCGGCCTGTCACCGGCTTGAGACCGGCCGGTTATAGGTCCTGCTACCGTGCGCGTGGTACCTACGTCATGTGTCGTCGTCGCATTGCGGGGATCGGTCTCGATGAAGCTTCATCAGCTGCGCTATCTGGTCGCCGTCGCCGGCAGCGACCTGAACATCACCGCCGCGTCCAACAACCTGCACACGTCGCAGCCCGGCGTCAGCAAGCAGCTGCGGCTGTTGGAGACGGAGCTCGGCTTCCAGATCTTCCGCCGGCGGGGCCGCGCACTGACCCAGGTGACATCGGCCGGCGACGAGGTCGTCAAGCGGGCGCAGCGCGTTCTGCAAGAAATCGAATCGATTCGCCGCCTGTCCGACGACCTGTCCAACCAGACATCGGGCCGGCTTGCGATCGGCACCACTTACACGCACGCGCGCTATGTCCTGCCGCCGGTCATCGCGAGGCTTCGGGACCGCTACCCCGGCGTGAGGATTCAGCTTCACCAGGGAACTTCGGAGCAGATCGCCGCCATGGCGGAGACCGGCCAGATCGACTTCGCCATCGCCACGGGATCGGAGAACCTGCTCCCGGAAATGATCATCCTGCCGTGCTATCAGTGGCATCGCACCGTGGCCGTGCCCAAGGGGCATCCCCTCGCCGAATTTTCCACGATCACCATCGGAACCCTCGCCGCCTATCCGCTCATCAGTTATGCATGCAGCTTTGCCGTGCCCGGTTCTCTCGCGGCAATTTTCGCCGAATCGGGGCTGGAGCCCAATGTGGTGCTGAGCGCGCGGGATTCGGACGTTATCAAGACCTATGTTCGCCTCGGCCTCGGCGTCGGAATCCTCGCGCACATGGCCGTGAGTCCCACCGACGATGCCGATCTCATTCCGATCGACGCCACCCACCTATTTCCCGCGCAGACGACCTGGGTCGGATTCCGGCGCTGCCTGCTCATCCGGCGCTACATGCAGGATTTCCTGCAGCTGCTCGCGCCGCACCTGGACCGGCGCCGGCTCGATTCGGCCACCGAGGCCCGGGATCACAAGGAGATGGCCGCGCTCTTTGCCGGTGTTTCCCTGCCGATCCGTTGAAACCCACGGGCTCGAGTCAGGCGCGCAGCCGATAACCCACGTGCGCCACCGTCTCGATTCCGTGTTCGCCGAGCTTCTGCCTCAGCCGGTGCACGAGCTGCTTCAGGAGCTGCCGGTCGCCGCCGCCGCGCTGACCCCAAATATGAGAGAGCAGCCGCTCGGTGGCAACGGGCTGGCCGGCGTTGGCGATCAGCATTTGGAGCAGTCGGGACTCCAGCGGCGTCACGCGGTGGGTCGCCTTGCCGACGTGCAGCTCCAGAGTGGTGCCATCGAGGCGAAAAACCCCGGCTTCGCTCTTCGCGGCCGATTTCGTGCCGGTGCGGCGCAACAGCGCCTTGACCCGCGCGATCAGGGTGCGCGGACTGTAGGGCTTGGTCAGGTAGTCGTCCGCCTGCATATCCAGCGCCCGCACCAGGTCGGCTTCCTCGTCGCGCACCGTCAGCATGAGAATGGGCAGGCCGGATTCGCGGCGCATCGCCATGCACAGATCGAAGCCGGAGCCGCCGGGCAGGTTGATGTCGAGGATCGCAAGGTCCGGGCGCTCATCGTGAAACATCTTGAGCGCGGTCCCATAGGAATTCGCTTGCACCACCAGCATGCCCACCTGCTGCAAGGCGAAGGTCGTCACTGCCAGGAGGTCCGGGTCGTCGTCAACAACAAGTATCTTCAAGACGGTTCTCCAGCGCCAAGGCAAACACGAAGCGGGTGTGCTCGTCCTCGGTGCGCTCCACGCGCACCGACCCCGCGTGCCTCTCGACGATTGAGCGAACGATCCATAGTCCGAGCCCCAATCCCGGCGCATCAGGCTCCGCGCTCGCGCCGCGATTGAAGCGCATGAAGATCGATTCCGGATCGCCGGGCGGCAGTCCCGGCCCCGCATCGTCCACCCAAACCTCCACGTGGGCGCCGCGCATCCGGGCGCCGATGCGGATCGTGCTTCCGCGCGGCGCGAATTTGACGGCGTTGGACAGCAGGTTCACGAATACCTGTTGCAGGCGCTGTGAATCTCCCCGGACCGGGCTTCCCTTGAGCGCCCGCAAGTCGATGGCAACCTTCATCCCGGCCGGGGCGAGGAGCGGCTGCAGCAGGTCCGTCGCTTCGCGCGCCGTGGCCTCGAGATCCACATCCTGATGCCGCACGCTCAGCTGGCCGGATTCGACGCGCACACTCTCGAGGAGATTGTCGATCAGGCGCATCAGCCGCAGGACGCCGCGCTCGGCATTGGCGAGCAGCTGCCTCTGTCTCGCCGGATTGAGGGTGCCGAGCCCGTCGCGCAGCAATTCGATCGCGGCCTGCTGCGCGGCGAGCGGCGTGCGAAATTCGTGCGCGATGTTGCCCAGGACGCTGTCGCGGGCCCGGCGCACCGACTCCAGGTCCGTCTCATCGCGCAGCAACTGCACCTGCCGGCCGCCGGAGGGCGCGGCGCTCACGATGATCGTCGAGCGCACCGTACCGCCCGCCCCATACAGCTGCTCGGCGGCGCGCGTGGCGTTACGGCTCCGGGCGGCCACGATCGGACAATCCCGCTCGCAGGGACGCTCGTCCGCCGAGAGCGTCGGATGCAGCACGTCGCCGCAGAATCTACCGACGGCCCCGCCACCGGCGCCCGGGACCGATCGCAAGAACTGCGCATTGGCGTACACGATGGTCCGATGCTCGTCGGTGACGAAGACGCCCTCGACGACGCCTGCCAGCACCGCTTGCGCCTCGGCCTCCCGGCGGCGCAATGTCGCGGTGAGTTCGATCAGATTTTGGCGCATCTCGTCCATCGTGCAGGCGAGCGCGCTGAGCTCCCGCGGCACGACGTGAGGCACGGGCGCGCTGAGATCGCCGTGGCCGATGCGTTGCGCCATGTCGGCCAGCCTCACCATGGGCGCCGCCAGCCAGCGGCCGGACACGAGTCCCGCGAGGCCGGCCAGCGCGGCGACCAGCAGGCTCGTGAGAATGACGACGCGCCGGTAGCGGGCAGCCCATTCGTCGAAGTCGGCAGCGGGGAGCGTCGCATCGAGCAGCGCCACGGGATCGCCGGCGGCGTTGCCGATGACCGCGGTGGCGGCGTAACGCTCAGGCCCGGTGATGCGGCCTGCGGCGCGCTCGCCGCTGGTGAGCGCGGCGGTGTGCAGCGGGGTCATGGGGTCGCGGTCCGGGGCGAGATAGCTGCCGATGTTCAGCACGGATATGGCCGCACGGCTTTGCCGGCTAGCTTCGCGCAGCAGGTCGTCGGCGAGCGGCTGCAGAGTCAGTACTTGAATGCCGGCGCGATCGGCCACCGGCGAGGCGGCAGCCAACCACAGCGGCCCGCCGGCGTGCGGACTCAGGGCGAAGCGCTCGCCCTGTGCAATGCGCGCCTTGACGAGTTCGGGCCAGGGCGGTGCATCGCCCGAGGCGGCGATGATCCCGGCCGCGCTCGCGACGATGCACACGGTGGCATGTGGCGCGGCACAGTCATTGCGCAGGAACGCGTTCAAGCTCGCCACTGAGTGCTCGTCGAGCAAGCGCCCGAGCAACGGGCTTCCCGCCAGGGTGCGCGCCAGCACCAGGGTGCCGTCGCCCACCCGCCGGAAATATTCGCGCGCAGAACTCACCGCCACCTCGCTGCGCGCCAGGGCCTGCTGCTGCACGAGCCGGGTGACCACGATCGAGGACACGAGCGCCATCACGGCCAGAGCGAGGAAGACGATGAGCAGGCTTCCCGTACTCAACCAGGCTGCGAGCGGAAATGCCTGCCGTGGCATCCGGGGCGCGCTCATGGCCTTGCCAACACGCGTTCTCTGGGCCCTTCATCTGCCGTGCGGCCGCCGCGAAGCTCCGGATGACGGCGCTCCAGGAGGGCCTTGAGCCCCAGCGTGACGAGCGCGAGGATCGCGAGCACGGAGGCGCTCGCAAAGGCGCCGACAAAGTTGTACTCGTTGTAGAGGATCTCGACATGCAACGGCAGGGTATTGGTCACCCCGCGTATGTGGCCGGACACAACGGATACCGCGCCGAATTCGCCCATGGCGCGCGCATTGCACAGCAGGACCCCGTAGAGCAGGCCCCAGCGCACGTTCGGCAGCGTCACCATCCAGAAGATCCTCAAGCCGCCGGCGCCCATGCAAAGCGCCGCCTCCTCGTCGTCGCGGCCCTGTGCCTGCATCAGCGGAATCAATTCGCGGGCAATGAAGGGAAAGGTGACGAACGTGGTGGCCAGCACCATCCCCGGCAGTGCAAATATGATCTTGAGACCATGAGCGGCCAGCCAGCCGCCGAACCAGCCGCGAACCCCGAACACCAATACGAAGATCAATCCGGCAATGACGGGAGATACGGCAAACGGCAGGTCGATGAGCGTCAGGAGCAGCCCCTTGCCGCGAAATTCGTATTTGCTGATGGCCCAGGCCGCCGCGATGCCGAATGCCGTGTTGAACGGGACCGAGATCGCCGCCACGGTCACAGTCATGCGCACGGCCGCAAGCGTGTCGGGATCGGCGAGAGCGTGGACGTACGCCAGCGCCCCCTTGGCAAATGCCTGCGCGAAGACCGCCAGCAGCGGCAGCATCAGGAACAGTGCGAGATAGGCCACTGCAACGCTCACCAGGGCGAGTCGTCCGGCGACCCTGGCGGCACCCGAATATCCCGGATAGCGTTCGCGACTCTTCATCGACGGCCTTGGCGCCGCCGCTGCAGGGCGAGTTGCCCGGCGTTCACCACGAACATCGCGGCGAAGGAAAGCAGCATCATGCTCACCGCCAGAACCGCCGCTTGCGGGTACTGGAACTGTTCCAGCTTGGTCATGATCATGAGCGGCACGATCTCGGAGACCATGGGAATATTGCCCGCGATGAAAATGACCGAGCCGTACTCGCCGAGAGCCCGTGAAAATGACAGCCCTGCTCCGGTGATCAGCGCCGGCAAGAGCGCCGGCAGGATCACGCGCCTGAACACGTGGAGCGGACCGGCCCCCAGCGTGTCGGCGGCGCGTTCCAGGTCCGCATCGAGATCTGCGAGCACGGGCTGCACGGTGCGCACCACGAAGGGCAGACCGATGAAGGTGAGGGCCATGATCACGCCCAGCGGGGTGAAGGCGACGCGGATCCCGAGGGGCGTCAGGAATCGGCCGAGCCAGCCGTTCGGCGCATAGAGCGTCGTGAGCGCGATCCCGGCCACCGCCGTGGGCAGGGCGAACGGCAGGTCCACCAGGGCATCGAGCAGCCGCCGGCCGGGGAACTCATAGCGCGTCAGCACCCAGGCGATCAACAGGCCGGACACGGCATTCACGGCTGCAGCCGCGAGGCTCGCAAAGATGCTGAGGCGGAAGGCAGCCAGCACGCGCGGGGCCAGCAGGATCTCGACCCATTGGGCGGGCGCCACGTCGGCTGCGGTCACCACGACGGCGGCCAGAGGGACGAGCACGATCAGGCCGAGATACGTCGCGCTGTATCCCAGGGTCAGCCCAAACCCGGGCAGAATCTGCCGGTGGCGCGGTTTGGCGGTGAACACCACGTCCGTGTTCACGACGTAGACTCGACCGCGAACAGCACGGCGGCGCGCGAACCGGTGTTGAACAATGGGGCCCCAGCGACGGACAGGAACTCGGAAGCCCTGATCGGACTCGCCTCGAGCCCAAGCACCAGCAGCGCGGGATCGGTCTGGCCGGCGATGTGGTCGATCCACGACTTGAGATCGCCGACGAAGCAGTCACCGCGCAGGTCGAGCCCATGGGCGCCGGCCAGATCGGCTCGCGCGTCGAGCAGGGTGCGCTGCGCCTCCGCCATCTCGCTGCGGCTGGCTTCGGGCCGCCGCAGCGTCACGGCCGTCGCCTCCACCTGCAGGTGCCGCATGACGCTGGAGGCCAGGGCGAGCAGATCGCTCCCGCGCGGCGTATCGTGGGCCTGCACGAGCATGCGCGTCGGCAGCGGCGCGTGGGCCGGAATGCACAAGATGCGGCGCGCGCCCTGCGCCAGGGTCGTCAGGACGGCAGCCTGCGCGCCGGACGTCAATGGCAGGACGCAGATGCCGGCCTCGAGGCGCTCGGCACGCCAGTCGTCGTGATGACGGATGACCCGCGCCTGCATGCTGCGCACCAGCTGTGCCAGCAGCGGGCTCGTTTCCAAGGCATCGCCCGCGGCTGCATCGGCGGTCATGAAGCGGAAACTCGAAATCGGCGTCGGCAGCGCGTGCAGGCGGCGCACGCCCAGGCTCACGCTGCTTCCGACCACCAGCGGCTGCGCCGTTTGCTCCGCCGCGGAGCGCAGCGCATTCACGATGACGGCGTCCCCGGCACCACGATCGTCGCCGGTTGCCGGCTCCACGCTGCTCTGCTCGTCGAGCCGCACGCTGACGTGCTGCTGGTGGCCCGCGAACGTCAGTGAATGCACCGTTCCGCAAGCGAATGGGCGGCGGTGCGGCACCGCGCTGCCGGACACGACCTCGATGTCCTCCGGACGCACCACGAGCACCGCCTCGGTGCCGTTTCGAGTCGAATGGGCCGACGGTTCGGGTGCCAGCGTCGCGGCGCCCAGACGCAATCCATGCCGAGACACCTCGCCGAGAAACAGATTGGCCGCGCCGAGAAAGCGGGCCACGAAGCGCGTTGCGGGATGGCGATAGAGCGCTTCCGGCGAACCGGTTTCGAGGAGCCGGCCCATTTGCATGACCCCGATCCTGTCAGCGAGCGCGAACGCCTCTTCCTGGTCGTGGGTGACCAGAATGGTCGTCATGCCGATGCGCCGCTGCACCGCGCGCACTGTCTCGCGCAGGTCCACGCGAATCTTGGCATCCAGGGCGCCGAACGGCTCGTCGAGCAGCAGCACCTCCGGCTCGTGCGCCAGAGCGCGCGCCACGGCGACACGCTGCTGCTGACCGCCCGACAGCTGGGTGGGATAACGCCCATCGAGCCCCTCCAGCGCCACGAGTTGCAGAAGATCGCGGCGGCGGCGCCGGCGCTCGGCTGCCGGCATGCGGCGTACCCGCAGCGCGAATTCGATGTTGTCGGCCACCGTCATGTGGCGAAACAGGGCGTAGTGCTGGAACACCATGCCGACGCTGCGCGCGCGCGCCGGCAATTCCGTGACGTCGCGCCCATGCAGGAGCATGCGGCCGTGGTCGATGTGGGTGAGCCCGGCCAGCGAGCGAAGCAGCGTGCTCTTGCCGCTGCCCGAGGGTCCGAGCAGCACGAAGAATTCACCGGTCTGTATCTCTATCGTGACGTCATTGACGACCGGCACCCCCTGGTAGATCTTGGTGACCTGTTCGATATGAATGGACATCTGCCGTTCCGTGGGCCGTCAGCGCGCATAGATGCGGTCGAACGTGCCGCCATCGCTGAAGTGCTCGGCCTGGGCCCGCGTCCAGCCGCCGAAATCGGCTATCGTCGCGAGCTGGGCAATTTTTGGAAAGCGGGTGGAATATCTGGCCGCCACCCCGGCATCGCGAGGTCGAAAATAGTTGCGGGCGATTATGTCCTGGGCTTCCGGCGAATAGAGATATTCCAAATAGGCCCGGGCGACCTCCGCCGTACCGTGTTTGGCCACCACCTTGTCGAGGACCGCCACCGGCGGCTCCGCGAGGATGCTCACGGAGGGGTAGACGATGTCGAAGCTCGAGGCGCCGAACTCCTTCTGGGCAAGGTACGCCTCATTTTCCCAGGCGAGCAGCACGTCCCCAATGCCGCGCTGTACGAACGTCGTGGTCGAACCGCGCGCGCCCGAATCCAGAGTCGGCACGTTCTTATAAATGCGGCCTACGAACTCCTGCGCACGGGCCGGAGAGCCCCCCGGCTGTCGGAGCGCATAGGCCCACGCCGCCAAGTAGTTCCAGCGCGCGCCGCCCGAAGTCTTGGGGTTGGGAGTGATCACGGCCACGCCCGGCCGCACCAGGTCGTTCCAGTCGAGAATTCGCTTCGGATTGCCCTTGCGCACCAGGAAGATGATCGTCGACGTATAGGGCGTGCTGCGCTCCGGCAGTCGCGACTGCCAATCCTCGGGCAATAATTTGCCCTCTTTTGCGATGGCGTCGATGTCCCCGGCCAATGCAAGCGTGACCACATCCGCCTCCAACCCGTCGATGACCGCGCGGGCCTGCTTCCCGGAGCCCCCGTGGGACTGGCGTATCGTGACCGTCTCGCCCGTCCGTGCCTTCCAGTGGGCGGCAAAGGCGCGGTTGTACTCCTCGTAGAACTCGCGCGTCGGATCGTAGGAGGCATTGAGCAAGGTCACCGAATCGCGGACGCCCGCATCCGCGGAATCCGAGCCCTTCCCCGTGCAGCCGCCGAGAATCAGCGCGGCGGCAGCCAGAATGGCGGCCCCGCCCAGAGTCCGCGACATCGCGTGATTCCCGGCGGCCGGGGCCACGCCCAATCCGCTCCGGTAATTTCGACGCTCAGGACCGCGCAAGAATATGTCGCCCATTTGAAACCTCGTCCGTTACCGCTTTGTCACCGCGTCGTCACCGCCAAATAACCAAGCGCACAGGAACGCGTGGTACCCATCAGCGCACTTTAATCCTATTAATGCGATGGGTCCAGAGGGCTTTATGGAGCCTGGATTCGCACCCCGGAGAAACCGCGAATGGGATGCGCTATGATCGGAGGGCGGTGCATTTCGGCTCGAGGACACGCGCTCATGAAAACCCTGGCCTTCCTCTCCGCGCTGTCGGTCGTGACCGCCTCCCCCCTGCTGGCCGCGGATGAGCCCGCGGCGGCGGAGCGCGCGCGGGCCGAGGTGGCGAAGTCGTTGGCGGACATGGGCGCCGCCGCCAATGCCCACGACGTCGAACGCCACGTCGGGTTCTACGCGCATGATCCCGAGGTCACGCTGATCTTCAATGGCGTGCCCATCGTCGGCTGGGAGGCCATACGCGACCAGCAGCGCGAATGGTGGAGGGACGGCAAGACCGACGTGGTCTACACCATGCAGGGCAAGCCGAAATATCGGGTGCTGGGTCCGACGGTGGTGATCACCACGTTGCTCATGAAGTCCCGCCGCACGGGTCCCGGGGGCGAAGCGAGCGAAGGCGCATTCGCGGTATCCGACGTCTGGCAGAAGCGTGCGGAAGGGTGGCGGGTGATTTACGGGCACGAGTCGACGGCTCGATGAGTTCACTGCCTCCCTGCCCCCAATGCCGGTCCGGCCTCACTTACGAGGACGGCGCGCTGTACATCTGCCCTGAGTGCGGGCATGAATGGCCGCAGGCTGCCGCCGCGGAGGCCCCGGAGAGCGCCGCCGTACGCGACGCCAACGGCAATGTGCTCAAGGACGGGGACTCGATCACCATCGCCAAGGACCTCAAGGTCAAGGGGGCGTCTTCGATCTTGAAGGTCGGCACCAAGGTCAAGTCCATCCGCCTGGTCGACGGGGATCACAACATCGACTGCCACATCGACGGCTTTGGCGCCATGAAGCTCAAGTCGGAATTCGTGAAGAAGGCGTAGTGGAAACTTCGTGCCGCCAGCACCGGGCGGTGAGGTCGCGCGGCAGGGTGCCGGTGCCGCGATGTCCCCCGCAATGCCACTAATCGCAGCGCTGGCCGACGGCCCGATCGACATCGTCGGCGACGTTCACGGCGAGATCGACGCCCTGAGGCTCCTGCTCGAGCATCTGGGCTACGGCCGTCACGGCGAGCACCGCGCCGGGCGGCGATTGATCTTCGTCGGCGACCTGTGCGACCGCGGTTCCGACAGCCCGGCGGTCGTCGGTTTCGTCTCGTCATTGGTGGACCGCTCCCGGGCGCAGTGCATCCTCGGCAATCACGAACTCAACCTCCTGCGGCAGGCGCCCAAGGAAGGCAATGGCTGGTACTTCGCCCTGAATCACGACCTGGATGAGGACCGCTTCGTCGATTCGAAACCGCTGCCCGCCGCGGACCGCGCCGCCGTGGATGCCTTTCTGACGGCCCTGCCGCTGGCTCTCGAACGCCGGGACCTGCGGCTGGTGCATGCCGCCTGGCATCCGCCGTCGATCGAGGCCGTGCGCTCCTCCCGCTCGTCGGTGCTCGAACTGTACGACCACTATGAAGACCTGACCCGGCGGCAGGCGGACGATACGGGACTGACGGCGCGGGCCGAAGCGGAGTTGGGCGCGTATGAGCCCATGCTCAAAAACCCATCGGCTGAAGTGCCGCTTCTTCCGCATGCCGCGCAGCTCGACGAGTTGGTACAAGTGGGCAACCCCGTGCGGGTCATCACCTCGGGAATCGAGCGCGTGGCCCAGAACGCCTTTTTCGCCAGCGGGAAATGGCGCATGGTCAATCGCATCGCTTGGTGGAACGCCTATGAGGATTCAACTCCCGTGATATTCGGCCACTACTGGCGCTGGCCGAGCGCGGGTTCCCGCGAAGTGCATTCGCGCGGCGAGCCGGATCTGTTCATCCCGGCCGAATCGCATCATTGGCTGGGACCCAGGCGCAACACCTATTGCGTGGATTTTGCGGTGGGCGCCCGGTACAAGGAGCGTGCCCGGAGTCCGGGGGCCGAGTCCGACCTGCGGCTCGGCGCCGTGCGATGGCCGGAAATGGAGGTCGTCTTCGATCACGGCCACAGGTTCCGGCTCGTCTGATCGCTTAGCGGTATGATGCAGCCGCTCGCCCATCGTATTGGGCTTTCGGGCAACGGAGGTCAGGGGTCATGCGCTTCGTCAGCTATCACGGCGCCAACGGCGATTCCTACGGACTGCTGCTCGCGGGCGGCGAGATCCTGGACCTGCCCGCCGCGTCAGAACTGGCCGGGAAGAACCTGCCCGCCGCGGGACTGCTGGCGTTCATCGCCGCCGGCGAGTCGGCCCTCGCCGCCGCGCGCCGGTTGGCGGGCGCGGCCGGCGAACCGCGTCTCGCCTCCGCGATCCGCCGGGCCGGTACGTACCGGCTGCGCGCCCCGATTCCCCGCCCGCTGAAGAACGTGTTCTGCGTCGGCCGCAATTACCGCGACCACGTCGCCGAGGGTGCGCGGGTCGCCGGCGTCGCCCCGAACATGCCCAAGTATCCCCAATTCTTCACCAAGCCGCCGACGGCCGTGATCGGACCCGGCGAGCCGTTTCATCACGACCCGAAGGTCACGCAACGGTTGGACTACGAGGTGGAGCTCGCCGTCGTCATCGGGCGCACGGGGCGCGATATTGCGCCGGCCCAGGCGCTCGATCATGTCTTCGGCTTCACCATCGTGAACGACATCACCGGCCGCGATTTGCAGCGACAGCACGAGCAGTGGTTCAAGGGCAAGGGCCTCGATGGCTCCTGCCCGATGGGTCCGGCCATCGTCGAGCGCGGCGAGATCGTCGACGTGGGGGGCCTGGAGCTCTCACTGACCGTGAACGGCGAGAAGCGCCAACGCGCGTATGCCCGGGACATGATCTTCGACATCCCGGCCATCATCGCCTCGCTGTCGAAGGGCATGACGCTCGAACCCGGCGACATCATCGCGACCGGCACGCCGTCCGGCGCGGGATTTGCGATGGACCCGCCGCGTTACCTCGAGGCGGGCAACGTGGTGATATGCCGGATCAGCGAGCTCGGCGAGCTGACCACGCCCATCGCGGGACGGGGGGCTTGAGCGACGGAACCGCCCTTCCCCCGTCCCGGGGACCCGAATGAGGGTTTCGCGCTAAGCACCACCCTCCGGTCTTCCCGCCTTCGGTTCGTGTTCGCGGCTCTCGGGCGGGCGATCCGGTCGCGGCGCTTCCCGGTGTGACTGAGCCGAGCGGCTCGCCGCCGCGTTCTCCGGCGGCGCCGGATGCTGGGCCGGGCGATCGGGCGCTGCGCCTTCACCCGGGCGCGGCGGCGCGGTGCGCCTATTCGGGGCCGCGTCCGGGCGTGCGCCGGGCGGCGCTGCCTTCGGACGCGGGGCACTCGGCGCCGGCGCCGGGTGCGCCTCGTTCCGTTGCGGGGCGGGCGCCCGATCCGCGGGCGGTTGCGGTTCGTTACGCGGGACCTGCGCCGCGTTGCGCGCCGACACGACGCCCGGCCCGGACATGGCACCGGCCTTTTGCGTGGCGGCGATCGCCGGACGGCCGTGATTGACCGACGCGAATAGCTGCCGGTTCGTGCTCGCGGCGTGCTGTTGTTGGACCTGCGCCGGCGTCGGGGCGACGTGCGACTCGTGGGCCACCGCGACCTCGTGCGCCGTCGGCCGGGCCGTCGTACCGCCGCTGCCGCCGTTGTAGCTCACGTTGCTGACCGTGTTGTTGACCACCGTGGTGTTGTAGACGTTGGTGATATGCGTGTCGGAGACGTTGGCCGCAGCCCGATTGTAGAAGTACTGGCCATTGTCCCAGTGGCCGCCTACGAAGCCGGTGCCCACGTAGCCGAACCCGTAGTTCACGCCGCCATAAAATCCGACTTCCGGTCCCCAGTAACCCGCGTTCCACACGAACCCGCCTCCGGAAGCTGCCCAATAGCCCGGAGTCCAGAGGAAGCCCACTTGCGGGGGCGCGACCCAGGTACCGGGCACCCAGTAATAGTCATTGTCCGACTCCGAGAAGGCCCAGTAGCCGGGAGTCCAGAGGTAGCCCGGGGCGGGTACCGGGGGCTGCACGTACACCGGCAGCGCCGGCGGTGCGATGGTGATCGAAACGCCGACCAGCGCCCGTGCGCCGCCGGCACAGCCCAAGGCCAACATGAACGTGAGCGCTGCGGCAAAACTGAATCTCGTTTTAAAGCTCATAGGGAACCTCGCTTTTTTTAAAATGCCGATCCGGTGTGCGCGTCTTTCATCAGCCCGCCACTTTGGTGATCTTCGTGCCCTCGAGCGACACGTCGGCGATCAGTCCGCGCTCTCCTAGAACGAACGCAACGACGGGCTTGCGCAGAGACTCGCTGTCGTAGTCGCCTCCCGCCCCCTTCGAGGCCGCCGCCACGCCCACGTCCGCCCCGATGGTCCATCCGGCGCTCGCTTCGAACTTGTCGCGCGCCTCCGGCGTCATGAACACGATGATCTCGGCGCGGTGCGCAACGCCGATGGTGGCGCCAACCGAGGCGCCGGACATCTCGTAGTAGCCGACGGTTTTGCCATTGACGACAAGCGAGCCCTGACCGTGCTCGCCGCCGACGCCGAGGCCCGCCTTGGTCACGCGCGGGAACACGAGCACGCCCGCCGCCCTCGCGACTATGTCGCGGTTGCCCGGCTTTTCCACATAGAAGCTCAACAGAGTCGACTGAACGTCGGCGTCGATGGCCGCCGCATCGACGTTGGCGGCCAGCACCGAACGCGGCGAAGCGGCCAGCACGGACAGCGACATCACCATCATCAGAATTCCATGCCTCATGATTGCAACCCCTTTGTTGGCTTGACCGTTGCACTGTCTGCGTGAATCATCGCCGTCTGCATCAGCGCTCGGCACGCACGCTTGCGGGAGGGAGCCTACGCGCGGCAGGAACTCGCGCGGCTATCCGCTGCACAGCCGATGCTGCAAAATATCCTGCCGGACTGTCGCCCGAATCAGACGTCAGCCGCCTCCTACCGATCATCTGTCAGCGGGCCGATCACGGCGGCCGGGCGGCCGTGTTGCAATCGACTTCCGTCAGGAATTCGGGAGGATTCGCACGTGCATCAACCGCCCGTCATCGCGCTTCAAATTCCCACCGCGGCTGCGCCCCACCGCAGGGCCGGCGCGCCGCACTTCCGCGAGTGCCTCGATGAGGTTCTGCGCCAGGCGCGGCGCAGCGGCGAGGGTTTCGCGATCGCCATTCTCGATCTCGATCGCGCCCGGGAGGCCGCATCCGGCGGCGGCATCTGCGATGACTTGTCGTGCGGTGTCCTGCGGCGCCTGCGCGAGACGGTGCGTGAATGCGACCTCGTCGCCCGCATCGCCGGCGCCTCCTTCGGGGTGCTCCTGGTCGGGGTCTATGACGAGGCGGGTACGGCCACGGCGCTGCGGCGGATCGCCCGGGCGTTCGCAACCCCGCTGCCCCTCGCCGGCGCGCCGCTGGTGGCGGTGAGCCTGGGCGGCTGCCTATGGATGCCGGGTGTGAAGGATGCGGACCGGCTCGTGTGCCTGGCCCAGCAGGCGCTGGCGCGGGCCAAGGTCACCGGAGGCGGCCGATGCCGCACGATCGTCGCCATGCCCGACATGGATGCGGGCGCGGCGAGCGCACCTTAAGTCGGGCGCGTCGGGAAGGACCACGTCATCGGAAGGACATCGGCATGAAGCGAGCGCTCGAACCAATTTCGCGGGCGCCTTGCGCGCCACCGGCGGCACGCCGCCGGCACCGCATGCGCTTCGGCGCCGAGGTGCAGCGCGATGGCCAGGTGCGATTCGCACTTTGGGCTCCTGCCGTCCGGGCGGTCGACGTCGTCATCGATGATACGGAGGCCCTGCCGCTCGCGCCCACCGGCGACGGCTGGTTCGGCCTCACCACCGATCGAGCGCGCGCCGGCAGCCGCTACCGTTTCGTGCTCCCGGACGGCCTGGCGGTTCCCGACCCGGCCTCGCGCTTCCAGCCCGCCGACGTCCAGGGCCCGAGCGAAGTCATCGATCCCGAGGACTACGGCTGGGTCGACGTCCACTGGCGAGGGCGCCCCTGGTGCGAGGCCGTGGTCTACGAACTGCACGTCGGGAGCTTCACACCCGAGGGCACGTTCCGCGCCTGTGCCGCCAAACTCGATCATCTGGCCGCGCTGGGCGTGACCGCCGTCGAGCTCATGCCCGTCGCGGACTTCCCCGGCGCGCGCAACTGGGGCTATGATGGTGTGCTGCCCTTTGCGCCGGATTCGAGCTACGGCAGGCCCGAGGACCTCAAAGCCCTGGTTGCCGCCGCCCATGCGCGCGGACTCATGGTGCTGCTTGACGTGGTGTACAACCACTTCGGTCCGCAGGGCAATTATCTCACCCGCTACGCCCCGGCCTTTTCGAGCCCCACGCACCGGACGCCCTGGGGCAGTGCGCTCAATTTCGACGGCGAAGGCAGCGCCACGGTGCGCGAGTTCTTCATCGAGAACGCGCTCTATTGGCTCGAGGAGTTTCATCTCGACGGCCTGCGGCTCGATGCCGTGCACGCCATTATCGATGCAAGCGAACCGCCGTTCCTGCGCGAACTCGCCTCGCGGGTCCGCCGGCGGATCGCCGGCCGGCCGATTCATCTCGTGCTCGAGAACCATCACAACGAGGCGCGCTGGATGGAGGCCGGCCACCCGGCGCAACCGGATTTCTATACGGCGCAGTGGAACGACGACGTGCATCACGTGCTGCACGTCGCAGCCACCGGTGAGCGGGACGGGTACTACGCCGACTATGTGCCGCTCGGCGGGCGCCTGGCCCGGGGGCTCGCGGAGGGCTTCGTGTACCAGGGCGAACTCGCCGCCTCTTTCGGCGCAGCCCGCGGCGAGCCGAGCCTCGGGCTGCCGACGACCGCGTTCGTCGCATTCCTGCAAAACCACGATCAGATCGGAAATCGGGCCTTCGGCGAACGGCTCGGCGCGCTGGTGCCGACGCCGGTGCTGCGTGCCCTCGCGGCGGTCTACTTGATGCTGCCGCAGACGCCGATGCTCTTCATGGGCGAGGAATGGGGCTGCCTCGACCCATTTGCCTTCTTCGCCGACTTCTCGGGCGAGCTCGGCGCGGCCGTCCGGGACGGGCGGCGCCGGGAATTCGCGCGCTTTGCGCAATTTCAGGACGCGGACCGGCAGCAACTCATACCAGACCCGCTCGCACTCGAGACGTTCGCGCGCTCGAAGCTCGACTGGACGCGGCTCGAGGCAGCCCCGCACCGCGCGCTGCTCGAGCTCTACCGCGATTTGCTAGCGCTGCGGCGCCGGGTCGTGCTGCCGCTGCTCGCCCGCCTCACGGGCCGCGATGCCGAGGCGCGCACGCTCGCAGAGGGCGCGGTCACGGTCAGCTTCAAGACCTGCGGCGGAGTGCTCCAGCTCGACGCCAACCTCTCCGCGGAACCTGCCCACGGCTTTCTCACGAGGCCGGGCGATCCGCTCTGGACCGAAGGGGAGGTCCGCGGCGATGGCGTGTTCGGACCCTGGACGGTGCGCTGGAGCCTCGCCCCGGCGGTCCCGGCGTGATTCCGCGAGGACGGCAAGGATGATTCCGCGCGCGACCTATCGCATGCAGTTCCATCGCGAGTTCGGCTTCGAGACCGCCGCCGAACTCGCGCCGTACCTCGCCCGGCTCGGCATCAGTCACCTCTATGCCTCTCCCGTCCTCAAGGCGCGCCCCGGCAGCACGCATGGTTATGACATCGTCGATCACGCCGCCGTCAATCCCGAACTCGGCGGCGAGGCCGGCTACGCCCGGCTGGGCGCGGCCCTGAAGGCCTCCGGCCTCGGTCAAATCCTCGACATCGTGCCGAACCACATGGGCGTCGGCGGCGCCGATAACCCGCTGTGGCTCGACGTGCTCGAATGGGGCCGGAATTCACTCTATGCCGGCTGGTTCGACATCGAGTGGGAACCCGATCGCGGCTACCTTCGCGAGAAAGTGCTGGTGCCGTTCCTCGGCGAGCCGTTCGGCGTCGCGCTCGAGCGCGGCGTGCTGCGGCTGCGCTTCGAGGCCGAGTCCGGACGCCTCGCCGTCTGGGCCTACGACAACCATATGCTGCCCATCTGCCCGCTGCAGTACGGCCGCATCCTGGGAGATGCGCATCCCGAGCTCGAGCGCCTGGGCGACGCGTTCACCGGGCTCACCACGCGCCGGCCGCACATCGAGCGCCGCGCGGCGGATCTGCAGGCGGAACTGGCCGCGCAGGTCAGCGCAGCGCCCGACGTCGCGGCGGCGCTCGCAGCGTCCCTGGCCCGCTACGCCGGCGAGGTGAACGACCTCGCGAGCTGGGCGCCGCTGCAGGCGCTCATCGAGTCGCAGCACTGGCGGATCGCCCATTTCCGGGTCGCCGCGGACGACGGGAACTACCGGCGCTTCTTCAACATCAACGAGCTCGCCGGCGTGTGCGTCGAGGTCCCGGAAGTCTTCGATCACGTGCACCGCCGCATTCTCGAGTGGCTGCGGGACGGCACGCTCGACGGTCTGCGCATCGATCACATCGACGGCCTGTTCGATCCGAAGGCCTACCTCATGCGCCTGCTGGATGCCTGCCGGGCCGCCCGGGCAGGGACCGCCCGAGGCGCCTCCGAAGATCGCCCTTACCTGGTCGTCGAAAAGATCCTCGCGCCGCACGAACACCTGCGCGAGGACTGGCCGGTCGACGGTACGACCGGCTACGATTTCGCGAACCTCGCCGTCGGCGTCCTCATCGATGCCGATGCGGAGGGACGCTTCGACGAACTCTATGCCCGCTTTACCTCCGACCGGCGCCCGTTCGGCGAGCTGGTGCGTGACTGCAAGCGTCTGGTGATGGACAGCGAAATGGCGAGCGAGCTCAACGTCCTCGCCCGCGACGTGGCGCGGCTCGCCCGCCAGAACCCCCGCACCGCCGACCTCACCGGCAACCTGCTGCGACGGGCCCTGCGCGAGCTGATCGTCTGTTTTCCGGTCTACCGGACCTATCTCAGCGCTTCGGACGACGCGAGCGACGCCGACCGGCGCGATCTCGAGTGGGCGCTGGCCCAGGCGCGCGCGAGCCGCATCGAGCGCGACCAGCGCGCCTTCGACTTCCTCGAGGCGCTGTTGAGCGGCGACCTCGTCCGGCCGCGCAGCGGCTTCAGCCGCCAGGCAGTGATGCGCTGCGTCGCCCGGCTGCAGCAGTACAGCGGCCCGGTCATGGCGAAGGGCCTCGAGGACACGGCGCTGTATCGTTACCAGCGGTTCCTGGCGCTCAACGAGGTCGGCGGCTCACCCGATCGATTCGGCATCTCGCTCACCGCCTTTCACAAGGCGAATGTCCAGCGTGCCGGCAATTTCCCGCACGCCATGCTCGCCACCTCCACGCACGATACCAAGCGCGGCGAGGACGCCCGCGCACGGCTCGCCGCCCTCGCCGAACTGCCCGAGGAATGGGACCGGCTGACCACGACCTGCAGCCGCATCCTCCGTGGACCACCCGGGGGCACCGAGGAGCTCGCCCCCGACGGCAACGACGAGTACGGGTTTCTGCAGATGCTGCTCGCGAGCTGGCCGCCCGGGTGGCTGGAGGCGGACCGGATCGATCCGCCTGCGCTCGAGGATTACGCCGGGCGCCTGCGCCGGGCCATGCAAAAGTCCGTGCGCGAAGCCCGCGTGCACACGAACTGGGCATTCCCGAATACGGTCTATGAAGAGGCCGTCCTCGGCTTCGTCGATGCCGCGCTCCTCTCGACGCGGTCCGCCCCGTTCCTCTCGGCGTTCCTGCCGTTCGCCGCGCGCATCGCGCGGCTCGGCGCTCATAACACGCTCGTTCAGACGGTCCTCAAACTCACCGCGCCCGGGGTCCCCGATATCTACCAGGGCTCCGAGCTGTGGGATCTCAGCCTCGTCGATCCGGACAATCGCCGACCTGTGGACTACCGCCGGCGGGCACGATGCCTGACGCAGGTGGAGCGGGCGCTCCAGAACGATCGCGCCGGGGCCATGCGTCGCTTCTTCGCCGAGTGGCCGGACGCGTGCTTCAAGCTCGCGACCCTGCAGACGCTCCTCGCCTTTCGGCGAGACCATCCCGCCCTCCTGGCAGCGGGCGATTACCAACCCCTGTACGCGCAGGGACCGCAGGCGGAGTGCATCATCGCCTTCGCGCGCGAGCATCAGGGTGAAAAGCTGCTCAGCGTGAGCGCCCGATTCCCGGCGCGTCTCGAGGCCGCGGGCTTTGCTGCAGAGACGGCCCTCGAGCTCCCCGAGGCGCTTCGAGGACATCAGTGGGACGATCTGCTGACCGGGCACACCCTCGTCGGAACGGCGACCTTGTCGGCGCGGGCGCTATTCCGCGAACTGCCCGCCGCGGTGCTCATAAGGCGCTGAGGGCGCCGCGGCACGGGGGTCGCCGCCCCCTTCCACGCTTTGCATGTCAATACCCAAAACATTCAAACGTAGTCGGGGGCGGAGACAGAACCGACCGGTGCGTCGTACGTGGACGCTGCGCGCCCGGCGTTCGCGCATCAACCCGTCGAATTACGGCGACGTCCTGCACGGCGGAGCGCTGCCGTCCTGGCACACCACAGTCGTTTGGGAGTTGTTGGGGACGACCACGGTGGTCGACTTCGGCTCGGGTGCCGGGCTGCTGCTGCTGATGCAGGCCGACAGCGACGAAGCGGCGATGAGTGCGGTAATCCAGTGTTTCACGTTAAGCTCCCATGTGAGGCGCGGCGGCCATCGGTGTAGCTGCAAGCTATCCGAGCCTACTAGTTCGCATTGTCATCGGCCGTCCTTGTGTGTGCATCGGTAGATTCCTACACCTCGATCGCGCCCCGGAGGTTTCCAATTCAGCGAATGTATTCGGCAATTCGATGGCAATGGGGAATGGCCGTGCTCCTGGCCCTGATGGCCGGCGGTCGCGGTTCCGCGGCCGCATCCCCGCCCGCGGCGCCTGAATCCCGCGCCGATGCGGCTTTCGTCTACGTCATCCGGCGCCGATGGCACGTCGACATAGGCCTGCCGGCTGAGTCACTCGAGCCGCCGCTGTCGTTTCTCCGGGAACGGTTTCCCGGCGCCCGGACCTTGATCTTCGGATTTGGAGACGAGCGCTACTTGCTGCACGGTCATCGGGCCAACATCTTGATGGTTCTATGGCCCGGTGCGGGCGTGATCTTGATATCGGCGCTGAACACCACCCCGGATGCGGCGTTCGGCGCGGACAACGTCGCGGCGCTCCCGGTGAGCGCACCCGATAGTCGCGCCCTTCAGGAATTCATTTTCGACAGCATCGCGGTCCAGGAACACGAGCTGCACGCGGTGGCTCAGGAACCGGGCGACAGCGTGCTGTATTTCATTTCCGTCCAGCGCTATTCGGGGGCCTACACCTGTAATCGATGGGCCGCGCAAGCGCTGCAGACCGCGCGCCTGCCGATTCACAGCGCGGGAGTGGAGTTCGCGGGGCAGCTATGGTCGCAGGTGAAGCGCGCAAGGGGTACGGCAGGACACGCGGCCGAAATAGCGGTGCCGGCGCCGGTGCGCGCCCCAGCGTCCGGGTGATGAGCGCCGCAGCTGCTCAGCCCGGCGGGCCATCGCATCGACGATCAGTCCTTCGGCGCGACCACGATGTCGCTGTGCACATCCACCACATGCTCCGTGTTTCGCGCGATCGCCACCGCCCGATCCGCCGCCTCCTGAGTGGGAGTCGTCCCCTTCAGCCAGACGACCCCATTGTCGTCGGTGTCGACGTGAATTTTCGCGAGCGTGGTCAGCCGATCGGCCGCGAGTTTCGACTTGACCTTCGTCGTGATCACGGAGTCCTTCACGAACGCCTTGGGATGCGAGTTGTCCGGGCCGGGGGCCTCGTCGGCAACCGCCGAGACGGCGCCTAGCAGCGCGCCCATTACCACGAGTGCGCTCCACCGGGTGAAGTTCGTTTTCATTGTCGCTCCTTAAAGATGGGGCCGTATCATTCGGCCGATGTCACAGGAGTGAGGCTAGATGCCGCCGCTCGAGTCCTCAACGACCGAGCCGGCCTTTCGACTGTAGGCGAATTCCCGCCGAGAAGGCGGTCGGGGTATTTCATGCCCGTTTAGACCGCGTGCCAGGGAGGCGGCGCGGCACGGGCGTCGCCGCGCCGCGCCGGGGCCGTCTCAATGCCTGCGGCCGCTAGCGAATGATTTCGTTGCGAAGCGCGTAGGACGTCAGGTCCGCGTTGGTCGAGAAGCGCATCTTCTCCAGGATCCTCGAACGGTAGGTGCTCACGGTCTTGACGCTGAGCGACAGCTCGCGCGCGATCTCCGAGATCGACCTCCCGGCGGCGATCTTGCAAAAAATCTGGAATTCCCGCTCCGAGAGCGACGCGTGCAGCGGTTGCTCGGAGTCCTGGTCCAGCTGGTCCACCAGCAGCTCCGCCATCGCCGCGCTGACGTAGCGGCGTCCGTTGAGCACGGTCTCCACCGCCTTCAGAACCTCTTCCGGCGGGCTGTCCTTCGGCAGAAAGCCCATCGCGCCGGCCTTGAACACATTGGTCGCATACTGCCGCTCAGGATATCCGCTGACGACGAGCACGCGGACGTCGGGATAGCTGGCTTGAATGCTGCGCAGAATATCCACGCCGCTCTTGTCGGGCATGTTGATATCGAGTATGACGAGCTGCCAACCGCCGGCGCGAAGCATCTCCAGCGTATCGCGGCCCGTCGACGCTTCGCCGATCTGGCGAATTCTGTGATCCTGCTCGAGAAACCGCCGGATGCCGGCCCGCACCATGGCGTGATCATCTGCGATCAAGACGCTTGCCATCAGCATGACGTTTCTCCCTACTAGGTCGCAAATATCCCGATCATGAAATACCCACATTCGATGCAACCGAGTGTGCCGAATCGCCGCATGAACATGTAAGGGCCCGACGCGCTCCGGTGTCTGTCAGCGTCTTCCTACGGACCTCGGCAGCCCGGCCGAGCGGGGTTCCGTAGGTGCTCCCTTACTCCCTAGCGCGAATCGAACCGATTCTGAGCCTTGCGATTCTCGTTGGACACTTCGCGAACCGCGTTCCGGCGGTGAACGACACAGCGAGAAAAGCGATGCTGCATTATGCCGTGGTCTTCTTCGTAATAGCGCTCATTGCAGCGCTGTTTGGATTCGGGGGGATCGCGGCAGGTGCCGTCGGTATCGCCAGGATCCTGTTCTTCGTGTTTCTCGTGATTGCCGCCATCACCTTCGTGACGAGCCTCGTCCGTCGCCCATGAGGAGCCTAAATGAACCACGCCAGCGACCACCTGTACCAGGGATTCTCACCCCTTCCGTCCGCCGCCATTCGAGGCGCCGCGGCGATTCCGACCCATATTGACGCAGCCAGGATCCGCATCGTCCCAATGACCCCGCTGGCGGGTACGCCGGCACGGATGCCACCCGCCGAATTCGGCGGCGAGGCATCCGGCATGGATGAGGACCTCGGCACCGCTGCCGAGGGCTGCGGGTGGGACCCTCGATCGCCATGAACGCCGCATCCACGTGGACGATCGTACTGGCCGCCGGCGACGGGACGCGGTTGAGGAGTCTGACGACGGTCGCCCCGGGAGCGTCGATCCCGAAGCAATTTTGCTCGTTTCGTCCGGGCCCGTCGCTCCTGGATCAATCGCTGACGCGTGCCATCACGGTCAGCGGCCGCAATCGCACCTGCGCGATCGTGGCGGGCGATCACCGACGGTGGTGGGAACCGCTGCCGTGGCGCATCCCCGCCGAGAATATCGTGGTCCAGCACCAAAACCGCGGCACTGCCATCGGGATACTATTGCCGCTGCTGCAGATCCTGGAGCGGGATCCGGACGCCTCGGTGGTCGTCCTGCCATCGGATCACTTCGTACAGCGGGAAATCGTGCTGCAGCGCTCGATGCACAGGGCCGTGCAACTTTCCCGGCAGGATGGCGATCACCTCATACTGCTGGGTTTCACCCCGGACGCCCCGGACACGCAACTCGGATACATCGTTCCCAGCGGCGGCCCGGTCGACGACGTCGCACCGGTCAAGCAATTCGTGGAAAAGCCGTCCGACTCCCACATGCGGTATCTGGTCAATCAGGGCGGCCTTTGGAACGCCCTGATTCTCGCGGCTAAGGGCAGCATGCTGGTGGAGTTGTGCCGCGCGCGCTTTGCAAACATCGTCGAGGCGCTGCAGCAGGCCGTTCGCAGGGACCTGAAGGCGCGCTCGAAATCCTCGCATACGCGCCGGCTGTATCAGGATCTCCCATCGGTCGATTTTTCGCGCGATGTCCTCCAAGGCCGGGAATCCCTGATCAAGGTGCTCCGGGTGCCGCATTGCGGCTGGAGCGACTTGGGGACGCCGGAGCGCGTGGGGCTGACTTTGAGACGAATGCAACCGAAACGGGATCCCCTTGGGCCGAATAACATGGTGGGACTACTGGCGCTCGCCACCGAGTATGAACGACGGCACGGGGCTTCGGTTATTGCCTGAGGAGAACGCCGCACGGGGCGGCGCCCTCCTTTTGGTGGGCTCAACCCTTTTGGTGGGCTCAACCGCCCAAGCCGGCCTTGCGAGCGCCCACCGACTTGCCATTGCTGGAATCCTCGAGGGACTTCGACCAGTTGCTGATCGCCCGCTCTGCTTCATCCTTCGACATGCCGTAGGACTCTTGCAATTTCCCCGCCAGAATTTCGAGACGGCCGTTGACGACGTCCAGCTGGTCGTTCGTGAGCTTGCCCCACTGTTCGCGGGCCTTGCCCTTGAACTCCTTCCAGTTGCCTTGAATGCGGTCCCAATTCATATGCGTCTCCTGTTGAAGTGAACCATCGGATCATCCTGAATCACGTTATGTCGCACCGTTCGGGCCCACCATTCGCAGCCACCGCCTTCGGTCGTCGGCCTGAATCCGACAAGGATCGCGGCCCCGGCGGCACCCTACGCGCGATGTCGGGCGCCCGGCGGCATCCGGCCCGGCACACTCTGGGGCCCGCCCGGTCAGCGCTGTCAGTGCCATCCGACAGGCAGCAATGGCCGGTGCCCCGAAGGATCGGGCGAGCGACGATGGTATGCTGCGCCGATAGCCAAAGTTGCAGTCGAGGTCTCGCCGCATGTCCGTCACGAGCCCGCTTGGCGCCCTATCCGTGCTGCCCCGTACCATTTGGCTGCCGATTACCGTGATCGGAATCCTCCTCGGCGGCATCTTCTGGGCCAACGAGACGGCCGTCCGGGCGGTGCTCGAGGCGGGAGACAGCATCGCGTCGCTATTGAGCTTTCAAAGCAAGGTTTTGGAGTTTCGCAACGCCGTGGTCGACGCCGAGACCGGCCAGCGAGGATACCTATTGACCAACAACCCCGAATACCTGCAGCCGTACCGGGATTCCATCGAGCGCCTGGCCAAGATCCTGCCGGCGTTCCGCAGCGCGGCCGTTGCGAGCCCCGAAACGAGGCACCTGGTAGCCAGCATGGAGGCCCTGCAAAACAAGAAACTGGCCGAGCTCGCCGCCACGATTGAACTGGCCAGCGACGGCGACCGGCTGCGCGCGGTGGCGATGGTCAAACACAATGACGGCCTGCGGCTCATGGAGGATTTTCGCGACGCGGCGGACGGCATCCTGACCCGTATCGCCGACCGCGTGGACGAAGCGCGCGATGCGCAAGCCAAGAACCTGCTCCGATCGCGCTACAGCGGCCTCATCATGGCCGGACTTTCGCTGGCGATGTTGTTGGTGGTGGTGAGATTGCTCGTCAATCAGGCGAAGCGCCAGGCGCATGCGCAGATCGACGCCGAGAAACATCGGGCGGAGCTTCAGGAGTTGGTCGACGACCGGTCGCGCGAACTGTTCGAGTTGTCCACCTACCTGCAATCCATGCAGGAGCAAGAGAAGGCCACGCTTGCACGCAACCTGCATGACGAGCTCGGCGGCCTATTGACGGCCGCCAAAATGGACCTTGCCTGGCTGCAGGCCAGGTCCGACGGCGCTTCGCCGGAGATGAAGAACAAGCTCAAGGAAATCGGACGGTTTCTGGAAAGCTCGATGGATTTGAAGAGACGGGTCATCGAGGATCTGCGGCCGAGTCTGCTGGATCACTTCGGGCTGGTGACCGCGGTCGGCGCGTATTACGACGAGACTTGCAAGAAGGCGGGCCTGAGGTACCGCGCGACGCTGGACGAATCCGTCGATCACGTTCCGAGCGATGTGGCATTGGGGATTTTTCGGGTGGCGCAGGAAGCGCTGACCAACGTCGTTCGACATGCCAAGGCGACGACGGTCTATCTCGAACTCGCGAGCGATCGGGATACTTACCGGCTGACGGTTCGCGACGATGGTGTGGGACTCGACATCGCACGCAAGATCGGTTCCCACGGCCTGGCCGGCATGCAGCATCGCGTCAAGGCGTTGCGGGGGCAGGTGAGCATCGGTGGAGCGCCGGGCCGCGGTACGACGGTGTGCGCTAATTTCCCGCGTGCACTCGGCGCCACTCCATGATCAGCGCTTTGACCTGGTCGAATTGCCGGATCTTGTCCAGGAAGTAATCGGCCCCGGCTTCCCGGCAGCGCGCCTCGACGGTCGGCATACCGTAATTCGTCAGCACGATGATCAGCGGCTCTTCGCCTTTGCCGTAGCGGGATCGGGCATGCTTGACCACATCGATGCCGGTGCCCTGCTTCAACTGCACATCCACGATCAAGACGTCGAAGACCTCCGCCTCGATGGCCGCCCTGGCGTCGGCCGCGGAATCGACGATGGCCAGCACCCGATGGTCGCCCGGGGACTCCAACAGATCCTTCAGGCGGAGCTGCACCGGGGGCGAGTCCTCGATGAGCAGTATGCGGGCTTCCCGCGACGGGTGGGCCTTCGAACTGCCATTCAACGTATTCTGGGGAGTCAAACCGCCCACCCTAAATGACTTTGGCTTCAGGATTTTAGACCATAGGGGCCGTGCCCCCATAGGTCGCTTCGCAGTGCCCCTGTAGGCGCCATCCCACGAGCGGTTTCACATCACGCGAAATGTAGGCCGAGAGCTCGAACGGGGGAGCCAGCAGCGCGCCGCCGCTCATTCCGACGAGGTCACCATGCGTGCGGGATCGAGTTTCCGAAGCGGCGGCGATTCGCGGCCGAAGCACTGCGCCAACGTCACCAGGAGGATCTTGACGTCCAACAGCGGCGACCAGTGCCGCAGGTAGTCGAGATCGAGGTTCACGCGCGCCTGCATGTCCATGGGATGGCCCGTCTCGCCCGCGCAGCCGTTGATCTGCGCGAGGCCGGTGAGGCCCGGCGCCACCTTGTACCGGATCATGTAGCCCTTGATGTATTTACGGTACTGTTCGCTATGGGCGATGGTATGCGGCCGCGGACCCACCAGGCTCATCCGGCCTTGCAGCACGTTGATGAGCAGGGGCAGCCCGTCGAGCGAGGAGCTGCGCAGTCCGCGCCCCAAGTTGGTGAGGGGTCCTGAAACCGGAGGTTCGCCTCCCCCTTGAGCGCCGGCTTCGGCCAACACCCGGGTCCTGAACCGGTATGTCGTGATGTTGCGGCCATCCAGGCCGTACCGCCGCTGTCTCTGGATGATCGGGCCCGGCGAGGACAGCTTGACGGACACCGCGATCAACAGCATCAGCGGCGACAGCAGCAGCAGCGCGAGAGCGGCAAACACGACGTCGGTCCATCGCTTGCCGACGCCGCGGAATCCGTAGAAGGGCGATTCGCACATGGCGATTACCGGAATGCCCTGGATCTGGTCCGAGCGGGGCTGGATCCGGTCGAATGCCAGGCTATCCGGCACGTAGTAAATCGACGCCGTGGTGTCCCGCAGGTCGTCCATGAGCGTCACCACCGATTGCACGTCCCGATTCGGCAGCGCGACGAAAATCACGTCGGTACGATGAGTCTTCACGTACTCGGCGACGTCGCGCAGCTTTCCGAGGATGCGGGCATCGCGGTCGGCGTTCAGCAGCACCTCGCTCCGGTCGTCGAAGAACCCGGCCACGCCGATGCGCATATTCGGATTGCGCTTCAGCTGGCGGGCGAGCTTCAGGCCGCCGGCGCTGTAGCCGGCGATGATGGCGCTGCGGCCGTCGAAGGCGTGGATCAGGAATCTTCGCTTGATCTCCTGCAGCGTCAGGCTGGCCAGCATCAGGCCGGCGGTGGTGGCGATCGACCACGCGAAATACACGTGGCGCGGATATTCCTGCAGCGGGGACTCGGGCACCGCCTGATAGATGAAGAGCAGCACCCCGAGCACGGACAGCCACCGCAACATCACGCTGGCCAGCGCCGAGACGCGCGCCGGGATCAAGGGCGAGCGGCGCCGGCGCGAGGGTTGAAAGAATAGCCAGGACAGCAGCGCCACGATGACGACGGCCGGAGACGAAGCATCGAACCGATCGCCGAAGAAGAGAGCGGTCACGTAAAACGAGGACACCGCGATGACGGCCGGCATGAGGGCCTGCACGGCGCCCATGATCGCGATCAGGAAGCTCTGCCGCGTCAGCAGCGCCTGCGTCATCTGAAAATCTTTGAACCTGCCGTCGGGCATGGCGACGCTGACTCGCGTGGCGGCCTGGGACGGGTGGGCTTGATCTGCAATCACGATGAATCCTTTCGCGGCTTTCAAGCTCGATCAATTCGAGCTATGTCAAAAACGTATCTTACTTAAGCGGTTCTCGCGCCGTGTGACCCCGTCCGCATTTTCGCTCGCGCGTTGCCACGCTTGGAGTCTCACGGCGCATTGAGAGCCCCGCAGCATGGGCGCATCAACGGTGATTTGGAGTGAAATCAGCGTAATTTCCCACGTTATGTAATATTCGACGCCCGCATTGGGCGCTCCGCGCCTCCTCGAAATGCCAGTGTGGCCCGGAGTCAATGGGATGCAACCTCCCATCGCGAATCAGATGCGATTATGTGACGCGCCTCACACTATGCAGGCGCCGATGGGCCGGGCGGCCGAAGGGCTGCTAGGAAATGCTCTCCAGCACCAGCGTGCGACTCACCGCGTAGCCGCTCGCCGGCGGCGTTCCGCTCACCGCGATCGCCACCTCCTCCTTGACGGAGTACGACGTGGCGACGTCGCGCCAGTTGCTGATGGTCTGGGTGCGGGTCGTCCCACTCGAGTCGGTCCACGTGAGCGTGCTCTGCAGCTTGAGCGTGGTGAAGGTGCCCGCCGGCACGGTGACCGACTCCACGTCGGCGACCATGCCCGTCTGGCTGTAGGTGACCGGCGTGCCGGAATCGCACGCAAACGCGTAAGTGGTCTGCCAGGTCTCGCCGACCCGAACCGGCCAATCGGGGCCGCTCCCATGCGGAGTGAAGGTGCAGGTGTCGGTGTTGCCGCCCGCGCCCAGGTAGGTGTAGCTCGTTTCCTGGCCCGAGCCGTTGAAGTTCTGGTTCTCCGTGAGCACGGCATAGTTCGTGCCGTTCACGATGCTGGAGTCGCCGGTGGTGCTCTGCGAGAGCTGCGATGCTCCGCCCGAGTTCACCGCCGTCGTCGTGTCGCTGAAGCCCAGATTGATCGTGTTGTTGGAGTTGTCGATCACGACCTCGCTGTACGTGCGGGTCTGATTCATCACCGGCTCCACGAAGGTGTACGGCATTCCGGAGCCCGGGCTGCCGCCGCCGTCACCGCCGCCGCAGGCGCACAAGCCCGAAGCCGACAACAGGGAAAGAACCGTCGTTTTGGTCCGCATCGTCCGCTCAGCCTTCCTTGAAATGGGTCGCGAAGCATGCGTATCGTAACCCATGCGAGGTCGCCTACGGGTGAGCCGTCCGCCGTTCCGGCCCCCGATGCGTGCTGCGCGCGGCGAGGTAGGTCACGACGGCAGACGCCCCGGCCGGCGGCATCTCCAGAATCGCGCGAGTGACCCGTGCGGCGCCGATGCTGGCGCCGGCCGCGGCAGAGACGCCGGACGCCGCCGCCCCCACCGCGGCCAACCGCGGGCAGGCGCCGAACAGCCCCGGCTGCAGGCAGGAGAGTTCGCCGGGCGCGCAGCGCGCATCGCCGGTGCCCCGGATCACCTGCGGATAGGCGCCCGGATAGACCCTCGGGCCGCGGGCGGGTGATGCGGCCACGATCACACAGCCGGCTCGAATCGCGCGCTCGACGGCCGCGCGCAGCACGTCGCGGTCCGCGGTGAGGCCGAGGCTGAGATGCACGAGGCTGGCGGCATGCCCGACCGCCCAATCGACGGCCGCCGCCACGGCGGCTGCGCTCGCCGGCCGGGCATCGACGAATACCTGGCCCAGCAGCAGTTCGAAGCGCCCGGCCGCGCGGGGCGACTCGCCATGCGGCGCCTCGGGCCCAGAGGGCGCCGCGCGCTCGAGCAGCTGCGCGATGCGCGTGCCGTGCCCCGTGGGATCGGCCAGGGCCGGCCGCTGCACCACCGCTCCACCCTCGGCGAGGAACGCGGCGCCGGCGATGGCGCCGGGACGGACGCCGCAGCTGTCGATGAGCGCGACTCGCCACCGGCCGCCCGGCGGGGACTGCATCAGCCGTCCGCCGCCGCCGGACTCAAGCGTCCCGACTCGAGCCGCAGGCTCAAGGTCGACCGCTCGATGTCGCCGGCCCGGTGCGTGATGATGATGCGCGTGCGGTCTGCGAACGCGGCATCCAGCGAGCAATGCACGGCGCGTGCCGCGTCGGCATCGAGGCCGCTGGTGGCTTCGTCCAGGATCACGATCAGCGGACGCGCGAGCGCCGCCCGCGCGATGGCGATGCGCTGCCGCTGCCCGGTCGACAGGCCCGAGCCGCCCTCGCCGACCTCCGTCGCATATCCCTTCGGCAGGCCGGCCACGAACTCATCCACCTGCGCACGGCGCGCGGCCTCCAGGGCGGCCGCCTCGTCCACGTCGGGATGGCCGTAGCGCAAATTGTCGAGAATGGATCCGCGGAACAGCACCGGGGAATGCTCGACCACCACGATGCGCCTGCGCAGATCGCCGAGCTTGAAGTCCCCGAGGGGACGCCCGTCGAGCAGAATGCGCCCCGCATCGGGCTCCACGAACCGCCGCAACAGATCCGCCAGCGTCGATTTGCCGGCTCCGGAGGCCCCGCGCAGCACCACCTTGCTGCCCGCGGGCACATCGATGCTGATCGATTCCAGGAGCGGCCGTCCGGTCTCGGCCAGTACGCTCACCGCCTCGAGACGCAGCCACCCGCGCGCATCGGCGGGCAGGGAAACCGCCGCGGGCGATTCGCTCACGCGGGGCAGCTGAAGGAGCTCATCGACCCGGGCGAGGCTCACGCGTGCCCGATGATAACCCGTATACAGCGAGGCGATGGACGCGGCCGAGCCGGAACTGCGCCCCAGATAGGCGACGAAGGCCACCAGCGTGCCCAGGCTCATGTTGCCATGGAGCACATACCAGCCGCCGGTCACGAACGTGGCCGCGGTCGCGAGGTGTCCCAGCAGACCGGCGAACGAGCCGGTGGAATAGGCCACCAGCTGCTGGCGCAGCGCCTTCGTCAGGTAGGCATCGCCGAGCGCCGCCAGCCGTCCCACCTCCCATTGCTCGGCCGCCGCCGCCTGCACCGAGCGCGCGCCCGACAGGGTCTCGACCAGAAAGCCGCTCACGCGGCTCGCCGACTCGCGCACCGCCCGCGTGCTCGACTCGATGCGCGGCCGCGCAACGTGCCGCACCAGGAGTTGCAGCGGCAGCAGGGCGGCCACCAGCAGGGCCAGGCGCCAGGAGAGGTCCACCATCACGGCGCCGACCACCGCCAGCGTGAGCACGCTGCTGACCAGCGCGGCGGCCGCGTCCGTGCCGAAGCGCTGCACCTCGGCGATGTCGCCGTCCAGCCGGTTGACCAGGTCGCCCACCGGCACCCGCGCAAGGCGCCGCGGCGAGACGGCGAGCAAGTGCGCATACACGGCGCCGCGCAGCGAGAACAGCGCCCGGCCGGAGGCGCGCACGTAGATCGCGCGATGCACGCCGCCGAGCACGAACCCGGCCACGGCGAGCGCAAGCATTGCGCCGCACGCGCCCGCCAGCACCGGAAACTGCCGGCCGATGAGACCCTGGTCGATCACCATGCGGGTGAGCAGCGGCTGCGCCGCCGACAGAGCGGCGATCAGCAGCCCCAGCAGGAACGCCATCACGAGCGCCACCCGCTGCGGTTTCAGATGCGGCCACAGCAGCCGCCTCAACGCCGGCAACCGGAGGTTATTTCTCGCGGAATACACGCAGCGTCGAGATCGACTGATCGGGGCAGCCCGGCAGCTTCACCATCGCCTTCTTCACGAGGGTCGCGGCATCGTAGATCGCGACGTCGCATTCGGTGCCGCCCGTATAGATCTCGCTGCCGTCCGTCGACAGGTTGACATCATAGAACGTGTGATCGAGCGGCACGCGCTTCTCCAGGCGGTGCCCCGGCACATCGATGCTCGTCAGCGTGGTGTACACGCCGTAGGCGTGCTTGCGGTCGGGACTCAGGACCGTGGCGAAGATCAGCGCCGAAAACGGCTCGAAGTCCTCGTAAGAGAGCTCGCCGGACTTCAGGTCGAGCGACATCAGCGCCGTCGTCGGCACGGTCTCGGCGCCCTTCTTCAGGTCGGCATAGACGGGGCTGGTCCAGACGCCCGTGGGCTCGGTCACCGGCCAGAAGGCAAGCAGGTCCGGCTGCCCGTGTCCCGGCAGGTTCCATTGCTGGATGCCGCGGGTGCCGAGCAGCTTTCCGGTCTTCACGTCGAACTCGTCGAGGTTGAAGCCGACCGCATAGAAGCTGCGGCCGCTCGGACGCATCAGCAGCATGTGCACGCGGCGCGGCGCGGGGAAGGTGCGCACGGGCCTGGCCTCGAGCCCCGCATTGGTGCGGTACACGGCGAAGCGGGTATCTTCCGCCACGTACTCGTTCGTCAGGAGCTTGGTGGGCAGCTCGTGCACGATGAGTTCCCTGCCGTCCGGCGTGAGCACCATCGAGAAGAAGCTCTTGACCCGCTCATCGGGCGTCGAAAGCACGGCCCGGAACACCTCGCGTCCGCTCGCGATGTCGAGTCCGACGATGCGCTCCATGCGGTCCACCAGCACGTACACCGTCTTGTGATCCGGAGAGATGATGACGGCGCCCACGATGCCGTTCGCGCCGGGAATCCGCAGATCCGAACGCACCGTGCGCGCCGCGGCATCGATGACGAACAGGTGGTCGGGCTTCGCGCCCGTCACGATCAGGTCGCCCGCGTCGGCGCGCGAGGCGGCTCCCGCGCACATCGCGAGTGCCGCGCACGCCGCCCAAGCGCGGCCGATCATTGCAAAGGACATGCTCTCTCTCCTCTTCACTTCTTCGGAAACACGCTGCCAAGATCGCGCCAATCGCTGGCAGCCGACGGATCGCCCGCATTCCAGTTGGGATAGGTGCTCATGGTGTCGGGCACCTGCGCCGGCCACCAGCACGGATCCGAACAACCGTAGAGATCCGCCTCCATGGGCTGGCACAACGAGGCCACCCCGCCGAACGGATCGACCTCCCAGCCGGGATCGAAGGTCGTCGAGCAGCCGGCGACGCTCTCCATGGCGAGCACTTCAGCCACGTGGCCGTCCGCGACCGCCTCCAGCAAGAGATCCGCTTTGCGGTTCGTGGGTTTCAATTCGCTCATGATAGGGCACTCCTCGGCTCGAGGTGACGGATGAAGAAACTCGGGTTGTGGCGCTGGATGTCGGCGTAGACGCGCACCCCGAAATCCACCCATTGCCGCAGCAGGCTGCAGTAGTGGTAGGTGCGGTGGTGGGCGTCGCCGAAGCGCGAATAAGATTCGTGATAACAGCCGCCGGCGCACAGATTGCGGATGCGGCAGGTCTCGCAATGCGTGCCCTCGCGGTCGATCGCCTTGTCGACGAAGGCGCCGAGACGCGCGGCGTCGATGCCGGTGGCAACGTTGCCGAAGGTCGGAAGCTCCGACCCGGTGAAGCGGTGGCACAGGTTCAGGTCCCCGCCCGCGTCCACGGCGAGCAAGCCGACGCCGGCGCCGCAGGGCAGCGATTTGCGGCGCCCCTCGTGCAGATCGGTCATCAGCTGGTGCATGTTGGAGAAGCGGTTGTTCTCGCCGCGCAAGGCGGCCCGCCGGTAATCCTCGCCCAGGCGTTCGAAAGCCCGGTGAACCTCGGCGAGTTCGGCCTCGCTCAAGGCATGGCCCGCCTCGGCGGCCGCCGTGACCGGCGCATAGCCCACCTCGTGGAAGCCGATCTCGCCGCGCAGGTGCGCGTGGATCTCCTCCACTTCCGTGTTGCCGCCCCCCAAGGTCACGCGCGCGCCCACGGGGCGCGAACGATAGCGGTCGAGCAGCAGCCGCACCTTGCGCGACACCGTGTCGTAGGTGCCGCGGCCGCCGACGCTGCGCCGATGCCGGTCGTGGATGACCTTCGGGCCGTCGATGGACACCGAGATGCCGAAGCGGTGTTCGTCGAGGTAATCGATCAACGCCTCGCTCAACAGAGTCGCGTTCGTGGTCATGGAGAAATCCATGGCCTTGGAGCTGCGCGCGGCGGCGTCCTCGGCA
Organism: uncultured Gammaproteobacteria bacterium; assembly: GCA_963707765.1. Classification (GTDB taxonomy): domain Bacteria; phylum Pseudomonadota; class Gammaproteobacteria; order Steroidobacterales; family Steroidobacteraceae; genus Bog-1198. Next base: position 2,215,775 of record CAVPQZ010000004.1, on the reverse strand, counting down.
TAGGCCACCACCTGCTTGATGAGCGCCACGTTGGTGAGCGGCTCGCCGCCGAAGAACACGATGTTGAGGCGCTCACGCGCGGCGCCCGCCTCGAGCAGCAGGTCGACGCTGCGCGCGGCGGTCGCGAAGTCCATCTTGCGTCCGTCCTTAGGTCTTGCGAGATCCTCCTTGTAGCAGTAGGTGCAGGACAGGTTGCATCCGGTGTTGACGTTGAGCACCAGCGAGCTCAAGGGATACGCCTTCACGGCGACGCTCTTCGGGTTGATGGGCCGCAGGCTCCCCGACGGCTGCAGCATCTCGAGCGTACGCAGCTCCGCGGCGAACGCGCGCACCCGGGCGGGCGGATAGCGGTCGGCGAGCGCGGCCACGAGCTCGTCGAGGCTCCTCCCGCCGCTCTGCCGGCAGTGGCCGATGACCTCGAGGCCGAGCCCGTCGACGCCGAACACCGCGGTGGTCGGCACGTGCAGCAGGTACGCCTCCTCGCCGGAGCGGACCAGGTGGCCGTTCCAGGAATTCCATTCGAGCCGTTCAGTGGGCTGCATGGCGGCTCAGTAGATCGGCGGCGTGTTCCAGCGCTGCACGGTCACGATGAGGTGACTGCGCCCCTCGACGGCGCGATCGCCGTCCCGCGCCTGCGCAACCACGGTCAGGTTGCCGACGTTGTCGCCCGTGAATTCGCGGGCGGGATTCGGGCCCGCGGCGGCCGGCAGGAAGCGGCCCCGCTGGTCGAAGTGGCCCGCGAACTTCTCATCCTCGGTGCGCTTCGCCTCCGCGTCGAAGGGGATCGAACTCCACTCGGCCGTCACCGGACCCAAGGAGAGCATCTCGCCGCCCGGCAGCCGCGTGGAGGCCATGGCCTCGAACTGCGCCGACACCGGCGCGACGCGGCCGCCGCCGATGCGCGCAATGGCGTAGCCCGGCACCACCTCGACCTGGTCGATCTGGCGGTAGACGGCCAGCGTGTCGGCGCCGGCGCGCCCCGTCCCGCTGCCCGCCGCGACCGACCCCACCGTCACCGTCCGAAGCCCCGCCTGCGCGTCCGCCACCACTTTGACGTGCGCGCGGATCGTGTGATCGTCGCGCTCGAGGATCGACACCACCGTGCCGTCGCCGAAGGAGACCGCCGCGCTCTTGGCTCCGAGGCCGATGCCGACGATGGTCACGTCGGCGGCGGTTCCGACGCGAAGGGCGCGCGGCTGCACCGCGAGGATGCGTGCGGCGCCGTCGTCGCGTACGGCCACCCACTCGCCGCCCTCCTCGGCATGGTCGGGATCGAACCATCGCCCCTGGATGCGGTTGCCGTCCTCGGACACCGCATACACCTCGCGCAGCGCCCGGTCGCCCACCTGGGCGCTGCCGCGCCACTCGAAGCCCGTGTACACGACGGCCTGCGAATCGCCTTCCGAGGCGAGGCCGTCGGTCGAGGTCAGCCGGTAGGCCGCATGGTAATCGGCGCCCCCGGCGGCGGCGCGTTCGATGCGCGCGGTGCCTTGGAAGTCCTTGCCGCCCGGTACATGGCCGACCACCACCCAGGAGCCCGTCAGATCCTCGGGCCTGCGTTTCTGCCACTCGGTCCACGCGGCCGACTGGAAGGGATAGAGGGCCGCGAGCTTCGCGGGCAGCTCGCCGGTGGCGATCTTGAACCACTGCCGGTCGCGCGCCGAGGCCTGGTATTCGATGGACGGCCACTGGCCGAGGTGCAGGTGCGCGAGCTTGCGCCATTCCTGCTCGTCGCGCCGCTGCAGCGAGGCGCGCGCCAGGGAATGGCAGCGGCCGCACATCGCGCTCATCTCGGGCCCCAAGTCGAGATCCTGCGCGTTGGGCCGCTGCTCCAGCGCGAAGCGGCCGGCGGCCGCTTCGCTCGGCGCGAGTCCCTGGGAGTCGGCGAGATAACGCACGAGCGAATCGCGCACGCCCTCCTCGAGCACGACGCCGTGCACCTGCCGCATGCGGAAGATCGTCATCAGCCAGCCTTCGGGCGTCTTGCGAAGATCGCTGATGCGCTCGAATCGTCCCGCGGACTCATGGTGGCAGCCGCTGCAGTAGGTGCGCACCAGTTCCTGCCCTTGGGGCGCCGCGGCCGCCGGAACGCTCGAGGCGACGAGTGCTACCGCCCAGACTCCGACTGCCGCCGCATGGGCCGCCCACGATGTGCAAATCCTCGCGAAACCGATCGTCACGAATTCAACCTCCCGACCAGGCCAGGGTGGAGCTGCCGCGCCACGATACCCGTCTGTTGTAGCCAATGAATTGCCGCGGCCACCGACGCCGCCGGCCGCTCGAGCGCCGCGGCCGCTCCGGCCACAGTAACGCAATCCGCCGATTCCAGGTATCCCTTCAACGAGACCAGCGGCACCCCGGACACGTGCCACACTCCGCGCGGGTGCGCCGCCGTGACGATGACGTCGCGCTCGACGATGCGGCCGTCCTCGAGCACCGGCCGGCGCTCAATGCGATTCGCGCCCTGCAGGGCGGGCAACAGCGCCTCGTAGCCGGCCGCCGCTTCGCGCCAGAACGCGCCGCGCGGCGCGTTCTCGCGATAGAAGCCCGCGGCCGCACGCACGCCGCGCAGCCACGCCTCCTCCTGGCGCTCCGCGACGAAGCGCTGCGCCAGCAGGGAGTCGCCGCCGTTCAACACCGATTGCACGGCCGTCGCCACCAGCCGCGCGCCGCGCAGCGCCTCGTACACGCCCTGACCGGACAGCGGGTCGAGGGCGAGGGCCGCATCGCCCACGCGCCACGCCGTCGGATCCGCGCATCCCAGACCGCGCCGCGCATGCGCCGGCCGCGCCACGGCGGCGCCGTCCGGCAGCGCGCCCTCGAGCGCGCGCGCGAGCCCCGGCACCTGCGCAGCGGCCGCCGCGATCCAGGCCGCCGGATGCCGCCGACGCGGCCGCGACACGACCTGCACCCACAACGACGAGCCTTGGGCGGCAAGCCAGCACCAGCCCTCGTCGAGCGCGTGAATTTGGCTGCCGCCGCACGGCCAACCGGCTGCCTCGCTCGCGGGCGCCTGCGCGCCCGGCCGCGGCAGCCGAAAGCGCCGGCCGTACGCCAACAGCAACGGTCCGCGGCGTTCTGCGCCGCGACGGCCGCGCGCATCCACCAGAATCGGCGCCGCCGCCCGCCCGCCGCCGCACCATTGCACCTGCCACAGGGCTTGATCCCGCGCGGCGTGGAGCACAATCCCGTCCCGGCAATCGGCGCCCGCGTCCCGCGCAGCGGCCAGCAGCGCCGCGGCCAGCCGCGCTCGCTCGGCCAGCCACTCGGTGCCGGCCACCGCCCGGCCGGCCCACTCGCCGCCGCGATGCACGGGACCGTGCAGCACGACCGCGCCGTCCGGCCCGCGCGACGGCAGACCTTCCTCGTCGAGCAGCGCCCGGCTGCGCGCCGAGAGGCCCTCGACCCCCGGACGGGTCGCTCCGCCGACCAGCGCCACGCGCGCGCCCGCGGCCGCCAGCCGCCGTGCCGTCACGCTGCCGGCGGGACCCGCCCCCAGGATCAGCACGTCGTGGGTCACGCGTGCGCTTCCTCGCTCAAATGCAGCTCCACCCGCATGTGTTCGCGGATCAGGTACTTCTGCACCTTGCCGCTGATGGTGAGCGGGAAGCTGTCGACGAAGCGCACATAGCGCGGCACCTTGTAGTGGGCGATTTGACCCCGGCAGAACTCGCGGATTTCCTCCTCCGTCGCGGTGGCCCCTTCACGCAGGCGGATGCAGGCGCACACGGCTTCGCCGTATTTGTGATCCGGCACCCCGACCACGGCCACGTCGAACACCGCCGGATGGCGGTAGAGGAACTCCTCGACCTCGCGCGGCGAGATGTTCTCTCCGCCGCGGATGATCATGTCCTTCACCCGTCCGACGATGTTGCAGTAGCCCTCCTCGTCGATGACCGCGAGATCGCCGGTGTGCATCCAGCCGCCCGAGTCGATGGCGGCGCAGGTGCGATCGACGTCGTTCCAATAGCCGCGCATCACGCTGTAGCCTCGGGTCAGGAGTTCGCCCGGGATGCCGCGCGGCGCGACGCGCCCGTCGGCATCGACGATCTTCACCTGCACGTGCGGATGAACCCGGCCCACGGTACCGACACGCCGCTCGAGGCTGTCGTCATGCCGTGTCTGGAAGCTGACCGGGCTGGTCTCCGTCATGCCGTAGCAGATGGTGACCTCCGGCATGTGCATCTCGGCCACCACCCGGCGCATGACCGCGGTGGGACAGGGCGAGCCGGCCATGATGCCGGTGCGCAGCGACGACAGGTCGAATTCGCGAAAGCGCGGATGTTCCAGCTCGGCGATGAACATCGTGGGCACCCCGTGCAGCGCGGTGCAGCGCTCGCGGGCCACGGTCTCGAGCACGCTCAAGGGCTCGAAGCCGTCGCCGGGAAAGACGCTGGCCGCGCCGTGAGTCATGGCCGCCAGCACCCCGAGCACCATGCCGAAGCAGTGATACAGGGGCACCGGGATGCAAACGCGGTCGACCCCCGTGAGGCGCATGCCTTCGCCGACGAAGTAGCCGTTGTTGACGATGTTGAAATGCGTGAGCGCCGCGCCCTTCGGCGTGCCCGTGGTGCCGCTCGTGAACTGAATGTTGAAGACGTCGTCCGGATCCAAGGTCCGGCCGATGGCCTCCATCACCGACTCGTCCAGATCGTGTCCCGCAGCCCGAAGATCCGCGAAGGACAGGGCTCCGGCGACCGGCGGCGCGTCGCCGAGCTGCACCAGCAGGCGAAGTTCGGGGAAAGCGGCGCACTCGAGGCGCCCGGGGGCGGCCTCCTCGAGCTCGGGAATCAGCGACTGGAGCATCCCCGCATAGTCGCTCGACTTGAAGCGAGGCGCGAAGATGACCGCGCGGCAGCCGACCCAGCGCAGCGCAAACTCGAGCTCCATGGTCCGGTACGCCGGATTGATGTTGACCAGCACCAGCCCGGCCCGGGCTGCGGCGAACATCGTCAGCACCCACTCGGCGCAGTTCGGCGCCCAGATGCCGACGCGCTCGCCGCCCTTCAGGCCGCACGCGACCAAGCCACGGGCGATCCGCTCGACCTCGCGGTCCAATTCCGCGAAGGTGAAGCGCAGCGACTGATGCGCCACCGCCAGCGCGAGCGCCTCCGGCGTGTGCGCCGCCGCCGCAGCGAGCACGCCGGCGACGGTGCGGTACTGCAGCGGCTGCTCGCTCGTGCCCGATACGAAGCTCAACGCCCCGGCCTTCGGTTGCGTCATGGCGGCCCCCCTCCGCGCATCGCCGACGCGCCGGCTAGAAGTGGTAGCTCAAGTCGATGCCGAACATGCGCGGCACGCCGCGATGCAGATAGTCGAATCCCAAGGACTGCAAATCGTACGCATTGGTCAGGTAGAACCGGTTCGTCAGGTTGTTGTCCCACAGGCCCACTTCCCATTTGTCACCCGTCGCGTGCCAGCTGACCCGCGCGTTCAGCAGCCCATAGGGATCTTGCGCGATCCGGTTTTCGTTGACCAGTTCGAAGTACTGCTTGGAAGCATAGTTGCTGTCCAGGTGCAGCACCAGGCGGCCGGCGTCGTTCAGGAACGCGTCCCAGTCGCCCGACAGCGTGGCCGACACATGCGGCGCCTCCGGCAGCTGGTGGCCGTCGACGTTGATGGTGCCGCCGCTGACCGCGCCCTGCTGGACGGTGGCGTCGAGGAGCCCCAAGCCCGCGCGCAGCGTGAGGCTGCGGATGGGTCGCGTGACGACCTCCAGCTCGCCGCCGTCGATCTTCGACTTCGGCAGGTTGATGAGCGGCTGCGAACCGGTGGGCTCCACATCGACGAGCTGCTGGTTCTTGTACTGGTAGTGGAACACCGCGCCGTCGACCTGCAGCCGGTTGTCGAGCCACGTCGTCTTGAAGCCGAGCTCGACGGAATCGATGGTCTCGGGCTTCACGGTGGTGAAGTCCTGCGGCGAGAACAGGAACTGGGCGTTGAACGCGCCCGCGCGGAAACCGCGGCTGTAGCTGAGATAAATGAGCGAATCCTTGGTCGGCGTGAAGTCGACGCCGGCGTGGCCCGTGAGCGCCGTGTTGTGCAGCGACTGGCTGCGCGCCTCATCGACGATCGCGGCATAGTTCGGCGAGCCGGGCAGCACCAGCGCCGGGCCGTAGTACGGGCCGTAGGGACTCTGCTGCTCGCTGAAGAAACCGAGATTCGCGATGGGCACGTCGTCAGAGCCGCGCAGCTGGTCGATCGCGTTCTTCTGCTCCGCGTCCTCATGCGTGTAGCGCAGCCCGGCGCGCAGCTTGAACAGGTCGCTCAACGCGTAGCTGTCGTCGTTGTACACGGCCCAGCTGTTGCGGATCTGGTCGAACGAGTTGAAGTAGCGGCAGCCCGGGTTGATCACGCTGCCGGCGAAGTAGCTCTCGCCCACGCCCGGCGTGAACGAGGACGCTTCGCAATCGGTGTGGTTGATGTCGCCCAGGTTGAGGATCTGGTTCTCGGTCGAGTTGAAGATCATCTCGTGCTGGTAATAGGTGCCGGCGATGAAGTCGAACGGGCCGCCGGTCGAGGAAGTCAGCCGCAGGTCCTGGGTCACCTGGCGGGTGTCGCCGATATAGGGGATCTTGAAGATGTTGAGCGGCGAGCCGTCCGTGTTGTCCGGGTTGAAGAGGAACCCGTCGTCCCACGAAGTGATCGAGGTGACCGTGAAGTGCTGGTTCAGCCGCCAGTCGATGGTGAGCGCCACCGCATCGTTGCTTTGCTCGCGATCCGGCGTGTAGTCCTGCGCCACCTGCAGGTTGGTGAGCGGAACGCCCGTCGCGGTGCCGTTCGAGGTGCGCTGGTAGCCCGTGCCGGCGACACCGTACGAGGCGATGCTGCCGGCGATGATCGCGTAGTCGACCGGGTCCTGCTTGCTCTTGGAGAAGCGCAGTGTGGCATCGATGTCGTCCGAGACCTTGTACAGGAGCGACAAGCGCACGCCCCATTGACGCACCCCCTCCATGTCGGGATAGCCCGGATCCACGTTCTTCATGAAGCCGTCGACCTTGGTGTAGGTGAAGGCGAAGCGCACGGCGAGCTTGTCCGGGACGAGGCCCGTCTGGAACGCGCCCTCGGCCTCCTCGCGCCCGTAGTTGCCGGTGCCGACCTTGATGTCCGCTTCGGTGTCGAAGCCCGGCTTCTTGGTGATGAAGTTGATCGCGCCGCCGGTGCTGTTCTTGCCGTACAGGGTGCCCTGCGGACCGCGCAGCACTTCGACGCGCTCGAGGTCGTACATTTCCACGCCGAACAGCACGACGTTCCCCTTGTACACCTCGTCGATGTAGGAGGCGACCGGGCTCGACTGGTTCAGGCTGTAGTCGAACATCGACACGCCGCGCAGCGAGAAGATCGGCGAGCCCTCGCCGTTGACGCCGTCGACCTGCAGGTTGGGAATCTGGGTCGCCAGAGCCGACGGGGAATCCATCTTCAGCTCGCCGAGCTGACTGCTCGTGAGCACCGTGACCGACACCGGCACGCTTTGCAGGGACTCGGTGCGCTTCTGCGCGGTGACCACCACCTCCTCGAGGCTCACCGACTCGCCCTGCGTCTCGTCGGCCCGCGCGATGCCCGCGCCCGGCCCCACTCCCGCCGCGGATGCCAGCACCAGCAGCCCGCCCAACAGCTTCACGTCAGTCAATTTCAAAGTAGTTCCCCTTCTCAAACCTGCCTCATCCGACCGAATCCGCGTCAACCGGTGATGTTCAAGCACACGGACTTGCTTTCCAGATACGAGTACACCGCCTCGCCGCCCAGCTCCCGCCCCCAGCCGGACTGTTTGAAGCCGCCGAAGGGCATGGCCGGGTCCAGCATGTTGTGGCAATTCACCCAGACGGTGCCCGCCCGCAGCTTGGGCGCGAGCCTGAAAATCTTGCCCACGTCGCGGCCCCAGATGCTGGCCGCGAGGCCGTAGATGGAGTCGTTGGCGATACGCGCGATGTCCGCCATGTCGTCGAAGGGCTGCGCCACCACCACGGGCCCGAAGATCTCTTCACGCACCACCGACATCTGCGGATTGACGTTCACGAACACCGTCGGCTCGACGTAGTAGCCCGGCGAGGACAGCGCATGGCCGCCCGCGGCCGCAGTGGCGCCGTCGGCCGCGCCGTCCTTGAGGTAGCGCGTCACACGGTCCCGTTGAACGGAAGACACCAAAGGACCGATCTGCGCGGTCGGATCGAGCCCCGGCCCGAGCTTCATGGCTTTGGCTGCGCTCGCCATTCCGCTCACGACACGGTCGAAGTGCTGCTTCGCGACGTATAAGCGCGAACCCGCGCTGCATACCTGCCCGTGATTGAAGAAAATGGCGCCGCAAGCCCCCGCGATCGCCGCGTCCAGATCGGCGTCCGGAAGGACGATCACCGGGGACTTGCCGCCGAGCTCGACGGTGACCTTCTTCATGTTGCCGGCGGAGGCCTGGACGATCAGCCGCCCCACCTCGGTGGAGCCCGTGAACGTGACCTTGTCGACGCTGGGATGCGCCGACAGGGCGGCGCCCGCGGTCGGGCCCATGCCGGTCACGACGTTCAGCACGCCCTTGGGAAATCCGGCCTCCAACGCGAGTTCGCCCAAGCGCAGCGCCGTGAGGGGCGTCTCCTCCGCGGGCTTCAACACCACGGTGCAGCCGGCGGCGAGCGCCGGGGCGCACTTCCAGGTCGCGAGCAGGAACGGGAAGTTCCAGGCGATGATGGCGCCCACCACCCCGATCGGTTCGCGGGTCGAGAAGGCCGCGTACTGCTGCCCCGGGATCAAGGTGCCCGACACCGGCAGCGTCTTGCCCTCGATCTTGCTCGGCCATCCCGCCATGTAGCGCCACACTTCGATCGCATGCTTCAGGTCGACGTGGCGCGCCATCACGATGGACTTGCCGTTGTCGATGGACTCGAGCTCGGCGAGTTCGTCCGCATGCAGTTCGATCAGGTCCGCCAACCGGTGCATGAGCCGCTCGCGGTCCACCGGCGTCATGCGCGACCACTCGCCCTCATCGAAGGCGTGGCGGGCGGCGCTCACGGCGCGATCGATGTCGGTCGAGTCGCCGAGCGCGCAGTGGCCGACGACCCGGTCGCTGGAGGGGTCGCGAACCTCGAAGGTTTTGCCGCTGGCCGCCGCCACCCACTCGCCGTTGATCAACAGATTGCGGGGTTGGGCCAGGAAGGCGGCATTGGCCGGCTTGATCGCGGACAGGTCATTGGCCAGCGCGTTCAAGGTCGCGCTCGCTGCTGCGGCAGTGTTCATCGGTTTCCCCCAAGCTAGGTTTCGGAATGCGGCGCCCCGGTCTCCTAAGGTGCCTTTGGGGCGAGTATCGCGGCAGACCGCCTTCTGCGGTATAAGTCATAAGCAGCAGGGGTCTAATACTTTGGTATTGGGCTCTTGCTTTTTGGCCGCACGACACGATAAGACTCATGAACACCGCCACGGCACCCCGGGTGCTGATCGCCGACGATCATCCGCTGTACTGCGACGCCCTGCGCGCGGTCGTGCCGCAGGCTTGCCCCGGCGCCGACATCAGCGAGGCGAACTCCCAGGAACAGGTGCTCGCAGCCGTCGCCGGCGGCCGCGCCTTCGACCTCGTGCTGCTCGACCTGAACCTCCCCGGGGCCACGGGCCTGTCCTGCCTCACGGCCTTGAGGCGCTCGGTTCCGCACACGCCCATCGTGGTGGTTTCGGCGGTGGGCGATCCCAAGATCATGCAGGACGTCATCATGGGGGGCGCCAGCGCCTTCATCCCGAAGTCGGCCCCCGGCCAGGTGCTCATCAATGCGCTGCGCGTCATCCTGGCGGGCGGAACCTACATGCCCACCGGCGTCGTCGCCTCGCTCCGCAGCGCCGAGGGTGGCCCCGCCCGCAACGAGCTCACCCTGCGCCAAAGGCGCGTGCTGGAATTGCTGTCGACCGGCCTCTCCAACAAGCACATCGCGCGGGCGCTCGACATCAGCGAGATCACCGTCAAGGCGCATGTCACCGCGATATTTCGCAAGCTCGGCGTGACCAACCGCGTTCAAGCCGGCCTGGAAGCGCGGCGCCTCCTCGACCAGAATTTCTGAGGGCTGCGCGCCGGGCTTTCTGCGCGCGAGACGCCGCTCGGCGAAGATCGCGGTGGATCAGCGCTATTCGGCGAACATCGCGGCCTACCGGCGCCATTCGGCGAACTGCGCGGCCTATCGGGGCTATTTGGCGAACTGCGCGGCCTATCGGGGCTATTTGGCGAACAGCGCGGTGTAGCGGCGCTGCATCTCCTCGGTCGATACGTCCTCGAGATGGCCGCCCAACAGCCATTCGTGACCGAAGGGATCGCGCACCACCCCTGAGCGCTCGCCATAGAATTGGTCCTTCAGCGGCCGGACGACGGTCGCGCCCGCCTGCACCGCCTGCTCGAAAACGGAGTCGACGTCCTCGACGTGCAGATGCATGGAGAAGGTGGTTCCACCGAGCGTGCGCGGTCCGCGAATGTCGAACTCCGGATGTTCGTCCGACAGCATGACGGTGGCCGGACCGAGCTTGAGTTCCGCGTGACCGATGCGGCCGCCCGGTTCCGTCAAGCGAAACGACTCCTTGGCGCCGAAGGCCCGCGCGTAGAACTCGATCGCCTCGGCCGCATCATGAACTCGCAGGTAAGGATAGACTTCGCGAACATCGATCATGGCAGTCTCCGATTTTTGTGACGGGCCATGGTGCGTTCACTTCCGCCCCGGCGTCTTGAAGATTATTGACCTGCGGCCACGCCGGCCGCGGCGCGGTGATGCAGGGGGCGATCGTGACCGCCGGGCCGGTATTGGGTGGGCGTGATGCCCGCGAACTCCCGGAATTCTCGAGTCAGGTGCGCCTGATCGGCGTACCCGGAGGCCGCGGCAAGATCGCAGAGGTCCTGCGCTCCCTCTGCCGCCAAGCGGCGAGCTGCGACGTTGAAGCGCCGTATCCGGAAGTAGTGCTTCGGATTGAGGCCGACCGCGGCGCGAAACAGCGCGATGAAATGCCTGGAGCTATAGCCCGTGGCCCGCTGCACGTCCGCCACCCGCGCCGGCGGTGCGGCGGCGTGCGACGCCAGTACCTGCGCCACGACAGGGTGCAGGAGCAGGGGCCGGTGAATGCGGGCGCTCAAGGTTTCCTCGAGGATCCGAAAGAGGTCCCCGGGTTCGGCCGCCGACAGCAGCCGGTGACGCAGATCCACGCCCCGCGCACCCCAGAGCGCGTCGAGCGCCACGTGACGATCCGCCAGTTCCTCCATCGACGCGCCCAGCACCGCGCCGGCGGCGCCCGCGCGGAACGACACGCCGACCGCGGCGCCCTGGGTCTTCGGCCCCGCTACGTAGAAGCCTGACTGCGGACCATGCACGATGCTGCCCGACCAGGTCATGCCGATGCCGGCGGCGGTGGGCCGGCACAGGATCGGTGCCTCGTGCAATGCAAATACCAGGTGCGCGCGGCCCGACGGCAGCATGTGCTCGCCGTGATCTTGGGCCGCTTCCCGGCGCGACCACCAGAAGCCCTCGATAAAGCGATCGAGCGGCGGAGCGGGGCGATACCGGACCAGCTGCATGGGCTCACCCTAGCGACAACAGGCTCTGACTGCAAGGCGCGGCTCTGCCTGCACCAGAGGACCGCCCAGCGGGCGATTTTGCTATAAATTACTTAGGGGCAACAAAGGGGAAAACATGAAACGGCCTCGCCTCCGAGGGCGCTGCGCCTTCGCCTGCCTGCTCCCAGGAACGCAAGTTCCTGCAGCGATGAGCCACGCATCGGCGTGTCGGGTTGGCCGGCGCTGGGTCGATTGGATGGACCGCTATCTGCACGGTGCCAGTCCGGCGCTTTAGCGCATTGCCGCCTAACGGCCCGCGATCCGCTCCAGCAGCGCGCGCAGCTCCGGCAGGCTCAACGGCTTGGCGAGCAGCGTCAATCCCCGTTCGCGAACGGCCGCGTGCAGCCGCGGATCGGGGTCGCTGGTCATGATCGCGGCGGGCGGCGCGCGGTCGAACTCGCGGCGCACCTCCTCGATCGCCGCATCGCCCTTGACCGACCCGGTAAGGTGGTAGTCGCTGATGATGAAATCCGGCGACAGGTCGGCGCCGATGAACTGCACCACCGCTTCGGTGGCGGAGGCCGCGGCGATCGGCCGATGGCCCCATTTCACGAGCGTGGCCGCGAGCCCCAAGCGCACGAGCGGATCATCGTCGATGACGGCGATCGCAAGGCTGGACGAGCGCGCCGGCCCGGCCGCCGGACGGTTCGCCTCCTGGCGCCGGCGCGAGGGACTGTAGGGCACGAGCACAGCGAACATCGAGCCGCGTCCGGGGATGGAGCGAACCTCGCGCCCGAGGTCCAGCAAGGTCGAGATGCGCTGCACGATGGACAGGCCCAGACCGATGCCGGCGGTGCGCGCGCGGCCTCCGGCGGGCACCTGATAATAGGCGGAGAAGATCGCTTCCAGGTGCGCCGCCTCGATGCCGATGCCGGTGTCGTGGATCGAGATCAGGAGCCCCTCGCGACGGCGCCGGCAACCCACCAGCAGCCGGCCCCGCGGCGTGTAGCGGATCGCGTTGCTGATGAGATTGCGCAGCACCGTTTCGAGCAGGTGCATGTCGGTGCGCACCCAGGCGCCGGAGCGGACGAAGCGCAGCGCGAGGCCGGCCGCGCGCGCCACGCCCTCGAACTCGGGGACGATGCGGTCCAACACCGCGCTCACCGGGAAATCCGCAAACTGCGGCTCGATGCCGCCGGAGTCGAGCCGTGCGACGTCCAGCAAGGTGTCGAGCAGATTGCTGAGCGAGGCGAGCGCAACCCGCGCCTTGTTGAGATAGTCGAGATCGAGACCCGACAGCGCCGACTCGCCGATCGACTCCAGGAACAGCAGCGCCGAACTCAAGGGCTGGCGCAGGTCGTGGCTCGCGGCCGCCAGGAATCGCGTCTTGGTCTGGTTCGCGAGGTCGGCAGCCTCCTTGGCATGCTTCAGCGCGAGTTCGATCTCGCGCCGCGATTCGAGTTCCCCCTTCAGGCGCAGGTTCAGCTGCTCGTACTGTTCGGTGCGCTGCCGGATGGTCTCCTCGAGACTCGCGGCCGCCTGGAACCAGGAGAACGCGCCACCCTGGCTGTCGACCGCCTTCTCGACGCGATCCATCAACGCGCTCACGGTCTTCTGCAGCGCGCGATTCTCCGCGCTCAGGCTCTTGAGCCGTGCCTCGGCCGTCTTCGGCTTCACCCTCGGGCGCGCCGCCTTCGGCTTGGGCCGCACCCGGCGCCCGCCCGCCCGGGTCATGGGAGCGCCGCCACGCCCAGGCATGTGAAGGAGTTGTTGGCATGCATGGTGTTGAACTGCTCGCCGAGCGAGGCGAAACCGGTGACCGCGTGCGGCTTGAGGAGCGCCTCGATCCCGGCGGTCAGGCCCTCGCGCTCCATGTAGGCCGTGCGCGCCGCGCAATCCACGCCGATGACGAGCTCGGGCTGCCCGATTTGAGCCCGCATGCCTTGGAGCAGCTCATCGAGCCGGGCGATCATGTCGCCGGGTTTGCCCAGCGCCACGACCAGGCCGGGCTCCAGCGCGCAGGCGAATTCCAGCGCGCCGTCCGGGTGTATGCGCTGCATGCCGCGCGTGTAATAGTGGCCCCCGATGCGGATCATCAGGGGGAAGGGCGCGAAATCGCGGCTTTCCCGCGGCTTGCGAAAGCCGCAGGCCTGGGCGTACACCTCGAGAGCCGGCCTGCCGTCGATTTCGCGCACCAGGCGCCGCGCCGGATCGGCGTCGGTGATGACGAACTTCTTGTCGCTGTGAATGTAATGATTATGGCAGTAGGCGATGACCGGCGTGGCCGATGCGATCAGGCACAGAATGGCCGCACCGCGCTTCGCAACGCCGCGGTACAACAGCCGCGTGCTGCCGGCGGGATGGCCCAGCGGATTGAAGTACAGATCGCCCACGGTGCCGCCGATCAGCGGCACGCCGTTCAGCTCCATGCCGAGCACCGCGGCGAGCCGCTCCTCGCAGCGCGATTCCGCATCCACCAGCAGCAGCGCGAAACGGTGCGTGAGCGGTTTTCCCGCCGAGCGCCCGAGATCCGCCATGAGTTCCCGCACGCGCGAGCGCAGCTGCGGCAGGGCCATGCCGGCCACGTCCTCGAGCGCGGTGTCCGCGGCGGCAAAGCGGCCGGCGGGCAGGTGGAAGCCGGCGACGCCGCGGGCTTCGAATCCCTGCGCGCTGATGATGCGACCCGTCGACGCCCCGATGACCCGTGTGACGCCGCGCGCCTCGAGCTCCCGGCCCAGCGCCGCCAGATCGTGGCCGCCCGCCGCGAACACGAAGGTGAGCACGCTGTTGGCGCTGGCCGCGGCGATCGCCCCGGCGGCTTCCGGCACCTCCGCTGCGGAGTGGAACGTGCGCACCTGGGTCCCTCTCACGGCTGCTTCACCTCGATCAGGTCCTCCTCCCAATACTCGTTGAGGCGCCGATCCAGTGTGCCGGCGCGCGATTGTTCGCAGGTGCGCAACTCGACGCGGCGAATCTTGCCCGAGATGGTCTTGGGCAGATCCGCGAACTCCAGGCGCCGGATGCGCTTGAACGGCGAGACGCGGTCGCGCACGTGCTCCAGGATGGAGCGCGCCGTGGCGGCGTCCGCGACCGCGCCGGCCGCGAGCACCACGTAGGCCTTGGGCACCGACAATCGCAGCGGATCGGGGCTCGGCACCACGGCCGCTTCGGCCACCGCGGCATGTTCGATCAAGACGCTCTCCAGTTCGAAAGGGCTGATGCGGTAATCCGAGGATTTGAACACGTCGTCCATGCGGCCCACGTAGGTGAGGTAGCCGTCCTCGTCCCGGCTCGCGACGTCGCCGGTGTGGTAAAAGCCGTCGCGCATGACCCGCGCGGTCATCGCCGGATCATCGAGGTATTCCTGCATGAGCCCCACCGGGCGGCGCTCCAGATCCAGGCAGACTTCGCCCTCGTCGCCCACCGTGCCGTCGGCGGCGACCAGCGCCACCGTGTAGCCCGGCAGCGGCCGCCCCATCGAACCCGGCTTCAGCCGCTGGTGCGGGGGATTGCCGATCTGGGCCGTGGTCTCGGTCTGGCCGAAACCGTCGCGCACGGTGAGGCCCCAGGCGGCGCGCACCTGATCGATGACCTCCGGATTGAGCGGCTCGCCCGCGCCCACGACTTCGCGCAGCACCACGGGCCAGCGGCGCAGATCCTCCTGGATGAGCATGCGCCACACGGTCGGCGGCGCGCAAAACGTGGTCACCCGGCAGCGAACCAGCTGATCGAGCAACGCCGCGGCGCTGAAGCGCTCGAAATGATAGGCGAGCACGGTGGCCTCGGCGTTCCAAGGCGCGAACACGCAGGACCACGCATGCTTGGCCCAGCCGGGAGAGCTCAGGTTCAGGTGCACATCGCCCTGGCGCAGCCCGATCCAGTAAGCCGTCGACAGATGGCCGACGGGGTAGGTCGAATGCGTGTGCACCACCAGCTTGGGCTTGGCCGTGGTCCCGGACGTGAAATAGAGCAGCAGCATTTCATCCGCCCGCGTGGGCCCGCCGGCGGCGAACTCGGGGTTCGCGGCGCTGCTCCCCGCATAGTCGATCCAGCCCGGGGCGGCACCGCTCGCGCCGGGGGCGCCGGCGCCCCGCCCGGCGGCGCCGCGCGCGCCCACCGCAATTCGAATCGGCGCCGCCGCGAGGCCGGCGAAGCGCTCGGTGAGCGCCGCCTCGGCGACGATCGCACGGACACGCCCGCGCTCGAGGCGATCCTCGAGATCTGCGCGCTGCAGCAGCGTGGTCGCCGGAATGATCACCGCGCGCAGCTTCATGGCGGCGAGTACGGTCTCCCACAGCGGCACCACGTTCCCCAGCATGACGAGCACGCGGTCGCCGGGTCCCAGGCCCTGCTGCGCGAGAAAATTGGCGACTTGATTGGAGCGCCGGGCGAGACCGGCGAAGCTCACCGATTGATCGCCGCCCGCATCGTCCACCACGCGCAGCGCCGGCCGCTCGTTGCCGGCCGCGATCCGGTCGAAGTATTGCGTCGCCCAGTTGAAGGTCGGCGCCGACCAGTGAAACGCCTCGCGGGCGCGGTCCAGGGGAACATCCCCGTGCAGCAGCCGATCGCGCAATTCGATGAATGTGCTGCCGCCGTCCAACGGATGCCCCCCCCATTGAGCCAGACCCCGAGATACATCATGCCAGCGCACCACCGCGGGGCCACCCCTCTTCGGCATGATTGACGTGCGCCGGCGCGGGGACTAGGGACGCCAGAGAGCGGCCCGCGCGCTCAGAGAACGGCCCGCGCCGATGCCGGAGCGCTAGGCCGTCGCGCGAAGCGTGCGGTCCGCCGTGCCGCCGCCGGGGAGCGCGTGGATCGAGCGGCGATAGTCGAGGGGCGTGCAGCCCATCATGCGGCGAAATGCCCGGATGAACGCGCTTTCCTCCGAAAATCCCACCAGATAGGTGATCTCGGCGAGCGAATAGCCGGTGGTTGCCAGCAGCCGCGTGGCCAGTCCAAACCGCGCCCGGTCAACGAGTTCGCTGAAGCGCAGGCGGTGGGCCGCGAGCTGCCGCTGCAGCGCGCGCGGCGTCAGTTGCATCGCGGCCGCGGTCTCGGCGAGCGAGGGCGGGCCGCTCGCGAGCCTCGGCACGAGGGCCGACTCGATGCGCTGGGCGAGGCTCCCTTCCAGCCGGGACTGTTCCTGCAAGAGCCGCAGATTCTGCTCGATGATGAGGTAGAGGCGCTTGTCGCAGGAGTGGATCGGCTGATCGAGCACCGCGCGGTCGAAAATGACCTGGTTGGTGGCGCTGCCGAACAGAGGCCGCGAGCCGAAGACCCGCTGGTACTCGCCGAGCAGCGCGGCCGGCGGCTCCGCCGGTTGCAGGTGCACGGCCTGCGGGCACCAGTCCCACCCCAAGACCTTGCGCAGCAAGAACACGTTGAATGCGGTCGACATGTCGCAATCATGGCGCGACAGCGGCAGGGCGCAGGGGCTGACCCGGTACAGCACGTGCGCATGCGCCCCGTCGACGATGAGTTCGCCGGCGTCGCAGTCCTGAAATATCCCCCCGTAGCGCATCAGGGTGCGCAGCGCCGAGCCCACGTTGTCGGAGGACAGCAGCGCGAAGCCGAGGAGCCCCAGATCGCAGAAATCGAACTCCTCCCACACGTGCAGCCCGAAGTGCGCATCGCCCACCGACGCGGCGGCGGCATCCAGGAAGGCGAAGAAATCGCCCAGGGGGACCCGCGTGCGTCCGGCGTCGATGTCCTCGCTCTCCCAGCGGAACCGGGCATACAGCGGCCCGGGATCGCCGCCGCGACGGACCAGGTAACGGGCGCACGGCGCAACGAGGCTCGCATGGATCGTGGGCTTCAAGCCCTTGAGAACGGGTTGCATTGACATTGGATGCCGAATTTCCGGTGTCGCGCGTCAATACGGCGCATCGCCATCGCAATATATTGATTTACCCGGTGTTCAACAATGGCGGAATAAAGGGATGACCATGAACCGATCAATGGGTATTGCCGGCCTGCGCCTCCTCGGCGCGACGGTGCTGATGTCTTGCGGCTCCCCTGGCATGGCGCAAAACTCCGGGGCCGCCCCCGGGGCGCTCGAAGAAATCATCGTCACGGCCGAACGGCGCCAGGAGCGGCTGGAAGACGTGCCGGTCAGCATCGCGGCCTTCAGCCAGGAAACCATGGATTCCCAGGGGCTGCGGAATATCGACGACGTGGCGCGCCTGACCCCGGGCGTCAACTTCCAGCGCACCGGCGGCTCGCTCAACAACTACAACGGCGAGGAATCCGAGATCGCCATCCGGGGCATTCAGTCTAGTGCGGGACCCCAGACCACCGGCGTCTACATCGACGATACGCCGATCCAGGGCCGGCACCTGAACTTCAGCAGTGTGAACCCGTTTCCGGCCCTCTTCGATCTCGATCGCGTCGAGGTGCTGCGCGGCCCCCAGGGAACCCTGTTCGGGGCAGGTTCCGAGGGCGGGACCGTGCGCTTCATCACGCCGGATCCCGGCCTCCACGACTACACGGCCTATGCACGCTCCGAAGTCGCGGACACCGACGGCGGCGCGCCGAGCTACGAACTCGGCGCCGCGGTCGGCGGGCCGATCTCCGACGGCACGCTCGGATTCCGGCTGAGCGCCTCCTATCGCCGGGACGGCGGCTGGGTCGACCGGGCGACGGACACCGGCGCCATCGTCGAGCCGAATTCCAACTGGCAGGAGACCTACGTCCTGCGCGGGGCCGTGGCGTACGCACCCAACGCCTCGCTCACCATCACGCCGTCGGTCTACTTCCAGGAGCTCTACCTCAACGACACGTCGGACTCCTGGAGCACGTTGTCGAATTTCTCCGAGGGGATCTTCCGCAACGGCAACCGGCTGAACAACACGAGCAGCGATCCGTTCATCCTGCCCGCGGTCAAGGTCGACTGGAACTTGGGTTCGGTGCGGCTGGTGACCAACACGGCCTACCTGTCGCGCGACCAGCATGCGCGGACCGACTACACGAGCTTCGACAACATCATTTACACGGGCAATCCCTACGCGCCCGCGGGCAGCGTCGCCCCCGCCAACTTCACCGACGTCCAGAACAACTTCGTCCAGGAAGTGCGGCTGCAGCCGACCGCGGCGGACTCGAAGCTCAACTGGGTCACCGGGCTTTTCTACGGCCACCAGCGCGAGAACACCACGCAGATCGACTACGACCCGAATCTGCGCAACAACGTGATCGCACAGACGGGCCTGGACTTGGTCGGACCGCTCCTGCCCGGCGGGTTTTCGTACCGCCAGTCGCCGTTCCAGGCGACGGACATCCAGTATGCCCTCTTCGGCCAGGCGGACTACGAGGTGGTGTCCGGCCTCAAGCTCACGGCGGGGCTGCGCGTCGCCCGGGTGGACTTCCAGGGCAGGGCATTCTACGAATATCCGGCGGCCTTGGGGCCGCCGGTCAACTCCAGCTCCTCGTCCAGCGAAACCCCCGTGACGCCGCGCGTGGGCCTGAGCTATCAGCCGGACCGCGACAACCTGTTCTACGCCACCGCATCCAAGGGCTACCGCATCGGCGGCATCAACACCCAGCTGCCGGCCATTTGCGGCGCGGAATTGACCGCCCTCGGGTATCCCAACGGCTCTCCGCCGCGCTACGCCTCGGACCACGTCTGGAGCTACGAGCTGGGCACCAAGAACACCCTGTGGGAGAAGCGCCTGCAGATCGACGCGAGCATCTATTGGATCGACTGGGATAACATCCAGCAGAACTTCTACCTGCCGGCCTGCGGCTTCGAATTCACGGCCAATCTCGGCAAAGCGGTCAGCAAGGGCGGGGACATCGACATGCACGCGCGTCTCACCGACGACCTCACGGCCGGACTCACCCTGGGCTACTCGGACGCCGCCTACACCGAGACGATTCCCGGAGCGGTGGGCAACGTCATCACCGCGGGCGACCATCTGCCCGCCCCGCCGTGGACCATCGCCGCGTCGGCCGAGTACGTGTTCACCGAATTGGGCCAGCGCAAGCCCTACCTGCGCCTGGACTACCAGGAATCCACGGCGCAGAGGAGCCCGACCCAGGTGCAAGATGCCGCCAATGTCATCTACGACCCGAACATCCCGCTGCAGCCCACGACGCGCTCGCTCGCGGCGCGCGCCGGCCTGCGCTTCAACGGCTTCGACATTTCGCTGTTCGGCAACAACCTGACCAACAGCCACCCGCTGTTGTACCGCTCGCACGATCTCGTGAGCTCGCCGCTCTATTTCGACTACACCGTGCGGCCGCGGACCGTCGGCGTGACGGCGACGTATCATTATTGACCCCATGGAGAGCCTGCATTAGCCCACCCCTCGAGCAGCGCCTGGACCGGGCGGGCACCATCGCGGCCGCAGTGGCGCTCAGCGTCATCGCCATGGCGAGCTTCCTGGTGCTGCCGCTGCTGGTCGACGGCGCGATGCAGAGCCTGCATTACTCGGACCAGCAGGTGGGCGTGCTCTCCTCCCTGGTGAGCGTGGGCGTCACGGTAAGCGCCGTGGTCGCCGGCTTCTGGGTGCGCCGCGTGTCGTGGCGCCTCGCCGCATCGGTCGCGTTGACCGGCGTGCTCGCGAGCGCGGCCGTGTCCATGGCGTTCAAAAACCCATGGCCCTTCCTGACCGCGCAATGTCTCGGCGGTTTCTTTGGCGGGTCGCTGTACTCGCTGGCCCTCACCGTGCTCGCCGACGGCAGCCGCCCGGACCGCAGCTTCGGGTTCTCGGTGGCGGCCCAGGTCGCCTTCCAGGTGGCGGGACTCCTGGCGGGCCCCTCGCTCCTGCGCTTCCGCGGCCTCGACGCGGTCCTGGGCCTGTTCGCCGCTCTCGCGATCACGGGTCTCGCGCTGGTCGCCGCGCTTCCGCCGCACGGCCGCGTGCCCGACGCTACTGGTGCGACGCGCCGGCTGCTGACGCTGCCGGTGGCGTTCGCCCTGGCCGGCTGCTTCCTGTTCTTCTTCAACGTGAATTGCTATTGGACCTATGTCGGTCCGATCGGCACCGCGGCGGGCCTGAGCGAGCGGACCATCGCGAACGATCTGGCCGTGGGCGTCGCGGTCGGCATCGCCGGCGCGCTGCTGGCCTCCTGGTTGGGAGAACGCCACGGGAGAGCACGGCCGATCGGGATCAGCGCGCTGCTCATCGTCGCAGCCATGCTGATGCTCCCGTACGCGTCGCGGTCCGCCGCGTACCTGCTGTCCGCCGGCATCTATAATTTCGCCTGGAACCTGTCGCTCTCCTTCCAGTATGCGGCGGTCAACGCCGTGGACGACACGGGGCGCGGCATCGCCATCGCCCCGGCGTTTCACGGAGGCGGCGCGGCGGCCGGGCCTGCGGTCGCCGCGTACCTGATGAAGGGAAGCGACTACCAGGTCGTGTACTGGTTGAGCTCGGCGGCGGTCCTGGCGAGCTTCGGCGCCTTCGCGCTCGCGGCGGCCTGCCGCAAGGTCCGCGCTGACGGCCGGTGACCGATCGGATTCATTTCTTGCTATCGAGGATTCGATGTCAACGACCAAATCGCGCGCACGAGATCTGGGTCTGCGCCTTCCCGGCACGCCCGGCCCGTTCAACGCCATCACCGACGTCCCCGGGGTGGAAGTCGGTTTCACGACGCTGCGCTCCGGGGGCGGCGGCAGCGGGCCGCAGATCTGCACCGGCGTGACCGCGGTTCTGCCGCGCGGCCGCCATCCGGTGCCGCTGCCCGTGTGGGCCGGGCAGTTCGACCTGAACGGCAACGGCGAAATGACCGGCATCCACTGGGTGCGGGATGCCGGTTATTTTCAAGGGCCGATCTGCCTCACGAACACCCATTCGGTCGGCATCGTGCATCACGCCGCGGTGGGCTGGATGATCGACACCTACACGGATGCCTTTCGCCGCGCGCACGGCTGGGCCATGCCCATCGTCGCCGAGACCTACGACGGCACCACCAACGACATCTGCGGGCGGCACGTCACCGAGCAGCACGCGTTGTCAGCCCTCGACGCCGCGCGCGGAGGGCCGGTGGCCGAGGGCAACGTCGGCGGCGGAACCGGCATGCAGACCTACGAGTTCAAAGGCGGCACGGGCACGAGTTCGCGCCGCTTCGAGATCGAGGGTCATGCCCACACCCTGGGCGTCCTGGTGCAATCGAACTTCGGGGTCCGCCACGAGCTCGCCATCCTGGGCACGCCCGTCGGGGTTCATCTGCGCGAGAACCTGATCTTCTCGGATCGGGATTTGCCGGAGAGCGGGTCGATCATCGTGCTGATCGGCACCGACGCCCCGCTATCGCCGCTGCAGCTGCAACGCCTGGCGAAGCGCGGCGCGCTCGGGCTCGGACGCACGGGGACCAGCGGCGGGCACTACTCCGGCGACCTGGTGCTCGCCTTCTCGGTCGCGAATCCGATCCATCTTCCCTCCATCGGCGAGCCGCAGCCCTACGCCTTCGAGGCACAGTGGCTGAACGACGCGCATTGCGACGCCGTGTACCAGCCGGCCGTTCAGGCCATCGAGGAGGCGATCATCAACTCCCTGCTCGCCGCGGAGACGGTGCCCACGGTGAAGCCGCCGGGCCTCGTGCTGCAGGCGATCGATCACCATGAACTGCTGGCCGTGATGCGCCGGCACGGCCCTCCCGGAGCACTACGGCCATGAAACACCGCATTCCCGGTCTCGCATTGATCCTCGCCGCCTTACTCCCGCACACAGGCGCCGCCGCCGACAAGCCCCGCGCGCGCGATCTGGGCGTGCCCTTCGACGGCGTGCCCGGAGTCCTGAACGCGATCACGGACGTGCCCGGCGTGACGGTTGGATTCACCACCCTGATCGAAGGCGCACCGCCGCTCAAGGAGGGCGTCGGGCCGATCCGCACCGGCGTGACGGCCATTTTACCGCGTGGCATTACATCTTATGCCGACCCGGTCTTTGCGGGATGGTTTCGCATGAACGGCAACGGCGAGATGACCGGCACGACGTGGCTGGAGGAAAGCGGGCTCCTGGCGGGTCCCATCATGATCACCAACACGCACAGTGTGGGCGTGGTCCGAGACGCAGTCATCGACTGGCTGCGCGCCCACGATCAGCTCAAGGACGGCAACTATCCCTGGGCCCTGCCGGTGGTCGCGGAGACCTGGGACGGCGCGCTCAACGATCTCAACGGATTTCACGTGCATCCCGAACACGTGTTCGCGGCTCTCGACTCCGCCGCATCGGGCAAGGTCCCGGAGGGCGACGTCGGCGGAGGTACCGGCATGGTCTGTTACCAGTTCAAGGGAGGCACGGGCACCGCGTCGCGGGTGCTGCCGGCGCAGTACGGCGGATACACCGTCGGCGTGCTGGTCCAATGCAACTGCGGCGGGCACGACGAACTGCGCGTCGCGGGCGTTCCGGTGGGGCGGGAAATCGAGCGCATCAACGTGTGGGCGAACGTGAACTCGCCCACCCGGGACGCCGCCATGGGGTCGATCATCATCGCGGTCGCCACCGACGCACCGCTCCTGCCGACCCAGCTGCGGCGCATGGCACGCCGCGCCGCCATCGGCCTGGCGCGCACCGGCACCACCGTGAGCGACGGCGACGGCGACATCTTCGTGGCCTTCTCGACGGCCAACAGCGGAGCCGAAAAGGACGCCGGCTACGCCGCTCCGTTCAGCGTGCGCAACGCCGAGTTCGTGCCGAACGACTACATCGACCCGCTGTTCGCGGCGGCGGTGCAGGCCACCGAGGAGGCCATCATCAACGCCATGGTCGCGGCCGACACGATGACCTTGCTGGACGGCCGGCCCTTGATCGCGCTTCCGCACGATCAGCTGCGTGCGCTCCTGAAGAAATACCATCGATTGCAGCCGGAGGAACCCTCCAAGGCGGCGCGGCGGCCCTGAAAGGAAATGCCGGCACCCGGCCGGCGTTTCCTCATCGACTGCCGATTGCCTTAGGCGGCTTTGGGCCTGCGCGCCAGCACGCCCAAGCCGCCGAGGCCGGACAGCAGGAACCAGGCCGCCGCGGGCAGCGGCACCGGGGCGAGCGTTCCATCGAACTGTACATCGGCGAAGCGCCAGTTGCCGGAGCTGTTGTTGTACGCCGCCGGAGCCCCGGCAATCACCGAGGAGGCCGACGCGTAATTGCCCAGGGTGGGATTGTAGGCCGCCACCAAACGTATGCCCAAGGTGGGGTCGTTGTCGGCCGCGGTAATTCCCAGGGCATCGAAGTTGATGGTGTCGGTCTGATACGAGCCGCCGGTGGAGCTGTTGCCGACCGTGGCGGTGAGGAGCGATCCGACGTTGGTCCAACCGGCCGCGTTGTTCACGTTGGTGTTGTACTGCACCTGCATGTTGGCGATGCCCTGAGCGGTCGACGCCCAGTTGAACGACAAAATGACGTTGTCATACCCCGCCGTCGTGGTCGCGAATTGCACGCCTTGGGCGTACTGCGGCGCATTGATGCTCCAGCCGTTGGCGCCGCTCTGCGTGGCCTGGGTGCTGCTGCCGCGGATGCGCCAGACGTTCTTGTTCCCGATCGTGCTGTTGGTGTCGTTGGTGATGTCGTCAAAGGTGTATGGTGATCCGCTCTGGTAGGGAGACACCTCGGCATAGGTGTTCGCCATGCCCACGGACGTACCCGTCGTGGCGCTGTTCGCGGCCTGGGTGCCGCCGGTCGCCGCCGGCGTGTTGTCCGGAGCCGTGGTCGCCAGCGTCCCGAAGTTCCAGTCCGCAATGGTGTCGGCCTGGGCGGCTGCGCCCGCAGTGCAGGCCGCGAGCATGAGGCCGATGCGGGCGGCGAGTTTGAGAGTCGTCATTCTGCTGTTCCCCTGTCGAAATTTCATGAAAATGCGTGGCAATTCCGATCAAACCGAGTGGCGCCTGCGCCCGATCAGGCGGCCGCGCGCCGGCGCGCGGCGACGCCCAGCCCTCCCAGGCCGGAGAGCAGCAGCCAGGCCGCTGCCGGCAGAGGCACGGGCGCCAGGGCCACGCCGCGATACACCTGCCCGAGCGCCGCGGTATCAAGCACCGTGTAGTCTTCGCCCGACACCGCACCGGCTGTCGTGGCCGCCAAATTATCGGTGATCTCCACAACCTGGTTCGGGTCGGCTCCAGCATCCCCGAGATTGCTGCCGATCGTGGATGTCACGGCATAAAGAGTGACCGTCCCATTGGCATTGACCTGGCCCGTGAGATTCCGGAGCCCATCGACGCTCGTTGCCAGCGAACTGCCGGCGAGGCTGCCCGTGCCGTTGACGCTGTAGGTCGAGCCGATCAGCGAGCCTCGCAGCGTGTAATCGAGCTGCCACACGCCGCTCACCAGACTCCACTTTTGCAGGCCGCCCTGTTCAAAACTGGTCGAGCCGTTCTCTCCGGTCAACGAACCCGAGATATCGCTGGCGGCGCCGCTGCCCTCGTCCGCAACGTACAGGGTGGTCGAATTGGCGAAAAACAGGCCGAAGGGGTGGTTGACGGGGTCGGCGGCCGTCGGCGTGGACTTGGCGAGGACCGTGGAAAATCCGGGCAGAATCGTCATCGCACCGGACGCGGTTGCGGTCGGGTTGGTGGTGCTCGCGGTCATCCCGGCAGGCCCGACCTGATACACCGTATCGATGCCGTTCGAGCCGCTGCCCTTGGTCACGTACAGCACGCCGTTGTAGACGGTCTCGCCGCGGAAATTGTTGTCCTTGGCGGTCTTGTCGGCGGCATACCCATTTTGCGTGATGTTGTAGGACGCTACCTGGGTCGTGCCGGGGGTCGACGGGGTGGCGTTCACTCCGGGCGTCAATAGCTGCACGCCGGTGCCGGCCGTGGTTGCGGCGCTGCCGTTGCCGTTGCCGCCATTGCCCACCATGTAGTAGTCGCCGTTGGCGCCGAGGATCGCGGCCCGGCCATTGTTGCCGTTGTAGGCATTGGTGGTGGTGTACTGCAGAGAACTGTTCGACAACCCGAACTGCCCCACGCCGCGATAGGTAGCGGCGCCGGTGTCGGTGTTGCCCGGCTCGATGACTCCCGGCGTATTCGCGTTGGACACGTCCAACTGACCCACCGTGGTGTTGTAGCCCATGAAGGTGACACCGGAGCCATCCGGCGTGAGATTCAGCGCGCCTTCGGACTTCGACGAGAAGCTGGTGACGAGGTTGATGCCCTGCGCAGCGGCGAGCGCCGTCACGTTCACCGTGCTATCAATGGCGCCGGTGGTGGTGTTGATGCTGTTGAGATAAAGAGCCGACGTGATGCCGAAGTTGGCATCGGCCGCATCGTTGTTCCAGACGTTGACCGAGCAGTTCGCATTGCCACAGAAGGCGCTGGATGCGACCGCGGTGGCGCCCGTTGAAATGGGGAGCGCCGCGCCGACCGCAAAGCCCGGATCGGTGTAGGTGGAGGAACTCACCAGGAGATCTCCCGGCGTCACCTGGGCGTGCGCGGCGATGCTCACCAGCGATCCGACCGCCACACCCAGCGACAGTGTGCCGAGGACTCGTGCTTTGCCCATTGGAATCCCAATCTTCATGTAAATAATCCCCTCGACGGTATGGCTGTGCACAGCCACCCTCCGCGAGCGGGCGCCGTCTCGGTGCGATACCGGACACACGCTCGCTGCAGTGACGGGGCACGATACCGAGGTCCGGTCACATGACCATTGCGGATTTCTTACGATTGCATAACGCGATCATGAACTCGCGCGCGGATGTCCGGTATATTCGACCGTCGAAGCCAAACGGAAGCATGCATCGATGGTGACGCTCGACCTCGTCGTGATGATGGCCTACATGGTGGGAATCCTCGCGGCAGGCGTGTGGGCAAAGACCAAGGTCACCAGCCAGGATGAGTTCCTGGTGGCGGGCCGCTCGGTGGGCAAGTGGCTCTATGCCGGCACGTTGGCCGCGATCGTGCTGGGCGGCGCCTCGACGGTGGGCGGAGTGAAGCTCGGCTACCTGTACGGCATTTCGGGCATGTGGTTCGTGTTCATGTTCGGCCTGGGCATCCTGGTGCTGAGCGTGTTCCTGGTGCCGCGGATTCTCGGCTTGAACCTGTACACCGTGCCTGAATTGCTGGAGCGCCGCTACAGCGCGTCCGCCCGGGTCGCCGGCGGCCTGGTGATGGTTGCGTACGACTTCATGGTCGCCGTGACCGCCACCATCGCGGTGGGCGCGGTGATGGAAGTAATCGTCGGAATCCCGCGCACCAAGGCCATCGTCCTCAGCAGCACCGTCATGGTCGCCTACTCGGTGTTCGGCGGGATGTGGTCGCTCACCGTGACCGACATCGTGCAATTCGTCATCAAGACCGTCGGGATCTTTTTCATCCTCCTGCCCGCCGCCATCCTGCACGCCGGCGGCTTTGCAGCCATGCAGCGCAGTCTGCCCGCC
The DNA here is from genome assembly GCA_963707765.1 of uncultured Gammaproteobacteria bacterium. Classification (GTDB taxonomy): domain Bacteria; phylum Pseudomonadota; class Gammaproteobacteria; order Steroidobacterales; family Steroidobacteraceae; genus Bog-1198. The sequence goes on along the minus strand of CAVPQZ010000004.1, from coordinate 2,188,951 downwards.
GGTTTCCTCTCGCTGACCCACATCGGCGGGGCCAAGATCTTCGCTTTTTTCCTGCTGTATTTCTTCGGGATCATCATCGGCCAGGATGTCTGGCAGCGGGTGTTCACGGCACGCAGCATCAAGGTGGCGCGCAACGGCGGCATCGCCGTCGGCGTGTACTGCCTCCTCTATGCGATGGCGGGCGCGCTGATCGGCACCGCCGGACACGCGTTCCTGCCGCCGCTCGCCGACCCCGATTCGGCGTTTGCCAACATCGTCAACGCGACGCTGCCGGCCGGGCTTCGGGGGCTCGTGCTGGCGGCATCGCTCGCCGCCATGATGTCGACCGCGAGCGCGTGCCTGCTCGCCTCCTCGAGCGTGCTGCTCGAGGATGTGTACCTGCGCCTGTGGGGCGCTGGTTCCACGGGCTCGGTGACCCAGAGCCGCGTCGTGACGTTCGCCTTCGGCGTGCTCATGACCCTGGTGGCGTCGCGCACGACCGATGTGATCGCCGCCGTCACCGTGGCCTATGACCTACTGGTGGGCGCGCTGTTCGTGCCCGTGATCGGTGCGATGCTGTGGCGGCGGGGAACGGGCTTGGCCGCGATCGCCTCCATCGCGGTCAGCGCGTTCACGGTGGTCGCCCTGCTGGTCGCCCGTGGGATCGACTCCGATGCGCCGATCTACGCCGGCTTCGGCTCGAGCCTTGTTATATTCGTCGCCGTCAGCCTGTGGTCGGCGGTACCCGATGCGGCGCCGGCCGGAACCCAGCATCCACCCGGGGTGAAACCATGAGCTACAAGAAATGCGGCGTCGTCGACGGCGCCGATTACGAGCCGATGCGGGAGCCGCGATATGCCGAGATCGCGACCTTCATGCGCGCGCCGCTGGCGGCGCGCCTCGATGAGGTCGATATCGGCCTCATCGGCGTGCCCACCGATCTCGGCGTGACCAACCGGCCCGGCGCGCGTCACGGCCCGCGCGAGATACGCAACTCCTCGAGCCTGATGCGGGCGTTCAACCTGGGGCTGCGCATGAATCCCTACGATCGGTGCCGGATCGCCGATCTCGGCGACGTGCGCTTCTCGAGCCGCTACGACTTGAAGTCGCAGGTCGACGATATCGCCCGGTTTTACCAGGCCGTGCACGACGCCGGCGTGCTGCCGGTGAGTGCGGGCGGCGATCACTTCATCACCTACCCCATCTTCAAGGGGCTCGCGGCCAGCCGTCCCGTGGGAATGATCCACATCGATGCCCACACCGACACCTGGGGCGAAGTGTTCGGCTCGAAGTTCACCCACGCGGCGCCCTTTCGCCTCGCGGTCGAGGACGGACTGCTCGACCCGCGACGGACCATTCAGATCGGAATTCGCGGCGGCCAGAACCAGATGGACGGTATCGAATACTCGGAAAGCCACGGCATGCGCGTGGTGTTCATGGAAGAGTTCGCGAAACGCGGCGTCGAGGCAATCATCGAGGAGGCCCGCCGGGTGGTGGGCGACGGACCGACCTACATCTCCTTCGACGTCGACGGTCTCGATCCCGTCTACGCCCCCGGAACCGGAACGCCGGAAATCGGCGGCATCTCGACCGTCGAAGCGCAGCGCTTCCTCAAGGGCTTGCGCGGCCTCGATCTCATCGGGGGCGATGTGGTCGAGGTGGCCCCGCCCTACGATCAAACCGGCAATACCGCCCTGGTCGGCGCCAGCATCATGTTCGAAATCCTCTGTCTGGTGGCCGACAGCCAATTCGACGCGGCCGGCTCCGGACGAAGGATTCGCCGCTGATGCTGCGATGCGGCCCGGCGCACGGGCGCCCAGCCCGCTCCATTCGCATGAATAACTGATGCGGGACAAACACTCATGAAACAACAAGGAGCCGATCATGGCGATGTACATGCTCATGGCGAAATACTCCACGGCGGCGCTCAAGGGAATCATGGACAAGGGCAGCGACCGCGAGGCCGCCGCAAGACAGGCGGTCGAGGCGGCCGGAGGCAAGCTGCACGGGTTCTACGGCATGTTCGGGCAGGAGTACGGGCTGGCGATGATCATCGAGGCGCCGGGTCACGCCGAATACATCGGCGGGCTCATGCCCGCCATCGGCGCGGGCACCTTCGAAACATACAAGACCATTCCGCTGTATACCTTCGCCGACGTCGGCAAAGCCATCGCCATCTCCAAGAAGGTCGCCGCGGTCTACAAGCCGCCGATGGGCTGACGGCGCGCGCCGCGCGCAGGAGGTGTTTGCCAGTAGCCTGAGCTCTCAGGTAGGCTCGGTGTCGCCTTGAATTCGTCACATAACGATGGGGATGCGCACATGAAGTTGAACCTCCTGCCCGGGGCCCGGTATGCCGCGCACTCTCGAATCGCGCCGCGCGCGCGGGCGGCGGGCGCCCTGGCGTGCGCGGGACTTGCGCTCTCGATGGGCGGCGGGGACGCCCTGGCCGCCACCGCGACTTCGGACGACACCGGCCTCGCCGAAATCACCGTGACGGCCGAGAAATACAACTCGACCATCCAGAACACGCCCATCAGCATGTCGGCCCTCAGCGGGGACCAGCTGACCGCCGCGGGCATCACGACGGTCGCGGACGTGGCCCGCGACGTGCCCGGGCTCTCCATGCGCTCCGCGGGGCCGGGTCTCACGGAGTTCGAGGCGCGCGGTCTCGCCTCCAACGGCGGCGCGGCCCCCACCGTGGGCTTCTACCTCGACGAAGTGCCGCTCTCCCCGCCGGCGCTGTCGCAATCCGGCAAGGTCGTGATCGATCCGAACCTCTACGACGTCAGCCGCGTCGAGGTGCTGCGCGGTCCGCAGGGCACCCTCTATGGCTCGGGATCCATGGGCGGCACGGTGAAGATCGTCACCAACCAGCCCAAGCTCGACACCTACGAAGGCTCCTTCCAGGGAACTCTGTCCGACACCGAAGGGGGCAGCGGCAACGGCAGCGGCAATTTCATGCTCAACGTTCCATTCGGCGACACGCTCGCCCTCCGGGTGGTCGGCACCGACACCTATCGCAGCGGCTGGATCGACCGGGTGGTGATTTCGCCCTTCCCGCAAGATTCCGGCAGCACCCGGGGCAACGTCCTCGCCGCGCCGATCCAGGACGTCGTCCACAACGTCAACACCGAAAACCTGTACGGTGCCCGTGCGAGCGTGCTGTTCCAACCCAACAGCGACTTCTCGGTCACCGCGAGCGCGCTCTACCAGCGCCTGGTCCTGGGCGGCTACGACAATTTCGATTCGCCGCCGGGCGCCGCCTACCTCGCGCACTACGAGGCGTTCAACATTCCGGAACCCGTGAAGGACACGGTGCACGTCTACAGCCTCACCGCGGTGGCGAATCTGGGCTTCGCCGACCTGACCAGCGCCACCTCGTACTGGGATCGCCTGGAGAGCCAGACCCAGGATGCCTCCGAGTCGGCATCCATCGCGAACGGCGTGTTCCCCTACGTCAATACGCCCTTCTCCGAGACCGACCCGTCGAACCAGTTCAGCGAGGAAATCCGGCTCACTTCCCGCGGCGACGACCGCCTGCACTGGGTGGGCGGCGCCTTCTACAGCAAACTCTATTCGATCTGGGACGAATTCGGCCAGAATGCGGTCTACGCCCAGCCCGGCAGTCCCACCGGCGTGCTGTTCGAGACCGACAATCGCTACAAGATCGAGCAGACCGCCCTGTTCGCCGACGGCTCGTTCAAGATCACGGACCAATGGAAGCTCGAGGCGGGTCTGCGCTGGTATCGCTATCAGAGCTCCCAGCTGCAGCAGGAATGGGGCTGGGACACGGTTACGGCCACGCCGGCCCCGTCGAATCGCACGGCGGCGTCGGACAGCGGCTTCAATCCGCGCATCGACCTGTCCTACAGCCCGACCTCCGACCTCACGACCTATATTTCAGCCTCCAAGGGCTTCCGTCCCGGCGGCGCGAACATCATCGTGCCGCCGCCGAACACTCCGCCGCTGTTCTGTACGGCCGGAGCCGGACCCTCGTTCGGCCCGGACAGCGTCTGGGATTACGAGGTGGGCGAGAAGGCGCGCCTGTTCGACAACTGGCTCACGGTGAACAGCGACTTCTACTACATCAAGTGGACCGGCGTTCAGCAGACGCTGCTGCTCGCCTGCGGTTATGAGTACGAGGCGAATGCCGGCAACGGCCGTTCGTTCGGGCCGGAGATCGAAATCAAGGCCAAGCTGTCCGACAATTGGCAGGTCTCGCTGTCCGGCTCGTATACCGATGCCCGCGTGACGCATCCCGATGCGCTGTTCCTGACCTTCCTGACGAGCGCCGCGCCGACCCCCAGCGGCGGCCAGTTCTGCACCACCACGTCCGGCTGCACCGCGCCCATTCTCAACGTGCCGAAGGATGAGGCGAGCTTCGCATTGATGTACTCCGCTCCGGTGATGCAGAACTATCAGCTCACCGGGCGCCTGTCCGCGACCTACACCGGGTCGTCCTTCGACGAGGCCTACGATTTCGGGATCCCGCTGCCCTCCTACACCATCGCCGCCGCGCGCATGGGATTGTCCGGCGACAAGTGGGCGGTTGCGCTGTTCGTCGACAACCTGACCAACAAGGTCGCCGAGATGACGGCCAACAACACGAGCTTCCAGTACAACATCGCGAGCCTGGTGCGTTACACCACCAACCAGCCGCGCACCTTCGGCACGCAGGTCAACTATAAGTTTTGACACACCCCCTTGGCTTCGTGTGACACGACCCTGCCGCGGGTCGACCAGCTGCTGGGGTGCGCCTTCGACGCGATGCTCGTCGTCGATCGCCGGGTGGGCATCGTCGGAGCCAACGGGTCGGCGTTGCAGCTGCTCGGTCGGACGCTCGACGAGGTCTTCGGCCGCAATGCCGGCGACTTCATCGGCGAACACCCGCTGACCCGGGGGGATCAGCCCTCGCACTGCGTGATCCGACCCGACGAATCGCGCCTCGGCGTCAGCCTACGTCGATGCGCGGGCGTCGTGCCGCACGCGCAGATCTGGGTGCTCAGGGAGGCGGCCCCCGAGCCCGGCCTGAAGGCGGACCTCGAGCGGGAGACCCGGCTGCTGAACGAAGCGCAGGAGGTCGGCCGCACGGGATCCTGGGAACTGGACGTGGAGACGGGCATCCTGCGATGGACGCTGGGCTTGTGCCGGCTGCTGGAAGTCGCCGAGACGACCACGACGATGTCGATCGAGCAGACCTTCGGCTACTACTCCAAGGCCAGTGAAAAGATCGTCCGCGAAGCCTTCGAGGCCACGCTCACGCGCGGCGTCCCCTATGACCTGGAACTCGAAGCGATCACCGCCCGCGGCCAGTCGCTGTGGATTCGCGAGGTGTGCCGCCCCCGCTATCGCGACGGCAGGCTGGTGTCGCTGATCGGCGTCCTGCAGGACATCACGGAGAGGCGGCGCCTCAGCGAATATCTGGCGCGCATTGCCGACCAGGAGCGCACCCGCCTCGGCGCCGATTTGCACGACGGGGTGGGACAGGAGCTGACGGGGTTCTCCCTGTTGTTGAACGCCCTGGCGAGGCGCGCCAAAAGCGAGGGTCCGTCGCTGCGGCCCGAGCTGCGGCGTCTGAGCCAAATGGCGGGGGCGGCGGTCGCCTCCGTACGCGACATCGCGCATGGCATGTTGCCCATTGCGCTGGGGCACGGAGACCTGAAGTCCGCCATCCGGACGCTCGCCCACACCACGCGCCGCACCCTCCACGTGCGGGTCACGACGCGCTACCGGTGCCTGAACACCCGGTCCACCGGCCGAGTCGCGGAACAGCTCTATCGCATTGCGCAGGAGGCGGTCACGAATGCGGTCAAGCACGGCCGTGCACGCCGAATTTCGATCTCGGTCTGCGAAGACCTGGATCAGACGTCCCTCGTGGTCGCCGATGACGGCATGGGATTCGACGCCATCGCGGCACCGGGCGGCATGGGCATGCAGATCATGCATCACCGGACACGCGTGCTGGGCGGCCTCATCGACCTGCAGCGCTCCAAGTGGGGCGGCATCCAGTTGACGGCCGTCGTGCCGCGCAATGCGAGACATGGCGGGATCTGATGCCCGGCGCAGACCGGGCCCTCTCCCGGCCGCCGCGCAGGCAAGGCCGCGACGGCCTCGATCGCTCAGCGCGGCTGCCACGTTCCGCGCGCCACCGCCGGAACGAAGTCCTCGATCCCGGGCGGCGGAAAATCGAGCGTCCGGCCCTGCTCGGCGCTCTGATACGCCGCCATGAGCAGCCGCACCACGTCGACGCCGTCGTCGAAGGTGAGCCGCGGCGCTTCCTTGCCGAGGAAAGCCCGCACGAAATGGCGATCTTCGTTCTCGTAGCCGTACGCCGCCGCCTCCGACGCCACTACCGGCATCAGCCCGATCTCCGCATTCTGCTTCTCGACCAGATCCTCGCCGGCGCCGCCGCCCGCATCGCGGGAGAAAAATAGCTTGAGGCCGCTGTCGAGGGTGTTCCACGACATCGAATATTCCGGACCCAGGAGTTCGGCGGACAGGCGCAGCCCGGCGCCCACGAAGCTCCATGACGTGGAGGCCTCGCCGATGAGCGTCTCGCCTTCCTCCGTCCCGAACTCGATGGTCACGCTCGCGAAATCCTCCGCCGGCCGCCGAGCGTAATCCACGCCGCCGCCGAACGTTTCGGCGAGCCGGGCGGCATAGGCCGGGCGCGTCCACTTGAGGCTGGCGATGTGTCCCGTGATGCGCAACGGCCGCACCGAGGCGAGCGGCGCTCCCGGCCGCGTGAGCAAATGCCGCACCAGCAGCACCGAATGACACATCATGTCGTTGAGCACGCCGCCGCCCTGTAGGTCCCCCCGCCAGAACCACGGCGCATGCGGTCCGCCGTGTTCCTCGGAGGCGCGCGCCAAGTAGGGCCTGCCGCTGTGAGCCGCGCCGCGGGCCCACAAGCGCGCGCGGCCGGTTTCGATCTGCGGTGCGAACACCTGGTTCTCCAGGTAAGCGTGCGCGAGGCCGGCCCGTTCGACGAGCGCTTTCATGCGCACCGCTTCCGCGACCGTGCGGGCGAGCGGCTTTTCGCAGGCTACGCCGCGCAGGGTGCCCGCCCCGCTCTCGACGGCCTGCACGATCTCTTCGAGGTTCTCGATCCGCCGATGATTCGGGCCGGTGAGCCAGAGCGCGTCGATCGAAGGGTCCGCCACCATGTCCCGGATCGAGGCATGCGCCTTCGCGTCGCCGACGTCCAGACGGCGCGCGAGCGCCGCCGCGGATGCCGCATGCTCCGGGTCCGGGCTCCACACGCCGCGGACATCCGCGTCGCGCACTCCCGCGAAGGCCTGCAGGTGAAAGCGCGCGTTGAAACCGCTGCCGATGAAGCCAACGCCCAGCCTCTCGGGGGCAGGGGAGGCCGCGACACCGCTCCGTTTGCTCATCGCCCGAGGTTCTCCCGGAACAGCCGGTCGATGCGCTTGTACTCGTCCAGCCAGGAATCCGCATTCGTGAACCCATGCGGGTCGAGCGGAAAGGGCGCCAGGGTGAAACGATCCTTGTGCAGTTCGATGAGCCGCTCGTAGAGCCGCATCGAGTCCTCGAACAGCACATTATCATCGATCACGCCGTGGCAGATCAACAAGGCATCCTGGAGGCCGGCCGCGAATTCGATGGGCGAGGAGCGCCGGTAGGCAATGGGATCGACCTGGGGATCGTTCAGGATATCGGAGGCATAGTCATCGTAGTACTGCATCCAGTCGGTCACGGGGCGCAGCGCCGCGCCCGCGGCAAACTCTCCGGGGGCGCGGAACAGCGCCATCAGAGTCATGAAGCCGCCGTACGAACCGCCGTACAGGCCGACCCGATGGGGATCCACCGAGGCATGATCGACCAGCCATTGCTTCCCGTCGAGCAGGTCCTCGAGTTCCGGATGGCCCATCTGACGGTAGATCGCGGTCCGCCAATCCCGACCATACCCCTGGGAGGCGCGGTAATCCAAGTCGATCACCGCGTAGCCCCGCTGCACGAGCAGGTTGTTGTACATCTGCTCGCGGAAGTAGTACGGGAATCGCAGATGCACGTCCTGGGTATAGCCGGCACCGTGGATGAACACCACGGCCGGCCGCGGCCCGCCCTCGGCCGCAGCGGCCCCATACACCTTGGCGTAGATGACGCCGCCCGTATGCGACGAGGGGACCTGGACGATTTGCGGTGCGATCCAAGACAGCGATTTATAGGCCGGCGTCCGTGTATCCGTGAGTTCGTGAGATCTTTCCGCGCCGTCCGCCCGAACCACCGCGATTTGCGACGGGACGTAGCTCGAGGAGTGCGTCACCAGCAATCGCCCGGCGTCGCGCGAAAGACTGAAGCCCTCCACTCCCTCGAGCCGGGTCACCCGCGCGAGCGCCCCGCCGGTGCTCGCCACCCGGTACACGTCGTAGGCATAGGGCGCCTGCGCATTGGCCAGCACATAGAACCACCGCCCGTCCCGCGACAGGGTGGAATTCGAGATTTCGAAGCGTCCTTCGGTGAGCGAGCGCGGCTGGGTGCCCGGCGCCTTGATATATAAATGGGAGAACCCTGATTCCTCGGACTCGTACCAGAGCGTTTTGTCATCGTTGAGCCACCCGAACCCGTTGAAGGTCCAGGCGATCCACGCCGCGTCCGTGAGGCGATGCTGCGGAACGAGCGCATAGCGGCCGAAATCGACCGTGGCCAGCCAGCGATCCTTGTTGTCGATGGAGCGCACCTGAACCGCCAGCTGCCCTCCGTCGCGGCTCCAGGTGACGCCGCCGGCGCCGCCGTCCGGATCGGCCGGCTTGAACATCACGCCCCGCGGCTTGGCCGGACCCTCACCCGGGTGCTGCCCGTCCCGGGATTCGTTGGGGGGCGTCTTCTCACCCTCGTCGGCGGCATCGCCCGCGACGGACGTCGAGCCTGCGCCGGAGGTCGAACCGGTGGCGGCCGGTCCCGCATTACGCGCCGCGCCGGCTTCCAGGAGCGGGGCGTTCTCCTCGCGGATCGCCTTCAGCGGATCGTCGTGGATGCCGGGCAGGGCATCGACGGACAGGGGATGGACGGTGTGATCCTCGAGATTGAGCAGCAGCAGCGACTGTCGTGCCGGCGGATTGCGCCCTGCGCGCACGTGCTCCTTGTCGAACTCCTCGTGACCCGACTCCGTCACGTAGCGCGTGAGCTGGCCCTCGAATCCCACGGCGGCGGACTTCGGAACGGTCACCACGGCCAGCCATTTCGCGTCCGGCGACAGCGACGTGTTCAGGACCGCCACGTCGTCGCCGAGGTAGAACGGAACGGCGGAGCGCGTCGCATCGTTCTTCTGCAGATCGAGGTCATGCAGCCGCAGCGCTTCCTTGTCGTCGTGCGCCTTCTTCAGCGTCGAGAAGACCCGCAGCTGCATGTCCCGCAAATCGTCGGGTTTGGGCGCCGCGCCGGGATCTTTCTCGAGCTTTATGATCGCGGCCGGGGCCGTGACGGCGCTGCGCGGGTCGTACACATACCAATCGTTCTCGACGCGGAAGCTCAAGCGGCCGTCGGGTGCGAATTGCGGGGCGGATTCCTGCTGCGGGGTCCGGGTGACCTGGGTCAAACGGCCGGTGCGCACGTCGCGCAGAAACACATCGCCGTTACGCAGGAACGCGGCGCGCCGGCCTTCGCGATCGTAGACCGGCGGGCCGTCCGCCTGCGCCATCGCGTCCGCGCCCACGACTTGATCGCGGCCGGTCGCGATTTCGATGCGGTGCAGGTCGACGATGGGCGAACCCGTCCGCTTCAGCGAATAGTAGGCCGCCCGCTCGTCCACGGACCAGTAGGCCTCACGGACCGGCGGCCCGATCCAATCCGGGTCCGCCATGATCTGCTCGATCGTCAGTGCGGCCGGCTGCGGCGCCGCATCCACGCCCGCGGCGCGCGCCGCCGGCACCGGCAGGCACGCCGCCAGGATCGAGGCGAGATACGTGCCCGCCGCGGCGCGGCGGCCGATGACACACTTCAGCATGCGAAACTCCTCAATTCATGAATAGTCGGGCAGCGGCGCGCTCGCCAGCCGGGGGCGCAATTTCAGCAAGCCCCAGGAGCACGCCACCCAAAGCAGCGCGACGTAAGGCCACAGGTTATTGGGGAAATCGGGCACCGGATAGATGTTGCGGTACAAGACCCACAGCAGGAGCATCGGTCCCAGCGAGCACACGACGGCCCAGACCCGTTTACGTTCACGCGACGACTCGACCATTTCGGCCACCCCGACGCTGATGTAGACGAAGATCAGCGCGAGGACTCCGATGGTGCTCGAGTAGCTGTAGTAGTTGCCGGCGCCGGTGAACGGCGCCCACAGCAGGAACGGCAGCAGGATCAGCGCCGTCGACCAGGTGAGCGCGGGCGCAGGCGTCCCGTGCACGGGATGCACCGCGCCCAGCGCCGGCGCTAGACCGCCGCGGCCCAGCGCGAACAGCACGCGCCCGGCGGCGGCGAGCGGCCCGAGCAACCCGGAGAAGCAGCTGGCAGCGGCCGCGAGATCCAGCGCGATGGCGAGCCGCGGCGAGGCATAGCGCAGCGCCAGATCGTTGAGCGGCGCATCGGCCTTTCCCAGGGCCTTGAGTCCGTCCGACCCGAAGCCGATCACCTCGCAGTAGGCAACGAACGTGAAGAAGGCGCCGGACACCATCACCGTGAACAGCAGCGCGATGGGAATGTTGCGCCGGGGATTGCGGGTCTCCTCCCCCAGCGTGGCGGCCCCCTCGAAGCCGCCGAATGAAAGAACGCAAAAAACCATCGCGAAGCCCAGCGCCGGCCAGCCGCCATAGGCGGAGGAGGGGCGGAAGCTCGCGGCGGTCTGGGCGGCGCTCGGATGCACCTGCAGCAGGATGCTCACGCACAGCACCAGGATGCCGGCCATGGCGGCCGCCTCCATGCCCAGCATCAGCCGGCCCGCGAGGCGCATGTCGCGAAACGCCAGCCACCAGGCCACGGCGATCGACGTGCCGCCGACCGCGAGCCACCCGGCTCCGATGTCGATGGAAAACCCCTTGAGCGCGGCCGCGGTGAAACTGCCGACCAGCGCCGCCTGCGCCGTGGCGAAGCCGAGATACGTGAGCAGCAGGCTCCAGCCGGCGACGAAACCCGCGCGGCTGCCGAAGGTGTGCGAGATGTACGCGTAGGCGGATCCCGCGTGGGCGACGCGGTGCGTGAAGGCGATGAACGACAGGGCGACCAGGACCATGGCGACCGTGCCGATGGCGAACGCGAGCGGCGCGGCGGCGCCCGCGGCTTGCACGACCAGGGTCACGTTGAACGCCGCCGTCACCGTGGGGCAGATGATCGACACCGACATGCCGACGGCTTCGGGCAGGCTCAGCCGCTTGACCAGGTTTCCCATCGCCCGGGAGGCGCCTTGCCGATCGGGCGGCCGGTTCAACGGATGCCGGTCAGGCGGGCGATTTCCTGAAGCAGCGCCTCGGTGGTGATCTGCCGGCAATAGCCGCGATTGTTGCGCAGCGACCAGTCGTGCCGCTCCGCGGACTGGGTTGCGCAGGCGTCGGTGGGCACGGTCACGAGGTACCCCAGGTCGCAGGCATCGCGCACCGCCGAGTCGATGCATTGATCGGTGAGAACGCCCGCGACGATCAAGGACCGTGTGCCGAGATTGCGCAGCACGTAGTCGAGGTTGGTCGAGATGAACACCGACGAGGAGGTCTTGGGAAACACCATTTCATCGCCGGTGGGCGCCAGTTCGTCGACCATGTGCGCGTCCGGGGAGCCCTTCGGCACGTGGAATCCGGTGATCTTGTAATCGAGCGACCGGTCGCGGCCGTCCGCGGTGAGGCTCTCGACGACGGTGTAGAGCACCTCGATGCGCGCGCGCCGGCAGGCCTGCTGCAGCCGGACCAGGTTCGGCAGGGCGCCGTCCTTGAAGGCGCGGAAGAAGTAGCCGTAGCGCGCCTCCTTCTCGGCCGCGCCGATGCCGGCGTATTCGGCGCCGTCCCAGGTGCAGTTGTATTTCTGCACGTCGACGATGAGGAGCGCCGCCCGGGCGGGGTCGATGGGTACCTCCCGGCTCAATGGCTGCATCACGCGCTCCCCCGCAATTGCCGTTCGGCGCCCTCGAGCACCCGGCGCAGGCGCTGCGCCCATTCCTCCTGTCCGCGGTCCTCGGCGATGAGATCCTGGCGGATCTCGATCTCGACGTGCAGCAGGCCGCGCGCCTCGCCGTGGCGCGGGACGCTGTAGTCCGTGTCGTCGCTGACGAAGTACGGCTCGTTGTCGCCGACGATGAGTCCGGGCTCGGCGCGCAGCAGATCGAGCACGGCGCCGGCGAAACGGCGGTCGCGGTTGTACAGCACGGCGGCGTGCATGTGCCGCCGGCTGCCCTTGAACACGTCGGTCATGCTGTGCTGAGCGATCAGGATCGTCGGACGTCCCGCCGCCGCGCGGGCATCGAGCAGCGCGCGGATGCGCGCGTGATACGGTTCGAAGATCTCGATGCGCCGGGCCGCCACCTCGTCGGCGCTCAAGTTCCGGTTGCCCGGAATCTCGATGTGCTCCCCCACCGCCGGGATGGAGGTGGCCACGCCGGGATCGCGATTGCAGTCGATCACCAGCCGCGAGTAATTCGACGCGAGCAGCGGTGCATCGAGCGCCGCTGATAAATGCCGCGCGACCCCGAGTGCGCCCAGGTCCCAGGCAATGTGCCGGACCAGTTCGGATGCGGGCAGCCCCAGGTCCCCCAAGCGGTGCGGGATGCGCCGGCTGGCGTGATCGACCACGATCACGAAATCCGAGGTGCCTTGCAGGCGCTCTTCGATGTAGGGCGGCGGCTCGTCGGGCGCGAGGAGCCGGTAGGAAGAGCCGGAACCGTGGGTGTCCGGCAGCGGGCCCGCGGGCGCGTGGCGGGCCGGGTCTGTCTCAATAAACTTGGGCATAGCGGCGGCAGATCTCCGTTTCGTCCACGTCATCCAGGCTCGCGATTTCGGCCCGTTTGAATCGCAGGTAGGCCGAGAGCACGTCGGCGCCCAGCCACTCGGCCGCGGGCCTGCAGGCCTCGAGGAGTTCGAGCGCGCTCCTCAACGACCCGGGCAGCGGCTGCGGCTTCTGCCGCTCGAGGCTCATGTCGCGGCGGATGCCCTCGAGACCCGCCTGCACCAGCACGGCGAGCGCGAGATAGGGACTCGCGGTGGCGTCGGCCACGCGAAATTCGACGTTGAACGCGCGCGCCCGCGCTGCCGCGTCGCCCGCCGCCGCCGGGCAGATCCGCAACGCCGCGCCGCGGTCCAGCGCACCGACGTCGCATTGCACCGGAGCCCAGCGATTGGGCCGCAAGCGGTAGTAGGAGGGAATCGACGGTGCGGTCACGGCGCAGAGCGCGGGCAGATAATGCAGGATGCCGGCGACGAACTGGCTGCCCGCGGCCGACAGGCCCATGGCGCGCCGCTCGTCATAAAGGCACGGTTGGTCGCCCTCGTCGAGGAAGCTCCAGTGAATGTGCGTGCCATTGCTGGCGGCGCTTGGGCCCGGCAGCGGCGTGAAGCTCACGCGCTGCCCCGAGCGGAAGGCCACGGCCTGGGTCAGCTCGCGCGTTATCACCGCATCGTCCGCGGCCCGCAGCCCGAGCGCCGGCGCCACCGTAACCTCGAATTGCTGCGCTCCATACTCGGACAGAAAGGAGTCCGGCACCACGCCGGCCTGTCGCAGCGCGGCCAGCAGCGTCTCGCCGAACGCCCCCTGCCGGCGGTAGGCATCGAGTTCGTAGGGCTGTTGGGGAGCCGCGGGGACGCCGCTGTACAGGAACTCCTGCTCGAACGCCGCCAGCACCTTCAGGCCCGTCTCGGCCTTCAGCCGCTCGATCGCCCGGCGCAGGATTTGGCGCGGGCAATAGTCCCAGGGCAGCCCCTCGAGCGTCACGATGTCGCCCAGCAGGAAATGCTCGGCGACGCTGCCCTCGAACGGAACCAGCACGCGGGTCGCCGGATCCGGCACGAGGAACACCTCGCCCACCGTCCCGAACGGGGTCGTGTGAATGGGACCGAAGGCGGAGAGGAACAGGTTCGTCGGGGCGAGGCCGACGCCGCGCTCCAGGCGCGCCGGCAGGTCTGCCGCGGGAAAGCTCTTGCCGCGAAAATGTCCGGAAAAATCGCTGGTTCCGACGAATACGATCTGTTCGCGCTGCATGCTGTGGCGTCCGCCCGCGGGTAGGATCCGGATCCTATATGGTAACTTAGGCAGCTGGCCATGGGATTGGGGAAACTCGATGGACATACACGAATATCACGCGAAGGAACTGCTGGCGACCTACGGCGTGCCGATCCAGCCCGGCAAGGTGGCCTTCAGCGCCGATCAGGCCTCCTTCATCGCCTCGGAGCTCGGCGGCTGGCACTGGGCCGTCAAGGCGCAGATCCACTCCGGGGCCCGCGGCAAGGCGGGCGGCATCAAACTGTGCCGGACCTACCACGAAGTGCACGACGCGGCGAAGAGCATGCTGGGCCGCCGGCTGGTCACCGCCCAGACGGGTCCCGAGGGCAAGATCGTGCAGCGGGTGTACGTCGAAGTCGCCGAGAAATTCGAGCGCGAGCTGTATCTCGGCATCGTGATGGACCGCAAGGCGGAACGCGTACGCCTCATCGCCTCGGCCCACGGCGGGATGGACATCGAGGAAATCGCGCGAACCTCGCCCGGCAGCATCCTGCAAGCCATCGTCGAGCCGGCCGTGGGGCTGTTGCCGTTCCAGGCCCGCGAGATCGCCTTCGGTCTCGGCTTGAATTTGAAGCAGGTCAGCCGGGCGGTCACGGCAATCCTGGGAGCCTATCGCGCGTTCCGCGACCTGGACGCCAGCATGCTCGAGATCAATCCCCTGGTGGTGACCCGCGATGATCGCCTCATCGCGCTGGATGCCAAGATGACCATCGACGACAACGCGCTGTTCCGGCATTCGAATGTCGCCGAAATGCGCGACCTGGCCCAGGAAGACCCGCGCGAAGCCGAGGCCTCGCAGGACAATCTGAGCTACGTGGGGCTCGACGGCGACATCGGCTGCATCATCAACGGCGCAGGGCTCGCGATGGCCACCATGGACACCATCAAGTACGCCGGAGGCGAGCCCGCCAATTTCCTCGACGTCGGCGGCGGGGCCTCGCCCGAGCGCGTGGCCAAGGCGTTCAAGCTGGTGCTCTCCGATGCGAACGTCAAGGTGATCCTGGTCAACATTTTCGCCGGCATCAACCGCTGCGATTGGGTGGCCCAGGGCGTGGTACAGGCCGTGCGCGACATCGGCATCAAGGTGCCGCTGGTGGTGCGCCTTGCCGGGACCAACGAAGAGGAAGGGCGCAAGATCATCGCCGAGAGCGGCCTGCCCATCATCGGCGCCGAGACTCTCGCCGAAGCCGCCGAGCGATCGGTCGCGGCCGCGGGCTCCCGGCAGGCGCGCCCGCAAGAGGACCTTAGAGCATGAGCATTCTGATCGACGAGAAGACCAAGGTCATCCTGCAGGGCTTCACCGGGGACAAGGCCACCTTCCACGCCCGCGAGATGATCGCCTATGGAACCCAAGTGGTGGGCGGCGTGACTCCCGGCAAGGGCGGCCAGACGCATCTCGGCCGGCCGGTGTTCAATACCGTAAAGGAAGCGGTCACGGCCACCGGGGCCACCGCGAGCCTCGCGTTCGTCCCGCCCGCCTACGCCGCCGACTCGCTCATGGAAGCGGCGGATGCCGGGATCCGGCTGGTGTGCACCATCACCGACGGGATACCCGCCCAGGACATGATGAAGGTGAAGCGCTATCTCATGCGCTACCCCAAGGACCGCCGCACCATGGTGGTGGGTCCGAACTGCGCCGGCATCATCAGCGCCGGCAAGGCCATGCTCGGCATCATGCCGGGGCACATCTACCGGCGCGGCAACGTCGGCATCGTGTCGCGTTCCGGGACCCTGGGCTACGAGGCCGCCGCCCAGATGAACGCGCTGCGGATAGGCCAGACTACGAGCGTCGGCATCGGCGGCGATCCCATCAACGGCTCCTCCTTCCTCGACCATCTGATGCTGTTCGAACAGGATCCGGAGACCGAGGCCGTGGTGATGATCGGCGAGATCGGGGGACCGCAGGAAGCCGAAGCCGCGCTCTGGGTCAAGGAGCACATGACCAAGCCCGTCATCGGCTACGTGGCCGGACTCACGGCGCCGAAGGGCCGGCGCATGGGTCATGCCGGAGCGATCATTTCCACGGCCGGCGACAGCGCGGCGGAGAAGGCCGAGATCATGAAGGAATATGGGCTCACCGTGGCGCCGAGCGCCTCCGAACTCGGATCGACGGTCGCCGCGGTGCTGCGCAGGCTGCCCGCGGCGCGCGGAGCGAGATCATGAGCTTCACGACCATCGAGCAGGCGCGGCCGCGGCTGCACCGCTCCGAGCTTGCCGTGCCGGGCACCGATCCGGCCCTGTTCCCGAAGGCCGCGCAATCCAACGCGGACGTCATCTTCCTCGACTGCGAGGATGCGGTCGCGCCCGACGACAAGGACAAGGCCCGGCGCAACATCATCCAGGGTCTGAACGAGCTCGACTGGGGCACCAAGACACTGATGGTGCGGATCAACGGGCTCGATACGCACTACATGTACCGGGACGTCGTGGACATCGTCGAGGCCTGCCCCCGGCTCGACATGCTCCTGATCCCCAAGGTCGGCGTGCCGCAGGACGTGTATGCCGTGGACATGCTGGTGACCCAGATCGAATCCGCCAAGAAGCGCGAGAAGCGCTTGGGATTCGAGGTCCTGATCGAAACCGCGCTCGGCATGGCCAACGTCGAGGCCATCGCGCAGTCCTCGCGGCGGCTGGAGGCCATGAGCTTCGGCGTCGCGGATTACGCCGCCTCCACGCGCGCCCGGACCACCGTGATCGGCGGCGTCAACCGCGACTCCGGCGTGCTCACCGACAAGGGCGAGGACGGCCTGCGCCAGTACTTCTGGACGGACCCGTGGCATGCGGCACAGACGCGCATGATGGTGGCGTGCCGGGCCTACGGCCTGCGGCCGATCGACGGGCCGTTCGGCGACTTCAAGGATCCCGACGGCTTCATCGCCGCGGCCAACCGCGCGGCCGTGCTGGGCTACGAGGGCAAGTGGGCCATTCATCCCTCGCAGATCGACCTCGCCAACCAGGTCTACACGCCATCCCAGGCCGAGGTGGCCAAGGCGAGGCGCATCGTCGAAGCCATGGCGCAGGCGGCGAAGGAAGGCCGCGGCGCCGTTTCGCTCGATGGACGGCTGATCGACATCGCGAGCATTCGCATGGCGCAGGCGCTGCTCGCCAAGGCCGATTCCATCACCGCGGCGGCGGCCGTGTAGGCCGATGACGCTGCCGGAGGGCAAGAGCGGCGCATTGTCGGCGCTCCGCCACCGGAACTTCCGCCTTCTGTGGTGCGGCCTGGTGGTCTCCGCGATCGGCACCTGGATGCAGATCGTCGCCCAGGCGTTGTTGGTGCTGGATTTGACCCGCGGATCCGTGGTCGCGCTGGGATTGGTGTCGCTGGTCCAGGCCGCGGCGTTCTTCCTGTTCGCGCTCATCGGCGGGGCGGTCGCCGACCGCGTCGACAAGCGGCGGCTCCTCATCGTCACTCAAACCCTGTCGATGATCTTCGCCGTGTCGATGGCCGTGCTCACCGCCTGCCACTTCATCGCCGTGTGGATGAT
Source organism: uncultured Gammaproteobacteria bacterium (assembly GCA_963707765.1). Taxonomy (GTDB): domain Bacteria; phylum Pseudomonadota; class Gammaproteobacteria; order Steroidobacterales; family Steroidobacteraceae; genus Bog-1198. Next base: position 2,171,330 of record CAVPQZ010000004.1, on the reverse strand, counting down.
CCTCGTGCTCGTTTTCCTGCAGGGGGGCGCCCTGAGCTTCGACCAGCCCGCGCGCGCGGCGCTGGTGCCCCTCCTGGTACCGGGGGCCGAACTGTTCAATGCCGTGTCGCTGCAGTCGATGGTCTTCATGGGAGCATCGACGATCGGGCCCGCGCTGGCGGGCCTCGCCCTGAGCCGCATCGGCTACGCGGGAAATTTTCTCGCCAACGCGGTGAGCTACCTCGGCGTCATCGGGGCGCTCGTGGCGATGCGCGTGCCCAATGCGCCGGACGACGCTCCCCTGCGCACGGCGAATATTCGGGCCATCATGGACGCCCTGTCGGCCGTGCGCGCCGACGCTGCCCTGCCGACGATCCTCGTGGTGTTCGCCGCGCTGCTGTTTCTGGGTCCCTCGGGCGCCGTGCTGATTCCCGTGATGGGACGCGCCGTGCTGCATCTCGATGCGCCGCGCATCGGCGTGCTGTTCGCCGCCGCTGGCTTTGGATCGGTGATCGGCGGCGTGAGTCTCGCCTCGCTCGGCGATCCAAAGCACAAGGGGCGCCTGGTGATCGCCGCCGCGCTGTTGTGGGCGGCCTCCTTGAGCGGGTTTGCCCTCAGCCGGTCCTTCGCGGCATCGGCGCTGGCGCTGGTTTTCCTGGGCGCCTTCCAATTGGCGGCGAGCAGCACCACCATCACGCTGATGCAGACCCGCGTGCCGCCGCGGATGCGGGGCCGCGTGATGAGCCTCAACACCTTGCTCAACATGGGAGTCCGGCCGCTCGGAGATTTCCCGGCCGCCGCCGTCATCGCCGTCGTCGGCGCGCCGCTCACCGCCCTGGCGAGCGCCGCCCTGGTCGCCTTCGTCGCGCTGGGCGCGGCGCTGCGGCCCGCGGCGCGCAACGCCTGAGCGGCGCCTCCTCAGGTCCGAAGATAGCTCGCCCCGTTCACGTCGATGATGCTGCCCGTCATGGCGGCCGGCGCGTCGAGAGCACAAAACGCCGCGACCTGCGCCACCTCCTCCGGAGTCGACACCCTGCCCATCGGATATTGCGCGACGATGCCGGGCCCGGCGGGGCCGTCGAGCAGCGCCGCCGCCATGTCGGTCTCGACGAAGCCGGGCGCCACGCAGTACACGAAGATGCGTTGCGGCGCGAGCGCCCTGGCCAGCGACTGGCCGAGCGAATTCAGGGCCGCCTTGCTCGCCCCGTAGGCCGGCGCGTCGGGCTCGCCGCGGAACGCGCCGCGCGAGGACATGTTGACGATCCGGCCGCGCCCGAACGTCAAATCGCCGAATTCCGGCTGCCCGGCCATGCTGCGCGCGGCAAGCAGCGACAGGTTTGCGGGGCCGATGAGATTGGCCGACAGGGTGGCTCGCCACGCCTCCGCCCACTCGTCGAGCTCCGTCGACAGCGGGGGATGATCGAAAAAGACTCCGGCATTGTTGACGAGCACGTCCACGTGTCCGAAGTTGCGCACCACCCCGGTCCACAGCCGCTCGGTCGCAGCGCGGTCGCCAAGATCCGCCTGGCATGCCAGATGCCCCTCTCCCGCCAGCTGGTCCCTGACCTCGTGGGCCGCCTCGGCCTGCGCGTGATAGTGCACGGCGACGCGCATTCCGCGCCCCGCCAGTGCATGGGCAATGGCGCGGCCGATGCCGCGCGATGCGCCCGTGACCAGCGCCGTCCTCCGCAAAACCAGGTGTGCCTGCGCCATGTTGGTCTTAAGATCTTAAGCTTCGATGCCCCCATGGTAAGACCGGACGGCGCTTGGGCGCCAACGAGGATTGTTCATGTTGCTGCTGAGGCACGGACAGAGTTACTTCAACCTGCACATGAGCCGGACGCGGGTGGATCCGGGCATCGAAGACCCGGAATTGACGCCTCTCGGCGAGAGTCAGGCGGTGGACGCCGCGCAGCGGCTGGCCGCGGCGCGCCTGACCCGCATCATCGTCTCCCCTTACCTGCGGACCCTGCAGACCGCGGAGGCCGTGCGGGCCGTGCACCCGGTACCGGTCGCCGTCATGCACGAAGTTCGCGAGCGTGCCGCCTTCACCTGCGACATCGGCAGCCCGCCCCATCGGCTCGCCGCGCGGTTTCCGCAGCATGATTTCGCGCACCTTGCCCTGCGCTGGTGGCCCGCGGAGATGGAGAGCACGGATGAAACCATCGCGCGAGCCAACGCCTTCCGCGATTACATCGCCGCGAGCCCCGAGAGCCCGACGACCCTCGTCGTCAGCCACTGGGCGTTCATCATGGCGCTGACCGGAACGTCGCTCGCCAACGGCGAGATCCTGGAATACGATCCGGCCGCCGCGGCGCCTGTGGATCTGGTATGGCGGCCGTGAGGATAGAGCCGGTTCACCGCAGGCCCGCCCCGCTGGTGAGATAGACGGCGAAGGTCCCCAGCCAATGGCCGCCCTCGTAATGTTCCCCGGTCACGGCCGGCAGGGCCGCCTCGCGGTGCCGCGCCGCTGCATCGAGCAGCATGGGAATCCGCGGGTCGCCGGCCGCCAGGCCATGCGCGATCCCTTGGAACATCCAGGCGCGGCTGAGGTTGAGCCCATCGAGGTGGGCCAGTTTGGGATCGGATCGATCCGTCACCACCGCCGGCTGCAGCCAGGCACCGCCACGTCCGGCCGGCGCCGCGGGAATCAACCTCGACAGCCAGTGGCCGAAGGTCTGGGGGTCCAGCACGCGGCGCATGAAGTCGGCTTCCGCGAGACACGGCGACAGGAAGTCCTCGCCCGACGGCTCGTAGGCCAGCGGGCATTCGCGGTCGTTGAGGTAGAAGCGCCGCGCCGCGTCCTCGAGCAGGCGCCGCATCTCGGTATCGCCCGCGATGCCGGCCCAATCCCACATGAGCCCGAAGGAAAATGCCGTTTGATCGTGCTCGCCGACGCGGATGGGGTAGTTGAGCTTGGGCAGCCATGCCTTCAACCGCGACGCCGCCTCGGCTTCGAGCGGCGCGAGCGACGCCGCCCACTCGGCCCCTTGTGAATCCTGCCATTCGCGCAGCTCGGCCGACAACAGCAGCAGCCAGGCCAGGCCGTAGGGGCGCTCGAATTGCGGACGATGAGGACCTTGAAGGTACTGAAGTTCGCCGGCAATGTTCGCCGGCGTGAGGCTTTGAGCGACGGCCTTACGCGCCGCCTCGTCGAAGGGCGCCTGCGGATACAACCGCAACAGGCGCACCAGCAGCCAGTGGCCGTGCACGGCGGAGTGCCAATCGAAGCATCCGTAGAACGCCGGAGTCAGATCGCGCGGCGCGCGCGCGTCCGCGTCGCTGCCGAGGGTGTGGCTGATGTGATTGGGATATTCCTGGTGCAGGCATTGGAGCGCCAGCCCGGCGAACCGCGCCGCCGCGCCGGCATCCAGCGGCGCCGGGGCGAGAACCGGGCCGGGGGGCGGTGCGGTAACCGGAGCCGCCCCCATCACGGCGGCAGCGGCCAGGATCAGGGGAGCCAGCAGGCACAGATGGGCGCGATGGCGAGATTGGGAAAACATGCCGCCCTCCTCGGCGCCGCGCGGCGCCCGGATCATCAGGGTCCACAGCATATCCGCCCGCCGGCGTCATTTCCCCTCGTCCCAGTGGCGCCGCACGTCCCTCGCCCAGCTGCTGTAGGAGCGCCAACTCGACAGCTCGCCGGTGATGGCGCCGTGCCGGCTCCGATCAGGACGGCCCGTGCGCGCCGGCAGAGCGGCCTTGGCCGAAGACGCCATGCGACCGCCACCACGCTCGCCGCTCGTCCGTGAACCCCCGTCCTCTCCACTCATGGATCCGCTCCCCGGTCGCCGCAGCGGGCGATTCCGCCGGCCCGCCGTCCCTACAAGAACGGAATCGGGGATCGGAAACGGACAGGAGTACGCCGGGAAGGCCGGAAGTGCCGCGCCAGCCGCCTCAGTGGGCGGTGCTCTTCGACACCCGCAGGCCCGTGTTCTGCCGTGCGTAGACTTCGTTCCACATGTCCTCGGCGCGCTTGTCCCTAAACAAGAGGGAGCCCAGCACCACCGCCAGGAATCCGAGCGGAATGGAGATGAGACCCGGGTTCTTCAGCTCGAACAGCGGCTTCTCGAGGCCCATGAACGAGGTGGTTACGTCGCCCCACTTGGCGATGTCCGCCTTGGCCTTGGCGACCGCCTTGTCGAGCGCCGCCAGGTCCTTCTTCGCCTTCCCCGCGACGGCGGCATCGTCCGATGCGGCGGCGGTCTCGGCCGCGCTGCGCTTCGCCGGCTCCGCATCGAGCACCTTGTGGGCGGCGGCCTTGACCGCCAGCGGATAGGTCAGATTCGGCGACACCAGCGTCAGACCCACCGCGGCGATCGTGCCCACCAACATGCCGGCCACGATGCCGCCGGTGTTGCAGCGCTTCCAGTACAGGGTGAGCAGCACGCAGGGAAAATTGGCGCTGGCGGCCACCGCAAAGGCAAGCCCCACGAGGACGGCGACGTTCTGGCCCTTGCAGGCGATGCCGATGCCGATCGACATGGCGCCGACGATGACGGTGGCAACCCGCGCGGCAAATACCTGGCCGCGCGCGGAGACCTCCTGTCCCGACCGAACCACGCCGACGTACAGATCGTGCGCCATGGCGGATGCCGAGGCCAGCACCAGGCCGGCCACGACCGCGACGATGGTGGCAAAGGCGACGGCGGAGACAAACGCCAGCATGAAATTGCCGAAGAAGGAATTCGGACCGCCGCCGATGTACTGCGCGAGCAGGGGGCCCGCCAGGTTGCCGCCGGCATCGACCGCGGCGATGTTGGCCGGGCCCACGTTCTTCGCGGCCCCGAACCCCAAGAACAGCGTCAACACATAGAAGCCGCCGATGATCGCCATCGCCCACACGACCGAGCGGCGCGCCTGCTGGGCGGTCGGCACCGTGAAGAAACGCATCAGGATGTGCGGCAGGCCCGCGGTCCCGAATACCAACGCCATGCCGAGGCTGATCTGGTCGATCGGCGCCTTGAAGTAAAGGCCCGGCTCGAGGAACCGCTGTCCGAGTTCGGCTGCGGTCATGGTTTTGGCCGGATCGCCGAGCAGCGTGGCCACCCGAGCCTGAACCTTGGGATCGGCAACCACGTCGGCCAGGAATCCCGGCAGTGAAAATCCATAGGGAGCCCAAACCAACACGACGATGACCACCGAGGCGCACACCAGCAGCACGGCCTTGATGATCTGCACCCAGGTGGTCGCCACCATGCCGCCGAACAAAACGTACAGCAGCATCAGGATGCCCACGCAGATCACCGAGGTCTCATAGTTGATGCCGATGAGCGTCTTGACCAGCACGCCGCCGCCCACCATCTGCGCGGTCAGGTAGAAGGTCGACACCGTGACGGTGGAGAGCGCCCCGACAATACGCGTCCGGCGAGGATCGTTGCGGTACGACAGGATGTCGGAGAGCGTGTAGCGCCCGATGTTGCGGCAGGGCTCGGCGATGAGCAGCAGAACCGTGATGTAGGCGACCAGCCAGCCCACCGAGTACATGAAGCCGTCGTATCCGTACAGCGAGATCAGGCCCGCGATCCCGAGGAAGGAGGCGGCCGAGAGGTAATCTCCGGCGATGGCCCAGCCGTTCTGCAGGCCCGACACCCCGCCGCCGGCGGTGTAGAAGTCCGAGGCCGAGCGCACGCGCTTCGCGGCGAGGTAGGTCACGTACATGGTGATGGCAATCACCACGGCGAACGTCGTGAAGGTCAGCCATTGGTATCCCTCGCCCACGCCGGATTGGGCGAATGCCGGGACCGCGAACGTCCCACACACGGTGAGCGCAATGAGGGCGATAATCTTAAGTTGGCTGGTCATGATTCAACCCTTGTCCGACTTGGCATGGTCCGCGACGATCTGCGCTGCGAGCTGGTCGAATTCCCGGCCCGCCCGCCGTGAGTAGTAGAGGGCAATCGCCCAGGCCACCGCGAATTCGCTGAGCGCGAACAACAGTCCGACGTTGATGACCCCCCACACGCGGATCTTCATGACGTCCTGGAAGTACGCCGCCCCGATGGGCAGGAGGAAGTAGTACACCACCGACAGGGCCATCAAGCCCCATAGAAACAAGGTCTTGCGGTTGTGCAGGTGCTGAAAGCGTGGATCACGGATGATCGCGTCCCAGTCCACAGGAGCATTGGTCGCCATGGTCAACTCCCCTTGTTCGTTGATGGGCCGGGCCTTCATCGTGCCGATCGCCCATTTGCCGTCGTTCCGCCCGCGCCGCTGCCCGATAGTCTGCCTGAAACCGCCGCGGAAGCGATCCCCCCCGACGCCTTTCATTCTAAGGGCGGCCTGCGAGGCCCCGATATGCGCCTTTGGTCGCATGCAGCGGCGCCGCGGGCCCCTTTCGACCAAGGTCTATGGCTCCCCTGCCCCGTCCAGTGCTACAAGAAGCCATGGCCGGCAGCATTCCTGAATCATCCGCCCAAGAGGCTCCATCCTGGGACGGCTGTCCGATGCGCCACGAACTCATCATTGCCGACGATCACCCGTTGTACCGCGCGGCGCTCCGAGGCGCGGTGGCCGCCGCGTGCGACGGGGCGGTATTCCTCGAGGCAGGCAATGTGGCCGGCTTGTTCGACCTGATCGAGCAGCACGAGCGGGCGGATCTTCTGCTGCTCGATCTCAACATGCCCGGCGCCCACGGGTTCAGCGCCCTCGCCCATCTGCGCGGCATGCGACCGGGCCTTCCCATCATCATGGTGTCCGCGACCGACGATCCGCGCACCGTGCGCCAGGCCCTGGCCCTCGGGGCGCAGGGATTCATTTCCAAGTCGGCCGACGTGGCCGCGATCGGTCAAAGCGTCCTGGCCGCCCTGCGCGGCGACATCGTCCTGCCGCCGGATTTGCGGCCGGATCACGAGACCCCATCCGATGCGGGCGCCGTGGACGTGGCGATGCGTATCGCCGAGCTCACGCCGCAGCAGTTTCGCGTGCTCGGCATGCTGTGTTCGGGCTTGCTCAACAAACAGATTGCGCACGAATTGCAGATCTCGGAGGCCACCGTCAAGGCGCACATGACGGTCGTGCTGCGCAAGTTGGGCGCGACCAACCGCACTCAGGCCGTACTGCTGGCCGGGCGGCTGGCGGTGGACCCCAGCGAGGTGAGAGTCCCCGGCGACGAGGCCGAATGATCAGGCGGCGCCCGCCCTGGGCGCGGACATGCGCTTGAAGGCATTGAGCATGGCACGCAGCGCGGCCGGACGTATCGGCTTGTAGAGGACGGGAATTCCGGACTGGCGCGCCGACAGGCTGAGCTCCGGCCCGTGGTCCGCGGTGATCAGCGCCACGGCGCACGGCGCGGTGCGGCCGCGGACCGCGCCCGAAGCCTGAATTTCCGCGATCCGGCGCAGCAACGTGAGCCCGTCGCATTCGCCGAGATGGTAGTCGACGAGTGCGGCATCGACGTTCCCCGTTTCGATCGCCTGCAGCGCTTCACCGCCATTGCGCGCCCGGAGCACCGTAATGCCCCATTGCTGAAGGAGCACGGCCATCCCGTCGAGGATGGACAGGTCGTTATCGACGCACAGGACCCGGAAGTCGCACAGTGCACTGCGATCCGGCACCGGCGGGAGGTTGACGCTGCGTGCGCCGCTTCGAGCGCGCGCATCGCGCGGCACGCGCACACCGAACACGGAGCCGCGTCCCGGGCGCGTCGCGAGGGTGAGCTCATGACCCAGCAGCCGGGCAAAACGGTCGCAAATCGACAGACCCAACCCCAAGCCCTTCTCGCCCCAGGGAGAGCTCTGCTTCGGCGCGCTGAATTCGGCGTACAGATGCTCGCGCTGACGCTCGGTGATTCCCGGGCCGGTATCGTAGACGCCGATCTCGAGGGCGGCGCCTCGGCGACGACACCCCAGTACGACCCCGCCTCGCTCGCTGTAGCGCAGCGCGTTGGAAATGTAGTTCTGGAGAATGCGCCGCAGCAGCGTGCGATCGGAGCGCACCGCCTCGGCGCAGTGCACGACCTCGAGTCGCAGATGCCGGGACTGCGCGAGCTGCGCATACTGGCGGTGCAGATCCTCCAGGAGCTCGGCGACCGGGAAGCTGGTGACGTCGGGCCGAAGCACCCCGCTGTCGAGCCGCCCGATGTCGAGCAAGTCCTTGAGCATCTCCTCGGCGGCGCGCATCGACTCGTCGATCCGGGCGGCCAGCTCGCGCAGGTCGGGGTGCGCCTGGGCGCGCGATTCGAGCGCCGAGGCGAACAGCCGCGCGGCGTTCAGCGGCTGCAGCAGGTCATGGCTCGCGGCGGCCACGAACCGCGTCTTGCTGACGTTGGCCGCCTCCGCCTGCTGCTTGGCGAGCCGCTGCGCTGCCAGGGCCTGGCTCAACTCCACGGTCCGTTGCGCCACGCGCTCCTCGAGTCCCTGCTTGGCCTCGCGCAAGGCCTCCTCGGTGCGCTTGAACTCCGTGACATCGGAATAGGTCGTCACGTAGCCGCCCCCGGCCATGGGCTGTCCGTGAATGCTGAACACCTGGCCATTGCGCCGCTGGCGCTGGTAGGTATACGCGGAACCCGCCCGCAGGTGAGCCAGGCGCTTCTCGACTTCCCGCTCGATGTCCATGCTGCCGAACTCGCCGCGCTCCGCGTTCCAGCGAATGAGATCGGCGACGGGGCGGCCCACATACACCATGTTCTCGGGATAGCCGAGCAGTTCGAGATAGCGGTGATTCCAGGCCACCAGCCGCAACTCCGTATCCACGACGCTGATTCCCTGCGTGACGTTTTCCATGGCGGCCTGCAGGAGTTGGCGGCTGAAGCGCAGCTCCTGCGACGTTTCGTCCAGAAGCTCGGCAACCTCGTCGACCTCCAGCCCCTTGCGCTTGAGCGCATGGGTCAATACCACCCGGGCCGAGGAAGCGCCGATCGAACCGGCGAGCAGCCGCTCGAAGTGCTGCAGCATGCCGCGATCCGCGGCGTCGGCGGCCTTGACCGGCGTTCGGGAATTTTGCGCCGCGTAGTCCTGCAGCGCCTGCCGCGCCGCCGCCGCACCGACGAAACGCGCGGCAATCATCTCCAGGTCGCCGACCCTGGCCGTGATGGAGAGCGGCCCCGAGATCGGGCGCTTGGGTGCGCGAAACGCCCGGGCCGCCAGGCGCTCCTGCAGCGTGGCCTCCCGGCGCATCGACGCCAGCACCAGAATCAGGACGTTCAGTGCCAGGCAGGCCAGCGCCGCCGGGCCGACCACGCCCAAGCTCGAGTAGTCGGCCACCACCCGGGGCCACATCCAGCTCAGCGCGCCGGGCGGCGCAAACGCCTGCGGGGTCAGCATCCCGCCGGCGACGAGGCTGGGCAGGAAAAGCAGGTAGCCCCACGCGAGAAATCCCGCGAGCATTCCCCAGAAGGCCCCGGCCCGGCTCGCGCCGTCCCAGTACAGCCCCGCGATGATGGACGGCGCGAACTGAGAGACGGCGGCGAATGCCAGCAGGCCGATCGACGCCAGGCTCGTATAGCCGGATGTCGCCCGGTAGTAGCCGAATGCCAGCATCGCCAGCCCCACGATGACGCCGCGGCGCAGCCACAGCACCCGGCGGCCGAGGCCCGCGCCCGCCTCGAGGCGCTGGTGCCAGAGCAGCGGAACGGCGATGTCGTTGGAGATCATCGTGGCGAGGGCAATGCTCGACACCACCACCATCGCGGTCGCCGCCGACAACCCCCCGAGAAACACCAGCACGGCCAGCCACGGCGCCCCGTAGCTCATCGGCAGCGTCAATATCAAGGTATCCGAACCGCCCGGCAAGGCACGCGCCCCGCTCGCCCCGAGTATCACGATCGGCACCGCGAACGCCGAGAACAGGCCGAGGTAGGCCGGCAGCAGCCAGCGCGCGCGCTTCAAATCGCCGACGTCGGCGCACTCGACGACGCCGACCTGAAATTGCCGAGGAAGACAAAAGATCGCGGCGGCCGCGAGCACGGTCGCGACCAGCGTGTTGCCGTTGAACATCGTTGCGGTGCTCGCCAATCCGGGCGGCACCCGGAACGGCCGGCCGCGAAGCTCCAGCAGCGCATACAGTCCGACGGCGACGAAGGCCAGCAGCTTCATCAGCGACTCGAAGGCGATCGCAAGCATCAGCCCTTCGTGATGCTCGCTGGCGTCGGCGCGCCGCGCGCCGAACAGCACCGCAAAGAGCGCCATCAGCAAGGCCACGACGAGCGCGGTGTCCCGGTACCAGGGCACGACGCCGACGCTCGCCGTCGTCAGCGCGCCGATGCTGGCCGCCACCGCCCGATATTGCAGGGACAGATAGGGAATGGCGGCGGTGAAGGCGATCACCGTCACCAGCACCGCGAGCGGGCGGCTCTTGCCGAATCGCGACGCCACGAAATCCGCGATCGAAGTGACCTTGCGGGCGCGGCCCACTTCGACCAGCCGTTCCAGGAACGGCAGCGCGAAAATGAACACCAGCGCCGGTCCGACGTAGATCGGCAGGTAGCCCCAGCCTTCCCGGACCGCGGATCCGACCGCGCCGAAGAAGGTCCACGACGTGCAATACACGCCCAGCGCGAGGCCGTATATGTACGGCCGCAGGCGCCGCGAGCCGGGATAGATCGAACGGCGATCACCGTAAAATGCGATCGCGAACAGGCAACCTACATAGGCGATCGCCAGCGCCGATAGCAGCCAGGCAGACAACGTGAACCCCCCGTGGCGCCGACTGTAAGCCCGCGCAGGCCGCCGGCACAAGCGCGCCGCGTCCCTTGCGGGCCGCGGCGGAGCGACGCTGAACCTCGCGGACCTACAGTTTCACCCGAAATCCGAACATGACGGTGGTCTGGCTCTCGCTTCCGGTGGTGCCGTTGCTGGAGGTGCCGGAAAATCCGTTGGCGAGGCCGTCCGTGACCTCGGAGTGGTTCACACCGGCATAGATGTCGTAGTGTTTGTTGAACACATAATCCGCGACGACCGATTCTTCGCTGAAGTCGCCGGAACAGAGCAGGCCCGCCGCCGAACACCCGATGTCGTTGTTGCCGGTCGCACCGAGCCCGATGCTCCAGCTGTTCTGGCTCGCATGGTAGAACGCCGCGCTCAAGTTCCAGCCGGACGCCATCGAATACTTGGCGCCCACCCATTCGAGGCTGTATTCGGCCGAGTTGTTGATGTTGATGCCGATCGAGATCGGGTACTCACCCTGGGAGAATCCGCCCGACTCGCTGGAATGCCCCTTTTGGATGTGCGAGTAGCCGGCGAATACGATGAGCTTGTCCGAGGCAGCGCCCGGAGTGCCGCCGCCCAGATCGAAGGTGTACTTGCCCATGAGATTCCACGACTGATCGTTCGAGGCGTAGGCCGCGAGACCCGGAGTGGGGAGAGGGTTCGGACCGTTGTCGAACGAGCTTCGCAAATTGACCGCGCCGTTTTCATGCTGATACACGGCGTCGACCGACAGGCCCTGGAACGTGGCGCCCACGTCGATGCCGTAGGCCTTGCCGAGTACGCCCGTATCGGCACCGCCGTTCGAGAACATGCCGATGACGCGAACCGGGCCATTCTGGTAGGCGTACCGGGCCGAGTTGTCCCAGCGCGCGCCTTCGGTGCTGCCCGAACCGCCGTCGAAGCCGGAGTACCCCAGGAACGAGAACGCGTAAGAGAGGCCCTGCGGATCGAATTGGGCGAGCGCATCGAGCTGCAGCGAATTGTGCCGGCCGATCGTGAGCTGGCCGTACATCGGGTTGGCGAGGCCGCCATAGGCCTGCCCGTTGAACGCCTGGCCGCAGCGGCTGCTGTCGGCGTTTGCGGTCTGCTTGCCCTGCGGCACGCCGCTGTTGAGCGCGATGCTGTCGCACGCATCGACCAGCTGTGCGGACAGGGGGTTGAAGCCGGTCTCGAGCCGGCCCACGATGTTGAAGCCGAAGCCGGTCCGCTGATCGACCCGGATGCCGATCTTGGATTGCTCCAGGCCGCTTTCGGCCAGCGTCGACTGGGAACCCGAGAAATTCCGGGTGGTCGTGAAGGCCTGATATTCCAGGCCGCCGAGATACCGGCTGTTGAGCGGAACGCCGTTGGACTGGTAGGCGTAGCCCACGTCGACCGTGGCATAAATGGTGACGCCGCCCAGCGAAAGGCTGTCCGGCAACGGGTCCTTCTTGGCCCCCGCGTCGTCCGCCCAAGCGATGCCATGCAACGACAATGCGGCGGCGCCCAACGCCATCGTCTTCAATCCCGATCGACTGTTCATTTGTCCTTCCCCCGTTTCTTTTTAGGATATCCAGCAGCATCCCTGAGAAACGTAGGCTCGGCGTTTTCGGACGGCGGCGGAATTAGACCTTAGTCGCGGTGCGATCGCCGCTTGGTGTAGGATGCCTCGACGGACACCGCTTCCATGACCACATCGCGCGCCCTCATCCTCGCCTGCGCCTGCTCCGCGGGCCTGGGGCATGCCGCCCCGTTCCCGGGTGCGGGGCGTGCCGCCGCGCAGATGGACCGGGATCTTCTCGAGGTCACCGTCCCGCAGCTCGAGCGCTACTACCAGGACCGCCGCTACACCGTCACCCAGGTGGTCGAATGGCACCTCGCGCGCATCCGGCGCTACGACGGGATCTACAAGTCCCTGGAGCAGGTGTTCGAGAAACAGGCGCTCGAAACCGCGGCCCGCGAGGACGTCGAGGCGGCCCGGGGAGCCGCCAACCGCGGCCCTCTGTGGGGCGTGCCGGTGGTGATCAAGGCCAATACCAGCATCGAGGGCGAGATCACGACCGACGGGTGGGACGGCTACACCATCCCCGGTCACGAACTGATCGCGCCGCGCGATGCAACTGTGGTGGCCAAGCTGCGCGCGGCGGGGGCGGTGCTGATCGGCCATGCCAACATGCCCGACTTCGCAAACTCCGATACCAACCGCAGCAGCTCCTTCGGCCGCACCGGAAACGCCTATGACGTGCGCTTCTCGCCGGGCGGCTCATCAGGAGGCGTGGTGACGGCGGTCACCTCGAACATGGCCGTGCTCGGCACGGGCACCGACACGGGCAATTCGATCCGGATGCCGTCCGCGACGAGCGCCGTGGTCGGCGTGTTTCCGACGCGGGGCCTGGTCAGCATTGCCGGCATCGCGCCGCTCGATTGGCTGCTCGACAACACGGGTCCCATCGCCCGCAACGTGTCGGATGCGGCGATTGCGCTCGCGGTGATGGCGGGGAGCGATCCTCTCGATCCGCCGACCGCCGAGTCGGCGAAGGCCCAGCCCGGCCCCTACCTTCAAAATCTCAAGGGCGATGCGCTGAAGGGGCGGCGCTTCGGAGTGCCGGCGTTCGTCCTCGACGGAGTCGGCCCGCCGTTTCACGGCGTACCGGCACGTGTGCCCGACGTGCTCGCCGCCAAGCAGGCGTCCGACGAGGCGAACCCGCTCGACCCTGCGACTCGCGCCGCCTTCATGAAGGCGGTCGAGGAGCTGCGGGCGGCCGGCGCCACGGTGGTGATCGAGGATTCGATCCTGCCGGAATCCTTCGCGCGGATGGCGACGCGGATAGCCACCTACGCGTACGTCAAGGAGGGCACCGATCAATTCTTGAAGGTCTTCGGACCGGCGCAGTACCACTCGGCCGCCGACTACGAGCGGCTCATCGGCCAGCCGCTGGGCGAGGCCATCATCGGCACCGAGCCGCTGAACTCGCAGTTCGGCGACTACTCGATCCGGCAGCGGACCATCGAAGGCGACCCGGAAGCGGACGCCGATTTCTACGGACCGCGGCGCCGCGCGCTGCAGGCTTACCTCGATACGATGGATCGCCTGCATCTCGACGGTTATGTCTATCCCGCGATTCAAATGCCGCCCGTGGATGAGACCATGCCGCAGAACAACCATTTGAGCGACGGGCCGCATTCCAACACCAGCTGGGTGAATCAGCTCGGCGTGCCGGCCGTGGTGGTGGCCGGCGGCTTCTATCCGGGCGGCCTGCCCTTCGGGCTCGAGATTTCCGGGCGCCCCTGGCACGACGGCGACCTGCTCGGGTACGCCTACGCCTACGAGCAGGCGACCCACCACCGGCACCCGCCGGTGCTGATCGAGGAGGGGATGCTCACGAAGACGCCGTGAAAGCGTGGCGCGATCCCGGATTGAAGCGCCCCGAATCACCCCCATATCCCGTCCGTTCGGGACGTAAAGTCACTGGAACTGTGAGGCGCTTCCTAAGGCGAGAAGATCTCGCTTGAAATCAGGTCCCATCGGGCGCATATAGTGCATCAGGTTGGCGCCGCGCTCTTTCCCCTCGCGTTCATCGGGGAGCTCATACGAGCAATCTCGATTGGACATGCAAATCAGCCGCCCGACCGCCGCCACATCGGTTCCTTCCGACTACTCCGATCCGCCGATCGGCTGCCTCGTCGCGCAGGAATTTCTCACCGTTCACCGTCTATCGAAGCACTTTCGTGCGGCGTTGCGCGAACATTTTTCGCACTTGTCCGCGGACGATCTGTTCCTGCGGTTCGGCGCCCATTGCCGCCCGGAGATCATCGACGCGTATGTCGACGGAATCGACTATCGCGAGTCCATCGTGCTCGGCGTATTCAACGACGATCTGCAGCTGATCGGCGTCGCGCATCTCGGCAGCGAGGAGGGGGGCCTGGAGCTCGGGCTCAGCGTCCTCGCCGGATACCGCGAACATGGCGTGGGGACCTTGCTGCTTCGGCGCGCCATGCAGCATGCACGCGCAGCCGGCGCGGATCGGATCTTCGTTCATTGCCTGTCGATCAACCACACATTGAGGCACCTGGTGAGCCTGGTGGGAGCGTCGGTTGTCGAGTCCGGCGGCGAGGCGGACGGCGTCATTGCGCTGCCGCCCACGAAGCCCCTCGACAGCTGGCTCTACCTGATCGAGGACCAGATCTCGCTATTCGATTTCGCCCGCAAGGCTCAAGCCACCATCGTCAAACGGCTGGTGCAGCAGTTCAGCTGAGCCGCGGGAGCCCTCGGCGGGCCCGCACGGTCAGCTTGGCGGCCGGGATCCGCGTCAGCGAAGGCGCCGGGCACAGGCTCAACCCACCGGGAACACCGCGTTCACCTGCCCGGTTCCGGAACTCGCGAAATACGGCGTGAGGATCTCAACCCGCTGCCGGTACCGGTCCCAGCCGAGGGCTCCGAGCAGCATCGCCGTATCGTGCATCCATCCTTCTCCGTAGCAGGCGCGCGCGTAGCCAGGCAGCATGGCGGTGAACTCCTCGAACCGCCCCTGCTCCCAGAGCTCGAGCGCCCGCAGGTCCACCTGCCGGTAGAACTCGTCGCTGATGGTGAGCGTGCCCTGCTCCACCACGGCATTGTCGTGGATGCGATGCGACAGCGAGCCGCTGGCGATGAGCGCCACCCGGCTGTCGGATGCCTCGATCGCCTCCCGGATGGCCTCGCCCACGGTCCGGCTCTCTCGATGGGTCGCGAACACGCACCAAGCCGCCACCGAAATGATCCGCAGGGTGGCCGGCATCTTCATGTAGCGCAGCGGCACCAACGTGCCGTATTCGACATCCAGCGTGTCGACGTGATGCGAGCGCGTGCGCACGCCCTTGCGCGTCGCAATCTCGGCTATGGCGTCGCCCAGGCGCGGATTGCCGCGATAGGCGTAATTCAGATTCTGGATGAAGTGGGGGAATTCGTTGCTGGTGAACACGCCCTCGAATTGCTCGCAGGCATTGACGTGATATCCGGAATTCACCAGCCAGTGGGAGTCCAGCACGATCGCCGTATCGACACCCAAGGCCCCGATGCGTTGTCCGATCTGCTCGAGCCCCGCGATCGCCTCGCGGCGGCAGCCGTGCAGGGGCCCCGGCATCTCCGAGAGGAACATGGACGGCACATGCGACACCTTGGCCGCGAACACCAGCTCTCCCATCGCGCTCACCCCCCATTGACAGTCCGAGACAACCATATCACTAATATGTTAGTGATCATCCTCCGTAAGGTGCGCCGGGCGCTACGCGGATCCACGTATTGTCCGGCCGCCTCCCGGGCCCGCCATCGCGCCGCAATAATCCCGCTCAAGAAGCGGCTCCCGCTGCCGCTAAATGATCCTGGGGCCGTGATCGGCACGGTCACATCGGATCAGCTTTGGGAGCGATATCGTCCGTGAAATTCAGGATCACCATCGGCACACGCCTGCTGCTCGCGTTTGGCGTGGCGATCGCGGCGTTCTGCGGCACGATCGCTCTCGGCATCACACAGCTTTCGAACTTCAAGACGACCGTGCACTCGATCACGGCGGGAGATCTGCCCAAGGTGCAAACGGCGACTTCCTGGATGCTGCTGTTGCAGCAGGCGTCCCGTCACACCATGCACATGCTCATCCTGGACGATCCGGAAAAGATCAAGGCCGAGGTCGCAGCCGTCGAGGACGCGGACAAGACCACCAAGAAGTACATGGAGTCCTTGACCGAGAGCGCCGATACGCCGGCGGAGCAGGCCGCCCTGAAGGCGGCGGTGGACGCCCGGACGGTGTACGAGACGCTCGAGTTCGGGTATCTGCGCCTGGTCGAGGCCGGCGTCATCCCGTCGGCCAAGCGGGTATTGCTCGACGAAGCCTTGCCTGCGCAATTGCGCTACCTCGACAAGCTCAGCCAATTCGTCGACCTCGAGCGGGCGCAGATCAGGACCCGCGCCGACGCGGTGGATCCCGCCTATGAGCGGACGCGCTCGATATTGCTGCTGCTGTCCTTGGCGGCCGCCGCTTTCACCGGCATCGTGGCATTCATGTCGGTCCGGCAGCTCAGGCGCCAGCTGGGCGGCGAGCCGGCGGACGTGGCCACAGTCGCCAACAAGGTGGCCATGGGGGATTACTCGAGCCACGTGGTACTGCGCCGCGGAGACACGACCAGTCTCTTCGCCAGCGTCGCCAAGATGCAGCAGAGCCTGGTCGAGCGCATCGAGGAGGATCATCGGCGCACCGAAACGGACCAGGTCCAGGCCGCCGAGAACGCCCGCATCCGCATCGCCCTGGACGCCGTGTCGGTCGCCGTGCTGTTGGCGGACGTCGATGGGAAGATCATCTACGCCAACGGCTTCGCCACGAACATGTTCCGGCTGCGTTCCGGGGAAATCCGCAAGGCGCTGCCGCAGTTCGATGCCGATCGGGTCGTCGGGATATCCTTCGACGTGTTTCACCGCTCACCCGCGCACGCGCACCAGGTCCTGGCGAACCTCAAAGCCATACATACCCTGGACATCAAGATGGGCGACGCCGCGCTCCGCGTCATCCTGAATCCGGTGGTCGACCGGGAGGGCAAACGCCTCGGTACCGTGGTGCAGTGGATCGACCGCACCGAGGAGCGGGCCATCGAGGAAGAGGTGCAGGCGATGGTCTCCGGCGCCATCGACGGCAACATGACCATCCGCATCAGCGAAGAGGGGAAGGACGGATTCTTCAAGACCCTGGCGGCCGGCATGAATCGCCTCGTCGGCAACACGGCGGACGTCCTGCGCGTGATTTCGACCGCGGCCACCGAAGTCGGCACGGCCACCGGCGCCATTTCGCAGGGCAACGTCGATCTGAGTCAGCGTACCGCGCAGCAGTCGTCCAGCCTGGAGGAAACGGCCGTGTCGATGGAAAAGATGACGGCCGCGGTCAAGAACAACGCCGACAATGCCGCCGAGGCCAGCCAGCTGGCGCTGGCCGCCCGGGATCAGGCCGAGAAGGGCGGCAGCGTGGTTCAATCGGCGGTCGGTGCGATGACCGAGATCAACACCTCGTCGAAGAAGATATCGGACATCATCGGCGTCATCGACGACATTGCGTTCCAGACCAATCTCCTGGCGCTCAATGCGGCGGTCGAGGCGGCTCACGCGGGCGACCAGGGCCGTGGATTTGCAATCGTGGCCTCGGAGGTGCGGATCCTCGCGGCGCGCAGCGCGGCCGCGGCGAAGGAGATCAAGAACCTCATCCGGGAGTCGGTCGCGAAGGTCGATGACGGCTCCAAGCTGGTGGACGCCTCCGGCAAGGCATTGCAGGAGATCGTGAGCAGCGTGAAGAAAGTGACGGACGTCGTCGCCGAGATTGCCGCCTCCAGCCAGGAGCAGGCCGAGGGCATCGCGCAGGTCAACCGGGCCATCATTTCCATGGACGAGATGACCCAGCAGAACGCCGCGCTCGTCGAGGAAGCCTCGGCGGCCGCGCAAGCCATGACCGAACAGTCCGCGAACCTCACGCAAATGCTCAGCCGCTTCCAAGTCGGAGATTCGCTGCGGGCGGCGACCGCGCCTGCGGCCTCGCCGGCGGCCGCCCCGGAGCGGCGCTCGCCGACCCGGGCTTGGGCTCGCTCGACCGCAAAGCCGGCGCCGAAGAGCGCGCCTGCGGCCGAGGCGAAAAAGGCGGCGGCGGGCAGCAGCACCGACTGGACCGAATTCTGAGCGGTGATCGGCCGGCGCGTTTCCGGCCTATGAATTGAATTCGCGTCTGTTTATAGTACGAAGGCCCGGGCGATCGGCGCTCGGGGCTTCCAGAACCGCACACGGAATCCGCCACCCTCAATGCTCATGCCGGCCGACTCGGCCATTCCGATCTTTCACGTCGTCGGCTTCTCCGGCCACCGGCAACTCGCCGATCCGGCCGCCGCCGCGCGAGCCATCACCGCCGCGCTGCAAACCCTGCGCAAGGAAGTCGCCGGCGAATGGATCGGCTTATCGTCGATCGCCACCGGCAGCGATCAGCTGTTCGTCCAGCAGCTGCAGAATCTCGGCATGTCGTGGCACGCCATCCTGCCCCTGCCGCGGGCGGAGTTTCAAAAGGACTTTCCGCCGGATGGCTGGTCGGAAGTGGAGCAGGCGCTCGCGCGCGCCGAGCACCTGCGGATCATCAACCCCAATGGGGCACGCGAGGACGCCTATCTCGACTGCGGTTTGGAAACCGTCGACGGCTCGGACGTGCTCGTCGCGCTGTGGAACGGGCAGGCGGCCAACGGCAAGGGCGGCACCGCCGACGTGGTCGCCTACGCCCAATCCATCGGCAAGCCGGTGATCATCATCGATGCCGATACCTGCGACCTGCGGCGCGAGAACTGGAACAGCCTCGCCCGCAGCGATTCCGGCCTGGGCAAGCTGAACGAACTCCCGGCGGTCGCGGACGGCGGCGGCCGGAATCCCTTCAACGCGCCCGACAACGTCTATCGGTTTCAGCAGAAATGCGACGCCGCCGCCAGCCACGGCGCGCCGCAGTTCCGCCGGCTGATCGTCTCGACCGTGGTGCTGCACGTGATAGCCACGCTGATCGCCGCCACGACCCTCGCCTATGGGATGCACAATGAGGCGCTGCCCTGGGCGAAGCTCGCCTGCCTCACGGGCGCGCTGGCCGTCGCGATGGTATTGCGTCACCACGGCCATTCCCGCCACAGCTGGGTCCGCTGCCGGCTCGCCGCGGAATTCTGCCGCTCGGCGCTCGCCACCTGGGGCCTGCCTCAGGACGCGCCGCTGTTCGAGAACCTCGACCTGCCCGGCGTGCGCGGCCTCGGCCGCTCGCTGCACATTCTGCACAGCCGGTCCTTCAGCTCGCAGCCCATTGCCATGGAAGAGTTCAAGCGCGTGTACCTGGTGCAGCGGCTCGCCGACCAGGCCGCCTATTATTACCGGCAGGAAATGCGCGCGTTGCCGCTGTTTACGCGCCTCAAAACCGGTTTCTGGATCGCCACCAGCGTTGCCCTCGCTTCCACCCTCGCCTATGCCGTCGCACAAACGATGCACTTCGAGGTCGCCGCACAGGTCCGGACGACCGTGTTCTACTTCCTGCCCATTTCGCTGCCGGTGGTGGCCGCGGCGTTCATCTCGCTCATTTCGATCAACGACCTGCAGCGCCGCGTGGCGCGCTACAGGGAGATGCAGATGATGCTGGAAGAGAGCCGCAAGAAGGTCTCCTACTGCCAGACGTGGAACAGCCTCGAACGAATCGTCCTCAAGACCGAGCATGCGCTGATGCAGGAAGTGCTCGAATGGCACTCCATCACCAGTTTCAGCGAATCGCACTAGGCCCGCGATGCGGGTTGAACGGACTATTGGGCGGATTTGGGCGGCATGATCGGCTTCACGTCGCCGCAGTCGGCGCCGAGAAATTTCATCTCGGTCTCGATGTGCCGCTGATGGGTTTCCCCGCTCGCCTTCTTCGTGGTCATGTCCATCTTCGTCGAAATCAGGTTGCCCGTCGTCGTCGCCTCACCCTTGCCCGTCGAGGTATCGCCGTTGACGCTGCAGTTGACTGTATAGGTCGTGCGATTGCCGTCATGCGTCATGGACGCCGGCTGACAGTGCTCGTCCTTGCCGGTAAAGGGCTTTTCCTGGCTCGCAAGCTCGGGGCTGATGCAAATTCGGGTGGTGCCGTCGCTGCCCATCGATGGGCCGCCGCGCTCCTTCATCATCGCCTCCATCCGCGCCCTTTGCTCGGGAGGCATGTTGGCCATGGCGGCCTGCATTTTCGACGCCGCGTCGGACATCATGGTCGTCTTGTCCTGGCCGTCGACCACCATCTTGACGATGTGGGTCTCCCAGAGTCCCGGCTTCAATCCGAACGAATTGGCCCAGACTTGAGCTGCGGCGAGCCCGGCCAGGCCCGCGATCATGGTCTTGCGCATGTGGTCTCTCTGATCAGTGCCGGGCCCAGCCGCCCGGATACGGGCTGTATAGCGCCTCACCCGGAATCGGTCAACCAAGGCGGCTGCGCATCCATCCCGGTCTGAAAGCCGCAGCGCACAGGACGCCATCATGCAATGGCGCCGGTTGCGATTCGCAAATGGTGTTGACCTATGCGGCGCCGAGGCGTGCAATGCTCGCCTCGCAGCCGGGGTTGCGCGGCGCTGGGTTTGGCTCCTGCGCAACGCTCACACCATCCATTTAATACTAAGAATAAGGGCATCGAATATCATGACGAAGAACTCCAGGACAGTGTTGGCACTCACTACTCTTATGGCGGCGCCTATGGGCGCGAACGCGTCGCTCGTGGGGTCGTCTGTGACGGGCACGCTCCTATCGCCCGTTACCGATACCACGACCAACTACTTTGATCCTGCGAATGGTGAAGTGCCGCACGGATGCCACGTCGGGAGTGGCTTCTTGTGCTGGATCCGTGGCTGACGGCGCGAGCATCAATACGTCAACGCCAGGTGTTCAATCATTCAGTGTGGTGGCCACCGATGACGCCGGCAACACCACCACTCAATCGGTTACATACACCGTCGAATGAAAGGCCACGCAACCGCGCGGTAATGCGCGAGACGCCCGACCACCTGCCGGGCTTTCGATTTGTGCGAAGGGAGTGGAAGCCATGCGACGAGTAGACTGCATCGGCGGCCTCCGGCTCGCGAGCATTTTCAAGTCGATATCACAGCGGGGAACAATTCATGGATACATCTCAACTCATCCAAGCGGCGGCCAACATCGCGAGCGCAATGGCCGCCAGCCGCTACAGCAAGTTCGGCGGGATGGAAGAGTCCAAGATCGCCGATATCGCGGTCATTGCGGTGAAGATCGCGAGAGCCATCGAAACCGAGGCTCTCAAGCAAGTGTAGTTGGGCTTCGCGTGCCGATGCCGCCGTCCGCGTCATGGGATTGGGTCGCTCCGTGGGGCGTCGAGCAGAAGGCTGGACGCCCCGGTCGCAGACACCTACTTGACGAAGGCGACGTTGTTGACGTACCAGGTCTGGCCGGATTTTCCCGTTTCATCCTGGAGCATGAACTTGTACATGGTCTTCAATCCCGCGGCCTTCATGTCCGAGAGCGGGATGGTGTACGTCACGAAATGACCAACCTTGGCGGCTCCTCCGTACGGGGTCAAATCGTCAACGCCGCCGACCACCGTGTCGTCTTTCAACACGCCGTTCACGACGTTGTATTTGAAGATCGTCAGGCTCCACTTTTGATCGGCAATCGTCGCCTTCAGCTCCATGGTAATCCCTGAATAGGACGAAACATCGCACGACGGCACCTTGTAGCCGTCGATGTCCGGTCCAACCTGGGGACAGTACGGGAGCCAGAATCCCCAGGGAGAATTCACATGGACAGAGAGGTCCTCGGTTCCCGGATCTCCTGCGGTGTCGTGGTAGTTGAGCGTGACGACGTCGCCCGACCAGTCGCCCGGCCAGCTGAATACGCCGTCGTGATAAATCCACGACGCGATGGTCTGCGGAGCCGTTCGTGATTCCCTGGCTTGCGAGAAATCCGCAATGGAAGGGTCTGTCGAGCCGTCGCCGGCGAGCGCGGGAATCGATGATCCGGCCAGAGACCCGATCAATACAAACCAACGTGCTGCATGAAAATTCATCTTGGTTGACCTCCAATCGTTTTGGGCAAAAGAATGCCGGCACACCTGTCGGACAGATGATCTGCGGCTTTCGAGCGGGACTTGTCGAGCGACGAGCGCGGAGTGAGTTGTAACCCGTCCGTGCATGCGTCACAACTGTCTCTAGAACCATACGTTTTTCCCCTGCTGTAGGGGATATGCGCAGGCGCTAATCAGCGACAATTACCGCGATTGCGAAGCGGAATGTCGTGAATCTGCGACGGATGAGCCGCCGGCTCACCGCATCATGGTTCTGGGATCGTTACTGCGCTGTGCCGGCGTCGGGGGCGCCTGCTTCCATGTTCATGTCCATCCCGCCCCAGTGATCCTGCTCGTTCGGGTAGACATGAGTCATCCAATTCAAGACCACCGGAATCCACAATCCCTGCGCCGCACGGCAGGCCTCTTCGGTGTCGATACTGCCTTGCGGCCCAAAACGCGCGTGCGGTCCAAACTGCTCGCCGGCAGGCAATGTTCTCGGGCCGCCGCAAAAATCCACGTGTCGATGCCAGGTTGCGACGCTGAGCGGAGCAATGGCATTCAACTCCTCTGGAGAAGCATCGGCCGGGGCGGTGTACATCACGCCGACCGCTGTCAATCCTTCCGCAGTCCTCTTGTAGAGAATCGACCCCGGGCGGCCGTAGTCGACGTGCTGCTGCTCCTTTCGCCGATAGCGGTAGTTGGTATAGTGAATTTCCTCGCCCATTCGGCCGGTGGGGAAAAAGGGCTTATAGCCGTCGCGCAGCGCCGTCTCAACGTCGCGGTAGCGGGATAGCACCGTGGCCGCAGCAGCGAGGATTTGCCGAGCGCGCGCGTCGTCGCCGGGCGCCGGATCTCCCTTCAGCGACATCTGCATGTGCCCCATTTTCATTGAAGGCACCGGCGTCTCGTCCGTCTTCCCGCTGTAATGGCGCAGCAGCCGCTCCCACACCGGAAACTCCTGCGCCAAGGCGAGGTTGGCGCAGCCGGTCAACGCCAGCGCGAACAATGCGTGTCGGATCATCGGAGCGATTTTCACCACCATCCCCGGGATTTGCAAATCCGGCCCGTTCCCGAGCCGCCGTACGCATACGAGGCTCCCCCAAACCGCCCGCCTTGCGCTAAAGTCTGATGCATCATGCGGCTTAGACACTCATTGGCGCTCCTGGCTCTGACGGCGGCCGGCCTGTACGCAACACTGCTGCGGGCCGAACCGCGTACGCTCGTTCCCGATGACTACTACCAATTCCTGGATGTGACCGAGCCGGAAGTGTCGCCCGACGGCGGCGCGGTGGCGTACGTGGTGACCACCAATGACCGAACGGCCGATGCCGCCAAAAGCGCCGTGTGGCTGGTCAACTGGGACGGCACGGGCGATCGCCCCATGACTCAGGGCGACAACGCCAGCCAGCCGAGATTCAGCCCCGACGGCCGCTATCTGGCCTTCCTGTCGTCGCGGCCGCCCGATTCGACCCTCCAGGTGTGGCTGCTGGACCGGCACGGCGGCGAGGCGCGTCAACTCACTCATGGCAGCGGCGAAGTTTCGAGCTTCGCGTGGTCTCCCGACGGCAAACGGGTCCTGCTGGTGGCGGGAACATCGGGCATGGCACACCCGCCCAAGCCCATCGTGATCGACGGCTATCATTTCAAGAACGACGAGGACGGTTATCTCACCACCGAGTCGCACAAGCACCTTCGCTTGGTCGACGCCGCGAGCGGTATCGAGACGGACTTGACCACCGACCCGCATTTCAACGACGACCACGCGGCCTGGGCGCCGGACGGCAAGACCATCGCCTATGTCAGCAATCATGGCGCGGACGCCGAGCGCAGCGGCATCGACGAGATCTATCTGATCGAACCCGCGGCGGGCGCCGTGCCGCGCAAGCTGGCCTCGATCCACGGACCCAATACTCAGCACCTCGCCTTCAGTCCCGATGGCCGGTTCATTCAGGCGATGCAGGGCCTGGAGCCCAAGTACTTCGCCTACATGGCGGACCGGCTCGCAATCATCACCGTGGCGAACGGGCAGGTGCAATCGCTCACCGACGATCTGGACCAACAGGCCTCCTCGCCCGCCTTCGGCGGCGATGGATCGTCGATCGATTTCATCGTGGAGGACCATGGCGCCACCTATGTCGCGCACCGCGTGCTCGCCACCGGCAAGACCGAGCGGCTCGGACCGGCAGGGCTCACGGCCCTCAAGATCGCGTCGGCGGGCGGGCACACGGCGGTCCTCGGCACGCGCGACGACCTGCCGCCGGAGGTGTTCGCCCTCGAGGCGGGCGGCCCCAGGCAGTTGACCACGCACAACCGCGCGTTGATGGCCGGCCTGACCCTGGGCGCCGTCGAGGACATACGCTTCAAGAGCCGGGACGGCACCGAGATCCAGGGCCAGATCGTCAAGCCCCCGTCCTACGTGCAGGGACGGCGCTACCCGACGGTGTTGTGGATCCACGGCGGACCGAACGGACAGGATCAGCACGAGTTGATCCCCGAGGGATACTCCCCGTCGCTCGAACGTCAAATGCTCGCCGCCCAAGACTACGTCGCCGTCGCCGTCAATTACCGGGGCAGCACGGGACGCGGGCGGAAGTTTCAGCAGGCCATCTTCGCCGACTGGGGCCACAAGGAAGTGGAGGACCTGCTCGCTGCCGCCGATTATGCCGTTGCCAAGGGTTTTGCAGACCCGGCCCGATTGGGGATCGGCGGCTGGAGCTATGGCGGCCTCCTCACCGATTACACCATCGCCAGCGACGCGCGCTTCAAGGCCGCCATCAGCGGCGCGGGCAGCGGCGACCAGATCGGCGTGTACGGCGTCGACGAATATGCGCTGCAATACAACGCGGAGCTCGGCCCGCCTTGGAAGAGCGAGGCGCTGTACGTGAAATTATCCTATCCCTTCTTCCACGCCGACCGGATCCGTACCCCGACGCTGTTTCTGGGCGGCGACAGGGATTTCAACGTGCCGATCGCCGGGGGCGAGCAAATGTACCTCGCGCTGCGCACGCTGGGCGTTCCTGCCGAGTTGGTGGTGTACCCCGGCGAGTTCCACGTGTTCACGCGGCCGAGCTTTCTCAAGGACCGGGCCGAACGCTACGCCGCCTGGTACGCGAAGTACCTCAAGGATTGACCCGCCCTCTTTAGGGACCGACGAGCGCCCGGCCCCGCTCCAGGAGCTGCGCGTACCGGGTGGAGTCGATGTTCGATCCGCATGCGATCAGCCCGGCCCGCTTGCCCGCCAGCCGTTGGCGCAGCGGCCCCAGCAACGCGGCGGTCGCGGCAGCGGCCGCCGGCTCGGCCACGAGCTTCATGTCCCGGAACAGGTGGAACATGGACCGGCAGAGGTCGTCGTCCGACACCCGCACCATCTCGTCGACGAAGCGCCGGCAGACGCCGAAGGTGTACGGCAGCGCGTAGGGCGCCCCCAGGCTGTCCGCCACGGTGTCCACGCGGTCGAGCTTCTCCGGCTTGCCCGATTGAAAGCTGCGGTACATGGCATCGGCACCGAAGGGCTCGACGCCGTAGACCGCGCAGGACGGGTCGATCTGCTTCACGGCCGCCGCAATGCCGGCGCACAGGCCGCCGCCGCCCACCGGCACCACCACCGCCTCGAGCCCCGGCGCCTGTTCCATGAACTCGAGGCCCACGGTCGCGGTGCCCTCGACGGTGAGCGGGCTCTCGAAAGGATGGATCAGGGTCCTCGATTCGTCGCGCTCGATCTGCCGGCAGCGCTCGAAGGCCGCGTGGACGTCGGGAACGAGAATGACGGCGGCGCCCAGCTCCCGGCAGATCGCGATGCGCGCCGGACTCGCGCTCTGCGGCATCACCACCGTGGCGCTGGTGCCCGCCAACCGCGCGGTGTAGGCCACGGCGATGGCGTGATTGCCCGCGCTCACGGCCACCACCCCGCAGCGCCGGGCTTCCGGATCGAGCGCGGCTACGCAATTGAGCGCGCCGCGCAGTTTGAACGTCCCGGTGGTCTGAAAGAGTTCGAGCTTCAGCCAGACCTCGGTGCCGCCGCCGAAGCAGGCATCGATGATGCCGGTCCGCCAGCGCCATACGGGCGTCCGCTGAACGCTGCCGGACAGCCGGTGCGCCGCCTCCCGGATCTGCGCGAGCGTCGGATGGGACCGCGGCAATCCGCCCGTCCCGCCATTCGAGGGGGTCGCGGAGTTCATCGATGTCGTTGCGGCCGATGAGGCAGCACGAACGTCCTGCGGGCGACCTCCGAGTCGAGCTCGGCCCTCGGATAGTAGCGCAGCAAGAGGTCCGGTTCGAAGAGCTCCGGATTGTGGCGCTCGAAGACCGCCCACCCACCGCCATCACCGCGCTCCCACAAATGCCGGCTGATCAAGGCCAGATAGGCGACCGTGATGGTCTCGTGATACCGCTCGGGCTTTCCGAGGTGCGAGGCATAGTGTCGAATGGCGCTGCGCATGCGATTGAGGGCCTCGGGAAACTCGCAGCTCCGCAGATAGAGATAGGCGGCGCGCACGTGCGCTACATGGCCGAATTCGGCTTCGGCAAGCCGGCAGCTCTCCAGCGCGTCGAGAAAGCCCTCATCGGTCATGACTTCTCCTTGAGCCGATGGCTCGCGCGGGCATCCAGATCGAGGTCGTAGATCGCCTTCAAGTCGGCGATCTTGCGCAGGGTCTCGGCGCTGAATGGCGCCTTGCCCTCGAACGCATGCAGCACGATCCCTTCCAGCAGATCGCCCAAGCTCATGTTCTTGAACTCGGCGAGCGCCTTCAGCACCTTGAGGATGCGCCGCTCCATGCGCACGCCGGTCTGGACACGCTCTATTTCGGCAATTTTGGGGGCTTTGGGCATGGCTGCTCGCGCGGTATTGCTTGGTACCAATGTACCAAATCACCAGCTGAGCCGCAAGCGGGACCGGCGGCAGCGTCCGATGAATCGAGGCGCTGACCGGCCGGCTGCACGATCACCCGAGCGAGTACAATGCCCCGCATGGAACGACGTACTCCGAGACCCTTTGGGCTGCGCTCATGAGCACATTGCAATTCGACGGCGTGGATTATCTCGACGGCATCGCATCCGATCCGAACGCGCTCGGCTGGATGCAGGGCGACCCACCGGCGCCCGACAAGATCATCCGCTTCTCGGACGACCAGTTCCTGAATTTTCCGCAGCTCCGCTGGGCGCTGTGCCACATGCGCGAACTGGTGCCCACGGTCAACGTCTGGCGTGGACCCGGGCGCCGCTTCGATCTCGGAACTCCGGCCCCCACCGACGAGGCGACCATCGATGAGATGCTGTTCGACGACCTGGACGGCCGGCGGCGGCGCTGGGCGGATGCGCTCATCGACACCTATACCGACGGGATCGCCATCCTGCACCGCGGCCGGCTGGTCTATGAGCGCTATCGGGGCGCCCTTCGGCCGGAAGTGCAGCATGCCTGCTTCTCCATCACCAAGTCCTATGCGGCAACCCTCGCGGCGACGCTCGTCTACCAGGGCGTGCTCGACCAGAATCGCACCGTGCAGCACTACCTGCCGGAGATGGCCGGCACCGCCTATGCCGACGCCACCTTGCGGCAGGTGCTCGACATGCAGATCGGCGTCGCCTATTCCGAGCTCTATTCCGACCCCAATGCCGAGATCTGGGCGTATTCGCGCGCCGGGGGCTTGCGCCCGCGGCCGGCGGATTACCGGGGCGCCAACAGCTTTCATGAATTTCTCCTGACGCTGCGCAAGGAAGGCGAACACGGCCGGGCCTTCGCGTACAAGACCGTCAACACCGAGGTGCTGTGCTGGGTGATGTTGCGGGCCACCGGCCGGCCGCTTGCCGAGATGTTGTCGCGGCAGCTCTGGTCGCCGCTCGAATGCGAGGAGGACGGCTACATCTCCGTCGACTCGGAAGGCATCCCCATGGGCGGCGGCGGCCTGTCGGCGACCCTCCGGGACCTGGCTCGCTTCGGCGAGCTGATGCGCTGCGACGGCGCCTCGCCGGATCGGCAGGTCGTGCCCGAAGCGGTCGTCGCCGACATCCGGCGCGGCAGCGACCCTCAGAAGTTCGCCTCGGCCGACTACACGCTGCTGCGCGGCTACTCCTACCGCAATATGTGGTGGGTCACCCACAACGAGCACGGCGCCTTCGAGGCGCGCGGAATCTTCGGTCAGCGCCTCTACATCGCACCCGGCGCGGACATGGTCGTTGCGCGCTTTGCCTCCCATCCGATCGCGGCGAGCGCCGCGAACGACCCGATCACCATGCCCTCGCTGATCGCGCTCGGCAGGATGCTGCGCGGATACTGACGGCGCCCGGCCGCCGCCTCGAGGACGGCACGGCCGCTACTTCAAGGTCGAATCGAGCAGCTCGACGAGCGCCCGCCAGTGGCGCTCCGACGCGGCGGCATCGTAGACCGGCGTGTCGCGGAACACCCACCCGTGCCGGGCCGGATAGGTCTCGATGATGTGGTCCACCCCGGCGTTTGTCAGCGCCTCCTCGAGCCGCAACTTCATCTCGTCGGGAAAGGACGGATCCTCGGTCGCGCCGGCGACGTAAACCGTCGCGCGGATCCGGGGGGCGAGCCGATGAGGGCTGTCCGGTGCATCGGTGGCGAGGCCGCCGCCGTGAAAGGACGCCGCGGCGGCGATGCGTTCGGGATAGGTTCCGGCCGCGGCGAGCGCCATCGAGCCGCCCATGCAATAGCCGGCGACGCCGATCCGTCGGGGCTTCACATCCGGCTGCGCCGCCAGGGCATCCAGGAACGCGCCCGCATCGGACATCACATTCGACAGCGTGGTGTGCACCCTGAATTTGTCCGCGAGCATCTTGCGCATCGCCGGGTCGGCGAAGATCGCGCGCGCATCCATGGGCTCGTAGGGACCGGACCGATAATAGAGATCGGGCAGGAGCACGAAGTAACCGTGGCCGGCGAGACGTTCGCCGAGGGCGAGGAGCGCCGGGCGAATGCCCAAGCCGTCCATGAAAACGAGGACCGCGGGCCAAGGCCCGGCCCCGGCCGGACGAAACACGTGGCAGGGGCAAGTGCCGTCGCGGGTGGCGATGTCGATCGTGCTCATGACGCCACGCCATGGTAGCGGGTCGATTCAGGCGGATCCACTGCGGGGTCCGCTGCGGTCAATGCGAGCCCGGCAGGAACGCCACCAGGAGCACCGCCACGATGGCCGCCGGGCACACATACCGCAGCAGCACGCGGCAGGTCCTCCACAACGGCCCGCGGCCGCCGATTTCGGCGGCGAACCGCCCTTCACCCAAGCGCCAGCCGGTGAAGAGGCACGTGAGCAGCGCGCCCACGGGCAGGAGCACGTTCCCGGATATGAAATCCACCGTCTCGAACACCGTCTTGCCCGCGAGCACGGGCACGAAGGGCAGCGGATGCCAGCCGGCGAGCACGTTGAACGACAGCACCGACCCGAGGCCCGCCAGCCACATGGAGGCCGCCGTGGCCGATGCCGCGGCCCCGCGGCGCATGCCGAGCGACTCGAGCCACGCCACCACCGGCTCGAACGCGGCGAGCGTCGGGGTGAGCGCCGCCAGGATCAGGAGCAGGAAGAACACCGTACCGATCAGGCGGCCGCCGGGCATCACGGCGAATGCGGCCGGGAGCACATCGAACACCAGCGCGGGGCCGCCAGCAGGATTCATGTGAAAGCGGAACACGAGCGGAAACACCAGGAGCGTGGAAAGCAGCGACACGAGCAGAATGGAGCCCGTGACCAGCAGCGCGGGGCGCACCAGGGGCGCCGAGCGCGACATGTACGAGCCGTAGGCCAGCATCATCCCGATGCCGACGCCGGTCGCGTAGAACGATTGGCCGATCGCCGCGAGCACCACCTCGCCCGATAGCGCAGACCAGTGCGGGGCGAAGGCGAAGCTCGCGGCCTGCGCCACGTTGCCGGTGGCCAGCGAGTAGCCGTCCAGCAGCAGGAGCAGCGCGAGCAGCGCCGGCGCACGGAGGCGGCTCGCGAGTTCGATGCCCGGACCCACGCCGCGCGCGGAGATATAAGCCACCCCAGCGAGGAACAGCACCTGCCAGGCCGTCAAGGCCCAAGGATTCGACAGGAAGCCCTGCCACTCGGCCTGCAACGCCGGCCTCGGGAGGCCGTCCAGGGCGCCGCGGCCGCACTTCCAGGCATAAGCGACCACCCAGCCCGCAATGAGGGTGTAGTACGAGCCGATCATGAAGGCGGCCAGCGTTCCCAGCTGACCGATGGCATTCCAGCGGCGCGAGCCGCCGATGCGCACCGCCATGATTCCGGCCGCCGCCGCGGGGGCCGCCTGCGCGTAGCGCCCGATCATGTACTCCGCGACCAGGAGCGGCGCGGCAATGAACACGCAGGCGATGACGAAGACGCAGATGAACGTGCCGCCGCCCAGGGTTCCCGCCAGATAGGGAAAGCGCCAGATGGTTCCGAGGCCCACCGCCGCGCCGACGGTGCCCAGGTAGACTGCGAGCTGCGAGGACCAGTTGGGGGACGTGGTGGGCGTCGGCATCGTTGTTCGTCATCCAGCTCGTGCGCGGCGCGCGCCCCGGGCAGCATAACCTAAGCGAGATCCGAGGCGCGACGGCCGGGGAACGGTCGGAATTGCGGTGTTGCTCCGGTACACTTCGAATAGCCGAAAAACCAGGGACGAACCCATGCACTACTCCGGCCGCGGGTCGCTGACTCGCCGACTATTCATCGGTGGAATCGCGGCTCTGCCGGTCATGTGGCCGCCTGCCCGGGCGGCCGATGCCGCGGGCGCACCTGCCGCCGGCACGCCGCCTCACCCCAAGTCCGCGGATCGGGTGCTCAACGTGATGGAATTCGAGCGTCTCGCCGAGGAGGCGCTGCCGCCCGCGCATTTTGGCTACATCGCGACCGGCGTCGACGACGACCGGACGGTCGCGCGCAATCACGACGCCTTTGCGCAGTATGAGATCCGCGCCCGCCGCTTCGCCGACCTCACGCACTTGAATTCGACACAAACCGTCCTCGGCTCGTCCTGGACGAGTCCGCTGTATCTGTCGGCCGTTTCGGCCATGCGCGCATTTCACCCCGACGCCGAACTCGCGGTGGCGCGGGCGGCCGCTTCCCGCGGTCTGCAGATGATGCTCTCGACCGGATCGTCCACGCCCGTCGAAGCCGTCGAGCAGGCCTGCGGAGCGCCGCTGTGGCAGCAGCTCTACCCCACCGACGACTGGGCCGTGACCGCGGGACTGGTCCGGCGCGCGGCCGGCGCCGGATGCGCCGCCGTCGTGCTGACGGTGGATTCTCCCGGACGCAGGAACAATGAAACCCTACTGCGCGCCATGCAGCGGGACGGCCGCTCCTGCACCGATTGCCATCCGGGCAATTCGCACGACATGTGGCGCCGCGGCCCCTTGTTCGCAGGCCTCGACGTGTCGCGGGTCACCGCACTGGCGCCCAGTGACTTGACCGTGCAATTTCTCGATCGTCTGCGCGCTGTCGTCAAGAGCCGGCTGATCGTCAAGGGCATCGTCACGGGGGAGGACGCCGTCCTCGCCATCGAGCACGGCGCCGACGCCATCGTGGTCTCGAATCATGGCGGGCGCAACGAAGAGACACTGCGCGCGACCATCGACAGCCTGCCGGAAGTGGTGGCCGCGGCGCGGGGCCGGGTGCCCGTGTTCCTGGACGGCGGAATACGCCGCGGCACGGATATCTTCAAGGCCCTCGCCCTCGGCGCCACCGCGGTCGGCATCGGCCGGCCGCAGGCATGGGGGCTGGCCGCGTTCGGGCAGGCGGGTGTCGAAGCCGTGGCCGACATCCTCAACCGCGAACTCGGGGCTATCATGCGCCAGGCAGGCACGCCCACCCTGTCGGCGATTACGCGCGACCGGGTGGTGCGCTCCCAAGCGCCAGGATGAGGCGACAGGATCAACTCGAGAGGACGGCCAGCGTGACAGAGCATCGACCTCAATTCGCCCTGCGGGCGGCCGCCGTCGGCGCGCTGCTCGCCGTGCTCGCGGCCTGCTCGCTCGTCTCGCTCAAGAGCCCGGAGAAGCCCCTGTCCACCCGCGACTTGAATGCACGCATTCTCACCCGCGAATACTCGGCGCACTTCGTCTCGGCGGTGGGTCAGACCGCCGATCAGATCTCAGCCGGCGGCGATCCGGCGATCCGGCTGAATGCGCTGCGGTGGAAGATCTCGGCCGCCAGAAAAAGCCAACGCGCGGCCAGCCAGATGGCGCCCATGATGGGCCTGCTCGACACCTGGGCGCTGGCCGTGCAAATGTCCGACTTCTTCACCGCCGGTGCGGGACAGTCCCTGTTCGGCGCGCAGCAGGAGGCGGCCGCCGCGACGGCCGCGCAGCTCGCCCGCGAGATCGAGACCCTCGCGCGCCGCGTCGGAACGCCGGAGGAATTCGAGAAGAACAAGCAATTCATCACCCGCTTCGCGCAGGACAATCCGCTGCAGACCCTGGATTTCGCCCGCGCCTCGATTGTCGAGGCCTGGAGCCGCGATGCCGGAGGAAGCATCAAGCTGGTGGACTCTCTGGGCACGGTCCCCGAGGCGCTGGCGGACGCCGGCGACCGCGTTCGAATGTACGGCGACACCGGCCCGGAGCTCATCGTCTGGCAGGCGCAGCTGGCGGCCCAGGAGTCCGGCCTCAGCAGCCAGGAAGTCAAAGCCGCCTTGCGGCGCTTCGACGAGCGCATCGATCAATTGAACGCCATGATCAACTCCACGCCGGAGCTGGTGAATCACGTGGTGCGGGACGCGAGCACCCGTTTCGATTCCACCTGGGCCCGGATGGTGTACGACGTGCACACCGAGCAAACGAATCTGTCGGCCACGGTGGACACCGAGCGCCAGGCCGCGGTCGCCGCCCTCGATGCGGAGCGCGCGGCGCTCGCCGCGGACGCCGCGCGCATCGCGAACCAGGTGATCGCCGATACGGGCGAGCAGGTGCGCCGCCTGGTCCGGGACGCGCTCATTTTGGTGATCGTCCTGGCCATCGTGGTCCTGGGCGTGCCGTTCGCCGCAGGTTACTTCGTGGGACGCGCCCACCGCCGGGATCGCCGTGGAATCAGCGCCCATCCGGAGTGATCGGCGGCGCGCGCACCGCGCGCAGGCGCCGGCGTCGCGGGCCGCCGCCGCCATGTCGGCGCTGCCGCCGCTCATCGCGGCCCTGGCGCTCGCGCCGTGGTGGATGGCGTGCCCGAGGGCGGCTGCCGAGGCCGCCGATGCCCCCGCGTTCGGTTCGCTCGCCCCGACGCTCACCCTCGTGCGCAGCGGGCCGCCCCAGGTGGTGTACAGCTGGAGGAAGCAGCAGTGCACCGCCAAATCCGTGCCCGATACGCCGGCCCGCGCCTTCCGCGAACCGGACGGCGACATCCGGCTGATCGCGGCCGGCTTCGACAGCTGGAGCCTGGTCGGGCGCTCCTTCGATCACCTGCACGTCGACTGCCGCGCGTTCTGGCAGGGAGGGCGGAAAGCGAACCCCGGACTCTATGACGATATGTCGTGGATCGGCGCCACCTACGCCCTGCCCGGCGGCACCGTGATCGGGCTCGTCAGCAATGAATGGAGCGCGTACCGGCACCGCGAGGAGGCCGGCGCGATTCCGATCAATTGCGAAGACGCGCACAACGATGCCTGCCTTCTGTACTCCATCACGCAGGCCGTGTCCCAGGACGGAGGGAGTTCGTTCCGTTATCCCGAGGGCGACCATGTGGCCGCGGCGCTGCCCTACCGGTTCAATCCCCAGCCCACGCGGGCCTCGAGCGCCGGCGTGGCGACGGTGTCGAACATCATCTCCCGCGACGGATTCTATTACGTGTTCCTCGGTGTGCGCGGAGTCGGCGAGCAGAAGAGCGGCAGCTGCCTGATGCGCACTCCCGACCTGCTGCATCCCCGATCGTGGCGGGCCTGGAACGGCGGCGATTTCAGCGTGGAATTCGCCGACCCTTATGGCGGCGAACCAATCGAACCCGGGAAGCACCTTTGCACGCCGGTGGCGCCCGACGAGGTGAGCTCAATCCAGCACGTCGGACAGTACGGCACCTATGTCGGCCTGTTCCGCGGCTGGGGGCAAACCGACGAGGGCCGCGTGATCGCCGGTGTGTTCTACGCGACGACGCCGGACCTGATCCGCTGGAGCCCGTGGCAGCTCCTCATGCAAATTCCCGCCGAGCGCGACTGTCGAGAAATCATCTACCATCCCTCCATGCTTGCCGACGACGATGAGACGCCGAATTTCGAGGGCGGCGGCGATCATCCCTACCTGTACTTCGTGCGGGTCAATCGGAGCGGATGCCGTCCCACGATCGACAGCGACCTCGTGCGGGTGCCTCTGGAGATCCGACCGGTCGTGCAAAAGAACAAGGGGAAGACTCACGAACGGATGCTGGACGCCGATGCGCCGCGCGACAGCTCGAGCCCATGGCCGCGAGGTCCGCTCTCCCGCAGCCACAGCAGCACCACCGAGGACAGCGCCGCGAGGCTCAGCAGGCCGAAGAACCACAGCATCGTCACATAGCCGGCCGGATTGGCGGGACCGGCGCCCGCCTCGTCCGCGAGCCAGCCGGCGAATCGATTGGAGCTCCACAAGCCGACGTTCTGCAGCAGCGTGATGATGCCGAGCGCCAGACCCAGCCGCTTCGGCTCCACCAGGAAGGTCGTCGACGGCCAGATGACCGCCGGGACGAGGGCCCAGCTGACGCCCATGAGCACGGTCGAGAACCACGGATTGAGGTCGGTGAGACCCAGCACGAGGAAAGTGACGGGCAGGAGCAGCGTGCCCATCACCAGCATCAGCGCGCGGTGCCCGACGCGGTCCGCGAGCATCCCGAACACCGGAGTCGCCACGACCGCGGCCGCAAACACCCCGGAATTGACGTTGCCGGCCTGTTGCAACGTCAGGCCCTTGGCATGCTGCAGATACTCGATCGCATAGGTCTGGCGGAACGGAAAGAACACGGCCGCGTACAGCACGTGCAGGCCGAGGATGTACCAGTACGACAGGTCGAATCGCCAGTTCTGCGACCAGGACCGCACGCGCGGGGCGGCGGCCGGCGGTTCCACCGCCGCCGGCACCCGCCTCCGATCGAGCCACCGGAACAGGAGCGCCGCCACCAGGCCGAGGCCCGTGATCCCGGCGCCCATCCACAAGGGCGGCTGCCAGCCCGCATCGTACAGCTGCCGCGCCCAACTCGGCGAGATGTCGAGCGAAAACGATCCCACCCGGGCAAGGCTCAGGAAGAGCGCGATGGCGAGCGCCACGCCGCTGCGCGAAAACCACTGCGCGATGCCCGCGACCAGGGAGATGAAGATCGCGCCCTCGCTGACGCCGAACACGAACCGGCCCGCCCACATGAGGTCGTAGGGCGTCCCAATCGCCGTCATCACGGCGCCGGCAAAGCCGATGAGCGCGGCCCACAGGGTGATGCGGCTCGGGCCATAGCGATCGATGAGCACCCCGTTGAGCACGGCGAGCGGAATGTTGGGCAGGCTGATGACGGCATTGAGATCGCCGATCTGTGATTGCGTGAAGCCGCGCTGGCGGATGAGCAGGTCCGCGATCGGCCCGATCGCATCGGACTCATAGTAGCTGCTGAAAATGGCCGTTGCCGCGAGACCGAGCGCCAGCCACCGCAGGGGTGACGTGCCGCAGCCGTCGTCGGCATCCGTTCCGACGCCGGCTTGGCTCACCGGAAGCGGACGCCCTGGCGCGCGAGTTCCTGGTGGACCGCCTCGATGTTCAGCCGGTCGAACGGTTCGTCGCGCTGCAGAGAAACGGCGGCCGCGACCCCGGCGCCCTGCCCGCTCACCGCGCAGCACATCATGTTGCGCGCCGAGGCGTGCGACTGGTTGTCGCCGCCGATGCAGCGCCCGGCCACGAGCAGATTGCCGACGCCCTTCGGCACCAAGGAGCGGTACGGCACGTGCCAGTATCGGCCCGTGGTCGGCAGGATCAACACGCCGTAACCATCGATGAATTCCGGAAAGATGCCGATCGCATCGGGGAATCGCGCCTGCCCGCGCACGTCGCTGCCCGTCAGGTTGTACAGCGCGTCGATCTTCCGGGTGTCCCGGATGCCGAGCGTCATGCCGAAATTGCGCAGCTTCGCCTCCTCGCAGCCCGGCATGAACTTGCGCAGCGCCTCCAATGCGTAGATCGCCTCGCGGCGGCCGCGCATCTCGCCGACGGTCAGGTCGTCGGGGTTCGTGCCGTCTATCTCGGGCACGTGCACCAGGTTCAGGTAGGTGAGATCCCCCTGATCGGTCACCGTGCCCCAGGTACCGGCGATGGTGTGAAGATGCGGCGGTATGATGCCCGCCTCCAGCGCCTTCTTGAACGGCTTGCGCAGGAAGGGGGAAAACATCGTGTCCTCCTTGCCGGTGGTCTCGTAGTCCCACTCGCCGTTGCCCGACCAGTCCGCGTATGTCTGCGGGTCGGCCTTGACCGCATCGATGAATCGCCGCTTGTTGACGCCCGACATGGAGAACATGACGGAGGCCGCCATCATCTTCTCCTTCGGCGTCTTGTGGTAAGGCGCGCCCGCGCGGGCCGCGATGTCGGCATCCCCGGTCGCATCGATGACCCGCTTTGCGAGAATGGCCTCCCTGCCGGCCTTGCTCTCCGTGATGACGCCGCAGACGGCGCCTTTTTCCACGATAGGCGCCACGCACAGGCGGTGCAGCAGCGGCTTGACGCCCGCCTCGTCGACGAGCACGTCGGCCACCCATTTGAACATCTCCGCGTCGAGCGCGTGGCTCAGCGACTGCGGTTCCGGCATCGCGGCGCCCATCGCCTTCGCGCGGGACTCGAACTCGATACCGATCCCCTCGCAGTCCACGGTGTGTTCGTGGCGGTACCATGCGAAGCCCTCGACCCCCACCTGGGTGATGTTCCCGCCGAAGCAGCCGTTGCGATCGACGAGCGCGGTGCGCGCGCCCGCACGCGCCGCCGCCAGCGCCGCCGCCAGCCCGCCGGGGCCGCTGCCGACGACCAGCACATCGGTTTCCAGGACGACATCGACCGAACGGGCGGCCTCGGAGATTTTCCTCATTTCAGGGGGATTCCGGATTGGGGCGAACGGGCAAGGGCCCATCCAGCCGTTGGCGAACGACGCAGTTTAAGGCGTTTCAAACCTTGGCGAAAGCAGCCCATTGCGGGCGGCAACGCGCTCACCTCCGGCGCCCTACTCGATGAGCCGGCGCAGCCGCTGCGTCCGGGTCCCCTCGTCCGCCGCCACCAGCCGCTCCAGGAACGCCCTGGCCGCGGGCGCCGACAGGGGGCGCGCCAGCAGGTAGCCCTGAGCGTGATCGCACTTTTGGTCCTGCAAGGACAGGAGCTGCGGAAATTCCTCCACGCCCTCCGCCACCACGCCGATGCCCAGCGATTTCGCCATGGTGATGATGGCGGCTGCGACGGCATGATCCGACGAACTCGTGCTCATGTGCTGAACGAACGAGCTGTCGATCTTCAGCCGGTCGACCGCGAAGTCGCGAAGCCGTCCGAAGCTCGAGTGGCCGATTCCGAAATCGTCGATGGCGATGGACACGCCCGTGGCCTTGAGCCCGAGAATGGCCGATTTCGCCCATTCGTCGTCCTTCATGACCAGCGATTCGGTCAGTTCGAGCTCGAGCAGCCTCGGCTCCAGGCCGGTCTCGCGCAATATCCTGGCCACCAGCTCTGGGAAATGGCGGTGCGTGAACTGCAGGGCAGACAAATTGACCGCGATCCGGACCTCCGGCAGCCCTTCGTCCCGCCAGGCGCAGGCGGTCTCGCACGCCGTGCGCAGCACCCACTCGCCGATGGAATGGATCAGTCCCGTCTCTTCGGCCACCGGAATGAACTCGGCGGGCGGCACCGCCCCGAGTTCCGGATTCGTCCATCGAAGCAGCGCCTCCATCCCGGACACAAGCCCCGTGGAGAGCTCGAACTGCGGCTGGAAGTTCAGCGAGAACTCGCGGCGCGCGAGGGCGTCGCGCAGCTTGCTCTCGATGGTGAGCCGATTGAGCGCGCCGGCGCTCATGCGGGGCTCGTACACGGCAAACGTCCCGGGCTGCTGCCGCTTCGCGAAATACATGGCCAAATCCGAATGCCGGAACAGCGAATCGACGTCCTCGCCGTCACGCGGATAGAGCGCGATGCCCACACTTGGCGTGACCACCACGTCGTGACGCTCGAGGCGCATCGGTTGCTCGAGCGCCCGGATCAGGCGCTCTGCAATCCCGTCGGCGTCGCCCGCCTCTCCGAGGTCTTGAAGCAGGACCACGAATTCGTCGCCTCCGAGCCGCGCGACGTTCCCGGGATCGCGCACGGCGGCCCCGCTGCGGGACGCCTCGCTTTCGACCCGCAGCGCGTCCCGCAGGCGGGCCGCCATCACCTTCAGAAGCTCGTCACCCACGCTGTGCCCCAGCGTGTCGTTGATTTTCTTGAAGTTGTCGAGATCGAAGTAGAGCAGCGCCAGCGGCTTCGCATCGCGCCTGGCCGCCTCCATGGCCGTCTCGAGGAGCCGCCGAAACAATGACCGGTTCGGCAACCCCGTCAGCGCGTCGAAGTACGCGAGCTTGGCGAGCGCGCGCTCCGCATGCCACCGGCGGCCGAGCGCGAGCGCCATCTGCCGGATCTCGTGCGGGTGAAACGGCTTGGCGATGTAGAAGAGCTTGTCCTGCGGCGGCACGCGCCGGCCGATCTCCGCGGGGTCCACATCCGCATACGCGGTGCAGAACACGATGTCGATGTCCTCGTCGATGGTGCGGATCGCCTCCGCCGCCCACAACCCGTCGGGGCCGGGCGGCATGCGCATGTCCAGGAATGCGACGGCGAATGGCCGGCCCTTGGCCACGGCTTCGGTCACCGCCGCGACCGCCGCTTCGGCGCCGCCGCACACGGTGATGTCGAACTTCGCCGCGCCGTCCGGCAGCGGCGCCGGTCCCTCCGCGGCGACGCCGTCGAAGAGCCGCGCCCGCAGGTCGCGAATCGCCGGGCGGTTGGCTCCCGCCGTCACCGGTGCGAGCACCTTCCGGTAGGCGGCCTGTACGGCGGGCTCATCGTCGACCACGAGAAGGCGAATGGGGGACGTATCGGGTGGAGTCATGCAAATAACCTAGGCGGCCTCATGGACCGCGGAGTCGTGCGGGTCGTCGAACGGCACGTCGATGTGGAAACAGGCGCCCTCATGAAGCCCATTGCTGGTCGCCCGCAGCGCTCCGCCGAGCGCATTGATGGCGTTTGCCGACCAATGCAGCCCGATGCCCGCGTTTCGGCCCGGCGATTTGGTCGAGAAGCCCCGCTCGAAAATCCTCTCCAGCTGATCGGCGGCAATGCCGATGCCGTCGTCCTCGAAACGCATACGGATCCGACCGCCGTTGGGGCCCCGGACCACTTCGGCGGAGATGCGCAGGCGGCCGCGCTCGCGGCCCGCCTCGCGAATCGCTTCGGCGGCGTTCACGATCAGATTCTGGAAGATCTGCTGCAAGGTCGTGCGTGCGACCCGGACCTGGCCGACCGCCTCGACGGACGGATCGATGTCGACCAGCAGGCGCGCCTTCGAGTCGTCGGGTACGATGTTCACGCTGTCCAGGAGGATCTGCGCGAGCGGGACGGTATCCATGAGCGGCCCGAGCTGCCGGAAATTCCGCTGCTCCGCGAGCACATCTTGGACGATCTGCGTCTGGCGCGCGATCGTCGCGACCTCGCCCTCGATGTGGCTCATGCTCTCGGCGACGTCCCGGCTCGTCAGCGCAAGGAATTGCAGGAGATCCGCGTGGCGCTTCGAACCGGCCGGCGCCCGCTCGAGCTCGCTCACGGCGAGTTCGATGTCGGCCGGCGCCGTACCGCGCACCGCCTCCCGCAGCGCGGCGAGGTGGACGCCGAGGGGTGTCATGGCATTGCCGATGTTGTGCAGCGCCCCGCTCGCCATTTCGGCCGCTCCGGCGTCGAACGAGCGATCGACCAGCGCCTTGCGGATAGCCGTGAGCCGGTCCATCATCCGGTCGAATTCGCGGGCCAGCGTCCCCAATTCGTCCGCACGGCCGAGATCCAACCGCAAATTCGCGCCGTCGTGTTTGCCGATGGCGACGGCGTGGTCGGTGATGCGGTTCAGCGGCGACAGAATGGTCTTGCTGAGCACCACGACCAGGGCAATCAGCACTGCGGCACCGGCCGCAATGAGAAACCCGAATGCGTAGGCCACGGTGGTGCGGCCGCGGGCGCTGATCGCGCGGGGGCTCTCGCTTTGTATGGTCGCAATCTGCCGCCCGTAGAGGTCGATGAGCGCGTGGCGCACCTGCGTGACGTCGGGCTGCTCCACGATTGCATCCGGCCCGACCGTGCCGCCAGGCGCGCCGTGCATCGATGCCCTGGGATCGGCGGGCCGCGCCGCGAGCGCGATCGTGAACTTGGTGCGCGCTTGCTCGGCGATCCTCGACACTTCGGCAGGGGTCAGCAGCCGGCCGTACAACACCGCGCCTCGGATGGGGCCACCGCCATGGCCATCGAGGATGGGGGACATCGCCGCGAGCAGCACCCCGCGGTTGGTGCTGATGAGCCCCGAGACGGGCGTTCCGGTCTTCAGGGTCGCAGCCCAAGGGTGGTTTGCGGGCAGCGCTCCCGCATTCACCAGATCCAGATCGACCGGCACGGCGGAGTCGGCCTTGCCGGTGGCTCCCGGCAGATACGCCACCGACCAGACGAATCGGCCGTCGGGATTCATGAGGATCAGCACGTGCATTTTGAGTTCAAGAAGCGAGTCCGCATACAGGTTGTCGGTCTCGAACCCCTTGTTGCGGTCGACCATGTACCGATAAGCGTCCGCCCAATTGCCCCAATCGCGGGCGATGACGAACAGCAGGTCGAGGTCGCGGTCGATGGCGTGCACCACCCGGTCCATGTCGGTCCGCGCGTTCTGACGCTCGAGCTCGGCGAAGCTCGGCAGCACGATGAACTGCTGCACGGCGAATTGCGCCGCGGCCAGCGCGGCGAACATGACGAGCATTAACGTGATGACTCTCGACCGAATCTTCATGAAACCGACCGTCGCCGCAGCGGCGATCGGCTGTCGATTCGCCAACATTTGGGCTGGAATTACATGATATTGGCGCCCCGGAATCGGCCGCCCGGACCGCCTCTCATTCAGCTTTTGTAAAATGTGAGCTGATTCTCAAAATGGGAGCCGCACCGCATTGAGCCGCGCGGCGCGGCCTCAGGGAGGCCAGCGCGGCGGAAGCAGCCGCCGCCGGCCGTCCCGCGCCTTCGCGATCTCGGGTTCATCCAGGGCCTCGCGATCCCAGAGCTCACAGGTGACCTCGCGATGGCGCTGGTCGAGCGCCTCGCAATAATTCGTGTACAGGCACAGCCGCACTTGCGCGCCCCGCCCTGCGCGCACCTTGCGGAACCAGTCGGGGTCGGCGAGGGCCTGGCGCGCGAAGCCGACGATGTCGGCGTGACCGGCCGCCAGCACGGCCTCGGCCTGGGCGAAATTGTGAATGCCGCCGGCCGCAACCACCGGCGTACCGTGTCCCGCGGCGCGCACGGCCGAACGAACCTGCGCCGTCGCGGGGAGATTGCGGCCGAAGGGGCCCCGCGCATCGGAGTAATACGAGGGCATGCACTCATAGCCGCTGCGGCCCGTGTACGGATACGCCGCCTCGCCCACCTTGGGCCGGGCCGCATCCTCGAACTTGCCGCCGCGCGACAGCGACAGAAAATCGAATCCGGCGCCCGCGAACCGGGCGCCGATGGCCTGGGCAGTCCGTTCATCGTTCCCGCCGGGGATGCACTCGTCCGCGAGATACCGGCAACCCACCACGAAGTCCGGCCGTACCGCATTGCGCACGGCGGTGTGCACTTCGAGCGGGAGCTTCAGGCGGGACTCGAGATCACCGCCATAGCCATCGGTCCGGGTGTTCCTCGCCGACAGGAACGAGGCCATGGTATAGGCGTGCGCATAGTGCAGTTCGACGCCGTCGAATCCCGCGCGCTCGGCGCGGAGCGCCGCCGCGGCGAACAGGGCCGGCAATTGCGCGGGCAGGCGGGCGATCTGCGGGTCATCCATGTCGGTGACCCGCTCGCGCGCACCCATTCGCAGCGCCTCGAATTCGCGCTCTTCGAGAATGGCCGCAAGCGCTCCCTCGTCGAGCGCGGCGAGCCGCTCGCGCACGGCGCTCTCCGGCGCCTCATCCAGCCCTAAGCGCCGCCGGTGTTCCGCGGTGATCTTCAGGAACTGCGCGAAGAACCGGGCGGGATCGGGCCGGCGGCGAATGGACAGAAAATCGATGAGCTGAATGAACAGGCGCGTGGCGCCGCCGCTCGACCGGCGCACCGTCTCCACCAGCTCCCGCAGCCCGGGCGCGAATCGATCGTTGCCGATGCGCAGCAGGGGACCGCTCGGCACGTCCCGGATCCCCGTGGCCTCGACCACCAGCGCCCCGGGTCTTCCGGCGGCGAATCGTTCATACCAGGCGAGGACGTTTGCCGAGACATGGCCGTCCTCGGTGGCGCGCCACGGCACCATGGCCGGCACCCAGGTGCGCTGCGCCAGCTCCAGCGCGCCGACGCGCACCGGACTGAAGAGCCGGGAGGAGTCCGCCTGCGCCGCGGTGGGCCAGGCGCCCCCGGAGGACTCATGGCGGATTCGCTCCGGCGGCCGCCACATCGTCATGGGCGGCCGTTCACGCGGGCAGCACGGCCGTGGCCTCGATCTCGACCATGGCCGCAGGCTCCACCAGCGCGACGACCTGCACCACCGACATCACCGGGAAGTGGCGCCCGAGCACGGCCCGGTACGCCGTGCCGATCTCACGTACCTCGGTGCGATACGCCTCGACGCTGGTGACGAACCAGGTCAGGCGCACCAGATCTTCGATGCGCCCGCCGCCGGTCTCGAGCACCGTGACGATGTTCCGGAGCGCCTGCCCAACCTGCGCCGCCATGCCGCCGGGAAAGCGGCCGGAGGCATCCCAGCCGATCTGCCCGGCGATGTGCAGCGTCGTACCGCGGGCGAGAATGCCGTTGGCGTAGCCCTTCGGGCGCGGCCACTCGGCCGGCTGAACGATGCGATGAGTCACTGGCACACCCCGCGCGCAATGATGAGCTTCTGAACCTCGGTCGCCCCCTCGTAGATGCGCAGCGCCCGAATGTCGCGATACAGCCGCTCGGCGATGCCACCGCTGACCAGCCCGGCGCCGCCGAACATCTGCAGTGCCCGATCTATCACGCGCTGTGCGGTCTCGGTGGCGACCATCTTGGCCATCGCCGCCGCGGTGGTGACGGCTCCGCCGCTGTCCTTCAGCCAGGCCGCCCGATACGTGAGCAGCGCCGCCGCGTCGATTCCGGCGGCCATGTCGGCGATCGCCCCTTGAGTCAGTTGAAAATCCGCGAGGGTGCGGCCGAACAAGGACCGCTGCTTCGCGTGCGCCACGGCCTCGTCGAGCGCCCGGCGGGCGAATCCCAATGCGGCGGCGGCCACCGAGGAGCGGAAGATGTCCAGGGTGCGCATCGCAATCTTGAATCCCTCGCCTTCCTCCCCGATGCGGCGCGCCGCCGGGATCCGGCAGCCGGCGAAGCGCAGCCGTGCGAGCGGATGCGGCGCCATGAGGTCGATGCGCTCCTCGATGGAAAATCCCGGATCGCCCGCCTCGACCACGAAGGCGCTGATGCCGTCGGCGCCGACGCTGCCGTCGGGCCGCGGCGTTCCGGGTTCGGTGCGTGCGAACACGCAGTAGAAGTCCGCGATGCCGCCGTTCGAAATCCACGTCTTGACGCCGTCCAGGACGTAGTGCGCACCGTCGCGGACCGCGCGGCAGGACATTGCGGCGACATCGGATCCCGCCTGCGGCTCCGACAAGGCGAACGCCGCGATCGACTCGCCCCGACAGACGCGGGGCAGGTGGCGCGCCGCCAGTTCCGCAGAACCGGCGATCGAGAGCGCGCCGCTGCCGAGCCCTTGCATCGCGAACGCAAAGTCGGCCAGCCCGTCATGATACGCAAGCGTCTCCCGCACCAGGCACAGGGCGCGGACGTCGAACTGCGCCGACGCGCCGCCGTGCTCCGCCCGCACGCAATGGCGCAGCAGCCCGTCGGCCCCAAGCGATCGCACCAGATCGACGCAGCGCCGGTCCACCTCCGCGCGCGTCTCCACGTGAGCGAACTGCGGAAGGCGGCTCCGCGCCCAGTCCAGGGCGGCGGCCGCGACGGCGCGGTGTTCCGGCCCGAAGAAAGGCAGCGCCGTGAGGTCGGCGTGATAGGTCGCGGCGGGCGGCTTGTTCATCGGCCGACGAACACCGGCTTGGCGTGCGCCTCAAACGCCTCGTAGGCGCGCTTGAAGTCCTCGGTCTGCATGCAGATGGCCTGCGCCTGGGCCTCGGTCTCGATGGCCTGGTCGAGGCTCAGGTTCCATTCCAGATTGAGCATGGTTTTGGTCATGCCGTGAGCGAAGGCCGGCCCCGCGGCGAGCGCATCGGCCAGCTGCTGGGCCTCCGCGGTGAGCTGTTCGGGCGCCACGATGCGATTGAAGAATCCCCACGCCAGCGCCTCCTCGGCCGACAGGAACCGGCCCGTGTACAGCAGCTCGGCCGCGCGTCCTTGGCCGATGATCCGCGGCAACATGGCGCAGGCGCCCATATCGCAGCCGGCGAGCCCCACCCGGGTGAACAGGAAGGCGGTCTTGGCGGCGCCGGTGCCGATGCGAAGATCGGATGCCATGGCGATGATGGCGCCTGCTCCCGCGCACACGCCGTCCACGGCGGCGATGATGGGCTGCGGGCAGGCGCGCATGGCCTTCACCAGATCCCCCGTCATGCGGGTGAATTCGAGCAGCTCGGGCGTGCTCATCTTCGTGAGCGGCCCGATGAT
This sequence comes from uncultured Gammaproteobacteria bacterium, assembly GCA_963707765.1. Classification (GTDB taxonomy): domain Bacteria; phylum Pseudomonadota; class Gammaproteobacteria; order Steroidobacterales; family Steroidobacteraceae; genus Bog-1198. Next base: position 2,126,343 of record CAVPQZ010000004.1, on the reverse strand, counting down.
TTCGTGCACATCGCCGCCCGAGCAGAAATTCCCGCCGGCGCCGCCGATGGTGACCGCGCGCACACTGCGGTCGTAGGCGAGCGCGCGAAACAGGTCGCGCAGTTCGGCATAGGATGCGAAGGTGAGCGGGTTCTTGCGCTCCGGGCGATTGAGCACGATCGCTCCCAGGCGCCCGGACGTGCTCCAGGAGAAGTGTTCGGCTGCATAATTCGCGAGGGGGGCTTGCGGTGTCGGCATGGCGGTAAGCTCGGGGTGCTGGGTCGGAAATGGTCTCAGGTGACTTCGCCGCCGGCCACTGCGATGCTCTGGCCGGTGATGCTTTCCGCGCCCGGCCCGCACAGCCACAGCACGGCGTTCGCGACCTCCTCGGGGCGGATCATCCGCCGCTGCGGATTGTGCTTGACCAGGGCCATCCGCGCTTCGTCCTCGGAACGGCCGGTCTTGGCGCGGATATTGTTCACGGTTTCGCGCGACATATCGGTCTCGGTGTAACCCGGGCACACCGTGTTCACGGTGATATTCGAGGCCGCGAGTTCGAGCGCCAGCGAGCGCGTGAGCCCGACGACGCCGTGCTTCGACGCCGCATAGGCGCTCACGTAGGGATAGCCCACCAGCCCCGCCGTGCTCGCGATGGTGACGATGCGGCCGAAGTCCCGCTCCAGCATTGCGGGCAGGGCGGCCTGGATGCAGTGAAAGGGCCCCAGGAGGTTCACGTCGAGCATCCGGCGCAGCAAAGCGCCGTCGGTGCGGTGGAACGGCGCGCTCGCCGCCTGTCCGGCATTGTTCACCAGCCACTCGACCGGCCCGAAGGCGTCTGCCGCCCGCGCGAACGCCGCGGCCACCGCCTCGGGAGCCGTGACATCGAGCGCGATGCACTGAGTGCTGCCGCCCCATCCTGCGGCCGCGGCTTCGAGCCTCCCCAGGTCGCGGCCCGCGAGCGTGACCCGCGCACCCGCCTCGAGCAGAGCCCGGGCGACGGCGGCGCCGATGCCGCGGGCGGCGCCGGTCACCAGGGCATGGCGTGCGGGCGGCACGGGCTTCGTCATACGGCGCCGACCAGCAGCGCGGCGCGCTGCAGGTTGCGCTCGAGCTGATCCCGTGCCGCCCGGTAGGGTTCCGGCCACCACTGGTCCGCGTACTTCTCGGCCGCCGCCGCTTGCAGCGTCCACGAGGGATTCGCGAGGTGCGGCCGCGCCAGCGCGCATAGATCCGCCCGGCCGGCCGCGATAATGGTATTGACGTGGTCGGGCTCGTAAATGTTGCCCACGGCCAGGGTCGGCAGGCCGACGACGTTGCGGACGAGGTCCGAGAACGGAGTTTGGTACATCCGGCCGTACACAGGCCGCTGCCAGGCCACCGTTTGTCCGCTGGACACGTCGATCAAATCCGCCCCGCCCGATTTGAGTGCCGTGGCGACGGCCACCAGGTCCTCTTCAGATATTCCATGCGCCGCCCAATCGCAGGCCGACACCCGCACCGAGATCGGCCGCTCGCCCGGCCACACCGCACGTACGGCCTCGAGCACCTCCAGCGGATACCGCAGGCGCGCCCGCACGTCTCCGCCATAGGCATCGGTTCGCCGGTTGGTCAGGGGCGAGAGGAAGCTCGCCAGCAAATAGCCGTGCGCCATGTGCAGTTCGAGCATGTCGAATCCGGCCGACGCGCCGCGCTGCGCCGCGGCCACGAACGCCGCGGTCACCTCATCCATCTCCGACCGCGACATTTCACGGGGAACTTGACTCACACCCTCGAAATACGGGATCGGCGAGGCGGACAGCACCGGCCAATTGCCGGCCGCCAGCGGATGATCGATGTCCTCCCACCCCAGCTGCGTCGAGCCCTTGCGCCCGGAGTGGCCGAGCTGCAGGCCGATCTTCGCCCCCGATTCCCGGTGGACGAAATCGACGATGCGCCGCCACGCCAGCCGCTGCGCCTCGTTCCACAGACCCGTGCAGCCGGGAGTGATCCGCGCCTCAGGGCTCACGCACGTCATTTCCGTCACCACCAACCCCGCCCCGCCGCAGGCGCGCGCGCCATAGTGCACCAGGTGCCACTCCTGCGGCACGCCGTCCACGGCCCGGTACTGGGCCATCGGCGACACCACCACCCGGTTCGCGAGCGTCAATCCGCGCAGGGCGAACGGCAGGAACATGGGCGGCCGGGCGGCGGCGCCGTTGCGCAGCGCAAGGTCCCGCTCCACCCTCTCCACGAACGCCGGATCCCGCAGGCGCAAATTGGCGTGGCCGATGCGCTGGCTGCCCGTCATCAGGGAATAGGCGAATTGCAGCGTGGGCAGGCGCGTGTAGCGCTCGACGTTCTCGAACCACTCCATGCGGTTGCGGGCCGCGCTCTGGAGCTTCAGCGCCTCGAGGCTGCGCTCGGCCTGATAGGCCTCGAGCCCGGCGCGGACGTCCGGCGCGGCGGCGACCTTGCCCACGAGCGATACGGCATCCTCCATGGCGAGCTTGGTGCCGGAACCGATGCCGAAATGGGCCGTGTGCGCGGCGTCGCCGATCAGAACGATGTTGCCCGAGTGCCATTGCCTGCACAGCACGCGGTTGAAATTGAGCCACGCGGAGCCGCGCAGATGCCGCGCATTGCTCTGGAGGCGCTCGCCGCCCAGGTACCCGCCGAAGAGGCTCTCGCAAAATTCGATGGACCGTTCCGTGTCGAGCCGGTCCAACGCTGCAGCCTTCCACGTCTCCTCGCGGGTCTCGACGATCACCGTGGACATGTCCCGGCTGAATTGGTACGCGTGCATCTGGAACCAACCGTGCTGGGTGCGCTCGAACGCGAACGTGAACGCGCCGAACAGATGGCGGGTCCCCAGCCAGATGAACCGGCACTTGCGCACGTCGACGTCGGGCTGGAAGACCGCCGCATGCTCGCTCCTCGTCCGGCTGTTGACGCCGTCCGAAGCCACGATCAGGTCGGCGTCCTCGAACGGCGCCGTGCCCGTGACCTCGTACTCGAAGGTTTGCGAGACGCCGAGCGCGGCGGCGCGGGCCTGCAGGATGTTCAGGAGCCGCTTGCGGCCGATGCCGCAGAATCCGTGCCCGCCCGAGCGGATCGACTCGCCCCGCAGGTGCACGTCGATGTCGTCCCAGTGGTGGAAATCGGCGACGATCGCGTCGTGCGACTCGCGGTCCACGTCGCGAAATCCCTGCATCGTCTTGTCCGAGAACACGACGCCCCAGCCGAACGTGTCGTCGGGCCGGTTGCGTTCATACACCTCGACCCGGGCGCGCGGCAGCGCCCGCTTGAAGAGGATTGCCGCATAAAGCCCGGCCGGGCCGCCGCCGAGACACACGATGCGCTTCATGGCTACTCCGCTTTGCCGCATGGTACGGGCGAATTGTTTTAAGTGTCAAGCATCTTGCGGTATCATTTCATGGTTGAAATTGTTGACCGGCCGCCGTTTCGGAGAAACCGTCCCATGATCGACACCGCCGTGCAATATTCGGACAAACTGGGCGGGGCGCCGCACAGCAAGCGCTCGCTGCGCCTCTGGCTGCGGCTCCTCTCGTGCTCGACCGTGGTCGAGAAGCGCATCCGGGCCCTGCTCGAGGAGGAATTCGACTCGACTCTGCCCCGCTTCGAGCTGCTCGCCGCGCTGGAGCGGCACCCGGCGGGCCTCAGGATGACCGAACTCTCCTCCTCGATGATGGTGTCGAACGGCAACGTGACCGGCGTCGTGTCGCGCCTGATCCGCGACCGCCTGGTGTCACGGGTCAGCGCGCCCGACGACCGGCGCGTCGCCACGGTTCGTCTCACGCCGAAGGGCCGGCAGGCGTTCGCGAGGATGGCCCGCGTACACGAAGGCTGGATCGATGGGATGTTCGGCGAGCTCACCGGCCGGCAGATCGACTCGCTGATGAAGCTGCTGGCGCATTTGCGCCACTCGGTCGAGTCCGCCGCCCGCTGAAGGCCAGGTGGGCCGAGGCGCGCTCGCCGAATCAGGCCGTGGCGTCGGCCGCCTCGTGACGGATGGCGGACAGCTGCTGCGCGAGCGCCCTGCCGTCCTCGTCCGCCAGCGCCGCGAGGCGCAGCGTGCGCACCAGCCGCGCCAGTCCGCCGTCCTGGGGGTTGCGCTGCATCGCAGACATGATGGCGGTGAAATTCTTCAGGCCCCGCTCATGCGTGTCGCCGTAGCCCTTGATGAGCCGCGCGCATTCCGCCACCTCGAGGCCGAGCGCATAGTCGCGTCCGGCGGCCGACATCACGCCTTCGAGCCACTGATCGATCCGGCCTTGTTCGCGGCGGTATCGCAAGGTGCGCGGACGAAAGCGCCGCAGGCCGGCGAGCGCATACAGCAGCAGGAAGCCGCTCAAGCGGGCGGTGGCGACGCGGCGGCCGCGCTTGAACAGGGGCTTGAAGAGCGCCGCCGCGGCGCCGCTTTGCAGCATCCACGCGCCCAGACCCGCCGGCAAGGTCTCGCAGAACTCCTGGTATCGCGGATGCATGTACTCGGTCACGTACATGATCTGCTCCGGCGCGGCGCGCACCTCCTTCCGGACGCGCTCGAAGCGCGTGCCGCGCGTCTTGAGATCGGCCACGCGAATCGGATCCTCGAAAGACATCCACAGAGCCAGATGCCGCGCAACCGCCGCCGTCAGCCGATATTCGTGTCCGCCGGTCGACAAAACCCCGTCTCGGCGCAGCAGGCGTTCCAAGCGCTCCAGGTACAGGGCGGCATAGGCCGCGTCCTGGTAATCCAAAAGGCGGCGTACGCCCTCGGCCGCGAGTCCGTGAAGGTGCGCGGGAAACATCTGCCGGATCCGGCCGTCGAGGCTCCGCCCCATCGCGGTGGAAGGCGCCGCGCCCGGCGCGGGCAACTCGAGTTCGGGCGCGGCGCGCAGCGCCTGCGCGAAGCCGGCATCGAAGCCGGCCAGACTGGGTTCGACGGCCACGTCGGAATCGCGGATCGCCTGCTCGTAGAGTGTGCGCGGGAACGGCAGCACGGCGGAGGCGGCGACGGCCCCCAGCAGGACCGCGCTGATCACCGTCCGCTGCTCGTTCGCCGCGGCGTCCATGTCGAAACAAATGAAGCGGCGGGCCTCGGCGCGGGCTGCGTCGAGGACGGCCTTGGCGTCCGCGATGCCGTCGCCCATCGCGGATTTCTCGCCGATGCCGTACACGCGGTGACTGGATGCGATGAGGGTGGTCCGCTCCGGCGTCACCAATCCGCGAAGGATCGTCCGGCCCGCTTCCATGAGTTCGGCGGCGACCACGAGATCGACGTCGCCGGGCGTCGGCATCAGGGCCATGACCGGCTCGGCGCCGCCCTGCGGCGCAACCTCGACGTAGTACACCGTCGTGCCCGTCCTTTGGGCCACTCCCGGCACCGACGTCGATTGCGCGAGCCAGCCGTGGCGCTCGGCGACCGCCACCAGCCATTCGGCCAGCACACCGCCGCCCTGCCCCCCGAGCGCCGCGATCGCGATGCAAATCGGGCGCGTCACGGCGGCTTCAGAAGGCACGGCTCAACCGGTGCGCATCGGCGCGACGCTGCAGGAAGCCGATGACGGCGATGCGCATCTTCGCCATCCACCGGTCCCACCGGCCCGGGTTGAACACCACGTCGGCCCGGTAGAAGGAGGGACAGAGCACGGCGGCGTGCGACACCTCGCCGCACAGGCCGCAGCCCACGCAGGAATTGTCGACGTGCGCGACCGGATCCGTGCGCAGCGGGTCGGGATTCGGCTTGATCGTGAGCGACGGGCATCCCGACAGGCGAATGCAGGAATGATCGCCGGTGCAGGTGTCGGAGTCGACGCCGAAGCGCTCGCGCACGATGCGCGATCCCGCGGCGATGGCGCGGGCCGTGGCGGGCCGCTCGCGCCGCTGGCGGTTCAACATGCACTCGCTCGCCGCGATGATCACCTTCGGGCCCTTCTCGAGCGTCGTCAGCGCCTCGCGCAAGGTGTCGCGCATCCGGGCAAGGTCGTAGGTCCGGTCGATGACCCGCAGCCACTTCACGCCGACGCCGCGCACCGCGTCGGCGATGGAATGACGCGTGCTCTTGCTGCGATTCACGGCCTGCGACGACAGGATGTCCTGACCGCCCGTGGCGGCGGAGTAGCCGTTGTCGACGATGACCAGCACGTTGTCGGACTGGTTGAATACGGCATTTCCGACGCCGGAGGTGAGGCCGTTGTGCCAAAAGCCGCCGTCGCCCATCACCGCGATGGCGCGGCGGCCCACGGCGCCGCCGAAGGCCGCGGCGCCCGCGGCGCCCAGGCCGTATCCCATCGTGGTGTTGCCGAGGCTGAACGGCGGCATGATCGAAAACAGGTGGCAGCCGATGTCGCAGCTGATGTGCTGCGGCCCGAGTTCACGCTGAACCAGCTTCATGGCCGTGAATATCGGCCGCTCCGGACACCCGGTGCAGAAGCCGGGCGGACGGCCCGGAAGCACGTTCGCGAGGGCCTGCGCCTCCTTCGAGGGCGCACGGCCGCCGAGCGGCGCCGAACCGCCGGCCGCATTCAGCAATCCGGGCGCGTGACGCTCGAGAAATGCGCGAACGCCACGCTGCAGCACCATGCCCGTGTACTCGCCCGCCTGCGGCAGGAAATCCTTGCCGCAAATCCGGGCCGGCAGGTCGGCGCGCCGCAGCGTCGTGCTGATGGACTGCTCGATGTATTCCGGTTGCCCCTCCTCGATGACCAGGACGGCCGACTTGCCGCGACAGAATTCGATGATCTCGGCGTCGATCAGGGGATAGGTGACGTTCAGGACGTAGAGGGGCAGCGCCGCCTGTCCGGCCGGATCCGCAAGGCCCAGCAGGGCCAGCGAGCGCAGCAACGTGTTGTACAGGCCGCCCTGCAGGATCAATCCGACCTCACCGGTCGCGCCGAGGAATTCGTTCAGTTTCTCGCGACGCACGAACTCGACGGCCGCCGGCCATCGCTTCTCCACCTTCTCGCGCTCGTGCGCAAAGTTCGCCGGCGGGAGCACGATGCGCTCCAGGTCGCGCACCGGACATTCGAGAGCCTGTTGCGGGGTGAACGAGGGCCTGCGATTGTCCTTCGCCCGGAAGCGCCCATAGAGGTGGCAGGCCCGGATGCGCAGCTCGAGCATCACCGGTGTATGGGAAGCCTCCGAGAGTTCGAATCCCTTTTCCACCATGGCGGTGATGCTCTCGAGGTTCGGGCGCGGGTCCAGCAGCCAGATCTGGGACTTCATCGCGAAGGCGTGCGAGCGCTCCTGCATGATCGACGAACCTTCGCCATAGTCCTCGCCGATGATGATCAGGGCTCCGCCCGTCACGCCCCCGGAGGCCACGTTGGCGAGCGCATCGGAGGCGACGTTGGTGCCGACGGTCGATTTCCAGGTGACCGCCCCGCGAATCGGGTAGTTCACCGACGCGGCGAGCATGGCGGCGGCGGCGGCCTCGGAGGCGCTCGCCTCGAAGTGGACGCCGAGCTCCGCCAACAAGCCCTGCGCATCCGACAGCACGTCCATCAGATGGGAGATCGGCGCGCCCTGATAGCCGCCCACGTAGCCGACGCCCGACTGCAGCAGCCCCTTGGTGACGGCGAGAATGCCTTCGCCGCGGAACTCGGCTCCCGCCCCCAGCCGCAGCTTCTCCACCTCACGTTCGAACGATCGCTCTGCCATGAAGCCTGTCCTATTCCTCGCCGGTCGGCAGTCGGATATATCATGCGGTCCATCGCCTCACAATGGACGCGGCCGGCCGCCGCCGGCGTCCGGACGCCGGCGCCGTGCCTAGGCCGGCACCAGCGCCAACGCCCGAATCGGGCTGCCGGAGCCGTGCTTGATCTTGAGCGGCGGGCAGAAGATCACCGAGCCCGTCGGCGGCAACTGATCGAGGTTGGTCAGGCACTGCAGCCCATAGCGCCCCGCACCGTGCATGAAGTAGTGGCACGGATACGGCGGCTTCAGGTGGTAGCCCTGGCCCGCATCGGTACCGATCGCCTCGGTGCCGAACCCCACCACGTCCCGATCGTCGACGAGAAAGCGCACCAATTCGGCCGCCGGCCCCGGCGTGTGCTGACCGGTGTCGTCGTAATTTTGGTAGAGGGCGGGATCGGTGCGCTTCGACCAATCGGTGCGCATCAGCACCCAGGAGCGCGGCGGGATGCGGCCGTGGATCGATTCCCACTGCCGCACGCGCTCGACGGTGAGAAGATAGTCGGGATCCGCCCCGGCCTCGCGCGAACAGTCGATGACGCAGGCCGCGCCGAGCAGGTGCTGCACGGGCACGGTGTCGGTGGAGTTGTTCGGCAGATCGCGGCCCGAGATCCAATGGATGGGGGCGTCGAAATGCGTGCCGGTGTGCTCGCCGCAGGAGAAATTGTTCCAATACCAGGCCGGCCCCCGGTCGTCGTACCGGGAGATTTCCTCCAGCCGAAACGGCCAGCACTGTCCGAATTCCGGCGGCAGCGCGATCTGCGGGAAGTCCGGCGACAGCGTCTGCGTGAGATCCACGATGCGTATCCGTCCCGACAGCAGGTCCGCGACGAGCAGGTTCAGTGTGTTTGCGGCCATGTGTATTCCCCGCTAACCCGCCATTCCCGCAAGCTCCCGCTCCAGCACCTTGGGGTTCTCCCTGAAGCGTTCCCGCCACTCCTGCGCGACATCGCCCGGATAGACGTCCTCGATGCCGTCCTGCAGAGCCGCGACCACGGCGCGCGCCAGCGACTGGGAGCTGAGCTTCGGCGGCGGCAGTTGCTGGTTCCATTCGTCGTCGATGGGCCCCGGGAACACGTTGATCACGCGGATGCCCGCCGGCCGCATCTCGGCGCGCAGACACTGCGCGAGCGACAGCGCGGCCGCCTTCGACGCCGAGAAGGTGCCGTGCGCGGGAAAATTGCTGAGCGCGTAGACCGACAGGAGATTCACCCAGGCGGTGGCGCTGGACTGGCCGTCGGCGCCGCGGGATCGGAGCGCCGGCCCGAACTCCTGCGCCAGGCGCAACAACCCGAAATAATTCACGTCCATCTCGGCCCGCGCCGTCTCGATGCCGGCGCGCGACGCGATGCCATGGGTGCGGTGCACTTCCGCATTGTTGATGACGATGTCCACGCGCCCGCCGATCTCGCCGGCCTGGGTGCGGACGGACTTGGAATCCGTCACGTCGAGCGGGATCAAGGTCACCTGGGGCAGCGCCGCGATCTCCTGCATCCCGGGAAACTTCTTCCAGGGCTCGGCAAATCCGACCCAGACGAGGTCGGCGCCCGCGCCGATCACGGCCCGCACCAGCGACTGCCCCACGGCGGTCTTGCCGTCGGTCACCAGCACCTTGCGGAACCGCGGATCGCAGGTCATTTCCCTGAGTTGCTTGTCGTCGGCCATGTTCTCTACCTCTTCGGTCGGAAATGCGACCAGCACGCCCTGGCCGGCCTTGTCGAGCCGCGTGTGCACCCGGACGCGCGACGGCGCCGGCCCGCAAGCGCCGTGCAGATGGACCACCACGGTGGGCCCGGCGTCGAGGCGCACCATGCCGAGGTGCCACGGCAGCCGCTCGCGAAAGAAGGAATCATTGCTGTGGTGGATCGTCGTTTCGGCGATGAGTTCGCCGGCCCCGTCCTGGAACCGCCACTCGAGCTCGCCCGACAGGCAGGAATGACAGGCCTCGCGCGGCGGGTATTGCACCGCGCCGCAGGCGAGGCAGGTCTGCAGCTCGAAGCGCCCGAGGGCGGCGCCTGCGGTCAGTCCGAGCGCCGCGCGCGAGCGCGGCCAGGGCGGCAGCAGCGGCAACCGGGTCCTGAGGACCGGATTCTTGCGCTTCGGGCGGGTGAGCGGGTCGGTCACTCGTCCCCCGCCAGGATCGCCGCGGCGGAGCACAAACCGCGATCGTAGGTGATCATGCCGAAGCCCACGACCATCGCATGCCGCGCGCCGGGCACGGGACGCGCCAGATTCTGGCCCGACAGCTGGCGGATCGCCTCGACCAGGCCGAGGAAGCCCGCCGCGCATCCCGCCTGGCCCGCCGACAGCTGTCCGCCGCTGGTGTTGATCGGAAAGGTCCCGTCGGTGGTGAAGGTATTGCTCCGGACGAATTGCGGGCCCTCGCCCTTTTTGCAGAACCCGAGGTCCTCGAGCTGAATCAGCGACATCACCGGATAATCATCATAGGTCTGCACGAAACTCATGTCGGCCGGCCCGACGCCCGCTGAATCGTAGAGGCGCTCGCGGTCGAGCACCCATCCCCCGCGCATCTGGATGGGATCGTCGGGAAACGCATTGTGCCGTTCGCAGGTCGACAGCACGCGGACGTATTTCAAGCCGAGCCGCCGGGCGCGCTCGCGCCGCATCACCAGGAACCCTTCCGCCCCCGCGCAGGGCATGACGCAATCGAACAACCGGAGGGGCTCCGCGATGGGCCGGGCGTTCAGGTACTCGTCCAAGGTGAGCTTCTTCTTGAACATGGCATGGCGGTAGCCGAGAGCATTGTCCCGCTGCGCCACGCACAGCTTGCCGAAGTCCTGGCGCGTGGCGCCGTATTCGCGCATGTAATACGAGGTGAGGAAGGCGAAGCTCGCATTGGGCCCGCCCGAGCCGTAGGGAAACACCGCGTCCCGCGCGAACACGCTGAAGCTGCCGAGACTCGCGCGGAACGATTCGACGTGGTTGGTATCCGCGCCGACGCAGGCCACGACCTCCGCATCGCCCGACTGAACCGCGCGCAGCGCGCGCCGCAGGGCCACGATGCCGCAGGCCCCTCCCAGCGGCAGGTAATCCAGCCACCGCACCGTGATTCCCAGATGCTGGGTCAGACCGATGGCCGTATCCGGCGCCAGCATGAAGCTGCCCAGCGACAACCCGTCCAGGTCCGCCTTGCGAAGGCCCGAGGCTTCGAGCAGGGCGGCCAGCGCGCGCGCGACGAACCAATGGGTGCTGCGGATGGAGTAGCGCACATACGGCACCGTGACCGGAGCGGCCAGCACCACGTCCGCATAGGCTGCCGGACCGCGGGCCAGGGACCCTGAGGCATCCGTGCTCAAAGCACCAGGCTGCCCACCGACGTGCCCCCGCACACGTACAGCGTCTGGCCGGTGACGAAGGACGCATCCGGGCTCGCGAAGAAGAGCACGGCCCGCGCGACATCCGCCGGCGAGCCAAGACGTCCCACCGGAATCGACCTCGTGACGGCGGCGAGCCTCTGCTCGTTGCCCGACATCACGCCGTCGAACATCTCGGTCTCGGCGATCGGGCCGGGCGCGACGACGTTGGTGGTGATGCCGAAGGAGCCGAGTTCCAGCGCCCAGGTGCGCGCCAGCCCGAGCATGCCCGCCTTGGTCGACGCGTACGCCGTGCGGTTCGCGAGACCCAGGACGGCGCGGCTGGATACCAGCACGATCCGCCCGAAGCGCGCCTGCTTCATGGCGGCGAGATTCGCCTGAACCAGCGAAATGGCCGCTCCCAGATGCAGGTTCGTCAATGCCGCGAGATCGGCCTGCGTCACGCGCTCCAGCGGCGCCTCCCGGATCGCGCCGGCGCAATGCACCAGGGTCGTCGCCGGAGCCTCGTCGGCGAGCCGCGCGAGCGCCTCCTGCGTGGCGGCGGCGTCGGTCAGGTCCACCTGGACGGAACGCAGACACGGCGAGGAGATCGGCGGTGCGCGCCGCGAGACTGCGACGACCTGGTAGCCGGCGGCCAGAAGGGCGCGGCAGGTCTCGGCGCCTATGCCCGAACTGCCTCCGGTGAGCACCGCTCGCCGGGGCTCAAGGTGCACAGCGCCGCCGGGGGATCCGGGCGTCATATGAACAACTGCAGGGACGGCAGCGCCGCGCCGCGGTTCAGCAGATCGATCTTCTTCATGCGCATGCGCAGCCGCCCGTCGAGCACGGCGAGATGGTGCCAGGCGACCCCCGCATAGAGATCCTGCCGGTCGCCCTGCGATTCGGCATAGACGAACGGCGTACGAACCACATATTGGCCGCCGGCCTCGTCGCGGGACTCGACGGCAGGGGTCTGCAGGATGTGTTGACACCAGCTCGGTTCGGCCTGCGAGAAGGAATTCGGATTCTTCAGCCGCTCGATCCGCACCTTGAGGAGCAGCCGATCTTCGTAGAACAACGACGCGTGCACGCGGCCGTCGGGCTGATCCCGGGTCAAGGGCATCCAGTACAGCCCATCCTCCGTGAACAGGTCGTACCATTCGACGAAGCGCTTCTCGTCGATCAGCCGCGCCTCGTGGTACACGAATGCCGCGAGTTCCCCGGCCGGAAGCGCGGCGTTCATCGCGGCCCCTCGGGCGCGGCCATGCCGGCGAGCCAGGCCCGGAACTGCCCGCGCATCGACACCTCGCTGGTGCCGTTGTAGGTTCCGACAACGCTGGGTTCCGCGGGCGGGCCGTTGCGGTGCAGGCTCACCCACTCGTTGCCGCCGGCGGCGAGCCCCTCCTGGATCGACCGATAGCAGTGCAGGTCGTCGTGGCCCACCACCGAGGTCGGCGCGTTGATGAGCCGCGTGTACATGACGCTGCGCTCGAGCAGCGAGTCGGGGGCGCCGACCAGCCGGAGCGTCATGCTCTCGATCAGCGTCCGATCGACCGCGATCGGACGCACCACGCGAATCGTCTGTATGGCGCCCTTGATGGTCAGGCTCGGGTAGTAAACGGTGTTGTGGCGCGCCTCGCCGAGGATCGCGCGGGCGCGCTCCGCGCCGTAGGCGCCTTCCATCGCCGCCTCGTAGTCGGGAATGGCCGAATACTTCGAATGAATCGAGAAATTGACGCCCGTGTAGCTGTGGCCGTTGGGGTACACCTTCACACCCATCTTGTCGAAGAACTCATAGCTCGAGACGAAGGGCAGGAACTGCTCGATCACCATGGGCTTGGGCGCATCGGGCGGCTGCGATTTCCACAGATCCCGCGCCGTGCCGGCGGACGATTCGTGGGCCACCATGGGATGCATGGTGTCGTTCAGGTTCTCGATGAACATCTTCCAATTGCAATCGTGCATGTACCTGAGCACACCACCGGTCACCTCGAGACGCCCCACCGGGGAGCGGTCGGCCATGTTGTCCATGGAGGACAGGGACTCGCCGAAGTACTCCTCGAAACGGGGGCCGGCGGCGCTGAGGCGCGCGAATACGAAACCCCGGTATTCCGCGACGTTCGCCACGGACACCACGCCGCGCGCCGCGGGCGACTCCGCGAGCCCGCTGCCCGCGTAGCCTTCGCGCAGGGGGATCGTGCGCACGCTGCCGTCGAGCCGGTAGGTCCAGCCGTGATACGGGCAGCGCAGAATGCCGCCGGGACAGGCGCCTTGGCCGGCCGACAGCAGTTTGGCGCCCTTGTGGGCACAGCGGTTCATCAGCACGCGCACCTTGCCGTCGCCTCCGCGCAGCATGATCACGGGCTCACGACCCACATGGGTCGTGTAGTAATCGCCGGCGTTCGGAACCTGGCTCGAATGCCCGACGTAGATCCAGGCGCGGTGCCACAACCGTTCCATCTCCAGGTCGAACACCTCCGGGTTGCAGTACACGTCGCGGTGCACGGAATCCGGCCGCACGAGCGCGGCGATTCCCGCTGGATCGTCGCGATACCTGTTCATCTGGACACTCCCGAAGCGACGCTCACGACGCCGGCCTCTTGCCATGATACTCGAACCATGCTGCCGCGCCGGACATGGGATCAACCGCCGGCCGGCGCGGGGCGTTTCTTGGCGGGGCGCAAATCGAAGGCGGCGCCCGACTCGACCGCCGCCGCGGCGCGGCGCTTGACCTCGCCGCGGGACAGTTTCTGAGAGGCGGTCTGCGGCAATGCATCGACGCAGGCGACGTACCCCGGGGCCTTGAAATACGCAAGCCGCCGCAAGCAACCGGCCTGTATCTCCTCGGCCAGAGCCCGCCCCGCGGCCCGGCCCGGCGCAGGCACGACGAATACAAAGACTTCTTCGCCGCGCAGGTCATCGGGAACCGCCGCGACGGCGCAGGCGGCCACTCCCGGCACCTGCTGCACGATGCTCTCGACTTCGACGGCGGCGATATTCTCCCCGCTGCGGCGAATCAGGTTCTTCAGGCGATCCACGAAGAAGAACGAGCCGTCGGGACCCACCCGGACGATGTCGCCGGTGTGGAACCATCCGCCGGTCCACGCGGCCTCGGTGGCCGAGGGGTCCTTGTAGTATCCGGCAAAGAACCCCCGCCGCGGCTCGCCGCCGGAACGGCGCACCAGGAGTTCGCCGGGCCGGCCCGCGGCGACGTCGTCGCTGCCGTCCACGACGCGCCAGTCGAGACCCGCCGGAGGGCGCCCGAAGCAGCGCTGACCCACATGCCGGGGTTCGTGACTCGCGGTGATCCACGCAGCGCCCCCGGTCTCGGTCATGGCCCAGGCCTCCACCAGCGGAACGCCGAAGCGCTCCTCGAAAGCGGCATGGTGCCGGGGATCGACGCCGGCGCCGAAGCCGAACCGCACGCAACCGCCCTGATGATCCCGGGGGGAGGGAGGCGCCGCGAGCAGCATCGCCGGCATGACGCCGAGATAATGAAAGCAGGTGGCGCGAGATTCGCGCAGCGTGTCCCACCACGTGGCCGGATGGAACCGGTCGAGCTGCACCAGGCAGCCGCCCGTGAACAGCATCGCCGTGAACGACGCGGCGAGCGCATTCATGTGGGTCACCGGCAGCGGCGTGACGAGCCGCTCCGCGCCCTCCCGGAAGGCGCAGTAGCCGCCGATGCCCAGGTAGTGCGTTCCCATGCACTCGAAGTACGTCTCGTCCAGAATGCATCCCTTCGGTGTGCCGGTCGTGCCGGAGGTATAGACCAGCGCCACCTCGTCGTCGGCCGCGGCCGGCGCGCGCGCGGGAGCGGGCGGCGCGCCCTGCCGCCCACCGGCCGTCCATCGGCAATCGGCCGGCATTGCACCCCGCAGCAGCGCCTCGTGCCCCTCGTGGGCGACCGCCAACGACGCTTCGGAGTGATCCAATATGAAGCGCAATTCTTCCCGGGTCGTCTGGCCGTTGAGCGGCACTACGCTCGACCCGAGCCCGGACAAGGCGAGCAGGTGCAGGAAAAATTCAGGGCGGTTGTCGAGCGCGACGGCAACGCGATGGCCGCGGGCGTATCCCGCGCCGGCATAGGCTCGCCGCAATTCGTCGACCCGCTGCCGCGCCTCGGCGTAGGTGATCGTGATCGCATCCGGCGCATAGCCGCGCGCCGCCGCCGCCGGCACATGGATGAAATCGCGGCCCGCATGGCGCTCGGCCGAGCGCTCGAATCTCCGTGCCAGGCTCATGACCGCGAAGCCCTCCCGGGGCCCCTCGTCGATGCTCCGGCCGATCTTCCTGCGTCCGGCCGCAACGGCAAAACGGCCGGGTAGTAGCTGCCCAGATAGCCGACCATCGCGCGAACCGCTTCGGCGGACATCTCCCCGGTGATGCGGCCGTGTTCGAGAATCGACAGCGAAAACATGAGGTCGGCGATCTCGACGGCGCGGTAGAAGATGGCGGACTGGCGCGGGCGCGCCGGCAGCACGAAGTACGTCTCGAAGTGCCGCGCGAACACGCTGCCGATCTGGATGTCGTTGTTCCTATCGCGCAGTTTCAGCACGGGCGGGGCCTTGGCGCTCAGGATCAGCTGCCGTGCGGCCGGGTCGGCGGCGTAGTAGCGCACGGCGCGGCCGATCAGCGTGGAGACCACGTCGGCCCAACACCGGACGGAGGCGCGGCGCAGCGGGCGGCGCGCGTCCTCGAGCAGTTCCTCGTCTATGACGGCGAGCAGCTGCGAATACACGTCGAGAATGTCGCCGTAGTAATGGTAGGCCGATCCCTTGGGAATGCGCGCCTTGGCCGCCACGTCGGCGAGGCTTAGGCGGTCCAGATCGTGCGTGCGCAGCAGCTGCCGCGCCGCCTGCAGCAAGCGCGCGCGGCGCGCGATCCCCGGCGCGCGAAACGACGCGGGCGCGGCCGCGGTCATCGGTGCCTTCCCTGCGGCCGGACCTCTCTCCTTGTCCTTCGAGATGCGCGACATGAGTTCAATCCTACACGTCCTCGGCGGCGAAATCCGCCGGTACGCCGATCCTTGGCGCGCACCGCCCCGCACGGACCCCCACGCAGGCCTCGCGGCCCGTTGACAGACGCCGGCGCGTCCCCGATACTCGACCAAAGTCGACTATTGCCGGGATGCACCGCCGATTCGGACAACGCGCGACGCGACGCGCTTGCAGCCCGCTGACCTGCTGTAAATCCTCGAGGAGCACCGAGCATGCGCCGGATGAGCGACGAACGGGTTGTGCCCTTCCACCGGAGCCGCCCGATGCTGGCGGCGGCCCTGGTCACCGGCGCGGCCGCCCTGGGCGCCCTGCCGGAGTGCCTAGCGGCCGATTCCGAACCGACCGACACGCTCGGCGAAATCATCGTCACCGTGCAGAAGCGCGAGCAGAACCTGCAGGACGTCGGCACCTCGGTGACCGCCTTCGACTCGAAATCCCTCGAGACCCTGGGCCTCAAGGACGTGACCGACATCGCCGGCCAGGTCCCGGGCCTGCAGTTCAACCAATACGGGGCCACGGTCACGGTGTACAACCTGCGCGGCGTCTCGCAGAACGACTTCAGCGACCACCAGGAGGCGCCGATCGCCGTGTACGCGGACGACGCCTACATCGCGAATACGGGCGCGCTCGCCGGGGCGCTGTTCGACCTGCAGCGCGTGGAAGTGCTGCGCGGCCCGCAGGGCACGCTGTTCGGCCGCAACGCAACCGGCGGACTCATCCAGTACATCAGCAAGCAGCCCACGGATACGCCGGATGGATACATCCAGGTCACCGGCGGAAATTACGGCACGTTTCAATCCGAGGGCGCCGTGGGCGGCCCGCTGACCGACGACATCAGCACCCGGGCCGCGTTCTCGACCTCGCAGCATGCGGGATACATCTCCAACAGCCTCGGCCCCAACATCAACACCGAACGGCTCTACGCCGGGCGCGTGCAGTTCAAATTCAAGCTCTCCGACCGGGGCGACGTCGAAGTCAAGCTGCACGCGCTCAACAACGACCACGAAGTATCGGGCAACTACTCGTGGGCGTCGTCCCAGCCCGATGCGACCGGCCGCGGCGTATTCACCCCGGGACAGCCCGACGATTCCGGCTACATCAATCCGAGCACGAATCCCTTCGACCAGGAAGTGGGCGATCCGGGCCACTTCAACCGCACCGTATGGGGATCGACGGTCCACTTCAACTGGAACTTCGACGCCTTCTCGTTCGTGTCGGTGACGGACTACATGAGCCTGCAGAAGCGCTACAGCGAGGAATCGTCGATTTCGCCGCAGCCGACCTTCGTCTACACCACCGACGTGCACTACCAGCAATTCTCCGAGGAAGTGCGCCTGAACGGCAGCGTGGGGTCGATGCGCTGGATCACCGGCGCCTACTACCTGAACTACAAAACCTCGAACCTCGAAGGAACGGCCCTGCCGGACTACATCGGCAACGTCCCGTTTCCCTACGGCGACGGCCTCGCCCTGCTCGGCCTGCGGACGAGTTCGCCGTCGATTTTCGGGCAGCTCGAGTACGATTTCACGGATCATTGGACGGGTATTGTTGGCGCGCGCTACACGGAGGACGAGAAGCAGTACATCCTCAATTACAGCTGCAACGTGTGCGGCCCGCCGAACGCGGTGACCCCGCCCGGCGGCTATCCGTACGCCGTCACGTATTCGACGGCCGCGGGTTTTCCGCAGGCGGAGAAGACCGACGACCTGCCGACGGGAAAGATCGAACTCGACTACAAATTCACCCCCGACGTCATGGCCTACGGCAGCGTCAACCGCGGCGCCAAGGGAGGCGGATGGTCCGCGCCGAGCTCCGGCTACGTCAATCTGAGCCCCACCTACGCGGAGGCGACCGGTCAGCCGGTGCTCAACCTGCGCTACAACGCCGAGACGCTCACCAGCTACGAGGGCGGCGTCAAGTCCACCTTCTGGGGCGGCGCCGGCCGATTGAACGCGTCGGCGTTCTACTATGACTACCGGAACTACCAGGGTTTCTTCCTCGACGTCGCCACCACGATCGTCGAGAACATCAACGCGCGGGTGAAAGGGGCCGAGGTCGAATTCGCCGTCATTCCGGTCCACGGGCTCAACCTGCAGCTCGGCGTGTCGGAACTCGACAGCCGCGCGCTCAACGTGCCGACGCCCGCCGGGGATCTGGTCACCGCGCAGATGCCCCAGGCGCCGCCCTGGAGCATCAACGGCGTCGCCCATTACGAGTGGCCGGCGTTCGGCGGACATCTGTCCGCCGAGGTCGACGGGAAATGGAACAAGCAGCAGTATCTCGAGCTCATCAATGCCCCGGTCGACGTTCAACCCTCGTACGCCCTGTTCAACGCGCGATTCGGCTACGGCTCGGCGGACGGAAAGTGGGACGTGAGCGGTTGGGTTCGCAACCTCGCCGACAAGTACTACCGGATCTATAATCTCGACCTGTCGGGCTTCCTCGGCTTCAACCAGGGTGTTTATGGCCCGCCGCGCACCTACGGAGCGACCTTCACCTACCATTGGGGCAAATAAGACCTTGCCTTGAGACCCGGCGCGGCCGCCCGAGGCGGGTGCGCCGCGCGGATCCTTAGGGGCCGGCGCCAGGAGCAGCGAATGAGCGTGACCACCGAAGCCGTCGGCGACCCATCGTCCCTGAAGTCGGGGGCTCTGCACTGGATGCAGGTGTCGACCCTCGGCATCGCCATTGCCATTTCCGGCAACACGGCCGGCTGGAACTACGGTCTCGCGATCGGCGGCTGGGGCGGCATGTTCGTGGCTGCGCTCGCCATGTTGCTGCTGTTCCTGGGCCTCACCCAGACGCTCGCCGAACTCTCCGCCGCGCTGCCCGGCGCCGGGGGATTCGATGCCTACGTTCACCGCGCCTTCGGGCCTGCGTTCGCCTATTTGACCGGCATGTCGGTCGCCATTGCGCTCGCCGTCGGCGCCGGGCTCGCGATGTCCTTCAGCGAAGCCTACGTCTCGGCGTGGCTGGGGATCGGCGGCTGGCCGGTCAAGATCGCCTTTCTCGTCCTGGTCCTCGGCCTGCAATTGCGGGGTGCGCAGGAAGCGGTGAGCCTGACCGTCATCGTGGGCGTCGCGGCGCTCGTCATCCTGGTCGCGTTCTGCTCGTACATGGCGCCCGAGTTCCAGTCCGCATTGCTCTTCAGCAAGGGCCCCGACGGCGCGGCGACCTTGCTTCCCCACGGCCTGCTCGGCGCGGCGCAGTGCATTCCCTTCGCGCTGTTCCTGTTTCTGGGGGTCGAGCAGGCGGCTCACGCCGCCGCCGAGATGCACGACATGGCGGCATCCATGCCCAAGGCGCTGGCGACCGCCATCGGCGTGGCATTCATCATCGGCATGTGCGTCTTGCTGATCGGCACCGGGGGCGTGGGCGCCGACCGTCTCGGCGCCGTCGACGATCCTCTGCTCGCAGCCGTCGTCGCGCACCCGGGCCGCGCGGGAATCGCATTCATGACCCGGCTCGTCGGCGCGGGCGCGCTGGTGGCCATCCAAGGCACATTCTTCTCGCTGGCCTACGCCGCTTCGCGCCAGTTCTATCATCTGGCCGGAGCCGGCCATTTGCCGGGCGTTTTGCGCGGCGTCAACCGGCGCCAGGCACCGGCGCCCGCCTTGTATCTGGTCGGGGCGATCGCCCTGGTCGCGGCGGCCTTCCCGCCCAGCAGCACCATGGTGGTGTTCATCTTTCTCATCAGCGTCTCGCATGCGCTCCTGCTCGCCGCGTTCATCCGGCTGCGCCGGCGCGAACCGTCGCTGGTCCGGCCCTACCGGGCCCTGGGCGGAACCGCGACCGCGGCCGTGGCGCTGGTTCTGTCGCTGTGCGTCATGGTCTCCTGTTATCAGCTCGAGGTTCGCGCGCTCACCATCGCCATCCTCGTGACCGGCGCCATCATGGGGCACTTTCTCTGGCTTCGCCCGGCGCGCGGGCGAAGCTGAGGCGGTGGGGGTATGGGGCGCGTGGAGACATCTCTGGAGGAAACATCATGATCGTCGATCTCTCGCATAAGGTTGCAATCGTCACCGGCGCCGGCCAGGGCATCGGCGAGGGCATCGCACGGCTGTTTGCTCAATCGGGCGCCAAGGTCGTCCTCGCGACGCGCAGCGTCAAGAACGGCCAGGCGGTGGCGGACTCCATCGTCAAATCCGGGGGCATGGCCTGGCTCAACCAGACCGACGTCGGGCACCGCGACCAGGTTCGTCGAGTGGTCGCGCAGACGGTGGAGCGCTTCGGCCGCCTCGACATCGTGGTCCACAATGCCGCGGTGTATCCGGTGCTGCCGATCGTTGAGCTGTCGGACGAAGACCTCGACCGCACGCTGTCGGTGAATCTGAAGGCCGGATTTTGGCTCATTCGGGATGCCCTGCCGCATTTGCGCAAGCAGGGGGGCGGCCGCTTCCTGTTCACTTCGTCCGTGACCGGCCCGAACGTGGCGATGCCGGGCACGGCGCACTACGCCGCCTCCAAATGCGGCATCAACGGGCTCATACGGACGGCGGCGCTCGAGTATGCGCGCGAGAACATCACGGTGAACGGCGTGGAGCCCGGCTACATCCTGACCCCCGCCATGGACGCGCTGGGGGGCCCGGAGGCGCTCGCCGAGATGGCCAAGCAGATCCCCATCGGCAAGCTCGGCATGCCTTCCGACATCGCCAATGCGATGCTGTTCCTCGCTTCGGACGCGGCCGCCTACATCACCGGACAGACCATCGTGGTCGACGGCGGATCGACGCTGCCCGAAAGCCCGGTGGTGCTCGAATCCTTCTACCAGGGCTAGACGGAGGGCGCGCCCACCATGTCGAACGAATCGCTGCTCGCCCGCCGCTACCGGGTCCTCGGGCGAAACTCGCCGCTGTTCTACGACAAGCCGCTGAATCTCGTGCGCGGCGAAGGCGTATGGGTCTACGACGCCGACGGCAAGCGTTATCTCGATGCGTACAACAACGTTCCGCACGTCGGGCATTGCCATCCGCGCGTGGTCGCGGCGCTCGCCCGGCAAGCGGCGCTCCTCAACACCCACACCCGCTATCTGCACGAGGGCATCGTCGCCTATGCGGAGCGGCTGACCGCCCAGTTCGAGCCCGACTTGTCGATGGCCATGTTCACCTGCACGGGAAGCGAAGCCAACGAACTCGCCCTGCGCATCGTGCGCGACCTGTCCGGCGGCATGGGCATGATCGGCACCGCCCACGCTTATCACGGCAACACGGCCGCGGTGATCGAACTCGGATCCGTGTTCACGCCGCCCGAAAAGCGCGGCCCTCACGTGCGGACGGTCCCCGTCATGGATCCCTACCGGGATCGCGCGGGCCGCTCCGACGAGGAACTCTCGACGGCGTATGCGGACGACGTCAAGCGTGCGATCGATTCATTCGCCGCCGCGGGCGTCAAGTTCGCCGGCCTGCTGTTCTGCACCTCGTTTTCCAGCGAAGGATTACCCGCGCTGCCGGCCGGATTCATGCGCAAAGCGCTCGCCCACGTGCACGCAGCCGGGGGATATTTCATCGCCGACGAAGTGCAGTCCGGTTTCGGCCGCCTCGGCAGCCACATGTGGGGATACCAGAAGCTCGGTGTGGTGCCCGACATCGTCACGCTCGGCAAGCCCATGGGCAACGGCCATCCCCTCGCCGGCGTGGTCGCGCGCCGGGAGCTGGTCGAGGGCTTCACGTCGGGCAACATGTACTTCAACACCTTCGCGGGCAATCCTGTATCGGCCGCCGTGGGAATGGCGGTGCTCGACGTGCTCGAGGAGGAGCGGCTGATGGACAACGCCCTGCGGGTCGGCCGGTATACCCTCGAGCGCATCGCACGGCTGGCGGACCGGCACGAGCTGATCGGCGACGTGCGCGGCGCCGGGCTGTTCTTTGCGGTGGAACTCGTGAAGAATCGCGCCACCAAGACACCGGCTCCCGGCGAGGCGAAGCGCCTCGTCAATCTCATGCGCGACCGGGGCGTGCTTCTCAGCCGCATCGGTCCCCACGACAACATCCTGAAAATCCGTCCGCCGATGCCCTTCTCGACCGCGGACGCCGACCTGTTGGTCGACACGCTGGACGGCGTGTTCCGGGATTTATGATCCGGAGGCTGCCGTCATGAGCCCTGCGGTACCCATGGACCCTCGGGATTTCGTGGAAAGGGCGCGGCGGTTGGCGCAAACGGCGCTCGCGCAGTGGGAGCTGGACGTGGTCGCCATCGACCCCATCAAGGTTCGCGAGAATGCCGTATTCAGGATCACCACCAAGGGTGACCACGCGGTGCTGCGCGTGCACCGGCAGGGCTATCATTCCGACGCGGCGCTGCATTCGGAATTCATGTGGATGCGAGCGCTCGAATCCGCCGGCATTCCGGTGCCCCAGGTCATGCTTTCGAGAAATGGCCGCGAGTTCGAAATCGCGGAGGTTCCGGGGCTCGAGGGTCCGCGCCAGGTCGACGTCATCCGCTGGATCGAGGGCCGCCAGCTGGGTTCCGTCGGGACGAGCCTGGACATCCACGAGGGCGTCCACGAAGAGCAGTACCGCACCATCGGCGCCCTCATGGCACGCATGCACAATCATTCCTCCGCGTGGCAGATCCCCGAGGGCTTCGTGCGCCACTGCTGGGATGCGGCGGGACTGGTCGGCGAGGAGCCCCTGTGGGGCCGGTTCTGGGAATTGGATGCGCTCGACGAAAGTCAGCGCCGCCTGCTGATCGAGGCGCGAACGGCGGTGGCGCGCGAGCTTGCGGATTTTGGATCGGGGCCGGACCGCTACGGCCTCATCCACGCCGACCTGGTCCCGGAGAACGTACTCGTGAACGGCGAGGACCTGCGCATCATCGACTTCGACGATGCCGGCTGGGGCTGGTATCTGTTCGACATCGCCACCTCGCTGTATTTCCTCACCGGCGATGCAATCTACCCCGCCGCGCGGGCGGCGCTGATCGAAGGCTACCGCAGCGAGCGGCCGCTGCCGGATGTGATGCTGGATCGCCTGGGAACCTTCATGGCCGCCCGCGCCACCACCTATCTGGGCTGGGTGCACACGCGTCAGGGCACCGAAACGGCCCGCGACCTGACGCCCTTCCTGGTGGAGCGTGCCTGCACGGTTGCCGAGGAATGGCTGGACGCGCGCTGATGCAGCGCCGATGGCGCGGCTGAATTACAATTCGCAGCAACGGCGGTGGAACCGGTTTGATCATAGGAGCGCCAACATGCAAAGCTATTCGCTGACGATCGACGGCAAATCCGCGCCGACGGATTCGACCTTCGAGGTCCGAAACCCGGCCGACGGCACCTTGGTGGCCGCCTGCCCCCAGGGCAACGTTGCGCTCCTCGATCAGGCGGTGCGCGCGGCGCGGCGCGCTCTTCCGGCCTGGTCGGCGCTGCCCGACGCCGCGCGCGCCGCCAAGCTGCAGGAAATCGCAGGCGTCCTCGAGGCGCATGCGGCCGAGCTGTCCGCGCTCGTGACCCGCGAGCAGGGCAAGACTCAAAGCGGGCCCGGCGCCAACCTGGAAGCCGGCGGCTGCGTCGCCTGGACTCGGGTCACCGCGGGCCTGTCGCTGCCGGAGGAGACGATTCAGGACGACGCCGCGGGACGCATCACGGTGCGCCGCAAGCCGGTGGGCGTCGTCGGCTCGATTACCCCGTGGAACTGGCCGCTGATGATCGCGACCTGGCACGTCATGCCGGCGCTGCGGGCGGGCTGCACCGTGGTCATCAAGCCCTCGCCATACACGCCCCTGTCCACCCTGCGTCTGATCGAGCTCATGAATGGCGTGCTGCCGCCAGGCGTCGTCAATGCCGTGACCGGCGACAGCGAAGTCGGCAGCCGCATGGTCGAACACCCGGGCATCGACAAAATCGTGTTCACGGGCTCGATCAAAACCGGCAAGTCCGTCATGAGCGGCGCCTCCGGCACGCTCAAGCGGGTGACGCTCGAGCTCGGCGGCAACGACGCGGGCATCGTGATGCCCGGCACCCGCATCGAGCCGCTGCTGGAGAAGCTGTTTTGGGGGTGCTTCATCAACGGCGGGCAAACCTGCGCGGCGCTGAAGCGCCTGTACGTGCACGAGGACCAGTACGAGGACGTGGTGCAGAAGTTCGCCGCGTATGTGTCGAAGATTCCCGTGGGCGACGGAATGGATCCGAAGAACCTGATTGGGCCGCTGACCAACAAGATGCAGCGGGACAAGGTCAGCTCCTACGTCGATGAGGCCCGGGCGCGCGGCGCGCGCATCGTCACCGGCGGCGTGCAGCCGTCGGGGCCGGGTTTCTTTTATCCGTTGACCGTCGTCGCCGACGCCACCGACGACATGCTGATCGTCAAGGAGGAACAGTTCGGGCCGGCGATTCCCATCATCAAGTACCGCGAAATCGGCGAGGCCCTTGCGCGCGCCAATTCGCTCGAAGTCGGCCTCGGCGGTTCCGTGTGGGGCGACGACGTGGCCAAGGCCACGAACCTGGCCTCGCTGCTCGAGTGCGGCACGGCCTGGGTGAATCAGCACGGCGGATTGCATCCGCTCGCGCCTTTCGGCGGCGTGAAGTCCTCCGGCATCGGCGTGGAGTTCAACGTCGACGGCCTCAAGGAATACACGACCATCCAGGTGATGAACGTCGCCCGGTAAATGACCGGTGCGGCGCTCGCCCCGGGGTTATGTTCAACGGCTGGTCAAGTAATGCAGCCCTCCGCCGACCAATGACCCATGTCCGACGGTAAACCCCGCAAACCGGCCGATCCCCTGTACCTGCTCCTTCGGGAAGGGAACTTTCAGGAGTTCAACCGGCGCCGGCGGGCCGGCGATTCCTGCGACCTGCGCGGGTGCGACTTTCGGGGCATCGATCTGCGGACCGTCGACGTGTCGAATCTTGATCTTTCCGACTGCTACTTCAGGCAATCCGATTTACGCGGTCTGGACCTGCGCACCTGTCAACTCGAGGGTGCCAGCCTGCACGCCGCACATATATCCGGCGCTTACTTTCCAAAGAAGCTGGCCGCGACCGAAATCGAGATGTCGGTGCGACTCGGCACTCGCATGCGATACGCCTGACATCCGCCAAGCGCTGGACTCGTGCACGCCCCTGCGCGCGAGCACTTAATGCGGACCGTGGACGAAGCGGCTAGAATCCCGGGGCCCATTATCAGAACAAAGCGGGGGTTCCTTGAACACATCGCGGCACATTGCGCTCTCTGGGCAAGCGCCGGCACTGTGCCTGATCCTGTGTTTCGGAACCCTGCACTCCGCGCTCGCGGAGCCGCAATCCGGCGGCGAGGCTGGCGCCATGCCCTCCGCCGCCGCGGATGCGCAGACGACCCCGCCCAAGGGCGGCTTCTTTTCATCGCTCAAGCAAGCATTCAATCAGGACTTCGACCATGAAGTCGTGCGCGGACACTTCGACGTGGGTTCGGCGCCGGACGTCCACCGCTACTACTGTCTGATCGACCCCAAGACGGGAAAGCGCGAGCCCAACGGCGTCGCCGGCCAGCCGTTCGTTCGTCCCGACGGGATGACGGGCGTCAAGTCGGCCGCCGTGAGTTTCGAGAGCTGCGCGGGCGCCGAGCAACAGGGAACCCTGGTCACGGACGGCTATGTATTGACCGGCGCGGCCGCCGCTCCGCCGCCGCGCGCCGCCCGAGCCGTGCCCATTGCACCTACCGCACCTACCGCACCTACCGCACCTACCGCACCCTCCGCACCCTCCGCACCCTCCGCACCCACCGCGCCCACCGCGCCCATTGCACCCACGGCGCCAACCGCGGCCGTTGCGCCTCCGGCCCCTATGGCATCGGCTGCGCCCATCGCGCCGGCACCCGCTGCGGCTGCACCGCCCGCGGGGTCCGCCGCCGCAGCGCCGGTGGCGTCTGCCCCCGCGCAGGCGCAGATCAGGGCGGTATTCACCCGGTTCGTCGCCGCGCAAAACGCCCACGACCGTGCGGGGGTTGCGGAAACCCTGCTGGACTCGATCGAGTTCGCATGGGCGCCCGATGACGGCACCACGATTTGGGGCCGCGATGAGGCCATGGAAGCCTTTCAAGATGATTGGAAGGGCACCTGGAAACTCGAGCCGCAACTGTCCGGATTGCGCATTGCCAGCATTGCCCCCGATACCGCGGTGCTGCTCACGCCGTTGATGCTCACCGAGGGCGACCCCGGCAAGCCCCCTTCGACCGTTCCGGTCCGGTGGAGCGGCGTGTTCGTCAGGACCTCCGCCGGCTGGCGGCTCGCCTCGATCTTCGTCACGCCCCTGCGGGATCGGCGCGCGCGTTGAAGAACTGAATCACTCTCAATCACACCAAGGGTTCACTGATGTCCAGGACGAATTTGAGGATTTGTTTTGCCGCCGCGCTGCTCGCGGGAGTTCAAGGCGTGTCGGCGTTCCGGCCTGCCACGGCCGACGTGCCGGCGCTGCCCGGCTCCCTCGAAGAGGCGATTCGGATGGAACGCGCCGACGCCCTGCCGCGCACCGCGTTCTACGAGGCGCCGTCGCTCGAGGGAACCCAGCCGGGCGCGCTGTTGCGCCAGGAATCCTTCGACGGATACCAAGTGCCGACGGGCGCCCATGCGGTGCGCATTCTCTATCATTCACTGGACTCGCACGGTGGCGACGTCGCCACTTCCGGGGTCGTCTTGATACCCGCCGGAAATCCGCCGGCGGGGGGCTGGCCCGTGATCGCGTGGGCGCACGGCACCAGCGGCGTTGCGCGGATGTGCGCACCGTCGCTGGAAAAGGACGTGAATTACGGAGAGGAAGGGCTGATGCCCATGGTGCGCGCCGGCTTCGCCGTGGTGGCCACGGATTATCACGGCCTCGGCACCGTCGGACCGCATGAGTACGTCAACAAGACCGCTCAAGCCCGCGACGTCATCTACTCCATTCCCGCCGCCAAAGCCGCAGTGCCGTCGCTCGGCCGCCGATGGGTGGCCGTCGGACATTCTCAGGGGGGCATTGCGGCTTGGAGCGTCGCCGAAATGCAGGCCTCGCTCAAGGACCCGGATTACCTCGGCGCCATATCGGTTTCGGGAGCCGCCGACATCCAAGCGATCCTCGAACAGATGGGCGGCGGCGACAGCTCCGCGGCGTTTTATCTGGTGTACATGGCCTATGCCATTCACGCGCATTCTCCGGAGTTCAAACCGTCGCAAATGCTCGACGGAGTCGCCCTGCGGCGCTACACGCGTGCCACGACCCAGGGCTGCTGGAATTACGCCTACGCCGCCTTCCTCAACGACAAGGGCGAGAAGGTGCTCAATCCCCATTGGGAGGACAGCGACGCCGTCAAGGACTTCTTCCGCGGCGATGAACTCGGCGCCGCGCCCGTGGGCGGCCCGCTGTTCGTCATCACCGGGGAAGCCGACCAGACGGTGCCCTTTGCGTTGGTGAAACAGACCGTGAGAAAGGCCTGCACGAATGGCGTGGCGCTCTCGTTCCGCTCATATCCGGGCCTCGACCACGATCCGACCATGACGAATTCCACACCCGATCAACTCGCGTGGATCAAGGATCGCTTTGCGGGCAAACCCGCATCGAGCAACTGCGCCACCCTGCCCCCATAGTCCAGAAGCTTGCCTGAGTCAGTTCAGCCGGCAAAACCGGCTGAGCGTGACGCGCCGCATTACCACGAAGCCCATCCGGCGATAGAGCGCGAGCGCCCGTTCGTTGCTCTCGACGACGTGCATCCACGACACGAGTCCGGCGGCTCGGTGCATGCGAACGAGATGCGCGATGATCGATTCGGCGAAACCTCGACCTCGATGGGAGGGGTGGGTGCAGATGCCGCTGATCTCGGGGTACCCGTCGAGCATCAGGCGCTCGCCTCCCATCGAGACCAGGATTCCATCCACGCGAATGCCGAAATAAGCGCCCATGTCACAGGTGCGCGGACGGAAGAAGCCGGGAAACGCCACATCCGTGAGCGCAACCATCTCGCGAGCGTTCTCGCCGGCCAGCGAGGCGATGCCCGCGGACGGTGCCGTAAGATCCACGGTGCGCGGCAGCGCCAGTTGCAGGCATGTCAACTGATCATCGAGGACCATGCCGGCAGCCGCCGCATAGCCGTCCCCGGACAGCCACACCTGCTCACCAGGTTCCAGCAGCCCCCGAAGCTCGGCCATCGAGGCCGCATCTGCGGCGGCCACCGCGGCGAAAGGGGCGACATCGCGAGGATAACGGCAGGCCCGGTGCCCCCGAATGGCGAGATGCCGGTGTTTGGAGTGCAGCGCGTGCCACACCGGGTCGCTGAACAGATCTTCTGGAAGCGGGTCCATCGGCAAGGTCCATCGTTGGGCGCGTGCCCGTGGGAGGGACAGGTGCAGGTTCGACCTGCCAGCATAACCACCGGTCGGCACCGAAGACAACCGGTACCGATGGGTTCTCGTGGGTCTCGTGAGACAATGCGGAGCGTGCATCGCATGACGCCACTGCAGTCACTGTTCGACATCGAGCACTCGATCGTTCAAGCGCCGATGGCCGGGGTGCAGGGGGTCGTCTTGGCAGCCGCCGTCTCCAATGCCGGCGGCCTTGGCTCGTTGCCGTGCGCGATGCTGGACGCCGATGCCTTGCGCCGGGAGCTGATCGAACTTAAGGCGCTGACCTCGCAGCCGTTCAACGTCAACTTCTTCTGCCATGCGCCTCCCGTTGCCAGCGAGGAACTCGAGGCGGCCTGGCGCCGGGCGTTGGCGCCCTACTATCGCGAATTGGGGCTGGACCTCGACCACGTGCCGGCCGGCCCCAAGCGCAGCCCCTTTGATGACGCAGCCGCCGATGTGCTCGGCGAGTTAAGGCCAGCCGTGGTCAGCTTTCACTTCGGCCTGCCGTCACCGCAGCTGCTGGATCGGGTTCGCGCTTTCCGGCCGAAGATCCTCGCATCGGCGACGACCGTCGAGGAGGCATGCTGGCTGGAGGCGCGCGGAGTCGACGCGATCATTGCGCAGGGACTCGAGGCAGGCGGCCACCGCGGCATGTTCCTGTCGGAGGACCTGTGGACGCAGATGGGCAGTTTCGCGCTGTTGCCGCAGATCGTCGGCGCCGTGAGGACCCCGGTCATTGCCGCGGGCGGCATCGCCGACGCCAAAACCGTCGCCGCCGCCCGGGCGCTGGGGGCGGCGGGCGTGCAGGTGGGCACGGCCTACCTGCTCTGCCCCGAGGCGACGACCAGCAGCGTCCATCGCGCAGCACTCAAGAGCAGCGAGTGCCGGCCTACCGCGGTGACCAACCTGTTCACGGGCCGTCCGGCGCGGGGGATCGTGAATCGCCTCATGCGAGACCTCAATTTCATGGCCAAGGCCGCGCCCGCCTTTCCGCTGGCGGCGGCGGCCATTGCGCCCTTGCGCAAGCACGCGGAAACCCTGGGCAGCGGCGACTTCAGCCCGCTTTGGGCCGGACAGACGCGTTTTTGCCGCGAGATGCCGGCCGGGCAACTCACCCGGGACTTGTCGGCCGGCTAATCGTTCCCGGGCAATTTCGTGCCGCGCACCAACAGCACCGGCACGGGCGTCGTGCGGACCACGTACTCGGCGTCGCTCCCCATGACCAGACGGCGAATTCCGCGGCGTCCGTGGGTTCCGAGCACGATCAGGTCCGCCGGCCAGCTCTCGGCCTCCTCCACGATCATGCTGCCGACCCCGCCTCCGGGCGTCTCGACGATTTTCGTCTCGGCGTCGACTCCCTGGTGGTGAGCGACGCCCGCCGCGTCCTTGAGCACGGCCTCGCCGCGCTCGCGCAGGTCTTTGCGCAATTGAGTCGTGTAGACCGCCGCACCGTGCCCACCGGCTACCAAGAAATCGTGGACGACGTGCAGCAACCGTACTGCCGCCTTCTGGTCCTTCGCAAGCCGAATCGCCTCCCAAAGGCCGAGCAAACCCGTGTCGCTGCCGTCGACCGGCACGAGAATTTTTTTATACATAGGCCGCACCTCCGCTCATGGTCGAACTCAGCCGTATCCTACGGCGGTCGCCGACCGGCGCCATACGAGGATTTGCGTACGGTCTCAGAAGTGGTATTCGGCCGTGGCGGACACCCGCACGAAGTGATTCTCGGAGGTGGAGGAGAAGTAATCGGCGCTGATCCCCAACCCTAAGTGTTGTCCCAGGGCATAGCGCGGACCCACACCCAGCGTGTAGCCGAGTCCGTCATCCGTGCTGCTCCGTGCATCGACTCCGTCGAGCCAGACGTCGGTTTTCGTGATCCAGACATAGGGGCCGCCCCGCAGATCCACGGCAATCCGCGGCGCCAGCTCCCAGCGATAGCGCGCCTCCAGGGACACGATGTCGCCGCTGCCGCGCACGATGTGCGCCGCATTGACGAGCAATTGGTCGAGATCGGGGGGCGCAAGACCCGCAAGAACCGCACGCGTGCGCCCGAGATAGCTCCATCCCAGCTCCACGCCGAAGTTCCTGGGAAGTTCATATCCCACGTATAACGTGCCGCTGAGGCTGGACCGATCTGCATCGGCGGCGCTCACGTCGTAGCCGTCGGCCCGCAGATCGGCGGTGAATTTGCCGGCGGTTAACGAACTCGAGGAGCCGCCCAGCCGCGCTCCGCCATAGAGATTCGACTGCCAACCGCCATCATCCGCGGCCCGCACCGGCGCGCCGAGGAGCACGCTCACGGCCGCGGCCGCCAGGGGTACGCCGAGCGTTGCGCGCCGCGGACCCGCCACCCGGCACAGCGCGAGAAACGCCAGGATCAGCACCGTCGCCGCATCGATGGCACCAGCCCCTCCCGTCACCACGATCTGCAGCTGCGGACCCGTGGAGACCGAAAACCGGGTCTCGATCCCGGCGATGCTCAGCACCGCAGAGACATTGGTGCCGTAGGCGCTCGAGGCGGTCATCTCCACCCTGACTTGGTCGCCCGGCTGAACGACGCCGGGAGCGGACGTGAACGCAGCGCCGTTGATGCTGTACTCGGCGCCGCTGCTGACGCTGATCGGGACGGCAATGGTGGTGCCCGTCACGGTGATGGGATTCGAGACCTGGAGGCTCGACGGAGGGGCGCTGCTGACCGCCGTGAATCCGCCTTGCAATACCGGCTGGGCGGCCGTCGTCACCGTAAACGTGGATTTGTCGCCGCCGATCGTCACCACCCCGGAATCGGTCGTGTTGTAGGCAGACGACGTGGTGACCTCCAGCCTCACCTGATCGCCCGGCTGAACGATGCCGGGAGCGGACGTGAACGGACCGCCGTTGATGCTGTACAGCGCCCCGCTGCCGACGCTGATCGGGGCCGGAATCGTGGTGCCGGTCACGGTGATGGGATTGGAGATCTGGACGCTCGATGGCGCGGTACCGGTGAGCGGCCTGAACCCGCCTTGCAGCACCGGCTGCGTGCCCGTGGTCACGGTGAACGTCGAATCGACGCCGCCGATGGTGAGCACCGCGGCAACCGCGGTGCTGAAGCTCGACGCCGCCGTCACCTGCACCCGAACCTGCGCCCCCGGCGAAACAACGCCGGCGACCTGCGTGAAGGGACCCCCATTGATGCTGTACTCGGCGCCGCTGCTCACGCTGATCGGCGACGGCACGTTGGTGTCGGCGACCGTGATGACATTGGAAACCTGCACGCTCGCGAGATCCACGTTGTTGAGCGCCGTGAAGCTGAAAGGACCCGGTGTGGCATTGGTGCCGGTGCCGGAAAGGCTGACCTGCGTGGAAACGGTCGGCGATGACGCCGCATGACTGAGAATGGTCAGCGTGCCGTTGCGGGTGCCTTCGCTGGTGGGTGTAAAGACCACGTTGATCGTACAGGTCTGGGAAGCCGCCAGGGACACCGGGCAGTCGTTCGTCTGCGAGTAGTCCCCGGTCGCCACGATGCTGCTGATGGCCGCAGCATTGGTCCCCTCGGTCAGCGTGACCGTCTGCGAGCTGCTCGCGGTGTTCACGGTTTGGGGCGGGAAGGTGAGCGAAGCGGGATTCGCCGCGAGCGTCACGTCGCACGTGACCGTGGAATCAACGGTCGCAGAATTGTTGGTCTCGTCGGGATCGAGAAAACTGGAGGCGCTGCCAAAATCAGCGCTTGCCGTATTGGCCACGGTGGAGCCGCAGACGGCGGTTGGATCAAGCGTCCCCGTAATGGAATACGTCACGGAGGCGTTGACCGGCAATGTCACGTCGGCGGTGTCGACGCTGCCAGATCCCGATGGGTCGCAGGTCGCGCCGCCGGACCCTACACAGGTCCAGGTGGCGCCCGTGACCGCCGCCGGCAGGGCGTCCATGACGGTGGGCGCGTCGGCCGAGTCGATCGGGTAATTGCCATTGTTCGTCAGGGTCACCGTGTAGGCGACGGCGGCGCCCTGCAGAACCGACGACGGGCCGGTCATGGTCACCTGCAAATCGTCCGGCGTCGCCGTAACCAGCCCATGAAGCTCGTGATTATTGGTGGATCCGCCGGTGCTGCCGCTGAACCCCACGGCCAAGGTCGCGGGCGCGGTATAAGGGAAGGATACGTTCGAGAACAGGGTCTGGAAGGGCTGGCCGCCGGCGCTCTGAAATTGCGCCGTGATCGTGTACCCGATCGCCGGCGACACGGCGGGGGTGAGTGTCAGCAGCACGGTCTTGGGCGCGGGCCGCGTCGCCACGTGCGGATCATCGATGCCTCCCGGCACCGACGTCGTCGTGACCCATGCATTGTGGGCGCTTTCCGGGCCGCGGATCACCAACGACTCGGGCTTGAAGCCCGGCCCGCCGCTTGCCGGCAGACATCGGTCGGCGGGGTTCGAGAAATTGCCGTATTCGTCGAGGCCGATGGCTAGATACCCTCCGGCGCCCCCGCAGTATCCCAAGCCGCCCCCGACGGTCGCGCCGCTCATGGGGGACGGCGTGGTCGGATCGTAGAGAAACACCGTCATGCCGTCGGCGCCCGTTCCGCCCCAGGAGACGTAGTCGAACTCGACCACCACGGGCTGGTTGCTGGTGAAGCTGAATGCGTCATTGAGCGCCTGGCCCTTCTCGCTGTCGACGGCGTTGGTCAGCCGCAGCCATCCCGATCCCGCGGCATCGATCGACGGTGCGGTCAGGTAAGCGGAGTAGCTCAGAGTCCACCCCGCGGCGGTGGTGTCTTCAAAGGTTTGTTGCAGCTTGAACTGCGCACTGGCTGGCAGCGCGAAGCCGATCAGGAGCAGGCTGCCCAGGGCCAGCCGGACGTGGAGCGGGCCTGACTCGGTTGTTGAGCTGCTTATGTTCACCGGCCAGATAATGTCCAATCAAAAATGGCGGGGCAATCCGTGAACTTCGACTCTGTGACGCAGGTACTGATAATTCGCTCACACTCTGGATGGAAACATTCGTGCCAACGAGAGACCCCACGGCGGGATGGCCGGGCCGAACGGACCTCGAAATTCCGTGTCTCATTGACAGCTTGCCGATAGGAATTGCAAATGCCACGTCCATCGCCCGACAAAAAGCTCCTGCTCATTGGGGCGTCCCGAGGCCTCGGATTCGCTTTGGCCGGGGAATACCTCAAGCGCGGCTGGCACGTCGTGGCCACCGAACGGAACCCGACCACCTCACAGCTGCACGGCCTTTCCGGAGCTTCCGGCGGCCGACTCGAGATAGAGACCGTCGACATCGAGCATCCCGAGCAAGTTGCGGCGCTGCGAGCACGTCTGGAATCCAGAAGGTTCGACCTGCTGTTTGTCAATGCCGGTGTCAAGAACGACGATCGTGAAACGATCGCCGACGTTTCGACGGACGAATTCATTCGTGTGATGATCACCAACGCTCTGAGTCCGATGCGCGTCATCGAGACCCTGCAGGATCTCGTGCTTCCGAACGGCACGATCGCAATCATGTCCTCCGGACAGGGCAGCATCTCCAACAATGTGAACGGGCACTTTGAGGTCTATCGGGGAAGCAAGGCGGCGCTCAACATGTTCATGCGCAGCTTCGCCGCCCGCCATGCCGATGATCCGCGAACGCTTCTGCTCATGGCTCCCGGCTGGGTGCGAACGGACATGGGCGGCCCCCAGGCGCGTCTGAGCATCGAGGAAAGCATACCGAACCTGGCAAATACCGTGGAGGCTCAGGCCGGGAAAGGCGGTCTTCGGTATCTGGATTACCTGGGCCGGACGGTCCCGTGGTGAATTGGACGGCCAGTGCGGGTGGCGCGAAGGAGATCCGCCTTTCGATTGTCATGAGGGTCTGGCTTCTGTCCTTGCTGGCCTGCGCAGCAGCAGCGGCCTTTTCATTCGTGCGCATGGATGTGCCGGCGGCGCTGCATTTCTGGTCGGTCGGCCGCTTCCTGAGGCCTTTGAATGAGGCCTTCGGAGCTGCGATCATTTTGTCCGCGGAGTCGACGGTGATCGTCGCCATGGTTCTTGCGCGCTTGGTGCGCGGCCGTGTTTCGGTATTTGGAGAGACTTTGGCGATATCCTGCCTCACCTCCATATGCGCCTATGGCATCAACGACCACGTGCTCAAGGTATTCTTTGGGGTCCCAAACCCCGCAGCGGTCATACACGGAGCGAGACACAGCGTCAATTTTTGGATGGGTTCCGAGGGTAGCAGCTTTCCCTCGGGCCATATGGTCCTGGCGGGGGCGTTCGCAGGGGTTTTCATGAGACTCAATAGAGCCAGCATCTGGCCTCTGGCGGCGATGCTCCTGCTTGCGGCGGGTCTACTGGTCGTCGGGGATTGGCACTTTCTCAGCGACGTCATCGCGGGAACGTTTTTCGGCATGTCGGCAGGAGTTCTCGCCGGAGAAGCGTGGGCTGTTCACTCGAGTCCAAACCTGACCCCACCCACCCACGTCATGTAGAACGGCCCAGCGCACGATACATCCCACTGCGTTCAAGTTGCCAGCGGCGCTTGCCAAGCGCGGCCAGAAGAGTCTTGGCACGTCCTGAATCCAAGCGCTTAACGCACGTAGCCTCATTGAAGAAATCGTTCTCGCCCAGTAGTTTTCCCGCTTCTTGCGGATCGACGGCTGAAAAGCCCATGGTCCATTCGGTGAATTCCCGTTCGACAATCGGCTCCCGAATGATCAGCGTCACGCGCCTATGGCGTTTGTCCCGGCTGATCGCCGCATAGACAGCATCGACGCTCTGCGCTTCACCCTCCAACACTTGAAAGAAGGATCCACCAACATAAAGAAGCATCCCCGTGAGACCTCGTTGGGCGTTGGCTGAGCGCGCGTGCTTCAGCAGCTCCGGGATCTCGCGCTCCCGAAAACCCGGGGCTGCCGAACTGATGTAGACAACGTGGATGAGAGATGCCATGAGAGTGCCTCTGCGAGTCTCCGTAAGTATCGACCTCCAGCATGGGATCTTTAGCGCCACGTCGGAGCGGACACCGGCGTGTGGTTTTGGGTTTCCGATGAGATCAGAGGGCCGGTCGCGGATGCCTCCAGTGCACCTGCAAGAAATCCACGAAGGCGCGCACTTTCGGCAGGAGCAGGCGGTTGCGCAGGGTCAGGATGCGCAGTGGCGTGGCCGGCCGCTGATAGGCCTCGAGCACTACCTTGAGCCGGCCGTCAGCCAGACAATGCGCGACCTGCCAGGATGGCAATCTCACGATCCCGGCCCCTGCCAAAGCCGCACTGACCAACGTATCGAAATCGTTGGCGCAAAGCCGCGTCGGAATGCGCAGAGACCTTCGCACGGCGCCGATTTGGAAGCTCCATTCCGCCACGCCGGGCGCATCGCCGAAGGCCAGGCAGTCCTGCTCGAGCAGGTCGTCCGGCGTCACCGGCTCGCCGCGCCGGCACAGATAATCCGGCGCCGCGCAGACAACCAGCTGGATGTCCTCGAGCTTGCGGACAATGAGGCCTGAGTCTTCGAGCGGTCCAATGCGAAGGGCAACATCGATACCTTCCTCGGCAAGACGCACCGGCCGATCCACCAGCATCAGATCGACCGAGACCCGGGTCTGCTCCAACAGAAAACCGGGCAGCATGGGCGCCAACCGCGACCGACCCAGCAGCGACGGAGCGCTCACGTGCAACCGGCCGGACGCGACTCCCGTCTGCATCGTCAGGCCGCGTTCCATCTCGGCGACCTCCTCCAAGATCTGCTTCGCCCGTTCGTAGTAGAGTCGACCGGACTCGGTCAGCGAGAGATGGCGCGTCGTCCTCTCGATCAGCGTGGTACCGAGGACCTTTTCGAGTGCCATGAGTTGGCGGCTCACCGAGGTCAGAGAAAGACCCAACTGACGGCCTGCGGCCGACAAGTTACCCGCATCCGCGATCCGAACGAACACGCGCATCGCGGCGAATTTGTTCATGGGTGCATTATCGCGAAAAACGGGAATATGTCTCGCGAATTATCCGGATACTCACTGAAATCGGGAGACTCTATGATCTCGGTCGTTGGAGGGCCGGACACAGGAGCGAGCCATGAGGATCTGCGTATTCGGCGCCGGGGCGATCGGCGGTTATCTGGCGGGGGAGCTCGCATTGGCGGGCCATGACGTGTGTGCCATTGCCCGCGGCGCGCACCTGGCGGCCATACGGAGCCAGGGGCTCAGGTTGATCGTCGGGGGACAGACGCGCACGGTACACCTGCCGGCCAGCGACGACCCCACCGCCTTTGGCCCGCAGGAGGTCGTGATCTGCGCCCTGAAGGCGCAGCAGGCCCACGCCAGCGCGGGCGCGTTCGCTCCGCTCCTCGGCCCCCGCACCGCCGTTCTCACTGCGATGAACGGCCTTCCCTGGTGGTATTTCTACAAGGAGCGCGGCCCGCTGGACGGCCATCATCTGGAAAGTGTCGATCCCGGCGCGGCGCAATGGAACGCGATTGGACCGGAGCGCGCCATCGGCTGCGTCGTCGATCCCGCCTGCGAAGTCGTGGCGCCCGGGGTGATCGAACATCGCCTGTTCAAGCGCTTCACCCTCGGCGAACCCGACGGCTCCACCTCGGAACGAATCGTAGCCTTGCGCGATGCTCTGGTGTCTGCCGGATTCGATGCGCCGATCCGCGACACCATCCGCTGGAACATCTGGCTCAAGCTGTGGGGCAATGTCTGTTTCAATCCGATCAGCGCCCTTACCCTCGCGACCCTGGATTGCGTAACTTCCGAGCCCGGCCTCCGCGCCCTATGCAAGTCCATGATGGCCGAAGCCCAGGCGATTACCACTTCGCTTGGTCTCGACATTCCCGAATCCATGATGGAGCGGCGACTGGACGCAGCCGGTTCCGTCGTCGGGCACAAAATTTCAATGCTGCAAGATCTCGAGCGTGGCCGATCCCTGGAGATCGATGCACTCGTCACCGCGGTGCAGGAAGTGGGCCGCCTCGTCAAGGTCGCAACACCGACGATCGATGCGGTGCTTGCGTTGGTACAGGAACGTGGCCGGCAGGCCGGACTTTACGGCAATGATGCCAAGCGCTGAACCCGGCTTTGAGAAGGAGACGACGACAGTGACCATGGACAGTGCCTCTTACGGCCGGTCGAGGCCGATGGCGGACAGCACTCTACCGGCCTCGTCGGTCAGCTTCGGCATGACTCTGGTGATGGCGATTGCGTGCGGCGCGGCGGCTGCCAACATTTACTATAACCAACCCATGCTTGGCATCCTGGAAGCTGCCTTCCCGGGGCAGGTCAGGGTGATCGGGCTTGTGCCAACGGCGACCCAACTCGGTTTCGCCGCCGGCCTTTTGTTGCTGGTGCCGTTGGGAGACCGCTTCGACCGGCGGCGTCTCATCCTGATTCAACTCGCAGCACTCGCGCTGTCGTTGGCCGCCGCCGCGGTGCGACCATCGGAATCGTGATGAGCGGCCTCCTCTGCGGCATTCTGGCTGGCCGCGTCCTTGCCGGCGCTGTTGGCGACCACTTTGGCTGGCGCGCGATGTTCTGGCTCGGCTTGCCTCTAGCGGTTGCGGTGGGCTTGTTGTTGGCGGCTGTCTTACCTGGCAGCCGGCCCAGGACGCAGATGGGCTACGGCGCCCTGCTCAAATCACTGGCCCTCCTCTGGCGGGAAGAGCCGGAATTGCGACGGGCCACCATCATCCAAGGCTGTCTGTTCGGCTCATTCAGCGCCCTCTGGACCATCCTGGCGCTGCAACTCGATGCCCGGTACCGTCATCGGCCTTGGCGGCGTCCTCATGCTCGTGTCCTGGGGGGTATTTGAGGTGTGGGACATGATCGCCGGGCTGATCGTCGGCGTCATTTTGCTGGACTTCGCCGAACAAGGCGCGCTGGTCTCGAACCAGCACGTCATTTATGCGCTTCGCCCGGAGGCGCGTAACCGGCTGAACACGATCTTCATGGGCGGAATGTTCGTGGGCGGAGCGGTCGGCTCGCCGGGCGCAAGCCTCACTTGGGAATTCGCCGGCTGGACCGCGGTCTGCACATTCGGGGCCGCCCTGGTCGCAAGCGCCTTGGGCCTGCATGCTTGCGACCGTGAGGCCAGGAGGCGGGCGGGCTGAAAAGCCTCGACGCCTTGCGGCGGTGCGACTGGCGAGCTCAGCGTCGATAGGCAACATCCATTTTCATCAATTAGGTGCCATGTCATGCAAACGGATTCTTTCGCTGGAATATTCGACCAGAACGCAGGCCAGTGGGCGCGGCAGGAGCCCATGATCCTTTCGGACTTCACGGCCAGACCGCTCGTACT
The DNA here is from genome assembly GCA_963707765.1 of uncultured Gammaproteobacteria bacterium. Taxonomy (GTDB): domain Bacteria; phylum Pseudomonadota; class Gammaproteobacteria; order Steroidobacterales; family Steroidobacteraceae; genus Bog-1198. The sequence continues at coordinate 2,087,854 of CAVPQZ010000004.1, read as the reverse complement.
GCAGGAACTTGCGCCCCTGACCGGCAAGCATGTGCTGGATCTGGGGTGCGGAGAGGGGTACGTTTCCCGCCTAATGGCGCAGGCAGGCGCTCAGTCGGTGTTCGGCATCGATATTTCCAGCGAGATGGTCGGGCGTGCACAGCAGGCCGCGGCGAGTGCACCGTGCCCGATGACCTTCCAGAACGGCAATGCCTTGAATTTTCGCGCATTTCCGCGGGAGCAATTCGACCGGGTGATCGCCGTGTTCATGGTCAGCTATTTGAGCTGTGCCGACATGACCGACGTATTCCGGACCGTGCGTTCGCGCCTGACTCCGGGCGGCCGTTTCATATTCACGGTGCCGCACCCATTTTTACCCTATGTCCGCCGACAGGAGAAACCCGTTTACTTCGACCCAAAGGGCCGAGACTACTTTGCCGGCGTGGATGAATCCTATGAAGGGTACATCTGGAGACGGGATGGCATGCCCGTTCCCGTAAGTTACATGCATAAGACTTTTACCGACTACTTCAATGCCATGGCCGCCGCCGGATTCCAAACGCTCCCCAAGGTCATCGAATTGAAGGTTACCGAGGAGCACTTGGCACTGGACCGTGCGTTTTTCGAAGGCGCCGTGGGTTATCCTCTGCAGGTGCTGTTTCGCGTCGATGTGCCGTGAGAGAGAATGAGCCTGCCCCCATGAATAACTGCACGATGGTGGAACGGAAGTCCGAGCGCGAGTTGGTCGTTACGCGGACCTTCAACGGTCCAGTTCGCATCGTGTTCGACGCGTGGACCACCCCTAAGCTGCTCAAGCGGTGGTGGGCACCGAAATCGGGCGTGTCCCTGCTTTCCTGCGAGGCGGATGTTCGTGTCGGGGGCGGATACCGTTTCGAGTTCGGCCACGAGGCCTCAAAGCGTATGGCGTTCTTCGGCAGGTACGTCGAAGTGGCGCCTCACTCGCGCCTCGTCTGGACCAATGACGAAAGTGAGGACGGTGCCGTCACCACGGTGACCTTCGAGGAAAAAGGCGGCAAGACGCTGCTGGTCATGCACGAACTCTATCCCTCGAAGGAAGCACTCGACGGTGCCATCGCCGGGATGGAGGGCGGAATGCGCGAGATATTCGAGCAACTGGACGAGCTTCTCCTCACCGGGGACCTGCGCACTCCGTGAGCCGCTTCTCGTGACGCCAGACGTCGAGCGAAAACGTACCGCCCGTCACCTCCAATGGGTCGGTTACGATTCCGGTGCGAATCCAACCGTGCTTTGCATAGAACCTCGCGGCACGGTCGTTCCCAATGGCGCAGGCAAGCCAGGCGGTATGCACACCTGATTGAGCAAGGTGCGCTTCCGCATCTGGAATCAGACCGTGCCGCCCGTGCCACCGGTGATCTCACTGGCATTGGTGAGCTGACCCGACGAGAGGTCGACCCCCACACCGCCACTGCCGCCGCTGCTGGCAATATTACCGGCGCCCTGGCCGCCGTAGCCGATACCACCTGCGCCGCCGCTGCGAAGTACCGATATATTCGCAAGAAAATCGGCGAATATTCTGCGAGAAGATCACGTCATCCCTGCCGAGAATGGCTGCTATGCGGCGAGCATTCGCACCACCTCTATGACCGATGGGGGCAAGCCGCCGGATGTATACGCGCCTCAAAATCGTTGTTTGCTACGAATTGCTACGTTGTGCTACAGTAGTATTTATGAAAATCCGTACAATCACCCAGCGCGAACTCCGCAATGATTCCGGCGCTGTACTCCGCGAAGTGGAGGCCGGGCGAACGATCATCGTGAGCCGAAACGGCACGCCGGTCGGGGAACTGCGACCAATCAGGCGACGCCGCTTCGTGCCTCGCGCGACGATCGCTGATGCATCAGCGCACGCCGCACGGATCGATGCCGTGCAGTTCCGTGCGGATCTCGATGCAGTAGTGGACCCCCACCCTCATGACTGAGCCGAGCCGCGGTGTCCTCGACACATCGGTTCTGATCGATCATGACATCATCGCGGCTGAGCAACTTCCCGATGAATCCGCAATTACAGCAGTGACGCTGGCCGAGCTCGCCGCAGGACCACATGCAACCGAAAGCAAGGACGAGCGCGCCAGGCGCCAGGATCGATTGCATTGGGCGACCGCCACCTGGGATCCACTGCCTTTCGACGCGGACGCGGCACGGATATACGGCAGGGTGTTTGCTGCCGCGAGAGCAGCCGGACAATCCAGCCGGGCGCGCCTCGCGGACTTGCTTATCGCTTCAACGGCTGCAGCGAATGGATTGCCGCTCTACACCAGAAATCCCGCCGACTTTGCGGCGCTGAGGCGCATCGTCAAAATTGTCAAGGTCTAGTTCGCCATCGCATGACCGCTATGATCCTGGCGAGTCAGATGCTGTTTTGACAAGCGGTAGGTTTAACTGCGCAATAGTTTCTTATTACGTGTGGACGCAGCGACACGGCACAAGGGACCCAAAGGGCCTGGATCGCGCCGCTGCCTTCATAGCCTCTCTAAACGCCTTTTAGAGGGCACTTTGGTAGCCTTCTCCCAAAAAGAAGACGTTGGCGAATGCCAACAATCGGTCAACATGGGTCGTTGCATGCTGTCGATCGCACCCGAAGCATGGTCTGTTTTGCGGACGATAGTGCCTCCGCCTTACCATAAGGACAATGAAAGCTGAAATTGCCAGGCAGGTCGTCGTCGTGCTGTACGTGGTGGCAATGGCGGCCGTCATCGTCGGTGTAGATTTTGCGTTCTTCAGAAACCGATTCTGGGAACGGCTGACAGTCAACATTGGTATTGTCTTGGTGTTCGCAGCTTTCTACTTTAGATTCTTCAAGCGCGGCTGAACAAGGCGAGACAGCCGCCGCGAATCGTGCAGACGTAATTCGCCTTCGTTTAAACATCAGCCGGCCCCGCAAGCTCCCGCTGGCCAATGACAGGAAAGGGTCAACGGTCGGTCGAGATCTCAGAGATCAAGCCCCATAGACGGGACGATCGACGCATTCGACAAGCATAACGGTTGTGGCCGTGCCGAGACTGTGGGAACTGGACGATAGGCTCGGGCGCGTCCTAGGACAACGCAGGGACACGCCAGACAACGAAAAATGGAGCGGGCGATGGGAATGGAACCCAAACGGACGGTCCTTCAAAGCCTACAAAAATGGCGCGTTTCGTGATTCAAAGAGCGCTGCGTGCGATTGGCGTGCGAATTTTCGCGTTGTGAGGGGCAACGGAGAGCCATGTGAGACAACTCGTCCGTTTGCCAACGAATTTCCGCTTTCGACCCGAAGCCGCCCAACAGCCGCCGCGCGATCCGGATGTGGCATCCTTGCGTGGATGTTTACGTTTCGAACTCGCAGGCGACGGTGGTGGCTCGTAGCGATCGCCACGGCGCTGGTCGCAAGCCTGGCCGCGCTGTTGCTGAAATCCATGCTCGAGCACGGGGTGCGAGCGCGGATCGAGTCTGCGGCCGTGCGCCATGGCGCGGTTGCTCGAATCGGTATGGTACACATCGGCGTCTGGCCGTTGCTGCGATTGGAGGGATTCGGTCTCGACCTTAGATATGGAGTGAGACTGCAAGCCGACACGATCGCGGCCACGTGGCCCGGACGCCTGCGACTCGCCGTTCGCGCCGCCACTTTCGCGGGTCCAGCAGGGGTCAGGGTCAGCTCCCCGGCCACTGCCTGGGACATGTCGGGCATTTTCGGGGAGGATCTGCGGCTCACGCTGGTGGAACCACAGCCCGGCCTATCAATCCGCAAGCTGGCGTATCCGGCGGGCAGCGCGTGGAACATCGAGGCACGTGGGCTCGACGTCGGCCGTCTGCTCGACGTGCGGCGCGACACCTACCCATTGCTCGATGGGGGTATCGCGGACGGCCGCGTAGACCTTCAGGCCAGCACTGATGTGCTCCGTTTCCACGTGGACATGGACGCGCGCGGCGTGCGCTTGGGAGCGCTGGCGGATAACGCCGTCGATGAGCCGCAGCTCGGCGATCCGACGGACGTAACCATACGATTCGATGGCGCCTGGCGCCGGATCGGGGGCACGATCGAGATCCCAGAGGTTCACGCGACGGTGGCCGGCGCCGCCCTGTCGGGCTCGATCACACTGCGCGATCTCGACACCGATCCGATTGTCGATCTCGCACTCGGCGTGCAGCATCTGGACTTCGCGCAACTGCTGGGTGCATCCGGGCTCGCGGTGCCCGAAAGCTTGGGAATGGCGCCCGGCGCCGGCCGTGACCTTGGCTCGGCCACGATCGACATGCGTGTACGCGGACGCATGGCGGACGCTGCCTCGCTCTCGGTGAGCCAGAAGATCGACTTCAGGCCGCCACATCAGATGCCGCCGGCGATCGCGCGCCTGCGCGGCGATTTCATCTTCAGATCCGAAGACGGCCCCGGGCCGCACCGCGCTATCGACGTCTCGCCCACGTCCCCCGACTTCATCGCCCTTCGTGACGTTCCGCCGCTGTTCGTGCGCACTCTGCTCCTTGCCGAAGACACCGGCTTTTATGGGCATCGCGGCATCGACCTGCGCGAACTACCCGTCGCGCTGCTCACCAACTGGTCGCGCGGCGGAGCCGCGCGCGGAGCGTCGACAATCACCCAGCAACTGGCCAAGAACCTGTTCCTGTCGCGCGACAAGCGGCTCGGACGCAAGCTGCAGGAACTGGCGATCACGTTCCTGCTCGAGTCGGCGCTCGGCAAGAATCGTATCCTCGAGATCTACCTGAACATCATCGAATGGGGACCGGACCTGCGTGGCCTGCGGCCGGCCGCTCGCCGCTATTTCGGTCGCGAACCCCGAGAGCTGACGCCGGCCGAGATGGCCTTCCTGGTCGCGATCATCCCCGGGCCGATCAAGTACCAGAGTTCATTCGCGCACGGCACGCCGGGGCCAGGGCTGCGTTCGCTCATCGACGAGCTGCTGGCGAAGCTACGGTCGGTGGATGCGATCGGCGAGGAGGAATATCGACGGGCGCTCGGCGAACCCATCGTCGTTGCCGGCGGCAGGCCGCCCGGATGATCGGTGGCGAATGAAAACGGGCGGGAGCGTGCGATGGGAATCGAATCCAAACCGAGTCAACTCATTTTTTCTTATGGGCCAGCGGGTTCTCGGAGGTGCACTCGACCGCGTGCGGTCCAAGAATATGTCGAGTCCCGCCGCCATGCCCGTTCTCGCCGCGGGTGGACGCTCATTTCGACCGCGCAAGGGCTGTTGAGGATGGTCGCGGCCTGGATCGCGCCGTGCTGGGTGAAGGCGAGCGGGAGTTTACGGCGACCACCCCAACTTGAAGTCGCAAATCGCGACTTCAAGTTCGCAAACTCCTCTGTTGTGAGCTCGAATAGAAAGTCGTCCGAGAAGCGCCTGCGATTAAGGCGTGCCTGCTCGTTGAGCCGCCGCGTCGTGACTGCATAGAGCACGGCACTGGAGTGGCTAGACGCCGCCGTAGGGTTGCGACTCTCAGATTTCGAGGCGTTGAAAGTGTCGCTGGCCTTGGATCCGCTGTGCAAGGAGCCGAAACCGGCCGCTCGCGAACGTCTCAGAAGGGCCCGGACGTACAGACAAAACTGGGCTGGAAATGAAACGGGCGATGGGAATCGAATACATCACTAGAGAGCAGATAATCTCGTTAAATCATGGCGTTGCAAGCGCCAATGGGTGCTGCGTGCGATTTTCATGGGAAAAGCGGTGCCCCACGAGCCAACGCCAGCCAATACGGCCAATGACGCCGGCTCGAGTGCTGGTTGCCGCGATGCCATTTTTTTGCCATTATTTCTGCCATGAAAACCACCATCGACTCGGCGGGGCGAATCGTTATCCCGAAATCGCTTCGCCAAGCACTCAACATCAAACCTGGCCAGACTCTCGATATTCGCGCTGGCGATGGGCGGCTCGAAATAGAGATCGCCGCAACTCCGATGACCTTGAAGAAGCGCGGTAAGGATGTTGTCGCGGTCCCGGACGTCGGACTGCCCACGCTCACTGCCGATGCGGTGCGTGAAACCTTGGAGCACATTCGGCGGTGAAAGCGGCAGATACCAGCGTGGTCATCGCTGCGTTCGCCTCGTGGCACGAACACCATGACCGAGCGCGCGCAGCCCTAGATGGTGGTCTGCGCATGATCGACCATTGCGCGCTGGAAACCTATTCAGTGCTGACTCGACTCCCTCCTCCACATCGTTGTGCGGCAGGCGTGGTACGAGACTTTCTTCGGGCACGCTTTGTCGAACCATTCCTTCGTATGGATGGTTCACTCTATAAGGATTTTGTCTTGGCGCTGCCGGAACATTCTGTGACCGGCGGTGGCGCATACGACGCCCTCGTCGCTGCAACCGCGGCAGCACATTCGGCGTCGCTTATTACATGCGATCGCCGCGCGGCTATGGTTTACGAGTCTTTTGGACTGCGAGCCACTTTCATCGGCTGATATGCGGCAGATCGGTGCTTCTTCACTAGGACCTGATCAGTGAAGTGGAGCGGGCGATGGGAATCGAACCCAAAACGATTACGCCCGCCACCCTCTATCAGTCAACGGCTTACAAGTGCCCGGAGCAGCTGCGTGTGATCTGCGTGTGAAGCGACGTTATGCCTGCAGTGCGGTGTATGCCGCTCAGTAAAGCCTCGGCGAGGTAGGTTTCGGCGTGGTGCAACTACTGTCGCAGGCGTTCCGCGCCCTCGAGTTTTGCGAGGTTTCGATCGAATGTACCTTGTGGCAGGTGCCCGGCTTTTCGGGCGATCTCCAGCATGAGGCAGTCAGAAAACCCAAGAGCCGGTCGTTCTCTGAAATTCTCCGTGGCTGCGCTCACCACATCGGCGTCCTGCACCGACAGGTGCTCGTGATTCAGGAGCATGTCGAGTGCAGTTGCGATGTGATCTGCCGAACGCTCGTATACGGCATCCAGCACCCAGGTGGTTTCGGCCAACACCAGATGCGATACCCAGGCACCACTTCCAATGAACTCTTCCGCTGCGCGGACTTGGTTCGCATCGTCGCGCACGATGAGTCGTACCAACACATTGGTGTCAACGGCGCGCATGCCGCTTACGGATGTACTCCCGAACCCCTTCCCTCACATCTGCAGGGGCTTTTTTTGCTGGTCCTTGCGGGAAAAGCGCTTGGTGTATGTCACCCGATGTGTACCGCCCCGCTCTGCGGACTATGACTTGGTCATCCCGCTCCTCCCATTCGAGGACGGAACCGGGTCCCACGCCGAGCTTCTTGCGAACCTCGGCGGGCACGGAGATCTGACCCTGCGCGGTAAGCCTTGATTGTGCGAATGCCATAAGTTTACATTACCACGGTAATGAAGGAGATGCAACCACGAGGAAGTGGAATGGGACATCCGTTGTCGCCAACGGCGGACCGTGACGTACTCAAAGCCGAATGCGCGAAGCGGTCATTCGATCCAAGATACAATGATGTACCTCGTCCTCACGAAGTAGCGCCAATCGGGCTGGAGCGGCGCGGTATCGTTCGTGCTGGGAATTTGCGCTATTTTTTTGGCTCTCGGCTATATTGGCGCCAGCCACATCGTAGATTCCGCGCGAGGTGTGAGGGTGATGAGGCTGGTCTGGCCAGACCGGAAGCGCAGTCTCTTCTTGTTTGATTCGCTTAGTGATGCCCTCGATGCGGCGGTCGAGGAGTCGAAGAAGTCAATGGAGAAGTCAGACAATGAGGCACTCGAAGATGGTTTCGGGCGCATCGTGGATTTGCCCTGACAATCGCGACGAGCTGGCGCACGCGCGCCGACAGCAAGGATCTGCGGTTGCAGATGGTCGCGGCCTAAATCGCACCGCGCTCGGAGAGGGCGAGCGGGCATCTACGGCGTACCTGCTCGTTGAGGCGCCCCTTCGTGCCGACCACCGTCGCTACTCGGCCCACTTTCGGTCATTCGGCTGCTGGCTTTCCCCGCCCTAATGGCACCGTTCGAACAGAACGGCTACGAATGCCCTCTAATCTTTGCTAAAACATGAGATAGATTACGGGAGAATCGGCGTGGCAGAAGGCGGCGGCGAAGAGCAGACTACGGACGCTCATTCCGGCACGCACGACGTATTTATAAGCTACGCGTCCCACGATGCCGCCCTTGCCAATAATGTCGCTGCCGCCCTTGAGGGCCTGGGTCTGAAGTGCTGGATCGCGCCTCGGGACGTGACACCGGGCGCTCACTATGCCAGCGAAATTGTCCACGCAATCGATTCTGCCAAGACGATCATTCTGATTCTGTCGCAAGACGCCGCAACTTCTCCCCACGTCCTCAGGGAAGTAGAGCGGGCAACATCCAAGCGCCATCCGGTCGTGACGCTGCGACTGGATCAAGCGCCGCTACCCGCTGAATTTGAATACTTCCTCAATACCTCGCAGTGGCTCGATGCCAGCGGCGGCAATGCTACGCGGATGATGCCGAAATTATTGACCGCGGTTCGCCTGGCGATCGAAAGACCCGCTGGCCCCGCTCCGGAGATCTCGGCGACACCGGTTGCAGAAGCACCCGAGGTCCGCTCCGGCGGCGTGTCAGGCGGTGCTCGGTTTCGGCACCGGGCAGCCATTGTCGCGGCATCCATCGTGGCTGTGGCGATCACGGGATTCGCCGCTTACAGGTTATGGGTGCCGGGACGTCGAGTGGTTGCGCCTGCGGCGGTTGTGGCCACCGGCACGCCGGCGGCAGTGACAGCCGCATTAGGCATTCCTGAAAAATCCGTGGCTGTTCTGCCGTTCGTGGACATGAGCGAGAGGAAAGACCAGGAATATTTCTCTGATGGAATGTCCGAAGAACTCATTGACATGTTGGCGAAAATACCCGACCTGAGGGTTCCCGCCCGCACATCGTCCTTTTATTTCAAGGGTAAGCAGGCGACGATTGCCGAAATCGCCAAGTCGCTTGGTGTGGCGCACGTGTTGGAGGGCAGTGTGCGCAAATCCGGTAAAACCATGCGCGTGACCGCACAACTTATTCGTGTAGATAGTGGTTACCACATGTGGTCGCAAACCTACGACCGCACGCTGGATGACGTCTTCAAGACGCAGGACGAGATAGCCGTAGCCGTTGTCGAAGCACTCAAGATTTCGCTGCTTGCGGGCACTACTCCGAACGCTGCAGTCAGTCAGAATACCGAGTCGTACGCTCTCTACTTGCAGGCACGACACCTGCTTCAACACGTATCGACGCGAGGGGACTACGAGCTCGTATTCTCGCTCCTCAATAGAGCACTGACTCTGGATCCCAAGTTTGCATCGGCGTGGGCGCTGCGCGCTCGCGCTCGCGCAGGCCTTTATGCCGCTTACCTCGGTGGCTCCGTTCAGCAGGTTCGTGAGGATGCAGAAGACGACGCAAAACACGCGCTTGCGCTTGATCCGACGTTGCCCGATCCGCATTTGGCATTGGGAGATATTTATGGCTCCATCGATTGGGATTGGAGCGCAGCCGAGAACGAATACAGTCAGGCGCTCCAGCTGGAACCCGGCAACATCCTCGCCTTGAACAACCTATCTTTCATTGCAGCAATACAGGATCGAACGGATCAGGCGCTGCAATTTGCTCAGAGCGCGGTCCTGCGCGATCCTCTCAACCCTGGTTCCTATGCGGCTCTCGCGACCGCGTTGTCTCGCCGCGGTCAGCACGCGCAGGCAGAGATAGCAGACCGCAAGGCACTCGAGCTGCGCCCGACGGGGCTTACCAGCCGTTTCTGGGTTGGATATGAGTTGCTGGCGCAGGGACAGGCTGCGGCGGCGCTGATCGAATTTCAACTGGCACCGGATGAAGAGGTCCGCAATGACGGGCTCATCCTCGCGTTACCCGCACTGGGTCGTACACAGGAAGCAGAGCTCATAGTTGCCAAGATGGAGAAAGACAATGCGGCCACGTCGGCCGCCAACCTCGCTGGCTATTACGCCTGTGATAAAGATACCGACCGGGCTCTTGCATGGCTCGACCGCGCATATTTGCGGCGCGACGCCTACATTTTTTATACGAAAGGGGATTTCTGCTTCAAGAATCTCGCGCAGGATCCCCGCTACAAGGCGTTCCTGCGGAAGTTGAACCTACGGGAATAGTCGCGTCCGAATGCCGTCGCTGCAATTGTCCTGCTCGGAAGCAGACGGTTGCGACAGACAAGTATGGTTTAGGGTTGTCCGACACCTGCCGGTGCGCGCGGAGCTTTCCGATAGTCTGGTGAGGCTTTGGGGCAGGTGTTGGACAAGTCTCCAGGGAGGAACCGCGGGGACGTGCTGATGCCGATCAGCGGAGACGCAGCGCTATGGGGATTTGAACGTCGGCGTGAGCCGGGACGGGGGAGACAGTCGGGACTGCATGATCGATGGGTGTCGGCACCGGCCAGCGCTGGCTGGAAGTGGAGCGGGCGATGGGAATCGAAAATATCGCTTTAGAGTGACCAATCCTCTTAAATCAATGCGTTACGGGATCCGCCGAGCACCGCGTGCGATTATTGTGTGAAAAACGGCGCCATAGTAGCCAATGCCAGCCAGTGCGGCCGTAGGCTCTCGCAAGCTACGTACTTCCAATCCACGCTGCCCCGCCGATCGCCAATCTAATCGCCTTTGTAACCTGCTTCCAGCTGATGTCGAACGGCGAGAATCAGAACGACATCGTCGCCTGGTAGCCAGCGATATTTGGCCACATAGCCGAATTTGCCGCGAGCCAGGATCAACTCCCGTCGCCCGTCCTCGGCTTCGCGGCCCAGCAACGGATGGTCAGTCAGCAACTCGAAGGCTCGCCTGACGCTGACCATCCGCTCTCGCGCGAGCTTCGGATTGCGTTCCGCGAGAAAATCGAACAGCCGCTCGAGATCGGCGAGCGCACGAACCGTTACTTGGACGCGCGCCATGCGCGCGCTCGTGGCCGTCGAGCGGACTTCCCTGCGACACGAGCCTCGAGATAATCGAAGGCGGCTCCCAACGGAACGGCTTTGCCGCTCTCGATCGTTTCCTTCTCTGAGGCCACCGCATCTGCCGAAAACCGCTCGCGAAGCTCTGCACGGTCGGCCTCCTGGCTCAACACGTCAACCATGAAAGCATGCGGAGTCTGATTCGCCGCGCCGGCAAGTCGGTCGATCCGCCGCTTCAGCGCTTCCGGAAGTTTAAGGCTCGTGGCAGCCATTGAATGACCCTTTCATACTAATGGGTAGTCAAAAAGTACTACCTGGGCGAATCGAAGTCAAGGAATCTGTCGGGCGTAAGGTCGGGTGTTCGAGCCCTTCGCCAAGAAATGCGTTTATCGACGCTCCCTGGCAACACCGCCAATATAATGGCACCGATGACAAAGCGTTGGCGGGAAGGTTTGTGTTGAATCCGGTCTTTGGAGCCGAAAAACCAACCGTCCGGGCAAAAGGCATAAGTGTCAAAAGGTAGCATGGGATGAAAATAGTATTGCCGAATGTTCTCCTGATTTTTGGTCTCCTGGGTGCATCACATGCATCTACCGGGACCACACCGACCTCTATCGTCAGAGCGCAGCGCGCGGAGTACAACGCAGCGATTGCGGCCCGCGACGCCGTACGCCTGCGTACGTTCTTCGTTGATGACTATCATCTCATTCTGGGATCGTCGGGCGACATAGACAGCGGCGCAGATGCCGCAACTCGCGGCTACGCTGATGAGGAATTCAAGGATCCGACATTCGCTACCTACCGACGTACCCCAACAACCATTGTCATTGCCGCATCCGGGAAGCGAATTGCGGAGACGGGGCATTTTGAGGGCATCTGGCGGAAGCCTGATGGAACCATGCGAAAGAAGGGTATTTACCTTGCTATGTGGATCCCTTCAGCAGGTAATTGGCGTCTGAAATCCGAGGCGTTTGTGACATTGGCTTGCACTGGCAGCGCCGACTGCGACCAGGTGAGCTAGGCGCGAGATGAACGCGGCGGCAGCGGAGATTTGCGGTCGGCACCAACGGTCGAACCCGGTCATACGGACAAGACCGCGTGTGAAACCACAGCCAACGCCAGCTAACGTCCGCCAACTTGTTGCTCGGCATTGCAAGCTGCAAATCATTGGCTGGAATTGGCCAGCAATGGCGGGAGGATGGAGCGGGCGATGGGAATCGAACCCACGGGGAAGGCAGTCCCGAACCTTGAAAACAAGCGGTTTTGTGCGACGGCGGATGCCAAGTGTGATTAGCGTGTGAATTTTCGCGGTATGGGGGGCCACGTAAGGCTACGTAGGGATACATCGCCATCTCACCCCTCGAACATCCGCGATCCCTATTCGTTTATCTTTGCCGTGAAACCGATTCCACGGCGCTTGGGCTCGGGCTCCTTCATCAGGCTACGGATCGCGTCAAACACAACCTTGAACTGCCGATCGTACTTGTTCTCCAACGCTACGAGTTTGTGCGCCAAATCTTGGTGCGTTGAGACTGTCTGTCGCAGGCGAATAAACGCCCTCATGATCTCGATGTTTACTTGGACGGCGCGTTCACTTGTAAGGACGGAGGACAGCATGGCGATCCCCTGTTCCGTGAAAACGTACGGTGCATACTTCCGGTGCTTTCCGCGCCCGGTCTTTAAGGCGCCAGATTGGCTCCTTAAAGAAGCCAACTCCTCAACCGCAAGTTGGAACATGAAATCGGCCGGAAAGCGACCCGGATTTCGACGCACTGCACGGGTAAGCGCCTTTGTCGCCAACTGATACAACGCGGCGAGGTCAGAATCAAGCAGTACCCTCTGGCCACGAATGACGAGGATGTCCCACATGATCGCGTCAGTATCGGCAGTAACTGACCTCGTGCCGGCCATCATGCAACTGTAATCCGTCCGGGTGCTGCCATCCTCAGCACAAATGGAGGTGATCAGGCAGATTGAGCGCTCGCTTTCGGCCCAAAACCCGTCAGTGGGGCGCGTCTGAAATTGTCTGCAGTTAGCCGCCATTCACTTTCTTCAAGTGTCATCTAGAATTGCCGGAGAACCGGAGGTCTCATGGAATTGTTTATTTTCGCGCGCTTCCATGTTCGGGACGGCTGCGAGGTCGAGGCATCTTCCATTCTGCTCGAGCAGGCAACGCGCGTCCGCGGGGAGACAGGGTGCCTTGCCATCGACATATTTGCTTCTGTCCGCGATCCGCGGCTGTTCTATCTTCATTCACGCTGGATCGATGAAGCTGCCTTTGACCGTCACGCCGAGTTACAGGATACCTTGCAATTTGTGACTCGTATGGAAAGGATGATCGACCATCCATTTGACGTCACTAGGTCCTTCCAACTTGGTTAATGACATGGGTGTGATGGGGAACTTCCGAAAGCGGTCGCTCACTGCCGTCAGTAACGAGGTCGAGAGCGGAGACTGGGAGCGCCAGCGGCGGCAACCGGCCAAAACCGGGCGGTGGTTGCATCGAATCGGGTGGCAGAAAGCGGTCAGTCAGATTGCCGCAGTGAACAGCGTTTCGGCGGCCGCGGGCCAAGGGTGTCCGTGCGCCACCGGCGCGACCCCGCGCCGCCATGGAATCATCAGGCATCGAGATGTCGGGGCAAGTAGATCGTGAATATGCACCCTGAACCAGGCAAATCACGGACTGTGAGCTCACCCTTCATCAATTCTAGACTGCGCCTGCAAATATCAAGCCCCAGCCCAAGTCCCGAGCGATCCGTGCCGGCTTGAGCGAAAGGCCGCATCAGTTTTTCGGCCGCTCCCTCAGGAAGACCACCACAATGATCCTCGACTTCAATCGAGACACAATTTTCGGACGCTGTACCGCGAAGCCAGACCTCGGTGTGGCGAATCGTGAACTTAAACGCGTTATGCAGCAAGTTGCCAACCGCCGCCGCTAGCATCTCCGGGTCGGCAATGACCTGGATATCCTCAACTACCGGCGCGACCCGAAATCGTGATCCTCGCGCTCGCGCATCAAGCGATGCGGCGGCTTCGACTTCTCCCAGGAACTTGGCTAAGTAAATGGGCTGAAGGCGGGGCGCCAAGCCAGCTGTGATCCGTACTTCGGCCAGTGAGCGATCGATCAAATTACCCATCGCCATCAAGCTACGATCAAGAACCGCAGCAGTGGCCCCGCCGATTCCGCTGGTGCCGGCCCTGATTGCTCTTGCCGCGTAAGTTGCCGTCTGCAGGTGGTTTCGTAGTTCATGCGCCAGCGGACCAAGCCGAGAATTGAAGCTTCTAAGACTCTCTTCGTCCGACGCGGGAGCGTGCCGTGCAAACTCAGTGACTGCGCCGGCGATCGCATTATCGAGGCAGCGATTAAATGTTCGGAATTCATCGACCGAAATCGCCGCGCCGGTCTCAAAGGCTAAGTTGGTGATGGCCTGACAAACATCGCCGTATTCCCGGACGACCTGCTCAACAGTAAATCCCGCACGCGATAGTTCGCGGCCGTGCAGAGCGGCCGTTGCGGCGAGTTCCGAAGAGAACTTCTCGCGAGCGCTGCAGTCTTCCGTGGAATCTCCGATTCCGGATTGCTGCTGAAGTACGAGCGTCTCTATGAGTTGATCGAGAAACATCGGTATCCCGTGGGCCAATTCCTCATCAGTGGCTTTTGGATTGGACCGGCTGCTAACCATGTCGCGACAGCGCCCTATCAAGACCGTACGATTTGTCGAGAGAAAATCCCGGAGCATGGTGCATCGTACGTTAGCCGTACTGGGGCCTCTGTACGACAGCGAACACGGGCCATGAACTCTGGGGTTAGCATGCCGCAGTGCACATCGCGGGATATCGACAGTTCGGTATAGCTGCCGCTCATCAAGGACGGCTTCGGGTCGAGAGGGTGAGTTCGCCGGCGCTCTCCATCCGTGGGGCGGCAGGCGGCCAATACCAGGCACCGGACTCAACGAAATCGCCGCCTCACAGCGGCCATTCGGAGCCTGCGGTAAGCTACCTGTGACTAGACTGACCCGGCACGGAGGAAGATCACATGACACGCGTATTGTTCGTCGGCCAGCGACCGGAAACTGTGGACTTCTCGGATCCCGCGATACCGCCGGGCTTCAGTGCCGAGAAAATCCATGCGGGAATAGCAATTGGCATGTCAAAAATGGCGGAACGGGGATGGCAGGCTGACCTTTGCTTGATCCCGCCCGACAGAACGGCGGGCCTCGTGCTAGAGCAGCAGCTGGCAACTACGACCTATGACTGCGTGGTGATCGGGGGCGGTATTCGGCTGCCACCAAAGAGCCTGTCGTTGCTCGAGACGGTAGTGAACACTGTGCATAAGGCGGCACCGAATGCGTCCATCGCATTCAACACGCGCCCGGAGGACACCGCCGAGGCGGCTGCTCGTTGGTTAAACGCCAATTGATTGCCGCGGAATTGCTTCGCGCTGTTGGCGACAACTGTCGGGCGGTATTGAACGAAAGGGCCGCAGGCGGAACGGCGGCCTTCTCCGAAGCAGACGTTGACGATTGCCCGCAAAGGGTCGATAACGGACCGAAGAGACCATCGAGAACGACCTCGGACCGAGACGCGGATCGAAGCATTCAATCAAATGAACGATTGCGCCCATATCGAAGCTGTGGGAACTGGGCGACAAGCTAAGTCGCGTCCTAGGACAACGCAGGGACACGCCAGACAACGAAAAGTGGAGCGGGCGATGGGAATCGAACCCAAAGGGAAGGCGCGGCCGGCGCTTGAAAACAAGCGCTTTGGCGCGAATGCCGATGCCAAGTGTGATTAGCGTGTGAATTTTCGCGGTATGTGGGGCAACGTGGGGCTACTCGACAGTCAAACGACTTTCGACAACGCTTCGGCCATCCGTGTTTGCCAGCCAGGACCGGTGGCCTTCCAGCGCGCCAATGTCTCCGGCGGCAATCGTAGCGAGATCAATGTACGCGCCCTGCCCGACTTCGGTCTTCCACGCGGCTTCAACATCTTGGCAGCAGTCCCGGCAGCGAAGATTTCCGGCAACACGTCGCGAGCCTTGCGGGCGCGGGCAAAGGTTTCTTTTGTCCATTCCGGGTTCTCTCGATCGGCCTTCCGAGGATTAGGCTTGCGCTTCATATCGTTTGACCTCTCGTTTGTTGGCCCTGCGCAGACTGATCACATGCACCATGTTGGCACGCGGTGTGAATACCATCATATGCAACCGATTCTCGATCAGACCCAGCGCCTGAAACCGGCGTTCACCGTAGTCCTTTCGAAGATCTTCGACTATGAGCGCGCCGACCCACTCGAACCGGGCCGCCAATTCGAACGAGATGCCGCGCACCAGCACGTTCTCCTCGCTCTTGGCCAGATCGAAGCTGATAGCCATTTTTTATAGTATATACGTATATACATTAATGCAAGTAGCATGCTACGCCCGCTTCATTCAGCCGTCACGGGAAGTGATCGTCCTGCGATGTGACGGAGTGCTTCCGGCCCACTGCGGAAGTAGCAGGTATAGGAATTGGCACCGTTAAGCGGACGTTGGCGGCAAAGGCTATGATGCCCAGTCGAAGCCCGAAATTGATTGCCGATGGGCGCCCCAAAAGCTAAACGTGTGGGAACTCTAGTGACGCTGTGCGCCGTGCTATGCGCGTGCAAACCGGCTCACCCTTCTATTCGCGCGGGTCAGGTCACCTTGAGTTATATAGATGCGTCCAATAACAGCGCGACTTTTCTATTGGACAACCAGTCCACTCGTCCAATCTATTTTCGCGGTCGGCATAACTTCTGGTCTGCCAGTACAGCCGTTTACGCAATGATTGCCTGTATCGTCCCCGGCTCCGCGATTTTGAGCGATGCCCCGTTTCCGTTACCGGAATTCGTCGGCGGTCCGCCACCGGTTATCAAGGTGGCGCCAGGAGAGTTGATAAAGTTGAAAGTTGTTGGCGAATATGGCGAGCTGATTCAGAAGTCGAAGGGCCGCCTGTGCCAGGTTCGATTACCCTTGGAACCAATGAAACTCGACAACGCAATTGAGTCAACACTATTCGCGCCGTAACAACCCCAGCAGAGGATATGCCTACTGGCCGTTTTAGTTGTTAGCATACGCGACAATGGGTTCCGCAAAGCCGACGTTCCTCACCGACGGCAGAGGGTCAGCTATCGACCGTAGCGGCGAGGAGCAAACTGATTGGCCCTGCAACTACGGGAATCAGTCATGGAACACACACATTACACGGCAACCAGTCGGGAACCCTGGAACAAGGGAAAGCTCGTCGGACAGAAGGCCCCGTTCAAGCTGAAGGAGATCTGGGCGATTCGGGTTCGTTTGCAGCTCTCCGGCCGTCGCCGCGAGCTCGCACTCTTCAATCTTGCAATCGATAGCGAGCTTCGCGCCTGCGACTTATTGAAACTTCGGGTCCGAGATATCTGCCATGGCAGCAGCATGGCTGCGCGGGCTATCGTGATGCAGCAGAAGAGATCGTGTCCCGGTTAGTGGTGTAAGAGCGGGCCGGTGATGGCGGTCATCGTGAGACTTGGTAAGGTTGAGTTACCACACTTAACATTGCCGAGGATCCCGACGATGACCACCAAGCCAACTATGTCACTGGCCGAGCTTGCCGAGAAGGGTGCTGATACAGATTTGCTGCGTGAGATGATCCAGTTTGTCGCCCAGCGGATGATGGAGATGGACGCTGAGAGTCTGTGCGCCGCGGCGTACGGGGAGAGAAGCCCGGATCGGGCTAATAGCCGCAACGGTTACCGGGAACGGCTGTGGGAGACGCGCTCCGGGAGCGTGGATTTGAAGATCCCGAAGCTACGTAAAGGCAGCTATTTTCCTGGTTTTTTGGAGCCGCGACGAACCGCCGAGAAGGCGCTCGCGGCCGTGATTCAGGAAGCGTATATCCAAGGCGTCTCAACCCGCTCAGTCGATGAGCTGGTCAAGGCGATGGGCATGGGCGGCATCAGCAAGAGCCAGGTGTCGCGGCTGTGCGGGGAAATCGACGAGCGAGTGCATGCGTTCCTGGATCGTCCGATCGAAGGGGACTGGCCATATCTGTGGATTGACGCGACCTACGTGAAGGTGCGGGAGGCCGGCCGGATCGTCTCGGTGGCGGTAATAATCGCCATCGCCGTGAACACCGATGGCGTACGGGAAGTGCTGGGAATGAGCGTCGGACCCTCCGAAGCGGAGCCCTTCTGGACGAATTTCCTGCGTTCTCTGACGCGCCGAGGTCTGCGTGGCGTCAAGCTGGTGATTTCCGACGCCCACGAAGGCTTAAAAGCCGCTGCCGCCAAGGTTTTGAAGTCCACTTGGCAGCGCTGCCGCGTCCATTTCATCCGCAATGCCCTGGCGCATGCCGGAAAAGGCCAACGTCAGATGGTTCTGGCCATGATCAACACCGTTTTCGCCCAGGATACGCAGGAAGCGGCGGTCGCGCAGTGGCGTACGGTCGCGGATCAGCTGCGGGCGAAGTTCCCGAAGCTTTCCGGCTTGATGGATAAATCTGAGCCGGACGTGTTGTCCTTCCTGAGCTTTCCGAAGGCCCATCGCACGCAGATCCACAGCACCAATCCGCTCGAAAGGCTCAATGCCGAGGTCAAGCGGCGTACCGATGTCGTGGGCATCTTCCCGAACGAGGCCTCGATCACGCGGCTGGTCGGTGCGCTACTGCTCGAACAGAACGACGAATGGCAGCTACAACGCCGATACATGCAACTTGAAGGCTTGCAGACTCTCAGCGACAATCAAACCGCTCGGTTGTCTGCAGTCGTCAACTGAGCATGAGTTCAATCGAGCCAAGACTCACGACTCATACACCACGCCCTGGGGCACGATCGCAGAAGACCCAACGCCCGGTGCAATTCGAGATCACGGAGCCGACGCGTGAGGCAGTCGGTGCCTGGATCGCTGACGCC
Source organism: uncultured Gammaproteobacteria bacterium (assembly GCA_963707765.1). Taxonomy (GTDB): domain Bacteria; phylum Pseudomonadota; class Gammaproteobacteria; order Steroidobacterales; family Steroidobacteraceae; genus Bog-1198. Next base: position 2,069,111 of record CAVPQZ010000004.1, on the reverse strand, counting down.
CGACTGGCGCCGGAAGATCCTCTGTTCCCGAGCCGACTGCATCGCTCAGCCCATCTCTCGACCCGCCAGTACGCCAGGATCGTGGACTCCTGGGTGGATCAGCTCGGGCTAGACTCGGCGAGCCACGGGACGCATACGCTGCGGCGCACCAAAGCCACGTTAATTTACCGCCGCACGAAGAACCTGCGGGCCGGTCGGCGGCGGTCGCTGACTGGCCCACTCCGGGCTGTCAGGTTATTGAAATGCACACCAGGAAGCCGTCGTTCGCCATCGGACATGATGAATACGCCCGAAAACCCGAACCGCTCGGTTTCAAGCGAGAATCCTGTAGTCGCGGGCGAACTCGCCGGCGCCCTGAGAGCCGGCCGGAGGATCGCGTTACGGAGACAAGTCTCGATGCCGATCTTACAGCCCTGATTCGACGACCAACCAATTAGCTGCTCGCACCGATTGAAGGCCTCGTACAGGGCTCGTTGGCACTTTCGAAGTCAAACCGACGCCGTTATGACAAATGAGGCTGTTGTCGCAATCCTGTGCGACACGGGCGGAGATACTCAAACCGAGTTGAGGCGTGCAATATGTTCCTAACGTCACTTTTCCGGTGACAAGACAAGAACCGAAATTGGGGGGCAATCAATGAATACGATCTCAAAGTGGAGCATGGTGCTGGCACTCTTGACGGGGGCGGCCGTTCACGCACAAGTTCCGTCGACCAACGATACGAGCGATCCATATTTCAACACGGGAATGGGAACCGGTGCGTTACATGGCCTCACCCCGAACGGGACTGATTGCATCGCATCCAATGGCGCATGCAACACCGCCTCGGGATATCAGGCCCTCTATTCCAACACGACCGGCAGCGACAATACCGCTGTCGGAGATGCCGCGCTCTATTCCAATTTGGCTGGCATCCAAAACACCGCTTCCGGGTCCTATGCGCTCTGGTTAAACACAAGCGGCAATTACAATACCGCCGCTGGCAAGAACGCACTCGGTTCCAATACGTCCGGCAGCAATAACACCGCCGACGGATTAAACGCACTCCTTCACAATACAAGCGGTGGGAGCAACACCGCCGCCGGAGAAAATGCACTCTTCGGCGCACCAATAACAGCGTTTAACCCGGACGGTGCCACCGGTTCAAACAATACTGGCGTTGGCACGAACGCTCTATATTTGTATTCCACCGGCAGCAACAATACCGCCTTAGGGGACGCTGCCCTATATTCCAACACGACCGGCAGCGGCAACATTGCAGTGGGTTATGAATCTGGTATGAATCTGACAACCGGCAGCGACAGCATCGAGATCGGCAACGTGGGTGCCGCCGGCGACAATAAGGTAATCAAGATCGGCACAGAGGGTACCCAAAAAAAGGCGTATATCGCCGGCATCTTCAGCAATACCGCCGTCAGCGGCTTAGCCGTCGTCATCGGCTCGAATGGAGAACTCGGCGCGGTGTCGTCCTCGGAGCGATTCAAGACTGACATCGAGCCAATGGGCGCGAACACCGAAAGACTCCATCAACTGCGCCCCATAACTTTTCATTACAAGGCCGATCCGCAGGGCACGCTGCGATATGGATTGATCGCCGAGGAAGTGGCGAAGGTTTACCCCGAACTGGTCGTTCGAGATCAGAAAGGCCGCATCGACGGGGTGCGCTACGACGAGCTTGCGCCGATGCTGCTCAATGAAGTCCAGAAGCAGCAGCGGATCAATGCAGCCCAGGCGGACCAGAATAATGCCCAGGCAGCAAAGATCGCGTCATTGGAGCACCAATTGGCTGGGATCCAAGCGGCACTATTCAAACTGCAATCCAAGGATCAACTCGTCGCGCAGCGTTGATTCTGACTCATGAAATCCCCGGCCTCTCGCCGGGGATCTTGTCACTGGGCTACCCGATCGCTGCCTGCGATTTTTGTGTGAAAAGGAGTGCCACACGAGCCAGCGCCAGCCAATGCGGCCATTGGACACGAGCACAGGTGGAGTCTCCTCGACAGGGCAAGTGGTCCTGAATAGCCCCTTGTTGCCGCTGGTAAACGGCGGCTATGGGGCTGGCCAAGCACGGCTTTAGCTGATGCATATTTAGCAAATCACCGCGGAAATTAAGGTTGCAGCTCCCGGCGACAGGAGTATATTGGGATTGTTGAAGATTTCAACAATATGGGTGGTTCATGGCGACCGTCAATTTCAGCGTACCCGATGAAGTCAAGATGGAGTTCGACAAAACATTCGGTGACCAGAACAAGAGTTCCATCATCGCGGATTTGATGCGGCGGGCTGTGCGTGAGCGCAAACTCCAAATCAGGCGGGAACGACTCTTCCGTCAATTCGGTTTAGCGCGTAGCGGTCGGCCCACCTTCACCAGCGAAGAAGTACGCAAGGCGCGATCCGTCGAACGGCCGTGATAGTCGTCCTCGATGCGAGTGTGATCCTCAAATGGCTGCTTGAGGATCCCGCACGAGAACCTGATACCGAGAAAGCATTTGCGCTCGTCGAATCCGTTGTAAGTGGCAGACTGGAGATCCTGCAGCCGGTGCATTGGTTGGCCGAGATGGCTGCGGTTGCTGCTCGCCTCGCCCCGCAGACGGCCGTCGGTGATGTTGAAATGCTCGCCGCATTCGAGTTCCCGACTTTTGACAGCCCAACCGTCAATCGACGGGCAACCAGTCTTGCGATCGAAACCAAACACCATCTGTTTGACACGCTGTATCACGCCGTGGCGCTCGAGCAGGAGGACGCGCTGCTTGTGACGGCGGACGAACGGTACTATGGAAAAGCCGAAGGCTACGGAACGATTAGGTCATTGCATGACTGGGAAGCGGGAGCTTGATGGTCGCGGTTGGGGCCTGCGACGCGACTTGCCGGCCGTAATGGCGTGGACCTGGCGGGGCAACACGCCCGTCGGAGCGCAGATCGTCGGTTCGGCGCTATCGGTAGTGCTGATCCTTGCCAATAACAGCCGGGCGACCGCCAGCCTGTTCACATTCATCATCTTGATGTCGACCGCAGCCGTACTGGTTGTATACCTCGCTGGCGCGCTTTCAGCCTGGCGGATGAGTCCGGCGCCATTGGCCCGAGCGGCAATCAGCGGGGCGCTGCTGTTTATTCTGTTTGCATTCTACGGGCGGGGGCCGAGGCTTGCCTGTGCAGTCTCGTCCTCCTTGCAATTGGCCTCGCCGTTCGAGTGATCACGCACCGGCTTACCTCCCCACGACCAATCGCAGCGTCGGAAACCTTAGCCGCGCCTCTGGAATAAACGCCCAAGCGAAGCGTTCCAAATGAGCCGCGTTCCGCTCGCACCGCGAAGGCGGCTTTCGACCCTCTGCCGCCCGTCGTGAATGGCGGCTTCGAGGGAACCAAAATCGCATACTTTCCCAAAAACGAGCATTGGCGCTGACGTGAGATCGAAAATTCAATTGCTCGCGAAACCTACCTTCGGGCCCAGTAACTCGCACGTTTTCGCCGTTATTTTTGGGCAAGATCTGGCGTTGCGTTAGGCGGCTACCCTTTCTTTGGGACGACCGCCGCGTTTACCGTTCTCACGAGAGGCCTTCGCCTTCATCGAACTGCGGCTCGAGCCCCCGAGTTTGCCAATCTGTTGCATCCACCGCCGTGAACCGAAGGCACCTTCGATGAGCCCCGGCACGTACAGATCGGTATCCAGCAGCGGCCAATGCAGGCCGAGCCCGTTCGGGCTGATCTTGATTTTCGTTAACTTTGACCGGGGCGCATCTGCCAGCCCTTCGGTCACCGCCACCGGGAAGGCAAATTCGCAGCCGCCATCGAGCGTGATCACGATTAGTCCACGTCGCGCATCGTAGCGCGCAGCTCGCGCGATCGGTCCACGCGCCACCGCCGCCGCACCACGCGCGTTCGCTGCCTTAAATTGATCTTTAGTAATTGCCATGAATCGCCCTCCATGCCGCACACAACGGTTGCACATGAGTCTCCAGTGATCGGGCCAAGCGGTTTACCTCCGGCCAGGAAAACCCAAAGTTCTCACGCAATTCGATCGGTCCGCTTGGACAGTTCAAATTGAATACCGCCTGCCGCGGGCCCTCCCAAACGTGCACATGGGCGGGACGATGATCGTTGGCGTAGATCACGACCCGAACTCGGCCAAAGCGGAGCACCGTAGGCACAAAACATTATAACCCAAGCATGGTTAGGTTTAAAGCACGCTACTCCCCCCGCCGTCATACTTGGGAAAGTTCCGTCGTCCGTCGTGGACCTGCGTCCGTGGAGTTTACCGCGCACCGTGAATGACAGGTTACCGGCACGCATTTAAGGCTGTCGCACAACGTAGCAATTCGTAGCAAACAACGATTTCGAGGCGCGCATGCATCCGGCGGCTTGCGGCCCGAAGCCGCCACTCGACAAATTGAAGTGCCCTCCTCGAAGCGGTCATCGATGACGCTGCCGTGCCGCCAGACCTGAGCAGGTCCAGCGGATGTCACTTTTTGCCCTCCGATTCCGATATCCCTGAGTGCAGACCCTTTGCATTGGCCGGGGGTCAAAGAAGTGATCAACAACGCAGGACGGACCGATGCGTACCAAAACCGACATCGTCATCAGTGCCATCAAGGAATGTCGGATTTGAACATTGGACCGTGGCTGTATGGACGAGGCAGCTATATAGGTCGAAAGAGAGCCTCGACGGAACGACCGATCTGCCAATAGCAACGTACTTGCACCGACAATCCAGGAGATGAACATGAATACAATGACCACTGTGTCCCGCAATGGGATATTAACGTGGACGATGGCGCTGCTGGCAGGGGCGGCTTACGGTCAGGTGCCGTCAACGAACGATACGAGCGACAATAGTGACAACACCGGAATGGGCACCGACGCGCTTCATAGTCTCACGACCGGCAACGACAACACCGCCTCCGGGCGCAGCGCGCTCTATTCCAACACGACCGGATTCTCCAACACCGCCTCCGGGTCCGGCGCCCTCAGTTTCAACACGACCGGAACCTACAACACCGCCTCCGGGTACCTAGCGCTCTATTCCAACACGATCGGCTACGACAACACCGCCTCCGGGGCCGGCGCGCTTCGCAATAACACGACCGGCAACGACAACACCGCCTCGGGGTTCGCCGCGCTCGAGGCCAACATGACCGGCAATGCCAACACTGCCTCGGGCTACGAAGCACTCTTTTCCACCACGACCGGCAGCGACAACACCGCCTCGGGGTTCGAGGCGCTCAATTCCAACACGACCGGAAGCAGCAACACCGCCTCCGGGTACGAAGCGCTCGTTTCCAATACGACCGGCGGCGACAACACCGCTTCCGGGAATGCCGCGCTCGGTGACAACACGACCGGTAGCTTCAACACCGCCTCGGGGACTTCAGCTCTTCAGTCCAATCAGACCGGAAGCGACAACACCGCCTCGGGGGCGTATGCGCTCCTGGTCAACACGACGGGCGGCGACAACACCGCTTCCGGCTTCCAAGCGCTCGCTCAAAACACGACCGGCAGCGACAACACTGCCTATGGGACCAACACCCTCCTCTCCAACACGACTGGCAATAACAACATTGCCGTGGGGTATCAGGCCGGTATGAATCTGAGCAGCGGCAGCAACAATATCGACCTCGGCAACGAGGGTGACTCCGGCGACGCCAGAATTATCCGCATTGGAACTGCTGGGACACAGACCAAGACGTTTATCGCCGGAATCGTGGATTCGAAGCTCACGGGCAACGAGGTCGTCATCACGGCATCCGGGCAGCTCGGCGTCAAGGCCTCCTCCGAGCGCTTCAAGACCGCCATCGAACCGATGGGTGCGATTACGGCCAAGTTGGGGCAGTTGCGGCCCGTGATGTTCAAGCTCAAGACCGATGCCGAGGGCACTGTTCAATACGGCCTGATCGCTGAGGAAGTCGCCAAGGTATATCCCGAGCTCGTGCTCCGCGATCAGAACGGTCGCATCGACGGCGTGCGCTACGACGAACTCGCGCCGATGCTGCTCAACGAAATGCAAAAAGAGCAGGCTACCGTCGCGACATTGGTTGACCAGCACGCTGCCGACGCTGCAAAAATCGCGTCGCTTGAGCAAAAAGTGGCCGAAGTGGACGATCTGAAGCAGCAGCTGTCAGCGGTACTCCAGGAACTGAAGGCGCGGGACAATCTGGTCGCTCAACGTTAAGGTCACCGCGCTTCTGACGGATGAGAAGCCCGGTCCCCCGCGCCGGGTTTTTCATTTGTACGCGGACGTTGGAAGGATTTCACTGCCGGAGAGCTGCCGGTCGCATCCGACCGCTCAGGGTCCACACCGGTCCGTCAGTCCGCCGATCGATGCGCCCAAGATCTGCGCGATTTGCGAAGGTGATTTTCGCTTACTTGATAATTTGGCGCTTAATCGCACGATGCCATTTCCCAGATCAGCTGCGTGCGATTTTTGTGTGAAAAACGATGCCACACCGGCCAACGCCAGCCAATGCGAGCATTGGTCATGGGTACAGGAAAGGAACGCGGCCTTTGGTCGAAGAGAGGATTGGGGCGTGCGCGCCCTATTGTCGCTGACAACAAGCTTCGCCCCCAGCGCACAATCTGCATCTCCTCGCTATGAGGGCGCCATTTGATTTAGTCGCATTCTCCGTATGTCGCGCTGTGGCGGCGCGCCAAACAGGCGGGAGTATTCCCGGCTGAACTGTGAGGCACTTTCGTAGCCTACCGGCCCGCTGGCTTTGCTCGAATCGAGATCCTCGTTGAGCATCAGTTGCCGTGCCTCTTGGAGGCGCAACTGCTTCTGGTATTGCAACGGGCTTACGCCGGTGATGTCGCGGAAATGTTGACGAAAGGTGGACGGGCTCATATGTGCGCGGGCCGCCAACTTTTCCACTTCCACCACCTCGGCATAATGCTGCTTCAGCCAAGCTACGGTCTTCGCAATCTGCTGACCCGGGGAGCCCGCGGAAACGAGCCGGCGTAAGTATGGCCCATGCGGGCCCATCAGGAGGCGGATCGTGATTTCCTGCTGGATCAGTGGCGCAAGATGCGGCAGCAGCGCAGGGTCGTGCATCAACGTCAACAGGCGTACAAGATTATCGAGCAAAGAAGCGTCGAGCGCCTCGATCGAAAGCGATCGATAGCCTTGGCCCTTTCGCATCGGAGTCGATTCCATTTCGGCCGCCAGCTGCACGATGGTGTGGACCTCGAGAGTCAGCATCATGCCGAGGAACGGTTCTCGGGCACTAGCCCGGATGACATGCGCTACCACCGGAAGATCGACGGTAGTGAGCATGGATTGGCCTGGCCCATAGTTGATCACTTCGCCGCCAAGCATCACCTGCTTGCCACCTTGCGCAACGACGCCGAGGCCCAAGCCGTAGATGCAGTGCATCGGCGCTGTCGGCATATTGCGCCGATGAAGTGAGAGCGCCGGAATGACGGTCGTGTAGTCGCCGTCACTTTGGGCAACCGCCGCGATGGCGAGAGCAAGGGTGTTCGTTGATGCGACCGTGGAGTTGATGGGCGATATGCCGCTGAACATCTAGTATTTCCGTCCAAGCTGATGTCGTATTAATCTACCACCGGCGAAATCCAAGCACTAACGCTTTTGGGCGTTAGTCATTGTTTTAGGCAAGGATTACGGCGGATTTGGCAACCGGTCGCAGGCCGTGTGGGCGACACTAGCCCATCGAAAACGCCCCGCGAGTGGGGGGGGCGCGACAACCGCGAGAGGAGCTTCATATGAGCGACAAGAGAGTTTGGTTGATCACCGGCGCCGGCCGTGGCTTGGGCCTCGACATTGCCAAGGCAGCGCGCGCCGCTGGCCACGCGGTCATCGCGACCGGCCGCGATCCCGCAAAGGTCAGCGCGGCGATCGGCCGGGACGACGACCTGATGGCGATCAAGCTCGACATCACCCGCATGCAAGATGCGCAGGACGCAGTCGCGGCCGCCATTGCCAAGTTCGGCCGGATTGACGTTCTAGTCAACAATGCCGGCAACTTTTACGCCGGCTTCTTTGAGGAACTCAGTCCCGTGCAGGTCCGAGACCAGATCGACACATTGCTGTTCGGCCCGATGAACGTTACCCGCGCAGTTCTGCCGGTGATGCGCAAGCAGCGCGCTGGTCTGGTACTTACAATCTCCTCGACCGCGGGGATCTCCGGCTTATCGTTTTGCTCAGCTTATGCCGCCGCGAAGTTTGGCGTTGAAGGGTGGATGGAATCGCTCACCCCAGAGATCGCCCCCTTCGGTATTCGCACGATGCTAGTCGAGCCTGGTTTCTTCCGGACTGGACTCTTGAGCCACAACTCGACCACCTACGCCAAGCCCGACATCGACGACTACGCCAGGCAAACCCGGGAGATCGTCGCCGCTTGGAGCAGCATGGACGGCAAGCAGGGCGGCGACCCGGCCAAGCTCGCCGACGCGCTCGTTCATCTCGCCGGGCTCAAAGAACCTCCAGCCCGCTTCGCCGCTGGTGCCGATGCCGTGCAAACCCTCGAGACCAAGGCCAATGCCTTGCTCACTCAAGCCAACGCATACCGGGAACTCTCTTCCTCTCTGGCTCATTAGCACGGATTGACAGTGGAGAATTTCGCCGGATCCAACGCTACCCATCACCCATGGACATACTGCAACCATATCTGGGTAACCACGCAGTATTTCGGGATTGATTGCCCATCATCGTGGGGTGACAGTGCAACGGGCCGGATTCATAGGCTTCATGATGAGATCGAGGATCGATACAAGTGCGGCGCTGGGTGTAGATGGGATTGCGAAATCCATTCTGGTGCTCCGAGATCAGAATGTTCTTCTCGATTGCGACCTGGCGGACCTCTACGGAGTGACGACCAAACGACTCAATGAACAGGTCAAGCGAAACCTCGCGCGATTTCCGATCGACTTCATGTTTCAGCTGACAGCCGAGGAGGAAACCGCATTGAGGTCGCATTTTGCGACCTCAAAAAAACCGGCGGTAAATCGCGGCGGGCGGCGCTATTTGCCCTACGCATTTACCGAACAGGGTGTGGCGATGTTATCTTCAGTGTTGTCAACTGAACGCGCGGTTGCCGTAAATATTGAGATCATGAGGGCGTTCGTGCGGATGCGCAGCGTCCTTGCTGCAAACAAGGAACTCGCGCAACGTTTCGCCGAACTCGAGGCTCGGTTAGACAAGAAAGCCGCGGTACAGGACAAAGCTATAGCCGCAATAATGTCCGCCATCCGGGAACTAATGAGTCCGCCCATCGGACGCACGCGCGGTATTGGCTTCACCGCCAAGTTCGACGAATAGCCGCCGCTTCGCAACGAATATGCGCTCACAATAACGGTCGCCGAGCTTTGATGGCTGTGCCCACGCCGTGAGATAACTTCCCCATGATCTTGGATCATCAGACGCTGTTCGGATCGGCACCATCGCTGCGCGTGAAACCACAGCCAACGCCAGCGAACGCGGGCCAACTATTGCGTGCCGCTGCGTGATGGAGCCACATTGGCTGTCGCTGGCCAGCGATGGCTGGAGAGTGGAGCGGGCGATGGGAATCGAACCCACGGGGAAGGTGCCCCCGGAACTATAAAACAAGCGGTTTTCTGAGGATCCTGATGCCAAGTGTGATTAGCGTGTGAATTTTCGCGGTATGTGGGGCAACGTAGGGCAACGCAGGAATTCCGTCGGGCACCCCAACCTGGCCCAAAGAGCTAGCTGCGCGGACGCACCTTGCTTAAGCGGTCTGCCATTCGAGTCTGCCATCCAGGACCGGTGGCCCGCCACAGGTCGATTACGTCCGTCGGCAGCCGCAGAGAGATCGCCTTGCGCGGATTCAGCGACCGTGGCCTGCCGCCCTTCTTCACCGTCGCCCGAGACAGCATTTTTTCTGTCAGTTCCGGCAGTTCTTTGTACTCCGCCCCCTTGATGACGTGAGCGTCCACACGTGCAAGGTCAGATTTCAAGGAGCGGTGCGATCCGCGCTTGTTCATGATCATTGGCTTTCCTCATGCTGAAAACGTGGCGTACATATGCGCCCCGCGGTGTATACCCAATCACGACGATCCTACCTTCCAGACGGCCAAATCAGATGATTCGCTTTTCACCGTAGTCCTTGCGTGTGTCTTCGATCTCAACGGTGACGCCTTCGAATACGCGCACGGCGTCAGCGAAGTCGAGACCGCGTTCTGCCAGGGTCTTGGATCGCTTTGCTGGGTCGAAAGATATGCGCAAGTAGTTATTGTATATACAATAAATGACAGTTTCAACCGCGGCTCAGCGGGTGATTAGTAGCGCAGCGTGGGGCGGCATTCGGCCATTATTTGACGGTCACGAACCTGGAATAGGTGCCGGGAAGCAGACGCTCCGGTCTTACGGTAGGCTATAGAAAACGCCAGGTAAGAGCCCGCGCATGGCCGACCGCGCCCCGCTTGAAAATCGCCAAGATCGCGACACAACGGGGTCGCCGTGACCGACTCAGGCAACGCGGTGTTCCTCAGCTACGCTTCGCAGGATGCTGAGGCTGCTAAGCGCATTTGCGATGCGTTGCGCGCAGCGGGCGTGGAGGTCTGGTTCGACCAGAGCGAGCTTCGGGGCGGGGATGTGTGGGATCAGAGAATCCGCCGCGAAATCCACGACTGCGCGCTCTTCATTCCCGTCATCTCGGCCAATACAGCATCGCGGCATGAAGGCTATTTCCGGCTCGAGTGGGACCTGGCGGATCAGCGCACCCACATGCTCGCGCGCAACCGGGCGTTCATCGTGCCGGTGTGCCTGGATGCTACGCCTGATGCAGGTGCGGACGTTCCCGAGTCGTTTCAGCGGGTGCAGTGGTCCCGCCTTGCGGGCGGAGAGACTCCACCCGAGTTTGTCAGGCGCATCGAGCAGCTTCTCTCAGGCGAGGTGCGCCCCTCGCCGACGGCGGGCCGGGGGCCTGCCGGGGTGGCCTCGGGAGGATCCTTACGACGCACCTGGCTCGTAGCCGGGGTGGTTATCGCGGCGGCCGCCGCCTATCTCCTCATCGAGAAGCCTTGGGGAGGTAGGCCACCACCGCCCTCCGCCCTTGCCCCGCCGGCACACTCGATTGCGGTGCTCCCGTTCGTAAACTTGAGCGGCGATCCGAGCCAGGAGTACTTCTCCGACGGGCTCACCGAGGAGTTGCTCAACTCGCTGGCCGAGGTCAATGAGCTGCAAGTAGCCGCCCGCACCTCGGCGTTCTCATTCAAGGGCAAGGACACCGACATTGGCACGATCGCCCGCAAACTGAATGTGGGCGCAGTGCTCGAAGGGAGCGTTCGGCGCTCCGCGAACACCATCCGTATCACCGCCGAGCTGATCAATGCCGCCACGGGCTTTCAATTGTGGTCGAAGACCTATGACCGCGACTTGGGGGATGTGCTCAAACTTCAGACCGAGATTGCCACCGCCGTGGCCGGCGCTCTGAAAGTGACGCTTCTCGGCGATGTCGCGGCCAAAGTCGAGCTCGGCGGAACGCGTAACCCGGCCGCCTTTGATGCGTATCTGCGCGCGGCCAAGGCGTCCAGCTCGGTACAGGAGGCGACCAAAGACCTGCCCGGTGCAATTGCCGCATACACGGAAGCGATTCGCCTCGATCCGCACTACGCGCTCGCATTCGCCGGCCGATCGATGGCTTTTTCCACTGTCGCTGGGGAGGCTACGACTGTAGCGGCGGCGCATGAAGACTACGACAGGGCACTGGCGGATGCGCGAGAGGCGATCGCGCTCGCGCCGGATCTGGCCGAGGCCCACGTCTCATTGGGGTTCGTTTCGGACGACACCCTCGACTTCACACAAGCGAATGACGAATACGAGCGGGCGCTCGCGCCCGGCAATGCGGAGGTATTGCGAAGAATCGGCACACTTGCAGCTTACATCGGGCACGTTGACACAGCGATTTCGGCCGCCCGCCGGGCGATCATGCTCGACCCGCTCGCTCGCGAAAGCCATTCCGTGCTCGGCCGGGCGCTGTATGTGGCCCGCCGCTATGAGGAAGCGGCTGGTGCTTTCGCAGAAGCCGTCAGTGTTGCTCCCGACTTCAAGGCTACCTATACGGAACGCGGGCTCGCTTTTTACGGGCTCGGGGATCTTGAGCGCGCGCGCGCCTCATGCGAGACCAAACCGGACTACTGGTTCAGTCAATATTGCCTCGCGGTGATTTATGACAAGCTCGGCCGGCATGCAGATGCGGAGGCCGCGCTTTCGAAAATGACAGCAGGGGTCGGCAATACTGCCGCGTACCAGTACGCCACGATCTATGCGCAATGGGGCAATCGGCCGAAAGCGCTCGAATGGCTCGAAACAGCGCTGCGTCAGCGAGACGGTGGGGCAATCTATTTGAAAACCGACCCGCTCCTCGATCCCGTTCGCAACGAACCGCGCCTCCAGGCGATCGAGCGGGCGCTGAAGTTTCCAGACTGAGAAACTTGGTGAACGCACGCCAGCTTGAATACCCGTAAGCGGCCGCTCGTGTACGTCTCAAAAGGGTCCGAGGACCGACGAGACCAGCGAAAACGACTCCGACCGAGACGCGGATCGAAGCGCTCGATCAATTGAACGGTTGCGCCCATATTGAGGCTGTGGGAACTGGGCGATATGCGAGGTCGCGTCCTAGGGCAACACAGGGCGACGCCAGACAAGGAAAAGTGGAGCGGGCGATGGGAATCGAACCCGAACGGACGGTCCCTCAAAGCCTACACAATAGGGCGTTTCGTGATTCAAAGAGCACTGCGTGCGATTGGCGTGCGAAATTTCGCATTGCGAGGGGCAATGTAGGGCTACGTGAGACAACTCGTCCGTTTGCTATCGAATTTCCGCTGCTCCAGTCGACCCGCAGCTAACTTTTGCGAATGACGGCATTTGAGCTTCAGGGATTGGGCTGGCGGAAAGCTTGCGGTAAAGTGCGGGTGTGCCCTAGTCAACGCCGTCGGAGGTCGGGTGCTATGACCACGTTAGACAGGCGGCCAAGCACTGCACTCCTCGTCGTCGACGTGCAGCACGGTGTCGTGGCGGTGGCTCATGAGCGGGTCGCGGTGGTATCGAACATTGGCATCCTGGTCGAGAAGGCAAGGCGGGCGCGAATTCCCGTCATCTGGGTTCAGCATTTCGATAAGCACCTTGCGAGGGGGAGCGAGGAATGGCGGATTGTCCCGGAGTTAGCTCCACGCGGCGACGAGCCATTGGTCGAGAAGAGCCATGGGGACTCCTTCGAAGACACGAGTTTAGAGAACGTGCTGTTGGCGCTCCGGGTCGGGCGACTTTTTGTCGCCGGTGCGGAGACCGATGCGTGTATTCGCTCAACGCTCCATGGCGCGCTCGTCAGGGGTTACGACGTCATTCTTGTAAGTGACGCTCACACGACAAATGACCGAACCAGTTGGGGTGCACCACCGCCAGAAGCAGTTATTGCTCACACGAACCTGTACTGGACGCATCAAACGGCTCCGGGGCGAACGGCAGGGACGATCGAGACGAAGGACGTATACTTCGATGGCGAGCAATGAAGCCGCACGTTACCGCAGTCGCCTGCGGCCGGTTTGGGCCACCAAAGATTGGATTGCCAGTATCCGGCGTTGGCCGGCGGCACTAGGACAACTTTGCCCGCTCGCGACCGGTAGTTGACAGTCGTCGGTGTCCGCTTCCGGGGAAGCAAGTCTGCGAAGCCAGTTGGTGCATCCGCGATTCGCACCGGCACTTCGCGGTCCGTTCGAAACCGTGGACGGGTTCGCCTGAATTACGCAACACAGTACCGGCCGGGGAGTATTCTTAGCTTTAAGTTTCCGGGCCACGAGAACGCGAAAACGCTGGGGTGAACTGTGCGGCAAAAGGTCTGGCTCTGCCTCCCTCCCATCGTTGCGCTGACCGCGCTCGTTGCATTTTCGGTGCGCGCGTACGGCGCGGATGACACGGTGCGCTTCTACGGCACGTGGCAGACACCGGTCGTCATCAACGGACAGACGATCAGCCTGATTTCGTTGCATGACGCCAGCGGCTACAAGAATCATTTTCATTCGGCGGCTGGCGACACGCCCGCTGGCGAGGGTGGCTTCTCGGCGGCCAACGGTCGCTACACTGCGGTCGCGCCGAAGCCCAATGATGCGGGCACCTATCATTTCTTGAACGACGATACCGTGGTTTGCACGAATGCCGCCGGGCAGACTGCGACCTGGACGCGCCTCAAGGCCTCCGCACCGGGAGCGACGCCCAGCGGCGCAGCGGCGACCGTGACAGCTGCGGCGCCGAGTCCGCCACCGCCCGCCGCCTACGACCCCTCCCTTCCCCCTGAGACCAACGCGGCCATCGCGGCTTTTGGCCGTGGCGACTACCCGACCGCCTGGAAAAACTTCTTGGCCGCGGCGCAGAAGGGTGATGCCGAGGCCGAGGCTGGCGTGGGCGCAATGCTTTTCAAGCACCTGAACCCGCCGGGCACCGGATTCTACGCGCAGTGCGAGAAATGGCTGCTGTTGTCGGCGAACCAGGGCAACACGAAAGGCATGGGGTTTCTCGCCCAGTACTACTACGCCAGCGCGGTAGCGATCGCGGGCGGTATCAACCCCGGGGTCAACAATGCCCCCGTTCCGCCGGCGCTGCAGCAGCAGGCGGAGGGACGCTTTGCTCAGGCGCGACAATGGTTCGAGCGCGCGAGCGACAAGGGCGACGTCTACGCAATGGGTAACCTCGCACAAATGCTCGACGCAGGCGTCGGCGGGCCGCGCAACCCGGGTCGGGCTGCGCAGTTGCGTGCCAAGGTCAAGGCCGGACCGGATGCCAACTTCGCGCATCGGGCGACGGCCGATCCGGCTGTAGCCGCCATGAGAGCGTCCTGGCAGGCAAGTCACTATGCCGATGCCGTGCAGCAAGCGACGGTTCTGGCCAACAAGGGCAACGGGGCGGCGCAGGCGTTGCTCGCACGCGCCTACTACGAGGGCATGGGCGTCGAGCGCAACTACGCCACCGCCGTGGCCTGGGCTCAGAAGGCAGCCGGGCAGAACGATGTCGATGGGCTTTACTACCTCGGACTGATGTACTACGAGGCGCGCGGCGTACCGCGGGACTTAAAGACCGCCCGCGATCTTTTCACTCGCTCCGGCAAGTTGGGCAATACGCTGGCGATGCAAAAGCTTTCTGACATTTATTATCTGACCTGCAAACCCAGGCCCAGCTATGCGCCGAACGGCGATTACGTAGCGTCGCAGTGCCCGGACGTCGACCTGCTCTCGGATCGATGGTGACGAGCGCGCCCCTGGAGCTTCACCTTCCGATCGAAGCACGGACTTCGCCATTTGCGTCGGTAAGTAGGCCGAGGGAGTCTCACCCTCAGCCTCTTGCCGAACTGTACGTGACACTCGCGCGTCATACAGCTCCCGTTATCGGGCCGCGAGACGACAAAGATTGCCAGTGGATAAACAACCATGGGCGATGACGGGCCACGCGCGCAAGCCACTGTACGCTTTGGTGACAATGTCCCCTCATTCGCTTGTGCTTCTGTCGAACCCACCGGGCGAGTTTCCGATCTACCTGGAAGGTGATCCGATCCAGCGCCGACGGATAGAAGCTGCCATAGTAATTCCACTAGCCACGTCACACGGGATTGTAGCGCTCCGAAAGTTCCTCTATGGCGGCAGGCGTTTGCCGTTGAAGCTGCCAACTCTTGATCGTGCGAAGCATGCGGATGATCGCGTCCCGGCTTGCAGCCGGCAGGAAGCCCGTAAAGATCGTCCCCTGTTTGTTACGCGAAGCCCGCGGCTTGAAGGTGAACCCGAGGAACGTAAATTGGATCACCGAGTACGCCTTCCGCCGATTGCTGTTCTTGCAATACACTACCTTTGATTTGTCCGGATGCATCGTCAGCTTGCATTGCGCCATGCGCTCACCAATGGCCGCCAATAATTGCTCTGCCTCAGCTTGGCTGCGACAGTGCACCACGGCATCATCGGCGTAACGAGCGAACGGACAATGCGGCCGCGTCTTCTGCATCCAGCGATCGAAAGCGTAGTGCATGAACAAGTTCATGAGCAAAGGACTGATCACACCGCCTTGCGGCGTTCCCTTGTCACGATAGACGATATTGTCGTCGACCGCTTCGAGAGGCGCTTTCAGCCAACGCTCAACATGCAGCAACACCCATCGATCCTTGATGTGCGTACGAACCGCTTTCATCAATAGATCGTGATCAAGATTGTCAAAGCCTCCTTTGATGTCGAACTCAACGACCCAATCGTAACGCCAGCAACGCTCGCGCGTCACTGCTATAGCCTGCTTCGCCGACTTGCCGGGTCGATACCCGTACGAGTCTGAGTGAAACAGCCCATCCAACTGAGGTTCGACCATCAACTTCACCACCATCTGGGCGATACGGTCAAAAACCGTGGGTACCCCAAGAACGCGCGTGCCGCCATTCTTCTTCTCGATCTCAACCCGCTTTACGGCAGGTGGGAAATAGGAGCCGGAGGACATCCGATTCCATATCCGGTAAAGATTACCTTTGAGATCTGCCTCGAACATCTCAATGGATTCATTGTCGATGCCCGCGGCGCCTCTGTTGGCTTTCACGCGTCGGTACGCTGTCAGCACTACGTGCTTTGCAATCTCAAGCGACTTCGTCGATGTCGCAAGCTCCTCCCTATCGCTAGGTTGGCTCATGTCAACGACTCGATAACGCCACCCCTTCGCTCCACGCCCATTGCAGACGCTTCAGCGCTACTACGGGTGTCTCCGCCCCTGATCCTTGCATCGGTATTCTTCCTCTCGGTGTCAGCCACTTGTCATTTCCCTTAACACCAAAGATCAGGTTCTCACGTTCCGTGCAAAAGCCCGTATCGAGCTCGTGCCGCCTATACACCGGCTGCCGTCTGGGCAGTAGACAGGTTGCCCCCAGACTGATCCTGGAAGAAAAACGCGCTTCCAGTTTCGACAGCGCCTAATTTCCTTTCGATGCGTTATCAGCGGTTCACTCGCGTTCACCTTCTCGATACTTACCTGCCGCCCTTACCGGACGGCTTTTCCCGCGTCGCTCACCACCACGTCTTTTGAACGCAGCAGCACCCGGTGGTTTGGGACCTGCCCCTGCAGGCCGATCCCGGGGGCCCTACCCCCATCTCCTACACAGTTCGGCGGACTCGTCTCCGCCTGCGTGACACACCGTTTATGGGAAAGTCTGTATTTTTGCTTGCCTCGAAGCGGCCGCTGGCATCGGGGGGGGGATCGCTCAATAGACGCCTGGTCCCGACGGCCTCAGTCCGGCGGTGGCTCCGGAGCGGGACGTGCGGCAGAGGACAGCCGATACTTGCCGGTCGACATGCTGAAATGACCGTCCAAGAGTTGCAGTTCAGCCACTGCAATTGTCCGCTGATTGCCAGGGCGGCGCGTATATACGACCATATTTGAAGGGCAAGTGCGCAAGACTGGGATCCCCCCCCTGCTTCCCGGCGACGGCGGAGAAAAACATGACGACCAGGTATGCCGAACTATCCGATAAGTATTTCTATTTCACCATGTCGCTGGTCATCGCCGCAGTTGTGATCTACGGCTTTAGCCACACGATCAACGAAAATCTCATCCACCCAGCATATCCGCGTCCTCTCGTACTCTACATTCACGCGGCAATATTTGCGGGTTGGGTTGTCCTGCTAATAACTCAGTCCGCACTCATCAGGACACGGCATGTGACGCTGCACCGAAAAATCGGCCTGTGTGCTCTTGCGCTTGCCGTTGCGCTCCCAATAATTGGCATTGCGACGGGTGTTGCAATGGCACGCTTCAACATTCAACACGGCAGCACAGATGCAGCAGAATTCCTCATTGTTCCGTTCTTTGATATGGGCGCCTTTACAATAGTTGTTGGCCTCGCAATCGCTTGGCGGAAAACGCCGGAACTTCACCGACGGCTAATGTTTCTCGCCACTTGCGCACTTACAATAGCCGCATTCAATCGATTCCCAGCAAGCATCGTGCCCGACAATTGGGGCTACGCAGGCGTTGATGCTCTTGTTTTTCTGGGCGTCTGTCGCGATCTGTTTGTGACGAAGCGCATCCACCCGGTTTATCTCTACGGTCTACCCCTAATGATCGTTGGTCAGATATTAACGATGTACATATATTTGACCAAGCAACCCGAATGGATGACGATCGCTCATCGAATCATTGGGTAATTTCTCCATCGCCCCTCCTGGAAGCAGCGTTGACGCTTCTCGCATGATCCGCCATGTCGAGCCTCGGTATTCATAATATGGAACGATTTGCTTTCCAGAAAGCTGACGGTCGCATTCGGCGGCTCCGGGTCGTGAGGGCGAATTCGCTGTCCGTACCAAAATGATGCCTTAGAAGCGGAGGTTCACCGCTTGTGGACTCCGATATACATGAAATGCGGCCGCGACAGATGAATGGTAGCGTCTGTCGACAGCGTCCACAGAAGTTGTGTTTGTGTCGGAGAATTCCGTGGGATTTTTTGACAAGCGGAAGTTGAAAGTGAAGGTTGTGTCGAAGGGGCGAATCCCGCCATCCCACGTCAATCACTTCGTTATCAAGGGCGAAACTCGCGCCGATGAGCGTTTCGAGAAAGTTCGCTGGGACGCAATTTCCATTAGTGCATCCGAGCTGGTCCGGTGCTTCTTTGGGGACCTTCACGCCCGAAGCGCCAATTTCGGTGGTGGGCTCTCTCAATCAACCTATACAGACTGCATCTTTGAGGATTGCGATTTTGTCTTTGGCGTAATAGGCGATGCCAGATTTTCTCGCTGCCGATTCAACCGATGTCGACTCTCTCATATTTTTGGCACAAAGCTTGAAATGATTGATTGCTCATTTCCAGAGACAAGGATTGAGCGGGCGGTTTTTCATGGAACGTCTCGCGCGACAATGTCTGGGGAGACCAAACGCAAGCGAAATGAATTTACCGGAAACGATTTCTCGACCGCGGATCTGGTCGACGTTGGCTTTAGGGGAGGTATCGACTTAACAAAGCAGGTGCTTCCTACCGGACGGGATTACGTTTTTGTTGCCGATACGGCAGGAGCCTCTACAGTTGCTCAGCATATAGCAGAGCTTGACTCGAAATCTCGGGAAGGGAAGCGCGCACAATCGATCCAGAAGAGTTTGAAGTTCCTTTGCTCGTCGGGACAAAGGCAGGCTTTGCTACGACTGTCAGGATTCGAGGCGCTTGCAGATCAATTTCGCGAGAAATTAGGGTAGTTGGTCTCCCCGAAAGCCGCCCTCCGCGACGGGCTGCTGTTGGTCGACAGTGAATTTGAGCGACCGGTCTGGAGCGAGCGAGCTGTCATTCAATTATGGATAGCGTGGGTGACGCCCGGGGGCATTTAGAACGAATGCTGCGTGCGCCGTTTCGTGCGAATGCTAGGGCAACCCAAGACTATCTAGGACAACGAGATTGGCTTGAATTCGACGCCGAATCCCAAGACCTTCCCAAGAATCGGTCGACTTCGGCTCGGGCGAGATGTCCTACGTGTGCTGACGTAGTCTTAGAGTGGAGCGGGCGATGGGAATCGAACCCAAACTGACGGCCCTTCAAAGCCTATAAAATACAGTGTTTCGTGAAAGCTCCACGGCTGCGTGCGATTGGCGTGCGAATTTTCGCGTTATGAGGGGCGGCGTAGGATCACGTGGGCCAACTGTCGCGACCTCTGATGTGCAGGGCGATATTGACGGCCGCTGCACGGTTTACCTGTCAATCAGACAGCTCTCGACAATGCTTCGGCCATCCGTGTTTGCCAGCCAGGACCCGTAGCCTTCCAACGCGCCAATGTTTCCGGTGGCAAGCGGAGAGAGATCGATGTGCGCGCCCTGCCCGACTTCGGTCGTCCACGAGGTTTCAACATCTTCGCAGCAGACGCGGCGCCGAAGATTTCCGGCAACACGTCACGCGCTTTGCGTGCACGTGCAAAGGTTTCCTTCGTCCATACAGGATTCTCACGATCCGCCTTATGTGGATTAGACTTGCGCTTCATATCGTTTCACCTCGCGTTTGTTGGCCTTGCGCAGACTGATCACATGCGCCTTGTTGGCGCGCGGCGTGAAAACCATCATATGCAATCGATCTCCGATCAGACCTAACGCCTGAAATCGCCGCTCACGGTAATCCTTTCGAAGATCCTCGACTATGAGCGCGCTGTCCCAGGCAAACTCCGTCGCCAAATCAAACAGGATTCCCCGCGCGAGTACATTCTTCTCGCTCTTGGCCGAATCGAAGCTGATGTCCACTATTTATCGTATATGCGTATATACAATAATGCAAATGCATTTCTAGCGCTCTACATTCGGCGATCATCAGAGCCTAGAGGTTGCAAAGCCTCGCCCAGCGAGCTGGAACTTTCGGCCACTTTGCGACATTCGTTGCTCCGAACTGATAGCCGTAGAGCTGCCATTGGCATAAACATTGGCTGGTGTGTACAATACACACGATGCAGAGTCGCGAGCTGATCAAGCTGTTGCAGGCCGATGGTTGGCATCTCCAGCGAACCCGCGGCAGCCACCATCAATTTGTCCATGCGACATAGATTGGAACGATCACGGTGCCGCATCCCAAGAAGGATCTAGGCAAAGGTTTGGTACTGGCGATTCTCAAGCAGGCTGGATTGAAGTGAGGGCATAGATTTATGCGATATCCCATTGCCATTGAAACCGGTGACACCAAACATGCATTTGGAGTCGTCGTCCCGGATTTGCCTGGCTGCTTCTCTGCGGGCGATACATTAGATGAAGCGCTGACTAATTCGCGGGAGGCAATTTTGCTTCACCTGGAAGGACTTCTAGACGACGGGAAGCCGTTCCCGGCATCAACACCGATTGAACAGCTGCAAAAGAAGCGTAGCTATCGCGGCTGGATCTGGGCCGTCGTCGATATCGACGCCAGTGAGCTCGGAGACAAGGCCGCACGGATCAACATTACCTTGCCGCACCGTATCCTTCGAGCGGTCGACGCTCACGCCAGAAAACAAGGTGAGACCCGATCCGGGTTTCTCGCCCGTGCTGCGCTGGATGCGATGCGCAAGCCATCCTAAGCAGCGATTAGATTCGAGGGTCGCTGATCGGCCAGGAAGAGACATTCGATGTTCCGATCTGGTCGCGTTAAAGCTGCCGATCGTCAAATCGACGATAAGTGTGTATAATACACACGATGCAAAGCCGGGAGCTTATCAAGCTATTGCAGGCCGATGGCTGGCAGCTCAAGCGTACCCGTGGTAGTCATCATCAATTTGTACATCCGACCAAGCCCGGCACGGTCACGGTGCCGCATCCCAAGAAGGATCTGGGAAAGGGTTTGGTGCAAGCAATTCGCAAGCAAGCCGGAATGAAGTGAGGATGTAGATTTATGCGATATCCACTTGCAATTGAAACAGGGGATGCCAAGCATGCATTCGGCGTGGTAGTACCGGATTTACCTGGCTGCTTCTCCGCTGGCGACACTCTGGACGACGCGCTGACCAATTCGCGAGAGGCCATTTTGCTTCACCTCGAAGGGCTTCTGGACGATGGACAGCCGTTCCCGGCACCGACAGCGATTGAACTGCTACAGAAGAAGCGTAACTATCGCGGCTGGACTTGGGCCGGCGTCGACGTCGACGCCAGCGAACTTGGAGACAAGGCCGCCAGGATCAACATCACATTGCCGCAGCGCATTCTACGTGCGATCGACGCTCACGCACGGAAACAGGGTGAGACTCGATCCGGATTTCTAGCCCGCGCGGCGTTGGACGCCATGCGCAAGCCGGCATGACCGGCGGCTATCTTTGAAGGTCGCAGTTCGGCCAACTCCAGTCAGTGGGCACCATGGAGTCGCCGCCAGAAAGCCGACATTCGGGATACTATTGGCGTCGGTGATTGGCATGAGGGAATGGTCTGCTTGAAAACATTGGTGAAACGGAATTCCCGCAACCGTCTGGCCGTGGTTCGACTCGTCTTGGCTGGACTGGTGTTTGCGACTGGCAGCGCAGCCTATGCCAAAGGTCGAGCGGTACCTGATGCAGTTTTAGTAAACGGTAAGATATTTACGAGTTCGGCGGCGCATCTCTACGTTGAGGCGCTCGCGATTCGCGGTGGCCGCATTGTCGCGATTGGAACCTCGTCCACAATTCGAGCGCTAAGCGGGCCGCATACCAAGACTTATGATCTGCACGGCCGTACGGTAATTCCCGGCATCAACGACGCGCACTATCATTTGTATGTCGATCCAGGAAACACTTTGGATCTCAAGAGCGGCGATCCGACACTGAAGGAGATTGGCGCAGCAATTATTGCTAAAGATGGGGCCGCACCGCGGGGAGTAACGATCTATGGGTATGTGGGCCCTACAGCGTATCTGGACAGCGAACTGAACCGCGGCTACCTGGATAAACTCGTTTCTGATCGACCTGTTGCGCTCTTTACGGTTACTGGGCACGCCGTAATATTGAACAGCGCCGCCCTGGAAGAATTCGGCATCCGCGATGGTGACAAAGACCCAGTCGGCGGAAGATACGAGCGAAATCAGGATGGACGCCTCAACGGTGTGCTGCGTGAATACGCTGCGCTAAACGTCGAGCGCAAGCTGGCCGACACGACAAGCGAAACTGACGCAGTCCAGCACTTACGCACCACATTGGCCGATTTCGCTAAATTCGGCATCACATCGGTACAAGACATGTCGGCGGCGATCGCGCCGGAACGATGCATGAACTTACTTGAGAAGATCCCCAGTCCCGTTCGGATTCGCATCGTGCGTATGCCGGGTTCTACGGCAAAGGGCCGCGATAGTGAAGAAGGTGTACTCGTTCTCGGAAGGCAATCCGGCTTGGTCTCCATCAGCGGAAGCAAGTGGTTGCTCGACGGGACCGCCCTCGAAGGAACATTTGCCGCTAGAGACACCCAAGCGGCACTTTTCGTTGATATCCGACGGGCCCAGAAGTTCAACACTGTCTCGACCGGACTAGATCAATTTCTTGCAATACAAGAGCTTATATTTTCGCCCAGGCAATTGTCCGCGATGCTCAATGAATCTTTACGAGCCAATACGCAACTCATCGTGCACGTAAACGGTTATCCAGTCGCAATGGCAATGCTCGACGCCATCCAGAAAAGTGGTGGGGTAACGACGTGGGCCAGCCGCCGTATTCGGTTCGAGCACGGGGAGGGTCTGACGCCTGATTTACTACCTCGACTCGGGGCGATGGGCATCGTCGTCGTCGAGAACCCAACTCATCTTGCGCACCACCTCAAGCTGGCACGATCGCAATTGTTGAAATCGATTCTTGACGCAGGAATTCCTCTCGCCCTCGGCTCAGACAGTGGTGGATCGGTGAACCCTTACCGAGACATTATGCTGGCATCGACGCATCCCGATCGTCCCGACGAAGCTATCACCCGAGAACAGGCAGTGATCGCGTACACGCTGACTTCTGCGTATGCGGAGTTCGCTGAACATGACAAGGGAAGCCTTGTCCCTGGCAAGATCGCTGACATCGCGGTTCTCTCACAAGACATTTTTAGTGTTTCCAATGACGATCTCGCAAGAACAGTCGCTGTACTGACAATGGTGGGTGGAAAAGTGATCTATGACAGCCGACCAGTCGTTAACAATGATCGTTGAGAGATAAAGTGTCGACGCTTTGAGCACCTTATAGCCGACGTTCACGGAAGACGGCTTCGGGTCGTCACCGGCAGGACGAGGCGATTCGGCATCAGTGCTCAGGCCACAGGCGAACGATGCTGGCGCACAATCCGCCGCGACTGAGCGATCATTAGCGATTGAGTCGTCGGGCTCGTTATGCTCTGAAGTTGGTGTAGTCGCCTGAGGAACTCTGGGCTGGAGGCGCCATTTGTATAGGATAAGATTCTTCGCGGCTGTCTTGTTGTTGATCGCTGCGGCGCATGGACTGGCGCAAGAACATGAGCATTCGAACGGTGAGAAATTGGGAGAGGTTCATTTCGCCACTTCCTGCAACGAAGTGGCGCAGGGGCAATTTAATCGCGCGGTCGCCCTACTGCACTCTTTCCAATTCAGCCGCGCCATAGAAGGGTTTAATGCGGTTCTGGCGGACGACCCGACGTGCGCAATCGCGTACTGGGGAATCGCGTTAAGCGATTGGAGCAATCCCTTTGCGCCGGGAATTAAGAATGCCGGCCAGTTACAGCTAGGACGAGAGAACGCCGAACGCGGCAAGAGCGAGGGTGCAAAGACGGATCGAGAACGCGCTTATCTGGCGGCGGTCGGCAAACTGTACGGCGACTTCGAAAATACGCCTCAGAAAACGCGCTTGCTCGCTTATCGCGATGCCATGGGGGAGGTCGCGGCAAAATTCCCTGAAGACCACGAAGCGCAGATTTTCTACGCGTTGGCGCTCGCGGTCGCGGAAGACCCCGCCGATAAGACCTACGCGGACCGCCTCAAGGCGGGAACCATTCTAGAGAAGTTGTTCGAGGAGGAGCCGACCCATCCCGGTCTCGCGCATTACATTATCCATGCATATGACGTGCCGGCGCTGGCGGAGCGAGCGCTCAGCGCGGCGCGACGTTATGCCGCCATTGCACCCGATGCGCCCCATGCACTGCACATGCCATCGCACACATTTACCCGATTGGGATATTGGCAAGAGTCGATTGCCAGCAACTTGGCCGCCGCAGCGGCGGCGCGGCGCCAGGGTCAGACTGCTGAAGAGCTGCATGCGAGTGACTACGAGGCATATGCTTACCTGCAAACCGGGCAGGACGAGGCGGCAGCAGCGATTGTGAATTCGCTGCCGGAAATCGCATCACGCTTCGATCCGAAAGCGGTGCTGATCGGGGCCGGTCCGCCCGCGGCCGGATATTTTGCACTTGCAGCGATTCCTGCGCGATACGCCTTGGAGCGGCAGGATTGGCAGCAAGCGGAAGGACTTGCGCTGCGGGAGACCCCGTTTCCCTACACAGATGCATTGACGTGGTTCGCCCGAGGACTCGGCGCAGCACGACTCGGGCACGATGCGGCAGCAAACGAGGCAGCGACCGCGCTCACGCGGATTCAGGCGCGACTCTTGAAGGCCAGCGAGCCTTACTGGGCGCAGCAGGTAGAAATCCAGGCGCTTGCGGTCGCAGCATGGTCTGCGCTGGCAGTTAGCAAGAAACAGGAGGCACTGCGGCAGATGGAATCGGCAGCGGCATTGGAAGACCGGACGGAAAAAAGCGCGGTGACACCTGGACCGCTGTCTCCAGCGCGTGAGCTGCTCGGGGAGATGTTGCTGAAAAATAACGAGCCTGCAAAGGCTTTGGAACAATTCGAAGCGACACTGAAGAAGGAGCCGCGGCGTTTCCGCTCTCTGTACGGTGCGGCCCACGCGGCGCAGCTAGTCGGAAATCGCGATATCAGTCAATTGTATTTTCGCGAACTGTTGCAGGTTTGTGCTAGTGCCGACAAGCCTGGAAGGCCTGAACTCAAGGAAGCGCGCGAGGCGTTGGCGAAGCAAAAGAGCTGACTAGACAGCCCCGAAGCGGCCGTTCGCATCCGGCGGCTGTGGGTCGAAAGCACCAGCTCGCCGACCACTGGAAGAGCGAGATACACTACTGGCAAGCCATGCGCATAGGAACCGTTTTACCGAGAATTGAGGACACATGATCCCGAATCCGGTGACCGACATCAAAGCATTCGTGCCGGCCAGAGACCTGGAGCGGTCCAAGCAGTTTTATACTGATCTCGGCTTTACCGTTAACTGGAGCGGCCCGGACATTGCGGAGCTTCAGATCGGTTCTTTCCGCTTCCTGCTGCAGCTTTTCTTTGTCGAGGCGCATGCAGGCAATTTCATGATGAGTCTAAATGCCGAGGATCTCGATGCGTGGTGGGAGTACATCGAGCGCCTGGAGATCGCCAAGAAATATCCTGGGGTAATGTGTCGGCCACCACAATTGCAGTCCTGGGGAATTCGGGTGCTTTATCTAAGCGATCCGACCGGCGTTCTATGGCATATCACGGACGGACGTCCTTCGTAGCAATGGCGGGGGTGGCGACGGAGAGTGTAGTACAGGGGGACGACGGATTTTCAGAGGTGAGCCTACGCGATGCGGATAATTGATCAACTACGCTGATAGAGCCTGACGAGTCAGCAATGCCTTCGAACGTCGGACTAGCCTTCCGCGAAGCTGCCGTTCACGACAGGCCGGATCGGGTCGTCAACGTAGGTTGTCGGAATTCTCCAAATCTGAAACTGTTAAATTGCCCAATTTGAACGGCGGCTCTGGTTGCCAGGCACCGGTCATTCCACGACGCGACCGGCCAAAGCGGTAATTCGGACACGCGAATGGCCCACCGGATAGTTGCCATACGGAGCGCCCATCCCGGCCCGGTTGCCAAGCCCCGAGACTTCCGCCGATTATTCCACGCTTTCCGCCGCGAGGGCCTGAGCCGCCATAACTACAGCTTGTCGACCTTTCCAACCTTGATTGCCTTAACCAGCCAGTGTCCGTTGACTCGCGCGAGGTTCATCGAGGAGAAGGCGTGTGCGCCGATGGTATTGTCGTCCACATTCATCCACAGGCATTCGAAGTCAAGCGTGCCAGTGTTTCCTGTGACGTGACTTTTAATCCGCATCGCCGGTGTATAGCCGATCCAGTGGTGCTCGGGACGGAATGGACCGCTGACGTCCGCCCAGTAAGTGCGGACCTGCTCCTTGCCCCAATACACCTTATTGTCGTGCGCGGTGTCAGTGAGCACGGCGTCGTCGGCAAACAGGCTCATCATCAGATCGAGGTCCTTGCTTGGGAGGACACTGCCGGCGGTGTGGAATATGATCTCGATATTGCGGACCGCGAGGATATCCGCCGGAGGGCCGCTGTCGCCCTGCGGCGCGGCGAAGACGGGCAGGCAAAGCAGCAGTCCAAGAATGATTAACGGTCGCCGTTTCATGTTGACTCTCCCCTGTTGTTAGAGAACAACTATATCCCCCTCGACGCTTGGTGGCATCACCGCGGCAAGAATAATGATCGACTCGCGATCTGTGCGGTGTCGCGTACTCCTGACTCGGGACCAGCGGCCGGAAGGTTTTAATATTCCCCATGGCAGCCGTTGTGCGTCACCAGGGGGGAATCTCAAACGCGCCGATTTGGGCGTAAGCCCTGTCGGGGCCTCAATTCTAGGCGCCTGCAATACAATCGTTCCATCCCGCGAGTCGGGGATCAACGCATCGGCCTTCGTGTCAGTCAGTCAGCGGCCACGCTGCGCCAACCGATTCGCTCCACCAGCTCGCGGAACTTCGCGTTGGAATGCAGACCCGCGAAGGACGGCTCGCGAGTCAGCTCGATGAGATCCGGGTTGTGTTCCCGGTAGGCTCTCTCGAGCCATTCGAGCGCTCGCAGATTGTCGTCGATCGCCGCATAGACTCTTGCGACGTTGTACGGCGAAACATAGCGGTCAGCACTTTCGCCGAGCTCCCTCACGATCCTGTCCATGGCGAGCTTGTCTCCCGTGACAGCGTGCGCTTGCGCCAGTCCCGCCAGCGCCTCGGTGCTGCCTCCGGAATGCATCACTGCCTGGCGCATCGCATCGATCGCTTCGTTCGGCAGGCTCTTCTGCAGGCACACGAGCCCCATGCGCAGATGTGAAACGTAGTGGGTGGGGTCGATTTCGAGCCCTCGCCGCAGGGCTACCAGCGCCCCATCGTAGTCATGAGCCAAATAGCGAATCATTCCAACTGAGGCGTTGATTACGGAGTTTAGCGGATCCAACTCCCAGCTGTGTTCCACTCTGCCGACCGCTTCCCGGGTCCTGCCCATCGCCATGAGGTATTCCGCGTACCAGTAATGTGCGATCGAATATCCGGGATCGAGCTCCACCGCTTGCCGGAACTCACTCTCCAATCCGACCCAATCCCAGTCGTGCAAGCGTACGTGGGCAAGCGATGCATATCCTTCACCGAGCTCTGGTTGTAACCGCACCGCTTGTCTAGCCGCAGTCTTGGCCTTGTGGAACGACTCGAGGGCGGGAGTCATACCCCGGCAAGCGAGCATCGTATGAGCATCGGAGATCCCGTCGTAGGCGGCCGCGAAGCCTGGATCGTGCCGCAGTGCTTCTTCGAAGCACTGAATGCTCTTGCGTATGCCCTCTTCTGTACGCCGGTACCAGAAATGGCGACCCCGAAGATACAACTCGTGCGCCTGCGGATTGATTGACCGCGTCTTGTCTGGGTCCAAGCGTCGCTGCTCATGCGGTGTCAACTTGATTTGGATTTCCCGGGCGACGGCCTGGGCCACTTCCGTCTGCACCTCGAGCACATCGTGAAGACTTCGCTCATAACTCTGAGCCCACAGGTGCGATTCATCGCTGACCCGGATGAGCTGGGCCGTGATGCGCACACGCTCCCCTACCCGGCGCACGGAACCTTCCAGGACATGAGACACACCAAGCTCGCTGCCGATCTGCGCGATGGTCTTCGTAGTCGACTTGAACTGCATCGCTGAGGTTCGGGCGATCACTCCGAGGCGCTCCGGGCTCAAGCGAGCCAGCTCGGTGATCATCTCCTCGGTCAGTCCTTCACTGAAGTAGTCGTGTCTCTCGCCTGCGGTGAGGTTCTCGAATGGCAGGACCACCAGCATGGCCCGATCGACCCCGCTGTCGTGTGGCTCGGATGCAAGCCGTTTCACCGACGCCACGAACCGGTAGCCGCGTTTCGGCAAAGTCTCGATGAAGTCCAGTGCCTTCGAATTTTCGCCAAGAGCCTTGCGCAGCAGGGAAATGTGGGAAGAGAGGCTTCCCTCCTCAACGACCGTGTCGGGCCACAGACGCTGCAACAGTTCTTCTCTGGTGAGCACCCTGCCCGCGGACTGAACCAGGGCGACCAGGAGTTCGGCCACCTTGGGGGGCAGCGCCACGTGGTCACCCTCTCGAAACAGCATCCCGCTTTGCGCGTCGAGGCGGTACGCGCCGAATTCGAATTGACCGGAGACCATCGCATGAGGTCCTGAGAAATACATCAGAAAAATAGCAGGATTCCCCAAGGACTACTAGCCGGAGGGTCGGTATCCTGCACCCAATGGAAGCGCGCTCGAGGGAGGGGACTACCATGTCCGACATTGAAACGACCGGCAGATTGTTGGGGCGGGGCATAATGACCGCACTGCTTTGCCTCGCCGCGATTGCGGAGGCAGCCGCTGAACCCTCGTCATTGCCAGAGCTCAAACCGGTCGCGGTCGAGGTGGATATCACCGGCATTCCCGCCAGCGAGCAGGCCGCGCTCGTCCCAATCCTGCGGGCTGCACGCCAAATGGATGCGTTATATATGCGGCAGGTGTGGCCCGCCACCCGCACGCTGATAAGAGAACGACAGTCTGCTCAGACATCTGCTGCGCAGTCGGAGCTCGATGCGCTGAATTTCTTCAAGGGTCCGTGGGGCCAGACCGGGACGGCATTCATCGACGGGGTTCCGTCCGAGCGCCCGATCGGCGACTTTTACCCATCCGGCGCAACCAAGCATGACATTGAAACCTGGATTGGGGCGCTGTCGGAGCGCGACCGCAAACGGGCTCTCGACTCCTTCACGGCAATCGAACGCCGACAGAACGGGCCGTTTGAAGTGGTCTCGTATGGTCGCCACTACAAAGACGCTCTGATCGAGGCGGCTCGTGCACTTCGTGAAGCAGCGACGCTCACGCACGAGGAGACCCTCAGAAAATATCTGACGCTGCGCGCACAGGCGCTGTTGGACGATGACTACTACGCCAGCGATGTCGCCTTTGTCGGCCTCAAGGGACCGATTGATGTGGTGCTGGGACCCTATGAGGTCGACGATGACGCGTGGTTTGGCGCCAAGACGGCTTACGAGGCTTCGATTGCGCTGGTGAATGAGCCCGCGACACAGCGCATTGGCAATATCGCGACGCACTTGCAGGAACTCGAGGACCATCTGCCCCTTACCCCAAACCTACGCGGGCGGAAACTGGGTGCCGCCGCGCCGATCGTAGTTCTCGACGTGATCTATCACGGAGGCATGGCCGGGGCCGGTGGTGCTGCGGCAGGTTACGGCCTCCCTAACGACTTGCGTGTCCTGGATGCAGTTGGGGCGCGCACTGGTACATACAGCAACATTCTCAAGCTGCGGTATGACAGCAGGTTCCGGCCCGTAGCCGACGCAGTGTTCACGGACGCGGACCGATCGGCCTTGCGATTTGAGGACGTTCGCGACGCGGTCATGTTTGTGCGTATGTTTGACTCGCTCGGTCCACAGTTCGTCACGGGAACGAAACAGCCGATCGCCGAGGCATTGCGTGAAAACGCCAGTGTCGCGACCCAGATCCACTCAATGCTGCTGTCGCTGTGGGGTCACCGCTATCTGATCGAACATGGTTATCTCGATCAGCGCGAAAACGCGTCGCTCTATAGCGCGTTTCTGATTGAGGCACTGGCGCGCTACGGCAGCCAGGCCAGCCCTGCCAGTCAGGGCTCGACCTACGTGCTCAATCACCTTCTCGAGGCCGGTGCGATTTTTGCGAGTGCTGACGGGCGCTTGACGATCAACCGAGTCGCCGCCGACGCTGATATTGCCCGGGCAGCAATGGAATTCATCTCGCCCATGGCAAGAGGTGACGCGACTGTGGTCAAGTCGCTTCTGCAGCACTTTGTGGTAGTGACCCCCGCGATTCATGACTTGTTGGCGCGGCTCGGACCCGCGCCCCCGCTGCAGCGCCCGGTCTACCGCACCGCGGATCGTCTGAGCCGGTGAGGCGGCGGTTGCAGAATACGGAGTACGCCTTAGTCACAACCACCAAGGAGAGCGTCATGCGAACAACTCAACTCTATGTGCTAGCGACCGCCTTTTTTTCAGCCTGGCTGCTGAGCTGTGCCGCGACGGGCCCGACGCCGACCGCAACCGCAGCGGAACCGGCGCGCATTACAGTACTCTACGATGCCTTCGGCAAGGATGCGGCGATGACCAAGGATTGGGGCTACGCCGCCCTGGTGGAGATCAACGGCAAGCGCATTCTGTTCGATACCGGTGACGACCCGGCGATTTTCGCGAAGAACGTGAAGGCCAAGGGCGTTGATCTAACCAAGCTCGACTTCGTGGTGTTATCGCACCGTCACGGCGATCACGTGGGCGGATTTTCCTATTTGCTCACCGTGAATCCGAAGGTCAAGATATACGCACCCAAGGATGGCCTTGGTGGCATTTTCGGCTCCGATATACCCAGTAAGTTTTACCGCAAGGACGAGGCCCTGCCCACCGAGAAGCGCTATTACGGCGGCACACCGCCTGAGATCATGAAATTGGGCACAGTCTTTCCCGGCGCCAACATTCAGTTAATCGACAAGACCACAGAGCTGGTAGCGGGCATTACGTTGATTGCTCTGGTGTCAGATGCGCCCGGAACGAAAGAATTGAAGGAATTGTCATTGGCCATCAACACGCCCGACGGCCTCGTACTGGTGGTTGGCTGTTCGCATCCAGGCATTGAGAGCATCGTTGCCGAAGCCGCGAAGATCAATCCGCACATCCACTTCATCGCGGGCGGATTTCATCTGGTGGTGGCCCAGGATCCGGCTATCGAAAAAGTTGCCACAACCCTGCATGACACCTACAAAGTGGACTACATCGCTCCCGGTCACTGCACCGGTGAGCCTACTTTTGCTGCACTTCAAAGGACGTTTGGCGATCATTACCTTTACGCCGGGTTGGGGACGACACTGGATCTGGGCGCGAGCCCGCGCGCCGCGTCGGATCGACGTGCCGCCGGTGTCCTGGACGAAGGCGACTTGCGCACCTACCGTACCCTACTCGCCAAAAGCGATGATCTAAGTGATGGTGGACCGGAGATCGTGCATCTTGCGCGGGTAAATTAATGTCGTGCCTTGGAAGGCGGTCCCATAGAGTTTCAACCGAGACTTGTGAGGGAAGTTTTCAATTGTTTTGAGTTCCAGATAGCCGACATTCGCCGCCGGCCGCAGTGGGTCGACAGTGAATTTGAGCGACCGGTCTGGAGCGAGAGAGCGGTCATTCAGTTGGATAACGTGGGTGACGCCCGGGGGCATTTAGAACGAATGCTGCGTGCGCCGTTTCGTGCGAATGCTAGGGCAACCCAAGACAATCTAGGACGACGAGATTGGCTTGAATTCGACGCCGAATCCCAAGACTTTCCCAAGCATTGGTCGATTTCGGCTCGGGCGAGTTGTCCTACGTGTGCTGACGCAGTCTTAGAGTGGAGCGGGCGATGGGAATCGAACCCACGGCTCAAGCTTGGGAAGCTTGGGTATTACCATTATACGACGCCCGCTGCCCGATTGATTCTAAGCGCGTTCCCGGAGGCCGGCAAATCGTCGGGCACTGTGTAGGGTACGGCCAAGCCGAACAATAGCAGCAGAGAAGATGGTGCACTGCAACAATGCAACCCACACCCGTGAGCGAATCCACGGGGTGTTATGAAAAATTCACGTTACGGACACGTGTGTGCCGTTGCCTATGGGCAATGTACACACCGCGCCGGGTGTTTGGCGTCATTGGGTATTAATGGATTAAACCAACTTCTGGATTCATGCTTCTGCATCCAGGTAAGGGATCAGCGATGAAACTACGCTCGAATTTGATCGTGCTGCCGCTTGCGATTGTTGTTTCCATGGCCGCGACCGCCGCTATGGCAGCGACGGTCGATATGACGTTCAACGACTCTCTTACGACGGGGAATGCCGGCGGCACCGCAACGCTGGCAATTACGGACATCGGTGGAGCTGGCTCGAACGAGGTTCAAGTTACTCTCACTCAACACCTCGTAGGCCCGCCCACAACCGCGGTTTCGCAGATGATCACCGGGCTTTGGCTGAACGCGGGGGGCCTATCCGGCGTGAATGTCGCGCAGGTATCGAGTCCCAACCCATTGAACGGAACTGTCAACTACTCAAGCACGCAGACGCTCATTCCTGACACGAGCGGTGCACAATTCAACTTGATGATCGGTTTTCTCAATAGCGGTGCGAGTGACATCAATAGTTCGAGCGGACCGGAGGTGTTCGACATCACGAGCACTGGCGGCACCTTGAACGCTTCGATGTTCAACGTGGCGGATCTTCCGAGCGGGCCAAACAAAGACAGTGGCCTATTGGCCGTGATCGGTGTCACTGATTACACGGGTGTGGCCGACAGTGGTGTGGGCTACATCGCTGCAGTGCCGCTCCCCGCCTCTCTGCTGCTGCTGTTGTCTGGCTTGGGAGGAATTGGCGTATTTGCGGGCCGTCGCAATATGGCCCTCGCTTAACCTTACCTGCTCACCTTGAGTATCAAAGCCCCGGCCTCGTGCCGGGGTTTTTCGTTTATCGATCCCGCGCGGAGCCGCACCCGACGCTGCGCCCGACGATTTGCCGGCCTCCGGGAACGCGCTTAGAATCAATCGGGCAGCGGGCGTCGTATAATGGTAATACCCAAGCTTGAGCCGTGGGTTCGATTTGACGCACGACCCGGCGCTTCTGCCGCACCTTGCGCCACTGATCCAGCAGGAAGTCACGATCCGCCTCCTGATGGGTCCGCATGGGCCATACTTGCGCCAACTCGTTTCCGCGGGGTCCCCAGGTCATCAGATTGCGAAGACAGTGGCTTGGCTGAAGCAGCATTATGCCGAAGCGGTAGAAGTGGAAAAGTTGGCGGCCGGCGCACATATGAGCCCGTCTACCTTTCGTCAGCATTTTCGCGACATCACCGGCGTAAGCCCGTTGCAATGCCAAAAGCAGCTGCGCCTCCAGGAGGCACGGCAACTGATGCTCAACGAGGATCTCGACGCTAGCAACGCCAGCGGGCGGGTAGGCTACGAAAGTGCCTCACAGTTCAGCCGGGAATACTCCCGCATGTTTGGCGCGCCGCCACAGCGCGACATACGGAGAATGCGACTTAATCAAATGGCGTCCTCATAGACCAATGGTCGCATTGGCGGGCGTTGGCCGGTGTGGCATCGCTTTTCACACAAAAATCGCACGCAGCACTCGTCCGCGGTTGCAACGTGATGATTCAAAATCGTTTGTCTCTCCCGAGCGATATATTCGATTCCCATCGCCCGCTCCACCTCTCATTCCGTCCGCCTCGCAGGCCGGTCGGTGGCGCCGCGGTATTGATCGGCGTCAAGGATTGACGGCTATCCCGATGCTCACTGCCACTGCATTGAGTCGCTTGTCCAACGTCCAAAACTGGCATCGGTCGATAGCTGCGGCAGCGAGCAGGTGAACATCCACATAACCAACGCCTCGTCCGTAAAGTTTTTGCGCGCGGATGTAGGTCATGACCTCGTCGTGTTCAGCGACGGTTACCGAATGTAGTTGTTGCAGAAGTTCAAGTGTTGCCTCACGGTTCGAGAAGTTGCCGCAAGCGAGTTCGCCCACGACGAACGGATGCATGACTACGTCGCGGCGTCGGAGGCGCTCGCCGAGTTCCGGCAGGTCGTCGCGAAAGTAGTCAATCCAGACTGATGTGTCCGCGAGAATCATGTTGCCGCGGCAGCTCGCCTCCTCGGGACCGGTTTAAGCTGCGGCTGAGTGCCGCCAAGCTTGGCGAGCCGCATGGCGCTTTCTCGCTCGATGAGCGCCTTCAGTCCCTCACGCAGCACTGTCGAGCGATCAAGACCGCCCATCATTTTGGTTGCTTTGGCGAGCAAGTCAACGTCCAGCGTTACCGTCGTGCGCATAGCAGTACTCCATTCCAGAACACGTATAATAGCATCACTTGATGCGGTAAATGATGCAAAAAAATACGCGCATGGGTAGATTCGAGAGACTACCGTCAGCGCACATCTCGAGCGGCTGACCCTACCAACAAAGCCGGCATTGGCTGGCGTTGGCTGCCATGGCAGCGTTGAACGCTGCGGTTCACGCTGTCATGGCCTTCCGGGCCGCAGCGAAGACGTCGCGCGCGGACGTCGTGCCGGCTACGTGCTCCGTACCCTTGACTCCGAGGTCCATCCATCCTGCATTCACGGCCTCAAACATTTCTTCGGCAGGTCCGGTGTGGCCTTTCGGGATGCCGAATTGCTCGAACGCTTTCGCCCACCCTGCGCGCGGGACCGCAAAGGCTTTCACGTCAAGATTTAGGACTTCACCCAGTTGCTCAGCAACTTCATCCGCGGTGACCATCGAACCAAGCTCGACGGTGCGCTGTCCTGACCACGCTGGCCCGGTCAACAGGGTTGCGACCTCCACGCCGATGTCGTTCGTCGCGACCATCGTCGATTTCCGATTTGTCGGATTGTAGTAGACCGGTAGCGTTCCGCCCTGGGCGACCTGCAGGCCATAGAGGAAGTTTTCGAAGAATCCACCAGCGCGCACAAATGCGATTGGCGATATCAGGTCGCGAAAACCCTGCTCCAGAAGCGACAAGGCAGTAATCATCCCAAGCCCGCTCGTCCTGTTCGCTCCCATCGACGAAAGCGCTACCACCCGCGGCGGCGCCGCCTTGGTGAGCGCCTCGACATAGTTCGCAATCACGCCCTTGGCTTCTTTGTAATCGGGCGAGGGGGCCCAGACAGCCGGCAACATGACAAACGCGCCTTCGACGCCTTGGAGCGCCCGCCCGATAGCTGCCGAATCATTCCAGTCACCGTCAACGAGTTCCACGCCCCGGTTCGCCCAGCTTGACGCCTTCTCGCGATTGCGGACCAGCGCGCGTACTTTCTTGCCATGCGCCAACAGATGTTCTGCCGTCGCACCGCCCACCTTTCCCGTGATTCCCATGACTAAAAACATGCGATTTCTCCTGATGTTGAGGGACAGAGGACTGCCCCGGTTGGTTTAACGGATGAACGGCAGAATGGCGCGGACCCGGGGATCGCGCGCGTAGAGGCCGACCCATGTCATCGCGCCCAAAGCCAAGGCAATGAATTCCGGCGGCGACCCCAACTCACCAATGCGCACATGGGCACAGATGGCGCCTCCCCAAAAGCCCGTCACTAGGATCGCGCCGAGCACGGCGGTGGCCGGGACGGCGTAAAGGATGGCGCAGGCGAGGATGATCGGACCCAAGACACGAGTCAGGTCGATCGCGAACCCGGTTTCCTGCAACATGCTCGCGATCTGTG
This sequence comes from uncultured Gammaproteobacteria bacterium, assembly GCA_963707765.1. Classification (GTDB taxonomy): domain Bacteria; phylum Pseudomonadota; class Gammaproteobacteria; order Steroidobacterales; family Steroidobacteraceae; genus Bog-1198. The sequence continues at coordinate 2,033,140 of CAVPQZ010000004.1, read as the reverse complement.
CCGGCGCGAAAAGCTGAATAGTGCCGTCTGTCACCAGAGCGATAACAACGAGCGCGCTCAAGATCCGGCCGGCCCACAGGGCGCCATTCAGGGCTGTGGTGTCAGGCACCCGATCCAGCTTCATGGTTTCGAACACTTGTCGCTCTCCTATGGGGGAATCCCAATGTCCGTAGCTTACTGTGGCCCTTACGTATAATAATCACCGAGAAAATGAACTCACTGTTCTCTCTGAGGTGAACAATGCCGCGGCACGAAATGCAGAACCTCGAACCCCTCCTCATTTTCATCACGGTCGCGGACATGGGGAGCTTCACCCTCGCGGCCGATAGTCTGGGCATACAGAAGGGCAGAGCCTCCACGGCGGTCCGGAAGCTGGAAGAAGATGTCGGTGTCAGGCTTCTGCACCGGACGACGCGTAGCGTGCAGTTGACCGAAGACGGGCGGGCATTTCATGCGCGTGCCCGCGATTTGCTCGCGGACGTTGATGATCTGCACTCGATGTTCGCAGGCGATCGAGTTGCACTTCGCGGGCGTCTACGTGTCGATCTTCCGACCGAGGTGGCACGGACAACCATCGTGCCGGCCCTACCGGATTTCATGGCGACTCATCCCGAGTTGGAGCTGGAGGTGTCGAGCACGGATCGCCAAGTTGATCTGGTTCAAGAGGGGTTTGACTGCGTATTGCGATTCGGTCCCATCCGAGACGAGACGCTGATTGCGCGCCCGCTGGGCAAGCTACGCATAGTCAACGCCGCCAGTCCCGCATATCTGGCGCGTTATGGCGTCCCTCGATCGCTGGGAGATCTCGAGCGCCAGGAACACCGGACAATTCACTTTGAGACGACGCTGGGCGCAAGACCCCTTGGATGGGAATACCCGGACGGCGAAAGTTACGCGACACTTCAGCTGCCAGGTGCGCTGCACGTCAACAGCGCACAAACCTACGAGGCCGCTGCCCTCGCCGGTCTTGGCCTAATTCAGGCGCCACTGTTGGGGATTGGCCGCTACTTGGAGAGTGGGGCGTTGGTAGAGCTTCTTCCAGATTTTCGGCACAGGCCGCTCGACGTCGCCCTGGTCGTAGCGCATCGGCGCAACCTGTCGCGCCGAGTTCGCGCATTCATGAAGTGGATCGAAAATGTTCTCGCGCCCCACCTAGAATAGCGAGTGACTTGCAGCCAATAACCCAACACGCGAATGCCAACGAATTATTCGATGCCACCCAGGTCAAGCTGCGCCAATTGGCCTAATGCCCACGATTCCGGATGAAGACCTTTGCGCCCGCTCCACTCTTCAGCCATCCCTTGCCAATGTTAGCCAATATCGCTTCGCGCCTGACCGTGGCTGACGATTGGCTGCTGTCGTTGTACGGACACAATCACTAGGCCGTGAACCCATAATGGGTATTGACCGAGATGGGTGGAAAGCCGCCTTCGCGGTGCGAGCGTAACGCGGCTCAATTGGAACACTTCGCTTGGGCGTTTATTCCGGAGGCGCGGCTAAGGTTTCCGACGCTGCGATTGGTCGTGGGGAGGTAAGCCGGTGCGTGATCACTCGGACGGCGAGGCCAATTGCAAGGAGGACGAGACTCCACAGGCAAGCCTCGGCCCCCGTCCCGTAGAATGCGAACAGAATAAACAGCAGCGCCCCGCTGATGGCCGCTCGGGCAAGTCGCGTCCCAGGTCCAATGCGTAGGCAAGCTCGCCACTGCCAAGGATCAGGGCATTGAGGCAACCGAACGCACCGATCGCGATGGCGAGCGCGGCAAGCGACGCGGCGCCGCCGCCCCATTGCCCGGCAACCGCATCGGCGAATGGCGCCGGCGAAACTGCCACCTTGCCCGCCGGAAGGAGTATCTGCACGCCGGTACTGGCCAAGAGGCAGATGATGGCGACGAGGAGCGTGCCGGCCATGATGGCGCGGCGAATCGTACGAGCCGGATCGCGCACCTTGTCGACCGGCGTCGTCGCGTTTTCGAAGCCGGTCAGCGCGAAGTAGAGCAGTGAGGTGGCCGCGGATTATCGGACGGGCAAATTCAACGGGAGCAACGCGGACTGATACGCTGTCCCATAGCGGTCGTTCCCAGACCTCTTCAATGATCAACCGCGACCGTCAAGCTCCCGCTTCCCAGTCATGCAATGCCCGGATCGTTCCCTGGCCTTCGGCCTTTTTATAATACCGTTCGTCCGCCGTCACAAGCAGCGCGTCCTCGTACTCGAGCGCCACGGCGTGATACAACGTGTCAAACAGATGGTGTTTGGTTTCGATCGCAAGGCTGGTTGCCCGTCGAATGACGGTTGGGCTGTCAAAAGTCGGGAACTCGAATGCGGCCAGCATTTCAACATCACCGACGGCCGTCTGCGGGGCGAGGCGCGCAGCAACCGCAGCCACCTCGGCCAACCAGTGCACCGGCTGCATGATCTCCAGTCTGCCACTTACAACGGATTCGACAAGCGCAAATGCCTTCTCGGCATCAGGTTCTCGCGCGGGATCCTCAAGCAGCCATTTGAGAATCACGCTCGCATCGAGGACGACTATCACGGCCGTTCGACGGATCGCGCCTTGCGTACTTCTTCGCTGGTGAAGGTGGGCCGACCACCACGCGCGACACGGAATTGACGGAAGAGTCGTTCCCGCCTGATTTGGAGTTTGCGCTCACGCACAGCCCGCCGCATCAAATCCGCGATGATGGAACTCTTGTTCTGGTCACCGAATGTTTTGTCGAACTCCATCTTGACTTCATCGGGTACGCTGAAATTGACGGTCGCCATGAACCACCCATATTGTTGAAATCTTCAACAATCCCAATATACTCCTGTCGCCGGGAGCTGCAACCGCCCTACCGCGGTGATGTGCTAAATATGCGTCTGGTGAAGCCGAGCTTGGCCAGCCCCATAGCCGCCGTTCACCACCGGCAACAAGTGGTTATTCAGGACCACTTGCTCTGTCGTGGCGGCTCCATCGGTGTTCGTCTCCAATGGCCGCATTGGCTGGCGTTGGCTCGTGCGGCACCGTTTTTCACACCAAAATCGCACGCAGCGATCGGGCGAGTTCGTAACGCCCTGATTGCAGTGGATTATTGTCTTCCGGGCGGTATTTTCGATTCCCATCGCCCGCTCCAATCCCAGGCAACTCCGGCCAATGACAGCCAAATAGTCTTTGACGACTTTAAAGGTGTGCTTCGGTACGGCAGCCGAGTTGCAGGCGCCGCCATAATGGGCTTGTAAATGATGTAGCATCGAATTTTGATCGGGACCCCGCTTGTTGACCAATGGGAACTGAACACGCAGTACTAGCCGCCCAAGAAGTGACTGAATGCCGCTCCGGCCCCCCAATTTAACCGCTTTCTCGAATTGCACGTGGTCGTCGGTCGCCACGGCATTGTTCATCGCATTGGCGGCCGCATTGGCCCTGATGTCCCCGCCCGCTTCGGCGCAGGTGATTGCGATCCGAGCGGGCACCCTCGTCGACCCGGCACACGGCGCTGTCCTCCAGGATCAGGTGATCCTCATCGAGCACGGCAAAGTCAAGGCCATCGGACCGCACCTCGCCATCCCGGCGGACGCGGAACAGATCGACCTCTCGAAGGAGTGGCTGACGGCGGGCCTGATGGACGCGCACACGCACATGACGCTGACCACCATCGAGGGCGACGCACCCTTCGAATCCTTCTACCTGAACCAAAGCTCCACACTGCGCGGGTTGCGCGGCCTGCACAACCTGCAGCTGGTGCTGAACCAGGGATTCACGACCGTGCGCGACGTCGGCAACAGCGCCGAATATGCCATGAGCGACGTGCGCCGGGCGATTGCGTCGGGTTGGTTCGTGGGTCCCACGATCATCGACGCGGGGAAGATCATCGCGCCGTTCGGCGGGCAATCGCACGACATTCCGCCGCGCCAGGGACCGTTCTGGCAATTCGAGTACATCGACGCCGACGGACCCGCCGAAATTCGCAAGGCGGTGCGCACCAACATCTATTACGGCGTAGGCGTCATCAAGCTGGTCGCGGACAACAACGCCTATCATTGGTCGCTGGAGGAATTTCGAGCCGCCGTCGACGAGGCCCACCGGGCCGGGATTCCGGTGGCCGTCCACGTCTACGGCGGCGACGCGCTGGAGAACGCCATCGAGGCCTGCGTGGATTCCATCGAGCACGGCTTCGACTTGACGGACGCGCAGATGGCGCGCATGAAGGCCAAGGGCATTTTCCTGGTCGGCACCGACTTTCCGCGCAAGCATCTCGACATCGAGGGCACGGCCGGCGGCATATTGCCCGAACCCGCAGTGCTCGCGCCGAAGATCATCGACCGTCTGCACCGCGCCTACCGTGCCGGCGTACGCATGGCCTTCGGCACCGACTGCGTGATCGACATCCCCGGACGCTCCCGCGCCGACCTCATGCTCGATTACCTCGCCGTGTGGCGCGCGGCCGGGGTCCCGCCCATGGACATTCTCCGGGCCATGACTGTGAATGCGGCCGAGCTGTTGCGCGTCGACAAGGATCGGGGCCGCCTCGCCGAAGGCTTGAGTGCGGATCTGGTCGCGATGCCGGCGGATCCGATCGAGGACATCGAGAATCTGCGGAAAATCGACTTCGTGATGAAGGACGGCCGGATCGTGCGCCGCCCTGCCGCCGCGCCGTAGCGGGGCCTCAGGCGGCGCCGCTCAGGTTCCGCCCGGCAATGGACCGGCCGGAAGCGGCGGCACGTCGCGCGTCCAGTGGAAGATGTCCGGCGCGCGCCGCTCCTGGATCGCCAACAGCGCGTCGCGCAAGGTTGCCGCGCCAGCATCCACCCGCCGAGGGGCATATTCGCGCCTGCGACCCCCCTCCCCGCCCTCCGCGGTCACGGAGTCCGACAGCACGGCGATCGGGCTGACGATCGCGGCGGTGCCGCAGGCGAAGAGTTCGGTGCACTCGCCGCTTTCGATCTGCGCCAGCAGCTCATCGATCGCCATGCGGCGCTCGACGACCTCGTAGCCCAAGTGCGCTCCCAGCCGGAGCAGCGAATCCCGGGTAACTCCCGGGAGTATGGCGCCGTCCAAGGACGGCGTATGCAGCGCGCCGCCGATCACCGCAAACAGGTTCATTCCGGAGAGCTCCTGGATCCAGCGGTGCTCCTGCGCATCGAGCCACAGCGTCACGGTCATTCCGCGCGCCGCGGCGGACGTGGAGGCCCGCAGGGACGCCGCGTAGTTCGCGGCCGTCTTGGCCGCGCCCACGCCGCCCACCGCCGCGCGCACATCGCCTCGCTCGATGGCGACCCGCATGGCTCCGGAGGAATAGGGTTCCACGGGATTCGCGATGACCATGAAGGTGAAGGTGGCGGAATTGCGAATCAGATATCCCGCCTCCGTGCCGAATAGAAACGGTCGAAGATACAGCGACCGGCCCGATTGCCGGGGAATGATGTCGCGGCACGAGGCGACGACGGCGTCGATGGCCTGAAAGAACAGCGACTCGGGCACCGGCGGCATCGACAATCGCTCCGCGGAACGCGCGAGGCGCAGCCAATTTTCCCGCGGACGAAACAGGTTCGGCATCTCCGCCCCCGACCCGGTAGGCCTTGAGTCCCTCGAAGACCAGTTCGGCGTATTGCAGCGCGCGGGCACCGGGCGCGATGGCGATGGGACCGTACGGCATCAAGCGGCCGCGACTCCATTGCCCGGACCAGTCGGCGGCGAACATCACCGGCGCCGTCACAGCCCCGAACCCGAGAGCTTCCGGGAGCCGGAAATCCCGCAATGCCGCCGCCACTCCCGGCGCGATGTCGAAAGGCAGATCAGCCCCGGATGTAGGCATCGGAGCCGTCGAGCCAGTCCTGACGCGGCGGATTGAACACGTCCATGTCGAGCGTGTCCTCGAGCGCGATGGCGCGATGCGGCACGTTCGAGGGAATCACGAGCACCTCGCCCGCGCGCACCGTGACCTGGCGCTCGAGGTTTGCACCCAGCCAGAATTGCAGCGCACCCTCGAGGATGTAGGTGATCTGTTCATTCTCGTGCGAATGAAGCGGCACCTCCACGCCCTTCTTGATGTGCACATGCGCGATCATCATGCGTTCGCCCGTGATCAAGGTCCGCGACAAGCCGGCCTTGAGGGGCTCCGCCGCAATGGTGTCCCAACGGTAGTGCTTGACGCTCGACCCGTCGAGGGCGGCCGCCTTGCCGGTGGTCCCGGATGGGTTGCCCTGGGTGTCGGTGGTGCTCATTTAAAGCCCTCGTCGATTTGCAGATTCAACGCCGCCGCGTGCCGGTTGGTCTCGTTGGCGAGGCCGACGATGGCGACCAGCTCGGCATGCTGCAAGGGAGTCAGCCCCTTGCGGCGGGCGGCGACGCCGTGCGAAGCGATGCAGTAGCCGCACCCGTTGGTGATGCTGACCGCCAAATAGATGAGTTCCTTGGTGAGCGGATCCAGCGCTCCCGGCCCCATGACTTCCTTCGAGTTCGCCCACATGCGCCGCAGCGTCGGCGGGTGGTGCGCCAGCATCTTCCAGTAGTTGTTGACCCATTCGACCTTGCGGGTCGCCATGATGTCGTCATACACCTCGCGCACTTCGGGCGAGGCCTCCGCGTATTCGATCGGTGCCGCGGCGCTCACGGGACCACCGCGACGACGCGCGCGGGGAAGCCCGAGCCGTCCTGCACCTTGGGGAAGGCGACCCACACCACGGCCCCCGATTCGGGCACCTGGTCGAGGTTGGCCAGCAGTTCGATCTGATAGTGATCGAGCCCGAGGATGTACGATTCGAGCGAATAATCGTCCTTGGTGGTGGCGAGCCCGGGATCGGTGTCGGTCGTCTCGTGGCCGGAGGCGGTGATGCCGCGCTGTTCGTAGAGCAGCTGCAGCACCTCCTTGCTCCATCCCGGATAGTGAAACACCCCGGCCGCATCCTTGTTGGCGAGCTTGGCGTCATCCGGCCAACGCTTCGACCAGTCCGTGCGCAGCGCGACGAATGCGCCCTTCGGCACGCGCCCGTGACGTGCCTCCCATGCCGCGACGTCGTCCAGCGACACCACGTAGTCCGGATTCTTGGCCACCTTCTCGTGCACGTCGAGCACGACCAAGGGCATGAGCATGTCCTTCAGGTCGATCTGGTCCACCGTCTTGAGGCCGGCATGAAAGTGCGCGGGCGGATCCACGTGCGTGCCCCATTGCCCGATGTGGCAATACTCATTCATCCGGAATCCGTCCTTCTCCACGGTGTACAGCGTTTTCACACGCTCGTTCGGGGCTCCCTTCCAATGGGGAATTCCGGGCGCGAATGCATGCGTCAGATCGACGAAGCGATGGGACTTCAGGATGCCCAAGGCATCGGCCAGCGACGGATCGGACGCCGGGGCGGCGCCCGCGGCCGGCCCGGGGGCAGCGCTCGCAGCGGCACCTGCGGCGACGATCGCGACGGAGCAAACACCTCGAACCCAGTTTCGCATGGCCGCCTCTCCCCTCGTTGCGCTACGGCCCGAAGATTAGCACGCAGCCGCGCCGCTGGCCTCGATCTCGACCAGGAGATCTTCGCGGCAAATGTCCGCCTGCAGATAGACGATGGGTGCTGCGGGACGCACGGCGGCAAGGGCGCTTCGCACGGCGTCGAGGTCGGCCGCCCGGCGCACGTACACCTTGAACTTGAGGGCATCGAGCGCATAGCGGTCCGACCCGACCACGCGGTTCGCCTCGTCCAGGACAGCCTCGATGTTCGCGAGCGTCTCGCGCGTCTGCGCCGCGGCGTCGCCTCCGTGAGTCGTCTCGAAACCGACGATGCTGGCGGTGCCGGAGACGAACAGCGTGGTTCCGGCCGATTCGTTCAGCACGCATGCCCGGGAGAACGTGGGGCTGGACGCTCCGAATTTCGGCGGATAGTGATAGGCGCTGGTTTGCCGCGGATTTTCGATCATCGTGGGCGCGCGCCGCGCCGCCAGGAAATAGATGCAGAGCGGACTGCCCGGAGGCGAGCCCAGCGCGCAGGCCGCCGGCACGCTGCCCACGGTGCTGCGTCCCGTATTGCGAAACGCCGCCTGCCGCGCGGCATTGAAGATCCGATAGCGCTCGTCGCCGTCGGCTTCGCCGTTGATTTCAGGCAGGTAATTCCAGATTCGGATCAGGTGGGGATGCTGCGTGTCCTCGATCAGGGCGAAGATGTCCTGGTAGGCGATCGTGGTCGCCCGGACCAGTGCCGCGGAACCGGAGGTAGGGATGTCCTCGTCCACGGCGATCGAGCCGAACAGAAACTCGCGGCAATACCGGTATTGGATTCGCCCCCGGCGCAGCGACGTCCGGGCGAGTTCCGGCCCCCAGGCGCCGTCCACGCGCCACGCCTCGCAGCGGCCGGGACCCGACTCGAAGGCTGGGGTCATGCTCGCGGCCGTGGGCACGCGCGCGGGATCGACCGGCGGGAGCCTCTCGTAGCCCACGACGCCGAGAACCGTGCTCCACCAAGCGGCGGGTTGCGCCGCGAGATCATCCGCGGAAACATAATCCATTTGTAGGGAGGCTGCGACCATGGGGCGGCAGTCTATCCTGCGGACCGCCCGCGCGGTAGGCCGGGCAGCTGGTGCGATTGATCGACTTAAAACGCCACGTAGGGACCGGCACCCACCTTGGTCGTGTAGCCTTCGATGACGTTGATCACGGTGCGTCCGTAGAAAAACGGCAGGCCCCAGTCGAAGGTCGTGGACGAGGAGGAGAACGTGCCGGCGAGCGTCGCGAACGCCGTGTACGAAGGCTCGTTGTCCGCCTGGATCATCGCGTTATCCACGATGAAGCTGACGGAAGCGCTCCCGCCGCTGTAGCCGCTGATGGTGGCGGAGAGATCCGTGGCCGACGGGGGACAGTAAAAGCCCGAGAAATTGCTGCTCGAGCATGCTGCAATGCTGCTGTCGTTGAAATACAGGGCGTTCGAGCCGGAATCGATGAAGCTGTCGGCGAGCGTCTGCCCGGCGAAGATAGTCGGCAAATCTCCCGGCATGAGGTCCGCGCTTCCCTGCACGGCCAACACGGTCTGCGAACCCGACGCGTTGTTGGACTCGGTGTCGACGCCGAAGATCAGCGTGCCGGTCACCGTGGCCGCGCCCGACTCGGCGACGTTCGGCAGGATGATCATGGTGCCGTTGTTGTCCACGGGGAAAAACGGCACGGGGTTCGAGACTTGCAGGTTAAGCGCCGCGGCGATGGGGTTGCACGCGGTCGTGGCACAGGAATAGTAGTCGCCGTTGGATGTCGTTTCCGCACAATATTGCCCGCAATCCTGGGGGAAAGTGCCGATGCCGACGATGCCGTTGGCACCGAACGTCGCCACGGTGTCTTCCGCGGGACCGGTACTTGAACAGGCGGCGGGCACCGCGGTGAAATTCGACGATCCGATGACCTGAACGGGAATCGAAGAGGCCTTCTCGCCGCTCATCTGCAGGTCCGCGCTCGCCACCGGCCCCCAGGCGTAGCCGTCGACGAATTGGGTGCACTCCAGGAGCGAATTGCCATCCGAGGCCGACACCACCGGCAAGCCGATCGTCAGCACGGACGCCAGAATGCGCAATCCATAGGACTGAGTGTCCACCTGGACATTGTCGATGGTTTGGCATTGCGTGGTGCTCCCCGGCACGCACACGGTGACCGTCGTGTACAGCGTGTTGACGGCGGGATATTGGAGGGCGACGGGGCCCCCATTGACGACCACGGAAAGGACATTGGATCCCGTAGGCGCGGTCACAGTCACCGTCGCGGACTGCGCCGCACTGCCTCCGGCACCTTGGCAGGTCAGGGTGTAGCTGGAGTTCGCGCTAAGCGCGCCGGTGGACTGCGTTCCGCTGGTTGCCTCGGCGCCGGACCAGGCGCCCGAGGCCGTGCAGCTGGTCGCGTTCGTCGAGGACCAGGTCAGCATCGACGTGCCGCCGCTCGACACGGTAGTTGGGCTGGCCGATATCGTAACCGTCGGCGTCGGGGTGGATCCGCCGGACGTGGGACTGTTGCCGCCGCACGCGGCGGCGGCCAGGCACAGCAACACGATCAGCCCGCGGTCGATATCTCGCATCATATTGCCCATTAGCGCAGCTCATCCAGGGAGATGCCGGGGGGCAGCGCCTGCGGCAAATAGGCACGGCCGGAAAACGCGCGCATGTGGCCGCTCGCCTGCATCACGAAATGCTCCTGCTGGATTTGCAGCTGATGGTGACCGCCGTGGGGCATGGAGGCCACCGCCGTGTAGGTATCGAAGTAGCGCCCGAGCGCCTGCTGCAGGTTCGGTATCGTGGGCCCCCGCCACGCCACGGCAAACACGGTCCCGCCCGGCGTGGAGAATTCTCGAAGCACGGTGCCGGAGGGCAATTGGATCTCGTGAACGCGGTAATTCGTGCGCTCGGTCGACTTCACGGTCCCGTGCAGCTGCTCTGCATCGGTGTCCGCCGTGGCCTCCGGCTCACCCAGCGACGCCCTCGCCGGGTGTGGCGCCAACGACAGCGCGAGCAGCAGACCCGCCGCCATCCACACAGACCCGGACCTCGAGATCGACCGACAGGATGGCGACATGGTTGCTTTCACGCGTGTGACCCCGGGAATAGACCTGATCGCCGCAGGATTGGTTCCCGCGGCCAAGATGTCGTACTCTCGCGACATCGGGGCGCGAGCACCGAAACTATCGCAAATTTAATGTCGCAGGGCAGCCTCGATCGTTGGCCGGCTTGGCACGGCACGGGCCCCAAAAAGTCCCGCAGCGCATGATAGGCTGCCCTGGCGTTTCAGGACGATGGGACGGGCTCTTCGTTCGCGCATGGAATTATCGGTGACCGGCGGGTTCCCAGCAGCGATCGCGCATCGCGCGGAGTGGCAAATGCAAATTTTGAAATACCTGGTCATTCTGGCCGCGGCCGCCGCCCTGGACTCGTGCTCGCTCGATCTTCTGGCGCCCAAATACACGGTCGGCGGGACCGTCACGGGCGTGGTGGGAACCGGCCTGGTGCTGCAGGTCAATTCCGGCGACAACCTCGGCATCGTCGCCCAGGGCAGCTTCACTTTCGGTTCGTCCATCGCGAAGGGCGACACGTACACGGTCACGGTGGCGACCCAACCCACCGATCCCGTTCAAACCTGCAACGTTTACAACGGCACCGGCACCATCTCGAACGTGGATGTGGGCAATGTCATCGTGACCTGCGTGGAGACGGGCCAGTTCGCCTACGTGGCCAACCAGACCGAGGACACCATTTCGGCCTTCGTGATCGACTCCGCCACCGGCGCGCTGGGCCTGGTCTCGGGCTCGCCGTTCGCGACGGGCGGCACCGCACCGGTCGCAGTTGCGGTCGACCCGAACGGGGTCTACCTCTATGCCGTCGAAAATGGCTCCAACGAGGTTGCGGTGTTCACCATCGACGCCGCGTCGGGAGCGTTGACGGAAACCGCCCTCCCCATCGTCACCGGCAACTCGCCTGCGGCCATCGCCATCCATCCCAACAACCAGTTCGCGTACGTGGCCAATTCGGCCGACGACACGCTCACGGCTTACACCTTGAGCAACGGCGTCGCAACGCCGATCAGCGGCGCCGATTACATCGTGGGAGTCGATCCCGTCGACGTGAAGATCGATCCGTCCGGCAACTATCTCTACGTGGCCAATTACAGCGACGGCACGGTGTCGGCGTTCACCATCGATTACACGACGGGGCAGCTGACCGCGGTCACCGGATCGCCGTTCACGGCGGGCGGTTCGGGCAACGAGACGATTTCCCTCGCCATCGATCCGACGGACACGTTCCTGTATGCGGCGAACCTCAAGACCGCCACGATTTCCGCCTTTTCCATCGGTGCCGGCACCGGAACTCTGGTTCCGACGTCCGACCCGACCCTCTCGACCGGGTCCAGCGCCGAATCGCTCGCCGTCAATCCCGGGGGGAATTTCCTGTACGCGGCGAACGCGACCGCCGACGACGAGGTCGCCCCCTATGGGATCACCGCGACCACCGGCGCCCTCAGCGTTGGAACACCGGTCGCCACGGGCACCTTCCCGGTGTCGGTGGTGGTCGACCCGATGGGCCAATTCGTCTACGTCGCCAATTACGACTCCGGCAGCGTTTCGGTGTATGCGGTGACCGCCGCCGACGGAGCGCTGACGCCCGTGAAGGGATCGCCCTTCGCCTCGGGCACCGGATCGCGGGCCATCGCCATCGACCCCGTCGACTGACCGCAGCGGGCCGGGGGGGGCGGCGTGCATACGCGCCGCGGCGCAGGCGTTATCATGCGCAATCCACACCCCTCGAGGAAGCGTCGATGAGCATCAGCAAAGTCCCCCCGGGCGACCGGGTCCCGCACGAATTCAACGTCATCATCGAAATACCCATGCACGGGGATCCGATCAAGCTCGAGGTCGACAAGGAAACCGGCGCGCTGTTCGTCGACCGATTCATGTCGACGGCGATGCATTTTCCAGCGAACTACGGCTACGTGCCGCACACCATCGCCGACGACGGCGACCCGGTCGACGTGCTGGTGCACACGCCCTTCCCGCTCATGCCCGGCGTCGTGGTGCGTTGCCGTGCGCTCGGCGCGCTGCGCATGGACGACGAATCAGGAAGCGACGCCAAGCTGTTCGCGGTGCCCACGGACAGGATCTGCCCGCAATTCGTGCACTGGAAGACCATCGCCGACGTGCCCGAAATTCGGCTCAAGCAGATGCAGCATTTCTTCGAGCACTACAAGGACCTCGAGGCCGGTAAGTGGGTGAAGGTGATCGGTTGGGCCGGGGTCGATGTGGCGCATGCCGAAATTATGAGCGGCATCGGCCGATACGCCGAGCAGCAGGACCGCCGCGCCGGAGAGGATCGGCGGACCGCCGGCTGACACCGCCGCCTCGCCCTCGAGTCGGCGGGCAGCCGGCGTCCGGAGGGGGGAGCGCCCACTCCAAACGCCGGCCCTACCCTCGAGATTCACGAACCGCTTTTCATCGCCGCGGAGTAAACCTGCGCCAGCCGGGCGCTGTTGATCTGGCGCACCGCGGAGGCCACCGCCTGCTCCCGGCAACGTTGGGCGGAACCGCTCACGATGTGGCTGCCGGTCACCGGGCCCGGGCATACTTCCTCGGCCGCGCTCACCAGCCGCTGATACACGGTGCGGGCGCCTTCGTCGGTGGAAAGTTCCTGCGGCGCATAGCGGATGGCGAGTTTCGGCACTGCATCCTGCGCCCCTTCGCCGAGAGGCGCGGCGCCGGCCACGCCTGCCGCCGCGCCGGCAACGCCGCACAGGATCATCATCAGCCGCATGGCCGGCCGGTGCGTGGCGCGCCGGCGGATGGAATCAGGGATACTCATCGGTGTTCTCCTTGGGGTGGGTTGGTCGATGGGTTCATCAGACACCCGGGAGCCCTGCCCGGTCTGCCGGAGGGACTCGAACTCGTCCCGCCAAGGCACGCATTCGTCCCCGGACCTCGGGATCGTGCTCCGCAAACGGGGCCGGAGTGCGCTAGTCTCCCGCTCCATGAGAGCGAACGAAGCGGCATGGTCGCAATTCCATGCGGGCGGCTTGAGCCGCCGGCAATTCTTTGCGATCGTGGGCCTGTTCTGGCTGTACGTGACGCTGTCGAACGTGTTGTACGCGTACGGCATGCGCACGGGCATCGCGCGCGCCACGAGCGTGCCCGTGTTCGCGCCGTGGGATGCCCGCGTCCTGCAGCACGCGCTGCTCCTGCCGTTCCTGGTGATCTCCTTCTGGGCTTCCTTTCGCATCGAGTGGCGGCCCCTGTGGCTGGCGGCACCGCTGCAGATCCTGCTCGGGGCCGCATTCTCCGCCGTTGCCTATCCCGCCATGGTTGCCGCGGAGCTGATCCTCGGACATGGCGACGCGCACGAGCAGGCCATGTCGCACATGTCGCATCCGATGCTCATCGATCGCGACGATTGGTCGATCTGGTTCGCGAGCTTCGTGAGCTTCATTCCCGCCTATGGCTTCGGCCTTGCGCTCGTGACCGGGCTGGCGCTGTACACCCGCTACCAGAGCGCCGAGCTTCGCGTCACGGTGCTCGAGCGGGAATGGAGCATCGCCCGTCTCGCGGCGCTGCGCATGCAACTGTCGCCCCACACGCTGTTCAATCTGCTGCACACCATCCGCGGGTACATCGAATGGGACCCGCAAGGAGCGCAGTCCATGGTGGTGCAGCTTGCCGATCTGCTGCGCCGGCTGCTCTCGGCCGGCGAACGGGACTTCAGCCGCTTGGCCGATGAACTGCAGTACGTCAAACAGTACCTGGAGCTTCAGCAGCGGCGCTTCGCCGACCGGTTGACCATCGCCCTGCCGGAGGATCGCGACATCCCGCGCGTGTGGGTGCCCAGCCTCATCATGCAGCCGCTGGTCGAAAACGCGGTGGTGCACGGCCTGGCCGGCCATCAGGGAGCGGTGCTCGTCGGCGTGTCGGCGGAGATGGCCGGCGGAAGGCTCAAGCTGCTGGTTCGCAACACCCTCGTCCCGGGCCGGGCGCGCGGCGGCGAAGGCATCGGGATCAGGAACGTGCGCGAACGCCTGGCGGTCCAATTCAGCGGCAGCGCGACGTTCGAAGCGGGCCCGAACGGCGCGGAGTGGATCAGCGCCATCGACATGCCGGCGGTTCTCGAGCCCCCCGAGCCGCAGGAGTCGCGCAGGTCCGCTCTTCCGGTGGGGCTGTGATGCACGTCGTCATCGTGGATGACGAGCCCGCCGGTCGGCGCACGCTGCGGGAACTGTGCCGGGCGGAGGGCGACCTCGAGGTGGTGGGCGAGTACGGCGACGGGAATTCGGCGCTGGAAGCCGTCCGTTCCCTGCGGCCGCAGCTGCTGTTCCTCGACATTCAGATGGACCCTGTAAGCGGCATCGACGTCGCCCGCGCGCTCGATCCCGGCGAGCTGCCCTCGTTGGTGTTCGTCACCGCCTATGATCACTATGCACTGGAAGCCTTCGAGGTCTGCGCCGTCGACTATCTCCTGAAACCCTTCGATCAGGAACGCTTCCGCAAGACGCTGAGCCGCGTGCGGCCGCGCCATGCGCACGGCGCCCCCGCCGATCGGCAGGCGCTGCTCGAAGGTCTGCTGGCCCAGCTGGAGCGCAATTCCCGCGCGAATCCGCAGGAGCGGCCGCGCCTGCTGGCCGAGTTGAACGGGCACCTGCACGTGCTGGACGCCGCGAGCGTGGAGATGATCGAGGCCGACCGGAATTACGTCGCCATCCGCGTCGGCAGGCAGGTGTATCACGCGCGCAGCACCTTGAGCCAGGCGGAACTCGCTCTCGGCGCCCAGCCGATGCTGCGCATCAGCCGCTCCTGCCTGGTCAACGTCAACTACGTCAAGGAGGTGAACCGGACGCTGCGTGGAGATTTCATCCTCGTGCTGGCGGGGGGAGCCACCGTGACCAGCAGCGAGGGTCATCGCGGCAAGGTCAAGGAGTACCTGGCGTCCCTGCGGCTGTGACGGCAGCCGTGCCGTTGGACCGGAGTTCCGCGTCCGTGCGCTACAGCAGTTCCTCCGGAGCGAACGGCGCCAGGAGGTCGAGCAGAAAGCGCTGCCAATGAGTGGTTTCGGGATCCTTGTGCCAGACGGTCTTCGACCCCGGCTCGCCGCTCGACCACTCGACGTGACCGTGCTCATCGAGCGCCAGCTGATAGCTCCCGTCGGCACTGATGTCGTCGAGGAGGCTGATCACCTGCCGCGCGATCTCGGGACTGCGCACCACGATGCCCATCTCGCTGTTGATGCGCGCCGAGCGCGCGTCCATGTTCATCGAGCCGATGAACACGGTCTTGTCGTCGATGACCAGCGCCTTGGCATGCAGGCTCGCGTTGGCGCTGCGGAACGGGTGAAATCGTTTGCGCTTCGTGCCCAGCTTCGGCCGCACTTCGGACAGCTCGACGCCGAGCTTGAGGAGCGCAACGCGGTAGCGGGCGTACCCATTGTGCACCAGCGGCGAGTCGGTTGAGGCCAGCGAATTCGTCAGAACCCGGATGTGCACGCCGCGCATGACGAGTTCGCGCATCAGCGCGACGCCGTCGTCGCCGGGAACGAAGTACGAGGAGATGATGATGACCTCGTGCGCAGCCGACCGCATCAGGGTTTTGAGGTCGCTCGCGATCGTGAGATCCGCATCCGGCCAGACATCGCTCGCGATCTTGGCGGGCTTGTCGACCAGGGCCTTGGCCGGCACCCAGTTCAACTGCAGCGCATCGGCGTCGATGTCGCGGGCCAGCCAGCCGGCCTCCGCCGAGGCGCCTGCCTCATCGAGCGCCGGCGGAGTTTCCTCCGCACGCACGGGCGAGGCCAGGGACGCGATGGGATAGGCGTACTTGCTGTTCCAGAACGCATCGAAGGTCGCCGACAGCTGCGGCACGATCGCGCCCGCGGCCACCACGTCCAGATCGATGAAATTGCTGTGCGGATCGCGCGTGAAATATTGATCGCCGATGTTCCGCCCGCCGGTGATGGCGATCGCGTTGTCGGCCACGAACAGCTTGTTGTGCATGCGATGATTGATCCGCGATATGTCCGACGCCGAGGCAAGGAAGCGGGCCCACGTCGCGTACCGCCCGCCCGGAAACGGATTGAAGAGGCGAACCTCGATATTCGGATGCTCGCTCAAATGCATGAAGCGCCGATCCTCGCCGGCCGTATTGAGATCGTCGACGAGCACACGGACCCGGACGCCGCGCGCCGCGGCGAGCTTCACATGGTTCAACAGCAGCCGGGCGGATTCATCCGCGTGAATGATGTAGTACTGGATGTCGAGCGTGCGCTCCGCGTGGTCGGCGAGCGTGACCAGGCTTGCCAGCGCTTCGTCCCCGGAGCTGAGGAGCCGGATTCCGGACAGGTTCCGTCCGTCCCGGGCGCGTTCCACGACCTTCCCGAGAGTCGTCGATTGCGGATCGACGAGCGCATGGCTTGTGTATTTCTGCACGTGTCTAGGCAAGCCGACGCAACCGGCCAGAAGCACAATGATGCATGCGTGGACTCCGATGCGGGAATTGCGCATTGCGTCATGATATCAGGCACACTTTGCGCCCATGTATCCACCACGTCGCATTCGCAGCTTCGTGCTGCGCGCCGGACGCGTCACCATAGCGCAGGAACGGGCGCTGACCGAACTATGGCCGGCGTTCGGCCTCGATTTCCATAGCGTCCCGCTGGATCTGGACCAGTCCTTCGGGCGCGCGGGCGCGCCGCGCTGTCTCGAGATCGGCTTCGGCGCGGGCGAGGTGATCGGTGCCCTGGCCGAGGCTCATCCGCAGATCGACTACCTCGGCATCGAAGTGCATCGCGCGGGAGTCGGCCGGCTGTTGCTGCGCGCGGCGCAGTCGAAGTTCGCGAACGTGCGCGTCATCTGCCACGACGCGGTCGAGGTCCTGGGCGCGGCAATCCGGGACGGCTCGTTCGATGAGATCCTGGTGTTCTTTCCGGATCCCTGGCACAAGAAGCGGCACCACAAGCGCCGCTTGATCGACGCCGAATTTGCCGCGCTCGCGGCCGGCAAGCTGAAGAGCGGCGGAATATTGCGGCTCGCGACCGACTGGCGCGAGTATGCGGAGCAGATGCTGTCGGTCTGCAATGCGACGCCGGCGCTCGAGACGTTGAGCCCCGACGGCACCTACGTGGCGCGGCCCGACTTTCGTCCGCCGACGCGCTTCGAGCGCCGCGGCGCGCGCTTGGGGCACGGCGTGTGGGACCTTGCCTACCGCAGAAGAAGTTGAACGCATCGCGCATGCGCCGGAACATTCCGGCCGCCCACTTGCTGCTTCGCGCAAAATATAACTATTGCGTGAAGGATTCGAAGGGAGTTGAATGGAGTTGCGCAGGTCCGACGGAGGCGGTCATGAATGCGATGAAGCCGGTCGTGGGTGAGTGGTATCGAGGTGCCACCAACGAACTGTTCGAAGTCGTCGCCATCGACGACGAGGACGAGACCATCGAGATACAGTATTTCGACGGAACGGTTGCGGAAATGGATTTCGACGCCTGGAACGAACAGCTGTTGGATCGCATGCTGGACGCCGCTGACGCCCCGGAGGATTGGTCGGGTGCGGTCGACGTGGAGGCGGAGGATTTGGATCGCGATTTCGAGGACAACGCGCGCTCGGCGTGGTCGAATCCCGAAGACCGGTCGCTGCGACGCTGATCAGCGCGCAGCGTTTGCGCTTTCGCGGACGGCAAGCTCGTTCACCGGCTTGCGCAGGATGACCAGCAAAATGAGACCGGGCACCGCGCACAGGCAGGTGACCACGAAGAACCTGGACCACCCTATCATCGGAACGAGGGTCCCCGCGATCGGCGGGGTGAGATTGCGCGCAAGCGTGGCGAGCGCGGACAGCGCCGCGTACTGAGTGGCGCTGAAATCGGCCGAGCACAGCGACACCAGGAAGGCCACGAATGCCGCCTGACCCATGCCGCCGATCATGCTGTCCAGGCAGGTCGCGAGCGCCAGCAGCCAGACCTTCTTACCGGCCAGGGCCAGCCACATGTAGAGCAGATTCGTGAGCGACTGGCCGATGCCGAACACCAGCAGCGAGCGAAACGTTCCCCATCGCAGGTACGCCCAGCCGCCGAAGGCCGTGCCGATCATGACGGAAACGGTCATGTTGAACTTGCCCGCGATGCTCAATTCCTCGAGCGAGAACCCCATCCCTTGGATCATGAACGTGCTGTACAGCGAGAGCGCCAGAGCGTCGCCGGCCTTGTACAGGAGGATCAACAGCAGGAAGCCCCACATGCCTTTTTGACGCAGCAGCGCGAGCACGGGCTGCCAAACCGCATCGACCAGGCTGCGCGGAGGGTGGCCGGGCGCCGCAGGCTCGGGGGCGCGGAGCGTCGCGACCATGGTGGCCGCCATCAGACAGGCCACGCATAGAAACGCCTGGCGCCAGCCGAGACTGGCGGCCATCAAGACCAGCACGGCGCCGGCCAGCGTGGCCGCCGTCCGGTAGCCGAAGGCCGCGGCGGCCGCGGCCAGGCCGCGCTCGCTGGCCGGGATCGTGTCCACCCGATAGGCATCGATGACGATGTCCTGCGACGCCGAGAAAAACGCCAGCAGCACGGCGACGCCTCCCAGCACATAAGGAGCCTTGCTCGGCGAACACAATCCCATGACGCCGATGCACAGGGCCAAGCAGGCCTGGTAGATCAAGATCCAGCCGCGGCGCCGGCCCAGGAACGGGGGGCGATACCGGTCCAACAGGGGCGCCCACAGGAACTTGAAGTTATAGGGCAGCGCCGCCAGCCCGAAAATGCCGATGGTCTTGATGTTCAATCCGTCGGACGCAAGCCATGCCTGAAGAGTGAAGCCCGTCAAGTTGAACGGCAGGCCCGAGGCGAAGCTCAGAAAGAGAATCGCCGCCATGCGCTTGTCGCCCAGGGCCTGGAGCAAGGTCGGCTTGGGTGGTGGGTGCGCCTCGGGCATGGCGCGCGATCTTATCAGCCTCATGCCGCGACCGCTTGCGGCACGGCGCGTCCCTTGCGAGACTTCAGGCCCTATGCTGCTGCCCTACCAGTGCGAGTTCATCGAATTGTGCATGAAGCTCGGCGTTTTGAAATTCGGCAGCTTCAAGCTGAAATCCGGCCGCGACAGCCCCTATTTCTTCAATGCGGGCCTGTTCAGCACCGGGGCGGCCATCGCCGCGGTCGGCAACGCCTATGCGGCGGCCATTGCGGCCTCGGGCGTGCCGTTCGACATGTTGTTCGGCCCGGCTTACAAGGGTATTCCCCTGGTGACGGCGACGGCGGCGGCGCTGGCGCAGGCCCACGGCCGAAACTTGAGCTTCGCCTTCAACCGGAAGGAGGCCAAGGACCATGGGGAGGGCGGCGTGATCGTCGGCGCCGCACTGCGCGGCAAGGTGTTGATCGTCGACGATGTGATCACCGCCGGAACGGCCATCCGCGAATCCGTCGACATCATCCAGGCCGCCGGAGCGGCACCGGCCGGCGTGCTCCTCGCGTTGGACCGCCAGGAGCGCGGCAGCTCCGGCGCGTCGTCGGCCGTCCAGGAGGTCCGCGAGCAATTCGCAATCCCCGTCATCTCGGTCATTGGCCTGGACGCGCTTCTGCTGTATCTGCAGGAGCACAGCCCGCCGGCGGAGTTCTCGAGCATGGTGGCCTACCGGGAACGCTATGGGGTGTGACCCATCCCCTGGAAAACAGGCTGGCGGCCGCTCACAATGGCCCTTGCCACCCGCTATGGCTTAAGCTTGGCCTGATATGCCATTCAAACGTTGCCGATCCATTCTCTGCATCGCCCTCCTGGCAGGCGCGGCGCCATGGGCGCATTCGGCGGATACGACCGGCCGGAAGCTGTACAAGTGGGTGGACGAACACGGCGAAACCCACTACGGGGATCGCATTCCGCCGGAATACGCGGCCCAAGAACAGCACATCGTGAATTCGCTGGGCATCGAGACCTCGCACATCGACGCGCAGAAAACCCCGGAGCAATTGGCGGCCGAGGAGCAGAAGAAGCTGGAGATCGAGCAGGCGGCCATGCGCGACCGGAACCTGCTGAACACCTATGGGTCGGTGGCCGAGATCGAACGACTGCGCGACCAACGCCTCGCGCTGGTCGCCGATCAGATCAAGGTCAAGGGTCAGTTTCTCGAGATCCTGAACGGTCAGCTGGAAAAGCTTCGCACCGGCAGCATGCGCTTCAAGCCTTATAGTTCGGATCCGAAGGCCCCGCCCATGACCGATCAGGTGGCCGAGGACCTGGTGCGGACCCGCAACGACATTCGCACCCAGGAAGACAATCTTCTGCAGAAGCGCCGCGAGGAGTCGACCATGCACAAGCAATTCGACAG
This sequence comes from uncultured Gammaproteobacteria bacterium, assembly GCA_963707765.1. Lineage (GTDB taxonomy): Bacteria > Pseudomonadota > Gammaproteobacteria > Steroidobacterales > Steroidobacteraceae > Bog-1198. The sequence continues at coordinate 2,012,369 of CAVPQZ010000004.1, read as the reverse complement.
CGACATCGCGCGCTTCAAGGAATTGAAAGGCATCCATTGATACCCAAGACGCGAATTGTCCTCGGGGTCACGGGCGGCATCGCCGTGTACAAGAGCCCGGACCTGGTGCGCCGCCTCATCGAGCGGGGTGCCGAGGTGCAGGTCGTGATGACGGCCGGGGCGCAGAGGTTCATGAGCCCCTTGAGCTTTCAGGCGGTGTCGGGGCGGCCCGTGCGCTGCGACCTGTGGGATGGCGCGGCGGAGGCGGCCATGGGCCACATCGAACTCGCCCGCTGGGCGCAGCTCGTGCTGGTGGCGCCTGCCAGCGCCGACTTCATCGCCCGCGTGGCAGCCGGTCGGGCCGACGATTTGTTGGCCACGGTGTGCCTGGCCACCGAGGCTCCCATCGCCCTCGCACCCTCCATGAACCGCGTCATGTGGGCGAACAAGGCCACCCAGGCCAATGTGGAAACGCTGGTCGCGCGCGGCGTTCGCATACTGGGGCCGGGATCCGGCGCCCAGGCCTGCGGGGAGATCGGCGAGGGCCGGATGTGGGAACCGGTGCAGCTGGCGGAACGGCTGCTCGAGCCTCCGGCGAATGCGGGATTGCTGGCCGGGGTCAACGTGCTGATCACCGCCGGCCCGACGCGCGAACGGCTCGATCCCGTCCGCTACCTGACTAACCGCAGCTCCGGGAAAATGGGATTTGCGGTGGCGGCGGCAGCCCGTGAAGCCGGCGCGCATGTGACCCTGGTGAGCGGACCGGTGCAGCTGCAGACCCCCGCCGGCATCACGCGGATCAACGTCGAAAGCGCCCGGGACATGTATGCCGCCGTGCATCGGCACGTGGCGGAGGCCGACGTCTTTATCGCCGCCGCCGCGGTGGCCGATTTCCAGCCGGCCAGCGTCGCCAAGCAGAAGATCAAGAAGCAGGGCCTCACGATGAAGCTCGAGCTGGAACCCGCGCCCGACATCGTCAAGTCCGTCGCGGAGATGGCCAAACGCCCGTTCGTGGTCGGGTTCGCCGCGGAAACCGACGACGTCGAGGAAAATGCCCGCTCCAAGCTCAAGCGCAAGAAGCTCGACATGATCGCGGCGAACCAGGTAGGCGACGGCATTGCCTTCGACTGCGAGGACAATGCGCTCACCGTCCTGTGGCCCGGCGGCAAATTCGACATCGCGCGAGGCCCGAAGGTCGAGGTGGCGCGGGCGCTCATCTTGCTCATCGCCGAGCGCATGCCGCCCGGCGAGGGTCCGCGGCGCGCAGCGCGCAAGCGCCGCGCACCATCGGCCGATCCGCGCACGCGGCTGCGAAGCCGCCGGACGCGCCGCTGATGGCCGCCCGGCGTTGCAGGGTGAAGGTCCGGATCCTCGATCCGCGTATCGGGCGGGAATTCCCCATGCCCGAACGCGCAACGGCCGGCTCGGCCGGCATGGACCTGCGGGCCTGCATCGACGAGCCGTTGACGCTCGCGCCCGGCGCGGCCGAGTTGATCCGCACGGGCCTGTCGATCTTCATCGAGGATCCGGGTCTCGCGGCGATGCTGCTGCCGCGCTCCGGGTTGGGCCACAAGAACGGCATCGTGCTCGGGAATCTCGTGGGCCTGATCGATTCCGATTACCAGGGACCCCTGATGGTGTCGTGCTGGAACCGCGGCTCATCGCCCTTTACGATCACGCCCGGCGACCGCATCGCGCAGATGGTGATCGTGCCAGTGGTGCACGCGGAGTTCGACGTGGTGGAGGATTTCAGCTCCTCCGCGCGCGGCGCCGGCGGGTTTGGAAGCTCCGGACAAGGCTGATCGCGCGGCCCCGCCCCCCCTTCGAGGCTTGTGCTCAAGGCTCGGGCGCGGCCGGCCGCGGCTCCACACGAATCGTACCCATCATTCCGCCGTCCTCGTGTTCGAGGAGATGGCAGTGGTACGGAAACGTACCGACGGTGTTCGGGTCGCGAAAATCCAGGCGCAACCGCACGCTGGGGTAGCCCGTCATGTGATTGTCGAAGAACGGCACGCTCACGGTGTCGCGCAGAAACGGCTCGTCGACCTCGTAGCCGTACCATTCGCGCAGCTGAAAGTGCAGCTGGTGGATGTGGAAGTCGTGCAGCTCCAGCGACCGGTTCTCGATGATCCAGTCCTCCACGTCGCCCTGCCGTACCACGATGTTCGGCAGCGGCGAAGCGGGAGCGAACACGGCCGGCTTTTCGCCGTCGACGGTGATGAAGAACAGCGTCGGACTCCGGGGGTTCGCGGGATCGGAGCGGGCCTCCGAAAAGTAAAGCTTGCGCGTGCGGACCGGCTCCACCGAGCCCACCCACGGCAGCGGCGGTGGCGGGAGCGGCGTGCTTCGGTCCGGCAACCTCGAGCGCGGCTCCGCGGCGCCGGCGGATGACTCCACGGAGATCAGGGGCCGGTTCGGATCATTCTCGCCGTCCTGCCCGGTGTTCACCGCACGGGTGATCAGCAGGCCCTTGGCGCCTGCGGCGGGTCCCTCGACGATGAATTCGGCGCGGCCGCCCGGCGGCACGACCAGGTGATCGAGCTGCTTCACGTGGGGCGCCGCGGCGTCGCCGTAGTTGATCGGTACGCCATCGATCGCCACGACGCCGAGCATTTGCGGAACCTTGTCGTAGAGCAGCGCCAGGTGCAGATAGGTGATGGAGGCGGAGTTGAGCACGCGCCACAGCTGGCGCTCATCCGGCCTCGAGACGAGTCTCGCCGGGGTGTAGTCCGGGTAGGGCACGGGAACGAAGTTCACCGACAGATCGCGCGCCGGCTTGCCGAACCCCGTGTTGTTGTTGGCGACATCGCCGTCCGGGTCGAGAATGGGCTTGGGAACCACCGGTTCGGAGGTGGATGGCGGCGCATCGGGATTCATCAGCTCCAGGTCGCGGAATACGAGCACGCGTTCGGGCAGACCAGCAACCTCCGGTATTGCACGCTCGAGCCCCTCGACGATCAGCGCGCCCGACGCACCGCCGCTCACCTGCCTCGAACTGAATCCGTGAATGTGGGGGTGGTACCAATACAGGCCCGGCGGCTCGTTGTCCGGAACATGAAACCGGTATTCGAACGGCGGGTCCTGCGGCTGAATGGACGTTTTCAGCACCTCGTCCTGTCCGCACAGAGGCGGCATGGTCATTCCGTGGAAGTGCAGGTTCGTGGATGTCGCCGTCATCGCCCCGCTCCCGCAGGGCCCGGTATTTAGTGCCGCCTCGTGATGATGGTGCGCAGCAGGCGCGGCCCCCAGCCCCTTCTCCATCGAGACCAGGCGATTGGCGAGGCGCACGACCACGAGGTCGCCCGGATGAACGCGCAGGGTCGGCGCCTCTTTGCCATCCGGCGTCCGATAGCAGTAGCGCACCGGGCCGTCCTTCGCGCGGGAATTTTGGATGGCGAGGTCGACGTTGAGCGTGCCGTCGATGCTGCGCAGCTCCGCCGGCTCCTGAACCTCCTCACCCGTCTGCGGCCGCGGGCACGGGTCCGGGGCGGGACGAGCGGGCGCGGATGCGCCGGCAGCCATGTGCCCATAGAGAAGACATAGAGCGGCAAGAGCCGTGCCGGTTCGGCTCATCGAGGCGCCATTTCTCATGCTCCTTAGGCGAGGGTGGCCATCCCTCTTCCTGGGATGGCCCCCCCCTCGATTCAGGCCCGGCGCGCCGCCCCGCCGGTCAGACCGTGGCCGGCCGGCGCCGGCGGGCGATGCCCGCGAGACCTGCGAATCCGCTCAGCATAAGCCAAGCCGACGCAGGCAGCGGAACGGGATTCGCTCCGGTGAATTGCAGGCCGTCGAACTCCATGTCCTCCACCGGCGCGCCCGTCGAGGTGCCGCCCGCGGTGAGTCCCGGTACACCGAACACCACCGACTCGGCGAGGCTGCCGGCCGCCAGGGAAGTCGACTGCCAGGTGCAGTACGCATCCGTGCCGACCGAGCAGGACTTGATGTTCGTGGTCGCCGGAGCCAGATTGACCGTACCCAGCAAGGAGCCGGTTCCGTTCAATCCGGAGAACAGATACGCCTCACCCGCGGCTCCCGAGTTGTTGGAATAGGAGTAGTTCACGTTGAAGCCCGTGAACCCCGCCGCATAGTTGACGTAGGCCGCGGTGCTGTTCGAGAACCCGAAGTACACGACTTCGTTCGATCCCGACGGATCGTTCTCGAACTTGCCGTCGCCGGTGGCCGCGTTATTGCCCGGCAGCTGCGCCGTCGCGTTCGAGGAGAACTGGATGCCGAGGCTCGGGCCGGTGCCGTCGTTCGGCACGGAATCCGAGCCGCCGTTGAAGTAATTCAGGATGTCGGCGCCCTGATGCAGCTGGTCGTACCCCGCGATGTTGCCGCCGAGCGGCACGTTCACGGTGGCCGCCTGGGCGCCGGCAGCGCCCAATCCCAGGCTGACGGCGGCCAGTGAGACCGTACGGATGTGCTTTTGCATGTTCATGGTGAGTTTCCTTAATAGTCCGAGCCTAGGATTTCTTCTTCTTTTTCGGCAGCAGGTAAGGCTGCGTGAAGGTCGGGTCGACCGGGCACCCGGCGCTCGCCGAGGTGACCACCGCACCGGAGCAGGAGAGGAACAGCGGCGTCGTGTTCGGCGGATTGCCGAAGTTGAACAGACCATTGAGGGTGCCGGAGTAGCGGTCGAAGGAGCCGGTACCCGATGCAGGGGCCGCGGCATCGATGTAGCCCAGGCCCCAGTTGGTCTCGATGAAGTTGATGATGGACGCCTGGTTGGTCAGCGTGTGATCGACGAAGTTCGGATTCGCGTAGGGCGAGATCACGATCAGCGGCAGGCGCGGCCCGTGGCCGCAGCGGGCCGGCTGGGCGCCCGAGACCGGGGAACCGCAATTGCCGACGCCCGCGAAGTTGTCGTAGGTGGCGGCCTGGCCGGTTTCGGTCACGCTGGAGGGGCTCACGATCGGGCCGGTGACATGATCGTACCAGCCGTCGGAATCATCATAGGCAATGATGATGGCCGTGCTCGCCCAGTTCGGCGACTGCATGACCTGGTTGACGACCTGGGTGATCCAGTACTGCTCAGCGGTCGGGTCCGAGTTGCCCGGGTGCCCATTGTAGGCATAGGGCGCCTTGATGAAGGAGACCGCGGGCAAATTGCCGTTCGCGAGAGCCTGGAAGAAGTTCTCCACGTCGTATTGATGGTTCGCCTGGTCGGTGGTGCCGACGGCGGCCACCGAGGTCGGCGGCAGGTGATGCGGATTGCGAGTCGAGGCATAGAACATGAAGGGCTCATGATGCGACACGTAATCGGCCCCGCTCGTGTGAATGTCGGCGCCCGTCAAGAACGGCGCGACCGGGTTTGGTACAACGACGGTCGGGGAGGTGCTTGGATACTCGTGCAAGATCCGGGCAGCACCGCAGACCGCCGGGGCCGTGGCCGTGGCCGCCACGGTGGGGGCAAAGCCGCCCTGGAACCAGCCCCAGGTGATCCCCTTCGCATTCAGCAGATCGCCGATGTTGCGGTTGCCGGTCTGGGCCGTGGGATCGCTGTTCATCTCGAGCGTGGTGGTGGACGTGACGGTGCCGCCCTTGTCGTTGCCGCAGTCATCCAGGTAGGCATCGAAATCGCCGATGTCCGTGACGCCGCTCGCCACCGTATTCGGATAGGAGGATGTAGAACCCGTGCCGAAGTGCGTCGTGGCATTGGCGGTATTCCCCGAGACCAGGTTCACCGCACCGGGTGTCGAGGGACCGAAGGTCGAACCGAACGAATTGTCGTTCATCGCGTAGTTCTGCGCGTAGTTCCACATGGCGGCGACGGTGTTGCCGTCGAAATAGCCGAGCACGGTGGATCCATCGGCAGCGCAACCCTCGGAGGTGTTGCGGCCGGTGTACAGCGGGAATTTGTCCATGAGCCCGCTGTCGACGGCCTGCTGCTCGGGACCGTAGTTGTGATTCTGGCTGCAGGTGTAGGCCTGCGCCGGGGACAGGCGGGGCGGGTTCACCCGGCCGGCCGTGATGCCGCTGCCGGTCGCCGGGTTGTTGGTATTCGGATTGCTGTTAAGCAGATCCGGCGTCAATCCATTCACCGTGGGAGTCCCCGGATAGGCCACGAACTTCTGCTCGCCCGCGTTGTTCTGCGCGTTGGGATAGGTGCCGAAATAATGATCGAATGATACGTTTTCCTGGAACAGCACGATCACGTTGGTGATCGGCGTCGCCGTTTGCTGCGCCAGCGCGGAGCCTGCCGCGCACAACGCAGCGGAAGCGAGAATCAATCGAATGGTATCCCTCACGGTCATTAACCCCTTCTGTTTGTGTTTAGGTGCCGCACCGCCCGCCTCGGCGAGCCGATGCGCCGGCGCCCAGTAATCTACGGAGGTTATGTAACGCGTCCGTGTAGGAACTGTGACGGTTTGCCAACGGGGCGGCGGTACATTTCAATCGTGTTGCAATCGGGTGCTCAGATTGCTGCAGCGGGCGTGCGCCTTAAATCTATGCGCTCGCCCACGAAATGTTGCTGGCGTGTGTCATGTGGCGATCCCATGCTGCGGGGCATGGCAATCCGAGACTGGCCGAGCGACGAGCGACCGCGCGAGAAGCTTCTCGACAAAGGCGCCGCGGCGCTCTCGGATGCCGAGCTGCTCGCCATCCTCCTGCGCACCGGCAATCCGGGACGCTCCGCCCTCGATCTCGCGCGCGAGGCGCTCGCGGCCTTCGGCTCGCTGCGCCAGCTGATGAGCGCCGATCGGCGGCGCTTTTGCGCCGTGGCCGGACTGGGACCCGCGCGCTTTGCCGAACTGCAGGCCGCCATCGAAATCGGGCGCCGGCGCGCCGCCGAGTCGATGAAGGCGGGACCGCCGCTCGGCAGTCCGCGTGCCACATGCGATTTCCTGAGTTCGAAGCTGCGCGACCTGGAGCACGAGGTGTTCTGCTGCATCTACCTCGACAAGCGCCATCGCATGATCGAGTTCCAAGAGCTGTTTCGCGGCACCATCGACGGCGCCAGCGTCCACCCGCGCGAAATCGTGAAATTGGCGCTGCAGCGCAATTCCGCCGCGGTGATCGTCGCGCACAACCATCCGTCCGGGGTCGCCGAACCCAGCCAGGCCGATGAACTCATCACGCAGCGGGTCAAGGAGGCGCTCGCACTCGTGGACATCCGGCTGCTCGACCACATCATCATCGGCGACGGCGTGAGCGTGTCGCTGGCGGAACGCGGACTTTTATGAGCCCATGGCGGGATGAACGCGTCCGGTCATTGATAGAGACACCGCCGTGCAGATTGGCAGCTACCGCCTAGCAACGGTAGAATCAACTATGCAGCGCATCGACCATCGCCGCGGCGACCGTGAGTGCCATGAACGCTTGGTTGGCAGGTTCGCGTGAACGTCAATGTTGCGGACGCAGGCCGTGCACATACCCCAAAAACTTCAATAAAGCTGGAATCGGCATACCGAAAAGACATTGATGGCCTCCGGGCAATCGCGGTCATCTGCGTAATTGTCAACCACCTTAATCACGCCACGCTCCCGGGTGGGTATCTGGGAGTGGATGTTTTTTTCGTCATTTCCGGCTACGTCATTACCTCATCACTTGAAAATACGGCGTACTCCTCTCTCGGGGCCGAGCTACTGCACTTCTATTCGCGGCGAATAAAGCGGCTCATGCCAGCCTTGCTCACGATGGCCTTCGTCACCAGCGCGGTGATACGTCTTTTCGACCCGGATGCGGCAGTTTCTACGATAACCGCAGCGACATCGATATTTGGAGTCTCCAACGTCTTCTTGTTCGTCCAGTCCACGAACTACTTCGGCGTGGGGGCGCTGCGCAACCCGTTCAGCCATACTTGGTCTCTTGGCGTCGAGGAACAATTCTATCTCCTCTACCCTTTTCTCATTCGCTGGAGAACACCGCGTTCCAGAAATTCCTTCCGGGATGATCGTTTCCGCCTTGGGGCGCTGACGGCGCTGTCGATCATCTCGCTGCTGCTTTTCATTTACACGTATGGAGAGAATCAGCCAGCTGCCTACTTTCTCATGCCTTTCCGATTCTGGGAATTGGGCCTGGGCTGCCTGCTGGCCCTGATCACAAGAATTGAGCAACATAGGAATTTCGGCAGCCCGGCAATCGTCAACGCGTCATTGCCGCTTCTTGCGATGGCACCGTGCCTATTCATGGCGGGCAAATATCCGATCGCGTGCACCATGGCTATTGTGGCATCCACAGCCCTATTGATCGGCTCGATTCGCCACGGAACCATGGTTTATCGCCTCTTGTCCAATCCAGCGGCGTCTTACCTCGGTGCGATCTCGTACTCTCTATACTTATGGCACTGGCCTGTCATTTGCATCAGTTACTGGACGATCGGCCTCCATCCCTGGTCATTGCCGATTCAGGCCGCCGCGATACTCGTATTATCGGTGGCATCCTTCCACTTAGTCGAAAATCCGCTGCGCCGCGCAGTGTGGGTTGGGGGGCGATGGGGGGTGATTGCCGCCGGACTGTCCGCTATGACTACCGCAGCGGTATTGATCGTGGTCTGCCAAAAGTTGGCCATCCCCTCCTTCTCGGGAGATCTGCATGCCGAGGAAGCGCTCGACTCTGCCGTCCCGGGCTATGTGGGCAGATTCAGCAAGAGAAAGATCGACGACTGCTTTGCGGAGAAGGTGCTTGGAACGACGCGCGAATCGCTCCAAGATAATCTCAAAAAATGCACCGCAGAAACTGGTGCCAACGTCGAGCTCATATTTGTCGGCGACAGTCATGCCACCGACTTGTTTCCCATGGCGGATCGGATATACAAGGATGGAGTCGCTTCGGTCGTCAATGTTTCACAACCGGGCTGCCGCGTCCCGCCGCTCGCAAAAGAAGGAGAGATCTGCAACTATCCGTACGTCATCACACAGATGATTGCCTCCGGGGGCGGCGCGAAGCACAAGATTCTGGTTATTCGCAATAACTATTCACCGCGTGCCGTCAACGGCGGGCTGAAAGATTTTTCAAGACGGCTGGAGGAACTATTGGCACGCGCATCGGCCATGGGGATAAGAGTTATTTATATTGCCCCTGCTCCGAAGTATTACACTGTGGGAGCGGATAGATTGTGCAGCCGGCAATGGTATCGGCCGGAGTGGGCGATGGCTGCGAACTGCCGGAGTGGTTTTATCGAAGACCGTGGAGAGGAACTGGCCAGGCGCCGCGATGTCACGGAATATCTCTATGACCTCAGTCAAAAGAGAACCGATTTCTTTGTGTTTGATCCGTTTCCCGTTCTCTGTGGGGCATCGGCGGGCGACTGCACCCCGGTGAGAGATGGACACCTGATCTATCGCGACGAAAGCCACTTGACGGGAAAGGGTTCGGAACTTCTCGCTGCCCCTTTCGAGGCATTCCTCAGAAGCCACCAATTGTTGGATTAGCGGGCAGCGTGGGCTTGCAGCGCAGGCTGCAGCCCGCTACGGCGCCGCGGCCGGTACCGCGCGAAAGACGACGATTCGGTCCGACGGGACAACCGTGAGTGCCAGTGAAAACGTGCCGCCCGCGGCGGTGAAGCGCGTGACCGCGGTCGCCATGCCGCGATTTCGGTTGAACGCCGCCGTCGGCACGGGCAGCGCCGCCGCCGCGCCGGTGTCCGCTCCCGTCAGCGTCGGCAGATCGTACTCGTACAGGTTGTATTCCGTGCCTTCGCGCAAATCCGACACCGTCGCCTCGAGGTCCATGAGCATGGCGGGCGGCCGCAGGTTGCTGATGCAGTCGCCCTCGTTGCAGGAACCGATCGGACCACCGATGTAGGGCGTCTCGTAGTTGTTGCCGGCTGGGGGATACGATTGATCGTCCCAGGGATCGTTCCGCCACTCGCCATCGTGCAGCGAGCGCGTGCGGACGATGCGCAGGAGCACGGGCATCGTCTCCTCATCGTCGTCCAGGGGACCCGCCACGGCAAACGCATAGTTATGCGAGCTCGGAATGCGGGCCGTCGAGTTGCCGTCTGTGCCTGCGTTGCCGCTGCCCGTATCGATGGGGCGATCCTCCGGGATCAAGATGGAATAGCCCGGCGCGCCCGGCGCATTCGCGCCGGCACGCGTGTGCGGCAGCGCATCGAAGCGATAGGCGAACACGTAGGGCGTGCAGCCGACCGTATTGGCGCCCGCACCCGGGGGCACCGCAGGGTTCCAAGCGAAATCCCATGTGCCGTCCCGATGACTCAGCGTATAGGCGCCGTGGTCCTCGAAGTACAGGACATCGTCGCCGTAATACTCGGCGTCCTGCGGCGAATGGTTGGTGCCTATCTCGAGCACCGAGACCTCGTGGTCGTACTGGGCGTCCGTTCCGCCATTGAACAGGACGGCGACCGTGACCTGGTTGCCGGCCAGGACCTGCGCCTTGATCCAGCGCATGTAATCCTTGTAGCCCGACATGCCGACATTGGTGCTCAGGTATCCCGTTGGGTAGGGATAGGTGAGCGTGAGCAATCGCGAGTTCGCGCCGCAGAGCGCTGCGTGCGCGAAGTCGTAGTCCCCGGAAACGCCCGTGCCGGGACTCTCGATCAACAGCTGCGCGTTGTAATTGGGCTGCGTCCGGACGGGATTGCCGGCCTGCAGCAGGCTCGCGCCGCCATGGGCGGATTCGGGGCCGAAGAACGCGCCGCACACCAGGCGCGCGTTGTACTGGCTCATCCACTGCCCGTGGATCAACCCTGCGGAGATGAGCGAGGTCTCCCCGCAATAACCGTCATTGCTCTCCCATTGATAGAAGGGCGTGATCTCTTGGCGCGTATGGATGACGTACGCGGTGGGTCCCGGCGGAGGGGCGGCGCCCAGCAATCGCTCGACCTGGGCCTGGCCGCATCCGAGGGCGGCGGCCTGCGCCCGGTGCGGGAGCGCCGCCGCGATCGCCAGTACCGCCACCGCGGCCAGGATCCGCCCTGCCATCGCAGTTCGCATGTTTTCCCCCTAGACCCCGAAGACTCCCTGACTGCCGGCCCTAAGGATAGCTGAATCGGGATCCGGGCCAAGAACCGACCGGCGTCGTCGCATCCGAGTAAAGCATTGAATTATATGTATTATTGTCTCAACCTTGAGCCGAGGTCCGCTGCGCGGGCCGCCCGCCGGCGGCGATTTAGGCGCTCCTCGTTGCCTGCGCCCGGGCACCCTGGTATAAAGCGCGGCTGTCCTCTTTCGTTCAAGTCCAAAGGTTTACGCCATGTCGCGAGTCTGCCAAGTCACGGGAAAGGGTCCCAAGACGGGAAATACGGTTTCGCACGCCAACAATCGCAAGCGGCGCCGATTCCTGCCGAATCTGCACACTCACCGGTTCTGGCTGGAGACGGAGCGGCGTTTCGTCAGCCTGCGGGTGACGACTCGCGGCCTGCGCACCATCGAGAAGCGCGGCGTGGACGTGGTGGTGGCGGAACTGCGCGCCCAAGGCGTCAAGGTTTAAGGAGCATCTCCCATGCGCGATAAGATCAAGCTGGTGTCCTCGGCGGGTACCGGCCATTACTACACGACCACCAAGAACAAGCGGCTCCATCCGGACAAGATGGAGACCAAGAAGTACGACCCGGTGGCGCGCAAGCACGTTCCGTACAAAGAATCGAAGATCAAGTAGATCTTTAAGTTTCCCGGGCGCCACTCCCGATCCCCGAGCTTCCTGAAGTAGAGACGACGCGACGCGGCATCGGACCGGCGCTCATCGGCCGGTGCGTCGTCGACGTGATCGTGCGCGACCGGCGCCTGCGCTGGCCCATCGAGAAGGGTTTCGAAGCCGCCATCCGGCATGGAACCGTGCGGGGCGTCGGGCGCCGCGCCAAGTACCTCCTGCTCGCCTTCGATTCCGGCACCCTCATCGTGCACCTCGGCATGTCCGGGAGCCTGCGCATCGTCGACGCCGACGCGCCCCCCAAGGCGCACGACCATTGGGACCTGCGTCTGGATTCAGGGTACGCGCTGCGATTTCACGATCCGCGGCGCTTCGGCAGTGCGTTGTGGACGCAGGCCGATCCGCTCGAGCACAAGCTCCTGGCGATGCTCGCGCCCGAGCCCTTGAGCGGCGGCTTCGACGCGCAGTACCTCTATCGCGCCACCCGCAAGCGCGCCGTCGCCATCAAGCAATTCATCATGAACTCAACGGTGGTCGTGGGGGTGGGCAACATCTATGCGAGCGAATCGTTGTTCCGCGCGCGCATCCCGCCGCGCAGAGCTGCGCGCAGTCTCACCCGTGCGCAGGCCGCCGCGCTCTGCCAAGCCATCAAGGACGTGCTCGCCGAAGCCATCGAAATCGGCGGCACGACGCTGCGAGACTACGTGAACGCCGACGGCGTACCGGGGTATTTCGGCCGGCAGTTGTTCGTGTACGAGCGCTCGGGTCTGCCCTGCCGCGTCTGCAAGACGCCCGTAAAGCAATTCGTGCAGGGCCAGCGATCGACCTTCTGGTGCGTGGTCTGCCAGCGTACGGGCGCGCGGTCGGCCGCTAATAAACCAATCCTTCGCCCTCGCCGCGCGGATCCGAGGCGGCCTCGACCTTCCCGCTCGCGTAATCCCAGGTGATGACCTCCATGTTGCCCCAGAGGCGGCTGCTCTCCTCGAGCTTGTGGCCCATGGCCGACAGCCGGGCGATTTCGGCTTCCGTGAGGGCGCCTTTCTCGTAGTCGATGATGTCGGGCAGATACTGGTGGTGGTAGCGCGGATCCTTGACGATGTCGGCCGCGGCCATGCCGTTCATGTAATCGATGGTCCCGAGCAGCACCATGCTGATGATGTAGCTGCCGCCCGGCGTGCCGATGATCATGACGCCCTTCGCGGTCTCGACGAAGGTCGGCGCCATGCTCGAGAGGCTCCTCTTGTTGGGCGCGATCGCATTGGCGGAGTTGCCCACCAGCCCGAAGGTATTCGGCGTCCCGGGCTTGATCGAGAAGTCGTCCATGGTGTCGTTGAGCAGCACACCGGTTCCGGGCGGCAGATAGCCCGAACCGAAGAACAGGTTGATGGAGAACGTACCCGCCACCATGTTGCCTTCCGCATCCAGGATGGAGATGTGCGTGGTATGCAGGCCTTCAGGCTCGGACTCCACGCCCGGCAGGAGGTCGCTCGGCGTGGCCCGGTCAGCACGGATGCCCGAGCGCTGCCCCGCCGCGTAATCCGCGCTCGTGAGCTGCGCCAGCGGCACGTGCACGAAATCCGGATCCCCGAGATAGACCGCGCGATCGCGATAGGCCCGCCGCATGGCCTCGACGGTGAGATGCTTGCGCGTGGCCGAGTCGTAGGCGGCCAGGTCGTACCCCGAGAGAATGTTGAGGGCATCCACCACCGCGATGCCGCCCGAGGAGGGGGGCGATGCCGACACGATGCGCGCGCCATGGTATTCACCCACCAGCGGCTTGCGCTCGACCACCTTGTAGGCGGCGAGATCCGCCAGGGTCCAGATCCCGCCCGCGGCGCGCACGCCGCTCACCATCGCTTGCGCGACCGCTCCCGCGTAGAACCCTTGAGTACCACGATCGGCGATGGCTTCGAGCGTTTTCGCCAAATCGGGTTGCCGGATGAGCGCGCCGATCTCCGGCACCCCGCCGTCGGCCGTGAGGAAAATCCTCGCCGTCTCCGCCGATTGCACGAGTTGCTCGCGCTTGTAGCGAATGGCGCCCTGGAGGCGCGCATAGAGAGGGAACCCGTCGCGCGCCAGACGGATCGCCGGCTGCAGGCTCGCCTTCAAGGGCAGCCTGCCGTATCTGCGCGCCAGGTACTCGAAAGCCGCGGGTTCGCCGGGAATGGCGGCGGACAGCGGTCCCGCCGTGGACGCATGAGGAATCGGCTTGCCCGAGGGATCGAGAAACATGTCGCGCGAGGCGGCGCCGGGGGCCTTTTCGCGGGCATCGACCATGGTTTCCATGCCGTCGCGGGCCCGATGCAGCAGGTAGAACCCGCCGCCCCCTAACCCTGAGCTCGTGGGTTCGACCACGGCGAGCGCCGCCGATACGGCGACGGCCGCGTCGAAGGCATTGCCTCCCTTGGCGAGCATTTCCTGGCCCGCTTCGCTGGCGAGCGGATAGGCGCTCGCAATGCCCGCCTTGTGCGCGGCCGCCGGCTGCGGCGCGGCCCGCGCGAGCGTCGCCGGCGGTGCAGCGGCATCCGCCCATACGGGCGCCCACGCCGGCAGCCACGTCAGGGCGAGAAGACAGGAAGCGATCCTCGATCCGCGGCGCAGGCGAGCTAGGTGGAGGTGTCCCGCTCCGCGGCGGGCTTGCGCTGCGCCGGGTAACTTCAAAGCTTGCGGTGCCGCTTCAGCTCGATCTCGACGATCGGGTGGACGAATTCGGAGACATTGCCTCCCAGGACGGCGATTTCGCGCACCAGGGTGGACGAGATGAAGGTGTATTGTTCCTGGGGCGTCATGAACACCGACTCGATGCCCGGCTCCAGATGCCGGCTCATATTAGCCAACTGAAATTCGAATTCGAAGTCGGAGACGGCGCGCAACCCCCGCACCACCACGGCCAGGCCGTTCTGCCGTGCGAAATCCACCGTGAGGCCGGCGTAGCCCTTGACCTCCACGTTGCGCACGTCGGCCAGCACCCGGCTCGCCATGTCGACGCGCTCCTCCAGGGTGAACATCGGCGCCTTGTTCGGGTTGGCCGCGATCGCCACGACCACGCGGTCGAAGATGCCGGCGGCGCGGCGCACCAGATCGTGGTGTCCGTTGGTGATCGGGTCGAAGGTTCCGGGGTACACGGCCGTTCTTTTGTTCATCGCCTGACTCGTTCACCCGCCCGCGCGCTCATTGACGCGGGCCAGATGATACCCTACCTCGCCGGCGGACTTCGATTTGAGCAATTCCCAGTGCGCGGGCAGCCCGGGCACGCCGGCCGACTTCTCGCTTTCGAGGTACACCAGGCCGCCCGCCTTGACCCAGGCGCCGGCATCCAGCAGCGGGATGAATTCGGCCAGCGCATCCCCGTGGAAGGGCGGGTCCAGAAAGGCGACATCGAAAGGGCCTCCGTAGCCGCCCGTCCCGGCGCGCAGAAAGCGCGCTGCGCCCATTTCGATCACCGAGGCGCGGGCGCTGCCCCCGAGGCGCTCCAACTCCTGGACGAGCGACCGGGCGGCCGCCTGAGCCTGCTCGACGAATATCAGGGCCTGCGCGCCCCGGGACAAGGCTTCTACCCCTAAGGCCCCGGAGCCCGCGAACAGGTCCAGGCAGCGGGCTCCGGCGAGCGAGGGCTGCAACCAATTGAACAAGGTCTCGCGAACCCGGTCGGGGGTCGGTCTAAGCCCCGGTAGATCCGGAAAATGTACCCGGCGGCCGCGCCACACGCCGGCGATGATCCGCACGGAATTGCCGCTGTCCGCGGCCCGCCGCCCGGGTTGCACGCGCCGGTTCACCCGACCTACAGTCGCTTCCGGTAGTTCTCCGACGGACACACCAGATAGCAATTCGGAAACCCATCGCGCGCCGAGCACCCGTTGCTTGAGTCGAGCCAGCCGGATTCCGTGAAACAGTGCGGCTGCGCGGCGGCACCCGGGTGTTGCGTGGCGCAACCCGCCAGCGCGGCAACGGCCCAGATACAGGCCAGTAAGCGAGCCATACACCCTCCAAAGCCAGCTATGGGCTCAGATCATACCAAGAACCATGGACTTCCCCGCCCTTCATGGACCCGCGCGCCGCCTAGTGCACCCGAGCCGACATAGATCTCCGGTCGCTCTGTTAACATCTCGCCCCCATGACGAGCGAACCCGACAAGCCGGGAGTCCGCGGCTTTTTCAAGCGCCTGCGCGCCAAATTGAACACCGGGCCGGCGTGGCTCACCACCGACGTCAAGGAATTGCTGCCCGGCCGCAAGATCGACGCGCAGATCCTGGACGACCTGGAAACCCGGCTGATCACCGCCGATGTGGGCGCCGAGGCAACGGCCCGCATACTCGACGACCTGCGCCGGCGCGTCGCCCGCAAGGAGTTGAACGACGTGAACGCCCTGCTCGGAGCGCTGCACGCCTCGATGCTCGGCATATTGCAGCCCGTGGAGCAGCCACTTGCCATCGATTCGCGGATCAAGCCCTACGTGATCCTCATGGTCGGCATCAACGGAGCCGGCAAGACCACGACCATCGGCAAACTGGCGCGCCGGCTCCTGGCCGAGGGGCGCACGGTGATGCTGGCGGCCGGCGATACGTTTCGCGCCGCGGCGCGTGAACAGCTCGAAGTCTGGGCGGAGCGCAATCATGTGCCCATCGTGGCGCAGAAGGCCGGTGCGGAACCGGCCGCGGTCATCTATGACGGCTTGCAGGCCGCCAAGTCTCGCAATATCGATGTATTGATCGCCGACACGGCGGGACGCCTCCATACTCAGACGCACTTGATGGACGAGCTCAAGAAGGTCAAACGCGTGCTCGGGCGGCTGGATCCGGCGGCACCTCACGAAGTGCTGCTGGTCTTGGACGGGACCATCGGCCAGAACGCGGTCAGCCAGGCTGAAGAGTTCAACAGGGGCCTAGGGGTGACCGGCATCGTCATCACCAAGCTGGACGGTACGGCGAAGGGCGGCGTCGTGCTCGCGATCGCCCAGAAACTCAATATCCCGATACGTTTCGTGGGCGTGGGCGAGCAGAGCGAGGATTTCGGCGTGTTCAACGCGTCGGACTTCGTCACCGCCCTCCTGAAAATGGATGCCGAAGACCCTGCGGCCGGCGCAGGCGGGGCCGCCCCCGTCCCCGAACTGCGCCCGCGATGATCCGTTTCGATCAGGTCTACAAGCGCTACGCCAACGGCCGCGAGGCGCTGTCGGGCTTGTCGTTCAGCATCGGGGATGGCGAGATGGCCTTCTTGACTGGACATTCGGGCGCCGGGAAGAGCAGCATCCTGAAGCTGATTGCGCTCATTGAGCGCCCTACCCGCGGGCAGGTGTTCGTGGGCAATCAGAACACCTCCGGCATCAAGCCGCGCGGCATTCCGCAGTTCCGCCGCCAGCTCGGCATGGTTTTTCAAGATCACAAGCTGCTGCACGACCGGCCCGTGGGCGACAATGTGGCATTGCCCCTCATCATTGCCGGCTACCCAAAGCGGGAGGTCGATAAGCGCGTCCGTGCGGCACTCGATCAGGTGGGTCTCCTCGGGAAGGAGAAGAACCGGCCGCTCGAGCTGTCCACCGGCGAACAGCAGCGCGTCGGCATCGCGCGGGCGGTGGTCGGCAAACCTCAGCTGCTGATTGCAGATGAGCCCACCGGCAATCTCGATCCGGATCTGGCGCTCGAGACCATGCAGCTGTTCAAGCGATTCAACGACGTCGGCGTCACGGTCGTGATCGCGACGCACGATGTGCATCTCATCGAGCGCTTTGGGGCGCGCCGCATTTTCCTGGCCGACGGCCGCGTCGTCTCACCCGCCGGCGACGCCGGAGAGGCGCGATGAAGCTCGACGCCTGGCTCGCGCGGCACGCCCAGACCCTGGTGGGGTCGCTGGGGCGCATCGTGCAGCATCCCGTCGGGGCCCTATCGACCATGGCGGTGATCGGGGTAGCGCTAGCCCTGCCCCTGCTCCTCGATGTGTTCCTGCAGAACAGCGATGCCGCGACCGCAAATTGGAACCAGGCGTTCGATATATCGGTCTATCTGGACAAGAAGGCGGCGTCCTCCCGCGCGCCGGCGCTGGCCAAGCAGCTCCGGGCTCGGCCCGATGTGGCAGCGGTCCGGATCATCACCGCCGAGGAGGCCCTGGCGCAGTTTCGCGCGGCCTCGGGCTTCGGGGCGGCCCTGGATGCGCTGTCCGAGAACCCCTTGCCGGACACGCTGGTGGTGACACCCGCCGTGAGCGCGAGCACTCCGGACGGCACCCTGACCCTCAAGCAGGCCGTCGCGGCCCTGGCCGATGTGCAGACCGTCCAGATCGACACCGACTGGGTAAATCGGTTGTATGCCCTATTGGACATATTGCGGCGCATCGTTTGGTTGACCGCGGGCCTACTGGGCGTGGGGGTGATCCTCGTCGTCGGCAACACCGTTCGATTGGATATTTTGAACCGACGGACCGAGATCGAGGTCATGAAGCTGGTGGGCGCCACCGATGGTTTCGCCCGCCGGCCGTTCCTCTATAGCGCCGTTTGGTACGGGCTGGGAGGGGGGGCGATGGCGTGGGGGCTGGTCGCTGTGGCCGTTGCATTGATGTCCGGGCCGATCGATCACCTCGCGTCGCTGTATGGCAGCCAGTTTCATTTGCAGGGCCTGCGCTTCGGTCAGGGCATGGCGGTGCTGGGGGGTTCCGTGGGCTTGAGCTGGGCGGGTTCTTGGCTGGCCGCGAGCCGACACATCCGCGGGATCGAGCCCACGTAAGTGCGGTGCAAGTATATGAAAATAGGCTCTTTTTATTCTGTGAACTCCGGGTGGAATTAGCACTCAAACCTCAGGAGTGCTATCATCGCCCTGAAGATTTAGCGGAGGACCTGAAGCTAATGAGTGTTGCCTTGGTTGCCAAACAGACTGGATTGGTCTTCGCCGGCCCCGTCGGGAGCTTGGATGCGTACATCGATCGCGTATCGCAGATCCCGGTTCTGACGAAGGAAGACGAGGTCGCTCTCGCCACCCGGTTTCGCACGATGGCGGACTTGGACGCCGCGCGTCAGTTGGTGCTGTCGCACCTGCGCTTCGTCGTGCATATCGCCCGCGGCTACTTGGGCTATGGTCTGCCCATGGGTGATCTCGTACAAGAAGGCAATGTGGGCCTCATGAAGGCCGTCAAGCGTTTCGACCCGAACGTCGGCGTGCGGCTGGTGTCGTTCGCCGTCCACTGGATCCGCGCGGAGATTCACGAGTATGTGCTGCGCAACTGGCGCCTCGTGAAGGTCGCCACCACTAAATCGCAGCGTAAGCTCTTCTTCAACCTGCGCAAGATGAAGAAAAATCTCGCCTGGCTGTCGGACGAAGAAACCAAGGCGGTGGCGCGCGACCTCGGGGTCGAGGTGAGCGATGTACGGGAGATGGAGCAGCGCCTTTCCGCGCGCGACATGTCCTTCGATCCGACGCCGGAAAACGACGAGGATACGACTTATTCACCGGCCATGTATCTGCCCGCCAGCAATGCCGATCCGGCCGTGGAAGTGGAGCGCGAAGAGTGGGATGAAGATTCCAGCGATCGGCTCACCCTCGCGATGAACAGGCTCGACGAACGCAGCCGCAATATTTTGCGGCGGCGCTGGATGACCGACGACAAGGCGACGCTGCACGAGTTGGCCGACGAATACGGCATCTCGGCGGAACGGGTGCGTCAGGTGGAGAGCAATGCAATCGCAAAGCTCAAGGGCCTGATGACCGCCGCCGCTTAGATTTGACCAACCCCGCAGCCTAGGCGGCGACCGGTTCCCGGTCGCCGAAGCGCTCAACGTATAAGTGGGTTTCCTGAGGCAGGTTTGGCCCGTGGTGGTAGCACACTGCTCCCCCCCTGATCCAATCCCTACCCGCCATTGGCTTCCAAGATGATGGAGGCCTGGGGGATCATGCGCAATCCCAAGACCGGCGCCAGGATCAGCGCAGTCGCTACCCCTAGGCGGCGCTCGCGGACGACGATGGCGGGATTCTGATGGCATAATTCATCACCTCCAACTATAAATTCAGCCATGAGCAGCCCGGAATTGCCGCTGGCGTCCCATCGGACGCCGCATCAGGAGCCGATTGAATCATCGCAGGGCGCGCCCGCCGGCGGACGGCCGCATGTGCACCCCCTGCTGCTGGCGTTGATCGCGGTCCTCATCGTGGGGTACGCCCTGCTATCTCACTACAGTGATTCCACCCCCGGGAAGCGGGGGCTGGGCGCGGCGCTCTCCATCGGACCCATCGCTCTCATCGGCGCGGTACTGCTCTGGCGCTGGACCCGGCCGCTGATCGCCATCGCCGTCACCGTGGCGGCCGGCGTGCTCATTGCCCGCTACTGGGAGGTGTTCAAGCAGAAGTTCGAGTGGGCCGACCTCGTGCAGCAATGCGGCGCCTATGTACTCGTAGGCTGGACCTTTGCGCGCACCCTGCTCGCAGGCCGGGTGCCTCTGTGCACCCGCCTGGCAGCCGAATTACACGGTTCGCTGACACCGCTCGAGGCGACGTACACGCGCCGCGCCACGCTCGCATGGACGGCGTTTTATTTCTCCCTCGCGGCGGCCATCCTGGTGGTGTTTCTGTGCGCACCGCTGCGCGTCTGGTCGTTCTTCGTGAACTTCGCCACCTTCGGCCTCATCGGTCTCATGGGCGCCGCCGATTTTGCCATCCGCCGCCAGCTGTTGCCGCGGCGGCCGAGCGAGGGATTGCGGTCACTGATTCAGCGGATTCTCATCGGCTAATATCGGCCATCCGCCCGCCGGTTCCGGCGCTCGTAGGCGACTGCTTCTCGAAAGACATGGCAGTGCAGCTCCGCGGTGCGCTCGGCCGTCGGCGCATATCCGCCGCTCAGCACCACGGCGAGCGGAACACCACGTCCGCGCACCGTCTCGATGACGTGGCGGTCGCGCGCGCGAATTCCCTCGTCGCTCAGGGCCAGCTTGCCGAAGCGATCGCCCGCCGCCACGTCGACACCGGCCAGATAAAACGCAAGATCCGGGCGGGCTGCGTCCATGGCCCTCGGCAGATGCCGCTCCAATGCGACGAGGTAATCCCGGTCACCCGTACCGTCCTCGAGCGCGACGTCCATGCTCGAACGCATCTTCTCGCCCGGATAGTTGTTCCGGCCATGCATCGAGAACGTGAACACCTCATCGACGCCGCAGAATATGGCTGCCGTTCCGTTGCCCTGGTGCACATCAAGGTCGATGATGAGCGCGCGCGCGAGCAGCCGCTCGGCGCGGAGCCTCGCGACCGCTATGGCCACATCGTTCAGCAGGCAGAATCCCTCGCCGTGATCGGCGAAGGCGTGGTGCGAGCCTCCGGCGAGGTTCCCGGCCAGGCCGGTGTCGGCAGCGGCGTGCGCCGTGCGCAAGGTGCCGCCCGCCGCCAGGCGCGAGCGATTCCACAGCTCAGCCGACCACGTCAACCCCAGACGTCGTTGTTCGGCTGCGGAGAGCCGTCCCGATTCCAGCTTGTCGACGTAGTCCGGTGCGTGGATCAACTCGATCGTTTCCCGGTCGAGGGGTTCCGGCTGCAAGAGGTCCTCCGGCGTGAGCACTCCCTCCGCCAGCAGCCGGTTGCGCAGCAACAGGGACTTTGCCTTGGGAAAGGCATGAGTCGCCGGCAAGGGCACGTGATAGCCCGGATGGTAGCAACACTTCATGCGCCCCAAGCGTACCGAATTGCAGGGACCGAGCAGCGCACAACGCGCCTTCCCTCCATGCTTGCCCGGGTCAGACCCCACTATTCCCGTGGAGCCGATCGTTCATCCTAGTAGCGGCTCGTTTCGCCGGCGGCGCATTCGGGCCGCGAGCAGCGCCCCGCCCATGGCAAGCCACGTCAAGCCGATCGATCCGCCGCCGTGGCTGCCACCCCCGGAACTCGTTTGGGTCGCGGTGACCATGACCGATTGACTGACGGTTCCGCCCGTGCCCGTGCAGGTCAGGGTGTATGTGGTGGTCGCCGCCAGAACGATGGGCACGTTGGTGCCGCTCGTTTGCTGAGTCCCCGTGAAGTTGCCGCCGGTCGCCGTGCAGCTGTTGGCATTCGTCGAGGTCCAGGTGAGGTCGATGGTGGCCCCGGTCGCGGCGCTCGAGACGTTGGACGTCAGGGTCACCGTGGGGGGCGAGTAGACCACGGAGGTGGCGTATAGGCCGAACGGGAGCGCAATCGGGTTGGGATCGGTGGCGGTGGCCGTCGGCGTGCCCGGCGTCGCAACGAAGGTCAGTTGATAGGTGCCGGGCGTGCCATTGAACGAGAAGGTTCCACCGCCGAAGATCTTGCCGAGAACGTTCGCGCCCTGCGAGACGACCAACCCCAAGCTCGCGAAGCTCTGCGGGAACTTGAGATCGGTCAATGTGGCATCGAAGCTGGCATTCTGGTTGAGGACCAACGGCTGCGAGTTGAACAGGCTCCCGGTGGCGCTGTTGACGTCCTGGGTCTTGTCAAATACCAATCCGTTGGAACCGGTGGTCGCTTGGACGTTGACGTCGAACAATCCGTAGGTGGTCGCCCCGCCGCTCGTGGGCGCTTGCGCGTCCGCCAGAAGCACCAGATTCCCGGCCGCCGCGTTGAATTTGAGCGTCGTCGCCGTGGCGGACTGCTGCAGGATCTTGCCGCCCTGCGCCACCGCGAAGCCAAGCCCGGCAAGCTGGGCGGGGAATTGCAGATCGCCGGCGGTGGCCTGGTAGGCGCCCGCCGCGGCGATCGGCACGACATAGGCATAGGCGTAGGTAGTCCCGGAGGGACCCACGCCTTGCGCCGTCGTGTAGAGGTCGGTGACCCCCCCGGACAGGTCGACGCTGAAGGTTCCCGCCGAGGAGCCCGGACTTCCATAGCTCCAAATGTTCAAGGTGCCGAAGGGCGCCGTGAGGTTCACGGCGCCTCCCGCCGCGCTGGCCGTGCCGACCACGGTGCCTCCCAGGGTCACCATCGCACTCGCACTGGCGAGGGCCGCCGGAAACGCGTAATCGGTGACGGTGAGGGTCAGCGAATCCTGGCCGGGATTGTTGAACGCCGCCGCCGGCGATATCTGTCCTACGGGCTCGGCCACATTGAGAAATGAGGCGCCGGTCGGGTCGGTGATCGACAGACTGTACAGACCCGCCTTGACGGTCGGATCCGCCTGCGCGATGCCGAGCAGCGTGTAGGTACCCGGGTTCAGGGTGATGACGCTGCCCGACGTGATGCCCGCTTGAACGGTCGTCGCCCCCTGAAACAGCGCGAAGCTCGGTTGGGTCGCAAGCGCCACGGGAAACTGCAGATCGGAGAAATTGAACGTGTAGGCGCCCTGCGTGATGACGTTGAGGGTGGTGTCGATGGTCGATACGGTCGGACTCTGCGGCGATGTCTGCACCGTGATGTTCCCGGACAGCGAGGCGTCCTGGATGCAGTTCGAGGGGCTGGCCTTCGGCGCCACGCACGCCGTGAACGTGCCGACATTGAGCGTCGAGCTCGGGACGCCGAAAACATACATCGTGTAGTTGCCGCTCGCCGACGGGAGCGACACCGTGGCCGTGGTGGCCGGGGAGGCGAGCTGCGCGCTGCCGGCGATGGCGCCCGCCTGGGTGATGACGACGCCGGCGGCTTGCAGCGCGGCCGGCAACTGCAAATCGGTCAACGTGACCACCAAATCTTCCGGCGTCGCTATGGTAAAAGACTGCTGGACGGGCGGCGCGGCGGTGCTGGTTGCCACCAGCTGAGTCTCCGCCGGCAAAACATTGGTCGTTTCCTGCGCGAATCCCGCGTTGGCCAGGGCGCAACACATGAGGCACGCGGCGAGTCCCTTCCCGGGCAGGTGAATCATCGACATCTCCAGCAATTTGTCAGCGATTTGTGGTGGCAGCGTAACCGGCCGCCATGACGATTCGGTTACCCTTGGTGATCCTCAGGGGTGATCCTCAGGGGCGATCCTCAGGGGCGATCCTCAGGGGCGGTCCTCAAGAGGTCCGGGCCGCATCGGATGAAAGCTTCGCGAGTTTATCGAGCGTCGCCTTGGCCTCTTCGAGGCCGGAGAACTTGGTGCCTGAATTGACCGCCCGGGTGAGATTGCCGAGCGCCTCCGCCGTGCTCCCCGACTGCGATTGCGCCATCCCCAAGTGGTACAGGACCACCGCGGCATCGGGCGCCTTGGTCGCGACGCGCTGCAGAACCGGCACCGACGCCGCCGCCTCGCCGTGCTTGAACAAGACCCACCCATAGGTGTCGAGAAAGAGCGGATTGGACGAATTCGCGAACCGGGCGGACAACGCCTTGGCGCGATCGAGACTCGCTGCATCCTTGCCATAGGTCACGAGCACCATCGCGAGATTGTTCGCCACCACGTCGGATTCCGGGTAGCGCGTCGCCAGATCCTCATATTCGTGGATCGCCTGGTCCATTTTGCCCAGTCTCTCGAGCAGCGACGCAATTTCGATGCCCACCTGGTCGCGCTGGTCCACCTTGGCGTCGGCCGTACGCAACGTGGTCAGCGCGCCGTCGGCGTCATTCGCGGAAATTTGCGCAGCCGCAAGCCCTCGGTAGGGTTGAAACCATTTCGGAGCGCGTTCGATCGCAAGTTTGAACGCGGCTTGCGCACCGTCCAGGTTTTTCTGCCCCAGGAGCACGTCGCCCTTCATATTGGGCGCCAGCGCAACCGTGGGGGACTGCGCGATCACTTGGTCCAGGCGCTTCAACGCCTCTGGGATCCGCTTGGACTTCACATACAGTTGCACCTGCGCCTGCAGCGGTTCCTGCGCCTCGGGTTGAAGATCGGCCGAGCGGCCGTACAGGCGCAACGCCTCATCGACGTGATTCGCCTGTTCCGCCAAGATGCCTTCGTACAGGTAGCCCACTGGACCATTCGGTTGAGCCGCGACGATCGACTCCGCCGCAGTCTTCGCGGCATCGACGTTCTTCATCGCCATGCTGACGCGAAACATCAAATCGAGCGCCTGCAGGTTGGCCGGCTGGTCCTTGATCAGTTCGTCGAGGATGGGCTTCGCCTGTTCCGTCTTGCCAAGCTGAGCCAGCAGCTGCGCAAGATCCAGTCGCACGCCGGCATCCTTGGGCGCATCATCCAGCGCGCGGCGCATCGTTTCCTCGGCAATCTCGGGCTCGCCATTCGCCAGATGCGCCCGGGCCAGGGTGCGCAGTACTGCGACGGAGTTCGGTTGATCCCGCAGCACGGCACGCAGATCCGCAATCGCCGATTTGGGATCCTTTTCCGACAGCTCAATGTCGCCGCGCAGGATCAGCGCATCATTGTCGCGTGGGCTCTTGGCAAGCACCTCATCGATGAGCTCTCGCGTACCCTTCACGTCGTTTCGTTGGGCGCGCAAGCCGGCCAGCCGATCGCGCGCCGCAAGGCCGGCGGCATCCAGCTTCTCGGAATCAATGACTTCGCGATAGATTTTTTCCGCGCGCTCCGGCTGCCGGCCCGCGACGTAGAATTTCGCCAGCGCGAACTTCAGTTCGACGTCCTTCTGATCCGCGGCGATCATGCCTTGCAGTTCCTTCTCGGCGGCCTCAGGACTGCGCTCGGCGGCCAGGAAGTCCACCAGCGACAGCTTCATGTCACGATCATCGGGGATTACCTTGACTCCCTCGCGCATCACGCGCTCGGCCTCATCGAGCTGCTTGTGGCGCGCGTAGAACTGCGCGAGTCGAATTCGATGGGCTTTCTCGGCCGGCTGGAGCTGCACGAGCTCCATCAGCAGGCGTTCCGCATCGGCCATGCGATTGTCTTCGGAATACACCTGAGCCAGCAAGAGGCGCAGATTTGCCGTCGCAGGCACCCTTTTGATCGAATCCTCCAGGAGGGCCCGGGCCTTGTCGAGGGACTTGTCGGACACATAGATGCCGGAAAGGGCCGACACCGCGTCCTCGTTCGACGGATCCAGCGACACTGCGCGCTCGGCATCGGCGCGCCCGCCGTCGATGTCTTTCTGCTGCACCCGTGCCGCCGCCCGAATGGTCAGCAGCTCCGAATTGTCGGGGTTCTTCTCGAGCGCCGGCTTGATCAAATCGAGCGCCTTGTCCGACGCGCCGGCGAACAAGTACAGGCGGGCGAGCCGGGACCTGGCGCCGAGATGATCGGGGCTCACGTCGATCGTACCCTGGTAGAACTGGGCGGCTTCGCGGTTCTTGCCCAGCTTCTCATCCACTACGCCGTTCTCGAACCGTGCCTCCGGATCGACCGGAGCGATCTGCAGCGCATTTTGAAATTCGACACGGGCCTTTTCGTAATTGCCCGCGTTGAGGTAGGTTTGGCCCTTCTCGAGGTGTTTGGCCTTCCTCGCTTGCGCGCCGCCGCAGGCGCACAACGTCACCGCCGACAGTGCGATGATGAAGGCCGCGATAGGACGGGCAGCGGGTCTTGGCATGGCGAGGATCTCGGGGAGGCAATAAGACAACAAAGTGTAGGCAGGCTAGATGACGGTCCCGTGACTGAGGGCCAGCGTAGGATTCCGGCGGGACCCAGGGGCGCGTCAACTCACCAAGGGATGCAGTACGAGCCCGGCCAGAACCCCGGCGACCGCGACTCGGAGCCAGATCGCACCGAGCTCCACTCGGCTGACCAGCACTTCAATGGCGTAGAAGAGGATGACCAGTTTGGCGATTCCGACGGCGCCGCCATGCGGCAAGGCAATGGTTCCGGGAAGGCTCGGAATCACGAGCGCGACGAACAGCACGATCAGGTCCAAGGGCGTGAGCACGAAACGGCGGTCGGCCGAGAGCCGGAGCCTGAGCACCGTACCGGCCGCCGCGACGCCAATGGCGGCCCATTTGAGGCCGGCCAGCATCGGCTGTTCGGGAAGAATGGCGCTATCGAGATACACGAGCACTGCCGCCGTTATGTAGAGCGCGCCCTTCTCGATGATATTGAGCGGCTTCACCCGCAATACGACCAGCAGAGTGCCGGTGACGGCCAGCAGTCCCACCAGCAGAACTTGCACGTCCTCGCTCAATTGGGCGCTCTGCGCCAGGATCAGGAGCGCATAGACGCCCACGGAGATCGCGACGGCAAGATACGACCATCGCGGCAGACGCTGCGGCTCGAGAAGCTTGGACACGAAGACGGTCAACGGCGATTCCTGCCTCGATGCGTGCGCCACCCGCCAGCGCCAGCCTCGTCGCGCGGCGATTTCCAGGATCAAGATCGAGGCGATGAAGAAGATGCTCACGACGCCCAGAATGGTCAGGTCGGATTCATAGCGCAGCCAGTACGCCAGCAGGAACAGATCCGCCTGAATGGTATAGATGACCATGACCGCTTCGTGGTGGTCGAAGCCGAGCGCCAACAGCTTATGGTGAATGTGATTCTTGTCGGCACTGAAGGGCGAGCGTCCCTCGCTGACCCGTTGCACCATCACGCTCAGCGTGTCGAGAATCGGCAGAGCCAGCAGCAATATCGGCGTGGCGGCGCTGATCGCCGTGGTGCCGGTTTGCGTCGCGCGCAGGCTGAGAACCCCGACCGCGAACCCCAGGAGCTGGCTGCCGGCATCGCCCATGAAAATGCTGGCGGGAAAGGTATTGAACCGCAAAAACCCGAGGATGGCGCCGGCGAAGGCGAGCGCCAGCGCCGCGCCCACGATCTGGCCGCTGCTGTGCGCGAGCATCGCGAGCGCCCCCAGGCAGAGAAACGTCGTCCCGCCCGCCAGGCCATCCAGCCCGTCGGCCAGGTTGATGGCATTGGTGATGCCCACCAGGAACAACACGGTGAGCGGCATCGAGATCCATTCGGGAAGCATCAAACGTTCGTCGAGCGTGATCGAACGGATCTGGGTGTCGCCGCCCACCGCGACGATCAACACCGCGATCAGCTGGCCTGCCAGCTTGACCCGGTAGTCCAGATCGAAGCGGTCGTCCGCCGCGCCGAACGCCGCCAGGACCGCCACGGCGAGCAGGAAATAACGGTCGCTGGGCGCGAGCGGGATGACGACGACGGCGGCCACCAGCACGCCGATGATCATGGCGATTCCGCCGACGCGCGGTATCGCCATCGCATGAACCTTGCGAACGCCCGGCCGGTCGACGATTCTCCATTTCGTCGCGTAGCGCTGAAAGACAGGGACCCACGCCATGGTCACGATCATCGCCAGCAAAAACGGCATGATGTAGATCATGCGGGCGCTACGGTCCGTGCCATGCCGGCGCCCAGCCGGTCGATGAACGGCATGAAGTATTGCACGGCGTCAATCCGGAACGAAGCGCGAAAGGATCGGAGCGACCTGGGCGGTCAGCTCGGTCAAGCGTCGATCTCCCTCAATTTCCGATGTGGACGGCGGCAGTCGCGTCATAAGCCGCACCATTGCGCCGTCGGTGCGGTGGCGCGTGAACGCATCCCAGAACAGGTACCACTTGACGGCGAATTCGTTGTCGATCACGCGGCCCCGCTGCTGGAACCAGTAGTAGACGAGCTGCCGATCGTCGCCCATCTGGATCAAGGCTCGATTTACGGTCAGCGGTACGCCGTCGATGGAAACGCCGGCGAGCCGGTGCTGCCCGAAGTCCTTGATTTGCCAACCGCCGCCCGGCAGGCATGAGCGCGGCGAATGCACGGCCTCGCCTTTGCGCTGTGAATCGTAATAGGCGACGTACAGATTGACCGAGCCAGCGCCGGCGCTGGTGTAGTTGGCGAGCACGTAGTCCTGCAGCTTCAATTCGTCGAGATACACCCCCTCGAGGGCTTGCGAAACTCCGCGCCAATTGCCGATTTGCATGGGAAACCGAATAAACTCGGTCCGTACGGGGAGCACCTCGGTCGGACGCGGCAACACGAACGTGATCGTGATGAAGCCGAGGAGCAAGGCTGCGGCACCCCAGAAGCTCGTCGGAATGCCGCGGTGCCTGATCGCGGCACCGGCCGGCGTAGGAGCCGGGAATTCGACGCTAAAGAGCTGGCGCCAGGTTCCCGATTCTCGCCCAATGGAGTTGAGCACAGCGACCTCCACGAACATCAGCGCGACCGAGATCATGAAAATCACCCAACCCTGAAATTCGTGCAAAAAGCCTTCCGCCATCGAGATTCCCCACCGTTCCACAGTGATGCCGATAATGCCCACGCGCAGACTGTTCATGAGCACCGTGATGGGCACGCTCGAAGCGAACAGGACGAGACGCTTCCATAATGCACCCCTGTAGAAGTAGGCCATGAGGAAGCCCATCGTCATGAGCGGGAACAGGTAGCGCAGACCGCTGCAAGCCTCGGCCACCTGCAGCTTGTACCCCCCGAGGTCGATCACGTTGCCCTCCAGAAACACCGTGACGTCGAACAGCCGCATGACCGCGACGCCGAATTGCGAGGAGAGCAGCTGCAGCTTGAGCGACAAGGTGGCGAGAAAGAACTGCGGCAACGGAATGGCAAACAGCAGCATCAGCATGGGAATCGCGATCAGGCGGAAGGCGTTCCAGCCGAGAAACGACAGCACCAGACCGCACAGCGTGATGACGTACGCGTACTGCACGATGGTGAACACCGTCCCGAGTTGGCCGACCACCAGCGCGAGGCCGCCGAGGAGAATGAACACAACGCCCCACCAACTCCCTGTGAATGCGACGCGCTCGAGCCGATCCTTCTGCTGCCAGATCAGGAACGAGGACACCGGGACGATCAGCATCTCGTAGCTGTCTTCCGGGGAATTCGTCCACCATAGCCACATTTGCGCGAGGCCGTCCCAGAACAGCCAAACGCTGAGCGCGCCCACCACCAGGGCGGCGCCGATCAGAGCCCAGGAAGAGCGCCATACCGCAGCCGGGGGCAAGCGAGGATCGAGCGAGGGAACGGACATGGGTCGGCCTTGGGCTTGCGGGTATAATTCACCCCCCTAGATAATCGCTGTGTGTTGCAGCGAGGTGACACCCGCAACATTGGCGCCTGCGGATCGGCCGGCTCATCGCTGACCCCGAACGGACATATTTGCACTGTAGGCTGTCGAGTTTGCCTCGATCAGCTTGTAAGCTACTGGATTCATTAGAGACTATGTGTGGTATCGCCGGACTGATCTCGCGGGCCGTGCTGGCCCCCGGGCAGATCGATCAAGTCGATAGGGTCAACGCATTGCTGGCTCATCGAGGGCCGGACGGGGAAGGCAGCTATTCGAATGCGCACGTCAAGCTGGCGATGCGCCGCCTCAGCATAATCGACCTCAACACCGGCTGGCAGCCGCTCTACAACGAAGATCGGAGCGTGGCGCTGGTCGCCAACGGCGAGGTTTACAACTACATCGAATTGCGACGCGAACTCGAGCTGCGCGGGCACACGTTCGCCTCGAGGAGCGACTGCGAAACGATCCTACATGCCTATGAGGAGTATGGAGCGTCCTTCGTGGAACGCCTGCGCGGGATGTTCGCTTTTGCCCTTTGGGACGAGCGGGCGCGCCGGCTGGTGCTTGGTAGGGACCGCATGGGAGAGAAGCCGCTCTATCTGGTCGAGACGCCCGACAGCGTGTTCTTCGCCTCGGAGCTGAGAGCGCTCGTCCAAGGAGGGATTGTTCCCTTCAAGCTGGATCCGCGCGCCGTCAACCTCTACTACCACTATAGTTACGTGCCCGAGCCGAATTGCATAATTGTGGGCGTACGCAAGCTCCCGGCCGGCCATGCGCTCAGCATCGAGCTCCATCCATGGTCCGCGACGCAGCGGTGCTACTGGCGTATGGAGGACGCGCCGGCGCTGGTGGGAGATCCCGCCTCGCTCATCCGGGCGCAGCTCGAGGAGGGGGCGCAGCTGATCACGCGCGCCGATGTACCGATCGGTGTCGCGCTGTCCGGCGGGTTGGATGCGAGCGCGGTGGCCGCGCTCGCATCCTCCGCGCGCTCGCGCGACGTGCATGCGTTCACCGTCGGATACGCCGGCAACCCGTGGCAGGATGAGCGCGACCAAGCCAAGGCTTTCGCCGACTACCTCGGAATTCCGCATCATACGGTCGAGCTCACGACCGACGACGTGGTGGAGCAATACTCCTCGGTCAACCTGCATCGAGACGACCCGATCGCAGACGGGGCCGGAATCGGCATCGCGGCGGTCGCGGCTCTGGCGCGCCGTCATGATGTCCCGGTGCTGCTGTTCGGACAGGGCGGCGACGAGCTGTTTTGGGGATATCGATGGGTGCGGGAAGCATTGCGTGCGACCCGGCGGCGCGCCGCGGCAGCCACGGGATTGCGCGGGCTCGCGGGCTACCTGCGCCCTTCACGTCCCCCGCTCTCGATCACGCTAGGACTGCAATGGGCCCTGTCGGGAGCCGGTTTCCTGACCGAATGGCGACAATTCCAGCGTGACCGATGGGCGCCACCCGGTCGGGCGGTCTTCTACGAGAGCGAACCCGTATTCGCCCGCGTGAGCCGCGCGCTTCATTCGCCGTTCTTCACCAACACCTTTGGCGAGGCGGTCGGAAACCCCGATTTGACTCAAGGGTTCGTGGCGCGGCCGGGCGAACCAACACTCGAGGTCACCTTGATCCGCCTGATCTGTGAGACATATCTCATGGAGAACGGCATCGCTCAGAGCGACCGGCTCGCAATGGCCTCGTCTATCGAGGCGCGGCTGCCGCTGGTCGATTACCGCCTGGTCGAGACGGTGATCGGCCTGCACAAGAGCTACCCGGTGGCGGCTGACGCCGCCCCGAAGCAGTGGTTTCGCGAGGCGGTGACCGACCTGCTCCCGGACTTCGTCACGAATCGCCGCAAGCGCGGATTCTCCCCCCCTTGGCGTCAGTGGGCGAACGCGTTGGCCCGGTCTCACGGCGACGAACTCATCGACGGCTACCTCGTGCAGCATCAAATCCTGCGCCCGGAGGTGGCCAGGCACCTGCGACAAGATTTGTATCCGCATCTCTCGGGACCGCGGCCCCTGGCAAGCCTGTCGCTCGGCCTCGAAAACTGGTGCCGCCAGATGGCAGCCGGGTAGCAGATGCGGCCCTTCGCCAATCTTAGATCCCTGTGCACGTTCGCGCGCGGCGCGGGACCGGCGCGTGCGCAAGAAACGCTCGATGCCGACATCGGCGACAAAGCGCTCAGGGGCTCGATTTGGCTGGTCGGCGCCACCGGCTCCGCAAAGGCGCTTGGATTCGCGTGTCAGCTCGCGCTCGCCTGGTTTCTCACGAAGCGGGACTACGGGGTCTACGCCATCGCCATTTCACTGTCGGTGTTCCTGTCCGCACTGCGCGACGGCGGCCTGCAGTTCGTCCTCGAACAGAAGCGCGATCGCTTCGATGCCTACGCCGGGCCGGTCTTCTGGATGATGCTGACCATCAACACGGGGACAGCGCTGCTCATTGCGGCGGCCGCCGTGCCCGCCGCGCGGTTCTATCAGATTCCCGAGCTTGCCCGCGTGATTCTGCTGTTTGCCCTGACCATTCCGATGACGGTGCTGCCATGCGTGCTCGCCGTGCGGCTCGCAGTCAGTCTCAGGTTTCGCGAACTAGGGATCATCCAGGTGGTCTCGGCCACCGTCCGCAACGTCCTGATGCTGCTGTTTGCCTGGCAGGGATTCGGAGCGTCGAGCTTGATTATGCCGCTCCTCGTCACGAGCCTGACCGACACTTCGCTGCTATTGATCGCAACGCAATATCCCGTGTGGCGCCAGTCGCCCAGGCTGAAGCTCTGGCCGGAGCTGTTCGCCGCGGGCAAATGGGTGCTGCTCGGAACGTTCGGCATCGGGTTCGGCAACACCGGCGCCTACTTTGTCATAGGTAAATTCCTGCCAAGCGAGCTGGTGGGCACGTATTTCTTCGCCTATCAGGTCGTCGTTCAGCTCGGCGTTTTGCTGGCCGACAACGTGAGTCAGGTGCTGACTCCAAGCTTTGCGCGCATGGCGGGGGACCTGGCCAGGATGCGAACCGCGGTGCCGCGCGCGCTCGGCGTGGTGGTGATCGCCGGAGCCGCAGCGAGTCTGTCGATCGCCGTCATCTACGCGCCGCTGGAGCACGCGCTGTGGCACGGCAAGTGGGCCGCCGCCACTTCGTCGGTCTACGTGCTCTCGGCCATATGGCCGGGACTCGCCGGCTTGGCGGTTCTGCGCGCCTTGCAAATGGCGACCGGCCGTTTTCGCGCATGGGGGCTCGCCACCCTGGCGAGCGCGGTCTTGTCGGTCGGCGGCACGGCGATTGGCGCCTACACCTGCGGGTCGGCGCTGGGCGCCGCCGTCGGCTTCGCCATTGGCGCGGCGATCGGAGCGGCCGTGAATGCGTGCGTCGCATTTCCGCGCATCGAGATCCGGTCGTCGGAGGCCATCACCGCAATCTTGCGGCCGTGGCTCGTGCTCCTTGCCGCGGCCGCGGCCTCCATGTTCATCGCCGCCGCGGTGACGCCGCGATTCGAAATGCTGGTCGGCGCCCTCGGCTTCGCTGCGCTCGGCGCGGGCGGCCTGCGCCTCGGCGCCCGCGATGACTTCGAGCTGCTCGCGCATTCCGCCCGGCGGGTGTTGCGCGGACGACCGACCGTGCCCACGTGATGCCGGTCAAGCAGTCAGTCGCCTCGCAGGATGGCCGCGGACAGCCGCACCCCTACCGGCTGTCGGAGCGCATCGGGCGGGCGGTGTGGCGGGTGTTCTATTGGACTTTCTATCGATGGGTGCCTCGGTATTTCAATGCGTGGCATCGGGCGGCTCTGCGGTTATTCGGTGCCCGCGTCGGCAGCGGCGTACTGATCTACCCAAGCGCGCACATCGAATGCCCGTGGAACCTCCGGCTCGCAGACTATTGCGTGATTGGCCCCGGCGTGCGGCTCTATGCGCTCGGAACCATCACCGTCGGGGAGCATGCGGTCCTGTCGCAGCGGGCGCATCTTTGCGCCGGCAGTCATGACTACCTCGATCCGCACATGCCGCTGCTGCGGCCGCCCGTCACGATCGGCGATGCCGTGTGGGTCTGCACCGAGGCCTACGTCGGACCCGGCGTGCGCGTGGGGGATCGATCGGTGGTGGGCGCCCGATCGGTGGTCACTCGCGACTTGCCGCCCGACATGGTGTGCGCCGGAAACCCTTGCCGCCCGATCAAACGGCGAGTCATGAGAGAGCCATGAACGAACCCATTTGCGTGATTACCCCCTGCTTCAACGCAGGACCATTCCTGAGCACGTGCCTGGAAAGCGTAGCGGCGCAGGGCGATTGCGTTGGCCGGCACATCGTCATGGATGGCGGCAGCGACGACGGCTCGGCCGCCATCCTCGAGCAATTCGCCCGCGCGAACGCCAAGCTCGTGTTCCGCAGCGAGCGCGATGGCGGCCAGTCGGATGCGCTCAACAAGGCCCTCGCGCTCGTGGACACTCCCTACTTTGCCTGGCTGAATGCGGACGACTGCCTGGTCCCTGGAAAGCTGCGCGCCCTGGCCGAGGCGACGACGCGCCCGCCGAAGCCGGCGATTGTGTACGGCGACTATCAGGTGATCGATGCCACGGGCCGGCTGCTCAAGCGGCGACGGCAGCCGTCCTTCAACTACTGGGATTGCCTGTATAGCTACCTGACGGTGCAAAACTGCGCCGCGCTCTTCAGTACCGAGTTGTGCCGCGCCACCGGGGGATTCGACCGCGAACTGACCTTTTGCATGGATTATGACTTGATCTTACGGCTCTCTGACAAGGGCGCCGTGCGCCACGTGCGCGAATACGTCGGCTGCTTTCGTCATCACGCAGCCGCCAAGACGGCGCGTCTGCAGGACGTGTGCAGCACCGAGACAGAGCAGTTGAGACTCAAGATCAGCGGCCGCTCCGTGGCCGGCCTGCGCCTGCGCTATTGGGTCGGCAAGGCGCGCGTGACCGCACGGATGGTCGTCGAGGGCTGCATGGCCTCGCGCCTCGACAAGGTTGTCGGCATCCCGTGAGCGCATGATTGCAAGCCGCGATCGATTGCCCAAGCGTAGGCGCTTTGCAGCCCCTTCCATGCCCCGAACACCTTACAGAATGTCGAAGCAGAACATGGTGGGCCAACCTCGAGCGGAAGCGATTCCGATTCTGCTCACCTCCGCCGTCAGGCCAACTGCCCCGCTTACCGGCATGTCCGATATCCAAGCGCGTTTGGCGGCCACCATCCAGGCGCTCGTTGCGTGGATGTCAATCTGCCCGCGTAACCATTTTGTCTTGTGCGACGGCTCGGATTTCGACCTCACGGCCGAATTACGCACTGTACGCGGCATCGACCAAGAAAGACTCGAGATCGTCACGTTCCTAAACGATCAGCATCACGTGCGGGCGAAGGGCAAGGGGTTCGGCGAGGGCGAGATCATAAAGTATGCGCTGGCGCATAGTTCAAAACTCAAGAGCGCCGACTCCTTCGCGAAATGCACGGGCAAGCTATGGGTCGAGAATTTTGCTGCCTGCGCCAAGGCATACAACGGGATGGCTGGCTTCAGCTACTTTGGGTTCCTGAGAGTGCTTGCGGTTGATACGCGATTTTATATCGTTCAACGATCATTCTACGAGAGCAAGCTGTTGGAGTGTCACACACACTGCGACGACCCGCGTGGAATTTATCTGGAAAACGTTTTTTACGGTTCGCTCATGGATATGGAACGAAGAGCGTGGATGCTCCCTGTCTACCCGACAGTTTGTGGTATTTCCGGTACCAGCGGCACAGAAGATCGGAGCGGCCTGATAAAGCGACTGGGCAAGAATCTTGCAATCCAAGTCTTGAGGCGGACATTGTGAGGCGCATCGCTTACGAGACGCCTGCGCAGGCAACCACTGACGATATTCCATTGCAATCCACAGTTCACGCCAGAGCTGCCGCGTCTTGTGGCGAGTCGACGTACGTCGTGTTCCCACGCCGTTCCGGCGGACCTCAGTATCGCTTCTCCGCGAATTGCCCGAGGGTCGGCGTCCCCCGCAAGAACTCTAGATGTCGCCGGGCGTCCTCGGGATTGTCGAATCTATCGCGGATCTTGCGGTTGGGAACGCCTCCGTGGATCTCGCACGCGGCCACACTCCTCGAAACCACCGTTCCAGCGGCGATGATCGCGCCATCGCCGATTTCGACTCCGGACAGTAGAATGGATCCCGTACCTACCCATACGTCCCTGCCAATGACGGTGCTCCTCATTTCGGGGCGCCCCGAAAAGATGATTGGGACGCCCGGTCTATCGTATCGATGGTCGTCACCCATGCAGGTGACGCGCGCAGCCAGCATGGAGTAGGCGCCAAGGGTCACGCGGCCGCCGATCATGCACCCATGTCCGACGTACGTGTATTCCTGTGCCACGAGATCCCGCGAGATTTGCGAACCGTAGGCGATATAGGCGGTCCGGTGTGCGTGAGGCAAACCGTAATGAGCAATGAGGAGCCGGCACTTGAGTGCCCGCAACACTTGTCTGAACCAGCTCATGACGCCGGAAGCTCGCCGCGCAGCGCAGTCTCGATGGCCGTTCGCTGCGACCAGGGCGTGAAGGCGGCTTCGATGCGCTCGATGCATTGCCGTTCGGGCTTCTCACGGTGCTCTTCAAACCACTTGAGCATCACTCGAGCCAGATCTTCGGCTGAATCTTCGGAAAAAAAATCGCCAGTGATGTTCGGCACGATCGACTCGAATTCCGGCATTTGATGATCGAAGTTGCCGTGCGTGATGACCGGCGTCCCGTAGGCCATGCTGTGCATGGCGGTCAGACCGACCTTCCCCGGCGAGACCGTAAGATCGGACGCCTTGTAGAGCTTGGCGATCGTCGTCTCGTCGTAGCATGCGCCCCAAAATTTGTGCGGCACTTGCAGCGACATCGCCAGCGCGCGCAATGCCCCAGTCTCGGGTCCGTCCCCCACCAGGACCACAAACACGGCATGGTTGGCAGCCTGCAAGATACCGGCGGCTTCAAGGAGAAGATCGAAGCGACACTTGCGAGTGACCCGGGCGGTGCAGATGATCACTTTGCACTCGGGCGGGAGCTGCAGCTCTTTGCGCAGCATCTCCTGCGACCGGCCCTCGAGGCCGGCGTAGATCTGCTTTTGCGCAGCATAGTCGAGCGAATTGCCGATCACGTAGAGCCTCCTGGCGGGAAAACCGAGTGCAATGCCGATTTCCTTCGAGCGCCTGCCATAGAGCAGCAGTGCATCCGCCATGCGGAAAAAGACCCGCTTCACGGCTCCTCGAACCCGCGGGTCGTCGCGCATAATCCAGCCGTGGCTCCAGAAGTACACCTTCCTGCCCGCGAGCCTCACGAGGGGCACCAGAAACCAGTAGGAGATGAACCGCGGATTGCCGAGAAAGATGCAATGGCGGATATCGAGGCGGAATAGGTTCCGCAACACGCTTCGCTGAAAATGAAAGTGACCGAACGAGAAGCTCTTGGTGGGTATCCAATGGATGCCGGGGGCGAACTCGTATCTTTTGATCGACTGATCTCGATACACCGGGTCACCGAAGAAAAAATACTCGTAGCAGTCGGAGGAGGCCAACGCCTCGATGACGCCCTTGCGGTAATGAGGGAATCCGTCATAGATGACGGCAACACGCGGCCGCGCCGCTTCCCCGATTGGATCTGTCACTTAGAATCCCGTTGGCGCCGCGGCGCGTGGTCCGACATATTTCAACCGTCAGTCAATTTAGAGGTCAGGTAAAAAGACAGATCACCTGGGGTGCGCGCCGTACGTTTCTGGCGGTGCTGCAGCCCAAACGCCAACAGACGGACAGTGAGGCCCGTTGGCGCCCACCCAGGCAACGGGCCCTCGTCCGCCTTCGGGCCGCCCACTAAGGTCGGGGCGAACGTACATTATACCTGCCGCGTGCGACGCGCTCAGGTCCCACTGCAACCGGGCCGATTGCACGGGATTTGCACGCGAATCACCGACCTTCGGGTCACATGCCTGGTGGTTTGCCCAAACGCCCAGACTCGTCGAGCGCCCGCATGAATCGCTGGGTCTCTTGCCACCACGGCGCACCCGGGTTCCAGGACTGCTGCCAACCGCCCCACAACACGATGCCATCCGCCAGCTCGGCGCACAAAGCCAGTTGCTCCCGCCAGAAAAGCGCGGGCACCAGCTGTCCGCGACGGGGTGTACTATCGTGGAATTCGGGCCAAAGGAAGGCGTACACGGGCTTGTGGTACCGCCGGGCCTCGATCAGCGTCTGCCGAGCGTAGCTTTTCCATGCCTCTCTATCGTCGCTGAATGTGTAGAGAGAGGGAAAGACCGCGTCGACGCGCATAGCGAGCCCGTCAACGGCGCGATTGCCCGCCAACCAGTCGTCGTATGCGCCGTCGTGCCGCAAGAGCGGCCAGTATGTGATCCCGGGCAAAATGCCGTAAAACCCCAAGTGCGCCTTCGGGGCTTCACGCCGCGCCAGGTCGATTACCCGGGTGAGCTTCTGGATGCTCTCGTCCCGTACTTCGGCAGAAACCGAGTTCACAGGCCAATTCTCGATGTCCAGATAGTAATAGCCGGTGCTTGTCCGCAGGCGGTCGAATATCGCGCTTACCTGAACCTCATCCACGGAGTCTTTCGAGACCTGCGGCCGCCACAGATCGCCTATCCAGGTAATCGGAACCATGCCCGGTGCGGCAGGGCTCGGTTTTCTCGCATACGCCAGCCCGTCGAATATCACAAAGTCTGAGGCTTCGGCCCAGGCGCTGGGAAGAATCGCCAGATAGATCCCGATGACCAGCAAGCGCATACACACTGGCAACTTGAACTCCCTCCTAGTGGCGAACTGTCACAATCTCGCGTTATTGTGACATCCGCGTTGCACGGCCCAAGTCCCGAACAACCATTGACACATGCTCGGACTCGTCACCTTCTTACTTATTCTGTTGGGGCTGCTGGTCGGCACTTGGATTCGGCCTGCCGCCGGCGTCGGCGCGGTACTGTGCCTCTATGGCTTGAAGCAATGGGGGCAGAGCAGCACCGAATTGTTCTCCGAATACCGTGAATTTGCCAACATCGCGGTATTCGTCATCTGTGTCATCGGCGTGGCGCGCGCCGCCGCCCGCCGCGGATGCCTGGTGTGCCGAATGCCCCCTGCGGCGTGGCTGGCCTTCGCGATGTATGCGTACGCATTTCTGACGATTCTGTGGGCGCGGGACTTTTCGACATCCCTCGATCAATGGATCGCCTCCGCGCCCTATCTGGTCACAATCCTAGTGCTCACGCCGCTGCTCATCAATGACTTCGATGATGTGCGCACGGCCCTCATTGCTACGGCGCTCGCGGGCGCGGCGCTCTGCTTCCTTGCGACGTTCTTTGGTCACTGGGGAGACCGCGGGCTCGTGGTATTCGGCCATCAGGGTGAGGTGGACAAGTTCAATATTTATCGCTTCGAGACCAATCCGCTCGCACTGGCGACGATGGCCGGAACCGTCTTCCTCATTTGCGCCTTGTCCCTCGGCCGACCCAACGGCATCCTGATGCGTCTGATCGCGATCGTTTCGATTCCAGTCGCCTTGATCGTTGTGCTGAAAAGCGGGTCCCGTGGCCAGTTTCTTGCCGGCGGCTTCAGCGCCCTCGCGGTCATGCCGATCGCATTTCGCGGCCGCCGTGGCCAGTCTCTGCTAACGTTCGCAGTAATCGGGGCGGTCTTGCTGGGACTTGCTTGGCTCGCGATCTCGGTCGTGAGTCTAAAGACGGGTCGATGGACCGAAACGAGTGCGACCGAAGACGTGGCCGGACGACTGGCCATGGCACAAACGCTGCTCGGAGAGTCGATGGCGCACCCGGGGACCGCTCTGTTTGGCCTCGGCAACTCGAGCTCCTTCCGGATCCTCGGAATCTACCCGCACATCACCGGTCTCGAGGTCCTCGCAGAGGAGGGATTCCTGGGCGCATTCCTGTACTTCGCGAATCTCTACCTCGCCTTCCGCAACATCAAGCGCATCAGCTCATGGGAAATCAGTAATACGCGGCGAAACGCACTGGCCATGCTCACCGGACTGTTCATCTTCGAGCTGATCCTATCCTGGAAGCAAGGAACGCTGCTATTCAGCGTGTACGTGTTTGCGTATGCAATCATGTTGGCGCGAATCGAAGCGATGGTGCACGAGGGACCGTCGAAGGAACCATTGGTGTTGGGCTCCAACGTTCCGGTCTATCCGAACCTGCTGCGTTGACCGGTTCGCCAAGCGCCATGCCGCCGATCTCGGTCCTCATACTGACATTCAACGAGGAGACAAACCTCGCGGCCTGCCTGGATTCGTGTGCCTGGTGCGACGATATCGTGATATTGGACTCATACAGCACCGACCGCACGCGCGAAATTGCGCTCGCCCGAGGGGTGCGCTTCATCCAGCGTCCGTTCGACCATTACGCCGGCCAGCGTAACGCGGGGCTCACGGAGATCTCGTACCGGCATCCCTGGGTCCTCATGGTGGACGCCGACGAACGCACTCCGTCGGACCTCGTCGCCGAGATGGCTGAGCGCATTTCTGCGGTCGACGAGGACACGGCGCTCATTCGCATGCGGCGCAAGGATTTCTTCCTGGGCCGCTGGCTACGGCGCAGCGGCGGGTACCCGACCTGGTTCGGCCGGCTCGCACGCCTCGGCCGGGTCCGAGTAGAACGGGAGATAAACGAGGAGTATGTCACCGAGGGCAAGATCGCCTATGTTGAGGCACATCTGCACCACTACCCGTTCAACAAGGGAATCGCGTATTGGTATGAGCGCCACAATCGCTATTCGACCCTGGAGGCCACGGTCAAGATTCGCGATTCACACCTGCCGCTGCAACTGCGCAAGCTGTTCGGTACCGATCCCATCGAGCGGCGCCGCACCCTGAAGCGCATCGCGTATCGGCTGCCCTTTCGCCCCGGTCTCGTCTTCGTGTATTGGTACTTCGTGCGATTGGGCTTTCTGGACGGACGCGCCGGATTTAGCTTCAGCATGATGCGCGCGAGCTACGAATTCTTGATCAACTTGAAGGTGCTGGAGGCCGAACGACGGCAGCGTGGGGCTCCGGTTTGAGTTCGAGAGCTTGGAGCCACCGCTCAACCGCGTGATCCAGGGTATGGCGCGCCTCGAAGGTTTCACGGGAACGTCGGCCCATGGCCGCGCATTCGGCCGGGTCCGACTGCAAGTTCCGGATGAGCGCCGCGAGCGCCGCTCCGTCGTTGATCGCCACCGTGGCGCCGCAGCGCGCCTCGCCGATTACCCGCGCACTGTCGCCGTCTGGATCTCCGATGAAGATGATGGGTCGGCCGGCCGCGAGAATTCCATACAGCTTGCTGGGTACGATCAAGCCTTCCAGCGATGGCAGCAGGCTCGCCAGGTGCACATCGGCGGCCGCGAGGCTGTCGGCGAGCTCCGCCCGGGGCTGATAAGGGAGGAACAAAAAGCTGTCTAGGTCGCGCTCGGCAACGGCCCGACGCAGCGCCTCCATCCCGGCGCCAGCGCCCACCATGAGAAAGACGATGCGGGGATCGGGCCGCAAGGTCTCGGCCGCCGCCAGAAGCGTTTCGAACTCATGAGCACGACCCAGATTTCCCGAGTAGCCGACTACGAATCGCTCCACGATACCAAGTCGCGCGCGCAATGCGCTCGATGCCGGGGGCTTGGGCCGAATGGCGCGCGCATCGGCCCAATTCTCGATAACGCGCAACTGCGGCCCTGGGATACCGCATTGCAGGAAATGCGCTTGCATGCGCTCCCCGATGACCACGTTCATGGCCGCCGCGCGCAGCGACGCGTTCCGAAGGCGCCGCAGCACCGCATCGAACACTCGCGGCAGTGGATTCGCGCCAAGCGCCGTCGCCACTTCAGGAAACACATCTTGCTGCCAATTCACGAGCGTCGCGCCTCGCAGGTGGGCGACCAGCGCGCCGACCAAGGAAATCAAGGGTGGATCAGTCTTGGCGATGACGATGACCCCTGGCCCAATCAACCGCAGCAGTGCGGCGCCTGCGGACAGGTAGAACGAGGCATAGTCGAGGCTGCGTCCGATCAGTCGGTCCCTGCCGAAGCGGGTGGTCGGCAACCGGTGGACGTGCACGCCTGCAAGAGTCTCGGAAGGCGCCAATCGGGCCTGCGCGTCCGTGTACAACTGTCGCGAGCACACGATGTGCACCGAAAGGCCGCGCGCGGCCAGTCCCCGGGCGAGATCGGTCAGGATCTGGCTCGTGGCGGATTGGTCGGGATCGTAATACCGGTTGAGGAACACAAGCGTGCGGATGGCGGTCTCCTGTCGCTGCCGCATCGAAACAATCTCCGCATGAATGGCCTTAAGGCGGAATTAAGGGCTCACCGACGAACCGTCCTTACCCTCGTAATGCCCGCTGTTACATGGGGTCGGTTTCAGCAGCACAGGAATTGTATGATGCCACGTGCAGGCCTATCTAGCGCGCCATTCTGGGCGGCGCGCTTGTTGGTAATCTCCCGGTAATATGGCGTCGGCACTATTCGCGTGGTGAACCATCAAATCAACAGTTCGCGAGCCGATCACCCGCGGAGATCTTCGGGACCATTTACCGGGGCAAGCGATGGGACGGAGGTGCGGATCAGGATTACTGCTCCGGAAGCGGCAGTCACCTGAATTCGTTCGTTGGACCGTACATCGATGGCGTGCGCTCGTTCCTTGGGGAGTTTGCGACGCCGCCGGATGTCATCCGGACCGTGGCATATCGCCTGTCGAATTGATCTCTGCGCGCGACCGCCGTCAGTATGGCGGCCTGTTAATATACCCTCTATCTTCGCGTGTCGCGCGCCCGCTTCGCTGCGACGCCGAGAAACAAAGCGCCGAGCACACCAAGGGCCGAGACCGGAACGGGGCCGTCAGGGTGATGACCGGACACGGGAGTCTCGTGGAGCATATTCCTGAGTTCGTTGGCAATCCTTAGGCCTCCCGCCAAATTCGGGTGCAGGCCATCGCCGATGTCGAACTTGGGAGCGAGAATCGCAAGGTTATGGTTGTCCGCAAGACCGCCCGCGCTGGCCGCTGCCGCCATGTCGTAAATGTAGATTCCATTTTGCGGCGAGGCTTGAGTCCGCAACCATTGGTTGTAGTCGAGCCGCACTTGCTCGCCGGCCGGAGTCCAATCGACATTATTTCCAAACGGGCTCACCGTGATGAGTATGGCACTCAAGCCCTTCGACTCGATGTCGTGGATGATCGAGCCGGCCACCGCCTCGAGTTGAGCCGCGCTCGAACCCTGGACGATGTCATCCACACCGCCCTCCACGATGAGCCCGTTCGGCTTCGCCACGGTGCTCGGCAAGCTTTCGGTTGGCAGGAGCGTGTCCGTTTGGACGACGACTGTGTTCGACAACAAGGAGTCGATGTTCGCTTGCGCCGTCGCAAGCGTGCGTCCGGGAACCGAATTCACGAAGAACACGTAGTCGGGCGCCAGACTATTCGCCAGCTGATTCGGAAAGCTGTACCCGTTATCTCCGAAGCTGTCCGCCGTCACCGCCCAGACTTTTTGATACGTATTCGCACACGGCTGGCCGGCCGATTCGGTAAGAATTCCCGTGCTGCTGTTGTACGAATTCAGCAGGGGATAATTAAATCCCCATGTATACCCCGAGGTCACGTATTCACCCGGCACGGCATGGCTGCTCGCGAGCTTCTCCAACGAGAGGTTGCTGACGGTGAACCCGCCCGGACCGCTGCCCCCGTTTGGTCCCGCATCGACGTTGATGCCAACCCTCGCCAGATACGGAGCATCAGGGCCCGTGTAGGTGAAGACAAGTGCATAAACGCCATTGCCGATGAAATCGAGGGCCGTCAATCCAGTAAAGCTGTCGGGGGGTGCACCCACGATCTCAAAGTTGCTGCCCGGATAGTTGCCCGCATAACCGGACACCGTGACACGAAGCGAATAGGTCGTGTTCTGGACGAGATCGAGTTGTGTACCGAGCAATGAGTAGTCCGCGGTACTGCCCTGTAGCGTAAACGACGCGGGTCCCCCGCCTGTGAAGGACGAGACGGTCCCCCCATCCGAAAAGGAGACCGGCGCACCCGCCTGTCCCCAGTTTCCCGAGTTTCCGCCCAACTCATTTCGAATGACGCGTAGACACGAAGCCATGGTCTTGATCATCGCACGGGCTTCGCGAGCCCATCAAGGCGAGGATGCTTCGGACTACGGGTCCCGTCCTGGTTCTGCGAGCTCCGGATCGCCTCCGCGTTGACTCGGAATAAGTGATGTCTCCGGAATATGTCAACGAACCTCGCGCCAGCCGGCAGCGGAAGTGGCCAAGGCTGCGGCACGGTATTCAAGGCGCCCGTCGGATCATTTGGAATTGATCTCATCGAGCATCTGCTTCAGCTCGGTGGCGATCCTCTGGCCGCCCGCAAGATTGGGGTGCAGGCCATCGCCGATGTCGAACGCGGCTGAGAGGATCGTCGGATTGTCGTCGTCTGCGAGCCCGCCGGCGCTTGCCGCAGCCGCCATGTCATATACATATATTCCGCTCTGCGCCGAGCCTTGAGCAAGCAGCCATTGGTTGTAGGCGAGCCGCACCTGTTCGCGCGCAGGGGACCAGTCGACGTTGTTTCCAAACGGACTCACCGTAACCAGTATCGCACTCAAGCTCTTCGATTCGATGCCGTGGATGATCGAGGCGGTCACTGTCTCGAGTTGAGCCGCGCTCGAGCCCTGGACGATGTCGTTCACGCCGCCCTCCACGATGAGCCCGTTCGGCTTCGCGACCGTGCTCGGCAAGAGCGAGCCTGGCAGGAGCGTGTCCGTTTGGATGACGGCGGTGTTCGCCAGCAACGGGTCGATGTTAGCCTGCGCCGTCGCCAACTTGCGCCCCGGCACCGAATCCACGAAAAAGACATAATCCTGCGCCAGGTTGTTCGCGAGCTGATTCGGAAAGCTGTACCCGTTG
Source organism: uncultured Gammaproteobacteria bacterium (assembly GCA_963707765.1). Lineage (GTDB taxonomy): Bacteria > Pseudomonadota > Gammaproteobacteria > Steroidobacterales > Steroidobacteraceae > Bog-1198. The sequence goes on along the minus strand of CAVPQZ010000004.1, from coordinate 1,968,161 downwards.
TCTCCGAAGCTGTCCGCCGTCACCGCCCAAACGGTATGGTACGTGTTCGCACAGAGCGCCCCGGCCGAATCGGCGAGCATCCCAGTACTACTGTAGTACTTGCTCGCCAGGGGATAGTTGAATCCCCAAGCATACCCCGGGGTCACATACTCGCTCGGCACTGCGCTGCTGTTCGGGAGCTGCTCCAACGAGAGGTCGCTGACCGTAAACCCGCCCGGTCCACCGGCTCCGCCCGGCCCCGCATCGACGTTGATACCCGCCCTCGCAAGGTACGAGGCATTAGGGCCTTTGTAGGTGAAGACAAGCGCATATACCCCATTGCCGCCGAAATTGAGGGCCTTAACTCCGGAAAAGCTGCTCGGAGAGGCGCCCAAGATCTCGAAGTTAGAGCCGGGATAATTGCCTGTGTAATTGGACACCGTGACCCGGAGTGAATAGCTCGTGTTCTGGACGAGATTGAGTTGAGTGCCGAGCAACGAGTAGCCCGCCGTGCTGCCCTCGAGCGTGAAGGTTGCGGGGCCCACGCCCGTGAAGGACGAGACCGTTTCGCCGCTCGGGAAGACCACCGGCGCACCCGCCTGTCCCCAGTTGCCCGCATTTCCGCCCAGCTGGTTGCGAACGATGCGAAGGCAGGAATCCAGGCAGCTGACGTTCACGTTCAATACGTTGGATCCCGCAATGGTTCCGCTCGGATTCGAAACGCTGCACGCTCCCCCAACCGGCTGTTGGTATACGGAAACGGAGTAGGTGGATCCGCTCGGAATCAGGGTTTTGAAGGAGTACGCGCCACTCGAATTGACCGTCGCATAGCTCCCCGGCGCGTCCTGCAGGACGAGACTGGCTCCAGCTTCGAGACCTGCCACGGTTCCACCTACCGAGTAGGAATTGATCGCGCAGGAAACTCCCAACAGGATATTCTGATTGCCCACCGTGCCTTCTCGGCTCGCCACGGTGCATGACTGGCCGACCGGCGGCGTTGCAACACCGACCGAATAGGCCTCCCCGCTCGGAAGCTTTGTGCTGAAGGCGGCGATGCCGTTGGTGGATACGGCGAGATTGTCCGTGCCATTGTCGACGAAGACCACCGTCTTGCCGGCTTGTAATCCGCTCACCGTCACACTCACGCTGTAGGTGGGAGAACTTCCGTCACCGCCCCCTCCACAGGCAGCAAGCAGCAGCAATGAGCCTGCAAGCCACGGTGCGGCGGAGCTCCTCTGAATTTTCACGGCCGCTGCTCGCCAAAAGGCCGGCTCAACGGCTCTCCGAGGAAGATTCCCTGGCCCGGCATCTTGACGCTCTTCCAGTACGACTCGAGAACGGTCTCGCCGTGCAGGTAATGCTCGAACAAAATGCGAGGATCGGGGAACTTCTCAACGAAACTACACGGTTCGGAAACACTTCCATAGGTCGCGGTCGCGCCCTGTTTGAGCCATTCGACTGCCGACATCTGGTCGCTTCCGTCGAGGATGCCGCCCTTCGAGGTCAAATGGTCTGCTACGGCCCCGTTGCGAAAATGAATCCTCGGCAATTCGTCGACCTTCGCTACGCCGGTGAAATATCCAATGACACCGTCAACTTCGCGTGTAATCGGGCTTGCCAACCCTACCGTACGAAGTCGTTGCCCGAGCGCGAGGGCAACTCCGGAGTATCCGGACGCCCGGACATTTCGAAAAGGATCGCTCGTGCGCACGAGATATAGAGTTCCCATCGGCGCGCTGCCGTCTGCGGCGATGCCTCGGCGGATCAGCGCTCGTGCGAGACTCACGTCATCGCTCGGAAGGAGCATCGCCGGCAACCATCCCACGGTATCTGTAGGAAGCCAACCATCGGAGTCGAAAAGTGGACTTACCGGTGTTTGGATGCACCCGAGATTACAGTACTCGGCTCGATACCCGGCTGCAAATGCCGAGGTCACCGACATGCATCCCACCGCGAAAGGTCTGGACCAGACCAATACAAGGGACTGGATGTTTGTCGGCAGTTTCTCGAGCACACCCTGCCGTATGGGCGCAAAGACTTCCGGCGGGATCACGTTCACGCTTGGCAATTCGATTCCCAGGACGTTGCCGGAAGGGATTTCGCGCTGCGCCGCGTAGTACAGCGCCACGGCACGGCTCGCCGTGTCGTGCATGTTGTAGAGGACCCCGAGCCTCGCCGCCGTCAGCCCTTCTGCCTGGGCGCCTGCGGCCCACAACAGGCCCGCCGCGATCAACCGCAGGCATCTGCTTATCAAGGCCTATGCGCGCCCTTCGAGTACACCATCCCGCCCTTCATGCACACCGCCGCGTCCTCCGATCCGATCATCACCAGCGGGAGCGGGAGCTGGCGACTCCTCCCCCTCGTCCGACGACTCCTCGGGCGGGATATCCAGGACTTCGCCGAACAGGGGGCTCGCCTTTCCGTTGCTGCGATCTCTCAGCACCTTCGCGACTAATGCCGTGCTGATGCGCTGGCGTCCCTCTGCAAACGCATAGACCAGAGAAAGGTCGCATAGTTGGTTCATCAGGCGGGGTATCCCGCCGCTGCGCTCATGAATAAAGTCGATGGCCTTGTTCTGGAAGATGGCGTTGCTGCCGCCAGCCACGCTGAGGCGGTGGCGTACATAGGCGTGCGCCTCCAGCCGCGTCAAGGCTTGCAAATGAAAATCCACGGTCACGCGCTGCGCGAACTGCTTGAGTTCCGGCCGCTCCATCTTCTGGCGAAGCTCCGGCTGGCCTACCAACAAGGTTTGGACGGCCACGTCCTCCTCCGAATTCACATTGGACAGAAGACGCAATTCTTCGAGCGTGCGGATGGACAGATTTTGCGCTTCGTCGAAAATGAGCAGGGTTCTGCGTCCCTTGCTGTATTCCTCGATGAAGAACTCGTTCAGCGCCTCGAATTGGGCAATGTCGGTCGCATCCCGGGACGTGATCCCGAGGGCCGACAACGTCCACGGATGAATCGACCGGAACCGTCCATGGGTGTTGCTGATCAAACCCACCGTCACTGCATCGCCCAGCCTGCGTATCAGGTGGCGGATCAACGTGGTCTTGCCGGAGCCGATCTCGCCCGTGAGCATACAGAATGAGGCCTGCGACTCGATGGCATATTCCAGCATCGTGAATGCCGCGGCGTGCTGCTTGGACGCATAGAGAAACGCCGGGTCCGGATTCATCGCGAAGGGCTTGCATTTGAAGTTGAAGTGATTGAGATACATGGCGGCACTCTAGCCGGGAGCGGATTTCGCGTCTGTCGCGCGATTCAAGACCGTGCCCACAATGGGGGTCTTTCGTAGGAGCTCCATGCAGCGCAGCAGATCTTCGCGCCGCGTCGAGCCTTCGGCTGCGACCACCAATCCACATTCGACCAGCGGCAGGAACGCGAGCGCATCGTCCGCCACCAGAACGGGCGGCAGATCGAAAATCAGGATCCTATCGGGATACCGGTCGCGCAGCTCCGCAACAAGCTCGCGGCAACGAGGACCGGCGAGAGCCTCGGAAGAGTTCCCCATGGGGGCCCGCATGGGGAGAATTACCAGCCGGTCGAAACCGTCCACATGATAAAGGCAATCCTCCACGCGGGCGCGGTCGCACAAGACATCATCGGCGCCGGTCTCGGGGCTCAGGCCCAGCATCTCGCCCACACACGGCTGTTTCATGTCGAAATCGACCAGCAGCGCCGTATGCCGGTGATCGCTTGCGAGACTGATCGCGAGGTTGATGGCCAGCGTGGTCTTGCCGTCCTCCTTGCACGGGCTCAGAATGCCCAGCGACCTCCAGCCGTGCTCATCAAGCCGCTGCAGGACTTGCGTGCGCAACATTCGAAAGGCCTGCGCGACGGGGTTTGCGCTCGACGGACTGATAATGCGATTCGCTTCGAGCAATGATTCCGGCGGCGTAAACGTCCGGGTCTTCGTGTACTGGATCGCCGTCGGAAATCGGGTGGCGCCCTTCGACGAGGAAGTGCGAAAACCAGCATCCGCCGGGCGGTCCGACGAGTTTCGCTCCTCCCGCGCGAGATCGAGCGCTTTGCGGATTCGGTCCATTCGTCAGACACCGAACCGGCGCAAAAGGCCGAGCCAGAGCACATCCAGCGGCCGCACCAGAAAATGCACCGCGGTGGCGAGTACAACCATGCCAACGATCGCCCCCTGCCACGAGTATCGGATGACCCTCTTCCGGCGGGCACGCTCGGCGCGGGTCACTATCCGCGGAATTGCCGCAAGGGGCGGGACCGAAAGCAGCATTCGGACGTCCTTTACGCCGCGCACGGACGCATCGAAATTATCGCGCAGGATTGCCGCCCCCAGCCCGCCCGCGAGGCTCAATACGAGACCCACGGAAAGAATGAGGATCCGGTTGGGACTAATGGGCTTCTCAGGGGGCAGCGGCGGCTCGATCATCGTGAAGCGCTCGCCCTTGTGTTCCGTTTCCAAATTCTGGGAGAACTGCACCTCAGTCTGCTTCGTTCGGATCTCCTGATATTTCAATTGAGCAAGTTCGAGTTCCCGCGCCAGCTCGCGGTAGGTGCGCTCGACGCCGGGCGTCTGTGCCAGCCTGCGCTCGTAATCCTCGAGCTTGGCTCGCAGTTCGTCGCGCTTGGCGACTTCGCTCTCGCGCTCGACATTGAGCGCATCGAGCTGCCCCTTCACCTGGATGTAAGCGGGATTGTCGGCATGGGCATGTTCCCGGTCCCGCGCACCCGATGCCGGTGCCGCCGCGACTTGCTTCTGCAACTCATTGACCAGCCGCGTCAATCGCAGGACATCGGGGTGATCCGGAGCGTATTTCTCCTGCGCCATGGCCAACTGGTCCCTGACCGTCTTCAATTGACGTGCCAGGTCGCTCGTATTGTCGTCAGCGGTCACTTCTTTCTCGAGTGCATCAACCTCTCGCTGCGTCTTGATGATGTCCGGATGTTCCGGCGAATAGCGGGCTTTGTATTCCGCCAGCTGCGACTTGAGCGACTTCAGGCGGTCCTGGGTACTTAGAATGCGCTGCCCAGAGTCTGACATCACAGTCGAACTCGGGGCGATCTGCGCCAGCTGGGCTGCCAGCAGCACCTTCTGCGAGTCGATGGCCGCAATCCGGTTCTCCGCGTCCCGAACGTCCTGCTCGGTGCGGTCGCTGATCTGGTGATTGAGCTGCGAGAGCTCGGGAAGGCGCTCCTCGTTCTTTTGCTTGAACTCAGAAACTTTCTTGTCGAGTTCGTCAATCTTCGCCTGCTGCCGATCGGCCTCCTCCGCGAAAAAGGTCGATGTTTGAGCGGCGCGCTGACTTCTGGACGTGAGATTCTCGTTCAAGTAGAGCGTGGTTAGTTCGTCCGCCACCTTTAGCGCCAAGTCCGGCGACTCGTTACTGTAGGAAACATTGAACGCGATCGTCGCATGCGTGGGAAAGCCGCTGCGTGGATCGATGACGTCCGCGCTGATCATCTTCATCGTGATGTCGTCGCGCATTTTCTTCAAAAGCACTTCGCGCGGTTTGGTATAGCGGACGTCGGGATACAATTTGTACCGGTCGATCAACGTGATCAAGTTCTGGGTCGTCATCACCCGCTGACTGATGACCTGAACGCGTTGATCGGCAAAAGAGGTGACCGCCGAACGCACGAGATCTTGCGGGATTTCCTGTTGCTCGATGAGGATGGTCGCCGACGACTGGTACGTGGGCGGCCAGAATACCGCGACCGCTATCGTCACGCCCAGCAAGGCGCCCGATACGGCCAGGCATAAACGGCGGTAGCGCAAGAACCCGCGGAGCTTCTCGCGCAAGTCCGAGCCGGACGCGGACTGGACGGTGGCTGCGGTCGCGCTCATCTAAAGGTCGGTCCTAAGAAATTGTCTGACAATGTCCAGGGCGAGCCCATTCGAGGACGACGTGGTGGGGGGTGGCCCGTAATGCTGCGTCACCCGGTTGACATGCAGCGAAAGCATCCACTGCTCGGTCCAGTGCCAGTTGGCCGTGAGCTGCGAATTCAAGAACCGTTCGTTGAAGACCTGCTCCTGGAGTTCCGGAGTCTGTGCCTGCTGCCAGGTGACGCCGAGCACATAGTCCCAGCGATCCGACTGCTTGTATGCGGCGCTGAGGCTTATCGAATCCTGGCGCGATAGGAACGCGAATCCCGTTGGTTGAAAGGCCCGCGATGCCGAAGCTGCCAGCGTTAGCGATTCGCCCTGGCGGGTTAGATTGAACGAATAGGTCGCACTGCCCTGGCGACTGGTATACGTGCCCACATAAAATTGGTAGATGAAGATCGTATAGTAGAGTTTCTCGCTGTTCACGGACCGCGAATAGCCGCTGTCCACGGTGAGTTTCCAGAGTTCATCCAGTTGCCGCACATACCCGAGCTGTAAGTTGTCGGACTTACTCTCGCTGATTCCATTCAGAGACTGATATCGTCCCGCGCTGCCAACGAGCTGCAGTGTGTCCCGTTCCGTGAGCGAATAGGACGCCGTCGGACCTGCCGTAATGTAGCGGTAGTCGACCAGGCCCGTTTGATTGGCGGACTGATCGTACCGCACCGTGTTCCAGCTCGCGTCGAGTGCGATCTGGCTGCGCTCCGTGATCGACCGGGTCCAGTCCCCCGATGTGGCTTCCGAGTCGCGGCGTACACCGATGCCCCTGTCCAGCCCACCGGCAAAATAAAGCGAGGAGTCCCGCGCCACCTCGCCCTGCAGCGTGGCCGTGCCGAGGTCATTGCTGTACTGGAGGCTCGAATCCAGGTGAGCATAATTCGAGGCGAGAGAATAATATCCTCGCTCGTTGCCGAGGCGCCCGCTCGGCCGCACCAGGAACTCGAAGCCGTCCGTATCGTAAGTCACGGGCAGATCAAGCAGCGCGGCGATATTCTCGGTGGCGGTTGCCGCCGTGCTGGCCAGCGTCGGATTGCTGTAATAGTAGCCGGAGACACCCATGCGCGGTGTGATGGCCCAAGGGTCGGCATGAGCCCGTCCTGCGGAAATGGCGCAACTGAGCGTCATGAAGATCAGTAATCGCCGCCTCACGGCACGATTACCGTGTCTCCGCTGTTCAACAGAACGTTTTGCTCGAGGTGACGGCCTTTGGCCACGTCGTTGTAACGGAAGCGGTAGGACACCAGGCGCAGCCCCTCACGGTGCAGGACGCGAATGCTGTTGTTGCTCGCAAAGGGCGTCAGACCGCCCGCCATGCTGATGGCTTGCAGGACGTCGATGGGGCGCAGCAGCGGAAAGTCGCCAGGATGATTGACCTTGCCGATCACGAACACGCGGTTGCCGTTCGGCGCCTTGACGGACACGGTGACCACCGCGTCGGGTATCAATTTCTGGACCCGGGTTTCCAGCTCCAGGCGCAGCTGATCGGTGGTCAACCCCGCCGCCTGCATATCGCCCGCAAGGGGGAATGAGATGCCGCCGTCGGGCCGGATGAGCACGTCGCTTTGCAGGTCTGTTTCCTTCCAAACTACCACCTGCAGCAGGTCGCCCGGCTGCAGTCGATAGCCGTCGGTAACGACGGCTTCAGCGCCAAGCGCGCTGGCCCCTACCGTCAAACACAGCAATAGAAGTCCAGCCGCACGCATCATGGAGCAAAATCCTTTATTGCGGTGCAACAGCTGACCGCCTTTGAATATCGGGCGTCACGCAGTGTAAGGAGCGTTTGTGAGAGTTTCATTGCAGTTGTGTACAAACGACCTACGATTGTCCTGCGCGAAGGGCCGCATTAAGTCATGAGTGCCATTCGATTCTGCGCATCCGGCGCCGCCCCCTTGGGCGGCGGCCAGATTCGCGTACCTAACGGGGCTCAGGCGGTTTGAATGTCGCTTGCGTTCGCAGACTGCGCTTGCGATTGTTCATCGCCAGCTCGCGTCCGCCGCTGCCAGATGAGCAATCCAAGACCCGAGAGAAGCAGCCCGACGGAGGTCGGGAGCGGTACCTGGCTGCCGCCGGCGCTCGGCGAGAACTGGATTTCCAGGGAATACACTCCCGCGTCCAGCGGACCCTGGGCCTCGCCGAACCACTGGGCATACACATTGCCGGCGGCAACTTTGTAGCTGGATGTCCCCGCTCCCATTTCCGGGCCCGCTGCACCGTTCGCGGTGGTCACGAGCATGTTGAGGCTGGCCAGCTGCTGCGGCCAGGCGACGTTGCCCAGAGTGACGGTCAGGGTACCCGCCGTCGGCAAGTTGAATGATTGACTAAAGGATTGCGTGCCCTGCATGAATCCCACGCCGTCGTACAGCACTTGGCTGGCTTCGGCCTGGGTGAGGCTAAGCGACCAGCCACCAATAACCGCCAGCGCCGTAAGAACAAAGTTGCGAATTCTCATTTCCATTCCTCTCGATACTTGATGGTGAATAGTTGTTCAGGCCGCGGGCCGGTGATCGACGCCGCCGTCGGCGTCGGAGACGGGGGCGGGGACCTCCGAGTGGCGCGACTCGTCGCTCCGATAGACGTACTTGTCGTAGAGATAACTTCGCAGTGAACGTCCGTTGCCCGGGGACTCGTGCGGCACTACCGTGCCGTCCTGCATCCGCATGACCAGGTACTGCTCCCGGAAGCCGCTCATCGCGAGCAGCGCAATGTCGTCGCGGTCGACCCGGGTGCTGGCTCCGGCCGCTTCGTTAATGATGGTCTCGAGCCGAAAGGCATCCAGCTCGAAGTAGCGGATCAGTTCATCGCCGGATTCCACCAGCACCGGCACCAGATTTCTGCCCCTGATCGCCTCGTCGCACAGGGGTGCCATGCGGTTGAGCATGGATCTAACTGCAAAACGGATGATGTCGGAGTCGCGAACGCCCAAGCGCTGTGCAATGCGCTTGATGTTCCGGACATCCCCTTCGCCGAGTCGAATCGACACGGCTTGCTTTCTTTGATCAACCACTTCGACTCCTTCAAGGAACAACAGCTGAGATTGGCCCGAGAAAGCGTAGGTCAAACGTGTAACGTCGGCGTGGCATTCATGTGACATGTTTCACACTTTCTGTTGTATGGATGTTCACATTATGTCAAACACACGGCTGACGATCAGAGCTGTAAATTCAATAGATTGCCGTCAATAGTTCGCAATTGACGTGCAATTGGTGGAGACATTGGCATGTGGGCGCGACTCAGCCCGCTGTCATGACCATGACATAACGAGATCAGGGCGCTAATGAGGGTGCGAGGTTCAGAGACGGAGGGGAGGGTCGCGGCGCAAGCGAGACATCACGCGGCCGTCATTTAAGCCAACGCGGAACTGTCGCCGCTGTGCGATGTGGCGGGTGGAGACGAGAAATCAGCGGATCGCGGGCACCCTCAAGCCGCCCTTGGGCTCGCCGCGCCGCTCGCGCGCGCACAGCGCCAAGTAGGCGGATTCTAGGTGTTGCCGGTATAGATCCGTGTCGAACATCGGGCAAGCGGATGTTTGATGGACGAGCTTTTCGCGGACTTCAGCGAGCCGCGCCGGCGCATGCGCGAGCGCCAGGGCCCGCTCGGCATACTCATCCAGGTTTTGCGTCACGAGCTCCGGCAATTCCAGGCCGGTCAGAAGGCTGGCGGCAACCCGCGTGGCGAAGGCGCCCCCCGTGCACGTCAGAACGGGGAGACCCGCCCAGAGCGCATCGCGGGCCGTGGCATGCGCACCGTACGGCAATGTGTCCAGGAATAAATCGGCTTGTCGGTAGCGCGCCAGATGCGCGTCCATCGAGGCTATCCTGGATGCAAAAACCAGCCGGTCCGGGTCTACGCCCCGGGTGCGCGCCTCACGCGCGAGGTTCGTGCGGGGGGCACCCTCCCCGGCGCGCAGCCACAGTACGCTCCTCGGCGTATCCCGGAGCAGCCGCATCCAGATGGTGAACATTTGCGGATTGATCTTGTAGATGTTGTTGAACGCGCAGAATACGATGCCGTCCGGTGGAAGGCCTAGATCAACGCGCCGCGGCGTTTCAGTTGCGATGGGCTGTTCATCATCATTCGGCAGAAAGCCGTGCGGCATGCGGATGATGCGCTCGCTGAAACATTCATCCTGGCCTTCGGGAATCGCAACTGCATCGCCGATCAGGTAGTCGATGTAAGGGGCTCCCGATGTTCCGGTGAAGCCGAGAAAGTTGATCTGAATCGGCGCCGGCCGTTGGGCTAGGATTCCAAGCCGGCCGCCGCGAGTGTGGCCCGTCAGATCGACCGCGATGTCGATCTCCGCGTCCCGCAGCCGCGTTGCGACCTCGGCATCGACCTCGCCATTCGCAGCGTGGAAATGCTCGAATGCGCGCCGCATGCGCTGATGCAGGAGGTCGGCTGCCGGATCGTGACTCAGGGATATGCCGAAGGTTTCAAATCGCTCCTTGTCGTGCCTCTCCAGCACGCCGGCAATCAGGTGCGCCACCGGGTGATCCGAAAAATCCGCCGATATATAGGCAATGCGCAGCCGCTCGTGCCGGTATCGCTCGCCGCGCCACAGGGGCGCCGCTGCAGGAAACTCCTCTTCCGAATAAAGGCGGGCGCACTCGAGCTGCAGCGGCGCCGAATCGCATATCCACAGGAACGGATGCGGCGCGCTGGCGCTCTCGCCGGCCGCGACCCGTTCGATGATGCAAGTGGCCAGCTCTTCTCGCTCCGACCAATTGCAAACGTGTGCACGCGAAACCAGAAGATGGCTCATTGCCTGGCCGAATCGCGGATCCTGGGCCAGGATCCTTTCGTAGACCGCGGCTGCCTCTTCGTACCGTCGGAGCCCGCGGAGCGTCGTGCCTCGAATATTGAGCGCATCCGGGAAATTCGGCTGGATAGACAATGCTCGCTCGCAATGGCCCAACGCCTCCTCGTATCTCCCGCCATCCAGCCCGATGTTCGCGACGTTGCAGTAGGCCTCGGCGAACTGCGGACGCAGGCGCAGCGCCGCCTCATAGGCCGCGAGGGCTTCCTGCGGACGCTTAAGAGCTCGTAGGGCGGCGCCCCGGTTGTTGTGCGCTTCGGCGGAATCAGGACAGAACGACAGCGCCCGATCGAAGGCATGAAGTGCCTCCCAGGGGCGTTTCAGCCGGAGCAGTATGCCGCCGCGCCGGCACCAGCCGTCGACATTTTGCGGATCGAGCTTAAGCCACCGCTCGCAGCTCGCGAGCGCCTCTTGGTGTCGCCCAAGGGTCGACAGGGCCTTGGAGCGCCCGGCATGGGCCTCATAAAACCCCGGCGCCAGTGCGATCGCCCGATCGTAGCCGGCAAGCGCTTCGTCCGGCCGGCCCAACGCGCAGCAAGCGTGTCCCCGGTTGCAGAGCGCCTCCGGATACTGCTGCTTCAAGGCCAGCGCCCGGTTGCAGCACTCCAGCGCTTCCGCCGGCCGCTGCAGCGCGAGGAGCGCCACGCTGAGATTCGAATGCACCGCAGGGTTGGCCGCGTTGACGGCGCGCGCCGCCGACAGCCAGCGCTCCGCCAGCGGGTAATCCGCCGCTTGCAACGCGATGTGGCCGAGCAGCTGCAGCGCGTCGAAATTGAGCGGCTCGCGCAGCAATACCTCTGTGAGAAGCGCGGAAGCCTGCGCTGGCCGCCCGCCGTGAATCATCGCGAGCGCTTGCTGAATCTGCGCCATGACGGCCTGTGTCGAGAACGGGCGGCCGCTCACGGCTGCGTCCCCGGCGAGGCGGACCCCTCGCGCAATACGCCGACGTCGAAGGGCGCTGGCGGCAGACCGGCCGCCGCCTGCTGGTGCATCCGCAGGTAGGCGGCCTCAAGGCCGCGCGTGAATCGCTCAGTATCAAAAAGCGGCGAATGCGATTTCTGTCCTGCAAGGCGCGAACGTAGCGCCAGCAGCCGTTCAGGCTGATGAATCAACTCGAGCGCGCGGTGCTCATATTCTTCCAGACTATGGGTGATGAGTTCCGGCAGTCCCGCGGCCGTCAGTGCGCTGGCGGCCACCCGGCTCGCGAAGCCTGCACCGGCACAGGTGAGAACCGGCACTCCCGCCCACAATGCGTCGCACGCCGTCGAGTGGGCGTTGTAAGGCAGAGTGTCGAGATACAGGTCCGCCAGCTGCTGTCGGGCAAGGTGCCCGGCCGCTTCGGGCGTGTGCCCTGCAAATACCAACCGGTGAGCCTCGATACCCCACGCCGCCGCCGCCCCGAGCAAATTGGTCCGCGCCTTCTCCCCCATCTCCCGCATCCAGAGAACGCTGCCGGGCGTGGCGCGCAACAAGCGCATCCAGACGCCGAACACCTCCGGGCTGATCTTGTGCGCTTTCGTAAATGCGCATAGCACTATGCCGCACGTCGGCAGCGCGGCTTGCTCCCGAGTCGGGGCTGGTGCCAGAACTCGCCGGTCATCGGTCGGCAGATAGCACTGAGGCAGGCGGACTACCCGTTCGGCGTACCATCGTTCCGATCCGCTTGGAATCGCCACGCTGTCCGCCAGCACATAGTCCATGTACGGGGCGCCCACGGTGCCCGCATAGCCCAGGAAACCGACCTGCACCGGCGCGGGCCGCAGCGCGAAAACCCCCAAGCGCAGGCCATCGGTGAATCCCATCAAATCCACGGCGATGTCCACGCCCCACTCGCGCATCATCGCCGCAACGGTGCGATCGCTCTGCTCCGATACTTCGGCGTACCGGTCGAATGCATCGTGCACCCTTTGCTCGAATGGGCTGCGCCGCCTCGCACTCAGTGCAACGCCGATCACCTCGAAGCGCGTGCGATCGTGCCGCTCCAGGACTCCCACCAGCGACTGCGCCACCGGGTGCATGCAGAAGTCGGCTGAAACGTATGCAACGCGCATCCTGGCACCGGCAGACGGACGACCGGGCGGACGGTACGAGCCCAGCGCCGAGTCCGGCGGGTACTTGGCCGACGCAAAGGTGCGCGCGCACGCGAGAGCCAATTCGGGTTCATCTTGCAGCAGAAGGGTGAGCGGATTCGCGAAGCTTCGCTTGGCCTTCAGCGACTCGCGGAGGCGCTCCGGCAGCCATGGGTGGTCTTGCCAGTCGCAAGAGTTCACTCGCTGGTGGAATAGCTGCTCGAGCGCCAGGCCATGGTCTGGATGTAACCGCAGCACGTCCTTGAAGGCCTGCGCCGCCTCGCCGTCCCGCCCGCTCTTGAGCAGCGCCGCCCCACGGCCATGGAGCGCGTCGCAGTCCTCGGGGGCCAGCGCCAGAGCGCGCTCAAAGCACGACAACGCCGGCTCCGCGCGGCCGAGATTCAAGAGATCATTCCCGCAGTTCACCAGCGCCCGCACGGAATCAGGCCTCGCCTCGAGCGCCCGTTCACAATCCGCCAGCGCATCCTCCAGTCGTCCCACCCGTTGGTGGGCGGCACCGCGGTTCAACAGGGCGTCGAAGTTACGGGGATCTATCTCGAGCGCCTGCGTGTAAGTCTCGGCGGCTTCCGCCGGCCGGGCGAGCGCCAGCAGCGCATTGCCGCGTGCGCATAGCGCGGCCACACTGCCGTGCGCCCATTGCAACAGGCTCTCGCTTACCGCGAGCGCTTGCCGAGGCCGATCGAGTTTCAGCAGCACTGCCGCCAGGTTCTCCTGCGCCGGGGCGTAGCGCGGATCCGCGGCTTGCGCCCCTAAGAACGACTCCCGGGCCTCCTCCAGGCGGCCCAGCGCCTCCTGTACCAGACCGCGATTGTTGAGCGCAAGCACATATTGAGCATTCAATGCCAGCGCACGGTCGTAACCGGTCAGTGCCTGCTCGTAACGCCCGAGACTCCGCAATGCGTTGGCACGATTGTAATGCGCGATCATGAGATCCGGCTTCAACGAGAGCGCCCGATCGAAACTCTCCAGAGCCCGTTGCGGCTCACCGGCCGAAAGGAGTGCATTGCCTAGGTTGGACTGCGCTACCGCTTGATCTGGATTGATGACCAGCGACCGGCGGATGAACTCAATACCGAGTGCGAGCTCGCCTCGATCGAGCGCAATGAGGCCGCGCAAATGATGTGCATCAAAAAATCGGGGGTCGACGCGCAGAATCTCGGCGCACAGCAAATCGGCGCCCGCGGGCTGGCCCTGCTGGCGTAAGGCCAACGCAGTCCGAAATGCCAAGCCGGCATCAGACGGAGCGCGCGGCGCAGCGCCCTCATGCTTATTGGCGGACATGGAACCGGAGATCCCCTTCTTGAGCACTGATCAGCCGGCCGGCGGCCATCCCAGCGCAGTACGACTATAACAAGAGTTCGTGACAGTTTAGAACAACGAAATCTCGGAGAGCCATCGAGTGAAGTCGCGCGCGACCTTGTGCATGACCGAATCCCAGTCGCCGGGCCGTTCCTGCCGGTACAGCCGCGCCGTGGGATACCAGGGACTATCGTCGCGATCGATCAACCAGCGCCAGCAGGCATCGAAGCGGTTCAGGATCCACACGGGCTTGCCGAGCGCGCCCGCCAAATGAGCGGCAGCGGTGTCGACTGAAATCACGAGGTCGAGCTGCTCGATGAGCGCCGCCGAGTCGGCAAAATCGGCCAATTCTGCGGCGAAATCCACGATGTCCGGCCCGTCCCACCCGCGCGAAACGAGCCCGGCGAGTTCCGACTCCGCGGGCTCGCCCTTTTGCAGACTATAGAAATCGGCATCGAATCCCTTGAAGGCCGCAAATCTTGCGAGCGGAATGTTCCGCCGCTCGTTGACCGACCGCAATTCGGGCCTGGCGGGCCGAATGCCGCCGGACCATACCAGGCCGATACGGGGCCGCCGACTCTCGCCCAGTTTGTACTGCCAGAGGCGGCGTCGATACTCTCCCACAGCAAGATAAGGAACCTGCGCCGGGACGCTGGACAACGTGGTTTTCAAGGCGAGGGGCAGGCTAAGCAGCGGACAGTACATGTCGAACTCCGGCAGCGGATCGCCCTGCACCACCACTTGCGATACGCCCTTCAAGCTCTGGAGCAGCGGCGCGAGCGCGCGGGGCGCCTCGAGCACGACCCGTGCGCCCGTCGCTGCCACGAGCGGTGCGTAGCGACAGAACTGGATCGCATCGCCGTAGCCCTGTTCGCTCTGCAAAAGAATCGTCTTTCCCGACGGCGAGACATTTCCCAGCCACTGTGGTTGGCGGAAGTCTCTTTTTTCCCGGGACACCCAGCTGGAGGAATCCCTCCAGCGCCACTCGTTTTCCGCCCATCCCCGCTCGAAATCGCCAGCGAGCAATAGACCAAGCGCGTGGTTCACGTGGCCCGGAGCGTATTCGGAATCGATCTGAAGCGCTCGGTCAAAGCTCGACAGCGCCTCCACGACCTGACGCTTCGCCAGCAACACCCCACCGCGATTGCAATGCGCCTCGACATAGTCCGCCTTAAGTTCGATGGCACGATCGCAGCTCTCCAGCGATTCATCGAGGCGTCTCAATTCGTAGAGCGCAACAGCGCGGTTCGAATAGGCCTCGGCATAGTCTGCATTCAATTCAATCGCGCGGTCATACCCGGCCAACGCCGCCTCCCAGCGCCTCTGCGTGCACAGCACATTGGCCCGATACCAGTGAGCCACGACATAATCGTCCTTGAGCCCGATCGCCGTGTCGAAACTCGTAATGGCCTCGTCGAGCCGGCCGAGTTCAGTCAAGACGATGCCGCGGTTCAAGTGGGCGTCAGGGAGGGTCGGCTTGAGCGAAGTGGCTCGATCGCAGCTTGCGAGGGCATCTTCCCACCGCTTGAGTTCCTTGAGCGCCTTGCCGCGGTTGTAATGGGCTTCTGCATAATCACTCTTGAGAGCAATCGCCCGCTCGAAACTGACCACCGCCGCCTCCAGCAGTCCGGAATCCAGCAACGCCGCGCCCCGGTTGTTATGGGCCGTGTAGCTACCTGGATTAAGTTGGATCGCCGCACCAATCAGATCGACGGCTCTTGGAAAGTCTCCGCCTGCAGCCGCGATTACCCCCAATAGATGCAATGCATCGAAGTGCTCCGGCTGAACCAGCAGAATCTGTTCGTAGATTTGTCTGGCTCCCAAAACATGGCCGTGCCTGTGCAGCGTGAGAGCCTCTTGCAATTTGGCGGCAATTGCCGCGGGCGCCAGCTCGGACGAGGATCTCATTGCAGGTATCATGCGGCGGCTTGCGACGCAAAATCAATGGTCATGAATTCGTCACATGGCTTTACTAGCGTAACTGGCTTCCCCGTTCTAGGGGCCTTTATGGTTGTCTCATCTTGCACTGTTCAATGCAGATAAAGCAGAGGCACCGCACTGCTCGGCCTCGGCGGGCACTCACTCGCCATGCGCAGCACCCGGTGCATTTAGAGGTTTTAATGTGAATCTGTACGGCCCTTATTGGATCTCACACTGCGCGGCGTCCGCCCTCCTCGGGGTGCTACTGGGGACGGCAAATGCGGCTGAGTCGAGTGCCGGCGCTCCGCTGCCTGGCCTGACGGCCGATGAAGGCAGCGACCTATCCGCGCAGTCCTGTGCGGTCACTTTGTCCGGGCGCAAGGCAGCCGTTGAACTGGAGCTGAGCACTTCCTCGGACCACCCTGCGTTGCTGCTCTCTGGCCCGCGTTTCGGCTGGCTGGGCGAATCCGAAGCGTATCCAGACCGGCATTTTCCGGAGCTGGAGATTCGCATCGACGGCACGTTGATTTCACCCGAGGACCGCTTCGACGCGTTCGTAGGCAAGCGCGACATTTCCCTCTTGATCCGAGAAGCCGGCATTGACCCATGGGCCATCAGCCGTACGCCGCCCATCGTTTCAGCGGCTAAGGACGCCTGGACGCAGAAGCTTCTCGAAAGGTCGCGCGCCGTGCAGCGGTCAGGGGACGACTATCTGGCGCAATGGACTGCCCGGCGCATGCTTCGCATTCCGCTCAAGGCGGCTCCGAAACAGCGGCTTCAGCTCAGCTATCTTGCACGGCCCGCGTTCACGCAGTTATCGTCGGCTGAACTGCTCATGGGCGGGCGAGACATCCTGTATTGCCTCTCGCCCAAACAGATAAACGCCAAGCTTCATATGGGAACCAAACCCCGGTCGATAAAAATCGTGGAATACTCAATTGCAACCGGTATCGACGGCCATCCCGCGCCGACGGTCACGCTCACGGCATCCAACGATGCCGCCACTGCAGAAAAGCGCGTCTTTAGGTTCGCGTGCGGCCCGTACGGCAAGTCAATCGCCGCGGCTGGCAATCTGACGCGCCAGCCTGTGCAAGTGGATCTGTCGGGGAACCTGCGCGTGCTCGAGGTCACGGAGCCTTAGCACGACCAGCGTAGCGGCGCCCCATCGAGAAGTCTCGTCGAGTATTCTTACGGCCCCCGTGGCGCCGCCTGAGTGGATGGTGCCGATTGTGCGGGCGGCGGCGTTTGCGGGGAGCGCGATGCCGGGTTCGGAGCGGGCTGCTGGGACTTCTTCAACCGCAGCTCCTCGGCCCTCATGTGGTACTCGACGGCCAGATTATCGATACGCGTGCGCGTGATCCGCGTGAAGGGCTCGGCCGCAGAGGCCTTGGTGAAGAATCCGACATTCGAATAGCGGTCGAGCACCGTATTGCTGATCTGGAAGAGCTGATCGTTGTTGTCCGCACATTTGTCGTACTTGGCGCTCAGCTCCTCGTAGTTCCTGCGGACCGTATCGCGATCGGATTCGACGCCCTTGAGGGTCCCGATGGTCTCCTTGAATCGATCCACCAGTTCCGCCGTGCGCTGCTTGTTCTGCTCCAGGCTCTTTTCCACCGCCTCTTTCGAGGCATTGACCTGAGCGACCTGCTGCGCCGCGGCGGCCGACGATCCGGCTGCCCGCGCCTTGAGCTCGTCACGCTCCTTCTTGGCCGCCGCCAGTTCAGCCTTTGCGCTGTCCAGATCCTTCTTCATCTGCGCGACCTGCGTCTGCAGCGCCGTCTTCTCCGCCGACACCTGCTGATATTGCTGCATGATCCGTTGAGAATCGCCGCCGCCACCGCTGCGCTGAGTCTGTGCGAGGACGGGCGAGGCGCCCGCCATCACGGCGGTGAACAGGACCCAGACGAAAAGAGGATGGCTCATGGCGCGCTCCTAGAAGCGGGTGTTCATGTCGATCTGCAGCGTGTCGACGTCGAAGGTCGGTCCGTCGATCTGGTTCGCGCTCAAGTAGCGCAGGCGCATCCACAGGCGGTTGGAGAGCCCGTAATCGCCCACCAGATAGTATCCGCGGGCGTTCGTGCCGCCGAAATAATGAAAATCCGAATCCGTATATCCGTCGATGACCGCATCCCGCTGCAGGTATCGATAGCCGACCAGTCCGCGCCAGGCGCCGGCCGTCAATACCGTGGGGTACCCGAAGCTCAGCTCGGTCTGGTAGCCGTGGGTGCGGGGGGCGACGTAGTAGCCGGTGTTGTCCTCGACCGCGGCGGCATTGAACCCGAAATTACGCACGGCGTCGGCCGTCACGCCCAGCGTGTAGTTCCCCACGGCGTAGGTGTAGGTGGCGTTCAGGTCCACGAGCCGAAACTTCGACGCGAGGGCGTACAGCTGTGTGGTGTTGCTCGGATTGTTCGCGATGTTGAACAGCGTGTTGCCCCAACGAAGGAATGTCGGCGCGGTATAGTTGTAGAGTCCGGGCTCGTCGGCTGGATTCAAGCGCCCGGTCACGTTGAAGAAGTCGTAGTAGCCTCCGGCGATGCGCAGTCGCTGGTTGTCGTCGAAGCGGATATTGGCGCCGAGCTGGGCGGCCGCCAGCCACTTGTCGTCGGGCGAAAACTCGATCTCCTGCAGCTGATGCCCGCCGAACGTGAAGAATATATGCGTCTGCTCCGCGCTGCCGTCTCCCAAGCCGAATCGCCCGGTTGCCGCAACGCCGGTGAACGACAGGTCCTTGTGAAAGATCAGATCGGTCGGGGTCTGGTACGGGTTCAGGAAGCGGCCGCCGACCACGGACAACCAGGGAAAGCGCTGCGAGTTGCGCTCATCCAAGCGAATGTACAGCTGGTCGAGCCCAAAGGCATAGGGCGAGCTGCCGTCGAGGGTCTGCGTCTCGGAGACGAGGTCCGAGGTATTGCCGGTGACGAGGCGCATGCCCGTGGTGATGGAATCGGTCAAATCCGATTCGACGGCCAGCCGGGCTTTGCCGCGGAAACGAATACGGTTCTCGGTGGTGTCGAGGAACGCGTTTTCTCCCGCCTGCGCGGTTCCGCCAGCCTGGTTGATCGCAAAATAGTTGTATTCCGGCGCGTTGTTCCCGGCGTAGAAAAGTCCTTCCTCGCGCAACGTCAGGTCTCCGGAAATGCGCGTGCGGGTAAGCCAATCGGCGAGCGCCCCGGGAACGCCCCATTTCTCGTCCTTGGCTTCCTTGACCACGTCGGCGACAACCCCGGGCCTGACCTCCTCAGCCACCTGCTTCGCGATCTCATCCTTGACGATCTGCGGAACGTAAGGCACCCGGACCGCACCCTCCTCCTCCTTGGCCGTCGCGCCAGTCTCTGCCGCGGCATCCTTGGCGGCCTTGGCTTGGGCGGCCTGGACCATCTGCTGGGCCTTCTCGCGGCTGATAACGCCCTGATCGACCAGCGCCTGCAGGAGATTCACGACGGTGTTTCGCAGTTCCTCGAGCGCCTGGCGTTCATCATCGGCGTGGCAGGCCATGAAGGGCGTCAGGATAAGCGCCAGGAGCGCCGTCGCGGTGCGAATGCTCTTCCCATTCAACATGTTCTTCAATCTCCGTAAATGCCGCGCGGTGCGCCGCGACCCTTAAAAAACAACCCGCAAATTCACTGCTTCCGGCATCCCCAGGGGCGGCGGCTCGCCGAGGCTCGTGATCGAGGCCAGGGCCTTGTCGACGCATTCGTCGACCCGCGGATTGCCGGTCGTGGTGGTCAGCTTGATCTGCTTCACCCGGCCATCCGTCGCGATCACGATCCGCGTGGTCAACGACCCCTTTGCCGACTTGGCGCAGGCGGCTGAGGCCAATCGATCCTTGATTTCGTCGCGCATGCGGTTCGTGTACCACGCATACGGCGCGCTACCGGTCCCCCCGATCAGATCGGCACCCCCGCGGCGCGCCGCGAGCCCGAACGCGTCGCCGCCCGCCGAACCTTCCGCATCCACCCCGAGGGGCTGGTCCGGCGCCTGGTCGGGCTGCTGATCCGGTGTCGGCTCCGGCTCGTCCTTCGGCAGCGGTTGCTCGGTCTTTTCCGGCGGCGGCGGCGGCGGCTGATCCGGCGGTGGTGGCGGCGGCGGCCTGATCACCTGGATCGTTTGCACCAACCGCTCCTGCTTCGAGGTCTTGAACCCCATCATGGCATGCACGAACCAGATGAAACCCGCCATCAACAACAAACCGAATATCGCCCCCGCGAACCGCGATAGGAGGCGACGCTGGGCTCGCTTGTTCGACATGGGTAGACGCTACTTGACGATTCGCTGGGTCACTAACCCGAGCTGCGTGATGTCGAGGCGGCCGACCACGTCGAGCACGTCCACCACCCGCTGATAGGCAATAGTCGAGTCCGCTTTCACGATGACCGGCAGATTCGGGTTCGCGGCCTTGTACTGACGCAGGAGGTTCTCGAGCTCGGGGAGACTCACCGGATAGGTGTCGAGGTACATGGTTCCGTCCGCAGTGATCGTGATCGCCTTGGTCTGCGGCTTCGCGATGGACGGCGTGTCGCTCGCCTTCGGCAGATTGACCTTGATGCCCTGCACGGACGCCGTCGTCATGATGATGAAGATCACCATCAACACGTAGGCGAGATCCAGCATGGGCGTGATGTTGATGTCGTCGTAGACATCCTTGTCGCCGCCGTCGATGGGGCCTGACATTACGCGGCGCCTCAGCTGTACTGTTCGGCGAGCAGCGTGACGAATTCGTCGACGAACACGCGGTTGTCGGCGCTGATCGACTTGATGCGGGTGTTCAGCCAGTTGTAGCCGAACAGCGCCGGAATGGCAACCGCCAGGCCGGCGACCGTGGCGGCCAAGGCCGCCGCGACGCCGGGCGCAATTGCATTGACGTTGACGTCGCCGGAGAGAGCGATGGCGGCGAAAGTGATCATGACGCCAATGACCGTGCCGAGCAGGCCAAGGAAGGGCCCCCCTGAGATGGCGATGGTGAGCAGCACCATCTGGCTGGATAGGCTCTGCTGCAGCCGGGTCATGGTTCCGTCCATTGCTGCGCGGATGGCATCGATGGATTGCGGCGACAAGATGTGCACATGGGCCGCACTCACGGTCTGGCCTGCAACGCGCTTGTGCACCTCGCGCACGCCGTGGTGATAGAGACGGTACAGCGTGGAGGCGCCGTACTTGTTTTGGTCGTTCGCGAGCGCCGCCATCGAGGGCGCATCGTCGAGGTCGTCCTCCTCCTGGGCGGCATCATCGAGCGCCGTGGCATTGGCCGCACTGAGACGGCGGAACTCCTTCAGAAATCTCGCGTTGGCGGCCTCGACGCGGCTGAGGAAGATGGCCTTGAGGACCATGATGAGGAGCGCTATGGCCAGCATCGTCATGCAGATGCCGATCACGACCCAGCCGTCCAGTGTGAGATTCTTCGCGATGGTGACGAAGTACGTGGTTTGCCCGCCGGCCTCGCGCTGCCCGTCGGGCCCATAGATGACCAGATTCGAATCCATGCCCTGTCCGCGCGCCGCGGCCTTGATCCACTCGGCGCTGCGAGCCGTCTTGGAGACATCAATCTCGTCGACCTCACCCGTCAGGAACTTCCCGCCGCCGACCGCCCCGATGCTGAAGGTGCCCCCGATTTCCTCGAGCGGCGCCGGCGCGCTCCCGGCGGCCAAGCCGTCGACGTAGAGAGTGATCTTGCCTGCGCCGGCGGTCAGCGCGAGATGGTGCCACTGGCCCAGACCCAAGTCAGTCGGGCCGGTCACCGTCACGGGGACGGCGCCGAACGCCGCCCGAACCACCGGCTTCGTACCGTCAAGATCCAACTCGATGGACTTGCCCTGATCAGCGAGCGCGAGCACGGCCGCCTGTTGCGGCTGCTCGATTCGGACCCACGCAGAGGCCGTGAAGCCCTGATTCGGCAGCAGCCGGAGCGAGGCCGTGGCCGGCACGGTGATGCTCTCCTTGCCGGCAAACTTGGCGCCGCCCGCGATCAAGGATGCCGGTGTCAGCTCGGCGGTGGAGGCGGATGGATTGTTCTTGTAGGCCGTCGAGTCCATCGGCAATCCGCTGGCCTCCGCAAACGAAAGCACCAGCACTTGTTGGGCATCGTAGGTGCCTGGAACATCGGCGGCCGCCGGCGCATCTGGATTGCCGTAATACGCAAAGATCTTGTCGGTCTTCGACCCGCCAGTTATCTGCGGCATGTGCACCCAGAGGAATGCCATCTGGTTCTGGGGGTCATATTTTTCGAAGTGAAACTTGAGCGGCGTCTTGTCGTCGCTCGACAGGACACGGAAATCCGAGCCATCAGGCTTCGTATCGTTGAAGTAGCTGAAATTCGCGAGCGACAGGCGCACCAGCACCGGGACATCCTGGGGAGTAGCCGCGACATCGGCTCCGGTCGGCGACAGGTCGAAGCCGATCTCCTTGCGGAACTTCCAATCATTGTTCCACCAGGAGGCGAACGCCACCACCGGGATCAATAACGCAAGGACCGCAATCGACGCACGGGTACCCTTCATTGGACCGCCAATCCTTTCGTCAATAGCCGCTGAGGAACGACTATTGTCGGCAATTGGCGTGATGGTTTTGTTACAACGGCGTGATTCGCCCGGATCTTTAAGGTGCCGCCGCCTTCTGGCGCTTCAGGCACTCGATGTCGTCCTGTTTGCAGTTCTCCTCACCCAATCCCGTGACGAAGACCTCCAGCCAGCTCAATGCCGTTTGCGCAAGCGGAGCCACTTCCTTGTTTGCCGCGGCGGCGGATTCAGCCGTGGACGCCGCGCCGCTAGTCGTGGCGCTGCTCGCCACGGAGGAGACGCCGGAGAGGCTGCCGGCGAGACCGCTCAGATCGGAGGGAACGCCGCTGGCGCTGCCGCCAAAATTGATGTTCAGCGCGCCGATGACATGAGCTGCCGCTATGTTGATGTTGCCCGAGGCCCCGATACCGGCGTCACCTGCGTCGACTGTGCCTACGGGTGCATCCAAATCGACGTCGCCCGGGGGCACCGTAGGATTGGTTTGGATGGTGCGGATGCCGCTTCCAGAGGCCAGTGAAGCGCCGTAATCAAGAGAAATAGAGCCATCAGCATTGATGAGAATTACCGGCGGCGGCACCGACAGCGAAGACTTGGAGCCATTGCCGGCATCGATGCTGCCCTCGTCGGACCAAATCAGAATGTTTCCGCCGCCCAGAGTGAATATCCGCGAGGCGTTGACGTTGACATCCCCGAACGAAAAGATGTCGACGTTACCAGCACCCTCGGCCACGATGCCAAGTTGGGATGCAGGTTTTTGAACAAAACCAGGCGGCGTATAAGCAACCCCAACATCGATGGCGCCACCCGGCACCAGAATGGAGATGTTACCGCCGCTCAACGTGTATATCTGGCTCTGAATTAAATTAAGATCCCCCTCGTAGGGGTTGGGATTGGTGGAAGTGGCACTCCGGCTGCCCGGATACAAAGCATCGATGGCAGCATACCCTTGGTTGAAACCTACGCCGGAGCCGGAGTTGGCCGCTCGTCCGGACAGCAGCAATTCATTGAAAAAGATGTTGTCGATCAGCGCCGCCTGCTGGCTTTGGCTGAAGCCCGCAAAAGCGGCCTCGGCCTGCCCGAAATTCGCCACACTCTCACCGGATTGCGTTTCCACGTAGTCGATTAGCTGTCCCTGATAGGCGGACGATTTCGCAATGATGTTGTTGATGAACGAGGTGTAATCAGCCCCCTCGCCCCCATAACCCACCGCCAACGTCAGATCGGCGCCCTGGCTGCTCGGCAGGTTCGCATTCTCCAGATTGCCAATCGTCGTGATTCCACCAGCGACGCCAAGATTGACGTTGCGGCCCGCGAAGATATCGAGACTTCCTGCGCCCCCGACGGCGATACCATCGCTGCTGTTCGTATAATAGATATCACGACCCGCCGTAATGACCGTGGCGCTCGCGGGAGTCACGTTTTGGCCTTCGTAGACCAGATTGAGGATGTCGCGGCCCGCCGAGATTTCCGCCGCTTTCGGGATATCGAGCCCGAGGCCGATGATATCCCTTGCCGCCGTTATCACCGCGGGGTTGGGATCCGAAGTATGGATCGCCCCTTGAAACTCAAATAGGCCGCCGACCGAAAAGGGCGCACTTGGACCGCTCTGTAGGGGCAATGCCGCGGTCGAGACCGCCGAGGGAAAGCTGTCTGCCATCGCGAGAGTTGAGCCATTCGCCACAATGTCCTGACCCGCGAAAAGCGACATCTGACCGGTGGAGGAGGGGAACAGGATGGCGCCCGACCCGGCGATGTTCAGATCGAGATCCTGTTGCAGCGCCTGTATTGAAAGACTGGCCGGTAAATTGAGAAAATCATTGCCGAACCTCAACAAGGCGGCTCCAAGCAACACCCCCATATAGTCGCCGGACGGATTGAGCTCTAATGTTGCAGTGCCGGACGTAGTGGATATATTTAGACTCGAGTTATTGCCGTAGGTAAAGAAATTGAGCGGAATGCCCGATGCTTGGGTGCTCGCGGGTATGTCGGTTGGGTTGTACACGGCATCAATCTGTACCGACTGTCGAGCCCAAACGGAAACCTCCGAATTGCCGAGGGCGAAGCTCGAGCCAACATAGCTGCCAGCTAGCGGGCTGGGTGCAATGGCTGGTAAACCGGCATTCGTCGTAATCGTCCCATTGCCGTCGGCCACATAGACTTGTGCGCTGCCAATATCTCCCCGCGCCGTGATGCGCAGACCGCCCCCGGCACCGTATATGGTCGCATTGCCGTTGGGACTGCTGTCCGCGGTGGCAGCGGAGAGATTACTCACGGAGCCGCCGGACAAGACGGTGACATCGCCACCCCCTAGCGCCCCGAGATTCCAATCGAAACCATCAAAATTGACCGCATACAACGCCGGTCGCTGCGATTGGCCCGATCCTTGCGCTCCACCCGATGGCGATGCCACCAAAACGCGGGGTTGCCAGCCGGTCACGCTGAAATTGCCACCGTCCAGATTGGAGTCGGAGAAAGGGGCACCCACCACGGCATTTCCGGCGTTAACCACGACGTTACCGCCATCGGTGGGAAAGCTCCCCGTCACGACAATCCTTCCGGTACCAACCGCTACCGCAGAAGCTCCGGCTAGACCGCCGGTATAGACGGTGGCGCCACCCGTATCTGCGCTCTGGAACTGCACGGCGCCCGCCGCCGAAAGATCGATATCTCCCGTTCCCGTGCGCACAATGGTCGTGGGCCCCAAGGTAATCGCGGCGGTTGAGTTGACGAGCACGGATGTCGGATTGGCGCTCGAAAGGTCGGCGCCGGCAACGAAGGTGAGCGATCCGGAAGGCATGTTTGTCAGGCTGGTGCCGGCACCGCCAGCGCCCGAGGCATCGACGGCGAACCCATCCGAGATCGTAGCATTCATGGCGACAGATCCGGCCGCACGTACCGCGACATTGATGACCTGGCCCAGAGTGCTGTATTGCGAAAGGTCGATGGACGGCAAGTTGAGAACGTCGGTCGCATTGGCGTCCTGCAACTCGATGCCCGCCTGCACGGCGATGGGTGTGGTACTCGAACTGGTCAGGCGAGCGGCAATCGTGGGCGAAGCCGAGGTCAGGAAGCCCGCGGCCGCACTGGCCGCGTTGCCAAGATCGGTGCCGATGGTGGCCGACGACGTGGCGGAGACCATCACCGGCTCGATGATCACCTGACCCGCTTGGCTCACATCCGCGCCAATTCCCGATTGCCCGACATTGATGGCGACATCGTTGGTTGCGACCAACGCGGGAGCGCGCAACACGAGTTCACCCATCTGAGCGGTACCGTTCGTGGTCACCACGCTGCCATTCATCAGGGTGATCGACCCCATACTCGTGCAGGTCGTGGCCGTGCAAGCGGAGGTCACCGAATTTAAGTCGATCTCGCCGCCGCGGCCCGCGCTGCCACTGCCGTCGGCATGCAGTTGGCCCGTCGAGGCCAGTGTGACGCCGGCACCCCCCGACAGATCGATCAAACCGCGCTGTGCGGCCGATGGCGCGTTCAGCACACCGGCTATGTCGACCCCGCCGGAGTCCGCGATGAGCGTGACGCTGTTGGCGGTGATCGTCCCCGTGTTCGCGAGATCGAGATTGCCATTCTGCACTCGCACACTCACCGCCTCGTCGAATCCTCGCAAACCCGGGTTCGCGGCCAGGCTCATGAGGCCGCCCGAAAGGGTACCGACATCGACGTTGAGGCTTCCGCCCGCAGTGCCCGGGGGGGAGGCGGCGGCGATCGTCCCGGCCAGTGTGAGGGTCCCGCCCTGGTCGTTGAGACTGAGCGTTCCCGCAGGCGCCGTTCCGCTGCCGGCTACGGAGAGCGACGATCCAGCATCCAAGCTCAGGTTGCCGGCCGCGCTGAGTTGCACCAGGCCGCCCGGCGAGTAAGCTGTCTGATCGACGGCCTGAATTGCCGTGCCCGAGGCGCTGATCGACGCCGTCGAGGCCAAGTGCAGATTTCCAGAGGAGTTCAATTCGACCACGCCGGACGGCGTCCGGATGACACCCGCGTCCTCAATGCTGCTTGCCGTAAGGATAAGACTCCCACCAGCCAGCGTCGGCAACGTGGTGCCGGAGCGCAGCGTCGTTGGCGCGCCTATCACGAGATTTCCAGTGGCCGCAATGGTGGTACCGGGGGCGTTAGTGACCCCTTGAACCCCGGTAAGGTCCGTTGCGATCGGGGCCGCCGTGAGCTCGACGGCATTGATCGCAAGGTTCCCGCCCACGCTCAGGTAGCTCGAGCCCGCGCCTTCGAGAGCACCCGACACTTGGGCCGTGGTTTGCGCGAAACCATCGACGGTCAGCTCGCCCGGTCCGACGGTCATTGTGTTCGCCACGAATGACAAGTCGCCGCTGCCTGCACCGGCAGCTGCGGGCGCAGGTACGGCGCTCGTGGGCGTGATATTACCACCCAGAGTGAGGCTAGCCGCGCCCATGACGGTGTTGCCGCCCGCATTGTTGCGGATTGCATTGCCAATGAGGGTGAGTGAACCCAAGCTGGGGACCGCACCAGCACTACTGACGCCGAGCGATACCGGGGCATCGATGTCGATATTGCCCTCACTCGAAATTCGAAGCGCCCCCGATTGTTGCAACGCCGTCAGCAGCGTGGAACTGATGTTCAAGGTATCCGACGACGAACCGGAACCTACGAATGCGACGCTCGCCGAACTCAACGACAAGCTGGCGCCCTTAGCGCTCAACGTGCCTGCAAGAGCGATGTCGCCTGGCGCATCGATCGATAGGGCGCCTCCGGTGGCGAGGGTGGCACCCTGCGCCACTTCGATGGTCCCAGCCGTTGTGCCATTCAACGCAGAGCGGCTGGCAACCGGCAGCGCCAAATCTGAGACCGCCAACAACGCAGGCGCCGCCAATTGATTCGCAGCTGCGTCCGTGGCCGTAGCATACGGCGCACTGGTTAGGTACACGGTCTGCAGCGAAGGCGGCGTTTTGAGCACCGCGCCGCTCTTTCCGGATGTCGACATCAGTGAGGCGCCGGCTTGCACGTCAATCGACTGTTGCGCGACCAGTTCGATCTGGTCGGCCACCAGTAGTACGCCCGGGTCCACTGTGACGCTGTCGGCTGCCACGGCGATGTCGACGGACGGCAGCGTCGATGTCGTCGCGGCGCCGGCGGACGGTGAACTCGACGTCGTGTTAATGGGGAGCGTGGACGAGACACCGCCCAATGTGACTGAACTCGCGTTCCAGCTCTGCAGTACGCTGCCTGACACGGTGAGTGCCCCCGGCCCGTTCGAGCCGTTGGGACCCGTGATTTCGAGATCCGGGGCACTCAAGTTGATCTGGGCGCCGCGGCCGCCGCTGGCCGCCGCGGTGAGCACGCTGCCTTGAAGAAATAGGGAGTCGCTGGCCGACGGGGTGACTGAGAGCGTGAAAGTGCCCGCATCCGCCGGCTCAGACACAGGGCCCGTGCCGGCGGCCGTGGCCTGCTCGCCGAAATACGAAGAGGCGTCGCTGATCGTGTAATTCGCGAGCTTGGCAGCGTATCCAGCGGGATGCACCGCGATCCCCTCGAATTCGGTCAGACCACTACCAGTATGCAATCCCGTGGTACCAATGCTCAAGAAACCGCCGATCACCGGCGTGCCATTGGCAAGCGCACCGATTTGTCCACCAGTGGCGCTCGTGAATCCAGGCTCCAATTGGATGAGCACAGCGCCGGGCTCGAGCGCGTAGCGGGGCGGCAAGAGCGCATAGTAACCCGCTGCAATGCCCGCGCCTCCGCTCAGATAGACGGTTTGATCGAGAACGGCGTTGGCCGACTCCTCGGGATCGTACGGACCGGCCTGACCTCGGGCCGAGGGCAGGATGGCGTAAAGATTCGGATAACTGGACAGTGCCGGATTACTCGCTGTCGCGCAGCAGACGGCATTGAGATTGTCGTAGCTGCCGCCGGTGCCCGGCACCCACTCATACGCGTATAGATCGCCTCCGCCTTGAATGTTCGCCGTTGCTCCCGATTGCACCGCAACCTTCGGCGCGGATATCGATATCTGCTTGCCAGGCACTGCGGTGATCGGATTCAATGTGCCATTGGGGGTCACATAGACCCACTCCTGCTGGTCCAATAGAGTTTCGCCGAACGGGACGAGCAAGCCCGATCCGCTCACCGACACAACGCTCCCCTTCGCGAGAGTCAGGGTGTTGTTGGCGCTGAGGTTGATGCTGCCAAAGGGCGCCAGCAGGGAACCGCTCACGGCGAGGTTATCGGCAGCGATTGCCAGTGAACCGTCCGCGGAGAGCGGCGAGCCCGGAGATGTCCCGGTGGTGCCGATCGATATCGTGGCTCCGTTGCCCGGCAAGGACGTGATTGCGAAGGACGTGAAGGTATCGGGGTACACGCGCAACGCGTCGATGGCGAGACTCCCATTGGTAACGAGCGAGCCTGTGGTGGGTCCCACCGAACTCGTCGGCGAGGTGCCTTGAAGCTGCACGTCGCCGGCACTCGACAGCGTGACTTTGGAAGCTCCTTGCAGCGCGAAATTCCCCTCGAGAACCATCTGCTGTGCCGTCACGGTCAAATTGCCATTACCCCCAGAAGGAGTCGGAACCACGGCGGCACCCCCGAACGTGGCCGTGTTGCCGAGTTGAACATAGGGAGCCGATAGAGACGCGGTTACGGGCGTATTGATGCTCGGAGAATTGATCGCCAATTGACCGGCAAGCGACAAGCTGGCGTCGATCAAGACATTCGCGTCCGCTTGCAGCGACAGCGAATCGACCCCCGAATAGCCGATTTGCTTTGCACCGAGAAGCGCGACACCTGCATCCGCGGGGCTTGGTGCCGCACCCGCCGTGCTGCCCAGTAACTCGATCTCCAGAGGGGCGGTGGGCAATGTGGGCCCGCGACCCTGCACCTGGGAAGCGGGTCCGTGGGTCATGGCGATCGTCAGTGAGCCGGCCGCCGCCGTCCCGCTGTTGCCCGCACCGGCGGCGCCGTTGAAGCTGCCTAGCAGCGAGATCGATTCGCCGGCGCTCAAGGTGAACGATCCGCCCGCGCTCGCGACCACTTCCCGGGCCGTTCCGGCGGTACTGGCCCCTTTCGACACGTCGAGTAACGCACTGGTCCCCGAAAAATCGATGGTCGATCCGGTCTCGGTGGTTATCCAGCCCCGATCAGCGGTGAGGCTCACCGATCCCCCCGGCAGCATGGTGCCCGTCAGCAAGCCTTGCGTGTTCGGGCTCATGACCGTGCTGCCGCTCACGTCCAGCACCGCTGTGGAAGCAACGTCGATGCCGAGCGTCGGCACGTAGCCGGGGTCGGTAATTCCCGCGTTGTCGGAGCTGATGTCTTCGGGCGAGGGAATGAAGACAGAAACCTTGCCGCCGGGGGCCCGCAAAGTACCGCCGACGCTCACACCGCCCTCGCCGCTGAGCGCAATGGTCGCACCCGGATCGGCGAGAATCGAAGCGCCAGCCTGGACGTCGAGAAGGCCATAGGCGGTATTACCCAGAAGGAGATCGTCCGTCTCGCGAATGACATTGAGCGCAACGCTCGTGACGGGCCGCTCGTAGAGGGGCAGCAAGGTGGGCGTGGCGAAGGTTGACACTGTTCGGCCGGTGGGGGCGCTCACATAGCTGGGATTGAGCTGCAGCGTGCTTGTCTGGGCATCGATCAAGGTGCCCGACGCGACGGTCAGCACGTCGCTCGTGTTCGTGCCAGCCGCCGCTCCCGTGGCTGTCAGGTTGACGGAGGAAAAGCCATAATTCGTGAACAGCGGTGCGAATACGTCGAGGACGGGACCGGCCGGATTGCTCAGGTCATCTACGGTTTGTGGTTCAGTCCAGGAGGTGCTGGTACCCTCGGATACATTCAATCGCGTGGCGCTCAAGGTGAACGTTCCGCCGAGGGCGGTGCCGGTGCCGAAGGCCTGTACAAGGGTGTCCTGACCGAATTGGATGGCCGCCTGCGAGGGACTCGCATCGAGCGTAATTGCCCCACCCGAGCCGTACGAGATCGTTCCTCCTGATTGAAGCCATGCGCCGCCGTTGGCCTTTAGCGACACGTCGTCTCCGAGGACGAGCTCGCTGCCCGGCGTCGTGAGCTGCAAGACGATCTTGCCGCCGTTCAGGTAGGTGGGTGCGGTGCCGACCCCGGCAGACAACATGGCATCGTTGGTCCATTGTCCGCTGACATCGAGGGTCACGCCGTCGCCGACAACGATCCCGGGACGCAGCAAGCCGGGAGCCGGCCCCGAATAGGCGGACGTCAAGCCGCTCTCCAAGAGGATCGCTCCGTCAAGGCTCGAGATGCTGGAGTCCACATCAATGCGCGGGGCCACCATCGATAGCTGTGTGCCCGGCATGAGTTGCAGCGGCAAGCCCGCAGGCAGAGCTATGCTGGTGTTGCTGGAGATTTGGGTGTTCGTGAACCCGTCGGCGGTGAGGTACGATACTGGCAACTGCAATGTCTGCGCCGGCAAGGGCGAGCCGTCCTCGACCACGATCGGCGTCAGTGAGCTCGCGAAACTCACACTCGGCGCCAGGACGATGTTGGATGTTGAATTCACGATGCCCGTCGGTGGTTCGACGCCGATGATGAGCGTACCGCCTTGCGCCGGCGCGCTGCGTTGATAGGGACCGCTCACGGCTGCCCCGGAGAGAGTGCCAGCAAGCCAAAGACTAGGTGCGGCAATCTGTATAGTGCCGGCCGCCGCCCCTTGCACGTAGGTCGATTGGAACTGACTCAGACCGAGGGTCGGAACGACCTCTTGAATTCCCCACTTATCGAAGGACTCGGTGAAGGTCGGGTTCAGGACGCCCGTATAGGTCAGCAGCGGATTTGCGGTCCCGATGTTGTAGAGCTGGCCGTTGGCGCCAATCAAGTAGCTCGTCTGAATGGCGCCGCCTTCGTATGTGGTGTAGCCCCCGGAGACATTGATCGTGGCGCCCGCGCCCAACACCACGTCGCCCTCGGATGCAAACGTAGCGGTCCCGCCTTGTTCGGTGCGCTGCGCAATATTCTCGCCCACTGCGCCAATCGCGGATTGCAGATTGGCTATCGGAGTGCCGGCGCCACCGTCAGCGCGCATGTCCACCGTGACCGATACGGTGTTCGTCGGGGTTGACTGCAGCGCACCACCCCGCTGCGAGGGATCATTCGCCAGCTCGTTGGAGCGCAGCTGCACGGTGAGCAGGTTGGCGTCCATGGGCAGTTGCGCTTGGCTGCCGGCCAGATCGATGGTCGTGCCGGCATCAATACGGATTTCCGCGTCAGGATTGCCTGTTGCGCGCACGCCTTCGGACGGATCGGCCGCGGCAACAACATTGAGCAGGCCACCGGGTTCATCGATCACGGCGGCGTCCATGAAAACCTGCTGCCCCGTGAGCTTGATCGAGGATTGCAGCTGGGTTTGCGCGGCGACTGCCGTCGTCGTGTCACCCAGTTCCGGCAACACTTCGGTGATGCTGCCGGGACCAAGAGAAAGCGTACCTCCCCGCGTCGCTGAAAACGGCGTGCCCGAGGAATATCCCGTAGGGAAGGTGTCGGCCGCCTGCAGGATGATCGACCCGTTCGCAGCAACACTGGTGGTGGCGGACACCCGTCCATCCTGGTTGACCATGAGCCCGGTAAGCGTGACATTGCCTCGAGGCGCCGAGATGGACCCGGTCAGTTGGTTCGCGGCGGTGCCGCCTCCATCCACCTCGACGACCAATCCTCGCAAACTCGAGTCGGTGCTGGCCTGCAGGTACAGGCTCTGTCCGGCCGCCAAGATCACCTGCCCGTCGGGCGCGCTCAGATTTCCGGCATTCGAGATGTTTGGCGCTGCGAGCAGCAAGCGGCCCTGATCGGCCGCGGTAAGCGTGGCCCCCGGGTCCACCGTGATCGACTGCGAAATCACGTTGCCGGCCGAATCCACGAATGGTTGCAACGCGGACTGGCCCTTGACTCCCGGCTCGAGTATCCCGGCGGCGAAATTCGCGTCGGTTAAATTCAAAGTGGAGGCCAGTAGTCCTCCCACGTTGACAACGGCTCCCGGCCCGAAGAGGAAGCCATTGCCATTGATGAGGTAGATCTGTCCGTTGGCCATGAGCGTGCCGTAGATGGCGCTCGGATTCGCATCGAAGATTCGGTTGAGGGCGATCGACGTGCTCGACGGCTGAGTGAACACCACTTTGCCGCCAGCACCGATGTTGAACTTCGCCCAGTTGAGCGTGGCTGTGGTGGTGGTCTGAGTGACCGACAAGGTATTGCCCGACTGGGTTGCGGTGGCAGACCCCGTCGTGATGAAGCCCGGGGCATTGGTGCCGCAACTGCCCGCGAGGCATGGAACGGGCAATGGAGTCCCCGCCCAGGAACGGTCACTCCACGGGACGGCCGCGGAAACCACAAGACCTACAAATAAACCGCCCGCGCCGCATCGTACGTGTCGACTTCGCATCGAATGCAATCTACCGGCAGTACGTTACAAGGTCGTGGCAAGCACCTTGGCGCAAAGATCAGAAAGTTCCCAAGAAGCTGGCTAGAAGGTCCCGCGCAGCATGAAGAGCACGCGTGATTGCCCGGCGAGAGTGGCCGGGCCGGAGGCCGGACATCCGGCCGCCGCGACGGCAGGCAGATCGGTCGCCGAGTCAAGCACTTTCGCCCAGGTCAGCGCGCCGGTCAGCTTCTGACCCGGCAAAATATCCAAGCCGCCGCCCCAGCTATGCAGGTTCAGGCCGGTACCCGTGGGCTGGCAGCCCAAGACCGCGAGATTCCAGGTGCGTCCCGCGTCGGCGAACACATACGCATCGCCAATCACGCGCGCATATGCATGCCAACCTGGCGAGGTAACCTGGAAGGTTTCCTTGATGCCGCGGTCACCGAGCACTTCGGATTCGAGGTAGCCGCGCACGCCGTCGATGCCGGCAATAGAAAAATCTTCGTTGGTGATGAGCGGTTCCGCCGCCGCCTGTCCTGCCGCGCGCAGCCTCAGGCGAAAATCGGCCGGCAGCTTGAACTCGAATTCCAGGTCTCCCCGCAGGTAGAAGTAGTTTGACCGCCCCTCGAATCGGTCGTTTGCGAAGGACCCGTCGTTGTTCACGAGATCGCGGGGCCCCAAGTTTGCGGTCAGACTGACGGTGGTGGTTCGCCAATCGGAGCGCCACAGTCCGGCATAAGCAAAGGAGAGATTCAAGTAGCTGATCGGAGTATCTTCACTCGTGGTCGCGCTCTGGGTGATGGTGTTGCGAAAGTGCTTGTAATCCACTCCGAAGGTCACGGACTGGTTCGCTGCCGCACCGGAGACGAAGGGGTACGCAAGGCGCAGCCCGGTGATCTCTCCGATGCCGAGCACGCCCAGGGTCCCTACCGCGGCCACGTTGCTGTTCGAGTTGATGTACTCCAAGGAGGGCTGCAGCCCGGAATCCAGCGGATGGAGGACGTAGTTCGCGGCGAATACGCGAACTTGGTCGAACTGCTGGGGCGTGGTCTGGTATTGGAGCGACAAACTATCGAGACGCCCGAACATGTCGCCGTAGCTCAAGCTTGTAACC
Source organism: uncultured Gammaproteobacteria bacterium (assembly GCA_963707765.1). Taxonomy (GTDB): domain Bacteria; phylum Pseudomonadota; class Gammaproteobacteria; order Steroidobacterales; family Steroidobacteraceae; genus Bog-1198. Next base: position 1,934,202 of record CAVPQZ010000004.1, on the reverse strand, counting down.
GCACGCAGCGAGCGCGTGTCGAGCGAGGCCTGGTTGTTGAATTCCAGGCTCCCATGCAAGGGCAGCGTGTCGTGGACCTGCAGTGCCAGATCCACGGTTCCCGGGGCGGAGCCCGCCTTCAGAACGGGCACCACCGAGCGGTCCGGCGTCGCGGCATTCACCGTCTGCAGTTCGTCCTGCAGCTTCGAAAGCTGTAGCACCTGTCCAGGCGCCGCGGCCGGCAGCGCGGCGATCACGTCGCGCTCCGGAAAGTAGTGAGCTCCGCTGATCTGTTCCTTCTCAACGCGTCCTTCGGTCACACGCAGGCGCACCAGGCCGCCCTCCACCTTCTGCGGGGGAATGTCGACGAAAACCGTGCCGTAGCCGTGGTCGTGGTAATAGGTCTCCAAGGCGCTCCGCGCGCCCTCGACGTCGGTGAGGGTCTTGTTCGGCCCCAGCAGGGGATACAGCACCCTCTCTATATCCCGATTGCCCAGCACGGAATTGCCAATCACCCGGTACTCGGTCACATCGAAGTGCTGCTCGGCCTTGGACTGATCGGGCTCCTCGGCGAAGGCGGGCACAACCGGCAAACGCGCCAGCGCAATTATGACAAGCGCCATGCAGGTCCGGCGGCTATAGACGATTCCAATACGCATCCGGCCATCTTATCGCGACAATGTGTCGGTTTTCATTCAAGCCGGGCGGGGGGCGCTTTCCCACTCCCGGTCACGCGAGGTGTCGCTGTGTTCCGCCGTCACGCGCCCTTACCGACCTTGACTAGACCCGCGCCTCCGACGTTGGCGCGTCCTTCGGGCACAAAAAAACTGGCCTCCCATAGGGAGGCCAGTGCAGAACACAATCTCGCTTATTTTAGGATCTTGCTTTCCCCAGTATCGAGGAAAACCACCAACCTAGAAGGTTGGTTCCGGATCGTTGCAGCTATTCGTGTTGCGAGTGTACGGATTAGTGTAAATCGAGTAGTTGTAAGCGCCACCCTTATAACCCGTCGCGATCGACTCCGCCTGCGCGGTCCCGGAAACCGGGTAGCCAGGCAGTGCGGTCGCGCTTGGGATAGCAACGACTTGCGGTGTGGTTGGCCCGGTCGTGAACGTCTGCACGGTCGTTATGACGCTGTTGGCCATGGTGAGCGAATTGCCGCTGAGAGACGGGTTAATGATGCCGGTGGCTTCGAACCAGTCGCCGTACACGCCGGTCGCCGCATTCAGGCTGCTTGGCGCGATGCCGTCCACTGCAACCAAGGTCAAATTCGGGTACTTGGTGCTTCCCGCGTTATCGATCGATGCATAGGTGATCGCACCCGGAACGCCGTTTGCGGCCGCCAATACATCGCCCGTGGAAAAATAATCATCCGTCCCGCCCCCAGATTCCGCAATAGGAGTCTGTGGGGTTGAATCGCAATGATCGCCCGTAAAGAAAATATCCGTAGCCGTGCGGCTGCCCGATCCCGCCTCCCGATTTACGATGGTAATGGCCAGGCTGTTCGCTGTGATCACATTGCCGCTGCTGTCGGGAATGTCGTCCCAATTATTGGCCGCGCTTACGCCGGCAAGAGAATCCTGCAATATCGCGCCAATCGTCGCGCGGCTAAGAGAGAGCCCGCCCGTGCAGTTGACAGTGGCTCCTTCGCAGATCCGATAGCCTGATCCAGCGCTACCGAAGGCGGTGCTGGCGGTATTCACGAATACGCCAAATACCTGTCCGAACAGCGGCTTCGCGCTGCTGTTGAGACCCGCCATTTGACTCGCCGACGCATGACCATACGCCGTGGTCTTGTATTGCGTCGGGTAATTGTTACCGACCAATGCACCCGGTTCGACGTCGGTGATTCCCAGTTGGACAGTCTCCTTCTGCACGGCGCCGCCGAAGCTGTCGTCGACCCCGTTGGTTTCCGTGCCGCCGGTGACCGTAAGGGCGTAGCAGGTTGCCGTGCCAGCGGGAACGCTGCTCGGGCATGCGCTACTGCCGGGCAGTGTTGTCAGGTTCAGCTGATTGATTTGCGAGCCGGAAACGATTGGCAGAGCTCCCGTGACGGAGCCGCCTTCAGTGCGATACCAGAACGTGTAGATATTGGAGCCATTGGCACCTGGCAGACCCGAGCTGCTGGTGGGTGAACAAGAGATGGCGAAGAAATTGCTGTCGCCGCCCGTACTATAATAGTAGTTGAATGCCCCTTGGCAGAGACTTCCGCCTGGCGTGCCGGCCAGAGCGGAAAAAACGCCGGCCTTGGCGGCTGAGGAACCAGAGATATAAAGACCGGCGAAAGGATTTTCCGCGGTCTGCTGCGCCAGCGCGGCGCTCGAACCTAGCACCGCGGCGACAGCCGCAGCCACTTGAATGTTACGAATCATGTTTCAAGACTCCTGAAGTTTCCGAATTTTCCGGGCAGCGACTTAGGCCTTAGCCTTGCGCCGAGCAACACCGGCGAGACCCAAGAGCCCGCTGCCGAACAACCATACGGCGGCGGGAAGCGGAACCGGCGGCGGAGAGCCCGAGCCCGTCAACACAAGTCCGCTAGCGCTCAGCGTTGCGGTTTCTTCCAGCGTGGAGCTCAGAGAGCCGAACGAACCCCCGGTCCCGGCCGTGACGTAGTACAAATTCGTCGACGCAGTAGTGCTGGGCAGACCAGTCGAAAGTCCACCGCCCCAGTACGCCATGCCCGTAGTTGTCTGCATGTCCCATATGCCACTGGTCGTTGGGTTGCTGCCCTCGACGGAATTGGCGGTGAGCAGGTTGCTGTTGAGACTGGTGATGCCGCTCGTGTAGACCGTCAAATATCCGCTGAGCACGGTATTCCGGGCGCTCGGTGCGGTGTTGAGAGTGGTCGTGGTGAGCAGTTGTGCAACACCCGGGGTGGTGTAGCCGGTCCCCGACGCCTGGGCGCCGAGAATACCAAACACGACCGTGTCACCCGCGCCGTCGGCGTTGAACAGTTTCTGCAGGTTGGAATCCCCACTGAGTACCGTTTTGGTCCCGGACAGGCCAATCAAGCTCCCAACGGTCATTCCCGTGTCACCGGCGTAGGACGCCACGACAGTGGACCCGCTTTGTTGATAATTGGAAATTACCTCGGCGAACAGCACCGCATCCGAGGTGCCAGTGCTCGGCAGGGCGATGCTGGCGTGTGCTCCGACGGCCCCGAGGGCCAGCGCACCGGCGACGCTGACAGGAATTAGGTTCTTCATTGACTCTCCCGATTTGTTTACAGACTTCACATTGGCAAGACCGCTTGCCAGACAATCTGGCGGCCCCGCAACTGCCGCGTGCGAGGCCCCCGTCATCACTGGGACGGCGATCAACTGGGCGGTATGCTCGGCCATTGATGTCGCAATAAAATGAACGAAATGTGAAGGTTTTCACACATTGGCCGGGGAATCTGCGGGTTCGATCCGCGTATTTTGCCGATCTCGCGGAAAAGTGGAGTCAAATGTCATACAACGCGAATACAAATGGGTGACGTGGCGCGCCAGGAGGGCACGGTACCGGCACCCGTCGCCTCGTTTACACTGGCGCGATGACGATGAGGGCTGCGATTGATCTTCTGCAGAAAGGCATGGTCGTCGAGGCGCAGCTCGCTTGCGAGTCGCGACTTGCGGTCGCTCATCACGATGCAGATGCGGTGGCGCTGCTCGCCGACATACATCTGTCCGCCGGACGCGCCGCGAGCGCAGCCGATCTATTGAGGCGGCTCACGCAACTGCGTCCGCAGGACGCCGCCGCACAACGACGGTTGGCCTCAGCTCTTCTCCAGGCGGGACGGCCGGGGGAGGCTGAGGGCGCGCTCTGCGCCGCCATCACCATCGATCCCGGCAGTGCCCGGGCCCATAACAATCTCGGCCAAGCTCTGATGCAGCTCGGCCGGTGGCCCGAGGCGATTGCCAGCTGCCGGGAAGCCGTGCGCCTCGATCCCGGCTATGCCATTGCGCATCACAATCTGGGCACCGCCCTCGTGTCGAGCGGCGCGCTAAATGAGGCCGCGGAACCGTTCCGATGTGCGCTCACACTGGCGCCCCGAATGGTGGAGGCCTGGTTGGGGTGCGGCGGCGTATTCGCGCAACAGCTGCGGTTTACCGAAGCACTCGAGTGCTTCGAGACGGCCTTGCAAATTCGATCGAGCGATGCTGGGACGCTTACGCAGAAGGCCCTGGTGCTGCTGTCACTGGAAAGACCTGGCGATGCGCTCGAATGTTCAGATCTTGCCTTGGCGGTGGACGAAGGATCCGCCCAGGCACATAACGTAAGAGCCGGCGCGCTTCGCCGCCTGGGCCGGCTCACGGAGGCCCTGCAGTGCCTCGAGCGAGCGGTCACACTCGATCCCGGCAACGCCGAAGCCTGGAGCAATCACGGTATGATCCTGCACGAGACGGGGGATCATGAGGGAGCCGTGAACTCCTATCGACGGGCGGTCGCGATCAATTCCGAGGATCTTCAGGCCCGTACCCGATTGATCGCGCGCCACATTCCATCGGTGCCGGCGTCGGAAGCGCTCGCCGGAGCGGCGCGGCGCGAATTCGATACAGCGCTTAGGGAATTCGAGTCCTGGCTCGGGCCGAGGAATCTGGGCGCAGAGGATGCGCTCACCGTGGCGCAGCAGCAGTTCTTCTACCTGGCCTACGACGAGGAATTGAACCGGCCGCTACTCGAGCGGTACCGCGGAGCCGGCGCTGCACGGCTTGCGGCTCTCGCCGTCGGCGGACCGCCGCGGGACACGTCGGCGGTGGCCGCCACGGCCGCGCGGACGTCGAGACGATTCAAGCTCGGCTTCGTCTCCGCCCACGTGCATAGTCACTCGGTATTCCATGCGATTCTGCGCGGGTGGCTCAAGTGCCTCGACCGCGAGCGCTTCGAACTCCATCTGTTCAGCCTGGGCACCAGGCAGGACGAGGTCACGCGAGGGGCGCAAGATCTGGTCGATCAATTTGTCTCCGGGCTCAAGCCGACCCGCGAGTGGATGCGCACCATTCGAGAACACGATCTGGACGCCGTGATCTATCCCGAACTCGGCATGAACGAGACCACCCTCGCACTGGCGGCGACACGGCTTGCAACGCGCCAGTTCGCCGCGTGGGGTCATCCGGAGACCAGTGGGTTGCCGACCATCGATGGCTATTTATCAGCCGAGCTGTTCGAGCCGCCGCACGCGCAGGATCACTACACGGAAACTCTGATACGCCTGCCGAATCTCGGCGTCCATTGCGAGCCCCACAGCCCCCCGTCGATCGATATCGACCTGAATTCGTTGGGGATACCCGATGCCAGTCCAATTTTTATCTGCGCCGGCGTGCCTTTCAAGTACCGGCCGCAGCACGACTTCATCCTCGTCGAGATTGCAAAGCGCCTCGGGCACGGGACCTTCGTATTCTTCCAGCACGGGTCCGGCGAGCTCAGCCGCAGGCTCCACGAGCGAATGGCTGGCGCTTTCCGCAACGCTGGAATCGACCCCACGCGCCACCTTCGCACGATTCCTTGGCAGCCGCGGGCTGCATTTTTCGGATTGCTTCGCCAGGCCGATGTATATCTTGATACCATCGGATTCTCGGGATTCAACACCATGATGCAAGCGCTCGAATGCCAGTTGCCTTGTGTGGCCCATAGAGGGCAATTCATGCGCGGCCGGCTGGGCAGCGGCATATTGACGCGCGTGGGTCTCGAGGAATTGGTGGCTGGCGACCACGAAGAATTTGTCGAGCTCGCGGTCAAGATTGCGGGCGATCCGGCCTATCGCAACACGATTCGCGAGACCCTGAGGCTCAATGCCGCTGCCGCATTCGCAGACGTGGGCGCGGTGGACGCCCTCGCCCGCCTGTTGCTCAACGGCCGAGAGTCCACCTAACCTCATGGCAAAGGCAGGGTCAGGCGCACCCGGGGGTCGGCTGGCCGCGAAGATGCAAGAGGCCCTGGCTTACTTCAGATTGGGAGAACTCGGCAAAGCCGCCCGCATCTACGAGGAGATTCTAAGAGTTCACCCCCGGCAGCCTGATTCGTTGATGCAGCTCGGGGTCATCGCCGGCCGCACGAACGATCAGGGAAAAGCGCTGCTGCTGTTCGACAAGGCAATCGCCTGCGATCCCAAGAATGCGGCAGCGTTCAACAACCGCGGACTTGCCCTTGAAGGACTCGGACAATGGGACGCAGCCCTCGAGAGTTATGATCGAGCCGTCGCAGTCAAGGCCGATTACCCAATAGGTCATTTCAATCGCGCGAACGCACTCAAGATGCTCGGCCGGCCGAATGAGGCGATCGCCAGCTACCGTCGGTGCATCGCGCTCAAGCCCGACTTTGCCGCGGCGCACTTCAATCTAGGGGTCATCCTCGGCGAGGTCAAGCATTGGGGGGCGGCGCTCGAGAGCTACTCCCATGCGGTCGCAGCCAGACCCGATTATGCCGAGGCATATTTCAATCGCGGCAACATTTTCCGGGAGCTCACGCAATGGCATGCGGCGCTCGAAAGCTATGATCGGGCGATCGCCGCAAGACCGAACTACCCGGAGGCCTACCTCAATCGGGGGGACGTATTGCAGTCCCTCCAACATTGGGAGGCGGCCCTCGAAAGTTACGACCGCGCCGGCACGCTGAAGGCCGATTATGCGAGGGCTTATCTCAATCGCGGCAATGCCTTTCGGGCGTTGAAGCAGTACGAGTCAGCGCTGACCAGCTACGATCGAGCTTTCGCAATTGCTCCCGATCTCGATTACCTGCGGGGCCAGCGTTTGTATGTGAAGATGCAAATATGCGACTGGGAAGGCTTCGAGACCGACCTCACGGAGCTCTTGGCCAAGGCCGGGCGCAACGAACCGGCATCCCCACCGTTTGGCGTGCTGGCGATGACGGATTCAGCCGATATTCAGCACCGCGCCGCGCAGGTCTGGGTGCGAGACAAATGCCCAAGGAATGATTCGCTGCCGGCCGCCTTCGAGGGGGTCAGACGCGAGCGGATTCGGGTAGGCTATTTCTCCGCCGACTTTCACGATCACGCGACTGCATACCTGGTTGCCGGATTGCTCGAATCGCACGATCGATCGCGATTCGATGTGCTTGGATTCTCGTTCGGGCCGGAATCGCCAGGCGCCATGCGGGCACGGCTGCGGGAAGCATGCGACGAGTTCATCGACGTGCGCAGCCAATCGGACCCGGACATCGTGCGCCTTGCCAGGCAGCATCAAGTCGATATCGCGGTGGATTTGAAGGGATTCACCGAGGACAGTCGAGCGGGCATTTTCGCGTTGCGGGCCGCGCCCGTCCAGGTCAATTTCCTGGGCTATCCAGGCACGATGGGTGCGGATTACATGGATTACATCATTGCAGACCGGACGCTGGTGCCCGAGGCGAGCCAGTGTCACTACACCGAGAAGATCGTGTACATGCCCGATAGCTACCAGGTCAACGATGCCAAGCGCGTGATCGCGGACCGCGCATTCACCAGGACTGAGCTTGGATTGCCCGCCAGCGGCTCCGTATTCTGCTGCTTCAACAATCCCTTCAAGATACTGCCCGGCACCTTTGACTCCTGGGTGCGAATCCTGCATCGAGTGAACGGCAGCGTCCTCTGGCTCTTCGAGGACAACCCGGTCGCTGCTGGGAATCTGCGGCGTGAAGCGGCTGCAAGAGGGATTGAGCCTGAACGCCTGGTCTTCAGTAAGCATTTGGATCTGCCTGAGCATCTGGCGCGGCATCGGGCAGCCGATCTGTTCCTCGATACCGGGCCTTACAACGCCCACACCACTGCGAGCGACGCGCTCTGGGCAGGCCTGCCAGTTCTGACGTGCCCCGGCGAGAGCTTCGCTTCACGCGTGGCGGCGAGCCTCCTCACCGCCATCGGTCTTTCGGAACTGATCGCTGAGACGCCGCGAGACTACGAGGAACTCGCCGTCTCGCTGGCAGGCGATCCCACCCGGCTGGCCGCCCTCAAGCAACGGCTGGCCGAGCGCCGCCTGACGGCGCCGCTGTTCAATACGGCACTGTACACGAGGCACCTGGAATCGGCGTTCCAGGCGATGCATGCGCATCACTGCGCCGGCCTTGCACCCGACCACATCCATGTGGCGCCGGATTCAGTTGGACCGTAGCCCATATACATCCAGCTCACCCGCAATGCTGGTGGAACCTGGCAATCCGCCGGTGTTGTTGCCGCGCGTCCCCACGTAGATCTTGCCATTGGCAATGGTTGGGACCGCGAACTTGACCGCATTGCCCGCGGCGTCGGCGGCAATCTCGCCGCTGTCCCAGAGTAGGGTCGCGACATTGGTTGCATCGTGAGCATAGAGCACTGCCGGTCCGCAACCTGGCGCGATCGAGGTGCAGTACTGGCTGGTGTCGAGAGTCCAGACGATGCCGTCTTGGGACCCCGAGGAAGACACGGACGGGGAACTGCCGGGAAAGCCGTATACATGACTCGTTGAACCCGCGACGCTCAGCGCTGGAACCGATGGCGCGATCATGTAGGCCGTCAGCGGCCCGTTGGCTCCCGCGAGATAGAAACTGGTGTTCCAGTAAGCCCCCGTTGAGTAAATCCGGTATGCGAAGGGAATCTTCTGCAGCGCGAAGTTATCGCCAAATCCGCCCAGAGAATCGCGATCCAAGAGATACAGGGTCTCATCTTTCCCACCGCAGATGAGCAAGTGAGGCACCGGGCTGCCGCTCGGCAAATCCGCGAGCACGGCGGCTCCGCCAGCTCCGAAGTCGAGGTCCCCGCCGTTGTCGGTCGCCTGATCCGATGGTGTGAAGTACTGGCTCACCCCTAATGTACTGGTCAACTGGAGCAACGAATCTCCGTAGTCGTTGTTGGGTGCGGCGCTGCTCGTGGCATCGAAGGAACCGTTGCCCGTGACGACATACAGATTGCCGTTGGCGTCGGACGCCGGAGCGCCGCCACCCATCCAGATGCCGCCCCCGAAGGCGTTGGGCACGGCGTTGAACACCGAGGCCTGATTAAAGGCCGCATCGTTGTAGGTGTATCCCATCATCCAGCCGTACCAGGGCGGAGTATCCTCGTGTGCCGACCAGGCGATGAAGACGATGCCATCGATGAGCGCGAGACCTGGCCGCTGGTTCTGCGTTTGCGGGTTGAAGGTGTCCACGGTTCCACCATCGCCGGTGCCGGGATAGGTTGCAGAGAGGGTCACGGGCGATCCGGGCATCTCGTATCCAGATACGATATCGATGGCGTGCAGGCGCTGATAAAACGCGTTCTGGCCGGCGCTCACCGACTTGGACACCACGTACAAAATGCCGCTGCCCGGATCGATGACAGGCGTCCCGGTGACGCCCACCTCCGGGGTGATGTCCCCCTCCCCCTTGCCCACCAGATACCCGGGGAGCCCTGAGGGCACCGTGGTCTCGCCAGGCGTCGCGCCATGCGCCGCGTCGATGAGACTCGCCGACCAAAGCTGCACGCAGGGACTCAAGTCCGCGTCGAAGGCAAAGAGGCTGTCGTGCTGTGTGGCGACGAATATGACATTGCGCCGAGCGCCATTGACCGTGATATCCGCGACCCACAGGGGCTGCCCGTAAATCGCGCCATCGACCGTGCAGGAGAAAAGCTTGCCGAAGGCGCCCGTGCCGACGCTGCTCGGCGTGAGCGCGTACTCCTGCGTGTTGGCTCCGTCCCGAGCCGCATCATTGCGATACGTGTATACACCCGAAAGTCCGGTGACGGCCGCTACCGCCGAAGCCGAGAGCGAGGGGTAGAGGATGCTGGTGGCCGCGATGGTATGGCGGCCGGGCACAGACCCGGGTGTGTAGAGTCCGCTGGTCCCAATAGTTCCCACGCTGCCGTTGCCCCCCGTGACGCCATCGACCGTCCAGGTCAAGGCCCCGCCTCCCGACACGGTGGCGGAGAACTGGCTCGTCTGGGCGGGTGTGATCGCGGCGATCGCCGGCGACACGGTCACCTGGCCGATGCCGATGGATACGCTCGCCAGGCTGCTGATGCCGCCCGGGCCGGAACAGGCCACGGAGAACGTCGTGCCGGTGGCAATCGGCCCCGTGCTCTGCGAACCACGGGTGGCTTTGGCGTCGCTCCATCCGCCGTACGCCGTACAGGTGGTGGCATTCGTCGAACTCCAGGTTAGCACCGACGAGCCGCCGGTCGAGACTATCCTCGGGCTCGCCGTGATCGTAGCGGTCGGCGCCACGTTCACAGTCACGCTCGCCGTGCGGGTGCCGCCTGGGTACATACATGCGAGCGTGTACAGAGTGCTCGAGGTCAGAGCCCCGGTGCTTTGGGAGCCGCTCGAGGACTTGACGCCGCTCCAGCCCCCGCTGGCCGTGCAGGATGTCGCACTCGATGCACTCCAGGTCAGCTGAGCGCTCCCGCCGCTTGCGACGGATAGTGGGTTCGCCGTGAGCGTGGGCAGCGGCACAACATCGACGGTCACGTTCGCGGCTGCGCTCGTTCCGCTAGCGCCAGCGCACGTCAGCGAAAAAATCGTCGTGCCCGCCAACAGGCCGGAGCTTTGCGAGCCGCTCAAGGGCTTGGCGCCGCTCCAGCCGCCCGACGCCGTGCAGCTCGCGGCGTTCGATGAGCTCCATGTCAAGGTCGTGGCCGCGCCGCTCATGACGCTGCTCTGCGAGGCTCTGATCGACGCCGTCGGCGGGGGGTCCGGAGCCGATGAACCGCCTCCGCCGCAGGATGTCAGTAGCAGCAGAGCCTGCGCCGCGGTCAGAGAACGAATCGAAAATTGCATGCGTTAATCCGTCAAATGTCGTGCGAACGTGTGTCACTGTATCAATCGGAGGTTGCAGTTCGATGAGAGGCCAAGGGCGGGTGAAAACGATGTTCTGGACGATGAAGCGCCGGCGTGCAAGACTCTTCGGCCGTTGCCAGGTACCGGCAGGCGGGACAGCGTCCGATAGATGAATTTCACCTTACACGGCGAGTCATGAGCTTCAAGGTCCGGGTCGTGTGCGCGACGCGGGAGACGGCCGAGGGCTTCGCGGCCCGAAGCGCCCTTGGCCGCTCGCTCAGACTCTATGGTCCCTTGTTCGAATTGCGGCTGTTTCCGTGCAACTCCACGGGATTGCCACTCGCTTACAATACCGCGATCCGGGAGGCGGCCGCCGATCCAGCCATCCTCGTATTCGCCCACGACGACCTGCACCTGCTCGATTTCTACTGGCCAACCCGGATTCACAATGGCCTTGCCAAATTCGATGTGATCGGCCTTGCCGGCAACCGCCGTCGCGTGGATCGTCAGCCGGCGTGGCGATTCCTCGACGATCGATTCACGCGCGACGACCGCGAGAACCTGAGCGGCGTGATTGCGCACGGCAAGAACTGGCCTGCGGACTACATCAGCGGGTACGGATCTCCGGGATTCGAGGTCAAGCTGCTGGATGGCGTGATGCTGGCGGCGCATAGCGATACGCTCTTGTCCAAGAATCTGTTCTTCGATGAGATCTTCGATTTCCATTTCTACGACCTCGATTTTTCGCGCTCCGCCGAGCAGCGGGGACTTCGCATGGGAACCTGGGGTATCAGCGTCATGCATGAGAGCGACGGCAAATTCGGGACACCCGCATGGCGCGAGGGGTACGCGCGTTATCTATCGAAATGGAAGTCCTGACGCGCAAACGCGCTGCAAACCGCGTGAGTCACGGCCCACTCACCGGATCCAGCAGCGAGCGCAGAGGCCCCACGAATTTTTCATAACGACGCCAGCGCTCAACGGAGCCCGTGTTGATCCGTTGCCGAGCCTGCCACTTGCTGAATGTACTGACGGTACGCGTCGTGCCGTGGCAATCGAGGCAGCGCGAATTCCACGGCAAGCCGATGAAATCCACCATCTTGCGGCTCCAGTCCTCCGGGTTCACAACAAGACCCTCGTAAGGCACGTCCAGAATGGCTGACTTGGGCAGAGTTCGCCGCCAGTGTTCCATGATGCGCCGATATTCGCGGTAGTAGTGTGCCAGATCCTCCAGGTCGTTCGCATACGAATGGATGGCCCCGAAGCTCTGAAAGTAGATGGAAAGGCAGGTATCAACCGGATTGCGCTCGAGATGAATTATCCTGGCCCCGGGCAGCACCGCGTGAATCAATCCCAGGAACATGAAGTTGGCCGGCATCTTGTCGACAACCCGCAGGGAGGCAGGCGACAACTCTTCGAGGAGCGCGAGGTAGTCGTCGCCCAGCTGCCTCAAGCTCAACCGGCTGCAGGCTTGCGCGTCGCCGCCCGCGGCAGCGCCAGCGGTGATGCCGGCGGCCGCAGCGTCGGATGCCGCATACCGCTCGGCCGCGTTATTCCAGTAAGGCAATTCGCCGGCTCCGAACACATCCGGGTGCGAGGCAAGAATCTGCTCCGCCAGCGTTGTTCCAGATCGAGGCATGCCCACGACGAACACGGGCCGCCCAGAGCGGTTCGATGTCGACCGCTCCCGCAGCCATTCCATGGTCTGCGACTTGATCAGGCGATCTATACCCGCGGTCAGAAGCTTGCGGTCATGCGGTGGACGCTGCATCTTTGCCAGCTGGTTGGCGCGCTGGTAGCTGCCGAACGCCCCGTCGTAGTCCCCCACATCATCAAGAAATTTTCCGATGGCAAATCGAAGGCCACTTTCCTCTCGCGCAAGAGCGTGCTCGGCGGCACGCGTGGCCCCCGCGAGCCAATCCGCGTCGTCTCGCGTCATTTGGCGCAAGCCCGCGAGGGCGGCCCAGCCTTCCGCGTTGTTCGGGTCGAAGGCGATGACACGCTCGAGGAGCACCCTCGCCTGCGCGAACTCCCCTCGATCCGAATGCAAATGGGCGAGAAGCGCGATTGCCGCCGGGTAATTCGAATCGATTGCAAGCGCGCGCTCGCAGCTCCCTAGCGCCTCATCCGCGCGACCCATGAGCCGCAGCGCTGAACCCAAGTTGCAATGTGCCTCCGCGTAGTTCGCATCGTACTTCAGCGCCTGCCGGTAGCTCACGGCCGCAGCGTCGAGCCGGCCGAGATCCAGCAGCGCATTGCCCAGGTTGTTGTGCGCCTTGGCGAATCCCGGCTTCAGCCGCAACGCCTCACGCAATGCCGTAACCGCGCTATCGAGATGCCCAAGATCCCTCTCGGTATTTCCCAGGTTGTTCCAGACTTCCGCAAGATCTGGTCTCATCTGCAGTGCTCGCCGCAGGTACGCCAGCGCATCATCGAGCCGCCCGTGGCGCCGCAGGGCCGCCCCGAGGTTGTTTTGTGCTTCGGCATCGTTCGGCAGGAGGTGCGCCGCCCGCTCCAGCGCATCGAGCGCTTCCTTGCCCTGCAGCTGCAGTGCGACGCTGAGGGCTTTCCACGCAAAGCCCCACTGCGGGTGCGAACCCGTCAGCTCACGCGCCTTGGACTCCAAGTCCCCATATCGACCCGAATTTGCCATGGCAACAAGGTCAGCGACGTTCGGCGCAAGCGGCACCTCCGCGCACGGATCGCGTCCTTGTGTCGATCGCCGGTCAACCGTCGCCGTTGCACGCGGCGATTCTTCCCTGCGCGCACAGCAGTTCTTGTACTTTCTCCCGCTGCCACACGGGCACCGATCGTTTCTGCCTCGGGTCATGCGACGCACCGACGAGGCTCGAAGCGATTTAACAGGAATCGGATGAAGTCCGCCTCAGCATATCGCCAGAAACACGATGTGCACGTTCCCGGGCGCATGCTGTGGAGGTTCAGCTCTCGCCCCGTTGCGGTCCAGCTCCCACGTCATTGCCGAAAGCCTGAAGGGTGAGCAGCGGCCCCAGGAACTCTTCATAGTTTCGCCAACGCCCGACCGATGAGGCGCTGATCTTCTGGCGCGCTTGCCACTTGCTGTGCGTGCTGACGGCGCGGGCCGTACGATGGAATGCGAGGCAGCTCTCGTCCCAGGGCAGCCCGATGAATTCCACCATTCTGCGGCTCCAAGCCTCATGATCTTGCACCAACGCCTCGTAAGGAATTTCCAGCATCGCATCGCCAGGCAAGGTTGCGCGCCAGTGATCCATGAGTCGCGAATACTCGGCGAAGAATGCGGCCAGATCATTGAGATCGCTGGCATAGGGATGAGCGCGCCCGAAGTTATGAAAATAGATGGACAGGCAAGTATCGAGCGGATTGCGCCGCATGTGGATGATTCGGGCGTTGGGCAATGCCGCGTGTATGAGTCCCAAATGCATGAAGTTGCCGGGCATCTTGTCGACGACCCTTTGTGCATCGGCGGACAAGCTGGTCAGCAGCGCGAGATACTTGTCCGCCAGATTCGCGACGGCTTTCGATTCATCGTCGAGTTGGGTCTGCCATCGGCCGCGAGACGCCGCGGCTCCACTCCAGAAATGGAGCTCGCCCGCGCCATGCACCTGCGCATGCGAGGCGAGGATCTGTTCCGCGAGCGTCGTGCCCGACCGCGGCATGCCCACGACCAACACGGGGCGCGGGCTGGGATTTGATGCGGAACTTGCTCGCCCGAGCCATTCCCGCGTGTGAGTGCGAATGATGCGGTCGATCGACTGCAACAGATGCGGCATTTCATGTTCAGGCCGCCCGGCATTCAATATCTCGTTGGCGCGGCGGTAGTTCTCGAATGCCCGCGCAAAGTCGCCCACATCGTCGAAATACTTGCCCAGAGCATAGCGTAGGTGCACTTCCCGCCGGGGCGGCAGCGGCAGCGCGGCGATGCGCTGCGTCTGGGCGAGCCAGCCGGCGTCCGAGACGGTCATCTTGCGCAGTCGCACCAGCGCGGACCAGGCTTCCGGCATGTCCGGCTCGATGGAGATGGCGTATTTAAGCGTCTGCTCGGCCTCGTCGAACCGCCCGCGGGCCGCCTGAACCTCGGCGATCTGGAGGATGGCCGCAGTCAGGCGTGGATTGATCTCGAGCGCGCGTCGGCAGCTCGATTCCGCCGAATCGGGATGATTCTGCAGCATCAGCGCGTTGCCCAAGTTGCTGTGCGCCAGGGCGAAATCCGGCGCGAGCGCCGTCGCCCGGCGAAACTCTGCAATTGCCTCATCCAAGCGGTCGAGATCGAGCAGGGCGCTGCCCAAGTTGTTGTGAGCTTGAGCATAATCTGGTTTGAGCGATATCGCCCTGCGATGGCTGGCCGCGGCATTCTCGAACTGACCAGCGGCGCGATAGGCATTACCCAGATTGCTGTGACTCTCGGCATCGTCCGGCAAGAGTTCGCTCGCGCGCCGCAAGGAGGGCAGCGCGTCCTTCCCCTGAAGCCATTCGGAAAAGCCCAGCAATTTCCAAACGTACCCGGAGTCCGGGAACTTCGCGAGCAGCTCGCGCGACCGTGCCTCGAGCTCCGAGTGGCGGCCGGCCTGCGCGAGTGGCATCAGTTGGGCGAGCTGCATGGGAGACGGGTCGGCCCGCGGTCCAGGCCGCGCGACCGCGATTGGCGGGCCCTGTCCGCAGCATTTTTTGTACTTTTTCCCGCTGCCGCAGCCGCACGGGCCATTTCGTTCGGGCTTCAATCTTGCGGTCCTGAGTGGTTGCGCCATGGATCCGGCGAAACCGGGCAGGCTCAATAAATTAGCGTGCGGACGCCGGTTGGTCCACCTTCGGTTCAAGCCCCGAGGCACCGACCGGGAAACCCTTTGGCGTCTGGGGCTCAGTTCAGCGGCCCGTCAAGCCGCCGACTGCTGCGCCGCCTCCGGTCCCTGGCTGCCTGCAGGTCGCTCATCGATGACGGCCAATTCCTCGCCCAAGGCCTCGCACAGGGCTTCCAGGTGCGACAGCTTCGATCGCGCGCTGCGCCACGCATCTTCCGCCATGTCCCGGACGCGGGCCAGCGCATCGCACTCGGCCCGGATCTGGTCCGCCGCGCGGGCCGCCGCAAACCAGCGGCGCTCAATCAGCGTGGCGGCGCTATCCTCAGCCGGGGACATGGCGGACATCGGTCAGCGCCCCCCCAGCAAGTTGTCCTCGAGCCGTTCTATTTTCGTCATGATGCGGGCCTTCAGGGCCTCCGCCCGCTCCAGCCGCTCGCGGGCCATATCGATCAGGTCCGCGCCCGAACCCCGAGCCGCCAGCTTCTGATACTCCGCCCGCGCCGCGATGCAGCCGTCGTACGCCAGCCGCCATTCGAGCTCCAAACTATTGATCTTGCCGTCCAGGTCGAGATCGAGACTGCCCATTCGGTGCTGCTCCTCGCGTTGTCACTACGCTGGATGCTGCACGTCGAAGATGACGATAATCGGACAGTTTTGCGGCAGTTATTTTGCGGTCGACGTGCGCAGCGCGGCCCGGGCGCGCGCCCTACCCAGCCAGGTGTGGTTCTGCGGCAAGCAGCTGACGGCGCCGGGAAACCGGAGGACGGGCACTGCCGGGCCGGCAAACCGGCCGCCCGCGCCGGGGTTGAGACCCGCGGCGAGGCTCCGCTGCAGGTCATGCCAGGGGAGACTCCATCCTTCGGCCCTGTCGTTCATGCCACCTGCCCCTCCGGCACGGTCATTGTCGGAATTTCGATCTGTTCGCGCATCTTCGGCCAATCGATCAGACGCAGCTGACCGTTCATGTCCTCGACCAGGGACGTGCAGCTCTCCACCCAATCGCCGTCGTTGCAGTACAGGATGCCGTTGATGTCGCGTATTTCCGCGTGATGGATGTGGCCGCAAACCACCGTGTCGACGCCGCGCTTGCGCGCGGCCTGCGCGACCGCATCCTCGAAGCTGCCGATGTATTGGACCGCCGTCTTCGCCTTGTGCTTGAGGTACGCCGACAGCGACCAATGGGGCAGATCCAGCTTCCGGCGCACCCAATTGATATAGGGATTCACCGCGAGAAGCAGGTCGTACAAATTGCTGCCGAGCTTCGCGAGCCACGGACTGCATTTGACCACGCTGTCGAATTCATCGCCGTGCAGCACCAGCATGCGGCGTCCGTCCGCGCCCACATGAATGTATTCCCGGTGAATTTCGAGATTGCCGAAGACGGCGCCGTCGAACTCGCGAAAGACCTCATCGTGATTGCCGGGCACGAAAATGACCTTGGTGCCGCGCTTGGCCTTGCCGAGAATGGTACGCAGGACATTGTTGTGGGACTGAGGCCAGTACATGGTCTTCTGCATGCTCCAGACATCGACGATGTCCCCGACCATGAACAGGGTGTCCATCTCGACGTGATGCAGAAAGTCGAGCAGCAGCTCCGCGCTGCAGCCCTTGAATCCCAGATGGACATCCGAGATGAAAACCGACCTCAAGCGCAGCGGCGACATGACTTCTCGTTGCACCATGTCTCGTCTCCTACGAACCATAAGGTTCGAGCGCCAAGATCGCGGTTTTATGTGACGAGAGGATGACCCCGGAAAGAAGATTTGTTTACAAAAAAGACACTTACGCGTGGAACATCGCGTGGAACAACAGAAAATGTGGATTGTTTCACGACTTTCGCGCCTCGCCGTTGGGCACGCCACTCCCATGGGGCGGGGCGTATCCCGGGGCAGGCACCGAGGCCACGCCGTGGGTCGTTAGGCAGCGGTCAAGATTTGGCTGAAGGCTGCGCCGGGCTCAAACTCGCCGCGGCCGGGGGATCGGCGGCGCCGCGCATCGGCGCGGAAAACCGGTAGCCGAATCCGCGCACGGTTTGCAGGTAGGCCTCGAATCCGAATTCGCTCAGGATCTTGCGCAGCCGCTGCACGTTGACGTCGACGGTGCGCTCATCGACCTCGGTGTCGTCGCCCCACACGTGGGCCAGAAGCTGGCAGCGATTGAAGGTTCGCCCCAGATTCGACATCAGGAACTCCAGCAGCCGGTACTCGATGCCCCTCAAGTTGACGTGATTTCCATGGGCGGTGACACGATTGGTGGCAGCGTCCAGCACGAGCGAGTCGCAGGTCAGGGTCGCGGGCTGCGCATCCCGGTGCCGCGAGCGCAGCACGGCGGCGACCCGCGCCACGACCTCGCGCAGCGAAAACGGCTTGGCGATATAGTCGTCGGCGCCGAAATTGAGGCCGGCGACGACATCCTGTTCTCCCGCCAGCGCGGACAGAATAATGAGACGGACGGCCTGCGGAGCGCGCGCCGAGCGAATTCCCTGAATCAGATCGAGCGCCATGAAGCCCGGGATGTTCCAATCGATGATCACCAGATGCGGCGGGCGTTCCGCCACCGCCACGGCAGCGGCCGCGCCGTCGGTGATGGCGCGAACGACGAATCCCGCCTCACAGAGCCGCTGGCGCAGAGGTTCGACAGCAGCAACATCCCGATCGACGATCAGTATTTGTTTTGATGTTTCGGTGGCGAGCATAAATGCCCCGCCATTAGAGGCAATAAGCTTTACCGTTAGTTGACGGTTTTGTGACCTTTCAAATGAAAATTCGCCGGCGGCGCGCCCGGGGCGCCGTCCTCGCAGACATCTGATTCACAAATCGGGCGATTGCACGCGGTGGATGGCGCGCACCGAGACGCACGAATAACCGCGCAGGGACGGCGGGCGCTGCGCGGCGCCGGCGGGGTCGCCGTCCGCGGCGTTCCAGGCGGCGAGCAGCAGACCGAGCGCGAGCCAGTTGAACGCGGCCTCGCGGCGCTCGGCCCAGAGCGATCGCGGCTCGATGAACATCGAGGCGGCCGTGGATGCATTCATAGGATTCTCCCGTGATTTCGTTCCGTGTCTCCACTATCCCAAGGGAATGCGGCGGGGCGCCCCGGAAAACGGGGCAAACCCATGGCACAAGGTGGCGAATCATGGCGCGGGGCGAGCCGGCGGGGCTGCGCCGGCGCGCGATGCGCTATGCTTGCCCCCATGAGAAAGCAGATTGCGATCGTCGAGGACGAGCCGGCGCTGCGCGAGAATTACGCTGCGGCCCTCGCCCGCCACGGCTATCAGGTCAAGACCTACGGCAATCGCAAGAACGCGATGCAGGCCTTCGGGGTGCACCTCCCCGATCTCGCCATCATCGACATTTCGCTCGAGGATGAGGCCGAAGGCGGGTTCGACCTGTGCCGGGACCTGCGCGCCCTGTCGGCCGAGGTGCCGATCATTTTTCTCACGGCCCGGGACAGCGAACTCGATGCGGTGTCGGGGTTGCGCCTGGGAGCGGACGACTTCCTGACGAAGGACGTGAGCCTGCCGCACCTGGCGGCCCGCGTGGCCGCGTTATTTCGGCGCATCGACGCGCTGCGCCGGCCCGGCGACGCCGCCGAGATCGTGCGCCGCGGCGCGCTCTCGATCGACGGCGAGAAGATGCAGACGGCCTGGAACGGCCGTCCCGTGACGTTGTCCTTGACCGAGTTCTGGATCGTGCACGCGCTCGCCAAGAATCCGGGCCACGTGAAGAACCGCCAGCAGCTCATGGATGCAGCCAACGTGGTGCTCGACGACAACACCATCACCTCCCACGTGAAGCGCATCCGGCGCAAATTTCAACAGATCGACCCATCCTTCGATGCGATCCAAACGGTCTACGGGATGGGCTACCGCTGGGTCGAGTGAGCATCCGTCTTCAACTGCTCGCGATCGCGCTGACCACTCTGATTCTGCCGTGGGCGGGCTGCCAATATGCCCGCGAACTCGAATCGGCGCTGCGCCTCTCCCAGGAGAACTCGCTGCACGCCGTGGCCGGCACCATCGCCAATGCGCTGTCGGCCCAACCCTCGCGCGTGTTCACCGACGTCGAGACCGGGGAGCCGTTCGACGCGAGCCAGGGCGACCTCTACGTATTCCCGCTGCACGGCGAGCCCCTGCTCGACGGCTATCGGGAGGACTGGGACATCGCCGCCCCGTCCCGCACGCTGCCGACCCGAAACGGGCTCGCGGCGCGGCTCCTGGCAGGCCACACCGACCGCTACCTGTTCCTTTATCTGGAAGTCGATGATCCGCGGTTCGATCCCGAGCCCGCGGACGGCCTTCCCGACAAAGGCGGTTTCGACCGCGTCGACATCAAACTGCTACGGCCCGACGGCGCGGAGGAGTCGTATTTCTTCGCCACCGGCGCGCCCGGGCCCACCTTGGCGCAATCGATCGTTCGCGGCGACGACGGCGTCGGACACGCCACGTTGTCACCGCGGATTCAGGCATTCTGGCTGCAGACTGCGGGCGGCTACCATCTGGAGGCAAGAATTCCCCGCACCCTGGTGGGGTCCCGACTCTGGATCCAAGCGGTCGGCCCCACGGGCGCCAGAGCGGGTTTCATGGGCGCCGACACCACGCACGGCGGACGCCTGTTCATGGCAACCCCGGGCCTCAGCGAGCTGCTGGCGACCTTCATCGAACCGGCGACTCGCGCGACGGTCGTCGATGCCAATGCACTGATCGTGGGAACCGCCGGTGCGCTGCCTCGAGGGAACGAGGAGGCACTTGCGCCGGCGGGCACCTGGTACCGGCGCTTCGTGACCGGCGATACCTCGGTCTGGCCCATGCAAACATCGCCGCCGGACCGCCTCGAGGGCGACCACGTGACCCGGGCGCTCGCGGGCCACCCGGCAGCGCAGTGGCTGCGCGCCAATCCCAGTCAGGCGCCGCTGTTGTCCGTGGCGGCGCCGATCCGGGTCGGCGACCACACGGGTGGCGCCGTGGTGCTCGAGCAGCCGGGCGATCAACTCCTGGATCTGCGCGACCGGGCCCTCGCCCGCTTGTTCAATATGACCTTGCTGGCCACGGTATTCGCGGCGGCCATCGCCTTCGCCCTGGCAACCTGGATCAGCCGGCGCATCGGCCGCCTGAGTCTCGCCGCCGACGGCGCCGTCGCCCGCGACGGCAGCATCCGCCTCGACATGCCCGAATCGGGCCGGGCCGACGAGATCGGCGCGCTGGCCCGAGCCTTCGAAGGATTGCTCGGGCGGCTCAACGAACATGCCCAATACCTGCGGACTCTCGGCGGCAAACTCTCGCACGAACTGCGCACGCCGCTCACGATCGTTCGCTCCTCGCTCGACAACCTCGAATCGGAGGGCGCGCGCCCGGACCAACGGGGGTACCTCACGCGCGCCCGCGATGGCGTGCTGAGACTGCAGTCCATCCTGAGTGCCCTCGGCGCCGCGTCCCGCGTGGAAGAGAGCATCAAACAGGCCGACTGCGTGAATTTCGATCTGGAGGCCTTGCTGCAATCAGCCGTTGCCGGATATCGAGACGGCTTTCCCGCCGCGCGCATCGAACTGCGCACGCCGGGCGATGCATGCTTCATGAACGGCGCGCCCGATCTCGTCGTTCAGATGCTCGATAAGCTCATCGACAATGCCGTGGACTTTTGTGCGGCTTCGGGGAGCGTGATCGTGACATTGACCCGGGCGCAGGCCCGGTATGAGCTGTCCGTCGAAAACGACGGGCCGCCGATCCCGCCCGACATGCTGGGCCGCCTGTTCGAATCGCTGTTCGAACACCGTCCCGGTGCGGGCGACAAGCCGCACTTCGGCTTGGGCCTCTATATCGTGCGCCTCATCGCCGAATTTCACGGCGGCCGGGCCGTTGCCGTCAACCGGAGCGATGGCAGCGGGGCGGTATTTACGGTGATATTGCCGCTCATCTGACCAGGAGCCCGGATTCAACCCGGTGCTCGGTGGCTCAAGGCGCCCCTGTATGACATTCGTATTGTAAAATCTTCAGTTAGGGGAGGACCCGTCGGGCCGCATTTGGTAATATATCTAGGACCACACACGCCAAAAATCGCGAAGCCTAGGGGATTCACGCAAATGCAGCTCAAAGATGCCATCGGCTCCTTTTTGGTCGAGTTTTCCAAGTTCGAAATCCAATCTGTGGGCATGGCGCTTCGTGCGCTGTCGAAGGATCCCGTGTTCGTGGAGCACGCGGAGCAGTTGCTGGACCTGGAGGCCCGCCTCAAGCTCCTGGAACGTCTGGCCTTTGCGCGCGGCGTGCCGCCGCATTTAATAGCGGAATTGGAAGCATGTTTGCTGCATGCTCGAAAGCTCCTCGAACACCACACCGACGTGCGGCGGAACATGGCCGTGTCCGCGGGCGGCACCGGGAAGGGGCTGGGGTCCTCGGCCAAGTTCCGGATGTCGCGGCGTCAAAACGCGGATTTCTCGACGCTGGCAAGGTTGGAAAACCTCTGGACGCCGGCCGCCGAGCAGATTCAGGAATACACGCGAGAGGCCGTCGAGCTGCAGGAAACCCTGCGCGACATTACCGAAAGGCTCGACGGGGAAGCCCCTGGTCTCGCCACCGGGACCGGCTGACGCGGTGTACCGGCTCTACATCGCCAACAAGAACTATTCCTCGTGGTCGCTGCGGCCGTGGGTGCTGATGCGCGAACTCGACATTCCCTTCGAGGAGCACCTGCTCGCGTTCGGCGATGGGCCTCGCTGGGATGATTTCCGGAAAATCTCGCCGAGCGGCAAGGTCCCCTGCCTGATCGACGGCGAGCTCGTGGTCTGGGATTCCTACGCGATCATGGATTATCTGGCCGAGCAGCATCCCCGGGTTTGGCCCGAATCGCGCGCCGCGCGGGCGTGGGCCCGCAGCGCGGCGGCAGAAATGCATTCGGGATTCTTCGAGCTGCGGAACCGTTGTTCGATGAGCTGCGGCTTGAGAGTCCGCCTCAAGGACCATCCCGCCGCGCTTCAACGCGAGATCGAGCGGCTGGGAACGTTGTGGAACGACGGCCTTCGCCGCTTCGGCGGTCCCTTTCTGGCGGGCGCCGGGTTCACGGCGGTCGATGCCTTCTTCGCCCCCGTGGCGTTTCGCATTCAGACGTACGGCCTGGCCTTGGAATCCTCGGCCGCTGCGTATGCCGAGCGCCTGCTGCAGCTCCCGCCCATGCAGTCCTGGTATACGGAAGCGCTCGCGGAGAAATTCCGCGATATTGCGCATGAAGCCGAGACCCGCGAGATGGGGACCGTGCTGTCGGACCTGCGCGCGAGCTGAAGCGTCGCGAGCCGCTGGGTCGCGTCATCCCTGACGCTTTGGTCGAACACTGCCAGATCGACATCGGTGCATCCCGAGCTTTGACTTCAATACCCAGTCCATGCATGATCTGTGTATGGCGACCAAGACGATATCCATCGAAATCGACGCGTACGAACTCCTGGTGCGGGAGAGAAAGGATCCCAAGGAGTCCTTCTCACGCGTCATCCGCCGCGTGCTTTCGGAGCGACCGGCGATGACCGCCGGGGATCTGCTCGATGCCATGAAGGCTTTCGAGGGCCGAGGTGCCGGGCCGCGGCGGCGCCGGTCTCGCGATGCTGCTGCTTGATACCAGCTTCCTGATCGAGTTCGAGGACGAGCTGGCGCACCGAAAAACAGGACCGGCACACGGCGTGTTGGCAAGACACCGCCGGCAGGCCGCGGCGATCAGCATCATAACTCTCGGCGAGTTTGCAGAAGGCTTCGTCGATCCGCGCGCGCTCATTGAGTTTCTGGCGCCGTTTCGCGTCGTAACTCTCTCCCGGAGCATTGCCTGGCGTGCGGCTGCGCTGCAGAGCTCGCTCTCTCGTCGCCTTGGGGAAAATGACGCCTGGATCGCAGCGACGGCGCTGTCTTACGAAGCCACCCTGATCGCCCGCGAGAGGGCGTTCGAGCGGGTGCCCCGACTCGATTACCGGTCTTTCTAAGCCGTAGGGGCTCCGACACTCGGCCAGTCGCTGGCGCGCCCATCGAATCAACGAGTTACGAATCCACATTGCGAAACTCCCCGGGGACCCAAGGATCTGCCTGCCGGCCCATAAATTGACCCTTCGGCGCAAGCCCAAGTAACCTACCCGGCATCGCGTAATGGCCGCCAAGGGCTCCCATGCGGCAAGATCTCTCCGGCGAAGTCACGAACCTGCCGCACAGCGCGGACGCCCCCGCCTCGATGCCGGCCGCCGAGGCGCAAATGGACCCGGACTTTCTGACCCTACACGTGCGCGATCACGGCGCCGATGTGGCGGCGCCCCGATTGGCGCGAGGGCAGCTGTTCGCGGAACGCTTCCGCTTGCTGCGTCGCCTCGGGGAGGGCGGAATGGGACAGGTCTGGCTCGCCGATCAAATCTCGCCGGTCCAGCGGCCCGTGGCCTTGAAGCTCGTGAGACCGGGAATCTTCGATGAAACGGTGGTGCGCCGCTTCATCGGCGAGCGCCAGTCCCTCGCCATGATGGACCACCCGGCGATCGCCAAGGTGTTCGAGGCAGGCGCGACGCCGCAGGGCGAGCCCTATCTCGTCATGGAATACGTTCCGGGCTTGCCGATCACGGACTACTGCGATAACGAGCGGCTCGGCATCAGGGCCCGGCTGGACCTATTCATCCAGAGCTGCGAGGGCGTGCAGCACGCGCACTTAAAAGCGGTGATCCATAGGGACCTCAAGCCCCCCAACGTTCTGGTGGCGGAAGTCGATGGCAAACCCGTGCCGCGCATCATCGACTTCGGCCTCGCCAAGGCGGTGCGGCCGCAGGAACACCCAAGCGCAGACGGCAACACGCGCCTCGGATTGTTCGTCGGCACGCCGGGATACATGAGTCCGGAACAGCTCGGGGCCGATGGACAGGATGTCGATACCCGCACGGACGTGTATTCGCTCGGCGTGATTCTCTACGTGCTGCTGACCGGACTGCAGCCCTTCGAGACGAAGACGAAGAACAAGCCGCCTCTCGACGTATGGTTGCGGCGGCTGCGCGAGGACGAGCCGCCGCTGCCCAGCGTCAAGTTGAGCGGTGATCGCGACACGACCGTGTCGAGCGCACACCTGCGGGGCATTGAACCCAAACAGCTCGTTCACGAGCTGCGCGGAGATCTGGACTGGATCACCCTGAAGGCGCTGGAGCGCAACCGCGAGCTGCGCTACACGACGCCGGCCGAGTTGGCCGCGGATTTGCGGCGTTACTTGCACAATGAGCCGGTGTTGGCCCGGAGCGCCGGCACGCTGTACCGGCTGCAGAAATATTTGCGCCGGAACCGCCTCGCCGTGGCGATCAGCGTGTCCTTGGTCCTCCTGTTGACCGGGTTTTCACTGCTCCAGGGCCTGGAGTTGCGCCGCACTGCAATCGAGCGCGACCGCGCGAACCAGGAGCGCGATCGCGCCAATCAAGAGCGGGATCGCGCGAACCGCGAACGCGACCGCGCCTCCCGCATCACCGACTTCATGATCGGGATGTTCACGGTCGCGGATCCGTCCGAAGCCCGGGGCCGCAGCGTCACCGCGCGCGAAATTCTCGATCACGCATCGCAAACCATTCTAGCGGACCTTGCGCAAGATGCCCAAGCGCAATCGCAGCTGATGCACGCCATGGCCAACAGCTACTTGAACCTGGGGCTCTATGGACGCGCGCATGAGTTGGTCATGGGCGCCCTGAAATCGCGCCTCGCAATGCTCGGCCCCGAGAACCGGGACACATTGGCCTCGCGCGCCCTGCTCGCGCGCGTGACAGAACGCGAAGGCAAGTATTCTGAGGCCGAAGCGCTGGAGCGGCAGACGCTCGCCGACGAGCGCCGGATCCTGGGGTTGGAGGATCCCCTCACGCTCGAGACCATGGATAACTACGCGTTCACGCTGTACCGGGTGGGGGACTATGCGGGGGAAGAACGGGTCGCCCGGCAGCTGATCGACATTGCCACGCGACGGCTCGGGCCCGAAAACCCGCTCACCTTGCGCGCCAGGAGCCGGCTCGCCGGGTCTCTCATGGAGCAATCGCGATTTGCGGAGTCCGAGCAGCTCTATCGCGCATTGACCGAGATCGATCGGCGGGTCCTGGGGCCCGACGATCCACAGACCATGGAAGCCACGACCAACCTCGCGAGCGCGATCGATTCCCAAGGCCGGCACGTGGAGGCGGAGCCGATCTACCGTCAAAACCTCGCCGATCTGCAGCGCGTATTTGGTCCGGAACACGACATGACCGTGCACACGCAGGAACAGCTGGCGACGCTGCTGCAAAGTGAGGGCCGGACTGCGGAGGCCGAGAGAATGGATCGGGAGATCTGGGAAGTGCGCTTGCGGACGCTGGGTCCGGATCATCCCCGAAGCCTGCTGTCCGAATCATACTTGGGATTGGATTTGCTGCAGCTCGGAAGAGTCGATGCTGCAGAACCGCTGGAGCGGGCCGCCTTGCAGGCGCAGCGGCGCGTGATCGGTGCCGGCGCCAACGATACCCTCCTGACGCAAACATGGCTCGTCCGAATTTTGGTCAAGCAGGGCCGCCTCGCCGAGGCTGAACCGCTGGCCCGGGAGGCCCTGGACCTCGCGCTCAAGAATCAGAATCCATCAACGATCGTCACGGCGATGGGCGTTCAGGGGTTGGTCATGGCGCGGACCCATCGCTACTCTGCCGCCAAGGATCTATTCCTGGTCAGGATCGCCAAGGAGACCAACTCCGAGGTTCGGTCCGAACTGTGGATGAATTTTGCCGCTGTCGCGCTCGCTGCAGGGGATCCCGAGGGTGCGATGAATCACATCCAGGAAGCCATCGGTGCCGGATTCAGCGATGTCGACAATCTGTCGAACGATCAGGAATGGAACGCCATACGAAACACCGAGCGGTTTCAAAGGTTGCTGGCCGAGGTGAAGCGGCGCGCGGCAGCGACTGCCGCGGCAGGCCCTTCGGGTCCATGACCGAATCAATGCAGTCCCTCGTGCGCCAACAGCCAGCGCTTGCGCTCCAATCCGCCGCCGTAGCCCGTCAATGATCCATCGGCACCGATGACCCGGTGGCAGGGAACCAGGATGGAGAGGGGGTTGCGCCCGTTCGCTAGCCCGACGGCGCGCGAGGCACTCGGGTTCGCGATGCGCCGGGCGAGCTCACCGTAGCTCCAGGTCGCGCCGTAGGGTATCTCCAGCAGCGCATCCCACACTCGCCGCTGGAATACGGTGCCGTGAAGACGCAGGGGTAAATCGAACTCGCGCCGCCGGCCCTCGAAGTATTCCTCCAGCTGCCGCATGGCCCGCAGCAGCAGTTCGGATTTCGAATCCTCGACCCCGTCTTCGGCGCCTCGCGGCGGTCCTGAGGCCAAGTTCATGTACAGACCGGTCAGTGCAGAGCCGTCGCAGCGGAGCTGCAGGCGGCCGATCGGGCTATCGACATACGTGAAGATATTCACGGCAGGACCCCCATGGATTGCCATAAGTAATGCGTGGCGTAGGCGCGCCAGGGCCGCCAGCGCTGTGCGCGTGCAAGCAGTTCCGCAGGGCGCATCCCGGCGGCGCGCAGGAGAATCAAATCAGTGCCGGGAAAGGCGTCGGGCCAGTGCAGCGCCCGCATGGCGACATAGTGGGCGGTCCACGCCCCGATGCCCGGTAGTTCCATCAGGGCGTCGATCTGGGCATCGACGTCGCTGGCGCCGTTGAGGAGCACCCGCTTGTCGTTCACCGCCTGCGCCAGCGCGGCTATGCTCTTCGCACGACCCGCGAAAATGCCCACGGACGAGGCGATCTCGCCGGCGGATACGCCCGCCATCCGGGGGGCGCCCGGCGCCAGACAGCAGAGCTGCGGATGAGGGGTTGCAATCGGTGCGCCGAATGCGCGGGCCCATCGGCCGGCGACCGTGGTTGCCGCCTTCACCGACACTTGCTGGCCGAGGATGGCGCGCACCCCAAGTTCGAATCCGTCGAACGCGCCCGCCACACGCAGACCGGGCACGCGGCGCACGGTTTCGGACAGCATCGGATCCTGCGACAGCACGGCGCTCACCGCGTCGGGCGAGGAGCCGAGGTCGAATAGCTGCTTGGTGCGCGCGATGACCGCGCCGATCACCGGCGCGAGCGACGGCGACATGTCGAGACGCAGCGCGGCGCGGTCTTCGGCATGGGACACGGCGATCCATCCCTGGTGCTCGTCGATGGCCACGGTGCGCCGGTAATACGCGGCGTCCACCCACTCGACTCCCGGAATGGCGCGCAGGCGCAGATACGCCAGCAAATGATCCCATGCCAGCGGCGGACGGTAGTCGAGCTGGCAGCGCAAAGTGGTCTCGCCGATCGCGCCCGCCCCCGCGCCTGCCCCCGCGCCCGGGGCGCCGGATTTTCCGCGCCAGGCTGCGCCAGGCCCGCGGTGAGAGGCTTCGCCATGCCCGCGGAGCGCGCCCGGGCTCATTCCATAGCGGGATTTGAACAGCGCGTTGAAGCGCCGCACGCTGTTGAAGCCGCTGGCAAATGCGACATCCGTCAGCTTGAGTGCGGTTTCGGCGAGCAGGCGCTTCGCCAGCAGCAGGCGCTGCGTCTGCGCCAACTCGACCGGCGAGACGCCGAGTTCCGCTTCGGTGACGCGGCGCAGGTGGCGATCGCTCACGCCCAGGGCGGCCGCCAGATCGGTCACGCGCCCCGCGGAAGCCGCGTGCTCCTCGATTCCCGCGATGGCGGCGCCCGCCAGGCGGCTCGCTGCATCGACCGAGCAGAGGCCGGGAGCGCGCTCCGGCCGGCAACGCAGGCAGGGCCGGTAGCCCGCACCCTCGGCGGCGGCCGCACTGGAATAAAAGCGCATGTTCCGGCGCTTCGGCTGGCGCACCGGGCAGATGGGCCGGCAATAGATCTTCGTCGACGACACCCCGACGAAAAACCGGCCGTCAAAGCGACGATCGCGGGCGCGGACCGCGCGGTAACAAGCTATGGGGTCGAGCTGCATGGCGCCAGATTAATCAAAGCCGGCGGCGATTACTCGCCATTTTCGGACATCAATATCGGACGCCTGGCGCGCCTGCGCCGCACGCCCGGCACGCTACGTGCGTGCGGCCGGCGGCGGCGCGAGCGCCGGTCAATCGGCCTGCATCGCCGCCAGCTCGTTGCCCGAAGGATCGCGAAAATGGAAGCGCCGCCCGCCGGGAAAGGCGAATATCGGCTTCGTGACGACACCGCCCGCGCCGCGCACCAGCGCCAGAGTCGCCTCCAGCGACTCGACCTGGATGACCGGCAGCGGCGCGCGCGTCGCCTCCCCCGCATCGGCCTGAATACCCAGGTCGACGTCGCCGCTCAAGGTGCATGCATAGGTGGGACCGAAATCCGTCATCGACAGAGCAAAGGCGGCCGCGTAAAAGGCCTTCGCCGGCGCCGTCGCAGCCGCCGGCAGTTCCACGAAGCAGATTCTGTTGGCCATGACCTTGACCTCCCTAATGCTATTCGTTGCTCTATGATTTTGATTCAGTCCGAACCGCGCCCGCTGAATCGGCCGGATAGTGGTCGAGCGAATGATTCACCGCCTCCCACCAGAGCTTGTCCTGCACCCAAACCTCGCGAGCCGGCGGAAAAGCCGTCGGATCGTCCAGGGTTGCCGTCGTCAGATCGATGCAGGCCGGCGATGCGGCGGTCTCGTAGGAAATCTGGCTGCCGCAGTTCGGGCAGAACCGCCGCAGGACTCCGGGCGAGGAGCGGAAGCTGCGCGCCTCGCCGGCCAGAAATTCGACCTGGCTGCGGTTGAAGGTCAGCCACCCAACCGACGGAGCGCCGCTCGCCCGCCGGCACGAATCGCAGTGGCAAATCACCGAATGCAGCGGGTCTCCCGTGACGCGAAATCGAACGGCCTTGCAGAAGCAGCCGCCTTCATGCGAGGCGGGGTAGGTCACGGGCGCGGCGCTTCGTGCGGCATGCGCCATGCCGTGACGCAGCCGGCAATCACCGCGATGACGACCGGGACGAGAATCCTGAACAGCAACTCCCACACCGGCGGGCGAAGCGCCGCGAAACCCGGCTCCGCGGGCAGGTACACGGCCTGGGCGGTTTGGCCGACGTTCAACTGGCATCCCGGCTGATGCGCCGTATAGCGACGATCGTTGACGCTGTACTCAAAACTGCACCCGTCGTGCTTCTCCGGATTCCGGCTGATGATCCGCACCGGAATCATTTCGCCGGAGGCGGCCAGCCGCGCCCAGGCGACCCAGCCGTGCTCCTGAATGTTCATGAACACGGCGAGCACGAGAAATGTCACCACCGCGGCGGCAATTCCGGCTTTCTTCGAGGTTCCATTCACGGCGAATTTCCCTCACGTCAGTTCGGGGCGGGCTTCCGAGTGCAGCGCCGCAGCGCGCACGCCCAAACGGTCCAGTATCCCCTGCGCCGCCTCGCGCCCTTCGGCCACCGCGGTTACCACCAAATCGGAACCGCGTACCATGTCGCCGCCGGCAAACACCTTGGGGTTCGTCGTCTGAAATCGCGTTCTCGGCGCCGCCGACACCCGCACCCGGCCGTTCCCGTGCAAGGCGATGCGCTGCTCGGCGAACCAGTCCGGCGGGTTAGGCAGAAACCCGAACGCAATAATAACCGCATCGGCCTCGATGGTCTCCTCGGTTCCCGGGACGACCTCGGGCACCCGCCGCCCCCGCGGGCCGGGCGGCCCTAAGCGCGTCTGGACCAGCTTCACCCCCTCCACGCGGTCCGATCCGACGATTTCGACCGGCTGGCGATTGAACAGAAACTCGACGCCCTCCTCGCGGCTGTTCTTGTAGTCGCGCCGTGAGCCCGGCATGTTGTCCTCGTCGCGGCGGTAGGTGCAAGTGACGCCGGCGGCACCCTGGCGGACCGCCGTGCGGTTGCAATCCATGCCGGTATCGCCGCCGCCCAGCACTACGACCCGCTTGCCCCGCATGTCCACGAACGGGCGCGCCGGGTCGTCCAGCCCGAGCTCGCGATTGATGTTCGAAATCAGGTACGGCAGCGCTTCGTGGACGCCCGGAAGGTCCTCGCCGGCGAAACCGCCCTTCACGTACGAATACGTGCCCATGCCGAGGAACACGGCATCGAATTCATCCAGCAGCCTCTGGAAGGGTATGTCGCGCCCCACTTCGACGTTGAGCTGAAATTCGACGCCCATGCCTTCCATGATCTGGCGCCGCTTCTCCACGACATCCTTCTCGAGCTTGAACGGCGGGATGCCGAAGGTGAGCAACCCGCCGATCCTCGGGTACCGGTCGAACACCACGGGCGTGACGCCGTTGCGCACGAGCACGTCGGCGCACCCTAAGCCCGCGGGGCCCGCGCCCACCACCGCCACGCGCTTCCCGGTGCGCACCACGTTGGACATGTCGGGCTTCCAGCCCAGCTTGAACGCCTCGTCGGTGATGTATTTCTCGATGGACCCGATGCTGACGGCGCCGATGCCGTCGTTCAGGGTGCAGGCGCCCTCGCACAGGCGATCCTGGGGACATATGCGGCCGCACATCTCGGGCAGCGAATTGGTTTGATGCGACAATTCCGCCGCCTCGAACAATTTGCCGTCGTTGACCAGCGCCAGCCAGTTCGGGATGTAATTGTGGACGGGGCATTTCCACTCGCAGAAGGGATTGCCGCAGGACAGGCACCGGCCGGCCTGTTGCGCGGCCGTTTCGGCGGCGTACGGCGCGTAAATCTCGCGAAACTCGGCGGTGCGCACCTCGAGCGGCAGCTTGTCCGGGTCCTTGCGGGGAATTTCCAGGAATTGCATGTATTTGTCGTTCATCGGGGTGCGACCTTAAGCTCAAGCCGCGCGCCGCAGATTGCTCAACAGCGAGTCGATGGCGGCTGCCTTCGGCTTCACCACCCAGAACTTGCCGATGTAGGTGCGGAAGTCGTTGAGCAGCTGGCCGCCCCAGGCGCTGCCCGTGGCGTCGACGTGCTGCTCGATCAGGCCGCGCAGATGCTGCACGTGGGCGCCCATACCCTCGGGCGATACGCGGTGAATGTCGATCAACTGATGGTTGTAGCGGTCGACGAAGTCGCGCTCCAAGTCGAGCACGTAGGCGAATCCACCGGTGAATCCGGCGCCGAAGTTCACCCCGGTGCGCCCGAGCACGCAGACCACGCCTCCGGTCATGTATTCGCAGCAGTGATCACCGGTCCCCTCGAGCACCGCGAGCGCGCCGGAATTCCTCACGGCAAACCGCTCGCCGGCCGTGCCGGCCGCATACAGCTCCCCGCCAGTCGCACCGTACAGGCAGGTGTTGCCCATGATGACGGTCTCGCGCGCCACGAACGCAGAGCGCGCGTGGGGCCTGAGCACGATCCGTCCGCCGGCCATGCCCTTGCCGACGTAGTCGTTGGCCTCGCCCACCAGCTTCAAGTGCAGGCCTCCCGCATTCCAGACGCCGAAGCTCTGTCCGGCCGATCCCTCAAGGTTGACGATCAGCGGCGCCGAGCTCATGCCATGGTTGCCCCAGCGCCTGGCGATCTCGCCGGAGATGCGCGCGCCGATGGAGCGGTGGTAATTGCGCACGTCGTAGGAGAACTCCCCGCCCTTGCCGCCCGCGATCGCCTCCTGCATGTCGCGCAGCATGCGTTCCGCCAGCACGCCGCGGTCCGAGGGAGGATTGCGCGCGTCGACGCAGTATTGGGGCTTGTCCGACACCAGGCTGGAGTTGGCTAGCATCGGCTTCAGGTCGAGTTTGCGCTGCCGCGGCGTCTCACCGGGGAGGATCTCCAGGAGCTCGGTGCGGCCGATCAATTCCGCGATGGTCCGCACGCCCATGGCCGCCATGATTTCGCGGCATTCGCGCGCGACGAACTTGAAATAATTCATGACCATCTCGGGCAGGCCGATGAAGAACCGGGCGCGCAGCACGTTGTGCTGGGTGGCGACGCCGGTGGCGCAGTTGTTCAGATGGCAGATGCGAAGGTATTTGCAACCGAGAGCCACCATCGGCGCCGTTCCGAAGCCGAAACTCTCCGCACCGATGATCGCCGCCTTGATCACGTCGAGCCCCGTCTTCAGGCCGCCGTCGGTCTGCAGTCGAACGCGGTGGCGAAGTTCGTTGGCGCGCAGCGTCTGGTGGGTCTCCGCCAGCCCGAGCTCCCAGGGCGTGCCCGCATACTTGATCGACGACAGCGGGCTCGCGCCCGTGCCGCCGTCGTAGCCGCTGATGGTGATGAGGTCGGCATAAGCCTTCGCGACGCCGGCCGCCACCGTCCCCACGCCGGGCTCCGCCACCAGCTTGACGGACACCAGGGCCACCGGGTTCACCTGTTTCAGGTCGAATATGAGCTGGGCCAGGTCCTCGATCGAGTAAATGTCGTGATGGGGCGGCGGCGATATGAGTCCCACGCCCGGTCGCGCGAAGCGCAGGCGGGCGATCATGTCGTTGACCTTGTGGCCCGGCAGCTGGCCGCCCTCGCCGGGCTTCGCGCCCTGCGCGATCTTGATCTGCAGGACCTCGGCGTTGATGAGGTACTCGGGCGTCACGCCGAAGCGCCCCGAGGCGACCTGCTTGATCTTGGAGTTCTTCTCCGTGCCGTAGCGCCCCGGATCTTCGCCGCCCTCCCCGGAATTCGACCGCGCCCCCAGGCGGTTCATGGCGATGGCCAGCGCCTCGTGCGCCTCGGGCGACAGGGCGCCCAGCGACATTCCGGCGCTGTCGAAGCGGGTGAGAATGGACGAGAGCGGCTCGACCTCGTCGATGGGAATGGGACCCGACGCGGGCATCAGCTTCAAGAGGTCGCGGACGCAGGAGACGGGGCGCTCGTTGACGAGCGCTGCGAACTCCCGGTATTGCGCGTAATCACCGGTCATCACCGCCGATTGCAGCAGCGCGATCACGTCCGGGTTGTACATATGGTACTCGCCGCCGTGCATATACTTGAGCAGGCCGCCCTGTTCCACGGTCTCGGCCGGGTCCCATGCGCGCCGCGCCAGGAACAGCTGATCCGCCTGCAAATCGCCGAAGTCCGCGCCTTGAATGCGGCTCTCCGAGCCTTCGAAGCACAGCGACACCACCTCGTCGCCCAGGCCGACGATCTCGAACAGCTGCGAGCTGCGGTAGCTCGCGATGGTGGAGATTCCCATCTTGGACATGATCTTGAAAAGGCCCTTGCGGATGCCGCGCCGGTAGCTGCGGCCGAGTTCGAGCCGCTGGTCCGCATCCATCTTCACCGCGCCCTTGCGCATGAGATCGAACAGCGTCTGGTAGGCAAGGTAGGGATACACGGCCGTCGCGCCGTAGCCTATGAGGCAGGCGAAGTGATGCGGATCGCGCGCCGTGCCGGTTTCGACCAGGATGTTGCACTTGCAGCGCAGCCCGGTCCGCACCAGGCGATGGTGCACGGCGCCCGTCGCCAGCAGGGCCTGAATCGGTATCGTGCCCTTGACGGGGTAGCGATCCGACAGCAGCAACACCACCTTGCCGGCGCGCACCGCCGCCTCGGCCTGATCGCACACCTTGAGGATCGCGGCCTTCAGGTCGACGTGCTCCTCGTACTGCAGATCGATGAACTCGTGCGGCACGCCGGAATCCTCCAGGCCCATGATCTGCCGGAGCTTGCGCTGCGACAGTATCGGGGAGCTCAGGACGATCTGCTCGGCGTGCTGCTGAGCCGGCACGAAGATGTTGCATTCCTGTCCGATCTGCGTCTGCAGCGACATCACGATGCTTTCGCGCAGCGAGTCGATCGGCGGATTCGTCACCTGCGCGAATGCCTGCCGGAAATAATCGTACAAAGAGCGCACTTTCCTCGACAGCACGGGCATCGGCGTATCATCGCCCATCGACCCGACGGCCTCGCTCTCGTCCTCCGCGAGGACACGGATGATTTCGTCGCGCTCCTCGGCGGACACGTTGAACAGCTTCTGGAACATGGCCAGCGTGTCGCGGTCGAACGGCTCAGCCGCCAGCCGCGGATCGATGAGGTCGGTCTGCAGATAGCGCACGCCCTTCTTCAACCAGGCCTTGTACGGATGCCGGCTCTTGAGAAGATCGTCGACCTGCCTGGTGTCCATGAGCTCGGCGGTCTGCAGATCGAGGGCGAGTATCTCGCCCGGGCCGAGCTTGCCCTTGCGCACCACGTCCTCGGGAAGGTAGTCCCAAACGCCGGCCTCGGAGGCAATGGTGATGTGCCGGTTCTTGGTGATGACCCAGCGCGCCGGACGCAGTCCATTGCGGTCCAGCGTGCAGCAGGCGTAGCGGCCGTCGGTCACGACGATCCCGGCCGGCCCGTCCCAGGGCTCCATGTGAGTGGCGTAGTACTCGTAGAACGCCTTGAGGTCCGGATCGATCATGTCCACCGACTGCCAGGCGGGCGGCACCAGCATCCGCAGGGCGTGCATGGGATCGAGCCCGCCCATGAGCAGCAGCTCCAGCATGTTGTCGAGCGACTGCGAGTCGGAACCCGTGAGCGACACCACGGGCAGCACGTCGCCGAGATCGGGCAGCAGCGGCGAGCGGAACACCGGCCCGCGTGCCACCGCCCAGCTGCGGTTGCCCTGCACCGTGTTGATCTCCCCGTTGTGCGCCAGATAGCGGTATGGATGAGCCAGGCGCCACTGCGGCATGGTGTTGGTGGAGAAGCGCTGGTGGAACACCACCACCGAGGCCTCCATGCGCGGATCCTCGAGATCCGGATAGAACTGCGCCAGAAACTGCGGCATGACCATGCCCTTGTACACGATCGTACTCGCCGACAAGGACGGGATGTAGAAGACGGGATCGGAGGGCGCCAGGACCTTTTCGCACCGCCGCCGCGCCATGTACAGCTTGCGGTTGAAGGTCGCCTCGTCGATGTCCGCGCCGGCGTTGACGAACACCTGCTCGATGAGGGGCAGCGTGCGAAGCGCCTCCAGGCCGCAGGCGTCCGGATTGGTGGGCAGGGGACGAAACCCCGCCAGATGCAGCTCTTCGCGCTCGAGTTCGGCGGCGAGCGCCCGGCGGGCGTGATCGGCCTTGGCCGGGTCCCGATCCAGGAACACGCAGCCCGCGGCAAAGCGGTAATGCAAGGTGAGCCCGGCCGCCGCCGCCACCTCGCGCAGAAACCGGGTCGGAGTTTTGATGAGCAGACCGCAGCCGTCGCCGGTCTTGCCGTCGGCGGCAATGGCTCCGCGATGCGTCAAACGGTTCAACGAACTGATGGCGGCCTTGATGACCCAATGGCTGGCCTGGTCGTCGAGACTGGCAATGAGCCCGAAGCCGCACGAATCCCGCTCATACTCAGGTCGGTACAAGCCCCAGTCGCCGACGCGGGCATCCACGCCGCAGCGCAAGGTCGTTGGGTCCGGTAGTCGAGCAATGTCCATCACTTGAGCCCGCAGCAAATCATATCCCGCAGCCAATCCGCAGAATCTATCCGAAAAACAATCACTTAATAAGAATCGTGGCGCAAACGGCCGGCGCCAGGTGGGGCAAACCCGGTTGGCCGGCCGGCCGTTAGACGTGCCTGTGTATGCGCCTCATAATACCGAGGCGCGCAATATCGTCAACCGTCCGCGCCTAAGGGTCAACCGGCGATATAGCGCTCCAGTTGCTCGATTTGGTCCCTTTGCTCATCGATCACCGCCTTCACCAGGTCGCCGATCGACAGCATGCCCACCACCCTCCCGGCATGGACCACCGGCAGATGCCGAAAGCGTCCTTCCGTCATGAGTTCCATGCAGTGGCGCACGGTGTCCTGCGGAGAAACGGTCACCGCCGGAGCGCTCATAATCTCCTCCACGGTGGTGTCGCTCGACGAGCGCTTCTTCAGGATTACCTTCCGAGCGTAGTCGCGCTCCGAAATGATGCCGAGCAGCGTGCCCTGATTCATGACCAGGAGCGCCCCGATGTGGCGAGTCGCCATGATCTCGATGGCCCGCAGGACGGAATCGGTCGGCCCCACGGAAAATACCTGCTCGCCCTTGATCGTCAAGAGTTGATTAACGGTTTGCATACGCCCCCCGGAGAACCCCATTGGTCGTCGAATCACCCGCGTCGAATCACTATACTCCCGCGTCCCGCTAGGACAAAACCCATGACCACCGACATCAAGCCGCCCATCGCACCCGCGAGACCGCACCCGGTGCGCTCGGCGTTCGGCGAGCGGCAGGACCCCTACTACTGGCTGCGCGACGATGAGCGCGCCGATCCCGACGTCCT
Organism: uncultured Gammaproteobacteria bacterium; assembly: GCA_963707765.1. Taxonomy (GTDB): domain Bacteria; phylum Pseudomonadota; class Gammaproteobacteria; order Steroidobacterales; family Steroidobacteraceae; genus Bog-1198. The sequence continues at coordinate 1,897,615 of CAVPQZ010000004.1, read as the reverse complement.
GCACTACCTCAGGGCGGAAAACGACTACCAGGTGCGGCGCTTTGCTCCGATCAAGCCGCTCGAGGACGAGATCTATGCGCGAGATCCTCGGACGCCTGAAGCAGGACGATTCGACCGTTCCCTACCTCAAGCGGGGCTTTTGGCACTACGTCCGGTTCGAAGCCGGCAAGGAGTATCCGATATTTGCGCGACGCCGGGATTTGCCGGGCGCATCCGAGCAAGTCGTGCTCGACGCGAATGCGGCGAGCACCGGGCACGATTACTACGAGGTCGGCGCGCTGGAAGTCTCCCTCGACGGCGAGTGGCTGGCGTTCTGCGAGGATACGGTGGGACGGCGCCAGTACGTGCTGCGTTTCAAGAATCTGACCTCCGGGGAAGTCCTGCCCGTCGCGATCAAGGACGTGGAGGCCGATGTCGCGTGGGCCAACGACAACCGGACGGTCCTCTACATCGAGAAGGATCCGGAGACGCTGCTGGGACTGCGGGTCAAGAGGCACTCGCTCGGGGCGGATCCGCGCGAGGACGCGCTGGTGTTCGAGCAGGGCGACCTGTCGCTGTACACCGGGCTTTCCAAATCCAAGTCCGACCGGTTCCTGTTCATTCACATGGAAGGCACGCTCTCGACGGAATGGCGATATGCGGAGGCGAACGACCCGGCGCTGTCCTTCAAACCCTTCCTGCCCCTCGAGCGCGGCCATGAATACGACATCGAACATCTGGACGATCGATTCGTCATCCGCACCAATTGGGAGGCCGCCAATTTCCGCCTGATGTGGGTGCCGATCGGGCGCGAGGGAAACCGCGCGGAGTGGCGCGACCTGATGCCGCACCGCGAAGATGCGTACCTCGAGGATTTCGAGGTGTTCACGCGCCACATCGCGGCCTCGGTGCGTCACGGCGGCGTGCGCAAGATCGCAGTCCAGGCACTGGCGGACCGGAACGCCGGCGCCCTGGACCGGGAGGCGCCTTCGCCCTCGTTCATCGCCAGCGACGAGCCGGCCTACACCATGGCGATTTCCATCAATCCGGAGATCGATTCCGACATCCTGCGATACACCTACTCCTCGCTGCGCACGCCCTCCACCGTCTACGACTACGACATGCGCACCGGGGAGAAGTGGCTGCTCAAGCGCGATCCGGTGCTCGGGCACTTCGACCCCTCCGACTACGAGACGGAATTGCGCTTCGCCCCGGCGCGGGACGGGCGGCAGATCCCGGTATCGCTGATCCATCGCAAGGATTTCGTCCGCAACGGCTCCTCCCCGCTGCTGCAGTACGCCTACGGCTCTTACGGGCTGTCCATGGATCCGGAGTTCTCCTCGGCGCGCTTCAGCCTGATCGACCGGGGATTCGTTTTCGCGATTGCGCACGTGCGCGGCGGCCAGGAGATGGGGCGCAGGTGGTACGACGAGGGGCGCCAGCTACACAAGAAGAACTCCTTCTTCGACTTCGTCGACGTCACCCATTTCCTGGTGTCCGAGGGGTACGCCCACGCGGACAAGGTGTTCGCGATGGGCGGCAGCGCCGGCGGGCTGTTGATGGGCGTCATCGCCAACTCGGACCCGGGACTCTACCGCGGCATCGTCGCCCAGGTGCCCTTCGTCGACACCCTCACCACCATGCTGGATGAGGGCATTCCGCTCACCACCAACGAGTACGACGAATGGGGCAATCCCGCCGAGCGCGAATGCTACGACTACATGCTGTCCTATTCGCCCTACGACAATGTGCGTCGCCACGCCTACCCGGCCATGCTGGTCACCACCGGGTTGTGGGACAGTCAGGTCCAGTACTACGAACCCGCCAAGTGGGTGGCGAAGCTGCGGGCTCTCAAGACCGACGACAATCCGCTGCTGCTCCACGTCGACATGGAGGCCGGCCACGGCGGCAAGTCGGGCCGCTTTCAGCGTTACCGGGAAACCGCGATGATTTTCGCGTTCCTCGTGGATCTCGCCGGGCAGCCCGGGTGCCTGTGAGAGGCGCCAGGCATCGAGACGCAGCGCCGCGGCGGGCACCCATCGTCAGGGAAAAAAAAGGCGCCGCGAGCGGGGGAAGCTTCAGAATCGCGGCGCCAAGATAAATATTTTAAGGAACCTTAGGCCCAAACGAAGCAAGCTCCATGCCAAGCGCCCAAGTGCTGAGAAATCAGCCGCTTGACCCGTGCAACGGGCACCGAAGCGTCGCAGTTTTGACCCTAAGTGACACGATTTGTCACCGGCGTGACGCGCCGATGCCGCTGGCCAGCGCCTCGCCGTGGGATCCACGATTCGGCCGCAAGCGCCGATCGCCCCGGGCGCGGGCTCAGCTCTTCGCGGGGGGGACGACGATGCAGGGCTGCGACTTGGCCTTGAGCACGCTGCAAAGATGGCGGGCGTGTTTTGCGGAGAGACCGGTCGCCATCAATCGATAGAGCTTCCCGCCGGCCGTCGTCCTAGGGCTAACCTTGGACGACAATCCCTTGAGCAAGGTGGGGTATTCGTGCTGCAGGTCGGCCCAGTGCTGCTTAGCGGCGGCGGCGCCGGACCTGAAGGCCCCCAGCTGCACGCGATAGGAGCCCGGCGTCCCTTGGCGGCCCGACTTGGCCTCGTGAGCGGGGGCGGTGGAAGCCGCCGCGCCCGCGCCGCTGGATGCGGCTCTCGCGGTGACCGGAGCCGGGGATGCCGGAGCCGGAGTGCCGCTCGCTGCAGCCCCCGCGACCACCCCCGCCCCGGCGCCCACCGCAGCGGACGCCGTGTCCGCCGGGGCGCCGCCCGGGGAGTTCGGCGAAGAACCCGGCACCTGTGCCAGCGTGAAATTCTCCACGCGGATGCGCGCTTCCTCCGTCCATTTCCCCTCGGGATATTGCTTGACGAAGTTCTGATAGGCTTCGGGCGTATCCGCGTCGCGCGCCTTCTGCCAATCCCGCTCCTCATACAAACCCTTGGCGTTGGACTCGGCCTGAGCGGTGAATTCGCCGTTCGGATACTTCTTGGCGAACTGCTCGTATCCCTCCGCGGTATTGGTCTCCCGCGTTTTCTGCCAGTCGCTCTGCTGACGGCTGCAGCCGCTCGCGAGGACCATCATGATGCAGCACAGGCTCAAAAGAATTGCGTGCTTGACCATTTCCGCCGATTCAACCCCTCGTGATGTGCGAAGCCGCCGCCATTCTACTGCGAAACGGCGCGGGCTGATGGCAATTGCCGCTTGCGGCCGGCGGTTTCAAATTTTTGTGTGTTCGCGCCGAATACCGCATCCTAGCAGGCCCATCGAGCTTGGACCGTCGAATGAAACAATACGATGTCATCGTCGTGGGCGGCGGCATACACGGCGCCGGCGTGCTGCAGGCCACGGCGGCGGCCGGCTATACCGGATTGCTCATCGAGATGCGCGCGCTCGCCAGCGGCACCTCGAGCCGCTCGAGCAAATTGATCCACGGCGGTCTTCGTTATCTCGAGTCCGGTCAATTCGCGCTGGTGCGCGAGAGCCTGCGCGAACGCGCCATACATCTGCATATCGCGGCCGACCTGGTGGCGCTCCGGCCCTTCTTCATTCCCGTCTACCACGACACGCGCCGCCGGCCCTGGCAGCTCAAGCTGGGACTGTCGATGTACGCGCTCCTCGGAGGCTTCGCGCCGGGTACCCGCTTCGGCGAGATTCCCAGGCGCGAGTGGCCGGCCCTCGACGGTCTCGACACCTCGGGCCTCACGAGCGTCATCCGCTACTACGACGCGCAGACCGACGACGCGCAGCTAACCCGCGCCGTGGTGCGATCGGCCCAGGATCTCGGAGCGGAACTCGCAATGCCCGCGCAATTCATCGGCGCGGAGCTCGAGGACCCGGGGGTGGTGGTGCACTACGCGCGAGGCGGCGTGCAGACCGCGGTCCGTGCGCGCGTGCTGGTGAATGCCGCGGGTCCGTGGGCCACGCGCGTCGCGCAGGGCGTGCGGCCGGCGATTGCCGTGCCCGAGGTCGACCTGGTTCAGGGAACCCACATCGTGCTGCCGGTGCGCATCACCGCCGGCATTTATTACGTCGAAAGCCCGAGCGATGGGCGCGCCGTGTTCGTGATGCCGTGGCAGGGAGCGACTCTGATCGGCACCACCGAGACCCCGTATTCCGGGGACCCGGACCTGGTCGCGCCGCGGCCGGAGGAGGAGGAATACCTGCTGGCGGTTGCCGCCCGCTACTTCCCCGCGATGCGCCCCATGACCCGTCAGCACATCGTCCAGCGCTTCGCGGGCCTGCGCGTCCTGCCGGCGGCCTCCCAGGCCGCGTTCGACCGGTCTCGGGAGACGATATTTACCACCGACCGTGATCCAGAGCCGCGCGTCGTGGGCATCTATGGCGGCAAACTCACGGGCTGGAGAGCGGCGGCCGACCACGTGCTGTCGCTAATTTCGCACACCCTGGGGCCGCGGCAGCGGCGCGCCGCGACGGACCGGTTGATCTTGAGGAGGTCGGAATGAGCACGAACGCCCGGGCAAAGGTGGCCGCAGCCGCGCTGCTGGCGTCGCTAGGTCTCGCGGCCCGAACATGCGCGGCGGACGATTATTTCAGCCCCACGGACGAGCGCGTGCGAATTTCCCTGGGCGCCATGTACGTCACCAGCTCGACCGATTTTCAGGCCGACAGCAGCGCAGGGGTCGCGGGAACGAACATCAACGGAGAACGCCAGTTCGGACTCGGCAAGACGGACTTCGAGCCGAAGTTCGAGGCCATGATCCGAGTGGACACGCGTAACCGCGTGAGCTTCGATTATTTCACCCTGGACCGATCCGGCGACGCGATCGTGACCGGCAACCCGATTCTTTTCCGCGACGTCACTTTTCTGCCGGGAGATCCCCTGCAGACACAGCTCGGGCTGCGCATGCTGGGAATCAGCTACGGCTACTCGTTTTGGCACTCGGAGACCCTGGAGATCGCCGGCACGCTCGGTGTGCACGCCTCGGACATCTCCGCCGAGGCCAAGGTCGAGACCCAAACGCGGCACATCATCCAGACCGACGATCAGGCAGGCCCGATCCCCACGGTCGGCATCGACGCCACGTGGGTGGCCAGCCGGCGTTTCTATCTCGATGGCCGCGCCCAATACCTGCACGTGCACGTCGGCAATCTAACGGGCTCTCTCGGCATTTACGAATTCGACGCCTTGTACCGCTACCGGCCCAACGTATCCTTCGGCGTGGGCTACATCGACGTGAGCGCACACATCACGTCCACCCAGTCCTCGCAGGCTGGCGTGTTCGACTTCTCCACCAAGGGTCCGGACATGTTCTTCCGGATCGCCTTTTAAGGCGCGGAGCTCGGTTCGACGGTGAACTCGACGCGATTGTTGAAGGCGGCCGCGCGATTCCACTCGCCCGCGGTCAGTGTGTCGGTTCGCTGGGGATAGGCGGTGGCGGGCCGCGAGCTGCCCGCGTTCTCCAGGAGCACGCTGATGCCGGTTCCCGCGTGCTGCCGCAGACTCCCGACCAGGTTGGCGAAATCCAGCGACTGGCGCTGCTGCGACGTCAGCGATTCGTCGAACGGGTTGCCGATGAGATCGCATCGGCTCAGGGGCGTGGACGCGGGGGCCGGCGTGAAACCATCGGCCGAACTTCCGCTGAGGCAGAACAATCCCGACGAACTGGTGACCCTGACGGTGCCCCGGAAGCCCTGCGCCTCGAGATTGGTCAGAATAGTCGCGCAGCACGTCGAACCGGGACTTGTCGAAGGGAATCTCGCCGTAGGGAACCGCCTCCACGCGCGGCGAGGGCGTCCCGTTCGGGGCCGGTGCAGAAGCAGCCGCCACGTTGGCCGCCAGCGCGGACGTCAGGTCCTTGACGGTCGACGCGAGATCATTGCGCGAACGCTGCAATTCCTGGTTGGCGGCGGTGAGCGCCGCGAGGTCGGCGCGCACCTTCGTCAGATCCTCGCGCGTCCCGGCCCACATCGCCGCGCATGCCGCGGCGATGAGCGTCGCGGCGCCGAGGGCGGCGGCCCACGGCCACACCGGCGGCTTTGGGACGGCGGGCGGCGCCGCTGCGGGCTCCGGCGGCGCAGGCGCCGGCAGCGCGTCACGGACATCCGTGACGATGCGCGAGGCAAAGCTGTCCAGACTCGCCACGATGAAGCGGCGAATGTCGGCGCCTGTCTCCTTGACCGTCGTCTCGACCCGCCGCCCCCAATCCGGCCCTGCGGAGCGCCGTTCGCCGGTTCCGGCAGCGGCGCCCGCGGCACCGGCCGCCGCGTCCAACTCGACCGGTGCGAGAGCCGGCTCCGCCGAGTCACGGCGATCCGGCAGCAGATGCAGTTCATAGAGGACCTTCGACACGTCCACCGGCCGCACTTGCTTCGGAAGCACCCCCATCGCGCCGAGCGCCCGCGCCTGACCCACGTACAGTTCACCCTCCTGCGAGGTGTACATCATGATCGGAATGGTCGCTGTCTCGGGGTTCCCCTTGATCGCCTGCACCGCCTGCAGGCCATCCATGCCCGGCATGAGATGGTCCATGAAAATGGCGTCGGGCCGATGGTTGTTGAGATACTCGATGGCCTGTTCGGCCGATTCGGCGGTGTCCACTTCGATGTCGTACTTCTCGAGCATCCGGCTCAAGATCACGCGCGCCGACTTCGAGTCGTCGACGACCAGTGCGCTTTTTCGGGCCATGGCTTTCCGTCCGCTTCAAGACCTAAGCCGGTTCAGTCGGATCCGCTGCCGTGCGCCTCTTTGTTCTGGGCGATCCATGTCAGCGCCGACTCCACGTCGGCGAGTTCCGCAGCCGTGAAACCTTCGATCCTCACTCCCGTGGCTTCCGCCTTCTTCTTGGCAAGTTCGGCGGCGGCAACGGTATGGACCCACACCAGTCCCCGGCGCACCTTGGCCGTGAATTTTTGTTGCTTCTCTTCGCTCATCACTACTCCTCGAGTTTGCTCATCCTGGAACGGCACGATACACGACTACGGCCGAAATGAGGAAATGGGGCTTCCCTTAGCCTAGGGGCCCGCGACCGCCGCCTCAAGCCGGCCACTGTAAGCGTTCAACACGTGCGCGACCACTCCCATGTACTGATTCGCCTCTTCCCAACGGCGCTCCTCGATGGCCTCGCGAATTCCGGGAAGGGTCTTGACTCCGTATCCGGTCTTGGCCCCTGGGGCATAGACCATGTGCTGATACCATGGGCGGCCGGGCAACCCGCGCGAGTCCGCCAACGATGATTCGAGCCCGCTCAGAGCCTCGTCCAAACGCGCCGGCGAACCGCCTTCATCCGCGAGATCCCGCTGATATTCCGCGTCGAAGGCCTTGGCGCTCGTGCGCAGGCGCTCCACCGCGTTGTCGAGTTCCGCGAAGCTGAGGTAAGGCACCGACCCTGAGCGCGGCGGCGGGGCGCGCGGGCGCTTAGGGTCCGCGGCGAGTTCGAATGCGCCTTCGTCCAGCAACTGGGCGAGTTCGCGGGTCCTCGAGCGCATGACCTCGACCAACTTGTGCAGTTCGTCGTCGTATGCGCCGATCTCATCCGCAAAATCGCTTTCCCGCGCGGGCAGCAGTTCCGACTGCGCGGCTCTCAGCACGACTCGGCCGGCCACCTGGGCCAACGCCACGCCGTACCGGAAGTCGGGGTCCACGAAGCGACGGAAATGATCGAAGGTATCGTAGGCCGAATGGTACACGCCATAATCGGCTTCGCCGTGAAACTCGAGATTCAGCGAATTCACGCCGAGGTGCTGCAGGAACGGCGTGTAGTCGGAGCCCGACCCGAGCGCGCCCAGCACCAGATCCTTGCCGGTCTCGGGAGCGCGGCCGCCCTCGTAGGCTGCGGCCCGGCGCAAGGCGAGCGCCCGGGCCCGCACCGATCCGCCAGCCTCCGGATCCTGCACGTCGCGCGCAACCTGGCTTACGAAATGCTGCAATGCATGGCTGCCTTGCACGTCGAGGATGCCGCGGCTGTTCATGTCGGAATTCACGTAGAGAACCGCCTTCGAACGCAATTCGTCGGCATGCGCCTCCGCCCACTCCGTCGACCCCAGGAGCCCCGCTTCTTCGCCGTCCCAGCTTGCATACACCAGGGTGCGGCGCGGCCTCCAGCCGGCCCTGACGAGTGCGCCGATGGCCTTGGCCTCCGCCATGAGAGCGACGTGTCCCGAGAGCGGATCCGACGCCCCGAACACCCAGCGCGTCGTGGTGATTGCCGCGAATGATCCAGCGGTCGGGCTGTACCGCGCCGGGGATTTTCGCGATGACGTCGTAGATCGATTTCCGGCCCCAATCGGACAACACCTTGAGATGAACCCGCGCCGGTCCCGGACCCAGGTGATAGGTGATGGGCAGTGCCCCGCGCCATGCCGCGGGCGCCACCGCGCCGCCGAGCGCGGACAGGAGCGGTTGCGCGTCCGCGTACGATAGGGGCAGCACCGGAATCTTCAGGATGTTCTTCACGTCCTTGAGTTCGAGGCGCTTCGCGTCCCGCGTTGCGCCCACGCCGGGCGTCAGCGGATCCCCCGCGTACAAGGTCATATCCTCGACCGAGCCGCGCTGCACGCCGTCGGCCGGGCGGTATCCGCCGCGCGGATAGACATCGCCGGCGCCGTAGCCGTCGTCCCGCGGATCCGAATAGATCAGGCACCCCGCCGCGCCGTGCTCCTGCGCGAGCTTGGGCTTGAGCCCGCGCCACCCGCCGCCATACCGGGCGATCACGATCCGCCCCGTCACGCTGATGTGCCGCCGCTCCAGCTCCGCGTAATCGTCGGGCATTCCCTGGTTCACGTAGACGAGTTCCGCCGTGACGTCGCCGTCCCCGCCGTAGACGTTGTAGGGAGGCAGCGCACCGCCCATCTGGTCCGCGACGGAATCGCCGGCCACCGGAGGTTCCCGCAAGCGGGCCGCGAAGCGGGGCGCGAGGAGTTCCACCATCTCCTCCCGCGGCGTCGGATACAGCACGGAGAACTCCTCGATCGAAGCGTCCCATCCCCAGTCGCGAAAATTCTTCAGGATGTATTCCGCGTTCGCCCGGTCGTGCGCGCTGCCGACGTGATTGGGCGCGGAGGACATCTCCTGCATCCACGCGCGCAAATCGTCGGGTGAAATCAACGAATCGAAGCGACGCTCCAGCTGCTCCTGGTCGGCCGCGCCGCGCGCAGAGAACCCCTCCAAGCCGTCGCGGACCTCCGCCGCACCGGCGCAGGCCAGCGCCGACATGAGCGCGCCCAGCAATACGGCCGGTCTCCTAGGTTTCCTTCTCACGGCGAGCTCCCCATCAATCGCGTATGCCGGTTCCCCGGTTCAACAACGTCACCGCCAAGGCGAACATCACGACGACTGCCCCGACCATGATCCCATAGGCCAGCCGCAGGTCGACGTCCGTGGCGCCGAGGAACCCGTAGCGGAACGCGCTGACCATGTAGAGAATCGGATTCGCGGCGGACAAGCGCTGCGCCCATCCGGGAAGCATCCGCGTGGAATAGAAAACCCCGCCGAGGTAGGTGAGCGGCGCGAGCACGAAGGTCGGAAACCACGAAATCTGGTCGAAATTCTTCGCGAACAGCGCATTGATGAATCCGCCGAGCGCAAACACCATGCTGGTGAGCAGCACCGCCGACAGGATCGCGAATAGATGGACCACCGCGAGCCGGGTGAAGCAGAAGGCGACCGCGGTGACCACGGCGCCCACCAGCAGACCGCGAAGCATGCCGCCGGCGATGTAGCCCGACAGGATCAGCCAGTTCGGCAGCGGAGACACCAGCATCTCCTCGAGATGCTTGCCGAACTTGGCGCCGAAGAAGGACGACACGACGTTGCCGTAGGAATTGGTGATGACCGTCATCATGATCAGGCCGGGCGCGATGAACTGCATGTAGTCGTATCCGCCGACCTGGCCCACCCGCCGGCCGATGAGGCTGCCGAAGATCACGAAATACAGGGTCGCCGTGACCGTCGGCGGCACGATGGTCTGGCCCCAGATGCGGATGATGCGGCTGAACTCCCGGATGATGATCGTCGAGAAGCCGATCCACTCGGCGCGCGCGCGCGATTCCGTCATGCGTCAGGCTCCGGCGGCGGCGGAGCGGGCATTGACGTCGACCAGCCGGATGAACAGCTCCTCGAGGCGGTTCACCTTGTTGCGCATGCTGCCCACGTCGATTCCGCGGGCGGTGAGGACGGCGAAGACGTCGTTCAATGTCTGACCCTTCGAAACCTCCACCTCCAGGGTGTGATCATCCGCCAGCGTCGTGCGGAAATCGGGGATGGCCGGCGCCGCGGCCACCGGCTCCTTCAAGTTGAACACGAAGGTCTCGACCTGCACCTTGCGCAGCACATTGGCCATGGAGTCGCGCTCGATGATGCGGCCGCCATCGATGATCGCCACGTTGCGGCACAGACTCTCGGCCTCTTCCAGGTAATGGGTCGTCAGGATGATGGTGGTTCCCTGCTCGTTGATGTCCTTCAGGAACTCCCACATCGAGCGGCGAATCTCGATGTCGACGCCCGCGGTAGGCTCGTCCAATATCAGAAGCCTCGGCTCGTGCATCAGGGCGCGCGCGATCATGAGGCGGCGCTTCATGCCGCCGGACAGGGAACGCGCGATCGAATTGCGGCGATCCCACAGGCTCAGCTGCTTGAGATATTTCTCGGCGCGCTGCTTGGCGAGAGACCGCGGAATCCCGTAGAAGCCGGCCTGGTTCACGACGATCGTCTGCACCGGCTCGAACATGTTGAAATTCATCTCCTGCGGCACGATCCCGATGCAGGATTTCGCGGCCTCGAGCTCCCGGTCGATGTCGTGGCCGAAGACCTCGACCACGCCGCTGGTCTTGTTGACCAGAGAAGTGACGATGCCGATGGCGGTGGTCTTGCCGGCTCCATTGGGACCCAGCAGGGCGAAGAAATCCCCTTCGGCCACATCAAGATCGATGCCTTTGAGCGCCATGATCCCGTTCTTGTAGACCTTGGTGAGGTGGCGCAGGGAGAGGGCTTGCATAAGAGCCGCGTAGCCTAAACCTCGAATGCAGCCCCCGCAACCTCAAGGCAGGCGGAGCGCCCGGGAGGCAGGCGGCGCGCCCGGGCGCCTCAGCCAAGGCGCGCGGCGGCCGCCAGCTGCAGACCGTAGAGCTGGATCCTGCGCAGCTCGCCCGGGATTCGGCCGCGACGCGGCGCCGGCCAGTGCGCACCAGTACCTGCGCACACCCATTCCATCTTGCGGTCAGGTGCGGGGCTTCGGTCGCGGCGAGCGAAGGCAGGCAGTCGATGGTGGCGCCGCGAAAGGCCGCGGCGGTGTCCTCGTGCATGCCGAGCAGCAGCTGCGGGGCGAGCTTCGCGGCCGAGGAGACGTGCCACGCGAAGAACAGGGCGACCCTCACGAACTCGAGTGTGGCGGCATCCACCCCGGAATCCGGGGCGGGCGCGTCCGCCGCGGAACTCTCGGACACGCCCCACGGCCCGGCATTGCGCAGCCGGGCCCGCCAGTGCTCATCGTCATCGAAGCGCAAATCGAACAATGCGTAGGGACAGTTCGCGGCCGCGGTCTTCTGGCCGGGCGACAGGGGCGCGATCCGGGCCGACAGGTCCGCGGGCATGACCCGCCCGGCCGACCGCCAGCCGCCGGTCCCGCCGCCGGCCAAATCGAGAAAACGGCGATTCAGATCGCGCACCGACTCGAGCAGTTCGAGCGGCACCTGGGTTCCTCGCGCCCAGCTTCCGGTGTGTGCATCCTGCATGAGGTCGCCTCGGGGTGGAACGGTCCGTCCTTGAAAAGGGGGGGCTGCGCATTTCGCCGACGAATGCAGCGCCAAACGCCTGCAGGATCCCCTTGGCAAGTACGCTAACTTTGTGATTAATTTCTGTCAAATTCTTTTTGACGCGGAAAATTCGCCAAATGCACAAGGAGGAAGCCCATGAGAGTATCCGACGATCGATATACCCGGGACCGGCAGCGCCTCGATCTGGCCCTGCGGCTGATCCGGCACGAGGCGCGCACGTTCACCATCCGCCAGTGGACGGGATTGAGCGACGATCGGATCCGCAAGCTGTACCGCAGCTACTGCCAGGACTGCGAGGCGCGCCCGGTGCCTCCGGCATCGCGGCAAGTCGCCGCGCCAGGCGGCGTTCTTCTTCCGGAGCGCCGACCTGCAACTTTCATGCGGCGCAGCTGGCGAGCCTGTTCGTCGTCTGCGGGTTGCTGTGCGGGACGGCCATCGAGCTCGAGTCGCGCTACCGGGTGGGGTCGCTGGAATCGGGGACGCTGCTCTGCCAGGCCTACGAGGCGTACCGTCAACTGCATTCACCCGCGACGATCTCGTTCGAGCACGCCTGGTTCCTCCTGCTGGCCCTGTCGCGCCACGACGAACTGGGGGTGTCGCGCTGCGACGTATGCGGCGGCATGCGCGTTCTCGACCTGTTGTCGAGGCGGCGCCTCGCCTGCGGCAATTGCGCGGCGTTGCAGATCGTCGCCGACCCTGATCCGGCCATCTTGGCGTCCCGTCAAATGGCGCCCGATGTGACATAATGCGCCGGAGGCGGGGCCGATTCAGCATGCGATGGGCTGCGCCGCGCCCGGACTTGGCCGGCGCGAACGTTGGGCATGGGCGCACGCAGCGACTGCGGCGTCGAAGGATTTATGAAGGAAACGGCCTTGTATACGCTTTACTACAGCCCGGGAACGGCGAGCATGTGTGTGCACCACGCTCTCATCGAGCTCAATGCCAAGTACCAGCTGGTTCTGGTCGATCTCAACGCCGGTGGCCAGCGCGATCCAGCCTATCTGCGGCTCAACCCGAGTGGGCACGTGCCAACGCTGTTGATCGACGAGACTCCATTTACCGAAACGGCCGCGCTCATGATGACGCTGTCGACGAGGCATCCGGAAGCCGGCTTGGCGCCGGCGGAGAACTCATCGAGTCGTGCCGCTTGGTATCAGTGGATCGTATACTTCGCCAACTCGCTCCAGCCGGCGTTTCGCCTCTGGTTCTATCCGACGGACATCACCGACGATAAAAACACGCAAGCGGTGTTGGCGTCTGCGACGCAGCGAAAAATCGAGACGATCTGGTCGCGAATCGATGCGCAATTGCAGGCACAGGGTCCCTATATGCTGGGCGCACAGTTCTCGGCGGCGGATCTGATGCTGATCATGCTGATGCGCTGGTCGCGAAACATGCCAAAGCCGGCGACGGCGTGGAGCGCTTTGCACCAATACGCCGCTCGAATCAAAGCTCGACCGAGTTGGCGGGAGCTGTGCGTACGCGAAGGACTGACCGAGTGGGCTTGATCTGATCGTGAACTGCCCGGTCAGAACCCATCCCCCGGTTCGAGCAAAAGCGCAATCTCGTCAGCAGACGACTGTCGGTTGAGTATCGCATTACGGTGCGGAAACCGCTGGAATCGATCGATAACCTCCTTGTGCTTGACGGCATCCAGGGTCCACTGTTCGTTGCCGAGGCGTTCGATCAAGTGGACCGCGAGCGCCTGATCGGCCGGATCCTCGCTATGCTCGAAGGGCATGTAGAGAAAGAGCCGCTCCTCGGCATTCATGGCAACGTCGAAGCCTTGAGCCATCGCGTCCGTCGATAGCCGGCGTGCGAGGTGGTCGGCGGCGTAGGCGCGCGGCGCGCCGCGGAACAGATGACGGGAGAACTGATCCAGGACAATGACGGCGGCCAGAAGTGCGCGCTGCGTCGCAGGCACCCGCTCATCGTGCGCCGCGATTCGTTCGTGGAGCTGAAGGAAGCGTCCGCGAATCTGCGCATCAATGGCCTCTGCTCCCGCGAACCAGTGGGCGGGACCCACCGCGTCGAACCAGTATCGGATGACTTCCTCAACCCAGCTTGGCTCGACGATTGCGCATGTTGGACGGGTGCCGGACATGAGCCGCTACGCCCCCTGATGTATTGCTGGTCGGCGCATGAGCAATTATTCCGGCAGCCCGGCCAGCCGAAGGGAGGCGGCGAGATTCTCGGCATCGGTGCCGCTCTTGAGCGGTTCCTTACTCATGAATTGCTTGATCGAGAAGTCCGGCTTCACCGACAGGCACTCGGCAACGCTGGCCCTCGCCGCATTCAGATCGCCCAGCCGGGCATGACATCCGGCAATCAGCGCGACGTAGGCGTACGAGCGAACCCGCGCACGGTTGAGCATCAACAGGGCCTCCGCGTAGCGATGCAGGTTCATATGACCGATGCCCGCTGCGCGCCAGTACCATGGCTGATCGAAGTAAGGGTCGATTGCGCGCGCTCTTGTAAGCCAGGTGAGCGCCTCTCCCGAGTCGCCGGTACGCACCAGCATCGATCCCAAATCGGCCGCGTTCCATTGATTGTTGGGATTGATTTCAACGGCCCGCCGGGAGTACTGCACGGCCAGGTCAAATTCGCGCCGATGCATGCAAATCGCGCCCAACAGCGCGTGGCAGGTGCTCTCACCGTCGTCGAGTTCCACAGCCCGCACCGCAAGGACGTACGCCCTCTCCATGGCAGCGGCGGTGCCTTTCGGACCGTCATCGAACGGCGAGTAAGACAGCGCAGCCAGCAGGGCGTGCGCGTGTGCATAGCCAGGGTCCAGCTCAATGGCCCTCTCCACGAGTCGCATGGCCTCTGCTGCACAGGCCGGATCGGCCCAGGAAAGCGCATTGCACTTCAACACGCATTCGTAGGCCGCCAGACTTGCAGGCGGCTTACGGCGCGCTCGCTCGGTATCCAATGCCTCCACCCGGCCGACGAGCGTGCTGACGATCGTTTGCACGACCCGGTCCTGGACGGCGAAGATCTCATCGGCAGCGCGGTCGAATTTTTCGCTCCAGATGTGGCTGCCGGTCTCGGCGTCGATCAACTGTGCGCTGATGCGGATACGCTCTCCCATACGCCGGACGCTGCCTTCGACGACAAAACGGGTACCCAGTTCATGCGCGACCCGCTTCGTATCGACGGTGGCACCGCGATACCGGAACGAGGCCGAGCGGGAGCGCACCACAAGACGCCGCCAGCGCGACAACTCGCTGATGATGTCCTCGGTGATGCCGTCGCTGAAGTACTCCTGCGCCGGATCGCCGCTCAGGTTGACGAAGGGAAGAACCGCGATCGAGGGTTTTTGCGGCAGTAGCGGTGCCGCATGGGCAGCCGGCTCGGCCGGCGGATCAACCCACGGGGATACCGGCGCGATGAGCCGATAGCCCCGGCGCACCACGTTGGCGATGTACTTCGGCCTCTTCGGATCATCGCCGAGCGTGCGCCGTAAGGCGGCCACCGCCGCGTACACCGAATCCTGGCTCACCACCACGTCCTTCCACACCCGATCCAGCAACTCCTCCACGCTCAGCACCTCGCCCGCGCGCTCGGCAAGGCACAGCAGCAGCTGCATCGCTTTGGGTTCGAGCTTGATCGTCTGCCCATCCTTGCATATCTCATCGAGCGCCGGATCGACCCGCAGATCCGCGACGCGCAGCAAGGAACGACCGGTCGAACTCATCGATGACATCGCAACTCTAGGATTAGATTAATTTTCCGGCTCGATCTCGCTTCCCGAGCCACGATTCTACACAGCCATTCAGGCGCCGGCGATTCGCCTGGCCCGCCGCCGCTGGGCTCAAAGTTCAGCCCATCCCTAGATCACTTTCAGATCGCTATCAGGACTCCGGGCCAGGGCACGGCGCACTGTATTCCCACAGGCGGCGGGGCCAAACCTGCCGCCGGAAAGCGCCGAAACCTTGAACGATTGACCCAACATCCAGGAGAGCATCATGAACACTCTGACCACTGCCTCGTATCTGCCCCGTTTGATCTTCACCGCCGCCCTCGGCGCGCTGGCCTCAAGCTGGGGTGCCGCGTCCATCGCCGCCGTCGAGGGGGATGTCCCTCAGGCCGTGGTGAAGTTTGGCGATCTCAACCTGTCGAGCCCGCAGGGCGCAGCCAAGCTCTACAGCCGCATTGCCGCAGCGGGCAGTGAGGTGTGCAAGGGCATCGGCCGTGACCTCGGGGCGCGTGCCCGACTCGACGCCTGTGTCCACAAGGCGATCGCGGATGCGGTGACCAAGGTCGACCGGCCCGAGCTGTTCGCGATCTACGCGGCAAAGAACCATCAGCCCCGACCGACCGTCGTCGCTGCCGCCCGCACTCGCTAGTCGGAATGCGGACACAACAGCCGCTGATACAAGCACGGGCGCAAGTGCGCGGGTGGATTTGAGCGCGCACCGCGCCCGGTCATCTGAAAATGGCCGCCGGGCATCTGCAATGGGCCGTCCTGCTAGAATCGGCGACATGGCGACACGGAATGTATTCGCGGGCCCGTACCTGAACCGGGCGTCGCATTTGCGCGAGGACGCGGCGTGGTTCGCGGGCGCCCTTGCGGACGCGGGCAGCCGCGTGATTCCGGTGTGGAATTCGCGCAGTCTCATCGTCGACGCCGGCGAACCGCGCGCGGGTTTTCTCGGCATCGGCGAGATTCCGCTCGAGCGGCGCAATGCCGACGATCTGATCCTGCTGGGCAAGCTCGACGAGTCGAGCGTTTTCGCGTACGAGGTCGAATCGATGGAGCCGCCGCAACTGACCGCGGGCGGGCGATTCGAGGACTTGCGGCTGGTCGCCTCCTTGCTGCGGCCCGACGAGGCCGGCCTGCTCGGATATGCGCGCGCCATGACCTCGTGGCGGCGCCGGCATCGCTTCTGCGGAACCTGCGGCGCCAGGACGGTCGCGGCGAAAAGCGGGCACGTTCTCGTCTGCACCAGTCCCTCGTGCCGCCACGAGCAATTTCCGCGCCTCGATCCCGCGATCATCGTGCTCGTCAGCGACGGCGACCGCGCGCTGCTGGGCCGCCAGGCATCCTGGCCGGCCGGACGTTATTCCACCATCGCCGGCTTCGTCGAACCCGGAGAGTCGCTGGAGGATGCCGTCGCCCGCGAGGTTTGGGAGGAGACGGGAGTCGAGGTCGAGGCCATCGAGTATCACTCCTCGCAGCCGTGGCCGTTTCCCGCGTCGCTGATGCTCGGATTCACCGCACGAGCGGTGACGAAGGAGGTCCATCTGCACGACGAGGAACTCGAGGATGCCCGCTGGTTCTCGCGGACCGACATTGCCGCAGGTGTGCCTCACCTGCCCCCGAGCCAGTCCATTTCCTACCGCCTCATCGAGCATTGGTTCGATGCCGGCGGCGCCGGCCGTCTGCGCGATCAGCCGGGTGCCGCGCCCTGGACCCAAGCTCGCTAGGCGCCGCGCTCCCAATGCCCCTCGCGCAGGCGCCAGCCGTCCCCCTGCCGAACCCACCGATGCGCCGCCCAGTGCATGCCCGGACGCGGTTCCGCCCAGCGGCCCGGTACCCACTCGTGCCGGTCGCCCACCCAACCCCAGTATCCGGGCAACCAAACGTAGCCCGCCACGGGCGGTGCACCGATCGCCTCCTCGCGAGGCGGCGGCGGCGCCACCATCACGACACCGCCGGGATCGTGCCGTTGATCGGGCGCGACCACACATCCCGCCATCAGGCAGAGGGAAAGACACAGTGCGCAAGACATGAGATAGGAGCGCATGGCGGCCAAGAATACCGCCCGTCCATGCAAAGAGCATCCCCCAACGGGGGAACCTTCAATGATGTTGCTTGGACGGGTCGTCGCAGCGGCGCGCCGGTGCCGGGGTCTGCACGTCCGAGGGATCCGTCCATTCCGCCTTCGCGCGGTACATCGACGCATCGGCAAGCCGCATGAGCGCAGCCGCGCTGCCGGCCTGGTCCGGGTAGATGGCCCCGCCGATGGCGGCCGTCAACTGCAGCTCCGTGCCGTCGATCCGGTAGGGCAGCGCCACTCGCCGGGCGATGCTGTCGGCCACCAATCGCAAGGCCGCGGCATCCGCCACATGCCGCAGAATCACCACGAACTCATCGCCGCCATAGCGGCACACGCAGTCGCCCGCCCGGGCGCGCGCCGCGATTCGTGCCGCGACCGTCGTGAGCAATCGGTCGCCGACCGCGTGACCGTGGCGGTCGTTCACTCCCTTGAATCCGTCGAGATCGATGAACAACACGCCAACCCGGCCCCCATGTTGCGCTGCGTCACTCAGGGCATTCTCGAGCAGGTCGAGCATTTTGCGGCGATTGTAGAGGCCCGTCAGGCCGTCGCGGTCGGCCAGCCGCTGGGCTTGGGCCATGCTCTGTTTGAGCTCCGCGACCTGGCGCACCAAATGCGCATTGATGGAGCGCAGCGTATCGATCTCGCTTTTCGCCTCCGTCAGCGTCGCCGGCGGAACCGCGTGGGCCGACACGGCCGAAGCGGCCACATCTTCCCGGTGGGCGACCTCGCCACCCCGATACAGCTTGCTTTCTCCGATCGTCATTCCAAGCTCCTTCTGCACCGGCCAGCATGGTCGCGCAAAAACCATTCGGCGTAATCTGTCGCCATTCCGACATATGTTGTAAGAATCGACTGATCTTCCGGGAGTTAGGTTCATGCCGAACGATGACAAAAAAGTAATGCTCGGCGGATGTCTGTGCCCGGACCAAGGCGGTCGGGGACGTCAGCGCGCCGATTGACCGCCGAATCTGAGAACTCGGCCCCGAATACCGAGGTCAACGCCGGGGGGATTGCGCCGTTGCTTCGCGTATGGTGCACGCAGAGATAGCCGTCTTGCGCTTCGGTTTGGGCGCCCGCCCCGGCGAGCTGGCCGCTGCGGCCGGCGACGCCCGGGGCTGGCTGCGCGAGCAAATCCGGGGGCCCGTGCCGCTGGCGGGCACCACTCCCCTGGCGCCTTCCGACCAAATTTTCGCCGAGGTCTTGGCCGCGCGACGCGAGAGGCGGCAGATGCGCCGCGCGGCGCCAGATGCGGCCGGTGCGGATGGCAAGGCGACCGAGAACGGGCTGCGCGATGCCTACCGGCCGCACTACCGCGCGCAGGTGCTGGCACGCGCCCAAAGCGCCGCTCTCACGTCCCAGCCGTTCGCGGAGCGCCTGGTCCATTTCTGGGCCAATCACTTCGCCATCTCCTCGGACAAGGGCATCATTTTCGGCCTGGCCGGCACCCTCGAAAATGAAGCCGTCCGGCCCCACGTCAACGGCCGCTTCCTCGATATGCTGAGGGCGGTCGAGCAGCACCCCGCGATGATCGCCTTCCTCGACAATCAAGCCTCCATGGGGCCGGACTCCGCGGCGGCGCTCCAGGCGGCTCGGCGCAGCGTACGGTCCGACCAGCCACACCGCGAATTCGGGATCAACGAGAATCTCGCGCGCGAGATTCTCGAGCTGCACACGCTGGGCGTCGGCGGCGGCTACACCCAGACGGACGTCACGAGCTTTGCGGAGATCATCACCGGCTGGTCCATCGGCGACGCCGGCGGGCGCTTCGCCGGCGGGCAGACCGGCCGATTTTTCTTTCGCGACAATCTGCACGAGCCGGGCGCGAAGATGTTTCTCGGCAAGCGCTACGCCGACGGCGGCCGTGCCCAGGGCGAAGCCGTGCTCGAAGAACTGGCGCGGCACCCGTCGACCGCCCGATTCATCGCCACCAAGCTGGCACGCCACTTCGTCGCCGACGAGCCGCCGGCGCCCGTGGTGGATCGCCTCGCGCATGCTTACCTCGCGTCCGACGGCGATCTGCCGGCCGTTTACGCGGCGCTGATCGACTCGGGCGAGGCCTGGGCGCCGGAGCCGCGCAAGTTCAAGACTCCCGAGGACCTGGTGTTCTCGACGATGCGCGCCTTCGGCACGGCGCCCGGCAGGCCGGAAGACGTATTGCGCAGCTTCGAGCTGCTGGGCCAACGGCAATACACCCCGGGATCCCCCGCCGGATGGCCCGACGCGGCCAAGGCGTGGGACGGCTCGGATGCGCTGATGCATCGCATCTTGTGGGCATCGAGCGTGGCCGAACGCTTCGACCGAGGCGTCGACCCGCTCGATCTCGCCGCTTCCAGTCTGGGCGGCTATGCGCGCGCTGAAACGCTCGCCGCGTTGCGGCGGGCGGCCTCGGGCACGCAGGCGGTCGCGCTGCTGCTGATGAGCCCGGAATTTCAACGGAGATGATCATGCGTCGATTCCCTAGCTCGATCTCCCGCCGGCGCTTCCTCTGGAGCGCGGGGGCGCTGGCGGCAACTACGCTGAGGCCACGGATGCTGTTTGCCAACACCGGGGGGCCGGGAAGGCTGGTGGTCGTGGTGTTGCGCGGGGCGTTGGACGGCCTGGCGGCGGTGCCGCCGCACGGCGACCACGACTATGCGAACCTGCACCAAGAGCTCGCGATTGCCCCGCCTGGGAGTGCCGACGGCGCCCTGCCCCTGGACGGGTTCTTCGGGCTGCATCCCTCCTTGAGTTTTCTTCACGAACGGTACGTCGCGAAAGAACTCGTGGTGCTGCATGCGGTCGCATCGCCCTACCGCGATCGGTCCCATTTCGACGGACAGAACGTCCTCGAAAACGGTTTGACCCGACCCCTCGGCACGGCGGACGGCTGGCTGAACCGCGCGCTGGCGGCGCTTCCGGCGGAGGTTCAGCCGCCGGCGGAGCGCGCCGTGGCCATCAGCCAGAATCTGCCCTTGATCCTGCGGGGGGATGCGCCGGTGCTGTCGATGTCGCCGGCCGCGGCGCCGGACATCGACGAGGATCTCCTGGCACGGCTTGCCGATCTCTATTCCAAGGATCCCTGGTTCTCGGCACGTCTCAGCGAGGCCGTGCAAGGCGAGGCGTTGATGGACGCAACGCCCGGGCCCTCATCGATGGTCTCGGCCGGCTCGATGGACTCGGCCGGCGCGGTACCCGCGAAGGGGGGCGGGTCTCGCGGCACCGATCGGGTGGGAAGCGCCGCCCGCATGGCCGCGGCACTGATGCGCAGCGCCGGGGGCCCGGAAATCGCCGTCATCGAGGCCATGGGCTGGGACACGCACGCCAATCAGGGCGCGTCGAGCGGCACGCTGGCCCAGCGGCTCGCCGGGCTCGACAACGGCCTGCGCGCGCTCGCCGAGGGCTTAGGCCCCCTGTGGACGCAAACCGCTGTGCTGGTGGTCACCGAATTCGGGCGCACCGCTGCCGTCAACGGCACCCGCGGAACCGATCACGGCACCGGTGGATGCGCATTCCTCGCGGGTGGCGCCGTTCGCGGGGGCCGCGTGATCGCGGATTGGCCCGGCCTCAGCCGCACGGCGCTGCTCGAGGACCGGGATCTTCGTCCGACTCTCGACCTGCGAAGCGTGTTCAAAGCCGTTCTCGGCGAGCACCTGCGCATCGACGGCGGCTCGCTTGCGTCCCGCGTGTTCCCGGACAGCGGCGGCGCGCACCCCCTGCAGGGGCTGGTACGCGCCTGACCGGACCGCTCTCGAACTCTCGCGGGGCCTTTAGATCAGCGTACCAGGCGCCGCGGGCGGCTCCGAGCCCCCCTCGAGACCCACCGGCGTCACCGGCTCCGGCATCGGCTGAGCCGGCATGGCGGGCGCCACGGGCTTCGGCCTCGGCTTCGGCATCGCGGGCGCCGCACTCTTCGGCTTCGCCGCCTTCGCCTTGACGACTTTCTTCACCGGGGGAGCCGCCTTCTTCGGTGCCGGCTTAGCCGCCTTCTTCGCGACCTTCCTGGCGACTTTCTTCGCGACCTTCTTCGCCTTGCGGGCGGTCTTTGCCGGCCGCGCCTTCTTCATCGCCTTGCTCTTCGTCCCAGCGCGCTTCGCCTTCCCCATAGGACGCTTCTTCGCCTTACTCTTCTTCTTTGCCATGGTCTTCAGTCTCCTCGCGGTATTACGGCCACTCGCCGTGAGAGTAGCCCTGAAAAAGTCTGCTGTCATCTGCGTGTGAGACTGGAGTCGGTAACACGGATTGCGTAGGCTGCCTCGATGCTACCCACGGAACCCATTCGGCCGCTGCATGACGTCTGGTTGAGACCTCGACGCGTCTTTCGGGAACTCGCGACGCAGCCGATCGGCGCCGCGGACTATTTGTTGGGAGCCGCCCAGGGCATTGCGGGCTGGCTCGCCTTGAGCCGGGCGCAAAATGCCGGTTCCTCCAGCAGCGTCGCGGAGATTTTCGGCAAGGCTCTCGTGATCGGATCCTCGGCGGGGGTCGTCAGCTTGTTCCTCATGGGCACGATCTACACGCGCTTGGGCGCACGCGCAGGCCGGGCGGGCGTCCGCAACCAGACCTTTCACGTCCTCGCCTACGGGGGCGTGCCGGTGGTCGCCTCGCTGATCGGCTGGGTGTTGGCCGCGTTGCTGGCCGGGGGCGCGACCTTCGAGGACACTCCGCGGCCTGAGGTGGAGACCTTCATCGCGCTGCTCGTGCGCATCCAGTTCCTGACGTACTTGGTGCTCGCCGCCTGGAGCGTCGTGCTGCAGGTGATGGGATTGAGTGAAGTCCTGGGCTTGACGACGCGCAAGGCCTTCGGGCTGTGGGCGCTGGGCCAGCTGATCGGATTCCTGGCGCTGCTCTTTTTGATGATCCTGGTCACGGCGCTCATCCCCGGGGCGCCGCCCGGCTGAGCCCGCGCGCCCGCTCAGGAACGAGCAGGACCCGCTCAGCGGCACCCCTTGCTGCCTTGCAGCAGGGGCGCATTCCCGCCTACCGAGGCTTCACCGGCAGAACCCCCAGGAGGTAGCTGCGAATGTCGGCGACTTCCGCCTCGCACAGGGAGTGCGCCATCGGGTACTGGTGCCACTCGACCTGGTAACCGAGCGCCTTGAGTTCGTCGCGCGAGGCCGCTCCCAACGCGAACGGAAGAACCGGATCCGCAAGACCGTGCGCCATGAAAACGGGCGTGGCGTCGTTGGCCGCGAGCCGTTCGGCCGCGAGCCGGGCCGCCAGCGGCAGGTAGGCCGACAGCGCCATGACCCCGGCCAACCGCTCAGGGCAGCGGGGGACCGTATAGAGCGATACCGCTCCGCCCTGGGAGAATCCCGCCACGACGATGCGATGTGCGGGAATGCCGCGCGCCACCTCTCGCGCGATCAACTCCCGAACGGCGCGATCGGACTCGCGAAATCCGGCCTCGTCTTCGGCGCCCTTCCGGTCCAGGCTCACGATGTCGTACCAGGCGCGCATCCGCATGCCGCCGTTGATCGTCACGGGCCGTGGGGGCGCGTGCGGAAATACGAACCGCCAGGCGCGCTCGCCGCGCCGTACCAGCTGAGGAACGATCGGCACGAAGTCGTGGCCGTCGGCGCCGAGTCCATGCAGCCAAATGACCGCGGCATCCGGGCTCGCGGCAGTTTCCATGTCGACAGTTTCGAGCGGCATGCGCGCGAGAATACATGGAGCCCCGCCCGGTAATCTACGGGGCCGCCCGGCGGGCGTTGACAGAGCTTGCATTTTTATGCAGACTTCGCGCAATTTTATGCAAGGACCCCCGAAAGTGATGGGCCAGAGACAAGCCCCCGAGGACGGAAATTCCAGCGCGCCGGCGCGACGCACTGCCATCGCGAGCATCATCCGCGATCAGGTGGTGGGCCGGCAGTCGGAATTGGTGGCCATGCTGCGCAAGCGCGGCGTGACCGCGACGCAGTCGAGCGTGAGCCGGGATCTGCGGGAATTGGGCGTGGCCAAGATGGGCGACCGATATGTGCTTCCCGACCCGCAGGCGCTCCCCAGGAGCGATTTCTCGGCGCTGAAGCAGTTCGTGCACGCCCGCCTTACCGCGGGCACCAATCTTACCGTGCTGAAGACCACCGTGGGCTCCGCCCAAAGCGTGGCCGTGGCCATCGACACGGCGCGCTGGCCCGAAGTGGTGGGCACACTATCGGGCGACGACACCATATTCATCGCCACCGCCGGCGCCCGCGAGCAGCGCCAGCTCGGCCTGCGTCTGCGCAACATTTTCGGACGATAATTTCCATGACATCCACCCATCTTAAGGGCGCTGAGCCCATTCTCCTGGCTTTTTCCGG
This sequence comes from uncultured Gammaproteobacteria bacterium, assembly GCA_963707765.1. GTDB lineage: Bacteria > Pseudomonadota > Gammaproteobacteria > Steroidobacterales > Steroidobacteraceae > Bog-1198. The sequence continues at coordinate 1,873,839 of CAVPQZ010000004.1, read as the reverse complement.
CGGCCTCGACACCTCGTTCTGCGTGCCGTGGCTCAAGGACACCTACGGACGGCCCGTCATCACCGTGACCGTCGACACCGGCGGCATCGACGCCGCGGCTGCCCGCAGCCTCGCGGCGCGGTCGGTGGAACTCGGCGCCGTCGCTCATCACCTGATCGACGCCCGCGCGTCGTATTTCGACCAGGTTCTGAAGTTCCTCATCATGGGCAACATCCGCCGCGGCGGCCTGTATCCGCTCTGCGTGGGCGCCGAGCGGGTCCTGCAGGCGCAAACCATCGCCCAAATGGCCCTCACGCTCGGGACCGCGATGGTGGCGCATGGCTGCACGGCCGCCGGGAACGACCAGGTCCGCTTCGAAGTCGCCCTGCGCACGCTGGCGCCGGACCTCGAGATCATTGCGCCGGTGCGCGACCGCGCCTTCAAGCGTGCGGAGCAGCTCAAGTATCTCGAGGAGCGCCGGCTGCCCGTGCCGCCGTTCGGCGCCGCCTACTCGGTGAACCGCGGACTGTGGGGCGTCACCATCGGCGGGAAGGAAACGCTCACCTCCGGCGGCACCATTCCGGACGACGCCTGGGTGCTGTCGAAAGACGCCTTCACGATTCCGAAGCCCCCGGAACGGCACGTCATCGGCTTCGAGGGCGGCATCCCGGCGACGCTCGACGGAGCTCGGCGCTCGCCGGTCTCGATCATCGAGCAACTGGAAGCGCTGGCCGGTCCCTTCGGCATCGGACGCGGCATCCACCTCGGCGACACCGTGATCGGGACGAAGGGGCGGGTGGCGTTCGAGGCGCCGGCCGCTGAAGTCCTGCTGACGGCCCATCGGGAACTCGAGAAACTGGTGCTCACCGGCAGGCAGTCGCGCATCAAGGACACCGTGGCCCAGCCCTACGGCGACCTGCTGCACGAAGGTCAGCATCTGGACCCAGTGTGCCGGGACATCGAGGCGCTCCTGGTTTCCTCCCAAGCTCGCGTCACGGGCGAGGCGCACGTGCTGTTCCGGCCGGGCGCCGCGTTCGTCGAGGGAGTGACGTCGCCGTACTCGCTGATGAGCGCCTCCAAGGGCGTGTACGGCGAAGCGGCCGGTGAATGGACGCCCGCCGATGCCCTCGGGTATTCGAAGATGTTGGCCCTCTCCGGCATATTTCACAAACGCGCCGGCCAGAACGCCGGCGACAGCGGCACGGCCGCGGAGGCGAAGAAATCATGAGCGGCATGCGCACAGTCGTCGTTGACAAGATCGCCTCGGTCACCCAGGCGTGCGGGTTCTCCCACGAAGTGCGAATCTCCCCGGAGATACCCTGCGAAGAGGGCGTCGCGCTGGTGGTCGAGGTGCAAAACAGCAAGTCCACGTACAACACGCTCGAGCTCACCAGCGGCCGCATGGCGAAGGTCTCGCGGGGCGACGTCGTCGTCGGGGCGCTGGGCCACCGAAAGGCCCTGTTCGGCTACTCGGGCCACATTCCGGAATCGCTGAAGCCGGGCGACATCATTCAAATGCTCAACATCGGCGGCGTGCTCGGCCTGTGCGATTCGGCGAACCCGGACAAGGGCAAGCCCTTCGACTGCAAAGTTCTGGGAACGGTGCTCACCTTCCCCTACCTGGGTGAACGCATCGGGATTCCCGCACGAGTGGGGTACAAGCCGCTCGACTATTCCACCGAGCTGAATGTCCGCGGCGTGCCCGTGGTGGCCCTCGCCGGGACCTGCATGGAGGCGGGGAAAACCGCCGCGGCCTGCGCGATCATCGCGCGCATGCGCCACCGCGGCCTCGTTGTCGATGCGTTCAAGGCCACCGGCGTCTCGCTGCGCCGCGATATTCTCGCCTTCGAGGATTCCGGCGCGCGCCGCACCATGATCTTCACCGACTTAGGGATCGTCACCACCACTGAGAAATGCGGGCCGGCTCTGGCGCGGACGATGCTGACGGAAATGGCGACGGGCCGCCCGGACGTCATCGTATTCGAACTGGGCGACGGACTGCTGGGCACCTATGGGGTCAAATCCATCCTGCAGCAGCCCGACATCAAGGCCGCGCTCACCGCGGTGGTGCTGTCCGCGAACGACCCGGTGGCCGCATGGGGCGGGATCAAACTGCTGCGCGAGCGCTTCGAAATCGAACCCGCGGTGGTCACCGGACCGGCCACGGACAACAATGTCGGGGTCGACATCATCCGCGAGCAATCGAACGTCGAGGCCTTCAACGCCGTCAGCAATCCCGTACAGCTGGGCGATTTCGTGATCGGGAGGCTCGGCCTCAGCAACGTGGGGGAACCGAAGGTGGTCGGGGCGTGACCACGCGCACGCCCGCCATCGTGCTGGGCGGGACCGGCTATGTGGCCGGCGAATTGCTGCGGCTGATTGCCGGGCACCCCCGGCTCGAACTCGCCGCCATCTTGTCGGACAGCCAGCCGGGTTCGGCCGTGGCGGCGGCGTTTCCGCACCTGCGAAGCGCCTATCCGGAGCTCGCGTTCAGCGGCCTCGATGAGATCGAGACGCGGATGCGGAGCCTGCCGCACTCGGCCCTGTTCTCGGCCGCGCCGCACGGCGTGGCGGCGGGAATCATCGATCGTCTGCTCGCCGCCGCCGAGTCCGCGGGAGCGCAAACGCATTGCGTCGACATCTCGGCGGATTTCCGCTACCCGAGCCCCGGCGCCTACGAAGCGGTCTACAAGCACGCCCATCCCGCGCCCTCGCGCATCGGGCAATTCACTTGCGCGGTCCCCGAACATCTGCCGCGCTCGCCGACGCCGCATGTGTCCCATCCGGGCTGCTTCGCGACGGCGACGCTGCTGGCCACGGTGCCGCTCCTCGCGTTGGGATTGACCGATGAGCGCCTGTTCGTCACCGGCATCACCGGCAGCACCGGATCGGGCCGACGGCCCGTCGAGGGCACCCATCATCCGCAGCGACATGCCGATGTCTATTCCTACGGCGCGCTCGGTCACCGGCATGCGCCCGAGATCGCCGCATGCGCGCGCGCCGCGACCGGCGTCGAGGCCGAGATCAATTTCGTCCCCCATTCGGGTCCCTTCGCGCGCGGCATTCACGTCACGGTGCAAGCCGCGCTGCGCAAGCCGATCGGGAGCGCCGCCGCGGTGGCCGCGCTGGCCGGGTTCTACGCGGGCTGCCCGTTCGTGCACGTGTCCGGCGCCGCGCCGAGAATCAAAGACGTCGTCGCCAGCAATTACGCGAACTTGAGCGCGGTGACCAATGACACGACCATCGCGGTCATGTCGGTGCTCGACAATCTGAACAAGGGCGCGGCCGGCGGCGGCATGCAATGGATGAACCGGCTGCTGGGCTTCGATGAACGTGTGGGGCTCGAGGCTCCGGCGCCCGGCTGGACCTGAATCCGATTCACTTCGAGGCGGCGACGCAACATGGCAGCACAGACGATTCGAGGAGCCGGAGAGATGGCGAGGAGCCATCTGGCCCAGGTGTTCGCCCAGTACCCGATCGAGGTGGCGCACGGCGACGGCGTGTGGCTGCACACGCGGGACGGCCGGAAGATTCTCGATTTCTACGGCGGCCATGCGGTGGCCGGACTGGGATACGGCCATCCGCGCTGGCTGGCCGCGCTGGACCGACAGGCCCGGCAAATGGCGTTTCAGACCAATGCGGTGCACGTCGCCGTCCGCGAGCGGGCCGCCGCGCGGCTCGCCAAATTCGCGGGCCTCGGGTTGGACACGGTGTTCTGGATCAACAGCGGCGCCGAGGCGAACGAAAACGCGCTCAAGCTCGCATTCAAGATCACGGGGCGCGGCAAGGCGGTCGCGCTCGAGCAGGGATGGCACGGCCGCACCGCCGCCGCCGGCGCGGTGACCTGGGGAGCCGCTGAGAAATGGTATGGATTTCCGCGCACGCCCTTCGAGGTCAGCTTCGCGCCGCGCGACGACACGGCGGCGGTCGAACACATCGTGGACTCCGACACGGCCGCCGTCATCGTCGAACCGGTGCAGGGCGTGGGCGGCGCCTACGGCGTCGGCAAACCCATGCTGCAGGCGCTGCGTCAGCGTTGCGACGACGTGGGGGCGTTGCTGATTTTCGACGAGGTGCAATGCGGAATGGGCCGCACCGGCGCGCCCTTCGGCGCGAACCATTATGGCGTGACACCCGACATCATCACGGCGGCAAAGGCCCTGGGGAACGGGTTCCCCGTATCGGCGCTGTTGCTGTCGAGAGCGGTGGCGGCCCGGGTCGGGCTCGACGACATGGGCACCACGTTCGGCGGCGGACCCATGGCGTGCGCGGTCGCCGAGGCGGTGATCGACACCATCGAATTGGAATCGCTGATGGCGAACGTGCGCCAGGTGTCGGCGTACATCTGCTCGAACTGCCGGATCGGACCGGTCACCGGATTCCAAGGAGCGGGCTTCCTGCTCGGCCTCAAGACCTCGCGCCCCGCCAAGGCGGTGCAGGCGGCGCTCCTGGAGCGGAACATCCTCACCGGCACCAGCGGCGACCCGCATGTGCTGCGCCTGCTGCCGGCCTACATCCTGAATGAAGGCCATGTCGATCAGCTCTGCGACGCCTTGGCGAAGATTCCCGCATGAAGCGCTTCCTCGATCTGGCCGATTTCAGCCGCGACGAGATCGTCGACCTGCTGGCGCTCGCGCAGTCCCTTCAGGACCGGCCGCAGCCGCGGGCGCTCGCGGGCAAGATCCTGGGGTTGGTTTTCTTCAACCCCTCGCTGCGAACCTTGGCTTCGTTCCAGGCGGGCATGTCGCGGCTGGGCGGCGACTCCTTCGTCATCACGCCCGGACAGGGAACCTGGCAGCTCGAGACCCGGCAGAACGCCGTCATGAACGGCGCTGCGGCCGAGCACATCCGCGAGGGCATCCCCGTGCTGGCGTCGTACTGCGACGCGCTCGGCGTGCGCGCGTTCGCCGAGGGCAAGAATCTCGAGCAGGATCTCGACGAACATCTGTTCCGCATGGTCGACGAGCTGTGCGACAAGCCGCTCATCAATCTGGAATCGGCCATGAATCATCCGTGCCAGGCGCTGGCCGATTGGCGCACCCTGGACGAGCTCGGCATTGCGCGAAGATCCAAGTTCGTGCTGAGCTTCGCGTATCACCCGCGCGCGCTGCCCCTGGCCGTGCCGGCCGCCGTACTCCACATGGCGGCCTTGCGCGGCATGGAGGTCGTCGTGGCACGGCCCGACGGCTATGCGCTGCCGCCCACGATCATGGAAAAGGCGGCCGCCGCCGCGCGGGCCGCAGGCGGCTCGGTGAGTGAGACATCCGATCGCGCCGCCGCGCTCGCCGGCGCCGCCGTCGTGTATGCCAAGGAGTGGGGTTCCACCCGGCATTACGGCGATGCCGAGGCGGAGGCCGCGATGCGCGCCGGGCTTGCCGATTGGTGCGTGCGGGAACATTGGTTCGCGAAAGCGCTGCCGGAGGCCAAGCTGATGCACTGCCTGCCGGTGCGCCGCAACGTCGCCGTGGCCGACGAAATCCTGGATGGACCTCGCGCGGTCGTGAAGCGCGAGGCTTTCAATCGCCTGGCGGTGCAGATGGCCGTTCTGCACCGCATGCTGGCTTGACGGCATTCCCCATCGGAGCAGTCCATGATCATGAATCGACCCGACCCCTCCACCGCCGTGCTGGCGCTCAAGAGCGCCGCACCGTACATCCGCATGTACAAGAACAAGGTGTTCATCATCAAGGCGGGCGGCGCGGTGTTCAGCGAGGAGGCTTCCACCCGCGCCCTCATCGAGCAGGTTGCGATTCTGCACCAGGTCGGGATCAAGACCGTGCTGGTGCATGGCGGCGGACCGCAGCTCGACAGCGTGCAGGCCACCCTGGGAATCGAAACGCGGATGGTGAACGGCCGCCGCGTCACGGACAGCGCATCCATCGACGTGACCTCGATGGTTCTCAACGGCCTCATCAACACGCGCATCCTGGCGATCTGCCGGGAGCTCGGCATCGAAGCCATCGGCCTGTCCGGCGTCGACGCCGGCCTCATCGGCGCCCACAAGCGCGCGCCCGTGCCGGTGAGCGAGGGTTCGAGCGAGACGGTGGACTATGGATTCGTCGGCGACATCGACTCCGTCAATGCGGCGGTGATCGAGAAGCTCCTCGATGACGGACTGATGCCGGTGGTCAGCCCGCTGTCCGCGGACTCCAGCGGCACCTTGCTCAACATCAACGCCGACACGGTGGCCGCCGCCATCGGCGGCGCCCTGGCCGCGGAGAAGCTGGTGCTGTGCACGGGGGCGCCGGGCATCCTCGAGTCGGTGTCGGATCCGAGCACCGTGATTTCGTACACGGATCTGCAGGGGCTGAAGCGGCTGCGTGACTCGGGGCGCCTGAAGGACGGCATGCTGCCCAAAGCCATCGCGATCGAAAATGCGATTCGCGGTGGCGTGCGGCGCGTGCACGTGATCACGTACAAGAGTTCCGACAGCCTGCTCGCCGAGATCTTCACCAACGAGGGCACGGGCACGCTGGTGGTGGCGGACTTGAAAGCCCTGAGCCCCGCCGAGCAGCACGGCGCGGCGAAGACGCAATGACCCGGCTCTGGGACAAGGGGGTTCCGCTCGATGCCCGGGTGCTCGCCTACACGGCCGGCGACGATTTCGTCCTGGACAACCGGCTGGTCGAATACGACGTTCGCGCCTCGATCGCGCACGCGGAAATGCTCGCCGAGAGCGGGCTTTTGTCTCAGGAAGACCTCGCCGCGATCCGCGACGCGCTCGCCGCCATCGGCGCCGAACATGCCGCCGGCCAGTGGCGCGTCACGCTCGAGAACGAGGACAGCCAGACCGCGATCGAGAACCGGCTGACCGAACGGCTCGGCGCGGCCGGCGGCCGCTTGCATGCAGGCCGTTCGCGCAACGATCAAGTGCTCGTGGCCCTGCGCCTGTATCTGCGCGACGCGGCGCAGGCGCTTCAGGCGGGCGCGATGGCAGCCGCGGCGGCGCTCGACGCCCTGGCGTCGCGCCAAGGCAGCATCCCGCTGCCGGGATACACCCATATGCAGCAGGCGATGCCGAGCACGGTCTCGCTGTGGGCATCCGGGTTCGCGGCCGAGATTCGCGACGACGCGCAGGGCCTCGAGCAGGCACAGCGCCGGCTCGGCAAGAACCCCCTCGGCTCGGCCGCGGGCTACGGCACGCCCAACCTCGACATCAGCCGCGAATCGACCCGGCGGCGCCTCGACTTCGCGGTGATCCATGAGCCGGTCACGGCGGTTCAGCTGTCGCGGGGCAAGGCCGAAGCCCAGCTGCTGTTCGAAATCACGCTGCTCGCCCAGGACTTGGGACGGCTCGCCTCCGATCTGCTCCTTTTCTATACGCAGGAATTCGGCTTCGTCAGCCTGCCGGAAGGATTCACGACGGGCTCGTCGATCATGCCCCAGAAGCGCAACCCGGACGTCTTCGAGCTGATTCGAGGCCGCAGCGCCGTCGCGCAGGCCGCGCTCAACGAGGTATTGAACATCACGCAGAAGCTGCCCTCCGGTTATCATCGGGACCTGCAGCTCATCAAGCCGCCCCTGTTCCGCGCCATCGACTCGTGCCTGCAGACCCTCGACATCCTGCCGGAGGCGCTGGCCGGGGTGCGATTCAATCCCAAGAACATACGCATGGATCCCGGCATTCACGCGGCGGCGGCGGCCAACGAACTGGTAACCCGGGAAAATCTGCCTTTCCGCGACGCCTACCGGCGCGTCGCCGCCAAGCTCAAAGACCCGACATGAGCGCGGCCGGCCTTAAGGGGTCCTCCCGGCCAACGCCCCGGGGGCGCCCGGCCGGCCGGCACCCCCGGGGGCGGCGCCGGCATCCGACGCTAGCAATTGCAACATCGACTGGCGTATTGTGCGCGCCATGAAACACTCAAACCTTGCGGTAATCAGGACCTCGAGCCTCGCATGCTTGATGGCGGTCGCCTCCGTAGCGGGCGCGCAAGCCCCCACGCCCCCCCCGGCGGGCGCGGCGCCGGCGGAAGCGCCGGCCGACACCTCCCCGGAGCACACCAGCTATCTCTTCGGGCTGACCTTCGGCGAGCAGCTGCATACGGTGGGAATATCCAGCCAGGTCGATCAGGACGCGATCGCCAGGGGCCTCAAGGACGGTTTGCAGGGGAAGAAATCCACGCGCGCCGATCAGCAGCAGATCCAGGGCTTCGTGCGCCAGGTGATGGCCGACACGACGGCACACAACAAGCAGGCAGCGAAGGATTTCCTCGAGAAGAACGGTCATGAAAAGGGCGTGAAAACCACCGCATCCGGCCTGCAGTACAAGGTGCTCGTCCCCGGAAACTTGAAAGCCCCCGAGGTCAAGCCCACCGATGAGGTCACGGTCCAGTACCGCGGGAAGCTGCTCGACGGCACGGAGTTCGACAGCTCCTACACGCGGGGCCAGCCGGCGAACTTTCGAGTCAACGGCGTCATCAAGGGCTGGCAGGAGGCGCTGCCGCTCATGAAGCCGGGTTCGAAGTATCAGCTGTTCGTGCCGCCCGAGCTCGCCTACGACGCCAACCCGCGTCCGGGAATTCCGGCCGGCTCGCTGCTGATCTTCGAGGTCGAGCTGGTGAGCGTGAAAACCCCGCCCGCCGCGGATGCCGCACCAGGGGCGCCGACCACGCTGCCCGGCCGGAAGATGCCGCAACCGGCGCCGAACCCCGGAACGGAAACGCCCGCCAAGCAATTGGATCAGTGATTCGCCAAATCGAGCGCATTGGTGAGATCGCCCATCGGGAATTCGGCGTGCTGCGCGAGGCTTCGGTCGCGCTGCTGAATCCCCGGTAGGGGCTCGAGGTCGAAGCGACGCGTGATCAGGCGCAGGATCGACCCGGTGTCGTACTGCGTGTGATCGACGGTGCCCTTCTTGGCCAGGGGGGACACCACGATCGCCGGGATGCGGGTTCCGGGCCCCAGGAGGTCGCCCTTGGGAGGCGCGGCGTGATCCCACGCGCCGCCGAACTCATCGTAGGTGATCACGATCACCATGTTGTTCCACTGCGGGCCCGCCGCGAGTTTCGCGACGAGATCGGCGATGTGCCGGTCGCCCTCGGCCAGATCCGCGTAACCCGGGTGCTGGTTGAAGTTCCCCTGGGGCTTGTAGAAAACCACCGGCGCCAAGCGTCCCGCCGCCGCATCGGCCAGCAGATCACCATAGTCCTTCAAGTGCTCCGCGCGTTGCTCGGGATGCGCTTGGGGATCGAAGCGCGCGTAATAGTTGAACGGCTGATGATGGGGCTGAAAATCCGGGTTGCCGCCCGGCGTGGACGGCTCGTAGATCGTGTGCCGCTGCTTGACCGGCGCCGAGGCATCGGCAATGGCGGCATTCCACGCTCCCGCATACCAAACCCAGGCGACGTTCTTGGCGGTCAGCCGGTCCCCGATGGTGGGCCCGACCTGCGGCGGCAGCGTCGTGGCATTGCCCGGATCCGCGTAGCGCCCGGATGAGTCATCGCGCGCCGGCGCATTGCCGCTCGGCTGATAGGCCGGCTGCATGGTGTTCACCGCGTGGAATTTAGCGTCGCCGAAATAGCCCGCCGGCGTGAGGTTGCCGCTGTTCACGAAGCGCGGCGCTCCCTCCAGCGCCGAGGGCGGCGAATTCTTGGCGAGCTTGAGCCGCGGAAGCGGCTGTCCGTCGGGGCCGCTCTCGAGGACCGCGATCGCGGGCTTCGCCGGGACCGTGTCCGCGGCCGGGTACTCCGGCGCGCAGGCGCAGATCAAATATTGATGATTGAGAAACGAGCCGCCGAACGCCCCCTGGAAAAACCGGTCCGCCAGCACGTATTGGCGCGCCAAGGCGTAGAGCGCGGATCGGCTGTAGTCGTAATGACCCATGGTGAGACCGCCGGCATCGGACCAGGCCGCAAACTGATCGTTGCGGCCGCCGTCGATCTGCATCTGATTCTCGAAGAAGCGGTGGACCAGATCGCGGGTCACGGTCGACACCGACAAAGTCGCCTTGGATTGCGCGGTGAACGCCGTCTCGATCGAAAAGGGCGCATTCGGCAAGCCCGCGCTCTGCGCCTGCGTGACCACGGGCTTGTAGCCGGGCGCCGTCACGCCGCCCCAGGTCTGCGGCAGCTTGGACAGGGGGGTGCCGTCGCGGTCCAACTGGGGAAGGTACGCGGCCAGCGGGCGGCCTGCTGCATCGACCACGCCCGACAGGCCGTTCGCGCCGGGAAAATTCCCGTACAAGCTGTCGAAGGCCCGGTTCTCGGCATAGATCACCACGATGGTCTTGACCTTCTCGCGCAGCGCCTGCGTCACCGGATCGGCCGCCGCGCCATGCGGCTTGTCGAATGGATTCGGAACGGAACAGGCGACGAGCACCGCCGCGGCCACGAGACCGACGCCAGAAAGGAAAACGCCCGCACGAAGGTTTCTTCTCATGGCGGTGATTATACGGTGAACGCGCCGCGCAGGCTCGGTCCCATCCGGCGAGGACGCCGTTTACCGCGCGTGAGAATTCAGAAGGCGGCGATGGCTCTCAGAAGGTCCACGTCACGCCGACGGTGAACATGTCCGGGTCGCCGTACGGGGAGTTGATGCGCTCGTATTCGGCGCGCACGCCGAGCGCGCTGAAGTGGCTTTGCACGCCCACGCCGTAGGCGAAGCGATTGTCCCAGCTATTCTGCGTAGTCGACATCTGACACTGCGGGGCGGGATCCACGCAGATTTGGCCGTCGAAACCGTTGACGTTGGTGTGCAGCCGTGCGATTCCAGCCTTGCCGTAGACGTCGAGGAACGGCACCGGCAGCGGCAGATATCCCACGCCAAAGAGCGCGATGGCCCGTGGATGCGAGTCGGGGCCATAGTTAAAATTGTTGTAATAATAGGTCGTGTCGCTTCCCGGGTGACCGAAATCCAGGTACTCGAGCTCCGCCCCCACCACCGAAATGGGCCGTATTCCCGCGGCCGCCTTCCACGCGAAGTGATGCGAGTAGTCATACGGCCCGCCATAATAGCCGTTGAAGTCGTTGTAACCGTAAAGGTAGTTGTTGTCGCTGCGAACGGTCGACTCGCCGACATCCAAGCCCAGGTAAAATCCAAGCGGATTGTAGGGTCCGGCGGGGTTCTGCGCCGAGGCGGGACCCGACGCCGCGCATCCCAGCGCGGCCGCCGTGGCCGTCATCATCGCGATGAGTTTGTTCATCATTCTCTCCACGTGAACATGTGAATTTCGACAGCGGACTCGATCTCTAAGTTCCTGCACTGCAATCCCGGGCGCGACCCTGGCCGTTGCGTATGCGCGTCGGATGTGACGAGCGGCGCGCTATACTGGGCGGCATGCGCTTCACGGGTCTGCTGGTCGTTGTCTGCGTAGCGGCTTTGCCGGCCTGCGGACAGAAGGGCCCGCTGGTCCTTCCCGATGCGCAGCATCCCCACAAGCGAATCGGCATCGGCAAACCCGCCGCACCCGCAGGACCCCCGAGCGCCTCGCCGCAAGCACCGGCGCCGCCGCAGAACGATGTGCCGGCGCGCGACGCCGCTCCGGACGACGCCAAAGCGCCTGCGCCGCCGTCCCCGCAGCCCGCCTCCTGATCATCCTCATCATTGGCATGAACGCACGTAAGTTGCTTTTGGTTGACGGCTCCTCCTACCTTTACAGGGCCTTTCACGCGCTGCCACCCTTGAGCAATTCCAAGGGCCAGCCGACCGGAGCGGTGCTCGGCGTGCTCAACATGCTGAACAAGCTGATCAAGGAGGAATCGCCGGATCGGGTCGCCGTGATCTTCGATGCGCCCGGCCGCACGTTCCGGGACGACCTGTTCGAACAATACAAGGCGCATCGCCCGCCCATGCCGGACGATCTTCGATCGCAGGTGCAGCCGCTCCTCGACGCCGTCGCGGCCATGGGGCTGCCGCTGCTGCGCATCCCGGGGGTCGAGGCGGACGACGTCATCGGCACGCTCGCAACGCAGGCCGCGCTAGCGGACTACGACGTTCTGATCTCGACCGGGGACAAGGACATGGCGCAGCTCGTCGGCCCCCGCATCGGACTCGTCAACACGATGAGCAACACGCGGCTCGATCGCGACGGCGTGAAGGCCAAATTCGACGTCTTTCCCGAACAGATCATCGACTATCTCGCGCTGGTCGGCGACAGCTCCGACAACATTCCAGGCGTCAGCGGCGTCGGGCCGAAGACGGCCGCAAAGTGGCTCAATCAATACCAGAGCCTGGATTCGCTGATCGCCAACGCCGACTCGGTCGCGGGGAAGATCGGCGAGAATCTGCGCAAGGAGATTCCGGTGCTCGAGCTGTCCCGCAAGCTCGCAACCATCGACACCGCCGTGCCGCTCGCGGTGAGCGCCGACGACCTCGCGCGCGGCGAGCCGGATCCGGCGCGGCTGCGCGAGCTGTACACCCGCTTGGAATTGCGCGCGCTGCTGCGGTCTCTGGACGGCCCGCCGGAGCCGAGTTCACCGCCGGCGGATGCTTCCGCCGGATCCGGCGCGGCGCAGGGCGGGCAGCCCGCCGAGGCGGCCGCCGATCGGCGCCGCGCATACGAGATGGTCGTCTCGCAGGAGGCGCTCTCGACGTGGCTGGATAAATTGGCCGCCGCGCCGCTCATCTCCTTCGACACCGAAACGGACGGTCTCGACTACATGCGCGCCCGCATGGTCGGACTCTCGTTCGCCGTCTCCCCCGGAGAAGCCGCCTACGTGCCCCTGTCCCACGATTATCCCGACGCCCCGCCGCAGCTCGCGCGCGAACACGTACTCGCCCAGCTCAGGCCTCTGCTGGAAGACGCCGCCAGGCCGAAGCTCGGCCATCACCTGAAATTCGACTGCCACATTCTCGCGAATTACGGAATCGCGCTCGCGGGCCAAAGTTACGATTCGATGCTCGAGTCCTACGTGCTCAACAGCGTCGCCACCCGGCACGACATGGACTCCGCCGTGGCGAAATACCTCGGCATGGAAACCATTCACTTCGAAGATGTCTGCGGCAAGGGAGCGAAGCAAATCACGTTCAACCAGGTCGACGTGACTCGCGCGACGCAATACGCCGCGGAGGACTCGGACGTCACTCTCCGGCTGCACCGGGCGTTGTGGGCGCAGATCGAGGCGATACCGAAGCTAAAGACACTCTACGAGACGATCGAACAGCCTCTGGTGCCGGTGCTGTTCCGCATGGAGCGCACCGGCGTACTGGTCGATCGGGAGCTGCTGAAACGCCAGAGCGCGGAACTCGCCGCCCGCATGCTGGAGCTCGTGTCCCTGGCGCACGCCGAGGCGGGCAGCCCCTTCAACGTCGATTCACCCAAGCAGCTGCAGGAGATCCTGTTCGGAAAGCTCGCGCATTCCCGTGATCCGCAAGACGCCGACAGGCCAGCCCTCGACGGCGGAAGACGTGCTCGAGGAGCTGGCCGCATCGTATGCTCTTCCGCGGCTCATTCTCGACTACCGGGGAGTGGCAAAGCTCAAGTCGACCTACACCGACAAGCTGCCCGAACAGATCGACCCGCACACGGGACGCATACACACCTCGTACCACCAGGCCGTCGCGGCCACAGGACGGCTCTCGTCGACGGACCCCAATCTGCAGAACATCCCCATCCGCACGCCCGAAGGCCGGCGCATCCGCCAAGCCTTCGTCGCGCCGCCGGGGTGCTCGCTGATCGCCGCCGATTATTCGCAGATCGAGCTGCGCATCATGGCGCACCTCTCGGGCGACAAGGGCCTTCTGGATGCGTTCGCCGAGGACCGCGACGTGCACCAAGCGACCGCCGCCGAGGTGTTCAGCCTGCCGCTGGATGCGGTCTCCCCGGAGCAGCGGCGCTCGGCCAAGGCGATCAACTTCGGCCTGATCTACGGCATGTCGGCGTTCGGGCTGGCCCGCCAGCTCGGCATCGGCCGCACCGAGGCGCAAAAGTACGTGGATCGTTATTTCGAGCGCTACCCGGGCGTCAAGCGCTACATGGATGAAACCAAGCAGCGGGCGCGCGACGCCGGTTACGTCGAGACGATCTTCGGACGCCGGTTGTATCTGCCCGACATCCAATCCAGGAACCAGGCGCTGCGCCAGTATGCCGAGCGCAGCGCCATCAACGCCCCGATGCAGGGGAGCGCAGCGGACATCATCAAGCGCGCGATGATCGAGGTCGATGCATGGCTGCAAACGTCGGGCCTGCCGGCGCGGCTGATCATGCAGGTGCACGACGAGCTCATCTTGGAGGCGGCCGATACGGCGACCGACACGGTCGCAGCGCAGCTCGGGCGGCTCATGTCCCAAGCGGCGGAACTTGCCGTGCCGCTCAAGGTCGATGTGGGCATGGGGCGCAATTGGGATGTGGCCCACTAGGATTACAGATTGGTTAAGGGCCGGCGCCCAAGGTGTCAAGAAAGGCCAAGGAATGGCAAAGATTTAGGCCGCGGCTTCGAGAAATTGGGCGTTTTCACGGTCGAATGCGCAAATTCAAAAATTCCGAAGAAATGCCGGCGGGGACACTGGAACTTTCATACACCATCCCCATCTAACTCAATAAGCGTCCATGACGCTTCCCGCTCTCCTCCCTGAGCGGGTTAGACCCGGTTTGTCATCCCCATGCCGGGTTGGTCTAGCCTCGGTGGCTGTCTCAAAACAACCACCGGGGCCTTTTTTCACTCCCCTGCGAGCCAACGCTCCATCACGCTCCGCGCTTCGTCCAGTCCTTGTTTTGCGTGCGCGGAGAACAACTGCACACTCACCGCCGCATCCGCACATGCCGTTTTGGTTTCTCGCAACACGCGCTGCGAGTCGCGCTGGTTCAGCTTGTCCGATTTGGTCAGCAGCACGTGCGCCTGGCGATCGCGGGCCAGCACCCATTCGAGCATGGCGGCGTCCTGCTCGCCGAGACCGCGGCGGCTGTCGACGATGAGAACCAGCCCGACCAGGGACTCCCGTACGTTGAAATAATGCTCCATGAGCTCGAGCCATTTGAGCCGAACCCGCTCCGGCACCTTGGCGTAACCATATCCCGGAAGGTCGACCAGGCGCCGGTCGGGAGCCAGTTCGAAGAAATTGATGAGCTGGGTGCGGCCCGGCGTGCGGCTCACCCGGGCAAGCCCGGCGCGCTGCGTGATCACGTTAATCGCCGTCGATTTTCCGGAATTGGATCGTCCGGCGAATGCTATCTCCCTGCCAAATCCGGCGCGAGCTGATGCGCCTCGGCGGCGCTGGTCATGAACTTCACGTGGGGATAGGTCGACATACCCTTCGGGCTCGAAACGCAAATTATTGACTCTAGTGTACAATTTGCGGCTTCGAAGCGTTCTAATCAAAGCTCTAGGGGTTGTGCGATCGTGAAACGGCTTTGGCTACTTGCAGCATTTCTGCCCGGCGCGCTGGCGGGCAACGGGGCGTTGGCGGAAGGCAATCCGGAGGCCGGGGCCGCGAAGTCCGCGGTGTGCCAGGCGTGCCACGGTCCCACCGGCAACAGCGCCAACCCGGAGTGGCCGAGCCTCGCCGGGCTCGGCGCCGATTACATCACCGAGCAGCTCCAGAACTTCAAGAGCGGCAAGCGCAACAATCCCATCATGATGGGGAACGTGCTGGCCCTGACTCCGGAGGACATGGCGGATCTGGGCGCCTTTTTCGGCAAACAGGTGAATACCGGCCTCGAGGCGGACCCCTCCGTGGCGGCTGCCGGGGAGAAACTGTACCGGGGCGGGGACAAGACCCCGCGGCATACCGGCCTGCATGGCCTGTCATGGCCCCACCGGGGCCGGAATCGAGACGGCGAAGTATCCGCCCTTGCGCGGACAGCATTCCGTGTATGTCGCCAAGCAATTGGCCGATTATGCATCGGGTGCGCGGACCTCGGGTCCCAACGGAATCATGCAGACGATCGCCAAGCGATTGACGGCCGACGACGTCCACATCCTTTCCTCCTACGTACAGGGACTGCGGTGAAGATGCGCGCGACCTGCCTGTCGGTGATGGTGGTTGTCGCCCTCGCGCTCGGCGCCTGCGGGAATCGACAGTCGGCGGACCATCGCGAATCCCCCACGACACCGGCCACGGCGCTTGCGCCCCCGGCGAGCCCGGGCCCCCCGGCCGCAACGCCAACGCAGAAACAGGAGGCGGGACTGGCGAAGGCGGAGCCCGGCATCACCGGGCATACCAATGAGGACGGTTCCGAAACCGTCGAGTCCGCCACGGGCGATGGCGGCCTGCACAATGTACTCCTGACGGCGGTGGCATCGACCGTGGCCGCCGGCAGTTCCACGGCGTCGGCCGCGCCGGCCAATCTCTCGCCGCCTCCCCTGTGGCAGGAAGGCGTGAACTACACGCGCATGGTTCCCGCACAGCCCACCTCGGTCCCTCCCGGGCAAGTCGAGGTGCTGGAATTCTTCTGGTACGGCTGTCCGCACTGCTATGCGCTCGATCCCAAGGTCGAATCTTGGAGAAAGTCCAAGCCCGCCTACATCACGTTCTCGCGCGTGCCGGTGATGTGGATGGAAGGACACCGGTCGACCGCGCGGCTCTACTACGCCCTGGAAGACATGGGCAAGCTCGAACAATTGCACAGCAAAGTGTTCGAGGAGATTCACGTCAACGGGGATCCGCTGATCGCCGCTGATCCGAACGACGCGGCGGGCGCCGAGCGCGTCCAGGCCGCCTTCCTCCAGAAGTTCGGGATTTCCGAGGCTGCGTTCAAGAAAAGCAGCCACGATTTCGCCGTCGAGACTGACCTGCAGCGGGCGGACCAGCTCGGCCTGCGCTACAGGATCTCCGGGGTTCCCACCTTCGTGGTCAACGGCAAGTATGTGGCGGACGTGAGCTCCGCCGGCAGCCCCGAGCGATTGATCGCGCTGGTCAGCGACCTCGCGGCACAGGAACACAAACCTTGACGCAAGGGCTCGCCGGGCAGGCGCGGACCGCCCATCCCGTCTGAGGAGCCGCCATCATGGTGACGCATTTGGGTGGATGTCATTGCGGGCGCGTGCGCTTCGAGGTAACCGCCCCGGCCAAGCTCGAGGTGGCGGACTGCAATTGCTCGATCTGCGCCAAATCCGGGTACCTGCATCTGATCGTGAGCAACGATCGCTTCGTGCTGACGCAAGGCCGGGACTCGCTCTCCACCTACACCTTCAACACCGGCGTGGCGAAGCACTATTTCTGTTCGCACTGCGGTATCAAGTCCTTCTACGTTCCGCGGTCGCACCCCGACGGCGTGAGCGTCAACGCCCGCTGCCTCGACAGCGGCACCGTCGAATCGATGATCATCAAAGCCTTCGACGGCCGGAACTGGGAAACCTCGCGCCACAAACTGTGAGCCGCTGATCCGAAGTAGGTCCGCGCCGCGGCCGCCGCGCGGGACCCTAAGCGACATAACAGGCAAACCTCCGTCGTTATGTTGCGAGCCGCCAGCGGTTGCCGCCCAGTTGGCTAAGATTTGTGACGTATGCATCACGCGATGTTCTGCAACATGGTGGATGCTGGTTCCGCAGTTGGAACCCAGATGCCTCATTCATCCGCCCGGCCGACCGTTGATTCTTGCGCCGATGCGCCCTTGCCAAGCGGCAAAACGCACCTGCTTCGCGCCGGCGATGCCGCGCTCTTGGGCTTGGTCCTCTGGACGCTGGCGTACGCCGCCGAAGCGCTCGCCGGCGATCAGCCATCGGCCGCCGCCATGCCGGCGCCCGCAAACTCGCCGCATCCGATGCAGCTCTCCGCCTTGATGAATCCCATCCCCGATCTGTTTCGCACTTCCGAAGCGGTGCAATCGAACCGCGCGGCCGAATTCCGCCCGCGCAGCCGATCGAGCGCGCAACCGGCGGATCTCCCAAAGCCGCTGGACGATGAGTCGATCATGCGTAGTTCCACGGTCTGGGACCGGCTCACCGAGTCCAGATCGCACGACGGCGTCGAATTGGTGACCCTGTGGCACACCGGGGGCAACAGCCTGTCGCTGCAGGCCGGCAGAAAGGGCGACCCGACGCTGCAGTGGACCAGCCGGCTCATGAACCGCGGGAGCGGGCCGCACGGCCTGCTGGACGATTGGTTCTCTCCCAAGCTGGGCACCTTGGGCCGCGGCCTGCATCTGCCGTCGCGAAGCGCGAACACTGATGCCCTGCCGAAGCCGAAATCCACGGATGCCATCCTCGGAGCCGCCGACTGATAGGCCCCGCGCCGGGCGCCGTGAGCCAACCAGGCAGCGGTATTGCTGAGCTGAACGTCCAAGGATGCTGAGGACATGTTTTGCACCGGCCCGAATTACACCCGGGTCGGCGCGAGACGATCGCGCCAATCCGGGTGTTCGACCACGCGACGTGATCGCCGCCTGCTCTTAGTCTTCTCCGTAAGTCGATTCACAGAGCTGCAGCGCCTTGCCGATCGGAAGGCAGGCCTTCCCCGGCAGGTCTGCCAGACAGGATTGCAATTCGACCCGCAGCGTCTCGCAAGGGTCCGGCACCGGGATGCCGTAGAACGCGATTTCCCACGCTGAGCCACCCGCTTCGAAGCTGAGCGTGCTGCCGGACTGCAGTGGCCCGTCCGGAATCTGCTGCCAGTCCGTGAACCGCCCGTATCCCGCGATTTTTGGCAAAGCCGTGATCGTTCCGGCCGCCGTCCCGGTCGTGTAGACGACCGTCGAAGACCCTCCCGCCCATGTCCCGTTGGTCACCGACTGGATCGGCGTCGTATTCGGAATCACTCCGTTGTGGTTCAGTGAAAAGGCCCATGTATCGATCTGAGGCGACCCTGGAGGGCCCGTGCCGATTTCCAGAAACCACGCCGACGCCGTCGACGGCGACGTGCAAAGTGTCTGGAAATTCACCTCCTCGGGGGCATAGGGCGTCGCATCGACATTCCAAAACATGAACTTATAAAGGTTGCCGTAAGCGTCAACAAACGATGGATCCGCCGTAACCGTCGCGACTCCACAACCTCCCTCCGGAACGACGACGCTCGCGATCCCCTCCGCCAGGGTGGCTCCGGAGGGAAAGGACAGCGCGTTGACCGTGAGGTTATTGGATTGCGCGTGACAAACGGCCGCAGTTGCGGCGAGAGCCAAGACGGTCCGCGCCGACAGCGCAGCGCCTTGCTCCAGCGTCCCGGTGATCGAAGCAAATATTGAATCCACATTCATGCCTTTCATGACCAATCTCCTTAATACGCAGGGTGAACAATGATTTAGGCCATTCGGCATTCCGCCAACATCGACCGGAAAGAATGACCACTTACACCAATGCGGAATGATCGGGCGAATCACCTCATCGGCGCCCGCCTTGGTAATCGAAAGTGGCCGCTCGCGGCTAGCGCTACCTGAACGGGTCATCGAGGATGCCGGGATGCTGTAGGGCCTAAGCAGGTCCAGCCGTTGTCCCTTTTTGCCCTCTAATTACGATATACCTGAGTGCAGGCATAACGAATGTGTGATTGCGTGCCGATGGGACCAAATTCGGTGCGTGTTGACGGTTACATGTCGCGGCGTGCAATGAGTGTTGCCGTCGCCGAAGTCGGTGACCAGATAACAACCAACCTTTTCGGGGCAACCAATGAACGCAATAGCAAAGTGGACCGTTGTGCTTGTGTTGGTGGCGGGCGCGGCTTATGGACAGGTGCCGTCGACGAACGACACCAGCGACGCACAATTCAATACGGGAATGGGAACCGGCGCGCTGGGCGGCCCAAATGCCGTGCACCTAAGCGGCACAAACAACACCGCCTCCGGAGACGGAGCGCTCTCGCAGAACACGACCGGCAGCGGTAACACCGCCGTGGGGTCTGTGGCGCTCAGGGACAACTCTACCGGCAGCTTCAACACCGCCTCGGGGAATGGGGCGCTCTTTGCCAACACGACCGGCAGCAATAACACCGCTGTGGGGATTGATGCGCTGTCCTCCAACGTAACCAGCAATAACACCGCCGTGGGGGCAGCGGCCCTCGCATTCAACACGACCGGCAGCGGCAACACCGCCTCCGGGTACCGGGCGCTCCAGGACAACACGACCGGCAGCCAAAACACCGCCTCGGGGTCTGTGGCGCTCGAGGACAACACGACCGGCGGCCAAAACACCGCCGTGGGGTCAGCGGCGCTCTCGCTCAACACGACTGGCGGCGAAAACACCGCCGTGGGGTCAGCGGCGCTCACGCTCAACACGACCGGCGGCGAAAACACCGCCGTGGGGTCAGCGGCGCTCACGCTCAACACGACCGGCGGCGAAAACACCGCCTTGGGATCAGCGGCGCTCGCCGAGAACTCTACCGGCAGCAACAACACCGCTGCGGGGCTCGGGGCGCTCCTGGCCAACACGACCGGCGGCCAAAACACCGCCGTGGGATCTGGGGCGCTCGGGGGCAACTTGACCGGCAACAACAACACCGCCTCGGGGTTCCAAGCGCTCGAGGCCAACACAACCGGCTTTGACAACACTGCCTTGGGGTCCGGGGCGCTTCAGGCCAACACGACCGGCGAAAACAACATCGCCTCCGGTTATCAAGCGCTCTTCTTCAACACGACCGGCAGCAACAACGCTGCCTCCGGTTTGTTTGCACTCTTTTCCAACACGACCGGCTCAAGCAACACCGCCTCGGGGTCTGATGCGCTGGAGTCCAACACGACCGGCAGCAACAATATTGCCGTGGGGTTTCAAGCCGGCCTCAATGTAACGACCGGCAGCGATAACATCGACATCGGCAATGAGGGTGAAGCAACGGACGGTGTGGCGGCCAGCAGCGGGGTCATTCGCATCGGGACCGCGGGGACACAGGCCACGACGTTCATCGCGGGAATCGAAGATTCAAAGGTCACTGGGAAGGAAGTCTTTGTTACCACCAGTGGCCAACTAGGGGTCAAGGCCTCGGCGGAGCGGTACAAAACTGCGATCGAACCGATGGATGCGAAGACTGACAAGTTGAATCAGCTTCGACCCGTCACTTTCCACCTTAAAGCCGAGCCGCAGGGTGAGGTTCAATATGGTTTGATTGCCGAGGAAGTGGCAAAGATATACCCAGAGTTGGTGACTCACGATGAGAAGGGCCGGATCGACGGTGTGCGCTACGACGAGCTTGCGCCAATGCTGCTGAATGAACTCCAGAAAGAGCACGAGCACGCGCTAGCCCAGGACGAGCAGATCAACGAACTCAGGGCTCAGCTCGCTGAGGTTCACGCAGCGCTGACGCGCGTTCAACTGCCAGGGAACGGCCATAGATGAAAACGCGGTAACGGTTACGAGAAAGCGTTCGATGATGCTGCCGCGCCATCGGGCCTGAGCAGATCCAACCGATGTCCCTTTTTGCGCTCCAATTCCGATATATGTGAGTACAGGCCCTGCGGATGGATCACCGTGTGATGATAAGGAACTCGCGCCTATGGCGGTTTATGACAAATGTGCGATTGCGTTCCGATGGACCGACATCGGTGGGCGTTGACGATTACTTCCTCGAGGCGTGCAATGCGTGCTGGCGTCACCGAACGTCGGTGACTAGACAACAACCAAACTTGGGGGCAACCAATGAGCGCGATTTCGAAGTGGGCAATTGGGCTAGCGTTGCTGGCAGGGGCGGCTTATGGACAGGTGCCGTCGACGAACGACACCAGCGACGCAAACAAAAATACGGGAATGGGAACCGGTGCGCTCGGCGGGCCAAACCCGGTGGACCTAACCGGCTCCCAAAACACTGCCTCAGGGTTCCAAGCGCTCCACGCCAACACGAGCGGCTCGTTCAACACCGCTTCGGGAGCGTTTGCGCTCCAGGACAGCACGACCGGCTCCAACAACACCGCCTTGGGGGCTGAGGCGCTCGAGGACAGCACAACCGGCTCCAACAACACCGCCGTGGGGTCTGGGGCGATCGAGAACAACGCAACAGGCTCCAACAACACCGCCGTGGGGTCTGGGGCGATCGAGGACAACTCAACAGGCTCCAACAACACCGCCGTGGGATTTGGGGCGCTCGAGGACAACTCGACCGGCACCGACAACACCGCTTCGGGGGCTCTTGCGCTCGAGAGCAACCAGGCCGGCAGCCAAAACACCGCCTCAGGGGCCGGGGCGCTCGAGGGCAACCTGACCGGCAACAACAACACCGCCGCCGGGTTCCAAGCGCTCGAGGATAACTCGATCGGCTTCGACAACACCGCCGTGGGATCAGGCGCGCTCGGCGCCAACACGAGCGGCAACGACAATACCGCCTCGGGATATCAGGCGCTCTTTTTCAACACGACCGGCAACAACAACGCTGCCTCCGGTCTGTTCGCGCTGTTTTCCAACACGACCGGCTCCGGCAACACCGCCTCGGGCGCTGACGCGCTGGAGGCCAATACGACCGGCGCCAACAACATCGCCGTGGGATTTCAAGCGGGCATCAACCTGACCACCGGCAGCAATAACATCGCAATTGGCAACGAGGGCGCGGCGGGCGACAACAAGACGATCAAGATCGGCACCGAGGGCACCCAGAAGAAGACCTTCATCGCCGGCATTTTCAGCAATACCGCGGTCAGCGGCCTGCCCGTCGTCATTGGATCGAATGGCGAACTCGGTGCCGTGTCGTCCTCCGAACGATTCAAGACCGCCATTGCGCCGATGGGTGCGAATACGGAAAAGCTCCAACAGTTACGACCGGTGACCTTCCGCTACAAGGCCGACCTACCGGGCACTGTGCGCTATGGTCTGATCGCCGAGGAAGTGGCGAAGGTGTATCCGGAACTCGTGGTTCGCGATGACCAGGGCCGGATCGACGGCGTGCGCTACGACGAGCTTGCGCCGATGCTGCTCAATGAAATGCAGCAGCAGTACACGCAAATGACTCAGAAGATTGATTCACAGGCGGCGAAGATTGCGTCACTTGAGCAGCAATTGGCCGGCATCCAGGCGGCGCTCGTAAAGCTGCAGCCCACGGATCAACTCGTCGCGCAGCGTTAGTGCAGGACTAGCAGCCTCCCGGCATTTTGGCGGGAGTTTGCCGTCACTGGATTACCCCAAAGCCGCCGTGACGGCAGGGGTCCATCATTGCCATTCGCGGTTGCCGGCTGCATCGACCTTCAAATTGCGTTAGCGGAAACTGATCGGGCTTCCCACCCACGCCAGAAGCTTCCCTGTTTCCGGAACCTCCTCCCGATCCGGGATCTCCAGTAGATTGCCAATCCTAGCTCCGCAAGCTGTGGGTTCGGGCAATGCCCCTTCGAATACAATAGCCGTGCAATCCAACCGAGGACCACCAATGACAACCCAGATGTATACCCACTCCGTCCCCGTCTTCAGGCAGCTGCTGACGGCACTTAGAGGCATCCTGGCACAGGCCGACACACACGCTGCTGCCAGAACCATCCCGCCGGAGGCGTTACTCCAGGCACGGCTTTTTCCGGACATGTTTCCGTTGATCAAACAGGTGCAGATTGCGGCCGATTTCGCACGCGGCATCGCAGCTCGCCTGGCCGGTGTCGAGGTTCCCGCCTTTGACGGTAACGAGAATAGTTTTGCCGATCTCGATGGACTCCTCGCCCGTACCCTGGCTTTCCTAGACAGCGTAAAGCCTGCGCAATTCGCAAGCAGCGAAACGAAAGAAATCGTACTGCGCCCCGGGACTCCTAAGGAAAAGAAGCTGACGGGAGATGCGTATCTCGCCAACTACGGCCTGCCGCAGTTTTTCTTTCATGTCACCACTGCCTACGACATTTTGCGCCATAACGGGCTTGCAATCGGCAAGCGAGATTACATGGGGGCGTACTAACCGTGCGGCTCTTGACCAGCGACCCCACCCACACCAAAAGCCTGCTGCTTTCCGCCCCGAAGCCGCCGTTCACAACCGGCGGGAGAGGGTCACGACCGGCGGTTGCTGCCTACTATCAAATCCATGACTGTTAAGCTCCTCGGATCGAAATAACAGATCGCAAAATGACTGAAACCCCACTCATAAGGCCGGTTGAGCGAGTCGACTACGCCGGTTGGCGGCCGCTCTGGGATGGATACAACCATTTTTACGGGCGCCAAGGTCCAACCGCGCTCCCGGAACACATCACCGAAGTCACCTGGGAGCGATTCTTTTCGCGTGAGGAGCCCGTGCATGCTCTCGTTGCCGTGCAAAACGGCCGTCTGATTGGAATCGCGCACTTCCTGTTCCATCGTAGTACGACGCGGCTGACCGACGTTTGCTACCTGCAGGATCTCTTTACCGCCGAAGAAGCGCGAGGGCGCGGTGTTGGTCGGCGGCTAATCCAATCGGTATACGATGTTGCGCGTGCGGCCGGCACTAGCCGTGTGTATTGGCAAACGCAAGCCACCAACGCTCCAGGTCGCGCGCTTTACGACAAGGTCGCGGAGCACCAAGGATTTGTTGTCTACACGCACGATATTTGAATTCATCCATGGCGCATCCTGCGGATGGACCTCGGACGCCGAGCTTTCGAGAATAGACATGGGAGAAATGGCGCGCCCGACTGGATTCGAACCAGTGACCTTCGGCTTCGGAGGCCGACACTCTATCCAGCTGAGCTACGGGCGCTTGAGTTGGGGTGGCGATACTACCCGCCACGGGCGACCCGCGTCCAGCCTCCCCGAGGGTGCGGGGGCGCCGCGCGGATCCCCGCTCCTTGGCGTGGCGCCTCGACCGGGTGCACCCGCAGCGCTTTCGTCAGTCGCTGCCGCAGGCCGCGAGGAGCTTCTGCACAGTGGCCCAATTGCGCAGGGTCACCGTGTTCGACGCCGCGCGCGTGAACGCCTTGGCTAATCGGCTCTCGAGCAGACCCTCCTCGCACCACAGATAGGCCGCATTCGCGCCCACCGCGAGAATGTCCGGCGCCCAGTCGACCTTGGACATCCGCCGGATGGGATCGAGACTCGCCGCTTGCGGTGCGAAGGCCACCAGGTGCCGGGCGGGATCCTTGGCGGCGTGAACCAGCGGATTGTCCCGGACAATGGCGGCCAGATCCGCGGCGGTGACCACGGTGACCGGAGCGGCGATGCCCGCGGCGGAGGCGAGCGCGCCGCCAATGGCCCGCGCCAGCGCCGCCGTGTCCGGCCGCGGGACCGAAAAGATCACATTGCCGCTGTTCAGCACGGTGCGCGAGGGCGCCAGTCCAATCGAGGCGAACACGCCGCGCAATGCATCCATCGAGATCCGGTTTGCGCGGCCCACGTTGATGCCGCGCAGGAGCGCGACGCAGACCGCGGCCGGGGCCTTGCCGCGCGCGGCCGGCTCCTTGCTTCGCGCGGCGGATGCCTTCCTGGGACCCCGCGGCAAAACCGCCCGCGGCCTCATCACGCCCCCTCCGGAACTCCGTCGAAGAAGTCCACCACGCCCGTGTCGAGGGAGTATTCCGCGCCCACGACCAGGAGGCCGCCATTGCGAATCTGCTGCTCGATGATCTCCGATCCGCGCCGCAGGTGGTTCACCGAGGCCCGAATATTCGCCCTGACGGACTGGTGCACCAGCGCTTCCACATCATGCACGAGATCGGTTGCCAGCAGGTCCTCGACGGACGGCCGGATGAATTCCACGATGGAGCGCAGATTGCGGGATTGGTTTGCGGTGGGCCGCTGCAGCTGCTCCAGGGTCGCCTGGATGGCGCCGCAATTCGAGTGCCCCAGGACCACGACCAGGCGCGTCCCGAATTTTTCGGCGGCAAATTCGACGCTGCCCACCTGCGACGGGGCGACGATGTTGCCGGCCACGCGAATGACGAACAGATCGCCCAATCCCTGATCGAAGACGATTTCCACGGGCACCCGCGAATCCGAGCACCCAAGAATGGCGGCGAACGGCTCCTGGCCCGCGGCCAATTCGATGCGGCGCGCACGGCTCGGCAAAGTTTCGCGGCTCTTGACGTCCACGACAAATCGCCGATTTCCGTCTCGCAGCCGGGCGAGCGCATCGAGAGCCGAAATCATCCTGAGGGCAGGTTCATGGGGCCGGCATCAGCCCGAGCGGGGCGCCCTGGGGTTGGCGCCGAGCACGCGCGCGGGCAGGAACAATATCGCCTTGAGAAGCGCGAATACCGCGTCGACGGCGATGCCGGCCAGCCGGAACGGAATCGACAGCACCCACACCAGAGGCCACAAGATGAGCGCCAGCACGGCGAGCGGCCAGCACAACACCAGCAACAGGCACCAACCGACGATGAACAGCAGCGTTTTCATACAATCATCTCCGGGGCCGCGGTTGCGGACGCCCAAGGTTCCGCTCGGCAGCCGGGCCTCGCGCCCATCTTAATGGATTCAGGAGCCTGTGCGATTCTTTGTGCGCAGCCGCTCCCGGCGCTCGAGGCTCTGCTTGGGCCAGAATTCGGATGCCTTGTAGTAGCCCGGTACGGCCGGCACGCCTTCGGGCAGGACCACCCAAGGCTGCTTCGACTCGGTGAATATATGGATGTCCGGCGGCCATCGGTCGGGGTCGTCGAGAGTCCCCACGCGGACGAATCGCACGGCATCGCCGGCACCCGCGTAAGTGCTCCAAACGGCGACTTGGCATGCCGGACATCGGGAAATCTTCTGACCCTTGCCGCTGGCGCTTGGCGTCGCGATCACCGCAACTTGACCCGCAAGCAGCGTCACCTGCTCCGACTCGATCATCGCATTGAGCGCGAAGGCTGCTCCGGTTTCGCGCTGGCACCATCGGCAATGGCAGCAATGCACGAACAGCGGATCGCCGCTGACCCGATACCGCACCTGTCCGCAGGCGCATCCGCCCTCGCGTTGAACTGCACTGGATTCTTCCATCACTCGATCGTCCCATCCTCGCCGCGCGCGATCAAGCAGGCGTGCGCCGACCCGTTCACGGAGACGCCCGGTCGAGGGCCCGAAGCCTCACCGCTTCGGAGACATCCACCAATCGAATGGCGGATTCACCGGCAAGGTCGGCACAGGTCCGGGCCAGCTTCAGCACCCCGTGACAGGCTCGAGCGGACAAGCCCAGCCGCGTGATGGCCGCGCCCAGCAGCGCTCGTGAGTCCCGCTGCAGCGGGCACAGGCGGGCCAACTCCCGGGATGTCAGCCGCGAGTTCAATGTGCCCTGGCGCCGTGCCTGAGCGCCGCGGGCCGCGGCGACCCGCGCGGCCACCGAGGCCGAGGTCTCCGCCGGCGGCTCGTGATCGCGCAGCAGGTGTTCGGCGGGAAGCGCACTCAGCTCGACATGCATGTCGATGCGGTCGATGAGGGGCCCCGACACCCGATTGCGGTAACGGACGATCTCGGCCGCCGTGCAGCGGCAGCGCCCGCGCGGATCGCCTGCGTATCCGCAAGGGCAGGGGTTCATGGCCGCAACCAGCTGGAACCTCGCGGGGAACTCGCAGCTGCGCGTCGAGCGGGACAGCAGCACGACGCCGCTCTCGAGCGGCTCGCGCAGAGCCTCGAGTGCATTGCGGGGAAATTCAGGCAACTCGTCGAGGAACAGCACGCCCAAGTGCGCCAGCGACAGCTCGCCGGGCCTGAAGCTGCCGCCGCCGATCAGCGCCGCGACCGATGCCGTGTGCTGGGGACTGCGAAACGGGGGACAACCGCTCAAGGCTCGGCCGGCCGCCCGCCGCCGACTGGAGGCACGCCACTTCCAGCGCCTCGCACTCGCCGAGGGGCGGCAGCAACCCGGGCAAGCGCTGGGCCAGCAGCGTTTTCCCCGCTCCGGGAGGCCCGATCATGAGCAACCCATGACCGCCGGCCGCCGCGATTTCCAAGGCCCGCTTGGCGCCGAACTGTCCGCTGACCTCGGCGAGATCGGGGGTTGTACGTAACGGGGCGACCGCCTCTCCGCGGCGCACCGCGGGCAAGGCCTTGCCGCCGCCCAGCGCGCGGCAGACCTCGACCAGGTGGCCGGCGAGCTTGATGTTCGGCCCGGCGACCAGCGCCGCCTCCTGCTGATTCGCCGCCGGCAGGATCAGCTCGGCGCCGCTCCGCGATCCCGCGACCAGGGCGGGCAACAGTCTGGCGGTTTCGCGCAGCTCGCCACTCAAGGCGAGTTCGCCGTAGAATTCCCGTCCGGCCAACGACTCCCGCGGCAGTTGACCGCTGGCGGCCAGAATTCCGACGGCAATGGGCAGATCGAAGCGGCCGCCATGTTTGGGTAGATCGGCCGGAGACAGATTGACCGTGATGCGGCCAGCGGGGAACGAAAACCCGGCCGTCAAGACCGCCGAGCGAACCCGTTCCCGGCTCTCGCGGACCACCGCTTCGGGCAATCCCACCATCAAGAACGCGGGAAGGCCGGGTCCCAGATGGACTTCCACCCGCACCAGCGGCGCGGCCAGCCCGACCGGCGCCCGGCTCTGCGCGACGCTGATCGGATCCCCGCCCATGGCCAATCATTGCGGACCGAGCCTACTGCGGACCCGGCTTGGCCTCGAGTTCCTGGATGCGCTGCTCGAGCGCGGATAGCGCAGCCTGGGTCCGGGCCAGCAAGGCCGCCTGAACGTCGAATTCGGTGCGGCTCACCAAATCCAGCTTGGCGAGCTGCGCCTGGAGCACGGCCTTGAAGTTCGCCTCGAGATCGCGCCCGATATCGCGAATCGGCCCAGGCACCGCGTCGGCCAGCCGGCGCGCCAGATCGTCCAAGCCGTTCGAGTTGATGAAGCTCATTCGAGACCTCCGGGTAAACGCGAAATCGCACTGGTACAACGCAGCCCGGCAGATCCGCCGCACCGAATCCGTGCGGCGTGCCCGTGGCGGGCATCCAAGTCCTTGATCCTAAAACGCAGCCGCCTTGGCATGGAAGCTGCATCGCATAAGGGCATTCATATTACGCTCAAGTGGTGCCTTCGGCTGCTCGCCAATCCGACGGAGGCAGGGACAAATGCATGAAGCTCATCACCGCGGTCATCAAGCCGTTCAAGCTGGACGATGTCCGGCAGGCGGTGGCGGACCTCGGCATTCAGGGAGTCACGGTCACCGAGGTTCACGGCTATGGGACGCAGCAGGGGCACACGGAGTTCTACCGGGGGGCCGAATACCCGGTCGATTCGCTGCCCAAGGCCAAGGTGGAGCTCGCCGTGGACGATTCGATCGCGGAGCAGGTGATGGAGGCGGTTTGCAATGTAGCTCGCACCGGCAAGGCCGGCGACGGCAAGGTCTGGATCATCGAACTGGAACAGGCCCTGCGGATCAGGACCGGGGAATCGGGCCCGGATGCGATTTGACAGATGACGCAGGAGGACTGCAGCAGGCTCGCCCCTGAGGCGAGCTCGCCTTGAGACGATTTCGGAGCATCTCGCGCCGGCAAGCCAGCCAACTCCCCCGTCGGTGCGATATCCCGGCGGCGCGGTTCCTCGAGATCGAGGGACTGCGCCGTTTTTTATATTCGCGCGCCCAGCGCAAGATGCTATGCGTTTATACCTCACAAAAATGCAATGTCTCCATGCTGCGATGCAACAAAACCTGTACTAAGTCCGTCGCTGCCCTGCTACCTTTGATGTTTACAGGAGTGTGCCCGCATGAAAATGGTCGTAGCCATCATCAAACCCTTCAAGCTCGACGATGTCAGGTCGGCATTGGCGGAAGTGGGGGTGCAGGGCATTACCGTGACAGAGGTCAAGGGTTTCGGGCGGCAAAAGGGCCACACTGAACTCTACCGAGGGGCCGAGTACGTGGTCGACTTCCTGCCAAAAGTCAAACTGGAGCTGGCAGTCGACGATGAACAAGTGGATCGGGTGGTGGAAGCCATCATTGAAACCGCGCGAACGGGTAAAATCGGCGATGGAAAGATTTTCGTATCGGAGCTCGGTCATGCGGTTCGAATTCGTACCGGAGAAGCCGGCTCGCGCGCTCTATAGGCTTGCAGCGAGGAATTTCGCATGAAACGCGTTCTACTCTGCGCAGCGTTGATCGCCTGGTCGGGACTGGCATCGGCGGTGGTGTACAAATGGGTGGACGCTCAGGGCAAGACGCAATACGGCGACCGGCCGCCCGATGGAGTTCATGCCGAAGTCGTCGAACTCCTGGGAAACCACCCGGCCCACACCGCGCCGGCGCGCCCTTCGGCCAATGCGTCCCCGAACGCTTCGAAGAATCCGGCGGCCCAGGATACCGCGGCCAAGCAGGCCGTGGATCAGGACGTGTCTCAAACCCGCGAAAAACAGTGCGCCGAAGCCCAGGACCGCTACAAGAAGCTGATCGAGGGCCGCAAGCTCTACAAGACGGGCGCCGACGGCGAGCGCGAGTATCTCTCGTCGGAGGAGATCGACTCGCAGCGCCTCGACGCGAAGCGCGACGTCGACGCCATTTGCAACAGCGCCACCTGATCGGTCACCCGCCGGTCGCCTGAGCCCGCCATCCCGGGGTCGCGTGCGGACCGAGGCGGCCCCCGATCCGGCCTTTGCCGCTCGGAGCGCAAAGCCTTAGAGTTGCGTTCCTCTCATCAACGTCTGGGTCGCATATGCAAACCGGCTTCGTCGGCTTAGGTGCCATGGGCGCGCACATGGCGCGCAATCTTCACGCGGCGGGCCTGCTCACCGGAGTCTGGAACCGCACGCCCGAGAAGGCGAAGGCGCTGGCTGTGGAGCTCAAGTGCCACGCTTTCGCCAGCCTCGAAGAACTGGCCGGGAACTGCGAAGCGGTGGTCATCTGCGTCTCTGCGGACGACGACCTGCGAGCCGTCGTGGCCGGCCTGGAGCCGGGACTGAGCCCCAACATGATCGTGATCGATTGCTCCACCGTGGCGGCGGCAACGGCAAGGGAGATGTGCCAACGCCTCGATGCCCTGAACGTCGGGTTCCTCGACTGCCCGGTGAGCGGGGGCGTCGAGGGCGCCCGCACCGCGTCGCTCGCCATCATGTGCGGCGGCGATGAAGGCGTGTTCGAGCGGGCGAAGCCGATGCTGCAAAGCATGGGCAAGACCGTCGCCTACTTCGGCCCGAGCGGCGCCGGCCAGGCGGCGAAGGCCACCAACCAGATCATGTGCGCCGGGATCATCCAGGCGGTCGGCGAGGCCATGGCGTTCGCGCACGCGGAAGGCCTGCCGCTCGACCGGCTCATCGAGACCTTGGGCAAGGGTGCGGGCTCGAGCTGGTACTTCGTGAATCGGGCGCCCTTCATGGCCAACAACCAATTTCCCGCCGGCTTTCGCGTGCGCCTGCACGACAAGGACCTGCGCATCTGCCGCGACATGGCGGCGAAGCGCGGTGCCGTGCTGCCCGTGGTCGAGTCGACGCTGCAGAGTTATGCGGAGTTGATCGCCCGCGGCTATGCGGACGAGGACATATCGGCGATCTATCGCCTGAAATCGGCGCTGTTTCCCGCCGCGCCGGACGCGCAGTGAGCGCGCCTGCGACGCCCCCGCTGCGCATCGCGACCCGCAAGAGCCGGCTCGCCCTGTGGCAGGCCGAGCACGTGGCCGGCCTGTTGCGCCACGCGCACGCGGGACTCGACATCGGCATGGTGCCGATATCGACCAAGGGCGACCGGATCCAGGACCGCAGCCTCGCCGCCATCGGCGGCAAGGGACTGTTCATCAAAGAACTCGAAGTGGCCATCGAGGAGCGCCGCGCGGACATCGCCGTACATTCGATGAAGGACGTGCCCAGTGACCTGCCGGAGGGATTCTTGATCGCCGCCGTGCTGCCCCGCGCCGATCCGCGCGATGCACTGCTCACGCCCAAGGCGTCGCGCGTCGCGGACCTGCCGCAGGGCGCGCGGCTGGGCACGTCGAGCCTGCGGCGCCAAGCCCAGATGCTGTCGGCGCGCCCGGACCTGCGGATCGAGACACTCCGCGGCAACGTCGATACCCGCCTGCGGCGGCTGGACGACGGCGAGCTGGATGCCATCATCCTGGCCTGCGCGGGACTCGTTCGATTGGGTTGGGAATCCCGTATCACGGCCCGGCTGGACCCGGAAGTCTGTCTGCCCGCGGTGAGCCAGGGGATCATCGGCATCGAATGCCGCCGGGACGATGCTCCCATTCGGGCGCTGCTCGCAGTCCTGGACGATGCGCCGACCCGCGCCGCCATGGATGCCGAGCGCGCCTTCGCCGGCCGCCTTGGCGGCAGCTGCCAGTCGCCGATTGCCGCCCACGCAACCCTCGACGGCGCTCGATTGACGTTGCACGGACTCGTGGCGGAGCCTGATGGGTCGCGGCTGCTGCGCGATTGCATCACCGGCGACGCCGGCGATTCCCGCGCCCTCGGGGAAACGCTGGCGGATCGCGTGCTGGCCGCCGGTGCGCACGATCTCCTAGAACGCCTTCGCGCCGGCTGAACATGCCGCGGCTGCAAGGCGTCGGAGTCCTGGTCACCCGACCCGAACAACAAGCGGAGCGGTTGTGTGCCCTGCTGGAGGCCGAGGGCGCCGTCGCGGTCCGGCTGTCCGCCATCGACATCAAGCCGGTGCCCGGCGCCCACGACTTCGACGCCGGCCCGATGGCATCGCCGCCCTTCGATCTCGCGATCTTCACCAGCACCAACGCGGTGCGGTTCGGCGCAGCGCTGCTCGAGCGCCTGCCCGGCGCCGAGCTTGCCGCCATCGGCCCCGCCACGGCCCGCGCGCTCGCGGCAGCCGGCCGGCCCGCGGCGGTGATTCCCGCAGGCCGCTACGACTCCGAAGGCCTGCTGGCGCATCCGCAGCTTTCGAACGTCGCCGGACGGCGAGTGTTGATCGTCACCGGCATGCACGGCCGCGAGTTGCTGCGGGAGGAACTCGCCCGGCGTGGGGCGCAGGTCGACATCGCCCCGGTCTACCGGCGCGATCCCGCCGCGCACGATGCCGCGGAACTCGGTTCGATCGCCGCGAGATTGAGGAGCGGCGAAATTCAGATCGTCGCGACCAGCAGCGCCGAAACCGCGGCCGCATTGCTGCAGATTCCCGATGCGGAGCTGAGCCGCGAACTCGGTCGAGTGCACTGGCTGGTGCCCGGCGCCCGGGTGGCCGCGGCGCTGCGCGCCGGCGGCCTCGAGGCGCCGATCCTGCAAGCCGATTCAGCCGAGGATCACGATTTAGTGGCCGCCATCGTCCGCTGGCGCTCGAGCGCATCCGGCGCGTAATCGAAGGAATCGAAGAACAATCGCCCGGGGTCGGCCCCTCGCAGCACGAATTCGCGCCGCACGGCCTCGACCATGGCCGGCGGTCCGCTCGCGTAAATGTCGTGTCCGTCGAGGCCGCGCAGGTCATGCAGCACCGCCTCATGCACGAAGCCGCGCCGGCCCGCCCAAGCGGCGCCGGGCTCGGAGAGCACCGGCTGGTAGAGAAAATTGCCGTGGCGGCCGGCGAGATCCTGCAGCTCGCGGTGCGCGTAGAGGTCGCGCTCGGCGCGCACGCCCCAGTACAGCATCATCCGGCGATTCGAGCGGTTCTCGATCACGTGCCGCAGGATGCTCTTCAGCGGGGCGAGTCCGGTGCCGCCGCCGACCATCAGCATGGGCACGCCCGCCGCCGCCGGCCGGTACGCGAACTGCCCGAGCGGACCCTCGATCGACAGCAAGGTGCCGCGGGCATTCGCGCCGAACAGCTTTTCGGTGAGCTCGCCGCCCGGAACCCGCCGCACGTGCAGCTCGAGCAGGCGGGAGTCGTGCGGCGGCGAGGCGATGGAGAAGCTGCGCCGGCGCCCGCCCGGCAGCATGATGTCGAGGTATTGGCCGGCCTGAAAGGACATCGGCTCCGCGGCCGGCAGTTTCAGGAACACGGCCAGCACATCGTGCGCCAGCCGTTCGATGCGCTCGATGCGGGCGGGCAGCCGCTTGATCTCCACGGCATCGGGAGTTCGGGGTTCGAACGCGTCGAGGAGGAGATCGGTCGCGGCGCGCGCCTGGCACAGCAGAACGTACCCGTCTTGGGTCTCGGCTTCGGACAGCCCGAGCGGAGCGACGGGGTAGGTCACCTCGCCTCGCAGCAGGCGGGCGCGGCAGGCGCCGCAGTTGCCGCCCTTGCAGCTGTGCGGGAGATTGAGCCCGGCAGCGAGCGCCGCGTCGAGCACGCTTTGCCCGGGTGCGGCACTGAAATTGCGATCGGAGTTGGTCAGACTGACGCGCACGCCAGGCTCCTAAGCCCTCGCCGGGCAACGTTACCATGCCACGGGCCCGCCCACGCCACGCGGTCTCGCTCGCCCGGATACGGGCTGCCTACGCGGGCTGGCTCCGCTTGCTGCCCAGCCATTCGCAGATCGGCTCCCACTGATTCCAGTCCGGGGCGGCCAGATACTCGGGGAGCTCCAGCACGCCCATTCCGCGCGAATACGCCCGGACGTAATTCTGCGCCTCGCGCAGGCACCCGAGGTAAGGGATCTTGAGCTTGGAGAGGTATTGATCCAGCTCCTCGTAGATCAGCGTGTATTCGCGAACCCTATTCGCAACCAGACCGAGGCGGGCCTGCTTGCGGGAGACCTTGCCGATTTCCAACAATTCCTCCATGAAATGACCACAGGCCCTCATGTCCACGCTGGAGGGCAGCACGGGAATGATGATGGTTTCGGCACGTCGAACCAGCTCGTTGAGCTCCACGCCGTGCACGCGGGCCGGTGCGTCGATCACGAGGACTTCCGTCGCGCGCGGTACGCCGCGCAGGCCCTCCTCGTAGGCCGGGACGCCGCTGATCCGCGGCAGGTCGGATGGTCGCTGTGCCAGCCAGTCCAGGCTCGAGCGCTGCGGATCGTAGTCCGCGATGCAGACCTCCTGTCCCTCCCTCGCAAAAAACACGGCGATGTTCGTGGACAGCGTGCTCTTCCCGCAGCCGCCCTTCGCGTTCAAAACCATTACGTGGCGCATAATCCCTCAGCGTTGTTGTTTTCTGTAAGGTAAAACCAGTGGCAGTGTTGCGCAACCCCCGGAAGCGAATGATTGGTCATGGCCTGGAGTGATATGCTCCTGCCTGGCGCGCGGTTGTCACATCGAACGTACGGAGTTGAACCATGACGACGAGTCAAGCACGCGGTGTCAAACAAGACACCTTGAACGACGTGAACGTCGCCGAGTACCTCCAGGCGTACCCGGACTTCTTCGAACGCAATGGACCCTTGCTCGCGAAGCTGCGGCTGCCGCACCTGCGGGACGCCGGCGCGACGGTGAGTCTGGTCGAGCGGCAGGTCGAAGTGCTGCGCGAGCGAAACCAGTCCCTGGAGCGCAAGTTGAAAGATCTGGTCGATGTGGCCCGCGCCAACGACGCCCTGGCCGACCGGATTCATCGCCTCAGCCAGCGGTTGATCAGGGCCCGCAGTCTGCTCGACACGGTCAATGCGATCGAAACGTCGCTGCGCGAGGATTTCGGCGCCCTGCATTCGGTCCTGGTGCTCTTTCTCGAAGAGGCTCGGTCCCTCGAGGCCGCCGCCACCGGCCGCTTTCTGCGCGCCGACTCCCTCGGCAGCCCCGAGATCAAGACGTTCGAGACGCTGATGCAGTCGGGCAAGCCCCGCTGCGGACAGGTCCGCGACGCGCAGCGTGATTATCTCTTCGGGAAGGATTCCATCGAAATCGGCTCGGTGGCCCTCACCCCGCTCGGCCCCAAGGGCGCGCTCGGGCTCCTGGCGATCGGCGCGAGCGATGCGGAGCGGTTCCATCCGGCGATGAGCACGGAATTCCTCTCGCGGATCGGCGAGCTCGTGACGTACGCATTGATCCGCTGACCCGATGACGGCACGGTGACCGCGGACCAGAACGCGTGGATCGACCGCTTCGTCTCGCACCTGACGAGGGAGCGCCGCGTGAGCTCCCACACGGCGGCGGCCTATCGGCGCGATGTTCAACGTTTGTCTGTGTATTGCAGCCGCCGCGGCATCGGCGCGTGGGTGCAGCTCGATAACGGCACGCTGCGCGCCTTCGCCGCGGCCGAACACTCAGGCGGCCTCGCCCCGCGCAGCATCCAGCGGCGGCTGTCGGCGGTGCGGACGTTTTACGCCTTCCTATTGCGCGAGGGATGCTGCCCATTGAATCCGGCGCACGAGGTGCGCGCGCCCAAGTCCAAGAAGCGCCTGCCCACGACCCTCGATGCGGATCAGATGGGTCACCTGCTCGAGTTTCGGGTCGACGACAAGCTGTCGGTGCGCGACAAGGCGATCATGGAGCTGTTCTACTCGTCGGGCCTGCGCCTTTCGGAGTTGACGAGCCTGGATCTGCCGTCCGTCGACCTCGCCGACCGCACCGTCCGCGTCGACGGCAAGGGCGGCAAGACGCGAATCGTGCCGATCGGCCGCTTCGCCGTGGAAGCGCTGCGGCGCTGGCTGCAGGAGCGCGGCGCCCTGCCCGATCGGGGCGCCGCGGTGTTCGTCGGCCGAGGAGGCAGGCGCCTGACCCCGCGGGCGGTGCAGCTGCGCGTGGCGGCGTGGGCACGGCGCGCAGGATTGGCGCAGCACGTGCATCCACACATGTTCCGCCATTCATTCGCCTCGCACCTCCTCGAATCGAGCTCCGATCTGCGCGGCGTGCAGGAATTGCTGGGCCATGCCGACATCGCCACGACGCAGATCTACACCCACCTGGATTTTCAGCACCTGGCCAAGGTGTACGACGCCGCCCATCCCCGGGCCCGGCGGCGCCCGCCCGGCGCTTGAAACGCTCATCCTCGACCCCACAGTCCCTAAGCTCACATGCTGCATCATCCAGACCGCCTCTATGGAACCACCATACTCGCCGTGCGGCGTGACGGCCGGGTGGCCGTGGGCGGCGACGGCCAGGTGACCCTCGGACAAACCGTCATGAAGGGCAATGCCCGCAAAGTGCGCAGACTCTACGGCGGCCGGATCGTGGCCGGCTTCGCGGGCGGGACCGCCGATGCGTTCACGTTGTTCGAGCGCTTCGAGGGCAAGCTGGAGAAATTCGGCAATCTGACCCGGGCCGCCATCGAGCTCGCGAAGGACTGGCGCAGCGACCGGAGCCTTCGCCGGCTCGAGGCGCTGCTATGCGTCGCGGATTCGGACAGCACGTATGTGGTCTCGGGCAACGGCGACGTGATCGAGCCGGAGCACGACTTGATCGCCATCGGCTCGGGAGGCAGCCTCGCCCAAGCCGCGGCCCTGGCGCTGATGCAGGCCACGCCGCTGCCGGCGCGCGACATCGTGGAACGCTCGCTCAACATCGCGGCGGACATCTGCATCTATACCAACCGCCACCTGACGATCGAAGAACTTTGATGTCGCAAATGACGCCCCGAGAGATCGTCGAGGAGCTGGACAAGCACATCGTGGGCCAGCAGGCGGCCAAGCGCGCGGTGGCCATTGCGCTGCGTAACCGGTGGCGCCGCCAACAGGTCGCGGAGAACCTCCGGCCGGAGATCACGCCCAAGAACATCCTCATGATCGGCCCCACGGGCGTCGGAAAGACCGAGATCGCGCGTCGTCTCGCCAAGCTGGCCCGAGCACCCTTCATCAAGGTGGAAGCCACGAAATTCACCGAAGTGGGCTATGTTGGTAGGGAAGTAGATTCGATCATCCGCGATCTAGTCGACATCTCCGTCAAAATGACGCGGGAAGAGGAGGTATCCAAGGTACGGCACCGGGCTGCGGATGCCGCCGAGGACCGCGTTCTCGATGCGCTCCTGCCCCGGGCACAGGCGGGATTTACGGGCGCAGCCCCTCGCGACGGGGACACGCGCCAGCGCTTCCGCAAGATGCTGCGCGAAGGATCCATCGACGATCGGGAGATCGAGATCGAGGTGCGGGCCAGCCCCATGGGCGTGGAGATCATGGCGCCGCCCGGCATGGAGGAGATGACCCAGCAACTCCAGGGGATGTTCCAGAATCTCGGAGGCGGCCGGAGCCGGCAGCGCAAACTCAAGATCAAGGACGCGTTGAAGCTGCTGGTCGACGAGGAAGCGGCAAAAATGATCAACGAGGAGGAACTGAAATCGCGCGCCGTCGAGAACGCCGAGCAGAACGGCATCGTGTTCATCGACGAGATCGACAAGATCGCGCGGCGGCAGGAGACCCTGGGAGCGGACGTGTCGCGCGAGGGAGTGCAGCGCGACCTGCTGCCCCTGGTCGAGGGATGCACGGTGAGCACGAAGTACGGGACGGTGAAGACCGACCACGTCCTGTTCATCGCCTCGGGCGCCTTCCACATGTCGAAGCCGTCCGATCTCATACCGGAGCTGCAGGGCCGGTTGCCGATCCGCGTCGAGCTCGATCCTTTGCTGGTTCAGGACTTCGTGCGGATATTGACGGAGCCCGACGCTTCCCTGTGCCGGCAATATTCGGCGTTGATGCAGACCGAGGGGGTCTCGCTCGAATTCGACGCCTCCGGCGTGCAACGGCTCGCGGAGGTGGCCTTCGAGGTGAATGAGCGCACCGAGAACATCGGCGCGCGGCGCCTGCATACGGTCATGGAGCGCCTCCTGGAATCGGTGTCCTTCGACGCCGCCGATCGCAGCGGCACTCACGTGCTGATCGACCGTGCGTACGTGGAGGGGAATCTCGGTGAATTGTCGCGCGACCAGGACCTGTCGCGGTACATCCTGTAGAACTGCAATGCCGCAACCGCTGGAAATCAAGCTGCGCACGGCGTCGCGCGTCCTCGAGGTGAGCTTCGACGACGGCGCCCGCTACGACCTGCCGTTCGAGTACCTGCGGGTGTTTTCACCGTCGGCCGAGGTCAAGGGGCACGGTGCAGGCGAGGGGGTGCTGGTGACGGGCAAGCAGGACGTGCGAATCACCGGAATCGAACCCATCGGCAACTACGCGGTCCGGCTGGTCTTCGACGACGGGCACAGTACCGGCCTTTATTCGTGGAGTCTGCTGCACCAATTGGGCCGCGACGCCGCGGCCAACTGGGCCCGCTACCGCGAGCGCTGCGCGGCGAAGCAACCTCCCGCGGAGCCTGTCTGAGTCATCTGCGGTCGCGAACGCAAATGGCTCAGACAGGCTCCTGGAGGCCGTGCGGCTCCAGTCGGCTACAATGCCAGCCGTACCATCGAGGAGCCCCATGAACGACCCCGGCCCCACAGTCGATTTCGGATTTGAAAGAGTCGCGCGGTCCGAGAAGGCCGGGCGAGTCCGTTCGGTGTTCGCATCGGTCGCGGGCAAGTACGACATCATGAACGATCTGATGTCGTTCGGCGTGCACCGGCTGTGGAAGCGATTCACGCTCGCGCTCACCGGGCTGAAGGCCGGCCAGCAGGCGCTGGACGTCGCGGGCGGCACGGGCGATCTGGCGCTCGGCATGCTGCGGCAGGTGGGGAGAGAAGGCCGGGTCGTGCTGTCGGACATCAACCCCAGCATGCTGGAGCGGGGACGGGACCGGCTCTTGGATGCGGGTTTCGTCGCGAACGCCGAATGCCTGGTGGCGGACGCCGAGCGCCTGCCCTTCGCCGACGATTCGTTCGATTGCGTGACCATCGGCTTCGGCCTGCGGAACGTGACGGACAAGGCCGCCGCGCTCAAGGCGATGCACCGCGTCCTGAAGCCGGGCGGCCAGCTCCTGGTGCTGGAATTTTCGACTCCCGCTCCCGGCCTGAAGCCGCTCTACGATGCGTATTCCTTCAACGTGCTGCCGGTCCTGGGAAACCTGGTCGCGGGGGACGCAGGCAGCTACCGCTACCTGGCCGAATCCATCCGCATGCACCCGGATCAGGAGACCTTGCTCGAGATGTTCCGCACCGCGGGTTTGGGGCTGGTCCGCTATCACAATCTCAGCGGCGGCATCGTCGCCCTGCATCGCGGGTACAAGATCTGACATGCCGGCAACCCCCGCGTGGCTCGCCGCCGTCGAAGCTGCGCTGAATCGAGGCGTTCAATCATCAGTGCGGGCCGAGACGCTGGCCGCCCGCCTGCATGCCACTGCCGTGCGCATCGACATCGACGGCATCGCCTCGATTCGCGCCGGCGTGAGCGGCGGCAGGCTCATGCTCAGCGCCGCCGGCTCTCCGGCCGCGGAACCGGCCGACGCAACCATCGCAGGATCGCCGCTCGCGCTCCTGAATCTCGCCCTGGCGCGCGAGGGCCGGGGCCGCCCGACCGCATCCGCCGGCACCTCCGTGAACGGCGACGCGGAGATCGCCAGCGCCTATCAGAAGCTCTTCGCCGCCGCGCGGCCGGACCTCGAAGAGGAATTGTCCCGTCTGGTGGGCGACCTCCCGGCGCGGCGCCTGTCGCTGTTCGCGCGCCGGGCGCTTGGATGGGCGCGCGGCGTCCGGCGCACGGCGTTCGAGAACGTCGCGGAGTACCTCCAGGAGGAGGGGCGCGACGTGGTGGGCAGGTACGAACTGGACGAATTCCTGGAGGGCGTCGACCGGGCGCGCGAGGCCGCGGACCGGATCGAAGCGCGGGTGGCGCGGCTCGAGCAGCGGCTGAAGGGCGCGCTCTGATGCGCTTGCGGGTCGCGGTCCGGCTGCTGTCCATTCAGCGCGCACTCGTCCGGCATGGCCTGGACGATTTCATACGCGCCACGCACCTGTACCGGCCCTTCCGCTTCCTGTTCTATCTCTCGCCCTGGACGTGGTTCCAGCGCAGCGACGGCCGCACGCGCGGGGAGCGGCTGCGCCTCGCGCTCGAGGAACTGGGCCCCATCTTCGTCAAGTTCGGCCAGGCCGTGTCGACGCGCCGGGATCTCATTCCGGTCGACATCGCGGACGAACTGGCGAAGCTTCAGGACCGCGTGCCGCCTTTTCCCGGCGACGTCGCGGCCGCGACCGTCGAGGAGGCCTTGGGCGCCGGACTGCAGGAGATTTTCTCCAGCTTCGACAGCACCGCGCTCGCGGCGGCTTCCATCGCGCAGGTGCACGCCGCGACCCTGCACAGCGGCGAGGACGTGGTGGTCAAAGTCCTGCGGCCGGGGATGCACGAGATCATCGACCTGGATCTCGAGGTCATGGACTCGCTCGCCGCGCTGGCCGATGAATATTGGGCGCAATCGCGGCGGCTGCGACCGACCGAGCTCGTGCGCGAATACCGCAAGACCATTCTGGACGAGCTCGACCTGATGCGCGAAGCGGCGAATGCCGCACAGCTGAAGCGGAATTTTTCGGGCTCGAACCTGCTCTATGTGCCGCGCGTCTACTGGGACCATTGCCGCACCAACGTCATGGTGATGGAACGCATCAAGGGCGTCATCGTCAGCCGGGTCGACGAGCTGCGCGCTCGCGGCACGAACATCGCGAAGCTGGCCGAAAACGGCGTTGAAATATTCTTCACGCAGGTCTTCCGCCACAACTTCTTCCACGCGGACATGCACCCCGGCAACATCTTCGTGCAAATCGACGACCCGCAGAACCCCCGCTACGCGGCGGTCGACTTCGGGATCGTCGGCACGCTGCAACCCCGGGATCAGCACTATCTCGCCGAGAACTTCCTCGCGTTCTTCGATCGCGACTACGCCCGGGTCGCGGCCCTGCACGTCGAATCGGGCTGGGTGCCGCGGGGAACCCGCATCGACGAACTGGAGTCGGCCGTTCGCACGGTGTGCGAACCGATCTTCAACAAGCCGCTCAAGGAGATATCGTTCGCACAGGTGCTGCTGCGGTTGTTCGAGACCGCGCGCCGCTTCGACATGGAGATACAGCCGCAGCTGATGCTGCTGCAGAAGACGCTGCTGAACATCGAGGGCCTGGGCCGCGAATTGTATCCGGAGCTCGATCTATGGAAGACGGCGCAGCCGATCCTGCGCTCCTGGATGCGCGAACGGATGAGCCCGCGCACGGTGCTGCGCCGGTTGCGCACGCAGCTTCCGGATACCATCGAGGCGCTGAAGCAGGTGCCGCAGCTGTTTCAAACCGCGGTGCGCGAGGCGTCGGAGGGACGGCTTCGGATCAAGGCCGACGACAGCGAGCTTAAGCGGCTGCGCAGCGATCTCGCGCGCGCCAACGACCGGAGGGACTCGGCGATCGCCGCCGGCGTCCTCTGGATCTCGGGAATGCTGTGGCTCGCGCTGTCCAGCGCGCATCCGTGGTTCGGGTGGGCCCAGATGGCAGCATCGATCATCCTGGCCGTCCGGCACCGCGCGAAGCTGCCGGGCGTGTGACGGGCCCGGCTACCGGCGCGGCTCGCCAGAGTCCTTAAACGCCGCCAGCACCTTGCCGAGCAGCATGCGGGATAGGGTGCCCGCCGGAATCAGACGCAGCAATCGCAGCGCGAGCGCCGGCCTCGCCATGAACAGCCCGCCGATGAGCGCGCCCAGGGTCCCCATGCCGCGGCCGGTAAAGAGCGCCTTCATGGTGCGGCTGCGCGGAAAATCACGGCCCAACCTTCCCGCGCCGGGCGCTTCATCGCCGGCCGATTCCGGCGGGCGTTCCAGAAGCCTGAGGATCTCGGCGCGCGATTGCGCGAGCCGGGTCAGGGTTTCGCTTCGCGCAACGTCGATGTCGCTCATGGGTCACTCATCCGAGGAGAGCAGTTGTTCCAGGATCAATCGATCTTCCTGCCACTCCCGCCTCACCGATGGCAGGAAGGGCGGCTGCGCGGCGCGCATATTCGAGTGAATCACCGCCGCCACGATGGACACCACCAGGAACGCTCCGCCCATCCAGGCGATGGCGGTCACGCGATGCGGCGTATCCCAGGTCAGCGCGACGATCAAAAGGCATCCTGAAAACAGCACGAAAAAAGCGCTCATCCCGAGTATCGCGGCCGCGACGAACCGCGCCCCGAGATCGCGCTGCATCTGCGCCAGATCCTCGCTCACGAGTTCCGCGTAGCCTGCCAGGTGGCGCACCAGGGCGGGTGCGACCCGCGTCAGCGACCACAACAATCGCATCGGCATGAGCTTAAGGTCGTCGCGCTGCCAGGATGCCCACGACGGCGCCGACCACGGCGGCTATACCCACCGCCTGCCACGGGCTTTCGCGCACGTAGTCGTCGGCGGTCGCCGCCGCGCGCTGCGCTTGCCGCCGCATCGTATCGGTGCTTTGCGCAAGAGTCTCCTTGGCGGAGTCCACCGCGCGCAAGACGCGGGTGCGCAACTTCGCCACGTCGGAATCGTTGAATTCGGCGATCTTGGCGAGCAGGTCCTCCACATCGGAGATCAAATTCTTGATCTCCTCGGCGGCCGCTTGCTTGACGTCGCCGACGGCTTCATCGATGCGGCGGGATGCGCGCGACTCTCCGGCTGTCACTGAATGATCCATGAGTCCTTCTCCTCTTAAGGTGCCCCGTTGACGGCACTGGCCGGCCGGGCTGGAAACCCGCCTCGGCGCCGAATGTCGGGTATGTCCTCCATGATAGACTATGTGCGGACAGCGGTGATTGTCACATGAAAATCCTGGGCGAGGAATTGGGTGAGATCGGCCGGTGGTATATCGTTCTGCCTCCGGTGCTGCTGATCGTATTTCTTATCGGACTATTCCTACTCGCCGCCGCGGGCCAATCCCGGCTCACCGCGGCCGACATGCGGATTCACCGGCCCCAGGACCGCGAACAAGCGCTGGATGAGTTCCTGGCGCTCATCGCCGATGCCGAGTCCGAGCAGCGGGGATACCTCCTCACCGGCAAGGACTCCTATCTTCGGCACTACACGGCCGCCGCGGCCCAGGTCGGCCCGGCCCTGGACCGCCTGCGCCGGAACTATGTGGAAGAGCTCGAGCCCAATCAACGGATCGGCCGCCTCCGGGCCCTGTCGCGCGAGAAGCTGGCCGAGCTGGACGACGCCGTGGCGCTCTACCGCAGGGCCGGGCTCAACCCCGAGCTGGCCGCGCGAACCGACCAGGGACGGCATACGACCGAGGAGATTCTTGCGAATGTGGCGGTGCTGCGTCAGCGGCAGAGCGAGGAGTTGTCCGCGGCCACGGAGCGGTGGCGGTTGGACCTGCGAATGTCCCGCTGGATTACCCTTGGGGGCGTCATCCTGAATATCGGCCTGGTGCTGCTCGCAACCGGGCTGGTGTACGGCGACATGCGCCGGCGCGCCAGGCAGGCAATCGACCTTCGCGATCAGAAGCGCGAACTCGCGCGCCAGGTCAATGAGCGCACCCGGGAACTGACGGCCCTGTCGACCCACCTGCAGGGGGTGTCCGAGATGGAGAAGGCCGCGCTGTCGCGGGAGCTGCACGATGAACTGGGCGGTCTCCTGGTCGCGGCGCGAATGGATTTGTCCTGGCTGCAGCAGCGCCTGCCGACCTGCGACCTGGCCATCGAACAGCGATTCAAGCGGATCCACGAATCGTTGAGCGCGGGCGTGGACCTCAAGCGCAGGGTGGTCGAGGAGCTGCGTCCCACGCTGCTCGATAACATGGGGCTGTTCGCCGCGCTGCGCTGGCAATTCAGGGAATCGTGCCGGCGCAAGGGGTTGATCTGCAGCGAGACCATCCCGGAGACGGAGATGAAGTTCAGCCCGGATGCCGCGATCGGCGTGTTCCGGGTCGCTCAGGAGGCGCTGATGAATGTCTTGAAGCACGCCGAAGCGACATCGGCCAACCTCACCGTCGAGGTGCAGCCGGACACCTTCGTGCTCCGGATCAGCGATGATGGCCGGGGCATTTCACCGAATCGACTGCAGAACATCATGTCCCACGGCTTGGCCTCGATGAAGCATCGAATCGCGGCGTTGGGAGGCGTCTGGGACATCGAGGCTCCGCCTGGCGGCGGCACGATCGTAACGGCGCGCATTCCGATGGCCAGCATGCTGCTCTACGAGCCGTCCGAGCCGGTGCCGGCCGCCTGAGGCGGGCGGGGCGCGGTCAATGCGAACGGTTCGCGAGGGTCGCCGCGCACATCTCGTGCAGGACTTCCGGCAGTCTGCCGTAGTCCCTCGCCTTGTCCAAGAAATGCGTCGCGCCGAGCGCCAGGGCCGCGTGCTTGTATTCGGGTAGGTCGTAATTGGTGAGAACGATGATCTTGGGCCTCAGCGGCCCGGCCGCGAGGCCGCGCATCACGCCGAACCCGGTGCCTTGCTTCAAGTGCAGAT
This sequence comes from uncultured Gammaproteobacteria bacterium, assembly GCA_963707765.1. Taxonomy (GTDB): domain Bacteria; phylum Pseudomonadota; class Gammaproteobacteria; order Steroidobacterales; family Steroidobacteraceae; genus Bog-1198. The sequence goes on along the minus strand of CAVPQZ010000004.1, from coordinate 1,829,213 downwards.
CCAGGATGACGACGTCCACCGGGTAGTGCCTGATCGCATCCAGCGCCCCCGCCTCCGTGTCCGCGGTGCCGATCAGCTCGACCTCCGGTATCTGCCGGATCGCCTCCGCAAGCCGCTCGGTCAGCACCTTCGAGTCCTCCACGAGCAGCACCCGCAGCCCCGGCATCGTCGAAACCGCATCCACGGGCTTGGCGTTCACTTCAGCGTCCACTCACTGAATCGGTCCAGTGCCCACTCACTGGATCAGTCCGTTGCGCAGGGCATACGAGGTGATGTCCGCGTTCGCGCTGAAGCTCATCTTCTCCAGGATCCGGCTGCGGTACGTACTCACCGTCTTGACGCTGAGACTCAGCTCATTGGCGATGTCCGACACCCCCCGCCCGGTCGCCAGCTTGCAGAAGATCTGGAATTCGCGGGTGGACAGCCTCGCGTGCAGTGGTTTGTCCCCGGCGCCGTCGAGGTCGGCGACCAGGATTTCCGCGAGGGCCGCGCTCACGTAGCGCCGTCCCGACAGCACCGTGCGCACCGCCTTCATGAGCTCCTCCGGCGCGCTGTCCTTCGATAAGTAGCCGCTGGCCCCCGCGCGCAGCACGTTCACCGCGTACTGCTGCTCCGGCAGTCCGCTCATCACCAACACCCGGACGTCCGGATGGCCGGTCTGTATATGCCGCAGAATATCCAGGCCGCTGCGGTCAGGCATGTGAATATCGAGCAGCACCAGGTCCCATTCTTGTTGGCGCAACAGATCGAGCGTCTCATTGCCGCTGGCCGCCTCTCCCACGGCGGTGATGGTGGTGTCCGCCTCCAGAAACTGCTTGAATCCGGCGCGAACGACCGCGTGATCGTCTGCGATCAATACTCGTGACACTGACACTCTCTCCTGATTCGCTGCCGCCGTTGCGCAGCGATGCGCGGCAAGCGTCCGTCCCTTGTGCTATCCCAGCCGAGGCTGCCGACTAAGCGCGCGGCATTCATCTACACCGGCAATGGCCCTCATTAGTACCCCCAGTGGGCGCGGTTGACCAGAGTGGAGCGCTGAACCTCGGCTCAGACTATGCGATTTTCAATGTCGGTGTTTGTCCGACATCGGATTTTACTTATTGCACCGCGCGGCGTTCACGGGGGGCCCGGAGCGCCCTCGGTGCCGCAGCGCCAGCATTGCGTGAATTGCGGCTCGAGCTGTTCGCCGCAATGGGGGCAGGTCCAGGGCGTGCCGCTGGGCGCCGCCTCCGCCCGCGCCAGCGCGCTCAGCGCGAAGCGCTCGTCCGCGTCCTCGACATACAGCTGAGGCCAGGTTTCGATCATCGGCAGGTCGCCCATCGCCCCGGCCAGGTATTGATTTCGCAGCTCGCAGCGGATGCCGGCCGTGATGAGCACGTTGCGAGCGTGGGCAACCTGCAGCAGGGACGCGGCCCTATACACTCGCTTCAAGAGTCCTCCCGCCCGGGTCAATGCGGGCCGCCCCGATCAATGCGGCCCCGGCCGATGCCGGCTCAGCGCAGCGATTCGAGATACGCGCGCACGTCCTCACCCCGCTCCAGCGCCTCCACCAGCGCCGACCCGACCACCACGCCGTCGACGTGGGGCGCGAACCGAGCGACCTGTTCGCGGGAGCGGATGCCGAATCCCGCACACACGGGAATGGACGAGCAGCGCTTGACCCGGTCCATGTACTCGAGGACGCCGTCGGGTACGCCGGTGGATTTGCCGGTGGTGCCGGTCATCGTGACCGCGTACACGAAGCCCTGCGCGGATCGGCACAGCATCTCCAGGCGTTCGGGCGGCGTGACGGGCGTGACCATCTGCACGAGGGCGAGGCCTTCGCGGTCCAGCGCCGCCTTCAGATCAGCGCTTTCCTCGTACGGCAGATCCGGGACGATGAACCCCGCGATGCCCGCCTCGGCGGCGTCGCGCGGCAGCTTATCGAGCCCGTACTGGAGCAGGGGATTCAGGTAGCTCATCAGGAGCATTGGAGCGCCCTGCCTCGCCGCGGCCCGGGTCTGTTGCAAAATCCACGGCAACGTCACGCCGTCGGCCAGGGCCACGAAGCTCGCCCGCTGGATGGTGGTGCCGTCCGCCATCGGATCGCTGAACGGCACGCCGATCTCGACCACGTCGCACACGCTCGCCACGGCGGCCAGGTGGTCGTTGAATTGCCGCCGATTCGGAAAGCCGGCGGTGAGGAAGCCCACCAGCGCGGGCCTGCCCTGCGCGGTGGCGTTGCTGATGGCAGCCGAGATCTGGTCGCGGGGTTTCATGAGTCCTACAGACCTTCCAGCACCGTGCGTTGCAGAATCGGCATGTCCTTGTCGCCGCGGCCGGAACATCCAATCAAGATCCGCGCGCCGGGATGGGCTTGCGCATAGCGGCGCGCGCCGAAAATCGCGTGGGCCGTCTCGATGGCGGGCAGGATGCCCTCGAACCTCGCACATTCCATCAGCGCATCCAGCGCCTCGTCGTCCCTCGCCGACTCGTAGACCACGCGGCCGCTCTTCATGAGGTAGGCGTGTTCCGGGCCCACGCCGGAATAGTCGAGACCCGCGGACACCGAATGCGTTTCGCGAACTTGGCCGAATGCATCCTGAAGAATCAGCGTGTAGCTGCCCTGCAGCACCCCCGGAGTCCCGAAGGTGAGCGACGCGGCGTTGTCGCCGAGCCCGGCGCCGCGGCCCCCGGCTTCCACGCCCAACAGCCGCACCGCCGTATCCTTGAGGAACGGGTGGAACAAACCGATGGCGTTCGATCCGCCGCCCACGCAGGCCACCGCAACGTCGGGAAGACCGCCGGCGTATTCCAGCATCTGCACACGTGCTTCGCGGCCGATCACCGACTGCAGCTCGCGAACCAGATAGGGATAGGGATGAGGACCCACGGCCGACCCCAACACGTAGAAAGTGCCGTCCGGATCGGACACCCAATCCCGCAGCGCCTCGTCGATGGCCGCCCGCAGCGTCTGCTCGCCGCTCGTGACCGGCACCACGGTCGCGCCGAGGAGCTTCATGCGCCCCACGTTCGGCGCCTGGCGCTCGACGTCCACCGCTCCCATGTAAACCACGCAGGGCATGCCGAGCCTCGCGGCCGCCGCCGCGCTCGCCACGCCGTGCTGTCCGGCGCCCGTCTCAGCAATGATGCGCTTCGCGCCCAAGCGCTTCGCGAGCAGCGTCTGGCCCAGCGCGTTGTTGATCTTGTGCGCGCCGGTATGGGCCAAGTCCTCGCGTTTCAGCCAGACCTCGGCGCCCCAGCGCCGGCTCAGCGTCGGAGCGAAGGACAGCGCCGTCGGACGACCCACCCAGGTTTTCAACTCGTGCGCGAATTCGGCCTGGAATGCCGGGCTGTGGAGATGCAGGGCGACGCCCGCCTGCAGGCGGTCCAGTGCGGGCACGAGGGTCTCCGGCACGAACCGGCCGCCGAAGGCGCCGTAGCGGCCCTTCGCGTCGGGATAATCGCACTCCGGCGCGGGCTGCGCGCCCGCCGGCGAGCTCACGCCTCACCTTCCAAGCGCGCCGCGGCGGCGCGCGCCACGCGCACGAACTGGTGAATCTTCTCCGGATCCTTGACGCCGGGCTCCGCTTCCACGCCGCTGCTCACGTCCACGCCGAAAGGCCGCACCACCTGGATTGCTTCCTCCACGTTTTGCGCCGACAGGCCCCCAGCGAGAATGACTTCGGTCTGGCGCGCGAGCTCAGCGGCTCGTCCCCAATCGGCCGCTTCGCCGATGCCGCTCGACGGGCCTTCGAAGAGCATGCGGGCCGGCAGCGGGCTCGGCGTCTTGCGGCCGAAGCGCACCACCGGCAATACCTTGACGTGCGCCGGAATCTTCAATTCGCGCAGGTCCTCGACATCGGTCTGAAAATAATCGGGCTTGAGGATGCGGCAGATTTCATCGACCTTCATCTGCAGCGGATGCTGGGCGACCGCGATTCGCAGGATCCCACGCGGCGCCAGCGCCGCCAGCTGCGCCGCCTGGCCCGGGGTCACCTGGCGCGGACTCGGCGCAAATACGAATCCGATGGCATCGACGCGGGCGTCGGCCGCCGCGGCGATGGCATCGGCACTGGTGATGCCGCAGATCTTGATCCACATCGTGCAAAGTGTAGCCATTTAAAGTTGCACTGTCCGAGCCTCGCCCAAGATTTTTTTCAGCAGAGCGGCGGGATCGTCGCAGCCCATCAACGCGGTGCCGATCAGGGCGGCCTTGTAGCCCAGCCTGCGCATGTTGCAGGCATCGCCCGGGCCGGTTACGCCGCTCTCGGCCACGCACACCCAACCCTTGGGGAGCCGCGGCGCCAAATCGGCGAATCGACCCGGCACCACCTGCAAGGTCTGCAGATCGCGGCAATTGATGCCGATGAGGATGTTCTCCCCAGGGCGGCGCGCCGCCAGCAAGGCGTCCGCGACGGCGAGGTCCGCGGCATCGAACGCCTCCAGCAGCACGAACAGGCCCTGCCGGGCGGCGGTATCCAGCAATTCCACAATGCGCTCCGGCGTCAACATGCGCAGGATGATCAGCACGCCGCCCGCACCCGCCGCCCGGGCCTCGAGAACCTGATAGGGATCCACCAGGAAATCCTTGCGCATGGCGGGGAGCCCCAAGGGCGCGAGCGCCGCGGCGGCTTCCTGCAAATCGTCCAGCGACCCGTCGAACTTCGTCGGTTCGGTGAGCACCGAGACGGCGGCCGCGCCGCCCCGCGCATAGTCGGCGATTCGACCCAGCCGGTTCTGGCTCCGGTCACCCAATTTCCCGGCGGCAGGGGAGCGCAACTTGAGTTCGGCGATGACGTCGAAACCGGGCGACAGGCGGAGCCGCGCCGCGGCCGGCGTGCGCGCGGCGCGCGCCTCGAGGTCCGCAAGCGACTCCCGCCGCTTCGCCTCGAGGACCCGCGCCTCGCTGGATCTGGCCATCTCATCCAGGAATCCACTCATGTGCGCGTCCCCGCGGCGAATTCCTCCAGCTGCCGCAGCCATCGTTGCGCGCGGCCGCTGTCCAGACCCGATGCGGCCGTTTCGATGCCCTCTTCGATGGTCGCTGCGCGGCCGGCGATGTGCAGGGCAAGCCCGCTCTGCAGCAGCAGCGCCGTGCGATGGGCGCCGCGCTCACGGCCCTCGAAAACATCCCGCAGGGCGATCAGGTTCGCCGCCGCCTCGCCGCCCGCGAGATCGCCGGGGGCGCAGGACGCGAGCCCCAATTCGCGCGGGTCGACTTCGAGCCTGCGTATGCCGCCCCCCCGCACCTCGAATGCCAGGAAGGGGCCGATGGGGGTCGGTTCGTCCCAGCCGGCCGCACCGTGAACCACCCAGGCGCGCTCGGCGTCCATTCCGGCAAGGGACTCGGCGATCAATGCCGCCGCCGCGGCATCGTAGGCGCCGATGAGATAGAAGCGAGGCGCGCCGGGATTGGTCAAGGGTCCCAGCATGTTGAACACCGTGCGCACGCCGAGCGCCGCACGGATCGGCGCCACCGATTTCATCGCCGGATGGAAAAACGGGGCGAACAGGAACGTGAAGCCCGTCGCCGCCAAGCACTCCGCGGCGCGGGCCTCGTCCAGCGGCAGCTCGAACCCGAGCAGTTCGATCAGATCGGCGCTGCCGCTGCGGCTCGACATGGACCGGTTGCCGTGCTTTATCACCGGCAGGCCGCATGCCGCCGTGAGCAGCGCTGCACCCGTGGACAGATTGAGGCTCCCGGAAGCGTCTCCGCCCGTGCCGACGATGTCGATCGCATCGCTCCCCCGGGAAAGGCCGGCTGGCGCGCCAGAGTGCGCATCGCTCCGGCAAAGCCGCGCACTTCCGCGGCCGTGACGCCCTTGCAACGCAGAGCCGCCAGCAGCGCCCCGGCCATGGCGGGAGGAAGATCCGGCGCCGTCAGGCGCTCCAAGAGCGCGCCCGCCTGCGCTTCGCTCAGATCGCGCCCTGCGGCCAGATGGTCGAGAATTTGCCGTGGATTCTGCATGATCCTAGATCTTGAGAAAATTGCCCATCAGGATTGGGCCATCCGGCGTCAGGACGCTTTCCGGATGGAACTGCACTCCCTCGATGGGCAGGGAGCGGTGCCGAACTCCCATGATCTCGCCTTGCGCCGTGCGCGCCGACACTTCGAGCACCGGCGGAACGCTCGCCGGATCGGCGATCAAGGAATGGTAGCGTCCCGCCTGGAAGTCCTGCGGCATCCCGGCGAACACGCCCTTGGCATCGTGGGCGACCGGCGAGGTCTTGCCGTGCATCAAGCGTCCGGCGCGCACCACCCTGCCGCCGAATACTTCGACCAGCGACTGATGCCCCAGGCACACGCCCAGGATCGGAACGCGCCCGGCAAAGGCCTCGATCATGCGCATCGACACCCCGGCATCGCGCGGAGTGCCAGGGCCGGGAGAAATCACCAGATGGGTCGGCTCGAGTTCGAGCGCCTGCTCGACCGAAAGGACGTCGTTGCGGTGCACGTCCACCTCGGCGCCCAGCACCAGAAAGGCTTGAACCAGGTTGTAGGTGAACGAGTCGTAATTGTCGATCAGCAGCAATCTTGGACGAGTCATATCCCCTCCGCCGCGATCTCGAGCGCCCGCCGGAGCACGGCGCTCTTCGCCATGACTTCCTGGTACTCGGCCTCCGGAGAGCTGTCGGCCACGATACCGCCGCCGGCCTGATAGCTGTACGCGTCGCCCCGAAACACCAGCGTGCGGATGGTGATGGCTTGATCCATGTCGCCGCGCCGGCCGAAATAACCCACCGTGCCTCCGTACAGCTGCCGGCCGACCGGCTCCAATTCATCGATGATCTGCATCGCGCGCACCTTCGGCGCCCCCACCAGGGTGCCGGCCGGGAACGTGGCCGCGAACAAGTCGAAGGAATCCTGGCCGGGGCGCAGCGTACCGTTTACGCCGCTCACGATGTGCATGATGTGGCTGTAACGCTCGATCACGCGGAAGGGATCCACCCGCACCGACCCGGCGGTCGCGACGCGGCCGAGATCGTTGCGCGCGAGATCGACGAGCATGACGTGCTCGGCGTTTTCCTTCGGGTCGGCGAGCAGTTGGGCCTCCAATTCCGCATCCAGGGCGAGGTCGGCGCCGCGCGGGCGCGATCCCGCGATCGGGCGCAATTCGGCCCGGCCGCCATGCGCTTTGACCAACGCCTCGGGCGACGATCCCACCACGGTGATGTCGCCGAGCTCGCAGAAATACATGTACGGCGACGGATTCAACATCCGCAGGGCCCGGTACACCTCGAATGGAGGCAGGCTATGGCGGCCTTCGAAGCGCGAGGCGAGCACGAGTTGATAGACATCGCCGGATGCGATGTATTCCTGCGCGCGCCGCACCGCCTCGGCATGCGCCTGCGGCGGGAGCGAGGGCACCGCGGGGGAAAAACCGGGCGAATTCGAGCCGCCATACGCCGCGCCGGACCGGGGCAGGTGAATGGCCGGAATGCCGCCGCGCAAGGCCTGGATGATTTCGCGGCGCAGGCCCTGACGCTCGGCCTCGCTGCCGTCGTGGAGCAACGCGACACCGCGCGTCAAGTGATCGAAGACCAGCAGTGAGCGCGGCGCGACATAATGAGCGTGGGGGGTTTCGGTGTGATCCAGACTGCGGCCCGGCACGCGCTCGAAATAGCGGACGGCGTCGTAGGCCGTATAGCCGACCAGCCCGCCGGAGAGCGGCACGCCCGGGATATCCGGCAGCGGTTGCGGGGCCAGTGCCAGCGCGGCGCGCAGCGCATTCAGGAACTCGGCCTTCGACCCGGGACGGGGGGAATGCACGCCGCCGACGGTGAGGCCGCCGCGATCCAGCTTCACCTCCAGGCAATCGCCGAAGCCGATGAACGAGTAGCGCGCCAGGCGCTCGCCGCCCTCGACGCTCTCGAGCAGGAAACACGGCTTGAAGGGCGCCAGTTTCAGATAGGCTGAGACCGGCGTATCCAAGTCGGCGGCGATGTCGAAAGGTGATTTCATGAACGTCCGGACCAATATTGAGGCAACAAAAAAACCCATGCCCGCCGCGAGCGGAGATGGGTTCTGGCTGGAATCGAAAAACTTGAACTAAGCGACCAGCGCCCACTCCTCGGGGGAATGGCGCCACCAACGGGAGCCCGGTGCCATGGTTCTGGTCGACATGAGCCGAGTATTACCGCCCCGGCCACGCAGCGTCAAGAGGACCCCGGCCACGAGCGCCAAGGGGATTCACGCGCCCTTGGCGACCAGCGTCTTCTTGATCTCGCGGGCGAGCTCGACGAATCGCGGCGTCAGCCCCACATCCTCGTAAACCGGGTCACCGTGCTCGTCCCGCGATATGATCTTGGGCCCCGGCTCATAGGGCATGGCGGCGGCAACCTCGTCCAGGGCGGTATGGAGCAGGTCGGTGATGATCTCCTCCAGCGTCTGGCCGGGGTACAGCACCGCCAACGCCTGCAGCCGGGCGGCGTCGTCCAGAGTCAGGCGAACCGCGTAGTCCTTCGCCGTCCTCCGAGGCGCTTCGTCCTTCTTCCAGCGATCGAGCAAGACCTTGAATTTCACGACAACTCCGCCATTTTCTGCAGTGTCCCCATTATACGCCGCGGCGCGACGCCCCGGTCGCAGCAGTCAAGGAGCGCATCTGACCAATCCACGTGACCGCAAGCCCGGCAGATATCCCCTCCATCGAGGTGCGGCCGCGGGTGGGGCGGTCCCCATCGGCGGCCCCGCCTCGGCCGCGGCGGGCGCCGCGGTGCTCGTCCCCCGCCTGCGCTCGATCCGGTAGCCCAGCGTGGCCGCGCATCCTCACATCGCCGCGGAAACGGCGGACCGCGGCAGCCCAAAACGCGGCTTTTTGGAGATCTTCGCCTACGGCGGGCGCGCCCTCGAACTGGTCTGGTCGACGAACAAGAGCCTGTGCATCTCGCTGGCCATGCTCACGCTCCTCGCGGGCGTATTGCCGGCCGGGATCGCCTTCGTGGGTTCGCTGATCGTCGACGCCGTGATCCACGCGGCCGACCTGCACCGCCGGACCGGGGCGACGGCGCTCGCCGACGTCGTCAAGTTCGTGAGCCTCGAGGCGCTTCTCGTGGCCGCCACCTCGCTGGGCCAGCGCGGCATATCCCTCGCACAATCCCTGCTTCGGGCGCAACTCGGCCAGCGCGTCAACGTGATGATCCTCGAGAAGGCGCTCACGCTGGACCTCACTCAATTCGAGGACTCGGAGTTCTACGACAAATTGACGCGAGCGCGCCGCGAAGCATCGAGCCGCCCGTTGAGCCTGGTCATGCGCACCTTCAGCGTGCTGCAAAACGCCGTCTCGCTCGTCACCTTCGGCAGCCTGCTGGTGCGCTTCTCGCCCTGGGCGGTGGTACTTCTGGTGCTGGCCGGCCTCCCCGCCTTTCTCGCGGAGGCGAAATTCTCCGGCGAGGCGTTCCGGCTGTTTCGCTGGCGGGCCCCCGAATCCCGGATGCAGATCTATCTGGAATCGGTGCTGGCGCGGGAGGATACGGCCAAGGAGGTCAAGCTGTTCCAGCTGGGGCCGCGCCTGCTGGACCGGTATCGCGATATTTTCACGCGCCTGTACCGCGAGGACCGCGACTTGACCCTGCGGCGCGACGCCTGGGGATTCGGCCTGGGACTGCTCGGAACCGGCGCCCTGTACGGCGGCTACGCCTGGATCGCGGCGCAGACCGTTCTCGGCGCCATGACGGTGGGACAAATGACCATGTACCTGATGTTGTTCAGGCAGGGCCAGACCGCCGTCAGCGCGGCGTTGTCCGCGATCAGCGGACTCTATGAGGACAACCTGTATCTGTCGAACCTGTTCGAATACCTGGAGCAGCCGGTCGCGCCCAGCAGCGGCCGCGCGACGCAGGGCCCGCTTCCCGGCGACGGCATCCGATTCGAAGGCGTCGAGTTCGTCTACCCGGGAGCCACGACGCCCGCCCTGTCGGGCATCGATTTGCACGTGCGTCCCGGCGAGAGCCTGGCGCTGGTCGGACAGAACGGTTCCGGCAAGACCACGCTCATCAAGCTGCTGACCCGTCTCTATCAGCCGACCCGCGGACGCATCCTGTTGGACGGCCTCGATCTCAACGACTGGGACGAGACCACGCTGCGGCAGCGCATCGGCGTGATTTTCCAGGACTTTGCCCGCTATCAGATGCTGGTAGGGGAAAATATCGGGGCCGGCGACGTTCGCGCCTTCGACGACGAGACCCGTTGGCGAAGCGCCGCGATGCAAGGGCTGGCGGCGGAGTTCGTGGAGCAGCTTCCGTCGGGCTACCGCACGCAGCTCGGCAAGTGGTTCAAGGAGGGGCGCGAGCTGTCGGGCGGGCAGTGGCAGAAAATCGCCCTGGCGCGCGCCTTCATGCGCAACGAGGCCGACATCCTGGTTCTCGACGAGCCGACGGCGGCCATCGATGCCGGGGCGGAGGCTGAAGTGTTCGAGCATTTCAGGGAACTGACCCGCCATCGCATCGCCATCGTCATCTCGCACCGCTTTTCGACGGTGCGGATGGCGGACCAGATCCTGGTCATCGAGGAGGGCCGCATCGTCGAGCGCGGAAGCCACGAATCGTTGATGGCGGCCAACGGCCGCTACGCGAATCTTTTCACCCTGCAGGCACGCGGGTATCGTTGATGCGCCCCGAGGAGCGCCGCCCATGACCACGATCCGAGACGCCCGCCACCTGCATCCCCGGCCATCTCCCCGGGCGGCGGCGGGGCTGTTATTTTCGTTGTTCGCGGCCGTCGCCGGCGGCGCACGCACAGCCGGCGCCTCTCCCCCCAAAGCCCCCGGCGCGGGACCGGGCGTCACGCCCGGCAGCTATCGTGCGGTTCTGCAATCCCCCGGTGGGGACCTGCCATTCGGGCTCGAGCTGGCGAAGGAGCCGGCGGGATGGGTGGGACACCTGGTCAACGGCCAGGAGCGGCTGGCGCTTCACGACGTGCGGATCGAGGGACCGAAGGTCGAGATCATCATGCCCGGCTACGAGAACCGACTGACGGCGGCCGCCTCGGGCGATCGGCTGCAGGGCGAGCTGGTCCTCGTGAAGCTGGGCGGCAAGGATCAGCACATCCCGTTCGAGGCGCAGCTCGGGCGGCCTTACCGCTTCTTCCCCGGACCGGCCCAGGCCGGCGCGGACGTGTCGGGACGCTGGTCGGTGACCTTCACCGAGGACGATGGCAACACGGAGTCCGCGGTCGGGGAATTCTCGCAGTTGCGCGACCGGGTCCGCGGCACGGTTCTGACGGACACGGGCGACCACCGGTTCCTCTGCGGACAGGTACGTGGGGACGAGCTGTTCCTGTCGACCTTCGACGGCGCTCACGTCTTTCTGTACCGGGCGAAAATCGCGCCGCACGGTACGCTCGCGGGCGATTTCTGGTCGGGTAATTCGTATCACGCACGCTTCGTCGCGAGGCGCGACGCTCACGCGGCGCTGCGGGACGCCAATTCGCTCACCCGCATGCGCGACGGCGCCGCGACTTTCGACTTCGCCTTTCCCGATCTGTCGGGCCAGGTCGTGACCTCGAAGGACCCGCGGTTCCGAAACAAGGTGGTGATCGTCGCCCTGGCCGGCAGCTGGTGCCCCAACTGCCACGACGAGGCGGCATTCCTCGCTCCGATCTACCGCGACTACCGGGCCCGGGGACTCGAGATCGTGTCGTTGATGTTCGAACACTCCGGCGATTTCGATCGAGCGGCCGCGGCGACCGAGCGCTTCAGAAGCCATTACGGCATCGAGTACACGACCTTGATCGCCGGCGTTTCCGACAAGGATGAAGCCGCGAAGAAACTGCCGATGCTCGACCGGGTGTACGCCTTTCCGACCATGATATTCATCGACCGGAAGGGCCGGGTGCGCAGGATTCACACGGGGTATTCCGGGCCCGCGACCGGCGAGCACTTCACCCGGTTCGCCGCCGAATTCAAGGGCACCCTCGACCGGCTGCTCGAAGAACCTTAAGGGGCGAACACTGCCATGCCTTCATTCGACGTCGTTTCCGAGATCGACACCCATGAACTCACCAATGCCGTGGACCAGGCGGTGCGCGAACTCACGCAGCGCTTCGATTTCAAGGGCACGGACGCCTCGTTCGAGCTCGAGGAGACGACCGTGACATTAAGCGCACCGGCGGAATTCCAGCTGAAGCAGATGCTCGAGATTCTCAGGATGCGGCTTGCGAAGCGCGGCATCGACGTCGCCTGCCTCGAGGTGAAGGACCCGGTCGTGAACCTGGCGGTCGCGAAGCAGCACGTGGTGCTCCGGCACGGCATCGATGCCGATACCGGAAGAAAGGTGGCGCGGTCGCTCAAGGACTCGAAGCTCAAGGTGCAGGCGCAGGTTCAGGGCGACAAGGTGCGGGTGACGGGCAAGAAACGCGACGACCTGCAGGAAGCGATCGCCCTGCTGCGCAAGGGAGAGTTCGACGTGCCTCTGCAGTTCAACAACTTCCGCGACTAGGAGCCCGGGCCGGGCTCCCCGGCGCCCCTTCTCACGGCGCCGCCTCGATCTGCATCTCGAGCGAGCGGATTTCATCGGACGGGTCGAGACCCGCGGCGGCCTTGGCCTCCTCCGCCGCCTGCGCGCGGAGTCCGAGCGCCAGGTACGCCTTGGCCAGGTTGTAGCGGGCGAGATAGGACCGCGGGCGCAGGTCGACGGCGCGCCGATACTCGCGCACCGCATCCTCGTACCGGCCTTCCGCCGCGGCGAGATACCCCAACGCCTCGGCGATGGGCGCATTGTCCGGCTGATCGCGCGAGACGCGCTCCGCCAGGGCGCGCGCCTCCGCCGCCTTGCCCATCTTGATATAGCCCCACACGATGTGGTCCCAGCGCACCGGCGGGGGTGGAAATCGGGTTCCAAGATAGAGCGAGGCGGCGGCGATCGCGGCGGCGAGCAGCCCGGCCGCCGGTGCCTGCCAGCCGCGGCGGACGAGCCCCCCGATCATGCCGTCCAGCCAGACACCGCTCATCAGCGCGAGCGCCGGCGCGGCGTGGAATCGGAAGCGATCCTCGGCCCAGAACACCGCCATGGTGAGCCATGCAATGGCGATCGGCGCCGCCACCAAGAGCCAGCGGCGGTCCTGGAAGGCGAACCACACGGAGCCCGCCAGACCCATGGCCAGCAGCCAGGCCATGGACACCGGCAACGCCTTCAGGACGGGCGAGAAAAGGCGTTCCTCCATCGACGAACGATTGTTGGGCACCTCGGTGGCGGCCAGAAAGAGCAGGCTCTTGCGCATCACGTCCTCGAGAACCGTGCCCGGGTGCCGCCACATGAAGTCCAGGGCCTGCTCCTTCCAATAGCGGTCGACCTCGGCCGGGCTCAAGGACCGTCCCGCAATCCGCTGCGCCTCGGCGGCGTAGCCGCGCCAGATTTCGCTGGGATGCGAGTAGTTGACGAATGACGGTATCCAGATGGCGCTTTGTGGGTTTTGGGCGTTGTAGATCTGGTGCAGCACGATGCCGCCGTTGTGCGGCAGCGGCGAGAAGCCGCCGGCGTGGTGATTGCGCAGCGACCACGGCGCGAGGGCCACGGCCATTCCGGCGGCCACGAGCGCGGAATTCCGATACCAGCGCAACCCCGGCATCGCAGCCCCCGCGCCCTCGGCCCCGGTACCGCCGGCCCAACGCCTGAAGGCGGGCAGCGCCAGCGCCGCCAGGCCGAGCAACAACAGCGTCGAACGAAGTGCAATGCCGATGCCGCAGAAGGCGCCGAACCCGAGCCAGGCGAGCGGCCGCTCGGAGCGCAGCAGCGCCAGGGCGCCCACCACCCACCAGATGACGAAGCTGGCGACGCAGGTCTCCTTGAGGAGCGAGGCGCAGAACATGATGGCCGTCGAGGTCAGGCCGTACAGCAGCGCGCCCAAGAGGCCCGCGCGCGGCCTCCCCAAAAGGCGGCCTGCGGCGATGATGCCGAAAGCCGTCGCCGTGTCCAACAGCGCCTGCAGCAGGTAGATGGCGGCCGCATTGACGCCGACCACCTTGAACGCCGCGCCGAGCAGGTAGCCGTAGCCCGGGTCCATGAACATGAACTCGGGCGTGTCCGCGCCCTGCCCGGCCGCCACGGCCGCGCCGAAGCGCTGATAGTAGTCTTCGTCCGGGCCCGGCTGAAAGCTGAGCGGGCTCTTAAGTTCGGTCGACAGGTGAGCCAAGCGAAGCGCCAGGACGAAGGCGAGCACGGCAAGCACGATGACGGGCATCGGGCGGTCGGAACTCCTGCGGTTCTGCTCGACGGCGCGCATGTCGGCCCCGTCAATGCGCGGGTTCCATCCCCTTGGAATGAACGACCGTGCCGTCGAGTTTCACGATGATGGCGTCGATGTCGTCGAGTCGATTGTAGATTTCCATCGCTTTTTCCGGGCCCAGAACGAACGCCGTCTTCGACAGGCCGTCGGTGCGCGTGGCGTTCGGGCCGATGACCGTGGCGCTGCGTACCTTGCTGGCCGAATGGCCGGTGTGCGGATCGATGATGTGGTGGTAGCGCACGCCGTTCTCCTCGAAGTAGCGCTCGTAGTCGCCGGATGTGGAGATCGCCGCATCGACCAGGGGAACGCGCGTGATGACCGAGCCCTCGCCCTTGGTGGGATCGCGGATTCCCACGATCCACGGTTTGCCGAACCGGTCGCCGATGATGCGGCTGTCGCCGCCGGCGGACACGAAGGCGCGGGTGAAGCCGAGCGACTTGAGCACGTCGATGCCGCAGTCCACCGAATAACCCTTGGCGATGCCGCCGAGATCGATGCGCACGCCCGTCTGCGAGAATTGCACGGTCTGGTTCTTCGGATCGAGCAGCACGTGCCGGTAGTTCACGGCCGGCAACGCCGTCTCGATCTGCCCTTCGGTGGGCCGCACGTGATTGCGGAAGTCGTACATGTAGCCGACGCTCGCATAGGTGATGTCGAAGGCCCCGTCCGTGATCACCGAGTATTCGTTCGCCTTGGTCAGCAGGTCGAACAGTTCCTTGCTGATGTGCATCGGCCCGTCCGCGGCCTTGGCGTTCACCTGCGACACCTCGCTGGTCGGCTTGTAGGTGCTCATGGTCTCGTCGATGTGGCGCATCGAATCGAGGACCGCATCGATGGCCCGCTCCGCCTTGTCCTTGTCGTCGGACCAGAGCTCCACGGTGATCCGAGTGCCCATGATCCCGTCCGTGACGCGCCTCACCCACTCGGCATGCGCCGGCAGGGCGAGGCAGGCGAGCACGGTGAGCACCCAAGCCCGCATTACGGAAGCCTTGTTCATGTCGTCGCCCACCCCGCTCGATTGAGCCGCATTCAACCCGCGCTGCGCCGCCGGCGCCACTGCAGCACGACCAAAAAGCTGCCGATCATGCCCCCGAGGTGCGCGAAGTGCGCGACACCCGACAACGACCCGGTCACGCCCAGGAAGAGTTCCAAGCACGCGTAGAGGGTCGCGAACAGCCACGCCGGCATGGGGATGGGCGGGATGAGGGGCACCACCTTGCGATGGGGGAAGAGCAGCGCATAGGCGAGCAGCAGGCCGAACACGCCGCCCGAGGCGCCGATGGTGGGCTCGGGGGGCGCGCCGAGCAGGCCCGGAACCGTCAATTGCGCGAGCGCCGCCGTCAGCACCGAGGCGAAGTAGCAGGCCAGCATCCGCGCCGAACCGACGGTGCGCTCGATCTCGGCGCCGAACATCCACAGCCCCAGCATATTGAACAGCAGGTGCGAATAGTTCCCCGTACTATGCAGGAACGCATAGGTGACCAACTGCCACGCATGGAAATACACTTGGCCGTCGATCCGGGCCAACGGCCAGAGCGCCAGCACGTCGTCCAGCCGGTCGTGGGTGATGATCTGCAGCGCAAACATCGCCACATTGGCGGCGATCAGGCTTTTGACGGCACGAATGCTGTTCACTAGGCTATTCTAACCCGCCGTGAGAGCCGTATTCCTGGATTACGACACGGTGTCCGCCGGAGATCTGGACACCTCGAGCCTGACCCGCGTCATGCCGGGCCTGCAATGCCACGGCATGACGAGCGCTGCCGACATCGGGCCGCGCCTGGCCGGCGCCGATATCGTGATCTTGAACAAGTGCCTGCTGACGCGCGAGCTGCTGCGCGGCGCGAAGGACCTCAAGCTCATCGCTCTGGCGGCGACGGGCACCGACAACGTCGATCTCGCCGCCGCGGCCGAGCTCAAGATCGGCGTCTGCAACGTGCGCGGATATTGCACCCAATCGGTGACGCAGCAGGTCTGGGCGATGGTCCTCGGCCTCACGCAGCACCTCACCGAATACGCCGTCCTCGCGACAGACGGTTCCTGGGTCCGCGATGAGGAGCGCACCGTGCTCGCGCATCCCACCCGCGAGCTCAAGGGCAGGACCTTCGGCATCGTCGGGTGGGGAGAGCTCGGCCGGGCGGCGGCGAAAGGCGCGGAAGCGTTCGGCATGCGGGTCGTCATCGCCAACCGCCCGGGCGGCATGCACGAGCCGGGCCGCGTCGACCTCGACGCGCTGCTCGCGATGTCGGACGTGGTATCCCTGCACTGTCCCCTGACGGCGGCCACCCGCGGCCTGATCGGCGCGAAACAGCTGGCGCTGATGAAGCCCGATGCGCTGCTCATCAACACGGCGCGCGGCGGCCTGATCGACGGACACGCACTCGCCGCGGCGCTGAAGGCCGGACGGCTCGGGGGGGCCGGCATCGACGTGCTGCCGCAGGAGCCGCCCGTGGATGGCGACCCGCTGCTCGATCCGCAGATTCCCAATCTGCTGCTGACCCCTCACGTCGCCTGGGCGGCGCGCGAGGCGCGGCAGCGGTGCCTCGATGAGATCGCCGCCAACGTGCAGGATTTTCTCAGCGGCGGCCGGCGCGGTCGCGTGGTCTGAAGGTCGGCCACGCCCGCCCGGCTT
The DNA here is from genome assembly GCA_963707765.1 of uncultured Gammaproteobacteria bacterium. Lineage (GTDB taxonomy): Bacteria > Pseudomonadota > Gammaproteobacteria > Steroidobacterales > Steroidobacteraceae > Bog-1198. Next base: position 1,812,378 of record CAVPQZ010000004.1, on the reverse strand, counting down.
CCCGCGGCCCCGCCGCGGCAGCCCGATCGGGGCGGCCCGGCCTGAGCGGATCGGGCTCCTACCCGCGGGACTGCTTCTTCTCCCGCTTGGCCGCGCGCTTCTCCTCCAGCGTCTTGGCCGGCTTCTTCTTCTCTTCCTTCTTGCGCTCCATCCCCTTACCCATGACTACCTCCTCGCGTGTCGACAACGAACTCAGCCCTTCTTGCCGCGGACCGGCGCGCCGCGGCGGCTCAGCATTTTACGCTCAGGTAGCGGTCCGGCCGGGCGCGGCCCGGTCGGACGCGCGCCGGGTGCCCGCTCGGACGCCTTGCTGATCCGCAGCTCCCGCCCCGCCACCAGCACCTTCTGCAGCATCTTGAATATCTGCTTCGGCATGCCCTCTGGCAAGTCCACGAAGCTGTGATCCTCCCGGATGTCGATGCGTCCGATGTGCACGCCCTCGATGCCGGCCTCGTTGGCAATCGCGCCGACGACGTTGCTCGGTTTGATGCCGTGGGTGGACCCGACTTCGATCCGGTAGGTCTCCATCCCGCTGCCGGCGGTCTTGGGCCGAACCCGCCGCGGCGCTTCGTCCGGCTGCGCTTCACGCGGCGCCGGCCGCCCGCGTGGGGGCCGCTGTTCGCGCGCGGCGGCCGGTTCCTGCGCGACCGCCGGTTCGTACCCCACGGCCTCACTCGCGGCCGGCGGTTCGCGCCGCGCGCGCGGCATGCCGCCCGGTACGGGTTGCACGGCGGAGGGGCGCTCCGCCGGAACGCCGAGCAGCAGCGGTGTGGCGCCCTGCGCCAGGCTCGCGAGGGCGGCCGCAATATCGATGAGAGGCAGCCCGGTCTCCGCCTCCAGCAATTCCACCACGGGGCGCAATGCCTTGGCTTGGGACTGCGGCACGGTCTCGATGACTTTCTGCCGGAATTTGGCGATGCGCAGCGCGTTGACCGCATCGACCGTCGGCAGGTTCATCGGCTCGATCACCTGACGGGTGGCTCGTTCGATGGCGCGCAGCATGTTGCGCTCGCGCGGCGCGATGAACAGAATGGCCTCGCCCTTGCGGCCGGCGCGCCCCGTCCGCCCGATGCGATGCACGTAGGACTCGGTATCGTAGGGCACGTCGTAATTGATGACGTGGCCGATGCGTTCGACGTCCAGGCCGCGGGCGGCCACGTCGGTCGCGACCACGATGTCGATTTGTCCCGCCTTCAGCCGGGCCACCGTACGCTCGCGCAAGGCCTGCGGAATATCGCCGTTGAGCGGCGCCGCCGAGAAGCCCCGCGCCTCGAGCTTCTCGGCGAGTTCCACGGTCGACTGCTTGGTACGGGTGAACACCAGCATGCCGTCGAAGGGCTCGGCCTCGAGAATCCGGGTCAGCGCGTCCAGCTTGTGCATGCCGCTCACCATCCAGTACCGCTGGCGGGTATTGGTGGCCGTGCTGGTCTTGCTCTTGATCGTGACCTCGACCGGCGAACGCAGGTGCTTGGCCGCGATGCGGCGGATGGGCGCCGGCATGGTGGCGGAGAACAGGGCGACCTGCCGCTGCGGCGGCGTTTGTTCGAGAATGCTCTCGACCGCATCGACGAACCCCATCTGCAGCATCTCGTCGGCCTCGTCGAGGACCAGGAGGGAGAGGCTGCCGAGCTTCAGGGTGCCGCGGTTCATGTGATCGATGACCCGGCCGGGCGTGCCCACGACCACGTGGACACCGCGCCGCAGCGCGTTCAGCTGCGGTTGGTAACTCTGGCCGCCGTAGATGGGCAGCACATGAAAGCCCTTGATGTGCGCGGCGTAGCGCAGAAAGGCTTCGGCGACCTGCAGCGCCAGCTCGCGGGTGGGCACGAGCACGAGAATCTGCGGCTCGTGCTTGGACAAGTCCATCCGCGACAGCGCCGGCAGCGCAAAGGCGGCCGTCTTGCCCGTGCCGGTCTGCGCCTGGCCCAGCATATCCGCGCCGGACAGCAGCACCGGAATCGTGGCCGCCTGGATGGGCGAGGGGGCCTCGTACCCCACGTCGACGAGCGCCCGGAGGACCGGCTCCGACAGGCCAAGATCGCGGAAACTTCCCGCACCGGAGCTTTCAACCTCGGGGACTTCGCTCGAAGACGCTGCTTTCATAGGGTCGCCAGTCTAGCGGTTTGACCGGGTATTGCTACCATGCGCGTCCGGAAGAGCGCCGCAACGGCGCAGAGGATTCACGCCCATGGGACGCATTTTCGAAGTCAGAAAACACGCGATGTTCGCGCGTTGGAACCGGATGGCGAAGCAGTTCACCCGGATCGCGAAGGACATTGCGATGTCCGTGCACGCCGGCGGGCCCGATCCGGCATCCAATCCGACGCTGCGCCGCGTCCTGCAGAATGCCCGGGCCGTGAATATGCCGAAGGACAAGACCGAGGCGGCGATTCGCCGCGCATCGGGCAAGGAAGCCGCCAATTATCAGGAGATACTCTACGAGGGTTACGCACCGCACGGAGTGGCGCTGCTCGTGGAAACGGCGACCGACAACCCGACCCGCACCGTGGGAAGCCTGCGCAACATCTTCGCCAAGGGCGGCGGGAACCTGGGGAATACGGGAAGCGTGGCGTTCCTGTTCAAGAAGATGGGGGTATTTCGCCTGGACCCCGCCGCGGTCAAGGACCAGGATGAACTCGAACTCGATCTCATCGACCACGGACTCGAGGAGATGGGCGAGAGTACGGGCGAGAAGGGCGAGCCCCAACTGGTCATACGCTGCGCCTTCAACGACTTCGGCAAGCTACAGGAGGCGCTGGAAGCGCGCGGCCAGAACCCCCTCTCGGCAGAGCACGAATACATATGTTCCGTCCCGGTCGAGCTTCCCGAGGCCGCCGCGGCGGAGGTCCTGGCCTTGATCGACAAGCTCGAGCAGGACGACGACGTGCAGAAGGTGTTCCACACGCTGGCGTGACATAAACCGCCGGACCTTAAGGTTTGTTCATGGTGTCCTCGCGGCGGAGGGGACTGCGTTGTTCCTCTTGAGAGGCAACAATTCCCCGGAGGTCATCATGAAATCTCTACTTAAGATATTGATTCCTATAGGTCTGTTGGCCGCCATGACGGGATGTGTCGTTGCACCTTATGGCTACCACCGGGGTTATTGGGGCGGCTACTACGGGCCGCGCGTCGGTGTGGTCGTCCCGCCGCCGGCGGTCATCGTGCGGCCGTGATCCTTAGCTAGATTCGAGGACGGGAGAGAAGGGCGACCGCCGGAGGGCGGTCGCCTATACTGGCCGGTGTGGGCATCTACGCCTTTCGCATCGTCAACGTGTTCACCCGCGACGAGGAATCGCTCACGGGAAATCCTTTGTGCGTATTCGAGAACGGCGCCGGCTTGGACGACCGGACCATGCAGGCCCTGGCCCGGCAGTTCAATTTGTCGGAGACCACGTTCATCCTGCCGTCGTCCCAGGCCGACGCGCGGGTGCGCATCTTCACACCGAACTTCGAAATGCCGTTTGCGGGACACCCGACCTTGGGCACCGCGCACGTTTGCCGGGCCTTAGGGATCGGCGGAGACTCACTGCGCCTCGAAATGCAGGCCGGGATCGTGCCCGTGGCGGCCAGCGGCCATCGATGGACCTTGACGGCACCCGCTCCCACCTGGCGCGAACTCGCGCCCTGCGCCGACCTCGCCCGGGCCTTGAATCTCGCCGCCGACGATATCGGTCAACGGCCTCTATGGGTCTCGTGCGGGACCGAGCAGTTGATCGTGCCGCTCACGTCGGAGGATGCGGTGCGGCGGGCGTCGCCGCAGCTGGCGGCCTGCGCCGCAATTCGCAATGAGCGCGGCGCCGGAATGATCTACGTATTCGCCGCCGGCACCGGCACCGGAGGCGCCGGCCGCTCGCTCGCGCGCTTTTTCTTTCCCCAGGACGGGACCCTGCTCGAGGATCCCGCCACGGGTTCGGCGACTGCCAATTTCGGCGGGTGGTGCATTGCAATGCAACGGCCCTTACCCCTGCGCTACGACATCTCTCAGGGCGAGATGGTGGGAAGGCCTTCCTCGCTGATACTCGAGATCGGCGCGGATCAGCGCATTGCGGTGGGCGGGGACGTGATCCAAATCGGATCAGGAATCCTCGAGCTCGCGCCGGATCAAGGCTGCGGGTCCCCGGGGACGCGCCCCAACGCGCCATGATTGACGACCGAGTAGGCCCAGCGCACCACCGGCAGCAGCCGCGGTGACACCATGGACAGCGCCCGGGTGTAATCCACCCAGCGCGCCTCGTGGTGCTCCGGCGTGCCCAGGGACGGGTTGACGGGCAGTTCGATGTGCGTCGCCTTGCTGCGGGCGATGTAGTACCGGGCGATCTTTCCCTTGTTGTAGGGACCCGTCTCGATGAACGCCATGCCCCAATCGAAGGAAATATCGTCGAGCGTGGTTTCCTCGCGCACTTCGCGTATCGCCGCTTCGATCGGCGATTCGCCCGCCTCCACGATGCCCTTGGGGAAATCCCAGTTGCGGTAGGCCCGAAGCAGCAGAAACCTGAGCTTGTGATCGAGCACGCTCACCACCACGACTCCTGCGGACATTCGGTTGGGGGCGGCGGTCGACATGGCAAGCCTCTCGGGTCAAGGCCGCCGATTGTAATCCGAAGCGGTCCGGGTCCGGGCGCGTCCGCGGCCGGCTACCGGAAATCGTCATTGATGAAATGAATTGTAACTGTATATTTGATAGAGTACGTATATCGACATAGAGCAGAGCAACCATGAACCTCAAGGATCTCAAGTATTTGGTGGCGCTCGCCGACACCGGGCACTTCGGCAAGGCCGCGGAGCGCACCTTCGTCAGCCAGCCGACCCTGTCGGCGCAGCTGAAGAAGCTCGAGGACTATCTCGGCGTCAAGCTCGTGGAGCGCCAGCCCAAGAACGTGCAGCTCACCGAGGTGGGGAAGCAGATCGTCGTGCGCGCGCGCCGCATGCTCGACGAGGGCGATTCCATCATCGCGCTGGCCCGCAACAACACCGATCCGTTCGCCGGCAAGCTCAAGGTGGCGTTGATCCCGACCATCGGGCCCTACCTTCTGCCGCGGGTCATGCTGAAGCTGCGCAAGGCGCTGCCGAAGCTCGGGCTGATGCTCTACGAATACCAGACCGAACCGCTCCTGAAGCTGTTGCGCGAGGGCGAGATCGATCTCGGCATTCTGGCGCTGCCGGTCTCCCACGACCTGGAGACGCGGTCGCTCTACTCCGAACCCTTCACTGCGGCGCTGCCCAACGGTCATCCGCTGGCCGCGAAGGCCGCGATCAAAGTCTCGGATCTCAAGGGCCAGACGCTGCTCCTGCTGGAGGACGGCCATTGCCTGCGCGACCAGGCACTGGAGGTGTGCAGCCGGGTCGACGTTCGGGAGGCGGAGGATTTTCGCGCGACGAGCCTCGAAACCCTGCGTCAGATGGTGGTCGCCGGCCTCGGCGTCACCCTTCTGCCCGCGACGGCCGTCGAGTCGCCGTTCGGGTCGCAGCGCGGTCTCACGATACGCCAGTTCGTCAAGCCCGCGCCGTCGCGCACCGTGGGCGCCGTCTGGCGCAAGTCGAGCACCCGCGCGGCGGCCATCTCGGCCGTGTGCGACGTGGTTGCCAACGTCATGGGCGGGAACTGATCGCGTCCCGCCCGCCCGGCTCCGCCTACCAGGTGTAGCGCACCCGATAGCGGATCGACTGCTCGCCGTCCGCCGCCACGGTCACCGGAAAGTAAATGGTCCGGGCATCCGCCTTCTCATAGGTCGCGGTGCTCGACTTCACGGTCCAATTGGTCCAGCGGAACAAGGTCTCCTTGACCAGCACGTCGACGGGCTCGGTCTTGTGGTTGCGCAACTTGATCTCGATCTCCTCCTCCATCCATTTCGCCTTCGAGTCCAGTGAGAAATCCACCTGCCGGCGCTCGCCCACCACGTCGAACGATGATCCCAATTTGACCAGCACGCGCTCGTTCTTGGGCGTATGGTCGATGACGTCCTCGCCGATGAACTCGAGGCCCCGGTCGGCGGGATCGATCTGCGAGACCCGCATCAGGCCCTTCGGCAGCGGGATGCCCAGCCCGGATTTTTCCTCGTTCCTGAACTCGAGGTAAACGTCGACCTTGCCGTTCGATGCGGGGCCGTAGCTGCGATCGGTGTTGAGGCCGCCGCCGTAATAGGCGCCGGCCTGACCGACATACACCAGGGTCTTGTGCGCGGGCACGCGCTTGGCCGCCTCGATGAGCTCCAGCTGCTTGGTGGAATTGTCCGGCAGCGACACGCGGCGGCCAAGCGTGTAGAGGTGGTACTCGAAGAAGGACTTCTCCTCGAATCCGCCCTCCTCGCCTTCGGTGCTCCTGCGCGCGGCGCTCATGGCGAGCGCGCGCGGCGCGGCCGGCGGCTGCACGCGCCGGACGTCGCCGGCGATGAGCTTCAGCCGCGCATCGTCGTAGCTCGCGCCGCTCTCGTTGATGATGCTCACCCACGCGCCCACATCGACGAAGCCCGAGTTGGCGTTCGCGCCCGGAGTGAACGTCAGGTTGTAGTCGGCCCACCAGGTCACACCGCCGGTCTGGTAGCTCACCCGGACCTTCTGCTCGCCGCCCTTGCGCGATTGGATGTCCCACACCAGCGTCGGCCGCGTGATGAGCCCGCCCGGCAATTCGGCGAAGCGCAGGTTCGAGTATTGACGAAGCGCGTGGATCTGGCCGTCGCTGCCGCGAAGCACCAGATCATCGCCGGCCGAGAGCAGCGTGCCGCTGACATCGACCGACTGCGTCCCCTGGGTCACCTGCGCCGTGACGGTCCGGTCGACATACTTCGACAGGAGCTTGCGGGTGTTCACCAGATCGAATTGAAAATTCTGCTCCAACACGCGGGTGTCTTCCGGATCGCTCAGCGAGGCGAACTGCACGCTGGTCGGGTCGATTTGCGCGGCCACGTCGGTGATGCGCAATTGGGTGCGACCGGAGGCGAGCGAGACCTTGCGGTCCTGGCTCACCACGGCGAAGCCGGGCACGCCTTCGGCGCCGACCCCCCCGCCACCGCCGGGCCGGTAGAACTGCGCAGCGGCGCCCGGGGCCGCCGAGCTGTAAATCGTGATCGCCGTCTCATCGCCGGCCGCCCGCGCCAGGCAGCCGCCCAGGAGGGCGGCGCACCATGATGCCCGGAAGACCCCCGCCGCAAGACTCGATGGGCACATGACTTTCTCCCGCTGCGCGCTGCTGCTTTTGACGATTATTTCACATATTGCGCGGGCCGGACCCGGCAAGATAGCTTCTCGAGGAACCCCCGAATGAATGCCACCATGGACGCCCCGCAGAGCCCCACTTCGCCACGCTTCGATGCCAAGTTCATCGAGGACCACAAACTCATCGAGCGCTATCTGGAGCGCAAGCTCCCGGTCAAGGGCGCCCGCGATCTCGAGAACTGGTGCCGCGCCAATCCCGACTATCTGGAAGGCCTCAAGCTGGCCGAACGTGCGCAGGCCAGCCTGCAGCTGCTCGAGGCCATCGGCCGGCCGCTCGATCTGTCGGAACCGAAAATCCCCTGGTGGAAGACGCCCTACGTCCTCATCGGGCTGGCCACGGTCACGTTGGTGAGCCTGGTCGCGTTTTGGGCGCTGTTCGGCAAATTCACCCTGGTGCGCGGCGAACTCGAGGACACCCGGGCCCGGCTGCAACAGGGATCCCTGGAACCGCCGGCGACCCACTCGGATCTGCGGGTGTCTCCCGACCGGGCCGAGGGCTTGGACAAGGCGCGCATCTCGGTGAGCCGCAGCGCCCCCCAGCTGGTGGATCTGCACATCGACATGAGTTTCTCCAAGGCCGTCCAATACCGGCTGATCGTCGACAAGAAGGAACAGGGTCGCGCACTGATCCTGAACAATCTGGTGAAGGATTCGAACGGCGAGCTGCGCATCACCTTCAACACCACCGGCCTCGCCGCCGGGATCTATGCCGCGCGGATCGACGCGCTGCCCACGCGATCCACGGCCAGCCCGACCTCGGAGGGATGGCTCCTGCTCGACGTTCGTTGAGGACGGGGCCCGATCGTCAGTCGTCGCGCAGGGTCACGATGGGCGGCGTGTTGACGACGCGCCGCGTGGCCAAGGTTCCGCTGGCGCCCACCAGGATCGTGCCGGAGATGAGGCCGAGCACCCACACCCAGGGATCGAGCTGGAACTGCAGCGAGAACAAGCGGCTCGCGAGGACCCAGCCGACCGCCGTGGCGCCGAACGCGGCGAGCGTGCCCGACAGGAATCCGAGCGCCGCGAATTCGGCAGCCACTCCCTGCAGCACCGTGCCCCGGCTGGCGCCGAGCGTGCGCAGCATCGCGCTCTCATAGCGCCGCTCGTCGCGCGTCGACTGCACCGCCGCCAGCAGCACGGCGACACCGGCGACCAGCGTGAACACGAACACATACTGAATCGCCAGCGTGGCGCGGTCCATGATGTCGCGAATCTGCTTGAGGATGGCGTCGACGTCGAACACCGACACGGTGGGAAATTGCCTGACGAGATCGGAAAGCGCCGGACGCTGTGCCTGCGTCAGATAGATGCTGGTCATGTAGGTCCCTTGCGCGCCGTCCAGGAGCCCGGGGGGAAACACCAGGAAGAAATTCGGCCGAAAGCTGTCCCAGCGAATCTTCCGGATGCTCGACACCGTCGCCACCAGGGTTTCGCCCGCGACGTCGAAGGTGAGCCGGTCGCCCAGTTTCAAGTGCAGCGTTTCCTGGTACTCGGAGGAGATGGACACCAGCGGCTTGCCGGCATCGGCGGCCGTCCACCAGCGCCCCGCGATGAGTTGATTGTCGTCCATGAGGGAGGCGGCCCAGGTCAAGTTCTGCTCGCGCTCGAGAAAATTGCGGCCGCCGTCCCCCTTCAGCTTGACCTGCTCGGCCGGCGTCCCGTTGATCGCGGTCATGCGCGCGCGCACCATGGGATACATCGGCGGCTGGCCGAGGCCGTGCGACTTCAGGAACTCGTTGAGCGAGCCGCGCTCTTCCGGCCGGATGTTGACCAGGAAATTGTTGGGTAGGTCGTTCGGCAGGCTGCGCCGCCAGTCGGCGATGAGATCGCCGCGCACCACGGCGAGAAGGAGCAAGAGCATCAATCCCAAGCCGAAGGCGACGATCTGCACGACGCTTCCGCCGCCCCGCCGCGACACGTTCGCGAGGCCATAGCGCCATGCGACGCCCACGCCGCCGCGCAGCCGGCCGGTGAGCCTCACCAATCCGTAGCCCGCAGCAGCCAGCGCCGCGCCGACGCCGAGCACTCCCGCGAACAGGTCCGCGACCAGTTGCGCGTCGCGCACCAGGCTCCAAAGAATCGCAAACAGGGCGCCGACCGCCAGCACGTAGGTGAGACCATGACGCAGGGGCGGTGCGGCGATGGTCTTCCTGAGAACCCGCGCCGGGGGCGTATTCTTCAGCTGCAGCAAAGGCGGCAGCGCGAAGCCGATCAGCATGGCGAGAACCGTCACCAGCGCGATGGGAAGCGGCGCGAGGGAGGCAGGCGGCAGTTCGGTCCTGATCAGGCCGCGAAGCAGCCACGCGAGCCCGGATTGGGCAAGAAAGCCCAGCAAGGCGCCGAGCGCGACGGAGCCGGCGGCCAAGGCGGCGAGCTCGATGACGGAGATGGACAGCACGAAGTTCTGCGACGCCCCCATGCACTTCATCAAGGCGACGGTGTCGATGTGGCGCTTCGCGTAGCGCCGCGCGCCCATGGCGACCGCCACGGCGGCCAGCAGCACCGAGGCGAGGCTGGCGAGGTTCAAGAAGCGGCTGGCGCGGTCGATGGCCGACGTCAGCTGTCGGCTGGACTCGTCGATCTGCCGCAGGCGCTCGCCCGCCGCCTTGTGGGTTTTCAGGTAGTCGCGGAACTCCTCGACGGCCGCCGGCGCGCCGGCGAACAGCGCAACGTAGCTCACGCGGCTGCCAGGTTGAATGAGCCGGGTCGCCCCGAGGTCTACGTCATTGATCAGCGCAGCGGGAGCCAGGTTGACGAAGCCCGTGCCCTGATCGGGCCGGTAATCGAGCACCTGCGTGACCTTGAACCCGGCTGCGCCGATGCGCAGCCCGTCGCCCAGCGAGAGCTTGAGTTGCGCAAGAATGCGCGCGTCCAGCCACACCTGGCCGGGCTTAGGGATGCCGCTCGTGACGCGGGCCGGCCCGAAGGGAACATCCGCGATGCGCACGTGGCCGCGCAGTGGATAAGAGGAGGTCACGGCATTCAGCGCCGCGAGCTGGCTCGTATCGCCGTTGAAGATGGCCGTGGGAAACTCCACCAGCCGGGCGGTGTTCAGACCCAGCCGTCCTGCTTCGGCGAAGTATCCCGCGGGAATGGGCTGCGGGGACTCCAGGCGAAGATCGGCGGCGAGCACTTCGGCGGCCTGCGCGCGCACGCCCTGCGCAATGCGGCCGGTGAAAAAACCGACCGCCGTGAGGGAGAGCACGGCCACCGTCATCGCCAGCAGCAGTACGGACAATTCCCCGGACTTGAGGTCGCGCCAGACATTGCGCGAGGCGAAGCGGGCGAGCTGCGCGAGATCAGACCAGCGCATGGCCGGCTTCGATCTCGAGCTGCCGGCCGCAGCGCCGCGCCAGCGCGCGGTCGTGCGTCACCAGGATCAAGGTGCTGCCGACGCTGCGGTTGAGCTCGAACAGAAGGTCGGTGATCTTCTGCCCGGTCACCGTATCGAGATTGCCGGTGGGCTCGTCCGCGAACAGCAGCGCCGGATGGGTGACGAAGGCGCGCGCGATGGCGACTCGCTGCTGCTCGCCGCCGGAGAGTTGTTTCGGGTAGTGCGCCGCGCGCGGAGTCAACCCAACCTGGCGGAGGGCCTCGCCCGCGACCTGCCGGGCATCGGAACGGCCCGCGAGTTCGAGCGGCAGCATGACGTTTTCGACGGCGGTGAGTGACGGAATCAGGTGAAAGGATTGAAACACGAAGCCGACGTGCCGCCCGCGGATCCGCGCGCGGCCGTCCTCATCGAGTCCGGTCAGATCCGTGCCCGCGATCCAGACCTGTCCGGTGCTCGGAGAGTCGAGCCCCGCCAGCAGCGCCAGCAACGTGGACTTGCCGGCTCCCGAGGCGCCCACGATGGCCAGCGTCTCGCCGGTTCGCACACGGAGGCTCACATCGGCGAGAATGGTGAGCGGCCCCTCGGGACTGGACACCGTCTTGGAAACGTTTCGGGCCTCGAGAACCACTTGATCTTGCATCGGGAGCGCCTGTGAGTCGACTGTTGATCGTTCTCGTCCTGAGTTTTGCGGGAATCCGGGCCCACGCCGATGCACCCGCGATACTCGTATTCGGCGACAGCCTCAGCGCCGGCTACGGACTCGCTCACATCGACCAGGGATGGGTGGGGATGCTGCGGGAGAAGCTCAAGAGCGAAGGGTACGGTTACCAGGTCGTCAACGCCAGCGTCAGCGGCGAAACCACCGCGGGCGGCCTCGCGCGGCTGCCGCGGGCGCTCGAGCTGCACCGGCCGAAGCTCGTGATTCTCGAATTGGGCGCCAACGACGGCCTTCGAGCCTTACCCATCGAGCAGATGCGCGCCAATCTCGGCGACATGGTGGATGAGACACAGCGCGCGGGGGCTCGGGTCCTATTGCTGGGAATGCGCATACCGCCCAACTATGGCCCTGAATACACTGAAAAATTTTCTCAGGTCTTCGAGGAAGTGGCGCACGCCAAAAGGGTGCCCCTGGTGCCCTTCCTAATGGCCGACGTCGCGCTCGATCCGGGCCTCATGCAATCGGATGGCCTGCATCCCAACGAGCAGGGACAGCCGAAGCTCCTCGCCACGGTGTGGTCCGCGCTGAAGCCGTTGTTGACCAAATGAGGCGATGATCCGCCGGACCATCGCCCGAGTCCACCGGACCATCGCCAGATTCCAAAAGGCGGGAAGCTACTTCGCGTCCATCCAGCTGTCGACGCCGCCGTGCTTGGAGCAGGCTCCGGAATGGCTCTTGGACTTCGAATAGGTCCCGTCCTTGCACTTGGCCGTCGCGCCGGCCGGGGCCGCGCCCGTCGCCGCCGGTGCCATCGCTGGCTTTGCCGCCGGTGCCATCGCTGGCTTTGCCGCCGGTGCCATCGCTGGCTTTGCCGCCGGTGCGGCCGCGGGGGTTGCCGGTGCCGCCGCCGGTGCCGCCGCCTTGGCCGCCTTCTGCACACCGCCGTGGCCGCTGCAGGCGCCCTTGCCCGTGGCGGTGGATGTCGTTCCATCGCTGCACGTGGTCGGCGCGGAATCGGCATGCGCCCACTGAGTCATCGCAAACATCATCACCGGTGCCGCGAGGACTCCGGATAGTAAGGTCTTCTTCACGAAACGCTCCCCCCTGGTTGATCGTCCGATGCAATCCCGGTATCGATTGTAACCGATCTCAAAGCATTTCAAGCGCGGTGTCTAAGGACCCCTCCCCTGGGGCAGCAACGTCGTGACATTGATCAGGAAGCGCGTGTATTCGTGCGCGGAGGTCGACTCGAAAATGGTGCCCGTCACGCTCACCGGAGAGTTCTCGATGACGTTCTCCGGGAACTCGGACACGCCCACCAGCTGCAGGTCGGTGGCCGACATGCAGGAGAAGCTATGCGCCGGCGCGTACACATAGGCCGTGCGGTCGAGAACCAGGATGGGCACGTTGTCGACGCCGTCCGCGGCCGGGAATTGGCGGAAATGCACCCGGCCCGTCAATGTGTGCTTGACGGGCTGCTCGAACAGGCAGCCGTAGCCGTGCACGCAGCCCGCGAGCCCGGCCAGCATCCCCAGGAGTCCCCATCGAAAAATTTTCATGTTCGTCACCCGGATGATTTCCCGCGATACTCAAGCTTACTCCGTTCGGCGAAGAACGTTGCCGGTACCGGGGATGCGGTGCTATACACGGTGGCAAAATCCTACAGGAGATCCCGAGCTTGGAGCGTACCTGGCTGCAGCACTATCCGTCGGGTGTTCCCACCGACATCGATCCGGGCGAGTATGCCTCGCTGCGCGACCTGTTCGAGGAAGCCGTCTCGACCCACGGCAACAAGCCGGCGTTCGTCAACATGGGCGCGACGCTCACGTTCGCCCAGCTGGACGCGCTCACGCTGGCGTTCGCGGCCTGGCTGCAGAAGAAGTCCGGGCTCGCGCCGGGAGACCGCGTCGCCTTGATGATGCCCAACATCCTGCAATACCCGATTGCGCTATTCGGCGTGTTGCGCGCCGGGATGGTGGTCGTCAACACCAACCCTCTCTACACTCCCCGGGAGCTGGAACACCAGATCAAGGACTCCGGCGCGAAGTGCATCGTCATCGTCGAGAACTTCGCGCATGTGCTGCAGCAGGTGCTGCCGCGCACCGGGCTCACGAGCGTTCTGGTGACGAGGATCGGCGATCTGCTGGGAATGACCCGCGGCACGCTGGTGAATTTCGCGCTTCGCCACATCCGCAAACAGGTTCCGGCATGGCGCATCCCCGGCGCCATCCCCTTCAAGCGGGCGCTGGCGACGGGTCTCGGGCTCAAGTTCGAGCGGCCCGCTCTCCAGCCCGGCGACATCGCCTTCCTGCAGTACACCGGCGGCACGACCGGAGTCTCCAAGGCCGCGGTGCTCACCCATCGAAACATGGTGGCGAACGTGCTGCAGGTCACCTCCTGGATGTTCCCGGCCATGAAAGGCGGCGGCGCCCGCGTGGTCATCACCGCGCTGCCGCTGTACCACATATTCGCCCTGACATCGAATTGCCTCGGCTTCCTGCCGTTCGGCGCCTGCAACGTGCTCATCACCAACCCACGCGACATGCCGGGATTCGTGGCGGAACTCAAGAAGCACAAGTTCAATTTCATCAGCGGCGTCAACACGCTGTACAACGGGCTGCTGCATACGCCGGGCTTCGAGGCCGTGGACTTTCGGTCGCTCAAGGTGGCCTTCGCCGGCGGCATGGCGCTGCAGGCCGTGGTCGCCGAGCGCTGGAAGAAGCTCACCGGCTGCCCCATCACCCAAGGGTGGGGACTGACCGAGACCGCGCCGGTCGCGACCGCCAATCCCATCGGCACGGACTTCAACGGCAGCATCGGGCTCCCCATTCCATCCACGGACATCTCGATTCGCGACGAGACGGGGCGTGAGGTGCCCGTCAACTCGTCGGGCGAAATCTGCGTGTTCGGGCCGCAGGTGATGCGCGAGTATTGGAATCGGCCGGACGAGACCCGGCAGGTGATGTTCGGGGACTGGTTGCGAACCGGCGACATCGGCCGCATCGACGAGCAGGGCTACGTGTTCATCGAGGACCGGAAGAAGGACATGATCCTGGTCTCCGGCTTCAACGTCTACCCGAACGAGGTCGAGGGCGTCGCCGCGGAACATCCGGGCGTCCTGGAGGTCGCCGCCGTGAGCCAGCCGGACCCGGATTCCGGCGAGGTGGTGGCCCTTTTCGTGGTGAAGAAGGATCCCGCCCTCACCGCCGGGGCGCTGATCGCGCATTGCCGCACCGAACTCACCGGCTACAAGGTGCCGAAGCACGTGTATTTCCGGGCCGATCTGCCCAAGACCAACGTCGGCAAGATTCTGCGCCGGGCGCTGCGCGATGAGTTGCGCTCGCCTTCCAGCGCGCAAGCGCCCGGCTCCCCGAACACCGTGGTCCGCTGAGCGCGGAAGCCAGCCTCACTTCACGGCATAACCACGCACCGCGTCGATGAGCACCGCGACCTGATCGGGATCGACATCGGGCGTGATGCCGTGGCCGAGGTTGAATACGTGTCCCGGGCCCGGCCCGAAGCTGTCCAATACCCGCGCGGCCTCGGCACGCAGCGTGTCGGGGGGGGCAAACAGCGCCGAGGGGTCCAGATTTCCCTGCAAGGCGACGCGCCCGCCGACGGCCGCCCGGGCCGCGGCGAGATCCGTGGTCCAGTCCACCCCCACGGCGTCGCAGCCGATCGCCGCGATCTGTCCCAGCCACGCGCCGCCGCCCTTGGTGAACACGATGTTCGGCACCCGCCGGCCGTCGCTCTCGCGGGTCAGGGAACCCACCACCTGTTCCATGTAGCGCAGGGAGAATTCGCGGTACTGCGCGGGAGTCAGCACCCCGCCCCAGGTGTCGAAGAGCATGACGGCCTGAGCGCCCGCCGCTATCTGCGCGTTGAGGTAAAGAATGGTGGATCGGGCCAACAGGTCCAGCAGCCGATGCAGCAGCGCCGGCGACTCGTACATCATCCGCTTGATGCGCCCGAAGGACTTGCTCCCGCCGCCCTCGACCATGTAGGTGCCGACCGTCCAGGGGCTGCCCGCGAAGCCGATGAGCGGCACACGGCCGCGCAGCTCGCGCCGGGTGAGCGCGACGGCGTCGATCACATAACGCAGCTCGCGCCCCGGGTCCGGAACGCCGAGCCTGTCGATGTCCGCAGCCGAGCGCACCGGGCGCTCGAACTTCGGTCCCTCGCCCGACTCGAACTCCAATCCCAAATTCATGGCGTGCGGGATCGTCAGGATGTCGGAAAACAAGATCGCGGCATCCAATGGAAAGCGCTCGATGGGCTGGAGGGTGACCTCGCAGGCGAGCTCCGGATTGGTGCACATCGCCATGAAGGAGCCGGCCCGTCCCCGGGTGGCGAGGTATTCGGGCAGATACCGCCCTGCCTGCCGCATCATCCACATCGGGCGGCGCGGCGTAGGCTCGAGCGCCAGGGCGCGCAGCAAGAGATCGTTCTGCAAAGGGTGGGTCATGTTCGCTCGCTCGGGTCGAAAAGCCGCCGGTGCTCCAGAATGGCATACCGGTCGGTCATCCCGGCGATGTAATCCGCGACGCCGCGCGCACGCCCCGCCGGTCCCCGCTCGGCCTCCAGGCGCAGGCTGCTCGCACGGTGTTCATCGGGCATCAGGCCCGGGTCGTGGAAGAACACGTCGAATAGCGCGATGATGACACGGCCGGCCTTGGCCGTCATGCGCCTGACCTTGTAGTGCTTGTAGACGTGATCGCGCAGGAACGATTTGAGGGCGCGGTTGAGCTCCCCGGTGCCTTCGCTGAATCCGATCAACGGCCGGGAGTGCAACCTCACGTCGGCGATCGACTGCACGCCGGCATCGCGCAGGCGCGCCGCCGAGGAGTCGACCAGGTCCGACACCAGCTCGTTGATCATCCGGCGCAGAATCTCGAACACCAGGCGCCGCTCGTCCAGCCCCGGGTACTTCGCCGCAACCTCCCGGTGAAACCCGGCGAACAGCGGCACCCCGAGCAATTGGTCGACCGTGACCAGGCCGGCGCGTATGCCGTCGTCCACGTCGTGATTGTTGTAGGCGATCTCGTCCGCGAAATTCGCGAGCTGCGCCTCGAGCCCGGGCTGCCGGCGCTGCAGGAACCGCTCGCCCAATTCGCCCAAGACGACCGCGTTGTTGTGCGAACAGTGCTTGAGGATGCCCTCCCGGCACTCGAAGGTCAGATTCAGCCCGTTGAATTCCGCGTAATGCTCCTCCAGCTCGTCGACGACGCGCAGCGACTGCAGGTTGTGCTCGAAGCCGCCGAAATCCGCCATGCGTTCGTTGAGCGCGTCCTGGCCGGCGTGGCCGAAGGGCGTGTGTCCGAGGTCGTGGGCGAGGCAGATGGCCTCGGACAGCACCTCGTTGAGCCGCAGCGCGCGGGCGATGGTCCGCGCGATTTGGGCGACCTCCAGCGAATGCGTCAACCGGGTGCGGTAGAGATCGCCTTCGTGATTGACGAAAACCTGGGTCTTGTACACCAAACGGCGGAAGGCCTTGGAATGAACGATGCGGTCGCGGTCGCGCTGATACTCGGACCGATAGGCCGGCGGCGGCTCGGCATGGCGCCGGCCGCGGGATTGGCCGTCGTGAGCCGCGTACGGCGCCAGCGAGGTCATGCGAAATACTCCTGCAAGGTGGCGTCGAGCGCCGGCCCGGAGCCGTCATCGGTCAACTCGGCCAGGCCCAGGCGCTCGAGCAGCACCAACCGCACCGCCCCGGCCCGCACCTTCTTGTCCATCCGCATCAGATCGAGGGCGCGCGCGGCGCCGATGCGCGGCGCAGCGGTCGGCAGCCCGGCCCGCGCCACCAGATCGCCCACGCGCTGCTTCACCGCCGCGTCCACCCGCCCCAGGCGATGCGACAGGTCGGTCGCCATCAACAGGCCGAGGCCCACCGCTTCGCCGTGCAGATAGGTGCGGTACTCCGTGGCGGTCTCGATCGCATGTCCGAAGGTGTGGCCGAAATTCAAGATCGCCCGCACGTCGCGCTCGCGTTCGTCGGCGCCCACGACCTCCGCCTTGATGGCGCAGGACCGCTCGATGGCGTGGGCGAGCGCCGCCGGCTCGCGGCGCCGAAGCTTCTCGACGTTGCGCTCGAGCCACTCGAACAGCGCAGCGTCCCGGATGCACCCGTACTTGATCACCTCCGCCAGACCCGCGTTGAGCTCCCGGTCCGGCAGCGTCGCCAGCGTATCCGTATCGGAAATGACCGCCCGGGGCTGGTAGAACGCGCCGATGAGATTCTTGCCGCCCGGATGGTTGACGCCGGTCTTGCCTCCGACCGAGGAATCGACCTGCGCCAGCAGCGTGGTGGGTATCTGCACGTAGGAGACACCGCGCTGATAGCAAGCCGCGGCGAATCCGGCGATATCGCCCACCACGCCGCCGCCCAAGGCGAGCACCGCCGCGTCCCGGTTGAGCTTCGCCTCGACCAGCGCATCGAACACCCTTCCCAAGGTCTTTAGGGTCTTGAACCGCTCCCCGTCGGGCAGCACGCACTCGGCAATCCGGCGGCCGGCGAGGCCGGCACGCAACGCCGGCAGATACGGCCCCGCCACGGTGTCGTTGGTGACGATCAGCACGTCGGCCCCGGGAATGGCGGCCTCCAGCGGCTCCGCGCGGCCCAACAGGCCCGGACCGATCAGGATGGGATATGTCGAGTGTTCGACGTCTACCTGGAGTGTATGCACGGCCGGCCGATTATACGTACCTTAAGGAGGGTGCGCCCGGCGAAGCTCGTGGCAGATCTCCTCGGCCACCAACTGCACCCGGCGCCCGTCCGTCGACACCGTGATGACCGCGATTTCTGCATACAGCGCCGCGCGGCGCTGCATGAGGTCCTTGAGCTTCTGTTCGGGGTCGGTGTCGTTGAGCAAGGGCCTATGCCGCGTGTGCCGCGTGCGTTCGAGCTGCTGATCGACCGAGGTTTCGAGGTATACCACCACCCCGCGCTCGGAGAGCACGCGGCGGTTGTCGGGATCGATGACGGCGCCTCCGCCCGTCGCCAGGACCACGGCATCGAGCCGGGTCAAACGCTCGATGGACTCCTTCTCGCGGGCCCGGAAGCCCGCTTCGCCCTCCTTCTCGAAGATATAGGCGATGTCCACGCCGGTCTTGGCCTCGATGTCGGAATCGCTGTCGAAGAATCGATAATGCAGCAGCCGCGCCACATGCCGGCCGACGGCCGTCTTGCCCGACCCCATCGGGCCGACGAGAAACACGCTTCGATTGGGGGACATGGTGGCCGCAGATCATATTCGATCGGCCGGGCGTTGAGCGCGCGGGCCGCGGCGGTCGCCTCCCTGCGACCGCCCACATCAGGCGCACCCAAGCGGCTGGTTCAGCCGCTCAATTCGGATCGGTGCAAACACCGGCCTGGCCGTAGGGACTGATCTGCCCCGGCGGCGAACTCGTGAGGGTAGTCAGATAACTCGCCAGTATCGGGAGCTCGAACGTCGAGATGGCGGTGTTCGACGTACCTTGAACGCTGGCCGTTGCGACCAGCTGCACGGTCACCCACAGCGCTTGGTCCTCCGGATAAACCACATTAAAGTTTCCTGAGCCATCGGCGGCCGACACCAAGGTGCCGGGCACAGCGACCGCGGTGCCGCCGGGGTCGAGACGACCGTTGCCGTTGCCGTAGGCGTTGCAGGAATAGGGGCTCACCACCGGCAGTCCCGTATCGTTGTCCACCTGTACACCGCCCACGAGCTTACATCCGTCTTCGCCGGGGTCCAGCACCCCGTTGAAACGAGCAGGGGCGTAAGCGGATGTGTCATCCTCGTTCGGGCAAAAGAGGGGGGCATTGTCGGGCAGTCCGGCGGTAGCGTTCGTCTGTGTCCATTCGGTCGTGCCAGGGTAATAGTAGCCCTTGCCGTAAGCGAGGGCATAGACCTTCAAAGTGATCGATACCCCGGACACCGGATTGCCGGCCGCATCCAGCGCCTCGATGGTGTACGGAATGAGGAACTGGGTCTTGTCGGCATTTTCCGATATTTGATTGCCCGTACCCATCGACAGAAATACGGTAATACCGCCCACCGTGATATTGGTCGTGCCGACTATCCCGGTACCGGCCACAGTGGCGGTGATTTCGACGCCGCTGGTGCCGCTGGGCGTGGTGCTTGCCGTGTACACGGTTTGAGCGACACCCTGGCTGTCGGTGAGCGCGGACGCCACCGATAACGTTCCGCCCGTGGTGTCGCCGACGGTGGCGAAGTCCACCGTCTGGCCTTGCACCAAATTATCGTTGGCATCGCGAACCACCGCCGTCAGGACGCTCTGTCCCTGTGTGGCAATTGTCGCCGGGCTGGCTTGCAAGTCGACGGTTGCCGGCGTGGTGGCAATAAAGTCGATGTTCAAGGGTGCGGAAAGGCTGCCGACGGAAGCAGTCACGACCGATGGTCCGGCGACTGTCGAGGAAATCTGCACAGTGGCCTGGCCCGCAGCGTTGGTGACTGCGCTGCCGGCACTCAGGGTTCCGCGGGTGGCGGCAAAGTTGACCGTTTGACCCGCCTCGCCCACCAGGTTGTTCGACAACGTCACGGTGAGGGTTTGAACGGCGTTCAGTTTCACGTTGACGGTGGTCCCTGCCGCCGGCGTGGTGAATTCAAAGCTCTGCGAGCTGACCGTGATCGCCTGATTGGCCTCGCGGCTGTTCCCGGTGGCATCGGTGACTTTGACCGTGATAGTGTCGCTACCGGATTTGGTCGCCGTGACAGTAAACGGTATCTGGCCTTGTGAGTTGGTGACCCCAGTTTTTGCACTCAAGGTGTTGCCGGCGGCGGATGCCAATGTCACGTTGGCATTGGCAATCCCCGTGCCGCTGGAGTTGACCAACGTCACCAAATAGGATCCCGTGCTGCCGATCACCAGCGAGGGCGGTCCGGTGACGCTCAGCGTCGTGCCGGTGACGGCGACCGGCAAGGGCACGGCGGAATAAGGCCCAGATGAGGCCGTCACGGTGATCGTCGAGATCACGGGATTGTTGGGGTCGGCGACGGCACTCAACGTCGCGGTCGCGGTCCCGCTGGCATTGGTGGTGCCCTGCGTAACCGTCAATCCGCCGCCCGCGGTCGCCGCGAAATTCACCACGGCACCCGTTATGAAATTATTCGACGCGCCGCGGACGACCGCGGTTATCGTGGCTATCTTCGATCCGTCCGAGGGGATCTGGGGCAGGCTGGTGGCGAGCGTGACGGTTTGCGTCAGGTCGGCGACCGCGACCACGACGTTGCCCGAGACCCCTGCGGTCTTGGCCGTCACCGTTATGTTCGTGCCGGCGGCAACTCCGGACCCCGTGAGGGTGGCCGTCGCCACGCCGCTCGCATTGGTCGTCGCCGAGACCGTTGTGATGGTGCCCGTGGAGGCGGCGAACGTGACCGTGGCTCCGGATACGGGAGCACTCTCAGCCGACATCGCGGTCGCGGTGATGGTTGCGCTCGTGGTCCCGTCAGAGGCAATGCTCGGGGAACTCGAAGTAACCGCCAAGGATGCGACCGTACCGGTGGTGCCACCGCCTCCCTCGTTGTAGATGGAACTCGAGCTCCCGCCGCAGCCGGTCAGCAACACAGCAGCCACACACACCATGCTCAATAAATTACGCATTTCTCAACATCCCTCGCGCGGCGAACGGCCGGCGCTCACAATTGATGAAGGCAGTGGATTAATAAAGGTTGGATCCTTCACGCAGAATCTTCGGCGTGATGAAGATCAAGAGCTCGGTCTTGTTGTTGATGTTGATGGTGCTCTTGAAGAGATTTCCGAGCACCGGAATATCGGCGATCCAGGGCACCTTGGTGTCGGTCCTCGACTTCGTGGTCTCGAGAATGCCGCCGAGCACCACGGTCTGGCCGTCGCTGACCAGCACCTGCGTGGTGATCTCCCGGGTATCGATCGAGGGCACGCTGCCGCCGGTCGCGCTCTGCACGTTCGCGCCCACGGTGTCGTCGCTCACGTCGATGTCCATGACCACGCGGTTGTCGGGAGTGATCAGCGGAGTCACCTTGAGCGAGAGAACGGCGTTCTTGAACTGCGTGGTCGTGGCGCCGCTCGACGCCGACTCCTGGTAGGGAATCTCCACGCCCTGCATGATGGTCGCCTGTTTCTGGTTGGCCGTGATGACCCGCGGCGACGATATGGTTTCGCTCTTGCCTTCGTTTTCCGCCGCCGAAAGCTGCAGATCGATCAAGTGGCTGCCGGACAGCAGCGACACGCCGATGCTGCCATTGGTGTTCGAGGCCGGCAGGTTGACCTGATAGCGGTTGGCCAGCGTCTGGCCCGACAGCGCGGACGTGGGCGTCGCGCCGGTCGCCGAGGAGGTGACGATTCCGTCGGAAGCTACGCTCGTGCCGGACACGGAGAACAGATTGGCGCCGGCGGACCCCGTCGTCGATATCCCGAGCTGTGCGCCCAGATCCCGCTCGAAGGTGTCGCTGACCACGACGATGCGCGCCTCGATCAGCACCTGACGGACGGGCACGTCGAGGGTCTGCACCAGCCGGCGGATGTCGGTCAGTCGATCGGGGGTATCCTGCACCAGCAGCGTGTTCGTACGGTCGTCGATGGAGATGCTGCCGCGCGGCGAGAGCATCGAGTCCTTGGCATTGGTCGGCTTGATGAGCTTGGCGAGATCGGAAACCTTGGCGTAGTTGACCTGCAGGAACTCCGACCGCACCGGCGACAGCTCCTGCACTTCCTTGCGGGCGGCCAGTTCCGCCTTTTCGCGGCTCGCCAGTTCTTCGGTGGGCCCGATGATGATGACGTTGTCCTGACGGCGCTTGTCCAACCCCTTGGTCCGCAGCACGATGTCGAGAGCCTGATCCCAGGGCACGTTCTGCAGACGCAGCGTGAGGTTGCCGGTGACCGAATCGCTGACCACGATGTTCTGGCCGCTGGTGTCGGCAAGCAGCTGCAGCACCGAACGGACGTCGATGTCCTGGAAGTTCAACGTGAGCCGCTCGCCCGTGTACTCCTTCTTCTCCTCCGCGCTGGTGCGCTTCAGCGAGGGCTTGACCTCGATGGTGTACTGGTTGTCGGACTGGTAGGCGAGCTGTTCGAAGTCGCCCTGGGCGGTGATCACCAGGCGCGAGCTCCCCTCCACCCGAATCGCATCCACCGTCTGCACGGGCGTCGCGAAATCCTGAACGTCGTAGCGGCGCATGAGATTTTTCGGCATGAGGGTGCCGGCGAAATCCACGACCACCTGATTGCCTTCCTGGCGCACGTTCACCGGCGTACGGGGATCGGTCAATTGCACGATCACGCGGCCGGTGCCGTCGGATCCGCGCCGGAAATCGATGGTGCGAATGGCCCTTTCAGTCGCGGCGGCCGGAGCGGCGCCGGCCCGGGTCGAGGCGCTCTGAACGCCCGCATCGCCCGGCTGGTTGCCCAGGGTGATCAGGATGTTGTTGCCGTCGACCTTCGTGGTGTAGGGCATCAACGAATCGACGTTCACCACGACGCGGGTCCGGCCGTTGGCCTCGGCCGCCAGCACGGTGTCGACGCCGCCGGAGCGTACATCGATGCGCCGCGACGCCAGCGCGAGCGTGGTGTTCGCCAGATCGAAGGCGATGCGCGCCGGCTTGTCGATAGTGAACGGCAGCGGCTGGGGCGCCGGCCCGCTCAAGTGCAGCTTGAGCTGAACCTGCTGTCCGGACAGCGTTTGAACGTCGATGGCCTCGAGCTTGACCGGGTCGGCGGCCTGCGCGATACGGGTGATCGCAGAAAACGCGACGAGCAGCAACGCTCCGATCATCGCCGTTCGTGTCTTGAATCTGATCATGCTTCTATTCTCCCTTAGGCCTCAATCATTCAACGTCAATGAGGCCGGTCGCTCGATGTAGCCCCCGAGACCGTCCGGTATGATTTCGAGTAGGCTAATTTTACTGCTGGAAATATCGGTCACTTTGCCGTCGTTCTGGCCGAGGTAGTTTCCCGGCTGCACCTTGTGCACGAGCCCGTCCTTCGACTGCACGAGCCCGTAGAAGTGGGGTCCGACCTTGAAGGTGCCCACCATCCTGAGGGTGTCGAGGGGGAAGCCCTCGAGGAACTCCCGGTTGCGGCGCGCGCTCGGCCGCAGGCCCGCGTTGGCGCCGGCCGCGTTCGGCCCCTGCGGCGTGAACGGGGAGCGCAGGTTGCTCGCGGCGTACACGAAGGATTCGTAAGGCTTCACCTCCGGCAGCGCCTGAACGCGTCCGCCGGGCTTCTTCTTCGTCTCCGCAATCCACTTCTGCAGATCGGACTGGCCGCTGGAGCAGCCTGCCGCCGCAACGGCCGCGAGCACGGCGATGCCGACCACGCGGGCGCCCACTTTGCTTCTCACGTCGAGCCTCCTGGCTTCTTCTTCGCGGACGCGTGCGCGCCGGCGCCCTCATCCTCGATGTATCGATAGGTCTTGGCAGTCAGGTCCATGACCAGATTGTCGTACCCCGCCTTGTCGTTCGCCGGGCCGATCTGGATGTCGTCGAGGGTCACGATGCGCGGCAGGGCGGCGATCCCGCTCACGAAATTGCCGAACTCGTGGTAGGTGCCGACGAGCCGGATCTTGATCGGCAGTTCGGCGTAGAAACCCTTCGACACCTCGGCGCCGGGCTGGAACAGCTTCTCCTGCAGGCCCGCAGCGAGACCGGTCTGGGAAATGTCGACGAGCAGGTTGGGCACCTCGGTCTTGCCGGGCAATTGCCGCAGCATAGCGCCGAAGCTGCGCTCCATTTCTCCGAGCTGCGCCTTGTAGGCGTCGAGATTGGCGGCCCGCTGCTGCTTGTTCTCGAACTGGCTGCGCAGGTCCATCTCGTCCGCTTCCGCCTTCTGCAGCACGGGGCGGTCGTCGTTCCAGACGAACATGTACCAGGCGACGGCGCTGCAGGCGATGAAGACGATTCCCACGAAAAAGCCGCGCACCGCGATCGGCCAGCGGCCGGGGTCGCGCGGATCGAGAGTGCGGAGTTGTTCGATTAGGTTCATTTCGCGGCAACCTTCTTGACCGTTGATTCACCGCCCTCCTCGAGATTCACCCCGACCTTGTCGGCGGTCAGCGTGAAGCTCGAACCACCGGTGGGCGAGTTCGGAGCGGCCTCGACAACCTGCAGCTGCGGGTTGTCCATCCACATGGACCCGTCGATGTTCCTCATGAACGTCGACACGCGGGTGCTCGATTGGGCGATGCCGTGGATCTCGATCTTCCGGCCGCTCTCCTTGATCTGCGTGAGATACACGCCCTCGGGAACGGTCCTCACGAACTCGTCGAACAGATGGACGATCTGGGGCCGCATGCGCTGCAGCCGCTCGATGATCTCCATGCGTGCGACCAGCCGCTGCTTGCGGTTCTCGAGATCCTGGATGTCGGCGATCTGGGCGTCGAGCTTGACGATCTCCTTCTTGAGGAGATTGTTCTTCTCGATCTGCGCGTCGGTCCAGCTCGTGTAGACGAGCTTGCCGCCGATCACGAAGATGCCGGCCGCCAGCACCGCCACGCCGCCGGCGATGGCGAATTCCCGGCGCTTTCGCTTGCGTTCCTGTTCGCGATGCGGGAGTAGATTAATACGCGGCATGGCGGCTCTCAGTCAAAGCTTCGCAGCGCCAGGCCGCAAGCTGTTAGTAGTGCCGTGGCGTCGCGGCCCACCGCTTGCGCCTTGGCTTTGGAGGACACTTTCATGTTGCCGAGAGGGTCGCCCTTCTCCGCGGAAACGCCGACCCGGCTCGAGATGACTTCGGAGACGCCCGGAATGTTGGCGCAGCCTCCGCAGATCAGGATTTGATCCGGCTGCGAGCGGCCGCTGCCGGACGCCAGGTAGAACTGCAGCGAGCGGCTCACCTGCTGGGTCATGTCGTCGATGAACGGGTCGAGCACCTCGGGCTGGTAGTTGCTGGGCAGGCCGCCTTCCTTCTTGGCGCGTCCCGCCTCCTCCATGCTCAATCCGTAAGTGCGCATGATCTCCTCCGTGAGCTGTTGCCCGCCGAAGGCGAAGTCCCGCGTGTAGATGACCTTCATGTCCCGAAGGACGCTGAACGTCGTGCTGCTGGCGCCGAAGTCGACCACCGCGATGGTGCGGTCCATGCCGCCGTCGGGCATCTGGTGCCGCATCAAGGCGCAGGCGTTCTCGAGGGCGAAGGCTTCCACGTCGACGATTTGCGCCGTCAAGCCGGAGGCCTGCACCGCGGCCTGCCGCTGTTCGACATTCTCGGTCCGCGTGGCGACGAGCAGCACATCCATCATCTCCGGATCTTTATCCGAGGGACCCACGACCTGAAAGTCGTAGCTCACTTCCTCCATCGGGAAGGGGATGTACTGGTCCGCCTGCATTTCGACCTGGCCCTCGAGCTCGTTTTCCCCGAGATTCTTGGGCATCTGGATCACTTTCGTGATCGCGGCATCGCCGCTGATCGCGATCGCGGCAAGGCGGCTCTTCGCGCCGGAGCGCTTGACCGCGCGCCGTATTGCCTCGCCGACGGCTTCCGCATCCACAATGGCCTTCTCGTTGATGGCGTTATGCGGCGTAGGCTCGGCCGCATAGGACTCAACCCGGTACTGCCCCCCCGACATGGTGAGCTCGATGAGTTTCACCGACGAGGTGGTTATGTCAAGTCCCAAAAGCGGACGATATCTTTTTCCAAACGACCACACAAATATTTCCCTTTTTGCTCAGTACCTTGGAGGTCGAAAATGCCGTGTGAGATTAGCTACGCCAGGCCAACTTAGCAAGAAACTGTTAAATGGAACGTGAAGCTACTCACGGTAATCACCGTCCGGGGCTCCCGGTATGGAAAAGTGCGAACCAGGAACGGTACGCAGCGAAGGAGGACGCTCGACGTCATCAATTCAGACCTCAAAATGCCGCAGGCGGCTGCGGATGATTGGCTAAACTTGGTCTGGCAGCCCCGCTGTCCTAGGCTAAAGAAGCCCTTAGACCGGTGGCTTTGCGTCCTCATCTTTCGATGAGTATGCCCATGTAACCGGCGGTAATATGCTAGAGCTATCCGCCGATGCGACAAGTTAGATCGGTTTTAAGTGGCCAAACGTTATCTAGTTCTCATATCCCGCATTTGTTTAGGCTTAGTTGCATCGTTTGCGCTGATTGCCTACGCAAACGTGTGCGCCTACGTCTATTTGCGGCCGGCTTTGCCGGACGTCGGCAGCCTGCGGAACGTGCAATTGCAGGTGCCCTTGCGGATCTACACGCGAGATGGCCGCCTGATGGCTGCGATTGGCGACCAGCGCCGCATTCCGGTCCGCTACGACGAGTTGCCCAAGAAGCTCATCCAGGCCTTTCTGGCGACCGAGGACGACCGCTTCTTTCAGCACCATGGCGTTGATTGGCAAGGAATTTTGCGAGCCGCGCTGGCGAATTTCAGGGCCGGCCGCATCAGCCAGGGGGCGAGCACCATCACCATGCAGGTGTCGCGCGACATGTTCCTGACTCCGAAGCGGGACATGAAGCGCAAGATGAGCGAGGTCTACATCTCGCTGCTCATGGAGACCGAATTCACCAAGGAGGAGATCTTTTCGCTGTACGTGAACAAGATCTTCCTGGGTCAGCGCGCCTATGGGGTGGCTGCGGCCGCCGAGGTGTACTTCGGCAAGAGCCTGGACCAGCTCACAATCGCAGAAATGGCGACTCTGGCCGGAATTCCGACCGCTCCGTCGGTGGTCAACCCGGTGGCCAGCGCAGAGGCCG
Organism: uncultured Gammaproteobacteria bacterium; assembly: GCA_963707765.1. Classification (GTDB taxonomy): domain Bacteria; phylum Pseudomonadota; class Gammaproteobacteria; order Steroidobacterales; family Steroidobacteraceae; genus Bog-1198. The sequence goes on along the minus strand of CAVPQZ010000004.1, from coordinate 1,785,503 downwards.
CCCGAGTGCGCCGCACCCACGTGCTCGGGCGCATGCGCGAACTCGGCTATATCACCCAGGCCGAGTACGACCTGGCGAATGCCACTCCGATGGTGTCGCGGCTGCATGGCCCGACCATCGAGGTGGACGCCCCCTACGTCGCCGAGATGGTGCGCAACGAGATGGTGGCCAAGTACGGCGACAATGTCTATACGGCCGGATATCGCGTCTACACGACCATCGATTCCCGGCTGGAGAGCGCCGCGACCATCGCGCTGCGCGCCGGACTGCTGCAGTACGACCGGCGCCACGGCTGGCGAGGCGCCACAGCCAAGGTGGATCTGGACAAGACGGACTCCGGAGCCAACCTGGACCTCGAGCTCGAGGAATATCCCGCCATCGGCGGCCTGCGGCCGGCCATCGTGCAAAGCGTCGACGGCAAGAGCGCCCGGATTTACGTCAAGAACCTCGGGCCGGTCACCCTGCCCTGGGAGAAGCTCTCGTGGGCGCGGCGCGAACTCCCCGAGGAGAAGATGGACCGCTGGCCGGCCCAGGCCTCGGAGATCTTCAGCCGCGGCGACGTGATCTACACCGTGGGCAACACCCCGGAAAACCTGCAGTTCGTGCAGGTGCCCGAGGCACAGAGCGCGCTGGTGGCCGAGGATCCCCAGGATGGAGCCGTGGTGGCGCTGGTGGGCGGATTCGACTTTTTCCAGAGCAAATTCAACCGCGCCACCCAGGCCCGGCGCCAACCCGGTTCGGGGTTCAAGCCCTTCGTCTATGCGGCCGCCTTCGACAAGGGATACACGCCGGCCAGCGTCGTTCTCGACGCCCCCATCGTGATCGACGAGGCCGGCATGGAACAGGCATGGCGGCCCAAGGACAGCCACGACAAGTTCGCCGGTCCGGTGCGTCTGCGCGAAGCGCTGGTCCGCTCGATGAACCTGGTGTCGGTGCGCCTGATGCGCGAGATCGGGGTGGATTACACCTGGGATTACGTGCAGCGCTTCGGGTTCGACAAATCGCAGCTGCCCCACGACCTCACGATGGCGATCGGCACGGCATCCCTGACGCCGCTGCAGATGGCGACCGCTTATGCCACGTTCGCCAACGGTGGATTCAAGGTGACCCCGTACTACATCGACCGGATCGAGGATGCGACCGGCAGGACCCTGGTTCAGGCGGATCCCGCCCTGGCGTGCTTCGAGTGCGGCCGCACGCCCGATCCGCCGAGCACGCCAACCGCGCCCGCCGCGAATGCACCCAAGATTTTTCTGGACGAGGGTCAAAGCGACGGCAAGATGCTGATTCCGGAGAAGAATCTCGCCCCCCAAATCATCCGGCCACAGGTCGCGTACCTGCTGGCGGACATGATGGCCGACGTCATCAAGCGAGGCACCGCCACTCGCGCGCGGGCCCTCGCCCGCGACGACATCGCCGGCAAGACCGGCACCACGAACGACTGGCGCGACGCCTGGTTCAACGGATTCAACGGCGATCTGGTTGCCACCGTCTGGACCGGGTTCGACCAGGAGCGCTCTCTCGGCGAGGGAGAGGAAGGCGGGCACGTATCAGTGCCTACCTGGACGTACTTCATGCACGAGGCGCTCGCGGACGCCCGGAAGCACGGGCCTCCGGTGCCGGACGGCATCGTGACCGTGCGCATCTCGCCGGATTCAGGGCTGCTGGCCAGTGCCGACAATCCCAACGGGATCATGGAAAAGTTCATCGAGGGCACCCTCCCCAAGGCGGAGAGCTACGAGGGCCCCAACAACCAGAACCCGATGACGGACGGCGACAAGCCGCTCTTCTAGGAGCGCTCCAGCAGGACCATGCCCAAGAAATTCTCCCATCGCGCCGAAGATCTCCGCCGCGCCCTGGCCCAGGAGGCGGCGCGCATCATGGCCGAGCACGGCATCGGCGACTTCCTGCAAGCCAAGCGCAAGGCCGCCGACCGCCTCGGGGTGAACGACGTATCGGTGCTGCCCAAGAACGTCGAAATCGAGGACGCGCTGCGCGAGCACCAGCGGCTGTTCCGGCGCGATTCCCATGATCACATGCTGAAGGAGCAGCGCCGCATCGCGCTCGACACGATGCGGCGGCTCGCGGAGTTCCAGCCGCGGCTGGTCGGCTCCGTGCTCACCGGCACGGCGACCGACTACAGCGACATCAACCTGCATTTGTTTGCCGATCGTTCGGAGTCGGTGGCGCTCAAACTCATTGAAATCGGCATTCCCCACGAGTTCTACGAGCGCCGGGTCAAGATGGACGCCGAACGCAGCGTGGTCTATCCCGCGCTCCGCTTCGACGCCGACGGCCGCACGGTCGATGCGACGGTGTTCCCCATCGACGGCATTCGCCAGTCGCCCTACTCGCCGGTCGACGGACGGCCGATGAAGCGGGCGGACTTCCGGGAAGTGTCGGAATTGGTCGCCTCGGGCTGAGGCCGGCGGCCCTGCGAGACGGCGGATTCCACGGCAGGCCAAGGCCCCTAAGGCTGCGCCGGGAGCACCTGCCCGAGGCCCAACGACCTTAACTGGGGATGAAATTTCTTGAACGTGGCGCAACCCGCGTATTAAAGTGAACACGCGGGCGTGTGCATTCAGCGGTCACCAGAGCCGGCAGCCATCGTCGCAGCGATATTTTGGGGGGAGTGGCTTCAATTTCCATCGGGGTGCGGGATGCTTTCTACAACTAAGCGGTTTTGCTGGGCGGCAGTATTGTCGTTCCCAGGTCTTCTTTCAGCAGGACCAGGGATGGCCCAGCAATCCACGGCGGCGGCGCAGCAATCCGCGGCCGCGGCCGAAGCGGCCGGCGACATCGGCGAGATCGTGGTCACGGCGCAGCGCCGCTCCGAGAGGCTGATGGACGTGCCGATGAGCATCGAGGCCTTCGGGCAGGAAAAGCTCGACCAGGAGGGGCTGCGAAGCGTGGACGACCTGGCCCGCGTCGCGCCCGGCGTGACCTTCCTGCGCAACGGCATGAGCAGCAGCGGCAACTACAACGACGAGGACTCCGACATCTCGATTCGCGGCATCGACTCGACCGCGGGCGCATCGACCACCGGCATCTACGTTGACGACACGCCGATCCAGACCCGCCACCTCAACTTCGGCACGGTGAACCCGTACCCGGCGCTGTTCGACCTCGACCGCGTCGAGGTGCTGAAGGGCCCGCAGGGCACGCTCTTCGGCGCCGGATCCGAGGGCGGTACCATTCGGTTCATCACGCCCGACGCGAGTTTGACGACCTACTCGGGCTATGCGCGTGCGGAGTTCGGCCAAATCGACGGCGGAGGCCAGAACTACGAGGCGGGCGCCGCGTTCGGCGGCCCGATCATCGACGGGGTTCTCGGCTTCCGCGTCAGCGCCTCGTTCCGCGAGGACGGCGGCTGGGTGGACCGTGTGAACTACACGGCGCCGCCGGAGGTGCTCAACGGCGGGTTCATCACCTATCCAGGGACTCCGACGGTGACCGGCATTACGGAAAAGAACGCCAACTGGCACGACACGCAAACCTTTCGCGCGGCGCTCAAATGGCAGCCGGTCGACGGCCTGGACGTCGATCCCTCGATCTACGTGCAATCGCTGCACATCAACGACACCGGCGCCTATTGGCTCAACATCTCCGACGCGTCGAGCAACACCTACTACAACGGCAACAAGCAGCGCGACCCGAGCACCGACCCGTTCTACGTCGCGGCGGTCAAGGTCAATTGGGCCACGTCGTGGGCGAACATCGTCTCGAACACCTCGTACTTCTCGCGCAACCAGCATTCGATCTCGGACTACTCGCAGTGGTACGACACGGTGTTCCTCCTCAACGAATATCCGCCGGTGAACGGCGTCAATTCGGCGATCTTCACGGACCACCAGAACAACTTCAACCAGGAAATACGCGCGAGTTCCGCCGATACGACCTCGCCGCTGCAGTGGACGGTGGGTGTCTTCTACACCCATACCCTCGAAGACTCGACCGAATACGTCGTGAGCCCCATCGGCGGCGCCGGCCTTCCGGGCAATTACGTCTACCTGCAGCCGCGCTTCAGCATGATCGACGAGCAGACGGCCATCTTCGGCGAACTCAGCTGGAAAATGACCGACTATCTGAAACTGACGGCCGGCCTGCGCTACTCCGACCTCAAGTACAACGGCGTCGTGCAGGAGATCGAGCAGGGTGCCTTCGGCAGCCTCAATGTCGACACACCGAGTTCGGGCGAGAGCAGACCGGTGACGCCGCGCGTCGTGCTCAATTACACGCCGGATTCCGAGAGTCTCTATTACGCGAGCGCCTCGAAGGGTTTCCGGCCCGGCGGCATCAATACGACGCTCCCCACAACCTGCCTGCCGACGGGCCTCGACCAGAAATCCGCCGCGGCGCCGTTCTCGTCGGATTCGCTGTGGCAGTACGAAATCGGCTCCAAGAACACGCTGTTCGACCACCACCTGACGGTGAGCGGATCGCTCTACTACATCCAGTGGAAGAATATCCAGCAGTTCGTGTACCTCTCCTGCGGCTTGGGGTTCGATTACAATCTGGGCCAGGTGACCGGCAAGGGCGGGGACCTCGAGATCGACTGGAAGCCTTACGCGGGCACGACGCTCGGACTCACGGCGGCCTACACCGACTCGAAGTTCAACAACAACGTCACCCTGCCCGGCGGCACCGACCAACTGGTCGCGAGCGGCGATCACCTGCCGGCGTCCCCGTGGAACATCGACGCGAACCTGGAATACGTGTGGACGGCATTCGAGAAGAAGCCGTATGTGCGCTTTGACTACCAGTTCGCGACCGCGCAGAACTCGCTGATTCCGTACCAGGACGCGGCCAACAGTCCGAACTACGACCCCACGCAGCCGGGCCTGCCCACGATCCGCATCCTCAACGCGCGCGCCGGCGTGCGGTTCAACGGCTTGGACCTGTCGCTGTTCGCAACCAACGCGCTCAACTACCATCGGCCGATCTTCGCCTCCCGCGACTTCGCCGCGGAGGTCTTCGGCCTGCCGCATGACCTCGACAACAACTACTTCGGGCGCGGGTACGCGCCGCGCACGGTCGGGGTGACGGCGACTTACAAGTTCTGACATGACCCCCTCGTTCTAATGCGACCCCCTCGCGTCAACCGGCGCGAGGGGTTTTCTCACGGGGAGCGGGCGGCCCCTGCCGAGCGCGCTTGGGCAGGCGCTGAAGGGTTCTAGGGCGGCATCACTTCGCGTTCTTGTCCTGCCACACGCCGAGGGTGTCCGGCGACCCTTGAGCCCGCACGCCGTTGTCCATCAGGATGTCGTCCGTGGCGCTCATGATCGCGGCCCGCGAGAACACCAGCGCCTCGCCGCCCTTCTGGTCGAACTCGAAAGTGACGAAGGGATCCTTCAGATCCCGCAGAACCTCAACGAGATGCTTCAGGCTCTTGATGCGCGTGCCGTTCACCGAGTACACCACCGAGCCGGCGGGATTGGAGTAGCCGTTGGCGATCTTGTGCGGAAAGAACGGCGAGGCGACCACCACCAGTTCCGACAGATCGGCACTGGGTTCGTCCAGGGCATGCGCCACCAGGGGATTCTTCACCAAACCGAGCATCCTCATCAGATTGGCGTTGGTCTCGAGACCCGCGACGAACTGCCAGGTCGCCGGCGAGAAGACCAGGGGCCCATAGATGAAGTAGGACGGGTAGCTGCCGCGCAGATCCGCGACCAGGGTCGGGTGGTCGGCGGACACCGGCAGCTGGATCTTCAGGGTCCTGCCGCCGCGAACGACGGTCAGCGGCAGCCGGCCGTCGGCCGCCACCTGCTGGATCAGGTACCCGAAGCTCACCCGGAGATCCTGGTCGACCGAGACCATGCCCTGATTGTCGATCGGCGTTCTGGCGATATGGGTCACGACGTCCCACTCCTTGAGCGGATAGGACGGATCCGTGCTCGAGGGGCGGTGCACCACCATGCCCTGCACGGACTTGTCGAGCTTCAAATACTCGCGCAGCGCCGGGTTCTCGAGCGTCTGCAGATCGTCGTACATCGCCGGCTTGCCGTCGTAATGGCCGTCGGCGATGTCCTTGAGGAACAGCTCGACCTCTTCGTTGGGAATGATGTAGCCGATGTTCTGCGTATCGCCCGAGAGCTTGCTGAAGGCGAGCCCGATCATCTTGTCGCCGGCGACGGCGGGGCCGCCGCTGTTGCCGGGATTGATGGCGGCATCGACCTGGATGCGCAGCCCCGACACGGGATAGTTGTAGGATACGTACTCGATGCGCGAGACGATGCCCTTGGTGATGGACAGCGAGTTTCCGCCCGTGGGAAAGCCGTAGGCGAGGACCGCGTCCTTGATGTGCGGCAGCTTGCTCGCGCGCGGCAGCGCGGGATGCGTGTCGAAGAAACTCTCGTCGTCGAGCTGCAGGACGGCCAGATCGATGCCCGGCGCGACGGCCACCACGTTGGCCGACACCTTGTCGCCGGCCGCGCTCGCCTGGACCTGCACCTGGCTCGCGTACAGCACGACGTGCGCATTCGTGAGAATCCGCCTGCCCTCGATGACGACGCCGGATCCGCTGATCTCGCTGGGCGCCTGCTTGGTCCACGGCTTGAAGGGGTCCGGATGGCGCACGGTGGAAAAGACCTTGACCACCGAGTTCTCGACGCTGGAAGCCGCGGTCTCGGCCGGATCGCGCGGCGCCCCGGAGGCGGCCGAGGCCAGCGCGGCGACGGCGAGGACAAGGGCGGGCAATGAAAATCGCTTGATGGGTGTCATGAGTGGTGCTGAGGGACCTATTTGCCGTTCACTGAAAACGCGAGCAGGACATTGCCCGGCTGGCCGTTTCGCTGGCCGTAACCCGAATTGACGTACAGGACGCCGTTCACGATGGTGGCGCCCCCCTGATCCAACGAGCCCCCGCTCGCCCGGACGCCGTTGACCGTGGGAAAATCCTTCGCGGTCTCGTAATCCCACATGACCTTGCCGTCGATGGTGGAATAGGCGCGCAAATGACCGTCCATCGAACCCGACGAACGCCACACCCGGCACCACGGTCACCGCCTCCGGTTCCGCATGCGCGCAGGACTGCGGACCCCAGCTGCAAACCGGGGACGGCGCGGGTGTTTGCCAGCGCCGCGCGCCGGTCTTCATGTCGATGGCCGTCAAGCCACCGCCGATGTTGTCCGGTTCCGCCGCCAGGCCGGACAGCGCCACGTAGATCCTGCGGTGGTCCGCCGCGGGGCCCCATTCGATGCCGGCCGGCGACGATTCATCGCTCGTCCTCGCCTGCCAAAGAACTTCGCCGCCATGATCCGGATCGAGGGCATATAAGATTCCGGACCTTTGTGCCGCGAAGACGACCTGCTTGCCGTCCGCGAGGGTGCGCAGGATCGGCGCGCTGGTGAATTCCGCGGCTCCGGGCTGGTCCGGCCGGCCAAATTGCTTGACCCAGCGCACCTGGCCGTCGTTCAGGTCGAGCGCAGCGACGGCATCCGTCATCGGCGGTCTGATCTCGGTCAACGAGCCGCCGGTTCCCACGTAAAGCACGTGACGCTGGACGTCGATGGTCGGCGCCGCCGACACGGCGCCGCCGGCGGGTCCGATCGCCGGCGCGCCCATGCTGTTGCGAAACGGCTTCGGCTCGTCGCCTACGACGAACGTCTTCCACAGGACGCGTCCGGTCATCATGTCGAGAGCCGCGACGCTGCCTCGAAACGTGCAGCAGGCATACCGCACGTCGAGCGCGGCGCTCTGCTCGCTGGAGGAGACCCCCACGTACAGACGGTGCTGGTACAGCGTCGGCGCCCCCACGATCCGCGCCAGCGGATGCGTATCGACTTGCGTCTTCCAGAGCAGAGTGCCCTTTTGCGCGTCGAGAGCGTAAACCGCGCCGCTGTCGTCGCCGAACAGGGCTGCGCTCGGCGACTTCAAGATGTCGCGGTGCGCCAGAGTCGGCTGTTGCTTCGTCTTGCGGGATTTCTTGTGTCCCTTGCGGCGCGTCGGAGGAGGCGCATCGGGCGCGGAAGCGCTCCTCGGCGGGGCGAATTCGCCGATCGAGATCGCGGTACGCACGCCGGCACCCGCCTCGAAGGTCCAGTAGGTGCAGCCGGTCCGGGCATCCAGCGAGTACACCCGTCCCGTGGCGCCGGCGACGAAGACGCGGCCGTCGACCACGGTGGGCTGACCTGCGACGGCGCTGCCTCGAAAGCCAAAGGCCCACTTCAATGCGAGCTTCGGCACATCGGTGGCGCGAATGGCGGGTTCCGGCTGGTAGCGCGTGTTCTCCACATCGCCGCCCCAGCCGTTCCATTGCGCCGTCCCCAGGGCCACCGGGCTCGCAGGTTCGGGGCACAGATTGCCTTCGGGCCCGGCGGCGGGCGGCACGGGCGCGGCGCCGGATTCCGGCGGCGAGGGCGGCTGCCCGAACGAGCCGGCGGCGAGGACGCATGCCGCCACGGCGGACGCTGCAGCTTGGGTCCGCGCGCGCACTATTCAGCGCTTATCGATGGTCAGGTAATCCCTTTGCGTGGGTCCCGTGTAGAGCTGGCGCGGTCGGCCGATTCGCATCCCCGGGTCGGACACCATTTCCTGCCAATGAGCCACCCACCCGGCCGTTCGCGCGATGGCAAACATCACCGTGAACATGGAGCGGGGAATGCCGAGCGCGCTGTAGATGATTCCGGAATAGAAATCGACGTTCGGGTACAGTTTGCGGGACACGAAGTAGTCGTCCTTGAGCGCTATTTCCTCGAGCTTCAGTGCCAGATCGAACATGGGATGGTCGGTGCGCCCGAGCTTCTCCAGCACCCGATAGCACATGCCCCGGATGATCTTGGCGCGCGGGTCGAAATTCTTGTACACGCGATGGCCGAAACCCATCAGGCGCACGCTGTCGGTCTTGTCCTTGACGCGCGCCAGAAAGCGGGGAATGTTGGACGCGGACCCGATTTCGTCCAGCATGTCGATCACGGCTTCATTAGCGCCGCCGTGCGCGGGACCCCAAAGAGCGGACACGCCGGCCGAGATCGCGGCATAAGGGCTCGTGCCCGTGCTTCCGGCGAGGCGCACGGTCGACGTGCTCGCGTTCTGTTCGTGGTCGGCGTGCAGGATGAACAGCAGATCGAGCGCCTCGGCCGCGACCGGATCGATCGCGTAGGGCTCGCAGGGAACGGCGAAGAACATGTTGAGCATGTTCGAGCAGTACCGGAGGTCGTTGCGCGGATAGACGAACGGCTGGCCGAGCGTGTACTTGAAGGCCGCCGCCGCAATGGTGGGCAGTTTCGCGATGATCCGGTGCGAAAAAATCTCCCGGTGACGCGGGTCGTTGATGTCGGTGGAGTCGTGGTAGAAGGCGGCCATCGAGGCGACCACCGCCGACACCATCGCCATCGGGTGCGCGTCGTGATGAAATCCCTGGAAGAACCGCAGCAGATGTTCATTGATCATGGTGTGATGCATGATCGATTCTTGAAACGCGTCGAGCTCGGCCTTGGTCGCGAGATTGCCGCTGATGAGCAAATAGGCGACCTCGAGAAAGCACGATTTCTCGGCGAGCTGCTCCACCGGATAGCCGCGGTACAGGAGCACGCCCGCGTCGCCGTCGATGTAGGTGATCTTGCTCTCGGTGCTCGCCGTCGACATGAATCCCGGGTCGAACGTGAATACGTTCATGTCCCGCGTCAGGCTGGATATGTTGACCACGTCGGGCCCGATGGTGCCCGACATGGAATCGAGTTGAATCGTCTTGCCCGATGCCAGGTTCTTGAGTTCGTATTTCGTGCTCATGCGCTCGTCCGACGGGAGGTTTGAACAATATTTAACGCCCCAGCGTTGCACGCCGGCTCATGGGAATCAAGGGCGCAGATCAGGCTCCGCGTGGCGAATACCGTGAGCGCATCGGCAACGGCGCGCGGGCCGGAAACATCGAGCCCGAGAGGCAATCAAGCCTTGGCGGCGGCGGTCCCGTACTTCTTGCGGAATTTGTCCACGCGCCCGCCGGTGTCCAGGATTTTCTGCTTGCCCGTGTAGAACGGATGACAGCTGGAACAGACTTCGACCTGCAGGTCGTGCCCGATGGTCGAGCGCGTCGGAAACGTGTTTCCGCAGGTGCAGGTGACGGTAATGTCCTTGTATTCGGGATGAATGCCGGATTTCATCGGAGCCTCGCGTGTGTGTCGTTCGGGCAGAATCGACATGACCTTCGAATCTCGTCGAGAGGCCGATGATCGCCACGCCCAGATGCCCTCGAGATTGCGGTCTTTCAATCCACAAAAACGGGCCGAGTAGAATACTCTCTTGGCAGATCTTCCACAAGTCGGCGCTTTTAAGTCATTGGATGTCAGATAAATGCAATCTTGTCCACAATATCTGTGGATAAGTCTGTGGACGACGGCCTCCGCGCCCATCTCGATCTGCAGAAATTCTCGTAATTGTTAACTTGGTCAAAAAATAGACAGGTCATTTTATATAATTATTTCAAAAGGTTATGCCGCTCATCTGACCTAGTGCAGGCGCTATGTGCTGTAGGTACCCTTTTGGCGGGGAAGTCATGACATGTGTGCATAAGCTTAAGGGAGGAAGGCTGCTTGAAGATCGTTTAGGAATGACCTGCCCACCGACGTCGGCATCCACCCTGCAGCGGTGCGTTCCACCAAGCCCCGACGCCCGGATTCCTCCATGACCCTATGGAAGGCCGCCGCCGGCAATCCCGTCCGGGACTCGAAGCACTGGTTGGAAAACCCCTCATTGAGGCGCAATGCCCCCAGCATGAACTCGAACGGGAGATCCGAGGGCGCAATGTAGCGCCGCTCGCCGGCAGGTTCGGCCGCCCCGGCGCCCGCCTGGAACTCGCGCGGCTGCTTGGGTTTCGCGGTCCGCAATACCCGCTCGGGAAGCGCCAGAGTCAATTTGCCGTGGGCCCCGGCGCCCAGGCCGAGGTAATCGCCGAACAGCCAGTAGTTGAGATTGTGCCTGCACTGGAAACCGGCGCGCGCGTACGCCGACACTTCATATTGGGCGTAGCCCGCCGCCGCAAGCATCGTTTGACCTTCCGATTGCATGCGCCAGGCCGCCTCGCCGTCGGGCAACGGCGGCGGCTGCGAGTAGAAGACGGTGCCGGCCTCGAGCGTGAGTTGGTAGTAGGAGAGGTGCGTGGGCTCCAAGGCGCAGGCCTGGCGCACGTCCGCGACCGCCTCCTCGATGGTTTGCTCCGGCAGCGCATACATCAGGTCCAGGTTGAAGTTGCGGATGCCCGCTTCGCGCAGCTCCTCGACCGCGCGCAGCGTATCTTCCGGGGTATGTATCCGCCCCAACCGCTCGAGCGCGCGCGGCGAGAACGTCTGCGCACCCAGGGACACGCGGTTGATCCCCGCATCGCGATAGCCCGCGAAGCGGCCGCGCTCGATGGTTCCGGGATTGGCCTCCAGGGTGATCTCGGCATCGCTCGCGATCTCGACGCGCTGCCGGACGGCATCGAGCAGGCGCGCATAGTCCTCGGGTCGGAACAGGCTGGGCGTTCCGCCGCCGAAGAACACGGTGTCGATGCGGCGGCCTTCGATGAACGGCAATTCCGCGTTGAAATCGCCGATGAGCGCATCGATGTAGGCGCCGTCGGGGCGCGCCGACTTCAGCTGATGCGAATTGAAGTCGCAGTAGGGGCATTTGCGCACGCACCACGGCATGTGGACGTACAGGGCGAGCCCGGACCCGGTCGGGGGCGCGCCGGCCGCGTCCGCGCCTTTCATCGGGATTCCCGCTCGAGCAGACCGCGCAATTTCGACAGGGCCGCACCGCGGTGGCTCAATCGATTCTTGTCGGCGGGTTCGAGCTCGCCAGCGGTGCGGTTCAATTCGGGCACCCAAAAATACGGGTCGTAGCCGAAGCCGCCGGATCCGCGCGGGGAGTCGAGGATCCGTCCCTCCCAAACACCTTCCGCGATCAGCGCTTCGGACCCGGACTCCTCGTCCACGTAGGCAAGGACGCAGCGGTAGCGCGCGCTTCGCGCATCCGCGGGAATCCGCTCGAGCGCTTCGAGAAGTTTCGCATTGTTCGCCGCATCCGTGGCGCCGGCGCCCGCATAGCGCGCCGAGTAAACCCCGGGGGCGCCGCCGAGGGCGTCCACCTCCAGCCCCGAATCATCCGCAATCGCCGCACCGCCCGTCGCCTGCGAGGCGTGGCGGGCCTTGAGCAGCGCATTCTCGAGAAAGCTCGCCCCCGTCTCCGGCGGACCCGTCAGCCCGAGTTCCCCGAGTCCGACGATGTCGAAGGGCAGGTCGGCCAGCAACTGGCGGAACTCCCGCAGTTTGCCGGGATTGCCGGTCGCGATGACCAGCGGCTTAGGCCGCTCGCGCACTCTGCTGCGCGGCGTGCAGCCGCGCGATCCCTTGGGTCGCGAGATCCAGCAATTGATCGAGCTCATGACGGCGAAACGCGTGTCCTTCGGCGGTGCCCTGGACCTCGACGAAGGCGCCGCCGCTGTTCATCACCACGTTCATGTCCGTTTCCGCGTTCGAATCTTCGGCATAGTCCAGATCCAGCACCGGGATTCCCCGGTAGATGCCGACCGACACCGCGGCCACCTGCCCGTGCAATGGATTCGCGGAGAGGGCGCGGCGCTTCAAGAGCGCGTCCACCGCATCGGCAAGCGCGACAAAACCGCCCGTGATCGCCGCGGTGCGCGTTCCTCCGTCCGCCTGCAGCACGTCGCAATCGAGCGTGATGGTGCGCTCGCCCAGACCCTTCAGATCGACCACGGCACGCAGTGCGCGACCGATCAGCCGCTGAATTTCCTGGGTGCGGCCGGTTTGCTTGCCGCGGGCCGCCTCGCGCGCCGACCGCGTGTGCGTGGCCCGCGGCAGCATGCCGTATTCGGCCGTGACCCAGCCCTGTCCGGCGCCGCGCAGAAAGGGCGGCACGCCGTCTTCGACGCTCGCGGTGCAGAGCACCCGGGTCGCGCCGAAACCCACGAGCACGGAACCCTCGGCGTGGCTGGTGTAGCCGCGGACGAACGACAGCGGACGCAATTCGTCGGGCGCCCTGCCGCTGGGCCGCACGCTCATGCCGCCCTCCAACGCAGCACCGCGGCGCTGGTGTTGTCGCTGTAGGGCGCCGAAGCCGCCACGGCTTGCGTCCCGAGCTCCGTGAGAGATTCCCGCAAGGGCCTGCCCGCGGATTGCGCAAAGCGCACGAAATCCTGATCCTCGAGGTTGGCCCAAAGCCCGTCGGTGCACAACAGCAGCACATCGCCGGACTTCAGCCGCCGGCGCGTCGATATGGTCATTTCCGGCAGGGCGGAGTCGCCGCCGAGACAGCATTCGACATAATTTCGCATGGGATGACCTTGTACTTCCGCCTCGGTGATCAACCCCTCCCGGAGCAGCACCTCGACGTGGCTGTGATCGCGCGTGCGCTCGACGATCTGCGATTGGCGCAGCTGATAGATCCGGCTGTCCCCGACGTGCGCCCAATAGGCGGCCGAGTCCTGCACCAGGCAAACGGCGCAGGTCGCGCGGGGGCGCGCCTCGACGCCGAGTCCCACCCCCAGCTTGACCACCTCCTCATGCGCCCGGCCCACCGACAGATGAAGGAATCCGAGCGGATCGAAAATCGGATGGGGTGTCTGCCAGAAGGCCTCGAGCAGCGTCGCCAGCGCGGTTTCGGCCGCTCGCGCGCCTTCCGCATGGCCGCCCATTCCGTCGACGACGACCAAAAGGACCGCCTGATCGGCGGCCGCCACCGCGACGCGATCCTGGTTCTCTTCCCGATGGCCGATGAGGCTGACGTCAGCCGTCTCTATCTCCAATGACAGCTCCTTGCTGTTTCCGATAAACTGCGCGCCGATTATGGCCGATTTTGGCCAAAGGCCCCTATGATTCGTAGCATGACCGGATTTGCTCGACGCGAGCGCCAGTTTCCGTGGGGACTGCTCGCGTGGGAGGTCAAGACGGTCAACCATCGATTCCTGGAGATCGGCTGCCGCCTGCCGGAGGAATTCCGGATCAGCGAGGCGGATTTCCGCCAGAGCATCGCGGGTGCGGTGCGGCGCGGAAAGGTCGATTGCTCACTTCATTTTCGTCCCGCGGTCGCTTCGACCTCGGTCGAAGTCGACGCCGAACTCCTGGCCGGGCTGTCCGAGCGCGCGAGGCAGATTGCGGCGCAACTGGGCGCCGCGGCCCGCATCGACGTCGTGGATCTGCTGAAGTGGCCGGGCGTGGTACGCGACGACACCCGCGACAGCACGCCCATGATCGCGGCGGCGCACGAACTGCTGCGGGATGCCCTGGCGGAGCTGACCCGCTTTCGGGACAGCGAAGGCGGACGGCTGCGCGAGGCGCTCGAGATACGGTGCGCGGGCCTGGTGGACTTCGCGGCCCGGGTCGCGGAGCGGCTACCCGAGGTCCATGCGCGCATGCGCACGAAATTGCTCGAGCGCGTTGCGCAATTGACGAGCGAGTTCGACCACGACCGGCTGGAACAGGAGCTCGCCATCCTCGCGCAGCGGCAGGACGTCGACGAGGAAATCGACCGGCTGCGCGGGCACGTGACGGAGGTCCGCAAGACCTTCGGCGTCGCGGAGCCGGCGGGGCGGCGGCTCGACTTCCTGATGCAGGAGCTGAACCGCGAGGCCAACACGCTGTCCTCAAAGTCCCAGGACATCGAGACCACGCGCGCCGCGGTCGACATGAAGGTGCTCATCGAGCAGATGCGCGAGCAGGTGCAGAACATCGAATGACTTCCGGGGGCATCCAGAGACCTCCAGAGAAGTCGCCGTAAGCCCCTGAGTTTCTCGGTGTTTTGACCAGAAACGTCCACTAGCCCCCAACTGCCTCTGGGCTACACTTGTAGCTAGGCAGGTAGCTGAGTTGTAGCTAAATCTGTAGCTACTAATCGATGAGCAAGGTGGTTCGTGCAGTGCCTGCGGCACTCCACGAATCACCGAGAACAGGGGGGCGAAATGGCACGCGCGAAACTCACGGCACTGGCGGTAGAGCGGGCTCATCGATCCGGCGAGCCGGTGCTCCTCAGCGACGGCGACGGGCTGTACCTTCGCAAGCAAACGCGCGACGGCGCCTCGTGGACCCTGCGTTACCACTTCGCCGGCCGACAGCATTGGCTCACGCTCGGCAACTATCCCGACATGCCGCTTGCACAGGCGCGCATCGAAGCACGCCAGGCGCGTGTGCTGCTCGACAAGCAGCAGGACCCGCTGACCGTTCGTCGTGCGGCGCTGGCGGAGGAGCGGCAGAAGGAATCGTTCAAGTCGCTCTGCGAGGACTGGTATCGCGCCGAAGTCCAGGCGCGCGGGCTCAAGCACCCCGCCGTGCCGCGCCGGTATCTCGACAAGTACCTGCTGCCGAAGCTCGGTCGATTCCCAGCGAGCGAAATCACGCCCGCCGACGTGGCTCGCATGCTCGATGAGATAAAGGGCCGCGCTCCCACCGCCGCCAACGACCTCCTGCGGTTCACCCGTCGGATCTTCGCGTTTGGCGTGCGGCGTCGTTTCCTACTGAGCAACCCCGCCGCCGATTTCTCGCCCCGCCTGGACGCCGGTGGTACCGAACGGCCGCGCAGCCGCGCATTGAGCAGTGACGAGCTTGCGCAGTTGTTCGAGAAGATCCGCGAGACACCGAGCTTCGGCGAGGACAATCTGCTGGCCATTAAGCTGCTGCTCGCGCTCTGCGTGCGCAAGGGCGAATTGCTCGGCGCGCGTTGGGAGGAGTTCGACCTCGAGGCACTCTCGCCGTCTGGAGCGGTGTGGCACCTGCCGGCGGCCAGAACCAAAACGGGCGAGAGTCTGGATATTCCTCTGGCGGCCGAAGTGCTCGACTGGCTCCGCCGCCTGCGAGAGCTGGCCGCGAGCAGCGAATACGTCTTCCCCAAGCGCCGCCGGGACCCTCGCGAGAGAGTGCCGCACGTCGGCGTGGACACGCTCAACGTGGCCCTACAACGCGTGAAGCATGGTGTAAGGCACTTCACCCTTCACGATCTGCGCCGGACAGCGCGCACGCATCTGGCCGCGCTCGGTATCCGCCGCGAAGTAGCCGAAAGATGCCTTGGTCACAAGCTGCGTGGCGTGGAAGGGACGTACGATCGCCATGACTACTTCAACGAAAGGCGCGCGGCGCTCGAGCGCTGGTCAGTGCTCATCGTTCAAGCGGAACGTGGGCAGGTAAAGGTTGTACCGATTTTGAAGAAGGGGACTCGAGCCAACGTCTAGCATGCGGTGCGGGCGGATTTTTTGGTTCGATTCAGTCGCTACCGCTTTGTCACGGAGCTCGGGGAGTCGTCGGATGCGAGGCGCCTAATGGTTGCGAGCAGGCTGGGCAGACGGGCCTGACTCGCGACATCACCCGGCAGGTGACCTGGCAACGCGGTGATAAACGCGTCCTGTAAGAGTAGATCGGCAAATCGGCTCCGCAAGTACTCACGGATTTCGGGGCTCGCGGCCACCAACTCATCGGTGAGTTCTGGGCGTCCGTCCACGACCGTAATGATGTCCTCCAGATCGTGACTTGCGAGAAAATCACCTTGCCCGCGGTCCAGGAACGCCTCCATTTTCGTGGCGAGAAACAATGGGCTGGTGAGGACCCGAATCGTGCGGCCACTTGGCAATTGACGAGGCACTGCGGTTTGGACGGCCTGTGGATACCAGCGGTTGTGAAAGCTCAGGACGTCCGCGCCTGAAGGCAGGAGGTCGAGCTGCATGCCCGCGATATTCCAGCGGCAGATGACGTCCGGGTCGGGAGCGAACCCCTTTTCGCGCAGCCGGGCTTCGAGGATATGGTATTCGCGGATTGTTGTGGCTTCGGCAACGACGTCCACGTCCGTGGTCACACGCACTGATTGAGCACGAGCCACGGTTACGAGCAATTCGGTGGCGCAACCACCAACGAAAACAAGGTCAGCAGCAAGGTCCCCAAGTAACCCGACCATCGTGTCGAGCAATTCCGTATTCGGGTGAGGCCCCACATTCGCGTTCACTTGATTCGCGCCTCGAGCATCTTTCCTGCCATCTCGCGTTCACGTGCCTGGCCAACTCGTAGAGCGTCGAACAGCGCTACCAATTCATACAATTGGCTGTCCTCTTTAGCTGCCGTTGGCAAGCCAGGGTAGAGCGGCACAAGTGTCTGGCCTCGTACACTGCCGTTTGGATCCGGCCAAACAGGCGGTAGGTCCGAAGTGGTGCCGAACTTGTCTTTCAGGGGCTGTACCGCATAAGCGGTGGGCGTTCCGATGACCACCTCTCCGCGGATGGGCGGGTAGGCGTACGGAGCACCGTTTATCAGGAAGCGCCGCAGCGCTGCCGCAACCGGTCGAATTGCGCCGTCAATCGACACCGCCAGCTTTGCAGCAATCAGGCGCTGAACGGCGGCGTGCGCTTCGAATTGCGAGAGATGCATGGCCTTGCCCAAGGCGGAATAGGCCAGTCGTTCCGGCCCGAGGACGACCAGTTTGAGCGCGACCGCGATGTCCTGCGGTTTCAACACCCATTGCCGTGCAGCACCGCGGCGCAGCGCGACGGGGTCACTTTTGGGGGCACGCCTGTCCATATGCTGTATGCATATAGCATATGACCCTGCAAATGTCCAATGGACTACCCCCTGGAGCGGCGAGCCCTTGCAGCCTTCCAGTCGCGGTTGAGTCGGTTCAGGTCGAATCCTTTCGGATCGAATACCCCGCCGATCCAGCGGATCATGTCTTCGTGTTGCTCGTGGTCACGGTCGGCAATGATTTCCAGGAACAGCGCGTAGCCATGCGGGCCGCCCACATCCTCGGGCGGGCTGGCGTTCTCGCCCGCCAGGCACGTCGGTAGCGGCAGCTCACTGCTCGACCATTTCGGCAGCGCCGACTCGAAGACGATCCGGTGCCGCCAGCCGTCGCCCATATCGTAACGGTATTCAATCTCGCCACCGACGCCGAGCTCGGCGGCGACGGCCGCCACCGAGACTCGACGCTCGTCCCTGTAGTTCGCGGTGTCCGAATCCATACCCACTTCGTGAATCCACCAGTCAGGCGCCACTACGCCAGCACCAGCGTGAAATTCGTGCGCATGCGTGTCCATCCACCCCATGACCCACTGCAGGTAGTTATGCAGGCTGGTCAGTGTCCATTGATTGGGCACCAGCACGCGGCGCCAAATCAGGGGGGCAATGTCGAGCAGCTCGATACGAAGGGCGACGGGTTGAGGCTTCGGGGGCATGGGCTACGCGAGTTTCTCGATTGAGCTCACAGGCTAAGGTATTCGTACAAAATATTGAATCACCGCGAGCAAGGAACCTAAAACAAGCGCCAGCGTTATTTTAGATTCAACCGTGAACCTAAATTAGCGATCACCTACATCAGTCACGTCACATGGCTGCGGATCTAACTCATTGCTGCAACCCGGGCCGATGCACTTCGCCGCGTCATTTCCATCTCCCGGGGTGCACGCTCCCGTCGGGCCTGTTCAACCAATCCCGCCATGAGCCACTCCCGCTCCGTCCTCGCCGGCGGCAGGGTGCGGACGAATCGCCGCGACTGCTCGGCGAGCGTGATCTGTCCCTGGCTTCGGAGCGCTTCGCTGGTGGCGAGCCATCCCCGTTCGAGTTCTCGCCGTGTTTCGCGCAGCCGCAGCGTGGCAGGCTCACCGGCTCGGTCCGCCATTCGCAGTGCAACCGCCGCGGCTGTGACCCGTTCGCGCATATACGTCGACGCCCCGCGCCGAGCGGCGCGATAAATGCCGTCGGACTTTCGCGGGCGCGTTTCACCGCGAACGAAGCGCGGTGTCGCATTGGCGGCGACAAGCCGCCGTCGATCTCCTGGCGGAACGTCTGGTTCTGGTTGACCCACCAGTAGCGCATTGACTACGGCTGATCCTTTGGTTTGTCGGCCACCATCCGTAACTCTGGCTGAGCTTGGGGTTCCTGGCGACGATAGGCAATTCTTGCTCGGAAATGAGCGGCCGTTGCCGGGTCCGTGAAGTAGACGAAGCAGCCCTTCATGCCGCGGGTCATCAGCGTTCGGTATGTATTTTTGATAATTGCATCAGCCTTGGCGCGTGCCTCCACGGGCTCCATTGCCAAGGCCTTCTTGTAACCCTTAATGGACTGGTCCTGCCGCGATCGCTTCTCCGGTTGCGTGACAATCTCGCCATTGCGAACGATCAGATCGGGGCCCACGATGACGCCAATGTAGTCCACCTCCAACCCCTGGCAGGTATGGATACATCCAATCTGTTCGACGGAGCGCTCGGCCGTGATCCACAGACCGCCATCCTGTGCCAGGTTCCACTGCATGGCGAAACCGTGGTCCAAAAGGACGACATCAAAGGCGTTGGGATCCTTCTTGCTTTTCCAGTCCCAGCAATACCCAGCCACCATTCGCGCCCGATTGGCGGCGCGATTCTTCTCTTCGACCAGGCGACGGACTTCGGTCGGTGAGTCGAACACCTGGAAATCGAATTCGTCGGGGTCCAGGTCCGGGTTGGCCGTATCCCGAATACCAAGCACCTGGTCCAGCCACGCAAGGTAGCCGTCGGATCCTGCGCATCGGAACTGGGATTCCAGTTTCAGATGGGTCACCGCTGCGCCAGCCTTCCGCGCCCAGGCTTCGATTTCCGATTTCCGGCCAATATCCTTCCAGGTGACGCGCTGATCCTCGTCGATGAAAAAGATTGCGCACCTGGCAGCACGGATAATTTCGTCGATCTGGTTGTTACCGAGATTGGCATAAAGGCCGGACTTTTCATTAAGCCGATGCGCCTCATCGACGACCAGGGCATCGAATGTATCGGCCGGCGTCTCGATGAACTCCCCGGACCCAGCGAAGAGACTGGCGATCTGCGAACGTCGGTAGGCTCCGGAGAGGGTCTGTTCGAAGACTGCGCGGGGGGCCCGGTTCTTAGTGACGTACTTCGCCAGTAGTCGCTTGGCGGTGAGCGCCGTCAGCAGATTGATCGCCACGACGGATTTCCCGGTTCCAGGACCTCCGTCAACGATGATCACTCGCTTGCCGCCATCAGACGCTTCCACCGCCTCGGCGACGATAGTTTCGTAGGCCACCTTCTGATCGTCGATCAGTACGAATTCGCGTTTACCCTGCAACATCCCGACCAGCGCATCGATGAGCCTGCGAGAGGGCCGTATGCGGCCATTCTCGATCTGGACGATCAGCTTGCCACGATCGCCGCGGCGCACATGCTGTGCGATGAAAGCTCGTAGGCGCTCGCGTTCGCCCTGTCCGGACAGGAAAATGGGTGCCAATTCGACGTAAGACAGGTAGATAGGGTCGTTCAGGACCGCGCCATCCACGAAGTTGTGAAGATAGGCACAGGGCTGTAGCGGAATGTCTCGGGAGTACACCTCTTCGTTGAAATTTCGCAGCAATTCCGCGTATGACCAGGCCTGGTAAGAGGGATGACTCGTGTCCCCCTCGCCGCCGGAGAATCGGGTCCTGACCAGGCCATCCTTGTTCGTTTTGGAAGCGGTTTCCCACTGCTTCAATTCAATGATAATCAGTTTGCTGCGATTTTGCTCATCGAGCCCCGACATCAACAGGTCGATGCGTTTGGCCGTCTGGGGAATCACGTACTCGATGGCGATACCGCAGTCATTTGGTATGGAGTCGTGGCGCAGCACCTTCGCCATCGCCATCAGTGATCCCTTCCAGGCGCGGATTTCAGTCTTCGCGACGCGCCGCCCAGTCCGGTCCTGGTACGCGCCGAGTACAACGGATTCGATGTCGCGACCGAACGCGTCGTCGAGGAATTCCGCCTTGGTAGATTGATAAATGATCATCGGAGGGCGAGCGCCTCAGGTCTCCGAGTACTTGCGTGCCGATCCCTTGAACTCACTCGCGGGGTATTTGTCGGCGTTGCGAACGATTTTCTCGCGCACGGCCTGCATCAGATCGACGTCCAGCTTGTCTGCCAGACGGATCAGGTAGATCTGCACGTCGGCCAGTTCATCCTTCACATCCGCGAGCTGCTGCTCGGTCAGGTTTCTGCTCTGCTCTTCTGTCAGCCACTGAAAGGGTTCCAGGAGCTCGGCCGCCTCCACCGCGAGGGCTGAGGCCAGATTTTTCGGCGAGTGAAATTGGTCCCAGTCCCGCTCGGCAGCGAACGCACGTAACTCATCACGAACCCTGATTAGTTCTGACATCGGCATACTCATGGCAGCAAATTCCTAAGCCTAGCGTGTCCCTTGGCGCCGGTGTATTACTTCTGCGGCGGGCATCAGCGACGGTTCACTCAAGACGTTGAGTATTGTTACTCGGCGTATTGAGTAAACGGGCGGGCGGGCGAGCGCGCTGGCCCCCAGTTGATTTCCGCGGGCGTTGGAGCGCGGCTGGAGCCACGTGACCTCAAGGGCAGCTATATGCGACCCCCGCCATAGATTCGCCGGTCGACCCCGTAACGAATACCGTGTTTCCGCCCAGCCCCAAAGCTTGATTTTGCAGAGTCGCGTTCGTAGCGTCGTAACCCACGAGCGGCGACTTCACATTCCCAACTGCCTTACACGAGGCGACGTCGCCGGCATTCTTGGTCAACTTCACTTTCTCCGCACCAGGTGCACGTGCGACGGTTACACACCCCGCCGTCCCGAGCCCTATTACGGCAATCGCTGCAAGCCACTTAATAATCATGTGGAACTCTCCCTGTGGTGGCGGACGCCCGGTCATCAGAAGTAGGATTGCATCACGTCGAGATCATTTGGACCCGTAAGAATATCAGGAGATCGACCGTGAAGAATCCGATGCTGTTGATCTTGATCCTTGGCGGCCTGCAATGGGGTGGCGCCGCGGCGGCCAAGTGCACCAACGCGACCCTCCAAGGGACCGTCGTGACCGCGTACACCAGGACCGTAGGGGGCGCGCTCGCGAGCACCATGTACTTGGAATCATGGGATGGAGCCGGGAATCTGCAATACCTCGAGACCGATTCCAACGGCACCACGACGGCGGCGCCGTATTACGGAACGGGTACTTATACCATTGGTGCAAACTGCATAGCGACGGTCTACTACGACGGCGATACCAACCAGCCTTGGAGCTTTTACATCGACGAGAACGGGTCGGGCTATTCGTGGGTCAACACTCTGAACATCGGCATCGTAGCGGCGAGCCAGACTGAACTGATCACGACCGAGCTCCTGGTCAATCCGCCTGCGGACACCGGGCCGTGTTCCAACGCGACGCTAAAGGGAACCATGGCGTTCGGCGTCGAGAAAACAAAGTCCGGCGCTCTGCAGGCGAGCGCCGGACTGGAATCGTACGATGGCGCGGGAAATCTGCACTACGAGCAGACCAACTCGGACGGCAACTCAAGCACGAAAAATAAGGGCACGGGCACCGTTGTGGCTGGCAAGGAAACACGGGTGGCCAATGGGCTGATCGTGAAATGAACAGGATCGTCGCAGAAAGCCGCCAACGCCGGACCTCAATGCGACTGTCACTGTGAAGATCGCAGTGCTGTTTGGCGGAACCAGCGAAGAGCGGGATGTCTCGATCGCAAGCGCCGCACAAATCATCCCGGCTTTACGCCGCCTGGGCCATGACGTGTCGGCCGTGGATACGGCGACGGGTCTATTGGACTCGGCAGCCGAGCGGCGCCTGCTTGCCGCGGGAGTCGCACCGGAGCCGCCGTCGGATGCGCTCATTGCCGATGTTCGTGGTCGGGCCGTTGCGCTGTCGCCTTCCGCCTTCCATATCAAGGGGGTGGATGTGGTCTTTCTCGCTTTGCACGGCGGTGCGGGCGAAGACGGCCGCATCCAGGCCATGCTCGATCTGGCGGGCCTGGCTTATACCGGCAGTAATCACATTGCCAGCGCGGCTGCCATGGACAAGGAACTCAGCAAGCGGCTATTCCGGTCGGTCGGTGTCCCAACGCCCGACTGGCTAATGGCTCCCGTGGCGGAGCAAACCGTGCAGAACGTGCTTGGCTGGCCGGTGATCGTCAAACCCAACAAGCAGGGTTCCACAGTGGGGCTCACCGTCGTCCGTGAGCCCGCACGGCTGCAGAACGCAATTGGCCGGGCCAATAGGTACGACTCGGAAGTCATGGTCGAGACTTTTGTCGCCGGCCGGGAATTCACGGTCGGCGTTCTCAACGGCAAGACGCTCCCAGTCGGCGAGATCGTGGTGCCCGGAGAGGTGTTCGACTACCAATCCAAGTACCAGGCCGGAGGAGCGCGAGAAATCTTTCCTGCGAGCATCGCGGCGGCGGAATCAACGTTGCTCCAGGACTACGCGCTCCGCGCTCACGGCGTGTTGAAGCTCGGGGCCTACAGCCGCATCGATTTTCGGCGAGATGGTCAAGGCGGCTTCTGGTGCCTCGAAGCCAACTCACTGCCCGGAATGACCGCCACGAGTCTTTTGCCTCAGGCCGCCAAAGCGGCGGGCATCGACTTCGCTCAACTGCTCGATCAGATATGTCGAGCGGCGCTCAATGGGCGGCCCATTTAGTCGGGTAGAGCGTGAGCAGGCGGTTGCGTTCTGCGTCCGAGAGCGGAAAAAATCTGGGTGACGGCGCTTCAAAGGCATCAGGTCGGCAAGCCGCCGGGCGTCCACACATGAGGAGCGCTGGATCCTGATTGTGCTCGAGGCCCACCGCGTGACCGAGTTCGTGCGCGATCACATTTCGAAGGACGTTCGGTAGCGTCAATGGTGGTGTGCCGCCGTTCTTGATCGCGACGACGACTCGGTCGCCTCGATAAGCCGTGTACGAGATGAACTGAGCGTCAGATAGGATGATCAGCAAATCCCCTGGTATTCGCTCCAAGCTCTCCGGCGTCGTTGCCCTCGCAGTATGGTGGAGCACCTGGTTGCCGAGCAATCGAATGTCGTCGTCGGGAACGGTACCGGTAACAAAGGCAGGTTCGCCAAGCCGAAACGGAGTTCCCAAATCCGCGAAGGTGCGGTTCCAGAACGCAATGGACTCTCGAACTGCTTCCAGTCGCGAATCCCCGGCCGCGGAGACGACCGTAACGCTAGGAATCTTCGTCCAGTGCATTGAGCGAAATGCAGCGGCCCTCACAAAGGCGCCGGTGACCAGGATGATGATGGAAATCCCGAAGGTCAAGCGCTTGCAGGGACGGTTCATGGCGATTCAGAACATCGAATAGCGCACAGCGTCTCGGGTACGCCCCGCGCCGCTAAGCCACACGCGCATGTGCGATGTGACAGAGCGGCTCCAGGCCCCAGCCGTCGGCGCCGCCGCGATGATAGCGCTCGACCATATGCGGGCCGTCGAGATCCTCGATCAGCTCGAGCCCCGCTCCATGCAGATCTTCGTCTATGCTTTTGGGATCGAAGCCCGAGAGCCACGGCTCGCCGATCGAGGAAACCCAATCCCTCAAGGAACGAAATGGCTCTGAAATGGCATCCGAGAACATGGCATCCTGATCGAGGTACGTAAACACCAGCTCCGAGCCCGGCGCGGCACACGCGGCGAAGGAACGCAGCGCGGACAGGTTCACCTCGCGCGTCAGATAGAGGGTCACACCGAGCCATGAAAAGAATGCCCGCTCACCGCTCTTGAAAGGAGTGCGCGCCAGGACGGCGGGCAGCTCCTCCTCGTTGAAGTTCGCGGCAATGAAATGCACCGGCTGCGACGGGATGAGGCCGCATTGGGCGATTCGCTCCAGTTTCAGCGCCTGTGTCTTCTTCTGATCGACTTCAATGACGGCGATGCCGCGGGCGAACGCCGGCCTGCGCAGCACGAAGCTGTCGAAGCCCGCACCGACGAGTACGTATTGACCGATTCCCATGGAGACCGCCTCGCACAGCGCATCCTCGGTGTATCTCGAGCGAATCACGATTTCGGCGAACATCGGCGAGCGCGGCAGCGTCGCGTCCAAAATGGCGTATCGGGGAGCGCCGGGCGGGTCGACGTAAGCGATGCCCGCTGCGCTCAATCGGTCGACCGCCCGCTGGCGGAACACCT
The DNA here is from genome assembly GCA_963707765.1 of uncultured Gammaproteobacteria bacterium. Taxonomy (GTDB): domain Bacteria; phylum Pseudomonadota; class Gammaproteobacteria; order Steroidobacterales; family Steroidobacteraceae; genus Bog-1198. The sequence continues at coordinate 1,760,638 of CAVPQZ010000004.1, read as the reverse complement.
CGAGCGCCTCGTGGGGAACCAGTTGATCGCCCCACGAATCGACGAAAAGCGGATGCGGGTCGGTGCGTGTATGCACCGCCCGGATGAGCGACGTGCCGAATGCGGTCAAAGCCGCTTTCAGTTCATTCACGGGCAATCCCGGCCGTCACGCTGCACGGCGCAGCGGCGCCGCGTCTCGATACAACCAAGCGACGACCACGCCGAGTACGACGGTCAGGATGCCGTCACAGACGATTTGCTTGACAACCACGTCCTGCGGCATCGGCTGCACCACGTAGTAGATCATGTAGGTCGGCACGACGGTCAACAGCGCGACCGCGAGGCCAAAGCGCACGCCCTGTGCCAACCACGGCTTCGCTTCGGCGCCGCGCGCGTAGATCCAAATGAACGCAACCGAATAGATGGCGTGCGCCAGTATCATCAATGGAAGATATTTCTGCTGGTCGCCCTCTTGCCGGAACAAGCCGGTCAGTTCCATGTAGTCGGAACGCAGCAATACGCCGTGTACGACGAAGCTGCCCATGAACCATACGACGAAAACCACGGCCCAGGCGATGAGGAATCTCTTGTTCATGGTGTCTCCCTTCAAGGATGAAAGCATACGCTGCCGGCGGTGATTACGGAACGATGCCGCGTCGCTTGAACTCCTCCGCGACTTGGGGCCAGACGGCCCTCGCCTGGGCCATGTCGGCATCCGCATCAGAGGTCTTTTGCCGGCGCAGTTTGTCGATTCCCCGGCCGTACAGCGACCAGGCGTTCTTCGCGTTGATCTTGAGCGACGCGTCGTAGTCGGCGATCGATTTGTCGTAGTTGCCCATGCGCAAAAAAACGAGCCCGCGACTGTCCGCAACCCGTGCGTAGAGGGCGCTCGATTTGTCCGCGTGTTTGAGCGCGGCATTGCAGTCCTTGACCGCAAGCGCGAGCTCGGAACCCTCGAGCGCCCTGGACCAGCAGCGCGCATTCAATGCTTCCGGGAGCCGCGCATCGTCCGGGTGAGATTCGATCCACCGGGTGAGTTGTGCGATGGCGGTCTCCAACCGATCCACGCGCTCGTAGGCACGGGCCATCTGAAATCGCTCGTCGGCTTCGGTGGGCGCAATCGCGTCCGCCGCATCCAGGTCCGCGGCCGCGAGATCCTTGTCGCCCCGCTGAAGCCTTAGTTCGGCGCGCGCCATGAGCGCCGGCAGGTCATCCGGCCTTAGTTTCAGGGCCTGATCGAAGTCCGCCATCGCAGGATCGGGCTGCTTCATATGCCAATAGACCATGCCGCGTTCGTAGACATAGTCGGGATTCCCGGGCGCCAACTCACAGGCACGCGTCAGGGCGGTGAGGGCCTGATCGAATTCGCGGCGCGCCGCGAAGGCGGTGCCCCGACGCCCGTAGTCCGCCGCATCCTCGAGCGCTGCGCCCGCCTCGTGCGGCGGCTCGGCCGAGCCATCCGGTGCAGGTGCGGGAACGGAGCGGCCGCCGGCGGCGAGATTGAATACCGGACCGCCGTTGTAGGTGAAGTACAGTTTGTTCTGGCTGTTGGCCACGTAAATCCGGTGCGAGAGGAAGAAATCCGCCCCAATGAGCATGTCCGCGTTCGGCAGGTCGATGTCGCCGATTCGCAATCGAGCATTCTTGATCTCCTCGTCCCCGACCTTGAAGCTCGCGAACGGAGCGAGGTAGCTGGCAAAGGTGCTTCTCCCGATTCCGTACGATGCGCCTGCACTGACCACGCCCGGGGATTCGGGCTTGATGCCGGCGCGTGCGGCGGCTTTGAGCGACAATATGGACTGGGCGGCGCCCGTATCGAACAACACGCGAATTTCCGTGCCATTGACGTGGGCGAAGCCGAGCGCGGGCGAGAGCCGTATCGTCCTGCCCGTGGTCCGGCTGCTCAGTTCGGGTTCCGATACCAGGTCAATGACGGAGTAGGGCGCCGACTTGCCCACCCAATAGGCCAAAAAGCCTTTCCTGCAGTCCTCGGGCTGCATCAACCGCACGACCCCCTGACCCAGGTCGTACTCGACGTCCGCGACGTGAAGGAAATTTTGGCCCAATAACCCGATGCTACCCTGGCCGGCTTCGCTGCCGCCCACCAGAAACTGGACATCGTGCATGGGAACGCCCGCCAGAGTGAACGTCTTCGCCCGCCCGATCGAGACGTCCGCCGTTCCATGAACGCCCTGCAGGTAGAAACCGAACGGGGCGGGCGATGTCTTGAGCTTGAGTGCCGCCGCGCTCGCGGCGCTGATCATGCTGTAGAAAGCGCCGCTGTCCAGGACGAACCGCACATCGACATCGTTGATCTTTGCGGTCACCAAAGGACGCAGGTCCCTCATCGTGACGGGAAATTCAACGATCTTTCCGAGTCTGCAGCCGTTCGCGGACGCCAGGTTCGATGCCATCAATGCGCACGCACCCGCCAATGCCACGATGAATGAACGTTGACCGGCCACTCGAATCCTCCGTGATTACACGGACGCAATAGACCATTTGCCGGCTGGCTCGTCAAACCTCGGGCGGCCGGCGGCGGCTACACGATTCTGTCATCAAACAGCGGCTAGGATGCGCACCCGCCCCCACGAACACCGGCCGGCCGCGAGGCATGCGACAAATTCACACTCCCCATTCCTATCCGGAATCGAATTACGATCAATACCTCTGTCTCAAGCCGCCCCTCATGTGGTGGGCGGCGGTGCTGTACCTGTCGAGGGCCATCACGCTGCCGATCGCCGCCGGCATCGGGGCCTTCGCCGGCGTGGACTCATCGGCGCTGGCGGTGGTGAGACGGCTCTGGAGTGCCGACACCCTGGGGCCCTCGGTTATAGCCGCGGCCGTGGTGGCCGCGTTGCTGGCGCGGGCGCCGAGGGCGCCCCGCCTCGTCAGGTGGATCTGGGCGCGCGGCCGGGTGATCCTCGCGCTGGCGGCCGGCTTGGACTTCGCTCTGTCGATCGCGGCGCCGATTCGCCATCCGCAGATCGACGATGAGTCCCTCGTTTCATGGGCATTGGGGCTCGTAGATCTGTACTTCCTCTTGTATATCGGGTTCGCCCGCCGCGTCCGGGACACGTTTGCGGAGTTTCCGCCGCGACAATTCGGCAAATGACCCCGAGGGCCGCTGCTTCGAGATTCTAAGATCCGGGGGCCGTGTGCTACATTTCGCCGGGCAGCGGTTCCGCGGCGAAAATGCATGCCACGATCTGTTGAACCCTCTCACGTGCAACCCCCGAGTACTGCTGGATGGAACCTTCGTCAATGCCCGCCCGCGAGCGGGGCGGCAATCCCACCCAACCCGGGCCCGGACGCCTGTTCGTAATTGCGGCGCCTTCGGGCGCGGGCAAGACCAGCCTGGTGAAAGCCCTCATGGGCCGGGAGCCGCGGCTGCGTTTTTCCGTCTCCTACACGACCCGCGCGCCGCGGCCCAATGAAGTCGAGGGGCGCGATTATCATTTTGTGACGCAGGTCCGGTTCCAGGAGATGATCGCGCGCGGCGAATTCCTGGAGCACGCCCAGGTGTTCGACAACTTCTACGGGACGGGCCTCCATGCGGTGCAATCCGCACTGCAGTCGGGGCAGCTCCTGCTCCTCGAGATCGACTGGCAGGGCGCTCGGCAGGTGCGGGCCCGGCTGCCGGAGGCGCGCAGCATATTCATCCTGCCGCCGACACGGAGCGCGCTGGAGGAGCGGCTGCGGGCGCGCAGCACGGATTCCGAAGCGGTGATTCAGCGCCGCCTGCGGGACGCGGCGCAGGATTTGACCCACTGGACCGAGTTCAATTACGTCGTGGTGAACGACCAATTCGACCAGGCACTGGCCGATTTGCTCGCCATCGTCGAGGACCGGGGAGACTCGCTCGCCTCCTCGCGCCCCGACGTGGCGCGGTTTGCGGCCGCCCTTTGCGCCCCGTGAGTGGCCCGGGTGGGGCCGATTCTGCTATGATAATAATCATCAACTTGGAACCTTAGCCATGGCGCGAATCACCGTCGAAGACTGTCTGCAGAACGAACCCAATCTGTTCAACCTCGTGTTGCTCGCGGCCAAGCGCGCACGACGGCTGGCAAACGGGGCGGAAGCCACCGTGGAATGGGAGAATGACAAGCCGACCGTGGTTGCGCTGCGTGAGATTGCCGCCGGAAACATCACTCTCGAGATGCTTGAAGAGCCCGAAGAACCGGCGCAGCAGCCGGTGAGCGAGCTGGACATGCCCTCGGATTTCCGCGCGCCGCAGCTCGGGCTAGGGGACTGACCCACCCACTCAGCTTGAGTAGCGATGGACTATGCGTCTTCCATACTCGGTTTCCTACCCGGTGGAAGACGCTCCACCGGGATCAGTCAGCTCTTAGACAAGCTCGAGGCCTATCTCCCTCCAGAGCAGGTCGAACGGGTCCGCGAAGCCTACGAATACGGCGCGGAAAAGCACCACGGCCAGAAGCGGATCTCGGGTGAGCCATACATCACCCACCCGGTCGCGGTCGCCGACATCCTGGCTGACCTGCGCATGGACCCCGACACCCTGGTGGCGGCGATCCTGCACGACGTCATCGAAGACACCCCGACGGCCAAGGCCGAGATCGCCTCGCTATTCGGTCAGGTCGTGGCCGAACTGGTCGACGGCGTCAGCAAGCTGGACCAGATCCAGTTCAAGAACCGGCAGGAGGCCCAGGCGGAGAGTTTCCGCAAGATGCTGCTGGCGATGGTGCGCGACATCCGCGTCATCATGGTCAAGCTCGCCGACCGCATGCACAACATGCGCACGCTGGGGGTCATGCCCCCGATCAAGCGCCGCCGCATCGCCCGCGAGACCCTCGAGATCTACGCCCCCATCGCGGAGCGCCTCGGCCTGTACGCCGTCAAGCTGGAACTGGAGGACCTGGGATTTCGCGCCCTCTATCCCTACCGGTACAAGGTTCTCGACCGGGAGTTGAAGCGCGCGCGGGGCAATCAGAAAGAGTTCATCCACAAGATCGCCGACACGTTCAAGAGCGCGCTCAGGAAGTCGCAGATCCAGGGCGGCGTGGAAGGCCGCGAAAAGCATCTCTACAGCATCTATCGCAAAATGCAGAGCAAGCACATCTCGCTGAACGAGATGGTGGACGTATACGGCTTTCGCATCATCGTCGACAGCCCCGACACCTGTTACCGGGCGCTGGGCCTGGTCCACAGCGTGTACAAGCCCATGCCCGGGCGGTTCAAGGACTACATCGCGATTCCGCGCGCCAACGGCTACCAGTCGCTGCACACGACGCTGTTCGGGCCGAACGGCATACCCATCGAGGTGCAGATACGTTCCGAGCAGATGCACCGGGTCGCCGAGTCGGGCATCGCGGCCCACTGGAAATACAAATCCGGAGGCGACACCTTCGGCGGGGTCGAACACGACCGCGCCCGCGAATGGCTGGCCGGGCTCGTGCAGATTCAGGAGGGCGGCAGCTCGGAGGAGTTCCTCGAGAGCGTCAAGGTCGACCTGTTTCCCGACAAGGTTTACGTCTTCACGCCGAAGGGCAAGATATTGCGCCTGCCGACCGGCGCGACCACGGTAGACTTCGCCTACGCCATCCATACGGACGTGGGCAATCGATGCGTCGCCGCGAAGGTCGACCGGCGTCTGGTGCCGTTGCGCACGCCGCTGCGCAACGGGCAGACCGTCGAGATCATCACGGCGAAGGGCGCGACGCCCAACCCATCCTGGTCGACCTTTCTGGTGACGGCGAAGGCGCGTGCCGCCATTCGGCAATACCTGAAGAACCTGAAGCGGGGCGAGGCGCTCGAGCTGGGAAAGCGTTTGTTGGGAATCGCGCTCGAAGAATCGTCGCTGTCCCTCAAGAAGATCGCGCCCGCGGACCTGGACGCCGTGGTCAAGGAACTGAATTTGAAGGATGCCAACGAGCTCTTCGAGAAGATCGGCCTGGGCGAGCGGCTGGCCCCCCTGGTCGCGCGCCGCCTGCAGCCGTCCAACGACGCCCCGGAACACGAGCCGGCGCACAGCGGACCGCTGATGATCGCCGGCACCGAAGGCCTGCTGGTCACTTATGCGCGCTGCTGCTTTCCGATCCCGAACGACCCGATCATGGCCTATCTCAGCACCGGAAGAGGCGTGATGATCCACCGCCAGAATTGCGGCAATCTCGCCGAATACCGCAAGCAGCCGGAGAAGTGGCTGTCGGTGGCCTGGGAGGAGACGCACGGACGGACCTTTTCCTCGGAGATCCAGCTGGAAATCAACAACCGGGTGGGCGTGCTCGCCGCCGTGGCCTCGAGCATCGCCGGAACCGAGACCAATATCGATCAGGTGCAGCTCGAGGAGCGCGACGTCAGCAACTCGTGGCTCAGGATCCAGCTGCAGGTCCGCAACCGCCAGCATCTGGCCCGCGTCATCAGGACCATCCGCCGAATGCCGGACGTGCAGCGGGTGTTCCGCACCCTGGCATGAACAATCGAACACATTTTCAGAAGCGAGCCATGACAAAACAAATCATTTCGACCAGCGACGCGCCCGCCGCCATCGGCACCTACTCGCAAGCCGTGCGGGTGGGGAACACCATCTGGGTATCGGGGCAGATCCCCCTGGATCCCGCCACCAAGGAGCTGGTGAGCGGCGGCGTGGAGGCCGAAATCCGCCGCGTCTTCGACAACCTCAAGGCCATCGTCGCCGCGGCGGGCGCGACATTCGACAACGTGGTCAAGGCGAACGTCTACCTGACCGACCTCTCTCACTTCGCGCTCGTGAACAAGGTCATGGCGGAATATTTCCGCGAGCCCTATCCCGCCCGCGCCGCCGTCGGCGTCGCCGCGCTGCCGCGCGGAGCGCAGGTCGAAGTGGAGTGCATCGTCGCCTTGTGACGGACCTGAAGCCGGTCACGGCCTTGCGCGGGGTCGGCGACGCACTCGCCCTGAAATTGCGCTCGCTCGGCGTGGAAACCGTCCACGACCTGTTGTTCCTCCTGCCATCGCGCTACGAGGACCGGACCCGCGTGGTGCCGCTGGGCGAATTGCTGCCGGGTCAGCGAGCCGCCGTGGAGGGCGAGGTGCTGCTCACCGAAGTGGCGTTCCGCGGGCGGCGGCAAATGCTCTGCAGGATCGGCGACGGGTCGGGCTTCCTCACGCTGCGATTCTTCCACTTCACGACCCAGCAGCAGAACGGCCTGACACGCGGAGCGCGCATCCGTTGCTTCGGCGAGACGAGACGCGGACCGCAGGGTCTGGAAATGGTGCACCCGGAATACCGCCGCTGCGACTCGGCGGCGGCGCGGGTTGCCGAGGACCACCTGACGCCGATCTATCCCGCTACCGAGGGCGTCACGCAGGGGCGGTTGCGCATGCTCGTGGGCATGGCGCTGGATCAAACGAACTTGAGCGACCTTGAGGACTGGCTTCCCGCCGGCGTCCTGGTCGATGCGCGGCTGCCTCCCCTGCGCGAGGCGCTCCTCTATGTGCACCGTCCGCCCGCCGACGCGCCGGTCGAGCAGTTGCTCGAAGGGCTCCACCCCTCGCAGCGCAGGCTGGCGTTCGAGGAGTTGCTGGCCCATCAGCTGTCCTTGAAGCTGCTGCGGCAACGCATCCAGAGCGAGCCCGGCTGGGCGCTCGGCGGCGGCGATTCTTTGAGGCGCGGCCTGCTGGCCGCGTTGCCGTTTCGCCTGACGGGGGCCCAATCGCGCGTGCTCCGTGAGATCGACGCGGATCTTGCCGTCGCGAGGCCCATGCTGCGCCTCGTTCAAGGAGACGTCGGATGCGGAAAGACCCTGGTCGCCGCGCTGGCCGCGGCGCGGGCCATCGAGTCCGGGTTCCAGGCGGCGCTGATGGCCCCGACCGAGTTGTTGGCGGAGCAGCATGCCCAGAATTTTCGCCGCTGGCTCGAGCCGCTGGGCATCGCCGTGGCCGTGCTGACCAGCCGCCAGACCGGCAAGGCGCGCAGCGCCGTGCTGGAGGGCGTCCGGGCGGGACACGCGCCCATGGTGATCGGCACTCACGCCTTGTTTCAGGAAAGCGTCGAGTTCAAGGCCTTGGCCCTTGTCATCGTCGACGAGCAGCATCGCTTCGGCGTGCATCAGCGATTGAGCCTGCGGGAGAAGGGCAGCCGGGATGGTCGGCGGCCGCACCAACTCATCATGACGGCCACGCCGATCCCGCGAACGCTGGCCATGACGGCCTATGCCGATCTCGACGTGTCCATCATCGATGAGCTGCCGCCCGGGCGCACGCCGGTCAAGACCGTGGTACTGGCCGAGGCGCGCCGCGATGAGGTGGTGATGCGCATCCGCACGGCCTGCCTGGAGGGCCGGCAGGCGTACTGGGTGTGCCCGCTGATCGATGAATCGGAGGAAATGCCCTACCAGGCCGCCGAGGAGACTGCCGCGGCGCTGGCGGCCGCGCTGCCCGAGCTCCGGGTGGGGCTGGTTCACGGCCGCATGCCCTCCCGGCCCAAGGAATCGACCATGAGCCGGTTCAAGCAAGGAGAGCTTCAGCTGCTGGTGGCCACGACCGTCATCGAGGTCGGCGTCGACGTACCGAATGCCAGTTTGATGGTCATCGAGAACGCCGAGCGCATGGGTCTCGCACAATTGCACCAACTCCGCGGCCGCGTGGGCCGGGGGCAATTCGCGAGCTCCTGCCTCCTGCTGTACCGGCCGCCGCTCTCGCCGCTGGCTCGCGAACGGTTGGGGGTCATGCGCGACACCAACGACGGCTTCGTGGTGGCACGCCGCGATCTGGAACTGCGTGGCCCCGGCGAACTCCTGGGGACCCGCCAGACCGGGCTGGCGCAAATGCGGGTGGCCGACCTCGCCCGCGACGCGGACCTGCTGCCGACGGTGCAGATCGCGGCGCAGAAGCTGTTGCTCGATTGGCCCACGAACGTCGTACACCTGGTGCGGCGCTGGGTTGGTCACGCGGAGCAGTACGGCCGCGTCGGGTAGAATGCGCGCATGACTCCCAAACCCCAAAACGAGGTGCCTCCCGAGTGGCTGCCCGCGGAGCGGCTCGGCCAGCAGAAGGTCGACGCGAACGTCCGCCCCTGGCTGATCGGCCAGGGGCTGCTGTCGAGCCGGATCAAGTCCCATTGCGGCGAGCGATTCCGGCTGCGGCTGGTCGGCCAATGGAGCGGTCTGCTGACGGGTTCGCAGAAGTCGGGCTTGCGCGCCCTGGATAATGCGGGTTTGTTCAGGGACGTTGAAATGAACCGCGACGACCAGGTCTGGGTGTTTGCGCAGACGGTGATGCCGGACTCGACGCTGTGCCTGCATCCCTGGCTCGCCGAACTCGGCGATGCGCCGCTCGATGAAACCCTGGACGGCCTGTCGGGCGTCGAGCGCAGTTCCTACGAGTACGCCTGGCTTCCGGCGGGTCATCCGTTGGCCGCCGCCGCCCTGGGAGAGGCGGACATCAGGCCTCCGGGATTGTGGGCGCGCCGCACGCGCGTGGCACTGCGCGGCGCGCCGCTCCTGATGCAAGAGGTCTTTCTCCCCGCTGCGGGCCTTTCCTAAGGACGCTTGGGTTGCCGCTGCCGCGCTCAGGCGTCGAATTGGGTGAACGCATTGCCGCGCGCTGGCGATGGTTCGCCTATCGCGTGCGGTTTCATCCGTTCACCACGAACGAGCTGCCGCAGATCCTCGCGACGTTCCGGGATTACGTCGCGCTCACCCGCCTGGACCGGCCCATCGGCATCTGGCTCCTGCTGTGGCCGACCCTCTGGGCCCTATGGCTCGCCGGCCGCGGCCATCCGAGCGGGCGCTTGTTCATCATCTTCGTCTCGGGCACCGTGCTCATGCGCTCCGCCGGGTGCGCGATCAACGACTACGCCGACCGCAGCTTCGATCCGCACGTCAAGCGCACCCAGGAGCGGCCGCTGGCCGCCGGCCGGATATCCACCCTCGAGGCGCTGGTCCTGTTCGCGGGCTTGTCGCTCACCGCCCTCGGCCTTGCGCTGCAGTTGAACAAGACGACCTTGTTGTATGCCGTCGCCGGCGCCGCACTGGCCGTCACCTACCCGTTCATCAAGCGGTTCCTGTCGGTACCGCAGCTCTACCTCGGGCTCACCTTCGGCTGGGGAATTCCGATGGCGTTCGCCGCGCAGCTCGAGGCGGTGCCCCGCGTGGGGTGGCTGCTGCTGCTGGCCAATGTGCTGTGGGTGACCGTGTACGACACCATGTATGCGATGGTGGACCGCGACGACGACGTCGCCATCGGCGTGCGTTCCACCGCCATCCTGTTCGGCGACTCCGACCGGCACATTCTGGCGCTGCTGCAGGCGATGACGCTGCTGGCCTTGTATCTCGTCGGTCAGATCATGCGGCTCGGCGCCTGGTACCACGCGGGTTTGGCCGCGGGAGGCATCTTTTTCCTGCATCACCTGTGGCTCATCCGCGCCCGGGAACGGCAGGCGTGTTTTCAGGCCTTTCTCAACAACAATTATTTCGGGATGTGCATCTTTCTCGGGATCGCGCTCGACTATCAATTCGGCCCGTGAGGAGTGTCCGCGAATAGGGTACCCTCCACCCATGGCACTCACGGGACTCCGTTCGAGGCTGCACGCCGCCCGAAACGACCGCGCGGCGGCCATGCCCTTCATCATGTTCACGGCGCTGATCGACATGATCGCGATCGGCCTGATCATTCCGGTGCTGCCGGCGCTGGTGGGCAGCTTCACGGCCGACAAGGCGGACCAGGCGCTGTGGTTCGGCGTCGTCACCTTCGCCTTCAGCTTCGCCAATTTCTTCGGATCGCCGATCTTAGGCGCGCTCTCAGACAGCTATGGCCGCCGGCCCGTCTTGCTGATCGGATTCTCCGGCTTGATGATCAGTTTTTTCACCACGGCGGTGGCGACGTCCCTCGCCATGTTGATCGGCATTCGTCTGGTCGCAGGCGCGATGCAGGCCAACTTGTCGGTCGCCAACGCCTATGTGGCGGACATCACCCCGCCTGAACAACGGGCCCGGCGCTTCGGCATGCTGGGCGCGATGTTCGGCGTCGGATTCATCCTCGGACCCGTGATCGGCGGGCTGCTGGGCTCGATCAGCCTGCGCCTGCCGTTCTACGCGGCCGGCAGCCTCGCGCTGGTGAACCTCACGTACGGCTATTTCGTGCTGCCCGAGTCGTTGCCCGCGAGCCGCAGGCATGCCGTCGATTGGAAGACCGCCAATCCCCTGAGCTCGTTGCGCCGGCTGGCGCAACTGAAGGGCGCGGCGCCGCTGGCGGTCGTCGTCTCCTGCTGCGGGCTCGCGCAATACGTGCTCTATACCTGCTGGGTGCTCTACACCACCTTCAAATTCGGCTGGGGACCGCGGGACAACGGCTGGTCCCTCGCGGCGGTGGGCGTGGTGTCGGCCGTCTCGCAGGGCGTGCTGCTGGGCCGGCTCCTGAAGCTCGTCAGCGTGCGGCGTCTCGCGGTCATGGGGCTGGTCTCCTCGACAATCGCCTACGCGCTGTGGGGGGCGGCCACGCAGAGCTGGATGATGTACGCGATCATCTTCGTCAATGTGCTGGGCTCGACCACCTCGTCGAGCATCCAAAGCATCATTTCGAGCGCCGCCGACGCCCATGATCAGGGCAAGACGCTTGGCGCGGTCGGCGGCCTGAACAGCCTGATGGCGGTGATCGCACCGGCCATCGGCGCGCCTCTGCTGACGATGGTGTCCCATCTGCCGAAGGGCGACTGGCGGATCGGAACGCCGTTCTACTTCTGCGCAACGCTTCAGGCGGTGGCGCTGCTGCTGACGGTACTGCATTTCCGCAGCCAGCGGCGCGCACGGCACGCCATGCACGCCGCCGCTTGAGGCCTGCGCTTCGGAGTCGCCACGAGGAGGGAGCAATGCTGGATCATGCCGGAATCGCAGTTCGAGACCTCGGGCGGTCGAGGGCCTTCTTCGAGCGCGCGCTCAAGCCCCTGTCGATCGTTGTGGAGGCCGAAGTCACGGCCGAGCAGGCCGGCGCCCACAACCACGTGGGCTTCGGAGCCGGCGGTAAGCCGTTTTTTTGGATCGGCGACGGCGCGCGGCCGAGCGGGCCCGCTCATTTCGCGTTCGAGGCCGCGTCGCGCGCCGCCGTGGACGCGTTCCACGAGGCGGCCCTCGCCGCGGGCGGCGTCGACAACGGCGCTCCCGGATTGCGGCCGCACTATCATGCGAACTACTACGGCGCGTTCGTCCTGGACCCCGACGGCAACAACATCGAGGCGGTCTGTCACGCGCCGCCGTGACGCAGGGCCCGGAATACCACGATGCTGGACGACTCATCGGCGTACGCGCTGGACAAGTCATGGGTGCGGCGCTCGTTCGATCGCGCCAGCACGACCTATGACGCCGCCGCGGTATTGCAGACCGAAGTGCGCAATCTGCTGCTGCAGCGGCTCGAACTGACCGACCTGTCGCCGCGCGTCGCGATCGACGCCGGCTGCGGCACCGGCCACGCCGCCCGGGCGCTCAAGCTCCGATACCCCAAGGCCGAGGTCATCGCGCTCGACTCCTCGCTCGGCATGCTGCGGGCGGCCCGCAAGCAGGTCTCGTGGCGGCGGCCGATGTCGCGGCTGTGCGCCGACGCCGAGCGCCTGCCGCTTGCGGATGCGGCCGTCGACCTGATCCTGAGCAACTTCATGCTGCCGTGGACCCATGTCGACGAGGCGTTCCGGGAATTCCGCCGCGTGCTCGCGCCGCACGGCCTTCTCACCTTCACGACCTTGGGTCCCGACACGCTCAAGGAACTGCGGGCCGCGTGGGCCGACGCAGGGCGCCGCTTCAACGATGCGCACAGCCGGGTGAGCCAGTTCTTCGACATGCACGACGTCGGGGACGCGCTGGTCCGCGCCGGATTTGCGGAGCCCGTGCTCGACGTCGAGCGCTACACCCTGAGGTACGCGGACGTGCGCGCGCTGGCGCTGGACCTGAAGGCCGTGGGCGGCCGAAATGCGACCCGGGGGCGGCTCAAGGGGCTCACGGGCCCGCGGAAATTCCGGGCGATGCAGTGCGCCTACGACGCCTTTCGGATCGACGGGCGCGTGCCGGCGACCTACGAAGTGGTGTTCGGCCAGGCCTGGACTCCGGCCGGCGCGCGCGCCCGCGCGGGAACGACCGCGGAAATTCCGGTGGCGGACCTCCGGCGCCAACTTGAACAGCGGCGCCGGCCCGGCGGTGCGCCATGACGCCGGGTCCGCTTGCCTGGTTTCGGCGCCTGGCGCTGCTCGGGGCGATCCTGGCCACGACGGTGGTGGTGCTCGGCGCGTGGGTGCGCCTGACCGATGCCGGGCTCGGCTGCCCCGACTGGCCGGGTTGCTACGGGCATCTCTATCCGCAGGCGGCCCACGAAACCGGCCGGGCCTGGCACGAGATGATTCATCGCTATGTCGCCATCACCTTAGGAGTGGTCATCACGAGCTTGCTCGCGTGGGCCGTCGCGGCCCGCAAGCATGGGGGCCCGCCCTTGTTCCCGGTCGCGCTGCTGTTCCTGATCGTCTGCCTGCAGGGAACCCTCGGTGCGTTGACGGTGACCCTGCTGTTGAAGCCGCTCATCGTGACGGCGCACCTGATGGGCGGTCTCACCACCATGGGCCTCTTGTGGTGGCTGGCCCTCGTCCCGGAACGGCGCGCGCTGTCCGCGCAGGAAGCGCGGCTGCGATACGTCGCGCCGGCGGTCTTCGTCCTCTTGGGCTGCCAGATCTTCCTGGGCGGCTGGACCAGCGCCAATTACGCGGCGATTGCCTGCCCGGACCTTCCCACCTGCCAGGGCTCGTGGTGGCCGCCCCTGGATTTCCGCAACGGCTTCGCGCTGTGGAAGGACTCGGCCGGTTACGAAGGCGGCGCGCTCGAAGAGCCGGCACGTCTGGCCATTCAGTACACGCACCGGCTCGGCGCCGTCGTCGCAGGTACGGCGCTGCTCGTTCTCGGACTGCTGGCGGCCCGGGCCGGGAGCCGGCGGGTCTTCTGGACCGGGTTGATGCTGGTGGCGGCGGTGCTGCTGCAGATCTCGCTGGGGCTCGCGACGGTGCATTTCGGCGTGCCGCTCCGGGTGGCGACGCTGCACAACGCCGGCGCGGCCCTGCTGGTCACCGTCATGGTGTGGCTGATGCGGGCCCTGTGGCCGGAGCCGCCGCGGCCGCCAGGATCCTCTCGAGCCGATGCCGCCATGTATGGGCCGACAGCACGGTCTGCTTAGCGCGTTCACCGAGCTCGCACAACAGACTGCGGCGGGACAGCAAGGTCCTGATGCCGTCGCCGAGTGCGGGCAATTCGGCCATCGAATAGAAGCGCATGCCGCCGTCGTCACCGAACGTGGGGCGCAGGTAGCCCGCGGAATTCGTGAAGCAGACGGCACGATTCACCGCGTAGGTGAAGACGCGGTCATTCGCGCCGTCCACATAAGTCGAAGCGTCCAGGCAAATCTTGGCCCGCCCTGCTAGGCGGAAGAAGTCCGAATAATTCGTCTGTGAGATTATTTCGACATTCGGCGGGAGCGGAATGCCGTCCCAACCCTTGCCAACGACCCGCATGCGGGCTCCGGAGCGCGCGACTGCCACCACGGCGTCGCGCCGGAAGGTGAATCGAAGGAAATGCTCGACCGCGCTGAATTGCGGATGAAGCCCGAGGGGCGTGATGCCGATTTTCCCGATCGTTTTCTGCATGCCGACGTGCAGAGGCGTTTCGGGTTCCTTCAACACGGCATCTGCCAACGCGTCGCAGAACGCAGGATCCTGCGAATGGCTCCACAGCGAGCTCGATCGGTCGCGCCAAAAGCGGCTGAGAGCGCCAGGAACCAGATTTCCCACATACAGCACGTCGATGTCGCGGCCCTTCGACCAATCTTCCATCGAAGTGTCGCCGGCCGGCCTCACGGCCGGGGGTGCAATGATATCGCCCGCGGTCTTCAGATTCGGATAAATGAGCCGCGCCTGTTCCGGTTGTCCAAGGTCGGGATACGCAGCAAAGAGACGCGAGGCATGGATGCGGTGGATGAATTGACTGTGCAGATGGTCAAACAGCCAGCCAACGCACGCAACGTCGAATCTGTCGCAAATCGGCACCCTATCGGGGCCTTCGTTAGGAATCCAGATGCCTGAAAATGCGCAGCCCCAGCACGCAAGATCCAAAACCACACCGATCCTGACCCGCTGAAGGAGCTGAAAATAGCCATTGGCCTCGGCTTGTGTCGACCCGCACTTCGTCGTGAACTGAAACGAAACCGGCTCGTGCCCCAACTCGCGAAGCGCCTCACCAATGCCGCGTTGAAACTCCTGATAGAAGCAGTGCGGCGGCACCTCGGCCCAGAAGGGGATGAGAACTCGCACTCTTCCAACTCAGGCCGGCCGGAGATTCTGCCCGGCGATCGGGAGCCTGCGCAGGCGCGTACCGGTGGCGGCGAATATGGCGTTGCAGAGCGCCGGCGCCACCAGAGCCACCGACGGTTCGCCGATCCCGCCCGGCGTGGCGTCGCTGCTCAAGAGATGGACGTCGACGGTGGGCATTTCGTTGCCGCGCAGGACCCGGTAGGAGTTGAAATTCGTTTGCTGCACACGGCCTCCGGCGATGGCGATATCGCCCCACAGCGCCGCGGAGAGCCCGAAGACGATTCCCCCCACGATCTGCGACTCGACGATGCGCGGATTGACCATCTGGCCGCAATCCACCGTGCAGGTGAGCTTGTGCACCTTGAGCGCACCTAAGTCGATGGAAATCTCGGCGACCAGCGCCAGGTGGGTGGTATAGCCTTCCATGAACGCCACGCCTTGATATCGGCCCGCGGGCGGATGACCCCAGTTCGCACGGCGGGCGGCCTCGGCGAGCACGCGCGCGTGCCGCGGCTTCGACTCGAGCAGCGCGAGCCGAAAATCCACGGGATTCTTGCCGGAGGCGTGCGCCAGTTCGTCCATGAAGCTTTCGATCACGAAGCAGTTCGGGGCATGGCTCACCGAGCGCATGTACCCGACGTCGATGCCGATTTCCTGCCTTAGATAAGTCAGGCTGAAGTTCGGGACGGCGTAGGGATAATTGGCGGCATACTCCACCACCGAATCGAACGGGTCGGTACCCGAGGGCGAGTAGCGCGCCGTAATCGACGGGCTGGTGATGTGCAGGGCCCAGGCCGTCAGCCGGCCTTCGCCGTCGAAGCCGCCGCTGACCTCTTCGCGCACCGGCGGCTTGAATTGATCATGGGTCATGTCGTCTTCGCGCGTCCAGATGAGCTTGACCGGAGCGCCCACCGCCTTCGACGCCGCCACCGCGGCCGGGATGAAATCCACTTCCAGGCGCCTGCCGAAGCCGCCGCCCAGCAGCGTGGTGAACACGCGCACCTTGGCAGGTTCCAGCCCGGCGGCCTGGGCGGCCGCCGCCTGAGCCATCTGCTGCACCTGCGTCCCCACGAAGAGATCGCATCCATCCGCCTTCACGTCCGCCGTGCAATTCATCGGCTCCATGGTGGCATGCGCCTGCAGGGGCCACTCGTACACCGCGCTCATGCGCCGCTTCGCCGCCGCGAGCGCCGCCGCGGCATCGCCCTCGGCGCGCGCGCGCAGGCCGGGGCCCGCCGCCGCCTTCTGCAGCAGCGCGCGTATCCGGTCATTGTCGAGCAATGCATTGGCGCCGGAATCCCAGGTGATCCTTAGTGCGTCACGCGCCTTGAGCGCCTGCCAGAAATGCTCCGCGACGACGAGCACGCCGTTCGGGACCTGCAGCACCTTGCGCACTCCGGGCATGGCCTGCGCCGCCGCCGTATCGACGGCGAACACCTTGCCGCCCAGCACGGGGCTCTGGGCCAGCGCGGCGTACAAGAGGCCCGGCAGCTTCACGTCGATGCCGAACTCGGCGCTGCCGTCGACCTTGCCCGCCGAGTCGAGTCTGGCATGCGGCGTGCCGATGATCCGGAAGCTCTCCTTGGGCTTGAGCTGCACCTCCTTCGGCACCGGCAACCGGGCCGCTGCCGCGGCCACGGATCCGAAGGTCGACGTTCTGCCCTCGGGACCGATGATGAGTCCGTTCTGCGCACGGCAGGCCTTGGGGTCCACGCGCCAGCGGTCGGCGGCCGCCGCGATCAGCATGGTGCGCGCCTGCGCGCCCGCCGTGCGCAATTTGTCCCAGGATTCCTGGATGCTGTTGCTGGTGCCGGTCACCTGGCCGCCGTTGCCGGGGCTCACGTAGGCATCGCCCACCGGCGCCGCTACGATCTTGACGGCGTCGACGGCCACCTCGAGTTCCTCGGCCAGCAGCATCGGCAGCGCCGTGTACACGCCCTGACCCATCTCCGAGCGGTCCACGACGACCGTGATCGCATTGTCGGGGGCGATGAGCAGCCACGCATTCAGCTGCGAGGCTTCCGCGGCCGTGCGCTTCTCGCCGCCGCCGAAGCCGGGCACGGTCCATGCGAGCAGGACGGTGCCGCCGGCACCCGCCGCCGCATTCAAGAAATCGCGGCGCGACCAATCGCTCGGTGAGGCGCTCATGGCGAGTGCGGGCGTGCGCCGCCGCTGCGGGGCGCGGCGCCCCCCGGGTCGGAATGGCCCGCCGCCCGCGCGAGCTCCGCCGCGCGATGGATGGCCTTGCGTATGCGCGGATAGGTTCCGCAGCGGCAGATGTTCCCGGACATCGCCGCGTCGATGTCGGCGTCGCTCGGATTCGGATTCTTGTCGAGCAGAGCCGCGGCGGACATGATCTGGCCCGATTGGCAGTATCCGCACTGGGGCACGTCGATCTCCAGCCACGCCCGCTGCACCGCGTGGCTGCGGCCCTTGGAGAGGCCTTCGATGGTGGTGATGGACCGGCCTTCGACCGCGCTCAAGGGCAGCACGCAGGAACGCACTGGAACGCCGTCCAGATGCACGGTGCACGCTCCGCACAGCGCCATGCCGCAGCCGAATTTGGTCCCGGTCATCTGCAGGTGATCGCGCAACACCCATAGCAACGGCGTGTCGGGCGCGGCCTCGACGTCCAAAAGCTGATCGTTGACTCGTATTCTGGTCATGCAGCAATCCATCGGCGACCTTGATGCGCCGACAATGCTAGCATCGCGCCATGCCCGGCACGTCGACCTTTTACGCCCGCGTTTTCGCCCTGGTGGTGGCCGCCTTTCTGGGCTATGCCCTGATCCGCATCTTCACGCCTTTCTTCGGCGCGATGACTTGGGCGGCCTTCCTCGCGTTCCTGCTGCTGCCGTTGAACATCCGCTGGCGGCGTTTTTTCCGCGGCAAGGGGATCGCCGCCGGCGTGCTGACGGTTCTGGCGCCCGTCGTGATCCTGCTGCCCTTGAGCGCACTGTCCATCGAATTCTTCACGCAGATCTCGGGGCTGCTGCGGATGCTGCAGAAAGCGGCGACGCAGTGGGACATCAAGAGCTTGTCGGATTTGCAGCAATTTCCCGTGATCGCGAGGGCCAATGCGTGGCTGGAGGTGCATACCGGGCTGTCGGCCGGCCAGGTTCAGAGCTGGCTGGTGGCCGGGACGCAGCACGTCCTGCAGTCCGCGGCCGGCGTCAGCGGATCGTTTTTTCTCGGCGCCCTGGACTCGCTGCTCAGCTTCGCAATCATGTTGTTTTTGTTGTTTTTTTTCCTGCAGGATGGCGACACGATGCTGGGCCGCGCGCGGCGGCTCATTCCGCTGGATGAGGCGCGCACGAACCGGCTGTTCCACCAACTGAGCGAGGTCACCCGCGCCATCGTGTTCGGCATCAGCATGACCGCCCTGATGCAAGGCGTCCTGATCGACGTCGGCTTCGTCATCGCGGGGCTGCCCTCGCCGGTGGTCTTCGGAGTGCTGGCGGCGCTGCTCTCCATGCTCCCCATTGGAGGCTCCGCCTTCGTCTGGGTCCCGGCTACCCTGTGGCTGTTCATCGATGGGCGCTGGGGTTACGGAATTTTCATGCTGTGCTGGGGAATGATGCTCGTGGGCATCGACAATGTCGTGCGGCCCATGTTGATCTCCGGGCGGGCCAGGATCTCACCCCTGGCGGTGTTCGTCGGCGTCATGGGCGGCATTCCCGCCTTCGGCGCCATCGGCATCATCGCCGGCCCCGTCGTGCTCTCGCTGGTCCTCGCCTTGATCGAATTTGCGGAGGAAATGCGCCTGGGACGGGTCTAGGAACCGGTCCGGACAGGTTCCCGACTCCGGCTGCAGTACAATCCGCGCCCTTATGGACGTATCGCATCTTCTCGACGGCCTCAACGACGCGCAGCGCCAGGCGGTGGGCTCGCCGTTGGGCGCGGCCCTGGTGCTGGCCGGCGCCGGCAGCGGCAAGACCCGGGTCCTGGTTCACCGGGTCGCCTGGCTGATCCAGGTGGAAGGCGCCTCGCCGAACAGCATTCTGGCGGTGACCTTCACCAACAAGGCCGCGGCCGAAATGCGCGCGCGCATCGAAACGCTGCTCGGAATTCCCAGCGGCGCCATGTGGATCGGCACCTTTCACGGGCTCGCGCACCGGCTGCTGCGCCTGCACTGGCGCGAGGCCGGTCTGCCTCAGGGTTTCCAGATCCTGGATTCCGAGGACCAGGCGCGGCTGCTGCGCAAGGTCCTCAAGGCGATGGACCTCGACGAGACGCGCTGGATTCCGCGCGAGATCCTCTGGTTCATCAATGCGCAGAAGGACGAGGGCCTGCGGCCCAAGCAAATCAAGGACGACGGCGATCCGACCCGCCGTCAGCTCCTCGCCGTCTATCAGGCCTACGAAGAGGCCTGCCGCCGCGCGGGCGTCGTCGACTTCGCCGAGCTGTTGCTGCGGGCCTACGAATTGTGGCGCGACCAGCCGGCGCTGCTGCAGCACTACCGCACGCGCTTCCAGAACGTTCTCGTGGACGAGTTCCAGGACACCAACGCCATCCAGTACCGATGGCTGACGCTGCTGGCCGGACCGTCCGGCCGGCCCTTCGCGGTCGGCGACGACGACCAGTCCATCTATCGCTGGCGCGGCGCGCGGGTCGAGAACCTGAACCAGTTCCGCCGCGACTACCCCCAGGCGGTGCTCTACAAGCTGGAGCAGAACTACCGCTCGACCGGCAATATTCTCAAGCTGGCGAATGCGCTGATCGCCAACAATGCCGGCCGGCTCGGCAAGAATCTGTGGACGAGCGGCAGCGACGGCGACAAAGTCAAGCTGTATGCGGCGTTCAACGAGCGCGACGAGGCCGAATTCGTGGTCAATCGCATCCGCGACTGGGTGGACCGGGGCGGCGCCCGCAGGGAGGTGGCGGTGCTGTACCGCTCCAACGCGCAGTCCCGGGTGTTCGAAGAGGCCTTCCTGAATGCGCGGATGCCTTATCGCGTCTATGGAGGCCTGCGGTTCTTCGAACGCGCCGAGATCAAGGACGCCCTCGCGTATCTGCGCCTGGTGGCGAGCCGCGCCGACGACACCTCGTTCGAGCGCGTGGTCAATCTGCCGACGCGCGGCATCGGCGCCAAGACCCTGGACACGCTGCGCGACTCGGCGCGCGCGCAAGGCACTTCGCTGTGGCATGCGGCCCAGGCGGCCGTGCAGGGAGAGCTTCCGCAGCGGGCTGCGCAGGCGCTGTCGGCCTTCCTGCAGCTGATCGAGAAGCTCGCGCACGAGACCTCGGGCATGGAATTGGCAAGCCAAGTCGATCAGGTCATCCAGATGAGCGGGCTGATCGAGCACTTCAAGCGGGAGAAGGGCGAACGCGGCGAGGGCCGCATCGAAAACCTGCTCGAGCTCGTGAGCGCGGCGAAAGGGTTTTCCCCCGAGGGCGAAACGGACCTGCAGCCCCTCGAGTCCTTCCTGGCGCACGCCGTCCTGGAATCCGGCGAGGGCCAGGCGGACGCCTACGCAGATTCCGTCCAGATGATGACCCTGCACTCGGCCAAGGGCCTGGAATTCCCCGTGGTGTTCCTGGCCGGCATGGAGGATGGGTTGTTTCCGCACCAACGCTCGAGCTCGGACCTCGCGAGCCTGGAGGAGGAGCGGCGGTTGTGCTACGTGGGCGCGACTCGCGCCATGCGCCAGCTGTACATAACGTACGCGGAGCAGCGCCGGCTCTACGGCGTCGATCAGTACGGCCAGCCGTCCCGCTTCATCGGCGAGATGCCGGCGGAGCTGCTCGAGGAGATCCGCCCGCGGGTGCAGGTGTCGCGCCCGGTGTTCGTCAAGCGCCACAGTCCCGTCGAGGAGGCGCTGCCGAACTCCATGCGCATGGGCAGCCGGGTGCGTCATGCGAAATTCGGCGACGGCGTGGTCCTCAATTTCGAGGGTTCAGGCCCCCAGGCCAGAATCCAGGTGAATTTCGAGCGGCAGGGCACCAAATGGCTGATGCTGTCATACGCCAACCTCGTTCGTGTAGAGTAATCGTCCTGTGAAAATCATCATCCTGGGCGCCGGACAAGTGGGCCGCACCGCGGCCTATCACCTGTCTCGGGAAGAAGCGAACGACGTCACCGTCATCGACACGAACGAGGAGATCCTGCGCGACCTGCAGGACCGGCTCGACATACGGACCGTGAACGGCAACGCATCGAGCCCGAGAATTCTCGAGGCGGCCGGGATCGCGAGCACCGACATCCTGGTGGCGCTCACCAACAGCGACGAAGTCAACATGCTCGCCTGCCAGATCGCCTGGACGCTGTTCCGCACGCCGAAGAAGATCGCGCGGGTACGCTCGGCCGACTACACCGCCCGGAGCAAGCTGTTCGGCGAAAACGCGGTCGCCGTGGACGTCTGGATCAGTCCCGAACAATTGGTCACGGAATACGTCGCCCGGCTGATCCGCTACCCCGGCGCGCTGCAGGTGCTGGATTTCGCCGACGGCCGCGTGCGTCTCGTGGGGATCCGCGCACGCGCGGGCGGACCCCTGGTGGGCCAGGAACTGCGCACGCTGCGCGAGCACATTCCGACGGCCGACGCCCGGGTCGCGGCCATCTACCGCGCCGGCCGGAGCATCAAGCCCGAGGGCGACACCGTGATCGAGGACGGCGACGAGGTGTTCTTCCTGGCGGCGCGCAAGGACATCCGCACCGTCATGAAGGAGATGCGCCGCGAGGAGGCGCCCGCGCGCCGCGTCGTGATTGCCGGCGGCGGCAACATCGGCTTCAAGCTCGCGAGCGATCTCGAGGACAAGAACCAGGTGAAGCTGATCGAGCGCGACGCGAAGCGGGCGCGGCGCGTTTCCGAGCGCCTGAACCGGACCATCGTCCTGCACGGCGATGCGGCGGACGAGGAACTGCTGCTCGAGGAGAACATCGACAGCGCGGACGTGTTCGCGGCGCTGACCAATTCCGAGGAGGCGAACATACTCTCCGCCATGCTCGCCAAGCGCCTCGGGGCGCACAAGGTCATGGCGCTCATCAACAAGCCGTCCTATGCGGAGCTCATCGAGAGCGGTTCGATCGACGTCGCCATTTCGCCGCAGACCGTGACCATCGGATCGCTTCTGGCCCACGTCCGGCGCGGCGACGTCGTGCGGGTTCACTCGCTGCGCCGGGGCGCGGCGGAGGCGATGGAGGTGGTGGTGCACGGCGACGCCGACAGTTCGAAGGTCATCGGGCGTCGCATCGAGGATATCCTGCTCCCCGAAGGCACCACGCTCGGCGCGGTGGTGAGGGGGGAGGACGTCATCATCGCGCATCACGACACCACGATTCAGCCCGACGACCACCTGATCCTGTTCCTGACGGATCGTCGGCACATCGACGCGGTCGAGAAGCTGTTCCAGGGCTCCGCCTCGTTTCTGTGATGGACTCCACGGCGCGGGCCCTTCCGTGAAAGACACTCTTCTACCGGTCGCCCACGTGTTCGCCCTGGTCATGATGGTGTTCGCGGCGACCATGCTGGCGCCCCTGGTCGTGGCCGTCTGGGGACTCGATCCCGCGCTGTGGTCGTTCATCCTGTCGGCCGCGGCGACGTTCATCATCGGCGCTCTGCTGTGGCTGTCGACACGGCGCTTCAAGCGCGAATTGAAAACCCGCGACGGATTGATGCTGGTTGCCCTGACCTGGGTCGCCCTGCCCGCGGTGGCCGGCTTTCCGCTGTGGAAGTTCCTGCCGATCAACTTCACCGACGCCTACTTCGAGGCGGCCTCCGGATTGACCACCACCGGAGGAACGGTGCTTTCCGGCCTCGAGTTTCTGCCGCGCTCGATCAACCTGTGGCGGCACCTGCTCTCTTGGATCGGCGGGATGGGAATCATCGTGCTCGCGGTCGCCATCCTGCCGATGCTCGGCGTGGGCGGAATGCAGATCTACCGCGCGGAGATGCCGGGCCCGATGAAGGACAGCAAACTCACGCCGCGCATCGGCCAGACGGCCAAATTGCTGTGGGCGGTGTACGGCGGACTCACGGTGGCGTGCGTTGCCTGCCTGCGGTTTGCGGGCATGAGCTGGTTCGACGCCGTGTGTCACGGATTCTCCGCCGTGTCCCTAGGCGGCTTTTCGACCTACGACGCCAGCGTCGGACACTTCAACTCGGTACCCATCGAATTGGTGCTGACCGCCTTCGAAATCCTCGCCGCGCTGAATTTCGCCACGCACTTCCTGGCGTGGAGCCAGCGCGGAGTCACGGCCTACTTCAGGGACGCCGAGGCCAAGGCCATCTTCGGCGTGCTGCTCGCGAGCTGCATCGGCGTATCCGTGTTCTTGTTCGAGAAGGGCACCTACGCAGACTACCCGACGGCGCTGCGCGAAGCGTTGTTCAATGTCGTCTCCATCGCGACCGACAGCGGACTTCACACCCAGGACTACTCGCGGTGGCCGATATTCGCGCCCATGTGGATGATGTTCCTGAGCTGCATCGTCGCGAGCTCGGGTTCAACCGGCGGCGGCATCAAGATGATCCGCACGCTGGTGCTCGCAAAACAGGCTCACCGCGAACTCAACATGCTGGTGCACCCGAACATGGTCCGCCCGCTCAAGGTGGGCGGAACCGTCATCGCCAACCGGGTGGTGTTCGCGGTTCTGGCGTTCGTTTTCCTGTACTTCATGAGCGTCGTGACCCTGGTTTTCGTGCAGCTGGCCAGCGGGCTCGATTTCCTCACGGCCTTCTCGTCCATCATCGCCTGCATCAACAATGCCGGCCCCGGCCTCGGGCTGGTGGGACCCGGCAGCAATTACGGGGTGCTGAGCGAATTTCAGACCTGGGTCTGTTCTGCGGCGATGCTCCTAGGCCGGCTGGAAGTCTTCACGATATTGGTGCTATTTTCCCCCACTCTATGGAGAAAATGAGCCACTTTGGAACGATCGGTATCCACTTCTGCATGTTTGGCGGCATAGTGGGAATTATGTTCTTGGATGTGCGTATTTTTGATGCGTTTGTGGATTTCAATCCAACGTGATCGCATTGCTCCAGCGCGTCTCCATTGCCCGCGTGGAGGTCGGAGGGCTGGTCGTGGGGGAAATCGGCGCCGGCCTTCTAGCCTTCATCGGCGTAACACCGGCCGACACCGATGAGAACGCAGCGAAGCTCGTGGCGAGAATGCTCAAATATCGGATTTTCGGCGATGAAGCCGGCAAGATGAACCTCAGTTTGCAGCAGATCGATGGCGGACTGCTGCTGGTGCCGCAATTCACGCTGGCTGCCGACACGCGTCATGGGTTGCGGCCCGGATTCTCCACGGCGGCGGCGCCCGCGCTGGGGGAGCGTCTGTTCGATGTGGCATTGCGGGCTGCGCGCGCGCTGCATCCAAAGATCGCGGCGGGCCGGTTCGGCGCCGACATGCAGGTCTCGCTGGTCAATGACGGGCCGGTGACGTTCTGGCTGGAGAATTGACCGATTCGCGCACGCCGAATCTTAATTGCGACCGAACGCGCAGCGGGTCAGCCCGGTCCAACGCCATAATAAGTTTGGCGTATCATGGGTGGGTTGCACAGCCTTAAGTCTGGGCGGCTCGCCCGAAATCTCGGCTTGGCGGTATCGGAGAAGCGACATGTTCGATTCAAAAATGTTGTTGGTGATCCTGGCGATCGCGCTGGTGGTTTTCGGCACCAAGCGCCTTCGCAGCATCGGCTCCGACTTGGGCGCGGCGGTGAAAGGCTTCAAGCAGGCGATGAACGACGGCGAGGGCGAAGAGCGCGTGAAACAGCTCAAGCAGGATGCCGACTTCGATTCCAGCGTCGCGGCGCCGGGCGCGGCCACGCCGGCCCGGGAGGCGGAAGTCAAGGTGCCTCCCAAGCCGAACGCCTGATGCGGCATGCTTGATTTCGGCTTTTCGGAGATTCTGCTCACCTCGGCCATTGCGCTCGTGGTGCTCGGCCCGGAGCGGCTGCCCAAGGTGGCGCGCCAGGTGGGCAACTGGATGGGACGCGCGCGGGTCATGGCGCGGCAGCTCTCCGAACAGCTGGAGCGCGAAGTCAATGCGGAAGCGTTGCTGAAGGAACAGACGCCGTTGAAGCCGCCGGCCCACTCGGTGGCGGTGTCTGCGCAGCCGCCGCCGCTGCCGCCGGATCCGGTCGCGGTACCCGCGGCGCCGGCCGACCTGGCCACGGTGTCCGCTGCGCCGGCCACCCCGCCAGCCGACCTGGCCACGGTGTCACCGGCGCAGGCCACCCCGCCGGCCGCGGCCGTGGTCTGTGCGGCGCCCGCCACCGACGCCGCCCGCGCGCCCGATGGATGAGCCCGGCGAACCCGAAGGGCTCGCCGAAGGGACGCTGATCTCGCACTTGCTGGAGCTGCGTGATCGGCTGCTGAAGGCCATGCTCGCCATCGGCATCTGTTTCATCCCCTGCGCGATCTACATGAACCAGCTGTTCACGTTCGTCGCGGAACCCCTGAAGAAGAAGCTGCCGGCGGGCGCGACGCTGATCGCGACCAGCGTGGTGGCTCCCTTCACCGTTCCGTTCAAGCTGGCCCTGGTGCTGGCCATCGGCCTCGCCATCCCGTTCGTGCTCTACCAGGCGTGGGCGTTCGTTGCGCCCGGTCTGTACCGCCACGAGAAGAAACTGGCGATCCCGCTGCTGATCTCCAGCGTGCTGCTGTTCTATCTGGGCGGCGCGTTCGCGTATTACGTGGTCTTTCCGGTGATGTTGAGCTTCTTCGTCGCGACCACGCCGAGCGGCGTGCAGATGATGACCGACATGGGCAGCTACCTGGATTTCGTCATGGTCCTGCTGCTCGCGTTCGGCGCGGCGTTCGAAGTTCCGGTCGCTACTGTATTATTGGTCTGGACTGGCTTCGTCAAGATCGGAACGCTGCGCAAGAACCGCGGATTCGTGCTGTTGGGGATATTCATTTTCGCCGCCTTCGTGACGCCGCCCGACGCGGTCTCGCAAAGCGCCATGGCGATACCCATGTACCTTCTCTATGAAATAGGAATCGTGATGGCCGGGCTCCTGCTCAAGGACAAGATTGCGGCACGCGCCAAGGAAGACGCGCAACAGGCCAAGCCCGGGGCCGGAGCCTAACTTGCCCGCGACATTTTTCGGACACCCGCGCGGTCTCGCGACGCTGTTCCTCACGGAAATGTGGGAGCGCTTCACTTTCTACGGCATGCGCGCGCTGCTCGTGCTGTTCCTGGTCAGCGCCATTTCCACGGGGGGCTTCGGCCTGGACGACCGCACCGCCGTGGCGATCTACGGGCTCTACAACGCCGCCGTGTACCTCGCAGGCCTGCCGGGCGGATGGATCGCCGACCGCCTGATCGGCGCCCAGCGCGCCGTCCTGTGGGGCGGGGCCGCCATCATGGCCGGCAATGCGCTGCTCGCGATGTCGACCACCCCGCGCGGCTTCTATCTCGGACTGGTGGTGATCGTGATCGGCGTGGGATTGTTGAAGCCCAATGTCAGCGCCATCGTCGCGGGACTGTATCCCGAGGGCGGCGCGCGCCTCGATTCCGGCTTCACGATTTTCTACATCGGCATCAACGTGGGGGCGGCCCTGGGTCCGTTCGTCACCGGGGAGGCGCAAATCCTGTTCGGAGCGCGGGCCGGCTTCGGCGCGGCGGCCCTCTTCATGGCCGTCGGGATCCTGCAGTTCATCCTCACCAGGCGCCACCTCGGCCAGGTGGGGCTCGGCGTCTCGAGGGATGCACCAGCGTCGGACGCGGCCGCCGCCCGCAGCCGGGACTGGCGGCGGCTGTGGCTGGGTGTGGGCGCGGCGGCGCTGCTCCTGGCGGCGGTGAGCTTCGGCTGGGTCTCGGTGAACGCGGCGGGCCTCGCCCGGGCGGTTACGTACCTGATCGGCGCCATGGCGGTGCTCTATTTCGCGTACTACCTCTTCATCGCGAATCTCTCGACGGAGGAGCGCAAGCGCGGCGTCGTGATGGTCGTGTTGTTCATCGGTTGCGCGCTGTTCTTCTCGGGCTTCGAACAGGCCGGTTCCTCCTTGAACCTATTCGCGGAGCGGTATACCGATCGGACCCTGACGTCGTTGAATTTCGTGATCCCGTCGAGCTGGTTTCAATCGCTCAATTCGCTGTTCATCTTCATCTTCGCGCCGTTCTTCGCGTGGGGCTGGATCGCGCTCGCCAAGCACCATCTCAACCCGTCGGCGCCGGCGAAATTCGCCCTCGGCGTCATGTTGATGGGCTCGGGATTCCTGGTGATGGCGGCAGCTGCGACCGTGGTCGCGTCCGGCTCGAAGGTGCTGCCCTACTGGCTGACCATGACCTATCTGCTGCACACTTTCGGCGAACTGTGCTTAAGTCCGGTGGGCTTGAGCTACTTCACCAAGCTCGCGCCGCAGCGTTTCGTCGGCCAGATGATGGGCATCTGGTTCCTCGCCATCTCGCTCGGAAACCTCGTTGCGAGCCTGATTGCGGGCGAATTCGACGCCGGCAACGTCGCGGCCATGCCGGGCCAGTACATGCACATCGTGTACTTCTCGGTGGGGACGGGCGCCGTGCTGCTGGCGCTGAGCCGCCCCGTGAAGAAGCTCATGGGCGGCGTGACGTGAGCGCGCCGGCCGTGCGGTGAGCGCGGCTGAATCGGCAGACGTCCCAATCAAGAGCCCATGCGCCCCGACCCCCGCTACCCGGCGAAGCTGATTTCGTGTCTTGCCGCGGTGTACCTGATCTGGGGATCCTCGTTCCTGTTCACCAAAATCGCGGTCACGCACCTGCCCATCGCCCTGTATTCGGCCGTCCGCTTTCTCACGGCCGGAGCCGTGCTCGGGCTGGTGGCCCGCTATGGCCGGGGCGACGCCTGGCCGAGCCGCGCCATCGATTGGCGCCACATGATCGTGACGGGATTCTTCATGGTGTTCGCCAGCAACGGTTTGAATGCCTGGTCGATTCAATTCATTCCCACCAACCTGTCGGCGCTGCTCAACGGCACCGCCGCGTTCTGGATCGCCGGGCTCGGAATTTTCGGCCCCCGCGGCCACCCCTTGAGCCGCTCGGCCGTCGCGGGCCTCGTCATCGGCTTCGCCGGTACGGCGCTGATGCTGATCCCGAACGGGCCGGTGCGCACATCGAGCGTGCTGGCGGAGCTCGGCGTGCTCGGCGCCTGTCTCGCCTTCTCGCTCGGCACGCTGTACTACCGCAGCATCGACACGCCGGTCGGATCGCTGATGTTCATGTCGATGCAGCTGTGCTTCGGCGGGTTGATGCTGCTCGCCATTGCGCTGATTCAGGGCGACGCGGCGCGGTGGACCTTCAATGCACCGGGCCTCGTCGCGCTCGGCTACCTCACGTTCGTGAGTTCCTGCCTGGCCTTCACCGCCTATGGCTGGCTCACCCGCAACGCCACGCCGGCCGTCATCGGCACCTACAGCTACGTGAATCCGGCGATCGCGGCTTTCCTCGGCTGGCAGTTTCTGGGCGAGCACCTCTCGAACGTCCAGCTCGTGGGGATGGTCATCATCATCGTCGGCGTATCGATCCTGACCGTGCCCGGCGGCAGCTTCATCGACCCGAAGACGCTGGCGGAGCCGAAGGCGCAGTAGCCGCGGCATGCGACCGGCCGGGGCGCGATCAGCGGCGCACGACGACCTCGATCTTGCCCCGGGGACCGATGAGCCTCGAGCCCACCATATTCGCCACGCTCACGATCAGGGCCGTCCAGAATGCCGGCCAAAAGCCGGCGACGTGCATGCCCGGCAGCATCCACGCAACCAGGGCCACCATACCGGCGTTGATGACCAGCAGGAACAGGCCCAGAGTGACGATGGTCAGCGGAAGGGTCAGCACGATGGCAATGGGCCGCAGCACGGCGTTGACCACACCGAGCAGCACACCCGCGATGATGAGCGTGGAAGGGCTGTCGATCGCGACGCCCGGCACCCACGCCGTGGCCGCCCACAAACCGCAGGCCACGATGCACGCCCTCACGAGAAATCTGACCATGAAGCCTCCGCCTTTACGGCTCTATGCCGTCGAGCCGGAGTTTTTCAAGTGGCGGCGGCCGCGCCGCGGCGCTCAATAATCGAGGCCGGGCAGGGGAGGATCCTTCGGGGGAGGCGGAGGTTTCTTGACCGGGGGCGGCGCCTCGAGCGCGGCCCTGATGCGCGCCAAGTGGCGCTCCCAGGTCAGCCGCATGCGAACGTACTCACGATCCCAGGCGGACGCCTCCGGGATTCCGGAACCCAGCACGCGCAGCGAGGTCTTGCCATCGCCCTTGCGCCGGTCCAGCAGAAAATCGTCCACCACGGCGCTGTCGCTGGGCGGCGTGTCCGGGCTGCTCAAATAGATCAGACGAAGCCGCCGCTCGACGTCGAAGATGTCGATGTGCGCTTCGCGGCCCCCGGCGTGGCGCCGGCCGACGCGATAGAGACCCCCTTCGTGGGGCTGGATCTCCACTTCCTGGCCGTACCACACCTGCATGACGGCCGGATCGGTCAATGCCTGCCAGACGCGGCCGATGGGCACGTCGATCTCGACCAAATGGGCGTAGCCGCGGGTGCCGGTTCGAGTCCTTTTGCTGGGTAAGCTCATGGCGTTAGCTTGTCGGATATCAACGGGAAAGAGAGTGCTAGAATCTACCAACGCACGGGGAACATCCATGGCTTATGTCGATATCGTGACTGCGCTCGCAATATTTCAATTCATCATATTCGGCTTCAAGACGGGACGTGCCCGGGAGACCTACGGGGTGAAGGCGCCGGCGATCACCGGCAATGAGATATTCGAACGACACTTCCGCGTCCAGCAGAATACGATGGAACAGCTCCTGGTCTTCCTGCCCGGGATTTTTCTGTTCAGCCGCTACTGGAACCCCGTCTGGGCGGCCGCCCTCGGCGCCGTGTACCTCATCGGGCGCGAGATTTACGCAGCGGCTTATGTCAAGAGTCCCGCCTCGCGAAGCCTCGGATTCGCTCTCACCGCGCTGCCCGCGATGGTGCTGATTGCGGGCGGCCTGATCGGAGCGGTGCTCTTCGCCTTCGGCCGCTGAACACCTCGGTAGCCTATTCGGATGCGCCGCCGGAGCGCCGCCGGCCCAGGACGTACTCGACGGTGACGCCCACCTGGCGCGGATCGCCCAGGTCGAGGAATGCCTGGTTCGGAAAATTGGGCGGAATCAGCCCGAAGTAAAAACCGTTCTGCGCATAGCGCGCGTCGAGCAGATTGCGAACCCAGAGGCTCGACGACCACGGGCCGCGCGCGTAGCCGACCCGAACGTTTTCCAGGTTGTAGGCCTTGGAAGCCTGCGCATCGCTGGTGTAGTAGTAGAAGCTCCTCATGGCCGAGGCATCCAGGCGCGCGAACCATCCTTTGCGGCTGGCGTATTCCAGCGCCGCCGACAGCTTGTAGGAGGGCGCAAAGGGTTGCTCCCGCCCGTCGAGATCGAGGCTGCTGAACAGGCCTGCGGCATCGAGATAGCGCGTGCGCAGGAGCGAGGCACTGCCGGAGATCTGCCAGCGCGGGCCGAGGCGCACCTTGCCCTCGCCCTCCAGGCCGTAATTCTCGCCGTTGCTCGCATTCTGGGTGTAGAAGACGTAATTCAGGGGATTGTTCTGCTGCAACTGCTCGGACAAGTACACCTGCATGTTCTGCCGCCGCATGTAGAACACATCCGCCTGCAGTTCGACTGCCCGGCCCGCGTATTTCAGTCCGCTCTCCAGGCTCCAGATCGATTCGGGATTGAACTCACGCTGCTCGGACAGAATCTCCGAGCCGATGTTGAAGCCGCCGCCTTTGTAACCGCGTGCGGCCGTGACGTATAAGTGCGTGGTGTCGTCCAGCTTCGTCGCCCAGGATAGGTTGCCGCCGACCATGTGATTCGTCTGGTCGGGAAACGGCGTGAGGGCGTCGGCATTGTCCGAGTAATGCGATACGCGCCGCTCGACGCGGAGGCCGCCGGAGAGCGTGCTGCGGGCGGTCACGTCGCCCTCCAGCGATCCATACAGTGCCACATTGGTGGCCCCGTAACGGCTCTGCAGATCGCTCGACCCGGCACCGTTGTATTGATCGTCCCAGATGTAGGCGAGGTCGTCCGACTCGGTGAGGCGCAGCCCATAGACGCCCGCCAGCCAGCGGAGGCCCCCGAACAAGGGATGCGACGGATCGCCGATCAACCGGAGGTCCTCGGCCAGGGTGCGGCGATTGCGATGATCGCTCTGGAAGTAGTCGTAGGGCGCATTAGGGCCCCACAGGGTGTCGTTGCCCCAATCGCCGTCGAACGAGTAGAGAATCTTCGAATCCGCCGTGCTGGTGACGCTTTGCAGTTCGCCGACGCCCCCGAGGGTGGCGTTCAACCGCAAGGCGGCGCCATTGGACAACTGCGCATCCCGGCCCGGCTGATTCGAATAGGTCGTGTAGGTGTTGTCGATGGACCATGCGTCGTATCCATCGTTGATGTCGACGTGCATCAAGGTCAAATCCGCCTGCAGGGCATCCCACACCTGCCAGTGAAACTTGCCGCGCAGGGTGCCCTCGTCGAAGCCATTGGTGGAATTTCGATCCAGGTACTCGTCGTGACGGAAGCCGTCGCTGGTGTACTGCTGGAAGACGATGCGAAACCCCGCCGTGCCGGAGGCGAGGCCGTCGCCCACCACGAGCCCGGCGGAACGCGTGTCGTAGGTGGCGCCGGTGATTTCGCTCTTGACCTCGAAGCCGGTGCCGGGATCCTCGGTCCGGACGTTGATGAGCCCCGCCAGCGCATTGGCGCCATAGGCCGTCCCTTGCGGGCCGCGCAGCACCTCGATCTGACGGGTGTCGAACAGCGTGGCCGGCATGCCGACGCCCGAGAAGTCGATGTCGTCGATCAGGAAACCCACCGACGGGTTGGGCGCGCCTTGATATTGCTCCACTTCACCGATGCCCCGCAGCTGAAAAAAGCGCGGGCGCGAGGTTCCCGATGCGAAGTTCAGGTCGGGTATGAGCGCCAGCACGTCCTCGAAATGCTGCACGCCCGCCGATTGAAGCGTGGCGCCGTCCAGGACCGTGACGCTTTGCGCCAGGTCGGCCTCATGCGCCTTGTTGAGGGTTGCCGTGACGACGATCTCATCGAGCGTGTCGTCGGCGGGAAATGCCGCCGGCGCCGCCATCAGGCTTGCCGCTACGCAAACACAGGCCGGGAATCGCTGCATGCACCTGCTCCCTACGCCGGTACTAACCGGATCAGGTTCAACGGGTTCGCCGGTGCGCCGGCGTCTCAGGTCTGCTTAAGACCACCCCAAGGTAGATGCATGCAACTGTGAAGGAAGGCCCTCCCGTTTGCAAGCGAGCGGTGGCCGCCCGCAGGCGAATCGAGGGTCTCCCAGCCCGGGCGGACCCGGGAGATCAACGCATGGAGACTTGCAGCGGATGAGGCGCCGTGGATTCCATCCAAGTCTTGACGCGCTTCGCATCGGCGACGCGCGTGAGCCGGCCCGCCGAATCGAGCAGCACGATGACCACGTTGCGTCCTTGGATAACGGCCTCCATCACCAGGCATTTGCCGGCCTCGTTAATGAAACCGGTCTTCTGAACAATGATGTTCCAGGAGGGATTCTTCACCAGATTGTCGGTGTTGTGGAATTCGACCAGATGCCGGTGCACGCGCACGGTATAGCTCGGATCGGTGGAGTACTCGCGGATATGCGGATTACGCGACGCGGCCAGCACCAGTTTCGATAGATCCTCGGGGCTCGCCACGTCGTCGCTGGAAAGACCCGTGGGATCGACGAAATGGGCGGTGACCATGCCCAGCGCAGCCGCCTTCGCGTTCATGGCCCTCACCAGCGCGGGAACGCCGCCCGGATAGTTGACGCCGAGCGCCTGCGCGGCCCGGTTCTCGGACGCCATGAGCGCGAGGTGCATCAAATCGCCGCGGGTCAGCACGGTCCCGACCGCGAGGCGCGAAACCCCTCCTCTCGGAAGGTCGGTCTCCTCATCGGTGATCCTGAGCGGCTGATCGAGCGGTTGCCTGGCATCCAGGACGACGAGCGAGGTCATCAGCTTGGTGATGGATGCGATGGGGGCCGCGACGTCCGCGCGCCGGGAATAGAGCACCGAGGAATCGCTTTGGTCGAGCACCAGAACCGAGCTGGATTTGAGCTTGGGAAACAGCGCGGACGCCGCCAGGGGCTTCGCAGCCGCCGCGAACGCGCCCAAGCTGAGGAGCAGCCCGCCGGCTGCCGCCGCGGCCAGCGGCCGGTTTCGGTTCAATAGACCCATGGATAGTTTCTCTGCCGGAAGTCGCTCAAGGAAATCACACGAAACTCACGCCGCGGCGTGATGCGGCGCTAACTTTGCCATCTTTTGTCGGAACTTCCAACGAGTTAACAGTTTATTAAGCCTTGGCCTGGGCTCCCGGCGTCCGCCGCAGCTCCTTGTCGCGGTACATGTTGCGCTCGGCCGTCTCGAAGAGCTCCTTCATGTCCCGGCCGTCCTTCGGGAAGTTCGCGACGCCGATGCTGACGCTGCAGCGGATCATCTTCGACCGCAGGTCCAGCGTGGTCTTGTAGACGTTGTGCCGGACCCGCTTGACCACCGCCTCGGCGATATCGGGCGACGCCGCCGGCAGCAGCACGGCGAATTCGTCCCCGCCGACCCGGGCGGCCGTATCGGTGCCGCGGATGCTCCGCTGCAGGCATTGCGCGACCAGCATGATGGCGCTGTTGCCGCCGTCGTGGCCAAAATCGTCGTTGATGTCCTTGAGACGGTCCATGTCGACCATCAACAACGCATACACGCCGCCCTTCTTCTCCAACGCCGCGTGCTCCTTGCGCCAGACCTCATTGAACATGCGCAGATTGAACAGCCCGGTCATCGAATCGGTTTGCGCCAGATTCTCGATGTGCTCGCGCGCCTCGGTGATGTCCGCCGACAGGGTGGTGGTGAGGAAAGCCACGAGGAGAAACGGCGCCAGCTCGCCCGTGGCCCGGCTCGCATACGCGAGCGAGGCCACTTCGACGCCGGGCGTCGACGCCGCGAGCGCGACGTGGCACAGGGCGATCGCGGCCACCTGGACCAGGGTCACCGCGCGGCCGAGGGTGAGGGCGCTCAATATGATGGGCAACAAGTAGAGATTCAGCAGCGGGCTGCCGCTCTTTCCGGTGAACCACAGCACGCCCGTGATGAATACCACCATGGACCAGGACTCGATCTGCAGCTTCGCCAGGGGGCGGCTGGCGAGAAAACCCCGGCTGCGGAACAACACGATGGATGCCGCGAACGCCACCAGCAATCCCATGATCGGCCAAGGCTGCGCGCGGAGCGCCTGGGACCAGACAAGGACCACTGCCGCCAGGGCCAGGCACAGGATCTCGATGGAGCGCGAGCTCTTCATGGCCTAGTGGGAGCGCAGTGCCGCCGTGACGGAGCCGCCGCCGCCCACCGTCGGCACCTTCAGTTCCTGGATGGCGCGCCTGACCGCGGGATCGCGCTGCTCGAGAGGAAGATCCGCCGGCGGGGTTGCGGCCGCTCCCGGCGGCGCCGATCCGGGCGTCGCGGGGGCCGGCTCGCGCTCGAGTTCGATGTCGGGCGCAATGCCCCGGTGGTTGATCGACACGCCGGAGGGCGTGTAGTAGAGCGAGGTCGTGAGCTTGATCGCCCGATCCGAGGACAGCGGCATCACGGTCTGCACCGAGCCCTTGCCGAAGGTGGTGCGGCCCATGAGCGTCGCCCGGTGATGATCCTTGAGCGCGCCGGCAACGATCTCCGCGGCCGACGCCGAGCCCCCATTCACCAGCACCACGATGGGGGCGCCGTTCATCTCGTCTCCCGGCGTGGCGGACATCTCGAACTTCGATTCCGGCGTGCGGCCCCGGGCGCTGACGATCAGGCCGCTGTCCAGAAAGGCATCGGCGACCGCCACCGCACCTTCCAGAACACCTCCCGGATTGTTCCGCAGGTCGAGCACGAGGCCCTTCAGCGCGGCGCCGTTGCGCTTGCGCAGCTCACGCAGCGCGGCCACGGTGTCGTCGCCCGTGGTATCGCTGAACTCCGCGATGCGCAGATACCCGTACCCGGGTTCCGGCAGTTCGGATTTCACGCTGTGCAGCTCCACTCGCGCGCGCTTGAGCGTGAACTCCAGAGGTTCCGTGCTGCCCTGACGCAGAACGCCGATCTTGATCGTGGTTCCTTCCTTGCCCCGCATGCGGCCGATGGTATCGTCGAGCGTGGTGGTGCTGACCGGCACGCCGTCGATGGTCGCAATCACGTCGCCGCTGCGAATTCCGGCGGCGGCGGCCGGCGATCCGTCGAAGGGCGAGACCACCACGACCTGATCGTCCTCCATCGACACTTCGATGCCGACCCCGGAGTACTCTCCCGAGCTCGAGATCTTGATCTCGTCGTACTCTTCCCGGTCCAGATAGGCGGAATAGGGATCCAGCGACGACACCATGCCGCGGATGGCCGCCTGCAGCAGCTGATGATCGTCCACCGGCGTGACGTACTCGCGTTCGACCCGGTCCATCACCTCGGCCAGAGCGCGCGCGTCCTGCCAAGGGATGTCCTTGGGCTGGGCTGCGTCGTCGGCCCGCGCGGCGGCCGCGCCCATCCAGGCGCCCACCGCCAGCCAGGCCAGAATGCGGGTTTTCTTCAGCATCACGCAGCGGAGCATACGTGCGGGCGGGTCCCGCCGCCAGTTTGGGCCAGTGACACGGCGCACAGTCCGAGGAGCCCGTCGGACCCATCGACGCGGCCGCGCATATTTCAGACAGGCGGCAGCGCCGGCCGGCCCGGGGCCTCTAAGGCTTCGCCTTCAGCCAGATCTTGGGGTCCTTCGCGGTCCGGCCCTCGCGTATCTCGAAATAGAGTTGCGGGCCGGAGCCACCCGAGTCGCTCAGGGCGGCGATCACATCGCCCGGCGCGACCCAGTCGCCGACCGACTTGTAGAGCACCTCGGCGTGGCCGTACAGGGTCATGTAGTTGCCGCTGTGGCCGATGATCATCAACAGACCCAGACCCTGCAGCCAGTCGGCGTAGATCACGCGCCCGAAATAGGGCGCGCGCACCTTGGCGCCGGGCGCCGCCTCGATGAGCACGCCGTTGCGCCGCAGGCCGGATGAGGCGTTGGCGCCGACGTCCTGAAACCGCGTCGTCACACGTCCCGGCACCGGCCACGGAAGCCGGCCCCGCAGAGCCTCGAAGCTCTGCTGGCTGTCTACGGGAAGGTCCTGCAGCACCTGGGCCAGATCCGCGACCAGGGCCTCCTCCGCCTGTTCCTCGCGCTTCAGCTGCGCGAGTTCCTGGTTGCCACTCGCCACCTGCTGCGTCACCGCCGTCAGCGCCGACGCCCGCTCGTCCCGCGCCTTCTGTAATTCGGCCACGTTGTGCGCCGTTTCGCCCTGCAGCTCCTGCAGCTGTGCCGAAATCCGCTCGCTCTGCGCGGCCAACTCCTTGAGCTCCAGCAGCCGCGCATCGATCTGCGCGATGCGCTGCGAGCGGTCGCGCGCCAGGTAGCCGTAGTACTCGGACATCCTTCCCGCGGCGGCGGGATCGTTCTGCATCAGCAGCAATCGGATACGCTCCTGCTGTCCGGCAAGGTAGGCGGCGCGGACCTGCGAGGCCAAAGCGGCCCGTTCGGTGTCGAGAGCCCGGCCGACGCGCCCCTGCTCGGCCCGAACCTCGGCCCGGCGCCGCTCGGCGGCGACCACCGAGGCATGCAGGCTCTCGAGCCGGCGCCGCTCCGCGGTGATACCGAGGTCGGCCTCCCGCAGCCGTGCACCCAAGGCATCCCGTTGCTTCAGTTCAGCGCCGAGCTGATGGGTCAGCGCGGAGATCCGCTCGCGCACGGCGGCGAGCTTGGCCTTCGCCTGTGCGGACTCCGCTGTTTCTCCGGCCACCCCCGAGGCTTGCCCGCAAATCATCGCGGTCATCGCCATCGCCCACCATAAGTCTTTGATATATCGAAGCATCTCGTTATCGCCCAAAGTCCGGACGGCAAGCATACAAGCCTTGTGGCCGCTGCTATACTTGCGCGCCCGAAAAGTCCCTAAAGTGCCCCTTCTGCAACGCATGCCGCGATTCCTAGAGTTCCTTTCCCATCATCCTTATCTTGCGGGCGGTGCCGCCCTGGTGGCGCTGACGCTGGCGGCGTACGAGGTGCAGCAGCGGATACACGCGCTGGCCGCCCTGACCGCCGTGCAGGCCGTCCGGCTCATGAATCAAGGCGCCCTGGTTCTGGACCTGCGTCCCCGCGAGGCCTTCGATGCCGGACACATCGGCGAGGCCCGCAATGTGCCGGCCGCGGAGCTCGCGGCACAAGCCGAGGCCTTGAAGAAATGGCGCGACAAGCCGGTGATCGCCTACGACGACACCGGCGCGGGCGGCGCGGGCGCGGTGCGCACCTTGAACGCCTTGGGCTTCAACAAGGTGTTCAACCTGCAGGGCGGGGTGAAGGGCTGGGTCAAGGACAACCTGCCGCTCTCAAAAACGGCGGCGGGGGGTAAAGCGGCGAACAAGTGACACAACCGGCGATTACCATGTATGTGACGGGCTGGTGCCCGTATTGCCAGCGGGCCAAGCAGCTGCTGACCCTTAAGAACCTGGCATTCAAGGAAATCGACGTGGACGATGACTCGCGCTTGCGTCAGGAAATGACGGAGCGCAGCGGACGGCGGACCGTCCCACAAATTTTTATCGGCGACCGCCACGTCGGCGGGTGCGATGACCTATATGCGCTCGACGGCACGGGCGAGTTGGATCGACTCATTCAGGGGGCTTGATGAACGAAGTGAGAACCGAACCTCCCCAGGCCAATGTCGGCGGGGTGCAGGTGACTTTGCAGAGCGTGTATCTGAAGGACTGCTCGTACGAGTCGCCGAACGGCCCCCGCCTGCCGAGCAGTCAGGCGTGGGAACCGAAATTCCAGCTCAACATGAACACCACCGCCGACGAGATCGCTCCGAACGTGCGCGAAGTGCTGCTGACCATCACGCTGGAAGCGAAGCACGGCGAAGCGACGCTGTACCTGGTCGAGGTGAAGCAAGCGGGCGTCTTCGGCATTGCCGGCGCCTCGGTCGAGGATCTCAAACGCCTCGTCGGCAGTTTTTGTCCGAGCGTGCTGTTTCCTTATGCGCGCGAGGCCGTCTCCGACCTCATCGTCAAGGGCGGCTTCCCCAACTTCCTCCTCCCCTTGGTCAATTTCGACGCCCTGTTCGCCCAGGCGTCGGAATCGCCCCAACCCGCCCTGGTCAATTAGGCGGGTATTCGAGCATGCCGGGCACGAGCCAGCAGCCGATGGCGGTCATCGGCGCCGGCTCGTGGGGCACGGCTCTTGCCATCCAGCTGGCCCGTGCCGGACACGCGACCCATTTGTGGGGCCGGGACGGCGCGCACATGGACGCCCTGCGGCGCGCGCGCTGCAATGAGCGCTATCTGCCCGAAGCGGCGTTTCCGCCCTCGCTCATCGTCGATTCCGATCTCGGGCAGGCGCTTAGGCCGGTGCGCGACGCGCTGATCGCGGTGCCCTCGCACGCGTTCCGCGCCACGTTGAATCTGATCGAGCCTCACCTCGGCGAGGGTACGCGCGTCGCATGGGCCAGCAAGGGCTTCGAGATCGCCTCGGGATTGCTGCCGCATCAGATCGCGGGCGACATCCTGGGCGCACGGGCCGGCGCCGTGCTGTCCGGTCCGACCTTCGCGAAGGAAGTGGGGCAGGGCCTGCCGACGGCCATGACGGTTGCCTCGCGCGACCCGGGCTTCGCGCAGGCGCTGGCCAAGCGGCTGTCGGGACCGAATTTTCGCGTCTACATGCAGACGGACATCATGGGGGTCGAGGTCGGGGGCGCGGTCAAGAACGTCATCGCCATCGGCGCCGGAATTGCCGACGGCATGGGTTTCGGCGCGAACACGCGCGTCGCCTTGATCACCCGCGGCCTGGCCGAGATGATGCGCCTCGGCGTGAAGCAGGGCGCGCAGCGCGAGACCTTCATGGGCCTGGCCGGTCTCGGCGATTTGGTATTGACCTGCACCGACGACCAATCCCGGAATCGGCGCCTCGGGCTCGCGCTGGGCCGCGGTCTGCCCATCCAGGAGGCGCAATGCAGCATTCATCAGGTGGTCGAAGGGGTCCCCGCCTCGGAGGCGGTCTGCCGTGTCGCCGAGCGCCTGTCCGTCGAGATGCCGATATGCCGGGAAGTTTTCCGCATCGTGCACCAGGCCAAACCGATTCGCGAAGCGGTGCAGGACCTGATGAGCCGCGACATGCGCTTCGAAGGCGACTGAGAGCGGCGCAGCATCAGGCCCATTCACCGCAGAGGCGATTGTGTGCTAAAAACCATCTTGGATTGCGCCGGCGGGCAACGCGCGGCGCCTTATAAATACCAATGGATTTGCAAAGCCCGCGCATGGACAAGAAGTCGTCGCATATCAAGTTGAGGGGTAAGGCGTCGGTGTCGCAGCGGAGCACCCCGTGGCATGCGGTTTCCATCGTGACGGGACGCTGGTGCTGCGAAGCTGCGCGCGGGCGTATCGGCATGCGCTACCTGTCGAGGGAGGCCCCGCGCCTGCCTCTGCCCCAGTGCGCTTCGGCGGAATCGTGCACCTGCATGTACAAGCATCACTCGGACCGGCGCGCCGTGACGCCGCGTCGCAAGGACGACGTCATGGGAATGCGCCGGGCGACGCCTGTGCCGAAGGACCGCCGGGAGAGCCCCGGCCGGCGTGAGGATGACAAGCCTTAGGCCATGCACGGCGACGTGGTCGCCTCGGGCGGCGCCGGCGAGCCGGCCAGGCTGCTAGATCTCGAGGTTGTCGATCAGCCGCGTCTCGCCCAGCTTCGCCGCGGCGAGCACCACCAGCGGCGCCTCGCCGCCGGGCTCCGCGAGATCCGCCCGCCGGCGGATCGCAACATAATCCGGCATCCATCCGCGCGCGCGCAGCGCGTTCGACGCCGCCGCCTCGAGCACGGCGTAATCCCGGCGCCCGTTGCGCACGGCGCGCGCGATGACTTCGAGTTCATGATGCAACCGCGCCGCCTCCGCGCGCAGCGATTCGCTCAAATAGCCGTTGCGCGACGACAGCGCCAGGCCGCCGGGCTCGCGCACGGTTTCCGCGCCGATGATCCGGATGGGCAGCGCGCATTGCTCCACCATGCCGCGAATCACCAGCAGCTGTTGGTAGTCCTTCTTGCCGAAGACCGCCGTTCGCGGCTGCACGATATTGAAGAGCTTGAGAACCACCGTGCACACGCCGCCGAAGAACCCGGGCCGGAATTGCCCCTCCAGGATATCCGCGAGCGCCGGCGGCGGTTGAAGCCGATACGTCTGGGGCTGCGGATACATCTCGGGCTCGTCGGGCGCGAACAGGAAGGCGCAGCCGGCGCCCTCCAGCAGTTCGCAATCCCGCGCGAAAGTGCGGGGATACTCGTCGAAGTCCTCCTGCGGCGCGAATTGCAGCCGGTTGACGAAGATGCTGGCGACCACGGGACCGTGAGCCGCGGCGCAGCGCACCAGCGACAAATGCCCGGCGTGCAGGTTGCCCATGGTGGGAACCAGGCAGCGGTCGCGAGTCCCAGGCAGCGCGCTGCGCAGCTCCGCGACGCTATGAAAGATTTGCATGGCGCGCAGGCTCAATAGCCGTGCTTGGCTTCTTCCGGAAACGCACCGCTCTTCACGTCCCTCACATAGGACTGCACGGCGTCCCGCAGGGTGGCGCTGCCGTCCATGAAGTTTCGGACGAACCGCGGCTGCTTGCCGTGCGTGACGTTGAGCATGTCGTGCAATACCAGCACCTGTCCGCTGCAATCGGCGCCCGCGCCGATGCCGATGACCGGAATGGACAAGCCGGCGGTCACATTGCCCGCCACCGCCGAGGGCATGAGCTCCAGGATCAACATCGCCGCTCCGGCTTCCTCCAGGTCCTTCGCATGTGCGAGCAGCGTGGCCGCCGCCGCTTCCTCGCGCCCCTGGATGCGATAGCCGCCCAGCGCATGCACGGATTGGGGCGTGAAGCCGAGATGAGCACAGACGGGAATGCCGCGCTCCACCAGGAGCCGCACGATGGGCGCGGTCCAGCCGCCGCCCTCGAGCTTGACCATGTGCGCGCCGGCCTGCATCAACAGCACGGCGCTCTGCACCGCCTGGGCCGGCGACTCCTGATAGCTCCCGAACGGCAGGTCGGCAATCACGAAGGCCGTGCGATTGCCCTTCGCCACGCAACGCGTGTGATAGGCCATTTCCACGATCGACACGGGCAGGGTGTTCGAGTTGCCCTGGATGACCATGCCGAGCGAGTCGCCCACGAGCAGCACGTCGACCCCGGCGTCGTCGAGGAGCCGGGCGAATGCCGCGTCGTAGCAGGTCAGCGCCGCGATCTTCTCGTGCGCCGAGCGCATCCGATTCAGGCGATGCAGGGTAACTTGAGGTCGTTCGGCCATGAAAATGCCCGGGCTTCCGCCATTGATCCGGCCCACATTCTGGCATAGTTGCCCTTGGCTTCCGAGTATCATGCGGTCCCTGAAGGGATCGAGGAGCGGCGCGAGCGACGGCCATGGCGAAAATCGACGATCAGATCGAAACGCTCCAGGAGCGTCTTGTGCAGCTGAAGCTGCGCCAACATCGCCTGGAGGCCCGCAGGCGCGCGCGCGATGCGCAGCGCGAGCGCAAGGCCGAGACGCGCCGCAAATTCTTGGTCGGCGGCGTCGTTCTGGACAGGGTGCGAAGTGGAGAATTCGACCAGGCCGAGCTTCGGGCGTGGCTGGACCGCACGCTCACGCGCAAGGACGACCGGGCGCTGTTCGACCTGCCGCCCGGACCTTAAGACAGGCGGGGCGCGGCCATGGGGAGCGGCCGCGCCGCCGCCCATCCCGGCACGGCGGGCCGTCAGGCGCCGCAGCCCCCGGTGAATCCGATCTGGCGCCAGGCCTCGAAGACCACGATGGCGACGGCATTGGATAGGTTGATGCTGCGGCTCTGCGGTTTCATGGGAATGTGCACGCCGTTCTCGCGGCCAATGCGATCGCGCACCTCGCCGGGCAGCCCGCGCGTTTCGGGGCCGAACACCAGGACGTCCCCGGCCCGATAGGCGATCTGCGAGTACCGGCGTCCCGCGCCTGTCTCCACCGCGAACACCCGCTCATGGGCCAGACCGGCGAGACACGCCTCGAAATTCGCATGCACCCGCACGTCGGCGAGATCGTGATAATCGAGACCGGACCTCCGCAGGCTGCGGTCGTCCAGGCGGAATCCGAGCGGCTGGACGAGGTGCAGCGCAGCGCCGGTGTTGGCGCACAGCCGGATGACGTTGCCGGTGTTGGGTGGAATCTCGGGCTCGTACAGGACGATGTGAAACATCGTCGCTACGGCTCCAGAACAACACGCTGCGTGGGATAGGCGAATTCGATGCCGAGCCTGCGGAACTCGTCGATGATGCGCAGATTCACCGCCTGCTGCAGGTCGAGCGCCGGATGCAACTGCGGCTCCCGGGTGAAGTAGGATAATTCGAAGCGCAGCGATGATTCGCCGATGGAGATGAGGTGACACCGCTCGAACCGGGCGTGCGGCTGTTCGCGGACGATGCCCTCCATGAGTTTGGGGATTTGCGCGAGTCTCTCGGCCGACGTGGCGTAGGCCACGCGCAGCGTGGCCAGCACGCGCTGTTCCGCCATCCGGCCGTAGTTGCGCACGCGGCTCTTCAAGATGTCGGCATTGGACAGGATGATCTGCTCGCCGGATTCGCTGAGCAGCCGCGTGGTCTTGATGCCGATGCGCTGCACCGTGCCCGTGAAGGAGTCGATGGTCAGCGTGTCGCCCACCACGAAGGGCTTGTCGAGCGCGATGGACAGCGAGGCGAACAGATCTCCCAGGATGTTCTGAAGGGCGAGCGCCACGGCGACGCCGCCGACGCCCAAGCCCGCCAGCAACGCCGTGATGTTGACCCCGACATTCTCCAGGGCCACCAGGATGACCAGCGACCAGATCAGGAGGGCCGCCACGAAACTGATGATGTTCAACGATCCGGCGAACAGGCGGTCCTGCCCGCTGGCGGCTTCCTTGAGGCGCAGGTAGAAGCGCACCGCGCGTCCGGCCCAGAGGCCGACCTGGCAGAGGATCAGCACCAGGACGACGTCCCAGAGTAGGCGGTCCCAGCGCGGCGGCAGGACGAGGTTCACCTGGCCCGCGTACAACGCCACCGCCACGAATGAAAACTGCCGGGTGTTGCCGATCAGATGCAAGACCAGCTGGACCCCGGTGCGATGATGGCCGGTCCCATAGCGCTTGGCTCGCGCCGCGATCAGCCGCCGCAGCAGCGACAGGACGGACCACACGGCGACCGCGACGATGCCGGCCAGGAGCCAGTCGGCCACGGAATTCCCGTAGACGATGCGTTCGGATACGCCCAGGGTGCGCGAAATGAAATCGGCCATGATGGATCGATTATAGCGGCCGGCCGCCGCGGGCGGGCGCGAGGCGAGTCCATGGCGCGCGGCCGACGCGCGGGGGTCCAGGCCGCGCGCGCTAGGCCACGTCCTCCATGCCGAGTTCCTTCATCTTGCGCGTGAGCGTGTTGCGGCCCCATCCCAGGAGTTTGGCCGCGTCCTGCTTCATGCCGTCGGCCTTGCGCAGAGCCACGCGGATCAGAATGCGTTCGACCTCCGGAACCGCCTGATCCAGCAGGCGCTCCGTGCCGGCGTCCAGCTCCTGCTCCGCCCAGTGCGAGAGTTTCGTGGTCCAGTCGAAGCTTGCCGGCTGGCCCGCCGGCAATCCGCCGAGGTCCGGCGGAATGTCCTCGATGCGGATCTCGCGGCCCGGCGCGGTGACGGTGAGGCGCCGGCACGCGTTGACGAGCTGGCGCACGTTGCCCGGCCAGTCGAAGTTGACCAGTGCGGCTTCGGCCGCGGGCATGAGCAGCTTCGGTTCGACGCCCAGTTCCCGGGCGGCCAAATTCAAGTAGTGGCGCAGCAGCTCGGGTATGTCCTCGCGGCGCTCGCGCAGCGGCGGGATCTCGATGCGAATGACGTTCAGCCGGTGCAGCAAATCCTCGCGAAAATGTCCGGACTTCACGCGGCCTTCGAGATCCTGGTTGGTCGCGGCGATGACCCTCACGTCCACCTTGACCGGGGTCTGCCCGCCCACCCGGTAGAACTCGCCCTCGGCCAGCACGCGCAGCAGCCGCGTCTGCAGAGCGGGAGACATGTCGCCGATTTCGTCCAGAAACAGCGTGCCGCCATCGGCCTGCTCGAAGCGGCCGCGGCGCAGCGCATCGGCACCCGTGAACGCGCCCTTCTCATGGCCGAACAGCTCGGACTCCAACAGGTCTGCCGTGAAGGCCGCCGTATTGAGGGCCACGAACGCTTTGTTGGACCTCGGGCTGTGCCGGTGCAGCGCATGCGCCACCAGCTCCTTTCCGGTTCCCGATTCGCCGGTGATAAGCACGGTCATGCTCG
Organism: uncultured Gammaproteobacteria bacterium; assembly: GCA_963707765.1. GTDB lineage: Bacteria > Pseudomonadota > Gammaproteobacteria > Steroidobacterales > Steroidobacteraceae > Bog-1198. Next base: position 1,716,059 of record CAVPQZ010000004.1, on the reverse strand, counting down.
ATCGCGAGAGGCGGCCCACGGCGCGGAATACCTGCTGCATGGCCGCCGCCTGACCCAGCAGTTCGGGAATGTTGGGGCGCGCAGCTTCGAAATCGCTCGACATCGTGGCCTGCTGCGCGGCGCGGCGCACCAGATCCACCGCCTTGTCGATGTCGAAGGGCTTGGGCAGATACTCGAAGGCGCCGCCCTGATACGCGGCAACGGCGGCGTCCAGGTCCGAGTGCGCCGTCATGACGATCACCGGCAAGCCTGGGCGCGATGCCTGTATTTCCTTCAGCAGGTCGAGACCGCTGCGCCCCGGCATCCGAATATCGGTCATGAGCACGTCGGGCGCGTCGTTGCGCAGGGCGCTGAGCGCATTGTCGGCGTGGTCGAAGCACTTCGCGTGCATGCCTCCGCCCTTCAGGGCCTTCTCCAGCACCCAGCGGATGGACGCATCGTCGTCGACCAACCAAACACTCAGCGGCTTTGCATTCATACGGTGTCCATTGGGAGAAAAATCACGAAGACGGTCCTGCCGGGGACACTGTCGAACTCGATGAGGCCGCCGTGGCGGCTGACGAGGTCCTGGGCGATGCCCAGCCCGAGGCCCGTGCCGTCGGACCGGCCGGATACCAGAGGGTAGAAAATCGTGTCGCAGATTTCCGAGAGCACGCCGGGCCCGTTGTCTTCGAATTGGATCGATGCCACGAGCCGATGGCGGCGCGCGCCGATGCTCACGCTGTTGGCGGCCCGGGTCCGGAGCACCAGGCGCGGCGCGGCCACTGCGGCGCCGGCGAGCGCCTGGATGGCGTTGCGGCCGAGATTCAGCATGGCTTGAATGATGTGGTTCGGGTCCACGGCGAGCGCGGGCAGGCTCGGATCATAGTCGCGGTCGATGGCCACGCCGGGCGGGGCTTCGCTGCGCAGCAGGTGATAGACGCGCTCCAGGAGCTCATGCACGTTGACGAGCTGCTTCGCCGGCGGCCGCCCGGGACCCAGCATGGAATCGAGCAGGTTCGCGAGCCGGTCGGCCTCGCTGATGATGACCCGCGTGTATTCGCGCAAGGAGGGATCGAGGAGCTCGCGCTCGAGCAGCTGCGCCGCGCCGCGCAGGCCGCCGAGCGGATTCTTGATCTCGTGCGCCAGTTGCCGGACCATGAGGCGGCTGCCGCCGAGCTGCGCCAACAGCGCATTCTCGCGGGTCAGGCGCCGGTGCTGGGTGATGTCCTCGATCTCGAGCAGCAGCCGCGGCACCTGGCCGAACGCCACCTGCGTCACGGCGCAGTCGAGGATGCGATCCACACCCCCGGCTCCGGGCCAGGCCAACTCGCGCTGCACGACGCCTTCGCCGCCCAGATGGGCGCGCTCGAACAAAACTCCCAAGGTCTCTGCGCCGCGCGCAAGCTCCGTGAAGCGCCGGCCCAGCGCTTGATTGGCCCCCAGACCGAGCAAGGTCTGGCCCGCGGCGTTGACGTAAGCGACGTTATGATCCTGATCCAGCAGGAACACGCTGGTCACCAGCGCGTCGAGAATCTCGGTGCCCTCGATGGACAGTCCGGGGAGGCGCAACTCAGCCGCCATGGACTGCACCCGCACCGGTGGCGGCCGACGTTATTTCCTGCGCAGCGGGTCCAGATCCGAGGGCTGGCGAACGTAGAAGGTGACGTCCGTCGTCTGCGTCTCGCCGGTCGCCGCATCCCTGATCGTCGCCGTGAGAACGTAGGTGCCGCGAGGCTGCGCCGGCAGGAGGAAGGAGACGGCCGTGGGGCCCTGGTCGGACAGGGGGCTGCCGTTCAAACTCCAGGTGATTTGCTGTTGCGGCTGCAGTCCAGGCTCGAGCCCGAGCCGCACCGGCACGACGTCGGCGCCGAAGAATACCTGCTCCTTCGCCGGCGACTCGATCGCGAACAGGGTGAAACGCTGATTTTTCAATGGCTTGGCCGCCGAAGGCTGCCCCTGCGAGCGGGTGTTGCCGCCGATGCCGTTGGAGGAGCCCGGGGAGATGATCATCTTCTCCGCCCCGGGCACTTCCTGATCCGAATAATGCACCACGCCGTCCGCATCGACCCATTTGTAGACCACGGTGGCCCCGGCCGTGAGGGCCACGGTGAGGCCAAGTACCATCCAAAGTCCGCGAACGCGCATGATTCAGCAGCATAGCCTCATCGCCCCAAGTCCACAAAACGGCGTGACGGCGGCGTGACCGCCGTCACCTAAGTTGCGCTGCTGCACCCGCCCGGCAGGGTCATAAGCTGTAGTACATCTCGATCTCGATCGGGTGAGTGGTCATGCGCAGCCGCGTGACCTCCTTCATCTTCAGCTCGATATACGCATCGATGAGATCATCGGTGAACACACCGCCGGCCTTCAGGAACGCGCGGTCCTGGTCCAGGCACTCGAGCGCCATGTCGAGCGAATGGCACACCGTCGGGATCTTCTTGTCCTCCTCCGGCTCCAGGTCGTACAGATCCTTGTCGGCGGGATCGCCGGGATGGATCTTGTTCTGGATGCCGTCGATCCCGGCGAGCAGCATGGCCGAGAACGCGAAATACGGGTTGGCGGTCGCGTCCGGGAAACGCACCTCGATGCGCCGGCCCTTGGGGTTCGGAATCCAGGGGATGCGGATGGACGCCGAGCGGTTGCGCGCCGAATAGGCGAGCTTCACCGGCGCTTCGAATCCGGGCACCAGGCGCTTGTAGGAGTTCGTGCTCGCATTGGTGAACGCATTCAGCGCGCGCGCGTGCTTGATGATGCCGCCGATGTAGTACAGCGCCGTATCCGACAGGCCGCCGTACTTGTCGCCCGCGAACAGCGGCTTGCCGTCCTTTTGCAGCGACTGGTGCACATGCATGCCGTTGCCGTTGTCGCCGACGATCGGCTTCGGCATGAACGTCAGGGTCTTTCCATACCCGTTGGCGACGTTCTGCAGCGCGTACTTGAGAATCTGGACTTCGTCGGCCTTCTTGGTCAGCGTGTTCGCGGCCACGTTGATCTCGCCCTGACCGGCCGTCGCGACTTCGTGGTGATGCACCTCGAATTTCAGCCCCATCTCCTCGCAGGCCATCGACATCGCCGTACGGATGTCCTGTTGCGCATCCACCGGAGGCACCGGGAAGTAGCCGCCCTTGATGCCCGGCCGATGGCCGCGGTTGCCGTCCTCGTAGGTCTTGCCGGAGTTCCACGCCCCTTCATAAGAGTCCACCGAGTAGGCGCAACCGTTCATGCCGGAACTCGACGTCACGTTGTCGAAAATGAAGAATTCGTTCTCGGGGCCGAACAAGGCGGAGTCCGCCACGCCGGAGGACTTGAGGAAGGCCTCGGCGCGCTTCGCGAGCGAGCGCGGGTCGCGGCCGTAACCCTGCATGGTGGTGGGTTCGATCACGTCGCAGCGCAGGTTGACCGTGGTCTCTTCGTAGAACGGGTCGATCACGGCGGTCGCGGGATCCGGCATCAGGATCATGTCCGACTCGTTGATGCCCTTCCATCCGGCGATGGACGAGCCATCGAACATCTTGCCGTCCTTGAAGAACCCTTCGTCCACCAGCCGCGTCGGGACGGTCACGTGCTGTTCCTTGCCGATGGTGTCGGTAAAGCGCAGATCGGCAAATTTGGCTTCTTTTTCGGCAATCAATTTCAGGACATCGGCCGGAGTCATGGGCATCCTCACGCAGTGAATTGAATTTTTATGCCCGGCCCCTCGCCGGGTCCTGTCGACAATGCAGCAACTGTGCCAGGGGTCGGCGCATATCGATCAAGTACTTGCGGCTCTTTGGCGCGGTCGCGTGCCCCATTATGCGGCAACCGACCCCCGCCGCGCCCCATTATCGTGCACACGCACCGATTGGGATCGCGAAAAACGGCGGGAACCCGTGGCCGGCGGCAGAATCGGCACGATCAGCCCCGTCGTGAACCATACGGGTGCATGGGTGCCGGGCGGGAGGCATCCCGGGCCCGCAGCAGCGCGCAGAAGGACAGCGCGGGCGCCGCATCGCTATACTCGCCGCCGTTGCCAGAACCCCGAGCACCCGATGCCCAAAGCCCCGCCCGCGCCGCCGCGAACCTTCCAGGATCTGATATTTGCACTGCAGAAATATTGGTGCGATCAGGGCTGCATCATCCTGCAGCCCTACGACATGGAAATGGGAGCCGGCACTTTTCACACGGCGACGTTTCTCCGTGCCGTTGGGCCCGAGCCCTGGAGCGCGGCCTATGTTCAGCCCTCGCGACGGCCGACCGACGGACGCTATGGGGACAATCCGTTTCGGCTGCAGCATTACTACCAGTTTCAAGTGAGCATCAAGCCCTCGCCGGACGATTTCCAGGAGCTGTACCTAGGCTCGCTGCGGGCCCTCGGCTTCGACCTGCTGACCCACGACATCCGCTTCGTCGAGGACAACTGGGAATCGCCCACCCTCGGCGCCTGGGGCCTCGGCTGGGAAGTGTGGCTGAACGGCATGGAAGTTTCGCAGTTCACGTACTTTCAGCAGGTCGGCGGACTCGACTGCCGTCCGGTGATGGGCGAGATCACCTACGGGCTGGAGCGATTGGGCATGTACATTCAGGGCAAGGAAAGCATCTTCGACATCGTCTGGGCGGACGGCCCGTTCGGCGCCATCACCTACGGCGATGTATTCCACCAAAATGAGGTCGAGCAATCGACCTACAATTTCGAGAAGGCCGACTGTGCGGTGCTGTTCGCGCAGTTCGACACCCACGAAGCGGCCTGCCGCAGACTGCTCGACGACAAGCTCGTGCTGCCCGCGTACGAACAAATGGTGAAGGCATCGCACTCCTTCAATCTGCTGGACTCCCGGCACGCGGTCTCCGTCACCGAGCGTCAGCGCTTCATCCTGCGCGTGCGGACGCTGGCCCGGGGCGTCGCCGAGGGCTATCGGGAAAGCCGCGAAGCGCTGGGGTTCCCTCTGCTGAAAGCCGCCGCCCAGGTCGCCTGATGAGCACGCGCGACCTATTGTTCGAATTGGGCACCGAGGAACTGCCGCCGCGGACGCTGCAGATCCTGTCGACCGCGCTCACGGCAGGGCTCACCAAAGGAATGGACGACGCCGGCATCCCACACCGCAAAGCTCATGGTTACGCGACTCCGCGGCGTCTCGCGGTGCGCATCGACGCCTGCGCCGAGGTCGCGCCGGACCGCCGCGTGGAGCGGCGCGGCCCGCCCGTTGCCAGCGCGTTCGATGCCGCGGGGGCGCCCACGCAGGCCGCCACGGCTTTCGCCAAGAGCTGCGGCGTGGCGGTGGCCGACCTCGAGCGGCTGACCACCGAGAAGGGGGCTTGGATGGTCTATCGAGGCTGCGAGCCGGGCGCAGCGACGGTCACCTTGCTCAAGGGAATCGTCAACCAGGCCATCGCGGCGCTGCCCATCGCGAAGCGCATGCGGTGGGGCGCCTCGGCGGTGGAATTCGTGCGGCCCGTGCACAGTGTGCTGCTGATCTTCGGCGAGGAAGTCGTGCCGATCGAGGTGCTCGGAGCGACGGCGGGCCGGATCACCCACGGCCACCGCTTCCACGCGCCCCGCGCGCTGGTGGTGAGGCGGCCCCGCTCGTATGAGGGCCAACTGCGCCGTGCCAAGGTCGTGGCGGATTTCGCGAAGCGCCGGGACATGATCCGCGCCGGCGTCATGGCGGCGGCGGCCGAGGCGGGCGGCACGGCACTGATCGAGCCCGAGCTGCTGGATGAAGTGACCGCATTGGTCGAATGGCCCGTGCCCATTGCCGGCCGCTTCGATGAACGCTTCCTCGAGCTGCCGCGCGAGGTGGTGATCGCCACCGTTCAAGACCACCAGCGCTACTTCCCGGTGGAGGGCGCCGACGGGCGCCTGACCGGCGGCTTCGTCACGGTGAGCAACATCCAAAGCCGCGACCCATCCAAGGTGCGCGAGGGTAACGAGCGCGTGGTGCGGCCGCGCCTCAGCGATGCCGTCTTCTTTTGGGACCAGGACCGAAAGGTGTCGCTCGACGGTCTCGTGGGACGCCTCGGCAGCGTGACGTTCCAGACCAAGCTGGGGAGCTATGCACAGAAGACGGCGAGAGTACGGTTGTTGGCGGCGGATATCGGTGAACGTATAAGTGCTTCTTCCGCGCTGGTTATACGTTCGGCGGAGCTTGCGAAGGCCGACCTCATGAGCGCCATGGTGGGTGAATTCCCGGAGCTGCAGGGAATCATGGGCCGGTATTATGCCGAGGCGCAGGGCGAGCCCGAAGAAGTCGCGCGCGCAATCGAGGAGCACTACCGGCCGCGCTACGCGGGCGACGCGCTCCCGGTGACCCGATCCGGCCAGGCGCTCAGTCTGGCCGACAAGATCGACACGCTGGTCGGGATCTTCGCCATCGAACAACGCCCCACGGGAACTAAGGATCCCTTCGGGCTGCGCCGGGCCGCGCTCGGCGTGTTGCGCATCCTGCTGGAGTGCCGGCTGGACCTCGACCTGCACGCATTGCTCCGCGCCTCGGCGACCGACCAGCCGGTGCTGCGTCCGGGAGTCGGGGAGGAAGTCTACGACTTCATCGCCGAGCGCCTGCGAGGGCTGCTGCTCGAGCGCGCGGACGGGACGTCGCCCGAAATGCTCGATGCAGTGCTGGCCCTCCGGCCGCATTCGCCGTTGGACGCCCTGCAGCGCCTCGAAGCGCTCAAGACGTTCTTGCGGCTGCCCGAAGCTCCCGTGCTGACGGCCATCAACAAGCGCATCGTGAACATCCTGCGCAAGGCGCCGCCGCGCTCCGGCACGGTGCAGGCAGCGGCGCTCAGCCACGACGCCGAGGTGGCGCTATATGAGGCCGTCACCGACTCGAGCGGCGCCGTGGAGCAGGCCCTGCTCGAGCGGCGCTACACCGAGGCGCTGACCCGCCTCACCGGTCTGTCCGGGGCCGTCGACCAGTTCTTCGATCAGGTCATGGTCATGGATGAAAATCCGGATGTGCGCAACAACCGTCTTGCGCTGCTGGCGAAGGTGCAGGCGCTCCTGGGCGGAGTCGCGGACCTCTCGCGGCTGCCGGGCTGAGGATTTTCATGCTGGCATTTCGATCGGTGCTTTTCACCGCCTACATGATGGTCTCCGCCTGCGTGTTCGGCGCCTTCATGTCGCTGTGCTTCTGGGCTCCCTACCGCTTTCAATTCGATGTCGCGCGGCTGTGGGCCCGGTGCCTCTTCTGGGTGCTGGAACGGCTGTGCGGCCTGAAATACATGGTCGAGGGCCGCGAGCACATTCCTCCGGGCAATCACATCGTCATGAGCAACCACACTTCGGCCTGGGAAACCATCGCGCAGTTCGTCATCTTTCCACCGCACGTCTGGGTGTTGAAGCGCGAACTGCTGTGGATTCCGTTCGTCGGCTGGGGCCTGAAGCTCTTGAGGTCCATTGGGATCGACCGGGGCGTGGGCCACCGCGCCGTCCACCAGGTCGTCGAGCAGGGCAAGGCGCGGCTCGCGGACGGTTTATGGGTCATCATTTTTCCCGAGGGCACGCGGGTGGTCGCGGGCGAGACCAAGCGATTTGGCGTGAGCGGGGCGCTGCTCGCCGCCGCAACCGGCAAGCTCATGATTCCTCTATCGCACAACGCGGGCGCATTCTGGCCGCGCCGCAGCATCATTAAGAAGCCGGGAACCATCCGGGTGGTGATCGGCGAAGCGATTTCCCCCCAGGGCAAGAATCCTCGACAGCTCAACGAGGAAGCGCGGCTGGCCATCGAGGCCGGGCTGGCAAAAATCGCCGCCGCCTCGGATTGACCTGGCCCGGTGTCATGGGTGGGCTTCAGGTCCGGGGGAGCGGCGCTTCGGGTGCCGCCCGGGGGCTCCCGCGTGCTCGCGACTTCTCAGGGGGCGGAGCCGGCTGCGCCTGTTGCGGTGCCGGCGCGGATGATGGCGCGCTGGGCGCGACCGGCGCCTCCGCAGGCACCGAGACGACCGGAACCCAGGCGTCGGGCGGGGGGCTCCAGGGAATTCGCAGCGGCGGCATCAGCCAGATGGCCAAAAACAAGGCGGCATGCAGCGCCACGGCCACGCCCAGCCAGAAGAACAAGCGCTTGCGGCTCGAGCCCTTGACCGTGACGCCGGGCCGCGAGGCTATGATCGCCGGCGAGGACAGCCGGAACTCGGAGGGCGCCGGCGGTTCGCGTATCGGGTCGCGCCGCGGCGGCGGCCGCATGTCGGGAAACTTGATCACGGAGGTCATGCCTCGGATTTTAGGCGGCAACGGCGCCGAAGACCAAGGACTCCCGGCACGGATCGATCGGCCGGCGGCGCATGGACTCACCGCATGACGGCCCTCCCGCCGGGCGAAATCGCCCTTCGGCTCGACCGGCTGCCGGCCCGCGCCGTCTGGAAAATCGTGTTCCTCATCTCCCTCGGAAGCGTTTTCGAATTCTACGATTTGTTCTTCACCGCTTATGTCGCCCCCGGCATGGTCGACTCGGCGTTGTTCACACCGCAATCCCTCGGCGTCTTCGCCGCATTGAAGTCGGTTCGAGTGGCCGGATTCGGCACTTTCGTGTTCTCGACCTTTGCCGGGTTGTGGGCCGGCGTCGTACTGCTGGGCCACGCCGCGGACCGCTGGGGCCGGAAGGCGACGTTCACATGGTCCCTGGTCTGGTATGCCGCCTGTACGGTCATCATGGCGTTCCAGCAAAGTGGACAGGCCTTGAATGCCTGGCGCTGCGTCGCGGGTATGGGATTCGGCGTGCAGCTCATCACCATCGACACCTACATCGTCGAGCTCGTGCCGCGCACGCTCCGCGGCCGCGCCTTCTGCTTCAATCAATTCATCGCATTCTGCATCGTCCCCGTGGTGGCCCTGCTCGCGTGGTGGCTGGTTCCGTTGAAGCCCGCCGGGGTGGACGGGTGGCGCTGGGTCGTGGTGCTCGGAGGCGCCGGCGCGGTGGCCGTGTGGGGACTCAGGGCGGGCATTCCGGAGAGCCCGCGCTGGCTCGCCGCCAAGGGCCGGCTCGAGGAGGCCGAGGCCATCCTGAAACAGCTCGAAAGCCGCGGAGCGGCAGGAAGCAGCCCCGGGCCTCTGCCGACCGCGCCCGGCCGGCACGCCGGATCCGACGCCGGGCCGCAAGCCCCGGCGAAACTCGCGGAAATATTCGCCGGCCCGTATCGCGGCCGCACCGTCATGCTGTCGGTGTTCAATGCCGCGCAGGTCATCGGCTTCTACGGGTTCAACTCGTGGGTTCCGACGCTCCTGATGGCCCGGGGCATCAGTCTCACGCACGGGCTCGAGTACGGATTCATCATCGCGCTGGCGCAGCCCGTGGGACCCCTGCTAGGCGGCTTGTTCGCCGACTCGCTGGAGCGAAGAACCCAGATCATCGGCGGCCTGATCTGCATGGGAATATCGATGGGAATTTTTGCCCAGGCCAAGTCGCCCGCCGTGCTCGTGTCGATGGGCATCGCCTTCACGCTCGCCGCCAACATCATGTCCTATGCCTATCACGGGTACCAGGCGGAGCTCTTCCCCACGCGCCTTCGCTCGCGTGCCACTGGCTTCGTTTATTCGTGGAGCCGGCTCGCCGCCGCCTTCGCCGGACTGCTCGTCGGCAGGTTGCTGGCCGCCGGCGGCGTACCCGCGGTGGCCGCATTCATCGGCGGCGCCATGACCTTAAGCGTGGCGGTCATCGGGTTATTCGGACCGGCCACCCGGGGCCTTGCGCTCGAGGACCTCAGCGAGTAGGCCGCCCGCGCCCCTCACCGGGAGCCTCGGGGATTTGCCAGCGCCGCGTAGAGCCCGAGCCCGATGAAGCTCGCGGCGGTGAGGTACGGTCCATAGCGGCGCGAACCCGCCCATCGTCCGATGACTCCACCGAGCGCAGAGGCCAGGAGCACGTACATCGTGTCCGTGCACACAGCCGTGAGAATGAACACGCCGGCCAGGCTGGCGCCCTGCCCCAGCGCCGGAAGCTCGGGATCGATGAATTGCGGCAGCAATGCGGCGAAGAACAGCGCCGTTTTCGGATTGAGCAGCGCAACGACGAAGCCGTCGCGGAAAACCCTGCGCGCAGACGCCAGCGCCCCACTCGCCGCCTCGCTTCGGCTGGTCCGCAGCGCGCGGATGCCGAGGAACGCGAGATAGGCGGCGCCGGCCCACCTGACGGCGGCGAAGACGGTGGACGAGGCCGCCAGTATCGCCGCGAGGCCGATCGCCGCGGCAGCGGCATTGCCCAGATTGCCGAGTGCAATGCCGAGGACCGAGGCGAGGCCGGCCCGGCGGCCTTGGCTCAAGGTGCGCGTCACGATGTACGCGACGGCGGGGCCCGGAATGATGGCCAGGATGAAACTCGCGGCAAGGAACGTCATGAAACCGCGAGATACCACGAACGCTGCCGGCATGGTCAATGATACCTGGCGGCGCGCGTCAGGTGGAGCGGGCCATCGCCCGCTGGTAGGTGAGCAACACGACTCCGGACTGCATGCAGCGGACGCTCTTGAACTGCAGTTCGACCCGTTCCGGCATCGGATGGAACTCAGGCCGGCCGCGGCCGAGGACGGTCGGGTGAACGAACAGGCGAAGCTCGTCGATCAAACCCAGCGTCAGGAGGCCGGAGACCAGCGCTCCGCTGCCGAAGATGGCGATATCGCCTCCGGCCTGCTGCCGCAGCTCTGCAACCGACTCGCCGATCCGATCGCGGATGATCCGCGAATTGTTCCAGCGGCTTTCAGCAAGGGTCTTCGAGACCACGGCCTTGGGCAATCCGTTCATGCGTTCGGCGATGATGGGATCGCCTCGCATCGCCTCCTCCGTGGGCCAGTAGGCCGCCATCATCTCGAAAGTTCGGCGGCCGAACAGCAGTCCGGCGATCGAACGGCACAAGTCGCGCGCGTAGAGGAGAAATTCCTCGTCGGCACGGAACCAGTCCATTTCCCCGTCCGGTCCGGCGAGCATTCCGTCCAAACTGACGAGGTTGGAGACGATGATCTTGTTCATTTGGGTTCGCCCCGCCGCTTGTTCAAGAAGGCGCCGATTCCGGCGCGGGCCTCCTCCTCCATCATGTTCCGTGCCATGACGCCGCCCGCGTATTCGTACGCCGCCTGCAGCGTCATGGCCTGCTGCCGGTAGAACATGGCCTTGCCATGGCGAATGGCCGCCGGACTCTTGGCGGCAATATCGGCGGTCTTGCGCCCGATGGCCGCATCGAGCTCGCTCTCGGGAACGGCCTCGTTCACGAGCCCCCAGTCGGCGGCGGTCGCGGCGTCGATGAAGCGTCCCGTGACGAGCATGTCGAAGGCCCGTTTGGACGACACGTTGCGCGACAAGGCCACGGACGGCGTCGCGCAAAACAGGCCGACGTCGATACCGGATACGGCGAAGCGCGCCGTGTCGGCGGCAATCGCCAGGTCGCAGGCTCCCACCAGCTGGCAGCCGGCGGCCGTTGCGATGCCATGGACGCGTGCGATGACGGGGACGGGAAGCGCCTGGATGCTTTGCATGACCCGGCTGCACTTGGCGAACAGCGACAGGTAGAACGGCAGGTCCCGGGTCGATTGCATTTCGAGCAAGTCGTGTCCGGCGCAAAAGGCCTTTCCGGCGGCCGCGATGACGACGCAGCGCACCGAGGAATCCGCGGCAAGCTGGTCCAGCCGGTCCTGCAACGCATCGAGCATCGATGCGGACAGCGCATTCAACTGCCGCGGCCGATTCAGGCGCAGCGTCGCGACGCCGCGGTCGATCTCGCTCACGATGTGCGGCGCGGGCGCCGCGTCCTGCTCAATCGGCATTCCCATGGCCCCCCCCCTCTCCAATTGCGGATTGCGGGGCAAAGCTTAACTCCGCAGCCGGGGCGGCCGCCATCCAGGCCCACCCAAGACCCGCTTACGCCGACCCCAAGGGCCCCGCAGGCCCTCAGAACGTCACGCCGCGGGGAATCAGCCGGTGTTCGTAGGCCTGCCGCTCCAGGCCCTCGCGAAAATCCGGGTGAGCAATGCCGATGAGCGCCAGCGCCCGCTCCGCCACGGATTTTCCCTTGAGATTGACCATCCCGTGCTCGGTCACCACGTACATGACGTCCGACCGCGGCGTCGTGACCACGTTGCCGCGGGTCAGCTCGAGGACGATCCGGCTGCGCCGCTCGCCGCGCTTATCGTAGGTCGACGCCAGGCAAATGAACGACTTGCCGCCCGGGGATGCGTAGCCGCCCCGCACGAACTGCAGCTGGCCGCCTGTCCCGCTGATGTGGCGATGTCCGTCGGACTCGGAGGCGGCCTGCCCCTGCAGGTCCATCTGGGTGGTGTTGTTGATGGAGATCACGCGTTCGTTGCGCATGATGTTGTGCGGCAGATTGGTGTGATCGACCGGGCAGCACTTGAAGTCCGGGTTGCGATCGATAGCGTCGTACAACTTGCGCGACCCGAGCGCGAAGCTGTAGACGATCTTGCCGGGGTCCAGGTGCTTGCGCGCGCCGCTGATGCGGCCGGCCTGGTACAGGTCGGCGATGCCGTCCACCAGCATTTCGGTATGGACGCCGAGTTCGCGTACGCCGCTTTCCAGGAGCAAGGTGCAGACCGCATTCGGCATGCCCCCGATCCCGATCTGAAGACAGGCGCCATCCTCCACCTCGGCGGCGATGCGCCGCGCGACCAGGCGATCGACGTCGCACGGGGGCGGGTTCGGCAGTTCCGCAGCCGGGAGATCGTCGCCGTCGATGAGGTAGTCGACTTCGCTCACGTGGACGCCGTTGCCGTCGCCGTGGCAGTAGGGCAAACCCCGGGTCACTTCGACGATCACGGTCTTCGCACGCTCGATCACCGCGCGATGCCACATGTTGGTGCCGCTGAAGTTGAAAAAGCCGCCTTCGTCCATCGGGCAGGTCTTGATGACGACCAGATCCACCGGCTCGATGAAGCGCCGATAGTAATCCGGTATCTCTCCGAGATTGACCGGCAGATAGTTGCAGCGGCCGGCGTCGCCCTTCCTCCGGTCGTAACCCGAGTAGTGCAGGCTGAACATGTGGAAATGCCGCCCTTCGGGATCGCATTCCAGCACCGCGCGCGGCTTCACCGAGAGGCAAGAGCGGATCTTGACGTTGTGCAGCTCGGATTTGCGGGCGGCGAGCGCCTGGTCGAACACGTCCGGCTGGGACAATGCGATGCCGTAATCGATCCACATGCCCGAGGCGACCAAACCTGCCGCTTCGCCGGCCGAAATCTTCCTGGCCTCCGCCCCCGCCATTCTCGCGACCATGCTCAAACCCCGAGTCTCGAGTCGCCGCCGTGCCGGCGTCCCGGGGCCGAACCGCTCAGCCGATTGAGCCAGCCATACAGCGCGGCAATGGCCGCCGCGAATACGATGCCCCCGATCCAGACCGAAGGTCCGGCGAACTCATCTCCCACCAGCGCCAGCGGCGCGGCCTTGCCGGAGAACACCACGACCGCCGCCAGCAGCACGCCGATGAGGCTCTCGCCGACGATCATGCCGGACGCCATCAGGACTCCCAGCTGCCGGGTCCCGTCCGGATCGGCGGTTCTCGCGGCACGTCGGTCGTAGAGCCAGCCGACGACGGCGCCCACCACGATCATGAGCGTCGTGCCGGTGGGCAGGTAGATACCCATGCCGACCGCCAGCGGCGGCAGATGAATGGCGGTGAACTTGCGAAGAGCCTCATCGAGCAGAATCACGCCCGCGCCGATCACGGCGCCGTAACCGATCAAATTCCAGTCGAGGTCTCCCTGGATCACGCCGCGCGCCAGCGCGGAAATCAAGGTTGCCTGCGGCGCGGCCAGGGCACGCGCGGGATTCACGCCCGGCGCGCCCGCAAAACCATAGGCGTGATTCAACAGGTCCAGGACCGGAGGGATGACCGCCGCCCCGGCGGCGACCCCGACGATGAGCGCCACCTGCTGCCGCCACGGCGTCGCGTCCACGAGCTGCCCGGTCTTCAGGTCCTGCAGGTTGTTGTTGGCGATGGCGGCCGCGCAGAACACCACCGAGGTGACGAACAGCGCAAAGGCGACCAGTGCCGGCCCCGCATCGGCGGGCACGAACGGCTTCACCACGAACACGAGCAGCAGGGCCGCGCCGATTACGACCAGGATTCCGACGCCGGACAAGGGACTGTTGGAGGCCCCGATCAGACCGGCCATGTAGCCGCATACGCCGGAGACGAGAAAGCTCATCAGGGCGACGTAGGCGACTCCGCCGATCACCAGGACGACGGTCTGGTGGCCGAAACCGCTGGCCAGCCCGAAATCGGCGAGCAGCCACGCCAAGGGCACCATGCACGCCAAGGTCGCGAGCGCCACGATTCCTATGGGAATGTCCCGTTCGATGCGCGGCAAGGCAGCGGCACTCGAGGCCTTGCGCAGGCGCGAAGCGGCCATGGCCGCACGCAGGCCGACGGTCAACGGCTGGACGAGCTTCATGAGCGTCCAGATGGACGCAATGCCGATGGTGCCGGCGCCGATGAAACGCACCTGATGGCTCCAGACGGCCTGGCCCACGTCGGCGGCCGCGCCGGCCGCCGGGTGCAGGATGGTCAGCATGGGGACCGCGCCTCCCCAGGCGATGAGCGCGCCGATCAACATCGCGATACCCACCCAAAGCCCCACCAGATGCCCGACGGCGAACAGCGCAAAGGACAGGGCGAAGTCGTAACCGGAGACGGCGTTGCGGCTGCCGATGCGAAAATACCGGACGACGTCGCTCGCGAACAGCTGCGTGGCGATGACCAGGGCGAACAGCGTCGACACCACGCCGCCGACCATGATCGCCTTCAATCCATTGCGCGCGCTCTCGGCCGCCGCGGGTGGAATTTCAGTGCCGCCATGGCCGCCGACCTTGAGCACTTCGGCGCAGGCAACGCCCTCCGGATACGGCAGATCCGAATTGGTGACGAGCGCGCGGCGCAGGGGGATGGAGTACATCACGCCGAGCACCCCCCCCAGGGCGCAGATGGCGCAGGAGTACACGTAGGGGAAGCCGCTCCACCAACCGATCATGACCAGGCCGGGCAGCACGAAAATGACCGACGAGAGCGTTCCCGCGGCGGATGCCACGGTCTGCACGATGTTGTTTTCCTGGATGGTGGCGTCGCGGAAGCCGCGCAGCACCGCCATCGAAATCACCGCCGCCGGAATCGACGTGGCGAAGGTGAGTCCGGCCTTGAGGCCGAAAAAGACGTTCGCGGCCGTGAAGACCAGCGTGATCACCACGCCGATGATCAATCCGCGCAGGGATAGTTCCTTGCCCGGTTCCGCGGGATTGGGAGCGCTGCTCATCCTGCGCGCACTATACCTAACCGGAGCGGTACGGGCGCGACAATCCCGCCGTGCGGGAGCGGCGCGCGCCGCCGGCCGCGGCGGTGCGCCGTCACCGCGCCGGCTGCATCTCCTGCACGTCGACTTTGCCGTTGCGGACGGCATCGAGGACCTTCCGGGCGTCCTGGTCGCCGGGAACGCGCCGGGTGTAGCTCTCGAGATTCAGGACGGCCTTGGCCTTGTCGCCGGCAAGTTGATAAGACATCCCCAACCAATAGTCGGCGTTCGCGATGCCGAGGCTCTTCGCCTTCTCCAGATAAGGTATGGCGCTGCCGCCCCGCGTGGTGGTAGCCAGGAATATCCCGTATCGATAGTTGGCCAGCGCATCATCGGGAGCGAGCTTGAGCAGCGCATCGAATTCCGCCGCCGCCTTTTCCGCCGACCCGGCGACGTCGAGGTTGTGCGCGAACGCATGAAGCAGGGCCAGCCGCAGAAGCAGCTGCGGATTGCCGGCGATGTTCGAATAGATGGGCTCGAAGGCCTTCGACACGGCGGAAACATCGCGCTCCGCCCGCTGCCGGTCCTCGGTGGATGCGAAATTCGGCGGGTAGGTTCCGGCATGGCGTCCCAGGTCGTCCAGGATCCGGCTCAGATAGGCGATGTCGATGTTGACCGATGATTTTCCGGCCGGTCCCTGCGCGAGGGAGAACACCCGCCTCAGGTCGTACCGGCCGTAATCCTGCGCCAGGGCGGCGAGGACCCTGGATGCGGGTTCTTCGGGATGCGCATCGACATAGCCGCCCACGACCTTGCGAACGAAGTCGTGCTGCCGCGCATTGGAGTCGAGGGACCAGAGGGCCGAGGATACGTTGACCAATTCGCGCGCGCTTTCCGACCCGCGTTTTTCCGTCACCCAGCGCAGGTCGGCGGGCGCGTTCATGCTCCTGACGATGGTCAACATGTCCTGGGCGTTGCCGTCGCGGTTTGCGACGCCCGCGAAGCGCTGGAGAATTCTCGAACAATAGCGCGGGTCGCCGGTGGCGAAGCTCGCACCCCACAGCATGTCGAACTCGGTGGGCCCGGTCAGCGGCATGACATCCAAGCCGGGAGGAAGGTGCGAGTAGTCCGGCGCCGCGGCGCCCCGCGCCTCGAGCCGCGCGGCGACGGCGTCGGCCTTCGCGTCCTGGCCCGCTATCCGCAGCGACACTCCGACGATGGCGAGCATGGGCAGCGGCAAGTCCGCGGGAATCATCCTATCGAGGTCGTCCGGATACTTCTGGAATACGGCGGCGAGAAAGCCGATGACGGGCGGCTGGCCCGCGGGCCCGGGCTGCAGCGTCGCAGCGAAGTAACCGATGATTTGCGCGACGCGATCGGGGCTCGGATTCTTGTAGAAGTACTCGACGTCCGCGTCCGAGAGCGGCGCGGCGCCTTCGGCCCGGGCGGCCGACACGAGACCCCCACGGGGGGCGGGAAACGCCGCGACGAGGAAGGCCGACAAGAGCGCGGCCCTGAAGATGTTAAGTCGCGGCATGAATGTCCACGCCCCCATCGTTTAACATCTCGAGCGCTACTGTCAAACGCGGTTCATCCGAATCCCGGCATGCGTCGCAGCTGCGGCGCTTCGAGGCGTCTGCGGCGCGGCCCCCGGCCAATCTGTGACGCTCTTCGGCGCGAGCAGCGGCCGCTACCGCTATTTTTTCCATATGATCGCGGAGCACAGGAAAAATTCACGCGCGGCGCCGGGAGCGCCCTGGGGCGCCTTGCTCATGAGTGCGCTCGCGCTGCCCGCCTGCCTGGCCGGCCCGGCGCTCGCATCCGACCAGGTGTACAAATCGATCGACGCCGACGGGCACGTCGTGTACTCGGACCGGGCCAGCACGCCGGCGGCGGAAAAGACCGACATTCACGTGAACAGGCCGGATGCCGCCGAAGTCGCCCAATACGCCAAGGAACAGCAGATCCTCAAGGCAGAGGACGACCAGAGAAGGAAGCAGCTGGCCGCCGAAACCGCCGACGCGCAGAAGAAGTCCCAGGCCGAGCATGCCCGGGAAGCCCAATGCGAGAGTGCGCGCAGCCGGCTCGACGCCATCCAGGGCGGACGGCGAATCTACAGCAATGATGCCGACGGCAACCGCGTCTATCTGTCGGGGGCGGACGCGGAAGCCAAGCGGGATGAAGCCCGTCAAGCCGTGGCGGCCGCCTGCGGATCGTGAAGCGGTGTCCGGCCCTCCTGGCCGCCGTCGGATTGCTGCTCGCCTTCCCGGGTTTCGCCCCGGCGCAGACCGCCTATAAATATCGCGATGCGAACGGTCAGTGGGTCTTCACGGATCAAGCGCCGGAAGGCGGGGCGCAGGGCGACCCGATCAGCGTGGGGCGCGCGAAGAGCACGCTGCACGTCGCCGTGGAGCGCAGCGACGACGAACAGTCGACGCGTCTGGTCGCCGTCAACGATTGCCTTTGCGTCGCGACCTTCCAGGCTGCGATCGTTCATGCGGGCGTTCCGGGCATTCAAGACGGCGCCGTGTACCGCGCGACCGTGCAGCCCGGCGGGCGCGAAACGCTGATCCAGATGCCGCGCGCGCCGGGCGAGGCCGGGCTCAAATTCACGTGGTCGGCTGCGCTCGGAGCGCCCGGCGCCGTGCACAATGCGCCGCAACCCTATCGGGTACCGTTCGCGGTCGGCTCCACGTACCATGTCTCGCAGGCCTATCCCAGCCGGATCACCCACACGACGCCCGACAGCCGTTACGCGGTGGACATCGCGCTTCCGGACGGAACGCCCATCTATGCGGCGCGGGAAGGCACGGTGATCAACGCCCGTCACGACTACTACCGCACCGCCACGGATTCGGTGATGCTGGATCAGGCCAACGTCATCGCGATTCTCCACGACGACGGAACGATCGCGGTCTATGCGCACCTGCACTGGGACTCGATCCGCGTACGGATCGGCGATCGCGTGCTGCGGGGCCAGTACATCGCCAACTCGGGCAACACGGGGTTCTCCTCAGGACCCCATCTGCATTTTGCGGTCATCCGCAATGACGGCACGGAGAACGTGTCGGTCCCCGTGCTGTTCGCCGGAATCGGCGGCGCCGGCGTCTCGCCCATCGACGACGCCCCGCTGACGGCTTACTGAGACGCCGCGCACGGCTCATGGAGGACGTCGCAGGCGGCGGCGAGGCCGAGGACCCGCGCGGCGGCATGATCATCCGCCGTCCTCCACCAGCTGCCGCAGCCGTTCGAGGGCCTCGTCCCAGCGGGTCGAAATCTGGTCCAGGCAGGCGCGGACCTCGGCCAGCCGCCTCGTTTGCAATTCCCAGATGCGCTCGCGGCCCGCGCGGGCGCTGCGCACCAGCCCGGCCTGCTCCAGCGCGAGCAGATGTTTGGTCACGGCCTGCCGCGACCCCGGCGGGCACCCAAATTCCTCCACCCGTGGGCGGGTCAAACTCCTCCACCCTGATGCCGTAAATCGACGCCGGTCGGCGCCGAGCTAGAGAGCGGCGGCGGGACGTTACGCTGCGCCCTTTTTCTACGGAAAAGGGGCCCGGGAGTGAACGTCTTGAAGCCAAATTTGCGGATTTCGGTCCAGACCCTGCTGGATGCAGGCAAATCCCAGCGCGAGATTGAGCGGGTGCTGGGGGTGGATCGCAAGACGATCCGTCGCATCCAACAGCAGTCAAAATCCCCCGGGGTGGCCACCGGGAATTACGCGGGAAAAGCCGCCGAAACGGCCGAGACCTCGGAGCAAAATCCCCCACCCCGCCCACCGGCTCAGAAGCCGGCGGTCACCCCCTCGGCCTGCGAGCTGCACCGCGAGTGGATCGAAGCCCAAGTCGCGCTCGGGCGCAACGCCATGAGCATCTACCAGGATCTTTGCGAGAAGTTTGGATTTACCCATCAGTACACCTCGGTCAAGCGCTTCGTCGCGCGGTTGAAGGCGCGCGAGCCAGAACGGTTCGACGTGCTCGACGCGCTTCCCGGCGAAGAGGCGCAGGTCGACTTCGGTCTTGGGGCGCCGACGCGCCAGGCGAACGGAAAATATCGCAAACCGTATCTGTTCGTGATGACGCTCAAGTACTCGGGCAAGAGCTTTCGCAAGGTCGTGTGGAAGGCCGACCAAGAGACGTGGGCGCGCCTGCACGAGGAGGCGTTCCGCGCGTTCGGTGGTTCAGTCACTTACGTCGTTCTCGACAACTTGAAGCAGGGCGTGCTGGAGCCAAATCTGTATGACCCGCTCTACAACCCGCTGTATGTCGCGATGCTCGCCCATTATGGTGCGGCCGCCGACGCGGCGCGTGTCGTGGATCCGAACCGCAAGGGGACGGTGGAGAACGCGATACAGCACACGCAGTCCACGGCACTCAAAGGCAGGAAGTTCGAGTCGATCGAGGCGCAGAACACGTGGCTCGCGCACTGGGAGGAGCGCTGGGCGGCGCCGCGTATCCATGGTCGCAAGAAGCGGCAGGTGCTGGCGATGTTCGCCGAGGAGAAGCCGGCGCTGAAGCCGCTGCCGGCAAGTCGCTTCCGTTACTTCCGCGAAACATCCCACACGGTCGATGACAGCGCTTTGGTACAGGTCCTGAGTGTCTATTACGCGGCGCTTCCGGCATCGCCGGGCGACATCGTGACGGTGCGCCTCTACGATCATGACCTGGAGATCATCGACTCCGCCGGTCAACTGCTGCGCCGGCACACCCGTTCGTTCACACCCGGGCACTTCGAGATGGAGGAGTCGGATCGGATCTTCAATCCATCGCGGGAAACCGTGCGGCTGCTCGGCAAAGTCGCCAAGCTCGGTCCAAACAGCCTGCAACTCGGTCGCGAAATCTTCCTGCGCCTTGGGCGCCCCGGGCAGAAGGCCCTCTACGGCCTATCGAACTTGCCGCGCCGCTATGCGAAGGAGGACATCGAGAACGCGGCGAAGCACGTGCTCGGCTTGACGCAGCCGACTTACCACGCGCTCAAGCGTGTCCTCGAGCAACGCGCCGCCGAGACCGAGCACCGCGCGGTCATGCCCGAACTGCAACAGGCTGGCCCACACATCCGTGACATCGAGGAGTACCACGCCTTCTTCGAGAATGCACAACGCTTTGATGATAAGACGACGACCAACCCGTAAAACACAGGAGATAATGCAATGACGATGACGATTACAGAACTGGAGCGCTCGCTGCGGTCACTGCGCCTCTCGGGGATGACCGCGACACTCGAGACACGCGCGCTACAGGTGGCGCAGCAGCAGATGGACTTCATCGAGGCGTTCTCGGCACTCGTGCAAGACGAGCTCGATCGGCGCCGATCCCGGCTGATCGATCGGCGGTACGCGCTCTCGGGACTGACCGAGCGCAAAGACCTCAAAGACTTTGACTGGCAGTACAACCCGAAGAATCCGCGGCGCGATATCCTCGAGCTTGCGAATCTCAAGTTCATCGATCAGCGCGAGGATGCGTTGTTCATCGGATCACCGGGCGTCGGCAAGAGTCATATCGCCAAAGCGCTCGCGCTGCTTGCCGTGCAACGCGGCTACACGGTGTTCTATCGCGAGGCGCACGTCCTCGTCGATGACATCCACCAGGCTCGTGAGCTCGGCGAACTCAGAAAGTACCGCGCGACAATCAAAGCCGCGGACCTCGTCGTAATCGACGATCTGTTCTTGCGCAGGTTGCCGCCGAACGCCGGCGACGAACTCGCCGACCTCATCATGAGTCGTTACGAGAAATCATCCACGCTGATCACGTCAAACAGGGACATCGACGACTGGTCGAAGCTCTTGGGCGACGCCGTCATAGTGACGCCGCTACTCGATCGGCTGATGCACCATGGTCACTTGCTCAAGTTCGTCGGCAAGAGTTGGAGACTCAAGGAATCCGCGGAACGCCTTGCCAAGGCGCGTCAAACCGCGTAATCATCCCTCGTCCCGACGCCGTCAGGTGGGGGAGTTTGACCCGCCCACGGGTGGGGGAGTTTGAGGTGCCCGCCGGGGGCCGCGACACCGCGGCATCCTCGGTGAGCCGGACGATCGGCAGGGGCCCTCGCCGGCAGAGCCGCTCCACGATTCCGAGCCGCGTGGCATCGCCGAGAGCCGCGAATGCCGGGACGGCCTCGGCGAGCTTCGCGGCGGCGCCGGAACGCTTAGCCATTCCGACGCGGATCCGCCCCCGGCGCCTGCAGGTCCAGGTACTTCTCGATGAGCCGGCTCTGGTGCGCCCAACCGGAATCGTTCGCGGCGAATGCCTTGGCGCGCCGCTCCGGCGGAATCCTATCGAACCCGGACTCGGAAATGGTGAGTTCCGTTCCTTGCGCAACGGGGCGCAGCTCGAATTCGACCCTCGTCATGGGCTCCTGCGAGCAGTCCACGCCGGGATCGATGTCATACGGATGCCACCGGAAGGAGAAGCTGCGCATGGGCTCGATGCGATCGACTTGGAATTCGAAGCGCTTTCCCTCATGCGGCTTCTGCAGCTTCGCGACCTCCGGATCGACGGTCGTCGGCGTGATCCGACCGGTCAGGCGCGCTCCCGCCACGAATGGACCGTCGAAGGCGACCCCGAACCACTTGCCGAACTGATCTGCTTCGCTGATGGCCGACCACACGCGCTCGAGCGCGGCGCGCAGCACGATCTTCTTCTCGATGCGGTCGGACATGCCGCTCACTCCCAATCACGCAACTCTGCTTGCTCTTTATAGGGCACGCGGGAATTAAATGCAACCCAGGGGTTGCGTTTAAGAGCTGCACCGCATCAGGCCAACCAGATCTCCTTGAAGGCGCGGCGAAAATTCAACCCCAGAACCTTCTCGGCGATGCGGCTGCCGTAACCCCGCCGAAGCAACGCGTCGGCGACCTTCTCGAGCTTGCGAGGCGTGTTCAGATCCGGAATATAGGGCAGCCGGTTTTCGCCCGGAGCGCTCACGCCGGCCGCGCGGCGTTTCGCCGCGTCCTCCCGCATCTCCTCGAGGTCGGCATCGGTGACGGTCAGGAACGGCACGTCGCTGCCGATGCCCACGTGATCCTCGCCGCAGATGTCGAGCGCATGCGTCATGTGGCGCATGTAATCGTCCAACATCGGCTGCCGGGTGTCATCGGTGAGGTACGGCAGCATGAATATGCCCATGACGCCGCCCTTGTCGGCCAGCGCCCGCATGTCGCGATCCTCCTTGTTGCGCGGATGCGGATTGACGGCGCGGCAGCCGGCGTGCGTCACGAGCGGCGGACGGACCGATGCCGCAATGGCTTCCGCCGTGGTGCGGGCATTGGAGTGGCTCACGTCCAAGGCGACTCCCCGCTCGTTCATCTGCGCGACGGCCTGGCGGCCGAGCTCGGTGAGGCCCCCCTCGTCCTCGAGGCAGCCGTGGCCGAAGGGCGACTCGTGGTTGTACGACAGCTGCATGGCCCGCACGCCGAGCCCACGGAACAGGCCGATGCGGTCGAGCCGGTCCTCCAGCATCGCGACGCCCTCGAACGAGTAGATCAGGGCCATCTTGCCCTCGCGCTTCGCACGGTCCAAGTCCGCGAAAGCGCCCAGCTTGATGAAAATGTCGGGATGGCGTTCGACGAGCGCCTCGGCGGCGGCGATGTCGGCCACGGTCTCCTCGAAATTGCCGTTGAAGCCGCCCAGGGTGCATTTGACGGCGCTGATGCCGGCGCCGTGCAGCGCCTGGAGGTCGCCGGCGGCCTTGTCGCCGTCGAACATGCCGCCGACGGAGGCCAGCGCGTTGCAGTCGAGGACGAAGGCGCGCCGGTAGAGTGCCGCGGCGGGACCGCCGGATTCGGCGGGCCGCGCCCGCGACACGCCCGGCACGGCCGCCGCGGCGCCTGCGGCCAGGATCAGCCGGCGCCGCGAGATCACCACGCGCCCTCTCCCGTCCGTGGACTTACGCAACTTACCGTCTCCCGCCGGCAGTGGCCGTCCGTCTCTCGCCACTCGTGGACGACGCCCCGTTCATCCTGCGTGTAGCGGTCCCATGTCCCATCGGGCCGCATCACCTCGTCGATCGACGTTCCGTCCAAGGTCACGCGCGCCGAGCGGAAGTCGTGGCCGAGCCAGTTGACGGCAATGGAACACATCAGCACCGCGACCTCCTTCACGAGATTGCCCACGGTGCTGGCGACCACGCTCACCAGCAGCGCGAAGGCGACCCGCTGCGGCGCCGTGATATCCTGCGCGTGGCGCACGCTCAAGTCGACGATGGCGACGACCGCGGCGCAGCCCAGCAGGCGGCACAGGGCGCCAAGAATCTCCGAGCAAGTCGCCGCCCGAGGAATCGGCGCCCATTCCAGCAAAAAGCATCGATACAGGACCGACAATTTTTGAGCGATGATCGGCAACGAAAGGTCCTTGCATCGTAAAAAATTCAATAAGAGGCTCGAGGCGATCGGCTAGATATCCAAATTCGACACCTGCAGGGCGTTCTTCTCGATGAATTCACGGCGCGGTTCCACCGCATCGCCCATCAGCGTGGTGAAGATGTCGTCGGCCGCGACCGCATCTTCGATGCGCACCTGCATCAAGCGCCGGGTCTCCGGGTTGATGGTGGTGTCCCACAGTTGGTCGGCATTCATCTCTCCGAGGCCCTTGTAGCGCTGGATGGTCTGGCCTTTCTTCGCCTGATCGTACAGCCAGGCCATCGCCGCCTTGAAGCTCGCGACTTCCTGGCGCTCATCGCCGCGGATGACGTAGGCGCCGGATCCCATGAGGTCGCTCAAGGTCGCTCCGAGGTCGGCGATGCGCAGGTATTCGGCCGAATCGAAGAACTCGCGCGGTATGTGCTTGCCGGAACTCAGGCCGTGCTCCAGGCGCTGCAGATCGATGCGGTGGCCGCCGGCGGCCAGGGTCTCGACGGTCACGCGATAGCGCCGCGAGACGTCGTCGAGGCCGTTCAGGCGCAATTCAAGATTGCGGCACCAATCCCGCAGCGCATCGATGCGGTCGAAGGTCTCGGGCGCCAGTCTCGGCACGTAGAGCAGCTGTTCCAGGAAGCGCTCGTCGTAGCGGCGCGCCCAGCGGTGAACGATGGCCTCGACCTCGACGTACTTGCGGACCAGGGATTCGAGTCCCAGCCCGGACAGCGGCGGCGCCTCGGAATTCACGTGCAGGGCTGCGCCCTCGACGGCCGTGTTGAGCAGCAGCGCGTTCAATTCCAGATCGTCCTTGACGTAGGTTTCCTGCTTTCCCTTCTTGACCTTGTACAAGGGCGGCTGCGCGATGTAGATATGCCCACGCTCGATCAGGACCGGCATCTGCCGATAGAAGAACGTCAGCAGCAGCGTGCGGATGTGCGAGCCATCGACGTCCGCGTCGGTCATGATGATGATGCGGTGGTAGCGCAGCTTGTCGACGTTGAAGTCGTCGCGGCCGATGCCGCAGCCCAAGGCCGTGATGAGCGTGCCCACTTCCGCGGACCCGAGCATCTTGTCGAACCGGGCCTTCTCGACGTTGAGAATCTTTCCCTTCAACGGCAGGATGGCCTGGGTCCGCCGGTCGCGGCCCTGCTTCGCGGAGCCGCCGGCCGAGTCGCCCTCCACCAGGAACATCTCCGACAGTGCAGGATCCTTCTCCTGGCAATCGGCGAGCTTCCCCGGGAGCCCTGCGATGTCCAGAGCGCCCTTTCGGCGAGTCATTTCCCGCGCCTTGCGCGCCGCCTCGCGCGCGTAGGCGGCTTCGAGGATCTTGTTGACGATGGCGCGCGCCTCCTGCGGATGTTCCATGAGGAACTCCTCCAGCCGCGCCGCCACGGCCGACTCGACCACGCCCTTGACCTCGGAGGACACCAGTTTGTCCTTGGTCTGCGAGGAGAATTTCGGATCCGGCAATTTGACCGACAGGATGGCCGTGAGGCCCTCGCGTGCGTCGTCGCCGGTCGTGGAGATCTTCTCCTTCTTGGCCGCCAGCTCCTTCTCGATGTAATTGTTCAGCGTGCGCGTGAGCGCCGCTCGATATCCCGCCAGGTGAGTGCCGCCGTCCTTCTGCGGAATGTTGTTGGTGTAGCAGTACATGCTCTCCTGATAGGAATCATTCCACTGCATCGCGACTTCGACCTGGGTTTCGCCGTCGCGTGTCTGGAACCAAAGCACCGTCGGGTGGATCGCGGTCTTGCTGCGGTTCAGGTGATTGACGAAGGCCTTCAGGCCGCCCTCGTGCTGAAAGACCTCGGACTTTTCGTCGCGCTCATCGACGAGTTCGATGCGCACGCCGGAATTGAGGAATGACAATTCACGCAGGCGCTTGGCGAGCGTGTCGTAGTTGAACGTGATGTGGGTGAATATCAAGGCGCTGGGCTTGAAGCGCAGCGTCGTGCCGCGCTCGGTGGTATCGCCGACGGCCGCGAGCGGCGCCTGGGGCTCGCCCAGCCGGTATTCCTGTCGATGCAGTTTGCCCTCGCGGCGGATATTCAATTCGAGGAAGTCGGAGAGCGCGTTCACCACGGACACGCCCACGCCGTGCAGGCCGCCGGACACCTTGTAGGACGTATCGTCGAACTTCCCGCCGGAGTGCAGGACGGTCATGATGACCTCGGCCGCGGAAACCCCCTCCTCGCTGTGGATGTCCACGGGGATACCGCGCCCGTTGTCGGATACGGTCACGGATTCATCCGCGTGGATGGTAACCACTACACGATCGCAATATCCCGCCAGCGCCTCATCGATGGCGTTGTCGACCACTTCGAAGACCATGTGGTGCAACCCGCTGCCGTCGTCGGTATCGCCGATGTACATTCCGGGCCGCTTACGAACGGCGTCGAGGCCTTTTAAGACTTTGATTTTGCTGGAATCGTATACATCGTTCTGGGCCATAGCGAATCCTGTGTTGCGACTCTCCATGTTAGCATTGTCGAGCCCCGAAAACCACCTTGGTGGCTCCAAAAAAGCTAATTAAATCATCTTCTTAGCGGGTGCAGACGGGTACGGGAGGCGCTGCGGGCCGGGGCGTGGGATTGTGCACAGCGCGGCAGCCCTGTTCCACGTGGAACACGATCGGCCTCGCGCCGGATGAGCCTCGGCCTTCCGCCAGCGTTGAAGGAGTCGGGTTCGCGCAGGGAGCCGCTAGACCTCGGCCACGGCTCCGCCCCGGACCCGGTAATGGCGTCCCGGGGTTCCCAGGGCGGCAAACTCGTCTTGCAAGCTGGTGACGATCAATTGCACGTCCTGACGGCTGACCTCCCGAATCAATTCCAACAGCCGTGTGCTATCGAGCTCGGCGGCCGGATCATCCAGGAGTAAGGTCGGCCTCGGGCCCTCCACCGCGAAGAAATTGAGCTGGGCGATGAGCATGGCAGCGGCCAGCAATTTCTGCTGCCCCCTCGAGATTCGATCCTTGACCGGCGCTCCGTCCAACCGGATGACCAGTTCCGCGCGCTGCGGTCCCACTCGCGTCAGGCCGGTCTCCTGATCATGAAGCCAGCTGTGCACCAGGGCTTCCTCCAAGCTCTGATCCCGTGGCCAACCGGATCGATAGCCGAGATCCAACTCCCCGCCCAGCAGATTCAGGGCGATTCCCGCAGCGCTGGCATTGAGGCGGCGGATGTAGCGCAGTCGGGCCTCGTGAATGGATTCGCCCAGCCGGGTCAATTCCGGGTCCCAGGTCGATACCAGGGAACGCGGCTGACCCGCCTTCAACGCGGCGTTTCTCTGTCTGAGGGCCCGGTGAAACCGCTGCCATTGATCCACGAATCCATGTTCCACGTGGAACACACCCCAATCCAAGAACCGACGCCGCCGACTCGGTCCCTCCTCGATGAGGCGATGCACTTCCGGGTCGATAATTTGCACGGGAAGTGCCTCCGCCAGTTCGGCCAATGACGATGCGCGCTGGCCGGCGAGCTTCGCCCGGATTCCCGAAGAGGATCCCTCGACCCCCAAACCCGTCCTGCGGCCTTCCCTCTCGGCCTCACCGAAAATATGGAAGCCTTCGCTGCCGACGCGAATCAACTTGTCCAATTGCCGAGTTCGAAAGGAACGGCCTCGCCCGAGCAGGTAGACCGCTTCCAGAAGCGAGGTTTTGCCCGAGGCGTTCGGGCCGCTAATCAGGGTGAAGTGAGAGTCGAAATGGAGTTCGGCGGATTGCAGGCATCGGAAATCCGACACCTGAACCCGCCGCAGGGTCATGACGCTCAGAGCCTCATGGGCATGACGACATAGCGAGCCGAGGCATTGCCCGGCGACCGAATCAGGCAACTGCTATTGCTGTCGGTGAGCCCCAATTCCACCTCCTGACCATCGATGACGGACAAGGCATCCAGGAGGTAATTCACATTGAACCCCACCTCCAGGTCGTTTCCCTCGTATTTGACCTCGATCTCTTCCTCAGCCTCTTCTTGTTCCGGATTGTGGGCCTGCACGGTCAGCATGTTCTTCTTGACCGTAATCCGGATGCCCCGATATTTCTCATTGGAAAGAATGGCGGCTCGCTGCAAGGCCTGGCGAAGCACATCCCGGTCCGCATGAATGGCATTCGGCGCAGCAGCCGGAATAACCCGGGAATAATCCGGAAACCTACCGTCGATGAGCTTTGAAGTGAAGCGAACATCGCCGATCTGGCAGCGAACGTGATTAGTACCGATGGCTATCTCCGCCGTTCCCTGATCCGTCAGCACACGCTGCAGCTCCAGAACCCCCTTGCGCGGGACAATCACCTGCTGCGAGGTCTTGGCTTTCGCGGCGAGCTCCGTCTCGCATAGCGCCAGGCGGTGACCGTCGGTCGCCACCGCCCGCAGCGACATCGCATCGATCTCCAGAAGCATGCCGTTCAGGTAATAGCGCACGTCCTGTTGCGCCATCGAGAAATGCGTCTTCTCCAGCAGCCGCAGCAGCTCCTTGCGCGGAATCTTCACGGTCTGCTGCGCATTGATATCGTCGATCACGGGAAATTCGGCGGCCGGCAATGTCGTCAAACTAAATCGGCTCCGTCCGGCCTTGATGACGACCTTTTCCCCTTCCACGCTCAAGGAGACCGACACCTTTTCCGGCAGGGCGCGCAAGATGTCCAGCAACTTCCGCCCGGGCACCGTGATGTCCCCGGCCTGCACCACCGATACTTCGGTGGCTGCCACCAGTTCGACCTCGAGATCACTGGCCGTGATCGCCAACTGGCCCTCGCGCACTCCCAGCAGCACATTGGCCAGCACGGGCATCGTCTGGCGGCGTTCGACTACCCCGATGACCGCTTGCAAGGGCGCCAATAACTTTTCTCGTTCCGCCGTCAATTTCATGCACTCACCCGCCTTCAGATTCTTAAATCAAAATTCGATATAAAGATTATTACTATGATTATGAGGCCGCGGCCATTTTTGTATAACACCGAAATATTTTGAAATTTCAATCGCCTGCAGTCCCCGAAAAATGCCTGCACTCCTGTCCGGCGAGCGTTTGCAACCTGTCGTGGACCTGTGCATATCCTTATGCACAATTTCCTCCACAGGTTACGCTCGAGGTTATCCCGCCAGGGTTCTCAACAAGTTCATGTAGTCTTCGCCGATCCGCCGCTCCGATTCCCGCAAGTCCTTGACGCGCTTGCAGGCGTGCAACACGGTGGTGTGGTCCCGCCCGCCGAATGCATCGCCGATTTCCGGCAGGCTGTGGTTCGTCAACTCCTTCGCCAATGCCATCGCGACCTGCCGCGGCCGCGCTATCGATCGGCTGCGCCGCTTTGACAAGAGATCTGCGATGCGAATTTTGTAGTATTCCGCGACGGTTTTTTGAATATTTTCTACGGTGACCAATTTCTCCTGGAGTGCGAGCAGATCCCGCAGCGCCTCCTTCGCGAATTCGAGGGTGATCGGCCGGCCCGTAAAATGCGACGTCGCGACCACCCGGCGCAGCGCGCCCTCCAATTCCCGGACGTTCGAACGGATGCGCTTCGCGACGAAGAAGGCCACTTCCTCCGGCAAATCCACATTCGCCATCGCCGCCTTGCTCATGAGGATCGCAACGCAGGTCTCGAGCTCAGGCGGCTCGATGGCCACGGTCAATCCCCATCCGAAGCGCGACTTCAGGCGCTCCTCCAGACCGTCGACTTCCTTCGGATAACGGTCGCAGGTCAAGATCACCTGCTGCTGGCTCTCGAGCAGCGCGTTGAAGGTGTGGAAGAACTCCTCCTGCGAGCGCTCCTTGCCGGCGAAGAATTGAATGTCGTCGATCATCAGGCAGTCCAGCGAGCGATACGCCGTCTTGAAATCGTTGATGGTGTTGTGCTGCAAAGCCTTCACCATGTCGCCCACGAATCGCTCGCTGTGCACGTAGGCCAGCCGCGCCTCGGAGTTGCGCTCCTTCAAGCGATTCGCGACCGCGTGCATGAGGTGGGTCTTGCCCAGGCCGACGCCCCCGTATATGAACAACGGGTTGTAGGCTTTCCCCGGGTTGCCGGCCACCTGAATGGCGGCCGCCTTCGCCAGCTGATTGCTCTTGCCCTCCACGAAACTCGCAAAGGTAAAATCGGGGTTGATCCGGCCTCCGAGCACGACCGGCGTCGGCCGGCGGCCCCGAGCTGCGGCCTTGGAGTCTGGGTCCTCGGCGCCGTTCTTGGGACTGGCCGGACCGGCCCCGACCGCGTTCTGACGCGTCCCGACGTCGAGGACCAGCTCGGGCGCCAAGCCCTCCGCAAAGGTCAATATGAGCTCGCGTATCCGGGGCAGGGCATTCTCTCCCAGCCATTCGATCACGTAGCGGTTGGGGGCCAGCAGCCGCAACTGCCCTTCGCGCTCCATCGCTTGCAGCGGCCGTACCCAGGTATTGAACTGCTGCATCGGGAGTTCGCTCTCGAGCACGCGCAGACAGCGGTTCCATAGCGACTCCGGCAAGAGCGCTCTCCTAGAGAAATGCAGCAGCGGGGCAGATTGGTCAAAAAGGGCAGAAAGTCTATCCCCAAGTTAAGAGTGCGTCTATTGACACATCCACCCACCCTAAGTACCCTTGCCGCCTTTCGCGAAAGTCGTAAGTTCGTCTGTTTGTCCCTTGAGTTTCCTGAAGTTGCGCTATGAAACGTACGTTCAACCCCAGTAATTTGCATCGTGCCCGGACGCATGGTTTTCGCGCGCGCATGGCCACCAAGAGCGGCCGGCTGGTGCTGGCTCGCCGCCGTGCCAAGGGCCGCAAAAAGCTTTGCCCCTGACGGCCGGCGCGGATTCTCTAACGACACCTACGTTTAACAAGAGGCTGAGGTTCGAGCCGCGCAAGCGCCTGCACCGTCCGGCCGAATTTCGGGCGGTTCGTCAGCGCGGCAGGCGTTTGACCGATGCGTTTTTCAGTCTGTCGGTTCTCGGGAATCAAGCAAGTTGTGCGCGCCTCGGACTTGCGATAGCCACCCGCACGTTCGGCACCGCGGTGGCCCGCAACCGCATCAAGCGCCTCGCGCGAGAATCCTTTCGGTTGAACCAGCATCGATTGCCGCCGGTCGACGTGACCGTGACGGCACGAGACGCCGCGCGAAGCGCTCAAGCGAAGGATCTGCGGCAAAGTCTCGAGAAGCACTGGAATAAACTCATTGAGCGTTGGTAGGGCCATGCGCCAAGTGTTGATGCTAGCCATTCGCGCGTACCAGCTCACGGTGAGCCCGATGCTGGGTCCCCGCTGCCGTTTCCATCCCAGCTGTTCCTGTTATGCGTACACGGCGATCCAGCGTTACGGGGCCCTGCGCGGAACCTGGTTCGGGATACGCCGTGTCCTGCGCTGCCACCCCTTTGCCGAGGGCGGATATGACCCCGTGCCCGGCACCCCGGAGCCGGACAAGAGAACGATCAATGTCTAACATCCGAGTCATGCTGTGGGCCGCGCTCGCGGGGCTCCTGTTCCTGAATTACGACGCGTGGATGCGCGATTACCCGCCGGTCCCGGCGGCGGCCGTGGCGCCATCGGCCTCGCTCGGCGGGCCCGCCGGCACCCTCGGCGAATCCGTGCCGAGCACGATCCCCTCGGCTGCGCCGGGAGCGGGCCCGGCAGCCGGCTCCGCCGAGCCCGCACCAGTGCCGGTCCCGGGACCCGCGTCCGCAGCCGCCGTGCCCGAAGGCGAGGCAGCCGGCGAGCCCATACACGTGGTCACCGACGTGCTCGATATCTCGATCGGCCTCAAGGGCGGCGAACTCGACCGCGCCGACCTCCTGCAATACCCCCTGCACAAAGACGCGCCCAACATTCCGGTGCGTCTATTCGACAATACCCGGGGGGACTCGTATTACGTTCTGCAGAGCGGCCTCACCGGCACCGCGGGCGAAGCGGCTCCGACGCACCTGGCGATCTGGACGGCGGCGGAAAAATCCTACGCACTCGCCGCCGGCGCCGAAGAGCTGCGTGTTCCCTTGAGCTGGTCCGACGGCCATGGCCTCAAAGTCACCAAGACCTTCGTATTCAAGCGTGGCGAGTATGCGATCGGCCTGGACTATCTCGTTCAAAACGACAGCGAATCCGCCCGGAGCCTTGCCGCGTACACACAGATCCTGCGCCACTGGGTGAAGCCCTCGCGGTCCTACTTCGACGTGGAAACCTACTCCTTCAAGGGTCCTTCGATTTACGACGGCACGAAAACAGAGGATCTCAAGGTGGACAGCGACACCGACTCGAAGTTTTCGCAGTCCATCACGAACGGATGGATCGCGTCGCTGCAGCATCATTTCGTCTCGGCCGTGGTTCCTCAGGCCGGCACGACGCAGACGGTTCAATTGAAAGTCCAGGGTGCGCAATACCTGCTGAGCTCGACCGGACCGATGGTCGCGATCGCACCCGGCGCGTCGGCGAAATTCCAGGAAAAGTTGTTCGTCGGACCCAAGCTGCAGACGCAACTCGAAGCCACGGGTCCTCAATTGGCGCGGACCGTGGATTACGGCAGGCTGTACATTCTTGCCCACCCGCTTTTCGTGGTTCTGACCTGGGTCCACGGCGTCGTGGCGAACTGGGGGTGGTCCATCATCATTGTCACCGCGCTCATCAAGCTGCTGTTCTATCCGCTGAGCCAAGCCAGCGGGCGTTCCATGGCCAAGATGCGCGCCATCGCGCCGCGCATGAAGCAGATCCAGGAGTCCTACAAGGACGACCGGGAAAAGCTCGGCCGGGCCATGATGGAATTGTACAAGCGCGAAAAGATCAACCCGCTCGCCGGGTGCTTGCCGATGGTGGTCCAGATCCCGTTCTTCATTTCCTTCTATTGGGTTCTGCTGGAGAGCGTGGAGATGCGCCAGGCGCCGTTCATGCTCTGGATCAACGACTTGTCCTACCGGGACCCGTATTTCGTGCTGCCGCTGCTGATGGGCACGGCGATGTTCGCTCAATTCAAGCTCAATCCGGCGCCGCCCGATCCCATGCAGGCGAAGATCATGCAGTTCATGCCGCTGGTGATGACCACCATGATGGCGTGGTTCCCGTCCGGTCTGGTCCTGTACTGGCTCACGAACACCGTGCTCTCCATCGTGCAACAATGGCGCGTCAACCAGGTGGTGCAGGCCGAGGCGGCAAAACCGCGGTCCTGAACCTAAACCGGCGAGCCCGATCAAGGCTCGAGCAGCGAGGCGTTCGAAGTTGCGATGACGCCGCCCAACACGCACGACACCATCGTCGCCATCGCCACGGCCGCGGGCCGCGGGGCGATCGGGATCATCCGGGTCTCCGGCTCCGACGCCGTGCGCTTGGGGGCAGCCCTCCTCGGCGGCGTGCCGCCCGCCCGCGTCGCATCCCTGCGCCGCTTCCGGGATTTCGACGGCGGCATTCTCGACGAAGGCATGGCCGTGTACTTTCCCGCTCCGGCCTCGTTCACCGGCGAAGCCGTGCTGGAGCTCTACGCCCACGGCGGCGCCGTGGTGCTGGACCGGCTGCTGCAGCGCTTCCTCGAGTTGGGCGCGCGAATGGCCCGGCCCGGCGAATTCACCGAGCGGGCCTTCCTCAACGGCAAGCTCGATCTCGCGCAGGCCGAAGCCGTTGCCGATCTGATCGACGCCGGAACCGCGGCAGCGGCGCGGGCGGCCCTCAGGTCCATGCAGGGCGAATTCTCGCGCCGCGTGCACGAGCTGCGCGCACAGCTCACGGAGCTGCGGCTACACGTCGAAGCTGCCATCGATTTTCCCGACGATGAAATCGACTTTCTCCCGGCGCAGGCGCTCGAGGAGCGGCTGTCGCGCCTATTCGCCGCCTTCGACTCCATCGCCGCCGCCGCCCGGCAGGGCGCACTGCTGCGCGAGGGATTGATCGTGGTGATCGCCGGCCCGCCGAATGCCGGGAAATCCACGCTGCTCAACGCCCTTGCCGGCGAGGACATCGCCATCGTCACCGCGCTTCCCGGGACCACCCGCGACGTGCTGCGGCAGCAGGTGCACCTCGACGGCCTGCCCGTGAATCTCATCGATACGGCCGGCCTGCGCGAAGCCGCCGACGAAGTGGAGGCCGAGGGCGTCCGGCGGGCGCGCGCCGAGATCGGGCGCGCGGACCGGGTCCTCTTCATCGTCGACGGTTCCGACGGCACCCCACCGCAGGCCGCCCCGGCAGTGCCGGCCGGCGTCCCGGTGACGCGCATCGTCAACAAGATCGATCTTTTGGGGCAGGCTCCCCGGATGGAGACGGACGGCGCCGTCGCGCAGATCTTCCTGAGCGCGCACACGGGAGCGGGCCTTGCGCTGTTGCGCGAACACCTGAAGGCGAGCGCGGGTTACCGGGATGCCGATTCGGGCGCGTTCTCCGCGCGCCGGCGCCACGTGGATGCGCTCAACCGGGCGAGGGCGCTGGTCGAGTCCGCGGCCGCCGTATTGCGGGACACCCGCGCTCAGGAACTATTCGCGGAGGACTTGCGGCTGGCTCAACGGGCGCTGGGCGAAATCACGGGGGAATTCACCAGCGACGACCTGCTGGGGGAAATCTTCTCGAGCTTCTGCATCGGAAAGTGACGGGACCTATGAGGCGATCAGAAACCTCGCAAACGACGATCCATAACCCGGTCTTTGGTTGCACCGCACCTTTGACATAAACCGGCACGGGAAAGCCCGTCATGTCACCTGTTAGTCATCTTGGATTTATTTTTGTGATCGGGGGTAAACTCGAGCCGCGAATCCGTTTATAGAAACAAGTGCGGACCAGATTCGTGATTCGCGTGACACGAAGGACGTTGCGAAGGACAAGGCGTCGGTCACGATGAATGGGTCGCGCGACATATAACATTCCGACCAAACCCATAAATTACAAGGGAACACATTATGGAACTCAAGAAGAAGCTACCAATCCTGGCAACGTCGTGCCTGATTGCTCTAGGTGCATCGGCGCAGGAAAATAGAACCGACCATGTGGCCGCGTCGCGGCCTGGCGTGGAGCCCGCCGGGATCGTCAAGCGAGACGGCACGGTGGTGTCGCCGAAGAGCGATGTGGCGCACCCCGGCTTCGCGCACACGCACTACAAAATTTTCGTTCCTGCCGCCCACCCGGGTCCGTTCGTGGAGCCGGACCACACGTTTGCGGAGTATCCGGATTCGATTGGCTGCGTGTACGGCGTCGCGCCGAATTACAAAGGCTGCGTTCCCGGAGGCAGCGGAACCCCCCCCGCGGGCGGCTGGGGCGCCATCGCGCTGGTGGACGCGTATCACGACGCGAACGCCGCGAGCGATCTCGCGTTTTTCAGCTCCTATTTCGGTTTGCAGGCGGCCAGCTTCGCTACCGTCGAGGCGAACTCCAGCTTCGGCACCTTGGGGGGGCTCACGCCGAGTTGCTCGGGCACACCGCCGACCGCAGACGGAACGGGCTGGGATGTCGAGGAGGCCTTGGACATCGAGTGGGCGCACGTCATGGCGCCGAACGCCCAGATCCTGCTGGTGGAGGCTTGCTCCAACAGCTTCAACGATCTGATTTATGCCGAGTATGTGGCGGGTGAGGAGGTGGCCTCGTACGGCGGCGGCGACGTCTCCAATAGCTGGGGAGGCGGAGAGTTCTCGTCGGAGGTGAGTTACGATGCCGCCTTCCACGCCACGTGGGAACACGTCACCTACTTCGCGTCCGCGGGCGACTCGGGCGGGGCGATCGAGTATCCGGCCACGTCACCCTGGGTGGTTTCGGCCGGCGGCACCACCATCAATCGCACTGCGAAGGGAGATTTCCTGACCGAGAGCTGCTGGTCCGATTCCGGTGGCGGCAATAGCGCCGTGGAAGCTTGGCAGAACCCGGCGGTCTTCGGTGACGGCATGGGAGCGTGGACCAACTACCAGTACCCCTTCTTGGGGGGCGGGGGTTATGAATTCCCGTTCCGTTCCGTGCCCGACATGTCGTTTGACTCCGATCCGGCGAGCGGCGTGTGGATCTACGACACCGATAGCGGCGGCGGCTGGTACATCGTCGGAGGCACCAGTGTCGCGTCCCCGTCGCTGGCTGGACTTGTCAATAGCGCCAACAATAGGTTGGGGCAGGCGCCTACTCCGGGCGGCTACTACACCACGGAAGAGGCTAACCTGATCTACGCACAGATGTACTCGTACACTGCCTATTCGAAGAACTTCTACGATGTCACGACGGGATCGAATAGCCATGCGGCGGGTCAGTACTATGACCAATGCACGGGCGTCGGCAGTCCGCGCGGCTTATTGGGCAAGTAATAGCATGATCGGCGATTGACAATTATCGAGTTGTCACGAGGTCCTGCCCGTCAGGGCAGGACCTCGCTCTCTTTGCCGGCGGTTGCGCCAAAGAGTTTTAGAATCGGTATTTGTATTTGAGCGATGCGGTCGCGGGCGGTTTCCGCCCCCCGGAATTCAGGCTCCCTGACCCCCGGCTTGGGCGTCCGAATGCGCATCGACGTCCACGGCGCGCGTCAGCGCAGCGGAAATTCCGAAGGCCGCCAATACCAGCGCTGCGGCGATTCCCGTGCCCACCGGATAATGCCAGATCGACCACATCATGAAGGTCGACGACGCAACACCGATGACGAGCAGCGCCCAGAATCTGTTAAACGCATGCGATGACGCCATGACGAACCCCCGTTGCCAGCTACTTCCCGCGTTCGTTTATACCTAAGTATTCTCCAAACCTCCATACGGTGAACTCGCAATCAGCCCGGCGCGGGCGCTTCACCCGAGCATGGTTTCGCGCCGCCAATGGCGGGCGGTTAGCACGATCAGCACGAGCGCCACGAACAGGGAAGATCCCCCCGATGCGATCAGGTCGGACACGCCGATGGGCTCGTCCTTGAGCACGCTGGTCATCAGCAGATGCTGGCTCAACGACGGAACGAACATCAGCGAACTCTGCGTCCTCAAGGAATAGATGCTCGCAAAGGCGATGGGCAAGGTCGGCACCAGCAGCACGGCCGTGAGGTAGGTCTGCGCCTCCCGGTAGCTGCGCGTGAACGAGGCGACGAAGGTCATCAGCGCGGCGCCCAGCGGCACGAACGGCAGGCAGATGGCGAAGAACTCGAGGGCGGTGCCCGCTCCCAGATTGGCGCTCATGCCCAGCCGCTCCAGCGGCACGAAGCGAAACACCAGCACGAAGGCCGTCAGATTGATCGCCAGCGACAGGCACATGTACGCCGAGGTCGCCAGGATCTTTCCGACGACGAGGCTGCCGCGGGCGACGGGCAGGGACAGCAGCGCTTCGAGCGATCCGCGCTCGCGCTCGCCGGCGGTGCAATCGATCGCCAGGTACAGGCCGCCCATCAGCATCGAAAACAGCACGAAATACGTCATGAACCCGAGGACGACCACCGCGCGCCCCGTGGGCGTGGCGATGTCGATCTCGTTCACCGCAACCGGTACCGCGAGCAGCGGATTGACGCCGCGCGCCTGCAGCCGCAGCTGGGCGATGCCGTTGCCGTAGGCGCCGAGCAGCAGTCTCGCGCGATCCGCGATCTTCCTCGTCTGCGAGTCCGCGCTGTCGGCGACCAGCAGCACCGGGGCGGGGGCCGCCGCGGCAAACCGCGACGGATACTCCTCCGGCAGGATCAGCACCACTTGCGCCTTCCCGCTGCGGACCGCCTCGCGCGCGCCGCTTTCCGAGAGCGCGGCGAACGACAGCAGCGTGCCCTGCGATTCCAGGTAACGCACCAGGCCGGGCGCGTGCTCGCGGCCGGCGATGGTCACCCGCAGCGGCTCGTCGGACTCGATCACGCTCTGATTCAGCATCCTCGACACCATCGCGCCGAATAGCAGGGGCCCGAACAGGGGACCGAAGCACAGCGCCGAAATCAGGGTGCGGCGATCGCGAAGATTCTCCAGGAACTCCTTGGCGAACACGGTGAGGAGCTTGCGCATCAATGGAGGCCCTCGCCGTCCCCCAGCACCCGCAGGAACGCCTCCTCCAGCGTATCGGCGCCGCTCGCCTCGCGAATGTCCCGCGGCGTGCCGTCCGCGAGCACGCGGCCGCGGCCGATGATCACGACGCGGTCGCAGAGCGCCGCGACCTCCTGCATCACGTGGGTCGAGAACAGAATGCACCGGCCCTGCGCCTTCAGCGCGCCCAGCATGTCCCGCAGGCCGCGGGTCGCCATCACGTCGAGCCCGTTGGTGGGTTCATCGAGAATGAGATTGCCGGGGTCGTGCACCAGCGCCCGCGCCAGCGCCACCTTGAGCCGCTGTCCCTGCGAGAATCCCTTGACGCGGCGCTCGAGAAAATCGTCCATGCCGAGCGAGCGCGACAATTCGGCGGTGCGCTCCCGCAGGACCTCGCGCGAGATGCCGTGCAGGGAACCGAAGTAGCCGATGTTCTCGCGCGCGGACAGGTTGTTGTAGAGCCCGGCGGCATGCGGCAGTACTCCCAGGTGCGCCCGCGCGGCCGACGTCTCGCCGAGGATGTCGATGCCGTCGATCCGGGCGCTGCCGCCGTCGGGCGTGATCACGCCGTACAGCATCCGCAAGGTCGTCGACTTCCCCGCGCCGTTGGGCCCGAGGAGACCGGTGATCTCGCCGTCGCGCGCCACGAACGAGGCGTCCCCGACCGCTTCGATGGTCCCGAACCGCTTGCGGAGCGAGGTCGCCTCGATCACGGCGACGGTCCCGTCAGGTCGACGAAGAACGGCGCAGGCCGATGCTGTTTCAGGCAGCCGGCGTCCAGGATCTGTGGGTCCGGATCATCGAGGAACGCGGCCATGATCCTCGGGATGCAGCCCGTCGCGAGTTGACCGTGCCCCTCGCCGGGAAGCACCAGGCTGCGGTGGTGCTTCAGGCCGCGCGCCGCGCGCTCGGCATCGTCCGGCGGCGTCACCGGGTCCGCCTCGCCGGACAGGAGCAGCGTGGGCACCTCGCTATCCAGCGGGGCATGCAGGTCCTGGTCCACGGCGCCGCGGGGCCAGATCCGGCAAATCGCCGAGAGGGCGTCCAGTTGGTCGGTTCCCTGATAGGTCTGCGCGATGCGCATCCGGTCGGCGCCCACTGCGCCGAACAACGGCTCGTCCTCGCTGCACACGACGGAAAGCTGCATGCCGATGGCGAGCTGATCGCCGATCTGGCGCGACATCATGACCGTCTGCGACGCCAGCGGCGCGAGATTTCCGGCCGCCCCCTGATGAATCAGCGTCGGCAGCAACGAGGCCTCGGTCGAGTTGTAGGAAAGGAACCGCAGGGCCGCGCTCAGCATGCTGCGGTCGAACTCGAGCCGCATGGGCAGACCGCTGCTGGGGTCGCTCAGCGTGAGCGGGTCCCTTTGCGGGCCGAAGCGGCGCCGCAACCCGTCGAGATCCGCCGGCAGCAGCGGATAGGCCGCGGCGCAGCGTGGATCCTGTTGGCAGCGCGCGACGATGAGGTTGAGGGCGCGCTCGCCGTCGGCAGGAGTGTCCGGCCCGATCGCCTGTTCCGGATAGGTCACGC
Organism: uncultured Gammaproteobacteria bacterium; assembly: GCA_963707765.1. Taxonomy (GTDB): domain Bacteria; phylum Pseudomonadota; class Gammaproteobacteria; order Steroidobacterales; family Steroidobacteraceae; genus Bog-1198. The sequence continues at coordinate 1,677,125 of CAVPQZ010000004.1, read as the reverse complement.
CGTCGAGCACGGCCGCGCGCGTCGCCTGCGGATGCCGCCGCATGTACAGCTGCGCCACCCGGGTGCCGTAGGACGACCCGTACAGGTCGATGGCCGCGAAGCCTAAGGCGTTGCGCACCTGCTCGAGATCGCCGACGGCGATGCTGGTGGTGTAGTGTCGAACGCGGTCGCCTTGCTTCGCGAGACAGGCGCGGGCCGCCTCGAGCAGCCGGGGCAGGTCGTCCGTACCCGCTTGCCAGTCGTCGGGAAACGCGCAGTTGAGCGGCGCCGAGCGCCCGGTGCCCCGTTGATCGAGCAGCACGATGGCGTGGTTGCGATTGACGCGGGCGAATGCGGCGGCGTAGCTCGTGTACAGATCGGAGGCGGCCTGGCCCGGGCCGCCGGCCAGGAGGAAGAGCGGAGGGGCCGTGGAGCGGCGGTTGAGCGCCGGCACCACGGCGACGGCCAGGTCGATGGACCCCGCGCCGGGCGCGGCGGGGTCCTCGGCCACCGCCAGAGTGCCGCAGCGCGCGGCCAGGGAATTCAAGCGCAGGGGATGTTCGAGGCGGCACTCGTGCAGCGTCAAGGTGCCGGCCGCGGCCGATGCGCGGTTGCCGGCGCCCAGCGCACCGCAGAGGCAGACCAGCGCACTGCAGAGGCAGAGAAGAGCCGCCCAAACAATCCGCATGTCGCTCCGAACTCCTCAGGGAAATTTTCCGCGGGGTAGTGTAGCGATTCGCTACCCTACCCGAGCCCGCACTTGGTAGATTTGCGGCCCTCGTCTTAAATCCGAAAGGGCACCATGGTACGTTTAAGCGAAAATGACGTGATTGCGAGTGTCGCCGACGCCCTGCAGTACATCTCCTACTACCATACGCCCGACTTCATCCAGGCCATGGGCCGCGCCTACGAGGTGGAAAAGAGCCCAGCGGCGCGCGATGCCATCGCACAGATTCTCACGAATTCCCGCATGTGCGCGGAGGGCCATCGGCCCATTTGCCAGGATACGGGAATCGTGGTCGTGTTCGCCAAGGTGGGCATGGGCGTGTCCTGGGACTCGTCGCGCGACCTCGAAGCCATGATCAACGAAGGCGTGCGGCGCGCCTATCTCAACCCCGACAACAAGCTGCGGGCCTCGATCGTGTCCGATCCGGCATTCGCGCGCGGCAACACGCGCGACAATACGCCGGCGGTGATTCACACGGAATTGGTCCAGGGCGAGTGCCTCGAGATCACCGTGGCGGCGAAGGGCGGCGGGTCCGAGAACAAGTCCCTGTTCGCGATGCTGAATCCTTCCGACTCCGTGGCCGACTGGGTGCTCGACATGGTGCCGGAAATGGGCGCCGGTTGGTGTCCCCCCGGGATGCTCGGCGTGGGGATCGGCGGCAGCGCCGAGAAGGCCATGTTGCTGGCGAAGAAGTCGCTGATGGAGCCCATCGACATCGGCGAGTTGATCGCGCGCGGGCCGAAATCGAAGCTCGAGGAGTTGAGGCTGGAGATCTATCAGCGCGTGAACGCGCTCGGGATCGGCGCGCAGGGCCTCGGGGGCTTGACCACGGTGCTCGACGTCAAGGTGCTGGACTACCCGACGCATGCGGCGTCGCTGCCGGTGGCCGTGATCCCGAATTGTGCTGCGACCCGGCACGTTCATTTCACGCTCGACGGCAGCGGGCCGGCCGTGCTCGAGCCGCCCGACCTCGCGGTGTGGCCCAAGGTGCAATGGGCGGCGTCTCCGAGCGCCCGGCGAGTGTCGCTGGATGGCTTGACCCGGGATCAAATGGCGGACTGGAAGCCCGGCGAGCGGTTGCTGCTGTCCGGAAAGCTGCTCACGGGCCGGGATGCCGCTCACAAGCGCATTTGCGCGCTGCTCGAGGCCGGCAAGCCCCTGCCGGACGGCCTCGATTTTTCGGGGCGGGTGATCTACTACGTGGGACCGGTGGACCCGGTGGGCTCCGAGATCGTGGGGCCGGCGGGTCCCACCACTGCCAATCGCATGGATCGATTCGCCGAGACGATGCTCGGGAAGGCCGGCCTCCTGGCGATGGTCGGCAAGGCCGAGCGGGGGCCGGAGACCGTCGCGACCATCGCCCGGCACCGATCCGCCTATTTGATCGCCGTGGGCGGCGCGGCGTTCCTGGTCTCGAGCGCCATCCGCAAGAGCCGAGTGGTGGCTTTTCCGGAACTCGGCATGGAGGCCGTCTACGAATTCGAAGTGCGTGACATGCCGGTGACCGTGGCCGTGACCGTCGACGGCATTTCGGTGCACGACACCGGACCCGCGCAATGGCGCAATCAGTTCGCCGGTATTCCCGTATCGGTCGCCTAAGGCGGCCCGGCGCGCGAGCTTAGTCCTGGCGCTTTCGCGGCGCGCCGTTTAGAGTACTTGCCCTCGTTGGCAAAAAGCCTGTGGATTCAGCGTGATGCGTTTCAGCGAGCAAGTCGACGTCATCGTGATCGGCGGCGGCCACGCGGGCACCGAAGCCGCGCTCGCGGCTGCGCGCATGGGCAAGAACACCCTGCTGCTCACTCACAATGTCGAGACGCTCGGGCAGATGAGCTGCAATCCGGCCATCGGCGGCATCGGCAAGGGCCATCTCGTGAAGGAGATCGACGCGCTCGGCGGAGCGATGGCATTGGCCGCCGACCGGGCGGGCATCCAGTTTCGAACATTGAACGCCAGCAAGGGCCCCGCCGTGCGTGCCACCCGCGCGCAAGCCGACCGTCAGATGTATAAGCGCGTAATTCGCCGCTTTCTCGAGACGGAGCCCAATCTTCGGATCTTCCAGCAGGAGGTCTCGGACTTAAAGGTAGAGGCCGATCGCGTGGCGGGCGTGGTCACGCAGAGCGGCATTGAGTTTCGCGCCAGGGCCGTGGTGCTGACCGTGGGCACCTTTCTGGCGGGCCGGATCCACGTGGGACTCGAGAGCCACGCCGGCGGGCGCGCCGGCGATCCGCCGTCGCAGGCGCTCGCGGCGCGGCTGCGGGAACTGCGATTGCGGGTGGGGCGGTTGAAGACGGGCACGCCGCCGCGCATTGACGGCCGCAGCATCGACTTCGCGGGGCTCAAGGAGCAGCACAGCGACGACCCGCGGCCGGTGTTCTCCTATCTGGGCTCGCGCAGCGAGCACCCGCGGCAGGTCCCGTGCCACATCACGGCCACGAACCAGCGGACCCACGACATCATTCGGGCGGCCAGCGGGCGCTCGCCCCTGTTCACCGGCCTGATCGAGGGGGTGGGTCCGCGATACTGCCCGTCCGTCGAAGACAAGGTGGCGCGTTTCGCCGACCGCAACTCGCATCAGATCTTCATCGAGCCCGAGGGCCTCGAGACGCACGAAATCTACCCGAACGGCATCTCCACCAGCCTGCCGTTCGACGTGCAGCTCGAGTTCGTGCGCTCCATCAAGGGATTCGAGCGTGCCCACATCACGCGCCCCGGCTACGCCATCGAGTACGACTTCTTCGACCCCCGGGACCTCCACCACAGCCTGCAGAGCAAAGCCATCGGCGGCCTGTTCTTCGCGGGCCAGATCAACGGCACCACGGGCTACGAGGAGGCCGCGGCGCAGGGCCTGCTGGCCGGCGCCAACGCGGCGCTGCATGCGGACGGCCGCGACGCATGGACTCCAGGCCGCAGCGAGGCGTATTTGGGCGTGCTGGTAGACGATCTCATCACGCGCGGCGCGCCGGAGCCGTACCGCATGTTCACGAGCCGCGCCGAGTACCGGCTGTCGCTGCGCGAGGACAATGCGGACCTGCGCCTGACCGCGCACGGCCGCGCGCTGCGACTGGTCGGCGACGAGCGCTGGGAATTCTTCACGCGCAAGCGCGAGGCCGTCGACCGGGAAATCGGCCGCCTGTCCGGCTGCGTCGTGCATCCGGCGCTGGTCGGGGCGGATCTGCTCGCGAAGCTCGGCCAGCCGCTGCTGCGCGAGACGCGCGCGATCGAACTGCTGCGCCGCCCGGAGGTTGCCTACGACGATCTCGCGGCCGCCGCTCCGGATGCGGGGGGCGCCGACTCCGCATGGCGCGGCGACGAGCGGCTCTCGGAACAGGTCTCGCTGCAAGTCGAAGTGACCGCAAAATATTCCGGGTACTTGAAGCGCCAGGTCGACGAGATCGAGCGGCAACGGCGCCATGAAGAATTGCCGCTGCCGGCCGACATCGATTACACGCAGGTCGGCGGACTTTCGAACGAGGCCCGCCAGCGCCTCGGCGACGTCCGTCCCGCCACCTTGGGCCAGGCCGCGCGCATCCCCGGCCTCACGCCCGCCGCGGTGTCCTTGCTTCTGGTCCATCTCAAGAAGCGCGATCACGCGGCATGAGCCGCGGCGCCGGTTGAAGCCGCGGCCCTCCCAGAGCCCGAGGCGGGCCATCCCCTCCTTAAGGATGGCCTTCCTCGGCGCGCTCGTGCTGGCGGCGCTGGGACTCGCGGCGTGCGGGGAGGGCGCCGGACCCGGGACGCACACCGCCATCCTGCGCCGTGGCAACGGGCCGGAGCCGGAGAGTCTCGATCTGCACGCCGCCCGGTCCGAACCCGCACTGACGATCCTGCGGGATCTCTATGAAGGGCTGACCGCCATCGGCGTCGACGGGCTGCCCGTTTTAGCGGGCGCCGACCGCTGCGACGTCTCGGGCGACGGCCTGACCTACCGTTTTCACCTGCGGGCCGCCGCGCGCTGGTCCAACGGTGAGGCCGTGGTCGCCGAGGACTTCGCCGCGGCGTGGCGCCGGTTGGTGGACCCGCGCACGGCCGCGCAATATGCCGACATTCTGGCGCCCGTGCGCGGCGCAATGGACGTCATGGCGGGCAGGGCGCCGCCGGCCGCCCTGGGCGTTCACGCCGAGGATGCGCTCACGCTGGTGGTCGAGCTCACGCATCCCACACCGTATTTTCTGGACGTCCTCGCCCACCCGGCGACCTTTCCGATCAACCGACCGTCCCTTGAGCGGAACGGGCGCCAGTACGCCAAACCGGGGGTCATGGTGTCGAACGGCGCGTTCCGGTTCACGCGCTGGGACTTCGGATCGCACCTGGTGGCGGTGCGCAACCCGCAGTATTGGAACGACGCCGCCAACCGCCTCGACGGCGTCGAGTACTACTCGTTCAACGACGCTGCCACCGAGCTTCGGGCGTTTCGCACGGGCCAGATCGACGTGACCTCGACCATCCCGGCCGCCCAGGTCGGCTGGGTCAAGGAGCACCTCGGCGCCCTGCTCCACGTGGCGCCGCAGCTGGCGGTGTACTATCTCGGCCTCAATCTCAGAAGGGAGCCGCTGGCCGGCTCCCGGGCACTGCGCCTCGCCCTGTCCCTGGTGCTCGATCGAGAGCGGATCGTGCAGTCGGTCACGGGCGCGGGCGAATCACCGGCCTATACGTTCGTGCCGCCGGCGGTGCACGACTATGCGCCGCCCCTTCCGGATTACGCCGCCTGGCCCATGTCGAAACGCATCGAGCGCGCGCGGCAGCTGCTGCGCGAGGCGGGGCTCGACCGCAATCCGCCGGCGTTGGAGCTGCGCTACAACAGCGGTGAATTGCACAATCGCATCGCCGTCGCGGTGGCGCAGATGTGGAAGGAGGGTCTCGGCATCGAGACCCGGCTGCGCGCGGAGGAGTTCAAGGTGCTGCTGCAGGACATCGACCGTGGGGACGTCGGCGTGTTTCGTGCCAGCTGGCTCGGCGACTACAACGACGCCTACGGATTCCTGCAGGTGCTGCATAGCGGCTTCGGCATCAATCTGCCGCGCTACTCCAATCCGCAGTACGACGAGATCCTCGAGCGGGCCTTGGGCGCGGCCGACGCCGGGGCGCGCCGCAGCCTCCTGGAGGAGGCGGAATCGACCATGCTGCGCGATCAGCCTCTGATTCCGCTGTTTTTCTACGTATCCAAGCATCTCGTGAACGGGCGCGTGCGCGGCTGGCAGGACAACGTGCTGAACATCGTCTACAGCAAGAATCTCGCGCTGCCGGACGAGCCCGCCGCGAATTGACGCGCGACCGGCCGCGGCTGGGTCGGCGCGGCCGCAGGCTACTGCAGCGATTTCATGAATTGCGCGAACGCTTCATAGCAGGCGAGGCGGTTCTGCAGCTTGCCGAAGCCGTGCCCTTCATCCAGGGCCTGCAGATACCACACCTCGCCGCCCCGGCTGCGCAGCCGGTTGACCAGTTCGTCGCTCTGGCTCCAGGGCACACGGGGATCGTTCCTGCCGTGCACGACGAGCAGCGGACGGGTGATCCGTTCGGCATTCGTCAACGGGGAAATTCGCCGCAAGTACGCGCGCATCTCGCTGTTGCGCTCGTCGCCGTATTCCTCGCGCCGCAGATTCCGGCGATACGGGGCCGTCGTGGAGAGATATCCGATGAAGTCGGAGATCCCCGCGATGTCCACGCCGCCCCGCAACCGGTCGCCGTAGTTCATCATCGCGGCCAGCGCAAGGTAGCCGCCGTAGCCGGCCCCGGCGACCACCACGTGCTTCGCATCCAGCGAAGGCTGCGAATCCACCCAAACGATGAGCGCCCCCACATCCTTGATGGCGTCGTCGCGCAGCACGCCGTCGTCCAGCGCCAGGTAGCTCCTGCCGTAACCCGACGAGCCGCGGATGTTCGGCGCCACGACGGCAAACCCCAATTCGCTCACCACGTACTGGATCCAGGGGTCGAATCCCGGCCGGAACTGCGCCTCGGGTCCGCCATGAAGCATGAGCAGCACGGGATGCGGCCCCGCGGACTTGGGCTCGTACACGTAGACCGGAATCTGGCGCGGGTGTCCGTCCACGCGGTCGAACGTGGGAAATTGCGCCAGCCGCGGCGTGACGAAACCGGCCGCATCGACGGCTCCCGGCTCGCTGCGGGTCCAGGGCAGCAGCCGATTGGCCGCCAAGTCGAGCACATAGGCATCGCGGGGCGCATTGGCCGACGTATAACCGAATGCGAGCTGCTTGCCGTCCGAGTCGAAACTCAGGTGATCGATGAGGCCGGGCGCGGGCAACGCGGGCACCGCCCTATCCTGATGGGCGCGCAGGTCGAGAAGATTGAGTTTGCTCGCACCGTTCTCATTGCTGACGAACGCGAGATGGCGCCCGTCGCGGGAGATCGCGAGTTCTTCGACGTCCCAGGGAATGTGATCGGAGAGCACGGACTTCTCCGAATTGAAGAACCCCACGTAGCGCAACCTGCGGAACTCGCCGTCGCGGTCCGATATGAGGTATACGCCCTGCCCGTCGCGCGAGAATCTCGCGCCGCCGATCCCCACGCGGCCCGGCACCGGGTCGACCTCGCGCTTCTGCCCCGTGGCCAGGTCCACGACGTAGAGGTACGCCTCGCCCGCGGACACGTATTTCAGCACCAGGAGCTTGCGGTCGTCGGGCGACCAGTCGAGCGGGTACCAGGCCGCCGCATCATCGCCCGCCATCGCAAGGTGCGGCAGCGTGTCCGATTCCGGATCGACGATGTCGATGTCGTAGCTGGCGCCGTCCCGGGCGTTGGTGAAAAACGCGATTTCATGGCCCGAGTTCGACCACACCGGGGCGCCGTTGCGCGATTTGCCGTCGGTGAGCAGCTTCGCCCCGGGCTGGCCCAGCCGCTGGTAATAGAGCTGCACGGCTCCGCTGCCCCCCGAGTCCTTCAGGTAGAAATACGCGGCGCGGCCCGGGTCGGGCGAGAAGGCGGCGTCCGCGACCGGCTCATGCAGAAAGCCGATCTGGCGCCGGGCGCCCTCCGGCTTCTCCACCAGATGAAGCTGGTCGACGTCCCCGAACCGTGTCGCGATCAAAAGCTGGCCCTGTGGCGACCAGCCGAGCGGCGAAGCCTCGCGTCCGCCGAGGTAGCCGTCCAGCGAGTCGACGAGGTCGGCCGGCGCTTGCGGAACGTTGTCGAACACGAGATTGTCGCGTTCGATGCGCGGCGCGGCAATGCCCGCCGAGCCCAAGGCCAGCGACGTCGCGATCAGCCAGGGACGAAGAATTCGAGGCATCAATATTCCTATGTTTCGCGTTGACGCGGATAATGGAGCCAATGAGCGGTTTCGAGCACCTACTGAAATCCTACAACGTGCGCGATGAACTCGACGACATCGCGAGCTCGGATCCGCCGGCGTACCTGCACCGCTGCTTCGCCGAAGGGGCATCCGCGCCCGGGCTGTCCCGCGCGAGAATTCAGCAGCTCGCGGTGTGCGCGATGGTACTCGACTCCATCCTCAATGATCGAGACTATGATTCATTGGAGCCGGAGCTGATCGCCGACTGGCGCGCCCACTTCGCGCCGGCCTGCGCGCGCATGCGGGAGCCGGCGGCGGCGGCGTTGCGCCGCGCGCTCGAGGGCCTGCGCACCGAAGATCCGGATGCCGCCGCCGAGCTCGACGCGCTGGTGCAGCGGCTGGCACCGGCGTGACATGAGCGCGCGCGGGTGAGCCCTCCATACGAGCGCGCCTCGGAGGGCGTCATCGTCGTCGATACCGAATTCATCCGGCCGCGCGCGGACGCCAGTCATTTGATCGTCGATGCGGGCCGGGCCGCGTTCATCGATACCGGCACCTATTTCTCGGTGCCGCACCTGCTGGCGGCACTCGCCGGACAGGGCCTCGACGCCGGCGCCGTCGACTTCATCGTGCTGACGCACGTTCATCTCGACCACGCCGGCGGGGTCGGCCGACTGGCCGCGGCGCTGCCGCACGCGCGGGTCCTGCTGCATCCCCGCGGGATCGCGCACATCGTCGATCCGTCCATTCTGGCGGCGGCCACCAAAGCGGTGTACGGCGAGGCCCGGTTCGCCTCGGACTACGGCGAGGTGAGCGGCGTGGCGCCTGAGCGGGTGTCGGCCCTCGAAGATCGGCAGCGGATCCGGGTCGGCCGCCGAACCCTGGAGGTTGCCCACACGCCGGGACATGCGTTGCACCACGTGTGCCTCGTCGATCTCGATACGCGGGAAGCGTTCACCGGAGACACCTTCGGCGTGAGTTACCGGGAACTGGACACCGCCGCGCACGAGTTCATCTTTCCCACCACCAGTCCCAGTCAGTTCGATCCGGACCAGCTGCATACCTCCATCGACCGGATCGTCGAATACCGGCCGACGGCGGCCTATTTGACGCACTACGGCAGGGTGACCCACGTCGATCAATTGGCCCTCGACCTGCATTCGAGCCTGGATGCCTTCGTGCACATCGGCCGAAGCGTGGCGGCGACCTCTGATCCGGCCGCCCGCATGAAGCCGCTGCTGTTCGACCATTTGTCGGCGCGATTGACCGCTCACGGATTCGCCGGGGACGCCGCGACGAGGCATGCCCTGCTGGACGGGGACGTCGAGCTGAACGCCGCCGGTATCGCGCTGTGGCTGGCGAGATCGCGGAAATGAACCGAGCCATCCGCCGCATCACCCAAGCCGCGGCCCTGGTGGCCCTGTGTGCCTGCGCGGGCGCGCATCGCGCGCCGCCGAGTGCGGCGGGGCGCCCCGCGCCGGAGGTTCCCCCGGCACCGCCCGCGGACCCCTCGTACGACTGGCACCGCCTGGTGCTCACGCCTTTCGGAACCGTACTTCATGCCAGCGGTCTCCCCCTGCGCGAAGTGCTGGTATTCCACGATCAGGCGCCGGACACGGGAGCGGAGGCCGGCGGCGAGGGAGCACAGAGCGGCGACTGCTACACCGTGGATTCGCCGCCGCGGTTCGCCGGCCGCGTTCCTGCGACGTACCTGCTGTGCTTCGAGCACGATCGGCTGTCTCGAATCGAGGCGGCGGTGCGCCTCGATCTTCTGCAAGCCGACGCGGTTTTTGCGCGGGCCTGCGCCCTTTGGCTGCGGGCTTCGGTGCCGGCGGCGGGAACCGCTGATCGATGTGAGGGCAGCGAGCAGGGCATTGCCTTCCGGGCGCGCCTGGAAAGCACGGGGGAACCCACCGCCTTGCTGTCCATCACGCTGGGCCTGGAGGGGGGCGCCGTGCGGCTCCTGGACCCATGACGCGCTCCGAGGAATGGCAGCTGCTGTGCTCCGGCGCGCAGGAGCTCAGGCTGCCGCTCGCGCAAACCGAGGGCGAAACCCTGCTCAAGATCCTGGATGAGCTGGAGGCCGGCAATGCGAAATTCAATCTCACGGCCATCCGCGACCGGCCGGGAATGCTCCACAAGCACCTGCTCGATTCCCTGAGTCTCCAGCCCTACCTGAAGGGCGACCGGCTGGCCGACGTGGGGACGGGCGCCGGATTCCCCGGCCTGCCGCTGGCCGTCGTCAACCCGGGAAGGCGCTTCACTCTCATCGAAGCGACCGGCAAGAAGGCCCGATTCGCGGCCGAAACGGCCGAGCGGACCGGTCTCGCCAACGTGACGGTGGTCAACGCCCGCGCCGAAACCTACCGGCCGTTCGAGCTCTACGACACCGTGATGGCGCGCGCCCTGTCGTCGCTGGCCGACTTCGTGGCCTATGCGGGGCACCTGTGCGCGCCGCAAGGGCGCCTTCTGGCCATGAAAGGCAAGCGCCCGGACGAGGAGATCCCTTCCGTACCCAAATCGTTCCGGGTGGTGGCCGTGCATCGATTGACGGTGCCGGGGCTGGACGCGGAGCGGCATCTTGTGGAACTCTCACCGGTCGTCCCCAAGCCGGCCGGGCCTCGCCGGGAGCCGGCGCCGAACCGCCAGGCCCCATGGCCGGCCAAATCGAGCAAACCATGAACCGGGTCATCGCTGTTGCAAATCAGAAAGGCGGGGTGGGAAAGACCACGACCGCGGTGAACCTCGCAGCATCCCTGACGGCCACGAAGCGACGCGTGCTGCTGATCGACCTGGACCCGCAGGGCAACGCCACCATGGGGTGCGGCATCGACAAGAACTCGCTGGCGAGAACCAGCTGCGACGTGCTCCTGGGCGAATGCGCCGCACCGGAGGCCATGGTGAAGGTGGAGTACGGCGGATTCATGCTGATGCCCGCCAACCAGGACCTCACCGCCGCCGAGGTCAGGCTGTTGACGATGATGACGGGCCGCGAATTCAAGCTGCGCAACGCGCTCAAGCCCGTCCGCGAGAGTTTCGACGTGATCCTGGTCGACTGCCCGCCCTCGCTCAACATGCTCACCTTGAACGCGCTGGTGGCCGCAGACTCGGTCATGGTACCCATGCAATGCGAGTACTATGCGCTCGAAGGATTGAGCGCCCTGGTGCAGACCATCGAGCAGGTTCGGGCCTCCATCAACCCCGACTTGCACATCGAGGGATTGCTCAGAACCATGTTCGATCCGCGCAACAACCTGTCCAACGAGGTGTCGGCGCAGCTCATCGAACATTTCGGCGACAAGGTGTTCCGCACCATGATTCCACGAAACGTGCGCCTCGCCGAGGCGCCGAGCTTCGGTAAGCCGGCCTTGTTTCACGACAAGGAGTCCCGAGGTGCGCTTGCCTACCTCGCGCTGGCCGGCGAGATGATCCGGCGCGACGAGCTGCCGGCCGCCCCGCTAGAATCGAATTCGTCGTACCTGGAAGGTTGAGCATGTCGGTCAAAAAGCCCTCCCTCGGTCGAGGTCTTGCCGAGTTGAGCCCGCTGCTCGCGCAACGGGCCAGGGCTCCCGCCGGGGAGCCGGCGGCTGTTGCGGGCGACCGCTTGGCGACTCTGCCGCTCGATCTGCTGCAGCGTGGCAGGTATCAGCCGCGCATCGACATGCGCATGGAAACGCTCAGCGCATTGGCCGATTCGATCAAATCTCAAGGCGTGGTGCAGCCCATTTTGGTGCGGCCCCTGGCCAACCGGAATCCGGGCGAGTCGCAGCGCTACGAGATCATCGCGGGCGAGCGGCGCTGGCGCGCCGCCCAGATGGCGGGCGTGACGGAGATCCCCGCCGTGATCCGCGAGGTCCCCGACGAGGCGGCCGTGGCCATGGCGCTGATCGAGAACATTCAGCGCGAGGACTTGAACCCGCTGGAGGAAGCGCGCGCGCTGTCGCGGCTGATCGAGGAGTTCGGCCTCACCCATCAGGCCGCCGCCGAGGCGGTGGGCCGCTCGCGCGCGGCGGTCAGCAATCTATTGCGCCTCATGGAGCTGGGAGACGAGGTGAAGCTGCTTTTGGAGCAGCGCAGCATCGAGATGGGCCACGCCCGTGCGCTGCTGGGACTCGGCAACCGCCGCCAGCAGATCGAGGTGGCGGCCCTGGTCGCCCGAAAAGGCCTGTCGGTGCGCGACACCGAGGCGCTGGTGCGCCGGCTGCTGTCGCCGCCGAGCCCGGATGGCGAGCCGAAGCGAGTCGATCCCGACATCCAGCGCCTGGAGCGCGAGCTCGCCGACAAACTGGGCGCCAAGGTCGCCTTCCAGCACGGCGCGTCGGGCAAGGGCAAGTTGGTGGTTTCCTACAACAGCCTCGACGAGCTCGAGGGAATATTGGCGCACATCACCTGACATAAGCGCGTTCCCGTAAGTAGATTCCGCACCGGGACGACCTTGCTGCGCAGAACCCTCCTCTCTATAATGCGCGCGGCTTAAGCCAAGGCGATCGCCCATTCCGGATTGCCGGGAGGAGGCAGATCGCTCACGAACGGGATGCAACTTGATGGCGATCGACCTGCCCCTAGCGCGGCGGCTGGCATTCAGCGTCGTATTGGGCCAGGCGGCCGTCACCCTGGTCTGCGCCCTGTTGGCTTGGCTGGTCGCCGATCCGTCGGCTGCGTTCTCGGCAGCGCTGGGCGGCGGGATCAGCACCGTTGCGAGTCTTGCCATGGCGATGCTCGGATTCGGCGGCCCTTCGACCCAGGAGCCGCATCGGGCGATGCGTGCCTTCTTCGTGGGGGAGACGGCGAAGATCGCGGTGGTGATCGTGCTGTTCGTGGCGGTGTTGAAATCGATGAAGGTCGTCCCGCTCGCGATGCTCGGGACGTACGTAGCGACCTTCCTCGTGTTTTGGGTTGCTTTGGCCAACGCACTGCCGCCCCTGGGCGGCGCGTCGCGCCATGCGGACGCGGACAAGTAGTTGCAATCGGTGCGATGGAGCCAAGTGCGTAAGACTTCATGATGACAGCTGAACAACCAACAACCCCGAACGAGTACATTCTTCACCACCTGACGTTCCTCTCCAACAAGGAACCGGTGGGGGTGGTGGATTTTTCGGTCATCCACTGGGACAGCGTGTTCTTCTCGGTGCTGCTCGCGCTGCTGTTCGCCGGCTCGTTCTTCTTCGCCGCGCGCACGGCCACGGCCGGCGTGCCGGGAAAATTTCAGAACTTCGTCGAGCTGATCGTCGAATTCATCGACACCCAGGTCAAGGACAGCTTTCACGGCACCAACAAGCTGCTCGCGCCCCTGGCCTTGACGATCTTCTGCTGGGTCTTTCTCTTCAACGCGATGGACATCCTGCCCGTGGACCTCCTGCCCATGCTCGCGCACGGGGCCGGGTTCGAGCACTTGAAGGTGGTTCCGAGCACGGACCTCAACGTCACCTTCGCGATGTCGTTGACCGTATTCGTGCTCATCATCTACTACAGCATCAAGGTGAAGGGCCTCGGCGGCTTCCTCGCCGAACTCACCATGCAGCCGTTCGTGGCCAAGAATCCGATCGTCAAGGTTCTGCTGATCCCCGCGAACCTGCTGCTCGAGATCGTACCGTTCCTCGCGCGGCCGCTCTCCCTTTCCCTGCGTTTGTACGGCAACCTGTTCGCGGGCGAGATGATCTTCATACTGCTCGCGCTGCTCACGCTCCATGGCATATCGGGGCTGTCGAGCGCCAGCGGCTGGTTCTTCATGGTCGTGCAGTTCGTGCTGTCGCTCGTCTGGGCGATCTTCCATCTGCTCATCATCACGCTGCAAGCCTTTATTTTCATGGTGCTGACGATCGTCTACTTGGCGATGGCGCAGGAACACCATTGATGTCTCGAGTTCGGTAATACAAGCGTTTTCGCCCCTGTTTCCCTTTAGGAGGATTGAATGGAAAATTTCGCACACGTCCAGGCCATGACCGTGCTGGCCGTCGGGATCATCTTCGGTCTGGGCGCGCTCGGCACCGCGATCGGGTTCGGCATCCTCGGCGGGCGTTTCCTGGAAGGCGCCGCGCGCCAGCCCGAGCTCGCCCCGATGCTGCAGGTGAAGATGTTCATCGTGGCGGCGCTCGTCGACGCGGTGGCCATGATCGGGATCGGCTTCGCGCTGTTCTTCACGTTCGCGAATCCGTTCACCGCCGGGCTGACGCACTGAAGACCGCTCCGGCAACCGCGCTGGTCAGGAGACTACTGTGAACATCAATCTCACGTTGATCGTGCAGGTGCTCGTGTTCATCGCCCTCATCTGGTTCACCATGAAGTTCGTGTGGCCGATGATCCTGGGACCGATGGATGAGCGTTCGCGCAAGATCGCGACGGGACTCGCCGCCGCCGAAAAGGGCCAGAAGGACTTGAGCGAGGCCGAGGAGCGTTCGAAGGAGATCGTCCGAGAAGCGCGCAACAAGGCGGCCCAGATCCTCGATCAGGCCGGCAAGCGCTCCAACGAGATCGTCGACGAAGCCAAGGGCACCGCTTCCACCGAAGCGCAGCGCCTGATCGACCACGCGAAGGACGAAGCCTCGAGGGAGAGTTCGCGGGCGCGCGACGGCTTGCGGCGCGAAGTCGGCAAGCTCGCCGTGGACGGCGCCTCGCGCCTGCTCGGCCGGGAGATCGACCCGAAGACCCACGCGGAGCTGCTCGACAAGCTGGCGGAGGAGATCGCGAATGGCTGAGCGAGCGACCATCGCCCGGCCTTACGCAAAAGCCGCGTTCGAGTACGCCCGCGACGCCAATGCGCTGCCGCAGTGGTCGCAGGGCCTGAAGACCGCCGCCGAGATCGTCGCCGACCCGCGCGTGGCCGCCCTCGCCAAGAATCCGGCGTTGTCCGCGGCCGATGTGGCCGGGCTGATCGCCGACGTGGCAGCTCCCGCGCTCGATGCGGCCATGCGCAATTTCGTGGGAGTGCTTGCGGAGAACCACCGGGTGCTGCTGCTGCCGGAGATATCGGCGCGCTACGAAGCCGAGCGGGCGGAAATCGAGAACACCGTGGACGTCGAGGTCATCTCGGCCGTCGCGCTCGACGCCGCGCAGCAGGAGAAGCTCGACCGCGCCCTGAGCGGACGACTCAAGCGCCGCGTCAGGATGCACAACACGGTCGATGCGAGCCTGATGGGCGGTGCGGTGGTGCGCGCCGGCGATCTGGTCATCGACGGATCGATAAAGGGTCGCTTGGAACAACTCGCGACGGTATTGGGCGGCTAGACGGGATCATACGCGCGGGCCCGGCTACGGATCCTCGCGCTTAAGGGGTTTGATATGTCCATCAAGGCATCGGAAATCAGCGACCTGATCAAGGCGCGCATCGACAAGTTTCAGTCCAGCACGGAGGCGCGCAACGTCGGAACCGTGGTGAGCGTCACCGACGGCATCGTCCGCATCCACGGCCTCGCCGATGCGCGCTACGGGGAAATGCTCGAATTCGACGGCAACCTCTTCGGCCTCGCGCTCAACCTGGAACAGGACTCGGTCGGCGCCGTGGTGCTCGGCGAGTACAAGGGCATTTCCGAGGGCGCAACCGTCAAAACGACCGGGCGCATCCTCGAAGTGCCGGTGGGTCCCGAATTGCTCGGACGCGTGGTCGACGCGCTCGGCAACCCCATCGATGGCAATGGACCGATCAACGCCCAGCGGCGGTCGCCGCTGGAGCGCGTGGCGCCGGGCGTCATTTTCCGCAAGAGCGTCTCCCAGCCCGTCCCCACCGGCCTGAAGGCCATCGACTCCATGGTGCCGATCGGGCGCGGCCAGCGCGAACTCATCATCGGCGATCGCCAGACGGGCAAGACCGCCGTGGCGATCGACACCATCATCAACCAGAAGAGCACCGGCATTAAGTGCATCTACGTCGCCATCGGCCAGAAGCAGAGCTCGATCGCCAACGTGGTGCGCAAGCTGGAAGAACACGGCGCCATGGCCCACACGATCATCGTCGCCGCCTCGGCTTCCACGCCGGCCGCGATGCAGTACCTCGCACCCTACGGCGGCTGCGCCATGGGCGAGTACTTCATGGACAACGGCGAGGACGCGCTGATCGTGTACGACGACCTGTCCAAGCAGGCGGTGGCCTACCGCCAGATCTCGCTGCTGCTGAGGCGCCCGCCCGGCCGCGAAGCCTACCCCGGCGACGTGTTCTACCTGCATTCGCGCCTCCTCGAGCGTTCCGCGCGCGTCAACGAGGAATACGTCGAAAAGGTGAGCGGCGGCCGCGTCAAGGGCCGGACCGGCTCGCTCACCGGCCTGCCGATCATCGAGACCCAGGCGGGCGACGTCACGGCGTTCGTTCCGACCAACGTGATTTCCATCACCGACGGCCAGATCTTCCTCGAGACGGATCTGTTCAACGCCGGCATGCGCCCGGCCATCAACGCAGGCATCTCGGTGTCGCGCGTGGGCGGCGCCGCGCAGACCAACATCATCAAGAAGCTGGGCGGCGGCGTCCGATTGGCGCTCGCGCAGTACCGTGAACTCGCGGCCTTCTCGCAGTTCGCGTCGGACCTCGACGAGGCGACCCGCAAGCAGCTCGAGCGCGGACAGCGCGTCACGGAGCTCATGAAGCAGAAACAGTACGCGCCCATGTCCGTGGCCCAGATGGCGCTGTCCCTGTACGCCGCCAACAACGGCTTCTTCGACAAGGTCGACCGCTTGAAGGTGGTGGACACGGAAGCCGCGCTGCAGGCCTTCGCCCGCAACTCACACGCCGCGCTGATGAAGAGCATCAACGACAAGCCGGACCTGTCGAAGGACGTGGACGCCGGCCTCAAGAAGTGCTGCGAAGAGTTCTTCTCGAGCCTATAGAGAAACGACATGGCAGGCGCAAAGGAAATCCGCGGCAAGATCTCGAGTATCAAGAATACCCAGAAGATCACCAAGGCGATGGAAATGGTCGCCGCGAGCAAGATGCGCAAGGCGCAGGAGCGCATGCGCGCCGCGCGTCCGTATGCCGAGAAGATCCGCCAGATCGTCGGCCATCTGCGCCAGGTCAATCTGGACTACAAGCACCCGTTCACCCTGGAGCGGCCGGTGAGCGCGGTCGGAATCGTGGTCGTCAGCACCGATCGCGGTTTGTGCGGTTCGCTGAATCTCAATCTGTTCAAGGCCACGCTCGCCGCCATCCGCGCGGCGAAGGCGCAGGGCGCCAAGGTCTACATCTGCGTCATCGGGTCGAAGGCCCTGCAGTTCTTCCGGCGGCTGGCGGGCATCGAGGTGGTGGCGTCCACCACCCACCTGGGCGACAGGCCGCACGTGGACGCGCTGATCGGCGCCACCAAGATCATGCTGGACTACTACCGCGACGCGAAGATCGACCAGCTGCTGCTGGTGCACAACGTATTCGTCAACACCATGACGCAGAAGAGCACCGTGTCGCAGCTCCTGCCGCTTCAGACCGTCGATCAGGAGCAGCTGCAGGAACGCTGGGACTACATCTACGAGCCGGAATCCTCGGAGATTCTCGACAGCGTCCTGATGCGCTACATGGAGTCGCAGATATTCCAGGGCGCCGTCGAGAACGTCGCCTGCGAGATGGCCGCGCGCATGGTCGCCATGAAGAGCGCATCCGACAACGCCGGTAAGCTCATCGACGAGCTGCAGCTCATATACAACAAGGCCCGTCAGGCGGCGATCACGAAGGAACTTTCGGAAATCGTCGGCGGCGCGGCAGCGGTCTGAATTCAAGAGGGTTAGCAAGCATGTCCAGCGGCAAAATCGTGCAAATCATCGGCGCAGTCATCGACGTTGAGTTTCCGCGCGACCAGATTCCCAAGGTCTACGACGCGCTCAAGCTGGACGACGAGGCCCTGACCCTCGAAGTGCAGCAACAGCTCGGCGACGGCGTCGTGCGCTGCATCGCCATGGGCCCCTCCGAGGGCTTGCGTCGGGGCCTCAAGGTCACCGGGACGGGCAAGGGCATCTCCGTACCGGTGGGCGCGGGCACGCTCGGCCGCATCATGGACGTGCTGGGCGCGCCGCAGGACGAGCGGGGCCCCATCAAGACCGACACCTATCTGCCGATTCACCGGCCGGCGCCGGCCTACGATGAACAGGCGGGCGGCCAGGACCTGCTGGTGACGGGCATCAAGGTGATCGACCTGCTGGTGCCGTTCGCCAAGGGCGGCAAGGTGGGTCTGTTCGGCGGCGCGGGCGTCGGCAAGACCGTCAACATGCTCGAGCTCATCAACAACATCGCCAAGCAGTACAGCGGCCTATCCGTGTTCGCGGGCGTCGGCGAGCGCACCCGCGAGGGCAATGACTTCTATCACGAGATGATCGAATCGGGCGTCATCGACAAGGACAACCTCGCGAACTCCAAGGTGTCGATGGTGTACGGCCAGATGAACGAGCCGCCCGGCAACCGGCTGCGCGTCGCCTTGACCGGATTGACCATGGCGGAGTACTTCCGCGACGAAAAGCAGGCTTCGGGCAAGGGCCGCGACGTGCTGTTCTTCGTCGACAACATCTACCGTTACACCCTCGCCGGCACCGAGGTTTCCGCGCTGCTGGGACGCATGCCGTCCGCGGTGGGCTACCAGCCGACGCTGGCCGAGGAAATGGGCGTGCTGCAGGAGCGCATCACCTCGACGAAGACCGGCTCGATCACCTCGATCCAAGCCGTGTACGTGCCGGCCGACGACTTGACCGACCCGTCGCCGGCGACCACCTTCGCGCATCTGGACGCCACGGTCGTGCTGTCGCGCCAGATCGCCTCGCTCGGCATCTACCCGGCGGTCGATCCGCTCGACTCCACCAGCCGCCAGCTCGACCCGCTGGTGGTGGGCGAGGACCACTACAACACCGCGCGCGGCGTGCAGGCCATTCTGCAGCGCTACAAGGAGCTGCAGGACATCATCGCGATTCTCGGCATGGATGAGCTGTCGGAGGAGGACAAGCTGTCCGTGTACCGGGCGCGCAAGATCATGCGCTTCCTCTCGCAGCCGTTCAACGTCGCGAAGGTGTTCACCGGGCAGGACGGCAAGATCGTGCCGCTCGCCGACACCATCCGCGGCTTCAAGGCGATCATCGCGGGCGAGTACGATCACCTGCCCGAGCAGGCGTTCTACATGGTCGGCGGCATCGAGGAAGCCGTCGAAAAAGCCAAGACGCTTTAGGTTCAAGGGCACGCATCATGGCCAACACCATTCACGTCGACATCGTCAGCGCCGAGGGCCAGATATTCAAAGGCGATGCCGCCATGGTGTTCGCGCCGGCTGCGGGCGGCGAGATCGGCATTGCGCCCCGGCATGCACCGCTCCTGACGATGCTCAAGCCGGGCGAGGTGCGCGTGCAGGTCGAGGGTCAGGAGGAGCAGTCCTTCTACGTCGGGGGCGGCGCCCTCGAGGTCCAGCCCAATGCCGTGTCGGTGCTCGCCGATACGGCCGTCAGGGCCCATGATCTGGACGAGGCCGCCGCCCTGGCGGCGAAGCAGCGCGCCGAAGAGAGCATGCGGGGCCGGGCCGACAAGATGGAAATTGCGGAGGCGCAGGCGGAACTGGCGCGTGCCGTGGCACAATTGCGGGCGATCGAGCGCATACGCAAGAAACGTTGATCGACGCCCAATCACCGGGAGCAGCCGTGCCGCTTTCCGTCGTCATTCTCGCTGCGGGCCGCGGCAAGCGGATGAATTCCGACCTGCCCAAGGTGTTGCAGCCGCTGGCCGGGGAACCTCTGTTGCGGCACGTGGTGCGCACCGCGCGCGAACTCGGGCCCGACCGCCTCCTCGTCGTCTACGGCCACGGCGGCGAGCAAGTCCCTGCGGCGTTTGCCGACAGCGGCGACCTCGAGTGGGTGCTGCAGGCCGAGCAATTGGGGACCGGCCATGCCGTCATGCAGGCCATGTCCCGCATACCCGACGATCACACGGTGCTCGTGCTGTACGGCGACGTGCCGTTGACCCGGGCACAGACCCTGCGGCAACTGGTCGAGGCGGCCCGGCCCGGCGGTCTCGCGCTGCTCACCGTCACCCTGGCGGATGCCGCGGGATACGGGCGGATACTGCGGGACTCGCAAGGCCGCGTGCGCGGAATCGTCGAGCACGCGGACGCCAGCGCCGAGCAGCGGCTGATCAACGAGGCGAACACCGGCCTGATGGCCGCGCCCGCCGCACGGCTGCGCGCCTGGCTTCGGGGGCTCAAGTCCGATAATACGCAGCGCGAATATTATCTCACCGACGTGGTGTCGAGCGCCGTCCAGGACGGCCATCCGCCGACCGCCGTACCGGTGCCGGCGGCCGAGGTCCTGGGCGTCAACGACAAGATCCAGTTGGCGGAGGTCGAGGCGGCCCTTCGCAGGGTCCGGGCCGCGGAACTCCTGAGCGCCGGCGCGACGCTGGCCGACCCTACCCGCATCGATGTTCGCGGCCAAGTCACGGTGGAGCCGGATGTCTTCATCGACGTGGGCGCGGTTTTGATCGGCAAGGTCCACCTGGGCGCTCGCGTCAAGGTGGGTCCGTACTGCGTGATTCGCGATGCGCGCATCGGCCCCGACACCGAGATCAATGCCAACTGCGTCATCGAGGAAGCGGAGGTGGCCGGAAACTGCCGCATCGGGCCGTTTGCCCGCCTGCGGCCGGGCACCGTGCTGGGCTGCGATGCGCACATCGGCAACTTCGTCGAGGTCAAGAACTCCCGGATCGGCGACGGCAGCAAGGCGAATCACCTGAGCTATGTCGGCGATACCACCGTCGGAGCGGGCGTGAACGTGGGCGCCGGCACGATCACCTGCAATTACGACGGCGTCAATAAATGGCCCACGGTCATCGCCGACGGCGCGTTCATCGGCAGCGGCAGCATGCTGGTCGCGCCCGTGCGCATCGGGGCCGGCGCGACCATCGGGGCCGGCTCGACCATCACGGCGAGCACCGCGGACGGCAAACTCACGCTCACGCGCGCACCGCAAACCACGGTCGAGAATTGGCAGCGGCCCGCGAAGCTGCCGGAGGACGAGAAGGCGGCAGCCGTCCGCAAGGCGTTGGAGCCCGATTCGACCTGAGCCCCCGGGACCGGACGTCACGTTCGCGTCACACGTCTCGCCTAGCATTGCGCCTTTCCCTGTTGGTGCGCCCCCCGATGGAGATACTCTGCAACAATCGCCGAACGATGCTCGTCCTCGGCGCAGCCCTCATCGCCTGCAACATGCCCGCGGGCGCCGGGGCCGAGGTTCCGGATCCCACCATCCCGGCGGCGGTGGGCGCCGTTCGACCCCATGCCCCGCTGGATGCCGCCGAACTCGACAAGGCGCTCTATGCGCTCGGCGTGTTGATCAGCCGCAACCTCGATGAGTTCGACCTGTCGAGCGGGGATTTCGAGCGCGTGAAATCGGGTCTCACCGATGGCTTCAACCATCAAGCCTCGGGGGTCGATCTCACCAAGGAAGGGACCAAGATTCAGGCGCTGCGGCGCGAGCGCGCGGCCCGCCTGCATGAGAAGCGCGAGCAGGCGGCCCAGGGCTTCCTCGACCAAGTCGCCTCGCTCAAGGGAGCCCAGCGCACGGCGAGCGGCGTGGTCTACCTGCCGCTCAAGAGTGGCCGCGGCACAAGCCCCGGGCCCGATGACCGGGTCACCGTGAATTACGAGGGGCGCCTCATCGACGGCTCGGTGTTCGACGGCTCTCGCGAGCGCGGCGGCCCCTCGACCTTCAGCCTGCGGGGCGTCATTCCCTGCTGGTCGCAGGCGCTGCCGCTCATGAAGGTGGGCTCGACCAGCCGCATCGTATGCCCGGCGGCGCTCGGTTACGGCGCCCGCGGCGAGCCGCCCAAGGTCGGCCCCGATGCCACGCTGGATTTCGAAGTGGAGCTGCTCGCCGTGGCTCCGGCCAACGCGAGCGGCGCGGCCGGCGGCGCTGAAGGGGTGCGCTGAGGTCGTTGTAATGAATCAGGCGACCGCCAAGCGGGGATGGGTGCGCGGGGCGATCGCGATCATGGGTGCGTTTGCGGCGGCCGCGGCTGTGCCCGCGTCCTATGGGCCGGCGGCGCTGGCGTCTCAAGTCGGGCGGCTGATGTTCTTCGATCCCAGCCTGTCGGCTTCCGGGAAACTGGCCTGCGGCACCTGCCACGACCCGCACTACGCGTATGGACCACCGCCGGGAAAGGCCATCGCCTTGGGCGGCAAGGACATGCAGCAGCCGGGCACGCGGGCCGTGCCCTCGCTTCGCTATTTACATGGGGCACCGCCGTTTCGCGAGCAGTTCAAGTTCCTGGACGGCGACGTGGGACCGGTTGGCGGCTTGACCTGGGACGGCCGCGCGGAAAGCCTCGCGGCGCAGGCCAGGATACCGCTGTTCGCCGCCAACGAAATGGCGAACGTCAACGAGGCGGAGGTGGTGCGCAAGCTGCGCGGCGCCGCATACGCCTCGCTCTTTCGCCAGGCGTTCGGCGAGCGCATATTCGAAGACCCGCCGCGCGCGTTCGCGGCCGCGATGAGCGCGCTGCAGGCATTTCAGCAAGAACCCGCGGAGTTCTTTCCCTACAGCAGCCGCTACGATGCCTTCCTGAAGGGCGACATCGAGCTCACCGAACAGGAAGAGCGCGGGGCGGCGATATTCAAGAATCCGGCGAAGGGCAACTGTGCGAGCTGCCATCTCGGTACGAGCCGGGATGGGCAGCCGCCGCCCTTCACCGACTTCGATTTCGTGAACGTGGGCGCACCGCGCAATCCGCGCCTGGCGGCGAACCAGGACTCCACCCACTTCGACCTTGGGCTCTGCGGCCGCGAGGACCTTTCGGCCAAGCGCGAGCTGTGCGGCTTTTTCCGCTCGCCGACTCTGCGCAACGTGGCGCTGAGGGATACGTTCTTTCACAACGGCGCGTTCGGCACCCTGCGCCAGGTCATCGAGTTCTACAACGAGCGCGACCTCTATCCGGAAAAGTTCTACTCGAAGAATCCGGACGGCAGCGTGCATCGGTACGACGACCTGCCGCCGGGAGTCCCCGAAAACATCGATCACGACCCGCCGCTCGACCGCAGGCCGGGCTCGACGCCCGCGCTGTCCGCCGCCGACATCGACGATCTCATCGCATTCCTGAACACCCTGACGGATAAGGATGCGAGCCCATGAGGAGCGGGCGGCCGGGTTGGACGGCGCGCTATGCGGTACTCGCCGCCGGTTGCATCGGCTCGGCCGCCTGGTCCGGCCCGGCGCTCACCTGGCAGCACCCCTGGCAGGAGCCGCAGGATTCCAAAGCGGCGTCCGAGCGGAGCGATGAGTACGCCTGGGCGCTGTTCGTGGCTCTCAACTGGCCCGCCCGTGCCGAAAGCGGAGCGGCGGATGCCGCGGCTGCACTCGGCGCGGACCGGCCCGTGGTGTGGGAGACGTGGATCAGCGCATCGATCGTGTACCGCCCGGACGGCCACGATCCGGGCGAGTGGCGCCCGGGCGACGCGCAGGTGCATGCGGTCGACCGGCATTTCGAGGACCCGATGCGTGATCGGCCGAATCTGCGGCACATCGTCAATGGCGTCATGGTGCCGGTCACGGACCCGCTCGAAGGCGCGCGACGCTTGACGGAGATTCGAATGAACCGGCCGGCGTTCGAATTCGTGCGTTCGCGCGAGCTCTATAACACGGAAGGGCAGCTGCGCTCGTTCGACTCGCGCAAGTCCGTACGCTTCCCATACGGCGCTCGCGAACTCAAGGCCAAGTGGCGGCCCATCGGAGAGGCCGAGCGGGGGCGTTATCACACCATGAGCGTGCGGCTTTCGGATGGAAGCACCCAGATCTATGGACTCACCGCCCTGCACATCGCCTCGAAGGACCTGCCCCACTGGTTTTGGGCCACCTTCGAGCACGTGGACAATCCCACGCTCCCCGACAACGAGGGATGGCAGCTGCCCTCGCGCGATGCGTTCGCCTGCCCAGGGACACACCTTGACTGCAACCGGGCGCCGAGCGGCATCGGACTCGACGGAACGGTGTGGCAGCACTACCGTCTGCGCGGCACACTCACCCAGTTCGCCGATGCGCAGGGCGCGCCGATGCGCCTGGCGAACTCTGAACTCGAATTCGGCATGCAGGGCACCTCTTCGTGCATCACCTGCCACTCGCGCTCGACGATCGCAAATGACGATGGCAAGCCGGCGCGCCTCGCGATATTCGACATCCGGGACGGCTTGTCCGACAAACCCGCCGTGCGGCGCGGCTATGTGGGCGCGCCCGGCTGGCTGGAGGCCGGCTACGTTTGGGATGGACGGCGCTATCAATCGCTCGATTTCGTCTGGTCATTGTCCAAGGCGCGGCCCCGGGCGCCGTGAGGAGGCATTATGCGATCACTACTGGTCCTCGGAATCCTCGCCGCCTGCGCCGGCATCGCCAGCGCCGACGACGAGACGGCGAAAATTCCATTGGCGGCACCTGCGCCGGGCGCCGCCAAGGCCGCCCCGCAGCAGCCCCCACCCGGCATCGTGCCGTTGCCCGCCTGGTCGCCGCGACCGCAACGGCCGCATCCCACCGCGGCCGCGGCCGATGCCGAGGTACCGGCGGAGAACACGCAGGAGTCGAGCGTGCAGTTCACCGCCGAAGCGCTGTGGGATCTCGCGGGCTACAACAACGATGAGGTGATCTACACGGTCTTCATCACCAGCCACGACGCGAGAATTCTCCGCTGCACCACCGAATTGAAGGGCGCCTACTACGAGAACGGCGAGAAGCACAGCGTGAGCGACCGGCAGAGCACCACGGTGTTCCCGGAGCAGCGAACCACCGCGGGCAACTGGCAGGGCATGGATCAACCTTCCGGCGCGACGTACTCCGTGAAGTGTCATCCGGTGTGAGCCGCCGCTCTGGCGCCGGCGCGTCGGGCACCGATCGCGCCGCAAAAACTTAACATATCTGCAACAGGCACGAGAACTACTGGCGGCAGCATTCCCTTCGGTCGCGGGCCGCCGCCGGGCGCTGCGACGTCGATATTCAACGATCCTGCCAGCAAGGGAGCCGCAAGTGAAAAACAGCCTTGGCCGCCGTGGGGTGAGCCGCCCCATTTTTGCAACCCTCCTCGCCGCCAATGTTCTTGCAGCGCTGGGCGCCGCGCACATCGCGCAGGCGCAAACCGTCGATCCGGTGGTTTTCAGCTTCGCAACGGTCGGCGACAACCGGCAGGATCCCAAGAAGCCCGACCCGACGACTTTCGTCGCCAATTCCAGCCCGACCACGGAGGGCGGTGCGTATAGCCAATCGGGCGCCTTGCTCCCGCAGGACGCCTACTTCCTGCAAAACTCTGCGGCATGGTCCGAGATCCAGGCGGGCATCACTGCACAGGGCGCGCAGCTGCTCTTATTCAACGGCGATATGGTCTACGGCTATGGCCGGCCGATCATGCCGCCGGGTTGGACGGGCAACCCGTCGACTTGGTACGCTCCCGTCACTGCCAGCGTCCTGAGCGCACTTCCCGGGGGCGCGTTGTACCCGGACGGTTTCTTCGAGTATCTGCAGTATGCCTACTGGCGCGGCTCGGTCTCGACGTTGTTCAACAACGGCACTTATGTGATCCCGGTACCGGGCAACCACGAGACGCAGTGCAGTTCAACCGCGAATCCTTACACCGGAAAAAGCGGCGTGCCGAGTTCGAACCCGAACTGCAGCACCACCATCAACGGCGGCAAGCAAGCGTATGCGGAAAACGAGAACGCGTTCCGCGCCAACATGGGCGATCTCATCCAGGACCTGATCACGAATCTTCGATTCTCGAATGTTTCGGGCGTGTTCGCCACCAACGTCGTGGGAACGACGGCAGCCACGGCGGTGCCAGCGTCCACGGCGAGCGGCGTTACCTACTGCGCGCCGGGCGTCACGAGCACCTCGGGCAGCCCCTGCATCTACAGCGGAGGGACGCCCGCCAACAACGGCCCGATCAGCGACACCCAACAAGAGCTCGATTACTCGTTCGATATCCTGGTGCCGGGCACAACCATTGTGCTGCACTTCGCGGTGATCAACACCGACCCGTCGGGCGCCGATGAGACCGCACCCTCGGACTGGCTGGCGGGCGATTTCGCGGCGGCGGCGGCGCGAGCGGCGGCGGGCGAAGCCGGCCCCAAGAAGAAGAGCAGGGCGACCACCGCCTACACGATCAAGTACTTCGTGTTCGGACACAAGCCGGCCTTCACGTACAACTATGAGGCGGCCCAGGTGGCTGCGGGCGTACCCGGCGCGGCCAATGTCGCCGCCGGCGGTCTCGACGCGAACGCCAGCACCAGCCCGAACTACCGGAATCTGTTTTGGCACGTGATCGCGCAGTACGGGGCCACCTACTTCAGCGGCCACGAGCACATTCCCAATGTGCAGCAGTTCGCCGATCCCACCGGGGGCTCGAGCAATACGCCCTTCCAGGTCATCGTGGGCTCGGGGGGATCGCCGTTCGACGACACCATGGATGGCACTGCGCCGAGCGCGGTGGAACCGACGCCGTTCACCGCGCCCACGGATCGCTACTATGCTTGGGCGCTGGTGCAGGTGCATGCGAGCGGCGCCGTCACCCTGCAAATGAGCGGCTTCCCCGATACGGGTCTCGGTGGATCGGTCTACGACCTGACCAATTACGACGTTCCTGGCGCCGTGTTCACCGGCAACCTGCAATAGGCCGTGAGAAGAGGATTCATATTCATGAAAGTCAAAATGATGATGGGGGCGGTCATTGCACTGGCCGCCATTCAGTCGCAGACCGCGTCGGCACAATCCTTCGTTCTCGACACCGGAACACCGCCCGCGAGCGGAACGCCGAGCGTGACTCTCGCCTCGGCCGACTGGTACGCGGCCGAATTCACCGTGGGGGCCGGGCAGACGCTCAGCGAGCTGTCCGCTTATATGACTCAGGGCGCCGGACAGGTTGGAAATACTTTCACGTGGGACCTCTACTCCGCGAGCGGAGCGTTTGTGGGGCCGAACCGTGAGCTGCCGACGGACTCCACGACCGGGACGTTCAATGGCAACGGCTGGAATTCCACAAGCGTCAACTGGGCTGTGGCGCCGGGATCTTACTGGATCGCGCTGCAAGTCAGCAGCGCCTCGCAAACGCCGGGCCTCGATCTCGTCACGCAAACTTCCACCACCACCGGCACGGCGCCTGCGCAGGCGTTTGCGTTCGCAGGTACCACCGGTCGTTATGCGCTCGAGACGAACAATCCATTCGGCGTCCAGGTTTCGGCCGTGCCCCTGCCGGCTGCCGCGTGGCTGTTGGGCAGCGCGCTCGCCGGCTTGGGGCTTGCGGCCCGCCGGCGCCAGCGGCCGGGGTAAGACGCTGTAACTCGGCCCATGCGATAATCCCGGCTCTTTCTTGCCGGGAGCTTCCAGGACATGTGTGGAATCGTGGGCGTCGTCGCGGAGCGCAATGCCGTACCCATCCTCATGGAGGGGCTGCGCCGTCTGGAATACCGCGGCTACGACTCCGCGGGCCTGGTGGTGCTGACGTCGGGTCAGCGGCTGGCCCGGGTGAGGGCCGTGGGAAAAGTGCAGGCGCTGCAGGCCCTGCTGGATGCGGACCCTCTCGACGGACACGTGGGCATCGCCCACACGCGCTGGGCCACGCACGGCGTCCCGACGACGAGCAACGCCCATCCGCACATGTCCGGCGACGGCATCGCCATCGTTCACAACGGCATCATCGAAAATCATGAGGCCCTGCGCTCCGGCCTGATCGAACTCGGGTACAGCTTCGATTCGGAGACCGATACCGAGGTCATCGCACACCGCATTCATCATCACCTGGGGCGCTCGGCCGATCTCTTCCAGGCGGTCCGCAGCACGGTTGCCGAGTTGCGCGGCGCCTACGCGCTGGCGGTCATTTCCCAGAGCGACCCGGATTGCGTCGTGGCGGCCCGCGAGGGCTGTCCTGTCGTGATCGGCCTCGGAATCGGCGAGAATTTCGTGGCGTCGGACGTGGCAGCGCTGCTGCCCGTGACGCGGCGATTCATGTTCCTGGAGGAGGGGGACGTCGCCCTGGTCCGCCGCAATTCCATCAGGATCCTCGATCGGGAGGGCGCGCCGGCCCTCCGGCCCATTCACGAGAGCGATTTGGCGGCGGACGCCGTGGAGCGTGGCCAGTACCGACACTTCATGCTCAAGGAGATTCACGAGCAGCCACGGGCCATTGCGCAGACCCTCGAGGAGCGCATTGCCGGCGCGAGGCTCCTGGACGCCGCGTTCGGGCCCGGGGCGCAGCAGGTGTTCAAGCGGGTCAAGGCCGTGCACATCGCCGCGTGCGGGACGAGCTTTCATGCCGGCCTCGTGGCCAGCTACTTCATCGAGCAGATCTGCCGCATCCCGGCGCGCATCGAAATCGCCAGCGAATTCCGCTACCGGGATCCGGTGGTCACGCCCGACACGTTGTTCGTCACCATCTCGCAGTCCGGCGAAACCGCCGATACACTGGCGGCGCTGCGCAACGCAAGGCGCGCGGGCTATGTCTCCACGCTCACCATCTGCAACGTGGCCGAAAGCTCCATGGTCCGGGAGTCGGACCTGGTGCTGCTGACGCGCGCGGGCCCGGAAATCGGCGTGGCCTCGACCAAGGCGTTCACCACCCAGCTCGCCGCGCTCGGCATGCTGGTGGTCGCGCTCGCCAAGCATTGCGCTCCCCGGGGGATCGACGAGCGGGATCTCACGGCGCAGCTCCTGCAGCTGCCCGGCCTGGTGGAGCGGACGCTGGCGCTCGACGACACCATCAGGGCGCTGGCGGAGATCTTCGCCGACAAGCACCATGCGTTGTTCGTCGGCCGCGGCCCGCTACACGCCATCGCCATGGAGGGGGCGCTCAAGCTGAAGGAGATCTCCTACATCCACGCGGAAGCCTATTCGGCGGCCGAGCTCAAGCACGGTCCGCTGGCGCTGGTCGACGAGGACATGCCGGTGGTCGCGGTGGCGCCAAACAACGAGCTCCTGGAGAAGCTGAAATCGAACCTGCAGGAGGTGCGGGCGCGCGGCGGCAAGCTCTACGTCTTCGCCGATCCCGAGACCGGCATGGAAAGCGCGGACGGCGTCACGGTGATCCGCATGCCCGTCAAAGTCACGGCACTCCAGGCCCCGGTGATATTCGCCGTGCCGATGCAGCTGCTCGCCTATTACGTCGCGGTGCTGAAGGGCACCGACGTCGATCAGCCGCGGAATCTCGCCAAGAGCCTGACGGTGGAGTAGTAGGACTAGATAGAAAAAGACAATAAAGTCATGTTTCCGACAAATAGTCTTTCCAAGAGGCGGAATGACAAATAGTCTTGCGGCGGTCAACCTATCAACATTAAAGTCTTGTGCTGTATCGCGGACGTCCGCGTTCGCACGAAATGGGGTCCGCTCAAGAATCGGAAATTTAAGCACGGCAAGGATGTGTAACCCCCTGATCAGTGGGTCTCGTGCTGCACCCCGACAATGGCAAACCCATGCGCGGCAGCACCATGGTCTCGACGCTGCAGTGGCTGGGTGTGGTGCCGTCCTTCAGCCGTCCGCATGTCTCTGACGACAATCCGTACTCCGAGTCGCTCTTCCGCACTTTAAAGCACACGCCAGCATACCCGCGGCTGCCATTCGCCGACGGTCAGTCCGCTCGGCGATGGGTCGAACGCTGTGTGGGCTGGTATAACGGCGAACATCGACACAGCGCGATGCGCTTCGTGACCCCCAATGAACGCCATTGTGGCCGTGAACATGGCATCCTCGCCAAGCGCCACGAGATCTATCAGTGCGCTCGCGTTGCAAATCCTGAGCGCGGGAGTCGTGCCACTCGTAATTTGACGCCGATCGGCCTCGTGGTCCTCAACCCGCCGCGGGCAGACATCCAGGCGGCCGCTTGAATCAGGCGACAACTACCTTGACACTCACCGCAGTACTCGCGGCAAAACGCGTCAGCTCACCACCAATCCGCTCTCCCAGGCAGACGTGTATCGGATGATTCGCCGGCGGGCGATCATGGTGGGAATAAAGACTCGAATCGGCAATCACTCTTTCCGGGCGACGGGGATCACTCAATACCTGCGCAATGGCGGGCGATGCGAACTCGCTCAGCAGATGGCGGCGCATGAGTCGCCGCGGACGACGGCGTTGTATGATCGGCGGGATGATGAGGTGGCGGTGGATGAGGTGGAGCGTATTTTAATCTAGGGAAATGAGCGGCTACCTCGATGTATACAAAAGATGAAGATCGCGAGCAATCGAGTCGTAAAACACACGGTGATGCAACTCCTACTTACATGCAGCAACGCATCCTGTGCCTGGATCACGCTACTGACCTTGCTACGGCGGCCGAACGCGTGTTCGCGGATGACCAGGCGTATCCCAATATCGCCTATCATTTGGCAATCCTCGCGATGGAGGAAATCGGAAAGGCCGGCATGCTGGCCTCCCTCGCCATTGCCGGGAATGTGCTCAACCGGCGGCTCGTGACGTTTGAGATCAGTTCCCCGACGTACTATCGTAGGCGGCTTAGCCACCCCACTTGGCCTGGCGTCGATAGCGGCGTTACCGTGGGCATTGGTTATGATTTGGGAATGGCGCACGGGTCGGATGCGCGGAGCGATTGGGGCCAGTACGTCGATTCCGCCAGTCTCGATCGATTGATGGCGGCGGTCGGGGTGCTCGGTGCGCGCGCGAAAGCGCTGGCGGCTGGTCTCGCGGACATCACAATCGCTTTGGAAGCCGCGGAGACGGTTTTCTATCAGCGAAGCCTGCCCCTTGCGGCGCAAGCGACGCGAACGCTCTATCTCGGCGTGGACCGATTGCCACCTGACGCGCAGAGTATGCTCCTCTCCTTGGTCTATAACCGCGGTACTTCGACGACGGGGCCGCGCCGTGTCGAGATGTTCAATCTAAAGGCTTTGATCGCCGCGCCGTCACCGCAAGACTTGCAGGCCATAGCATTGCAGTTTGAATCAATGGTGCGCCTATGGCCGGATAGCCGAGGCCTGCGCAATCGACGCATCGCGGAGGCGACTATGATTCGGGCCGCCGATCATCCTTTTGCCGTCAACGATGTCATCACCGTTTAGGTAATTGACAGGGCGAACACCAGCTTTATCGGACGGGGTGGGCAGGATGAGCGAGCATCCCAGTGCGGGTGCCGGTCCGGCTGCCGCTTTTTGTGGCACCATGGTTAGGTGAGACCGCAAACTCACAGCTGCGATTACCTTCCCATGATGGTTATTCATGGGACTGTGGCAAAGAGATAGGGGGCAGCTGGAATTCCAGCCGCCCCCACTACTTCACTTACAATTCTTTTTCTTATAAACACCATCACCGAGTCCAACTAGCACCGACACAATCGAACGATCTATTCCCCCTCGTCAGGTATCACGCATCGATTCGCTGGTTTGTCGCGATCAGACAAAGACGCGGTCTGCCGTCATCGGCGACAGAGAAAGCGCTACTTTTGGCATGAAAAGTACGCCACCCCCAGGTAAGGAACCGTTTACCGAGGTCCTCGACAAGCAGTCCTAGCTGCGTACGAGTGGCGGCCCCACGGTTTTCCGTGGGGACCGCATGGTGACCTTCAATTGCTGCGCCGCGCTACGTTGGCGCCATGCTCGGTGGCCAAAGCACAGCAGCACCGGCATTTTGTTTACTCTGGCGATTATTGGCAGCCGATACTCACGTTAGCGATCAGACTTCCACCCTGAATACCTGAGCCGTTGGCGACGGTGCAGGTTTGCGTGCCCGGCTGTGCCGCCACGGTGACCTGATAGGGGCTACCGATCGGCAACGCAGGAAAGACGATAATTTGTGGTCCACTGTTGTTCCCTGTGATGAGCGTCTGGCTCGCGCCGTTATTCTGCAACGTCAATGTCCCCGAGAGTCCCGAAATACTCGCCACCAGCGGAAACTGTGGGCGGTAAGGCGCCTTGAGCACGAATCCTGCGCATTTTCTCTTGGCCCCGGTGCTACACGCATATTCTGCGATCGAACCGGACTCTGAGATCGCCACCGGCTCGCTATTGGTAATGGTCGACGTGTACCCTGTAGGAAGACCGAGGGTTGCGAGGCTGATGATTTGCCCTTCATGATAAAGAGCCGCCGTGTCGGTGGTGAGATCACCGCCCGCCACATCGCCGCTGCTGTTGACCCCACTCGGCAGAAAATTATTGATTTGGGTTTCCGAGAACGCCGTCGAATTGGCTGTGGTGGGAGTCAACAGGAAACCGGCGCAGGCGTTCGCGGTATTACAGGCGTACTCGGCGATCATGCCGTATTCCGAGATGGCCACAAGCTCGCCGTTGGTGATGGTCGATGAATATCCCGCGGGAAGACCGAGCGTTTTCAGGCTGATCAGCGTCCCCGCTTGGTCGAGCACGGCCGTATCCGAACTCGATTCGTCTCCGACGACATCACCGCTGCTGTTGACACCCGTCGGAAGAACGGTGCTGATTGGCGTTTCCGAAAATGTCGTTGAATTGGGCGTTGTGGGGGTCAGTAAAAAACCGGAACACGACGAGGTATTACACGCGTACTCAGCGATCAAGCCAGCCTCCGAGATTGCGACTGGCTCGCCATTGGTTATCGTGGATGTGTAGCCGCTCGGGAGCGCGAGCGTTTTCAGGCTGATCTCCTTGCCTGACTGGTCGAGGGCTGCCGTGTAGGTCTTTAAGTTTGCTCCGCCGACATCGCCACTACTGTTGACGCCCGTGGGAAGAAAGTTATTGATCCTACTCGCCGTATAGGGAGAGGTTGCAATAGGCGGCGAGCTTGCGCGTGCGAAATTGGCATCTCCAGAATAGGCTGCTGTATAGGTGTGCGCTGCCGACGATGAATAGACAGTGGAGCATGTCCCGGTAGCGAGCGTGTTCAACGTGATCGTACACACCGTGCTGCCCGTGTCGTCCACGATGTCGGCGGATCCTGTGGGTATTTTGAGAGATCCGTTCGACGGAATAGCCACGCTAAAGGTGACCGTGGCCCCGGCGACGACCCAGGAGGGATTGGCGGTCAAGATCGGCCCGGCGTTTGACTCGCTGAACGTGATCGACGGAGTCGCGCCCCCGGATGTGGCGCAGCTGCCGACATTCAAATTCAAGTTGCTGGTTTCTCCCGTGGTACCGGGATTCACCGTAGCGCTCGGCGTAACACAGGTCGGCGCATTCGTCGTGCCATTGTCAACCTCTATCTTGACCGTAATCGACGACCCCACGTTGAAGGTTGCGGCGGAGCTGTTGTGGTCGCCGAACACATTGAACTCGGATTCGTTCCATCCCGCCGTCGCCAGATCAAGCACCGTGTCCGCGCCCATCGCCTTGGACTGCGTTCCGTTCGAAAAGATTAACGTATCTTTGCCATTCGCGGCGGCTGAGGCGGTGAGTTTCAGTTGGGAGAGTTGCGTGATCGAGGTGGTGGCG
The DNA here is from genome assembly GCA_963707765.1 of uncultured Gammaproteobacteria bacterium. Lineage (GTDB taxonomy): Bacteria > Pseudomonadota > Gammaproteobacteria > Steroidobacterales > Steroidobacteraceae > Bog-1198. Next base: position 1,643,860 of record CAVPQZ010000004.1, on the reverse strand, counting down.
GGCGCCGGCACGGCATAGGCGCTGTTCTTGTAGCAACTTGAGCCAGATTGATGCCACCCGGCGTTTAGGTCCTCGCAGCCGCTCCCATAGTTGAGCAGCCAATACTGCATATAGGCCATCGCCGGCCCGGTCGATGCATACACAAATTGTTGCCACGCCATACAGCCCGAATGCCCGGAGCATGCCGGCGATTTGGGCAGATAATTGGAGTTGATCTGCAGCGAGTAGTCATTGGGACCGTTCGCCCCCACCTCACTCGTGACACCCTTGACCTTAGGGAACGATCCGACGGTCTTGGTCATTTGGCCGGTCACTTCGGCAACGTCATCGATTCTATTGCCGACCGTTTGCACGACTCCTTCACGAAGTGGCGGCCGAATCGGCATCTCGGGCGTGGCGAGGCATTCCTCTCGAATCCAACGGGTACTGGGATACTCGGTGTGAAAGCAGCCCGTTCCTGGTAGTTGGGGGTGGCGTACTTTTCATGCCAAAAGTAGCGCTTTCTCTGCTGCGACGCCGCAAGCGCAATCGCAACTCTTTGATTAAGCGGAGTTGCAAAGAGGGTATGCGATTCACGAAATTGCCGTAACCGCCACTCACAGAAGTCTTTGAAATCACGGAACTGAATTGTTACAACCGCTAGTTCTGGCAGAAAAAGTACGCGCACCCCCGTTACGGGTACGCGTACCTTTCTGCCGAAGCTGGCGTTACGAATAATTCGGACCTCTGAATTCAAAAGGTTACTTCGGGCATGGCAGCCAATACGCACGCAGGTACGAAGCCGAGTGACACATCGTCTATTCAATGAGTTGCGATCTCAGTTGTTGCGCGGCAGCGCTGGAGCCAACACTTTTGGCTGAAAAGTACGCCTACCCCCCTGAGCCATTCGCGCCTGATACGGCTATGCGCTCACCCTGATCCACGCCTCGCGGTAAGAGCCCCCAGCACGAACGCAACCGCCGCAGCCGCGCCAATCGTTTGCCATGGGTTCTCGTGTACGTAACGATTGGTCTCCCGCATCCTGCGACGCACCTGATGTTGCACTCGGTGTTCGAGCTTCATGAATCGCTCGCGAATCTCTTCAAGGCTCGCGCGCAGCTGGTCCACGGACTCGCCGGCGCATTCCCCACCCTCGCTTACGAAGCGTCGAAACAATCGCTCCACGTCCTCAATCACTGTGCCGAGATCCCTCAAAGTGTCTTGCATTGCGTTCTCCAAATATAGCGGCGAATCGATGTTGGTCATAGATCGGCGCGAGGGCCATCTCCACGGTCGGAGTGGATTCCATCAGCCGTCGCGGCCTCCTGCAGGCTCAGGGGTTCGGCCGGCATTGTCCGGCGAGGCTATTCATTGGAGCTGAGCGACCTTGCCAACGGGTGGTGCCGGACCCTTCGGGGCGAGAAACATCTCGATTGCCCAGCTGCAGGCGATGAACACCGCTATCACTGCCACGGACCACGGCTGAGCCATGGCTGTGGACCAGAGGAAGTACACGAACACGGCGACCATGGCAACGAAGCCGGTAGCGACCATGAAGCGCGAGCCCTGGGTCTGCTTGATCAAGCGCCAATGCGCCACCTGCACGGCCAGATAGGAGATCAGGAAGACTGCGCTGGCGATGTGTGCCAGCGCGTCGAGGTTGAAGACGTTCAGGGCAACCAATACCGCGGCTATGATGATGAACAGCCCTCGGGTCCCTTTGCGCCACACCAGTTTGCCGAACATGCGGGGCAGCTGTCCCGCCTTGGCGAGCGTCGCCGAGATCTTCATCGCACTGAATATCCAGGCATTGACGCCCGAGGCCGTCGCCAGTAGGGCCGCGACAGAGACGATGGTATAGCCGGCCTGCCCGAGCACCGGCCTCGCGGCCTCCGCTACCGCGGTGTCGCTGTGCTGCGCGAGCTGCGCCGGAGACACGTTTCCGAGTACAACGATGGCAAGCCCCACGTAGAGCACGATCACAACGGCGATCGCCAGATAGATCGCGCGCGGGATCGTGCGTTGCGGATCGGGCACGCTGCCAGCTGCATTCGCCATCATGCCGAATCCCGCATAGGCGAGGAACGTCAGGCCAACTCCGCCAAAGACGCCTGCAAGGCCATGATCGGACGTTGCCGTCGGCGGCGCGTGCCCCATGCTGATCGCGCCGACGATCATGAGTCCAACGAGGATGAAAAGCTTGAAGCCAACGAGGAAAATCTCAGCCTTCCCCACGAGCCCGGCACCGATGACGTTGAGCAGCGCCAGCACGATCACCAGCCCCGAGGCAAAGATGTCTACCCAGATCCGGTTCGAGTCAGCAAACACCAGCGGAGTGGCGTAGGCGCCAAACGCCTTTGCCACCAAGGCTACCGTTGCCGCGATCGTGATCAGATAAATGAGCGACAGGGTCCCGGAGAGCCGCCCAGCGCCGAAGGCTTCGTCGAAATAGGTCGAGATGCCGCCCGCATCCGGATAGCGACAGGCCAGTTTCGCGTAGGAATAGCCGCAGAGCGCCGCGACGCAGCCTCCCAGGATGAAGGAGATGTAGGTCTGCTTCCCGGCCAGCAGAGCGGTCTGACCGAGGACTGCGAAGATGCCGGCACCCACCATGGCACCAATGCCGAGCGCCGTGACGGACCAGAGGTTCATCTGGCGCGCTTTCGCGGCCGTTGGCCGGATGGTTGCTGAACCGATCGGAGGAGCCATCAGAAAGCCATGCTCAGCGCGACCTGCGGTGCGATGTACGAGGGCGTATTGCGCCCGGCGGCAGAGAATTCGAAGCCTGCGATAATGCCGATGCTGCCAGACCAGTTGTACTCAACTGCGGGTGCCACTGAAACGCTACTGCTGGCGGCGCCGCTAACGTGCGCGAAGGAACCTGCCGCATTGGTCCCACGCAGATCGAGGCCCGCGGCATGGTTCCCCACCAGATCAAAGGCGAGCACCCATCGCTGGTCCAAGCCATAACCTGCGCCGATCCCGAATTCCTCTGCTACTCCAGGCGTCACATGCCCTCGGAAACCGCTGCCTGTCCCATAGACACTGCTGTCTTGCAACGATACGTCCTGCAAGGCTTCAAAGGCGGCGGCATAGAAACGCAAGCGCAAGGGATGATTATCCCGGGTGGCAAACAGCGATTGCAATAAGAGCCCCTCTTTGAGCGTGTACGCACCGCTCCCGAGACCAGCGAGGGGCGTGCTCAGATGCTGGTACCGGCCGGTCGGAAAGCTCACTCCCAGTGCCGCCGTGACGGAAGGCGCTCCTGTCTTATTGTTCTCGTCATTGAATCGATATTCGAGTTCGGTCGGAAGATCTCCAAGGCCGGTGGCGCTGGCTTGACCATTCCAGGCGTGCGCGAATGAAGGCAGCGCCTCGAGGCTCAGACGGTCCGTGAGCGCGTACTTGAGCACGGTCAACGACTCCACCGAATCGACATCATTCGGGACCGCGTAATGCCGCCAGCCATCGCCATACGCGCCGGTGTTGTTGGTGTAGATCATGTAGGGTTCGATGGCCAGAATACCGGCCTTCGGTAGCGCGGGCGATGGCGCCTCCAAGGACCCGGTGAACCACTGATTCTGAACAGCGGCGTCACCGGGCACGACCTGCGCCAGGAGCGCATCGGGCGCGACCGTCGCCGCCAGCAGGCAAAACATCCACGCCCACTTCGCGTTCATCGGTATGTTCAAGCCTCTCCGGAGGTGCGCGCAGCGGTCGCAACCGGTGCTCCGGTCACCGGCGGAACTGCAAGAGACGCTTGCGGTGTGCGCGGTGACTTGGACACCTGGCTGGGCTTGCGCCCCTCGGTCTGCCAGTCGAACGGCTCGAAGTCCGAGTCAGGCGCTTTCCAGGTCGGCTTGTGAAACGCGAACAGGATGAACGGAATGGCAGCGAAGATCGCGCAGCCCACCAGCAGGATGCCGACATAGATCGCCGGGCTTCCGGTGCTGATCTGCTTCGGCGGAATGAAGCTCAGCGTCATAGCGACCAGGGCGCCCAGCAGTCCGACGACCCGACCACCCACATGCCAAGATTGCCGCCGGGTATCTCGAAACGGGCGTGTCTTGTGAGGCTGCGTGTAGCGCAGCCGGATGGCCGCGACGATACATGATCAGATACATGATCAGGTAAATGATCGTCGCCATCTGGCTTGAGAATTTGATAGGTCGATTGCACCGACGGCAGCACCGTGAAGGCGACGCACAGACAGTGTGATCGAGCGCGCCCTGCAGCAGCAGGATTCGTCACGGGCATGCCGTGCGAATTGGTCTTCTGCAAGCCGTGCGGCAGGTAGCCGGCTTTGCCCACGGCGAACAGGCCGGTCGAAGGTCCCGGCGACGATGACGCTGGCCTGACCGAGCACGCCGAACGCCAGCATTGCCGCCATGACATTGCCCGAGCCACGGCAAGCCGATGCAGCCCAGAGGTCCCGATAGGCAATCAGCAGACTCTGGTTCAGATTGATGTCCTTCTGCGGAATCACCACGCCGACGGCCAGCGTGCCCAGGATGAAGATGACGACGACCATAACGGCCGCGATCAAGCACCGATAGCGGATAATTGCGCGTCGGATTGTTGCAGGTTCTTGATGTGGACCGCCTGCATTTCCATGCCGGCGAAGTACAGGAATATCGCCTGCGGCCAGCACCATGTTTTGGAACTCGCTGAAATCCGGAATGAACCCGGTATTCAGCGGCATCTGAATGGGCTTGCCCATGGCGACATAGACGACGCCGAGGATGATCAGAATCGCCCCCGGAATGATTGTGCCGAATAGGCCGCCCAGGGAGCTCAAGCCTGGACGATGCGCCGATGCCGCGAAACGTGAACAGCGTGACGAACCAGTAGACGGCCAGCACGACAACGATCGTATAGAGCTTGTTGCCGCCAGCGCCTTGTCGAAGCTTTGCGGCCACCAGATATAGGCCAGAGCGACCGCGCCGATAGATCAGCACCGTCGGGAACCAGATGACGATCGCCTGCCACTGATAATAGATGGCCGCGAAGCCCCACCGTGGTCCGAATGCCTCGGCGACCCAGCGAAACACGCCGCCCTGTTCGGGAAGGTCGCGGCCAGCTCAGCCGCCACCAAGCGATGTCGGGATCAGAAACACGATGGCCGCAAAGACAAATAGAAGATCGAGGTCAGTCCGTATTCCGCCTGCTGAGGGCAGGCCCCGCAAACTGACGATGGTCGTGAAGTTCATGATCGCGAACGCCATCATGCCGATGACGGCGGTCTTCTTCGCCGCTTGCAGGCTTGCCGCCCGAGCGGACTGACACCGGCAGAGCCGCCCGGCTCAGCAGCTGGTGCGGTGCCGCCGATTGAGTATTGCGCAGACATGTGGGTCATCCTTTTGATGCGATAACGGCCGGCAGCCGGGCTCGATGCCCGGCCGCCTGCTTCACGGCTAATGCGCTTTAGGACTTCAGCACCTCATCGCGCGCCGCGTGCACGCAATGCAGCGCCCACTTCATGATCTCCGGCGTGACGAAGACATTCATGGGAAACGCCTTGATCGCGAAAATCACTGCGTCGGCGTCCGTGCCCTCGCGGTTGTACTCGGTGTTGCGGAACCCGGTGCTGAAGCTCATGTAGGGCGTGTATTTGCCGTCGATCTTCTTGCCCGCCCGGTACCATTCATAGAGCTTGTCGCCGACGTCCTTGGTCAGCTTGTTGTGCTTCAGCAGATCGGCGCGCGAGGTCTTCTCGGTCAGCTCCTTCTTGTACTGCGCCGCTGGCGTCGACGCCCTTCGGATAGACGCGGAACAGCGTGATCAAGTCCGGTGTCGTCGGGATTCACGCAGACCATGTCGGACTGCGTCTTCAGCAGATCGTAGAGGTAGTATTTCGTCTCGAGGATGCCGCCGAGGATGGCCTGCATGCCTTCCTTGCCGAAGTATTTGAGCGTCGCCCAGCCGGCCAGCGAGCCGGACGCCGTGCGCGACACTTCGAGCGTGTAGTACATCGGGTTGTAGGGCGTGCGCACCTGCAGGTAGGCGTCGCCGCGCCCAGTGATGGAGCTTCTCGAATTCCTCGGCATTCTTGTAGAGGAAGCAGCTGCTCACGTAGGGAGCCCAGCCGACCTTGTGAAAGTCGATGCCGATCGCGTCGGCGTAGCTGAGTTCCGCCATCGCCTGACCGTTCTGCTTGAGAATCGGCAGGATGCGGTCCGAGAACTCCAGCGGGTTCTTCTCGAAATCGTAATCCTTGAAGTAGACCCACGACCAGCCGACGACGGCATCGGCATAGAGAATGGCCTTGCCGAAACCCGCCGGATTGGGATAGCGGTCCAGCAGCTTGCGGACCTTGCCGATCGGATCGATCGCACTCGCATCCGTCGTTCCCATCGTGCAGACGACGGTTGCGACGGGGATCTTCTTCGCCGCGAGGTCCTTGAGGATCTCTTCCAGGTGGCGCAACGTCCATCTGGTTGGTGTCGACGTCGGTGCGCACGTGGACGATGTTGTCCATGCCGAGCCCCATCCAGGCGGAGGCGTTTCTCTGGACGAAATGGGCCTGCTGCGAACAAATGACCTTGGCGTCCGTGCGTACGCCCTTCGTGCATGGAGTCCGGCAGCACGCGGGTCAGGCCGTATTTCAGGCCGTAGGTCCAGCAGCCGCCGCCGCCCCAGGTGTAGATCGCGCCGGTTTTCACCGGATTCCAGCCGACCAGATTGCCCAGCATGCCGGCCGTCTCGAGTTCGGCGATATGCACGTTCTGGGCATATTCGCCCTCGAGAATGTTGGCCGGAAACACCTGCGAGAGCATCGAGGCAATGACCGCCGCCGTGTTCGGCTGCGGGATGACATTGCACATCGTCAGCGGGTTGCCCCAGTTCACCGCGCCTTCGAACAGCTTCACGACGTCGTCGAGAACCGCGTCGAGATCGCCCATCTTCTCCGGGATCTCGACGTTCTTGACGTCGGGATATTTGTAGGTCAGTGCGCCGCTCTTGCCGAGATAGGCCGGTCCGCCTTTTTCCGGTCGAAGCTTGTCGAGCCGTTCGACGAATTTCTCGATCTGGTGGGCGAGCGGATCCTCCGTGCCCCGAAACGGCGACGGGAATTCGCTGGACATCTTGCCATGATACTTGGCCCATTTCGGTTGCGGGCTCAGGACACCGGTCGGGCCGTGGCCCCCGGAGCCGAAGCCCTTCTCCTTTGGGGATATAACGCTGGCTTTAGTATTCATGATGTCCTCGTATGATGATGTTGAGAATCTGAGCGTTCAGGGCGGCCAGTAAAGCCTGGGGTGGACGCGCGCGTCTGTGCGGTATCTAACATAACGCTTAGGCCTGCCGAGACGAATTATTTACGCATGTCCGCCAAAGAAGCTTCTAGGACGACTACTGCGATGACTCTCGGCCAAACCGCGCAATTGCGTATCAAGCGGACAATTCTTCTCATCTGGCTCCCGACAACCGCCGCCTCGGCGTTACTTCCAAAGCGCGCCACGGGTAGCTGACAAGTCAGATGATCAACCACAGTAGTCGGGCCGCGGATCGTGCCCGTTGGTTGCGGCAATTCCATCAACGCCAAAGCCGGTTCTTATAACGATTGCCTTCAATTGCGACGGCGATGTGTGTCGCTCGTCATATCGAACGGTCACTTCGCCTGAAGCCAGTGAAATCTGCACATCCTCCACGCCGGCGACTGCCCTCAGCGCACGAGAGAGTTTTATTGGGCAGCCACCACACAGCATTCCCGTCACGGTCATGGTTTCCGTTTGCATAGTAGTCTCCTGCTTGCCTCCAGAGTATACGATGTCCAAGTGGCGCCCCCGGAGATATCGGTGACGGGAGTTGGCCACGTGTTGGCCGGCGCGGCGCCCTTCGAAAACGTATCTGTACGTTGCATGACGGAGCTGCCCGGTTTTCGAAGCTCGAGAGACCCCACGCGCCGGCGGACCGGACGGTGCACACAAATTACCAAGGTTGGCCGCTTCTAAACGGTGGAGTGCTCTATCACCCCGGGATGTGCGGCAACGAACAGACGCAAGGTGAGGTCCGCCTCATTCTAGGCAACGTTGGATGCCTCTCCCCCCGTGCGAAAGGATCTGTTCGATGGAAATAAAGACTTTGCCGCGTTGAGCAGCACAGGGGACGCCTATTGGGCCGCGCATCCTCCCATTGCCACGAATTAATCGAAAAACAATTTTGAAACTTTCCATGACCGCACTATTTGATCCCATTCGCTTCGGACGGTTTCACGCCCGCAATCGCATTGTAATGGCGCCTTTCGACACGCAATCGCGCCGGACCTCGGCAAGTACCCACCGCGCTGATGGTGCTCTACTATGAACAGCGATCCAGCGCCGGCCTCATCGTCTCAGAAGCCACCCAGATCGCACCGGAAGCGCAGGGCTACCTCGATACGCCGGGCATCTACAGCCCCGCGCAATTGGACGGCTGGCGGGCCGTCACCGCAGCCGTTCATGCGAAAGGGGGCAGCATCGTTGCACAACTCTGGCACGTCGGCCGTATTTCTCATGTGTCACTTCAGCCGCACGGTCAAGCACCTGTCTCGAGCACCTCTCAGCGCGCGAATACAAACGTATTCACAGCGCAAGGGTTCGAAGCAACTTCCGTACCGCGGGCTTTGAGATTCGACAAGCTGCCCGAAATCGTGGCGCAGTTTCGACAAGCAGCCCGCAACGCCATCGCCGCCGGTTTTGACGGAGTGGAGGTGCACGGTGCCAATGGATATCTTATCGACCAGTTTCTGCGCGACAGCATTAACGACCGGACGGACGCCTATGGCGGCTCGCAAGTGAATCGAGTCCGTCTCCCCATGGAGATCATGCACGCCATCACCGCCGAGATCGGGGCAGATCGCACCGGGATCCGACTATCGCCCGTTTCACCGGTGAACGATTCAAAACAGGATGGCGATGCGCAAGGCCTGTTCAACTATTTCCTGGATCGGTTGAATCCATTGCAACTGGCTTTCATCGCTGTCATCGAGGGGACGACCGGGGGGGGCTCGCGATGACGTGCCATTCGACTTCCGGGCGCTACGGCGGCGCTTCAAGCAAGGTCACGAACACGGCGCCTGGATCGTCAACAATGGCTATACCCGGACCATGGCGCTTGCAGAAGTCGAGAACGGTAACGCCGACATGGTCTCATTTGGGAGGCCCTTCATGAGCAATCCCGATCTCGTCAACCGACTCCGTCTGAATGAAGTTTTGACTCCCCTTGATACCGCAACGCTCTATGGGGGAGGAGCAGCCGGCTATACAGATTACACTGTGTTTACGGATGAGGAGGCGAACGCGACTTCGCAGGGTCGAAACCCAAGTTCTCATCATCTTGAGGTGCCCCTCGAGTCTTAGCGATTGCAGTCATCGGGGCCGTGCTTGCTCTTTGTTGGTTGTTGTACCTGACCTCCATTGGCTGGCGACACCCGTAGAGGTGTACGGCCAACGGCGATGTTTACGCAAGGCTGCCCGAGACCTGCGCGAACGATTCATCCGTGTGGTGACATTGCCGCAAAATGATAAGTGGCCGATGCCTCCTATCGGATACGCGCCCCCCGAGGCCGGGGGGTGCCTAAGCGTGTTAACGTACCGACCGAACGCGTTCGGTTTGCTACCCTAGGGTGCCTGTGTGATCGGACACCCATATGCTAAAGCTCAATATGCCTCGTTCTACCTCGCGGTCAGTACTTCCGTCGACCTATGACGATTTCCTCTATGCGCCGGTTGGCGAGAGCTCAAACGGAGCCTTGCTCACCGTCCTCTCCGTACTTGCCCGGCAGGATGTAGATCCTTGGGAGGCTGCCGCGGATCTAAATCGATTACCCCACGAGACCGCCGCACGACATTTGACCTCGATGATCACGGCATCATCGGATCGGTCATCCACAGCCGAACAAGCGGCGATCGCGGATCGCTTGATCTCACTGTTGCCGAGGCGCTCCGCCGCAGCTGACGGACAACCCACACCGAATGACTCCCCGGGCGAAGCGTCGGTGCATCGACCCCCGCCCACCGTCACTATGATGGTCATCGCAATCTACATCGGCGTAATGTTTCTCATGCAATGGTTAGCGGCAAACCGCTTTCAGGAGGCGCCGGCGCAAGTGGCCGCTTCGCCAACGCACGCGCCAACACTTGAAGGGGCGCTTCCGTCGCGACCGGACAGCGATCAGACCACTGAAAGCCCCAAATGAAGGACAGCGCACAGATTAAACCAAGTGAGTCGATCCACCCGCATCCTGCCGTTGCGTAGAGGGCCCGATGAATGTGGGTGCACGTCTCGCCATTGCATAACGCAATGACCGGAACATTAACGTGGTCCCGTTCAGGCGCAAGGTCCGAGCGCGGGCCGGGGGCGAAGTGCTGCGCTTCGATGCGCGCCCGACCCAGTCGCACACCATACATATGCTTACGTGTGTTAGCGAACCGCCGCGACGCGCGGAAACCAACATACTCCGCATCCCAATTACCGCAGGAGACCTGGAATGAGTCAACTTCATCACGCGCTCGTATGGATCGATCACCGGGAAGCAAAAGTGTACCGGATCGCCGGAAACGAGGAGCGGAAGTGCACGTGAATTCGCACACCTCATTGCAGCGACTACATCATCGACGTGAGGGTTGGGAAGCGGGCGGCAATCCCCCGGACGATACGGAGTTTTTTCGGCGTGTCGCGGGGACCCTCGGCCAAACAGCAGGCATCCTCGTTACCGGCCCGGGAAATGCCAAAACGGCGTTCAAGACCTACATGGATCATCTGCGACCCTATCATGCGGCCCAAGTATTCACTGTGGAGACGATTGATCAATCCAGTGACGAAGCTTTGCTCTCGCTAGGACGAGAAGCATTTTGAAGTTAATGCCCATCCGGCAAAGCAGAGTGGGCAAACCCAGCACGGTTTTGTAACTCGGATTCGAACTCAGTGCGGAATCGGGCGACCGCCATCACTCTACATTCAATCAGGTCGTGACTCCTCGCCTTCGCCGCTGGCTAAGTTGACCACTGCCATCCGTCGTCGACCATCCTGGCAACACATGGCGCTGGAAGGTAAGCGCGCCACGCTCGCATGTTTCCGACCGCCCGCTCACTCTCGGCCTGAGTCGGCTTCAAAAAGGCCGCCTCCTCGGCCGTTGGCGATACTAACTGCGTTGAATTGAAGACATCCTCCGAATGCAGTGCGTCCATGAGTTCTCGTTGCCAATACGCGTCTTCGATCATTTTGATTCCTTGATGTGGGCATACTGTGACGAGACGGAACTCTGCGGCGCCCCGTGACGCGCCGATACAAATTTGCGTATTTGCGGCGGTAGCGCCGGATACCGCCCAAGGGAAACCGCTACTTCATCCATCTTTCCTGCGGTCCGCTATTGCACTGTGATTTGTTTGGGCGTTTGCTTCTTGGTCGCAATCTTCGGAATATGCACAGTCAGAATGCCATCCTTGCTTTCGCAACTCACTGTGTCTGCATTCACGTTGTCAGGCAGCGAAAAGCTGCGCTCGAAGTTACCGTAGAAACTCTCGATTCGATAGAATTTCTCGTCCTTGTCTTCGGTCGGCTGCTTGCGCTCGCCGCTGATGGACACGACCCCTGATCGAGCGTTACTTTGACGTCTTCCTTCTTCACGGCAGGAAGATCGATACGAATCACGTATTCCTTATCGGTCTCGCTGATGTCAGAAAAGGGAGACTACTCTAACTTCCTCGCCCCAGTGCCTTCATCTGCAGCGCGCGGCCAGCCGGCGGCTGGGTTGGGCATCAGACGGATAAAAGTGCTGACATCGCAAACGGATCCCAACGAATCAGGCTCATAAGAATCTCCTAATAGATAGAGGGTATTCAGTTGTCTTTGATGCCGGCGCCATGCCGGCGACACCGAACATTGAACCGCAGCAGGATGACTGTGTATGTACGGCAGCACACTGAACGACGCCATCCGCGGCGCTGTAGCTAAGGCGTCAGGACGGCGGCACCCTTCAAAACGTCCGGCCCGCAGATCAGCGAGTGCCTGGTTCGCCTCGCTCAGCGGATAGCGCGTCGTCTTCACCGTGATGCCGATCTGCCGCGCCACGTGTAGAAAATCGAGTCCGTCCTTGCGCGTGAGATTCGCAACCGACAGCAGCTCCCGCTCTTCCCACAGAATGCTGTAGGGAAAGCTTGGAATGTCACTCATGTGGATGCCGGCACAGACCACCCTGCCTCCTTTGCGCACGGCCTTGAGCGCCGCCGGGACCAAGGCCCCGATCGGCGCGAAGATGATCGCGGCATCGAGCGGTTCGGGCGGCGCCTCATCGGAGCCGCCCGCCCAGACCGCGCCCAAGCTCTTGGCGAATGCTTGGGTGCGCGTATCGCCGGAGCGAGTGAAGGCGTAAACCCGCCGTCCCTGCCACTGTGCGACTTGAGCGAGAATATGGGCAGCGGCCCCGAAACCATAAAGGCCGATTCTCTTGGCTTCGCCCGCGATCACGAGTGAGCGCCAGCCGATGAGCCCCGCGCAGAGCAGCGGCGCGATCGAGATGTCGCTGCCCGCCTCGCCTAAGGGAAATGCGAAACGCGCATCGGCGACCGCTGCCGTCGCATAGCCCCCGTCACGCGTGTAGCCCGTGAAGAGCGGATGATCGCACAGGTTCTCGCGATGCATCAGGCAGTAAGGACAGGTCCCATCCGTGTGGCCAAGCCAGGGGATGCCGACCCGTTCGCCGAAAGCCAAGCCTTTGACCCCCGCGCCCATGCCGTCTATCCGGCCGACGATCTCGTGCCCGGGAATGATCGGGATCTTTGGATTGGGCAATTCGCCGTCGACGACATGCAGATCCGTGCGGCAGACACCGCAGGCGAGGACCTTCACCCGTATCTCATGGGGGCCCGGCTCTCGATCCGGCAGCTCAATCCACTCGAGCGGAGTCTTCAGTTTCTTGAGGATCATCGCGTGCATATCGAACTCCAACAGGTCTTGATCGCATCGATGAGAGTCGTCGCGAAGTTCATTAGAACTTCAGCACCACGCGCGCGGGTACGTCTCCGGCCTCGAGCCGCTTGAACACCGCGTTGATCGCCGACAAGGGTTGCAATTCGATGTCCGCCTTGACTTTGCCCTCGGCGGCGAAGCTCAAGGCTTCCGCGAGGTCCTCGCGGTTGCCGACGAACGAGCCGCGGATGCTGATGCAGTCTGCGACGACATCGAACAGCGGTACCGGGAAATCGCCCGGCGGTATGCCGACGAGGACGCAAATCCCATGTTTGCGCGTCATACCGACGCCTTGCTTGAACGCGGGCAGCGAAGGGGCTGTGATGAGGACGCCATGAGCGCCTCCATCGGTCGCCTTTTTGACCGCAGCCGCCGGGTCGCCCGCCTTTGCATTGACGGTGACCTCCGCCCCCAAACTCTTCGCGAGCGCCAGCTTGCCGTCATCGATGTCCACCGCGCAGACCTTGAGTCCCATGTGCCTTGCGTACTGAATGGCCAAGTGCCCCAAACCGCCGATCCCTGACACCGCCAGCCACTCCCCGGGCTTCGCTTCAGTCTGTTTGATGCCCTTGTAGCTCGTGACCCCCGCGCAGATGATCGGCGCCGCTTCCTGCGGCGACAGGCCTGACGGGATGTGCGCCACATAGTTGGGATCGGCCAGGAGATACTCCGCGAACGCGCCATTCGTGTTGTAGCCCGTAAAGGTCTCGGCCGGACAGATGGTTTCCCACGCCGTCAGACAATACTCGCAGTGACCGCAGGCCGAATGCAGCCAGGGAACCCCGACTCGATCGCCCTCTTTGACTATCGTGACGCCTGCACCGATCGCGGCCACGCGGCCGATGCCCTCGTGTCCCGGGATGAACGGCAATTGGGGCTTCAACGGGCCAATCACCGTCCGCCGCATGGATATCTGTGTGGCACACCCCGCAGAACTCCGTCTTCACGAGAATTTGGCCGACGCCCGGCGTCGGGATGTCCCATTCGCGCAGAACCAGTGGCTTTTTGAACTGTTCGACCATCGCGACGTGCATTTTTGACATACATTGGCTACCTCATGATTATTTCAAGCTGCGGCGTTCGGTTCGACAATTCGCGCACCGCCCATCGAGACGCCAACAGCTGCCCGGGGGTGGCGTACTTTTCATGCCAAAAGTAGCGCTTTCTCTGCTGCGACGCCGCAAGCGCAATCGCAACTCTTTGATTAAGCGGAGTTGCAAAGAGGGTATGCGATTCACGAAATTGCCGTAACCGCCACTCACAGAAGTCTTTGAAATCACGGAACTGAATTGTTACAACCGCTAGTTCTGGCAGAAAAAGTACGCGCACCCCCAAGATGATGGCGCTGGCGCCCACTCGGGTACTCGACATCGACTGCTTCTGCGGTGGCACGGGTCATTGGCTCAAGGAGCGGTTCCCGGGCGTCGAAACCATCGGCATCGAGTGCTTGGCCGCGGCAGCCGCCCGCGCCCGTCCCGCTTCATCTACGATCGAGCAATCGAAGCGCTGATTGCGGCCGTGGAGTTCGACAGAGAGGGCCTTCTGCCTGGCAGCCTCGACGCGATCGTGGCGGCCGATTTGCTCGAGCATCTCGTTAACCGCTGACCGTCCTGCAGCGGTTACGGCCGCTGTTCTAGCAGCGGCATGGGGCGCGGGTGCCCGGGCCGCGAGTGGCTCAAGGTAGGCGCGAAGAACAATCAACGAGCGATGCACTGGGATCGCCCAATTTGTACCACGCTCGAGCGCGTCTGAATCTCCCGCTGGGCCGCATGGTTAAATAGCGGTTGCTTGCAGCCGTCGGTCAGTCGGCTTGATCGCTTAGAACCGCCAATGCCGTTGTAGCGAGAGTTTCACATTGCCTTCACATCGCTGAGATTCAGCCGCGATTTACTTGTGCTAATAACGTACCAGATAGCTACGTGGATCGTTTTCTGCCGGGAGAAGGGAAACGTATAGTGAAAACGCTGCTTAAGTCCCTCGTCGCGGGGAGCATGATGTTGGGGGGCGCCGCGTCACACGCAGCCATCTCTCAGCCAGGCAGCGGCAATTCCGATCTGGTTCTTTTCGCGGAAGTTCTCAATGCCAGTGGCGGGGTAGTCGCGTCCTACGCGGGTGATACAGGTATCAGCGTCGCCACGGCCACTGGAGGGAGCCTACCCTCGGAGACTACGCTCGGCAGTGATGCCAACCTCTTCGAGTTATTGAACATCGCCCAGTCTGGCGGCGGCACGCTCGTATGGGGCGTTCAAGGTGGTGCCTATACCGGTTCCATTGCCAATTTTGGCACTCCAGGCATCGCCGAGTTCGTGTCCACTTTCAACGGTGGGTATTTAGATCCGCCTAGTACGAGCGTTCTGCAACAGTGGGGACGTTCTCTCGGCGGAACAATCAGTCAACTAAATGCGAACTTGAATGGCCATATATCGGTTGAAGGCGCTATCCCCTCTGGCGCCGGCATTTGGGACGCGACTCAGGTCGGGAACGTCTCTTTTTGGTACAGCAGCGACCCCAGTTTGAATACTGGCATCTTCGGTCTCGGCTCTGCCACGACGCTATACGGAATCACCGGCAGCGGCGCTACCGGATTGGTTACACCCGAGGCTACTGTTTCCCTATCTGAAGCCGGATTGACGTTTGTGTCCAACAGCTCGACCGTTCCCCTCCCCGCCTCCTCCTGGTTGATGCTGAGCGGCTTGGGTGGTCTCGGAGCGCTGGCGCGAAAGAAGCGGGCTGTCTGAGAACTGGCGCGAGTCTGGTGTTGATGTCGTAAGAACACCCGGCCCAGCGTCGGGTGTCTCGCTTCTGGCCCACCGCCGCAAGGGCTAACACCCCAATTGTCGATGGCCACAAGATGCCGAGGCTATAAAGTCGTGTTTCCGACAAATAGTCTTGTTCAGGCCAGCCGAGGTGTGCGTCGGAATTAGAGTCGCCTCCCACGCAATAACTTCCAAATCGAACGCCGACCGAATCCAGCGCGATCGATTCTGAATGACAACGCCGCGATAACTGTCATTGTTCAAAATCCCGGTTCCTCTGACCGGATTACCCGCAACGGCCGAACTCAGCCAACCCGTTCGACGGCGGGATGTCCGTGCCCATGAGGCGCCGGAGGAGGGCATGCCTTGCCGATTGAGCGTTGCCGCGATGGTCTTGCCACCCGAGGTGGTTCGGCGCCTGTTCCTCATCGAAGAAAAGAAACGTGTCATCGATGAGGGGACTCGGCCCTTGGCTGCACATTTCCCTATCGTAACGGTGAAAACTCCGAATTCGTCCAGGGGGGCGCGGTTTGCAGCGGCGCTCGATCGATTTTCGTAAACAGAGTCCAACAACTTTCAGGAGATTGCGAACATGAAAACCTCAAGTTACTCCAAAGCGCACGTCAAGCGCATCCTCATTGCCGCTGGCCTGGCCACAGCGGTCGGGGCACCCGCATGGGGAATGCAACTGCCGGACTTGGTCGCGCGCCGCAGCGCTGAAAATACCGCGGTGGGGGCCGGCGCAGACGGGGCAGTCGACGCGGAGTCGGTGGTGCTTCACAATTGGCGCGAATACATGACGCAGAACTCTTCCCAGGCGGAAGGATGCTTTCATGCGTCGTATCCCGATACCACTTGGGAAAGAGTGGCGTGCAAAACAGGTCATCCACGCTTTCATCCCGAGCACGTCAAGCCAGCGGACGGTGAGCCGGAGGTGGTGGGCAATGGGCACGACTATATTGGCAAAGCGACTGGGTTGATCTCTTCGGCGGCTGCAGATTTCTCGATCAGCGGCGTGACATCCGAAAAAAGTGTCGGCGTCGCTGCATTTGGCGGTGGCGGCATTCTCGGTAAGAACGAATACTCGGTGCAGCTCAATACGAACGCTCTGGAAACCACGTCCGCCTGTGCCGGCCATGGCGGTTGCAAGGTTTGGCAACAATTCGTTTACGCGACGGATTATTTCGGGCCGGGCGAGGGCGCGGTGTTCATTCAATACTGGCTGATCGGCTGGGGCTCCTCCGGCTGTCCTGGCGGCTGGGCCCACAGTGGGTCCGATTGCTACACGAATAGCGATTTGCAAGAGGCGCCGGATGTGCCGATCACGAGCCTCGGCGGCATCATACTCGGGGCTTCCGCGGCGGCCGGCGGTATTGATTCGGTTACGCTCTACTATGGTTCAGACGCGTTTTCCGTCGTCGCCAACGACAGCGTGCTCGATATTTCCTCCGTCTGGAACAAGGTGGAGTTCAATGTCGTCGGCGATGCTGGCGGCTCGCGGGCCGATTTCAACAACGGCTCCTCGATCGAGGTGACCGCGGATTTCGCCGATGGGTCGTCCGCCGCACCAACGTGTATCGCCAATGACGGGACAACCGGGGAGACCAACAATTTGAACTTGGGCGCGTGCACGACCTTTGTTTTCGCGGGGTTTCCCTTCTTCCAGTTCACCGAATCGCGCTGAGGCGCCCGGCGTCATCCGACATCAAGAGTGGATAAGACACGACAGCTGGGGGGGAAACACCTCAGCTGTCGTTTAAGCGCGCCCTGCCGGAGCCCCTCAACTCAACGCTTATCTAGGGGTGGAATTCGGCGGCAAGCCGTTCGAGAAGTGTCGGTGGGTGCGGCGTCGCGCGATCGAGCATTGCGGCGTATGCATCGGCTACCTGCTGCATCATGCCCTCCCGAGCCAGCAGGCGGGCGAGGGTGGCGCGTCGATAGCGCCAATGCTTCCAGGCATTGTCGGGCCAGTCCTCTTCGTGAGCGCGCGCGGCGGCGGCGGCGTAGAGGCGGAAGGCTTGCAATAGTAGCCTGTTCCCGTTGATCGGATCCGCTGTGAGCGCGCTACTTTCAGCTCGCTCAGCGAAGCGCGCGAGTGCATTCGGTTCGCCCACGTCCGCGCCCTTCTGGTACCACGACCAGGCTTGCCGCAGATCCTGCGTCGGCCGCTTCGTCGCGGCTGCTGCGGCATCCCGGACGGCGTATTCGTATTGCCGACCCAGTTCGAAGGCGGCGATGCGAACGCCGTCCCGCCACGCCATTTCGTACAGGTTCACGGCACGTGCCGGATCGGGCGCTGAAGCGGCAGCACTCACCAGCAGGTCGGCGAGGTCGATACGAGCCGCACGATAACCCTTCGATACGGCTAGTTCGAACTGCCGCTTCGCACCCTTCACATCCCCTTTCGCGAGCAAGGCGCGGCCCATCTGATAATCCAATCGTGCGGTGTGCCCGGGCTTGACAATCTCGGCGGAGCAGGACGAGGTGGCAATATCTGCATTGATGTTGGCTTGTGAGGCGCCAGGTGCCAGCCGTTCCGGATCGTAGAATGCAGCGGTGGCCTGATCGCAGGCCGATGCCTTGGTCGACCAGGGTCCGGCATGCGAATCAAGCGGCAGTCCCAGTTCCTTTCGATCGACATCGGACAACGGGTCCGTTTCGGCCGAGGTGGCCCATATGATCTGGGCATCGATGCCGGCTGGAACGCGCGAGTCCCAGATGCGCGCCGTCTTGTCGAAAGAGGCAGTCACGATGCGGGTACCATCCGGCGAGTATGCGGCGGAACCGACCGCATCGCCGTGGCCGGAAAGCATGGCGAGCTGCGTACCCGTGAGCGCATCCCAGATACGCGCGGTCTTGTCGTCCGAACCGGTCACGATGCGGGTGCCGTCGGGCGAGTAGGCGGCAGAATCGACCGCATCGCCATGCCCGGAAAGCATGGCGAGCTGCGTGCCGCTGTGCGCATCCCAAATACGCGCAGTCTTGTCGTCCGAGGCGGTCACGATGCGGGTGCCGTCCGGCGAGTAGGCGGTGGAATTGACGGTAGCAGCATGGCCTAAGAGCACTGCGAGCTGCATCCCTGAGCGCGCATTCCAGATGCGCGCAGTCGTGTCTGCCGAAGCGCTCACGATGCGGGTGCCGTCGGGCGAGTAGGCGGCGCATTGGACGAAATCGCCATGGCCGGAGAGCACGGTGAGTTGCTTCCCTGAGTGCGCATCCCAGATGCGCGCCGTCTTATCGTCCGAGGCGGTCACGATGCGGGTACCGTCGGGCGAATAGGCAGCGAAGTAGACGGGGCTGAGATGGCCTGAGAGCACCGCAAGCTGCGCGCCGGTGTGCGCATCCCAGATGCGCGCCGTCTTGTCCTCCGAAGCGGTCACGATGCGAGTGCCGTCGGGCGAGTAGGCGGCTGCGCGGACCGGATCGCCGTGGCCTAAGAGCACCACGATCTGCGCGCCGGTGTGCGCATCCCAGATGCGTACGGTCTTGTCGTTAGAGGCGGTCACGATGCGCGCGCCGTCGGGTGAGTAGGCGACGGTGCGGACCGGATTGTCATGGCCGGAGAGCTGGGCAAGCGGCGTGCCCAAGCGCGCATCCCAGATGCGCGCGGTCTTGTCGTATGAGGCAGTAACGACGCGGGTGCCATCCGGCGAATACACGGCCGTCGTCACGGTATTTCTGTGGCCGGAGAGCACCCCGAGCTGCGTGGCGGCGTGCGCATCCCAGATGCGCGCAGTGTTGTCGTATGAGGCGGTCACGATGCGCATGCCGTCGGGCGAGTATGCCGCGGAAACGAGGGGACCGCCCTGGCTGTAAAGCACCGCAAGCTGCGCGCCGGTATGTGCATCCCAGATGCGCGCGGTCTTGTCGGCCGAAGCGGTCACGATGCGCGTGCCGTCGGGCGAGTACGCAGCGGAATAAAGTACATTCCCGTGGCCTAAGAGCACCGCGAGCTGCTTCCCTGAGTGCGCATCCCAAATGCGCGCGGTCTTGTCGGCCGAGGCGGTCACGATGCGCGTGCCGTCGGACGAATAGGCGGCTGAATAGACATTACTTTCATGACCCAAAAGCACCGCAAGCTGAGCTCCGGTGCGTGCATCCCAGATGTGCGCGGCCTTGTCATGCGAGGCTGTGATGATACGTGTGCCGTCGGGCGAGTAGGCGGCTGTATAGACGTGATCGCGGCTGGAGAGCAGGGCGAGCTGCACGCCCGTATGCGAATCCCAGATGCGCGCTGTGTTGTCGCGTGAGGCCGTGATGATACGTGTGCCGTCGGGCGAATAGGCGGCGGATTCGACGTGATCTCCATGCCCTAAGAGCACCGCGAGCTGCTTCCCTGAGCGCGCATCCCAGATGCGGGCAGTGTTGTCGTCCGAGGCGGTCACGATGCGGGTGCCGTCCGGCGAGTAGGCGGCTGAAGGGACCGGAGCGCCGTGGCCGGAAAGCACCGCGAGCTGCGCGTCGGACGCGCGGATTTCCTGGAAAATACCAATAGCGGCCGCAGAGCGTGCGTGCGCGAATGCGGGATTCGTGAGTACTTCGAGAATGACGCCTTGCGCTGCAGCGATGTCCTGATCGCGGAGGCGCTGGGCGGCGGCTTGCGTTAGGAGCCTTGACTGGGCCTCGCGGGCTTGCGTTGCCTGAAATTCGGCCTCGTGTTCCTTGCGCACGGCAACCAGTCCCGTGACCGATGTGATCACTCCAAGAAGAACAACTATCGCGGTGACGAGCGTCGCGATCCTATGGCGCCGGATGTACTTGGCCAGCTGATAGCCGGCGCTTGTCGGACGCGCCGTGACCGGTTCATGATTCAGATAGCGCCGCAGGTCGGCCGCAAGCTCCGTGGGTGTGCCGTAGCGGCGCTCGCGATTGCGTTCAAGCGCCTTCATTGCGATCCAGTCAAGATCCCCCTTGAGTTGGCTCGCCAGTTGTTTGGGTTCAGTGCCGCGCGCCGCTGAGACGGCGCTCGCGGTATCCCTGTCGTTGCTGACCTTGGTGCTGGGGAAAGGCGGCTCCTCCTCGCGCAGCTGGCGCAGCCACATATCGAGCGGGGGCTTCTGCCGGCCCTTGGTCTCAAAGGGCTGCAGCCCGGTCAACAGCACATACAAGATCACCCCGAGCGAATACACGTCCGTGCGCGTGTCGATGTCCTGGATGTTGGGATCGACCTGCTCCGGACTCATGTAGCCCGGGGTGCCCATGAACTGCCCGAACCGCGTGTGCAGCGACTCCTCTGTCAGCCGAACCGTGGTGGCTTTGGCGAGGCCAAAATCGATGATCCGAGGCTTAGGGTTGCCGTCCACCTCAATGACCAAGATGTTGGCGGGCTTGAGGTCCCGGTGAATGATGGCTTTCTGGTGCGCGTGCTGCACCCCCTCGCAGGCCTCGATGAAGAGGGCCAGCCGCTCTCGGAGCCTGAGCCGGTGCTGATCGCAATACTCGGTGATCGGCAGCCCGGGGACATACTCCATGACGAAGTACGGCTGACCCTGAGGCGTCGCTCCGGCATCGAACACCTTGGCGATGGCCGGATGATCCATGATCGCGAGCGATTGCCGCTCCGCTTGGAAGCGCTGCACGACCGCCTCGTCGTACATCCCCGCCTTGATCAGCTTCAAGGCCACGGAACGGCGCACGGGCGCGGTCTGTTCGGCCAGCCACACCTGCCCCATTCCGCCTTCGCCGAGCCTGCGAAGCAGATGAAAGCGTTCGGCAAAGAGCTGCCCGGGCTCCAAGCCGGGGACACTCTGCCCCTTGGCGTTCGCACTGAAGTTCCCCGGCAGCGGCGATTGCATGAACTCGGCGCCCAGCTCATCACCAACCGATAGCAAGGATTCCAGCTCGGCTCGTAGCGCCGCATCCGCGCCACACACCTTATCGAGGAACTGGGCGCGCGCCGCCGGGTTCAATTCGAGGGCTTGGTGCAGCAGCTCCTTGACGTGCCCCCAGCCAGGACCGCTCACGGCGGCGCAACTCGCCCCATTTCTCGGCGCAGCCAGATCCGTGCCGTCGCCCAATCGCGCTCCACCGTCGCCACCGAGATACCCAGCACCTCGGCGATTTCCGGCGCCGACAATCCGCCGAAGAACTTCATCTGCACAATTCCGCCCTGCCGCTCGTCGATCCGCGACAACTGCTCCAGGGCATCATCCAATGCCACGAGTTCCTCATTCCCGGCCACCGGCAGGTCTCCAAGATCTTCCAGCGCAATTCGCAGTCCCCCATCGCGCTTGCTCGCGGCGCGGCTGCGTGCGTATTGCATCAGAATCTGCCGCATGAGGCGCGAAGCGATCGCAATGAAGTGCGCGCGGTTCTGCAACTGCGCCGGTTGGCTTCCTATCAACTGAACGAAGGCTTCGTTGACCAGCGCCGTGCTCTGCAGCGTGTGAGCCGCGCGCTCGGATCTGAGGTGATGGTGAGCGAGACGCCGCAGCTCCTGGTAGATCACCGGCGCTGCGGCATCCAGGGCTTGCTGGTCTCCCTGAACCCATTGCCGCAACAGCTCGCTGACCTGCCCTGAGTGTTCCATCATGGGCCCCTGGCTCTGGTGATCTTGCCGAATCAGCCTATTCGCCCCGGCCCAGGCCGTCAATGCCCGATGCCCGAGTGGCTGCCGCAATCCCCAAGTGCAATCGGCCCCCGGGCCAGTTCGCACCCCGGAGCCTCGAGGCGGGAGCACTCGAAAGTTCGGTACGGACCCGGACATATTGGCTTTCATCGACGCATTGCCCACGGATGTATTGTCGAAGCCGCCAGCATTTGAATAAGCGGAGAATGTGGCACAGCAACATCAACAAGGCCGCCTTGGGTGGTCGATGTTCGCGACGGAAGACTGATGGAGTTATCCCATGGATGCCCACAGGCGCGGGCCCGAAGATTGGGCGCATGGGCTACGCCAAGTTCGAGACGGCAACGCTCGGGCAGGTCATGCTTTGTGATGATCCCGGTGCCAGGATGCGGATTGTGGAGATGCGGTGCCACTTTGGGTAAACGCCGCCAACGCAGCCAAGGTATTGACGGAATTCGCATTAAAGCGCGCAATACGCATTGAGGTTGCTCGATCCAGTACGCGGGAAGAACCAGGGCGGGGAGCGGCAAATGAACAAGATCTCAAACTGGACGGCGTTTGCGGCCATGTTCGTGTTGGGGGGCATCACGCTGCAATCGGCGCACGCTCAGTCCTTCGAAACCCTATACGGCTTCGATGGTACGGACGGCGCAAATTCCCTTGCGGGGGTGATCCGGGCTACCAATGGGAACTTCTACGGGACAACGGATGCGGGTGGGGCCAACAGCGAAGGGACGGTGTACGAATTCACCCCCGATGGCACTTTTACCGCGATTTACAGCTTTTGCTCGCAAGCCGATTGCACGGACGGCGCCAACCCCTTTGCGGGGCTGATCCAGGCCACCAATGGCGAGCTCTACGGAACAACGCTCAATGGCGGGAGCGGCGGCTTCGGGTCGGTTTTCAAAATGACCTTGGGCGGCGCTCTGACTACGTTGCACAGCTTCTCTATCGGCGATGGCGAGGAACCGGAAGCGGCGCTGATTCAGGCCAGCAACGGGGACCTCTACGGGACCACGATGGTGGGCGGGGCCCATGGCGATGGTACGGTCTTCAAAATCACTCCCAGCGGTACGCTGACCAGGTTGCACAGCTTCGATGGGACCGACGGCAAAAGCCCCATGGCGGCGCTGGTCCAGGCGACCAACGGGAACCTCTACGGGACCACCTATGGGGGAGGAGAACATAACCGCGGCACTGTCTTCAGAATGAACCCCGGCGGCACGCTGACCACTCTGCACAGCTTCGATGGCACGGACGGCGCGAACCCCGATGCGGGGCTGCTGCAGGCGAGCAACGGGGATTTGTACGGGGTAACCGGTGCGGGAGGGGCCCATGGCGGCGGAACCGTCTTCAAAATCACTGAGGGTGGTACGCTGACCACGCTTTATAGTTTTTGCTCGCAAAGCAGCTGCACGGACGGCAAGTCTCCCGATGGCAGTCTAATTCAGGCCACCGACGGGAATCTTTACGGGACAACGAACGGAGGTGGGGCCAACGGCGCTGGTACGGTATTCAGCATCAACCCCGCCGGGACGCCGACCACGCTTTTCAGCTTTAGCGCCCAAAGCGGCTCCATTGAGGGCGCCAACCCCGCTGCGGGGGTGATCCAGGACCCTGATGGGAGCTTCTACGGAACAACGTTTACAGGCGGGGCCGACGATTATGGCACGATCTTTAACGTGTCTATGGGTTTCAGCCCGTTCGTGAAAACAC
This sequence comes from uncultured Gammaproteobacteria bacterium, assembly GCA_963707765.1. Classification (GTDB taxonomy): domain Bacteria; phylum Pseudomonadota; class Gammaproteobacteria; order Steroidobacterales; family Steroidobacteraceae; genus Bog-1198. Next base: position 1,619,890 of record CAVPQZ010000004.1, on the reverse strand, counting down.
AACCCACGTCCGGCAAGGTGGGGTCGTCCGTGAAGATTTTGGGGATCGATCTAACCGGTTCGAGCAGCGTTACGTTCAACGGGACTGAAGCAGCGTTCACCGTCGTTTCACAGTACGAAATCACCGCCACGGTTCCGGCAGGCGCAACCACCGGCACGGTCGAAGTGATAGTTCCCGGCGGCTCACTGACGAGCAATGTGGTGTACACGGTGAAACCGTGATCTCCTGAGCCGCTTTGCAATCGTGGAGCGGTGGGCGAGATCGGTGAATTACCGCAATGGGATGACCTGTCGGAAATTCATCGGCAGCGCCAAACTCCACCATGACACCGTTGTTAGGAACACCAATCGCGGGTCACTGGCAAGCACGGCGTGCTTGTAGGGCGTAGAGCAACACGAGCTCGACACGTTGAGCGGTTCACCGTCCACGCGGGATGACTCGGTTGACGGGGCAAGGCTGATCTGACCGCGCTCTTCAGGATGGCGGCAGACACGATCCTCGGCGTTATCGGGCTCTTGCATCTTGCGGCCATTTTACCTGGCTCTCAAACTCCACGGTCTCGGCTATAGCATCAGCATCGTATTTTTCGGCGTCGGCTGCGGCGTTCTTGGATACCTGATCTGTCGATCGACATATCTACCCAAGCTGATCGGGGTGCTTTTGCTCGTTGCCGGGCTTCGTATCCGAATTGGCGCTTTGTTTCTGGCTAATAGTTCCTACCACACCAAACAGTGTTTGGTGCCGTCCCAAGAATCGCGGCGTTTCCTCAGTGGCGATGAGGTCTCGAGAAATTCGCTGCGGGCGTGGCTGCACTCAAATTGTTGGTACCGGTGGATACGTTGTTGCGAAAACTCCACGTCTTGCCGCCAGGCCCGGTGACCGTACCTTGACCCTTCCACGATCCTCGACTGAGTACACCCGTGCTGTGCACCGACGTGCTCAAGCCGGCCGGCCCTTTATAAGTCGCGGCGTGATTGATCGTACCGTTTCCGTTGAAGACAGTGCGGCGGTTAACCGTGGTGACCTGCCCGCCGGGCGCTGTAATCGTACCCGTATGATTGAGCGTGTTTCCGCTCTGGGCCGTCTGTCCACTGAAGCCGGTGATCTTGCCCCCGGGGCCGGTTACAGTGCCCTGGTCGTGCCACGCACCGTTGCTGAACTGGCCGGTAGCGCTGACCGACGTGCTCTTGCCATTCGGACCGGTATAGATCGCCGTGTGGCTAATCGTACCGTTCGAATTGAGCGTGGTAGTCCGGTCCACGTCCGTCACTTGCCCGTTCGGACCAGTGATGGTGCCGGTGTGTTGCAGCGTGTCCCCACTGAGAGTGGTCCGGCCGTTGAATGTCGTGGATCTACCGTCCGGACCGGTGATGTGACCCTGATCGCGCAGCGCGCCGTTGCTGAAGTTTTCCGACGCATTGACCTGCGTCTGTCCGCCGGCAGGGCCGGTAATCGTACCGTTGTGCGTCACAGTACCGCCGGTGTTTGTGGTCAAGCCGTTGTAGCTGACGGTTCTGCCGTTCGGAGCGATAACGCTGCCAGAGTCGGTGATCGCCTGCGCCGCTGCGCCGCTCGCCAGGACTCCAGTCGTCACCATCAGCAAAAATACAGCATTCGACTTCATGGGATCTAGCCTCCTTGATCGCGGACCCGCCGCATCGCAATGGAGACAGAGACTCTAACCAGCCACGAACCGGCAATTTGAGATCTTGACGACGAAACTCTGTTCAAGAGAAGCGACTTCGTCCACATAATTGCGTTTTTTGGTCATTACGATGGCAGCTTACCCCCACGTTGCGGGCGTCCGTTTCCGGGAAAGCCGTTCATCGTCAGAGACCTTCGTGCTGCGTCTATTCCGGCAACTTCATCTTGCGCAGCAGCGCCAGGTATCGCGGGTCGCCATGCAACGCGCGAAAAGCGGGTTCGGATTTCACATCGGTAAGCAATTTGGCCTGCGAAGCGAAAGCCCGATTCAACCACTCGAGCGCGAGCGCGGAGTTGCCGGAAAACCCGTACGCCTTGGCGATGAAGTAGCTGGCCCGCCGCGGGTGTCGATCGATGAGGTCGGCGAGGATGGCCCGCGAGCGCTCGTCATGCCCGAGCGCGTGCTCCGCCGCGGCGAGACAGGCGCGCGCGGTGTCGTCAGGATGCGATTCACACTCTCGCCTGGCGGCTTCAGGTTGGCCGTCCGCCAGATAGGAGAATCCGGCGTTGCCTGATAAGCCTTCGAAGTTGGGGCTGAATGCCCGCACTTTCTCGAATGTTCGCCGCGCTTCGGCGCCCTGACCCGCAAAGTAGTACGACATGCCCAAGATCTCGCGCGATATCATGTCCAGCGGGTCGAGCTCCACGACATGGCGCTGGGCGGGAAGCGCCGCTTCCACGTTGCCGAGTGACAATTGCAGCAGCACCATGCGCCGATTGGCCTTGACATCATTCGGATCGAGCGCGAGCGCCTTCTGAAGATCGTCCCGACCACCGGCCCAATCGTATTGGTTGAGTTGCAGCAATGCGCGTTCCGAGTAGGCTTCCGCCAGCGACGGAGCCAGAGCCACCGCATGGTCGGCGTAGGCCAGCGCTTGGCGGATAATATCCGGCTGGTCCGTGTCCGAGAAGTCCTTGACGGTCAAGTACTCAACGTTTGCAAGACCGGCAAACGCCGGTCCAAAGTCAGGGTCGAGTTCGATTGCCCGCCGATAGGCGTCTCCGGCAGCCAGGAGGTCGTCGTGGTCGCCGAGTTGGAATAAATGCCTGCCGCGTAGGTACTGATCATAGGCTTGCGGATTCGCGGTGCGCCGTTCGGCGATTTTCGGACCCGGTGAATCCAGCCGCAACTTGAAGGCCTCGACTACGGCGGCGGAGATTTCGTCCTGTACTATGAAGACATCGCGGACGTTGCGCTCGTAGGTTTGTGCCCATACTTGATAGCCGCTGTCGGCGCGAACCAGCTGTACGCTGACGCGCATCGTGTCACCGGCTTTACGCACGCCGCCTTCGAGCACGTAGGCGACGCCGAGGTCGTGGCCTACATTCCCGACCGGCACGGAGCTGCCCTTGAAGAAGAACGAGGATGAGCGGGCCGGCACTTTGAGGTCGGGTACCTGCGCTAAGAGGTCCAGGAGCTCCTCCGCGAGCCCATCCGCAAAATATGCCTGGTCTTTCTTCTCGCTCATGTCCACGAACGGCAGAACCGCGACGGACTTTTCGGGGATTGGTGGGACTGCCAATGGGGGTGCTGGCGTTGGTACCGCTGCAGCGGGTACCGAAGTCAGGGCGGCCTTTCGGCTCGGTATCCCTAGACGATTGACTGCGAGCCCGGCAATTATCAAGCCTAGCAGGGACGCCACCATGATTGCCACGCGTCTCGGTGACCTTGCGGACGGTGGTGTCGGCACTCGCGGCGTGGGAGCGGGCTCCGGCGCTACTAAGGGCCCCTCTATGGCAATTCGTACTGCGGCACTGAGCTTCGCCATCGAGCGGGCGATATCCCCACCGCTCGCGTCGAGCCACTGAGACATGTTCAGGAAATACTCCAGCCCTGCCGGCAATGGAGCCCGGTCAATCCTGATCGAGATCACCGGGTGCCGCTTCGAGACCGCACGCTCCACTTCCCTCAGGACGTGATGAGAATCGGCGGCGTTTCGTGACAGGATCAGCACAACCGCCTTGGCGGTGTCGATAGCATGAACGATTTCATCAGCGTAGAAAGTGCCCGGTGTAACATCCCTGGGTGCGATCCAGCAGGTTATGCCGGCTCGTTCCAGAGCTTCGCAGACGGTTTCCGCGACGGCATTGTCCGGTGAGGCGTAGCTTATAAATACGTCGCGTATGCCGGGACGAGCGTTCGCCGTCTGCCCTTCGCCGCCGCCTTCAGCCACGTCGATCCCCCCAACTTTTACATTATGTTGGCAGATGCACCGCGTCATTATCAAAGTATAGGACCCATCCGCCATATGGGTCGAACGTCGGCTATGGAGAAGGCCGATTACAGGTCGGAAGGTCGGGTTGGGGCCCCTGCGTGATGGTCCGCCTTCAGGCGGCGGAAACCAGCGGTACGTCTGCCTGCGCGTCTATTACGAGGTCGCCTTCATTGGCGCCTGAACAATACGTCTTCCAGTTTGGCGAGCCATCGCAACTCAGTCTCGAACTGTTCGATGCAGAGCCCCACCATCACGGCGGCGATGCGCGCGCGGCTGCCGCTATCGACGGCGATCTCTGCGGCAGTGTGCTTTTCCTGGGCGATCTGACCCTCCAAGTACGCACGACGTGCAGCCAGCACGCGGCGCCTGTCGGCTGCCCGTGCGTGGATGGAAAGCCCGAGCCACGTGTTGAAGGCCGTCGGCGCCCGATTTTGCGACCACTCCTCAGACGAGAGTGCAGCACTGAGGGCTTGCTCGCCTTCTCGGGTAATGCGGTACACGGTCTTGCCGCGTGGGTGAGATTTCCTGGAACTATCAACAGCGTCGATATAGCCGCAGGCCGCCAGCTTCTGGAGCGCATAGTACACGTGGGGACGCGAAACGGAGGCCCAGTCCGCCACCTTCTGACGCTCGTACTCCTTCACCAATTCGTAGCCGTGCATCGGCCGTTCGCTGATGAGGCTCAATACAACGAGATCGGCCGTTGTCGGGGAAGATCCCCGCGGCACCTTCCCAAGCTTGGTCTCGCGCACTCGATTTGTTGACATCGCCGGTAATCCCATCACATGATAGTCTTGATAAGACTATCTGGGGTATTACCATGAAACTCAGCTATGTCATCCTTTATGCGGAGCCACGGCGCTTGCATTCGCCAGTGAGGACATGGTCTCGACGACCTGTCATGGCTTCCGGCGAAACCGACTCGTGGACCAAGCGGCAGGGGCCGAAGTCGCACTGGTGACCGACGACGTGCCCAAGAGCTTCACACGTGCTGTCGACGCCGGTGCTCTGCCGGTTGGGAAGCCGACTGAGAAGCCATGGGGCCAGGTGATTTGCTATGTTCGCGACAACAACGGCTTCCTTGTCGAGATGTGCAGCGAATTTGCATCATGAATCCCACACCAACGCGGGGTCCGCACGGGATCGCCAATCCCTTCAAGGGGCTGCGCAACATTGGCGCGGCGGCGCGCGCCGATCTCGCCGTACTTGGCATCACCAGCATCAAGCAGCTTGCCGCAAGCGATCCAGACCAACTCTTTACGCTGCTGCAGATCAAGACGGCCCGGAAACACGACCCGTGCGTTTGGGATCTATTGGACTTTTACGCGAGAACGCAAGCTTCGACAGGCACTTTACGTTTTAGCAGCGGGTCGTCCGGAAAACCATCCAACGAATCCGTATTGAATTCCACCGAAGATCAACATGAAAGCCGCCTGCACACCCGCGGCTGGGGCATGGCGCAGCGCAAGCGTGCCGACAAACCAGAGCGCATTCATCGGCAAGCCGAGGATACTCAAGATCATCAGCGAATCATCCCTTTCAACGAAGTAATGGGCGACAAAGCATCCCCAAACGCAGGCATAAACAGTAACGGCGACTATCGCATTGCGCCGTCTCGTGCACCCGCCCGACATGCCTAACGCCCAAATTGCGCGGCCCGCGGCCGCGCAGACCTGACCGAGGCTATTTCATCCCGATTCATCGTGTCTCTCCCATAATCAATGATGACGCCAAAGAGGTGATTCAAGACTTCGATGACCGGCATAACAAAATCTGATCGCCCAACAGATTCCATCCACCAAGCCCCGCGGTGTTTGAATAGCCACTTCCTTTCTTCAAAGAACGCAAGCTTAGGGGGCTCCTCATCGAGGTAGTCAAGTCCCGCGACCAGATTTTTCCCCCACTGCGGATTTTCGTTGTCCACCTTGAGCACCAATGCCGCAGTATAGCGGCCATCTGCCGTCCGCACGGCCAAGCAATCCCCCTCTTCAAAAGGCGCCCTGCGCAATATAGGTTTCGGGTGCGAGGAGGGTTTCGGGTTCGCGCGCTGAAGTTTTTCCAGGAATTTATCGAGGGCGCGCTTTCGCTTCGCAAGACCCTTTGGGTCATCGCGCCAAATACCAAGCCCTCGCTCCGACTCGATGTCTCGTCTTACACGAGCTAGAACCGCGTCATCCACCCGTCCGTAGTTCCATTGCATCAACGCGATCGCCTGCCACAAGAGCGGCGATGCCATGTCCCCAGCTGCCCACCTGACTTTCTCCACTCGTTCGCTGCGCAGCGATCCTGGTTGGTTATCCCATCGTCGAATCACACCGTTCCTATAGCATAACGGATCCTCCTGAATGGCAACTCTGCGGCAGGTGGCAGAGGGGGCGGGATCCGAGCTCACGGTGGTATGGATACCTCACGGCGCGAGGTCGGTGACGCCGCCGGGATCGCGAATTACCAGGGGTTCCGGCGTCGCCGCAGGCCTGTTTTTGCGTTCCGTTAGCCTTGTCGTCAACCCTTGCGCTGTGTTGCGAAATGCGTCACGCCCGAGAAGAATGGAAAGAAGGAAGATGGTTCGAATCGACGATTTTCTGGGCACTAGCGCCAAATGTCTGGACCAAATAATGGATCCGGCAATGGCGAAGGAGAAAGGAAACGTTCATGAGCAAAACATCTGAATGCCGGTTTCGCCACATCCTGACCGATTTGAGCGATTGTGAAGACGCGATCGACGAACTATTCAACGGCGTCACCGACGACGGACAACCCTTATCGGATGACGAACTGCGCGCGGCTCGACAGACAGTCATTTCCTGCATTGGCATCGTGGAGCGGGTAGCCGAAATGGCACACATCGCCGTGGACCTTGACCGTGTCGAGGAATCCATTGACACCGTGCTACGCGAGGCGAACAGCGCGTCACTCGAGGCACGTTACGATGCCCGCGACGCGCGAGTGTTGTTATCGAAGGCTGCAAAATGATAGCCCCGCTTTAGCGCAATTCGCCACTCGGTTGTCGGCCAGCGCATCTCAACGCGCTCAGGTCGGCGAGAATAGATTCGGATCGCGCTGTCAACCCCATGCAATGCTTTGCGCGCAAGTTGCCGATCGAGGGCCTGCATAACTGCGAGTTGGATTCCCCCGGAGCCGCCGTTCACGGGCTGGGGTAAACTCCCATTGATAGGGAATGCGCCCAGCGGAAATACACGGAGTGCACAAGTATGATGGGATTCAGTGGCCGCCGTTTATTTCGACCAATCACCCGATCGGACATCGGGGGCGGGGCCATTGCGAGCATGGGGAGTGCAGTCGCGAGTTTGATAATTCTTGTCTGCGGAATGGCCCTTGCTGGCTGCGGAACGTTGCCACCAATGGACGCGGCAGCGAATGAATCACGAGCTACTCGGCCAGCCTCGGATCCCTCGAAGACTGTGACGGTTTCCGAGGGAATGGTTTGGTATGCGACGCCTTCACGATCATCAGGATTGCGGTTCCCGCCGGGCACGTACGCTCTGGAGGCCGAGGACGACGACTACTGGTACTTTCGTTCTCCCTCGCCGTTGGAGTTTCGAAGCTTTTCAAACGGTCGGCCCAACGAGGAGCACACCCAATTGGGCGGACTAATGCTGGGTAAGCGGTCACTTCGCCGGATCCCCGCAGCTGGATATGTTGACGCCGATGACTCGTCTAAGACGATGGTGTGGAAACTTGGCGGTGACTTTTTGACATTAGAAGGCCGGCAGTGGCGGAAATCCTTTTGATACACACATAGGATTTCTTACTGTCGGTTCGCGCTCAGGCTCGAATACCGGCGTCCCGATATTGCGATACAGCATCAATTGGCGAGCGGATATTTGATTTCCTGCCGTCGGGGAGTCGGGAAATGACAAAGGCATTTTACCGCGTTAGCGAAGAGTGTGAAGAGCGACTTGCGCCGACACCTGCTTGCAGGTGCGCGGCGCGGGCGGCAATGGCGACGCTCATTGCTTCAATCTCGCCAGGTTGGCGACGAACGCACGTACCCAGGTCGTCCCGCCGTCGGCCGAATAGGACTCCTCGTATCGGTGAGAATCCGACTGGATATCGGACCACACGGCCCTCACCAGGATCATCTTGTCATTCACGGTATCCTGGCCAATCAGGACGACGCGGCCATCCTTGAATTCACCGACATTCGACGACAGCGTGCCGACCTTGCTGTTCGCGAACGTCTGACTCCACTGGTGCGCGCCCGGGTTGTACAGAAAGAGCGTGAGGCCTTCCCAGTGGCCGTTCGGCCCATCCGCCTCGATCTCCTCCAATTCCGCCTTGCCGTCCCACACCTTGCGCACGGTCACGGTTCCGTTCAGTTCAACGGATTCCGAACTGCTCGCAAATGGATCAACGGTTCGCGTGATGTGGGTGTGCCACACGCCCAGGTTGAAATCAAAATCGTGTTGCCCGTCGCGCACCGCGGGCGCCGCCGCGGGCGGCTTGCGGAACTTCAAGAGGAACTGATCCGTGTGGCCTTGGATGGATTTGTCGAAGACGGAAATCGTGCGGGAATCCGCTGCATTCGCCAGGACCGCACTCTGGCCCTCGAAGAGAAATCCGGCCGCTTCCACCTCGCGACGTACTACGGCAGGGTCGATTCGGTGCAGGGTTTCCGTGACATCGGCCGCAGCACTGGCGGCGGCCGTGTGGTCGAGAACGACGTACGAGCCGCCCGGTTTCAAGGCATCGAACACCGCTTTGTTGAACGCGGCGATGTCCACCGGACCGAAGTACGTGTTATGCAGGTCGTGGTAATTCTGCGAGATCCAGAAAAGATCCAGCTTACCGGGCAGGCGGAGACTCTCGATCGCCGTCGCAACCGAGACCGTGACGTTGGGGTGGCCGGCTGCGTAACCCTGTAATTCGGCGGTCGATTTCGCAATGTACCGCTGAATTTCCACGGGCTCGATGGCGTAGACATGGCCGCGGCTCCCGACGACGTCGGAAAACAGCCGCGTGAAGTACCCCGCACCCGCGTTGAAATCCGCCACCGCATCGCCGGGTTTTATCCCCGCGAACCGCAGTGCTTCGATCGGCTTGCGGGCGACATCGCGAATGCGGTCGCTGTCCGGCCGCGCGAGATCTGCGACGGCCGATGCGAGGGGGTCGGCCAGCGGGCCGGCGGCCTGCGCATGCCGGCCGACGAGGCCGGCGCCTGCGAGAAACAGCGCGCAAAGTCCGGCATGGAGAGTCGATTTCATCGGATACCTCGGTTTTGTAAGCCCTGGTTTCTAAGGTATTCTGCAAGTGGCCCACACAATAAGGGCCACTTTGCGGAATAACGGGTGGGCCACTCTATGGATCCGCTGTTCGAAATCGAGATGGAGCGCCCTATCCCGGGATCGCGAGACGCCGGCCGGCTTCTCTATGGTCAATTGAAGGCGGCCATTCAAGCGGGTCGTCTCGCTGCCGGCAGCCGATTGCCCGCGACCCGCAAATCGGCCGCATTCTTCGCCCTCTCGCGCAACACCGTGGCGGATGTCTACGACCGGTTGTCGAATGAGGGCCTCGCCGTGGCCCGTCACGGCTCGGGCACGTATGTCGCCGATCGACCTCCTGAACCCGCGTCGCCCCCTTCGCCGGTCAGCGCGTACCGGCTGAATACCTTCTGGCTCCAGGAGGATGTGACCACGGCCATGGGGTTCTGGCGCGACGCTCCGGCCCATTCGCGAGCCGAGACGGCGCCGGACTTTCGTCCCGCCTTGATAGATCCCCGCCTGTTCCCGTTCGACGTCTATCGACGCGTGAGTGCCCGGCAGTTGCGTGGTCTGGAGAAGAAGCCTGCCGCGTACAAGAGTCCGCAAGGCAATCAGGGCAATTATCATTTACGCGAAGCCATCACCCGTCATATCGCGCTGACTCGCGCCGTGGTGTGCCGGTCCGTAGATGTGGTGGTAACGGCGGGCGCCCAGCAGGCCTTCGATCTCCTGGCCCGCATTCTCGTGACGCCGGGCGAGACCGTGGTGGCCGTCGAGGATCCCGGCTATCCGCCGATGCGCGTCGCCTTTGCCGCCGCCGGCGCGCGAATCACGCCGGTAGAGGTGGACGAGGAGGGGTTGGTGGTCGACAGCCTGCCGGCGGGCGTTGGAGTCATCTGCGTCTGCCCATCCCATCAGTTTCCATTGGGGATCACCTTGTCGAAGCGCCGTCGCGCCGCGTTGGTGGACTTCGCCCGCCGGCACGGAGCGGTCATCGTCGAGGATGATTACGACGGCGAATTTCGGTTCGGAGACCACCCGCTGCAATCGCTGCGCGCCGGAGATGCCGCGGATACCGTGTTCTACGTCGGCACGTTCTCAAAGTGCATGCTGCCGTCCCTGCGCCTGGGTTTCGTCGTCGTGCCGGAGTGGGCGCGGCGCACCGTGGTCGCGGCGAAGAACTGTCTCGACTGGCATTGCTCGACGCCGCTGCAGACCGGCGTGTCCGCCTTCATCGAGGGAGGGCATCTGGCGCGCCACGTCCGCAAGATGCGCCAGATCTACGGCAGAAGGCGCCAACTGCTGTACGCGCTGCTGAGGCGGGACTTTGCGGATTGGCTGGAGCCGATCCCCTCGCTGTACGGCATGCATGTCGCCGCGTGGGCTCGGGACGGGGTGGATCTGGATTCTGCCGTTCAAGCCCTGGCCGCCCGCTCGGTGAAGATTCACACGCTCGCGCGCTATCATTTGAGGCAGGCGCGGCGCCCGGGGCTGGTGTTCGGTTATGGTGCGGTTGATCTGCCCGAAATCGAACTGGGCCTCGCCGCGCTAAAAGGGGTCCTTGCGGCGTGAGGTTGCGCCCCATCGGCTGACCGGAGCCCCCCTCAAGTGTCGAGCTTGGGACCCTTCGGCGGGCCCCTTGGGTGTTCGGGCTTGCCGTTGAAGATCGCGGCGGAATCCGCACGCTCGAGAGTCCAGTCTCCGCGGCCGATCTCGGCCTCGAGCTGACCCGGCGCCCAGCCGGCGTGGCCGGCGATGATCCGCAGACCGTCCATGGGCTTGCCGCGGCGGAGCAGTTCGAGGAGCAATCCGGGATCGGCGCTCAGGTAGACGCCGTCGCACGCCTGGATCGCGTGCGCGCGCGGCTTCGAGGCGCGAAACAGGAACCAGAGGGAACCGGGTTCCACCGGCCCGCCGAAATACACCTTGTCGTGCAGGCGCGCGAGGCGCTTGAGATCCGGAAACAGTTCGGAGACGGCAACGTCCGTGGGCTTGTTGACAATGATGCCGACGGGCGCGGGCCCGAGGTTGTTCATCACGAGCACGACCGAGTCGGCGAAATCGGAGTCGGGCAGTTCGGCGCGCGCAACCAGGAGGATTGCGGTCAGAGGCGTGGCGTCGTCGCCGGGAGCCGCCTGAGAGGTCCCGAGAAGGCACAGGAGCGCAAGAAGCGCGCCAACCCGCAGGCTGAATCCGCTTCGCCCCGGCGAGGTGAGCCCGCGAGTCACCGCACCGCATCCCTCCCCGTTTTCGGACCGCGGCACTCTCCGTCGCGAACCGCGGGGATCACCCGCTCCACGAGATCGGCTTCGACGGCCGGGTCCTTCAATATGTCCCAGCCGGTGAACGTCACGATCATCTGCTCCTGCGGAAACACCATCAGCCGCTGGCCGCCGAAGCCGATGCCCAGCGATACCAATTCCTGGCCGTCCTTGCGGGGATAGAGCCACCACTTGAAGCCGTACTTCAATCCCTGCCAGCCGGTGTCGATGTACGGCGTCTGCGATTGCTTCACCCAATCCTCGGAAATGAGGCGCCGCCCGTCCCACACGCCGCCGTGCATGTAGAGGTATCCCAGCTTTGCGAGATCCGAGCCCGACACATAGAGGCCGCCCTCGGTGTCGACCACCCCGAGGTAGGTCCGCTTCCAGCGGTGGCGTATGCCGAGCGGGGCGAACAAATGCTTCTCGCCGTAGGCGTCGATGTCCCGACCCGTTTCCTTCTTGAAGATGTAGGCGAGCAATTCGGTCGCGCCGCTGCTGTAGTCGAAGACGGTGCCGGGCTCGTGGGCCATGGGCTTGTCGATCACGTATTTCACCCAGTCGTCGGTAGCCTCCATCAGGCTGGAATCGCTCCTCGGGTCGTCGTAAGGAACGTTCTCGACCCAGTCGAGTCCGGTCGTCATCGTCAATACGTCCTTCAGCGTCATGCGGCGCTTGCGGTCGTCGACGTTCTTGACGGCTGCGACATCGAAATATTTCAGCACCGGCGTGTCCAATCCCGCCTTGAAGTCTCCGCGCGTGCGCGCGATGCCGATGATCGCGGAGGTGAAGGTCTTGCTGATGGACTGCATGGTGTGCAGGTTCGTACCGTGATAATAGGGGTGCCAGGCCGGATCGAAATAGTTGTAACGCCCGGTGAGCCGCGCGTTCAGCGGGCCCTTGGTCGCCGCCTCCTTGCCGTAAATCGTCGCATAGTCATGCGGGTACCGGCGCGTGTAAACCTCCTCGCCGCAGCGAAAGACCTGAAAACTGTCGACGATGCCGTATTTTCCGGCGGCCAGGTCGCGGTCGAGCGTGTCGAGCGTCCCTGCGTCGAGCCCGGCTTCGGCCGGCGTTCCCATCTGCCAGCCCCGGGTCGGCCATGCAACCCCCGGTGCCGCGGCGGCGCCGGTGACGCCGATACCCGCCGCAGCCGCCACGACGAGCAGTGAACCGGCGATCCGCCGAACCGATATGGTCATTTGCGAAACCTCCCCCTGGTGTTCACGAACATCCCCCACTTTGACCCGATGGGCGGCGACACCCTATCATTAATCGATGGGAGCGGCGTCCACGGCGATGTCTGTGATCGGCGTGCTGAGCCTGGCGCTCGCGGCCGGCCGCCCCGTGGAACCGGCTGCGGCGGCGGAACCGCCGGACGGCGCTCGCCCGGCCGATCCCATCGCCGCCTTGGTCGCGCGTCTCGACCTCGATCGGTACAAACAGGCGATCAAGGGACTCACGCGCTTCGGCGATCGCCGCGAAGGCACCGATCGCAACCGCGCAGCCGTCGATTGGATCGAGGCGCAGCTCAAGGGCGGCAACTGCACGAACACGGAACGGCTGCGCTACACCTACTCGCCCGGCGACCAACCGCGCCCGAGCGGCCCCCCGCGCGGGTCCGGGCCGGATGCGGCGGCGGGCGGCGGGCGCTACCGCGGCTACCGGGCCCCGACGGGCGTCAACACCGATCCGCTGCGCCAGCCGGACCCGGTGCTGCGGGCGCTCGATTCCCAGGCGAGCGCCCCGGGTGCGCGCGAAGAGGTTTATTGCACCAAGATCGGCACGACCCATCCCGAGGAGATGTACATCGTCGGCGCCCACATGGACGGCATCGGCTGGGGCGAAGCCGCGAACGACGACGGTTCGGGCGCCGCGCTGGTGATGGAGATCGCGCGCGTGCTCTCCTCGCCCGACGTGAAGACGGAGCGCTCGATCCGGTTCATTCTCTGGAACAACGAGGAGACCGGCCTGAACGGCTCCTACGCCTATGTTGCGCAGCGAGCCGCCCTGCAGGGCGTGGAGTCGCCGCCGGGTTCGGGCCTGTATCCCGAGCCGCGCTGGCGCGGGATGGTCCAACACGACATGGTGCTGTTCGACCACGGCATGCCGCGAGCGGATGGAACGGTCGGTCCCGTCCAGCGTCCGGAGGCGGATATCAACATCGAATTTCAGTCGCAGGCCCGGCAGGCCGGCGGAGCACAGGAACTCGCGTGGGCCTTCTATGCGGCCAACGAGGCGTATGCCGCCAACTATCCGGCGGCCATCGGACCGCACATGACCAACACCGACAGCACGCCGTTCATGGACCTGATCCCCGCCATCAGCGTGCGCGAGAACGAGCGCGGAACCCAGATCGGCGCCGGCTCGGATCCGCACTGGCATCAGCCCACGGACCTCTACGCGACGTTCAACGACGATGATTTCCGTCTGGGACTGAATGCCGCGCAGACGACGCTCGGGGCCGTCGCGCGCCTCGCCGGCGCGACGCTCGCCGTGGGAATGCCTCCGCCTCAACAAGAAGGTCAACGACATTGAATCAGATGATCAAATCCGCGGTCGAAGCCGGCTTGATGACGCTTTGTTGCTGCCTCGCGGCCTGCGCGCCGGCCGGGACCCGCGGCGCGTCCGTCGAGGAGCGTCTGGCGGCGCAGAACGCACTTTTCGAGGAGGAGTACGAGGCCGATCTCAAGTCCCATCCCGAACGGGCGACTGCGTATGGCGACTACCGATACAACGACCGCCTGGACGAGCGTTCGCTCGCCGCGCTGGCCGCGGAGCACGCGCGCGACGAGGCGTTCGTCGCGCGCCTGAAGGCCATTCCGACCGAGGGTTTTCCCGAACAGGACTCGATGTCCCATGAAGTCATGCTGCGCACGCTGCAGCAGAGCATCGACAACTACGCCTTCAAGGAGTTCGAGATGCCGGTGACCCAGATGCAGGGCCCGCACGTAGGCCTTGCCGATCTGCCGCTGTCGGTGCCGCTCGATTCGGTGAGGCATTACGAGGACTACATCGCCCGGCTGCACCAGATCCCGCGGGTTTTCGCCGAGACCGAGGAGGTGCTGCGGGCCGGTATGAAGGACCATCTCATGCCGGTGCGATTCCTGCTCGAGAAGGTGCCGGCGCAGTGCGACGGGGTGGTCGAGGCCGACCCTTTCCTGCGGCCCACGCTCCAATACCCCAAGTCCATCCCGCCGCAGGAGCAGGAGCGCCTGACTCGGGCCATCAGCGCGGCGGTCAAGGATGAGGTGCTGCCGGCCTACCGGAGCTTCGGCGGCTTCATGGCCGCCGAGTACGCGCCGCACGGCCGCACCGTGCTGGCCGTCACCTCCCTGCCGGGCGGGGAGGCCCGATATCTCAACAACATCCGCAGTCGGACCACCGTGAGCACGCTCAGCCCGGAGCAGATCCACCAGATCGGGCTCTCCGAGATCCGGCGCATCGAAGGCGACATGCTCACCATCGCCCGCAGCCAGGGCTTTGCCGATCTTCAGTCCTTTCGCGAATCGCTGCGGACGAATCCCAAGTACCGGCCCACCTCGGCGGAGCAGATCATCGACGACTTTCGGAAGTACATCGCGCAGATGCAGCCCAAGCTGCCCGATTTGTTCGGCTACATACCCGGCTCACCGGTGACGGTGGAAGCCATTCCGGACTTCCAGGCGGCGATGGCGACCCACTATCAAACGGGCACGCCCGACGGCCAGCGACCGGGCCGCGTGGTCGTCGCCACTTCGAACTTCGAGCAGCGCTCGCTCATCGACGACGAAGCCACCGCTTATCACGAAGGCATCCCCGGGCATCACATGCAGCGCTCCGTGGCGCAGCAGATGACGGGCCTGCCCAGGTTTCGTCAGCACGTGGGGAATTCCGGGTACATCGAGGGTTGGGCGCTCTATGCCGAGCAGCTCGGCAAGGAGGTCGGCTTCTACCAGGATCCCGTGAGCGACTACGGCCGCCTCTCCAGCGAGCTGTTCCGCGCGGTGAGACTGGTGGTCGATACCGGCATTCATTCCAAGGGCTGGACTCGCGATCAGGTTGTCGAATTCTTCCGCCGGTCGGGAGCGGTGGATGAGCCCACCATTCAGGCGGAAACCGATCGATACATCGCCTGGCCGGCTCAGGCTCTGTCGTACAAGCTCGGGCAAATGAAATTCCGAGAGCTGCGCGACCGCGCTCAAGAGGCCTTGGGAACCCGTTTCGACATCCGGCGCTTCCACGACGAGATGCTGAACGGCGGCGTACTTCCCCTCGACCTGCTGGACGCGCGGACCAACAGCTGGATTCAGCACGAGAAATCCCAAGTCCAATAACAAGGACACCGGTTCGTGCCCAAGCCCAAGCGTTTCGGCTCCGCGTACTTTCGACGGTTCTATTTGCAGCCGGCCACGCGCGTCATCAGCGCGGCGGAAATGCGCACGCGGGCGCGGCTGATCGTGGCCATCCTGGCGCAGGCGCAAATACCGGTTCGGCGCATCCTCGACGCGGGTTGCGGAATCGGGCTGCTGCGCGGGCCGTTCGCCGAGTTCCTGCCGCGGGCGCGTTACGAGGGTCTCGATGCGAGCGACTACGTGTGCGCCCGATTCGGGTGGACGCAAGGATCCGTGGTCGATCATGCGCCGAAGCGGCCGAGCGATCTCGTGGTCTGCTACGACGTGCTGCAGTACCTGGACGACCGGGACTCGGGTCGTGCCATCGTGAATCTCGCGCGCCTCACGCGTTCGGCCCTGTACGTCTCCGCGCTGACCCGCGAGGACTGGCGCGACAACTGCGACCGTTCGCGCACCGATCCGGCCGTGCACCTGCGCCCCGGCGACTGGTACCGCCGCCGGCTGCGGCGGCATTTCCATTATCTCGGCTTCGGCATTTGGCTCAAAAAGGACGTGACTGCGCTGTTGTGGGATTTGGAGCGCGCCTCCCCCTGACCGGCTAAAGCGTGGCCTGAATCCACTCCACCAGCGCGGCGTGAACGGGCTCGGCCGCGCCGAAGTCCGCCCGCGCGTCGTTGACCAAGGACACCAGGACGAGGGTCTTTCCGGCCGGCGTGGTCACGTAGCCCGCCACGCCGCTGACGCCGTCGATGTGGCCGGTCTTCAATCGCACCGATCCCGCATCGACGTTCTTCATGCGCCTGCGCAAGGTGCCGTCGAGCCCCGCGAGCGGGAGCGAGGCCATGAACTCCGGGGCGAAGCGGCTGCGGTAGGCCAACCTAAGCACCTGCGCCATCTGCATCACCGAAATGTGCGTGACGCGCGACAGTCCCGACCCGTTGTCGATGTCGATGCCGTCCAGCGCGATCCCCTGCTTCGCTCCCCATTCGATCAGCGCCGCCGCGCCCTTGTCGGGCGTCGCGGGCAGGCCGTAGCGCTCCTCGCCCAGGGTGAGCAGGAGATGCCGGGCCATGAGATTGTTGCTGAATTTATTGGTGAGCCGGATGATCTCGCCGAGAGTCAGCGAGTCGAAACTCAGCACGGTGCGCGCACCGGCGGGCGTCGGTCCGATGCGCAGCGAGCCGTCGAACTCCCCGCCCATTTCGCGCCACAGAGCCACGAATGTGCCATAGGCGTAGTCGGCGGGCCGCAACAGCACGCGCGAAAACTCGCGCTGCGCGCAGGTTGGACTCAAGACGCCTGAGAATGCAACGCGGTCCCAGCGTTCGGACACGACATCGAAGGTCACGCGGTTGGCCGCGGCCGTACAGCGGCCGGACGCCAGGGAAATGTGATTCTCGACCGTGAGATTGACCGGCGCGGGCGACGTCACGATGTCGACCCGGTGTGCGCTCTCGTTGGGCACGACCTTGAACCCGACCGTCTGAAAATTGACCATCAACGCGTCCGGCACCACGTTGTAAGAGCGGTTCGGGCGCCCGTCGAAGGCCGCTGGATCTTCCGCCGGCAGTGCAAAGGCGGTGTCGTCCACGACGATGTCCCCATGGATGACGGTGATGCCGGCATCGCGCACCGCGCGCACGAAGCTCCACCACCGTTCCAGGGTCATGTAGGGGTCCCCGCCCCCCTGCAGCACCAGGTCGCCTTCCAGCACGCCGTTGCGGACGTCGCCCCGCACCGCGGCCCGGGTGTGCCAGACATAGGCCGGTCCCAGCAGATCCAGGCTCGCGTAGGTGGTCACCACCTTGATCGTCGAGGCCGGGCTTCGCGGGGTGTCGACGTTTTGGCCGGCGACCAAGCGCCCGCTATCCACGTCCAGGATGGCGAAGCTCACGCTGCCGGCCGGCAGACGTGCGGCCGCGATGGTCTGCGCGACGGGCGCCGGCGCGCCGGGCGTGACCGCGCGGGCCGGCAGGGCATGGAGGGCCAGCATGAGGGCCGCGGCGCCGGCGCATTCTCTTCGCATGCGCATTACGTTAGCACACGTGATTCGATCGAGCGGCGGCCTGGAGGCCTTAGAATGGCCGCATGATCTCGAAATCCCAAGGACACGCCATGATGCGAAGAAGCATTGCCGGACCCTTCAAGGCGACGAGTCTGGGGAGCGGCGCATGGCAATTGAGCGCACTGGCGCCGGGCGCGGAAATTCTATTGCGAGGCGCGCCCGCGGACGCCCCCGATTGGCTGAGGGACCCGCGCCTCGACGCCTTGGACATCGAGTGGCGCGCCGACGCCGTGCGGCTCACCTCGGGCGCCGGCGGCCGCGCCCGGCTCCTGACGGTCGACAGCGCCGTCATTCACGAACCGGCGAAGGGCCTCTATGAGACATTGCCGCTGGCAGGGTTCGATGCCGCGGCCCGGCGGTTCTGGAAGAGGATATTCCGGCTGATGCGCCTGCCCGGCGGCCGGTTCCTGCTGGGGCTGTTCGCGCGGCGCGCGCGCTCCGCGGCCGCGCCGAAGGCCGGTCCGACCGTGCCCTAGGTCACGTTAAGGCCCGATTATTGTCAAGGCGTGCGGGCGGCCCCGCATCCAGGGCCGCGTTCGGGGGGCTCGTCATCGCGTTTTGCGACGCTCGTCAAGGAGGGCAGGCCGCGTTTCCCGCACATTGCGCGCATCACATATTTCCCACGCGAATCTCCAGGATGGCCGTAGCGCTCGAAAGCAAACTCAGCGAGAGCGAAACACCCGTTTCGACGGACGCCTCGTTCGACCCGTACGGACGGCTCCTGCGCATGCTCATGCCGACGCTTCGCGGCATCGTGGTGCACGACGGGTTCTCCAACCTCGTCTGGGCCTCGGACGACGCGAACCTGGCGGAGCATCCGCAGATCGTCAACGATGCCATCTCGAACGCCCTCGGGGACACCGAGCTGTTTCCCGGCATCGTGCGGACCCCGGATGCCGACAGCACGGTGTATTCGTTCGCATTGCGCGCGCAGGGCAGCGAACTGCTCGGCGTCGTCAGTCTGCTCGTGGGCCTGTCCAGCAGCCAGAACGAGGCCCGGTCGCTGAAATACGTGCGGCAGATGGTCACGCCGGTCCTGGAATGCATGCAGCGCGAGATGTCGCTGAGGGCCCGCCTGGGATCCCAGGAGCAGGCGCTCGGCGGACGGGAGCGGGACCTGTCGCTGCTGCTGCAGATGTCCTCGCAACAGAGCGCCACCGACAGCGACGCCGACGAGTTCGATCTGATCCTGAAAACCGGTCTCGAGCACATGCGCTGCGCGCTCGCGGCCCTCTGGGTGCCGGACAAGAACATCTCGATGACGCTGACGCGGAGCGGGCAGCCCATGGCGCCGGACTCCTTGAGCCGCGCGCAACAACACCTGATGGCCTGGATGCAGCTTCAGCAGCGCACCATCGTCGTCAACCGCATCTCCAAGGTCGCCAGCCACGCGGCCGCGCCCTACAAGATTCTCGCGTGCCCCGTCCGGCATCCGTCGGAGCGGGTGATGGGAGTCCTGGCGCTGTTCAATCCGCCCAGCGCGGATGATTTCGACGCGCACCAGACCCGCATCGCCGAGCTGCTGGCGAAGAAAGCGACCATCATCATTCAGGCGCAGTACGATTCGAGCACCGGGTTGATGACGCGGCATGCCTTCGAGCGCCAGGTCGGCGCCCTGCTGGCGACGCCGATGCCGACGCCGGCGCCGGCGCAGCTTCACTGCATCCTCTACCTCGACATCGATCGGCTGCACGTCATCAACGAAACATTCGGCATGCACGTGGGCGACGACGTGATCGTCAGTGTGGCCGATTGCCTGGCGCGAACGCTGCCGCGCGAGTCCCTGTCGGCCCGGATCTCGGGCGACCGGCTGGCTGCGCTGGTTCCGAACACTTCGATGGAGGCGGCGGCGAAGACCGCGGAAGAGATTCGCGCCTCGATCGCGGCCATCGTGCCGCGGGCCGGGCAGGGCTCCTTCGAGGTCTCCGCGTCCATCGGCGTCGCGCCGATCGGCAGGGCGGACAACGCTTTGGCACACGCGCTGGCGACGGCCGAGATCGCCTGCAAGGCGGCGAAGGATCGCGGCCGAAACCGCGTGGAGGTATTCCAGGATTCGGACCAGAGCATCATCCGGCGCCACACCGACATCATGGTGATCGGGCAGCTGCGCGACGCGCTGGATCAGGGCAAGTTCCGGCTGGACGCCCAGCCCATTCTGCCGCTGCGCGGCAGCTACGGCCGGCCCCGCTTCGAATTGCTGATTCGCATGCTCGGCGACCGAGGTGAAGTCATTCCCCCGATGAAGTTCCTGTCGGCCGCCGACCGTTATCAATTGATGCCGGCCATCGACCGCTGGGTCGTCAGACACGCGTGCATGCTGCTCGGCGAGCACAGCGCCTCGGTGGGCGCCGATTTTGCCCGGTTCGCCATCAACCTGTCCGGACAGTCGCTGCAGGACGAGTCCTTCCTGCCGTTCGTCATCGACGAGATCCAAAAATCGCGGCTCTCGCCCAGCATCCTGTGCTTCGAATTGACCGAAACCGCGACCATCGGCAACCTCACCAAGGCGCAGGAGTTCATCCGCACGCTGCAGGATCTTGGGTGCCAGTTCGCGCTGGACGACTTCGGCACCGGGGTGAGCTCGCTCGCCTATCTGAAGGACCTGTCCGTCAACTACCTGAAAATCGACGGCAGCTTCGTGCGCGACGCGCTCACCAACACGCGCTCGGAGTCGATGATCAAGGCGATCGCCCAGCTCGCGAAGGTGATGTGCATGATCACCATCGCCGAGTACGTCGAAACCGACAACCTGCGCGCCAGGATGGCCGATCTCGGGGTCGATTATGGCCAGGGATTTGCGATGGGCAAGTCGCAGCCGCTGCGCGAACTCCTGGCCGAGCTCGCCATCTACGAGGCCACGGTCAGCACCTGGGAAGTGCCCGCCCAGATCGCCGAATCCAGCCCGGTCGAGGGCGCCGGGCCCGCCTGATCGGGGTTTCCCGGCGGATTGAAGGTATTTCCTGAGTGACTCGGAATCCTCTGGGTCGTCGTCCTACATTCGAAGCACAACAACGCCCGTATCGCACAGGCGCCCCGGAGTTTAAAGTTTCCGAGGGCTTCACAGGCGAATATTGCAACCATGCTGATACTGACCAGGCGATCCGGCGAATCGGTGCGGATCGGCGATGAAATTGAAATCTCGGTGCTTTCCGTGCACGGAGGCCAGGTGCGCATCGGGATCAAGGCGCCGCGCGAGATCGTGGTGGACCGAGAGGAAATCGCCTTGCGCAAGCAGCGCGAGCGCGACCATCTGGTCGCCGTGGGCGCTGAAAAGTAGCGCAGCCGCTTCGGCCCCGCGAACCGCGGGACCTTCGTCACCCCGGGAAACGCGCGCGTCGGCTCAAGAGCGCCTCAGGCGGTGAATCGGCCTGCGCGGATCAGCGGCAGACGCCGTGCCCGCGTTTGAGTGAGCGCGAAGATCGCATTGCATACCGCGGGCGCGATCGGCGGCAACCCGGGCTCGCCGACGCCGGAGGGCGCCTCGGTGCTCGGCATGATGTGGGCTTCGACGTCGGGCGCCTCGCTCATGCGGATCACCGGGTAGGTGTCGAAATTCGCCTGCTGGGGCTTGCCTTCGGCGAAGGTGATCTCTCCGTAGAGGGCCGCGGACAACCCATAGTTGATGGCGCTCTCGAGCTGCGCTTCGATCATCTGCGGATTGACGGCGAACCCGCAGTCGATCACCGCCACCACTCGATGGACTCGCGGCAGGCCCCCTTCCATGGACACCTCCGCGGCCTCGCCGACCACGCTGCCGAACGACTCGTGAATCGCCATACCGCGCGCGCGGCCCGCCGGCAGCGGACGGCCCCAGCCGGCCTTTTCGGCCAGCGTCTCGAGGACGGCGCGCCGTCTTTTCTGCGCCTCCCCCAGCAGCGAACGACGGTAGTCGAGCGGATCGAGCGACGCCGCGAAGGCGCATTCGTCGATGAAACTTTCCACGGCGAAGGCCGTATTGGAATGTCCCACGGAACGCCACCACTGAACCCGGACCGGAGCCGAGGTGGTATGCAGATCGACCCGCACGTTCGGTATGGCATACGGCAGGTCGGCGGCCCCCTCGACCGAGGCCGGATCGATGCCGTCCTTGATCATGGCCTGCATCGGGGTTCCGGCCATGATGGATTGGCCGACCAACGTGTGATGCCAGGCCACCGGCCTGCCATCCGCGCCCAGTGCCGCGCGCAGCCGGTTGAGCCATAGCGGGCGGTACCAGCCGCCATGCATGTCGTCCTCCCGGGTCCAGACGACCTGGACCGGCGCCTTGATCGCCTTCGACAGCTCCACCGCCTCGCGCACGAAATCACTGCCCGGATTCGCCCGCCGTCCGAAGCCTCCGCCCAGCAGAGTGGTGTGGATGAACACCTGTTCGGGAGCGAGACCGGCGACCTCCGCGGCCGCCGCGCGGTCCACGGATTGCATCTGGGTGCCGGTCCACACGTCGCAGCGATCCGCGCGCAGGTCCGCCACGCAGTTCATGGGCTCCATCGGCGCATGCGAGAGATACGGAACTTCATAAAAGGCTTCGAGGTTCGTGGCGCCGCCGCCGCGCAGCTTCGCCGCGGCATCCCCGTCGTTGCGGGCCACCAGCGCGGCGTCGGTCAACGACCGCCGGCGATAGTCGGCCCGCAGCTGCTCCGTATCCAGAACCGCGTCCGGCGCCGCCTGCCAGTCGATCTTCAGGGCGTCGCGGCCCAGGCGGGCCGCGTGCGTGTTGCGCGCGACCACGGCGACCCCCGCCTGGATCACCTTGACGTCGACCACGCCGGGCACGGCGCGCGCCGCCTTGTCGTCGATGCGCACCGGCAGGCTGCCCAGCGCAGGCGGCCTCATCAACACGGCGCGCAGCATGCCGGGCAGCCGCACGTCGAGACCGAAGATGCCGCTGCCATCGACCTTCTCGGCGGCTTCGATGCGCTTGACGGGTTTGCCGATCACCGTGAATTGGTCGCGGGGCTTCAGCGTCACGGTGGCCGGGTCCGGCGGGGAAAGGTTGCCGGCCGCGTCCGCCAATCCGCCGAAAGTCGCCTTGCGGCCGCCGGGACCATGGACCGCGCCGTGCTCCACCCAGCACGCATCGGCCGCTATCTGCCACCGGTCGGCCGCGGCCCGAAGCAGCATCATGCGCGCCGCGGCCCCGGCCATGCGCATGCTGGTCCAGCAGGAGGAAATGCTCATGCTGCCGCCCGTGAATTGCATCGGAAACACCGGGTGATTGTAGGCGGGCGCAACCGGCGCCGTTTCGATGCGCACGGCGGCCAGATCGCAACCGAGTTCTTCCGCCAGCAACTGCGACAGGCCGGTATAGACCCCCTGCCCCATCTCGGATTTGGGCATGATCAACGTCACGCGGTCGTCCCTCGAGATCTTGACGAAGGCATTGACCGCCGCGCCGCCCGACGCAGCGGCGGCATCAACGTTGGGCGCAGCCGCGCTCAGGCGATTCGCCCGCGGAAGCGCCAGGCCCAGAATCAATCCGCCGCCAGCGCCGGCGGCGGAACGCAGGAAGTCGCGGCGCGATGCGAGGGAATCACTCATGTACCGCCCCGATGCTCGCGGCGGCCTGGTGAATGGCCGACCGGATCCGGTTGTAGGCGCCGCAGCGGCAGATGTTGCCGCTCATGGCGCGGTCGATGTCCGTGTCGGTCGGCGCCTTGATCTTGGCCAGGAGCGATGCCGCCGACATGATTTGCCCGGATTGACAGTAGCCGCACTGGGGCACGTCGGCGGCGATCCATGCGGCCTGCACCGCACGACCGGTCCGGGTGGCGCTCACGCCTTCGATGGTGACGATCTTGCGGCCAATCGCGCCCGATACCGGCAATACGCAGGAACGCGTCGCGGCCCCGTCCACATGAACCGTACAGGCTCCGCACAAGGCCGCACCGCAGCCAAACTTGGTGCCGGTCATGTCCAGCACGTCCCGCAGCACCCATAGCAGCGGCATGTCGGGCACCGCATCCACCGCGACGATCTTGCCATTGATATCGAGCTTTTGCATCGGCCGACTCCTCGTAGCGGGGCACGCGGGGGGAGTGCTCGTCGCGGCTCCCGCTTGCCCCGTCTCCATGATTGTCGATTCTGGAAGGATTAGCTATCGCGCATTCGACTATTGAAATTTCCGCGGGGTTCGAGTACACATTAAGGGATTCCCCCAACCCAAGTTCATCACTTCAAGGAATACGGCTCTCACCCGGCCAACGCGCGAGAGCTGCGGGCAGATATGACGAAATCACTCTCCTTGGCGCCCGAGCTGCAGGTGCAGGCGTGGCTCAACTCGGACCGGCCCGTGCTGCTGTCCGGCCTGCGCGACCGGGTCGTGGTACTCGTGGCATTCCAGGCGTTGTGCCCGAAGTCGCTCGCCCACGGCATCCCGCAGGCGCTGCGCATTTTCGAAACCTTCGAGCCGGGCGACGTCACGGTCATCGGACTGCACGCGACGTTCGAGCACCACGATGCCATCACCCCGGCGCTCGTCAAGGCGTTCATCCAGGAGTACCGCTTGAAGTTTCCCATCGCGCTCGATCAACCGAGCGTCGGCAGCCCCATTCCACAGACGATGGAGCGGTACAAGATGAGGGGCACGCCCAGCCTCATCTTGATCGACCGGCAGGGTCTGATACGCAAGCACGCTTTTGGCGCGGTGGATGACCTGCGGATTGGCGCCGAGATCGGCGCGCTCACCCAGGAATCGGTGAAGACCGTGTCCCTCGCGAGAAGCTCCGCGGCGTGAGGCGCCTCGAGGGTCAGGCGGCGGGCGGGATCAGCCGGCCAGCGAGAAGCGCAGCCGGATGCGCGCGCGCTGCACGACGGGCTGGCCTCCCCGCAGCACGGGCCGGTAGCGCCAGTGAGACAGTGCGCCCACGGCCGCGCGGTCGAACACGCCGGGTGGGTTGGCCGCATCCACTTTGATGTCCCGCACTTCGCCGCGCTCGGTGACGGTGAACTCGAGTTCCACCCAGCCTTCCACCTTGCCGGTTTCCGCGTTGGTCGGATAGACCGGCTTGATGGTTCTCACGAGGGTGAGCGCGCCGGCATCCATGATGCTGGCAGCCGTGGGCTGTTCCCCGGCAGCCATTAGCGTGGCACTGGCGGCACTGGCGGCACTGGCGGCACCGGCGGCACTGGCGGCACCGGCGGCACTGGCGGCACTGGTGGCACTGGCGGCATCGGTATCGGTATCGGCGGACGCGGACGCCGTGCCAGCCGAGGAGGCGTCGGCCTGCTGCCGCGCTGAGTTCAGCTGGCGGCGAGCGTCGTCCACAGTTTCTGTCGCGGCGATTCCGCCCGCCGCATCCAACAGGTTGCCGGCCAACGCCAAATCTCCACGGTCGATGGCCTCGTGGAATTGCACCAGCAAGGCCTTGGCCAGCGTCTCCTTCGCGGCGTGAGTGGCGTTCCCACCGGGATCCGCGGCCATGGCCTCGCCCACGTAGAGTCGGGCGTTGTCCCCGGCGGGGCCGATCAACTGGCCGGCCTCGATGCGCTGCGCGGCGAGACGGAGGGTCTGCTTCAGGCGCTCCTCGCCGTTCCCGACACCGGTCGCGGCCGCGACC
Organism: uncultured Gammaproteobacteria bacterium; assembly: GCA_963707765.1. Classification (GTDB taxonomy): domain Bacteria; phylum Pseudomonadota; class Gammaproteobacteria; order Steroidobacterales; family Steroidobacteraceae; genus Bog-1198. Next base: position 1,594,532 of record CAVPQZ010000004.1, on the reverse strand, counting down.
CCCGCAGCGGCTTCGGCCCCGGCCCCGGCCCCGGCCGCGGCCGTACCCGCGCCCGCCGTGCGAGAATCGCCTCTCGTGCGTGCCGCGGCCGATGCGCGGGTTTGCCGTTCGCGCAACGCCGCGAGCTGCGCCGTCAGAAACGAGATCCGTCCGCTTTCGACGCCGGCGGCGCGGGCCGCGTCGATCGAGGTCGCCGCTTCGTCCAACCGATTCCCCAGCAGCGCGGTCTCAGCTCGCGCCAAGAGCTCCTCGCGCTGATCGGCCGGAGTGCCGGGCGCCGTGGGCTCGTGCATCGCGGGAGCACCTGCGGTCTTGGCAAGGGGCGCGGGGGTGGGGCTCTTGTCGTGCCGGAGCATTCGCATCGCGATCCAGCCGGCCGCCACCACGGCGGCACCCAATGCGAACGAAACGGCGACGCGGCGATGCCCGGCGCTGCGCCCCGCAGCCCGCGCCGGCGGCGGCGGACGCACGATCTTGCGCCGTCCCTCGAATTTCCTGACCGCCGCATCGGCAAACAAGCGGGCGCGGCCCGGAGACATGGGCTTGTGGATGAACCGGTACACGCTGCCGTCGCTGATCAGCTTCGCGAGAGAGGTTTCCGCCTCACGATTGCCGGCGACCACGACCACGAGGTCGGGAAACTGATCCTTGATCTGCGCCACGAAAGAGCCGGCGGCATCGGCGTGCGATTGGACATCGAGCACCAGGATACCGACCTGCCCCGCCAGCAGCAGGTCGCTGATCTTGTCCGCCGACGGCACGTGCCACAGGCGGCGGGAGCCGCCGACGGCATCGCGCAGGGTTTGCATGAACACCTGGTCGGTGGTGAAGACCACCAGCTCCACGATGTCGCTCGCCATATCGAAATTCGGCGAATCCTGTGCTTGCGGATCATCTTCGGAATTCAACAATGTTCGTCGCCTACCGTAGCCTTCGCACAGAATGGCATTTAATTTGGCTCACCGCGTTGCAGCAATCCTCACATCCCGCTTTCAGGCTAGTGTCATTCCAGCAGCGACGCTATAGGATACGGCGTCTCGTGTGACATAAAATTTCTATCGCAGTGCATCAAACCGCCCTGAAGCGGCTGGTCGGTCGCCCGAATGACATCAAAAAAAGCGGGGTAGGGCCTTGAGCGAACCAATCCTCATCACGTCCCAGCTGGGCCTCGAACAGCGTGCCGCCTTGGAGCAGTTGCTCTTTTTCAACGTCAATCAACACCGCGTCAGGCTGGGCATCCAGCAATCGATCGAGACCTACGGCGTCCCCGAGATCTACGAGCACGACGGCGCCCTGCGCATCCGCGTCGGCGACATCGCGGGGGTCCAGACGCTGTTCGCGGTGAACGATCGCGGGCGGCCGGTGGGCGTGGCCGTGTTCGTTCGCCCCGCTCTCGAGCGCGTCGTCGTGCTGCATCTGGGTGTGGAGCCCAAGCCGCTCTCGGTCAGCGACATCAACAGACCCGTGGTGCTCAAATTGATGCATGGGATTCGCAGCACCGAGAGGCGATCGAGGGGCGCGGCCCGAATCGAGCTGGTTTACAAAGAGCGCCAGACTGCGCGCTCGATGGTCTGAGCAAGGGAGTATTCATGTCCGCACCGAAGCCCCGGCGAGTTTCGACGCTCGCCTCCGCCGTACTGTTATCCGGCGCCGCGCTCGCGGCGGCCGCCCCCGAGGTGCAGCGCACCCCGCTCCCCGACGGCAACCCGTTTCCGATTTCCGCCGCGGTAACCGTCCCCTCCGGATTCGATACCGTCTTCGTGAGCGGGGCCCTGCCGTCCGTGATCAAGCACGATGCGCCCAAAGGCAGCGTCGAAGCTTATGGCGACATGGAGACCCAGGCGACGAGTGCGCTCACGTCGATCAAGGGCACGCTGGAAAAGCTTGGGCTATCCATGGGGGACGTCGTGAAAATGACGGTCTTCATGGTGGCGGACCCCACCAAGGGCAACACCCTCGACTTCGCAGGATTGATGGCGGGCTACACGAAGTTCTTCGGCACGGCGGAACAGCCGAACAAGCCGGCCCGCAGCGCCGTGCAGGTGGCCGCATTGGTGGCTCCCGGTGCCCTGGTGGAGATCGAAGTAGTCGCGGCCAAACCCCACGGCCGCGCCGCGCCGTCCAAGCACCGCTGATGTCCGCCGAAGCCGAGGGTACGGCCCGGCGCCACCCCGACGGCAAGAAGCGCTGCGCTTGGTGCACGACGGACCCCCTGTATGTCGCCTACCACGACGACGAATGGGGCGTGCCGGTGCACGATGACCGGCGGCTCTTCGAGATGTTGTGCCTGGAAGGCGCCCAGGCGGGCCTGTCCTGGCTCACCGTCCTGCGCAAGCGGGACAGCTACCGGAAGGCATTCGACGGATTCGATCCGGCGCTGATGGCCGCCTACGGCACGCGCAAGCGGAACAGCCTGATGCGGGATGCCGGCATCGTCAGAAACCGGCTGAAGATCGACGCCTTTGTCGGGAATGCGAGGAGTTACCTCGAGGTCTGCCGGGCGAAGGGCGAATTTTCCGCCTTCCTCTGGCAGTTCACGGACGGCGAGGTGCAGAAGCGGCGGCCGCTGCACTCGACCGATATCGCCCAATCGACGCCGCAGAGCGACGCCATGAGCCGGGAACTGAAGAGACGTGGCTTTCGTTTCGTGGGGACGACCATCTGCCACGCCTTCATGCAGGCGGTCGGCATGGTGGACGAGCATCAGAGGTATTGCTGGCGCGCGGCCGCGGGCGCCGCGAAGCGAGCCGCCGCGCTGGTCCTGGCGGCGTGGTGGCTCACCGGCCTGCAGGACGCGCGCGCCGACGCCGTCAAGCCGGTGTTCAGGGCGGAGGACGTATTCGATCTTCAATGGGTGGCGGACCCGCAGGTCTCGCCGGATGGCCGCACGATTGCCTACGTGCGCATGCGCATGGACATCAGGACGGACCGGCCTCGAGGCGAAATCTGGCTGATCGATGCCGACGGCCGGCATTCCCGGCCGATACCGCGGGCGGATGACGGCTCACAGCCGCGCTGGTCGCCCGACAGCAGCCGAATCGCCTATGTCGCCGGCGGCGAGGACGGCTCGAAGCAACTCTACGTGTACTGGACGCGCGATGAGGTCACCGCGTCCATCAGTCATTTCATGGAGTCGCCGACGAGTCTTGCATGGTCGCCGGACGGCCGGTGGCTGGCGTTCACGATGCCGGCGCCGGCGGACCACAAGGGCCTGAAGGTAGACCTCACGGAACCGCCCAAGGGGGCCAAATGGGCGGACCCGCCGAAGCTGATCGACCGCATGGTCTTCCGCATCGACGGCGAGGGTTATCTGCCCAACAGCTTCAGCCAGCTCTTCGTGATTCCGGCGGACGGCGGCGCGGCGCGCCAGCTCACCCACGGGGACTTCGACGCCGAAGGGCCCCCGGCCTTCATGCCGGACGGCAAGGGCGTGCTGTTCTCTTCGAACCGGCGGGCCGATTCCGACTTCGAACCCATCGACAGCGAAATCTACCGCGTGGACCTCGGGGACGGATCGCTCCATGCGCTGACCGACCGACGCGGGCCGGACCAGAGCCCGGCGCCGTCCCCGGACGGCAAGCACATCGCCTACCTCGGCTTCGACGACAAGCGCCTCGGGTATCAGGCGACGCAGCTGTACGTGATGGACAGCGACGGCGGCCACCCGCGTTCGCTGACGCCTGCGCTCGATCGCGATGCCGAATCCCCGCACTGGACCGGCGACGGCAAGAGGATCGTGTTCGAATACACCGACCACGGCGCCGGCGTCCTCGCCAGCGTCGATCTTCAAGGCAACATCCGGGTACTCGCTTCCGGCGTGGGTGGGAGCGACGTCACGCGTCCGTACACCGGCGGCTCGTTCTCCATGGCCGGCAGCGGGCGTTTTGCCTACACCCGGTCTGCCCCCTCGGCGCCGCCGGCGCTTGCCACGGGCACGTCGGAGCGCGATCTGGCCACCGTCGTCGCGCCGAGCGAGCCGTCGCTCGCGCAGCGCGACCTCGGCCGCGTCGAGGAGATCGCCGTCAAGTCGTCGGCAGACGGCCGAGCGCTGCAGGGCTGGATCATCAAGCCCCCCGGTTTCGACCCGCAGCGCAAGTACCCCCTCATCCTCGAAATTCACGGCGGCCCGTTCGCGAGCTACGGTCCGAGTTTCGCCGCGGAGCTGCAGCTCTATGCGGCCGCCGGCTACGTGGTGCTGTATCTGAACCCGCGCGGAAGCACCGGCTACGGCGAGGGCTTCGCGGACCTGATCCACCACGCCTATCCCGGCAAGGATTTCGACGACCTGATGTCGGGGGTGGACGAGCTGGCGGGCCGCGGTTTCGTGGACCCGGATCGTCTGTTCGTCACCGGCGGCAGCGGCGGCGGCGTGCTGACCGCCTGGATCGTGGGCCACACCGACCGCTTCCGTGCGGCCGTCGTCGTCAAGCCCGTGATCAACTGGGCGAGCTTCGTGCTCACGGCGGACATGACCAGCTATTTTCACCGGTACTGGTTCGACGCGCTTCCGTGGGACGACAGCCAGGCCTATTGGAAGCGCTCGCCGCTCGCCTACGCGGGCAACGTTCACACCCCGACGATGCTCATGACCGGAGAGGTGGATTACCGGACCCCCTCGACGGAAGCGGAACAGTTCTACGAGGCACTCAAGCTGCGCAAGATCGACACGGCGCTGGTGCGGGTGCCGAACGCCTCGCACGACATTTCGGCGCGCCCCAGTCTCCTGATCGACAAGGTGGCGTACGTTCTCGCCTGGTTTCGGGCGCACGACCGGCCGGCGCCCTGAACCGCGGGTGAACCCACGCCGCGGATCAAACGGTCAGCGGCGCTCGTCCGGGGGTTCGAGCGGCATCCCGTACTTGCGCAGCAGCGCGATGCAGACGTCTTCCTCGCGCGGCATGGCGCGAATTTCGTCGAGACGGGCGCGGGCACGCGCATTGCGCAACCACGGCAGCAGCGGGGTATCCGATACGTTGGCCGACGAGGCGCGCCATTCCAGGAGCCTGCGGCGGTCGGAAATCGCGCGCTGTTCCCTGGGATCTGCGGCGGTCAAATGCCGCTCGATGGCGAAACCCACGAGCTGCGTCATGACGGCGTCCGCCCGCTGCATGGTCCTCGACAGCCGGAGGCAGGATTCACGCCGTCCCGCGGCCAGCGCCGAATCCCGGCAGGCGTTGATGAGCGGGGAAAATGACGGCTTGAAGGCCGAATCGGCGAGTCCCAGCGCCTCGGTCAGGCGCGACAGATCCGATGCCGCGTACTTGGGCGGCAGCGCCGCGCGCGCGCGCTTCAGTGCATCGAACATCATGGCCGTGGCCCGATTGACGTACAGGTCGAAACGCGAGCCCTGGGCCATGTCGTTGAGGACGCGTTCGATCTGCAGGTTGTCCTTGTCCTTCAGGGCCGCGGTCAGCGTCGGAAGCCACGCGGCCGCGTTGTCGGCATCGACCCAGCGCATGGTCGTCGCGGGATCGCGGACGTCGCAGGCGGCGGCGATCGCACACAGATGCAGGCGCAGCCAGCTGATGGCGCGATTGTCGGGAGCGAGGTCGCCGGCCTTGCCCGCGAGCTCGAACGCCGCGGCCGCGGCCTTGGCGGAGTCCGCCTTGGATCGGCCGGCCGAGGAGGCGTAGGTCAGAGCCGCCGCCGTGGCGAGCGACGCCGAATCGTTGCGCGCGCCGAGCGCGCGCGCGGCATCGGCGCGCCAGAGGGCGTAGTTGTCCTCATCGGTCCTGGCCGCCGTGCCGCCGGCTGCAAGCAGCATGACGAGCCCTATGACGCATCGTTTGACCATGCTGGAATTCGTCGGCGGCCGGCTACGGATCGTGCACGCGGTTGGCCGCGGTGAGACCCGCGGTAATGGCGAGCCTCATGGCATCCTCGACGGAAATGTCGAGCGGCTGCAGGCGGTCGCGCGGCAGGTAGAGGGTGTAGCCGCCGAAAGCGTAGCTCATCGGAAAATAAACGGTGACCCAATCGCGGCCGCCGTGTGGTTCGAATGCGGCGGGTACGTCCTCGCGCGTGACGAAGCCGATGGCGTGCACGTCAGCGAAGCGCGCGAGCACGACGCGCTGCAGATCGCGCCGCTCGCCGCTCCCGGAGGGCAGGAGGCTGAGCACGTCCCGAAAGCCGCCATAGAGGGTTTTCACGAGGGGGATTCGTCCCAGGAAATCGTCCCAGTACTTGAGAATGATCCGGCCCGCGTACGCGTTGACCAGGCTCCCGACCGCAAGCAGGAGGAAAAATCCGGTTATGAGGCCGAGGCCCGGCCAGTAGTGTTCCGGTCGCACCAATCCCACGGCGATCAACGCGCGCCGCAGCCAACCCTCGACGGTGTTCACGAGCCACCAAATCACGTACACGGTCAAGGTCAGGGGCAGCACCGTGACCAGCCCGCTCATCGTCAGCGTCAAGATTTTTCTCATGGTCCAATCATCGCATGATCGCGGGCGGGACGCCGCAGGCGCGCGCGCGGTAAACTGGCCTCGATCCGCCCACGAGGACCCCCATGACCCAACCTGACATCGCCCCCGCGCGGGAGGCGGACATTCCGCTCATTCTGTCGCTCATCACGGAGCTTGCGGAATTCGAGAAGCTGAAGGATCACGTGGTCGCCACCGAGGCCATCCTCAAGGAGTCGCTGTTCGGCCCGCGTCCCGCGGCCGAGGCCCTGATTGCGCGATCGGAGGGAAGCTGCGCCGGCTTTGCCCTGTATTTCCATAATTTTTCGACCTTTCTCGGCAGGCGCGGCCTGTATCTGGAGGATCTCTACGTGCGGCCGGCATTTCGCGGCCGGGCGATCGGCAAGGCGCTGCTCGCGCATCTTGCGCGCCTCGCGGTGGAGCGCGGCTGCGGCCGATTCGAATGGGCGGTTCTCGACTGGAACATGGCAGCGCGCGATTTCTACGAGTCGCTGGGCGCCAAGGCCAATCCCGCATGGGTCAGTTACCGCCTGACCGGCGATGCGCTGGTGCGCCTGGCAAGAGGATCATTGGCGCGGTAGCAGAAACCGCAGGCCTTGATAATTCAATATCACGCCGTCGCGCCGGATGCGTTCGACGGTGGGGCCTTCCTGCAGCACCGCGCCTTCGCGGTATTTGCGCATGTTGATGTAGACGAAACGGTCGGACGCCTTGGTCGCATACACGTGGACGTCCAAGTGCAGATCCGGGAGCGCCTGATTGCCGCTCAGGCTGATCTCGCTGATGGAGGGCACCACCTCGCCGTCGTCCGGGTTCGATGCCTCCTCGGCGAGCACCGGGTCCGGGCGGGCGGTGCGGGCGGACTCGCCGTGGTCGGCGACCGGGCGTTCGGCGCGTGGCGGCCGCACTCCGGCGGCCGGAGGCGAGGCGCCGACCGAATTGCCGGCCACGGGAATCTCCGGCGCGTACACCGGCGCGGAATCGAGAGGACTGAAGGGTTCGGTCTGCGATGCGGGCGGCGGCGCCGCGCCGCGGGCAACGGCAGCCGTCCGCGCGGCGGGGGCGGCCATCCAGCCGCGCGCCAGCACCACGAACAGCACCAGGAGATTGACGCCCAGCAGCGCCGCGAGGGCGATTGCCCAGATGGGCAGCCTGGCCCGCGGCCGCGCAACGCCGGACTCGACCAGTCCCGGCATGGTCTGGCGCTGGCGTTCGATCTCCGATTTCTTCAGGGCGTCGAGGATGAATGACATGGGTTTCAGCCGTGCGGTGTGGTGTGGTGCAACATGGGAGAACCCGGGTCGGCCAGCGCAGTATCGAGCACGACTTGAGTCTGCAGCCCGGCGATCCCGTCCACGTTCAAGCGGTGCTCGCGCTGGAAGTTCTGCACGGCGATGGCGAGCTCCTCGTCGTAGACGTCGCTGTGCGTGGGATCCGATGCGGCGCCATGCAGCGCATTGAGGCTGCGGCGCAGCCAACGCACCTCGTCGCCGTGCATCCCCATCGACAGTTCGCGGGTGCGCAGCGTCTTCGGCTTCCATATCAGCGTGAAATCGCCGAACCAATCGCGCGACAACTCGCCGAGGGGCACTCGCTGGCTGTGGTCCCCGACCTCGAGCGTCGCGTAGTCGTCGTCCAGGGCCGAGAGAACGACTCGATGCCGCTGCCCCCGATCGTCCAGCAGCGTCAAGATCGACGGCCGATTGAGCGTGCGCACCTGGGCCCAGGAACCGCGCTGCTCGAGGCAGGCTAAGCCGGCTTTCTGGGCCTGCCCGCAGGGATCCCGGTCATCCGTCATGGCGGTTCCCCACAGCGACAGCAGCCGGCGAAACGCCGCGGCATCGGTGGTGTCGGCGTCGTTCGCCAGCAGCTCGTTGATCGACACCCCGGACCGACCGGCGGCGGAAGGGTTGGAGGCGCTTACGGCGCCGGATGCGGCGTTCGTCGCGGCCGGGCGGTTGACCGGCGGCGTCCGCCCGGCGCTGATCGCCGGGGTCCGGTTCTGCCAGAAGTGCCAGCCGGCGATTGCCGCGGCGGCGCAGAAGGCGGCGAGCACGGCGCCGGCCGCCCAGCCCAGCCAACGCGCCGTCACGCGCCGGCCATAGACCTCGGTGGCTGCCTGCCGCACCAGCGGGGCACTGACTTTGGGCGATTCCTGGGTGTAGGCGCCGAGCAAGGCCCGGTCGCAGGTGACGTTGATGATGCGCGGAACGCCGAAGGTCAGCCGATGGATTTCCCGGAGCGCGCCCGGCGTGAAAATCTCACCCGCGGCGCCGGCGACCTTGAGGCGATGGCGGACGTAGCCCAGGGTCTCCTCGCGCGACAGCGGCATCAGGTGATAGCGCCCGGTGATGCGTTGCGCGAGCTGCCGCAGGTCGTTGCGATCCAGGAGATCGCGCAGCTCCGGCTGTCCGATCAGGATGATCTGCAGCAGCTTCTGCGTCGGCGTCTCGAGGTTGGTGAGGAGGCGCACTTGCTCCAAGGTTTCCTGCGACAGATTCTGCGCCTCGTCGACGATGACGATGACCCGGCGGCCCTCGGCGTGCGCCGTCAAGAGCCGCTGATTCAGCGCATCCACCATGTGCTTCACGCTTTCGCGGTCGGCATCCGCAATCTGCACACCGAGTTCCTCGCAGATGGTCTGCAGGAACTCCACGGGCGTGAGGCGCGGGTTGAGAATCACGGCCACGTCGGCATGATGCGGAACCCGCGACAGCAGCGAGCGCACGACGGTGGTTTTGCCGGTGCCGACCTCTCCGGTCAGCTGGATGAAGCCGCCCGATTCGTTGATGCCGTAGAGCAGATGCGCCAACGCTTCGGCGTGCCGCTCGCTCAGATAAAGGTAGCGCGGGTCGGGGGTGATCGCGAAGGGCTTTTCGCTGAGCCCGAAGAAGCTTAGGTACATGGCGTCATCAGGTTAACTCAAGCTCACGCCCGGCGGGAGCCGCCGGGCGGTCCCCCGCGCGCCGGGCCGGATCCGCCGCCGGAGCCGCGCGGCAGCAGGCTGGCACGGGTCAGCAGCGCGTTTCCGAAGCGGCCGCGGATGCCGTCGACGGCTGCGTCCAGCCGCGACGCCGGTTCCGCGCCGGTGAACAGATCGGCCTGCCGCAGCACCGTGAGGTTTCCCACCCCGATGCCCAACAGCCGCACCGCAATATTCGTTTGCGAGCGCAGCCATTCGCCCAGCAGTTCTCTACCGATGCCGGCGATCGCCGCGGTCTCCTGCGTGGGCGGGGCGACGCCGCGCTGCCGGGTGAAGGTCGTGAAATCGTGCCGCCGGATCTTGACGGTGACCTTGCCCGCCATCAGCGCGTGTGCCCGCAGCCGCGAGGCCGTGCGATCGGCCAGGCTCATCAATTGACGTTCCAACTCCGCCCGGTCGCGAATGTCGACCGCGAACGTCTCCTCGGCGCTGATGGATTTCTCCTCGCGATCCGGCTCCACCGGCCGGTCATCGATTCCCGCCGCCAGCGCGCGCATGGCCTCGCCATGCTTGCCGAAGGCGCGCCACAGGATCGCCTCCGGCGCCCGGCGCAGGTCGCCGAAGGTGTGGATGCCGGCTGCCTCGACACCGGGCAGCGACTTCTCCCCGACGCCGTAGAGCCTGCCGATGGGCAGGGGATCGAGAATGGCGTGCACATTGTCAGGCCCGAGCCGGCACAGTCCGTCGGGCTTGCGAAGGTCCGACGCGATCTTGGCGAGCAGCTTGTTGGGTCCTATGCCCACCGATGCGGTGAGCCCGAGCGTCTCGCGAATGCGCTTCCGAATGGCCTTGGCAATGGACTCGCCGTCGCCCAGCAGCCGCACGCTGCCGGTGACATCCAGGAAGGCTTCGTCGAGGGACAGCCCCTCCACCACGGGCGTGAATTCGTCAAAAATATCGAAAACTCGCGCGGAGACCTCCTTGTACCGCGCCATTCGCGGCTGCAGGCAGATCGCGTGAGGGCACAGTCGCAGCGCTCTGGCCATGGGCATGGCGGAGTGCACTCCAAAACGGCGCACCGCGTAGCTCGCTGCCGCGACCACGCCGCGTCCGCCGGTGCCCCCGACGATCAGTGGTTTGCCTTTCAGCTCCGGGCGATCGTGCTCCTCGACGGAGGCGTAAAAAGCGTCCATGTCGACGTGCAGGATGGTGCGCAGGCCGGGTTCGCCCACGAGTTCAAGTTCCGGTGATGTCGAGCGGCGTCAGATCAGATCCTTCACTCCATCGCGCTCCTCGAGCAGTTCCCGATGGGTGGCCGCCATCTTCTCGCGGCTGAAATCATTGACGGCGAGCCCCTGCACGATGGCGTACTCGCCGCCCTTGCAGGTCACCGGATAGGAATAGATCACGCCGTCCGGAATGCCGTAGCTCCCGTCGGACGGTATGCCCATGCTCACCCAGTCGCCGGCCGGCGTCCCCAGCACCCAATCGTGGATGTGATCCATCGCCGCCGATGCTGCCGATGCCGCCGAGGAGGTGCCGCGCGCCTTGATGATGGCGGCTCCGCGCTGCTGCACGGTGGGGATAAACGAGTCCCTGAACCAGGCTTCGTCGACCAGCGACAGGGCCGGCCTGCCGCTCACCGTGGCGTGGTGCAAATCCGGGTACTGGGTCGCCGAATGGTTGCCCCAAATGATGACCTTCTGAACTTCGGCCAGCGGCTTGCCGGTCCTCTCGGTCAATTGCGCGCGGGCCCGATTGTGATCGAGGCGCGTCATCGCCGTGAAGCACTTGGGCGACAATGACGGCGCGTTGCGCTGCGCGATCAAGGAATTCGTGTTGGCCGGATTGCCAACCACGAGCACCCGGACGTTGCGGCTCGCATGCGCATCCAGCGCCTTGCCCTGCGCGGAAAAAATCTTGGCGTTCTCCAGCAGCAGGTCCTTGCGCTCCATGCCGGGTCCCCGCGGCCGCGCGCCCACCAGCATGGCGAACTCGCAGTCCTTGAATGCGCCGGCAGCCTCGCTGGTGGCCGTGACCTTGTTGAGCGTGGCGAAGGCGCAGTCGTTCAACTCCATGACGACGCCCTGCACGGCGGCGCTGGCAGCCGGAATCTCGAGCAAATTCAGGTTGATGGGCTGATCGGCCCCCAACATTTGTCCTGACGCGACACGAAACGCAAGCGCATAGCCGATGTTCCCGGCCGCGCCGGTGATGGTGACAGTCACTGGTTTCTTCATGTTTTCTTCCCGCCAAAAACTACGGAATGTTAGCCCAATCCGTGAACTATTGCCGCACCGGCAGGGGCGCCGCGGCCGCGCTCGGCAATTGGACGCCGAGCAGGCGGGCGATGGTGGGCGCTATGCGCCGCATGTCGACGAGGCCGAGGTCGCGATGGGGCGCGATGCCGGCACCGGCGATGAAAAAGGCCGAACGCATGTCGGGCGACTCGGGGGAAAAGCCATGTCCGCCGTGGCCCGCATAATCGGTGACGAGGTCCCCCTCGGTGGCGCCGCCTGCGTAATAGCCCGGCTTCATGAGCACCAGGAACGCAGCGCCGGGAAACGCGCCACGCTGAGCGATGGCCTCGCGATCGAGAATTTCGGCCACCCCCGCATCGGGGTTTGCCGCAAGCCGGTCCAGCAGTTCGCGCACGCGCGCGGCGGTGCCCGCATCGTCCGGGTCGTGCAGCATCACGGCGGCCATTCCGCCCGCCAGCCAGGGTTCTGCGCTCCATGAGACCACGCCGGCGCGTGAAGCCGGGTCGGCGGACATGACCATCAGCCCCGCCTGGATGAACGGAATGAGCAGGTTGACGCGATACCTTAGCGCGACAAAACCGTGGTCCGAGACCACAACGGCCACGGCCTTCGGATCGTTGGCCCGCGCTGCGGCGACGAGCCTCGACAGCATTCCATCGATGACCTCGGCGTGTGCGTTGGCTTCGGTGCTGAACGGGCCGTGCTCGTGCTCGATTTCGTCCAGCGAACTCAAGTGAACGGTCATGAACGCGGGCTTGCGTTCGCGCAGGATCTCGAGGGCGAAGCGCGTCTTGGTCTCGTCGGCCGCCAGGCTGGTGTCGTTGCCCATGAGATAGGGGCCCAGCGCCCGCTGCATCCGCGCCACCATGCCTTCGGGCCGCGACAGCGCCTCGATCAGAAGACGGTCGGTGGGATTAAGGTCCTCGGTTGGATGAAAGATGCGCCAATACTCGGGGATCAGGAAGTCGATGTCGATGCTTCCGACCGTTGCGGGCCAGCCGACGCTGGCGGTGCGCAGGCGGGCGCGCCGGGCGGCGCTCCACAGGGTGGGGACCTTGATCTGCTGCGCATACCAGAACCAGCTGTCCGAAAACTTGCGCCTCGGATCGAACTCGAGGTTGTTGACGATGCCGTGCTCGGCGGGCGAGACGCCGGTGACCAGCGTGGTGTGGCTGGGATAGGTGATGGTCGGCCAAACTCCCGTCACGCTGGCGTAGGTCCCGTGGGCCATGAGGCTGCGAAGGAAGGGCACTTGCAGGCCGTGTTGGTCGGCGGCCGTGACGTACTCCGGTTTCATTCCGTCCACGGAAATCATGAGGACGGATGCGGCCCTGGCGGGCGGAGTCAGGAGCCATAACAGCGCGACCAAGCCCCATCGGGGCCGCCAAGCGGAGCGAATTCGCACCTCTGTGTATCGGGTCATGGAAACGGCAGCATACGGCAGGGATTTGACAGTGGCGCTGCAGAGTGATCCCAGTCCTGCGCTGCACCATCTCCGTGGATCATTTAATGCTTGATTGTAGTAGTGATCTATGTAAGTATATCACCAGGTCACTAAATCACTGGTTGACCACCTACCCCAAGGAGATCCACATGACCCCTCAGCTCACCGCCAAACTGACCGCCCTCAGCGTCGCCCTCGCCGTGAACGGCATGATGATCATCGGCGTCGGCTGCCTCTTCAGCGGAGCGGCCAAAGCGTTCTGGTAAATTACTCTGCTATATGGCCCACACGCGACCCCGGCCGCACGAGTAGAGCATGGATCCGAACTGGAACGACAGCCAGCCGATATATCGCCAGCTGCGCGACCGAATGGTCGCCCTCATTCTCGAAGGCGCCCTGAAGGAGGGCGATCCGCTGCCCTCCGTCCGGGCGGTCGCAGCGGACTATCGGCTCAATCCATTGACGGTCCTGAAGGGCTACCAGCAACTGGTGGACGAACACCTGGTCGAGAAGCGCCGCGGCCGCGGCATGTTCGTGAGCGAGGGTGCGCGCCAGCTCCTGCTGGCAGGCGAGCGCAAACGGTTCCTGACCGAGGAGTGGCCGCACATTCTCGCGGTCATCCATCGGCTCGGGTTTACCGCCGAGGAATTGTTCGCTCAAGCACCCGCGCTCACCCACCCGGCTCCGCCGCCCCGGGGCGAGCCCAAACAAGAATGAGTAACGTATGACCGCGTTGATAGAAGCTCGCGATCTTTGCAAACAGTACGGCAAGCAAGTCGCCCTCGACCGCGTCAATTTCACCGTGGAGACGGGCCGGATCGTCGGCCTGATCGGCCCGAACGGGGCCGGCAAGACCAGCGCCCTGCGTGCCATTCTCGGGCTCACAGCCTACCAAGGCGAGCTTCGAGTGTTGGGGCACGAGCCGTTCAACAGCCGCGCCGCACTGATGCGCGACGCGTGCTTCATCGCCGATGTCGCCGTAATGCCCCCTTGGATCCGGGTCGACCATGCGATCGATTTCGTGGCCGCCATTCACCCGCGCTTTCGCCGCGATCGGGCGGCCGACCTGCTGGCAAAAACGCAGATCGGCGGCAACCGCCGAATCCGCGAACTGTCCAAGGGGATGAAGACGCAGGTGCACCTGGCCCTGACCATGGCCATCGACGCGAAGCTGCTCGTGCTGGACGAGCCGACGCTGGGGCTCGACATACTGGCCCGGCGCAGCTTCTACGACGCGCTGGTGAACGACTACATGGACGAGACCCGGACCATCGTCATCACCACGCATCAGGTCGAGGAGGTCGAGAATTTACTGACCGACGTGCTCTTCATCGATCGGGGCCGCATCGTGCTGGATTGCTCCATCGAGGACATCGCGGCCCGGTATGCCGCGGTAGCCGTGACCGAGGACAGGGCGGCGGCGGCCCGCGAGGCGGCACCCTTCTACGAACGGCGCACCCTCGGCAAGACCGTGCTGTACTTCGAGAATCCCGACGTGGCGAGACTCAAGGGCCTCGGCGAGGTGTCGACCCCGAGCGTAGCGGATCTATTTGTCGCCAAATTGTCCAGGAGTGCCGCATGAACACGTTCGTCTGGCTGGTGCGCCGAGAATTCTGGGAGAACCGGGCCATCTGGATCATGCCCGCGGCGATCGGTATCGCGCTCATGCTCGCAGCCCTCTTCGGCCGCGTGCATCTCGACTTTCCGGTGGTCACGCCCGATCAAAGCCGGGTTGTGGGAGGGACCGTCCTGTTCTCCTTCGGCGTCGTATTCTTTTTGGTCATGAGCCTCTACTCGAGCTGGTATCTGCTGGATTGCCTGTATGCGGACCGAAAGGACCGCAGCATCCTGTTTTGGAAGTCGCTGCCGATCACCGACACGGCCACCGTCCTCGCGAAGCTGTTCACCGGCCTGATCGCCATCCCGGCGGTGTATTTCGCGGTGGCCGACGCCACCACGCTGCTGGCGTCCTTCATCCTGTCGGTGCGCACCCCGTCGACACTGGGGGCCGCGCTGTGGCAGCCCGATCTGTGGCTGCAGCTGCAGGCGCTATGGACCTATCTGATCCTGACCACCGCCATCTGGTACCTGCCGTTCGCGGGCTGGTTTCTGCTGGTCTCCGCGTATGCGCGGCGCGCGGTGGTGCTGCTGTCCGTGGCGGTGCCACTCGCGCTGTACCTCCTCGAGCGCTGGTTCTTCGGCACCCATGCGGTCGGATCCGCGATCGCCGAACGCGCGCTCGGCTACGCGCCCCACGCCTTTCGCGACATTTCCGGGCACGCCGGCTGGGCCACCACCATCATCGACAACAACGCGATCACGGCGCCCCGGAGCGTATGGCAGCTGCTCGATCCCGCGGGTTTCCTCGCCAGCGGGGCGACCTGGGCGGGAGTCCTGGTCGGCGCCCTGTTCGTCCTCGGCGCGGTTCAGCTGCGCCTGCGGCGCGCGGAGGCCTGAGTTGCTAAAATGCGGCCGGACCAGGAAACCGCACCGTCAAGGACCGCTCCATGTACAAGACGAAGATCGATTTGCCCGAGAAGCTCCGCCGCAACGTCATCGTGATTCTCAACGATCGCCTCGCCGACGCGATCGACCTACAGAGCCAGGCCAAACAGGCCCATTGGAACGTGAAGGGGCCTCATTTCATCGCCCTCCACCAGCTGTTCGACAAGATTTCGGACGCCGTCCTGGAACAGATCGACGAGATCGCCGAGCGCATCACGAGCCTGGGCGGCACGGCCGAAGGCACCGTCGCGATGGCCGCGAAGCGCAGCAAGCTGAAGAACTATCCCCTGAGCATCACCGCGGGCAAGGACCATCTGTTCTACCTGTCGACGCAACTTGCGGCGTTCGGCAAGGCGGTGCGCTTCGGGATCGAGGAGACCACCAAGCTCGGCGATGCGGACACCGCCGACCTGCTCACCGGGATCTCGCGCGAACTCGACAAATACCTGTGGTTCGTCGAGGCTCATCTGCAAGACAAGGGCTGAGCCGGCAGGCTCCTTAGGGAGGGTGCGACATGAGCGATACCGCGGGCAATGCCACCGAAGATTCAGGCGCAATGAAGGGCCTCGACACGCTGCGCGGGCTGCTCACCGCCGGTGAGACGCTGGAGGCGTGGGCAATGCAGCACCGCCTGTTCGCGCTGCTGCACCGGCGCGTGGTCGTGGCGGCCACCAGCGGCCGCTTCATTTCCCTGCAAAGGCGCCTGCTCGGCGGCTACGATTCCGCCGACATCCGCTGGCAGGACCTGAAGGAGACCCGCATCCGCGCGGGCATCCTCGCGGCCGATCTCACGCTGGTGGCGCAATCGAGCTCCGACTTGAACATCGGGTCCGAAGTCAACCGGGTGTTGACCTTCGAGGGGCTGTGCAAGGACCGGGCGCAGGGGATCTACCGGATCTGCCAGCAGCACGATCAAGTCTGGCGCGAGAAGCGGCGAGTGCGCGAACTCGAGGAACTGCGCGCCAAATCGGGGGGCGTGCAATTCGGGGCCAATCCGGGCGGCTACCCGGCCGGCGCCGCGGAGTCCGCCGGCGGCGAGTCCGAACCGGTGCGGCGGCTGCGCCAGGCGCGCGAGATGCTCGACGCGAAGCTGATCACCGACGCGGAATTCGAGAGCATCAAGGCGAAGATCGTCTCGGGGCTTTGACGCCCCGGACGGCCGGCTCCTTCGGGCTACCCGAGCAGGTAGGCGAAATAGGTGTTGCGCAGGCGGTTGAGCGGGTCGGTGCGCTGGCGAAGCGCCCGAAACAGCTTGGCGCGCTCGCCGAACGCCTTGGCGATGTGCTCGGGCTGCAGGGCGCGAGTTTGATTGAACGTGGGCACTCCTCCGAGGCCCGAGGCGAAGTCGTTGAAGTCGATCAGGAAATCATCCCAGCCCTTTTCCCCGGTGGACGAGGGCTCGAGCGTGAACATGGGTCCCGAGTAGCTGACGCTGAACAACGACCCGCGATCCTGATGCAGGCGGCTGGCGCCGTTGACCACATTGCAGCGGTAGCGGTGGTTCTTGTAGTACGCCCTGCAGAAGGCGAAGTATTCGCCCAGCACCCGCGGAAAGTCCCGCTGCGGAAACGCCCACAGGCTATAGGTGTACCGGCACCGCCACGCCTCCGCCGGCAGTTCCCGCATCCACTCGTGCGCGTGCATCGCCACGCCGCGCGAACCCGGATCGAGGGTCGCGCGCAGCGCGCGGTGAACTCCGGTCACCACGGCCGAACGCAGGCCGGGGCCCGCCAGCACGCTGCCCACGGTGGCTCCGAAGGCGGGGAGCACGTTGCGCATCACCGAATTGCGTATCTGCCAGATGCCGGACCGCGTCACGCTCGCGGTCTCGTCGACGCTGCGCCGCTCGACCATGATCCGGTCCTCGAACGGCGAGATGTGCAGGCGCAGCGCCCCCGGCGCGCGCCGCAAGTCCGGCGAAGCGCGCGCCGAATTCCTTCAGCGACAGGACCTGATAGTCGATCTTGACGGGCGTCAGCGGCTGCACCTGCAGCTGCACTTCGTGCACGGCGCCCAACAATCCGAAGCTCGAACGTAGAACGCGCATCAGATCCCGATTGCGTTCCGTGACCACGAGCTCCTTGCCCTGAGGCGTGATGAGCTTCAACTCCGTGACGAGCGAGGACAGCTGCGAGACGCCGGGGCCATAGGATGCCTGCGGGCAGGTGGCAACCGCGAGCGAGCCCAGGGAGATGTTGCCCATCTCGGGAGTCAACGGCAGTTCCTGCCCGCGCTCCGCCAGGGCCCGCACGAGCGCGCCCACCCGTACCCCGGCCTGCGCCCGGACCGTCGTCTCCCCGAATTCCAGGATCTTGTCCAGCCCGCCGGTGTCGATGGTGGTGCCGCCGTCCCCGCCGACGCAGCGCGCCTGCGAGTAATCCGCGCCCACCATCCGAACGGGCGAAGGATAGTTCCTCTGGTCGCCGAAGATTCGTGCGATGTCCTCGAACCGCTTCGGACTCATCACGAACCGCGGGCGCCGGAAGATTCCCGACGCGTCCGCACCAGGACGATTGACTTTGAGTACCATGTGCTTCCCCCCGGAAGGTTATGGAAATACGAGCTCGAACATGCTGTCGGGGGGGCACGAAACCATCGGACGCGGTTGCGCGCACGGCTTGAGACACTGGCAGCCCCGCTATCATCGGGCCTCTCGAGAAGCCCCTTAGACCGGTGGTTTTGCGCCCCCACCTTTCGGTGGGTTTGCCCTTGAACAGCATCAATACTATGCGAGCAACGGCGGCGGCTGTAAAGAAATTTCTCATCCCATGAGCAGAACGGTCTCCGTGTGCTCGACCGCTTCCGGCGTGCCGCACACGACCACCACGTCGCCGACCTTGAATATGGTATCCGGACCGGGCTCGCGCCCCACGATGCCGTCGCGCCGCACTGCGCTCACCACGGCCCTGGAGCCCCGGCGAGACAGCTCTTCGACGGTTTTGCCGACGGCCCAGGCGTGCGGCGGCAGAATGACGCTGTGCAATTCCTCGCGATGCGCCTGGCTGTCGCCCAGGATCTCGGCATCGATTGCGGGAAAGAACTGGCGCAACATTCCATAACGATGGCTCCTTATGTCGTTGACGGTGCGTATGACCCGCGAGACGGGCAGCTTCAGCACCAGCAGCACATGCGACAGGAGCATGAGGCTGGCCTCGAACGTCTCCGGCACCACCTCGGTGGCGCCGGCGGCCTGCAGCTCCTCGAGCTTGGTGTCGTCCTGCGTGCGCACCAGCACGGGAACGTCGGGCCGCAGCTCCCGCACCGACCGCACGATGCGCAGCGCCACTTCGGGGTTCGTGAAGGTCACGACCACGCAGCTGGCATGGGCCAAGCCCACGTTCTCCAGGACCTTGACCTGTCCCGCATCGCCGTAGATGACCGGGTCCCCGGCCTGTCGGCCTGCCCGAATGCGGTAGGGTTCGAGATCGAGGGCGATGTATTCGAAACCGGTTTGTTCGAGCACGCGGGCGATGTTCTGCCCCACGCGGCCGAAGCCGCAGAGCACCACGTGGTCCCGCCCGGCCACGGCCAGCGTGGCCTGCGCCTCGCGCATGGCGTCGGTGGACGGCGGCCCCTTCTCCCGGAGGAACGCGCGGGTCAGGGACCTGTTGTGGCGAATGAGCAGCGGCGACAGCACCATGGACAGGACCGTGGCGGCCAGCAGCGGCTGCACGATGCCGGGGTCCGCCAGCTCGTGCCGCAGCAGCAGCGTCAGCAGCGCGAAGCCGAACTCTCCGCTCTGCGCAACCACGATCCCGGTCCGCAGGGCCTTGAACCCGCTCTTCGTGGCGGGCCGGGCGACCAGGGCCACCACCGCGATCTTGCAGAGGAGCATGCACGCGAGGATCGCCGTGACCGCAGCCAGGTCCCGGACCAACAGCCGAACGTCGAGCAGCATGCCCACGGTGATGAAGAACAACCCGAGCAGGACCTCGCGATAGGACCGAATGGTGGCTTCGATCTGGTGCCGGAATTCGGTCTCGGCCAGCATCATGCCGGCTAGAAATGCGCCGAGGGCGAGCGACAACCCCGCCGCCTCGGTCGCCCATGCGGACGCGAGGACCGCGAGCAACACGGCGAGGGAAAAGATCTCCGCGGACCTCACCGACGCAATGGCGAGGAATAGGGGGCGCAGCAGCCAGCGCCCGGCGGCGAGCACCATCAGCAACGCGAGCACGGCGCTGCCGACCGCAGCCGCAATGCGCATCGGCGCCGCGGCTTCCGCGCCGCCGGTGAGCGCCGATATGAGCGCGAGGAACAGCGGAAAGCTCAAGTCCTGGAACAGGCATATCGCCACGGCGAGACGGCCGTGGGTCCTGTTGTTCTCGGATTGTTCGGTGAGCTGCGCGATGATGACGGCCGTCGACGACATGGCCACCGCACCGCCGATCACCACCGCGACCGCGGGAGCGACGTGGAAGATCAGTGCGGCGGCGGCGGCCACGACGCAGGTGGTGCCCAAAACCTGCGCGCCCCCGACTCCGAGCACCTCCCAGCGCATGGCGACCAGGCGGGGCAGTGAGAACTCCAGGCCCAGCGTGAACACCAGGAACACCACGCCGAATTCGGCGAGAAACCGGGTCGTGTCGTTGTCGGCGGCGAGTCCGAAGGCGTGCGGCCCCAGCAGCATGCCGACGGCGAGGTAGCCGAGTATCGCCGGCAGACGCAGCTTGCGCACGCCCGCCACGACCACCACGGAAGCCGCGAGCAACACCAGGATTTGCAGTAGCGGATCGTTGTGCATCGCTTCCTGTTAGCATATAGGCAATGGATCCCAAGGCAATGCCGGCCCACCTCTAAGCCATGGACGCGCTGGCGCTCGAGCGCGGGAACGACGGTTGGCGCCTTCGGTTGAACGGAGATTGGTCGCTGGAGGCGATGCCGAAGATCGACCGGGACCTGCGCGCGCTGCATCTTTCCCTGGACGCTCCCCTCATCTGCGATTGGACGCACGCGTCCGCGCCCGGGATAGCGCCGGCGTGGGCGCTGCTCAGGCGCATTGCGCAGATGAACGCCGGGAAATTCCCGGTCAGCCATTTGGGCGGTCCCGACGTGCTCGAGTTGCTCCAACGGCTGAACGCCGGTGAGGTTGCGCGGCCTGCCGGCGATTCGAGGCCCCCGCAGGAGGGCGCGGTCGGCGCGCTGGGCCGATGGACCCTGCTGCAGGCCGTGGAGGCGCGGGGCGCGGTGGGCTTTTTCGGACGGATGGTCGGTGTGATCGGGGAGACATTTTCCCGGCCGCGGGCCTTGCGGCCGTCGTCGATCGTCAGGCACGTGTACGAAGCCGGAATCACCGCCATTCCCATCGTGTCGCTGATCGCCTTCCTCATCAGCGTCATCGTCGCGTACTTGGGAGCGCAACAGCTGTCGAAGTTCGGCGCCGACATCTTCGTGGTCGACCTCGTCACCATCTCGGTGTTGCGGGAAATGGGGGTCCTGCTGACGGCGATCATCGTCGCCGGCCGGTCCGGCAGCGCGTTCGCCGCCGAACTCGGCGTGATGCGGCTGAACGAGGAGGTCGATGCGCTGCGCGCCATGGGCATGAACCCCATCGAGATGTTGGTCCTGCCGCGTGTGCTCGGCCTGCTGATCGCGCTGCCGCTGCTCACCATCGTCGCGGACGCCATGGGCCTGGCCGGCGGCGGCCTGCTGTCGCTGGTGAATCTGCACATCCCGTTGCCGCAATTCACCAACCGGCTGCGCGAGGCCCTCGCCCCGACCACGTTCTGGGCCGGCATCGTCAAGGCGCCGGTGTTCGCCGTGCTCATCGGGGTGGTGGGCACCTACCGCGGCATGCAGGTTCGCGAGTCCGCCCGGGAGCTCGGGCGTTTGACGACCGTGGCGGTGGTGCAGGCGATCTTCATGGTGATCCTGGCGGATGCACTGTTCGCAGTCATTTTCATGAAGCTCGATTTCTGATGTCCGACGGCGCATCCAGCCCGATCGTCCGTGTGCGCGGTCTCGAGAATCGCTTCGGGGCCCAGGTCGTTCATGCCGGCCTCGACATGGACGTGTACGCCAACGAGATATTCGGCGTGGTGGGCGGGTCTGGCTCGGGGAAATCGGTCCTGCTCCGCACCATCCTGGGGCTGCGCAGGCCGGATGGCGGGACGGTGGAACTGTGCGGCGAGGACATGCAGCACCTGACGAGGGAGCGGCGGGCGGCGCTCGTGCGCAGCTACGGCGTCACCTTTCAGCACGGCGCGCTGATCAGCTCACTCACCGTCGCGGAGAACGTTCAGCTGCCGCTGCGCGAACATATCGAACTGCCCGAGGACGCGCTCGCCGACATGGCGAGCCTCAACCTGATGCTGGTGGGATTGCCGCCGGACGCCGCCGGCAAGTATCCGTCGCAGCTCTCGGGCGGAATGGTCAAGCGCGCGGCCCTCGCCCGGGCGCTGGTTCTCGAACCCAAGATCCTGTTCCTCGACGAACCGACCTCCGGGCTCGATCCCATTTCCGCCGCGGCCTTCGATGAGCTACTGTTGCATCTGCACGGACAGCTGCGGCTCACGGTGGTCATGATCACGCACGATTTGGACAGCTTGTTTCGGACCTGCGGCCGGGTCGGCGTCATCGTCGACGGGCGCATGATCGTCGATACTCTATCCGGCATGCTCGCCAGCACGCACCCCTGGATACACGACTACTTCCACGGTCCGCGCGCCCATGCCGCGATGAGGGCCGCGCATGGATAGGGATGCAAACTACTTCGCCGTCGGAGCATTCGTGCTGCTGGTGCTCGCCATGGGCGTGTCGTTCGTGTTCTGGTACACGGAGCACCAGGACAAGCGCACCTACCAGCGCTACGAGATCTACTTTCAGGGTACGGTGAGCGGGCTGACCGAAGGCAGCCCGGTGCGCTATCTGGGGGTCGACGTCGGCAAGGTCGTGCGGATCATGCTCGATCCGGAGCAGCGCAAGCGCGTGCAGGTGATCGCCGACATCGACTCGAGCGCGCCCATCGACGGGCGGACCCTGGCATTCCTCAGTCTGCAGGGCGTCACGGGCCTGCTCTACATCGATCTGCAACAGGAGAAGATTGCCGGCGACGCCGGCCCGCTGGCGCAGGGCCACCGGTATCCCGTGATCCGGTCCGTCCCTTCGGACTTCGACGTGCTCTTGAGCAGCCTGCCCGCCTTGGCCACGCACGCCACGCTCCTGGTCGACCACCTCAACCAGATTCTCGACGAGGAGAACGTGCGCGCCGTGCACGTGATCCTCGCCAACATGCGCGCTGCAGCTGAGCGCCTGCCCGCCACGTTGAAGGCCACGCAGGACCTGGTGGCCGACGTGCAGCGGTCCGTGCGCGAGATCGAGGCCGCCGCCACCGACCTGCACGCGATGGAGACCCGGGCGGCGCCGGACATCCAGGCTACGCTGTCGAACGTGCGGCATGCGACGGAGAGCTTGGCCGCGACATCGGATCAGCTGGATCGGTTCGTCGCCGAGAACGAACCGGGCCTGGCGCGCTTCACGAATCAAAGCCTGCCGGAATTCGAGCAACTGCTGCGCGAGAGTCGGGCCGCCGCCCACGATTTTCGCGATTTGTCCCGCAGCTTGAAGCAGAACCCGTCGCAGCTTCTGTATGAGCCCAGCTACCGCGGCCTGGAGGTTCCCCGATGAGCGCGGATCGTACGGCGGGAGCCCGGTGCGCCGCACGCGGCTTTCACCTCGTGCTGCTGATCGGGGCGGTCGCCGGCGCCGGCGGCTGCACCGGATCGCTGTTTCAGAGCAGGACCCCCGCGCTCGCCACTTACCTGCTGTCGGCCGATCTGACGCCGGGTTCGCCCGGCGCGGCCGAAGCGGCGATGCCGCCCGCCGGCGCTCTTGCGGTGGCCGCCGATCTCGCCGTGCAGCGGCCCCGGGTCCGGGCCGGGCTCGAGACGGACCGCATTGCCGTGCTGTACCCCGACCGGCGGCTCGATTACTTCGCCGACGCGCGGTGGAGCGGACCCCTCGATCAAGTGCTGCAGGATCTCACCGTGCAGGCCTTCGAGACCGGTGCGAATCTGCGCACCGTGGCGGCGGAGAGTTCGGGGTTTCCCAGCGGCTACTGGCTGGAGATGCAGGTTGCCGACTTCCAGGCCGAATACGCGGCTACCGGAGCGGCGCCGGCCGTGAATGTGCATCTGCTGGCGCGGCTCGGCGCCGCGGGCGACCGGCGCGTCATGGCGACCTTCGAGGCTGTTGCCCGCCGAAGCGCCGCCGACAACCGCCTGAGCGCCATCGTCGATGCCTATGAACGCGCCGCCGATTCAGCGCTCGGCCAAATCGTGGCGGACGCCACGCGGGCGCTGTCCGCGGCGCCCGGCGCCAAGCCCGACTGACCGTGGTGCTCCGGGTGCGCCGGCGATTGCGTGGCCGGCCGCCAGGAGTGGCAGCCATCGGATACCCTAGCGGACACCGCCGCGACTCTGCGCCAACTTGCTATCGTATTCCTGCGAAATATCCTGGTTGGTGTAGTCGCTGAGCATTGCCGTCGAGACCAAGCTCAGAATCGCGCAAAGCAGAATGTAGGCAGCGATCACGTAGCCCGATCCGTACTGCGCCAATAGCCAGGCCGCGATCAGCGGCGCCGGGCCGCCGGCGATTACGGACGCCAGCTGATAGCCCAGTGATGCCCCGCTGTAGCGCAGCCGTCCAGTGAAGGATTCGGCGATCAGCGCAGCCTGCGGTCCGTACATCATGCTGTGCGGCACCAGGGATAGAACTATGGCCAGAAACATCCACCCGGGGACCGCCGTGTTGAGCAGCGCAAAATAGATAAACCCGAACACGCCGGTCCCAGCGGCACCGATCATGTACATGCGCTTGCGGCCGATCCGATCCGACATGTAGCCGGAGAATGGGATCGTGAAGAAGGAAATCACGGAACCACTCAGAACGGCGGTGAGAAGCAGCTCGCGTGAAGCTCCTAGAACCTTGGTCCCGTAGGTGAATACGAAGGCGGTGTAGAGATAGAAGGGCGCCTGCTCTCCCATGCGTGCGAACGCCGACAGGAGAATGTCCCGCGGCTGCCGCTTGATCACTTCGAGCATGGGGGTCCGCTCGATCTTGTTCTGCGACACCAGGCGCCTGAAGACAGGCGTCTCCAAGACACTGAGTCGAATGTAGAGCCCGATCGCGACCAATAGAATGCTGAGAAGAAACGGGATTCGCCATCCCCACACGAGGAATTGGCTGCCGGAGATCTCGCTGACCGCCAGCACCGCCAAGTTGGCGAGAAACAGCCCCGCCGGGACTCCGAATTGGGGCCAGGAAGCCACGAAACCGCGATGTGCGTTGGTCTTGGTCCACTCCATCGACATCAAGACGGAACCACCCCACTCGCCGCCGACCCCGACGCCTTGGATGAAGCGCAAGACGGTGAGCAGCACCGCTCCCCAGATGCCGATTTGTTCGTAGGTGGGTACGAACGCGACCAGGAAAGTTGCCGCGCCCATCAGCAGCAACGTCGCGATGAGCGTCGATTTGCGGCCGATGCGATCGCCGTAATGCCCAAAGACCGCGGCACCGACCGGGCGAGCCACAAATCCAACGGCATAGATCGCGAATGCCTGCAGGGATCCGATCAACGGATCGGATTTCGGGAAATAAAGCTGCGCGAACGCCAATCCAGTCACAGTGCTGTACAGAAAGAAATCGTACCACTCGATCGTTGTACCCACCGTGCTTGCAATAATCGCGCGCCTGAGCTGCCTGCGGTCGTCGGGT
The DNA here is from genome assembly GCA_963707765.1 of uncultured Gammaproteobacteria bacterium. Classification (GTDB taxonomy): domain Bacteria; phylum Pseudomonadota; class Gammaproteobacteria; order Steroidobacterales; family Steroidobacteraceae; genus Bog-1198. Next base: position 1,569,260 of record CAVPQZ010000004.1, on the reverse strand, counting down.
TCCGGGGTCAACGTGGTGGCGTTTTCCGCTGTAACCATGAAATATTCCCTCGTTCGGAGCAGCGCCTGGGGCGGGTAACCCGCGGCTAATGACCTAGACCTGTTGCCTGTTGCCATGCAACCGCATCGGATGAACTCTGGATGGTCTGGGTCAGGGCCGGGCTGCTGCTCGGGCCGAAGTCTGCACCGAGTACCGCGTAGCTGGCCACGACCGAATACGAACCGGCGGCAAGCGTGTTCGTCGTGTAGGCGGCTTTACCGGCTGCGTCGAGTGGGATTTTCACAGCGTATGGTTCATCGGACAGATTTTCAATCAGGAATTCAATACTTCCATTCGGAATACGGCCGGCGGCACCATCTGCCGCGGACGCGGCACGCGCAACGGTCGCGGTAAATGTCACCGGCTTGCCCACGAGTTGAGGATTGGCGCTCGACGACAGCGTGGTGACAGAGGCGGTCGTGGTGTCACGCAGATCGAGCTTGGCGATGAAGGCGTTGACAAGCCCATGATTGGTCTCTCGGAAGGCTTTCTCCGAAACCGGGAAGTCCACGGAGGCGGCGTATCCGGAGACGTAAACAATGCCGCCGGCTTCTATCTTCAGCGCGGCCCCGTAGTCCTGGTTTGATCCACCCAGGTATGTGGAGGTCACCAACGTTGCGCCGCCGCCGTCCAATTCGGCCACGAAGCCGTTGAATCCGTGAATGAAGCTGCGATTGATGGTCTGGAAGGCATCCCGGGTCACGGGAAAATCGGCAGAGGAAGTGATCCCGGTGACGTAAGCACGTCCAGCGGGGTCGATGGCGACGGCGTTCACGGCATCGCCACCCGCTCCGTCGCTATTTTTCCCGATTCCGCTGCCGCCCAGAAAGGTGGAATAACCCAACGCTTCCCCGGTGGGGTCGAGTTTGGTGACGAATCCATTGTTGCCCGGGTACTGGTGCTTGCCGGCTGCCTTGTTCTTTGTTTGGAACGCTCCCTCGGTGACGGGAAAGTTCGGGGATACCGCTGAGCCGGCGATGTAGGCGTTGCCCGAGCCGTCGACCGTCAACGCATAGGCGGCATCGTCACCAAAGCTCCCAGGACTCCCGCTCCCACCGAGGTAGGTCGCGTACATCAGAGCGGTCCCCGTAGCGTTGAGTTTGGCGACGAACGCGTTGCCGCCGACATGTTCGCTGGTAAAGCCCCGGTTCCTGGTCTGAAAAGCACCCTTGGTGACGGGGAAGTCGTCGGAAAGAGTGACTCCAGCGACGTACGCGTTGCCGTCGCGGTCCAAGGCGATGGCATGGGCACTGTCGCCACCAATCCCGCGGACACCGCTTCCCCCCAGGTACGTTGAGTAGAGAAGGTCGGTGCCGGTGGGGTTCAACTCCGTCACGAAGGCGTTCCAGACGCCGTTCGCGGCCCCGCGATTTAGGGTCTGAAAGGCCCCGCTCGTGACGGGAAAATCCGTCGAGGCGGTGTACCCAGTGATGAACGCGTCTCCGGCGGCATCAACGGCGAGCGCCGTCGCCCCATCGCCAGCGCTTCCGCCGAGGTAGGTGGCGTAGATGAGCTTGCTGCCGGAGGAGTTCAATTTGGCCACATACCCAGGGGCTCCGCCGGCTCGGATCGTGGTTTGAAACGCTCCCGCGGTGACCGGGAACTGTCCGGAACATACTGAGCCGGCGATATAAGCATTACCGTCGCCGTCCACCGCGAGTCCAATGCCGGGCAGGCCATTCAGTCCATCAGTGAAAAGGCTGTCCGAGTAGCAAGCCCCGCTTCCCAAGTAAGTGGAATACAGCAACGCTGTGCCGGAACGATTGAGCTTTGAGATGAAATTGACCCAGAGGTTGTCCTGGCCTTTGAACTTGGTGTCAAAGGCCCCTTGAGTCACTGGGAAGTTTGCAGAGTTGGTGTCGCCAGCCACGTAAGCAAAGCCTTCCCCATCCACCGCAATCGCGCAGGCGGAATCGAGATTGCTGCCACCGAGATAAGTTGAGTACTCGAGTTTCGGATCGATGATTAGCGATTCGGAGCGATCGTAGCGGCCAAGTGAAAAGCCGACCCCACCGTCACCGCGCAGAATGAAACGGCCGGCGATGCGCCGGCGACGGCCGTTTGCTTCCTGATAGATGATCGGCTTGCGAAATGCGACCCGGCCATGGGCTGCCGCCACGGTGAGGTCCCCTTTGGCCGTCAGCGTTACCTTCCTGGCTCCTGCAAACTGCAGTTCAATACGGTTCGGATCCGCCCCTGGAGCGACGATGAAATCATATTCCAGTTGTCCCTGATTGCCGTAGAACGCAAGATCAACTCCAGGGTAGACGCCTGTGTACCGGACCCGGGCAAAAGTGGGCACGTTGCGGCGCCATTGGGCCGGATCTTGGCCGATGAAATAATTGACGTAGCCGGGGAGTTGTTCCGTGCCGACGATCCGTCGCTCGCGATTGGCACCGACCAGTTCCATCCGGATTTGGTCCGTCCGGTAACGACGCGTGCGAGCGCCGGATTTGCTTGCGGCCGCGCTGATTCGGGGTCCAGAGACAGCGGGTTTGCGCAGCGCGAGGATCGCCGCGCGGTCAGTCAAAAAGACCGAGTAGTCGTTTCCCCGGGAAAAGAACTTCACCCCGCCATCCGTTTGAACTTGATTTGCCTCGAAGCTGAGGGGCAGGCGGCCGTAGTTCTGATCGACCTGCGCCCGGTCACGAGCCTCGCTCGCCGCGGGGAGGGCGCTGGTCGCCACTGATTGAGAGGCGGAAACTGCCGCCTCGGCCAGTAACGCCAGCCCAGTTGCCCACCTCGATATCGCGTTCATCGGCCGCCCCAAGTTCGGCTGTTATCCGGTCACCGACTCATGCCAATGCTTATTGCACACCTCCACGATGTAACCGTCAACACGCGACCGATTTTATGAAAGGTCAAGAACCCGCTCGACAGTCTTCCGAAATGCCGCTTCGTCCAATGTGCAAATGTCCTCCCAGGCGGCTTCGATCATCTCGGCTTGATCAATGGTGATATCGGACACCGTAAAGCACATGACGACATTGCCGTCGCTTTCGACAAAGCGGGCTGTCCAAGTCTCATCTTCGTATGCTCGCGTGGAAACAGGCTTTCTACCGCCAAGAACTTCGGCAAGCTGCCCGCCGTTGGGTATCGGCGACAGAAACCTTGCCATATCCGCCTCGTCGTCGAGGCGCGCCGTCGTGGCAACTATTGCGCTAGGCATTTGTCTCTCAATATCCTGAATGTGAACGACACCGGGACTGCCGTCCTGATCGCAGGAATTCTATCCGCTCTCGGCTTCACGCGCCTCGGCCGCTTCGATGGCGGTGCCGATTTCCATCCAGCGCTCCTCGAGGGTTGCCGCGTCCCGGGCCAGGCGCGCGCGCCGGCCGGCGATTCTTCCGCCCGCGGCGTCCCCCGCCTCGGCATCCAGCCCGGATTGCTCGGCGGCAACGGCCGCAATCTTACGTTCGATGAGTTCGAGTTCGCGCCGCAGTTTCCACAGGTCGGCGCGCGGCGGCCGCGCGGACTCCTTCGGCCTGGGCTCCTCGGCCGGCTCCGCCTTCGAGCGCTCTTTCATCCATCGTTGATAATCGTCGAGGTCCCCATCGAATACCGCGAGCTTGCCGTCGGCAACCAGCCATAACGTGTCGGCCACGGCCCGGATCAAGTGCCGGTCGTGCGATACCAACACGAGACCGCCCTCGAAGCCCTGCAGCGCCACGGTGAGCGCGTGGCGCATGTCGATGTCGAGGTGGTTCGTGGGTTCGTCCAGCAGGAGAAGATTCGGGCGCCTCGCCACGATGAGGGCCAGTGTGAGGCGGGCCTTCTCGCCGCCGGAAAAGCGCGCGACCGGCTCGAAAGCCCGGTCGCCGCGGAACCCGAACCTCCCCAGGTGGTCGCGCACGCCTTCGTCATCGCCGGTGGCGTAGTCGGGGCCGCCCAGGTTGCGGACGTGCCAGAAAGCGTCGCACTCCGGCCTCAACTGATCCAGCTGTTGCTGGGCGAAGTACCCGACCGCAAGATCCGCCGCCGGCACGCGCTTGCCCGCCAGCAGCGCCGAGGGGGTCGCCGACCCGCCCGCCAGCATCTTCATGAGCGTGGACTTGCCGGCTCCGTTGGGTCCCAGAAGTGCGATGCGGTCGAGCGGCCCGATGGACAGGTTGACGCCGGCGACGACGCTTCGGCCTTCGTAGCCGACATCGGCCTTCTCGACGGTGAGCAGTGGGCGCGGTGTCTTGAGCGGCGCCGCGAACTCGAACTCGAACGGGCTGTCGACGTGCGCCGGCACGATGAGCTCCATCTTCTGGAGCATTTTCAGCCGGCTCTGAGCTTGCCGCGATTTGGTGGCCTTGGCGCGGAACCGGTTGACGAAGGCCGTGATCTGCTCGACGCGGCGCTGTTGGCGGACGTGCAGGGATTGCTGCAAGGCGAGTTCCTGGGTGCGCTTTTGCTCGAATTGCGAGTAGTTCCCCGTGTAGGCGCGGATCGTCCGGTTCTCGATGTGCAGCACCCGATCGACGATCGCGTCCAGGAACTCGCGGTCGTGCGAGATCATCATGAGCGTGCCCGGGAAGGCCTTGAGCCAGTCCTCCAGCCACAAGATGGCGTCGAGATCCAGGTGATTGGTGGGTTCGTCCAGCAGCAGGAGATCGGCCCGCGACCCCAAGGCGCGGGCCATGGCCAGGCGCACGCGCCATCCGCCGGAGAACTCCGCGACCGGGCGCTCCAGGTCGGCCGTCTTGAATCCCAATCCGTGCATGAGCGCCGCGGCGCGCGCGCGCGCGCGATAACCGTCGAGACCGTCGAACGTCGCGTGCAGTTCCGCGAGCGCCATGGCGTCATCGCGCCTCTCGGCCTCCTCGATGGCGGCGAGGCAGGAACGCAGCTCGGTGTCCCCGTCCAGCACGAACTCGACGGCGGGGCGGTCGGTCGCAGTGACTTCCTGCTCGACGTGCGCGATCCGCAGGGCCGCAGGCCGCTCGATGTCCCCCCGGTCGGCATGGAGGTCTCCGAGTATCGCAGCGAACAGGCTGGACTTGCCCGCCCCGTTGGCGCCGGTCAGGCCGACCCGGTTGCCGCGAAAAATCGTGAAGTTGACCTGCTCGACGAGCGGCTCCGGGCCGCGCCGCAGGGTCAGATCCCGAGCCGACAGCATCGCGCTCTATTCGAGCCTGCGGGGGTTCAAGCGCCGATCTGCCGGGTGGCCACGGGCCGCAGCATCGAAGGCGCGCACAGCGACGCGTAATGCGGCGTGCCGTGTTCCTGGTCGGAGAGAATGGCGAGCAATTTCCGGGCCTCCATCGCATCGCCAAAGAGGCGGCCCTGCGCGTAGTAGCAGCCGTGGCGGCGCAGGAATTCGAGCTGCTCGCCGGCCTCGACGCCCTCGGCAATCACCTCGAGGTTGAGGCTCTTGCCCATGTCGATGATGGTACGCACGATGGCGGCATCGTCCGAATCGACCGCGACGTCCCGCACGAACGACTGGTCGATCTTCAGGGTGCCGATCGGGAATTGTTGCAGAGCGGAAAGGGACGAATAGCCGGTGCCGAAGTCATCGATCGCCAAATTGAGGCCCATTGCGTACAGCTCGTTCAACAGCCCGATGGTCCGTTTCGGGTCGGTCATCAGGGTCGTCTCGGTCACTTCGAGTTCGAAGCAGGTCGGGGACACGTCATGCCGGCGGAAGACGTTTCGGCATCGGGTGATGAAGCTCGCCTGTTTCAGCTGGCGCAACGACAGGTTGATGGCGATGCGGCCCGGCTGCGGAACCGTCTTTTGCCACTCGCGATAATCGGAGCAGACGCGGTTCATCACCCACTCGCCGATGTCCAGAATGAGGCTGGTTTCCTCGGCAAGCGGTATGAACTGGGAGGGAGAGATGTCGCCGTGCCCCGGCAGGCGCCAGCGCAGCAGCGCCTCGGCTCCGACCACGCGGCCATCGCGCAGGTCCACCTTGGCTTGGTACAAAATGACGAGTTCGTCGCGCTCCAGGGCGCGGCGCAGCTTGCTCTTCAACATCAAGCGCTCGACCGCCGCCGCATTCATGTCGGGAATGTAGAACGCGCTCGAATTGCCGCCATTCTGTTTCGAGTGGTACATGGCCGCATCGGCGTTGCGGATCAGGTCAATGACGTTCTCCGCGTCGTAGGGGCAGATGGCGATGCCCACGCTGGCCGTGAGGTAGACCTCCTGCTGATTGACGTAGAAGGCCCTGCTGATCTCGTCCAGCAACGTGCGCGCGAGCGCGGCCAACGCCGGGCGATTGTCGACATCGATGGGCAGATCGTCGACGAACATCGCGAACTCGTCTCCGGCGAGGCGGCCGATGACCGTGTCCTTGCTCAAATTCCGGGTAAGCCGCTCGCTCAATATCTCGAGCGTTCGATCGCCGGCCGCGTGGCCGAAGGTGTCGTTGACCTCCTTGAACCGGTCGAGATCGAGGTAGAGCAGCGCGAGCGACCGCTGGTTGCGCCGCGACCGGGCGATGGCCTGCTGCAGCAGATGCTGAAACTGCATGCGATTCGGCATCTTGGTGAGGGTGTCATAGCGCGCCAGATACCGGATGCGGCGCTCCGCCCGCTTGCGCTCGGTGATGTTCCGGGCGACGTAGATATAGCCCTGGAACTGCGGGTCCTCCGAGGTGATGCGCGAATTGGCCATGGAGACCGGTATGGTCTGCCCTATCGCCGTCCGCAGAACGGTCTCGCGCGCTTCGGTCGCCGAGGTGGTGGAGTCGAAAGCGCCGCGATGGGCCTCATCGATGAAGCTCGTCACCGGCTTGCCCACGAGTTCGGATTGCGGATGGCCGAGCAGCCGCTGTGCAGCCTCATTGCAGCTCTTCACGATACCGTCCGGCGAGGTGACCAGCACCGCGTCGCTCAGGCTGTTGAGCACGGTGTTGAGGTAATTCTTCGTGATGGTGGTTTCCGCGAGATTTTGCCGCATGCGCTCGAGCGCCATCTGCAATTCACCGATCTCGTCCTGGCGCACCACCGCCAGCGGCCGGCTGTAGTCGCCTTCTCCGATGCGGTCGGCAGACTTGACCAGCGCGGCGATGGGCCTCGACAGCTGACGTCCGATGAACCAGGCGCCGATCAGGCCGAGCACGATCAGCGGCAGCACCACGCCGGCGACCAGGCTGCCCATTCTCTTGACCTGGTGACCCTGGCGGTTTTCCATTTGCGACTGAATGCTGACCAGGGTGTCCTGCATCTTGGCGCGGTTGAGCCAGATTTCGAGGGTGCCGCCGGACTGCAGCACGGAGTTCTTGGCCGGAATCGCGCTCTTGAGGACGAAAGGGCCCCGCCCGGAGGAATCCTCGATCTCATTGCTGCCCGTGAAGAGCACCGCGCCGCGGGCGTCCCGGACCTCCACCCGCTCGATGTCATGTTCCTCGAGCAGCCGCTCGGCGATGCTCGACACCGCCGATTTGTTGGTCGATCCCATTGCGGGGGTGAGCAGCGCGACCGTAATCTTGCTGAGAGACGCGGCGCGGGCCTCGAGATCCGCCTCCAACTTCTGCTCGACTGCGGTGTGGGTGAGCTGGTTGATGTCGGCGGTTTCGACCCGATGCTCGTAATAGGCGACGCCGGCCAGCAGCAGCGCCAGCACCGTTCCCACGCCTAAGGCGGTCAGGGAATACTTCGTTTTAAGGCTGCGAGCCATCTGCCTCAAGCCTGCCGGCCAACTCTCTTCATCGAGGAATGATACCCGTTCACATCCACGGCCATAAGGGGCCGGGTAGAATGACTGATTATGTCCGCCCGGATCCGCATTGACGTCTATTCCGACACGGTTTGCCCCTGGTGCTACCTCGGCAAGCGCCGGTTCGAGATCGCCCTGACCGAGCGCCCCCAGTACACGGTCCGGGTGACCTACCGGCCGTACGAATTGAACCCCGACATGCCCTGGGACGGGATGGACCGGGCTGCGTACCTCAAGGCCAAGATCGGCGATCCGGCGCGCGCCGCGGCGGTCGAAGAGGCGTTGACGCGACACGGCGAGGCCGTGGGGCTCAAGTTTCGATTCGATCTCATCAAGCGCATGCCGAACAGCCGGCGCTCGCATCTGCTGATCGCTCATGCGGCGCGGCGCAGCCTGCAGGCCCAGGTCAAGCAGCGCATCATGCAGGGATTTTTCGAGGAAGGCGCGGACATCGGCGACCTCGAGGAACTGGTGAGGCTCGGCGTGCAAGGGGGCTTGAGCGAACGCGATGCGCGCTCGGCGCTGGTGTTGCGGGAGGGCCAGGACGGAGTCGTTGCAGCGGAGCGACATGCCGCGGCTCTCAGCATCGCGGCCGTGCCGACCTTCGTGTTCGACGGCCAGTACACGCTGTCCGGGGCTCAGGAGCCTACCGCGCTGGCACGCGTGTTCGACCAGTTGGCCGACTTCGCGGCGGCGCGTGAATCGGTGTCTTGAACGCCCTCGAGCTCACGGGACGCGCCACCACCCACCTGGTTTCGGTGCGGGATCTGCAGTGCACCGTACACGTCCACGCGGCGGCGCCCTTCTCGAGTCTGCGGCGGGCGGCGCGGGCGGCGGGTTTCGATCTGCGCGTCGTCAGCAGCTTTCGGGATTTCGACAGACAGCTCGCGATTTGGAACGGCAAGTACAGCGGCGCGCGCCCATTGTACGACGCCGAGGGGCGGGCGCTGGATGCGTCGCGTCTGTCGCCGCAGGAGCGCATCGAGGCCATCCTGCACTGGTCCGCGCTCCCGGGCGCGAGCCGGCATCACTGGGGCACCGACGTCGACGTGATCGACGCCAATGCCGTGCCGGCGGACTATCGGGTGCAGCTCACCGCACAGGAATACGCTTCCTCGGGACCCTTCGGCCCGCTGCTCGAATGGCTCAAGGGCCACGCGGAGCGATTCGGATTCTTTCGGCCTTTCCGAGGAATCCTATCGGGCGTTCAGCCTGAACCCTGGCATTTCAGCTTTGCGCCGGTCGCCGAGGCGGCTCGCACGGCGTTGAAGCCGACGCTGCTCGAGGCGGCTCTCGCCGACGCACCGCTGTTGGGAAAGGAGTTCGTCATGGCGCGCCTCGACGAACTGCACGCGCGTTACGTCGCGGCCATCGACTGGCCCTGAATCTTCAGCGCCGGGGCGCGCGGATTCAGGCCCAGAGCACCTTCAACCGGTTGAGCATGAGGCCACGCACCTGGCCGAGATGAGTGTCCTCGGAGGTGAACAGCGGCGGATTCCGCCGCAGCAAGGGCCAGCGTTCGGTGCGCAGCACCCGGTCCAGGAATCCCAAGTTGCGGTCGATCGCCTCGATGTAGGGATTCTTGCCGTTGAAGATCACTTCCATGTAGCGGTAGGCGTGTTCGAACTCGCCCTCCAGGCGCTGCACCCGGGTTTGGCGCACGAATTGCGGAGTCTGGCGCAGCAAATCCAAGCCGGAGCTGTAGCGGACCTGAAGCGCGCCGTTGGTGCCGGGCACGGCGGCTATGCCGCCCAGCACGAATTCCGGATACAGGCGATCACGGCATTTTTCCAGATAGCAGCGATCCGCCATCTGGGCAATCAGGTCGGCGGTGCCGAGCAGATGACCCAAGCGCCGGTCGCCGGGATTCGGCAGGTGAAGCTGCTTCAAGTCGACTTCGTAGCCGGTGAAATGCACCACCCGCGTGGCCGTGGAAACCCATTTGTCCATGCCGATGGTCGGCATGAACCGCGACAGGAAACGCGCGCTGCGCGTGACGTGATAAAGCGTGTATTCCGCGCCGTTGCGGTGGGTCTGATCCTCGACGTCGCGAATATATCCGGCGTCGTGGAACAAGGAGGTCACCAAAGCCATGCGCGCGCGGTCCGCGCCGAAGTGCGCAGGCTGGAGCGCCGTGCGCTCGTACCCCACCATCAAGCGCGCCATGGCGAGGGTCATGTCGAGCGAATGCTGCAGGTCGTGGTAAATGGTGTCCACGCCGTAGTAGCCGGGCATGCGGCCGGTGAACAACTTGTCGAATGCGTCGAACGCGGCAGCAACCTGATCGAACGACTCGCCGGGCCACGTGGAGGCGAACAATTCGCCGACCGCCGCCTTGACCGCCTCGGTGGAACTTACCTGAACGGTATTCGTGACGTCGTAGTCGTTACGGCGAAGGTCATACATCCGTGCATCTTAGCCCCAAGGCCGGCGGGGCGCCATGTGCGTGGTTCTCCTTTTCGACTTATGTAAAATTCAGAGGGGTATTGGGGTATTTATGCGGCGATTCCGGTGCGCTTGAGGAGAGCACGCACATCGGGTTTACGGCCGCGAAAACTCACGAAGGCGTCCATCGCATCCACGCTTCCGCCGCGCGCGAGAATCGAGTCGCGGAAACGCGCCGCGGTCGACCCGTCGAACACGCCAGCCTCCTCGAAGGCCTCGAAGGCATCGGCCGCCAGCACTTCCGCCCATTTGTAGCTGTAGTAACCGGCGGCGTAGCCCCCGGCGAAGATATGAGCAAAGCTCGACGGCAATCGGTTGAAGGATGCGGCCGGCACCACCGCCACCCGGCTGCGCACGTCCGCCAGCGTTTCCAGCACGCGCGCGCCCGCCGCCGGATCGAAATGGGCATGCAGCTCGAAGTCGAAAGTGGCCAGCTCGATCTGGCGGAGCGTGTCGAGCGCCGCGTTGAACGTGCGCGTTCCCAGCAGCCGCTGCAGCATGTCTCCGGGCAACGGCTCGCCGGTCTCCACGTGCGCCGAAATGAGCGGCAGGACCTCGCTCCGCCACACGAAGTTCTCCATGAACTGGCTGGGCAACTCGACCGCATCCCATGCCACGCCGTTGATCCCCGCGATGCTCGGATACGCCACCCGGGTCAACATGTGATGCAGGCCGTGCCCGAACTCGTGGAACAGAGTGGTGACCTCGTCGTGCGTCAGGAGCGAGGGCGCCGACCCCACCGGCGCGCTGAAATTGCAAACGAGCTGCGCGATGGGCAGCGCCGTACCCGACGGCAGGGATTTGGCGACCACGCACTCGTCCATCCATGCGCCGCTGCGCTTGTCGGCGCGCGAATAGGGATCGAGGTAGAACCCCGCCACCGCAGTCCCGTTCGAATCGAGCATATCGTAGTATTTGACACTCGGGTGCCAGACGCCGACCGCGGGGGATCGCTCGCGCACCGTGATGCCGTACAGGCGAAGTGTCAGCGCGAACAATCCCGACAGCACCTTGGGCAGCGGGAAATACGGCCGCAGCGCCTCCTGCGAGACCTTGAAGCGGCTCTCCTGAAGCCGCTCGCCGTGGAACGCGACGTCCCATGCATTCAGCTTGCGCCCCGCAAATTCCTCGAGGTCTTGGAATTCCCGTCGTCCTGCCGGCAGGCATCTGTGCGCCAGGTCCTGAAGGAACGACAGGACCTGCTGCGTGCTCCGGGCCATCCGCGTCGCCAGCGCGTAATCGGCGTAATTCGCGAATCCGAGGAGGTTCGCGAGCTCGTGACGCAGCGACAGGATCTCGGCGATGATCGGACCGTTGTCGAAGCGGCCCGCGCTGGGACCCAAGTCCGAGGCGCGCGTGACCCAGGCTTCGTAGATGTCGCGCCGGAGATCCCCGCTCTCGGCGTTGGCCAATACGGTCACATAGGTGGGCTGATCGAGCCTGAGCAGCCATCCGGACTGTTTGGCGTCGCGCGCATCCGCGGCGGCGCGGTCGACCGCACTCGGCGGCAGGCCGGCGAGCTCGGACGGGTCCGCGACACTGCGCGTGTAGGCGGCCTGGGCATCGAGCACGTTCTCGGTGAACTTCGTGCCGAGCTGCGCCAGCCGCTGCATCAGCTCCCGGTAGCGGCTCTTGCGGTCGGGCGGCAGGTCGACGCCGGCCAGCCTGAAGTCGCGCAGCGCGTTCTCGACCAGCTTGCGCTGCTCGGGATCGAGGGCATCTCCCTCGTGCTGCAACACGCGGGCATAGGCGCGGTAGAGATCCTCGTTCTGTCCGAGCTCCGACGAGTAGGCTGTGAGCAGCGGCACGCACTCGTTGTAGGCTTCGCGCATGGAGGCCGTATTCGCGACCGCATTCAAGTGGCCGATGGGGCTCCATACCCGGCTGAGGGAATAGCTCAATTCCTCAACGGGCACCACCAGCGAGGCGAACGTGGGCCGCGGCTGCGCCGTCAACTCGGCCAGCCGCGCGCGATTGTCCTCCAACACCTTCTCGAGTGCGGGCCGCGCGTGCGCGGGCTCTATGCGATCGAAGGGCGGGAGGGAGTCGAACTTGAGAAGCGGATTGTCCACCGGGTGATTCTACCAGAGGTGCGTCAGCACCCAGGTCAGCCCGGTAGCGCCCCCCAGGAAGCCGCTGATCCCTGCGGCGGCGCGCCAGCGCAGGCCGCGCGCCAGTTTCTCCGCGTCGGCGGCGGCCAGCAGAAAGGCCCGCCCGTCCTGCGGCTTCGACAGCACGTTGGTCGCGGGCACCGGCCGGGCCACCATGTCGGCGGAGATCTGCGCGCGCGCCGCCTCGCGCGCCCGGTCCCACTCGGCCATGCTGATGACGCCGTCGCGGTCGGTGTCGAAACGCTTGAGCAACGTCGCCTGGTCCTGCTTCCATTCGCGCAGGAGCTCCGCGACCGCGCGCTCCGCATCATCCGCCGCGGCGTTGCCGCGGGTCCGGAACGAACCCAGCACAGACAGGCGCTCGCCCGCCAGCAGCCGCTCCTCGGTGTAGCGGTATTTCCCCGACACCAACTGCCAAATCGACAGCTGCAGGGTCTTGCCGCCGCGGCGCGGTGTCGGGCGCGAAGGCCACTCCTCGCTGCCGTACCAGACGTTGACGGCGCCGGGATATACCTCGGCGCCGTCCGGATCGACCAGGCATTGCCCGGTTCCGTCGTCCAAGATGAAGAGCGTGACGCTGGTGCCGTGGTCGAGGGTCGTCCAGTCATCGCTGGTCTTTTTCTCGACCTTGAATCTCCACCAGGCGCAGGGCAGGTCCGTCAACGGCGCCCCGTTCTTGACGCCCTCCGGCAACAGCCCCCGGCCGACGAGCTCGACATAGCCCTGCGCGGCGGATCTCAGACGCGAGGTCGGCGTGTCCCCGACGGTGCGATTCCTGTACCAGGCGCGAAACCCGTAGTAGAAGCAATAAGCGGTGCCGGCGGCGAGCATCGCGGTGAGCCAGAGCAGAGTTTCGAAGGAATCGCGGTTCACGTCGATGACTCAGACGGACTCCTTAAGTTACCGTGTTCCTCAGGCCCTGAACAGACTTCCCACGTCGACGTCCCGCGTTTCCTCCGGCGAAAATTCCAGCAGCTGGGCCGGCCGAAAGCCGCACTGATGCGCGATCAACACGTCGGGAAACGTGCCGATGCGGATGTTGTTCAAGTTGGCCTGGTCGTTGTAGAGCTCGCGGCGGTCGGCGATCGACTCCTCGAGAGCGGTGATCCGCCCCTGCAGCTGCTTGAACGCCGCATCGGACTTGAGGTCCGGGTAGCTTTCCGCGACGGCGAACAAACGGCCGATGCCGGAGCGCAGCTGGCCTTCCGCGGCGCCTACGGCAGCCACGTCGCGCGCCGCGCTCGCCTCGCTGATCGAGGATCGGGCGCGCATCACCTTCTCGAGCGTCTCCTGCTCGAAAATCATGTAGCGCTTGCAGGCTTCGATCAGCTTCGGCAGTTCATCATGGCGCTGCTTGAGGAGAACTTCGATGTTCGCCCAGGTCACCTTGACGCCTTCGCGCAGCCCAACGAGGCCGTTGTAGATGCCGACCAGATAGACGGCCAGGCACAGGCACAAGGCCAGCAAGACCGCTAGAGCTATCATGTCCGCATCCCTTTCGGAGGTGAATCAACGATTGAGTATATCATTGGGGTAAGCACTGCCTTTCTGACGGAGTTCACAGTGTCGGATCAAATGTTCGATCTCATCGTCATCGGCGGCGGCAGCGGCGGGCTCGCCTGCGCGCAGCGCGCCGCCGAGTTCGGCGCCAAGGCCGCGATCATCGAATCGCACCGCTTGGGCGGGACCTGCGTCAACGTCGGCTGCGTGCCGAAGAAGATCATGTGGAACGCCGCGAGCATCGCGCTCGCCCTCGGCGATGCCGGCGATTACGGTTTCGACGTGAAGACCGGCGGCAGCGACTGGGCGTCGTTGAAGACCAAGCGCGATGCGTACATCGAGCGCCTCAACGGCATCTACGCGCGCAATCTGGCGGCGAAGGGCGTCACCCTGGTTCGCGGCTCCGCGCGGTTCCTCGACCGGCGAACCGTCGCGGTCGGCGAGGCGCGCCTGTCCGCCCCTCACATCGTGATCGCCACCGGCGGCTTGCCCATCGTACCCGAGCTGCCCGGCGCCGACCTCGGGATCACCTCCGACGGCTTCTTCGCGCTCGAGCGGCGGCCGCAGCGTGTCGCGGTCGTCGGCAGCGGCTACATCGCGTGCGAGCTTGCCGGGGTCTTCCACGAATTCGGCAGCCAGGTGCAGCAGTTCATCCGCAGGGATCACGTGCTGACGCATTTCGAGCCGATGCTCGGGAAGTCGCTGATGCGCGAAATGCGCGAGGCGGGGATCGTCATTCACGAGCACGTGGTCCCGGCCGCCGTCGCGCAGACGGCGGGATCGAAGACGCTGATCGCGGCGGATGGCCGGGAGTTCACCGGATTCGACGCCGTGCTCTGGGCGGTGGGCCGCGCGCCCAACGTCGGCCGCCTCGACCCGGCGCGGGCCGGCGTCGCGCTCGACGCGCAGGAATTCGTGATCACCGACGAGTACCAGAACACGGGCGTTCCCGGAATCTATGCGATCGGCGACGTCTCGGGGCGGGCGGCGCTCACGCCCGTGGCGATCGCCGCCGGCCGGCGGCTGAGCGACCGCCTGTTCGGCGGCAAGGCGGAGCGTCGGCTCGATTACCATGACATTCCGACGGTGGTATTCACGCATCCGCCGATCGGAACCGTGGGGCTCAGCGAGGACGCCGCCCGCGCCCGGTACGGCGCCGTCAAGGTCTATGTCGCCGATTTCACCCCGATGTACCACGCGATGACCACGCGCAAAGGGCACACCGACATGAAGCTCGTGTGCGCGGGACCTGAAGAGAAAATCGTCGGTTGCCACATCATCGGCGCGGGCGCGGATGAAATGCTGCAGGGGTTTGCGGTGGCCGTTCGCATGGGAGCGACGAAGCGCGATTTCGACGACACCGTGGCGATTCACCCGACCAGCGCCGAGGAACTCGTCACCATGCGCTGACGGCCGAGCGTCTCAATAGTGCTCGGCCAGGGCCTCGAGGACGGGTTGGGTGTTGGGGCGGATACCGCGCCACAACATGAATGATTCGGCCGCCTGTTCCACCAGCATGCCCCAGCCCTTGACGCAGCGGGCCGCGTGCAGCGACTTGCCCCACTGCGTGAACGGCGTGTCGCCCCGGCCATAGGACATGTCGTAGCACACGGTCGCCGGAGAGACGATGTCGGCCGGCAGCGCCGGCATTTCACCCTGAAGGCCCGCGGACGTCGCGTTGATGATGAGATCGTACGCCGGGCCCCGCAGCCCGGAAAACCCGCAGGCGGTGAGCGGCGCCATGTCGGCGAATTCCCCAACCAGCGTCTGCGCCTTGTGCGAGGTCCGATTGGCGATGGTGACCTCGCGAAATTCCCGCTCCAGCAGCGGTCCCAGCACGCCGCGAACTGCGCCGCCGGCGCCCAGGATCAGCAGGCGCTTGTCGCCGAGTTCCAGCTTCAGGTTGCGCTCGAGGTCGCAGGTGAGCCCGACGCCGTCGGTATTGTCTCCGAGCAGCGTGGTGTCCTCGAAGAAGGCAATGGTGTTCACGGCCTGGGCGCGCGCGGCGCGGGGCGTGAGCTCGTTCACCAGTTCGGCCGCCGCCTGCTTGTGCGGCAGCGTGACGTTCAGGCCGCGCACGCCGCCGGCAAAGAGCTTCAGGATATCGCGGCGAAACGCGTCGGGACCGATGTCGAACATCCGATACACGAGGTTCTGCGCCGTTGCCTTGGCGAACATGCCGTGAATGAACGGCGACCAGCTATGCGTCACGGGATGGCCCACGACGCCGTACTGGTCGGGTTCCTGGGGCTGGTTCACGGCGCGAGCCAGCCCGCGGCGCGCTTGGCGAAGTAGGTCAGTATGCCGTCGGCTCCGGCCCTCTTGATGGACACCAGCGCTTCCAGCGCCACCGCCCGCTCGTCGAGCCAACCGTTGCCGGCGGCCGCCATGATCATCGAATACTCGCCGCTCACCTGGTACGCGAAGGTCGGCATGCCGAAGCGGTCCTTGACCCGCCGCACGATGTCGAGATAGGGCAGGGCGGGCTTGATCATCACCATGTCCGCCCCCTCCGAGATGTCGAGGGCGACTTCGCGCAAGGCCTCGTCCGAATTGGCCGGATCCATCTGATAGGTGTGTTTGCCGCCGCCGCCCAGCTGTCCCGCCGAACCGACGGCTTCCCGGAACGGGCCGTAGAAGCTCGAGGCGTACTTCGCCGCGTAGGCGAGGATCCGCGTGTGGACCAGGCCGGCGGTCTCGAACGCGTCCCGAATCGCGGCGATCCGCCCGTCCATCATGTCGGACGGGGCCACCACATCGGCGCCCGCATCGGCATGGGAGCGGGCCTGGCGGACCAGTGTTTCGACGGTGAGGTCGTTCTGGACGTAGCCGGCCCCGTCGATCAGGCCGTCCTGACCGTGCGTGGTGAAGGGGTCCAGCGCCACGTCGGTGATGACCCCCAGGTGGGGGAACGCCTTCTTCACCGCCCGCACCGCCTGCTGCGCGATGCCCTCGGGATTCCACGATTCGCGGGCGTCCAAGGTCTTCTTCTCGGCCGGGGTGACCGGGAACAGGGCGATCGCCGGGATCCGCAGCCGCGCCAGGTCCTCGCATTCGCGCAGCAATTCGTCCACCGAAACGCGCTCCACGCCGGGCATCGAGGCGACCGGCTGGCGCTGCTTGCGGCCCTCGACCACGAACATCGGATAGATCAGCGCGTCCACGGTGAGTTCGGTCTCGCGCATCAGGCGGCGGGAAAACTCGTCGCGCCGCATGCGCCGCATGCGCGTTCTCGGAAATCTTTCGGTCCTATCCCCGGTCATCTTGCAATGGCTCCTGGCATACGTATTCTGGGTCCCGGCGCGCAGCCGGCCGCCGTTCTGGGCACCCCGGCGGCTTCCTTGAGTTCCGGGCACCGGAACGCGCTAGTATCGAATGGAAGATATCTTAAGTCGGGTGCCCATTCCTACATGAAGGCCGCGAACGGTGGAAATGACAAGCGCGCCCGCTTCCATGCGCTTTGCCAGTCTCTGCGGCCCGAGCTGCTGCGTTTCGCCTTCTGGCTGTCCCGCGACCGGGCGCTGGCCGAGGATGTGGTGCAGGAGAGCCTGCTCCGGGCATGGAAAGCCCAGGACTCGCTGCAAAACGACGACGCGGCAAAACCGTGGTTCCTGACCATCATCCGCCGGGAATATGCCCGTTGCTTCGAGCGTAAACGCCTGGTGACCGTGGATGTCGACGAACTCATCGCCAAGGAGGAACCCGTGCTGGCAGCAGAGGACGATCGAGTGGCGGAGGTCCGGGCCGCCATCTTCAAGCTGCCGGACGATTACCGCGAACCGCTGGTCCTGCAGGTGCTGATGGGGTACTCGACGGCGGAAATTGCCGCGGAGCTCAAGCTGTCGAATGCCGCCGTGCTCACGCGCCTGTTTCGCGCGCGTAAACAGCTGCGCGCCTGGTGCGGCGAGGATTCGCGCATGGATCCTGAAGAAGCCGGCGCGACCCTGGATGATGATCTCGCGGCAGCGCAAGAATGATGGATTGCAGACAATTCAGGACGGCGATTCTGTCAAATCCGCACGACGACCGGGCGGAGCTCAAGCGGCACGCGGAGTCGTGCGGGGAGTGCGCGCAATACGCCCTAAAGGCGCGACGATTCGAGAGCCGCCTGGAGCAGGCCCTGCGGGTGGACGTGAGCGGCAGGCCGGCGCCCAAGGCCACCGTGGTCCCCTTTCGGTCGCGCGACCCGCACCTAGGACGGCGGGCGAGCGTGCGGCGGGGCTGGCTCGCGGCTGCGGCCAGCGTCCTGCTGGCCGCCGTGGTCGCGGGCGCGGTGTGGCTGGCCTCGCCGGGATCCAGCCTGGCGGCCGATGTGGTCGGCCACATGGCCGAAGAGCCGGGCGCGTGGGCCGTCACGGAGGTTCCGGTGCCGCCGCCGATGCTCGACACGGTTTTGAAGGAGGCGAAGGTCCACCTGCGGCCCAGCGCGGGATTGGTCACTTACGCTCATAGTTGCCAGTTTCGCGGACATCAGGTGCCGCACTTGGTCGTGCAGGCCGACGGCGGGCCGGTGACGGTCATGGTGCTGACCCATGAGCACGCCACGCGCCCGATGCACTTCGATGAGCAGGGCTACCGCGGGATTATCGTGCCGGTGCCGGGCCACGGCAGTCTGGCCGTGCTCGAGCGGGGCTCGGGGAGCGACCTGCACTCGGTCGAGCAGGTGGCGGCACAGGTGCAGGGCGCGATCGAATGGATCTCGTGAGCCGGCCGGCGCCCAGCGAACTAAAGGCCGGCCTTCCCCAGAAGGTCGACCAGGCGGCGCGAGCTCGCGGCGAGGGTGGGATGCTGAGCCTCGAAGTCGATGGCGATTCGCTCCAACCGGTCCGGCAGTGACAGCGGGGCATCCGATGGAGCTTTGCCCGATGCGGCTCCCGATCCGCGGAGGATCGGCGAGTTCTCGGTCAACCGCCTGATATCACTCATGATTTCTGTCAGAAGTTGCGCCGAGCGCGGATCGACCTGCTGTGCCGCGCCGAGCTCCTCGTGCAGTTTCGCGAGCTGATCGCGAAGATCATCGGGATTCATACTTCAACTCCTTCGCAAAGGCCCCGACGCCAGGATGAGGGCCGTGCATCATCATGCCACCCGCTCGGGAGTCAGGCGCGTGACTTCTACGTATCCGTGGCCGGCTGAAGCGACCGAAGCGTGGATGGCCGTGTAGGCCTCCCTCAGGTAATCGTCCGCGCCGAAGGGCGGATTCACCACGACGACTCCGCTACCCGCGAGGCCGACGCCGGCATCGTCGGGATGGACGGCGAGGTCAGCGACCAGCAATTTCGGGACGCCAAGCGCCTCGAAGCGCGCATGCACCGCATGGCGCTGGGTGGCGCTGCGGATCGGGTACCAGATCAGGTAGGTGCCCGTGGGCCATCGACGGTAGGCCTCGCCGAAGGCCAGGAGCATGGTCTTCAATTCATCGAGGCTCTCATATGGAGGGTCGATGAGCACGAGCCCGCGCCGCTCTTCCGGCGGGAGAAATGCCTTGAGCGCGGCATAGCCGTCACCGATTTCCGTGCGGATGCGTCCCGGCGATTCGAGCTCCCGGCCGGCGGCACGCGCCTCGGCCGGCAGCATTTCCACGAACAGCGCGCGATCCTGCGCTCTCAAGGCGCCCGCGATGAGCGCAGGGGAACCCGGGTAGCGCGCAAGGCGCTTGCCGCGGCGCGCGCGAATCGCCGCAAAATAATGGGCGAGCGCGGGCGAACCGATGCCGAGCTCGATCAATCGCTGGATGCCGCGCTCCGCCTCTCCGGACTTTTTGGCCTCCGCCGCCTGCAGATCGTAGAATCCACGCCCCGCGTGGCTGTCCAATGCAAAGAACGCCGACTCCTTGCGCTTCAATGCGTCGAGGCAGTAGATGAGGGCGACGTGCTTCGCAACGTCGGCAAAGTTCCCCGCGTGGTAGATATGCCGGTAATTCATGGCGACGCGCATTGTGCCTGTGCCCGCGGTCCGAGTGGGAATTAACTGCCGCAGCCTCCCTCGCCCGCGGCGCCGGCGCGCCCGGCCCGCCGCGGGTTCGAAAAAATTCGCGCGGACCCGCTGGCGGGCCGGGCGTCTACGGGTTAAGTTCCTGCCATTCGACCGTTCAACAATTGGAGCCAAGTCATGGCGGATAAATTACTCGCGCTGCGCGATCTCGCGGCACCCTTGGAAGTGGATGCGCCGTGGCCCGGCACCCCCGTGAGCGGCGATCCGCACACGAAGACCTGGAATCTCTACACGTCGGATGACGGCAAGCTCCTTGCGGGCATTTGGGAATCGACGGCGGGGGTGTGGAAGATCGACTACGACGCGTGGGAATACTGCCACCTGTTGTCCGGAAGCTGCACCATCGAGCTGGAAGGCAGGCCGCCGGTGCACTTGAAGGGCGGCGATGTGTTCATCGTCGAAACGGGAGCGAAGGGCAAGTGGACCGTGCACGAGGCCATGCGCAAGTACTACGTGTTTGCGCTCGGCCACTAGCGCGGCGCCGGTCGCGGCCGGCGCGGCACGGCGCGCGCGTATCGCTCAGGCAGGCTCCGATCCGGCGGCGTGGCTCCAGCTGCCGCCGATTTCGATCTGTGAATTCACGGAATTGGCGACGTAGCACTCCTCATGCGCCGCCCGATGGAGCCTGCGCACGCAGGCTTCGTCGGGGCGCCTCGCGCCGGCGAAGACGACGTGCGGCCGCAGCTGCACGAGTGTGATCGCCAACCGGCCCTTGGCGTTCTGCGTCATGCGGCCGACCGCTTCATCGTCGTAGGAATCCACGACGAACTTCTCCTTCGCGGCCAGATACAGGAAGGTCAGCATGTGGCAGGAGGACACGGCAGCCACGAAGGCTTCCTCCGGATCGATGTTCTCGGCCTTCGAGAAGGGAAGCGGAACCGAACTCACCGCGCTGGATGCCGGCACCGCGACGCCCCCGTCGAACTGCCAGGTGTGCGCCCGGCTGTATCGCGCGTCGATGAAGGCTTCCTCAGGTCCGCGGGCCCACCGTATGCGCGCTTGATGCTCCGACATGCGACCCCCTAGAGTTCCGCCAAATAGTCCCTGGGGCGCAGGAAATCCCGGTACAGGCGCGCCTCCGGCGAGCCGGGCTCAGGCTGCCAGTCGTAATCCCAGCGGACGCGCGGCGGCAAGGACATGAGAATGGACTCGGTGCGGCCGCGCGACTGCAGGCCGAACAGCGTGCCACGGTCATACACCAGATTGAACTCCACGTAGCGCCCGCGCCGATAGAGCTGGAACTCACGCTCGCGCCGTCCGGCGGGGTGGCCCATCCGGCGTTCCACGATGGGCATGTATGCCGGAAGAAAGTGATCGCCGACGCTGCGCGTGAAGGCGAACGAGCGCTCGAACCCCAACTCGTTGAAGTCGTCGAAGAACAGTCCGCCGACCCCGCGGGTCTCGTCGCGATGAGGCAGGAAAAAGTAACGGTCGCACCAGGCTTTGCACTTCTCATACAGGCCGGCGCCGAACGGGCGGCACGCCGCGAGTGCGGTGCGGTGCCAGTGCAGGACATCCTCGTCGAACGGATAGTACGGCGTGAGATCGAACCCGCCGCCGAACCACCACACCGGCGGCGACGCTTTCGGCGTCGCGACCAGGAAACGGACGTTGCAGTGTGTGGTCGGCGCGTACGGGTTTCGCGGGTGAAACACCAGCGACAAACCCATGGCCTCGAAGGGGGCGTCGGCGAGCTCCGGACGCAGGTTCGACGCCGACGACGGCATCCTCGCTCCGAATACGTGCGAGAACGAAACGCCCGCGCGCTCGAACACAGAACCCTCCGAGAGCACGCGGCTTTCGCCGCCGCCGCCGTCCGGGCGCGACCATCCGTCCCGCCGGAATTTTGACGCCTCCATGCCCTCCACCGCCGCCGTGATGCGGTCGTGCAGGTCGTTCAGGTACCGTTTGACGGCAGGGGCGTCCAATGTGAAGCCTCTCAGGTCTTCTTTTTGGCCGGATTCTTCTTCTTGAGTTTGGAGGGCGGCACCGCCGCCTTCTTGTCGGCAGCCGGTTTGGACGCCTTGGCAGCCAATCTGCGCATCGCGGCCGGCGGCGGGGGCGGCGCCGATTTTCCGGCCGGCGTCGAGACCTTGCGCGGCGGCTTCTTGCCGGCCGGTGCCGCGGCCTTCGAAGCGGATCCGGCCGCAGCCGGCGTGGCCGGCGCGCCGGACGCCTTCGCAGCGCCGGTCCTGGCTTTCGTGTTCGCGCCCTTCTTACCACGGCCCCACTTGCCGAAGGTGCGCACGGGTGCGGCCGCCAGCATGGACCGGCATTCCTCCACGGTGAGCGTCTTCGGGTCCCGGTCCTTCGGGATCTTGGCATTGCGCTCCTTGTCCGTGATGTACGGGCCGAAACGCCCGTTCAGCACCTGGATCTTGTCCTCGGGGAAGTCCTGGATCAGCCGGTTCTTGTCCGCGATTTCCTTTTCGCGAATGACCTCGAGCGCGCGGTCCGGGGCAATCTCGTAGGGATCGTCGGTCTTGAGCGAGACGTATTTGGCGCCGTATTTCAAATAGGGCCCGAAGCGCCCGACGTTGGCGACGATTTCCTCGCCGGCCTCGGTCACGCCCAGCTTGCGCGGCAACTTGAAGAGTTCGAGCGCCTGGTCATGGGTGATGTTGTCCATCTTCTGGCCCGGCCTCAGGCCCGCAAACCGGGGCTTGTCGGCGTCGTCCTTGGTGCCGATCTGCACGAACGGCCCGAACCGCCCCATGCGCACGCTCATCGGCTTTCCGCTGGCCGGATCCACGCCCAGGTCGCGCGCCTGGGCAACCTCCTCGCGGCTCACCGATTTCTCGGTGTGCTTGACCAGGTCGATGAACGGCTTCCAGAATTTCTCCAGGAGCGGAATCCATTCCTGGTCGCCGTCGGCGACCGCGTCCAGCGAATCTTCCATCTTGGCCGTGAAGTCGTAGTCCACGTAGGTCGTGAAATACTGCGTGAGGAAGCGGCTGACGATCTTCCCGATGTCCGTCGCCGTGAAGCGCCGGCTTTCGATGTCGACGTATTCCCGGTCCCGCAGGGTCGAGATGATCGACGCGTAGGTCGACGGGCGGCCGATGCCGTATTCCTCGAGGGCCTTGATCAGCGAGGCCTCGGAGAAGCGCGGCGGCGGCTCCGTGAAATGCTGGGCGGGAACCACGCCGATGAGCTTGACCCGGTCGCCCTCCTGCATCGGCGGCAGAACGTGGTCCGAGTCGTCCTGAACGACGTCGTCCATGCCTTCCTGATACACCGAGATATAGCCCGGCTTCACCAAGGTCGAGCCGTTGGCGCGCAGGACGGCGCGCGGCGGCGCGGCGCTTGCGTCCGCGGACTGACCGGAGGCTGCGGGCGTCCCGGGCGCGCCCGCCAGCAGTTCGACCGCGACGGTGTCGAAAACGGCGGGAGCCATCTGACAGGCGACGGTGCGTTTCCAGATCAAGGAGTACAGCTTGAACTGATCGCTCTCCAGATGCTTCTCGATGCCGTTCGGCAGGATGTTCGCGGCCGTCGGGCGGATCGCCTCGTGCGCTTCCTGGGCGTTCTTGGATTTGGTCCGGTAGACCCGCGGTTCCTCCGCCAGCCCCTCCGCGCCGTAGAGCTGCACGATGACTTCGCGAATCTGTCCGACGGCTTCCTGCGCCAGATTCAGCGAGTCGGTGCGCATGTAGGTGATGAGGCCAACGGCGCCTTCACCGATGTCCACGCCCTCGTACAATTGCTGCGCCACCCGCATGGTCTTCTGCGCGCTGAAGCCGAGCTTGCGCGCCGCTTCCTGCTGCAGCGTCGACGTCGTGAACGGCGGCGCCGGGTTGCGGCGGCGCTGCTTGCGATCGACCCCCAGCACCGTGAGCATGCCCTGGGCCGCTTCCCGGAGCGTGCGCTCCACGTCGCGCGCCTGCGTTTCGCTCACGAAACTGAACTGCTCGACCTTGGCGCCGCCGTACTCGACGAGCTTGCCCGGAAACTTCTGCCCGGAATGTTCGAGCTCGGCGTCTATCGTCCAGTACTCCCGCGGGACGAATGCGGCAATCTCGTCCTCGCGCTCGCAGATCATGCGCAGGGCGGGGCTTTGCACGCGGCCCGCGGACAGGCCCGGCCGCACCTTCTTCCAGAGCAACGGGCTCAGGTTGAAGCCCACGAGAAAATCGAGCGCGCGGCGCGCCTGTTGGGCGTTGACCAGATCGCCGGACAATTCGCGCGGCTGCGCCATCGCCTCCTGCACCGACGACTTCGTGATCTCGTAGAACACCACGCGCTGAACGGTCTTGCCCTTGAGCGCGCCCTCGGCCTTCAGCAGCTCGCGCAGATGCCACGATATGGCCTCTCCCTCGCGATCCGGGTCGGTCGCGAGATACAGGGCCTTCGCCTTCTTGAGTGCGCGGGAAATGGCGTCGATGTGCTTCTGATTGCGCTCGACCACTTGATACTTCATCGCGAAGTGGTGCTTGGGGTCGACCGCGCCCTCCTTCGGCACGAGGTCGCGTACGTGCCCATAGGAGGCCAGCACCTCGTAATCCTTGCCGAGGTACTTCTTGATGGTCTTCGCCTTGGCGGGCGACTCCACGATAACGAGGTTGATGCTCAAAGTCGGCTAATGCAGCGCGTCGGAGCGCTCTTCGAAGACGAGGTCTTCCATCTGGGCGTAGGCGGATTCCTGGCCGGGCTGGCTGAAAAGCACCATGAGAACGACCCATTTCACCTGTTCGATGTCGATTTCGTCGGCCTCCAGCGCCATTAGCCGGTCGATGACCAGTTCGCGCTGCGTTGCGGAAAGAATCCGAACGTTTTCTAGGTACATGAGATAACCACGCACATCCGTGTCGAGCCGCAACAATTCCTGTCCACTGAAGATGCGAACGGCGCGCGCGGTCGCCTCGGCGACCTTGCCCAATTGCTCGCCGGACAACCCATCCAGCCACTCCAACGCCCGTTCAATGTCGTTCTCAGCAAATCCCGCCTTATCCAACTCGACCTTGAGCGTCACGCGGTCCGGCCGCGGTTCATCGTCGGCGCTCATGTAATTCTCGAAAAGATATATCAGCAAATCGAGAACGTTATCTTTCACCTCCGGCTCTCCTGTAGGCGACTCGGGAGTAGCGGCCCCCAGGGGCGGCCTGAACGTGGCCTTCGAGCTCGAGGATCAGCATCATCGAGGACACGGCTTCTGGTTTGAATCCGGTACGCACGACCAACAGATCGAGGTCTACAAGATCAAAGCCGAGCGCATCTAACAAGATTTTGTGATCCTTGTCCATGGCCGGCGCGGGACGGGCGGCATTTCCGCCTTCGAGGGGCGCCTCCAAGTCATTGGCAAAGAAGGCCGAAAAGTTCAGCTCGCGCAATATGTCGTCGATGTTGTCGACCAGTTGCGCTCCCGCCTTGATGAGTTCATGGCAGCCTTGGGCGTAGGGGTTGTAGATGGAGCCGGGAACGGCGAATACCTCCCGGCCATAGTGGTTGGCCAGGCGCGCCGTGATCAGCGAGCCGCTGCGCCGCGCCGCCTCCACCACCAGCGTGCCCAGGGTGAGTCCGGCAATCAGGCGATTGCGCCGCGGGAAATTGCTGCGCCGCGGAGGGGTTCCCAGGGGAAATTCACTGATGATGGCGCCCTGAAGCTGGATGTCCCGGCACAGCTGTTCGTGCGTCCGCGGATAGACCCGGTCGATGCCGGTTCCCAGCACGCCCAGGGTGATCCCATCGGCCCGCAGTGCGCCCCGGTGCGCGCACGCATCGATGCCCTCGGCCAGCCCGCTGGTGATGGCAAGACCTCGCTCGCTCAACCCTGCAGCGAAGTCGGCCGCGATCTCACGGCCCTGGGGGCTCGGATTGCGGCTGCCGACCACGGCGAGCTGCGGGTTTGAGAGGGCTTCGATGCGGCCCGAGACATACAGAGCGAGCGGACCACCGGGGAGGGTCCGCAGCAGTGCCGGATACCGCGGGTCGGTGAATGGCACGAGTACATGGTGCTCCTCGGCGAGCCAGCGCCGCTCGGCGGGTCTGGGCAGCGCGCGCGGGCTCGACAGGAACGCCGCGGCCGCCGGAGAAATCCCGGCACGCCGATGTTCGGCGGCCGAGGCGCCGACCACCGCGGATGGGGATCCGAGGAGTTCGAGCGCCGCGGACAGCGACGGGAGCGTGAGTTCAGGCGCTCGGCCCAAGGACACCCAGGCGAGCAGATCGTCCCATCCCATCGAGGGGAGTATGGCGACGAGCGGCCTCGAGCGCCGCCCGCAAATCGGGCGGCATCATCGAGATTTGCGGCTTCCGTTAAGGGTTCTCGACCCGATCGGCCACGCGAATGACGTTCTTCGCCTCCATGATGAGGCCATAACTCATATGGTCGAAGGTCTTGAACACCATGAAGGTGCCGGTCCGCTCGTCCGGCAGCCGTACGTTCTTCGCGCCCAGGCCGGTCATTCCCGCCAGGAAGCCCTTGTGTTCCGTGTCGTGCTGATAGCCGCCGATCTCGTAGACCGCCAGCACATTGCCCGGAATGAGCCCGTCGCGGGCGCCCCGGTTGATGACCACCACCTCGTACTGACCGATCATGGTCACTCCATCGGCGACGGCCATGATCCGACCATCGACCTTGACCTTCGGCGGCGCCGGGATGAAATCGAGCGGAATATCGACCCCGCCCGGGAACAGCTTGTCGCCGAGTTCGGTCTCGAGGGCCGATTCGGTCATGGTGAGCGTGGCGGGATCGCCGGTCCGGGTGACCCTTCCGGAACCCGTGTAGATCCCGTCATAGCCCACGACCCGGTTGTTTTCGGGATCGCGCAAGGCGTCGCCCACGCGAACCACGTTGTAGTGCGTGCCCACGGCCGCGGCGCCGGAAAACCCGCGCGCATAGATCGTGTCACCGTCGGACAGGATCACGTGATCGTCGCGGGTCGCAAACACGTAGGGCGCCGCCTTGATCTGTTCCTTCGACAGCACCGTCGGCTTGGACATGAACGCGGCCACGGCTTCGTAGGGAATGGTGGTAATCGCGGCCTCGAGCGGCTGGCTGCGAATGCGTGGCAGCACGCGCGCCGAATTGCCGCGCTCCAGACCGTTGCGCTGCACCACCACGCGGGGTTGTCCGTCAATGTAGACCAACCGCAGCGTGTCGCCCGGATAGATCAGGTGCGGGTTCTCGATCTGCTTGTTGACCTGCCAAATCTCGGGCCAGTACCAGGGGTCGCGGAGGTACATCTTGGCGATTCCCCACAGGGTGTCGCCCCGCTTCACCACATAGGTTTCCGGCGCATTGGGGGCGAGCGCAACGCCTCCCGCATGCTCCGCAGCCATTTCGGCCGGCGGCATGGGAGCGGGACCGGTGTCGATCGCCGCCTCCATGGCCGTGCGGTCGTCGCCGACCACCGCGCCTTGCACGTTGCTCTCGGGCGAGGTCAGAGGAACCGGCGCCGTAACCGGCGGCTCGGAGCGGCAGCCCGCTACCAGCGTGGCCGCCAGGGTGAGGGCTATGATGTGATGGCCTTGCATTCGTTCGCTCCCGCGTGAGTCACCTTATGGTCTCAGGCCGGCTGATATACTGCCTGCCTGCTGCCAAAGACTGGGACGTATCGCCCGTTTTTGCCGATCAGCGGGGCGGCGCGCGCCCGCGGCAATCGGCATTAAGTTAAGCAGCGGCGGAACTTTAGCAACAATCTTCGGCCAAAAACACGACATCCATCCCATAACGTCCATGACCAAGCTCGTAATTCTGGAGTACCCCGACCCCCGTCTCAGGACGACCGCCAAGCCCGTCGAGGTCGTCGATGACGCGGTGCGGCAATTGGTGGCCGATCTCCTGGAAACCATGTACGCGGCCAAGGGTATTGGTCTGGCCGCGACCCAGGTCGATGTGCACCGACGGGTGATCGTGATCGACGTGAGCGAGGAGCGAAACAAGCCCCTGGTGCTCATCAATCCGCAGATCCTGCTCGCGGAAGGCCGTGCCCCCGCGGAGGAAGGATGTCTGTCGGTGCCGGACATCTACGACAAGGTGCAGCGCGCCACTCATATTCGCGTGCGGGCGCTGGGTACCGATGGGCAACCCTTTGAAATGGACGTCGAGGGGATCCTGGCGGTGTGCGTTCAGCACGAGATGGATCACCTGCAAGGCAAGCTATTCGTCGATTACCTGTCTGAACTCAAGCGCCAGATGATTCGTCGGCGCCTGGAAAAGGAGCGCAAGCAGCGCGAATCCGGCGGGGCTGCACCGCGTAGGTCCAGCTCCGGCGCCCTGCCATCGGCCCAATAGAGTCTTGAACGCCGCCCCGAGAGCGTTGAAGCTGGGATTCGCCGGCACGCCGCAGTTCGCCGTGCCGGCGCTCGATGCGCTGGCGAGCTCGCGGCATCACGTCGCGGCCGTGTTCACGCAGCCTGATCGGCCGGCCGGCCGTGGGCAAACGCTGCATTTGAGCGCCGTCAAGCAGCGCGCGCTCGAGCTCGGCCTGCCAGTGCATCAACCTCCCACCTTCAGGTCGGACGCCGCCGCCGCGACGCTGCGCGACCTCGGTCTCGACGCGCTGGTGGTCGTGGCGTACGGATTGATCCTTCCGGCCGTCGTGCTCGCGATTCCACGCACGGGCTGTTTCAACATTCATGCCTCGATCCTGCCTCGCTGGCGGGGCGCCGCGCCGATTCAGCGCGCGCTCCTGGCCGGCGACGTCCTGACGGGCGTGACCATCATGCGCATGGAGGCGGGGCTCGACACGGGACCCGTACTCGCGGTGCGCGAAATGCCGATTTCCGAGCGGGATACGGCGGGAACCCTGCATGACCGCCTGGCCAGCGCGGGCGCCCTCCTCATGGTCGAGACGCTCGATGCCGTGGCCGCGGGCGCCGCGTGCGAACGGGCACAGTCCGCCGAGGGGGTCACCTATGCGGAAAAGATCGGCAAGTCCGAGGCGCTCATCGATTGGCGAGCCGCCGCCCCACAGATCCTGCGCCGGGTGCGCGCCTTCAATCCCTGGCCCATCGCCGAGACCCGATTCGGGGGGGCGCAGCTGCGCATCTGGGAGGCGGAGTTGGCGCCCGCCGCGGCGCCCGCGATTCCCAGCGCGGCGCCCGGCAGCGTGCTGGCGGCCTCCATCGATGGAATCGACGTCGCCTGCGGCAGCGGAGCACTGCGCATCCGCAGGCTCCAGCTCGCGGGCCGCAAACCCCTGGCTGCCGGCGACTTCATCAAGGCGCAGCGGCTGGGTGGGGCGAGATTCGGGATCCCATGAACAATCCCGCCGCCGGCGCGCGCGCGCTTGCCGCCTCCGTGGTGGCGCGAATACTCCAGGAGGGTGTGACCCTCGATTCGGCCCTGCAGCAGACCTTGGTCGACCTGCCGGCGAATCTCAAGAGCGCGACGCGCTCGCTCTGCTACGGAGCGGTGCGCGGCTACTTCCGCCACGAGGCCATCCTGGC
Organism: uncultured Gammaproteobacteria bacterium; assembly: GCA_963707765.1. Lineage (GTDB taxonomy): Bacteria > Pseudomonadota > Gammaproteobacteria > Steroidobacterales > Steroidobacteraceae > Bog-1198. The sequence goes on along the minus strand of CAVPQZ010000004.1, from coordinate 1,540,125 downwards.
CAAGCTCCTGTCGCAGCCCGTGCGCTCGCTGGACAGCCCGGTGCGTGCGCTCCTGTCGGTGGCCCTGTTCGAACTGGAGGATGGCCGCACGCCGGAATACGCCGTCGTCGACGCGGCGGTCAAGACCACGAAGGCGGGCGACGCCGCACGGGCCAGCGGCCTGGTCAACGCCGTGCTGCGGCGCTATTTGCGGGAGCGCGCCTCGCTCACGGCCGAGATCGCGCGCAATCCCGTCACTCGCCACGCCTCGCCGATATGGCTGGCCGACCGCTATCGCGCCGATTGGCCGGTGAGGTGGACGCAATTGCTGGCGGCCGGGGACACGCAGGCGCCCATGTGGCTGCGCGTCAACGGCCGCGTTGCCACCGCGGAATCGTATCTCGAGATGCTGCGGGAGGCCGGACTTCGCGCCCGCGCCGAGCCGCGCGTGCCGCTGGCCGTGGTGCTCGAGTCCCCCTGCGACGTGCATGAGCTGCCGGGATTCGCCTCCGGTACGGTTTCCGTGCAGGACTTGGGCGCACAGTGCGTGACGTTTCCGCTGGCGCTGGCGCCGGGCTTGCGCGTGCTCGATGCCTGCGCGGCGCCCGGGGGCAAGACCGCCTTGATCGCGGAGAGAGAGCCCGACCTCGCCGCGTTGCTGGCGGTGGACGCCGATCCGCAGCGCCTCGCGAGGGTCAGGGACAATCTGACGCGGGGCAATTTGCGGGCCGACGTGCTTGCCGGGGACGCGGCCGCGCCCGAGGCCTGGTGGAACGGGGTGCCGTTCGACCGCATCCTGCTCGATGCGCCGTGCTCGGCGCTCGGCGTGATCCGGCGGCATCCGGACATCCGTCTGCGCAAGTCGCCCTCGGAGATCGACAAGCTGCCCCTGCTGCAGGCGCGGCTGCTCGCCGCCGCCTGGCGCATGCTGGCGCCCGGCGGGCGCCTGGTCTATGCCACCTGCACCGTCACTCGAAGCGAGAATCACGACGTGGTCGCGGCCTTTCTGGCGGGCACCCCGGAGGCCCGGATCGTTCCCGTCGAAAACTGGCCAGGTTGGCCCGGATTCGGTGAGACTGACGGCCTGGGCCGTCAAATACTTCCCGGCGAGGCGGGTGCCGACGGCTTCTATTATGCTGCGCTGGCGAAACAATGAACTCGACCATGCAATGAGCGCCGTGCCCCTCAAGCCCCGGAGAAGAATCGCCGCCGCAGCCGCGCTGCTGCTGTTGCACGCGGCGCTGGTCGCCGCGGTCGGCGCCGGGCCGGCGCTCGCCGATGGCTTGGAGGGCCGGTTTGAGATCCGCTCCGCCGACCTGGAGCTCCAGGGCGGGGTCTATCACCTGAACGCGCGCATCGATCTGCCGTTGAGCGATGCGGTGCGGCACGGCCTGGCCGAAGGGGTGCCGCTGGGTCTCGAGGTGGATCTCGACATCGAGCGCGTGCGCCAGCTGCTGCCGAATTCCCGCGTCGCGGAACTGACCCAGCGCTACCACCTGCAATACAACGCCGTGAGCGCACGCTACATCCTGCGCAACGACAACAGCGGGCAACAGGAGTCCCTCGGAACGGTGGACGCAGCCCTCGAGCAGATCTCCGAGATACGCGGGCTGCCGGTGCTCGACAAGGCGTTGATAGCCTCCGACCGGCGCTATGAGGCGAGCGTGAGGGCCAAGGTCGACTACGGTTCGGTCCCGTTCTCACTGCGGGTGCTGATGTTCTGGGTCAGCGAATGGCATCGCGAAAGCGACTGGTACACATGGACATTGCAGCCCTGACCCGCAAGTACGGCGCGACGGTGCTGGCGAGCATCGGCGTCGCGCTGTGGCTGGTCGCGCTCTACCTGTTGAGCTATGCCGCGCAGAACTCGGCGGAGTTCGAAGTCTGGCTGCCGTGGATACTGCTCATCAACGTCACCGGACTGCTCACGCTGTTCGCTCTCCTCGCCACCAAGGTCACGCGGCTGGTGCAGGATTACCGAAAGAACATTCCCGGATCGCGCCTCAAGGGGCGCACGGTCGTGACCTTCAGCGCGCTGGCGGTGGCGCCGATCCTGGTCGTTTACTACTTCTCTCTGCAGTTCCTGAATCGCGGCATCGACAGCTGGTTCGAGATCGAGGTGAGCCAGGGCCTGAAGGACACGCGCGAGCTGTCGCACGCGGCCCTCGAGGTCCGGGTGCGGGAGTTCCTGCAGCACACCCAGGTCGTCGCCCACGAGCTCTCGCCGTTGGCGGACTTCCAGCTGATCGGCACGCTGGACCGCGAGCGCAGGGAGAGCACGGCGCTCGAGTTCACGGTGATCGGCGCGCAGACCCGGATCATTGCGACCAGCTCCGATCGCCCGATGGATGCGCTGCCCGCGCCCGCCACGGACGAGATGATGCTGCAGGTCCGGCGCGACCAGCCCTACGTCAGCCTGGACACGGATTCCGTCGGTGGGTACGTGATTCGCGCCGCGGCGCCGCTGGAGAGCAACGGCGGCTCCTCGGGGCGGGTCTTGATCGCCCTGTACCCGGTGCCGCAGCAGCTATCGCAGCTGGCCGACACGGTGCAGCGCTCCTACACGCAGTACGCCTACCTCGTCCAATTGCGCAAGCCGCTCAAGACCACCTTCGCGCTGATTTTGTCGTTCGTCGTGCTGTTGTCCTTGATCGCAGCCGTCTACGGCGCCTTCTTCGCGGCCATGCGCCTGGTGCAGCCGGTGCAGGATCTGATCGCCGGCACGCGCGCCGTCGCCAAGGGCAACTACGACACTCAGCTGCCGCTGCCCTCGCGCGACGAGCTCGGGTTTCTGGTGACCTCGTTCAACGACATGACCAAGCGCCTGGGCAGGGCCCGGGAAGAGACGCGGCGAAGCCAGCAGGCCGTCGAGGCGGAGCGGGCGGGCCTGGCGGTCATCCTCGCCCGCCTGTCCACCGGCGTGGTGTCCCTCGAGCCGGACCTCACCGTGCGCACCGCCAATCAGGCGGCCTGCGCCATTCTGGGCGTGGATCTCGAGGCGGCGGTGGGCAGGCGCTTCGACGAGGCCGCCGACGCCGGCCCCCTCTTCGCGCAATTCATGGCCAGCGTCAAACCGCGCCTCGAGGCCGCGGAGTCCGATTGGCGGGAGCAGATCGAACTCCTGTCGGACTCGGGCAAGCGGGTGCTGATGTGCGCCTGCACGGCCTTGCCCAACGACATGGGCGGAGCGCCGGGCATGGTGCTGGTGTTCGACGACATCACGACGCTCCTCCAGGCGCAGCGCGACGCCGCCTGGGGCGAGGTCGCGCGGCGGCTCGCGCACGAAATCAAAAATCCGCTGACGCCGATCCAGCTCTCGGCCGAGCGCATCCAGCGGAAATTCTCGGGCAGCATGAATCCCGAGGATGCGCAGGTGCTGGAGCGTGCGACCCATACGATCGTTGCGCAGGTCGAGGCGATGAAGCAGATGGTCAATGCGTTCAGCGAGTACGCCCGGGCCCCGGACATGCATTTTTCGCGCTTCGACCTGAACCAGCTGATCACCGAGGTGGTGGACCTCTACCGCGTTCAGGCGAGCGCCGTGGACATCAAGCTCGGCCTCGAGCCGGGCCTGCCGGAGATGTCGGCGGACCGCATCCGCATCCGGCAGATTTTGAACAATCTGGTGACCAACTCGCTCGAGGCGCTGGAGGGCCGGGCCGACGCCCGCGTCGAGATCGAAACCCATCTCGTCGACGACGCTCTGAAGCCCGCGGTGGCCGTTGTCGTCTCCGACAACGGCCCGGGATTCAACCGCGACCTGATCGGGACCGTTTTCGATCCTTATGTCACAAGCAAGCCGAAGGGCACCGGCCTGGGGCTCGCGATCGTCAAGAAGATCGTGGAAGAACACGGCGGGCGCATTGAGGCGGATAATCAGCGCACGGCCGGCGCGCGGGTGCGAATCCTCCTGCCGTTGGGCGAGGCCGCCCGGTATCCCGGCAGCCGCGAGCCCCGTAAGGTCGAACACAGGAGAGAACGCGTATGACGGCTTCGAGAATATTGGTGGTCGACGACGAAGCGGATATCCGCGGCCTGCTGAAGGAAATCCTCTCCGAGGAGGGTTACGACGTGGAGGTCGCCGCCGACGCGGCGCAGGCGCGGACCGCACGTGCCACGCATGCGCCGGACCTCGTTCTCCTCGACATCTGGATGCCCGACACCGACGGGATCACGCTGCTGCGGGAATGGTCCGAGACGGACGGATACGATTGTCCCGTGGTGATGATGTCAGGCCACGGCACCGTGGAGACCGCCGTGGAGGCGACCCGCCTCGGGGCCTTCGACTTCGTCGAGAAGCCGCTGTCGCTCACCAAGCTGCTGCGCACCGTCGAGCGGGCGCTCGACTCCGGGCGCCGCAAGCGCCTGTCGGAACGCTCGCAGGCGTCGAGCCTGGCGGTGCCCATCGGCAAGGCCAAAGTGACGCAGGCTCTGCGGGAACAGATTCAACAATCGGCCTCCAGCTCCTCGCCGGTGCTGCTGGTCGGCGAACTCGGGTCGGGCCGCGAGGCCTATGCACGATTTCTGCACTCGTTGAGCGCCCGCGCCGCCAAGCCCTTCTACATGGTGGTGTGCGCCACCTTGACCGGCGATCCGGCCACGGCGCTGTTCGGCAGCGAGCGCGACGGCAAGATCGAGCCGGGAGCCTTCGATCTGGCGGCAGGGGGCACCCTGTACCTGAGCGCCCTGGAGGATTTGGACGCCGACGCGCAGCGGACGCTGCTGGGCGCAATGGAACAGAACGCCTATTCCCGGGTTGGCGGCCGCGAGCGCTTGCCCATCAACGTCCGCTGGGTGAGTTCGGCGCAGGAGGGCTTCGAGCAGCGAGGCACGCCGGAGCCGTTTCGCCGCAACCTGCTTGCGCACCTGAACGTCATCACGCTGCGGGTTCCGCCGCTTCGCGAGTATGCCGAGGACGTCCCGGACCTGCTGCGCTTCTATGTGGATCGCCTGGTCGACGATCAGCATCTGCCGCTGCGCCGCTTCAGCGTAGCGGCGCAGAACCGGCTGCGGAACTATCCCTGGCCCGGCAACGTCGGGGAACTCAAAAACCTGGTGCAGCGCGTGCTGATCTTGGGGTCAGGCGAGGAGATTCGCCTCGAAGAGATCGAGCGCGAGCTGGCGGTCAAGATGTCGAACGACGAGCCCCTGGTGAAACAGGACCTGCTCGCCCTGCCGCTGCGCGAGGCGCGCGAACAGTTCGAGCGGGCGTATCTGCAGCAGCAGCTCCTGTTGTGCAACGGCAAGGTGGGTCAATTGGCCAAGCGGGTGGGTATGGAGCGCACGCACCTGTACCGCAAGTTGCGGGCATTGGGTGTCGATTTTCGCCAATTGGGCGACGAATAGGCGGCGATATCTTGAAAACTATCGCCTCCAGGCCGGCCCTGGCCCTGGTCCTGGCCTGCCTGAGTCTTGCCTCGTTCGCCGGCGCGGACGATCGCAGGCACGTCGTGAACGTCTACGCCTGGTCGGAATACTTCCCGCCGTCGGTCATCGACAAGTTCCAGAAGGAGACGGGACTCCACGTGAACTATTCGGTGTTCGATTCGCCCGACGCGGCGGAGACGGCCCTATCGGCGGGGCATTCCAACTACGACATCGTCACGATGAATGCCTCCCCGCATCTGGCACGGGAGATCCCCAAGGGTTTTTGGATGAAGCTCGATCCGTCCAAGATCCCCAATGCGGCCAATTCCGATCCGCGGATTTTGAAGATTCTGGGGCAGGTCGATCCCGGCAACCGCTTCGCCGTGCCCTGGATGTGGGGCACGGTCGGCATCCTGTACAACGCCGACAAGGCCAGGGCCATCCTCGGCGATACGCCGATCAGCAGTCTCGACGTCGTCCTCAACAAGGCGACCGCCGCGAAGTTCGAGAAATGCGGCATCAGCGTACTCGACAGCTGGCAGGACATCATGCCCCTGGTGGCCCGCTATCTGGGCCAGCCGCAGCTCTCCGATGATCCGGCGAAGCTCGATGCCGTGGTGGCCAAGCTCGGCGAAATCAAGCCCATGCTGCGGAGAATCGCCAGCTCCGGATATTACGAGCAGCTGGCCGACGGCGAACTGTGCCTGGCCCTCGGCTACTCCGGCGACGCCATGGTCGCGCGGCGCATGGCCCAGGAGGGCAACACCCATGTCCGGATCGACTATGCCTACGCCCGCGAGATGGTGCCCCTGTTCGTCGACAACATGGTCATCCCGGCCGATTCGCCCAACGCCTCGGGCGCCTTTCAGTTCATCAATTTCATGATGCGCCCGGAGATTTCCGCCGAGGTGACCCGGTTCATCGGATTTGCGTCGGGGAACGCGGCTGCCATTCCCCTGCTCGAACCCTCGGTGCGCGACAACGCCGTGGTGTACCCGCCGGCCGCGGTTCGAGAGCGTCTCGAGCTGGAACGCGTGTACACCCCGGAGGAGCTGCGGGCGTTCAACCGGGCGTGGCAGCGGTTCAAGACCGGGCAGTGAACAGGTAGCGCCGTCCCGAAGAGGAGGTTCACCATGCGTTCGATACTCCTTGCGGTGATGGTTCTTGCGGCGGGCGCAATGGAACCGGCCTTGACCGACGGCGCGACAATCCTCGTCCAGCTTCCGGCCGGCGCCGGGAGAGACGTGGCGAAGGCCCGCTGCCTGGTCTGTCACGACGCGACCCGCCTCGCCACTCCGGGCCACGGCAGGGACGGCTGGCAGCACGTCGTCGAGCGGATGATGAAGATCGGCGCACAGCTCAATGCCGCCGAGGTCCCGGTCCTGGTCGAGTACCTCGCCAAGAACTTCCCGGAGCAACCCGCCGCAGCAGCCCGCATCGTGCCCGGCGCGGTGCAGGTGTCCTTCCGGGAATGGGCGGTGGCGACCCCGGATGCCTTTCCACACGATCCGCTGGCGGCGCGCGACGGTGCGCTGTGGTACACGGGCCAGCACGCCAGTCTCCTCGGACGGATCGATCCGCGAACGGGGGCGATCAGGGAGTTTCGTACCCCGGTTCCGGATTCCGGTCCGCACGGCTTGACCGCCGACGCCGCCGGCAACATCTGGTTCACGGCCAATTACGCGGGCTACATCGGCAAGCTGAATCCCGCGACCGGCGCCGTCACCGAATACAAGCTGACCGATCCCGCCGCACGCGATCCGCACACGCCGGTGTTCGATCAGAAGGGCATTCTGTGGTTCACCGTCCAGGGCGCGAACCGGATCGGGCGCCTGACGCCCGATACCGGGGAGATGAAGCTGGTGACGGTGCCGACGGCGCACGCACTTCCCTACGGTATCGCCGTGACATCGGCCGGGGTGCCCTTCTTCGCGGAGTTCGGCACGCACCAGATCGCGAGCATCGATCCGGACACGCTGGCGATCCGCGAGTACCCGCTGCCCAACGTTCAGTCCCGGCCGCGCCGCATCGCCATCACCCGCGACGATGCCATCTGGTATTCCGACTATGCGCGGGGTTTCCTCGGCCGCTTCGACCCGAAGAGCGGCACGGCGCGGGAATGGCCCTCGCCGGGGGGCGCCAACTCGCAGCCCTACGGAATCACGGTGATCGACGACATCATCTGGTACAGCGAATCGAACGTGAAGCCGAACACCCTGGTGCGCTTCGATCCGCGCACGCAGCAATTCCAGACCTGGCCGATCCCGTCCGGGGGCGGGGTCGTGCGCAACATGATGCCGGCTCCGGGCGGCGGCCTGGTGCTCGCCGAGAGCGGCGCGGGCAAGGTGGCGCTGGTGACGATCCGCTGAGGGCGGCACGCTCAATCGCCGACGCGGATCACCAGCACGTCAACGTCGGCCTTTCGCAGTATGGCGCGCAGTCGATTGAGCTCGTCCAATTTGGATATGGGCCCGATGCGGACGCGCAGCCACGTGTCGTTGTCGACGGAAACTTTCTGGACCTTGGACTCCACTCCTTGCAGCGCGAGCTTGGCCCGCACGCGGTCCGCGTCGGCGAAGCTCTTGTATGAACCCGCCTGCAGGACATAGGTGCCGCGGCGCGTCTCCGGCGCGCTGCGAATGTCCGGCCTCACGTCCTTCTCCCTTTCCGGCACCACCACCTCGAACTTGGGCAGCTTGCTGTAGAAGTCGTAGGAGCTCGACGTCCCCTCGGGCGCCGTCTCCCCGGTCTCGGGTTCCGCATCGAGAGGGTCGTTCCCTCGCATCTTCTTCTTCACCGCCTTGGGCGCAGGGGCGCCCGGCGCGTCGATCCGGTGGTCCTTGAGGTAGACGAAGCCGGCGACGGCCAGACCCAGGCCGAGGCCGCAGGCCACGCCGAGCCAGCCGGAGAAACCGCCGGTCCGCTTGCGTCTGGACTTGTAGTCCCGCGACATGTCTGAAGCGCGCTCGAGGCTACATGGAGTCGGGCGCGGAAACGCCCAACAGGTCGAGGCCGTTGCGAATCACAACCTGTGCGGCCAGCGCCAGTATGAATCGGGCGTCGCGCAGCGCCGCGTCCTCGACGATGATCTGGTGGGCGCTGTAGCACGCATGAAAATCGTTGGCGAGGTCGCGCAGGTAGTGCACCAGCGTATGCGGTGCGCGCTGCAGGGCGCATTGGACCAGCGTATCCGGGTACGACGACAGGCGCTTGATGAGCTGCTGTTCCTGCGGTTCGGTCAGTCTCCCGAGGGATTTCAAGCCGCGTTCGGCATCGGGCGCGATCCCCCGCTCGTTGAACTGCCGCCGCACGCTCGCGACGCGGGCGTGCGCGTACTGGATGTAATACACCGGGTTGTCGTTGGAGCGGGCCTTCGCCAGCTCCAGGTCGAAATCCAGATGCTGGTCGTTGCTGCGCATGACGTAGAAGAGGCGGGCCGCATCGTTTCCAACCTCCTTGCGCAGCTCCCGCAGGGTGACATAGTCGCCCGAGCGCTTGGACATCTTCGCCTTCTCACCCCCGCGAAACAGCGTCACGACCTGGATCAGCCTGACTTCGAAGCATTCCGCCGGGCCGCCGAGGGCGACCAAGCCGGCCCGCAGCCGCGCGATGTACCCATGGTGATCGGCGCCCCACACGTACAGCAGGTGTTCGAACCCGCGCTCTCGCTTGTTCAATATGAACGCGATATCGGACGCGAAATACGTCTTCGCCCCGTTCTCGCGGACCATGACCCGGTCCTTTTCGTCGCCGAAATCCGTGCTCTTGAACCACAGAGCGCCGTCCTTGAGATAGGCGTGGCCCGAGGCCTTCAATGCGTCGATGGCCCGGTCGATGGCGCCGCTGTCGCCCAGCGAGCGCTCCGAAAACCAGCAATCGAAGGTGACGCGAAATTCTTCGAGATCGCCGCGGATGTCCGCGAGTATTCCCTCCAGGGAAAACCTCAGCACGCGCTGGAAGGCCGCCTTCCCCACGAGCGCCTGCGCCCGGTCGATCAGGGCATCGATGTAGACGTCCTTGTCGCCTCCCTGCGGCTCATCGGCGGGCAGATCCGCGAACACTTCCGCGGCCGGGCGGCGCAGCGCCGTGCCCTCCGCGGCGAAGAGCGCATCAGCGATGGGCAGGACGTAATCCCCGACGTAGCCGTTCGACGGAAACTCGAACCGCTCGCCGCAGCGTTCCAGATAGCGCAGCCACGCGCTCACCGCCAGGATGTCCATTTGGCGCCCGGCGTCGTTGATGTAGTACTCGCGTTCAACCCGGTATCCGGCCGCCTCCAGCAGATTCGCAAGGGACGCCCCGTATGCCGCATGCCGGCCGTGCGCGACGTGCAGCGGCCCCGTGGGGTTCGCGGAAACGAACTCCACCAGCACCGAGCGGCCAGCGCCAAAATTCGAGCGGCCGTAGCGGTCGCCCTGCGCGATCATCTTGCCGAGTTCGGCGTGGTAGGCGTCGCCCTTGAGGAAGAAATTGATGAACCCGGCGCCTGCGATCTCCACCTTGGCGACGGCCTCGTCGGCCGGCAGGGCGGCCACCAGCCGCTCCGCCACCTTTCGCGGGTTCTGGCGCGTCGCTTTGGCGAGGCGCATCGCGATGTTGCTGGCGAAGTCGCCGTGCTGGGCGTCGCGCGTGCGCTCGACTTCCACGCTGCCGTTGCGCTCGGCGGCGGGCAGGTCGGATTCGGGAAGGGCGGCCAGCGCGCGGCGCAACAGGTTTTCGATCAAGGTCTTCAAGGCGGATCCATCTTCGGTTGTGGTGAAGGCAAAAGCGGTCGAGTCTCGAGGGCCGGCAGTTTACCGCGCGGCGGCCCATCGCATTCGTCCTTGAGCGCCTCTCGCATCAGTCCACTTCCAGCGGATCGACGTCGATGGACCAGCGCAGCCCCGGTGGTCCGGCAAGCGTTTCGACCTGAGGGAGCCAGCGCGCGAGAAACCGTTGCAAGGCGGATCGGGTTGCGGACTCGATGAGCAGATGCGCCCGGAAGTGATCGGCGCGGCGGGCGATCAAGGCGGGCGCGGGCCCTAAGATCTTGACGGCGTCGCCCGCACCCAGTCCTTGGGCGGCAGCGGCCCGCAGGAAGGCGTCCAGGCCGGCGGCGTTCCTGGCTTCGGCGCGCAGCATGGCGAGCCGTGAGTAGGGCGGCCAGCCCGCCTGGCGGCGTTCCTCGAGGGCCGAGGACGCGAATCCGTCGTAGCCGTCGGCGATCAGGCGAGTGAGCAGCGGATGCTCAGGGTAGGCGGTTTGGATCAGGACCTCGCCGGGGCGGGCGGCCCGTCCTGCCCGTCCGGCAACCTGGGTGATGGTCTGGGCCAGCCGCTCGGTGGCGCGAAAATCGCTGGCGAACAGGCCTTGGTCGGCGTCCAGGATCACTACCAGGCTGACCTCCGGAAAATGATGCCCCTTCGTGAGCATCTGCGTGCCGACCAGAATGCGGGCCTCGCCGCTGTGCACACGATCCAATACGTTCTGCATGGCGCCACGGGCCGCCGAGGTGTCCCGGTCCAGGCGTGCGAGGGGCGCGGCGGGGAAGAGCCGGGCCAGAGTCTCTTCCACGCGCTCGGTGCCCTGGCCCACCGGGTTCAAGGGCTGCCCGCAGCTCCCGCAGGCCGCGGGCACCGGTTGCACGGCGCCGCAGTGATGGCAGCGCAATTGCGCCGCGCGCCGGTGCAGCGTCATGTTCGCATCGCAATGCGCGCAGGGAGCCACCCAGCCGCAGGCACAGCAAAACAACGAGGGCGCATAGCCGCGGCGGTTCAAGAACACGATCACCTGTCCGCCCGCGGACAGATGCCGGCCGATGGCCTGCATCGCGGGCTGCGACAAGCCCTGCTGCACCGCATGCCGGCGCAAATCGACCAGCGCCAACCGCGGGGCGTCGGCAGTCCCCGGACGGTTCGGCAGCACGAGCTTCGTATAGCGCGCCTGCGCGGCATTCTCCAGGCTCTCCAGCGAAGGCGTCGCCGAACCCAGGACGATCGGCACGTCGGCGCGCTGTGCCCGCCACACCGCGAGATCGCGCGCCGAATAGCGGAATCCCTCGTGCTGCTTGTAGGAGGCATCGTGCTCCTCGTCGACCACGACGAGGGAGAGCCTCGGCAGGGAGGTGAACACGGCGGAGCGGGTGCCGATCACGATGCGGGCCCGCCCGCCATGCGCGGATCGCCACGCGTCGCGCCGCTCGGTTCCGGAGAGCCCCGAATGCATGACGACGACCCCGGCGCTGAAGCGCCGGCGGAAGCGGTCCACGAGCTGCGGCGTAAGTGCGATTTCGGGCACCAGCACCAGGGCCTGGCCGCCGCCGGCGAGCGCCGCGGCAATGGCCCGCAGGTACACCTCGGTCTTGCCGCTGCCGGTCACGCCGCATAGGAGATGGGCGGTGAATCCCCCCAGCGAGCGCGTGATCGCCTCCACCACGAGCGCCTGTTCGTCCGTCAGGGTGACCTCGCTGGGCCGCAGCTCGAAGGCCGCGGGCTCGGGATTGACACGGCGGGCTTCCGCCCATCCTCGTTCCTGCAAGATCCTGAGCCGTGAGCGGGCAAATTCGGTGCCGAGCGCCTCCGAAGTGGCCGCTCCCTCGGCGAGCCGCGCGAGGAGGGCACGCTGCCGGGGTGCCCGCCGGGCGGCAGCCGATGCGAGCTGCTCCCGACCCGCCTCGCTCAAGGTCCAGATCTCCGCCGAGTCGTCCGCAGCCTGTCCCTCGCGCAGGGCCACCGGAAGTGCGGCGGCGATGACCTCACCGAGCGGATGGTGGTAGTAGTCGGAGGCCCAGCGAAGCAACTCCAAGGTTGTCGCGTCGAAGACCGGTGCATCGTCCAGGACGTCCCCTGCCGCTTTGAGCTTGTCAGCGGGCACGGAAGACACCTCGGCGATGCCGGTGAGCACGCCGATCAGCTGGCGCCGACCGAAGGGCACCTTCACCCGAACCCCGGGAGCGGGGGTCCTGCCGTTGAGGTCGGGCGCCAGGTAATCGAAGGTGCGGCGAAGCGGCGTGTCGAGTGCAATTTGCAGGATCAAGGCGATCCCTTTGTACACATTTCCTGTGGATAAGTCTGTTGAGAACCTAAGGATCACCATCTTAAGTGCCCGATCTATTTCGGGTCCCATTCGAAATGATGAAATTCTGTCCGAAATAGAAATGAATACTTAAAAATCAAGTAGTTACGATACCCTGTGGATCCGGCGCCGAGATGTCGATCGCAAATGTTGCACGGACAGCAACTTTCAATGTGCGTAAGTCGCTGATCCGGCGCGATCCATGAGCCCTGGGATTCCGGGGTCAACCGCGGCGCTGGTCGGGCGTTTATACAGGCAATGGGTGGGATCGTCGATGCTTTTGAGGACGAGGTATGCCGCGCTTTGATACGCTTCCTTTTGCTTGGATGGTCTGGGATCTTCCCGCTCCAGCACGCAGGGGAGCGGTTCTGGACCAAACTCGAGAACTCGATAAATTTCTGGCTGAAATCGAGCGCCGCGCGTTTCGCATGGCGCAGGTGGCTCTGCGCGACCCCGACGACGCGATGGACGTGGTGCAGGACGCCATGTTGAAGCTTGCGCGCAATTACTCTTCCAAGCCGAGCGCCGAATGGCGTCCCCTATTTTACCGCATCATGGAAAACGGGATCCGCGACCTGCAGCGCCGCCGGACCGTGCGCAAGAAGTTCATGGTATGGCTGCCGGGCATCAAGGCGGATCCTGAGGGCGAAGCCCAGGACCCGCTCGACAACGTCGCGGACGGCGGCTTGGACGTACCCGAAACCTTGATGCAGGACCAGGCCATGCAGAAGCTCGAGGGGTTGCTGCGCGAGTTGCCCGCGCGCCAACGCGAGGCCTTCATGCTCAGGAACTTCGAAGGGTTGGACGTAGCGGAGACCGCCAAGGCCATGGGCTGCTCCGAAGGGAGCGTGAAAACGCACTATTCGCGCGCCGTGCATTCGTTGCGGGACCAACTGGGCGAGGTCTGGTGATGCGCGAGAACGGGCCGCAAGCGGCTTTGAGCGCATTCGAGGTGCGCAGCCGGCAGGTGTTTCAAGAGAGCGTCGATGGCCTCGACATGCGGCTGCGGTCGCGGCTCACGCAGGCGCGCAATGCGGCGCTGGATGCGGCCGAGGCCGCCGGCCGGCGGCCGTGGTTCCTGCGGGCGAGAGTGTGGACGCCCGCCGCGGGCCTGAGCGCGGCAGTCCTGCTGGCCGCCGCCTTGTGGTTCGGCATGCCGATGGGTAATCATCCCATGACCGCCGCCGATCAGCCCGGCCTGGAAGACTTGGACATCGTGGCGTCGAGCGACGAGGCCTCGGGCGACGCCATGGAGATGTTGCAGAATGATCTCGATTTTTACGATTTCGCGGACAAAGCGGCGAGTTCCGGGCCCCAAGCGTAAGTTGACCTCCGTTTGAATGCGGTGACGTACTGGTTGGCGTTGAGTGCGCTCGTGAGCGCAGTAGCTTTTGCCGATCAGCCGCCGCCGGGATCCGGATCACCGACCTCGCAGAGCGCATCGAGCAGGGCCGCAGGGGACCCGACACCCGGCGATGCGGGCTCCGACGATGACTTCTTCGAGTTTTTGGGTACCGATGATGTGGGAGATACGGATCTGTGGGAATACTTGAAGAGTGCAGCGCCGCCCGCCCGGCCTCCCCCACCGCCGTCCCAGGAAGCGCAACAATGATCCGCGCGCTCTTGTTGTGTGTCTGTCTGGGTGCCGCCACGGCGCAGCCGGCGTTGGCGCAGACCGCCGCGGCGCCCGGCCAACCCGCAGCCCCGCAATCATGGCAGTCCCTGTCGCCGCCGCAGCAACAGCTGCTGCGCAAGTACCAGGACAGTTGGAACAGCCTGCCTCCGGGCCGGCAACAGGCGCTGGCCACGGGCAGCCAGCGCTGGCTCTCGATGTCGCCGGAGCAGCGCGCCGGGGCACAGCAGCGGTTCAATCAGTGGCGGCAATTGTCGCCGGAGCAGCGGCAAGCCGTGCGCCAGCGGTGGCAGGAGTACAAGAGCCTTCCGCCGGAGCAGCAACAGCGCGTTCGCGAGTCGTACCAGCGCTTTCGGCAGATGCCGCCGGAGCGGCGCACCGAGCTGCGCCGCCAATGGCGTCAAATGACCCCCGAGCAAAAGCGCAACTTCCATCACAGGCAGCCCGAGCCGCACCCCAAGGAGCGTTGACGGCCGCGTTAGGGCAGAATCCCGCGATCATCCCCGCCATGGAGGCGCGCCTTTGAAATACACCCTGCTCATCGCTGCCGTTGCCCTCACATCGGCCGCATCGGCACAGTCCATCGATCGTCCCGCCGTCCAGGAGGGGGATACCTGGGTGTATCGGTCCACGACGGAGAAAGGTCCGACCGGATGGAACCAATGGCGCGAGGAGGTCGCCGTCACGCGGGTTACCGCATCGACCATCTTTTTCACCGTCAAGCCGAGCGGCTCGACGCAGGCGCCGAAGGAAGTCTTCTTGGGCAACGACTGGAGCCGGGCGCGCGACGTGAACGGCAAAGAGACCGTCGTCAATCGGCCGTTGCTCTTTCCGCTGTCCCCGGGCAAGTCCTGGGACGTGGTCTACACGGAACAGAATCCGAACAAGAACCACCGGTGGGAGAAGCTGGATACCAAGTACACGGTGGTCGGTTGGGAACCGATCGACGTGCCCGCCGGCAAGTTCCGTGCGCTCAAGGTGGAATCGGAAGGCCGCTGGCAGGCCGAGCTCGCCCCGGGCCAGTCGGTGATCCAGGGCGCGCAGGCCAATGACAGCGGCACGACGATGATCACGGAAGTGCAGAAAACCCAGTCGAAGGAAGCTTCCGGCAGAACCTACAAGGCGTTTTGGTACGTGCCGGAGGTGAAGCGATGGGTCAAGTCGGTCGAGGAATACTATTCCAGCGGCGGCGTGCGCAGCGAGCGGTATACGCAAGAACTCGAATCGTTCAATGCTTCCGGCAAGAGCCGAGACTGACCGGAATCCCGCCAGGCAGCCTCGCCTAGGCACTTATACGTCATTCGACGATCGGCCGCCAATTGCGGTACAGTCGTGCGCGGCCACGGTCCCGTTCGAGGGCCGCTCAAGGAGGGCACTCTGGCAATCTACCATTTGACGGCAAACATCATCTCCCGCGGGCGCGGGCAGAGTGCGGTGGCGGCCGCCGCCTACCGCTCCGGCACCACGCTGCGCGATCGGCGCTACGGGGTCACTCATAGCTACAACGGCAAGCGGGGCATCCTGCAAGCCGAGATCATGACGCCCCCGGAGGCGCCCGCGTGGGCGAGCGACCGGGAGGCCCTGTGGAACACCGTGGAGGCCCGCGAGCCGCGCAAGGATTCGCAGCTCGCCCGCCTCATCGAAATCAGCCTGCCCGTCGAGTTGTCCGCCGACGAGCGGGTGGCGCTGGTGCGCGACTACATCGCCCAGGAGTTCGTGGCCAAGGGCATGATCGCCGACTTCTCCGTCCGGGGCGAAGCGAACAATCCCCACGCCCACATTCTCTTGACGTTGCGCCGCCTCACGCCGGCGGGATTCGGGCCCAAAGAGCGCGGCTGGAACGGCAAGTCCGCCCTGCTCAATTGGCGTGCCGCCTGGGCGGCACGGGCCAACGAGCACCTCGCCAGAGCCGGGCACGCCGTGCGCATCGACCATCGCACGCTGGAGGCGCAACAGATCGAACTCACGCCGGGACGCAGGATCGGAATAGGACGCGCCCGTCAGGCCGGTGCCCTGCCCGCCCATCTCTCGGAGCGGATCGCCGAGCAGCAGGACATCGCGCAGCGAAACGGCGCGACCATCCTCGAGGATCCGACGGTGGCGCTGCGGGCGCTCACGCATCAGCGGCCGATCTTTTCGCATCGGGAGCTGGTCGAGTTCCTGCACTCGCGCACCCGCGGCGCTTCCCAGCTTGGCCAGGCGCTCCAAGAGGTCATGGGGAGCGGCGAGTGCGTCGCCCTGGATCCACAGGCGGGCCTCGAGGGCCGCTTCACCTCGCGCGACATGATCGAGGCTGAGGCGTCGCTGATTCGGCGCGCGCTGTCCATGGCCGCGCGCCGCGGGCATGGTGTTTCGCCGCAGCTCCAGGAGGCCGCGGCCGCGCCGTTCGCGATGGACGGCGCCCAAAGGGCCGCGTTCGAGCATCTGGCCGGCGAGGGCGACGCCAAGGCGGCGGTCGGCGACGAGGACCTCAAGCGAGCCGTGCTGAGTGCGGCGCGCACGGCCTGGGATGCGCTGGGACTCTCGATCATCGGCGCCGCGCACTCGGAAGGAGCGGCGCTCGCGCTCGAAGCCCTGTCGGGCATCCGGACCCGGAGCAATCAACACTGGGAGGATGCCTGGCAGCAGGGTCAGGGCTTGCCCGGCAAAGACAGCGTGCTGCTGCTCGATGGGTGCCAACACCTGGGGCTGAAGCTCCTGGAGCGGTGGGTGGCGGCTGCCGACAAGGCGCGCGCGAAGATCGTGCTGTGGGCCGATGCGCAGTCGCTGTGGGCGATGAAGGCTGAACCGCCGTTCTGCAATGTGTGGCGCCGGATCGGGCCGCCCGGCGGAATCACGGCAAACATTGAATAATTGCCCGCGAGTCGACTAATCTTGGGGTTTGCCATGCAGCCCAATATCACAGACAAACCCTCGCTCGATTGGGCGGACGACCTGGCGGTGGTTCCGCACGGGCACCCCTTGTCGCAGCAGATCCTGCGGACCGACGTGTCGGGAATGCCGCTCGAGTGGGTCGACTACCGGGAGGCGGCGCGCCTCTATCACACCGAGCAGGTGGCGTACACCTGCGGGACGCTCCTCTATCGCCTGTTCGGCGGAACTTGCGCAAAGACCGGCCTGCGAACGGTGGTCGATGTGAACTCGATCATCGCGACCCACGGCCACACCGGCAATCCCGGTAATCTGCGCGGCGCGGCCTACACCCCGCCGCTCAACAATCAGACGCTTTTCCGGCGCGACGCCTACTTGTGCCTGTATTGCGGTTCGCGCTTTCCGTACAGCCTGTTGTCGCGCGATCACGTCACGCCCTTCAGCCGCGGCGGCCAGGACATCTGGGGCAACGTCGTGTCGGCCTGCCGCCGCTGCAACAACGCGAAAGCGTCGCGCTCGCCGGAGCAAGCGGGCATGCAGCTCCTGGCGGTGCCCTTCACCCCGACGTATGCCGAATACATCTTCCTCAAGGGCCGGCGCGTGCTCGCCGACCAGATGGAATACTTGATCGCGCATTTTCCGCGATCCAGTCCCCTGCACGAACGCATGCAACGCTGGCCGATGTGAACCGCACATCGGCCGGCGTCGTCTATCACGTCGATGCCAGCTTTTTCATCTTTCGCGCCTATTACTCCATGCCGCCCGACATGGCCGACGCCGAGGGCAATGCGACGCACGCGTTGTACGGCTTCGCCCGCTTCATCTCGGACCTTCTCGAGCAGGTCAGGCCCGAGCGAATCTGCGTGGCCTTCGATCAGAGCCTGCGCAGCGAAACCTCGTTCCGAAACGGCATCTATCCGCTCTACAAGGCCAATCGCGAGGCGCCGCCCGCCGATTTGGAGCGCCAGTTCGCGCTGTGCCGCGAGTTTTGCCGGCACTTGGGACTCGCGTCGTTTGCGAGCCCCGATTACGAGGCGGACGACATCATCGGTACGCTGGCGACGCGCGCCCGTTCGGCCGGCCTGCGCAACGTGGTGGTGACGCGCGACAAGGATTTGTCGCAGCTGATCCGCGACGGCGACGTGTTCTGGGACTACAGCGCCAATGCCCGGTATCACTACCACGACATCGGCCCGCGTTTCGGCGCCAATCCGGAGCTGATGGCCGATTTTCTCGCGCTGACCGGAGACAGCGTCGACAACATTCCCGGAGTCCCCGGGATCGGCCCGAAGACCGCCGCAGGCCTGTTCGCGATATTCGGATCGCTCGACGAGCTGTATGCAAATCTCGCGCGCGTTCCCTCCCTGAAGCTGCGCGGCGCGGCGCAGGTGGCCGCGAGATTGCTCGCCCACAAGGAGGCGGCGTACCTGGCCCGGCGGCTCACCGGCATCGTCTGCGACCTGCCGCTCGAGTGCACGCTGGATGAACTGCGGCCGCGGCCGCCCGATGCCGCCGGCCTAGAGACATTCTTCGACGCGCACGGCTTCGGGACCCTCCTGCGTGGACAGGCGCGCCGCATCGCGGGATTTCACGCTACGATTCAGACCGAAGCTCAAGCCCGGCTGGCGGCGGCAACGCAATAGGACGGCAACATGTGGATACTGATCGTCGGATTGGCGGTTTTCCTCGGCGTGCACTCGATCGCGATCGCCGCACCCGGTGCGCGCGCGCGCGCCCTGCAGCGATTCGGCGAGGGTCGATGGAAGGCCATGTACGGCGCGGTGTCGCTGGCGGGTCTTGTGCTGATCGTCTACGGATTCCACGCGGCGCGCATCTCCCACCTGCAGCTCTATGTCTACGAGCCTCCCGGCTGGATGCGGCACCTGACCGTCGTCTTGATGCTGCCGGTGTTCCCGCTGATCTTCGCCGCCTATCTGCCCGGCCGGATCAAAGCCGCCGCCAAGCAGCCGATGCTGGCCGGCGTGAAGCTCTGGGCTATCGCGCATCTGCTCTCGAATGGAACGCTGGCCGACCTGCTGTTGTTCGGAGGATTCCTCTGCTGGGCAGTTCTCGACTTCATTTCGCTGCAACGGCGGCCGCGTCCGATACGAACGGCTCCCCCGGGACGATTCAACGATGCTCTAGCCGTCGTCCTGGGCCTCGGGCTCTACGGATTGACCCTCGGTTGGGCGCACCTGCGCCTGATCGGCGTCGCGCCGCTTGGCTGACGCGGCGAATTCATGCGGATTCCGACGTATGCGGACGTCCAGGAGGCTGCCGAGCGGCTGCGGGGGACGGCGAACCGGACGCCCGTGATGACCTCGCGCACCGTCGACGAGGCCCTGCACGCACGGGTCTTCTTCAAATGCGAGAACTTCCAGCGCATGGGAGCGTTCAAGTTTCGCGGCGCGTTCAATGCGTTGTCGGCGCTTTCGCCGGCGGCGCGCGAGCGGGGCGTCGTCGCCTTCTCCTCCGGAAATCACGCGCAGGCCGTGGCGCTGGCGGCGCGGCTGCTCGGCATCGGGGCCACGATCGTCATGCCCAGCGACGCGCCGGCGTCCAAGGTCGAAGCCACGCGCAGCTACGGCGGCGGCATCGTGAGCTACGACCGTTACCGGGAAGACCGCGAGAAAATCGCGCGGCAGCTGGCGGATGAGCACGGATCGGCCGTGATTCCCCCCTACGATGATCCCGAGATCATTGCCGGCCAGGGCACGGCGGCGGCGGAGCTCATCGAGGAGGCAGGTCCCTTGGACAGCCTGTTCGTGTGCTTGGGCGGCGGCGGGCTGCTCGGCGGATCGGCTCTGGCCGCAAAGGCGCTCTGTCCCGGCTGCGCCGTATACGGAGTCGAGCCAGAGGCCGGAAACGACGGCCAGCAATCGTTTCGGCGGGGCTTGATCGTGCGCATTCCCGTTCCCACCACGATCGCGGACGGTGCGCAAACGCAGGCGCTGGGACGCTGCACCTTCGAAATCATCCGGCGCGACGTGAGCGACGTGCTCACCGTCACGGACCGCGAGCTGATCGATTGCCTGCGTTTCTTCGCCACCCGCATGAAGATCGTGGTCGAGCCCACGGGCTGTCTCGGCTTTGCCGGCGCGCGCTCCATCGCCGGCCGGCTGGCCGGTCAACGCGTCGGCGTCATCGTCAGCGGCGGCAACATCGATGGCCAACGCCTGGCGAGTTTGCTGAAGGATTCGTAATGCTTTCGCCCGTACGCGTTCTGCGATACTGCGCCGCCGAGTACCGGCGGATTCCGCTTGACATTTTTATTGCAAGATCAAAGCACCAAGGTGAAGGAGATACCATGTTTCGCAGCATCAAACTGATAACGGCGGCGGCCGGGTTGTTACTGGGGACGGCGAGTCTGGCGCAGGCGCCGTCTGGGGCGCCGGCCGGATCGACGGGGCAGTGCAAGGACGGGAGCTATTGGACGGGGGCGACGAAGCAGGGAGCGTGCCGGGGCCATCACGGGGTGCAGAGCTGGTACGGAGCGGCGGGCCCGAGCGGCAGCGCGGCGGCGCCCGCGGCAGCGGCGGCAGCCCCGGCAGCGTCGGCAGCGTCGGCGCCCGCGCCTGCGGCGGCGGCAGCGCCAGTGGCTGCGGCGGCACCCGCGGCGTCGACGAAGTCCTCGAGCGGGACGAAGTCGAGCGGACCTTCGGCGACGGCGGCGCCCGGAGGCGGTCCTGGACTGGTGTGGGTGAACAGCAGCTCGAAGGTGTATCACTGTCCGACGGACCGCTGGTACGGGAAGACGAAGAGCGGTGAGTACATGAGCGAGTCGGATGCGATTGCCAAGGGCAATCATGCGGACCATGGGAAGGCCTGCGGCAAGTAAGGTCTGATCGGGGGGCGGCGCCGGGACGGACCGCGGCGCGCCACCCTCCATCCAACGAATCGAGTGACGGGTCGGAACGACCGTGGGCGGGAAGCGCCGCGGCGAGAGCGAGGCGCGCCGTCTTGGGCGCGGGCGGCGCCCGCGGCTGAAGGCGTGCGGCGTGCAGTTGATCAACCATGCGTGAAGGGAGCGGGAATGAACATTGGAGCGATGACGGCGGCGCTGTGTGCGCTGATACCGGTGGCGGGATGGTGCGAGGATGCGGCGGCGCCGCCGCCGCCGCAGCAGGAATGGACGGGCAAGGGACAGGCGGGGTATTTATCCTCGCAGGGCAACGCGGAGGCGAAGTCGGCGAACGCGGCGCTGGATGCGGGGTACCTGGACGGGCCGTGGCAGCATGCGTTTCACCTGGGGGGGCTGTACGGGCAGAGTGCGGGGATCGTGTCGGCGGAGCGTTGGGACACGACGTGGCAGACGAATTATGCGCTGACGCAGGAGGTGTACGCGTTTGGGGGGCTGCGCTACCAGCACGACCTGTTCAACGGATTTGATTATCAGGCGAGCGTGACGACGGGGGTTGGGTACAAGGTGTTTGACACGAAGGCGACGACGCTGGACGTGCAGGTGGGCGTGGGCTACAAGGAGCTGCGGCCGGAGGATCTGACGAAGGCGCCGGACGGGGAAGTGATTGGGCGGCAGCTGCAGGCGAAGGAGGGGGAGGCGATTGGGACGCTGGGGGTGAATTACTCGCAGGCGCTGAGCTCGACGACGACGCTGACGGACAAGCTGCTGGTGGAGAGCGGCTCGCAGGACACGCTGGCGACGAATGCGCTGGCGCTGGGGGTGAAGGTATCGGCGAAGCTGGCGTTGTCGGTGGCCTACGCGCTGCAATACAACACCAATCCGCCGCCCGGGCTGCAGAAGCTGGACCGGCTGGAGACGCTGAATCTGGTGTATTCGTTTTAACTAAGGGTACCTGAGGGGAAGGGGACGCAGATGGGATTACTGGACGGGATTTTGGGCGGGGTGGTGGGTGGAGAGATGGTCAGCGTGGTCAACGGGCTGATCGAGAAGCACGGCGGGGTGCAGGGGATCGTCTCGCAGTTGGAGCAGCAGGGGTTGGGGAACACGGTCAAGTCGTGGGTGGGGACGGGAGCGAACCAGGGGATCACGGCGGATCAGGTGCATGCGGCGTTTGGTCCGGAGGTGATCGCGGGGCTGGCGGCGAAGTTTGGGATGAACCCGCAGGACTTGGCGCAGAAGCTGTCGCAGGTGCTGCCGCAGGTGGTCGACAAGCTCACGCCGCAAGGCGTCGTGCCGAAGGCCTGAGGAGCGGCCGGGCAGAGGGTCGGCAGGACGGATGAGCGCAATTCAAGCATCACAGACGAGGGGATGAGGACATGAGCATTGGAAGTGAATTCAAAGAATTTGCGATGAAGGGCAACGTGATCGACCTGGCGGTGGGCGTGATCGTGGGAGCGGCGTTCGGGAAGATCGTCTCCTCGCTGGTGGGGGATGTGATCATGCCGCCACTGGGGCTGATGATCGGGGGGATCAACTTCAGCGACCTGGCCTTGGTGCTGGGGACGGATCCGAAGGGAGCGCCGGTGCTGTTGAAGTACGGAGCGTTTTTGCAGACGGTGTTCGACTTTTTGATCATTGCGTTCGTGATCTTCGTGGCGATCAAGGGGATCAACAAGCTGAAGAAGCCGCCGGCCCCGGCCGCGGACGCACCGCCGCCGCGCCAGGAAGTGCTGCTGCAGGAAATCCGCGACGCGCTGGTCAAGCGCTAGCGCCTCGCATGGGGCGTTGCGGCCCTCGCAATTCCCCCGGGCGAGCGACGCCCCAAGGGGTCCGTCCGGCAGCGCCGTCCGGGCCCCTTTTTTCCTGGGCTTCTAGGAGGCGTGCTTGAGCAAGCCGAGGAAGGCGCTGGCCGCCTGCGCACTGGCCGGGCTCCTGCTGCCGCCGGCAGCGCTGCTCGGCTTGTGGGCCGAGCCTCCCGAACTGATTCGCGTCGCCGCGAACTACGCCGCCAAGAACGTCTGCTCGAACGTCTTCATCGCGAAGCGTGATCCCTCCGAGGTGCTGGCGTTGGACGTTCAGGCGCCCGGACATCCCATCCTCAAGTTGATGCGAGTCACGGTCGACCGCACCACCGGAGTGGTGCGCGCCGGCCTGTTCGGGTTCATCGGCGGCGGCCTGGCGGTCGCGAGATCGAACGTGGGGTGCGCCGCGATGCCCGACGGCCGCCTCGATGCGGCGCACGCCGACGTCGGGCCCACGCCCGCCACCGGCCGGGAGCCGCTCCGGCGCGACCTGATCGTCACCGTCCCGGCACTGCAGGACGTCGTCGCCAACGATGAACTGGCCGGGCCGGGCATGAGGGCCATCGTGGTCGTGAACCACGGACGGATCGTCGCTGAGCGGTACGGACGCGGTTTCGCCCCGGACACGCCGCAACTCGGATGGTCCATGACCAAGAGCGTGACGGCGGGACTCATCGGATTGCTCGTCAAGGATGGACGCCTGGCGCTCGATCAGCCGGCAGGCGGTGGCCGCGCCGCGGGCGCTCGCTCGACGATTGCCGATCTTCTGAGCATGACGAGCGGGCTGGAATTCAACGAAAGCTACGGCACCGTGTCGGATGTCACCCGCATGCTCTATCTCGAGCCGGATATGGCCGGCTTCGCGGCGTCAAAGCCTTCGATTCATCCGCCGGGAGAGACCTGGAGCTACTCGAGCGGAACGGCCGTGATGCTCGCACGGATCTTTCAGGACGCCGCCGGTCCGGATGCGATCTCCTATGTCCGACAGAGGCTCTTCGCACCGCTCGGCATGCTGAGCGCGGTGATGGAGACCGACGAACAGGGCACCTTGGTGGGATCCTCCTACATGTACGCCACCCCGCGGGATTGGGCGCGTTACGGACAGCTGCTTGCGCAGGACGGCCTTTGGCAGGGGCAGGAGATATTGCCTCCGGGGTACGTGGCCATGATGAGTTCCCCGGTGGCGGCATCCGGCGGCGATTACGGACATGGCATGGTGTGGTGCAGGCTCAGCCATGACAATGCACGACCCGCGGGCCCGGACCAACTCCCGGCCGACGCCTTCTGGATGTCGGGGCACGATGGGCAGTACGCGGCCATCGTGCCGTCGCGCCAATTGGTGGTGGTGCGCATGGGGCTGACCCCGGAACACGACCACTACCGGCCCGAGCCGCTGGTGCTCGCCGTGCTCCGCGCCGTCCGCTGAACGGAAGCCCATCCGAGCCGGCGCGGCGCACGCAGACGGCGCGGTGCGCGCGGAGAATTCACACGGAGGTCTGCGCCGGCTTCAATCGACCGCGCCGGAAATCCTTGAGAATTTCGCGTGCGGCATTGTGTCCGGGCGCTCCCGTGACGCCGCCGCCGGGGTGCGTTCCGGATCCGCACATGTACAAGCCCTGCAGCGGACCCCGGTAATCGCCGTGGCCCAGCATGGGCCGCGCACAGAACAGCTGGTTCAGGCTGAGGGCTCCGTGGAAGATGTCGCCGCCGATGAGCCCGAACGTGCGCTCCAGATCCAGCGGGCTCATGATCTGCCTTCCCAGCACCGAGGCCTTGAAATTGGGCGCATGGCTGTTCACGAGATCGATCATCAGATCGGCGACCTCCTCGCGATGATCGTCCCAGGACGCGCCGTCCGGCAGGGCGGGCGCGACGTGCTGGCAGAACAAGCTCGCCACATGGCGTCCGGGGGGTGCGAGGCTCTCGTCCAGCGTCGACGGAATCAGCATCTCGACGATGGGCCGCTTCGACCAGCCGCCGGCTTTCGCGTCGAGGTACGCCTGGTCCATATAGGCCAGGCTCGGCGCCATGATGATGCCGGACGTGTGATGCTCGGCACGCGCGCGACCCGGCAGCGCCGTGAAATCGGGCAGCTCCGCGAGCGCGACGTTCATGCGGAACGTGCCGGAGCCGCAGCGCCAATTGTTCATGCGTTCGCGGAAGTCCTCATCGAGCGCGCCGGGGTCGATCAGCTGGCCGTAGAGAAGCTTCGGATTGAGGTTCGATACCACGCAGCGCGCGCGCACCGCGTCTCCGTTCTGCAGAACGCAGCCGGCCGCACGGCCCCCCTCGACGATGACCTCGCGGACGGGGCTGGACACCCGGATCTCGACGCCGCGCTCGGCGGCCGCCTTGGACATCGCCTGGGTGATGGCTCCCATGCCGCCGATGGCGTGACCCCACGCGCCCTTCTTGCCGTTGACCTCGCCGAAGACGTGGTGCAGAAGCACATAGGCCGAGCCCGCGGAATACGGGCTCGCGTAGTTGCCGACGATTCCGTCGAATCCGAAGGCGGCCTTGATCGGCGCGCTCTCGAACCAGCCATCCAGGTAATCGCCGGCGGAATTCACGAACAGGTCGAGCAATTCACGGCGCATCGCCATGTCGAGCTTTGCGACCCTCTTGCCGATTCGGGCTGACCGCAGCAGCTCCGGCAGCGCCTCGAGCCAGCCCCCGGCCGTGACGTTCGGCGGCGTCTCCAGCACCAGGTCCCGGAGCACGTCGGCGATCAGATCGAGCCGCTCTCCGTAACGACCGAGCCGCGATGCGTCGCGGGCGGAAAACTTGGCCACCTCGCTGCTCGGTCCGGCCGGCGCCGACCTTCAGGTACCGCGAGTCGTCCAGCGGCAGGAAGTTCGACAGCTCGCGCTCGACCACCTCGAGCCCGTGGCGCGGAAGGTCGAGATCGCGAATGACCTTCGGGTTGAGCAGGGAGACCGTATAGGCGGCGACCGAATTGCGGAAGCCCGGCACGAACTCCTCGGTGACCGCGGCCCCGCCCACGACGCCGCGCCGTTCCAGGACCGTGACCTTGAGCCCGCCGGCTGCGAGGTAGGCGGCGCACACCAGCCCGTTGTGGCCGCCGCCGATCACGACCGCGTCGCGCAGGTGCGCATCAGCCATGGTTGGTCCTGGCCCGGTGTCCCGGCCTGCCCTTGGCCGAGACCGGCCGGAGCAGCCGCGGGAAGGCCCCGTTGCACAAGGCGTTGACCCAGTCCTCGCACATGGCGATGGCTTCGCGCGGCTTGAAAGTCGAAGGACTCAGGCTCAACTCCACCCACAGTCCATCGAGCAGCGCAGCCAGCGCAATGCCGGTCGGCCGCAGCTTGAATTGCGGCGCTGCTCCGGATTCGACGAGTTGCCCGAGCAGCGATTCCAAGATGGTGCGATACGTTCGATAGGTGCGGTCGTGCACCTCACGGATCTCGGGCGAGTGCGCCACCATGCTCCAAAACACGATCCACACGTTGAAGAGCTGGGGGTCGATGAGTTCAGGGGCGAAAGAGGCCCGGAAGAAGCCGCTGATTCTCTTGCGCGGCGTCGCAGCCCGGTCCTCGGCCTGGCGGCGGAGCAGGTCCTGCAGCGACAGCGCCAGAGACTCATAGGTCTCCGCGATCAGCCCGGACTTGCTGGGGAAATGATGATTGATCAAGCCGATGGACACGCCGGCGGCGGCGCTGATGCGGCGTACCGAGACCCCCTCATGGCCGTACTCCTTCAGACAGCGCAGCGTCGCCTCCACGAGCGCTTCACGGCGCACGGCCGGAGGCTCGCGGTGAAATTTGGGTACCGTCCGCTTGGTTGCCATTCAGTCACTCCCTGTCGTTCTCTGACGGGGTGCAGCATAGCCGACCTCCGCGCATGCGCGAACAGGAAACGCGAGACCCCCCGCCCTCACACGGGGAAATCTCTCGCATAGGGCAGGTCGGTCGGCACCCTGTCGGGGGCCGCGTCGACGCCGGCCGCGCCCCGGCCGGACGGCTCGAATTCCCGGGCATAACGGTGTCCGCTATGGACTGCATGGACGATGGCGCCGGGAGCGAGGGCATCGCCGATGCGCGTGATCGACAGGATGCCGGCGTCCTTCAACTCGCCGCTCCGGGCCTCGAGGGATTCATAGAGCTCGCTCCTCGGCTTGCGCATGCCCACGATGACGATGGAGCGGCAGGGGAGGCGGGTCTCGCAGCCGCTGTACACATCCGCCAGGGTCGCCTCGGCGCCGTCGAACCCCACCACGCGATGCAGGGTGTGAATACGCACCCCGGCGGCGGCCAGCGCGCGATGAACCAGGGGCAGCTCGTTGGTCATGAACGTCCAAGCCGAGGCGTTGCCGGCCGTCGTCACGTAGTGCACGTCGGGGGTCTGTTTCGCCAGACGCTCCGCGATGGCGCCGCCCAGGTAGTAATTGTCGAAATCGAAAATCACGACCGGTCCCGGCGGCAGCGCCCCGGACGCGAGATCATCCGGCGTATACACGCCCGGAAGGTCGAGTTCGCCGACCGGAAACTCGAGCGTCGAAAACAGCATCTTGGTCCAGCGAGCGCCCGTGGCCACGACCACGTGATCATGCTCCAACCCCAGGATGTCGTCCGCACCGAGTTCGCTGCCGGGGTAGAGACTCACGTTCGGGCGCTCGCGCAACTGGGCCAGGCGCCAATCCACGACGCGTCCCCAGGTGGCGAGACCGGGCAGCCGGGTTTCGAATCGCAATCGCCCACCGAATTCATGGGCCGCATCGGCGAGGGTCACCCGATATCCCCGGCGCGCCAGAGTGACCGCGCATTCCAATCCGGCCGGGCCGCCGCCGACGATCAGAATGCGCGACTCGCTCGACGGCGGCTCGAAGCGCTCGGGATGCCAGCCCCTGCGCCATTCCTCGCCGGCCGTAGGGTTCTGCGTGCAACGCACCGGCACGCCGTCATGCCAGCTCGAGATACAGATGTTGCAGCCGATGCATTCGCGGATCTCGTGTTCCCGCCCCTCGTTGATCTTGCGCGGCAGGAACGGGTCGGCAATGGAGGGGCGGGCACCGCCGATGAGATCCAGGATACCGCGCTTGACCTGCGACACCATGACGTCGGGCGAGGTGAAGCGGCCCACGCCCACCACCTTGCTTTTGGTCAGCTTCTTCACGAAATCCACGATGCGCTCGTGGCTGCCTTCCGGGGAGAATCGCGACGGCGCGCAATCGGTGGGGCTGGAATCCATCTTGACGTCCCACAAATCGGGAATCTCGCCGAGAAGCTGCACGACCTCATGGGCTTCCGACGGAGCGTCGACGCCCGGCTTGCCGCGCAGCTCCTCGAGGCTGATCCGCAAGGCCACGGCGCAGCGGTTTCCCACGGCGTCGCGGGTGACTTCGAGCATTTCCCTGACCAATCGCACGCGATTGGCGATGGTGCCGCCATAGGCGTCGGTGCGATGGTTGTACTCGGGCAGGAGGAACTCGTAGGGCAGATATCCCATGCCCGCATACACGTAGACGATGTCGAAGCCCGCCTGCATGGCGCGCCGCGCCCCGGCCGCCTGCCACTTGAGCAGGTCGCGGATGTCGCCCCGGTCCATCGCGCGCGGCCGCAGATTGCCCATGAACCCCAGGTGGGTGGAGAGCCACGGCATCCCGGACGGCGACAACGGCGCGAGCCGGCTGGTGCGGTTCAGGGTGCACGCGCCGCCGTGCCACAGCTCGATGCCTGCGAGTGCCCCATGTTCGTGCACGGCATCGGTCATCAAGGCGTGCGCGCGAATGTCCCGGTCGTCCCAGAGCGAGGCGAACGGGAGCGGTGAGTCGTCCGAGCTCGGATGTATCGAGACGGCGCCGGTGCATACCACGCCCCAGCCGCCCTCGGCCTTCACGCCGCGGAACGCGGCGCGCACCTGCGGCAAGGCGTTGGTCATTCCGCTCGCATGAGGCACCTGATAGAAGCGGTTGGGCGCCGTCACGGGCCCGATGCGAACCGGCTCGAACAAGACATCGAAGCGTGGGTTGCGGGCCATTGCATGCTCCTCGAATCAGGCATCCGCGCGGGGAATCCGGACACTCGCGAGCCTAATTGATCAGTCGTACAGTAGCAACAGCGGGCGGAGCCGTGCCCGGCTGCGCCGCGATCAGGCGGACCCCGCGATGCGGGTCAGGCGGCGCGGAAGGTCCGCCAGTCGAGCTTGAGCGCCGCGGCGACGGCTTCGTGGGTGAGCTTGCCCTCGTGGACATTGAG
This sequence comes from uncultured Gammaproteobacteria bacterium, assembly GCA_963707765.1. GTDB lineage: Bacteria > Pseudomonadota > Gammaproteobacteria > Steroidobacterales > Steroidobacteraceae > Bog-1198. The sequence continues at coordinate 1,511,343 of CAVPQZ010000004.1, read as the reverse complement.
GCCGTGCGCCAACCCGGCATCTCTCGCCAGCGCCTGTTGCCAACCGAAGTCGGCGAGGGACTTCACGAACGGCAGCGTGGCGTTCGTCAACGCGAAAGTCGAGGTTCGCGGCACCGCGCCCGGCATGTTGGTCACGCAGTAGTGAATCACGCCGTCCAGGACGAAGGTGGGATCCGCATGGGTGGTCGGCCGGCTGGTCTCGAAGCACCCGCCCTGGTCGATGGCGATATCGACCAGCACGGTGCCGGGCTTCATCGACTTGACCATGGCCCGGGTCACGAGCTTGGGCGCCGCCGCGCCGGCGATCAGGACGGCCCCGATGACGAGGTCGGCATCGCGCACCAGCTCCTCGATGGCGTGCGCGGTGGAGTAGGCGGTCTTCAACTGGCTCCCGAAGATCGACGACAGTTCGCGCAAACGCTTGACGGAGCGATCCACCACGGTGACATCGGCGCGCAATCCGACCGCCATTTCGGCGGCGTGAGTGCCGGAGACTCCGCCTCCGAGAATCACGACCTTCGCCGGCGCCACGCCGGGGACGCCGCCCAGCAGCACGCCGAAGCCGCCGTTGGCCTTCTGCAGGCAGTTGGCGCCCACCTGCACCGACATGCGTCCGGCGACCTCGCTCATCGGCGTGAGCAGCGGCAGGGAGCCATCCGCCGCCGTGACCGTCTCATAGGCGATGGCGGTGGCCTTCGAGGCCATGAGTGCCTCGGCCTGCTCGCGGTCGGCCGCCAGGTGCAGATAGGTGAACAGCACCTGGCCCTGTCGCATCCGGGCGCACTCGGCCAGCTGAGGTTCCTTGACCTTGACGATGAGATCCGAGGCGGAAAAGACCTCTTCCGCCTTGGCGGCGATCTTGGCGCCGGCCGCCTGATAATGCGCATCCTCGAATCCGATCCCGGCGCCGGCGCCCGTCTGCACCAGAACCTGATGGCCGGCGTCCACCAGCTCGCGCACCCCGGCGGGCACCAATCCAACCCGATACTCGTGAATCTTGATCTCTTTCGGCACGCCGATCTTCATGAGGGAGCTCCGGGATGGGATGAGTGAATTTGGAGCTTAATCCGCATCGCAGACGAAAAATTGCCAAATGCACCCCAATGGGGCGTGAAAATGGCAGAATCTGTCTTCGAAGGCGGTATTGACGCAAGAATATTTGGCATCCGGGCTCCCGCCACAGCCGGAAGTCCAAGGAGGCTCGGATGGAATCGGACGCGCGACTGAAATTGGACCGCTACGACCGCGCCATTGTGCGCGCGCTGCAGCTCGACGGCCGGATCACCAACAGCCAGCTGGCGGAACTGGCCAACCTGTCGGAATCCGCATGCCTCCGGCGCGTGCGGGCGCTCGAGGAGGCGGGTTTCATCGAAGGCTATGCGGCGCTCATCAATCAGCAGAAGGCCGGCTGTCCCGTGAACGTGTTCGTCAACATCACCCTCGAAAGGCAGGAACAGGCGCATCTTCGTGCTTTCGAGGAGGCCGCCCGCAAGGTGCCGGAGGTGATGGAGTGTTATCTCATGTCCGGCGAATACGACTACCTGCTGCGGGTGGTCCTGGCGGACACCGCGGATTTCGAGCGGTTGCACAGCCAGCATTTGACGCGCCTGCCCAACGTGGCGCGAGTGCACTCGAGCTTTGCGCTTCGCACGGTCCAAAAATCGCGCGAGCTGCCGGTTCGCTGATCCGATAGCGCGCTCCTGCGGGCAGGCGCCGGCGCGCCCCGGGCCCGATCAGGCCTTGGGCTTCAGCTGCAGCGAGAAGGACACCTTGACCGCATCCCCCACCTGGTCGGTGCTCTTCCAATCCCCCTGTCCGACGCCGAACTCCAGGCGCTTCAACCGGGCGGTGCCGTCGAGTCTGGCGCCGCCGCCGGCGGGAGTGAATTGAAAATCGATCGGTACGTCCTTGGTGACTCCGTGCAGGGTCAGGGCGCCCTGAGCGGCATATCCCGTCGGGGTCTTCGTGAAGCTGCGGGTCACGTAGTGGGCGCTCGGAAAATGTACGATGTCGAATATGTCCGGTCCGCGCATGGTCTCGTCCCGGTCGCCGTCCTTGGAATCGAGCGAATTCAGATCGATTTGAACGTCGATATGCGAATCGGCCAGCGCGTCCGGGGAGAAATCGACGGCCGCGGTGAATTTGTGGAAGGTGCCCGTGAACTCGGCACCGCCCTGCACGCCGGTAAAATTCAGCCGGCTCGCCGCGGGGTCCGCGATGTAGCTCGCCACCGGACCCGCCGCGCGCAGGAGCGGCGCCGCCATGCAAAAAAGTCCGATCAATGCCGCGGCTCGTCGGTTCATCAGCTTCGCTCCGATCTAGTGAAGGGCAGCATGCGCGTCAATACGTCGTCCCTGTCCCAAAAATGATGCTTGAACGCCGCCAGAACGTGCAATACGACGATTGCGAACAGGATGTCGCTCATGAAATCGTGCGTGGCCTTCAGGGCCTCGAATGCCGCCTTGTTCGGGGCGATGAGATTGGGCCACGTGAACAGCGCGAACCAGCTCACGGAGAAATTCTTGGCGGACGACATCATCCAGCCCGTGAGCGGCATCGCGAACAGCAGCAGGTAGAAGGCGAGGTGCGTGGCCCGCGCGAGGCCGCGCTCGATCGGCCTCATTTCGGAGGGCAGTTCGGGAGGCCGGTTCGCGAGGCGCCAGAGCACCCGGACGATCGCGAGCATGAGCACGGTCATGCCGACGCTCTTGTGGCGGGTCAACAGCGCGAGCTTGCGCGCCCCGTTCGGCAGGTCGTCCGCCGTCCACGCCAGCGCGAACTGCGTTCCAATCAGCACGGCCACGATCCAGTGCAGCCATTGGGCCACCCGGGAGTATCGCGCGGGGGGATTCGCTGTTGGCATCGAGACGCTCCGCGTGCAGACTTCAGGATAGTCTAGCAAGACAGTGCGCAACGCATGACGTTCAAAACATTCGGCATGATCGGCGCCGCGCTGCTCCTGACGGCCTGCGGTGCCCCGAAGCCCAAGGGGGAGCAGCCGGGGCCCGCGGCCGCGCCGGCCCCCGCACCGGCGCAGCCGCCCGCCGGCGTGACGGTCCACCGCATCGACCCGCAGCAATCCGAGATCCGGCTGCTGGTGTACAAGGCGGGCCCCATGGCGCGCCTGGGCCACAACCACGTGATCGTCAATCGCGCGGTGAGCGGCTGGGTGAGCGCGCCGGCGGATCCCGCTGCCGGCGCGTTTTCAATGCGGATTCCGGTCGACGCCTTCGTCGTCGACGACCCGGAGGCGCGAGCCGAGGAGGGCGCCGATTTCGCACAGGAGGTGGGCGACGAGGCCCGTACCGGAACCCGGCGGAACATGCTCGGCACGGCGCTGCTCGATGCCGAACATTATCCGGCCGTGACCGTCAGCAGCATCTCGATCGCGCAGAATTCGCGCGTGCCGGCGGCGGCCGTGGCCATGACGATCGCCGGGCACGAATCGCGGATCACGGTTCCGTTCGTGCTGGAACGGACGGCGGCCGGCATCGTGGCCTCCGGCAGCGCGGTGCTGCGCCAGTCGGAGTTGGGCCTGACCCCGTTCAGCGTGATGCTGGGGGCGCTGCAGGTTCAGGACGGACTCACGGTCAAATTCCGGTTCACAGCCCGATAGGGCCTGGGAGCGGCGAGGCGCGTGAGCCTCACGAGGCGCTCAGGCGGCCTCCGGGTCCTCGGGCTTGCCGACCACGAGGAGCGCCGTCCCCTCGGGCGCCAGGAGCATGGCGGCCCGCGAATGCTTGAGCGGCGCGGGCACGCGCCCCGCCGGCGTGACGCCGGCGGCGGCGAGCCGGCTCATGGCCGCGTCGAAGTCGTCCACGTCGAACAGGAGCGTCGGCTCGCGAAGGTGCACCGGATCGTAGAATCCCACATCGATGGTGTCGCTGGTACAGGTGACGTGGGGCAGGGCGGCATCCGGTTCGTCCATCCCGACGAACCCGAATTGCTCCCAATGGCTCTTCGCGGATTCGCGGCTGGGCGCCGGCAGGGCGATCTCGAGAAAATAGCCGCACAAGGATTCTTCGGTGGGCCGCCGCTTCGCCGGCGAGAACGTGCGCGCCTCGACCAGCCTGATGACGTGGCCCGAAGGGTCGGACCAGCCGATCTGATTGAACACGTCGCCCGCCAGCCGCCGGAAGCCGGGTTCGATGCCCATGAGCTCCAACGCTTCCAGATGCTTCAGGAGATCGGGCTTGACGAAAGTGACCGACGGCTCGAACGCGGGATTCTGATGCAGCCCCAGGCAAAGCCTGCCGTCGGTCACCACCGCGTAGGGGTGATCCCACGCTTCTCCGACTCCGGCCTCGGAGAATCCGAGGCGGCGGTAGAAATCCAGGGACGCCCCGACGTCCGGGGTGGCGATGGACAGCTCGAGGAATTTGCCGAGCACGTGTTTCGGGACGAGAGCCTGTCCGGGCAATCCGTCAGCCGATGCCCCCAACGCACACGTACTTCAATTCGGTGTAGTCGAGGATTCCGTACTTGGAGCCCTCGCGCCCGGTTCCGGATTCCTTGACTCCTCCGAACGGCGCCACCTCGGTGGAGATTATGCCGGTGTTGAGGCCCACGATGCCGTACTCGATGGCCTCCGAGACCCGCCAGCTTCGCGCCAGATCGCGGGTGTAGACGTATGCCGCCAGGCCGAACTCCGTATCATTCGCCATCGCGACAACCTCCGCCTCCGAGTCGAACTTGAACAGCGGAGCGATGGGGCCGAAGGTCTCCTCCCGCGCGATCAGCATTTGCGAGGTCACGCCCGTGAGAATGGTGGGCTCGAAGAACGTGCCGCCAAGAGCGTGGCGCTTGCCTCCCAGGGCAACGCTCGCCCCTTTGGCGAGCGCGTCCGCGATGTGCTCCTCGACCTTGGCAACGGCCTTGGCGTCGATGAGCGGCCCTTGTTCCGTGACGCCCGCAAGCCCGTCGCCAACCCGCAATTTGCCGACCGCGGCGGCCAGCCGCTTCGCGAATTCCTCGTAAACGCCCGACTGGACCAACAGCCGGTTGGCGCACACGCAGGTCTGGCCGGTATTGCGGTACTTGCTGGCGATGGCTCCCTGGACCGCCGCGTCGAGATCGGCGTCGTCGAAGACGATGAAGGGGGCATTGCCGCCCAGTTCGAGCGACAGCTTTTTCACCGTCCCGGCGCATTGCATCATCAATTTCTTGCCGACCTCGGTCGAGCCCGTGAAGGTGAGCTTGCGGACCTTGACGTTGGAGGTCATCTCGCCGCCGATGGCGGTGGAGGATCCCGTGACGACGTTGAACACACCCTTCGGAATGCCGGCCCGCTCGGCGAGCTCCGCCAGCGCCAATGCGGAATAGGGAGTTTGCGTGGCCGGCTTGCACACCATGGTGCAGCCCGCGGCGAGAGCGGGACCCGCCTTTCGAGTGATCATTGCCGAAGGAAAGTTCCACGGGGTGATCGCGGCGACCACGCCCACCGGCTGGCGCAGCACCAAGATGCGCTTGTCGGCCTGGTGTCCCGGAATGATGTCCCCGTACAGGCGCTTGCCTTCCTCGGCGAACCATTCGATGAACGACGCCGCATAGGCGATCTCGCCCTTGGATTCCGCGAGCGGCTTGCCCTGCTCGGCCGTCATCAGGACCGCGAGGTCATCCTGGTTCGCCATCATCAGATCGAACCAATGGCGCAAGACGGAGGCCCGGTCCTTGGCGGTCCGGGCCGCCCATGCGGGCATGGCCGCCGCAGCCGCCGCAATGGCTCGCCGGGTTTCGGCCGCGCCCATGTTGGGGATCACGCCCATGGTCTTAAGGGTGGCTGGATTGTGCACCGGCAGCGTCCCGCCGCCGTCCGCACCCTGCCAGCTGCCGTCGATGAAGCACTGTTCGCGGAATAGCCGTGGATCTTTGAGTTTCATGGATGTCCTGATTTCAGCCGACGTGTATCGCCAAGAATTCGACGCTGCGGGCGAAGGCCAGTCTCGCGGAGTCGGCCTCGAAGCTCGCGCGGTCCGTGCAGTTGAACCCGTGCCCGGCGGGGTAGAGATAATACGTGCCCTGCGGAAAGGCCGCCCGGATCTTCTCCACGGCATCCAGGGTGATGTGATCGTCCCTCTCGCCGAAATGAAAGAGAACCGGAGCGCGCGGCTTTTCCGCCAGATGCCGATCGATACCGCCGCCGTAGTACACGATCGCGGCCGCGACCTTCAAGCGCGCCGCCGCCAGGTAGCTCAGCAAGCCGCCCCAGCAGTAGCCGACGGTCCCGACCTTGCCGGCGCCGGAGACGTGACGGATCGCCGCATCGACGTCCTGCATGACGCCCGCGGCGTCGGCGGCCTTCATGTAAGCCAACCCCCGTTGACTGTCGGTGTAAGGCACGTCGACATCGCGCTCCTGGCGATCGAACAGGGCCGGCGCGACCGCCAGAAAGCCTTCAGCCGCGTATTGGTCGGCGACGGCGCGAATGTGGCGGGTGACGCCGAAAATCTCCTGAATCACGACCACTCCGCCGCGCGGCTTGCCGGCGGGTTCCGCCAGATAGGCCGACGGGCGATGCCCATCCGACGCGGTCAGCATGGTAATGCGACCCATGACGATTCCGCTCCTAGGAATTCAGGGTTGACGAAGTGGGCCGAGAGGATAGCGCGTTAGTTCCGGGCCGCTCAACCATGGTCAACGCTCAAGAATTGCCGACACGCCCATGCCGCCGGCCGTGCAAATACTGATGAGGCCGCGCTTGGCTCCCTTCTCCTGGAGCGTCTTCGCGAGCGTAGCGACGATCCGGGTGCCGGTCGCCGCAAACGGATGACCGATCGCGAGGCTGCCGCCCTTGACGTTGAGGCGCGACCGATCGATCGTGCCGAGGGCGTCCCGCAGGCCGAGGTGCTCGCGGCAGAACGCGGGATCGGCCCACGCCTTGAGCGTGCAAAGAACCTGCCCGGCGAACGCCTCGTGAATCTCATAATAGTCGAAGTCCTGCAGCTTCAGTCGGGCATCGCCCAGCATTTGCGGCACGGCATAGGCCGGCGCCATCAGCAGGCCCTCGCGCTTGTCGGTGAAGTCGACCGCCGCCACTTTTCCATAGGTCAGGTAGGCGAGCACGGGCAGGTTGCGCTCGCGCGCCCATTCCTCGGACGCCAGCAGCACCGCCGACGCGCCGTCGGTCATCGGCGTCGAATTCCCCGCGGTGATGCTACCGGTACCGGAGTGATCGAATGCGGGCCGCAATTGGGCCAACCTCTCGACGCTCGAATCGCGGCGTACGTTGTCGTCCTCGGTGAGCCCGAGATAGCCGCGCACCAGGTTCGCGTAGAAGCCCTCCGCGTAGGCCGCAGCGGCCTTTTGATGGCTTTCAAGCGCGAGCTGGTCCTGATCGCCGCGGCTGATGCCCCAGGCGTTGACCATGAGCTCCGTGCTCTCGCCCATCGAGAGGCCGGTGCGCGGCTCCGCCAGGCCCGGCAGCACCGGGCGCAGGTGGCGCAGGCGCAAACCGAACCAGGGCGCCATCCGCTGCCTTCCGGTCTCGCCGCGAAAGCTCTTCAACAACAACTGTTGGAACGATCGCGGAAAGACGACCGGGGGGTCGCTGACCGAGTCGACTCCGCCGGCGATCGCGGAGTCGATCTGTCCGAGCGCGATCTTGTTGCCGACGACGATGGCTGCTTCCAGGCTCGTGCCGCATGCCCGCTGCAGATCGAGTCCCGGGGTCTCCGCGGCCAGCCCGGATCCCAGCACACATTCGCGCGTCAGGTTCCATTGGCTGGGGTGCTTCATGACGGCTCCGGCCGCCACCTCATCCAGACGCTGCCCCTGCAGGCCGTAGGCGTCCACCACGCCGCGCAGCGCGGCGGTCAGCATGTCCTGATTTCCGGCCTGGGCGTAGGCTCCGTTGCCGCGCGCGAACGGAATGCGCACGCCGCCGACTATCGCCACGCGGCGCGCGTTCTTTCCAACCAACATAGGTCCTTCCTCGCTGTTTGTCCCCGGCTTAAGCTCGCAGGCTTCGGATTATGATCCCACCCGACGGCATATAATCGATCGATGTCCCGTTATTCTCATTGGACCCTGCTGGTGTTGTCCACATTGGCGCTCTCCGGCTGCGGCGCGGCTCCGCCGCCGCCGGCCCAGGCGGCCGATGCCGGGGCGCGTGTCGAACGGCTGGGAGCTCTCGTCGAACGGTATTGGGACGAGAGTGCCGCGCTCGAGCCTTGGTATTCCTGGGGCGCCGCCGACCTCGCCTGCGGCGCGAAGCCCGGCGCAAGCATCGCGCCGCAGGCGCTCGCCGACTCGCTGGCGCTCGAGCGGCGCTACCTGGAGGAGCTTGCGGCGGTTCCCCGCTCGACCTTGGATGCGGGATCGCAGCTGACCTACGACTTGTTCCGGCGCGGCCGGCTGCTGGCGGTCGAGGGTTTCGCGTATCCGTACGAGTTGTTGCCGGTCAATCCCTACGAGGGCATGCCGCAGCAATTCGCACTGATGGCTCCTGCGGCGGAACGGCTCGCGCTGTCGAGCGCCAGGGAATTCGACGACTGGCGGGCCCGGACCGAGCGCTTCCTCGGCTGGATGAACCAGGCCATCGTCAACCTGCGCGACGGAGCCCGGCGCGGCTATAGCCTGCCGCGCCCGCTGGTCGAGAAGAGCCTGCCGCAGCTCGAGGCACTGGGCGAGGACACTCAGGCGAACGTGTTCTACCAGTCCATACGCGCAAGCTCCGGCGGCACGAGCACCGCCGAGAAGGCCCGCCTGAGCGCAGCGATGACCGCCGTGATCAGCGACCGCATCCTGCCGTCGTACCGGGCATTGCACGACTACCTGCAGCGCGACTACCTGCCGCGAGCGCGAACCAGCGTGGCGCTATCGGCGCTGCCCCTCGGCGAATCCTGGTATGCCTACCTCGCGAAACGATTCACGGACGGCACCCTGACGCCGGCGCAGCTGCATGCGCTCGGCATGGCCGAGGTGGAACGCGCGCGTCAACGCATGACGGCGCTGCTGGCCGAGACGGCCTTCGCCGGCAATGCGGCGGGCTTCGTGGACCATATGCGCCATGACCCGCGATTTTCCTTCAACGGCGGGCCGCAGCTGACGGGCGCCTACCAAGATCTCAAGAGCCAGGTGGCGGCCGCCTCGGCGGCCGCGTTTTCCGCCTTTCCGCGGGCGGACTTCGCTTTGCGCACCGTCGAGCCGTACCGCGAATCGGTCGCGGAGCCGCTGTCCTACCGGCCTCGCGCGCCCAATGGCATCGTCGCCGCGGTGCTGTACGTCAACACCGCGCAGCTCGACCTGCAGCCGGCCACCGGCCTCACCTCGCAATATTTGCGCGAGGCCGTTCCGGGCCATCACTACCAGATGGAACTGCAGCGCGAAGAGGCCGGGATTCCCCGGTTTCGCCGGTTCGGCGGTTCGCCGGCGTTCATCGCAGGGTGGGGGCTGTATGCCGCGACGCTGGGCGAGGAACTCGGGCTGTACCGCGAGGCAGAAGACAAGTTCGGTTCACTGTCGGCGCAGATCCTGTGTGCCGCCGGACTGGTGATCGACACAGGCGTGCACGCGCAGGGGTGGACGCGCCATCAAGCGCTCGATTACCTGCATGCGCAGATGCCGATCGACGATTCCCTGGCGGCGGAGTCGGTCGACCGGATCGTCGCCCTGCCCGGCGAGGCGCTGGCCTGCACGGTCGGCTTTCTCAAGATCCAAGGGTTGCGCACGCTGGCGCAGCAGAAGCTGGGCACGCGCTTCGACGAGCGCGCCTTTCATGCCGAAATGCTCCAAGATGGCGCCCTGCCCCTGGATGTGCTGGAGTCGAAGCTCAAGCGGTGGCTGGAGGAGCCGTCCTCGAGCGCCGCCGCGGCAAGCGGGCCGGAGGCCGCCTCAATGCCTGCGGTGGATTCGCCTGCCGCATCCGCCAGGCGGTGATTTTTTGCAGGCGGAGGATTCCATGGCGACACGAATCATGCACGGCGCGTCATTGACCCTCGGCTTGGGGATGACCTTGGTCGCCTGCCACCAGGAACATCAGGTCGAGGCGCCGCCGGCTCCGCGCATCAAACAGGTATTCCATTTGGCGGCCTATGAAAAAGATTTCGGATACTCCCAGGCCGTCTTGATCGACAAGACCCTGTACGTCTCCGGATCGGTGGCGGCCGATCAGAACGGTCGGCTGGTGGCCCCCGGCGACATGGCGGGGCAGATGCGCGCGGCGTACGCGAACATCCAGCGCACGCTTGCCGCGAACGGCGCCGACTTCGACAAGGTCGTGAAGGAAACCATCTTCACCACGGATATGGACGCGCTTCTGAAGGCGTCGGACCTGCGCTTCGAGTTCTACGACAAGGAACGCCCGCCGGCGACCTCCTGGGTGCAGGTGCAGCGGCTGGTGGACCCGGGTTTCCTCGTTTCGATCGAGGTGATCGCGGAGCTGCCGTGAGGCACCGGCGATATATCCGCGGGAAAGTTCAAGTATCCTAGGGGACTGGTGCGGATTCAGGTTCTTCTGGGGTTTCGGCATTGCGTAACGCGGTTGACAGCAAATTCGAGCGTCGGCTCGCCGGACTCATCAATTCCGGCGAAAGAGCCGTGCTGCGCGGGGGCCGCAAGGGCGTCGAGAAGGAATCGCTCCGGGTGTCGCCCGGCGGCGAGATCGTCCAGACGCCGCATCCTCCTGCGCTCGGCGCGCCCCTTACCAACGAGCACATCACGACGGATTTTTCCGAGGCGCTGATCGAACTCGTGACGCCCCCATTCCAGGAAAGTTGGGCGCTGCTGCAATATCTGTGCGACATCCACCAGTTCGTCTACCGGCACCTGGGGGACGAGCTGCTGTGGGCGACGAGCATGCCCGGCGCCATCGTGAGCGATGAGCGTATTCCGCTCGCGCAATTCGGGACCTCGAACGTCGGCAGGATGAAGACCATCTATCGCCACGGCCTGGGCGAGCGCTATGGCCGCATCATGCAGGCGATATCCGGCGTGCATTTCAACTTTTCCTTCGCCGACCGGTTGTGGGAGACGCTGGCTCACATCCACGAGTCGCGCCAGCCTCGCCAGGACTTCATCTCCGGCCAATATTTCGGCGTACTGCGCAATTACCGACGGTTCGGCTGGCTCGTCCTGTATCTGTTCGGCACCTCGCCGGCGGTCTCAAAGAGCTTCTTCGCGGGGCGCAAGATCGAGCTGGCGACCCTCGACCGCGACTCGGTCTATGAGCCCTTCGGCACCTCGCTGCGCATGAGCGACATCGGCTATCGCAACAAGAATCAGGCGAGCGTGAGCGTGTCCGTCAACAGCCTGGACGAATACGTCAGGGACTTGAGCCGGGCCATCGGCACCCCCTATCCGCCCTACGAGAAGATCGGCGTGAAGGTCGACGGCGAATACCGGCAGCTCAACGCCAACATCCTGCAGATCGAGAACGAGTACTACAGCTACATCCGGCCGAAGCGCGTTGCGCGCTCGGGCGAGCGGCCGACCAAGGCGCTGCAGCGGGCCGGGGTGGAATACGTCGAGGTGCGCGCGCTCGACGTCAGCGCGTTCGACCCCGTCGGCGTCAATCAGAACAAGCTGCGCTTCCTCGAGGCCTTCCTCGCCCTGTGCCTGCTGCGCGAGAGCGAACCCATCGGCCGCGACGAGCAGGCGGTGCTGGACGGCAATCACTTGAAGGTCGCCCGGCGGGGCCGCGAGCCGGGGCTCACGCTGAACCGCAATGGCAGCGAATTCTCCATGAAGGACTGGGCACGGGAATTGCTCGACGCGATGCAGGGGCTGTGCGAGCTGCTCGACCATGGGGAGTCCGCCCGTCCGTACACGGCGGCCCTGGAGCAGCAGCGCGCCAAGATCGACGACGTGGAGCGCTCACCCTCTGCGCGCCTGCTGGCCGAAATGCGTCAAACCGGGGAGACCTTTTGCGACCTGGCCTTGCGCATGTCGAAGCTCCACAAGGACTACTTCCTGGGCTTGTACCCCCCGAACGAAAGCCGTCTTGCCGAGTTCGCCGCCGAAGCCCGAGAATCGCATGCGGCCCAAGCCCGCATCGAGGCCGGCGACAAGATGGATTTCGATACCTATCTCGCTGATTATCTTGCAGATTAGGCCATTTCTCCAGGCGAGTCGGAAGGGTTCTGAGCTGGTATTTGACATAATCTCAGCGCTCGAGCGCCGCTGTTTTATTTCTGCAACGTGTGCCCTAGGTCATTGAGCGTCCACGGAATGGCAAGTACGTTGGACAGAATGTTCGACCCTAATCGTTTCCCTGCCGAGGAATTGCCGGATTCGCCGCATGCGCGGCAATTGCGGTCGGGCATGCAATGGCTCACTTTCGACGCGGAATTAGAGTCGGGTTACCGTCATGCGAGCCTGGACGAAAACCTGCGCTTCATCCGTGCGAATCTCTGCCTCGGGCTCGCGGTCATGCTGGCCTTCACCGCGGTGGAGACGCTTCTTCTGGGCGAGGGTCTGCGCCGCATACCCACTCTGATCCACTTGGGCGTCATGGTCCCCGCGTTGCTGGTGGCGCTAGCCGCGAGCTACTCGCCGCGGCGCCATCGCCTCTACCCGCCGGTGGCGCTGGCGGCGGGCGCGCTGATCGGCTTGTGCGTGGCGGTCATCCAGCTCATCGCGGCAAGCCGCGGCGTGTCGCAGCTGTTCCCAACCGTGCTGCTGGTGACGATCTACATCTATTTCATGGGGAGCCTGCTCTTCTACCACTCCGTGGCCGCCAATGTGCTCGTGGCCACGGTGTACCTGTCCGCCGGAACTGCGCTGCAGCTGCCGGGCCTCGAGTTCGGATTCGACGCCATCAGCCTGGTGGCCGTGAACATCTTTTGCGCGTCGGTGGCCTACACGCACGAGAAGACCAGCCGCATTCGCTTTCTGGAGGCCGCGTTGCTGCGCGAGATGGTGGCGCGCGACGGACTCACCGGCATCCAGAACCGCCGGATGTTCGATGTGCACATCCAGCAGACCTGGGACCAGGCCGTGCGCGACCGGCAGCGGGTCGCAGTCCTGCTCGTCGACATCGATTGCTTCAAGGACTACAACGACCGCTACGGGCACCAGGCGGGCGACGAGTGCCTGCGGGCGGTTGCCGTGACGTTGAGCCAATGCGCCCGGCGGCCCATGGACTTCGTCGCGCGCTACGGGGGGGAGGAGTTCGCGGTGGTGCTGAATGATGCCACGCGGGAGTACACCGCCGAGTTGCTGACACGAATTCAACGCTCGATCGCGCAGCTCAACATCCAGCACGAGGCCTCGCGGGTGGCGAGCCGCCTCACGGTGAGCATAGGGGCGGCCTTCGTGCTCCCGGGACCGAATCGGACCCACGAGGGCCTGGTTCAATTGGCGGATGAAGCCTTGTACAGCGCCAAGGAGCAGGGCCGCAATCGCGTCGTGGTGATGGAGGCCGAGTATCAGTCGCTGCGCACGGGACGCTTCGACAAGCGCCGCATCGCAGGCTAGGAGCCTGTCTGAGTAATCTACGTGAGCCGTGTTGGCAGTGCGTCAATCGGCACGGTAGATGTGGATTTCCGGAGCGCCGCCCGCTTTGCGGCAGGCCCGGAACATTCCCTCCGAATTGAAATCCATCGCGATCCCGCCGGTGCGGTCGACGGCCACCACGCCGCCTTCGCCCTTCAGGGCGGCGAGTTCGCCGTGCACCACCTCGCGCACCGCGCTCTTGAGATCCCGGCCGCCGTAGCGCATGCGGGCGCTGATGTCGTGGGCCACAGCGGCGCGGATGAAAATCTCGCCGTGACCGGTCGCCGACACGGCGCAGGAGCGATCATCCGCATACGTGCCCGCGCCGATGATGGGCGAATCCCCGATACGGCCGAAACGCTTGCCGGTCATGCCGCCGGTCGACGTGCCCGCCGCGAGCGTGCCGTAAGCGTCGAGGGCCACGGCGCCGACCGTGCCGACATGGGAAATCGTCAGCGCCGAGAGGCTGGTGTCGCCGCCGCGAATGCGCTGCAGCTGGCCCCACCGTTCGGGAGTGTGGAAGTAGCCGGGCGGCACGAGCTCGAAGCCTTGGGCGAGCGCAAATTCCTCCGCTCCCGATCCGGATAACAGCACGTATTCCGACTTTTCCATGACCGCGCGCGCGAGGGCGATGGGGTTCTTGATGCGCGTGAGGCCGCAAACCGCGCCGGCCCGCAGCCCACGCCCCTCCATGATCGACGCATCGAGTTCGTTGCGCCCATCCAGCGTGAAGACGGCACCGCGTCCCGCATTGAACAGCGGGTCGTTCTCGAGCTGAACGACCGCTCCGGTCACGGCATCCAGGCTGGTGCCGCCGGACTCGAGCACGGAGTAGCCGGCGGTTAGCGCCTGCGCCAGCCCCGCCCGGTACAGGGCTTCTTGCGCCTGGCTCATTTCCGAGCGGGGCAGGGTGCCCGCGCCGCCATGCAATGCCAGGGCGATCATGGGGCCGTCAAACGGTTTCCTTGAGAGGAACGAGCGGATCGGCCAGCTTGCCCAAGTCCGGACGGGCCCGATCCGCGATCAGCTTGCGGGCCGCCATGTAGTCCTTGCCATGGTTAACCGCCTCCAGCGCCTGCAATACGCCTCCCTTCAGATAACAGACCGAGAAGCTGCGCGTGGCCGGATCACCCCGAGTCACCTGCCGATCGTGGCCCTGCGACAATCCGACGATCAGCAGCTTGTTGTCGAACTGGTCAGACCAGAACCAGGGCACCTTGTCGTGGACCGTCGTCTTGTCGAGGATGTTGAGGGACGCGGTTTTGGCCTGTTCGAAGGCGTTGTCGACCGATTCGAGCCGCACCCGCATGTCGAAGCGCAGCGATGGATGATAGGTGCAATCCCCGGCCGCATAGATGGAAGGATCGCTGGTGCGGCAGTATTCATCGACGACGATCCCGTCGGCGCACGCGAGGCCCGCCTGCCGCGCCAGTTCCATGTTGGCGACGGCGCCCACGCCCACGATCACCAGATCCGCCGCGTGCGTGCTGCCATCGGCGCAAATCACTCGCTCGACGCGCGGGCTGCCCTCGAGCCTCACGACGCGCGTGTCGCAGATGATCTGCACGCCGCGGCTTCGATGTTCGAGCTCGAAATACGCCGATACGCCGGCCGCGACGACGCGGGCCATCACCCGGTCGGCCATTTCCAGGACGGTGACGGCGCAGCCGAAGTGGCGGGCAGCCGCGGCCACTTCGAGGCCGATGTAGCCCCCGCCGATGATGACCACCCGTGCGCCGGGCGCGAGGGCGGCGCGGATATCCGCCACGTCGGATATGCCGCGCAGATAGTGAAGGCCCGGCGTATCCGCTCCCGGGCAGGTGAGGCGGCGGGCTCCGGCGCCGAGGCCGAGCAGAAGACGGTCGTAGTCGACGGTCTCTCCGCTCGACAGCGTGACGCGGTGGGCCGCGGGATCGAGGTGCGTCGCCCGGACGCCGAGTTTAAGATCGATGTCGTGCTCGTCGTAGAAGGACTGATGACGAAACGGCAGCCGGTCTACCTCCATCTCGCCCAACATGAATTTTTTGGACAGCGGCGGCCTCTGGTACGGCAGGTAAGGTTCATCCCCCACCATGACGATCCGGCCCTTGAAGCCTTCGCGCCTCAGGGTATCCACCGCCTGAGCGCCGGCCTGGCCGGCGCCTATGATCAATATCGTCGCGATCACCCGGGGGCTCCCATGATGGCCTCGGCGCATCTTATCAGGGGCGTCGACCTTGCGTGCCCTGGTCCCGGCGCTGCGGCAATCCCGCCCTTGTGCCTCGGTATTCACGGGCTGCCGGCCGCCGCTCCCGGCCATAGCCTTGACGGTTGCGTAGTAGACTATCCAAGCACCGGTCATGGCGCTAACCTTCGTGCGGAGCCCTGAATGAAACTGATCACTGCAATAATCAAGCCCTTCAAGCTGGACGACGTACGCGCCGCGCTCTCCGAAATCGGCGTTTCCGGCATGACGGTGACGGAGGTCAAGGGATTCGGCCGGCAACGCGGCCATACCGAGCTGTATCGAGGGGCGGAATACGTGGTCGATTTCGTGCCGAAGACCCGCATCGAGGTCGCCGTCAAGGACGAGCTCGTCGATCAAGTGCTCGACGCCATCGTGGGGGCCGCCAAGACCGGGAAGGTGGGCGACGGGAAGATCTTCGTCACCGACATACTCCGGGTTGTACGGATCCGCACGGGCGAGACCGACAACGCGGCGCTGTAGCGTTTCTGGGCGATTTCTCGCCCTGGCGTTGCTGGCTGCCGCGGCTTCCGATCCCGCTTTAGGGGCGAAGCTCACCGACCTCGAGCACACCCGGATCGACGAGCCGAGACCCCCCGGCATTCCCTCCGACGAGGCTCTGGAGGCCGCGGGGGCGGTCATCGGCTCCATCGACATCGATGTTCGAAACATCTTCGATCAGAGCGACCCGCGAGAGACCACCGGACTGTTCCGCCTTGCCAATCGCCTGCACATCCGCACGAAGCCCTCCGCCATCCGGAGCCAGCTGCTGTTCGCAAGCGGAGACAGGTACCGGGCCCAAAAGCTGGCCGAGACCGAGCGCAACTTGCGGCTGCTCCGATATGTCTACGACGCGCACGTCGTGCCCGTGCACTACGCAGACGGAGTCGTCGACATCAAGGTGATCACCAAGGATGTCTGGACCTTGAGCCCCGGGTTTTCCTTCGGGCGTTCCGGAGGAACCAACTCCACGAGCTACGACATCCAAGACACGAACATCCTGGGCTTCGGGAAGACCCTGCAGCTCTCGCGCGGCAGCACCGTCGACCGCACTTCCAACACGATCTCCTGGGCGGATCCCAACGTACTCGGTTCGCACTGGACGTCCCAGGCGTCGTACGCCGACGCCAGCGACGGCAGCACCCGCCTGCTGCAGATCGCCGAACCGTTCTACTCGCTGGACACGCGCCGAAGCGCGACGCTGTCCGGACTCGCCTTCGACCGCACGGTGTCGCGCTACAACCTCGGCAACATCGTGGATCAATTCAACGACAACGAGGACTCCTATGCCTTCGTGGGCGGGCTCTCGAACGGTCTGATGGACGGCTGGGTCAGGCGGCTGATGTTCGGAATGATCTACGACCGCAACCGCTTCGTTCCGACGCCGGTGACGACGATGCCGGCCAAGCAGCTGCCGCCGGATCGGACCCTCTCGTACCCCTTCGTGGGCTTCGACATCCTGCAGGACGAATACAAAAAGGTCGGCGACGAGAACGAAATCGGCAGGACCGAGGACTTGTACTTCGGCACGGAGGTCAGCGGTTCGGTGGGCTGGTCGAACGGCGCCTTCGGCGCCAATCAAAATGCCGCCGTGCTGTATTCCACGTTCAGCAAGGGCTATGAGCTGCCCGTGGAGCAACAGCTGTTTCTCAACGCGGACCTCTCCGCCCGCTTCGAGGAGGGCCGTGCCCGCAACCTCATCACGGACGCGGGCGCGAGGTACTACTGGCGCTGGCACGAGAATTACCTGCTGTACGTGTCGGCGGCGGGTACGGTCACCGATGCACTCGATCCGGACCAGCAATTGCTCCTTGGGGGCGACAACGGTCTTCGCGGCTATCCGCTGCGCTACGAATCGGGCACCTCGCGTGCGCTGGTCACAGTCGAGCAGCGGGCGTTCACGGACTGGTATCCCTTTCGCCTGGTACGCGTGGGGGCCGCGATCTTCACCGACGTGGGACGCACCTGGGGCAGCGGGGTCGTCGGCAACAGCGATCCCGGGCTGCTGCGCGACGCGGGCTTCGGATTGCGGCTGGGCAATACGCGGTCGGGCCTCGGCAATGTGGTGCACGTCGACTTCGCCTTTCCGCTGGGCAACAGCGCCGGGATCCAGAAATTTCAATTCCTGGTGCAGACGCTGCAGAGCTTTTAATCCTCCGAAGCCTCCTGTTCCTGCCGGGCCTTGCGCCGGCGCGACCAGAGCATCAGAAAGCCGATGCACACCGCGAAGTTCAGCGCCCACCACCACATCTGGCGGGCCATGCTCCGCTCCTCCGGCCTCGCCGCCGCCGCGGCGGCGAGATCGCCCTCGAGCACGTCGCGCGCCGGACCCTGCACCACCTGAAATTCCACGGCGGCCGCGCCCGGCAGCTCCAGATCCTGGGTCTGCAGGGTGTAGCTCCCGTCGGGCTGCGCGACGGTCGGGTGAACCACGCCGCGCAGCATGACCGCGAGCACCGCGTCGCGAACCGGCGCGTTGTCGGACAGCCGGCTCAGGTGAATCGTCATCCGGTCGCCGTGGACGACTCCCACCGCCAGCAGGGTCGCCGACTTCGCCTCGACGCGCTGCGGCGTGGCATCGTCGGCGCGCAGCGGCATCGCGGCGAGCCATGCGAATACCGCGGCGCCCAACAGTGCGCGCCCGGCGATGCGCGGCGTGCGACAAGCGGTGAACGGCGTGCGGCCGGCGACCTGCGACGGCGAGTGCCCGTGCCTCAAAGCAGCCAGCCCGAGACGCCGAGGACCGTTCCCGAGACGGCGGCGAGGATTCCAAGGACCGGGAAGAAATTCCGGCGGGCCAGGAAATACAGTGAGCACAGCACCAGGCCGAGCTCGAGCAACCCCTCGCCGATGTCGAATCGCAGCGCGCGCGCCTCCTCGATCCTCTGTTCGGCCTCCTTGGACTCAGCGTCCTTCCGGAGCCGTTCGGCGTCGTCCGCCTGTTTGTCCCGCGCGCCCTGGAGCTTGCGGAGGGCCGCCGCGGCCTTGGCGGGGTCGGGCGCCAGGGCCTGCAGCAGCGTGGCCGCCGCGTCGTCGGTGTTCTCGCGGACCTTCTTGGCCTGATGGTAGGCCCATAAGTCGTTCGATTCGGTCCGTAGGATGACGGCGCGGGTATGCGCGCGGTGGGAGGCGATGGTGACCACCGACAGGAGAATGCCGACCACACCGACGAGGATTCCGACGCGCCGCGTCACCGGATCCGCCGCGTGTTCGGGCTTGACTTCGATGTCTGCCATGACGTGAAACCTATTTGACGAGATGCAGGCGCGGATTGGTGCGCGATATCCCTAAGACCCCGCTGCGGACGACCTCGACGATCTCGCCGAAGCTGCCCGCGTCGGCGATGAACTCGCTGACCTCGGCTTCGGTGCCGGTGAGTTCCACGATGAAGCTCGAGGGCTTGGGCGACAGGACCTTCGCCCCCAGGCGGCGGGACAGCGTGTTGACCGCATCGAGGTGTTCCCCCGCCACCTGCAGCTTGATGAGCATCAATTCGCGCGCGAGGTGGTCGCCGCCCGTCATATCCTCGACGGCGACCACGTCCACCAGCTTCAGCAGCTGGGCATTGATCTGAGCGATGACCTGATCGGAGCCGGTGGTCACCAGGGTGACGCGCGACACCGTCGGGTCGTTGGTAGGGGCCACCGAGAGGGATTCGATGTTGTAACCGCGGGTCGAGATCAGCCCTGTAACGCGCGTGAGCGCGCCCGCCTCGTTTTGCAGATGAATGGCAATGATGTGTCGCATACCCAGGAGGATACGGGAGGGCGGCACTTGGGCGCCAGGGCGAGAACTGCTAGTCTTCACCGGTGAAAGACCGCTACGACATGCTGCATCAAGGGGCCCACCCGCTGGCCGGCGCGACCATGACCGGGGCGGACATGCTCGTCCAGGTCCTGGCTGACGAGGGCGTCCGCACCGTATTCGGCTACAGCGGCGGCGCCATACTCCCCATCTATGACGCGGTCTTCCGGTACAACCAGGAGCATGATTCCGCGATGCCGCTGATCGTGCCGGCCAACGAGCAGGGCGCCGGGTTCATGGCGGCGGGCTTTGCGCGGGCCAGCGGCCGGGTGGGCGTGGCGCTGGTGACGTCCGGCCCCGGCGCCACGAACATGGTGACCCCGGTACGCGACTGCATGGCCGATTCCGTGCCGATCGTGGTGATTTGCGGTCAGGTGCCGACGACGGCAATCGGCACCGATGCGTTTCAGGAGGCCCCGGTGCCGAGCATCATGGGCGCCGTCGCGAAGCATGTGTTCCTGATCACCGACCCGACCAAGCTCGAGGCGACGGTGCGGACGGCGTTCGAGATCGCCCGAACGGGCCGCCCCGGACCCGTGGTGCTCGACGTGCCGAAGGACGTGCAAAATTGGAAGGGAGTTTTCCACGGCTCGGGCGGCCTGCCGATCCCCGGCTACCGCCAGCGCATGAACCGGCTCGAGGCCAGCAAGCTGCCCGAGACGGCCTGCGCCAGCTTTTTTGCAGCGCTCGGCGCGGCGGAGCGTCCGCTGCTCTATGTCGGCGGGGGCGTCGTCAACGGCAGCGCATCGGCGATGCTCGTCGAGTTCGCGAGCGCGTTCGGCATTCCGGTGGTTACGACCTTGATGGGGATCGGGGCGATCGACACCCGGCACCCCTTGTCGATGAGAATGCTGGGAATGCACGGCGCCGCATTCGCCAATTATGCGGTCGACGATTGCGATTTCCTGGTGGCTTTGGGCTCGCGCTTCGACGACCGAGTGGCGGGGAACCCCGGTATGTTCGCTGCCCAGGCCAAGTTCACCGCGCATATCGACATCGACGCCTCGGAGATCAACAAGGTCAAACATGTCGATTGGAGCCACGTCGGCGTGATGGACGAGGCCCTGCAGACCTTGCTGGGCTACGGAAAACGCAACGGCTTCAAGCGCAACTGGTCCGTCTGGCACGCGCATTGCGACCAGCTCAAGGCCCGTCATGCGATGAATTACGATCGGAACAGCGAAATCATCCAGCCGTATTATGTCATCGAAGAGATCAACCGGCTGACGCAGGGACAGGCCATCATTACCACCGGCGTGGGCCAGCATCAGATGTGGGCGGCGCAATATTTTGATTTCTGCAGCCCACGCTTATGGCTGACGTCGGGCAGCATGGGCACCATGGGATTCGGCCTCCCGGCGGCGGTCGGCGCCCAATTTGCGCAGCGCAACCGGTTGGTGATCGACATCGACGGCGACGCCAGCATCCGCATGAACATCGGCGAGTTGGAAACGGTGACCACGTACGATCTGCCGGTGAAGGTCGTGGTGCTCAACAACTGCGGTGACGGCATGGTCAAGCAGTGGCAGAAGCTCTTTCACAAGGGCCGGTTGAGCGGCAGCGACAAGAGCCTGCACAAGAAGGACTTCGTCAAGGCGGCGCAGGCCGACGGCTTCAAGTTCGCGGTCCGGCTCGACAAAAAGGCCGACGTGCCGCGCATAGTGGCCGATTTCATCCGCTTCGAGGGCCCGTCCTTCCTGGAAGTCATGATCGATCAGGATGCCGGGGTCTATCCCATGGTGGGTCCCGGCCAGGCTTACGCCGACATGATCACGGGCGACCACATTCCGTCCCGCGTCAAGGTCGAGGTCAAGACGCCCGACGCATCGGAAATGTTCTGAAGCCCGCTGGGGACCCAGGCGCCTGAACTCCTTTGCGCGCGGCTCAATCGGAGCCCACGCCGGCCACCAACCAGTCGGCCATCAGGCGCAAGCCGTTCTTGCCCGCCTTGCCGTGCGGGTGCACCAAGCAATAGGGGTGCCCAAGCGGCACGGCTATTCCCGACAGCGGGACGAGGCGGCCGGCGGCGAGGTCGTCGGCCGCCATCATGCGCTGCCCCAGCGCCACGCCGACGCCGTCGCGGGCCAAGTCGAGTGCAAGGCTCGAGGTCGACACGTGGTAGCCCTCGGCGTCCTCCGGGCGCAAGATTCCCAACTTGGCAAACCACGCGCGCCACGTGGGATGTGAGAGGAAGCTCGGCCCCCAATTGGTATGAATCAGGTGCTGATCCGGAACTCCCGCGATTCCCTGCCCGATTTCGCTCTGTTGCAGATACCCGGGACTGCACACGGGCAGGACTTCGTCATGGTGCAGCGGCAGGATATTCAATTCGGGATACAGATTCGCTCCGTAGCAAATGCGCAGGTCGATGTCATGACGGACGAAATCGACGGGGTCCTCCTCGACCCTCAGGTCGATCCGCAGGTTGCGATGTTGCCGCGCGAACTTGGCGATTCTCGGGGCAAGCCAACTTTGGGCGACCGACGGCAATGCGCTGATGACCAGTCGGGACCGCGTCTCCTCCACCGCCCCATTGCCGGAGAACCGTGATATCGCCTCGAAGGCATCCGAGGCTCCGGCATAAATCGCTCGTCCGGCGTCCGTCAGAATCACCCGATTGCTGTAGCGCCTGAACAAGCGCTTGCCCAAGAACTCTTCGAGCTTGCGCACCTGCTGGCTGACGGCCGCGGCCGAGACGTCGAGCTCGGCGGCGGCGGCCACATAGCCGCCGGCTCGGGCCGCAGCCACGAAAGCTCGTAACGCATTGAGTGGGGGAAGGCGCATGTGACTCAATGACTAAGATTATCTAAGTCAGGACAACTTTTTCAGATATTGCATAATAGTTGTGCTTAGTCAAGGATGCGCCATGCGGCCCATCCACGTATTCGACGGCCAAGAATTATCGATTGCGCGAGTTGCTGCGCTTTCCCGAGGCGCCGGCGTGCTGGACCTGTCGCCGCGAGCGTGGGAGGCCGTGGCTGCGTCACGCGCGCTGGTGGAACGTCAGCTCGCCGTCGGTGCGACGATTTACGGCACCAATACCGGCATTGGTTCGCAAAAGGACGTCGAGGTGTCCGCGGCCGATTTGCGCGAATTCAGCAATCGGATGATCGTGAGCGAGGCGACGGACTTCCCGGGTCCACGGGCCTCCGACCAGGCGGTGCGCGCGGCCCTCGTCGTCCTGATCAACAATCTCGCGCGAGGCCGGACCGGGGTTCGCCCCGTGCTCTTGAAGCGCTTGCTCGAACTCTATGCCGCGCCACGCCTGCCAACCGTCCGTCAGGACGCCTCATTCGGCGTCGCGGACCTCACGCCGCTCTCGCAATTGAGCCTCGCCGTGCTCGGAGCCTCGCTGCACGGCGAGGAGCCGGCATTGGACGGCCGATTGGACTTGGCGCCGAAGGAATCCGTCTCCCTGATCGACAACAACAGTTTTGCGCTTGGATCCGGCGCGCTCGTCCTGGCGGAGATCGAGCGCCTGCTCACGGCATTCGATCTTGCCGCGGCGACTGCGCTCGAGGGATTTCGCGGGGGGCTGCGGGCTCATTTCGAGGCGGCGGCCGGCGGTTTTCGCGGCGAGGGTCAGGCGCGCTCCCGAAGACATCTGCTCGGTTTCCTGAGGGAGAGCCGTCTGGCGCAATCGGGCGAGGCGCGATTCCTGCAAGACCCCTTGAGTTTTCGCGCGATTACGCAAATCCATGGCGCGGCCTATGAGGCATGGGCATGGACGAAGACGCAGTTCGAGAACGAAATCAATTCCTCGGTGGACAACCCGCTGGCGGACCCTGAAACGGGAGAACTCTTGCCCTCTGCGAGCATGGTGTCGCTGCTGCCCTCCCTGTCCCTCGACATGCTCCGTCAGGCGCTGGCGAAAGCCGCCCTGCAAAGTACCGAGCGCGCACTCAAGCTGCAATCCCCTCCGTTCAGCGGACTGCCGGTGGGGCTCGCCGAGCCCGGCGCCCCGGACGGCGGCATTCTGTCGATCAACTTGAACTACATCGGCGCGGCGCGGATGGGGTCTCTCATGGCGGCGGCGGCGCCTGTCCTGTTGCATTATGTCGGGCATACCGCGGACGGTGTCGAGGACGTCTCGAGCCTGCTCCCGCTATCGATTGCGCAAACGAGTTCTATGCTCGAGCGGGCCTGGGAAATCGTTGCGCTCGAGATGGCGATCGCGGTCTGGGCCATTGCCCGTCGAGGCCTCGCGATGGCGGACGTCGGCCGCGGACCCCGAGTGGTTTGCGCGTCGATCTTGCCGCTGCTGCACATCGGTGAGGAAGGCCGGCGAATTTTCGACATGACACCGATCGTCGAGGCCGTGCGCGGCGGTTTGATCGCGAAATCCATTTCGAGCGCCGGGGGTTCCGCAGCCGGGGACATAAGCTAGAGCGCCGGCGCTTGCCGCATTATTTACAGCCTAGGAGCCATCTGATGTTTCTAAGAAACGCCTGGTATGTGGCCGCCCGAGACGATGAGGTCAACCGTGTCCAGCAAGCGGCCACCATCCTCGGCGAGCGCGTCGTGTTGTACCGCACGACCGACGGACACCCTGTCGCTCTCGAGGACGCCTGCCCGCACCGAAAGGTCCCATTGTCCATGGGCCGCATCGTCGGCGACGCCATCGAGTGCGGGTATCACGGACTCGTTTTCGATTGCTCCGGGCGCTGCATCCGGGTACCGGGTCAGGACAAGATTCCGCCGGGCGCGCGCGTTCGCAGCTACCCGGTCGTTTCACGCCATGGACTGGTGTGGATCTGGATGGGAGAACCCGCGCGCGCCAACGAGAGCGACATTTTTCCCGTCGACCACGCGGACGATCCCGCATGGGGCAGCGACAGCGGCGGCGTGATGACCATGGGCTGCAACTATCTCTACATTACCGACAATCTCCTGGATCCCTCGCATGTCGCCTGGGTGCACCGCACGTCGTTCGGCAATTCCGAATGCGAGGAAGAGCCCATCAAGGCGGAAATTTCCGCGCAGGGCGTCATAGCGGCGCGATGGATGCACGATGTCGAGGTCGCGCCATTCTATGCGCCTCACGTGGTGTTCAAGGGCCGCTGCGACCGGCTGCAGCACTACGAGGTGCGGTTTCCGAGCCATGCGATTATTCGCTCCGTCCTGGTGCCGGCCGGAACCGGCGGCGCCGGCAAGCCCGTGCATCCGGACGCGATGCTGATGGACTCGTACAACTTCCTGACGCCGATCGACGCCGTCCGCACGCGGTATTACTGGTTTCAGATGCGAAATTTCTCGCCGCGCGACGGGGCTCTGACCAAATCCCTGGACGATGTCGTGTACCGGGTTTTCAGCGAGGATCGGCTGTTGCTGGAGGCCGAACAACAGGGGTTTGATCATCAAGTGACGCCGAAGATCGATCTCGCGGCCGATCGCGCCCAGCTGCTGTTCCGCCGCCGCCTGGCCCGAATGATCGCAGAGGAGGCGAAACCCGCTGCCGAGGCGCAGGGCGAACCGGCACCGATTGCTGCGGCTCGTGCCGAATTGGGCCGGGGGGCGTAGCCGCGGCGGGCTACCAGGGCCCGATGTTGGGCATGGTGGTCCAGGGTTCCGCGGGTTTCAAAGCTTCCCCTCGCTGCAGCAGTTCGATGGAGATCTTGTCCGGCGAACGGACGAAGGCCATGCGCCCGTCGCGCGGCGGCCGATTGATGGTGACCCCGTGGTCCATCAGGCGTTGGCACGTCCCATAGATGTCGTCGACGGCGTAGGCCAGGTGGCCGAAGTTTCTGCCGCCGTCGTAGGTCTCGGGGTCCCAGTTGTGGGTGAGTTCCACCTGCGCGCTCTCGTCGCCGGGAGCCGCCAGGAAAACGAGGGTATACCTACCCTGGCTGTAGTCCTTTCGCGATAATTCGACCAGGCCCAGCGCGTCACGATAGAACCGCAAGCTCTGCTCGATGTCCGTGACGCGCACCATGGTATGCAAGTACTTCATGTTCTCATCCTCGTGATTGCAGCGAATTTGGAGCAACCCGTGCACAAAAGCAAACTGGGCGGATTCATCATCGATTGCAAAACCGACGACCTGCCCCGGGCCGCCGACTTCTGGAGCGCCGCGCTCGGCATGCCGGTGCGTGAGCTGCCGGGCAGCGAGGGCGAACTGTACCGCAAGCTGGAGGAGCCTCATCTTGGCTTGAGCATCGAGGTGCAAAAGGTCGATCACCCCAGCCGGGTGCACCTCGACATCGAGACCGACGACATCGAAGCCGAAGTTCGCCGCCTGGAGGGTCTGGGAGCCAAACGGGTCGGGCAGGTTCAGAGCTGGTGGGTGCTGGAGGCGCCGACCGGGCAGCGCTTTTGCGTGGTGAGCGCGAGTTCCCCTCGCTTCGAGGAGCAGGCCTCCCGATGGCCCTGAGCCGGGTTTGGCGCCCGGTGGGCGGTCACACTCCCGTTGCGTTTAAGTCACAGACGAGCGCGCAGTG
Organism: uncultured Gammaproteobacteria bacterium; assembly: GCA_963707765.1. Taxonomy (GTDB): domain Bacteria; phylum Pseudomonadota; class Gammaproteobacteria; order Steroidobacterales; family Steroidobacteraceae; genus Bog-1198. The sequence goes on along the minus strand of CAVPQZ010000004.1, from coordinate 1,485,447 downwards.
GATGGGCCGTGAGGACGGCGCGTGAATTTATGGTAAGCGCTGGATTTTTCGTAATTTTCTGGTATTGTTAAGCTGAATCAGGTAGCGCAGATATAGCTGTCAGTTACCTAGCCGCAACAATTGATAGAAGATAGAACGCTGGACACTGTTGGTGCCCCGTATCTACCACTGACGGACGTGTCGGGTTCTTACCTTGCACCTGTTCCACTCGAGTTCCCCGGCTTGTCCGGGGATTCTTTTGAAAGAGATCCCTCCGGGGAGGCTCTCTCGAATTGGGCGACCCGACCTCGGGATCACGAGGACCATGAGGACATGCGATGCCCCTGTGTGACGGTTTCACCGGTGCGGTGGGCAACACACCGCTGATCCGCCTGCGGCGCCTGAGCGAGGAGACCGGGTGCGAGATCCTCGGCAAGGCCGAGTTCATGAACCCCGGCGGTTCGGTCAAGGATCGCGCGGCCAAGTGGATCGTGCAGGATGCGGAACTGCGCGGGCTGCTGAAGCCGGGCGGCACGGTGGTCGAGGGCACGGCGGGCAACACGGGCATCGGTCTCGCTCACGTCTGCAACGCGCGCGGCTACCGGTGCGTCATCGTGATGCCCGACAACCAGGCCGCCGAGAAGTATCAGATCATTCAAGCACTGGGTGCGGAGCTGCGAAAGGTGCCGGCGGTGCCCTACAGCAATCCCAACCAATATCAAAAAGTGGCGGGACGGCTGGCGCAGGAATTGCCCGGGGCCGTGTGGGCCAATCAGTTCGACAACACCGCCAATCGCCGGGCGCACTTCGAGTCCACCGGGCCGGAGATCTGGCGCGACACCCAGGGTAAGATCGACGCCTTCTGCGCGGCCACCGGCACGGGCGGGACGCTCGCGGGAGTGGCGCAGTTCCTCAAGTCGCAATCCTCCGCGGTCCGCATCGTCCTCGTCGATCCGCCGGGCAGCGCGCTGTACCACTACATCAAGGACGGGGAACTCAGATCCGACGGCGCATCGTCGATCACGGAAGGCATCGGAACCGGCCGCGTCACCGACAATCTGGCCGGGGCCCCCATCGATGATGCCCTGCGGGTCTCGGACGCCGACACCATGCACTTCGTGTACCGCCTGCTGCGCGAGGAGGGGCTGCTCCTCGGAAGCACCGCCGGCATCAACGTTGCGGCCGCGGTGAGTGTGGCGAAGCAGCTCGGTCCCGGCCACACCGTCGTCACCATCCTTTGCGACGGCGGCGCGAAGTATCAGTCACGGCTGTTCAACCCCGCGTGGATCGCGGAGAAGGGATTTCAAGAGGCGATCGCCGCCAGATAGCGCTCGAACGATCGATCGACGGCCTCGCGGCCGCCGCCGATGATGTTGCGACCCCAGGTGAACCCGTACACGTCCACGAACTGCAATCCCTCGATGCGTGCACGGATGAATTCGACGTCGGCGCGTTTCATCGGGATGTAGTTCGGATAGCTGTACATGAACGTGACGTGCCGGCGGTCTTGCACGACCTGCAGGGCATCGCCGGGAAACAAGGCCCCGCCGCGCCGCGGACCGTCTGTCCAATGCAGCGCCGTGCTGCCCGCGAAATGGCCGCCGCAGCGCAGGAGGGTGACGGCGGCGGAGAGGGGCCGCCGCTCGCCGCTCCAGAACCGAATGCGCGGAGACGCCCGCTTCACCCATGCGCGGTCGGCCTCGTGAAGGAGGATGGGAATGCCGCCCAGCGCGTCGCTCCATTCGACCATCGAGGCATAGAAATGCGGGTGCGAGATTGCGATCAAATCCACGCCGCCGCGGGATTTGAGCGCGGCCACCGCCTCCGGGGTCACCAAGCTCACGCATTCCCAGAGAATGTTGCCCGCATCGGTGGGCAGAAACAGCGCCCGTTGGTTGATCGCAAAATCCGGCGCGAGGCCGATCCCCAGAACTCCGTCGTCCTCGAGACGCAACCGGTGGCGGCTCGCGAGTTCTTCGTGCGTCGTCCATCGTTGCCCGTTCCAGCCGACGTACTGTCTCTCGTCCGTGCAGATCGCGCAGACTTCCGGGTACGCTTCGGCGGGATCGTACTGCGTGCCGCAGGTCTCGCAAATGGCCGCAATCATGAGGGATGCCGGCGCGGCCGTTTCCTGGCGCGAGCCGGGCGGGTTCACGGCGCGCCCACGGTGAAGGCGTTCTGCCCAAGATCGCGGGCGTCGATGCGCCGCACGATCCGGCCGCTGCCGTCGGCAATCAGCGCCGCCGGCACCTGAGACACGTTGAAGGCCCTGAACAAATCGCCCGATTCGTCGAGGACCAAGGGGATCTTCACGCCGTACTTCGTCCGGTAGTCGCGCAAGTCGTCCGGGGTCGCCCACAGGCCCGACGCGATCCCGAGCCAACGGGCCTTGCCGCCCTGCGCCGCCGCGTCCGCCTGTTCGCGCATGCGCCGGCAGTCCGCGGATACGGCGGGGCGGCTCGCCGCGAGATACGACTCGCACCACGGGGACAGAAAGACCAGCACCGTCCCGCTTCCGCCGGCGGCGCCGCCCAGCCGGAAGGGCGTTCCGTCGATGGTCACGGGCGACTCCGATGGAAGCAGGTCGCCGACCTGATAGCGGTGAATGTCCGGCGATGCGGCGCGGAGCGGGTCCGAAGGAGCGCTCGACGCGCGCGGCCCGGACACGCGGCGTGCCTCGACGAGGGCCGCCTCGAGCCGCTCGTCGGCCAGGTGGCCCACGTACAGAATGCGTCCATCCCGGCCGATCACGATGTGCTGGGGCGTGACGCGCAGATGAAACGCCCGGGCGGCCCGGCCGTCGTCGACGACCATCGGCATGGTCAACCCCAGCTTGCGGCGATACTCCCGGACGTCCTCGACGGAGTCGTTGAATCCGGAGTTGACCGCTATGACCGCGAGGTCCGCCCCGGCGGTTTCATACGTGTGCTCGAAGTGCGGCATCTGCTGCCGGCAGGGCACGCACCATGTGGCCCAGAACTTGAGATACACGGCCCGCTTTCCATACAGCCGGCCCAAATCGATCGTTTCGCCGTCGAGGGTCTTGAAGAGGAGGGGTGGGGCGGGCGTGCCGATGAGCGATCGGCCGGCGCTTTCGGCCCGTTGCTGCCCAGGGTCCTGCGGCGCCGTGCCGGCGCCGGCCTCCGCGCCGCGCTCCTTCGCCATGAACACGAGCAGATGGGCCGGACGGGTCGCGCTCGCATTGGCGGACACCGTGTGAACGTCGTCGGGGCCTTCATAAAAGGTTTCGCCGGGACCCAGCGTCACGGGGTCTCCCCCCTGGATCTGCATCCGGACGCTCCCGTCGAGCACGTACACGAACACCTGCGCGTGATGGCGATGCGGGAGCGAGGAGCCGCCGGGCGGGTACTCGACGGTCATCATCCGCAGCTCCTTGCCGTCCGCCCCGATGAGATCCCGAACCATGAGCTCCCGGACCGTGGGGGCCGGCGGCCCGGCCTCGGCGCCGGCAGCTCCGGGCCCGCAGGTGAGCCCGGCCGCGATCGTCAAGGCGGCCGCCGATATGATTGCGCGCTGTGCATGCATGGGCCAAGATTGATCCCGCAAATGGATCTAAAAAAGATCCACTTTCTGGGAAATGTATGGAACCAATTGTCCTACTACCCGTGAAATTGCCGCGGCGCGGCTCGAGACTCCTCATGGCCTCGCTGCATGGCCAGCTGCGCGCAGCGATCCTCGATGGGCGTTTGAGGCCGGGCGTGCGGTTGCCTTCGACACGCGCGCTGGCGAGCGCCTACGGGGTGTCCCGGAATACGGCCGTGGCCGCCTACGATCGGCTGCTGAGCGAGGGTTATGTGGCCGCGCGCCGCGGGTCGGGCACAGTCGTCAACGCATCCCTGCCGCCGGTCCCGAAGGGGCCTCGGATTGCGGACCGCGGACAGTCCGAGCGGCAGCTCAATCGATACTGGCAGGGGCGTCGACTGGCGGATCCAGAGGCGCCCGCGCGCCATGTGTTTCAGGTGGGAATACCCGACGTGTCCGGCTTTCCCTATGCGATTTGGCGCCGGCTGCTGCGGCGGGTGGAGCGACGGTACCGCGAGAACTTCGCGGGCAGCGCGAATCCGCAGGGCCTCGCGGCGCTGCGCGAGGCGATCGTGCAGCACGTCTCCTTCGCCCGCGCCGTGGCGTGCCGGCCCGAGGACATCGTGGTCACGTCGGGGGCTCAGCAAGCCTTTGATCTGTTGGCGCGGGTGCTGGTGACGCCGGGTCGCACCACGGTCGCGCTCGAAGATCCCGGCTATCCGCCGCTGCGCGCCGCATTCGAAGCCCAGCGCGCGCGGATCGCGCTCGTCCCGGTCGATGCCGAAGGCGCGGTGGTCGAACGCGTGCCGGCGCGCGCGCGGGTGGTCTGCGTGACGCCGTCCCATCAATTTCCATTGGGCGCCGTGATGTCCTCACGGCGGCGAGCCGCCCTGCTGGAACATTGCGCGAGAAGCGGGGCCGTGGTCATCGAGGACGATTACGACGGCGAATTCCGGTTTGCCGAGCGCCCGCTGGATGCGCTGCAGACCCTGGATCGCGCGCAGTCGGTTTTCTACGTGGGTACGTTCTCGAAGAGTCTCCTGCCCGATTTTCGGCTCGGGTACCTCGTGGCTCCGCCCTGGGCCGTGGCCGCGCTGACCGCTGCCAAGCAGGTGTCGGCCGGGCAAGGCCATGCCATGGAACAGGCGGCGGTGGCCCTGCTGATCCGGGAAGGACACCTGGCGAGGCACGTGCGCAGGATGCAGCGAGTGTACGGCGCGCGCCGCGACCTCATTCTAGGCGCGTTGCGCGCCGAGTTCGCCGGCCGCCTGGAGGCGCTGCCGTCCGTGGCGGGCCTGCACCTGGCAACCCGACTCGAAGCGTCCGCCAATGAGGGCGAGGTGATCGCGCGGGCCCGGCACGAAGGAGTCCAACTGGCCGCGCTCAGCCGCTATTACGCCGGCCGGCCGTCGCTGCACGGGCTGTTGTTCGGATACGGGAACATCGACGAAAAATCGGCCCACGAGGGCATGATCCGGCTGCGGCGCGCCATGGGTGCGCAAAAAATTCACGGCCACCGGAATTGGATAAGATAGTTCGATGCGCATCGCTCACATCATCCTCTCGCAGGGGTTTGCCGGCTCCGAGCGGGCGACGGCTGAGTTATGCAATGCGCAGAGCCGATCGCACGACGTTCTGCTGATCATCAGGCGCGGGCATGCCAACGCCGCCGGCATCACCATACGCCAGTGGGTGGATCCGGGCGTGCGCATCGTGGAGGTCGGCAATTGGCTGCCGCGGGCCGGCATCGCGCGCGCGCTGAAGGATTTCAAGCCGGACGTCGTCCACGGGCATCTGCGGCGCTCGACGCGCATGCTGGCGCGCATTCGGCCCGACGCGGCCACCATCGCAACCCTGCACATCACCGTCAACGGTCCCCATTTTGCAAACCTGGACGGCATCGTCTGCATCGCGCGCTGGCAACACAACGACATACCGGCCGACTACGGCGGCCTCGTGTTCGACATCAATCTGGCCTACCTGCCGCACCGGCGCCTGGCGGCCGGGGAGATCCTGGCGCTGCGCGCCGAGCTCGGAGTCGGGCCGCAGGATTTCCTGGTGGGCGGCGTCGGCCGCCTCGCGCGGAGCAAGGGTTTCGACACCTTGATCGAGGCGTTCAAGCGGGCGGATTTGCCGGAGGCCAAGCTCGTCATCTTCGGCAACGGCCGGGAACGGCGCCGCCTCGCGCGGTTGTGCACCCCGGCCATCGCGCTGCCGGGGTTTCGGGCCGACGTGAAGGACTATTACCAGGCCTTCGACCTGTTCGTGTGCCCGTCGCGCCGCGAACCCCTGCCCTACGTGCTGCTCGAGGCCCTGGATGCCGGCGCACCGGTCGTGGCGTCGAATGCGCTCGGCAACCTGGAGTTGCTCGAAAAATATCCGGGGGACCTGTTTCCGGCGGACGACGTCGGCGCGCTGGCGGCGTTGCTGCGCCGCTGCCATGCGGCCCGTCCCCCGAAGGTGCGCCACGACCTCGGCCCGTATTCGCTCGACGTGGTGTTGGAGCAGACCGAGGCGGCCTACCGCGCGCTCATCGCGCGCAAACGCCGATCATGACGCCATGCCCACCAGGCGCGAGTCCGGATGCTCGTCGCGGCAGAACAAGAGGTTCAGCAGCAGGCCGCGGCGCTCCGGCAGCCGGCGCAGGTAATCGACATATCCGCGTTGCCCGAAATACCGCGCGGCGTGGTCCAGCAGATACATGGTGCGGAACTCCGCCGCGATCAGTTCGAGGAATTGGTCGACGGTGCTGTTCTGCTCCCGCAGCTGCTCGGGCGCGTATTCGACGAAGAAATACCGGGTGCGTGCCAGCGTTTTGCGTCCGCCGCGGATCGCGTGCACCTCGAATCCCTCCACATCCATGACCATCAGATCGATGCCTTCCCAGGCCGCCAGAGGACTCTGATCGAGCGTCATGAGCGGCACCTGAATCCGCCCGTCGCGGGCCACCCGGCTGTTCCCGGTGTTGGTGGGATTTTGCGTGAAGCGAACGGTGCCGGTTTCATCTCCGATGGCGGCGCGCTGCACGTCGACGCCCGTGATGCCATTGAGCACGAGATTGAGATCCAGCAGGCGCAGATTGGCCGGGCTCGGCTCGAAGGCCATGATGTGCCGCGCGCTGGTGGCGCGGGCGATCGGCACCAGGAGCGATCCCAAGTGCGCCCCGGCGAACACGAGGCGGGGGTCGGCGCAATCCGCAAGAATGGCCGAGAGGGCGGCGACGTCCCGCATGCCGTACTCGCCGTCGCGCAGCAGCGTGCGGGAGACGTTGAAATCGGCGGGGTCGACGGCCAGGATGCCGTTGCGCGACTCGACGAGCACGGCAAAGCCGTGCTTGGACAGGATCCGGGAACGGAGCCGCCCGCGGATCTCGCGCATGATCCGTTTACGCCAGGAAATCTTCATGAATGGATGCCGTTGGAATGTCCTAATCCGCGCAAGGCACCCGAAGCGCCGCGGATTCAGGCGGATCGGGAGAGATCGACCTCGGGTGTGGGACGGAACCACTCGAGTTTCGACTGCAAGCCAACCACGGAGCCTACCACCAGCAGCGCCGGCGATGCGATGGCGCAGCGCCCTGCCGCATCCGCGATGGTGCCGAGCGTCGCCGGGATCACGCGCTGCTGCGGCAGCGTGCCTTGGGCGATGAGGGCTGCGGGCAGCGCCGCCGCGGCGCCGTGCTCCAGCAGCTTCGCAACGATGTGGTCGAGGCGCGCGAGGCCCATGTAGAACACGGCGGTCGTTCCGGCCGCGGCCAGCGCCTTCCAGTCCGGTTCCGTGCCGTCCTCGCCGCAATGACCGGTGACGAAGGTGACGGCATGAGCGTGGTCCCGATGGGTCAGAGGAATGCCGGCATAGGCGGCCACCCCCGCGGCGGCGGTGATGCCGGGCACCACCGAAAAGTCCACTCCGGCGGCCGCCAGCGCCTCCAGTTCCTCGCCGCCGCGCCCGAAGATGAACGGATCGCCGCCCTTGAGCCGCACCACGCGCTTGCCCTCGGCGGCATGCCGGATGAGCAGCGCATTGATCTCGTCCTGGGGGGTGCTCGCGCCGCCAGCGGACTTGCCGACGCAGATGCGGGCGGCGTCGCGCCGCGCCAGGTCGAGAATGGCCTCCGGGACCAGGCGATCGTGCAGGATCACGTCGGCATCCTGCAGTGCGCGCAGCGCCTTGATCGTCAGCAATTCCGGATCTCCGGGGCCCGCGCCCACCAGCACCACCTCGCCCGCCGCCGGCGGCGCCGCGGAGGTCTGCGAGATGAGCTGCCGCGCGATGCGCTCCGCGCCGCGGCGGTCGCCATCCATGAACCGGCGCGCCGCCGGACCGTCCACGAGAGTCTCGAAGAATCGACGCCGCTCGCGTGTGCCGCGCAGCCGCTCCATGCTGCTCTTGCGCAGATCGCGCAGCCACCCGGCAAATTCGCCCATGCGCTTCGGCACGAGCGCCTCGAGCCGTTCGCGCAGCCGGCGCGCGAGCACGGGCGAAGACCCGCCGCTGCTCACCGCCACCAGCACCGGATCGCGATCGATGATCGCCGGAACGATGAAGCGGGACGCCTCGAGATCGTCGACGGCGTTGACCGGAACCCCCCGCGCCTCGCTCAGGTTGGCAATCCAGCGATTGACCGAGCGGCGCCCGGTCGCGGCGATGACCAGGCGCACACCGTCGAGGTCCGCCGCCTCGAATTCGCGGGCCACCAGCCGTAAGGCCGCAGCGCCGCTGCGCTCGACGAGTTCCGGCACGGCATCGGGCGACACCACCGTGATTGCCGCGCCGGTGCGCTCCAGCAGCGAGACCTTGCGCAAGGCGATCTCGCCGCCGCCGACGACCAGCACCTTCTGGCCCCGAAGATCGAAGAAAACCGGAAAATATCTCACCGTGCCATTTCATCCTCGCGCGGCGGGATCCGCCGCGCAGCGATCAGCCGCAAGACCCAAGTCCGCCGCTGAGCGCGGCCGCGGCCGGAATGCTACGCCGCGGATGCAGGCCGCACTCGCGGGAATCGGCTCGTTCCCACCACCAGCGGCCCGACCGCTCGTCCGCGCCGGGCTCCACGGCGCGCGTGCAGGGTGCGCAGCCGATGCTCGGGAATCCCCGGTCGTGCAGCACATTGTACGGCAGCCGCTTCCCGCGAATGTAATCCCAAATCTCATCCTCCGACCAATCCAGCAGCGGGCTGACCTTGAACAGCCCGTAGTCGCCGTCCCATTCGACCGGCGATGCAAGGGCCCGGCTCGCGGATTGGCCGCGGCGGATTCCGGTGACCCAGGCGCCGCGGCCGGACACGGCGCGGCGGAACGGCTGCACCTTGCGGATCGCGCAGCAGCCGCGGCGCTGCTCGAGACCGTCGCGAAAACCGTTGATGCCGTTCTCGCCCACCCATTCCTCGACGTCGGCGGCATCCGGGTAGTACATGCGCAGCGCGCGGCCATAACGCCGCTGCACGCGCTCGATCAGATCGTAGGTCTCGGGATAAAGCCGGCCGGTGTCGATGCTGAAAATCTCGATCTGCGGGACCGCCCCCCAGATCAGATCCGTGAGGACCATGGACTCGAGCCCCAAGCTATTGGCGTAGCAGACATTTTTGTATTCCGCTACGGCGCTTCGAAGACGCGAGATGCTGTCGTCCGCGCGCTCCTGCAGGGCCTTGGGGAGATTCGTCATGGCTGCGCTCATCATGGGACGCAGTATAGGAACCGGGGGACCCGCGGGAAACGAACTAAAGTTTATGTGGGTATGCGCATTTGTGCTTGCGCCCCAGGGCCCGGTCCGGCCTGCGCGCGCGTGTCGGGGCCTATACTATGGCCGCATGAAACTGCAGCAACTGCGTTATCTCGTGGCGGTCCACGAAAACGGATTGAACATCACGGCGGCCGCACGGCAGCTTCATACGTCCCAACCCGGCGTCAGCCGCCAGCTGAAGCTTCTGGAAGAGGAACTGGGCTTTCAGCTGTTCGAACGCGAGGGGCGCGCGCTCACCCGCACGACGGCCGCGGGCGAGGAGATCATCTCGCGCGCCAGCAGCATCCTGCGGGAGATGCAGAACATCCGGCGAACGTCGGCCGAATTGCGCAAGGCGGACGGCGGCACGCTGTCGATCGCAACGACGCATACCCAGGCCCGGTACGTCCTGCCCACGGTGATACGGGCGTTCAGGGAGAAATATCCCAAGGTCCGCCTGCACCTTCATCAGGGCACGTCGGAGCAGATCGCGGAGATGGTGGCGCGGGACCGCGTCGATTTCGCCATCGCCACCGGCTCGGAAGATCTCTTCCCGCACTTGGTGCGGCTGCCCGTATATCGGTGGCACCGCGCCGTCGTCGTCCCGCGCGGACACCCGCTGGCCGCCGCGGGCAAGTTGACGCTCAAGAAGCTTGCCGAATACCCGATCGTGACCTACGTCTTCAGCTTCTCGGGCAGATCCTCGCTCCCCGCGCTGTTCGAGACGGCCGGCCTATCGCTCGACGTTGCCCTGACGGCGCGGGATTCCGACGTGATCAAGACCTACGTGCGGATCGGTTTGGGCGTGGGCATCCTGGCCCGGCTCGCCATCGATCCGGTGGCCGACGCAGATTTGACGGTGCTCGACGCCGCGCACCTGTTCGAGGGGCACATGACCTGGATCGGCTTCCGCCGCAGCGCGCTGCTGCGCGCCTACATGTACGAGTTCATCGAGCTGCTGGCCCCGCACCTGCCGCGCAAGCTGGTGCGCGAGACCGAGCGCATGGAAACCCAGGAAGAGGTCAACCGAACCCTCGCGGGCCTCAAGATCCCGCTCAAAGACAATCCTTAGGGCGGCGGCAGCGTCAAGGGCTGCGCAAATCCCATGGCTGCGCAAATCCCATGGCTGCGCGAATCTCAGGGCTGCGCGAATTTCAGGGCTGCGCGGGCGACCGGCCGGTGAGCCGGGCCGCCGCGGATTCAGCGCCGAACTTGCAGGGGCAACGGAAGCCCGGCGTCGTTGGCGGGCTGATAGGCTGCCGAGAATGTGTGAAACGCGCCGATGGCCCCCGCCAGTTCCGACTCGGGCAGCTCGAAGCTGTTGAAACCGCAACGGGCGAGAAAGAACAGTTGATCGCGGCGCACGTAGCCCGCCGCCCGCAGTTCGCCCGCGTACCGGTAGCGTTCGCGAAGCAGCCGGCCCTGCGTGTAGCCGCGCCCGTCGCTGGGTCCGGGAAACTCCGCGACGATGAGGTCGAATCGCGGCAGGTCGGGTGCGAGTTGCTCGACTTTGTGCGCGGCGGACAGCACCACCCCGAGGCGCCCCGGAGCTTCGAGCCACGCGGATCGTTCGGCGACCCACCGGGCGAGCGACAATATGACGCCGCCCGCGGCGGATGCCGCCGTGCCGGCGTCGTCCAGGTACGACCAGTCGTCGGCGACGACCCGCCCGTCACGCAGCAGCCGGCGCGGCATAGGCCCTCTCCTTGAACGGCTTGAGGCCGATGCGGCGGACGGTATCGAGGAAACGCTCCTCGGGAACGCGGTGCTCGACATACACGTCCAGCAATCGGGCGATCGTGTCCGCCACGTCGACCTTCGCCACCGACGGACCGATCACCGATCCGAGCGACGCATCCGCTCCGGCCGCACCGCCGATGGTGATCTGGTACCACTCCTCCCCGCCCTTGTCGACGCCGAGGATGCCGATGTTGCCGATGTGGTGGTGCCCGCAGGCGTTCATGCAGCCCGACATCTTCACGTCGATCCCGCCGAGATCGTAGAGGTAATCGTAGTCATCGAAGCGTTCGTTGATGAGCCGCGCGACGTCGATGGATCCGGCGTTGGCCAGGCTGCAAAAATCCAGGCCCGGACAGCAGATCATGTCGGTCAGGGTCCCGATGTTCGGCGTGGCGAGGCCCGCGCTCTCGAGGGCGCGCCACAACTCGTAGACCTTCTCCTGCTCCACGTCCGCGAGCAGCAGATTCTGCGTGTGCGTCACCCGCACCTCGCCGAAGGCGTAGCGGTCGGCGAGATCCGCCACGAGCTCCATCTGCGCGTCGGTGGCGTCGCCCGGCGCGACGCCGGGCTTCTTCAGCGAGACGAACACGGCCCGGTAGCCGGACACCTTGTGCCGGACGGTGTTGTAACGGTACCAGGCGCGAAAGGCGGCGTCCTTGCCGGCCGCAGGGTCGACGTCGCCGAGATCGCGGTACGCGGGCGGCTCGAAGAAGGCGCGCATGCGGGCGACCTCGGCGTCACCGACGCGAAGCCCTCCGTCACGAAGCGCTTCCCACTCCGCCTCCACCCGGCGCCTGAATTCCTCGATGCCCAAGGACTTGACCAGGATCTTGATGCGGGCCTTGGTCAGATTGTCGCGCCGCCCCTCGAGGTTGTAGACCCGCAGCACGGCCTCGAGATAGGAGAGCAGATGCTCGCGCGGCAAGAAGTCGCGCACGACCTGGCCGATCATCGGTGCACGGCCGAGGCCGCCGCCGGCGAGAATCTCGAATCCCAATTCCCCGCCCGGGCCCCGCACGATGTGCACGCCCACGTCGTGAACCAGCGAGGCGGCGCGGTCCTGCGCCGCGCCCGTCACGGCGATCTTGAATTTGCGGGGCAGAAATGCGAACTCCGGGTGGAAGGTCGACCACTGCCGGATGATCTCGCACCAGGGTCGCGGGTCCTCGATCTCGTCCGGGGTCACTCCGGCCAGGTGATCCGACGTGGTATTGCGTATGCAGTTGCCGCTGGTTTGTATGGCGTGCATGTCCACGGCGGCGAGTTCGGCCAGAATGTCCGGCACTTGCTCGAGTTTCGGCCAGTTGAATTGGATGTTCTGGCGGGTGGTGAAGTGTCCGTATCCGCGATCGTAGCGGCGGGCGATCGAGCCCAGCGCGCGCAGCTGCGACGACGATAGCAGCCCATAGGGAATGGCGATGCGCAGCATGGGCGCGTGTCGCTGGATGTACAGCCCGTTTCGCAGGCGCAGGTGCTTGAACTCGTCGTCGGTGAGCTCTCCAGCCAAAAAGCGGCTCGTTTGATCGCGAAACTGCGCGACCCGCTCGTTGACCAGCGCCCGGTCGATTACGTCATATCGGTACATGGCGAAGAATACTAGCCGCCGCCACGCCGCAGCCGCCAATAACGTCCGGGCATAAACTGATAACGCCGCACGCTGTGGCGCCAATGCGGGCCTAAAAAGCGTGATTCGCTCGGCAGCGGTGCCCGCGGGGCCGGCGCAGCATGGTGCGGTCAAAGGAGGGCTCGAGGTTTGCACGTGATGGATTTGACGGAATTGCCGGTCGCGCCCGACAGTTATCAGGTGTCGCCGGAGCCGGTGCTGATGACGGCCGAATTGTACGGGTCGATGGCCTTGTGCCTGCACGACGAAAGCCGCGGCGTGGGCGGATTGCTGCACCTGCGGTTCATCGACGGCAGCGGGTCGCCGACCGACGTGACGGACAATACGCTGAGTTCGGTGCTGGTGGTGCTGGACCGATTCACACGTGCCGTCATCGGCAATGCCACGCGGCGCGATGCGATTCATGCGCGCATATTCGCCCATGCACTGCCGCCCACGGACCGGTTGGAGCCGACCGCGACCCTGGTGGATCTGATTCGAGCGGATCTCGCCGACGGCAAGATTGCCTGCGGAACCCAGATGACCCGACGGGCCGAGCCCTTGCGCGTGTGCTTCGAGCCCTTCAAGGGGCGGGCCTGGCTACCGCGGCACAAGGCAGACTCGATCCCGTAAGCCCGGCATCTGCCCCTCCTCTCCCGGTTCGTTATAAGCTTCCGGGATGGTTCGATCCGAGGGCTGATATGCGAGCTGGATGGGTGATTACCGTGCTGTTGATCGCGGGTTGCGCCAGCGAAAAGCTGGCCTTGATGCCGCCTCCGGGCGTGAATTTCAGCGGCCACTGGAAACTCAACGAGGCCGACAGCGACGATCCGCAGCGCGTCGTGTTGAGCCAGAACGTGGGCGCTCAGACCGGCCCCAACGGATCCGGCGGGCAAGGCGGCCCCGGAGGGCAGGGCCGCGGTTCGGGGCGCGGCGGCCGCAGCGACATGGGCGGCGGTGCTCCCTTGGGTCCCGTGACGCCGGCCATGAGCGCCCTGAGCGACGGCATGCGATGGCCCGGCAGACAGCTGGACATCGAACAATCGGCGGGTGTGGTCACGATTGCATCCCTAGGCACCTCGCAGGTCTACAGGCCGGGCGCCAGCGGCGCGCCCAACGACCGGGAAACTCGTGCGCGTGACCGGCGCGCATCCCCGGTGGCCTGCGGATGGGATGGCAAAATACTGGTGGTGCAGTCTGAGAACCCCGACGATGAGCGTCCGCCCTTCGAGGAACGCTACAGCCTGTCCGACGATGGACAGCGCCTCGTCGAGGTGGTGGCATTCAAAGGCGGTCGCTCGGGAGGCTTTACGGTGTCGCGGGTCTGGGATCGGGTGCGCCCGGCCGATGCGGCGGAGGGTCACAGCCTAAGCCAAGGGTGTTACTACGCTGACGACCCCCTCAAGTGCGGAAAAGAGAAAAATGACCACTAGATGGTCTCTCTAGGCGTCGGTCGGTCGCTTTACCGCGGGTACCCTCACCAGGATGCCCCCGGACATGAAGAAAACTCCGTCCTATCTCAAAGGACTCGCCGAAACTCGAGCCCGCGCCGCCGGCGAGGTAGCTCGCTACGAGAAAATCGCGTCAGACATCAGCGATCTACTCAAGAAGGCGCGAGATACGCTGGCGGCCTGCGACCTGCTGATAGTGCGATTTGACGCCCGGCTGACGCCCGCGGACATTCAGCCCATCCGCCCGCCGAAGTTCTATGGTGGAAAGCGCGGCCAGCTCCGAAACACCGTTACCGAAATCCTGCAGCGGGAAGCGCCGGGGACCGTGACGACGTCCCAAATCGGCGTCGAGATTCAGATTCGCTTTCTGCTCACGTTCGACACCCCCGCGGCGCGAACGATTTGGCAGTGCAACTCGATTGGCCGCCTGATGCGCAAAATGTTCAACCAAGGGCTGATCGATCGCCTCCACGACCCGGCGGCGCTGACCGAGGACGGCGCGCGATGGCGCTGGAGGTCGGGGGCCGCCGGTTCGCCGGATCACTTACGGGAGCTGATTGAGGCACAAGGCGGATCCGTGCACCAGTACGATGCAGCGCACGATTAGCCCGGAGAAAGGGCTTCATGCTACCCATTGGCGTAGCAAGGGATTCAGTGCAGGTGAGCACCCCAGTGGCCAATAGCCAACGCGATTAACGTCGTCAGAGCTCCGATGGCGCCGACAACAAAGCCGCCAATCGCAACCGTCTCTCGAGCGTGCTGCGCATCTCTAAAGTGCTCTTTAACCCAATTGCTCATAACCGCTCCAACCTAACCGATTGTCGAGAAATGTACCACGATGTAGATACCTGCGGCGACTGCGGTCATTGCCGCCGACCAAATTAGCGTTGTGTAATGACGGTACCAGGGCTTCCCGGCGGGTATGCGCAGCGGCGTCGAAAATACCGCTCCGCTAGCCGCAATGAACGAGCAGGCTACCAACGTCCCAATTAAACCTCCTATAGCCCACGCCCACGCTCCGGAGAGGTACTGAATTGGCTGTCGGTCGTGTCCATGCGCGGAAGCGAGCTCGTACATCGCCGAGGCGCAGAAGGCCATGCCGACCCAGCAAAACTGACCATCCTTGATCGGAACGACCAGCTTTGTTTTAACTTTGAACCGTGGCGGAAGCTGCACAACTCCATAGATCGCCATCAATAGGATCGGTGCAATCAGCGGGACAATTATCGTCACAACGAACCAACCCATTGGGCAACTCCGGAGTAACGAATAGTGTAGGAGGTAATCCCCGGGAGTGCCTTATCCGAAACCCAGCCATTCGCTCAATAATTGCGTTATTCGAAATTTGTCTCACCGAGGAGGCCGCCCGTTTCGGCTGGAGATCGGGTGCCGCCCTTTTTTTGGTCCGCTCGCCGCAACTGGTTGCGGCAACGGGTGGGTAAGCTCGACAGTGCGATGCTTGCCATGAGTGAACCCACGCCAGAAATGCGATATGCCGACTGAAAAGGCGATGTTGAGCGCAATCCGCAACTGCGTACCGTTCGGCAGCCGCCGGGTGTCGGAGCGGAAGGCGATTTCAACCGCGTAGTCGAGCAGATACTTCGGCTCGACGTTCAGATAGACCCCCTTCTCGGCTCAGTCGTAGCGGAAGTTCAACTCCTCGGCGAGGTTGTTGTTCTCACCGTTCGGGCCGACTAACGCCTCGCTGTGATTCACGGTGCGGTGGCCGAGGAAGTGACTTTTTTGCCCGGCATAAGCACTGGCGCCGTCCGTGTTCAAGTAACTCTCCTTGTTCGCTACGAAGTCGCCGATGACGGCCTTGGCAACCCCTTCATCTTCGATGGCGCCCACGGCGACCCGCGAGGACACCGCGCCCCGGCCTTGAACACCCGAGCGCTTGCGGATGGAGATGAGAAAGCGCCGGTCCTTCGGAAGACGCTTTCCAAAATCAGGATCTCGTTCGCCCTCGGGGAGACCCTGTTGGTGCTGTCGTTCTCGCTCCTGTGCAACCTGGGTCATCAGGCCTGCCTTTTCTTTGATCTCCTCTACCGTCATCGCCGAGTTGACGGCGATGCTAGCCTGCGGCCTACCTCTCTTCTCGTCCGCGCGGTAGCCGGACTGGTGGGCACCGTCCATTTCGATATCACCATTCAATAATCCGACGTTGTAGCCGCGCATCAATGCTTCACGCAGTTTGTGCTGAAGGGTGAACGTCGTATTGTAGCTTTTGTCGATGTGCCGCTTGAGCTCGAGCGCCGGCTGACCCGCCGCGGAGTTGATCCATGTGAGAGCCCCGATCATGAGATCCCGCAGCGGGAGCCGGTGCCGGTCAAAGATGGTCCCGGTGGTGACCGAAAACGTCGAACGGCAGCCGTGACATTTCCAGCGCCGCTTATCGTGCAACCGAAATTTGTGACGACCAATCGAGCCGCAGTAAGGGCAGCGCACGGTGTCTTTGCTGCCGAAGCGCGTCTCGACGAAGAACTCCCAGCATGTCTTCTCGTCCATTTTGTAAACCGCGTCGAGCGGCAAATCGACGGCCTCGCGAGACATGTGCCATTTTGCCGTGCCCGAACGACGTCGCTTGGGCTTCTTGGTCTTTTCAACGACCTCACTCATATGGCCTTCGACAAGAAATCCTGGAAGGTCTCCCAGAGGGCGAGTCCTTCAGGTGCGGTCGGGTGCGCGATTGGCGCTCGTTTGTTTCGAGCGAGCCACCGCAGCAACCCAGTGCGCGCCGGTTCGAGGAGCTTATGGATCGCCACATATTGCTGGCCGCCAACGGTACGCGTTGTCGGGATATTGAGCGATGGCCGCACCGGCATCGCATCGATATCGCCCGTCATCGAAAACAGGAGGGCCCGAAGAACCAGCTCCGCTGGCTGCAGAAATTTCGGCGCAAAAGAAAACGGCTCGGTCATTTTGGTGGTCTGCAGATCCTCCGAAATACGTGCGCGGTACAGGCAGCGAACTTTCGTGTCCTCGTCGATCTCCACCGAGGCGAGCCGGCTGACAGCCACGCCGGAATTGGGAATGTGCTCAATGACGGCGCACAAGGTCTCCGCGAACGCGGGCCGCTTGAGGGCAGGTACCGTGGGCGGCACACTTTCTTCTGGATTACGGGCCTCGGGATAGAGCGAGCGGGCAATCGCACGCGCCGTCAGATCCCATAGACTCGACGACCACCGCGGGTAGCTTGGAAGATACACCGGCGGTACAACGCCCTCTCCGATCTTAAAGAGCACTACTTTGTAGGTCGCGAGCGGTCCCAACTCGTTGTAGCCGATGTCAAGCCAATCGAGCCGGTTGAACCGGGACATCGTGCGAAGGGGGCCTGCATGAATGCTAACGCGCAACATCAGACGAACCTGATCTCCCAGGTCTGTCCGTATTGAACGCCGTCCCCGTCCTGCTCAAATCCACGCATGCGCATCTTCTTCTCGTCGGCCCACAACAACACCGCGTCGTACAGCTCGAGAGTCGTCGAGGCGTTGGTATCGATCGCATTGGTGAGCGTTGCGGTGATGACCGCGCAGCCCAGCCTGTGTACTCGGTTCTCCTGAACCTTGAGTTTTCCGGCGTACTCCGATTGTCGGCCGGGCTCTTTTTCGAAGAGTGGTTTGCCGTTACTGTTGAGTTTGTTGACGATGACCTGCATTACGCGCTCTCCTTGTGGCAACCAATCGTGCGCCGCGAGGATGCTTTGACCGGAGGCAGGGCGGCTTCCCAGACATCGGCAGCAAGCCTGGAAAATGTACCCGTCATCTTTGGATTTCCGGACACAGCGCGCTATTTCGATCATTCGTTTTGCGGTCCAAATCGAATAGCCAGCAGGTGCAGGAGGGTCCTCCACTGTTCGCTCGCAGGCACATCGCACCGGTTAGCCAAAAACTCCGTAAGACGAGCTTGCGGTTCGTGTATTTACTCAAATCGTTTGGGTTCATAGTTGTCGCGGCGAACGCGACAACTCGAGTTTCTTGGCGCGCACGGGTGGGAGAAAAACGCGCCTCACAGGAGGAACAATCTAGAATTGCACCCGCTACAAATCAAGTGCTTTGAACGGGTTTTTCTCCGGATATGTAAACAGGATTGAAAATAGTTGGCGGTAACTACTCTCCCGCACGTCATCCACAGTATTGAGGGGGTACCGTGAGCTGTATACCGTTGTTAAATCCGGCTCCCGCGGCGGCGCTGTTGGCTGCGTGATCAAGCAGAGTTCAAAACTCGTTGACGTCGCGCGCCACCTCCTGTCATTCGATCAGCCGGACTGACCGCCCGATACCGGTAGTTCGGTCACAGGGGAAATTCGTCCAAGGTCCGGACCATTTGACGTCCGTGCCACCCGCCGCAGTACGAAGAAAATGACCGCGTCAGCGACGGAATGGAGAACGATCGCTGCGATAAGGCCGACTTGAGTTAGTACAAGCCCTAGCATCAGCGACGTAAGAAATAAGAACGCCGCGTAGCCCCACTTCATGAAATTCATGGATTTGAATCCACCAGTTCCAGAATGGGCAATGACGAAGAGCAAGCCAGTCCACCAGATTCCCACGAGCGGCTGCAGTGTTCCTCGAAACAAAAGCTCTTCGCCAATGCCGGCGCATAACCCGAACCACAATGGATTCCACCTACTCAAATCGACTTCTCTGCATGAGTTCTAGCAGTAAAGTCTTGAAGCTCAGAAAGAAATCAATTTTTAGGATTGCGAGCAACGCAGAAACGGAAAAGGCGATACCGAGAACAATACCGGCACTGGCCTGCCAAACCAGAGATCTGCCATTGGACATTACCGCCCAAAGCGGCTTGGGTCCGAATAAGGCATTAATTAGCAAAGCTATTGCAAGCAAGCCCACCAGTTGCAGCAGTGCCGCGCCTACGCCAAGGCGCTTTCTTTTCGTTTTCGCTGTCGTTGATGCGTTCATGTGGTAGCTTCTATAAGACATTGACCATCATTGCAACGCCCGGCCCACGGCCACAATGTGCAGTTGATTCAAGACGGCCTACAACTATTCAACTTTCCAGAAAGCTGCCGGTCGTCGAGGTCCGCAACGGGTCGTGACGCGTCCATTACGGATGTTGCGGCCGCATTTAGTGATCGGCATAGTGGGTCGAGCCTATTCGCTGGCCGCCACTGATCGACCGTTACCACGCCGGCCGGAACTCCCCAACTTCACTGCGGGTCGGTCCCATCGCATCGAAGCGTCGCCGATCGCCAATGGGATCGCAGCCGACGGGCTGGCCCGAACTCCGTCGCTTCGATGGGTTCCGACCAGTCCTTTTCCTCGGCGCGGCCAAGATCGCCAGTAACTCTACCGGCTGGCCCGCTGACCAGTAGTTGTGCCGTGCGCGCGAGTGAGGTCCGCCCTTCGAACCCCTGGCCGGTGGCGATGCGTTGCGTCAGGCCGCGAACCACCAGAGCCGCCATGAGATATCCGTCGCGTGATCCAGTGCCTGAACCGGCAGCAGCGTCGGCCGATCCTTGCCGAGCGTTCTCATTCCGGCGTCGGCGATTCCCGCGCTCATCTGTACCAGGCTGTCGAAGCCTCGCCGATTTCGCCACGGACCGCTCCAGCCGTAGGCGTTCAGGGAAACATCAACAAGGCCAGAGCGGATCTCGCGACGCGTCCGAGTATCCAACCCTAGATGGTCGAGCGCGTCGGATCGGTATCCGTGGACCAGGACGTCCGCGCCCCGCAGCAGGTCCAAAAAGACCGCGCGGTCGCTCGAACCGCGCAGATCGAGTCGGGCGCAACGCTTGCCTGGCGTGACGTCCGGGATCACGCCCGGTTCGTCCCACGTCGGCGGGTCTATGCGCAGCACGTCAGCCCCGCAGCCCGCCAGAAAGCGCGTCGCGATGGGTCCGGCGAGGACGCGCGTGAGGTCGAGGACGCGTATTCCCTGGAGTGGGCGATCCGGTGTGGAGGACATTGTGGAGTCACCAGAATCGTCCGTGGCTCGAATTGCCAGCAGCGGTTCCCGATTGACACTTTCTCCTTGCGCATGGGTCACCCAGGTTTCCTTCGATCGCATCGCGGCGGCGCAGCCCTTTCTTCGACGATCGCCGTCTCGAGCACATCGGCTTTCCAGTTGGCCACTACGCGCGCAACCTCGGATTTGTCGGCCGCGACGCCGAGCACCGACAAAGCTGCGGCGCGATGGTGAGGCGCGTTGGTGTGCAATCGTATCCACCCGTCAGCAGCCTGGTAGTCGCCCGCGATGGAATCCCAGGCCGCCGGCAGCGACCAACCTTCAGGCCGAATGGACCACCCAAACCACAGAGACGAAAGCCGCCGGCTCACCGTCACCTGTGGCACCGACCCAAATCTCGCGGCAACGAGTTCCGCAACCGACGCCCCTGCGGCGGCTACGGCGGCCGTCGCGAAATCCGACACCGCAAAAACGGACGGAAGATCACCCGCGCCGGAGAGTTGCACATTCGCGGCAATCGCGGACGCGATCCCCAAATCACGCGAAATCGTTGTCAGGAGCTGGCGTGTGTTTGCTTCTTCCTCTGAAGCCATGGCTGCCCCTCCAAATTTTGCCGAACGCACCTTTACCGCCATTTTGCCCGTTTAGGGCCCCGCTAGCGGAATTTCCGCTGAGCTTTACACATGCGATTTTAAAATCGAGTATTGGGCGAGTTTTCGAGGGGGTAAGCCATTGAGCTTTCGCGGAAAGGGGTCGTCAGCGTAGTAACACCCTAAGCCAATAAAAAAGCCGGGCATTGCCCGGCCTTCAAGTCCCCATGCCTAATCGCGGCGCTTTATCTTTAGCGCTCCGGCAATGATTGGTCTTCTCTACTTCCCTACCGATGTATTGCGTCCGAGCAACACTCTAGCGTTGACTGCGTCTTGGCGCTAGCCTTATTACGAGCTGGGTCGAAAATTAATGTATCAAAAAAACTACAAGTTGACCGCCGGCATGGCCCGGATGGCGCTGATCGAGTGCGCCGCGACTCGCGTATCCTTGAAATGGAAAACCTGTATCAACGCCGGAGGCTAACGCGTGGTCAAGCAACCGAAATTGACAGCTCCCTTGACGGTTCGCACTCGACGGGCCTACTTCGATTGCCGATTTGGTCAGCTGCACGTTCGGACGGCCTTTCCAGCGACGGGCGGGTTCGACGAGGGAGTTACCCTGTTCTGTCTCCATCCGAGCGAAGGATCAAGCCGGGCTTTCGAGAAGTTTTTGCCGGAGATAGCCGACGATCGTTCCGTTTATGCGCCTGATTTGCCCGGGTGCGGAGAATCGGACGGGGCCCCCGCCATGAGTTTCGAGCACGCCGCGAATGCGGTGGCGGATTTGGCCGCCGACCTTCGCTTGCGGCAGATCGACCTGCTCGGCTATCGATTCGGGGCGGGCACCGCGCTCACGCTGGCGGCGCTGCGGCCCAACTTGGTGCGGCGCCTGGTGCTCGTCGGCATGCCTCCCATCAACGGTCTCCCGCCGGTCTCCCAGGAGGCGTTGGTGCTTCGAGTCAGACTGGGGCCCGGCGATGAATCGCAGTGGGCCAAGGGCGTTCTGACGCGGGCAAAGATCGTCGACCTGGAGGAGTACTCCTCGGACATGTTCGAGGCCGCCCCCAAGACTCTCGCGAAACAGATCGCCGCGTTTCTCGCGGTGAAGGCCTGATCCGCTTCCTGCCATGCGGCTGAACAAGTACATCAGCGAGACCGGCGCGTGCTCCCGGCGGGAGGCCGACAAATGGATCGAAGCGGGCCGCGTGACCTGCAACGGGGCGATGGCTTCGCTCGGCACGCGCGTCGGCGACACGGACGAGGTCAGGGTCGACGGCGAACTGATCGGGCGGAAGAAGAAGGCTGTCTACATCGCGCTCAACAAGCCGGTCGGCGTCACGTGCACCACGGAACCGGACATCGAAGGGAATATCGTGGAATTCGTCCACCATCCGGAGCGCATTTTTCCCATCGGCCGCCTCGACAAGGACTCCGAGGGATTGATCCTGCTGACGAACAACGGCGACATCGTCAACGAAATCCTCCGCTCGGAGAACAACCATGAGAAGGAATACCTCGTGACGGTGGATCGGCCCATCACCGATCTTGCCCTCAAGATGATGGCCGATGGCGTGAAGATCATGGGCGAGATCACCAAGCCTTGCCGCGTATCGCGGGTGAGCGACCGGACCTTTCGCATGATTCTCACCCAGGGGCGGAACCGGCAGATCCGGCGCATGTGTTCCGCATTGGGCTACAAGGCGCAGCACCTGAAGCGCCTGCGCATCATGAACATCGATTTGGGCGCGCTGGGGACGGGGGAATGGCGCGAGTTGAGCGATGGCGAGGTCCGGTGCCTGCTGTCCCGCGCAGGGTTTTAGCTCGCCCGGAGGACGGCCGGCATGACGCCCTCCGTCCAGCGCTGCGCGCTCGCCGCACGCCATTCCGGACGTGCGGCGCGAGAGGTCAGCCAGACGAAGAATTCATCACCCTGATTGGCCCAGTACGCATGGCTGAACAAGACCTGCCCGGCGGCTGACTCGACGGTGAAGCGCCTGCGAAGCCCGAAGCTCGTCCAACCGCGGCTCCAGCGGACGCGGGGCGACTCGTCGGCGAGCGAAAATTGCTGGGAGCCCACCTGAAGACGCAGCGTGCCGTCGCGGGCGTACAGGCAGATATTCGGCTGCGATGCGCGAATCAGCGCGACGCCGTGAACCGTGGCCGGCGGCACGTCGCAGCCGGTCCATGTGCCTTCAAACGGATTCCACTGCAGTACCATGCTCTGGCGGCGGTAATCGATGACGGAAACGGGAGGGGGTGTCGGTGGGACCATGCCGGCAGCGCTAATCGCGCATCATCTTGAGTTCGGGCTCGCCACGTCAGCGAACGCGTTCTGCACGATGTTCGCCGTGAGCAGTTGCGGCAGCACCAGGGGCTCCCGGGTTCCCGGCTTGGCGTTGTAGACCAGGTATAGCGGCACGCCCCCGCGTCCGAAGGCCGCCAGTGCCTGGGTGATGGCGGGATCGCGGCTGGTCCAATCGCCCTTCATCAGTACCACCCCCTTGTCGCGAAAGATCTCCTGTACCGCGGAATCGGCGAAGGCGTTGCGTTCGTTGACGAGGCAGGTGAGGCACCAGCTCGCCGTGAAATTGACGAGCACCGGCCGGCCCGCGGCGGTGATTTGGGCCAAGCGCGCGGCGTCGTAGGGTTGCCAGCCGTCGGCGGATGCCGCCAACTCGATGCCGCAGGCACGGGCCGCCGCCACTTGGGCAAAGCGCGACGGCAGAATTGCCGCGAATGTGACGGCCACGACGGCCGTGATCACACCGCTTTTGTGTCCGAGCGATCCGCCCTCCTTGGATTTTTGATAGGCCCACGCCGCCAGGCCGACGAGCACCGTGCCCGCCAGCGCGGCGCCGAGTCCCAGAGACGAAGTCTGCTGAGCCAGCACCCAGAGCAACCAGCCCGCCGAGGCGTACATGGGGAAGGCAAATACCTGCTTGAGCGTGTCCATCCACGCGCCCGGCTTGGGCAGGCTGCGCCGCAACCACGGCGCGAACGACAGCGTGAGGTACGGCAGCGACAGGCCGAGCCCGAGGCAGGCGAAAATGATCAGCGCCATCGCCGCGGACTGGGTCAGCGCCGCACCGACGGCCGCCGCCATGAAGGGCGCCGTGCAGGGAGTGGCCACCAGCGTGGTGAGCACGCCCGTGAAGAACGAGGCGTGATAGCTGTCGCCCTGAGTCAGTTCGTCGCCGAGCCCCGCGAGTCCGCCGCCCACCTCGAACACGCCGGACAGGTTCAGGCCCACCGCCATCAGCAGATAGATCATAAAGGTGACGAACATCGGGGATTGCAGCTGGAATCCCCAGCCGATCTGCTCGCCGCCGGCGCGAAGCGCCAGCAGCACGACGGCGAGGGCCAACATGGAGCTCACGACTCCGAGCGCGAACACCAGACCCTTGGCGCGGACCGCCGCGGGATGCTTGCGGGCGTGTTCGGCGAGTCCGATCGCCTTGATCGACAGCACGGGAAACACGCAGGGCATCAGATTCAGGATCAGCCCGCCGAGCACGGCGAGCAGAATGAGCGAGAACAGCGACAGTGCGGGCGCGCTCTTGGGCGGCTCCGGACCCGCCGGGCCCAGGGCGGCCGCAATCTCGATGGGCACCGCAACGGGGCTGCCGCCGATGGTTTCGCCGGCCACGAGAACGCCGCGAACCGCGCCGCCGCGAGGCGGCTGATCGCCCACCTTGATGCTGAGCTGCAGCGCCTCGCCGGTGCGCGTGAGTCTCTGCGGCGCGCCATACTCGATGCTGCCTTCGTCGTAGGGATAAAACGCCAGGGACTGAATCTGCGGCAGCGTGTCGCCCCAGGCCTTGCCGAGAGTGATGACGAGTTCACCGTTGCGAACTTCGGCGCGGGTGGGTGCGGGCTCGTGATTCGGCAAGTCGCTGCGCGCCGCGGTGAACAGCGCGGCGTCCGCCGGGTCCGCGGGCGCGGCGGCCGAGGCCGTCGGCAACCGGATCTGCAGGACGGCGTCCTCCGGAACGCAGACGTCCGAACACACCAGCCAGCTCGCCTTGGCCTCGAGAATCGCCGACGTACCGGCCTTCAAGTCCTGCGGCGCCGTGATGGGCACCAGGTGTACGGCGTGCGTCGCGTACCCATAGTTGACCAGCGGCGGCAATTCGAAACGATGCGGAGCGGCCCAGACGATGTCGCCGGCGGAAAATCCCGGGGGAAGCTTCCAAGTCAGGGTCGTGGCCTGGCCCGAATCCCCGGGATTGCGCCAATAGGTATGCCAGCCGTCGCGAATGTCGAGTTCGAGGGCCACCCAGACGGTCTGTCCGGGACCGACCGCGCCGGTTTCGCTGACCAGGCGGGCCTTGACGTGGTCCGTCGCCACGGCGGTGCCGCTCAACGCGTAGACCGCTGGAGAGCCGAGCAGCAACCCGAGGATCCACCACTTGACCATTTGCATGGGCCGTATGTTACTCAATAAAGGCCGCGGCGGCCCGAGGGGACGCCCGGTTGTGGAATGGATCACAGTCCGCGAGCACCGTACCGCCGCCGGGCCGCTTGAGCTAATGTAGGCGCGCCCAACCAAAGCCAACCATGCAAGAAACCTATCTAGAACGCACTCTCAAGGCCAAAGTATACGACGTTGCCGTCGAAACCCCGCTGGATGCGGCGCCGCGCCTGTCGCGCCGCCTGAACAATCGCGTTCTCTTCAAGCGAGAAGACCTCCAGCCGGTGTTTTCGTTCAAAATTCGCGGCGCCTACAACAAGGTGGCGCAGCTCTCGCCGACGGTGGCCGCGCGCGGCGTGATCTGCGCCTCCGCCGGCAACCATGCGCAAGGCGTGGCCCTTGCCGCGCGCACCCGGGGCATTCCTGCGCTCATCGTGATGCCGGTGACCACGCCCGACATCAAGGTGAGCGCCGTCGCGGACCTGGGCGGCGAAATCGTGCTGCATGGCGATGATTACGATCAGGCGTACGAACAGGCGTTGGTCCTCGCCCGCGATCGGGGCTTGGTATTCGTGCACCCCTTCGACGATCCCGATGTGATTGCCGGGCAGGGCACCATCGCGATGGAAATCCTGCGCCAGCGGCACGGCGACGAGATCGACGCGATCTTCGTGCCGGTGGGCGGCGGCGGCCTCATCGCGGGGATTGCCGCGTACGCCAAGTCGCTGTACCCGAAGATCAAGATCATCGGCGTCGAACCCGAGGACTCCGCCGGCATGTACGAGTCGCTGCGCGCCGGCAAGCGCGTGACCCTCGACCGGGTGGGCATCTTCGCGGACGGTGTGGCGGTGCGCCGCGTCGGCGAGGAAACCCTGCGGCTCGCCCGCGAGTTCGTCGACGAGATATTGCTGGTGACCACCGACCAGATGTGTGCCGCGATCCAGGACATCTTCGAGGACACGCGATCCATCGTCGAGCCCTCGGGCGCGCTGGCGGTGGCGGGCATCAAGAAGTACGTGGCTCGCGAGAACCTCGCCGGCAGGACGCTCATTTCGATCAACTGCGGCGCGAACATGAATTTCGACCGGCTGCGCTACGTGGCCGAGCGCGCCGACATCGGGGCGCAGCGCGAACTTCTGTTGGCGGTGGAAATACCCGAAGGCCCGGGTTCATTCCTGCGGTTCTGCGAAGTCCTCGGCAAGCGCAGCGTCACGGAGTTCAACTACCGGCACGCGGATCTGCGCGCGGCGCAGATCTTCGTCGGCATCGGCCTGTCGCACGGCCGGCCGGAGCGCGATTCGCTCATCAAGACCATATCCGCCGCGGGCTTCACGGTGCGCGACATGACCGACAACGAAATGGCGAAGCTGCACGTGCGCTACATGGTGGGCGGCCACGCGCGGGGCCTCGCGGACGAGCGCCTCTATCGTTTCGAGTTTCCCGAACGTCCCGGCGCGCTGCTCAAATTCCTGCAGGCCATAGGCACCGACTGGAACATCAGCCTGTTCCATTACCGCAATCATGGATCCGACCACGGGCGCGTGCTTGCCGGGATCCAGGTGCCGCGCGCGACCTACGAGGACTTCTGCCTGCATCTCGCCGAGCTGCACTACGACTTCGTCGAGGAGACGGACAACACGGCCTACAAGATCTTTCTGGGCGGATGACGATGGGGGCGTACCCGGTTCGCAGGGCGCCGCGCCACATGGCGGTGCGGGTGAGGGGGCTCGAGATGCACCTCACCTGCTGGGGTCCTCCCGCCTCCGAGGCGTCCCCTCCGGTGCTGCTGCTGCACGGCTGGCAGGACACCGGCGACACCTTTCAATTCATGGTCGATGAGTTCGTGCGCGACTGGCCGCTCGTGGCGCTCGACTGGCGCGGCTTCGGCCGGAGCGAGTGGCCGCAGGAGGGCTACTGGTTTCAGGATTATTTCGCGGACCT
This sequence comes from uncultured Gammaproteobacteria bacterium, assembly GCA_963707765.1. Lineage (GTDB taxonomy): Bacteria > Pseudomonadota > Gammaproteobacteria > Steroidobacterales > Steroidobacteraceae > Bog-1198. The sequence continues at coordinate 1,458,540 of CAVPQZ010000004.1, read as the reverse complement.
CGATGCGCTGCTCGACGAGCTGTCGCCGGGCGCGCCCGTCGCGCTCGTCGGCCACAGCATGGGCGGCAACATCGCGAACATCTTTGCGGGCCTCCGGCCCCATCGCGTCCGATGCGTCGCGAACCTGGAGGGCTTCGGTCTGCCGCGCACCGCGCCCGAACGGGCGCCCGTCCAGCTTGCCAAGTGGCTGGATCAGGTGAAGGCCAAGCCGGTCTCGAAAGATTACGAATCCATAGCGCAGCTCGCCTCGGTCATCCGATATCGCTATCCACGCTTGAGCGAGCCGCAGGCCGCGTTCGTGGCGGCGGCATGGAGCCGGCCGGATAAGGGGCGAGTGCGGCCGTCGAGCGACTCGCGGCATCGATGGGTCAATCCCGTGAGGTATCACCGCGAAGATGCGGAGGCCTGCTGGCGGCTCGTGAAGGCGCCGGTGTTGATGCTGGTCGGCGACGAATCGGAATACCTGCCGAAGCTCGGCGCCGACGGCAGCGATGAGGCCATCCGGAGCATCATCCCGCATATCGAGATCATCCACATCGCCGGCGCCGGCCACATGCTGCACATCGAAAAGGCGGAGGTGGTGGCGCCGTTGGTCGAGCGCTTCCTGCTGCGCTCTTGAATGACGGTGCCGCGGCTACCCATGAACGTCACGGGTCCAGCGCCGCTCGATACCGCCGCCAGCCCGCCGGCAACCCCGGGGCCCGCGGGCCAGGGGGGTGCGGCACCGGCCGCGCCTGCAACGGCGGAACCGCAGGCCGCCGCGAGCCCTGGGGCGGCCACGCTGCCGTCCGCGGATCGGGTCGACATCCAGCCGCTCAACCTGGCCGCCGCACTGCAGATTCTGATCACGGAACTCGCGACCGATCTTGCCGTGCCCGCCGGCGCGCCGCCGCTGCAAACCCCGGCGCAGGCGGCCCGTGCGCTGCTGCAAGTGTTCCTGCAGGCCGTACCCGATGCCGAAGGCGCGCCCGCGACCGGTGCCGCCGCCCGGGCCGATGGCGCGGGCGCACCGGCCGCGGCATCCGATGCCGCGGGGAGCCCCGAACTCGCGCTTCAATCCGCGCTCGACCGCGCGATGACGACGGTTGCTGCCTGGCGGAACGTGCCGCAGGCGGTGGTCGACGGCGCTGCGGAGACGCGCGCGCTGGCGATGCGCCTCTTGATCGACGAGCCGCCGAATCCGCTGTGGCTGCGGCCCGAATGGCAGGGGCTCCTCCCTCGAATGGAGCGGTACTGGCGCCGCCGCCGGCGTCGCGGCTTCTCCGATCCGGATTTTCGTCCCCGCGCCTCGGCCGCCGGGGAATCCGCGGAGGAATGCGGGCCGGGGCCGAACGAGCCACCGGAATGACCGGCTCGATGGCCCGGCTCGGCACGATCCGCGAGGTCTACGACGGGAGCCTCACCTCGGACATCCAAGTCGCCACCTTCCGCCACATGGACCGCCTGTTCCCGGTACGGGTGATCGCGCATGGAACCCGGATCCTGGCCTTGCCCCGCCGCGCGAACCCGCTCTCGACCATCGAGTTCACGTCGGGCGGCAAGCCCTACGATCTCGTCGACTACCTGGCCCTCAATCGAGTGACCGGACTGCTCGTGCTCAAGCGCGGCGAGATCGCGCTCGAGGACTATGAAATGGGCAATACGGCATCGACGCGCTGGGTGTCGATGTCCGTGGCCAAGACCGTCACCGCGACCCTGGCGGGTGCTGCGCTGCGCGACGGTCACATCAAGAGCCTCGACGAGGAGGTCACGGCGTACGTGCCGCAACTTGCGGGCAGCGCCTACGACGGCGTGAGCATCCGCTACCTGCTGGAGATGGCATCCGGCGTGAAGTGGGACGAAACCTACACGAACCCGCGGTCGGACCGCCGCCGCATGCTGGAGGCGCAGATCCAGCAGCGGCCCGGAGCGATCCTGGATCTGATGGCGACGTTGCCGCGGGCCGGGGCGCCGGGAACGATCTGGAACTACAGCACCGGCGAGACCAGCGTCGCCGGCGCGGTGGTTGCCGCAGCGATCGGCCGGCCGCTCGCCGACTATTTGTCCGAGCGGATCTGGAGCCGGGCCGGCATGGAATCCGACGCCACGTGGTGGCTCGAGGCTCCCCACGGCGTGGAAGTCGGCGGCAGCGGGCTGTGCGCCACTCTGCGCGATTACGGCCGCTTCGGATTGTTCCTGATGAACGGCGGCATCGCGGCGGGCGAGAAAATCCTTCCGGACGGATGGTTGCAGGAGGCCTGCAGCCCCCGGATCATCGGCGGCGTGCCCACCGCCTACGGCTACCTGGTCTGGCCTCTCGAGGCCCCGGCGCACGAGGGCGCCTTCGAGGCGCGCGGCATTTTCGGCCAGCATCTCTACATCAACCCGCGCGAGCAGGTCGTGATCGTGGTGTGGGCCGCGCAGCCCAAGCCCACGGGATCGGCGGTGATCGCGGATGCCGATTTCTTCGCGGCGGCTACCGCCGCGCTGCGTTAGGCTTTCGCCTGCGAGCACGCGGGCGGGGTCCGGCGTCGCGGGCAGCGCCTGCCGCCACCGCGCGCAACGCCCACGCCGCGCAAACTTCCGGGTCCTCGAGTACGTCCGCGGGCACCTCGTAATAGCTCATGCTGACCTGCGGCTTGTCGCGATAGGGGCGAAAGGGCGGCATGCCGCGCTCCTCGAAATCTCGCCGGTTGGCCTCGCCGGCCTTCAGATACAGCGTGTCGCCGCTGACGATGCCGAAGAAGATGCCGTCGCGATACAGCCCGACCGCGCCGAACATGTGCTTCGAGGATATCCGCCCCGCACCCGAGAGCTGCTCGAGCACCCAGCACAGATAATCGTTCCCCACGCCCATGGTCTATTATAGGCGCAAGCTCCCGGTGCCCGCGCTTCGGCGGCCTGAAGTAAGGAGAACCCATGAGCACCGACCCCAAGCTCACCGGCCTGTCCGGCAACGAGATCTACTGCATGCGCCTCAAGGGACTGACGCCGAGCGGAGTCGTCATCGGCAACAGCATCCAGTCGATGGGATTCCTGGGCGGAGTGCGCTCCGCATTTCGCGGCATCGTCGGCGGCGAAATCCCCGACGTCACGAGGATGATCCACGAGGGGCGCGCAGCGGCCTTCGCGCGCATGCGCGCCGAAGCGGACCGCGAAGGCGTGCATGGCGTGGTCGGCGTCACTTCGGAGCTGCGCAGCCTCGGCGGCAACTCGGAGTTCCTGTTCGTGGGATCCGGCGTGAGCGGGCAGGACGGTTCCGCGCGCTTCACCAGCGCCCATGACGCGCAGGAGCTCTATTGCCACATGGACGCGGGCTACCAGCCGAGGGAGTTCGTGTTCGGCAACATCGCCTATTCGGTGGGCGCGGTGGGCGGCATCAGCGGTGCCCTCAAGACCCTGGTGCGCGGCGAGATCAAGGAATTCAGCGACGTGTTCAACGAGACGCGGCATCACGCGCTCGAGCGCCTGGTGGCGCACGCCCGCGCGGCGAACGCCAATTCGGTGGTGGGTGTGCGCACCACCGTGCTGCATTTCGCCGGATTCCACGAGATGTACATGGCCGGCACGGCGGCGCTCAATCCGGCGCTGGCCGCCGACCACTCGGACGTGCCGGTGACCAGCGATCTTACCGGCGAGGAGCTTTGGGGCATGACGCAGCTCGGCTACGTACCGATCAAGCTGCTGATATCGACTTCCGTCTATTCGCTCGGAGCCATCGGGGGCATCAAGGCGGCGCTGCAGGGCCTGGTGCGCGGGGAGCTCGACGACCTGACCACTCTCGTCTACGACGCCCGTGAGCACGTGTTCGACCGGTTGAAGCGCGAGGCGGCTGCGCTCGATGCCGACGAGGTTGTCGGGATCAAGACCTACATCATCGAGCTTGGATCGAGCCTGGTGGAGATCTTCGCGGTGGGGACGGCGGTACGAAAAATGAGCGGTGTGGCGGTGCAGACGGAGAACCTGCCCGCACAGGCGATCATTCGCGACAAGGACACCTGGCTTTCGGGATCCGGCGGATTCGACCTGCAATCCACGCGCGCGGGAGGATAGATGCGCCCGCCGCTCATCTCGATGTGCCTGATCGGCGCGATGGCTCTGGGAGCCGCCATGAGCGCGTGGCCGAGTCATCGGCACCGCGAGAACGGCGGAATCCCCGGACAATTCGATTTCTACCTGTTGTCGCTGTCCTGGTCGCCCGCGTTCTGCCAGCAGTCGCCCCAAGCCGAGGAATGCAACGGTCCGCGGCGCTACGGCTTCATCGTGCACGGCCTGTGGCCGCAGTACGAGCGCGGCTGGCCCGAATATTGCGGCGGCGCCCCGCTGCCGGGCGACGTGGCTCGGGGGATATCGGACCTGATGCCGGCGCGAGGGCTCGTCTATCACGAGTGGTCCGCGCACGGCACCTGCAGCGGATTGGAGCCCGCGCAATTCTTTGCGCTGGTGCGCCGAGCCTACGAGTCGATTGCAATCCCCGCGTCCTTCACGCAGGGCGGCGCCATCGAACAGTCGCCGGCAGCGGTGACCGGCTCGTTCCTGCGCGCCAATCCGCGGCTGCCCGCCGATTCGGTGGTGGCCACCTGCAGCCGGCAGGGCGCGCCGCGTCTTCGCGAAGTGCACGTCTGTCTGGACCGGGATCTCGCGCCACGCGCCTGCCCGGCGGATGCGCTGCGCGAGGCGTGCCGCGAGGTCACCGTGATCGTGCCGCCTATTCGGTGACCGCAGCGGGCAATACCCGGCCTCGGCGGGTTGCAATCCAGACGCCCCCCACCACGAAGGCGGCCCCGAGCAGCGTGGTCGCCGTCAGCGATTCCGAAAGCAGCTGAACGCCGGCGACGATGCTGACCAGGGGGATCATGTATAGAAAGAGGCCCAGCCGCTCCGGGGGCAGCAGCGCAGCGGCGTAGTTCCACAACAGGAATCCCACCAGGCTGCTGGTCACACCCATGGCCGCCAACAGCGCGATGGTCCGCCCATCGGGCAGCATGCGGCCGAGGTTCGGCAACGACAGGGCGAGCAGCACCGCGCTGCCCACGACCAGCGTGGCGCCGGTCACGCCCAGCGCCCCGTGGCGTTGATTGAGCGGGCCCGCGATCACGGTGTAGCAGGACCAGGAGAAGGCGCCCGCCAGGACCTGCAGCGTGCCGAGCCAGTGCAGATTTTGGTGCGCCGTCAACAGGCCCGAAGTGAGCGTCACGCCCACGAGCGCGACCATGCTGCCACCGATCACGGTGAAGTGAACCGAGCGCCGAATGATCAGGGTGAGTGCGGCGATCATGAGCGACTCGGTGGCGATCAGCACGCCCATCTCTCCGGCGGGCACGGTGCGCGCACCCAGCGAGGCGGGCAGGTTGTAGCCCGGAACGGACAGAGCGGCGCAGGCGAGCAACCGCAGCTGATCCTGGAAATTCCAACGCCAGGGCTTGACGCAGGTGCACAGCGGCAACGCAGCGCAGCCGGCGGCCGCGAAACGGATGGCATTGAACATATACGGGTCGACGCGCAGCACGAAGTAGCGCGTGGCCACCGGCACCAGCGCCCAGATGAGCACCGCGAGAAGCGCCGACGAGTAGGCGCGGTCCGTGGAATTCGGGGTCAAGGGGCCGCCTTGGGTCGTGGGCGTTGCCCCGCGGAGCTTGCGCCGGATCGCGGTCGCTGGCAACGGGGAGCCGCCGTGGGGCGACCCCGGGCAAAAGATAGCTTGCGGGACGGGCGGGCGTTTAAAATGAGCGCCAGAGCCCACTCACCGACCTTTAGAGCCTCCCTATGGACCGACCTCCCTTTCCTCCATTCACGCCGGAAACCGCAGCTCAAAAGGTGCGCCTGGCCGAGGACGGCTGGAACACGCGCGATCCCGCGCGCGTAGCGCTGGCCTATACCGCCGACAGCCGCTGGCGCAACCGCGCCGAGTTTCTCCAGGGCCGCGAGGCCATCCAGGCCTTCCTGGCGCGCAAGTGGTCGCGCGAGCTCGATTACCGGTTGATCAAGGAATTGTGGGCCTGCGCCGGAAATCGCATCGCAGTCCGTTTCGCCTACGAGTGGCACGACGACAGCGGCCAGTGGTTCCGCAGCTACGGCAACGAAAACTGGGAATTCGACGAGCATGGCTTGATGCGCGTGAGGTTTGCCAGCATCAACGATCTTCCCATCGCGGACGCTGAGCGAAAGTATCACTGGCCTCTGGGACGACGGCCGGACGAGCACCCCTCGTTGAGCGCGCTCGGACTGTGACGCGGCCCTGCGCCGGCGACGCCCTGCGGGCCTAGAATCAACCAAAGGACGAGCGCGCGCATGGACCCACCCGACCACGACCACCATGGCCACGACCACCATGGCCACGACCACCCTGGCGACGATGGGGGGCATGATCACGGCCACGGCCACGGCCACGGGCATGGGCTGAGCGGCGGCGGCATCAATGCACGCATGGGCATTGCGGTGGCCTTGAACTCGATTTTCGTCGTCATCGAGGGAACGTTCGGATTCCTGTCGAACTCGGTGGCGCTCATCGCGGATGCGGGACACAACCTGGGCGACGTGCTGGGATTGCTCTGTGCGTGGGCGGCGATCCACCTGTCGCGCCGGCCGCCGGGCGGAAGGTTCACCTACGGCCTCGGCCGGTCGTCCGTACTGGCGGCGTTGACCAATGCCGTGCTGCTGCTGGTCGCCTGCGGCGCCATTGCGTGGGAAGCGCTCGGACGCATCGCGGCGCCGCCGCACGTGGCGGGCACCACCGTCATGGGGGTCGCAGCCGTGGGCATCGTCCTGAACGGCGTCAGCGCATGGCTGCTGCATGGCGGCAGTCATGACGACCTGAGCCGCCGCAGCGCCTTCATCCATATGCTGGGCGATGCCGCGGTCGCGGCAGGCGTGCTGATTTCGGGCGGCCTCATCGTGCTCACCCACTGGGACTGGCTGGATCCGGCGGTGAGCCTGGCCGTGGTGGCCGTGATCCTGGTGAGCACGTGGAGCCTGCTGCGCGATTCGGTTCACCTGTCGCTGGACGGCGTGCCCTCGGGCGTCAACTCCGGCGCGGTCATGTCGTTTCTGGCCGGGCAGCGCGGCGTCACCAACGTTCATGACCTGCACATCTGGGCGCTGTCCACGACCAGCGTCGCGCTCACCGCGCATCTCGTCGTGCCCGAGCGGGAGGCCGAGGACGAACTCTTGCATACGCTGGCGCCCTTCCTCAAGAAGCGCTTTCGCATCGATCATGCAACCCTGCAGATCGAGCGGGACCGGTGCGATCACGGATGCGAGGCGTAGGCCGGCGCGGCTTCGACCCGCCCGGAACCGGCCGGTCCGCTACCAACCTGATCAGCGATCAGCGCGGGCGCACGCGCCGGGTCGGCGCCGCCGTGTACGGATCCTCCGGCCAATAATGTTTCGGGTAGCGGCCCTTGAGGTCCTTCTTGACCTCGTGATACCCGCGCTCCCAAAAACTCACGAGATCGCGAGTGATCTGCACGGGACGGCCCGCCGGCGAGAGCATCTTCAGCAATAGCGGCAGGCGGCCGGCCGCAATGCTGGGCGTCGCCTGCATGCCGAAGAGCTCCTGCAGGCGCACCGACAGCGTGGGCACCTCGCCGTCGAGATAGTCGATGGGAATGCGCGAGCCGCTGGGAACGACGAAGTGCGTGGGCGCCTCGCGCTCCAGGATCGCGCCCTGGGCATAGGAGAGGCGGCCGCGCAGGGCGTTTCCCAAATCCATGCGGGCCAGATGCTCCCGCCGCGCAAACCCCGTGATCCACGGCGGCGCCCAGCTGTCGAGCGTCGCGGCGAGAGCCTCGTCGCTCAAATCCGGCCAGCTGTCCGGCGCGGGCACCGCGAATTGGCGCATGAGCGACACCCGGGCCTGCCACAGGCGCAGCTCCCGGGTCCAGGGCAGCGCGGCGACGCCCAACTGCCGCACGCCCGTGAGAGCGGCGGCGGCCCAAGCCGCGGGATCTGGATGCCGCAGTTCACTCGATTGCAGCAGCAGCGATCCAAACCGCCGTTCGCGCCGGGCGCGGATGGCCTGTTCCCGCTCGTCCCAGGCGACCTCGGAATCCTCGCGGATATGCGCCGCGAACAGCCGCTCGATGTCGGCGAGAGCGATCGGCGCCGCCAGGAAGATCCGCGCCTCGCGGTCCGCGCCGTCGAGTTCCGCGGCGACGATGAACTCGGATTTGGCGAGCGCCTGGGGCTCGCCGAAGCGGGCGCCCCGGCCGTTCGCCAGCACATAGCGCGCACCGTCCCCGCGCGCCTTGCCGACGCGGTCGGGATAGGCGAGCGCGAGGAGCATGCCCGTGCTCTCGTGCGGGTCGGCGCTCTCCTTTGCGCCTTGCGCGAATTCCCGCTGCCACTCGGCCGACGTGCGTCGCGCCTGCGCGAGCGCACGCGAATCGACTTCCATCCCGGACGGCAGCGCGTGGCCGTGGCCGCGCAGCGCCCCGACGCGCAGCCGCAAGTCGACATCGCGCGCGCCGGGCCCCGCGCGAAGGATGTCCCGTTCGCCCAGGATTGCCGCCAGGTCGCTCGCCAGCCTCGGGGCCGCCAGGTCGCGGGACTTCAGCAGCATGTGGGCCAGGCGCGGATGCGCTCCCACCCGGGCCAGGGCCCGGCCATGCGGCGTGATCCGCCCCTGGGCGTCGATGGCGTCGAGCTGCCGCAGCAGGTCGCGCGCCTGGGCCAGCGGGGCCGCCGGCGGAGGATCGATCCAGCGCAGCGCGGCCGCATCGGCGGCGCCCCAGCACGCGAGCTCCAGGCCCAAGGGCGCGAGATCGGCATGCATGATTTCCGGCGGAGTATGCGGTGCCAGCGAGGCCTGCGTTCCCTGGGACCACAGTCGATAGCAAATCCCTGAACTCAAGCGGCCGGCGCGGCCGCGGCGCTGATCCGCCGCGGCTTGCGAGACCTTTCCGGTCACCAGCCGGCTCATGCCCGTGAGGGGGTCGAACTCGGCATAACGCCGCAGTCCCGAGTCGACCACGACGCGAATGCCCTCGATGGTCAGGCTGGTCTCGGCGATGCTGGTCGCCAGTACGATCTTGCGCTGGCCCGGAGCCGCGGGCTCGAGCGCCGCGTCCTGGGCGGCGCTGGTGAGATCGCCGTACAGAGGCTGCACCCGAATGCCCGGGGCCAGTCCCGGCCCCTCGAGCGCCCTCTGGACGCGGCCGATCTCCGCGGCGCCGGGGAGAAAACACAGAACGTCGCCGACGTGGTCTTCGAGGGCGCGGCGAACGACCTGCGCCACCTGCAGATCGAGGTGCAGGTCCAAACGCCGCGGCACGTAATGGGTCGCGACCTCGTAGCTCAAGCCGCGGGCGGCGACGAGCGGCGCATCGTCCAGAAGTTTGGCGAGCGACCCCAAGTCGAGTGTCGCCGACATCACCAACAGGCGCAGATCCTCCCGCAGGTTCTGCTGGCTCTCGATGCACAGCGCGAGCCCCAAGTCGGCGTTCAAGCTGCGTTCGTGGAATTCATCGAAGATCACGCAGGCGATGTCCGCGAGATCCGGGTTCTCCTGCAGCATGCGGGTGAGAATGCCCTCGGTGACCACCTCGATGAGCGTGTCCCGGCCCACGCGCGTGTCCATCCGGGTCCGATAGCCGACGGTCTTGCCCACGGGTTCGCTCAAGGTGTGCGCCATGCGCGCCGCCACCGCGCGGGCCGCGATGCGGCGCGGCTCGAGCATCAGGATCTTCCTTCCCTGGAGCCACGGGCTCGGGAGCAGGGCGAGCGGGACGATGGTGCTCTTGCCCGCGCCCGGCGGAGCGTGGAGCAGCACGCGCGTGTGGCCGAGCAGTGCTCGGGTAAGCGCGGGGAGGGCCTCGCCGATGGGCAGCGCCGGCAGTGCGGAGAGGGCGGGTGGTCGCGGCGGCGTCATGGCGGCCTCCAAGATACCCGAGGAGCCCGTCCGAGTAATGTGCGTGAGCTCGAGGCGGCCGGGCGCGCGCCGCCCGTGACCCTGAGGACGAGCGGCGGCGGTGCGTGCTAGAATTGCCGGCGTCGGGCCTGTAGCTCAGTTGGTTAGAGCAGGGGACTCATCAGTAATGGTGCCTTCGCATCGCAAGGTGCGAAGTGGACGGGATGAATTCAGGGAAACCTTAACGGCGCGGCCGATGGCAACCCTGAGCCAAGCCGGCGGTGCACCGCCGGAAGGTGCAGAGACTACCTGAGCGCTGCGAGTGCGCTTAATGACAGGCCAGAGCGTCCCGCACCCCTTATTCTCCGCAGAGTAGGGGGTGAAGAGATAGTCCACTCCCTCCGGAAACGGCGGGGCTCAAGTGAATCCCTTGGTCCTCGGTTCGAGTCCGAGCGGGCCCACCAACCCTCCATCCACGGGCGTCTTGGCGTGTCGGCCGACGTCCGACGGTGTGAAACCATTCCTCGATCCGCCCGGCTATGCGCGGCACCGGCCGGAACGAAATGGACGCTTTGGTCAGCCTTGCAGCCTGCGCCCTCCTTTTCTGGCCCGTACTGCGCTGGCTCGCGACAGGAAGGTTGGAAGTGGCCGGCGAAAAAACTGCAACCGACGAGAACAGTACGTTGCGTGCTGTCACTTGGCCAAGCTGATAGAGGCATCACTGCCTGCGTCCAGGGGCCCGTGTTGACCCATACCGGTTACTCGGGAACGTCAGCTACGCGGCAGAGAAATCTCCGCGGCGGGCCCGCACAAATGAAAAACCCTGCACGACTGGCCGGGCGTTACATACATCAGGTGGGCGGTTACCCTAACGTTGCGCGACCAAAGTGTCCCCCGTCTTCTGTTCCTTAATGACCGCTGACAGCTGCTGCTTTAGATCATCCACCTCAGCGACCTTTAGCTCGAGCGACGCAATCCTTGCACCTTGTGTATCAATAATTACGGCCTGCTGCTCGATCTTCGCCGCATCCGCCTCATGTTGTGCAACCAGCGAAGCGACCATGTTGTGCTCTTTCTGCATTTCATTGAGCAGCATCGGCGCAAGCTCGTCGTAGCGCACGCCGTCGATCCGGCCCTGGTCATCGCGAACCACGAGTTCCGGATACACCTTCGCCACTTCCTCGGCGATCAGACCATAGCGCACAGTGCCCGGTAGGTCGGCCTTGTAGCGGAAGGTCACCGGTCGTAACTGTTGGAGCTTTTCCGTATTCGCACCCATCGGCGCAATGGCGGTCTTGAATCGTTCGGAGGACGACACGGCACCGAGTTCGCCATTCGATCCAATGACGACGGGCAGGCCGCTGACCGCGGTATTGCTGAAAATGCCGGCGATGAAGGTCTTCTTCTGGGTGCCCTCGGTGCCGATCTTGATCGTCTTGTTGTCGCCCGCCGCGCCCTCGTTGCCAATTGCGATGTTATTGCTGCCGGTGGTCAGGTTGATGCCCGCTTGAAATCCCACGGCGATGTTGTTGGCGCCGGTCGTATTGGCCTCCAGCGCGTCAGCGCCCGAGGCGGTGTTGCCGGAGCCGGTCGTGTTGGAAAACAGCGCGAACAAACCGGAGGCAGCGTTGTTGTTGCCGGTCGTGTTGAAAAAGAGCGCCTGATATCCCGAGGCGGTATTGTCGTTGCCGCTCGTGTTGGCGCCGAGCGCGCCTGATCCCAAGGCGGTGTTGTCGAAGCCGATGGAGTTATCCTCGAGCGCTTGGAACCCGGTGGCGGTATTGTTGTTGCCGGTCAGGTTGTCCTCAAGCGCCTCGGCCCCCGAGGCGGTGTTTTGACCGCCGGTCTGGTTGTCCTCGAGCGCAAATGCCCCCGCGGCGGTGTTGGAGCTGCCGGTCGTGTTGTCCTCGAGCGCACCAGCCCCCGAGGCGGCGTTATTCGAGCCGCTCTTGTTGTTAACGAGCGCAAAAGCCCCCGCGGCGGTGTTGAAGTTGCCGGTCGTGTTGAGCCCGAGCGCTTCGTACCCGGAGGCGGTGTTGTCGGAGCCGGCCGTGTTCTCGGCGAGCGCCTCCGCCCCCGAGGCGGTGTTCTTGTCGCCGGTGGTATTCGCGAACAGCGCTTGAAACCCCGCGGCGGTGTTGAAGTTGCCGGTCAGGTTCACGGGGTTCGGCCCGCCAAGCGCCCCGGTTCCCATTCCCGTATTGTCGTTACCGTCGCTGGTGTCGTTGGTCGACGGCACTTGCGCATACGCAGCGCCCGCCAGCAACGCCGATACAATTGTCCACTTTGATATTGCTTTCATTGTCTTGCCCCCAACGTTGGTTGTTATCTGGTCACCGACTTGGGCGACGCCAACCCTCATTGCACTCCGCGACGATGTAACCGTCAACACGCACCGATTTTGGTCCCATCGGCACGCAATCACACATACGTTATAAAATCCGATTTGTGCAAGTGCGTCACAATTACACCGCAGTCAGTCCGAATGCCTGCACTCAGGTATATCGTAATTGGAGGGCAAAAAGGGACAGCGGCTGGACCTGCTTAGGCCCTACAGCATCGCAGCATCATCGATGACCTGTTCAGGTAGCGCAAGGCGCGAGCGGCCGCTTCGTGCCTCCGACTTGGTGCCAGTCATTGCCCGCTTCGGGCCGGGAACAGACCGATTCCGTTCGACCAAATTTAACACGTTGGGAATCGCCGGGGTCGGGGAAGCGGTAGTCATGACCCGTAGTTGATGTTCGCCGATGTCCGAGTCAGAGCCGCCAATAATCTGTCATTTAAGCAACTTGCGAGCCTCGTCAAATGAGTAAAGACGAACGTAGGAGAATTGATTGACATTACCCGACGCCAATCTCTCGTCGAAGGAAATGATAGGGCCATATGCGTAGCCATTGAGGGCACCAACGCTGTGCACTTCCACATGGTGTTTCTCGACGGCGCGTATCAGACCGTCGGCGCCGCGGCGCCCGTGTTTCGTCCCGTGGCGGCTCCCGAATTGAGAAATTTGCAGAAGTTGGTAGAGCAGATCGCCGGACGCATTGGACGCTCGCTGGAACGTCGCGGCCTGGTCGAGCGCGACCTCGAGAATGCCTGGCTCGCCGCAGATACGGAGGCCGGTCCACCGGATGATCTGCTCGGCCACTCGATCACCTACCGCATCGCGGTCGGACCGCGGGCGGGTTCTCCTTGCACGCCGGCGTGGACATTGCGTCGCATCTCGGAAACCGGCGCGGTGAAGGGACAGCTTCCCGTTGCGGAATTCAGCGGCGATACCAATACGGCGTTGGAGACGATCATTGCCAACTTTCCGCAGGTCGTGGCTGCCGTCGTATGGCCCGGCACCGAGGCCCTGCCCGTGCAGAACGGAATGAGCGCCTTCATAACCAATCCCAAGATCGTGAACCTCGGGGCCTTGCCCGCTCCATAGAGACTCGTAGCGTCACGCGCGTTCGCGTGCGTCACCCGCGTCAATTGACGATGCAACGGCCGAGGTGTATAAGCCACGGCAAGCCTACCGGTCAAGTTTTTGCCGTCGCAGAAGGGAAACTGTACTCCTCAAGATAGGCAACGCTTCACTCTTAAATCTCCCGTCTCGAATCTCGCGCCCCGCCGGCTCTTGCGCGGTGGTTCCATGGAGGAATTGAGATGAGTACCATCAAAACGACCGTCACTACCACCGTCTTCGTCGGTCAAGGCGCTTACGGCAGTCCGGTGACGATTACGTCGAAAGGCGACGTCAATCCCAGCGCCTACGGCACGCTCGGGGTCTACGAGAACGGCGCGAAATTCCATTTGACCAACGACGGTTCCATCCACGGCGGTTTTGGCGGCAATGGAGTGGGTGCCGAGAACGGTGGGAACGCGGCCGCGGCTCTCGCGCTGGTGTCCGGCACGGTGAACAATCTCGATTTGGTCATCGGAGGCAATGGCGGTAACGGTGGTTACGCCAATGGCGTGCTGTTCTCCGGTGGTGAAGGCGGCAATGGCGCCTTTGCCAACGGAGGGACGCTGTCGAACGGCGGAACGATGACCGGCGGCAATGGCGGCTATGGGAGCACAGGCGGTATTGGCGGCAACGGCGTCGATGTGCAGGGCGCGAGTGTGACCAACACCGGCGGCATCTTTGGCGGCGAGGGTGGAAATGCAGCGACGGGGGGATCCAGTGGCTACGGTCCCGGTGGCGCCGGCGGCAATGGCGGGGTCGGCGTCATCCTCTCTGCCGGTGCGCTGACCAACTCCGGCGACATCGCCGGCGGCAACGGCGGTGCTGGCGGCGCCGGCGGTGAAAATTCGAACAACTTCGCTTACTACGCGGGCGGCGCAGGGGGCGCCGGTGGTAATGGTGCCGTGGTGTCCGGAGGAACGCTTCAAAACGCGGGGTTGATTTTTGGCGGCAACGGGGGCGCGGGCGGTAACTCCGAAGAAGCCGGCGGTGCCGGCGGGAACGGCGGCATGGGTGTGGACGCCACCGGAGGATCGCTCGGCAACAGCGGCGACATTGTCGGCGGTGATGGCGGCGCTGGCGCCTCCGGCGGAAACGGCAATGGAGGCAGCGGCGGTACCGGCGGTGAAGGCCTGTTTCTGGCGACCACTCTGACGAACACCGGTGGGATTGCCGGTGGAACCGGCGGCAACGGTGGCAGCGGCTATGGCACCGGAGGCAGCGGCGCGATGGGCGGCATCGGCGTCAACGTGTCAGGCACTTCCGCCAGCGTGACCAATAGCTTCTTCGTTGCGGGCGGCGCAGGAGGCAATGGCGGCGTCGGCGTTTACGGCGACGGCGGCAGCGGCGGCACGGGTGGCGCCGGTACCGAAGTCACGCGCGGCACGTTGACCAATAACTATCACGTTACCGGGGGCGCCGGCGGCTACGGCGGCGCCGGCGACGAGTCCGTAGGGGGCGCCGGCGGTAACGGCGGCGCCGGCGTTTACGTAGCGTCGGGGACAGTGACCAATAACAGCGGGGGTTACATCAACGGCGGCGCTGGCGGGACCGCCAGTGGCGGCTACGGCGGGGCGGGAAATAGCGGCAACGGCGGAGCGGGCGTCATTGTGCACGGTGGCACACTGAGCAATGCCGGGAATATCGGCGGCGGCGCCGGCGCTCATGACGCCGGCAGCGGCGTCGGCGGAACAGGCGGGGTCGGGGTCTTCCTCGCGACAACGATGACCAACACCGGTGTCATCTTCGGCGGGACGGGTGGCAGCGGTGGCACTGGTTTCTATTATTTCGAGGGCGGGATTTTCGTAGGCGCCGGCGGCGCGGGTGGTACCGGTGGTGCGGGCGTCTCCGTGTCGGGTTCCTCGGCGAACCTGACCAATGGCGGTCAGATTTCGGGGGGCGACGGTGGCATTGGGGGCACCGGCAGCGCCGGCGCTGCGGTCGACATCAACAATTACGCCGGGGGCGCCGGAGGTGTGGGTGGCGCCGGCGGCGTCGGCGTGAGTCTTTCCGGCGGGACGCTGACCAGCACCGCAGCCATCAACGGCGGCATCGGTGGCACCGGCGGTGCCGGTGGAGTCGGAGGAGCAAAAAGCGGCAACTACGGCGGCACGGGCGGCAATGGCGGCGTAGGCGGCGCGGGCGGTGCCGGCGCGAGTTTGTCGTCCGGAACTCTGACGAACAATGCTGCCCTCAATGGCGGCGCCGGTGGTACCGGCGGCGGCGGCGGTTTGCACGGTGACAATTATGGCGAGGGCGGCGCCGGTGGCAGCGGCGGTATGGGCGGCTCGGGTGTGAATCAGTCCGGCGGCGCGCTCAATAACAACGCCACCATCACGGGCGGTGTCGGCGGCACCGGCGGGACCGGCGGGGAAGGCGCCGGCGCTCCCGGCAATGGGGGTGGCGGAGGCGCCGGGGTTTATGGGACATCGGCTACGTTGACCAACGGCACTGCGGGTCACATCAGCGGCGGCGCCGGCGGAGTCGGCGCCTACTCATACACCCCTGGTAATAGCGGCGATGGCGGAGCGGGCGTCACTCTGCACGGCGGCACTCTGACCAACCATGGGGACATCACCGGCGGCGCCGGCCGCGCCGGCACCGGCGGATACAAGCTGGGCGGCTACGGCGGCGGCGGCGGGTCGGGAGTCAACCTCTCATCCGCCACGGCGACCAACACGGGCAGCATTGTCGGGGGTATCGGAGGCAGCGGTTCGAGCGACTACTTCGCCGGCTCTGGCGGCAACGGCGGCATCGGGCTGCTCATTAACTCGGCGTCGATGACCAATACTGGCGGCACGATCGTCGGAGGTAACGGTGGTGTCGGCGGCGGTTATCTCGGCGGCGCCGGTTGCGGCTCTGGGGGCGCGGGAGGTGTGGGCGTTTCAATGGCCGGGACCGCGACATTGAGCAGTAGTGGTCATGTGATCGGGGGCAGCGGCGGCGCCGGCGGGAGCGGTTACAATATCTATCCCGGTATCGGCGGCGCCGGGGGGATCGGTGTCAGCGTCTCCTCAGGTGCGGCGAGCAGCACGGGCAGCATCGTCGGCGGCAACGGCGGCAGTGGCGGCAATGGCTACTACGGCGGCAACGGCGGCAACGGCGGGGCGGGTGTTTCGCTCAGCGGCGGTTCGCTGACCAGCACCGGCTCCATTGTCGGCGGCAATGGCGGTGCCGGCGGCAGCGCAGCACCGGGTGCCGCGGCCCGCGCCGGCAACGGGGGCAATGGCGGCGCCGGCGTGTATTTGAACGGCGGCACGCTCACCACCTCAGGATCCATTGCAGGCGGCAGCGGCGGCGCAGGCGTTCAAAATGGCGCGGCGGGCGATGCCGTGCAATTCGGGACAGTTGCCAGCACGCTGATCGTCGAATCGCGGGCGAGCTTTGTGGGTGCGATCGGCGGATTTGGGGCCGGTGACAAAATCGATATTGCCAACCTGACCCCGGGCCAGGCGGCTGGGGATTTCAACGGCACTTCGCACGTGCTCGCCACCCCAAGCGACGGCACGCTGAACTTCAGCGGGAATTTCAGCGGCGAGCAATTCCTGTTCGTCGGCGATGGCAGCGTCGGGAGCAATATGATCCTGGCCAATGATCCCTTGACTGCAACGGTCACGCTGGGCGGCGCACTCTTCCCGAATGCCTCGCTCGCGATATCCAACACCGGTATCGTTGCGCCCACCGCTGCCGGCGCTGCCGGCGTCTATAGCACCTTATCCGGAAGCAGCCTCGCGAATTTCGGCACGATCGACGGCGCGACGGGCGGCGCGAGCGCCGCAGGCGGCCTTGGCGTGAACCTCAGGGCGTTGGGAACGGTCATCAACAGCGGCAGCATCAGAGGCGGTTCGGGCGGCACCGGCTTTGCCGGTGGAATCGGCGTGAATCTCAAAGCGGGCGGCACCGTGACCAACAGCGGCACCATCACCGGCGGCGCCGGCGGCAGCGGCGCGGCCGGGGGCAGCGGCGTGAGTGCCTACGGCACGACGTTGACCAATACGGGACACATCACCGGTGGCGCAGCCGGTAGCGGGGCCGGCACCGGTGGATTGGGCGTGTTCTTGAACGGCGGCACGCTCGTCAACAGCGGCCATATCAGCGGCGCCAACGGTGCGGATGCGGTGAAATTCGGCGCGGGGGCGAGCACGCTCGTCGTCGATCCGGGCGCTCTTTTCACCGGCGTGGTGGCCGCCAATGCCTCGGCCGGAGATATTCTGGAATTGTCGGGCGTACAGTCGGGTGGAACGGCAATCACGCTCGGGACCGAGTTCACCAATTTCTCGACGCTGGAGTTCGCATCCGGCGCCGACTGGAAGATCGACGCGACCAAAGCCGCTCTGACGATCCCCTCTCATACGCTGCATGTGGACGGGTTTGCAATCGGCGACACGTTGGACATCACGAACCTGCCTCAAGCAGGTACCACGCTGAGTTTCAATGCCACCACCGATGTTCTCACCCTTAACCATGGCGCTACGAAGATAGCGCTCGATTTCAACAGTGCATTTTCGGGAGATCATTTCACGCTATCAGCCGATGGGGCCAAGGGTACGGATGTCACCTTGACTCAAGGGGCGAGTGCCGCCCTCGTTGAATTGGCGCAAGACACGCGCAGTTTCGTGACCGACTATCATCAAGCCTTCATGGACGCACGGGCGACGCCCATGCAGGGAATGGAGTCGAACTTCCTGTTGAGCGCCGCGTCCGCCAGTCCGGATTTCACGGTCCATGGGGCCGTCTCACATGCGATGATGCCTTTTGCGCTTGCCCACTTTGCCGTTGATGTGAGCAAAGCATAGCGGGGTGACGGACTTGGGGGCCCGAGCAACAAATCGAAATGCGAGCATCGGATGGTGATCGGCTGTCGCCCATGGGATGACCCGGCGATCGCGGGTACGGTAATTGTCAGCCCTGCAATGGCAAACAACCCCGGACGGCTGTAAAGAAAGAATCGATCGCACTCGTGGGGTGTGGCTTTGCGAATCCGCGGTGGCGGTCTTTCGAACTTTATTCCACCGGAATCGCCACATCGCTCTGCCCATTGACCGTGACGTACTCATTGGGTGTAGTGGTGCTATGGTTTCTAACGGTCAATGTGCCGGACGCCGCGGTGGCCACCGCTCCGGTGCTGGTGACGTTGAGTCTCGCACTGACATCAGTGTCGCCGAAGGTCGTACTGCTGTCGGATCCCGTGGTCACGGTCGTCAGGCCCACGCCGCCAATGGAGCCCGATACGAACATCGGACCCGCCGAGATCAGGGATGCGTCAGCATCAATGTTCCAGTTGTCGTGTCCCCCAGGGTTAGAGTGCCGACTGCTGCGAGGTCGATGCTCGCGGCGCTGGTGGTCACCGTTCCGCCGAACTTGTTCCCGGAGTTGGGCAGAGTGATGCTGTTCCCGTTGGAGGCCGTCAGCTTCGTATCGGGCATCGCCACGAGTCCTTATTACCACGCATTTATCACGAACCCAACGACCAACGCCATGACCGACCTCGGCACTTTGGACGGTACGAGCAGCTCTGGCTATGGCATTAACGCCAGGGGCCAGGTGACGGGCGAGTCTCTCACCAGGAGCGGCACGAGCCGCGCCTTTCTCTACTGGAACGGCCGGATGGTTGACCTCAATGCCGAGATCGGCTCGGCGGCGACACTCTACACGCTCACCTCCGCTCAGGGGATCAACGACAATGGTCAAATCGTCGCCAACGGTACGGTGAACGCGACGGGAGAGGACATCGCATTTCTTCTGACGCCGACTGCTATTTCTACTTCGACGAGTCTTACTCCACCGACCCGCTTTTCGACCTATGGCTCCTCGGTTACACTGGCGGCTCTGGTAACCCCGAGCAGCGGCCCCGCGCCGACCGGCAACGTGAGATTCTTTGCGGGCGCGGTTAATCTTGGCAACGTGAGTATCAATGATGCTGGCCAGGCACTGCTGACCACGAGCGCATTGCCCATGGGCGCGCAATCGTTCACCGCGACCTGTTCCGGCAGCTCCACCAATCTCGGGGACCGCCCTTGCAAAGGGAAAGATCTGGTTCCAGGACGGGGCGACGACACTTGCAGCCATAGATCTCAGTGAGTCGGGTATCGCGACATACACCACCGCCGCATTAACCGCCGGCACGCACCACATCAAGGCTCACTACGACGGCAACGCGGACGAGGCCAAGTCGGTATCCGCTGGCGTGACGGTGACTATCACTTGAGTCACGCAGGTGTTGCGACGATCCGTTGGTATCCGATAGGTTAAATTTGCCAAGCCCACGGTCCTCTGAATTGGCGGTCTTCGGTTTGTGATTTGGCCAAACGACCATGACCCTGCACACATGCAGGTATTTTCCGCGGAGGCAGAGGCAAAGATCGAACTGGGAGGGCCGAATGGGCACCCTCGATTAATCGACAATCGGCGCATGAAGCGGGGCGATTTGTCGAAGGCATTGAAAGGCGTATCTGAGTATCGTTTGCTGCTGATGGAGAAAGTTTCATGGGTGACTGGATAAAAAATGAATTGGCTCGCTCTTATGGGCGCGCGACCAAGGCAGGAGAAGCGCGGCTGGCGAGACAACCTCGTGCCGCCAAGGCGCATTATGATGCGCGTAAATCACGCCTGGTGATCGAGCTCACGAATGGTGTGATTCTGATGTTACCGCCGAAGTTACTGCAGGGTTTGAAGAACGCTACGCCGGCGCAGCTTGGAAAAGTGGAGTTAACGCCTTTGGGCACCGGGCTGCATTGGGAGGAGCTGGATGCGGATCTGAGTGTCGCGGGACTCGCCGCGGGGGTCTTTGGTTCGAAGACCTGGATGAGTGAACTCGCGCGCTATGCCGGATCACGTACTTCGGCGCGCAAGGCCTCCAGCTCGCGGCTTAACGGCAAACGAGGGGGTCGGCCTCGCGTGCGAGAGGTTTCTCAACAGAGGTGACGATCGGGGCAACATGCCCACAACCGTTGGATCATTGCTCGAAGGGCTGGACTCACTTGAGCGGTATTGGGACTCTGATAGCCATGGCAATCGACGCCCGATACCGATGTACGAGGCGGATACACTCCGAATGCTGCGCGACGACGCCATGCGCGTGATCGATTACTGCACTCAACTCGTGACTACGGACGAGAGCATGCGCGGCCGGCATTGCAAGCGTTTCAGTGGCTTGCCCGGATTAGTCGAGTCCGAGCGGGCCCACCATTTCAGGCTCCGGCGGGGGGGCGGCAGCGGGGCAACGTGATCTCAAAGGTCGATCCTTGGTCGATCCCTGCGCTGCGCGCGACGCACTGACCGCCGTGAATCTCGATCAATCGCTTGACGATCGAGAGCCCGATCCCCACGCCTCCTTGGGCGCGATCCAATGTCCGCTCGCTCTGCGTGAAGAGGTCGAAGACCCGCGGCAGAAGATCGGCCGAAATTCCGGCGCCGTTATCAGAGATCTCAATGGCAACAAGGTCGCCTCTTGTTTCCGTCAGCACCCGTATTTGGCCGTGATCACCCGTGTATTTCGCGGCATTCGTGAGCACGTTCGATAATGCCTGCACGAGCCGATCCGAATCGCCCCTTACGTAGACGGGCTCGCGCGGCGGAGTGATCGATAATTCATGGCGCTTCGTCCTTATCAACGGGGCCACCGTTTCCTTCGCCAGCTCGATCAGATTGTTGAGTTCGACGACTTCCATCCTGATATCCACGCGCCCCAGCGAAATACGCGACACATCGAGCATATCGTCGACCAGTCGCGACATCTGGGTGATCTGCCGCTTCACGATGCCGATCGCTGCGTGCGCCCGGCTATCGAGGGATATCAGGCGCGAGGCAACCTCCGCGGCGTTGCGTATCGGCGCGAGATGATTTCGCAACTCGTGCGCGAGCGTCGCAAGAAATTCGTCCTTGCGCCGGTCCTGCTCGCGTAGTTGATGGTTGAGCGCCGACAGCTGTTGCTGGTCGAGCTTCTGAGCGGAAATATCCACCGTCACTCCATCGAAGTGGGTTGGCGTGCCGTCGGCGGCATAGTCGGTGCCGCCGAGCGCGCGTATCCATTTGACCGCGCCCGTGGCGGGATGAACGGTGCGGTAAACGATGTCGTACGGAGTTCGATCGCGGATCGAGGCGTCAATCGCGTCCCGGGTCGGGGTACGGTCCTCTTCATGGATCCTAGCAAAGAAATCGTCGATCGTGATCCGGGCCGCGGGCGGGAAAAAGAAATGATCCTTGACCTTGTCGTCCCACTTGAGTTCATCGAAAGGCAGGTCGCAGTACCAAAAGCCGACCCCTGAAAGCCGGGTCGCATAGTCCAGCCGCGCGCGGTCCAACGCGAGCGCACGGTCCGCGACGGTGCGTGAGGTGACGTCGACCCCTTGCACCAAAATGCCGCTGACGGAGCCATCGCGCTCGGCGATGGGTTGGTATACAAAGTCGACGTACCGCTCATCGATCGGACCATCGGGTACGGCTTGAGCGGCGTATTTGGCCTCGGAGGCCGAGAATGGCTTGCCGGTTCGATAAACCTCATCCAAAAGGGCGAGATACCCCTGCTCCACGGCATCGGGAAGCGCATCGGCCAATTTGCGGCCGACCACCGCACGATGGCCGATGAGTTTAAGGTACCCCGGATTGGCGAGCTCGATCACATGATCCGGGCCCCGCAGCACTGCGAGGAACGTCGGCGCCTGATCGAATAGCTGCACGAAACGTTCGCGCTCGGCGGAAAGCCGCTGCTTGGCCAGCACTTGTTCGGTCGTCTCGGTACAGATGACGAGGACGCCGCCGACGCCGTGAGGAAATGCCGGCTCATCAATGGGGCCGAAACTGTAGGTCCAATACACCTCCTGCAGTTCGCCGTGGCGAATGATGGGCACGAGTTGATTTTTATGCCAGGTCGCGCCCTCACCGCGCATCACCTGCTCAATCTGAGGCCCGATGATCGGCCAGATCTCCTCCCAAGACCTGCGACCCGGTGCGCCCAGGATGGACGGGTGTTTTTCGGGACCGAGCGAACGGGAATAGGCGTCGTTGTACAAACAGGTTTGCTCATGGCCCCAGAAGATGAACATCGGATGCTGCGTCGTCAGCAAGACGCGCACGGCCGTGCGCAGGCCTTGCGGCCAGGATGCGGGGTCGCCCAGCGGAGTCTGCGCCCACGGATAAGCGCGAATGCGCGCGCCCATGGCGCCGCCGCCGGCGAGGAAGTCGAAGTCCATGCAGGAATCGGGGGTCACCAGCTGGTCCATGCGATACGCCCGCTCGCTCAGATTCTTGCAGTCCGCCCTCGGATGTGCTGTCAAGAATAGTGCAGCAACCCCGATGCCGCAACGCACGCGGGGCCCGATGACTGCGCCTCAATCGGTTGTAAGAAAGAGCCTACAGAATCCCATTCTCATTCGCAGTTCCTGCCCACCGGCGAGGCGGCGGTAACATCAAGGAAGCGCAACAAGAACAAGGGGGATGCGCGATTCCTATGGCGAAAAAGGACGTGAACCGCGCGGGCTTGGCGCAGCGGGGTGGCCGATCCACATTACTTCTGGCCGCGGCATGTTTCACCCTGGCGGGACCCCTCGCCCAGGGCGAGTCCGCCACAGCCGGCGACGACCTCGCCCGTCTATCGCTGGAGGAACTCTCGAATGTCGAAGTCACTTCGGTATCCAAAGCACCGGAGACTCTCGCGCGGGCGCCGGCATCGATCTACGTCATCACCCATGAGGACATCCTGCAGTCGGGGGCGACCAGCCTGATGGAGGCCCTGCGTCTCGCGCCCAATCTGCTCGTCACGCAGGTGGGTGCTGCCGATTACACGATCGCGGCTCGCGGATTCGGCGGCAATTCGCAGGCGCAGAATTTTTCCAACAAGCTGCTCATGCTCATCGACGGCCGAAGCGTCTACTCTCCACTTTTCTCAGGGATCTACAGCGATGCCCAGGACATCCTCTTGGAGGATGTCGACCGCATCGAGGTGATCAGCGGTCCCGGTGCAACCCTCTGGGGCGCCAACGCGATGAATGGCGTCATCAATGTGATCACGCGGCCGTCCTATCTCACCCAGGGATCCTTCGTCGATGCAGCCGCCGGCAACCAGGAGCAGGACCTGGGTGTGCGGTACGGGGGGCGCTTCGACGGCGATGCGTCGTTCCGCGCGTACGGCTTGGGCTTTCGACGGGCGGCCGGGGACCTCCCGGATGGCGCGTCGGCCCACGACGGTTGGACCAAGGAGCAGGCGGGCTTTCGCAGCGATTGGTCCACCGACCAGAACTCGGCCACGGTGCAGGGCGATGTCTATCGCTCCGCGGAGCAGGAGTTCGGCACCGCCGACGGTTCGATCGCGGGCGCAAACGTTCTCACACGTTATCAACATCGCACCGAGCGCTCCGATCTGCAGGTGCAGGCCTACGTCGATCAGACCGAGCGCTTCGGGCCGGGCGGCAGCGGCGGCGGCGGTTTTGTCCTGCACACCTTCGACCTCTCGATTCAGCAAAGCATCGATGCCGGATCCCGCCAACGGATCGTGTGGGGCGGCGGCGAGCGCCTCAATGCATACGCAATCACCAATACCAGTCAACTTTTGTTCGAGCCCGAGCGGCGCGATCTTACCCTCGGGAATGTCTTCCTCCTGGACACCGTGTCGTTGGCGCGGAACTTCCATCTGACGGCCGGCCTCAAGATGGAGGACGATCCCTTTTGGGGATGGACACCGCTGCCCAACGGCCGGTTGTCATGGGAGGCGGATGCCCGCGCGACCCTGTGGGCCGCCGCCTCCAAGGCGATTCGCTCGCCGACGCCGTTCGACGACGACGTCATCGAGAAGCTGGGATCCGTCGTTCAATTGACCGGCAACCGGCTGTTCCGGCCGGAGCAGGTCGATGCCTACGAGGTAGGCACCCGGCTCACCGTGTCGGAGGTGCTGTCGGCGTCCTTCTCGGTCTTCTACAACGATTACGCGGACTTGAGAACCATCGAGGAAACGGCCGGCAGCGGCTTGCCGCTCTTTTGGGGCAACCGGATGCACGGCGACACCTACGGGGTGGAAGGCTGGGCCAGCTGGCAGCTTACTCCGTGGTGGCGCCTGTCTCCCGGTTTCACGGTCCTGTGCGAACAGCTGCGATTCGATCCCGGCGCCAGCGGCATCTTGGGGATTGCCGAAGCGGTTGACGATCCCAGTTCGCACGCGGACATCACTTCCTCGATGCAGCTGAGCCGCCGGTTGGACCTCGATGCGGCCTTGCGTTATGTGGGCGCGCTGCCGGATCCGACGCTGCCCCATTACTTCGAGTTGAACGGACGCCTCGGCTGGCGCGTCAGCCCTGCCGTCGATGTGTCCATCAACGGGCTCAATCTGCTGCACGCGCGGCACTTCGAACTTCCGGTTGCGCAGGGAGGGGAGGCCATCGGCCGGAGCGTGATGGCTGAGGCGCGGTGGAGGTTTTGACATGAGCCGCAGCCGAGAGCGCCGGCCGGGTTGGGTGTGCGGCGCCCTGCTCGCGCTGCTCACACCGGCCGCAGCGATCGCACACGGGCCGCCGCCCTCGGAGGCGGCCGTGGAGGCCACGTATCTGTTTCGATTTGCGGGCTACGTCGAGTGGCCCGATGGCGGCCTGCGGGATCATCCGTTCGTCATCGCCGTGATGGGGGACGAGGACGTGGCGCAGGAACTGCGCCGTCTGCTGCCGGGACGCCTCATAGACAACCACGCCGTCGAGGTCCGGGAGATCACCCGGGTGTCTGAGGCGGAAGGCGCGCGGATCCTCTACATCGGGCCGGGCCACGACGATTTTCTGCGCGCCCTGCGCCCGCGGAACAGCGAGCCCATCCTGGTGGTGACCGAAGAGGAGCAGGGGCTCGACCTCGGCGGCATGGTGAATTTCCTGACCGTCGACAAACATGTGCGTTTTGAGATCTCGTTGACCGCTGCGGAGCGCGCGCACCTCCGGATCAGTGCGGCGCTGCTCTCGGTTGCGCTGCGGGTGCGCGGCGGCGGGCGCCAGTCGAACGAGCTCTGCGTTCCCTTCTGGCTCCCGACGGAGAGCCGCGGCGGCTGCAACGAGCGCGCGGCGCAACTCGCGCCGTTCCGGAAGCGGCACGGGAACCCCGGCGCCCTCGCGCGGAACGCGTGAGAACCAGAATGGACGCCTTCGACGCATCGGGTAACTCATCGGCGGCGGATGCAGCGACCTCGCGCGGCGCCGTGGATCCGGAGTTCCCGGCCGCGGCTCCCGAACCACGCCGTTCCGTGCGCGCAAAGCTGATGCGCTTGGTCCTGGTGGTCACGGCGGTGGCCGTGAGCCTGGCGGGCGGCGCCATGGTGACCTACGACCTGAGCGTCTACCGGGTATCTTGGACGACGGACCTCGCGACTCAATCCGGCATTCTCGGCGTGTCCGTCGAACCCGCGCTCGAATTCGACGACCATGAGCTTGCCGCCCGCAATCTGGCGGCCATGCGCGTGCGCTCCAGCGTCATGGTTGCAGCGCTCTACACGTCGGACGGGCGGTTGTACGCGTCGTATGCGCGCGATCCGCAATCCACCCCGCCTGCGGCCGCGCCGCCCCTGGGTGAGAGCGTGGCGGGCGAGCGGGTGGAGTTGTCCCGCCCGATCCTGCGCGATGGCGAGCGGCTCGGCACGATTTACCTGCGCGCCCGCTACGACGTGCACAGCCGAATCGCGGCGTACGCGGCCATTTTTGGCCTGGTGATGGCGTTGAGCCTCGCCGTCTCCTATGCGCTGTCGCGCCGCCTGCAGAGGGCCATCACCGACCCGCTGAATGCCATGACGGGCGCCGCCCGGCAAATCGTCTCGCACCGCGACTACTCCCTTCGCGCCTCGAAAACCACCGACGATGAGATCGGCATCGCGGTGCTCGCCTTCAACGGCATGTTGGACGAGGTGGAGGCGCGCGTGCGGGCCTCGGAATCCGCGAACGCCGCCCTGCAAACCGAAGTGAGGGTGCGTCACGCCGCCGAGGCCGCATTGCGCGACGCGGACCGACGCAAGGACGAATTCCTGGCCACGCTCGCGCATGAGCTGCGCAATCCGCTCGCGCCGATCCGTCACGCCGTCCGCCTGCTCGATGCGAACGGCGCCAACGAGCAGCAGCAGCAGTGGGGCCGCGCCGTGATCGGCCGGCAGGTGCAGCGGATGGCGCTCCTGCTGGACGATTTGCTCGACGTCTCCCGCATCACACGCGGCCTGCTGCAACTGAAATCGGATGTCGTCGATCTCCGCTCGGTGGTGCAGGACGCCCTGGAAGTCGCGCAACCGCTCAATGACGCCAAGTGCCATCAGTTGAGCGTCGTCCTTCCCCCTGAGCCGGTGATTTTGTCGTGCGATCCGCTGCGGTTGTCCCAGGCACTCTCGAATTTGCTCACCAATGCGGCGAAATACACGGACCGGAACGGACGGATCGGGCTCACCGTCGCGCTCAGCGAGGCTGAGCTCACGATGTCGGTGAAGGATTCCGGAATCGGCATCGATCCGCGAGCGATCCCCGGGCTTTTCCAAATATTCTCGCAGCTGGATTCGGCGCTCGATCGGGCGGAGGGCGGGTTGGGCATTGGTCTGGCATTGGTCAAGGGGTTGGTGGAGCTGCACGGCGGCCGCGTCGAGGTGGCGAGTGCCGGCCCTGGAATGGGCAGCGAGTTCACCATTCGCCTGCCGCGCTCGGCGGTGGTGGTTGAATCGACGCTCGCCCCGTTCGCCGGCCCCGCTGCGCGCGAAGCCGTTTGCCCGGACTTGAAGGTTCTCCTGGCGGACGACAACCGCGACGCGTGCGACACCATGTCCCTGTTCTTGACGCTTCTGGGATACGACGTCGTCGTTGCGTACGGCGGCCAGGAGGCGCTATCGATGGCCGATCAGCATCGACCCGATGCCGCCCTCCTCGACATCGGCATGCCGGACATGAACGGTTACGAGGTCGCCCGGGCCATTCGCCGGTCGGCCTGGGGGACCGCGATGTACCTGGTCGCTGTCACCGGTTGGGGTCAGGAGGGCGACAAGACGAGCGCGCGCGACAGTGGATTCGACCAGCACCTGACCAAGCCCGTCGATCCCGACCAGGTGCACCGCATGCTCTGCGAGCTGGGAATGCGCCTGGCGGCGCACTAAGAGCGCATCTCGTTCACTATTTGCTGAATGACTTCCGGATCGACCGGTTTCGTCAGATGCTGGTCGAATCCAGACGCATGGGCACGCCGCTTGTCGTCCATCTGGCCCCAGCCGCTCAAGGCGATCAGCCGCATGTGCCGTCCCGGATAGCGTTCGCGCAGGAATTGCGCGACTTCGTAGCCGTTGCGCTTCGGCATGCCAATGTCCACGAAAATCAGATCCGGAGCAAAGTCGCCGGCAACCTCGACCGCCTGGTCGCCGTCGTAAGCGAGGCGGACATCGTGGCCGTCGATCGACAGCAGCATCTGCAGCGTCTCGGCGGAGTCGCGATTGTCGTCCGCGACCAAGATCCGCCGCGGCGCCCGCGGCGCGGGCGTATCGACGCTGGGAGTGCCGCCGCCCTCGGCGCGAGCGCCCTGCGGCGCGGGCAGACGCACGATGAACTCACTGCCGAGCCCCGCACCCCGGCTCCGGGCGCTGACGCTGCCGCCATGCAACTCCACCAGACCCTTCACCAACGAAAGGCCGATGCCAAGGCCGCCTTCGGCGCGATCCAGCGCGGACTTGACCTGTGAAAACATCGTGAATAACGTCGGAAGGGCATCGCTGGATATGCCGACCCCGTTGTCGGCGACGCGAATCACGATTTCCCGGCCCTCGGTGGCCACCGACAAACGGATCAGGCCGCCCGGGTCGGTATATTTGGCGGCATTGTTCAGCAGATTCGAGAGAATCTGGGCAAGGCGTACGCTATCCGCGCTGACGCGGACCGCGTGCGGCGGTATCGCCACACTCAAGCGATGGTTCTTCGCGAGCAGCACCGGCCGCGCCGCCTCCAACGCCGCATCGATGACACCCTGAAGATCGACGATGTCCAGGCGCAGTTGCAGCTTACCCTGCGTGATCCGTGAAATGTCCAACAGATCATCGAGCAGAACCGCCATGTGCCGCACCTGACGGTCGATGACCGCGTGACTGCGCCGGACCTGTTCCGGGCTCGCGCCGGGCAACGTGGCGACCGCGGCGGCATGCCGGATCGGCGCCAGCGGATTGCGCAGCTCATGCGCGAGCGTGGCGAGAAATTCATCTTTGCGCCGGTCCGCGTCCCGCAACCGGTTTTCCAAGCAGCGGCGCTCGGAGATATCGGTGATCGCCGCGACGAAACCGACCACTCCGCCGCACGGCCCATCGACATCCGGTGCGTAGACGCAATGCACGAAGCGTGAACCTCGATCCGAGTCGGGGATCGACATCTCGAATTCAACGCCATTGCCGGCGAGTACGCCGCGAATATGCGGCTCCATGACGGCAAAGGCTTGCGTGCCGACGACCTCGACGATACGCCGGCCGACGACCTCCGCGGGCTGCAGCCCGAAACGCGACGCGTAGGCACGATTGACGAACAGATAGCGTCCGTGCCGGTCGCAGCGGGCGAGCATCACCGAGGCTGCGTCGGTGACGCGCTGCAATTCATGGCGGCTCCTCTCCAGTGCCAGCGTGATCTCCTTGCGGTCGGTGACGTCGGCAAACCAGAAGGCCAGGCCGTCGTCGAAGCGGGCCGCGGCGATCTGAAACCAGCGACCGGCGCCGGCTCCGATCGTCTCGCTGGAGACATCCATCTGCTTCGGTTCATCGCCGACAATCACCGAGGAATACAGATCAAGAAAGCCCGACGCGCTCGAATTGCCGGCAGACACGGCGCCCATGCGGCGCCCGAGAAGTTCACCGCGCGGCCGCCCGAAGAGACGCGCGCCGGCGCTGTTGAGATCCACATACTCGAAATCGAGCAGCTCGCCGGCGGGCGAGCGCACGCTCTTCAACAGCGCAAATCCGACGTTGGAGGAGTCGAGCGCGGCGCGAAAACGCCGGTCGGCGGCGCGGACGGCGGCGTGCGCCTCGCGGCGGGTTCTCGCGAGCGATAGATGGGAAGTGACGCGCGCCAGCAATTCACGCGCCGAAAAAGGCTTCACCAGATAGTCATCCGCCCCGACATCCAGGCCCTCGATCTTCGCCTCTTCGCCGGCTCGCGCCGACAGAAGCACCACGGGCAGTTCGCGCAGGGCGGCGTCAGCGCGGATCTGGCTGAGCAGCGAAAACCCATCGAGACGCGGCATCATGACGTCGGCCAGCAGCAGATCGACCGGGGATGTGCGCAGATATTCGAGGGCTTCCCGCCCATCGCGCGCCGGGACGACCGTAAAGCGCCGCTCGAGCAGCCGTTGAACGTAGGCGCGCATGTCCGCGTTGTCCTCGGCCAGCAGGACGATGCCGCGGGCCGGCTTCGCGCCCTCCGGCTCTGCCGCCGGTTGCGATGCGGTTTCCGTCATGAACTGTTCCGTGCTGCCCGGAGAGATCCAACCCAGGGCTTCGCGTGCAAACGTGTGCGCAGAGACGGGGGTTGGAACGGCCGCAGGCGCGCCGCCCTGCGCGAGCTTGTCCGGGTGCAGCGGAATCGACACCGTAAAGCAGGAGCCCTTGCCCGGCTCGCTGCTTACCGTGATCGTTCCGTGGTGGATTTCCACCAGTTCCTGGACCAGCGCAAGGCCAATGCCGGTACCTTCATGCGTCCGACCCTGCGTGCCCGGCACGCGATAGAAGCGCTCGAATAGATTCGGCAGCGCGGCGGCGGGAATGCCCGCGCCGGTATCGGCGACCGCCAGAACGGCGGAAGATTCGTGCATGCGCAGGCTCACCGAGACCGACCCGTTCAACGTGAATTTGAACGCGTTGGACAGAAGGTTCATGACGATGTTTTCCCACATCTGCGGATCGACCGGGACGGGGCAGGGCAGCGGCGGACAGTCGACGTGGAAGCGAAGGCCTGCGGTTTCCATCGCGGAGTGAAACACACTCGCCAAATCGGCCGTAAACGCGCCGAGCTCGACCGGTTCGAGGCGGGCCGCGGTGCGGCGGGCTTCCAGGCGCGAAAAGTCCAGCAGGGAATTCACGAGTTTCAACAGACGCTCGCTGTTGCGATACGCCATCTGCAGCGCGTCGCGCACGGGCGGAGCCAGCTCGCGGTCGGGCGCGTCAAGCGTTTGCTCGAGTTGGCCGCGTATCAAGGTCAACGGCGTACGAAATTCATGGCTCACGTTCGCGAAAAAATCCGTCTTGGCACGATCGAGCGCGGCCAGCGCATCGGCGCGACGCCGCTCCGCTTCCCAGGCGGTCACGGCTGCCAACCCCGAGGCGATCTGCGCCGCGACCAGATCGAGGAAATGCGCATAGTCGTGATCGAATTCGCGCAGCGGGTTCAGGCCGACGATCACGAATCCCAGCAGCTCGGACTGGCCCTGCTTTTGCAGCGGCAGCAGCCGGGCTTGGCGCGGGACGGTCTTCCACGGGCCTCCCGGAAACGGCGCGGGCGAGCGGGTCAGATCGGGCACCGTGATGGGAGCGGCGGCGCCCTGCAATTGGCGCATCGGCCACAAATCGTCGTCGATCAACAGCCGTACCGGGATTGCCGGGTGATGGCGCGTGAAGCCGCTTTGCGCGACGCGACGCGCGCTTGCGCGGCCCGGCTCGAACAAATACGTGGCGGTAAACGGGAGATCATGGGCATTGGATTCGAAGCTGTGGGACAACGCGCTGAATACATCGCCCTCGCAGCTCGCGCCGGCCAACGCACCGCCCAACGCGCCGAGCAGCGCCAGACGCCGCTCGCTGACGACGCGGTTCGTGACCTCCGTGACCACGCAGAGCATGCCCGCAATGAGGCCGTCATCGCCGTAGACTGGGCTATACGAAAACGTGTGATAGGTTTCTTCGGTAAAGCCGCTGCGTTCCAGGAACAGCAGCAGCGCCTCGTCCCAGGTGGCCGTGCCGGTCGACAGAACGGCCGAAATGCGCGGCCAGATATCCGGCCAGATCTCCTCCCACACCTTGTCCGAGCGGGAACCGAGCACCCAGTCGCGCCGGATGCCGACGGTCGGCAAATAGGCGTCATTGCAGAAAAATGTGAGCTCGGGCCCCCACAGCATCCACATCGCATAGCGTGAGTCCAGCATGATACGCACGACCGTGCGCAGGCTTTGCGGCCAGGACTCGGGGTGGCCGAGCCCGGTCTTGCTCCAATCCAAGCGCCGCAGGCGCTCCCCGACCTCGCCGCCGCCGCGTAGAAATGTCACAGAGGCGGCGTCGGACGCAACGCAGGCGCTCATACGGTCGGCAAAAGCTCCGTTTAGGCGATCGCGATTCGGGATGTTCATATTCGATCGATCGGCCGCAAGCGCCAAAAATTATGCCGAAATTCCGGTTGGCGTGTCTGTAGGAAACCGCCCACAGCACCCAGCGAGTGGATGCATCGGCATGTCCAAGCGTGGTCATTGCCCTACGCCGGCAGCGGTCCGCGGCCGACACGCTTCGAGCAAGGCGGTTGGCAATATCGCCCCCGGTTCCCGCAAATCGACGTTGCCCCCCACTTCGGCCTCCGGAGAAACACACCCATGCCAGAGAAACACGCCATTGACCCGGCCCCGCCGAAATCTCAATACTTCTTGACCGACGTCAAGCTGCTGCGTGAGCGCGCGCGCCAAAACATCGCCGACGGAGGCATTACGCCTTCCTACGAGGGGGACGCGAAAAAAGCCGTCGCGATCCTGCAGACGGTGCTGGCGACAGAAATCGTATGCGTTCTTCGCTACACGATGCACGCCGTGGCCGCGACCGGCATTTCAAGCGAGGCAGTCAAGAAGGAGTTCGACGAGCATGCGGACGATGAGCGCGCGCATGCGCGGGCCGTCGCCGAACGCATCAACCAACTGGGCGGAACCCCTGATTTCAATCCGAAGGGACTCGAAACGAGGGCCGCCTCGGAATACGGCGCGGCCGGCGATTTGGTCGAGATGATCAAGGAGAACCTGATTGCCGAAAGAATCGCGGTCGATCACTATCGCGAGCTCGTCCGCTACTTCGGCGACAAAGACCCTGGCACCCGGAAAATGATCGAAGAGATCCTCATCAAGGAGGAGGAACATGCCAATGACATGCACGACCTGCTGGTGGCCCATGAGGGCAAACCGATGCTCCGCCAATGACGGGAGCGGCCCACAACCATCGTAGCGCGCGCCCGCCGATCAGGCGGGGGTGTTCGGGCCAATCGCGAGCGGAAAGAGGAGGCGCATTCGGGCCGGCTCCGACTGCAGTATTTCCACGCCTCCGCCGCCGGCCTGGAACCATTCCCGGGCCGCCGCCACCACCAGGCCATACGGCGTCGGGCCGATTCCCAGCAGCCTTTCAGGCGTCTCGATGTGCGGGAATTCAATGTCGGCACGTATTTCGATTACCGCATCGCTCTCACTGCGCGCGAGCACCACGGTAAAGTCAGCCGCCTCAGACAGTTGGTCGATCGTCATGGCGACGAGGCCCAACAGGAAAAGCCGCATCGTACAAGGCGGCGCCCGGACCGCGACGTCGGGCATGCCGCTAAATTCGAACACGAGGGATTTGATGTCGATATCGGTGCGCAGCAACCGCACGATCTCCTCCAGCATCACGCCGATATCCAAAGTCCTTGCCGGATCGCTCCCGAGAATCATCTGATTGAAGAGCTCGACCGTCGATTTGTCGAGGAAATCCATTGCGCGCTTCGCCTGCGCCGATGATTGCTCGACCAACGAGCGATTCTTCTCGGTGGAGCGCGCCGCTCTGCCGAGCAATTCCACGGCAAAAAGGCTGGGATGCAGCGCCGCTCGCAACTCATGGATGTATATGTGCCGGCAGCGGCCAAGAATGAGCGAATGCGCCGCACCGGCCAGAATTTCGGCGGGCGAGACGCTGCGGTACGCCGCCGCCGTGGAAGCTTGGTCCATGTCCCTGGCGCTCATCACCCGAGGAGTGTCGCCTGTCGCAAAGTGCGGTCGTATACGACAAGTCAAGGGTTCTCTGTAGGCCGTCGCCTACACGGTGTATCCTGCCCCCAATAATCACGCAGGCGGGGGAGCTGGGAATGTTCGAGGGTGCGCCGGAATCCATCGCGCGGCAGGGTCCGAGCGGCGCGCAGCCGGCGGCGAAACCGCCTGATTCCCAGAGCGCCGCTTTTCCTCCCGCCCAGGAGCTGGCCGACCTGATCGGACGACACGTCGCGGGTCACGCCCTCGAACGGGCGTTCTACACGGACCCGAGGATCTTCGAGCGCGAGATGGACCGTATCATGCTCCGGCACTGGTTCTGTGCGGGGCACGCAAGCAGCGTGCCGCGCACGGGCGACTTCCGGGTCGTCGACATCGGCTCGGAGTCAGTCATCATCGTCCGGGACCAGGGGGAGCTCCGGGCCCTGCTCAATGTCTGCCGGCACCGCGGATCGCGGATTTGCACGGTGCCAGCAGGCCGGGCGACCGCCGGACGGCTCACGTGCCCCTATCACGCGTGGACCTACGATCTGAACGGGAGGCTCGTCGCCGCGCGCGAAATGCCCGAGTCGTTCGACCGAGGGCGTTTTGGCCTGCGGACGTTGCCGGTCCGGGTCGCCGAGGGGCTGATCTTCACGACCTTCGCCGAGCAGCCGCTCGACTTCGCGCCGGCGGCGGAGGCGCTCTCGAAAACGGCGGGGATTCACGGATGGGCCAGGGCGAAGGTCGCGCACCACGAGACCTACTCAATCAGAGCCAATTGGAAGCTCGCGGTCGAGAATTACATGGAGTGCTACCACTGCCAGCCGTCCCATCCGGAATTCTCCAAGCGGCATGTCTACGCCCGCCCCGCCGAGCAGATCAAGGAACTTGAACAAGCCGGGCGCCGCCGGGCCGAGGCGCTGGGTATCGACATCGCGGATGTCGACCAGTACGCAGGCGCCGCCCGGGCCGGAAGCGAGTTCGTCTCGGTCTTTCGAAGCGCGCTCAACGACGGCGTCGCCAGTGCGACGCCCGACAGTCAGCCGGCCGGGCGGCTGATGGGCGAATTCAAGGCACACGACGGGAATTCGACCTATTTCGATGTCGGTCCATTCAGTGACTTTCTGGCCTACGCGGACTACGGCGTGATCTATCGCTTCGTGCCCCGGTCCGTGCAGCACACGGAGATGGAGGTGATCTGGCTCGTACACGAAGACGCAGTCGAGGGATCGGACTACAACGTCGAGAAACTGGCGTGGCTCTGGCGAGTCACGAGCGCGGAAGACAAGAAGATCGTCGAACTCAACCAGGCGGGAGTGAATTCGCGATTCTTCGAACCGGGGCCCTATTCGCTGCAGGAGCCGTATGCGCGGCGCTTCGTCGACTGGTACCTCCGAGAGCTGTGAGCATGGGGCGCGGCGGCCGGTTTGTTCCGGGATGCTGGAATGCCGCCTGCGTTATGTCATATTCGTCGGGCGTGGAATAATGCAGCCCGTGCGCCCGCGTTGCGGCAGTCTTGAACGATTAGCGGAGTGGGATCTCATGAGCAGCCGAATCGCAGTCGTCTTAATGTCGCTCGCGTTCTGCGCCATTTCATCGGGCGCGCTCGGCGCGCCACGGTATCTCACCAATGCCGTATCCGACACCTCGCGTCCGAAGGACGATGTCAAGGTTGACGCCGACCGCAAGCCGGCGGAGGTCATGGCCTATGCGGGGGTGAAGCCCGGACAAACCATCGGGGAGTATCTGCCCGGCGGTGGCTACTACACCCGGCTGCTGAGCAATGCGGTGGGTCCGCACGGCAAGGTCTATGCCTTGGAGACCACGACGTGGGGTCAGGAGAACATCGAGGCGACGAAGGCGGTCCTCGGCGAGCCTGGCCACGGCAATGTCGTGCTCGATCTGTCGCCGCTCGGCACCTTCAACCTGCCCGAAAAGGTCGACATGTTCTGGACCTCGCTCAACTACCACGATCTGCACGTGCCCAAGTACGCCAACGTCGATATGGCCGCCTTCAACAAGCGGGTGTTCGACTCATTGAAGCGGGGCGGCATCTATTTCATCGTCGATCATGCGGCGGCCCCGGGCACCGGTGCGACGCTGTCACCGACGCTCCACCGGATAGACAAGCAAACGGTCGTGAGTGAAGTCACGGCGGCCGGCTTTCGATTGGTGGGGGAAAGCGATCTTCTGCGAAATCCGGCGGACGACCACAGCAAAGTCGTCTTCGATGCGCCGATGCACATGAAGACCGATCAGTTCATCCTCAAGTTCCGCAAACCCTAGGCGGAGCAGGGGCCTACTCCGGCAGCACGACCCCCGAACCGCCCATCTCCTTCGGGAAGTCCTTCATCTTCGGCAACCCGTCCTTGATGCTCAGCACCTTCTCGCCGTAGGAGACATGCACGGCCGGCTTGAAGGCGAGGGTCGGCAGCATCGCCGCATAGACGTCGACGAGTTTCATCGGCGGATGGTCCGTGAACAGGTGGCCACCGCAGGTCTTGCACCACTTGCGAAAACTGTTCGCCGTCTTGTTGTACGTGCCGATGTTGCCCGCGCCCTTCGTGACTTTCAGAGCGTCCGGGTTCCAGAGCGTGAAGGCGTTCACCGGGCCGGCCGACCAGTGTCGGCAGGATTCGCAATGGCAGAAACCCATCGCGGCCGGCTCGCCGCTCACGGAGAACTCCACCGCGCCGCAGAAGCATTTCCCCCGGTGTTCGCTCATCGCAATCTCCTGGCTTGTTCGTGGTCTGCAAATCATCCGCCCCGCGCAGGGTGCAGGCAAGAGGAAGTCGTCGGATAAGGGTCCCCGGCGAGTCGTGAGCGCGCAGGCCGGTCACTCGCTCGGCACGAAAAGCCACAGCAATGCGTACAACAGAAGTCCCGCCCCGGCGCAGATAAATAGCGCGGCAAAGATCAGCCGCCACACCCAGGCCTCCATGCCGGTCGATCGCGCGAGGCCGCCGCACACCCCGCCGAACCATCGGTCGTTGCGGCTGCGTCTGAAGGAGTTGACGGCAGACACGAGCGGGTCACCCGAGCGGGCTTGATCCGCCTGCAGCAGGCGCTCCTTGGCGCGACGGAACTCCTCTTCCGTCAGGCTGCCGGACGAACGCAGTTCCGCCAGCTTGCTAAGTTCGTCACCCAGAGTCATGGCGCGATTCTCCCAACAGACCGTGATCATCTAGAACACACCAAGCCCCGGAAAGTTGCAAGCCATCCCGGCTCGGTTACGCTATGGCGACCAACGGAGACGACATCCATGCGCATGACGATTTGCTCGACGATACGGCTGTTAGCCGCCGCCATTCTCGGCGCTTCGGCTCTCCCTCCACCCTCGAGCGCGGCGGACCTCGCGCCCATGCCCCAGGTCGTCAGCCCGCGTCTGTATGTCTTCGATTGTGGAACCCTCGTCTACAACAAACCGGAGGATTACAACCTGAAGCGCGATGAGGTCAAGGACAGCAATATGGGCGTCACCTGCTACCTGGTGGTCCATCCGAAGGGCATGCTGCTGTATGACACGGGGCTGAACGATCGGCTGGTCGGCAGGCCTTTATACGAAAACGTGCTGGATGGCTATGGCCAGATCAAGTTCAACACGCTGAGCGGGCAGCTGGCGGACATCGGCGTCGCACCGGCCAACATCGACTACCTCGTGCTGTCGCATTACCACTGGGACCATATCGGCAATGCCGGCGCCTTCGCCGGCTCGACCTGGCTCGTCTACAAGGGTGATCGTGACCAGATGTTCGGCAAGGCGGCGCGCGCCTATGCCTGGTTCAGCCAGTATTCGGCGCTGGAGAACAGCAAGACCCGTATTCTCAGCGGCGACCATGACGTCTTCGGGGACGGTACGGTCGTCGTGCTCGCTACGCCGGGACATACGGAGGGGCATTGCTCGTTGCTGGTACGCCTGAAGAACACCGGACCGGTCGTGCTCTCGGGCGACCTCTATCACTATGCGGAAGAGCGCGACCTGGGACGCATGCCCGACGAGGAAAAGACCACGGGTACGGTTGAGTCGCGCCGGAAGATCGAGGAATTGTTGCGGCGGACCGGAGCGCATCTGTGGATCGGCCACAGCATGGAGTTCTTTCGCACGGTTCGTAAGTCGCCCGCATGGTACGACTGATCAGGCGGCGCATGGTTCGTGGAACTGATCAATTTTACATAATTGGGTGGCTGGCGGCACGCGGTCTCGCAGGGACTGGTCAAGCATTTTAGATCGAGCGCATAATTTGCCCTCACCGATTGATCACTCACCAACCAGAACTCGGACCGCTCCCTTGTGGCTCAATATGGGCGCGCTGGAGCGTCCGCCATCGGCAGAACCATAATGGGGGGCATCATGAATATTGGAGGCCATTTCAGCGCACGAGTCGCAGCACTCGCGATGATGTTTTGCACGCTCCTATGCGGATTCGCATCGGCGCGGCCAAATGTGGTGGTCAAGGGGCTGTCGAGTAACGCTGACTCCGGCCCGCCGGACTACCACTATTGCACGCGCAATTTCGGCGAGCCGTGCTACTCACCGCAGCAAATGAGAACCGCCTACGGCCTCAACGGCCTCATCGATGCCGGCATGGTCGGCGCGGGACAGACCATCATTCTGATCGAGTCCTACGGCAGCCCGACGATTGCCGCCGACCTGGCGGCGTTCGACGCGGGCTATGGGCTGCCGGACCCGCCGTCCCTCACGGTGCTGGCACCGCTGGGCTCGGTTCCCTGGGACCCCAATACCTACCCCTTACAGCCAAACTGGGGATATGAGACGACTCTCGATGTGGAGTGGGCGCATGCCATGGCGCCGGGCGCCGCCATCGTCGTACTCACGAGCCCGGTCGCGGAGACCGAGGGCGTGCAGGGGCTGCCGGAGTTTCTCAAGCTGGAACAGTACGCGCTGGATAATCACCTCGGCAAGATCGTCTCTCAGAGCTGGGCTGCAACCGAGAACACGCTGTTCGATGCGGCCGGCCGCGACGTGATCGCCGACTATTCGGCTTTTTATGCACGTGCGGTTACGGAGCACGTCACGGTGCTGGCGGCCGCGGGCGATACGGGCAGCAGCAGCTACAGCAACGCCGCCGGTACGAAGTACTATCCGTTTCCGACGGTGAACTTTCCGGCCTCATCGCCGCTCGTCACCGCGGTCGGCGGAACGGCGTTGAACCTGGAACCGTCGGGCAAGTATTTGTTCGAGACCGTGTGGAACGACGCCGGATGCTGCGCCGGAGGCGGGGGTATCAGCCAGGTATTCAAGGAGCCGGGCTATCAGCAGTCCTCGCTGCCCGAGTCGGTCCAAAAACAACTCGGCGGCATGCGCGGCCTGCCCGACGTGTCCTACAACGCTTCCGTCGGAAACGACTTCATCTGGGTCTACGTGAGCTTTCCGGGTTCAGGTGGGCCGGGCTGGGCCGGCATCGGCGGTACGAGCGAGGGCTCCCCGCAGTGGGCGGGCATCATCGCCGATCTCAACCAGTACGCCGGCCGGCCGCTCGGGTTCCTCAATCCGGCGCTGTACGCGCTCGGCGGAGCC
This sequence comes from uncultured Gammaproteobacteria bacterium, assembly GCA_963707765.1. Lineage (GTDB taxonomy): Bacteria > Pseudomonadota > Gammaproteobacteria > Steroidobacterales > Steroidobacteraceae > Bog-1198. The sequence continues at coordinate 1,419,813 of CAVPQZ010000004.1, read as the reverse complement.
GGCCTGTTTGGGAGTTTCGGCCGCGACATCACGGCAGGCGACAACCAACTTCGCTTTGTGCCCGGGGCGGTCGCCCTAGGGTACGCTGCGACGCGCGGATGGGATCCGGCGAGCGGCTGGGGCACGCCGAATCTCGTCGAACTCCCGGGTCAGGCGCTGCCGTTGCTCGAGCACTGAGCTGCTGCGAAGCCCCGGCTGGGCGGAGGTGAAAAGCAAGGGACCGCGTCCTTTGTCGATCTTTCGGTTATTCTCCTGGGAGAACAGCCATGGCTCACAAGATCACGGTCTTTCTCTGGTATGACGGCACGGCCCTGGACGCCGCGCGCTTCTATTCGGAGATCTTCCCCAACAGCGCCGTGGGTGCCGTGCTCCGTGCGCCGGCTGACTATCCGGGCGGCAAGCAGGGCGATGTTCTGACGGTGGAGTTCACCGTCATGGGCATTCCGTGTATCGGGCTCAACGGCGGCCCGGGGATCAAGCACAACGAGGCGTTCTCGTTTCAGGTCGCAACCGAGAATCAGTCTGAAACCGACCGCCTGTGGAACGCGATCGTGCACAGTGGCGGCGAAGAAAGCCAGTGCGGTTGGTGTAAAGACAAGTGGGGCGTGTCTTGGCAGATCACGCCGCAAGCGCTTCTTGCAGCGCTTTCCGACCGCGATCCCGCAGCGGCCCAGCGCGCCTTCGAAGCGATGATGGCCATGAAAAAGATAGACATCGCCGCGATCGAGGCGGCGCGGCTGGGCCGCTGACGCCGCTCGCGGGACATGCCACAGACCGCCTCACGCTGGCGCTTGGGAGCATTCGATGCCGGAGATTGGAGATTCGACCCGCCATTTCGTCGGTACGAGCGCCCTATTGCTGACCCTGCTGTTCGCAGCCGCCACATCATCCGGGACCGCGACGCAGCCGCAGGCGGCGGACTTGATCTTCATCAACGGCGGCGTCTATACCCAGGACGCGCGGCGGCCATGGGTCGAAGCGGTCGCCGTGCGCCAAGGGACCATTCTTGCCGTTGGCGTGAATGCCGCCGTGCGGGAAACGGCGGGACCCAAGACCCGGGTGGTGGATCTCAAAGGCCGCATGCTCATGCCCGGCCTGATCGACGACCACGTCCATGCGCTCGAGGGTTCCCTGGCCTCCCTTTACGACTGTCTGTTCCCGTCCAGCTCGACGCCGGAGGACATCCGTCGAATTCTCCAGGGATGCGTGCGGCGCATGCCCCCCGGCGCCTGGATCGGCGGCGGCCGATGGGATAGCAGCTTCTTCAAGAATTACTCGATTCCGTCGCCGCGTCGCTGGCTGGACGACATCACGGGGAATCGCCCATTGCTGTGGCGGGACGATACCGGACACAACGCCTGGGTGAATTCGGCGGCGCTGCGGCGGGCCGGCGTCGGCGCCAAGACACCGGACCCCGTCGGTGGTAAGTTCGAGCGCGAGCCCGGCAGCACCATGCCCGACGGCCTGGCGCTGGAAGCCGCCGCCGAGCGGGTGGACCATGCGATTCCTCCGCGCCCCGCCCGGCAATACCGGGAGGCCGTGCTCCATGCACAGCGGATGGCCCATGCCTTCGGGATTGTCGGCCTCAAGGAGGCGGACGCCCTCTCCCGGGAGATTGCCGCCTATAGCCGTGCCGACCGCCGGCACGAGCTCGACCTGTACGTCGCGACGTGCATCTCGACCCTGGCGATGCAGGATCGTCCCGGGCGCGTGGTCGATTTCAACGCCATCGACCGCATCCGCGACGAATATCGGACCCCGCTCGTAGACACCGACTTCGTGAAGTTCTATCTCGACGGCGTCCCCACCTCCGCACGAACCGCGGCCATGCTCGAGCCTTACTTACCGGATGAGGGCGGCCGGCGCGTGAAGGGGGAATTGCACGTCGACCCGGACGTGCTCGCGCGCGATCTCATCGAGCTCGACCGGCGCGGCTACACGGTGAAGATGCATGCCGCCGGTGATCGGGCGATTCGGGTCGGACTGGACGCCATCGCCGCCGCCCGGCAGGCGCACCCCGACAGCGACTTGCGTCATGAACTCGCCCACGCCGGCTTCATTGCGCCGGACGACCTGCCCAGGTTCCACGCGCTGAACGCGGTGGCGGAACTCTCACCCGTGATCTGGTATCCATCGCCGATCATCGATGCGGTCATCGATGCCGTCGGGGAGCGGGGCCGGCATTACTGGCCCATGCGCTCGCTGCTGGAGAGCGGCGCGCGCATGGCGGCGGGTTCCGATTGGCCGTCGGTGGTGGATTCGATGGACCCCTGGGGCGGCATTCAGGCCATGATCACGCGCAGCGACCCCTACCATGCCTCATCGGCGACTCTCTGGCCCGAACAGGCGATCGGACTCGCCGAGGCACTGCGCATCTATACCCTCGGAGGCGCCGAGGGAATGCGGCGGGTGAGCGAGACCGGCTCCATCGTGGTGGGGAAGTCGGCCGATTTCGTGGTGCTCGACCGGAATTTATTCGAGATCCCGGTGACCGACATCACGAGCGAACGAGTCCAGGAGACCTACTTCCGCGGCCGCTCGGTGTACCGACGTGCGGCGGCGCCGTGACGCCTCGCGACATTTACTCCGCTCGCTTCATGCCGGTCTCGATGCTCGACGATGCGGCCCGAGACCGAATGGCCGCCATTTATCTCGATACCTACGACGGATCGACCAGGGCGACTTTTCTCGGCGATCTTTCGACCAAGGATGAGGTGCTTCTCGTCCGATTCGGCGGCGACCTGGTGGGGTTCACCACCCTGAAGATCATCGATCGCGAGTGGCAGGGCCGCCCGATCCGGGTCATCTACTCCGGCGATACGGTCATTCAACGGTCGCATTGGGGGCAGCAGACTCTGGCCTTCGCTTGGATAACGCGCATGGGCGAACTGAAGCAGGAGCGGCCCGAGACGCCGCTGTATTGGCTTCTCCTCGTGAAAGGCCATCGGACCTTCCGCTATCTGCCGGTTTTCGGAAGATCGTTTTATCCGCACTGGAGCATCGATCGAAGCGACCTTAAGCCGCTGCTCGACTCGCTGGCGATCGCCATGTACTCCACCGACTACAATCCCGCCTCCGGGGTGATCGAGTTCAAGCAGTCGCGTGGTCATCTGAAGCCCGACATCGCGATGCCGGCGCCGGACGAGCTGGACCGGGAGGGCGTACGCTTCTTCCTGGAGCGCAACCCGGGGTTTGAGCGCGGCCACGAACTCGTGTGCCTGTGCGAGGTGGAGGAGCCGAACATGAAGCCGCTGACCTTGAGATTGTTCCGGAAGCTGGCGCGTGCCGGCTAGTCCCTGGGACCGACTGGCCGAGGCGCTCCCCGCCGTCCCCAAATCGCCCTGGCTGGATTCGCTGCTCGCAGCCAACGCCGGGACACGGTATCTGCGCGCGCATGGATCGCCGCGCGATGAAACGGAATTCCGGGCCCGGATCCCGGTGGTTTCCCATCAGGACCTGCTGCCGGACCTGCTGAGAATTCAGGATGGAGCGGCCGACGTCCTGTTTGCGGGCCGGCCCGTCGCCTACGAGCGCACGAGCGGGAGCGCGGGCGGAGCGAAGGTCATTCCGTACTCGGCCGCCGGCCTCGACGATTTCAGGGGGGCGTTGATTCCCTGGCTGATCGACGGCACACGGCGCTACCACGTCACCGGCCGCGCGTATTTTTCCATCAGTCCCGCGACCAGGCCGCCGGAGCATCTCAACGGCGTGCCGGTCGGCCTTTCCGACGCCGCTTACCTGGGAGACGCCGCTGCGCAAATCCTGGGCCATGTCGCCGCGGTGCCCTTCGGCATCGCGGCGATCACCGATGTCGGGCGATGGCGGCAGGAGACCCTGGCGCACCTCGCGGCGGCGCGGGATCTCGAGTTCATATCCTGCTGGAGTCCGACCTTCCTGCTCCGGCTGCTCGACGATCTGCCGGACCCGAGGGAAATCTGGCCGCAGCTCAAACTCGTCAGCTGTTGGGCCGATGCCGGATCGAGTTCCTTTGCCGCGCAGCTGGCGGAGCGCGTCGCGCATGCGCACGTGCAGCCCAAGGGATTGATATCGACCGAGTGCGCCGTGTCCATTCCCGACTCGAGCGACCGCGCCGTCTTGAGCACGCGGGGATTCTTCGAATTCGAGCGGGAGGGGATCATTTCTCTCGCGCATCGGCTCGAAATAGGCTCCACCTACGAGGTGATCGCCACGACCGCCAGCGGCTTGTACCGCTATCGGACCGGCGACCGTGTGTGCGTCGAGGCGTATGCGCCGGACGGGCGGCCCTACCTGACCTTCGTCGGACGAAGCGAACTGACATCCGACCTGGTGGGTGAAAAGCTCACGGAGCCCTTTGTCGCCGAATGCCTCGGTTCCGAGGCGGGATTTCGCATGCTGTTGCCGGCCGCCGGGGGCGACGGCTACGTGCTCGCGGCCGACACCGACACCGGCGTGGACGTGAACGTGGTCGAGCAACGGCTCTGCCGCAATCCACAGTATGCTCATGCCCGGCGCATCGGGCAGCTCCAAGCGGTCCGGCTGGTCGAATTGGCGGGATTGTACGATCGCTACGTCGACGTGCAGCTGCGGCGGGGCGTCCGCCTGGGCGATGTGAAACCCCTGTCATTGCGGATCGAACGGAACTGGCTGGAAAACCTGGGAGTGCGCGCGTGAAACTCGTCCTGATATCTCCCAAAGGCCCGTTGTACCGCCACCGGCGCGGCATCTTCAAAAGGTCGCTCAGGTACCAGCCCCTCACGCTGACGACGCTTGCCGCCCTGGTGCCGCCCGAACTCGGCATCGACATCCGGCTGTACGACGAAGGCATCGAGGATTTGCCGGACATCTCGCAGGCCGACTTGGTGGGCATGACCGTGATTACCGGAACGGCCCGCCGCGCCTACCAGATTGCCGATGCGTGCCGTTCCCGCGGGATCAAGGTCGTCCTGGGCGGCCCCCACGTCACGCTGCTGCCCGATGAGGCAAAGAAGCACGCCGACTCGATCGTGGTCGGCTTTGCCGAGGATACGTGGCCGCAGCTGCTGCGAGACCATGCCGGGGGCGTGCTGCGCGATGAGTACCGGCAGGCCGCCGACTTTTCGCTGGATCGGCCGTCCATGCCCTTCGCGCGGCGGGATCTGTTCGACCGCAGGCAATTCCTCACCCAAGCCGTCTTCGAAGCGACCCGCTCCTGCGCTCACGATTGCGAGTTTTGCGTCGCGCCGTCGGCATGGGGGCGCCGGCAATTTCAAAAGCCGGTGTCCTGGGTGGTGGAGGACATACGTCAACACGGCGACCGGCGGATCCTGTTCGTGGATCTGAACCTGGTATCCGATCGCAGCTACGCCATGGAATTGTTTTCGGCGCTGGTGCCCCTCAAAGTGCGCTGGTTCGGCCTGGCCACGGTTCTGATCGCGCACGACGCCGAGATGATGCAGCTCATGCGCCGCTCGGGATGCCGGGGCCTGCTCCTGGGGCTGGAAACTCTCGCGGCGGGCGGCCTGAGAGCCGCCGGGAAGCAATTCAACGCATCGGTCGACTACGCCGAATTGATTCGCGATCTGCACGGTCTCGGCATCGCGATTCAGGGTTGCTTCGTCTTCGGTCTCGATCAGGATACCCGCGAGGTCTTCCGCGCGACCGCCGAATTCGCCATCGACACCGGCATCGATCTTCCGCGCTTTGCCGTGTTGACGCCGTTTCCCGGAACGCCGCTCCATGAGCGCCTGGCGGCCGAAGGGCGCATCTTGACGCGGGATTGGGATCTCTACGACGGCCAGCATGTCGTCTTTCAGCCCCGGCACATGACCCCGACGCAGTTGGCGGCGGGTCACGAGAGGGCCTGGAGGGACGTGTACCGGTACGCGGCGATCGGCAGGCGCCTGTGGAAGGCGAAGGCCTGGGAGCCGTTGGCGCTCGCGGCGAACCTGGGCTACCGGTTCTATGCGCACAATCTGCACCGGTTCTACAACTGCGATTGGCACCTCTCGCTGAGCCCCGCGGCGCCGGGTGTTCGGGCCGGCATCCCGTGAAGCTGACGTTGATCCATCCCGCGATCGGTCATCGGGCCAATGAGAGCTATGTGCGGACCTGGCAGATGGAACCGCTGCCCATCGCGGCGCTCGCCGGCCTGACCCCGCCGGACGTCGAGCTGCGCTTCTACGACGACCGGCTGGAAGCGATCCCGTTCGATGAGCCCACCGACGCGGTCGCCATCCCCGTCGAAACCTACACCGCAGCGCGCGCATACCAGATCGCAAGCGAGTATCGCCGCCGCCGTGTTCCCGTCGTCATGGGCGGCTTCCATGCCACCCTGGTGCCCGGCGAGGTTTCGCGGTACGCGGAATCCGTCGTGACCGGCGAGGCCGAAGCCGTCTGGACGGAAGTCATCGACGACTTGCGCCACGGCGCGCCGAAGCGTCGCTATCACGGCGAGCGGCGCCCCCTGGCCGACATACGCATCAGCCGGCGCCTGTTCGGCGGCAAAGCGTACCTTCCGATCGGTCTCATCGAGACCGGCCGCGGCTGCCGATTTCCCTGCGAGTTCTGCGCGATTCAGACATTTTTCTCCCGAACCTATCGCGCCAGGCCGGCCGCGGCGGTGATTGCCGAGATCCTGGAGGCGAAGGCCGGCAAGCGGGTGTTTTTCTTCGTCGACGACAATTTCGCGGGAGATTTGAAAACCGGCAAGCCGCTGCTGGCGGAGCTCGAAGGTCTCGGCATTCGATGGGTTACTCAAATGAGCATCAATGCGGCCCACGACGAGCAGTTCCTGGCCGCCATGCGCCGTGCGGGCTGCGTCGGCGTTCTCATCGGGTTCGAGAGCCTCGACGAGGCGAACCTGCGCCTGATGAAGAAGCGATTCAATACCATGCAGGGCGGCTATTCGAAGGCGCTGTCGAATCTCAGGCGCCACGGAATCTTCGTCTACGGCACTTTCATCTTCGGTTACGAGCACGATCAGGCATCCTCCTTCGACGACGCAGTCGACTTCGCCACGGACGAGGGGCTATACATTGCGGCGTTCAATCACTTGACGCCGTTTCCCGGCACGCCGCTCTATGAGCGCCTGGAGCGCGAAGGCCGTCTTCGTTACGAGTCCTGGTGGCTCGATCCGGAGTATCGGTACAATACACTGCCGTTCCGGCCCTCCAACCTCACCCCCGAACAGGTGACCCAGGGCTGCGTGGCCGCCCGCCGCCGCTTCTATTCCTGGGGCAGCATCGCCCGCCGCAGCACCCGCCACTGGCGCGACGGCTACGTCTTCCGGAATTTTTTTCTCGCCAATGCGATGCACCGCAACGAGATCACGCAGCGCGACGGCTATCCGCTCGGCGACGAGACGTGGCGCGGACCATTGTTGGAGCTGCAGTGACCACGGTCCGGCGGGCAACCGAGGCGGATGATGCCGTGCTGCGCCGGTTCCTGCGCGGAAGCGGCATGAACCGCTGGGTGGAAATGGCGATCGAACGGGAACCGTCGTTCTTCGCCGCAAGGGACCTGGGTGGAACCGAGTGGGCGGCAATCGCCGAAGACAATGGCGACGTCGTGGGCATGTACCACGCCGCCGTGCGATCGGCCTATTTGCACGGCAACCCTGATCGTGTCGGTTACCTGGGTGGATTGCGCGTGGCATCGGAATACCGGCATCGAATCCGGTACCTGCGCCAGGGATACGCATCCATTCGGACGCTGGCGCCGGTCGAAGAGGCGATTCCGTGGTGGTTCACCGTCGTGGCGGCCGACAACCGGGTTGCGCGAAGGTTGTTGGAAGCCGGCATCGACGGCCTGCCGGTGTACCGACCGCTCGGCGAATACGTCACTTACGCGATGCCCACTTCCCGGGCGGTGCGCCGCGGGCTGTGGCGTCAGGCGCGAGACGGCGATGAGCAGGCCATGATGGCCCTGCATCGCGCACAGTCCTCGCGCTTGAATCTGTCCCCGGTGTTGGACGCCGCGCTCATTGCGCGCGTCGGACGCGACCGGTTCTTCGTGATGGAGCGCGGCGGCGCGCTGCACGGCGTGGCCGCGCTCTGGGACCAGCGTGCGTTCAAGCAGATCGTTGCCGCGCGGTACCGGCCGCCGATCGGCACCTTGTTGCCGTTCTATAACGCGGGTGCGCGATTGCTGCGCAGGATTCCTCTCCCGCCGGAGGGCCGGCCACTCGACCACGCGTTCGTGGCATTCCTCGCCCTGAGCGACGAACTGCAGTCGGAGGGGCGTGCCGTGCTTGCGGATCTCCTGTCGCACGCCTCCACCCCCATCGCGAGCGTCGGCCTGCACGCGGCAAGCCCACTGACCGGCATCGTCGGGAGTTTCAATCCGGTCCGATATCACGCCGTGATTTACCGCGTCGCATTCGAAGCAGAGGACGCGACCGGCCGGCTTCCGGTACAACCCGAAGCGGCCTTCCTGTGAAGCTCACGCTGGTTCGGCCCAATCTGGGCGACTACCGATCGTCCGATGCGATGCCGCCGCTCGCCATGGGCATCCTGGCGGCGCGAGCGGTGGGCTGGGACGTCGCCTTCTACGACGAAAAGGCCGAAGCGCTCCCCGCCGCCGACCGCCCCGATCTGGCGGCGCTGAGCGTCGAAACCTACACGGCACGTAGGGCCTACGCGATTGCCGACGCCTATCGTGCCCGCGGCGTCCCGGTGGTCATGGGGGGGTACCATCCGACCTTCCTGCCCGATGAGGCGTTGCGCCATGCCGACGCGGTGGTCGTCGGCGACGCGGAAGGGGCGTGGGAAAATCTCCTGGCCGATTTTGCCGCCGGCGAACTCAAGGCCCGCTATTCCGGCGGCAGCAAGCTCGGCCTCGCCGACTATCGGCTCGACCGATCGATCTACCAGGGAAAGCGCTATGCTCCCGTGGAACTCATCCAATACGGACGTGGCTGCCGATTCGCGTGCGACTTCTGCTCGATCCACGCGTTTTACGGCACGGATCTGCGCGTCCGGCCGCTGCCAGGGCTGGTGCAGGAGATCGACAGCCTGCCAAAGTCCCGGCTCCTGTTCTTCGTCGACGACAATTTGTTCGGCAGGAAGGCCGATTTGCACGCGCTGCTCGACGCCATCGAGCCGTTGAACCGGCGCTGGTCCTGCCAAATCAGCATCGATGTGGCCCGGGACAACCATCTGCTCGATCGCATGGCGCAAGCCGGCTGCCGCTTCGTCCTCATCGGCTTCGAATCGCTCGAGGCCGCCAACCTGCGCCAAATGGGCAAGCGCTGGAACAAGGTCGGCGGATCCTACCCCGCCGTCGTGAAATCCCTCCACGGCCGCGGCATCGGCATCTATGGAACCTTCGTCTTCGGATACGACGCGGACACACCCGACTCCTTCAATCGGACCCTGGACTTTGCGCTCGAGTCCCGGCTCGAGATCGCGAATTTCAATCCGCTGACGCCTACGCCGGGATCCGCGCTGTACGGCCGGCTCGAAGAGCAGGGGCGCCTGTTGACGCCGGCCTGGTGGCTGGACCCGAGCTATCGATATGGCCATGCCATATTCATGCCCCGCGGCATGTCGGCGGACGAACTCACCGAGGGCGTCCGGCTGACCCGCCAGCGCTTCTACAGCTGGCGTTCGATCGGGACCCGTGTGTTCGCGTCGGGCATTCCCTTCTCGGCGTTCCATATCGGCATGACGACGATTGCGAACGTGATCTCGCGCCGGGAGATCTTCAAGAAGCAGAATCGGCTGCTGGGCGGGACCTAAGGTGAAAATCACATTCATCAAACCCAACATCGGCCGCATGGAACACAGTCTCTACGTCGACGAGGGGCGGATGGAACCGCTGATGCTGGCGGTCCTTGCCGGAATGACGCCGCCCGACGTCGAATGCGTCCTGTACGACGACCGGATGGAGGCGATCCCGTACGACGAATCGACCGACCTCGTCGCCATCACCATCGAGACCTACACGGCGCGACGGGGGTACGAAATAGCCGCCGAATACCGGGCCAGGGGGGTTTTGGTGATCCTCGGCGGCATGCACGTGTCGCTCCTGCCGGAGGAGGCGATGCTGCACGCCGACAGCATTTTCATGGGCGATGCGGAGACGAAGTGGTCCGACGTCGTGGAGGACGCGCGCCGCCGCAGGCTCAAACCCCGCTATGTCGGTCCCCCCGGCGTGGGCCAGCTCGACCGGGTCATGCCGCGCCGCGACCTGTTCCGCGGCAAGGGGTATCTTCCCATCACCCTGATGCAATATGTGCGAGGCTGCCGCTTCGCCTGCCAGTTCTGCGCCGTCACGCAGTATTTCGACCGGAAGCACTACGTGCGCTCGCTGGACGATGTGGTTCGGGAAATCGCCGCCCAACCCCGCAAGTTCATCTTCTTCATCGACGACAACATCGCGAGTGATCACAAGGCGCTGGCGGAATTCTGTCATGCCGTGACGCCGCTGCGGATCTCCTGGGTCAGTCAGGCCAGCCTCGACGTGACCCGCAATCACAAGCTCATGAAGCTGCTCGAGCGCTCGGGCAACTGGGGCAACGTCACCGGTTTCGAATCGATCACGCGCGAGAGTCTGCGGGAAACGAAGAAGTCGCCCAACATCCCGCGCTTCACGAACTACAGGGAGGAGGTGCGGATCCTGCGCGAACACGGGATGCAAACCTGGGCCGCGTTCACGCTCGGCTACGATCACGACACCCGGGAATCCATCGCGGCCACGGCGGATTTCGCGCTTCAGAGCAAATTCATATTCGCCGCATTTAACATTCTCATGCCGTATCCGAATACGCCCCTCTATCACAGGCTGGAGGCCGAGGGGCGGCATCTCTTCGGCGGCAAGTGGTGGCTGCACCCGGAGTATCGCTTCAACGACGCGGCCTTCGTCCCCGCCTCGATGACGCCCCGAGAGCTGACGGAGGCCTGTCACGCCGCCCGCGTACGCTACAACAAGCTGGGGGCGCTCATGGTCCGGTTCGGGGACGTCAAGACTCACCTCCGGTCGTTCGCCAGAATCGGCGCCTACTGGTACTACACGCTGATCTTCCGCAAGGAAGTGTACAAGAAGCATCGCATGCGATTCGGGCTGCAATGAAGAGGGCGCTGTTGCTGTATCAGTACCTGGCGCCGGCCGTGCTGGCGCCGGTTTCGCTGCTGCTGTGGCGCCGGGAGTACGGGGACTGGCGGCTGGCCGCGGCGGCCTGGGTCACGCCGATACTATGGGCCTACATCGTCCCGGGAGTGGGCACCAACGTGCTCAAGGTCTGGGAGTTCACCACCCGATGGCGGCTGGGCCGCTTCCGCCCGCATCATGGATTCGTCTTCGGGTCGGCGACGGCAAGCCTCGCGTGGTTCGTGCACGTGCCCGTTCACGATCTGTTCGGCGTCGCGCGCTCGGCGTTCGTCCTGTGCTCGGTGCTGGCATTTTGGAACCTCCTCTACGACGTGAAGGCGCTCGAGGCGCAAATCTTGATCGTCTACAATCAACCCTGGGCCGAGAGAAAGGACGAAGCCGCGATCGCCATGGATTACGCCCCGTGGTTCTTCGGCGGATTTGGCGCCCTGTACGGCGGCGCACTGGGATTCATGGAATGGCTGAAGGTCCGCGGGTTCCTGTCGGATGGCGTCTTTGCCGGCGCTTTTGCGATTTCGGGCCTGCTGTGCCTGACGTTGCCCGTGGCCGGATTCATCGCGCAATCCCGACATAGGCACGGGCATTCCGGTACCCGCCCCATCGCGAGGACGGACTGATGGGCCGGGTGAACTGGAGCATTCTGGCCGCGGTGGGCGTTGCGACGAACTCATGTCTTTGGCTGGCGAGCCACGCCCCCTGGTGGATCGGCCTTGGGGCGGCGGCGGCGTTCGCGCTGCTCAACAATACCGCATTCGCCCTCATGCACGAAGCGGTGCACGGCATCGGCGCCGGCACCCCGCGCAGCAACTATCTGCTCGGAGTTGCGGCCGGATGCCTGTTCCCCACGTCTTTCACGATGCAAAAGGCGGCTCACCTCGGACACCATGCCCGCAACCGCACGGACCTCGATCTGTACGATTACTATCTGCCGCACGAGTCGCGGTGGCTCCGCAACCTTTGGCTGTATGGCGGCAATCTCCTCGGGCTTTACTGGTTCTGCATTCCTCTCTCGAACGCGCTGTACCTGGTGGCGCCGGGGCTGTACCGGTCGCGGCTGTTCACCCTGCGCATCGCCCCCGCTCTGGGCTTCGGCCGGTACATCCGCGATCTGGTCAAGCTGCCCGCGCGCCGGGTGCGGGTCGAAATCGCCTTGGGGCTTGCCTATCAGGCGGCGCTATGGTGGTCGTTGGATCTAGGCTGGCGCGGCTGGCTGTTCGCCCACTGGCTGTTTGCGCTGCATTGGTCCTCGCTGCAGTACGTGGACCATGCCTGGAGTCCCCGCGACATCTCGAACGGCGCGTGGGACCTCCGAGTCACGGCCCTGTCCCGGTGGCTGGCCTTGAACTACCACTGCCATTTGGCGCATCACCGTCACCCGGACGTCGCCTGGGTCAGGCTCCCTGAATTCGCTTCGCGGGAGGGTCAGCCGTCGTTCTGGCAGATCTATCGCAGCCTCTGGCGCCATGGGGTCCAACCGGCTCCCGCGATGGGAGCGCCCGCGGGCACATCATTGTTTTCGGCGACCGAAGAGGAATCCCACTAGCGCACCGAGCAGCACACCGCCGCCCGCGGCGGCGAGCCCGACGTTTCTCGCGGCATTCTTGGCAGCGGACAAAATCGGGTTGTCCAGGAAGTTCGTGCCGATGTGAATGCTCAGCAGACGCCATTTGCCGTCCGCCTCCTTTTGCATCACCGCAGTCCATCGAGTCGGCATGTCGAAGACCCGGCCGTCGGCGAGCGTGTAGGTCTCCACGCCCGAGCCCCGCGCCAATCCCCAGGTCTTGTCCGCCGACAGCTCCGTCAGGGTGTCCGGATCCAAGGTCATGTGCAGCTTCTTCAGGTAGCCGCCGGGACCGAACCACCGGTTGAAGTAGGAGGTCACCCCGCGGCGGCTGGATATCACTTCCTGGTTGATCGTCGTCGCCCGAACGCCCTCGCTGATCACCGGCAGCATGTCGTCGAATCGCGCGTCGTTGATGGCGGTCTGCACGGTGGCGAGCACGTTCCGCAGTTCTTCGTGAATCGCGTGGTCCGGCTCCTCCGCGCCATAGGCTGGAATCACGACCCAACAAGCGAGCAGCAACAGAAATTTAAGCATGGGATTCCTTGAACACGTGCCGGAGCGCAACCACGAGGAGCACGGCAGCCACGATGTCGATGACGTGGTGCTGGTGGACGAGAATCGTCGAGAGAACGACGCTGGCCAGCCAGCCGTAGAGCAGGCATCGGCCGATCGGCCGGACCTCGTCGATGCACGCCATCAGGATGGCGGAAGACCAGAGAACGTGCAGCGACGGAACCAGATTATGAGGCCGGTCGACGCCGAACATCGCCGAAAAGAAGGGGGCATACAGGGGGTCCGACGGAACCACGCGCGTGAACCCGAGGTCGGCCGGCGCCAGGAGGAACAGCAACCCGCCGAGGAGCGTGCCGGCGATCAGCTGCTTGCCAAGAGCGGGCATGCGCGCGGCCGGGAGCAGCCACAGCGGCGCGAAGAAGATGAGGTACATGGACAAGTAGGCCCAGATGGCCTGCGGCACCAACGGTATGTGCAGTTCCAGCGGAAAGTAGAGATGGAGGCGCCGCGTGCGCTGCGCCGTGAGCCAATTCATCGTGGGATAGACCGCGAAGAAGGCGAGGCCCGCCAGCCCCCCCCAGCGCGCGAACAGCAGGAACCGGCCTGCCTCCGGGGCAGGCACCGTATCTGCGCGGGCGGCTGCGGCCGGCCCCGTCCCTAGCACTGCCTCCTCGACCGCCATAGCCCCATCATGCCCCAGGAACCCCAATCGCTTCAATGTGTTGCTCCGGCGCCGAGCGCGCCGCCCCGGCGCGGACTGCGAGATTCTTCAGCAAGCAGCCTTCGAGTCGCTAGAATGCCCGAGGACACCGGCACGGCCCCAATCCCCGTAAGGATCGCGGACCGCAGCCTCAATAATTCTCATCGAGGGGAAGCCAAGAACATGCCGCAGGTCATCGGGGTTCCGAAGGAGATATTCGCGGGCGAAAAGCGCGTCGCCACGGTACCCGACGTCGTCGAGAAGCTGCGCAAGCTCGGTTTCTCGGTCATCGTGCAGTCCGGCGCCGGCGATGGCGCCACCATCAGCGACGACGCCTACCGGGCGGCCGGCGCGACGATCGTGCCGGATGCGGCGAGCCTCTGGTCCAGCGCCGACATCGTCTTCAAGGTGCGCGCACCGACCCCCGACGAGGCGAACTTGATCCGCGCGGGGATGACGCTCGTCAGTTTCATCTGGCCTGCTCAGAATCCGGAACTGTTGAAGCAGCTCGCCTCGAAGCAATGCACCGTCCTCGCGATGGACAGCGTGCCGCGCATGTCGCGCGCGCAGAAGCTCGACGCACTGTCGTCAATGGCGAATATCGGGGGCTACCGCGCGGTGATCGAGGCGGCGCACGAGTTCGGCCGGTTCTTCACCGGACAGATCACCGCCGCCGGCAAGGTTCCGCCCGCCAAGGTGTTCGTCATCGGCGCCGGCGTCGCCGGCCTCGCGGCCATCGGCACGGCGTCGGGCCTGGGAGCCATCGTGCGCGCCAACGACACGCGCCCCGAGGTCGGAGACCAGATCAAGTCGCTGGGGGGCGAATTCGTCCCGGTCGACTACGTCGAGGAAGGCACGGGCGTCGGCGGCTATGCCAAGGTCATGAGCGAGGGCTTCCAGAAGGCGCAGCGCGAGGTGTTCGCGAAGCAGGCCAAGGAGGTCGACATCATCATCACGACCGCCCTGATTCCCGGAAAGCCGGCCCCGAAGCTCATCACCGCCGACATGGTGCAGTCGATGAAGCCGGGCAGCGTGATCGTCGACATGGCGGCGGAGCAGGGCGGCAACTGCGAATTGACCGAGCCCGGCAAAATCGTGGTCCGGCACGGCGTCACCATCATCGGATACACCGATCTGCCCAGCCGGCTGCCGCGCCAGGCGAGCAATCTCTACGCGACCAACCTGTTCCGCCTATCCGAGGAACTGTGCAAGGCGAAGGACGGCCAGTACCGCGTCGACATGGAGGACGAGGTCATCCGCGGCACGACCGTGGTCAAGGAGGGCGCGGTCACCTGGCCGCCGCCGGCCCCGAAGCTGTCCGCCGCGCCTTCCGGGGCGGGGGCGCAAAAGCCGGCCGTGAAGCCGGCCCCCGAGACCAAGGGCCACGGTCACGGCGGCGGTCAGCCGATGGCGGCGGGCACGACGGCGATGATCTTCGGCACGGCGGCGCTGCTCTTCGTCCTGATCGGCGCCTTCGCGCCTGCGGCTTTTCTCGGCCATTTCACGGTGTTCGTGCTGGCCTGCTTCGTCGGGTATCAGGTCGTGTGGAACGTGACGCCGTCGCTGCACACGCCGCTCATGAGCGTCACCAACGCGATCAGCAGCATCATCATCATCGGTGCGCTGGTGCAGATTGCGCCGCCCGGGCTCGCCGAGGCCGTGCGGCCCGAAGCGCTCATCCGGTGGCTCGCGGTGACCGGCATTGCGCTGACGGCCGTCAACATGTTCGGCGGTTTCGCAGTCACGCGCCGCATGCTGTCGATGTTCCGCAAGTAACGGAGAATAAGAATGTCAGGGAGCCTCACCTCGGTTGCGTACCTCGGCGCGACTATTCTTTTCATCCTGAGCCTCGGCGGATTGTCGAATCCCGAGAGCTCGCGCCGCGGGAACCTCTACGGCATGATCGGCATGGCGATCGCCGTGCTGGCGACGGTGTTCGGGCCGCGGGTGAGCACCGGGGGCGTCGGCTGGATCGCCGTCGCGCTGGTCATCGGCGGCACGCTCGGACTGTATCTCGCGCGCACCGTGCAGATGACGCAGATGCCGGAGCTGGTCGCCTTCATGCACAGTCTCGTCGGGCTGGTGGCCGTGGTCGTCGGCTACGCGAGCTACATCGATCCGGCCGCGTCGGCGGGCATGAACCCGGCCGAGGAAAGCATCCACCACGCCGAGATCTACATTGGCGTGCTGATCGGCGCCGTCACGCTGTCGGGATCGGTGATCGCGTTCGGCAAGCTCTCCGCACGCATCAGCGGAAAGCCGCTGCTCCTGCCGGCCCGGCATTGGATGAATCTCGCGATTTTGCTGGTCGTGATCTTCTTCTGCTACCGGTTCCTGGGCGCCGCATCGATCGACGAGGGCATGATGCCGCTCATCGTCATGACGGCGCTCGCGCTGCTGTTCGGCGTGCACATGGTCATGGCCATCGGCGGCGCCGACATGCCGGTGGTCGTCTCGATGCTGAACAGCTACTCGGGGTGGGCGGCCGCAGCCACGGGCTTCATGCTGTCGAACGACCTGTTGATCGTCACCGGGGCCCTGGTGGGCTCGAGCGGCGCGATTCTCTCCTACATCATGTGCCGGGCGATGAACCGGCAATTCCTGAGCGTCATCGCCGGCGGCTTCGGCGGCGGCACCGCGGGGCCGCCCAAGGCGCCGGGCTCGTCGCAGCCGGCCGGCGAGGTGGTCTCGATCAGCGCGCAGGAGACTGCGGAACTGCTCAAGGAAGCGGGCAGCGTCATCATCGTCCCGGGCTACGGCATGGCCGTCGCGCAGGCCCAGCACACCGTCTTCGAAATCACCAAGTATCTGCGCGAGAAGGGCAAGAACGTGCGCTTCGCCATTCATCCGGTGGCCGGCCGCATGCCGGGGCACATGAACGTGCTGCTGGCCGAGGCCAAGGTGCCCTACGACATCGTCATGGAGATGGACGAGATCAACCCGGACTTCCCGGACACCAACGTCGCCATGGTGATCGGCGCCAACGACATCGTGAATCCGAGCGCCCAGGACGACCCGTCGAGCCCGATCGCCGGCATGCCGGTGCTGGAGGTATGGAAGGCGCAGACGACGGTCGTCATGAAGCGCAGCATGGCCTCGGGTTACGCGGGCGTCGACAATCCGCTATTTTATAAGGAGAACAACCGGATGCTGTTCGGCGACGCGAAGAAAATGCTCGAGGACGTGTTGAGCGCCCTCAAGGCCTGAGGGGGCACCCGTGCGAACCGCTGCCATCGCGGCCGCCCTGTCGATCTCCTGGGGACTGCTCGGCGCACTCGCAAACGCCGCGGGCGGCCCGACCGCGGAGGCCACGAACGCCCCAGCGCCCGAGCCCCCGTTCGACGTGCTGATCGTGCACGGGCACATCGTGGACGGCACCGGCTCGCCCTGGTACTCGGGCGACGTCGGCATCCGAGGCGGCCGGGTCGCCGCCATCGGCGCCCTGTCGGGAGCGCCCGCCAAGCGCATCCTCGATGCGCGCGGCAAGGTGGTCGCGCCGGGTTTCATCGACATGCTCGGCCAATCCGAGATCACCATCCTGGTCGACCCCCGGCTGCCCTCGAAGATCTATCAGGGCATCACCACGGAGATCACCGGGGAAGGCAATTCGGCGGCCCCGCTCAACGACGCCATGATCGCCGCCGGCCGTTCCCAATACGATCACTACCTCATCACGCCGGACTGGCGGACTTTCCGGGAGTACTTTGCGCGCCTCGAGCGGCAGGGCCTGGGGATCAACCTCGCGAGCTATGTGGGCGCCACGTCGGTGCGCCGCATGGTGCTGGGCGACGCCGACGTGCAGCCCACAGCGGCGCAACTCGACCGGATGAGGGCGCTGGTGCGCGAGGCCATGCGCGACGGCGCCGTGGGGGTCTCGAGCGCTCTCGAGTACGCGCCGGCGCCGTATGCGAAGACGGCGGAATTGATCGCGCTGGCGGCGGAGGCGGCCCCCCTGGGCGGCATCTATGCCACGCACATGCGAAGCGAGGGCGACCAGGTGATGGAGTCCGTCGATGAGGCCGCGCAAATCGGGCGGCAGGCGCAGATTCCGGTGGAGATCTGGCACCTCAAGGTTGCCGGGAAGGCGAACTGGGGCCGGATGCCTGACATCGTCGCGCATATCGATCAACTGCGCGCCTCGGGCGTCGACATCAGCGCCAACACTTACGCCTACACGGCCTGGTTCAACGAATTCTCCGCGTTCATTCCGCCGTGGGCGCACGACGGCGGGGACGCCAAGCTCGTGGAGCGGCTCAAGGATCCGGCGATGCGGGCCCGCATCCGGCGCGATCTGCAGAATCCGGGCAAGGACTCGGCCGGCGAGAGCTGGGACAACGAATGGCAGGAGATCCCGGGTCCCGAAGCGGTCCTCATCGGCGTGGTGCAGACGCCGGAGCTG
This sequence comes from uncultured Gammaproteobacteria bacterium, assembly GCA_963707765.1. Taxonomy (GTDB): domain Bacteria; phylum Pseudomonadota; class Gammaproteobacteria; order Steroidobacterales; family Steroidobacteraceae; genus Bog-1198. The sequence goes on along the minus strand of CAVPQZ010000004.1, from coordinate 1,401,567 downwards.
CTTCCGCTCCAGGGCAAGCGCCTGTCCGAGGTCGCCGCCCTGTGGCACGAGGATCCCATCGATGCGCTCTGCGATTTGCTCATCAAGGACAGGGCATTCACGTATGTGGCGGTGTTCGGGATGGATGAACCGGACGTGCTGTTCGCGCTGAAGCAGCCCTGGGTGTCGTTCGACAACGACTCATCGGGAGCCTCGCCCGAGGGCATTCTGGGCCAGGAACATCCGCATCCCCGGGCCTACGGGACGTTTCCTCGGATACTGCGCAAGTACGTCCGCGAGGAGCAACAGCTCACGCTGGAAGAGGCGGTCCGCAAATTCTCGGCGCTGCCCGCGCAGCGCATGCGCCTCACCGACCGCGGCGTCCTGAAGCAGGGGCTATGGGCCGACATCGTGGTGTTCGACCCGCAGATCATCCACGACAACGCGACCTTCGAGAGCCCGAATCATCTCTCCGAGGGCATGGACGCCGTACTGGTGAACGGGGTGCCCGTGATCGAGGGCGGCAAGATGACGGGCGCGCTGCCGGGCAAGGTGCTCCGAGGCCCGGGGTACGCGCCTTAAATCACCGGCGGTGGCAGCGCTAGGATTCCCGGACCTTGTCGGAGCACGCTGAAATCCAACGCTGAAGCTCGCTGACGTGCATGTTTTCCTCGTCGACGAACTCCGTGGCCAGCGCGCGGATCTCCGGATCCTGGGTCGAATCGAGAACGCTCTGGTAATACGCGAGGCCGGCTTTTTCGGCTTCCAGCGCCACCCGCAGGGCCTCATCGCGCCCGATCATGGGATCGGCTGCCCAGATGGCGGCAGTTTCGGGACTTTCAATATCCGGCCAGATGAACTCTTTCGCCTCGACGGCCGGCAGCTTGCGGAATCCGGCTCTGGCGCGGGCGTCGGACAGGTGCAGGGTGGAATAGTCGGACAAGCGCCGAAACAGCTCCATGACCTCCCGGTTTCCGGCAGTAGCCATGGCATCGGCGAGCTGGCCGAAACGCAGCGCAGCCTCCTGTTCCAATTTGATCGCGTAGGCCAGAAATTCTTCGACCGATTCCATGGAGCTGCCTCTGCTCAAACCACGGGAACCGGTTTTAGAGTCGCCGTTTGCGCGATTTGATGTTCTTCGCGTGAAATCCACTGTTTCAATGCTTCAACGTGCTCCGCCTCCTCCTTGACGAACTCCTTCGCCACGGCGCAGATTGCGGCATCGGCATTGGTGTTCGCGACGGCGTAATAGAACTCATAACTTCGCCGCTCGCCCTGCAGCGCCACCTTGAGCGCATCCAGCCGCGATAGGTGCGCATCGCCGGCCCAGAGCGCAGTGCTTTCCGGCGTCACGTTTTCGGGCCAGAGGCTGAGCGCCGGAACATTCACAGGCACTGCGTGACTGACCATGCGCTGCCTGGCCTCCTCGTAGTGCAGGCGCGAATAGCGTCCAAGCTTGGTGAACAACTCGGCCACCTCCGCGTTGCCCTGCGCCTTCATGGCATCCGCCAGTTGCTCGTAATGCACGGCGGCATCGTTTTCGACCTGTAACGCGAAGTTGAGGAACTCGTCGAGCGAATTGATCTCGAGCCCACCTTTGTAAATAGATGCGGCCATGGAAAGACCTGGGCCCTTCGCCGGCAACGTCTCATCACCGATGAAGGAGACCAGGATGTCTTCGTCGCGGACGAAATATTGGCACGCCAGGCGAACCCGCGGCGGCATGTCGTTGACCTCGGCCTCCATGATTTCCTGCTTGGTGATCTTTCCGAGCTGACGCAGCAGCTCCTTTTCCTTCTCCGTCAGGGCAATGCCCATTCGCTTTGAGTTCGACAATGGAGTCACGGTCACCTGACAGGACCCACACTCCCCGTCCTGGCAGTCGAAGGGAATGGGGATCTTGTGCGCTTTGGCGATCGCCAACAGGGTTCCGCGATGTCCTGCGACTGCGTAGACGGTTACGTCCCTCGGCATGACCGGCGACGAGAAAGTGACATTGGCCATCGTTACCTCGAATTTGTGGGCGCCGCAGCGAGCTGCCCGGGCAAGGCGCTGCGCTCTTCGTGGGGACCATCATGCAATACTCATGCCTGGCCGGGTGACGGGGATTGGCCGCATACATTGCCGCCGGCGCGGGCGGCGCCACGACAATTGTCAGGGTCGCGACGCGTATCGATCGGCGGGTTGTCGGCTTTCGCGCAAATCACACATTGCCCAATGGAAGGGTACCCTGAAAAGAGCCCGCTTCGGGACCGGCAGGCGCGATTTCGGGTCATTGGCACATTTCGTGCTTCCATCACCCTGTCGCCACCGAATTGCAATGGAAGCCGGCCACGGATGTTCAGACCGCTTGCGATGCTGATGTTTCTGATTCCGGTGTGGCTGCCCGCAGCGGCGGACGACACGATCCAGGAGCGCCGTCCGTTGCCCCTGCCGCAGATGATGGCAGACCATCAGAAGCAAATGATGCGCGATCATCTGGGCGCCGTGCAGGAGATCGTCACCGCATTGAGTCTGGGTGATTTTGACGCGGTCCAGAAGGCGGCTGCCCGGCTGGGCTATTCCGACGAAGTGGGCAAGGTCTGCAATCGCTTTGGCGCGGCGTCGCCGGCGTTCGCCCGTCAGGCGCTCGCCTTCCATCACACGGCCGACGGCATCGCGGCGGCCGCCCGCGAGCGCAACCGCGGGCGCGTGCTCGGCGAACTGTCGACCACATTGCAGGCTTGCAGGGCTTGCCATGCGCAGTGGCAGCAGCAAGTCGTCGACGAACCTACGTGGAACCGGCTCATCTCGGGGCCGCAACCCGCCGATCAACCGCGGCATTGACATGGAGAGGATCCGATGAACCTGACGACAGGCGAGCTTCAGCGGGCGGGCCGCAATCTCGCTCACTCCCCATGCGGCGCGCGATTCCCGGCAAGCGAGCGCATCGATCTGCTCGAAGCGATCGATCAAGTGGGATCCATTTCACGGGCCGCGCAGCGGCTGGACCTGAGTTACCGGGCAGCTTGGGACGCCGTCGACGCGATCAACAATCTGGCCGGCAAGCCGCTGCTGATCCGCGCACCCGGGGGCGAACATGGATGTGGCAGCTACCTCACCGGGCACGGCCGCGAGTTTGTCAGGCTGTACCGTCTGCTCGAGTCCGGATATCAGAATCTGATGACGCAGATGCGGGCCGAGGTCGGCGACTTCAACGAGCTCCATGAGCTGCTGCGATCAATCGCGATGAAGACCAGCGCGCGCAATCAATATCGCGGTACGGTCAAGGCGATCCGGCAGGGCTCGATCAGCGCGGAAGTCGTTCTGGATATCGGTGACGGCCTTGAGATCTTTGCGAATATCACAAACGAAGCGGTCGAAGACCTCCAGCTCTTCCCGGGACGCGAGGCGATTGCGCTCATCAAGGCGAGTTTCATCATGCTATCGACGGATCACGATATCCGCACCAGTGCGCGCAATCGCCTGTCGGGCGTCGTGTCGGCGGTCATTTCCGGCGGCGCCAGCAGCGAAGTCAAGATGCAGCTGCCGGGCGGCCGCACCTTGACGGCCATCGTCACCTGCAAGGCCTTGCAGAAACTCGATCTCGCCGACGGCAGCAGCTGTTGCGCTCTGATCAAGGCATCCCATGTCTTGGTCGCGGTCAGCTGAGACATTCGCGCACGCTCCCACTCCGTGCCGATGGATGCGCGCGACGCACCGTTCCCGCGCAAAAGCCGCAAGCCGGTACCCGGGTCTTCCCGGATGATGGGAAACAATCCTAAATAATTGAAGCGCTTACCTTCGCGGCAACGCAATAACCGTGCATGTAGCACACTTCTTGCAGGATCCATGTCGATCGAATCGCTGAACGAATTCCGCGGTAATCCCTCCGGAGACGAAGTGCCAGACGGTCATATGGAGAGCGCGCCAAACGGTCCAGTGAACAGGGGTGTCGGCGACGCGCGCGCAAGCGGCGTGCGGCGCGCAGATATCGCGCTCGTGGGCATTTACGAAGTATCCAAACTTCTCGCGGTGCCCGCCCGGCTCGAGACTTCGTTCTCGGGCGTGCTGCAGTTGCTGGCAAGCTTTCTCGACATGAGGCACGGGCTGATCGCGCTGCTCGACGATCGCGGCGTGCCTGATATCGTGGTCGGAACCGGCTGGAGCGATGCGAACGCGAGGCGTTATTTCGACCGGCTGCCGGAGAAGGCGATCGGGCGCATTGTCGTGACCAAGATGCCGCTGGTCATCCGGCAGATGAAGAAGGATCCCCTGTTCGACAACTGGGATTTTTCCGGATGGGACCCGGTGCAAACAGACTTTTCGTTCATCGGGGTGCCGATCAAGGACCGGGGAAACGTCATCGGCACGGTCACGATAGACCGCGAATTCGGCGATGGCGCCTACTTCAGCCTCGACGAGGACGTCCGCTTCCTCACGATGATTGCCAATCTCCTGGGGCAAACGGTGCGCCTGCAGCGGCTGATCGCGCATGATCGGGAATGGCTGATTCACGAGCAGCGCCGGCTCGAAAGAACGATTGCCGAGCACACGATACCGCAGAAAGGCGGCCCGGCGCCGAAGGGCGACCCCGCGCCGACGGCGGGAATCATCGGCAGCACGCCCGCGATCAAAGCAGCGCTCGATAAGGTGCGCCGCGTGGCGCGCAGCAACTCGCCGGTGCTGCTGCGGGGCGAGTCGGGCACCGGCAAGGAGCTGTTCGCGCGAGCGCTGCATGAGTGGTCGCCCCGGCATGCGCAGCCGTTCATTGCCGTCAACTGTGCGGCGCTGGCCGAAAGCGTGCTGGAGTCCGAGTTGTTCGGGCACGAGAAGGGCGCGTTCACCGGCGCCACAGCGCAGCGCAAGGGCCGGTTCGAACTGGCCCACAATGGAACCCTGTTTCTGGACGAGATTGGCGAGATATCGCCCTCGTTCCAGGCCAAGTTACTGCGCGTCCTGCAGCTGGGGGAATTCGAGCGCGTCGGCGGGACCTCGACGATCAAGACCGACGTAAGATTGGTTGCCGCAACCAATCGGAATTTGGAGGAGTCGGTTGCCAAGGGCGACTTTCGGCCGGACCTCTATTTCCGGATCAGCGTCGTGCCGATCTTCGTTCCGCCACTGCGAGACCGCAAAGGGGATATTCCCCTGCTGGCGCGGGAGTTCCTGGACCGCTTCAACGCGGAGCATGAGGCGAATCTCTCGCTGACGCCGAGTGCGATGCAGGTACTCACTTCCTGCCAGTTTCCCGGCAACGTTCGCGAACTCGAGAACTGCATCCGCCGCACCGCCACGCTGGCGAATTCCGACAACCTGGTTGCCGATGATTTTGCGTGCCGGCAGGATGAATGCCTGTCGGCCGTCCTGTGGAGAAGGCCGGCGGACTCGACCGAGGGCATCGTGTCGCTGCCCATCGGTCGCGGCGCATCCTACGGCAAGACTCCGCCGCCCGCCTCGCCGGAACCGCCGGAGTCCGGCGACGCCCGGACGGCAGCACCCTCTACGGACGAGCCGGAGGCCGAGCGGCAGCGCTTGGTCGACGCCATGGAAACCGCCGGCTGGGTCCAGGCCAAGGCCGCGCGTATCCTCGGGCTGACTGCGCGCCAGATCGGCTACGCGCTGCGCAAGCACTCCATCCCGGTCAAGAAATTCTGATCAGCCGAACTTGAACAGGATGCCATAGCCTCCGCGCGGGTATTCCCACAGCACGTTGCGGTGCTCACTGCAGACCACACGGCAGGTGCCGCATTCCAGGCATCCGTCGGTGATCAACGTAACCGCTCCGTCGCCCTCCTTGGTGTAACACGAGGCGGGGCAGCACACCAGGCAGGGCTTCGTTGCGCACTTGAGCTGGCAAACGTCCGGGTCGCTAATCTGGATGTGCGCCCGGCCCGCGTCGACCTTGTACCGGTTCTGAAACAACTTTTCCTCGACCTTGATCATTCGAAGGCCCTCCAGAGCTTGAACGCATCGCCGATCAGACCAAACCGCGACCGCTTCTTGATGAAATTCCGGCGAATGTCCCGCTCCTTGCTTTTCTTGTCCGCGCCGTCGACCAGCAGCATGGTGTGGGCGGCACGATTGATGAGCTCGGGATACTGGGTAAAGAACTGCGGGTTGTTTTCGAGGAATCCCGGCATGTCCCTGTACTTCTTCAAATCCTTCATGACGAAGCTTTCGTCGAGCTTGCGACGGTAGCGGGCGATATTGTCGGCCGTGAAGTCCTTGCCCTCGGAGCGCAGTTCGATCAGCGTCTCGGCCGCAAGCCGGCCAGTCGTCATCGCGAGATTGGAGCCCTCGCGATGCACGCTGTTCACGAACATGCCGGCGTCGCCCACCATCATCCAGCCCGCTCCAAAGATCCTCGGAATCGCGTTGTAGCCACCCTCCGGGATGAGATGCGCGCAGTATTCCTTCATCTCGCCGCCCTCCAGCAGCGGGCGTATCGCAGGATGTGCCTTCATGTTTTCGATCAGCGCGTGGGGCGTGATCTTCTGGGCGCGCAGGTCCGACAGCAGACAGCCGACGCCGATGGTCAACGATTCCGTGTTGGTGTACAGAAATCCCGTGCCCACCATGCCCTGCGTGATTTTGCCGGCCATCTCGATGGCGACCCCTTCGTCCGGCCCGACGTTGAAGCGGCTCTCGATGGTCGTGTCCGGCAGGAAATGAATCTCCTTGACGGCGAGCGCCACGTCGCGCGGCTGCAGTTCGGGGCGAAAGCCCGCCTTTCTCGCCAGCAGGGAATTGACGCCGTCGGCGAGAATCACGGCGTCGGCGTACACGGAGCCGCCGGCCCGGTCGGTGCTGGCACCGACCACGCGGTCGCCGTCCATGTGCAGCCCGAGCACCGTCGTTTCGCAGATGGTCAGCGCCCCGGCATCCTGGACTTTCTTCGAGAACCACTTGTCGAATTGGGCCCGGATGATCGTATAGCGGTTGAACGGCGGAGTATTGAACGCATTCGAGCGGTAGGTCGATCCCACGTAGGATTCATCATCGAGCATCCACATGCGCTGCTCGATCAGATGGCGCTCGAGCGGCGCATCCTCGCGAAAATCTGGAATGATCTTCTCCAGAGCATCGGAGTAAAGGATCGCTCCCTGCACGTTCTTCGACCCCGGCGATTCGCCGCGCTCGATCTGCAACACCTTCAGGCCCGCCTTCGCAGCCGTGTATGCGGCCGCATTGCCGGAGGGGCCCGCGCCGATGACCAGTACGTCGAAATGCTCACTCATGCGGCCGCCTTTGTTGGTTCCCGTGGGGCGATCAACCCGCACGCCTTGCGGTGGCGAGGTGCTGTCGGAAGGCGTCGGTCAACGCGGGCAGGATCTGCATCGCGTTGCCGACAATTCCATAGCTCGCGAAATCGAAGATCGGCGCATTCGCATCCTCGTTGATCGCGATGATGACGTCGGAACTCTCCATTCCGACGCGATGCTGGATCGCACCCGAGATACCGGCCGCGATGTAGAGCTTGGGGCGCACCGTCTTGCCGGTCTGGCCGACCTGCCGGTCCGCCGTCACCCAGCCGGCCTGGATCAGCGGACGGGTCGCGCCGACCTCGGCGCCGAGGACCTCGGCAAGATCCCAGACCAGCTGAAAATTCTCAGGCCGCTTCAAGCCTCGCCCGCCGGAGACGATGATATCGGCGTACGCAAGCTGCGCCTGGTCTTGGTGCTCGTCCGGAATGTATTCCAGCACCTTGGTGATGATCGAGTCCTCGATCATGCTGAGCGGCTCTTCGACGATGCGCGGAGGGCGCGGGCTGCCGCGATCCGGCATCTGCATGACCCGGGGACGAACGGTGGCCATCTGCGGCCGGTAGTTCAGGGTCTGGATGGTGCACAGCAGGCTGCCGCCGAAGGTCGGGCGCGTCGCCGCCAGGCTGCGGTTGTCCGGGTCGATGTTGAGCTCGGTGCAGTCGGCGGTGAGCCCGGTGGCCAGAGTGGTCGCAATGCTGCCGCCGAGATCGCGGCCGAGCGTCGTCGCGCCGAGCAGCACGATCTCCGGCTGGTACTTGTCCACGAGGTGCGTGAGACCCCTCGTGTAGGGTTCGTTGCGATAACTGGCCAGAACCGCATCCTCGATGAGGTAGCAGACGTCGGCCCCGTAGCAGAACGTCTCGTCGCAGGCCCGGCGAATCGCGGGGCCGGGCGCCCCGAGGACGACTGCGCCGACCTCAACACCGAGCTGGTCCGCTAGTTTGCGAGCCTCCCCGAGCAGTTCCCAGGATACCGGATGGGTGGCGCCGCGCTCGTGCTCGATGAAGACCCAGACACCCTTGTAGGCGGCAAGGCGGGGATCGAGCTCGACCTTGCGGCGCCCGGTGGGTGCCTTGTTCATGACGCGCGCTCCGAGATATGGTGCTCGAGCTGCGGATGGTGGGCAAAAAGCTTGGTCAGCAGCGTCGCGGCAAGGTCCTTCGGCGCGTCGCCGTGCGCTTCGATGCGTTCGGCCTTGCGCGCCTTCGGCTGCGGCGCGAAGACCTTCGCCACGACAGTCGGCGAGCCCTTGAGGCCGATCTTGCCAAAATCGGTGATGCCCGCGGCCGCCTTGTCCCACACCTTGAGCGGATGGCGGGCCGCCCGAAACATGTCGTCCATCGTGGCAAAGCGCATCTCGTTGATGCCCTCGAGCACGGTGACCAGGCAGGGCAGGCGGGTCTTCAGCACTTGCACGCCGCCTTCGGCGCGCCGGTGGATGACGATCTCCCTGCGCTCCAGGTCCAGTGCATCGATCTTGGCCACATAGGTCAACAACTGCAGATTCATGCGCTTTGCAATGCCGGGCCCGACCTGGGCCGTGTCGCCGTCGATGGTCTGCTTTCCCGCGAACACCAGATCGACCGGCATGTCCTCGTGGATGCGCTGGATCGCGGACGCCAGCGCGTAGCTGGTCGCGAGCGTGTCGGAGCCGGCAAAGGCGCGATCGCTGAGCAAGATGGCTTCGTCGGCGCCGAATGAGAGCGCCTTGCGCAGGGCGGCATCGGCCTGCGAGGGCCCCATGCACAGCACCGTCACCCGGCCGCCGTAGCGGTCCTTGAGGCGCAGCGCCTCCTCGAGCGCAAACAGATCATACGGATTGACAATGGCCGGCACGCCCTGTCGCATGATGGTGTTGCTGACCGGATGAACGCGGATTTGCGCGCTGTCCGGGACCTGCTTGATGCAAACGACGATGTGCATGACGGGCCTCCGTGAACCCTAGGGCGCTCTGCGAGACGGCAGCGTGCGGCGCAGGCTCTCGAACCCGACCTCCGCGCCCTGGGCATCCTGAAACACCTTGAAGACCTTTTCCTGGGCCGGCGTCGATCGCACGAAGTCCCGGTAGGCGCGCGCCAGCAGCGCCCGGCAGGCGGCGAGGCGCACCCCGGAGTCGGGATCGGTCAACTCCGGCTCGTGCGCTCCCAGGTACTGGTTGAAGCGCTTGAGAATGTGCAGCCGGTTGACGTGCAGCACCGCCGGGTCGTAGGGCAACGACAGATGCTCGAAGAACTCCTCCGCCGAGGACAGGCTGCGCATTTGGGCGAGGATATCGTTCATGACGGGACCCCTTCAGAAGTGCCGAATACCCGATGGAAGCGCCGCAGATCCTCATTGTCTGGCGCGCGCTTCTTCTCTCCGGCGTGATCGCGGATTCGCGCCAGCATGTCGCCCGCCTGGCCGTCGGTGAGCGCGATGCCAAGCTGGGCGTACGCCCGGCGCACCGCCCGCGACCCGGAATGCTTGCCGAGCACCATGCGGTGTTCGCGGCCGACCTCGTTCGGATCGAACCCCTGGTAATTGAGGGGGTTTTTGAGCAGGCCGTCGACGTGGATTCCGGCCTCGTGCGTGAAGACCGCCTCACCGACGATGCTCTTGTTGGGGGCCACGGCACGCCCGGACGCATCCGCGACCAGGCGCGAGAGTGCCGGAAAGTGCCGCGGTTCGACGCCCGTCTCGATGCCATACAAGTGTCGCAGGGCCATCACGGCTTCCTCCAGCGGGGCGTTGCCGGCGCGTTCGCCCAGCCCATTGACGGTCGTGTTGATGTGGGTCGCGCCGGCCGTGACGGCGGCGAGCGTGTTGGCGGTCGCAAGTCCGAAATCGTCATGCGCATGCATTTCAACCTCGATGTCCACGGAGTCGCACAGCCTGCGGATGCGCTGTGCAGTCGCCGCCGGATCGAGCACGCCGAGAGTGTCGGCGAAGCGAAAGCGGCGTGCGCCGGCGGCTCGCGCCGCCTCGGCCGCCTGGACGAGAAAATCCGGGTCGGCGCGCGATGCATCCTCCGCGCCGACCGACACGTCGCAGCCCCCGCTCCGCGCCACGTCAACGCAGCGGCGGATCTGGCCGAGCACCCAGGCGCGGGTGCGGCCCAGTTTGTGATGTATCTGAATATCCGACACGGGGATGGAGAGATTGACGATATCCGCCGCGCAGGCGGCGGCGGCATCGATGTCGTCCTCGGTCATGCGGCTCCACACCATCAGCGTCGCACGCAGGCCCAATCCTGCGACCGCTTGTATCGTCTCCCGCTCGGCGCCGCCCATCGCCGGAATCCCGATCTCCATTTCCGGCACGCCGGCCGCATCGAGTGAACGGGCAATGGCGAGCTTCTCCTCAATCGTGAACGAGACCCCGGCGCTCTGTTCCCCGTCGCGCAGCGTCGTGTCGTTGACCGTTACTGATCGTTTGCCCATGGTTGGCATACAGCAACTCGCGTGCCAAGCGGCCATAAACGGCCGCCGCCGCTCCATTCGCCGGATTCACCGCCGGCGCAGCCGGTCCGCGGAGGAAGGGAAATCTACATCGCGGCCCGTTTGTCGGCTTTGCGACAGATGCGCTCACGATGCCTCGTCGATCCAAGCCATCTGGATGGCCTCCAGGATCTTTTCATTCGATCGTTGGGGATCGTCCTCGAACTCCGGCAGCTCCGTGATCCAGCGGTGCAGGTCCGTGAAGCGGATGCGCAGGGGATCGATCTCACCATGCGCGTCGAACAGCGCGGCGGCGATCTCGCGGGTGTCCGTCCACAGCATTCCAACGTCTCAGTGGCCGCCGATGTTCGACGTGTAGCGCGGGATCTCGATCACGAGATCCGCGCCGCCGATCCGTACCTGACAGCTCAATCGGGAAGTCGCTTCGAGACCCCAGGCCTTCCCGAGCTGGTCTTCCTCGGCGTCGCCGGCCGGGCGCAGCGACGAGAATCCCTTGCGCACGAGCACGTGGCAGGTCGTGCAAACGCACGATTTCTCGCAGGCACTCTCGACGCCAACCCCGTTGGCGCGCAGCAGATCGCAAAGCTCCGCACCCGCCCGGCATTCGAATTCAGCGCCGCCCGGGCACAACTCTTCATGGGGCAATACGGTAATCTTCGGCACTGGGCGCCTCCTACAGGAATTCGGCGGGCTGACGCCCGGCCAGGGTACTGCGCACTGCAGCGTCCATGCGTCTCGCGGCGAGCGGCGCGCTGAGCTCGTTGAGCGCCGCTGCCGCGTTGCGGATGCGATCGGCATCTGCGCCGCGCAGCTCATCGCGCAACGCGCGCATCGCGGCCTCGAGCATCGTCCGATCCGCGTCGCCCAGCCAGGATTGCGTATCTGCGGCGAGGGCGCTGTTGATCGACTCGAGCAGGCGTTCGGCGTCGATCACCTGCTCGGTGAGTGCGCGCACCGGCGCGTCCATGGCCGCGTGAGCCGTGGAGTCGCCGAGCATGGCCGCAATTTCGACGTCGCTGAGCCCGAACGACGGTTTTACAGTGACGCTGGCCTCGACCCCGCTCAACTGCTCGCGTGCGCTCACGCTGAGGAGGCCGTCGGCGTCGACCTGGAAAACGACCCGAATGCGCGCACCGCCGGCCGCCATGGGCGGAATGCCGCGCAGCTCGAAGCGCGCCAGGGAGCGGCAATCGGCCACGCGCTCGCGCTCCCCTTGCACGACGTGCAGGCTCATGGCGGTCTGGCCGTCCTTGAAAGTCGTGAAGTCCTGGCCGCGCGCCACCGGCAGCGTGCTGTTTCGGGCAATGATGCGTTCCGTGAGGCCACCCATGGTTTCCAGACCGAGCGATAGCGGCGTGACATCCAGCAACAGCCACTCGCCCGCGCCGCTGCGGTTGCCCGCGAGTGCATGGGCTTGAATTGCGGCGCCCAGCGCGACCGCTTCGTCGGGGTCGATGTCGGTGAGCGGCTCCCGCTTGAAATAGTCGCGGACCGCGGTCCGGATGGCGGGCATCCGTGTAGCGCCGCCGACCATCACCACCCCCTGAATGGCCTCCACCGTCGTTCCGGCGTCGCGCAGCGCCCTGCGCACCGGAACCAGCGTTCGCGCGATCAGGCCCGCCGCAATGCACTCCAGCGTCGCACGCTCGAGTGTGAGCGCCAAGGCGGCCCCGTTGCTCATGCGCGCATAAATCTCGGCATCCCGGTGCGATGACAGGCATTCCTTGGCCTGCCTGGCCTGCTGCATCAGCAGGCGGTGATCCCTCGGCGGCGGCGGCGGCAGTTGCGCCTGGGCCAGGATCCATTCGTAAACCGCCTGATCGAGGTCATCGCCCCCGAGCGCGGAATCGCCGTTCACGGCCAGTACTTCGAATACGCCGCGGGTCAGCCGCAGGATAGAGATATCGAAGGTTCCACCCCCCAGGTCGTACACCGCATAGAGGCCTTCGCTCGCATGCTCGAGTCCGTAGGCGATGGCGGCGGCCGTGGGCTCGTTCAGCAGGCGCAGGACATTGAGTCCGGCGAGCCGCGCGGCGTCTTTGGTTGCCTGTCGCTGGGCATCGTCGAAATAGGCAGGCACGGCGATCACTGCGCCCACCAACTCGCCCGCCAGCGCCTGTTCGGCGCGCTGGCGCAGCACTTTGAGTATGTCGGCGGAGATCTGCACCGGGCTGCGCGTGCCGGCGGCCGTTTCGACCTCGACCATGCCGTGTCCGTCGTGCAGGTGGTAGGCGCGACGTTGCGCGTCCGTCAGATCGGCAAGGCGCCGTCCCATCCAGCGCTTCACGGACACGATCGTGTTTAGCGGGTCGGCGAGCTGCTGGCTTCTTGCCTCCAGGCCCACCTCGACCGGCCCATCCGGGCGGTAGCGTACGACCGAGGGCAGCAGCTTCAGGCCATCCTCGTCGCGCAATGCTACGGCCGTACCGTCGCGCACCGCGGCCACCAGCGAATTGGTCGTGCCCAGATCGATGCCGACGGCCAGCCGGTGCTGATGCGGCGCCTGGCTCTCCCCAGGCTCGGCAATGCTCAGCAGTGCCATCAGCCCTCCAGCTCGTCGTATGCGTCGTCGATGTCGGCGAGCAGCTTGTCGAGGAACATGAGCTGCAGGACGCTTTCCACGGCGCCGGCGTCATCGCGCAGAATGTCCAGCTGCTCGGCCAGCCCGGCACCCAGGGCCGCGGCGTGCCCGCGCACCGACGTGCTGAGCTCGCGCAACGCAGCCGCGTCGCGGGCCATTCGCGCATCGCCCAGGGCTTCGCGACATTCGATCTGGCGGTCCAGGAAAACCGACCGCATCGCCGCGCCGGACTCGCCGATCTCAACGCCGCGAAGCCCCAGCAAGTGGCGCGCCCGCAGCACCGGCGTCTTCAGCGCGCGATAGGCCTCGTTGGCATGCGTCGCGAGTTCCAGCGCCCGGCGCTGTTCGGCCGTGGTGCCGGCCGCGAACCGGTCCGGATGCACCTGGCTCGCCAGCGTCCGGTAGGCAATGTCCAGCTCGTCCAGCGGCAAAGCGAAGCGCGGCTCCAGATTGAACAGCGAAAAATAGTCCGGCGGCGTCGTGGAGCCGCAATGGATCATACCGTGAAGCTCTCGCCGCAGCCGCATTCGGCCTTGCTGTTGGGATTGTGGAACTTGAAGCCCTCGTTCAGACCCTCGCGCACGAAATCCAGCTCCGTGCCCGAGAGGTACGCCAGGAATTTCCGTTCCACGAGCAGCGTCACTCCGCGGCTCTCGAATTCGCAGTCCTCGGGCTGCTTGCTGTCGGCGAATTCGATCGTGTAGGCCAGTCCCGAGCACCCCGCGGTGCGCACCCCGAGACGCAGCCCGATTCCGGCGCCGCGCTTATCGATCGACTGCCGCACGCGACGGGCAGCCTTTTCCGTCAGCTGGATTGTCACTGGTCTCTCCTTTGTCGGCGGTGGAAAATGAGCTTCCGCAACCGCAGGTGCTCTTCGCATTGGGATTGCGGATGACGAAGCGCGAGCCGTCGGCGCCGTCCTTGAAGTCGATATTGGCGCCGCTGAGATACTGCAGGCTGATCGGGTCGATCAGCACGCGCACGCCGTCCTTTTCAATGATCATATCGTCCCCGCCGCTCAGTTCCTCGAACGCGAATCCATATTGAAATCCCGAGCAGCCGCCGCCGGAAACCGAGATCCGCAGCATCAGATTGGGATTGCCCTCCTCGAGGATCAGTTCGCGCACCTTCGATGCGGCGTCGCCGCTGAGCAGTATGGGCATTGGCGGATCGGCCGACATGAGGGCTCCTATTGGGCGGCGCGCTTGGCGAGGTAGTCGCTTATCGCGGCCTTGATGGCATCCTCGGCGAGCACCGAGCAATGAATCTTCACGGGCGGCAACGCCAGTTCCTCGGCGATGTCCGTGTTCTTGATCTGGCGCGCCTCCGCGAGCGTCTTGCCGCGCAGCCATTCGGTCACCAGCGAACTCGAGGCGATGGCGCTGCCGCAGCCGTAGGTCTTGAAGCGCGCCTCCTCGATGATGCCGTCCTCGCCCACCTTGATGTGCAGCTTCATGACGTCGCCGCAGGCGGGCGCGCCCACCATGCCGGTGCCGACGCTGGGATCGCTCTTGTCGAACGATCCGACGTTGCGCGGATTTTCGTAGTGGTCCATAACCTTGTCGCTGTAAGCCATTGGAAATCCTTCAGTGGGCGGCCCACTGCACCTTGCTGAGATCAATGCCTTCGAGGTGCATGTCCCACAGCGGGGACAGATCGCGGAGCTTGCGCACGTTGCGCGTGACCAGGGCCGCCGCGGCGTCGATGTCGGCCTCGGTCGTGAACCGTCCAACGCTGAAGCGGATGGAGCTGTGTGCGAGCTCGTCAGGGCGGCCCAGCGCGCGCAGCACGTAGGAGGGCTCGAGGCTCGCCGAAGTGCAGGCGGAGCCGCTGGAGACGGCCACATCCTTCATCGCCATCATCAGCGACTCGCCCTCGACGAAATTGAAGCTCATGTTGAGATTGTGCGGCACTCGCGCCTCCAGGTCGCCGTTGACGTAGGTCTCCTCGAGCGCGCTCAAGGAGGCGAGCAGTTTGTCGCGCAGCGCGCGGGCGCGTTCATGATCGACCGCCATCTCTTCGCCGGCAATCCGGAAGGCCTCCCCCATGCCGACGATCTGGTGCGTGGCCAGGGTCCCCGACCGCATGCCGCGCTCGTGTCCGCCGCCATGGATCAGGGCTTCGATCCGCACGCGCGGTTTGCGGCGTACGTACAATGCCCCAATGCCCTTGGGACCGTAGGTCTTGTGCGCCGAGAACGACATCAGATCGACCGGCAACGATTCGAGGTCGATCGCCACCTTGCCGGTGGCTTGGGCGGCATCGACGTGAAACAGCACGCCGCGGTCGCGGCAGATGCCGCCGATGGCGGCGAGGTCCTGGATCACGCCGATCTCGTTATTGACGTGCATTACGGAGGCGAGCACGGTGTCAGGGCGGATCGCCGCGGCAAAACGCTCCGGATCGAGCAGGCCGTTGGGCTGTGGTGGCAGGTAGGTAACCGCGAATCCCTCGCGCTCCAGGTGCCGCATCGTGTCGAGCACCGCCTTGTGCTCGGTCGTCATCGTGATCAGGTGCCGGCCCTTGTCGCGATGAAAGCGCGCGGCACCGGTAATGGCGAGATTATTCGATTCGGTCGCGCCGGAAGTCCAGACGATTTCCTTCGGGTCCGCGCCGGCCAGCCGCGCAACCTGCGCACGCGCGTTCTCCACCGCCTCCTCCGCGTCCCAGCCATAGCTGTGCGAGCGGCTGGCCGGATTGCCAAAGCGTTCGAACAGGAACGGCACCATTTTCTTCGCGACGCGCGGGTCGACCGGCGTCGTGGCCGAGTAATCGAGGTAAATGGGTCGGCTCACCGTTGTCTCCTGATGCCGCGGCCGGCGTGGCGCTTGCGGAGAGTCCAAGCAACTCCTGTGCCAACATCTGCGCGTGATGCTAAGCACCGGACAACGTTGAATAAAACCATCGACCCGCCACGGCGTCAGCCCGAGGGCGGCGGCTTTTGTCTGATTTCGAACACGACAATCGAGCGTCTCCGCCGCATTTGTCGGCGCGTGTCCACATCGCGACACATCTTTCCGGGGCAATCCGTCGAACTTCGTGCCCGAATCGCGGTTCTCGCGAATGGCATGGTAGTTGCTAGATCCGACGCAGGACGAGCCACCGTTTCATCGAGGAAGATCAATGCAACAGACGGGCGGGAACACGGGTTGCACCACGAGCGGCGGCAGCGGGAAGGCGAGCTGCGGCTCCGGCGCGGGCGCGAATGATCTGCCGCCGGAGATTTGGGCGAAGGTGAAGAATCACCCCTGCTACAGCGAGCAGGCGCATCATCATTACGCGCGCATGCATGTCGCAGTCGCGCCGGCCTGCAACATCCAGTGCAACTACTGCAACCGCAAGTACGACTGCGCCAACGAATCGCGCCCGGGCGTCGTCAGTGAGAAATTGACGCCCGAACAGGCGGCGAAAAAGGTTCTCGCGGTTGCCTCGGCCATTCCGCAGATGACGGTGCTCGGCATCGCCGGACCCGGCGATCCGCTGGCAAACCCGGACAAGACTTTCAGGACCTTCGAGCTGATCTCGAAGGCGGCCCCCGACATCAAGCTCTGCCTCTCGACCAACGGCCTCGCGCTGGCCGATCATGTCGACACGATCGCGAAATACAAGGTGGATCACGTCACGATCACGATCAATATGGTCGACGCGGATGTCGGCCGGCACATTTATCCCTGGGTTTTCTGGAAGCACAAGCGCTACACCGGCCGGGAGGCCGCACAACTGCTCAGCGCGCGGCAGCTCTTGGGCCTCGAGATGCTGACCGCACGCGGCATCCTCTGCAAGGTCAATTCCGTGATGATCCCAGGCATCAACGACAGGCATCTGGTGGAGGTAAACCGCGCCGTCAAATCACGCGGCGCCTTCCTGCACAACATCATGCCGCTGATCTCCGCGCCCGAGCATGGCACCGTGTTCGGCCTCGGCGGCCAGCGCGGCCCCACGGCGCAGGAGCTCAAGGCGCTGCAGGACGACTGCGAAGGTGAAATGAACATGATGCGTCACTGCCGCCAGTGCCGTGCGGACGCGGTGGGGCTGCTCGGCGAGGACCGCAGCGCCGAGTTCAGCACGGACAAGGTCATGGCGATGGAGGTCCGCTACGACGCCGATACCCGCAGAGCCTACCAGGAACGGGTCGAGGGGGATCGGCTGGCGCTGGTCGCCGCCCAGCAGGAGGAGCTCGCGGCGCTGGCCGGAGAAAACAGCGACATCAAGGTGCTGGTCGCCGTGGCCACCAAGGGTTCCGGTCTCATCAACGAACATTTCGGCCATGCGAAGGAATTCCAGGTCTACGAGCTCAGGGCCTCGGGCGCCAAGTTCGTCGGTCACCGGCGCGTCGATCTCTACTGCCAGGGCGGGTACGGCGAGGAGGACGGCCTCGGCACGATCATCCGCGCCATCAACGACTGCCACGCTGTGTTCGTCGCGAAGATCGGAGGCTGTCCGAAAGCGGAGCTGCATCAGGCCGGCATCGATCCGGTGGACCGATACGCGGGCGAGTTCATCGGGAAGGCCGCCGTCCAGTGGTTCAGAGACTATCTCTCGCGCGTGCGCAGCGGAGAGATTCAACATCAGGCGCGCGGTGACGCCGACATCCGTCAGGGCGCATTCATCGCGGCGTAAGACGGAACATTCATTCCAAGCGATCGAAGAGGAAAAGACTCATGCCATTGAAGATCATTGCGTCCCAGTGCACCGGGTGCTCGGCGTGCGAGCCGGAATGCCCGAATGTCGCCATCTACGAAAAAGGCGGCGTGTTCTTCATCAACCCGAAGAAATGCACCGAATGCATCGGGCACTTCGATGCACCGCAATGCACCGCGGTATGCCCGGTGGACAACACCTGCGTGCTCGACAAGAGTCTGCCGCGCTATCAGCCGGCCGCGTAAGGGCCCCTGCATGGACCTCACCATCAGCGCCGCCGCGGAGAAGTTCATCCGGCGCATGCTCAGGATGGGCGGGACCGCCGATGCCGGATTCCGCCTGGTCGTGACGGCCGGGGGCTGCTCCGGCCTCGCGGGCGACTTCAGCGTCGAATCAACGCCTCGGGCGGGCGATGCCGTCATCGATCATCAAGGCATGAAGTTATTCCTGCCGGCGGAGAGCCGCCTGCTGCTCGCCGGCGTCACGATCGACTTCGCCGACACCGCGACGCAGACCGGCCTGGTGTTCCGGAATCCCAAGGCAGCCGCCGGCAGCTGCGCAAGCAGCGCCCCCGGACTGCCGGACGTCGCCAGCATCTCGCCGGGCAGCATCAGCCGGCGCGCGACGAACCCGTCATGAGCGCCATCAGCCGCGGCGACGTGGTCGAGCTGGACGATCCGCCGGCATTCGATTTTGGGTGCAAGGTGCGTGCCCGCCGCACCGTCCGCAATGATGGAACATTCCGCGGCAAGGACATCGGCGACATCCTGTGCGAGAAGGGCGAGGAAGGCTATGTCGTGAACATCGGCACCTTCCTGCAGCAGTTCTACATCTATGGCGTCGAATTCATCGCCACCGGTCACCGCGTGGGCATGAAGTGCAAGGAGCTCGAAGCCGTGGGCAACGAACCCGTGGACGCAGGGCGGCGATGATCGAACCGCGACCGCCCAAATACGGTTGGGGCCAGCGCATCGTCGCCGCCTGCGACTTGTACAACGACGGCTCATATCCGAATCAGCCGCCCGAGGCGTTGTTGGCCCGCGCCGGCGAGGCCGGGGAGATCGTGCAGGTCGGCGCGCACACCGGCACCAACACCCCCGTATATCTCGTCGATTTCGGCAACCGGCAAGCCGTCGGCTGCTTCGAAGAGGAAATCGTCCCGGGTTGACGCCGACATGAGCATGCAAGTCACCCACAGCGCCCGGACGCCGCACGCCGATCACCGGCCCAACGAATTCGTCCGCAAACGCATCGAGGGGGCGGTTGCCGGGCGCCGGCGCTACCGCTACGTATCGCCCAGCGTGCACACCGGCGAGGACGGTTACCTGGTCCGCAGTCCCTGCTGTTCCCGCAACATTGATCCGCACGGCGGCGTCGTCGACGTCGCACTCGCCCAATATTGCGGCGGGCCCCGGCCCTGGTTGCTGTATTGCAAGGACCACGATGCGCGACAGTGGCTCCTGTATGCCGCATACGAACAGCTCGCGGAGCTGCTTGTGGACCTGTGCACCGATCCGTACCGGCGGTTCTGGCAATGATCTGCGGACAGGTGTACTTCGACCACAATGCCTCGACGGCGGTGGCACCCGAGTGCCTGGAGGCCATCAATGCCTGCCTGCGCGGAGGACCGCTCAATCCGTCGAGCAAGCACAGCCACGGCGAACACGCGAAACGGCTGGTGGCGGATGCGCGGCACGCGGTCGCCGACAGCCTCGGCGCCGCAGGTTCGGAAATCGTGTTCACCAGCAGCGGCACCGAATCGAATCATATGGCCATTCTCGGCGCGCTCGCTGCGCACCCGGACCGGCGGCACATCGTGACCAGCGAGGTGGAGCATCCCGCGACCATGATGCTGCTGCGCGAGCTGCAGACGCGCGGCGTGCACGTGAGCTACCTGCCGGTCGACTCCAGCGGGCGCCTGAATCCCGAAGCGCTGATCGAGACGCTCACCGAACGCACCGCGCTCGTCTCGCTGATGTGGGCGAACAATGAAACCGGGGTTCTGTTTCCGATCGCGCAGATTGCGCAGATCACACGCCGCCGGAACATCCTGTTTCACACCGACGCGGTACAGGCGGTCGGCAAGGTGCCGGTCGACCTGCGGCAGGTTCCCGTCGACATGCTGTCCCTGTCCGGTCACAAGCTGCACGCCCCGGCCGGAATCGGCGCCCTGTTCGTCCGCAAGGGCCAGAGGCTCGCGCCTCTGCTGTTCGGCCATCAGGAGCGCGGCCGCCGGGGCGGGACGGAGAACGTGGCCGGGATCGTGGCGCTCGGCGTCGCGATCGCCCTGATGCGCCAGAGACTGCCTGCGGAGTCCGCCCGCCTGCAGGCGTTGCGCGACCGGCTCGAAGCCGGCGTACTGGCGCGAGTCCCGTTCGCCCGTGTCAACGGCGCCGCCGCGCCCCGGGTGCCGAACACCAGCAACCTTCGATTCGGCGATCTCGATGCCGACCTGCTGCTCGGCAAGCTCGACCGCGCCGGCTTTTGCGCATCGGCCGGCGCCGCTTGTTCGGCCGCCGGCATCCGCCCTTCGCACGTGCTGACGGCGATGGGCCTGTCGGCGTCGGCCGCGCTCGCCTCCCTGCGTATCTCTCTGGGTTCGGACAACGACGCGGCGCAGGTCGACGCGTTCCTCCGGATCCTGCCCGACATCGTCGCCGACCCGATGGTGCGCAGCATGACGCCGCAGACCGGACATCCATCGCAACAGGAGAAAGCAGTGAAGATCATGATCCGCAGGAGCGCCGAAGGGCAGCTGTCGGCGTACGTGCCGAAGAAAGACCTCGAAGAGCCGATCGTCGCGATGGAGAAGACCGACCTGTGGGGCGGAACCATCACGCTGGGCAACGGCTGGGAACTCGGCCTGCCGCTCATGCCGCCCGGCACCACACTGCCGGTCACGGTCGAGGCGAAGCGCCTGAGCGTCGACTGACCCGAAGGAAGCCGCATGCCATTCACCGCGTCGGAAATCGATCAGATCGAAGCATTACTGTGCGGCGGCGGTCCTGCGCCGGCGGTGCTTGGGGCATTTCGCAGCCGATTTCCGGGCCGATCACTGACGCGATGCGACGCGTCCGACATCGAGCATGAAGTGCCGTACCGGCGCATGGCACATGCCGACCTGTATCTGGTGGACGGGCGGGAAGGCTGCTGGCGCATCACGGGCGATCCGTCAATCGCCACCGGCGTCGTGCTGGCGGCGCGCCCGGGGCACCCGTGAACGCCGTCTGCGCCGAAGCCGGCGGCGAGCCGTGGATTGCGCTGACCGATCCCGACATGACGCCGTTGGAGCTCGATGCCGCCGCCGAGGCGCTCTCCTCGCAGCGCCTGTCGCAGGGTCCGCGCGTCGAGGCGTTTGAGGAGGCGTTTGCGCGCCATACCGGCCGCCGCTACGCCGTGGCGGTCAGCAGCGGAACGGCGGCCCTGTTGCTCGCCCTACGGGCGCATGGAATAGGCCCCGGCGACGAGGTGCTCGCCGCGGCCTACTCTTGGCGCGAAACCGCGCACGCCATCACGCTGTGCGGAGCAACGCCGGTGTTCGTCGATGTCGACTACTGGTCCGGGGTGCTGGTCCCCGGAAAGGTCGAGCTTTGCGTCACTCCCTCCACCAAGGCCATTCTCGGCGGCAATACCAACGGTCATCCGGCGCCGTGGCGGGCGCTGCGCGAACTGGCCAAGGCGCACTCGCTCGTGCTTCTGGAGGACTCGAGCGAGGCCATCGGCTCCGTCTACCTGGACCGGATCGTCGGCAGCTTCGGGGATTGCGCGGTATTCGACTTCTCGCAGCCCGGCAGCCTATGCTGCGGCGAGGGTGGCATGGTGGTCACCGACGACGACGCCATCGCACGGGCGCTGCGCAGCGGACGCGCCCGCCGCCCAGCCGAGCGCGCCTCACTGGTAATCAATGCCTGTGCGCCCCATCAGGCGACGATGAGCGATGTCGCGGCGGCCGTCGCCCTCGTGCAGCTGACGCGGGTCGACGAAATCCTTGCGCAGCGCAAGTACGTCGAGGGCCACTACTTCGAGCACATCAAGTCGTTCGAGGGCATCAAGGATCCCTACGTGGCGCCGGAAGTGAACGTCGCACACTGGCTCCTGTACCTCGTGCACCTGGGGACGCGGTTTTCGCGGTCGGCCTGCGAGGCGATCGTCGAGGATCTGCGCCGGGAGCGCATCGAGGCCTACGCCTATTGCCAGCCGCTGCACACGCAACGCCATTACAGCGAACGGAGCCCCGGCAATCGCCGCGGCAGGCTGCCGGTGACGGAGAAACTCGCGGATCGGGCCCTGGCGCTGCCGTTCCACGGGCACCTCACCGAGGAGCAGATCGCGTTCATCGTAGCGACGCTGAAGGATGCGTCGGCGAACGTCGGCGCCGGCGCCGCCATCTACTGACCGCCGGCGCTTTCATCATTTTCCGGGAGAACCTTACATGCCGACCATGACCGTGATGCCGATCAACAAGACCGTTCCCGCGTCCGAGGGAGCCACCATCCTGCAGGCCATGCTCGCGGCGGGATTCGAGGTGCCCGGCAAATGCGGCGGGGAGGCGAAGTGCGGAGGCTGCCACATCTTCGTCATCGAGGGCCGCAAGGGTCTTTCCAGGCCGCAACGGCCCGAGAACGAGCGCCTCGACAGCCTGATCGGCGTCGGCTCCAAATCGCGCCTGGCGTGTCAGGTCATCGTGGGCACGGAGAATTTCACGATCGAACTGCCGAGCTTCGCGTGATGGGCCAAGCCCCCGACGTGCAGCTTCTGAGCGTAGTCCACACGGGCCTGGTCAATGGCCGGCTGATTCCCTATTTCGGGCCCGGTGTGCTGGGCCTCTCCGATGAGGGGCCAAGGGTTCCGCAGGGTCCGCTCGAACTCGTCGGCAAGCTCACGGCCAAAGCGAGCGTGCCGCACAAGATCCGCCACAACTTGAGCGCCGCGGCCCAGTTCATCGAGAATTTCAAGCATCGCAAGACGGTCGCGGCGGCCATGAGCGAGGCCTTCGCGCCACGCATGGAGCCCACGCAGTTGCATCGCTTCGTGGCCGCCCTTCCCGCGCTTCCGCTGTGGGTGAACGCCTGGTATGACGACCTGCCACAGCAAGCGCTCGCTCGGCGCGGCACGTCGTGGGGGATCGCGCAGGGGGTCAGTCAGGCCGAGCACTTCGGCACCTGGGTGCATTACTTCGACGCGGGCGGGTCGCGGCGCGAGGGCCCGGGTGCCGGCGACCCGGCCCGGTACACCCTGCTCTACCAGCCGCTGGGCTCGGTGCGCCCGGCCGCGAACTATCTGGTCTCGGATTCGGACTATGTCGAGGTGCTCACCGAGATCGACATACAGACGCCGATTCCGCCGCTGGTGCAAACCCTGCGTTGCGGCCGCGGATTCGTGTTCATCGGCTGCCGGTTTTCGTCGCAACTCGAGCGCATCTTCGCGCACCAAATCATCAAGCGCTCCTCCGACAGGCATTTTGCCGTACTGCCGGAGGAGCCGACGCGCAACGAGAAGCGATTCATGTCCGAGCACGGCATAGAACACATCGGGACGCCTCTCAGGGAATGGGCGGGCGCCCTGATCGCACTCGACAACCACGTGGCGCAGCGCGTCGCCGCCGGCTAGCCGCCCCCATCATCGGAATCCATCAGGAGTACACATGACCACGATCGAACAAACCGGGTTCAAGCATCTGGAAACCGAGGGGCGCCTGCTCAACGCGCTGCTGAAGGCGCCGACCAAGGCCGGGCGGCGCTTTGGATTCCGGGGAGACCTGGCCCTCAAATTCGCGACCAAGCTCGCAGACGAAGCGCGGCCGCCGGAACTCGCCGTTCAGCAGGTGCTCGCCGTGGGTGGCAGCGGCGAGTCGACGATCCAGTTCTTCGCCGCCTATCTGCTGTCGTTCGAGTACTTGAAAACCGTCGCCGACGTGCTCGGCGACAGCCTGAGCCCCCAGGGCAAGTATTTCGTGTTCTGCAACAACGTCGACCTCGGCGCGAAATACCGCGTGCAGCTCGGCGGCGCCACGTTCTACGTGCTGCCCATAGACGAGGCGACCGTCTACAACGAACTGCTCGAGCTGCTGTACATCGAACGCAACGACCTGAAGAAGCTCGATACGGCCGGGAAGCTCGATGCGATCGCCGACAAGGCAGCCGGGTTCAGCGCGAATTTCGACATCATCACCTACGAGGAGGGGCTGCAGCGCATGGGCCCCGTGCGCAATCCGAACGAAAACCGTCCGGTTTGACCGGCATGCTACTCGTCGCTGCGATTCAGCAGCATCCGGTTGATCGCGCGGCGGGAGCGCTCCGCGGCGGCGTGCGCACTGCCGTCGAAGGCTGCGCGCGCGGCGTCGAGTGCGAGCTGGGCTCTTTCCGCCTCGTCGACCGACAGTGCCACGCGACCCGCCATGTGCGTGGCCTCGGGAGCCGTCTGCAGGATTGCCCGCCAGTGCGGATGGTCGATGACGGCCACGAGCTTGTCGGACTCAAGTTCACCATCCAGGCAAATCGACATACCGATGACTTCGACCCGGCGGCCGTCCCGGGTGGTTTTGATGTGGGTTTTCATGGGCGCCTTGCGGAGGATTTGCATGCCACTTTACGATTACACCTGTGACAAATGCGGCCGGTTGTTCGAGCTGCTGGTCATGTCAGCGACGGTCGTGGCATGCCCGCACTGCGGATCCAAGCGGCTGAAGCAGCTGATCGGCGCCCCCGCGGCGCCTGGAAAGAGCGCGCGGATCATCGCGAGCGGCCGCGCGCGCGCGGCCAAGGCGGGGCACACGAGCAATTACAAGCGCTCCAACGGCAAGATCGTGGACTGAGCGGCATGGGTGGTTCACCGATCGTAGCCGACATTACGCAGGCTGTCGGCGATGTTGTACATCAATTGCAACAGAAGGTCGCGCAGCCGCGCCGATCCCACGACCTGCTCCATCGCAGCGGTCATGCACAGCATCCACGCGTCGCGTTCCGCCGCGCCGATCCGAAACGGCGCATGCCGCATGCGCAGGCGCGGGTGGCCGCGTTCCAGTGAATACGCCGCCGGGCCGCCCAGCCATTCGGCGAGATAACGCTTGAGCACCGCCTTGCTGCCGCTCAAATCCACGGGATGCAGCGCGCGGATGACCTGCGCCGCGGGCTCGACATCCATACGTCGGTAGAACTCCTCCACAATCCGGTCGACCGCGACCTGTCCGCCGACCAGCACGAAATGCGGTTTCGCGGTCTGGATTTCCGTGGATATGGCGTCTCTCACGCAACGACCTGCACGGGAATGGTTATCCCGCTCCGCCGGCCCAGCAGCAGGTCGACCTTGCGACGCACCGATTCAATGGTCAACGGTTTGGCGAGCAGGCTCTGCGCCCCACTTTTCAGGCAGCCGCGTGTCTCCGGGTCGGCGCTGGAGTCGCAGACCACCGCGATC
This sequence comes from uncultured Gammaproteobacteria bacterium, assembly GCA_963707765.1. GTDB lineage: Bacteria > Pseudomonadota > Gammaproteobacteria > Steroidobacterales > Steroidobacteraceae > Bog-1198. The sequence goes on along the minus strand of CAVPQZ010000004.1, from coordinate 1,376,266 downwards.
CGGACGCCCGGCACGCGCTGGTGAATTTCGCCAATCAGGGCAACGCCATGCGCCCGCACCAGCTCCATGGAGAGCAGGATGGCGTCGGGTTTCCAATGTTCGGCCTTGCGGTACGCGAGCGCCACGTCGGCGAACTCGTGGGTTTCATTCTCGTCATGCAGCATGAACTGCAATACCGCACGCCTGATCTCATCGCCGTCAACTACGAAGATGCGCTTGTTTTCGACCGCCCGCGCACTGTCGACTCCGATTTGCATACGCACCTCCGCGATTTAGCTGACGCCGCCATCATCACAAGCAATTCTCGTTCCCGCGAGACACGGAGCCCAGCGCAATCATCGGCTTAGGCCGCCCGTGCGCCCGGCGCTCAGACGGCGACAGCGGCGGGCATCGACAATGGCGGCCGGGTCTGTTCGGTTCCTGACAGGCGCTGTGGCGATGTCGGACAGTCACACGCCGGATGTCGGGTTCGGAACAACGCGGGCCGCGGCGACGGCGTGCGCAATGACGCAGTGATTTCAGGCGTTTTCCGCCATTTCCCGCGACTGGCACGAGCCTTGCTTGATCAGCACCCGAGCAGCGAGTGTGGAGGGATGTAATGCCAATCCGAAGAAGACCAAAGGCTAACGTTTTCCTACCTGCAGCGGAACACGATCGACGGCATGGAAGCGCGTGCCGGTCACGCGACTGACGAACATTTCACAACGCTTCTGAAAGGCTAAGGAGTTTCTCACATGGCTAAATTGCGGCAAATCGCCTTCTACGGCAAGGGCGGCATCGGCAAGTCCACGACGTCCCAGAACACGCTGGCGGCGCTCGCCGATCTGGGTCAGAAGATCCTGATCGTCGGATGCGATCCAAAGGCGGACTCGACCCGCCTGATCCTGCACGCCAAGGCGCAGGACACCATCCTGAGCCTCGCGGCGGCGGCGGGCAGTGTCGAGGACCTCGAACTCGACGACGTCATGAAGGTGGGCTACAAGGACATCCGCTGCGTCGAATCGGGCGGCCCGGAGCCCGGCGTCGGTTGCGCCGGCCGCGGGGTCATCACCTCGATCAACTTCCTGGAAGAGAACGGCGCATACGACGGTGTCGACTATGTCTCCTACGATGTGTTGGGCGACGTGGTATGCGGCGGCTTCGCGATGCCCATCCGCGAAAACAAGGCCCAGGAAATCTACATCGTCATGTCCGGCGAAATGATGGCGATGTACGCGGCCAACAACATCTCCAAGGGCATCCTGAAGTACGCCAACTCCGGGGGCGTGCGCCTCGGCGCACTGGTCTGCAACGAGCGCCAGACGGACAAGGAGCTGGAACTGGCCGAGGCGCTCGCGGCCAAGCTCGGCACCAAGCTGATCCACTTCGTGCCCCGCGACAACATCGTCCAGCACGCCGAACTGCGCCGCATGACCGTGATCGAATTCGCGGGCGACTCGAAGCAGGCGGACGAGTACCGCCAGCTGGCGACGAAGATCCACAACAACGCCGGCCAGGGAATCATCCCGACGCCGATCACGATGGACGAGCTCGAGGACATGCTGATGGAGCACGGCATCATGAAGGCCGTCGACGAGAAGCTCGTCGGCAAGACCGCCGCGGAACTGGCCGCCGAAGCGGCGGCCGCCTGAGGCTTCGAGCCGCGGTACACAAATCGGGAGGTAGCAGCATGAGCCTGAACACGAAGAAAGATCCGATCGATCCCAAGGCGCGCAACAAGGCCCTGATCAACGAGGTATTGGAAGCGTATCCGGACAAGCTCGCCAAGCGCCGCGCCAAGCACCTCGGCACCTTCGAGGAAGGCAGGCCCGACTGCGGTGTCAAGTCCAACATCAAGTCCGTGCCCGGCGTGATGACGATCCGGGGCTGCGCCTACGCAGGCTCCAAGGGCGTCGTCTGGGGTCCGATCAAGGACATGGTGCACATCAGCCACGGCCCGGTGGGATGCGGCCAGTACTCCTGGGGTTCGCGGCGCAACTACTACATCGGCACCACGGGCATAGACACCTTCGTCACGATGCAGTTCACCTCGGACTTCCAGGAAAACGACATCGTCTTCGGAGGCGACAAGAAGCTGCACAAGATCATGGATGAGATCCAGCTCCTGTTCCCGTTGAACAAGGGAATCACCGTCCAGTCCGAGTGCCCGATCGGCCTGATCGGCGACGACATCGAGGCGGTGTCGAAGGCGAAGTCGAAGGAATACGGCGGCAAGACCATCGTGCCGGTGCGCTGCGAAGGATTCCGCGGGGTGTCGCAGTCGCTCGGCCATCACATCGCGAACGACACGATCCGCGACTACATCTTCGACAAGCTCGCGGGGCAGCCCGCCGCGTTCGAACAGACGCCCTACGACGTCTCGATCATCGGCGACTACAACATCGGCGGCGATGCCTGGTCCTCGCGCATCCTTCTCGAGGAAATGGGCCTGCGGGTCGTTGCACAGTGGTCGGGCGACGGCAGCATCGCCGAACTCGAGGCGACGCCGAAGGCCAAGCTGAACGTGCTGCATTGCTATCGTTCGATGAACTACATCTCGCGCCACATGGAGGAAAAGTACGGCATCCCCTGGGTGGAGTACAACTTCTTCGGCCCCAGCAAGATCGAGGAGTCACTGCGCCGCATCGCGGGGCATTTCGACGAACATATCAAGGAGGGTGCCGAGCGCGTGATCGCCAAATACAAACCGCTGATGCAGGCCGTAATCGACAAGTACAAGCCGCGCCTGAGCGGCAAGAAGGTCATGCTGTTCGTCGGCGGGCTGCGCCCGCGCCACGTGATCGGCGCGTACGAGGATCTCGGCATGGAGGTGGTCGGTACCGGCTACGAGTTCGGCCACAACGACGATTATCAGCGCACCACCCACTACGTCAAGGACGGCACGCTGATCTATGACGACGTGACCGGCTACGAATTCGAAAAATTCGTCGAGAAGGTGCAGCCCGACCTGGTCGGCTCCGGGATCAAGGAGAAGTACGTGTTCCAGAAAATGGGCGTGCCGTTCCGGCAGATGCATTCCTGGGACTATTCGGGGCCTTATCACGGCTACGACGGGTTCGCGATATTCGCCCGCGACATGGACATGGCGATCAACTCCCCGGTGTGGGCATTGACTGCAGCCCCCTGGAAAGCCTCCAAAGCGGCCGAAGAAGGACAGCCATCATGACGCAGAGCGCCGACAAGGTACTCGACCATTTCGACTTGTTCCGGCAGCCGGAATACAAGGAGATGCTCGAGAACAAGCGGAAGAATTTCGAGAACCCGCTGCCGGCGGAGGAGATCGAACGGGTTCGCGAGTGGACCAAGACCGCCGATTATCGCGACAAGAACTTCGCCCGGGAAGGGCTCACGGTCAATCCGGCAAAGGCCTGCCAGCCGCTCGGCGCCGTATTCGCCGCCCTGGGGTTCGAGGGCACACTGCCGTTCGTCCATGGCTCACAGGGATGCGTGGCGTACTATCGCAGCCATTTCTCTCGCCACTTCAAGGAGCCCACCTCCTGCGTCTCCTCGTCCATGACCGAGGACGCGGCGGTATTCGGGGGCCTGAACAACATGGTCGACGGACTCGCGAACTCCTACGCGCTGTACAAGCCGAAGATGATCGCCGTGTCGACGACGTGCATGGCCGAGGTCATCGGCGACGACCTGAACGCCTTCATCAAGACCTCCAAGGAGAAGGGGTCGGTGCCGCAGGAGTTCGACGTGCCGTTCGCCCATACCCCGGCCTTCGTCGGGAGCCACATCACCGGCTACGACAACGTCATGAAGGGGATACTCGATCATTTCTGGAACGGCAAGGCCGGCACGGCGCCGAAGCTCGAACGGACACCGAACGGCAAGATCAACTTCATCGGCGGCTTCGACGGCTACACGGTCGGGAATCTCCGCGAGATTAAGCGGATCTTCAACCTGATGCAGGTGGAACATACGATCCTCGGCGACACCAGCGACGTCTGGGACACGCCGACCGACGGGAAGTTCCGCATGTACGACGGCGGCACCACGCTAGAAGAGGCGGCCAACGCCGTGCATGCGAAGGCGACCGTCTCGATGCAAGAGTACTGCACGGAGAAGACGCTGACCCTGGTCGCCGCGCAAGGCCAGGAGGTCGTCACATTCAATCATCCCGTGGGCGTCGCCGCCACCGACCGATTCCTGATGGAGATCGCGCGCCTCAGCGGCCGGCAGATTCCGGATGAGCTCACGCGCGAACGCGGGCGCCTGGTCGACGCCATCGCCGATTCGAGCTCGCATATCCACGGCAAGAAATTCGCGATCTACGGGGATCCGGACCTGTGCCTCGGGCTCGCCGGCTTCCTGCTCGAACTCGGCGCGGAGCCGACCCATGTGCTCGCGACCAACGGCAACAAACAATGGGCGCTGCGGGTGCAGGCGTTGCTGGACAGTTCGCCCTTCGGCAAGAACTGCCACGTGTATGCCGGCAAGGACCTGTGGCACATGCGCTCGCTGCTGTTTACGGAACCGGTCGACTTCCTGATCGGCAACACCTACGGCAAATACCTGGAGCGCGACACGGGAACGCCGCTGATCCGCCTTGGCTTCCCCGTCTTCGACCGGCACCACCATCACCGCTATCCGGTCTGGGGCTACCAGGGCGGCATGAACGTGCTGGTGCGGATACTCGACAAGATCTTCGACGAGATCGACAGGAACAGCAACATCCCGGCGAAGAACGACTTCAGTTTCGACATCATCCGTTGAGCCATGGCGCTGCTCTCCGAAAAGCTGCAGCAGGTGTTCGAGGAGCCTGCCTGTGCCAAGAACCTGGGGAAATCCACCAAGGAGCGCAAGCAGGGCTGTACGAAGCAGCTCACCCCCGGGGCCGCCGCGGGAGGCTGCGCCTTCGACGGCGCCAAGATCGCGCTGCAGCCAATCACCGATGTGGCGCATCTCGTGCACGGCCCGATCGCCTGTGAAGGTCATTCCTGGGACAACCGGCACTCACTGTCGTCGGGCCCCGGCACCTATCGCACCGGTTTCACCACCGACATCAGCGAACTCGACATCGTCTATGGCGGCGAGAAGCGCCTGTACCGGGCCGTGAAGGAAATCATCGACAAGTACGATCCCCCTGCGGTGTTCGTCTATCAGACCTGCGTCACGGCGCTGATCGGCGATGATATCGAGGCCGTGTGCAAGGCGGCGAGCGCGAAATTCGGCAAACCGGTCATCCCGGTCAACGTGCCGGGCTTCGCCGGGGTGAAGAACCTCGGCAACAAGCTCGCCGGGGAGGCGCTGCTGGATCACGTCATCGGCACCCAGGAGCCGGCTTTCGCGACGCCGTACGACATCAACATCATCGGCGAATTCAACTTGTCGGGCGAGCTGTGGCAGGTCAAGCCGCTGCTCGATGCGATGGGCGTGCGTGTGCTCGCGTGCATCAGCGGCGATGCCCGGTACGCGGATGTGGCCTGCTCCCACAGGGCGCGGGCCACGATGATGGTGTGCTCGAAGGCGATGATCAACGTCGCCCGCAAGATGCAAGAGCGGTATGGCATACCGTTCTTCGAGGGCTCGTTCTACGGGATCGGCGACATGTCGGACAGCCTGCGGCAGATCGCGCGCCTGCTGGTCGAGCGCGGCGCGCCCGACGACATCCTCGGGCGCACGGAGCGCTTGATCGCCGCCGAGGAGGCGCGCGCCTGGTCCCGCATCGAGCCCTACAAGCAGAGATTGCGCGGTCGCAAGGTCCTGCTGATCACCGGCGGTGTGAAGTCATGGTCCGTCGTCGCGGCGCTGCAGGAGGCCGGCATGGAAATCGTCGGCACCAGCGTCAAGAAGTCCACCCGGGAGGACAAGGATCGCATCAAGGAGATCATGGGAGACGAGGCGCACATGATCGACGACATGTCGCCGCGCGAGATGTACAGGATGCTGAAGGAGGCGCGGGCGGACATCATGCTCTCCGGGGGCCGGAGCCAGTTCGTGGCGTTGAAGGCCAAAATGCCCTGGCTCGACATCAATCAGGAGCGCCATTACGCCTATGCAGGCTACGAGGGCATCGTGAGCCTGTTCGCAGAGATCGACAAGACGCTCTCCAACCCGGTATGGGACCACGTCCGGGCGCCCGCGCCGTGGGATCCACCCCACGCGCCGGCAGCGGGCATGTGATGGCTCCCGTCAGGACCTCAGCGAAGGCAGCCGCGGTCAATCCGCTCAAGATGAGCCAGCCCCTGGGCGCGAGCTACGCGTTTCTCGGCATGAACCGGTGCATGCCGGTCATGCACGGCTCGCAGGGTTGCACGTCCTTCGGCCTGGTGCTGCTGGTGCGCCACTTTCGCGAGGCCATTCCATTGCAGACGACGGCCATGAACGAGGCGACCACGATCATGGGCGGCTATGACAACGTCGAGAAGGCCATCCTCAACATCCGCGCCCGGGCCAGACCCGACCTGATCGCGATTTGTTCCACCGGGCTCACCGAGACCAAAGGCGACGATGTCCACGGATTCCTGAAGCTCATCCGCCAGGGCCATCCGGAGCTCGACGATACCGCGCTCGTTTATGTCTCGACTCCCGACTTCCTCGGCGCATTTCAGGACGGATGGGCAAAGGCGGTGACCGCCCTCGTCGAAGAACTCGTGGCGCCCGCGGGCTCCCCGTCGGCGGCCCAAGTCAACGTTCTGCCGGGCAGTCATCTCACCCCGGGCGACATCGACGAAGTGCGCGAGATCATCGAGGCATTCGGCCTGCAGCCGATCTTTCTGCCGGACGTGTCGGGCTCGCTCGACGGACATATGTCGGACGAGTTCAGTCCTACGACGATGGGAGGCACCACGCTGGCCGATGCGCGCCGCATGGGCGCCTCGAGCGTCACCCTGGCCCTCGGCGAACAGATGCGCCCGTGCGCGCAAGCGCTCGAAGCGCGCGCAGGCGTGCCGTTCATCGTATTCGAGGGTCTCAGCGGCCTTGCCGCAAGCGACCGGTTCATTGCGGAACTCGCGCGCGCATCCGGCGCGGCGGTGCCCGCCAAGTACCGGCGCCAACGCAGCCAGCTGCAGGATGCGATGCTGGATGCGCACTTCTCCATCGGCGGCAAGCGCATCGTCATCGGCGCCGAGCCGGATTTGCTGTGGGCGCTCGCCTCGAGCCTCACTGAACTCGGGGCCCGCATCACCGCCGCCGTTACCACCACGCAATCGTCACTCCTTGCCCGGCTGCCCACCGACGACGTGTTGATCGGCGATCTCGAAGACCTCGAACAGCGCGCGTGCGGCTGCGACCTGATGATCACCCATTCGCACGGACGGCAGGCAGCGGAGCGGCTCTCGATCCCATTTCACCGCGCCGGGCTCCCGCTGTTCGACCGCCTGGGCGCCGGACAGCGTGTGACGGTCGGGTACCGCGGCACGCGCGAATTTCTGTTCGAGATCGGCAATCTATTTCTAGCCCATCCCCATGAAGCCACCCCCACCAGCTGGGCCCTTCCGGAGACCATCCATGACGTGGACGCGCCGGTTGCGGCTCATTGATGCAAAGCCAGGAGAAAGAGGTATGAAAGTAGCCTTCGCAACCCAGGACCTGCAGCGGGTGGATGCGCACTTCGGTTGGGCAAAAAACCTCGTGGTCTACGAGATCTTCGCCGGCGGTCATCGCTTTGTCGAGGCCATCCAGTTCGACGGCGACCTGCAAGAGGACGGCAACGAGGACAAGCTCACGCCCAAGCTGAACGCGATCCACGATTGCGCGATCCTGTACGTGGCGGCGATCGGCGGCTCCGCTGCCGCACGGGTGGTGGCAAAGAACATCCATCCCGTCAAGGTGGCGCAACCGGAAAACATCGTAGATGTCCTGCAACGCCTGCAGATCGTGCTCGACGGCACGCCGCCGCCCTGGCTGCGCAAGGCACTGCTCAAGGGTCAGGAACGGGTTTTGGACTTCGAAGACGGGGAAGCGGGTCATGGGTGAAATGGCAGAATCGGCGACGGCGCCCGCACCCGGGGCGGACCCGGCCGCCTCGCCGCTGGTTCGCGAGCTGGTGAGGCAGTGGCGTGCGCAGGATGCGCATGGTGCCTGGGATGGTAAAAGCGACCTGCAGCTGCTGGATCCGTACGTTCTCGACAAGGAAAGGCGCAGGCAGATTCCGATGCTCGGCGATCCCGATCCCGAGACGATCTGGCGCCTCGAGCTGTACTACAACGCCGTGGCGCTCATGATCGAACGGGCCACCGGCGTCATGGTGACGCCGATGATGAAAATGCATCACGAAGGTTTCGGCCGGATGATTCTCGCCGCCGGCCGCCTGATAGTCGTCAACAAGCAATTGCGCGACGTGCATCGCTTCGGCTTCGACAGTCTGAACAAACTGGCCGAGCAGGGGGCGAAACTGGTGGCCGACGGCATTGCGATGATCAAGGCGTATCCGGAAGTGGCGAGCTACGGGTGAAACGGGGCAATCAATGGAAGACGTCGAAGCACTCAAGGCACAGATCAAGAAACTGAACGCGCAGGCCACCAGCCTGAAGATGGATCTGCACGATCTGGCGGAGGAGCTCCCAGTGGGCTGGGAAAAGATCCGCGACGTGGCCGAGCGCGCGTTCCAGGCGTACAAGACGCTGAGCGAGGCGCGCCTGCGCGTCGCGGCGGCCGGAGAATAGGCCATGAATTCAATCGCGATTACGATGCCCGACGGCCGCACCTGGACCCCAAGGTTCGTCAAGGCGATCAATCAGCAGGCGTGCATCGGATGCGGACGCTGCTTCAAGGTGTGCGGACGCGATGTGCTGCAGCTGGCAGGCGTTTCCGCGGAGGGCGGCCTGATTCCGATCGCCGTGGATTTCGACGACGACGACGAGTACGAGAAGAAGGTCATGACGATCGCCAATCAGATGAACTGCATCGGTTGCGAGGCATGCTCGCGCATATGCCCCAAGAAATGCTACACCCACGCGCCGATGACGGAGGGTGGGTGACGGGAGTCTCCTGCGGCCCCGATCGTCAGCAACTGCTGTCGGCGGCGCGGGATCCCGAGGACGTGGCGACACTGGCCCTTTGCGGTGTGCTGACGCGTTTTCCGATTCTCCGGCTCGAGGCTCCGGAGTTCATGCGACTCCTCGGCCGATATTTTCCGGGCGCCTGCCCCGTGGTGGCGGATCCCATGGCGCTGGCGGCCACGGGCGCCGCCTGTACGGCGATCGCGCCGGAGGAGTTCGACGATCTTCTCGCGCTGTTGCAGGAACACCGCCGCGACGATGCGGAGGAGACCGGGTGGCTCGCCCATGCGATCGCCAGCGCCTGCGCCGGCGGCAATCACCTCTGGGAAGACATGGGGATGCCGAATCGCGAGGCGCTGTCGCAGCTGATCAAGCGGTACTTCCCGACGCTGTACTTCAAGAACACCGCGAATCTGCGATGGAAGAAATTCTTCTACAAATTGCTGTGCGACCGGGCGCAGATAAAGCTCTGCAAGGCGCCGAGCTGCGGCGTTTGCTGCGACTACCTGCAGTGTTTCGGCCCGGAGTGATCCAGGAGCCCGGAATAATCTGCGTTCGCGCCGGCGTGGACTACTCCGACAGGCTTCTAGGCCTCGACCGCGATCAGTACGTGCGAGGCCTTGATCAGCGCGGTGCAGGCACTGCCCTTGACGAGCGCCAAATCCTTGATCGCGTCGACCGTGACGATTGCCGTGAGGATGCGCTGCCCGGATAACTGAAGCCTCACCTCCGAATTGACACTGCCGGGAATGATCTCGGCGACGACACCCGCCAGATGGTTGCGCGCACTGGTCCGGATATTCCTGTCCGGGCTCAGCACCACAAAACTCGATTTGATCAGCGCCATCGCCTGACGACCGGCCGCGAGCCGCAGGTCGGCAACGGCCTCATTGGTGATATTGGCGAATATTTCGAGACCATCGCCGATGTCGAGGATGACGTCGGAATTGACGGCTCCTTTATGAACGGTCTTGACGACACCGGCAAACTGATTGCGTGCGCTGATTTTCATGGGATCCTGGCCTCGTTTCGCATGACAATTATATCGACCGCCGGGAAAAGGCAGCGTCAGGCGGCGACGGCACCGCGGATTGTATGTCAGCGGGCCATGGATCGTCGACATGTCGGGCATCTCGGGTGACTTAGAAGGGAATTCCCTTGGAGATTTTCGCCCGCAGGCCAATGCCATAGAGCACGTTGCCTGAAGCGAGCGTGATCGGGCTGAACTGGGTGAGGTAGGCACCGGTGTAGTGGGCAATCATGAGCCCAGCGTAAACGTCAAAGCGCTCGTTGAATCTATAGTCGGGCAGGACCGCAAACTGCTGGTTGGTGTATTGGTCGTTGTGGTTGTTGGCCTCGTTGTCTACGTTGTAATAACCCACGCTGAGCGAGAAGGCATCCGTGAACCGGTAGTCGGCGCCCGCCCATAACACCCGTATCGGGGCGTCGCCCCAGGCGGAGTTGAACGCCTTGGCCGTCACCAGACCGGCGATGGGCATGGCGTAGTACGAGGTGATTTGGGCGCTCCAGTTGTTGGTACCGGAGGGTATGGTCTGATCCGTGTGTTCGACCCCGGCATAAACGGCGGCTTTTGCCGTGAGATCGTACTTGCCGCCGAGCATGAATCCAAAGGTGTTCGAAACCCGCAGACCGACATCATCTGTGAAGAGCTTGTAGGACAGTGCCGGAGTGTTTCGCGTCTCCGATCCCGACAGTTCCACGCTCACCGGACCCCCGTGGTAGGCCAGCATGCCCTCGAGCGCGGAACCCACGTCGGCGGCTTCGGAGCTGTCGCTTTGACCGATCTTGTATTGCAGGCCGAAGCTCAAGTCGCCGATCTTGTTGTCGTATCTTATGCTGTTGTCGAACCGGCCGTTTTCGGTGATGCCGAGGCCGCCGCCGATGGTGCCGGAATAGCCAATCGGGGAATAGAGACCCGAGGCATGCAGAGGATCGAATTCGGAGACCTGTTCGGTGGAGAACGCCACAGTTCGTCCCAACTGGACGGACCCGAACAGCGGATATGCGATGCCTACGTATTGGGCACGCGAGAAAGCCTGACCGTTGATCGAAGACGCGCTGCTGATGGTCGAGAGGTCGTTCGCATTGTTCAGCACGGACCGGCCGTTGTTCGCAATCTGTCCCGAGGCGGTATTCATCGCCCCCTCCAGCTTGAAGAATCCGTTCCAGCCGCTGCTGAACGTCTCGTTTCCTTGCAGGCCATAGCGCGACATCTGTTCGGCGCCCGACACCACCGCCCACCGGGACCCCTGGTCCTGCGCCGGAACGTTGTACGAATTGAACCCAAAGGTGTGAACGTCGCTGGTCGGCAACGAGTGCTCGATATGAGCGACGCTATCGTCCAATATCGTGTAGATTTCGACGGAGCCGTCCGCCGCCTGCGAAATTCCCGCGAACGCGCTCATCGCCACCAAAGCCAGGAATGGCTTGTAAGCTTCCGTCCGGCATCCGACGAGTCTCTTCATGTTCAATTTCTCCTTCAGCTGCGTTGTTCGGCAAATCATCCCAAGCGTTGAACTCATGCGCGATCAGCGCTGCAGACACAGTCGTTGCTCCTGGATTGGCGGACATCGGCGAATGGATAGCGCCGCAGCGGGGCGCGCTCGGTACGGCGATTGATCATGCGGATCGAGAACGCCTCGGCCCAATCCCAGTATTCCTGGCGGACCTCCACGGGGATGCCCGCATCGTCGAAGGCCAGGTACAGATGGTGCAGCCAGACATCGCGGGCCTGCTCGTCGATCGCGAATGGGTAATGACGCCTGCGCATGCAGGGTTTGCCGTGGCGCGCCGTGAAGTAATTCGGCCCGCCACAGGTCTCCACCACGTAGTCCGCGGCGCGCTTTACCCCCGCCAAAAATTCCCCTTCATCTGCGGGGAACAACCCGCGAAGCGCCGATCGGGACAGTCGCCGGTGATGGCACAGCACCAATGCCCGCAAGACCTGCTCCCCGGCCACCTGGAAAATTCGGCGCGATGGAAAGGGGACGCGCGGCGCTTGCAGTTCCGGGATGGCGTCTGCCCAACGAATCTCGCTGCCGACGGTGAACGTGCCGGCACCGGACTGGCAGGCCGCCGCATGCGATTCGCGGCCGAACGTTGCCGGCGCGCGACTAAAATTTGAATTGCAGTTCATAACGGGCTCCCGTGATTGAGCGCGGCGCCGCCGAAATCCCACGACTCCCATGGGGGAGCCGCGGTTCGGGCATCGCTATAAGCGCGCCTATATAACGAGAGCAAGCAGAATTCGTGCCAAGTCGCCCGCTGGGTGAAAGGAAGCACGCTCGCGGAACTTGAGGCCAGCCGGCCGTTCAAGTCGTCGACTTGAGCGGCTTTTGTCGCGATAGCGCCAGTGTTGTGTACGGAAGGTTACAACGAGTGGGCAAGGCGCACGCTCGTCCGGCCCATCAGTACTCCCGGAAGCTGGACCCCCCGGCGTTTAGAAGTTACTGTCGCAGCACTCGGGGAGAAAGTCAGGACATGCGGAGCCGTATCGATGGTAAAGCCTAGGAACCCGGCTCTCGCGGTGCAGGGCGATCTGTGGCTGGGCCGCAAAGGCAAGGCATTCCTGAGCGCCAATCGAATCGGATTGCTGGAAAGCATCGATCGCCTTGGGTCAATAACGCGCGCCGCGCGGGACATCGGGCTCAGCTACAAGGCGGCATGGGATGCCGTAGACGCCATGAGCAACCTCGCGGATCGACCCTTGATGATTCGCGCGACGGGCGGCCAGCATGGGGGCGGAAGTCAACTTACCGAATACGGCCGGGAGCTCGTGCGGCTCTACCGTCTGCTGCAAGGCGGCTATCAGCGCCTGCTGGCACAAATGCAGGCGCAGGTGAACGACTTCGAGAAGCTCAATGAACTCATAAAGGCCATCACCATGAAGACCAGCGCACGCAATCAGCTTCGCGGCATCGTCAAAGCCGTGCACAAGGGCGCCGTCAATGCCGACGTCATTCTGGACATCGGCGATGGACTGGAGATATACGCCAACATCACCAACGAGGCGGTGGACGACCTCGGTCTGAAGCCCGGGCGCGCGGCGGTCGCGCTGATCAAGGCGAGCTTCATACTGCTCTCGCCGGACCCGGATATCCGAATCAGCGCGCGCAACCGGATGCGCGGTACGGTGACGGAGGTCATCCCAGGGGCCGTCAATTGCGAGATCAAATTGCAGCTGGCCGGCGCTCGCGTGCTGACGGCCATCATCACGAGCGACGCACTCGAGGATTTGGGTCTCGTAAAAGGAGCGGCCACTACGGCGCTGATCAAGGCCTCGCACATTCTGATCGCGGTCAATGATTGATCGCGACCGCAAGATTGGCGGGGCGCCGGCCACCCACGGCAGGAGAGAGCCTGGCCCCTTGATTTACGCGGCCGTCGGCACCGGCTTCGGCACCCGGACCACCACCGTCCCCGCGATCTTGTCGTGCCAGGCCTGATGCGCATCGTCGATGGCGATCCAGATGAACCCGAGGCCGGCCACGGCCAGCGACAGGAAGCAGGCCAGCGCGCGGACGATGGCCGTCTCCCAATCCATCTCCCGTCCGTCCAGCCGCACCACCTTGAGGTCGAACACGATGCCGCCGATGGTCGAGCCGCGCAGCTTCCACATCACCGCGGCGTAGAGCGCGAGAATCGCCAGATGGTAATTGAACGCGTGATGCAGCATCCCGGCGACGAAGCCCACCAAGATCACATCGAGCAGCAACGCCCCCATCCGGATCCAGAAGCCGGCGCGGGGCATGGAGGCGGTGGACGCGCGGGGGGCTTGCGGCACAGGCCCGGCCTGAGCCGCGGCGCTCCCCGGTTCCGCAGCGCCGGGCGGTGAGCCCGCGCTGTACGTGGTCCCCGGACCGCCGCCGAAGGCCGCGCTCGCCGCGCCACCGGCCGCCGCAGCGGAGAGACCGGGCGCCGCATCGGGGCCGCGACCGCCGAGGGATTGGGCGCCGTGCTTTGCGGCCTGGTGTTCGCGCGTGGCGAGCACCAGCGTGTAGACCACCGCGCCGAACCCGAAAATGCCGATCAGGTGATAGACCAGGAAGCCGACCACGGGAATCAGGTACAGCGCCAGCATCAAAACGCCGCCCGCCAGCACCGCCACGGCCGGATGAGACAGCGGTCCGGTGAGCGGCCGGCCGATGACGCGGCTTCCGAGCCACGCCAGGGTCACCGCCTTGCCGAACAGGTATGCGCACAGGAAGGCGGCGCCGACGAAGGGCACCGCCGCAATGCCGATCACCGTGACGAACAGCAGGATGAGCAGCACGGGCGACAACAGCATGGCGACGATCGCGGCCAGCAGCGCATGCCCCGGATAGGTCTCCAGGGTATGCACGCAGCGGCTGATCCCGGTGCGGAACAGAAGCGCGATGCAGGCATACAGCGCCAGAAACACCAGCGCCAGGCCCCAGGCCCAGCCGAGTTCGCGATGCAGCGCCAGCGGGCGGCCATAGAGCAGGCCGTGGTCGATCCAGGCACGCAGCCATTCGACGCCGCCGAACTCCCCGCCCATGACGCTTTGCATGTCGCCGTGCACGATGGCGTCAGGATCGCGCTTCAGCGAGCCGAACACCGTGATGACGTCGCCGCCGATCTCTGCGTGGGGACCGAGCTCCATGTTTCCGAGCACCGCCACGACGTCGCCGTCCACCTTGGCGTCGATGTAGGAATTGCCCATCACGGACACGGCGCTGTCTTCCACGGGACCGGTGACCCGGGTATCGCCCAGGATCGAGACCACGTCGACCGCCTCGCCGTCGTTGATTGCGGACCCGAAGATCGACACCACCGAATTGCCGCGTTGCCCGGCCGCCAACTTCGATGCGTGACCGATGCTGACGATGTCCTTTCCGTGACGGCGGTGGCGCGGGTGCCGATCGCCGCGGGCCCACGCGTCCTCCGCGGAATCATCCTCGCCGGCGGTATCGGCCGGCAAGGCCGAACTGTTTGCCGGGGCCGCGCTGGAAGCCGGGTCGTCGATGACGACGGCCGGTGGAATGCCCGCGTGCGCCGCCGCCGCGAGGAACAGCATCAGCGCCGAGGCCGGGAGCCAAGAATGCGGCAATACGATCGTCATGGCGGAAACTCTCGATGGGCCGGATGTGGATACAGCGCCCGGTAGGCCGCCGCGCCCAGTCCGAACAGCGCGGCGTACAGCAGGGCGGCCGCCGCCAGGAACGCGTAGGCGACGGCCGGTGGAATCAGGTGCCGCAGGAGCCACTCGATCTCGAGCATCGAGGCAAGGGCGGCAGCGGCGGGATGCGTCCAGGAGGCGGCCAGCGCGAGCGCCTCATGGGCGGCTCGAATCCGCAGCAGGTCCCCGATGTCGCCCAGCAGCGAGACTCCGATGATCGTCGCGCAGAGCGCCACGAAGGCGGTGCGCGCGGCCGCGGGCCAGTGGCCGAATCCCCGGCGCCACCACGGCAGGGCTGCGCGCCGCTGCATTTCCGCAAGCACCCGGGATTCGAGCGTGGCCGGAGCGCGCCGCGGCGGCAGCCCGTGCAGCATCCGATCCAGCCGCTCGCGGGATGCGTCCTCCGATTCGGTGGGGGCTTTCACGAGGGCCCGGCCTCGCGCGGGCGCACCCGGCCGCCCGCCTCGAGGATCTCGAGCAACGCCGCGCGCGCGCGCCGTATGTCGGTCTTGACCTTGGCCAGCGAGATCTGGAGATTTTCCGCGATCTCCTGGTAGGACAGGTCCTCGAAGTGATAGAGCACCAGCGGCAGGCGCTGGTGGTCCGGCAGCCGGCGCAGCGCCGCGTCGATGATCTGGCGGCGTTGTTCGGCATCGATGTCGGCCAGCAGCGTATCAGGCGTCTCCCACTCGATCGCGGGCGCCCCCGTCTCCAGTTCCGAGAACAGGCGCCGGCGCTTGCGGTAGCGGGTCAGGTAGTTGAGCGTCAGGTGGGTGGTGACGGTTTTCAGCCAGCCCCCCGCGGATGAACTGGTGCGCAGCTCATGGAAATGCTCGTAGGCGCGCAGAAACACCTCCTGCGCGAGGTCTTCGGCCTGGGCGTCGTTGCCCGTGAGGCGCGAAGCGGTCGAAAAGACCATGTCTTGATAGGCGCGCATGAAGGTCAGGAATTCAGCCGCGGTGGGTCCGGTGAGTTGCGTTGACACTGGATTGCGATCGTTTAAACCCAGAACACCGCCGCCCGGGAAAAGTTGCAAGGCGCGTCAGGATTCGCCGCGGGGATGATATCGCAGGTGCCGTATCCCAGACGAGACGGCGGAAGGATCCGCGCCGCGGCCCGGCCTTAGGCGCCGCCCGCCGACTTGAGCCGCGTGTCCACGGCGTCCATGTGGCAGGCGAACCGGTCGCGTCCCGCATGCTTCGCCCGATACACCGCCTCGTCGGCGGCCTTGACCAGGGCCTGGGCACTCGAAAAGGCCAGCTCCTTGCCGTGCGTCGCGATGCCAAGCGAGGCGGTCACCGTGATGCTTCCCGTGCCCACGGCATGCGTCGATTGGCGCAGGATCTGATTGATCCGGCCGCACAGCGCGCGGCCGGCATCCACCTCCAGCCCCGGCAGCACGATGACGAATTCCTCGCCTCCGTACCGGGCCACGTGGTCCCCGCTGCGCACCGTGCGCAACAGGGCCTGGGCGGTGGCGCGCAGCACATCGTCGCCGGCCGCATGACCGTAGGTGTCGTTGATATTCTTGAAGTGATCCAAATCAATGAAGATCACGCTGAGGGGCGTGGCGTTCGCGAGCGCGGCCGCGAATTCCTCGGCAAGCACCTTCTCGAGGTGGCCGCGGTTGTAGACCCGCGTCAGAGCATCCTGCCGGGATTGGTCCTGCAGGATCTCGGTGCGCTGTTCGAGTTCCGAGGCCTTGGCCTCCAAGTCCGTCACCTTCTCCAGCGATTCGAGGCTGCGCAGGGTGAGGAGTTCGCGCGCCTGGTCCACCAGCGATTGCATATCGGCGGTGTCCATCAACTGGGTGTCGAACAGCTTCTCGACGTCCGGCAGCAGGTCGACGATGGTCGCGATGACCGTACTGGTCTCCACCGCGTCGAGCCCGAGCAGCGTCTTCGCCATGGCCTCCAACGGCGCCATGCCGTGATCGCGGTGGTCGGACAAGAAGAAATCGGCGATGGCGCCGGCCATGCCGAGGCAGCGCGTGAAGCGCCCCGATTCGGTGGCGCCGTCCGCGGTTTCCGGCGCATGGCTCGCGGCGATCGACGAGCAGATGAGGTCCGGCAACCGCCATTCCTTGAGCAGCCAGCTGCCGACGACGGCGTGGTCAGCGCCCAGGCGTTCGATTTCGTACTTGCAGGCTTCGTCGTGCGTCGAGCCGATGGGCATGGCGGCATAGAAGCCGAGCTTGGCCCGATCGAGCGCCAGCATGCCCAGATCCTGCATCAGGCCGGCCAGGAAGAGGTCTTCGGTGCGGTCGATGCGGATGCGTTCGCCGAGTGTGCGAGCCGCCAGTGCGCCCATCAGGGCCCGCCGCCAGCAGCGGTTGTAATCCAGCCCCGTGGCTTCGCCTTTGCGGAAGAACGGAGCGATGGAGAACCCCAAGGCCAGGGTCGTGACCGCCCCCAATCCCAAGGCGGTGAGCGCCTGCCGCAGGTTGTCGCTGCGGCGGCGCCGCGCATACAGCGCGGAATTGGCGATCCGCAGGACCTTGGCGGCGAGGCCGGGATCGCTCGAAATGGTTTGCGCGACGGCGGAGATCTGCACGTTGGGGTCGTTGGCGAGCAGAATGATCTGCTGCGCCACCCCCGGTGGACTCGGGAAACTCACCAATAGCTTGAGCCGCGTTTCTAGTTGTTTGTCCATGGCGTCTATTGTCTGGCGACCGGGCGGCGACCCACGGTCTGGCTCACATCTCGCATCGCGCTCACTCGCCCATTTACCGCGATGCAGTTCTATCGACCGAATCGAGGATTCCTTTAAGGATAGTGCAGGGGATCCTCGCAGTCTGAGGCTCGCGTCAAACTTCGAGCGCTTGACATAATCCGGGAACCCGGCTCAGTCGTCGGAGGAGCGGCCGGACAGGATGCTGCCGAGCAGCCCCCCGACGAGCGCCCCGCCCACCTGCAGGGCGATGTCGGCAGCCGGGTTGTCCTGCGAGTTGCCGTTCGAGTCGGCGTCATCCTGGTCGATTCTCGAGACCACCCAGTCGAATTTCCCGCTGGTCACGGCCGCCTTGCAATAGCGGCATTCGCCGATCTGGGTGAGCGCCACCGGGGCGCCGCAACTGGGGCAGGTGCTTTCAAGGGTGCCGGGCTTATTGGTGGTCGCCACCCCCACCGACCGCTGAAAGGTCCAATCCTCGGAAAACGGCCGAACCGAGCGGTCGCCGAACACGATCCTATTGTCCTTGTCGACTTCGAAGTCTGCCGCCACCGCCGCGACCCTGACGGTGAGATCGTCGAATACGCGCCCATGCACGACCTGGATGATGTCGACGCCGCGAACTTCCACGTTCTCCATGACGTTGCGCCGGCCCTCGGCCGCCATGGCTTCGAGCTGCGCGCTCCACGAAAAGTAAGCGCCGGGGCTCAAGAAGGCGCGGCCTGCATCCAGATTCTGCTTGCACCAGGCGTCCTGCAGCGAAAGAAACGCCTGCTTCACCCGGCCCGAGAAGGCGCCCACCGAAAACGCGGGGTCCGCCGCGCTCAAGGTCGCAATGCCGGTCGGCACGTCCGTCGAGGCCACCGCCAACTGCGATTCGCTCGAGTAGCCGGCGAAAGTCGCGGGCCGTACGTCGGCCACCACCCAATCGACGGTCCCGTTGGTGACGCTGGCGCGGCAATGGGCGCAGCTGCCATCGAGATTCAGGCGCAGTTCCGCCCCACAGGCAGGGCATTTCGACGCCGTCACGTCGCCGTTGACGGGCGTGCGCGCCGCAGCCGCCCGGGTGAACGTCCAGCGCTCGGCGTGCCGGGCGTCAGTGCCTTCGTCCGAGACGACACGATTTGCATCGTCGAGGTTTTTCAGACGATAGACGAGATCGAAATGCACCTGAATCGCCTGGCCTCCGGCATCGCAAGCCGCGCTCTCGAGGTGCACCGCCCGGACGTTCAGGCTTTCGTACAAGGCATGCCGATGCTGCCCCTTCATCTGGCCGATGTAGCCGGACACCGCGCCGAACACGGCATCGTTCAGGTAAGGCCGCACGGCCGCCGCGTCGTTCCTCTGCATCCCGCGCTTGACCAGGAAGAAGGTCATCTCGGCGCGCTGCAGGAAGGTTTCCAGTTCGAAACCCGGGTCCAGGGCACGGATCGCGTCGATGGCCGGCGGCAGCGCCGGTCTCCCGGCGAGAGCCGCCGAGCCCATGGGGCCCGATCCCGTCCGCGCCAGCGCAGTGGCGCCGAGCGCCGCCCCGACGGCGGAAAGCACCGCCTGCGAGGCCTGCCCGCCGGCGCCGCCGAGGTTGTTCGCCGGCCCGTTGGATCGGAAGCGGCGCAGGAAATACCAGACGAGGAACGCAATGACGATGAGCGCGATGAATCCGCCCAGCGAATTGCCGCCGCCCCCGCCGCCGAACGAGATGTTCGACGATTGGCCGCCGCTCGAGACCGTGGATCCCGCATGGCCGCCGCCGCCGGCGCGGCCGAAGGCGGCGGCGACGCCGAGCGCGCCGAGTGCGACCGCGGCGGCTCGTGCCGTGCGACGCGGCAGAGACGGCGTGCTCAACTGAGCGCGGCTCCGCAATTGCCGCAGAACTTCGCTCCCGGCGCCGCGGCAGTGCCGCACTGTGTGCAGTGGGCCGCCTTAGGCTGGGTCATGGCGGCGCCGCAGCTGGAACAGAATTTCGCCCCGGGATCGTTCGGTGCGTGGCAGCCGGCGCAGGTGACGCCGCCCGCGCCGCCGGCCGCCGGACCCGACCCCGGCGCCGGGCCCGGACCCAGCCCTGCGCCGGGATTCGGCCCCGCCGGGTTGATCGCGCCCAAGCCGGCCACCATCCCGCCGAGACCCATGCCGACGCCGAGAGCGGCGACTCCGCCGCCGCCGCCGGCGGCGGCGCCTTCCCCAATGCCCTTCAACGCGGCACCGACACCGTACTCGCGAAAGCCGCCGGCCAGCCGGGTATACGCGGCGTCCTTACGCAGCCCCTTGAGGGTCTGCTCGTCTTCGGGCTTGAGGCTGATGGTGACGTTGCCGAGCCGGGTGATCTTGACGCCGTAGGGCGCCAAGGGGGCCTCGACATCGGCGATCAGGGCCGCCTCGATGTCGCCCGTGCGCGCCGCTATCCCAAGAACCGGCCATTTCTCGGTGGTCAGCTTGCGCACCACGCTGGTCCGAAGCATCTTGAGAATCTGTTCGCGCGCCCAGTCGGTAATGAGGTCGTTGGAGGCCTGCCGCGTACCGACGAGCTTCAAGATCATCGCGGCCGGATCGCTGACCACGAGCGCGTATTCGCCGTACACCCGCAGTCCCACGGCCAGGCCGGTCTCCGGGTCCTCGATGTTGTCCACGGGTCCGCCGAACGGCAGACTCACGAACTCGCGGGTGCCGACGAAGTACAGCTCCGCGCGGTACATGTTGCCGCCGCTGGCCCAGTCCACGATGTCGCCCAGAAACGGGATCAGCGCACCGTCGAGGGTGGATCGTCCCTGCGGCAGGGTGCCCGCCACTTTGCCTTCCTTGATGAACAGGGCGGTTTCGTCCGGCTGCACCGTCACTTGAGTGAACTTGCGAATCGTCAAGTCGGGCCACTTGAAGAGGATGTCCTCCTTGGCCGCGTCGGGCCGCGCGATGAACTGACGATTAAGATCGTTTCCGTGTCCGAATAAGCTCACGATGCGCACTCCTAAGGGTGAATTCGCTCCTGCAGAGCCGCAATATAGGCCCAAACGCGCCGCGCGTGCCAGCGAGACCGGCTCCGTGGCGAGCGTGGTCCCGACGCACGGCGGCCGGCGGCAGGGGCGGGTTTCAGAACCGGCGGGAGATGTACGCGACGATGCTTTCGATCTTGTAAAAGCTGTCGGGCCGGATGCCGTGGATATCCGAGGGTAGCAGGTGGTCGCGGGAGATGTTCTGCCCGTAGCGAAAGTCCAACCCGAGGTCCCACTTGGGCAGAATGTTCCGCCATTGGCCGCCGACTCCACCGTAGAGCGAGTAGGCCGGGGTCGCGAGGTTGTACCGGTCGACTCCCGCGAACAAGCCGAGTGCAAAGGTGTCCCCGTATAGATGCCGGTAGTCGATAGGCCGGGCCCCGATCAGCGAATGCCCGTCGACCTCGTCGAGTTCCAGACGGACGCCCCAATCGGACGTATCGTTGACGGCGCGCCGGGCGCCGACGGCGAAGTGGGGATCGACCATCAGATTCGAGGTGGTGATCGGATAGCCTTTTTCGAGATCCACGCGGACCCGGTTTGCATTGACGCCCGCATCGACGAAAAGCTCTCCTTTGGCCTCCTCTCCGGCGGCGCCGCCCGGCTCGGCGGAACTGTTCGAGTCGTCCACGCTCTCGTAATCGCGCGTGTGCGCATCGCCGCCGTAGCGCACGAACGCCGACAGCCGCGAAAACGGCTTGCCGAACACGTCGCGGCCGGCGAGCACCTCGCCCCCGACGTTAAGGTCCTTCCAGGGATGGGAATAATCAACGCTCGCCTCGATGAAATGCCGGTAGGGATATTCCCCATAGATCTGGTTCACCAGGTAGCGCACGCGCTCCTCCAGATAGCCGCCGAACCCGGGCTCCCAGCCGATGCGCAGCATCTCGCTGCGGGCGCCCACGGGATCGCCGAACAAGCGCTGGTCCGCGCCCCATTGACCCGTGGCGAGCCCGTCGTCGGTCATGCCCGACAGGAAGACCCCGTTGCTGGCATACCAATTGTTCTGCCACTCCGAGACCTCGAATGTCAGGTCGAAGGCACTCCATATCCTGGGGAAGTCGATGCCGAAGGTCATGCCGGACTGGCCGAGCAGGTAGCTGCCCCCGTCCAGCGTGTTCTGGCCCGCATATTGCGCGTAGACGGCGAACGGCGTGGTCCCCGGGAAAATGAAACGGGTGTCGTAGGAGGCTTGTTGCTTGCCCAAGGTCTGGTTCTTGCCCGACGGCTGGAAAAAATCGCTTGCCAAGAAGTGCAGCGAATCGGGCAGCCCGGCGCCGCCGTACTGCAGTTGGCGGTTGACCCCGACCGACCAGCCGGTGAACGGTTCGATCGAGAATTGAGCGCCGAAGAGCTTCGGATTCCCGGCGCGTACGGGCGCCGTGCCCTGGCCTTCGTAGGCGATCCGGTCTTGTTCCGACATCCGAGCCAGAAAGAATTCGTACTGAAATCCGAGCCGGCTGAGGGGCTCGTAATTCGACAGCGTCACCGACGGCATGGTGGGCGATTCGGTGCCGATCAGAAACGTGCTGTCGGTGGCCGGCGAAAACCAATGGTCGCGATAACCGATGTCGAGCTGCGCCCAGTTGAAACCGGCGCTGATCACGGAACCGGTGGGGATCGTGCGGCCGGAATAGGCAATCACCCCGGCGCTCGCCAGCAGATAATCGCTGGGTTGGACGAACCCCCGGGCGGAGACCTCCCAGTCGCTCGCCGTCGTGAGGCCATGCTGATTCGGCAGGACGACGTCCGCGCCGCTCGAGGTCGATCCCGTCGCACTGGCGTGCGTCATCGCGTAGTCGCGAGAGTAGCGCTCCAGGTATTTCGACACCTTCACGCACAGCGCGTGGTCGCGTTTGCAGGCGGCCGGGAGCGCGAGCTGAACCAGGTTGATCGCGATGGGCCGCTTCAGGATCGGCTCCTGCGCCAGGATGAGCACCCGTTCGATCTGCCGCTCGACCTCGGGCTCGAGGTTCAGGGGCAGATAGGCGGTCACCC
Organism: uncultured Gammaproteobacteria bacterium; assembly: GCA_963707765.1. Taxonomy (GTDB): domain Bacteria; phylum Pseudomonadota; class Gammaproteobacteria; order Steroidobacterales; family Steroidobacteraceae; genus Bog-1198. The sequence goes on along the minus strand of CAVPQZ010000004.1, from coordinate 1,353,497 downwards.
CGTCGGCCGCCGCGCGATCCGCCGCCGCGGCGAAGCCGAGGGCTGCCAGGAGGCAGGCGGTCAACGTTCCGGTCTTCGCTCTGTGGCCGGGGGAGGCCACGATATCGGCTGAATTCATGGATGGTCGGGTCGGCCGCGGGGAATGTCCCGGGCATGATATCAGGTGCGTGCCGGACAGGCACTTTGTAGTGCAGAGTGGCAGGCGCTCCGCGGAACATTTAAGGTGGCGGCGTGCGTGTCCTTGATGCGGGAGAGAATCGCGCTTGGCCAGGGTTCCATCGATCGTCATCGCAAGCGCGCGGCTCGACCTGCGCGAGCTCGGCGTCCAGGACGCCCCGTTCATCCTGCAGTTGCTCAATGAGCCCGGGTTCCTGCGCTTCATCGGCGACAAGGGCGTGCGAACGCTGCCAGACGCGCGCGACTACATCCTGAAGGGCCCCGTGGAGAGCTACCGCCGCCACGGGTTCGGACTGTATCTTGCCGCCTTGCGCGAGGGCGGGACCCCGATCGGCATCTGCGGATTGTTGAAGCGCGACACGCTCGCCGACGTGGACGTCGGCTTCGCCTTTCTCGAATCGCACTGGTCGAAGGGCTATGCCTCGGAGTCGGCGGCCGCGGTGCTGGCCGACGGCCGGCAGAGGCTCGGACTCCGGAGAATCGTCGCGATCACCGACCGGGACAACCTGGGGTCGATCGCAGTGGTCGAGAAGATCGGCCTGGTCTTCGAAAAGAGGGTCCGGCTGACCCCGGACGGCCCTGAGTTGAACTTGTTCGGCTCAGGGCCGGCCTGAGGCTGCTTCGATCAGTCGTCCATCAGGAAGCTGCGCAGCTGTTCGCTGCGGCTCGGGTGGCGGAGCTTGCGCAGCGCCTTGGCCTCGATCTGACGGATCCGTTCCCGGGTCACGTCGAACTGCTTGCCGACTTCCTCGAGCGTGTGGTCCGTGTTCATGTCGATGCCGAACCGCATGCGCAGCACCTTCGCCTCGCGCGGCGTGAGCTGCGCCAGCACGGAATGGGTGGTCTCGCGCAGGGACTCGGTGGTCGCCGAATCGATCGGCGAGGACACCGAGGTGTCCTCGATGAAGTCCCCGAGATGCGAATCCTCGTCGTCCCCGATCGGGGTCTCCATCGAGATGGGTTCCTTCGCGATCTTCAAGACCTTGCGGACCTTGTCCTCGGGCATCTCCATCCGCACCGCCAATTCTTCCGGCGTGGGCTCGCGGCCCATTTCCTGGAGCATCTGACGCGAAATGCGGTTCAGCTTGTTGATGGTTTCGATCATGTGCACGGGAATGCGGATCGTGCGCGCCTGGTCCGCGATCGAGCGCGTGATCGCCTGGCGGATCCACCAGGTCGCATAGGTCGAGAACTTGTAGCCGCGGCGGTATTCGAATTTGTCGACGGCCTTCATCAGGCCGATGTTCCCCTCCTGGATCAGGTCGAGGAACTGCAGCCCGCGGTTCGTGTACTTCTTGGCGATCGAGATCACGAGGCGCAGGTTGGCCTCGACCATCTCCTTCTTCGCGCGGCGCGCCTTGGCTTCGCCGATCGACACTTCGCGGTTGATCTCCTTGATTTCGCTGATCAGGACGTGGAACAGGCCCTCGAGATCCTTGAGCTTGTTCTGCCGCCGCTCGATCTCGTCCTTGAACTTGTGGAGCGGAGCGGAATAGCGCTTCTTCGCCTTGATGTGCTTGTCGAGCCAGCGCGTGCTGGTCTCGTTCTTCGGGAACGTGGAGATGAAATCCTTGCGCGGCATCCCGGCCTGCTTGATGCATAGGAACATGATCTCCTTCTCGAGGAGACGGACCTCGGTCACGTGCTGGCGCAGGTTGTCGATCAGCTGATCGAACATCTTCGGGCTGAGCTTCAGTTCCATCAGCTCGCCGCAGATCTTCTTGCGGATCTTCTGCGTCTTCGGGTCCTTGGAGCCGAGCTTATCGAGGGCGGCCACGAACTGATGATGAACCTTGGCGATGGAGTTGAAGCGCCGCGCGGCCTCCTCCGGATCGGGGCCGGTGTCGATCGCCTCTTCCTCTTCGTCGCCGTCGGACTCGTCCTCGTCGTTCGCCGCTTCCTCGCGGTCGAGCGCCATCATCTTCGGGTTCTGCGGCTGGGCGATCTCATCGGGCGCGTTCGGGTCGACGAATCCGACGATCACGTCGACCAGGCGCATCTGGCCGGCCTTGACGGTCTCGTATTGCCGCAGCAGCAGATCGTACGTGCCGGGGTAGCTGCCGAGAGCGATCTTCACCGCCTCCAGGCCTTCCTCGATGCGCTTGGCGATGCGAATTTCGCCCTCGCGCGTCAGCAGCTCGACCGTGCCCATTTCGCGCATGTACATGCGCACGGGATCGGTGGTGCGGCCGAACTCCGCGTCGAGATTCGCGAGCGCCGCCGTGGCTTCCTCGACGGCTTCCTCATCGGGTGCGGCGGTGACGTCCGTCAGCAGCAGCGACTCGGCATCCGGCGCCTTCTCGTATACCGGGATGCCCATGTCGTTGATCATGTTGACGATGTCTTCGATCTGCTCGGGATCGACGATCTCGCTGGGGAGGTGGTCGTTGACCTCCGCGTAGGTGAGATAACCCTGTTCCTTGCCACGAGCGATCAAGAGTTTGAGCTGTGATTGACGCTCGTCCGCGATTTGAGTCGCGGTGCCTGCTGGCGCTTTTTTGGTCAAGATGGACGCCTCGGTGGTAAGGAAGATTAACGCGTAGCCGGCAAGTATACGATTGGCCACCATGCGAGGCCACTAATTGCTTCCTTGAGAGGTTACAGGGGCGCCCGGGGGCGCCCTTTGGCCTTCAGAAGCAGGCTTAATTCCGTCTTTTCGTCGTAATTCAAGCCTAATTCTTGAGCTTTTCGCAGCAATTCGTCCATCCTTCGGGCGGGCCCATACTCCTCTAGGAGTTTTTCGACCGCCATCTGCAACTCTTTAGCTGCCCCGGCCTCCTCGACGACCATGGATTCGGAGAGGGCGAGCTCGCCCAGGCGGGAATATTCGGGCCGGGACCGCCAGCGTTCCAGCAGCATGGCGGTCGTCGGATGGTCCATGGCCGTGGCCTGATCCAGCAATTCCTTCAATACGCGCACTCCGGGCTGCTCCAGGCGGTCGAGGGCCTCGGTGTCCTTGACCAGGCGGGCCGCGCCGGGGTGCTGCAGCACGCGAGTGATGGCCTGGCTCAATAGACTGCCGCGGCCGGCCGAGGCCCGCGTCCGCGAGCGTCCGGAGGGGCCGGGTTGCGATTCAGTACGACCCTGTTGCCCGTCCCCGGGCTCCGTGGGCGCGCCTGATCGCCGCGCTGCCTTGTCGCCGCCGCCCGCCGTGAACGCCCTCTTCAGCGTGGCCGCCGGCATGCCGACACGGGCCGCAAGCTGCTCGGCGAGCATTTCCCGGTAAATGCCCTCGGGCAGGCGGGCGAACAGGGGCATGGCCAGCGCCTTGAGCTTGGCGCGCCCGTCGACGTGATCCAGGTCGACCTCGGCGCACAGGTGCTGCACCAGGTACTCGGACAGCGGCAGCGCGTCCTTCAGCCGATGGTCGAAGCCCGCGGCGCCCTCCGCGCCCACGAGCGTGTCCGGATCGTGTCCCTCGGGAAGAAACATGAATTTGAGCGCGCGGCCGTCGAGAGCCTGCGGCAGCGAGTTCTCGAGCGCGCGCCACGCAGCCTGGCGTCCGGCGCGGTCCCCGTCGAAGCAGAACACCACTTCGCTGGTCAGGCGGAAAATCTTGCCGAGATGCTCCTGCGTGGTCGCCGTCCCCAGGGTGGCGACCGCGTGGGTGATCCCGGCCTGGTGCAACCGCACCACGTCCATGTAGCCCTCGACGATCACCAGGCGTTTCAGGTCCGATCGCGCCTGGCGTGCTTCGAACAAGCCGTACAGTTCGCGGCCCTTGTGGAACAGCGGCGTCTCCGGCGAATTCAGGTACTTGGGTTCCCCTTGATCGATGACCCGTCCGCCGAATCCGATGACGCGCCCGCGCGAATCGCGGATGGGGAACATGAGCCGGTCCCGGAACCGGTCGTAGTACCCGGGCGCACGATCGCCCGCCCGCGCCTCGCGCTCCACCACGAGCCCCACCTGAAGGAGCCGCCGCCGCTCCTCCTCGTCGGACCCGAAGCGCTTGATGAGCGCATCCCACGAATCGGGCGCGTACCCCAGCGCGAACTGGGTGCTGGTCTTCGCATCGACGCCGCGGGTTTCGACGTACGCCCGCGCCCGCGGGTTGTCGGCGAGATTCTGCTCGAAGAATCTCGAGACGCGCGCCATGAGGTCGTGCAGATCGATGCCGCCGGGATCGCGCGCCTCCCGTGCCGAGCGCGGCATCTCGAGGCCGGCGCGCTGCGCGAGATCCGCCACGGCATCCAGAAATTCCATCTTCTCGTACTGCATCAGAAAGCCGATCACGGTGCCGTGGGCGCCGCAGCCGAAGCAGTGATAGAACTGCTTGTCCGGGCTCACCCAGAACGAAGGGGATTTCTCGTTGTGGAAGGGGCAGCAGGCCTTGTATTCGCGCCCCGCCTTCTTCAGGGGCACGCGGGCGCTGATGACCTCTACGATGTCGGAGCGAGCGACGAGCTCGTCGAGAAAGGAATCTGGGATGCGGCCGGACATCGCCCGGTCGGTCAACCGCCGAGCTTGGCTTTGATCTTCGCGCCCACCGCGGCCATGTCGGCGCGGCCCTGCGCCGCGGTTTTGATGATGTTCATGACCTTGCCCATGTCCTTGATGCTGGCAGCGCCGGTGGACGAGATGGCATCGCCGATCAGCGCATCCAATTCCGCCTCGCCCAGCCGCGAGGGCATGTAGCCCTGCAGCAGGTCGATCTCCGCGGCTTCCTTGGCGACCAGGTCGGGACGGTTGCCTGCCTGAAATTGCGTCAGAGATTCGTTGCGCTGCTTGATCATCTTTTCCAGCACCGAGAGCACCTGGGCGTCATTGAGCGTGATGCGTTCGTCCACCTCGCGCTGCTTGATCGCCGCCGTGATCATGCGGATGATGCCGAGCCGCTCCTTCTCGCCGGAGCGCATCGCCGCCTTCATGTCGTCGGTGATTCGGTCCTTGAGGCTCATGGGCGCGGACACGGGAGGTCCCAACGAGTCGGATCAATAGGGGCGGGACGCCGCCGCCGCCGGGGCGCTGGCCGGAGCACCCCCGCCCGAACCGCGCATGTTCTCGCGCGAGAGGCGCTTCAGATGGCGTTTCACCGCGGCAGCCTTCTTTCGCTTACGCTCCTGGGTCGGTTTCTCGTAGAATTCACGTCGCCGAAGCTCGGTGAGGACGCCCGCTTTTTCACAGGCACGCTTGAAACGACGCAGGGCGGCATCGAAATACTCGTTCTCGCGAACACGAACGCTGGGCATTCAAACCTCAAATGACAGGCCAGGAGCCGCCGGTATTCGGCGACAGGGGGGCGCATTCTAAAGTGCGGCCCCGTAAAAGGCAAAGGTCGCGCCCGGGGGCGGTCAGCCAGGGCCATATTAGGGCAATTTTACAAGGATTTATGCGGGTCATCGGAATCGAGAGCTCCTGCGACGAAACGGCCGTTGCCGTGTTCGACCGGGAACGGGGATTGCTGTCGCACCGCCTCTACAGCCAGGTGGCCATGCACCAAGCCTATGGCGGGGTGGTGCCGGAGCTCGCCTCCCGGGACCACGTCCGCCGGCTCCTGCCGCTGGTCCGGGAGGCGCTGGCCGAGGCCGCCTCGGATCGGGCGGCAATCGACGCGGTGGCATACACCCGCGGACCGGGGCTGATCGGTGCGCTGCTGGTGGGGGCGGGCTTCGCGCGGAGCCTCGCCTACGCCTGGGGCAAGCCCGTCCTGGGCATCCACCATTTGGAGGGGCATCTTCTGGCGCCGCTCCTGGAACCCCATGCCCCGGCATTTCCCTACCTCGCACTGCTGGTCTCGGGCGGCCACACCCAGCTGGTCGACGTGGGCGGGCTCGGCCGCTATCGCGTGCTGAGCGAAACCCTGGACGATGCCGCGGGCGAGGCGTTCGACAAGACCGCCAAGATGCTGGGACTGCCCTACCCCGGGGGCGCGGCGCTGGCTCGGCTGGCCGAGGCGGGGCGCGGCGGGCGCTTCGAATTCCCCCGTCCGATGCTCGACCGGCCCGGCCTCGAATTCAGTTTCAGTGGCTTGAAGACGGCGGCCCTAGTAGCCTTGCGGGGCCGCGTGCTGGACGATCAAACGAGGGCCGATGTCGCGCGCGCTTTCCAGGACGCGGTGGTCGATACGCTCGTCGAGAAATCCCGCCGGGCGCTGCGGGCCACCGGCCATCGGCGCCTGGTGGTGGCCGGCGGAGTCGGCGCCAACCGGAAGCTGCGCGAGCGCTTAGGGGGAGTAGCGGTCGATTGCGGCGCGGAACTGTATTTTCCGCGCCCCGAATTTTGCACCGACAACGGCGCGATGATTGCGCTGGCCGGATGCCTGCGGCTCGAGGGCACTTGGAGCGAAGGAGGCGCGGATGCGGGCCCTTCGTCCTGGGCGCGGGCGCATTGGGCGCTCGATGAGACTGACCCCAAGGGGGCATGAAGGCAAAAACGATGGACAAGATTTTCATTCGTGCGCTCAAGACCGAGGCCATCATAGGGATCTACGATTGGGAGCGGCAGGTCAAGCAGACCGTGCTCATCGACCTGGAACTCGCGCTGGACGTCCGAAAGGCGGCGCTCTCCGATGCGATTGCGGACACGGTGAATTACAAGCGGGTGGCGAAGCGCGTACTGGCCTTCGTCGAGGCCTCGCAGTTTCACCTCGTGGAGTCGCTGGCCGAGCACGTGACCATGCTGATTCTCGAGGAATTCGCGGTTCCTTGGGTGAGCATCGTGCTTTCGAAGCCGGGTGCGGTGCGCGGTTCGCGCGACGTGGGGATCTCCCTGCAGCGCGATCGAACCCAGCTCGATGAATGGCGCAAGCTGCGCGGCACGCCTTGAAGGCGCCCAATCCGGCCGGCGACATCGTGCGCGATGCGGCGCTCTCGTGGCGCCAGGTGGCGGCCGTCGCGGAGGGGACGCCGTTGTCCCTGTCCGCCGCCGCCGCCGAGCGGCTGCGCGCCGCGCGGGATCTGGTGGACGCCATCGTCGATCGGGGAATCCGCGCCTACGGGGTGAACACCGGGGTTGGCGCGCTGTGCGACGTGGTCGTCGAGCCCTCGCAGCTGCGGCAGCTTTCCCGCAATATCATCATGAGTCACGCGGTCGGCGTCGGCCCTCCGCTCGGACGCTGCGAGACCCGCGCGATCATGGCGGCGGCCGTGAACAACTTCGCGCAAGGTTTCTCGGGCGTGCGCTTGGACGTGGTCGAGCGGCTGCTCGAGTTCCTGAAGCACGACGTCATTCCCGAAGTGCCCTCGGCAGGCTCCGTGGGCTATCTGTCCCATATGGCGCATGTCTCGCTGCTGCTGCTCGGCGAGGGACACGCGCTGCAGGGAGCTCTGCGCCTGAGCGGTCTCGAGGCGCTGCACGCCGTGGGGGCGCGGCCTCTCGTGCTCGAGGCCAAGGAGGGCCTCAGTCTCGTCAACGGCACGCCTTGCGTCGCCGGGTTGGCGGCGCTGTCCCTGCTCCGAACGGAGCGTCTCTTGAATTGGGCCGACGTCGCCGCCGCCATGACCTTCGAAAACCTGCACGGACAGATCGCCGCCTTTAAGCCGGAGGGGCTGGCTCTGCGCGCCTCCGTGGCCACAGCGCAGGTCGGCGAGCGGCTGCGCTTGCTGTTGGCCGGCAGCGCCATCCTGGAGGCCTGCGCCGGCCGGCGCACGCAGGATCCGTTGAGCCTGCGCGCCATCCCGCACGTGCATGGGGCCGCGCGCGAGATGTTCGGCCGCGTCGAGCACGTGGTGGATACGGAGCTTGCGGCGGCCACCGACAATCCGCTGGTCGCGGGAACCCCCGAGGAGCCGCGCGCGTTGTCGCAGGCAAACGCGGTCGGCGCGGCGATCGGCCTGGCCGCCGATTCGCTGTGCATCGCCGTGGCGGAGGTCGCCGCCATGTCGGAGCGGCGCATCGACCGGCTGGTCAATCCGCTGGTCAGCGGCCTGCCGGCGTTCCTGGCGTCCGACGCCGGCGCCGGGTCCGGGTTCATGATCGCGCAATACACGGCGGCGTCGCTGGTTGCGGACAACCGCCGCCTGGCCGCGCCGGCCAGCTTGGACGGCGGTGTGACCTCCGGCCTGCAGGAGGATCACCTCTGCCATGCGACACCCGCGGCGATCAAATGGCTCAAGGTTCTCGACAATGCCGAGTACATCTTGAGCATCGAGCTCCTGGCGGCGGTGCAGGCCTACGATCTGCAGGACGGCGGCAGGCGTGCGCCCAACACCGACGTCGTGCACCGCTGGCTGCGCGGCCAAATCCCGCACTATCGAGACGATCGCCCCTTGTCGCGGGACATCGAGCGGGCGCGGGAAATGATCCGGGGACCCGCCCCCGTGTAGATCAAATGCTGCGTCCGCCGTCCACGGCGATGATCTGCCCCGTGATGTAGGGGGCTTGCGTGGCGAGGAATACTGCCGTGCGGGCGATGTCCTGGGGTGTGCCGTGGCGCTTGAGCGCGGTCTTGCCGACGATCTTGCGCTTCAAGGCCTCCTCCAGCCCCTGCTCGGGCCAGAGTACGGGGCCCGGCGCGATGCCGTTGACGCGTATCTGCGGCCCCAGCTCGCGCGCCAACGATCTCGTCAGCATGGCGAGTCCGGCCTTGGCTATGCTGTACAGCGGATAGCCCTTGAGCGGACGGAGCGCATGGATGTCGACGATGTTGATGATCAGCCCGAGCTGCGCCCGAAGGCTCGGTGCGGCCGCCTGCGACAGGAACAGCGGCGCCTTCAGATTGCTGCCCATCAGGTCGTCCCAATGGGCCTCCGTGATGTGGCCCACCGGGGTCGGATAGAAGGTGGACGCGCTGTTGACCAGAACGTCGAGCCGCCCGAATTCGCGCAGCGCGGCCGCGACCAGTACCTCGGAGGCCCCGGCCTCGAGCAGATCCGCGCCTTGCGCGGCGGCGGACCCGGCGCGGCGTGCGTTGAGCTCGTCGACCAGGGTTCGGGCGTCGACGGCGGAGCTGCGATAGTGAACCAGCACATTCGCCCCGCAAGCGTGCAGCGAGCGCACGATTTCCGCGCCCACGCGCCGCGCGCCGCCGGACACCAGCACGGCGCGCCCGGCGAGGGGAAGGGAAAATTGCTCGTCCGTCATGCGGGAGAACGATACCGGAATGTTCCGCAGGGGTGTACTCGTGCAGCCGGCGGCTGACCTCGATCCCGCGCAAATGCAGCACACCGAGCGGGTCCGCGCGGTAATCGCCGAGCAGATCGCGGGCGCCGGGGGCTGGATCAGCTTCGAGCGTTACATGGATCTTGCGCTGTATGCACCCGGGTTGGGTTACTACAGCGCCGGGAGCCGCAAGCTGGGCCGCGGCGGGGATTTCATCACCGCGCCGGAGGTCTCGCCCTTGTTCGGCGCCTGCGTGGCAAAGCAATGCGCCGAGATTCAGGGCGATGGGGGGGCGGGATCGATCCTCGAGCTCGGCGCCGGAAGCGGCCGCCTGGCCGTGGACATCCTGACCCGGCTCGAGACTCTCGACCGGCTGCCGGAGCGGTACCTCATTCTGGACGTGAGCGCGGATTTGCGCGAGCGCCAGCGGCAGCTGCTCGCCGACCGCGTCCCGCATCTGCTGCCGCGCCTCGAGTGGGTGGACGCCCCGCCCGCGTCCTTTGACGGCGTGATCGTCGCGAACGAGGTGCTGGATGCGCTGCCGGTCTCCCGCTTTATGTGCCGCGGGCCGGCCTGCGAGGAACTCGGCGTCTCGTGGGTGAAAGGCGCCTTCACCTGGGCGGCGCGTCCGGCCGGCCCGGCGCTCCGGCGTGCGTGCGCGCGGCTCGCGGCCGCCGCCGGAGGCTGGGAGGGACAGTACGTCTCCGAATACTGCCCGCGTCTGCCCTCCTGGACCCGCGCGGTCGTTCGAGGCTTGCGGCGGGGCGCCGTCCTTTGGTTCGACTATGGGCTGCCGCGGCCGCAGTACTACCTGGCGGAGAGGCGCGACGGCACCTTGATATGCCATTTTCGCCACCGTGCTCACGGAAATCCCTTCGTCCACCCCGGGCTGCAGGACATCACCGCGTGGGTGGACTTCACGGCGCTGGCCGAATGCGGCGCGGAGGCGGGCTTCGACCTGGCCGGCTTCACGAGCCAAGCCTACTTCCTCGCCGGACTCGGCATCGACGCGGAAATGCGGGCCCTGGCCGGCGATCACCAGGGACAATTCGCACGGCTGGCGAATCAGGCACGGCAACTCATGATGCCCGGCGAAATGGGCGAGCGCTTCAAGGCGATGGCCTGGACGCGCGGCGTGAATCGCCCGCTCTCCGGTTTTGCGCTGCAGGACCTGCGGCATTCCCTGTAGCCGCCCGCGCTGAAGAGGCGGGCGTCAGGGACCCGCGGGCGCCGGGCGCGTGCCGAGAGCCGCGATGGCGCGCAGCCGCCGCTGATGCAGCCGTTCGCCGATCTGGTCTCCGGGCAATACCAGATCCTCGTCCGTCGGCTTGACCGCTGCGGCGGCCTCGCGGGCCGCGCTGACGTGGCCGCGCTGCGGGTAGGGATGGTGCTCCATGCCGGTCCGGCCGCGGGCATCGGCCTCGCAGGCGAGCAACACTTGGGCGAAACGCTCCGGGCGCCGGAAAGCGTCCGCGCGCTCCATGAACTCCAGCAAGGTCTTGGGCTTCAACTCGAAGGCCCGATGTACGACGCCGTGATAGCGGGCGACCAGCAGCGCGAGCTCGCGATGCTCGCCGGGCGGCCGCAGCCGCGAGCACATCGCCTCGATGAGCGCGACGCTGCGTTCCTCGTGGCCGTGATGGCCCGGCCATTCGCTGCGCGGCGTCGACCCCTTGCCGAGATCGTGCACCAGGGCGGCGAACCTCACCGCCGTGTCGCCGGACAGCGCAGCGGCCTGGTCCAGCACCATGAGCGTATGAATCCCCGTGTCGATCTCGGGATGCCACTCGGCCGGCTGCGGCACGCCGAACAGCGCATCGATCTCGGGGTACACGGCCTGCAGCGCGCCGCAGTCGCGCAGCACGCGGAAGAATACGCTGGCCGCCGGCTCGCGCAGCGCCTTCTCCGATTCCTGCCACACGCGTTCCGGAACCAGCGCGTCGACCTCGCGGCGCGACACCAGGGTGCGCATCAACCCCAGGGTTTCCGGCGCCACGCTGAATCCGAGCGGCGCGAAGCGCGCGGCAAAGCGCGCCACGCGCAGCACGCGTACCGGATCCTCGACGAACGCCTCCGACACGTGGCGCAGGGTGCGCGAGTCGAGATCCCGACGCCCTCCGAAGGGATCGATCAGCGAGCCGTCGGCGGCCTTCGCCATCGCATTGATGGTCAGGTCGCGCCGCGCGAGATCCTCCTCCAGCGTCACGTCGGGACCGAAAGCTACGTTAAAGCCGCGGTATCCGGGGGCCACCTTGCGCTCGAGCCGCGCGAGCGCGTATTCCTCCTTCGTGTCGGGATGAAGAAAGACCGGAAAGTCGCGCCCGACCTCGCGGTAATTCAAGTCCAGCAGCTCCTGGCGCGTGCCGCCGACGACGACCCAGTCGCGCTCCTTCACCGGAAGGCCCAGCAAGGCGTCCCGAACCGCTCCGCCAACCAGATACACTTGCATGGGTGAATAGTAGCAGCAACACCCGGACGATCCTCCTGGCCCTCGGGTTGGGGCTCGCCGCGTCGCCGATGAGCGGCTGTTACCTGATGGACAGCGCCGCGGGGCAGCTGTCCATCATGTCGAAGCGGCAGCCGATCGAGCGCGTGCTGCGCGCGCCGGGCACCCCGCCGAGGCTGCGCAGCGAGCTCGAGGAGGTCCGATCCATTCGCGACTTCGCGACCCACGAGCTGGGACTTCCCGACAACGGCAGCTACCGCAGCTACGCGGATGTGGGACGGCCCTACGTGGTCTGGAACGTCGTGGCGGCACCCGAGTTTTCCGTCGAGCCGAGGGAGTGGTGCTTTCCGATCGTGGGGTGCGTCGCATACCGCGGATATTTCAGCGAGAGCAAGGCGCGATCCTTCGCGGACAGCTTGCGGGAGCGGGGGTTCGACGTGAGCGTGGGCGGCGTCGCGGCCTATTCCACCCTCGGCCACTTCGACGACCCGGTCCTCAACACGATGATGGGGTGGAGCGACGGCGAGCTCGCCGCCATCATCTTTCACGAGCTCACCCATCAGATGCTGTACGTGTCGGGTGACACTTCGTTCAACGAGGCGTTGGCGACGACGGTCGAGGAGGAGGGCCTGCGGCGCTGGCTGCTCTCGCAGGGGCGCGCGGCGGATCTGGAAAGGCACCGGCTGCAGCGGCGGCGCTATCTCGAGGTCATCGACCTCCTGCGCCGGACGCGCGCCGAGCTCAAGGCCCTGTACGAGTCGGGCATCGATGCGCCCGCGATGCGGGATCGAAAGCACGCCGCGTTTGCCGAACTGCGCGCCGCGTATGCGCGCATGACGGCGCCGTGGGGGGAATCCCCGTTCGCGGCGTGGTTCCAGGGGGACATCAACAATGCGCAGCTCGCCTCGGTCGGGACGTACTACGACTGCGTTCCCGGGTTCGAACGCGAACTCGAGGCCGCGGGCGGCGACCTGAAGCGCTTCTACAGGCGGGTGTTCGAACTCGCCAAGCTCGATGCGGCGGCCCGCGACGCCGCGGTGTGCGGTCCGCCGTGAACGAGCCGCCGGGCACCGGTCCGCCGCAAGATCTGATCCGCCACGGCACGCCGGCTTTCCGGCGCGCCAACCTCGGCCTGTTCGCGGCCGGCGTGGCCACCTTCGGGTTGCTGTACTGCGTGCAGCCGCTGATGCCCGAATTCAGCCGGCAGTTCGGCGTCGGCGCCGCACAGAGCGCCTTGTCGCTGTCCCTCCCGAGCGCCACGATCGCGATCGCCATGCTGTTCGCCGGCTCCGTCTCGGACGCGCTGGGGCGCAAGGCCCTCATGAGCGTGTCGCTGGTGTGTTCCACTCTGGTCGTGCTGTTGTCGGCGGCGGCTCCCGGTTGGGCGCCCTTTTTGGTCCTGCGGGCGCTGCTGGGCCTCACGCTCAGCGGTGTGCCTGCCGTGGCCATGGCCTACCTCACCGAGGAGATGCACCCGGATTCGATGGGTCTCGGCATGGGGCTCTACATCGGCGGCAATGCGGCGGGCGGCCTGGGCGGGCGTCTCATCGCCGGAGTGCTCACGGGCTACTTCGGCTGGCGCGCCGGCATCGCGGCGGTGGGCGTCATCGGCGGCCTTGCGGCCGGCGTGTTCGTCCGCTCACTGCCCGCTTCCCGGCACTTCGTCGCCCGGCCTCTGCGACTCGCCTCATCGATGCAGGGCTTCGCCGCGCTGTTCCGCGATCCGGCGCTGCCGTGGCTGTTCGCCGCCGGGTTCGTGCTGCTGGGCTCGATCGTCACCGTCTACAACTACGCCGGCTACCGGATGATGGCGCCGCCCTACGGCTTGAGCCAGGCCGCGGTGGGCATGCTGTTCAGCATCTACCTGGTCGGCATCTTCAGCTCGTCGTGGATCGGCCATCTTGCCAGCCGATTGGGGCGGCGCAAGGTCCTTTGGACCATGTTCGTGACCATGCTCGCCGGCTTAGGGTTCACGGCGCTCAAACCGGTCGGTCTGATCGTGGCCGGAATCGCCATCATCACGTTCGGCTTCTTCGGGGGCCATTCCATCGTCAGCAGCTGGGTCGGCCGCCGCGCGGGCGGCGCCAAGGGCCAGGCGTCCTCGACGTACCTCTTCATCTATTACATGGGGTCGAGCGCCGCCGGAGCCGCGGGCGGATTGTTCTATGCCGAGGGCGGATGGAACGGCGTCGTCGCCTTCGTGGGAGCGCTGATGGCCGCCGGGTTGTTGATCTCATGGCGGCTGTACCATGTGCCGCCGCTGCCGAAGGCGCCCTCGTGGCTGGAAACGCCGCTGCCCTGAGGATACCGGGCCTCAATCAAAAGGTCGGTGCCTTATCGGGCGCGCGAGGCGGGAGCAGGCGGCGTCTAGACCGGCTCCCTGGCCCGGCCGACGGTTGCCCGGTTGCGGCTGAGCTTCGCATTGTCCTCCAGGGCGCCCAGGTATTGCCGCGCCGAGGCGAGCATGGACTGCGGCTTGATGCCGAGCCGCGCAAAGCCATCCTCGGTGCAGACGCTGTCGACGGTGAGCGAGCGGTAGTTGTCGCTCGAGAACGGGCGCCCCGGCACGAAGTTCATCGCGAACGCCTGCAGTCGAGCGAGGAAGTTCGGCAGCCCGATGATCCACCGCCGCCGTCCCGTGAGTTTGGCCACCAACTGCACGATCTCCCGCAGCGTGAACACCTGCGGACCGCCGAGCTGGTAGGTTTGCCGGGACGACGCGCCGCCTCTCAGGCACCGCAGCAGGGCCTCGATGACGTCGTCCACGAGCACGGGCTGGAGGCGCGCATCGGCCCGGGCCAGCGGAAACACCCAGGGGCAAGCCGCCAGCAGGTTCGCGAAGCGGTTCAGGAACGAATCGCCCGGGCCGAACATCACCGAAGGCTGGAAGATGGTCCAGTCGAAGACGGTGGTGTCCCGCACCAGCTTCTCCGCCTCGCCCTTGGTCCTCAAGTAGTAGCTCGGCGCATCGGGCGCCGCCGCGAGGGCGGACACCTGCAGCAGGCGCGAGACGCCGGCGGAACGGCCGGCCTGAAGCACCACCCGCGTGAGCTCGGTGTGGGCGCGCCGGAAACCGCCGCCGTCGAAGCCGCGTTCGTTCAGAATTCCGACGAGATTGACCACCACGTCCTTGCCGCGGAATCGTTCGGAGAGCTGCGCCTCGTCGTAGACGTCGCAGTTCTCCAGGGTCAGACCGGGCAGCACGAGCAGGTGCTTGTGCTGCTCCCGGTCGCGGGACAGCACGGTGACGCCGTGACCTTCCTTGATCAGCCGCACCACCAGCCGGGTGCCGAGGAATCCCGTGCCGCCGAGAACGACGATGGACAGTGGCTTCATCGGGTCATCGAATCGGGATGAGGAAAATTTGCGATCCGCGGCGCACATTGAGCACCAGGACGGTGGCGCCCTTGGCGGCGTCGCGCAGCGCCTTGGTGCTCGTCACGGGCGTCCGGCCGATGCCGATGATCAGGTCGTTGGCCTTGATGCCGGCCTGGAAAGCGGGGCTGCCCTCCTGCACCGAGCGCACCAGCACGCCGCCGCCGTTGGGCGCGTCGGCCAGTTCCGCGCCCTCGAGGCCCTGGTTGATGTCCGCCGCGTTGGCGGATTCCGATTCGGATCGCTCGGCGATCACCGCCGTTGCCGTCTGCGGCTTGCCGTCGCGCAGATAGCCGATCTCGACCTTGTCCCCGACCCGCAGCATGCCGATGGCATTGCGCAATTCGCCCGATCCCTTCATGGGCGTGCCGTTGAGCGAGGTGATGATGTCGCCTGTCTTGATGCCCGCCTTTTCGGCCGCCGAGCCCTGCGCCACGGCGGCGACCAGGGCGCCCGTGGTGTCCGTCAATCCGAATTCCTTGGCGATCTCGGGAGTCACACTGTAGAGGCTGACGCCGAGGATGCCGCGCTTCACCTGGCCGTACTTGATGAGCTGGTCCATCACGCCCTTGACCATGTTCACCGGGATGGCGAAGCCGATTCCGATGTTGCCGCCGCTTCCCGAGAGGATCGCGGAATTGATCCCGACCAGCTCGCCCCGCAAATTCACGAGCGCGCCGCCCGAGTTGCCCGGATTGATAGAGGCATCCGTCTGGATGAAATCCTCGTAGCCCTCGGGATTGATGCCGGTGCGGCCGAGCGCGCTGACGATGCCCGCGGTCACCGTGTGCTGCAGCCCGAAGGGGTTGCCGATGGCGACGACATAATCGCCGACTTCGAGGCGCGCCGAGTCTCCCAGCGTGATGGGGACGAGATTCGGCTGCTTCGCCTGCAGGACGGCGATGTCCGCGCCCTCGTCGCTGCCGATGACCTTGGCGCTGAAGCTGCGATCATCGAGCAGGGTGACGGTGATTTCGCTCGCGTTCTCGACGACGTGGTAGTTGGTGACGATGTACCCGTTCTTCGCGTCCACGATCACGCCGGAGCCCGCGCTCTGGAATTGGCGCTCCCGGGGAACATCGAAGAATCGGCGAAAGAACGGATCGTCCATGAGGGGGTTGCGCTGGCCGGGCTTCTCCTTGACCGTCCCGCGCGTGGCGATGTTGACCACCGCGGGCGAGATGCGCTTGACCATGGGCGCAAGCGAGGGCATCGGAGCATCCGCGACTGGGGCCGAGGGCAGCGCCGCATGCACGATGGGCGAAGCGATGGCGGCGGCGAGCGATGCGGCGGCAAGAATGTGGCGAAGATTCATCTACGGTCCCTTTGGCTTTATATTGACGGCGCGGCCAACGTGAAGCCGCTCTCGTGGCCGCACTTCCTACGCCGCTCTCGGGTGCGATCTTACACTCATTGAATCGCCGGGCCGCGCGGCCCGGCGCCGCAGCGGAGAATTGGGCCGCCCGGAAAATTTTCAACCGCGTCGCGCGGGCCCCGACGTCTCCGCCGCGCATCCAAAAGCAAAGTCAACGGAACATATTGTGAATAAGGTGTGCAAACACAAGATGTTGCGATGAGCATGAATTTTCTTGACGCCGTCCGCCGAGAAGTGCAATGAGGGAATTTATCGAGAGAATGTTATAACTAGATGATATTAAAGATGTTTTTTGGGTAAAAATTTGCGAAAAAAACTCTTGACGCTGGTGCGCGCCAGTCTTAACCTCTCACGCCATACACAATATGTTGTGTCACCAAAGCTAGCGACAGTCCCCGCAAAGTTCTGACCAGCCGGCAACGATTGTTTTCGTCGGAGCCGCCGACTTTCGTCTTCTGATCGCGCGATAATTCTCAGGGAGTTACTTACATACCCATGAACACGGTGGTCAAGATTCAGCCCAAGGACGTGAACAGTATTTCCTTCCAGGAAGCGTCCTTGGACATCTGGGACAAGAAATACCGCCTGACGGCGAAGGACGGCTCGCCCATCGACAAGTCGATGGACGATACGTACAAGCGCGTCGCGCGCGCTCTCGCGGACGTGGAGACGGAGGAGCAGCGGGACAAGTGGTACGAGTCGTTCCTCTGGGCGCTGCGCCACGGCGCGATTCCCGCCGGCCGGGTCACGTCGAACGCCGGGGCCCTGGAACACAAGCCCGCGACGTCGACCATCAACTGCACGGTGTCGGGGACGATCCACGATTCGATGGACGACATCCTCAATAAGGTGCACGAGGCCGGGCTCACGCTGAAGGCGGGGTGCGGCATCGGCTACGAGTTCTCCACATTGCGGCCGCGCGGAGCCTACGTGTCGGGAGCGGGCGCCTACACGTCGGGGCCCCTGTCGTTCATGGATATCTACGACAAGATGTGCTTCACGGTGTCCTCCGCCGGCGGCCGGCGCGGCGCGCAGATGGGCACCTTCGACATCGGGCATCCCGACGTCCTGGAGTTCATCCGCGCCAAGCGCGAGAACGGCCGCCTGCGCCAGTTCAATCTGTCCCTGCTCATCACCGACGAGTTCATGCGCGCGGTGCAGAGCGACGCCACGTGGAAGCTCGCCTTCCCGCTGGCCATCAAGGAGTACGAGGCCGATCAGCCCGACCTCAGCGATTCGGCCAAGTTCGTCTGGCGCGAATGGCCCTACAAGGACGGCTACGTCTCGAACGAGGAAGGGCTGGTCGCCTGCAAGATCTACAAGACCCTGCCGGCACGGCGCGTCTGGGATCTCATCATGACCTCGACCTACGACTTCGCCGAGCCGGGCTTCATCCTGATCGACCGCGTCAACGAGATGAACAACAACTGGTGGACGGAAAACATCCGCGCCACCAACCCCTGCGGCGAGCAGCCGCTTCCGCCGTACGGCTCCTGCCTGCTGGGGTCGGTGAACCTGTGCAAATTCGTGGTCGACCCGTTCACCGAGGACGCCCGCTTCGACTGGGAGACCTATCGCAAGGTCGTCAAGATCTTCACGCGCATGCTCGACAACGTCGTGGAGGTCAACGGCCTGCCGCTGGCGCCGCAGCGCGACGAGATCCTGCGCAAGCGCCGCCACGGGATGGGCTTCCTGGGCCTCGGGTCCACCATCACCATGCTGTGCATGAAGTACGGGTCGAAGAAGTCCGTCGCCTTCACGCAAAATGTCTCGCGCGAAATGGCTCTGGCGGGCTGGGACGCCGGCCTGGAACTTGCCCGCGAGAAGGGCCCCGCACCCATCATGAACGAAGAATTCACCATCACCCGCGAAATGCTGCGCAAGCGCCCCGAGATGGGCAAGGACGGCTGGCGGGTCGGTGCCAAGATCGCGGGCCGCGTCCTGCACGCGCGCTACAGCCGCTACATGCAGCGGATTGCGGAGGCGGCTCCCGAGCTGGTGGACGAACTCGCCGAGGTGGGCGCCCGCTTCACACACCACACGTCCATCGCGCCCACGGGAACCATTTCCCTGTCGCTCGCGAACAATGCGTCGAACGGCATCGAACCCTCGTTCGCGCATCACTATTTTCGCAACGTGATCCGCGAGGGCAAGAAGTCGAAAGAGAAAGTCGACGTGTTTTCCTTCGAACTGCTGGCGTACCGCGAACTCGTCAATCCGCGCGCGATGCCGAATTCGCAGGCCGCGGGCGAGAAGCTGCCCGACTATTTCGTGTCCGCCGACGACATCGGGCCGAAGGAACACGTCGACATTCAGGCGGCGGCGCAGCTGTGGGTGGATTCCTCGATCTCCAAGACGGCGAACGTCCCGACCGACTACAAGTACGAGGACTTCAAGGACATCTACCTGTATTCCTTCGAACAGGGTTTGAAGGGATGCACGACGTTCCGCTTCAATCCCGAGGCGTTCCAGGGCGTTTTGGTCAAGGAAGAGGACCTCAAGAACACGACCTACGTGTTCACGCTCGAGGACGGGACGGAAATCGAGGCGCGGGGCGATCAGGAGATCGAGTACGACGGCGAGATGCACACCGCCGCGAATCTCTTCGACGCCCTGAAAGAAGGCTACTACGGGAAGTTTTGACATGCCGCCCATCAAGATCGACAGGAAGATTGCCAAGTACCGCGTACGGAAGCCGGAGCCCAAGCCCGCTCCGGGGGCGCCGGTCAGCGAAGCGCCGAAGGTCCAGGACAACGTCATCTGGATGCACGAGAAGCTCGAGCGGCCCGAAGTGCTGATCGGCTCCACATACAAGATCAAGACGCCCGTGTCCGACCACGCGATGTACGTCACCATCAACGACATCGTGCTGAACGAGGGGACGCCGCACGAACAGCGCCGTCCTTTCGAAGTATTCATCAACTCCAAGAACCTCGATCATTTCCAATGGATCGTCGCGCTCACGCGCGTCATCTCGGCGGTGTTCCGCAAGGGCGGCGACACGACGTTCCTGGTCGAGGAGCTGAAGGCCGTGTTCGATCCGAAGGGCGGCTACTGGCAGCCCGGCGGCAAGTTCATGCCCTCCACGATCGCGGAACTCGGGTACGTGATCGAGCGGCACCTGCAGTCCATCGGCCTGCTCAAGAAACCGGAGTTGGATCCGCATCAGCGCAAGCTGGTCCAGGAGAAGCGCTCGGAATTCGAGGCGCGCACCAAGCAGACGGACGCATTCTCCAAGTCGCATTTTCCCGAGGGAGCGCAGCTGTGTGCGAAGTGCAGCACGGCCGCCGTCGTGATGATGGACGGATGCTCGACCTGCCTGAACTGCGGCGACTCGAAGTGCCAGTGATTGCGGATGAGTTGTTCATCCCAGCGCAGTTGGTCTTGATCCTTTGAAGCCTTGACCGTGTGGGTTCCTTGAAGCCGGAGGAAACTGACGCTCAAAAGCTTGAACTAGCTCGCCATTATTACGGGTTTTTATCATAAAACTATAATAAGAGCTTAGCAGTGGGCCGAGTCGGTCGGCGTCGTCGACTGGAACATCCAGCAGCCGAAGCTGCTGGATGCATGGAAGCTGAAGGATGAGCACGGCTGAGCCGACCGCCGGGAGTCTCGTGGTCCGACATCAACGCCGGGCAACCAGTTGGTTCTTCGCCTGCAGCCCGAGTAGTGCCGAACGCAGCTCTTCCTTGAGGTCATTCAACTCTGCGATTTGTTGCCGGGTGCCCTTCAATTGATCTGCTTGAGCAGCGACCCGGGCCTCTAGATCGCGTATTTGCGCAGTCTGTGCCGCGACCGTTGCCTGTTCTTTCTGCATCTCATTGAGCAACATCGGCGCGAGTTCGTCATAGCGCACGCCGTCGACCCGGCCCTTCTCATCGTGAGTCACCAGCTCCGGGTATATCTTGACGACTTCCTCGGCGATGAGTCCATATTGGACCTCGCCCAGCGGATCCGACTTGAGGTGGAACGACACGGGCCTGAGCTGATTCAATTTTTCAGTCTGTGCGTCCATCGGTTCAATCGCAGTCTTGTATCGTTCCGCCGAGGCCTTGACGCCCAGTTGTCCACCGGTGGTAACGAAGACTTCCTTTCCAGTGACCTTTGACTCTTCGATTCCCGCGATAAACGTCCTGGTCTGTGTTCCGGCAGTCCCGATGCGAATGACGCCGCTGTCGGCCGCCACGCCGTCCGCGGCCTCGCCCGTGTTGCCGATTTCTATATTGTTGCTGCCGCCGCTCACATTCAATCCGGCCTGATAACCAACGCCGATGTTGTTGTTCCCGGCCGCGTTGTTTTGTAGCGCAACGAATCCCAAGGCCGTGTTGTTTCCGCCAGTCGTGCTGACTTGCAGCGCGCCTTGCCCAATCGCGGTGTTGTCGCTGCCGCTGGTATTTTCAGACATGGCGTTCTTCCCGGAGGCGACGTTGAACGAGCCGTTGACGTTGTTGATCAAAGCGCTGGCGCCCAAGGCCGTGTTATAGGCGCCCGTGGTATTCGACAGGAGCGCATCGACCCCGGAGGCGGTGTTGTCAACGCCGGTCGTATTGGTGGCGAGAGCCTCAGATCCAGTGGCGGTATTGCCGCTCCCGGTGAAGTTGCCAGCCATCGCTTCATACCCGATGGCGGTATTGCTGGATCCGCTGGAGGTATCGATCAGCGCCTCGAACCCCATCCCGGTGTTGAAGCTGGAATCGCTTGCGACCGGGTTCCACCACGGCCCCGGGAACGATGTTTGCGCCATCGCAGGACAGCCCACGGCGGTCAATATGCACGTCAGTATTTGGGTAATCTGGGTCGAGTGTTTCATTGCATGTTCCTCCTCAGGGTAGTTGCCGATTGGCCGATGAGCCCATCTCTCATTCCGTCGGGCTTTTCACCTATGGAGACACGCTTTCCGGATCAAAAGCGACATGCCGCCCGGGACGAACATCCAGCGTAAGCGCGGTCCTTGCCGCAGAGCAGCATTGCCGTGATGTAGGTTGTGGGGATAGGCTACTTTGCCACTTGTCGAAGTCCGAGCAGAATGGCGAGGCACTCGATGAATCAGCTAACCGAGCTACTCGGGCGGATACAGGGGGGCGACACAGCAGCACGCGATACACTGTTTGCGGTCGCCTATGCCGACCTGCATCGGATAGCACGGGCCCGGCTCCGGGATGGCGGACGCAATACGGTGCTGGACACGACCTGCCTCGTGCACGAATCGTACTTGCGGTTCGTGCATGCCGGGGAACTGCGTGCCGAGGACCGGCGGGCGTTCTTTGCCTACGCCTCGCAAGTGATGCGTTCGGTAATAGTCAATAGCGTGCGCGAGCGGATCGCGCAGAAGCGCGGCGGCGATTGGCGGCCCGTGACGCTGTCGACCAGCCTGGCGGCCGATATTGCCGGCGAGGACACAGTTCTCAAAGTGGACGAGGCGCTCGAGGATTTGGAAAAGGCAGACCCTCGTTTGGCCCAGGTGGCACAGATGCGCTACTTTGGCGGTTACAGCGAGCAGGAAATTGCGGAGACGCTGGACGTTACGAAACGCACGGTACAACGCGATTGGGAGAAGGCACGGGTGATCCTCGCGGCGGCGCTGCGGTAATCAATGACCGCTGCGCCGCAGGCGCGCAATCGGTCCTGGCGTTAAAGAGCGATGACACTATCCGTTGCTCAGATGGCCTTGATGAGCCGCTTGCTGGACGAGGCCCTGCCGCTCGACGCGACCGGTCGCCGCGACTGGCTCGACACGCTGCCGCCCGAATACGGGGAACTGGCGCAGTACTTGCGTGAAGCGCTGCTGCCGGAGGATTCTCAGGCTGCGGAATTGAAGTCATTGTCGACGCTGCCGAAGCTCGGTGCCGCAGACCGCGAGGGTCCCGAGGCCGCGAGCGGCCTGCAACCCGGCGCGCGCGTGGGCCCGTACGAGTTGATTCGACTCTTGGGTGCCGGGGGCATGGCCGAGGTTTGGCTTGCCCGCCGTGCCGACGGCGCGTTCAAGCGCGAAGTGGCGCTGAAACTGCCGATGTTGACGAAGCGGCGGCCCGATCTCGAGCAGCGTTTTGCCCGAGAGCGCGACATCTTGGCGAGCCTCGAGCATCCGCTCATTGCGCGTCTCTACGATGCGGGAATCGATCCTGGAGGTTTACCGTACCTGGCGATGGAGTACGTCCGGGGTCAGCCGCTGACGAGCCGGTGCGATGCGCATTGTCTGGGGATCCCGGAGCGTCTCGAGTTGATTCTACAGGTGCTCGAGGCGGTGCAGTATGCACACGACAAACAAGTCATTCATCGGGACCTCAAGCCCTCCAACATTCTCGTGACCGAATCCGGGCAGGTGCGACTGCTCGACTTCGGCGTCTCGAAGTTGCTGGGCGCCGCCGACGAGGAGCAGCAGGGGCAATTGACAGGTATTTACGGTCGTGCGCTCACCCCGGACTATGCCAGCCCGGAGCTGCTGCACGAGGCTCTCGTCGATTCTCGCAGCGACATCTATTCCGTGGGCGTGTTGCTATACGAAATGCTGACTGGCGCCCGGCCTTACCGACTCAAGAGCGCGGAGCCGATCGGCGGGCTCGAGCACGCCATCGCCACGGTTGATGTAAAAAAACCCAGCACCCAGTGCGGACCGGAAGCGAGCGCTGCGCGCAATACCACGGTGGAAGGGTTGATGCGGCAGCTGCACGGCGATTTGGATGCCATCGTGCTCAAAGCACTTGCAAAGGATCCAGCCGAGCGATACCAAAGCGCCGATGCCTTGGCGGATGATTTGCGACGCCATGTTCATCACGAAGCCATCCGTGCCCACCTCCCTACGCCAGGCTACCGGCTACGGGCCTTCATATCCCGCCACCGCGGGCTCGCGGGGCTGGGCGCTGCAGCGGCAGTCGCGCTGACGGCGGGCGTGCTGGCCTGGTTCGCGGCCGAACAGGGTTACTTTTGGCGCAATCCCCTTGTCAACGCCAAATTCACCCGCCTCCTGGACTTCTCCGGGACCGAGCGGGCGGCGGCAATCTCGCGCGACGGAAGATTCGTGGCGTTTCTGGGGGAGCGTGACGGGCAAAACGACGTCTGGGTCAGCGAGGCGGGCAGCGGCGCCTACCGCAATTTGACGAATGGCGAGGCAGGCGGGCTCGCTCCCCCCTCCGAGATTCGCGCGCTCGGCTTTTCTGTGGATTCCTCGTTCGTGACCGTCTGGACGAGGCGAGCGGACGGTTCGCGGGCCGGCGACGTCAATATTTTGGCCGTGCCAACTGCCGGCGGCGCACTGCAGCCGTATCTGAGGGAGGTCGGCGAATACGATTGGTCCCGCGACGGCAAGCGGCTGGTCTACCACACCACCGCGCCGGGCGATCCGCTCTTCCTGCGCGAATCAGAGCAGCCCGGCAACCGCGGGGACCGGAGGATTTATGTCGCAGAGGCGGGGGTCCATAGCCACTTCCCGGTGTGGTCGCCCGACGATGCCTACATCTATTTCGTCCGCGGTGTGCCGCCCGGCGACTGGGACATCTGGCGAATTCAGCCGTCCGGCGCGGGGCTCGAACGGCTGACCTTCCACCACACGCGCGTCACCTTTCCCGTGATGCTCGATCGGCGCACACTGCTCTATCTTGCGACCGATGAGGACGGGTCCGGGCCGTGGATGTATGCCATGGACGTCGAGCGGCGCGTTCCACATCGCATCAGCTCCGGGCTCGAAAGTTATACGTCCCTCGCCTCGAGCGCCGACGGCATGCGCCTCGTGGCGACGATTGCCAGCGCCCGCACGAGTGTTTGGCGCATTCCGCTCACGGAGGAGCGCGGCGCTGCAACCGCCGCGGGCGGCCCATCGCTTGTTTCAGCAAATGCGGCCGTACCACGGCTGGGTGCGGATTTTCTTTTGTATGTATCGTGGCGAGGCGACCGACAAGGCATTTGGTCGCTGACGCACGGAAATACCCGCGAGATCTGGAGCAGTGCTACGTCTCATATCGTGGGAGGGCCGGCGATTGCACCCGATGGGCGGCGCATCGCCTTCTCGGTCGAGGAGGGCGAAAAATGGTCCCTTTACATCATGGACCAAGATGGCGCGCGTGCCAGAGTGCTGTCCGATTCGCTGGCATTGCGAGGCAATCCGGCCTGGGCGCCGGATGGACAATCGATCGTGATTGCGGTGGTCCGCGATGGCGAGCCGCGTCTGACCCGCATCTTTCTGAACGGCGACGCGCCCCTTCCCCTGGTGTCGGAGTATTCGGTTGATCCTGTCTGGTCGCCCGATGGTCGATTCCTCGTCTATTCAGGTGCCGACGTGGGCACGACCTTTCCTTTGCGGGCAGCCGCTGCCGACGGCCGCCCGTATCCGTTTCCGAGCGTGATGCTCTCGCGCGGCGTGCGGGTCGAGTTTTTTCGGGACCCTCAGACGCTCGTCACACTGGGCGGTGAAATCGGCCACCAAAACCCTTCGCTCCTCGATCTACGTTCGGGTGTCCAGCGCATACTCGCCGAGCTTCCGGCGGACTTCATGGTTCGCGACTTCGACATCCCGGCTGCGGGTTCGGAAATCGTGTTCGATCGAGTGCAGGTGAACTCGGATCTTGCGCTCATTGAGCGAAAGCGCCAATGATGCGCCTTATGATGCTCCCCGCCCGTCTGATGATGGCTGGTGCCGCTTGCTGTGCACTCGCTTCCCCGCTATACGCCGATCTGAAACCCGGAGCAGCGGCGCCGGATTTCACGACGCTGGCGACGCTGGCCGGCAAGCCGTTCACGTTTTCATTGGCGGCTGCGCTCAAATCGGGTCCGGTCGTGCTGTATTTTTATCCCGCGGCGTTTACGCGTGGCTGCACCGTCGAAGCCCATGACTTCGCCGAGGCGACCGACAGGTTCAAGTCGCTCGGCGCCACGGTGATTGGCGTCTCGCACGATTCCATCGATACGCTGAATAAATTCTCGGCGAGCGAGTGCCGCAATAAATTCGCGGTCGCATCCGATGAGGACTTGAGAATATCGAAGGCCTACGATGCCAAGCTCTTCCTCGTCCCGTACTCCAGCCGCACTTCGTACGTCATCGCGCCGACCGGCCAGATCATCTACGCGTACTCGTCGTTGGATCCGGACCAACACGTGCAGAACACCATGGCGGCTGTGATCAAATGGCGGGCGGATCACCAGAACGGATCTTGATTCGGGCCGCCGGTACGCCGTGAATGCGGCGGTTCAAGGAGGCACCCCTTCCGATGCGCACCAAGAAGTTGATCTTGCCTTTGGCGTGCGCCCTGATCCTTGCATCCATGCTGACGCACGGCATCGAAGAGCCCGCCTGCCAAGTCACCGCAGGTCACGCAGGCCGCAACGCCTGTGAAGTTGGACATGACGGCTCCGGTGATCCAGATCGCCGTCCCAAGCGGCTACCTGGTGCAGTTCGTATTACCGAGGGGAGTGACTTTGGATTCCGCGCCTGAGCCCAGCGACGAGCGGATCGTCCTCCGGCAAGTCGAGACCATGCGTGTAGCTGTCATCCGCTACTCCGGCTCCTGGTCGAATGCCAACTACGACACCCACCTCGCCCAGCTGAAGGAGACCTTGAGGAAGGCGGGGGTGCAATGGTCGGGCGAACCGATTTACTCGCGCTACAACCCGCCGTTCACGCCCTGGTTCATGCGTCGTAACGAAATCTGGCTGCAGCTCCCTGCCACGCCGAGATCCGAATGAGTTGCCGCTCGCGAGCCGTGAGTCCGGATACCTTGCTGGGCAGCCGGGGACCGACCGCACCTGCCATGGTACGATCTCATGCTCACAGAAAACGGTGGACACTATTGAGGAAAATCCGCATTCGAGCAAGGATCGATCGACGCCTGCGGGGAGCCGCCCAATGACGCTTCTTCCTCCGGACCATGCCGATCGGGCGGTCCTTGCCGACGAGGTGCATGCGCGGCCGCCGGAGGCTTTGGAAACCCCGTCGCGCGTGAGTTATGCGGCCATCCTCATTGGCCCGGAGTCGCGCGAACGCGAGCGAGAGCACCTCGCCGCGCTGTGTGAATCCGCGAATGTCGCTCCGCCGCCTCCGGAGGCCAGGCACTTCACGGCGACGCTCGGCGCCATGCGCCTCAAATGGGAGCGCCACGGCGAATTCTCGGGATACACCTTCATCACGCCCGGCCGCAGCCCGCGGCCCTTCAGCGAGCCGCCCATTCTGGCATTGAGCCCCGGCTGGCTGGCAGCCATTCCCGGTCAAACCCTGTTCGCCGCGCACGTGAAGCTCGTTCCGGCCGGCGGCACGGAGCCGGATGCGGCATCACTCGCGGCACACTTCGACGATCAAGTGGTCGTCGGTTCCGAGATTGGCGGCGGAGCGGGCTACGCCTACACGGACTTTCGGGTTCGCGCCGACGGCTTCGCACGTTTCTTGGTTCTCGACCGCAGTTTCACAGCCCGCCAAGCCGGACGGATGGTGCAGCGCCTGCTGGAAATCGAGGCCTATCGGATGATGGCGCTGCTCGCATTCCCGCTCGTCGCCCGACAATCGCTGCTGATTGCCGAGAGCGAGAAATCACTTTCCATGTTGACCGAGAGTCTCAAGAGTCCGGGCGCAAACGACGAGGAATTGCTACGGCGCCTCACCCAGCTCGCCACCGAGGTGCAGGGCGCAGTGACGCGCACGCAATTCCGATTCCACGCCTGCCGCGCCTACCATGACCTCGTCAGGACCCGAATCGCCGAGTTGCGCGAGCGGCGGTTGCCGGGCTTGCAGCCGATCGAGGAGTTCATGGCGAGGCGCTTCACGCCGGCCGTTGCCACCTGCGCCACCACTGCGCAGCGGTTGCGCGACCTCTCGGATCGCGTGGGGCAAGCCTCCGCGCTGCTCTCGACGCGCGTCGACATCGTCCGCGAACATCAGAATCAACGGCTGCTCGAGGCGATGAACGTGCGCGCCGAGCGGCAATTTCGCTTGCAGCAGGCAGTCGAGGGATTGTCCGTCGCGGCCATCGTCTATTACGGGGCGGGCCTCGTCGGCTATCTGGCGAAGGCGATGAAGGCAGGCGGTCTTCATGTCGATCCGGAAATCGCCGTCGGAATCTCCATCCCGGTCATCGCTCTGCTGTGCGCTCTCGCCATGCGGCGCGCCCACCGGCGGCTCGATCGGGTGAGTCACGATTCAATTCGCAATCCGCCGGCTCGCTGACATCGCCCATGAGTTGCGACGGCGCCAAGCCAGGCGGCCGGCGGCTGGCCGGTGAGTGCACCCCAATACGGGGGCGTGTACCGTCAGCCGGATTTGGGTCCTAACGCAACCTGGAAGAACTGCAATGCCCTGCGTACGGTGTCGGCATGAATCGCATCGCGGTCCACTCCCTGCCCGTCGATGCACAGCATCGGCATGGCCTTGCGGCCGACTTCGGTGCAGGTATCAAGGAACACGTAATGCGCCACGTTGCCGGGAAAGATGTGCAGCTTGGCCCCGGGAATGTTCGCCGCGAAATACTTCGCATTCTGGGCAACGGGAACATTCCGGTCGGACTCTCCCGCCACAATCTGCACGGGGACCGAGATCGTCGCGAGGCTCGAGGCCGGAATGGCCGGACCGAGCCCGGGCGCCATGGCAAAGACGGCGCGAACGCGGGCGTCGCGAAAGGAGTTCCCCGAGTTCCGGAGCACGTCCGGATCCTCGCGGATCAATTTGCGGAAGTCCTCAACCAGCGAGGGAAACTCCGGAGGGCTGGCGCAGTTCGCTCCGGCATCCGGCGAGTCGCAGAAGCGTATAAATCCCTGCACGTCAGTGATTCCGCCGGCGATCGAGATCATCGTGTAGCCGCCCAGAGAAAAGCCGGCCGCGCCGATGCGCTGCGGATCAATCCGGGCGCCGAACTTGGCGTCAGCCAACATCCCGCCGATCGTCTCGCTGAGATCCCGTGCACGCTCCCACCAGATAGAGAAGCCCTTCGCGGTGTAGGGCTCCGCAGCGTTGTTGCCGGGATGATTCACCGCGGCAGCGACGTAACCATGAGCGGCAAGGGCCTCACCCAGCCAGGCCATGCTCAAGCCGCTGCCGCCCGTGCCGTGCGAGATCACGACCAGCGGATATCGCGCCGCCTTGGCGGCGAGCGGTGCGTCCCGCGCCACGCGTCCAAGCTCGAAGAGGTCCAACCCGCGGATTACCAAAGGCTTCTCGCGCGCGATGGCCTCGGCGGGATACCACACCACGACGTTCAACGCGTGCTCCGGCGAGCCGCGCCAGTCGTAGGGCTCCTTCGGCACATAACTACGAAAGGCCATGCCGACTTTGTATGAATCGACGCCCGTGCGGTCCCCGAGCGCGGACTGCGGGAGCGCCGATGCGACCAGCAGCACCGAAACGGCCACGGCCGCGCCCAGTACGCGTACCGCCTCTTTCAACTTTCCCATGCTCATTTTGACCCCCCGCCCCGTAAGCGCACACACGCCCCAGCCGCCGGCGATCCTAGCCAGCCGGTGGCGCAGTGTGCTGTCGCAGATACTCATTCAGCGTGTGCGTCAGAGACACGAAGTCCGATGGAATCATCAAGACCGTCGTACTGTTGTTCTCCGCCCCGACCTCGGAAATCATCTGCATTCGCCGCAACTCCAAGGCGGCGGGATTGGCCATGATCTGCGCCGCGGCGGCGGAGAGTTTCACCGACGCCTCCAACTCTGCCTCGGCCTTGATGATGCGCGCTCGTTTTTCGCGGATGGCTTCCGCCTGCATGGCCATCACTTGTTGCATGGCGACCGGTAGTTCTACGTCTTTCATTTCAAACCGCTGCACTTCGAGTCCCCACGCCGCGGTCGAACCGGCAATGCTCTCAGACAGCAGCACATTGATCTTGTTCCGCTCCTGAAGGACCTCGTCCAAATCGTGCTGCCCAATGATGTTGCGCAGGCCGGTCAACGCCAATTGGTAGACGGCCGCAGGGGCATCGACCACTTCAATGACGGATTTTGCCGCGTCCACCACCCGATACCACAATACTGCGTTCACCTTGATCGTGACGCTGTCGCGCGTTATGGTCTCCTGCTGTTCGGCCGAGACGGTGCGCGTGCGGATGTCGGCGGTGACGGAGCGCTCAATTTGTAGAGGAATGATCCAATACAAACCGGGACCGCGCAGGCCAACATACCGTCCCAATCGGAAAATGACCCCGCGCTGGTACTCTTGCGCCACGCGTAGGCCGGACAGCACGACAACGATCAAAATCGCAAGTGCAATAAGCATCGAAAAACCTCACGCCACCGCCGGGCGAATTCATGGATCGCGAAATTCCCTCGGGACCATGGTACTGCATGCCATGAGCGCCGGAAGTCCCGGGCGGCCCCGATTGCGGCTATCATGCGGTCAAACGCAGGGCTCCCCATGCACATCCCATTGTTTCGCACGTTCGCTCTCGCAGTCACGATGCAGATTCTGGCGGCGCTGCCCGCCGGGTCGCAGACCCCGGGCGGCCCGGCGCTTGCGGACCGGGTTCCGCCGGAGCCTCCGGCCAGACCCCGGCTGCCCATCGGTGCGTCGCCCGGCCCGACCTTCGATCTCGCCTGGATCGGCAAGCTGGTCCGAGTCTCGGAACCGCATTTCGCCCCCGACGGCAGGTCGCTTGCGGTGGTCATCGTGCACCCGGACTATGAGAACGATCTGAACGTGGCCGAGCTTGCGGCCGTCGACGTCGCCACCGGCAAGGTCCACTTTCTCACTCATGACCGGAAATCCGTCTCCTTCCCCCGCTGGTCCCCCGCGGGGGACCGTATTGCCTTCCTCGCGCAGGATGGCGAAAAGCACAACCAGATTTTCATCCTCGACATGGCCGGCGGCGAGGCCCTGCAAATCACCCATCATCCGACGTCGATTCAGCAATTCGCCTGGAAGCCCGACAGCACGGCCCTGGCATTCGCCGCCAAGGACGATGTTCCCAAGAGGAGCGGTGCCGACAAATTCGACGATGCCTTCGAAGTCGGCGACAACGACTTTCTGGTCAAGGAAAAATCCGCGCCCACGCACCTGTGGATGGTTTCCGCCACTGCCGCCGCGGACCCCCAGGATGCGCCCCGCCGGTTGACCTCGGGGACGTGGAGCCTGCCCGTCGCCTTTCCGCCCGGACCGCCGGCATCGCCCATCGGATTCACGCCCGACGGATCCCGGCTCGTCTACGTCCGGCTGGAGAATGCCTACTCCGGAGATCGGATCAACAGTTCGCCGCAGATGCTGGACATCGCCACCGGCAAGTCCGAGCCCATCACCGGCCACACGAAGTACGCCGCCTTCCCGGTGGTCTCCCCGGACGGCAAGCACGTGGCGTATCTTTATCCCCGCGACGGCGACGACCGCAGCTACGGCGATATCTACGTCGTCGGCGGGGCGAAGGGTGACGGCGACAACCTCACCCGCCCGATCGATCGCGATTTCTTCAGAGCGCTGTGGACGCGAGACAGCCGGGCCATCGTGACGGGCGCCAACGACGATGCGACCACGGCGCTGTGGATTCAGCCGCTGTCCGGCAAGGCCACCCGCTTAGGGTTAGGCGATCTTTCCGTGGTCGGCTCCTACTGGCTCGACGCCACGGTGGGCCCGCGCAACCAGGTGGCCTTCGTGGGCAGCGCGCCGCACCATCCCTCCGAGATCTACCTCACCGATCCCGCGGCCCGGGAACCGCGCCAGCTCACCCACTTGAACGGCGCCTTCGAAGGCCCCGCGGCCCCGGCCCTCGGGAGAAGCGAGGTGGTGCGCTGGCAGAGCCCCGATCCCGCTCCCAAAAACTGGCAGGAATGCGGCATTCTCACCTATCCGCCTCACTACCGGGCGGGTGCGAAGCTCCCCCTGGTCCTGTACATCCACGGCGGTCCCCGGTCGTCGTCGAAGAACACGTTCAGCATCTTCGCGCAACTCATCGCCGCGCAGGGCTGGCTGGTGTTC
Organism: uncultured Gammaproteobacteria bacterium; assembly: GCA_963707765.1. Lineage (GTDB taxonomy): Bacteria > Pseudomonadota > Gammaproteobacteria > Steroidobacterales > Steroidobacteraceae > Bog-1198. The sequence goes on along the minus strand of CAVPQZ010000004.1, from coordinate 1,322,201 downwards.
GAACCGAACTATCGCGGGAGCGACAACCAAGGCAGCGACTTCGAAAGGGCCATCACGGACGACTCCGGCGACGGCCCCGGTCGCGATGTCCTGGCCGGGCTCGACGCCGTCAAGAAGCTCGGCATCGTCGACGAGGCCAACATCGCCGTCACCGGCTGGAGCTACGGCGGCTACATGACCAGCTGGCTCATCGGACACGCGAAGTTCTGGAAGGCCGCCATCGCGGGCGCCCCCGTCACCAATCTTCTCGATCAGTACAATCTGTCGGACGCCAACGTGGCGCGCGTCTCCGCCATCGGCGGATCCCCCTACACCGGCGACTGGATGAAGCATTGGGTCGAGCAGTCGCCCATCACCTATTTCGCCGACATGGTCACGCCCACGCTGATCCTGCAGGATACCGGCGACTACCGGGTCACCATCTCGCAGGGCTACGAGCTCTACCACGCCCTGAAGGACCGTGGCGTTCGCACGGAATTTTACGCCTACCCGGTCGGAGGGCACAGTCCCGCAGATCCGGTGCGCATGCGGGATGTCTACCGGCGCTGGATCGAGTGGCTGGACCAGTTTCTGCCGCAAGGCTGAGCCAGGGCGCGGGCAGCTGACGTCGAACTGACGGGGAAGGCGGCCGGCGCGGCGGTCAGTCCGCGGCCCGGGCAGCATGGTCCAGGTCCGGGTGCTTGAACGGGTCGACGTGAGTCATGAGGTCGAGAACGCGGTGGTGCTGCAGCACGCGCCGCTTGGCGTCCACGGCGATGTCGTGGCCCGCTTCGACAGTCAGATGGGCATCGACCTCGATGTGCGCGTCGACCACGATCAGGTCCCCCATCTTGCGTGTGCGCAGATCGTGCACGTTCCGGACGCCGGGCGTCTCCAAGAGCGTGCCTCGAATGGCGTCCACCTCGACCGCATCCGCCGACCGGTCCATCAGCTCCTGCAGGGAGCGCCAGGCGATCTGCCGGCCCATTTTCGCGACCAGCAGTCCCACGATCAGGGCCGCGATCGGATCGAGGATGGGGTATCCCTGCAGATTGCCGACGATGCCGACCAGCACGACGAGCGAGGAGGCCGCGTCGGATCGGGCATGCCAGGCGTTCGCGACGAGCAGGCTCGATTTGATGCGCTTGGCGATCTTCAGCATGTACCGGAAGAGAAGCTCCTTGGTGAGTAGCGCGGCGCCCGCCACCCACAGCGCTGCGATATGGACGTGCGCGACGGTGCCGGGCGATTCGAGCTTGCGGACCGCCGACAACAGCATGGCGATGCCCACCCCGAGCAGCAGGGCGCCCAGTGCAAGAGACGCGGCCGTTTCGAAACGCTGGTGCCCGTAGGGATGGTCTTCGTCGGCCGCCTTCTTGCTGTGGTGGCCCGCGATGAGCACGATGAAGTCGGACACCAGGTCCGAGAGCGAATGAATGCCGTCCGCCACCAAGCCCTGGGATCGGGCGATGACTCCCACCGCCACCTGGGTCGATGCGAGCAGCACGTTGACGACAACGCTCAGCCAGGTGGTGCTCGCCAGTGCGCCCGAGGTCGCGAGTCGTGCGGCATGCTCCAGTTGGTCGTCGTCGAGGGTGGAAGCGGGCGAATTCACGCTGCATTATATCTTCAATACCAACCATGACAGCGGCGCCCATCGCCTCGGGAACGCTCAGAGGTCCGCGCGCCGCCCGCGGAGGCGGGCAATATTCAAGAAGGGCGTCGCAGTTCTTAAGTAAAGTCCGGCGCGCGCGTGTTCAGTCTCTATAATATGGTCAATGTCCTTCAAGTCGTTGATTTTTGACGCAAGAATTTGATTCACTTTAAGTTCTGGCGCCCCTGCGCCCTCACTCTTGCCGCGCTCTGGCTGGTGTTCGCGGCGTGCACGCCGGCGCGGGCCGCCCCGGGCGAGACCGATTCCTTTGCCCATCCGCCCGCGCTCGAACGGGACATTCGCTTCTGGATTCGCGTCTACACGGAAGTCACCACCGACCAGGGTCTGCTGCACGATGACTGGAACCTGGGGCTGGTCTACGAGGTCTTGCGATTCGACCCGGCGTCGTCGCCGACGCAGCGCGAACGGCAGGTGACGGCGGCCAAGGCGCGCTATGCGGCGCTGCTGCGGCGGTTCGCCGACGGTTCGACCGACGATCTGACGCCGCACGAGCAACGCATCCTGCACGCCTTCGGCGACGCGGCGACTGCGTCCGACTTTCGCGAGGCCATCGAGCGCATTCGCTTCCAACTGGGTCAGGCCGACCGTTTTCGCGAGGGTTTGATTCGCGCGGCCGTGTGGGAAAAGCAGATCGCGCGCACCCTGACGCAGCACGGCGTGCCGGCGGAAATCGCCGCGCTTCCGCACGTGGAGTCGTCCTTCAACGTCGCGGCTTACTCGAAGGTCGGCGCCGCCGGTCTGTGGCAGTTCATGCCGACCACGGCTCGGCGCTACATGCGCGTGGACAGCCTGGTCGACGAACGTCTGGACCCCAATACGGCCACCGAGGCGGCGGCCAATCTGATGCTCTACAACTACCGGCTCGTTGGGACCTGGCCGCTCGCCGTGACCGCCTACAACCACGGTCCCGGCGGTCTGCGCCGCGCGCAGGAGGAACTCGGCACCAGCGACATCGCGGTGATCGTGAAGCGCTACCAGGGTTCGACCTTCGGCTTCGCCTCGCGCAACTTCTACTGCTCGTTCCTCGCCGCACTCGAAGTCGACCGGAACGCGGAGCGATACTTCGGGCCGATCACCCGCTTGCCGGACACCGAGAGCACGCCGGTGGAGCTGCCCGACTACATTGCCGTCGATGCGCTGGCCAAGGCGTTCAGCGTCGACATGGGAGCCTTGCGCGTCTTGAATCCCGCGCTGCGGCCCCCGATCTGGAACCTGAGCCGGCTCGTCCCGCGCGGCTACTTGCTGCGTTTGCCGGGTGCGGAGTCGCCCGCCGAAATTGCGGCCGGCTGGTCCAGGCTGCCCGCGGCGCAGCGCTATCTCACGCAGCGCAGCGACGGCATGCACCGGCTGCGCCGGGGAGAGACCCTGGCCGGTGTCGCAGCGGCGAGCGGCGTCGGCTTGGCGCGGCTGCTGTCGGTCAACGGCTGGACGGGAGCGACCGCGACGCCGCGCGGCACGTTGGTTCGGATTCCCATGCCGGCCACTCGGGCGGAGGTCGCGGGCTCCGCCGAAACGGCCCCGGCCGCCGCCTCGGTTCCGGAGCCGGGAACCGCCGCGGGGCAAGCGCCTCCCCGCGCCCCCGATGAACCCGTGTCCGAGCGCCAAACGGCGAATCGCGACGCCCTGCTGCCGGCCGCAAGCCCGAGCGGCAATTCCGACGCCACGGACTATGGCGTGCACGCCGGCGGCACCATCATCGTCCAGGCCTCCGAGACGCTGGGGCACTTCGCGGATTGGACGCATGTCGAAGCGCAGACGCTTCGGTCGATGAACCGGCTGAAGAAGAACGCGGGGGTGACGCAGGGCCGCAAGCTGAAGCTGGACTTGTCGCGCGTGTCCGAGGCGCAATTCGTCGGGGCCCGGCGCGACTATCACCGGCATCAGCAGGAAAGCTACTTCGCCGGCCACCGGATCGCCGGCACGTCGACCTATGCGGTCAAGCGGGGGGACTCCTTATGGACGATCGTTCAGCAGCACGATGAAATGCCCGAGTGGCTCGTGGCTCAGTACAACCCCGACGTCAACTTCAACGACATGCGGCCCGGAACCGCGCTCACGCTGCCGCAGGTCGTCGCGGTCAATCGTCAGTAATTCCACGCGCATGTGCGAATTTCGCCAACGTCGCGCGAGTTTCCCGGGTCGGTGTGAACTCGACCGTCGCGCCGTCGGTCCCGCGGAACTCGAGCATGATCTTGTCGCTGTGCGACATGCGCTTCAGCATACCGGCATCGGACGCGTAATAACCGGTTTGGCCCCACGAGGCGACGGGTCTGTAGGGACCGCTGCCGGCGGCGGGAGAATCCAGCCTGGACAGGGCCAGCGGTCCGTCGTCCAGGGTCATGGTCACGGCGCCCGTCGCGTGGATGTCGCCGACCGGGCGGTCGTTGCCGGGGGCGACGTGTATCCACAGCCCGTAGCTGATGTCGCCGCTCCGGTCCCATTCGAGGGGGCCGAGATAGGCGAAGCTCGCGCGCCTGGCGGCCCCCGGGCCCATCCCCCCGGTCTCCACGAATTCCAGGGGCTCCTGCAGCGCGCCCACGGTCACGCCGGTATGTTCGTCGAGAACTTCCGCCGATTTGATCGAGGATTCGCCGGCGCAACCGGCAAGGAGACCGGCCGCGAGCACGCATTGAACCAACCGCAGATCCATCGCTCTCATTATACAAGGTTCGTGAGCTACGGCCGCTTATGACAGGGCGGGCCCACGTTATAATTTTTTCGATGCTCAAGCGCTATAGACCTCAAATCAGCCGGACGCTCTGGGCGGTTCTGGCGGCGGCCGCGTTGATCCGGGCCCCTGCGGCGTCGGCGGCCGAGATCGCGGCCGCGGACCACGTGGTCGTGCGCAAGGCCGAGCACAGGCTCTACCTGTACAGCGGCAAGCAGCTCCTCGGCGAATACAAGGTTTCCTTGGGACTGAATCCGGTGGGTACCAAGGAGCGCGAACACGACTTCAGGACCCCCGAAGGCCGCTATTACCTGGCCCGGCGCAATGCGCGCAGCGATTTCTTCCTCTCCATCCAGGTGTCGTACCCGAACGAGGGTGACGTGTTGCGAGCGCGCAAGATGCGCTGGGCTCCCGGCGGGTCCATCATGATCCACGGCCTGCCCAACCTGCCGCGGCATCCGGCGGTCTACTATGCGTCCAACGACTGGACCGACGGCTGCATCGCGCTTTCGAATTCCGACATGGTCGAGGTCTGGATGCGCACCCAAGAGAACATACCGATCGACATCTATCCCTAGCGAGCGCTCAAGTGGAAACCACGATTCTCTCCTCCGACCTGGTCGACGCCCGCGTGGCGCCGAAGGGCAGCCTCGAACACCTCTCGCAGCAGGAGATAGCCAAGCTGCTGGATTCCGGCCAGGGCGGCCTGTATCCGCTGTTCCGCAAATGCGCGCTCGCCGTGCTGAATTCGGGCAGCCCCATCGACGACTCGCGGCTGATATTCGAGAAATACAAGGACTTCGATCTGCGCATCGTCAGGCAGGCCTGGGGCATCAAGCTCGAGATCAAGAACGCGCCGGCGGCGGCATTCGTCGACGGCGAAATGATCCGCGGATTGAAGGATCACCTGTTCGCGGTCCTGCGCGACGTGGTGTTCATATCCAACGAGATCATGGAGAGCGGACGCTTCGACCTGGCCTCGTCCCCGAGCATCACCAATGCGGTGTTCCACATCCTGCGCAACGCCAGGATCCTGGAGCTGCAGGTGCGCCCGAATCTCGTCGTGTGCTGGGGCGGGCACTCGATCCAGCGGTCCGAGTACGACTACACCAAGAAGGTCGGCTATGAACTCGGGCTGCGCAGCCTCGACGTGTGCACCGGCTGCGGTCCCGGCGCGATGAAGGGCCCGATGAAGGGCGCCACCATCGGGCACTCCAAGCAGCGTATCGTCAACGGCCGGTACATGGGCATCACGGAGCCGGGCATCATCGCCGCGGAGCCTCCGAATCCCATCGTGAGCCAGCTGGTGATCATGCCGGACATCGAGAAGCGCCTCGAGGCGTTCGTGCGGCTCGGCCACGGCGTCGTCGTGTTCCCCGGCGGCGTCGGGACGGCCGAGGAGATCCTGTACCTGATCGGGATCCTGCTCGACCCGGCCAACCGGGACATGCCGTTTCCGCTGATTTTCACTGGTCCGGCGCGAACGGCCGACTACTTCGACCAGATCCACAACTTCATCGGCGAGACGCTCGGGCCGAGCGCGCAGTCGAAGTACCAGATCATCATCGACGACCCCGCCGCAGTGGCGCGCTCGATGGTCCAGGGCCTGGCCCGGGTGCGCGATTACCGGCGCCGGGAGAGCGACTCGTACGGCTTCAACTGGCTGCTGCGGATTCCCATCGAATTCCAGCGCCCCTTCGAGGTCACGCACGAGGCGATGCGGAACCTGCGGCTGTCCCAGGATCAACCCGTGCACGAGCGCGCGGCCAACCTGCGCCGCGTGTTTTCGGGTATCGTAGCGGGCAACATCAAGGAATACGGGGTCAACGCCATCGAGAAGCACGGGCCGTTCGAACTCCTCGGCGAGCGGTCGATCCTCGAGCCGCTGGACCGTCTGCTGCGCTCCTTCGTCGCACAGCACCGGATGAAGCTCGCCGGGCCGCGATACACGCCCTGCTACCGACTGGTCGCATGAGCCGGCCGAGGCGCATCCGGTACGGCTTCGATCTTCCCGACGGCTCCGCCAAAACGCTGGTTTTCGATTTCGATCCGGTCGATTTTCGCATGCTGCGCGCACCCGTGGAGAATCCGCCGTTTTGGACGGCCCTGGGGTTCTGCCGCTGCGCGAATTGCCCCCTCGACGAAGGGAGCAGCCCGCAGTGCCCGGCGGCCCTGCAAATGGTCGCCGCCATCGAGCCGCTGAAGGCGCTGGCGTCCTACGATCAGGTGGGCGTGACGGTGATGGAGGACGAGCGCACCGTGTTCGCCGAGACGACGGCGCAGCAGGCGATGAGCTCGGTGCTGGGACTCATCATGGCCACCGCCGGGTGTCCCTGGACGGATCGTCTGCGGCCGATGGCGCGATTCCATCTGCCGTTCGCGACCGAAGCGGAAACCGTCTACCGCAGCATCTGCATGTTCCTCCTCGCGCGCGAAATCAGCGGCGGGAATCAGCCGACGGGCTTCGCCGCTCTCGAGGAGCTTTACACGAACCTCCATGTCGTCAATCGCGATATGTCACGTCGCCTGGGCGCGGTGGCGAGCACGGATCCCGCGCGCAACGCCATGGCGCTTCTCGACGCCGTGACGACACTGGTGCCCGCGGCGCTCGACTGTTCGCTCGATGAGCTCCGGCCGTTGTTCGACGCGTGGGAAACCAGAGAAAAATCCGCCATTTAACTTACCGCGACGACCTCTGAGATGCGCATCGCAATGCTCGCGGATGCATGGCGACGGCGCCAATATGCTTGTGACACAGTTCCTGCCAAGGCAGGAGCGCGACACTTACTGTCGTGCACATCAGAGAGGCACCCGAAGATGAGCGACAGCAAGAACCAGACTCGATACACCGGATTGGATCGGCGCGCGCCGCGGTCGGAGCCGGGACAGCCGCGATCGGGAGCTGCCGTTCCGCGGGATGGCTTCAAGACGGGCGGCCGTCATTCGGCGATCACGACCAATCTCTACAACTGGCACAGCTACAAGAACTGGGCCGACAAGGTTCGCGGCAGCTGGGACGACAAGAAATAGCCTCCGGCCGGCCCTGCGCCGGTGCAGGGCGGGGGCGCCCCTCGCCCTAGGCAGTCTCCTGCAAGGTATCGAGATTCCGCGGCGGCCCGGCCGCCTCCTTGGCCCGCAGCCACGCGAGCAGCGGAATCCAATCCTCGAGATCCTGACTCACCAGGTACTTCTTCATCTCGTGTATGCCGACGCCCTGTTCGGCGGCGCGCACGTAATTCTGGGAGTCGCGCAACGTCGCGATCACCGGGATCCTCAACGTGTTCAGGAACCGCATCAGCGACTGGAAGATCAGCGTATTGCGCCTGACCCTGTTGGCGACCACGCACAGGCGATTCTCGTCGCGCCGCACCTTGGCGATCAGCAGCAGGTCGGCGATGCATTTCGAGAAGGCGTGAATGTCGATGTCCGAGGGCAGGACCGGTATGATGATGGCGTCGGCGCCCCGCGTCATCTCCGGCATGTCCTGCGCCGACACCGCGGCGGGCGTGTCCACGACCACGTGCGTCACGTCGGGGGGAATGCGCATCTGCCAGGCCCGGGTCATGCGGCTGTTCCTGTCGAAGGCCGCGAGCCCGTGGATGAGGGGTTGCTCCGCCGTGCGCTTCTTGAGCCACCGCGCGCTCGAACCCTGGGGGTCGTTGTCGGACAACAGCGGACGGTCCCCCTGGCCCGCGTAGTAACCCGCGAGATTGGTCGCTATCGTCGTTTTGCCAGAACCTCCCTTCGGGTTCAGGACGAGAATACGCTGCATGTGGGCGAAAGCCTACGCAGGCATCGGCGGCATGGCAAGTGCGCGATTCCACCCACGGCTTGAAAAGTGTGTGATTCCACTCACGGTGTCGCCGCGGGGCCCGGACTACACTCTCCGCGCATGGAATGGATGCTTCAAGTAGCCGACGAAATCGACGATGCCGTCTGGGCGATGCGCCACAGCTGCGTCGGTCTCATCGCCCGCTTCGACGTTCCCCTCGGGGCTTTGCTAACCGCCGCCGCTTCGGCGACGGGCGAAGCGTTGCGCTTCTCGAAGGTCCGGGAGCGGTAGACGCCCCCCTGCGGGCCCCAGGCGCCGCAGCTTCACCAGGCGCCGCAGCTTCACCAGGCGCCGCAGCTTCACCAGGCGCCGCAGCTTCACCAACGCGCCTCAGCCGAGGCGAAATCATCTATGATGCGCCGATGACGGCACCGCGTCCCCTGGCCTCCTGCCTTCTCGGCATCGCGCTCGGCGTGCTCGCGGCCTGCGGCAGCCCGTCCACCGTGCCCAAGTCCGCCGGGTCCGCGCCAGCGGTCGAAACCCTGCAGATCGAGGAGATCAAACCGGGGTCCGGCGCCGCCATCGCTGCGGGCCAGAAGGCCGTGGTCAACTACACCGGCTGGCTCTACGACACCTCGGCGTCGGGCAACAAGGGCAAGGAATTCGACAGCAGCCGCAACGCCGGCGCGCCGTTTCGCTTCATCGTCGGCACGGGTCAGGTCATCAAGGGATGGGATCAGGGAGTGCTCGGCATGAAGGTCGGCGGGGTGCGCCGCCTGATCATTCCGCCGGACTTGGGGTACGGCGACAGCGGCGCCGGCGACGTCATTCCGCCGGGAGCCACCCTGATCTTCGACGTCGAGCTCACCGGCATCGAATGACCGGCGCTACGGTCGAGAGGATTGCCATTCAAGGTCCATCCGGGCCGCTCGAGGCGGTGGTGGAAGATCCGGGCATGGCCGGCCATCGCTGCGGGCTGCTGTGCCATCCGCACCCCCTGCACGGCGGCACCATGGACAACAAGGTGGTCACGACCATCGGCCGCGCACTGCGCGAGGCCGGCATTCCGACCCTGCGCTTCAATTTCCGGGGGGTAGGGCGGAGCGCCGGCACGTTCGATGAGGGCCGCGGTGAAACCGAGGATGCCGAGGCGGCCGCATCCTGGTGCGCTGCACGCTGGCCGGGACGGCTACCGGTGATCGGGGGCTTCTCGTTCGGGGCGTACGTCGCGCTGCGGCTGGCGCAGCGTCGGCCGGCAGCGCGTCTGATCACGATAGCGCCGCCCGTGGGGAGTTTCGATTTCTCCGGGCTGGAGCCGCCGGCTTGCCCGTGGCTCATCGTGCAGGGGGATGCGGACGAGGTGGTCGATCCGCACTCAGTGTCCGCCTGGGCAGAGCGCCTGCACCCCCGCCCGGAGATGCACGTGATGGCCGCGGCCGGGCACTTCTTTCACGGGCGCCTGCTCGAATTGCGCGACGCCATAGCGGATGCAATCCGGGGCGACTGAACGGGTATTCCCGTCCCTTTCAATCGCTCCGGACCCGAGGTCCCGGTCAGTTAGTTGACCATTTCCTTCAGCGTCTTCAACGCCGCAATGCGGACCTTCTTGCTGGCCGGCTTCGCCTTGAACATCATCTTCTCGCCGTTGAAGGGATTGATGCCTTCGCGAGCCTTGGTCGCCGGCTTCTTCACGACCTTCATCTTCAGAAGCCCGGGCATCGTGAACACCCCGTGGCCACGCAAGCTCTTCTTGATCGCGCTTGAAAGCGAGTCAAACACGGCTCCGACCTGCTTCTTAGAGAGCTCTGTTTCCTTCGAAATCGTAGCGAGAATTTCAGACTTGGTCGGTGCTGCATTCTTTTTCGCCATATAAATCTCCTGATTGTGATTGCTAACGCGGGCTACGAATGCCCACATATTCAACTCGGCGCCGAAAATAACATAGAAAAAAGCCGATGTTTAGCGCAATTTCAAAAAAAAGACCGTCCCGTACGGCGTGCGCGAGGCTGTATTTTCCGGTGTTCGCGTGCTGCGGCGGCCGGCGTGGAGGCCGCGCGAGCAGTCCTTCGCAGTGAATTCAAGCATGTAGGACGTCCTTCATCGCAGAAGTATCAACAGCGCGCCGATGCCGATCGACACCCAGAGCACCGAAAGATCGATCGCGCCGATCGGCGGGATGATCCGCCGCACCGGCTTCAAGATGGGCTCGCACAGCTGTCCGAGGAGCCGCACGCCCGGGCCATAGCCGCCGGGCGAGATGAAGCTGATGAGCCAATACAGCAGCAGCGCGAACAGATAGACCCGCAGGATGAGGTCGGCGAGACCGAGCGCCATGATTCGCAGGAACAGCAGCGGCGCGCCGACGCCGACCCCCAGCAGGGCGAATTGGGCCGCCGTGCGGGCGGCGGCCGACGCCAGGACCGCGACGACGGTCGCCGTGTCGACCTTGGCGACGGGCGGCAGCACGCGCCGCAGCGGCAGGATCATCCAATTGGTCACGCGCACGATCGCATCCGCCATCGGATCCCGAAAGTCCGCGCGCGCCAGCTGGAGAAGCAGCCGCAGCAGGAACGCGAGGGTCAGCAGCCACAGCAACGTATCGACGATGAATCTGATCGCTTCCATATCCTTTCAACTCATCCGGGGCAGGGGTTTCACGGGGCGCCGAACTCCGCCGCCAGCTCGGCCGAGCGGCGGTCGGCGGCGGCGACGGCGTGTGCGACGATAGCACGAAGGCCCGCGGCATCCAGAACCGCGAGCGCCGCGGCGGTGGTGCCGCCTTTGGAGGTGACCTGTTCCCGCAGCACGGCCAGCGGCTCGTTCGACAGGCGCGCCATCTGCGAAGCGCCGAACGCCGTTTCCAGCGTCAGCTTGTGGGCGACGTCGTTCGGCAGCCCGCGCGCGTGGGCCGCGGCCTCGAGCGCCTCCATGAAGAGGAAGAAGTATGCGGGACCGCTGCCGGACAGGGCGGTGACGGTGTCCATTTGCGACTCGTGCTCGACCCAGACGGTGGCGCTGACGGCCGCCATGATGGTCTCGGCCAGCGCCCGATTGGCGGCGCCGACGCTGTCGGGCGCATAGAGTCCGGTGGCGCCGAAGCCGTTGAGCGCGGGCCGGTTCGGCATGGTGCGCACGACCGGAACCCGCGTCCCGAACCAGCGCGTGAGCGCCGCGTGAGGGATGCCCGCAGCCACCGATATGACCAGCGGCCCCTGCGTCCCGAGGTGCGGCGCCAGGCCGAGCGCGACGCTGCGCATCTGCTGCGGCTTGACCGCCAGAACGACCGCCTCGGCGCCGCCGGCCGCCGCCGCGTTGTCGGCAGCCGGCGTGACGCCGAAGTCGCGCACCAGCCGGTCGAGCTGCTCGCGGCTGGGGTCAGCGACGACGATGCGCTCCCTGGGCAGGCCGCGCTTGATCAGGCCTCCGATGAGCGCGGCAGCCATGTTGCCGCCGCCGATGAACGCCAATCTGCGTATGTTGTTCATGTCGAGCCCCTCCTATGGTGTGTGTTCCGGATTGCGGCTGCCGAACAGGGCGGTGCCGATGCGCACGTGCGTCGCCCCTTCGAGGATCGCCGACTCGAAATCGCCGCTCATGCCCATCGACAGCGCATCTAGGCCCATGCCCCGCGCGTTCAGCTCCTCGAGCAATCCGCGCAGCCGCGCGAACAGCGCGCGCTCGCTTGCCTGATTCTCCTGCGGAGGCGGCACGCACATCAGGCCGCGCAACCGGATCCGCGGCAGCCTGGCGACGCCGGCGGCCAGATCCCCGAGCCCTTCCGGTGCGATCCCTCCCTTGGCGGGCTCGGGGATCAGCGCGACTTGAATGCACAGGTTGAGCGGCGGCGCGTGGAAGGGCCGCTGCTCCGACAGGCGCCGGGCTATGCTGAAGCGGTCGATGCTGTGCACCCATTCGAAGTGCTCGGCCACGGAGCGGGTCTTGTTCGACTGCAGGCCCCCGATGAAATGCCAGTGCAGCGGCAGATCGCCGAGCACTCTCTGCTTCGCAAGCGCCTCTTGCAGATAATTTTCCCCGAAATCCGTGACGCCCGCCGTTGCGGCGTCGCGCACCAATTCGGCAGGCTTGGTCTTCGACACGGCTACCAAGGTCACCGAGGCGGGGTCGCGCCCGGCGCTCAAGGCCGCCTGACGTATCCGAGATCGGACGTGGTTCACATGAAACGCTAAATTCTGCGGACCAATTAACATATTGGGTGGTGACACCCTCTTATATACTGGCGGCAGCTGACCCTAGCTGCATTTAGGAGCCGTAAATGGCGGTTGATATCGCGCAGCTTCTCGCCTTTGCGGTGAAGAACAATGCGTCGGACCTGCACCTCTCAGCGGGCGTGCCGCCGATGATCCGTGTCGATGGTGACATGAAGCGGATCAACATGCCCGCACTGCTGCACAAAGAGGTGCACAGCATGGTGTACGACATCATGAACGACAAGCAGCGCAAGGCGTTCGAGGAGTTCTTCGAGACCGATTTTTCATTCGAGATCCCGAAGCTGGCCCGGTTCAGGGTCAACGCATTCAACCAGAACCGCGGCGCCGGAGCCGTGTTCCGCAACATTCCCTCGACGATTCTGTCGTTGGACGAGCTGAATGCCCCGAAAACGTTCAAAGATCTGTGCATGTTGCCCCGCGGCCTCGTTTTGGTCACCGGACCCACCGGCTCCGGCAAGTCCACCACGCTCGCCGGCATGGTGAATCATTGTAACGACAATCGACCCGATCACATCATAACCATCGAAGATCCGATCGAGTTCGTCCACGAGAGCAAGCGCTGCCTCGTCAACCAGCGCGAGGTCCACAGGGACACCCTCGGATTCACCGAGGCGCTGCGTTCGGCGCTGCGCGAGGACCCTGACGTCGTCCTCGTCGGCGAAATGCGCGACCTGGAGACCATCCGGCTGGCATTGACGGCGGCGGAAACCGGGCACCTGGTCTTCGGGACGCTGCACACCAGCTCGGCCGCGAAGACCATCGATCGGATCGTGGACGTGTTTCCCGCGGCGGAAAAGGACATGGTGCGGGCCATGCTCTCGGAGAGCCTGCGCGCGGTGATCTCGCAGACGCTCATGAAGCGCGTCGGCGGCGGCCGCATCGCGGCGCACGAAATCATGATCGGCACGCCGGCCATTCGAAACCTGATCCGCGAGGGCAAGATCGCGCAGATGTATTCGGCGATCCAGACCGGCCAGGGGCAGGGCATGCAGACGCTCGACCAGTGCCTGCAGGATCTGGTGCAAAAGGGCGTGGTGAGCCGCGAAGAAGCGAAATACAAGGCACAAAACAAGGACAGCATCTAAATGGAGCGCGATCAAGCCATACGTTTGATGCAGGATCTCCTGCGACGGATGGTCGAGAAGAAAGGGTCGGACCTTTTCATCACGGCCGGGTTTCCCCCCGCGATCAAGGTCGACGGAGAAATCCGGCCGCAATCCGACCGAACCCTGACTCCGGAGCAGAGCTCGAGCCTGGTCCGCGCGATCATGAACGACCGGCAGACCAAGGAGTTCGATTCGACGAAAGAGTGCAATTTCGCGATAGCTCCGCCGGGAATCGGCCGCTTTCGCGTGAGCGCCTTCGTCCAGCAGGGATATACCGGGGCGGTGCTGCGGACCATCAACGCCAAGATCCCCACCCTGGAGGAGCTCGAGCTGCCGCCCGTCCTGAAGGAGGTGGTGCTGTCGAAGCGCGGATTCGTGATTCTGGTCGGCGGCACCGGCTCAGGCAAATCGACGTCGCTGGCGGCGATGGTCGGGTACCGGAACGAGAAAACCCGCGGCCACATCGTGACGATCGAGGATCCCGTGGAATACATTCACGCGCACAAGGGCTGCGTCGTGACCCACCGCGAGGTCGGCGTCGACTGCGACAGCTGGCACCTGGCCCTCAGGAACACGCTGCGCCAGGCGCCTGACGTCATCCTCATCGGGGAAATCCGCGACCGGGAGACGATGGAGTACGGGATCCAGTTCGCCGAAACGGGCCACCTGGTGCTGGCGACGCTCCATGCGAACAGCTCGAATCAGGCGCTCGACCGCATCATCAACTTCTTCCCCGAGGAGCGCCGCGAGCAGCTGCTGATGGACCTGTCGCTCAACATCCGCGCCCTCATCTCCCAGCGCCTCATACCGCGCGAGAGCGGCACCGGACGCATAGCGGCCATGGAAATCATGCTGGCGTCGCCGTTGATCTCCGACTTGATATTCAAGGGCGAGGTCGCGAAGATCAAGGACGTGATGGCCCGGTCGAACCGGCTCGGCATGAAGACCTTCGACCAGGCGCTGTTCGAGCTGTACGAGGCCGGGATCATTTCCTACGAGGACGCGCTGCGCAACGCCGATTCGAAGAACGAGCTGCGGCTGAAGGTCAAGCTCGAGAGCAAGCGGGAGAACAAGAGCGCCGAGGATCCCGCTTCGTCGCTGCAGATCGTCGAGGAAGAAGAAGGCCAGGTGTTCTAGGGATGAACGCCTCCGCCGAACCGGCCTACGTCATGAACACGAAGCCACTGTTCAAGCTCATGGTCGAGCGCAAGGCGTCGGACCTGTTCTTTTCATGCAATGCGCCGATCAAGATCAAGATCGAGGGCAAGATCTTTCCCGTCAACAAGCAGGTGCTGAGCCCCGAGACCGTGCGCCAGGCGGCCCTCGGACTGATGACCCAGGATCAGCTCGAATCCTTCAACCACGAGCTCGAGATCGACTTCGCGATCTCCGAGCCCGGCCTCGGCCGGTTCCGGGTCAACGTCTTCTATCAGCGCGGCTTCCCGGCGATGGTCCTGCGCTACATCACGGCGGAAATGCCGCGTCTCGAGGATCTCGGCATGCCCGAGATCTACAAGGACCTCGTGATGTTGAAGCGCGGCCTGATCCTGATGGTGGGTGCGGCGGGCGCCGGCAAGTCCACGACCCTCGCGGCGATGATCAATTTCCGCAACGAGACCTCGTCGGACCACATCCTCACCATCGAGGACCCGATCGAATTCCTGCACACCAACAAGAAATCCATCGTCAACCAGCGCGAAGTGGGGCTCGACACCAAGTCGTTCGCCCGGGCGCTGCGCGGCGCCGTCCGCAGCGCACCCGACGTCATTCTCATCGGCGAGATTCGCGACAAGGAGACGATGGAGGCGGCGATCGCACTCGCCGGAACCGGGCACCTGTGCATCGCCACCCTGCACGCCAACAACTGCGCGGAGACCCTGGACCGCATCATCAACATGTTCCCGCGCGACCAGCACAACCAGATATTCCTGGATCTGTCGCAGTACCTGCGCGCCATCCTCTCGCAGCGCCTCGTTCCTGCGAAGACCGGCCAGCGGGTCGCGGCCTCCGAGGTCATGGTCAACACGCCCTACGTGTCCGAGCTCATCAAGAAGGGCGACGTGGTGGGCGTCAAGGAAGCGATCCGCACCGGCACCGAACGCGGCATGCTGAGCTTCGACAACTCGCTCTACAATCTCGTGCGCGAGGGCAAGATCGAGCTGGAAGACGCACTCGCGAATGCGGATTCGCGCACCAACCTCGAAGCGAAGATCAACTTCGGCTGACAGCCGGCCGTCCCGGCCGGCGGCGATCAGCCGCGGCTGAGGCCGGATGCCGGGTCGGGAGTCCCGCCCTGACGCGGCTCCATCGTCCAGGAGCCGCGCTCCGGCTCCTGGTTCGAGCGGCAGGCCACCAGGTTTCCCTCGAATTCGCGCGCGCTCGCCTCCCAGCCGCAGCGCACGGCGTTCTCGCGGCAGGCCTTCGGGTCGACGGCGAGGGCGCGCAGCGCCGCCTTGCCGAGATCGTCGTCCAGCGCGCCCGTGACGCCGTCCCGGATGACGTCGATCGGGCCGTTCACCGGATGGGCCGCCACGGGGACGCCGCAGGCCATGGCCTCCAGGTTCACCAGCCCGAAGGTGTCGGTCAGGCTCGGAAACACCATGACGTCGGCCGCCGCAAGGTGCGCGGCGAGGTCCTCGCCGAAACGGAAGCCGGTGAACACCGCGCCGGGATACTGGGACTGCAGGCGGGCCCGCGCCGGACCGTCGCCGATGACGATCTTGCTGCCCGTCCACGGCATCTTGAGGAACGCCTCGATGTTCTTCTCCACCGCGACCCGGCCCACGTAGGCGGCGATGGGGCGCGGAAGCTGCAGGAAGTCCTTCGATCCGGGCTTGAACAAATCCGTGTCCACGCCCCGGCGCCAGGCGGCCAGGTTCGCGAAGCCGCGCGACTTGAGCTCCTTGCGCACGGACTCCGTGCTGACCATGCAACGCGCCGCCGCGCCGTGAAAGCGGTGCAGCAGCCAGTACGAGAACCGGATGGGGATCGGAAACCGGGCCCGCAGGTATTGGGGGAACTGGGTGTGGTACGAGGTCGTGAAGCGAATCTGATGCCGCAGGCAGTAGCGTCTCGCCGCCAATCCGAGCGGACCCTCGGTGGCGATGTGCAGTGCCTGCGGGTCGAAATCGCGGATGCTGCGCGCGACCTGGGATCCCGGCCGCAGCGACAGCCGGATCTCCGGATAGGTGGGGCAGGCGACGCTGCGGAAGTCCCGGGGAGTCACCATGCGCACTTCGTGCCCAAAGCGGCCGAGCCACTCGGCGGTCTGAGACAGAGTACGCACCACGCCGTTGGTCTGCGGAAACCAGGCGTCGGTCACGATCATGATTCTCATGCCTGCCGACGTTCGCATGTCTGCATGACGAACGTGTGAAATTTCGGCCTCAAGCTGCGGATTTTGTGACGCATTCGGCGGCTGCTGTAACACCCGTGTAACTGGAATGCTATATTTCTTGCACGTCCGGGCATGACGAAATCACAACGAGGAACCCGTATGAAGAAATTTCTGGAGGAGCTGAGGACGCAGCGGTGGGACGATCATCGGTTCTATCACCACAGCCGCATCAACCAGTCCCTGCATTTCTTGAGCGCAATCAGCTTCCTGGTGGCCTATGTGATGATGTTCAAGGATCCGGTGATCGCCGCGCTGATCGGATGGCTCGTGTCCATGGTCAGCCGCCAATCGGGTCACTTTTTCTTCGAGCCCAAGGGCTACGATGCCGTGAACCAGGTGACCCACGAGCACAAGGAGGCGATCAAGGTGGGCTACAACCTGCGCCGCAAGGTGATCCTGCACGTGGTGTGGATTTTGGCGCCGTTCGCCCTGTGGCTGAATCCGACGTTGTTCGGCATCTTCAAGCCGCAGACCGGGGCCGCGGCCTTCATGCGGCACGTGGGTGAAATCTGGCTCGTGGTCGGCATCGGCGCGCTGCTGTTCCGCACGGTCCAGCTGTTCTTCCTGAGGGACGTTCAGACCGGCCTGGTCTGGCTCACCAAGATCATCACCGATCCGTTCAACGACGTGAAGCTGTACTGCAAGGCGCCGCTCTACTTGATGCGCGGCGAGCTCATGGATCCGGGTGAAGACCACCGGGCCTGAAGCATCTCCTTCAGCACACTGCGGCGGATGGACTTGTTGGTGAGCTGCGAGTCGGCCCACCACCAACCATCCGCCTGCATGCTCCGGGCGGCGCCGACGAACGCGTCGCTGACGGCCGCGAAGTCGGCATCCGTGTAGTTCAGGCTGAAGATCAGTCGGCCCGTGCCGACCCAGCTCAAGGAGAGGCCGGCCGCGCGCAGGTAGTATTGAAACATCCAGTTGTAACGCGACGGCTGCCGGTAGCAGATCGTCCAAATCGAAGACAGGTTCGCGACCTGGACGGGAAGTCCGGCCGTCAGCAGGCGCTGGTTGAGCGCCTGCGCCCGCGAGTTCCAGAGCTCGTCGAGGCCGCGGTACAGGGCCTGGACGGGTTCCGTGTCGAAGCGGCTCAAGAACTCGTACATGGAGCCCATGACGTACGGATGGGCGTTGAACGTGCCCCGGGCCAGACAGACGTCGGCCGGCCGATCCTCGCGGAACCGGTGCATGAACCGGCTGCGGCCGCACAGCACGCCGACGGGCAGTCCGCCGGCCACGGTTTTGCCGTAGGTCACCATGTCGGCCTCGACCCCGAAATACTCCTGGGCGCCGCGGGGACTGATGCGAAAGCCCACGAACACCTCGTCGAAGAGCAGGGCGATGCCCCGCTCGCTGCACACCGCGCGCAGCTTGGCAAGCCACGCGGAATAGGCGGCGCGGTCGAAATGAGCCTGCCG
This sequence comes from uncultured Gammaproteobacteria bacterium, assembly GCA_963707765.1. Lineage (GTDB taxonomy): Bacteria > Pseudomonadota > Gammaproteobacteria > Steroidobacterales > Steroidobacteraceae > Bog-1198. Next base: position 1,303,954 of record CAVPQZ010000004.1, on the reverse strand, counting down.
ACCGCTGTCGACCAGCGTGTAGTCGCCCGGCGCGCTGCGGTTGGGATGCAGCGCCTGCAGCGGATTGACGAGGACGCAGGCGATGTCCCGGCGCGTGCGCAACACCCGCAGCGCCGCTTCGCTCATGTCGTTCAGCGTGTAGGTTTCCCGGGCCGCGATCGGGTTGCCCACGCCCGGCTGCACGTCGCCCCACCACCCGTGGTAGGCGCCGCAAAAGCGCACGAGGTGGGTTCGGCCGGTGTTGTAGCGGGCCAGCCTCACCGCCTGCATGACCGCCTCGGTCCCGGACATGTGGAAGGAGATCTCGTCCAGACCCGAGATTTCGAGCAGCCGGCGAATGTTGTAGGCGCAGACCGGATGATAGGCGCCGAGCACGGGACCGAGGTCCCGCACGCGTTCGCTGCCGCGCGCAATGCACTCCTTATAGAAGTCGTAGCCGAGCACATTGACGCCGTAGGACCCGGTCAAGTCGTAGAACGAGTTGCCGTCGAGATCGGTCACCGTGACGCCCGACGATGCCTGCAGAAAGGAGCCCGCCTTGAGGCGCTCCCGCACATGGCGGCTGAACTGGAAGGGCACCCGGTAACGGGACGTGAACTGCAGGTCGGAGACGCCTCCCTGGATCTCCCCGGTCAGCGCCGCGGTCTTCGGGAATCGGGCGGCGTACAGCGCGGCAAGGCGCTCGAAGCCTTCACGGCGCGCGGCCTCGACGGCCTCGGGCGCCCCGTCGGCGCGGAAGAAGCGCGCCTCGTCATACTCGTAGAAAGACACCGCGGAGGCGAAGCGGCGCGCCATGCGGGCGTGTCCGGCGAGCGACCGGTGCTTTGCCAGGGACAGTTGCAACCGCCGGTAGGCCTTCGGCAGGATCACGGCGGCCGCGCCGGCGGCGGCCCAGGGGAGTATCGATTGGATCACTATGTGCCTCGGCCGGCACTTTATTTAAATCTAATGACATTCAGATGACTGCGCGCTCGTGGATGAACCGGATCACCCAGCATGAGCGGTTGAACTTCCTGCTGACCAACCGCATCCCGCGGCGCGGCCTCACCCTGTTCGTGGGCTGGCTGAGCCGCATCGAGAACCCGCTGGTCTGCGCCGCGTGCATCCGGGTGTGGCGCCTGTTCTCGGATCTCGACCTCCGCGAGGCGAAGCAATCGCGCTTCAAGAGCCTGCGCGATTGCTTCACGCGCGAGCTCAAGGAGGGCTCGCGGCCCATCGACGCCGACCCCGAAGTGCTGGCCAGCCCCTGCGACGGGCTGGTCGGCGCCTTCGGCGACGTGGTGGAGGGCCGGGTCGTGCAGGCCAAGGGGTTTCCGTATTCCCTGCACGACCTTCTGGGCGACGACGAACTGGTCCGCTACTACCGCGACGGCCGGTACGCGACCCTGCGGCTGACCTCGAGCATGTACCACCGCTTTCACGCGCCGTACGACTGCCGGGTGGAACAGGTGAATTACATCTCGGGGGACACCTGGAACGTCAATCCCATCGCGCTCAAGCGGGTCGAGAGGCTCTTTTGCCGGAACGAGCGCGCCGTGATTCGCTGCCGGCTGCCCAGCGGCGCGCTGCTTACGCTGGTGCCGGTGGCCGCGATCCTGGTCGCGAGCATCCGGTTGCGCTTCCTGGACGTCACCTTGCACCTTCGATACCGGGGCCCGAACGTCATTCCCTGCGACGTCCCGGTCGCCAAGGGCGAGGAGATGGGGTGGTTCGAACATGGATCGACCATCATCGTCTTTGCGCCGCGCGGCGCAGAATTTTGCGAGAGTATTCGCGAGGGTGGCCGGGTGCGGATGGGGCAGGCGCTGATGCGCCTGGCCGGCGCGTCGGCGGCTGACTCGCCGGGGCGCATCTAGGGGCCGCGGCCGAACCGCCGGGGCTACAGCGGCCGGCGGTGGCGCGTCAGCGTGACCGCGATGGCCGCCAGCACGGCCATGCGGACGGCAACGCCGTTGTTGACCTGTTCGCGGATGACCGAGCGCGGGCCGTCGGCGACTTCGGAGGAGATCTCGACTCCTCGGTTCATCGGTCCCGGGTGCATGACCAGGGCGCTCGGGGAGGCCAGCTTCAGGCGCTTGGAGTCCAGGCCGAAATCGCGAAAATACGCCGCGTCGTCCAGCGCGGCGCTCTGCACCATTCTCTCCTTCTGAATGCGCAGCATCATCACCACGTCGGCTCCGGCGATCCCGTCCTCGATGCGCGTGAAGCGCTGGGCGCCCGGAAATTCATCCATGGCGGGCAGCAGCGCCTCCGGCGCCACGACACGCAGGTCGGACACCCCCAACACGGTGAGCGCCTGGGCCGAGGAGCGGGCCACGCGCGAATGCTTGATGTCGCCGACGATGGCGACCTTGAGCCCGGCGAACCGCCGCTTGTGCGTGCGGATGGTCAGCGCGTCCAGCAGCCCTTGCGTGGGATGCGACACATGGGCTTCCCCGGCGCTGATCACTGAAACATGCGGCGCCACGTGGTCGATCAGGAACTCGGGCATTCCCGGCTCGGAGTCCCGGATGACGAACACGTCGATGTTCATGGCCTCGAGCGTGTAGATCGTGTCAAGCATCGTTTCGCCCTTGACTCGCGAGCTCCCCTGTTGATCCAGATTGAGGACGTGCGCTCCCAGCCGGCGGCTGGCCAGATCGAACGAGGCGCGCGTGCGCGTGCTCGGCTCGAAGAACAGATTGGCGACCGTGACGCCGGCGAGTTCCCGTCCCTCGTACGCCGGTTGCCCCGGCAGCCGGCGGTAACTCTCGGCCCGGTCGAGGATCGACGTCAGCGCGTCGCGGGCGAGCCCGTCGAGCGTGATGAGGTGGCGCAGTCCCCCGCCGCTGTCTTGTTGCGATCGCATCGTCACCCTTCGTAAGATTCGATAAACCAACGTTCCAGGATCACACAGGCTGCCGCCGCGTCGACGTCCGCCTTGGCCACGCGCCGCTTGCGCAGGCCGGAGTCGCGTTCGGATCGCAGTCGATGTGCCGCCTCGAGCGAGGAATACCGTTCGTCGGTCAGACTCACCGGCAGCGCGTAGCGCTCCGCCAGTTGGGCGGCGAATCGGCGCGCGGCGTTGCCGATGCGGCTGTCGGAACCGTCGGCATTATACGGCAGCCCGACCACCAACAGGTCGGGCTGCCAATCCCGCACCCGCGCGTCGATGGCGTCCCAGCGCGGACCCGCGCCGCCGTTGCCGACCCCGCGCAGCGGACTCGCCGTGCGGCTCACGGTGTCGCCGCACGCCATACCGATGCGCCGCTGGCCGAAGTCGAAGGCCATCACCAGCTTGGGCTTGCCCTCGGGCGGCATGCCTGGAGCGCGCCCGGCCCGGTCGGGCCCGGCCGGGTCAGGCATTGCCGCTGAGCGGACTGATGCGCGACAGCTCGACGCCCAGCAGACGGCCCGCGGCATGCCAGCGGGATTCGAAGGGCAGCTCGAAGATGATGCCGGCTTCGACCGGCGCGTTCAGCCAGGCGTTTGCGCGGATCTCGTCTTCCAGCTGGCCGCCGCCCCACCCGGCGTACCCCAAGGCGACGACTGCTTCATCCGGGCCTTCGCCGCGCGCCATGGCGGCCAAAATGTCCCGCGAGGTGGTAACGTGAATCGTGTCCGACACCTCCATGGTCGAGTCCCATTCGCCGCCTGCCCGGTGCACGACGAAACCGCGGTCCGTTTGCATGGGTCCGCCCCGCAAAACCGGGCGTTCGCTCAAGGGGCCCTCGCCGAGCTCGATCTCGAGCTGCTCGAAGATCTCCTTCATCCGCATGGGCAGCGGCCGGTTCAGGATCAATCCGAGGGCGCCGCTCGCGCTGTGCTCGCACACCAGGGCGACGGTCTGCGCGAAATTCGGGTCTCCCATGCTCGGCATGGCGATCAGCAGTTGGTTGGTCAGGTACCCGGAATCGCTCATTGTCCCCTCGCAAGATAAAGTGAGGCCGGTCTCTAAGGGCCTGCGCCCGCGGCATTCGGCGCCGCATAGCCGACATTGGTGCCCTGCGACTCACCGCCGAGAAACTGCCATTCGTAGGCAATCCGAATCTGATCGTGCGTGGTCCCCATGGCGGCTGGGAACGGATCGTAGGGGGCCGCCAACTTCAGGATTCGGATGGCGGCCTCGTCGATCTCGGCGTGGCCGCTGCTGCGGCGAATCACGGTCTGAAGCAGCTTGCCGTCGGCCCCGATGGTCACCTCGATAACCGGGGTTCCCGACATCTTTCGGCGCCGAGCCACGTCCGGGAAGTTCATGGTGCCCACGCGTTCGATTTTACGCCGCCAGCCGTCGAGGTAAACGGCCACGTCCGATTCGCGGGTATCGGCCGCCACCCAAAGCTGGTTCTTCGACTCGCCCCGCAGGCGCAGATCGATCGCCTGGTCGCTCGGGGTCATGCCGAAGTCGGGCCGGTTTTCGAGCAACTCCGGCATCTTGGAGGCATTCTCGGCGGTCATCGGGGGCGCGAAGTACAGGATCTTGACCGACGGCGCGCGGGTCGCAAGGAGCGCCTCATTCCCCGGGTCGCCCTCGGCCTGCTGGACCGCCATGCCGGCTCCGTCGGGCGTTCCCATTTGATCCACCGGCGCGGCCGAGGATCGGGGTATCTGGGTGGGCCCATTCCGGGTGTTGCCTCCGCCGGCCTGGCTGCGCTGGGAGACATAACGCGCGTGCGGGTTGGCCGCCGCGCGCGGCGCCTGCTCGTTGACCAGGACCACCTCGAGCGCCGGCCCGTCCGGCCCTGCCGCATCGCGGTTCGCGGAGCTGAAGGTCACGCCCAGAATGACGATGCCATGGAACACGGCCGCCAGGAAGCAGGTCGTCAGCATGCGGTCGCTCGCCGGCGGCAGGCCGGCTTGCACCCCGGGAAGTAGCGCGGGGGAACTCACGGAAGCCCCAAGCTCCTCGAGATGGCGCTTATCAGCGTTCCGCCAATGTCCAGACCATGCTTCTTGTTCAGTTCGCGGATGCCCGTTGGGCTCGTGACGTTGATCTCAGTGACGTAATCTCCGATGACATCCAGACCGACGAAAATCATGCCCGCCTCATGCAGTTTAGGCCCAATGACGGAACACAGCCACCGGTCGCGCTCGTTGAGCGGCCGGCTCTCGGCGCTGGCGCCCGCGGCCAGATTGCCGCGGTGGTCGTCCGCGCCCGGCATCCGCCGCAGGACGAAAGGCACCGGCTCCCCGTCGACCAGGATCACCCGGCAGTCGCCGGCCGTCACGATTTCCGGCAGGTAGCGCTGCACAATGGCGTAGCGCGTGCCGTAGTCGGTCAGCGTCTCGAGCACGACGTTGCGGTTCTTGTCGGCCTGGTCGAGCACGAAGATCGATCGCCCGCCCATGCTGTGGAGCGGCTTGCAGACCACTTTGCCGTGCTCGCGCAGGAATTCACCCATGTCGTGCATGTCCCGCGAGATGAGGGTCGGGGCGCAACATTCCGGGAACCACGCCGTATAGACTTTCTCGTTCATGTCGCGCAGCCCCTGCGGGCGGTTGCACACCAAGGCCCCCTGATCGCGGGCGCGATCCAGGATGTAGGTGGTATAGATGAATTCGGTGTCGAACGGCGGATCCTTGCGCATGAGAATGACGTCGAACTCTCCTAGTTTCGCAACGGAGACCTCTTCGCGCGTGAACCAAGCACGCAAATCTTCAAATACTCGGAGCCTCGCCAGGTGGCCCATGGCAATACCGTCCCGCAGGTAGAGGTGCCTCTGTTCTGCGTAGTAGAGCTCCCAGCCGCGCGCCTGCGCCGCGAGCAGGATCGCCAGGGTGCTGTCCTTGGCCGGCTTGATGGCTTCGATCGGGTCCATGACCACGACGAGACGAACTTGGGACGGCATGCGGATTCCTCGAGGATGGCCCAAAGGGTCGATCGGGTGGCGGCAAGTCTAGCGCAAGGGACGTCAAGGCGCGGGCGCGGCGCCGGGTCGGCCGACCGTCTTGGGCAAACTGTGAACCACTCCACCGATGTTTAGGCGCCGTTGACGCGAAATGTCGGCTCCATACCGTGGCTTGCGCGCGGCGGATATGTTAAAAAGCCACTATATTCCAGCACCTACGAATGCGTGGCCTTTATCTCAAGGGCAAATTCATGGAGAGCACGATCACGAACGGCAAGCCGAGACTCACGGGACTTAAGGTCCTCGTGATCGACGACAGCAAAACCATCCGCAGAACCGCCGAGACGTTGCTGACCAAGGAAGGCTGCGAAGTCTTCACGGCGGTCGACGGCTTCGACGCCCTCTCCAAGATCGCCGATCATCAGCCCGACATCGTCTTCGTGGACATCATGATGCCGCGGCTCGATGGCTACCAGACCTGCTCGATCATCAAGCACAACAAGGTCTTCAAGCAGATCCCGGTGATCATGCTCTCGAGCAAGGACGGCCTGTTCGACCGGGCCCGCGGGCGCATCGTCGGTTCGGAGCACTATCTCACGAAGCCCTTCACCAAGGACGAGCTGCTGGGGGCGATCGAGGCGCACGTCGGCAAATGACGGAGAATCCGCGAATGCCACTCATTCTGATCATCGACGACTCGCCGACCGAAGTCTTTGTCATGCAGAAGGCGCTCGAGAAGCACGGCTTCAAGACGGCCGCTGCGGAGAACGGCGAGGAGGGCGTGCGCAAGGCCAAGGCGATGAAGCCGGATCTCATATTCATGGACATCGTCATGCCGGGAGTGAACGGCTACCAGGCAACCCGCATGCTGATCAACGATCCGGAAACCAGCCTGATCCCGATCATCATGGTCACGACCAAGGGTCAGGAGACGGATCGCGTTTGGGGATTGCGCCAGGGAGCGGTGGACTACCTGGTCAAGCCCGTATCGGCGCAGGCGCTGGTCGAGAAGGCGCAGGCCGCGTTGGCCACATGACCGGCTCGATGCCCGGCCCCGAGAACAATCTGCGGAGCCTCCGGGACCGTCCTTTCGAGCTGTTGAAGGAACTCGAGAAGCGCAGCCGCAACGTCGGCGCCGGCAGCGCGCCGGAATCGCCGTCCGGACAGGAGTGGGTGGGGGTCGCGTTCAGGATGGGCGGGGAAACCTTTCTCGTCGCGCGCGAGGAAACGCGCGAGGTGCTAGGGTACCCGACCGCCGTGACGCGCATTCCCGGCGCCAAGAGCTGGGTCAAGGGCCTGGCCAACATCCGCGGCCAGCTCATGCCGATGCTGGACCTGCGGCAGTTCTTGGGCAGCGGCTCGACGGCCCCGGGGCGCAACAGCCGCATCATCGTGGTCAATCACCGTGAGATTCCCGCGGGACTCGTCGTGGACGAGGTGCTGGGGTTCAGGCGTTTCAGCGAATCGGAGTTCAATACCGAGCCGCCGCCCACCGTGATCCGGTGCGAGAGTTATCTTGCCGGCGCCTTCAGGCGCGGCGGCGAGGTGTGGCCGGTGCTCGGCCTGAAGGGGTTGGTCGAGAGTCAGAGTTTTTTGCAGGCAGCAAGCTGACGCTTGCGCCGGATGAATGAAATGACCACGCGCGACACTAGAATATCCAAACCCGGGCTCCTGCCGGTACTGATGGCACTCATCGTGCTCTGCCTTGCGGCCGCGGCGATACTCACGCTGATGTCCCGCGCCGGCGCGCCGCACGCGGCTCCGGCGGAGCAGCTGTCCTTCGTGGTGCAGCGTCTCCCGCTCGAGGCGCAAAACGCGTTGCGCGGCGAATCGAGCGCCTTCGACGCGGTGGCCGCCAGCACGGTCCGGATGAACGCCCTTCGCAGCACCCTCAACGACCCGAATGCGGCGGCGAACCCCGCCTGGGCCAAGGTGGGCGATGCCGCGGCCACGGTCGGTTCGGCGCGCGCCGCCGTGGACACCATCCGCAGCGCCAATCAGGAGGTGCACGAGCTCGCGCCGAAGCTGCTCTCCGAGCTCGGGGACTTCGCGAGCGCCGTGGGAGTCCAGAAGCTGGACGGCATGAGCCGCTATCTGGAGCGGTTCGAACTCACGGTGCAGCGGGTCGAGCAGGAGATGAACGGCCTGAGCTCCGGGGTCAGCGACGCCGCGCCGGCCGCCCAGCGCCTGGCGGACAGCCTGGAGTTCCTCAACCAGGTGATGCGCGGCCTGTCGGGCGAGGATTCGGGACTCACCCTGTCCCGCGTGACCGCGGCCGACGCCGAGCAGCGCCTCAAGACGCTGGTCCAGCGCAATCAACAGTTCGGCGCAGCGGTGCGCAAGGCCATCGGAGTGGCCGAGCCTCTCTCCAAGGCGCAAGCCGCCGCGCGTACCCTGCCGGCCCTCTCGGGCGCGCTCGCCTCGAAGCTCGGCGAGGTGCCCCCGGATCGCTCCGCGGGCGACGCGCTGCGCACCTGGATCCTCGTGCTGCTCGCAGCCGCCACGGTCCTGCTGGCGGCGCTCGCCTGGGTGTTTGTCAAGTCGATGAGCGACCGGCGCAGCACCGAGCTGCGCGTCCGCGAGAACGAGCGCAATCAGGAGGCCATCATGCGCCTGCTGGATGAGCTGTCCAGCCTGGCCGACGGCGATCTGACCGTGCAGGCGACGGTGACGGAGGACATCACGGGCGCCATCGCCGACTCGATCAATTACGCCATCGAGGCGCTGCGCGAACTCGTGACGACCATCAACGACACGGCCATCCAGCTCGACAGCGCCACGAAGCAGACCCAGGCGGCGGCGGCGCACATGGCGAAGGCCAGCGGTGCCCAATCGCGCCAGATCGCCTCGGCGACCGAATCGACCGCGGAAATGGCGGCCTCGATCGAGGAAGTGTCGGGCAATTCGGAGCGCTGCGCCGACGTGGCCCGGCACTCGGTCGACATCGCGCACAAGGGCGGCGACGCCGTCCGGCGCACCATCGACGGCATGAACGCCATTCGAGAGACCATCCAGGAGACCAGCAAGCGGATCAAGCGGCTCGGCGAGAGCTCGCAGGAAATCGGCAATACCGTGGAATTGATCAACGACATCGCCGAACAGACCAATATCCTCGCGTTGAACGCCTCGATCCAGGCGTCGATGGCGGGCGAGGCGGGGCGCGGCTTCGCCGTGGTTGCGGACGAGGTGCAACGGCTGGCCGAGCGTGCGGCGAACGCCACGAAGCAGATCGAGGTGCTGGTGCGCACGATTCAAACGGACACCAACGAGGCCGTGGTATCCATGGAACGAAGCACGACCGACGTCGTGGGCGGTGCGCTCCTCGCCGAAAATGCCGGCGCGGCCCTCGAGGAGATCGAACAGGTGTCGAATCAGATCGCGAGCCTCGTGCAGAACATTTCGGCGAGCGCGCGCCAGCAGGCCGTGGCCTCCGGCAACATTTCGAAGAACATGCAGGTCGTCCGTGAGATTTCGTCGCAGACCGCCGAGGGCTCGTCGGCCACTTCGACGTCGATCGCGAAGCTCGCCGCATTGTCGGCGCAGCTGCGCAAGTCGGTGGCGGGGTTCCGCCTGCCGGATTTCGGCGGCGGCACCACCACGCTGGGAGCCATGCCGCCGCAGGTGGTCCCGCCGCCCGCCGATCCCGTGAATCTCGACGACTCCGGACGCATGCGCAAGGCAAGCGGCATTCGGGCGTAGCCGCCCGATTTCGAAGATTCCGCCATGACCGACATCAGCTCGCAAACCCTGCACATCGTCGCCAAGGAACTGACCGCCACGCTGACCGAAGCGCGCGCCGCCTTGGAAGCGTACGCCGAACGGACGGACCAAACCGCCCACCTCGAGAAATGCGCGGATCAGCTGCATCTCGCGCACGGCGTGCTGCGGCTGGTCGAGGTCTACGGCGCGGCGCTCCTCTCCGAGGAAATGGAGCACGTCACCCGCTACATTCTCGCCGCGGGCAACGACCAGAAGCGGCAGATCGAGGGTCTCGACGGACTCATGCGCGCGATGGTGCAGCTGCCGGCCTACCTGGAGCGCGTCCTGTCGGGCGGCCGCGACCTGACGCTGGTGCTGCTGCCGCTGCTCAACGATCTGCGGTCGGTGCGCGGCAGTCCGCTGCTGTCGGAAGGCACGCTGCTGCTTCTGAACCTCAAGTCCGATCAGCCCGCCCAGCCGCAGGCGCAGCTCGGCGATGCGGCGATCAACGTCGCGCAATGGGCGAGGCGGCTGCGCCCGCGCTTCCAGGTCGGATTGCTCGGGTACATCCGCGGCGAGCGTACCGTCCAGAATCTCGAGATCATGACGAAGGTGGCCGAGAAGCTCGAACAGGTCGCCACGACCCAGCCGGTGTTTCAGCTGTGGTGGGTGGTCGGCGCGATATTGGAAGCCGTGCGGACGAACGGGCTCGAGGGCAGCGCCACGCTGAAGCGCCTGCTCGGCCAGGCTGACCGCCAGATCAAGGGGCTGTACGAACTCGGCGAGGCGCGCTACTGCGAGAATCCGCCGGTCGATCTGCTCAACAATCTCCTGTACTACGTGGCCCGCGCCTCCACGAGCGGCGGCCGGATCTCGGCGGTGCGCGCCTCCTTCAAGCTGTCGGAGCTCCTGCCGGTCGACGATTCGATCGAACAGGAGCGCGAGAACCTGTCGGCCCCGAGCGTGAAGCTGATGCGAACGGTCGCCGCGGCGATCAAGGAGGACCTGTCCAAGGTCAAGGACGTGTTCGACATCTTCGTCAGGCGCGGCGGCGGCCACAGCGACGAGCTCGTCCCGCAGCTGGACCTGCTGAAGAAGATCAGCGACACCATGGGGGTGCTCGGTCTCGGGGAGTTGCGCGAGCGCGTTCAGCAGGAAGTTTCGGAGCTCTCCGACGCGCTTGCCGACGGCAAGGCGCCGTCGGAGGCCCAGCTCATCAAAGTGGCGGGCGTGCTGCTGTCCGTCGAGGACAGCCTGGACGATCAGCTGGTCCGGCTGATTCTGCCGACCGCCTCCCTGGCCTCCGACATGCCGGCGGCCCACGACCATGAATTCCGCCAAGTCAGCGAAGCCGTGCTGCGCGAATGCATCGTGAACCTGGCCCGCATCAAGGAAGCGGTGTCGGTCGCGGTGCAGAAGCCGTCGGATTTCCCGCCGCAGGGCCTCGACAACGTGCCGCAGCTGCTGCGCGGCATCACGGCCGGCCTGCTCATGCTGGGCAAGGGACGCGCCGTCGAGCTGATGGACGCCATCGGCACCGAGGTTCGAAAGCTGGTCGAGCCGGGCGCACCCGCTCCCGATTCGCTGCACCTCGAGCGCATCGCCGATGCCATCGTGAGCATCGAATATTACATGGAGACGCTGCAGAACGGCCGCAACGATCCTTGGTACATGCTCGACAACGCGGAGATGTGCATCAAGGCCCTGGCCGAACAGGCGCCCTCGCGAGTGCCCGAGCTGGAACTTCCCGCCGCCGGCGACGTGGCCGCCAAGACCCTGCAGTTGAGTCCCGAGCAGGCCCTGGAACTCGCGGCGCAGGCGACGGTGGCGATCGAGCCGCCGCCGGGCGCCGAAGCCCCGCCGCGGCCGCTCCCCCCGGTCGAGGCACCGCCGGCGGTGGATCCGCAGTTCCTCGAACTTTTCATCGAAGAAGCCAAGGAGGAGATCGCGTCCATCCAGAGAAGCTTTCCGCTATGGGACCAAAATCCCATGGATCTGGAATCGCTGGGAGTTCTGCGCCGCAGCTTCCACACGCTGAAAGGCAGCGGCCGGATGGTCGGCGCCCGACTGATCGCCGAGTTCGGCTGGTCGATCGAAAATCTCCTGAATCGAATCATCGACAAGACCTTGTCGCGCACGCCCGCCATGATGGCGCTGCTGCGCAACGCGGTGGCGGCGCTGGCGCCGCTGGTCGAGCAATTGGAAACGGGGCGTCCGATATCGGCTCCGGTCGCGGACATCATGGCCGGCGCCTTCGCCCTCGCCGATGGCCGGGGGTCTGCCGCCTCCGCTCCCATTGCGCCGGAGGACCTCAGCGCCTCCATGGAAGCGCGAACCCTGGAAACCACCACGGCCGGCGCTGTTCCTGCCGGCGCGCCACCCGCAGCCGCGGCGCCGCCCGCAGCCGCGGCGCTGCCCGCAGCCGCGGCGCTGCCCATACCCACTGCGCCGGCCGGCGCTGCAGCCGCCCTCCCCGACGCCCGGCCGGGCGAGGCCGGCTCCGCCCCAACACCCCTTCATGCTCCCGAGGACGGCATCGAGGCGCCGGTCGAATCCGCCGCGCCGGGGGCCGGCGAAGCGCCGCCATCCGCGCCCGCCGAGACCGCGGGGCCGCCCACCATGGATCCCTTGCTCCATGACATCTACAGCAAGGAGACCTCGAGCCATTTGGCGGAGATCCGCGAGTACTTGAACAAGAGGGGGGGCCAGGCCGCTCCCCATCATTTGACGGAGTCCGTGTATCGCGCCATTCATACCTTGAGCGGCAGCTCCAAGATGGCGGAAGCCCAGCACGGGATCCGGATCACCGAGCCGCTCAATCAGGTGATGCGCAAATTCTACGACAGCGGGCACGGCTTGACCGGCGCCGGGCTGGCGACGCTCGCGGATTCGGTCCGCGCCATCGAAGACGTCGTGTCGCACATCAACGAGTCCACGGCGTTCTTCGTCGATCAGCCGGCGTTGCTCGCGAGGCTGCGGCGGCTCGACGCGGAAATCGACGCGGAACTCAGCGTGGCGACCGCCGACGCCGGCTCGTCGATGAGCATTCCGGAATTGTCGCAGACGCCCGCGATGATCGAGCCCGCCGCCGAACTGGGTCTTGACGAAGCCGAAATCCCCGTGCTCCAGGCCGACATTCCGGTGCTCCAGCCCGAAAGCCCGGCGGTCCAGCCCGCGATTCCCGATCTGCAGCCCGAGATCGCCGATCTCGAGGTCACTCAGCCGGTGGCCGAGGAATTCGATCACGAGATTGCCAAGATCTACAGCGAGGAGGCCACCGAACTGCTCGAAGCCGCCGAGATCTCCCTGGAGGCGTGGAATCACGACCGGCGCGACAAGCAGCGGGTTGCGGAATTGCAGCGCCAGTTGCACACGCTCAAGGGTGGAGCGCGCATGGCGGGCATCAAGGCGATGGGCGACTTGAGCCACGAGCTGGAAACGCTGGTGATCAAGATCGACTCGGGAGCCGTGCCGGCCGACGACCACGCCCATGCCGTGATGCAGACCAGCCTCGACGAATTGGCGCGCATGCGCGATGGGGTGAGCGCAGGGTCGCTGCCCGCCGCCGCGGACGCGCTGTTGGCGCAGATCCGCACCCTCGCATCGGGCGCCCCGCAGGCCGCCGCGGTCGAGGCCCCTGCGGTCGAGGCCCCGGCGGCGGAGGCCGACGCGCCGTCTGCGCCGGAGCCCATTGCAGCCCTTGTGGTCGAGGCGCCGCCGGCCGAGGAAGCCGCCAACTCGGGACGATTCCTGCGGATCCCGGCGGCGCCGGAGCACCCGGCCGCGCCCGCCGCTGCGGAGGATTCGGTGTCGAATCTCGAGGTCAGCGGCACGCCCGTGCTGCCCGGCCGCGAAAGCGCGCCCGCCGAGCGGGTCGAGATGGCGCGCGTCGACGCCGAACTGCTCGACACGATGCTCAACAATGCCGGCGAGGTGAGCATCTTCCGCGCCCGGCTCGATCAGCAAGTGAACTCAATCGACTTCAATCTGGCCGAGCTGGCGCGCACCGTCACCCGGCTCAAGGAGCAGCTGCGCGGATTGGAAATGGAGACCGAAGCGCAGGTGCTCAACCGGCACCACGACGAAGATCCGCGGCGCAACGACTTCGATCCGCTGGAACTCGACCGCTACTCGGCAATCCAGCAGTTCTCGCGCGCGCTGGCCGAGACGTCCGGCGACGTCGCCAGCATTCAGGGGCTGCTCGAAACGCTCGCGCGCGAGGCTCAGAATCTGCTGACGCAGCAGGCGCGAGTCATCACCGAGTTGCAGAACAGCCTGATGCGCACGCGCATGGTCCCTTTCCAGAGGCATGTGCAGCGCCTGACGCGCTTGGTGCGCCAGGCCGCCAACGACACGGGCAAGCGCGCCGAACTGGTGGTGCAAGGCGCCTCGGCGGAGCTGGACCGCCAGATGCTCGAGCGCATGGTGGCGCCGTTGGAGCACATGCTGCGCAACGCGGTCGTGCACGGCATCGAGCAACCTGAGCGCCGGTCCGCCTTGGGCAAGCCCGACGTGGGAAGAATATCGGTGAGCCTGACCCGCGACGGCGCGGAGGTCGTGATCGTGGTGACCGACGACGGCGGCGGCATCAACGTCAAACTGATCCGCGAGAAGGCCGTGTCGCTGGGGCTCATCGACCGGCACGCCAAGCTCACCGACGAAGAGGCGATGCAGCTCATTCTCGAGCCCGGCTTCAGCACCGCGGGCCACGTCACCCAGGCAGCCGGACGGGGCGTAGGCATGGACGTCGTGGCCACCGAGGTGAAGAAGCTGGGCGGCGGGCTATTCATCGAATCGACCCCGGGCAAGGGGTCGCGCTTTACGATCCGGCTGCCGTTCACGCTCGCCATCAGCCAGGCGCTGATCGTCCGGGTCGCGGAAGAGCTCTATGCGCTGCCTCTGGCGACCGTCGAGGGCGTCGTCCGGCTGCCGCGCAACATCGTCGCCCGCCACCTGGGCAAGGACGCGATGCCATTCGAATACGGCGGCCAGAAATACCGCTTCCAGCATCTCGGTTCATTCGTGGGCCTGGGGCCGACGCGCCTGCCCGAATCGGACGTCTCCATGTCGGTGGTGCTGATCCGCGCCGGGGAGCATTCGACCGCGCTCGTGACGGACGAGCTGGTCGGCAGCCGCGAAATCGTCGTGAAATCCTTAGGGCCGCAAATCTCCGGGATCCGCGGGATCGCCGGTGCGACCATATTGGGGGACGGGCGCATCGTCATCATTCTCGACATGGGTTCCCTGGTCCGCTCGGAGTGGCGGGCCAAGTCGAACGAGCCGGCCGTGCTGGATCAGCGCGACCGGCGCACCTTCGCGCTGGTCGTGGACGACTCGATCACGGTGCGTCGGGTCACGCAACGGCTCCTCGAGCGCAACGGCATGCGGGTGGTCACCGCCAAGGACGGCGTGGATGCGGTTTCGCTGCTCCAGGAGAACATGCCGGATATCATTCTGCTCGACATCGAGATGCCGCGCATGGACGGCTACGAAGTGGCCGCCCACGTGCGCAACGATCCGAGGCTGAAGCATATCCCCATCGTCATGATCACCTCGCGCGTCAGCGAAAAGCACCGCGCGCGGGCCATCGAACTCGGCGTCGACGACTACCTCGGCAAGCCCTACCAGGAAAGCCAGCTGCTCGACGCCATCGAGCCGCTGGTCAACCGGCGCAGCGCCGTCGCCCGGTAGCCCTGCCATGTCGGATTTGCGCGACGAACTCTACAGCCTCCTGGTGCCCCTGGCCGGCGAGCGTCTGATCGTGCCGCGCGCCTGCGTTGCGGAGGTGATCAGCTATCAGGCGCCCTCCGAAATGACCAATGCGCCGCCCTGGTACCTGGGGCTCGTGAGCTGGGGCGGCCGCAACGTGCCGATCGTATCGTTCGAGGGCACGGTGGGCCTGACGCTGCCCACCGTCTCGACGCGGACGCGAATCGTGATTTTTCACGCGGCCGGGGGCAAGCTGCAGTCCGGCTTCTTCGGCATGCTGACGCAGGGGTTTCCGCAGCTCGTGCGCGTCAATGCGGACGTGATCCGGCCCGATCCCTCGCGCAGCTTTCCGGAGCGGTCGCCCGTCATCTGCCAGGTGCGGATGGTGAACGAAACGCCGCTGATCCCGGATTTGGAATGTCTGGCGCAGATGATCGCCGAGGAAACCTCGGTCATGCCGCAGTTTCAGGGCTGAACCGGCTGCAGGTCGCCGAAGCGGCTCTGCAACCAGGCGAGCGCGGCGATGGCCGCGGTTTCCGTGCGCAGCGTGCGCGGGCCGAGCGCGAGCCGCGAGAAGCCGGCGAGCCGAAATGCATCCAGCTCGTCCTCCGCGAAGCCGCCTTCCGGCCCGATGGCGATCTCCGCCGCACCGCCCGGATCCGGCGGCGTTGCGGAGCGGTCCGGCCCGGGTTCCAACACCAGTCGCGTCAGCGCCGGCGAGGATCTTCCGAGGTGATTGAGGAGCGGAATCGGCGCCTCGATCGCGGGCAGCCGGTTTCTCCCGCATTGTTCGCAGGCGTTGACGGCCACGGCACGCCAATGCGCCGCCTTCGATTGGGCCTGGGCCTCGTCGAGGCGAACGACGCTGCGCTGGCTCAGCACCGGCACGATCCGGGCCACGCCGAGCTCGGTGGCCTTCTGCACGATGAAATCCATGCGGTCGCCGCGGGGGACGCATTGCACCAGCGTCAGGCGAAGCGGCGATTCGCGATCCACCAACGCCCCGCGACCCACCGAGGCGCTCACGCGAGACCCCCGCACGCTTTCGATGACGCCGGCGAATTCGCGGCCATCTCCAGTGAACAGCACGAGCTCGTCGCCGGCCCGCGCGCGCAGCACCTTCGCCAGATGCGACGCCGTCTCCCGGGGCAATTCGACGACGCTTCCCGGCTCAAGCTCGGCCGCGACGAAGACGCGGGTCAGACGCATTGCGATGTGTTCATGGGCCGGAATTGTCGCATATGCTAGGGTTCCGATCGTTCAACGGGGGAGCGGATTTGCAGGTCGACCTGGCGAGCGGACTGATGCACGGCGTCACGCAAATCGCATCGCCGAACTGCGACGCCAGGCCGCCGGGCGTGGAGGCGGACCTCATCGTCGTGCACGGGATCAGCCTGCCGCCGGGCGAGTTCGGCGGGCCGTGGATCGACCGCCTGTTCACCAACGGGCTGCCGCCCTCCTTCGGGGAGGTGGCGGCGCTGCGGGTGTCCGCGCACCTCGTGATCCGGCGAACGGGTGCGGTGACGCAATACGTCAAGTTCACCGAGCGGGCCTGGCATGCCGGCAAGTCGAGCTTCGAGGGCCGCGAGGCGTGCAACGACTTCTCGGTGGGCATCGAGCTCGAGGGCACCGACACGCTGGCGTATGAGGACGCGCAATACCGGGTCCTCGCGCAGGCCGTCGCCGCGCTCTGCGCCGCCTATCCCGGCCTGTCGCCCGGTCGCGTGGTGGGACACAGCGATATTGCGCCGGGCCGCAAGACCGATCCCGGGCCGGCTTTTGACTGGCCGCGCGCGCGCCGGGCGATCGCCGGCGCCGATCCGACATAAGCCGATTGGGGGAATCCCGGCATTCCACGCAACGTGAGCCGACGCACACATTGATCCAATAGATTTCCCCGGGAGCGCCGACATATCGGCACTCGGGCCGGAATCCTCCGGCTGCGATTTCGCGCGGGAGGGCTATTGGTTCGTTGGTTCGCAGACCTTCCCATCGAGGCCAAGCTGCGGGTCGTCATTCTCCTGGCGGCGGCGGTCGCGTTCTCCATCGCCCTCGCGATGCACGTCGCGATCGGCCTGCTGCATCATCCCAACTGGGCGGTCCATGCTCTCCTTTGGCTGGCAGCCGCGGCGGCTGCCGGCTCGAGTGCTCTTTGGCTGTCGGCTCGGCTGCAGGCGCCCGTCTCGCGCCCTTTGTCGGACTTGTCCGATGCGATCCGGCAGCTCGCACAGCTCCGGCATCGCGATTCCCGCCAGGAACGCCACCGGGAGTTTCTCGAGCAGCAGGTGGCCGAGCGCACGGCCAACCTCACCTGCGCCAACCGCGAATTGCGCAAGGCCATCGACGAGGCCAACCAGGCCAAGAACGCGGCGCAAGCCGCGAACCGCGCGAAGAGCGATTTCCTGGCGCGCATGAGCCACGAGATCCGCACGCCCATGAACGGCGTCGTGGGCATGTCGGAACTGCTGCGCGCCACCGAGTTGAGCGAGCGCCAGCGGCGGTTGTCGGAAACGATTTCGCGCTCCGCCCGGGCGCTCCTGCAGGTGATCAACGACGTCCTGGATTTCTCCAAGATCGAGGCGGGCCGGCTGGAGCTCGAGCTGGTCGATTTTGCTCTTCGGGCAGTGGTCGAGGAGGCGGCCGCGCTGCTGGCGGGCGACGCGCGCGCGAAGCAGCTCGAGCTTCGCTGCGCCGTCGAGCCGAGTGCACCTCTCGCGGTTCGCGGGGATCCGACGCGGCTGCGCCAGGTGCTCATCAACCTGGTGGGCAATGCCGTCAAGTTCACCGAGCGAGGGGAGGTCGTCATCCGGATCAAGCTCCGCGATGCCGCGGGACTCCTGCGCTTCGAAGTCGCCGATACCGGCATCGGCGTGACCGAAGAAGCGCGCTCGCGGATCTTCGACGCATTCAGTCAGGCCGAGCGCAGCACGACGCGCCAGCACGGCGGCACGGGTCTCGGGCTCGCCATCTGCAAGGAATTCGTCACTTTGATGGGGGGCCGGATCGGCGTCGACAGCGCGCCCGGCCGGGGATCGACCTTCTGGTTCGAGGTCCGGATGGCCCCCGCCGCGGCATCGGCGCTTCCCGCCGCCGGCCCGGACGCGGCCCCGTACCCGGCCGCTGCGCAGCCGCGGATATTGCTCGTCGAGGACGACGTGGTGAATCGCGAGGTGGCCGTCGGCATGCTGGAGCACCTGGGCTGCCGGGTCCAAACCGCGGCCGACGGCCGGGAGGCCGTCGAGGCGGCGCGGGCGGCCTGCGATGCAATCCTGATGGACTGCCAAATGCCGCTCATGGACGGCGTCTCGGCAACGGCGGAGATTCGGCGCCGCGAACAGGACTGCTCGAAGCCGCGCATTCCGATCATCGCGGTCACCGCGAATGTGATGGACGAGGAGCGCGAACGCTGCCTCGCCGCCGGCATGGACGATTTTCTCGGCAAGCCGTTCACGATTCCGCAGTTGGCCGCGGTCCTCGGACGCTGGGTGGCCGTGCGGTCCGCTGGCGCCGCGCCCGGCGCCGGAGCGCCGCGCGAGCTGCCCAAGCGGCGCAGGTCGGCCCATGCAGCTTGATCACGGCATGAACACCGAGGAGCCGGCGGCCAATTCGGCCGCGGTGCTCGTGGTCGACGACGATCCGGGTGCGCGGCTGCTGATGGAAGCGGCGCTGGAAGCGGTCGGGTTCATCGTCCTCTCGGCCGCCGACGGACCGAGCGCGTTGCAACTGTTCGGGTCCCGGCCGGTGGAATGCATCATCCTGGACGTCGTGATGCCCGGGTTGAGCGGATTCGACGTGTGCAGCGCGCTGCGTGCGCTGCCCAGCGGCCGCCACGTGCCGATCCTGATGCAGACCAGCCTCGACGACCTGGAATCGGTCAACCGCGCCTACGACGCCGGCGCGACCGATTTCGCCACGAAGGGCATCAATCCCATGTTGCTCGCCCAGCGCGTGAAGTTCCTGGTGCGCACCAAGCAGACGCAGGACCGGCTGCGCGACAGCGAGGCCCGCGTGCGCTACCTCGCCTACTACGATGCGCTCACGGCGTTGCCAAACCGCCAGCACCTGCTGCAGATCCTCGACCAGCACACCGACTGGGCGGCGCAGCGCCGGCGCGGCGTCGCCGTGCTCATGCTCGACGTCGACAACTTCTCCCGCATCAACGACACCAAGGGCCAGTGCATGGGCGATGAACTGTTGAAGGAGATCGCGGGCCGGCTGCAGGCGTGCCTGCGGGATTCCGCGCGTGGTGCGAGCCCCACGGATCCGGAGACGGAGAGCCAGGACGTCAATGACTGGGTGGCGCGCACGGGCGCCGACGAATTTGCGCTGGCGCTTCCCGGCATCTCGACCGCGGAGATGGCGCTGGCAGTGGCGCGCCGCGTCCAGACGACCCTCGAGCGTCCGTTTGCCATCGCGCAGCAGGAGATGTCGCTGTCGGTCAGCATCGGCATCAGCGTTTTTCCGGCGGACGCCGCCGACTCCGGCGCGCTCGTCAGGAATGCCGACGCCGCCATGCATCACGCCAAGAATGCGGGACAGGGTTGCGTGGAAGTTTTCAAGCGGTCGATCAGCACGCGCGCGGCGCGACACCTGTCCCTGGACGGCGATTTGCGCAGGGCTCTCGAGCGGCGGGAGTTTTCACTCTATTACCAGCCTCGCCTGGGGCTCGAGGACCTCCGGGTCGAGGCGGTGGAGGCCTTGTTGCGCTGGTCCCATCCGCAGCGCGGCCAGGTGCCCCCCGACGAGTTCATCCCGCTCGCCGAGAAGAACGGGTTGATCGTCGAGATCGGCGACTGGGTGTTGAGAGAAGCGTGCGCGCAAGCGCGGCGTTGGCTGGATGCGGGCGTAACTCCCTGGCAGGTGGCGGTGAACGTATCCGGAGTGCAGTTCCGCGACGGCAGCCTGGTGCGCCGGGTGTCGAACGCCATCGCCGGGGCGGGCATCGATTCAAAAGCCATCGAACTGGAATTCACGGAGGGCGCGCTCATCGAATATTCGAGCGCGGTGAACCACGCCGTCCGGGCGTTGAAAGAGCTCGGCGTGGCGACGGCCCTCGACGACTTCGGGACCGGCTACAGTTCCCTGTCCTATCTGCGCCACTTTCCCATCGATACGCTGAAGATCGACCGCAGCTTCGTGCGCGACATCCCGTCGAAGGGTTGCAGCAACGTGCCGCTGGTCGACGCCATCATCGCCATGGCGAAGAGCCTGGGGCTTGCGACCTGCGCCGAAGGCGTGGAAACCGAATCGCAGTGGAGTTATCTGCGGGACCGCCGGGCCGATCAAGTGCAAGGGTTCCTCTACTGCCGCCCGCTGCCGGCCGCCGATCTCGAGCGCTGGCATGCCAACTGGCTGCATACCAGCCGGTTGCGCACCGCGAGCCCCGGCTGCGAGGCGATCTGACCGGAAACCCAAGCCAAGATCGGGGAGCCGGGCCCGATCAGGGGCCGGAGCGCCGCCAGAGCGTTTCGGTGCCGTTTTCGTGCCGCGCGAGAACCCGGGCGACCACGAACAACAGATCGGACAGCCGGTTCAGGTATTTCATCACCTCGGGCGCAACGTCCTCGGCGCGCGCCAGGGACCAACAGCGGCGCTCGGCGCGGCGGCACACGGTCCGGGCGAGGTGGCAGGCGGCCGCTGCGGGGCCGCCTCCGGGAAGAATGAAGTCCTTGAGCGGCGGCAGGTTCTCGTTGAACGCGTCGAGCCGCATCTCGAGCCGCTGTACGTGCGCGGGCGTGATCACGCGGTGTCCGGGGATGCACAATTCGCCGCCGAGGTCGAACAGATCGTGCTGCACCTCGGTGAGGCACTCATGGACCGCGTGCGGCAGCGAGGGTGCGGCCAGCACGACCCCGATCGCGCTGTTCGCCTCATCCGTGGTGCCGTAGGCCTCGACCCGCAGGCATTCCTTGGCGACGCGGGAGCCGTCGCCGAGGCCGGTGGTTCCGTCGTCGCCGGTCCGGGTGTAGATCTTGGTCAGCCTGTTGCCCATGGCGCGCCCTCCGCTGTGCCCGCGTGCGACGGTACCACAGCCCGGCTCCGAGGTTTGCTATCGTGGCGTCCCACGCGGAGACCTTCATGGACCACTCGCCGGAACTTCAAGCGGCGCTCGAGGCAGCGAACCAGGCGGCGGTCATCGCGCGCGCCCTGTACCAGCGCAACATCGAAGTGCGCATCAAAGCCGACAAGTCGCCCGTGACCGAGGCGGACGTGCGCTGCGAAACGGCGATCCGGGAACTTCTCGAGGCGCGCTTCCCCGCCTACGGTTTCTACGGCGAGGAGACGCAGGGGCGCGGCCTGGACGCCGAGAACCTGTGGCTGGTCGATCCCATCGACGGCACGAAGGCCTTCGTGCGCGAATACCCGATGTTCTCGACCCAGATCGCGCTCATGCGCCGCGGTGAAATCGTACTCGGCGTGTCGAGCGCGCCGGTGTACGGAGAACTCGCCTACGCGGAACGCGGGCGTGGCGCGTTTTTGAACGGCATGCGGCTGGAGGTGAGTACCATCGGCGACCTGGGCTCGGCCGCCCTGTCCTCGGGCAATCTGAAGGCCCTGGCGGCGGGCGGCCGCTGGATGCGATACGGCGCGCTGGTGGCGCGGGTCGACCGCATCCGGGGATATGGCGATTTCCTGCACTACCACCTCCTGGCCTCGGGCAAGATCGACGCGGTCATCGAAAGCGACGTCAACATTCTGGACATTGCCGCGTGCGTGGCGATCGTGTCGGAGGCCGGAGGGCGGTTCACGGACCTCGATGGCGCGCCGGTCTCGCTCAAGACCACCTCCGTGCTCGCAACCAACGGCCGGCTTCACGCGCCGATCCGGTCGGCCCTGGCCTGAACAGCCAGTCCGGGCAATCGAACCGGCCGCGAGCGCGGCGCCGGTCAGTCGGCCGTTCTCACCCAGCGTATTTCCAGGGCCGTGGCGCGACCCACCACGACTTCGTCGAGGCTCGAGGGTTGCCGCCATCGATCCGGCGCCAGCATAAGGCGTCCGGCCATCAACTCGGCGTATTTCTGGGGGTAGAGCGGCTGCTGGTGCGGATCTCCCAAACCGTCCGGAATCCGGGGCGCGTCGGTTACCGGGTCGTACTTGTCGGTGGCGCCCACGGTATGCAGCAATTCATGCGCGATGACGACGTCATTGGGACCGGTCATGAGCGGAGCGGCGAACGCGTACACCACGCCGATCAAACCCTTCGTGAGCCCGAGCGAATGCGGCACCGTGGGCGTGAGAGCGGGGTCGTGATACAGCACGAAGATCCGAACGTCCTCGGGTTCCTGCGCATGGCGGCTGATGTTCCACGCCCAGTAGCGCAGCTTCAGGCTCCATAGCATCGTCGAGAGGACACCCGCCCCGGCCGACCGCTGCGGCGGCAGCGCGCCGAGCTCCGGCTGCAGCCGCGACCTGACGGGTTCCGCCGCCGGCAGGCCATAGCGCGAGCCCTCGCGCGCGAAGAAGGCGTCGATGTCCTTGAACTGGCCGGCCTCGAGCGAATCCAGGTAGCGGCGGGTCACGGGGCTCGCATCCGCGGCGATCGGATAGATCGCCACGAACAGCGGCACGCGCCAGCGGGTGCTGCGATACTGATCGAGCCACGTCGACATCGCGACCATGACGAGGATCAAAAGAAGAACCGCTACCCGAATGGTTTTGAACAAGGGTCTGGGTATCCGCGCGGCCCTGCTGAAGATTCACGGCTGCAGGCGCACGACCGACCATGCGCCGGCCGGTTCCGCGCCGGATCGCGTCCAAACCGCCCGGTCGTGAATCCGGTATTCGCCCTCCAGCCAGAGTTCAACCGCATTGACGACGAGCCGATAGCCTCCCCAGTTCGGCGGCCGCGCGATTTCTGCGGTGACCACGGCGGGCTCGGGACTGCCGGGCCCGCCATACGGTATGCCGAAGCGGCGGGCCGCGGCGGCAATCGCCAGCTTCAGACCGTCGCGCGACTCCACCGGCTGGCTCTGGCGGCTGGCCCAGGCGCCGAGCCGGCTCTGCCACGGGCGGCTCTGAAAATAGGCGTCGTTCTCGGCGTCCGACAGCCGCTCCACGCGGCCCTCGGCGCGCACCTGGCGGCCGCGGTGATCCCAGTGAAACACGATGGCCGCACGGGGGTTCGCGGCGAGTTCCCGCCCCTTGCGCGACAGGTAATTCGTGTAGAACCGTATCCATCCGGCATCCGCGACGATGTCCTTGCACAGCACCACGCGCGCGGAAGGTTGACCGCTCGCCTCCGCGGTGGCCAGCACCATGGCGTTCGGATTCGGCTGTGCCGCATCGAGGCGGGCCTCCGCCAGCCATTGCGCGACCAGATCCAACGGATTGGCCGGCAGCGGTTCGGGGAGGGTCTCGGTCGGGGACTTCGTGCTCATCCTTCGCATGGTATCCGCGGCGCCGTGCTTGCGATAGCCTTGTCGGCATGACATTGGACGAACTCCGTTCCGCATTGACCGAACTCGACGGTGAACTCATTCGGCTGGTGGCGCGCCGGCAGGAGCTCAGTCGGCAGGTGGCGTCGGTGAAGCGCGCCACGGGAATCGGCACGCGCGATTTCGGCCGGGAGCGGGAGGTCATCCTGCGCGGCCGCACCGCCGCGCAGGGCCAGGGCGTCCCGCCCGATCTCGCCGAGGGCCTGCTGCGGCAGCTGATCCAGTCCTCGCTCGCGACCCAGGAACACGCCCGAGTCGCCGCTCATGCGCACGGCAGCGGCAAGCGCGCGTTGGTGATCGGCGGCTGCGGCAAGATGGGCGGCTGGTTTGCGGAATTCCTCGCCTCGCAGGGGTTCTCGGTCGCCATCGCGGACCCGGCGGGCTCGCTTCCGGGCTTCGACCGGTTGGCGAATTGGGAGAAGGACGCGCTGGATTTCGACGTCATCGTGCTGGCGACCCCCCTGAGCGCGACCTCGGGTCTGCTCCTCAAGCTGGCGGAACGCCGGCCGCGCGGACTGATATTCGACTTAGGTTCCCTCAAGACGCCGCTGCGGGCGGGACTCGAGGCGCTGGTGCGGGCGGGTTGCCGGGTCACATCGCTGCATCCGATGTTCGGTCCGGACACCGAGCTGCTGTCCGGCCGGCATGTGATCTTCATCGACCTGGGGCACGCGGCGGCGCTCGGGCAGGCGCAGGACCTGTTCGCGCCCACCATGGCGGAGCGGGTCGTGATGGGATTGGATGAGCACGACCGACTGATCGCCTACGTGCTCGGCTTGTCCCATGCGCTGAACATCGCGTTTTTCACGGCGCTTGCGGATAGCGGCGAGGCGGCCATGCGTCTCGGCCAGCTGTCGAGCACGACCTTCGATGCGCAGCTCGAGGTGGCAAGCCGGGTGGCCGCGGAAAGCCCCGAGCTGTATTTCGAGATCCAGAGCCTGAACGACTACGGCGGCGAGTCGCTGTCGGCGCTCTCCACCGCCGTCGAGCGCGTCGTTCAGGCCGTGAGGAGCAAGGACGCCGCGGCGTTCACGGCCCTGATGACCCGAGGCCGGGCCTACCTGGATGCGCGCGCGGCGGTCCGGGCGCCCTGATCTCAATCCCCGCCCCAGGATTTTCGACAATGGACGATCTGGTCAAGGAAAACGAGCAGCTCAAGCAGAAATTGCAGGAGCTGATGGCGGAAGCCGCCAACAACGAGGCGATCCTGAAGCGGACCCAGGCGCGCGAATTCACGTTGCTGCGCGCCGAAGGACTGTCGAATCTGCTGCGGTCGCTGGTCGAGGGCATACGGGAATCCTATGCGCTCGATGCGGTCGGCATCGTGCTCCTCGATCCCGAGCACGAGATCCGGCATTTGCTGATCGCGGGCGGCGACAGGCCCGATGAGTTCAAAAACGTCTTCTTCGCCGATTCCCTGGTCGGGCTGGCGCCGCAGCTGTCGTCGCTGCACAAGCCGTGGCTGGGGCCGTTCACGGGCGCCGATCATCATCTGTTGTTTCCGGGCAGCGTCAATTTGAAGAGCGTCGCCCTGGTGCCGATGCCGCGCATGGACCGGCCGATCGGGGCGCTGTGTTTCGGAAGCAGCGATCCCTGCCGCTTCACCCGGCAGCATGGAACCGATTTTCTGGCGCACCTGGGCGCCGTCGCGGCCGTGTGCGTCGAAAACGCCATGAATCGTTCGCGGTTGCTGCGGGCGGGAATCACCGACTTCCTCACCGGCTGGCATAACCGCCGCTACCTGCAGCAGCGCCTGAGGGAGGAGTTGGCGCGCGCTCAGCGCCGTGCCGGCAACATTGCCTGCCTGATGATCGACGTCGATCAATTCAAGTCCATCAACGACGGATATGGACATCTGGCGGGTGACCGGGCGCTGAAGGAAATTGCGCAGCGGGTCGAGGAAAAGATCCGGTCCATGGACACCGCCGCGCGCTTCGGGGGCGACGAGTTCGCCATCCTGCTGCCGGATGCGACGGCGGTCGATGCCGGCAAGCTGGGCGAGCGCATTCGCAAGGCCATCGAATCCACGCCGTTTGCGCTTACCCCCCAAGTCAATCGGCGCTTGACCGTGTCCGTGGGCGTCGCCTCGATCGCGCCGGGCCGCGGGGAATCGGACCTGAAGGCGCTGGCCGATCGACTGCTCGCCGACGCGGACGCCGCGCTGTATCGCGCCAAGGCCCTCGGCCGCAACCGCGTCCAGCTTGGCGCCTGAGAGCCGAGCCGGCGATCGCGGCCGGCCGCACGGCCCCGGCAGGGGCCGGTCCGGGAGTGTGCGGCGATTCGAGCACAATCACCCCCACGATATGGAACAATTGGCCCATGTCCGCCTCGCCCGCGATCGACTACATAGACAGGGACGGTTTCCGCGCAAACGTAGGGATTATCCTCACCCGGGGTGCCGGGGAGCTGTTCTTGGGCGGACGGGTCGGGGGCCGGGGCTGGCAGTTCCCGCAGGGCGGCGTCAACCGGGGTGAACGCGTCGAAGACGCACTGTACCGGGAATTGCGGGAGGAAATCGGCCTGGAGCGCCAGGATGTCGATTTGCTGGGATCGACGCGAGGATGGATGCGCTACCGTCTGCCCCGGCAATATGTAAGAGACCGGTGCATCGGGCAGAAACAGCGATGGTTTCTGCTCCGCCTGACCGCCGAGGAGACCAAGCTGCGTTTCGACAGCACCGGCCAGCCCGAATTCGATCGATGGCGCTGGGCCGACTACTGGACGCCCGTTCGAGAAGTCGTGTATTTCAAGCGGCGGGTGTACGTGCGCGCCCTGCACGATCTGGGGGGCCTGCTGTTTCCCGGCGGCTTGCCGCCCTATCCGGAGTGGTGGACGGAGCTTCGCGACGGCTCCTGACGAGGCTTGGGCCGCTAAAAGGGCTTGACCACGGCCAGAAGGACGATGCCGACGAGCAGCAGCGAGGGCACCTCGTTGAACGCGCGATACCACCGGCTGCTGCGGGTGTTGCGATCATGGGCGAAATCGCGCACGAACTTGCCGCAGAGCGCGTGGTAGGCGATCAACACGGCCACCAGGAGCAGCTTGACCTTCAGCCAGCCCATCTGCAGATAGGCTGGCGCGGATCCCAGCATCGCGAAACCGAGCAGCACCGTGGCCGCGGCCCCGATGGTCATGATCATGAACAGGCGCCGTTCCATGATGCGGAACCGCTCGACGCCGATCGGGTCCGTCGCATCGGCGTGATACACGAACAGGCGGGGCAGATAAAACAGGCCCGCGAACCAGGTTACCATCGCCACCACATGGAAGGCCTTGAACCAGAGCAAATGTCGTCCCTCGAGCGCCCCGAAGAGGGCGGCGGGATCATACCGCGCGCGGCACGGCTTCGTGTAATGTCCGTGGAGAGCTTCGAATACAAGGCCTGAGTCGCAAGATGGCTGACTTGCTCGGCAAACTGGTTCCACGATCCTACGTTCCCAAGCGCCGCACCGTGCTGCTGGGGTCCGCGATGCTGCTCGCCCTCGTAGTCCTCTACGCAGCGTTCGAACTCGGGCGGTACGATGCGGGATTCCGCGTCGTGGATTCGTTGCGCGGGGCGCTGGCGGCGAACGCGCGAATCCGGGAACTCGAGTCCGAGGTGGAGCGGCAACGCGAGCAACTCGCCGCGGCGGACGTCGCGCGCCGGGTCGACCGCGAGGGCTACAAACAGGTGGAGCAGAGCCTCGGCGACATGCAGAGCCGCATTGCGCGCCTCAATCAGGATCTGTCGTTTTACCGGGGCCTGGTGCAGCCGGATTCGCTGGTGCACGTCAAGGTGCAGCAGATGCAAATCGTCCCGCAGACGCAGAGCGGCCAGTTCCGGTTGAAGTTCGTCCTGATGCAGTCGGGCAAGCCTGACGACGTCGCGACCGGGAGCGTCGCCTTGACGATCGACGGGCTGCTGCGCGGCAGGCCCCTCACCTTGGGCTTCGCGCAGATTTCGCCCACCCGCCGTATCGGGCTCACGTACTCGTTTCGCTATTTCCAGGACTACGAGGAGCCGGTGCAGCTGCCGGACGGCTTCGAGCCCACGCGCATCGGAGTCGAGATCCATTCCGCAAGAGATTCCGCGCACGCCTTTCGCCAGGCCTTCGTGTGGAAGGCACAGGGAATGTCCCTGGAGACCGAACCGCCCGGATTGGGGGCGCCCGGCGTCCCGGACGTCGATTCGGCCGTCCGGGATGCCCAGCGCAAGGCGGGCGCCGCGCCCGGTGCGGACACCTATTAGACAAGGAAGGCGCTTTGGAGGTTGAAAGCGCGGGCGGGCGCCCATATACAGGGGTTTGCTGATCCTTGGGGGCTGCCGGCCGTGATGCGGCTCCTAACTTCGGCGTCCCGCTTTGATTGGTCACGAACCGGCGAGTACACTGGATTTATGGATGCCACCCCAGATTCTGCCTTGCAACCGGAAGCCGCACCGGCGCCTCCGGCGGTATTGGTGTTCACCGACGCCGCGGCCGGCAAGGTGGGCGAGCTGATTCGCGAGGAAGCGAATCCCAACCTGAAGCTGCGCGTATTCGTGTCGGGCGGCGGCTGTTCCGGATTTCAGTACGGGTTCACCTTCGACGAGAACATCGAGGAAGGGGATTTTTGCGTGGAAAACGCCGGCGTTCAGCTGCTGGTGGATCCCATGAGTGCGCAATACCTGATGGGCGCGGAGATCGACTACAAAGAGGATCTCCAGGGCGCTCAATTCGTCATTCGCAACCCCAACGCCAAGACCACCTGCGGCTGCGGCTCGTCTTTTTCGGCTTGAGAACGCCGGCCGTGTAATGGGCGGCGGCTTGGTCATGCCCGACGTGCTCGCCGCCGTCGACCTGGGAAGCAACAGCTTCCACCTGGTCGTCGCGCGCTATTCCCACGGTCAGCTGGTCATCCTGGACCGATTGCGGGAAATGGTGCGCCTGGCTGCCGGATTGGGCGATAGCGGGCGCCTCGACGACGCCGCCGCGGAACGCGCCCTGCGCTGTCTCGAGCGGTTCGGGCAGCGGTTGCGGGCCGTGCATGCGGACAGCGTGCGCGTGGTCGGCACCAGCGCCCTGCGCCGCGCGAAGCGCAAGCGATGGTTTCTCGAGCGCGCCCGCGCCGCACTGGGGCATCCGATCGAAATCATCTCCGGTCTGGAAGAAGGGCGGCTCATCTATTCGGGCGTCGTGCACACCAGCCCCATGAGCCCCGACAAGCGTTTGGTCATCGACATCGGCGGCGGCTCGACGGAAGTGGTGATCGGCGAGGGATTTTCTCCCCTGCTGCTCGAGAGCTTGTCGGTGGGCTGCGTGGGCCTTTCCGCCGCGTATTTCGACGACGGGCGAATCTCGGAGAAGCGCTTCGAGCGGGCCCGCACCGCGGTGAGGCTGGAACTCGAGCCCATCCAAGAAGCGTACCGCAAGATGGGCTGGCTGCAGGTGTTCGGAAGTTCCGGGACGGTGCGCGTGATCGGCGACGTCGTGCGCCGTCTCAATCCCGATGCGCCGCGCATCACCCTGGACAACCTGCGCAACCTCGCCGAAAGAGTCATCGGCGCCGGCCACATCGACGATCTCGACCTGCCCGACGTCGATGCCGAGCGCGCGCCGGTGTTTCCGGGCGGCCTCGCCATCTTGTTGGAAATCGTCGAAATTCTCGGCATCGACCGGATCCGGGTGGCGGAAGGCGCCATGCGCGAGGGGCTGCTGTACGATCTGGTGGGGCGATTCACCGACGAGGACGCCCGGGTGCGCAGCGTGCGGGCCATGGAGCTGCGCTATCACGTCGATCCCCTGCAGGCGGATCGCGTCGAAGCGACCGCCGTGCTGTTGCTGGAACAGGTCGAATCCGACTGGGGACTGGAAGACCCGCTGGCGGAATCGGCGCTTCGCTGGGCGGCCCGGCTCCACGAAGCCGGCCTCGACATCGCCCATTCGAAGTACCACCGGCACAGCGCGTACCTGCTCCAACACGCCGACATGCCCGGATTTCCGCGCGAAGAGCAGATGCTGCTGTCGGCGCTGGTCGGCGGTCACCGGCGTCAGCTGTCGCTGGAACCGTTCGAAGATTTGGTGCCGCCGTGGGATCACCACGCCGAATTTCTGACGGTCCTGCTGCGGTTGGCGGTGCTGCTGCATCGCGGCCGAAGCCCGCAGCCGCTGCCCGACGTGGGGTTGCGCGTCAAGGGACGCAGCCTCACGCTGGAGCTGCCGCAGCGCTGGATGCGGGACCATCCGCTCACCCTCGAGGACCTGGAACAGGAGCGCGTCTATTTAAAGGAAGCCGGCTTCCGCCTCAACACGGCCTAGTCCTGGGTGGCCGGGGCGCGGCGTCGCTCTCGGAACCCGAGGGTAACCAATGAGGTTAATCTCAAAGTGGGCAATGGAACTTGCGTTTGTGTCGATGTCGGCCATCCTCACGATCCCATCGGCGCAGGCACAGACGTTCAAGATACTGCACAGTTTCTGTGCTACGACCAACGGGGACGGCAACTGTCTTGACGGCGCCAATCCGGTTGCGGGATTGGTTCAAGCCACGAACGGCGATTTCTACGGTACAACTCAGTACGGCGGCGCAGGCAGTTACGCTGGCAATTACGGGACCGCCTACAAGATTACTCCGCTCGGCACATTGACGACATTGCACAACTTTTGCTCCGATGCTGCATGCGCCGACGGTAGCGAACCTATGTCGGGCCTGATGCAAGAGAGCAGCGGGAATCTTTATGGGATGACGATCAGCGGGGGCGCCTACCAAGGCCAGGTTCTCAATGAGGGCGTGGTATTCAAGATGACGTTAGGTGGTTCGCTCACGCCGCTGGTCACGTTCCAGAGTACGAACGGCAGTCGGCCGATGGCGGTATTAGTCCAGGCTCAGAACGGAGAATTGTACGGAACCACGGGCGAGGGCGGCGCTTACGTCACAGGTTCCAACGCGGGAGGGGGGACCGTATTCAAGATGACGGGCGCCGGCACGCTCGTGACGGTGCATAGCTTCTGCGGTACTACAAACAGTTCCGGCTATTGCGTGGATGGCGCCGGTCCAACCGGACTGGTCCAGGCAAGCAACGGCGATTTGTACGGGACCACTGAATACGGCGGGACCAGCGACGGTGGTACCGTATTCAAACTGACACCCAACGGCGCACTTACCACGCTCTACAGCTTCTGTGCCCAAACCAATTGCGCGGATGGCTCCTGGCCCACTTCCGCGCTGATCCAGGCTGCCGACGGGAATCTATATGGGACAACCACCTATGGTGGCGGATTCGGCCAAAACGGAACGGTATTCAAGATCACCCCGACCGGCAAGCTTAAAACCATTTACCGGTTCTGCTCGCTTGTGAATTGCGCCGATGGAGTGGAACCGATGTATTCGGGACTCATCCAGGGTACCGACGGTAATCTTTACGGCACAACCTCCTCGGGCGGCACCGCTTACGCGGGTACGCTCTTCAAGATCACCACCGCCGGTACACTGACGACGCTATATAACTTTTGTTCCCAAAGCGGGTGCACGGATGGGCTCGGCCCCCAGGCGGGACTGATTCAGGGCACGAACGGGGCCTTATACGGGACGACTAACGGTGGCGGAACGTACGGCTACGGGACGGTGTTCAGCCTGTCGACCGGTCTCAATCCATTCGTGGCATTACAGTCGACGTATGGAGAGATAGGCGCCAAGGTCAAGATCCTGGGTACTGACCTTACGGGCGCAACCGCCGTCACATTCAATGGAACTGCGGCGGCTTTCACGGTCGTCTCAAAGTCTGAAATAAGCACCACAGTGCCGGCTGGCGCTACGAGCGGTTCCGTGGTTGTGACAACGCCGGGCGCAGCGCTCGGCAGCAGTCAGGCCTATACGGTCAAACCCTGATCGCTCCAACCGCTCATGGCCCCAGCGCGCAGCACCGCCCGACGAGCCTTCAGGCCCCGTGCGGCTTCAGCCGAAACTGCGGCTCGATTTCCGCGGGCGTGGGCCGATTACCGGGATATCGGCTCAGGCATTGGCGCAGGGTGACTTCAAAGGCCCGGGGGACGGCCGCGGGCAGGCAGGCGGTCTCGCCCGGCAATCCCTCGACGTTCATTTGTGGCCTCTGTTGCGTCAGGGCCTCGACCAGCGTGATGCCCAGCGCCCACATGTCTCCCGCAGCGGACATTCGGCCGCGCGTCGCCTCCGGAGGATCGTACAGGGTGGGCCGGCGGATGCGCGCCGCGGTCGCGAAGGACGGACGGATGCAATCGCTCGCGAGCTTCAGCTGGCCCTCGACCCCGAGGATGTTCGGCGGTTTCAGCTGCCCCTGCACCAGCCCTTTGCCGTGCAGGTATTTCAACGCGTCGAGGGTGGGGGGCAGCAGCTCCCGCACTTCGACCGGCGTCAGCGACCGACAGGGAATCACCTGATCGAGCGACTCGTCGGCATGCTCCATGACCACGAAGATCAGCTGCCGCTCTTCGAGCCGGCACCGCCCCGAATCGAAGAGACCGATCAGGTGAGGGTGCGAGAGGGTGGCCGCCTTGCTCCAGTACGACAGCTGCACTTCCGCCAACGCCATGTCCGCGCGAATCAGCTTGATCGCGGCACTGGGCAAATTCTGCGTGGGATGCTCCGTGAGAAACACGGCGCTGTCGCGCGAGGACGCCAGCAGGCGCTGCAGGGGGAACATGCCTTCGACGACGTAGTTCTCCCAACGGCACCAGTCCTCGGCTGCCTCGTTTTGCGGGTCCGCGCTCATCATCGATACCGGGGTCCGGTGGATCTCCCACGAGTTGATCGCCCGCCGCGGGACGGCGGCAGGAGGGGGGAAGTATGTTAAACGCCGGGTGTGACAGTCGAGTTGCAGACGCCGCGACGAGCCGGCTCTTAGGATTCAGTCAGCGGCATCCGGTCGTCATATAAGCCGAGCAGGCGGCCTTGTGCGCTGCGCTCGCCGGCCGCCGCGCGCACGTAACCGCTGTCGGCGGTCAACTCCCACGCCTGGCAATCGTCCTCGAGATACAGCTGCAAATCCTCCGTCAGACGCGCCTGCCACTGCGGCGATGCGGGAAACGCCACTTCGATGCGGCGGAACAGGTTGCGGTCCATCCAGTCCGCGCTGCCGCAGTAAATCTCTCGCTCCCCCGCGTTTTCGAAGTAATAAACCCGGGAATGTTCGAGAAACCGGCCGATGATGGAGCGCACCCTGATCCGCTCCGACACGCCCGGCACTCCGGGCCGCAGGCAACACACTCCGCGCACGATCAAGTCGACGTCCACGCCGGCGCGCGAGGCGCGGTAGAGCGCCTGGATCACAGCCGGTTCGGTGAGCGCGTTGAGTTTGGCGATGACCCGGGCCGGCTTCCCCGCGCGGGCGTTCCGGCCCTCCCGTTCGATCTTCGCGATCAGCGCTCCGTGCAGGCCGAACGGCGCCTGCAGAAGCTTGCGAAGACGCGGCACCTGGGCCAATCCCGTCAACTGCAGGAAGATCTCGTGAATGTCCTCGCCGATCTCCTCGTCCGCCGTCAGCAGTCCGTAGTCGGTGTAGAGCCGAGCCGTTTGCGGATGATAATTCCCGGTGCCCAAGTGGCAGTACCGCCGCAAACCGTGTTCGTCGCGCCGCACCACCATGACGAGCTTGGCATGGGTCTTGTAGCCGAACACCCCGTACATGACGTGCGCGCCCGCCTCCTGCAGCCGGTTGGCGAGTTGGATGTTGGCCTCCTCGTCGAACCGTGCGCGCAACTCGATGATGACGGTGACGTCCTTCCCGGCCTGGGCGGCCTCGGCGAGCGCACTGACGATCGTGGAGTCGCTGCCCGCGCGATACAGGGTTTGCTTGATGGCGAGTACATGGGGGTCGGCGGCGGCCTGCTTGACGAAGTCCAGGACGGGCCCGAAACCCTGGAACGGGTGGTGCAGCAGGACGTCCCCGGCGCGCAGGACCGAGAAAATGTCGATGCCCGCCTTCAGCCGCTCGGGAATGCTCGGCGTGAAGGGGGCGAACTTGAGTTCGGCGAGGTCGATGAGATCGTACAACGCCATCAGCCGGTTCATGTTCACGGGTCCCGGCACCTTGTAGAGGTCGTCGTCCGTGAGGCCGAATTGCTCCAGGAGAAAGGACAGAATCTCGGCGGGACAGTCCTGCGCCGTCTCCAGACGCACTGCATCGCCATAGCGGCGGGATGCGAGTTCGCCCTGCACGGCGCGGAGCAGGTCGTCGACCTCTTCCTGTTCCACGAACAAGTCGCTGTTGCGGGTCACCCGGAACTGGTAGCAGCCGCGCATGCGCATTCCGCTGAACAGCCGCGCCACGAATGCCTCGACGATGGTGCTGAGAAAGACGAATCGGCGGCTGCCGAGCTCGTTTGGCAGGCGGATCAGGCGCGGCAGCGAGCGCGGCGCCTGCACGACAGCAAAACCACTGTTGCGTCCGAACCCATCCTCGCCCTCGATGACGACGGCGAAATTGAGGCTCTTGTTGAGCACCTTCGGGAACGGTCGCGCCGGATCGAGCGCGAGCGGGCTCAAGACCGGCTCGACCTCGCGCTCGAAGTACCCGGCGAGCCATGCGTACTGCGCATCGGTCCAGGTGTCCGGCCCGACGAAGACGATTCCGCTCTCGGCGAGTTCGGGCAGGAGCCCCTGATTGAGTAGTTCGTACTGGGCGTCAACCAGCTGCACCGCGCGCGCACGGATGGCCTTGAGCTGTTCGGGCACCGACAGGCCGTCCGAGGCCCCCAACAGCGCGCCGGCACCCAGCAGTTCCTTCAGCCCAGCCACCCGGATCTCGAAGAATTCGTCCAGATTCGAGCACGAGATGCACAGGAATTTCACGCGCTCGAGGAGCGGGATGGCTCGATCCTTGGCTTGTTCCAGGACGCGCTGATTGAATTCCAGGAATGAGAGCTCCCGGTTGAAGTAGAGCTGGGGAGCGTGCAGGTCGATGTCGTTCATGGTGGCTCCAGGCTGGAAGCCGATCGACGCAGCTTCAAATGCGTTGAAACACTCCGCCGGTCAATTGACCGAGGTCCTCGCGGCCGGGATCGCCGTGGGGCCTGGTGCGGTCGCCGCGGCCGAGTCGGCAGCGGCCATCGTGGGCGCCGGCGCAGACATGCTGCCCATGAGCGGCGCCGCGGCGGCGAGGAAGCGCGCCAACGCCTCGGCATGCAGGGGTTCGGCGCCCGCCAGATGAACGGTCTGCGGGTCCATGTGCACGCCGTTGGACAGGTATTCGTAGTGCAGGTGCGGCCCCGTCGCCAGCCCGGTCATGCCGACGTAGCCGATGATCTCGCCCTGGGTCACGTGGGACCCTAAGTGGATGTTGGCCGCAAAACGCGACATGTGTCCGTACAGCGTGGACACGTTGTTGCTGTGCGCGAGCACGAGCGCATTGCCGTAACCGCCGCGCCAGCCGCGGAAGCTCACCTTGCCGTCGCCGGCCGCGTGCACCGGAGTGCCCGTGGGGGCGGCGTAGTCGGTGCCCATGTGCCCGCGGATGAGATTCAAGATCGGATGCCGGCGCGCCGGGTTGAACACCGAGCTCACCCGGGTGAAGTCGACCGGAGCACGCAGGAATGCCTTGCGCATGGGCTTGCCGTCCGGTGTGTAGTAGCCGACGGTGCCGTCGTCCGAGATGAATCTAACGGCGCGGTACACCTTGCCGTCGTTGACGAACTCGGCCGCCAGCACGTCGCCGTCGCGCAAATACTTGCCGTCCTGGTAAATCTGTTCGTAGACCGCCGTGAAATGGTCGCCGCTGCGGATGTCCAGCACGAAGTCGATGTCCCACGCGAAGATGCCCGCCAGCTGCGTGGCGATGGCATCCGACATGCCGGCGGATTCCGCCGCCTGAAACAGCGAGGAATCGATGGTGGCAGTGGCCGTGCGCCGCCGCGTGTCCACGGGTTTGCTGATGATCTTGGCGGCGAAGCCGTCGTCCTGCCGCACCACGGTGAGCGTCTGGGTCTCGCTCACCTTGCGCGAGAGTTCCTGGATCTCGCCGCCATGCAAATGCGTGACCTTGATGGCATCGCCGGGCTTCAGGAAATCGAGACTCTGGCGGATGCCGGGCAGGTTCCTGATCGCCGCGAGATCCGCCTGGTCCAGGGCCATGCGCCGGAAGATGCGGTCCATGGTGTCGTTCCGGGCCACGATGACCTCGATGGTCGAGGCGACACCCGCCTGCTGCGACGCAATATGGGTGGGCTGCTGAACGGGCGGGCGCGAGGGCGGCGGAGCGCCGGCGGCCTTGGATTCGGGATAGACGAGGGCCACCGGGGCATCTACGGGCGAGGCGGGTTGGTCCCGGGCCGCATGCCACAGAACGAGCGCAGCGCTTGCGGCGGCTGCGTAGGGACCTAAGCGGGTCATGATCCTATGAAACCGGTGAGTTACGCCAAAGCTATCGAATCTATTGCCACTCACCATCAGTCCCCGGACCTTAACAAAGGGCAAGGCTAGCCGCCGGGCCAGGGGCGGTCAATCGGAAATGCACCAAAAAGTGACGCAACCGACGCCGCATCGCCGCGAAAATGACAAGAAAACCGGCCCCTGCTGAAGCCCGCCGATGCGGCCGGAGAGTCCCTTCCGGCGGCCTACGAAAGATTTAAGACAATTGGTTGACACGCGCTTGGCCGCGGCTATACTGCGCGCCCTTCCAAGTGAAAGGCGTTTTTCGAGACTTCCCGGACGTTGACGGGCATCGAAACTCGGCTATACTTGAAAGTCTTTCCCCCGGGCCTTTGTCGTCGCGGGTTATTCTTTAAAAATTCGAACAGGTAACTTGTGTGGGGACTCGCGTCATTTGCCTTTAGCGCAATTGATGATAACGAGTACCAA
>CAVPQZ010000004.1:0-1265000 GCA_963707765.1 uncultured Gammaproteobacteria bacterium | reverse complement strand
GGAAAAGCCCAGTGCTCATAATTGCGTAAGTCTTAGTGGAACAGTCTGGAAAGTCTGGCCATAGCGGGTGATAGCCCCGTACACGAAAAGGCGAGCGCATGGAGCACAAAGAGTAGGGCGGGACACGTGCAATCCTGCCTGAACATAGGGGGACCATCCTCTAAGGCTAAATACTCTCTGTCGACCGATAGTGAACAAGTACCGTGAGGGAAAGGCGAAAAGAACCCCGGAGAGGGGAGTGAAATAGAACCTGAAACCGTGTGCGTACAAGCAGTGGGAGCCCCGCAAGGGGTGACTGCGTACCTTTTGTATAATGGGTCAGCGAGTTACTTTCAGTGGCAAGGCTAACCGAATAGGGGAGCCGTAGGGAAACCGAGTCTTAATCGGGCGTTTCAGTCGCTGGGAGTAGACCCGAAGCCAGTCGATCTATCCATGTCCAGGGTGAAAGTAGGGTAACACCTACCGGAGGCCCGAACGAACCACTGTTGCAATAGTGCGTCGATGAGGTGTGGATAGGAGTGAAAGGCTAATCAAGGCTGGCGATAGCTGGTTCTCCCCGAAAGCTATTTAGGTAGTGCCTCGTGTCATTCACCCTGGGGGGTAGAGCACTGTTTAGACTAGGGGAACATCCCGTTCTACCAAATCTATGCAAACTCCGAATACCCAGGAGTGTTATCACGGGAGACACACGGCGGGTGCTAACGTCCGTCGTGAAGAGGGAAATAACCCAGACCATCAGCTAAGGTCCCAAAGTTTTGGCTAAGTGGTAAACGATGTGGGAAGGCTAAAACAGCTAGGAGGTTGGCTTAGAAGCAGCCATCCTTTAAAGAAAGCGTAATAGCTCACTAGTCTAGTCGGCCTGCGCGGAAGATTTAACGGGGCTTAAGCCAAGCACCGAAGCTATGGGTGTGTAGCCTCTTCGAAAGAAGAGGTGGCACGCGGTAGGGGAGCGTTCTGTACGCCTGCGAAGGTGAACCGCGAGGTTTGCTGGAGGTATCAGAAGTGCGAATGCTGACATGAGTAACGTTAATGCGGGTGAAAAACCCGCACGCCGAAAACCCAAGGTTTCCTGAGCTATGTTAATCAGCTGAGGGTGAGTCGGATCCTAAGGCGAGACCGAAAGGTGTAGTCGATGGAAAGCAGGTTAATATTCCTGCACCGAGCATTACTGCGATGGGGTGACGGAGAAGGCTAAGCGATCCGGGGTTGGTTCCCGGTTCAAGGTCGTAGGGAGAGATTCCAGGTAAATCCGGAGTCTCGTCAATCCCGAGAGCTGAGTACGAGGACTCTTCGGAGTCCGAAGTCGCCGACGCCACGCTTCCAGGAAAAGCCTCTAAGCTTCAGGTAATGATCGTCCGTACCGCAAACCGACACTGGTGGGTGAGAGGAAAACTCTAAGGCGCTTGAGAGAACTCGGGTTAAGGAACTCTGCAATTTGACACCGTAACTTCGGGAGAAGGTGTGCCTTTGATGGTGAGAGGATTTACTCCTCGAGCTGCTAAAGGTCTCAGATAATCGGGGGCTGCGACTGTTTACCAAAAACACAGGACTCTGCGAACACGAAAGTGGATGTATAGGGTCTGACGCCTGCCCGGTGCCGGAAGGTTAATTGATGGGGTCAGCCGCAAGGCGAAGCTCTTGATCGAAGCCCCGGTAAACGGCGGCCGTAACTATAACGGTCCTAAGGTAGCGAAATTCCTTGTCGGGTAAGTTCCGACCTGCACGAATGGCGTAACGCTGGCCCCACTGTCTCGACCCGAGACTCAGTGAACTTGAAATCGCTGTGAAGATGCGGCGTAGCTGCGGAAAGACGGAAAGACCCCGTGAACCTTTACTATAGCTTTACACTGAACTTTGAATTTGTTTGTGTAGGATAGCTGGGAGCCTACGAAGTGGGGACGCTAGTTCTCATGGAGGCAACCTTGAAATACCAGCCTGACAACTTCGCAGTTCTAACCTTGGCCCGTTATCCGGGTTGGGGACAGTGTATGGTGGGTAGTTTGACTGGGGCGGTCTCCTCCCAAAGAGTAACGGAGGAGTGCAAAGGTACCCTCAGCGCGGTCGGTCATCGCGCATAGAGTGCAATCGCATAAGGGTGCTTAACTGTGAGACGGACATGTCGAACAGGTACGAAAGTAGGTGATAGTGATCCGGTGGTTCTGTATGGAAGGGCCATCGCTCAACGGATAAAAGGTACTCCGGGGATAACAGGCTTATTCCTCCCAAGAGTCCACATCGACGGAGGAGTTTGGCACCTCGATGTCGGCTCATCACATCCTGGGGCTGTAGCAGGTCCCAAGGGTATGGCTGTTCGCCATTTAAAGTGGTACGCGAGCTGGGTTCAGAACGTCGTGAGACAGTTCGGTCCCTATCTTCCGTAGCCGTTGGAGAATTGAGGGTGAGCTGCTCCTAGTACGAGAGGACCGGAGTGGACGTATCTCTGGTGTTCCGGTTGTCACGCCAGTGGCACTGCCGGGTAGCTATATACGGACGGGATAACCGCTGAAAGCATCTAAGCGGGAAGCCCCCCCCAAGATTAGTTCTCCCTAGACCTTTAAGGTCTCTAAAGGGCCGTCGAAGACTACGACGTTGATAGGCTGGGTGTGTACGCGCAGTAATGCGTTTAGCTAACCAGTACTAATTGCCCGTGAGGCTTGACCATATAACACCCAAGCGATTTGTCCCTAACGTGGCAAATCGGGTATGGGCGATGCAATTGATTGATCTTGATTGCGACACCTCGGGGGAACCTGAGGATGCGTCCAAAACAAATTGTCCGAATTCGTGGCGGGGCCAGACATGACTGGCCCCACTGCAACCGTTTTGCCTGGCGGCCATAGCGAGTGGGAACCACCCGATCCCTTTTCGAACTCGGAAGTGAAAACGCTCTGCGCCGATGCTAGTGTCGACTTTGTCGATGTGAAAGTAGGTCACTGCCAGGCTCTTAATTCAAACCCTCACCGGCGAAAGCGGGTGGGGGTTTTTCTTTTGCCCCGAGTGGGTGCCTGACCGGCGACAATATCCGCTGAGTCCCGGGCGGGTCAGGCGGTGTCCGCGAGGTGCTTCGATAGAAACCCCCGGGTCCTCTCCCAGGCCAGCGCCGCGGCCGCCGGATCGAACACCTCCGGGCGGAGCTGGTTGAAGAACGCATGCTGCGCCTCGTAGCGGTAGATCTCGGGCGTCTGCCCCGCCGCTCTCATGGCCGCATCGACCTGGTCGACCATTACCGAGGTGACCCAGTCGTCCCGGTTGGCGAAGTGGCCCTGAAACGGGATGCGGATCTTGGCCGGATCGGCAAATTCCTTCGGCGGCATGCCGTAGAAGCACACCGCGGCGGCGATGTCCGCAAGGTGCACGGCACTGGCGACCGCCAAGGCGCCGCCCATGCAAAAGCCCATGACCGCGACCCCGCCCGTGCCGAGCGTTCCGCGCAGGTACCGCACGGCGCCAGCGATGTCCTGGAACGTGGCGCCCGCGAAGTCGAGGCCCTTCATCAAATGGCCCGCCTCGTCGGGATCTTGGGTCACGCGGCCCTGGTACAGATCGGGCGCAAGCGCGGTGAACCCCGCCGCGGCGCAGCGATCCGCGACGCTGCAGATCTGTGGGTTGAGTCCCCACCATTCCTGCAGGACCACCACACCGGGTTTGCCGCGCCCGGCTTCGGCCAGATAGCCGCGGCAGGCGGAACCATCCGGGCGGGAAAATTCAGTCATCGGCATGACGTGGCCCTCGCAATGACGCTGCAGGATTCTAGCATCGCGGCATCCGTCCGAGAATCGGCGCCGGGCGGCAGGATTTCCATATTATGGCAGAACTGGAATTCAGCTCTTCCAAGAACCCTGAAATAAGCGCGCCAACAGGGCAGCACTTCGCTAGACTTTCATCGTCTTCACTGGGCGCTCCAATCAATCCTTAGGACGAGGTCATAACTCATGCCGCATTCCGTGAAACTTCTGGCGTGCCGCTTGGCGTGGCCTCTACTGCTGGCGTCGTTTGCGGTACCCGCTTGGTCCGCCGGCACGAGGCCGCCGTCCCCAGTGGCGCACGCGGGCGCGAATACGCTCACGGTCGACGTGATCTCGGGGAATATCTCGCGCATGCTCGTGTCCGGCACGTCGGTACAGGTCGAGGTGGAAATAGCGCCCGTCGGCTTTTCGTTCACGGGCAAACTTTACGCGGCCGCGAGCGATCCCAACAGCGTGTTCGAAAAGGCGGTCAAGGTCGCGGACCACTCCGGAACCTATACGCTGGAGCTCACGACCTCGACGCTGCTGGCGACCGGGACTTACCACAAAGACGTCACGATCGAGCTTTGCACGAATGCGGCGTGCACCGAGTTCCAGGCGGTGAAGTCGATCAATGTGACTTACGCGATCGATGCGCTGTCGGCGGCGAGCGCCTGGCCGGGCAATCACCTGACGAAACTGGCTGCGCTGGCGGGCGCTCCCGACTGGACGATGTTCCAAGGCAATGCGGCGCATACCGGGTTCGTTCCCGTCGAGCTCGATCCCGACAAATTCACGACGCGCTGGCAACAGGCGGCCAGCTCAGTCCCCGGCACGTACGAACCGATCGTCGCCTCGACCGCGACATCGGACGGTCAGCTATACGTGTCGGGCGACGATCACGTCTATGCGCTTAAGGAGCACGACGGCAGCACGATCTGGAGCTACGATTTCAGCAGTCTGCCATTTCCCTCGGTGAACCCGGCCGGCATCTCGGACGGTGTCGTCTACGTCGCGGCCGGGCAGCAATCGTCCACCTATCTTTTCGCATTCAAGACCGGCAACGGAGCGCTGGTGTTCAAATCCGGGATGTCGTCGCAGTGGGAGAATTACCTGGCGCCGACGATCGGTGCGAGCGGCATCTACACCGATGCCGGCACCTACGGTGGACTGTTCGGGTTTGCGACCTCGGGGGCGGAACTGTTCGTCGCTACGGAAAACCAGACCTCGCTGTGGACGCCGGCCGTCGATGCCGATGGCGTGTATTCCTACACGGGCTATTTGCAGGTCAACGATCCCGTGACCGGCGCTGTCACCCACACGATCGCCGATCCGAGCTTTCAGCTCTACATCTACGAGATTGGCGGATCACCCGTGATCGGCGCACCGGGATCGATTTTCGTGGCCAATTATGCGAACTCGCTGCTCAATGGCGGCGGCATCGGCAATACCCTGCTGAATTTTCGGGTGGCGAGCGACTCCATCGCCTGGCAGGTTGCGGGGGATTATCCGAGCACGCCGGCCTACGACAAGGGCCGGCTCTATGTGGCCAACAACAATCCGGTGCGATTGGAGGTCCGGGCGGAGAGCGACGGCGCGTTGGTCTGGTCCTGGATCCCGCCGCAGGCGGGCGACATCGGATTCATGAGTGAGGTGCTGTTGACCCAGAACCTGGTATTTGTGAGCACAAGCCTCGCGACGTATGCCGTCGATTTGTCCACGCATATGACGGTGTGGAGCGTACCGCTCGTCGGCAAGCTGTCGGTGTCGAAAAACGGCGTGCTTTACATCCAGGCAGCGGACGAGATCAGTGCATTCAATCTCAACTAGCAGCGGCGCGAACCACGCGCTTCTCCGACAGCGAGGGCCGGACGGTCGACCTCAATGCACCGTCGTGCCAGTCGCACTGCCATTCTGATGAGTCAGCGGTTGGGATCAAAGCGCGGGCGCGAGTGGTTCAAACAGCGCTATGGTAGGGCGTCAAGACCCTTCTTCAGTCCGGCTGAAGTGTGCCGTTATTGGGTACATGGTGTGGCTTCCCCAAATGTTGCGTCGCGGTTGGTCAAATAATTCCGCGAAAACTGGCGTACGCAACGGCCTTGCCATCAGGCAAAGCGAGATAGACGCGGTCCGCCGTGTCCGCGCCGTGATCGAGTACGATCTCGACGGAACCATCCGCTTTGCCAACTCCAACTTCCTCAAGATTTTCGGCTACCGGCTCGAGGAGTTGGCCGGGCGGCACCACTCGATACTGGTCACGCCGTCCTCTCGGAGCAGTACCGAGTATCGTGAGTTGTGGCTCAAACTCGGGCGGGGCGAATTCCAGGCAGGAGAGTCACTTTATCTGGCGAAGGACGGCGGGGAGATCTGGCTGCAGGGCTATTACACTCCCGTGTGCGGCGCCAGCGGTAAGCCGTCGTTTGTTGTCAGTTACAACACCGACGTGACGGTGCAGGTGCTGTTTAAGAGACAACTGCAAACCACCGTCGAGCAGACACAGTCGGCCGTCAAGGCGGCGCTCGCCGGCGATCTATCCCAGCGCATTTCGCTGGAAGGCAAGAGCGGGCAAATGGAGGCCCTGTCGCGCGGCCTCAATCAGCTCTTCGAATCCATCAATATCGTGGTATCCGACATCAGCGAGGTCGTGGAGCGCGCCGAGCGCCGCGACCTGGCTGCGAGAGTCAATACCTCAAACAAGGCCGGCGCATTCGGCAAATTGGCCTCGGGCGTCAACGCGCTGATTGCCAACACGGTAACCCTCGTTCAACAGATGAAATCTTCCGCCTCGAAAGTGCGCAACGGCGTCGAGGAGATATCCAAAGGCAACCTGCATCTTTCCGAGCGATCCAATGTGCAAGCCTCCAGTTTGGAGGAGACCGCAGCGTCGATGGAAGAGATGACCGCCACGGTTCGAGGGACGGCGAAGAATGCAGACCTCGCAAATCAGTTGGCCATGGAGGCGTTCAAACAAGCCGAAAAGGGCGGGGAGGTGGCATCGGCTGCTGTAACCGCCATGGCCGGCATCAACACCGCCTCGAGCAAGATTGCGGACATCATCGGCGTGGTCGATGCGATCGCCTTTCAAACCAACCTTCTCGCGCTCAATGCTGCGGTCGAAG
Source organism: uncultured Gammaproteobacteria bacterium (assembly GCA_963707765.1). Taxonomy (GTDB): domain Bacteria; phylum Pseudomonadota; class Gammaproteobacteria; order Steroidobacterales; family Steroidobacteraceae; genus Bog-1198. The sequence goes on along the minus strand of CAVPQZ010000004.1, from coordinate 1,258,156 downwards.
CCGCGCGCGCCGGCGAGCATGGGCGTGGCTTTGCCGTAGTCGCCTCCGAGGTGCGCACTCTGGCTGGCCGTAGCGCCGCGGCGGCCAAGGAGATCAAGGAGTTGATCCAGGACAGCGTCAAACGCGTCGGCGACGGCCGCAAACTCGTGGACCAGTCGGGCCAATCGCTGCATGAGATTTGCGCTGCCTCGAAGAAGGTCACCCAGATCGTCGCCGAGATCGCCGCAGCCAGCCGCCAACAGGCAGGCGGCATCGAGCAGGTGAACAAGGCCGTTACCTCAATGGATCAGACCACCCAGCAGAATGCGGCGCTCGTGGAGCAGGCCGCCGTGGTGAGCCAGTCGATTCTGAAGCAAACCAACGAGCTCGAAAGGCTCATTTCGGGTTATCAAATCGAAGCGGCCGCCGACGAAGATTCACACCGGAAGTGGACCCGAAGCGTGGCATAGCAGCCGACGAGGTACCGTCTTTCGAAACGCCGGGGCACCGACCTGGCACAGTTAAGCTAAACTCACCAGCCCAGGCACGCGGCATTGCACCCCGAGGGACGACAAGGATGGCAAGAACGCTCAAAATCCCCGTGGCCGGCGAGGATACCTTAGGCGAGCTGGCGCGACTCCTCCCGCTTGCGGTATCGCACGAGCCGCTGCCCGTCCTGCTGGACGAACTATTGCAATTCGCCGAGCGCCTGAAGCCGGACATGCGATGCTCGATCCTGCTCGCCGATTTGTCCGCCGGCGTCTTGCGCAGCGGCGCGGCCCCCAGTCTGCCCGTCGCGTATACGGACGCCATCGACCGGCTGCCAATCTGCGACGGCGTCGGCTCCTGCGGGACAGCCGCAGCGCGTCGTGAAACCGTGATCGTCAGCGACATTGCTCGATCACCTCTGTGGCGCGGCTATACCGATCTCGCCAGAGAGCACGGACTCGGCGCCTGCTGGTCGGTACCATTAATGGATAGCCGGGGGGTATTACTGGGTACCTGCGCGATGTACTATGCGCAACCTCGAACCCCTACTGCAGCCGAGACCGATCTGATTCGCATTACCGGTAACCTCGCTGCCATGGTTATACAGCGTCATCAAGATGCGGAGAAACTAGGTGCGAGCGAGGCGCACCACCGCCGATTAGCCGCCGAATTGCAGGTCGTGCGCGCGGATCTGCAGGCCATCCTGGACAATGTCCCGGCTCGGATCACGCTCTGGGACGCCGATTCGATCAATTGCTTCGCGAACCTGATGGCGGTGGCCCACTTTTCGCCTACCGCTGGCGATATTGTCGGCAAGCACGTGCGAGCGGTCATCGGCGAGGAACAGTATCGAACGGCGAAACCCTTTATCGAGGCAGGGCTCGCCGGCGAACGGCAGTCGCATGAGCAGATCGACCCACAGCCCGACGGATCCCGCCGCTACAGCCACGTCGACTACATTCCAAAGATCGAGGACGGCGTGGTCGTTGGCATGTATGTCGTTGCGACCGACATCACCGATGTGCGAAATTCCTACGAGCGGATCCGGGAACTCGCCCAGCGTCTCGAAACGGTTCGGGAGGATGAACGACGGGCCGTCGCTCAAGTATTGCATGAAGGCGTTGCGCAAGATCTGTTCGCGATGAAGCTCGGCGTGAATCAACTGCAGGCGCAAGCGGCTGATCGAGGCGTCACACAGGCATATCAGGAACTCGAAGCGGTGATTGACAAATGCATCCGCGCCACACGACAGGTGGCCAATGACCTGCAGCCGACAGCGATTGTCCACCTGTCTTTGGCCGCGGCGCTCCGGGAGCACGCCCAATACTTCAAGGAGATTTCCGGGCTCGACATCAGGGTCATCGAAAGGACGCCGGTCAGCTCAATTGACGCGGCAACCCGCCTCATCTTGTTCAGGGCCGCTCAAGAGGCACTGACGAATGTGAGCCGTCACGCTCGTGCGTCTCGCGTCGACATCGTGTTGCGCGCCGAGGCGCACTCCATCGCGATGGACGTGAACGATGACGGCATCGGGATTGCGGATAGCGCCCTTGCCAAGGTGGGCTCGCTCGGGCTGCTGGGCATTCGGGAACGGGTAGGGGCTCTCGGGGGCACAGTGGCCGTTTCGAGGAACGGCGGGTCGGGCACAACCGTGTCGGTTCGGCTTCCGGTATAAGGTAGCTCCTCGGATAGGAGAGCTACGTATCTCTGCATGCACTAATCCAACGGCCAGGGCACCGAGTCCGGCAATTTGATCTCACCCTCGGTGTCGGGCGGGGGCTTCAGGTGGGTGCTTTCGACGTCACGCCACCAGGGTTTCACGATGTCCGCCTGCGCCGGCTCCACCGGTTGCCCGAGCAAGGGCATGAGCAAGGGTGTATCGAGCCGGGGCGCGATTTCGAGCAATCTCTCCGCGGGTTGATCCCACGCGTGCATGGCGAGTGCAAACGTGCCCCAGTGCACCGGCATGAACACTCCCCCCAGCATGGCATGAGCCTTCAGCGCATTGTCGGGTCCCAGGTGGATGTCCCCCCATGCCGGGTAGTACGCGCCGATCTCCAGCATGACGACATCGAAGGGTCCCAGCCGTTCGGCAATCGATCGATACTCCGTGGTCAATCCCGTATCCCCGCTGAAGAACACGGCATGGCTCGGCGAACGGATCGCCAGCGACGACCATAGCGTGGTATTGCGGCCCTTCAACCCGCGACCGGAAAAATGCTGCGCCGGCGCGGCCGTCACTTCGACGTCCGCATTCGGCACCGCATACGACTCCCACCAATCGAGCTCCGTGATGCGTTCCGCTGCCACGCCCCAGTACTCCAGGTGCGCGCCGACGCCGAGTGAGGTGACGAACGGCACGCGGGTCTTGGCCAGGGCCCGAATGGTGGGGTAGTCGAGATGATCGTAGTGGTCGTGCGAGATAACCACCACATCGACGGGCGGCATCTCGCGAAGCGTTACGGGAACCGGTTGAAAGCGTTTGGGCCCGATCAGCGCCGAGGGAGACGCTCGCGGCCCCCACACCGGATCGGTGAGGATGCGCACCCCGTCGATCTCGATCAGCAGGGTGGAGTGCCCGAGCCAGGTGACGCGCAGACCGCTCTGCGGTTTCCTGGCCCATGCATCGAGGGGGCTCATCGAGGGCAGCGGTCCACGGGGCACACGCCGTTCGCCGCCGCATAGGAAATCCTTCAGCGAAGGCATGGGGACCGTGGGATCGCGCAGATCCGGCAGCACCGGGTGCACATTGCGGAAGCTGTCGCCCGCCCACAGAGGCGATGCTCGCATGCGTTCGAGGCGCGCGCCGCCGGCGCGTGTACCCAAAGATTTCACCGCGGCAGTCTAACAAACTCCCCGGCGGCGGACCATCGCGCCCGGCGAGGCAGCGCTCGCGGCGCATTCGAAGGCCGCCGCGCGCTTGACGCGAATTCGCTCCGCCCCTAGACTGGACCAAGTCATGTGACTTCTTATACAAATCTACATGACTTGGCCGCATCGCGCACTACCGCAACTCGGTTCCATGGGGGAGTTCATATGGCGTATTTCGGCAAGCTACCGGTTCGCTGCATGCCGTGCAGGTCCCAATGGTCCATGCCATGCAGGCCGCAATGGAAGGACCCGCGCCTGCGCACGGGCGCTTCGTGCCTGACCGGCCTGCTCACCCTGGCTGCGGTACTGGCCGGCGGCGCGGCCCGGGCACAGCAGGACGCGCCGAAGGCGGAGTCGCTGGGCGAAATCGTCGTCACCGCCACGAAGCGCGTGACCACCCTGCAGGAGACCCCGATCAGCATCACCGCCGCGAGCGGCGACGAGCTCATCCAGCATGGCGTTCCCGACATCTCCTCGCTCGCCGCCGCGGTGCCCGGCGTGTCGATCCAGTCGGTCGGCCCCGGCCGCACGAATTTCAACATACGCGGCCTGTCCGACACGGGGGGCGCATCCCCGACCGTCGGGTTCTACCTGGACGACATCCCGATCACGCCATCCACGAGCGCGATTTCCGCCGCCAGCAAGAGCGAAATCAGCCCGGACCTCTATGACCTGGAGCGCGTCGAGGTGCTGCGCGGACCGCAGGGAACGTTGTACGGTGCGGGCTCGGAAGGTGGAACGATCCGGCTGCTCACCAATCAGCCCAAGCTGGGCACCTTCGAGGCGAGCGGCCAAAGCATCCTCGGCGGCACCGAAGGCGGCGGCCTCAATTATGCGCAGCACGGGATGGTCAACCTGCCGCTCATCGATCAGGTGATGGCGCTGCGGCTGGTCGTGACCGAGAAGTACGACAGCGGATACATTGACCGGATCGTGGTCTCGCCCTATCCGAGCTATACGGATAACATTGCGCAGCGCGGCGACGTGGCGGCGGCACCGGTGGAGCACGAGTACCCCGATGTGAACTATGCGCAGACCCAGGGCGCGCGCGCCGTGCTGCTATGGGAACCAACCCCGGAGCTTACGATCACGCCGTCGCTGTTCCTGCAGAAAATCTACCAGGGCGGCCAGAATTCCATCGACGTGCCCCCGGGGACCTTCGCCCATTACCAGGCCGGTGATATTCCGGAGAGCTTCGAAGAGGATTTCGAGGTGTATTCGCTGAAGCTCAAGTATGATTTCGGGCCGGCCACCCTCCAGTCGACGACGTCGGAAATGCACACCCACCTCTACAACCAGGAGGACGTCGACGAGCAATGGTATGGAGTTTTTCTGCCCTACGGCTCACCGTTTCTCACCCAGGGCGACGGGTGGGAGGACCATGAGCAGCGCCAGCTGAGCGAGGAACTGCGGCTGACGTCGAACAAGGGCGGCGCACTGGAGTGGATCCTGGGCGCCTTCTACAACGATTTCCGCGATACGATCACCTTCAACGAATCCTCGGTGGGCCTGATCCCGTATGACGGGACCTCCGCCGTGTTCATCGACAACGAGCCCGATCATCAGCGCCAGGAGGCGCTGTTCGGCGAGGCGACGTATGCGTTCGTGCCGACGCTCAAGCTCAATGTCGGACTGCGCTATTTCCACTATGACTATGAATACACGCAGACCTATTCAGGTCTGGCGACAGCGCCCCCTTATGTGTCGGGGGGTACCACGACCGCCTCGGGATTCACGCCGAAGGTCGGATTGACCTTTCTGCCGAGCGCCGATCTCACGCTCTATGCGGATGCCGCCAAGGGATTTCGCCCCGGAGCGGCCAACCTGCCGATCCCGCCGAGCTTCTGCGGAGTCGATCTGGCGACCCTCGGCGTCACCACTTTTCAGCCGGATTCGGTCTGGAGCTACGAAATCGGCGAGAAGGCGAGGCTCCTCGACGGACGGGTCGGGGTGCGCTCGTCGATCTTCTATATCGACTGGAGAAACATCCAGCAGAACATTCCGCTGGCGTGCGGCTACGGCTACACCGCCAATGCCGGAGGCGCGAGCTCGAAGGGCGGTGAACTGGAGGTCGATGCGAAGCTCACGCGCGATATCACCCTGCACGAAAGCTTTGGCTATACCGACGCCCAGATCACCTCCGCGAGCTTCGCCGCCGCGCTGCCGGTCGGTTCGCCGCTCGCCAACGTGCCGAAATTCACGATGAGTTCATCGGCGGAATACAGCACCCCGCTGCGCGACAACCTTGCCTTGAGCGCACGCATCGAGGATCAGTATGTCAGTTCGGAATACGACCCGAATGCCGAGCCGTATCCCGTGAATCATCGTCCTGCCTACAACATCGTCAACTTGCGCGTAGGATTGGAGCGGCACGACATCTCTGCGTATTTGTTCGCCGATAACGTGATGAACCGGGTGGGTTTTGTCGGGTTCGACCGGTCCGAAGCCGAAAATACCCCGCAGTACGGGCGCGAAATCCCGATCCGGCCGTTGACTTACGGAGTCGATCTCCAGTACCACTGGTAGCATGAACCCGATACCGCAATACCCGGCGCTGCGTCTGCTGATCGACGGCGGCTGGATCGACCGTACGGACGAGGGAACCCTGGACGTGCTGAACCCGGCCGACGGCGGCGTGATCGGGCGCCTGCCGGTGGCCGGTTCGCGCGAACTGCAGGCCGCGGCGGCCGCCGCGGCGCGCGCATTTCCAGGGTGGTCGGCGCTGCTGCCGATCGAGCGCTTCCGCGTGATCACCCGGGCGACGGCGCTCATACGGGAGCGGGCGGACCACATCGCGCATCTTCTGACCCTGGAGCAGGGCAAGCCGTTGGCCGAATCGCGGCGGGAAGTGGCGCTCGCGGCGGACATCATCGATTTTCTGGCCGAAGAGGCCAAGCGGTTGGCGAGCCGCGGCGTCCCGCCCCGAGTCGACGGCATCCTGTCCCAGACCGTCGAACGCGTGCCGGTGGGCCCGGTTGCGGCTTTCACGCCCTGGAATTTTCCCGCCAATCTGCCGGCCCGCAAATTGGGCGCAGCGCTGAGCGCGGGCTGCAGCGTCGTCATCAAGCCGTCCGAGGAAACGCCGGCGACGTGCATCGAGATCGCGCGGGCGTTCATGGATGCCGGATTGCCGGCCGGAGTGCTCAACGTCGTGTGCGGAGACCCGGCCAGGATTTCCCGGGAACTCATTGCCAGCGAAGCCATCAGGAAGGTCTCCTTCACCGGATCGGTACCGGTGGGGAAGCTGCTCGGCGAGCAAGCCGCGCGCCACATGAAGCGCTACACGGCGGAACTGGGCGGTCACGCGCCCGTGATCGTGTGCCCGGATGCCGATCCGGCGGCCGTCGCCCGGTTGGCCGTTCCCGCCAAGTACCGCAATGCCGGGCAGGTGTGCGCCTCCCCCATCCGTTTTCTGGTGCATCGATCGATCTACGGCGCGTTCCGGGATGCCTTCGTCGCCGGCGCCGCGGCGCTCCGAGCGGGCTCCGGGCTGGACGACGGCGTCCAGCTGGGACCGCTCATTCATGAGCGGCGCGTCGGCGAGATGCAGGCGTTCGTGGACGAAGCAGTCGCGCAGGGCGGCCGCGTGTTGCTGGGCGGCAGTCGAATCGCCCGCCCGGGCTGCTTCTACCTTCCGACGGTCATCGAGAAGGCGCCGCTCAACGCGCGGGTGCAGCGCGAGGAGCCATTCGGGCCGATCGCGCTGCTCGATGAGTATGACGATCTGGGCGACGCCGTTGGCCGGGCCAACGGGCTGCCTTACGGGCTGGCGGCGTACGCATTCACGGCGGACCTTCGGATTTCTCATCGCCTGTCGCGGGAACTTCGGGCGGGCATGATCGGCATCAATCACTTCGGCGTGTCGCAGCCCGAAACACCTTTCGGCGGCGTCGGGGACAGCGGAATCGGGTCCGAGAGCGGACTCGAGGGGCTGCAGAGCTATACGGACGTCAAGTTCGTCAGCGTGTCGGCGTGAGCACGGACGCCGCGAGCCGGGCGGGCACCACGATCCGGGGGCTGCTGCTGGACTTCGGGTCGGTTATCAGCGTTTCGGTGTTCGAACGCCACCGGCAAACGGAGCAGCTGCTGGGCCTGCCGGTGAATTCCCTGCAGTGGCTGGGACCCCTGGCTCCGCAGGCCGATCCCCTGTGGCAATCGATGCAGCGCGACGAAATTTCAGAGCGCGACTACTGGGCGCAGCGCGCGCGCGAACTCGGCGAGAGCGTGGGCGAGCCGGGATGGACCATGCAGACCATGCTGGCCCGCATCAGCCAGGTGGAGCCGAATACGGTGGTGCGGCCGGAGATGAGCCGACTGATGCGAGAGGCGCGGGCGCGCGGAATTCGCGTCGGCATCCTCTCCAATGAGCTCGAGCTCTTCTATGGGGCGCGCTTCCTCGAGGGCCTGGACGTGCTGCGGCTGGTCGATGCGTTCGTGGACGCGACGCACACCGGCATATTGAAACCGGATCCGAGAGCTTATGCACTTGCCACCGATGCGATGCGCCTCGCTCCCGGGCAGGTGCTCTTCGTGGATGACCAGCTGCGCAATGTCGTGGGGGCGGTCAAGGCGGGGTTGCTGACGCAGTATTTCGACCTGAGGGACGTCTCCGGCAACATCGCCGCCACCCGGGCACGTCTCGGTTTACCCGTGGAGAGCATGCAATGACGAGTATGACGAACGAAGAGCTGAAGGCCGCCAACGCCCGCTACCTGTGGCATCCGATGGCGCAGCTCAAGGCGATGCATGATACGCCGCCGGACATCATCGTGCGTGGCGAAGGCAGCTGGATCTGGGACGTGGACGGGCATCGTCTGGTCGACGGGGTTGCCGGGCTATGGAGCGCGAACCTCGGGTTCGGGCGCACGGAGATCCGCGACGCGATCGTTGCCCAGCTCGACACCTTGCCTTATTTCAACGTGTTTCGCGGGACCACGCACCCACGGGCCATCGAGCTGTCCTCCCGGGTCGTGAAAATGATGGAGCCGGACGGCGTCGCGGGCGTGTTCTTCAGCAACGGAGGCTCCGATGCGGTGGAGGGAGCGCTGAAGCTCGCGCGCCAGTACTGGAAGGTCCGGGGGCAGGGCGATCGGATCAAGTTCATCGCCCTGCGGCAGGGCTACCACGGCGTGCATTTCGGCGGCATGAGCGTCAATGGAAATACCAACTTCCGCCGTCCCTATGAGCCGATGTTGCCGGGGTGCTTCCACGTCGACACGCCTTGGGCTTACCGCAATCCGTACACGGAGGATCCCACGCGCCTGGGCGAGATCTGCGCCGAGCTGCTGGACCGGGAGATCACGTTTCAGGGCGCGGATACGGTGGCTGCGTTCATCGCCGAGCCCGTGCAGGGCGCCGGCGGCGTCATCGTGCCGCCCGGGAATTACTGGCCGCTGATCCGCAAGGTCTGCGACAAGCACGGCGTGCTGTTGATCGCCGACGAGGTGGTGACCGGTTTCGGGCGAACCGGGCACTGGTTCGGAACCCGCCTGTGGGGTGTGAAGGCGGACCTGTGGTGCCTGGCCAAGGGCATTTCGTCGGGCTACGTGCCGCTCGGCGCCACCGCGATATCGTCCCGCGTCGCGCAAGCGTTCGAAGCCAGCGACGATGGGATCAGCGCGGTGACCCACGGCTATACCTACAGCGCTCATCCGGTGGCGGCCGCCGCGGCGCTTGCGACGCTCGACATCCTGGAGCGCGAGAACGTCGTGGCCAATGCGGCCGCGCAGGGCGCCCACTTGATGACGCGCCTGCAGGACCTGGGCCGGCGCTCGAGGCTGATCGGCGATGTGCGCGGCGTCGGGCTCATGGTGTGCGTCGAGATGGTGGCCGACAAGGCGACCAAGCAGCCCTTCGGCCGCGGCGCCAAGGAAGTCGCGAAGGTCGCTCGCGAGGCCTACCGGCGCGGCGCGATGATCCGCACCTCCGGGCCCAACATCATTCTGTCTCCCGCCCTGACCATCGAGCGCGCCCAGGTGGATCTCTTGTGCGACATCCTGGAAGAATCGTTCGCCGCGGTGGAGCAATGACGCCGACCGCAAGCGCTGCATCCGCGCGGCTCGGCGTGGGCGCGTTGTTCTCCGTGTCGATCGGGGTGATCGTCGCGCAGATCGGCATGATCTCCCTGACCCAGGGGATCGGCATCGGCGGCTGGGGCTTCGTCGGCGCCATGGTGGTTGCCTTCGCGATCGCGATCGCGAACGCGATGGCGTACGCGGAGATGGCGCTGATGATGCCGAGCGCGGGGAGCCTCAGCAGCTATGCCGAGGCGGCCATCGGCAATTTCCCTGCCATACTTCTGGTCTTCGCCGGGTATGTCGTGCCGGCGATGTTCGGCCTGCCGGCGGAACTGATCCTCGCGGACCAGATCCTGACGCGGGCGGTCCCGATCGGCCTGCCGGCCCATTTCTGGCCGGTCGCGATCATCGTGGTGTTCGCGATCCTCAACATCCTCGGAACCGACGTATTTGCCCGCGTACAGACCGCGCTGAGCTTCATCGTGCTCACCTTTCTCGCGCTCACGGGCCTCGTGGCGATCTCGGGGCACGCGTACGCGCCGCTGCCCGGCGGAGCAGCGCAGGCGGTGGCGACGCTGAGCCACGACACCGTGGTCCTCGGGGTGGTCGCGCTCGCGTTCTGGGTGTTCGTGGGATCGGAGTTCGTGACGCCGCTGGTCCCCGAGGCGCGCAACGCCAATCGCGATCTGCCGCGCGCAATGATCGGCGGGCTGGTGGCGATCTTCGTGGCGCAGCTGCTGTTCGCCGTGGGCAGCGCGTTCCTGATTCCGCGCGCTCAGCTGGTGGCTTCGGCCACCCCGCATCTCGACTATGCGGTCGCGACCTTTGGGCCATCGGCAAAAATCTGGTTCGCCGCCCTGGCGCTCGTCGCCTCGGCCAGCCTGCTGAATACCGTGATCGCCGCGGTGCCGCGCATGCTCGCCGGCATGGCCGAGAACGGACAGGTGTTCTCGATCCTGAAGCGCACCCACCCCCGCCGAGGCACGCCGGTGCTGGCGATCGTGTTTGTCGCCTCGCTCCCCGTGGTCGGGCTCGTGTGGTCCGGCGGGGACGTCAATTCCATCCTGCCGCTGATGATCGCGGCCTCCGTCTCCTGGCTGTTTGCCTACATCATGGCCCAAGTATCGCTGATGGTCCTGCGCCACCGTCACCCCGACGCCATCCGGCCATTCCGCGTCCCGGGATATCCGTTGGTGCCCCTGCTCGCCATCGCCGGAATGGTCTACGTCGTGATCAACAGTTCGCCGACACCGGAAATGCAGCCTCAGATCGTCCGGTACACCGGCATCGTGCTGGCCCTCTTCGCCCTCATCTCGGGCCTGTGGGTCAAGCTCGTGATGAAGCGAGGACTGTTCGAGCCCACCGCGCCGGTGACCCATCCCACCTGAATGGATACCGATGCCGCCATTCTCCAGCAACTCATCGGGCGCGAGCAGGCCGAATACGCCCGGCTGCATCCGCGCTCGCTGCGCGACTCCGAGGAGGGTCAGCGGCATTATCTCTACGGCGCGCCGTCGCATTGGATGCGGCGCTGGGCCGGCGGCTTCCCCCTGTACGTCCGATCCGCGGGCGGGGCGCATCTGCAGTGCGTGGACGGCCTGGACTACGTCGACTTCTGCCTGGGCGACACGGGCGCGATGGGCGGTCACGGGCCGGCCGCGGTGACGTCGGCCGTGGCCCGCCAGCTGGAGCGGGGTGCGACCACGATGCTGCCGACCGAGGACGCCGGATGGGTGGGCGGCGAATTGACGCGACGCTTCGGCCTGCCGTACTGGGGATTCACGACCTCGGCCAGCGACGCCAATCGGGCCGCGATCCGCATTTCCCGGATGATCACGGGCCGCGCGAAGGTTCTCGTCTTCAATGGCTGCTACCACGGCTCCGTCGAGGAGGCGCACGTCGCGCTTCGCGACGGACTGATGGTGATGCGCAACGGCATTCACCCGAATGCCGTGGATCACCGACAGGTCTCCCGGGTCATCGAGTTCAACGACGTCGCGGCCCTCGAAGAGGCGTTGAGCGCGCGCGACGTCGCCTGCGTCCTCGCCGAGCCGTTCATGACGAATTTCGGCATGATCGCGCCCAAGCCGGGTTTTCTCGATTCGCTGCGCGAGGCGACGCGGCGCGCCGGCACGCTGCTCGTCATCGACGAGACGCATACCTTCTCGAGCGGACCCGGCGGCTACAGCGGCGCGCACGGCCTCGAGCCCGATTTCCTGGTCGTCGGCAAGTCGATCGGCGGCGGCGTGCCCGTCGGAATCTACGGCACCAGTGAGGCGGTTGCGCAGGCCTTGTGGGCCATCGTGCCGAAGGTCAATCCGGCGGCCGTCCGGCAGAGCGCGCACCTGGGCTTCGGCGGCACCCTCGCGGGCAGCGCGCTGCAGGTCTCCGCCGTGCGGGCCGTTCTCGAACACGTCCTGACGCCGGTCGCTTTCGATCGCATGACCCAGGTTGCACGAGGCCTCGCCGAACAAGCGCGGGCGGTCCTGTCACGCCATGAGTTTCCATGGTCGGTGGTCCAGCTGGGGGCGCGCGTCGAGATCCTGTTCTCGGCCGCGGCGCCGGCCAATGCGGCGGAGGTCGCCCGCGCGCGCAACGATGCGCTCGAAGCGCTGCTGCACGTCTATGGTCTCAATCGCGGCGTGCTGGTCACGCCCTTTCACTGCATGCTGCTGATGTGTCCGGCAACCCTCGAGAGCGACGCGCAGCGCTTCGTCGCGGTGCTCGACGGCTTCTGCGGGGAGATCAGGCAGCGGCATGCGGCGGGTGCGCCATGACGCCGTTTCGCTTCGACGGCCGCGTCGCCCTGATCACGGGGGTGAGGCCGGGCATTGGCGGCGCGGTGGCGTCCTGCCTCGCGCAGGGTGGCGCCGAACTGGTCCTCGCCAATCGCACGCTGGACGCGGCGGAAGAGGTCGCACGGCCACTGCGCGAACGGGGCGCGAAAGTGCATGTCGTGTGCTTCAGTCCCGACGAGCCCGGCGCGCAGCGCACGGTACAGGAGGCGCTGGCGGCGGCAGGCCACATCGACATCCTGTTGCACAATGCCGGCGGCTGCACCTGGACGCCGCTGGCGTCGATCGACGAGCCTGTGCTCGAGGAGGCGCTCGGCCTGAATCTCAAGAGCTGCTTCTGGCTCACGCGAGCCGCGCTGCCGTCGCTGAAACGCAGCTCGGCGGGGCGCATCGTCATCACCTCGTCGATCACCGGGCCGCGGGTGGCGATGACGGGCGCGGCTCATTATGCGGCCGCCAAGGCGGGGGTCAACGGTTTCATCCGGGCTGCGGCGCTGGAGTTGGCGCCGCACCGGATCACGGTCAATGGCGTCGAGCCCGGGTTTGTGGCGAAGGACCGGGGCCGCCTGAGTGTGCCTGCGACGCGGGCGCGGATCGAGCAGTACATTCCGCTGGGCCGCGCAGGCAGACCCCTGGACATCGCCTATGCCATGCTGTTCCTGGCGAGTGCGGAAGCCTGCTGGATCACCGGGCAGACGCTCATCGTCGACGGGGGCGCCACCTTGCCCGAGACGGGATACGCGATGGAAGAGCAGTGGACCGCGAAGGGAGCCTCAACTTGAGCGATCTGCGAATCTTGATCGTCGGCACCGCCGACACCAAGGCCGACGAGCTGCTGTTCATGAAGCGCTGCATCGAGGCGCAGGGAGCCGCGGCGGCGATCATGGACGTGGGCGTGCTCGGGAAACCGCCGTTTGCGCCCGAATATCCGAACAGTGCGGTGGCGGCCGAGGCGGGCACGACGACGGCTGCGATCGCCGCGCTCGGCGACGAGAACGAGGCCATGAAGAAAATGGCCGAGGGCGCGGTCCGGCTCACGCTGAAACTGTATGCGCAAGGCAGGGTCCACGGACTGCTCGCGCTCGGCGGCACCATGGGCACGGATCTCGCACTCGATGTCACGGCCGCGTTGCCCCTCGGGATGCCGAAGTTCATCGTGAGCACGGTGGCCTATTCGCACCTGATACCGCCCGAGCGACTCGCGCCGGATTTGATGATGATCCTGTGGGCGGGCGGCCTGCATGGGCTGAACAGCATCTGCCAGTCGATCTTGAGCCAGGCGGCCGGCGCGATTCTTGGGGCATGCCGCACTACCGTCCAACCGAAAGCGCAGCGTCCGCGTGTGGCCATCGGCTCGCTCGGCAGTTCGTGCCTGAGCTACATGGTGGAGCTCACTCCCGAACTCGAAAGGCGCGGATTCGAACCCGTCGTGTTCCATTGCACGGGCATGGGTGGCCGGGCCATGGAGTGGCTGATCGAGCAGGGTACCTTCGCGGCGGTCTTCGACTTTGCGCTGTGCGAGGTGTCGAATCAGCTGCGCGGCTCGGTGGTCAATGCGGGGCCGTCCCGCCTCGAGGCCGCCGGACGACGCGGCATCCCGCAGATCGTGGCGCCGGGCGCGAGCGACATGATCGACGTGCAGTCGTGGCTGCCGCTCCTCCCTCAATACCAGGACCGACCGTACCATGCCCACAATCGGCTGATCGGGTCCGTCACCTCGACCCATGCGGAGCGGCGGGAATTGGCCCGTTTCATCGCCGGCAAGCTCAACCAGGCCACGGGACCGACCGCCTTTTTATTACCGCGGCGTGGGCTGCATGCCTGGGACCGGCCCGGCCAGGCATTGCATGACCCCGAAGGGCATCAGGCCTACGCCGATGAATTCCGGCGCGCCCTCAAGGCGCCGGTGCAGCTGCATGATCTCGACATCCACATCAACGATCCGGAGTTCGTGGCGAAATCCCTGGAGATTTTCGATCAGTGGATCGCCGCGGGTCTGATTGCCTCCCATGATGCCGCCGGCTGACAGCGCAGCCGCCGCGCGCCTCGCCGGCAAGGTGGCTCTGGTGTCCGGTGCGGCCTCCGGGATCGGCGCGGCCATCGTGCGGCGATTCCGGCAGGAAGGGTCCATCGTGCTGGCCGTGGGCCTGCAACCGGAGCGCCTCGAGGCGCTGGCCCGCGACAGCGGCGCGTCGTGGCAGGCCTGCGACGTCGGCCGGGAATCGGACGTGCGGCAGGCCGTCGAGCGGGCCGCCGGGCTGCAAGGGCGCCTCGATATCGTCGTCAATGCGGCCGGCATCATGCATGGCGACGATGTGGCAGGCATCGACGATGGGCAATGGGCCCGCACGCTCGAGGTGAACCTCACCGGTGTCATGCGCGTGTGCCGGACGGCATTGCCCGTCATGCAGCGGCAGCAAGCGGGCGCGATCGTGAACCTCGCTTCCGTCGCGGCCTTCAATGCCTCGCCGGGCATGGCCTCGTATTCGGCGAGCAAGGCGGGTCTCATTGCTCTGACCCGGTCCATCGCAAACCAGTATGGCAAGGACGGCATCCGCGCCAACTGCCTGTGCCCGGGCTGGGTGCGCACGCCCATGAGCGAGGCGGAGATGCGGGATCTCGCCCGAGCCAACGGCTCCACCATCGAGGCGGAATTCAGCGCCCTGACGCGCCGGATCGCGCTACGGAGGGTCGCAGGCCCCGAAGAGCTGGCGGCCTGCGCGCTGTTCCTCGCCTCGGACGACGCGTCGTTCGTCACCGGCGCCGTGTTGGTGGCCGACGGCGGCGCGCGGATCGCGGCCGCGGCACGGGCACAATAGGAATCTCATGACGCAATCCCTGCCACAGCAGGCCCGGGTCGTGGTCATCGGCGGCGGCATCATCGGCGCCTCCGTGCTCTACCACCTGGCGCAGGACGGCGTCGGCGATGCCGTCCTGCTCGAACGGGACCGGTTCGCGAGCGGCACGACCTGGCATGCGGCCGGAATCGTCGGTCAGCTGCGCGACTCCAAGGCGCAGACCGAACTGGCGCAATACACGACGCACCTGTTCAAGTCGCTCGAGGCGGAGACCGGCCAGGCGACTGGCTATCGAGAGAACGGCTCGATGACCGTCGCGCTGACGCCGCAGCGGCTCGAACTGATCCGGCGCAATGTATCGGCCGCGCAGCGCATGGGCGTCGCGGCGCTGTTTCTCACGCCCGGGGAGATCCGGGAGCGTTGGCCCCTGCTGCGCGTCGACGACGTGCTCGGGGGGCAGTTCGTCCCGGCCAACGGGCAGGTCAATCCGCTCGACGTCACGGCGGCCCTGATCAAGGGAGCCCGGCAGCGCGGCGCCGTCGCGCTCGAGAACACGCCGGTCGAGGACATTCTGATTCGCGACGGCCGCGTGATCGGCGTGCGCACCCGCGCAGGCGACATCGCCTGCGAGCGCCTGCTGCTGGCCGGTGGAATGTGGACGCATCAATTGGCGAAGCGCATCAACGTGCCGGTGCCGCTGCACGCCGCGGAGCACTTCTACATCGTGACGGAGCCGGTGCCGGGACTCGCCCGCAGCACCCCGATTCTGACCGTCGCCGATGAGCGGGCCTACTACAAGGAGGACGCCGGCAAGCTCCTGATCGGCGGCTTCGAGGCGGCCGGCAAGGCATGGCCTGCTCCCGGGCAGCCGATACCTGCGGGTTTTTCCTTCCAGGAGCTGCCGCCCGACATGGAACACATGGAGCCGATCCTCGCCCGGGCGTTCGGCCGGGTACCGGCGCTCAACGACATCGGCATCCAGCTGTTTTTTTGCGGTCCGGAGAGCTTCACGCCGGACGGCCGTGCGTACCTCGGTCCCGCGGCCGACGTCCGCGGCCTGTTCATCGCGGCGGGATTCAATTCCAACGGCATTCTCTCCTCGGGCGGTGCGGGCAAGGTCATGTCAAAGTGGCTGATCGACGGTTTGCCGCCGGTCGGCATGGGCGCGCTGCATGCCCAGCGCGCCCTGCCGTTCCAGGCGAACACGCGCTACCTGCGGGATCGGGTGGTCGAGTCCATCGGCATGCACATGACGCTGCATTGGCCGGGGCACCAGGTGTCAACGGCACGCCAGGTGCGGCACATGCCCGTGCACGATCGCCTGATCGCTGCCGGCGCGGTCATGGGAGAGCGCATCGGGTGGGAAATTCCGCTGTACTACGATCGTCCCGGCGCCGCGATCCCCCACGAACCGGGCTTCGGCGCGCAGCCGTGGTTCGAGCACGTCGAGCGGGAGTGTCTGGCGGCCCGCGATGCGGCGCTGCTCATCGACCAATCCTGCTACGGCAAGCTGCTGGTCACCGGGAGGGACGCCGTCAAGGCGCTGAACCGCGTGTCCGCCAACGACGTCGACGTGGCGGTCGGCCGCTCGGTTTATACGCAGTGGCTCAATGAGCGCGGCGGCATTGAGGCGGACGTGACCTTGACGCGCCTCGCAACCGAAGAGTATCTCGTGATCACCGGACACCCGAGCCAAGTGCGTGACCGAGGCTGGTTCCAGGCGCACGTCGATCCGGCCTGGCACGTGCAGTGCCACGACGTCACGGCAAACCATGCGATGTTCTCGGTGAGCGGCCCGCGTGCGCGCGAGATCCTGCAGGCGCTGACCGATGCGGACCTGTCGAATGCGCAGCTGCCCTTCGGGGCGGCGCAGTTCATCGACTTAGGCTACGCCCGCGCCTGGGTGTTGCGGCGCTCATTCCTCGGCGAGCTGGGCTATGAGATCTATCCGACGACGGATCTGGCGCGCCATGTATACGAGGGCCTGGTGCGGGCGGGTTCGCCGCTCGGCATGATTCACGGCGGTTTCTTCGCGCTGAATCATTGCCGCCAGGAAAAGGGCTACGTGCATTTCAGCCACGACGTGGGCGAGGACGATACGCCGCTCGAGGCAGGCTTGAGCTTCGCCGTGGCCTTCGAAAAACCGGATGGCTTTGTCGGGTGCGAGGCGCTGCAGGCACAGAGGCGCGCCGGGCCGCTCGAGACCCGCCTGGTCAACCTCAAGGTGCGCG
The DNA here is from genome assembly GCA_963707765.1 of uncultured Gammaproteobacteria bacterium. Taxonomy (GTDB): domain Bacteria; phylum Pseudomonadota; class Gammaproteobacteria; order Steroidobacterales; family Steroidobacteraceae; genus Bog-1198. The sequence goes on along the minus strand of CAVPQZ010000004.1, from coordinate 1,240,976 downwards.
GCGCCACGCTCGAGCACGGGCCCTATCTCTACCGCAATGAGCCGCTGTGGCGCGACGGGGAACTGGTCGGCTCGGTGACCTCGGGTGCGTGGGGGTTTCGGCTCGGCGGCTCGTTCGGCATGGCGTCCGTGCGCCGGACGGGAGGGGTCACGGCGGGGTGGCTCGCCGAAGGCGGCTTCGCGGTCGAAGTGGCCGGTACCCGGCACGCCGTGGACCTGCAGTTCGGCGGATTCTACGACCCGAAGAGCGAGCGCACCCGCGGCTAGCGCAACGAGACCAGACCCGCATCATGGACCCAAGATACGCACCGCTGTTTCAATCGATCGCCATCGGGCCCCGCACGGCTCGAAACCGCTTCGTGGCGGTGGCCCATAGCGCCGGCATGGGATACGCCATGCCGCATTCGACCGCGGCGTTGCGTGCCACCAAGGCCGAGGGGGGGTGGGGCATCGTGTGCACGGGTGTGTGCGAAATCGATGCGACTTCCGACATGATGGGCCACCAGAACGACCGGCTCTGGGACGAGCACGACGTCGCCTGCCACCGCCTCGCGACGGACGCGATTCACGCGCATGGGGCGCTCGCCGCGGTGGAGCTCGCGCATCTCGGGCTCGGCGCCCGCAATCTCTACAGCCGCCTGCCGACGCTCGGTCCGGCGAGCCTGAAGTGCACGTCGCCCTATGTCCCGGTGCAGTCCAAGGCGATGACGCTGAAGGACATCGGGCATTTTCGTGCGCAGCATCGCGCGGCGGTCGGGCGCGCCCTGCAGGCGGGGTACGACATCGTCTATGTGTACGCGGGCCACGACCGGGCTCTGCCGCTGCATTTCCTGTCGCGCCGCTACAACCAGCGCAGCGATGCCTACGGCGGCAGCGTCGATCATCGGATGCGCCTGCTGCGCGAGCTGATCGAAGACACGCTGGACGAGGCAGCCGGACGGGCCGCGGTGGCCGTGCGGTTCGCCGTTCACGATTTCAGCGGCGGCATCTCCGTCGAACAGGAGGGGCGCGCAGTACTCGAAGCGCTTGGGTCTCTGCCCGATCTTTGGGATGTCAACGTCAGTCCCTGGTCCCACGATTCCTCGACGGCGCGCTTCGATGAGGAAGGCTGGCAGGAACCCTACGTGCAATTCGTCAAGGAGCTGACCGAGAAACCGGTCGTCGGCGTCGGGCGCTTCACGTCGCCGGATGTCATGGTCTCGCAGGTGCGTCGCGGAGTCCTCGACCTGATCGGCGCGGCGCGCCCCTCAATCGCGGATCCCTTCCTGCCCGAGAAGATCAGAACCGGCCGCATCGACGACATACGCGAATGCATCGGCTGCAACGTCTGCGCGTCCACCGAGATGTACGGCGTACCGATCCGCTGCACGCAGAACCCGACGGTCGGCGAGGAGTGGCGCAAGGGCTGGCATCCGGAACGGGTCCACATCCATGAACCGCGCGCAGCGGCCCTGGTCGTGGGGGCGGGGCCCGCGGGCCTCGAGGCGGCGCTGTCGCTGGCGCGGCGCGGGCTCGAGGTGTCACTGGTCGAGGCGCGGCCCGAGCTGGGCGGGCGGCTGGCGTGGGAGGCGCAGCTGCCGGGAGCCCAGACGATGGGGCGTGTCCGTGACTACCGCCTCTACCAGCTGCAGCGTCTGCCCAACGTGCAGATACTGCGCGAATCGACGGTCGGGGCCGATGATGTCATCGAGTTCGGCGCTCCGCATGTCGTGCTCGCCACGGGCGCGAGCTGGCGCGTCGACGGCGTGGGTCCCTCGACGCCAACCGGCATCCCCGGACTGTTCGCCGAGGTGGGCGCGCCGGACTGGGTGCTGTCGCCCGAGCAAGTCGTGCGCGGAATCGCCCAGGGGCTGCGCCTGCAGGGGCCGGCGATCGTCTACGACGATGATCACTATTACATGGGGCATTGCGTCGCCGAGTTGCTGCGGGCGCAGGGACTCGATGTCACGCTGATTTCTCCGCTCCCCGACGTGTCGCAATGGTCCTACTACACCCTCGAACTGCGACGCCTGGAGCAGCGTCTGGCACAGGCCGGCATCCGCTGCCTGACGCGCACGCGCGTGATCGGCGTGGAGGCGGGCCGCGTGAGGACGGCGCAGGCGAGCGGCGATGTGTGGATCGAGGCCGGGCACTTCGTGCCGGTGACTCTGCGCCAGCCGCGCGATGAACTGGTCCTGGCGCTTGCGGATCGTGAGGCGGATTGGCGCGCCGCCGGCGTGCTGTCGGTGGAAGCCGTCGGGGACGCCGTGGCGCCCGGAACCGTGGCGGCCGCCGTGTACGACGGCGCCCGCATAGCCTTGGAACTCGGGTCCGTCGGCGGCGGCGGCTTTTTGCGCGAACGGGTGATGCTCGCATGATCAAACACACGCCTTATTACCACAAGCTCGCCGCGGCCGGCGCGAAATTCCAGGATCGCGGCGGATTCGCGACCATCAATTTCCTGACCTCGATCGAGGATGAGCACCGCGCGGTCCGTGAGCGCGTCGGCATCTTCGACGTCTTTTATCAGGTCGCGGTCGAGATCCGCGGACCCGATTCGGCCCAATTGCTGCAGAGCGTTCTGGTCAACGACGTGCGCCGCATCGGCGACGGCGCGGCGATGTACAGCCCGGCTTGCAATGCGCAGGGCGGCATGCTCGATGACCTGACCTGCTTTCGCTTCAGCGACTCGCGGTTCTGGGTGTGCCCGACACCTTCGCGCGTCGCTGCCATCACCGCGCACCTCGAGCGCCACGCCGCCGGTTTGCGCGCGACCGTCACCAACTTGGGCTATGCCAACGCCTATTTGTCGATCCAGGGCCCGAAGTCCCGCGACGTGGTGGCGGCTCTGACCGACACCGATCTCTCCACGTCCACGCTGCCCTATTTCCGGTTTGCGCAGGGATCGGTGGCCGGGGTGCCGGGCACGGTGATTTCGCGCACCGGCTATTCGGGCGAGCTCGGCTACGAGCTGTTTTATCCCGTCGAATATGCCGAACATCTATGGGACGCCGTCGTCGCCGCCGGTGCACCCTTCGACCTGCGCATTTGCGGCATGAAGACGATGCGCTCGCTTCGCATCGAAAAGCGCTACCTGCTCTACGGCCTCGATGTCTCGACGGAGACCGATCCCTTGAGCGCCGGGTTAGGGTGGGCGGTGCGCTTCGATGACCGGAACTTTCTCGGGCGTTCGGCGCTCGAAAAGGTGGCAACGTGCGGACAGACGCGCTCGCTGTGCCTCTTGCAGACCGATGGGTTTCATCCGATCGTCCACGGCGAAGCCGTGCTCGCCGGCGGAGAGGTGGCGGGAACCGTGACCTCCGGGGACCCGGCGTACACCATCGGCAGGACTCTCGCATTCGCCTACCTGCCGGCCGCGCTGGCGCAAGCCGGCACGAGGGTCGACATTCGGGTCAAGGAGCGGGATACGCCGGTGGCCGCGGAGGTGCTCGCGGGCGTGCCGTACGATGCGGAACGCCGCCGGGCCCGAACTTAAGGCGGCGCGCGGCACGGGAGTTCGTCCGAGCAATCTACGCGTGTCGCGCGGACAATTCAGACGAATTCCTAGCCGCCGATCATCCGCAGCACTGTTTCCCGCGTCGTCTCCGTCAGGCGTTGACGGGGCGTCACCGCGTGGGCACCCGGGGCGGTGTAGATCATCAGGCCTTCGGTCAGCGCCGAAAGCTGCAGGGCAAGGTCGAAACACTGCTGCTCGGAAAATTTCGGGCGCGCCGCGCCGATGTAGGCCGCCAGCCGGTGACGGTGGTGCGCGTAAGTTTCGTTGAACAGCTTGGCGGCGAAGGTGTTGTGGCAGCTCAGCGCATAGAGGTTGAAGAAGAACTTGCGGGATTCCGGCCTCCAGGCCGTCACGACCAGGTAATCGACGACCGCGAGCAGCCGCGCCTCGCCGTTATAGGGCAGTTCCGCCTCGAGCCTTTCATAGGCACGCCGGTAGTCGGCGACGACGTACTCGAGCATCGCCGCGATCAGCTGCTCCTTGGTAGGATAGAAATGCTGCACGGCTCCAAGGCTCATCTTGGCCTCCTTGGCCACTCCCCGAGCGGTGAACGCGGCGCCCCCGTCGCGGATGAAGCTGTCCACCGCCGCCTGCAGGATGCGCAATCGTCCCGCACTCGCGCCGGCGGCAACGTCCTCGGGTGGAATTGGCCGCGCTTTCTGTCTTGCCGATTTGTTCATGCGTATCCTCCCGCAGCGCATTATACGCACTCATTTCCGGCATTGACACATTGAACAAGACGAATGTAACTTAAACACCAGTCAGATGACCTGGAGACGGCGATGACCCTGGATGACTTCCGCTACGGACAGAGCCTGCCGGGGCGCCACTACTCGGATACCGGGATATTCGACCGCGACATGCGAATGCTCGGGGATACGCAGTGGCTGTTGGTCGATCATGCATCACGCATTCCGCGGCCGGGAGACTACTTCCTGTTCACGATCGGGATCGAAAGCCTGATCGTCATCCGCGATCGTGCGAAGGCGGTTCACGCGCTGTACAACGTCTGCCGCCACCGCGGCTCGCGCGTCTGTCTCGAGGCGTCGGGGCATACGGCATCGCTGGTGTGCCCGTATCACGCCTGGAGTTACGATCTCGACGGGCGGCTGCGCGGCGCGGCCGCAATGCCCGAGGGATTCGACCGCGCCGCCCACGGACTGCGCAGCGCGCACCTGCAGATCGAAGACGGGTTCATTTTCGTCTGCCTCGCGCGGGACGAAGCTCCCGACTTCGAGGCCTTCATCGGGCGCTTCAGGCCCTACCTCGCGCCGCAGGGTTTCGGCGAGGCCAAGGTCGCGGTGCGCCACAATTATCCGACAGAGGCGAACTGGAAGCTGGTGGTGGAGAATTTCCTGGAGTGCTACCACTGCAAGCCCGCCCATCCAACGTATTGCTCGGTGCACAGCCCGGAGAAGCTGCTGGCGTTCGGGGCCGGGCCTGGATCCTCTTCCGCGGCTCTCGCCAATCGATTTACCACGGAACTCGCGGCGTGGGAGGCCGAGGCGGCGCAGAAGGGCCATGTCACCGGCATGTTCAGCGATGGAGCGGAGAGCGAGCATTTCCAGGCTGCCTCGCGCTTACCCATTGGCCGAGGGTATCTGACCGAATCGGTCGGCGGCACGCCGGTCGCGCCGCTGATGGGCAGCTTCGCGGAGTACGATCGCGCGCAGACCGCCCTGGCACTCAATCCGTTGAGCTACATCATGGCCTCGAACGATCACGCGGCGGCATTTCGCTTCACGCCGCGCGGACCCTGCAGCACGGACGTGGAGGCGCTTTGGCTCGTGCGGGGGGACGCGGCCGAAGGGAAGGACTACGACGTGCGGAAGCTCGTGCAGGTCTGGGACGTGACGCTGCGCGAGGACAAGATCATCACCGAGAACAACCAGGCCGGCACCCAATCCGCGTATTACACGCCGGGACCCCACTCCCTGCACGAAACGCGCATCAGCGATTTCCTCGCGTGGCATTCGCGCCGGCATCGCGCTAGGGAATGATCTCAAACGCCGTGCCGCGGATTGCCCGGCCGGCAAATCCATAGAGTACCGTCCCCGTTCACTGCCGTGCTGACGCACAACAATATGGCAAGCAGCAGCAGATCGCGGTTCGATTGCCAAGCCCGGGCCGCCCCGGCGTATGAGCTGACCTGCCGTATGTCTTTGATTACTCAGCGCGAATCTGCGAAGATGTCGAATGAAAATTCCCAAGAGCTTGCAGCCATTGATCGACGACGGCATGGTCGATCGCGTGGTGCGGCGGCTGAAGAGCGGCAAGGAGGCATCGGTGTTCATCGTGGCCTGCGGCAACGAGCTGCGGTGCGCCAAGGTGTACAAGGAGGCCGAAAACCGGGGTTTTCACAAGCTGGCGCAGTATCAGGAAGGCCGGAAGACCCGCAACAGCCGGGATGCGCGCGCCATGGGAAAGCGCGGCCGGCACGGCCGCCGCATGCAGGAAGCCGAATGGAAGAATGCCGAGGTGACCGCCCTGTTCCGGCTGGCCCATGTCGGAGTGCGGGTCCCCAAACCCTACCTCGTGCACGAGGGCGTTCTGCTCATGGAATTGGTGAGAGACGCGCAGGGGGATCCGGCGCCGCGCGTCAATGATCTGGCCATCAGCGGCGAAATGGCGCGCGAGTGGCATTCGTTCATGATCCAGCAGATCGTCCGAATGCTGTGCGCAGGGCTCATTCATGGGGACCTGTCCGAGTTCAACGTACTGCTCGACGTGAACGGCCCCGTCATCATCGATCTGCCGCAGGCGGTGGACGCGGCCGGGAACAACAACGCGTTCGCCATGCTCGAGCGCGACGTCAACAACATGCGTACGACCTTCGGCCGATTTGCGCCCGAGCTGCTCGAGACGGAGTACGCGCGCGAAATCTGGGCGCTGTACGAGGCGGGCCAGTTGACGCCCGATACGGTGCTGACGGGACGCTTTGCCCGCGATACCTCGGCGCCGGATGTGGATGCCGTGCTTGCCCAGATCGAGGATGAGCGGCGCGAGGCCGAAGAGAGGCAGCGCCGGCGAGAGGAGATGGACGCCGCCTGAGGTGGTGGCGCGGCGTGTGCGTCGCAAGGGACCGGCCGGGCAAGGAGGCAAAGTGAATCGCGGATTCTCGCTTTATTGCATGGGCGTCCTGCTCACCATGTGCGCAGCGATCGCGGATGCGGATCGGCCGGATGACACGCAGTATATGGAGACGAGACTGCCGAGCAACCCGCTGTTCATCACTTCCTTGACGCGCCTCACGGCGTGCGCGATCTCCGAACCGACGGACCTTGGCCTGCTCCGTCCGATCTATCCGGACGAATCCAAAAGGCACCGGGAGACGGGAAAGGTCATCCTTCGGCTGGTTCTCGATTCGCAGGTGTGCGTGCGCAAAGCCACCATAGCCAAATCGTCGGGTTGGTATCACCTGGACAACGCCTCGCTCGAGTATGCGATGAACATCCGGTTCCCGGCGTCCATCCTCAGCAAAGTACGGATCATCGACGATGGTCAAATGACGCTCGACTTTCCGATTGTGTGGAATATTGTCCCTGCGAAGCCCATCGACCCGTGCGGTGGAGGTACCTGGTGTGCCGACGAAGCCCCGCCCCCGCCCAAGGCGGAAGAGGCGGGAGCGCCAGCCGAATCGGGCCAGATCTGGATGCCGGGTTATTACTCTCATTACGCCAAGACGGGCTATCAATGGAACGACGGCCAATGGCGCGCCGCACGGCCCGGATACCACTGGATTGCACCGCATTGGAAGCAGGCGGGCGCCAAGTGGGTATTCGTCCCCGGGTCCTGGGAGAGCGGCGACTAGAGGGCCGTGCCGCCGCTGTCGGAAAAGGCGATTTGCACCGGCACGCGTACCTATGTAGACTTTCCACTATGGGTAAGGAAGACCGCAGTGTGAGGATGTCTCTCCAGACGTTGCGCGTGTTGGATGCGTTCCTGGAGAACCCGACGCGTCAACTATCCGGTGCGGATGTCCATCAACGCTGTGGCATTGCGTCGGGCACTCTCTATCCCATTCTCCTTCGGCTCGAGTCGGCCGGTTGGTTCGTCAGTCGATGGGAGTCCATTGATCCCTCGACGGCCGGGCGGCCCCGCCGTCGGCTCTATCGACTGACCTCAGCGGGTCTCAAGCGAGCCGGCGAAGTTTTTGCGAGCTTCAACAGGGGGGTCTTCACATGAACGAACGCAACGTGAACCCGGTGCCGGCGGCGCCGGCCTCCGAGGGCGGGCATGCAGGAGCGCGAGCGCTTGCGTATTGGCTGATCCGTCAGGCGGCGCGCAGAGCGCCGCCGGATCTGTCGGAGCGGCTGGAGGAGGAGTGGCGGGCGGATGCGGCGGTCCGGTCGTCAGTCGTTTCTCAATGGCGCTTTGCATTGGGGTGTTGCTGGGCTACGAGCGTGATAGTACGGGAACATGGACCCGCGGCTAGTCCGGTCACCAGTGCACCCATTGGACCCAAGGTCGCGATCGGCTTTGCGGGCGATGAGCCCGGAATCATGGCTCGTCGCTCAATCACCTTCTTCCTGGTTGCCGGCCTTCACATCGTGTTGTTCTATGCGCTGATGACGGGGCTCAGTTTCAAGATCATCAAAGAGATGCCAACCCCATTCCAGACGCGGATTTTGCAGCCGCAGCCGGAGCGCATCCTGCCGCCGCCACCTCCGCCGCAGATGCCGAAGTCGATCATCGAGATTCCGCGGCCCGTCGTCCCGCCGGCGGAAGACCCGATCGAGAGCGGGGACATCGTTGCGGAAACGCAGAGCACGCTGCCGTCCCGGAGCGAAACACCGCCGGAAGCACCCACTCACGACGTGATACGCGTGCCGGGAGGGCCGGGAAGCGGATTTCCGAATACCGTTGATTACTATCCCCTGATCGCGAGGCGAATGGAGGAACAGGGGGTCGCCACGGTGGGTGTATGCGTGGGTGCCGACGGAAGGCTGACCTCCGTTCCGACGATCGAACAGACCTCCGGCAGTCCGCGACTCGACGACGGTGCGCTGCGGCTTGCGAAGGCCGGTTCCGGGCACTACCGGGCGGCGACGGAGGATGGCCGACCCGTGAATTCGTGCTACTCATTCCGTGTTCGGTTCGCGCTCCGGACGGAGCGATGAAGCCGAGCGCTAAGGTTGCCGAGACGTTGACCGATCTTCAGGGCCGCGGCTTGAACAAGATCGGATTCATCAATAACAATCTGTTTTAGCGGCTCGTCGCCGTCCGCCACCGCCGCTTCGGGAGAGTTAAGTTGGGCAGTTCGCAGCGCATCAGACCCAAGGGCCATCGAACGAAGAGTCCCGCGGCGTGATATCCCCGTCAGCCGCTGATTCGGCGCTGCGCCTCTACGAGCTGCGTCTCGACAATGGCCGCTCCGTGAGCCCCTACGTGTGGCGCATCCGGTACGTCCTTGCCCACAAGGGACTGGCCTGCGAATCAGTGCCGCTCGGTTTTGCCGAAATCGCGCCGCGATTCGACGGCCGATTCAAGACCGTGCCCGTACTCCAGCACGGCGAAATCCTGATGGCCGAGAGCTGGGACATCGCCAAGTATCTCGACGAGACGTTTCCCGGCAAGCCGGTCTTCTCGAGTCCGGGCGAAATCCAATCGATCCGCCTCTTCGATTACTGGTTCGCGCTCGAGGTCTCCAAACGCCTCATCGGCATGTATGTGCTCGATATACACAATGCGGCCCGGCCCGAGGATCGTTCGTACTACCGCGCGAGCCGCGAGGCGCGCTTCGGGGGCCGCAAACTCGAGGACATCGCCGCGGGCCGCGAGTCGAGGCTGCCGGCCCTGCGCGAGGCGCTTGAACCGCTGCGATTGCAGCTTAGCCATGGGCCGTTTCTCGGCGGCGCCTCGCCGAGCTACGCCGACTACATCGCCTGGTCGGCGTTTCAATGGGTCGGAAGCATCGCGACGCTTCCGCCGCTGGCGAGGGATGATGCGCTGCGGCCGTGGTTCGAGCGCGGATTCGAGCAGTGCGGGCCGCAATTCCACGATCCGCGGCTTCATCCGCTGTTCGAGTAGCGGTCCGGCGTTCGACAATCACCGCATCCCTGCGGTCTTCGATTCACGATACGCCCGCAGCGCAAGGCGCATCATCGGCAGAATCCGACAAGCATTACCGCCCGCGTGGACTGGCGGGCGAATGCGCCTGTCCGCACAGTCACCGAATCGAAATACCAGGTGAATTAGGGGGCAAGGTGCGACAGGTAAAAAAAGGCGAGGACGGTGGTGGACACCTTTGACCCCGCCGTTCCGGGCACGCCGGAGTGTTTCTGGCGGGCCACCTTGGCGCAGTATCCCGAATGGACGCCGCAGAGAGGTTCATTGCTGGTGGTAAGTCCTCATCCCGATGACGAGGTCCTCGGGGCCGGCGGCCTCATGCGCACGTGCCTCGAGCGCGGCGACGCGGTCAGCGTGGTGAGCGTCACCGACGGAGAGGGCGCTTATCCGGATTGGCCGGGTCTCAAGGAACGCCGACGCGTCGAGCTCGAAAGCGCGCTCTCGGCCCTGAGTTCCTCTCGCCTGCGCATCGTTCGTCTCTCGCTTCCGGACGGCGGCGGCCAGGACAACACGGCGGCCGTCGAAGAGGCCGTAGCGAGCCTGTGCGCGCATCGCCCGACGTTGGTCGCGCCCTACGAACGTGATGGCCATCCGGATCACGAGTCGACCGGCCGGGCCTGCCTGAAGATTGCGCGAAGACTCGGGTTGCCCATCGCGCGCTATCCCATTTGGGCGTGGCATCACCGAGCCGAACACGACTTGCGGAGCCTGCGCTTCCGCCGCGTTGTTCTCGATGCGGCTGCGCAGGCGGCGAAAGCCGCCGCCATCGCTTGCTTCACGTCGCAGCTCGCGCCGGGCGGCGGCCGGGCGCCGATTGTGCCCGCGCATGTGCGCGACTACTTCACCCGCAATTTCGAGGCGTTTGTGCTATGAGCGGGAAAGATCCGGTATCGCAAGCGGCCTTCGAAGAGAAGTACCGCCGCAGCAGCGATCCCTGGCAATTCGCAGCTTCCCCTTACGAGCAGCGCCGCTACGCCGCGACCCTGCGTTCGCTTCCCCGCGCCCGCTATTCAAGAGCCTTCGAACCCGGATGCTCCGTGGGCGTTCTCACGGCCGCGCTGGCTGAGCGCTGTGAGAGCGTGCTGGCGTGCGATATCGCGCCCACTGCGGTGCGCCTCGCGCGCGAGCGGTGTGCGGGATTCTCAAATGTGCGCATCGAACAGGCGGATCTTGCCGGCTCCATTGCGGAAGGGCCATTCGATCTGATCGTCTTCAGCGAAATAGGTTATTACTTCAACGCCGTGTCGCTGCACAGAATTGTGTGCGGCCTCGCGGAGCGCCTGGACTCGGGAGGGGAAATCGTCGCGGTCCATTGGCGCGGCCGAAGCGAGGATCATGTGCTTCATGGAGATGAGGTTCATGCGATTTTGAAAGACGTATTGGATGAGCGCTGCACCTGGCTCAAGAGCGAGCGCTATCCCGAATTCCGCTTGGACCTGTGGTGCAGCCGATGAGGGCCTTTGGGCGTCCGTTCTGGTCGGTGGGCGTCGTGGTGCCGGCGCAGAACGAGGAAGACACCATCGAAGCGTGTCTGGACAGCATTTTGGCGAGCTGCCGCCAAGCGACGATTCGTGAGTATCGGATCACGGTCGTCGCCGACAGTTGCACGGACTTGACGGCCGAGCGCGCGCGACGGGCTTTGGGGGAGGCGGGAGAGGTGATCGACTGTCGGGCCCGCAGTGCCGGCGCCGCCCGGCGCGCGGGGGTTGAGGCCATACTTCGATATTTCGAGGACCGCGCGCGCACCCAGATTTGGCTCGCAAACACCGATGCCGACACCACTGTCCCAACCGACTGGCTATCGCTGCAGCTCAAGCTCGCGGATACGGGGGTCTCGGGCATCGCCGGCATCGTGCAACTCGGCGAGGGCGGCTTACCCGCGGCCCACGAGATCCACCGCCACACGTATTTGACGGGGGCGGATGGCACTCATCCGCATGTGCATGGTGCGAACCTATCGCTGCGGGCCGATGCCTATATCGATGCCGGCGGATGGTCGCAACGACCGCTCGCAGAAGATCATTGCCTGTGGCAGCGGCTAAAACGGCGCGGCTGGCGGGTGTCGTCCACCGTAAAGAGCGTGGTGATTACGAGCGCCCGAGTCAAGGGCCGGGCGCCGGGCGGTTTCGCCGATACCATGCGTGCGCAGATCGAGCGAGCGTGGGTCGATGCTTGAAGAGCACATCGCGGCGCTTCATGCGGGCGGGGAACTGGCGCTGCCGTTTCCCGGACAGGGCGAGACGCCGTGCCGCCATCGGTCGCTGATGCGGTGGGGTCAACAAGATCTCTCCCTGGCACGAATCGCGGAGGCACATACCGATGCGCTCGCCATTCTGGCGGAGGCAGGCGGCTCGTCCCGGCCGGGAAAGCTGTACGGGGTGTGGGCCTCGGATGGACCTCAGGGCGCGTTACACGCTGAACACCTGACCAACGGCAATTGGCGCCTGCAGGGGATGAAACAATTTTGCAGCGGCGCGACATTTTTGCAGTCGGCGTTGGTGACCGCGCATGCAGGGGATGAGGTTCGGCTCTTTGACGTGCCGCTGGATGATCGGCACATCGAGCCGCAACCATCCCGCTGGAAGAATCCGGCTCTGGCGGACACGGAGACGGTTGCCGTGGAGTTCTTGGGGACCGAAGTCGACGCATCGAGGCAAATCGGCGGCCCTAATTGGTATTTGCAGCGTCCAGGATTTTGGCACGGCGCGGTGGGGCCTGCGGCGTGCTGGGCGGGAGGCGCGCTCTACCTCATCGAGGCGGCCACGACACTCGCGCGCAAGGACCCGCATTCGCGCGCCCAGATAGGTGCGTTGCAGTCTTTGGGCTGGGGGCTCCGTGCCATCCTCGACCAATCAGGCCGAGAGATCGACGCGGATCCTCAGGACCGCGCCGGGCAGGCTCGGGTCCGTGCGCTCAAAGTCCGCCATCTGACCGAACGGTTTTGCATCGAGGTGCTGGATCGCTTCGGCCGGGCCACCGGTCCGCAGCTGCTCGCGCATGATGAGCGGGTGGTCCGGCAGCACGGCGCACTCGCGCTCTACATTCGCCAATGTCACGCGGAGCGAGATTTGGAAACCATCCCCGACTTCACTTGAGGCAGCCGGTCACTGCAGGTCGCGCGGGATCTCCTCGCGCCACGTCTTGGTGCGCACGACCACATCGTTGCGCAGGAGCTCGCGCGTGTAGCTGTAGTGGAACGTCGTCGCGTCGCTGGTGATGGCGAGATGTCCGCGGTAGGTGAGAACGCGGTCGGACAGTCGTTCGATGCTCTGCGCCTCGCCCTCCACGGCGGAGATCTCCGGATGCGCGTCGGCGACGTGGTAGACCAGCTGCTCGGTGTGGTCGAACGAACCCCAGGGGAACTGCACCGCGGCGCTGCCGTGCCAGGTCACGATGCTGCGTTCGTGCACTTCGTCGCGTTCGACCTTCCAGCTGCCGGGCCAGGCGTAGTCGCCGGGAGTCGTGATGCCCGGCGCCTCCTCGATGGGCCCCGGGGCCGAGAACGCCGGTGGCGCCCGGCCGTGCGCGGGCACGATCGGCAGCACGATCGCCGAGCCCTCGGCGGCGCCGAGCCGCAGCGACGTCGTCATCGCATAGGGCGTCGGCCACAACATGGGCCACTGGGAATTCGAAATCGCCACGCGGATCCGATGGCCGCGCGGCCATACCCAAGAACTCAAGTGCAGGTCGAGATCGAGGACGTATTCCTGGCCGGGCACCAGCGGCTCAGGGTGTTCCATCGAGAGGCGCTGGGCGCCGGCGATGGCGGCGCCGGTGATGGCGGTCACGCTGCCGTCCTCCGCGACGTCCTCGAGCCGCACCACCCAGTCCGCGAGCGGCGCGTCCGCGGCAACGAGCAGCCGCGCATGGGCCAAACCGAGCATCGAAACCTCGGCTTCCAGCGGCACGCTGTCGTAGATCAGGCTGAACGCATCGACCGGCCGCTGATCGGGCAGCAATTCGCCCCACCAGAAGCCCGCTTCGGGGCCGGCGGACGGCACGTAGCGAAGGTGATCGACGGCCGCCGGGGCCGGTGCCGGCGCGAGCTGATGGTTCTGCGCCAGGTACCACGTGACGGGTTTGAGTCCCTGCGGCGGCCAGGTCTCGGCGCGCCACTCTCCAGGCACGTCCTGCGCCGCGGCCCCCGGCGGGTGCGAATGCTGCTGGTACACGACCAGCCGCGGTTCGCGCTCGACCCCGTTGTCGATGCCCTTGAGCCAGTGGTCGAACCACCGGACGGCCTGGTCGCGCCACTCGATGCGCGGTCCGTACATGCTGCTGTTCGGGTAGTCGTGATTCCAGGGGCCTATCCAGGCGCGAACCACCGCCGGCACCCGTTCGAGCATGCGGGGGATGCTGTCCCGGTAGCCGTCCTGCAGGCCGCCGATGAGGAAGCACGGGATGCGAATGTCCTCGAAGCGCCGAATCGGCGCGTGCCAGAATGCCCCGTCCCGCTGGTGGCGGAAGTAATCCAGGGACCAGGGCGTCGAATCCATCCGCTTCGCCAACGTGTCCTCGTCCAGCGGGAAATCCGGCGCGGCGCTCCGCCCCTGATCGAGATCCATGCTGACCTCGAACTCGTCGACGTGCATGATGCCATCCATGTAATGCACGTCCTCTTTGAACAGCGCTTCGGTGGCCTCGACGGCGAGAATGGCCTTGAGCGCGGGCGGCCGGCGCATGGCCATCTGGATCGAATTGAAGCCGCCCCAGGAGATCCCGAGCATCCCGACCTTGCCGTTGGACCAGGGCTGGCGCGCGAGCCAGGCGATGACCCGCTCGCCGTCTTGCTGTTCCTGGGCCGAGTATTCGCGCGGGGGCGGCGCGCCGCCGCTCTGGCCGAAGCCGCGGATGTCGACCCGCGCGCCGACATAGCCGTGGCGCGCGAAGTAGGCATGGTTGCCGTAGTCGCCGGGCGCCGTGTCGTCGTCCTTGCGGTAGGGCAGGTACTCGAGCAGCGCCGGCACGCGTTCGCCGCTGCCCAAGTCGCCGGGCATGTACAACGTGGCCGCCAGCAGCACGCCGTCCGGCATCGGTATCGAGGCGTGCACGACGCGCACGCCGCGGTCGGAGGCGCCTCCAGGGCCGGCCGTTCCACCGGCGGCTGTGCCCGCGACCAGCGCCAGCAGGGTGGCCAGCACGGCGGGGGCCAGGCGGCCGTGTCGGTGATGTGTCATCGGGGATCACTTTGTGGCATTGTTGTTGGGCGCGGCCCGACAAACCCGGCAGCGGGCCGGGGCATCTCGCGCAGTTGGAGTTTGACCCTGAGTTCGCGGTGCGGCAAGCACCGCTCGAGGGCGGCGTTCGATGTCATGTACCCAGCCATGTCGAGGCATCGTACTCGCTGCACTGGCGTTGTTCGCGGCCTGTGCCGCGGCGGCCGGCGCGGAGGACGTGCTCGAGCCGGGTCATCTGCCAATCGGCCTGCCGCCGCTGCCGGATGCGGCGGCGATCGCTCCACGACCGCCTACACGCGCCGAATTGGCGGGCGGCAGCCTGTTCGAGTTCATCGTGCACCACGGCACCACCCATTATCCGTCGGCGGTCGGGGCCATTGGACGCGGGTTGCTGCGCTGGCGCGGCGGAAGGGCGGAATCGGTCTGCCCGCTGACCCTTGGATTGGACCCGGGATACGCCGATTTCGTGACGGCGCGGGTGCGCGCCATTGGAAGCTACGTCGGCGCGCCCATGGATCCGGACCCGCATTGCAAGCCCAATCTCAAGGTGTTGTTCACGAGGCATCCTGAAGAACCCATGGCGGCAGTGCTCAAGTGGGCGGGCAGCTCGCTCGGCGTGAAGTACCCGCATCAAACCCAAAAGCTCCTGGACTACAGCGCCGATCATCCCATCCAGGGCTGGTACATGACGATCGGCGGCGGCGGGTCGGTGCTGAACGCCGATTCCGGGCTCCTCGCGGGTCTGCTGGACTTGCGAGCGCTGTGGCCTCTGGTGATCCCGACCAGCATGCGTGACATCGACGCGGGACGCGGCATTCTCGAGGTGGTCCTGGTCATCGATACCAGCAAAGTCGTCGGCATGACCATCGGTTCCCTCGCCGATTATGCGGCCCTGGCCGGCCTGACGTTGGTCCAGTCGCCGGACCACTGCGACTCGCTGCCGAGCATTCTCGATCTCATGGCACCCACCTGTCAGGCTCGCGACCCACCGGCGGGCATCACGGCCGGCGACCTGGCCTTCTTGAAGGCGCTCTATTTCCACAACACCGGCCTCAGGCGGACGCTGTCGCGAGACGAAATCCAGCGCAATATGCGGGACCAATTCAAGCAAGGCATGAGCGCCGCGACGAACTGAGCGTGGAGCCCGCCCCATCACCGCATGGAACCGGCGGTCGCCTTGATTCGGCTTCGGCGGGTAGCCGCCGCTCGCCCTACGGCAGCAGGTGCAGGCGATCGACGGTATGTTGCTCGACGGCTGTTCGCGTATAGCTCAATGGGAAATAGCGGCCGGCGTTCCACAGAGGCAATAGATCGGCATAGTGCGCGCTACCCGGCTGGCCGCTTTGACCGGGCGTATTGACCGCGACGGATCGATCCCAGTCGCCCGTGTCGATGATTTCGCGATAGCTCGCGCCCTCGATCTGTTCCCAAGAGATCCACGACTCGTCGAATCCCGTGGCGTTCACCGTGTACCCATCTCCCGGCCTCGGCAACGGCTCGAGATCCAAAAGTTCGTCCGCGCCAGCCTGCCGATCGAGCGGGTGGCGAAAGTGCATCGAGTGCAGGTTGCCCCATGTCCACTGCGGCTCGGGGCCCAGGCGCCGCTCGAGTTCCATGCGCGCATCCTTCAGCGCATCGGCCAGCAGGGCGTCGCGGGCGGCGAGGGGGTTTTCCCCGAACAGATCCTGGCCGGGATGTTCGAGCAGCGCCAGGACCTCGTGGGGCGACAACGAGTCGTAATGCCCGCTGTGGGCCTCAGAAATGCGTCGCCCGAGCGACCGGCCAATTTCCTTCAACCAAACTTCGTAGAAGCCGGCCTCGGGTGATTCGCGGGTGAGCCTGCCGTCCCAGCGCAGGAATCCCGCGAGGGCGGATTGATCCCGCAGGGTCGTCGATCGCACCAGGTTTTGCAGCGCGCGAGCCGGCAACGACACCACGTCGTTTTGCAGTTCCTCCATGTCGGCGATGGTGAGTTTGTGGTGGGTACGGTGGGCGCTTTCAAGGACCGTGCGGATGCGTTCAAAGCGGTAGGGCGGCTCCCACTCGAAGCCGACCTGGTAGGGATAGTGCTCGGGAATCATCTTGTGGTTGGCAGTGGCCACGAACCCGGACGCCGGGTTATAGACATGCGGCAGCAAGGATGTGGGCAGGAAGCCCGCCCAGGTGTAATTGCCGGCGCCGGGCATCGGCAACAGCCCCGTCCAACTTCGCAAGGGTGCAAGACCCACGGAGTGCTCGCCGATGTTACCGGCGCGATCGGCGTAGACGATATTTTCCGAAGGGACTTTCCAGCGCGCGACCGCCGCCTCGAATTGCGTCCAGTTCTGCGCGCGGTCCAACGCCAGGGAAGCCAGATACCCGGCCGTTCCCGGCTCACTTCCCACCCAACGCAGGGCGAGCGCGCGTTTGCCGTCTTCCCAGAGCACGGGGCCGTGACGGGTGAACTTCAAGTCGATCGTCTTCGCAGCCGCGCCCTTGATCAAGAATTCCTCGCGCCGGATGAGCATCGGCGCCCAGCCGGCCTCGGTCCGGTATTCCCGAGGATTGTCCGGATTCACGTCCTCGAGGTATAAATCCTGCTGATCCAGGCCGAAAATGGTGAATCCCCAGGCGATATGCTCGTTGTGACCGAGGGCGACCCCGGGCAGACCCGGCTCGCCCGCGCCAATGACATTCCAGCCTGGAGCGACCAGGTGCACCATGTAGCGCAGCGATGGCAAGGCGAGGACCCGGTGAGGGTCGTTGGCGAGGAGCGGCTTGCCGCTCGCCGTGAGCGCTCCGGAGATGGTCCAGTTGTTGCTGCCCTCGCGCGTTCGGCCCGGAAACTCGATGCGCTGGTCGCTGCCGATGAGATTCTTGAGCAGATCGGGTGAGAGGCCGGTGAAATCGATGCCCGGAACCGGATGCAGCGCCACGGGCGGATCGAGATCCAAGAGCTTGGCGGCCTTCTCCGAACCGAGTTCCGTGACCGCGCGGGCCGAGTTGAGCTCGCTGACGGCATTGCCGGTCATGGAGAAGGCCGCCATGCGATTCAGGCAGTCTTCGGGCCGCCAGGCCTCGGGAAGGAATCCGGCAAGTTGAAACTCGATGGGCATGCCGGTGCTGCCCGGGCCTTTGAGGGCGGTAATGTAGGCGTTGATGCCGTCGGTGAACGCCGTCAGGATCGCTTCGGTGTCGGGAGCGTAGCTGGCGTACTCCGCCTGCATGTCACCCCGAAATTTGAGCGCGCGCGCATTGATGTCGCGCTCGAGGGCGGAGGGTCCCAGTATTTCGCTGAGCCGTCCTTGGCCGGCGCGCTTCCAAAGTTCCATCTGAAACAGGCGGTCCTGGGCGGCGACGACGCCTTGCGCAAAGAAGAGGTCATGTGGGTTCTTCGCATAGATATGCGCAACGCCCCAGGTGTCGCGCAGAACCTGGACCGGCTCGCGCAATCCCGGCAGGTGCAGCTCGCCGGACGTCGCGGCAATCGCAGTGCGAGCGCCGGCGGCGAGCGGACTGTCTGCATATGCCTGGGCGGTCGTACACAGCGAAAGCACAACCGACAAAAGTGACGCGATTTTCACGACGACAGTATGCGTGAGAAACCGCGCCCTATCCCGGTGAACCGCGGCGAGTCGACCCGGCGCCCGCCCGCTCAGCCGCGCTTGACCAGTCCGTGGCGCTTTTTGCCCACCGACAGGCGGGCCACGCCGCTCGAGTCGAGGTCTGCCGCCGAAATGACCGCCGTCGCAGATTGCACGGGATGGTCGTTCAACTTGACGCCGCCCTGTTCGATCAGCCGGCGCGCCTCGCTCTTCGAGGCCGCCATGCCCAACGACACCACCGCCTCGAGCACGGCCACGGGCGCACCGCCGGGCAGCGTCAAGGTGGGCAGCCCGGCGGCCGCGGCGCCGCCGAAGGCTGCGGCCGCCGTGGCCACCGCTTCGTCCGCCGCCGCTTTGCCATGGCAGAGCCGCGTGGCCTCGGTCGCGAGGATCTGCTTCGCGTCGTTGATCTCGGCGCCATCGAGTTTCTCGAGGCGGGCGATCTCGCTCAAGGTAAGGTCCGTGAACATGCGCAGGAACCGCCCGACGTCGCCGTCCTCGGTATTGCGCCAGAATTGCCAGTAGTCGTACGCCCCCAGCCGTTTCGGGTTCAGCCACACGGCGCCGCTCGCGGTCTTGCCCATCTTCGCTCCGGAGGCGGTGGTGATCAGCGGCGTCGTGAGCCCGAACAAGTCCTGTTCGCGGACGCGGCGCCCCAGTTCGACCCCCTGCAGAATGTTGCCCCATTGATCCGATCCGCCCATCTGCAGCAGGCAGCCGTAGCGCTTGTTCAGCTCCACGAAGTCGTAGCCCTGCAGGATCATGTAATTGAACTCGAGAAACGTGAGGGGCTGCTCCCGTTCCAGGCGCAGCTTCACACTGTCCATGGTCAGCATGCGATTGATGGAAAAGTGCCGTCCGATGTCGCGCAGGAACGGGATGTACCTGAGTTCGGACAGCCAATCGTCGTTGTTGGCCATGATGGCGCCGGTGGGGCTGTCGTCGAAGCGCAGGAACTGAGTGAAGATTTCGCGGATGCCGGCGATGTTGCTCTTGATCTGATCGTCGGTGAGGAGCTGCCGTGTGTCGTCGCGCCCCGATGGATCCCCGACCTTGGTGGTGCCGCCGCCCATCAGGACGATCGGCCGATGACCCGTTTGCTGCAGCCTCCGGAGCACCATGATGGAGACCAGGCTCCCCACGTGCAGGCTGTCGGCCGTGGCATCGAAGCCGATGTAGGCGGTGACGATTCCCGTGCGCGCGCGCTCATCGAGGGCCGCGGCGTCGGTTTGCTGATGGACGTAGCCGCGCTCGACGAGCGTGCGCAGGAAGTCGGATTTGAATTCAGTCACGGTTCAAACATCAAGTCGTGGCGTGCGCCGCTCACACGCTGCGGACGGACCTGAACTTATCCTTGATGTGCAGGGCCCACCACTGATCGACGCTCGCCGAGAGCCCCGCGAGGTCGAGTCCCGCCGCCGCAAGGCAGGTATCGCGCGAGCCATGCTCGATGAATACGTCGGGTATGCCGAGCTGCAGGAGCGGAATCTGCACGCCCGCGGCGGCGAGGGCCTCGCCGACGGCGGAGCCGGCGCCGCCCATGACGGCGTTCTCCTCGATGGTGACCAACGCGCGGTGCCGCCCCGCCAGGCTGACGACGAGGGCCTCGTCCAAGGGCTTGACGAAGCGCATGTTCACCAGCGTCGCATCCAGCCGCTCCGCGACCTTGCGCGCCGATTCCAGCAGCGTGCCGAAGACCAGCAGCCCTAAGCCGCTGCGGCCCTCGCGGCGAATTTGACCGCGGCCCACCGGCAGCGCCGTCATCTCGGAAACGACGGGTACGCCGGATCCGGTGCCGCGCGGGTAGCGCACCGCCGACGGAGACGGCAGCGTGGTTCCGGTGTACAGCATCTGCCGGCACTCGTTTTCGTCCGCCGGCGCCATGATCACCATGTTGGGAATACAGCGCAGGAAGGAGATGTCATAGCTGCCCTGATGCGTCGCGCCGTCGCTGCCCACCAGGCCGGCGCGGTCCAGGGCGAACACCACCGGCAGCCTCTGCAGCGCCACGTCGTGAATGAGCTGATCGTACGCCCGCTGCAGGAAGGTCGAGTAAATCGCGACCACGGGCTTGTAGCCCTCGCAGGCGAGGCCGGCGGCGAAGGTCACCGCGTGCTGTTCGGCGATCGCCACGTCGAAATAGCGGTCGGGAAACCGCTTCGAGTATTCGACCAGTCCGGAGCCTTCGCGCATCGCGGGCGTGATCCCGACGATGAGGGGATCGGCCTCGGCCATGTCGCAGAGCCAGGAGCCGAAGATCTGGGAAAACGTCGGACCCGAGCTCGCCTCCTTGAAAATCTTGCCGCTGGCCGGATCGAACGGTCCCGGGCCGTGCCACTTGATGGGATCGGCTTCGGCGGGCGCGTAGCCCTTGCCCTTGCGGGTGGCCACGTGCAGAAATTGCGGGCCCTTCAGCTTCTTGACGTTGTTGAGCGTCGCGACCAGCGCCTTGACGTCGTGGCCATCGACCGGCCCGATGTAGTTGAACCCCATCTCCTCGAACAGCGTGCCGGGAAGCACCATGCCCTTCAAATGTTCCTCGGAGCGCCGGGCCAGTTCCCACACCGTGGGCATCTGCCGGAGCACCTTCTTGCCGCCCTCGCGCAAGTGCGCATACATGCGCCCCGACAGTGCGCGGGCGAGGTAATTGGACAGGGCGCCGACATTCTCCGAGATGGACATGTCGTTGTCGTTCAGAATGATGAGCAGGTCCGCGGGCGAGGTGCCGGCATGGTTGAGCGCCTCGAAGGCCATGCCCGCGGTCAACGCGCCATCGCCGATGATGGCCACGGCGCGCCGATCCTCCCCGCGCATGGCGGAGGCGATGGCCATCCCCAAGGCGGCGCTGATGGACGTGCTCGAGTGGCCCACGCCGAAGGTGTCGTATTCGCTCTCGCTGCGGGCCGGGAAGGGTGCGAGTCCGCCGGGCTGCTTGATGGTGTGCAGGAGTTCGCGCCGTCCCGTCAGCACCTTGTGGGGGTAGGCTTGGTGTCCTACATCCCACACCAGGCGGTCATAAGGCGTGTTGTAGACATAGTGCAGGGCGATGGTCAGCTCCACCGTCCCCAGACCGGCGGCAAAATGCCCGCCCCGGGTGCTCACGCTCTGGATCAGGAATTCGCGCAGCTCGGCGGCCAATTGGGCCAATTTGGGCTGCGGCAGGCGCCTCAAGTCGGCGGGCGAATTGACGGTCTCAAGCAGGGGATAGGTCTGGGGTTCGTCCATTGGCGAGCAGTTTATACCGTCGTGGGCCGTTACTGCCATCGACCCCGCGCTTGTAGCAAAATTCCTACAAACTTGCGGGACCCTGGGCACATAGTTATAGTCTACCGGGCGTTTTCCGGGGTATCGACCCCTTAGGATATCGGGTAATTTGCGCCACACCCGGCCGCTCAATTGGTGCTATCCCCGTGATTTTTCGAGATACTGCCCGCATGGACTCAGGCATTTCCGATGCGGTCTATCAAGACCAGATTCTGCCCCACGTCTCGCGAACCTTCGCCCTGACGATTCCGCAGCTGCCTGCGGAGCTGCGCATTTCGGTGACGAATGCCTACCTGCTGTGCCGGATTGCCGACACCATCGAGGATGAACCGGCCCTGTCCCCGCCCGAAACTGAAGGCTACATGCAGCGATTCGTGTCGGTGTTGGCCGGCCGCGGCGACGCCGAATCCCTGGCGGGCGAACTCGAGACCCGCCTGTCGGACCGGACCTTGCCCAGCGAGCGCGATTTGGTGCGAAACCTGCGGCGCGTCATGAACGTGACCTCGGCATTGAGCGAATCGCAGCGCGCTGCCATACACCGCTGCGTCGAGCTGATGTGTTACGGAATGCCGAGATTCCAGTCCACTGCCAGCCGGAGCGGATTGCCCCGCCTCACCGACCTCGACGACTATTGCTACTACGTGGCGGGGGTGGTGGGCGACATGCTCACCGAGCTATTTTGCGAATACTCGCCGGTCATTGGCCGCCGCCGGAGCGGCCTGCAAAGCCTCTCCGTGTCATTCGCCCAGGGCCTGCAAATGACGAACATCTTGAAGGACGTGTGGGAGGACCGCAGCCACGGCGCTTGCTGGCTGCCCCAGGAGATTTTCTCGCGCCACGGCGTGGACCTGGCTCAGTTGACGTCCACGCCGCCCGATCCCGGCTTCGCGGCGGGCCTGCGCGAACTCGTCGGCGTGGCCCACGCCCACTTGCGCAATGCGCTGGAATACACATTATTGATCCCCCGGAACGAAGCGGGGATCCGCCGTTTTTGCCTGTGGGCCATCGGGCTCGCGGTGCTGACTTTGCAGAAAATCTATGAAAATCCAGAGTTTACAGCAGGTGTCCAGGTGAAAGTCTCGCGCAGGGCGGTCGCAATGACCCGGCTGTTGACCGATCTCTCCCGCCGCAGCGATTGGCTGCTACGGCGCCTGTTCGCGCGGGCCGCCCGGGGGCTCCCGCTGGCGGAGCTCGGCGAGATCCGCCGGCCGTATCCGGCGCATTTGGTAGGAAATGCCCCGGGCCCGCCTGATCGAGAGACGGAGCGCGCCGCCGTGCGCCGCTCCTACTGGAGTTCCGCATCTTGAGCCGCGCTGCCGAAAAGCCGGACGTCCAAAAGACGTCTCCCGCGCATGCGCGCGCGGACATCGTATCCCACACGCTGACGAAGACCCCGGTTGGGTCGGCCTTGGACAACGGGGTGGAGGCCGCGCGCGACGCGTTGATCTCCCGGCAGGCCGCCCAGGGGTATTGGTTGTTCGAACTCGAGGCCGACTGCACGATTCCCGCCGAGTACATCATGATGATGCACTTTCTCGACGAGATCGACGCCGGGCTCGAGCGCAAGCTGGCCGTGTACCTGCGCACCCGCCAATCCGCCCACGGCGGATGGCCCCTGTACCACGGCGGCGAATTCAACATGAGCTGTTCGGTCAAGGCCTATTACGCCTTGAAGCTGGCCGGCGACGATCCGCAGTCACCGCACATGAGCCGCGCACGCGAAGCCATACTGCAGCGCGGCGGCGCGGCGCGCTCCAACGTGTTCACGCGCATCGCGCTGGCGCTGTTCGGGCAACTGCCGTGGCGGGGCGTCCCCTACATTCCCGTCGAAATCATGCTCCTGCCGAAGTGGTTCCCTTTCCACATCGACAAGGTGGCGTACTGGTCGCGCACGGTGATGGTGCCGCTGTTCATTCTGTGCACGCGCAAGCCCGTGGCGAAGAATCCTCGGGGAGTTTCGGTGCGGGAGCTCTTCACCACCCCGCCGGAGGAGGAGCGCCGCTATTTCCGCGATGCCGTGAAACAGGGCGGCCTGCTCGCCCGGGTGTTCCTGGCGGCCGACCGCCTCGGCCGGCTGATCGATCCCTTGATTCCGCGACGCATGCGCGAGCGCGCCACGCGGCGCGCGGAAAGCTGGATGCTCGAGCGGCTGAACGGCGAGGATGGCTTGGGGGCCATTTTCCCGGCCATGGTGAACGCCTTGGAGGCGATGACCATTCTCGGTTATCCGACCACGGACCCGCGACGGGCCACCGCGAAGCGCGCGCTGCAGAAGCTGCTGGTGGTGGGTGCTCACAGCGCCTACTGCCAACCTTGCGTGTCGCCCGTCTGGGACACCGCCCTCGCGAGCTTGGCGATGCAGGAGGCCGGCGACGCGGCCGCCTCCGGCGCCGCGACGCGTGCCCTCGACTGGCTGCAAACCGAGCAAGTGCTCGACGAGCCGGGCGACTGGCAGGTCAATCGTCCGGGGGTGGCGGGAGGCGGATGGGCGTTCCAGTTCGCGAATCCGCACTACCCCGATCTCGACGACACCGCCGTTGTGGCCTGGGCCATGCATCAAGCGCACAATTCGGATGAATACAGCGAGAGCGTGCGACGGGCTCTCGATTGGCTGGTCGGAATGCAGAGCGAGGACGGCGGATTCGCCGCCTTCGACGCCGACAACACCTATTACTCGCTCAACAGGATCCCGTTTGCCGATCACGGCGCACTGCTGGATCCGCCGACCAGCGACGTGACGGCGCGGGTCGTCACGGTGCTCGCGCGCGTCGGGCGCCCTAAGGACACGACGGCCTTGTCGCGGGCCGTCGCCTATTTGCGGGCCGAACAGGAAGCCGACGGCTCCTGGTTCGGGCGTTGGGGCACGAACTACATCTACGGCACCTGGTCGGCGCTGACAGCGCTCTGTCTGGCGGCCGGACGCCAGGATCCCGCCGTGCGCAAGGCGGTCGAATGGCTGAAGAGCCGGCAAAACGCCGACGGGGGCTGGGGCGAGAGCAACGACAGCTACGCCCGCGCGACCGCGAAGGATGCGAGCACGCCCTATCAAACGGCGTGGGCCTTGCTGGGTCTGCTGGCGGCGGGCGAGGCGGAATCGGAGGCGGTGCGTTCCGGCGTCGATCACCTGCTGCGCACCCAGGGCGCCGATGGCTTGTGGAGCGATCCGCATTTCACCGCGCCAGGGTTCCCGCGGGTGTTTTATCTGAGATACCACGGCTATAGCGGCTACTTCCCGCTATGGGCGCTCGCCGCCTACCGCACGCTGACCCGCCGCGGAACCACGCATTGAACGGGGCCGGCGTCGTGGCGGCGCTCGGCGCGGAAGCTCGCACGTTGGGGAGGCCGGTTCGCCGCAGCGACGGTCTGTTCGAGGTCGGAGACGGGATCCTGATGGCCGTGAGCGGCATGGGCTGTCCGGCCGCCGCCGCCGCCGCGCGCCGGCTGCTCGACGCCGGCGCGACGGCGCTCGTGAGCTGGGGAATGGCCGGCGGTCTCGATCCGAGGCTGACGGCCGGAACGATTTGCCTGCCCCGCAGCGTCGTCACGGAGGACGGCGGCACGTATTCCACGGATCATCATTGGCGCGAGATCCTCACCGCTGCCGTTGCCGCGCGCAACGCCATTGCAGGCGGCGACCTGCTCACCAGCCCGATATCGATCGACGATGTCGCGGGAAAGGCGGCGGCGTACCTTCGAACCGGCGCTGTTGCGGTGGACATGGAGAGTTCCGGGGTCGCGGCGATCGCAGCCGCCCAGGGGCTCCCCTTCATCGCGATCCGCGTGATCGTCGACACCGCCACCGATGAGCTGCCCGAAACGGCCGTGCGGTCGATTCAATCCGGCCGGGTGCGGTTCTCGCGGCTCATCCTCGGGATCGCGCGACGTCCGCGCGACATTGCTCCGATGATGCGCCTCGCAGAGCGCTATCGAGCCGCCAAGCGGTCGCTCACGGATGTTGCCCGCACGGGGGTTCTGGCGCCCGTGGCGCTCGCCCTTTCGGCGTCCAATCGAATCGCATGAGAGCGTTGGTGACGGGTGCCTCCGGCTTCGTGGGCGCGGCGGTTGCGAGAACCTTGCTCAACGAGGGGTGGCAGGTCCGCGCGCTGGTTCGTGCGGCTTCGGACCGCACCAATTTGCGGGGCTTGGGCCTGGAAATCGCCGTGGGAGACCTGTGCGCCCCGGAGACGCTTCCGGGGGCCCTGTGCGATTGCGAGGCCCTGTTCCATGTGGCCGCCGATTACCGGCTGGGAGCTCCGGATTCCTCGCAGCTTTATCGGACCAATGTGGACGGAACCCGCAACCTCTTGACGGCTGCCGGACGAGCCGGCGTCAAGAAGATCGTCTATACCAGCAGCGTGGCCACCATGGGCCTGCCGGCGGACGGTTCGCCGGGCGACGAGGGCACACCGGCGTCGCTTGCCGCGATGATCGGCCATTACAAGCGGTCCAAGTACCTGGCCGAGCAGGTCGTGTTGGACGCCGCCGCGGCCGGTGCGCCGGCCGTCATCGTCAATCCCTCGACACCGGTGGGGCCGGGAGACGTCAAACCGACGCCCACCGGCCGGCTGGTGCGCGACGCGGCGGCGGGCCGGATGCCGGCCTACGTCGATACGGGTCTCAACATCGTGCACGTCGACGATGTCGCGGCCGGCCACCTGATGGCGCTGCATCGCGGCCGCACCGGCGAGCGCTACATCCTCGGGGGCGAGGATATGACGCTGCGGCAGATCCTGGAGATGATCGCGCAACTCGTCGGCCGCCCGCCGCCGCGGATCCGCATTCCCTATGCCGCCATCCTTCCCATCGCATGGGCGGCGGAGGCCGTCGCGAAGCTCACGGGGCGCAGCGGCCGGATCACCCTCGAAGGGGTGCGGATGTCGCGCAAGCGCATGTTCTTTTCGAGCGCGAAGGCGGTGCGAGAGCTCGGGTACCATTGGCAGCCGCCGGCCGCCGCCTTCGAAGATGCCGTTCACTGGTTCCGAGAGCACGGTTACCTGGCGGAGGCTGCGCCATGACGGCGTCTGCTGCGCCAGACACGGATGCCGATGCGGATGCCCTCATCTTGGTGGACGACAGCGACCGGGCCGTCGGGCGCATGAGCAAGGCGCGCTGCCACGAAGGCCGCGGCGTGCTGCATCGGGCCTTCTCCTTGTTGATCTTCAACGGCGCCGGCGAGCTGCTCCTGCAGCAGCGCTCGCCCTCGAAGCGGCTCTGGCCCCTTTATTGGTCCAACAGCTGCTGCAGCCACCCGCGCAGCGGCGAGAGCATGGAATCCGCCACGCGGCGCCGGTTGAGGGAGGAGCTGGGCATCGGCTGCTCATTGCGGTTCTTGTTCAAATTCCAATATCAGGCACAGTTCGACGCCACCGGCTCGGAGCACGAGCTTTGTTCCGTGTTCGTCGGCACTTGTTCGGACCCCGTGTCCATCAATCGCGACGAAATCTACGCGTGGCGGTGGGTCAGCCCCGACGCGCTCCAGGCTGAGCTCGCGTCCCCCGACCGGAGCCGGTTCACACCGTGGTTTACCCTGGAATGGTCGAGAATTTGGCGCGATCATCGGGCGGAAGTGCCGGGGCTGCGACTTTAGGGGCCCAAAAACGCTTTCTGACTCAAAATTGAGATTGTCGGCGCCTTCGCCGCGGTAATATATCGTATGGCCGTATCACTGTTGCAGACATACCGGGTTGCCAGCTATCTCGCGGGGCGCAAATTGCGCGGCGTGAAGCGCTATCCCCTGGTTCTCATGCTGGAACCCCTGTTCATGTGCAATCTGGCTTGCTCAGGTTGCGGCAAGATCGACTACCCCAAGGAGATCCTGCAGAAACGCATGAGCGTCGAGGACGCCTTGCGGGCGGTGGATGAATGCGGCGCCCCGATGGTCTCCATTCCGGGCGGGGAGCCCCTGATCCACAAGGAAATGCCGCAGATCGTGGCCGGCATCGTGGCGCGCAAGAAATTCGTGTACCTGTGCACCAATGCCATCCTGCTGGCGAAGCACATCGACGAATACAAGCCGTCCCCCTATTTGACGTTTTCCATCCACCTGGACGGCAACCGGGAACGGCACGACGAGTCCGTCTGCCAGGAAGGCGTGTTCGACAAGGCGGTCGCCGCCATCAAGCTCGCCCGCGACCAAGGCTTTCGCGTCACGATCAACTGTACGTTGTTCAGCGGCGAGAACCCCGCGGACGTGGCCGAGTTCTTCGATACCGCCATGGGGCTCGGGATCGCCGGGATCACGGTATCCCCCGGCTACAGCTATCACCACGCCCCGCGCCAGGATGTGTTCCTGGGGCGCACCGCCAGCAAGCAACTGTTCCGCGGCATTTTCAGCCGCCGCAAGAACCGGCCGACCGGCAAGGCGTGGTCGTTCAATCACTCGGGATTGTTCCTCGACTTCCTCGCGGGCAATCAATCCTACCAGTGCACCCCCTGGAGCATGCCGACCTACAACATCTTCGGCTGGCAACGGCCGTGCTATCTCTTGTCAGACGAAGGATATGCGGACACCTATCAGTCCCTCATCGACGACACCGAGTGGGACCGTTACGGAGTGGGCAAGAATCCCCGCTGCGACAACTGCATGGCGCATTGCGGCTTCGAGGGCACCGCCGTCAACGACGCCTTCAGCCATCCGATCAAGGCCATGATGGTGGCGCTGCGCGGGCCGCGCGATTCGGGACCCATGGCCCCGGAGCTGCCGATCGTGTATCCGGAATCGGCCCGGCCGGGCAATGTCGCCGCGATTGCGGTCGCCGACATCAAGCGCTCGCGCCGCGCGACCGAAGCCAGCGCCGCGGAGTCGCACTGAGCGCGGGCGTGCGGATGGGAGAGACAGCCGATCGCCGGGCCGGCGCAGCGCCGGATGATTTCGGCGCGCAACTCGAGGCCTGGCAGATGCGCATGGAGGCCGCACTGGCAGCCCGGCTGCCCGCCGCGACCACGGTGCCGGTGCGCCTGCACCAGGCCATGCGATACAGTGTCCTCGGCGGGGGCAAGCGGATACGGCCCGCCTTGTTGTTCGCCACCGCGCGCACCCTTGGTTTGCGGGAAGACGAGGTGGAAGCGGCGGCTTGCGCCGTCGAGCTCATTCACGTCTATTCCCTGGTTCACGACGACCTGCCGGCGATGGACGACGATGATTTGCGGCGCGGCCGGCCCACCTGCCACAAGGCGTTCGACGAGGCGACGGCCATTCTGGTCGGCGACTCGCTGCAGCCGCTCGCGTTCCAGCTGTTGGCCCGCGATCCGGCGCTGCCGGCGGATCCTTCCATCCGGCTGCGGCTGGTCGACCTGTTGAGCGAGGCCAGCGGCACGCTCGGCATGGCGGGCGGACAGGCGATCGATCTCGAAATTCAAGGCCAGCAGCCGGACATCGGGCAGGTCGAGGACCTGCACGCACGCAAGACCGGGGCGATCATCCGTGCGAGCGTGCTCATGGCCGCCGAATGCGTGCCGCAGCTCGATCCGCATCTTTACTCCGGGCTCAACGCTTATGCCACCGCGATCGGCCTGGCGTTCCAGATCCAGGATGATTTGCTGGACGTGATCGGGGACGTGTCGACTCTCGGGAAGGCCACCGGTGCGGATCGCGAACGCGCCAAGCCCACGCATCCGGCGCTCATCGGAATTCAAGCCTCGCAGGAGCGCGTGAACCTGCTGCACCGGCAGGCATTGGACGCGCTCGAGCCATACGGTGAGCGCGCTGCACCGCTGCGGTCACTGGCGAATTGGCTGCTGTCCCGCCGCTATTGAGCGCGCTGCGGCGCGCAACGGCCGCCCCGGCGAATGTTGCTGCCTCGCATCATCAGGGCCATTTTTCTTCCCTGAATTATGTCAGGCAAGGTGCGATAATGAACCGCGCGATGCCGGCATCTGTCGTGAGATGGCAACGCTTTGACTCCTCGCTCAATTTGACAGAATCTGAAGTCCTAGGGAGGACCCCATGATTCGCCACGCCATCAGTCACGAACGACTCATGCGGGAGTCGATCGATCGCGTGCAGCTGGCGCTGAAGAGCAGCGATGCCAGCGAACAGATGGTGGCACACCGTATCCTGGAGAATCCCGAGATCTGGTCGCAATGGGAATGCGAGCATTCGAGTCTGATGCGCCAGCTCGCCAATTGTTCGGTCCGGCACGTTCAGGTCGCCGCCTTGAAGCACGCGACCTTCCGGCTCCTTCACGGCAAGGCCTTGTTCCAGTATCTGCGCGGCAGCGAAGTGCGGGGGCGGGAGCGCACCCAGGCCATGGCGCACTTTCGCCCCGGCCGCAGCTATGACAACGCGGTGGTGGCCGAGCACAACCTCTATTTGAGGAAGTCCTGCAGCTTCATTTGCACCAGCCACCTGGGCAGCGACGTCGTGGAAGACCCGGCGTTTCTCGATCCGATACCGCAGTACGAAGAGCTGTATGCGGAGTACTTCTCGCTGTACTGCAAGAACCTCGTGGGCACCGGGACGACCGATCCGAGCGTGGTCGCGCTGTTGCCGCTGCTCAAGCAGCAGCTCAACGAGTACCGATGGGCGATTTTGGATCCGCGCCGCGCCCAGCCGTTCCTGCGCCGCGAGGCGGAGCTGCGCCGGTCGACTGGAGACACCATGCGAATGACCTCGCTGGGATCACGGCTGGCGGGACGCCGTCACTAGGCGAGCGCCTGCTTGCGGTCCTTGGCGGAGGGCGGCGTCCACTGATAGATCCACGTTTCGGTGAGCGGCCGTCCTTCGAGCCGAAGGTACAGGCGCAGATCGATGGGCTCCACCGAGTCGTCCGGTCTCACGTCGAACAGCGCCCGAAAGCCGTTGAATTCCTCGACGAAATGCGCGGTCACGTGCTCGGTCTGGCCGCGCGAGGCGGTGATCATGGCTTCGACGGGCGCATCCTTGGCGAGAGCGCCGAGCTCGCCGCCGGCGAAGTCGACGGCGAAATGCCA
Organism: uncultured Gammaproteobacteria bacterium; assembly: GCA_963707765.1. Taxonomy (GTDB): domain Bacteria; phylum Pseudomonadota; class Gammaproteobacteria; order Steroidobacterales; family Steroidobacteraceae; genus Bog-1198. Next base: position 1,210,456 of record CAVPQZ010000004.1, on the reverse strand, counting down.
GGAATAGTATTGCCGCTTGACCCCGACCGTGCCGCCGATGCCGGTGCGCGTCGCGATGGTCTGCGCCAGCGGCGATCCATACGGCATCTTCGTGCCCCAGTACATCCGGTAGGCATACAGCAGCTCCTGGCCGGCCTTGGGCTTCTCGGCGGGGTTCCAGAAGAGCACGATGTTGTCGAAGGTCTCGTCGACGGTCGGTATTTCGACCAACTGCACGGCACCCTTGCCCCAGCCGCCGTTCGGCCCGGGCTTGGGTTCGATCCACAAGCTGGGGCGCCGGTCGTAATACACGCCGTCGTCCTGGTAGTGATCGAAATTGCGGTCCCGCTGCAGCAATCCGAAGCCGCGCGGGTTGTCGTCGAAAAAGGAATTCAAGTGCAGTTGCGGCGGGTTGACCAGCGGCCGCCAGATCCATTCGCCGGCGCCGGTCCACATCGAGGCGCCGTCGGAGTCGTGAATCTCGGGCCGCCAGTCGTTCGCGACGCGCCGGTCGTTCTTGCCGTAGAAAAACATGCTGGTGAGCGGAGCGATGCCCAGCCGCTCGATGGGTTTGCGCGGATAGAGGGCCGAGTCCACGTTCATGATGAGCGTGCCGGCGGGTGAAATCTGCAAGCGCAGCGCTCCGGCGATGCTCGGGCTGTCCAAGAGCGCGTACATCGTGAGCGTGCCTGAATCCTTCGACGGCCGCTCGAACCAGAACGAGGTGAAGCGGGGAAACTCCTCCGGGCGGGGAAACGCCGTATCCACGGCCAGCGCGCGCGCCGACAATCCGTACTGCCGCGTGTCGCCGCCCACTGCGCGAAAATAGCTCGCGCCGAGGAATGCCGCCACGTCGGCCCGCCAATTCGTGACGAACTGCACCCGAAATCCGGCGAAGCCCGCGTGATCCTTCATGAGGGAGGGATCGACGCCGCTCTTGTCCCATTCGAACATGGCCGGGTCGTAGACGATCTCGCGCGCCTGGCCGTCCTGGACTTCGTAGAGGCGCACCGCCTGGCCGAAGCTGCGCCCGACGTGGAAGAACTGCAGCCGGAACGCGAGACCCGTGTCGCCCCACAACGAATGATCGGTGCGGAAGCGGATGGATTGATACTGGTCGTAGCCGAGCTTGGACATGGCCGCCGGCAGGATGTCCTTGGATTCCTGATAGGGGTTGTTGGCGAGAAAGTGCGCCTGGCCCTTGAGCCAGGCAAAATCGAAGGGCTGGGCCGGACCGTTGCCCTGGGCTGCCGCGGCCGGCGCCGCCCGGGCCAAGTCCAGGCTGGCCAACTGGGCGGCGGTCAACCCCAAGGCCGTCTTCAACAGCGTTCGTCTTGCGATCATTCGATGGACATCCTCTATATCGTGATTCCGGTGGCTTGCGCATCGGGCAGAAGGGCGAGCTGGTTGAGCAGACGCGCATCGGCCGCGACTTCCACACGCTCCGCAGGCGTCAGCCATGACAGCGCCTCGTCGAGCGAGCGCGCATCGATCAGCTTCTGCTCGGCCGTGAAGGCATTAGGATCCGGCTTGCCGCGCGGATCCGCCGGCCGGGCGAGGTTCCCGTGGATGTGGGCGAGCCGCGCGTCGCGATTGCGCGCGAGATACCGCAGCCCGTCCTCCGGGAGAGGCTCGGCCCCGGCAATGAGCTCCCCCCGCCGCGCGACCAGGGCGGGCGGGTCCACCTCCTCGGGGGTGCGCAGCAGTGCAATCCTCGACAGCGCGAGACCCAGCGATTCGCTGCCGCTGGCGCGCGACAGGGGCACCGACAGGAACAATCCGAGGAGAGCCGGCGAAACCCAGGCGAGCATCGCCGGGGAGAGGAAATACACGATCACCGCGGTGACGCAGGCGAGCAGCATGTGCCGCTTGTGAAAATTCCAGGCATCGCTCCAGGTCGTGCCGCCGCTGTCGCGGCGCTGCGGCTTCCATCCCGAATCGCGTCCCATGAACACTTCGAACACGTGCCGGCTCTGGACCAGCATCAACACCGGCGCGTACAAGGCCGACAGCACGGTCTCCAGCAGGAAGCTGGAGGCCAGCCCGATGACGCCGCCGCTGCCGCGCCGGATGCGGGGCGTGCACACGGCGCGGATGAATCCGAGCATCTTCGGGATCAGGAGCACGACCATGCTGAACCAGAACAGGGCCATCATCAGTTCGACGTCGAATCTCGGCCAGGTGGGGAACAGCTGGAAATCGTGGCTGAAGTATTCCGGGCGGATCAGGTGCGACTGCACCGCCAGCGCGAATCCGATTCCCAGCATCAACAGCCACAACGGCGAGGACAGGTAGCTCATGATGCCTATCCCTAAGTGCAGCCGGCTCGTGAAGGACAGGCCGGCCGCACCGATGATCTTCAAGTGCTGCAGGTTGCCCTGCGCCCAGCGCCGGTCGCGGATGGCGACGTCGATCAGCGAGGGCGGCGATTCCTCCCAGGAACCGCCGCAGTCGGTGAGCATGCGCACCTTCCAGCCGCCGCGGCGCATCAACGCGGCCTCGACGAAATCATGGGACAGCACGTGGCCGCCGAAGGGTTTGCGGCCCTTGAGGACCGGCAGCCCGCAGTTCTCCGCGAAGGCGCGCACGCGAATGATCGCGTTGTGGCCCCAATAATTGCAGCTGTCTCCCGACCAGGCCGCAAGGCCGCGGGTGATGACCGGCCCGTAGACGCAACCGGCGAATTGCTGCAGGCGCCCGAAGAACGTCCTCGCGCCGATGAGTTGCGGGGCCGTCTGCAGGATCCCGAGCGCCGGATCGGCCTGCATTGCCTGCACCATCCGCAGCAGGGTCCGGGCGTCGATGAGACTGTCGGCGTCGAGCACGATCATGTTCTCGTAGCGTCCGCCCCAACGGGTCACGAAATCCTCGAGGTTGCCCGACTTGCGGCCCACGTTCTGCCAGCGCCGCCGGTACCAGACGGGCATGACGGCCTCGAGAGAGGCGCGCAATCGGTGGATCGCCGCGGTCTCGCGGATCCAGTTGTCGGCGTTGGTCGAGTCCGAAACCACCACCACTTCGAACCACCGGTGGGCCGAAAGTTGCTTCAGGCTCTCGGCCATGGCCTGCAAGGCGAGGGTGGTGCGCAGCGGATCTTCGTTGTAGATCGGCATGACCAATGCCGTCAGCGACGCGTCCGGCGGCGCGCCGGGGACGAAATCCCGGCGCTTCGAGGCGCCCGCGATCACGGATCCCGCGGCAAAGGCTATCCAGGCGAGCGACACCGCGAAGAAGACGATCATCGTGCCCTGCAGCAGCGTCATGCTGGCAAAACGCACCACCTGCAGCATCTGGTAGATGCCGTAGATCGAGACGCCCGCCGTCGTCGCAATGAGGATGAAGCGCGCGTACAGCACGGTGAGCGTCGGGAACTGGCGCTGCCGGCGCGATGGCCCATAGCGCAGATCCTGGGCCGGCATCGCCAGCGGACTCTCCGGCGGCATGCCGCCCGAGGCCCCGATATGCGGGTATGCGACGGCGCAGCTCACGCGGGGGTCCAGCGGTACAGCCAGGTCTCGCTGATCGGCTGGTCGCCGCGCATCACCCGCAGGCGCAGTTCGATGAGGTCGGCATCGTTCGGATCGATCTCGAAACTGGCGCGCAATCCGTGCAGCGACACGTTGGACTTCAGGGCGGCGTTCGAGATCTTGCCGCGGGACGCCGACAGATCGAGCCGCAAGCCGTCGATGCGCTCGCCGGCACCCACGAAGTCCAGGATGAACACGCGGCGCTTGCCGTCGAGGCTCGCGCCGGAGCGGGTCGCCATCACTTTGGCGATGCCCTTGGGCAGGCCGGGCTCCGCCAGCCAGGTGAGGCGGTATTCGAAATGCGCCGGGTGGTTGGACGGCAAGCCGTGGGCCGGACGCCAGAAGGCCACGATGTTGTCGTTGCTCTCGCGGCCCGACGGGATCTCCACGAGTTCGACCGCCCCCGCGCCCCAATCGCCCTTCGGTTCCACCCAGGCGCTCGGGCGCCGCTCGTATTGATTCTCAAAGTCCTGGAAATCCGCCGGATCCCGGGAGCGCTGCACCAGCCCGAAGCCCTTCGGCGGCTGGGTCGTGAAGGTCGACACCTGCAGCTGGGTGGGATTGGCGAGCTGCCTGAAAATCGACTCTCCGGAACTCGACTCGATCATCAGGCCGTCGGAATCGTGGACCTCGGGACGGTAATCATCGAGCCGGCCCCGGTTGGTCTCGTCGAACAGGAACATCGAGGTCATCGGCGCGATGCCCACGACGCGCATCTCGGCGCGCGGAAACAAGGTGAGCTCCACGTCCATGAGCGTTTCCGGTCCCGGCTGGACCGTGAACCGGTAGGCTCCGGTCACGGAGTCGCTCTCGAGCAGCGCATAGATCACGATCGCCTTCGCGCGCGCGTCGGGGCGCTCGATCCAGAAGTGGGTGAAGGCGGGGAATTCCTCGCCCGACGGCTCGGCCGTATTGACGGCGAGGCCGCGGGCCGACAGTCCGTACAGCAGGTGCTGGGCCACGGCACGAAAATAGCTCGCTCCCTGGAAAACCAGGAATTCGTCCCAGACCTTTTTCGAGTTGATCTGGCTCTTGACCCGGAAACCCGACAACGGCAGGGAGATTTTACTTTCGATCTGCGGCATCGAGGGGCCGATCTCGAACATGTCGGGCGTCGCCACCAAGTCGTGGGCGACGCCGTTTTCCACGGTCGAGACCGTCACCGCCACCGATTGCAGGTTGAAGCCGGCCCGCAGCAGCTCGAGCCGGAAGGGAACGTCCTCCTGGCGCCAGATACCGGAATCGGGGTTGAAATGAATGCTGCGGTATTGCTCCGGGCTCAGCTTGTCCAATCCGGCGGGCAGGGTACTGCGCTGCGGCGAATAAGGCTTCATGCCCCGCCGCCGGGCCTCCTCCAGCAGCGTATCGAAGGAAAAGTCGTAGTCGCCGGGCGCCTTCTCGGCAGGGGGGTGAGCCGGCGCCGGAGGATTGGCGGGCGCCGCATGCGTCCGCGAATCGGCCTGGGCGGTCATCGTCAGCGTGGCGAACACGGCCGCCCACAATGAAGTATTCAGTGAAACCGGCAAGGTAGAGACCCCAAATTAGCCCGTAGGCAATGCGCCCGTTCAGCCTCGAGCGGCCGGCAACGCGAGTTGCCGCCGGCTCAGGCGATTTCTTCGGATTTTTACGCCGTCCGTAGCCGGCCTACCATGATGAAAGCAGCGGGGTCTGTCAACGGGCACGCCGCGCAGCGCTGCAGACGCCCCTCCCACTGGTATAGTTTCGCGGGCATGACGAAGGAAGCCACGCCCGCCCGAGAACCGCAAAGCGCCGGCGCCGTGCTCATGGTGCGGCCGGCCGGGTTCGCCTTCAACCCGGAAACGGCCGCCAGCAATGCATTTCAAGCGGCGGGCTCGGCCTCCGGCCCGGACAGCATGGGCCTCCGGCGCCCAGAATCGGCGGCGCAGCAACTCGCCCTGCGCGAATTCGACGGTGTCGCCTCGGCCTTGTCCCGCGCCGGCATCGAGGTCATCGTGGGCGAGGATACCGCCGCGCCGCCCAAGCCCGACGCGGTCTTTCCCAACAATTGGGTGAGCTTTCACCGGGACGGCACGGTGGTTCTGTATCCGATGATGGCGTCCAATCGGCGCCGGGAGCGGCGCGAGGACCTGGTGCAGCAGGTCATCCGGCAGGGCGGCTTTCGATCGTCGCGAACCGTGGATCTTTCTCACCGTGAGGCGTCGGCCCAGTATCTGGAGGGTACCGGCAGCCTGGTCCTCGACCGGGTCAACCGCGTCGCTTTCGCCTGCCTCTCGCCGCGCACGGACTTCGACGTGCTGGGCGAGTTTGCGCAGGTGCTGGGCTATGATCTCGCGACTTTCGAGGCATGCGACCCGGAAGGGAAGGCGATCTATCACACGAACGTGCTGCTGGCGATCGGCAGCCGATTTGCCGTGATTTGCACCGAGACGATTGGGCGCCCGGAACACCGGGCGGCGGTGATGGCCCGGTTGCGCGTCACGGGGCATGAGCTGATCGAGATCTCCTCCCATCAAATGCGGCGCTTCGCGGGCAATATCCTGGAGCTCGAGTCCAAGGCGGGAGCGGTGATCGCCCTGTCGGCGGCGGCCTGGGACAGCTTTGAACCCGCGCAGCGGCGGATGCTCGAGGCGCAGGGCACGGTCGTGGCCGCCCCCATTCCGGTCATCGAGGGGCTGGGCGGCGGCGGCGTGCGCTGCATGCTGGCGGAAATCCACCTGCCCAAACACGCCGCGTCCCCGGTGCCATAATAACCGCATGCTGGAACTGGGGACGAAATCGCTGATCGCCTACCTCCTGGGCGCGCTGCTCGCGAGCCTGATCCTCGGGCGCATTCGAGGCGTCGACATCCGGAAGATGGGCAGCGGCAATGCGGGCGCCACCAATGCGCTCAGGACCCAGGGCAAGGTGTTCGGACTCTCGGTGTTGCTCTTCGACATCGGCAAGGGAGTATTGGCGGTGCGGTGGGTGCCGGAGCTGTCGTTGCCGGGAGTCGGCGCCGATCCGGGCCTGTCCCGGGAATGGCTCACGCTGGCCTGCGGAATTGCAGTCATCGTGGGTCACGTCTATCCGGTGTGGTTCGGCTTTCGCGGCGGCAAGGGAGTCGCGACCATGGTCGGCGTCATCGGCGCGCTGGAGCCGCGGCTGCTGCTCCCCCTGGTCGCGTGCTGGTTCGCGGTGGTGCTGCTGACCGGCTACGTGGGCCTGGCCAGCATGGTGGCGGGAGTGGCGCTGGTCGTCGCGGTTCATTACCTCGATCCCGGCGATACGGCCCGGCTGGCGTTCTGCGGGCTGATTGCCGTGTTCGTGATCTACACGCATCGCGCGAACCTGGTGCGGATGGCGGCGGGCACGGAAAGCCGGGCCCGGCGACTATGGCTGTTTCGATCGCGCGCAATCTAGACCCCGCGTCGCTACTGGCGCTGCTGGCGGATGGTCAGCCGCACTCCGGCGAGCGGCTGGCGCAGCGCCTCGGCGTGAAGCGCGCGGCCGTCCGGAAGGGCGTCCTGCAATTGCGCGATCGCGGCATCGCAGCCGGCGCCGTTCGCGGACGCGGCTATGCGCTGGCGGGGCCGGTGGAGCTGTTGGATGCGAGGGCGATTCGCGCCGCCCTGTCGGAGGCGCATGCCGAGCGCGTGCATGGCCTCGAGATCGCCTTCGAAGTGGATTCCACCAATACGCGGCTCCTGGCGGCGGCGCCTCCGCCGGCCGGGCGTGCCCGGGTCTTGTTGAGCGAGCTGCAGAGCGCCGGCCGCGGCCGCCGCGGCCGCCACTGGGCCGCCCCCTTCGGCGGCAGCATCGCCTTGTCGATGGCGTGGTCGTTCGGGGACCGTGCGCAGGTGAGCCCGGCGCTCAGTCTGTGCGCGGGGGTCGCGGTGTGCCGGGCGCTGGCGCGAGCCGGCGCCACGGGCATCGGCGTAAAATGGCCGAACGATCTGTGGCTGAACGACCGGAAGGTCGGCGGCGTGCTGCTCGAGCTGCGCGCGGATGCCTTCCGGCCTGCCCAAGTGGTGATCGGAATCGGCCTCAACGTGGCCTTGACCGCCGCGGCCCGCGCCGCCATCGAGGCCTCGGGGGCCGCCGTAGCCGCCATCGCCGATGCGTGCTCCCGGGCGCCTTCGCGCAATTTCATCGCCGGCGCCATCATCGACGAGCTTTTGAGTATGCTGGTGGACTTCGAGCGCGAGGGCTTTGCCGCTTGCCGGGCGGCCTGGTCGGTGCTCGACGTCCTGCGGGACCGTCCGGCGCAGGTGCTGCTGGACGACACCGTCGTGCGCGGCACGGCGCGGGGCGTGGATGCGCAGGGCCAATTGCAGCTCGAGCGGGAGGGCCGGCTGCAAACGTTCGTATCGGGGGAGGTCAGTCTGCGTCTGGGTGAAGGGAAATTGACGGACATCGAATGACGAGCTTGAAAATCATCGTCGTCTGCCTCGCCTTGGCGAACGTGTTCTATTTCTTGTGGACGCACGGCATCGCCGAGCCGCAGCCGGTCCCCGCCTCGGATGCCCCCGGCCCGACGCTGAAGCTGGTCTCGGAGGTGCCCGAGGCGCAGCGCGAGCCGCCTGCGGAGAGCGGCGCCGCGGCATCGAGCGGCGCCCCCGATGCATCGGAAGCGAGCGCCGTTGGGCCCGCATCGGCGGCCAAGCGCTGCACCACGATCGGCCCCTTCCGCGACGTCGCCGAGGCGGCCCACGCCGCGAGCATCCTGCGCGCGGGCGGCTACGATCCGCGGCAACGGGTGGTCGACGGCGACGTATGGGCCGGCGTATGGGTGTATCTGCCGCTCACGGGTGCGGCCGGCGCCGCGGAGGCGCTCCTCTCGAAGCTGAAGTCGGCGGGCATCGACGACGCGCTCGAGATGCCCGGCCCGGGCGAGGGCTCCGTGATATCGCTGGGGCTGTACAGCGAGCAAAAGCGGGCGCAGGCCCGCGTCGCGCAGGCACAGGCGCTCGGCCTGAAGCCCGAAATGACCGACCGCAAGCGCACCGGCAACGTCTATTGGGTCGATATCGATCAAGGCGCCGGCGACGGCTTGTTGAACCCGGCACAGCTGCAGGGCGACGCGAGCCGCATATCCCGATTGGAAATCAAACCTTGCGACAGCGGGGCATCCCCATGAGCGGCGGAGCATCCTCGAAGTGTCGGGTTGCCTGCCTCCGCGCAGCGCGCGCCGCGGGCGGCGTGCTGGGGTACGGCTGCCTCGCCGCGTTCTTGTGGCTCATCAGCCTGCAGACCTATCGCTGGCTGCACGATGGGGAATGGACGCACATCGGCGTGAGCCAGGGAATCAGCGACGGACTGACCCGCTGCTGCGTCAAGGACGGCGATACCGGCAGGCTCGCCGCCCTGGTGCACTGGATGGACGCGCCCGCCGATTGGCTGGGCCTGCACCGGGTGCTCGAGCTGTTGCCGGCCTCGCTGGCGCTGTTCGCATTGAGCATCCTCGGCAACAGCATCTTCGTCTACTGCCGGGATCGGCTCGACGCCCGGGGCGGCTGAGATGCAGGCCTATCCCCTCCCAATGGACCGCGTGGCGCAAGCGGCGGCGTGCTGTGCGGTCATGGCCTGCGGCGCGGCGCAGGCGGCCGCCGCCGGGTACACGCCGATCGTGCCGACCATGGCGGAGCGCACGATCACGCTGACGGGCCGTGAGCTCACCATCGATCAGATCGTCATGATCGCCCGCCACGGCGCGAAGGTCGCGCTGGCCGAGGAGGCCCGGCGGCGCGAGGCCGACAACTACGGCCTGTTGCTCGAGGCTTCCGCCGAGGGGATTCCGGTTTACTGGTTCAACCGGGGTTCGGGCGAGCAGCGCGAGACGGTGATCTTCGACGGCGATCCGATGTCGAGCGCCAACCGGACGCTGATCGAAAAGACGCAAATGGACCGGTTTCGCGAGGGCGCTCTGCTTGGAACCGGCCCCGAGATCGGCGAGGAGGAAATCGTTCGCGCCATGATGGCGGTGCGCGCGAACGCCATGACCTACGATGCGCCGAGCCCGCAGCTCGCGCAAATGCTGCTCGACCTGCTCAACCAGCGGGTGACTCCCGTGGTCCAGTCGCGCGGCACGCTGGGCGAGGGGGACCTGGCGCAATTGGGCAACCTCGGCGCCGCCATGGTCGGGGCCGGAGAGGCCTACCTTCGCGGAACGCGCATGCCGGCCGCGGAGGCGCTGAAGCGGGCCGGGCTTGCGCCCATCCGGCCGTTCGCCGCCGACGACAACGCGCTCACGAGCAGCAATGCCTACGCCACCGGGCTCGCGGCCCTGGTGGTTCACGACGCGAGACAGGCGCTCGAATGGTCGGACGTGATCTATGCCATCGACCTCGATGGGATGAACAGCAGCATCACGCCGCTCTCGCTCGCCGTGCAGCGTGCGCGGCCGGAGCCGTGGCTCAACTGGCATGCCGCGCGCATTCTCGGGATGTTGAAGGGCAGCTACCTGTTCCAGGCCGATCCGCGGCGGATCATTCAGGATCCGGAGAGCCTGCGGGCCTCGTCGATCCGGCAGGCCTCGGCCTGGGAGTCCTGGTCGGCGCTCAAAGACGCGGTGGTTCTGCAGGCGAACACCTCGGATCACAATCCGGCCGTGAGCGCCGGCCTGGGGCCCCAGGACTCCTGGGAACTCGCCACGGCGCAGATGATGCGCTACTACGTGAAGGGCGGACCGTACAGCCACGGCCAGCACGGCTACGTCGTATCCAACGCCAACTGGGATCCGTATCCGCTCGCGAACCGGGTCGAGGACTTCGTCATCGCGCTCGGCAACATGGACGTTGCCGTCATGCTGCGCATCGAGCGGCTGCGCAGTCCGTTCTTCACCGTGGTCGCGGCGGGCGATGTGATTCCCGGCGCGGACGGCGGATTGCGCGACTATGCGCCGGTCGACCTGCAGCAGGAGATCCAGGGGCTGATGAACCCGGTGGCGCCCTTCGGCAGCGCCATCGTCGGCACCGTCGAGGATCTGCAGGGTCAGACGCGCATCAAGGTCCAGCGCGCGAGGCAGGCGGTGAGCACGACCTTCGATCTCTTGGGATTCGACTTGTTCGAGGGAAGCTTGTGGATGGACGTGCGCCGGGTCCAGGATCCGGCGCGCTCCTTCGGCGCCGTCCCCACGGCGGCATGGAGGGCGTTTCGCGCGATTGCGCCGCTCGGCGGCGACACCGCCTCGTCGGTGGTAACCGACTTCCTCAAGGGCACGCCTCCCGCGACTTTCGTCGGACCGGCGTCCGACGAGCTGCCGGCCGGCATGAACTAGGACCCGTCCGACTCCCCTCGGCGACCGAGGCGCCTGCCGCAGCGCGGACGGATGCCGGGGACTTTTTTCCCAGCGCCGTCGAATCGAGTATGGTGCGTGGCAGCGACATCTCCTCGTGAGCTGCACACCGCGCAGCGGGGTCCCTAGGTTATGGCAGAGGCAGCGGGTACGAAGGCGCCGGACGCCGAGGTTGCCGGCGGTTCGCAGCGAGCGCACGACCGCAAGCGCCGGTGGGTCCTTGGGATCATCGGGGCGGCGGCGGCCGGTCTGCTCCTGTGGATGGCCGGCCCGGCGCTGTTCCGGTCCAAACCCGCGGCGCATGCGCCGGCCTCTACTCCGGTGGCAGTCGCGCCGGTCACGGTGGGCGACATCGACGTGTACATCGACGCCCTGGGGACGGTCACCCCGGTCTACACCGTCACCGTCGTGAGCCGGGTGGCGGGCGAGATCACGGAAGTGCATTTCAAGGAAGGGCAGCTCGTCAAGAAGGGCGAACTGCTCGCGATCATCGATCCGCGGCCATACACGGCGGCGCTGCTGCAGGCGCAAGGCCAACTGGAGCGCGACGATGCGCTCTTGAAGAATGCGCGGCTCGATCTCGTCCGCTACGAGAGCTCCTACAAGGAGCACGCCATTCCCCAGCAGGAACTCGCCACCCAACAGGCGACGGTCGAGGGGGATGCCGCCACCGTGAAGCTGGATCAAGGCAACCTCGCCGCCGCCCAGGTCAACGTGGACTACACGCGGATCACCTCGCCCATCGACGGCCGGGTCGGTCTGCGCAACATCGATCCCGGGAACGTGGTGACGGCCAACGGGACGACCGGCCTGTGCGTCATCACCCAACTGCAGCCGATCACCGTGATTTTCACCCTGGCCGAGGACGTCATCGACGAGGTATTCGCGCAGATGAGCGCCGGCAAGCCGATGCCGGTGATCGCGCTCGATCGCTCGAAGGAGCGCACGATCGCGACCGGAACGCTGCTCACCGTGGACAATCAGGTCAACACGACGACCGGCACAGTGCGCGCCCGCGCCACCTTCCCGAATGCGCACAACGAACTGTTTCCGAGCCAGTTCGTGAATGCGCGGCTTCTGGTGAAGACGCTCACCCAGGTGAACCTCGTGCCCCAGGCGGCGATCCAGCACAACAACGACGTGGCCTTCGTCTACGCCGTGCAACCCGGCAGCACCGTTCAGTCCCGCACCGTCAAGATCCTGGCGACCGAGAAGGGGGTGTCGGCCGTCACCGGCGTCGATCCCGGGACGCAGCTCGTCACCGACGGCTTCGACAAGCTGCAGGACGGCACCAAGGTCGCAATATCTGAACAAAAGCCGGGAAGCGGCAAGCCGGCGCCGCCCAGCACCCGATGAGCCCGTCCCGGCCTTTCATCCTCCGGCCGATTGCAACATCGCTGTTGATGGCGGCGATCCTGCTGGTCGGCATCATCGGATTTCAGCAATTGCCCGTCTCGGCGCTGCCCGAGGTGGACTACCCGACGATGCAGGTCTTGACGTTCTACCCCGGCGCGAGCGCCGACGTCGTGGCGACCGCCATCACCGCGCCGCTGGAGCGGCAGCTGGGCGAGGTGCCCGGCCTCAGCCAGATGTTGTCCACGAGCGCCGCGGGCGCGTCCGTGATCACGCTGCAGTTCAATCTGAGCCTCAACATCGACGTCGCGGAACAGGGCGTGCAGGAGGCGATCAACGCGGCGCAGAATTACCTGCCCACGGGCCTGCCGGTGCCGCCGGTCTACAACAAGGTCAATCCCGCCGACGCGCCCATCCTCACCCTCGCGCTCACCTCGGACTCGATGCCCCTGAGCCAGGTCGAGGATTACACCGACACGCGCCTTGCGGCGAAGATCTCGCAGCTGCCCGGGGTCGGCGCCGTGGTCATCAGCGGCGGCCAGAAGCCCGCGGTCCGGGTCCAGATCAATCCGACGCAGCTCGCCTCCTACGGCTTGAATCTCGAGGATGTGCGCACCGCGCTCGCGCAGACCAGCCTTGACAGCGCCAAGGGCAGCTTCAACGGGCCGGCGCAGAGCTTTCAAATCGACGCCAACGATCAGATCACCACGGCCGCGGAATTCAGCAAGATCGTCATCGCCTACAAGAACGGCGCGCCGGTCATGCTCGCCGACGTGGCCCGGGTCGTCGACGGGGTGGAGAACGATCAATTATCCGCCTGGATGAACAAGACACCCGCGGTCATTTTGAACATCCAGCGGCAGCCGGGCGCCAACATCATCAGCGTGGTCGACAGCATCAAGGCGCTGTTGCCGAAGCTGCGCGCGACCATCCCCTCCACGATCGCGGTGTCGGTGTTGACGGACCGGACCACGACGGTGCGTGCTTCGGTGGCGGACGTCGAATTCGAGCTCATGCTGTGCGTCGCCCTCGTGGTGGCCGTCATTTTCGTGTTCCTGCGCACGTTCGCGGCGACGATCATCCCGGGGGTCGCAGTGCCGCTGGCGCTCGTCGGCACGTTCGCCGTGATGTACGCGATGGGCTACAGCCTCAACAACCTCACGTTGATGGCGCTGACCATCTCCACGGGTTTCGTGGTGGACGATGCGATCGTGATGATCGAGAACATCACGCGCTACGTCGAGGGCGGGGAGAAGCCGCTGGCCGCCGCCCTGAAAGGCGCGGAACAAATCGGCTTCACCATCGTGTCGCTGACCGTGTCCCTGATCGCGGTGTTGATCCCGCTCCTGTTCATGGGCGACATCACCGGCCGGCTGTTCCGCGAGTTCGCCGTCACCTTGAGCGCCACGATCCTGATCTCGGCGGCCGTTTCGCTGAGCCTGACGCCGATGCTGTGCGCGAAGCTGCTCCACCGCACGGAGCTCGACCAGCAGAGCCGTTTCTACCAGTGGTCCGAGCGGATCTTCCGGGACGTCATCGGGTTCTACGAGCGCACGCTCGACTGGGTTCTCGAGCGCCGCGGCCTCACCCTGTCGGTGGCGGCGGCCACGCTGGTCGTCACCTTCCTGCTCTTCCTGATCGTTCCCAAGGGCTTCTTCCCGGTGCAGGACACGGGCGAGATCCAGGGCGTGTCGGAGGCGGGCCAGGTGGTGTCGTTTCCGCGAATGGCGCAGCTCCAGCAGCAGCTGGCCGCCGCGATCCTGGAGGATCCGGCGGTCGAGGGCCTGTCTTCGTTCATCGGCGTCGACGGCACCAACACGACGCTGAACAGCGGGCGCATCCAGATCAACTTGAAGCCGCTGAAACAGCGCAAGGCGGCACCTCAGGTGATCGCCGACCTGCAGCGCGCCGCCCGCCGGGTGGACGGCATCCGCCTGTACCTGCAGCCCGTTCAGGACATCTCGGTCGAGGACATCGTCAGCCGTACCGAATACCAGTTCAGCATGCAGGATCCCAGCCCCGCGGAGCTCGCGCAGTATGCGGACCGCTTCGTCGGACGCCTGCAGCAACTTCCCGAACTCGAGGACGTCGCCAGCGACCTGCAAAACGGCGGGCGCCAGGTGTCGTTGCAGATCGACCGCCCGACCGCGTCGCGCCTCGGCATATCGACGCAGAACATCGACGACGCCCTGTACGACGGCTTCGGTCAGCGGCAGGTGTCGACGCTGTTCACCCAATTGAACCAATACCACCTGATCATGGAGGTGCAGCCGGACTTCCAGACGGACCCTGCGCATCTCGGCGACATCTACCTGAATGCCGCGGGCGGGGGCGCGGTGCCGCTCAGCGCCGTCACCAAGACCACGAGCAACGCCGCGCCGCTCCTGATCAGCCACATGGGGCAATTCCCGGCGACCACGATTTCGTTCAATCTCGCCCCGGGCGTGTCGCTGGGGGAGGCGGTGAGCGCGATCAAGAACGTGCAGAAGGAACTGCCCGCGCCGGCCGCCATGATCGGGACGTTCCAGGGTACGGCCCAGGCATTCGTGGGTTCGCTCGCCAACGAGGGCATTCTGGTGTTGAGCGCCCTGGTCACGGTCTACATCGTATTGGGCGTGCTCTACGAGAGCTACATTCATCCGCTGACCATTCTCTCCACGCTGCCGTCGGCGAGCGTCGGCGCGCTCCTCGCGCTCCTGGTCTGCGGCGACGAATTGACGGTGGTCGCCATCATCGGAATCGTCCTGTTGATCGGCATCGTGCAGAAGAACGCGATCATGATGATCGACTTCGCGCTCGACGCGCAGCGCAAGGAGGGCAAGAATGCGTTCGAAGCGATTCACGAGGCGTGCCTGCTGCGCTTTCGCCCCATCCTCATGACCACGATGGCGGCGATGCTGGGAGCCATGCCGCTCGCGTTCGGCCAGGGCGTGGGGTCCGAGCTGCGCCGGCCGCTCGGCGTCACCATCGTCGGCGGTCTCATCTGCAGCCAGCTGCTGACGCTGTACACGACGCCGGTGATCTATCTGTTCTTCGACGACCTGGCGGTGCGGTTCGCGACCTGGCGGGGCCGCGGGAGACCTCCCGCCGACCTGCCGCCGGAGCCGCCCGGTGCGCCCCGGCCGGCGATCCCGGCTCCCCGGATGCAGCCGTGAACCTGTCGGCACCCTTCATCAAGCGCCCGATCGCGACGACGCTCCTCACCTCGGCGCTGCTGTTGTCGGGTGTCTCGGCCTTCCGCGTACTCCCCGTGTCCCCGCTGCCGCAGGTGGACTTCCCGACCATTTCTGTGTCGGCGTCGCTGCCGGGGGCGAGCCCGGAGATCATGGCTTCCTCCGTCGCCACCCCGCTCGAGCGCGAATTCGGCAGGATCTCCGCCGTGACGGAGATGACCTCGCAGAGCACGCTCGGTCAGACCAGCGTCACGCTGCAATTCGAGCTGACCCGCAACATCGACGCCGCCGCGCGCGACGTCGAGTCGGCGATCAACGCGGCGCGCAGCTACCTGCCGGCCAACCTGCCCAGCAAATCCGACCTACCGGAAGGTGAACCCGGCGGACGCGCCCATCATGATCGTCGCACTGACGTCCGACAAGCTGCCGCCGGCGGCGCTGTACGATGCCGCCTCGACGGTGCTGGCGCAGCGGCTGGCGCAGATCGCGGGGGTGGGCCAGGTGGTCGTCGGCGGCAGTTCGTCGCCGGCGGTACGGATCAACGTCAATCCCGCGCAACTGTCCGGGTACGGACTGGGACTGGAGAGCGTGCGAAGCGCGGTCGTGGCGCAGACCGCGAACCAGGCCAAGGGCAGCTTTGCGAACGCCAACGAGCGCTGGACGATCGCCGCCAACGACCAACTCATGAAGGCGAAGGACTATGCGCCCCTCATCGTCTCCTACAGCAACGGGCAGCCGGTCACGCTCTCCAGGGTCGCGACGGTGGAGGACTCGGTCCAAACGGTCCGGTCTCTCGGCCTGGCCAACGGCCGCAGGGCCGCCCTGCTCATCATCTTCCGCCAGCCGGGCGCCAACATCATCACCACGGTCGACGGGATCAACGCGGCGCTGCCGCAGCTGCATGCGAGCATCGATCCGGCCATCATCATGAGCATCGGGCTCGACCAGACGCCAGACCATCCGGGCCTCCGTGGCGGACATCGAACGCACGCTTCTCCTGTCGGTGGCCCTGGTGGGCCTCGTCGTCTTCCTGTTCCTGCGCGAGTTCCGCGCGACGCTGATTCCCCTGATCGCGGTCCCCGCGTCCATCATCGGCACCTTTGCCGCCATGTTCCTGCTCGGGTACAGCGTCGACAACCTCTCGCTCATGGCGCTCGCCATCTCGACCGGATTCGTAGTCGACGACGCCATCGTCGTGCTCGAGAACATCACGCGGTACCAGGAAATGGGCATGGATCCCGAGACCGCCGCCATGACGGGCGCGGCGCAGATCGGCTCCACCGTGATGTCCATGAGCCTGTCGCTGGTGGCGGTGTTCATCCCGATCCTGCTGATGGGAGGGATCATCGGCCGGCTGTTCCGCGAGTTCGCGGTGGTGCTGTCGGTCGCCATCCTGGTGTCGCTGGCCGTGTCGCTGACGACCACGCCCATGATGTGCTCCGTGCTGCTGGCCAAGAAGGCGACCCACGGCAAGTGGTACCAGGCGAGCGAGCGGGCCTTCAACCGCATCCTGAAGGGTTATGAACACACCCTGGCCTGGGTGCTCGATCACTCGCTGATCGTTCTCGTCATCACCCTGCTGGCCATCGGCCTCAACGTATTCCTTTACATCGTGGTTCCCAAAGGATTCTTTCCCGCAACAGGATACGGGCCGGCTGAACGGCACCATCATCGCGGACCAGTCGATCTCCTTTCCTGCCATGCAGCAGAAGATTGCGCAGCTGGCCGCCATCGCCAAGCAGGATCCCGGGGTCGACACCGTGCTGATATTCACCGGCGGGGGCGGCGGCACGACCACCAACACGGGCCGGGTGTTCATTGCGCTGAAACCCCTCGCCGAACGCAAGTCGTCGGCGGATCAGATCATCAATCGCCTGCGGCCGAAGCTCGCCGCGGTCGCGGGCGCGACCTTGTTCCTGCAGGCGGTGCAGGACGTGAGGATGGGCGGCCGGCAGTCCGCGGCCCAGTATCAGTACACCATTCAAAGCGCTGACCTCGACGTCCTGAACCACTGGAGCCCGATACTGCTCAAAGCCCTGAAGGGCATTCGTCAGTTGACCGACATGAACAGCGATGCGCAAAACAAGGGCCTCTCGGCCAAGCTGGTGATCGACCGCCGCACCGCGGCGCGCTTAGGGATTTCGCCGCAAGGCATCGACAACGTGCTCTACGACGCATTCGGAGAGCGGGAAATCGCCACCACCTATACGCAGCTGAACCAGTACTACGTGATCATGGTCGTCGATCCCCAATTCTGGCAGGATCCGAGCGCATTGGACGACGTGTACGTCGCCTCGAGCAGCGGCGGCATGGTGCCGCTGTCCGCGCTCACGCATTTCGAGACGGGGACGGCCCCCCTCGCGGTCAATCACTCGAGCGTCTTTCCGTCCGTGACGTACTCGTTCAATCTGGCTCCCGGCGTGGCGCTCGGCACGGCGGTCAAGTTGATCGCCGCGGCGGAGCGCGCAGAGGGCGTGCCGACGACGATCACCGGCTCCTTCAGCGGCACGGCCCAGGCCTTCACGGCCTCCCTCTCGTCCGAACCGCTGCTGATCGCGGCGGCCATCGCGGCCGTGTACGTGGTGCTCGGCATGCTGTACGAGAGCTACATTCATCCGATCACCATCATCTCCACGCTGCCGTCGGCCGGCATCGGCGCGCTGCTGGCGCTCCTGATCACGCACACGGAACTCAGCGTCATCGCCTTGATCGGGATCATCCTGCTCATCGGCATCGTGAAGAAGAACGCGATCATGATGATCGACTTCGCGGTCGAGGTCGAAAGGCGCGAGCGGATCAGCCCCAAGGATGCCGTATTCCGGGCCAGCCTGTTGCGGTTCCGGCCCATCATGATGACGACGATGGCGGCGCTTCTAGGAGGCGTCCCGCTGGCTCTCGGAACCGGCATGGGCGCGGAATTGCGGCGACCGCTGGGGATCGCCATCGTCGGCGGACTGATCGTGAGCCAGATCATGACGCTGTACACCACGCCCGTGGTCTATCTCTACATGGACCGGCTGAATTCCTGGATTTCCCAGTTCGGATTCGCCAAGTCGCCCGTCGCCGCCGGCGCAGCGAGCGAGCACCCCGCCCCATGAAGCTCAACAAGGCATCTTGCATGTTGGCGATCGGGGCGGGCCTGCTGGCGGCGGGATGCAACCTCGCACCGCACTACGACCGGCCGACCGCCGCGAGCTCCGGGGCGTTCAAGGAGGCGGCGCCGGACGGGGATGCGGCGCTCCAGGGATGGAAGAGGGCGGCGCCGAACGACGCCGCCATCCGTTCCCATTGGTGGGAGCTGTACGAGGATCCGATACTCGACGATCTCGAGACCCGGGTGGCGATTTCGAACCAGACCATCGTGGCCGCGGAGGCGAACAATCGTGCGGCCCACGCCCTGGCGCAGGAAGCCCAGGCGCAGCTGTTTCCGACCTTGAGCCTCGCTCCTTCGGCAACGCGCGAGAAATCGAGCGGCGCCCTCGCGACGTTCGGCGGCGTTGCCGGCGCTTCAGGAGCCGCAACGACGGCCACCGGCGCGGTCCAGGGGCCGGGCACCCACAACCTGTTCGCCGTGCCCCTCGAGGCGTCCTACCAGGTCGATTTGTGGGGAAGCATCCGCAACACCGCGGCGGGGAGCCGCTACTCGGCGCAGGCCAGCGCCGCGACGCTGGCCAATGCGCTGTTGAGCACGCAGAGCACCCTGGCGCAGGACTACTTCCAGCTGCGGGTGGCCGACGAACAGCGGCGCATCCTCGAGGCAACCGTGGAGGATTACCGGGCCAGCCTGCATCTGGTGCGAACGCTGGTCGACACCGGGGTGGATTCGGAGGCGGATGTGGCGACCGCCGAATCCCAGCTCCAGACGGCCATGGCGTCCGCAACCGACGCCGGGGTGGCGCGGGCGCAGTACGAACACGCCATCGCGGTCCTGATCGGCGTCGCGCCGGGCTCCTTCTCCATTCCCTACCGGCGCCTGGATCCGAAGCTGCCCACCATTCCCGTGAGCGTGCCTTCCGATCTGCTCGAGCGCCGTCCGGACATCGCGGCGGCCGAGCGGCAGGTCGCGGCCGCCAACGCGCAAATAGGCGTCGCCCGCGCGGCCTTCTTCCCGACGCTGACCTTGAACGCATCGGGCGGCTACGAGTCGACGGCCGTCAGCAACCTGTTCAGCGCGCCCAATCTCTTCTGGTCGGTCGGGCCCTCTCTCGCGCAGATCCTATTCGACGGCGGGGCGCGCGCCGCCGCCGTCGCCCAGGCGCGCGCCCAGAGCGACAGCCAGGTGGCCACGTATCGCCAGACCGTGCTGAATGCATTCCAGTCGGTGGAGGACAACCTGGCGGCGTTGCGGATACTGGGGACGGAACTCGGGCAATCGCACCAGGCGACGGTGGCCGCGGCACGCGCGCTGCGAATGACCCTGGTCCTGTTTCGCAACGGCATCGACAGCTATGTGAACGTCATCACCGCCCAGAACGCCCTTCTGTCGGCGCGCGAGACGGAGCTCGGGGTGCGGCTGCGCCAGCTGACCGCCAGCGTGAACCTGATCAACGATCTGGGCGGCGGATGGCGCAGCGCCGACCTGGAGGAAACCGAGCGCATGGCGCAGCATCCCCCCGATGCGGCCCGCGCGCCCGAGGCTGCGCCGACCGGGCCTACGGACATCGCCAATCCGCCCCCGATCCCGACGGAGGAGATTGGACTGGAGGAACTGATGCAGCTGGACAACGGCTCGATGCGTCCCGCGCCGGCCGGCAGCCCCGCGAAGCCGTAGATTTATAGGTTAAGCTCGCCCGGCATTGAAGAACAACGGACCCGCGCGGTCCTGAGGGATTCCCCGTTGAACGATTCGAAGTCTCCGCCGGCGGCGCAGCCCGTGCATCGCATCCTGCTGGCCAGTCTGATCGGCACCACCATCGAGTTCTTCGATTTCTACATCTATGCGACCGCCGCGGTGCTGGTCTTTCCGACGCTGTTCTTCCCGAAGGAGAATCCGGCCACGGCGACCCTGCAGTCCTTCGCGACGTTCGCCCTGGCGTTCTTCGCGCGGCCCATCGGGTCGGCGCTGTTCGGGCATTTCGGCGACCGCATAGGCCGCAAGGCGACGCTGGTGACGGCGCTCCTCACCATGGGCACCTCCACGGTGCTCATCGGCATGCTGCCGACCTACGCGTCCATCGGCATGACCGCGGCTGTGCTGCTCGCGCTATGCCGGTTCGGCCAGGGTTTGGGGCTGGGGGGAGAGTGGGGGGGCGCGGTGCTGCTGGCCACCGAGAATGCGCCGCCCCGCAGGGAGGCCTGGTACGGATGTTTTCCCCAGCTCGGCGCGCCTCTCGGGTTCATCTGTTCCACCGGCGTTTTCCTGGGGTTGGGGGCGACCTTGAGCTACGGCGACCTGCTGCGCTGGGGCTGGCGAATTCCCTTTCTGGCGAGCGCGGTGCTGGTCCTGGTGGGCCTGTACATCCGGCTGCAGCTCGTGGAGACGCCGGCCTTCCGCCGCAGTCTCGAGCAGGGCGAGCGGGTGCGCGTGCCGTTCCTGGTGGTGGTCGGCCGATACCCCCGCGAGTTGATTCTGGGGATCTTCGGAACGTTGACGACGTTCCTGATCTTCTACCTGATGACCGTGTTCGCGCTCAGCTGGGCGACCGGCTCGCTCGGGATCTCCCGCCGGGATTTCTTGATCTTGCAAATCGTCGGCGTCCTCTTCTTCGGGCTGACCATTCCAGTCTCGGCGCTGATCGCGGACCGCATCGGCGGGCGCCGCATGCTCGTCATCGCGACGATCGCGATCATGCTGTTCGGGTTCACCTTCGCGCCCTTGTTCGGCGCCGCCAATTCACCGCGGATACTCCTGTTCCTGGCGATCGGATTTTCGCTCACGGGGCTCACCTACGGGCCCCTCGGCAGCGCGCTGGCATCCATGTTCCCGACCGCCGTGCGCTACACGGGCACGTCGCTCGCCTTCAACTTCGCCGGCATCCTCGGCGCGTCGCTCGCGCCGCTGATCGCGCAGCATCTGTCGCTCACGTACGGGATCGAATTCGTGGGCTATTACCTCTCGATCGCAGGGCTCGTGACGCTGGCGGCCTTGTTGTCCATCAAGGAGAGGCCATGAATGAATCACGTGCCGCAACCGGCGTCGATCACTTCGGTTCGGCGACGAGGATCACGAAGCTGCCGGGCACCGGGGCGGGCCTCGGGTGCGGATCGTCCGGCGTCGGCGCCGGCGTCTCTCCCAGGGTGGCCGCCGAGAGATAGATCTTGTGCGTCGCCGGGTCCAAGGCCATGGTCCGCGCGCTGCGCTGGGTCTGCACCGTCGCCACGACCCGGTAGTGATCCGGCGTGTCCTGGTGGATCACGGTCAGGGTCCCGTCGACTCCATTGGAGGCGAACACGTAGCTTAAGTCACGGTCGAACGCCGCGGCATCGGGGCCGGTCCCGATCGGCACCAGCGCCACCTGCCTGCCGGTGACCGAATCGGTCACGGCCATCACCCGGTTCTCGCACACGGAGAACAACCGGTGATTCTCCGCATCGATCGCGAGCCCCGTGGGCCGGGAGCAGCCCGGCATGTTCCACGCGGCCTTGACCTTGAGCGTCCGGGCATCGATGGCGACCAGCTTGGCCGCTTCGTTCTCGATGTTCACGAATACCGTGCCGGCGGCGTCGGTCGCCATGAACTCCGGCGGACCCGGCAGTGAAATACTCTCAAGGACCTGCAGCGTCATCGGGTCCAGCGCATCGACCTCATCGCTCGCGCCATCGGCGGCGAACACATGCTGAAACCGGGGTTCGTAGAGAATGGCGTCCGGCTTCTTGCCGGCGACCGGCGATTCCTGAATCGTCTGCAGGGAATCGAGCGCGAATGCGGTCACGGTGTTGGCGCGGCCGTTGCTCGTGAAGCCGCGCTTCAGCTCCGGGGCGAACGCGATGCCGTGCACTCCTGCCGTGTTCGATAGGACACCCGCCCGCCGTCCGCTCGCCGTCTCGACGACGTCGACCCGATCGCCGCGGCTGACGAATAAACGCGCGCCGCTTGGTTCCAAAGCCAGATAATCCCAGCCTCCGGGACCTCCCAGCCGCCAGACGGTCGATACGCCATAGTCGACGCCGGGCAGCGGCGGGTCATCGGCCTGGACCCGCGTCACGAAAGCCGGCAGAACCATCGCCGCTGCGATCCATCGTGAAATTTTGGTCATCTTTGCCCGCCCCTCACTCACCGAATCTAGGTGCATGTCCTACGTCCAACGTGGGCAGCCTCCGACATTCTGCGGCCCGCAGCGGAGCGTGTGCGCCAAGATCGCGTTCTATACTGGCCATCATGAAGCTGTATTTTATGCCGGTGGCGATTGCTGCGATGACTTTGTGTGCGTGCGGCGGTTCCGACAGCGGTATGCCGCCGTCCCCGGTACCCACCACCCCGCAACGAGGCCGGTTGATCCAGACCCCGATCCAGAATGTCGGAGCGTATCCGCAGGCGGGGATGCTGGCACAGCTGGCCGCCAGTCCGCTCGGCCAGCTGCTGCTGAAAACGGCGTATACGCCGCTGTGCATCATCAACGTCTACCACCTCGAGTATGAAACCGCCGATCCGATGGGCAACCTGACCCCCGCGTCGGGCGCGCTCATGGTGCCGACCGGCGGCTCTATGTGCGAGGGCGGGAGGCCCATTCTCGAGTACGCGCACGGCACCAAGACGGACCGCACGTACGACATCGCCGATCTCGGCGCCAGCGACAACGACGAGGGGCTGCTCATGGCGGCCGTATTCGCCTCGCAGGGATACATCGTCGTCGCCCCCAACTACGTCGGGTACGACATCTCGACGCTGGGCTACCATCCCTATCTGAACGCGATTCAGCAGGCCGACGACATGATCGACGCCCTGACGGCCGCGCGCAGCGCGCTGCCCACCGCGGATGCCCCGGGCACCACCGACGGGGGAAAGCTGTTCGTCACGGGATACTCGCAAGGCGGCTTCGTGGCCATGGCGGCGCATCGCGCGATGCAGTCGGCCGGAATGGTGGTGACCGCGGCGGCGCCCTTGTCCGGACCCTATGCGCTGTCCGCCTTCGGCGACGCGGTGCTCGAAGGGGAGGTCGACATGAGCGCGCCGATCAACATCAGCCTGCTCCTGCCCGGCTATCAGCACGCGTATGGGAACCTCTATTCGAGCACGGCAGACGTCTTTGCGCCCGCCTACGCCGCGGGAATCGGTTCGCTGCTGCCGAGCACCACCGCGATCAGCGTGCTCGAAACCGATGGCGAGATTCCGGCCAGTCAACTCTTCAGCAGCACGCCGCCCGCGCCCTCGTACGCAGCATTCACGCCGGCGACCGAGCCTGCGAATTTGGCGCCGGTGTTCGCCGCCGGCTTCGGTCCGCAGTATCTGATCCTGGACAGCTATCGCGGCAGCTATCTGGCGGACGCGTTGACGAATCCCGACGGCGGATTCCCGGCGTTGACCGATGGGCTGCCGCCCGCCAATCCCGCCAACACGCTGCGGCAGGCGCTCAAGCTCAATGACCTGCGCAACTGGGCGCCCACCGCGCCGGTGCTGCTGTGCGCGGGCGATTCGGATCCCACCGTGTTCTACCTCAATACGCGGCTCATGCAGAATTATTGGACGGCAAGCGCCCCGCCCGGGCCGGTGGCCGTGCTCGACATCGACTCCGCGCTGATCGCCAACGACCCTTATGCTTCGTACAAGCAGGGATTTCATGCGGCGAAGGACGCCGTGATCGTGGCCGCGGTGGCGGGCGGCGCCACCGACGGCGGCGCGAGTGCGGTGCTGAACGCCTACCATGCGGGGCTGGTGCCGCCGTTCTGCCTGGCTGCCGCCAAACAATTCTTTGATGCGCAATGAGCCCGCGCCTGGGCGGCGGACCTAGTCCGGCTGCGCCGCGATCACCGCCAATCCCCGCAGCACCAGATCCGGCACGATCTCGCCGTGGCTGCGCATGGTGCCGGTGATCATTCCGGCGTCGCCGCCGGTGATGAACAGCCTCGCGCGCGTGCCGGTGCTCTGCTCGATCAGCTCGGCGGCCCGATCCGCCATGCCCGCCAGCGCGAACACCGCCCCGCGCGACACGGCTCCGATGGTGTTGTTCGCCAGGATCCCGGCGAGCGAGGGCGTGCTGCACAGAGCGGCCTTGGCGATGTCGCTGGTCCGGCTCATGAGCGCCTCCCGCATCATGTGAATGCCGGGGGCGATCAGGCCCCCCAGGTGCTGCCCGGATGCGTCCACGCTGTCGACCTTGACTGCGGTGCCGGCATCGACGACGCACAGCGCGGTGCGCGCCATGGTCCAGGCGCCGATCAGCGCGAGCCAGCGGTCCGCGCCCAACAGCGCCGGATCCAAGTAGCCGTTGGTGAGGCCCTGAAATTCCGGCGCGGCCGTGACGAACTCGACCTTGACCTTGAACATCTTCTTCGCGAGCCGGGTCAGTGTCTTCGCCATCGCCGCACCCGCGACGTTCGACACCAGCACGCGCGAGGGCGTCTGGCCGGATTCGAACAGGGCCGACGTCCAGATTCCCGCCTTCGCCTCCCGGTGCACGACGGCCTGCTGATCCGACAGGCCGGTGCTGGTCAGCCAGGCCCACTTCAGGCGCGTGTTGCCCACATCGATGACCAAAATCATGCGGATCCTAATAGGGTTCCGGCGGCCGGAAAGCGCGCAAGGATAGCATTCTCATCCGGCAGGGGGCGGAACCGCGGCGCGCGGCGCGCTCATCTCGGAAACGACTCTGGCCAGGGCCTCGGTGACGCGCTCGTCGATGTCGGCAGCGTCCTTGAGGTGCACGGGATAGCGCACGTGGGCTTCCACGCCCGCCGCGGAGAAATGCAGCTGTACCTGAGGCTCCGCTCCGATCGGGGAACTCGAGGAGGTCGTGCGCTCGATTTCCCGCGTCTGACGCAGGATCTCGCCCCGGTAGTCCTTCAGCGCGTCGGTCACCGCGGCCGTCAGCCTGTCCTTGGCGGCCGGGTAATCGGTCCCGGCCGGGAGGCTCAGGACCACCTCGCGCCACGTGAAGTTCACGCCCGGGATCTGCTTGAACAGTCCGCTCGACACCTGGAATGCGACGGAGTTGGCAAACGCGACCACCCGCCCGGTGGGTCCCAAAGTACCCTTGCCGCCAAGTTCCATGAGATACATTCTGACCAGGCCGAGATCGATGACTTCGCCCGCGACTTCGCCGATCTGCACCCGGTCGCCGACGCGAATGCCGTACTTTCCAATCAGGAAGAAATAGCCCACGATCGACACGAGCACGCTCTGCATGGCGACCGCAACACCCGCCGTGATGAGTCCGGCGAAGGTGACGAGAGAGCCCAATTCGCTCGCGAAGGAGATGCCGATCACGACGACGACCAGGAACCACAGGGCAATCCGCCGCAGCAGGAGCAATTGATAGCGGCGTCTCGGGTCCTGGACGTAGCGTATGACCATGCGGTGCCACAGCGAAGCAGCCCCGAATATGGCCGCCAATATCGCCAGGAGCACGACGAGGCGGATGCCGAGTGCCTCGAGCGCAGCGTGGTACTGGCCGTCGATCGCAGTCCGCCAGTTGCCGAGGTTGCGCCGGTATTGCCCGAGCAGGAAGGTCTCCCGGCTCAACGGCAGCAGCAGCGCCGAGGCCTGCTTGATGTCGCCCGCGAGCGCCTCCAGCTGGCCGCGCACGCCGCTCAAGCCGCCGCCGCCGACCGCATCGGCGCCGGCGGCCAATGCATCGCCCCGTTCGGACAGCGCCCTGATCTGGGTGATGAGCGGAGAGCGAATCTGCGCGAGCGTCGCTTGCAGGGCGGCGGTGCGCCGGTCGATGGCGTCCAGGCTGCCGGCCTTTTCCGACAATCGGAATGCGTCGGCCGCCATGTCCCATAACCCAAGCCGTCCGATGGCCGAGGAGAGCGCGCCCGAACCACCGAGAAGCGCCGGATTGGCGGCTGTGCCGGGCGCCGCGGATCCCGCCGCCGGGCCCCCCGCCGGCGGAGGAACCCCCACCGCCATGGCGTCGATCTGCGCCTTCAATGAACCCGATCCGGCACCCGCACCCGTCAGGAATTCGGCCATGGAATTGAGGATGTCCTTCTTCGTGGCCAAAAGGTCGCGCACGCCCTCGAGATCGTTGATCTTGGCCTCGATGCCGGCCTTCGTCCTGCGGGTGGCCGTGCTCAATTCGCGCCGCTGCTCCGACAATTCCGCCTGCACCGAGGCGCTCTGGGTCTCGACCTTTCGCCGGTAGTCGAGCAGCGCCTGTGCGGAAACGCCGGCGTCGCCGCTCGCCTGCGCGACCGGCGGGTCCTTGGACAACATCTCGGCATCGGCGCGCGCAACCTCGATGGCCATGGTCATCACATTGCCCGCGATCTGCCGGTTGTCGTACAGGAACATCGCGTCGCTGGGTTCATTCGCGGCCTGCTGTTGGGCGCCGAGCGAGCGGTACCAATCGACCGTTTGATCGAGCACCTGAATCACGCGGGCCGCCGTCATCGGCGCCGTGACGGTGGGCGCGGCGCCCGCCGGTGACGCAGCGGGCGCAGCAGCTGCCGGCGTGGACGCGAGGGGCGCGGCAGCCGCGGGCCGCGCAGTGCCCTGCGCATTCGGCGCGGAATCCAGCGCGGCCGCCGTGCGCCCGGACTGACATAATCCGCACAGTGCCAGGCCGATGCCAATGAATGCCGCGTGGGCAACCCGCTCGTGCATGGACGAATGCTACCTGAACCGCCGGCGGAGGACATGACCGGTCGCATGCCGGCCCGTGTGCCGCGGCGGCGAGCGCAAATGATCGCGCATCCGATACGTTCGCATATTATCATTCGCCCCCTTGTGGCAACGCGGGGGCCAAAGGCAATGCCCGCCGCGTCCGACGGCAGCTCAGATGCTCGCCGTCTACACCGAACCATCGCCTTGGGGAGTGCCGATGAAATTCGATTCACGTCGTTTGCTTGGCCTGTCGCTGCTCTGCGCAGGCGCCTTCATGACCGCCGCGGCGGCCGCCCCGCATGAGCCGCCGGGCGAGTCCCCGGATGCCAAGAACTCCGCCGCACCCGAACCCTCCGAGACGACGAAGTACCTGCGCGACGAACATCGAACGACGCAGGGCTCGGTGATGATCGGCGGCAAAAGCCTGAACTACCAGGCCGACGCGGGCGTGCTGGTCGTGCACGTGCGGGACCCGATGGACGACGACGCGCCGTTGCCGAAAGACGAGCGCCAAGGGCCGTTGCCGCCCCAGATAGCCGAGGCGAGCATGTCCTACGTCGCCTACTTCAAGGGCGACAAGGAAGACCCGCACCGGCCGATCACGTTCCTGTACAACGGCGGCCCCGGTTCCTCCACCGTGTGGCTGCACATGGGCGCGTTCGGCCCCAAGCGGGTGGTGACCCCGGACGACAAGCACCTGCCCGGCGCGCCGTATCACGTGGTCGATAACGAGCACAGCCTGCTGGATGCGAGCGACCTGGTGTTCATCGACGCTCCCGGCACGGGATTCGGCCACCTTCGGGGAGCCGACAAGGAGAAATCCTTCTACGGCGTCGACCAGGACGCGCATGCCTTCGCGAACTTCATCGTCGAGTTCCTGTCGCGGCACGGCCGCTGGAACTCGCCGAAGTACCTGTTCGGCGAGAGCTACGGGACCACGCGCTCGGCAGTGCTCGCCAGCATCCTGGAGCAGGAAAAGTCGCTCGATCTGAACGGCGTGATCCTGCTGTCGCAAATATTGAACTTCGACGACAGCCCCGACGGTCCGCAATTCAATCCGGGCGTGAACCTGCCGTACGAACTGGTGCTGCCGACGTACACCGCCACCGCCTGGTATCACCACAAGCTGGCAAACCAGCCCGCGGCGCTGGAGCCGCTCCTCAGGGAAGTCGAGAAGTTCGCCCTGTCGGATTACGCGGAGGCCTTGGACGCGGGCTCGACGCTCACTCAAGACCGCAAGTCCGCCATTGCGGCGCGCTTGAGCGCCTATACGGGACTGCCCGCGGACTACATCGAGCGCGCAGATCTTCGGGTCAACGGCGGGGAATTCGAAAAGACGCTGCTGGGAAGCGAGACGACGACCGGCCGGCTCGACACCCGCTTCGCCGGCCCGACCATCGATCCCATGAGCAAGGAGGCGGAATACGATCCGCAATCGGCCGCCATATCCTCCGCGTACGTGTCGGCCTTCAACGACTACGTCAGGAACACGCTCAAGTTCGGCGAGAACATGACGTACAAGCCCGAGACCGACGTCGAGAAGACCTGGGATTTTCAGCACCAGCCGCCCGGCGCCCCGCAGAAGCTGCCCCAGACCACCAATGTCGCGCCCGATCTCGCGGTGGCGATGAAGCTGAACCCGAACCTCAAGGTGCTGTTGAACGGCGGATACTATGATCTGGCCACGCCGTACTTCGCGGCGGTGTTCGAACTGCAGCAGCTGCCGATCCAGGCGTCCCTCCAGGGCAACATCGAGATGCGGTTCTACACGTCGGGGCACATGGTTTACGCACATGAACCGGATTTGAAGGCCCTGCACGCGAACGTGGCGGACTTCATCGACAGGACCAAGAGCGGCGGCGCCGTCCGGTGAAGGCGGTGGACCTGCGAAAGCTCATCAGCGACGTGCCGGACTTCCCGCGGCCGGGAATTTTGTTCCGCGACATATCGCCGCTGCTGCGCGACCACTTCGACGCCACGCTCGACGCGCTCGACGCGCTGCTGACGGAGGCCGAGTGGCGG
This sequence comes from uncultured Gammaproteobacteria bacterium, assembly GCA_963707765.1. Classification (GTDB taxonomy): domain Bacteria; phylum Pseudomonadota; class Gammaproteobacteria; order Steroidobacterales; family Steroidobacteraceae; genus Bog-1198. The sequence continues at coordinate 1,181,443 of CAVPQZ010000004.1, read as the reverse complement.
GACCTCGACGTGCTGGCCGGCATCGAATCCCGCGGATTCATCCTGGGCGCCGCGCTCGCCGCGCGGCGGCACAAGGGCTTCGTGCTGGTGCGCAAGCAGGGCAAGCTCCCGCCGCCCGTGGTCGAAATCGCCTACGACCTCGAGTACGGATCGGGTGTGCTCGAGATGCAGCGGGGCCGCGGCCGGGCGCTGCTGATCGACGACGTTCTGGCGACGGGCGGCACGATGAAGGCCTCCGCGGACTTGTGCGTACGCGCCGGATACGACGTGTTGGCGCTCGCCGCGCTGCTCGACCTGAAGATCGTCGCGGATTTCCGCTGGCGCCACCTTGCCCTGAGGGCGGCCGTCGTCTATTAGATGGCATCCGACACCTTAAGCCCGCTCGTGGTGATGGCGCTGCCGGCGGAATCGGACGGGGTGTTCGAGCGGGCCGGAGTTCCCGTGTTGTATTGCGGGGTCGGCAAGGTGAACGCCGCAATCGCGCTCGCCCGGGAGCTGCGGCGCCATGCCCATGCCGGAAGGCCGATGCCGCTGGTCCTGAATTTCGGCACCGCGGGCAGCCGCATCCATCCCGCCGGTGTGCTGGTCGCGTGCCACGAGTTCATCCAGCGCGACATGGACGTGCGCGGCTTGGGGTTCGCCATGGGCGTCACTCCCTTCGATCCCGTGCCCGCGAACTTGAGGTTCGAGCCCGTGTTCGCGCACCTGCCGGATGCAATTTGCGGCAGCGGCGACTCGTTCGCAACCGCCGGGCACGATGCCGATTGCGGCGTGCTCGACATGGAGGCGTATGCGCTGGCGAAGGCGTGCTGGCTGGAGGGCGCGGCATTCGGCTGCGTCAAGTACATCACCGACGGCGCCGACCACAGCGCCGCCGCGGATTGGCAGGGCAACGTACACCGGGCCGCGGGCGAATTTTTGGACCTGTACAAGGGCGTGCGCGGAAATTCCGGCCACGCTATCCTCGCGCAATGAGCTCCGCCGCCGGCATTCAATCATCCTGCGACCAGGTCGCGGCCGTCGACCTGGGGTTCGTCGAGCTTTCCTGGCTGCAGATGGCGGTGCTCGGCGTCGTCCAGGGAATCACGGAGTTGCTGCCCATCAGCAGCACCGCTCATTTGCGCGTGATTCCGGGAATCCTGGGATGGCGCGATCCTGGTTCGGCATTTTCCGCGGCGATGCAGCTGGCGAGTTTCCTGGCGGTCATCGTCTACTTCCGGCGGGAGCTCGCGGCGATGGGCGGGGCGAGCCTGCGAGCGGTCGCTTCGCGGAACTACGCGTCCCCCGACTTTCGCGTGGTGCTGGGCATTCTGCTGGGGACGATCCCGCTGGTGCTGGCGGGCGCGCTGCTTCGCCCCGTGCTCAACGGCTGCCATTCGCCCCTGCGCGGACTGCTGGTCATCGGAGTCGCCTCGATCGTCATGTCGGCGCTGCTGGGAGTCGCGGAGAAATTCGCGCGGCATCGGCGCGGCTTCGCTGAGCTCACGCTGCGCGACGGCATCATCGTCGGCGTCGCCCAGATATTCGCCCTCATACCCGGAGTCTCCCGCTCCGGCGCTACGCTGACGGCCGGCTTGTTCTGCGGGATGGAGCGGGAAACGGCGGCCCGCTTTTCCTTCCTGCTGGGGCTGCCGGCCATCACCCTCGCGGGATTCTACGAGCTGCATGTCCTGTTCAAGGCTTCATTGGGTTCCGATGGATGGGTGACGCTGCTCATCGGCCTCGCCACCGCCAGCGTGACGGCATTTGCCGCCATTTATCTGCTGCTGCATTACCTCGAGAAGCGCTCGACCTGGATATTCGTCTGGTATCGATTGCTGTTCGGCATTGGAATCGTCGCCGCGGTGGCCGGCGGGTATCTGCGCAATTGAGACCGTGCCGCGAGGCGCGACCGGCGCCCGCGCTCAAGACCCGGACGCCTCCAGGCGCAGCCGCAGCCACCTCGGGAGTTTCGTGAACAGCGCGACGAGAATCCGGTAGCGCCATCCGGGCACCACGAAGAGCGTGCCCTTCTTCAGGCCCCTCAGCGAGGCATCCACGACCTCTTCCGCGGTCGACCACAGGGACGCCGGAGCGAGCCGCCGGCGGTCCTCGCCCAGAAGGTCATGGAATTCCGAGTAGGTATACCCCGGGCACAGCGCCTGCACACGGACCGCGGAGCCCGTACGCTTGAGGTCGAGGTAGATCCCCTCGGTCAGGGCGGCCAGCCAGCTTTTCGTCGCGCCATAAGCCGCATTGCGCGCGCGATGCGCGAAGGCGGCAACCGAGGCGACATTGATGACGGCGCCGCGATCCTGCGCGACGAGCACGCGCAGCGCGCTGTGAGTGAGCCGCACGACCGCCATGACGTGCAGCCTGTGCATCCTTTCGAGGACGGCGAGATCCGCCTCCCAGAACGCGCCCCGGTTGCCGAACCCCGCATTGTTGACGAGCAGCGCAAGATCCGATTCGGTGGTCAGCCGCTCCGCAACCTCGCTCAATTGCGCCTCGTCGGTCAAATCGGCGGCGAGAATGGCCACGGCGGCGCCATGTGCGGTGCGAAGCTCGATCGCCAGGGCTTCGAGGGGTTCCCGGCGCCTCGCCACCAGCAAGAGGTCGTACTGCGGCGCCAGCTTGCGCGCGAAGACCATTCCAATGCCGCTCGACGCTCCCGTGATTGCAGCCAGAGGTTTCGGCATCGCGCCCTTGGGCAGGCTCAGCCCTGGCGTTCCCAGGTCTGCGAGCGGCCCAGCAGCGAGAATCCGATGTAGCCCCGCACGCTCAAGCGGCTACCCTCCCGTTCCAGATGCATCTTGCAGCGATACACCGATCCTGACTCCGGATCCAGGATGTCGCCGCCGTCGTATTCATTGCCGTCCGGCTTCATGTTGCGAATGATGACGAGTCCCAGGATGGGCTCATTCTTCCGGTCGTCGGTGCACGGCTCGCATACCCGATGTTCGGCCCCCGGCTTGAAGGATTGTTCGATGCGCCCGAACAGCTTTCCGTCCTGTGCATAAATACGCACGATGGCCTTAGGTTCGCCGGTCTTGTCGTCGAAAGTCTTCCACACGCCCACCGGCGAAGCCGGATCGGCCGCGGAGCCGGTGCCGGACCAGGCGGCGAGCCCCAAGATCACACTCAGCAGCGAAATGCGTACGGATGTCCTCATGGCCGCCAATATACCGCCAAACGGTGCGGCGTTCTCTCACGGAGCCGGCATCTTGAAAAAGCGGTACTCGGCCGAGTACGGCACCTTCACTTCGTGGCCGGAGTGGGCCTGATCACAGCCGGCGTCGGGCGCCTGTCCGCCCACCGTGTGCAGGCGCTGAATCGATGCGACGCCGGAGAACAGACCGGTTCCGGAGGTGGTCTTCGCACGCAGCAGCAGCCAGGGAACGGCACCGGCCTGCAGAGCGGGGGTCTTCGCGGCGACTTCTCCGACCACTTTGCTGCCGTCCGTCGCCTCCCAGGTAGGGCCGGCGTAGTGCTTGGCCAGGACCCGGCCGGATCGGGAGCGAAGCACGGCCTGCGGCTCCTTCAGCGTCCATGAGTAGTGGGCCGGATCGTCCTTGCCGGCAACGCACTGGTAGATCTGCACCCCGGTCGCAAGGGCGGTCACCGCCAGCACCTGGCCGGCCGGCGCCTCGAGCGCTTCCGGCAACGCCTCCGGATCGTCGGCCGCCTGCGTGCAATCCGCCTGGACTCCGATCAACAGCCCGCAGGCCGCTACAGCCAGGGACATTCGAGTGGTCATCATCGGACATTCTCCCTTTCCATCCGCGCCTTTTGATCCAAGTGCCCGCCGCGCCACACGTACAACGCCAGCAAAGGCTGGGAACCGGTCTGCATGGCGTGCGGCACGCCGCTCTCATGATGAATGAGGGTTCCCGGAGGCAGCGCTTCCCATCCGCGGGCGCCCTGTTGCCAGTGCGCCGTGCCGCAGAGGGGCAGGTAGATCTCCTCCGCCAAGTGCCGATGCGGCGGATACCGGGTCGAAGGCCCGAGGAGCAGGAACCCGCATGAAATGCTGATTGCCGGCCACGGGGCGTCCGGACCCAAGAGCTCGGTGTAGCCGTAATTGCGAAGGAACCCCGCCGCCGCTTCGCCCGCACCATAGGTCTGCCGCCAATGGAGCGCAGGCGCTTGCCGGCAGAAAGTCCGCGTCACCGCGGGGCCGAATATATCGGCTGCGTCTTCGACGTCCCGAATGCATCGAAGCACCGGCAGCGCCGCGGAAGCGCGGCCCGGGGCGGCCTCGGCGCCGGATCCGCGGCGGGTTTGCCGAGCGGTGCGCTCCGGCCAATCGGCGAGAAACGGAGCGAGCGCGGGCGCGCCGAGCGAGCCGAGCAGTTCGCGCACTTGCAAGGCGAGATCCCCATCGGCGTCGTCGCTGGAGCGCATCACGGCTTCGATTATACTGAGGAGCGCGCCGCTTGCCGCCGGCGACGTCCGCCCCCCGGAGACACCCCTTGCCAAGAACGCTCATCGCATGCCCGCTCGTGGTCCGTTGCGGGGCGCTCGGCGACATGGTGCTGGTGACCGTCTTGATTCGCGATCTGGCGGCACGATTCGGCCGCGTCGACGTCCTCACTTCGGGCCCGTGGAGCGCGCCGTTGCTCCTCGGCCAGCCGGGAGTGGGGGAAGTGTTGACCGTGCGCAGCCGCAAGACGCCTTACTGGCTCAACCTCAGTCAGCAGCGGGCCGTGCGCCGGTTGCGCGCGCGCGGCGTGGGCCCGGTCTGGAATTGCGACGGCAATGATGCCGCACGGCTCATGCTGGCGCGGGCAGGGATCGCCGCGGAGTTCATGGTGGATGTGAAGGATCATCCGCGGCTGCCCGGGGAGCATGCGACGCAGCAATGGCGGCGGCTCGCGAAGCTCCTTCCACCGGCGATGGCGGCTTCCGGCGCAGCCGCCGCGCGGGCCGATGCGGCTCCGCTGGACGCGGCAGGTTTGCCCGGCGGGTGCAAGCTGGAGGTGGGCTCTGCGCAGCGCGAGGACTTGGATCGCTGGCTGCGGGGGCGGGGATTGCAGTCGATTCGGCTCCTCGCCCTGCAGGTGGGAAACAAGCGGACCATGCGCCGCGGCCTGCGCCGCCTGGCGACGAACCACAAGTATTGGCCGAACGAGCGTTGGGCTGCGGTGCTCCGGCACCTTCGAAACCGCTGCCCCGCGCATGCGATCGTGATGCTCGGCGCCCGCCCGGAGCATCGCCTGAATCAGCAGGTCGCTGACTTGGCCGGCATCGACCGGCTCTACAACGTGGCGGACGACCTGCCGGTGCCCCGCCTGGTGGCGCTGCTCGAGCGGGCCTGCGGCCTGGTGACCGTGGATTCCGGACCGGCCCACGTCGCCGCGGCCGTCGGCTGCCCGCAGGTCGTGCTGTTCGGCAAGGCTTCGACTTCGCTTTATCGCCCCTGGGGCGCGGACGGCGCGGATGTGCGGGTTCTCACGGGACAAGTGGACGGCGAGCCCAGCATGCTGGGCATCGAGGTCGAAGCCGTCACCGCGGCCTGGGATTCCCTGGCGCTGCGGACGAGTTAGGCGAGGGCGCGCAGCATGTCCTGAGTCACCAGCACGATGCCGCCCTTGGTGACGAAGAATCGCCTCTCGTCCTCCACCGGATCCTCGCCGATGACCATGTTGTCCGGGACGACGCAGTTCTCGTCGAGGATGCAGCCGGTGATCCTGACGTGCCTGCCGATGGTCACGCTCGGCAGCAGCACCGAATTCTGGATCGTGCTGTACTCCTCCACGCGCACGTCGCTCGACAACAGCGACTGCAGCACATGGGCTCCGGAGATGATGCAGCCGCCGGCCACCATGGAATCGACCGCCATCCCGCGCCGGCCGTCGTCGTCCAGAACGAACTTCGCGGGCGGATGTTGCCCCTGGTAGGTCCAGATCGGCCATTGATGGTCGTAGATGTTGAGTTCCGGATTCAGCGCCACCAATTCCATGTTCGCTTCGTAGAACGCATCGAGGTTGCCGACGTCGCGCCAATAATTCTGCGCCCGGGTCTCCACGTCCTCGAAGGCATACGCGAACACCCGCAGCCGCTCGATCGCCGGCGGGATGATGTTCTTGCCGAAGTCGTGGCTGCTGTCCTTGTTATTGGCGTCCTCCAGCAGCAGCTTCTCCAGCCGGTCCATCGCGATCACGTAGATGCCCATCGAGGCGCGCGCCAGATGGCTGTTGCCCGGAATGGGATCGGGGGCCAGGGGTTTTTCCGCGAATTTCACGACCCGGTTGTTGTCGTCCGTGGTCAGGATGCCGAATTCATTGGCTCGCTCGATGGCCACGTCGACCACGCCGACCGTGATGTCCGCCTCGCATTGCTCGTGGAACGCGATCATCGGACCGTAGTCCATCTTGTAGATGTGATCTCCGGCCAGTATCAGCACGTGCGTCGGGTGGTGCGAGCGGATGAACGGGAGATTCTGGTACACCGAATCGGCCGTGCCCAGATACCAGTTCGGTCCGGTTTGCTGCTGAGCGGGGATGAGCTCGACGAACTCCCCGAGCTCGCCGCGCAGATAACTCCAGCCGCGTTGAATGTGCTGGATGAGCGACTGCGCCTTATACTGGGTGAGTACGGCGATCTGACGAATTCCGGAGTTCACGCAATTCGACAGCACGAAGTCGATGATCCGGAATTTTCCACCGAAAGGAGTCGCCGGCTTGCAGCGGTGCTCGGTGAGCGCCTTGAGGCGTTCACCGCGACCTCCCGCCATGACAACGGCCAGCGTGCCGCTCGTCAGTCGGCTGACGTAGCGTCCGGCGTTGGTACGAGCAGCGTGTCGCATACGTTCTGAAGCCTGCCATACAAACCCTAAGATCGCACCAGGTATTTGCCGAGGGAGATTTCGCGTTTGGTAGAATCGAAGCCCATGAGCCCGTTGAAACTGTGCCTGCTGAGTTCGGAGATCGTCCCGTACGCGAAAACGGGCGGGCTTGCGGACGTGGTCGGAGCGCTGCTGCAGGAACTGCGCATCGCGGGGCACGACGTCCGCGCTTTCATGCCCCTATATGCCCCGATTCGACGCACGCACCGGGGACTTTCGCCGGTGCCCGGCCTGCAGGACGTTCGCATGACAATCGGCGGGACGCGCTATACGTACTCCGTGCGGACCGACTCCTTTCCTGGGACCCAAATCCCGGTCTATTTCATCGATTGTCCGGCGATGTACCAACGGGCGGCCTTCTACACCGCCGATCCCGACGAGCACAGGCGATTCCTGCTGTTTACTCGCGCGGCGATCGAGAGCTGCCCGCGGCTGGGATTCGCGCCAGATATATTTCATTGCAACGACTGGCATACGGCATTTCTGCCGCTGCTCCTGAAGACGGTGTACGCCGGGCAGCCGGACCTGGCCCGGGTGCCGTCGGTCTTGACCATCCACAACATCGGCTATCAGGGCATCATGCCCGCCAAGGCGGTGGCCGACCTCGACCTCGGCCCGCTCGAGGACCGCCTGGACGCCGGGGATCGCGGCGCCGGGATCATCAACTCCCTGAAAAGTGGGATAAAATTCGCCGACGTCGTGACGACGGTGAGTCCCACCTATGCGCGCGAGATCTGCGAGACGCCGCTTGGGATGGGCATGCAGCAGACGCTGCGCGAGCGGCGCAACGGCGTCGTCGGCATCCTCAACGGTGTGGATTACCGCGAATGGGATCCGGCGCGCGACCGGTACCTCAAGTCGCATTACGACCCGAACGATTTGCGCGGCAAGTCCGAGAACAAGCGGCAGTTGGTGCAGTCGGGCGGCCTCTCGCTCGATCTGCATAAGCCGCTGATCGGCATGGTGGCGCGGCTGGCCGAGCAGAAAGGCATCGACTTGCTGGTCGACGCCCTGCCGGCGCTGCTTCAAGAGCGGGACTTTGGATTTCTCATCCTGGGCAGCGGCGATGAACGCTATGTGGAGTTCTTTGCCGATCTGGCGCGGCGCTTTCCGGACCGGGTCGCGTTTCGATCCGGTCACGACGAGGCGTTCGCGCACCTGGTCGAGGCCGGCAGCGACATGTTCCTCATGCCGTCCCGATATGAGCCCTGCGGACTCAACCAGATGTACAGTCTGCGTTATGGAACCGTGCCCATCGTGCGCAAGACCGGCGGCCTCGCCGACTCGGTACAGCATTTCGATCCCACCACCTTGCAGGGAACCGGCTGCGTGTTCAACGACTACGACGTGCCCGCCGTCACCTGGGCCATCCGCACCGCGCTCGACTGGTTCGGCGATCAGTCCCTGTGGCTCAAAGTGATGACCAACGGGATGTCGCAGGACTTCTCGTGGGGAAAACAGACCGCTCGGTATGAGCAAGTCTATCGCGGCGCCGCGGGGGGTATCCGCGCCAGCAAGGCGTAGCGGCGGCCGTTCGGCAGCTCGTATCGGCGGGCGATGCGCAGGGATACGTCCGCCGCCCATGGCGGCAGCGCATCATCGTCGTGAGGCACCTCCGGAACTCGATGCCCCGCCCGCCAGCGGGCGGCCAGCTCCGCGAGCGCGCGGCCGCGAGTGCGTCCCGGCAGCAGCACCACCACTTCCGTTCGCGGATCCGCGTCGAGGAGCGCCTTCAGGCGATCCTCCGCCGGCGCGGCGACGGGCCCGGGCACCCATTCCACCGAAGTGCGGGTGTACATGTCGATGAACGCGCGGGTAGTTTCGTCGGGCGCGACCAAGACCAGCGGCCGGCCCGCGGCGTCGTGCCCGATGGCCCGCCCTACGGCCGCCAGGTTCTGCCAGGCGTCGACCTCGCCGTAGATCGCGAAAGCAGGACCGACCAGGAGCGCGCAGTACGCGAGCAAGATCGCGAGAAGCGCGCGCAGCGGCCGCCGTCGGCGCGCGTCGCGCCACGCGCCGATCGATCCGGCCACGGCGGCGCCCATGCCGAGCGCTGAGGCCGCCACGAACATCGCCGGCGAGCGCATTGCCGTCCCCGAATCGAAGCCGATCACGGCCGCGCCGGCCGCAAACGCCAGGGCCCCGAGGATCAGCAGCACGGCGGTTCCGCAGATTGCGCGCCGGTCCCATGCGCTCCACGTCTCCGTCAGCGCTGCCGCCCATCCGCCCAGCAGCAGCGCCGCGCCAGGGAGCGCCGGCGCCAGGTAGATGTTGCGTGCAGTCGCCGCCACCGACAGCACGCACAGGGCGGGAACGAATGACGCGATCGCAAAGCGGCTGGTGCGCTGCCGGTGCTGCGGCAGGGTCCGCTGCCGCCACGCCTGCCGGCCCGCGGCCGCCACCAAGAGCGTCCAAGGGCACAGATACAGGGGCAGCTCGATGAAGTATTTGCCCGGCGTGTTGCGATGGCCGGCGGCATACTGCAGATCCTGCGGGGCATCGACCTGCGCGAAGCGGCCCACCAAATTGTTCCAGAAGAAGATCTTGAGCCGCAAGGGCCCGTCCGGTCCGGCATAGACCGTCCACACCCACCCGAGAATCAGCGCCGCCTGCAGCAACAAGCCGAAGTACAGCTCCCAGCGCAGCAATTCGCGCCAGCGTCGCTCCCATGCCACCAAGGCGGCGAAGGTCAGCGCCGGCACCATCCACGCCGCGGCGCTCTTGCTCAGGAAGCCTGCCGCCAGGGCGAGGTGCATGCAGGTGTAGCCGCGCAGGCGCTCGCCGGTACCGCGGGCGTAGAAACCCGCGTACAGCCCGGCCAGCGCTGCCGCCACCGCGGCCACCAGCGGCGCGTCGGTGGCGAGCCAGATGGCCGTTTGGTAAGAGAGCAGGAAGGTGCTGATGGCGGCCGCCGCGGCCAGGCCGGCCACCGGTCCGGCACTGCGCCGCCCGATCCATCCCACGGCCAGCGCCGTCACCAGCGCGTACAGCAGATTGGGCAGCCGGGCCACCCAGGCGTCGGCGCCCCCGGCCGCGATCGCGGCGCCGGCGAGCCAGTACGCCAGCGGCGGCTTTTCGCAAAATGCCTCGCCCGCCAGGAGCGGCACGGACTTGTCGGATTGCCAGCTCATGCGCCACGCAAGGTCGGCTTCCCGCGGTTCGTCGGGAGTCCAATAGCCGCGTCCAACTATACCGACGCACAGCGAGGCGGCCAGGATGAGCCAGATCAGCGCGACAATGGATCGCGGAAGCCCCTGCAACTTAGGCCGGCCGGGAGGCGAGGAAGGGTGATCGGCGCATGTGCCGACTATACTTGGAGTCGAGCCGCCGCTTTCGCGTTCTGTTTCAGCTTCGCGATGACATCGTCCAGCGATCGATGGAAGCGCTCCGAGAAATCCTCCCCCAGGGCCGCTTCGATGTGGGCGTAGACCGCCTCGATCTGCGGCGCCATCTGCCCCGCCAGCGCGCGGCTGCGATCGGTCAACGAGACCTTCACCCGGCGCTGGTCGGTGGCCAGGCGTTTGCGGCGCACCAATCCCGTGTGTTCCATGCGCGACAGCACGCCCGCCAGACTGGGGCTGGAGAGATTGCAGTGCTCGCCGATCTGGCGCGGCTCGAGCGGCCCGGTGTCGAGCAGCAGCCGAACCACCCGCCATTGCTGTTCGGTGATGCCGTTGGCGTTCAGCACGGGCCTGAAAAGGGAGATCACCTGTTCCCGCGCCCGCAGCATCAGGAGCGGCAGGTTGCGGCGCTTCAGCGCCACCCTCGCGGGCGGGCGGTGCCCCAAGGGCGGCGCGGCTCGAGGCGGGCGGCTCATTCTTGACACACTCCCGGATAAATGGAACGATTACTAATATATTAGTGACTATTTCCCCGGAGTGAAAGCCAATGAGCACGGGATGGGCCATTCCCTGCGACCCCGCTCCCTTTCGTTTGAGCGGTACGGTCTATGGAGTGCTGCTCAACCACGTGAGCGCGCTCACCCTGATCGGCCCCAAGGCCTCCCAGCCGCCGTACAACGGGCTGCCGCGGGCGCCCGTGCTCTACGTCAAGCCGCGCAATACGCTCGCCGTGTCCGGCAGCCCGGTCGAGATTCCGGCGGGCGTGGAGGAATTGGAATTCGGCGCGTGCCTCGGGCTGGTGATAGGCCGCCCCGCCTGCAACGTGCCCGCGGAGCGAGCGCTCGAACACGTCGCGGGCTACACGATCGTCAATGACGTCAGCGTGCCCCACGATGTCTTCTATCGGCCGTCCATCCGTTTCAAGGCGCGCGACGGATTCTGTCCCCTGGGGCCGGCGGTGGTGGCGCGCGAGCGCATCCCGAACCCCGATGCCCTGCGCATTCGCAGCTTCGTGGACGGCGGGCTGGTCCAGACGTCGACGACGGCCGATTGGGTGCGCTCCACGTCGCGGCTGCTGGCGGATATCACCGAATTCATGACGCTCGCTCCCGGCGATGTGCTCGCCGTGGGCGCGACCTGGCCGTGTCCGCGGGTGCGCGCCGGGCAAAGCGTCGACGTCGTGATCGACGGCGTCGGGACCTTGTCGAACCGCTTCGTGGCGGCGCCATGAAGCGCGCCCGCGTGGCCTTTTCCGGCGGCATCCATTCCGCCGGCCCGGACGGCGAGGGGAGGCTGCGTCTCGAGGACGGACGGCGGGTGGCGGACGCGGACGTGGTTTGGCTGCCGCCGTTCGAGGCCGGAACCATCCTGGCGCTCGGGCTGAATTATGCCGATCATGCCAAAGAGCTGGCCTTCAACGCGCAGGAGGAGCCGCTGGTCTTCCTCAAGGGACCGGGCTCGCTGCTGGGCCACCGCGGCTCCACGCGCCGGCCTGCCGAGGTCAAGTTCATGCACTACGAATGCGAACTGGCCGTGGTCATCGGGCGCCCCGCCAAGAACGTGTCGCGTGCCGCCGCCATGGACCACGTTGCGGGATACTGCATCGCCAACGACTACGCGGTCCGCGATTACCTGGAGAATTGGTACCGCCCCAACCTGCGCGTCAAGAATCGCGACGGCGGAACGGCGCTCGGGCCCTGGCTGGTCGACGCGGCCGATGTCCCGGATCCTTCCGGCCTCGGTCTGCGAACCTTTGTCAACGGCGAATTGCGGCAGCAGGGAAACACGCGCGATCTCGTCCACGACATCCCGCACCTGATCGAATACCTGAGCTCGTTCATGACGCTCGCACCCAACGACGTGATACTGACCGGCACTCCGGAAGGAGTGAGCAACGTGCTGCCGGGCGACGAAGTCGCCTGCGAGATCGACGGTCTCGGACGATTGGTCAACACCCTGGCGGCGGACGCCGATTTCGGCCGTTGACGGAGAGACACATGCAGATACGACACCTGATCGACGGCAGGGCGGTGGAGAGCAAGGACTACTTCCCGACCGTCAACCCGGCGACGCAGGAGGTGCTCGCCGAGGTAGCGCGCGGGACCTCGACCGAGGTGGACGCCGCAGTGGCGGCGGCCAAAGCGGCCTTTCCGCGCTGGGCCGCGACTTCCGCGCCGGAGCGGGCGGCGCTGTTGCGCAAGCTCGGGGACCTGATCACCAGCAACGTGGGCGAGATCGCGCAGACCGAGACGCGCGACACCGGCCAGCCGATCTCGCAGACCGCCAAACAGCTGGTGCCGCGGTCGGCGGATAATTTCCACTACTTCGCGGAGATGTGCGTGCGGGTCGACGGGCACACCTATCCGACGCCGACGCACCTGAACTACACGCTCTACCACCCCGTCGGGGTGTGCGCGCTGGTGTCGCCGTGGAACGTGCCGTTCATGACCTGCACCTGGAAGGTCGCGCCCGCGCTGGCGTTCGGCAATACGGCGGTGCTGAAGATGAGCGAATTGTCGCCGCTCACCGCCGCCCGCCTCGGGGAACTGGCGCTCGAGGCCGGGATCCCGCCCGGCGTGCTCAACGTCGTCCACGGCTACGGCGCGGAGGCCGGGGAGGCGCTGTGCCGGCACCCGGACGTCCGCGCGATCTCGTTCACGGGCTCGACGCTCACCGGCAACCGCATCGTCAAGACCGCCGGCCTCAAGAAATTCTCGATGGAGCTCGGCGGCAAGAGCCCCTTCGTGGTGTTCGACGACGCGAATCTCGAGCGTGCGCTGGATGCGGCCTTGTTCATGATTTTTTCCATCAACGGCGAGCGCTGCACCGCGGGCTCCCGCATCCTGCTGCAGCGGTCGATCTATGCGGACTTCGCCGAGAAGTTCGCGGCCCGCGCGCAGCGGATCAGGGTGGGCGATCCTCTCGACGACAAGACCATCATCGGCCCCATGATAAGCCCCGAGCACCTCGCCAAGGTGCGCCGGTACATCGAACTGGGCCCGAAGGAGGGGGCGACCCTGCTGTGCGGCGGCCTGGAAGCGCCGGATCTCGCGGGGCCGCTGCGCAAGGGGAATTTCGTCCGGCCCACGGTATTTGCCGACGTGGACAACCGGATGCGCATCGCGCAGGAGGAGATCTTCGGCCCGGTCGCCTGCCTGATTCCGTTCGAGGACGAGGCCGACGCGATCGCGAAGGCCAACGACATCCCCTATGGCTTGTCGAGCTACGTGTGGACCGACAACGTGGGGCGCGCGCATCGCGTGGCCGCCGCGATCGAGGCCGGCATGTGCTTCGTCAACAGCCAGAACGTGCGCGACCTGCGCCAGCCGTTCGGCGGCACCAAGGCGTCCGGAACGGGACGCGAGGGCGGTACGTGGAGCTACGAGGTGTTCCTCGAGCCGAAGAACGTCTGCGTCAGCCTGGGATCGCATCACATCGCGCGCTGGGGGCTTTGATCGTGAGCCTGTACCAGATGCAGAAATTTCTGTTCGACGTCAATCGCGACCCCGGCCTGCAGAAGCGGTTCCTCGCCGATCGCGCCGCCGTCCTCAACGGCTATCCGCTGACCGCGGAGGAGCGCGGCGCCCTCATGGCGGGCGACGTGGGGCTGGTTTACGTGCTCGGAGCGAACGGTCAACTGCTGATGCACTTCGCCGCCCTCCTCGGCATGGAATGGAGCGCGTACATCGGCGCCATGCGCGAGGGGATAGCCCAACACGGGCCGGTGCGCGCGGGCATCTACGCCATGACGACGCGCTTGGACGAGAAGGTGGCGGACGTATGAGTCTCGTCTTCGCGGGAATCGCCAGTCACGCCCCGGGCATCACCGGCCGCGCGCACATGGCCGACGCGGACGTCGTCCGCGAATTCCACGGCGCCTATCGGGACATGGGGCGGCGCCTGGCGGCGGCGGCTCCCGACGCCCTCATCGTGGTGTCGGCGGAGCACTTCGCGAATTTCTTCATGAACAACATGCCGGCCTTCGCCGTGGGCATGGCGGGCGAATATGAGGGTCCCATCGAGGAGCCGACCTGGCTGGGCATCGAGCGGCGCAAGATACCGGGCGATGCGGCGCTCTCAGAACGGCTGATCCGCGAGATGATGCAGACGGTCGACGTCGCCTACGCGGAGGAGTGGAAATTCGACCACGGCATCATGGTTCCGCTGCATTTCCTGACGCCGAAGTACGATCTTCCGGTCATTCCGGTGAACATCAACTGCCAGGGACCGCCGCTGACGCCGCTGCACCGCGCATGGGCCTTCGGCGAGGCGGTACGCCGGGCCGCCGACTCCGTCCCGCAGCGGATTGCGCTGGTGGGGGCGGGCGGCATTTCGCACTGGCCGGCGACGCCCGATTCCGGAAAGATCAACGAGGCCTGGGACCGGGAATTCCTGGACTCGTGGACCCGCAACGACAAGGCGGCAATGTTGTCGTACACGGACGAGGCCACCTACCGGGATGCCGGCCAGGGAGGGTTCGAGATCCGGGCATTCATCGCGGTTGCCGCGGCGGCGCGCGGACGCGGGACGATCCAGCACTACCGCCCCATCCCGATCTTTGCGGTGGGATGCACCGTCGCGAGCATGGAAATCGGAAGCCAGGAGCGGGAGCCTGCATGTCTCACATGACCCTCGAATACAGCGGCAACCTGCGCGCCACCGGACAATTCCCCGATCTGTGCCGCAAGCTCGCGCAGTTCATGGCCACGCTGCAGATCGACGGCCGGCAGGTGTTCCCGCCGGGCGGCGTACGGGTCCGCGCCATCCCCTGCGACGAGTTCTGCATCGCCGACGGCACGTTGCACGACGCCGGTTTCGTTCACGCCGTCCTCAAGATCGGCGCCGGCCGGAGCGAGGCGGCCAAGCAGGCGACGGTCAACGGCTTGTTCGACATCATGAAGTCGCATTTTGCCGATGCCTACGCGCAGCGCGGGCTGGCGCTGTCGCTCGAATTCAACGAATTCAGCGAGGCGGGCACCCTGAAGCACAACAATCTGCACGCACGTCTGCGCGCATGAAGAGGCAATTCGAATGCTGACCCAGGACACCGTCCAAGCGCTGGCGCGCCGCCTGTACGAGGCGCGAAAAACCCGGACCCAGCTGCGCCATTTTTCGAAGGAACACCCGGGCATGACGGTTCAGGACGGTTACGCCATCCAGAGCGCGTGGGTGAAGCTCGAGATCGCCGACGGCCGGACGATTCGCGGCCGGAAGATCGGACTGACGTCGCGGGCCATGCAGCTCTCGTCGCAAATCGACGAGCCCGACTATGCACCGTTGATGGACGACATGTTCTTCGAAACGGGCGCCGACATCGCGATGGAGCGGTTCATCGCGCCGCGCGTCGAGGTCGAGCTGGCCTTCGTGCTCGGGAGAGCGTTGAAGGGGCCGGGCGTCACCCTGTTCCACGTCCTGCAGGCGGCCGATTACGTGACTCCCGCGCTGGAAATCATCGATGCGCGCATCGAGCAGTTCGACCGGGACTCACGGGCGCCCCGCAAGGTGTTCGACACCATCGCGGATTTCGCGGCCAACGCGGGCGTCGTCCTCGGGGGCAGGCCCGTGAAGCCGGACGCGGTCGATCTGCGCTGGGTCGGCGCGCTGCTCTACAAGAACGCGGTGATCGAGGAGAGCGGGCTGGCGGCGGCCTTGCTCAATCATCCGGCGACGGGCGTGGCCTGGCTCGCCAACAAGATCGAGCCGTACGGCGAGCAGCTGAATCCGGGGGACATCGTGTTGGGCGGCTCCTTCACGCGGCCCACCACGGCCGTGCGGGGCGACGTGCTGCACGCCGACTACGGCCCCCTCGGCAACATCTCCTTTCGCTTCGTTTGAGCGCGCGGATTGCGACGCATCGTCGCCCGTGACGCCGGAGGTTTCGTATGCAGATGCCGGTCAATACGTTCAAGCAGGCCATCATGAACCGCCGGCGACAGATCGGCCTGTGGGTCGGGCTCGCCGATTCCTACGTCGCGGAGCTCTTCGCGGGCGCCGGATTCGACTGGCTGTTGATCGACGCGGAACATGCGCCCAATGATCCGAGGAGCGTGCTGCTCCAGCTTCAGGCGGTGGCGCCGTACCCGGTGCATCCGGTCGTCAGGCCCGTGGTCGGCAGCGTGGAGCTGATCAAGCAGTATCTCGACCTGGGCGCGCAGTCCCTCCTCATCCCGATGGTGGAGACGCCGGAGCAGGCGGCGCTCATGGTCGCGGCGACCCGATACCCGAAGCGCGGCATCCGCGGCGTCGGAAGCGCCATCGCACGCGCCTCGCGTTGGAACCGGATCGACGGCTACCTGAATCGCAGCGACGAGGAGATGTGCGTTCTGGTGCAGATCGAGTCGGTGACGGCGCTCGACAACGCCGAGGCGATAGCGGCCGTTCCGGGCGTGGACGGCGTGTTCTTCGGTCCGGCCGACCTGTCGGCTTCCATGGGCCTGATCGGCAAGCCGATGGATCCGGCGGTGCAGTCGGCGATCTTGCGGGGCATCGCCGCCGTCGACAAGGCGGGCAAGGCGGCCGGGGTGCTCAGCAGCAACAACCCATTCGCCAAGACTTGCCTCGCCCAGGGGGCGACGTTCGTCGCGGTGGGCGTGGATACCTCGCTCCTGGTGAAGGCCGCGGCGGATCTCCTGGCGCTGTTCAAGGACCCGCCGGGAGAGCCTGCGGCAGGGAACCGGCCGGGTTATTGAGTCCGGGATCCGGCCCCGGGGTACTGAGTCCGCGATCCAGCGTCGCTCGCCGGTCTGCCTCAGCCTTTGCCCAGGTATAGCCACATCGACAGCCGCTGCACCCAATTTCCGTACGGCGGATAGAACAAGCCGACAGGGAACCAGCGCCGGCGCTGGAACACGGCCTTGCCGTGCGAGAGTTCGCGAAACCCTTCTTTCCCGTGGTAGCCGCCCATGCCGGAATTGCCGATGCCGCCAAAGGGAAGATCGTGCTGAAAGACATGCCAGCCCCAGTCATTGAGCGTGACGCCCCCGGCGTGGGTCCGGTTCAAGACGCGATTCTGATCGGCGCCGCTCAGCCCAAATACGTACATCGAGAGCGGCCGATCGCGACCGCGCACAAACGTCAACGCGTCATCCAGGCGCTCGTATTCGAGCACCGGCAGGATGGGTCCGAAGATTTCTTCGCGCATCACTTGCATGTCGTCGCTGAGATTCGTCAGGACGTGAAGGGGCATCTGCCGGCCGGTACCCGCGTCATTGCCGCAGCACAAAATTGTGGCCCCGCGGGTTTTCGCATCGTCGATCATGCCGCGAAGCCGGGCAGCATGGTGGTCGGTGATGATGCTCGTGTACTCGATATTGCTTCCCACGGTCGGGTAGAGCCGGCCGAATGCATCATTCACGGCCGCGGCGAATTCGGCGCTCTTGCCGCGAGGCACCAGCGCATAGTCGGGCGCCACGCAGATCTGCCCCGCATTGAAGGCCTTGCCGTGAGCAATGCGCAAGGCGGCGTCGCGCAGGTCCGCATGGGGGCCGACGATGGCCGGTGATTTGCCTCCCAGCTCGAGCGTGACCGGCGTCAGATTCTCGGCGGCCGCACGCATTACCTGACGGCCGACGCGCGGGGAGCCGGTGAAGATCAGATGGTCGAACGGCAAGCCCGTAAATGCCTGAGCGGCGTCTATGTCGCCCCCGAACACGGCCACCTCGTCCTCCTCGAAGCACTCACCCAGCATCCCCGCCAGAACGGTCGTCGTGCGCGGGGAGAACTCGGAGAACTTGATCATGGCCCGATTGCCGGCGGCGAGCGCCGCGATCAGCGGCCCGAGCGTGAGGTAGACCGGAAAGTTCCACGTGCCAATGATGCCGACCACGCCCTTGGGCTGATATTCGACCCAGGCGGCATTGCCCAGGAACAGCAGTTCGGTATGGCGTCGGCGTGGCTTCATCCAGCGGCGCAGCTGCGACAGCGCGTGCCGCGCCTCCAGGATGGGCCCCATGACCTCCACCAATTTGGTTTCCGCCGGAGCGCGAACGCCAAAGTCGGCGTTCACCGCAGCGACGATCGCGTCCTGATGCCGTCGAAGGGCATCAATCAGCGCGCGAAGCTTGGATCTGCGTGCCTCCCGGTCCGGATACGGACTCGCTGCGAACGCGCGTTGTTGAAGATCGAACACCCGGCGCATTCGCGCAGGTTCGGTGGAATCGGCGTCTGCGGGGAGGGCTGCGGTCGGTGTATTCATGCTGTCACAGATTTTGAGGTTGCATTAGCGGGTGCAGCGCCGTTCGCATCGGTCGGGCGCTGTAATTCCGGAGCGAGTAGTCCAATCGATTCCATTGCCCCAGCGATTGGGCCGCACGTTCCGCGAGCTTTGGCCCCCGGTCGTTGCACGATCCGGTGATCGCGTGCCTTGGATGACTTCTACGATGAGGCGATGGGGCGCGCTTAGCGAGTTCAGCGTCGGAGCGAGGACAGCACGGTGAAACAGTGCATGCGGTGCGTCGCCGGGTCGACCTCGTCGCGGCAGTAATAGGTCTGGCCGGGCACGTCGTAGGCCGTGTAGCCGGATTCCCGGATGCGCTTCCGGTCCGCCGCCGTCAAAGGCTTGGGCAACTTGAACGTGGCGACGGCGGCCGGCCGGCCGGCCACGGTCAACCGCGTCACCGCGGACCCGCCAAGGCGGGAGCCGCCCGACATCACGCCGGACACGCCGACGTGTCCCATGCCGCCGGAGATCCCATGCGCTCCGCCGGCGCTCGCCGGGGCGGTGCTCGAGCTGCCGCCGGCGGGTGCGGCCACGGCCGCGCTCGCGGCGAAGCCAACGATGGCGAGCCAAACTGCTGCAAGCCGAGAAATGTTGTGCATGGTCGCCTCCGGTCCACGATGGGACCATTCAACCCTAGTCCGCTTCGCGCCACCCGTCAATTCAGCTCGCGCGACCCCATCGGCACCGTGCGGGCGAGCCGTGCCGGCCAATTCACGGCTCGCGCGCATGGTGCGCCGCACGAAGGAGATCGCGGATCGGGGAACCTCAGCCCATGCCCTCCCGGATCGTCCGGGAGAAGTCCTGCGGCCGCGGGCATTGTCTGGCGCGCTCGCTGATGTAGCCGCGCTCGCGCAGTTCCTCGAGCGCAAGGCGGCTATCGAGCCCGCCGACGCGGTACACGTATTCGGGCATGTAGCCGGAAAAGAGCAGCCGATAGCTCAGCGGCAGGCGGCCGACGATCCGCTGCATCATCTGATACACCAGCGTCGTGCAGTTCACGGTGATGGTGTTGTAGAAGCGGGGCCTCGCGGCGAGCGCGTTGGCCTCGCCCACGTAGCCCAGGAACAGCGAACGCTTCGCCTCGGGAGAAATCTGCAGCCGGTAGAGATGGACTCGCTCGCCGCGCACGTTGGTCCGCAGCCGGATGACGTCGCGCTCGTCGGCCGCGATGATGCCGAGCTCGAATTCCTTGAAAAAGCCTCCGA
Organism: uncultured Gammaproteobacteria bacterium; assembly: GCA_963707765.1. Classification (GTDB taxonomy): domain Bacteria; phylum Pseudomonadota; class Gammaproteobacteria; order Steroidobacterales; family Steroidobacteraceae; genus Bog-1198. The sequence continues at coordinate 1,161,853 of CAVPQZ010000004.1, read as the reverse complement.
TCTCGGAGAACTCCTGGTTCTTCTTGCGCCGGATCTCCACCGAGAACGCGATCTGGGAGCCGTCGCGGAAGCCGAACGAGATGACCATGTGCGCGATGGCCGGGCCGCGCCAGTACGACATGATCATGTCGACGGACTGCAGGGCGTCCAGATCGTAAGTCCGGGTTTCCCAAGCTGGCGTGTAGTCGGCAGCCGTGCGCCATTCGAAGTTGCGGACGTTATGGATCGTGACCCGATTGCCGTCGACGACGCCGGTGGTCATTTGCGCCAGCTCGTCGGCCCATTCCGCATCGTGCGTCGGCCGCAGCCGCAGCCACCACGTCAACAGGACGGCCATGGCCATCGCTTCCGCCGTCACGCCGGCTGCAGCGCGCCCGCGCCACGCCGCGAGCACCGCGCCCGCGCCGAATGCGGCCCACGCAACCGCGCTCAATGCCTTGAGGACCTTGTTCTCGGAGATCCGAAACCAGAGCGCCAGCGCGCCCCAAAGGGAGCACAGGATCATCACGACGCTCACGAAAGCGAGCCCCGCTGCCTGGAGGAATGTGCCGAGGGTCGGGTGCATCTTGCGTCGCGGAGAGCCGTCAAAACTCTATATTGCCGGATTCCGCCTGCCGAGTTCCATTTCCCGCTCAGGGCAGGAACTCGACGTCCACGTCGCGCGAGTCGGCCGCGCCCGCATCGTCGACCGCGCGCAACGAATAATGTCCCGCCGCGGTGGGCAGCCACGACAGGCTTTCGCCGCGCTCCGCCCGGCCCAGGTAGGTCTTCCCCGCAAACCAGTAGGTCATCTGCGCTTGTGCGCTCACGTTGGCGCTCAAGGTGAGCGGCTGCGGGTTTCCAAGGCGCAACGTGTAAACCACGCCCCGGAGCGGAGCGACGATTTGCGGCGCATCGCGCTCCCCGGCCGATGCTTCGGAACAGGCGGCGGCCGGGGGCGGGATCCGGCGCGGCATGCCGGCCTCGCGGAATAGCCGCAACATGTCCGAGGTCCAGAACTCGTACACCTCCTCATGGACCCCCGGCCCGGGCCCGCATGCGCGGTTTCCGACGGCGTCGATGTAGATGCGCCGATGCAGATCGGATATCCGGATGGGCGACTTGCCCGGGATGTACCACGTGTCGACGGTTTGCGGACAGTCGGCATTCGGCAGGTCGCCGCTGGCGGCGCACACCTCGACGCGCGCGACGCGGTGCGGCGCCTGCCGGGGCTCGCTCCCCGAATCGAGGCCCTGGTTGCGGAGCGCATCGACGATGCGGAAGAAGAGCGGCGCCGCGGCCTGCACGCCGACGAACGCGGGATTGCCGGTATTGTCGAAGTTGCCGATCCACACCACGAGCACGTACCGCCCGAATATTCCCACGGACCACGCATCGTGAAACCCCCAGGACGTGCCCGTCTTCCAGGCCACCGGCGGCGATGCGGGCTGGCCCGTGTCCGGGCGGGGGTTCTTGTCGAGCATGTCGAGGGCAATGAAACTCGCCTCGGCAGAGAGCAGCCGTTCCCCGGGAGGCGAGGCCGCCCGGGGGCCCCTCGGCGCCGCGGACCCCTGGGGGCCGGGCTTGGGGTCGGCCCACGAGCGAACGGCCGGAACGCGCCCGCCGTTCAAGAGAACGGCGTACATGCGCCCCAGCTCCTCCATGGAGACGTCGCCGCCGCCCAGTGTGAGGGCCAGCCCGTAGTGGCGCTCGCTCATCAGGCGCGACACCCCCGATGCCTTCAGGAAATCGTAGAGATTCGGGTGGCCGAGCTGACTCGCGACCGCCACCGCCGGCACGTTCCGGCTGCGGATGAGGGCGTCCTCGGCCGCTATCGGACCGAAGAACCGACCGTCGAAATTCTCCGGACTGAAGGGACCGAACGAGGATGGGGCGTCCTTCAAAATGCTTCGCGGATGCAGGAGCCCCTGGTCCAGCGCCAGGGCATAGACGAAGGGCTTCAGGGTGGATCCCGGCGAGCGCTTGGCGGTGACCGCGTTGACTTGACCGCCGATCGCGGCATTCCGATAGTCCGCGGAACCCACGTAGGCGCGAACCATCGCGGTTCCATCGCTCACCTCGAGCAGCAGCGCCGCGGCATTGCGAATGCCGAGCGCCGATTGCTCGGCCACATAGCCTCGAAGGATGCGCTCCACGGCGCCTTGCCTGCGAATATCCAGCGTCGCGCGCACAGTTCCGCCGGTCTCGCGCAGCACCGCGTCGGTGAAGTGCGGCGCCAGGAAGGGCAGCTTGTCGGGGCTCCTGGCCTGCACGGGGGCCGTCATGTCGCCGGAGAATCGGGCGTCGGCGGAATGAGTTCGCAGCCACTCAGTCCACAGGCGGCGCCGCGCCTCGTCGAGCCGCGAACCGGCGCGCCCGGCCGCTCCGGGGAGCGGCTCCGTCCCGATCGGCGCCGCGGCTCCGATGGGCGCAGCGGCTCCGGTGGGTTCGGCGACTCCGGTGAGTGCGGCGGCTTCGGTGGGTGCGGCGACTCCGGGAAGCGACGCGGAGTCGGGCCGGCGGCCGCGCGGGTTCTGCGGGATTACCGCCAACGTGAACAGTTCCGGCACCGACAACTCCGGCAACGGACGGCCAAAGTACACCAGGCTCGCCGCGCCCGCGCCTTCGACGTTGCCTCCGTACGGGGCGAGATTGAGATAGGCCTCGAGAATGGCCCGCTTGCCGTACCGTGCCTCGATCCACAGTGAATACACGATTTGCCGCAATTTGCCGGCGAGGGTGCGGGTGTCGATGCCGTACAGCCGCCGTGCGAGCTGCATGGTGATGGTCGACGCGCCGAGACGCCGCCCCCCGCGCAAGTCGTGGAGCGCCGCGCGCGCCAACGCCGGGGGATTGACGCCGGGATGACGAAAGAACCACCGGTCCTCGTACAGCAGGACCGCGGATTTGAGACGCGGCGGCATCTCGTCGAGCGGAACCCAGAGCCGGTATTGACCATCGGAGGCCAGCGTCAGGCGCAGCAGCTCTCCGCCTTGCGCGCTGATGGCCGTCGACGTCGGGATGCCCGCGCCGAGCGGGGGCCGGGGCCAGGCGCGCACCAGACACAGGGATCCGGCGAGAGCCGCCACGACCATGCCGGCGGCGCCGAGGCTTCGGCGGAAACGGCGGGTTATCGTGAAGCCCGCCATCGCCGGTTACGGGGTCGCCGGCTGCGCGACGGTGATGCGGCCGGGCAGCGTGCGTGCGCGCAGCTTGCGGTCGTACATGGACTCGGCATAACCCGGGGGCACGAGAAAGGCGCCGGCGTTGGTCGCCCTGATCCGATAGGTGATTTCCGACAGGTCCTTGGAGAGGCTTCCATAGATCACCACGCGATCCTCGCGCACGTCCACGAAGTCGGGCCGCCAGCCGGCCGTAGGCCCTTGCTGAAGCACGGGCTCGAACCCGCCGGGCAGCATGTCGGTCACCGCGACGTCGGGAATGTGCGGGGCGTCGATGGAACGCAGGCGCAGGCGCACGGTGATCTCATCGCCGGTTTTCACCGACGTCACGGTCCGCCCCTCGGCATCCAGATACTCCCGCAGAATTTCTATTCCCTGGCTGAGCGCGGTCTGCGGCGGGGCGGTATCGAAGCCCGCGTTGGTCACGGCATAGAAGCCCGTCATGCCGGTGGCGTTGTCCACGTGCAGCCGGCGCGCCGATCCGTCATAGGTCGCACGCAGGATCAGATGGCCGCTCAAGTCGAGCGGCGCCTCGCGCTCGCCGGGCTTCGGATTCGGGCCGCCCGCCGGCCGGGACCGGGTTTCCGTGGCCGTGAATTTACCGGGCGCGCCGGGAAGGCTCGCCGCATAGGCGTCGAGCGCCAACGCCAGGTAGGCCGACGACAGCGTGTTGTAGTCGCCGCGGCTCAAGGGCGCGAGCAGTGCCTGCAGCGCCTCCGGCGGCAGCGCGCGGGCCCGCGCCGGGAAGTGCCGCGACACCAGGTACAGGACTTGCGCATCGTGGGCCGAATCATCGAAGTTGCCGTACGGCCCGGCGCGCGCGGCGTCGCCGTGGCTCAAGGCCGCCGCCAACGGATCGATGAGCGCGCCGGCCTCCCGCTCCTGCTTCTGCAATTGGTAGGCGGCGGCGAGGTACGCGGCCGCTGCGTCGCCCTTCCACGCCTTGGGGTAACGGGCGTCCAGCGTCTCGCGCAGGCTGGCCAATATCGGCGTCACCACCGCACCGCGCCGCGTCAGCAGATAGGCGGCATAGGCGCGGTTGCGCAGGCCCCACAGACCCGATCCCTCGTCGCGCACCGGACTCGCGGCGTAGCGCTGCAGCCACACGAGGGCGGATTGCAGCATATCCTGCGGAACGGCGGCTCCCTGCTCGTGCGCTTCGATGAGCCAGTGCACGGCGTAGACGGAGGCGAACTCGTCGGAATTCACGGAGGCCGCCCACAGCCCGAAACCGCCCTCGGCGTTCTGGCGGGTTCTCAAGACGGCGATCAGGGCGGCGGCTGCCGCGGCGGAATCGCGCTCCGGCGCACCCGGCTCCGTGAGCTCGGGAAGACGGCTCCTGATGAGCGCGGTAAGCCCGCGGCTGACCAGCTGCTCGGTGCAAAGATGCGGATAGTCGTCGAGATAGTCCGCCAGGCTTCCGACCATCACCAGCGGCAGCGACGAGACGGCCAGCTTGAGCTTGCGAAAGTCGGGATACAGAACCCGGGGAATGGCGATGTCGGTGGACGGGCCGAAATAGCCGGCCGTGATCTCGGAGAGGTAGGGTGAGGCCGGTCGCACGCTTACCGAGTTCGCCAGATGCGCCTCGTGGCCCTGCCAGGAAGCGCTGAAGGTGACGGACGCCGAGCCCAACTGCGGCAGGGCGCGGAAACGGAATACGGCGACGCCCTCGTGCATGGAATCGATGCGCAAAGTCCTCATCGCGGGTCCCACGGCCTCGAGGGCCGCCGGCAGCGCGGCGCCGACGGTCACTTCGGCGGCGCCGGACCCCGCGATGCCGTTCGAGACGCCGACGCTCACCTCGAACTCATCGCCCGGCGCCACGGCCACCGGCATGTTCGGGGTGAGTACGAAGTCGCCGCGCACCAGGGTTTCGGCCTGCGCGACGCCGATGGATGCCGAGTCGACGCTCACCGCGAAGATCTTCACGGCGCCGTTGAAGCTGTCCGGAACGGTCCAATCGAACCCGCGAGCGCGCGCGACGTCCACGATGCCGGACCAAAACACGGCGGGCTTGTCGCGCTTTCTCTTGAAGGGGTTGAGATTGCGGCGCAGCGCGGCATCCGCATCACCGCCCGGCGCAGCGGCGGCCAGCACCTGCTTGAATTCCGGGAGAATGAGATCGAGGATTTGCGCGGTGCCGACCTCGAGGGCTCGTTTCTTGAAGAACTCTCCGAGCGGGTCGGGCGCCTGATAACGCGCGACCTGCAGGATGCCCTCGTCGACGGCGAAGACGACGGCGCGCGAGGCGTGCGACGCCTCGAGGCTGATGTGCAGCACGTCGCCGGGCTTGACCCGGGCAGGCGCCTGCAAGGACAGCGCGTTGGTCCGTCCGGCGAGGCGGGTCACGAACGGCGCGATGCCGAAGCTCAAGGGGCTGGTGAAAATCTCATCCGAGGATGGGTCGCGGATGAACTGCACGCTCACATAACCGTTCCCCTCGAAGTCTGCGGGTACCCGGATGCGCTGCACCGAGGCGGTGGTCTCCGCCTTGAACCACTGAGCCGCGTATACATGGTCGCGTTCGATGGTGATGAGGCCCGCGCCGGTGTAAGGCGCCTTGATGCTGAGCTCGATGTCCTCGCCCGGCGCATAGTCCTTCTTGTCGAGCGTTATCTCAAGCTCGGCATTGCGGTCCAGGGAGCGCGTCACGTTGCCCTGTCCCGCGACCGTGTATTCGACGCGGTTCATCTCCAGCCCGGATGCGTTGCGCAGGGAGTATGCGAACGATCCCGGTGCGCCGGTGGCAAGGGAAAGCTCGGCTCCGCCCGCGCCGAGCGCGAACGGCTCGTCGGCAAGGGTCGTTTCCTTCTTCCGCGACTCGTACTTGTAGGTTCCGTTGTTCTGCTTGACCAGGACCGATGCGTAATGGGTTTCGAGGTGCACGACCCGCAGGCCGGTCGCCGCGGACTGCCTGCCCGAAGGATCGATGGCGATCAAGGAAACCAGGCGCGACGATCCCCGTGGCACGAAGCTCAATTCGCCGTCCGTCTTGAACCCGACCAGGAAAGGCAGCTCCGAAACCAGGACGGCGGCATCGGCGGCGACCGAGCGGCCGCCTTCGGGCTCGAAGGCGCGCGCAAGCACGTGAACGCGATAGGTGGCTCCGGCGTATTTCTGCAGGCCCAGATCGAACGAGGCATTGCCCAGCGCGTCGGTGGCCGCCTCGTTCAACTTCTCCGTGTAGCCCTCTTTGGCGCGCTGCGGATCGTAGAAGCGGTAGTCGGGGAAGGCGCGGAACGCGGGGTAGGCCGGCGACAGCGTGAGCGAGGCCTCGACGCGGCGGTGCTCCGCCGGAGTGCCGAAGAGGTTCTGCACGTTGACGAGAGCCTTCAGTTCCCTCGGGTTGACCCAGCCATCGGCGCTTTCGGCGCTCAGGTGCGCGGACACCTTCATGCGGTCGGGCTCGAATTCCTGCACGCGGACCGCGGTCGTCCCCACCAGGCCCTCGGGCGCACCGTCCTTCACGATGAAGAGATTGACCGTGTAGGTTCCGGCGGGCGCCGTGGCCGCGGTCGCACAGTCGAGTTCCGCGAATCCGCCCGCCGGCAACTTGAAGCGCTCACGCTTGACGTTAAGTCCGCGCGCATCGAACACCGCATATTCCAAAGGAATGCCGGCGAGGTCCCGGGACCAGTCGGCGGTCTTGACGATCATGCCCACGTGGATGGTCTCGCCGGGGCGGTACACGCCCCGATCGGAGAAGAGGTACGCGCCGATCTCGTTGACACTGCGCGCATTGCGGATGCCGCCCACGTCGAATCGGGAATAGTCGAGGGTGCGATCGGCCCGGTTCAGCGGCAGGAAGCTCAGGTCCCCGCCTTTGCGCGCCTGAATGTAGAGGGGCGCGCGTTCGCGGGCGAGCCCCGCGAGGCTGCCGAAATGCGCGCGTCCATTGGCGTCGGTGGCCTGGGAAATGAGCGTGGTCCCGTTCTTCGCGACGATCTCCACGGCCACTCCCGTCACCGGCTGGCCGGATTGAATGGACTGCACGAACACGTCGAGGGTTCCATCGGCGGATTTCTTGGCCAGAAGCCCGAGGTCCGTGACGAGCACCAGGCGCTGATCCACCAGAGCGCCGGCGTCCGGTGCTTCGCCGGATTGGGTGGAGTCCCCTTCCTCGGGCGCGGGCTCAGCGTCCGCCTGCGGCGCGTCGCTCGAGCCGGCGTGGGGTTGCCCCTGTGCATCGCGCGCGCGCGCCTCGTCGCGGCGCCGTCCGGCCTCGGCGGCCGGGTCGTAGCCGCGGACCGTGAGCAGGAACAATCCGCGCTTCTCCTCGCCGTTGGCCTTGAGATAGGTGCCCAAATCGATGGGCTCGTAGTGCGCACGTCCTCGCGGCACCGTGCCGAGCGCGACTTTGCGTTCGAACCGTTCCACCAGGTTGTCCGGCCCGAAGTTGCCGTTGAACACCGGGTTCGAGAAGCTGCCCTCGGATTGGGATACGAGATGTTGGAGCTGATCCGGTAGAACGCGCCCGATGTCGATGCGCACGCCCGGCAGATCCCGTACCAGCGCGACGACCTTGCGTTCGCCCGACAGGGCCAGCAGAGAACCCTGTGAGAGGATCTTGAGCTGCGGCGGGTAGGGCGGCACGCGCACGATGAAGCGTTCAGTGGACGGCGAGAGGTAGCCGCCGAAGGAGCGCAGATTCTTCTCGACCTGGACGTAGACGTAGCGGCCGACGTCGGCCGAATAGCGCAAGCCGTGGTCTTCGACGTACTCGCGCTCACTGGGGATGGGCTCGAGCGGCAGGACTTCGGACAGCTTCAGTACCTCGTCGGTCACCTCCGCCACGCCGTACCAATCGTAGGGCTTGTCCTCCCGGCCCGCCGCCGGCGAGATTCCCTGCGCCGGCCGCACCTTGGGCAGGACCCAGGCCTTCACGGCGGCCGCCACGTCCCGCTCGCCGCTGTCCGCCGACAAGGTCAGCATCAGGACTTGCCGGGGTTCGCTGCGCTCGTCGTCGACGACCAGCGGCGCAACCCCGGTGACGGACAGGCTGTAGAGGCCGGGCACGCGGACCGCGGCCGAGATCGGCGCATCGTTCGTGTTGCCGCCGCGAGCGGGGCGCAGGCCGGGGCCGATGTGCAGTTGCAGCTCGGTGGGGTCCTTGGGAATGGGCAGGGCGGCGGAATGGATCGAGGCATTCAACCGCCACTTGTCGTAGACCACCGTGAAATCCGTGGTTTCCCGGCCCACGCCGAGAACACCCCGAGCCTGGCCGGCGAGCTGCAGCTCGACGCGGCGCTCGAAATCCGCCGCATTCACGGGATGACTGAAGCGGACGTCGAACACGGCCTTCTTGACGCCGGGATCGACGGGATCCTGGTAGAGCTCGGCGTTCTGGATTCGGACCGTGAAGGGGGCGGTCGAGAAATTGAATCCATACTCAGCGAGACGGGTTTGCGGCCCGAACATCGAGCGTTCGAACGTCACGCGGTAACTCTGCCCGACGGGCCAGTCGTCCTGCACCCGGAATTCCAGCACCCGATCGTCCACCCAGCGCCAGGTGCCGGCGAGTTGCGGGTCGAACCGGATGCCCGACGCGAGCTCCTTGCCGGCGGCCGCCAGCGCGGCGGCCGACCGATCGAATCGGACCACCAGCGGATCGGGCCTGGCCTTCTCGTCCTCGATGCGGGTGCGACCAGGCGCCGTGACGCGGAACGCCGCGAGTTCCGGCTTCGGCCTATGCTGATACCAGTGCCACGTGGTCAGGGCACCGGCGGCAAGCGCGAGAGCCGCGGCCGAGATCGCGCCGGCCGCGATGGGATGGCGCCTGGATCCGCCGGCGACCCCGCCCGCCGCGCGGGCCAGATGTCCGCCGAGCCAGCGGCTCCACGGAGGCGCTTCCCACTCCCAGGCGCCGAGCAGCGCCTGAATCAGCCGGCGCCAGCCGCGCCAAGAGGCGGCCGCCGCCCGGGCCAATGCGCTCGTCGTGGAGGTGGACAAGATGACTCCCCGTTTTGTTGCGATCGGCGGGAAGCGTACCAGGGCGGCTGCCGGCGCCAGTGCGCCATTCGGGCGGCGCCGGGAACAATCCTGGCGCGATCATGACGAATCATGGCGGGCGGCCAGGCGCACCCGGCTCAATCGGTGCCGCGCTCCGCGAGGAATGCGCCCAGAATGCGTGCGGTGTGGCTCTTCTTCGGCGTCCGCGCGATCTGCTCGGGCGGGCCCTGGGCGACGATGTGGCCTCCGTCCGCGCCGCCCTCGGGCCCGAGGTCGATGATCCAGTCCGCTTCGGCCATGATGTCGAGATTGTGCTCGACGACGACGACGCTGTTGCCGGCGTCCACCAGCCGCTGCAGCACCTTGACGAGCTTCTCCACGTCCGCCATGTGCAATCCCACCGTGGGCTCGTCCAGCACATAGAGCGTGTGCATGCGGCCGCGGCGCGCCTCGTCGATGCCGAGTTGGTCCGTGCGCACCTTGGCGAGCTCGGCGACCAGCTTGATCCGCTGGCTCTCGCCGCCGGAGAGCGTCGGGCTGGGCTGCCCGAGGCTCAAATACCCGAGGCCGACATCGGTCAGCAGATCAAGCGGATGCCGCACCCGCGGGTGGGCGGCAAAGAACTCGACCGCTTCTTCGATGCTCATCGCAAGCGTCTCGCCGATGCTCCGCCCCTTGAACAGGATGGACAGGGTCTCCTGGTTGAAGCGCCGCCCGCCGCAGACATCGCACAGCACCTGCACGTCCGGCAGGAAGCTCATTTCGATGCGCTGCATTCCCTGGCCCTCGCAGGCCTCGCACCGGCCGCCCGCGGTGTTGAACGAAAACCGGGCCGCCGTGAATCCGCGGATGCGCGCGTCCGCGGTCTCCGCATACAGGCGGCGGATCGCATCCCAAAAACCGATGTAGGTCGCCGGGCAGGAGCGCGGAGTCCTGCCGATCGGCGTCTGGTCCACCTCGAGCACGCGGCTGACCGATTGCCAGCCGTCGATGGACGCGCAGCCCAGCGGCGCGGCCGCGGTCCGCGGCGCGCGTTCCGAGGTCTTGGAGAGCGCCCGCTTGAGATTGCCGAGCAGCACGTCTCGCGCGAGGGACGATTTCCCGGACCCGGATACGCCAGTGACGACGCAGAGCCTCCCGAGCGGGATGCGCGCGTTCACCGACCGCAGATTGTGCAATGTGGCGCCCTCCACGCGTATCGACGGCGTGGCGCGGTCGATCGGACGCCGGCGCGATCTCGAGTGCCGGTAGGGCAATGCCAGACAGCGTCCGGTCGGAGAACTGCCGAGGCGCGCGAGCTCGGCGGCGGTGCCCTCGGCGACGACCCGGCCGCCGCGCGTTCCGGCTCCCGGGCCGAGATCGATGACATGGTCCGCGCGGCGAATCGTGTCCTCGTCGTGCTCGACCACCACCAGGGTATTGCCCTTGGAGCGCAGCCGCTCGAGCGTGTTCAGCAGCGCGGCATTGTCGCGCGGATGCAGGCCGATGGTCGGCTCGTCCAGCACGTAGCACACGCCTTGAAGGTTCGAGCCGAGCTGCGCGGCCAGACGTATGCGCTGTGCCTCGCCGCCGGAGAGCGTCGGCGCGGCGCGGTCCAGCTGCAGGTAGCCGAGCCCGACGTCGCGCAGGAAGGCCGTGCGGCTGCCGAGCTCCGCAATCAGGTCGCGCGCGATCTCGCGCTCACGCCCGGCCAGCTTGATCTTCGACAGCGCGGACTCGAATTCCTGGACCGGCAGGGCGCTCAATGCGGCGATCGACATGCCGCGAAACAGGACGTGCCGTGCCACCGGGTTCAAGCGCTCGCCTGCGCAATCCGGACAGGCGGCCGAGGCGCCGTCCCCGGGATCCAGCCACTTCGATTCCTCGCCGGTTTGCTCCGCGTCGAAGTCCGCCATTGCAAGTCCGGTGCCGAAGCAGGTCGTGCACCAGCCGTGCCGCGAATTGAACGAGAACAGCCGCGGATCGAGCTCGGGAAAGCCCGTGCCGCAGGAGGGGCAGGCGCGCTTGCTCGAGAATACGGCGGTCCCGCCGGCGCCCAGGATATGGACCACCCCGCGCCCGTGCTCGAGGCCCTCGCCGAGCGCGCGGCGCAGTTCCGCCTCGCGCGCGGCGCCGACCGCCACCACGGCCACCGGCAGCTCGATGTCGTGCTCGACGAAGCGGTCGAGACGCGGCCACTTGGTCGTGGGCCGCATCGACCCGTCGACGCGCAGTTCGGCGTAACCCTTGCCGCGCGCCCATTTCGCGAGCGCGGTGTAGAGCCCCTTGCGCGCGACGATCGAGCGGGGCGAGAACGGTGACGGTCTTGCCCCGATAATCGCGCAGCACGCGTGCCGCGATCGCGTCGGCGGACTGCGGTTCGATCGCCGCGTTGCACGCGGGGCAATGCTGTACCCCGAGCTTCACGTACAGGAGCCGCAGGAAATGATAGATCTCGGTCAGGGTGGCGACCGTGCTCTTGTGGCCGCCGCGGCTGGTGCGCTGTTCGATGGCGACGGTCGGCGGAATGCCGAATATCGCATCGACGTCGGGCCGCGCCGCCGGCTGCACGAACTGGCGCGCGTAGGCGTTGAGCGATTCGAGATAGCGCCGCTGTCCCTCGGCGAACAGGATGTCGAAGGCCAGGGTGCTCTTGCCGCTTCCGGACACGCCCGTGATGACCGTGAAGCGATTGAGGCCGAGGTCGACGTCGACGTCCTTGAGATTGTGCTCGCGCGCGCCGTGAATGCTGATGGCCGTCGGGGGCGGGATCCGGTGATAGGGGGCCTGCGCATCCCGCACCTCCCCGGGGAGCGCGGCCGCGTGCGCGACCTCGTGCAGCGCGCGCCCCGTGTGCGAGACCGCGACGCGCTCGATTTCTTCCGGCGTGCCGGCACACACGAGGCGCCCGCCGGCGTCGCCGCCCTCGGGGCCGAGATCGATGACCCAGTCGGCGGCGCGGACCACGTCGAGATTGTGCTCGATCACCAGCAGCGAGTGGCCGGCGCCGAGCAGACGCCGGAAGGCGCCCAGAAGCTTCGCGACATCGTCGAAATGCAGCCCGGTGGTCGGCTCGTCGAAGAGGAACAACGAGCCGGCGCGCTCGCGCACGGCGTTCTCGGCAAGGTGTCCGGCGAGCTTGAGGCGCTGCGCCTCGCCGCCCGACAGCGTCGGCACGGGCTGGCCGAGGCGCAGATAATCCAAGCCCACCTCGGCCAGGGGGCCCAGGCGGTCGCACACTTGCGGGTCGTTCGCAAAGAATTTCAGCGCTTCCGACACAGTGAGGTCGAGCACGTCCGCGATGCTCTTGGGCGGCGAGCCGCCGCGCGACAGCCTGCACTCGAGGATCTCCGCCCGGTACCGGCGCCCGTCGCAGTCGGGGCACCGCAGGTAAACGTCGGACAGAAACTGCATCTCGACGTGCTCGAAGCCGTTGCCGCCGCAGGCCGGACAGCGGCCGTTGCCGGCGTTGAAGCTGAAGGTGCCCGCGGTGTATTTGCGCTCGCGCGCCGCCGGGAGATTCGCGAACAGCGCGCGAATGGCGTCGAAGGCGCCGACGTAGCTTGCGGGATTGGATCTCGTGGTGCGGCCGATGCGGCTCTGGTCGACCATGACCACATCGCCGATCAGCTCGGCGCCGTGGAGGGCCCGGTGCCGGCCGGGCGTCTCGGTCGGCTTGCCCTTGGCGCGCAGCAGCGCGGGCAGCAGCACGTCGTGCACCAGCGTGGACTTGCCCGAACCGCTCACGCCGGTGATGCAGACCAGCCGCCGCAGCGGTATCTCGACGTCGATGTCCTTGAGATTGTGCTCGGCCGCGCCCTCGATCCGCAGCGCGCCGTGGCCGCTCCCGGCCGCCGGGGCGCGCGGCGCCTCCACCCGCCGGCGTTGAAACAGGTAGTCCGCGGTGAGTGATTTCGCCGTGCGCGCGAATTCGGGCAAATTGCCGTAGAACACGATGTCCCCTCCGTGCTCGCCGGGCCCGGGACCGATGTCGAGCAGCAGGTCGGCGGCCTGCATGACCTTCGGATCGTGTTCGACGACGACCAGGGTATTGCCGGCATCGCGCAGCCGCCGCATCACGCCGACGATCCGGCCGACATCCCGCGGATGCAGGCCGATGGACGGCTCGTCGAGCACGAACAACGTGTTCACGAGCGAGGTGCCGAGCGCGGTGGTCAGGTTGATCCGCTGCACCTCGCCGCCGGAGAGGCTGCGCGATTGGCGGTCGAGATTCAGGTAGCCGAGGCCGACCTCGCAGAGGTACTTGAGGCGCGCGCGAATCTCGCGGAGCAGCAGGTCGGCGGCTTCGTCCAGGGGCGCCGGGAGCTTGACCGCGTCGAAGAACGCGCGGCATTCGTCGATCGGCAGCAGCATCAGCTCGCGGATGTTGCGTCCGGGTTCACCCACGCGCCACAGCAGCGCATCGGGCTTCAGGCGGGATCCGCGGCATTCCGCGCATTCGGTGTACGAGCGATAGCGCGACAGGAGCACGCGGATGTGCATCTTGTAGGCGCGGGTTTCGAGCCAGGCGAAGAAGCGCTTGACCCCGTACCAGACGTTCTTGGTCCAGGCGCCTTCGCCCTCCACCACCCATTGCCGCTCGGCATCCGTGAGCTCGCGCCACGGCGTATCGACCGGGATGGCGCGCTTGCGCGCGAACTTCATGAGATCGGCCTGGCATTCCTCGTAGGACTGCGTCTGCCAGGGCTTGATCGCGCCCTGGCGCAGCGACAAGGACGCGTCGGGAATGACGAGATCGTAGTCGACGCCGATCACCCGGCCGAAGCCGCGGCAGGTCTCGCAGGCGCCGATGGGCGAATTGAAGCTGAACGTGCTCGGGCTCGGGTCCTTGTAGGCTATGTCGCAGTCGGCACAGTGCAGTCCGGATGAAAAGCGCCAGGGCGGCGCGGCATCGCCGGAGTCGGGGATCGCGTAGACGTCCAGCCGTCCCTGGCCCACCTTGAGCGCCGCCTCAATGGCATCCCCCGCCCGGCCCGCGTCCACCGACGACCAGCGGAACCGGTCCTGCACGACCTGCAGGGTGCGGCCGCGCCGCTCGTGGATGCGCGTGTAACCCTGGGCGGTGAGCAACGCCTCGACTTCCTGCTCGGTGAAATTCTTTGGCACCGTGATCGGGAAGGTCAGCACCAGCCGCGGGTCGCCGGCGCGCCCGGATGCCGCCGACAGCGCGGCCGCGATGCTCCCGGGCGTGTCGCGGCGCACCGGCTTGCCGCAGCCCCGGCAGTGGGCAACGGCGGCGCGGGCGAACAGGACCTTCAGATGATCGTTCAGCTCCGTCATCGTGCCGACGGTGGAGCGGGACGTTCGGACGGGATTGGTTTGGTCGATGGCGATCGACGGCGGGATGCCATCGATGCGGTCCACGAGCGGCTTGTCCATGCGGTCGAGGAATTGCCGGGCGTACGGCGAGAACGTCTCGACGTAGCGGCGCTGTCCTTCGGCATACAGGGTGTCGAAGACCAGCGACGACTTTCCCGATCCGCTGACGCCCGTGACCACGACGAGCGAGTTCAGCGGCAGATCGAGGTCCAGGCCTTTGAGATTGTTCTGGCGCGCGCCGCGGATTTGGATGGCCTGCGCGCGCCCCGGATCTTGGGGTGACATCGGGCCCCGAGTCTACAGATAAGCGGCCTGTTTCGCTGACCCTCGCGTTGCGCCCGGCCCGGCGACTTCAGCGGCCCGCGAATTGCTCCATCATGAGGCCGGTGCCGCCGCGAGTCACGTGGGCGACGATCGCGGTGCGGCGATGGATCTTGGTCACGAGGCCCAGATTGATGGCGAACGCGAGCTGAACCTGTTGGCCCTTGCGCAGCCCGAGATTTTCGGTCTCCACGAATACGCCGTTCGCGCTCAAGTTCTTGGCCTTGCAGATTCGGCTCTTTCGTCCCGACATGACGACGTACACCGTAGTTCGCGCTCTGTGGCGGGTGTGCAAGCGACGCTCCATCGGTATCGGCCTCTTCGGTGTCGGAAATTTGCGAGGCGTTCATTATGCACATCGCGCTGTGATTAGCGAAGTGTTGCGTGCGAGGCCGCAGTGTTATGTATAAAGATCGGGCCGGAATGGCGACCTTAAGGAAAATCGTTGCGATTTTCAGTGCGTTATGGCACCGGTATTCGCCTCACCCGGCGCGCAATATCCGATCCACATGGTGCGATACGCGATCTCCATTTGGCGGGCAAAACGGGCGGCATCCATCAGCGGCGAACGCTCGAGCCGTGCACGCAATTCCCGACGCAGCCGCGCGAGCCGTGCCAGATCGCGGCTCTGCGCGACGGCGGCGCGCACCAAGTCCGCCTCGGTGAGCACGGCGAGCTCCGTGAGCCCGAGCTGGAACAACTGGCTCAAGCCGGCGCGGCCCACGCACGTATTGCCGACCAGAGTGAGCGTGGGTACACCCATCCACAACGCATCCAGACTGGTGGTGTGGCCGTTGTAGGGAAAGGTGTCGAGTCCCAGATCGATGTCGTGATAGCCGGCGAGGTACGCCACGCGGTCGCGGTGGGAGATGAAGTCCACGCGGTGCCCGGCGATACCGTGCGCCGCGAGGCGTTGCGCGATGCGTTCGCGATGACGGCCGGGCGGCGCGAGCAGCTTGAGGCGCGCGTCCGGGATGGCCCGCATCACCGGACCCCACGCGCGCAGCGTCTCCTCCGTGAGCTTGCAGGGGTTGTTCAGGCAGCCGAACGTCAGGTGCCCGCGCTCGAGCGCCGGCAGCGGGTTGACCCGCGGCTCCGAGGTCAGCGGGTCGTAGCACCAGAACGAATCCGCAAGGCGGACCGTGCGCTCGGTGTAATGCACGTCGCTGCCCGCGGGGTCGAGGCGCGGGTCGCTGATCCGGTAATCCATCGCGGCGAGGCCGGTGGTCCCGGGATAGGCGAGCCAGGCGACCTGCACCGGCGCGGGCTTTTGAGCGAATAACATGGGCCGGCCCCGGGCCATGTGCATGGTCAGGTCGATCAGGATGTCGATGCCGTCGTCGCGGATGCGCTCGGCCAGGGCGCCGTCGTCCAGGTACCGCACGTCGCGCCAGACATCCGCCAGCGAGGCGATGCGCCGCGTGCGGTCGTCGGGCCGTTCGACGCTCCCGTAGCAGAATATCTCGAAGGCGCCGTGGTCGTGATGGGACAGCAGGGGAATGGTGAACATCGACTGGCAGTGATCGCGAAAGTCCGGAGAGACATATCCGATGCGCAGCCGCCGCTGCGGCGAGCGGTCGTGCACGGGGGACTCCCGGGGCGGAGCGCGCTCGAACCGGCCGCTCCACGCGAGGCATTCGTCGAGAATCGGCCCGTAGGACGGCGACTGAAAGGTGCGCGCGTAGGCGAGGTTGCTGTGGGTCGCGGCATTTCCGGGGTCGAGTTCGAGCGAGCGGCGGAAGCAGGCGATGGCCGCATCGAGGTCGCCTGCATCCTTCAGCACGCTGCCCAGATTGTCGTGCAGCGCGGCGCGGTCCGGCTCCAGGCGCAGAGCGCGGCGCAGCAGGTCCTCGGCATCGTCGAATCGGCCGAGGGTGCGCAGCAGGCAGGCGGCGTTGTTCATTGCCACCGTGCAATCGGGCTGGGCGAGGATCGCCGATTGGTACGCGGCGGCGGCGGCGGGGACCTCGCCGGTTTCCTTGAGCACGTTGCCGAGATTGACGAAGGCGTCGGCATAGCCGGGCCGCAGGTCGGCCGCGCAGCGATAGAGCGCGGCTGCTTCCTGCGGGCGTCCCAAGCCATGGACGGCATTGCCGAGGTTGAAGTGCGCGTCCGCGTTCGAGGGATCCACCCCGATCGCGCGGCGCAATACGCTTTCGGCGGCCGCGTGGTCGCCGCAACGGCACAGAACGATGCCGAGATTGACGGCATGCGAGGCGACGCCGGGTGCCCGCTCCACGGCCGCCCGCAACAATTCCATCGCCTCCGCGGTCCGGCCCAGGGCCTGCAGCGCGGTGCCCAGATTGGCCATGGCGCCGGCCTCACTCGGGCGCAGCTCGAGCGCGCGCCCATAGGCCGCCGCCGCGTCGGCGAATCGTCCGCATCGTTGGCGGCAAAGCCCCAAATTGTTCAGCGCGGCGAAGTGTTCCGGCTCGATTTCGGCGGCGCGTTCATAGGCGCCCGACGCTGCGGCATGATCGCCCTGGGATTGCAGAGACAGCCCCAGGGCGAAGTGCGCATCGGCGTTGCGTGGATCCGCCAGGGTCGCGCGGCGGTACGCCGCCGCGGCGTCGGCGAAGCGCCCGAGCGCCTGCAGCGCCTGGCCCAGGCCGATCAGATAGCGCGGATCTTCAGGGGAGATGGCCGCGGCCCGTCCGGTCAGTGCGAGTGCGCGCTCCGCGCCGCCGTCTTGCAACTCCAGCAGTCCGCTGCGGAAGAGCGCCAGCGCATGAGCCGGCGAGTCGTCGAGGATTTGCCGGTAAAGCCCGCGGGCGGCGGCAAGGTCGCCCGCGCGGTGCAGCGCCGTCGCCTCGTCGAGCAGCGCGTCGGTGGACGAGCGGGGAATTTTTCGGCGCGACATCATTGCGCGGGCTCGACTCGGGGCCGCGCCCTGCGGCGCTGCCAATTGGTTCTCAGGCCACGTCTTTGCGCCGGATGGCGAGCTGCTCCGGCGCCTCGATACCCATCTTCACGCGGCGCCCGGTTCCCCCGAGCAGTGTGATCTGAATGGGTCCGTTCGCAAACAATTCCGCGAGAGTCATCTTGCCGTCCGCGCCGTCGGCGGGTTGGATGACGATCGATTCATCGGCACGGCGGCTGAGTACTAGCATGATTCAGGCCCGCGCCAACGCGCGTTGGGATTTGTTGAAGAGCTTGCCCTGCGGGCCGTAGGTCGTCGGGGTTCCGCCGCGCAGTGCCTGGAACAACTGGTTCAGCTGACTGCGCCGCGCATTGATGATGTAGCCGTTGACCTCGTTGGCGATCCGGCAGCCGGCGATCAATTCCAGCAGCGAGCGCCAGCGTTCGGCAATGGTTTCCGAGACGCCGGAGATCACCGGCGTCCGGCCGCGCTGCAGGCGGGGAAGAGAAATGCTGCTGGCGTCGCACAGCGCGCGCCGCTCCGTCTCGAGGGCGTCGATGACGCCGAAGATCTTGGTCTTCTGCGCTGCCTGTTGCATCACGGCATCCGGTGAACCACCCGTGAGGGCGGCGCGCTCGGCGTCCAAGGCCGTGGCCAGGTCACGCGCGGCTTCGATCTCGCGCTCCAGCACCGATTCAAGGCGCTGACGGGTCTCGTTGTTCATGACTGTTTGAGCCCGTTCTCGAATTGCAGGATCTTGTCCGCCACTCGGCCGGAGTCAACCTTGTAGGTCCCGCCCTGGACCGCCTGCTTTACCGAGGCGACCTTCTGGGTGTTGACCACCGGGGCACCGGCAACGGCCTCGCTCAATTTCTGCAGCGCCAGGGCGGGGCCCGTGATGCTGACGGTGTCGGCCGCCGAAGCCGCCGTCGAGGCGGTGGTGCCCGCGGCATTTCCCTGAACCTTGTCAACGGCTTGCGGACCGGTGCTCGATCCCTTCAGGGGCGCGAGCGGTTCCGAGGCGTTGTATCCATTGATTCTGTTAGGCACCTTACTGTCTCCTTGGGCATGAGGTCTGCCCTACGGGTTGTATCGTCCGGTTTGCGGCGAACTTTAGCCCGGCGCGTCATTTCATCCTCACCTCGCAGGGTATCGACTGTGACGCGCATCACTTTAGGCCCATTCAGAAAATAATTTCCACCACCTGAGGGGATCGGGCGATGCCCTCCACGATCTTTCCGGAGGACAGATTCTCGACCTTGACGCGTTGATTGACGAACCCGTCGCTGAGGGCGCGGCCCGCCATTCTGATGCTGATCCCGCCCGCCTCGGCCACCAGGGTGACCGTTTGGCCGCGCTGCACCGCTTGAGCCCCCATCAACTCCACATTCGTCACCACGGAGCCGCCGGCGATGGCGCGCGCCGCCGTAAGTCCCGCCGCAATGCCCGGGTCATCCAGGTATCCCGGCGGAAGGCCGAGCACGTCCCGTTGCTCGATCCTGAAGTCGCTCGGACCCAAGACGGTCCCCGCCACGATGGCATGGGCGGCGAGGACCACGCTGGTCGTGCCGACCACCCGCGCGGGAACATACAGGTGCCAGGGGGCGCTGCCCTCGCAGCGCAGTTCGATCAGCACCCGGCCGGGCACTTGAATCCCCGGAGCGCGCGCCGAGCGGATCGGGCTTGCGCAGCGCGCCAATTGCAGCTGCGGTTGCACCGGCCCCACCACCAGCCGCTCCGTCGTGGTCAGCGGAGGCAGTACCCGCTGCGCCTCGGCGCGGGCCGTTTGTTCGAGTTCGGCGATGTCCTGCAGGGCGGGGCTTGCGGCAGGCTCCGCTGCGAACCCGGCGGGAAGGCCGATCGCCGCCAGCCAGGCCATGGGCAGCAGGCGACGCCATTTTGACGGTCTTGGCAACATAGAGCACATCAAGCAAGCGCCGTGCCACGGACCGGCGGCGGCCCGCCGCGCGTTTGAGGGCCTGAAGGGGAGGCCGGCGCCGCTGCCCATTGCCGCGCGGCCGGCCGGAGCGGCAAGTTCATGCCGCGCCGGCAGCCGCCATGCGCCCTGAAATCCCCGCAGCCCCGGAAACGGGCTCCTTAAGGCCCCGCACGGCCAATTTCAACGATGGCACGGCTCTTGCTTTGGCTCCAGGCGAGGAGATTCATTCATGTTCGACAACGTTTTCGGAATTCACGAGCAAGCGCTGCTGCTGCACGGCCAGAGACTCAGCGTGCTGGCGGCCAACATCGCGAACACCGATACCCCCAATTATAAGGCGCGCGACATCGACTTCGCCGCCGTGCTGGGAAAGTCCGGCTCCGATGCGCCGCTGCCCGTCGCGGTGACCAACGCCGCGCACATCGTGATGCAGGACGACGGTCTGCCCACGGGAGACGTGAAGTACCGGATTCCGTACCAGGCATCGCTCGACGGCAACACCGTCGAGATGCCGGTCGAGCAGGCCGCGTTCGCCGAGAACAACGTGCGCTACCAGGCGAGCCTCACCTTCATCAACAACCAGATTTCGCTGTTGCAGTTCGCAATCGCCGGCCAGTAACCGGCCAGGAGAGATTCCCGTGTCATTGTTCAGCGTATTCAATGTGGCCGGCAGCGCCCTCAACGCGGAAACGATCCGCCTCAACACGACGGCGAGCAATCTCGCCAACGCGGAAAGCGTGAACGGCGACGCCTCCAAGGTGTACCGCGCCCGCCAGCCCGTATTCCAGTCCATGGTCGACCAGTCCGACTTCGGCCTGCCCGACGAGAACGCCGCTACCGGCGTGCGCGTGCTCGGCATCATGGAGAGCCAGGCGCCGCCCACCGAGCGCTTCGAGCCGGAGAACCCGGCCGCGAACAAGGACGGATACGTCTATATGTCCAACGTCAACTCGATCGAGGAGATGACGAACATGATATCGGCGAACCGCGCCTTCGCGACCAACATCGACGCCATCAACACCGCGCGCGATCTGCTTCTCAAGACCATTTCGATGGGCCATTAAAGGCACACAGGAACAATCATGATCATGAACACCATCCATGCGGCGACCACGCCCAGCACCACGCCGGCCAGCGGCGCGTCGTCGAGCGGCACGAGTTCCTCGTCCACGCAGACATCCGCGACCGGCGGCGTGAGCCTCGGCAACACGGATTTCCTGACGCTGATGCTCGCACAGCTGAAGAACCAAGATCCGACCAGCCCGATCGACAGCAACGCGTTTCTCACGCAGCTGGCGCAGCTCAGCGAAGTGCAGGGCATCAGCCAGCTCAACACGTCGTTCTCGAACCTGTCGAATTCGCTGGTGGGCAGCCAGGCGCTTCAGGCCTCGTCCCTTCTCGGCCATCAGGCGCTGGTCAGCAGTTCGTCCGCCACGCTGGCGGCCGCGGGCGCGACCGTCAACGGCGCCGTGCAGGTGCCGCAGACGAGCTCCGACGTCTCCATCAACGTCACCAACAGCAGCGGCGCCCTCGTTCAGTCGATAGATCTCGGCGCGCAATCGGCCGGTCTCGCGAATTTCTCCTGGAACGGCCAGACCTCCGGCGGAAGCGCCGCTCCGGCCGGCACCTACACGCTGAGCGCGACGGTGAACGGCGTCGCTTCGGGCACCGCGGTTCCCACCTACGTCGACGGCACGGTGGAGAGCGTGACCATGGGAGCGGGCTCGAGCGGATTGATGTTGAACGTCGCCGGCCTCGGCAGCGTGCCGTTCTCCAGCGTATTACAGATTTCAAATTAGTTAAGGAGTGGATCCATGTCGAGTTTCAGCATTGCATTGTCGGGCCTGTCGGCCGCAAGCACGGACTTGCAGGTGACGGCGAACAACATCGCGAACGCGGACACCATCGGCTTCAAGAGCTCGGTGGCCGAGTTCGCCGACGTCTACGCGGCGGGCGGAGCGAACCTCAATTCGTCCGAGATCGGCGAAGGTGTAAGGCTTGCCCAGACCGCCCAGCAGTTCACCCAGGGCAACATCAACACCACATCCTCGGATCTGGATATGGCCATCAGCGGCAACGGATTCTTCACCCTGCAGAACGCCAACGGAATCTCGTACACGAGAAACGGCCAGTTCTCTCTCGACGCCAATGGCGATGTGGTGAGCCCCTCGGGCTCCGCGCTGCAGGTGTATCCCCCGCTGGCCCAGGGCGGCTTCAATACCGGCGCGCTGAGCGACCTCAATCTGCAGACGGCGCAGAGCCAGCCGCTCGCGACTTCGACGGGCGTCGTGTCCGTCAACCTGCCCGCCGGCGCGACCCCGCCGACCGTGGCGCCCTTCGATCCGACCAATTCGCTGACCTACAACAGCTCCACATCGACCACCGTCTACGATTCGCTCGGGAACTCGTACCCGGCGACTTTCTATTTCTCCCAGACCGCCGTGCCCGATGTCGTGGACGTCAATATGACGGTCAACGGCACCGTGGTGGGTGGGACGCAGGCCTTGACGTTCAACACCGCGGGCACGCTTACGGCGCCCGTGGGCGGCGCGCTGAGCTTCAACGGCTTCACTCCCCCCGACGGAGCGAATGCCATGAACATGAGTTTCAACTTCGGCAACACCACCCAGTACGGCGGGAGTTTTGGCGTGAATGTCGTCTCGCAGAACGGCTATGCGACCGGGCAGCTCAGCACGGTGGCGATCGATGCGCAGGGGATCGTTTCCGCCGTCTACACCAACGGGCGCGCGACCGAACTGGGGCAGCTCGCGATGGCAAATTTTCCGAATCCGCAGGGACTCTCGGATCTCGGCAATACGAGCTGGGCGCAAACCTTCTCTTCCGGCAACGCCATATTGGGTACGGCTTCCTCGTCGGGGTTCGGTAGCGTCCAGTCAGGAGCACTGGAGAGCTCCAACGTGGATCTGACCACGGAACTGGTCAACATGATCACGGCGCAGCGCTCCTTTGACGCGAACGCGCAGGTGATCACCACGGCCGACCAGGAATCCCAGACGGTCATCAGCACGATTCAGAACGGCTAATCATGGACAGAGGACTCTATGTCGCGATGACCGGCGCCAAGCAGATCATGCAGGCGCAGGCCGTCAACAACCACAATATCGCGAATGCGAACACCACCGGCTTTCGCGCCGATGCGGTGTCCTTCACGAGCCAGCCGGTCTACGGCCCCGGCTACGCGAGCCGCGTCAACGCGGTGGCCGGCAATGCGGGCATCGACTTCTCGAGCGGAGCGCTCGAGAGCTCGAACCGGCCGCTGGACATCGCCGTCAACGGCAAGGGGTTCATCGCCGTGCAGGGGGCCAACGGCAAGGAGGCTTACACGCGCGCCGGCGACCTGCGGATGACCGCCGACGGGATGGTGGTCACCGCCACCGGCCTGCAGGTCCTGTCGGAGACGGGTCCGGTGCAGGTTCCGCCCGCGACGCAGACGACGATCGGCAGCGACGGGACGGTGTCGATCGTCCCGCTCGGCCTGAGCGCGGCGGCGCAGTCGCAGGTGGACCGGATCAAGCTGGTCAACCCGCCGACATCCGCGCTGCAAAAGGGCACGGACGGCCTGTTGTACCTCAAGTCGGGCGGCAAGGCCCCGACCGACGAAACCGTAACGGTGAGCTCGGGCGCGCTCGAAGCCAGCAACGTCAACGCCGCCATGTCGCTGGTCAACATGATCGAGCTGCAGCGCCAGTATGAATTCCAGATCAAGAGCATCAATTCAACCGACCAGAACGAGCAGGCCGCCGAGCGACTGATGCTCGCCAGCAGTTAACACTCGAGGAACGCACGATGAATCTCGCATTATGGGCCGCAAAGACCGGACTCGACGCGCAAAACACGCAGATGTCGGTGATCGCCAACAACCTGGCCAACGCCAATACGACGGGCTACAAGGCCTCCCGGGCGGCGTTCCAGGACCTGGTCTACCAGAACATTCAGCAAGTCGGCGCGCAGAGCACGCAGAACACGCAGTACTCCACCGGTCTGTCCCTGGGCACCGGCGTGCGGATCGCCGCGACGGAGAAGAACTACCTGCAAGGCAGCGTGCTGCAGACCGGCGGCAACCTGGACATGTCCATCACGGGCCCGGGCTTCTTTCAG
The DNA here is from genome assembly GCA_963707765.1 of uncultured Gammaproteobacteria bacterium. Lineage (GTDB taxonomy): Bacteria > Pseudomonadota > Gammaproteobacteria > Steroidobacterales > Steroidobacteraceae > Bog-1198. The sequence continues at coordinate 1,138,182 of CAVPQZ010000004.1, read as the reverse complement.
GTCACGATGCCGGACGGCTCGCTGTCCTACACGCGCGACGGCTCGTTCTCCCTGGATTCGCAGGGCAACGTGGTGACGGCCAGCGGCTATCCCATCTCGCCGGCGATCACCATCCCGATCACTGCACAGTCGGTGACCATCGGCTCCGACGGCACGGTGTCCATCACCACGGCCGGGACGTCAAAGGTGACGACGGTGGGCCAGGTGCAGCTGGCGAATTTCATCAATCCCGAGGGTCTGCAGTCGAACGGCAACAACCTGATGTCCGAATCGGCGGCCAGCGGCGCTCCGCAGACCGGCAATCCGGGCGTGAGCGGAATGGGCACGGTATCGCAGGGTTCGCTCGAAACATCCAACGTCAATACCGTCACGGAGCTCGTCAACATGATCGAATGCCAGCGGGCCTACGAGATGAACTCGAAGGCGATCAGCACCACGGACCAGATGCTGCAGTATCTGACGACCAACCTGTCATGATGCGCGCTGCGAACGTGGCCTCGAGCGTGCGTGACGCTCACGGTTCGGCCCGGCCGGCCCGCCTCGCCTGCGCGGCGCTCGCCGTCCTGTCGCTCGCGGCGTGCGGCATGCTCCCCTCGAAGGACCCGAAGCCCGATGCGACGGTCGCGCGCAAGCTGCCGCCGCCCACGCCCCGGACGGACGGGGCGATATACCAGGCGGGCCAGCAGATGGAGCTGTTCGCCGACTTGAAGGCGCGCCGCATCGGAGACGTGCTCACCATCGTGCTGAACGAGTCGACCAATGCATCCAAGACCGCGACCACCACGACGTCGAAGGCGACGACCGTCGCGAACACCGGGCCCCAGATCCTCGGCAGGAGCATTACGACCAAGGGCGTGCCCATCTTCGATACCACGCTGACCGGCGCGGACAGCTTTGCCGGCCAGGGCGCCAGCGCACAGAGCAACAGCCTGGCCGGGAGCCTGACCGTGACCGTGGTAGACGTCCAAAGCAACGGCAACTTGGTGGTGCAGGGCGACAAGACCTTGAAGCTCAATCAGGGCGACGAGTTCGTGCACATCGCCGGCGTGATCCGGCCCGCCGACATTGCGACCAACAACACGGTAACTTCGGACAAGCTGGCGGATGCTCACATCAGCTACTCGGGCAAGGGGGCGGTCAACGCCTCGAACCAGATGGGCTGGCTGGCACGCTTCTTCAATTCCGCCTTCGCTCCGTTCTAACCTCAGAGTCGTACCGCATGCTCATCCGAATGTTCGCTCTCATGATGCTGCTCCTGGCTGTGCCGATTGCGCAGGCGGAGCGCATCAAGGACATGGCCCAGGTGCAGGGGGTGCGCACGAATCAGCTGGTGGGCTACGGCCTGGTCGTGGGCTTGAACGGGACCGGCGACCAGACCAGTCAGGCGCCGTTCACCATCCAGTCGCTGACGAACATGCTGGCCCAACTCGGCGTCACGGTGCCGACGAACGTCACGCCGCAGCTGAAGAACGTCGCGGCGGTCTCGGTGCACGCCGTGCTGCCGGCGTTCGTCAAGCCCGGACAGACCATCGACATCACGGTCAATTCCATCGCGAACGCCAAGAGCCTGCGCGGCGGCTCCCTGCTCGTCACCGCGCTGCACGGGCTGGACGGCCAAATCTACGCGATCGCCCAGGGAAACCTGATCGTGAGCGGCTTCGGCGCGGAGGCCAACGACGGGTCGAAGCTGACCGTCAACGTGCCGAGCTCCGGCAGGATCCCGAACGGCGCCACCGTGGAACGGGCGGTTCCTTCGCAGCTCGCGCAGGGCGAAGCAATCATCCTGAACCTCAACAACCCGGACTTCACGACGGCGACCCGCCTGCTCGAGAGCGTCAACAAGGGAGTGGGCGAGGGCACCGCGACCATGATAGACGGCGCCTCGATACGCGTGCGCGCCCCGCTGGACCTCACCGAGCGGGTGGCGTTTCTGTCCACGATCGAGAATCTCCAGGTGGATCCGGCGAGCGCGCCGGCCCGCGTCATCATCAATTCGCGCACCGGCACCGTGGTGATCAGCAGCAACGTGACCGTGAGCCCGGCGGCGGTGTCGCACGGCTCGCTGTCCGTCACCATCAAGGAAGAGCAGAGCGTGAGTCAGCCGGCGCCGTTCGCCCGGGTCGGCCAGACGGCCGTTGTCACGAATTCGACCATCAAGGTGGACCAGGGCTCGAACCGGATGTTCCTGTTCAAGCCGGGGGTGGAATTGGAGCAAATCGTCCGCGCCGTCAACGAAGTGGGCGCGGCGCCCGGCGACCTGGTGGCCATCCTGGAGGCGCTGCGCGAGGCCGGTGCGCTGCAGGCCGAACTCATCGTGATATGACCATGAACATACCGCCAAAATCCGCCGCCTCGCTTGCGCCGTCCACGGCCGCGGGCGCCGGCAATTACACCGATCTCAACGGCCTCGCGGCGCTCAAGAAGGATCCGAACTCGCCGCAGGCGCTGCACGCGGTCGCCCAGCAGATCGACGCGCTGTTCCTGCAGATGATGCTCAAGAGCATGCGCGACGCGAGCGCGGAGGTCGACGAGTCCGCCAGCAACGAGATGAGCATGTACCAGGACATGTTCGACAAGCAGATCGCGCTCTCGCTGAGCCAGCACCAGGATATGGGGCTGGGCGCGCAATTGACCCGCCAGCTGGGGGCCGCCGCGGGCCAGCCGCAGGCGCCGACGCCGGCCCCACGGATCTCCTCGCTCGCGGCCGCGCAGGCGGTGCCCGCGGGCGCCGGCGCGGGTCCGGCGGGTTCCGCCGCCGATGCTGCCGGATCCGAGGCTGCCGATCCCGACGAGGGCGCAGACGCCGCCGCGGCCGTCGCCGCGCCCGCCAATCCCGGCGAATTCGTCAGCGAAGTGTTCCCGGCGATCCAGCGCGCCGCTCAGGCGCTGGGCGTGAGCCCGTTCGCAATGCTCGCGCAGGCGGCGCTGGAGACGAACTGGGGCAAGCGCATGCCGCGCAGCGCCGACGGCACGCCGAGCCGGAACCTGTTCGGCATCAAGGCGGACGACAAGTGGAACGGTGCGCGAGTGGCGGCCGACACGGTCGAGTTCAGCGGCGGCGTCGCCTCCATCCGGCGCACCGCGTTCCGGGCGTACGGCTCCGTCGAGGAAAGCGTCCATGACTTCGTGCGCCTCCTGGGCAGCTCCCCGCGCTATCGCGATGCGGTGGCGGGCGGCGCCGACATACGCACCTACGTCGAGGCCATCGGCAAGTCCGGCTATGCCACGGATCCGCAATACGCGAATAAGTTAAAAGGCATCTTGAACAGCAGCACGTTTCGCCTTGCCCTGGGCAAACAGCGTGTCGTCCTTTAGAAATCGGCGGACCCGCCGATATCCTTCCGCAGTGGGTAAATCTCGAAGCGGGGCGTAGCCCGGAGAATCATCGTGTCGGACCTATTTGGAATCACGACCTCGTCCCTGCAGGCGCTGCAAACGGCGATCGAGGTCACCAGCAACAACATCGCCAACGCGAACACGCCCTGGTACGCGGAAGAGTCCGTGGAATTCTCCAATGCGGTGCCGCAATCCAACGGCAGCTTCATGATCGGCTCCGGCGTCGAGGTTGCGGGCATTGCCCGCGCGGTCAACCAAGTCGCCGACAATCAGCTGATCTCCTCCCAGAGCGTGCTCGGCCAGTTGAATGCCCTGCAGGGCTACACCAACCAGATCGACAATATCGTCGGCACCACGGCCGGCGGCTTGACCACGGCGCTGCAAAATTACTACAGCGCCTGGTCGACGTTGGCGACCGACCCGACCTCGACCGCCTCCCGCCAGGCGCTGATCAGCGCGGCGCAGGCCGTTGCCACCAGCTTTCAGACCACCAGCGGTCAGCTGCAGAGCTTGAACACGTCCATCAACAGCGGCATCTCGGCGGACGTGAACCAGATCAATTCGCTCTCGAGCTCGATTGCGAGCTTGAATCAGCAGATAACGGCCGCATCGGCCGGGCAGGGCGGCCAGGCCCCCAATGCCCTGTTGGACCAGCGCGACGCGGCGCTGTCGAGCCTCTCGCAGCTGGTCGGCGTCTCGACCACGAACAATAGCGACGGCAGCATTAACGTCTACATCGGCAGCGGGCAGCCGCTGGTCCTCGAGTCATCGGCCACGCCGTTGACCACCGTGGCGAACCCGTTCAATGCGGCGCAGCTCGAGGTGTCGAACGCGACCAACGGCAACAATCCCATCAGCGCGCAGATCACGTCCGGCGACCTGGGCGGCCTGCTGGCGGCGCGCACCCAGGCCGTCGACCCGACGCTCAATCAGATCGGCCAGATCGCCACCGCCTTCGCCGCCACCGCCAACGCGCAGCAGAACGAGGGTATGGATCTCAACGGCCAGCTTGGGGCGAATCTGTTCTCGATCGGCGCGCCCCAGGCGATCGCGTCCAGCAACAATACCGGGACAGCCACCGCCAGCGTCGGCATCTCCAGCGTGAGTGCGCTGACCTCCAGCGATTACTTGCTGTCCTATACGGGCGGAGCCTACTCGCTGACCAATGCCGCCACGGGTGCGGCAGTTCCCTTCAGCGGCACCGGCTCGTCGGCCAGTCCGATCACGGCCGACGGCCTGTCGATCACGCTTTCCGGCACGCCGGCCAACGGCGACCAATTCCTAATCCAGCCCACCGCCTCGGCGGCCGGCTCGATCGGCGTGTCGCTCACCAATCCGTCGCAAATCGCCGCGGCGGGCGCCATCCAAACCTCGGCGGCGGACAGCAACACGGGGTCGGCGACCATCGGCAGCGGCACGGTCGTGGATCCGGCCAATCCGAACCTGCTGGCGACCACGACCATCCAGTTCACCAGCCCGACGACGTATTCGATCAACGGAGCGGGGAGCTACGCCTACACGTCGGGCGGCAACATCACTCTGAACGGATGGCAAGTGCAGATCAGCGGAACGCCCGCGGCCGGCGATCAGTTCACCGTGCAGAGCAATGCCGGGGCTACGGGCGACAACCGCAACGCCCTGGCGAGCGCCGCCGAGCAGACCCTGGGCGTGCTGTCCAACGGCACCGTCAGCATCAACGGCGCGACCAGCGCCCTGGTGACCTCGGTGGGCAGCCAGGCGCAGCAGGTCAATACCGCCCAGACGGCCCAGACGGCCGTCAACACGCAGGCCACGGCGAACGTCCAGTCGATCTCGGGCGTGGATCTCAACGAGGAGGCCGCCAACCTCGTGCAGTGGCAGCAGGCCTATCAAGCCTCGGCCCAGGCGTTCCAGATCGGCAATTCGACGTTCACGACGTTTCTGCAGGCCGTCAATTCGGGCTAGGAGGATATTGGATCATGCGCGTCACCCAATCCCTGGAACAGAGCCAGTTCATCGCGCAGATGGATGCCCTGGAATCGAACATCGCGACCACGCAGAACCAGATCTCCTCGGGGCTCGCCTTCACGACTCCGGCGGAGGACCCGGCCGCCGCCGGCGAGGTCGACAATTACAATCAGGTCCTGGCTCAGAGCCAGCAGTATTCGGCCAACGCCAACGCCGCACAGACCAGCCTCAACACCGAAGGCACGGCGCTCGCGCAGGTCACCTCGCAGCTGCAGAGCCTGCGCGACCTGGCCCTGGAGGCGAATTCGGGCACGGAATCGAGTCAAAACCTGGCTGCGATCGCCACGCAGGCGCAGCAGATCCAGCAGAGCCTGCTGTCGCTCGCCAACACGCAGGACGGCAACGGCAATTACATATTCGCAGGCTTCGACGCGACGACGCAGCCGTTCGCCCTGACGCCAACGGGCGCGAGCTACTCCGGCGACCAAGGCCAACTCCAGGTGCAGATCGCCGCGGGGCAGACGGTTGCGGCGGGCGACAACGGCGACGCGGTATTCAACCAGATCAAGAACGGCAACGGCACCTTCACCGTCTCGGCCAGTCCGGCGAACACGGGCTCCGGGATCATCGGCGCCACTACGGTGAGCGACCCGGCAAGCTATGGGGGCGACAGCTATTCCATCCTGTTCACGGCGGCCGACACCTATCAGGTCACCGACACGACGACCAACACGGTCGTCACGAGCGGTGCGTATACCTCCGGCCAGGCGATCTCCTTCGACGGTCTGCAGGTCACCTTGAGCGGCCAGCCGGCCACGGGCGATGCCTTCGCGGTGAGTCCGAGCACCGATCAAAGCCTGTTCACCACGGTGCAGAATCTCGTCACGGCGCTGCAGGCGGGGGCCGGTTCCCCCGCCGGCCAGACCCAGCTGAGCAATTCCCTCGCCGGGTCGGTCAACGATATCGACCAGGCGCTGACCCAGATGTCGACCGTGCAGGCAAGCGTGGGCGGGCGGCTCAATGCGATCACCACCCAGCTGTCGGTCGCCACCAGCCAGCAGACCCAGCTGCAGCAATCCATCGCCTCCCTGCAGGGATTGAACTACGCCAGCGCCATCACGAGTCTCGACTCGCAGAACACGACGCTGAGCGCCGCCATGCAGGCGTTCTCGCTCACGCAGGGCCTCTCGCTGTTCAAGTACATATCGTAGCGATCGGGGCCGCTGCGCTCGCGGCCACGTAGATTACTCAGACAGGCTCCTAGTGGTGGTGGCCGCCGGGCCCGTGCACGTGGCCGTGCTCCAGTTCTTCCGTGGTCGCTTCGCGGACACTGACGACCTCGATGTCGAAGTGCAGGGTTTGATCCGCGAGCGGATGGTTGCCGTCGAGCGTCACCATGTCGCCGATCACGGCGGTCACCGTGAACAACCGCATGCCGTCGTCGGTCCGGGCCTGGAACTGCATTCCCTTCTTGATGTCGCCGGCGCCCTGCAGTGCGCGCTTCGGTACGCGCTGGATCAGCGACTCGTTGCGCGCTCCATACCCTTCGGCGGGGGCGACCACCACGGCCAGGGTGTTGCCGCCCTGCTTCCCTTCCAGGGCCTTCTCCAGGCCCGACACGAGATTTCCGTGGCCCTGGATGTAGGCAAGCGGCTCGCCGCCGGCGGAGCTGTCGAGCACGGCACCGTCGTCGTTCCTGAGCGTGTAGTGGATGGTGACCACCCGATCTGCAGTTATTTCCACGATTGAATCTCCGGTTATTCGAACTATGCGGGCACCCGTGTCTCCAGCCTCGCCTCGAGATCATAGGCGCCGGACCGGGTCACGCGCACCTGTGCCCAGTCGCCGACGGCCAACTCGTGCGCACCGCGGATACGCACGAACCCGTCGATCTCCGGGGCGTCGCTGCTCGAACGGGCGATGGCGACGCCGTCCTCCACGCGATCGACCAGCACCTGCATGCTCCGGCCCACCTTGCGGGCCAGGCGCAGGGCGCTGATCCGCGCGGCGAGCTCCATGAATCGCGCCCGGCGCTCCTGCTTGAGCGGCGCCGGAACCTCCGGCTGACGCAGATCGTTCGCCGTGGCGCCCGCCACCGGCGAGTATTCGAAGCAGCCGACGCGGTCCAGCTGCGCCTCCTGCAGCCATTCGAGGAGCTCGTCGAAATCCTCGGCGCTTTCTCCCGGAAAGCCGACGATGAACGTGCTGCGGATCGCGATATCGGGCACCAGCCCACGCCAGGCGGAGATGCGCTTCAAGGTGTCGGCGGCGGCCGCAGGACGCTTCATGAGCTTCAGGATGCGCTTCGAGGCGTGCTGGAAGGGAATGTCGAGGTAGGGCAGGATGCGCCCGGCGGCCATCAGCTCGACGACCTTGTCGACGTGCGGATAGGGATAGACATAATGCAGCCGGATCCACACGCCGAGCTCGCCGAGCGCGGCGGCCAGATCCTGAAAATGCGCCCGCCGTTCTTCGCCGCGCCATTCCTGCGCCGCGTACCTCAAGTCCGATCCGTAGGCGCTGGTATCCTGCGATACGACCAGGATCTCCTTGACCCCGGCGCGCACCAATTGCTCGGCTTCGCGCATCACCTCGCCGATCGGCCGGCTGTTGAGATCGCCGCGCAGCGACGGGATGATGCAGAAGGTGCAGCGGTGGTTGCAGCCCTCGGAGATCTTCAAGTAGGCGTAATGCCGCGGCGTCAGCTTCACTCCCTGCGCCGGAATGAGATCGAGAAAGGGCTCGTGCGCGGGCGGCAGGTGTTCGTGGACGGAGGCCATGACCTCTTCGTAGCGCTGCGGGCCGGTGATCTTCAGGACCTGCGGATGCCGGTCGAGAATCTTCTGGGGCTGGGCGCCGAGGCAGCCCGTCACGATGACCTTGCCGTTTTCCGCCAGGGCCTCCCCGATGGCTTCCAGCGACTCGTCCACGGCCGCGTCGATGAATCCGCAGGTATTCACGATCACGAGGTCGGCCTTGCCGTAGGTGGCGGCGACTTCATAGCCCTCGGCGCGCAGGCGGGTCAGAATGCGCTCGGAATCCACCAGAGCCTTCGGGCAGCCCAAACTCACGAAGCCCACCTTGGGGCTCTTGCGAACGACGGTTTTCAACGGACGATCGACCTTGTGCGGGGGGCGAGCATTTTACTCCAAACCCGGCGTCCCGCGCCCGGTTATCGTTCCGCGCTTAGGTGCGGTCAAACCGCGCGCGGTACGGTCAGTTCTCGCGCCGCGCCGGGCCCGGAGCGGCCGCCGTCTCGGCGAGCGCGGCCGCGGCGGCGATTGGCGCTTGCACACCTCCGTGGAGCACTGCGCCACATGTGGATGCGCTGGTGCGCCGGACTTCCGCCCGAGTCTTTTTCAGTCGTTGCCTCGTTCACACAGCAAGAAGATGCTGGCGCATAAATCGGGGTACTGCTGCCCGAGCTGGTAGCATCCTTCGAGATAATCCGCGGAGACGATGTCCGTCTGCAGCAATCGATCCCATTGAAAATTGGCCAAGGCCTTGAAGAAAATGCCTGATCGATGCACCACCTTGAGACCCGCGGCCACGGCGTCCCGCTCGAGCGTGTCGAGCGCGTAGGTGCGGCGATGCCCGTGCTCCGCTTCGGCGGCCGTGACGGCGCTGTTGTGAGTGATCAAACCCATCTTGACCGCAATCTGCCGAGAGGGCGCATTCGCGTTCGGGCATACGAGAAACAACCGGCCATCCTCGGTCAACCACTCCTGGTTGATCCGCTTCAGAATCGTCACGGGTTCGTCGAGATGCTCAAGCACATGCGTCAGGATCACGTGGTCATAGCGGCGCGAAAGCTTCGCCGCCTCGAATGATGAATGGATGAACTGGACCTTGCCGTCCAGCATTTGCGCTGCCTGCGCGAGTGCGACATCCGAAGCTTCGACGCAGGTAAGATCTGCGAAATGCGGCAGCAATCGTCGGGTGAAGCGACCCTGGAAACAGCCCAATTCCAGCGCGCTGCCCGCTCTGAAAAAGGGCTCGAATGCACGAATCATGAAAGCATGCATGACATCGTAATCAAAACCATAGGCATAGCGCCGCCCACCGGTCTCCTGCATTTCACGATTGAAGTCGCGTGGTTCGCTCATAGGCGTCGACCTTCTCCCATATTATCTTTCCAGAACGGCAAGTCCGAAGCCCTGTCGCCCAAATTCATTTCCGTTGTAAAGCAAATAGACCTTCTTCCCACACTCGAACACATGCGGGTAGCACTGCATTTGCGAATCCCACCCGTCTTCGGACACGTCGATGCCCGCCAGACTGTCGTCGCGTATCCAGTCGACGAGATCGGTCGAATAGGCGTAGCCGATCCGATATGCGCGACTGCTTTGATTCCTGAAGCCATGGGCATGGCGGTAGCAGAAATGCATGTGATACTTGCCATCAACATGGATCACCGTGGGCAGCGCCTGACATTCGTCCGCGTTCAGCCGATCGCTGATGAGCTGACGTCCATCGCGCTTCCAGTTCATGCCGTCCGCCGAAACCGCGTGGGCAATCTTGTAGACTCTGTCCAGCGGCTCCGTCTCGGAAAACTTCTGCCACTTGGTGCCGTAGATGTACCACATGTGATAGCTGTCGCCATAGCGGGCGACAAAGGCATCGGCAACCAGGAACGGTTCGTGCAGCGAAGCCGTCAGCAACGGTCCCTTCCCATGGCGCTGAAAGGTCAGGCCGTTGTCGTGGCTGATGGCCAGACCAATCGAGGCATCTGCCGATACGGAGACCTTTCTATTCCAGCCGGTCGTATAGGCCAGCACCCTGGCCCCATCCCGCAAGACATTGATCGGGAAGATGCCATGCTCGTCGAAGCACCCAAGCTCTCCCAGTTCCAAGATTGGCCGGGTCGACACGCCGAGCAAGCTGCGCATGTCGCGGTCAAAGTCGGCGAAAGCAACGTGACTGAGGTATTTACCGACGCTATCGCGCTCCCTGGTCGAGAAATACACCCGCACCCGATCGTCGAGCACCAAGGCCTGGGGAGATTGAGCGAAATCCACGCATCGATTCGGCAGTACATGTTCGGTCGGATCGAAAATCTTGCCCAATTTGGTCCACTTCATTTCCCTGACCATCCGTCACTCTCATCGAGTACCGCGAGACCAAAGCCGGCGCGACCCATGCCATTGCCCTGATAGAGCATGTAGGTCTTCCGGTCCAGCGTGAATACATGCGGGTAGTTGACCATCTCGGAATCCCAGCCTGTCTCGGACAGGCCAATTTCGACCAAATCGTCGTTTCTCTCCCAGTCGATCATGTTTTCGGATGAGGCATACCCGATTCGATAGCCTCCCTCACGACTCTTATAGTTCTTGATGTCGCGATACGAAAAGAACATGTGGTAGCGGCCGTCGAGGCGGACCACATCGGGGCATGCCTGGCATTCGAGCGGCCCTAGCTTGTCGTTTATCAGGTCTTTCCCATGCCTGGCCCAGTCGATACCGTTGTCGGACGAGGCCATGCGTATCTTGTACACCGGCTCCGGCTTGTTGCTGGTTCTTATCCACTGCCTGCCCGCGACGTACCACAAATGCCAGCGCCCGCCAAATTTGCGGATGCGCGGACTGCCGAGCAGGAAAGGTTCCTCCGGACCATGGGAAAGCACCGGCCCGTCGCCCAGGCGCTCGAACGACTCACCACCGTCACGGCTGATCGCCAGCCCTATGGCGGCATTGAACGGCACCGACTCGCAGCGCGTCCAACCCGCGTAGTAGGCACGAATCTCCGCGTGATGCCGGATCACCGAAACCGGGTACGTGCCATACTCGTCGAACGTACCATATTTTCCCAGGCTCAGGACCGGCTGCTCGGACACCCGCACGATGTTCAGCAAATTGCCACGGTCGAGGTCGATGAAGGAGATATAGCTCAGGTACTGGCCATCCGGGCCCGGTGCCGGGCGGGAGCAGAAGTAAACCCTGACGTAGGTGTCCTCGATCAGCACCGAGGGAGACTGCGCGAATTCACACATCCAGCTCTTGGTCTTCAGATCCTTTGGATCGAAAACCTTGCCGAGCTTTGTCCATCTGAACATCAATCCCCCAGCCGCCGCAGTCTGGGCGCACCGGTCTTCAACCCGCCGTAGTAATAGTCGCTGAAACCTGCCGCCCGCATCAGATCGAACACTGTTTGCATGTCGTATTCGACCCGATGCAGGGCGAACTCGCCCGCTTCGTAGATCGCAAAAGCCGAACGCGGATCGGAGTCTCTGGGCTGCCCGACGGATCCAGGATTGCAATAGACCTTGTGGCCGAAACGGTGCACGCTCTGGTGATGCGTATGACCGGAAACGAAAACGTTACCGACCACTCGCTCAAAGTAATCGGCGCTGGGCTTGAAATATTCGTCAATGGGATCCGCCCACCCGCCGTGCACCATTTGAACCTCGCCGACGCGCATTTGCACGGGAAATGTCCTGAGCCACTCCAGATTCTCCGCCCGGATGATCTTCCGTTGATACGCCAGGCAGTCGTTTACACTCTGAGATCTGGGACAAAAACCGCCCCCCGCCATATACCAGTCATGGTTGCCCATCACGCAGGGAATTTCGCGCTCGCGCAATTCGCGGCAGCATTCGTTGATCTGCGAGTAATATCCGACCACGTCGCCTGCGCAATACACGCGGCTGACGCCAAGCCGGTCTATCTCGGCCAATACTGCCTTGAGCGCCTCATAGTTGCCGTGGATGTCAGAGATAAACGCCGTCTTCATAGAAAACATGCTCCTCAGTGTATCGAACCGCCCTGCCTCGCCGAATCAGAGGCTGGACGGGCGTCCGGTGCTCCAGGAAGTACTCGACCGCCATCGCACTTTCGTTATATCCAAAGGCCGTGCGGATGGAGGTAGAGGAAGAAATTCTAGGATTGATCTCCAGGAGCTTCGGACCGTCGCCACACAATCTGAACTGAAAATTGGTCGGCCCCAGTGGCACGAGCATGCGGCACAGGTCCCCGATCGTCGCGGCAAAATCCGCCGTTTCGACCACTTCCGCCCTGTCCGTGTAGCCGTCGCGTGAGAGCTTGCGCCTGAGCGTCACGCTGGCGAAATAGCCGCCAAGGCCATCGCAAAACGCCGCCGTGGTGTACTCCTCTTCATCATTTCCGACGATCGGCTGCGCCATCAACGTCGGTCCGACGCTCTGGCGGTGCTGCATGAAAGTCTCTACGCCATCCACCCGGACGATACCCTTGGAACCGAAGCCGCGGCGTGGCTTGAGCAGGAATGGCAACCCGAATCGCGCCTCCAACGTTTCGAAGTCCGGTTCGAGGGAGCTGTCGATGACGCAGGGGACGGCGGCTTGCTTCAGGCGCACGTGGAATGCCCACTTGTCCTTGCACAAGGCGATCAGCCCAGCGGCGTTGAGCAACGGCACGGCGCCCGCATCACGGATTTCCGACGCATGATCGACCCAGTTGTACATGTCGATCTCGATTCCGGGGATCAGGATGTCGATGCGATTTCGGCGGATGCTGCCGAGCAGCCAATCCATGTAGCCGGCGTCGTTGGTCGGCGGCGCCTGCTCGAACTTGTCGCAAAACGCGGGCGCGACCGAGTCATCGTAGATCGAAGTCCCGAGGAGGAACAAGTCCAGTCCCGACTTACGCAGCGATCGCAGGACGCCGTAGCCGACGATGCCGCTGGCACCCGAGACCAGTACACGCCTCACGGCCGCTCCTTTCTGCGAGCGGCTTCCTTGTCCATGCCGAGACGGAGAGTAATGCGGGGAAGGAAGTCGATAAGTCGGTATAGCCGATCATCCGGGCCAAACGCATTGTCGGGAATGTCCGGCTTGTCCGGCGCAAAACGGATACTGCTGGTGCTTCCGAAAGCCGCAATTGCCGCCGCCGCAATCTCGGAGTAGCGAACGTTGCGCGGACTGGGGCACGTGTAGCATCCCTTCAGGCCCAGCCGCGCCACCCTGGCGATGATCTCGGCAACATCCTCGGCGTGGATCAGGTTCCGCTGCGCATCGTTCGCGCCGTAGAACACGATCTCCTCGTTCCTCTCCGCCTTGTCGATGATTTCATACAGAAATGGCTGATGCTTGCGAAAGGACGCGCCCACGCCATAGATCTGCGGCGGACGCAAAATGCACAGTGGCAGGTTGAATGTGGATGAGTACAGGCGAGCTGCATCTTCCGCATGGCGCTTCGACATCGCATAGCTGCCAAAAAAAGGCGACTCTTCGCCCAACCCGGCAAAGATGCTGGATATTTGCACCATATGACCAACCCCGGCCCGCGTGCACGCATGGCAGAGTTTCAGCGTGCCCATTACATTGACCCGTTCAGCCGCCAGGATCCCGTGAAACTCGTTCCCCCCGAAATGAGCTGCCAGATGAATCACCGTGTCGATGCTCTCGGGCAGTTGGAATTGGTCCTCCGGCCACGACAGATCCAGAGGCACGTCGCAGCCTGTGCGCCCCGCCGTCAATACTTCGGCAAACGGCGAAAGCGCCGGGACCAGGACCTGCGCCAAAGAAGAAGTTCCCCCCGTAATCAATATTTTCATTTCTTCGCGTCAATGCTCGCCGGTCAGCCGACGGTGATTTCGGCGAGGATGCCGCAACAGAGCTCAGGATAGTTCACGCCAATTTCGCACAGCGCATCGATGATCTTGCGGTCCATTTGCAGGGAAACAATCTGCCGTGTGGTGAACGGCTTCAGGTAAATGCCCTCCAATCTTTCGATTCTGTAGCCTGCGCGTCGCACTTCGCCGGTCAGGCTCGCCACGGTGTAATAACGCTTGTGTCCGAGCAGGTGATCGTGGTCCGAGAGAGCGGTCATATCGTCCAGCATACCGGCCAGATGGCCCAGCCTGCGGTTGAGTACTTCTGCATTTGGTACGGCCAGGAATATTCTTCCATCGGGCGCGAGCAGAGACCGGTAACGCCGCAGGATCTGCAATGGGTCGTCCACATGTTCCAGGATGAAACCCATGACGATGACGTCGAATTTTTCCTCCGTCGCAAATGCCTCGAAATACGTTCGGACGATCTGCGCGCGGCACTCGGAATGTCTCTCGTGAAAGTTTCGGATTACGGCCGGCGATCCTTCAAGCACCACGTGCCGCTCAAACCGGCTGGAAAAGATATCGGTGGTGACGCCGTGACCCAACCCCAGCTCCAGCAGAGAACGCGCCGCTCCGACGTGCTGCAGCACCCTTCGCGGATACCAGGTCAACAGTATCTCGTTGTCGAAATCGTACAGATTATCGCCCTTATAAGCGGCAACATGCGTATCAAGCATATTCTCCGTCGACATGATTCAGATCAACTCGTAATCGTTGAAGATGCTTTCCCGTACCGCGTCCATGTGGTTGAACATCAGTGCGTCTATGATCGACAGGAGCGGAACGAATGGATGCCCGAACTGCGCATATTCGAAAGTTTTTCCGCGGATGAACATCAGGTCGATCCCGCGATCGCGAAATGCCGCTTTCGAATACAACTCGACGCCCCCGATCGCGTTCACGTAAGTACTCGCCCCTAAGGCACTGCACAAGGCGAGCACCTTGTCCTGCTTCCTGAGTCCATGATCGACTGCGATGGTGGACGACACCCGGATTTCGGTGTCGATCCTCAAGAATTCGCACAGGCGGCAGATCGAATGATGCAGGTAGCGGAACAGGTTGCTGTCCTCGTACCCGATGATGCGTTCCAGCAGCGGAAAGATCTGGGAAAAAAAGGCAGCGCGCTGGTACGCTCCCCGAATCTGGTTGAGCAGCTTATCGGGCCTGAAATCCGCTGCCAGTTCGCGCTCGCGCACGTCCAGATAGTCGGACGCAGCTTTCAAAGGCAGCGAAATGATCGCGGCCTCACCGCTGCGGCATATCCGGTTGCGGTTTATCCATCCATTCTTGGAGTATTGAATGTTGTCGTAGACGACAAACACGTCCACCGCCGCAATCAGCTGGAAATAGCCTGGGTAAGGAAAAAAGTAAGGTTGCATGATGGCCGCTTTCATGACCGGCAGACCGCGCTGTGTGGCATTTATCAGAAGCGCCTTTCCGTGAGGATCCCGAGGATGCGATCGATCTGGTCATCGCGCAATCCCGGATAGATCGGAAGACATAGCACCTGCTGCGCCACTTTCCTGGCAACCGGCAGATTATTGTGGGCGGCCGATGGCAGGCCGCGATACATTGGAAAGTCGCTGATCAGCGGATAGAAGTAACGGCGGACGTTGATGTTGTTATCGCGGAATTTCTGATACAGCGCATCCCGGCTCATAGGGTAATCGCTTTGGACCAGGATCGGAAAGTAAGAGTAGTTGGAACGAATTTCGTCGGCAGGCTGAAGACAACGAATGCCCGCCACCCTTCGCAACCCCTCGCGATAGCGTTTGTCAATGGCGCACCGCAGTGCAATTGCCCGGTCGATACCGTCGAGTTGCAGCAGGCCGAGCGCAGCATTGAATTCACTCATCTTGCCGTTGATGCCCGGAGCCACCACCGTTTCTTCGTCGACGATTCCGAAGTTCTTCAGGTGATTTATCCGCTGCCGGCTCTTTTCATCGGGACAAACTATGGCGCCGCCTTCGAACGTGGTAAACGTCTTCGTCGCATGGAAGCTGAGCACCGACAGGTCGCCGTGGTTCAGCACGCTGCCGCAGTGGCACTCAACTCCAAATGCGTGGGCCGCATCGTAAATCACCTTGAGACCATAGATGTCCGCAATGGCTTGAATGCGCTCCACATCGCACGGGTGGCCATAGCAGTGCACCGGCATGATGGCCGTGGTCTGCGGCGTGATCGCGGCTTCGATCTTGCCCGGATCCAGATTCAGCGTTTCGGGGTCGATATCGACAAACACCGGCTTGATGCCGTTCCACAGGAGCGAATGCGCCGTTGCCACGAAGGAGTAGGGAGTGGTAATCACCTCGCCGGTAATTCGTAACGCCTGCAAGGCAGTGACCAATCCGATGGTGCAATTGGTGAATAGCGCGATCTGATTGACACCCAGGTGCTCGCACAGCCTGCGCTCGAACTCATGGTGGAACGGTCCGCCGTTCGTCAGAATTTTGCTGTCCCAGATTTTTCGCAGCGACGGAATGAATGACTCCAGGCTGGGCAGCTCGGGACGCGTGACATAGATCGTCTCGGACTCCGGAGTTGCAACAAGCGGAAACGTAGGCAGCCGATTCAGTTGTTTCATGTGAATAGCCGGATGCAAGTCATATGCCAAGACGCTGCGCGCTCTCGCGTCCGCACTGATCGCGGGCCATCCGGAAGAATTGGGGCGCGCCAGAAGTGCCCGTAATCCCGAAGCGCAATCCCAATTGGGCCGGGGCGCCGAATGTGTTGGCGGTCTTGCAAACCGCCGACAGAAAATTGACGGACGCGCGTCATTTTTTGGAGCGCGCCCCGCACGTGGGGTCATTTTGCGCTGCAAGATGGCCGGCGCAGCCACGCGCAGGCGATCGCACGGCATGGCACTTGCAGCAGTTTCTTCGAGACAGCCTCGATCCAATCAAGGCCAGCCTATGCGCCTGGTCTTCAATCGCTGATTCGCCGGAGAGCTCCCGATGCATGCAGAAAGACTCACTCCCCTCTCGAGCGCGCGCGACCGCGATCTGGCGCTGGCGCTCGAACACCACGCCGCCGGCCGCCTCGACGACGCCGCGCGGTTGTACCAACAGCTATACGCGGCGGACCGCCGCGACTGCGAGGTGGTGTTTCTCATGGGCGTGCTGTGTTGCGATCTGGGGTTGTTCGATGCCGCCTGCAAATTCTTGCACGAGGCATTGGGCATCGCGCCGGTATTCCCCGAAGCGCGCCGCCAATTAGTCGTCGCTCTGAACGGTCTGGCGGAACAGCAAATTATCGCCGGCGAACTTGGGGAGGCGCGGCGCACCCTCGATCGTGCGCTGACGCTGATGCCGACCGATGCCGCGACCCTTCAGGGCCTCGGGCGCATTTTATTGTCGGGCGGGCAGGCCGACGCCGCCGAGGCGCGCTTCGTCGCCTCATTGGCGCAGCGGCCGGAACAATCGCAAACCCTGAACTGGCTGGGTCTCGCCCGCCTGCAATTGGACCGGCACGCCGAAGCTGAGGCAAGCCTGCGCCAGGCGCTGCTGCTCGATCCCGGGCTGAACCAGGCTCGCAATAATCTCGGGTTGGCGCTTTATCGCCAGGGCCGCGTGATCGAGGCCAATGCGTGTTTCGAGGCCGCGCTTGCCCAAGACCCCACGTACACGAAGGCACGGATCAACTTAGGAGTGACGCTGCGCCTGCTCGGACGGCAGGATGATGCCCGCGCGGCACTTGAATCGGTGCTGGCGACGCACCCCGCGGAGTTCGATGCGCTGAACAATCTGGGCGTGATCTTCCAGGAGCTCGGGGACAGCGAACGCGCCCTCAACTACCTGACTCAGGCCGTTGCCGTGTCACCGACATCGGCGCAGGCGCGCTGGAACCTTGCGCTCACGCAGTTGTTGCGCAACGACTTCAAGGGCGGCTGGGCGAACTACGAAGCGCGCTGGGAGGGGTGCGATCATCAGCGCGGGTGTTATGTGATGCCTCGCGAGCGCGCGTGGCGGGGCGAAGATCTGCGCGGCAAGCGTATGCTCGTTTGGACCGAACAGGGTTTGGGTGACACGCTGCAGTTCATCCGTTTCGCGCGCGACGTCGCCGCGCGCGGCGCCCACGTCACCGTTCTCGCGCCGCCGGAACTCGCGGCGCTGATTTCGAGCGCACCGGGCGTGAGCGAGGTCTTGACGCCGGGCGATCCGACGCCGCTTCGCTATGACGTTCATTCACCGTTGATGAGTCTGCCCTACCACCTCGGGATATCCTCCGAAGCGGCCGATTTGCACGGGTCGGCTCCGTATTTGCAGGCGGCGCAGGATCGCGCGGACCTTTGGCGGGAGCGGCTCAGCAGGTACCCTGCATTGCGAGTGGGGCTGGTCTGGGCCGGCAATGAACGGCGGCAAACCCCGGAGTTGAGGGCCGTCGATGTGCGCCGCAGCCTCGCCTTGGTGAGCTTGGCGCCGATCGTGGCGGTGCGCGGCTGCAGCTTCTTTAGCTTACAAAAAGGTGCCGCGGCGGCTCAGCTGTCGGCGCTGCCGCCCTCGGGCGGACGCCTGATCGATGCCGGCAGAATCCACGATTTTTCGGCCGAATGGGCCGACTTCGCCGAAACCGCCGCGTTTGTCGCGAACCTCGATCTCGTCATCAGCGTGGATACGGCAGTGGCGCACCTCGCCGGCGCACTCGGCAAGCCGGTCTGGTTGCTGAATCGCTACGACACCTGCTGGCGCTGGCTCGAGGGCCGCGACGACTCACCCTGGTATGCCACGCTCCGCCAGTTTCGCCAGCGGACCCCGGGCGATTGGCAGACCCCGATCGCCGCGGTTGCGGCAGCTCTCGCCAAAGCCGCCGCCGTTGCCGAGTCCGCCCGGTAGTGCGATCAAGGACCAAGCATGCAACCTTGAGAAAATTGATTCTCTGACGGGTCCTCTCAGCCGGCGGTTGCGGCCGCGGATGTGCTGAAGGACTCGGGCGGCAGCTGGGCGCACCAGCGCCTCCACATGCGGCGCAGCGCCTCGTCGATCGCCCCGGCAATGACCTCGGGCTTGCGGTCGGCCGAGGCCTGCCAGCGGTCGCGCAGCCCGGATCGCAGGTCGGCCAATTCCTCGAGATGCCGGGTCCAGTGAATGCCGCGGGCGACGAAGTCCTGCGGATCGCGGGCGATGAAATCGTGCAATTGCATCTGCCCGAGAGTGCCCGCGCTCTGGCGCGACGCCGGCGTCGGGCCGGCGAGCGTCAATGTCGGCACGCCCATCCACAGGCCGTGGATCGTGGTCGTGCCGCCGTTGTACGGCGTCGTGTCGAGGCACAGATCCACCTGATGATGGAGCGCGAGATAGGTGAGCACGCCGCAGCGGTCGTGCAGCGTCAGGCGCTCCTTGCCGATCCCGCAGTCGGCTAACCGGCGCAGCAGCGGGCGGCGATCGACGTGCGGATCCAGGCCGCCGAGAAGCAACCGGGACCCGGGAGTTTCCCGAAGCAGCCTCGACCACAGGTTCACCGTCGACGCGTTGATCTTGCCCGGCCGGTTGAAGCTGCCGAAGGTCACGAAACCGTTGGTCAGCGCGGGCAGGGCGTTCACGGGCGGTGCCGAGTGCTGCGGCTGGAACGGCACCGTCGGCAGGTACACCAGCTTCTCGGTGAAGTGCCGGTCGAATTCCCCGGGCGGGAGGAAATGCGGGTCAGTGAACAAATAATCCATGGCGCGCAATCCCGTCGTGCCGGGATAGCCCAACCACGTGACTTGAACCGGGGCGGGCTTGCGGGCGAACATCGGCAGCCGGTTCAGCGCGGTGTGGCTGGAGAGATCGATGAGCACGTCGATGCCGTCCTTCATGATCACGCCGGCGAGTTCGGCGTCGTTGAGGGCGCCGACGATGTTCCAGCTCTTGAAGTTTCGCAGCAGGCGTCCGCTGACCTCGTCCTGCCGCGGGTTGGTGTAATAGGCGTGCAGCTCCAGTCCCTCGCTGGCCTTGAGCCCCGCGAGGACGGGTTCGATGAACGTCGCGATCGCATGATTGCAAAGATCGCCGGAAACCAAGCCGACTTTGAGCCGGCGGTCGGGATCGCGGCTGTTCACGTGCGCGGGCCACGAGCCCCGCAGCGGGCCCTCGAAATAATCGCCGTAGCGGCAGTGGGCGGCGAACAGCGCGTCCGCGCCGACCAACGGGTTGTGGCTCATGAGAAACAGCAGGTGGGAATAGCTGATCTCGTCATCCCCGACGGCCCGATTGTTCCGCAGCTCCAGGCCGCGCCGCAGACTCTCCTCGGCGTCCGCGAACCGCCCTTGATGTTCGTAAACCACCGCCAGGCGACAGTGGGCGGCCGCGAATCGGGGGTCGATCTTCAATGCTTTCTTGAGATGACGTTCGGCCTTCTCAATGTGCTTCGCCTTGGCGAGCGTCAATCCCAGATTGGTGTGCGCCTCCACGTCCCGGGGCAGGAGCCGCACGGCGGTTTCAAGCGCATGGATGGCGGCGTCATAGCCATCATCGGTGGGGAGGAAGGCGCCGAGGATCTTCCAGCCGAGGCCGCGCTTCGGAAAGCGCTCGGTGAGGCCGCGCGCGAGTGTGACCGCCTCCGCGAAATTCCTCTTTTCAACCTGCGACAGCATGGCGCGTTCCTGCTGTACAGCGGTTCCCGCATCGAGCGGCGCGGCACCGACGCCCGCCGCGCCGGGGACGGCAGCGGCCGGCACCGCAACGGCGGGCTGCGGCGCGGCTGCGAGCCGCGTGGCGAAATCATCGACGGACGAACCGGCGAGGCCATGCTCCCTGCCGAGCGCCAGCGTGGATTGCGCTTCCGCGATGCGGCCGGCGAGCAGCAGCGCTTCGAGCAGGCCCAGCCAATAGTCCTGCTGGTCCGGTTTGGTTTCCAGGGCGGCCAGGAGATGGGGGATGCCCTCGGCCGGCCGCTGCGATTGCACCTGCAGCATGCCGAAGCAGTAATTGGCGGCGTGATGCCGGGGATCCTGGCGCAGGATCGCGCCATAGAGCTGCGCCGCGAGATCGCTCTGCCCGGAGAGTTGCAGCCGCATGGCGCCGGCGCAGGCCGCGTCGAGCGGCACGTCGCCCGCGGCGGAGGGCTGGGCATCAATGAGGAGTTGCGAGGGTTCCGCGCTCATAGGGTCCTCATGCGCGGGTGCCCGGCGCGTGCGCACGGCCAACGGCGGCCGCGCTGGGAACGTCGTTACCGCCCGGCCGGCAAGGTTTTGCCGCCGGCCGGGCCTGCCACCCGGCCTTGGGGACTCGAAATCGATGGATTTTTGACGCCATGCCGGGGTGGTGCACGAACCATGCCTACACGGCCTTCAAATACTCCGCGCCCGGCCGCTACCCAGGGGATGGCGTGCAGGGGCTGTCAAATATCCGCCGTTGGAAATGTGACGCAGCGCGCGAAGCCCGGAGTTTCGGCAGCCATTCTCCCCTAAAGAAACCCCGGGGCAGTCCGATAAACCTTCTGCGTGTGTCACCGGTCCGCCCGCTCGGCGGGTGAAGAGGACACAACGACCAGAGGGCCTAATGACGGGCCGGTGAATTTAAACTTTATTAGGAGCTCTTTACCATGGCTTTAACTCTCAATACGAACATCGATTCGCTTACCGCGCAGAACAATCTGAGCGGTTCGCAGGCGTTGTTGTCCCAGTCCCTGCAGCGTCTGTCTTCGGGCCTTCGCATCAACAGCGCGGCCGACGATGCCGCCGGTCTCGCGATCGCCCAGCAGTTCACCACGCAGGTGAACGGCACCAATCAGGCGATCAACAATGCCAACGACGCCGTCTCCGAAGCGCAGACCGCCGGCGGCGCGCTGACGACCATCGTGAACAACCTGCAGAGCATTCGCACCCTGGCCGTCGAAGCCGCGAACGGCTCGAACAGCGCCTCGGACCGCCAGGCTCTCGATGCCCAGGTGCAGCAGCAGATCGCGGAAATCACGCAGATCGCGTCGCAGACCAGCTTCAACGGCGCCAACGTGCTGAACGGCAGCAGCGGCACCACCACCTTCCAGGTGGGCGCGAACGTCGGCGACACGATTTCCATCGACCTGGCGCAGGGCGTACAGGCGAACCAGGTCGGGCAAGTTGCCTCGAAGACCGGCACGGTGACCACCACGGCGCTGAACGGCGGCCTGACCATCGCCATCGGTACTGGGGCAGCTGTCACGGTAGGCGGGAGCAGCGCCTATGCGACCACTTCTCCGGGACAGACCGCTGATTCGGCGTACGCGAAGGCGGCTGCGATCAATGCGGCCGACATCTCGGGCTTGACGGCCACCGCGACGACTTCCGTCACGGAAGGCGCCGCGTTCTCCGCGATTTCCGCGACCGCGGGCGCCGCGGGCACCTACAGCCTGAGCATCAACGGTCAGTCGATCTACGGCGGCACGGGCGACGTGGCCGCGGGCACCAGCATCTCCGCACAGGCCCTGGCGACGCAGATCAATCTGTATTCCTCCAAGGACGGCAACGTGACGGCGTCGGTTTCCAGCAGCGGTGAAATCACGCTGTCGGCGGCCGATGGCAGCGACATCGTCGTGAACCAGAGCGTGGGCGCGGGTGCCTACCGGTACCGGCCTCAATTCCAGCATCGCCGGCACGGTGGCGGGAGCGAACTTCACCAACACGGGTTCGGTGACCCTGTCGGCCGACAGCAACATCGCCATCGGCGGCAGCGCCGGCGACATCGCGGCGCTCGGACAGGTGGTCGGCAACATCGCCCTCGGCACGTCCACTCTGGCCAACCAGAACGTGCTGACGGTGAGCGGCGCCAACAGCACCATCGCCGCGGTCGACTCGGCCCTGGCAACGGTGAGCGCATTCCAGAGCCAGCTGGGCGCCATTCAGAACCGCTTCACGGCGGCGGTCAGCAACCTGACCTCCACCGCGCAGAACCTGACGCAGTCTCGCAGCACCATTCAGAATGCGAACTTCGCACAGGAAACGGCGAATCTGACCCAGGCGCAGGTGTTGGAACAGGCGGGCATCTCGGTTCTGGCGCAGGCCAACCAGGAGCCGCAGCTGATCCTCAAGCTTCTGCAGTAATTGCCGATACAGAAACATCGGTGAACGGAAAGCGAGGTTCGGGCGGCGGCGCCCGAACCTCGCCTTACCATCGACGACGGAGAGGACATCACGCAGGGCGTAAAGGAAATTCTCTAGGAGCTTCAAGCTCCACGGCAGGTACATCACATGGCGAGCGACTTAAGCACGGTACAGACACCGGTTGCAAATGTCGTGCAAGGAAGTTCGGCGGCGATACCCCTCTATCCTCAATCAGGCGGCGGCAGCGCGTTGCCGCAAACCGGCAGCCCGGCGGCATCCGCTTCGGCTACCTCGGAGAAGGCGGCCAGCACGGTCCCGGCAGCGGTACATGAGACCGCGGACTCTCAGACGCTGGTGGACCAGCTGAACAAACACCTGAACGATTCCGGGCGCCCCGACCAGTTTCGAGTGGCCCCTGCTTCGGACGGCAAAATCATCCAGCAAATCAACCCTTCGACCGGCGAGATCGTCGGCCAGTTCTCCGCCAGTGAATTCCCCGCCCTCGCCCGCAGCGTGGGGGCGTCCGGCCTGCTGTTCGACAGCCGGGCCTAGGGGGCCATCCTCGAGGGCCGGCCGCTCCCGGCGCGGATCGCGCGGCCGGGCAGAGCGCACGGTGGGCAAGGTATGTGTCCTGCTCAAGTCCCGAGTGACATGCGTCTTGCTTAAGTTCGAAGGTCATCGGCCGATAACTTCTCCACTAGACAAGGGAAACGACATCATATGAGTTCGAGCATCTCCGGCGCGTCCTCGGTCACCAGTCCGGTCATCACCTCGCAGGGCATCGGCTCCGGACTCAACGTCGGCGCCATCGTGTCGGCGCTGACCAGCGCCTTCGGCGCCGGCCAGCAGAGTCAAATCACCGGCCAGCAAACCACGCTGGACGCGCAGGTGTCGGCATTCGGCACCTTCACCAGCTCGCTGGACAGCCTGGAAGCCACGCTCGCGGCGCTGGAGAATCCGACCCAGCTCGCCGGTTTCGACGCCACGGTTGCGGATCCGACGATTGCCTCGGCGACCGCGGCCACGGGAGCGGTGGCGGGCACCTATTCTCTCGAGGTGCAAAATCTCGCCACGGCGGCCACGCTCACCTCCCAGCCCTTCGCGAGTTCGGCCACTGTGGTGGGCACGGGGTCCTTGACGATCGCCGTGGGCGGCACGTCCGCGACGATCAACATCGACTCGAGCAACAACACCCTGGCCGGAATCGCGAGTGCGATCAACTCGGCGCCCAACAATCCGGGGGTGACCGCCAGCATCATCACCACTGCCGACGGCGCGCGCCTGGTGCTCAGCGGAACGGCCACGGGCT
Organism: uncultured Gammaproteobacteria bacterium; assembly: GCA_963707765.1. Classification (GTDB taxonomy): domain Bacteria; phylum Pseudomonadota; class Gammaproteobacteria; order Steroidobacterales; family Steroidobacteraceae; genus Bog-1198. Next base: position 1,114,003 of record CAVPQZ010000004.1, on the reverse strand, counting down.
CTTCGAACGGCATCACCGTCACCCAATCGGGCGGCGACGGCGGCCTGTCCTCGCTGGTCTACGACCCCGCGAATGACGACACCGCCCTGACGCTCACGCAGCCGGCGACCGATGCGAATTTCACCATCAACGGCTACGCCGCGACCAGCGCGAACAACGTCGTCACCGGCGCCATCACCGGCGTGACGGTGGATCTGCTGAAACAGTCGGCGGCGAACACCCCGACGACGCTGACCGTCAGCCAGGACACGACCGCGGCGCAGAGTTCGATCAACGCGTTCGTTTCCGCGCTCAACAGCACGCTGAGCAGCATCCAGACCCTGACCGCTTATAATTCGACCACGCAAACGGCGGGCGCGCTGCAGGGCAACGCGACGCTGGAATCGTTCCAGAACCAGTTGTCGTCCATTCTCGACACGGTCCGATCGAGCAATACGGGAATCAATTCGCTGTCCGACCTCGGCATCACGGCCGATGCCAGCACCGGCGCCTACGACACCAACGCTACGACCCTGACCAATGCGCTGAGCTCGAGCCTGAGCGGCGTGGGGAGCCTGCTCGGCGGCACGACCGGCCTCGCCACGCAAGTCGATGCGTTGGTCAAGCAGTACACGGGCGCCGGCGGGATCCTGGCGACCATCAACCAGGGTCTGCAGACCGGCCTGACCAATCTAGCGACGCAGCAGACGCAGCTGAACGCGGAACTCGCGACCTATTCGGCGACGCTGACCACGGAGTACAACGCGATGGACACGGCCGTGGCCCAGCTCAAGGAGACCCAGACCTATCTGACGGCCGAATTCAATCCGAACTCAAGCTCCAGCAGCTCCTCGAGCAGCAGCAGCCTGAGCAGCGGCACGACCAGCACCTGAGCGAGCCGATGATGATGTACTCCCGCAGCAAGGCATCGCAATATCACGCAGTCCGCAGCCACGGCCAGGTTGCCGATGCCAGCCCCACGCGCCTGGTCCAGATCATGTTCGAGCACATCCTGTCGAATCTGGCCATCGCCGAGGGGTGCATGGGGCGGATCCGCAACAATCTTCCGTGGAACGACGTCGTGGTCAAATGCCGGGCAATGGGCAAGGCTCTGCGCTTGATCGGGCAGCTCGACGCCACGCTCGACATGGAGAAGGGAGGGCAGATCGCCCAGAATCTGCACAACTTGTACCTGTACATGCTCGGCCGCCTGACCACCGCAAACGCCACCAACGACGCCGAGATCGTGAGCGAGGTGTCCAACCTGGTGCGCAAGATCAAGAGCGGCTGGGACGGCATCGTCGAGGAGCGCCGATGAGCGGCGATTCGTCGGCCATGCTCGCGCGCGCGGTAGACGTGTCGCGGCAGCTGCTCGCCGCCGCCGGCAGCGGCGACAGCCGCACCGTCGCAGTCCTCGACCTGCAGCGCCTTCAGCTGCTAAAGTCGGCGCGCAACGTCATGAGCGCGCCGAGCCCGAGCGAGCGGGCGATGCTCCAGGAAATCGCGCTGCTGAACGATCAGTCCATCGGCCAGATGGAGCATCATCGCCGCATCAAGGGGCGGCAGCTCGACATGGCCGTGGCCGGGCGGCGCGCGGTGCACGCCTATGGCGGAATGCGGCGGCCGCGATAGGATTCGCAACGTTCGTCGACAGCGCGGGGATCGATGCCTGAGCCACCTCTCGGCGATGGTCTGATATACGAGGGCAGCATGCCGTTCGCCTGGTCTCCCGGCCCCTTGCCGGACGAGGCCAATCTCGCGCGCTTGAATGCCGACAATCAGCAATTGCTGTCCGCCGACTCCACGCTGCACGAGGTCCGGGTGCCCGATGCGCTGAAGGACGAGTCGCCGGCGTTGATGCACGAGCTGCAGCGCTTGGACTATAAGTTAAATGTGCTGCTGCGCCTGACCGCGGAACTCGCGATGCGCCAGAGCTGCCTGCCCCGGGCGTGTCCCGTCCGGTTCTCGGCGCGAGGTTTTCTGTGGCTGGGCGACGATGTGCCCGACATCGGCAGTACAGGGGTGCTGATGTTGTATGTGAATCCCTCGCTGCCTCAACCCCTCGTCATCCCCTCCATCGTCGGCGGTGCTTCGCACAGCGACACCCACCCGACTCGGCTGCAGTTCACAGGACTGAGCGACCCGGTTGTGGACCTCATCGAGAAAATGATTTTCCGTCACCATCGGCGCTCGATCGCCGGCGCCAAGCAGAACCCCGTCCGCCGCTCTTAAGGGCAAACCCCCGGGTCCTTCTTGGGGGAACGCCTTACACCTATTGCGGGTGTTTACCACCTACTAGCGGCTAGAACTCTTGGACTAGTATGTGCGCCGACCGGACATTGATTGAACAATGTCAATGAGTTAGACGCAAAGCTTCAGACGGAGCACGAGATATGTCGACTCCGTCACACTTTTCACCGGGAAGGAGCCCCCGATAGTGGTTGACGCGAAAGTAATTGTGATCGATCCCTCGGATTCGCAGGCCCGCACTCTGGAAACGGTGCTGCGATTCTTGGACCTCGACCCGGTGCACGTGCACGACCTCGAGGAGCTGGCCGAATACCAGCGCACCTCCGAGCACGATTGGCTGGCGGTGATCGTCGGGCAGGAGACCGTAACCGCCCAAGGCGCCCAACTCGTCGCCCGGCTCCGGTCCCTGGCGCAGCCCCTGCCGGTGATCTACCTCTCGAACGATGGATTGCCGAAGATTTCCGAGTCGAGCGGCGATCTTGCATGGTTTCATCTGGAACTGCCGGTCAAGCAGCGGCGACTCTCGGCGGTCCTCGACCAGGCGCAGAACGTGCGCAACGGACATCCGACCCAGCCCGGATCGCACCGCTTTCGCCCAAGCGGCAACTCGCGCCCGATGCGCGCCGTGCACCGCTTGATCGAGCAGGTGGCGCCCTTCGATACCAGCGTTTTGATTCTGGGCGAGTCCGGAACCGGCAAGGAGATGGTCGCCCGCCACATTCACGAGCTGTCCGGCCGCGCCGGGCACCCGTTCGTGCCGGTCAACTGCGGCGCGATTCCCGCCGATCTGCTCGAAAGCGAGCTGTTCGGCCACGAGAAGGGCGCCTTCACCGGCGCCTTGACGACGCGAATCGGGCGCTTCGAATTCGCCGAAGGCGGCACGCTGTTCCTGGACGAGATCGGCGACATGTCCCTGCAGATGCAGGTGAAGCTGCTCCGGGTGCTGCAGGAGCGCAGTTTCGAGCGCGTCGGCAGCAACCGCACCATCGGCTGCAACGTGCGCATCATCGCCGCGACGCATCGCGACCTCGACGAGGCGATCGGCGCCGGCCGCTTTCGCGAGGACCTCTTCTACCGGTTGAACGTATTTCCCGTGCAGATGCCGCCGTTGCGCGAGCGCCTCGAGGATCTGCCGGTGTTGATCGAGCATCTCGTGCAGCGGCAGGGTCAGCTCTCGGGGCGCCACATCCGCCTCGATCAAGAGGCGATGGCCTGTCTCGGGCGCAACCGCTGGCCCGGCAACGTGCGGGAACTGTCGAACCTGCTCGAGCGGCTGGCCATCCTGTATCCGGCGCACCTCATCACGGCGGCGGATCTGCCCGAGCGGTATCGCCACCCGGGCGGCGCGGAGTGGCCCGGCGCGGACATGCTCATCGTGCCGCAGCGCCCGGCGGCCGCGGAAGCGGACGTGGATTCGGAACCCGGCGCCGCCCATTACGCGCGCGGGGAGGACGATGTCCTCGACCGCGCGGAGACCACGTTGCCGCGTGGCGGCATCGATCTGAAGGATCACTTGTCCGCGATCGAGATCGGCCTCATTCGCAAGGCGCTCGAAGAAGCGGACGGCACGGTGGCCGGCGCCGCCCGACTGCTCAACATCCGCCGCACCACCCTCGTCGAGAAACTGCGCAAGTACCGTCTTTCCGCCTGACGATTTTTTGACGCTTCCCGGCTGCTGCGGCACCGGGCTTAAGCGTAACCGGTTGATGCAAAGGATAAATACCGCTTAAGGTACGGAAGTTGCTCTATCCCCAGGGCATGACAGCGTCAACCCACGAACAAGGCGGCGACCGAGTCGACCTTCAGGCGGCCTTCCTGGCCTTCGGCTCGGTCTCCGAGCAGCTCTCCAGCGCTTTCGACTCGCTTCGCGACCAGGTGGCGCGGCTGCGCGCCGAACTCGGAGAGGCACGCGCGGGCCGGGAGCATCTTGCGGCAAGGCTTGCGGCGCTGGTCCGAGGATTGCCGGGCGGCGTCCTGGTGCTCGACGCGGACGAGATGATCCAGGAATGCAATCCGGCCGCCGCGCTGCTGCTGGGCGAGCCGCTGCTGGGACAGTCCTATAGCGCCGTGCTGGCGCGAAGCACATCCAATTTCACCGGAATCGCGGAGCACACGGAACTCAACAACGGGCGCTTCGTCAACATCTCCCGCCGGCACCTGAGCGGAACCGGCGAGGTGGTCCTGCTCACCGACGTCACGGAGTCGCACCTGATGCAGCAGCTGCTGCAACGGCAGCAGCGCCTGCTGACGATGGGAGAGCTCGCGGCCGGGCTCGCCCACCAGATCCGCACCCCGCTCGCGACCGCCCTGCTCTACGCATCCCAGATCGCGCTTCCCGGCCGCAGCCGCGAGGACCTCGAGCGCTGCGGCGAGCGCACCGTTTCCAGCCTGAAACAGCTCGATTCGCTGGTGAACGACATGCTGGCCTTCGCGCACGGGGGCGCCGCGCGCGAAACCGTCAGCGTGAGCGCGCTCCTCGAGCAGGTCGCCCAGTGGCTGCGTCCCGCGCTGCGCCGCGGCGTGCGCCTCACCATTCGGACCCAGGCGCCGGAGCTCAAGGTGCGGGCCAACGCGCCTTCGCTGGTCTCCGCCGTGTTGAACGTCGCCACCAACGCGCTTCAGGCCGCCTCGGGCGATCTCGAGCTCGAGCTGCTCGCGCGCCGCTCCGAAGCCGGCCGCGCCCAGATCCTGGTGATCGACAACGGCCCGGGAGTTCCGCGGCAGGTTCGCGACAGAATATTCGAGCCCTTTTTCACGACGCGGGCCCGCGGCACCGGCATCGGCCTGTCGATCGTCAAGTCGGTGGCGGAGGCGCACGGCGGCAGCGTGCGCCTCGCGGAGTCGGAACGCGGCGCCACGTTCGTCATAGATTTACCCGCAGAGGATGGAACATGAACCAGTTGAACGAATCGGTGTTGATGGTGGAGGACGATACGGCCCTACGCGAGGCGCTGATCGACACGCTGCGCTCGGCGGGCATCGCCGCGGTCGGAGCGGGCGATGCGGCGGCGGCCCTCACCGCGATCGAGACGGAAAACATCGCCCTGGTCATCTCCGACGTGCAGATGCCCGGACGATGCGGACATGAACTGCTGGCATCCCTCAAGCGCGAGCGGCCGGACATGCCGGTGGTGTTGATGACCGCCTACGGCACCGTGGCGCAGGCAGTGGCCGCGATGCGCGAGGGCGCGACCGACTACATCATCAAGCCATTCGACGCGAAGGTCCTGATCGACATGGCGCGGACCCAGCTCGCCGCGCACGCAGCGCCCGCGGAGCTCGTGGCGGCGGACCCCGAGTCGCGGCGCGTGGTGTCCCTGGCGCGCAAGATCGCCGAGAACGACGCCACGGTCCTCATCACCGGCGAAAGCGGCACCGGCAAGGAGGTGTACGCGCGCTTCATACGCAACCATTCGGCGCGCCGCGACAAGCCGTTCGTCGCCATCAATTGCGCCGCGATTCCGGAGAACATGCTCGAGGCAACCCTGTTCGGATACGAGAAGGGCGCGTTCACGGGCGCCCTGGGGGCGCATGCCGGAAAGTTCGAGCAGGCGCAGGGCGGCACGCTGCTGCTCGACGAGATTTCGGAGATGGATCTGGGCCTGCAGGCCAAGATTCTGCGCGTGCTGCAGGAGCGCGAGGTCGAACGCCTGGGCAGCACCCGCACCATCAGCCTCGACGTCCGGCTGATCGCAACCTCCAACCGCGACATTCCGGAGGAAGTGCGCGCCGGCCGGTTCCGCGCCGATCTGTACTACCGGCTCAACGTGATGTCGCTGCGGCTGCCGGCCCTTCGCGAAAGGCCCGAGGACATCCTGCCGCTCGCCCGGCGCGCCATGCAGGCCTGCGCGCGCGGCGGCCGGCTCGACCTGCGCTTCACCGCGGAGGCCGAGCGCAAGCTGTTGCAGCACGACTGGCCCGGCAACGCGCGAGAGCTGACCAATATCGTGCAGCGGGCGGCGTGGCTCGCGACGGGCGGCAAGATCAACGCCGAGGATCTGGACATCGGCGGGGGCCCGGCGGCCGGCGAGCCGCAGGCGGTTCCGTCCGGAGCCCCGGCCGCGGCCGCGGATTCGGGATTGGATCGCGGCCTGAAGGAACGGGAGCGTGAGCTGATTCTCGCGACGCTGCGCGTGACCGGCGGCAGCCGCAAGCTGGCCGCGGAGCGCCTCGGCATAAGTCCGCGCACGCTGCGCCACAAGCTGCAGCAGTTCAAGGCGGCGGGCGTCAGCGTCCCGCGCATTCATGAAAATCAACTGGTGACGGCCTGAACCATGAGCAGCATGCAAATCCAACAGGTGCTGGCGGAGATGCGCGCGCTGCAGGCGCGCGCCATGGGCCCGCCGGCCGACACGGCATCGGCGGCCGCCGGAGCCCAGCCCTCCGACTTCGCCAATCTGCTGAAGAACTCGGTCGATCAGATCTCGACCATGCAGAACCAGGCGACCTCGATGGCCGCCGCCTATGAGGGCGGCGACAAGAGCGTCGATCTGACCAAGGTGATGCTCGAGGTGCAGAAGGCGAGCCTCGCATTCCATGCGATGACCGAGGTGCGAAACAAGCTCGTTGATGCGTACACCACGGTCATGGGCATGTCGGTTTGACGGATTTCAGAGGTCTGATTCATGGCTGACATCGTTCCCGCCGCGCCGCGCGGCTTGATGGACATCCCCGGGCTGAGACAGGCCGGTCTGCTGGCCGGAGTCGCGGCCGCCGTCGCGGCCGCGATCTGGCTGGTGCTCTGGTCGCAGGGTCAGAACTACACCGTGTTGTACGGCCAGCTGTCGGAGCGCGAGAGCGGCCAGGTCATGGACGCGCTGACGGCCGCGGGCATCGAGTTCAAGCTCAACCCGTCCGGGGCGGTGTCCGTTCCCGAATCCAAGGTGCAGGAGGCGCGCATCCGTCTGGCCAGCCAGGGCCTGCCGCAGAGCGACTCGATGGGCATCGAGATGATCCAGAAGGAATCGGCTCTCGGCACGAGCTCCATGATGGAGGCCGCCCGGTACCAGTCGGTTCTCGAAACGGAACTGGCGAGGACCATCATCAAGGTGCAGGGCGTCCAGAGCGCCCGCGTGCATCTCGCAATCCCGAAGGCCTCGGTATTCCTGCGCGACTCGCGCAAGGCCACCGCCTCGGTGATGCTGCAGCTGTATCCCGGCCGCCGGCTGGAGCCGGGCCAGGTGGCGGCCATCGTGCATCTGGTCGCCTCGAGCGTGCCCGAACTCGGTCCCAGCGACGTCACGGTGGTCGACCAGGCGGGCTCATTGCTCAATTCCCCCGATGAGAGCGCCGAGGCGGCGCTGGCCACGCGCCAGCTCGAATACACGCGCAAGGTCGAGGAGGGCTATCAACAGCGCATCATCGAACTGCTGGAACCCATCGTGGGTCCCGGCCGTGTGCGGGCAACGGTCACGGCCGACCTCGACTTCACCCAGACCGAAGAGACCCACGAGAACTACGACCCGCAGAAGACGGCGGTACGCAGCGAGCAGACCGCGAGCGACTCGCGCAAGGGCGGCGACGGCCCCGAAGGAATCCCCGGCGCCCTGAGCAACCAGCCTCCCGGGACTTCGGGAGCGCCCGTGATCCCGGGCGCGGCCGCGACGCCGGGCTCGCCGGAAAACGGCCAGAGCGCCGCGGCCTCGAGCGGCCCCAGCTCGAATTCGTCGCGCAGCACCCGCAACTACGAGGTCGACCGTACGCTCTCCTATGTGAAGCAGCCGACCGGCATGTTGAAGCGGCTGAGCGTCGGCGTCGTGTTCGACGACTGGCAGAAGGTCGGCGCCGACGGCAAGCCGACGGCGTCTCCGATGAGCGAAGCGGATCTGAAACGCTTCACCGAACTCGTTAAGGAATCGATCGGGCTCAAGGACGACCGCGGCGACAAGATCGACGTGATCAATCAGGCATTCAAGACCAACCCGCCGATTCCGCCGGTCGACGGCCTGCCGATCTGGCAGCAGCCGTGGCTGATCCAGCTCGCGAAGCAGCTGGTCGGAGCGGGGCTGGTGCTGGTGGTGGCGTTCCTCATCCTGCGGCCGCTGATGAAGTCCCTGACCCGAGGCGCGGCACGGACGGCTGGAGGTGCCGAGAGCCTGGAGGTGGGCGGCGACAAGCTCACCCTGTCGAACAAGGCCGAGAATCCCATCAAGCTGCAGCCGAGCTTCGAGCAGCAGGTGGCGGCCGCCCGGACCTTGGTCGGGCAGGACCCGAAGCGCGCCGCCCAGGTGGTGAAGGAATGGGTCGCCGCCGATGGCTAGCAAGCGGGACGAGCTCGACGGGACGCAGCGCGCGGCCATCCTGTTGATGAGCCTGGGCGAGCAGGACGCGGCCAACCTGCTCAAGCAGCTCGACGCCAAGGACGTGCAGCGGCTGGGCATGGCCATGGCCGAGCTCAAGGAGGTGTCGCGCGATCAGATGACCTCGGTGCTCCAGAAATTCATCGGCGTCGTCGACGGCAAGGCGGACATCGCCTCCGGGTCGCAGGACTACGTCCGGCGGGTGCTGACCCAGGCAGTGGGTAAGCAAAAGACCGAATCGCTGCTGGACCGCCTCTCCACGGGGCAGGCCGGCCAGGGAATCGAGTCGCTCAAATGGATGGAGGCCAAGGCGGTGGCGCAGATCATCAGCGGCGAACATCCGCAAATCGCCGCCATCGTTCTCGCCCACCTGGACCCGGAACAATCGGCGAGCATCCTGCCGCTGCTGACCCAGGAGATGCGCACCGAAGTGCTGATGCGGATCGCGTCGCTGAACGAGGTGCCGCAGTCCGCGCTCACGGAATTGGACCAGCTGGTCGAGAAGCAGGCGAACGCCGTGCCCACCCCGACTTTGCGCCGGGTCGGCGGCGCGCGGACCGTTGCGAACATCCTCAATTCCATGGAGAAGGACAAGAGCAGCGAGGAACTCGGCAAGATCGAGCAGGCCAACAGCGAGATGCATCAGCAGATCAAGGACCTCCTCTTCGTCTTCGACAATCTGCTCACCGTCGACGATCGCGGCATCCAGACGCTGCTGCGCGAGGTGGGCTCCGACAGCCTGGCGGTCGCCCTGCGCGGCGCCGAACCGGAGGTGCAGGACAAGATCCTCAAGAACATGTCGAAGCGCGCCGCCGAGATCCTCAAGGACGACATGGAGGCGCGCGGCCCGGTGAAGCTCGCCGACGTCGAGACGGCGCAAAAGGAGATCATCGCCATCGCTCAACGGCTCGCCGAAGAGGGCACCATCAGCCTCGGCGGCAAGGGAGCGCCGGAACTTGTCTAAGACGTTCACCAAGACGGCCGCCGCAGGAGCCGAAGTGTGGACCGCGCCGGACGTCGGAAATCCCGCCGCCCGCGCGGCCATGCCGACCGTGACGGGCCTCGCGGATCTGCAGGAGGAAGCCTACAAGGAGGCCTTCCAGCAGGGGCTCGCCGAGGGCCGGGAGGCCGGCCGCGCCGAGGCGCGCGCCCAGGTCGAGCGCATCGCCGGGATGTTCCACGATCTCGCGAAGCCGTTCGAAGCGCTCGATCAGGAGGTGGAGCGGGAGCTCCTGACACTGGCGATGGCGCTGGCCCGGCAGATCGTGCGGCGCGAGTTGAAGGCGGACCCGACCCAGATCATCGGAATCGTCCGCGAAGCAATCGCCGCTCTGCCCGTCGCCGCGCGCGACGTGCGGGTCCATCTGCATCCGGAGGACGCGGCCGTCATGCGCGAAAATCTCGCCTCCACCGCGTCCGACCGTGCCTGGGCGATCGTCGAGGATCCCGTGATGGCCCGCGGCGGGTGCCGCATCGCGACCGCCACCTCGAGGGTCGACGCGCGCCTGGAGACGCGGCTGGCGGCCGTATTGAGCGAACTGCTGGGCACGGAGCGGCAGGCCGCCCCGCGCAGCGGACCCGCGACGTGAACACCGCGGCGGCGGCCCGGCCACGCGCGAAGCGATGGGCACAGATGCTGGCGAGCGCGCGCGAGCGCACTGCCGACGCCGCGAAGGTCGTCGTGGAGGGCACGCTGAGCCGCATGGTCGGCATGACCCTGGAGGCGGTCGGGTGCGAAGCGGCCGTGGGAGGCCGCTGCCTGATCGACACGGCGGATGGCAAGCAGATCGAGGCGGAGGTCGTCGGCTTCTCGGGCGAGCGATTGTTCCTCATGCCGACGGGCGACATGCGCGGCATCATGCCCGGTGCCCGGGTCATCCCGATGAACAGCGTCAGTGAAGTCGCGGTGGGCGATGAACTGCTGGGCCGGGTCCTCGACGGCGCGGGCAGGCCGCTCGACGGCCTCGGCGACCTGCGCTGTTCGAAGCGCGTGTCGCTGGTCGGCGAGCCCCTGAATCCGCTCATGAGGCGCGCCATCCGCGAACCGTTGGATGTCGGAGTGCGCTCGATCAATTCGCTCCTGACCGTCGGAGGCGGACAGCGCATCGGCTTGTTCGCAGGATCGGGCGTGGGCAAGTCGGTGCTGCTCGGCATGATGACGCGCTACACGAAGGCGGACGTCACCGTCGTGGGCCTCATCGGGGAGCGCGGCCGCGAAGTGCAGGATTTCGTCACCAACACCCTCGGACCCGACGGAATGAGGCGCGCGGTCGTCGTGGCAACCCCCGCCGACAATCCCCCGCTGATGCGGCTGCATGGGGCCTGGCTCGCGACTGCGATCGCCGAATACTTTCGCGACCGGGGCCTGAAAGTCCTCCTGCTGCTCGACTCGCTGACCCGATTCGCCCAGGCGCAGCGCGAGATCGCGCTCGCGATCGGCGAGCCGCCGGCGACGAAAGGCTATCCGCCGTCGGTCTTCGCGCGGCTGCCACAACTGGTCGAAAGAGCGGGAAACAGCGACCGGGGCGCCGGATCCATCACCGCGTTCTACACGGTGCTCGCCGAGGGCGACGACCAGAACGATCCCATTGCCGACGCGGCGCGGGCGATTCTCGACGGGCACATCGTGCTGTCGCGGCGCCTCGCGGAAGGCGGCCTGTATCCGGCTATCGACGTCGAAGCGTCGATCAGCCGGGCGATGCATCAGATATCCACGCGCGAACAGCTCGATCTGGCAAACCGTTTCAAGCAGGTCTATTCGACATATCAGCAGAACCGGGATCTGATCACCGTGGGCGCGTACCGGCGCGGATCCGATCCGCGGGTCGATCTGGCCGTCGATCAATGGCCGAAAATCACGGAATTCCTGCGCCAGGATATGTACGAGCCGCTGGGATTCGAGCGAAGCCATGCGGATCTGCGCCAACTCGTGACGCAGTTCTCGGCGCCCGCCGCCGTCGCGGCCCGATAGTTCACGGCCATGACGAGATCCAAGCGGTTCGAGCCCATCCAGGCGATAGTCTCCTCTTCGGCGCAGGAGTTGAGCCGGTCGATGGGCGAAGCGGCGCGTCGGGTAGCGGAACTCGAACGTCAATTCGCGCAATTGAAGAACTACCGCGACGAATACACCAAGACGTCGGTGGACGGGCGCGGCGCCATCGATGCCGTGAAGCTGCAGAATTACCGTTCGTTCCTCGACCGATTGGGAGAGGCCCTGCGCCAGAACTCCATCAATCTGGACCAGGCGCGCGCGGAATACGACAAACGGCGCGAGCAGTGGAGCGCCAAGCGCATCGAGGCCGAATCGTTGGGAAAGGCCATCGATCGCTTCCGCCGGCAGGAAACCCACGCGGCCGACCGGCGCGAACAACGCGATGGCGACGATGCGGCAATGCGCATTTCCCTCGCCCGCACCGAGGCGGGCAACTCTTAGGGGCGGCCGGCAAAGGGCGTATCATCGGGCCCCTCGCCGTGCCGGCGAAGGTTACGGCGAATGGATCCTGAGAGAAGCAAACCCGTGGTGGTGCCGCACACCGAGTTGTCGGCCGAGGCGCTGCAGGCCGTCGTCGAGTCCTTCGTGCTGCGCGAGGGCACCGACTATGGCGAGAGGGAAATTCCGCTCGACCAGAAGGTCGCCCGGGTGATGCGCCAATTGGAGCGCGGCGAGGCGCACATCCTGTTCGATGCGGACACCGACAGCGTCACCATCGCCGCCGCGGATCGCAGCCACACCACCGGCCGCGCCTGACGTACTGCGCATATCCACGCCCCGGTTGGCACGGCGCTTGCTCCTGTCAAGCCCATGAACAGCCTACCCCTGATCCAAGCGGCGATCCCGGCTCCCTCCGAGTCATCCGAATTATCCGGTACCGCAGCATCCGGCCGCGCCGACCAGGCCCGATCGCAGGGCCCGAGTTTTGCGGGTGCGCTGCAGAGCGCGGCTGCGAGACAGGCCCGCAAGGCGAATCCTCCCGCGGAGACCGCTCCGCGGCAAAGCGGCGGCTCGACGCCGTCCGGCGGCAAGCATTTGCCGCCGGCGTCCTCCACACGCCAGCCGTGGCCAAGCCCGGCGCCGCCGTCCCCGCCGGTGGCACCGGTGCCGGCCGCACCCGCGCCCGCCATCCTGCCCACAACCGTTGCGCTGGGCGTCGCGGCCAGTCCAAGCGCCGGGTCGGATGAAGGGGACACACAAGACGCCGCGGTGACGCCCGGGTCCGCCGCGCCGGTCATCTCGGGAGTTGCACAGGCCATGGCATCGGCCTCCGCGGCGCCAGCGGCTGCAGCGCCGGGCACGGCGGCCGCCCTGGGTCCGATCCCCACGGCCACGAGCGCTGCCGCCGAATCCGCCCTGGTGGATCCCGTTCAGGCGGCTGCAGCGCAAGCGGCGGTGCAGCCGGCCGCGGCCGGCCCCAACGGCGCGATCGCAGCCATGCACGCCGCCACCGATCCCGCGCAAATGACCGCTTCCGCTCAGACGGCATCCGCTCAGGGGGCATCCACCCCGGCTGCATCCACTCAGACGGCATCCACTCAGACGGCATCCGCCCAGGGGGCAACCACCCCGGCTGCATCCACTCAGACGGCTTCGGCGCAGGCGGCGCAGCCGGCCGCCATCCAGCCTGCGGCGGCCACCGCGCGCAATGCCGGCTTGCCGCGCCCGGTTTTGAAAGGCGCGCCGCGTGAGTCGGCGCCGGATGCCGGCGCGCCGGCCGGTCAGGTGAACTCGTCGACCGGCGAGGAGACGCCCGGTACGGCGCCACCCATCGCACCACTCGATGCGTCCTTCGCCGCAATGGCGGAAGGAGCGGCCGCGCCCGGATCCGCCGGCGCGGACACCGCGAGTTCGACGCCGCCGCCGCAGACTGATTCGATCGCCGCGGCGCCGTCCCCCAGCGGCGCATCGGGATTGCCGGTCGCGCCGGGTGTGGTTCCGGCAGCCGCCGCGGCGGCGATTCAGCCGACCGCCGGCGCTTCCGGCGCGGTGGTTGCCGAGGCGCCGTCTTCGGCGGCGGTGAGCGCCGTCAGTATTGCGCCTGCGGGCGCAGATGCCGCAGGACTCATCAACACCGGCATTGCCGGCGCGGCGGGAATGTCCCAACCGGGGTCGAGCGCGGCGGTCGCCGCGCCGGCGGCCGCGCCGACGCTGCAGATTCACGCATCCGTGGAGAGTTCCGATTTTCCGCAGAACCTCTCCGAGAGGGTGTCGTGGATGATGACCAACGGCGTGAACAGCGCCAAATTGCAGGTGAACCCGGCGCAGTTGGGCCCGATCGAACTTAACATCCTGGTGCAGGGCAATCATGCCCAAGTGTCGATGGCCGCGCACAGCGCCGTGACGCGGGACGCGCTGCAATCGAGTTCGCCGCAGCTTAAGGAGATGCTCGGCGCGCAGGGTTTCGGACAAGTGAGCGTCGACATCTCGCAGCGCTCGTTCCAGGATCGCGCGGCTCCGGCGCCGCTCTACGGGCAGCCGGCTCCCGGCCAACGCGCCGCCTCCCCGGCGTCGGGTCCGGCAACCGGTGTTTCATTGCAGCGCAGTTCGGCGGGCGTGCTCGACGCCTACGCGTAGGGAGCCGTCACGCGCCTCACGCCATCCCGCCGTTGACGGAGATGATCTGTCCCGTGATGTAGCCGGCCTCCGGCGAGGCAAGATAACCCACGAGGCTCGCCACCTCCGCGGCGGAACCCGCGCGCTTCATCGGAACCAGCTCCGCGATCGCCGCCGCATCGAAGAGCGGGGCGGTCATTCTGGTGGCGATGATCCCCGGGGCCACGGAGTTGACGGTGATGCCGCGGCTTGCGACTTCCAGACAGAGCGACTTGGTCGCCGCATTGAGCGCGCCCTTGGCTGCGGCATAGTTGACCTGCCCACGGTTGCCGGAAATGGCGGATACCGACGAGATGTTGATGATGCGGCCCCAGCGGGTGCGGATCATGGGCAGCATCAGCGGTTGCGTCACGTTGAAGAATCCATCGACCGCCACGTCGATCACCCGATGCCACTGTTCGGCCGTCATGCCCGGGAACGCGGCATCGTCATGTACGCCGGCGTTGTTGACCAGGATTTGCACGGGGGCCGACTCCACCAGCGCCTCGAGCGCAGCCCGCGCGCCCGCGCCGTCGGTCACGTCGAAGGAGATGACCTTGGCCGCACCGCCGGCCGCGATGATCTCGGCGGCCACCGCCTCCGCGGCGTCCGTGCTCCGGTTCGCGTGCACGTACACGAAGTGCCCCGCCGCACCCAGCTCCCGGCAGATGGCCGCGCCGATTCCGCCGCTGCCGCCGGTGACCAGCGCCCGCTTTGCCGATGAGCTCATGCCGGCATCCCGTTCCCCGCCTGCAGGATCACGGTCGCGCGTCCGTTCAGGAGGCATGTTCGCCCCGCTTGCACGATGAACTCGTAGAGCGCCGTGGACTCATCGCCGGCAACCCTCCTGGCCTCGCACAGCAGATCGTCCGCCACGTCATCGAGACGCAGGACATGGAACTCGACAGCGCGCAGCCCTGCGAGATATCCGCGGGCAGGCCGCGTGCCGCCGCTCCCCGCAAGCGGGGCGGGCGCAGCGTCCGCGCACAAAGCGCCATGCACCGCCATCGCCTGGGCGGCGTACTCGATGCCGCAGGCGATCCCCAGCCGCCCGTGGGCGCGCAGCGGATTGTCGGCGGCGCGATGGCTGCCGCTCACGCAGGAGATGCAGCCTGCGTCCCAGAGAACGACCTCGTCGAGCAGGCACATACGGCCATGATGCGGAATATGGCTCATCATCCACGCGCGATCTAGGCGCATGGCTCGATCTTCAATGCGAGACGCGGCACATCCAAGTAGTCTATCACCGCAGTGCCGGCTTCATGGCGCGCCAGCTGGCGCAGCAACGGCAGGCATCGGGCCGCCGGGATCGAGACGCGCAGACGCTCGAGCCGCGGATCGGGAAGAACGTCCGCCGGGCCGTCCCACCATTCCAGGCCGATGCGCGCGAGCGAAGCGCGTTGCCGGTGCGGCGTGAGCACCAGCGCCGCGCCGAACGCATCGGGCACCGGGCGCTTGGCGTGGATGGGTTCTGGATATTCCGTGTCGTAGGCGACCAGCAGCAGCGAGTCGCCCTCCACCGACACCTGAGTCATGGCCTCGATCAGGCCGGCACCGAAGCTCGCGTCGAACGCGCACAGGACGTTGGAGGGTCCACGCGCGCCGGTGGCGATGCTCCAATAGCCGGCGGCCACATTGTGCACGGAGTTCGAAAATCGGGTCGGCGAGACCTCGCGCGGCCGGCGCGCGAGCGATTCGCACAGTTCGTGGCAATTGTGGCCGTCGCCGCCCGAGGAGGAGAACACGCTCGCGAGGGTCGCCGGGTCGACGTCCGCGCCGTTCGTCGCCTCGTGCGCGACCGCGAGCGCCAGTTTCACGACGCGTCCCGTGCGGCGGCGCTCGGCCGGCGGCAGATGCGCCGGCGAGGGGAGCACCGTCGGCGCGGGCGCATAGGCCGCCTCGCCTCTCAGCACGGCCGCGGCCTCGCGCCAGCCGGGGAGACCGGGTCCGAGGACGCCGATTCCGTTCACGTAGGCAACCAGGGTCATTCGGTCCGCCCGAATATCAGGCTGCAGTTCGTCCCGCCGAATCCGAACGAATTGCTGAGCACGCGCCGCACGGGGAGGCGGCGATTCTCCCGCAGGTAATGCGCGGTGAGCAGGGGATCCACGCGCGCGGTGTTGACGCCGCCCGGCATGAGCCCGAAGCGGAGGGCGATCGCGCTGATGACCGCCTCGAGCGCGCCTGCCGCGCCCAGCGTGTGTCCGGTGGCTCCCTTCGTCGAACTGCCGGGCGTGGTCGCGCCGAAAACGCTGGTCACGGCCTGGCTCTCCGAGCGATCGTTGCTGGGCGTGGCGGTGCCGTGAAGGTTGATGTAGTCGATGTCGCCGGCGTCCATGCCCGCCGCCTGCAGCGCCGCCTGCATGGCGAGCCGCGCACCCATGCCCTCCGGGTGCGGGGCGGACATGTGATGGGCGTCGCTCGATTCGCCCGCGCCCAGGAGCAGAATCGAGCCGGGGCCCATGCTGCCGGGCGGGCGCTCCAGCCACGCGAAGGCCGCGGCCTCGCCGATGGAAATGCCGTCGCGGGCGACGTCGAACGGGCGGCACGGCGACGCCGAGGACAGCTGCAGCGAGTGAAATCCGTAGATCGTCGTGAGACACAGGGAATCCACGCCGCCGACCAGCGCCGCATCGATCAGGCCGGCCTCCAGCATGCGCCGCGCGGAGGCGAACACCTTGGCGCTGGAGGCGCACGCGCAGGAGACCACCATGGCCGGTCCCTCCAGGCGCAGCCGATGGCGCAGGTAGTCGGCCACCGAGAACGAATTGTGCGTCGAGGCGTATTCGAAGTCCGCGGGCAGCGAGCCGGTGGCCGGGTCGCGCTGGCGATAGGCGATTTCGGTCTGCAAAATGCCGGAAGTGCTGGTGCCGATGAACACGCCTATTCGCCGCGGGTCCCAGCGGCGCGCGGCGCTTCCGATATCCTCCAGAAAGGCGTCCTGCCTCAGGGCGAGCTCGGCCAGCCGGTTGTTGCGGCAGTCGAATTTCGCCAGCTCGCCGGGCAGCGCCACGTCGTCGACACCTGGAATCTCACCGACGCAGGTGTCGATGTCGACGGATTCGAAGGTGCAGGCCTTGAGCCCGCTGCGCCCCGCCAGCAGGGATTCGAGCGTTTGCGACACCCCGAGCCCGATGCAGCTGCTGGCGGTGAAGCTGCGAACCAGGATGGGGTTGGTGGGCGCGCGGCTCAAGTGCGTTTCACGACAGGGCGGCGCGCAGCGTCACCGGCGTGAGCCCGGCGGCGCGGATGGCTTCGATCAGCCGGGGCAGAACCCCGAGGATCACCGGCCGGCCGGCCGCATCCCGCGCGGCGTGGCCGTCGTGAAGCAGCAGGATGTCGCCGCCGCGCAGGTTCGTCGTCAGCCGCCGGTACACGCCGTCCACGTTGCCGTTGACAGTGTCGAATCCGCGCCGCGTCCAGGTGGCGAGCTTGAGGGACAGGCCGGTGAGCACGGGGTCGAGAAACGGGTTGCGCAGACCCGCCGGGGCGCGAAAGAACCGGGGCTCGCTGCCGACGGTCCGCGAGATGCCGTCCTGCGCCAGCGCGATTTCGGCGCGCATCCCGGCCGGGCCCAGCAGCGAGAAATCGTGGCGATGCCGCTGGCTGTGGTTTTCGATCGAGTGGCCGCGCCGCACGATCTCCCGGGCGAGATCCGCATGCCGCTCCACGCGCTCACCCACGCAGAAGAACGACGCGGGCGCGCGTGCCGCATCGAGCTGCGCGAGAACCTGGGGCGTCACCAACGGATCCGGACCGTCGTCGATGGTGATGGCCACCTCGCCGCGCCCGCCGCTGGCGGCCGGCAGCCGCACCCAGTTCGGTCCGAGAAGCCGGCTCTTGGGCCAGAGGCCGGCGGCGGTCAGCACGGCGTGATTGGCCGCGACGGCCCCGAGCGCCCAGGGCCACGCCCGCGGGTGCACCACGGCCGCGCACGCGGCGCCCGCGTGAATGGCGGCGGAGGCCGACAAGGCCGGCGATGTCAGCCATCGCAGGCTCCCCGGCTCAAGCGGCTTCATGTGAACCTCGAGTCCAAGAAATTCTCCCACAGCCGTGTCCACGTCTCCCAGTCATGGCCTCCGGACGCCACATCGACCGCGTCCGCAGGCAGCCACCGGGCCATCAATCCATGCGCCGGCGCGAACCGGTCCTCCCGGCCGTATCCGAGATACAACGGCGGCGCCCCGCCGGGCCGATCCTGAATGAAGCGCCATATTCGACGTTCTTCCTCGGATTCCGCAAGTGCGCCCTGGCCGGACCCGGCGGGCGCCGCGCCGGCGACCGCGCGGGTCACCATCCGGTTGCCCAAGTAGGGCGCGAGCAGGCATACACCGTCGAGGTCCCCGGGATTCGCGGCGGCATAGTCGAGTGCGATGAAGCCGCCCAGCGATATGCCGGCGAGCCAGAGCGATCGGCAGCCCTCGGCCCTCGCGCGCAGAATATGTTCACGCCGAAGCGCCTCCCCGAAGCTGCGATCGGCCAGGTGCTTCAATTCCGGATCCACGAACACGAGGTCGATGGACAGCCGGCGCTCGCGGACCACGGCGTCGAATCCCGCCGAGACGAATCGTTCCACGGTGTCGTAGGCGCCCGGCAGGCATACGATGCGAATCGGCGCGACGACATCGGGCGTCGCGGGGCGGACGATGCTACGCATCGGACACGCGCGAAGTCATCAATGCCGAGAACAACAGCGCAAGAAACGCGCCGGGGGCCACCGTCTCGCCCAAGGCCTCGAGCACCGGCACTTGCGAAAACGACAACAGGCCGAATCCGATGACCGTGGCGAGGTTCGCTATTGCCAGTGAGGCAAGCGTCAGGGACTGCGTCGCGCGATCGTGCGCGCCCGGTTCGGCGTCGAAGAACAGCGCATAGTTCGAACCCACCGCAACGATGAGCAGCATTCCGACCAGGTGCAGCAGGTTGAGCTGCCGCCCGCCGAGTGCGAGTCCCGCCGCGACCGTGAGCACCGCCAACCCCAGCGGCGCGAGCACGCGCGCCACCCGGACCGGGGAGCGCAGCGCCGCGAGCAACAGCAGGACGATGAGCGCCAGGCCGTAGAGCGACAGGCGTATGGCCTCCTGCAGATAGCCCGAATAGAGCGCATCGGTCTGCGCCTTCATGTCGAGCACCCTGGCGTCCGTGGCGCGCGCGGCCGCGAGAGCGGCCGCAACCCGCGCCAGGTCGATGCTCGGAGCGGCGCCCGCAGCCGGTGCATGGAGCGGCAGCATCGCGCTCCAGCGGCCGGACCGATGCACGATCAGGGCGTCGAATCCTGCCGCGAGGGTGGTCCCGCGAAGATCGTCGCGCGTGACGAGTGCGCCGCCGCGCGCGGCGGCGACGTCGTCGATGAACGGCGCGAGGCGGGCCTCATCGAGATCGACGCCGGAGGCGGCGTCGTGCAGCGCGGCGCCAAGAACCGGCCGGGAGGGCAGCGCGTCGCGCCTGGCCCGTTGCGCGGCGAGGCTCGGCAGGAAGTCGGCGGGACTCTCGAAATCGCCGATCACCCCGGCGTCGAGCAGCGCGCGCAGCACGGCGCCGGCCCGTTCGGCGCCCTGAAGCGCCGTTTCCAGGCTGGAGTCGCTGACGACCACCAGGTCGAGGACGTCGGCGCCGCCCAGATCCGCCCTCAGGGCCGCATCGGTGCGTAGATCCTCGGCCGAGATGGGGCTCAAGCGGGACAATTCTTGGTCCCACAGGGTCGAGCGCTGCGCGACCAATATCGCGATCGCGCCCAAGGCGAGCGCGCCCGCCGCGCCCGCGCGCAGGCCGAGTCCGGCGCCGCGCAGGCGGTCTCTTTGCAGCCCAAGCCACTCGCCGAGGGGCCCCAAGTCGCGAACCTCGAGGGCGCGGGGCAGCAGCTGCGGGAGCACGAAGCGCGTCACCCCGGCGGCGGCGGCGAGGCCGCTGATGGAATAGACACCGAGCTGCGCGAGTCCGGGGAAGCCGGACGGCAGGAGCGAGGCGAAACCGCACACCGAAGTGAGCATGCCGAGGCGAACCGTGGGCCAGAACTGCTGCTGCCACGACCGGACTGCGCCCCGCCGGCGCGATTGAATGAAGAAATAAATGGAGTAGTCGACCGACTCTCCGATCAACGTGACGCCGAAGCCCAGCGTGATGCCGTGAACGGCGCCGAACCCCAGCGCGACGGCGGCAATGCCGCACAACGCGCCGCTGGCCACCGGCAACAGGCCGAGCAGCACCGCGGCCGCCGAACGATAGACGGTCGCGAGCACGCCGATGACCAGCAGGCTGCTGGCAATGGAGAGCCGCGTTGCGGCGCGCTTGATCTTGTCGCGCGCCGCGACCGCGAACACGCCGGGACCGCTCATCCGCAGGCGCAGTGCGGCGGCGCCGGGACCGGCCGCGTTCACGGCCGCCCGGAATGCGCCGCGAACCGCCTGCAGCGCGTGCTCCTGCGCATCCGTGTCCGATCCCGGAGCCGCGGTGCGTGCAACCAGGAGCGCGCGCGAGCCGTCGCCCGCCACCCAGAGGCCGTTCAGCATGCGCGGCCCGCGCGTTCGGGCCAGTCCGTCGATGATATGCAGCATCTCGCCGGTCGGGTCGTGGGGCACGAGCTCCTTCATCATGAGCCCGGTCCCCGCGGCGAGATTCCCAATGGTTTCCTGAAGGGCCGCGCGCAGGCCTGCGGCGGTGAAACGCTCCGCAGCGACGTCATCGCTCAGAAGGTAACGGTGTCGAAACAGGAAATCCCGATCGAGGTCACGCTCCGCCGGCGCGGGCGCCCCGTTGTCGACGCTCGAGAATTCCGTGTCGTCCCGAAGCTGACGGACCATCGCCGCGGACACCTGCGCCCGCGATTCGCCGCCGCCGCCCTCGACCGCGATCATGATGAGCCGCGAGGCCGGCCCGTCGCGCAGCTGATCGACCAGCAACGATTGCAGCTCCGTCGGCTTGTCCGGGAGGAACGCCGACATGTCGGTCAGGTAATGCGCGCCGGCGACGACCCAGATTGCGGCGGCGACGCCGCTCAGCCAGGCCGCCAGGACTCCCGCACGGCGTGCCGTCATTGGTCCGGGGCCTGCAAGGTCATCATCGAGCGGTCGCCGTCCGGTTGTCGTATCTCGACCTGAAGCAGGTCATCTTTCACGCCCTCGATGCGCACTTCCGACACCAGCTTTGCCATGCCGGCGTCGAGCGGCACGAGCGCCAGCTCCCAATGCGCCGTGTTGCCCGAGAACTGCAGGCGAAACGCCCGCTCGAGCGCGGCGCGGTCCCCCGCCAGCGTGGCGCGGATGCCTTCGACGAAGGGCACGACCGCGGGGTAGGAGTCGAGCTCGAACACGCGCCTGCGCCCGCCGCGCACGAGGGTGAGTTCGTTGCCGTTCACCAGGAGATCCTCGGGGCGCGGCTCCGTGGTGCGTTTCTCCAGCCGGTCGGGTGCGTCGTATATCAACTCTCCCCGGGACTCCACCGGCTTCTTCAGGAGCGACAGGAAATGCCGTTCTACGAACTGCGTCTCTCCATGGCGCCTGCCGGACAGCGAGCGCAGGACGTCCTCGAGATCGTCCGCGGTGGCGCAAAAGGTCATGCCGCCCAAAACTGCGAGGCAGAGGATCCTTGAACGCCGCGTCACCTCTTCGTACCCCGCTCGGGCTCGCGCCAGAAGTCGAAGAAATTGAACCAGTTGTAGGGATCGCTCCGGCAATGCCGGTCGAGCAGAGCGGCATAGCATTCGACGGCGGCGCGCACGGCGGCATCGCGGGATTTCGACGTCACGTCGGAAAAATCCGCAACCGGCGCAAACACGACGTGATAACGGTTGCCGCCGCGATAGAGCCCCACCATGAAGATGACCGGGCGGCGCAGGATGGCGGCGGCCCGCATCGGACCCGTCGGCAGAAACGCGCGCTCGCCCAGGATCCTCACCTCGTGCACCGGCTCCTCTGCCGAGCGTGCGATCGCCGAGCATGCCGACGAATGCGCCGCGATCCAGCCGTTCGGCGATGAGGATCATGGCGTCGATGTGGCCGAGCGAAATGATGTCCGGCTTTGCCCGCGGGTTGATGGCGGCGAGGATGGCGTTGATCTTGCGCGCATTGTCCTCGTACATCGCCATCGCGACGTGGAGTCCGGGCTGGCGGCGCCCCACGCTGCCGATCACCTCGAAGCTGCCCATGTGCGCGCCCATCAGAAACGCGCCGCGGCCGGCTTCCACCTGTGCGCGCATGAGGGGCTCGCCCTCGATGGTGATGTCGAACTTGCCGTACTGTTCGTTGATGAGATAGACCCGGTCGTGAATGGTGGTGGCGAAATTCAATACGTGGCGGAACCGGTCGCGCGCGCCGGGGGCCCGGCCCAGAGCGCGGCGGAGATAGCGGCGCGATTGGCGCCGTGCTGCCGGCGCGAACAGGAAGAAATAAGCGGCGATTCCGTACAGCACCAGCCGGCTCGACGGATCTTCCCAGCCGCAACGACAGGAAGGCCATCAATCGAGGAGCCACGCGCTGCCGCGCTCGCGCCTCGCGACCCACTCCGCGGATTTCCGAGCCGCGACCGGCGATCGAGCCGGATCAGGCCGCACGGGCGAGAACCCCGGATGCGATCGCGCGGCCGGCCCCCGTGATCGCAAAGCGGATCGCACCGTCCTGCGACGAATGTTCCAGCCAGAGCGGGTCTCCAGGCCGGACCAGACCCAAGAACTTCACGGCGGTCAAACGCCATTCCCTGAGATCGACACGGCGGGCGCGGCCGATTTCGCACAGTGCCTCATCGAGCAGCACGGCCCCGGGCAGCACCGGAAAGCCCGGGAAGTGTCCCCGGTACGCCGCGTGATCCGCTGATATGGGCAGCAGAGTGCGCAGACAGTTCGCGGCCCCGGTCATTGGGCGCCGCTCGCGCGCAGATGGCGCTCGGCCAGCGACTGCAGGACCTGCAGGGGCAGCTTGCCGGTCGCGTTGCGCGGCAGGCGATCGACCAGCACCAGCGGGCGGGGCAGGAACACCGGGTCGATCCGGCGTCGCAGCTGTTCCGTGAGTTCCGCAATACTCAAGGTGGGCGCGACCGCGATGGCCGCGACGCGGGCGACGCCGGTACCGCCGGTATCCCCATCGCGCAGGAAGAACGCGCCATCGACCACGCCCGGAATGGCATTCAATTGCGCGTTCAGATAGCCGAAGGAACTTCGTTTGCCCGCCACGTTGACCAGGTCCGCTGTCCGGCCGTGCAGCAGGAATTGCTCCTCGCCCGTGATCTCGATGACATCGCACATCGGCGTCGTCTGCTCGACATGGCCGCCCTCCGCGACCACCCCATCGCCGCGGATGGCGAGCCGCACGTCCGGCCACAACCGCCAGACTGCCGATTCGGCCGTGCGGCGCGTGGCGATCTGCCCGGTCTCGGTCGAGCCGTAGATCTCGAGCAACCGGGTTTGGAAGGCTGCCTCGACCTCGAGCGCCAGCTCGAGAGGCAGCGGCGCCGTGGCGGAAATGATCAAATCCACGGGCGGCAGCCCGGTGCCGGCCGACCGCAGGGCGCGCAGGTGCACGGGCGTGGTGACCAATACGCGCGGCCGCGGCACGGCCCCCACGGCTGCGGCGATGTCCGCGGGGTAGAAGGGCCGTTCGGCGCTGAATGCATTGCCGCTCAGCAGGGCGAGCAGCACGGTCGATTCGAATCCATACATGTGCTGCGCCGGGACCGTGCCGATCAGCGTGTGGGTCCTGCCGTCCAGCAGCCCGAAGCGCGGCGCGCCGTCCCGTATGCACCGCGCCAGTTTCCCCCACGTCTTGGTGTATGGGACGGGCGTTCCCGTGGAGCCCGAGGTGAACACGATCGCCGCCGCTTGCGTCACCGGAATCCGCGGGATGTCGAGGGCGGCGTGATCGGCCGGCGCGGGATCGCCGGGCGCAGGCGCCGGAAACGGAACCCGCGGCAGCGCAATGTTGCATGCGGGGTCGTCCGTCAGGCAAAAGACATCGGGCGCGAACTCGAGCAGCCGTTCGATCACCTCGGCCGTGTGGGTGGACGGCAGCAGGCTGACGCGCTCGGTCATGAGACAGGCCGCAAGTCCCACCGTGAACCGATACCGGTCGGAACACATGTTCAACACATGCCGGGACGCCGGGAGGCGTTCGGCGAGCCGAGCGGCGTCGGCGAGAAATTGGTGCGCCGTCACGGCACGGCCGGACCGATAGGCGACCACTGCCGCGGAGGACGCGTGCGCGAGCAATGGAATCGTTTGGCTGTTCACGCTAACGGGGATTCGCGAAATAAACCCGCACGGTGGCCATTAGGCCGGCCCTGGGTCCGCCGGGCAGGGCCCGGCGCCGAACCAGATACTCGGCGACGAACATGGCGCCGACCAAGGGCAGGACGCAGAAATTGATGTAGAACGACCAGACGCGCAAGGGGGCGGCCGCGTACAGCAGCACCGAGACGGCGGCGATGCCGAAAAAGAACAAAGTCCACGCGACGGTCACTCCCCGGGTATACCTTACCTCGCGCGCCGACAGCGGCCCATGGACCTTGTCCGCCAATTGGGTGCAAAGCGCCACCTGGGAGGGTGTCAAGGATCGGGCGAAAGTCACGCCCAACAGACAATAGATCCCCGAATCTTGGACCAGGGCGATCAGCATGAAGTTTCGGGTCAGCAGGGGCCAGGCGCAATACAATACCCCAGCGAATCCGGCCGTCGCGAGCACCGCCGTCAAGGGCGGCATCCAGCGCCAGGCAAGCGCCAATGCGACGGCGGTCAACGGAGCCAATGCCAGGGCCGCCCCGAGGCTGCCCGCGCCGGGGACCGAGTTGCAATAATGAGAAAGAACTGCATAGGCGCCGACACTCAAGCAGACCGCAGCGCACTGCAGCCTACGTCGCCAGCCCATGCTCACTGCGTTCTCTGGACCGCAATGTACTCGGCTAAGTGCCTGAGCGACCTAAATATTTGGGTGTTTTCCTGGCTGTCCGCACGGAGCTGAACGCCGTACCGTTTGGAGACCAGCAGGGCGACTTCCAAGATGTCGATCGAATCCAGCCCGAGCCCCTCGCCATACAGGGGGGCGTCCGGATCAATGTCCTCCGGCGCAACCTCCAGATTCAAGGCTTCGACGAACAGGATGGCGAGTTCCTGCCGCAGCCCGACATCGGTGAGGGGCGCCGGCTTTTGCTTGAGCGACGCTTGGTCGGGCATAGGCAGAGCTTCGATTAGGTTTCACGGGATTCTGCGGACCGGATGCCCGGTACCCCGCATTATATAGGTGTCGGCCGGAGCGGCAACCTGCGGGACCCGGTATCCTAGCGAGGCGATGCACGTACCTCATGAACCCTTGAGAGACTACTACGACCGGGAGGCGGACCGGCACGGATGGGTCCGAAGGCTCTTCGACCGGACGGCCGTCGATTACGACCGGGTGGAGCGCGTCATGGCGCTGGGGTCCGGGTCCTGGTATCGGCGGCGGGCCTTGGCGCGGGCCGGCCTGGCGGCCGGCATGCGAGTGGCCGATATCGGGGTCGGAACCGGCCTGACGGCGAGGGAGGCGGCGCGCCTGGTGGGCCCGGCGGGTCACGTGACCGGGGTCGATCCCAGCCGGGGCATGATGGAGCGCGCGGTGCTGCCCTGCGCCGTCGAACTGCTGATGGGCCGGGCGGAGTCCATTCCGGTCGCTTCCGAGTCGGTGGATTTCGTCTCCATGGGTTATGCGCTGCGTCATGTGTCGGATTTGTCGCTGGTGTTCAAGGAATTCCTGCGAGTCCTCCGGCCGGGGGGCCGCCTGTGCATGCTGGAGATCACCTCGCCGCCGGGGGCCTTAAGCCGCGCCGCGCTCAAGGGGTACATGCGGGGCGTCGTTCCTTTCATGGCGCGCTGCATCGGTCGCCACCGGGACGCCCCCACGCTGATGCGCTACTACTGGGACACGATCGAGGCGTGTGCGAGCCCGGCCGTCATCCTGGGCTCGATGAGCGAGGCGGGATTCATCGACGTGCGCAGAGTCATCACCTTGGGCATCTTTTCCGAGTACTGCGCGCGCAAGCCCTGACCTTACGAGGCCCGGCGCGCGGCCAACAGCGGCAGGCGGGCCAGGAAGCCGAAGAACAGGCGACAATGCATCCAGGTCAGCAGTGCATTGTCGCGTCCGTAGCGGAAGTGCGATACGCCGCCGTCCTCCGGACGAAAGTACCTCACCGGCGCCGGCAGATTGATGCACCGTACTCCGCGCCAGCTCAAACGCACCACCGCTTCGACGTCGAAATCGAACCGGCGCATCCACGGTTGACGGCGCATCACGCGCTCGAGCGCACCCAGCGGATAGACGCGAAAGCCGTACAGAGAATCGCCGATTCCCGCCCAGAGAGTCTCGAGATTGGCCCACCAGTTGGAGATCCGGCGTCCTTTGACGCGCAGATTCGGCGCGCTGGAATCGAACACCGGCAGGCCGAGCACCATGGCGTCGGGCGCCATCGCCGAGGCCTGCATGAACTCCGGAATTTTGTCGGCCGGGTGCTGACCGTCGGAATCCATGGTCAGGGCGTGGGTGAAGCCCAACCGCTGCGCCTCCCGGATGCCCCGCAATATCGCCGCCCCCTTGCCCTGGTTTTCCGGCAGAACCAGCACCCGCAGCCCGGGCTCGGAGGCCGCCATCTGCTGCAGCCGTTCCGCCGAGCCGTCCGTGCTGCCGTCGACGACCACCCAGACCGGCGACCATTGATCCAGTGCCGCCCGGACGGTCGCGTCGACCTTGGGTCCCGGGTTATAGCTCGGAATGAGCACGAGATGAGTGGTCGAGGAGGTTTGCACGCCTCAGCCTTCCGGCAACCAGCGCGATTGCAAGGCTTTGCCAAGCTCGCTCCGATAATAGGCGTCGAGTTCCGCCGTAAAGGCGGCGACATCGCGGGGCGGCGGGAATCGCCGCCCCAATCGCACCCGGTACACGATGGGCAGGGTCGGCCGCCGGAACAGCGGCCACCCCTTGCTCAAGAACGGGGAGTCGGTCTCGATGACCAGCGTCTGGACCGGCACACCGGCGTGTTTGGCGATCAGACCCACGCTGCCGACCAACGGATTGATCGGCGCCCGGGTGGTGCGGGTGCCTTCCGGAAACAACAACAGCACGCCGCCCTCATTGAGGTGCGCGACGGATTCCTTGACCATCTGTCGCGAGGACTCGTTTCTCACGTAGCGGGCGAGGCGGGAGCCCGCGCCCAGGAACACGTTCCTCATCAGCTCGGCCTTCATGACGCAGACGATGTTCGGGTGGCGCGTCAGGATGAGCAGCGCGTCGATGAGGCACGGATGGTTGGGCGCCAGGATCAGCGGCCCCCCCGCGAGGTCATCGATCGCACGCAGATCCAGCCGGTACGTGCGGGTGATCGACAAGGAGGCGGCGTACAGGCGAAACCCGGTCATGATGCCGCGCCGGCCGACCGCCGTTCCCAACCGGCGGGGAAGGACGTAGTACAGCGGAAGCGCGAACACCGACCACGTCAGGCAGATGAGGCCGAGCAGCGTCAGCGACGAATAGAGCGCGAAGTATTCATAGAGCGACCGTACGGGGCGAAGCATCGGCTCAGTCCGGGACTTCGACGCGGCGGGTGGACGTACCGATGATCCACGCAAAGCCGATTCCGGCGGACCAGTAGCTCAATCGCTGAACCAGCGGGCTTGCCGCGAATGACGCATCGGCCAGCGTATCGTACCGGGCGTAGGCGCCGAACCAGTACCGCTTGAAGCGTTTCGACACGGCGGCCGTGGTCTGCGTGCCCGCATAGCCGCCGTCCGCCTGATAGGCGGGTCTCGATGGCGTCGCGTAGGTGGGGGCGACCGAATAGAAATATTCATCGTAACGGCGGTCGGCGAACAGCGGTCCCGCCAGCAACCCCAGGTTCCAGCCGGCGAGGCCGGCCGGATCGGCGACGTCCAGGGCGAGGCGGGGCGAGAAGGTCCAGCCGAGGGATTGTGGCGGTGCATCCACCGTGAACGCGATGCGCATCGGCAGCCGAAGATCGAGCTTGATGCGCGAATCGCTGCTCTTGAACAGATGGAAATCGACGGAAGGACCCACCTCGAGGGTGGATTTGAGATCCGGCATGCCGCTGCGCGCGCGGTCGCTGCGAACCGGAGTGGTCAGATTGCCGCTCAGGTTGAGCTCGACCCAATCCTGATCGAAGAGGGTGCCGCGCACGCCATTGCGATCCGCCTTGAGGAACGTCCCGTGGTAAATGAAGTACGGAATGGGCAGCGGATACCCGTGCACGGTATCGGAGCCGCGATAATCCTCGAAGGCAATCGCACCCAACCCTGCGCCCAATTCCCACAGGGGTTCATCCTTCGAATGCGCCGGCCCCGCCCACACAACGCCCATGAGCGCCGCCATGAAGGCCCCGAAACCGCGGCCGGCCTTGGGCACCGCCATCATCAGTCGCTGGTCAACGATTCAGGCTCGGCACGAATGTTGACTGCGCGGCTGCGCATCGCGCGGATGGTGCGCCCAAGATTCGCCAGACAGATCAAATAGTAGAGGCCTTTGAACAAGAAGAGCGACGCCCAAATGGGCGTTCGGCCGAAGACGTCGCCGGCCAGGAGCGAGAGCAGCGCCTCCTCCATGCGAAGGACGTTGCGGGGCCCTAGGAACAGTCCGCGCATCGAGGGGTTGGTGACTCGGTAGATGAACCAGGAGAATTCCCTGGGACCGCGGCGCATGACCTTGTCGAACCTGCGAAGCGCGCCCGCCTTGCGCGCGGGATCCCGCAGGCACACATCGGCCGCGTCCGCGGCGGCGCCGCCGCCGACCATCGCCAGCATGACGCCCGAGGAAAACACCGGGTCGATGAACGCGAAAGCGTCGCCGATCATGAGGAAATTGTCGCCGTAGCAGCGGTCGCAGGCGTAGGAGAAGTTACCGGTGGCCTCCACACCGGTCGACAGCTCGGCGTCCTTCAGGCGTTGCGCCAGTGGCGGGCATTGCGCGATGGTCGACAAGAAAAACTCGCGCAGCGGGATCCCGCGGTCCTTCATGTAATACGGCCAGACGACCGCGCCGACGCTGGTCGCGCCGTCGGCCAGCGGGATGACCCAAAACCACCCATGGTCGAACCAATAGATCGAAATGTTTCCTTCGCGCCTGCCCGGCCAGCGCTGCGCCCCCGTGAAGTGGGCGTACATGGCCGAGCTGTTGTGCCGCTTGTTGCGCCGCTTGATGCCCAGCCGGTTTCCGAGAAACGTGTCGCGACCCGAGGCGTCGATGAGCTGGCGGGCTTCCCAGGACTGCGCGCGCCCGTCCGGGTGCCCGGCATGCACCCGGACGCGTCCGCCTTCGAGAAATTCCACTTCGCGAACCCGGCACTCCTCGACGACCTCGGCGCCCTGCGTACGGGCGCGCCGGATCAGGATTTCGTCGAACGCCGAGCGCCGCACCTGGTAGGCGAGCGGCATGGACTTGTTCCAGGCGTTCGCGAACAGGAACTCCTGGCTGCGCCCGTCCCAATGGGATATGAATTCCGCGCCCCACTTCTCCATGCCGATGGAGCGGACCTCGTCCGCCACGCCGAGCCTCTCCAGCAGCGGGAGATTGGCGGGCAACAACGACTCGCCGATATGGAAACGGGGATGGCGGGCCTTGTCCAGGACGGTCACCCGGTGCCCCTTCTCCGCCAGCAGAATGGCCGCGGTCGAACCGGCGGGTCCGCCGCCGATGACCAATATGTCGCACTCTGCAGGGTGGATGCGCGGGGTGGGCATTCGAGAATCGATTTCCGGGTTCATAGAAGATCAACAGCTCCCGGGCGGCCCGCGCCGCCACGCCGGCAGTTTATCGTGGCGACAAAGATGGGTCCAACGCCTGTAATATAGCCGCCATGCACATCTTGATTGTTGAAGACGATGAAGTTGCGCGCGATTACCTGGCGAAAGCACTGCGCGAAGTGGGCCACGCGGTCGATGTCGCCTCCAACGGGCTCGAGGGACTTCAAATGGCGTCCTCGATGGCGATCGATCTCGCCATCGTCGATCGCATGCTGCCGAAGCTCGACGGGCTGGCGCTGGTGCAGTCGCTGCGGGCCACCGGCCGCAAGATGCCGGTCCTGATCCTGAGCGCGTTGGGCGACGTCGACGACCGCATCACGGGATTGCGCGCCGGCGGCGACGATTATCTCACCAAGCCCTATCACATGTCGGAACTGCTGGCGCGCATCGACGCGCTCGCGCGGCGCGGGGACTCGGGTTCGGGAGAGACGAACACCAGGCTCCGGCTTGCGGACCTGGAGCTCGACCGGATGACCCGCCGGGTGACGCGCAACGGCAAGAAGATCGAGCTGACGGCCCGCGAATTCCAGCTCCTCGAGTTCATGATGCGCCACAGCGGCCAGGTGGTCACGAGGACCATGCTGCTCGAGGGGGTCTGGGATTATCACTTCGATCCGCAAACCAACGTAATCGACGTGCACATCAGCCGGCTGCGCCAGGCCATCGACAAGGACTTCGACAAGCCACTGCTGCATACCGTGCGCGGCGCCGGGTACAGTCTGCGCGAAGACGAATAGTGCGCGTCGCAGGACGCATTGACGGCCCCGATCAGCGGTTTCTAGGGGTGCTCGATACGTCCCCGTTCCGGATCGCCGTGGTGTTCTCAATCGCGTTCGCGTGCGGAGCGGCCGCGCTGCTTCTGGGCGTGGATTTCGCCGTATCGCGGGTGGTCGACGGGAGCACCGACAATCTCATCGAGGCCGAGGTGCAAGGGCTTCGGGAGCAGGTGCTGGTGCTCTCGCGCGCCGATTTCATCGAGTTGATCGAGCAGCGTTCCCAGGATCAGGACGTGCGCGGCGCGGTGTACCTGATGGTCGATCCGCAGCTGCGGCCCGTGGCCGGCAACGTCCCTGCCTGGCCCAAGATCGACGCCAGCGAAGGGAAGTGGATCCAGTTCAAGGTCTCTGTTCCCTACGGCGACACCACGCGGCAGCATGAAATGCGCGCCCAGCGCTTTCCCCTTCCCGGCAAATACCAGATGCTGGTGGGCCACGACGTGCAGGAGCGGCAGGACGTCAAGAACCTGATGATGCGCGGGCTGATCGCGGCCGTGCTGCTGACGCTGATGATCGGAATGGGCGGGGGAATCTGGATGGGGCGCAGGATCCTGGCGCAGGCCGGCGCCATCTCGGCAGTGGCCACGCAGATCATGCGCGGCGACCTGTCCCAGCGGCTGCCGGTGCGCGACGCCGACGACGAGATCAGCACGCTCGCGCGCGAGATCAACAGCATGCTGGACAAGATCGAGCAGCTCACGCTCGGCATGCGCACCGTGCTCGACAGCGCGGCCCACGACCTTCGAACGCCGCTCAACCGGCTGCAGGCCACGGCGGAGGGCGCCATGGACCAGCTCGCGCCCGGGTCCGCGGAGCGGCGCGTCCTGGAGCGAGTCACCTCGGAAGTCGACCGGATGCGCGGCACCTTGGACGCGCTGCTGCGCATCGCGCTCGCCGAGACCGGCACGGTGGCGCGCGAGCAGGTCGATCTGTCCGCCCTGGTGGCGAGCATGGTCGAGCTGTACGCCCCCGTGGGGGAGGAGCGCGGCATCGCGCT
Source organism: uncultured Gammaproteobacteria bacterium (assembly GCA_963707765.1). Lineage (GTDB taxonomy): Bacteria > Pseudomonadota > Gammaproteobacteria > Steroidobacterales > Steroidobacteraceae > Bog-1198. The sequence goes on along the minus strand of CAVPQZ010000004.1, from coordinate 1,082,352 downwards.
GGAGAGCACGGTCGCCCCCGGCGCCCACGTGCAGGGAAGCCGGCAGCTGCTCGCGCAGGCGCTTGCCAACCTCCTGGACAATGCCATCAAGTTCACGCCCGACGGCGGCCGCATTCGCGTGCTGCTGCGCGGATCCTCCACGGAGCCGGAAGTGGTGGTGGAGGACAACGGACCGGGAATTCCGGCCGACAAGCGCGAGATCGTCCTGGGGCGCCGCGTCCGCCTGGATGAGGCGAGAAAATTCCCCGGCTCCGGCTTGGGGCTGTCGCTGGTCGCCGCGGTCACCAAACTGCACGGCGCACGGCTGGTGCTCGACGACGCCCAGCCGGGCCTGCGCGTCTCGCTCAAATTCTAGTCGGGCGTCAAAATATCGGCGCATCGGCCGGCCGCGGACCGGGCAAGGGACGCGCGGCTCTGCCGTAACCCGCTGGAAACCCACGAGAATGTCCGGCGGCGAGAGCATGGCATAGAACTTGCTCCGTCCCTGGCTGCGGTACTTGCGCCGCGCTAGGAACCTTAAAAGCCATGGCCGATGAAGCTGCAGAAGCTGCGCCACCCCCCGCCAAGAAGTCGGGAGGAATGATGGGCATGCTCGTCAATGGGATCGGCATCTTCGTGCTGACCCTGGGGGCGGTCGTGGTGGGCGGGACCATCAACACCAAGCTGCATCCGATGCCCGACTTCAGGTTGGACAAGGACGGCAAGATCACCGCCATCATTCCGCAGCCCGCGCCCGGCGGCCACGGCGAGGGCGAGAGCAAGGCGTCGGCCTTTCTGGCCATCGATCCGCCCCTCGTCGTCAACTTCGAGGAGGGCTCCGCCGTGCGCTTCCTGCAGATTTCGATGCAGTTGATGGGCAAGGACACAAAGGCTCTCGAAAGCGCCGAGAAGAACATGCCGCTGATCCGCAACAACCTCCTGCTGCTCATGAGCAACCGCGATTATCAATCCTTGATGTCGCGCGAAGGGAAGGAAAAGCTGCGGATGGAGGCCCTCGCGGAGATCCGCGCCGTGCTGAAGAAGCAGGGCGGCAGCGGTGACGAGGTCGAGGACCTCCTGTTCACCAGCTTCGTGGTGCAGTGATGGAAGAAGCCGCGGCTCCGGCCGGGGCAGCTGCCGCCGCCGAAGCCGCCGCCTCCGAGACCAACGCGATCTCGCCGGAAGAGGTGTCAGCGCTGCTCGAGACCAATGCCGCCGGCAACGTGCGGCCCTTCGATCTGACCGCGCACCGCGTGAACCTGACCCGGCTGCCCACGCTGGAAGCCGCGTGCAAGAGTCTCGCCGAGAAAATGGCGCCGGCCCTGGGGGGGCTGGTTGGACGCGACGTCACCGTTCAATTCACGTCGCTCGATACGGGGAAGGCGGGCGACTTCCAGGCGGCGCTGCCCGCTCCCGGGAGCCTCGCCTCCGTGCGGCTGAAGCCGCTGCCGGGCACTGCGTTCGTGAGCGTCGAGCCTCCTTTGCTTCTTGCCTTGCTGGATGGCTACTTCGGCGGGACCGGGCGGGCCCCCGGCGACACCCAGGCGGCCATTTCGCCTTCCGCCCAGCGCTTCCTCGCGCTGCTGCTGCGCAGTCTCGCCACGGGCGTGACCGCGGCATTCGCCCCTGTCGGTCCGATCGAGATGGAGTTCGTTAAGCTGGAGACGAACCCCCGCCAGATGAACCTTGGAGCCTCCAGGGAGCCGATCCTGGCGCTGCGCTTCACGGTGGAATTCGGCGAGCAGACCGGCCGCATCGACTGGCTGCTGCCCGAATCCCTCCTGGCGCCGATCCGCGAGATTCTCGCCTCGGACGACGGCAGTCAGCAGTCCCGCAAGCACGATGCATGGGCGCCGATGCTGAGCGCGGCGCTGCAGGACGCGGAAGTTGAAACGCGGGCCATTTTCGCCCAAGCGAAGATCAGCCTGGGCGAACTGGTGCGATTGGCGCCGGGCGACATCATCCCGATCGACGCACCTGAGCACGCGATCCTGCTGGCGGGCGACGTCCCGCTCTATCACGGCCGATTCGGCGTTTCGCAAGGGCGCAACGCCTTGAAGATCATTCCCGGAGGTTCCCGATGAGCGTTCCCGATCCCAAGGCCGCGTCGGTTGCGCGCGCGCAATTCAACGACCTGGGCCCCGGCGCCGCCGCGGGCGGCAATCAAGAGATCAATCTCAACCTGATACTCGACGTCGCCGTCACGCTGGCGTTGGAAGTCGGCCGCGGCCGGATGTCGGTGCGCGAGCTCCTGCAGCTCGCGCCCGGATCCATCGTCGAGCTCGATCGCATGGCCGGCGAACCCCTGGACGTGCTGGTCAACGGCGTGCGCATAGCGCGCGGCGAGGTGGTCGTGGTCAATGACAAATTCGGCATCCGGCTGGTCGACGTGGTGAGCGCAACCGAGAGGATGGAGCGGGCGACATGACGGGAATGGCGCAACCCGCCTCCTCGCTGTCGGTCAGCAGCATGGCGCAGCTCACGCTGAGCTTGCTGGCGATCGTCGGTCTGATCTTGGCGATCGGCTGGGTGCTGAAGCGCTTCAAGCTCGGCAACCTGCGCAGCCGCGGCACTATCACCGTGCTCGACGAACTGGCGCTCGGGCCCCGCGAACGAATCGTGCTGGTCGGCGTCGGCGATGCGCAGGTGCTGCTCGGCGTCGGGGCCGGCGGAGTGGTGTCCTTGAGTCCGCTCGCCACGCCGATCGCGCTGTCGGACCCCGCGGCGCCGCCGCCGTTCGCCGAACGGCTGCGCGAGTTCATGAATCGCTCCGGGAGCCCGACATGAGGAGCTTCCCCGGCCGGGGCCGCGCGGCCCTGGCGGTGCTCGCGCTGCTGCCCGCCGGCCTTGCCTGCGCCCAGGCCACGCTGCCGGCGATCGCCATCAAGACCGCCGCGGACGGGGCCCAGCAGTACTCGCTGACGTTCCAGATTCTGATCCTGATGACGGTGCTGACGCTGCTGCCGGCGATCCTGCTGGCGATGACGGCGTTCACGCGGATCATCATCGTCCTGTCGATACTGCGCCAGGCTCTCGGCATGGCGACCACCCCGTCCAACCAGGTGCTGACGGGTCTCGCCCTGTTTCTGACCTTCTTCGTCATGAGCAGCACCCTCGAACAGTCCTACGCCAACGGCATCAAGCCGTACATCGACGGCCAGATCGCCGGCGAACTGGCCGTGGACCGCACCGTGCAGCCATTGAAGAAGTTCATGCTCGCGCAGACGCGGGAATCGGACCTGCAGCTGTTCACGAAGCTCTCCGGCAGGTCGCAGTACGCCGGACCCGACGACGTGCCGCTCAGCGTGCTGATGCCGACGTTCATAACGAGCGAGCTGAAGACCGCCTTCCAAATAGGCTTCATGGTGTTCATCCCCTTCCTGGTCATCGATCTCGTGGTGGCGAGCGTCCTGATGTCGATGGGCATGATGATGCTCTCGCCCGTGCTGGTCTCGCTGCCGTTCAAGATCATGCTGTTCGTGGTGGTGGACGGGTGGACCCTCCTGATGGGCACGCTCGCCGCGAGTTTTCACCAATGACCCCGCAAAGCATCATGGATCTCGCGCACTCCACGCTGCTCGTGACGGCCATGCTCGCGGCTCCGCTGCTGTTGGTGGCGCTGGTCACCGGACTGGTGATCGGCATGCTGCAGGCCGCGACCCAGATCAACGAGCAGACCTTGAGCTTCATCCCGAAGCTCCTGGTCATCACGCTCACCTTGTTCGCCGCCGGTCCGTGGATGCTGCGGGTGCTGATCGACTTCACGCGTGATCTGTACACCAGCATTCCAAGCGTGGTGGGCTGAAGCCGCATGCAGTCGCTCGTCATCAATGCAGCGGATGTCTCGGGATTGATGGGACGCCTTTGGTGGCCCAGTCTGCGAATCGGCGGATTCGTCATGGCGGCGCCGATTGCCAGCGAGGTGACGATTCCGGGCCGCGTCAAGATCGTGCTGACGCTCGCGCTCGCGTTCGTGCTGTCGCCGCTGGTATCGGTGCCGGCCGGCCTGTCGATCTTCTCCGGCGCCGGCCTCCTCGCGGCGGTGAGGGAGATGCTGGTCGGCGTGGCCATCGGCATGGTCATGCAGCTGGCGTTCGACGGCCTGACGTTCGCCGGGCAGACCATATCCATGAGCATGGGCCTGGGATTCTCGACCCTGGTCGATCCGCAGCGCGGCACCAGCGTGCCCGTTCTCGGGCAGCTCTTCGCCATCATGGGCACGCTCTCCTATCTGGCCGTGAACGGGCACCTGGTGCTGATCTCGGCGCTCGCCAACAGCTTTCAGACGATGCCGATCGGATCTGCGGGCGTCGACGCCAATTTCCTCCTGACCGTGGCCACCTGGGGCGCCCGGATCTTCGAAACCGGGCTGCTGGTCGCGCTTCCGGCGGTGATCGCCCTGGTGATCGTCAACATGGCGCTCGGTGTGGTGTCGCGCGCGGCCCCCCAGCTGAACCTGTTCGGCATCGGATTCACGATCACGCTGCTCTGCGGATTCTTCGTGCTCATGGTGGGCCTCGACGGAATCATGGTCGGCATCTCCGGATTGATCGACCGCGCGCTCCAGGGGGTGACCGATCTCGTCGCCGGGCCGCCCGGCGGAGCGCACTGATGGCCGAGTCAGAGAACGGCGGCGAACGCACCGAAGAACCGTCACAACGCCGCTTGGACCAGGCGCGCGAGCGCGGCCAGGTGCCGCGCTCCCGGGAATTGTCGAATTTCGCCACGATGATCGGGGGCAGCGTGGCCCTGGTCGCGGTCGGGGCGCCGCTGGCCGGCTGCCTGCAGGACGTCATGCGCAATTCGCTGGGCTTCGACACTCGGACACTCGGCGATCCCGGCTCGATGATGACGGCGCTCGCGCAGGCGATCGGGGTCGCCATCGCGTCGGTGCTGCCGATCTTCGGAGCCCTGATCGCCGTCACCCTGCTCGCCTCGATTGCGCTCGGCGGCTGGAATTTCAGCCCGGCCGCGATGACGCCGGACTTCACCCGCATGAGCCCCCTTGCGGGTTTCACCCGCCTGTTCGGTCTGCACGGGGTCACCGAACTCGGCAAGGCGCTGCTCAAGTTCGCGGCCGTCGGCCTGGTGTGCGCGGGAATCGTTTCCTACATGTTCGCGGACGTCATGTCGCTCGGCCACATGACGATCCGGGCGGCCGTCGCGCGCGGGGCCTGGTTGACGGCCAGGGCGTTCGTGATGTTGAGCGCGTCGCTGGCGCTCGTCGCCGCCATCGACGTTCCCCTGCAGCTGTTCCAGTTCAAGCGGTCGTTGCGGATGACGCGCCAAGAGATTCGGGACGAGGCCAAGGAGTCCGACGGCCGTCCCGAGACCAAGCAGCGCATTCGCCGGCTGCAGCAGCAGATTGCCCGGCGCCGTATGATGAACAAGGTGCCGGCGGCGGACGTGGTCATCGTGAACCCCACGCACTTCGCGGTGGCGCTCAAGTACGATCCGCGGAACATGCGCGCGCCGCGCGTCGTGGCCAAAGGGCGCGATCTGGTGGCGGCCAACATCCGCCGCATCGCGGAGGAGCACCGCGTCCCGGTGTTCGAATCGCCGAAACTGGCGCGCGCCCTCTACAAGACGACGGACCTGGACCAGGAAATTCCGGCGGGCCTGTACGTCGCCGTGGCGCAGGTCCTGTCCTACATCTTCAGGCTGCGCACGCTGAATCCGACGCTGGCCGCACGCATGACCCGGCCCGACCCTAAGATCGGCGACGAGTACGCCGACGTATGAACGGACGCCTCGCCATGGCCACCTTCGGCGAGTTCGCCCGCAACGGCCTGGGAGTGCCGGTGCTGGTGATGGCGGTCATCGCCATGATGGTCCTGCCGCTGCCGGCGTTCCTGCTCGACATATTCTTCACGTTCAACATCTCGCTGTCCTTGATCATCTTGCTGGCCGTGATCTACGTGCGCCGCGCGCTCGAATTCGGCGCCTTCCCCACGGTGCTCCTGGGAGCGACGCTGTTGCGGCTCGGCTTGAACGTCGCATCCACGCGCATCGTCCTCATGAACGGGCACAACGGCGCCCACGCGGCGGGGCACGTCATCGCGGCGTTCGGCCAGTTCGTGGTGGGCGGAAACTACGCGGTGGGCATGGTGGTGTTCATCGTGCTCGTGATCATCAACTTCGTCGTCATCACCAAGGGCGCCGGCCGCATCTCGGAGGTCAGCGCCCGGTTCACCCTGGACGCCATGCCGGGCCGGCAAATGGCCATCGACGCCGACCTGAACGCCGGAATCATCACGCAAGCCGAGGCCGTCACACGCCGGCTCGAGGTCCGCGAGGAGGCGGATTTCTACGGCGCCATGGACGGCGCCAGCAAGTTCGTGCGCGGCGATGCCGTGGCGGGCATTCTCATCGTATTCATCAACCTGTTCGGCGGCACCATCATCGGCGCCGCCCAGCACGGGCTGTCGCTCTCGGAGTCGGGCCGCACCTACGCCTTGTTGACCATCGGCGACGGCCTGGTGGCGCAGATTCCGGCGCTGCTGCTGTCCGTGGCGGTGGCCATTCTAGTGACGCGCGTCTCGCGCTCCCACGACATGAGTCAGCAGATCATGTCGCAGGTGCTGGGCCAGCCGAAGGCGCTCGGCGTGACGGGCGGCATCCTGGCGCTCCTCGGGGTCATCCCGGGCATGCCGAATCTCGTGTTCCTCGGGATGGCGGCCGGATGCGGCGTCGGCGCCTACTTCCTGTCGAAGAAGCGCGCCGCCGAGACGAAGACTGCGGCGGCGAAGCCGGCGGCGGCGCCCGCCACTCCGCTCGAGCAGCGGGAATTGTCGTGGGACGACGTGGAGGCGGTCGACTTGATCGGGCTCGAGGTCGGCTACCGGCTGATCCCGCTGGTGGATCGAAGTCAGGGCGGCGAGTTGATGGGACGCATCAAGGGCGTGCGCAAGAAGCTGTCCGAGGAACTCGGCTTCCTGGTCCAGGCCGTGCACATCCGCGACAACCTGGATCTCGCCCCGAATTCCTACCGCATCACGATTCTCGGAGCGCCGGTGGGCGAATCCGAGGTCTTCCCCGACCGAGAGCTGGCGATCAACCCGGGCCAGGTCTCGGGGACGATCCCGGGCACCCCCACCAAGGATCCGGCATTCGGTCTCGAGGCGGTCTGGGTCGACAAGTCGCGGCGCGAACAGGCGCAGGCGCAGGGCTTCACCGTCGTCGACGCGAGCAGCGTGATCGCCACGCATTTGAGCCACCTCCTGCAGTCGCACGCCCACGAACTGCTGGGTCACGAGGAAGTACAACAGCTGCTCAATCGGCTGGGCAAGACGGCGCCCAAGCTCATCGAGGATCTCGTGCCGAAGCTCCTGCCGATGAGCGTGGTGGTCAAGGTGCTCCAACAGCTGCTACAGGAGCGCGTGCCGATCCGCAACCTGCGAACGATCTGCGAGTCGCTCGCCGAGCTCGCGCCGAAGACGCAGGATCCCGGGACGCTGGTCGCCGCCGTGCGCATCGCGCTCGGCCGCAGCATCGTGCAGAGCGTCGGCGGGCTTCGCGAGGAACTCCCGGTGATCACGCTGGATCCGGGGCTCGAGCAGGTTCTCCAGGATTCGATGGGGTCCGGCGGCGCCGACGGCACGCCCGGCTTCGAGCCGGGCCTCGCCGACCGCGTGCAGACGGCGGTCGCCGACCGGGCGCGGCGCCAGGAGGCCGCCGGAGAGCCGGCCGTGCTGCTGGTGGCGCCGAAGATCCGGCCGTGGCTCGCGCGCCTGATGCGCCATTCGATCCCGTCGCTGGCGGTGCTTTCGTACAACGAAATTCCTGAGAACCGCCGCATTCGCGTGATTGCCGCGGTCGGACGCTGATGAACAGATGGATTCACGGAGGCTCTAGATGAAGATCAAAAGATACATTGCAGCCAGCATGCGCACCGCACTCGCGCAGGTGCGTGCCGAGCAAGGCCCGGATGCGGTGATTTTGTCGAGCCGCCGCATCGAGGAGGGGATCGAAGTCATCGCGGCGGTGGATTACGACGAGGCACTGTTCCTCGGCGCAACGTCGAACCGCCAGTCCGCGCGACCCGCGGCCGGGGAGCCTGCGGCCGCGCCCGCAACCGCGCCGGCGCGCGCGGCCGGGCCTGCGCCCGCCCGTCCCGCTGCGCCTGGACCCCATCGTGCGACTGCGCCTGCGCCCGCTCGTGCCGCTGCGGCACCCGCTCGTGCGGCCGCGCCGGCGCGGGCCGATGCGGCGCCGGAGCCGGCGGGCGGTTACGGGGCCATGCAGGCGGAGATCAAGCACCTGCGCGAAATGCTGCAGGGCGGTCTGGCGCAGATGTCGTGGAACGACAAGCGGCTGCGGGAGCCGCTGCACGCGCAGATCCTCGAGCAGCTCACCGCCATGGACATCGCGCCGGACGTCGCGATGTCGATAGCCTCGGGTGCGCCGCGGCGCACCAACCTGCGCAATCCCGCGAGCATCCCGCTGGCGCTGCTGGTGAAGCAGCTGCGGGTGGTGGAGAAGCCGGGCCTGGTCCTCGGCGGCGTCGTTGCGCTGGTGGGTCCGACGGGAGCCGGAAAGACCACCACCATCGCGAAGATGGCGGCCCGCTGGTGCATGCAGCACGGGTGCCGCGATCTCGCACTGGTGAGCACGGATGGATATCGCGTCGGCGCGCGGGAGCACCTGATGATGTACGCGCGGATACTCGGTGCGCAGATGTACACGGCGCACGGCGCAAAGGATCTCGGCAGGCTCCTGGAGCGGCTGAAGTCCCGGAAATTGATCCTGATCGACACGGCGGGGATGGGCCCGCGGGACGTGCGGCTCACGGAGCAGCTCGCGGCCCTGCAGGTGGGCGCGGCCAAGGCGCAGGTGCTGCTCACGCTGCCGGCGCAGGCGGAAGCGCACGCACTCGAGGAGATCGTCAAGTCGTTCGCGAGGATCTCTCCATCGGCATGCGTCCTGACCAAGGTCGACGAGGCGGCGAGCCTCGGAGCGGTGTTGTCGGCCGCGCTGCGCCACAACTTGAACATCGCCTACGTGTGCGACGGGCAGCGCGTTCCGGAGGATCTGCACGCCGCCCACGATCGGCGCGTCTGGCTGGTCCAGGAGGCGCGCAAGCTCAAGCAGCGGGCGCCCACGCCGGTGAGCGAGAGCCACCTTGCGCGCTCCTTCGGGCGGGTGCCGGCCCATGCGTGACACACGACTTTCCAATAATCAGGCTGAAACGCTCATGCAAATCAATTCGACACGCCCGGTCAAGGTCATCGCCGTCACCGGCGGCAAGGGAGGGGTGGGAAAGACCACGGTATCGGCGAACCTCGCGGTCTCCATGGCGGCGCAGGGACGGGACGTGATGCTGGTGGACGCCGATTTCGGCCTCGCCAATGTCGACGTGGTGCTCGGTCTGCACACCCGGTTCCATCTGGGCCATGTGGTCAACGGCGACTGCCTGCTGGAGGATGCCATCGTCACCGGTCCGCGCGGGCTGCAGATCGTCCCGGCGGCATCGGGGACCAAGCGCATGGCGAATCTGTCGAATGCCGAACAGGCGGGCATCATCCGCGCCTTCAGCGATCTCTACCATCGCGTGGACACGCTGGTCGTCGACACGGCGGCGGGGCTGCACGACAGCGTCCTGACGTTCAGCCAGGCGGCCCACCACGTGATCGTCGTCGTGTGCGACGAGCCGGCGTCCATCACGGACGCCTACGGACTCATCAAGGTGCTGAGCCGGGAGCATGGCGTGCAGCGCTTCCAAATCCTGGCGAACCAGACCCGCCGGCCGGGAGAGGGACCGGAGCTCTTTCAGAAGATCTCCCGCGTCTGTGACCGGTTTCTCAATGTCACCCTCGAGTTTGCGGGTTCGGTGCCGTTCGACGACTACCTGCGGCGCGCCGTGCAGCGCCAAAACGCCGTCGTCGAGGCCTACCCCGCCTCAATTTCCTCCCTGGCCCTCAAGAATTTGGCGGTCAAGGCCGATAAGTGGTCTGTGCCGAAAGGCGCGCGAGGCCACCTGGAGTTCTTTGTTGAACGAATGGTAGGGGCTCGGATAAGCCCCCCGACGGTATTGCAATGAGAGCAAGCACACGATACTCAAACACGCAGAAGCGCGGATCTCAGCCGAGCGGGGACGCCGACGTTCCGGCCGGGGAGATTCCGCAGCAAGAATTGGTCCTCAAGTATGCCGACCTCGTCAAGCGCATCGCCTATCACCTGGTCAGCCGGATGCCGCCCAATGTGGAGGTGGATGATTTGATCCAATCCGGCATGATCGGGCTGCTGGATGCGGCCAAGCACTATTCGGCCACCAAGGGCGCCAACTTCGAGACTTATGCCGGAATCCGCATCCGCGGCGCGATGCTGGACGAAGTGCGCAAGTCCGATTGGACTCCGCGCTCGGTGCACCGGAACATGCGCCAGATGGCAGACGTCGTCCGAAAGATCGAGAACGGCAAGGGCCATGATGCGACTCCGACGGACATTGCCGAAGGTCTGGGCGTGTCCATCGACGAGTACCACAAACTGGTGCAGGACGCGGCAAGCTGCCGCCTGTTCAGCTTCGACCAGATGGGCTCCAGCGAGGATGAGTCGAGCCCCGCGGACCATGCGCGGGACGAGCGCCCGGGCCCCTTCGATCACATCGAGGATGCGGGTTTCCGCGACGCCATGGCCGCGGCCATCGAGACGCTGCCGGAACGCGAAAAGCTGGTGCTGTCGCTCTACTACGACGAGGACATGAACCTGCGCGAGATCGGCGAGGTTCTGGAAGTCTCCGAATCGCGGGTCTGCCAGATCCATGGGCAGGCGCTGGTTCGTCTGCGGGCGCGGCTCGCGGAGTGGCTGACTCCCGGCTGAACGTCATGGACATCTTGAGCATCATCGGGATCGTGCTGGCGCTGATCGCCATCATCGGCGGCGCCATATTGAAGGGCAGCAGCGCCGGCGCGCTGGTCGGCAGCGCCGCATTCGTCATCGTGGTCGTGGGCACCTTCGCGGCAAGCCTGATCCAGACCCCGCTGGCGACCTTCCTGCGCGCCTGGAAAATCGTCTCCTGGGTGTTCAAGCCGCCCGCGAACAATCCGGCGGCGGTGATCGACAAGATCGTCGAGTGGAGCAACATCGCGCGCAAGCAGGGTCTGCTGGGGCTCGAGTCCGCGGTCGAAGGGGAAAAGGATCCATTCCTCAAGAAGGGACTGCAGTCGCTCGTGGACGGCGGCGAGCCGGAAGCGATCCGCTCGAGCATGGAAATCGAGCTCGACACCATGGAGCACTTCGACAACCAGGCGGCGAAGGTTTTCGAGGCGATGGGCGTGTATTCGCCCACGCTCGGCATCATCGGCGCGGTGATGGGCCTCATGGCCGTCATGCAGAATCTCACGGACCCGGCCAAGCTGGGCCACGGCATCGCTGCGGCATTCATCGCCACGATCTACGGAATCTCCTTCGCGAACCTGCTCTTCCTGCCCATGGGCAACAAGCTGAAGGCGGTCATCCACGGCCAGGTGCAGATCAGGACCATGGTGATCGAAGGCATCATCGCCATCGCGCAGGGCGAGAATCCGCGCAACATCGAATCGAAGCTGCAAGGGTATTTCCATCACTGAGGCGCCTCCCCGCGGAGGGCCGTAGAGGACGATCGAGGCATGGCGCGCAAGAAGAAGCACGAGGAACACGTCAACGCGGAGGCCTGGGCCATTCCCTACGGCGACCTCGTGACGCTGCTGTTCGCGCTGTTCACGGTCATGTATGCCGTGTCGTCGGTCAACGAAGGCAAGTTCCGCGTCCTGTCCGATTCGATGATCGCCGCGTTTCATGGCACCCCGAAGAGCGTTCAGCCCATCAACATCGGTCAGAAGCAGGTGGGCAAGGGCGGCGACAAGGAACTGGTGGGCGTGACGCCGACGGCGCTGCTGAAGATCAAGGACCAAAAGCACGGCGGCGAGGGCATCGTCGACATCGGCGGCGGTCCGGACGCCGGGAAGGGCTCGGGCAACAAGGACCTCCCCGGATCGCTGGCACGCATCGAGCGCCAGGTCGAGGAGGCCATGAAGGCGCTGATCGACTCCAAGAAGGTGAACGTGCGCCGCGAGAACATGTGGCTCGAGATCGAGATCAACACCGACATCCTGTTTCCGAGCGGAGCGGGTGATTTCACGCCCGCGGCGGAACCGGTGCTCGACAAGCTTGCCGAAGTGCTGCAGCCGTTCACGAACCGCATACGCGTGGAGGGCCACACCGACGACCGTCCGATCCGCACCGCGGCATTTCCGTCCAACTGGGAGCTGTCCGCGGCGCGCGCCGCCAGCGTCGTGCATCAGTTCATGCGCCAGGGCGTCGACCCGCAGCGCCTCGAGATCGTGGGCTTCGGCGAGTTCCATCCGAAGCAGTCGAACGATACGGCCGAGGGCCGCAACGCCAACCGGCGCGTGGCGATTCTCGTGCTCGAGGACCTCTCGCAGGACAACTCGCCGACGCGGGTGGAAACGGCAGACGCGGCGACCGGCGGCGCGACGCAGGCGGGCGCCTCATCGGCCCCGACCGGCGCCGCCGGCGACCCGGTCAACGCCTCGGCTCAGGCCGGCACTCTGCTCGTCAAGACCCGGGCGAAGGAGATGCAGGCGCCGGCGCAGCACATCGGTCCGGTCGAGCTCATGTGGCCGGGCGCCGACACCGGTGGAACCAAGGCTCCGCCCGCGGCGGCGAAACACGAATGACGGTGACCCATGAGCGAAGTCGACCGCTTGAGCAATTCCGGCCTGTACCCCGCGCTGCCCGTTTCGGACAAGCGCAAGGACGGCGGGTCGCCCGGAAAACCTCCGCCCGATGCCCACGACAAGGCGCCCGATCCCAGGGGCGGCGCCGTTCCCGACCCGAATGCACCCCGGACACCTAAATCCATCATCGATGAGTACGCCTAATGAACATCGGAATCGTGCTTGATACTGCCTGCGTCACGCTCGCCCTCGGGGCGCTGATCGCCGCGTTCTTCACCCTGCGCTCCATGCGGCGATGGCGCGGCCAATTCGCGGCCCTGGAATCCAGCCTTGCGGCGCTGCGGCGCGAGACCGAACTGATCGCCTCGATCAGCGTCCGCACCGGCCGACGGGTGCAGCGGGTCGCCAGCGAATTCTCGGGCGTGAGCGAGCGCGTGGAATTATTCGAAGCGCGCGCGGCCGCGGGCACGCCGGCGCTCGATCAGGCGATCGAGCTGGCGCGCCGCGGCGTTCGCGCCGACCGGCTCGAGCAGCAATTCGGCCTGAGTCAGGGCGAGGCCGACCTGGTGAGCCGTCTGCACGGCGGTTCGGCGCGGCGCGCCAAGCTCAACTAGAGGCTATTTGCGCGGGGCCCATCTGTCCCGCGGCCGGCATCGTGCGCCGGCAACCCCGGCGTTTTTTCTGTGACGCAGGACACGAAGGCCCGCGAAAGCGCCCGCTCGTTTCTCGCTCCTGAGATCGAGATCTCAGTACGCCGTTACATAAAGAGTTCCACTTGCCGAAAAGAAATCGGAGGAGGCATTCATGAACGAGGTCTTGGTCATATTTTCCTTGGCAGCCATGGGCTGCCTGGCACGTCTGGCACTGGATCTCGGGATGCAGTTCTTCGCGCGGCGCGCGCCTGGCGGCAGGATTGCCATGGGGCCGGGCCACGGACAGACCGTCCAGGGCAAGGCCGATCCGACGGTCACGCTGGGCGCGACTCTCGGGTGTTACGGCGCCATCGCCATGGTGCTCGTCGCCGCACTGCCCGGTGCGCTCGCCTTCCAGAGAATGTGGTTCGCGTTCGCCCTCATGTGCGTGGGCGGCCTCATCGGGGAGATCTCGCGCGCCGGAACCGGCACGCCCCCGGCCGACATGGACGCGGATGAAGGAGAACCCGACGATCACACGCCCGGATCCGTGGGCCTGTCGGTCGCGCTGATGCTGGCGCTCAACCTCGCGGTGGCCGTGCTCCTGAGCGGTCAGGGGCTCGTTCAGGTCGTGCCGCCGCCCGCGTCGGTCGCCAACCCGCCGACTCAACTGGACCAGATCGTCGTCGTCGCTCGACGGCGATCCGACGATTCGGGCAGCCTGACCTTCCTTTAGCCGCTCGAGGACGGGCGCGGATCGCCGGGCGCAGCCGCGCGGCCCGCTGATGGAGCGGACCCCGTTGCTACATCTTGATCGCCGGCACGGGACGGCCGTCGTGGGCGGCGGCCAGCGCTTCGTGCAAGGTGCCGAAAATCCGCGCCTCGCCGAGGACCGGCGCAATGCCATGGCGGTTCAGATCCGACCGTAGATAGGGGCTCACGCGGCCGAACAGAACGGTGATCTTCTGCAGCGCGAGTTCGGTCAACAGGTCGCGGACGGACTGCGCGGCGGAGTAGTCGATGTCCGTGATCGCGCCGCAATCGACGATCAGCCAGCATAGGGGCTGGGGGGCCTGGCGCACCAGCGCCCGCAACTCGTCGACGAAGCGGTTGGCATTCGCATAGAAAAGGTCCGAGCCGAACCGATAGACGATGAGTCCGGGAGCCGTGACCTGGCCCGGCGTCGCGGGCGCCGGAACCCATTGTCCCGCCGCATCCGGCTCCAGGATCATGGTGTGCGGACGGTAGCTGTGGCGCACGTGCCGGAACAGGGACAGCGCGATGGCCAGCAGGATGCCCTGCTCGACGCCGAGAGCGACCACCGTCGCGGCCGTGATCACCGCGAGCGAGAATTCGCCCGGGCTTTCGCGGCGTATGGAGCGCAAATTCGCGACGTCGACCATGCCCACCGCGATCGTGAAAACCACCGAAGCCAGCACGCACCGGGGCAGGTACTGGAGCATCCCGGTCAGGAACATCAACACCAGCAGCACGACTGCCGCCAGCGCCAGCTGCGCGATCTGGCTTCGGGCGCCCATGCGCTGCGCCATGGCCGTCTGTGTGGGGCTGCCGTTCACCACCAGGGCGCCGCTCAAGCCGGCGACGGCATTGGCGGCGGCCAGCCCCAGAATGTCGGCGTCCGAGTCGACGGATTCGTGGTAGCGCAGGGCAAAGCCGCGCGAAGTCGCCGCGCTCTGCGCGATGATCATGACGAAGCAGGAGCCGGCGACCGGGAGCAGCGCGAGCGTTTCGCTCCAGGTCACGGTGGGCAGGCCGAGCCGCGGAAGACCGCCCTGCACCGGGCCGATGAGGGCTATGCCGTAGCGGGCGGGATTCAGGACGGCGCCCGCCGCGATGGCGCCCACGACGAGGATCAGCGGCAGGGGCACGCGCCGGGCGAAGCGGTTGCCGGCCAGGATGAGGGTGGTCACCCCGAAGGACAGCGCCATCGTCGGGACGTTGCGATCGTCAATACCGCGCAGCACCTCCCACACCTTGAAAAGCGAGTAATGCGATGCAGCCGTAACGCCCGACATGTCGCTCAACATCGAGATGCAGACCTGGAACCCGACCCCGGTGAGAAAGCCGACCAACACCGTGCGCGAGAGGAAATCGGCCAGGAAGCCGAATTTGAAGGCACGCGCCAGCAGCAGGATGCCGGCCGTCAGCAGGGCAACCACCGCGACCATGGACATGTACCGGCCGCTGGCCGGGGCGGCCATGTGGGAGAGCGAGCTCGAGAAAATGGCGGCGGTGGCGGAGTCGGCCGCCACCACCAAATGGCGCGACGAGCCGAACACGGCGAACGCCACCAAGGGCAGCAACACGGTGTACAGGCCGGCGACCACCGGCGCGCCGGCGATCCGGGCATAGCCGAGCACCTGTGGAATATTGACCGCCGCCGCGCTCACGCCCGCGATAGCGTCGCGCAGCGCGCCGCGCCGGTCGAACGGCAGCAAGCCGCCGAATAACCTCACGCGCATCCGCGTCCATCCCCCGAGCTCCCCGTCCGACATGGCGTGATGGCAACTCCCCAAGGTTCTATTCGCAATTTCCCCGGGACCGACTCGAGCGGCGCTCGTGCGCGCCCGGGAGGCTGCAGTTTACATGCTGGCCCGCGGCAGGCGGATTCGCCGCCGGGGGGAGCGGGTGCCCGCCCAACCCGGGCCGAAATCGGCGTCCGAAAACGGCGAGCGTCGTTCCTCGCCGTGATCCACCATCGGCCCTCCATTCAGATTCCGGGTGCCCCATGAAATCGTTCCAACTGGTCGGCCTGTCGGCCGAGATGTTTGCGCCGTTGTTCGCCCTGTCCGATGCCGAGCTCGCGGCACGCGGGGCGCGCCGCGTCGTGGCCGCGGACGGCACCGGTTATCCGTGCCGCGTGAGCCTGGCGAACGCCCGCGCCGGCGAGGAGCTCCTGCTGCTGCCTTTCGAGCACCAACCGGCGCTCTCGCCGTACCGGGCGTCCGGCCCGATTTTCGTGCGCAAGGGGGCGAGCCAGCGAGTGGTGGAACCGGGCGAGATTCCGGAGTATGTTCGCAGCCGGCTCATGTCGGTTCGCGTCTACGACTCCGCACACTGTATGATCGATGCGGCGGTTTGCGAGGGCCGCGAGGCCCGGTCGGCAATCCTGACCCTGTTCGAGAATGTCGGGGCGCGGTATATCCACCTGCACAATGCAAAGCAGGGCTGTTTCTCCTGCGCCGTCAACCGGGTTTGATCCAATTCGATCCAATGGCCGCCGCATGACCGATCATCAATTCGCCTATCTTTCGTCCGCCACGCATTCCGGCTTCTTGAACTCGCCCGCGCCTGCGGCGCGTCCCGGCGCCGCGGTGGTCGTGGCCGGGATTCCCTGGGACGGCGCGACGACCAACCGGCCCGGCGCCCGCTTTGGACCCTATGCGATACGCCGCGCCAGCCACATGCTGGGCGACGGGGCGCATCCCTTGTTCGACGTGACCCCATTCGAGGCCATCGCCGACATGGGAGATCTGGCGCTGCCGAATACGTCGCTGCTCGGGATGCGGGCGGTACTCGAGCCGCTGGCGAGGGGGTTGATCGCGCGACACCACATGGTATGGCTGGGCGGCGACCATTCGATCACGCTGCCGCTGCTGCGCGCCTACCGCGCCCATCACGGCCGGCCGCTGGCGCTGGTCCATTTCGATGCGCATTGCGACACCTGGCCCGAC
Organism: uncultured Gammaproteobacteria bacterium; assembly: GCA_963707765.1. GTDB lineage: Bacteria > Pseudomonadota > Gammaproteobacteria > Steroidobacterales > Steroidobacteraceae > Bog-1198. Next base: position 1,065,369 of record CAVPQZ010000004.1, on the reverse strand, counting down.
CACGCCGGCGAACCGTCGGGCCACGGCACCTGGGTGCGCGAGGCCGTGGCGGAGGAGTTGATCGACCCCCGCCTCACCGTGCAATTCGGCATACGTTCCCCCGCGCTGCTCGAGATCCGCGACTACATCGGCGCCCGCGGCGGATTGATCTTCACCGGCCGGGATTTGCGGGGGCTCGCGAGCACGGTGCAATTGGCGGACATCTCATCCAAGGTAAGGCGACGGCTCAACGCCGACGCGGCGCCGGTGTACTTGTCGCTGGATATCGACTGTCTCGATCCGGCCTTTGCGCCGGGCACCGGGACTCCGGAAGCCGGCGGGCTGTCCACCCATCAAGTCATGACGCTGCTGGAAGATCTGTTCGATTTGAATTGGGTCGGGATGGACCTTTGCGAAGTCGCGCCCGCTTACGACCACGCAGACCTGTCGAGCGCCGCGGCGGCAACGCTCATTTGGACTTATCTTTGCGGTCGCATGGCGGCTGGGCAGATCGCAGGCGCCGGCGGCCCGTCCTGAGTTGACGTTTCGAAAGGCAAGGAGCATGACCATGTCCCGCCGATCGCTTTCCTTCATATGGGCGTGCTGCGCCGTCCTTTTGGCCGGCGCGCCCGGCATGGCGCAGCAGGGGCCAGCGGCAAATCCGCTCGACGAAGTGCCCGACAAGATGCCTTTCGACATTCCGTACGGTCCGCCGATTCCGCTGGAGCGAGCCGAAGCCGCGGTCGCCGCCGCGGTCGCCGAGGCGAAGAAGCACGACTGGAAGCTGAACGTCGCGGTCGTGGATTCCGGCGGCAACCTGGTCGCCTTCCAACGCATGGACGGCGCGCAACTCGCGTCCATTCAGATCGCCGAGCACAAGGCGCGCGTCGCGGCGACGTTCCGCCGGGAAACCAAGGCCTTCGAGAACGCCGTCCAGCAGCACGGCTACAATTACGTACTGACGCTCGACGGCGTGATCGCCTCGCGCGGCGGCGTGCCGATCGTCGAGCGCGGGAAGCTGATCGGCGCCATCGGCTGTTCGGGCGGGACGGGATCGCAGGACGAAGCCGCCTGCAAGGCGGGAGCGGACATCAAGTGATCTGAAGGGCCGCTACGACTCCGGCAGGTTCGCCAGCGGCCCCAGAGACTGCTCGTAATGGCGCCACCGGCCGACCGAGGCGCTGCTGATCCTCTGGCGCACCTGCCACTTGCTCGCGGTCCTGACGCTGCGCTCGGTGCGGTGGAATTCGAGGCAGGCGGCGTCCCAGGGCAGGCCGATGAATTCGATCATCCTGCGGCTCCAGTTCTCTTGATCCGCGACCAGTCCCTCATAGGGCACGTCCAGCAGAATGTTGGCAGGCAGCACCGATCGCCAGTGGTCCATCAGGCGCAGGTATTCCAGGTAGTAGGCCGCCAGATCCTCGAGATCATTGGCGTAGGAAAGATTCGTCTTGAAATGCTGGAAGTAGACGGACAGGCAGGTGTCCCTGGGGCTGCGCCGCAAATGAATGATGCGCGCATGGGGTAGAGCGTCGTGTATCAGCCCCAGGAACATGAAGTTGGCGGGCATCTTGTCCACCACCCGAAGCGCATCGGCCGACAATTCGCCCAGCAGGCGCAGGTAGTTCGCGCCCAGCGTCACCGCCATGCGCTCGGCATCCTCGCCGGGTGCCGCGTTTTCGAACGCCGCGTCGGCGTCGGTCCAGAACGAGAGCTCGCCCGCGCCGAATGCCGAGGGGTGCGAGGCCAGTATCTGCTCGGCCAGCGTGGTGCCGGAGCGGGGCATCCCGACGATGAATACCGGCCGGGGCGTGCGCAACGCAAGGCTGCGCGGCCTGCGGGCCCATTGCGGATCGCAGGAGCGGATGATGCGATCGACGGCCTGGGTCATCCGCTGCCGGTCGTAGCTCGGCGCATAGGCCTTCGTCAGGTCGTTGGCGCGCCGGTATTGGGCGAAAGCGCCGGTGTAGTCACCCACATCGTCGCAGTATTTTCCGATCGCGTAGCGTAGATAGGCCTCCTCGCGCGGCTTCGATGCGCCGGCCGCGATGCGCAGCGCCTGCGCCAGCCACGGCGCGTCGCCCAGCGTCATCTTGCGCAGGTGAGCGATGCCCGCCCACGCTTCCGGCATGGCAGGATCGATCTCGGCGGCCCGCCTGAACAGGGTTTCGGCCTCCGGGAAGAGTCCGCGGTCGGCCTGCAATTCGGCCAGCAACGCCAATGCAGGCGCCGCGGTGGGGTCGATTTCCAGCGCCTTTCGGCACATGGCGTCAGCCTCGGAGTTCGAGCCCAGCAGGCGCAATGCAATGGCGAAATTGACGCAGGCCTTGGCGAAGCGGGGCTCGAGGGTCAAGGCCCGCGCGTAGCACGTGGCCGCATCCGCCAGACGCCCCTGGTCCAACAGCGCGTTCCCGAGACTGTTGTGGGCCTGGGCATTGTTGGGGTCGATCGCGAGCGCTCGTCGGCAGCTGGCGGCCGCCTGCTCGGAACAACCCAGTTCCCGCAGCGCGTCCCCGAGATTGCTGTGTGCCGGCGCGAGCTCGGGGTTCAGCGTGAGCGCGAGGCGGTAGCTGGCCGCCGCCTCCTCGGGACGTCCTTGGGCAAGCAGCGCGTTGCCGAGGTTGCTGTGCGCTTCGGCAATATTCGGATTGATCTCGAGCACCGCCCGGTAGCTCGCCGCGGCCTCGTCGAACCGTCCGAGCGCGAGCAGCGCGTTGCCGAGATTGTGCCGCGCTTCGACGTACGATGGGTCGTTGAGTATCGCCTGGCGGTACTTTGCGACCGCCTCCACGAGGCGGCCCGCGTGACGCATCGCATTGCCAAGGCTGCCCTGGGCCTCGGCATCCGCCGGAAGAAGCTCCGCCGCCCTTTCCAGGGCGTGCAGCGCGTCCTTGCCCTGCATCCGGAGCGCGACGCCAAGGGCCTTCCAGGCCGGGCCGGAATCCGGGAAGCGGCCGATCGCCTCGAGGGCGCGGGACTCGAGCTCGGGGAAGCGCCGGGAATCGGCCAAGCCGGCAAACTGCTGTGCGTCGACCGTGGCCGCGGGTTCAGCTCGGGCGCCCCGCTGTCCGCAGCATTTTTTGTATTTCTTGCCGCTTCCGCAGGGACAGGGATCGTTTCTTGCGGGCGTCACGCGGGCTAGCCTGCCCGGTCTTTCCCGAGAATTTCGGCGGTGGCGCGCTTCAGGACCTCGAGGAGGCGGCGCCGATCCGCGGGCAGATCGTTCCACGAGGCCGCGAACGCTTGCGTGAATTCGCGCTGCGCCCGGGTCAGTTCCGCGCAGCCGGGAACGGCCTCGAAGGCGGACGCGTCCTCGCCGGCGACCATGGCCCGCTTCACGCGCTCCATCCGCGCCCCGACGCTCTGGAACTGGGCCAGCAACGCCTGCGCCCGGCTGCGGTTGGCCTCGAGTTCCGCAAGGCCCCCCTCGGTGATGCGGTAGAGCTTCCGGGTCCCATCGGCCTCGACTTGCGAATGGCCTATTTCCTCCAGATAAGTCAGCGCCGGATACACCATGCCCGGACTCGGCACATAGAACCCATTGGATAATTGATCCAGCGACCTGATGATTTCGTAGCCGTGGCGGGGCTTGTCCTCGAGCAGCGCCAGGATGAGCAGCTGCAGGTCGGCCGAACTCAGTTTCCGCCCCATGCCAAACGGGCGCCCGCCCAAGTCGCCGTCCATGAAGCCGCGCCCGAAGCGTCCCAGCCCTCGACCGCCGTGATGTCGTCCCAAGTGAAAATGTCCGTGATGGTGGTGCATATTGTCTACCGATATGTTTTAAAACGTATCTTAAGATATAACCAAGCGAATCTTGTGTCAAATCGAGTTGAGCCGCGGCGTCAGCACCGTCCCGCCCCAGGGTGCCGGCGGAGGCCGCGCCTTTCAGGCACGGGGCGGGGCTGCGAGCCGAAGTCGGTGATCCGCGTCCAAAGGCGGGGGCGGTACAGGGCGCAATCCGGTGATTGGCGGCCCCAGGCTGCGGCCGACCATTTAAGTAGCGCTCGACATTGACACTAGGCTTGCCGCGCTCCAAAATACGCGGCTCATTTTGAGGAGGGGTACCCAAGCGGCCAACGGGGGCAGACTGTAAATCTGCTGGCTTATGCCTTCGTAGGTTCGAATCCTACCCCCTCCACCAGTTGGGTTGAGGGTGTGGTGCCATTGGCTGATTAGGTGTGCGGGTGTAGTTCAATGGTAGAACGTCAGCCTTCCAAGCTGATCACGTGGGTTCGATTCCCATCACCCGCTCCATGTGGATGCGGCCCACGTAGCTCAGTTGGTAGAGCACGTCCTTGGTAAGGACGAGGTCAACGGTTCGATCCCGTTCGTGGGCTCCAGTTTTTAATTTTTGCCAGCAAATTTTCGGGGGTACTTGCCGTGTCTAAGGAGAAGTTTGAGCGAACGAAGCCGCACGTGAACGTGGGGACGATTGGGCATGTGGACCATGGCAAGACGACCTTGACGGCGGCGCTGACGAAGGTGATGGCGGAGAAGTTTGGGGGGGAGTTCAAGGCGTACGACCAGATTGACAAGGCGCCGGAGGAGCGGGCGCGCGGGATCACGATAGCGACGGCGCACGTGGAGTATCAGAGCGATGCGCGGCACTACGCGCACGTGGATTGTCCCGGGCACGCGGACTACGTGAAGAACATGATCACGGGAGCGGCGCAGATGGACGGGGCGATATTGGTGGTATCGGCGGCGGACGGTCCGATGCCGCAGACGCGCGAGCACATTTTGCTGGCGCGGCAGGTGGGTGTGCCGTACATCGTGGTGTATTTGAACAAGGCGGACATGGTGGACGACGCTGAGCTGTTGGAGCTGGTGGAGCTGGAGGTGCGGGACTTGTTGACGATGTACAAGTTTCCCGGGGACAAGACGCCGATCACGATTGGGTCGGCGCTGAAGGCGCTGGAGGGGGACACGAGCGAGATTGGGGTGCCCTCGATATTGAAGCTGGTGAAGACGCTGGACGATTACATTCCGGTGCCGAAGCGAGCGGTGGACGGGGCGTTTTTGATGCCGGTGGAGGATGTATTTTCGATTGCGGGCCGCGGCACGGTGGTGACGGGCCGGATCGAGCGCGGGATTGTGAAGGTGAACGACGAAGTGGAGATTGTGGGGATACGGGCGACGACGAAGACGACGTGCACGGGCGTGGAGATGTTTCGCAAGCTGTTGGACGAGGGGCAGGCGGGGGACAACGTGGGGGTGCTGCTGCGGGGCACGAAGCGCGAGGAAGTGGAGCGCGGGCAGGTGTTGTGCAAGCCGGGGAGCATTACGCCGCACACGAAGTTCGAGGCCGAGGTGTACGTGCTGACGAAGGAAGAGGGCGGGCGGCACACGCCGTTTTTCAAGGGCTACCGGCCGCAGTTTTACTTTCGCACGACGGACGTGACGGGAGCGGTGGAGTTGCCGGAGGGGACGGAGATGGTGATGCCCGGGGACAACATCAAGATTGTGGTGGAGCTGATAGCGCCGATCGCGATGGAGCAGGGGCTGCGCTTCGCGATCCGCGAGGGCGGCAAGACCGTGGGCGCAGGGGTCGTCGCCAAGGTGATCGCTTGATCGGTGCGACCAAGACCGAGGGCGCCGGCGTGGTCGCCAAGGTGATCGCGTAAGGTTCGATTTTTGCCCGCGCAGCGGGCTTAACGGACGGGGACCTTTGGACCCCGTTAGAGTTGCGCGCAAGCGCATGGACTAGGGCAGTAGCTCAATTGGCAGAGCGGCGGTCTCCAAAACCGCAGGTTGGGGGTTCGATTCCCTCCTGCCCTGCCATCTGGGCGGGCCTTTAGGACAGTAGCGGTAAACATGGCAGAAGCTCAGACAAATCCCGGTGCATCGGCCAAGGATACGGCGCTCGTTACGCTGGCCGTGCTCGTGCTGCTGTTCGGAATCGTCGCGTTCTATTGGTACGACGACCGGGCGCTGCCGCTGCGCGTCGGAATGGTCGTGGCCGGGCTCGCCGCGGCCGCCGCCCTTGCCTGGTTCAGCTGGTACGGCCGGGAGTTTTGGCAATTCGCCCAGGCGGCGCGGATCGAGCTGCGGAAGGTCGTATGGCCTACACGCGACGAAACGATCAAGACGACCTATGTGGTGTTCATTTTTGCCATTTTGATGGGCTTGTTTTTTTGGGGACTCGATTGGGTTCTCACCTGGCTGACCCGGTTGATGACCGGTCAGTCTGCCTGACGAATTCGGAGCGCTTATGTCCCTGCGATGGTATGTGGTTCACGCCTACTCGAATTTCGAGCACAAGGTGTCCGAGTCGCTCAAGGAACGGGTGAAGCGCGCGGGTCTGGAGTCCAAGTTCGGCGAGATCCTGGTGCCCACCGAAGAAGTCGTCGAGATGCGCGACGGCCAGAAGCGCAAGTCCGACCGCAAGTTCTTCCCGGGCTATGTGCTCGTGCAGATGGAAATGGACGAGGATACCTGGCACCTGGTGAAGGAAGTGCCGAAGGTTCTGGGCTTCATCGGCGGCACGAGCGACAAGCCGGCCGCGATCACCGACAAGGAAGCCATGTCGATCCTGCGCCGCGTCGAAGAGGGCGTGGACAAGCCGAAGCCCAAGGTGCTGTTCGAGCCGGGCGAAGTGGTGCGGGTGACCGACGGACCGTTCAACGATTTCAACGGGGTCGTCGAGTCGGTGAATTACGAGAAGAACCGCCTGCAGGTTGCAGTGCAGATCCTCGGGCGCTCCACCCCCGTGGAACTGGATTTCTCGCAGGTCGAGAAGGGCTGATTTTAGGTCGGGGCCGCATCGGCCCCGTTGAAAGTTGGCGCGCAAGCGCCTAACCAAGGGGAGCCACCGGCGACGGTGGCGCTTGAACCCGCAAGAGGAAGCGACCAAATGGCGAAGAAGGTTACCGGCTACATCAAGCTGCAGATCCCTGCAGGCCAGGCGAACCCAAGCCCTCCGGTGGGCCCCGCCCTGGGCCAGCAGGGCGTGAACATCATGGAGTTCTGCAAGGCGTTCAACGCGCAGACCCAGTCTTTGGAAAAGGGCCTGCCGACCCCGGTGGTGATCACCGTGTACAGCGACCGCAGCTTCACCTTCATCATGAAGACGCCACCCGCGTCCGTGCTGATCGCGAAGGCGCTCGGTATCCCGAAGGGCAGCGCAACGCCGAACACCGCCAAGGTGGGGAAGATCTCGCGCAAGCAGCTCGAGGACATCGCCAAGCTGAAGATGCCCGATTTGACCGCCGCCGATCTCGATGCCGCCGTGCGCACCATCGCCGGCAGCGCGCGCAGCATGGGCGTCGACGTGGAGGTGGTGTGACATGACGACCATACCTAAGCGAATGAAGCCCTGGAAGGACAAGCTGCCGCCGGGCAAGTCGTATCCGATCGACGATGCACTGAAGCTCGTGAAGGAATTTGCGACCGCGAAATTCAACGAATCGGTGGACGTGTCGGTCAACCTGGGCGTGGATGCGACCAAATCGGACCAGCAGGTGCGCGGCTCGACCGTGATGCCGCACGGCACCGGCAAGGTTGTCCGGGTGGCCGTGTTCACGCAGGGTAAGAACGCCGACGCCGCCAAGGCGGCCGGCGCCGACATCGTGGGTTTCGAGGACCTCGCCGAGAAGGTGAAGGCCGGCCAGATCGATTTCGACGTCGTGATCGCGAGCCCGGACGCCATGCGCATCGTCGGACAGCTCGGCCAGATTCTCGGTCCCCGGGGCCTCATGCCCAATCCCAAGGTGGGAACGGTGACGCCCAATGTGGCGGAGGCCGTGAAGAACGCGAAATCCGGGCAGGTCCGCTACCGGACCGACAAGGCGGGAATCGTGCACGCGCAGATCGGGCGCGCGAGTTTCGAACCGGTCGCGCTGAAGGAAAACCTGCTGGCGCTGGTCGCCGATCTGCAGAAGATCAAACCGGCGACCTCGAAGGGCGTGTATTTGAAGAAGCTGACGCTGTCCACGACCATGGGCCCGGGGGTCACGGTCGACCAGTCCAGCCTCGGTTTGTGATTGGTTTTTTTATTGATTTTCTCGGACGAGGTCGCTTCGACCTCGTAGGAGTTGCGCGAAGCGCATGAGCAGTTGGCGCGTAGGCGCCTAGCAAAGATGGGCTGCGCGAGGCCGCTGGGCCGAACGCAACCATCATCGAAGACCGCAGGCGGGCCCATGTTCACGGGAATGGGGGCTCTTAATCATCCGGCCTGCGCAGATGGTGGGACCCGAATCAGGAATTTCCTGGTGAAGGTCGCACCGCAGAGCGCGAAAGCGCGCTCGAAGGGTGGGCGGGGACGCTTAAATCCCCGCCTTGTGTGACGCTTCTTACCGGGGACCTATATGGCACTCAAGTTAGAAGAGAAGAAGGTCGTGGTGGCAGAGGTCAACGCGGTTGCGGCGAAGGCGCTGTCCGTGGTGGGCGCCGAGAACCGTGGCTTGACGGTGACGCAGATGACGGACTTGCGCGCGAAAGCACGCAAGGACGGCGTTTATCTGCGGATCGTCAAGAACACGCTCGCGCGCAAGGCCGTTGCCGGCACCGCTTTCGAATGCATTTCTCCGGCGCTGAAGGGACCCATTGTCCTCGCATTCTCCAACGACGATCCGGGCGCCGCCGCCCGCATCGTCAAGGCGTTTTCGAAGGACAACGACAAATTGGTGACGACCGTCGTGTCCTTGGGCTGGCAATTGCTCAAGCCCCAGGATCTCGACCGCGTGGCTTCGCTGCCCACGCGGGCGCAGGCCGTGTCCCAGTTGCTGGGTGTGATGAAGGCGCCGATCTCGAAGTTCGTCGGAACGCTCGCGGCTCCCAATTCCAAGTTGGTCCGCACGCTGGCCGCGGTTCTCGAGGCGAAGAAAGTGCAGGCCGGCGGTGCGGCGTGAGCCGTTGACCGAAGGCGCAATTTAAACCTGATTCGGGTCGCGGGACCCATCTTTAAAGTATTTTTTGGAGGATAAAATGGCTGTTACCAAAGACGAAATTCTCGACGCAATTTCCAAGATGTCGGTCATGGAAGTGGTCGAACTGATCGCGGACATGGAGAAGAAGTTCAACGTCACCGCGGCGGCTCCGGTAGCCGTGGCGGCGGCGGGCGGCGCGGCGGCAGCCGCTCCGGCGGCGGAAGCGCAGACCGAATTCACCGTGACCATGACCGAGTTCGGCGCCAACAAGGTCGGCGTCATCAAGGTCATCCGCGAAATCACGGGATTGGGCCTGAAGGAGGCGAAGGACCTGGTGGAAGGCGCCCCCTCGACCGTCAAGGAAGGCATTCCGAAGGCGGATGCGGATGCGATCAAGAAGAAGCTCGAGGACGCCGGCGCAAAGGCTGCCATCAAGTAGTGACCGCCGCCGTCATGCGCAGGCCGACCCTCGCCGCCGATCCGGCGGCGGAGGTCGCCTGCGCCTTTGATTTCGAAGTCGATCCCAGGCCCGCGCAGCGGGCACTATCGGGCGGGGCCGCGCGACGCGCGGTCCCGGCCCCGTCAATTTTGGCGCGCAGCGCCTAAGAAGGGCACACATGGCTTATTCGTTCACCGAAAAGAAGCGCATTCGTAAGAACTTCGGCAAGCGCCCGAGCATTCTCGGCACGCCGTACCTGCTGGCCATCCAATTGGATTCGTACCGGCGATTCTTGCAGGCGGACGTGACCGAATCGAAGCGGGACGAAATCGGGCTGCACGCGGCGTTCGACAGCGTGTTCCCCATCTCCAGCTACTCGGGCAACGCGACGCTCGAGTACGTGAGCTATCGCCTCGGCGATCCGGTGTTCGACGTCAAGGAGTGCCAGCTCCGCGGCCTGACCTATGCGGCCCCGTTGCGCGTGAAGGTGCGCCTGGTGGTGCTCGACAAGGAAGCGAGCGGCGCGAAGAAGCCCGTCAAGGACGTGCGCGAGCAGGAGGTCTACCTCGGCGAGCTGCCGCTCATGACGGACAACGGCACGTTCATCATCAACGGAACCGAGCGCGTCATCGTCTCGCAGCTGCACCGCAGTCCCGGCGTGTTCTTCGACCACGACCGGGGCAAGACGCACTCCTCCGGCAAGCTGCTGTTTTCCGCCCGGATCATCCCCTACCGCGGCTCGTGGCTGGATTTCGAGTTCGATCCGAAGGACTGCGTGTTCGCGCGCATCGACCGGCGCCGCAAGCTCCCGGTCACCATCATCCTGAGGGCCCTCGGATACACCGAGGAGCAGGTGCTCGACATGTTCTTCGAGAAGAACACGTTCTACCTGTCGAAGAAGGAGGTCGAATTCGAGGTCATCCCGCAGCGCCTGCGCGGCGAGACCGCGGCGTTCGAGATCCGCGTCGGCAAGAAGGTCGTCGTCGAGGAGGGGCGCCGGATCACCGCGCGCCACGTGCGCGAGCTCGAAGAGGCGCAGATCAAGCGGCTGCCGGTGCCCCTGGAGTACCTGCAGGGCAAGATCCTGGCGCACGACATCGTCAACACGGAGACCGGCGAGATCCTGGCCAAGGCCAACGAAGTCCTCACGGTGCCGTCGGTGGGCAAGCTCATCGAAAACGGGATCACCGAGATCCGCACCCTGTACGTCAACGACCTGGACCGCGGCCCGTATATCTCCGACACGCTGCGCATCGACCCCACCAAGACGCGCCTCGAGGCGCTGGTCGAGATCTACCGCATGATGCGTCCCGGCGAGCCGCCGACCAAGGACGCGGCCGAAAACCTGTTCCAGAACCTGTTCTTCAACGCCGAGCGCTACGACCTGTCGCCGGTCGGCCGCATGAAGTTCAACCGGCGCGTGGGCCGCGAGGAGATCACGGGATCCGGCGTGCTCAGCAAGGAGGACATCATCGAGGTGATGAAGACCTTGATAGACATCCGCAACGGCAACGGCCACGTCGACGACATCGATCACCTCGGCAATCGCCGCGTGCGCAGCGTCGGCGAGATGGCTGAGAATGCCTTCCGCATCGGGCTGGTGCGGGTGGAACGCGCCGTCAAGGAGCGCCTGACGATCGCCGAGAGCGAGCCGATCATGCCCCAGGAGATGATCAACGCGAAGCCGGTCGCGGCCGCGGTGAAGGAATTCTTCGGCTCCTCGCAGCTGTCCCAGTTCATGGACCAGAACAATCCACTGTCGGAAGTCACGCACAAGCGGCGCGTCTCCGCCTTGGGCCCAGGCGGCCTGACGCGCGAGCGGGCGGGTTTCGAGGTGCGCGACGTTCATCCGACGCACTATGGCCGGGTATGCCCGATCGAGACGCCGGAAGGGCCGAACATCGGCCTGATCAACTCGCTGGCCGTGTATGCGCGGACCAACGATTACGGATTCCTCGAGACCCCGTACCGGCGCGTGTCGAACGGCAAGGTGACGGATCAGATCGACTACCTGTCCGCCATCGAGGAAGGGCAGTACGTGATCGCGCAGGCCAACGCGGCCTTGAACGAGAAGGGTGAATTCACCGACGACCTGATCTCCTGCCGGACGCAGAACGAGTTCACCTTGTCGGCGCCGGACAAGATCGACTTCATGGACGTGTCCCCGAAGCAGATCGTGTCGGTGGCGGCCTCGCTGATCCCGTTCCTCGAGCACGACGACGCCAACCGCGCCCTCATGGGTTCGAACATGCAACGCCAGGCGGTGCCGACCCTGCGGTCGGAAACCCCGTTGGTGGGAACGGGCATGGAGCGGGCGGTCGCGATCGATTCGGGAGTGACGGTCGTCGCGCGCCGCGGCGGCAGCGTCGATTCCGTGGATGCGTCCCGCATCGTGGTGCGGGTCAACGACGATGAGACGACCGCGGGCGAGCCCGGCGTGGACATCTATTCCCTCACGAAATACACGCGCTCGAATCAGAACACCTGCATCAACCAGCGCCCGCTGGTGCGTGCCGGAGACGCCATCAAGCGCGGCGACGTGCTGGCGGACGGCCCGTCGACCGATCTGGGCGAGCTTGCGCTGGGCCAGAACCTGCTGGTGGCCTTCATGCCGTGGAACGGCTACAACTTCGAGGATTCCATCCTCATCTCCGAGCGGGTGGTCGAGGAGGACCGCTTCACGACCATTCACATCGAAGAGCTGACCTGCGTGGCGCGCGACACCAAGCTCGGTCCCGAGGAGATCACTGCGGACATCCCCAACGTGGGCGATTCCGCGCTCGCGAAGCTCGACGAGGCGGGAATCGCCTTCATCGGGGCGGAAGTGCGGGCGGGCGACATCCTGGTGGGCAAGGTCACGCCGAAGGGCGAGACCCAGCTGACGCCGGAGGAGAAGCTGCTGCGCGCCATATTCGGCGAGAAGGCGTCGGACGTGAAGGACACCTCGCTGCGCGTGCCGCCCGGCATGGACGGCACGGTGATCGACGTCCGCGTGTTCACGCGGGACGGGGTCGAGAAGGATTCGCGGGCCCTGGCGATCGAGAAGGCGGAGCTCGAGCGGGTGCGCAAGGACCTGGCGGACCAGCAGCGCATCCTGGAGGACGATTTGTTCCAGCGTGTACGCGGAATGATCGAGGGCAAGGTCGTGGAGGCGGGCCCGAAGAAGCTGAAATCCGGCACGGCCGTCGACACCGCCTATCTCGCCGACCTGCCGCGCGAGCAGTGGTTCGAGATCCGTTTCAAGGACGAGGAGACCAATACTCAGCTGGAGACCGTTTCTGAGCGTCTGAAGGGCCAGCGCAAGACCTTCGAGAAGCGCTTCGACGAAAAGAAGGCCAAGATCACGGCGGGCGACGATCTCGCGCCGGGCGTGCTCAAGATGGTCAAGGTGTACCTGGCGGTGAAGCGCCGGGTGCAGCCGGGAGACAAGATGGCGGGCCGCCACGGCAACAAGGGCGTGATCTCCTCGATCGTTCCCGTCGAGGACATGCCGTACATGGCGGACGGCACTCCGGTGGACATCGTGCTGAACCCGCTGGGCGTTCCGTCGCGCATGAACATCGGCCAGATCCTGGAAACCCACCTGGGGTGGGCGGCCAAGGGCCTGGGGGCCAAGATCGGCAGGATGCTCGAGGCCCAAAACGCCGTCGTGGAGCTGCGCAAGTTCCTGGGGTCGGTCTACAACGAGACCGGCGGCCAGAAGGAGGACATCAAGTCGATGACGGACCCGGAAATCATCGAACTCGCCAGCAACCTGAAGAAGGGCGTGCCGATGGCGACGCCCGTGTTCGACGGCGCGAGCGAGGAGGAGATCAAGAGTCTCCTGGCGCTCGCGGATCTGCCCACGTCGGGCCAGACGACGCTGCACGACGGACGCACCGGCGAGCAGTTCGACCGCCCGGTGACCGTAGGATACATGTACATGTTGAAGTTGAACCACCTGGTCGACGACAAGATGCACGCCCGATCCACCGGGCCCTACAGCCTGGTCACTCAGCAGCCGCTGGGCGGCAAGGCGCAGTTCGGCGGCCAGCGTTTCGGCGAGATGGAAGTGTGGGCGCTCGAGGCGTACGGCGCCGCGTACACGCTTCAGGAGATGCTCACGGTCAAGTCCGACGACGTCAACGGCCGCACGCAGATGTACAAGGCGATCGTCGACGGCAACCATGAAATGAAAGCCGGCATGCCGGAGTCGTTCAATGTCCTGGTCAAGGAAATCCGTTCCCTGGCCATCAACATCGAACTCGAGAGCGAGGCTTAAGATCCATGAAAGACTTACTCAAATTGTTCAAGCAGCAGGTGCCGGTCGAGAACTTCGATTCGATCAAGATCGGCCTCGCGTCGCCGGACATGATCCGGTCGTGGTCCTACGGCGAGGTGAAGAAGCCGGAGACCATCAACTATCGCACCTTCAAGCCGGAGCGCGACGGGCTGTTCTGCGCGAAGATCTTCGGGCCGGTGAAGGACTACGAGTGCCTTTGCGGCAAGTACAAGCGCCTGAAGCATCGCGGCGTGGTGTGCGAGAAGTGCGGCGTCGAGGTCACCCAGTCGAAGGTGCGCCGCGAGCGCATGGGCCACATCGAGCTCGCGAGCCCGACGGCGCATATCTGGTTCCTGAAGTCGCTGCCGTCGCGCATCGGTTTGATGCTCGACATGACGCTGCGCGAGATCGAGCGCGTGCTGTATTTCGAGGCCTTCGTGGTCGTCGATCCCGGCATGACTTCGCTGCAGCGCGGCCAGCTGCTGACCGACGAGATGTACCTCGAGTCCATCGAGGAGCACGGCGACGAATTCGACGCGCGCATGGGCGCCGAAGCGGTGCATGAGCTGCTCAAGTCCATGGACCTGCCGTCGGAGATCGTCAAGGTCCGCGAGGACATGGCGAACACCAACTCCGAGACGAAGATCAAGCGCCTGTCGAAGCGCCTGAAGCTCATCGAAGCCTTCATGGAGTCGGGCAACAAGCCGGAATGGATGGTGCTCACCGTGCTGCCGGTGCTGCCTCCCGATCTGCGCCCGCTGGTGCCGCTCGACGGGGGCCGCTTCGCGACCTCCGACCTGAACGACCTGTACCGGCGCGTCATCAACCGCAACAACCGCCTGCGCCGGCTGCTCGAACTCAATGCGCCGGACATCATCGTGCGCAACGAGAAGCGCATGCTGCAGGAAGCCGTGGACGCGCTCCTGGACAACGGCCGCCGCGGACGGGCCATCACGGGCACCAACAAGCGCCCGCTGAAGTCCCTGGCCGACATGATCAAGGGCAAGCAGGGCCGATTCCGCCAGAACCTGCTCGGCAAGCGCGTCGACTACTCGGGGCGCTCCGTGATCGTCGTCGGACCGACGCTGCGCCTGCACCAGTGCGGACTGCCGAAGAAGATGGCGCTGGAGCTGTTCAAACCCTTCATATTCTCGAAGCTGCAGCTCCGCGGCGAGGCCTCGACCATCAAGGCGGCGAAGCGCCTGGTGGAGCGCGAGGGACCGGAGGTGTGGGACATCCTGGAAGAGGTGATCCGCGAACACCCGGTGCTCCTCAACCGGGCGCCGACCCTGCATCGCTTGGGGATACAGGCGTTCGAGCCCGTGTTGATCGAGGGCAAGGCGATCCAGCTGCATCCCCTGGTGTGCACCGCCTTCAACGCGGACTTCGACGGCGACCAGATGGCCGTGCACGTGCCGCTGTCCATCGAAGCGCAGCTCGAGGCCCGCGCCCTGATGATGTCCTCGAACAACATTCTGTCGCCCGCGAACGGGGATCCGATCATCGTACCATCGCAGGACGTGGTGCTCGGGTTGTACTACATGACCCGCGAGAGGGTGGGCGCCAAGGGAGAAGGCATGGCGTTCAGCGATGTTGCGGAAGTGCATCGCGCCTACGAGAGCCGCAACGTCGATCTGCAGGCCAAGGTCCGCGTGCGCCTGACCGAGCACATCCGCGATTCCAAGGGTGAGCTCGGGCCCAACGTGCGGGTGGTCGATACCACGGTCGGCCGGTCCCTGCTGTCGGAGATTCTGCCGCATGGCCTGTCGTTCGACGCCATCAACCAGGACATGACGAAGAAGATCATTTCGGCGACCATCAATCTGTGCTACCGCACGGTCGGCCTGAAGGAGACGGTGGTCTTCGCCGATCAGTTGATGTACACGGGCTTCCAGTACGCGACCCGCGCCGGCGTTTCCATCGGCGTCGACGACATGGTCGTGCCGCAGACGAAGGTCAAGATCCTCGCCACGGCCGAGCGCGAAGTGAAGGAGATCCAGGAGCAGTACGCCTCCGGTCTCGTCACCAACGGCGAACGCTACAACAAGGTAGTCGACATCTGGTCGCGCACCAACGACCAGGTGGCGAAGGCCATGATGGAGAAGCTCGGAACCGACGAGGTCACCGACACCAAGGGCAACAAGGTCCGCCAGAAGTCGTTCAACTCCATCTTCATGATGGCCGATTCGGGCGCCCGCGGCTCCGCCGCGCAGATCCGGCAGCTGGCCGGCATGCGCGGCCTGATGGCGAAGCCGGACGGGTCCATCATCGAGACGCCGATCACGGCGAATTTCCGCGAGGGGTTGAACGTACTTCAGTACTTCATCTCGACGCACGGCGCCCGCAAGGGCCTGGCCGATACGGCGTTGAAGACGGCGAATTCGGGCTATCTGACCCGGCGCCTGGTCGACGTGGCGCAAGACCTCGTGGTCACCGAGATCGATTGCGGGACCAGCTACGGCCTGTCGATCACTCCCATCGTGGAGGGCGGCGACGTCGTCGAGGGCCTGGGCGAGCGCGTGCTCGGCCGGGTGGCGTCGCAGGACGTGGTCGTGGCGTCCACCGGAGAAGTGCTGGTGAAGGCCGGCACGTTGATCGACGAGAAGCTGGTGAAGCTGCTGGAGAAGATGGGCATCGATCAGGTCATGGTGCGCTCGCCCATCACCTGCGAGACCCGTTACGGCGTGTGCGCGCAGTGCTACGGCCGCGATCTCGGCCGCGGGCATCGCATCAACATCGGCGAAGCGGTGGGAGTCATCGCCGCGCAGTCGATCGGCGAGCCGGGAACGCAGCTCACGATGCGCACGTTCCACGTCGGCGGAGCCGCGTCGCGGGCCGCTGCGGCAAACGGCGTCGAGGTCAAGTCGAAGGGGACCATCCGTCTTCACAACATCAAGACCGTCAGGCACGAGAAGGGCCACCTGGTCGCTGTGTCGCGTTCGGGCGAACTGGGCGTGGTGGACGAGTTCGGCCGCGAGCGGGAACGCTATAAGATCCCGTACGGCGCCACCATTACCGTGAACGACGCCGACATGGTCACCGCCGGCCAGTCGGTGGCGAACTGGGACCCGCACACGCATCCCGTCGTCACGGAAGTGGCGGGCATGATCAAGTTCTCCGACTTCGTCGACGGCATCACCGTCACGACTCAGGTGGACGACGTCACGGGCCTGTCCAGCACGGTGGTTCTGGATCCGAAGCAGCGCGGTTCCGGCGGCAAGGACCTGCGTCCCGTGGTCCGGCTGACCAACGCGAAGGGCAAGGAAGTCACGTTCGCAAACACGGACATCCCGGCTGTGTATGCGCTGCCGGCGGGCGCCATCGTCAGCCTGGAGGACGGATCCAAGGTGTCGGTGGGCGACGTCATTGCGCGCATCCCGCAGGAATCCTCCAAGACCCGCGACATCACCGGCGGTTTGCCGCGCGTCGCGGACCTGTTCGAGGCCCGCAAGCCCAAGGACTCGGCGATTCTGGCCGAACGCAGCGGAACCGTGAGCTTCGGCAAGGAAACCAAGGGAAAGCGCCGCCTGATCATCACCAACGAGGCGGCCGACAAATACGAGGAGCTGATTCCGAAGTGGCGGCATCTCAACGTGTTCGAGGGCGAACAGGTGGAGAAGGGAGAGGTTATCGCCGACGGCGAGCCGAACCCGCACGACATCCTGAGGCTGCAGGGGGTGGAGGCGCTGGCGAACTACCTGGTGCGCGAAATCCAGGACGTCTACCGGCTGCAGGGCGTGAAGATCAACGACAAGCACATCGAGGTGATCGTTCGCCAGATGCTGCGCAAGATCGAGGTGCTCGACACCGGGGATTCGGCGCTGCTGCGGGGCGAACAGATGGACCGCGGCCGCCTGCTCGACGTCATCGCGAAACAGAAGGCCGAGGGCAAGCACCAGTCCACCTGGGAACCCATGCTGTTGGGCATCACCAAGGCATCGCTGGCGACGGAGTCGTTCATTTCGGCGGCATCGTTCCAGGAGACGACCCGGGTGCTCACCGAGGCGGCCGTCCGCGGCCTGAAGGACGACCTGCGCGGGCTGAAGGAGAACGTGATCGTCGGGCGGCTCATTCCCGCCGGCACGGGTTTCGCGTATCATGCACGCCGGCGACGCGCTTTTGACGACAGCCGCCGCCGCAGCTTCATGGACGTGAGCGGCGGAATGAGCGACTCGGACGATGCAGTACCGGCGGGGGATACAGAAGCTGCCGAATGATCGGATAAAATTACAATAACAAGCATTTGAAAAAGCATGGCCTCGGACCCGCAAGGGTTCGGGGCTTTTTTTTGGGGACTGCCGTGGGATTGACTCGATTCGCCCATTCGTTCGCGGGCCGGCGTGCCCAAGAATTCGACCGATCCGGTCGGCGTCGCAGTCCCATTGGTCGGCGTCACCAAAGCGGTGAGCGTTATTTTTGTCTCGTCCGGGGCCGTGGTCTTCGACGAAGTAAGCATCGTGGCCGTTTGCACCAGCGGAATCGGGTCCGGCGCCATGGCAAACCAATTGCCGGCGTTTGAACCTGTTAGCGCGGGTCCAGCGGATGTCACTTTTTGCCCTCCGATTCCGATATCCCTGGGTGCAGGACCCACGGATTGACCGGGGCCAAAGAAGCAATCAGCAACGGAGGACGGATCAATGCGTACCAGGACTGACCTCAATTCAAAATTAAGGTTCGCGATTGCGCTGGCGTTCCTTGCTGGGACGGCGTACGGACAAGTACCGGCGACAAACGATACAAGCGACAATCACTTCAACACTGGGATGGGGACCGGTGCGCTCGGCGGGCCAGCCCCCACGAACCTAACCGGCGAAGACAACACCGCCTCCGGGTTCGAAGCGCTCGCTTCCAACACGACCGGCACCGCCAACACCGCCGTGGGGTTCAAGGCGCTCAAATTCAACACGACCGGCAACTCCAACACCGCCTCGGGGGAAGACGCGCTCTATTCCAACACGACCGGCAGCGACAACACCGCCTCGGGGTTCGCCGCGCTCGGTTCCAACACGGCCGGCAACGCCAATACCGCCTCGGGGGAAGACGCGCTCTATTCCAACACGACCGGCAACGACAATACCGCCGTGGGGTTCGCCGCGCTCGAGGACAACATGACCGGCAATGCCAACACTGCCTCGGGCAACGAAGCACTCTATTCCAACACGACCGGCAGCGACAACACCGCCGTGGGGTTCATGGCGCTAAATTCCAATACGACCGGAAGCAGCAACACCGCCTCCGGGTACGAAGCGCTCGTTTCCAATACGACCGGCGGCGACAACACCGCCTCCGGGAATGCCGCGCTCGGTAACAACACGACCGGTAGCTTCAACACCGCCTCGGGGACTTCAGCCCTTCAGTCCAATCTGACCGGAAGCGACAACACCGCCTCGGGGGCGTATGCGCTCCTGGTCAACACGACGGGCGGCGATAACACCGCTTCCGGCTTCCAAGCGCTCGCTCAAAACACGACCGGCAGCAACAACACCGCCTATGGGATCAACACCCTCCTCTCCAACACGACTGGCAATAACAACATTGCCGTGGGGTATCAGGCCGGTATGAATCTGAGCAGCGGCAGCAACAATATCGACCTTGGCAACGAGGGTGACTCCGGCGACGCCAGAATTATCCGCATCGGAACTGCGGGGACACAGACCAAGACGTTCATCGCGGGCATCGTGGATTCGAAGCTCACGGGCAACGAGGTCGTGATCACCGCCTCGGGACAGCTCGGCGTCAAAGCCTCCTCCGAGCGGTACAAGACCGATATTGCACCCATGGGATCGGTGAGTGAAAAATTGGGCCAACTTCGGCCCGTGTCCTTCCATTTGAAGTCGAACCAAGAGGGCGAGGTGCAATACGGACTGATCGCTGAGGAGGTCGCCAAGGTGTATCCCGAATTGGTGATCAGGGATGCCAATGGCCGTATCGACGGCGTGCGCTACGACGAACTTGCGCCGATGTTGCTCAACGAGGTACAGAAGCAGCAGAAGATCGTCGCCACTCAGGCGGCGAAGATTGCCGCGGAGGAGCAGCGGGCGGCTACCCAAGACGCAAAAATCGCGTCACTGGAGCAACAATGGGCTGGCATCCAGGCGGGGCTAGTAAAGTTGCAACCCAAAGATCAAATCGTCGCGCAACGTTAATTCTGACTCACGCCGCCAAATTGGCGCTGTCAAATTCGGAGGAACGGCCGGTTTGGAGCGGCTCTTCCGGCGGCATGCGGCGCGAAGCGGGCAATCAACGTATTGAAGTGCCCTCCTTGAATCGGTCAT
Source organism: uncultured Gammaproteobacteria bacterium (assembly GCA_963707765.1). Lineage (GTDB taxonomy): Bacteria > Pseudomonadota > Gammaproteobacteria > Steroidobacterales > Steroidobacteraceae > Bog-1198. Next base: position 1,045,548 of record CAVPQZ010000004.1, on the reverse strand, counting down.
TGATGGCGCTGCAGCGCCATCGGGCCTGAGCAGGTCTGGCCGATGGCGCTTTTTGCCCTCCGATTTCGATTTACTTGAGTGCAGGGGCTTCAGATTGATCGCGGTGTACTTTATGACGAGCTCGCACCAACTCCGTTTCATGACAAATGTACGTTTGCTTTCCGATAAGCCCGTTACTGCGCGGATACTGACGGATATTGCCGTATGGCATGCAATAAGTCGCTCGGTCATTGGCGCAATAGGCACGAAACTTGTGGGGGAATCCAATGATCACGACATCAAAGTGGACGATAGTGCTGGCGTGGCTGGCGGGAACGGCTTACGGACAAGTGCCGTCAACGAACGACACGACCGACCTAAGCGGCAACACAGGAATGGGGTCGTTCGCCCACCACTCGGACGGTGGCTCCGACAACACCGCCTCCGGGTTCGACGCGCTCTTTTTCAACACGGGCTCCTTCAACACCGCCTCCGGGTACATGGCGCTGCTAACGTAAGTTCCCGCATGGTTGCGCACAAATCATCAACAATCAAAAGGAGAGATGCCATGTTGAGTTGCCGAACTCTCATCACAATGATCGTGCTCTCGACCATTACCGAGGTGTCCTATGCACAAATCTGCGTGACCAGCGATGCCTCCTCTGACACGGCCTGCGGGACCGATGCGCTGGAAAATCGATCTTCCGATGGGGGCTCTGATAATTCTGCCTTTGGGTTCTACGCGCTCAAAGACAACACGAGCGGCTCCAACAACACCGCGTCTGGTTTCCAGGCGCTCATTGGGAACACGACCGGCTCCAACAACACCGCCTCGGGGGCCGACGCGCTCCTGTCCAACACGACCGGCGGCAACAACACGGCCTTGGGGAACAACGCGCTCTTGGTAAACATGACCGGCTCCAACAACACCGCCTCGGGGACCTACGCGCTCTTGGTAAACATGACCGGCTCCAACAACACCGCCGTCGGCTACGAGGCGCTCGACCACAATGACGGCGACGGCTCGGGTGACGCAGTCGATAATACCGCCATCGGGTCTCAGGCGCTGCTTAACAACACCGACGGCAACGGCAACACCGCGTCGGGTTACCAGGCGCTCTACTCCAACACGACCGGGAGTAGCAACACCGCGACCGGAGCAGGCTCGCTCTATTCCAATTCTGCCGGCGGTAACAACAGCGCCTACGGAGTCGATGCTATGAGTTTGAATATCAGCGGCGGCGGCAACTCGGCGTTCGGCGGCTGTTGTGTGCTCGTGAACAATACCTACGGCAACAACAACTCCGCCTTCGGCACCAGCGCCCTTTCCAGCGGTACAACCGGCTCGGACAACACCGGGTTAGGGGAAAGTACGCTCTATTTCAACACGACCGGCAGCAACAACACTGCCGTGGGGTATGAGGCGGGCTACAACGTGACGACAGGAAGCAACAACATCGACATTGGCAATGAGGGCGAGGGGACCGACGGTGTAGCGGCAAACAGCGGGGTCATCCGCATCGGAACGGCGGGGAGCCAGAAGGAGGTATTCATCGCGGGCATCGAAAGCACCAAGCTCACCGGCAGCGCCGTGTACGTAAGCAACAATGGGCGGCTGGGCGTGCTGGCATCGTCCGAACGTTACAAGACCGCCATCGAACCGATGGGTGGGAATACCGCCAAGCTTGGGCAGTTGCGACCTGTGACCTTCAAGCTGAAGACCGATGCCGAGGGTACTGTTCAATACGGCTTGATTGCCGAGGAAGTGGACAAGGTGTATCCGGAACTCGTAATCCGTGATGAGGCGGGCAATATCCAGGGTGTGCGCTACGACGAGCTTGCGCCTATGCTTTTGAATGAAATGCAGAAGGAACACGCAACGGTTTCGGCTCAGGCTGCAGAAATTCGTGACCTTAAGCAGCAAGTCGCGAAGGTGAACGACTTGGAACATGAAGTGACTGAGATGCGTACCGCGCTCGCCGCAATGCAGTCTAAGAATCAGCTAGTCGCGCAGCGTTAGTTTTTTGCCTAATCGAGCGATGAGAAGCCCGGCCTGACGCCGTTTTATTCGCGAAAGCATAAATTCATGTCGTCGCCGAATCGGTTTCATTGCCCGATACCGGAGGGTCGCCAACGGCAGCAGAGGGGGCCATCAACATAGACATGCTTGACCTCTTGGAATCACTACCCTTTCCGGTCACCACGCTGGTGGTTGCCGCGTTCTCGGTCGTCATCGTCGCGCTTGTCTCTCGCGTTTCGCCTAATTGGTTCAGGTGGGTGGCGACGCTTTTCGTGCCGTTCATCGTTGCGTACACGACCTATTGGGTGCCGGTCTGGATACGCCACAGAGGAGATATAGAGGACTATTCCGCATTTGAACCGATGGTTGTGGGTATTTGGGGGCTCGCCGGGAATGTGGGGTCTTTGGTTTGCGTGTTGATCGTCCGAAAGTGCCGCAAAGACAAATCGGCGCATGCTTAACCTTCGTTAGTGCTGGCCGCCTGAAATGGGGCATGGCTGTGGCGGAACGCCAGGTTTGGAGCCAGACGGATGGCAGCAGGCCCACTTCCGCCGGCCAGGCATTCAAAATCGCCGCCGCGAAGCGGTCAGAAGGCACGACAGTTGACATAATCCATGAGCATGTGCTTGACACTTGCTAGAGCGGTAATTATGTTTCTCCGAAAAATATTTCAACACTTTTGCGACCGCGAGTTCATGTCTGAGCGATGCAGGCGCTAAGCGAATTCACTGGAGTTGAACCAAGCACGACAAATCTGCGAACGGGAGGGGAATCCATGAGAATGCTAGTGGTACACCTCAACAAGCTATTAGCAGCCGCCGTGACAGCGGGGTGCGCTTGCGCGCTCGCAGCCGGCATCCTGCCCCCCACCGCGCTGGCGCAGCAAGCGCCAGCGCGCGCGGCCATCGGGGGCACTCATCCCGCATGGGCGAACGAATCCAGGCGGGTCTCGCCTGCCCCGGTTACCAGCGGTACCGTGTCCGCCAGGGTGTACTTGGCCGGTCAGGACCCGGCGGGCCTGTCTGTCTATGCGACCGCCGTCTCCACACCGGGCAACGCGCTCTACGGCCAGTATTTGTCGCCGGCCGAGGTTAGGGCGAGGTTCGGCCCGAGTGTTGCCGAGATCAATGCGGTCACGGCGTGGCTAACCGAGGCCGGCCTGACCGTAACCAAGGTCGATGACAGGGTGGTGGGTTACGTCACGGTAAGCGGATCGGTGCAGGCCGCGGCCCAGGCATTCGGCGTAACGTTCGGGAGCTTCCTGGGCCCGGACAACAAGGCCGACCGCGCACCCGAGCAGGAGGCGACCGTCCCGGCGAGCCTCGCCGGCGAGGTGCTGACCGTCAGCGGCCTCGACACGGCGGCTCATTACATGAGGCCGTTCGACAAACTCCCGCCCCCGGGGCCGAACTACTGGATCGCGCCGCCGTGCTCCGGTTTCTATGCCGAAGTGATCGCGTACAGCGAGCCCACCGCCTACGGCGGGTACCAGCCGTGGACGAACTGCGGTTATACGCCCCGCCAGATTCGGGGCGCCTACCACGTCACCGGGTCGGGGATGACGGGCAACGGCCAGACGGTCGCAATCGTCGACGCCTACGCCTCGCCCACCATGCCGAGCGACGCGAATGAGTACGCGTCGGTCACCGGCGACCCGCCATTCGTAGCCGGTCAGTACACCCAGCATCTGGCCAGCACCTTCACGCTTGCGGGACCCGAGGAGTGCGACGCGCAAGGCTGGTATCTTGAGGAGACGCTGGACGTGGAATCAGTGCATGGCCAGGCGCCGGACGCTAACGTTGTCTACGTAGGCGCTGAAAGCTGCACCGATCGGGACCTGCTTGACGCGCAGGTGTTGATCGTGGACCAACACCTAGCCAGCATTGTCAGCGAGTCGTGGGGCGAGCCCTACGATTCGGCCACGCTGATCCCGGCCTACAACAGGGTCTTCCAGGCGGGCGCGGTCGAGGGCATCGGCTTCTTTTTCTCCTCAGGGGACAGCGGCTACGAGGACCCGAACGAGGACTCGTACTCGGACATGCGGCAGGTCGACTTCCCGACCTCCAGCCCGTTCGTCACCTCGGTCGGCGGCACCAGCCTCGCCATTGGCGCGTTCAACAGCTACGAGTTCGAGACGTCATGGGGAACTCTGCTTGACCCGCTGGCCCCCAGCGGCACGTCCTGGCGGTACACCCTGCCCGGCCGCTACCCCGATTACTACGATGGCTCCAGCGGAGGCGGCGTGAGCACGGCATTCGCCCAGCCCTCCTACCAGGAAGGCGTGGTGCCGTACAGCCTCGCCACGGCACTGCCGAACGGCACGACCAGCCCGGTCCCAATGCGCGTAGTACCCGATGTCTCGGCGCTGGCTGACCCGAGCACGGGGCTCCTGATCGGGCAGACCACGCTGCAGCCGGACGGCATCACGTACGCGTTCTCCCTCAGCCGGCTCGGCGGAACGAGCTTATCCTGCCCCACCTTCGCCGGCATCGAGGCGGACGCACAGCAGGCCGCCGGGCATGTGCTCGGCTTCGCCAACCCGGCGATTTACCAGCGGTACGGGACCAAGGCCTTCCACGACGTCACGGATCACCCGTTCGGCGTCGCTTACCTGGCCGAGGTCCGCAACAACTACACCGACCCGTATACCAAGACGGGCCCGCTCATCACGTACCTGCGCACGCTCGGCATCGACGGCGAAGGCGCTGCCGCACTGCCAGCCGTGGAGGGCTACGATGATTCCACCGGCGTCGGGTCGCCCGATTACTACATCCAGTCGTTCCGGGGGCACTAACCGCTGATGCGGGAACGGGGCAGCGGGCTGAGACCCGGTGCCCCGTTCCCGCGCACGCAGCGATCGCGATCGGCACTGGCTTAAGTTGTCGCTCTTCATGACCGCCGCGTACCCGAGAGAACGACTACAGGTGGATCGACGTCAACGCCTGCCAATAATCTACCGGTAGAGCGACCACGGTGGCGTAATCACGCATTGGTCATAGAGGCGTTACAACTCCTGTTGGTCCGCTACTGCCGGAGCCCGAACGGACACATGGTGCCCCGAGTATCGTGCGCTGATGGTTCACATCACACCTGCTGCGCGCCAAAGGTTCACTTGACCGACGTACGGGGGCGGCGTAGACGATGGTTAAGGATTCTCAACTAGAAAATGCATGGTGTCGTGCCGGAGAGATCGGCCGTGCCTTCCTCGTTCTTATCGGGCAATCAACTTTCAACTTGTTGAGATCAAACAATGAGCATCGTCCACCTCTTAAATCCCATCACCGGCACGGCGGGCGCAAACGGCAAGTACGGCAATCCCAATGGGACAGATGGGGGTGCCGGCGGCGCCGCTTATACCGGCGCCACCGGGAGTAGCGTGGACAACTACACCTCCCTCACCGGCGGCGTCGGCGGGGCCGGCGGGGCCGGCGGCTACGCCATGAATCAGAACGGCGGCTACGGCGGGGCCGGCGGAACCGGCGGCGTGGGAGTCCAGTTCACATCGGGCGCGATATTGACCAACGATACCGGCGGCACGATCACCGGCGGCGCGGGCGGGGCCGGCGGCTACGGCGGATCGGGCTTGAATGCGAGCGGCGGCTACGGCGGGGCCGGCGGGACCGGCGGCGTGGGAGTCCATCTCACATCGGGCGCGACATTGACCAACGATACCGGCGGCACGATCACCGGCGGCGCGGGTGGTATCGGCGGTGTCGGTGGCCAATACGGCGGGCAAGGCGCGGTCGGCGGCAGCGGTGGTGTGGGCGTGAATCTCGGGGGCGGAACTCTCACCAACGCGGGGGCGATTACGGGCGGCGCCGGCGGGGCCGGCGGCCTCGGCGGGATCCCGGCCGAAAAAAGTAGATTGGGGGGTCCCGGCAACGCCGGCGCCGGCGGCGGCGGCGCTGCAGGCGTGAATCTGGCGGGTGGAGTTCTCACCAATGAAGCGGCGATCACGGGGGGCGGCGGCGGCGCTGGCGGCGCTAGCGAAGGCGCGTCAGGTAACGGCGGCGCGGGTGCGGCCGGCGGGTCAGGCGCGTTTCTGCTCGGCGGCACGCTGACCAACTACGGCGACATCACCGGGGGCGTGGGTGGCGCCGGCGGCCGTGGCTACCACGGCGGGGTCGGCGGCAGCGGCGGGACGGGCGTGTTACTCAAAGGCGGTACGCTGACGACGACCGCGAGCATCTCCGGCGGCACCGGCGGCGCTGCAGGTTCCGGTGTCTTCTCAACTGCCGGTGGCGGCGGCGGCGCGGGTGTCACGGTGTTGTCAGGTATGCTGACCAGCCACGGCAGCATCACCGGGGGCGCGGGCGGCGGCGGCGGCTACGGCTATTTCGGCGGAGCCTCGGGTGGTAGCGGCGGCGCGGGCGTGTTGCTGAGTGGCGGCAGGCTGACGACCTCCGGAATCATTTCGGGCGGCACCGGCGGGACCGGCGGTATCGGCAACCCCGGCTTCGGCGGTGAACCCCCTTCGCTGGGCGGTGCGGGCGGCCACGGCGGCGCGGGCGTGTCGCTCAGCGGCGGCACGCTGACGAACTCCGGTACTATTTCCGGAGGCAACGGCGGGACCGGCGGAGTCGGCAACCTCGGGCTCAACGGTGCACTCCCTGCGGCGGGCGGTGCGGGCGGCGACGGCGGCGCGGGTGCGTATCTGAACGGCGGCACGCTGACGACCTCCGGCACGATTTCCGGAGGCGCGGGGGGCGCAGGAGGAGCCGGCGCACCCGACGGCGCCGCTGGCACGGCGGGCGACGCAGTACAGTTCGGCAGCGTGGCGAGCACGCTCAATGTCAAGCCGGGCGCGGTGTTCCACGGCCAGGTGGCCGCCAACGCCTCGGTCAACGATGTGCTGGAACTGAGCGGGGTTCAATCCGGGGGCACGCCGATCACGCTTGGCGCGCAGTTCACCAATTTTTCCACGCTGACATTCGCCGCCGGTGCCCATTGGACGGTTGACGTGGGCACGGGGGCTGCGCCCAGCGGTGGGCTCGCCATCGGCGGATTCACGAGCAGCGACACGATCGATGTCACGAACCTGACTCCGACGCAGGTGGAGGGCGAGTTCAACACGACGACGCACACGTTGCCGACCGTGAGCGATGGCACGCTGCAACTGACGGGCGCCTTCAGCAATCGGTACTTTACATTCACGAGCGATGGTGGTTCGGGCACCGACATCAAGCTCGGCGCGGGCTCCGAGATTTCGACGACTCTCTTGAGCGGAGTCATCTTGGGCAGTGCTGCGCTTCCGAGTCCGCTCACGATCACGAATACCGGCGTCATCGCGCCCCAAGCGACTGGAGCGACCGGCGTGCTCAGTGACATCTCCGGTAATGTCCTGACGAACAACGGGGCAATCGACGGGGGTGATGGCGGGGGCTTGGGTCTGAAGGTGGAAATGGCTGCGACACTGACGAACAATGGCAGCATCACCGGCGGCGCCGGCGAGAGCGGAGCCGGCGGCACCGGTGCCGATCTTCTGGCCGGTACGCTGACCAACACGGGCAGCGTCGTGGGCGGCGCCGGAGAAAGCAATAATAAAGGGCTCGCAGGCGGTGCGGGCGGCGCGGGTGTGTTGCTCAGTGGCGGCACGCTGATCACCTCGGGCACCATTTCGGGGGGTGCGGGCGGTACGGGAACGCCTACCGGCGCACCGGGCGATGCGGTGAAGTTCGGTACGGCAGCGAGCACGCTCATTGTGGATCCGGGCGCGGTGTTCACCGGCCAGGTGGTGGCCACCACATCGGCGGGCGACGTGCTGGAGCTGTCGGGGACTGAATCCGGGGGCACCGCCATTACGCTGGGCACGCAGTTCACCAACTTCACGACTCTCGAGTTTGCCTCCGCTGCCGCGTGGACCGCCGATGCGACCAAGGTGGACTTGACCGCTCACCCGCTCACCATCGAGGGCTTTGCCATCGGCGATACGCTGGACATCACCAATCTGGCCGAGAAGGGCACCACGCAGAGCTTAAACGGCGATCAACTGACCCTGACGCACGGGGCCACTGTGATCACGCTGGACTTCAACAGCTCGGTGAGCGGGGATCATTTCGTGCTCAGCGCCGCCGGCGGCGGCACGGATGTGACCCTGGCCTCGGGGCCCGGGGCGCTATTCGCGGGGCTCGGGCACGATGTGCTGAACTTCGTGAGCGACCACCACCGGGGGTTGACTGACGGTCGGATGATGCCGGTGCATGGCCTGGGATCGGGCTTGCCGCTCACCGGGAGCGGCGCGGCGTTGGACCACACGAGCTACGGGTTCGCGTCGCATAGTTTCACCGATCTCGGCCTCGCGCACGCCGCCCTAGGCGTGTGCAAGGCGTAGCGCCGCCGCCGTCCTACAAACCCGACGTGGCTCCACAATGACGTCGCGGCGAGGCGCGCCATCTCCCGTATGAACAAACGAGCAGTGGCTGCCGCAAGTGGATCCGCGGTTATAATTGGGTTTGCGTTGTGGCATTTCTTATTGGCCGAGGCGTCAACCTCGGGCAGCGGTGCGGCCGCACCAACAGTGGGTTCAAAGAGTGTAGTGGTGCCGCGCTTAGCAGCCGGGGGACCCGGGCTCTTGGGCATACCCGTGAAGGACCACATAAGGTCGATGTGGGTCAGGCGACCACCGAAGGAGGCGGAGCGGCGTGCTTGGCGGAAGCGGTTGGAGCAACGATACCGACGGTTAGGCGCGAGCCAGCGATTCATCGATGAGATGCTCGATGGAAATATGGTCGGAGCATTGAATGGCTTGAAAAAGCAGGCGCTTTCGGGGGAAGCGGCAGCGATTAGTGCGTACGGTTATTTCACGTATTGGAATTGCTTTATTCACCGAAGCCCTGAACAGCTTGACAGTTACGCCGCAATGCAAATGCAGGAATCGCGGTCTTTGCCTGCGGCGGACGCCCAATGGTTCCGCGACGCCTTCGCGGAGAATTTCGCCATTGAAAAGGCGGTCGTGGCCGCCTGTGGCGACGCGGTGGATGTCAATCAGGCGTTCGCCATGGTTCGGGAGAGCGCCAAGCAAGGGGACGGCGCGAACTTATTTTTATCGTCGATGACGGCGAACATGATGCCGGAGCAACAGCAGCTCTTGCGGGCGGCGGCGATTGCCGGCTCGGCCGATGCGCAATTTCAAATCGCATTTACCGTCATCGGCGGATATCAGAAGGAACTGCTGGGTTCCGGATCAGACGCGCTGATCGTTGGCGATCTCTTGCGTCAGTCGGCGGAGCAGATTCCGCAGGCCGAAGGGAATCTTGCGATTTGCGAGTTTTACGGGAGCTGCGGAATTGCCGCCGATCCGACGACCGGGATCGGTACGGCGCTGAGTGCAGCGGAACATGGTTTCTTTGATGCGCTCATCGAAATTGCCCCGCATTTGACGCCAAGCCAACTGGATCCGACGGACATTGAGGCTTGGAAGCTCGTTCAGGCGTCAGTCGACCTGCAGTGCGGAGGGAGCTGGTCCAACGTGCAAGCCATGAAGGCAACGTTGAATGCATTATCATCGCCCGCGGCGACTGATGCTGCCCGGCAACGAGCGGAGCAGTTTTGGGGACAATATGGGGCGCAGTTAGGATGTTGAACCACCGGAACTTGGTCCGACGCTCCGGGCCTGCTCGCGGTAACCGCGCAGGCTGTTGCGTGACAGTAGGAGGCCAGTATGCAAACCCGGATCGACGAAATCGCAGATGGTGTGTATCGCTTGTCCACCTGTGTACCCGAGGCAGCGCCGGGCGGCTTCACCCAGGAATAGCTGCGACCGAACGGTCCGATGGATCCGCAACCAACGACGACACGAGCGGCGTCTCAGCGGCTACAGCAGCGAAGCAACGGAAGTCAACAGTTATTCACGGGGGAAATGTAAGTGAACAAGATCTCAAAATGGGCGGCGGCGCTCCAGAACAACACCTCCGGAAATTTCAATTCCGCTTTCGGTTACGAGGCGCTCTATCCGACCGGCAGCAACAACATCGAAAATGGCAATGAGGGAGTGGCCGCCGACAACGGTGTGATACGAATCGGCACAAAGGGCAGCCAGAGAGAGGTATTCATCGCAGGCATCGAAACCTCCCAGATCACCGGCAGTGCCGTATATATAACCACTGCTGGGCGATTGGGCGTGCTGGCCTCGTCGGAGCGTTACAAGACCGCCATTGAACCGATGGGTGCGAATGCGGCCCGGTTGGAGCAGTTGCGGCCCGTGACATTCAAGCTCAAGACCGATGCGGGGGGTACGCTTCAGTACGGCCTGATCGCCGAGGAAGTAGACAAGGTGTATCCCGAACTGGTGATCCGCGACGAGGCGGGTAAGATCCAAGGCGTGCGCTACGACGAGCTTGCGCCAATGCTGCTCAACGAAGTTCAGAAGCAGCAGCAGAGAATTATCGCTCAAGATCAAGGAGCTGCCGTCCAGGACGCGAAGATCAGTCAACTCCAGGAACCATTGACCGAGATGCGCGCGGCGCTCATGGCAATCCAATCCAAGGATCAGCTTGTCGCGCAGCGCTGAGCGGCCGCCCCGACGGCGCCCCCGCAGGCGCAGCGGCGTGCTTAAGGGTTGGGCCTGATTTTGTCGTGAGTGACTGCGGCGGCGCGCTAAATAAGCCGCCCAATTACCGCCGGTACGGACCGAAGAACATGCAGATCATCAGACGATCCTCGTTCGCGACCAGCCCCTGGAAGAACGGCGGCGGCGTCACCCACGAAGCCATCCGCGTTCCCGAGGGCACGGACGCCTTTCGTTGGCGTGTCAGCGTCGCCGAGATCCATGAGCCGGGACCTTTTTCCGATTTCGCCGGCTACGATCGCTTCATGGTGCTGCTGCGCGGAACCGGCGTCCGGCTGACGTTCGAAGGCCGGGAATCCCTCGAATTGCGCCATCCGGGCGACATGGCTCGGTTCGATGGGGCCTCGGCCACGACCTGCGCCCTGCTGGGCGGAGCATGCGTCGACCTCAACCTGATGGTGTCCCAGGCGATCACCGGCAGCCGCGCCTGGACCGAGCGCCTCGAGACGCCGCGCCGGCTGGAAGCGGACCACGGATCCTTCCTGGTATTCGCCATTTGCGGCAGTCTGCGGCTGGATGCGGCGGGCCGCCGCGAAACGCTTGGGGAGTGGGATCTTGCCGTCCTGTCGGGTGAAGACGCTGTCGTGGCGCCTGGTCAATCCGACCTGGGGGCGCCACCCGGCGCGGATGGAGGCGGGTCTGCGCCGCGGACCGAATCGCCCGGCCCCTTGGTGTTCTTTGCGGCGCTGGACGATAATCCGGCGCACCACCCCTGAAGGAACGCTCCATGGCCGCCAAGCCCAGCCCGCCGCCCGCCGCATCCGCCCTGGAATCGCTGCGGCACGCCCTGCGCGAACATGCGCTGTGGCCCGAGGATCGGGCCGTCACTCGATTGCTGCACGGCCTGGAGCTTACCGGAGGCGAGCGGCACCGTGCCGTCTCGGTGGCAATGGCACTGGTCGAGGGCGCGCGTGCGCGGCGCGATGAGCGCCCCTTCTTGGACGCGTTCCTGCAGGAATTTGGGCTGTCGAACCAGGAAGGGATCGCGCTCATGTGCATCGCCGAGGCGTTGCTGCGAATCCCGGACGATGCGACCGCCGACCGGCTGATCGCGGAGCAGCTCGCCACCGGCGACTGGTCGGCACATTCCGGAAGATCCGAATCCTTGTTCGTCAACGCCTCGACCTGGGGGCTGATGCTGACCGGCGGCATTCTGGAGCTCGATCCGTCCATCAAGTCCGACGCCTCCGGCTGGATCAAGAAGATGGGGCGAAAGGCGGGCGAGCCCCTGGTGCGGCTCGCCGTGCGCAGGGCGATGCGCATCATCGGCGGGGAGTTCGTCGTCGGGCGCACCATCGAGGAAGCCCTGGAGCGCAGCGCGCAGGAACCGGAACTCGGCATGTGCTCCTTCGACATGCTGGGCGAGGGTGCGAGAACCCACGACGACGCCGCCCGGTACCTCAAGTCGTATGAACACGCCATCGACGTCATCGGGAGGGCGGCGCGCGGCAGGGCGCCGCACGAGACCTCGAGCATATCCATCAAGCTGTCGGCCTTGGAACCTCGGTACACCCTGCTGCAGCGGGGGCGCGTCCTCACGCGATTGGTGCCGCAGGTCACGAGCCTGGCGCGCCGCGCGGCGGCGGCGGGCATGCAGCTCACCATCGACGCGGAGGAGGCCGACCGCCTCGATCTTTCGCTGGATGTGATCGAAGCGCTGGCGGCCGATGCGGCCACGCGCGATTGGCCCGGATTGGGGTTGGCGATACAGGCGTACAGCAAGCGCGCCATGGACGTCATCGAGTGGACGGCGGCGCTCGCGCGCACCCATGGCCGGAAGATGACGGCCCGGCTGGTCAAGGGAGCCTACTGGGACAGCGAGATCAAACGCGGTCAGGAGCGGGGCCTCGAGGGTTATCCGGTCTACACGCGCAAGATCACGACGGACGTGTCCTACCTCGCCTGTGCGGGCGCTCTCTTCCGGCATGCCGACGTGATCATGCCGCAATTCGCCACGCACAATGCACACAGCATCGCATCCATCCTGGAGCTCGCTCCCGCGGGCGCGAATTTCGAGTTCCAGCGGCTGCACGGCATGGGGCGGCTGCTGTACGTCGAGGCGGCGCGGCAGATCGCGGATTTCCCGCGGGTGCGGGTCTACGCGCCCGTCGGCGAACACAAGGATCTGCTTGCCTATCTCGTGCGCCGACTCCTGGAGAACGGCGCCAACACCTCGTTCGTCAATCGATTCATGGACGAGCAAGTTCCGGTGGCCGACATCGTCCGCGATCCGGTCGCCGAGGTGGAGCGGCTGGATGCGTATCCGCATCCGCGCCTACCCCTGCCCGCCGCCCTGTACGCGGACCGGCGCAATTCAGAGGGAATCGACCTCGGCAATCCCGAGGCGCTCGCGATGCTCGAGCGAACCGTCAAGGCGACGAAATCCGAGCACGCCGCCGGCCCCATCATCAACGGCACGACGGCGGCGGGGGAAATGCACCCCGTGGTCAATCCCGCGGATCGGGGCGACTTCGTCGGACAGGCGCGCGACGCATCGGTCGATGAGATCCGCCGGGCCTTCGATGCGTGCGGGGCTGCGCAGCGCTCGTGGAACGCGCAGGGCGGCGCGGCGCGCGCCGACCGGCTCGAGACGGCGGCGAACCTCCTGGAGAATGCGCACGCGGAGTTTTATGAACTGCTGGTGCGCGAGGCGGGCAAGACGCTGCCCGACGCGATTGCCGAGGTCCGCGAGGCCGTGGATTTTTGCCGTTATTACGCCGTAAATGCTCGCACCCAGTTCGAGGGCGCGGCGCGCCTGAACGGCCCCACCGGCGAACTCAACGAACTGTCCCTGCACGGCCGCGGCGTGTTCGCCTGCATCAGCCCGTGGAATTTTCCGCTGGCCATCTTCGCGGGCCAGGTCACGGCGGCGCTCGCGGCCGGCAACAGCGTCGTCGCAAAGCCCGCGGAACCCACGCCGCTCATCGCCGCGCGGTTCGTGCGGCTCCTTCACGAGGCGGGAGTGCCGCCGGACGCGGTGCAACTGGTGCCGGCGCGCGGCCGCGTGTTCGGCGAGATCGCCTTCGCGCACCCGAAGCTCGCGGGCGTGGCGATGACGGGATCCACGGCGACCGCCCAGGTCATCAACCGGGCCCTGGCCGCGCGCGGCGGGGCCATCGTGCCGCTGATCGCCGAGACCGGCGGGCTGAACGCCATGCTCGTCGACTCGACCGCTCTGCCCGAACAGGTGGTCGACGACGTGGTCAGCTCCGCTTTCATGAGCGCCGGGCAGCGCTGCTCGGCCCTGCGCCTGCTGTTCTTGCAGGAGGACATCGCCGACACCATGCTCGAAATGCTTGCCGGCGCCATGGACGAATTGATCATCGGCAACCCGGCGGATCTCGCGACCGACGTGGGGCCGGTGATCAACGCAGCGGCGGCCGAGGGCTTGATGCGGCACGTCGCGAAACTGCGCGACCAGGCCCGCATCATCAAGGCCTGCCCCGTGGACGAATCTCACCTGCGCGGCAGCTTCGTCGCACCGCACCTCATCGAACTGAAGAGCGCCGCCCAGCTCGACCATGAGGAGTTCGGCCCGATACTGCACGTGGTCCGCTACCGGGCGGCCGACATCGGCAAGGTGCTGGAGGCCATCCGCGCCACCAACTTCGGATTGACCCTCGGCGTGCAGACCCGGCTGGAGTCCTTCTGGCGCGAGATCTTCGCGAACACCTCCATCGGCAACACCTACGTGAATCGGAACATGATAGGCGCCGTGGTGGGCGTGCAGCCGTTCGGGGGCAGCGGCCTGTCGGGAACGGGACCCAAGGCGGGCGGTCCCCACTACCTGGGCCGATTCGCCTGCGAGCGGACGCTGACCGTGAACACCACGGCGACCGGCGGCAATGCGGCGCTGCTGAACCAGGGGACCTGAAGACATCATCGAGAAGCTCCCCGCCATGGCCGCCCGCCGCGACCGCATCGCCGCTGCACTCCTGCACGCGCTGCTCGGCCTCGCCGCATGCGCCGTCCCACTCGGCGCGATGGCCGCCGCGGCGGGCACCGGGGCGCCCATCCCGGTCAAGGTGATGGTCGTCAACATGTTCGCGCTCGAGGCCGCGCCCTGGCTGACGCAACTACGCCCGGAGATCGCCGTCCCGGTGCCGGGACTCCCCGAGAGCGATCCCGCGGTTCGTTGCACCCCGGCAGGCGTGTGCCAGATGACCACCGGCATGGGTCTGGCCAATGCCGCAGCGTCGATGACCGCAGTCCTCTTCAGTCCCCTGTTCGACCTGCACGAGACCTATTTTCTCATCGCCGGGATCGCCGGGATCGATCCGCAGCGCGGCACGCTGGGCTCCGCCGCGTGGGCCCGCTATGCCGTCGACCTGGGACTCGCGCACGAGATCGACGCCCGCGAGATTCCGCGCGGCTGGCCCGACGGCTACTTCGGCGTCGGCACCGATTCGCCGGGAGCGATGCCGAAATTCGAGTACAAGACCGAAGTCTTTCAACTGGACGAGCGGCTGCTGCGGCGCGCATTGGCGCTGTCGCAGCCGGTGACCCTCGAGGACAGCGAGGACATGCGGGCCTATCGGCGCCATTACCGGGACCCGGCGGCCCGCCGGCCACCCTCGGTGATCCAGTGCGATACGCTCACCAGCGACACGTGGTGGGCGGGGCGTCTGCTGGGCGAGCATGCCCGCCACTGGACGCGTTTGCTGACCCATGGAGCCGGCACCTACTGCACTTCGCAGGAGGAAGACAATGCCACGCTGGCGGCACTCGGCCGCGCCGCGGGCGCCTCGCTCGTCGATCCGAAGCGGGTCGCGGTGCTGCGCTCGGGTTCGGACTTCGACCGGCCGTATCCGAATCAAACGGCATTCGAGTCGCTGCGCGCCCAGCGCGGGCTCAGCGCGTTTCATGCGGCCGCGGACAACTTGGTGCGGGCGGGCATGCCGTTGGTCGAGGAGATCTCCCTTCATTGGGATCGCTGGGAATCCGGCGTTCCTCCCGATTGACCCCGAGGCGGAGATTCAGGCGCCCGTTCCCGCTCTGCGGTACCATGCCCCGATCATGGACAAGCTATTCATCTCGGCCAATTCCCTGCTGCGGGATTCGATGGAACTCGCGCGGCTGGTCGTGAGCAGCGGTTTTCGACCCACGTTCCTGGTTGCCATGTGGCGCGGCGGCTCGCCGATCGGCATCGCCGTGCAGGAGGTGCTGGAATACCACTCGATCCGCACCGACCACATCGCCATCCGCACCTCCTCGTACACCGGCATCGACCATCAGCAGAAGACGGTGAGGGTGCACGCAGTGGACTATCTCGTGTCGCGCCTGTCGGCCGACGATGAGCTGCTGCTGGTCGACGACGTGTTCGACTCGGGCCGCAGCATCGAGGCGGTCGTCAGCGAACTCAAGCACCGATGCCGCCGGAACTGGCCCGAGAGATTTCGCATCGCAACCGTGTACTACAAGCCGACGCGCAATCGCAGTACGCTGGCGCCGGACTACTATGTGCGCGACACGGACAAGTGGCTGGTGTTTCCGCATGAGCTCGTGGGCCTGACCCGCGAGGAAATACTCCAGCACAAGCCGGTCGATGCCAGTTTCTTCGACGCCGTATGACCCGCAGGCACGGGGGTTCCTCTCGAGGATGGGGCGGATGATCGTGCACCGGGCATATTGCCGCCTGATTTTGGCGCTCCTCCTCGCCGCGGGGACAGCGGCTCCGGCAGTCGCGCAGAAGCGCCTGGTCGTCATCGATCAGGACACGTCGGGGCCGGGCGGGTCCAACATCATGTCGATGATGGCGCTGCTGCAGTCGCCGCAGGTCGAGGTGCTCGGGATCATGGTGGTCACCGGCAACGCTTGGCGGGATGACGAGGCCCGGCATGCGCTGCGGATGCTGGAGCTGATCGGCCGCACCGACGTGCCGGTGGCCCTCGGCGCCGTGTTCCCGTTGGTGAGGACGCAAGAGGAGACACGCCTCATGACCCCGCTGGTGGGGCAGATCGCCTGGCTGGGGGCTTGGGGCCGCAAGCCCGCCACGGTCACCGCCGCGCCCGCCGGCAGCGCCGAGCCTCCGGCGCCGGCCGTCATGCCCGGTCCCTGGGACACACCGCCGCTGCCCGAGGGGGAACCGCACACCAAGCCGATTGCCGAGGACGCCGCGCATTTCCTCATCAGGCAGGTTCACGCCCACCCGCACGAGGTCACCGTCTATGCGGCGGGACCGCTCACGGACATCGCGACCGCCATTGCGATCGACCCGCACCTGCCCGAACTCGCCCGCGGATTGGTGGTGATGGGCGGAAGCCTCAACCCGCACACCGATGACCCGGAATTCGCGACCAGCCCACGGCACGAGTTCAATTTTTGGTTCGACCCGGAGGCGGCCCGCATCACGCTGCGCGCTCATTGGCCGCGCATCGACCTGACCACGGTGGACGTGTCCATCAAGGCCATGTTCACGGAGGACATGCTGGCGCAGATTTCCCGGTCCCCCAATCCGGCCGCCCGGTACATTGGCAGGAATTCCCAGGAGCGGTACTACCTGTGGGACGAGCTGGCGGCCTGTGCCTGGCTCGATCCCGGCATCATCACTCAGGAGCGGGAGCTGTACATGGATGTCGACGTGAGCCACGGTCCAGCCTACGGCGAAACGCTGACCTGGAGCGCCGCGCTGAAGCCCGCCGTGGACCTGCAGCGGGTGCACGCCCAGGTCGACCTCGACCTGCCGCGGTTCAGCAAGCTGTTCGTCGAACTGATGTCCGCGCCCACGCCCCGCGGCGGATCGGCGCAGACGCGTTGAACCACCTCCCCGCCGGGCATCCCCGGGGCAAGTGGCTCGTTCTCAGGCCAAGTAGATGAATCTTGCGATGAACAGCGCCGAGAGCACGTAGACCAGCCAGTCGCGCAGCGTCGCCCGGCCGCGCAGCAGCTTCAGGACCGCATGACTGGTGATGCCGAAGGCAAGGCCGTTCGCGATCGAATAGGTGAGCGGGATCATGATGACGGTCAGGAAGGCGGGAATGGCCTCCAAGGGCTCGACCCAGTCCACCTCGGCGAGCGCACCCATCATCATACCCCCGACCAGGATCAATGCGGGCGCGGTGGCTGCCGCCGGAATGGCTTGCACCAACGGGGCGAAGAACAGCGTGCACAGGAACAAGGCGCCGACCACCACGCTGGTGAGCCCGGTGCGCCCGCCCACCGCCACGCCGGCGGCGCTTTCGATGTAGCTCGATACCGGACTCGTGCCCGCCACGGCGCCCACCGTCATGGCGAGCGAGTCCACCATCAGAATGCGGTTGAGCCGGGGAATCGAGCCATCCGGCGCCGTGAGTCCGGCCTTCTTGGTCACCGCCACCAGGGTGCCGACGTTGTCGAACAAATCGACCAGCAGGAACACGAGGATGATCTCCACCAGCGACAAGCCGATGCCGCCCTTGAGATTGAGGGCTGCCGGCACGTCGAGCTTGAATGCGGCGGCGGACAGGTCGGCGGCGCCGTAGACGCCGGGCGCGATGTGCGCCAGCCCCATGGCCCATCCGACGGCGGCCGTCACGAGTATGCCGAGCAGCATCGCCCCCCGGACCTTCCAGGCCTGCAGGCCGGCGATGACGACGAGACCCAGCAGCGAGAGCGCGGCGGTGGGGGTGGTGAGATTGCCGAGACCCACGATGGTGCCTGGCTTGGCGACGATCACGCCGGCGTCCACCAGTCCGATGAAGGCGATGAACAGGCCGACGCCGCCCGCCACGGCGGCAAACAGGGCCCGCGGCACCGCATTCATGATGAGCTGCCGCACGCCGAGCACGGTCAGTACGAAGAACGCGGTGCCGGAGAGAAACACGCATCCGAGCGCCGTCTGCCACGGGAGCCCCAGGCCCTTGACCACCGTGAAGGTGAAGTAGGCGTTGAGTCCCATGCCCGGCGCCATCGCCAGCGGATAGTTCGAGACGAGGCCCATCAAGATGCTGCCGAATCCCGCGGCGAAGCAGGTGGCCGCGGCAACCGCCGCCACCGGCATGCCGGCTTCGCCCAGGATCACCGGATTGACCACCACGATGTAGGCCATGGTGAGGAAGGTGGTCAGCCCGGCGAGCAGCTCGGTGCGCACCGACGTGCCGTGGGCCTCGAGCGCGAAAAAGCGGTTCAACATATGGCTCAGACAGCTTCCTCGCCCGGCCGGTTGGCGCACCGCACGTCTTGCAGCCTGCTGCGGTGGATCATGTCGGGGCGAGGCTCAGAACTTGCCGCTGAGACTCAAATCATAACTGCGCGGCGGGACCCGGGTCAGGAAATCGTTGCCGTAAAAGGGCGTGTCGTTGATGAAGTTGTGCTGATCGGTCAGGTTGTAGATCGAAAATTTGACCGTGTAGTGCTGCTGGAAGCTGTAGAAGACTGCGGCATTCACGGTGTACTGCCAAGGAATCGTCGGCGCCTGGTAGTACCCGCCCCTGGCCGTGTAATAGGCTATTTGGGATGGCGGAAGTCCCGGGTAACCCCCCTCGATCGCCGCCAGATCGAGATTACCGGATTGGGTGGTTTCCACGGGTCCCGTCACCTGAATGTTCGCCTGAGCGCCGAAACCGGATTCGTGCTTGTAGTTCGCAAGCACGTTGAACAGGTGTTGCGGCACGCCGGGGTCCTGGAACGTCTGGTTCGGCAGGAACGGATCTGCCGCCGACACGCCGGCGCCATCATAGTTGACCCCCGGCTGGGCCGGGAAATTGTAGAAGGTCGAGGGTGAATCGAGCGTGGTGTGCAGATAGGAGTAGCTGGCGGTGGCAAAGAAATGCGGATCGGGCTGGTAATTGAGCTCGATCTCGGCGCCCTTGATGTGAGCCAAGGTATGGGCGAGGCCGCCCACGCCGGTGGTGATGGTGCGCTCCTGCTTGAAAACCGCGCTGGAGACAAACAGCGCCTTGTCGAGCAGGTCGAGCTTCACGCCCAATTCTTCCAATAGGGTGTTCTGCCGCAGCTGCCAGGTCGGATCCTCCCCCCACACGGCGATCGCGCCGTCGTTGGCCGTCGGTAGGACGTATTGCGCCTTGTTGTACGTGAGGTAGGTCGAGACATGCGAGGACGGGGTGTAGACCACACTGACGTTGCCGTTATAGAGGCCGTACCAATTGGTGGACGCACTCTGGGGCAATGGGGACAGGCCGGGGGGCGCGCCGTAATCCGGACCCCCGAGCGGATCCGAATAGTTCAGCTGGACCAGGTCGCCGCGCAGGCCGTAGAGCACGCTCCACTCGGGCGAAAACTTCATCTGGTGTTCGAGGAAAATCGCCGCGTCCTGCAGATTGGAATCGACGGTGCCGTTCAAGAATCCTGAGACCACATATCCGTCCGGGCCCGGGGGTCCCTGAAAACGTCCCGGCAGCCCCCACTGCGGATGATTGAAGGCTGCATTGAAGAGAAAGTTGCCCGCGGATGCCTGCAGGGATGCGGGAAAAATCCACGTGTTGGGGCTCTGGGACAGATCGAAGATGCTCACCGGCTCGTTCACGAAGCTCTGGATATCGAGCACATGAGCGTAGCGGTAGGTGACGCCGGCATCGACGTCGTGGTTCACCGCGCCGGTGGGGAACTTGATCTTGAAGTCGGTCTTGTTCTCGACCGTGTAGCTGCCCTTCGCCGTATCGGCGTAGTAATCCTCGGTTTGGTTGTAGCGGTTCATGTAATCGTAGAACGTATTGTTGACGATCGTGAAATCGTCCGAGGCCTTGAACGTCTGGATGATCTGACCCTTGACGTGCAGCGAGTGCGCACCGGTGCCCGGCGGCTCGTCGATGATGACTCTGCTGTTGAGCGGCACAGATCCGGTGAGGTCGATTTCCGACCCGAAGCCCGAGATCGCCGAGGGCCCGCCCACCACACCGCCGGTGAGATAGGTGCCGTTGTCGATGAGCGCCTGATTGACCCGATTGACGCCGTCGTTTTCGCGGTACCGGGTGTCCTCGAAACCGCCGGTGACCAGAACGCTGTAGCTGGGCGTGACCTCGGTGAGCACGGACGCAAACAACGACTGCTGGTGGAAATACATGTCGTAGTAATAGCTGCCGCTGTCGTCGCTCGTGAAGCTCACGCGCGCAGCCACGTTCGATGTCAACGGACCGTCGATGTCGAAGGATGCGCGCCGCTTTTGCTGACTGTCGAATTCCACATTGAACGCCTCCGTGTTCTTCGAGAACGTGGGCATCTTGGTGGTGATGTCGATCTCGCCGCCCACGCCCGCGCCGGGTCCCGCCTGGACGCTCGCCGGTCCCTTGATGATGTCGATGGAATCCACGCTGTTGAAGCTGATCGGCGCGCCGTATCCGTTCAAGGTGAAGCTGTCGCGCATCCCGTTGAAGAACATGTCGGCGTACTGGCCGCGGATGCGCGGTATGTTCGGCTCGCCGAACGACGCGTCCGAATAACTGCTCGACGTCAGGTAGGAAAAGCCGCCCGGATTCTGGATGTTGAGGGCATCGAGCTGCGCCTTCGACAGCAGCGTGTTGTTGCGCGGCGTGTCCATGACGCCGAGATCCAGCCCGTAGGCCGACGTGGAGGTCACCGTGGTGGGGAGGATGAGCTCGCCGCGCTTGATGCCGTTCACGACGATTTCATCGAGGTTGTCGGAAGATCCGGCCGGCACGGGCGAGGCGGCCGCCGATGCCGTGGTTTGCTGGGCATGGGCCTGCTGGTAAGCCGCCAGCATCGAGCAAAGCACCATCGCCGACACGCGAATGATTCGTATCAAGGGTCACCTCATCCCAGTTATTGGTTCTTTCGTCGCGTTGAAAATCGATCTCGAGCCCCGCCCTCGATCCGCGGGGCCAATACGATCCCATGCGGGTTTTTTGTAACAGCTGCGGTACCGTCTGTAAACAACAATCGGGGCGGGAGTCACGATGGTGCATCATCGCCGCAGTCCTGCACACTAAGCGTGCGACGGCCTGTCGCGTGATTCCAACGCACGGGCGCACCGAGGCTTCGGCGACCTCTAACCCATTGATTTATTGACAACCCACCCGAACCGGCGTGCGCGCGACCTGCGCCGACGACCGACCGAAGCGCCGACCTAAGGATGGCGGGGCCCGTGTACAAAACACAGGGCGAACGTGCTGTAATGACTCGAGGCGCGAGGTGGGATGGGCAAGCTGACCACACATGTGTTGAACACCGCGGACGGCGTTCCGGCCGCCGGCATGCGAGTCGAACTGCATTTGCGCGCGGCGGGCTCGACCACGCTCATCGGCGCTGTACAGACCGACGCCGATGGCCGGTGCAAGGCGCCGTTGCTCGAGGGGGCGCCGCTGCAGGCGGGGCGCTATTCGCTGGTGTTCCACGTTGCCGCGTACTTCCGCTCGCTGGGGCGGAATCTGGCCGAACCGCCGTTTCTTGACGAAGTGGTCGTCGACTTCGGCATAGCGGACGCCCAGCAGAATTATCACGTCCCGCTGTTGGTCTCGCCTTGGAGCTACTCGACCTACCGTGGCAGCTGATGCGTCGCATACCGTTCGCTTCGTGCAGGATGGTCGAGTGGTGTCGATCGACCGGCCGCCGCCGGCGATGACCGTCCTCGAGTATCTGCGCGAGGTCACCGGCCGGCGCGGTACCAAGGAGGGCTGTGCCGAAGGCGACTGCGGCGCGTGCACCGTGGTTCTGGGCGAACTCGCGGCGGACGGCGGTTCCATCCGCTACCGGGCGGTGAACTCCTGCATCCGCTTCCTGGCCACTCTGGACGGCAAGGAGCTGGTGACGGTGGAGAGCCTGCAGCAGCCCTCGGGCGACTTGCATCCCGTGCAACGCTCGATGGTGGACCATCACGCCTCGCAATGCGGGTTCTGCACCCCCGGATTCGTGATGTCCCTGTTCGCCTTGTACCTGAATCTCGACGCCGCGGACCGCGATCAGGTGGTGGAGGCGCTCTCGGGAAATCTTTGCCGCTGCACCGGCTATCGGCCCATCATCGATGCCGGAATGCGGCAATGGGACCACCCGCAGCCCGAGTGCTGGAGCCGCCTGGACGCGCAGTCCGCCGCACGCATCAAGGCACTGCGCGGCGTGGCGCGCGCGCCCGATTCATCCGGGCCGCTCCGCTATTCGGGCTACCATGCGCCGCGAAGCGCCGACGAGCTCTGCACGGCACTGGCCCGGGAACCCGAATCCCTGCTGCTGGCGGGCGGCACCGACGTCGGGCTGTTGGTGACCAAGCAACTGCGCGAGCTGCCGCCCCTGATCTATATCGGCGACGTGCCCGAACTGTCCCGCATCGAGGACACGCCCGGGGAGCTGTGGATCGGTGCCGCGGTGACCCTCAGCGACGCCTGGCCTGCGCTGCTGGCCCGTTTCCCCGAACTCGCCGAACAGGCCGCCCGTTTCGCCTCGCCGCCGATCCGCAATTCCGCGACGCTGTGCGGAAATCTTGCGAACGGCTCTCCGATCGGCGATTCGATTCCGGTCATGCTCGCCTTGGGAGCACAGATCGAGCTGCGCTGCGGCACCACGAAGCGGCGGGTGCCGCTCGACGATTTCTACGTGGGCTACATGAAAAAGGATCTGCGCCGCGGCGAGTTCGTCGCCGGGGTCGCGATTCCGCGCCGTGAGCCCCGGGCTTTGATCGCAAGCTACAAACTCTCCAAGCGCGTCGACCAGGACATCTCCGCCGTTTCGGCCGCGTTCTGCGTGAGCATCGACGGCGAACGAGTGGAGAACGCGCGCCTCGCCTACGGCGGTCTGGCAGGCATCGCGTGCCGCGCGCGCTGCGCGGAGCGGGCGCTGACGGCCGGCGGCTGGACCCCCCAAGGGATCGAGGATGCCGTTGCGGCGCTCGCGCTGGATTTTCAGCCGATATCCGACCTGCGCGCCAGCGGCGCCTACCGTCTTCGCAGCGCCGGCAACCTGCTGCGCCGCTTTCACCTGCAGACGCGCGGCGAACCCAGCGTGCTGCGCACCACCGATGCGCTGCCGGGGGCGCGGGCAGTGCACGCCGCGGCGCCGGCCGCTCCCGGCGCCGGCCGCGGGCCTTCGGCCCCATGATGGCCGGCACTTCGCAGGCGCATGACAGCGCGGCGTTGCACGTCAGCGGACGGGCGGAGTACTGCGACGACCTTGCACTGCCGGCCGGGACCTTGCACGGCGCCTTCGGCATGAGTCCGGTGGCGCACGGACGCATCAGACTGCTCGACATGTCCGCCGTGCTCGCATCGCCCGGGGTCGCGGGCGTGGCGCTGCCCGCGGATATTCCAGGCGAGAACAATTACGGCGGCGCCGTGCACGATGATCCGATCCTCGCCGGGGATTTGCTGCAGTATGCCGGCCAGCCGATCTTCGCCGTCGCCGCGAATTCGATGCGCGCGGCCCGCCTGGCCGCGTCGCGCGTCAAACTGAGCGTCGAGCCGCTGCCGGCGCTGCTCGACATCCGCGCGGCACTTGCCGCCGGGAGCTTCATACTCCCCAGCCAGAGAATTCAGCGCGGGGATCCGCGGCCGCAGATCGAGTCGGCCCCGCACCGGCTGTCCTCGGGCATCGTGATGGGCGGCCAGGATCATTTCTACCTCGAGGGCCACATTGCCGTGGCGCTGCCCCAGGAGGACGGCGGCATGCTGCTGCACAGCTCGACGCAGCATCCCACCGAAGTCCAAACCGTGGTGGCGCACGCCCTCGGAGTCGCCGCGAATCGCATCGTCGTGCACTGCCGGCGCATGGGCGGCGGATTCGGCGGCAAGGAAAGCCAGGCTGCGCTGATTGCAGCCGCTGCCGCGGTGCTGGCGCACAAGACCGGGCGGCCGGTGAAGCTGCGGTTGGATCGAGACGCCGACATGCTGATGACCGGGAAGCGCCACGACTTTCTCGCGGACTACGAGGTCGGTTTCGACGGCGACGGCCGGGTCCTGGGCCTGTGCCTCATGCTGGCATCGCGCTGCGGCTATTCGGCCGATCTGTCGGGACCGGTGAACGACCGGGCGATGTTCCACATCGACAACGCCTATTATCTCGAACACGTCGAGGTCGTTTCCCATCGATGCAAGACTCACACCGTGTCGAACACGGCGTTCCGCGGCTTCGGCGGCCCTCAAGGCATGATGGCGGTCGAGGCCGTGATGGACGACATCGCCCGCACGCTCGGGAAGGATCCGCTCGACGTCAGGCGCCTCAACCTGTACGGCATCGGGGAACGCAACGTCACTCATTACGGACAGGCGGTCGAGGGTAATCTGCTGCCGGAGATCATCGATCGGCTGGCCGGCACCAGCGAGTATCGGCGGCGGCGCGACGAAATTCGGCGCTGGAATGCCGCGCAGCCCGTGGTCAAGCGCGGGCTGGCGCTCACCCCGGTGAAGTTCGGAATTGCCTTCACCGCGACCTTGTTCAACCAGGCGGGCGCGCTGCTGCAGGTATACGCCGACGGCACCGTATTGTTGAATCACGGCGGCACGGAGATGGGGCAGGGGCTCCACGTGAAGGTGGCGCAGGTGGTCGCGCGCGAGCTCGGACTGCCATTGTCCGCCATACGCATCACGGCGACCGACACCAGCAAAGTGCCGAACACGTCGGCCACGGCCGCATCCTCGGGATCCGATCTCAACGGCAAAGCCGCGCAGGCGGCGGCGACCGCCATCCGGGACCGCCTGGCAACGCTGGCCGGCGAGCTCCACGGCGTCCCGCCCGAGCAGGTCCGCTTTGCCGACGGCCAGGTGCACGTGGGTGCACAGAGCCTGCCTTTCGCGGCGCTGGCGCGGCGCGCCCATGAGGCGCGCGTCTCTCTATCGGCGACGGGCTTCTACAGAACTCCGAAAATTCACTGGAACAAGGAGACCCGGCAGGGGCGTCCTTTCTATTACTTCGCCTTCGGCGCGGCCGTGGCCGAAGTAGCGGTCGATACGCTGACCGGGGAGACGCAATTGCTGCGGGTCGACATTCTGCACGACGTCGGGACCTCGCTGAACCCCGCCATCGACATGGGCCAGGTCGAGGGCGGTTTCCTGCAGGGCGTGGGCTGGCTCACTTCGGAAGAGCTCGTCTGGAACGAGGCCGGGGAGCTGCGCACCCACGCACCGTCAACCTACAAGATTCCGACGGTGCGCGACTGGCCGGCGGCCGCCCGCGTGGACCTGCTCGAGGCGTCGCCCAATGCCGAGGACGCCATCTACCGGTCCAAGGCGGTAGGCGAGCCGCCTCTGATGCTGGCGCTGTCGGTGTTTCATGCCATTCGCGACGCCTGCGCGGCTTGCGGCCCGGGCGGCCGCAGCCCAAGCCTCGCGGCGCCCGCGACACCCGAATCGGTGCTGCGTGCCATCGATGGGCTCAATGCATGGGGCGCCGCGTGACCGCGCCGCGCAGGGCCCCGGTCGGCGAGGCGGCGTATCGCAGCGAGGCCGAGCCGGCCGGCGCCGGCTGGCTGACGCCGCTGGCGGAGCACTGGATCGGCGCCGCGCATGCTGCCCTGGCGCATCGCCCGGCGCTGGTGCGGGTCACGCTGGTCTCGCTGCGCGGGTCGGGGCCGCGCGAACCGGGTGCGAGCATGCTGGTTCATGACGGCGGCCCGGCGGGCACCATCGGCGGCGGCCATCTCGAGTGGCATGCGACGGCGCTGGCCCGCCGGCAGCTCGTGGAGCCGGCGGCCGCCGCGGTGCGCATCGTCGAATTGAACCTGGGTCCGGATCTCGGGCAGTGCTGCGGCGGGCGCGTCGAGCTGTGGCTTGAACGGCTGACGGGCCGCGATGTCCCCTGGTTGAACGAGGCGGCGCGCCGCCTTTGCGAACGGCGCGCCTTTTGCATCGCATCCGAGTTCGCGGACGGGGTGGTAGGCCACCGGCTGCTGCCGGAATCCTCGTGCGCGGCGGGCTTGGAATTGCGGCGCGCGCCGCCCGACCGCTTCACGCTGCTCGAGCGCCCGGCGCTGCGATCACCCGTGTGGATCTTCGGGGCCGGCCACGTGGGGCAAATGCTGGTGCGCCTGCTTTCCGAGCTCGGGCTGTTCGAGATCACGTGGATCGATTCGAGAGCCGATGTGTTGCCGGGCAGACTGCCGGGCGGCGTCACCGCGCGGCTGAGTGCGGCGCCCGCCGCGCTGGTGGCCGCGGCCCCGCCTGGGGCCCGCTTCGTCGTCATGACGCACGATCATGCGCTCGACTACGAGGTGTGCCGGCGCGTCTTGCTGCGCCGCGATGCCACTTGGCTGGGTCTCATCGGATCGGCCAGCAAGGCCGCGCGTTTCCGGGCGCGGTTGCTGCGGGAGGGCATCGGCCGCGAGGCGCTCGCGTGTCTGGCGAGCCCGATCGGCGTGCCGGGCATCACGAGCAAGGTGCCGACGGCGATTGCGATCGCCATTTCCGCTCAACTGCTGCAGCAGGCGGAACCGGGCCGGCCCGGGAGCGTCGAGAACGCGCCCGCGTGCAGCGGCCGCTGCGATGGATGCGGAACGGAACGCGGGAAGCACGGCTCGAACGCATGAGCAGCTACGCGATCGAGTTCCTGGGTTTGTTGGGACGATGCGTACACCTCGTCACGGGAATCGCCTGGATCGGCGCGTCCTTCTATTTCGTGTGGCTCGACAATCATCTGCTGCCCCCGTCGGATGAGTCCCTGACGCGCAAGGGCGTGGGAGGCGAGCTGTGGGCCGTGCACGGCGGCGGTTTCTATAATGCCCAGAAATATCGAGTGGCTCCCCAATTGCTGCCCCCGACCTTGCATTGGTTCTACTGGGAGGCCTACGCCACGTTCTGGTCCGGCGTTTTCCTGCTCGGTCTCCTCTACTACCGTCAGCCGGAAATTTATCTGATTGATCCCGGCGTCGCCGCGTTGAGCAACCCGGCTGCGATCCTCCTGAGCGTGGCCTTCATCGCGGCGGGCTGGACGCTCTACGATGGGCTGTGCCGCAGCCCGCTGGCGCGCCGATCCGCGGCGCTCGGCGGCGTTGTGGCGCTGTGCCTCGCCGGCGCCGCCTATGCCCTGTGTCACCTTTTCAGCGGCCGCGGGGCCTACCTCGAATTCGGCGCCATGCTGGGCACCATCATGACGGCGAACGTCTTCTTCGTCATCATTCCCGGGCAGCGTGCCATGGTCCGCGCCCTGCGGGAGGGTCGGGAGCCGGATCCGGCGGCCTCCGCGCGCGGAAAGCAGCGGTCCGTGCACAACACCTATTTCACCCTGCCCGTGCTGTTCACGATGATCAGCAATCACTATGCGATGGTCTTCGGCGCGCGCTACAACTGGCTGGTGCTCATCGCGATGTCGGCGGCGGGTGTGCTGATCCGCGCCTACTTCGTCGACCGCCACAAGCGCGCACAGCGCGGCGGCAAGACCTCGCTCTGGCCGGCCGTGCTCTCCTTGGCCATCGTGGGCGCCACCGCCGCGGCGCTCGCACCGCGAACGGCTCCCTTGGCGGCCACGCCGGGCGCCGGCGGCGCAGCGCAATTTTCCGCGATCCGGCACATCGTCGAGGAGCGCTGCGTCCCCTGCCACGCTCAGCAGCCGGCGCAGCCGGGCTTTTCGGCTCCCCCGAAAGGCGTACTGCTCGACACACCCGAGGCGATTGTGAAAACGGCGGCGCTGATGGCGCCGCAAATCGAGACTCGGGCGATGCCGGTCGGGAACCTCACCGGCATGACCGATTCCGAGCGCGCTCAGATCCTCGATTGGGTGCGGCGTGGCGCGCCTCACTGACTCGCCCTCGCCATGAGCCTCCATCCATGACTTATCCTCGTGATTTGATCGGCCATGGGCGCCGGCCTCCGCATCCGCGGTGGCCGAACGGCGCGCGGCTGGCCCTGCAGTTCGTGCTCAACCACGAGGAGGGCGCGGAGAATTGCGTTTTGGACGGCGATCCGGGGTCCGAGACCTTTCTCTCCGAGATCATCGGCGCCGCAGCGTATCCGATGCGCCACATGAGCATGGAATCCCTGTTTGAATACGGTTCCCGCGCCGGACTCTGGCGCGTGCTGCGAGCCTTCGAACAGCGCGGCTTGCCGCTGACGGTATTCGCCGTGGCGCGCGCGCTGCAGCGGCATCCGGAGGCTGCCGCGGCCTACCGTGAGCTGGGTCATGAGATTGCGGCGCATGGCCTGCGCTGGATCAGCTACCAGCAGATCGACGAGGCCACCGAGCGCGAGCACATCGCCGAAGCCGCGGCCATTCTCAAGGAACTCACCGGAGTTGCGCCGCTCGGCTGGTACACCGGCCGCGACAGCCCCAATACCCGCAGGCTGGTGATCGAACACGGCGGTTTTCTGTACGACGCGGACTCCTACGCGGACGACCTGCCGTATTGGGTCCCGGGGGCCGGAGGAACCATGAATTCGCCGCATTTGGTCGTACCTTACGCGCTGGACAGCAACGACATGCGCTTCGCGGCGATGCAGGGCTTCAACTCCGGCAGCCAGTTCTTCGACTATCTCAAGGATTCCTTCGATGTGCTGTACCGGGAGGGCGACCCGCTCGGGCTCGACTCGCCCAAAATGCTGTCGGTGGGGCTGCACGCACGGTTGTGCGGCCGCCCGGGCCGCATCGCCGCGCTGGAGCGGTTCCTGGATTACGCCGGCGGCCACGAGGCCGTGTGGATCTGCCGGCGGGCCGACATTGCCCGGCACTGGATTGCCACACATCCGGCCGGCCCGTCGCACACCGGCGCTTCGGCGGCCGAAGGGTCCGGCGCGCCATGATTCCGCTTCAAGAGCTCAATCGCCTGGCGCCGGCGGATTTCGCGCACGCCCTGTCCTCGATATTCGAGAATTCCCCGTGGATTCCGCAGAGCGTCGTGGAGCAGCGGCCATTCGCCAGCGGGATTGCCCTGCATCGCGCCCTGTGCGAGGCGGTCATGCAGGCCGGAGAGCAGCGCCAGCTGGCGTTGATCCGCGCGCACCCGGAATTGGCGGGGCGCGCCGCCGTCCGGGGCGATCTCACCGCGGCGTCCACGGCCGAGCAGAAGGGCGCAGGACTCTCGGCGTGCACGCGCCAGCAATACGAGCGACTGCAGCAGCTGAACACCGAGTACAACCGCCGGTTCGGATTCCCCTTCGTGCTCGCGGTCAAGGGCCACAACCCGGACAGCGTGATTGCCGCTCTCGCCGAACGCGTGACGCACGATGCCGCCGAGGAGCGGGCCACGGCGCTGCGGGAGATCTTCCGCATCGCGCGCTTCCGGCTCGCGGATCTCGTGGATGAGCCGCTGGGCGACGCCATCATCGCCATGGCCGAGGACCTGGCCACCTTGAGCGAGGAGAGCGGCGCCTTGACCTGCTCCTACCTCACGCCCGCACATCGCGCCACCGCGGCCCGCATCGCCGAGTACATGCTGGCGGCGGGTTTGACGGTGCACGTCGATGCCGTGGGCAACGTCGTCGGCGTGCTCGAGGGCGGCCGGGAGCCCGAGCCGCGGGTGCTCACCGGCTCCCACTACGACACCGTCATCAACGCCGGAAAATTCGACGGACGCCTCGGCATCGTGCTGCCCATTGCCGTGGCCGGAGTGCTGCGCCGGGCCGGCGTGCAGCTGCCGTGCGCGCTCGAGATCATTGCGTTCGCCGAGGAGGAAGGCGTGCGTTTCAAGTCGACCTTCCTCGGCAGCCGCGCGGTGGCCGGATGCTTCGAGCTCGCCGCGCTCGACCGCACGGATTCCGCGGGCATCACGATGCGCGACGCGATCCGCGGCGCGGGCCACGACCCCGCGGCCATTCCCTCGACGGCGCGGGATCGCACCCAGGTTGCGTGCTTCGTCGAAGTGCATATCGAGCAGGGGCCCGTGCTGCTCGAGGCGGGGCTGCCGGTGGGCGTGGTGACGCAGATTGCCGGCTGCGTGCGCAGCATCGTGAGCGTCGAAGGGCTGTCCGGCCACGCGGGGACGGTGCCGATGCCGCTGCGCCGAGATGCCGCCGCGGCGGCCGCGGAAATGGTGCTTGCGCTGGAGCGGCGCTGCAGCGAGGAGCCTGGACTGGTCGGCACGGTGGGCCGCCTCGACGTGCCCGGGGGCGCCGCCAACGTCATTCCCGGGCGCTGCGAATTCTCCATCGACATACGCTCCGGGAGCGATTCGCAGCGCGACGCCGCGAATGCCGAGCTGCAAGCGGAGATCCAGCGAATCGCCACGCGGCGCCGGGTGTCCGCGCGCCAGGTCACGACATTGGAGGCGTCCAGCGTGCCGTGCGCCGCCGCGCTCCAGGACGCGTGGGCGTCCAGCATCGAGCGCGTCACGGCAAGGCCGGCGCTGCGCCTGCCGAGCGGCGCCGGCCACGACGCGATGATCATGGCGGGCATTACGGACATCGGCATGCTGTTCGTGCGCTGCGGGAACGGCGGCATCAGCCATCATCCGTCGGAGATTCTCAGCGCCGAAGACGCCGATGTGGCGGCACGCGTGTTCAGGGACTTCCTGTCGCACGCGATGTCGAGACCGCGGCCGTGAGCGCCGCCGCGGCGCTTCCGGCACGGCGAGCCTTCCTGGGCAACGCACTGCATACGCCGCTGCCGGGACAGTGCGAACTGCTGCCCGACGCGCTGATCGTGGTCGGCGAGAACGGGGCCATTCAGGCGATTCATGGCCGTGATTCGCCGCAGACGAGCCAGGCGGCCGAGCGGCACCGTGCGGCCGGGACGCTGGTGCGGCTCGAGAAGGGGCAGTTCCTGCTCCCCGGGTTCGTCGATCTGCACGTCCACGCGCCGCAATGGCCGCAACTCGGGATGGCGCTCGATTTGCCGCTGGAGGACTGGCTGCAGACGTACACGTTTCCGCTCGAGGCCCGCTATGCCGACACGGACTATGCGCGCAGCGTCTATGAATCGCTGGTCGACGCATTGCTCGCGAACGGAACGACGACGGCGATGTATTACGCCAGCATTCACCTGGCGGCAACCCAGGTGCTGGCCGACGTATGTCTGCGGCGATCGCAGCGCGCGTTGATCGGCCGGGTCGCCATGGACCATCCCGTTCAGTGTCCCTCGTTCTACCGGGATCCCTCGGCCGAGATCGCGGAGACCGAGACGCGCGGGTTCATACAGTACGTGCGGTCCATGCCCGGCAACGCCGACGGATTGATCCTGCCGGTGATCACGCCGCGGTTCATCCCCGCGTGCACCGATGAATTGCTCGAGGCGCTGGGCCGGCTCGCGCGCGAGACCGGCTGCCACGTCCAGACCCATTGCTCGGAGAGCGACTGGGAGCAGGCGTTCGTCCTGCGAAGATGCGGCGTGACGGACGCGGAGGCGCTCGAGCGCCTCGGGTTGCTGTCCCGGCGCACCGTCCTGGCGCATGGAAATTTCATCGGTACGGAGGACGCGGCGCGAATCCGCAAAGCGGGCTCGGGGATCGCGCATTGCCCCCTGTCGAATGCCTATTTTTCGGATGCCGTATTCCCTCTGCGACGCATGCTGCAGCAGGGCATGCACGTCGGACTCGGCACGGACATCGCCGGGGGTGCGAGCCCGTCGATTCTCGAGAATGCGCGGCAGGCCGTGATCGTGTCGCGCCTTCTCGAGTCAGGCGTCGATCCATCCCTGGACCGTGCGCATCGGCGCTCGCCGGAGGCCCGCATCGATGCCGTGACCGCCTTCTGGCTCGCCACGGCGGGCGGCGGCGCGGCGCTCGATCTGCCGATCGGGATCTTTCGGGAGGGATATCAATTCGACGCGGTCGTGATCGACTCGCGCGCGCCCGGCGGCAACCTGCGGCCGGATGACTCGTCGAGCCCGGCGCAGATACTGCAGAAGATCGTCTACCACGGCGCGCGCGCCAACATCTGCGAGGTGTGGGTCGCCAATCGGCGCGTGCACCTGCGCAATGGCGGCCAGGCCTGAGACCGGCGGCGACTCGGTCAGACGCCGTCGAAGCCGATTCCACGAACCCGGACGTACTCGTCGATGGCCGCGGTCCAGCGGTGCTTCTCGCCGGATTCGAGGAACGACCCCTCGATGGAGTTTCGCGCCAGCGTCGCGAGGTGGGCGCGGGACAGGTTGAGCCCTTGGTGGATTGCCAGGTAGTTCTCCAGCAGGTAGCCGCCGAAATACGCGGGATCGTCCGAGTTCACCGTCACGCACAGTCCACGCTCGAGCAAGCGCCGCAGGTTGTGGGATTCAATCCGGTCCACGACGCCCAATTTCACGTTCGACAGCGGGCACATGGTCAGCGGTATGCGGTCTCGGGCCAGGCGCTCCAACAGCAGTTCGTCCTCCTCGGACCTCACGCCGTGATCGATTCGCTGCACCATCAGCGCATCCAGTGCCCCATGGATATAGGCCGGCGGCCCTTCTTCACCGGCGTGCGCCACCGCCGCCAGTCCCTCGAGCCTCGCGCGGGCGAACACCGCGGTGAATTTCTCCGGCGGGTGGCCCGACTCCGACGAATCGAGGCCCACGGCGGCGATCAGATGCTTGTGGGGCAGGACGGCTTCGAGCGTGGCCATCGCGTCCGAGGCGGACAAATGGCGCAGAAAACACAGGATCAGGCGGAACGTGATGCCGGTTTCGCGTTCGGCCTGCAGCAGCGCGCGGCGCAGGCCCGCCAGCACGGTGGGCAACGGCACCCCGCGCGCCGTGTGCGTCTGGGGGTCGAAGAACATCTCCACGTGCACCACGCCCTGCGCGTGCGCTTTGCCGAGGTAGGCGCTCGCCAGCCGGTAGAAATCATCCTCGTCCCGCAGCACGTCGGCGCCGGCGTAATAGATGTCGAGAAAGGACTGCAGACCGGTGAATTGATAGGCGCGGCGCAGGTCCTCGGCCGTCGCATAGGGCAAGCGCACTCCGTGTTTTTCGGCCAATTCGAGCAGCAACTCCGGTTCGAGCGTGCCTTCGACATGCACGTGGAGCTCGGCCTTTGGCAATCCGCGAATGTACTCGGCTACAGGCTCTGGCATTGCGTGTCCGCGATCGATGGGGGGCCTGCGCAGGGACATTAGCACAGTGCGTATGGCGGCACGAACCGCTTTGCGGCGAATGACATATTGCATTGGCGCGAGATCCGCTATGCTTCCGGCATGAAACCCATCCGAATCTCGGTCGGTGATTACCGGTTCCTGGCGCTGCCCAATGCCGCCGCGCCGCGCACCGTGGCGGCCTTCACCGGACTGCTGCCCTATAAGCAGAGGATCATCCACGTGCGCTGGAGCGGCGAGGCCTGCTGGATCCCTCTCGGCGACTTCGACCTCAAGACCGGTTTCGAGAATCACACGAGCCACCCGTCGGTGGGCGACATCCTCTTCTATCCCGGAGGCCACAGCGAAACCGAGATCCTGATCGCCTACGGCAGCTGCTGCTTCTCGAGCAAGGTGGGGCAGCTCGCCGGCAATCATTTCCTCACCATCGTCGAGGGGCGGGACAATCTGCGGCCATTGGGTGTCGAGGTGCTGTGGGGCGGCGCGCGGGAAATCCTTTTCGAGCAAATCTAGCCAAGGTTCACGGCGCGCGAGCCGGTGATCCCTCGAACAAGCCCTCGCGTTCAATGAATTCGACCACCGTCTGAAGCCCCTGGCCGGATTTGAGGTTGGTGAACACAAACGGCCGGCCCTCGCGCATTTTTCCCGCATCGCGCTCCATGACCTCGAGCGATGCGCCGACCATGGGCGCGAGGTCGATCTTGTTGATGACCAGCAAATCCGACCGGGTGATTCCCGGCCCGCCCTTGCGTGGAATCTTGTCGCCGGCGGCGACGTCGATGACGTAGAGGGTCAAGTCCGACAGCTCGGGGCTGAAGGTCGCGGCCAGGTTGTCGCCGCCGCTTTCGACGAATATGAGGTCAAGTGCGGGAAACCGCAGCGACAGGCGCGACACCGCCTCCAGATTGATGGATGCGTCCTCGCGAATGGCGGTGTGGGGACAGCCGCCGGTTTCCACCCCCAATATGCGATCGGCCGAGAGGGCTTCGTTTCGAACCAGGAACTGGGCATCCTCCTCCGTGTAGATGTCGTTGGTGACGACGGCAATCTCGTGGCGGTCGCGCATGGCCCGGCACAGGGACAGCGTCAGGGCGGTCTTGCCGGAACCCACCGGTCCTCCGATTCCGACCCGCAGGGGAGGGCACTTTGGAGTGGTCATGATCTGAACAGCCTCGAGTACTGAGTCTCGTGTTGCGAAGACAGGATGGCGAGGCCGGGCGCGAAGTTGGAGCAGGGATCCTCGGCCAAATCCACGCTCTCGGCGAAGCGCGCCATCCTGGCGCCCTGGCTTTGCAGAATTCGCTGGCCGGCCGACTGTCCCAGCGGCACCGTCTTCACGGCGACCAGGACCTGATTCTCGGCCCACGACCACAGATAGCCCAGGATCGCGTCCCGGGGTCCGATGCGCCAGGCCGTTGCGGCCGCGCTCCAAGCGCAGGGCAGGGCCGGTTCCGCCATCGAACACAGCGCATCCACGATGTCCGCCGGGATGTCCGGCAGAACGCAGAGCAGGGCGCGCAGGGAGTACCCCATCTGCACGCTCGCCGCCCGCAGCTCCGCCGATTCGCGCGACGCCAATGATTCGTCGTTCAGCAACCGCACGGCGGCGAAATCTCCGGCCGTCCAAGCCCTCCCGAGGTTCAGCAGCCGGGGGATCTCGAAGGTCTTCATCGAATAATCGAACACGTCCGAAATCCAATTCGCGGCCGATTCCTCGTCGGAGACGATTCGCCGCTCGACGGCCGACTCCAGTCCGTGAGAATGGCTGTATCCCCCCACGGGCAG
Organism: uncultured Gammaproteobacteria bacterium; assembly: GCA_963707765.1. Classification (GTDB taxonomy): domain Bacteria; phylum Pseudomonadota; class Gammaproteobacteria; order Steroidobacterales; family Steroidobacteraceae; genus Bog-1198. Next base: position 1,010,393 of record CAVPQZ010000004.1, on the reverse strand, counting down.
GGCTTGGCTGGTCAACTGCAGCAGGCGCACCATCGCCAGACTCTTCATCGGGCCGGGAACTCGTGAATCTTCGGCGTGATGAGCGGGAGCGGCGCGCCGTGGGCATGGCCGTGTCCGTAGGCGCCGCCCTCGGGTTCGAAGGGTGCGCGCATCGCCGTCACCCGAAGCCCCAGGCCCCGCACCATCTCCCCGAGCACGTGATCGTTCAGGAACCGCAGCCGGTTCGGCATCACCTGGACCGACACGTGACGATTGCCGAGGTGAAAAGCCGCCCTGGCAATGGCGACCGAATCTTCGCTGTACGCCTCGAGCAGCGATTCCTCCTCGGCGATGATCTCGACCTCGCGGCCATCCTGCGTCCGCACCCGATCGCCGCCGCGCAGCACCCCGCCCCGCTCCACGATGAGGGCCGCCTGGTCGCCGCTGTCCAGCCTCAACAACAACCGGCTCCTGGTGCGCGCCTCGAAGGTCAGGCGGACCGTATCGCATCGGGCCTTTGGATTCATGACCGGCCTCTCCCGCTTGCCGCTAGAACAAGAAGTAGCGCTGCGTCATCGGCAGGCTGCTTGCGGGCCGGCAGGTCAACAATTCACCGTCGGCCCGGACCTCGTAGGTCTCGCTGTCCACCTCAATGTGGGGCTGCGCACCGTTGTGGATCATGTCGGATTTGCGCAGCCGCCGGGTCGCACGCACCGGCTCGAGCCGCTTTCGCAGTCCCAGTTTCGCGATCGTCCCGCTCTGAAGCGACGCGCCGGAGACGAACGTCAGCGACTTGTCGAGCGCCCGGCCGAAGGCGCCGAACATGGGGCGATAGTGCGTGGGCTGCGGCGTCGGGATGGATGCGTTCGGATCGCCCATCGGCGCCGCGGCGATCATGCCGCTCTTGATGACGAGACTGGGCTTGACGCCAAAGAAGGCCGGCTTCCACAGGGCGAGATCCGCCAGCTTGCCGGTCTCCACCGAGCCGACCAGATGCGCGATGCCGTGGGTGATGGCCGGATTGATGGTGTACTTGGCGATGTACCGCTTGACGCGGAAATTGTCGTTCCCCGGGCCGTCGCCGCTCAGAGCGCCGCGCTGCTCGCGCATCTTGTGCGCGGCTTGCCAGGTCCGGATGACCACCTCGCCCACGCGGCCCATGGCCTGGGAATCCGACGACATCATCGAAAATGCGCCGATGTCGTGGAGAATGTCCTCGGCCGCGATGGTCTCGCGGCGAATGCGCGACTCGGCGAACGCGATGTCCTCGGCAATCGCAGGGTCCAGATGATGGCAAACCATGAGCATGTCCAGGTGCTCATCGATGGTATTCACGGTGTATGGCCGCGTGGGATTGGTGGAACTCGGCAGGACATTCGGGTGCGAGGCCGCCTTGATGATGTCCGGGGCATGGCCGCCGCCCGCACCCTCGGTATGGAAGGTGTGAATCGTGCGTCCGGCGATGGCCGCGAGCGTGGCTTCCAGGTACCCGGATTCGTTCAACGTATCGGTGTGAATGGCGACCTGCACGTCCAGCTCGTCCGCGACCCGCAGGCAGTTGTCGATGGCCGCCGGCGTGGTTCCCCAGTCCTCGTGCAGCTTGAGGCCCACGGCGCCGGCCTGGATCTGTTCGCGCGCCGGTTCGGGCACGCTCACGTTTCCCTTCCCCAGAAACCCGAGATTCATGGGAAATGCCTCGGCCGCGAGCAGCATGCTGTGAATATGCCACGGCCCGGGGGTGCAGGTCGTGGCGCTGGTGCCGGCCGCGGGTCCGGTGCCGCCTCCGATCATCGTGGTCACGCCGGATGTCAGCGCCTCCTCGATCTGTTGAGGGCAGATGAAGTGAATGTGCGTGTCGACGCCCCCGGCGGTCAGAATCATGCCCTCGCCCGCGATGATCTCCGTCGCGGCGCCGATCGGAATGTTGACGGCGGATTGGATGTCGGGATTTCCGGCCTTGCCGATGCCCCAGATGAGGCCATTCTTCAGTCCCACGTCGGCTTTGACGATTCCCCCATGGTCGACGATGAGGGCATTCGTGATCACGGTATCGGCGACTGCGTCGCTCACCCCCTGCCCCTGTCCCATGCCGTCGCGGATCACCTTGCCCCCGCCGAACTTGACCTCCTCGCCGTACAGGGTGAAGTCCTTCTCCACCTCCACGATCAACGCGGTATCGGCCAGGCGAACCCGGTCGCCCACCGTGGGGCCGAACATTTCCGCATAGGCTTGCCGGGACAGCTTCAAGGACACCCTAGAGGTCCCCCATCACGCGCCCCTGAAATCCGACGACGCGCCGCAGGCCGCCGTACTGCACGAGGCGCACGGTGCGCCCCTGTCCGGGCTCGAAGCGCACCGCGGTTCCCGCGGCGATATCCAGCCGATAGCCGCGGGCCGCGTCGCGATCGAATCGCAGACTCGAATTGGTCTCGTGGAAATGATAATGGGAGCCGACCTGGATCGGCCGGTCCCCGGTGTTCTCGACGTGGATCTCGAGGGTGGCGCGATCCGAGTTGATCTCGATCTCCCCCGGCAATACGAAGACTTCACCTGGAATCATCGAGAACTCCGCTCAGGTGATGGGCTGATGCACGGTGACGAGCTTGGTGCCGTCGGGAAACGTCGCTTCGACCTGGATTTCGGGAATCATGTCGGCGATCCCGTCCATGACCTCGGCGCGGGTGATGAGCGTGCTGCCGTAACTCATGAGCTCCGCAACCGTCTTGCCATCCCGCGCGCCCTCCATGATGGCAGCGGTGATCAAGGCGACGCTCTCGGGGTAGTTGAGCTTCAATCCGCGCGCGCGCCTGCGCTCCGCGAGCAAGGCGGCCGTAAAGATGAGCAGCTTGTCCTTTTCCCGGGGCGTCAGTTCCATGGTATTCCCGATTGACGATCAACAGGCCCACAGTCGGGGCGCGACCGCCGGCAAACCCAGTTGCGCCGGCCGCAGCACCCCCCACAGCGAGGCAACCCAGTGGAATGCCTCTTGCGACGAATGACCCAGGTAGCGCGCCAGCAAGACCGTGGGCAGGGCGGTGACTCCTGCCCGTGAATCGCGATCGCGCGGCAACATACTACGGCAGGCGGTCAGCAAAGCGGAATCGATTTTTGCGCCGGCGGCGACCAGTGTGGCGCTCACGCTGTAGCCCGCGAGGCCGACGGGCGACGCACCGAAACCGCCGCCGGCCACCAGGTCGGCGCGTTCCGACCACAGGGGACGGCCCGCCTGGCGAATGGCCGAGGTCGACCGCAGGCCGCCCGCGGTCCAGCGTTCTCCGCTCGCCCGGCGCCCGAAGCATAGGATCTCCCAGCCGAGGAATTGCGCTCCGGCGGCCAGTTCGACGTCGAGATTCGTCGACACCCTCGAGCCGTCGAAGAGGATGCTCTCCCGCGGCAGCCATTCGAGCGCCGCGCCGGCCGCCACCGAAAAGGACAGCCGCTGCCGCGCTGCCTCGCGGGGACATCGATACCACTTGGTCGCGCCCGGGGTGGTCAGTACCACGTGCGCCAGCGGACCCAGCCGAACGCCGACCCCGAGCGAATCTCCGCCGGCGATGCCTCCCGGCGGATGCAGGAGGGTGACGTGGCAGACCCGGGGGCCCTCCGGATAGAGGGCCTTCTGGATCTGCAGGGGTCCGCGGTGCGATCTTTCCGACAATATCGTCCGGTGTTCGCGCGCGGCAAACGACAAGTCCAATTGGGCCCGCCAGCCCGATTCCCGTGTGCAAGATTCGTTCAACTGAGGTCCCGGCCGACGTGACTTCGTGTGAATGGGAGACTACATGACAATTTCGTGCGCTGCGTCCGCGCAGACCGCCGCTGCGGATCCCTTATCATCTGCGGGCCGTACCACGTTTCGTGTCGGAGAATTCCGGCTTGTTCACCGGGCTTTTTCCCGCTTTAAAAGTTGAAATCAAGCTTACATAATTTTTTGTTATTAATTTCAGTGTTCGCATTTGGCGCCAGGTTCTCAAGCTCGAAGAATTTGCTGGAGACGTTATGACTGCCCTTCCTCCGCGGCCGATGCACAATTTCTACCCCTTAAGATTCAGCCCCCCCATGATCGTTTCGGAATATGAGCGGCGCAGCATGATCGAGGCGGCCGCCTATTTGCGCGCGCAGCGGCGCAATTTCGCGCCCGGACACGAGTTGGATGACTGGCTGGCCGCGGAAGCGGAGGTCAATAATCGGTTATCCTACCTGGAGCGGCTGACCGGCATGCGGTGCGCGAGCTGAGGGGTACCCGAGGGCGCATTTAGCGTTAGGCCGCGGCGAACAACAAGCAGGCGAGAATAGGGCCTGTCATCGGGAGCGCGGCATGAGTGAGGGAATCTTCGTTTCGGCGCGGAGGGACCTGCGGTCGCGGGGGGACATTCTCGAGCGAGGCTACACCCGACGACCGGTCCCCATCGACCAGGACATCGCCCGCGCGCTGGCCGACCTCGCCCATGCCGCCTGGTCGATGCCAAGGGATCAGTACTACGAGGCAGGCACTCGATTCCGCACGTTGAACCGATTCACCGCCCGCATCGCCGAGGACGGCGTGTTCGTCGCGGCCGGCGACGTCAGCCAGCCGTACGTGCAGCTCGACAAGTACAACACCACGATCGGAAGCGTGCCGCGGCGCTACTCGCCGCTGCCCATCGCACTCGCCGATTCGCCGGGAGTGCGCAAGCTGATCGCGCATCACCTCCTGTACCTACCCTGGTCGCAGGCCGGCAAGACCTTTTCGATCAACATGCACGTGATGCGATTCGCGGCCGCTGCGGACCGTCCCTGCGACACCAGTCCCCCGGGACTGCACAAGGACGGCGAGAAGTACCTGGCCATCCATCTTCTCGCGAGGTGCGGGGCCGGCGGAGGCGAACTGGTGATCGCCGACAACGACAAGCGCGAATTGGAGCGATTCACGATGCGCGAGGCGGGCGAGTGCTACGCGTTCGACGACGACCGGATCTGGCACATGCTGACGCCGGTCACCGCCTTGGAAGGGAACGATTTCGCGTACCGGGACACGCTCGCGTTCGATTTATTGCCCGACGACTGGAGACCCGCGGCTTGATCGATGCGCCGGCACCGCTCTCATCAGCAGTGCCAGCGCCTTGTTCAGGTCGGCGCTGCCGGGCTCGTCGCCCTTGAAATGACCCAAGCGCACGACCACGAGGTCCCGCGACGGAATGATCATCGTGTACTGCCCCCCGGCGCCGGCCATGTAGTAGGCATCCTTCGGAACGGGCAGCTTGCCGTCGCCGTTGATCCAGAAGAAGCCGCCGTACACGGGGTTGTCGTCGGCCACCCAAGCCGGCGCCAGCGTATCGACGAACTTCACGAAGCCTTCGGGCAGAATCCGCTCGCCCTTCCAGACGCCGTCCTGCAAGTAGAGGTTGCCGAGCCGGGCCCAGTCGCGGGCGCAGGCGAGGTCGTATCCCTGAGTCAGCAGATCGCCGAACGGGTCCGTCTCGATCACCATGCTGCGAACGCCGATCTTGTCGAACAAGGCCCGCTGAGGGAACGCGAGGTAATCCTCGCCGCGCCGCTCGACCGCCAGCCGGATCAGGTAATTGACCAAGACGGGATCGGTGTTGCGGTAGCGGCCCACCGTGTTCGGGGCCCATTCCAAAGGCCGCGTGGCGGCATAATGGAACGAGTTCACGCTGCCCGTGTACAGATACAAGTGATCCGGATACGGGCCCTTGGGATCGTAGTCGGGATCGTAGGGCGCCCGGATGCGAAGGCCGCTGGACATGCGTAGCAGGTCCGCGATGCGGATCTTGGCGCGCGGATCTCCGGGCGCGCTCCACTCGGGAATGGGGGCCGGCTGCATCAACCGGTAGTCGCCGCGCTGGATGAGAATTCCCATGAGCGAGGCCGTCACGCTCTTTCCCATGGACCAGCTTTCGAGCGGCGTGTGCAGGGTGATGCCGGGCGCATACCGTTCGGCGATGATGTGCCCGCGCCAGGTGACGACGAAGGCCGCCGTCAGGCCCGCCGGGTTGGCGAACGCCGCATCGACGGCTCGGGCGAGGAGCGCGGCATCCGGGTGCGCAGACGCCGTGCCCGCCGCCTCCCCGGGCGCCGGGGCATCGCCGTCCGGCCAGGGCTCGAGCGCGGGATCGGGGAGCTGTTGCGGCACCGCATGCGGAACGTAGGACGGCGCGAGCTTGCCGGGTTCGAAGGTCACACAGCCCCGGTCGCCCAAGTACTTGGCGATGCGGGTGGGGCCTCCCGGCACGGCGACGCTCACGGTCTTGGCGACCGGGTCGATGACCGGCTTGCCGAGCTTGGCGCGCTCTGCATAGGGCGCCGTGAAGTACCCGACGTTCTCGGCGGCGAAATCAGGTTCGAGCCCGGTGATGAATACGGCCGAACACATGATCTGCGCGAAGCCCGCGGCATGATGCTGCAGCGGGTCGCCGGGCGGCGGCACGTAGGGGGTGGGCAGTTCCATCTTCCGGTCCCGTGCGAGCGCCGCGTCGCTGGGATCGCCGTGGGCCGCCCCGCATGCCGCGGCGGCTACGATCAAACAAAGCGTGACGAGAGCGGGTCGGACGGGTTGGGTCATGCGGTTTCCCGGAACTTATGGGCTGGTGGGCGGCGGCTGGGGCTTAAGGGCCGGGTTGGGCGCGGCCCGCTTGCGTTTCGGCGGAGGCGGAGCGGAGCGCGGCACGGCGGGATTCGGCGAGATCAATGCATCGAACAGGCTGTCCTTGGGATGTTGGTCGCAGTGTTCGAGCAGCGCGGCGTCGAACTTCGCGACGCCGTCGGGATTGAACCGGTTGATGCCCGACAGGCCGACGGCGAAGCCGTACATCCATAGGGTGAGGGTCGTCGCGCTCTCGGGATCCGACAGGCGCAGCGATCGATGCCGCGGAGCAAAGGTTGCGCAATCCAGCCTGGTCAGGTCCATGGGGTTCTGGCGCTTGGACTTGACCTCGGTGACCGCCGCCAGCAGGGTGGTCGCGGGGAAATTCTTGCATTGGGCGTCGAGCCCGAAACCGAAGGCCTTCAGCGAGTCGCCGTACATGACGCGGTCACCGCTCTTGGCGATGGAGAAGCCGAACAGCCACATCACCGTGTTGATGGGATCCGTGCCGTAATCGGGGAAAGTCCCCGCGAGGATCTGGTTCTCGTAGGCATCGCAGGTGAGGGTCGCCAGATTCAGCTCCACGGCCTGCCCGGACCGCGGCATCAGGGCGCCGGCGCCGAGGGCGATTGCCGCGATGCCTGCCACCTGGGTCCTGAGCGCGGTCATGGGGCTTTAGACGGCAGCAGTCGATCGACCAGCGGCGTGAAGCGGCCGGTCTTCACCAGGCTCTTGGCGGCTTCCAGATCCGGCGCGAAATATCGGTCCGCCGAGTAGAACGGAACCACTTCGCGGATGCCGGCGTGCACCTCTTCCAGGCGGTCCGACGAGCGCGCCGGGCGATGAAAGTCGATGCCCTGCGCCGCGGCCAGCAATTCGATCCCCACGACGCCCGCCACATTTTCCACCATGGGACCCAGCCGGCGGGCGGCGTGCGTCGCCATGCTGACGTGATCCTCCTGGTTGGCGGACGTGGGTATGGAGTCGACGCTGCAGGGCGTGGCGATCGTCTTGTTTTCCGACACCAGGGCCGCGGCCGTCACCTGGGCGATCATGAAGCCGGAATTCACGCCGCTGTGGTCGACCAGAAAGGCGGGCATGCCGCTCATCTTCGGATCCACCAGCACGGCGGTCCGCCGTTCGGAGAGACTGCCGATCTCCGCCAGGCTGAGCGCGAGCATATCCGCGGCGAAGGCCACGGGCTCGGCGTGGAAGTTCCCGCCGGACAGCACGTCGCCCTGCTCGACGAACAGCAGCGGATTGTCGGTCACGGCGTTGGCCTCGAGCCGCAGCGTGGCGCTGCAGTTGCGGATGATGTCCAGGCACGCGCCCATGACCTGCGGCTGGCAGCGGAACGAGTAGGGATCCTGGACGCGGCTGCAATCGACGTGCGAGGCGCGAATCGCGCTGCCGCCGAGCAAGTCCCGGTATTCGCGTGCCACGGCGATCTGTCCGGGCTGGCCCCGCGCCGCGTGAATGCGCGCATCGAAGGGCGAATCGCTGCCCTTCAGCGCATCCACCGACATGGCGCCGGCGATGACGGCCCCTGCAAACACGTCTTCGGCGCCAAACAGCCCCGCCAGCGCGAGCGCGGTGGACACCTGCGTGCCGTTGATCAGCGCCAAGCCCTCCTTGGGGCGCAATTCGGCGACCCGCAGCCCGGCGAGCCGCAGCCCCTGCGCGGCCGGCATCACCTCCCCGCGTACACGGACGCTGCCGATCCCGAGCAACACGGTGCTCATGTGTGCGAGGGGCGCGAGATCTCCCGACGCGCCGACCGACCCTTGGGCCGGTATCACCGGATAGACCTCGTGCTCGAGGAGCGCCGCGAGCGCGTCGACCAGCTCCAACGTGACGCCGGAGTGGCCGCGGGCGAGCGCATTGATCTTCAGCGCGAGTACCAGACGCACGATCGGATCCGGCAGCGCGGGTCCCAAGCCCGCGGCGTGCGACAGCAGCAGGTTCTTCTGCAGCAGCGTCAGCTGGTCGGTGGGAATCTTGGTCTGCGCCAGCAGCCCGAAGCCGGTGTTGATGCCGTAGGCGGCATCGCCCAAGGTCACGATCCGGTCGACCAGCGCGCTGGCCGCGGCGATGCGCGCGCGATCCGGCCCGGCGACCCGGATGCTCACCGGGAGCTCGTAGATGCGCCGCAGGGCCGAGAGCGACAATTCCCCGGCGTGCAGTTCGACGACGGCGCCCATGCGCCTAGCGTCCGATCATCGGCAGGTTCAACCCCTGCTCGCGCGCGCAGTCGATGGCCATCTGGTACCCGGCGTCGGCATGGCGCATGACGCCCGTGCCGGGATCGTTCCACAGCACGCGCCGCAGGCGGCGGCCTGCGGCCTGCGAGCCGTCGCAGCAGATGACCACGCCCGCATGCTGCGAGTAGCCCATGCCGACGCCGCCTCCGTGGTGGATCGAGACCCACGTCGCGCCGCTCGCGGTATTGAGCAGGGCGTTGAGCAGCGGCCAATCGGAGACCGCATCGGAGCCGTCCTGCATGGCCTCCGTCTCGCGGTTCGGACTGGCCACCGAGCCCGAATCCAGATGATCCCGGCCGATGACGATCGGGGCCGAGAGTTCGCCGCTGGCGACCATCTCGTTGAAGGCGAGGCCGAGGCGGTGGCGCTGTCCCAGGCCCACCCAGCAAATGCGGGCCGGCAGGCCCTGAAATTGAATTCGGGAGCGCGCCATGTCGAGCCAGTGATGCAGATGCGGATCGTCCGGGATCAGCTGCTTCACCTTCGCGTCGGTCTTGTAAATGTCCTCGGGATCGCCGGATAACGCGGCCCAGCGGAACGGGCCGATGCCGCGGCAGAACAAGGGACGGATGTAGGCCGGCACGAAGCCCGGAAAATCGAAGGCGCGCTCGACGCCCTCGTCCAGGGCCACCTGGCGCAGGTTGTTCCCGTAGTCGAACACCGGCAGTCCCATGGCCTGGAAGCGCAGCATGTACTCGACGTGCTTCGCCATCGACCGCTTCGCGGCCGCGCTCGTGCCGGCGGGGTCGCTATGGCGGCGCTCATCCCATTCCTCGACCGTCCACCCTTCCGGTAGATAGCCGTTGACGGGGTCATGGGCGGAGGTCTGGTCGGTGAGGGCATCGGGCTTGATGCCGCGCTCCAGCAAGGTGCCGAGCACGTCGACGATGTTGCCGAGCAGCGCCACCGACAGCGGCTTCGCCTTGGCCCTCGCGGCATCGAGCATCGCCAGTGCCTCGTCGAGCGATCGGGCCTGAGCGTCCACGTAGCCCGTTTCCAGCCGCTTGGCGATGCGGCTCTGGCGGCATTCGACCGCCAGCATGTTCGCGCCGGCCATGGTGGCCGCCAGCGGCTGGGCGCCGCCCATGCCGCCAAGACCCGCGGTCAGGATCCATTTTCCCGCGAGCCGGCCGCCGAAGTGCTTGCGGCCCATCTCCGCGAAGGTCTCGTAGGTGCCCTGCACGATGCCCTGGCTGCCGATGTAGATCCAGGAGCCCGCGGTCATCTGGCCGAACATGGCGAGGCCCTTGCGGTCGAGCTCGTGGAAATGCTCCCAGGTGGCCCAGTGCGGCACGAGATTCGAGTTGGCGATCAGCACGCGCGGCGCATCGGCATGGGTCGGGAACACGCCGACGGGCTTGCCGGACTGAATCAGCAGGGTTTCCTCCTCGCCGAGCGCCTTCAACGTTTCGACGATGCGGTCGTAGCAATTCCAATCCCGGGCGGCGCGCCCGATGCCGCCGTAGACGACCAGTTCGGCCGGATTCTCCGCGACCTCCGGATCGAGGTTGTTCATCAGCATGCGCAGCGGCGCTTCCGTCATCCAGGAACGTGCGCTCAGCGCGCTGCCGCGGGCGGCGCGGATCACTCGGGATTTCTGGGGTGCAAGCATGTTCGCATCCTTAGGGGCGGAATCGCCCGGACATTTCATAGCGGGAACCGGGGTAGTACAGGCGCGCGACCGAGGCGATCTGCCCGGCGGTCCAGGTGCGGCGGATCATCAGCAGGCAGGGCTCGTCGCGCTTCATGCAGAGGAGCTTGCGCGTTCGCTCGTCCGGCATGACCGCCCGCAGTATGTGCTCGGCCTCCTGCAGCGGCGCCACCTTGGTCAGATAGTCGTACGGCGTGGTCTTGGTGAAGTCGACCTTGAGGTAATCCGGCGCCAGCCTCGGCAGCACGTAGCGGTCCTCCAACTGCACCGGACGGTCGTTCTCGAAGTGCACGATCACGGAACAGAAGATCTCGCTGCGCGGAGCGATCCCGAAATCCTCGGCGAGCTCGGCCACCGCGCGAACGCGCTCCAGGGAGATGATCTCGGCGCGATGGGCGTGGCCGCGCTGGCGGATTTCGTCGGCGATGCCGCGGATTTCCAGCGGATGGGCGTGGGCCTGCCGGTCCGCCACGAAGCTGCCGACGCCGGCGATGCGCACCAGCACGCCCTCGTCGCGCAACTCGCGCAGCGCGCGGTTCGCCGTCATGCGCGACACGCCGAAAGACTTCACGATGTCGTTCTCGGACGGGACCCGGCTCGACGTGGCCCACTTTCCGGAGCCGATATTGTCGAGAATATGGCGCTTGACCTTGAGGTAGAGCGGCTGCGCCGCCGAGGCTGGCTTGTCCATGCCGGAAGATTAAGCTGTATAGACAGGTACAGTCAAGTGGCCCCGCAGCAGGCGCTCAGGAGAGGCCGCGGGCCGCAGATCGTGAAGTTGCTTTTCCGGCATATTAAGTACAATAGCGGCACGCATGCAGATCCGCCGCCTGGTTCCATCCGATGCCAAGCTCTACAGAACGCTGCGCCTAACGGCGCTGCGCGACAGCCCGACTGCATTCAGCTCGAGCTATGAAGAAGAATGCGATGCGTCGATCGAGGCGTTTGCCGGCTATCTCGTGCCGGAGCCGGGGCGGGCCGTATTCGGCGCCTTCGCGGCTGCCGATCTCGTCGGGATGGTGGGCATCGCCCGCGACGGCCTGCGCAAGGCGCACCACAAGGCATTCATGCGCAGCATGTTTGTGGCGCCGGCCCACCGGGGCCAAGGGGCCGCGCGGCGGCTGGTCGGGCAGGCGCTCGCGTTTGCGGCGACCGCGGGCGTGCGGCAGATCAACCTCACGGTCACCGCGGCGAATGTGGCGGCGCTGGCGCTCTATGAATCGCAGGGATTCAAAGCCTACGGCGTCGAGCACGCCGGGCTCTTCGTGGACGGCGAGTTCTACGACGAAATCCACATGGTCCGGCTGATTCACAAGGCCTGACCGGCCTGCCGCCTTGATTGCCCCCGGATCGCGCGGGCACGATGGCGGTTGCACGGCGGGAAACTGCGATATGTCAAATTTTGCCGGGACTCGGCCCGCGGGGCCGGTGCGGCGTGTTCCTCGTTAAGTCAAATCCAACGACATCCTGTCACTTTTGCCCGCTATCCTCCGGGGATGCCGTTTTGACTGAGCGAGGGCTCGGTCTCAAGCAGCGCTATTCAACCAGCAGCGACATTCAATAATTTCAATAGAGAGGGATCTGCCATGGCGAGAATTATTACCGGTAATCTGATCCGGACCGCGATCGCGGCCGGTGTTCTCAGCGCCGCCGCGCTGTCCTCAGCCTTCGCCGGACCAGCGAGCGACGAAGTAGCCCGCGCCCAGGAGTCCTGGCGCGAGGCCATTGCACAAACCGAAGCACCCGCCGAGGGATGCTTTCATGCTTCGTATCCCAGCATGGAGTGGCACAAGGTCGAGTGCGTCGACGCGCCCAACATCCAATACCGACCGCGCTCCGGGCGGGTCAGTCAAACGGTGGGCGACGGCAATGATTATGCGGCGGAGGTCAGCTCGGGATTGATCAGCAAGACCCTTGGCTCCTTTCCGTCGGTGACGGGCGTGACCAGCGAGACGGGCGTCTACGGCAGCAACAGTTACTCGCTGCAGCTCAACTCCAACTTCATGAACACCCCGGCCTGCGACGGCGCCGCCGTTCCGGCGAACTGCCTGGACTGGCTGCAGTACGTCTATTCGTCGGACTTCGACGAGGCTTTCATGCAGTATTGGCTGATCTACTGGGACACCACGTGCCCCGCAGGGTGGTTCAGCGACGGCGAGGGCGATTGCTACAAGAACAGCGCCGCCGTAACCGTGCCTCAGGAGCCGATCACCGTGCTCGATACCATCAAGATTTCGGGTGCGGCCAAGGCCGGAGGTAGGGATACGCTGATCATGACCGTGGGGACCGAGGCCTACACCACCTCGGGCAAGGACAGCGTGGTCTACCTCGCCACGGCCTGGACCGAGTCGGAATTCAACGTCATCGGCGACGGCGGCGGGTCGGAAGCGAATTTCAACACCGGCTCCTCGATCAGGGTGAAGATCGCCGTGACCAACGGCACCACGGATGAGCCGGTGTGCGCTTCGGATGCCGGCACCACGGCGGAAACCAACAACCTGACGCTGCACGCCTGCACGGCCAAGAGCGCCACGACGCCCTATATCGAGTTCACCGAGAAGAACTAGCCGGCGAGCGCCGGCCGCCGACCATCGGCACGAAGGCCGAGGGGGATTACCCCTCGGCCTTTTTTTCAGGTTATCGCCCGGTTGCGGGAGCGCGGCGTCCGCGCGGGCGCGGCGCTACCAGGGCGCCGGCTGGTAATCCTTGAGGAACTGGCCCCAGACATGCGTGCCCGTGAGGTGGCCCGCGAAGATCGGGTCGACGATGCGTGCCGCGCCGTCGATGATGTCGAGCGGCGGCGCGAAGCCGAATTCGGCCTTGCGGGCCGCATGGGCCGCGGGGTCCTCGTCGGTCACCCAGCCCGTGTCGACCGCGTTCATGTGGATGCCGTCCTTCACGAAGTCCGGCGCGCTGGTCCTCGTCATCATGTTGAGCGCCGCCTTCGCCATGTTGGTGTGAGGGTGCTTATCCGTCTTGGTGGTGCGGTAGAACTGCCCCTCCATCGCGCTCACATTGACGATGTGCTTGTGGCGCCCGGGCGTGCGCAGCATGAGCGGCTTCAGCCGGGCGTTCAGGATATAAGGCGCGATGGCATTGACGAGGTGCACTTCGAGCAGCTCCGGCGTCTCGACCTCGTGCAGGGCCAGGCGCCAGCTGTTGACCTCTCGCAGGTCGACTTGCTGGCGGTCCTCGTCGTAGCGATCCTTCGGGAACAGCGCCTCGCCGTCGCGAAAATCTTCATCGAGGTAGCGGCGCTGCGACAGCATGGCGCTGTGCAGCAGGCCCTCCCCATGCCGCGCGGCGGCGGCCGCGATGATGGCGTTGCCGCCCGATGAGCCCTCCAGCGTGCGGCGCAACTCGTCGTGGCTAGCGAGCGGGGTTCGCAACGCCTCGGGCAGCGCGTCGAGCGATTCGCCCTCCCGGGTGAGCAGGTGCTGAAAGAAGCCGGCCGGCCGGCGCACCGTCTGACAGGCGTTGTTCAGAATGTAGTCGAGCCGCGGCAGGCGCTCGGCCAGGAACCTCGCGAACATCTCCACGCTCGGCGCGTGCCGCAGGTCCAGCCCGTGAATCTGCAGGCGCGGGCGAAAGACCGCATAATCCGGCTCGCTGGCGTAGCGCGCGGCCGCATCGATCGGAAAGCGCGTGGTGACGACGACGTGCGCGCCGGCGCGCAGCAGTTTGAGCGAGGCCTGGAAGCCGATCTTGACCCGCGCGCCCGTGACCAGCGCATGGTGTCCTGCCAAATCGGCGGTCTGCTCCCGTTTGGCATAGTTGAAATCGCCGCAGCCCTCGCACATCGAGTCGTAGTAGCGGTGCATCCTCGCGTAGGGCTTCTTGCAGACGTAGCAGTTGCGCTCCTGATGCAGATCGGGCGCGGCAGCGCCGGCCTGCGGTCGCTCGAGGCGCAGCGGTGCGTAGACCGGCGAGCGCCGCTGCACGCGAAGACCGGCCGATTCGATGACCTTGCGGTCGTGTTCCTTCGCGGCCTCGCGCTTGGCGCGCCTGAACGCCTTGGCCATTCTGGAAACGTCGTGGCGCTCGGGCTTGGCGACGAGTCCTGCGAGCATGAGGATCTCGCGGCGCCGCTCCTGCGGGAGGCGGGCGAGATGCGATCGGTCGGTCTCGATGGCGCGCAAAACTCGTGTGCACGTCAGTATGTCGTCATCGGACAGCGTCGCTGGAACGGGTTTCGGATTTTGCATGCCGGCATTGTATGTCGGCGGCGGCGGCGCCTTCATTGTAGAATCGCCCGCATGAAATACCTGTGGTGTTCGCTCATTGCCCTGGCCCTGATGGGCCCGGCCACGAAGTCCGCGGCGCAGGGCCCCGCGCCCGATGAGGCGGCCTTTCGCGCGCTCTACCAGGAGCTGATCGAGATCAACACGACGCTATCGGTGGGCAGCTGCACCCAGGCCGCGGAGGCCATGCGCGCGCACCTCCTGGCGGCGGGAATAGCGGCGGCCGATACGCAGATCCTGGTTCCCCCCGGATACCCCAAGGACGGCGCGTTGATCGCCGTGCTGCGCGGGCGCGACCGGGCCGCCAAACCCATCCTGCTCCTGGCGCATATCGACGTGGTGGAGGCCAAGCGCGAGGACTGGCAGCGCGATCCATTCAAGCTGGTGGAGGAGAACGGCTGGTTCTACGCGCGCGGCGCCAGCGACGACAAGGCCATGGCTGCGGTGTTCACCGACAGCCTGGTCCGCTATCGCAAGGAAGGTTTCCGGCCGCGACGCGACATCAAGCTGGCCCTGACCTGCCGGGAGGAGACTCCCGAGGTGTCGAACACGGTCAAGTGGCTGACCTCGGAGCGGCCGGAGGTGCTCAACGCGGCGTTCGCGCTCAACGAGGGCGCGGGGGGCGAACTCGATGCGAACGGCAAACCGGTCGCGCTGCAGATCCAGGCCGGCGAGAAGGTCTACCAGGATTTCATGGTCGAGGCCTCGGATGTGGGCGGCCATAGTTCGCGGCCGACCAAGAACAACCCCATCGTGCGTCTGAGCGCGGCTCTGGCCCGGCTTGGCGCCTATCAATTTCCGGTCGCCGTCAACCAGGCCACGCGCGGCTACTTCGAGGCGCAGGCCCGGCTGGCCGAGCCGGCCATCGCCGCCGACATGCGCGCGGTCCTCCAGAATCCCCCCGACGAAGCGGCCGCCGAGCGGCTGTGGGCGGCGAATCCGGGCTGGAACGGCATGTTGCGGACCACCTGCGTGGTCACTGAAATCAACGGGGGTCATGCTCCGAACGCGCTGCCCCAACACGTCAAGGCCAATGTGAATTGCCGCATTCTGCCGGGCGTGCCGATCGCGGACGTTCAAGGGCAGATCGTCCATGTCCTGGCGGACGACAAGATCAGCGTCACGCCCACGGGCGATCCGGGCATCCAATCGCCCCCGCCGCCGCTCAGCGAGCGCATCCTGGCTCCGGTGCGAAAGGTGGCGGCGACGATTTGGCCGGGCGTGCCGCTCGTGCCGACCATGTCGACAGGCGCCACCGACGGCCGGTTCCTGAATGCGACCGGCGTGCCGACCTACGGCCTGTCCGGCATGTTCCATGACGCCGAAGGCTCGCACGCTCACGGATTGAACGAGCGGATCCGGGTCAAGTCCTTGATGGACGGGCGGCGCTTCCTGTACGAGGTCGTCAAGCTGTACGCCAACTCCCCAGATTAGCCGGGGGCAGCGGTTGCCAAGCGATCAGGCAGGCGTTGCCGGGTGAGCTACCCACCAGCCTGGCACGTGCGGAGCGGCGCGGCAGCATCCCCGTCCACGCTTGACGGGATGTCGGCAACCTGGCCACAATGCGGCCGCGTTCAGGTGCTCGCGGGACGTGCGCGTCGGCGAGTGAAACGGGAATCCGGTGAGGCCTTCGAGGCGACCCCGGGACTGCCCCCGCAACGGTAAATGAGTATCGCCGAGTGGATAAGCCACTGTGTCCAGGCACGGGAAGGCGACTCGGCCGGGTTTGCCCGCTCATGAGTCCGGAGACCGGCCTGAACCGGAGCGGCATGCGTTGCGGCGGGCGGCGATGCGGATTCACGCTTCATCGCCTGGCTCCGCACCGAACCCCACCCAATCTGCCCTGGACCAGTGAACGCTCGGCGGGAGCCTAAGGTGTGGACTTGCGCGTACGGATGATCGGTCGGGGCGCGGCGATGACCTGGCTGCTCGGCCTGTGGATCTGCGCATCCCTCCCGGCGGCCGACGCGGCGTCGCGGATCGAGGTCACCGACGATCGAGGACGGCTGACCCATCTCGATCATCCGCCGGCGCGCATCGTCTCGCTGCTGCCTTCGCTGACCGAGACGGTGTGCGAACTGGGCGCCTGCGCGCGGTTGGTGGGTACGGATCGGTACTCGAATTGGCCGGATTCGGTGAAATCGCTGCCGAAGCTCGGCGGCTTGAACGACGCCATGCTCGAGCGCATCGTCGTTCTGCATCCCGACGTGGTGCTGGCCTCGGACTCCTCTCGCGCCGTCGATCGGCTCGAGGAATTGGGCATTCCGGTCATCGCCCTGCGATCCAAGACGCTGGCCGACGTGCACCGTATGCTGGATCTCATCGCGGATATGCTCGGCCTGCAGGGCCGGGGTGATGCGACGTGGCGGGGGATCCAGGCGAGAGTTGCCGCGGCCGCCACGCGAGTCCCGCCGGTTCTACGCGGCCAGCGCGTGTTCTTCGAGGTGTCCGACGCGCCCCATGCGGCCAGCGCGAGTTCGTTCATCGGCGAGCTGCTGGCGGTGCTGGGGCTCGGCAATGTGGTTCCCGGAGATCTGGGTCCCTTCCCGCAGCTCAACCCGGAGTTCGTGGTTCGGGCGCAGCCGGACCTCATCATGGCCTCGGAGATGGAGCTGGCCCAGATGGCCACACGGCCGGGCTGGGATGCCCTGGAGGCATTGCGGTCGAGCCGCACTTGCGGATTCCCGGCCGCTGCCTTCGACATCCTGGTGAGGCCGGGTCCGCGACTCGGCGAGGCGGCGGATGAAATCGTCCAATGCCTGACCAGGCTCGGGGCACGGGGTGGCCCATGAGGACCCTGCAGGAAAGCGGCGTAATTCCGCGGCCGATCGCGCGCCGGACGCGGCGGACCGCCGCGCTTTGGCTTGGGCTCGCCCTGCTGCTGGCCGCGGTGCTCCTCGGCGTGTGCGGCCTCGCGGCCGGCAGCACCGGCTGGTCGCTGGCGTGGTCCGATGACTGGCCGCTGATTTCGGCGATCCGCGCGCCGCGATCGCTCGGCGCATTTCTGGCCGGCAGTCTCCTCGGTTTGGGGGGCGCCATCGCGCAGGGCGTGTTTCGCAATCCCCTGGCGGATCCCTACCTGCTCGGCTCGGCGTCGGGGGCGACGCTGGCCATCGTCTTGGCGCTGGCGGCCGGCGGCCTGGTGGGGTTGCCGATCGGCATCACGGCGACTGCTTGGCTATTGAAGCTGGGTCTGGTCGGGGCGGCATTCTTGGGGGCGATGGCCGGCATCACACTGACCTTGGTCCTCGCAAAGGGGACGAGCCGGCCCACGGTGCTGCTGCTCGCCGGCGTGGTCGTGGGAGTGCTGCTGGGCGCGGTCGCGAACCTGTTGATGCTCCTCTCGCCCGAAGCGCTGCGCGGCGCGCAAATATTCCTGCTCGGCACCACGGGATTTCTGGGCTGGCGCAGCGTCGGCCCGCTGGCGGTGATGCTGGGCATCGCTCTGCCGGTCGCGGTGCGATTTGCGCGGGTGCTCGACGCGCTGGTGCTCGGGGAGTCGACCGCCGTCAGCCTCGGAATCGCGGTGCCTCGCATGCGGCTGCTGCTGGTCGTGTTGATGGCGCTTTGCACGGGGGCTGCCGTGGCGGAGACCGGCCTCGTCGCATTCGTGGGTCTCGTCGCGCCGCATCTGGTGCGCCGCACGGTCATCGTCACTCACGGCGCCTTGCTGATTCTCGCCTCCCTCGCCGGCGGCGTGCTGCTGCTCGCGGCCGACGTCATCTCCCGAAGCTTGATGCCGCCGCAGGAACTCCCGGTGGGCCTGCTCACGGGCATCGTCGGCGGCGTGTACCTGCTCGTGCTGTTGCATCGGCGCGGCGAAGGCAGCGCCGGATGAGCGCCGTGTCCCAGAGCCTCCTCGAAGCCGACCGGGTCGGCGTCGTACGAGGGCGGCGGCGCGTCCTCGGCAACATTTCTGCGCAATTCCAAGGCGGAGCGTGGACGGCCATCGTCGGTCCCAACGGCGCCGGCAAGAGCACGCTCCTCTCCACTCTGGCGGGGCTCATCCGCCCCAAGGAAGGAACCGTGCGCCTCGCCGGACGCCCGATCCAGGACTGGTCCGACCGCGAGCGCGCGCAGCGGCTCACCTGGTTTGGGCAGAGTGCCGTGTCCGAAGCGGATATTGCCGCGCATGAGGTGGTGCGGCTCGGCCGACTGCCCCGGTATGGATTGCTCGGCGCGCCGACGGCGGCGGACGAGGCCGCCGTGCGCTCCGCCCTGGAGGAAAGCGAGGCGACAGCGTTCGCCCATCGGCGCCTCGGCGAGTTGTCCGCCGGCGAGCGCCAGCGGGTGCTGCTGGCGCGGGCGTTCTCGGCCGAGGCGCCCGTGGCGCTTTACGATGAACCCACCATACATCTCGACGCACCGCATCAGCGGCGCCTGATCCACAGCTTGAAGTCGCGCGCGCGCGGCGGCGCGGTCGTGATCAGCGTGCTGCACGATCTCACCCTGGCGCTCGCCGCGGATCGGTTGATGGTGCTGGCCGACGGAGAAATCCGCGCCGACGGCGCGCCGGACGAGGTCTTGGTCCGAGACACGATGACGCGGGTGTTCGACAACGCATTCTCGGTGGAACCGTTGATCTCCGGCGGACTCGCGCGCTGGGCCGCCGTGCCCATCCTGTAGCGATGCGCATGGCAGAGCGTCCCGCGCGCAGCGCACGAGCCGTCATGGTGCTGGGCTGCACCAGCGGCGCCGGAAAGAGCTGGCTCGCGACCGCGCTATGCCGCTCGTATGCCCGGCGAGGGTATCGCGTGGCGCCCTACAAGGCGCAAAACATGAGCAATCACGCGCGCGTCGTCGCCGACGGCGCAGGCGGCGAGGGCGAGATCGGCAGCGCGCAATATTTTCAGGCGCTCGCAGCCGGCGTGGCTCCCGACGTGCGGATGAATCCCGTGCTCCTGAAACCGGAAGCGGATACGCGCAGCCAGGTCGTGCTGCTCGGGCGCGTGCGAGCGGATTTGAGCGAACGACCGTGGCGCGAGCGCGCTCCCGGCCTGTGGGATGCCGCCCGGGAGGCCTATGAGAGCCTCCGGTCCGACTACGATCTGATCGTCGTCGAAGGGGCCGGCTCGCCGGCGGAAATCAACCTGGCCGCCAGCGACTTCGTCAACACGGCGACCGCGCGGCTGTCCGGGGCCGCGTGCCTTCTGGTCGCGGACATCGATCGGGGCGGCGCATTCGCGCACCTGTTCGGCACCCATCAGTTGATGGACGGCGACGTACGCCGACAGCTGCGCGGCTTCGTGCTCAACCGCTTTCGGGGCGATGCATCGCTGCTCGCGCCGGGACCCGAGCAATTGCAGGCGATGACGGGAGTGCCGACCGTCGCCGTGGTTCCCCTGATGCGCGATCATGGGCTGCCGGAGGAAGATGCGGTTCCCGCCAGCAGCACCACCGGCTCCGGTCCGCAGGTGGTGGTGATTGCCGGACCGCACGCAAGCAATTTGGACGAGTTCGAGAGCCTGCGCGCGGCGGGCGCGCGCCTCCGTTTCGTGCGCGATGCCGCCATGGCCGCCGCGGCGGACTGGTTGATTCTTCCCGGCAGCAAGCAGGTGCGCGCCGACCTCCGGTGGTTGAAGGAGCGGGGATTCGCGGACCTCATTCGCGCTCACGTCGGTGAACGGCGGCCCATGCTGGCGATTTGCGGAGGGCTGCAGATGCTGGGCGAGATCATCGAGGATCCCGCCGGTCTCGAGGGCGGCCCCGCCGGGAATTGCCCGGGTCTGGGGTTGCTGCCGCTCAGCACGCGCATTCAACCGCGCAAGCACCTCGCCCGTGTCCGCGCCCGCTTCGCCGCGCTGGAGGGGCCGTGGGCGGCTCTGTCGGGTGTCGCGGTGGACGGTTATGAGATCCACCTGGGAGAGACGCGGATGCTGCGGTCCGGGCCGGAAGCCATCCGTCCGGTGCTCGCCGCGAACTCCAGGGACCCGCCGCTCGGCTGGCAGTGCGGCCCGATTCTCGCGCTGTACCTGCACGGATTGCTCGAGAACCCGGCCGTTCTCGCCGCTCTGTTTCGCGCCGCCCCGGTTCCGGCAGCGGTCGATTTCGACGCCATGGCGGATCACGTCGAGAAGGCATTCCTGCCCGGGGTTCTCGAATCGCTGGCCGAAGGCGGCAAGTCGTCCTGAACGCGTCCTGCATCGAGGGCGTGATCTTCCCGATATGGCGCGCACCGACGCGGCGAGAAGCTCGCGAATGGCCGCCTCATCCGGCTTCTTTCCGGTAAAGTCACGAACCGACCGGCGGCCGAAGATGACCTCATAACGACATGATTCCCGATACGCCCGCGCTGCTCACCGATTTCTATGCGCTCACGATGGCCGAAGCTTACTTCGAGCTCGGCATGTGCGACACCGCGGTATTCGAACTGTTCGTGAGGCGACTGCCGGACGCGCGTCGGTACCTGGTCGCCGCGGGCCTGGAACAGATCGTCGATTATCTGGAAGGCTGGCGGTTCCTGCCGGATGAACTCGAATTCCTGGCGGGACTGAACCGGTTCAGCCGGCGCTTCCTGGATCATCTGGCGGGGCTGCGCTTCACCGGGAGCCTCCATGCGATGCCCGAGGGGACTCCGCTGTTCGCCGAGGAGCCGATGATTCGCATCACGGCCCCCATGATACAAGCTCAGCTCGTGGAGAGCCGCCTCATCAACCTGGCACATTTTCAAACCATGATTGCCAGCAAGGCCGTGCGCTGCGTGGCCGCCGCAGACCGCCACGGGCTGATCGACTTCGGCATGCGCCGCGCCCATGGGTCCGAGGCCGCGATCTACGCGGCGCGGGCCGCGTTTCTCGCCGGCTTCGAGGGCACGGCGACGGTGGAGGCCGGCCGCCGCTTCGGCATTCCCTTGTCGGGGACGCTGGCGCATTCCTTCATCGAGGCGCACGACGACGAGGAGGCGGCCTTTCGCCGCTTCACCGGAGCGTGCGGGCAAAATGTCACGCTGCTGATCGACACTTACGATACGGGGCGCGGCGCCCGGCGCGCCGCCCGCGTCGCGCAGGAGATGCCCGGCGCCGTGCGCGCCGTGCGGATCGACAGCGGTGACCTGGCGGCGCAGACCCGGGAGGTCCGGCGCATCCTGGACGAGGAGGGCTGCCGGGGCGTCCAGATCGTGCTCAGCGGCAACCTGGATGAATACCGCGTCGAGGCGCTGCTGCGGGCCGGAGTGCCCGCGGACGTCTTCGGCATCGGCACGCATCTGGATGTGTCGCAGGACGCCCCTTCGCTCGACATGGCCTACAAGCTTCAGGAATACGCGGGTGCAGCCCGGCGCAAGCGCTCGCCCGGCAAGGAGACCTGGCCCGGCGCGAAGCAGGTCACGCGCGAGCGGGACGCAGCCGGCCAATTTTGCGCCGACCACGTGGCGCTGGTCGGGGAGGCGGTCCCCGGATCCGCCCTGCTGCAGCCGGTCATGCGCGACGGGCGCCGGATCAGGGCACTGCCGGCCCTGCCGGCAATCCGGGAACATTGCCGGGACGAATGCGCAGGGCTTCCGCCTGAATTGCGCGCGATCGGGCGCGGCGAGAGCCCCTATCCGGTGCACATATCGAGCGGCATCCGCGCGCTCGCACGGCAGCTGTCGACGGACGATTAGGGTCCGGCACCTCGGGATGGCCGGCGCCGCCGTCCGGCAAACAAAAGTATCACGCCGGTCATGATGACTGCGGAGGACAACCACTCCCACCCCGATACCATTTCGCCTCCGACGGTCACGCCGAGGAGCAGGGCAACCACGGGGTTCACCAATGCGTAACTGGTGGCCAGGCTCGCGGAGGTCCGAGCGAGCAGCAGCATATAGGCACTGAATGCCATCAATGAGCCAAAAATCACGAGGTACAGCCACGCCAGCCAAGCGCCGGCCGGCACATGCCAGAGCCACGGTTCTGCGCGCACCGCCGAGATGACGAGCAGCACGACGCCTCCACAAAGCATCTCCGTCGCAAACCCGGTGGCTCCCGGTGCGAGTGCGAAACCGCGCTGAGCGAGCACGCTGCCGAGCGCCCAGCCCGTGGTTCCCAGCATGACGGCAAAAAGACCGGCAGGCGAGCCATGGAAGCCCGTCCCTCGGGTGAGCATCAGCACGCCACCGAGCCCGACGAGGACGGCCAGCAGTTCAACCCGCTGTGGTCGAACTCCGAACGCCAAATTGAACACGACCAAGATCAACGGCATCACGGCGATGAAGGCGACCACGATACCGGAGGGGATGGTTTGCTCGGCATAGGAGACACCCCCCATCCCGCCCCCCAGCATCAGAGTTCCAACGATCAACGCATTGCCCCAGTGACGACCGCTCGGCATCTTCGCGCCACGCCGGAGTTGCCAGGCGAGCAAGAGTGCGCCAGCGACCAGGAAGCGCGTGGCCATCAGAAAGTACGGCGCGAAGCCCTGCAGCGCGAAGCGGATGGCGAGGTAAGTCGAACCCCATACCAGCCACGTCACCGCGATGCAGCCGATGACGAGCGGCGAGAGTGTTCCGGACGTCCAGGCCGCGGCGCGTCTATTCATGGCGGCGCCTCCTTTTCACCGCGGCCGGCCTCAGGCCGCGGCAAGCGCGCAGGCTCCGATTGGTTCACCTCGCACGAACGAAATCCATCGTCCAATTCGTCTCCCACGTCCGACCACCATCCGCGGAAAACGCCTGTGCCCATCGCGCCGATGTGGGTGTGATATCGGACCAGACGAATCTTACGCGGATTGACTTCCCGCTCAGCGAGTCGTCCGCGTAGAAGGTCCCTACGCCGCCCTGAAAGCCCCCTTGGACAGGCGGATCCAGAGGCCCCCGGGGCGAGCGGCCGTCGAGCCACCAGATCGACCAGAGCCGCGATTTCGGGTCGAACGAACGCAGACTCACCGCCCGATAGGCACCGCCCGGCATCTCCAGCACGTTGTCGTCGATATTGCCGGCGCCCCCCATGATTGCCCGGGTAACCGTCGTACCGTCGAATTCGATCCACTCGTGGTTGCCGGCCAGGCGCTCCTTCAGGCGGCGATGGTGGACCTGCCAACGACCGATGAAGAAGTCGAAGTCATGGATGCCGGACGGTTCGGTATCGGGGGCCATTCGACGGATTCCTGTGCGGGTTGTATTGGTGGTTTTTATAGCACTCAATACCTGTCACCGGATGTCAGGTATCCGTGCTAACGTCGACAATATGCGCGCCGGCCGACTGATTTCGCTGATGATCCGCCTGCAGGCACGCGGCCGGTTGACGGCCGCGGAGATGGCGCGGGAGCTCGAGGTTTCGGTGCGCACGATCTACCGCGACATCGACCAGCTCAGTGCGGCCGGAATCCCGGTGGTCGCCGAGCGCGGTTGCCAGGGCGGGTTCAAGCTCATCGACGGCTTTCGAACGCAACTGGGACCGTTGACGGAGACCGAGGCGGAAAGCTTGTTCTTGGCGGCTTTGCCGGGCGCGGCGGCGGAGCTCGGGCTCGCTGATCAGATGGAATCGGCCCGTTCCAAGGTGATGAAAGCATTGCCGGGAGGTTCGAGGGCGCAGCAGTTCGGCGCGCGATTCCACCTCGATACGAAGGCCTGGTTTCGCGCGTCCGAGCCGGTTGCGATGCTGCCCACGATCGCGGATGCCGTGAGGCGGTCGCAGTGGCTCAAAATCCGTTACTCGACCGACCGCCATGCGACAATGCGCAGGGTCGGTCCGGCAGGACTCGTGCTCAAGGCCGGCACCTGGTACCTGATTGCCCAGCAGGCCGGGACTTTTCGAACCTATCGGGTGGCCCGAGTTTCCGAAGCCGAAGTGCTGGCCGCTCCGTACTTGCGTCCGCCAGACTTCAACTTACCTGCCTATTGGGCACGCTCGTCCAGCGACTTCGAGGTTGGCAGCTACCGGACCCGTGCGACGGTGCGCCTGTCACCCCACGGGCGTTCTCTCTTGGATCTTCTCGGCCCCTACGTCGAGGAATCCGTTGCCAAGACGGCCGGCGTGCCGGATCGACAGGGTTGGGTGCGTTGTACGATCCCCTTGGAGAATGCCGAGTTCGGTGTTCGGGAGCTCCTGCGCTTGGGCCACAATGTGGAGGTCATATCCCCGCGGTCCTTGAGAACGCAGTTGAAAAAGACGCTGCGTCGGATTTTGCGAAACTACGCGAGTCATTCTTCCAGAGGTCGATCAACGTCCGATTGAGTTGCCGCAGCCCGATATGTGCCGTCGGCGATTCGTAATGACGCGCGAGGCTCATTCCAGCAGTGGATGTCCGTCCGGCAATTGATGCGCATACCAGGCCGCGAGCCGATGCCGAATCGTCTTCTCCGCGACCTGGTCTTCCGGCATCGGCGAAATGATCTTGTCGTGCACCAGCAAGCGATAGACGTACAGGGCCTTGTCGCTCGCCGAGTCGGTCGGCTCGAATTCAACCGCCTTGCGGTCTTCCGCATATTTGACGCCGGCAAGCAAGGCCGCTTTGAACAATTCCGCCTCGTGTTTGAGCTTCTTCATATACGTCGCCCAATCTTAACCCAGCGAACCATCCAACCGCGGCAACTTGGCTAGACGGCCGCCGGCCCCTCCCGCCCGTGGCGCTCGACGAAGGCGTCGATCGCCGCCAGGCACTCCGGCTCATCGAGCAGGGGCGTGTGGCCTCGGTTCGCAACCTCGATATGCTGCAGGCCGGGTTTCTCGCGCACCATACGCGCCACCGTCGCCGCGCTCAACAAGTCCGACAGTGCGCCGCGAATGACCAGCATGGGCACGCTGATCATCGAGAACAAGGGCCACATGTCGGCAGCGGCGGACGGGTTCTTGAATGCATCGGCGATTTTCGGATCCATGTCCGGCACGGGAACTCCCGCGGCATTCTCCCGGTAGCCGCGCCGCGCGAACTCCAGCCACTCGCCGTCGGACAAGCCGGGCAGTGCCAGGCCGTAGACGCTTCGGGCCTGCGCCGCGGCTTCAGCCCAGGTGGACACCGGGGGGAGCTTGCCTGCATAGCCGGCAATGCGCCTCAACCCGGCGGGATCGATCTCCGGCCCGGCATCATTGAGCACCACGCCTGCAATCCGGTCGGGCTGGGTCGCGCCCATGGCCATGCCCATCAGCGCCCCGAGGGACGTGCCCACCACCAAGACCCGGCGAAGTTCGAGCGAATCGAGCAGCGACCAGGCATCTTGGACGTACACGGGCAGTTGATAGTGCGAGACATCGGGATCCCAGGCCGAGCGGCCGCGTCCCCGCAGATCGGCCGTCAGCACGTCCCGCCGGGCGCTGAGGCGCCCCGCCAGCGCCGCGAAATCGCGACTGTTGCGCGTCAGTCCCGGAAGGCACAGCACCGGGCACCCATCGGGCCGCTGGGCGGCATAGATGCGGCAATACAGGCGCACACCGCCGGCGCCATCGAAGTAAAAATGATCGCTGGTAGCGTGATTCATGCTGATTGCCCGTGGTTCCGGTTCGACAAATATTCTCGCCTCAGTTCCCGCTTCAAGACCTTGCCGTTGGGATTGCGGGGCAGGCTGTCCCGCCAAACGATGGCGCTCAAGCGCTGCTGCTTGCCGACCCTCGAATTCGTCCACTCCAGGAGCTCGGCCGCTGCGGCGGTTCGCCCCGGCTGCAGCACCACGACTGCCAGAGGCGTCTCGCCCCAGCGCTCGCTGGGTACGCCGATCACGGCCACCTCCGCCACCGCAGGGTGCGCGCGCACGATGATCTCGATATCGGCGGGATAGATGTTCTGGCCGCCCGACAGGATCATGTCCTTCTTGCGGTCGACGACATAGAGAAAGCCCTCCTCATCGAGCCTCCCGAGATCGCCGGTTCGAAGCCATCGGCGGCCTGCCTCGTCGGTCCAAGTGGCTTCTTCATTGGCCCGATCCAGGCCGTGGTAGCCGGCCATCACCAGCGAGCCGTAGCCGACGATCTCGCCCGTATCGCCCCGGGCCACCTCGCGGTCATCGTCCCCGATGATGCGGATGTCGGCGCCCAGTACGGGTTTGCCGACCGAGAGAATTTTTTCCTGGAAGTCCTCGGGCTGCAGAATGGTGATCAGTCCCTCGGTGAGGCCATAGAGTTCGATGAGGCTGCAGTCGAACTCGCGCGCGAAACCGAGCTTGACCGCCACCGGCAGAGGCGAGCCGCAGCACATGATCGTCTCGAGGCTGGCAGTCCGGAACTCGCGCCGCTGCGGGTCGGCGAGCATCCGTTCGAGCTGTATCGGCACGAAGGCGCCATGTGTGACGCGCTCGGCCTCGATGAGCGCCAGCGCGTCGCGCGAGCCGAAGGACTTCATCAGGACGATCGTGCCGCCGACGAGTATCGTCGCCAACATCGCGACCCAGCTGATGTTGGAGAACAACCCCAGGGAGCAGAGCGTGCGGCATCCGCTGCGGTAACGCAGCGCAATCGCCGCTTCGGTGGCCCAGCGCGCGCGGCAGGCGTGCGTGTGCACGATTCCCTTGGGCAATGCCGTGGTCCCGGAGCTGTAGATGATGTTGCACTCGTCGTCCGGCGCCATTGCGACCGGCGGGGGAGCCGCGGCTGCGGCGGCCGTGAAGGAGTGGAGATCCAGCCACTCCCCCGCGGGTGGATCGCAACCGATGAAGTGCCGGGCGCCGAGAGCAGCGCGCGCGCGCAACGCATCGATGCGGCGGCAGTGCGCGCCGGAGGCGAAGACGGCGGCACAGTCGGCGTCGGCGCACATGCCCGCCACGGCCGAGTCCGGAATCGAGACATTCAAGGGAACGGCGACCGCGCCGGCGCGGACGATCCCGAAGAGCACCAGCACGGTCTCGATCCGGTTTTCCATCAGCACCGCCACCCGCTCGTGCCGCCGGACGGGCAGGGCGGCGAGGGCGTTCGCGACTCGGGCGGTGGCGTCGGCCAGCTCGCGCCAGGTCAGCGAAACGGCGCCGTCGGTGAGCGCCGGCTGGTTTGCGAGCCAGCGCCCATTCTGGGCGATCAGGTCCGGCAGCAGCGGTGCCGGTGCGTGGAACCACGACATGCTTGCCTCAGCGCAGTACGCGGGCCGTGAGTTCAGAAATGATACTGGATCGTCGCGGTATAGGTCCTCGGCGGCCCATAATATCCGATCTGGCTCAGGCCGCCGATGAAGGAATTGGCGGGACCGATCGGCGGAGCGCCGAAATCGTAACCCGCCACGCGGTAGTACCTGTCGGTCAGGTTCTTCCCGTCGATCGAAAAGCGCCAGGCCTTGTCCGTCGTCGTGAACGCGAGTCCGGCATTGACCAGGCCGTAGGCCGGCTGATCGGTCACGCTCGGGGTCGTGTTCGCGACCTTGGTGAAGCTGCGCCAGTCGTAGCCGGCCCGCGCCAGCAAGGTGCCGGATTGGAGGTCCCAGGTGTAGGTTGCGTTTCCGGAAACGGTCCACGCGGGCGCATTGAGCGGCCGGTTCTCACCGGCCACGTTCACCGTCGTCACGCTCGGGCCGCATCCCGGGGCGAGCGTGAACACGTTGCAAGGTATCAGATAGTTCTCGTAGTAGGAGTCGAGATATCCCGTGGTGAGACCGAGCGTGAACGCCCGGGTGGCTCTCCAGACCGACTGCAGCTCGATCCCCTGGTTGATCTGCTTTCCGGCGTTGAGGACCGCGGTGAGATTCGTCGGCGCTCCGGCGTACTCCACGAACTGCTGCACGCCGATCTGCGCGTTCTTGTAGGGATCGTAGAACGCGGTCAGGTTCAGCAGCAGGGTGTCGTTCAGCAGCGTCGATTTGAGGCCCACCTCGTAGTTGTCCGCGGTCTCCGAGTTGTAGCCGTCCTTCGTCGCCGGAAAGACGGCCGCGTTGCCGCGCATGTCGAATCCGCCGCTCTTGAATCCACGGCTGTAGCTCAGGTAGCTCATTACATGGTCGGTCCAGTGATAATCCAGCCCCAGGCGGGGGGTGATGTTCACGAACGCGCGCGTATTGTCGTAGTCGGTCACCACGCCGGGGTCCGGAAAGAACCCGGCCGGAACGGCCGCGGGATTGAAGAATTGTTGATTGGGCTGAAGCTGGGTCGGCGCCAAACTGCCGTAGTCGGCTTGAAAGACGCTGGCGGTCTTCTTGTCCTCGTTCCAGCGCAGCCCGGCGTCGAAATTCAGCTGGTCGGTGATCTTCCAGGCGGTGTCGCCGTAGACGGCCGAGCTCTTTGTGAGCACGCAACCCGAGACCAGTTCGGTGATGTAGAGATCGTAGGTCGGGATGCCGAGCAGGTTCAGCGAGCCGATCGAGGCGTTGTAGTCGCCGCACGCCGTGCTGTCCATGTAGAACAGCCCGCCGACCGCCTTGACGAGGTCGTTGGTGAACGTCAGCTGCGCCTCGCCCGAGGACTGCTGATCGTGATAGAGGCCGGGCACCTGAAACAGGTTCTCGTCCGTTTCCGAGAAATTGATGAACTGCTGGCCGCGGCCCTCGTAATAGGCGCCGACCACCTTCAGCTCGAGCTCCTTGGTCAGGCTCTGCGTATATGTGGCCGAATAGCCGCTGCGATGGAAATAGTCCCTGTCGACCGGCATGTCGGTGTACATGTCGAAGGGGTTGCCGAGCTGCGGGAACAGGTAGTTATTGAGCCGCTGGCCGCCGGAGGCGTTCGAATTGTCGAGAATGTCGTCGGCGATGAACTTGAGCTTCGAACTTTCGCCCCAGGTGACCGTCAGGTTGGCGCGCCCCACGAGGATGTCCTTGTTGGAGACGGCCTCGCCGATGGAGTTATAGGGGCTCGGCGTCTGTCCCGGCTGGGCGACGACTTCGCCGTAACCGCCGCGTTGCAGGTCCCCGAGCGACACGCCGACATAGACGTGATCCTGAACCACCGGCGTGGAGAACGCGAGCTTCAGGTCGTACTCGCCGTAGTTGCCGCCCGTCACGGACGCGGTAAGCGTCGCCGGACCGTCTATGTCGC
This sequence comes from uncultured Gammaproteobacteria bacterium, assembly GCA_963707765.1. GTDB lineage: Bacteria > Pseudomonadota > Gammaproteobacteria > Steroidobacterales > Steroidobacteraceae > Bog-1198. The sequence goes on along the minus strand of CAVPQZ010000004.1, from coordinate 980,818 downwards.
GCGTCACGTATTTGAGCGCTCCGGCAATGGTGTTCTTGCCGTACAAGGTGCCCTGCGGGCCGCTCAGCACCTCGAGCCGCGAGACGTCGAGAACGTCCAGCAGCGCCGCCTGCGGGCGTGCCAGGTAGACGTCGTCGATGTAAACCCCCACGCCGGGATCGAATCCCCACAGCGGGTCGCTCTGGCCCACGCCGCGGATGTACACGTTGATCGTGCTGCTGGTCGCCCGGTCCTGGGAAATCTTCATGTTCGGAACGAAGCTGTTCAAATCCTCGATATTCGTGACGTCCTGGGTTTGGATGGCGGCGGCAGTGATGGCCGTGACGGTGAGCGGGACGTTCTGCAGGTCCTCCGCCCGGCGCCGCGCCGTGACGACGATCTCCTGCAGCCCGCCGTTGTCGGCGGCCGGCGCGGCCGATGTCGCATCCGGGTCCGCCGCGGCCGATGCCGTAATGAAGCAAAACGGAATCAACGGTACAAGAATTCTGCGAATCATGATGGAGCCTCCCCGAGCTTCCCTATGCGCCGTATCTCGTATGTTCGAATTCAACGGTCGTGTAACTATATTTCAACGATCGTTGAAACTCAACAGCGGTTCAGGGCGCGACGCCCGGCGCCCGCAACGGGCGTCCGCCCCCGGCCGCGGGGGCCCGCCGTCCCCTCCGGACAGGGCCGCCCGCGCACCGGGCCGCGCCGTCGGCTAATATAAGAATTTTGCAGCAGGCATCAGATGGCTCGCCCTAAGCGAACGACCAAGGACAAGTTGATGGACGCTGCGGAGAAGCTCTTTGCCCGCAGGGGATATCACGGAACCTCGCTGCGCGACATCACGGGAGCGGCGGGCGTCGACCTGGCCCTGGTCAACTATCATTTCGGCACCAAATACAAACTCTTCGCGGCCGTGCTGGAGCGGCGCGGCGCGGTCTTAAACGACGAGCGCCTGCAGCGCCTGGCGGAGATCCGCGCGATCGCGGCGCCGCGCGCGCCCAGCACGGAAGCCGTGGTCGGCGCATTTCTCGACCCCATCCTCGATCGCCTGGCGCATGCCGGGTCGGGCTGGCACAGCTACTTTGCGCTGATCGCCTACGTGAACAACTCCCCCGAGTGGGGCCGCAAACTCATGGCGAAGACCTTCGACGGCACGGTGCGGGAGTTCATCAAGGCAGTCATGGCGTCGCTGCCCGGGGCCGCACCCGAGGACATCTACTGGGGGTACAACTTCCTGACCGGCGCGCTGACCCTGTCGCTGGCAGAAACCGGCCGTCTCGACCGGCTCTCCGACGGCCTATGCCGGTCGACGGACGTCGCCGCGCTCAAGGCGCGTCTCGCCCCTTATGCGGCGTCGGGGTTGCGCGGGTTGGTCTCTTCGCGGCAGCCGGCGGGCGAGCGCTAGGAATGCCGCGGCGACACCCCCGGCGATCTTCGCTATGCTGCGGAGGGGTGATCCCGAGGGACACGGCTGGTTCGGCGGGTGCGTGACGCGGAGGCCTTCCCTATGCTTCGGGCTTTGCGATGACGAATTCCGGTTCTTTCATACGAGAGCCCAAAATCGCCCTGTTTCTCGACGTCGATGGAACGCTGATCGAGATCGCATCGTCGCCCGACGCAGTCAGCGTGCCCATCGGGCTGCGGCACACGCTCCGGGCGGCCGCCGCGCGCGAAGAGGGTGCACTGGCCTTCATCACCGGAAGGACGATCGCGTCGTTCGACCGGCTGTTTGCGCCGCAGATCTATCCCGTCGCCGGGCTGCACGGCCTGGAGCGGCGTGATTCGAAGGGTCGTCTTCACCGCCCGAGCATCCCGCCGCAGGAACTCGATCACGCCCGCCGGGTTCTAACCGACCTGCAGGGCGCCTCGGCTGGGTTGTTCCTGGAAGACAAGGGCGTCGGCCTGGCGATGCATTACCGGCTTGCGCCCGGCAGCGAGACCCTCGTTCGGGAAGTGATGACGCGGCTGGCCGGCGAACTGGGAGGCCGGTACCTGCTGCGGCCGGGGAAATGCGTGTGGGAACTCGCGCCTGCGGGTTACTCGAAGCGGCTGGCGATCGAGGCCTTCATGGCCGAGACCCCGTTTGCGCGGCGCACCCCGGTATTCGTCGGCGACGACGTGACGGATGAAGACGGGTTCGCCGCGGTCAACGAACTCGGCGGGTATTCCATACGGGTCGGCAACATCGAGGATTCAGAGGCCCGCCATCATTTCGACAGCGTCTCCGCGGTGATCGCCTGGCTGAGCGCGCGAAGCCAGGCCCCGGCATGAGCTGCGCGGCATCGGCGACAACCCCGGGTCGGACATCATGGCCATGAGTCTCGAACTCGGCGTGATCGGCAACTGCCAAGTGAGCGCCTTGATCGACCGGTACGGGCAGTATGTCTGGACCTGCCTGCCGCGCCTGGACGGCGACCCGGTGTTTTGCTCGCTGCTGAATCACGGCGCGCCGCCGGGGCGCGAAGGCTCCTTCCGCGTCGATCTGCAGGGCGCAGCCCAATCGAAGCAGTCGTACGAGCGAAACACCGCAGTTCTCGAGACGCTGTTGACCAATGAGGACGGCGCCGGCGTCCAGATCCTGGATTTCTGCCCGCGCTTTCGCCAGTACGGTCGCAACTTCCGGCCCGTGATGCTGGTGCGCATCGTCCGCCCTCTATCCGGGCACGTGGTCATCAATGCCCGTCTTCGGCCGGCCGCCAATTACGGCGAACACTCCGCACCCCGCCACACGGGCAGCAACCACGTACGCTTCGAAGCGCCCGGCATGACGTGGCGCCTCACCACCGACATGTCGCTGAGCGCGCTCCTGGAGGAGCGCCCGTTCGTGCTGCGCGCTCCGGTCACCTTCATCTTCGGCGAGGATGAGCCCGTCACGGACAGCATCGAAACCCTCGCGACCCGGTTCCTCGAGAACACCCGCCAATATTGGCGGGATTGGACGCGCGAACTCGCGGTCCCGTTCGAATGGCAGGCCGAGGTCATTCGCGCCGCCATCACCTTGAAGCTCTGCAGCTTCGAGGACACCGGAGCCGTGGTCGCGGCGCTGACCACGTCGGTTCCGGAGTCAGCCGGCAGCGGCCGAACCTGGGACTACCGCTATTGCTGGCTGCGCGACAGCTATTTCACCATTCATGCGCTCAATCGCCTCGGAGCGACCCGCACCATGGAGGGTTACCTGCGCTACATCGCCAACGTCTTCGCGGCCTCGCGCCAGGCGCCGCTGCAGCCGGTCTATTGCATCAGCGGCGAGTCCTCCCTCCCCGAGCATTCGATTCCGCATCTCGCGGGATACCGGGGCATGGGTCCGGTGCGCGTCGGTAACCTGGCCTATCAACAGAATCAGCACGACGTGTACGGCTCGATCATCCTGGCCGCGACACAGACCTTCATCGACCAGCGCCTGGAGGAGCGGGCCGGCAAGGCCGCCTTCGAGCAGCTGGAGCTTGCCGGCGAGCAATGCTGGCTGCTCTACGATCAGCCGGATGCCGGCATCTGGGAGTACCGAGGCCGCGCCCACATTCACACCTTTTCCAGCGTCATGTGCTGGGCGGGAGTGGACCGCCTGGCCCGGATCGCGCGCCACATCGGACTCGAGGAGCGAAGCGGCTTCTGGCATGCGCGTGCCGCCGTCATGCACGAGCGCATCATGAAGGCGGCGTGGGACGAGTCGATCGGCTGCTTCATCGAGGGGTGGGGCGTTCCAACGCTCGATGCCAGCGTCCTGTTGCTCGCGGAGCTGCGATTCGTGCTGCCCTCGGACGGGAAATTCATCGCGACGGTGAATTGCCTGGAAAAGCGCCTGCTGCGCGGCCATTACATGATGCGCTACGCTTCGCCGGACGATTTCGGGCTGCCGGAGAACGCATTTAACGTCTGCACCTTCTGGTACGTCAATGCATTGGCATCGATCGGGCGGAAACACGAGGCCCGGGCCCTGTTCGAGAACATGCTCGCCCGGTGCAATCATCTCGGCATGCTGTCGGAGGACATCGACCCCGTCACGGGCGAGCTCTGGGGGAATTTCCCGCAAACCTACAGCATGGTAGGAATCATCACCGCCGCCATGCGGCTGAGCCGCGCCTGGGAGGACGCGCTATAGCTTCAAACCCCGTTTCGAGAGCGCCTGCCGCTGCCGAATCTGGGCCGCATCCATCAGCATCCGCCCCGCCCACCGGTAGACGTTGTTCTCCTTCACGGTCCTTCGCATGAGCTTCATGCACTGCCGGCGCTCCTCGCGCGGCATGCGCATGGCGAGCTTGATCGCCGCCGCCGTTTCGCCGACGTCGAAGGGGTTGATCAGCAGCGCTTCCGGCAATTCGCGCGACGCGCCGGCAAACGAGCTCAGGATCAAGACGCCGTCGTCATCGTCCCGTGCGGCAATGAATTCCTTGGCGACGAGATTCATGCCGTCGTGAAGGCTGTTGACGATGCAGAAATTCGCCGCCCGGTAGAGTTCGAACACGTCGCGCGGCTGGTGATGTTGGGCGATGAGGATGATCGGCTTCCAGGCGTCCGTCGCAAAACGGCCGTTGATCCGCTCCACCTCGCCGCGCGTCTCGGCCTGCAGGGCCTGGTAGGCGGGCAGGGTGCTGCGGGAGGGCGCCGCGACCTGCAGCAGGGTGACCTTCCCGATGCATTCCGGATCCTTTTCCAGGAGGATCTCGAGGGCGTGCAGGCGCTCCACGATGCCCTTGGTGAAGTCCCACCGCTCCACGCCGAGCCCGAGGCTTACCTCGGCACCGATGCCGAACCGTTCGCGAACATTGGCGCTGGAGATCTCCGGGCTCGGCACGAGCGCGAGCCATCTCGGCGGCCACTCGATGGAGATCGGGTAGGAGACGATCCGGCACACGTGGCCGCGCAGGGTCACCGTCAACTGCTCATGGTCGATCTGGCACTCGACGAAGCGGTCGACGGTTGCCAGGAAATTCTGGCAGTGATGCCGGGTGTGAAATCCGAGGATGTCCGCCGCGAGCATGTGCGCGAGAATTTCCTGCTTCCACGGGCATACGCCGAACGTCTCGGCGTTGGGCCAGGGAATGTGCCAGAAGAGCAGGATCGTCGCCTTGTGCTTGAACTCGCGGAGGAGGCCCGGCAGGAGCGCGAAATGGAAATCCTGGACGAGAACCACCGGATTTTGGGTCTTGGACTCGCTCGCGACCACTCGGGCGAACCGCTCGTTGACGGCCTGATACTGGCGCCAGTCCGATTCCCGAAAGGCCGGCCGGATGTAGACCAGATGGCATAGCGGCCACAGCCCCTCGTTCGAGAATCCGTAATAGAAACCCTCTTCTTCGGCCTGATTCAACCAGACGCGGCGCAGGGTGTAGCTCGGATCCTCCGGCGGCACCTTGACATGGTCGTGCCGGTCGACGGTTCGGCGGTCCGCAGTGCCGCTGCCGTGGGCAATCCAGGTGCCGGAACAGGCGCGGACGATCGGCTCCAGGGCCGTCACCATGCCGCTCGCCGGGACCTGAACCACCACGCCTTGGTCCGTTTCGTTGTGAATGTAGGGCTCGCGATTCGACACCACGAAGACCTCGGGCTCGTGCAGGTGTTCGCGCACCACCTGCTGCAGCGCATGCGGGGTCCAATTCTCGTGGAAATCGATTTCCAGCCGCTGGTTCGCCTCCAGCTCGCGCAGGGCCGTGCGGACCTGGCTCAGGATCGGGCTCGACTCCGACTCGGACTGGGCATCGTCCAAAAACCGCAGGCCGCGGATGTCGCCGACCAGCACCCGGACCCACCGCCGGAGCAGCAACCAAAATATGAATCCGACCACCAGTGCAAGCAGCGTCGCGAACAGCACCGCGGAGGCGAGCACGTAGTTGCGCGCGGTCGATTGGCGGCGATCGATGAATTGCAGATCATGGATGATCAGAATATCGATGGCGTTGCCGCCGGCCGTGGCGACCGGGAATGCCGATACCTCGACGGAGCCGGATGGTAATTGAACCATTCGGTCGCTGTGCTTGGCCGCGGCCTGTTCGTCGGGACACGATATCGACTTCGGTGTTCGATCGGTCTTCAGCAGGAGCGATCCGTCGGCCCGGCACAACATGACCGCCACCAATCGTTCGTCCGCCGTGATTCCGGCCAGGAATTTGCCCAGATCCTTGGTTTGCTCCTTGTCGATGAGCGCGCCGATCGACGAAGAGATGGAATTGGCCAGCAGCTGGGCGCGCATGTCGATGTCGGCCCGAAACCAGCCCTCCAGGAGCCGGTCGGCGACCGGGACGCCGAAATAAGCGAGGAGCACCACGGCCAGCAGCGTCGGAATCGCGAGGCGGATGAGGATTGAACGCATCGTGAGCTACCCAGCGCAATTGCACGAGCTAAGGTCCTTGCGCCGCCGCACTCGGCGGCCGCCCAATGACGAAGGAACCACTATAGCCTCGATGACCTCTGCTGCGACGCACAAGCAAGGACCGTAGGCGTGCCGCGAGGCTTGTTCTACCGAGCGACCAGGCCGCCTCGCCGCCGCCTACAGTCTGTCGCGGCTACCGCCTCTTGTAGGCGGACAACTTGCTGTGCGAGCGGTTGGGCTCGAATTCCGCCGCCGCCGGGGCCGGCCGCTGCCGGGACCGGGCCAGCTCCTCGAACTGCGATGGCGACAGCGCGGCGCTGTAGTAATACCCCTGGTATTGATCGCATCCTAGAGTCTTCAGGTACTCGAGCTGCTCCGGCGACTCGACTCCTTCGGCCACGACCTGCAATTTCAGGCTATGAGCCAGCGAGACGATGGCGCGAACGATCAATGCGTCTTCGGAACGCGACGCGACCTCGCTGATGAAGCTGCGGTCGATCTTGAGCTTGTCGATGGGCAGCCGCCGCAGATAGCTCATACTGGAATATCCGGTGCCGAAGTCGTCGACTGAGACGAGGACACCCATGGTGCTCAATTCCTCGAGGATGACGATCGACTCCTCCGGGTCGCTCATGACGGTGCTCTCCGTGAGCTCGACTTCGAGGAAGTGCGGCTCCAATCGGGCATCCTCCAGCGCTTGGCGGATGATCGCGACGATATTCCCCTGCCGGAACTGCGACGGCGATAGATTCACGGCAACCCGCATCGGCGGCAGGCCTTGATCCTGCCAGGCTCGCGCCTGGCGGCAGGCTTCGCGCACCACCCAGCCGCCGAGGCTTTCGATCAACCCGCTTTCCTCCGCGATGGGGATGAACTCGGCGGGTGGAATCGATCCGCGCACGGGATGGCGCCAGCGCAACAAGGCCTCGGCCCCGTGCATGACGCCGGTCGCCGTGTTCACCTTCGGCTGATAATGCAGCTCGAACTGGTTCTGTTCGAGGGCGATGCGCATGTCGTTTTCCAGCCGCATTCTCTCCTGGGTGGCCGTGTCCATTCCGGGCATGAAGCACTGGACCGCATTCCGGCCTCGCTCCTTGGCGGAATACATGGCGGCGTCGGCGCGTGCCAGCAGGGTCTCGGTGTTGGCGCCGTCGTTCGGATAGAACGCGATGCCGATGCTCGCCGAGGTGTGAATCTCGACATCCGCGATGCGCACCGAAGGACGCATCGCCTCGATGATTCGCGCCGCCACCTGATGCGCGGCATTGGGCTCGGCGCCGGGGGCGACGATCACCACGAACTCATCCCCGCCCAAACGGGTGACGCTGTCGACTTCGCGCACGACGCTCTTCAACCGGAGCGACACCTCCTTCAGGAGCTCGTCGCCCGCGCGATGGCCCAGCGAATCGTTCACCATCTTGAAACGGTCGAGATCGAGCATCATCACGGCGAAGATCTGGCCCAGGCGGTGGGCGATCCCGATGGACTGGCTGATGCGATCGTCCATCAGCACCCGGTTCGGCAGGCCCGTGAGGGCGTCGTGCGTCGCGAGGTAGCGTAATTGCTTGTTGGCGTTCTCCAGACCCAGCGTGCGCGCCGTCACCACCTGTTCGAGGCCTTCGACCTGGCGGCGCACGATCCGCTCGTTCTGCCACTTTCGGGTGAGCGCATTCGCGCATTGCCGAACCTCGATGGCCTCGAACGGCTTCTTCACCACCAACAGCTTGTCGGAATTGTTCAGGCGCGCCACCACTTCGGTCCAATCGTAGTCGGTGTGGGCCGAACATATGACGATTTGCAGGTCCGGGTCGACGGCCCAAATCCGCTCGATCGTCTCCAGTCCATCCCAGCCCGGAGGCATGCGCATGTCGACGAAGGCCATCGCATAGGGTCGGCCGTCGCGCAATGCCTGCTCCACCCTCGCGAGCCCTTCCTGGCCTTGGAAGGCGGAGTCGACCTCGAACCCCGGGCCGACGTTCGTGCCCAGGGACTCGCCCAATAGCGCGAGCTCGGCGGCGGCCAGGGCCGCCGCGTCGTCTCCGCTGCCGCCGATGACCTTGCGGAAGTCGTCGTGGATTTCCCGGTTGTCGTCGATCACGAGAATGCGACGATTGATCGGCAAGGGGCCGTTATCCATATGCCATCTCCGGGGGCTTGAGCGGTAAATCGAACGTAATGGCCGCTCCAAGGCCGGGGCGCGCGCCGGCGGGGCGTGGCTTATCCAATCGAGCCTGACAACTTGGCTGACGCATCGTAATAACGTCCGATGGGGGCCATCAAAAAAGAGGCGACATAATTATCATTATCATTTAAGAACGGGCCTGCAGGCGTGACGACGACGTCACAGGGACGCCATCGCCTTGAGCGAAATCGGTCGCAACCTTGGAGCGTTCCCTCAAAACGGCGCGATTTCGGGCTGCGCCCGCGTCCTTCCGCGGCTGGGACCGCATTATGACCAAGAGGGCTCACACGCTTGCGGGCGCCCATGCCGAATACGCCGCGAGCTCATGAGGTGAATCGACCGGCAATTACGCATTCCCCCAGCAGTAGCGCAACCCATGGCCCAAACCTGGAGGGATTGTTCATGAACAGGAAATCCACATTCGGAGCACTTGCCGCAACGCTCGCGCTCACCCCACCCATCACGGCATCGGCCGCGACGCCCGATTTCTGGATTCCCTATGCAGCCTCGCCCGTATCGGGCACGAGCGGGGGCAAGTCGGGCCTGTTCGTGGTCGCCTCGAACAAAGTCGGCGGCTCCACCGCGCCGGCGCCACAGTGGATCACCGAATCCACACCCAGCCTGCTGGGTGCCGCCTTCGCCGGATTCCTGGGCGGGTCCACCGCGCCCTCGTCGGCGACCCCGGCCACCTTGATCTATGCCGCTCGAGCATCCGACGGCAATCAGCATCTGTATGGGGTGGATCTTGCGAACCCGTCGGCGTCGGCCAACGCACCGAAGCCGGCGCAGATCACGAACCTGTCGATCCCGTCCTCCAAGAGCGTCTGCGCCGTGGGCCAAATCGAAACCGACGGCTCCAAGCCCACGACCCTCGAGGTCATCGTCTATGTCGCTACCCCGGAAGCCGGTACGCAGCCCGGAATGCTGGGATATTGCGCAGGCGTCCCGGGCGGCACTTATTATCTTGCCGCCTACGGCCAGTCGTCATCGACGGCACCCGTCGTGGTGGACATCCCCGGCGGGACATCCGCCTTGTCGGCCATCACCAACGACGGCAACTTCACGCCGCTCTATCTCGCCAGCGGAGATCTCGGCGGCCTGATCTACTGGAACTCGGTCACCCAGGAAGAGAACCTTTATGCGGATGCGAACTTCACAGGGGCCAGCACCCTGCTGAAGGATGTCCCGGGCACCCCCATCCCTTGCGTCAACGGCCCGGCGGTCGCGGGCGGGGCGTTCGACTACCTGGGCGGCAGCGCGCTGGTGACGGTCAACACCTCGTCGGGCTTCAAGTCGTACCAGCTTCAGGCCGCGGGCAAGGTGGTGGAGTTCTTTGACGGATTGACAACGGGATGCATCACGGACCCCGACAATCTCTATTTCGTCGGCACTCGAAACGGCGCCACGGTCTCCACGATCTACCAGGAGAGCCTTTCGGATCTCGCGGTTCCCAAAACCCTGCTCACGGGGCTCAGCTCGTCGTCCAGCAAGGGTTACTCGCTCATCGGCGCGAATGGGGCGAACGTGATCTTTCAGGAATACACCGTGTCGGGCACCGGCGCGGTGAGCACGACGATCGACCGGGTGCCCGTGGGCGTCACCTCGAGCACGCCCAGCGCCCTCGGCGGGCCATTTTCCGGCACGCTGGTGACGGGCCTGATCGCCCCGGCCGGCGGCGCGATCACCGGCCTCGACTGGCTCCTCGTCACCACACTGACCGAGACCGGCGGCGTCACGCCCTCCCTGACTTATGCGAGCGCGATCCTGGATCCGAACGGCTCCGGCACCGTCATGAGCGTCCCGGCAAACACGGTGCTGCAGTCATTCGGGCCCTTCTCGACCGAGGTCTCGGGAACCGTTCTGGAGATCAGCGGCATCACCGACTCCGACGGCGGATTTGGCGGAGCGAGCGTCGCACTGCTCGCGGTGGGAGTGTCGGCGCCGGCCAAGAAGCTCACCCTGAACGGCGGCGCGGGCTACCAGGTGCCGGCCGGATACGAGGTCAGCGCGAGCGGCTTCCGCGGCAGCAGCGTCGCCACCGGCGGTCTGTTCTCGCTCGGCGGCGCCCCTTCGATGGGACTCGCCATCGACACGGTCAAAGACATCCTCGTACCGCTCGGCTTCGCGCACACCAATGTGATGCCGCTTCTTTAGGCTAATCGGTGGGAGCGTCCGGCGGGCGCGACAGCCGCGACATCAATTCCCCGAAGCGGCCGCGCAGCGGCCGCTCGGCGGCATGCAGTCGATCTTTGACCACCCAGCGACCGGCGACCATGACGTCGCGGATCGCGGCGTCTCCCGCGGCAAACACCAGGTGATCGAGCGCATTCTCGACCGGCGCGCCGGCCATGCTGGGGTGCTCGCGGTCCAGCACCAGCCAGTCCGCCCGATGTCCCACGGCAATCGCGCCGGCGGGCTGGCCCAAAGCCCGCGCGCCGGTCGCTGCGGCGTGGCTCCACAGTCGCGTTCCCACGTGCGGCTCGGATTTGTCGGCGAGCACTCCGCGGCGGCGCTTGCGCAGCCGCTGCTGATATTCCATCCAGCGCAGTTCCTCGGCGGGCGCCACGGTGGCCTGGCTGTCGGAGCCGACGCACAGCTGTCCGCCCGCCTTCATGAATCGTGCGGTGTCGAAGAAACCGTCGCCCAGATTCGCTTCGGTGCTGATGGACACGCAGACCGCGGCGCGCGACGCGGCGATGCCCCGCAACTCCGCGGCATTGGCATGGGTGGCATGCACCAGGCACCAACGTTCATCCAGCAGGGCCGCGTCCAGCAGCAACTCGACGGGGCGCCGCCCCGTGTGCGCCATGCACGCCTGCACTTCCTTGACTTGCTCGGCGATGTGAATGTGCAGCGGGAGCGCCGGATCCATGCTGCGCAACGCGGCCGCCGCCTCGCGCAGCACGGGCAGCGGCACGGCCCGCAAGCTGTGGAATGCGGCACCCGTGCGCAGGGCGCCGGCATCGGCGCGGCGCTGCGCATCCAGGCGCTCGCCCACCGCCCGCAGGAAATGGTCGGTGCCCAAGGCGAAGCGAGCTTGCTCGCGCTTGAGGGGCTGCGCGCCGAAATCGCTGCACTGGTAGAGCGTCGGCAGGAATGTCATGGCGATGCCGGCGCTCGAGGCCGCGACGGCCATCGCGTCCCAGAGCGCATTCGAGCCCGCGTAGGGCGCGCCATCGACCTGCCGGTGCAGATAATGGAACTCGGCCACGGCGGTGTAGCCCGCCTTCAGCATCTCGATGAACAGCTGGGTTGCGAGGACCTCGAGATCCTGCGGCTCGATCCGGTTCCCCAGCGCGTACATGGCCTGCCGCCAGGTCCAGAAACTGTCGCGCGCCGACAGCCGGTACTCCGTATTGCCCGCCATGCCGCGCTGAAATGCGTGGCTGTGGGCATTGGGCATGCCCGGCACCACGATGCCCGCGACGCGTTCGCTGCCGGGAGGGTGCGTGCCGGGCGGGCGAGACCCGGAATCCTGCGCGGCCGCGGGTGCGGAATTTCGCGCGGCCGCCGGCTCGGGAGCCGCCGCGGGGGCCGAGATGGCGCTGATCTGCCCGCCGTCGGCGACGCTCACCAGGGCGCCGCGCACCCAGCCCTGCGGCAGGAGCGCCGCCTCCAGATAGTATTGCTTGTGCATGTTGCCTATACCTGTATAGGGAGCCTAGCTTGCCGTATCATGATGCCAACAGCAATCGGGTTGCGGCGAGGACCGGACGGGGCGCCGGCCGCCGCGGCCAAAGGCAGGCGGGCGCGTGCAGACAGCTTCGAATCGAGAATGGGACCGAGTGTGGGTGGGCGCGAACATCGCCACGATGGTCGCCGGTGGCGAGCCCTATGGCAATCGCGCCGGCACGGCGCTCGCGGTGAAGGACGGACGCATCGCCTGGGTCGGGCCCGCCGAGGCGGCCGCGGCCACGGCTGCCGCCGGCGGCGTGCCCATCGAGGATGTGCGCGGACTGTGGATGCTGCCCGGCCTCATCGACTGCCATACGCACCTGGTGTATGGCGGCAACCGCGTCGAGGAATTCGAAAAGCGGCTTTGCGGCGCGTCGTATGAGGAAATCGCCCGCGCCGGCGGCGGCATTCAATCGACGGTCAACGCCACCCGCGCGGCCGACGCGGATTCGCTCCTGGCATCGGCGATGCTGCGCGCGGGGCGGCTCTGCGCCGAGGGCGTCACCACCCTCGAGGTGAAGTCCGGCTACGGCCTGGATCTGCCCACGGAGCGCAGGATGCTGGAAGTCGCGCGCGAACTGGGCCGACGGCTTCCGGTCACCGTGCGCACAACCTATCTCGGCCTGCATGCGCTACCCCGGGAATATCGCGAGGACCGGGCGGCCTATGTCGAGCAGGCCACCGGCCCGTGGCTCGAGACGCTGGGACGCGCCGGACTGGTGGACGCGGTCGACGCCTTCTGCGAGAACATTGCATTCACGGTTGCCGAGACGGGGCTGATGCTCCGGGCCGCGAGCCGCCTGGGGCTGTCAGCGCACGTGCACGCGGGCCAGCTGAGCGACCTGGGCGCCGCGGAACTGGCCGCGGAGCACCGGGCATTGTCCGCCGATCATCTGGAATACGTGAGCGAGGCCGGCGCGCTCGCGCTCGCGCGGGCAGGCACCGTGGCGGTTCTGCTGCCCGGGGCGTTCTACACGCTGCGGCAAGCGAAGGCGCCGCCGGTCGAACTCCTGCGGCGGGCGGGCGTGGACCTGGCCGTGGCGACGGATTGCAATCCTGGCAGTTCGCCATGCACGTCGATCCTGCTCACGCTCAACATGGCCTGCACTTTGTTCGGCTTGACGCCGCTCGAGGCCCTGACCGGGGTGACGCGCCATGCGGCCCGGGCCCTGGGGCTCGAGGCCGAGGCGGGCACCTTGGAAGCCGGCAAGCGCGCGGATTTTGCGCTCTACCGAATCGAGAGACCTGCGGAGCTTTGCTACAACCTGGGCGCAAATCCGTGCACGCGCGTGGTGCGCGGCGGCGTCGAGGCATCGCTGCCGGCGTCATGAGGGCGCTCGGGCGATGACGTTCCACGCGCGATGAACGGCTCGCAGCGGCTGAGTTTCAGGGTCGAGGCGACCGCAACCGGCTCGCGTGCCCGGGCCGCCCGGTTCTCCACCCTGCACAACGAGGTACTGACTCCCACGTTCATGCCCGTGGGCACGCATGCGGCGGTGCGCGCGCAGCGGCGCGAGGATCTGCTCGAGAGCGGTGCGCAGGTGCTGCTCGCCAACACCTACCACCTGATGCTGCGGCCCGGCACTGCGCTGTTCGAGAAGTTGGGCGGCATCCACCGCTTCATGAACTGGCCGCGCTCGGTGCTCACGGATTCGGGCGGATTCCAGATCTTTTCGCTGCCGGGCAGGCGCTCCATCAGCGAGGAGGGCGCCGAATTCAGGAGCTATGTCGACCAGACCGTGCTGCGCCTGAGCCCGGAGACCAGCGTCGCCGCGCAGATCGCCATCGGCGCCGACATCATGATGGTGCTCGATCAATGCGTGCCGTCCACCGTCGGGCGCGAAGAGGCGCGGCAGGCGATGGAGCTGACGCACCGCTGGGCGCTGCGCAGCCTCGCCGCCCGCGGCGAATCGCCCCAGGCGCTGTTCGGGATCGTGCAGGGCGCCAGCTACGCGGACTTGCGCGCCGAGAGCGCGCTGGCCATTGCGCAGATGCCCTTCGACGGCCATGCCATAGGCGGTCTGGCGGTCGGCGAGAGCACGGCCGAACGGGAGGACTGCACGGCCGTCGTCACGGGGCTGCTGCCCGAGGACAGACCGCGCTATCTGATGGGCGTGGGCACGACCCGGGACCTGCTCGAGGCGGTGCATCGAGGCGTGGACATGTTCGATTGCATCCTGCCGACGGCGCTCGCCAAGCAGGGCGTGGCATTCACGAGCATGGGCCGACGTGATTTGCGGCGCGCCGCCTACCGGGGGATGGAGGGGCCCATCGATCCGGAATGCGGCTGCCACACCTGCCGCACCCATTCGATCGCGTACCTCTTTCATCTCAACAAGGTGAGCGAAGCGCTGGGCTGGCAGCTGCTGGGCCTGCACAACATCCATTTCTACATGAACCTGATGCGCCGGATGCGGGAGAACATTCTCGCAGGCACCTGGGAGACCTTCTATCGCGGGCAGCGCGATGTTCTGGACGCGCGCGACAGCTACGGCCGGCCGCCGCGGCACGTGACGAAGGCCGAACGGCGCCGGCTCAAGCTCGCGCTGGGGCGCTACGAGGTCATCGTGCGCGACGGCGTCGGACACATTCGCGACCGCACTTCGGGAGAGGTCATGCACTCGGTCAACGATCCGGCCGAGGAGGCGCGCTCGCTGTACGTGGAGCAGTCGCGGCTCGTCGACCGGCTGCTCGAGCCCGAAGCGCTGCCGCTGGTGGTGTGGGACGTCGGTCTCGGCGCGGCGGCCAATGCGATGGCGGCGATTCACGCGGTCGAGGCGCGGCGCGGCGCGCCGGGGCAGGGCGGCGGCATGCGGCGGCTGCTCCTGGTGAGCTTCGAGAACGATTTCGATTCGCTCGCGCTGGCGTTGCGTCATCCGGCATGGTTCCAGCACCTGCATCACCCGGCGCCGCGGCGCCTGCTGGCCGACGACCGGTGGATGAACGACGCGGCAGGAATCGACTGGCTGCTCATGCGAGGCGACTTCAGCGCCACGCGATGCGCGGCGCCGTTGCCGGACGTGGTGTTCTTCGACCCGTTCTCCTACAAGACCGACGGCGCATTGTGGACGCTCGGCGCGTTCCGCGACCTGGGGGCGCTGTTCCAGCCCAAGGCGGTGGAGCTGTACACGTATTCCCATTCGACCAGTGTGCGCGCCGGGCTGCTGGCGGCCGGCTTTCACGTGGCCAAGGGGCGCGGCACGGGCCCGAAGGCGGAAACGACCATCGGACTTTCGCCGCGGGCGGCGGCGCTGCCGCACGCGCATCAGCTCCTGGGCGCCGAGTGGCTGGCGAAATGGCACCGCAGCGAAGCGCAGACACCGCCGGGCGCGGACCCGCGGGATGATTCGTGGCGGGAGGCGGTGCGCGGGCATCCGCAGTTTCGTTGAGGTGCACGGACCTCAGGCGCGCCGGGGAAAGTCGTTGGCCGCCCAATCGCTGACGCTCGGGTATGCCGTGGCGTGCATTTTTTTTGCCGCCGTGGTGCGCGGCTACAGCGGCTTCGGCTTTTCGATGCTGGCCATCACGTCGCTGTCGCTTTTGCTGCCGCCGGGGCAGATCGTGCCGTCGATCTTCCTGATGGAGGTGGCTGCGAGCCTGCATCTGCTGCCGGGCGTCTGGCGGGACATTCATTGGCGTGCGCAGGGATGGCTGTTCGCCGGCTGCTGTGCGGGCACGCCCTTCGGGGTGTATGCGCTGGCGCACGCGCCGGCGGCGCCGATGACCCTGGCCCTGTCGGTGTTCGTGCTCGCGGCGGCGCTGCTGCTCGCAAGGGGCCTTCATATGAAGCGATTGCCGGGGCCGGCGCTCACTCTGGCCACCGGCGCGGCGTCCGGCCTCTTCAACGGCGGGTTCGGCATGGGAGGCCCGCCGGTGGTGCTCTTCTTCTTCAGCTCGCCGACCGGTGCGGCCGCCGGCCGCGCCTCGATGATCGCCTTCTTCCTGCTCACCGATGTCCTGGGGCTGGCTTGGCAGGCCTCGAGCGGCCTCATCACGCCCGCCACCTTGTGGCGGGCAGCGTTGTTTCTGCCGCCGCTCATCGCGGGTCTGTGGCTCGGGAGCCGAAGCTTCGAGCGCTCGGATCCGGCCGCGTTCCGCCGCTGGGTGCTGCGCCTTCTGATGGTGCTGGCCGTGCTCACCGGCATCAAGGCGGCCTGGCAGCTGCATTGAGCGGCGTAACGGAGGAACTAACCCGCTATGTCGGTCATGCCCGGGCCGGCGCGATCAACATCCAGCCGATCAAGCACGATATGCTCGCCCCAGCGCATGCAAGCACGTTGATCTGAAACGAGGTGTTGGCAATGATCCTCTACTCGACGGTAGGCACCGCCAACCTGGCGCGGGCCATCCAGTTCTATGATGCCGTATTCGCTGTGCTGGGTATCGGCCGTACGCCGGGCTGGATCGAAGGCTGGGCAGGTTGGGGAGGCTCCTACGACGAGGGGTATGGATTTTGGGTCTGCCATCCTTTCGACGGCCGAGCCCCAACTCCCGGCAACGGTACGATGCTGGCATTCCGTGCCGAGAACGAGGCTCAAGTACGAGCCTTCCACACCACCGCCCTTGAACAGGGCGGGCGCGATGAGGGGGCTCCGGGCACGCGGCCCTATTACGAGCCGTCGTTCTACGTGGCGTATGTGCGCGATCCGGACGGGAACAAACTCGCCTGCGTCTACCACAAGCACCGAGCGGGCTCGGCAACCACCTGACGTCGCGCCGCATTCCGCGGCCGCGGATATTAGTGCGCCGCAGCAATGACGGTTTGCGCCGCGGTTTGGAGGCTCGGAACGTGCTGCCATGCAGCATCTACCTTGACACCCATTCCTTCGGTTCCTACAATCGCCGGCCTTTGTCGCTGGGCGGAGCGTTTTTGATGCCCGGCTACTTTAAAAGGTTTTCTCAAGAATCAACCGGTCAACTCGCGAGATTTGGCCCCGAAGGTATTTATGGCGACGACGACCCAATTGATTCGCACCGGCCGCAACGAGCCCGCTTGGAAGTCCAAGGTGCCCGCGCTGGCCGCCTCGCCGCAGAAGCGCGGCGTGTGCACGCGCGTGTACACCACCACGCCGAAGAAGCCCAATTCGGCGCTGCGCAAAGTTTGCCGCGTCCGGTTGACCAACGGCTACGAGGTATCGAGCTACATCGGCGGCGAAGGACACAATTTACAGGAACACTCGGTGGTGCTGATCCGCGGCGGCCGCGTCAAGGACCTGCCGGGTGTCCGCTACCACACGGTCCGCGGTGCGCTGGATTGCGCCGGGGTGAACGACCGCCGGCAAGGCCGTTCGAAGTACGGCGCCAAGCGGCCGAAGAAATAGCCCGCCCTCCGAATCATAAAGTAGGTTTCCATGTCCCGCAGAGCAGCAGCCCCCCATCGCACCATCCTTCCTGACCCCAAGTTCGGGAACGATATGTTGGCCAAATTCATCAACATGGTGATGGAGCGCGGCAAGAAGTCGGCCGCCGAGAAAATCGTCTATGGCGCCATCGATCGCATCGGCGAGAAGAAGCCGGGCGCCGTGGGCGCCGAGGCCATCGCGGTGTTGCAGCAAGCGCTGGACAACGTCAAGCCCGTGGTCGAGGTGAAATCCCGCCGAGTCGGCGGCGCCACGTATCAGGTGCCGGTCGAGGTGCGGGCCAACCGCCGCCAGACCCTCGCCATGCGGTGGGTCATCGAGGCCGCCACCGCGCGCAGCGAGAAGTCCATGGCGCACCGTCTGGCGGCCGAACTCATGGAGGCGGCCGACAATCGCGGTGCCGCGGTGCGCAAGCGGGAAGACACGCATCGCATGGCCGAAGCCAACAAGGCCTTCGCCCACTATCGCTGGTAGGGCCTGAAAGCTGGTTATTCGCCGCCGAGACCTGATATAGAACATTGCCCGGGGACGAACCGGGCGGTTCATTGTTTTGGATTTTATGCTCGCGAAGCGAGCCTAACTGTCGGGGCCGCTTCGGCCCCGTTAAAGGTTGCGCGCAGCGCATAGACTATGCCACGTACCACGCCCATCGAAAGATACCGGAACATCGGTATCTCTGCGCACATCGACGCGGGTAAGACCACCGCGACGGAGCGCATCCTGTTCTATACGGGCGTGTCGCACAAGATCGGCGAAGTGCACGACGGCGCGGCCGTCATGGACTACATGGAACAGGAGCAGGAGCGCGGCATCACGATCACGGCCGCCGCCACCACCTGTTTCTGGAAGGGGATGGACAAGAGCTTCCCCGAGCACCGCATCAACATCATCGACACTCCCGGGCACGTCGATTTCACCATCGAGGTCGAGCGGAGCCTGCGCGTGCTCGATTCCGCCGTGGCCGTGTACTGCGCCGTGTCCGGCGTGCAGCCGCAGTCGGAGACGGTCTGGCGGCAGATGAACAAGTACGGCGTGCCGCGGGTGGCCTTCGTCAACAAGATGGACCGCGCCGGCGCCGACTTCCTGCGTTGCGTGGATCAGATCAGGACGCGCCTGCGCGGAAATCCCGTGCCGATCCAGCTCCCCATCGGGGCCGAGGAAGCCTTCACCGGCGTCGTCGACCTGATCAAGATGAAGTCCATATTCTGGGACGACGAGACCCAGGGCATGAAATTCGAGTACCGCGACATTCCGCCCGAGATGCGCAAGGACTGCGAGGAGTGGCGCGCCAAGATGATCGAGGCGGCCGCCGAGGGCGACGAGGCGCTGCTCAACAAGTACCTCGAGGGCGGACTGCTCGAGGACGCGGAGATCAAGCGCGGCCTGCGCGCCCGCGCGATCAAGAACGAGATCTGCCTGGTGACCTGCGGCTCGGCGTTCAAGAACAAGGGCGTGCAGGCGGTGCTCGACGCGGTCGTCGAGTACATGCCGTCGCCCACCGAGGTGCCGCCCGTGAAGGGCCATGGCGAGCGCGGCGAGGACATGACCCGCGCCCCCGACGACGACGCCCCGTTCGCGGCACTGGCCTTCAAGATCCTGAACGACCCCTTCGTGGGCAACCTGACCTTCTTCCGGGTCTATTCCGGGACGCTCAATTCGGGCGATCAGGTCTACGTGCCCAACAAGAACCGCACAGAGCGTATCGGCCGCCTGTTGCAGATGCACGCCAGCGAGCGCTCCGAGATCAAGGAGGTGCACGCCGGCGATATCGCGGCCGCGGTTGGCCTCAAGGACGTCACCACCGGAGACACGCTGTCGGATCCGCACAAGGTCATCATCCTGGAGAAGATGGAGTTCCCAGAGCCCGTCATCTCGGTGGCCGTCGAGCCGAAGACCAAGGTGGACCAGGAAAAGATGGGCGTCGCCCTGCAGCGCCTCGCGAAGGAGGACCCCTCGTTTCGCGTGCATACCGATCAGGAGTCGGGCCAGACCATCATCTCCGGCATGGGCGAATTGCACCTCGAAATCATCGTCGACCGCATGAAGCGCGAGTTCAAGGTCGATGCCAACGTGGGCAAGCCGCAGGTCGCCTACCGCGAGACCATCCGCGCCAGCGTCGAGTCGGAGGGCAAGTTCGTCCGTCAGTCCGGCGGCCGCGGCCAGTACGGCCACGTGTGGCTGAAGATCGAGCCGCAGGAGGCCGGCAAGGGCTACCTCTTCGTCAACGGCATCGTGGGCGGCGCCGTGCCGAAGGAATTCATACCCGCGGTGGACAAGGGAATTCAAGAGGCGGTGCAGACCGGCGTCATCGCCGGGTACCCCATCGTCGACGTCAAGGTCACGATTTTCGACGGCTCGTATCACGACGTCGATTCGAACGAGATGGCCTTCAAGATCGCCGGCTCCATGGGATTCAAGGAGGGCTTTCGCAAGGCGAAGCCGGTGCTCCTCGAGCCCATCATGAAGGTCGAGGTCGTGACCCCGGAAGACTATTACGGCGACATCGTCGGCGATTTGAACCGCCGTCGCGGGCAGATCATCGGAATGGAGGACTCTCCCTCAGGCAAGGTGGTCACCGCCGAAGTTCCGCTGGCCGAGATGTTCCAATATTCGACGGCGATGCGCTCGATGAGCCAGGGGCGTGCGAACTACACGATGGAGTTCGCCAAGTACATGGAAGTGCCCAACAACGTCGCCGATGCCGTGATGAAGATCGCGTCTTAAAGTTTCACCAACCGTCTGCACACATTTGGGAGATTCAATCCGTGTCTAAGGAGAAGTTTGAGCGAACGAAGCCGCACGTGAACGTGGGGACGATTGGGCATGTGGACCATGGCAAGACGACCTTGACGGCGGCGCTGACGAAGGTGATGGCGGAGAAGTTTGGGGGGGAGTTCAAGGCGTACGACCAGATTGACAAGGCGCCGGAGGAGCGGGCGCGCGGGATCACGATAGCGACGGCGCACGTGGAGTATCAGAGCGATGCGCGGCACTACGCGCACGTGGATTGTCCCGGGCACGCGGACTACGTGAAGAACATGATCACGGGAGCGGCGCAGATGGACGGGGCGATATTGGTGGTATCGGCGGCGGACGGTCCGATGCCGCAGACGCGCGAGCACATTTTGCTGGCGCGGCAGGTGGGTGTGCCGTACATCGTGGTGTATTTGAACAAGGCGGACATGGTGGACGACGCTGAGCTGTTGGAGCTGGTGGAGCTGGAGGTGCGGGACTTGTTGACGATGTACAAGTTTCCCGGGGACAAGACGCCGATCACGATTGGGTCGGCGCTGAAGGCGCTGGAGGGGGACACGAGCGAGATTGGGGTGCCCTCGATATTGAAGCTGGTGAAGACGCTGGACGATTACATTCCGGTGCCGAAGCGAGCGGTGGACGGGGCGTTTTTGAT
Organism: uncultured Gammaproteobacteria bacterium; assembly: GCA_963707765.1. GTDB lineage: Bacteria > Pseudomonadota > Gammaproteobacteria > Steroidobacterales > Steroidobacteraceae > Bog-1198. The sequence goes on along the minus strand of CAVPQZ010000004.1, from coordinate 959,897 downwards.
GCCGGTGGAGGATGTATTTTCGATTGCGGGCCGCGGCACGGTGGTGACGGGCCGGATCGAGCGCGGGATTGTGAAGGTGAACGACGAAGTGGAGATTGTGGGGATACGGGCGACGACGAAGACGACGTGCACGGGCGTGGAGATGTTTCGCAAGCTGTTGGACGAGGGGCAGGCGGGGGACAACGTGGGGGTGCTGCTGCGGGGCACGAAGCGCGAGGAAGTGGAGCGCGGGCAGGTGTTGTGCAAGCCGGGGAGCATTACGCCGCACACGAAGTTCGAGGCCGAGGTGTACGTGCTGACGAAGGAAGAGGGCGGGCGGCACACGCCGTTTTTCAAGGGCTACCGGCCGCAGTTTTACTTTCGCACGACGGACGTGACGGGAGCGGTGGAGTTGCCGGAGGGGACGGAGATGGTGATGCCCGGGGACAACATCAAGATTGTGGTGGAGCTGATAGCGCCGATCGCGATGGAGCAGGGGCTGCGCTTCGCGATCCGCGAGGGCGGCAAGACCGTGGGCGCAGGGGTCGTCGCCAAGGTGATCGCTTGATGATGCGCGTACGCGCAACTCCTACGGGGTCCAAGGGACCCCGTCGTTTAGGTCGGGGCCTCGGCGGCCCTGTTAATTCTGCGCGTAAGCGCATGGGTAATGGCGCGTAGGCGCATAGGAAAGTCATGGCCAATCAAAATATTCGCATCCGCCTGAAGGCGTTCGATCATCGCTTGATCGACAAGTCTGCGCGCGAAATCGTCGACACCGCAAAGCGCACGGGAGCGACCGTCAAGGGGCCGGTTCCTCTGCCCATCAAGATGGAGCGCTTCACGGTTCTGGTGTCGCCGCACGGCGATAAGGATGCGCGCGATCAGTTCGAGATCAGGACCCACAAGCGGCTGATGGACATCCTGAATCCCACGGACAAGACCGTGGACGCGCTGATGAAGCTCGAGCTTCCGGCGGGCGTGGACGTTCAGATCAAGCTGAACTGATGCGGCGCGCGATCCTGACCGGGGCGGGCCTGGTATCGCTCCTGCTCTGCGCGTCTGCCATGGCGGACTCGCCGCCCGCGAAGCCGCTGGCCACGACGAAGCCCGTCAAGGTCACGGCCGCCGAGGCCGCGGGCCCGGTATTCGCCGGGAAGACCGCCGTCAAGGAGACCGGTCCGGACGGGCCGGCGACCGACGTCCTGCTGCTGCGATCGAAGGACCGCAAGGTCGAGATGGGCGTGTTCGACGCAGGCCCCTCGGAACAGGACATCGAGGCCTACGAGGACGACGAGTTCATGTATTTCATCGACGGCGGAGTGACGCTCACTTCCGCCGACGGCACCGTGCTCGAGGTCCATGCGGGCGAGGGAGTGGCGATGCCGAAGGGCTGGAAGGGCCACTGGTCCACCAAGGGCTACAAGAAGTACTACGTCACCTACACGGGCGGCGCCAAGCCCAAGTAGCCCCTCGCGGCCGTGCGGATTCCGAGCCAGGCCCGTACCCCGACCGTACGCGTACGACGAGGGACGCCTCGCGGCGGGTGCACTGCACAAAGCCGGGTTCGCGCCGCGACCATGCCGCAATTCACCGGGGCGGGTGGAGCTTGCGCCCGGCCATCAAACCTGTAGAATTCGCGCTCCAATTTTAGAGGTCGGAGCGCGTGGGCGCCGACGCCAGCTGTCCGCTTGAGGATACTGGGGTCTCGAGTGCCCAAACCGCTGGCCTATTGCAACGAAAGCGCGAGCCAATCGAAGCTCGCGCGGTTATGAGGATTCGACAATGACCATTGGTCTGGTTGGCCGCAAGTGCGGCATGACCCGTATTTTCACCGACGCCGGCGTGACGGTCCCCGTGACGGTCGTAGAGGCGTTGCCGAACCGCATTTCTCAGGTCAAGACCGAGAAAACCGACGGGTATCGCGCCGTACAGGTCACCCTGGGCACCCGGCGGCCGTCCCGTGTTCCCAAGGCCTTGGCCGGGCATTTTGCCAAGGCCAACGTGGCTGCGGGTTACACCTCGCAGGAATTCCGCCTGAACAAGGGTGAAGGCGAGGCGCTGGCCGCAGGCGGCGAACTCAAGGTCGACATGTTCACGGTGGGGCAGGTGGTCGCGGTCACCGGCACCACGGTCGGCAAGGGGTTTGCCGGCACCATGAAGCGGCATAATTTTGCGGGCGGCATGAAAACCCACGGAAACTCGCTGTCGCACCGCGCACCGGGCTCCATCGGCCAGCGCCAGACTCCGGGTCGCGTATTCAAGGGCAAGCGCATGTCGGGCCACATGGGCGTCAAGAACCGCACCATCGACAACCTGCGCATCGTCGAGGTGGACGTGAACCGCAATCTGCTGCTCATCAGCGGCGCCGTACCGGGCGCCGAAGGCGGCCGGGTCATCGTCAAGCCGTCCCTGAAGGCCGCCTCGCAGGCGCGCCGTATCCGGCTGGCGCCGAACAAGGCCCCCGTGGCCGCGAAGGGTGGTGCCGGCAAGGGCGCCTCCAAATCCGACAAGAAGTAACCGCCATGAAGCTTCAGCTCAAGAACGCCACACAGCCCACGGAAATCCAATTGTCGGATGCGGCCTTCGGTCGCACCTACAATGAAGCGTTGGTCCATCAGGTGGTTACCGCCTACATGGCGGCCGGCCGCGCCGGCACCAAGCGGCAGAAATCCCGTGCCGAGGTCAGGGGCGGCGGCAAGAAGCCCTGGAGCCAAAAGGGTACCGGCCAGGCGCGCGCCGGCTCCATTCGCAGCCCCCTGTGGGTGGGCGGCGGACGGGCCTTCGCGGCGCGCCCGCGCGACTTCAGCCAGAAGGTGAACCGCAAGATGTATCGCGCCGCCATGCAGTCCATGGTGTCGGAGCTCGTGCGCCAGGACCGGTTGTACGCCATCGAATCCATCGATCTGTCGGCGCCGAAGACCAAGCTCCTCATCGCCAAGCTCAAGGAGCTGGGCCTCACCCGCGCGTTGATCCTGGTCGAGGCCTACGAGGAGAAGCTCTTCCTGGCCGCCCGCAACGTGCCCTACGTGGACGTCATGGCGGTGTCCTCGCTCGATCCGCTGAGCCTCATCAAGCACGACAAGGTGCTGGCCACCGTGGGCGCGTTGAAACTGCTCGAGCAACGTCTCGGAGGCTCGCATGAATAAGGAACGGCTCATGAACGTGCTGATCCAGCCGCACGTGTCGGAAAAGGCTGCGACCGTCACCGAGAAGGCCAATCAGTACGTGTTTCGCGTTCGCAGCGACGCCTCGAAGGACGAGGTCAAGAAGGCCGTCGAGCTCATGTTCGAGGTCAAGGTGGAAGGCGTGAATCTGCTCAACAAGCCGGGCAAGACGCGCCGTTTCAAGAACGTGGCGGGCAAGCGCAACGGCTTCAAGAAGGCCTACGTGCGTTTGGCGGCGGGCCAGTCTATCGACTTCACCGGCGCCGCCGGTTAAGGACTCTTTGGTTATGGCACTCATCAAAATGAAGCCGACCTCGCCGGGCGCGCGCTTCGTGGTCAAGATCGATCGTTCGCACCTGCACAAGGGCGGGCCCCTCGCGTCGCTCACCACCAAGAAGAACCGGACGGGTGCGCGCAATCACTCCGGCCGGCAGACCACCCGGCACATCGGCGGCGGCCACAAGCAGCGCTACCGTCTGGTGGATTTCAAGCGCGACAAGGACGGAATTCCCGGAATCGTCGAGCGCCTGGAATACGACCCGAATCGAACGTCGCATCTGGCGCTGATCCTGTACAAGGACGGCGAGCGCCGCTACATCCTCGCGGCGAAGGGGATGCAGGCCGGCGACGAAGTGCGCTCCGGCGCCGATGCTCCGATCAAGACGGGCAACACGCTCTCCTTCCGGCACATTCCGGTCGGCAGCACGGTGCACAACATCGAATTGAAGGTGGGCAAGGGCGGCCAGCTCGCCCGCAGCGCAGGCAGCTCCGCGCAGTTCGCGGCGCGCGAGGGCATGTACGCGAGTGTCCGCCTGAAGTCGGGCGAGATGCGCAAGATCCACGTCGATTGCCGGGCCACCATCGGCGAGGTGGGCAATGACGAACACAATCTGCGGGTGTTCGGCAAGGCGGGCGCGGTGCGCTGGCTGGGCGTGCGCCCCACGGTTCGCGGCGTCGTCATGAACCCGGTCGACCACCCGCACGGCGGGGGCGAGGGCAAGTCCGGCCAGGGCAATCCGCATCCCGTGAGCCCGTGGGGACTGCAGACCAAGGGCAAGAAGACGCGCAGCAACAAGCGCACCGACAGCATGATCGTTCAGCGTCGCAAGAACAAACGACTGTAAGAGACTGGAGAAACATCAGTGCCTCGTTCGCTCAAGAAAGGCCCCTTCGTGGACCTGCATCTGGCCAAGAAGGTGCAGACGGCCAGCCAGAAAAACGACCGTCGACCCATCAAGACTTGGTCGCGCCGCTCCATGATCACCCCCGACATGGTGGGGTTGACCATTGCCGTGCACAACGGCCGGCTGCACGTCCCGGTGCTGGTGTCGGAGAACATGGTCGGTCACAAACTGGGCGAGTTCGCGCCGACCCGGACGTTCAAGGCGCATTCGGGCGACAAGAAAGTCGCGGCGGCGGAGTAGGGCATGCAGACGAAGGCAATTTTGAGGTACGCGCGCATTTCTCCGCAGAAATGCCGTCTGGTCGTGGACAGCATCCGCGGCAAGTCGGCGACGCTGGCGGTGAACACGCTGAAATTCATGCCGAAGAAGGGCGCGAAGATCGTCCTCAAGGTGCTGGATTCGGCCATCGCGAACGCCTACAACAATTTCAATGCGGATGTGGATGACCTGAAGGTGACGCGGATCGAGGTGGATCCGGCACCCATGCTCAAGCGCTTCCATGCCCGCGCCAAGGGGCGCGGGGTGCGCATCGCCAAGCGCAACAGCCACATCCTGGTTCAAGTGTCCGACGGCAAGCGAGACGCGTAATGGGTCAAAAAGTAAATCCTATCGGCATTCGTCTCGGCATCACTCGCGACTGGTCGTCGAAGTGGTATGCCGGCTCGAAGACGTTCGCCTCGAACATCCATACCGACTTCCTGGTGCGCCAGTACCTGATGAAGAAGCTGGCGGACGCCTCCGTCAGCCGCATTCACATCGAGCGCGCGGCGCGGCGCGCCAACATCACCATCCACACCGCCCGGCCGGGCATCGTGATCGGAAAGAAGGGCGAGGACATCGAGAAGCTGCGCGCGGCCGTCGCCAAGATCCTCGGAATGACGGTGCAGGACGTGCGGCTCAACATCGCCGAGATCCGCAAGCCCGAGCTCGACGCGAAGCTGGTCGCCGAGGGGATTTCGCAGCAGCTCGAGAAGCGCGTGATGTTCCGCCGCGCCATGAAGCGCGCGGTGACCAACACCATGCGCTCCGGCGCGCTCGGCATCAAGGTGCGCATCTCGGGGCGCCTGAACGGGTCGGAAATCGCGCGCACGGAAACCAACCGCGAAGGGCGGGTTCCGCTGCACACGTTCCGCGCGGACATCGACTACGGTCTCGCCGAGGCGCAGACCACCTACGGGGTGATCGGCATCAAGGTGTGGATATTCAAGGGCGAGGTGTTCGACCAGCCGGAGGCCGAGGCGCCCGAGGCGGAGGCCGAGGCAGCCGCCGCCGCGAAACCGGAAGCCGCCGCGCCCGCGCAAAGCTGATTGCAAGGTAACGACACATGATGCAGCCGAAGCGGACGAAATTCCGCAAGCAGTTCAAGGGCAAGATTTCCGGCTCCGCGCAGCGCGGCAACACCGTTGCGTTCGGGGAGTACGGGCTCAAGGCGACCGACCGGTGCCGCATGACGGCGCGGGAGATCGAGGCGGCGCGGCGCGCCATCTCGCGCCACGTGAAGCGCGGCGGGCGAATCTGGATTCGCGTGTTCCCGGACGTGCCGATCACGCAGAAGCCGCTGGAGGTCCGAATGGGCAGCGGAAAGGGAAACGTCGAGTACTGGGTGGCCAAGGTTCTGCCCGGCAAGGTGCTCTTCGAGATCGAAGGCATGAGCGAGGAGACGGCGCGCGAGGCGTTCCGGCTCGCCTCGGCCAAGTTGTCGGTTTCCACGGCGTTCGTCAAACGCCAGGTCCGGACGTGAGGGTGCGTACATGAAGGCGAAAGATTTGCGCGCTAAGGCGCCCAAGGATCTCGGCGAGGATCTGCTGAAGCTGCGCCGGGAACAGTTCAATCTGCGCATGGCGCGGGCGACCGGCCAGGCGGCGAAGCCCGACCAATTCGCGAAGGTGCGCAAGAACATTGCGCGCGTGAAGACGGTGCTTGCGCAAGTTCGCGCGAGCGGAGGTAAGGTTTGATGTCGACCACGAATGAATCCGCGGCGAGCGCGACGCAGGAGGCGGCCGGCGCGGCGGCGCCGGGCCCGACCCCCGTTCCGGGAGAGCGGCTGCTCACCGGCAAGGTCGTCAGCAACAAGATGGACAAGACCATCGCGGTCTCCGTGGAGCGCCTGGTCAAGCACCCGATGTACGGCAAGTACATCCGCCGCACGACCAAGCTGCTCGCGCACGACGAGGCGAACGAGTGCAAGGAAGGCGACACGGTTTCCATCAAGCCTTGCCGGCCGATGTCGCGCCGCAAGTCCTGGATGCTGGTGCGCGTGGTCGAGCGGGCACGGGCGGAATAGGGGGCCGACATGATCCAGCTTCGAACGATGTTGACGGTGGCCGATAACAGCGGCGCCAAGCGCTGCATGTGCATCAAGGTCCTCGGCGGGTCCAAGCGCCGCTATGCGGCCGTGGGCGACGTCATCAAGGTCAGCGTCAAGGATGCGATCCCGCGCGGCAAGGTCAAGAAGGGCGAGGTGTACGACGCGGTCGTGGTGCGCACCAAGAGCGGCGTGCGCCGTTCCGACGGCTCGTCTGATCCGCTTCGACACGAATGCGGCGGTGCTGCTGACCAACAAGCTCGAGCCGATCGGAACCCGCATCTTCGGGCCGGTGACGCGCGAGCTGCGCAACGTGCAGTTCATGAAGATCATTTCGCTCGCACCCGAGGTGCTGTAGCCATGAAGAAGATCCGCAAAGGCGACACGGTGGTCCTGATCGCCGGCCGCGACAAGGGGCGGCGCGGCGCCGTGCTCGAGGTGCTCGACGACGATCGCGTGCGCGTCGAGGGACTCAACATGTCCAAGAAGCACCAGCGCCCCAATCCGCAGATGGGGCGTTCAGGGCGGGATCATCGAGCGCGAGGCGCCCCTGCACGTCTCGAACGTGCATGATATTCAATCCGGCGACGCAGAAGGGCGACCGGGTGGGATTCAAGGCGCTCGGGGACGGCCGCAAGGTCCGCGTGTTCAAGTCGAACAAGGAAATGGTCGACGCCAAGTGATGAACGCCACGACAAGAGTGACATGACATGGCAGCAAGACTGAAACAGATTTACCACGACAAGATCGTGCCGGAGCTCAAGGCGAAGCTCGAGCTCAAGAACACGATGCAGGTTCCGCGCATCCTCAAGATCACGGTCAACATGGGCGTGGGCGAGGCCGTGGCCGACAAGAAGGTCATGGACGCGGCGACCGCCGACATGGCCAAGATCACCGGCCAGAAGCCGGCGATCACCAAGGCCAAGAAATCGGTGGCCACGTTCAAGGTGCGCGACGGCCAGGCGATCGGCTGCAAGGTGACGCTGCGCGGCGACCGCATGTACGAGTTCCTGGACCGGCTGGTGAGCATCGCGATACCGCGCATCCGTGATTTTCGCGGCATCAACTCGCGCTCCTTCGACGGCCGCGGCAACTACAGCCTGGGCGTGAAGGAACAGATCATCTTTCCGGAAATCCAGTACGACCAGATCGATCAAATCCGTGGCATGGACATCACCATTTCCACGTCGGCGGCGGACGACAAGCATGGACGCGCGCTGTTAGAAGCATTCAATTTTCCGTTCCGAAAATAGGTACGCCATGGCCAAAACCAACATGCTCATGCGCGAGAAGCGCCGTCTCAAGGTCGCCAAGAAGTACGCCGCGCGCCGCGCCGAGCTCAAGGAACTGATCCGCGATCCGAAGACCGGCGCGGAAGAGCGGGAGAAGGCGCAGGTTGCGCTGCAGAAGCAGCCGCGCGACGCGTCCGCGAGCCGGCAGCGCAACCGCTGCTCGATCACCGGACGTTCGCGCGGCGTCTACCGCAAGTTTGGATTGGCGCGCACCAAGCTGCGCGAAGCGGCCAATCGTGGGGAAATTCCCGGCCTGTCGAAGGCCAGCTGGTGAGGCGCGCACAATGAGCATGACTGATCCCATCGCCGACCTTCTGACCCGCATCCGCAACGCGCAGTCCGCGGGCAAGCCCACGGTTGGCGTCGGCGCGTCGAAGCTGAAGCTCGCCATCCTCAAGGTCCTGAAGGAAGAGGGCTACATCGGCGGTTACAGCGTCGAGACGGCGGGCGCGAAGAGCACGCTGTCCATCGAGCTCAAGTATCACGACGGCCGCCCGGTCATCGACCGCATCGAACGGATCAGCCGCCCGGGCCTGCGGATCTACCGCGGCAAGGACGAGCTGCCCAAGGTGCTGGGCGGCCTGGGAGTCGCCGTGGTGTCGACGCCGAAGGGCATCATGTCCGACAAGCAGGCGCGCGCGGCCGGAACGGGCGGCGAAGTGCTGTTCGTCGTCCAGTAAGCTTAAGGATTTCAAAGCCATGTCCCGAGTAGCAAAAAAACCGGTCGATCTTCCGCAGGGCGTCACCGTCACGATCGGCGGGGATGTCGTCACGGTCAAGGGGGCCAAGGGCACCCTGACGCTGGCCCTCAAGAGCGGCATCAAGGTCGTGCAGAAGGACAAGCACCTGGCGGTCGAGGCCGCGTCGAGCGCGGAAGGATTGAACGCCATCGCGGGCTCCACCCGGGCGCACCTCGCGAACATGGTCACGGGAGTCACCAAGGGCTACGAAAAGAAGCTCGAGCTGGTCGGCGTCGGCTACCGCGCCGCCGTGCAGGCGAAGAGCCTGACGCTGACGCTGGGCTACTCGCACCTCATCAACTACGCGATTCCCGACGGCATCACCATCGAGACGCCGACGCAGACCGAAATCATCCTGAAAGGGATCGACCGCCAGCGGATCGGCCAGACCGCCGCGGAGATCCGCGGTTTCCGCCCGCCGGAACCCTACAAGGGCAAGGGCGTGAAGTATTCGGACGAGAAGATTTCGCTGAAAGAAGCGAAGAAGAAGTAGGCACATGAAATTGACCAAGCAAGACACCCGCCTGCGCCGCGCGCGCCGCGGGCGGGAAAAGATCAAGGAACTCGCCGCCATGCGCCTGTCGGTGCACCGGACGCCGCAGCACATCTATGCCCAGATCTTCGCCGCCGAGGGCGACAAGGTGCTGGTCGCGGCATCGACCTTGCAGAAGGACGTGCGCGGGGAGTTGAAGGCGACCGGCAACGTCGAGGCGGCCAAGGCCGTCGGCCGGGCCATCGCGGAGCGCGCGAAGGCGAAGGGCATATCGAAGGTCGCCTTCGACAGGTCCGGATTCATGTACCACGGGCGCGTCAAGGCGCTGGCTGAGGCTGCTCGCGAAGCGGGTCTCGAGTTCTAACTGAAGAGGTCTTAAGGACGCTATGGCGAGAGTAGAAAAACCAATGTCCGGCGACGACCTGCTCGAGAAGCTCGTCGCGGTCAACCGCGTGGCCAAGGTGGTCAAGGGCGGCAAGCAATTCGGCTTCACCGCGCTCACCGTGGTGGGCGACGGCGCCGGCCGCGTCGGCTTTGGATACGGCAAGGCGCGCGAAGTGCCGGTCGCGATCTCCAAGGCGATGATGCAGGCCCGCAAGAGCCTGGTCACGGTGTCGTTGAAGAACGATACCCTGTTCTACGCGGTCAAGGGCAAGCACGGCACGACGCGCGTGTACATGCAGCCGGCCGCCGACGGAACGGGCGTCATTGCCGGCGGCGGTATGCGCGCCGTGTTCGAGTGCGCCGGCGTGCGCAACGTGCTCGCCAAGAGCTACGGATCGCGCAATCCGATCAACGTCGTGCGCGCCACCATGGATGCGCTGGCCAAGCTGCGGACCCCGGAGGACATTGCCGCGAAGCGCGGCAAGTCGGTCGCGGAACTCGTGGAGTAAGCCATGGACAAGAAGGTCAAGGTCACTCAGATCAAGAGCGTGTACGGGCAACTCGCCGCCATCCGCGGCTCGGTGCGCGGCCTGGGGCTGCGCCGGATCGGCCACACCGTGGAGGTCATCGACACGCCGTCGAACCGCGGCATGATGAATGCGGCGAGCCACATGTTGAAAGTCGAGCCCACCGCGGGCTCGGGCTCCGCCAAGTAAGGGAAGGTCGCCAATGAGATTGAACACCATCAAACCGGGCGCCGGCTCGAAGCGGGCGCATCTGCGCGTCGGGCGCGGCGCGTCCGCCGGCCAGGGCAAGACCTGCGGCCGGGGCGTCAAGGGTCAGCGCGCGCGCAAGGGCGGCTACCACAAGACCGGGTTCGAGGGCGGCCAGATGCCGCTGCAGCGGCGCCTCCCGAAGATCGGCTTCCGCTCGGCCATGAAGGCCTCCCGCGCCGAGCTGACGCTGGACGATCTCATGCGGGTCGCGGGAACCGACGTCACCCTGCAGGGTCTGATCGAGGCGAACCTCGTCCCCGAATGCACCAAGCGGGTCAAGATCATCCTGTCCGGCAAGGTCAGCAGGCCCTTTGCCGTCAAGGACAAGGCCATCACGGCGACCAAGGGCGCGAAGAGCGCCGTCGTGGCCGCCGGCGGCGGCTTCGCGGAATAACCCCGGCAGCCTCCAGAGAACCATCGTGGCCACTTCCAGCACCAACGCCGCCGCCCTCGGGGACATCACGCGCTTCGCAGAGATGCGCAAGCGCCTGTGGTTCCTGTTGGGCGCGCTGGTGGTGTACCGCGTCGGCACGTTCATTCCGGTGCCGGGGATCGATGCGGCGCGCTTCGCCGCCTTCTTCTCGAGCCAGCAGGGCACGCTGCTCGGCATGTTCAACATGTTCTCCGGCGGCGCTCTGCAGCGATTCAGCATTTTCGCCTTGAACGTGATGCCCTACATCACGGCGTCGATCATCATCCAGATGGCCTCGATGGTGTATCCGCCGTGGGCGCAGATCCGCAAGGACGGCGAATCCGGCCGGCGCAAGCTGATGCAGTACACGCGCTACGGCACGGTCTTCCTGTCGGCCTTCCAGGGCTTCGGCGCCGCCCTGGCGATTCAGAACTCCGGCGGCAATCTGGTGCCGAACCCCGGCCCGCAGTTCCTGTTCATCGCGACCGTCTCCATCACCACCGGCACGATGTTCGTGATGTGGCTGGGCGAGCAGATCACCGAACGCGGAATCGGCAACGGCATCACCATGATCATCGTGGCGGGGATCGTCGCGGGACTGCCGCGCGCCATCGGCAACACGCTGGAAATGGTGCGGTCCGGCGAAATGAACCCGATGGTGGTTCTCTTGATCCTGGTGGTGGTCATCCTGGTCACCTTGTTCTGCGTGTTCGTGGAACGCGCGCAGCGCAAGATCCAGGTCAACTACGCGAAGCGGCAGGTGGGCCGGCGCATGATGCAGGGCCAAAGCACGCATCTGCCGTTCAAGCTCAACATGGCCGGCGTCATTCCGCCGATTTTCGCATCGAGCCTTCTGGTGTTCCCGGCGACCATAGCGCAGTTCTTCGGCAACAGCCCGAACCCCAATGCCATCCAACGCACATTGCAGCAGATCGCGGCCGTCCTCAATTACGGGCAGCCGCTGCATGTGCTGCTGTTCGCGCTGCTCATCATCGGCTTCGCCTTCTTCTACGTGGCCCTGGTGTACGACGCGCGCGACACGGCGGAGAACCTCAAGAAGGCGGGCGCGTTCATACCCGGCATTCGTCCCGGGCAGCAAACCGGCGATTACCTGGACAAGGTGCTGACGCGGCTCACCCTGTGGGGCGGCCTCTACATCATGGCGGTGTGCCTGCTGCCGGAAATCATCCGAATGGTGAACCCGAGCGTTCCATTCCAGTTCGGGGGCACCTCGCTGCTGATCATCGTCGTCGGCGTCATGGATTTCGTCGCGCAAGCGTCTTCGCACATGATGTCGCATCAATATGAGGGCCTGATGAAGAAGGCCAGCCTGCGGGGCATTGGAGCCAAGAAATGAAAGTTCGTCCTTCGGTGAAGAAGATTTGCAAGAACTGCAAAGTCGTGCGGCGGCGCGGCATCGTTTACATCATCTGTTCGTCGGACGCGCGGCATAAGCAGCGTCAAGGCTAGTGCAGCGCTCCTCCAATGGCCGTCTCGCGGCGGGCACATTGAATATCGGGTGGTTTTCTAATATACTAATGCGCTTTTTTTCGAGGGCGCGGGTGGAGACATAGATGGCGCGTATCGCCGGCATCAACATACCGATGAACAAGCATGTGGTCATCGGACTGACCCACATATTCGGCATCGGCCACAGCCGGGCGGCGCGTATTTGCGACGCCGCGGGCGTGAAATACAGCGTCAAGGTGAAGGATCTGACCGACGCCGAGGTCGCTTCGCTGCGTTCGCAGGTGGCGAAATTCGCGGTCGAGGGCGACCTGCGGCGCGAAGTGTCCATGAACATCAAGCGGTTGATGGATCTCGGCTGCTATCGCGGCATTCGCCACCGAAAGGGCCTCCCGCTGCGCGGCCAGCGCACCCGCACCAATGCGCGCACCCGCAAGGGACCGCGCAAGCAGGCCGTCAAGATGAACGCGCCGCCGGGCAAGGTTTGATTTCCTTTACGGGCGGGGCCGCCTCGGCCCCGTCAATTTGGCGCGAAGCGCCTAGAGAAGTGACTTATGGCTGATCAGAAGCAGAACGCCAATCAAAGCAACGCCGCGGGCGGCCAAGCCCGCCCGTAAGAAGGTGCGCAAGAACGTGCTCGACGCGATCGCGCACGTGCATGCTTCATTCAACAACACGATCATCACGATCACCGACCGGCAGGGCAATACGCTGTCGTGGGCGACGTCCGGCGGCTGCGGTTTTCGCGGCTCGCGCAAGTCGACGCCGTTCGCTGCGCAGGTTGCGGCCGAGCGGGCGGGAAACGCCGCGCAGGAACATGGCGTGAAGAACGTCGAGGTGCGCGTGATGGGTCCCGGCCCGGGACGCGAGTCGGCCGTCCGCGCCTTGAACGGCTGCGGGTTGAAGATCACCAACATCGAAGACGTGACTCCGATTCCGCACAACGGCTGCCGTCCGCCGAAGAAGCGCCGCGTCTAATTTCGCGGCCAAGCACCGAGAAAGCTCCAAGGGTTCGTAATGGCAAAGTACACCGGTCCGAAATGCAAGCTGTCACGCCGCGAGGGAACCGATCTGTTCCTGAAGAGCGGCGCGAAGCCTCTCGAGTCGAAGTGCAAGCACGAAGTGCCGCCGGGCGGCATGAAGAGCGAGCGCAAGCAGCGGCTGTCGGAATATGGCCTGCAGCTGCGCGAGAAGCAGAAGCTGCGCCGCATGTATGGCGTGCTGGAGCGGCAGTTCCGCAACTACTACCAGAAGGCAGCCGGCCGTCCGGGCGCCACCGGCGAGACGCTGCTGCAGTTTCTGGAATGCCGTCTCGACAACGTGGTCTATCGCATGGGTTTCGCGGTTACCCGCGCCGAGGCTCGCCAGCTGGTGAGCCACAAGGCGGTGGCGGTCAACGACAAGCTGGTCAACATCGCCTCCTTCCAGTGCAAGGCCGGCGACGTCGTGAGCCTGCGCGAGAAGGCCAAGAAGCAGACCCGAATCCAGGCCGCCCTGACGGTTGCCGCCCAAGTCGGCTTTCCCGACTGGGTGGAGGTCGACGACAAGAAGTTTTCGGGACTCCTGAAGTCGGTGCCGGACCGTCAGGAGATTCTGCCCGACATCAACGAGAGTCTGGTCGTCGAGTTGTACTCGAAGTAGGAATTGGCGATTAGCGCGCCGCAGCGTTTCGGCTGCGACGGGTCCGCGGTTAGTTAGCGAGGGTATTCCATGCAGGGATCGATCAATGAATTCTTGAAGCCCCGGGTCGTCAAGGTACAACCCGTGTCGCCGCGCCATGCGCGGATCGTGATCGAACCGTTCGAGCGCGGCTTTGGTCACACGCTGGGCAACGCGCTGCGACGCGTCTTGCTGTCCTCCCTGCCGGGAGCCGCGATCACGGAGATCGAGATCGAGGGCGTGCTGCACGAGTACACCGCCATCGAAGGCGTTCAGGAAGACGTCGTGGACATTCTCCTGAACCTCAAGTCGGTCGCCATCCGCATGCACAGCCGCGACGTGGCCGAGATCCGCCTTCACAAGAAGGGGCCCGGACCGGTGACGGCGGGCGATATTTCCAGCGACCACGACATCGAAATCCTGAACCCCGATCTGGTGATCGCGAACCTGACGAAGGCCGGCGAACTGTCGATGTCGTTGAAGGTCGAGCGGGGCCGCGGCTACCGGCCGGCGGCGCAGCGCCTGGCGTTCGAGGAGCAGACCCGCGCCATCGGGCGGCTGCAGCTCGACGCCTCCTTCAGCCCGGTGCGCAAGGTGACCTACAACGTCGAGAGCGCGCGCGTCGAGCAGCGCACGGATCTCGACAAGCTGATTCTCGACATCGAGACCAACGGCACGATCGATCCGGAAGAGGCCATCCGCCGCGCGGGCGGGATCCTGAAGGACCAGCTGTCGGTGTTCGTCGACCTGCAGGGTCAGGACGAGTCGACCGCCAAGGCCACGGAGACCCAATTCGACCCGATCCTGCTGCGGCCGGTCGACGAGCTGGAACTCACCGTTCGCAGCGCGAACTGCCTCAAGGCTGAGAACATCCACTACATCGGCGATCTCGTGCAACGCACGGAGGTCGAGCTGCTGCGGACTCCGAACCTCGGCAAGAAGTCGCTCACCGAGATCAAGGAAGTGCTGGAAAGCCACGGCCTGACCCTCGGCATGCGTATCGACAACTGGCCGCCCCCGGGCCTGAAGCGCGACGACGAGCGCGACGGAATCTAGAAAATGCGTCATAGAAACAGCGGCCGACAGCTGTCGCGCAATGCCTCCCACCGCCACGCGATGATGCGCAACATGGCCACCTCGCTGCTGCGCCACGAGACCATCCGCACTACGGTGCCGAAGGCCAAGGAACTGCGCCGCGTGGTCGAACCCTTGATCACGCTGGCGAAGGCCGACTCCCTCGGCAAGCGCCGCCTGGCGTACGCACGGCTGCGTGACGATGCCGTGGTTGAGAAGCTGTTCACCGAGCTCGGACCGCGCTTCAAGGCGCGCTCGGGCGGGTACACGCGGATTCTGAAGATGGAACCGCGGCCGGGCGATTCGGCCGACATGGCGTTGATGCAGCTGGTCGACCTTGCGGGCGCGACCAACGCCGCGGCCGAGGGCGCCAAAGCGCCCAAGAAGGCCAAGAAGAAGGGCTCCGGGGACGTGGCCGCGGAGGCCGCCGCACCCAAGCGCCGCAAGAAGGCGGCCGCCTAGGAGACCGGGCTCCTCGGCCCGCGCGGGGGGCGTCCCTTCGCGAGGGGTCTCAAGCGCCGCGCCGGCTCATGCGGCCTCGGCCGCCGCCATGTTGGCGAAGGCATCCCGGGTCAGGTTCTCGGGCGCGCCGGCCGTGGCGACCACGTTGTCTTCGATGCGGACGCCGCCGTAGGGCCGGAGTTCGTCGACCACGTCCCAATCGATCAGCGCCGACCGCTGGTCGCCGCGCGCGGCGGCGAGCAGCGAGTCGATGAAATAGATCCCCGGCTCGACGGTGACGACGACGCCAGGCTCCAGCATGCGCGTGAGCCGGAGCGCAGGGTGTCCGGCGGGCCGCGCCCGCTCGCCGCCCTTCTCGTCGCCCATCACCCCGCCGACGTCGTGCACCTGCAATCCGAGCAGGTGCCCGATCCCGTGCGGGAAGAAGACGCTGGTGATGCCGCGATCGAGCGCATCGTCGCCCGCCACCTTGCTCACGCCGATCTCGTGCATCACCTCGCCCAGAATGCGGTGCGCCGAGAGGTGCACCTCTCGAAAATCGCGTCCTGCCAGGATTTCGCCGCAGAGTCGCAACTGGGCGCGGTTGGTGGCCTCGACGAGGTCGGAGAATCGCCCGGGCGAGGCGGCATAGGTGCGGGTGATGTCGGCTGAGTAGCCGCGGTACTGCGCGCCCGCATCGATGAGAAACGAGCGCAGCGGCCGCGGCGGGCGGCGCTCGAGATGCTGGTAGTGCAGGACCGCCGCGTGTTCGTTGTACGCGACGATGTTGTTGTACGGCATCTCCTCCTCCCGCTGACGGCAGGCGAGCAGATAGCGCATGTGGGCTTCGTACTCCGACGCGCCGCTCTTGAACGCCGCGCACGCCGCGCGATGCCCCAAGGCCCCGAGCGCGCTGGCGCGGCGCAGGCACTCGATTTCATAGCCCGTCTTGACCGCCCGGTCGTAGTGGAGCCGCGACAACAAATCGGGGTTGTTGACGCAGTCCGGCGGCGCATCGAAGCCGCCGGGTCCGATGAATGCGACCCGGCCGAGGGCCGCCCAGTGGGACGAAGCCTTCGATGGGTCGGGCGTCGCGATGACGTCGACGGCGCGGGTCCATGGCTCCGTCGGCAGGCTCGCCGGCTTGTGCCAATAGTCGTTGGGTTGATTGAACAAAAGCTGCGGTCGGCGCCCGGGCCGGTAGACCAGGATGCAGCGTGGGTTGTCGATGACGGGCACCCATGCCTTGAAATGGGGATTCACCTTGTACGGGTAGTCCTGGTCGTCGAGAAACAGGGTGGGCGGGCTGCCGGCCTGAACCACCAACGCATCGAATCCGGACGCGGCCAGCGACCGATCGGTGCGCTCCTCCAGGGTTTTCAAATGCTCGAAATACAACTCATCCAGGCCCGATATGCTCACACGGACTCCGCAAATATGGCCGAATCACCGGCCGGAGTATGCACCACGGAGACCGGCCGCTATAGGGTCCGGCTCGCTCGCAGCCGCTATTTTTGAGGTTACAGCCGCTCCATAAACCGCGAAAGTGATATGAAATTGGGGTGAAACAATCTAAAATCTTTCCCGACGTCTGGGTGGAAGCCCAGAAACACGCTCGGCCTTTAGAGTTTTATCATTAAATATTCCTGGGGTATCGATAGATGAAGACCAAACTTGCATTAAGCGCTTTTGTCGCTGCACTGGTTCTGAGTGCCTGCGGCAGCAAGACCGAGGCTCCTGCGCCCACGACCGAAGCCACTCCGGCTCCTGCCATGGCACCTGCAATGGAATCTGCCGCTTCCGCCGCGACCGACGCCGCCAGCGCTGCCAGCGCCGCCGCCGACGCTGCAACCGCCGCTGCTTCCGCTGCGACAGCGCCGAAGCCGTAATTCGCTTCGAACGTTGATTCCACATGCCCGAGTGGACGGCCGGTCAGGTTCGTCCCCTCGGGCTGTGTTCTTTTGGGGGAGTTGCTTTTAGTGTCTTCGACGCTGGTGAGCATCCGAGACTGCAGGCATTCCAAGAAGGATCGCCAGTGGATCCAGGATGTCTATGGCGAATACCTCGATTCCCTCGCCGACCTGAACACGGGCTTGTTTTCCGTACTGGGGGCCGACAACCCCCACGAACACGAAATTTTCGCGAACTGGTTTTCGAACGATCAATGCCATCCGCTCGTGATCCTCAAAGGGAAAGAGCCGGTGGGGTTCGCGCTGGTGTCGCGCCCGCGGATTCCGCAGGCTGGAGAGAAGCCGGCCGACTACCATATGTCGGAGTTTTTCGTACGTAAGCCGTTTCGCCGGGCGGGCATCGGCCGCAATGCGGCCACGCTGATCTTCGACCGCTTTGCGGGCCATTGGGAGATCGTCGAATACCACCGCAACCCGGACTCCGTGGCATTCTGGAGGCGCGTGCTGTCGACGTATTGCGCCGGGCAGTACACCGAAAAGACGCGGCACGGCGAGGTGCGCCAGCGCTTCACCAGCCGGCCGCCGGCGGGCCGCTGACGCGGCGGCGATGGTGCCGCCCTCGGTCGGGCTCAAGCCGTCTGCGCGAGCGCGCTTCGGGCGCTGGCGATCGATGAGGCCACGTAGGCCGCATTCTGCGGCGTGATCCCGGCGAGATTCATGCGGCTGTCCCCCAGCATGTAAATATGGTGGTGATCGCGCAGGCGATCGACCACGTCCTTGGGGACGCCCAGCAGGGAGAACATCCCATGCTGTCCACGGATGAAGTCGAACGAATCGTCCCCGGTCACCTTGCACAGCTCGGCCGCGAGCAGGGCCCGCATGTCTTTCATGCGGCCGCGCATGGCGGCGAGTTCGGCGATCCAGGACGCGCGCAGGTCGGCATCGCCGAAGATGCGCGCAGCGATGGCCGCCCCATGATCGGGCGGCATCGAGTAGATGCCGCGCGCGATCTGCAGCACGTGGCTCCTGGCAATGTCGGCGCGGGCATCGCCGTCGGCGATCACGATCAAGGCGCCGACCCGCTCGCGGTACAGTCCCAGGTTCTTCGAAAAGGAGGTGGCGATCAGCACTTCGGGCATCTTCTCGGCCACCAGCCGCAGACCGGCCACATCGGCCGACAGGTCCTCGCCGAACCCCTGGTAGGCCAGGTCCAGAAAGGGCACCAGGCAGCGGCGCTCGAGCACCTCGACGAGGTCCCGCCACTGATCCAACGTGAGATCCGCTCCGGTCGGGTTGTGGCAGCACGCGTGCACCAGGACCACGTCTCCGGCGGCCGCCCGGTCCAAGCGCTCGAGCATGGCGGCGAATCGCAGCTGATGCGATGCGGCATGGTAATACGGGTAGCGGTCGAGCCGCAGACCCGAGCTCCCGAGCAATGGGATGTGATTGCCCCAGGTGGGATCGCTGACATGCACCGTCGCCGCCGGGGTCGCGGTTCGAATCAGTTCCGCCCCCAGGCGTACGGCGCCGCAGCCGCCCGGCGCCTGCACGGTACGCGCGCGCCGGTCCCTGCGGGCGGGGTGCGCGGACCCCAGCACCAGTTCTT
The DNA here is from genome assembly GCA_963707765.1 of uncultured Gammaproteobacteria bacterium. Classification (GTDB taxonomy): domain Bacteria; phylum Pseudomonadota; class Gammaproteobacteria; order Steroidobacterales; family Steroidobacteraceae; genus Bog-1198. Next base: position 941,011 of record CAVPQZ010000004.1, on the reverse strand, counting down.
CGACGGCCGCGTTGAATTCGTCGCGACCGGCGGCGCCGACATAGGATTTGGTGGTTTGCGCGGCCAGCACGTCGCGTTCGGCACGGCGCACGCACTCGAGGATGGGGGTGTTGCCGGACACGTCGCGAAACACGCCCACGCCGAGATCGACTTTGGTGGCGGCCGAATCAGCGCGAAATCTTGCCATCAAGCCCAGGATCGCATCGGGATCCAGGCGGTTCATGTGTTGGAACAATGGTCGACCCTTTTTCGTCGCAGCAGCAGCCATTATAGGGCCTCGATGAGGCGAGTCCGGCCTGATCGCAACTAATGCTGCGTCGCATCATTCGTAACGGACAATCCTGCGACACCGTTTCTTCGTAGCGGTTCGTCTCCAATAGACGACAGTCGCACGATGCCATTTTCGGGCGTTAGCGTGTAGGCTTCAAAATCCTATCAATGGGAGAACCGTCATGGCCCTTTGGAAAGAAACCCCTGCGCCCGCCGCTGTGAAGCCAGTGCCCACGCCGCCGCTTCAGCCCGAACGCGCCCACGCCGAACGTCCCGAACCGCAGGCGCCGATCGATCCGGCATCCGCGGCCGCGCCACCACGCCGGCCCGCGATGCCCGGCGGTCCCACGCCTGCGCCCGAACCTGCGGCCGCGGCCGGTCCCTCGCCCACTCCGCGAGTCGAAGGCGGCGAATCGGTCATCGCGGCGCACATCTCGATCGAAGGCAAGATCGAAGGCACCGGAAACGTCAAGATTGCGGGCCGCTTCAAGGGCGATGTGCGCATCGACGGCAATTTCACCATCGAACAGGGCGCCCAACTGACCGGACAGGTGTTGGCCGGCATCGTCGTCGTCGGCGGCGAACTCCAGGGCAACATCGAGTCGGCAAAGCGCGTGGATGTCCTGCAAGGCGGGGTCATCGTCGGGGACGTGAAAGCCGGTTCGATCACCGTGGCGGCCGGGTCGCGCATGCGCGGTCACGTCGAATTCGGGTGGCCCGACGAGAAGCATTCGAAGGGCGGTCCCGGGACCGCTTCGACCGCGGGAGCGGCGGTCGGCAAGAACAATTAGCGATGAGCGCCGTCCGTCCCGGCACGCTGGGCGCCACGCGGATGTGTCCGCATTGCAGGGCGACGGTTCTGCAGAGCGCGAGCGTTTGTCCCGGTTGTCACCACCACCTGCGGTTCAGTTCCGCCGACGCCGAGCCGGAGAGCAAGGGTATTCCGGCGGTGCGGATCGAAGGGACGATCCAAGCCGCGAAACGCGATGAACAGTGCGAATACTGCGTCGTGGTGTCGATCACAAACGAACGGGGCGACAAGATCGCGCGGCAGGTGGTGGGAGTCGGGGCGCTGCAGCCGGGCGAGCGCCACAAGTACAGCTTCTCGGTGGACGTGATGCCGGTGAGGGGAATCGGGGTCGATCGCCGCCGGAACTGATCAGCGGCGTTGTATTCCTTCGATGTCGATGAAGCGCAGGAATTCGGCCCGTGTGCTGGGATCCTTGCGGAAGGTCCCGAGCATCTTGCTGGTCACCATCGACACCCCCAGCTTGTGGACCCCGCGCGTCGTCATGCACTGATGCACGGCGTCGATGACCACGCCCACGCCGCGGGGCTTCAAGGTCTCGTCGATGCAGGCGGCGATCTGGGCGGTGAGTTTTTCCTGAACTTGGAAGCGCCGGGCAAAACCGTCAACCACCCTGGCGAGCTTGCTGATGCCGACCACCCGATCGGTGGGCAGATAGCCCACGTGAGCGCGGCCGATGATCGGCGCCATGTGGTGCTCGCAGAACGATTCGAAGGCGATGTCGCGCAGAATCACCATCTCGTCGTAGCCTTCGACCTCCTCGAAGGTGCGCCGGAGGTATTCGCCGGGATCGCTGCTGTATCCCGAGAACCAATCGTGGTAGGCATCCACCACGCGCTTCGGCGTCTCGCGCAGCCCTTCGCGGTCGGGATCGTCGCCCGCCCATGCCAGAAGCGTCCTCACGGCCGCCTCCGCGGTCTCTCTCGTCACCGCGCGTTTCGGATCGTCGGCCATCCTGCCAGTCCCCGGGATTTGTGATTCAACAGATGGGCCTACAATAGCATTTGCGTGTCCGGCCCGGATGAGCGCCGTTCACGGCGCGGCCTTGAATAGCACCTTGCCGCGCACCAGCGTCATTTCGCATTTCAAGTTCTTGAGCCCGGCCGACGGCACCTCGTACATGTTCAGGTCCCACACGGCGATGTCGGCGTCCTTGCCGGGCTCGAGCGAGCCGGTCCGCTGGTCGAGGAACAGCTGGTGGGCCGCCCAAATGGTGTACGAGCGGAGCGCCGCATGAATGTCCACCGACTGCGCGGTGCCGAAGGGATGTGCGCCGTAGGTTCCCTTCAACGCCTCGCGCTCGACCGAGGACCACAGCCCGTAGCGCGCGGGGAGCGGCGTGACGGAATAATCCGAGCCTCCTCCCCAGCGAATGCCGCGGTCGAGGAAGGAGCGCAGGGGTACCAGGCGCTGCGATCGCTCCTGCCCGAAATTTCCCGCGTAGGTGTCGCCGATCCACCAGGTGAAGGGCGCCTGCGCCTCGGGATAACCCGCGTCGTACTTCAACTGCAGCATCGCCATGACCCCGAGTGCGTGGTCGGTGGGAATGTTGGCGTGGATGATGCTGTGCCGGAGCCCGAAGGTGGGGGTCTCGGCCAGCACCTGCGCGTAGCTGTCCACCACCCAATCGATGGCGCGGTCGCCGATGGCGTGGGTTCCGACGTGGATCCCGGCCTGGTGGAACAGCCGCAGCATCTGACGGTACACGGCCGGGTCGGTGGACGGATACCCCGTATTGCCGGCATCGACGTCCGTCGAGTTCTTGTTCCAGTCGCTCATCATCCAAGCGGTGCGCGCCCCGCCGCTGCCGTCCATGAAGATCTTCGCGCCGCACGACAACAGCGCGCCGTCGCCCAGCGACTTCGGCGGCCGGGGCAACGCCCGTATCTCGGCGAGCGCCGCGCGCGCCGAGGCCAGCGTGGCCCCGGCGTTCCATAGCACACAGACGTGCTCCTGCAATTTCCCCTCGTTCAGCAGGCCGGCATACGCATCCCATATCCGCCGGGAGATGAGGGGATCCTTGACGCCCGTCATACCCTCGCGATGCAGGTCGTCGAGGCTCTTGAGAATTCCGGCGCGCTGTTGCGCCGGACTCGGCGGCGGTATGAGATCGAGCACCGCCTGCATCGCCGCCTCCTTGAGCACGCCGCTCGGGCGGCCGTCGGAGAGGCGGTCGATGGTGCCGGCCGTGGGATCGGCCGTGTCGGAGTCGATCTTCGCCAGGCGCAGCGCCGCGGAATTGGCGACCCCGTAATGCCCCGTGGTGTGCATCAACCACATCGGATGGTCCGCCGATATCGGATCGAGATCGGAGGCCCGCAGATAGCGCTTCTCCGCGAGCTTGCCCTCGTCCCATCCATCGCCCTGCAGCCATTCGCCCGGCTTCAATTTCGCGATTCCGGCGCGGACCCGGGCCAGGGCCTCCGCGACGTCCGACACGTCGCTCAGGTTCACGTGGTAGAGGGACTCGACCCCGCCGTCGGCGACGTGCGCATGGGAGTCGATGAGCCCGGGGGTCGCCGTTCTGCCGTGCAGATCGATCCGCCGCGTGTTGGGACCGGCGAGACGCAGGATGTCGCGATCGGTCCCGACGGCCATGATCCGGCCGGCGCGCACCGCCAGCGCCTCGGCAACGTCATCGCCGGGATCGACCGTGAGGATTTTGCCGTGGATCAACACCAGATCGGCCGCCGGCGCGCCCGCGGCCGCGGGCACGAAGCCCGTCAGGGCGGCGGCGAGCAGCAGGAGCCCTGCCGGAATCGCCGTGGCTGGATTGACTCGAGGGCGCATTGGCTACATCCTGAATTTTTGTCCGGGGAGACTTCTCGTTGACCTACAACAAATGGCTGGCATCGATGGCCGCGATGGCGGCTGCGTCACTCCAACCCGCGTGGTCCGCCGCGCCGGGCGATCCCGCCGTCCGGGCGATGGCGCACGACATCTTCAAGCAGTTGGTCGAGATCAACACCACGGATTCTATCGGAAGTACCACCATGGCGGCGCAGGCGATGGCCAAAAGGCTGCTCGACGCCGGCTTTCCGCCGGGCGACGTCGTCGTGCTGGGACCCAACGACCGCAAGGGCAACATGGTCGCCCGTTACCGCGGCAAGGCCGGGTCGAAATTAAAGCCCGTGCTCATCATCGGCCATCTCGACGTGGTCGAGGCGCGGCGCGCAGGACTGGACCACCGACCCCTTCGAATTCGTCGAGAAGGACGGCTATTACTACGGGCGCGGCACCCAGGACATGAAGGTGAGCGACGCCATCGCCGTCACGGACTTCATCCGCCTGAGGCGCGAGGGGTTCGTTCCCGACCGCGACATCATCCTGGCCCTCACCGCCGACGAGGAGGGCGGCACGTCGAACGGCGTCGACTGGCTGCTGAAGAATCACCGGAACCTGATCGATGCGGAGTTCGCGCTGAATCCGGATGCCGGCGGAGTGGTCACCGACCACGGCAAGCCGATGACCGTCGAATTCGAGGCCACGGAGAAGCTGTACGGCGACTTCGCCGTCGCGGCGGTCAACCCCGGCGGCCACAGTTCGCTGCCCAAGCGGGACAACGCCATCTATCACGTCGCGGATGCGCTCGCGGCCCTGGAGCGGTGGTCGTTCCCGTTCGAATTGAACAACGTCACGCGCGAGTATTTCTCCCGGATGGCGGCCATTCAAACGGGCCAGGCCGCGGCGGATTTCCGCGCCATTCTCGCGACGCCGCCCGATGCGGCGGCCATCGACCGCCTGTCGCAGGATCCGACCTACAACGCCACCATGCGCACGACCTGCGTGGCGACGATGATCGGCGGCGGCCACGCGCCGAACGCGTTGCCGCAATCGGCCGAGGCCAACGTCAATTGCCGCATCCTCCCGGGGCACTCGCAGGAGGAGGTCCGGCTCGAACTGGTCAAGTTGTTCGGCGATCCGTCGCTGACGGTCCGCTACCGCAGCGACTCGGGGGAACTCTCCGATCACGGCTCCGACCGCAAGGCCATGGCGCCGCCCCCGCTGCGGCCCGATGTGATGGCCTCGCTGCGCGATGCCGCCGCCAAGCTGTGGCCGGGCGCGCCGGTGATCCCGATCATGGAACATGGCGCTTCGGACAGCATCTATACCATGGCGGCGGGGATACCGAGCTATGGAATCTGCGGCGTGGCCATCGATCATGACGACGTGCGGATGCACGGCAAGGACGAGCGCGTGCCGGTGGAATCGTTCTACACCGGCGTGGAGTTCTACTACGAGTTTCTCAAGAAGCTCACCCACAGATCCTGATTCGAAGCGGTTCGAGATCGTCCCCGACGGAATGACAATCCTACGAGCGATGGCCGCGACCCTTAAGATGCGCCGAGGAGCGTTGCTTCGCGTGCTCGCGCTGGCCGCGGCTCTTCTCGGCCCGGCTCTCGGCCGCGCCGCCGAGGCGGGGCCGCCGCCCGTCCTGGACGAGGTGGTCGTCACCGGCGAGCGTACCGGACCCGGCATGTGGCACGTCAGCCACGGCGCTGCCAATCTGTGGATTCTCGGCAGCATGTCGCCGCTGCCCAAGGGAATCACCTGGCGCTCGAAGCAATTCGAGGGTCTGCTCGCGACCACGAAACAGGTGGTGATCCCCAAGCCCTTCGAGATCGGCATCGTGCGGATCCTCTGGCTGCTCATCACGCAGCGGGATCTTCTGATGGTTCAGGGCGGCAAGCGGCTGAAGGATGTCATGCCGCCCGACCTCTATGCGCGTTTCGCTGCGCAGCGGGCCAAGTACACCACCGATGCGGCCAAGTGGGAGCGCTATCGTCCCATCGTCGCCGCCGCGTTCCTGCAGCAGGCCGCGTTCCATCAGGTGGGCCTCTCGACCCGCCTGGATTTGGGTGCTGCGGTCCGCACCCTGGCGGAGAAGCACGGCGTCCGGGTCGAGGAGTTGAAAATCGCCGGCGTGCGCGATTTTCTCGATGCGTTGAAGGACATGCCGCGGGCCACGGAAAACTCCTGCGTGGCAGCCTCCCTGGTCACGGTGGAGAAGGACCTGCCGCGCCTGGTCGATCGGGCGCAGGCGTGGGCCAGCGGCAATGTCGAACGCATCGAGAAGCTCCACGAGCCGCCGGAGGTGGACGATTGCCGGGCGGCGCTGGAGGAGGGCGCCGGCGCCAGCGAACTCATCAGCCTCGTGCGGCGAAGCTGGCTCGATCGCATGGAGAAATACCTGCAGGGCGACGAAGTGACCGTGGCCGTGGTGAACTTGGACATGCTGCTGGAGAAGGGTGGGTTGCTCGACGAACTGCGAGCCAAGGGCTACGCCATCGATGCGCCGTAATCGCGCGCCGGTTCCCGCACATACCTAGACGTTTGTTCATATATTGACATGATGTCAGTCCATGAGCACAATGGCTGCCATGTCCTATATCGCCGCCCGCCGGGAAGAGGAAAAGGAGCGCCGCCGCGCTGAAATACTCCATGCGGCGGAGCAACTCTACGTCGAGAAAGGCTGGGACGCGCTCACAGTCGATCAGGTGGCCCGCAGCGCGCGCCTGTCGCGGGCCCTGGTCTACGTCTATTTCAAAGACAAGGAAGATCTGCTGTTCGCCATCGGCGAGGGGGCGATGCGGCTGCTGCGCGACCGCTTTATGGCCGCGGCCGGGAGGCCTTCCCGAGGCATGGACAAGGTCGAGGCGATTGGCCGGGCGTATATGGACTATGCCAATGAGTTTCCTCATTATTTCGATTTCTGTTCGCGATTTCAGGCGCACGTCCAGACCCCGGATCCCGGCACCAACGAGGGCTCCTGCCAGCGGGCCGGCGATGAGGTGATGAACGTCGTCGTGCAGGCCATCGACGCAGGCCTGCGCGACGGCAGCATTCGAGGCGACATCGGCGAACCGGTCATGCTGGCCACGACGTTGTGGGCATTCACCCATGGCGTCATCCAACTCGCCATGACGAAGAGCGCGGACCTCGGCCGGAAGGGCATCGCCGTCACCGACTTCGGCAATTACGCGCTCCAATTCATTCGGAGCGCGGCCCAAGCCAATCCCACCTGACTTTTTTTGTTTCGGGGATGACACATGTCTAGTTTATGCACAAATGATAATTTCGGAGCTCCGGTGGGTTGGGCGGTGCCCCCGTCACGCCGCTGGCCACGAAGCGCCGGCCTCGCTGCAGCGCTGGCGGCCAGCGCCCTGGCGCTCATCGGTTGCCATGGGGGGCAGCCGCCCGCCGCCGCGCCTGCCGTCGTCGTGGCGCTGCCCGTGCATCCGGCCGCGGACGCCGCCACGCCCCTGCGCTATCCCGTGGAGGCCGCCGCGCGCTATTCGACCGTGCTGTCATTCCGGGTCGACGGCAAGATCATCGAGCGCCACGTGCGCCTGGGCGACGCGGTGCACAAAGGCCAGCGGCTCGCAGAACTCGATCCCAAGGATGCCGAGGCGAAGGCGCGCGCCGACCATGCGGCGCTCGACGCCGCGGAGCATCGGCTGCTGTTCGCGAGGCAGGCCCTCGACCGCGACACCGCGCAGTTCGCGCAGCATTTGATCGCTGAAAGCGCGCTCGAACAGACCCAGGACGCCTACGCCGCCGCGGTGGCCGGCCGCACCGAAGCCGCCGACCAGTACGGCGTGTCGCGCGACAACCTGGGCTACCAAACGCTGATCGCCGATCACGACGGGGTGATCACCGCCGAGAACGCCGACACCGGGCAGAACGTGTCCCGGGGGCAGCCCGTGTTCGGACTGGCCTGGGCGGGCGACCTGGATGCGCTCCTCGATGCCGCCGCGGGCGACGTGGGTGGGATCGCGGCGGTCCAGACCGCGGAGGTGATCTTTCCCGCGCTGCCGGACCACCGTTTCCACGCCGTGGTTCGCGAGGTCTCGCCGGCGGCCGATCCGCAGAGCCGCACCTACCGAGTGAAACTCACGCTCGCGAGTCCGGCGCCGGGGCTGCGCCTCGGCATGACCGGGGAGGCCACGTTCGCGTCGCCCGCTGCGGGAGCGCCGGCCGCCGCACGAGCGGGGGCGCCGGCCGGGGAGGCTGCGCCCGTGAGCGGCACTCCGCCGGCCCTGTTCAAGATTCCGGCCGCAGCGATCTTTCACCGGGGCAGCGAGCCCGCGGTTTGGATCATTCGTCCCGCGGACTCGACACTCGAGTTGCGGCCGGTGACGGTGCGCAGTTTCCTCGACGGCGCCGCGATCGTTTCGGGAGGCATCGCCGACGGCGAACGGCTGGTGCTCGCCGGCGTGCACACCGTGTTCGCCGGCGAGCGCGTCACCGCGGTCGAACCGCTGTTCAGCGACCACGCACATGAATAGCGGCGGCGGCCCGCGTTTCAACCTGTCGAGCTGGACCCTCGATCATCAGGCGCTGGTGATTTTTCTCGTTGTGCTGATAACCGTGTTCGGCACGCTGTCATTCGGCAGGCTCGCGCAGTCCGAGGATCCCCCGTTCACGTTCAAGGTCATGGTGATCCGCACGTTCTGGCCCGGGGCCACCGCGCGGCAGGTGCAGGAGGAGGTTACCGACCGCATCGCGCGCAAGCTCCAGGAGAGTCCGGACGTCGACTTCCTGCGCAGCTACTCCCGGCCCGGGGAGTCGACGTTGTTCTTCAACGTGAAGGAGGCCGTGCCGGCATCGCAGGTGCCGAACACCTGGTATCAAGTGCGGAAAAAGGTCGGCGACATCGCCTATACGCTGCCCCAGGGCGTGCAGGGACCCTTCTTCAACGATGAGTTCGGCGATGTCTACACCAACATCTTCGCTCTCGAAGGCGACGGCTATTCGATGTCGGAGCTGCACGACTATGCCGAACGCATTCGCAGCGAACTGCTGCTGGTACCCGACGTCAGCAAGGTCGACCTGATCGGCGACCAGGAGCAGCGCATTCACGTCGAGATCCCAAACGCCGAACTCGCCAAGCTCGGCCTCACGCCGCAGCAGATCGGCGACGCCGTCGGCGCCCAGAACGCCGTGGCCGGCGCAGGGGTCTTCACGACCGTGGCGGACCGCGTCTATGTGCGGCCGAGCGGCCAGTTCAAGGATGTCGATGCGCTGCGCAACACGCTGATCCCGGTGAACGGCCGCACCGTACGCCTGGGCGACATCGCCGAGGTCACGCGCGGCTACGTCGACCCGCCCACCGACAGCCTTCGGTTCGACCGGCAAAACGCGCTTGGCATCGGCGTCACCATGTCGCCCGCAGCGGACGTGGTGCTGCTCGGCACACATCTCGACGCGCGGACCGCCAAGTTGCGCGCGACGCTGCCGGCCGGCCTCAAGCTCACGCAGGTCGCCAGCATGCCGCACGCGGTCCGCCGCTCCATAGGCGAGTTCAGCGAGTCGGTGCTGGAGGCCATCGCCATCGTGCTGGTGGTGAGCCTGGCAAGCCTGGGCGTGCGCACCGGAATGGTGGTGGCAATCTCCATCCCGGTGGTGCTCGCGGCCACGGTGCTGTGCATGTACCTGTTCGGCATCGGACTGCACAAGATCTCGCTCGGCACCCTGATCCTGGCGCTGGGTCTCCTGGTCGACGATGCGATCATCGCGGTCGAGACCATGGCGGTGAAGCTGCACCAGGGCGTCGACCGTCTGCGGGCGGCGGCCTTCGCCTACACCAGCACGGCATTTCCGATGCTCTCGGGCACGCTGGTCACCGTCGCGGGCTTCCTGCCCATCGCCTTCGCGAAATCGACCACCGGCGAATACACGCGCTCCATATTCCAGGTCTCGGCGATCGCGCTGCTGTTGTCGTGGCTCGCCGCCGTGGTCCTCATCCCGCTGCTCGGCTACCACATGCTGCGCGAAGCGCCGGGGCACGCGGCAGGCGGCTCCGAGCCGCAAGCCGACATCTACGGCACCCGATTCTACCGGCGGCTGCGCGGGTGGATCGGATGGTGCACCGAACGCCGCCGCCTGGTTCTCGCGGTGACCTTGATCCTGTTCGTAGCGGGGCTTGCGGGCTTCCGCCTGGTGCCGAAGCAGTTCTTCCCGAGCTCGGACCGGCCTGAACTCCTGATCGACCTGCGGCTGCCGGAGAACGCGTCCATCGACGCCACGCAGCGTGAAGCCGTACGCTTCGAGGCGGTTCTCGCCAACCGCCCTGAAATCGACCACTTCGTCGACTTTGTCGGCGCCGGCGCACCGCGCTTCTATCTGCCGCTCGATCAGCAGCTGCCCGCATCGAACTTCGCGCAGTTCGTCATCACCGCGAAGAGCGTCCAGGACCGCGAACGGCTCGCGGGCGCCCTCGCCGGCATCCTGCGCCGGGACTTCTCCGCGGAACGCACCCGCATCAGCCGCCTGGAGAATGGGCCGCCGGTGGGCTTCCCGGTGCAGTTCCGCGTGACGGGTCCGGAGATCGCGAAGGTGCGCGCGCTGGCCGAGGAAGTGGCCGGAGTGATGCGACGGAACCCGGAGACGGTCGACGTGCAGTTCGAGTGGGACGAGCCGGCGGAGCGTTCGGTGCGCTTCGAGGTCGACCAGACCAAGGCGCGCCAGCTGGGCGTCACATCGCAGCAAATCGCGAATTTCCTCGACATGTCGCTGTCGGGCTACAGGATGAGCCAGTTTCGCGAGCGCGACCAGCTGATCGGAGTGGATCTGCGCGCGCCGCGCAGCGAGCGCGTCGACCCGGCGCAGGTCGAGCGCCTGGCACTGCCCTCGCATTCCGGCACGGCGATCCCGCTGGCCGCGCTCGGCCGCTTCACCTACGGGCTCGAATACGCGGTCGTGTGGGAACGCGACCGGCAGCCGACCATCAACATCCAATCGGACGTCCGCCCGGGCTCGCAGGGCATCGACGTCACCGGCGCCGTGGACCGGTCGCTCGCCGAGCTGCGCGGGCGGCTGCCGCCCGGCTACCGCATCGAGATCGGCGGGGCCGTCGAGATCAACGGCAAGGCGCAGGCCTCCATCGTGGAGCAGATGCCGCTGCTGGTGATCGCCGTGCTGGTGATTTTGATGGTCCAGCTGCAGAGCCTCAGCCGCGTTCTGATGGTGGTGCTCACCGCGCCGCTCGGACTCATCGGCGTGGTGGCGGCGCTGCTGCTGCTTCACAAGCCATTCGGCTTCGTCGCCATGCTCGGCACGATCGCCATGTTCGGCATCATCATGCGAAATTCGGTGATCCTGGTCGATCAGATCGAGAAGGACATTCGCATCGGAACCAGCCGCTTCGACGCCATCGTCGGGGCCACGGTGCGGCGCTTCCGCCCCATCACGCTGACCGCCGCCGCGGCCGTGCTCGCCCTCATACCGCTGTTGAGCAGCAACTTCTTCGGGCCCATGGCCACCGCCTTGATGGGCGGCATCACGGTGGCCACGGTCCTGACCTTGTTCTATCTGCCGGCGCTTTATTCGCTCTGGTTCGGCGTGCGCCGGGACGAGGCGCCGCAGGAGCCGCCATCGCTGGAGCCCGCATCATGAACCTGATCCGCACGGCCGCAGCCGCGGCATCGATCTTAAGCCTGGGCGCGTGCGCCGCATTCGGGCCGCCCCGCGAGCCGCCGCCCATGGCCTCGCCGGCCCACTACGGCGCGAAGGACGTTGCCTCGCAGCTGCCGGAAGCCGACGGCGCCGCGCAGCAGGTGAATCCGGGCGCTCGTCCGGTTCCGCAGTGGTGGCGGGCGTATGGGTCGGACCCGCTCGATGCCCTGGTCGAGGAGGGCCTCCGGAACAGTCCGTCGCTCGCGGCGGCGCAGGGCGCGCTGAAGGCGGCCCAGGAAGGCCTGCGTTCGCAAATCGGAAATTCTCTCTACCCGAAGGTCGACGCGGGCTTCGATCCGTCGCGCCAGCGGGCGCTCGCTCTGCCGATCCTTCCCCAGCCGACTCTCATGTACAACGTCTTCGCCGCTGAAGTGCAGACCTCGTACTCGTTCGACTTTTTCGGCGCCGCCGCGCTCGCCGACCGCTCGCTGGCGGCCCAGGCGCGGCAGCAGGCGTACCAGCTCGAGGCGCTGCGACGCGGCCTCGCGGCGAATATCGTGATCGCCACCATCGACTCGGCCTCGCTGAACGAACAGGCCGCCGCCATGGAGACATCGGTGGCGCTCGCCGAACAGCGCGCCCGGGACGTGGCGGCACGATATCAGCGCGGCGCGCTCTCCCGCGACGACCTGCTCGCCGCCGAGCAGGAGGCGGCGACGGCCGCGGCGGCGCTGCCGGCGCTGCGGGCGCGGGCGCTCGCCATGCGTCATGCCCTGGCCGTGCTGCTGGGGCGTGCGCCCGACCAGGCGCCGGAGCCGCTGCCGCTCGACTCCCTGCATCTGCCGGAGTCCGTGCCGCTGTCGGTGGCTTCCGACCTCCTGCATCAGCGACCGGACATACTTGCGGCCGAATTCGCGCTCCGGGCCAGTGCGGACCAGGCGGGCGCCGCCGCGGCGTCACTCTTCCCCTCCCTCACGCTGTCCGCTGCGTATGGCCGCGGCGGTTTCGACTGGTCGACCTTCACCTCGCCCGGCAGCGCGATCTGGAGCGTCGGCGCGGCGCTGACCCAGCCCCTGTTTCACGGCGGTGCGCTCGCGGCGCGCAGGCGGCAATACCAGGCCGCCTACGAGGCCTCGGCCGCCCAGTACAAACAGACGGTATTGGCCGCATTTCAAAACGTCGCCGATACGCTGGCGGTCCTCGAGGAGGATGCCAACGGGCTGGCGCAGGCGAGCCGCGCCGCGAATGCCGCGCACGATCTCGCGCGCGACAGCGAGGCGCGCTATCAGCTGGGTGCGGCGCCGCTTACGCATCTGCTCTCGGCGCGGCAGCAATTCCAAGACGCCCGCGTGCAATATCTGCGGGCGCGCGCCGCCAGGCTGGCGGACACCGCGGCCTTGTTCGATTCCATGGGCGAGCCGCCGCCGGGCCGTGCCGCCCTGCGGCACTCCGGACCCGGCACTCCGATAGGTTAGCGGCCGGATCGCACCGAACTTGAAGGGCGGCGCGCGGCGGTTACATAAGGGCGCGGCGCGGCGATTATGTGCGTTGCGTAGCCACACGGCGTTTCGCGGATCGGCAAACTCCTGCGCCTTCGACCAGCGTGGGATTTTTCATGTTTACAAAATTCGGCATTCGCGGCCCGGTGTGGGCTGCCTTGATGGCTCTCGTGGCGGCAGCGGCTCCAGTTCGTACGCAGGCACGCGAGTATCTGTTGACGCAGCACGTGCACGAGGAAGTGCGCGCCTCGAAGCCTGTCGGCGCGCTGCCGCCGGGCAAGGTCCTGCATTTCGACGTGCTGCTGCCGCCCGGCGCCCCACAGCAGCTCGATGCGTTCCTGGCCGACGTCTATGATCCGGCAAGCGCCTCCTACCATCGCTTCGTGACGCCCGCGCAGTTCGCGGCGCGCTTCGGCCCGTCGCAGGCCGACTGGAATGAACTGGTGAGCTTCGCCCGGCAGAGCGGCTTCACGATCGTCGGCGGCTCGCGTGAGGAAATGGACCTGCGCCTCGCGGCCCCGGTCCAGGCCATCGAAGCGGCATTCCACCTCGCCATGCGGGTGTACGATCATCCGACGGAACCGCGGACTTTCTACAGCCCGGACCGGGAGCCCTCCCTCGACCTGCATGCCGCCGTCTGGCACGTCTCCGGACTCGACAATTTCTCGATCCCGCGGCCGCGCGTTCAAGCACGAGCGGCGTCGGCCACGCCGCGGACCTCCACCGGCGCCTGTCCCGGAAATTCCTACTGCGGCAGCGACATGCGCGCCGCGTATTACGGCGGCGGCGCGCTCTCCGGCGCCGGTCAGAGCCTCGGGCTGGTGGAGTTCTACGGATACGACAGCGCCGATCTCGCCGCCTATTTCGGCAACTCGGGCCAGATCAACAAAGTGCCGGTCAACGCCGTTTCCATCGACGGCAGTTCCGTCGCCTGCCTGTACGCGAAAGGTTGCGACGATACCGAACAGACGCTCGACATGACCCAGGCGCTCGGCATGGCCCCTGGGCTCGCGCAGCTCAACGTGTACGTGGGCGCCAGCGACACGGCGATCCTGTCGGCGATGTCCGTGCCGCCCGCCGGCTCGATCACGGGCAAGGTGGATGCCCAGCTCAGCTGTTCCTGGGGCTGGGGCCCGGCCGATCCCGCCACCGACGATCCGCTGTTCAAGAAATTCGCCGCCCAGGGCCAGAGCTTCTTCACGGCCGCCGGCGACAGCGGTGCGTACGGCGCGAGCAGTCAGTACGTCTATCCCGCCGACGACGCGAACGTCACGGTCGTCGGCGGAACGGATCTTGCGACCGCCGCGCCCGGCGGGCCCTGGAGCGGGGAGACCGCCTGGGCCGACGGCGGCGGCGGGTACTACGCGCCCGACAATATTCCAATTCCTTCATGGCAATCGGCCGCCATCGCGGTTTTCAACGGCCGATCGGGCAGGACGGGATCGACGAGCCTGCGCAACTCTCCCGACGTCGCCGCCGAGGCCAATTTCGACTTCTACGTGTGCGCGGACCAGGGCGCGTGCACTTCGAACCGTTACGGCGGCACGAGTTTTGCGGCGCCGATGTGGGCCGGTTACATGGCGCTTGTCAACCAGCAGGCAGCTCTCGAGGGTCAGGCGCCGGTGGGATTCCTCAACGCCGCGCTGTATGCGCTCGGCAACGCATCCGGCGCCGGATACGCCCAGGCAATGCACGACGTCGCCGCCGGCAGCAACGGCTACCCGGCCGTGCCGGGCTTCGATCTGGCGACCGGCTGGGGAAGTCCGAATGGACCCGGCTTGATCAACGCCCTGGTCCGATCGTCGTCGCCGGGATTCACCGTGAGCAACGGCGGAGCGGTGTCCGTGGCCGCAGGAGCCGCGGGCAAGACGCTGCTCACGAGCGCGGTGACGGGCGGCTTCGACTCCGCCATCGCGCTGACCGCGGGCGGCCAGCCGAACGGCGTCACCGTGAGCTTCAGTCCCGCCTCGCTGACGGGCGCGGGGTCATCGACCGTGACCTTCCAGGTCGCGGCGACGGTGCCCGCGGGCACCTACCCGATTACGCTGACCGGCACGAGCGCGGCCGTCGCGGGAACCTCGATTCCGCCGTCGTCCACCACCGTGGCGCTCACGGTGACCGCCCCGAACTACACGCTGAGCTCGAGCTCTTCCATTTCCATCGGCGCGGGCTCGGCCGGCACCGTGGGAATCAGCAGCGTCTCGTCGGGCGGCTTCGCCTCCGTCATCGCGCTGTCCGTCTCGGGTCAGCCGTCCGGCGTCACGGTGGGATTCAGTCCCTCCTCCCTCACCGGCAGCGGCACGTCGACCATGAGCGTTCAAGCGGCGTCGAGCGTCGCGACGGGCACGTACCCGATCACGGTGACCGGCAGCAGCGGCGCGCTCGTGCGCAGCACCACGGTGAACCTGACCGTGACCGCGCCGCCGAGCTTTGCCCTGGCGGCAAGCACGGGGAGTTTGTCCTTGCTGCCGGGAGCGAGCGGCACATTCACGCTGTCGACAACGGCCGCGGGCGGATTCGCAGCCCCGGTCTCGCTGAGCGCAGCCGGCCAGCCGGGCGGGGTCGCATTGAACTTCAGTCCGGCGCTCATCAATGGCGCCGGTTCCTCGACGGTGAAGATAACCGTGGCGGCCGGTGCCGCCGCCGGCAGCTATCCCCTCGTTCTGTCCGGCGCCAGCGGCGCGGTGACGAAGAGCACGACGGTGACGCTCGTCGTCGGCGCAGCGACCTTCTCGATCACCGGCGCGGCTCCGTCGCTGAACGTGCTGCAGGGCGCGGGCGGCGCCATGAGCCTGACCCTCGCCGCCAACGGCGTCCTCAATGCGCCGGTCGCGCTGTCGGTGAGCGGGCCGCCGGGCGTCACGGCCGCTCTCAGCGCGAATTCCCTGGCCGCGCCGGGTACCGTGACGCTGAGCGTCGCCGTGGCGGCCGGCACGGCTGCGGGAAGCTACTCCATCACGGTCTCGGGGGTGAGCGGCAGCGCCACGGCCAAGGGCGTCGTGACGCTGGTGGTCAGAAGTCCGAGCAGACCCGCCTTTGCCTTCGCCGTGGGCGCGACCGCGCTCACCGTGACCCGTGGGACCAGCGCAACATTCACCGTGCAGACGGCCCTCACGGGCACGACCGGCCCGGCCGTCGCGCTGGCCGTCGGCGGCCTGCCCGCCGGGGTGACGGCGAGTTTGAGCCCCGCGACCCTGACCGGGTCCGGCGCGTCGATCGTCACGCTGACCGCGTCGCCGACCGCGGCGCCCGGCGGATCGACGCTGACGCTGTCCGGCACGGCGGGCTCGTCGACGGAATCGTCGACGGTGAGCCTCACGGTCGATTAGCGGTATCGCGCGCGCGCCACGGGTCTCAGGCCCGCCAGACGACCGGGAACAGGCGATGATGCAGGGCCGCGCCCTCGGGCAGCTCGTCGATGAGACCGGGAAAATCGGGCGAGGTCTGCCACCGGCGCGGCGCGTGGGTGATGTCGTCGCCCAGGAATCGCACGGAAAAGACGCGACGGCGGCGCGCGCCATCCACACCCCGGGCGGCGTGCAGCGTGAGCATGTGAAAACCCACGACGTCTCCGGGTTCGAGTTCCCAGCCGAGAATCCGATGGTCGTCCCGATGCGCTTCGATGTCGGGCAGATCGGCGAGACTGCCCTCAGGGAACCACTTGGCCTGTGAGTCCATGAACGAGCGGGGCATGAGCCACGGACCGAGGTGCGACCCGGCGACGAACTCGAGGGTGGATTCGCGGCTCACCGGATCGACGGGAATCCAGAAGCTGATGTTCTGCCGGCCCTCGATGTTGTAGTACGGCTGATCCTGATGCCAGGGCGTGGGCTGGCGCGTGCCCGGCTCCTTGGTGAGCATGTGGTCGTGATACAGGCGCGCGATCGAACTCCCCATCAACCGGCCGGCAGCCTCGGCGAGGGAGGTCTCGAAAATGATGCGCCGGTAATGGGGGTTATCCTGCCAGTTGCAGAAGTCCTCGACGAACCGGCCCGGGTCGTTCGCGGCGCTTGCCAGCTTGGCACGCGGGCTCAAGCCGCCGAGATTCAGGTCGATGCCTTCACGCAGGGTCCGCACCTGGTCCGGGCTCAGCAGCTTGCGGATGCACAGGGCGCCGTCGCGCTGGAACCGGGCGATGTCGTCGTTCGAGATCATTCGTCGTTCCTGTTCCGACGGCATCGCGTTCAGACGCCGCGCTGCCGGGCCAATGCGCCGAGTATTTCCTCCACCAGCTTAACCCCTCGGATGGCGAAGCCGGTATAGATCTGGATCAGATCGGCGCCGGCGGCGAGCGTCGCCACCGCATCCTCGGCGCTCACGATTCCGCCCACGCCGATGATGGGGAAGTCCGGCCCCAGCTCCGCGCGCAGCCGGCGAATGACCCTCATCGACAGCGGGTGCAGGGGCGCCCCGCTCAGGCCTCCACGATGCGCCTCCGGCCAGTCGCCGAGGCTCGTCAAATCGTTCGAGGTATTGGTGGCGATGACGCCGTCGACCCCGAGCGTGCGCAGCGCGCCGGCGATCGACGAGATGGCTTCGTCATCGAGATTGGGCGCTATCTTGACCAGCAACGGAACGCGCCGGCCGTGGCGGGTTTCGAGCGCCGATCGTTCCTCGATCAGCGTGCCGACGATGCGCTCCAATCCGTCGCGTCCCTGCAGTTCGCGAAGGCGCGCGGTGTTGGGCGAGGAGACGTTGACGGCGACATAGTCGGCATGGGCGTACACCTTGCGCAGGCACTCGGCGTAATCGGACTCGGCGCTCTCGATGGGCGTGTCGGCGTTCTTGCCGATGCTGATGCCGCGAATCCCCCGGTAGCGGCTGCGCGCCAGTGCCCCGAGCAGATGGTCGACGCCCTTGTTGTTGAAGCCCATGCGGTTGACCAGCCCGCCGCAAGCCGGCAGCCGGAACATGCGCGGCCTGGGGTTCCCCGGCTGCGGACGCGGCGTCACCGTGCCCAATTCGACGTGGCTGAATCCCACGGCGCCCAGGGCGTCGAGATAGTCCCCGTTCTTGTCGAAGCCGGCGGCCAAGCCGAGAGGATGTGCGAAATTCAAACCCAGGCAGCGCACCGCCAGCCGCCCAGGGACGCGGGGCGCGGGCCACAGCGGCTGCATCAGACGCAGGGCTGCCAAGCCTAAGTCGTGGGCGCGCTCCGGGTCGAGTCTGGCGAGGATCGGCAGGGAACCGCGCGCGAGCGCCGATGCGACGATGCGTCTCATCCCCAGTGGGCCAGGCCGGCCACGAAGGCGGCGAGGGCCCCGCCCAGACGCTGGTGCTGGTCGGCATCGAGATGGATGCCGTCGATCGCACTCGCCGGCGTGACCAGTCCTGCGTCGAAGAAGTCGCAACGCAGTTCCGCCGCGGCCGCCTGATAGGCTGCGGCAAGGCCCGCCGATTTCGCCGCCGCGCCGGTGAACTTGGCCGCGATCGGGCCGCGCGGATTGTCGACCGGCGGCGGCGCGACGATGAGGATCGGCGGAACCGGCATGCCGGGCTCGATGGGAGCCTGCCGAATGGCTCCCACGAGGGCGGCGATCCCTTGCGAGGCATGCTGCGCGGTGAGCGGATGCATGGATTGAAAGTCGTTGGTGCCCAACATCAGAATGACCAGCGCCAGGGGCGAGTGGATCTCGATGCGCTGGGCGAGTCCGATGAGGCCGTTGCGCCCGGGCTTGAACGGGTCCTCCCATACCGTGCGGCGGCCGTTCAGGCAGTCCTCGATGACGCGCACGGGGCGATATGGCCGGGTCAGGGCGAGTTCCATGACGCCGGGCCAGCGCTCCTCGAACGGCAGCCGCCGGCGCGTGGCGGGGATGATGCCCCACGACAGGGAATCCGAGTACACGAGGATGTGGTCCATGACGCGAGCCGCTCTCGATGGCAAAGCATTAAATTACGCGAATTGCAGGGTTCACGCACGCTTGCGCCGCGGAGGCTGCGCCTGGGATTGGGCGGCTTGCCGGGCCAGCGTGTCCTTGAGGTAACGGCCGGTGTAGGAGGCCTTGTTGGCGGCGATTTCCTCGGGCGTGCCGGCCGCGATGATCGTGCCGCCGCCGTCGCCGCCCTCCGGGCCCAGATCGACCACCCAATCCGCGGTCTTGATGACGTCCAGGTTGTGCTCGATGACGATGATGGTGTTGCCCTCGTCGCGCAGCCGATGCAGAACGGCCAGGAGTTGCGCGATGTCGGCGAAATGCAGCCCCGTGGTGGGCTCATCCAGGATGTACAGCGTGCGCCCCGTGGCCCGCTTCGACAGCTCCCGGGACAGCTTGACGCGCTGAGCCTCGCCGCCGGACAGGGTGGTCGCGCTCTGTCCCAATTTGATGTACGACAGGCCCACGTCGAGCAGCGTCTGCAGCTTGGGCTGCACGGTCGGAACCGCCGAGAAGAACGGCAGGGCATCCTCGATGGTCATGTCGAGAACTTCCTGGATGGTTTTTCCCTTGAAGCGGATCTCCAGCGTCTCGCGGTTGTAGCGCTTGCCCTTGCATACGTCGCAGGGCACGTAGACGTCGGCCAGGAAGTGCATTTCCACCTTGATCACGCCGTCGCCCTGGCAGGCCTCGCAGCGTCCGCCCTTGACGTTGAAGCTGAACCGGCCGGCCTCATAGCCCCGTGCGCGAGATTCGGGCACGGCGGCGAAGATTTCGCGGATCGGCGCGAACAGGCCCGTATAGGTCGCGGGATTGGAGCGCGGCGTGCGGCCGATCGGCGTCTGGTCGATCTCGATGACGCGGTCGATGTAATCCAGTCCCTCGATGCGGTCGAAGTGGGCGGGGCCGGCCGCCGCGTGATTCAAGAGCGTTGCCACGCCGCGATACAGCGTGTCGTTGATCAGCGTGGACTTGCCCGATCCCGAGACGCCGGTCACGCAGGTCATCAAGCCGAGGGGGAACTCGGCGGTGACGTTCTTGAGATTGTTGCCGGTGGCGCCCG
The DNA here is from genome assembly GCA_963707765.1 of uncultured Gammaproteobacteria bacterium. Classification (GTDB taxonomy): domain Bacteria; phylum Pseudomonadota; class Gammaproteobacteria; order Steroidobacterales; family Steroidobacteraceae; genus Bog-1198. Next base: position 921,097 of record CAVPQZ010000004.1, on the reverse strand, counting down.
AGACCCGCAGCACGCGCTTCGCATCCGGCGCGCGCCGCACGGCGGGCACGGCAATGCGCCTGCGGCCGCTCAAGTACTGGCCGGTGATGGAGTCGGGATGCGCGATGACCTCGGCCGGCGTGCCCTGCGCCACGACGGCGCCGCCGTGAACGCCCGCGCCCGGCCCGAGATCCACGACGTGGTCGGCCTGCCGAATGGCGTCCTCGTCGTGTTCGACCACGATGACCGTGTTGCCGAGGTTGCGCAAATTGACCAGGGTGTCGAGCAGCCGCTGGTTGTCGCGCTGGTGCAGCCCGATGGACGGCTCGTCCAGGATGTACATGACGCCCACCAGTCCCGATCCGATCTGGCTCGCCAGCCGAATGCGCTGCGCTTCGCCGCCCGAGAGGGTGTCCGCGCTGCGATTCAAGGTGAGGTACCCCAAGCCCACGTTGCCGAGGAATCCCAGCCGGTCGCCGATTTCCTTGACGATCTTGACGGCGATCTCGCCGCGCCACCCCGGAAGCGTCAAGCGGGCAAAGAACTCGATGGCGCGCTCGACCGAAAGCGCCGAGACTTCCGGCGCGCTCCTGCCTTCCACGAAGACGTGACGGGCCGCCCGGTTCAGCCGGGTTCCGGCGCACTCAGGGCAGGCCCGGGCGGAGCGGTATTTCGCCAGTTCCTCCCGAACGGTCGCCGACTCCGTCTCCTTGTAGCGTCTTTCGAGATTGTGGACGATCCCCTCGAAGGCGTGCTTGCGCTTGAGCGTTCCGCCCTTGCCGTCGAGGTACTTGAATTCGATCTGCTCGCCGGCGCTGCCGAACAGCACCAGATTCCTGATGTGGTCGGGCAGGTTTTCGAACGGCGCCTCGATGTCGAAGCGGGCGTGCCGCGCCAGCGACTGGATGAGCTGGAAATAGTAGGCATTGCGCCGGTCCCAGCCGCGCACGGCCCCGCCTGCGAGCGACAAATGCGGATTGGCGACGATTTTGTCGGGATCGAAGAACTCCTGCGTACCCAGGCCGTCGCAGGTGGGGCAGGCGCCGAAGGGGCTGTTGAACGAAAACAGCCGCGGTTCGAGTTCCGTCAGCGAGTAGTTGCACACGGGGCAGGCAAACTTGTTGGAGAAGACGAGTTCGGTGGCTGCGGCGTCCATGAACGCCACCTTCGCGACTCCCTGGCCCACCCGCAGCGCGGTTTCGAAGGACTCCGCCAGGCGCTGGCCCAGGTCCGGCCGCACCTTGAATCGGTCCACCACGGCTTCGACGGTGTGCTTGCGGCGGACGTCGAGCTTCGGCGCCTGATCGAGTTCCACCACGGCGCCGTCGATGCGCGCGCGCACGAATCCCGAAGCCTGCAGTTCCTCGATCAGCTCCGCGTGCTCTCCCTTGCGCTCCGCGATGGCGGGCGCAAGCATCATCATCGCCGTGCCCTCGGGGTGTTGGAGCACGGCATCGACCATCTGGCTCACGGTCTGGGCGGCCAGGTCGATCTGATGATCGGGGCAGCGGGGCGTCCCCGCGCGGGCATACAGGAGGCGGATGTAATCGTAGATCTCGGTGACCGTGCCCACGGTCGAGCGCGGGTTGTGCGAGGTGGATTTTTGCTCGATGGAAATGGCCGGGGACAGCCCTTCGATGGTATCGATGTCCGGCTTCTCCATCATCGAGAGGAATTGGCGCGCGTAGGTCGACAAGGACTCGACATAGCGGCGCTGGCCTTCGGCGTAGATGGTGTCGAAGGCGAGCGAGGATTTGCCCGAACCCGACAACCCGGTCAGGACGATCAGCCGATCTCGCGGCAGATCGAGATCGATATTCTTGAGGTTGTGGGTCCGGGCGCCCCGGATGCGTATATTTTGCATGTAACCAGATACTATACGCCCGGAGTCAAGACCCTTGGGCCCACGGCGAGCGGGTGACCCCGGCGCGGAGCCGGACCGGGGCAATCCCGGCGCATTTCTCGGTGAACCCGCGGGGCATTGGGCCGCGGGATGGCGCTTCGGGGCGTCCCCCGGCGTGTACAATATGTGACATGGAAGGATATGGAGGGGCAGGTCATGGCGCGTGGAGTCAACAAGGTCATACTGGTCGGTAATCTTGGTGCGGATCCCGAGACCCGTTCGATGCCGAGCGGCATGACGGTGACCAACATCCGCATTGCGACCAGCGAATCCTGGAAGGACAAGACCTCCGGCGCGCAGCAGGAGCGCACCGAGTGGCACAGCATCGCGCTGTTCGGGCGGCTGGGCGAAATAGCGGCCGAGTATCTGCGCAAGGGCTCGCAGGTGTTCATCGAAGGCAAGCTGCGCACCCGGAAATGGCAGGACAAGCAGGGAAACGACCGCTTCACCACCGAAATCGTCGCCGACAACATGCAGATGCTGGGCGGCCGCGGTGGCGGCACGGGCGGCGGTGAGCGCGGCGGCTCGAGCGCCGGCACGCCTCCGCGGGACGAATACGATCAGACGCCCGCGCCCGCCGGGGGCAAAGAGGACTTCGACGACGACATCCCGTTCTAGCGTCCGGCCCAACCCGGGGCCGCCCGCGCGCCAAAAAATCGGCCCCCGAAGGGGCCGATTTCGGTTTGACCGGCAGCAACCGGCCGGTCAATTCGGCGACTGCGGCGTCATAAGAATTTATATGTCGCGCCAATCAGGAAGAACCGGCCGACCGCGCCGTCTTGATCCAGGGTCGAGTACGCGAGTTCAGCACCGCCACCGTAGGTCTGCAGATCCACCGGGGGCTGCGACCCAAACAGATTGGTGATCGACCCATGCACCTGGAAGCGGTCTGAAACATTGTAGCTCGCGTAAAGATTGACATCGGTGAAGTGCTGCACGGCGCAGTACGGGTACCATTGGCTCGGGAGCGTCGTGACCGTCGTGGAAATCGCGGAGCCGTACGCGGAGGGGGAGCGGCCCTTCAACGCTTCCAGACAGGTGTTGGCGCCGATCGTCGGGTCGGTGATCGAGAAGGCGCTCTGATAGTTGACCGAGAGCGTGCTCGAGAACGGTCCCTCCTCCCAAGTGAGGGAGGCCGTCGCCCGGCTTCTCGGGTTGCCGGTGTCGCCCGATATCGTCGACGGTCCGTGCGTGCCCGCCAGATCGAAGAGGCTGCCGGCGGCCACGAGTTCATATTGGGCAATATAGGTGTAGTTGAACTGGCCCCGCAGTCTGCCGAAATCGCCGATATCGAATTGGCTGCGCAGGTCGAGGTCGTAACCCGAGGTCTTGGTCTCGCCCGCGTTGACGTATGGAATGAGTGTGTAGGCGGGGTATCCCACCGGCGTGACCACGTTGGCCGTCGGGCAGGTGCCCGTGGCCACGGTCGCGGTGCACACCGGCAGCGTCGCCGACGGCCCGCGGACCAGTTCGATGGAATCGACATAGAAGCCGCCGGCCGAGGAGGCCGAGATGATGTCGTTCTTCAGATCGATGTAGTACCAATCCACCGAGGCATTGAACTGCTTGAGCGGCTCGAAAATGACGCCGAACGTTGCATTGGTGGACTTGACGGCCTTGAGGTCCGGATTGGCCGCCGCGACGCCCACCGCCGGATAGGAGCATAGGGCGTTGAACGTGCCCTTGACGTTCGGCACCCCGCCCGGGCAGAGCGCCGGGTCGTAGGTGTTGCCCTGGCCGAACGCGAGCCCTGCGGTACCGGATTCGGCAATGGAGGGCGCGCGGAAGCCCTTGCCCCAAGTGCCGCGAATCGCGAACTCGTCGATGGGCGTGAATTTCAATCCGATCTTCGGCGTCGCCGAACCGCCGTAGGTGTCGTAGTGGTCGTAGCGTCCGTCGAGGGTGACTTCCAACTGCTTGATCGGCTTGCCACCGAGTTCGACGAAGCCTGCCGCATCGTCCTGCGATCCCACCGAGTAGAAGATGACCCCTTCCTGCGCGCCGGATACCACGCTTGGCGGGTCCGTCGCGTTCAGCGCCTTGTGGATGTACTGGCCGCCCACAGCGATGGAGGCGGGGCCGCCCGGCATCTGGAACAGTTCCCGCGACGCATGCACGTCGACGACGCCCTCGGAACTCGACGGGTGATCGGAGGTCTCGGGCGCGAACAGCGCCTGCCCGTTGGTGCTCACGCCGGGAACGTAGCTCCCGTTATTGAGGGCTTCCTGCGCCAGCCCGGGATAGATGCTGCCGAAGATCTTCTCGGTCATGCTGGCATACATCACGCCCACCTGGCCGTCGATGTCCCAGCCGCCGGCACTGCCCTTCAGATCGCCGAACAGCCGATAGGTCAGTGTGTCGACGGCGATCTGGTACGGGCCGACATCGGGGAAGCTGTAGACCAGATTCGCACGGGCCCCGAACGTGTTGAGCGGCGACGTCGCGGGCAAAGAGAGCGTCGGATACACGACCGTCGAGAACAGCTGGCCGGGACTGCCGGTGATGTTCACGATCGAGCCGGCCTCTTGCCCGGTGTTGTTGAAGGCGTGACCGAAGGTCACGGCCGCGACCTGCTGTGCCGAGGAGTCGAATACCGAACCCGTGGCCGTGAACGACCAGTCGCCGGCGAGCGCCTTGGTGAACTTGCTCAAGATGTTGATCTGCGTGGTCGGCGACTGCAGCACGCCCGGGAACGCGAAGGTGCATTTATTGGCGGTTTGCGATGCCTGATCGCAGCCCGGCAGGAAGGTGTAGGGCGTGCCGGAGGCGGTGTAGGGGTTGACCAGGTACCCCGTGACGCTGTCCGGATAACCGAGGCCGGAGGCGGTGGTGGATCCCGGCTGGGTGTTTACGCCGCCCGGCAGCGCCGACCAGTTGGTCGTGGTGAACGCGCCGCTGCGATCAGCTCCCAGGATCTTGTCCGAGTGGTGCCAATCGAGCGCGACGTACACGTTGTAGCCGTCGCTCGACAGGTCGCCGGTTCCCCAGATGCCGGCCCCATGCTCGGTCGTGCCGTCCCCATACTGGGAGGACCCGGCCTCCATGGAGACTTCGGAGCCCACATAGGATTTCTTCAGTTTGACGTTGACGACGCCGGCGATGGCGTCCGCGCCGTAGAGCGCCGATCCGCCGTCCTTGAGCACTTCGATGGTGTCGACGGCATTAAACGGAATGGCGCTCACGTCGACGAAGCTGCGCTCGCCGTCGTCGCTCAACGGATAGGACACCATGCGCTCGCTGTCGATCAGCGTCAGCGTGTCGCCCACCGACAGGCCGCGCAGCGCGATGCCGGTGGCGCCGGCGGCGAATGCCTGGCCGAAGCCTTGGTTCAAAGTTCCTGACCCGTTGGCCGCGAGATTGCGCAGCACGTCGGAGACTTCGGTGTAACCCGAATCCTGCAGGTCCTGCGCGGTGATCACCTGCACCGGAGCCGGCGTTTCGGTATCGGTTCGCTTGATCAAAGAACCGGTGACGACGATTTCTTGCAGCTCGGGCGTCGGGCCGGCGCTCGCCGCCTGTTGTCCGACCGCCGTGGCGCTGGCGAGGGCGGCGCCCAAGCCGATCGCACCGGCGACGTTGCGCAGCCGTCGTCGGAAGTCGCGATCGCGCCGGATACGCGGAGGAAATTCCCCAATGGATGATTGCATGATGCTCTCCGATATTTACTTCAGTTCGTTGCTATTGTTGCGCGGAGGCATCGTCAACCGAGCGAGCACGAATCCGCGCACCCCTTCTTCGAGCTAGTCGAAGCAGCCCTGGGGCGCCATCCTGTCGTTCGGTGCGAACCGGCTGGATAAACAGCCGATGCGCGGGTGGTATCCCGAAGCTGCCTATGGACCGTGTGCGGCTAGCATAAGCCAACAGCGGCGCGGGATGATATTAAATCCATGCCGCGTGGCGGTTATGCAACACCGTTGATGGCGTCCTGCAAGCAGGCGAGCCCGGCGCCGAACGTCGCCCAGCGCCGCAGGCTGCTGCGGTAGATGGGTTGCCTCACTTGGTGCAGGCTCGCGGTGCGCACGGTGCGTCGCGTGTCATAGAAGCGTGTGCAGGCGTCCCTCCATGGCAGGCGGCAAAACTCGACCAGGCGGCGAGCTTGCCCATCGAGGTCGTCCACGAGGTCTTCGTATCGCACATCCAACAGACAGTCGGGGGGGATGACCGAGCGCCAGTGATCCATGAGCGCGGCGTAGCTGCGGTAGTAGCGTCCGAGTTCGCTCAGGTCGTAGGAGTATTCGTGGCCGAGCGTGAACAATTTGGAATAACAGGAAATGCACGTATCCAGCGGGTCGCGCATGCAGTGCACGATGCGGGCGTTCGGCAGGAGCGCATGGATCAGGCCGACATGCAGGAAGTTGTACGGCATCTTGTCCGTCGTGCGAGCGGCCGGGGCGGCGGGCCTGCTCATGCGCAAATATCGTTGCGCGAGTTGCGAGATTTGCGCCGGCGGCAGGCCCGGCACCGCGCCCGGGTAGCCGGCGCCGATTTCCAGGGTGAGATTCTCGATGGCCGCGGACTCGCCGCCGGCCTGGACCTCGGGATGCGAGGCCAGGATCTGTTCCACCAGCGTGGTGCCGGAACGCGGCATGCCCACTATGAAGATCGGCCGATCGGAGGGATCGCCCGGACCCCGGAGGCGCCGCAAACTCGTGGCGGAGAATGCAGCGGCGGTGGCGGCCATGCGTCGTTCGTCGATGGCGGGATCGTAATGGAGTTCGGCGCGCTTCATCCGGCTGCCGGCATCCAGGTGTTCCCTGGACTGTCGCGCGTTGCCCGCATCGCCGTGGGCCTTGGAGAGCGCGTAATGAAGCAGCACGCGGTCGCGTCCGGCGGCGGGAACGGCCTGCGCCGCAACGGCCCCGAGAATGCGTTCCATTTCGGCGATGCCGGGGTCGCCGGCACCGAACGTCGTCATGTCGGCGTGCGTGTACCAAGCGGCGGCATACGACGGATCGGCGATGAGCGCGCGTTCGATCATCAGGGCGCCCTCATCTCGGCGTCCGAGTTCCAGCATCAGGATGGCAAAATCCGTCAGCAGCGCCGCCGAGGCCGGCGGCTGGTCCACGGCCGAGGCATAGGCCGCCACCGCCTCCTCGTCCCTGCCCAGGGTGCGCAGGAGAGCAGCGCGCGCATTCAGCGCCAAAGAGTTCGACGGTTCTATGGCGAGCGCCCGGTCTAGCCAGGTCAACCCGCCATCGTTGCCCGGCAAGCGAGCCGCGGCATAAGCTGCGCACAGGTAGGGGATGGCGCGGCCCTGCCCGGCACGGATGGCGAGTTCCGCATGCGCGATTGCCGCTTCGAAGCGGCCGAGCTGATTCTCTCGAACGGCTGATTGAACGTGCAGCATGTCACCCGGGGCCATGGTTGATGAGGATGCAATTCCGATGCCAAAACGACTCGATGACGGTGGGATTATTTCGTAACGGATCAAGGAGTCCCTATGACCATCTTCGACCTGACTCCGCCGACGGAGGCGCAGCGCCGGCAGATCGCTTCCGGACTCACGGGCGCTGAGCGACGGGTATTGCTGGAGCACGGCACCGAGGCGGCGTTTTGCGGCGTGTTCCTCGACAACAAGAAGGGGGGCGTCTACACCTGCCGCTTTTGCGGCTTGCCGCTGTTCCGTTCCAGCGCCAAATTCGACTCCGGCACCGGATGGCCGAGTTTTTTCGAGCCATACCGCGCCGCGCACATCAGGCGCATCCGCGATACGAGTTACGGCATGGTGCGGGTAGAGGAGGTCTGCGCGCGGTGCGGCAGTCACCTGGGCCATGTGTTCACCGATGGTCCTCCGCCCACGGGCGAGCGCCATTGCCTGAATTCCGTGTCACTGGGCTTCACGGAGGCTGGGAACGCGCTTCCCGACCTCCTGCAGCGCGGTGCGCCGGAGGGCGCACCCGATGATGCGGGCTGAGAGCCTCGCGCCGCGTCAATCGTCGGTGAGATCCTGACCGGGAAACAGGACGTCGGTGAACCCGAAGCGGGTTAAATCGCGGATTCTTCGCGGATAGAGGATGCCATCCAAGTGATCCACTTCATGTTGAACGACGCGGGCATGAAAACCATTCACGGCACGGTCGATGGGCTGGCCTTCGGCGTCGACCCCCGTATACCGCAGGTCGCGGTAACGGGGCACCAGGCCGCGCATGCCCGGAACCGACAGGCAGCCTTCCCAACCCTCCTCCATCTGCGGGCTCAGGGCGGTCAGCTCGGGGTTGATGAGCACCGTGAAGGGAATGGCCAGCGAGTCGGGATGGCCGGTATCCGGCTCCAGGCCAAAAATGACCACCCGCACCGAGTGGCCAATTTGCGGTGCAGCAAGTCCGACTCCCCTGAGCTCTCGCATGGTGTCGCGCATATCGGCCACCAGTCGCGTAAGGTCAGAAGTCCCGAACTCGCGCACCGGTTCGGCCACGGCCAGCAACCGTGGGTCGCCCATTCTCAGAACTTCGCGTATTGCCATAATTGCTAGTATCTTAACGGCCATTCACTCGTGAGCCTATGCCCGGTCGCCTATACATAAAAACCTTCGGTTGCCAGATGAACGAGTACGACTCCGCAAAAATGCGCGACGTACTCGAAGCCGCGAACGGCCTGACTCTCACGGACAACCCGGGCGATGCCGACGTCCTGCTGGTCAATACCTGCTCGATCCGCGAAAAGGCTGAGGAGAAGGTGTTCTCGCTGCTCGGCGAATGGCGGCTGCTGAAGCAGGAGCGGCCCGGGGTCGTCATCGGCGTAGGCGGATGCGTGGCGAGCCAGGAGGGCGAGGGCATCCGGGCCCGGGCTCCGTTCGTGGATCTGGTGTTCGGCCCCCAAACCTTGCACCGGTTGCCGCAGATGCTGGGCGAACTGCGCCGGTCGGGCCGTTCCCAAATCGACATCAGTTTTCCGGAAATCGAAAAATTCGACCGGCTACCGGCGCCGCGGCCGGGCGGCGCCGCCGCCTTCGTGTCGATCATGGAAGGCTGCAGCAAGTACTGCAGCTTTTGCGTTGTGCCGTACACGCGTGGCGAGGAGATCAGCCGCCCATTCGAGCAGGTGCTGGGCGAGATCCGCCAGTTGAGCGGGCAGGGCGTGCGTGAAGTGACGCTGTTGGGCCAGAACGTGAACGCCTATGCCGGGCCGATGGAGGACGGCACGCCCGCGGACCTTGCGACCCTGATCCACTTCGTCGCCGCGATCGACGGCGTGGAGCGCATTCGCTTCACCACCTCCCACCCGCTCGATTTCAACGACAGCCTGATCGAGGCGTATGCGCACGTGCCGAAGCTCAACGATTACCTGCACCTTCCCGTGCAAAGCGGCTCCGACCGGATTCTCGCCGCGATGAAGCGCGGCCATACGGTGCTCGAGTACAAGCAACGAATCCGCAAGCTGCGCGCGGTACGGCCGAATATCTGCATCTCCACGGACATCATCGTCGGATTCCCGGGCGAGACCGACGAGGACTTCGAGGCGACCATGAGCTTGATCGCCGACGTGGGCTTCGACCAGTCGTTCAGCTTCATCTACAGCCGCCGGCCTGGGACGCCCGCCGCAGCGCTGCCCGATTCGGTGCCGCATTCCGTGAAGCAGCACCGGCTCGAATTGCTGCAACAGCGCTTGAACGCGCAGGCCCGCGCCATTTCCGGGCGGATGGTCGGCACGCGCCAGCGCGTCCTGGTGGAGCGGCCGGCGCGACGCGATCCCCGGCAGCTCGCTGGTCGCACGGACAACAACCGCTGGGTCAATTTCGAGGGGCCCGCGGAGGATCCGATGGGGCTCATCAACCGCTTCGCCGACGTCGAAATCACGCATGCCAACCCGAACTCGCTGCGTGGCCGTCTCGTGGAAGAAGCGTTCTCGTGAACTCCGTCCCGATGACGCGGGAGTTGGTCCTGCAGCCTTCGGACAACATCCGTCTGGTCGAGTTGTGCGGGCCGTTGGATCAGCATCTGCACCAGATCGAGGCCACTCTCGGCGTCGAGGTGAAGCGGCGCGGCAACCGCTTTCAGCTCATCGGCTCGCCCGCCGCCATCAAGGACGCGGAGGCCGTGCTCCAGGGTTTGTATACCCGGGCGCAGCGCGAACCGGTGGATTCCGAGCGCGTGCACATCGCGCTGCAGGAGCTCGGCATGGAGGGGCGCGCGAATCCCGGCGGCGGCCCGGACTCGGGCGGATCGGCTGCGGTCACGGGCTCGCCGTCCGACGAGTTGAAGGTGCGCACGATGCGCGGGGCGATCCGGGCGCGGGGGCACAATCAGACGGAGTATCTGAACAATGTCCGCGGCCACGACCTGACGTTCGGCATAGGTCCCGCCGGCACGGGAAAGACCTATCTGGCGGTGGCCTGCGCCGTCGAAGCGCTGCAGGCGGAGAGCGTACGCCGGATCATCCTGGTGCGCCCGGCCGTCGAGGCGGGCGAGCGGCTGGGGTTCCTCCCGGGGGACTTGTCGCAGAAGGTCGATCCGTATCTTCGGCCGATGTACGATGCCTTGTACGAAATGATGGGCTTCGAGCGCGTGGCGAAGCTGATCGAGCGCAACGTCATCGAAGTGGCCCCGCTGGCCTTCATGCGCGGCCGCTCGCTGAACGATTCGTTCGTCATTCTCGACGAGGCGCAGAACACCACGAACGAGCAGATGAAGATGTTCCTCACGCGCATCGGCTTCGGTTCGAAGGCGGTGGTCACGGGCGACATCACTCAGGTCGATCTTCCGGTCGCCAAACAGTCGGGCCTTCGCACCGTGATCGACATCCTGCGCGGCGTGCGCGGCATCGCCTTCACCATGTTCACGTCGCGCGACGTGGTGCGCCATCCGCTGGTGCAACGGATCGTGCAGGCCTATGAAGCGAGCACACCCGACGACGGCGCCTGAGGCATGGGCGGGAAGATCGAAGTCGATGTGAGCTACGCCGCCCGCCGCCCCTGGGTGCCGCCGCGCAGCCTGTTCGAAGCCTGGGTGCGCGCCGCATTGGGAAATCTGCGCCGTGCCGGCGTGGTGTCGGTGCGGGTGGTGGGCGCGGCGCGCAGCCGCAACTTGAACGCGCGCTACCGGCACAAGGACAAGCCCACCAATGTGCTGTCCTTCGGAGGAGCCGGCCCGAGTCCCGACGGCCGGAACTACCTGGGCGAACTGGTGATCTGCGCCGGGGTGGTGGCCCGCGAGGCCAGGCGTGCGGCCAAATCGCGGGAGGCCCATTGGGCCCACCTGACCGTCCATGGGGTGCTGCATCTCCTCGGATTCGACCACGAGCGGCCGGCGGAGGCCCGGAAGATGAGCGCAAAGGAGGTTCAAATCCTTGATCGGCTTGGATTTTCAGACCCTTACGCGTGATCGAGTATCCTGCGGCCATGTCTGATCAAAGCAGTGGAAGCACCGGGCGATGGCTGAAACGCATAACGCAGTCGATGTCGGGCGAGCCGCGCGATCTGGCCGAGCTCATCGAGAACCTGCGCGAGGCCAGCGCCCGCGGACTGTTCGACGGCGATGCGCTGGTCATGCTCGAGGGCGTGCTGGCCGTCGCCGACATGCAGGTGCGGGACATCATGGTCCCGCGCTCCCAGATGGTGTTCGTCGAGCGCGATGCCCCGCCGGACAAGCTGGTCGAGACAGTGATCGAGTCCGGCCATTCGCGCTTTCCCGTCATCGGCGAGGACCGCGACCAGATCTTGGGCATTCTGCTGGCGAAGGACCTGCTGCGGCTGCATGCCGCCGGCGATGAAGCCTTCGAGATTCGCGAGTACATGCGCCCGGTGGTCTTCGTGCCGGAGAGCAAGCGGCTCAATGTGCTGTTGAAGGAGTTTCGCCGGAGCCACAACCACATCGCGCTGGTGGTGGACGAGTACGGCGGCGTGTGCGGCCTGGTGACGATCGAGGACGTCATCGAGCAAATCGTCGGCGAGATCGACGACGAGCACGACGTCGAGGACGACCAGAATGTGCGGCGGGAAAGCGAGCGCGAATTCACGGTGCGGGCGCTCACGCCCATCGCCGACTTCAACGACTATTTCGGCACCGCGTTTTCCGACGAGGAATACGACACCATCGGCGGATTGCTGATGCAGGAATTCGGACGCCTGCCGCGCCGCGGCGAGACCATTCGAGTCGGCGATCTGGAATTCCGCGTACTGCGCGCGGACCGGCGCCGCATCGATCTGCTTGCGCGTGATCACTCCTTCCGACATCGAGCCGCCGGCCGCCGACGAGCCGGCTCCTTGAACCGCGCATTCGGCGCGCTCCGCAGCGGCCCCGGCGGCGGCAGGCCGCGTGGAGAGCGGCCGGCGCCGTCGCGGCCGGCGCCGTGCTCAACCTGGCGTTCGCGCCCTTCGGCTGGTGGCCGTTGGGCGTGCTCGCGCCGGCCGCGCTGTTTGCGCTGATTCGCGGGCAGCCGCCGCGCCGCGCGGCGCGTCTGGGCGCGGCGTTCGGCGCAGGCCTGTTCGGCGTCGGCACCTATTGGCTGTATACCTGCCTGCACGTGTTCGGACTGGTGCCGTCTGTGGCTCACCGCCGTGTTGCAGGGCTGTCTGATTGCGATGTTGTCCGCCTATCCGGCGGCGCTGTGCTATCTCGCGAACCGGTACTGGCCGCACAGCGGCGCGGCGCGCGACTGGCTGGCGCTGCCCGCACTATGGGTGCTGCTCGAATGGTTGCGCGGGTGGGCGCTCAGCGGCTTTCCCTGGTTGTCGCTGGGCTATGCGTTCGTCGATTCGCCCCTCGTCGGGCTGGGCGCCCTTGCTCGGAGTCTACGGGGTGACGTGGGCCGCCGCATACGCCGCCTCCGCGCTCAGCGTCCTGGCCACGCCCGCGCTGCCGGCCCGCCGGCGCTGGCGCGCTCCGGCGGCGTTCGCCGTGATCGTGGTCGCGCCGATGTTCCTGATCGCGTCACGATTGGACCCGGCCGAGCGGCGTTCCGTTCGCCGTCGCCGTCGTACAAGGCGCGGTGTCGCAGGACCAGAAGTGGCAGCTCGACAACCGCGACGAGACCCTGGCCCGCTATGCGCGCTTGACCAACGGCGCCTGGGGAGCGCGGCTCGATCGTGTGGCCGGAATCGGCGCTGCCCGTCCTGGCGCCGGAAATCCCGGACTACCTAGAGGACCTTCGCGCCGCAGGACACGCTCATGGAGCGGACTTCGCCATCGGGCTCGTCGACTATCTGCCGGACACCATGCAGTATTTCAACGGCATCCGGGTGCTGAGCGATGCCGGCGGGGGATGGTACTACAAGCGTCACCTGGTGCCCTTCGGCGAGTATTTTCCCGTACCCCCGTTCATTCGCTCCTGGATGCGGCTCATGAGTCTTCCCTCCGTGGATTTCTCGGCGGGCCCCGACAACCAGCCCACCCTGACCGCCGCTGGGCAGAAACTCGGGCTCACCATCTGCTACGAGGATGCCTTCGGCAGCGCCCAGCTTCGGGTTCTGCGCGAGGCGACGCTCCTGATCAACGTCACCAACAATGCCTGGTTCGGGAATTCGACCGCGCCGCACGAGCACCTGCAGATATCCCGGCTGCGCGCCATCGAGGCCGGGCGATTCCTGATTCGCGCGACGAACGACGGCGTCACGGCCGTCATCGCTCCGCACGGCAAGGTCGTGGCGCAGCTGCCGCAGTTCCGCGAGGGCGTGCTGCGCGCCGATGTCGTGCCGATGACCGGCCTCACGCCCTATGCGCGGTGCGGAAACTATCCCGTGGTTGGCGGGGCGCTGGTTCTGCTCGCGATGGCCGCGTGGCGGGAGCGGCGGCGCGCCGCGGCCGCAGGCGAAGCCGCCTGGCGCATCCGCTGCGCGGGATCAGTCGACGGTGCGACGCGCGGCCGCCCAGGCCTGGAATTCGGGATCCTCGAAGCGGTAGGTGCCGTGGTCGACGCGCGCCATGAGCTGCAGCTTGGGGCCGGTCAGCCGGCGCAGGGAGGCCCGCGGTAGGTTGACCGTGACCTCGTCGGAGGCGAGCATTTGCCGCAGTTGTTTCAGTGCGCCGGCGCCGTAGAGATCCTGCACGCCGCGCGCCGCCAACAGGAGGACGGCGCGATCGGGGCGGCTCAGCTCCTTCCAGCTCTTGGCATAACCGGTTTCGTCGTGCACCCGCGCCTTGGTGTAGGCGAGCGCCTGATCCGGGCCCTGGGATTGGTACAACACGTAGCGCTCGATGTACCAGCGGAAGAATTCCGGAGTCTCCTTGAGCGCGGCGTAGGCCTTTAGAGCGTCGTCGAGCTTCAGCGGATGCCTGGCCACCTTGGCGAGCTGCTTGACCATGGCGGCGACGAATTCCCGGCCCAACAACGGAAACGGCTCGACCGGCGCCCAGTTGTAGAAGGGAGCCGCCGCGCGGGAGAACATGTCGCGCAGCGCGGCCTCCGAGGACCCGGCGAACAGCACCTTGATCCCCGGTTTGCGGATGTCCAGCCCGGCGCGCAGGGCCCGGCTGAGCGCGAGATGCTCCGGCGCGGCCAGTACCTGCGCTTCGTCGATGACCAGCACGAGGCGCTTCTTCGTCCTGTCGGCGGCCTGCAGCGCCGCCTGAACGGCGGGCACGGCGATCTTTTCCTTCTCGGCAAGCTCGAGCTCGACCGATCCTTCGATGCCGCCGGGCAGCTTGCCGCCGCCGGTGAGCTTGGTGATGGGCGCATTCAAGTCACGCCAGAACCGGCGCAGGCCCTTGGGTCGGGTGGCGAGCAGGATGGCGCTCGCCAGCGCCTCGCCGGGGTGGTCGGCGGCGTCCCACAGATTCGTATAGGCGGCGAGGAATCCGGCCCGCAGCGCCGCCGGCAGCAGGTCGTGCTTCAGGAATTCGCTCTTGCCCATCCGCCTGCGCGCGAAGATCCCTCGAGCGGACGTCAGTCCGAGATCGAAGCCGTCGAGGTACGCCTTTGCGAGTTCAGGGCGGGCGAAGTGCCACGGATCCTTGGGGGCGGTGTTCACGGGCCAGATTTTGACAGCATTTGGTCAATTGGCAAGATTCTGTCGAATCTTGTCAATTCGGCGCCCGGGACAGCGGCGAGGCGCCGCCGGCCGCCAGCTCCTCGATCCAGCCGCGATAGTCCTCGAGGCCCGGCGTCGCCAGCCCCGGAACCTTGCCCCGGTCGTCGCACCGCCTCACCTCGACCGCGTCCCGCCAGTGGCGTTGCGTTTCGAAGCGCGCCACCTCGGCCCCGCACATCGGGCCGCCCTGCAGCTTCAGCGTGGCGACCGAGGCGGGGCTCAGCTGGGAGAGGTAGTGTGCATCGACCGCGCACAGATAGCGCTTGGCCGGCACGTGCAGGCGCACCGGCTCGACCACGCCGGCGGGGAACCGCCCCGCCAGCCAGGCCGCGCCGACCTCCTCGTGCCGGGCGTCTTCGGTCCAATCCGCGAGATCGTCGGGAACCGGGACGACCAAATGGCCGATATCGTGCAGCAGCGCCGCGACGACGAGGGGCCGCGTGCTCCCCGTCGCCTGCGCGAAATGCGCCGCCTGCAGCGCGTGTTCGATCATGGAGACGCGCTCGCCGAAATAAGCGCCGGCGCCGCGGCTCGCGAATATCGAGAATATCTCGTCGGCGATGTTCAAGGGGTCTCCCGTCTAGTGCCGCGGCGCAGGAGCGCCGCTTGTGAGTGGACGCTGTCGCGGGTGAGATAGCAACCGCGAAGGTGGCGGGCGTGCCGCGATGACGAGAACGCGGTGCGGCCGTGCAATATGCGCTGGTTGTCGAACAGCACCAGCTCGCCGTCCGTGAGCCGGACCTTCAGCTGATACTTCGGATCGCGCAGGAGGCCCGCAAAACGGCGGTATGCGGCATAAAACTGCTCCGTGCCCACCGTGGGGCGAAGCGGCGCGATGGAACGGCTATTGTAGTGCACGGCGGCGATGGCACCCCGGCAGTCCAGCTGAATGAGCGGCCGCTCGGCGTAGAGGTCGGCGTCCTTGGAGCGGTACAGGAAGGGCACGGGCGTGCGCGTCAGCATGTCAAACGCCGGGCGGTCGACGGCGCGCAGGTGTTCGCCCAGGGCGATGCCGTCGGCGAACAAGCTCTCGCCGTCGTCCGGCGAGGCGAGCAGCACGTGCAGCGCCTGAAATCCCGGTACGGGATCCCGGTATGGATTGTCGGTGTGCAGGCCGAGCCCCAGGTCGGAATAAGCCAGATTCTCCGGTGAAGGCACCGCACGGACATCGAAGACCCGGCCGTAGTTGGTCTCCAAGACGCGGCCCACCATGGCCACGGCTTGAAGGATCGCCTCCGGCGTCGCGGGCAGACCGCTCATGAAGGCGATACCGGACTGCAGCAATCCCGTGAGCCAGCGAAGCCTCGCATCGGCATCCTGGTGCAGCTCATCGAAGCGGGCGAGCGCAAAGTCGCGGTGCGCCTCGAGCCACGGGCGGACGCCTTCGGGGAGGTCTGCGGAGCGCGCCGACCGCTGCGCCAGCCAACCCAGATCGAATACACCGGGTGCGGCCTCGCCCTCCCAATCGACGCGCAGCGAGCCGTCCACGATCGTTGCACCGCGTATGCGCGGCTCGGCTGGAAGATCGACCACGTCGATGAGCCGCTGGCCGCTGTGAGAATCGCGATCCTGCGGCAGATTGTCGCGCAGCCAGACGGCGGCAAACTCGGCGACGGCGCCGTCCGACCATTCCAAGGTCAGCCGCAGCGGACTCGTCGACAGGCGCACGAGCGCTGGTGAGCCGCTCATGGCGCTGCGCCCTTCGCCGCGCGCCCACCGAGCACGAACAGATAGCCCGCGCCCATCGCCGACAAAGCGCCCACCGCCGCCAGCGACACGAACACGCCCTGCCATCCGAATGCGACCGAAACCCGGGCCACGCTGTCGCCGGCGAGCACGGCTCCGAGGTAGCCGGTACCGTCGATGATTCCGGAGGAAGCGGCGGAGGCCTGCTTGCCGCCGAAATCCGCCGCGAATGCGCCGCCCAGGTACGAGTAGGGTCCCAGCAAACAGAACGCGATCGTGCCGACGGCGATCAGCGGCAGCATCGATCCATCGGAGCGCGAATGCACGGTGGTCAGCGCCAGGAGCGCCGCCACGGTGGCGCTCAGGCCCACCAACAGTATCAGGGAGCGGCCGTTGCCGCCCAGACGGTCGCTGAGCCAGCCGGTGGCGATGACCGAGGCCGCGCCCACGGCGGGAAACACCGCGCTCATGCCGGCGGCGTTGCCCACGCTATATCCCAGATAATCGCGCAAATAGACCGGCGTCCAGGTGTTGAAGGTCTCACGAATTATCGTGCATCCGAGCGAGAGCAGGCAAACCAGCACGAAGGAGCGGCTGCGCAGCAGCGGGACCAGCAGGGCGCGCAGCGAGTTCGGCGGCGATTCGGACTCCGAGAACAAATTCAGGGGGTTGGTCCTGGCCTCTGCGAAGCCGAGGGCGCGGCGCGACTCGCGCAGCAGCGCCAGATTGGCGACGAACATGAACCCGGCGGCGGCGGCGGCCAGATAGAACACCGCGCGCCAGCCGGCGCCGTGTCCGATCAGAACCCCCATCCATTGGCGCGCGGCCGCATCGCCGACGAGATAGCTGACGCTCAGTAATCCGATGATGGTGCCGTAGGAGGAGAAGTCGAACCACTTGGATGAAATCTTGATGAGGCCCGCCCATGCGATGGACTGGGTCAACCGATTGCCGATCCAGGCGATCGTGAACACCGGCAGGAACGACCCCGTGGCGAACATCAGCGTGAACACGGTGGCGCCGCCGAGGCCGATCAGGAAGTTCATCCGGCCGCCCCACAGATCCCCCAATCCCGTGAGGAACAGCTTGCCGAGCGCGTAGGCGAGCACGCCGAACGAGGTCATCGATCCTAAGCGGATCACCGCATCGGCGTGGCTGATCCCATGGGCCGCCAGCTCGTCGATGAGGAGGGGGTTCGCGACCGAGAGATCGGCCCTGCAGAAATACAGGGACCCGTACCCGCCAAACAATAGCAGCACGGTCAGCGCTTGCCGGCGGCGCAGGGAGCGGGCGGCGGGTTCGAACGCAGTGGCCATTCCAGATCCTGGCATGAATCCTGCAAATTTCAACGGCAAGGCAGTGACGAGAGCGCAGGGTAAATCGGATCGAGGTGCAGCGTGGCCATGAACGCCCAATATGAAAGCGGAAATCGACATTTCGCGCGGGTCTTGAGATGCCGAGGGGCGGCAACGGGCGGCCATCACAGCGGCGGCCGGCGGCAATTTCTTGCCGCTCGTGCCGCCGCACGCAGACGTCCAAGGCAACCCCAGTAGATGATGATTCTTTAAAGAGGAAATACCATGTCAATGATTGCAAGCGCGGCAACCGCATCACCGCTCGGCAGTTTGTTCAATCACACGAAGCGCGCCGTCAATTCCGCCAGCCCAGCGGGCGGCGGTCCCTCGCAGCCGGCCTCCACCGTGAGCCTGTTCGGCAGCTTGTTGCAATCCGTCGAGCAGGTGGTCGGGCTACCCACCGCGGCGGCGTCCCCTGCCGGGATTTCAGGCACGTCGGGTGCCGCCGGTTCCACGGGCGCGGCGGGCACGAGCGCCGCGGCGGGCACGAACGCCGCAACCGCATCGTCGCCGGCCCAGCAGGTTCAGAGTTTCCTTTACTCGCTGTTTCAGGCCCTCAAAGCCGACGGCTTGGGCTCCCCCGGGGCCGGCGGCGCGGTTGCGAGCGGCACGGCGACCGGGTCGGGCGCCGGCGCCGGCCAGTACGCGGGAAGCCTCCCGTCGTCGCTGCAATCGCTGATTCAACAGCTCCGGACGGGCGGATCCTCGCCGCAAGTCGCGAATCTCGAATCGGCCTTCAGCGGTCTGATCGGCGCGTCGAGCGGCTCGGCGGGCTCGAGCGCGGCGGCCGCATCCACTTCGAATGCGTCGCTCCAGGGCTTTCTGTCCAACCTCTTGCAAAACGTTCAGAGCGCGGGGGCTTCTTCGATCCCGACGGTGGGCGGGGCCTTGAACTCGAAGGCGTGAGCGGCGGCTTGCGCGATTGATGCTCCCGGGCGGCGCGGCCAGCACCCGCGCCCTTCCCCTGCCAAGGCGGCTCACGTAGATTACTCAGATTCGTGAACGCCGTAACGAAACTGCCGACGTTGTACATTCCCCATGGCGGGGGTCCCTGCTTTTTCATGGACCCGCCGGCGTCGGACCCGCACATGTGGGATGGCCTGGCGGCCTACCTGCGCGGCATCGGGGCCGCGCTCGGCACCCGCCCGAAAGCGGTGCTGGTGATTTCCGGCCACTGGGAGGCGCCGCTTCCGACGCTCAATACCGCCGAGCGGCCGGGGCTGCTGTTCGATTACTACGGGTTCCCGGCGCACACGTACCGCTTGCGCTATCCGGTCGCGGGCGCGCCCGGTCTTGCGGCGCGCGTAGGCGAGCTGCTCGCAGATGCCGGGTTCGATTCCGCGGTCGACTCCAAGCGCGGACTGGATCATGGGGTCTTCGTGCCCTTCCTGCTGATCTACCCCGATGCGGACGTTCCCATCCTGCAGATGTCGCTGCAGAAGAGTCTCGACCCCGGTCTGCATTTGCAGCTCGGCCGGGCTCTCGCGCCGCTGCGCTCGCAGGGCGTGCTCATCGTCGGGAGCGGCATGAGCTACCACAATCTGGCCGCGATGTTCTCCGGCGGCGGCGCGGCCACGGCCGCCTCGTTCGATGCGTGGCTGACCGAAGCCGTCCGCGATCCGGCCGCCCGCGAGGCGAAACTGGCGGCGTGGCGCACGGCGCCGGGCGGCCGTGAATCGCACCCGCGTGAGGAACACCTGATTCCGCTGATGGTGGCCGCAGGGGCGGCGGCGGAGGAGCCCGGAGTGCGCACCTTCAGCGCACCCATCGGCGGAAACGCCATCTCGGGATTTCAATTTGGCTGAGCCGACGTGATTCGCGGTGCAACCGGCGGCATCGCGTTGGCGGCACTGACGCTGGCGCTTGCGTTCGCAGGCACCGCGGCCGCGCAGCAAGATGCCACCGTGGCCGCCCACGTCACGGTCCTGCGGGCGCGCTCGCTCATCGACGGGGCCTCGCCCAAGGTCCGCCGTCACGTCGACATCGTGATCCGCGGAAATCGAATTCTCGACGTCCTCGAGACCGGCTCCCGGCCCGCGCCCGAGGGCGCGGACGTGATCGACCTCGGATCGCTCACGGTGCTCCCCGGGCTCATCGACACCCATACGCACATCTTCCTGCAGGGCGAAGATCCGAGCGCCGGCGGTTATGACGTGCAACTCCTCAAATACCCGGCCTCATACCGGGTCGCCCGCGCTCTCGTCGCCGCGCGGCGCGCGCTCGACCAGGGATTCACCGCCATTCGCGATATGGAGACCGAAGGAGCGGGATACGGCGACGTCGGCGTCAAGCGGGCCATCAACGAAGGGATCGTCCCCGGCCCGCGCATGTGGATCTCGACGGTTTCGATTTCCTCCACGGGCGGTTACCCGCTCGAGGGGTATGCACCCGAGATCACCCTACCGAAGGGTTCCCAACTGATCGACGGACCCATCGAGGCCCGCAAGGCGGCGCGTGAACAGCTCGATCACGGCGCGGATTGGATCAAGGTGTACATGACCCACCGGTCGTGGCTCGACGCCAAGGGCAATCTGGTCTCGCAGCCGACCCTCACGCTGGAGGAATTGAAGGCCATCGTCGATGAGACCCATGGCTGGGGCAGGAAGGTCGCCTGTCACGCCTACAACGGTCCGGGACTGCAGCGCGCGCTCGACGGTGGGTGCGATTCTATCGAGCACGGGCTGGAGATCACCGACGCGCAGATCGGCCAGATGGTGAGGCAGGGCACTTGGTACGTCCCGACGCTGCAGGTTTACTACACCGACTGGGATCCCCCCGACACGGATTCCGGAAAGCGCGATCGAAAGCGCGTCGCCGTGCACGGCGTGTCGTTCGCCAAGGCTCTGCGCGCCGGCGTCAAGATGGCGTTTGGAACCGATGTCGGGGGATTCGACTGGTCGCAACCCATCGCCCAGGAATTCGTGCGTGAAGTGGAGTTCGGCATGACGCCGATGCAGGCGATTCAATCGGCGACGTTGCGGGCGGCGCAATTGCTGGGCCAGGAGGGCGAACTGGGCGTGGTTGCCGCCGGAGCCCGTGCCGACATCATTGCGGTCGACGGAGATCCGCTCGTCGACGTCGGCGTGCTCAAGAACGTGCGATTCGTGATGAAGGACGGCGCCGTCTACCAGCCGGCCCCGGGTTCCGCCAAGGCCCGGTAACTTGACGGGAGCCCGACACATGGCGGCCGCCGCGCTGACGTTCGCCTGCCTCGTGAGCTCGAGCGGCTGCGAGTCCATCGAAGTGGGACTGAGATTGCGGACGCGCCTGGACAAGCTGCCGGTCACCGCACTGTCCGCGGCGCTGTCGCCGGGCCCCGCCCTCGGCCCGGGCATGTCCGCGAAGCTCGTGATCACAGCCACGGTGAACGACAAGCCGCTGACCACGGTGGGCGCAGGGCAGGGAACGGTGCTGTTCGACAGCTTCACCTACGAGACCCGCATCGCCTCTGTGACCAAGGACGGCGTGGTCTCGCTGCCGGCAGACCCGCGACTCAGCGACGGACTCTTGCCGCATCTGCGAATCGTACCGATCGGCCATCCCGACATCGCGGCCGAGCTCGACGTCCCCGTGCGGTACGATCTGCGCTTCGTGGCCGACTTTTCGGGCCGGCCCGGCAGCCATGGCTCGAGCGGGTTCGACGGATTGTCGGGCAGCGACGGATCATCGGGGTCGGTGGACGCCAGCGGCAACATGGGACCCGGGGGCAACGGGACCGACGGAGGCAACGGCAGCGATGGCAGCGACGGTGGGCCCGGCCAGCGGGGGCCGGACGTCCAGGTGTGGGTGACGCTCAGGAACGGCCCGCAGCCGCTATTGCAGGTACGAGTGACCGGCTCCGGCCGCGAGCAGCTGTTCCTGGTGGATCCGGCCGGCGGCGCACTCGAGGTCGATGCCAATGGAGGACCGGGCGGTTCAGGAGGATCCGGCGGCCGGGGCGGGCGGGGCGGCTCGGGAGGCTCGGGGTTTCCTCCGGGATTATCGGGTCAAAGCGGCCGGGATGGATTCGACGGTCACCCGGGCGCCCCGGGCGCGGCCGGGACCATCACCGCCTATATCGATCCGGCCGCGGAACCTTATGCGAATCGCCTGCATTGGTCGAACCACGACGGCGCCGGCCGTCCGGGAGCCAGCCCGCAGATGATCCTGCAACCGGTTCCCGCCATCTGGTGAGCCGCCTCCCTACATGGGCCGCCGCCGACTTTGCGGGCGGCCATCAGTTACGGGCTCGTATCAATGGGCGCACAATTGCCGCGGCCCTGCATCGCGCAATCCTGGATCTTCGACATGTTGCGGAGCTCATGCGTGAGGTACAGGCCGAGGATGACGAGCAATGCCACCACTGCGAATCCGATCGCGGTGGAGTGATTGGGGTTGGGAGGAGGGGGGTCCTCCGGCTCTTTGTCGGGAACGAAGTGCTGAGTCACGCCGGTCTGCCTCGCGCCGTGGCGCCGTGAACCGCTTCTTACCATCATCCGGCCCCGGGGTGCCAGCGGCTCCGAGGCCGCGGCGCCGACTCGTGGACGCTGTAGACTAGGCAGCCTTTTGAGGTCAAGCGCTCATGAGCTCCGGCACCGGCCCGAAACACGCCTCCGACGCGACGGAAAAGCTGAATACGAAGGCGGCCGGCATCATTGGACTGGCGGTGATGAGCAGCCGCCTGCTGGGCCTCGTCCGCGAGCAGGTCTGCGCCGCCCTGTTCGGCGGCGGCGGCATGATGGACGCCTTCACGGCCGCGTTCCGCATTCCGAATCTGCTGCGCGACCTCTTCGCGGAGGGCGCGCTGTCCACCGCGTTCGTCACGACCTTCAGCAAGACCATCGCGCGTCGCAACGACGCCGCCGCGTGGAGGCTCGCCAACAAGGTGGCGACGCTCACGCTGACCGTGCTCGGCTCCATCTGCGTCCTCGGCATGGTGTTCTCGCCGCAACTGGTCGGAGTGCTGGCGCCGGGGTTCGATCCGCAAAAGGCGGCGTTGACCGCGCAGCTTACGCGCATCATGTTCCCGTTCATCGTCATGGTGTCCATGGCCGCGCTCGTGATGGGCATGTTGAACGCGAAGAGCATCTTCGGCATGCCCGCCATGGCGTCGAGCTTCTTCAACATCGGGTCCATCGTCGGCGGCGTGGCCTTGGGCGCCTGGTTCGACCCGCATTTCGGGCCGCGCGCGCTGATCGGGCTCGCCATCGGAACTCTGATCGGCGGGGCCTTGCAGTTTGCCGTGCAGCTGCCGTCCCTGGGCCGGCTCGGTTACCGGTACCGCCCGGACTTTCGCTGGCGCGACGAGGGCGTCAGCGCGATATTGCTGCTGATGGGGCCGTCGGTGATCGCGGCCAGCACGACCCAGTTCAACGTCCTGGTCAACTCGATATTCGCGTCGCGGCTCGGCGACGGGGCGATTTTCTGGCTATCGATCGCGTTCCGGCTGATGCAGCTGCCGCTCGGCCTGTTCGGCGTCGCGCTCGGCACGGTGACGCTGCCGCTGCTGTCGAGACTGGTCGTTGCGGGCCAGATGACCGGTTTTCGTACGGAACTCGCCCGCGCACTGCGATTGATGTTCCTGCTGACCGTGCCTTCGACCATCGGCCTCATGATGCTGGCCGAGCCCATCATTTCCGTGTTGTACCAGCATGGTAGATTCGACGCTCTCGAGGCGGCGCAAGCGGGCGGTGCGCTTCGCTTCTATGCCATCGGCCTCGCGGGCTATGCAGCCCTCAAGGTACTGGTGAACGCGTTCTATGCACTCGACCGGCGCAAGACTCCCATGCTGGTGAGCTTCCTCGCCGTCGCTCTCAATCTGCTGTTCAACTGGATATTCACGTTCCGCCTTCACTGGGGGCATCGCGGACTGGCGTTCTCCACCGGATGCGTTGCGACGTGCAACTTCCTCGTGCTCTACGCACTGATGTACCGGCAGCTCGAGGGTCTCGAACTGCGGCGAATGCTCATCATGCTGGCGAAAACCGCGGTCGCTGGCGCGGGGTTGGCGGCCGTGTGCGCCGCCTCCAACCGCTGGCTGCTGGCGGACTGGCCCACCGAGCCGTTCGCCCTCAAGTGCACGGCGCTCGTCGGCACCATCACCGCGGCGGGTCTCGTATTCCTGGCCGCCGGGGCGGCGCTTCGGATCAGGGAGCTGACCGATTTGATGGCTGCCGTCAAGCGGCGCCTCCGTTCCGATTGACCGGCGCGCCGGGCCCGTGCGCGCGATCCGTTGCGTGTTCGCCCTGCAGGGATCGGCCTAACCGCCCACCGGCGTCCCCGACTCGCCCCATGCCTTTACAATTCTTTTCGCGCTGCGCCGTTGCCATGGGCAATGCAGGCGGGGATCATTCCTCCTCATGAACGGCACAAGAGCCACCGGTCGATGAATCAGTGCATCGCAATACTTTTGTGGGCCAGCGCGGTTTCCGCTGCGCACGCCGATACTTTCGTGATTCAGGCGGACAGCCCCGGGCACGAAGCCACGGTGAGAATCCCGGTCGGAGCGATCACGCAGCTCTCGGCGGACTCCGCCGAATCAGTGGCGGGGAATGCGGATCCGACGATCGAATCGATGCGCTTGACCGGTGACGTCGCGATCAGCATCGCGGGCAGCACCCAGCCCATCCACATCATTGCGAGCCGTCTCGTCCTCGAGCTGACGGCGGATTCGCCGCCGCAGCCGGAGGCCAAGAACCGCACCACGGCGGCGAAGCCGCCGCTGCGCTCGACTGCGGTCCTGCGCGGTGACGACGACTCGCAGATCTTCGTCGGCAATGTGGTGTTCGACGTTCAGACCGCGGTAGGTCCCATGGAGATCAAGGCGGACCGGGTCGAACACCGGGTCACTGCCGGGGCGGCGACCCCCACGAGCCTGACTGATTGATCTGCGTGAGCAGATCAATCAGTCAGGCTCCTAGAGTTGCGCGCCGGTGGCGGGCGCCACCGTGACCTCGGGCGCCGGGTCGGCGGGTTTCTTCGAGTCGGCCGGGTCGATCCCGAGCAGGTAGGCATCCAGAACCTTGCGCGCGATGGGCGCGGCAGCGGAGGCGCCGAATCCCGCATTTTCAACCAACACCGAGACCGCGATCTTCGGATCATCGGCCGGGGCGTAGGCGATGAACCAGGCGTGATCGCGCTTGCGTTCGTCCTGGATCTTGGCGTGCACGTTCTCGCTCTGCTTGATGGTGAACACCTGTGCGGTGCCCGTCTTGCCGGCGATCTTGTATTTGGCGCCGATGCCGGAGGCATAGGCCGTTCCGCCCGGCCCCAGCGCTCCCACCATCCCATCGTACACGACGTCCCATTGTTCGGCCGTGCCGACGCCGATCGGCTTCACCAACTGCGTCGGCCGGGGAATGACGGCATTCGATCCGGCGGCGCGCATCCCCGACACCAGGCGCGGCGTCGCGACAATCTGGCCGCGCTCGGCGATTTCGGCGGTGAAGTGGGCCTGCTGCAGCGGGGTCACGGTGATGGGTCCTTGGCCGATGCCCATGCTGACGGTTTCGCCGGCGAACCAAACCTGGTCCGCCGGGCGTTTGAAGGCGCGGCGTTTCCATTCGGGCGAGGCATAGAGGCCCTGCTTTTCGCCGGGAATGTCGATGCCGGTCGACTCGCCGTAGCCGAAGAGCTTCATGAACTCGGCCATGTGATTGATGCCCATCTGGTGGGCCAGGCGGAAGAAATACACGTCGCATGAGGCGGAGATTGCGCGCCGCATGCTGATCGCCCCGTGTACCTCGTGCTCGCGATACCGATTGCTGCTGCCGGGCAGGATGTAGTACCCGGGACAGTATTCCGTCTGCAGCGGCGAGATCACATTGTAGACCTGCGCGGCGAGCGCATAGAGCGGTTTCACCGTCGAGCCGGGCGGGTAGGTGCCGCGCAGGGCCCGATTCAGCAGCGGCTTGTCGATGTCGTTTTGAAGCGCATCGTATTCGGCGACGGATAGGCCGCGGACGAAGCCGTTGGGATCGAAGCCCGGCAAGCTGGCCAGGGCGATGATGTCGCCCGTCTTGGGGTCGAGGGCCACGACGGAGCCGCGCCTGCCCGCGAGCGCCGCCTCCGCGACCTTCTGCACGCGGATGTCGAGACCGAGCACCAGGTCGTCGCCGGCGACGGGCTGCCGGACGGCCAGATGCGGAGTGTACTCGCCCTGTTTTTCGACGGGCCTGCCGGCGGCGTTGACCAGGATTTCGCGCGAGCCTCGCTTGCCGTGAAGCTGCTGCTCGTAGGCCGCCTCGACACCCAGCTTGCCGATGAGGCTGGTGCCCGCGTACTCGTCGCTGTCGATCTGCTTCAGGTCCTGCTCGTTGATCGCGCTCACGTAGCCGATCGCATGCACGGCGGTTTCGCCGAGCGGGTAGTGGCGCGCCAGGCGCGTGCGAATGTCGACGCCGGAAAACTGATAGCGATGGACGGCGAAGATCGCCATCTCCTCTTCCGTCAGCTGCAGCTTGATGGGCACGCTTTCGTACACCTTGTGCAGCAGCACGGTGCGCCGGATGTTGCCGACTTCCTCCGGGCGCAACAGGCCGATGCTCACGAGGGAACTCAAGGTGGCGTCCAGCGCCTTGGCATCGCCGACCTGTTCCCTCACCAGCTCGATCTGGAATGCCGGGTGGTTGTCGGCCAGCACCACGCCGTGGCGGTCGAGGATCAAGCCGCGGCTGGGAGGAATCGGCTCGGTGCGGATCCGGTTGCCTTGGGAAAGGGTGGAGTAGTAGTCGTACTTCAGCACCTGCAGATAGAACAGCCGCGCGCCCACCAACAGCAGCAAGGCGCCGGCGATGAGACCGGCGATGATGCTGCGCACCGCGAACAGGCGGTTTTCGGCAAAATAGTTCTTGATCCGGCTCTGGCGCTTTCTCACCATTCCGGGCGGATCTCAATGGACATGGGGCGCGATAGGGGCGTTTTCAACGTAACCTTAAGGGACTTGCGCGGGTGCGCCGTCGAATCATCGCACACGCCGGACTCGCGCAAGGCCGCTCAAGTCTCAATTTTACCTGTCCACGCCCGGATGCGCGAGCTCGCCGGCCTGGGCTGCGCGCGCCTCCTTGCTCGACTCGGCGGCCGGCAATCCGCGCGACACTCGCCACATCGCGAGGAGCGCGAGGGGTACGACGGCGAGAATGCTCAAAATCCCGAGCCTGAGAGAGCCCGTCAGCACCGAAACCCGGCCCGCAAGGTAGGGTCCGAGCGCGAGGCCTATCAGCGACACGGCGAGCAGGAAGGTCGCGCCGGCCGTGGCCCGCATCCGCGGCAGCACGGAATCCTGGATGATGGCCGCGCCGGAGCCGATCCACAGGCTGCTCAACAGCGCCCATAGCGGGTAAAGCACATACACAGTCCCCACGTGGGACCCGCTCACGACGCCGAACGCCACGGGCGGCGCCAGCGTCGCGGACAGCATGCAGACGAAGATGCGTCCGCGGGGGTCGCGCCGTTTCCAGGCATCCGACAGCCGCCCGCCGATGATGCAACCCGCAGCCGAGCCGAACGAGCTCGGAATGCCGATCATCCAGCCGGCAACGTCACCGCCGATGTGAAACGAGCGCATGGCGTAGGCTGGCACCCAGAACCCGATTCCATAGGCCAGGAAGGCCAGGCACCCGCACGACAGGAGCGAGAGTTGGACGGCTGGCGTGCGCCAGATGAGCACGTAGGTCGGGCGATCTTCCGAGCGCAGATGTTGAAGCCAGGAACCGGCCGCGTACACCGCCGTTGCGATCGCGCTCCATTGCAGGGCGTCGCCGGTCAGGTGCCCGAGAGCCAACGCCGCCGCTGCGCAACCCGCGGCCAACAGAACATTCACCTTGAGGCCGTGGATGCGGGCCACGTTCCAAAGCGTGAACGGCGGCAGGATGGCGCAGAGCTCGCGTCCGAAATCGCGCCAGGCGGCGGGCCGGGCCGGCGCCGGGCGGCCGCCGGCGAGGGCGCGGACGGGTTCCCGCAGGGTCGAGACCCACACGGCGAGCAGCAGCCCGGGGATGCCCACGCCGAGGAAGGCCGCCTGCCAACCGGCCAGGCCAAATGGGGCGCCGCCGCCGGCGAAATGACGGTTCCAGCCCTGCGCGATGGATCCTCCGATGGGCAGGCTGAGTCCTGCGCCCGTGTAGAGCCCCGCCGTATAGATCGCGAGCGCCGTGGCGCGCCGTTCGGGGGAGAAATAATCGCCCAGCAGGGAGTAGGCCGCGGGCGAGGCGCTTGCCTCGCCGACACCGAGCCCGATGCGCGCGGCGGCAAGCTGCGCGTACGAATTCGCCAGCCCAGACAATGCGGTCATTCCCGACCACAGCGCCAGTCCCAAGGCGATCAGGCGGCTTCGATGCCACACATCGGCCAGCCGGCCCAGGGGGATGCCGAAGAGCGAATAGAAAACCGCGAATGCCGTGCCATACAGAAAGCCGATCTGGGCGTCGTTCACGCCGAGAGCCGCCTTGATGTCCTGGGCCAGTATCGAGAGGATCTGCCGGTCGACGAAATTGAGAACGTAAACCAGAAACAGAACGCCGAGAACGTACCAGGCGTAGATGCTCCCGACCGGCGCGCGGCCGGCTTTTGATGATCCCGATTGCAGCATTCGGCTCCCTGGTCGACTCGTGCATCCCGTCGGATGACCTAAGAATGTTCGGGCGGTGCGCCGGCGCGCGGGAGACGACCCCGCGCGGGCGGCCGCCGGCCCGTGGCATCATGAGCCGATTGTCCCACGGGAGCACCTCGATGATCCGACGCGGCCTATTCCTCGCGCTGTGCATGCTGTATCACCCGGCCATGGCCGAACCCGCGATCGGCGGGCCGCTGCGCGCCAAGGTGGACACATCGGTACGGGAGGCGCTCGAGCGGACCGGCGTTCCGTCCGCCTCGATCGCCATTGTCCGGGACCGGAGCCTCATCTATGCGCAGGCCTATGGCAGGGCGGAGATCGATCCCTCCCGCCCCGCGACCAACACCATGCGTTATGCGGTGGGATCGATCAGCAAGGAATTCACCGCGGCCGCATTGCTGCTGCTCCAGGACGCGGGCCGGCTGTCGATCGACGACGCCGCCGGGAAGCACCTCTCCGGTCTCGGGCCGGCGGCCGGTGCGAGCATCCGTGCCCTCCTGTCGCACACCGCGGGCGTTCGCGACTATTGGCCGCAGGATTACGTGTTCGCCGACATGCTGACCCCGGTCACGGCGAGGCAGATCGTCGCGCGGTGGGCGGACGAGCCGCTGGATTTTCCTTCCGGGGAGGCCTGGCAGTACAGCAACACCGGCTACGTCGTCGCCGGCATGATCGCCGAGCGCGAGGCGGGCAAGCCGCTGTTCGAATTCCTGCGCGAGCGGATCTTCGGGCCGCTTGGCATGACGAGCGCCTACGACGTCGATGCGGCGCCCCTGCCGCCGACCGATGCCAGCGGCTACACGCGATTTGCGCTGGGTCCGCCGCGCCCCGCCCCCAGGTCGGCGCGCGGTTGGCTGTTTGCCGCGGGCGAATTGGCGATGACGCCTTCGGATCTGGCCCGATGGGACCTGGCTCTGATCGAGGGGAGCGTGCCGATGAGCGCCGCGAGCCGCCGCGAACTGACGAGGGAGGTTCAGCTGAACAACGGCGCCGGAACGCAATATGCGCTCGGTCTCGGGGTGCGGCTCGAGTCCGGGCGGCGCCTTTTGACGCACGGCGGGGAGGTGAGCGGCTTCACGGCGGCGAACCGCATCTATCCCGACGACGGCATCGCGATCGTGGTGATGGTCAACGAGGACGGCACGGGGGTCAGCGATACCCTGGCGGGCGACATCGCGAATCTCGTCTTTCTCGACTCGTCGGCCGACGAGCGCGCGGCGGTGGAGGGCGCCAGGCAGGTGTTCGCAGGACTGCAGCGCGGCGTGATCGATCCCCGGATGATGACGCCGAACGCTCTCGCCTATTTTTCGAAGCAGGCTCTCGCGGATTTTCAGTCGAGTCTCGGGCCACTGCACGACCCGGCGAGCTTCAGCCTGGAGAAAGCCAACCGGCGCGGCGGCATGCTGACCCACACTTTCAGCGTCAAGTTTCCGGGAAAGGACCTCGAGGTGGTGGCGCGCCAGATGCCGGACGGCCGGTTCGAGCAGTTCACGGTGAGCGCACAGTGATCTAGCGCCCGGCGGAGCGCGGCGGGCGGCGGCAACGCAGGGCGACGACGGCCACGGCCAGCATGCAGCCGTAGGGGAACCAGTCCCCCCAGGCGACGTACAGGGTGCGGCCACCCGCCATTTGGGGCGCCGACACCAGCATGCCGTCGGAGGGCATGGGGTGCCGATAGGGGTCATCGGCGTAGGTTTTCGCGGCCAGCCGGCCATTCGGGTCGATCATGGCGGAAATGCCGGAGTTCACGGCCCGAACCAACGCCACCCGCAGTTCGATCGTGGAGAACACCGACAGCGCCAGATGTTCCCAGGGTTCGCTACCGGCGCCGAACCATTGATCGCTGGTGAGGTTCACGAGAAGGTCCGGGTGCAGCTTGCCGACGTCATGGATGTAGTCGGGCAGCAGGTCCTCATAACAGATCAACGGGCCCAGCCGCCAGGTCCGCGCGCCGGGCCCCTCGACCGACAAGATGCCGGGGCCGGCGCCGGCCGCGAAGCGGCTGCTTCCGATGGGCACCAGCCGGGCCAGCCAGGGAAACCAGTCCAGGCCCGGGGTGTACTCGCCGAAGGCGAGCAGCCGCACCTTGTCGTAGATGCCCGTGACCTGGCCATCCTGGTCGAACAGCATCGCGGTGTTGTAGGCATCGCCGGTGGTCAATTTGACGGTATCGGCGCCGATCACCACGGGGGTCTTGAAGCCGCGGCGAATCATGGCCGGCGAATCGGGCGGAAAATCGGCGGTGATTTCGCGCGGCAGCGGAACGGGGTAGGCGCCTTCGCTCCAGACGATGAGTTTCGCGCCGGCGCGCTCGAGGCGGATGGACTGCTCCTGCAGCGCGGTGAGCTCGCGCGTCGCCTCCTCGGGCGAAAGTTCCGGGTCCGTCGAATAGGCGAAATTCGGCTGCACCAAGCCGATGGCCAGCCGGGGCGCAGCGGCGGCAAGCTCGTCCACCTGGCGCATGCGGACGGCGCCGAAGATCAACGCCGCCCCCAGGATGACCCC
This sequence comes from uncultured Gammaproteobacteria bacterium, assembly GCA_963707765.1. Classification (GTDB taxonomy): domain Bacteria; phylum Pseudomonadota; class Gammaproteobacteria; order Steroidobacterales; family Steroidobacteraceae; genus Bog-1198. Next base: position 890,114 of record CAVPQZ010000004.1, on the reverse strand, counting down.
CGCGGCGATCGCGGATGATCGCCCCGCCCCCTGCCGGGACAGGACGTCGTACAGGGCTCCGTTGACCAGCATGAGCAAAGCCGTCACGCCGATCGGCCCCGTGAGCTCGGTGATTTGGATCACCAGCGGGTGCCACGCCTGGGTGATCCACTGCCCGCAGGGAAACAGCTGGGGCACGACGAATTCGCAGATCGCCATGGCGAGCGGCGCGATCAAGGCCATCGGCACCGGGCGCCGCCGCCGGATACCGGCCACGATGCCGGCGAACGCCAGGAATATGACCGCCCGGGCGGCGCAGAACAGAAAAAAAACCAGCGCGGCAACCACCCAGGGAAATTCCGTGAAGCGCTGGGTGGTGTCGATCAACCAGTAAAATCCGCCCCCCGTTTCCACCACCCCGGCCCACCATCCCAGGACGAGCGCCATTTTCAGGGACGGCGCCCGGTCGACGGCGAGCAGCATGGGCACCGCGGCCACCCACGCGAGGGCGGAGAGGTCGAAGGGCGTGCAGGCGAGAAACCACAGGCAACCGCTGAAGGTGGCCAGGGAAAGCCCTAAGAACGGATTCGATGCGCGCATTGGCGCGCAAGCTTACCTTATGCCGGCGACAGTTCCCGGCGGCTCCGCATCTCAGGTATTCTGCCGCGCATCCATGCACGATCGATACGAACCGGCATCCGTCGAGGCGGATGCACAAGCCTATTGGGAATCCCGGCGCTGTTTCGAGGCGAGGGAGGACGTCGCGCGTGAGAAGTACTACTGCCTGTCGATGTTTCCCTATCCCAGCGGCCGGCTGCACATGGGACATGTGCGAAATTACACCATAGGCGACGTATTGAGCCGCTTCATGCGCATGAACGGCAAGAATGTCCTGCAGCCCATGGGATGGGATGCCTTTGGCCTGCCGGCCGAGAATGCGGCGATGGCGAACGGCGTGCCGCCCGCGAAATGGACCTTCGACAACATCGCCCATATGAAGCGGCAGCTCAAATCCCTGGGGTTCGCCCTGGATTGGAGCCGGGAGCTCGCGACTTGCCGGCCGGACTACTACCGCTGGAACCAGTGGCTGTTCCTGCGCATGCTGGAGAAGGGCATCGCCTATAAGAAAACCGGCGTGGTGAACTGGGATCCGGTGGACCAGACGGTGCTGGCCAACGAACAGGTGATCGACGGCCGCGGCTGGCGCACCGGAGCGCCGGTCGAAAAGCGCGAAATTCCCATGTATTACCTCAAGATCACGACCTACGCAGACGATCTGCTCAGGGCCCTGGCTGGGATGCAGGAGTGGCCCGAGCGCGTTCGCGCCATGCAGGCGAACTGGATCGGCAAGAGCGAGGGCGTGCGCGTCGGATTCCCCTACGAGATCGGCGTCAAAGGCGTGATGCACGCCTTCACCACCCGCGCCGACACCATCATGGGTGTGACTTTCTGCGCGGTGGCGGCCGAGCACCCGCTCGCCACGCACGCGGCGCTCGACAACCGCGCCCTGGCGGCGTTCATCGAGGAATGCAAGCGGGGTCCTGCAGTCGAAGCCGAGCTCGCGATCCAGGAGAAGCGAGGCATGCCGACCGGGCTTACGGTGCGCCATCCCATCACCGGCGATCCCGTTCCCGTGTGGGTCGCCAATTATGTGCTCATGAGCTACGGTGAAGGCGCGGTCATGGGCGTGCCTGCGCACGACGAGCGGGACATGGAGTTCGCGAAGAAATACGGCCTCGCCATCAAGCCGGTAATCGACGTCCGCGGGCAAACCTATTCGGCCGACGCCTGGGCGCCGTGGTACGCCGAACACGGGCGATGCGTCAATTCCGGACCCTATGACGGCCTCACGTACCAGGCCGCCGTCGATGCGATCGCGGCCGACCTCGCCCGACTCGGCCTGGGCGAGAAGCAGACCACCTGGCGCCTGCGCGACTGGGGAATCTCGCGGCAGCGCTACTGGGGCTGCCCGATTCCCGTGATTCACTGCGAGGCGTGCGGTACGGTGCCGGTGCCCGACCGCGACCTGCCGGTGCTGCTGCCGGAGGATCTCGTCCCCGACGGCAGCGGCAATCCGCTGCTCAAGGACGCAAGATTCCTGCACGTCGACTGCCCGCGCTGCGGCGCCGCCGCCCGGCGCGAGACCGACACCATGGACACCTTCGTGGACTCATCCTGGTATTTCCTGCGCTTTGCCTGCAGCGACAACCACGAGGCCATGCTGGATGGGCGCGTGCATTACTGGCTGCCCGTCGATCAGTACGTCGGCGGCATCGAGCACGCCATCCTGCATCTCCTGTATTCCCGTTTCTGGACGCGGGTGGTCAACGAGCTGGGTGCGGTGACCTTCAAGGAGCCGTTCCGGAACCTGTTCTGCCAGGGCATGGTGCTCAACGAGGTTTTTTTCCGCAAACCCGAATCCGGCCGGATCGAGTATTTCAATCCCGCCGACGTGGAAGTGCGGGTCGACAATCAGGGTCACCGCCGCCTCACCGTGCTGCGCGCCGACGGTGAGGAGGTCGAGTCGGGCGGCGTCGTCACCATGTCGAAATCCAAGAACAACGGCGTGGATCCGCAGGCGCTGGTCGACGAATTCGGCGCCGACACGGCGCGGCTGTTCACCATGTTCGCCGCCCCGCCCGAACAGACGCTCGAGTGGTCCGACGAGGGCGTCCAGGGGGCGTTCCGCTTCATCAAGCGCCTGTGGAAGGCGGTGCACGAACACGTCTCGGCGGGCGCCCCGCCACCGCTCGACAAAAGCGCCCTGACCGAGGCGCAACGCGCCATCCGCCGTCACGCGCACCAGACCCTGGCGAAGGTCACCGACGACATCGGCAGGCGCCGGACCTTCAACACGGCGATCGCCGCGGTCATGGAGTTGCTGAACGCCGTCTCGAAGCACCCGCCGAGCACGCCGGCCGACCGCGGGGTCATTCAAGAGGCGCTCGACATCGCGGTGTTGGCGCTGTCGCCCATCACGCCGCACGTCACCCACGCCCTGTGGCGCGAGCTGGGACACGGCACGGCCCTCATCGACGAGCGCTGGCCGGCGGTCGACCCCGCCGCGCTCGATCAGGCCAGCATCGAAGTGGTCGTGCAGGTGAACGGCAAGCTGCGGGCGCGCGTCGCGGTCGCCGCCGATGCGTCCGAAGAATCGATGCGCGAAGCCGCGCTCGCGGATCCGAACGTGCGGAAGTTCGTCGGCACGGCCGCGGTCCGCAAGGTCATCGTGGTTCCCGGAAAGCTGGTCAACGTCGTCGTTTAAATGAGGTCGCCCCGAAATTTGCGGGTGTGTGGCGCGCTGGCGGCGGCGGCGCTCTGCGCCTGCGGCTTCAGGCTGGCGGGCAGCGAATCGCTGCCGCAGATCCTGGCCACGCCGTATCTGTCGGTGAAGGATCCCTATACCGACTTCGCGCGCGAGTTCGAACATCAGCTCAAGAACTCGGGCGCGGACCTGCAGGAGGCCGCCGCCAAATCGTCGGCGACCATCGAAGTGACCAAGGACCTGTTCGAGCAGCGCACCCTGTCCGTGTCGGCCCGCAACATTCCGGCGGAGTACGAGGTGACCTACACCGTGACATTTGCCGTGCACGGCCCGGGCGGCGAGATCTTGAAGCCGCAGACCATCAACGTCTCGAAGGACTTCAGCTTCGTCGAGCAGGAACAGCTCGCCAAGGAACGCGAAGGGGATATTTTGCGCCGTCAAATGGCGCGCGACCTCGTGGCCATCGCCATGCGCCGGCTGACCAGCCTCAAATAGCCCACGCGCGCGTGCTGCTGCTCAATTCCATCGACGGTGCGCCTCTGGAAACGCTCCTGGACCGGTATGGCCTGCAATTGACGCGAGTCCCGCCCGATGAGGTCATACCCGGCTCCTACTGGGGCGAGTGCGAGGCGGGATTGATCGGCTCGAGAATCTACGTCCGGCTGGACACGCCGGTGCACTCGGTGCTGCACGAGGGCGCGCACTTTGTCTGCATGACGGCCGAGCGCCGCGCCAGGCTGGACACGGACGCCGGCGGCGATCATGCCGAGGAGAATGCGGTGTGCTACCTGCAGATCCTGCTGGCGGACGCGCTACCGAACATGGGCCGCGCGCGCATGTGCCGCGACATGGACGAGTGGGGATACACCTTTCGCCTGGGCAGCTCCGCGGCCTGGTTTGCCGGGGACGCCGAGGATGCCCACCAATGGCTGCTGGCGCGGGGACTCATCGACGACCAACACCAGGTTACCCACCGCTGCCGCACGACCGAGCCGTGACCGGCCGCGGGAAGGCCGCCGCCGGGCGGGAGATTGGCGGTCAGGCGGCGTTCGCCGCGGCCGCCGCCGTGGCATAACAACTCCCGAAGCGGTTGGCGAGGAAGGCCTGCAATTTGATGTCTTCCTGCTTGATGAGCCCCGCCTGCGGAAGCGCCCCGCTGCTCAGCATGTCGAGAACGGCGCAGATGCCGCCCGCGGTGGTGATCTGGATGGCGCTGCGCACCCGCCCGCCGACCGGTGCGGCATAGATCTTGTTCGCGTAGGTTTCCTGCATGAGTTGGCCCGCGCGCCGGCCGCTGACCGTGACGAAGACGATGACCACGTCCTGCAGCGTGACGGGAACCGAATTCTCCAGGATGTCCTTGAGCAAGTCGCGCCGGTCGCGCAGGCGCAGGTCGTTCAACAGCGCCTTCATGATGGCGGCGTGGCCGGGATAGCGAATGGTACGGTAGTTGAGATTGCGAACCTTCCCCGCCAAAGTCTCGCAGAGCGTGCCGAGACCGCCGGAGGTATTGAATGCCTCGTACAGAACCCCGTCGAGCGAGAACTCCTCCAGCTCCTCGAGCGGCTGTGTTTCGCGCAGCTGGCCGTTGACGATGGCCTCGCAGGGCTCGCAGTACTCGTTGATGACCCCGTCCGTGCTCCAGGTCAGGTTGTAATTCAGGGCATTGGATGGGAATTTCGGCAGGGCGCCGACGCGCATCCGCACGTCGTGCAGCTCATCGAAACGCGAGGCCAGGTCGCTGGCAACGACGGTGATGAAGCCGGGCGCCAGGCCGCACTGGGGAATGAAAGCCGTGTGGGCGCCCGCCGCGAGCTGCTTCACCGCGCGGGTGCTCGCGACGTCCTCGGTCAAATCCAGGTAATGGGCGCCGGCCGACTTGGCCGATTCGGCGATCAACCGGGTGGCGTGATAGGGCGCCGCGCTCAGCACGGCGAACTTGCCCACGAGAATCTGCCGCAGCGCATCCCCCTGAGTGATGTCGGCGACCACTTTGGCGACATTCGCGGTCGTCTCGAGCCGGTCGAGCTGATGCTGCGCCCGGTCCACCACCGTCACGGCGTAGTCTCCAGACCGGCCGAGCAGCTCGGCGATCATCGAGCCAATTTTTCCGGCGCCTACAACGACGATGTTCTTCATAACAACCTCTGAATACCCAAGGAATGGACGGGGCAGGCCCATTGTCCGATGCCGACCCTGCGAATGGTAGGGTGAAATCAGGCGTTTTTAAGGTATAATTTAGACGATTCGTAGGCCTTCTTGGGCAAAATGCATGGATACCATCGACCAGCAGCTCCTATCCGCCCTGCGTGAGAATGCGCGGGCCTCCACCGCCCTACTCGCGAGGCTGGTGGGCCGATCGCGCACCAGCGTGCAAAGCCGCATCGAACGGCTGGAAAGGCAGGGGGTCATCCTCGGGTACGGCGTCCGGCTTGCACCCGAACACAGCCTGGGGGCGGTGCGTGCCCATGTCATGATCAAAGTCGGTCCCAAGGAGGCGAGAGCGGTGACGGCAGCCCTGCGCGCCATCGAGCACGTCCGGGTGCTGCATTCGGTCAGCGGCGAGGTGGATTTGATCGCCGTCGCCATGACGCCCACCGTAGCCGAGATGGATCAGGTCATCGATCGCATCGGGGCGCTCGATGGCGTGGAGAGGACGACCTCATCGATCATCCTGTCGACGAAGTTTGACCGGTGAGCGATGGGACTCAACGTCCCATGCCGCCGCGCGCGGGTGTGCGCCTTTAGCGGACGTGAGCCCCGGTAAGGGCCGCATGGTATTCCCGGCGTACGGTGGTTATGCTCAGCAGGCTGAACTCAAGGGGCAGCCGCGACGCGCGCGACGAGATCCTGACAACAATATAGATCTGAGGGGAGTAGTCCATGGAGATTCGACCGGCGCAGTGCGCCTCAATCCTGTTCTGCGCGGCCGCCGCACTGAGCCAGACCGCCTGGGGTCAATGGTCTGCGAATCCCGCGACCAATCTGCCCATCGCGGTACGCCTCAACAATGATCAAGTTCAGCCGAAGTTGCGGCCGCTGCCGAACGACCAGTGGTACCTGAGCTGGTTCGACGCCAATCCCAACAGCCCGCCGCCCGTGGGCTATGACGTGTTCCTGCAGCGTTTGAGTCCCACCGGCGTTGCGCAGTATCCGCACTACGGCGTGATGGTCGCCGATTTGTCGAACTCCTCCACCGAAGACTACGGTCTCGACATCGACACGACCGGAAACGCGCTGCTCGCCTTTCAGGACACTCGCGAAGGCTCGAATCTGCAGATTACGGCCGCCAAGATCGATCGGATCGGCAACCCGGTATGGGGACCGAAGGGCGTGCAGCTCACCAACGACCAGAATTTCAACGCGGTGCCAAAGATCGCCGGTACCAGCGATGGCATGTCGGTGGTCGCCTGGACCAGCAACAGCAGCGTGGTGGTGCAGAAGCTCGACGCGAGCGGCGCACCGGTATGGGCCGCTCCGCTCGTGTTTTCGCAGCCGGGCTACGACTTCACGCTTGCGGACCTGCACGCAGCCGACGACGGCAGCGTGATCCTGTCATGGGCCGAGTCACAGGGCTTTGGCAGCAACAGCCAGCTGCGCGCCAACAAGATCTCGGCGGACGGGGTCCTGTTGTGGGGACCGGACAACGTCGTGATCTTCGACGAGGGGTCGCTGCAATTCGGCAACTTCCCCTACTTCATCACCGACGGCGCCGGCGGCGCACTATTCGTGTGGTACACCGCCTCGCCCGCGCTGCAGGTGTTCACGCAGCACATCAGCAAAGACGGGACCGAGAAATTTCCGCACAACGGCGTGGCCGGCTCGACCAATCGAACCAACGTGAGAGTCGAACCCTCCGTCACCTATTTCGGGGCGACCGACGAAACGTTCATTTTCTGGACCGAAGAGGATTCGCTGCAGGTCTACAACGGCGTTTATGGCCAGAAATTCAACGGCAAAGGCCATGCCGAATGGGGTGCCACCGGGTTGGTGGTGGTTCCACTGGGTCTCAACACCCAAGACTTCGTGAGGACGGTGATGGTCGGACCCAATCCCTTGGTGATCTGGGTCGATTCGCCGGGCTACGGCCTGGACACGATCCAGGCAACCCTGCTGGACGATGTCGGATACCAGGTGTGCCCGCAGTTTCCCGTCTCCACCGCACCGGCGACCAAGTATGGCCTGTCCGTCGCGCAGGCGGCCTCGGGCTTGACGGCGCTCGCGTGGACCGACGATCGTATCGGCAACAACGGGATCTACGTCCAAAACATCAACGCCGACTGTTCGCTCGGCAAGTAGCCGAAGCCGGTTCGCGCTGGCGGGCGCCGCCTGAGGGCTCCGTCCCGGCACAGCCGCGTTCAAATTTGGGCCGCATTCAGGCCTGGGCGGCGATCACCGCGATTTCCACCGCATACTCCGGCGCCGCGAGCTGCGCGCTCGCCACCGTGGCCCGCGCCGGCGTCGCGCCCGGCGCCACCCAGGCATCCCAGACTTGGTTCATGTCGGGAAACGTCGCCATGTCGGTCAGCCAGATGGTGGCGCTCAGCAGATTGCGCCTGTCGGACTTCGCTTCGGTGAGCAGCGAATCGATCCTGGACAAGATGTCGCGGGTCTGTTCGGCCACGCTCTTGCCCGGGGCACCCGTAGCCACCTGGCCGGCGAGATATACGGTCTTGTTGTGGATCACGACCTGGGACATGCGCGGACCTGGGTGCAGTCGCTCGATGGGCATGGGACCTCCAGAAGGGCTCCCGGGATCTTAGCATTGAGGTGCCCGCAACATATCGTGGCGAGGCCTCCACCGGTTGAGGGGATCCGTCCCGAGATTGCGAAACGCCCGGCTGTACGCGCTGAATTCCGAGTGGCACGCGCCTTGCACTTCCCCAGTCCATCGCGCGCCACCGCGCGATTGGATTTATCAACATCAATTGAAGGAGTGTATGAATGAAGGCCACTTTACTTTCCACGGCAATTGGCGGCGTTCTCGCCATCGGCGCCCTCTGCATGCCGGCTCATGCAGCTGACGATCCCACCACCGAAAAGTGCTACGGGATCGCCAAGGCTGGCAAGAACGACTGCGCCGGGGCGCAGCACGCCTGTTCCGGTCAGTCCAAGGCCGGGATGAACGTGTCCAAGGAGTTCATCAAGCTGCCCAAGGGCACTTGCGAGCGCATCAACGGCGGCAGCCTGACGAGCGGCTGATAAAAGTGCCGTTCATCGACGGAGCGGCACTTGCGAGGCCGGTTCCGGCATCAGCCGGAATCGGCCTGCGCACACCGCATCAGGACCTGATAGCGCGTGAACGCCCACCGGTCGGCTGGCTGGAGGTGCACAGCGAGAATTACTTCGCCGACGGCGGCATGCAGGTGGAGCGCCTCATGTGCGTCAGATCGACCTACCCCTTGAGCCTGCATGGCGTGGGGATGTCGCTCGGATCAACGGATCCGCTCGATCGTGAGCACCTGCGCAGACTCAAGCGCCTGGTTGCCTGGAGCGATCCCGCCTTCATCTCCGAGCATCTGTCCTGGTCTTCAGTTCAGGGCATTCATCTGAACGATCTGTTGCCGCTGCCGTATACGGAGGAAGCGCTTCTGCACCTGATCGACCGGGTCGACCAGGTGCAGAACTACCTGGATCGGCAGATTCTGATTGAAAACCCGTCCAGCTACCTGCAGTTCGAGCATTCGCAAATACCCGAATGGGAGTTTATGGCCGCGCTGTCGATGGAATCCGGATGCGGCCTGCTGGTGGACGTCAACAACGTCTACGTAAGCGCGTGCAATCACGGGTTCGATGCGCATCGCTATTTGTCGACACTGCCGGCCGGCCGTGTGCAGGAATTGCATCTCGCCGGCCATTCGCGCAAGCCGCACCTCGATCGGGAAATTCTCATCGACACGCATTCGGCGCCCGTGTGCGAGGAGGTTTGGGCGCTCTACGAATTCGCGTTGCAATGCTTTGGACCCAAGCCGACCCTAATCGAGTGGGACAACGACATTCCCCCGCTCGAAGTGCTGATGGCGGAATCGGACAAGGCCAATCGCCGCCTGGAGCGTGCCCATGCAGTCGCTGCGTGACACCCAGAGGGCGTTCTGCGCTGCCATACTGTCGGGTGGCGCGGATGGGATGCGTGATCTGGTGCGCGAGGATGGCATTGCAGCCGAGCAGCGCATGCAGATCTACCGCAACAACTCTGAAGTGGGATCGCTCGCCACGCTGCAAGCCACTTACCCGGTCGTCGAGCGCTTGGGCGGGGCCGACTGGTTTCGCCAAAGTGCAATGCAATACCGGGCCCAGCACCCATCCGGATCGGGCGATTTGCAGTATCTGGGCGACAGATACCCCGATTATCTGCGAGCTTCTCTCGGCGACACCGAGTACGGCTATTTCGCCGATGTCGCCGCACTCGAATGGGCCTACCAAATAGCGCTGACCGCCGCCGAGCAAGCGCCGGTAGATCTCGGCAAGCTGCACCAGGTCGCGCCGGAAGACTACGAGCGGCTGTTGTTCGTGCCCCGGCCTGCGGTGGGCGTCGTCGAGTCCCGGTACCCCATCTTCGCGATCTGGCAGGCGAACAGGCCATCAACGGCTGAGTCGGCTGTCGAGATCTGCCTGGATTCAGGGCCCAGCCGCGTGCTCCTGATCCGGCGCGCCGATCATGTCGAATTGCGCGAGGTATCCGCGGGTACCTGCGGGCTGATGCGGCAGTTTCAGGGTGGCGCCACTTTGGGGGCGGCCGCGATCGCGTTGGCGGCCGAGATTCCGGACTTCGACCTAGATGCCTGCCTGAAAGACGTGATGATCCTGGAAGTGATCGGCGGTATCGAACTCAGTAGTGAACACAGTGTTGAACGCCATCCATAGGGGAAACCGATGAATATTCAGACTACCGTGTCGCGGCCGCTCGAACTACTGGCCCGCTGCGTCAATCCACTTCAGCCGCTGCTCCTGCTGGCCACGCGCTGGTATGTATCGTGGCAGTTTCTCAAGTCAGGGTGGCTCAAGGTGACGAGTTGGCAGACCACGCTCGACCTGTTTCGCGAGGAATACCATGTGCCGCTGCTGCCGCCGCACGCGGCCGCGGTCACCGGCGCGTTCGGCGAACTGTTCTTTCCCACCTTGCTCGTGCTGGGGCTCGGCGGACGAATCGGACCCCTGGGCCTGTCGGCGGTGAACATCATGGCGGTCATTTCCTACCGGCAGGTGCTGCTCGCGGAGGGGTTCGAGGCAGCGCTCGCCCAGCACGTACTATGGGGCTTCATGCTGTTGATGCTGGTCGTCTTCGGCAACGGCCCCCTCGCGATGGACCGCCTCATCACCAGGCGGCAGCACCCGGCAAGCGTCTGGTAGCGCAATTAACCGCCCGCTAGCGAACCGCCGCGTAGCGTCGCGCACCCGTTGCGTGGCATCATCGCGGCGATCCAAAGCAATGGGACGAGGTGGCGAATGTCGAGCGCGGACTCGCAGGTGGCAAGTGCGTCGGCGGTCCACGACGAATTGGCGGCGCTGCGGATCATCGCCGAAGGCACCGCCAGTGGGACCGGGGATGCGTTCTTTCCCGCACTGGTGGAGCACCTGGCGCAAGCGATCGGGGCGCGCCACGCGTTCATTTCCGAATTCATCCCGCCTCAGAAGATCCGCACGTTCGCGTTCTGGTCCGCGGGGCGGCTTGTGCCCAACATAGAGTATCAACTCCCAGGGACCCCTTGCGAGGAGGTCATCAACGGCGGCCTGTGCTTCTATCCCAAGGGCCTGGAACAGAAATATGCCGAGACCGAACCCGGCATCGCCAGTTATCTCGGGGTCCCGCTCGCGGCCAAGGATGGGCGCGTCCTCGGCCATCTTTGCGTGTTCGACGAGGCACCGCTGCCGGAAGAACCGCGCACCTTGATGCTGTTCAAGATTTTCGCGGCTCGAGCCGCCGCTGAACTCAACCGCCTGAATCTGGAGCGGGAGCTGCGCGACAAGGAGGACCGCCTTCGCGACTTGTTCGATGAAGCCCCCATCGCCTACGTGCATGAAACGCTGGATTCCCGGTTCCTACGTGCAAATCGCGCGGCGATGCGGATCCTGGGCATCACGCCCGAGGAGGTGCCGCTCATGGTGGGCAAGAACATGGCGCCCGATACGCCGGACGCGCAGCGGCGCATGCGGGAAGCTTTTGAATCCATCGGCAAGGGAACCGACACGAGCGGCGTAGTGCTCGAACTGCGCCGCAAGGACAACGGCAAGCCGATCTGGATTCAGTGGTGGTCCAAGCCGGACCCCGGCGGTACTTACACCCGCACGATGTTCATCGATATCACCGAGAGGGTCCTTCTCGAGCAGCAACAGGCTCAGCTCATGGAACAGAATGCCTATCTGCGGGAAGAGCTGAAATCGGTCCACAACTTCGATGAAATCATCGGCGCGAGCTCCGGTCTGTTGAAGGTGCTCGACAATGTGAAACGCGTGGCGCCCACCGATGCGTCGGTGATGATCAGCGGTGAAAGCGGGACGGGCAAGGAACTCATCGCGCGCGCCATCCACTCCGCGGGCGGCCGCGCCAGCAAGCCGTTCATCAAGGTCAATTGCGCCGCGCTGGCGACGAGCCTGGTCGAAAGCGAGCTGTTCGGCCACGAGCGAGGCGCCTTTAGCGGGGCGATCCAGCGGCGCATCGGCCGCTTCGAACTGGCACACACCGGCACGATCTTCCTGGACGAGATCGGCGAAGTGCCGCTCGACGTACAGGTCAAGCTGCTGCGCGTGCTGCAGGAGCGGGAGTTCGAACGGGTGGGGGGCAACCAGGTCATCAATACCGATGTGCGGGTGATCGCCGCAACCAACCGCGACTTGCACAAGAGCATCCACGAGGGGAAATTTCGCGCTGATCTGTTCTACCGGCTCAATGTGTTTCCGATACGGCTGCCGCCGCTGCGCGAGCGCTGCGAAGACATACCTCTGCTGATCCATTTCTTCGTGCAGAAGCACGCCCCGCGCCTCGGCCGGCACGTCGACTCCGTGGATGCGGATTCGACCCTGCGCCTGACCCGGTACTCCTGGCCCGGCAACATCCGGGAGTTGGAGAATGTCATTGAGCGCGCCCTGATCCTCGGTAGCACGCCGATGCTCCATGTCCACATGGAGAACCTGTCCGATGACTTTCTGGCGGGGGCCGTGCCGGATGCCCAACTGAAGCTCGAAGCGGGAGCGCCTGGGGCAGACGGGCCGACTTCCGGGGCGGGCGACCTCGATTCCGTCCAGCGCGAACACATCCAAAGCGTCCTGCGAGAGGCGAACTGGGTGATCGAAGGCAGCCAGGGCGCCGCGGCCCGGCTCGGCCTCAAGCCGGGTACGTTGCGGCACCGGATGAAGAAGCTCGGAATCACCCGCAAGGCCTATTAGCAGCGCCGAACCGCGGCCCGTCGCGGCGGCCCGCAAAGGGTCGCGGCGCACCGCGGCTCGACAGGGCATCACACCGTCCATTCGCCTGATCCGGACGTCCAGCAGCGATAAATGCCACGGGCAGCGGTTGGCCCGGAATTTGCTTTTCCCCACTTGGATCGTGTCGGCACATTCAGGACCAAAGGCAAATGAACCATGCTACGAATCACGCATACCGGTTCCGTGACACTCGCAACCATCGCCCTGGATGGCAAGTTGCTCGGTCCATGGGTCGATGAACTGGGTTCGATGATGGCCACGCTTGGCGCCACGGATGCGGTGCGGCTGAACCTCGAGCATCTGAGCTTTGCCGATGCGGCCGGCATCGAGATGCTGCGCAAAGTGCGACGCGACGGTGTCCAGCTGATCGGCGCCTCGCCGCTGATCGAAGGCTTGCTCGCGGCTCCATGCGCGATCGTGACGGCGGGCGATGCCGCGGACGCGCGCGAATGATCGGCGATCGACATCCCGACCGCAAGCTGATCTCGCCGCGCAGCGCGGAATTATTTTCTAAATGCGTAATAAGTGAACGGATTATCCGGTTACTCAACTTATCGACCACCTTCAAAGCCATCGGGGTCAATGGAATGAGACATGTCGACTTGATTGGCGGGCGGTCATGACCGGCGCTGCGCTCGAGTTGGGACGCGACGCGCTGGGCAGCTTCGAGGCGACCACCAAGCGCGAGTGGCTGGTCACCAACGGCATCGGAGGGTTCGCGGCGGGCACGCTGAGCCTTGCCAACACGCGGCGCTATCATGGATTGCTGTTTGCGGCCTTGCACCCGCCGGTTGACAGGGTGGCCCTGGTCAGCAAGCTCGACGTCATCGCCCTTTACGGCGATGCGCGGGTGGCGCTCGCCACCAACGAGTTCACCGACGGCACGATCGATCCACAGGGCTATTGTCAGCTCGAATCCTTCCGGCTGGAGGGCCTCATTCCGGTATGGGTCTGGCTCATTGCCGATGCCCGGCTGGAACAGCGGATCTGGATGCGGCACGGCGAGAACACGACCTACGTCCATTTTACCCGCATCGGCGGCTCGAAGGATCTGCGGCTTTCAATCGAGCCGCTGTGCACCTACCGCGACTATCACTGGCAGCCGCGGGGCGAGAGAGGGTTCGATGTCGGGTCGACCCCGGGCGGCGTACTGATTCAAGCATACGAGGGAGCCCGGCCCTATCGTATCCTGGGTGCCGGCGCCGCGGTTCAGCTGCAACCGCAATGGTACTGGAACTTCAAGCATCGCGAAGAGACGGCGCGCGGCCTCGATGACTTCGAGGACCTGCTGCGGCCGGCGCGCTTCGAGTTGCACCTCGAGGCGGGAAAGACCCGGGCATTGATCCTGACCGCCGAGCCGCAGGATCCGATGCCCGCGGACCACGCGCTGGCCGCGGAAACGGCGCGGCAGCGCGAGATGTTGGCCCTGGTCCCGCGTGCACTTCGCGCCGCACCGGCCGGCATCGGGCCGGAGTCGATCGAGCGGCTGGCGCTCGCAGCCGACCAGTTTCTGGTCGACCGGCGCGATTCCCGCGGAGCACCGCAGGGCAAGACGGTCATCGCCGGCTATCCCTGGTTCGGCGATTGGGGCCGCGACACGATGATTGCGCTGCCTGGCCTCACCTTGGCCACCGGCCGCAGCGCCATCGCCGCCAGCATTCTTCGCACCTTCGCCCGATTTGTCAGCCAAGGCATGCTGCCGAACCGGTTTCCCGATGGGGGAGACCCGCCCGAATACAACACCGTGGATGCCAGCCTGTGGTTCTTCGTGGCCGTGCATGAGTATCTGCGCGCGGCCGGCGATCGCGGTTTCGCGGCGGAGATCTATCCGACGTTGAAGGACATGCTGGAATGGCATGTGCGCGGCACCCGATTCGGAATTCGAATGGATCCGACCGATGCGCTGCTCAGCGCGGGCGAGGGCGGCGTGCAACTGACCTGGATGGATGCCAAGGTCGGGGATTGGGTGGTCACCGCGCGCACCGGCAAGCCCGTTGAGATCAACGCCCTGTGGTTCAACGCCGTGTCGATTCTGCGCGATCTGGCGGGCGACCTCGAGGAATTTCACGACCAGGCCGGCTTTGCCGCGCTGGCCGCGCGCATTCGCGAGAGCTTTGAGCCGGCGTTCTGGTTCGACGCCGGCGGCCATCTGTACGACGTCATCGACGGCCCCGAGGGGGAAATGGACGCGACCGGCCGGCGTCGCGATCACAGCCTGCGGCCGAATCAGATCTTTGCCGTGTCCCTGCCGCATCCGCTCCTCAGCGGCGAGCGCGCGAGGCGCGTGCTCGAGGTGTGCGCGGCGGAGCTTTGGACGCCGGTGGGATTGAGGTCGCTCGCGCCCGGCGACCATCGGTACGCCGGACGCTATCGCGGCGGACCCGTCGAGCGCGACGGCGCCTACCACCAAGGCACGGTCTGGACCTGGCTGCTTGGTCCCTTCGTGAGTGCGCACTACCGCGTGCACGGCGACGCCCCCGCCGCGCTCGCGTTCCTGAGCGCCATTCCGGCGCACCTGCGCGAGGCGTGCATCGGGCAGGTCAGCGAAATCCTCGACGGGGATCCGCCGTTCGAGGCCCGCGGCTGTATTGCGCAGGCTTGGAGCGTTGCCGAAATACTGCGCGCATGGAGCCAGATCATCGAATCGGAAATTCGACAGCAAGGCCAGCCGGAAGACCTCGTACACGTCCAAGCCCACGAGCGAGAGGCCTCACCGGGCAATCGCACCGCCACAGGTACCCTATGAACATCGAAATGAAGCGCCTGGCCGAGTGCGCCACGGCACCGCCCGCATGGAAGAAATGGGGGCCGTACCTCAGTGAACGACAGTGGGGCACGGTCCGCGAGGACTACAGCCCTGGCGGCAGCGCCTGGGATTACTTTCCGCACGACCACGCCCGCAGCCGCGCCTATCGTTGGGGCGAGGACGGAATCGCGGGATTCTCCGACCAAGAGCAGAGATTGTGCCTGTCGCTGGCGATGTGGAACGAGCGCGACCCGATCCTGAAGGAACGCCTCTTCGGCCTGACCAACGGCGAGGGCAATCACGGCGAAGACGTCAAGGAGCTCTACTACTATCTCGACGCGACGCCGACGCACTCCTACCTGAAGATGCTCTACAAGTATCCGCAGGCTGCGTTCCCCTACGCAGACCTCGTCGCCGAGAACCGGCGCCGGGGGATCGGCGCGCCCGAATACGAGCTGCTGGACACGGGCGCGCTCGACGATGAGCGTTACTTCGACGTCTTCATAGAATACGCACAAGCGGGCATCGACGATGTGCTGATGCGCATCACCGCCTGCAACCGGAGCGCCGCCGCAGCGCCGCTGCACCTGATGCCGCAGCTCGTGTTCCGCAACACCTGGAGCTGGAGGAGCGGCCGGGCCAAGCCCAAGATGCGCCTCGACGGCAAAGGACTCATCGCCGAGCACAAGGGACTGGGCACCTACCACTGTTACGCCCACAGCGCCGATGCGCAGGGTACGCAGTGGCTGCTGGCCGAGAACGAGACCAACGTCCGAAGGCTGTACGCAAGCGAGGCCCCGGGGCCTTTCAAGGACGCTTTTCACGAGTACCTGATCGACCGGCGCCAGGAGGCCATCGCCGCAAACAAGACAGGCACGAAGGCCGCGGCGCACTTTCGCTTCGACGTTCCGGCCCACGGCGCGGCGCGCGTGCACCTGCGACTGTCGCGTGCCGTGCTGCCGTCGCCCCTCGAGGATTTCGACCGGGTGGTCGAGGGGCGTCGGGCCGAGGCCGACGAGTTCTACGCGGATCTGCAGCGCGATATCGAGCACGCCGACGCGCGGCTGGTGCAGCGCCAGGCGCTGGCGGGCATGATCTGGAGCAAACAGTTCTTCTACTTCGACATACCGGAGTGGATCAATGGCGATCCCGGTCAGGTTCCCCCGCCATCCGAACGGCGGCGCGGGCGCAATCGCGAATGGGGGCACCTGAACAATGCCGACATCATTTCCATGCCGGATAAGTGGGAATATCCCTGGTATGCGGCCTGGGACCTCGCGTTCCACACGATCGCGCTCGCGCTGGTCGACTCGCAGTTCGCAAAGGAGCAGCTCGTGCTGCTGACGCGCGAATGGTACATGCACCCGAATGGGCAGATACCGGCGTACGAGTGGGCGTTTGGCGACGTGAATCCGCCGGTGCACGCCTGGGCGACGTGGCGGGTGTTCCAGATGGATCGAAAGCAGCACGGCGGAAAGGGCGACCTTGCGTTCCTCGAGCGCGTCTTCCACAAGCTGATGCTGAACTTCACGTGGTGGGTGAATCGCAAGGACGCCGAGGGCCGCAACGTGTTCCAGGGCGGATTCCTGGGATTGGACAATATAGGCGTGTTCGACCGCAGCGCGCAGCTGCCCACCGGCGGCCATATCGACCAAGCCGACGGTACGAGCTGGATGGCGATGTACTCGCTGAACCTCATGCGCATTGCGCTCGAGCTCGCCCAGCACAACTCCGTCTACGAGGACGTCGCCACAAAATTCTTCGAACATTTTCTGCACATTGCCGAGGCCATGAACAACGTCGGCGAAGCCGGGATCGGGCTGTGGGACGACGGCGACGAGTTCTTCTACGACGTGCTGCACCTCCCCCACGGAGGCATGGTGCCGCTCAAGGTGCGCTCGATGGTCGGCCTGATCCCGTTGTTTGCCGTCGAGACGCTGGAGCCGGAATTGCTCGACAAGGTGCCCGGGTTCAAGCGCCGGCTCGAATGGTTCCTCCGCTACCGCCCGGACCTAGCCTCGCTGGTGTCGCACTGGAACGAGGAGGGCAAGGGTCAGCGCCGGCTCCTGTCGCTGTTGCGCGGTCATCGCATGAAGCGCCTGCTGAGCCGCATGCTCGATGAGACCGAATTCCTGTCGGAGTACGGCATTCGCGCCATTTCCAAGCACCACGAACGGAATCCCTACGTGTTCAACATCGACGGCATGGACCTGAGTGTGCAGTACCTGCCGGCGGAATCGAACTCGGGGCTGTTCGGCGGAAATTCCAACTGGCGGGGTCCCATCTGGTTCCCGGTCAACTACTTGCTGATCGAGTCGCTGCAGAAGTTCCACCACTACTATGGAGACGACTTCAAGATCGAGTGCCCGACGGGTTCGGGCAGGTTCATGACGATCGATGAGGTGGCGGGCGAGATCGCGGCGCGCCTGACCAGGATCTTCCTGAAGGACCCGCATGGACGGCGGCCCGTATTCTCGCAGTATCCGCGCATTGAGGACGACGAGCACTTCCGCGACCACATCTTGTTCTACGAATACTTCCACGGCGACTCGGGGCGCGGAGTTGGGGCATCGCACCAGACCGGCTGGACCGGCCTGGTGGCGAAGCTGCTGCAGCCGCGCAAGCGCTCGCGAGTCTGACCCGTCACAAATCAAGGAGTTCTTTCATGGATACTTCGATGCATCCGGCCCACCTGCCCCTTCCCGTCATGCCAAAGTGTCCGCCGCAGCACATGCTGCGCGGACAGGTCGCGCTGGTTACCGGCGCGGGCTCCGGCATCGGCCGCGCCATCGCTCTGGCGCTGGGGGCTGCGGGCGCGAATGTGATCGTGAACTACGTATCCGGCGAGGATACGGCGCAGCAGGTGGTGGCGCAGATACGCGAGTCCGGTGCATCGGCCATGGCGTTGAGCGCCGATGTCTCCGATGAACAGCAGGTCAAGCAGATGTTCAGCCAGGCGATCGGCACGTTCGGGACGATCGACCTGCTGGTCAACAACGCGGGGCTGCAGTCCGATGCGCCTTTTGAGGAGCTGACGCTCGCGCAGTGGAACAAGGTCATAGGCGTCAACCTGACGGGCCAATTCCTGTGCACGCGAGAGGCGGTGCGCGAATTCAAGCGCCGCGGCATCAGGCCGGAGGTGTCCTGCGCCGCGGGCAAGATCCTGTGCATCAGTTCCGTGCACGAGGTGATCCCCTGGGCCGGGCACGTGAACTACGCGGCGTCGAAGGGCGGGGTGATGCTGATGATGAAGAGCCTGGCTCAGGAAGTGGCGCCGTATCGAATCCGGGTCAACAGCATCTGTCCGGGTGCGATTCGCACGCCAATCAACATGGAGGCCTGGGGAACGATGGAGGCTTACCAGGAACTGCTGAAGCTGATCCCGTACAAACGTATCGGCGAGCCGGAGGAAATCGGGCGCGCGGCCGTATGGCTGGCGTCGGATTACGCCGACTATGTGCATGGCATCAGTTTGTTCGTCGACGGCGGGATGACGCTCTATCCCGGATTCGAGACCGGGGGATGATGATGGCGGCGCCAGCATCCATGGGGCCTGTCGCGGCGCTGCGCGAGCACTGGCCGGAGTATCTCATCGAAGCCTGGGCCCTGGGAACCTTCATGATCTGCGCCGGCGCATTCTCGACGCTGCTGGGCTACCCCGGATCGCGATGGGTAAAGGCCCTGCACAGCGAGGATCTGCGGCGCGCGCTGATCGGTATCGCGATGGGAATGACCGCGGTCGCGCTGATCTATTCCCCCTGGGGCAAACGCTCCGGTGCCCACATGAATCCGGCCGTCACGCTGACGTTCCTGCGGTTGGGCAAGATCGCGCGCTGGGATGCCGCTTTCTATGTGTGCGCCCAGTTCGCCGGCGGTCTGCTGGGTGTATTGCTCAGCGCTGCGGTGCTGCACGACGCATTTACCGCACCCCCGGTGCGCTACGTCGCCACGCTGCCGGGTTCGCTGGGGGCGGTCGGAGCCTTCGCAGCGGAGTTCGTCATATCGGCCTTGCTGATGGCGGTGATCCTGCTGGTGTCGAACAGCTCCCGCCATGCGCGGTTCACGGGGTTTTGCGCCGGCGCGATGGTCGCGCTCTACATCGCGCTGGAGGCGCCGCTGTCCGGCATGAGCATGAATCCCGCGCGTTCATTTGCATCGGCGTTTCCGGGCGGTCTGTGGCAGGGCCTTTGGGTGTACTTCACGGCACCGGTGCTCGGCATGCAGGCAGCGGCGGCCTGGTATTTGGCGTCGCACGGTACATGCGCGGTCGGCTGTGCCAAGCTGCTGCACGCGCCGGACCAGCGCTGCATCCATTGCGGCTACCGGCCCGAGGCGCGGGGCCAGGCGGCGCCATCCGCGGGCGGAGCGCTGCCGTGAGCGCAGATGCTTTCGACGCGATCATCGTCGGATCCGGTGCCGGGGGCTGTGCGGCGGCGTATCAGCTGACGAGCGCCGGCCTCAAGGTCGCGCTCGTGGAAAAGGGCGGGCCCCTGCCGCAGGACGGCAGTACGCTCGATTGCAATCGTGTCGTGCACCGCGGCGAATTCAAGAGCCGCGAGCAGTGGCAGGACCCGCGGGGCCGGCTCTTCTGCCCGGAGGAGTATTTCAACCTCGGCGGAAAGACGAAGTGGTATGGCGCGGCGCTGCTGCGCTACGCACCGCGGGAATTTTGTGCCGATCCCGCCCATCAGTGCCCCGAATGGCCGATTACATACGATGACTTAGGCCCGTTCTACGAACAGGCCGAACACCTGCTAGCTGTGCGCCGCTTTGCCGGCGAGTCCGAGCTGCAGCGGATTGCCGGCAGCCTCGGCCGGCGTACGCCGCCCTGGCATCACGAGGCGATGCCGCTGGGCTTGTCGCCCGATATCCTGGGCAATCCCCTGGAAGCGCGGCATTTCGACGGTTTCGCCTCGGTTGCCGACCTCAAGGCCGACGGGGAAACATCCTTTCTTCGGCCGGTGCGCGGCAGCGGCAACCTGACGATCCTGACCGGCCGGGCCGTGAGCGGACTGATTGGCGCGGCCGATGATGCGACCCGGATCGAGGCCGTCCGCCTCGAAGGCGGGGCCGTGCTGCGCGGCGCCGCGGTCCTGCTGGCCGCCGGCGCGCTGCATTCACCGCTACTGCTGCAGAGCTACCTCGAGGCCAGGAACCTGTCGCGGCAGCTGCCCGGTGCCGCGAATGTGGGGCGCAATCTCAAGCTTCACCTGTTGACCGCGGTGATCGGCATCTCAGCGGCCCGCGTCTGCGACCTGATCCGAAAGACCCTCATCTTCTCGAACGCCGATTTTCCGCACAGCAGCGTGCAGCCGCTGGGCTTCGATGGCGAACTGCTCGGTACGCTCATTCCCGGCATCGTGCCCCGCGGCATCGCCCGGCAAATCGGCAACCGCAGCTACGGATTTTTCCTGCAAACCGAGGACGGTGCGCACCCCGACAATCGTGTCATTGCGGCCAGCGCGGGCGGGGGGCCGGCGGTGTTCGACTACGACGCCGCCCGGACGCCGGCATCGCTCGTCGAACATCGGCAGCTGGTGCGGCGCTTCCGGGCGGATCTCGCTCCCGCCGGCATGCTTGCCTTCTCGCAACGCATCGGCCTTGCCGGCACGGCCCACGTCAGCGGCACCCTGACGGCGGGGAAGGATCCCCGGCGCTCGGTGGTCGACTTCGAAGGAGCGGTGCACGGCATGAAATCACTGTACGTCGTCGACGGCAGCGCCCTGCCGCGATCGAGCCGTGTGAACCCATCATTGACGATCTACGCCTGGGCGCTGCGCGCGGCCGATGCGCTGGCGAGGCGCCTGCGGCGTCCTGCAGCCTCTTAGGGAGAAACGGATGATTGCAGCGCCATCGGAAACCACCGGTCCGCCAGCGGCGCGAGCCGCCGTCGCAGGGAGCGCCGCGGTCGTGCTGCGGCTCGCAATGTGGTGCCTTCTGTCGAGTCCGCAGGGCGCAATGGCGGCCTCCGCCGCGCCGGCGGTCCGAGCGATCGAATCAATTTCGGTGCCGGTCGAAGACATGGAACGCAGCGTCGCGTTTTATCAAGGCGTCCTGGGTTTCGTCCAAACGGCCGATCGGGAGGTGGCCGGCGACGCCTACGAACACCTATATGGAGTCTTCGGCGCACGGGTCCGCGTCGTCACGCTGAAGCTGGGTGATGAATCGCTCAAGCTCGAGCAGTTCATCGCCCCGCACGGCCGGCCGGTGCCGGTTGATTCAAGGAGCAATGACCGCTGGTTTCAGCATGTTGCGATCATCGTCTCGGACATGGACCGCGCATTTGAGCAGTTGCGTGCGCAACGCGTTCAGTTCGCCTCGACCGGTCCGCAGCTGTTGCCCGAATGGAACAAGACCGCCGGCGGCATCTCGGCGTTTTATTTCCGCGACCCCGACGGCCACCC
The DNA here is from genome assembly GCA_963707765.1 of uncultured Gammaproteobacteria bacterium. Classification (GTDB taxonomy): domain Bacteria; phylum Pseudomonadota; class Gammaproteobacteria; order Steroidobacterales; family Steroidobacteraceae; genus Bog-1198. The sequence goes on along the minus strand of CAVPQZ010000004.1, from coordinate 868,297 downwards.
ACTGGAAGTGCTGCATTTTCCGCCGGGCAAGGGAGACCCCAAGTGGGTGGCCCCAGGCAACCGCTTATTCCTCGGCATCGATCATTCCGCGATTGTCGTGACCGATACCGATGCGAGCGTGGCCTTCTACCGCGACACGCTGGGTCTTACGGTGGTTGGCGGCAGCGAGAACTACGGTATCGAGCAGGAGCGGCTCAGCAACGTGTTCGGCGCGCGCCTCCGAATCACGACGCTGCGCGCCTCCGAGGGGCCAGGCGTGGAATTGCTCGAATACCTCGCGCCGCGCACCGGGCGGCCCATGCCGATGGATACGCAGGCGAACGATTTATGGAGCTGGCACATCGACATGGCGGCCGACGTGGCTGCCGCGGGTGAGGCGATCCGCAGCCACCATGCAAACTATGTCTCGCCAGGTCCGGTCGATCTCGGGCGGGGCGCCCCCCGGTGGTCGCTCCTGGTTAGAGATCCGGACGGCCATGCCACGCTGCTCGAGTCGCGCTGAGGTCCCCCGGGGCAGACACTCAAGCGCCTTGGCCGCGCGAACCTGTGCCCGTGATGAGCCGGATGCCGCCGCCGAAGGTCAGGTAGGCCCAAAACCAGTTGATCATCGTCGCGACGCGGTTTCTGAGGCCGACCAAGAAACTGACGTGCACCAGGCCCCACAGCCACCAGGCCGGCGTTCCCCAGAGCTTGACGAACCCGAAATCCACCACCGCGGCTTTCCGGCCGATCGTGGCCAGGTTGCCGAGGTGACGATACCTGAACGCCGCCGGCGCGGGGCGCTCCGAATATTTGGCTTTGATGAGACGGGCGACGTAGGCGCCGGCCTGCTTGGCCGCCGGCGCCAGCCCGGGAACCGGCTGGCCGTTCCAGGCATTGCTGGCCGCGGTATCGCCGACCGCGAATACGTCCGGCAGACCGGGCACGCTCAAGTCCGCGCCGACCTTGATGCGTCCCGCATTGTCGGCGTCGGCACCCAGCCACTTCGCTGCGGGCGAGGCGGTTACGCCGGCGGCCCACAGCACAGTGCTCGCCCGGATGCGTTTGCCGCCGACCGTGACTCCGTCCGCATCGATTGCCTCGACGCGGTTGCTCAGCAACACCTCGACACCCAGTTTTTCCAGCGAACGCTGTGCGACGACGGCCAACGATTCGGCGAATGCGGGCAACAAGCGGGGAGCGGATTGCACGAGAATCACGCGCGCGTCGGCGGGATCGAAAGTGCGAAACTCCTTTTCCATGCCGTACCGCGCCAGTTCTGCGATGGCACCCGCCAATTCCACGCCGGTAGGGCCCCCGCCGACGATGAGAAACGTCAGCAGCGAGGCGCGCGCGGCGTCGTCGCCGACCGATTCGGCCTGCTCGAAGGCCGTGAGAATTCGCCGGCGTATCTCCAGCGCATCCTCGATTCGCTTCAAACCCGGTGCATATGGCGCCCAACCGTCCTTGCCGAAGTAACTGTGCGTCGCCCCGGTTGCGAGCACGAGGTGGTCATAGGGGATCTCGTTCCCCTCGATCCTGACGAGCCGGGCGCGGGTATCGATGCCGGTGACCGTGCCGAGCAGCACCCGAACGTTGAAGGCATTGCGAAACAATTGCCGAACCGGCGAGGCGATGTCCCCGGGCGAGATGGCCGCCGTGGCCACTTGATACAGCAGGGGCTGGAACAGGTGGAAGTTGGCGCGATCGATCAATGTCACCGCGACGCGTGAGTTGCGCAGCGCCGCGGCACAACTCATGCCTGCGAACCCGGCCCCGACGATCACGACGCGCGGCAGGCCCTGAAGCGAACGGGGGTCGCGCAGGTTGGACTGCGGAAAGTACCTTCCGAGCAACCTCTGCCCGACGCGATCCAGCGACAAGCGCCCGCCGCCGAAAATGATCAGGATGGAAAAGCTCATCAGCAGATACACGGCGTCGGTCTCGCGCGGATCCATCATCGCCGTGGCCGCCAATGCCGCGAGCGTGGCCACCCCGACATAGCGGGTGCCGAGGCCGAGCAGCAGCAGTACGCCGCCGATCAGGGCCATCCGCGCGGGTACATGCGCTGCTATGTCGAGCGGCAGGAAGGAAGCGAGCGCCGGCAAGTCGCCGATGTCATGCCCCATCGCGTGCAAGGCGGACAGCAGCAGACCCGTCCCCAGCCAGATTCGAAATACCGAGAGGTACACCGGCCCGACGTGCGCACGGATCCATTCCGACCATCGCAAAATCCGCGGGATCAAAGGCAGCGCGCTGTCGGCCAGTCCGCGCCGCAGCATGTGGTCCACCGACACGGGTCCGGCTCCGACGATGGCGTACCAGGCGAACAGCGCCGCCCAGAACAGCTGGCTGTCGAAGGATCGGTAGGCGTACTGGATGACCAGCGAGAGAATGAGCATCGGCACTGCGGCGTACCGCGTCATGAAACCCAGGGCCAGCAATACGGCACCCGCCACCTCGATCGAGACGCCCACATAGGCGGCGGCAACCGGGGACATGAAGCTGACCGGGTACTCGTTGGCTGCCAAATCGAGCGCGGTATCCCAGTGAGTGAGCTTCAGCACGCCCGACACGAAGAATTGCTCCGCGAGCGCGAGGCGGATCAGAACGTCAATCTTCGGCCATACCAGTCCGCGCAGTATGCGTACGCTAAAGTCGGCGCTGGCCCTGCTGTATCGCACCAGTTTGGTCATTCGCATCGTGGTTTTCCCTGAGTTCGTGGATCACAGGGTGCTGCAATGTTCGTTCCAAGTGTTCCTGGGTCCGCCCATGTACCAACAGGCCGGCGCGCGCCCGATTACAGCGGACGGTGCCGTCCACTGTTTTGGCAAATGATGATGCGCCCGCGGCGGGTGGTGGGTGCCCCACGACGGGCGGCGACCGATGCCGCAGCAGGGCGGCTGGTTCAGCGCCGCATCAACGGCGGTTCGCGCCGCCGGTTCCAAACATGAATTCTTCCTTGCCCAGCATGCCCTTGTGGGCCGTGCTCTTGTCCATCATGTCGAATACCTTGGTCTGATAGGCGATGAATTCGTCGTGGGACACCATGCCGTCCCCATCGGTATCGATCTTGTGCATCATGCTCTTTGTCCGAAGGCCGCGGGCGAAGCCACCGGTGGCGAACGTCGCCAAGTCCCCACCGCTAGGATCAATGAATTCCTTGGCATCGAGATTGCCGGTCTTGTTCTTATCGAGCATCGCGAAGACTTTCTCCTGAAACGCGATCCATTCGTCTTTCGTTATCATGCCGTCGCCTTTCGTGTCCATCTTGTGCATCAATTGGACGGACCGCAGGCCGCGGGCGTAGCCGCCGGTTGCGATGGACGCCATATCCTGGGCGAAGGATGCCAGCGAATACACGAGCGCGACGCCGCATGCCAGCGACGTGGCCGCGCGGATGACCCGGGAAGTCGACATGTGTATCTCCCTCGAAAGCCGGCCGATTTCCGGCCCGTGATTCTCGCACAAAGAAATGGAGGGTTGCACCGCTCGAGGGTGGAATAAAAAACGGCGTGGGCTTTTGAGGGCCCACGCCGCCGGGATATCGCACCGACGGGGGAGTTGGCTGGCTTGTCGGAGCGAGATTCACCTAAACCGTTCGCCGTGGCGGCCTCAACCGCCAGGCACGATTTATAATGCCAGATATATCACTATGCAGTGCGTACAAAATCTACATCGAAGATGAATTTTTATCTCTTGACATACCAAAAACGCGATAATTCGCCTCATAACGTATCGGCATGTGGAGATTCCGGATTGATATGCCTCGATTTTGCGACGCGTTAAGCGATCGGCGGCGCAGTCCCGCTGACGCTCGGGACGGCGGCCGGCCGCCGCCGCCGCCGGGTCACGACGTTCGCGGCAATGGCGACGACCAAGGTGATGCAGCTGAACTTGAAATCCTGCTGCAGGCCGGGGGTGAAGGCCATCGCGACCAGCACGGCGCTCATGCCGGCAATGGCCGCATAGCTTAACCAGGGGAACAGCCACATGACGACCGCCGGCCGCGGCTCTCCGCTGCGCTCGCGGCCGTTGCGCAGGGCGATTTGCGACAGGGCGATGGCCATGTAAATGAATACGATCACCGCCCCGGACGAACTCACCAGGAAGTCGAAAACCACCTGCGGCGCCTCGGTCGCGGCGATGATGCCGAGAAAACCGGCAACGCCCCCGATCAGCACGGACGCCGCCGGCACGCGGCGGGCATTGAGCTTGACCAGGCCCTGCGGCGCATCGCCTCGCTCGGCCAGGACGAACAGCACGCGGGAACTGACGTAGAAGGCGGAATTCATGCACGAGAGCACCGCCGTCAGGATGATGACGGTCATGATCTCGGGAGCCCAGGGAACGTGCATGGTGTTGAGCGCCAGCGTGAAGGGGGACTCGCCCGACCGCACCGTGTTCCAGGGCGTGACGGACACGATGAGGAACAGCGAAACCACGTAGAACACCAGGATTCGGCCGATCACCTGCGAGCCCATCCTGGCGATGGCGCGGCCCGGCGCCATCGATTCCGCCGCGGCTATGGTGGTGATTTCCGCCCCCATCATGGCGAAAAACACCGTGGGGACCGTGGCCAGCACCGCAATCCAACCATGGGGCGTGAATCCGCCGAAGCCGAGGAGATTGCCGAAGGTGGATCCATGCGGCGCGGTCCAGCCGAAGGCATACGAGGTGGCGATGGCGATGAACGCCAGAATTGCCGCAACCTTGATGGAGGAGAACCAGAATTCGAATTCGGCATAGGACCGGGCCGACATCAGATTCACGCCCGTCATGACCGTCATCAGCCCGATGCCGATGGTGAGCGGCGGCAGGGGCATCCACAGCTTGAGGATCTTGGCGCCGGCGATGGCCTCGACCGGCACGACCAGCACCCAAAAGTACCAATACAGCCAGCCGACCACGAACCCCGCCCCGTCGCCCAGGCCGGCGCGGGCGAATTCCGTGAAGGAACGGACCTTGGGCAGGGCTGTGGCCATCTCGCCGAGCATCCGCATGACCAGCAGGATCAAGAGCCCGCAGATGGCGTAGCTGATGAACGAGGCGGGCCCGGCCGCGATGATCGCCGTGCTGCTGCTGACGAACAGCCCCGCGCCGATGATTCCGCCGATGGAAATCATGGTCAGGTGCCGGCCCTTGAGCGATTTGCTCAGCTCGTTCTTCGGCGCGGATTGTTCCGGCGTCATGGAAACACTCATCGGCAACACCTCGCTTCAGGAATTGGTCATCTTACCCTGCTTCGACGTTTGGCCGCGGGTCTCCCAGTTGCGGGATGGTGGCCGAACCCCACAGCTGCCGCTCGCGGATCCAGGGCAGCGGGTAGGCGGGATGGGGGCCGTCGAATTCCCTCGCCAACCGATGCCCGTCCCACATGGCCTGGTTCAGCTGCACCGGCGCCTTGCAATCGCCGATCCGGTAGATGTCCTGGATGTCGTTGGCGGCCCACTCGCCTTTTCGGGCCTTGAGCTCGCGCCATAGGGCGGTATCCGAGTGTCGGGAGGTGACCAGAATCACGGAGTCGATCTCCAGGTCGAACTCTCCGCCGTTGTCCCTGCGCGGCACCGCGCCGCTCGAGGGCCCGATGAGGTCGGGACCGAACTTGTACAGATAGCTGAGCCGCACCTTGCCGGGCTCGATGCCGTCGATCCAGTGGCCGCAATACGTCTTGATGTGCTTCTCGAACAGCATGCGCTTGTTGTTGAAGGATTCCATGGTGAAGGTGCCGTACTCCGCGATGTCGTTGGCGTCGCACACGTAGGTCACCTCCTTGCCCTGGTTGGCCATCAACTCGGCGAGCGCGATGCCCATGAAGTGGGCGTCGCCGTCCAGCACCAGCACGCGCTTTCCGGGCACGGGCTTTCCGGAAATGACCTGGGTGGGCGTCAGCACGTGGGGCAGCGAGGCGTCGGCTCCGGCCACGGGTCCGCAATTTCCGCCCCGCCCGTCGGCGCCCCAATGGGCCCCGGTGGCAATGACGACGCGGTCGGCCCCGTAGTTGAGCACGTCGGCGCCGCTCATGCGGCCGATGCCGAGATGCACCTGAACCTGCTTCTTGAGCTTGGCGAGCTGGGTTTGACGGTAGGTGATCACGCGGCTCCATTCGTTCAGGCGCGGCAGGGTCACCACGCCCTTCCAATGTCCGCCGAGCTCCGCGTCGGCCTCCCGCAGGTGCACCGTATAGCCGCGCTCTCCCAGAACCCGCGCGCATTCCATGCCGGCGGGGCCGCCGCCGACGACCAGAACGCTGCAGGGGCTCGACGTCCGGGTGAATTTTTCCGGGTGCCACCCCCGCCGGTATTCCTCGCCGATGGTCGCATTCTGGGTGCACATGATTTGGCCGCCCTGCTGGAATTTCGAGACGCAGATGTTGCAGCCGATGCACTCGCGGATGTCGTCCAGCCGGCCCTCCGAGATCTTGGTCGGCAGAAAGGGATCGGCGATGGAAGGCCGCGCCGCGCCGATCATGTCGAGCACGCCGGCGCGGATCAAGGCGACCATGTCGTCGGGGCTCGTGAGCCGGCCGTTCCCGACCACCGGAATGCCGGATCCCAAGATGGCTTTGCCCTGCTTGATGAACGGCGTCATCCAGCCCGACTTGCGGAATCGCGAGACGCCGGCGTCCTCGCCCCACTCCGCGTAGTCGCCGATCTTCAGGGCGATGCCGTCGATCACCCCTTCGGTCCGAAACAATTCCAGCAGCCGCACGCCGTCCTCGTGCGCCTCCACGCCCTCGGGACCGTGCAGAGTGTCCATCTCGAAGCGGGTGGTGACGGCGCACTGGCTGCCCAGCGCGGTCTTGAGCGCGTGCAGCAATTCGATGAAGAACCGCGATCGATTCGCGAAGCTGCCGCCATAAGCATCCGTGCGCCGGTTGAACCTCGGCTCCAGGAACTGGATGGGCACCGTGTCGTCGCCGGCCGATACTTCCAGGATGTCGAAGCCGGCCGCCGCAGCGCGCCTTCCGGCCTCCACGTACATGCGAATGACGGTTCGAATGTCCAGCTCGTCCATCTCATAGCCGTAGACGTTGCGGTTGGAGAAGATCGGCGAGAGCCACTGACTGGGGCTGCGGCCGGTCTCGCGGGATTCGAGCGACGGCGCATTGCCGCCGCTGTACCAGAGCTGAATTCCGGCGAGACTCCCGTGCTTGTGCGCGACGTCGCACATGTACCGAAGGTTGCGCACGTCGCCCTCGTCCCAAATGCGCGCCGACGTGTACGGATATTCGTCCGCTTCCGGGTGGATGGAGCAGTATTCCGTGAACACCACTCCCCATCCCCCTTCGGCCTTCATGCCGCGCAGGTGCGCCTGCGCGCCCGGCCGTTCGGACCCCGGTCCGGCGCAGTGCGAGGTCTGCCAAAAGCGATTGCGGGTCTGCTTGCACCCAAGCTTGATCGAGTCGAACAATATGTCGTGCTTCGGGTCTCTGGCCATGTTTATCCTTGACGCAAAGTGGGACGGGCCCAAACCGTGGAGGGGATCGTATGAATTTCGAAGGGAAGGTGGCTCTGGTCACCGGGTCGACCACCGGCATCGGCGAAGCGTGCGCACGCGCGTTTGCGCAAGCGGGCGCCGCCGTCATGGTGAGCGGGCGCAGCCCGCAACGCGGACTCCAGGTCGCGGCATCCATCGAACGGGCCGGCGGCAGCGCCCGGTTCCTCGCGGTGGACCTGCGCGCGCCGGGGGCCTGCGGGCAGCTCGTCGAGGAAACGGTGGCGAGGCTCGGCCGCCTGGACGTGCTGGTCAACAACGCCGGGATTCTCTACACGGCCAACGCGCTCGAGACCAGCGACGAGCAATGGCTGGACACCATGGCGGTCAACGTCAACGCCCTGTTCTATGCGAGCCGCGCCGCCGTCGCCTACATGAGGGCGGCGGGCGGCGGCGCCATCGTGAACATCGCGTCGGAGTGGGGAATGAACGGGGAGCCGAACCATGTCGCCTATTGCGCGAGCAAGGGCGCAGTCCTGCAAATCACGCGTTGCATGGCCCTGGATCATGCGCGCGACAACATCCGGGTCAACTCGGTCAGTCCGGGGGAAATCCACACTCGGATGGTCGACGACATTCTGGCCAAGCGCGGCGGCGATCTCACGCAAAACCTCCGGGAGCTGGCCGCCGGCATTCCCATGCGGCGCCTGGCGCATCCTGACGAGGTCGCGCGCTGCGTGTGCTTCCTGGCATCGGATCTTGCAAGCTATGTGACCGGCTCCAACCTCGCCGTCGACGGCGGCAACGACGCCACGGCCGGGCCCTATCCGTAGTTGCCCGCCGGCAGCCGGTGCGCGTCGCCCGCCGGGGCATTGCCGCGTTCGTAGGGCCGTGCCAGGACCATGTAGATGCCGCCAAGAACCACCACGCCCACGGTCGTCGCCAGCATTCCATAGACTGCGTACCAGGGGTCGTCGGGCGATTGCGGACGCGGCCACAGGATGTTCACGATGGCCAAGACGCCGTAAGCAAGCGCGGCGCAGTTGACCAGCACACCCCAGGCCCCGAGGGTGAAGGGTCCCGACGGCCGCCAGCCCATGAGACGCGCGATCAGCGCGCCCAGTACGATCATCTGGAACGAGATGTAGATGCCGACCGCAGCGAAGCTGATGATGGTGGTGATGGCATCCTGGAGCCAGAGCGATGAGAGCGCGATGACCGCGGGAATCGCGCCCATCATGATGAGCGCGTTGGCCGGGACGTGGTGGCCCGCCGACATGCGGCTCAGGAACCCGCTGCCGAAGATCATCTGGTCGCGGGCGTAGGCGTAGATCAGCCGACTGGCCGCGGCCTGCAGGCTGAGCAGGCACGAAATGAAGGACACCAGGACCACGACGATGACGGCACGGAAGCCTAAGTCCCCCATGGCGGCCTTGAGCAGCGTGACGATCGGATCCTTGTCATTGCCGGACATGACGTCGGCGAGGTCGGGAATGGACAGGATGAAGGCGAGGCACACCCAGCAGGCCGCGGCGCCACCGATGTAAATGGTCATGCGCATGGCCTTGGGAATCATGCGGCTCGCGTCCGGGGTCTCCTCGGCGACGTCGCCGCAGGCTTCGAAGCCGTAATAGCAGAACATCGCCGCCAGCGAGGAGGCCAGGAAGGCGGGCAGATAGCCGCCGGTGCTGTGCACGAGCGTCGTATCCAGGAGGATCTTCAAGGGCTGGTGCCGCGCGAATGCGAACAGATAGATGCCGACCACGATGGCGCCCACCAATTCGCAGGCGAATCCGAACATCGCCACCCGGGCCAGCCAGCGCGTGCCGCTCAGATTGAGCGCGGTCGAGCAGCCGATCAGCACGAGGGCGATCACGGTGTTCACCACCGGGGTGGCCTCGGCGCCGAACAGCTGCGCGAGGAACGGCGCGACGCCGGTCGCGACGCCGGCCATGGTGCAATTGAGCGCCCAGGCATACACCCAACCGGCCATCCATGCCCAGCGCTTGCCGACGAGCCGACGCGCCCAGGGGTACAGGCCGCCGGAGATGGGAAACTGAGAGACGATCTCCCCGAAGACGAGACAGACCATCAACTGACCCAGACCGACCAGGAGGTAGGTCCACCACATGGGCGGCCCGCCCGCGACCAAGGCGCTCGCGAAAAGCGTGTAGACGCCCACCACGGGCGAGAGGTAGGTGAACCCGAGCGAGAAGTTCTCCCACTTGGACATGGTGCGGTCGAACTTGGATTCGTAGCCCAGGGCTTTCAGTTGCGCGGCGTCATGATCGACCGCGGCGCCGGATTCGTCATTCACGAAGCGTACCTCCCAAGTGGTGCCCGTTGGCCGGCGGCCCTCCGCCCCGGGGCAGCGCCATACCCCTCCATCCTACAAAATTCGGGGGGCTTTCGCCCCCCGAACGATCTGCAACGAACGAAACGGAATCAGAACTTGGTCTCGAACGCGAGGCCGATGGTGCGCGGCTGGTTGGTCGAGACGCGCGTGATGGTCGGCTGCTGCCATGCGAAGACCGTATTGTCGATGGTCAATCCGGCGTGTTTGTTGGTCAGGTTGGTGCCGAACAAGGACGCCGTCCAGGCGTTCTTGCCCACGCCGGCCCTGAAGTCCATCAAGCCGTACGATCCTAGGGTCTCGGCGTAATAAGCGGTGTCATAAACCGGGCCGACGTAGGATTCCGCGACCCGGGCCGTCATTTTGTAGTCCTCGGGCAGCATCGTTTCGTAGCTCAAGGCGAGGTTGCCCGTGTACTTCGGAATGCTGGTGATACGCGTACCGGAAAAGATCGGAAGTCCCGGAGTGTCTTTCGGAGCGCTGATGTAGGCCTGTGTATATGCCCCGGAAAATTCGGCCGTGATCGCATCGGTCACTTTCGCCGCCATTTCGAGCTCCGGCCCGTACGACTTGGCATCGCCTACGTTCGTATTGTAGGGATAGCCGCAGGAGAGCACGACCAGCTGCTGAATGTTGTGCCATTTGACGTAGAACAAGTCCGCATTGACCGTGAAGCGCCGATCGTCGAATCGGGTCTTTTCGCCCATTTCCACGCTCCAGATATCGTCCGGCGCATAGTACGACGGCTGACTGGTGAGGTAGCTGGGCCCGGTTCCCGGGCCGCAATAATAAAACGCTCCCTGGCTGAACGGGACCAGCGGAATCGGCAGATTGACGCCGCCGGGGCGGGAACCCTTGGACACCGTGCTGTATACCGTAAGGTCCGCGGAGGGCTCATACGACAAGTTGAGCTTCGGCAAAAGACTGGTATTGCTTCCGGATGCGCTGTCGATGGTGGGCGTGGCATCTCCCGATGCCGTGCCGAGGCCGGCCTGATTCGCGTTGTTGCTGATGTTGAACTTGTAGAACCGCAAGCCCGCCGTGAGCTTGAGGGTGGGCGTCAGCTTGTAGTTCGCCTCGCCGAAGACCGCCTTCTGCTTGAGGATGTTCGGATTGTTGTCGTTGAACATGATGCCCTCGGGATTCGGGCCCGTCACGGGTGGCGCGTACAGGTACGTCGAGCCCGGCGCGCAATGACCGCCCAACGCGGGATCCCCTCCCAACCCCGGCAACGAACACACCGGCGTCGTCACGAACCCGACCGTCTGATTCTTGGTGACGTAGCCCGAGTGCAGGTTCGAGTAGTACAGGCCGCCCACCCACTGCAGGTCCCCATCGCCCCGCGACGTGAGCCGCAGTTCCTGGGCGATCTGCCAGGTCGTGTCGTTGTCCTGGTAGAGGTTCGGGACGAACTCCGTGTAATTGAAGATGTTCTGCAGGGCTTCAGTCGAATCCGTCGATTGATATACATCCCGCTTCCAATAGGACGATGCCGACGTCAGATTCGCGAAGGACATGTCGTAAGCGATCTTCAGGCTCCATAGATGGAATGAATCGTAGTACGGTTCCTTGATATCGTAGGGCTGGTAGATCGCCTCGTTGTTGGGTGGCGCCTGAAAATTGTTGTATCCGTCGGCATCGATGCGCTGATACATGAAGTTGCCGGTGATGGACAAATTCTCGGCCGGCTGAACCAGCAAGGACGCGCGCGAGGAAATGAAGCGCTCGATGTTGGAATTCGCGTGGTCCTCGGCAATGGGCGCGTCCTCCACATTGCCTCGGGTGCAGTAGTAAACCCCGCAATTGCCGAAGTTCGTCGGAAAGGGAAACTGCCCGGGCTCGATCACATAGCGATGGATCCAGCCGCTGATGTACTTGTCCGTCGTGACGAAGCGCAGCGCCGCTATGTCGCCGATCGGCAGATTCAGCATCAGGCTGCCGCGGCCGTTGGTGCTGCCGCCGGTGGTTTGCGAGGCGTCGACGTAAGCAGACCCGTCCAGGGTATCGAGCTTGGGCGGATTGGTGACCAGTTTAATGGTGCCGCCCATCGATCCGGCGCCGTATAGAGTGCCCTGCGGGCCGCGCAGGACCTCGGTGCGATTGAGATCGTAGAGGTCGGCGTCGATGACCGTGCGGCCGTTGAGCGCCACCGCGGACGCCGACAGAGGCGTCTCATCGAGATAGAATCCCACCGTCGCCACGGAGCCGCCGGAGGAGGCCAAGCCGCGCATCTCGTACTCGGTCTGGCCCGGTCCCGCCGTGCGCAGCGAGATGCCCGGGATGGCGCCGACGAGGTCCTCGATGGATGTGATGTTTTGGCCTTCGAGGTCGCCTGCGCTCAAGGCCGTCATGGCGATCGGCGTGGCCTGCACGGTCGATTCGCGCTTCTCAGCCGTGACGATGATCTCCTCGAGACCCGTGCCGCCTTCCGAGCCGGCCGAGCTTCCCGGAGCCGCCGCCCGGGCGGGCGGCGCCGACATCCATAGCGAGGGGCCGAGGAGCGCCGCCGCCGCCACAGAGATTGCCATGCGCGGCATGCCGCGATCTGCACGACCGAACAATCTTTTAATCATCGATGCTCCCTCAATGAACGAATATGAGCGCCGCAGCCGAGTGCGCGTGGCGACCAGACGACGCGATCAATTGACGCACCCCATCCCCGATTCGTTGGCGATCCTCTTGAGATCCCTTGGAGCAATACGTAACATAGGGTTTACTCACACGCAAGTTTATTGCGCAACAGGCACCAAGAAGAAAATTCCGGCCCGTTGCTGGATTAACAGGGCGGGGGCGGGACTGCCGCGACTCGGCCGCGCGCGCGGCCGAGCGGGCCGCGAACGAAGAGGATCGACATGCCTACACTGCGCCGGCCTGCATCGCGGCGCCGGGTCCTGACCGCGGTTTTCACGAGCTGCCTGGGCGTCGGATTGATATTCGGCTTTCAGCCGCCGCTGGTCGCGCTGGTCCTCAGTCGGAGCGGTCATTCGAGCTTCGCGATCGGAGCCGTGACGGCGGCCAGCCTGATTGCCGTGATGGCGCTGGGGCCTTTTTACCCGCGGCTGATGGTGCATCTCGGCCTGAAGCGCGCGGTGGTGGCGGGAGTTTGCGCCGGCGCCGCGATCCTCGCCGCGATGCCCCTGTGGCCGGACGTCCGGGTCTGGCTCCTGCTGCGCTTCCTGACCGGTTGTGCGTTCGGACTTTCCTGGATCGCGAGCGAGGTCTGGCTGAACAGCGCCGCAGGCCCCGAATCGCGCGGCACCGTCATGGGCATCTACGGGACCGTGTTCTCGGTCGGGACGATGGCGGGCCCGGCGCTGCTGGAACTCACGGGCACGCGCGGCTGGCAACCGTTTGCATTCGGCGCATGCGCGCTGCTCCTCACGCTGGCGCCGCTGATGGCGCTGGGGCAGGCCGACAGCCCGCCGCAGGCCTTCACCCCGATCCGCAAGCTGAAAGTTGCGATCGGAGGCGCGCCGCTCATCATGCTGGCGGCCCTGGTCGCCGGGCTGGTGGAATCGGCCGACTTGGCGCTGCTGCCGCTTTTCGGCCTGCATGCCGGGTTCCACGAGCGGGAGGCCCTGGGGTTGGTCACGGTGTTCATGGCAGGCAATGTGGTGCTGCAGGCCCCCATCGGGGTACTCGCCGACCGCTACGGGCGCGGCGTGCTGCTCTGCGTGTGCGCGGCCGCGAGCGCCGTCGGACCGCTGTTGCTCCAGCCGTGGATTGGAAGCCCGGCCCTGTTGTGGCCTCTCCTGTTCATCTGGGGCGGCACGCTGTACGCCTTTTACAGCCAGGGAATCGCCCTGCTGGGCGGGGCGTTCAGCGAGTCGGAACTCGCCTCCGCGAATACCGTGTTCGTGATGGTGTATTGCCTGGGCGGGGTGATCGGACCCAGCATCGGCGGCATGGCGATGGACGCCTGGCCGCGGCATGGGCTGCAGGTGGTCCTCAGCGCCGCCGCCTTCCTCTTGTTCGCCGGGCTGCTCACGGGCGCATTGCGGCGCCGCTGAGCGGGGCACGGGAACCTCCATGTACAATTGGCCAGGGACCTCGGGAGCCCGGGGCCTCAGGGAGCGGCGGTTCGAATCACATAGGGGAGACCAGTCATGTGGATCAACAAGGCGATCAGATTCATGGCATCCGCGGCCGCGGTGTCGCTGCTGGCATCGGGGGCGAGCGGTGCGGCCGCGCCCGAACTTCACGTCAAGAAATCCGTCACCATCGCCGCCCCCGCGGACAAGGTGTGGGATGCGGTGAAGAACTTCGACGGCCTGGCGACATGGCATCCGGCCCTGGCCAGCGACCAGATCGTCAGCGGCACCAACAATACGCCGGGCGCGGTGCGGCTGCTCACCCTGAAGGGCGGCGGAACCATCAAGGAGAAGCTCCTCGAGTTCGATGCGACCGGACACCGCTTCCGCTATTCCATCGTCGAAGGCGTGATCCCGGTGAGCCATTACACGTCCACCTTGACGGTCAGTTCGCTCGCCAGCGACAAGACCCTGGTGACCTGGTCGGGCCGGTTCAAGCGCAAGAATCCCGGCGACAATCCCCCGGACAACGAGAACGACCAGGCGGCCACCGATGCGATCAGCGGCGTATACCAGGCGGGCTTGGATAATCTCAAAAAGATCCTTGCGGCGAAGTAAGAGGTTGCGCTAATGGGCGGCGGCGAGAGCGAGATCGCCGCGCCCGCGCGGCCCTGGTTCCGGGCATTGCCGCGCCTGTGGTGCCTCCGCGCCCTGGAGTCCGCGCCGAGCGGCAGCCCCACGCATGCGATTGCCGTCCTCGGCGCCATGTGGCTGGCGGCGTGGGTGGGCATCGACTGGTGGCAGAGGCAACCCGACCCTGAATGGTCCAACGACGGCATACCCCTGCTCGCATGGTATGCGTTGGCGATCCTGGCGCTGGCGCAATTGTTGAGATGGAGGTGCACCCCGAGGCCGGGCCTCCCGGAGACGCTGGCGCTGGCGCTCGGCCTCGCGCCGCTGCCGTTCCTGCTCATGTCGGTGGCGGTCTTCTTCCTCGAGCCGCCCCTGCTGTGGTGGGCCTACGCCGCCTCGGCGCTCTATGGGGCGGCATACCTGTCCCGGGGCATGCGCGCGCTGACGGGGCGCCCGCAGCGCGCCGCTGCGCTCGCCGGCGTCGCTTACGCCGTGCTCTTCATCTATGCCAGCGACGCCATGAACGCGATCCCCGATGTGTGGAATCCGCGCGATGGCGCCGTCCCGGAGGAGCAGCTGGCCGCACGCGAAACCGCACTGTTCGAACAGGCCGGCCGCATCGATGAGGGGCTGGAGTCGGTGCAGCGCGATGCGTCCCCGGCGCCGCAGGCGTTCTTCTTGGGGTTCGCCGGCGTGGGCGAGCAAAAAGTGTTCGCACAGGAGATCGGGCTGGCCTCCCGCGTCATCGGTGAGCGCTTCGGCGTCGGCGGCCGGCACCTATCGCTGGTCAACGACGACCGGGACCTCGACCGGGCGCCCATCGCGAGCGTCTCGGGCCTGCGGTACGCGCTGCAGGGCATCGCCGCCCGCATGGACCTCGACCGGGACGTTCTGTTCCTCGCCATTTCCTCGCATGGCTCGCAGGACCCGGCCATTGCCGTGTCCAACTCGCAGTTCCCGCTGCAGAGCCTGTCGGTTGCGGATCTCGCCGATGCGCTCCAGGATGCCGGCATCAAGTGGCGGGTGATCATCATCTCGGCTTGCTATGCCGGGGGCTTCATCGACTCCTTGCGGGATCCGCACACCGTGGTCATCGCCGCGGCGGCGGCGGACCGCACGTCCTTCGGCTGCTCGAACGACAGCGACCTCACCTACTTCGGCGCGGCCTTTTATCGCGATGCGCTGCCGGAGGCCCGGTCGCTCGAGGAGGCGTTCGCGAGCGCGAGGAGGGCGATCGGCGAGCGCGAACGCCGGGAGAACGAGACGCCTTCCGATCCTCAGGCGTATTTCGGGGCCGAGATCGACAAGAAGCTCGCCGAAGTCCTGCGCTAATGGGACTGTCGCCGGATCAACTGGTTCGCATGAGCCGTCTCCTCGACGAGGCGCTGCCCTTGGACGAGGCCGGGCGCCGCGCCTGGCTGGCCCGTCTTGGGCCCGAACATGGGGACATTGCCGCGGCCGTGCGCGAGGCGCTGCAGCCGCGCGCAGGGCCGGGCGCGGATTTCATGTCCACCCTGCCGAAGCTGGAGAAGGGTGCATCGGAACTGGAGCACGGCGGGGAGCCCGACTCCACCCCGGCGAGCGGTCTCAAGCCGGGCGCGCACGTCGGCCCGTACGAGTTGTTGCGGCCGCTGGGTGCCGGCGGCATGGCCGAGGTCTGGCTGGCGCGGCGCGCGGACGGTGCTTTCAAGCGCGACGTCGCCTTGAAGCTGCCGATGGCGACCCGGTTGCGCCGGGACCTGGAACAGCGCTTCGCGCGCGAGCGCGACATCCTCGCCAGCCTGGAGCACCCGAATATCGCGCGTCTCTACGACGCGGGAATCGATGTGGACGGGCTGCCGTACCTGTCGATGGAGTACGTCGAGGGAAGTCCGCTCACCACCTGGTCCGACCAGCACGGGATCGGGATCACCGGGCGCCTGCAGCTCTTTCTGCAGGTTCTGGACGCCGTGCAGTATGCGCACGCGAAGCAGGTGATTCATCGCGACCTCAAGCCGTCCAACATCCTCGTGACCGAATCGCGGCAAGTCCGGCTGCTCGACTTCGGAATCGCCAAGCTGCTCGGCGCGGACGAGGCGGGACAGACCCAGATCACCAGTGTCTATGGCCGCGCCATGACTCCCGTCTATGCCAGTCCAGAATTTCTGAACGGGGAACCGATCGATGCCCGGAGCGACATCTATTCCTTGGGCGTGCTGCTCTACGAGCTCCTGACCGGAGCGCGCCCGCACCGGCTGAAGGATGGCGCATCGCCCGGGGTGCACGCGCATGCCGCGACCGAGGGCCGCGTCAAGAAACCGAGCACGCAGCTCGAGCCGCAGGCCTGCGAGGTGCGGGCGGCCACCCCGGAGCAGCTCGTCCGGCAGCTGCGGGGCGATCTGGATGCCATCGTCCTCAAGGCTCTCGCCGGCGAACCCGCCGAGCGGTACGCGAGCGCCGCGGACCTGGCCGAGGATCTTGCCCACTTCCTGCGCGGCGAGCCCATTCGAGCCCGGCCTGCCCGGGTTTCCTACCGATTGAGGAAATTCGTGCTGCGCAATCGGGGGGTGGTCGCCGCCACGGCCGCCGCCGTGGCGGCGGTCCTGGCGGCGGCGGCGTACACGCTGCATCGCGAGGTGACGTCCCAGGCGAGAATCGAGACGCGCGCCGAGGCGATGCTGGCGAGCCTGAAGCGCCCGATCGCCGGCAAATCCGTCGCGGTGCTGCCCTTCCTCGATCTCAGCGAAGCGAGGAACCAGGAGTACTTCTCCGACGGGCTCACCGAGGAATTGATCAACCGGCTCGCGCAAATTCCGGACCTGCAGGTGATCGCACGCACCTCGTCGTTCTACTTCAAGGGAAAGCAGGTCGCGGCGGCGGAAATCGGCCGCGACCTGGGGGTCGCATACCTGCTCGAAGGCAGCGTGCGCCGCGCCGGCGCCGCCCTGCGCGTGAGCGCAGAGCTCGTCCGGGCCGACAGCGGAGTGCACATCTGGTCGCAGTCCTATGACCGCGACGTCAAGGACATCTTCCAGGTGCAGGACGAGATCGCCGCGGCCGTGGTCGCCGGGCTGAAATTGCAGCTGCTTCCCCGGCAGCAGGCGGCAGATCCCTACCGCAGCGACAATCCGGAAGCCTATAACCAGTTTCTGCTCGCCCGGCAATTCAGCCGCCGCGGAAACCTGGATGATTATCGGCGTGCCGCCGCTGCCTATCGACGGGCCATCGACCTCGATCCCCGGTATGCCGCCGCGCACGCCGGCTTGTCCTTCATCGAGACCCGGATCGCCAATGCCACCCAGGATGCGGCCGGCTTCGAACGTGCGCGCGATGCGGCGGAGCGGGCGCTCGCGCTGGCGCCCCAGCTGGTGGACGGCTATCGCGCGCGCGCGTCCTACCGGCTCGAGACCCTGGACTTCGCCGGAGCCCGGGCGGACTGGGAACAGGCGCTGGTGATCGCCCCGCGCGACAGCATGGTTCAGGGGCTGTACGGGGTGGGCCTCGCGTTGTTCGGCAAGGTGTCCGGGGCCGCGTCGGCGGCGAACCGGGCCATCGAGCTCGATCCCCTCAACAGCTACGCCTGGGCGTATCTGGGACTGTTCCAGACCATGGCACGGGACTATCCGGCGGCCCATCGGGCCTTGGAGCGCGCGCTCGCGATCAGTCCGGACGACTACTCCACCCACTGGGCCCTGGGACAGCTCTACCTGCTCGAGGGCCGGCTCGACGAGGCCGCCGCCGAATTTCAAGCGAAGGGCGGCGAGGCCGCCCGCATCATGGGCGATGCCATGGTCGCGCATGCGCGTGGCCAGGACCGGCAGTCGCAGCTCGCGCTGAAGGAGCTGATCGACCGCTACGCGCAGGAAAACGCCTATCAGATCGGCGACGTCTATGCCTGGCGCGGCGAGAAGGATTCCGCCTTCGAATGGCTGGAGCGGGCCTACCGCCAGCGCGACAGCGGACTCAACGGCGTCAACTACGATCCGCTGCTCGCGGGCCTCCGCGGCGATTCACGGTTCGATGCGCTTCGCACCAAGCTCAAGCTGACCGAATGACGCCCGCCCGCGTTCAACCCACCGCGGTGCGCTTCTTCTTCTCCACGTCGTCGAACGGCAGCGTATGGGCGATCGCGGATCCCTCGAGGTTCTTGCCGCGGACGGTCAGCCGCGTGCCGTGCACCGCCACCGGGACATCCAGCCGCGCGATGGCCATGGATCGGCCGGTCAAGGTCGAGACCATGGCGCAGGTGATGACGCCGACCTTCTTGTCGCCGGAATACACCGGATCGCCCATGTCCGCCGGCGTCTTGCCGTCGATCAGGAGACCGAAGATCTTGAACCGTTCCCGGCCCTTCAGGCGCGCGTGGGCGTCCGCCCCGCGGAAATCGTTCTTGCCGGGGCTCACCGTGAAATCCAGGCCCAATTCCCACAGGCTGTCGCCCGGCGGATCGTTTTCGAAGGGATACATCTGGGACATGTCGTAGGGATAGAACAACAGCGAGCTCTCCACCCGCAGGTAGTCCAGCGTGGTGAAGCAGGCCGGGATGATGCCCAGCGATTTTCCCTCGCTCAGGATCGTGTCCCAGATGTGGCCGGCATCTTCGCCCTTGCAGAACAGCTCGTAGCCCCGCTCGCCCGTGTAGCCGGTGCGCGAGATGAGCACCGGACGGCCGAACAGCGTCGCCGGCATGTGGTGAAAGTACTTCAGGTCACGGATGCCCGGCACGTGCTTGGCGAGGAAATCCACCGCGATCGGGCCCTGCAGCGACAGGTCGTGCAAATCGTCATCGACGATGAGAGCCGCGTTGCGGCCGATCACGTAGCTTGCCAGCGCTTCGTGGCCGGCGCCGCTTCCGTGCACGACCATCCAGGTGTTGGGTCCCGTCCGGTAGAGGACGCAGTCCTCGATGAAATGGCCGGCATCGTTCAACATGCACGCGTAGGAGGACTTCCCGGGGTAAATCTTGGTGACGTCGCGGGTGGTGGCGTAGTTGATGACGGCGCTCGCGTGGGGACCGGTCAGATAGAGCTTCTTGAGTCCCGAAACGTCCATCAATCCCGCCTTGGTGCGGATGGCGACGTGATCCTGCGCCACGTCCTTGGAATAGGTCCATGCGGTGCCCATGCCGTTCCAATCCTCGAGCTTGGACCCGAGTGCCCGATGCCTGTCCGCCAGAACCGAAGTGCGCCAACTGAGTGCCATGAAGTCCTCCTGAAATGGTGTGCCGGCCTCGAGTGCCGGCCTATTCCGGCGCCGTGCCGGGAGTCGTGGGCGCGCCGTCGTCGAATGGGGCCAGCCACTCGACCACGGCGTCGCGATAACGGGTCAGCCCCTTGTAATCGACGAGCGCGGGATGCAGGTTTTTCAGCACCCGGTGCACGCGCCGCCCCCATTTGGGAATCGTCGAGAGCTCGCGCACGCTGATGAGGTAGCAGCGGATGCCGAAGGCGATGGCGTTGCTGCGCGGCAGCCGCCACAGTCCCTGCAGCTCCACCCTCAGGTGAACCAGGTCGCCCGCGTTCTGCGGGGTCACCGCCGCCCGATCCGGCCCCCACATGGGATAGTTTTCCGGCGAAGTGTCGAGCCGGGGATGCACGGTCATGGTCCAGTTGAGCCTGCGCACCGGCTGCCCGAGCCGCAGGTTGAGCAGGTATTTCAACGCCCGGTCGAAGACGCCCAGTTCGTGTCCGAGCGGCACCGGTCCGTGCCACTCGTTGAACGACATGCCGACGTCGAAATCGAGCGACCAATCGGCCTGGGTGGTGACGACGCCGGCCTCGGCCCACAGGTCCCCCTCGCGCTGGTCCATCACGACGAAATCGCCCTGCGCCTGCCGTCCAATGTAGTCGAGCGGCGGCCGCGGCAGGGTGCCCACGTCGCCGAACGTGAACCGCTGGTTCAGCTCCAGCGGCCTGTTGATCCAGTGCCAATGGTTGCCGTTCCTCGCCAGCGTGAAGTGCTGCGGGTAGTCGCGGGCCAGGGACTCCATGATGAGCTCGAGGCAGTCCCACTGGGCACTCAGCATGTGCGGCAGCGCCTGGAAGCGCAGCGGCTCGGCCGCGAGCACCAATGCGCGCTCGCGGCATTCGGCGACATAGTGTTCATCCACGTCGAAGGCAAACTCGGTGACCGCGCCCCGCGGGCCCGGCACGTGCGGCTCGATGTTCACCGAGTACATGTACTCGTCCTCCGGAAACGGCAACGGAAAGCGGCGGATCGCCTCCGGGCTGTTGCGAAAGGTGAAATCGTCCCGGTAGGTCTCATCGGGCTTGAACACGGCGTTCATGGGCGCTGCACTCCTATAGGTCCAGGACCAGTTGGCTGCCGCGCGCGCGGGACACGCAGGGCATGATGCAATTACCCTTGGCCCGGTCGGCCTCCGACAGGTAATGATCGTTGTGCAGCAGCTCGCCGCCGGATTCCAGGACCCGCGTCTGGCAGAATCCGCAGACGCCGCCGCGGCACAGATACGGCACCTCGACGCCGGCGGCCTCGATGCTTTCCATCAGGCTTTGATCGGGCGGCACGTGGACGGTGAGTTTGCTGCGCGCCAGGAACACGTCGAAGGCCTCTCCCACCGGAGGGGCCGCGAACTGCTCCCAGTGGACGTGGCTGTCGGGCCAACCCCACTCCCTGGCGGTCGCGGTCACGCGATTGATGAGTCCGGCCGGCCCGCAGACGTACACATGGGTGCCGAGCGGCTGGGCCGACAGCAGGGCGTCGTAATCGACGGCCTGGTTCTCGCTGTCGTAATACATGTGAAGCCGCTCGCCCTCGCGCGCGCGCAGGCGGCTCAGGAACGCCGCGTGCTCGGGCGAGCGTACCGAATAATGCAGCTCGTACGGCACCGCGCCGCCGTGCAGGTCCTCGAGCTGCGCCAGAAAAGGCGTGATGCCGATGCCGCCCGCGATCAGGACGTGCTTGCGCGCGATCTTGTCGAGCGGGAAGAGGTTCACCGGGTGCGCGATCTCGAGAGGGGTCCCCACCCTCACCTGGTCGTGCATGAAGTGCGACCCGCCGCGCGACTCCTCCATGCGGCGCACGCCGATCTCGTAGGTGTCGAGATGATGCGGAGAGCTCAGCAGCGAGTAGGGGTTGCGATGGATGCGCGAGCCGCCGCGCATCACCACGATGATGTGCGAACCGCCGGAGAATGCGGGCAGGGCGCCGCCGTCGGCGGCGGTCATCTTGAAGTGCTTGATGAGCGGCGTGATCTGCTCGATGGCGGTGACCACGACGGCGAGCGTCTGCGCGTCGATCACAGGAACACCTCCTTGATGGGGGGCAGTTCGCCAGGAGCCTCGGCGTCGACCATGACGCCCATGTAGGCCGCAAGCCGCCGCGAATAGTGATCCCTGACCAGCAGCCATCGCCCGCACCCACCGCACTTCACGATGTTGGTGCGAACCTCCTCGGAGGCATGCCGGCAGTGCACGCAATGAACGCGCCGCGCCAGAGTGCCTTGCTCCTCGGCGCGAATCTCGTCCTTGTTGAGGTCGAATTCCAGCGCGATCTTCATCGCGAGACCGATGAAGCTCTCGGGCCCCGCGACGTACAGCCGGGTGCCCATGAAGGATTCGTCCAGGGCCGTCCTGAATGCGCCGAGCAGCGCGTGAACGCCGTCGAAGACGCTCACGCCGCCGACCGCGAGGCGCTCGAAGGCCAGGGGGGCCTGCGCGTCCTCGGGCGCCAGCATCACGCGGGTGTTGCCGATCGCCTGGGGCGCTGCGCTGCGCAGTTCCTCCAGCACGCGCAGCAGCGCGGACGCGCCGGGTCCGGACGCCAGCATGAGGTGATAGCGGCCGCCCGTGTCGGCCCGCAAAGGAGCATAGACGGGCTTGCTCTTGATCCCCGTGACGAGCATGGCTAGTACACCGCGAGCTTGTGGGTGACGGCGACGATCACTACGCCGAGCGCCAGCACCGCGTAGGGCCATATCCCGGCGCGCTTGATGATGCGCTCATTGCCGACCATATCCAGATCCTCCGCCATCTGCTGCGGAAACGACCCCCTGTCCTGGACGTAGTGGCGGTAGATGAAGACCGGCACGATGAGGGCGGCGAATGCGAGACCGCTGGTCAGGGTGCCCGATCCGTACGAATCGGCCCCGAAGCCCATGAAGGCCAGGTTGACGAACGAGAGCACCGATCCGGCCGCCAGTATCCAAGTGGGCGCCCGCCAGGGACGCTCCTGACGCGGGCGGTCGCAGCGGTGAATCCACCCGGCGTTCAGGTTCAGGAAATTGAATATCAGGTAACCCACGTTCGCGGCGCCGATGATGAAGACCGAGTCGGACAGCAGCAGCAGAAGAAGATTGAATATGAAGTTGGTCAGCATGGCGTTGGTGGGCGCGCCATGCTCGTTGACCTTGGCGAGGTACCTGGGCAGCCACCCGTCCAGCGACGCCTGATACAGGGTTCTCGAGGACCCGGCCATGGAGGTCATCAACGACAGCACCAGCGCCAGGATCAGCATGACCACGACCACGGCCCCGATGATCCGTCCGGCGTGCACCATCCGGGCCATGACATTGGCCACCCCCATGCCGCTGTAGATGTCGGGCGCCAGCATGCCGCCGTACACGGCGGGCGCGGTGACGGCGCCCGCCGGATCCAGCACCGCCGGGTGCACCAGGGCGCCCAGCCCTAAGTAGCCCTGGAAGGCGAACGGCACCAGCGTATACACCACCACGCACAGCAACCCCGAATAGAAAATGGCCTTGAAGGTGTCGGTCTTGGGATTCTTGAACTCGCCGGTGTAGCACACGGCGGTTTCGAACCCGTACGTCGACCAGGCGGCCAGAAACATGCCGGCGGCAAACACCGTGATTCCCGCCATGTTCCAGGTGCCGTCGGCGACGCGTCCGGCCGCGTCATGAGCGAGCGGCGCCAGCGGGAAGAAATTCGCCTTGACGATGTCGCCGGTGACCAGCGGCACGACGCCGATCAAGATCAGCGGAATCATCGCGGAGATGCCGATGATCTTCGTCGTGTTCGCCGAACGCAGGATGCCGCCGTCCTGAATGATCTTCACGGCCAGAAGGATGATCGCGCCCAGCACGAACACCGAGTTGATGCGCAGACTCAGGCCCGTCTTGATCACACCCAGATCCAGCAACGTGAGCTGCCAGGTGTTCACCGCCGAATCCGGCGCGAATAGGCCGGTGAGGATGTACCCCGCGGCCAGCGCCGATCCGGTGGCCTGCACCGGCGACCAGGCGAACCAGTTGCACCACACGGAAACCGGGGCGACGAGCTTCGCGTAGCGAACCCAGCCGATGGCACCGTAGATGGACGTGCCGCCGGCCTTGTTGGGAAACAAGCCGGCGATCTCCGCGTAGGTGAAGGATTGGATGAAGCCCATGGCGATGGACAGCGTCCAAACCAGCCACGAGAGCTTGCCGACGGTCGCGGCAACGGCGCCTATGGAAAACAGGACCAGCGGCGGCACGCCGCTCGCGACCCAGAACGCGCCCGTCCAATCGATGCCCCGTTCCAGGCCACCCGCCTTCGCGGGTGCTTCCCCTATCGCTTCTGCCGCGGTGTTCATGGATTTCCTTGACGTGACTAAAACAAGCGCCGCAACTCGTCGGCGACCTCGAAGACGTCGCCCACGATCCCGTACTTCGCCACGCTGAATATCGAGGCGTTGGCATCGGTATTCACCGCGACGATGGTGCCGACGTGCTTCATGCCGGCCAGATGCTGGATGGCGCCGGACACGCCCATGGCGATGTAGAGCTTACACGCGCTCGCCGTCTTGCCGGATTGACCGACCTGCCGGGACTTCGGCAGCCAGCCGGCGTCCGCGATCGGCCGGGAACAGCCCAGAGTCGCCCCTACCGCCTCGGCCAATTCGCGGAATTTGGCCACGTTGGCCTCCTCTCCGATGCCGCGCCCGACGGTCAGGATGAATTCCGCGCCGGTCATGTCGACGTCGTCTCCCGCCGGCAGTTCGATGAACTGCCGGGCTTTCCAACGGCTTGCGACGGGGGGTGCCTCGAATGAGGTGACGGTGGGCGCGGCGGGCTGTTCAGGGGGCTTGAACGCGTTGCCGCGCAGGGCGAGCAGCACCGTACTGCGGCCGGGAAAGTCGACCTCCACGCTGACCTTCTGGCCGTAACCGCCGCGAGTGGCCACCAGCGCGCCATCGATGCGCCGCGCGTCGAAGACGTCGCTCGCGAAGCCGTATCCCTGCTTCGCGGCCAGCGCGGCGGCGTAACCGAACGAATCGACGCTGTGGGGCATCAAGACCACGTCGGGCCCGCGAGCCGCGATCAGGGACGCCAACGCGCCCTCGAAGGCGTCGGGATCGAACTCGTCCGCCGCGACCTCAATACCGATGATTTCATCGACCCCGCTCAGGCGGAGCGCGGGAAAGAACGCGGCCGGCGCCTTCGCCAGAACCGCGACACTCACGGTTTCCCCGGGGCGGCGCAATTCCTGCGCGGCCGTGATCAGCTCAAGCGAATGCGCGCGCAGCTCGCCGCGCCGCTGCTCGGCGACGATCAACACCCCGCTCATGTCCCCTCTCCCTTGAATTCGCGAATGATCGCCGCCAATCGCGCGGCCTGCGCCGCGGCATTGCCCTCGATGAGCTGCGCGCGGCCCTTTTCCGGCACGTACATGCGCCGCACCCGCGAGGCCGAGCCCGCCTCGCCGAGCTGCGAGGGGTCCAGGCCGAGTTCGGCGGGCGACACCACCTCGATGGGTTTCGCGGCCGCCTGCTTGATGCTGCGGAGCGACGCATAGCGGGGCGTGTTGATGCCGAGCTGTATGGTGAGCACGGCGGGACATGGGATCTCGACCTCGTGCAGCAGCCCGCCCTCGAGTTCTCGCCGGAATACGGCGGTCGCGGCGCCCGGCGCGTAGGCGAGGTGGCTCACGACGGCCGCATGGGGCCAGTCGAGAAACGCCGCCGTGGCGATGCCCGTGGACGCATACGACTGGTCGGAGGATTGGACGCCGGCGAACACGAGGCCGGGCGCCTCGCGCTTCACGGCCGCGGCGATGATCCGGGCGATGGCAATGGGATCGGACCCCTCGACGGCGTCGTCCCAGACGCGCACGGCGCGGTCCGCTCCCTTCGCCAGGCATTTGCGGAGGATCTCGTCGGCGCCATCCGGACCCACCGACAGGGCGACGACTTCGACCGGTGTCGACGACGATTCCTTGATCTTGACGGCCTCCTCCAGCGCGAAATCGTCCCACTCGTTCAGGTCCCGGATGAGAAAGTCCGGGTCCACGTCCCGGCCGTCCGGGCGGAATTCGAAGTCCTCGTCCAGAGCCGCCACTTGCTTCACGGCCACCAAGATTTTCATGCAATTGCTTCCTCGGCGCGGGGCGCCGGCATCGCCTCGCGAATGAGTTCGATCAATTCCCGGACCACGAACCTGCCCTCGTTGCCGGTGGTCTTGAGGGCGTCCTCGAACATCGTCAGATCCTTCGGGCAGCTCACCACATAGACCTGAAGGTCGGGGATCGCCGCGGCTTCCTTGATGCGATTCTGCGCGGGCTTCTCCGCTCCGACTGGATCCGGAATCCAGATCCTGCCTCCGCCGGCCCCGCAACAGAAGGAATTCGCGCGGTTTCGGGCCATTTCCACCAGCTCGCAGCCCAGCAGCGCGAGGATGTCGCGCGGCGCATCGTAGCCCTTGTTGAAGCGGCCCAGATGGCAGGGGTCGTGAAACGTAGTGCGATAGGACAGCGGGGAGGTCACTCGCAGCCTGCCCTCGACGAACAACTGCTTCAGGAAGCTCGTGTAGTGCTGGATCCGGTAAGTGCCGCCGAAGTCCGGGTACTCGTTGCGGATGGTGTTGTAGGAGTGAGGATCCGTGGTCACGATGGTCTCGAACCTGGCGCCGGCCAGGGCGGCCACATTGGCATTGGCCAGCACCTCGTACAGGCCCTCTTCGCCCACGCGGCGCACGTCGTTGCCGGCGTTCGACTCGGCTTCGTACAGGATGCCGAAGTTCACACCGGCCTCGTGCAGCAGGGTGGCGAACGTCTGCGTCACCTTCTGATTGCGCGGATCGAAGGAGGCGTAGTCGCCGACGAACCATAAAACGTCCACCGGTTCCTTGCGCGCGTCCTTGACCGGAAAGGGCAGGGACTTGGTCCATGCCGCGCGTTTGCGCTTCGATTCGCCGAATGAATTGCCGGTCTTATGGATGGTCTGCAGCGTCTTGGTCAGGAGCGGATCCATGGCGCCGTCCTCGACGAGCTTGCGACGCATCTGCACGATGATGGGAACGTGCTCGACCGCGACGGGGCAGATCTCCACGCAGGCCATGCAGGTGCGGCAGGACCACAGAGTTTCCTGCGCCACCTGGCCCGGCGCCTTGCCGTGCACGTCGAGTTCCGCCGCCTCCGGAATCTTGCCCGATTCCAGCGTGGCCTGCGCGAACTCGCGCAGGCTCAAAATGACGTCGCGCGGAGACAACGGCGCGCCCACGGCACGGGCGGGACAGGCCTCATGGCAGCGCCCGCACTTGGTGCAGGCATCGAGGTTCAGCAGCTGCTTCCAATTGAAGTCGGTGATCGTTCGGACGCCCGGCTGCTCCTGGGATTCCGGGATGCGCGGCAGGCGCTGCGCGGCCAGCGGGTCGCGGACCATGAGCGAGGCAGCGGCCGTGAAGATGTGCTTGACCTTGGTGCCCGGGATCAGCGCGATGAACAGCAGCGCCATCAAGCCGTGGAACCACCACAGACCATGCCGCAGCGCGCCGCCGGCGTGGTCGGTCATGCCGAGCGCGCGGAACGACTCCGCCAGCAGCGCGCCCACCGGAGACCACCAGCGGGTGTCCCAGACGTCCGGGCGCGCCTGCAGCCACACCAGCCGCGCCGCCTCGAGCACGTACCCGGTGGCGCCGATCGCGACCAGGGTCCACAGGAAGGCCCAATCCTCGCGCCGGTATTGCGGCCGGTCGAAATCGGGATCGCCGGGGGCCCGGTCGGGCCGTGCGTAGTCAAGCTTGGGCGGTCGCAGCCAGCCGCGCCGGTACATCATGTAGAGGAGGCCGCCGACCAGCGCCACCCCCGCCATATCGAGCACCAGAGAGAAGATCAGGTAGAAGCCGCCCTGCCAGAAGCGCACCCCGAACAGCGGATCGAGGATGTCGTACTGCAGCGTGATGGTCGCGGTTCCGAGGAACAACAACGCGAAGCCGTAGAAGATCAGGCGATGCGCCCGGCCCGCCGCCGGATCGCGGCGCTCGATGGTCCGGTGGGTGAGCACGAGGCCCATCATGTCCCCGAGCCGCCGGGCGAGGCCGCCGTCCAGCGCGAGCGCCGCGCCGCGGCGGTACTTGCGCACCTGAACGTAGGCGCCGTAGGCGAATGCCGCGATGGCCGCGTACCCCAGCACGTAAAATAGCCGCACCTCGGCTGCCGGAAATGCCTCGAATAGAATTCGAGTCACAGCGTCGGCGCGGCTCACGGTCAGGTCTTGTACTCGAGTTCGAAGTTGCCGCCGGGCATGTGAGCAGCGCCCCACACCGCCGATTCACGCTTGTAGGGAATGGGCAGCTGCGGGTTGGCCTCCTCGATTTCGCGCGCCAGACGGTGGCCGGAGAAGGTCGCGTCCGCGATCAGACGGGGAGCCTCGGCGTCTCCGACGAGGTAGACGCCCTTCACGCCGTTCTTGTCCCATTCGCCGCTGCGTTCTTTGAGGCCGCGATACAGCCCGTCGATCGAATGCCGGCCCGTGACCAGCACCAGCGAGTCGAATTCCAACCAGCGATGGCTCTTGTTCGGCTCGCGCGGCAAGTGGCCCGCGCCGCGGTAAGTGCGCTTCGAACCGTCGCCCCAGATGTCGTAGATCTGGAGGCGGCCCTTTTCGATCCGAGTGCTGAACGCGTTGTGAATCTCCTTGATGTGCAACTCGTGCATGCGGCGCATCATGTTCGGGTATTCGAGCGTGAAGTGCATGTAGTTCGCGAGATGCACGCCCGTGACCACGGTGACCTCGTGGCCCGCCAGAGTCAGCTTCTCGGCCAGGCTCGGCGCCATGAAATAGGTGTCTGCATTGAGGATCACCACGCGCTTGCCGACGGGTTTCTTGCCTTCCATCACCTGTTCCGGCGACAACTGGTCGGGCTGCGACGCATCCGCTCCCGGGATCGGATCGTGCGTCAGGCAATTCGTGCCGTCGGTGTTCCACGAGGAGCCGGTCGCGATCACGATCTTTTCGGCGCCATAGGCGAGTGCGGTGTCGACGGACATCGGCTTCTGGCCGAGCGCCACCTGGCTCTGCTTGTTCTTCTTGACCAGCTTGGTGATCTGCAATTCGCGGTAATCGCGATGATAGCCCCACTCCCCGAGCCCGGGGAGCGTCGCGAGCGCATTGACGTGGCCGCCGATCTTGGCGGCGGTGTCATATAAATGGACCGCATAGCCGCGCTCGAGCAGCACGCGGGCGCATTCCGCCCCGGAGGGGCCGGCGCCGATCACCAGCACGGAATCCTCGGACCCGCGCTTCGGGAATTTCTCGGGATGCCAGCCCCGGCGGTATTCCTCCCCTGCCGTCGCGTTCTGGGTGCAGATCATCGGCGGGCCGCCGATCTCCCAGCGCGAGATGCAGACGTTGCAGCCGATGCACACGCGGATGTCGTCGTACCGGCCCTCCTCGATCTTCTTCGGCAGCCACGGATCGGAGATGGAAGGGCGCGCGGCGCCGATGATGTCGGCGATGCCCTTGGTGACGATCTCCGTCATCTTCTCCGGGTCCGTGAAGCGGCCGACGCCGAGCACCGGCTTCTTGGCGATCTGCTTGACGAAGCGCGTCCACGGCACCTGATGGCCCTGGACATAGAATCGCGACGGGCCGGCATCCTCGCCCCATTCGGCGATGTCGCCGACGTCCACATCCCACAGGTCGACCAGCGGATCGGCCAGCCCGATGAATTTCATGCCGTCCCTCTCCACTTCGACGCCGCTGTCGCCGTACAGCGTATCGACCGCGAATCGCGTGGCGATGGCGCAATCCTGGCCCACCGCGCGGCGCACCTTCTCGAGCGTCTCGAGCCAGAAGCGCGCGCGGTTCTCCAACGAACCGCCGTACTTGTCCTTGCGCTTGTTGTAGTAGGGGGACAGGAACTGCAGCGGCAAATAGGAGTGCGCGCCGTAGACGTAGATGATGTCGAACCCAGCCTCGCGCGAGCGCAATGCGGCATCAACGTAGTATTGCTGCACCATGGCGATGTCGTCGAAATCCATCTCCTTGCAGTAGGTCAGGGTTTCGAACTCGGAGGCATATTGGCTGGGGCCTCGCGGCGTGGCGCGCGATTCCATGCAGGGGGCGTGGGATCCGCCGTACCACAACTCGACGCCGGCGAGGGCGCCGAACTTGTGGATGTGGTCGGTCATGGCGCGCAGGTTGCGCACGTCGCCCGAGTCCCAGATGCGCGCCGACAACCGGTGCGTATCATCGGATTCCGGGTGGATCGAGCAGTATTCCGTGTTGATGCCGGCCCAGCCGCCCTCGGCCTTGAGCGACCGGTGCGCCGCCTGGAAGCCCGGCTTGTCGGAGCCCGCGCCGATGCAGTGCGGCACCTGATAGAAGCGGTTGCGCAGAGTCTTCGGACCGATCTTGATCGGCTGGAACAAAATGTCGTGTTTTGGATCGCGCGCCATACTTTATATCCTCAATTCAATTGCTGGTTTTGTGCTAGTTTTATCGGGAGAGGCAAGGCGAGGGTTGCATCACCTGGCTGACCGCAGGATACGCCACGCAGGGCCGCCCAACGAGCGTGCGCGGTGGCGATTTGAGGCGGGAGCGAGGCATCGCAAATAAATATCACGCAAGTTACTGTAGTGCAAATTAATTGCATGGGGTGTAACTTGTGCGATTGCGGCGGGGTGAGCAAACCCCGGTTTGCGGGTGAATCGTCGAGGTGCGCGTGGCTCGCCTTATCAAGAAATCCGTTTCGACGGGGCTCACCGCACGGCCGGGCGCGGCCGACGCGGCCAGCCTTCGGGGCGCTCAAAACATCGGACGCCAGCTGGGAGCCGTCGCGCGCCGCGTCCGCGAGAGCCAGAGCCTGACCCTGACGGAGGTGGCGACCACGGCCGGCATCAGCGCCGGCATGTTGAGCCGGCTTGAAACCGGCCAGGTCACGCCGAGCCTGGACACCCTGGTCGCCCTGGCGGGAGCGCTCGACGTGCGGCCGGCGCTGCTCCTGCAGGAGGTCGGGGGCGACGAGGAGACCGCGCAACGCGTACCTGCCGGGCAGGGTCTCGAGGTGGTCCGGCGCGGCACCCGCCGCGGGCACACCTATCATCTGCTGGCCGCCCAGCGAGGACCGCGCAAGGCATTCGAGCCGTTTCTCGTGACCTTGAGCGACAAGAGCGAGGTGTTCCCCGGGTTTCAGCATCCGGGTACCGAATTCATCTTCGTGCTGGCGGGGGATCTCACGTACCGTCACGGCAGCCACAGCTATCCGTTGGCGCCCGGGGATTCATTGAGCTTTCGCGGCGACGTGCCGCACGGGCCGGAAAGGCTGAACAAGGTTCCGATCCGCCTGTTGTCCATCATCATCTACGACGGCGAGTCGTGATGCCGCTGCGTCGTGCGGCCAGTCGTGATGCCGCTGCGCCGGGCGTTGATCCGGTGCCCGGGGCGGCGCCCCGGCCGGGAGGCTCAACGCGATAGGCGCGTCAGAACGACGTCGCTGCGTTCATCCGCTTCGATGGCCCGGTACAGGGTCTTCAACACATCGGCCTTGTCGGCCGGTACGGTCAGGGTCGAAATCTCGTAGGTCCGGGTGTAGCGCAGGGTGCGACCCTCCGCTTCGGTCTTGCTGTGATAGGACGCAAAGCCGTCGTCGATGTCGACAGGGGCGGGAATCTCGTCCACCTTATAGCCCGCCGGCAGCGCGATCTCGAACACGTCGGTGTCGCGCTCCGCTGCGTCGAATTCGATGGCATGCGTGCGCGGTTCCTTGGTCTCGAGGAAGCCCTGGGCCTTGATCCCGATCACGCGGGGCCTCACCAACATCAGATCGCCTGCGCCTTTCGCATAGTGGTCGGCCTCGATCGAGTACCGCCACTCGAATGGGCGCTCCGGCACCCGCAGGTTCAGAACGGCGGCCTCCGTGATCTGGAAGGCGGGAAACGACGCCGCGAGAAGCCTCTCGACAGGCCTGATTTGGTCGGTATCGGCCTTCGCGGTGCGCAGCGCCCAGCGCTGCTCGGCTGCGCGCCGTCCAACGCGGATCTCTCGGACCTCTCCGCGCAGGGATCCCTGCTCATCCAGGGTCAACGTGGCGGTGCGCGCGATGCCATTGGAGCGTGCCGGCAGCTGCGGCAGCTCCATCAGCTGGCCGCCGTCCGGCGCCACCAGCAATCCGTCGTTTCGCTGCAAGGCGCCCGACAGGCTGCCGAACGGTGTGAGCGGGTCGGTCGGATCGAAAAACAGCAAATTCCCGAGGGTGGCATGCTGGACGGTCGCCTCGAGGCTCGGGTCATGAATGTCGGCCGGCAGCGCCACGGCCAGGATGGCGTGATTGAAGTAGGGGGTCGGCGGGGACTCGGCGGTCACGGCGCCGCGCGCCGTATTGATGAGCACGTAATAGGACTTCACCCCGATCGCTTCCAGCATGGCGCTTAGCAGTGTCGCCTTGTCCTTGCAATCGCCGAAACGGTGGGCGAAGACCTCGGTGGCGGAGTGGGGCTGGTAGCCGCCGATTCCGAGTTCGATCGCAACGTAGCGAACCTCGTTCTGGACGAAGCCGGCGAGAGCCTGCATTTTGGCGAGCGTGCCGGGCGCGGCGGCGGTCAATTCGAGCGCCTTCTGGCGCACATCCAGGGATAGGTCGCGCCGGCCGCGGGCGAGACCTGCGTACCAAACGCCGACATCGCTCCAGTCCTTGATGCTTTGCGCCGGAGCGCCGGGTTGAATCAGGGTGAGGATCATGCCGCCGGCGAGGCCGCCCGCAAAAGGCATGCGCGGCTCCACCCGCAGCGGGTCCACGTCGTTCAATGTCCACTGCCATTGATTCGGGCGCGGTTGCGTCGCGGCCGTCTCGGCGTGATTCCGCCACACCGATCTGAACGTCCAACCGGCCGGCAGCTGCAGGCTGTACTGCGATTCGCGCACCGGGATGACGTCCTGGAAACGCCATGCATCCACCAGAACGTACGGCGTCTGTTCCTCGGTGATTTCGTAGCCGATGGTGTTGCCCGGAGCGGCGGCGGGAATCTGCAGATAAAGCCCCCGGATGTCGGTGGCCAACATGCCGTTCTCCACGTCCGACAGCCCGGCCTCGACGGCGTCCCGCCGCGACAGCTCGTAGTCCTTTCCTGCCGCCGGTATGCACCACGCATGCAAATCGACGACCCGCGTCTTGCCGTCGATGACGAAGCCCAGCCTGCCTCGCGCGGCACCATCGGGCCGCAGGATCCGGTACGCCCGGCGCTCCAGCCGTTTGAGCTTGCCGTTGGGCTGCACCTCGATGGCCGTCCCGGAATACAGCAGCACCGCATTGGTCTTCTCGCCGTAAGCCGGCAGCGAAGTCCCGGCCAGCGCGTGCAGCCATGCGGGTGCACCAGCGGCGGCGGCCGGCCGCGCCGCGACCCCCGATAGGATCGACAGCGAAAGCAGCGAAATTCGAACGTACGGGTTCACCTAGCGCTGCACCGGACCGGCGTTCGATGACAGCACCGCCGTTTCCCCATCGCTCGATCTCACCGCCTGATAGAAGTCCTGCAATTGACCGTAGTACTGCGGATCGAGCAGCAGCGTGTTGATGGTGAATTCACGTCCCAGATGCAGCGACGTCCCGGCATTCTCCGCCGCCCAGCGAAAGGCGGCGATGCCGATGTCCGAGCTGCGCGGCCCGGGCACGCTGGCAACCTGCCAGCCGGCCGGCAGCTCGATGGTGATGTCGTCCCGGCGCTGGTGGGGGTAATGGAAATACACCGCATGCTGGCGCACGTTGTGCTCGAACGTATGCTTTCCGGTGCTGACGATGACGCTCATCGGTACCAGCGCGCGCCGCCCGGTCACGGCAGCCCACCCCGGTATGGTCACGTCGAACACCGCGGTCAGCGAGGGGTCGGAACCGGTCCAGTCCGGCGCATTGGCAAGAGTCACCTCGCTGCCGCTCGCGATCTCATCTTTGACCATGGTTTCGAGGTACTGCTTACGGGCGGTCTCGTCCTCGCTGCGCAGCTCGAGGCGGCGCGTCAATGCGTCCAATCCCGTGAAGGCAAAGGTCATCGTTCCCTGCAGCCGGCCGTCGGCCGCAAGGTGCATGACGGCCTTTCGGTCCACGCGTGAGTCCGCAGCCCGGGGCAGCGGTGTGCTCACCCACGACCCGCCATCCTTGTCGAGGCGCAATCCCTGGGTCGCGGTCAAGCCCCAGGGGAGCGATCCAAACGGAGCGAGCGGAACTCCCGGCGCGAGGAATACGTCTTGGCCGTCGAGCTTCACGACGGCGATCGCCGAGGACAGCTGCGATGGGTTCTCCATGTGGGTGTTGAAGAAGAACCGGCTGCGGTTGGACACCAGCACGGGATCGGCTTCGAAGCCCGCGGCACGCGCCAGGGCGACGAAAAGCCAGGTGATTTGGGCGCTGCCGCCATAACCGTGCTTCCATACGTCCGCGACGTCGTCGTTGTCCTTCGCGCTTTCGCGGTCGAATTCCTGTTCGCTTCGGCGTCTCTCGAAGGAGAAGTTGCGGACTTGCTGGGTGCGCTCGTAGATCTTGTGCAATTTCTCGCCGGGGGAGTCCGCCGGCTGCACGATGCGGGCGACCGCCTCCTGCATGGCACGGCGCTGGTCCAGGAAACCATCCACCGAGCGGTACTGCTCCTCGCCGTACCGTCGCCAGAATGCCGCGGCGTCCTTGTAGATCCTGGGATCCTTCAGGTACTCGAAGTCGACGCGCATTTTCAATTGATCGGCGGGCGGCATGTACTCCTCGTCCACGAAGGCGGGAATGTTCTGCGCCGACATCTGCATGCGGCCATGCTGGAGTGTCGGGAGCCGCGTCCCCACCGGCAGGCCGGCGGGCGACGTGACCCGAAGGGTGTAACCCCCATACGGAATGAGCGAGAAATTCGCGGTTCTCGTGAATAGCGCGGCGCTCAAGATCCAGTGGGAATCAAATACATAACCAACGGCCAGCCGGCGCTTATATCGGTATTCGACGATGCTGCCCGGTTGCACGTCGTTGAACGAGAAGGTCTTGGCCATCACCCGGGTCGTCTTGGCCTCGAGCACGAGGGTCTCGTACACGGTCCCGTCGAAGTTCACAACGGTGCCGTCCGGTCCGATGCTGCGGGCCTCGATGTCCCAGATGCCTTCGCGCTCCTTGTTGAAGGGAATGGAAACATTCGCGTGGGAGCGCCCCTCGTCCGTCAGAATCTTGATCCGGACGTACTCCCTTTCGAAGTGTCCGGCGTCGTCGCGATCGACTTGGCGGTACAAATAGATCGCCGGTGCCTTGGGCGCCAGCGGCTCGTCCGTCAGCTGCAGCTCATCGGGAGTGACCGGCGGCCAATCGGCGGCGACGGCGGGCGGCAGCGCGGAACACAGGAGCAAAGCAAGAAGCCAGGCCGGGGTCGAAGCCCTGTTCCGAAATGTTGCGGCCAACCCCACGTGCATCCCTGTGGCCGGCGCATCGGCCGGTGCAGCCCAGTATCGCCCAGCACAGCAAGGCCGTCCAGGGTGCCCGTTTCCTACGTAGATTCTCGGATCGCACGCCGCCGCCGCGCGCAGCAAGATGATTGCTGGACCAAGCGGCGTTCCCGGCGACCACGAACGGAGAATCAGATGAGCCATGCGAATACATTCCGAAGGTCGGCACGCCCAGGGGCGGGCCGGTGATCAAGATCCTGGTGGCGGATCGGGGGCAGGCCGATCTCTATGAGGCCAGCGAACTCGGTTCGGCCCTGATTCGCGTCAAGACCTTCACCAATGGAGCCGCGCAGCCGCAGGAAGAGGGGCCAGCCGAGGATCCGCCCAAGCGGACCGTCGATCGCGCCGCCGCAGCGCGTCAATCCCGGGCGGGCAGGCAGGAAATACGCGACCGTGCGAGCGAGAAGTTCATGCGGCAAATTGCGGCGTCGATGAGTTCGGAATCGGTCGGCGACTGCGCGGGACTGGTTCTGGTCGGCGCGCCCCGGCTCGTCAACCGGCTCCAGGACGCGCTGCCGAAAGCCGCCCAAGCCAAGCTGATCGGCGTCATTCCCAGGGACCTGGCACACCGGAGCGCGCCGGAGATCCGCAGGTGCCTGCGCACGGCGATTCGCGAAGGCACGGTGGGCGCCTAGGAACCTGTCTGCACCATTTGCGGGATGCCGGACCGATGGCTCGGACAAACTTCCGGCCCCGTCACCGGCGGGATCGGTGCTCCCGGTCCTGCTGCCGGGCCACGAGATCGACGATCGCGTTGAGATCGGCGGCGACGAGATCGAGGATGTCGTCCAGCGTCAGGATTCCGACCAGCCGCCCTTCGAGGCCGACCACGGGAAGGCGGCGCACGCCGTGGGTCCGCATGCGCTGCAGGGCCTCAGATGTGTCCTCGTTTTCGTTCGCGACCACCACCGGCGGATGGAGAATTGCGGTCACGGTGGTCGTCGCGGGATTCAATCCCGCGGCGAGCACGTCCACGACGATGTCCCGATCGGTGATGATGCCGAGCGGAATGCGCTCCTCGTCGGGGTCGTTGACCACGACGAGGTCGCCCGCGTGCTTGGCCCGCATCAGCACAGCTGCGGCCTGTATGGTGGTCGCGGGGCCGCAGCACACGACATCGGGGGTGCAGATCGCTTTGAGCAACATGATGAATTCTCCAGTGGGAATCGCTATCTAGTGAGCATGGTTGCGAGTTCGAGGAGCCGTGAATCGAGAGGCTTCTTGCGGCCGACCACGGCCGACAGGGCGGTGGAGGCGATCTTCCCGTCGACGATGCCCAGCAGTACGCCGTGCCTGTCCCCCTCGAGGTGCTCAATGGCCGATGCGCCGAGCCGCGTGCCGATCATGCGGTCCGTAACCCCGGGCGTTCCGCCGCGCTGCGTGTGCCCGAGCGCCGACACTCGCGGCTCGAAGCCCAGGCGCTCGGAATGCTCCCGAAAGTATTGGATCAAACCCTCTGCATTATACTTGGCGCCCTCCGCGACCACCACGATCGCGTGGCTCTTGCCCCGCTCATAGGCGCCGCGTATCTCATCGGCGATGACTTCCGGGTGCACTTCGACCTCCGGGAGGGCGATGGCTTCGGCGCCGCCGGCGATCCCGGCAACCAGCGCGAGGTGTCCGCTGTCGCGTCCCATCACTTCGATCAAAAAGACCCGATTGTGGGAGGCCGCCGTCACGCGAAGGCGATCGATGGCCTCCAATGCGACGTCGAGGGCCGTCGTGGATCCGAGAGAGGTGTCGGCCCCGACGAGATCGTTGTCGATCGTCGAGGCGATCCCGACCACGCGCAGCCCCCGGCGCGACAGCGCGTAGGCGCCTGCCTGAGAGCCGTTGCCGCCGATGACGATCAGGCCGTCGATGGCGTGCGTGCGCATCTGCTCGCACGCCGCCGCCTGGCCCTCATCGGACCTGAGGCGCACGCAGCGAGTGGTGCCGAGCACGGTGCCCCCTCTCCCGATGATGCCGCCCACGTCGCGCGGCCCCAAGCGGGAGAAGTCCCCGGCGATGAGACCGGTGTAGCCGTGGTGGACTCCGAATACCTCGATGTTCCGGGCAACCCCGGTGCGCACGACGGCCCGCAGAGCCGCATTCATCCCCGGCGCGTCGCCGCCGCTGGTCAGCACCGCGACGCTTCTCACGCCGTCTTGCTCGCGGACACCCCGGACACCCCGGACACCCCGGATACGCCGGATACGCCGGATACGCCGGATACCGCGGCGCGCGCGGGCGCCGACGCGGGAGCGGCGCGGGGGGCGCGGCCCAGCTGCCGCTCGATGTCGAGAACGTGCATGGTCGTTTTCACGACCACGTCGGGGTTGAGGCTGATCGAGTCGATGCCGAGGCGGACCAGGAACTCCGCGATTTCCGGAAAATCCGACGGTGCCTGGCCGCAAAGACCCGAATGGCGGTCGTTGCGCCGGCAGCCCTCGACGGCCAGCCGGATCATCTGCTTGACGCCGGCATCGCGTTCGTCGAAATCGAACGCGACGATGCTCGAGTCGCGGTCCACGCCCAGCGTGAGCTGGGTCAGGTCGTTCGAGCCAATCGAGAAACCGTCGAAGATCCTGCTGAATTCGTCGATCAGGATGACGTTGTTGGGGATCTCGCACATCACGTAGATTTCCAGTCCGTTCTTGCCGCGCTCCAACCCGAGTTCGCGCATCCGATCGACGACCCTGACTCCTTCCTCGACCCGCCGGCAGAACGGAATCATCAGCTTGATGTTGGTGAGGCCCATCGTCTCGCGCGCGCGCCGCATCGCCGCGCACTCGAGCGCGAAGCCTTCGGCATAGGCGGGATGGGCGTAGCGCGAGGCGCCGCGAAAGCCCAGCATGGGATTCGACTCGGTCACCTCGAACCAGCGGCCGCCGAGCAGTCC
The DNA here is from genome assembly GCA_963707765.1 of uncultured Gammaproteobacteria bacterium. Taxonomy (GTDB): domain Bacteria; phylum Pseudomonadota; class Gammaproteobacteria; order Steroidobacterales; family Steroidobacteraceae; genus Bog-1198. The sequence goes on along the minus strand of CAVPQZ010000004.1, from coordinate 830,364 downwards.
GGCGTACTCGTTGGTCTTGAAGTCGGACATCCGCACGATCACGGGCTTCGGGTAGAACGCCGCGGCGATCGTGCCGATGCCTTCCGCCAGACGCTGCACGAAGTACTCGGCCGGGGTCGGGGAATTTCGCGTAAGTTCGGACAGCTTGCGCCGCTCGTCCGCATCCAGGACCCGGTCGGGATGCAGCAGCGCCATCGGATGCGCCTTGATGTACTCGGCGATGACGAATTCCATCCGGGCGAGGCCCACGCCGTCGTTCGGCAGAAAGCTGCACTGGAACGCGATCTCCGGGTTTCCGATGATCAGCATGATGTCCGTCGCCGGCCGGGCGATGTTCCCCAGCTCCGTGCGCCGCATCGTGAAGGGGATCAAACCCTGATAGACCTTGCCGGTGTCGCCTTCGGCACAGGACACCGTCACCGCTTCGCCGTTGGTGAGCTTCTCCGTGGCGTCGTCGCATCCGATGACGGCGGGAATCCCGAATTCGCGCGCGACGATGGCGGCGTGACAGGTGCGCCCGCCGCGGTTGGTGACGATCGCGGCGGCGCTCTTCATCACGGGTTCCCAGTCGGGCGTCGTGGTGTCGGTGACCAGGACTTCTCCCGCCTTGAATTGCCCGATCTGGCTCACGTTCGGGATGATGCGCACCGCCCCGGAACCGATGCGAGTGCCGACCGAGCGGCCGGTGACCCATATCTTGCCGCTGCCCCCCAACGAGAATTCCTCGAGGTAATTCCCGACTTTGTTCGAGGCTACGGTCTCGGGGCGCGCCTGCACCACGTAGAGCTGCTGATCGATGCCGTCCTTCGCCCATTCCATGTCCATGGGCACGGGCCGCCCGGCCTTCCCGGTGTAGTGGCGTTCGATCTTCACGGCGTAGTCGGCCAATGTGAGAATGTCCTCGTCGCCGATGCAGAAACGGTCCCGGTCCGCCTGCGGCGTGGGTACGTTGCGCGTGGCCTCGCGCGTCCCGCCCTCCACGTACACCATCTTGATCTTCTTGCTGCCGAGGGTTCTGCGCAGCACGGAGCGGTTGCCGCGCTCGAAGGTCGGCTTGAACACCATGAATTCATCCGGGTCCACCGACCCTTGAACGACGTTTTCGCCCAAACCATACGCGGCGCTGACAAGGACGACGTCGCGGAACCCGGTTTCCGTGTCGAGCGAGAACATGATGCCGCTCGAGGCCAGATCGGAGCGCACCATCTTCATCGCGCCGATGGACAGGTACACCTTGAAGTGATCGAAGCCCTGATCGACGCGGTAATGAATGGAGCGGTCGGTGAAGAGACTGGCGAAGCACCGCCGGCAGGCGTCGAGCAGCTTCTCTTCGCCCCGCACGTTCAGGTACGTGTCCTGCTGGCCTGCGAAGCTTGCCGTCGGCAGGTCCTCCGCGGTCGCGGAACTGCGCACCGCGAGGCTCATGTCCTCGCCGTACTCCCGGCGCAGCGCACCATACGCATCGAGGATCTGCGCCTTGAGATCCTCGGGCAGGGCCGCGCCGTAGACGATTTCGCGAGCACGCCGACCGCGGCGCGCCAGGTCGTTCATGTCGTCGGCCTTCAGTCCGTCGAGGGCCTCGTGCAGCGGACCCCAGGCCTTCGAGCGCTCCAGCACGTATCGATAGGCGTCCGCCGTGATGGCAAAGCCGTTCGGGACCTTGACGCCCTGGGAGGAGAGATTCCGGTACATCTCCCCAAGCGAGGCGTTCTTGCCGCCGACGAGGGGCACGTCGGTGATCCCAATTTCGCCGAAGGTGCGGACGAAGCGCGTGGTCGACATCGGTACTCCTTCAAGGCCTGCCGTCGGCGAGCCCATCCTGTGTCCGCGGCCGATGGACTTCCATACGGAGATGTACGCATCGTCGAGGACGTGTTGCGCTGATGAGCCCGTGCGGGGCCCGGCGGCCGCCCGCGGGGCGGGGCGGCCTTCAGGACCGGTACGGCGGGAATCTGGCCATGGCTTCCAGGTCGCCCAGGTCCTGGTCGTTGCGCACGTACAAATGGCTGGCATCGCGCAACGGCTGGAAGTCCCAGGACGCATGGCGGCCGCACCGCAGCGCCTCGTTGACGAAGCGCCGGCGCTGCTGGCTTGCGATCACCGCGGCCCCCAAGGAGGCGAGGTCCCAGCGGCGGCCGGCCTCGGCGCGGAATTCCCGCAGGCGCTCGCCGTGCGCCGGGAGCGGCGCGAGATTGCGCAGCTCGTCGGGATCCTCGGCGAGATCGTAGAGCTGATCCGGATCGGCCGAACAGTGCACGAATTTATGACGCCCGCGCTTGATCATCACCAGGGGCGAGATCGCGCCCTCGCCGAGGTATTCGCCGATGACTTCATCGCGGCCGGCCGCCCCTTGAAGCTGCGGCACCAGGCTCGCGCCGTCCAAGGTCGCACCGGCCGCGATGGGGACGCCCGCCAGTTCACTCAAGGTGGGCAATAGATCCACCAATGACGCGGAGCCCGCCACCCGGCGCGCGGCGAACCTCCCCGGCGCGTGCACGATGAAGGGGATCCGGCACGCCGGCTCGAAAAAATTCATCTTGTACCAGAGTCCGCGCTCGCCCAGCATGTCGCCGTGGTCGGCCAGCAGCATCACGATGGTGTTGCGGGCGAAGTCCGCCTCCTCGAGCGCCGCGAGCATCACGCCGATTTGATCGTCGACGTAGGATACGGCCCCGTAATACGCGCGGCGGGCGGCCCGCGTCTGCGACTCCGTCACCGGCTGCAGGTCCAGTCCGATGACGTGGCGGAGCCTCTGCGCGTGCGGGTCGGTCTGCGCGGCGGCCGCGGGCACCCGCGGCATGTCGATGGCGGCGCCCTCATAGAGATCCCAATAACGCTGCGGCACCACGTAGGGATCGTGCGGGTGGGTCATCGACGCCACCATGCAAAATGGCCGCGAGTCCCGGGACCGCGCCAGGTCGAAGAGCTTCTGCCGCGCCTGGAAGATCACGTCGTCGTCGAAATCGATCTGATTCGTGCGGGAGCAGGGACCGGCCTGCGCGACCGAGTCCATGGTGTGGTACCAGCTCGGCCGGTGATCGAAACGGGTCCAGTCCGGCGTCCAGCCGAAATCGGCCGGATAGATGTCGGTGGTCAGCCTTTCTTCGAATCCGTGCAGCTGGTCGGCGCCGCAAAAATGCATCTTGCCGCTGAGCACCGTCCGGTAGCCGCTGCGGCGCAGATAATGAGCAAAGGTCGGCACCTGCGAGGGCAACTCCGCCGCATTGTCGTAGGCGCCGATGGCCGACACCTGCCGGCCCGACAGCAGCGAAAAGCGCGAAGGCGCGCAGAGCGGGCTGTTGCAGTAGAAGGAGTCGAACACGACTCCGCTTTCGGCGAGACGGTCGATGTGCGGCGTCCTGCACACCGGATTGCCGTAGGCGCGAAGCGCGCGGGCCGTGAGCTGATCGGCCATGAGGAGCAAAAAATTCGGGCGGTTGGACAATGCTATCTCCCGGGGGGAATTATGGGCGGCGCGCCAGCGAGCGGAATGCGGCCAGCGAGGCCCGGTTCGAAAATGCGCGTTTGGGGATGGCGTGAATCATCCCCGTTGCTTGAACCAGCAGCAAGATCCGCTCGTTCTCCTTCAATCGCTGAAGGTCGGCCCACAGGATGCGTTCCGCGGCAGCGCCCGCCGGCTGGATGGTCACCCCGGCCCCGTCCCAAGCGGCGGTGAACTGGCGCCGCAGCGTCGGATTGCGCCGGAAGGCGGCGCTTGCCGCCTCCTTGACCCTGCCGATCTGGATGAGGCGAAAGGCGCCGAGGCTCGCCGTGAGCCCGATCAGCAGCGGCAGAGACTCGAAGTACCACGGCGATGCCGAGCACGCCAGCAGGGCCGCGAGCGCCGCCGCGAACAGCCAGAACTCGCGACGCGGCCGGATGCCGATGGCCAGCAGCCGGGCGGACGTGACGTCCGCGGGATCGAGGCTGAAGTCAACCGCCATGGGTGGGTCACCGATGCGCGGCGGCCTCCTGCGCCCGATAGGCGACCCAGGCTTGCTCGATCACGTAGGCATGAATGTCGTCGACGTCCTTCTCGGAAAGGATATCGTCGAAGCGCTCCATGCCTGCCGGCGCCAGCAGGCCGTGCAGAACGATGTTCTTGAATTGCGCGTGCAGCCCCGCATCGAGCCGGCGAAGATCCGGGGTCACGTTGAGCCCCAGCACGTGGCAGCGGGAGCACTCCTCGACGAACTTGACCTCGCCGGCGCGGATGGCCTCCGGGCCCGCCGTCTGCCGGGGCGGCTTCTCGAACGGCGCCGCGACGCGCGCCGGCGGCGTCGGAACCACGCCGCCGCCGAGCTTGAACGCGATGATGCGGTTGGCGTTCTCGTATTTGGCCGCCGCGCTGCTCGGGGGAATCTCGCCCTCGGCGATGCCGGTACCGCCATACCCCGCCTGCACGGCGATGAACTGCTCGCCGTTCACGGTGTAGGTGGTCGGCGCCGCCATCATGTGGCTGCCGGTCTCGACCATCTTGAGCACCTTGCCGGTGTCCGCGGCATAGACGACGAGGGCGCCGCTGCCGCGGCCTTGAAACACGAGATTGCCGGCCGTCGACATGATGCCCCCGTCATATCCCAGCACCCCGGAGGATGTCTCGTGCTCCCAGACTGTTTTCTGCGCCACCGGGTCCCAGGCACGGATGAGTTCTCGCACGAGCTTCGTCTTGCGAGTGGCCCGAAGGTCCTTGAGGTCGGGCAGCGGCCCGAAGAGATGTTTCAGGTCGGCAGCGTCGTAGGTGTCGTCCGGAAAGATGCCGTTGGCGGAGTAGAATCCGTCCAGATAGCGCACCTCGCCGCCGTTGTGGACCATGTCCACCCAGACCGCGGGGGTATCGGCCACCGGGATATAGACGAGATGCGTCTGCGCGCTCAAAGACATGGGCTTCCAGGTGTGCGCGCCCGCCCACGAGGGATAGACGTTTTTGGGCGAGGCATGCCAGTCGGCCTGCGGCGTCACCACCGGGCGCCCGGTCTTCAGGTCCACCCCCGAGGCCCAGTTGACGTAGGTGAAGTTCCTGGCCGATAGAAGCGTGCCGTCCCTGCGGTCGAGCACGTAGAAGAAGCCGTTTTTGTTGGCCTGCATGAGGACCTTGCGGGGCGCGCCTCCGAGGGCGAGGTCGGCAAGGATCATCTTCTGGACCGCATCGAAATCCCACATGTCGTGGGGCGTCGTCTGGTAGTGCCACGCGAGCCGGCCCGTGTCGGCATGCAGCGCGATGATCGAGGCCGTGTACAGACCGTCGAGGGTCGATGGCCCCAGTTCCCGCAGATCGTAGGGCGCGGCGTTCGAGGTGCCGAAATAGACCAGATTCAGCTCCGGGTCGTAGGCGAAACCGTCCCAGGCGGTGCCACCCAGCTTGTAGCGCGCGTCGCGCGACGCATCCCAGGTCTTCGCGGCGGCGGCGAGCTCCGGATTCTCGAGCGGCTGGCCGACGGCCGGAGGCACCGTGTAGAACCGCCATTTGAGCGCCCCCGTATCCAGGCCGTATGCGGATACGTAGCCGCGCACGCCGAAATGGCCGATGTCGGCACCGCCATTGCCGATGACCACGACGTCGCCCGCGATCTGCGGCGCGCCGGTGCTGGAATAAGGTTGCTTGTGGTCGGTGATGGTGTCGGTTTCCCAGATCTTCTTGCCGGAGGCCGCGTCGACGGCGTGCAGACGCCCGTCGCCCGACGCCACGTAGACCTTCCCCTTCCACACGGCGACACCGCGGTTCACCAGATCGCAGCAGGGATTTCGCGCCGCGAAGAAGTCGCTGTGAGGGTCGTAGCGCCAGATTTCGCGGCCGGTTGCAGCGTTCACCGCGTACACGTAGCCCCAGGTGCCGGAGGTGTACATGACGCCGTCGACCACGATGGGCGTGGCTTCCTGTCCGCGCTGCGGGGAACCGAGGTCATAGCTCCACGCAAACCCGAGTTTCCCCACATTGGAGTCGTTGATGGAGGCCAGCGGGGAGTAATAGGTGCCGCCCTGATCGCGACCGCCGGTAAACCAGTTCTGCGGCTCGCTGTCGGCGGCTTGCAGCCGCGCGGCATCCACGGCGGCCGCAGAAAGTGCCGGGGCCGCGCTCACCTGGCCGGCGAACAACAGCGCCGCACAGCCCAGCAGGCGTGGAAAGCGCGCAATCTTCGGGTCGCTTGGCAAGACGAGGTACTCCTGCGTGGGGGAGGCGAAAGCTTAGCGAACTCGAGCGGCGAAAGGTATCACCGCTCGCCCGGGGAGGGCCGCTCGAGGCGCGTCGCCACGGTAAAGACGATCGACATCGCGAATACCACGGCCGTCATGGCCCCGCTGCCGAAGCGCTGCATGACGATGCCCGTCGCGGCCGGTCCCACCAGGCTCGACAGGCTCCAGGTGAGGGCGATCAGGCTGGAGGCGCGCAGCAGCGCCGCCCCGCTGAAGCGCTCTCCGCTCGATACCAGCGACAGGGTGTACACGGCGCCGGCGACGCCGCCGAGAACGACCAGATAGATCTCCCACAGTCCCGCAATCGAAATCACCCAGGGGAGCAACGGCAGCAGACCGCACATCCCGAGGCCTGCCAGGCGATGCACTCGCGCGTGCCCGAGACGATCCGACAGCCAGCCCACCCCGAGCTGCAGCGCCGCGTCGCCGATGAACACCAGCATCACGGCGGCCAGGGCGCGATTGCGCCCCAAACCCCGATCGAGCGCGAAAACCGGAAGGAAGCTCAGCACGATGTTGTCGAACGCCGCGAACAGGGCTGCACCCGCGACGATGGACGGGGCGCCGCGCAGGATGGCGCGCCACGAGGCCGCGCCGTCCTTGCCGACATCCGCCGGGCGTTCGGGCGCCGCGTCGTCGCGCGCGAGCGCGATGCCCGGCAGGCCGAGCAGGAAGGCCGCGCCGCCTATGGAGAAGGCGTGCTGCGGAATGCTGGCGAGCGCGCCTGTCAAGAGAGGCCCCGCAACCTGGCAGAGCGTGAAACTCGCCGTGTAGATCGCGACCACCCGGCCGCGCACGGCATCCTGGGGGAGGGAGTTGATCCATGCTTCGCCGATGACGAACAGCGGCGCCACGGATGCGCCGAAGACCGCGCGCAACGCGGCCCATGCCCACAAGGAGTCGACGTACTGCAGCGGAATCACGGATGCGGCCGCCAATACAACGCAAACCAGCATCACGAGGCGCCGGCCGAGCCGCAAGGTGGCCGCAGGCGCGACCAGCGTGCCGCCGATGCCCCCGGCTGCCACGGCGGCGGTCATCCAGCCAACCACTTCCGGTCCCAGGCCGCGGGCCGTCAGCACCAGGGCCGTCAGCGGCAGGGTGCTGCCGACGCCCACGCCGAGCACGGCGACGCTCGCGGTCACCGCGACGAAGTCGCGCCAATGATGTCGTTCGAGCATGATCCGGCAACCTCGAGCCTCGCCCCGGCGGCGGGGTTGCCGTCAGTCCTCTGCGCCCGAGGCGTAGATGATGATGGACAGCATCCGGATGGGCACCTTGTCCAGCCGCTCGGGCCCGTGCGCCACGTCGCCCCGGAAGGTCAGCGTATCGCCCGGATTGAGGAGATAGCTGTGCCGCCCATGGCGATACTGCATGACGCCGGAGAGCATGTGAATGAACTCCGTGCCGGGGTGCTGAAAGCCGGGGAAGATCTCGCTCCGGTCGTTCAGGGTCACCAGAAAGGGTTCGAATATCTTGCGCGGGCCGCGCTGCGCCGCCAGGAGGTGATAGGTATGGCCGCGCCGCGTGCCGCTGCGCACCGTCTCGAGGCCTTCGCCGGCGCGAATCAACTGGGCGCCGCCGTCGTCGGAACCCACGCGCTGCATCAGGACGGATGCGGTGACTCCGAGCGCCTGCGAGAGGGCGACGATGGTCTCGAGGCTTGGCGACACCCGGCCGGTCTCGAGCCGGCTCAGCATGGCGCTACTGATGTCGGCGCGGCCCGCGACGTCGGCGAGGGTGAGATTCTGGCTTTCGCGCAGGCGGCGCGCCATGCTGCCGAGATCTCTGGCGGGGTTCTCGAAGCGGTCGGCCGCCGGCTCGAATGGCGCGGGCTGGGCCGGCGCCGCGCGGCGCGGCGCCTTGGCGCGCGGGCGGGGCTTGCGGGTCACCTTCGTCATTGCGCAATACGCAAATTAATTTGCTCCACAGTTAAAAATCATGCTTATATTCGCACATGGCGACTCCCCTGTTAAACGATTATCCACGCCCTGAATTCCGCTAGACCTGCATGCCTCATCGATTACTGCGTTTCGGCTGGTCGCGCAAGCACCCGGAGCCCCGGATGTTCACGCGCCACGACTCCTTGCGGCCGTCCTACGACGTCGTGATCATCGGCGCCGGCGGCCATGGCCTGGCCTGCGCGTACTACCTGGCGCGGGATCACGGGATCCGCAACGTCGCGGTGCTCGAGAAGGGCTACATCGGCGGCGGAAACACGGGGCGGAACACCACGATCATCCGGTCGAACTATCTCACCCCGGAGGGCGTCAAGTTCTACGATGAGAGCGTGCGATTGTGGCAGGACCTGGGCGAAGATTTCGACTTGAACCTGTTTTATTCGACGCGTGGGCATTACACGCTGGCCCATACCGATGCGGCGATGCGCACCATGCGCTGGCGCGCCGAGGTCAACAAGCATTTCGGAGTGCGCTCGGAAGCCGTGGACGCCGCCTTCGTCAAGCGCAGCATACCCGCGATCGACATGAGTTGCGGAGGCCACGCCCCCATCCTCGGCGCCTTGTTCCACGAGCCCGGCGCGATCGCCCGCCATGATGCCGTGGCGTGGGGCTACGGACGGGGGGCCGACCGCCGCGGCGTGGAGATCCACCAGCAGACCGAGGTGACCGGAATTCGCCTGGAGGGCGGACGCGTCACGGGCGTGGACACCTCGCGCGGGCCCGTCGCCACGCCGCGGGTGCTGTGCGCGGTGGCGGGATTCACGCCTCGGATTCTGGACATGGTGGGCTTGCGGACCCCCATTTACGTTCATCCCCTGCAGGCCATGGTATCCGAGCCCGTGAAGCCCTGGCTCGATCCGATCATCGTCTCCGGCTCGCTGCACGTGTACGTGTCGCAGACCGCGCGCGGCGAACTGGTCATGGGCGCCTCGCTCGATCCCTACGAGCTGCACCAGACCCGCTCGACCCTCGATTTCGCCGAGGGATTGAGCTCGCACATGCTCGACATGTTCCCGTTCCTGAGCGAGGTGAAGGTCAACCGGCAGTGGGCCGGCCTTGCTGACATGACTCCGGACTTCGCGCCCATCATGGGCGTCACGCCGGTCGAGGGGTTCTATCTCGACTCGGGCTGGGGAACCTGGGGATTCAAGGCGACGCCCGTGTGCGGCAAGACCATGAGCCAAACGATTGCGACGGGACGGAATCATCCCCTGATCGAAGGGTTCACGATGGATCGTTTCGCGCGCTATCGCCTCACCGGCGAGAAGGGCGCGGCCTCGGTGGGCCATTGAAGATCATGCGGGCTCCGTCATGAAAATTCTCGTATGTCCCCTGAACGGGCCGCGCCCGATCCTGGAGTTCGCCTACGGCGGAGAGGTGCGCCGGAGCCCGGACCCCGACACCTGTTCCGACGCCGAATGGAGCGCCTACGTGTTCAACCGGTCGGGATCGCCCGGCCTCAAGTACGAGTGGTGGTGCCACATCGCCTCGGGCTACTGGTTCGTCGCCCTGCGCGATACCGCGAGGGACGTCGTCGTGGCCACGTACACCGCCGACCGGGCGCGGCTGGGGCTGCCCCCGCCGGGACCCGCCACGGCACAGGACCGTGCGCCATGATGCACCGGCTCGAAGCGCATCCGGACGAATGGATCGATCGCCAGGTCCCGCTGTCCTTCGAGTTCGAGGGCCGGGAATGCCGCGGATTCGGCGGCGACACCATCTCCTCCGCGCTCGCCGCCGCGGGCGTGCCGTACCTCGCGCGCAGCTTCAAGTATCACCGGCCCCGGCACATCCTGTCCTTCGCGAATCACGACAGCAACACGCTGTTTCAGGTCGACGGGGTGCCGAATGTGCGCGGCGATGTCACGCTGCTGCGCGAGGGAATGCGCGTCCGCGCGCTCAACACCTTCGGCGGCCTGACCGCCGACAAGGCACGCATTCTCGACCGCCTCGGCCGCTGGCTTCCGGTGGGGTTCTATTACAAGGCATTTCATTCGAAGCGCTGGTTTCCCCGCTGGGAGCGCCTGTTCCGGCACCTGACGGGATTGGGAACGGTCTCGTTGGACGCCGAGCGTCAGACCAGCCCCAAGCGCTACGGCTTTTGCGACGTGCTGGTCGTCGGCGGAGGGCCCAGCGGCCTGTCGGCGGCGCTCGAGGCGGCGGCGGCGGGCGCGCGAGTGACGTTGGTCGACGAGTCGTTCCGTCTGGGCGGCAGCGGCGCCGATCTCCCTCCGGCTGAACTCGGCGAGCTGCGCGGGCTGGTCGAAGCGGTCGGCCGCTCCTCGATCGAGGTGTGCTGCGCGACCGTGGCGGCCGCCTGCTACGCCGATCATTGGGTGGCGCTGGTGGATGAGAAGCGCATGACCAAGATGCGGGCCAAGGCGGTCGTGCTGGCGCCCGGCGTGATCGAGCAGCCGGCGGTGTTCCGCAACAACGATCTGCCGGGAGTGATGCTGGCGAGCGCGGCGCGGCGCCTGTTGCAGCGCCATCGGGTTGCACCCGGCCGCCGGGTGGTGATGGTTGCCGCGAATTGGGAGGCCTACTTGGCCAGCAGCCTGCTCAAGGCCGAGGGCGTGGACATCGCCGCCATCGTCGATCTGCGCTCGGCCGAGGCGGCGGGTCACGAGGCGTCGGTCTGCGTCGCGGCGGGAATTTCCGTGCTCTTCGGGCATGCGCCCTACCAGGCGGTGGCCGGAGCCTCGGGGGGCGTCGCCGCGCTCGACGTGGCGCCGTTCCGGGGAACCAGGCCGGTCGATGCGGCGAAGCGCCGGCGGCTGACCTGCGATGCGGTGCTAATGAGCGTCGGCTGGGCGGCCGCCGCCAATTTGCTCCTGCAGGCGGGGGGCAGCGTGCGGTTCTCGCGGGAACTGCAGCAGTTCGTGCCGAGCGAACTTCCCGACGGCACGTTTGCCGCGGGCCGCCTGAACGGCGTGTACGATTTCCGCTCGCGGGTGGCGGACGGCGCGCGCGCGGGTTCCGCCGCGGCCGTGCATGCCGGTTGCCGCGCGACGGCGCCCGCGGGAGCCGTCGCACCTCAGGTTCGCCGCCCGTCGCACCCGTTTCCCATCGTGGATCATCCCTCGGCGAAGAATTTCGTGGACTTCGACGAGGACCTGCAGGTCAAGGATTTGGAGGATGCGGCGCAGGAGGGGTTCGACTCGAGCGAGCTCCTGAAGCGCTACAGCACGGTCGGCATGGGGCCGTCGCAGGGCAAGCACTCCAACATGGCGGCGCTGCGCATCCTCGCGAGGTATCTCGGTCTCGAGCCGGGCGACCTCGGATTGACCACCTCGCGACCGATGTATCACCCGGTGCCCTTGAAGCTGCTCGCGGGTCGGAGCTTCTACGCCGAGCGGCGGACGCCGATCGACGCCGACCACGCGTCCCTCGGGGCGGTGTGGATGCCGGCGGGGAACTGGCGACGTCCCGAGTACTACGCGGTTCCCGGCGAGAGCCGCGCGCAGAGCATCGAGGCAGAAGTGCGGGCCGTGCGCGAAAAAGTCGGTCTGATCGACGTGGGAACGCTGGGCAAGATCGAGATCTACGGCCCGCAGGCGGGCCTGTTCCTGGACCGCGCGTATGCGGGCAGGTTCGGGGGCCTCAAGGCCGGCATGACGCGTTACGGGCTGATGCTCGACGAGTCGGGCGTCGTCGTCGACGACGGCGTCGTCGCGCGGCTGGGGCCCGAGGCGTTCTACTTCACGACTACCACGGGCGGGTCGGCCGCCGTGTTTCGCGAGCTGCTGCGGCTGAACGCGCTCTGGGGATTGGAATGCGCGCTGGTGAACGTGACCGGCCACCGCGCCGCCTTCAATTTCGCCGGCCCCTCGAGCCGCGAAGCGCTGCAGCCGTTGACGGACGTCGATCTCGGCGACGAGGCATTCCCGTTCCTGGGAGTGCGATGCGGACGGCTCGCGGGCGCCCCTTGCCGCCTGATGCGCGTCGGCTTCGTGGGGGAGCTCGGCTATGAGATTCATGTCGCGGCCGGCGATGCGGTGACGGTGTGGCGCGCGCTGCATGCCGCCGGACTGCCGCGGGGCCTGCGGCCCTTCGGTGTGGAGGCGCAGCGCATCCTGCGCCTGGAGAAGGGCCACCTGATCGTGGGCCAGGACACCGACGGGCTCACCGACCCGTTCGAGGCGAACGCCGCCTGGGCCGTGAACATGCAGAAGCCATTCTTCGTGGGCCAGCGCAGCCTCAAGATCCTGCAGGCCCGGGGACCCCGGCAACTGCTGGTGGGCATCGAGTTGCCGGACTCCTCGCGGTGCCCGCGGGAATCCCATCTGGTGATTCACCGGGGCGCCATTGCAGGACGAGTCACCAGCGTGACCCATTCCCGCACACTCGACAAGGTCATCGGTCTTGCGATGCTCTCGCCGGAGCTCGCGCGGGCGGGCGGCGCCATCGAGATTCGCGGCGACCATGGCGAAATGATCGCGGCACGCATCGTCCCGACGCCGTTTTACGACCCGACGAACGCGCGCCAGCGCCTTCGTGCGCAGGCGGCGGCCTCATGAGCGATCTGCGCCTCACGACCTGCAGCATCCGGGCGCGCCTCGGACTCAAGGGTCCAGGCGCGGAGCAATGGCTGGCGGCGCGCGGCCTACCGGTGCCGCCGGCGCCGAACTCGTGGACGGGCGCCGCGCATGCGGACGATCCGGCGGTGTGGGTGGCCCGGCTGGGCGCCTCGGAGTTCTTTCTGGAGGACCACGCGGGCGGAACCATGCTGCGGGGCATCGACCCGGCGGAGGCGCTTGCGCCGGGTGTGTATCCGGTGCTGCGGGAGGATGCGTCCTTCCTGCTGACCGGCCTGGCCTCGCTCGAGGTGCTTGCGCAGGTCTGCAACATCGACTTCGGGGGCCTGCCGATGGAGGCTCGCCCCGTGATCCTGACATCGATGATCGGAGTCTCGGTGCTCGTGGCGCCGCAGATCGCCGGCGCGCCGACCCTCGGCGCCTACGCTGAGCGCGGCGGTGTGCGGGCCCCGCGGCAGTACCGGATCTGGTGCGATCCGTCCTTCGGGCCCTACTTGGAAGAGTCTCTCGGGACGGTGGTAAAAGAGTGCGGCGGTCAAACGGGGAGTATGTAAATGAATCCGGAACAGGCTCAGCAATTCTTCCAGAAGCACGATATTCGATACGTGCTGGCTCAATTCGTCGACATCCACGGCGCCGCCAAGGCGAAGGCCGTGCCGGTGGAGCACCTCGACATGGTTCTGACGGACGGGGCGGGCTTCGCCGGATTCGCGCTCTGGGGATTCGGCATGGGACCCGAGGGTCCCGACTACATGGCCGTCGGCGATCTCTCGACGCTGCGGGCCATTCCCTGGATGCCCGGATATGCGCGGCTCATCTGCAACGGCGAGGTGAACAAGAAGCCATACCCTTACTGTTCGCGCGTCGCGCTGCAGGCGCAGGTCGCACGGCTCGCCGAGCGCGGTCTCACGTTGTTCACGGGCATCGAGCCGGAGTTCATGCTCCTCGCGCGGCGGGCGGACGGCAGCCTCGGTCCGGCGGACCCCTCGGACGATCTCGACAAGCCCTGCTACGACTACAAGGGTCTGTTCCGCACCCGCGAGGCGCTCGACGAAATGGTGAGCGGCCTGCGCGCGGTCGGCATCGACGTCTATCAAATCGACCATGAGGACGGCAACGGCCAGTTCGAGATCAATTTCACCTACGCGGACGCCCTGCAGTCCGCGGACAATTTCACCTTCGTGAAAATGGCGGCCAGCGAGATCGCCCACAAGCACGGGATGATCGCGACTTTCATGCCGAAGCCGTTCTCGAACCGCACCGGCAGCGGGGCGCATTTCCACGTTTCGGTCGGATCGGCCGCGCAGAAGAACGCGTTTCACGATCCGTCCGACAAGTCGGGCATGGGTCTGTCCACGATGGCTTATCAGTTCCTGGCCGGCATCCTCGAGCACGCGCGCGCCTTTTGCGCCGTGGCGGCGCCGACGGTGAATTCGTACAAGCGGCTGGTCGTGGGCCGATCGCTGTCGGGAGCCACCTGGGCCCCGGCCTACATCGCCTATGGCGACAACAACCGCACCGCCTGCGTGCGCATCCCCCACGGGCGCCTGGAGGTCCGCTTGCCGGATTCCGGGTGCAATCCGTATCTCGTGTCCGCGGCGCTGATCGCCGCCGGCCTAGACGGCATCGATCGCAAGCTGGACCCGGGGCCGGCACAGAACATCAATCTCTACGAACTGTCGATGGAGCAGCTGGCCGCCAAGGGCATCAAGCTGCTGCCTCAATCGCTTCACGAGGCCGTCGATGCGCTGGAAGGGGACTCCGTGATCCGCAATGGGCTGGGGGCGGACCTCGCGCGCGAGTTCATACGCTTGAAGCGCATGGAATGGACCGAGTACTCGCGCCATGTGTCCGATTGGGAGTCGAAGCGGTATCTGGAATTCTTCTAACGGGCCGGTTTGCAGGCGAATCAACAGCGGGAGCCGCAGCATGTGTGGAATAGTCGGATTGTTGGTGAAGAAGCCCGAACTGCGCGCGACCCTGGGCACGCTCATGGTGCCGATGCTGATCGGCATGACCGAACGAGGCCCCGATTCGGCCGGGCTGGCCGTCTACACCACGCCGGTGTCCCGCCTCCAGCACAAGCTGAGCCTCTACAGCGGAAGCAACCACGTCGACTGGTCGCAGCTGCTCGGGCGGGTGTCCCAGCAGTTCGCCCAGCAGCACGAGATCGCCGTCCACGGCAATCAGGCGGTGCTGACCACGTCCGCCGAGGCCGACGCGCTGGTCGCCTGGCTGAAGCGGCACACCCCCGAAGTCGCGGTGCTGTCGGTGGGTCAGTGCATCGATCTCTACAAGGACGTCGGCGCGCCGGCCGACATCGCCCGGCGCTACCGGTTCGCCGAACTCGAGGGAACGCACCTGATCGGGCACACCCGGATGGCGACCGAATCGGCGGTGACGCCGGCGCATGCGCATCCTTTCACCGCGGGCCGCGACTTCTGCCTGGTGCACAACGGCTCGTTGTCCAATCCGCATCTGGTGCGCAAGCACCTCGAGCCGCTCGGCATCGAATTCGAAACCGACAACGACACCGAGGCGGCGTGCCGTTTCTTCGAGTGGCGGCTGCGCGAGGGCGACGACCTGGAGCGGGCGGTGGAGCGCGGCTTCAGCCAGCTGGACGGGTTTTTCACGTTCCTGATGGGGACGGACAAGCAGATGCTCATCGTCCGGGATGCGTTCGCATGCAAGCCGGCGGTGGTCGCCGAGACGGGCGATTACGTGGCCATTGCATCGGAATTCCGTTCGCTCGCGCACCTGCCCGACATCGGGCATGCCACGCTGTTCGAGCCCAAGCCGGAGGAGATCTATTCATGGCAAATATGAACCCCGTTTCCCCGGCCCGGGAATTCGATCTGGCGCGCGATACCCTGCGGCAGCTGAACCTGTACCTGCACCGACAGGCCGCGGCCGCGGGCGTGAGGGAGGTTCACGTGCGCAATCCCGACGGCGCGCATTCCGTCGCTTGCGGCCTGGACGCGGAGCTCGACGTGCAGATTCACGGGCACGTCGGCTATTACGTCGCCGGCATGAACAAGCACGCTTCGGTCACGGTCTTCGGGAACGCGGGACCCGGCGCCGCCGAGAACATGATGTCGGGCCGCGTGCACGTCAAGGGATTCGCCTCGACGGCGGCCGGGGCATCGGCGCACGGGGGATTGCTGATCATCGACGGCGACGCCTCCTTGCGCTGCGGCATTTCTCTGAAGGGCGGCGACATCGTGGTCGGCGGCAGCGTGGGCAGTTTCTCCGCGTTCATGGCGCAGGCCGGCCGCATCGTCGTCTGCGGCGACGCCGAGGATGCTCTCGGCGACTCGCTGTATGAGGCCGTCATCTACGTGCGCGGCAAGGTCCGCTCGCTCGGCGCCGACGCGCGTTTCGAGCCGATGAGCGACGCCGACCGTGCCGCCGTCAAGGCCCTGCTGGCGGCGGCGGGCCGGACCGAGGATCCCGCGGACTTCAGGCGCGTCGCCTCCGCAAAGAGCCTTTATCATTGGCATGCCGATGCCAATCAGGAGTATTGATCCCATGAGCGGCCTGCAGCTTGAAGAATCGGCGGGATTCGACCGCCCCACCATCGAGTACATTCAGCGCGCCGCGGCCAGCGGCCTGTACGAAATCCGCGGCATGGGGGCGAAGCGGCGCGTGCCGGGCTTCGACGACCTGCTGTTTCTCGCGGCATCCCTGTCCCGCTACCCGCTCGAGGGCTATCGGGAGCGCTGCGTGACCAAGACCGTGCTCGGGACCCGCTTCGCATCCAAGCCCATCGAACTCGCCATTCCGATCACCGTCGCGGGCATGAGCTTCGGCTCGCTGTCCGCCCGGGTCAAGGAGGCGCTCGGCCGCGCCGCCACCGAGGCGGGAACCTCCACCACGACCGGCGACGGCGGCATGACGGAGGAGGAGCGCGCCTCCTCGAAGATGCTGGTGTACCAATGCCTGCCGTCGCGCTACGGGTTCAATCCCGACGACGTCCGGCGCGCCGATGCCATCGAAATCGTCATCGGCCAGGGCGCGAAGCCCGGCGGCGGCGGCATGCTGCTGGGACAGAAGGTCAACCCGCGGGTGGCGCAAATGCGCACCCTGCCGGAAGGGATCGATCAGCGGTCCGCCTCGCGCCATCCCGACTGGACCGGCCCCGACGACCTGGTCATCAAGATCAAAGAGCTTCGTGAAATCACGGACTGGGAGAAGCCGATCTACGTGAAGATCGGCGCGACGCGGGCCTTCAACGACGTCAAGCTCGCCGTGCACGCCGGCGCGGACGTGATCGTGCTCGATGGCATGCAGGGCGGCACCGCCGCCACGCAGACGGTATTCATCGAGCACGTGGGCATTCCGACGCTGGCGGCGCTGCGCCAGGCCGTCGACGCGCTGGACGACCTCAACATGCGCGGGACCGTGCAGCTGGTCATCTCGGGCGGCATCCGCAGCGGAGCCGATGTCGCGAAGGCGCTGGCCATGGGGGCGGATGCGGTATCCATCGGCCAGGGAGTGCTGGTCGCGCTCGGATGCAACAGCGACAGCTATGTCGTGGGCGGCAAGCATTTGCCGGCAGGCGAAGATTATGCCGCCCTGGGGACGGCACCGGGGTTCTGCCATCACTGCCACACCGGCAAGTGCCCGGTGGGCATCACCACCCAGGATGCGCAGCTCGAAACGAGAGTCGATCCGGCGGTGGGGGCCAAGCGACTGCGCAATTACCTGAAGACGCTGAACATGGAGCTCACGACCATCGCGCGCGCCTGCGGCAAGCAGGACGTGCATCATCTGGAAAAGGAGGACTTGGTCGCATTGACGGTCGAGGCGGCGGCCATGGCCGGAATTCCGCTCGCCGGAACGTCCTGGATTCCGGGGCAGGAGCCCAAGCGATGATCGTGGAGATTGCGCAGATCACCATCGTCCCGGGGCGCGAGACCGAATTCGAGGCGGCATTCGCCGGCGCGGTCAAGTTCGCCGCGGCGAGCCCGGGATACCTCCGCCACGAGCTGCGGCGTTCGATCGAGAACCCCGGCCGCTACCTGCTGCGCATCGAGTGGGAAACGCTCGAGGACCACACGGTGCGCTTCCGCGGCTCGCCCGCCTTCGCGCAATGGCGTGCGGGGGTCGGGCCGTTCTTCGCATCGCCGCCGGTGGTCGAGCATTTTGATGGGGTATGCTAGCGACCCATGCCGCTCATCCAAAGCCTGGGCGATCTTCGGGCCCTCGCGCGCAAGCGGGTGCCGCGCGCCATCTTCGACTATGCCGACGGCGGCTCCTACGAGGAGCGCACCCTCAAACGCAACGCGGATGACCTCGACGCTCTGTGCTTTCGGCAGCGGGTCATGGTCGACGTTTCGGCGGTATCGCTCGAGACGACGCTCCTCGGCACCCCGGCGACGATGCCGCTCGCCATTGCGCCCACCGGCCTCGCCGGGTTCTTTCATGCCGACGGGGAAATCCTCGGCGCCCGCGCCGCCGCCGCCTTCGGCATCCCGTTCTGTCTCAGCACGATGTCGATATGTTCGGTCGAGGATGTGCGCGCGGCGTCGCCCGTGCCCTTTTGGTTCCAGCAATATCTCATGCGCGACCGGGGCTTCAATCAGGATCTCATCGACCGGGCCATCGCCGCTCAATGCTCGGCGCTGGTGCTCACGCTCGATCTGCAGGTGCTCGGCGAGCGGCGCCGCGATCCGCGCAACGGCCTGTCGATTCCGCCGCGCATCACGCTGCGCAACGCCTTCGACGTGGCGACGAAGCCTGCCTGGGCGCTGGGCGTGCTGTTCGGCAAGCGCCGCACCTTCGGCAATCTGGCCGGGCGAATCGGCGGCGCGAGCGGAATCCGAACCTTGGCGGAATGGACCGCGACACAGTTCGACCCGACGGCCAATTGGCGCGACGTGGAATGGGTGCGCAGCCGCTGGCCGGGCAAATTGATCCTGAAGGGCATCATGGATCCGGACGATGCGCGCCTCGGCCTGGCGGCCGGCGCCGACGCCATCGTGGTGTCGAATCACGGCGGCCGGCAACTCGACGGCGCCCCATCGACGATTTCGGTGCTGCCCAGGATCGCCGAGGCGCTCCGCGGCGATTGCGAGGTGCTGTTCGACGGCGGCATCCGCTCCGGCCAGGACATCGCCAAGGCCCTCGCGCTGGGCGCCCGCGCGGGAATGATCGGCAAGTCGTTCCTGTTCGCGTTGGCCGCGGGCGGCGAGGCAGGCGTCACCCGGGCGCTCAAGATCCTGCGTGACGAACTGAAAGTCACGCTGGCATTGACGGGAACGACGCGGACCGCAGGGGCGGGGCCGCATATCCTTGCATGAGTTTGCGAAAACCGTCCCTGTTTCACACACCGGGCCGAATCCACGGCCGGTTGCCATCACCGGTTAGTCGTGCGTCGGCGGAAGGGTCAATAGCTTGGTCGTGCAGGTCTCCGGTTCTGCGGTCCCCGCGAAAGCACCCTGGTCTGCGCCGGAAATCGGGCATCCCGTGACTCCTGCCGGGCACAGCGTGATGTAATCCGAACCGAGCTGTCCGGCGCCGAGAAACGACGGGTCAGCGCTGGATACGCTCACCGTCAGCACTTTGCCGTTCGTGGAAAGGCATCCCGTACCGCTCGTCATCAGGATGACGGTGGAAGCGGTTTTGGTGAACCCCGACCAGGGTACGCAGGTGCCGGCCGCCGGCACGGCAAAGCCTGGCCCGATGAAACTCGTGCCGCCCCCGCCGAAGCCGCCGCCCACCGCGATGCAGTAGTTCGGTTCGGCGGCGTGGGCCGCACCGGTGATCACTGCGGCCAGGGCGCAGGAGAGCAATTTCGTGGTGAATTGTTTGCTGAGAGTCATGGCAGTCTCCAAGTGATTGTGGGGGTGTCCAGTCATGAGAACACCGAAGGCGAGCCAAACCGGACTTGGGTGCACGACCCATAGGCGTACCTCGACCCGAAACCGAACAGGCCGGTCTCCCCGAAATGATGCACCGCAGCATGTTGGTTCGGCGGGGCGAAATCCGGGCCAATGCGGCTATGATGAGAACGGGGCAGGTCGATGAGGGCGCGCCATGGTCGCGTATCTTGAAGGATCGCAATCGGCGAGGCGCCTGTGACGGGCAATAACGAGTGCGAGATCGCCATACAGAACGATCTGGGGGCCCCGGCCGCTACACGGCGCATGGCCGCCGAGCTCATTTCCCTCATGTATCAGGACCTGCGGCGCATTGCGCGGCGTGAACGCATGAGGGTTCGTGCCGGCGTCACCCTGCAGACCACGGCCCTGGTCCACGAAGCCTATCTCAAGCTGGAACACCTGGCCTCGTTCAACGACGACGAGCACTTCCTGCGGGCCTGCGCGCTCGCCATGCGACACATCCTCGTGAATCACGCCCGTGAGCGAATGGCGCTCAAGCGCGGCGGCGGCCAGGCCAATATCCCACTGGATGAAGCACCGGAGGTGGGCGTCGCACCCGACGAGATCGTGGTCAGGATCAACGATGCGTTGCTCGAACTGGCCGCGCTCAACCCCAGGCTGGCGCAAGTCGTCGAGTGCCGCTTCTTTGCCGGGTATGACGACGGTGAATCCGCCCGCGCTCTGGGGCTCACGGATCGCACCGTGCGCCGGGACTGGGTCAAGGCCCGCGCCTGGCTGCGCCGCGAGCTCGGTACCGGAGCCCAAGGCGTCTTCGACGAGAGCCCGTGACCGGGCGCCGGCAGTGGAACGCGGTGGAGGCTGCGCTGGATGAGATCCTCGCGCTGCCCGAGTCGGAGTGGTCCGTGGCCTGCGCACGCATCGCGGGCGATGACGATGCGCTGCGCGCCGAGATCATGTCGCTGCTCGAGTGCGCGGGCGGCGTCGACCCGGTGCTCGACTACCCGCTCACGGCCTCGGCCAGGCTGGTCGCCGCGGGCACCGGTCTTCCTGCCAATACCCGAGTAGGTGCGTACCGAATTCTTGAACTCATCGGGCGCGGCGGCATGGGAGAGGTGTATCGGGCGGAGCGTGCCGATGGGCAGTACCAACAACAGGTGGCGCTCAAGTTGATTCGCGGCGACCTCGCGGATCATCCCGAACGCTTTCAGGTCGAGCGCCAGATTCTGGCGCAGCTCGACCACCCAGGGATCGCCCGGTTGCTGGATGGCGGGATGTTCAGGGACTCCCTGCCCTACATGGTCATCGAGCTCGTCAATGGCCTGCCGATCACTGAATGGTGCAGGCAATCGGGCAGCGATCTAATCGCCCGGCTGCGGCTGTTCATGGCGGTCTGCGACGCCGTGGCCCACGCCCATCGAAGCCTGGTCATCCATCGCGACATCAAGCCGGGAAATGTCCTGGTGACCGACGAGGGTGCCGTCAAGCTGCTCGATTTCGGAGTGGCGAAGCTGCTGTCGGAGGCGGGAGATGCGACGCGTGATGCGCCTATGACGCCCGGGTACTCCGCTCCCGAACAGCTTACGGGCGGACCGATCACCACGGGCACGGACGTCTTTGCGCTGGGCGTCCTGCTGTTCGAGCTGCTGTGCGGCGAGCTTCCCTGGAGGTCGGACGGAATGCCCTTCGGCGGCGTGGTTCGCCGGATGCTCAATGAGACCGCTCCGACGGCCAGCCGCCGCGCCGGCTCGGGCGGCAGTTCCCCCGTGCCGTGGCAACTCCTGCGCGGGGACTTGGATGCGATTCTCGCCAAGGCTCTACGCAAGGAACCCGAGCATCGGTACGGGACGGTCGACGAACTGCGCGAGGAGGTCGCGCGGGTGCTGCGGCACGAGCCCGTTGCCGCGCGGGAAGGGGCGCGGCTTTATGTTGTAGGACGCTTCGTGCGCCGGCAGCGGATTCTCGTGGCAAGCGCCGCCGCGTTGCTGATCGTGATCATCGTGGGGTCGTCGGCGGTGGCATGGCAGGCGCGCGAAGCACTGCATCAGGCGAGGCGAGCCGAGCTCGAAGGCCGCAAGGCCACCGCCGTGAAGGATTTCCTCCTGGATATCTTCAAGCAGGCCAGCGTGCAGAATCCCGGCGGCGTCGAGGCGAGAAAGGCAACCGCCGAGCAGCTCCTGGACGTGGGCGCCACACGCATCAAGACGCAGCTGCGCGATCAGCCGGACGTGCGCGAGGAGCTGCTGGACACGCTGGCGGAACTCAACAATGATCTCGGCCTGACCGACCGGGCCAAATCCCTGGCGGCAGACAATCTCGCGGAGCTCCAGCAGCGGACGGATGGCCGTCCGAGCGCCACTTCGGCCAAGCTCGAGATCCGGCTTGCCACGAGCGAGATCGACCGATCCGAGATTGGAGACGCGCGGTCCCAGCTCAACCGGGCCTTGAAGGACCTGCGCGCCGCCGGCGAGGACCAATCGGTGGCGGCCGCCGCGGCGTACTTCCAGCTGGCCCGAGCCGCCTACGACGCCCCACCGAGCGAAAAGTCCGAGGGACTTCGCAATCTGCATACTGCACTCGACATATTGAGACGTCGCGCCCCGACGGATCCACTGCAAGGCGACGTTCTGGACTACCTGGCGCGTTACGCCCAGCTCGCCGACGACTATCCCACCGCCGAGCGCTGGGCCGATGCGCTGCTCTCGTTTCAAACGGCCCAGGGCGTCGAGAGCAACAAGTTCGCGATCGGCCACGCACAGCTGATCCTGGGCGATCTGCAAAGCTTGACGCGCCGACACGCCGATGGGGAAAGACACCTGCGACGGGCGGTCCAGCTGTTGAGCGAGGCCGCGGGGCCGACGCATTTTGAGACGGCCGAGGCCCGGGCCCGCCTCGGGGAACTGCTGTTCTACATGGGGCATCGCACCGATGCCGCGGCGCTGCTGAACGAGGCGCTCCAGGCTCAGCTGTTGACGCCCCAGGGCGTGGACGATGCCACCGAAACCCGCAAGACCCTCGCCGTACTGGAGATCAGGCGCGGACGGCTGCGCGAAGCGGGGCAGCTGCTGCGGGACAACCTCGCGCAGTTGAAGGACCGGCCCGAAAAGGAGTTGCGCTACGGCGTCAGCGCCTCCTACCTGGCCATGGTTCTCGCCGCCCAGGGCCAATTCGTCGAGGCGCGAAACCTGTACGAGCTTTCGCGCGACATCTACGGGCGCTACCGGGGCGAGCGCACGCTTGCCTATGCCCGCGTACTGATGCGCGGCGGCGCTGTGGCGCTGGCGGCAGAAAAATCCGATGAAGCCGCGGCCATTTTTGAGCGCGTGATCGACGAGGAGCAAATCGCGAAGGTCGGCATGATGGACGATTATGCCGGCGCTGTACTGGGGCTCGCCGAAGCGAATCTGGACTTGGGCAGAACCGAGGCGGCACGCAGCGCGTCGGGGGAATTGCTGCAGCGGATACTGGGGTCGGGGCACCCGGACGAGCTGATCGAGCAGGAGGCGCAGGCCCGCAGCCTGTTTGGGGAAGCGCTGCGGCGCGCGGGGCGCACTGCGGAGGCGGAGCCGCATTTGCGCCGCGCAGCGGAACTGCGGTCGACGCTCGACGATGCGGACAGCCCCTGGCTTGCCCGGGTGCGCATCGAACTGGCCGAGTGTCTCGCCGCCAATCACGAGACGGGCGAAGCCCGGTCGCTGATCGCGCTGGCGGCGGCCGCCCAAACCCGCCAGCCGCAGCTGAGCGAGCGCTACCGCCACGAACTCAGGCAGGCGCAGAACCTGCTCCACAACGCGAGCTGAGCGCATCCACCGCGCCTGCTGAGGCGCCGGATCCGGACCGCTCGCGGCATCCTCCCTCGCCGGGCGGCCCGTCAAATCATGGACAGCGTCGGCCGCGGCTTGCCGCGCGGAAAGGCGGCGTCGATTCGTGCGAGTTCCGCCGTGCTGAGCTGCAGCGCCGCGGCGCCCGCATTGTCGGCCACGTGGTCCGCGCCGGCGGCCTTCGGAATCACGAACACCCCGGGATCTCGCAGCAGGAACGCGAGCGCCACCTGCCGCGCGGTCGCGCCATGTGCGGCGGCAATCGAGTGCAGCACGGCGCCCGGGGCATTGCCGGCCCCGAACAGGCCGGGCGTCTGGCCGAAGGGCGTGTAGGCCACTACCGCCACGCGGTGCTTTGCGCACCACGGGATCACCCGATGTTCGATCGAACGATCCGCCAAGTGATACAAGACCTGATTGCAGGCGGGATGCCCGGCGCCGCGGATGGAGCCGACCTCCTCGAGGTCGGCGACGTCGAAGTTGCTGACTCCCCACGACCGAATCTTGCCGCCGGCGAGGAGCTCCGCGAAGGCGGCGATGGTTTCCTCGAGCGGATGACCGCCCCGCCAATGCAGCAGATAGCAATCCAATCGGTCCGTCTTCAGGCGTGAGAGGGAGCGCTCGCAGGCGGCGACGGTACCCCGCCGGGAAGCATTGGTCGGCAGCACCTTGGAGACGAGAAAGACTTCGTCGCGCCGTCCGGCGATCGCGGCCCCGACCAAGGATTCGGCGGCGCCGGAACCGTACATCTCCGCCGTGTCGATGTGCGTCATGCCGAGGTCCAGGCCGCGGCGCAGGGCGGCCACGGCGGCCTTGGACCCGGTTTCCTCCAAACGCCACGTTCCTTGGCCGACGCTGGCGACACTTCGTCCGGTCGAGCCGAATTCGCGTAATGGCGGGCCTGCGCTCACAGTGTCAACTCCTCAAGCCCAGGCGTCGAGACATGCGCAATGCCGCCTCGCGGCCCTGATAATAGCCCTGCACGACGCCCATCGGGTCGAACCCCAAACTTTGGTAAAACGCGCGCGCCGCGCCGTTGTCGGTGCGCAGTTCGAGATTGATGCGAAACACGCCGGCTTCGATCGCCGTGGCCGTGAGCCAGTCCATCAGCTGCCGGCCGAGTCCCTGGCGGCGGTGCGCGGGCGCCACCGCCAGCAAGTTCAGGTGCGCGACCTCGTCGCCGAAATGCATGATGGCGAAGGCGGCAATCCGCCGGGCATCGCCGCGGGACGGGGGGCGGCGCGCCACGACGACCGAGGAGTCGGCTCCGCAAATGAAATGCTGCACCCGGGCCGGAGTCCAGGACCAGGTCAGTCCATGCTCGACCAGGTCGCGCGACATCTCCGCGATTTCCCGCGCGTCCCCGCTCCTCGCGAGCGTCAGTGTGGACAGTTCGGACATGTCATCGCGTCCTCGGTCTTGACCGGCGGTGCCGGGTGCGCCGGAAGCCCGCCGGGGTCGGCCGGCAGGAGCCTCATCAATTCATCCACGCCGCGTTCCAACTGCGGGTCGCGGCCCTTCATGACGGCAATCGGATCTTCCTCGACCACGATGTCGGGGTCCACTCCATGGCCTTCGATGGTCCATTGCCCGCCGGCGTCCGCCGTTCCGAACTCGGGAACGTACACGGCGCCTCCGTCGAGCAATGGGCCGTGGTTGGCGATGCCGACCACGCCGCCCCAGGTACGCTTGCCGATCAGCGATCCCAAGCTCCACTGCCGGAACGCATTCGCGAACAGGTCGCCGTCGGATGCCGTTTCCTCGTTGATGAGGGCCGCTTTCGGGCCAGCTTGCACGACCCGCGGATAGGTCAGGGCGAAGTCGTAGTTGCGCGCGAACATCGTGCCGTGCAGCGTGCGCGCCAGGCGCTCGATGATCATCTGCGAGACGTTGCCGCCGCCGTTGCTCCGCACGTCCACGATGAGACCCTCCTTGCGCGTCTGCGGGTACCACCATTTGATGAATTCGCGCAACCCGGCCTCACCCATGTCGGGCAAGTGAATGTAGGCCAGCCGTCCATGGCTCAGTTCATCGACCCGGGCGCGATTGGCCGTGGCCCATTCCAGATACAGGAGCGCGGTCTCGCCGGCCAGCGGGCGGTAGCGAATGGTCCGCGCGTTTCTCCCATCCGCGCCGGCCGCGACGCGCCATTCGACCGGCTGATCGGCCGGCGCCTGGAGCAATTCGTAGGGGTCGGTGCCGGCGGCCAGCTCGCGGCCGTTGATGGCGAGAAGGTAGTCCCCGACCTGCACGTTCACGCCGACCTCCGTGAGGGGCGACCGGTACAGCTCCTCCTCGTTCTGGCCGGCGAAGATCTTCGCGATCCGGTAGCGGCCCGATGCCGCATCGAGCTCGAATCGCGCGCCGGGCAACGCGACGGACGGCCGCTTCGGAAGCCCGAGGTCGCCGCCTTCGATGTACGCGTGTTGCACGGTGAGTTCGGCGATCATCTCGGCAATCACATAGTTGAGGTCCGCGCGATGACCGACGGAGTCGACCAGGGGCTGGTATTTCCTGCGCATGGCCTGCCAATCGTAGCCATGCATGTTCGAGACGTAGAAGTAATCCCGGTAGCGGCGCCACACCTCGGAGAAAATCTCGTGCCACTCTTCGCTCGGTATCCTGGTGGTCGCGAGGCCGGCCAGCGAGACAGTCTTGGATTCGTCGCTCTTTCCCAACTCGACATACCTGAGCTCCTTGGACGACAGCCGCGCCAGGACGTGCCGGCCGTCGGCGGTCAGGGACCAGGAGGCAACGTCCTCGACGACGGTCTTCGCCTCGCGGTCTTTGATGGAATAGGCCATCACGGCGGGTTTGGCCGGCGCCTCGCGGCCGTAGAAGAAGGGACCGCCGCGAAGGTAGACCAAATTTTCGTCGGTGACGTGCAGATCGCCCAGGTCGTCGGCCTCGACCGGCACCCGAATCGCGCGGCCGGCGATACCGTCGAAGTCGATTCTCACGGGCTTGGGCCGGCCGGTGCCTTTTTTGGCGTCCTTTCCGGCACCGCCCTTCTCCTCCTTGTCGGCCTCCTTGGCCGCATCCCCCGGCTCGTCGTCGCGCACCCCATAGGGATTGGCGGCGTCCGGACGCAGCGCGAGGGCGAAGATCCCCGTTTGCCGGTCGGTGGCGAACTCGAACTCGACGCCGCTCAGGAGCGGCCGGAATTCGCGGGCGCTCAAGAAGTAGAGAAGGTTTCCGTCCGGCGACCAAGCCGGAGACCTCGAATTGAAAAATTCGGACGTGACGCGCCTCGATTTCCCGTCCGCCGCCGACCAGATGTACACGCTCGAGTAGCCGTTGGCGCCGTTCAATGTGTAGCCGAGGTATTGACCGTCCGGCGACCATTGGTAGTCGGGGTCGAGGTCCCGGGGATCCTTGGCGACGACGGTAAGATGCCGGGTGGCCACGTCGATCACGTAGAGGCGTCCGGTCTGATCGGCCACGGCGATCCGGCGGTCGTCGGCCGCCCAGCGCGGCGAGGCGTAGCGCATCGCGGAGCCTTCGGTCAGGGGCATTGCGGCGGCGCTGCCGTCCTGGTCCTGCACGTAAAGCTCGTCCTCGCCGGTGCGGTCCGACACGTAGGCGAGGCGCCTGCCGTCGCTGGACCAGGCCGCGTCCCGATCGTGGGCATTCGACGAATGGGTGAGATTGCGCGTGACGCCGTGCTCCACCGGAACGGAGAAGACATCGCCGCGCGCCACCACCGCGACGCGCTCGCCTCCGGGACTGACGACCTCGCTTTCGACGTAGTCGGCAGCGTTCACCGGCTGGGGCCGGGAGATGGTGATATCGGCGGGGACCGAAATCGACACGGCCCGATCGGTGTCGCTGCGCGTGTCATACAGATGAAGCTCCCCGTCCAATTCAAACACGATCTGCCCGGTGTCGGCGCTGGGCCAGCGAACGTCCCAGTCCCGGTAATGCGTGAGCTGCCGTGTCTGCCGCGATTCGAGGTCGTAGCGGTACAGGTTGAACACGCCGGAGCGGTCGGAGTTGAAATAGATGGCATTGCCGATCCACATGGGATCCCGGTCGGTGCGCGCGTCGTCGGTGATCCGGACCAGTGCCGGGTGCTCGAGATCGAAGACGTACAGAACGTTCGCCCAGCCGCCCTGATAGCGCTTTTCACTGCGGAAATCGCGCCACAGCGGCGAGTAGACGATGCGCCGGCCGTCCGGCGAATAATGTCCGGCGCCCGACACCGGCATGGGCAGCGGCGTGGCCGCGCCTCCGGCCGCCGGCACCGTGTACAGCCTCGCGCTGGTGAGGTTGTAGGCGTCGCGCGCCGAACGGAACAAAACGCGCGTGCCGTCCGCCGTCCACCCGTAGACCTGATTGTCGTAACCCCAGCGGTCGGCCAGCGGGCCTGTTGCGGGATAGAAGGTGAGCTGCCGCGGAACCCCGCCGCCGGACGGCATGACGTACACCTGTTCGTCGCCGCCGTACTGGCCCGTGAAGGCGATCTGCCGTCCGTCGGGCGAGAACTTGCCGAACAGCTCGAGCCCGGGATGCGAAGTGAGCCGAACCGCCGTTCCGCCCTGTGTGCCGACGGTCCACAAATCGCCCGCGTAGCTGAACACGATCCGATCGCGCCACACGTCCGGAAAGCGCAACAGCCGGGTTCCCGCCGCGGCGCACGACACCCACAGGCAAGCCGCCGCCATGAGCACGGCCCGGCCGCCCGAAGGAGGAAAGCCCATCAGCGGCTTCGATACCGGTCGGTCGCCGAGACCAATTCGTGAACGTTCCCGGGCTCGAAAGCCGAATGCCCGGCGTCGGGCACCATGCGAAAGTCCGCCTCCGGCCATACGCGATGCAGGTCCCAGGCGCTGGTCGCCGGGCAGACGATGTCGTAGCGGCCCTGCACGATGGTCGCCGGAATGTGCCGGATCCGCTGCACGTCGTCCAGAAGCTGGCTCTCGCTGCGCAGGAACCCGCGATTCACGAAGTAATGGCATTCGATGCGCGCCACGGCGAGCGCGAACTGGTCCTCGCCCCACTTGCGGATGCTGTCCTGATTGCTGTACAGAAAGCTGGTCGAAGCCTCCCACACGGACCACGCGCGCGCGGCCGCCAGCGCCGCGCGCTGATCGGTTCCGGTGAGCCGCTTGTGGTAGGCATTCAGGTAATCATCGCGCTCGTCGACAGGTATGCCGTCGCGGTATTGCTCCCACTGATCCGGGAAGATCTCGGAGGCCCCATGCTGGTACAGCCAGCGGATCTCGGCGTAGCGCAACAGGAAGATGCCGCGCAGGACGATCTCCGTGACGCGTTCCGGATGCGCCTCCGAATAGGCGAGGCCGAGAGTGCTGCCCCATGATCCGCCGAACACCAGCCATCGCTCGATGCCGAGATGCTTGCGCAGCCGTTCGATGTCGGCCACCAGGTGCCAGGTCGTGTTCTCCACCAGGCTGGCGCTCGGGCGGCTGCGGCCGCAGCCCCGCTGATCAAACACCACGATCCGGTAGTGATGAGGGTCGAAAAATTGCCGCGCGCGCCGGTCCGAGCCCGCGCCCGGCCCGCCGTGCAGAAAGAGCGCCGGTTTGCCGGCGGGGTTTCCCGATTCTTCGTAGTAGATCTCGTGCAGTTCCGACACCCGCAGGTAACCCTGGGCGTACGGTTCGACCGCCGGATACAAATCGCGGCGCTGGGGCTGTGCGGCGCTGTGCGGGGATACGGCCGCGCGCGCCGCGGTTCGGGGCACGCTGACCGAGCGCGTGGCACGGCGCGCCGTGGATTTAGCTTTTGCGTGGGTCCGCTTGGCGAGCGGTTTCGAGAGCCGCGGCGGGGTGCGCGGCTTCGCCAGCGCGCCTTTTCTTTTCTTCATCGACCTTCCTTCTCTTGGTGACGATTCATCCGCGCCGCCCCCAGGGCTAGGCGCGCTGCACCAGCGGGCCGAGCGGCCGTCCGCCCAACAGGTGCATGTGCAGGTGGTACACCTCCTGGCCGCTGTCCGGATTGCAGTTGATTATCAATCGGTAGCCGCTCTTCGCAATACCGTGCTCGCGCGCGATGTTGCGGGCGACGACGACCATGTGCCCGATGAGAGATTCATCTTCGTCCGCGACGTCGTCCGTGGTCGGAATGACCTTCTTCGGCACGATCAATACATGGGTCGGCGCGGCGGGCCGAATGTCCAAGAACGCGACCACCCGATCGTCTCGGTAAACAATGGTTGCCGGCAAGTCGCCGGCAATGATCTTTTCGAACAGCGTAGGCATCTCATACGCCTCCATGGCCCCCAACTTATAAGATTAGCAGGAACGGCGCCAATGGCCCGATTTCCCTGCGGCCCTGCGGTGCATCAAGGTGGCTGCCGCCCGGTGACGAATGGTAATGGGAATGATTCTCATATAGAATGACCGCCATGGAGACGGCAATCCCAAACGCGGCGCCCAGCGGCATTCAGTTGGCCAATTTGGCCACCGGCGCTCGCGCCCGGGTCGTCGCCGTCGTTTCCGCAGATTCCCGTGCAACGGCTGATCTCGGGCGGCGCCTGGCGGAGCTCGGATTCCTTCCGGGCGAGAGACTCCGCATCGTGGCGCGAGGCCTGTTCGGGCGCGAACCCATCGCCGTACGAATCGGAACGGGCACTTTTGCATTGCGCCTATTCGAGGCTGCCTGCATCCGCGTCAGCCCGGAGCCGCCTTAAGGCCGCTCCGGCCCATGAACGCCGAGTCTGCTGTCCCGTCTCCGCTGGTCGCACTGGTTGGCAATCCCAACTGCGGCAAGACCGCCCTGTTCAATGTGCTCACCGGCAACCGGCAAAAAGTCGCCAATTACGCCGGTGTCACGGTCGAGCGTAAGGAAGGCTCCCTGCTGACGCCCTCGGGCCGGCGGGTCCGCATCCTGGATCTGCCCGGCGCCTATAGCTTGGACCCGCTTACTCCCGACGAACAGGTAACCGCCGATGTGCTGTTCGGCCGCCGCGCGGGCGAAGCCGCGCCGGATTTCGTCGTGTGCGTCACCGATGCGACCAACCTGCGCCAGAACCTGCGGCTGGCCCTGTGCCTCAAGCGGCTGGGCCTGCCCATGGTGATTGCGCTCAACATGACCGACATCGCCCGCCGCCGGGGGCTGGCGATCGACGCCGGCAGGCTGCGCGAGGAACTCGGCGTGCCGGTCGTCGAGACCGTGGGGGTCAAGGCCTCGGGAGCGGTTGCGCTGGTCTCCGTGCTGGACCAGGTGGCGGTGCCGGCGGTGCCGCGCCGGCTGGCGCAATGGCTCACACCCACCGCGTCGGACATTTCCCGAGATCAAGACGAGGTGCTGCGCATTCTCAAGGCCGTGGGCGCCGACCGGTTGGACGGCGTCACCGTGAGCGACCGGATCGATACCGTCGTGCTGCACCCCGCCGCAGGTCCGGTGATTCTGGCCGCCATCCTCTTCTTGGTGTTCCAGGCGGTTTTCGCCTGGGCCCAGGTCCCCATGGATGCCATCAAATCCGGCGTAGGCCTGTTCGGCGATTGGGTGGCTCATGCGCTGCCGGCCACGTTGTTCCGCGACCTGCTGGTCAACGGCGTGATCGCCGGGGTGGGCAGCGTGCTCGTGTTCCTGCCGCAGATCATCATCTTGTTCTTCTTCATCCTGGTTCTCGAGGATTCGGGGTACCTGCCGCGGGCCGCGTTCCTTCTCGACCGGCTGATGGGCAGCGTCGGGCTGTCCGGCCGCGCCTTCATCCCGCTCCTGTCGAGCTTCGCCTGTGCGATCCCCGGCATCATGGCAACCCGGACCATCCAGAGTCCACGCGACCGTCTGAGCACCATCATGATCGCGCCCTTGATGACCTGTTCGGCGCGCCTCCCCGTGTACGCGCTCATCATCGGCGCATTCGTGCCGCAGCGGACGGTATGGGGCGGATTGAAGCTGCAAGGGTTGGTGCTCTTCGCGCTGTACGTCGCCGGCATCGCGGGCGCCATGGGCGTGGCGTTTGTGCTGAAGCGCCGGGGGGCGGGTTCGCGGCTGCATTCCCTGATGCTGGAATTGCCCGTTTATCATTGGCCCAACCTGCGCAACCTCGCCATCGGGCTGTGGCAGCGCATCGAGATTTTCCTGAGCCGAGTGGGCACCATCATCCTGTCGCTGATGGTCATTCTCTGGGCGCTGAGCTCGTTTCCGGCACCGCCGCCCGGCGCCACGGGGCCCGCCATCCAGTACAGCATCGCCGGACACATCGGCTCGTGGCTGGCCGTCCTGTTCGCGCCCATCGGCTTCAACTGGCAGATATCGATCGCGCTGGTGCCCGGACTTGCCGCGCGCGAGGTCGCGGTCGGCGCGCTCGGCACCGTGTACGCGCTGTCGGCCGCCGGCGCGGACGTGAGCCACGCGTTGACCCCGTTGATCGCTCAGTCGTGGACCCTGCCGACCGCGCTGTCCCTGCTCGCATGGTACGTGTTCGCGCCGCAATGCGTGTCCACGCTCGCGGCCGTGAAGCGCGAAACGAATTCATGGCGCTATCCCCTCATCATGGCGGCCTATCTGTTCGGTCTCGCGTATCTCGCATCGTTGGTCACCTACCGGCTCGCCTTGCACTTTGCAGCCTGAGGGGAGGAACGGCGCCGTGCGTACACTGCTGGATGACTCGCTGGTGGGAATCGTGCTCCTGGCCAGCGCGCTGTACGCGATCTATTCGCTGGGTCCGCGAACGCTGCGCGGGCGCATGCGGGCGGGGATGGCGGCCGCCCTGCGCGGATGGTCCGCGTTCCCGCCATTCCGGGTGGTGGCGCAAAGGCTGCAGGCGGCGTCCGCCGGCCCGAAGGACGCGTGCGGCGGATGCGCCGGCTGCGGACCGGGGCAGCGGGCGAGCGTGAGGACGATGGGCAAGGTTCAAAACGTGATATTCGATCTTGGCGGCGTGGTCCTCGACTGGGATCCGGACCGCCTCGTGGCGCGCTTCCAGCCGTCGCCCGAATTGCGGCCGCAGTTCAAGGAGGCCGTGTTCGGGCACGCCGACTGGCAGCTGTTCGATCGGGGAACGCTGACCGAATCCGAGATGCTCGAGCGCATGGCGACGCGCACCGGCCGGCCCCGGCACGAGCTGGTGGCCGTCATGGACGCCGTGCGCGAGTCCCTGGCCGAGAAGCCGGAGACCGTGCGCCTGATTCGAACGCTGCAGGCCCGGGGGGTACCCCTCTTCTGCCTGTCCAACATGCCGAAGACGATCTATGCGCACCTCCGTCGCCGCCACTCGTTTTGGGATGCGTTTCAGGGCGTCGTCATTTCTTCGCAGGTCCGCATGATCAAACCGGAACCCGAAGTGTTCGTGCACCTGCTCGACAAGTTCGGTCTGCGGGCCGAGGAGTCGGTGTTCATCGACGACGTTGAGGCGAACGTCGACGCGGCCAAGAGCGTAGGCCTCAACGCCATCCGGTTTAGTGACGCGGCGCAATGCCAACGCGAACTCGAGCGGCTGTGGGCCGCATGAACCCGCGGCTGCGGCCGCTCCCCCGGCGTCCGGGACATTGAAAATACCGGATGGCGCGCCCAGAATTCTGAAAAAGCCGGCAACGCGTGCGTTCGGCGACAAGGACAAGTCTTGCGAGCGACGACGTACAGCTTCCTTCTCGCGATAGGACTTGCCCCCGCGTGGTCGCTGGCGAACTGCTTCGCCGAGATGACGGGGGGCGACGAGCCGTACACCCGGCAGCTCGAGACCCAGCCCAAAGCGGCCATCGAGCCGATTCTCCGGGAGCTCGCGTCCCGCGCCAAAGAGCCGCGGCGCCCGCCCGCCCCCCTGCCGAGCACGGCGCATCTCTATGCGATGCTGATGGACGCCTACGACGACAGCGGCGACATCGACAAGGCCGCCGAGGCTTCCCGGCAAGGCTTGGCCGCATGGGGGCCGGATGACGGCGACGGGCTGCGGCGGCGCCTCGAGCTGACCGGTCTATTGATCGTGGACGAGCAGGGACAGATCGCCAAGGCCCATCAGGGTATCGAGACCGCCACGGCGAAGGTACCGGCCGATGCACCCGATCTGATCTGCGTGTTGTTGGATCGCGGCCACCTTCGCCAGCGCGCCGGGGACAAGGTGAATGCGACCACGGACACGCTGCGGGCATACCAGCTCGCGCGGGAGATCGGCCGGGAGGGCCTGCGCATCGAAGCCGGACTGCGGCTCGCGGCCATCTACGGGGAGTACCATCTGTACGACGAAGCCCGCTCGCTTCAGGAGCAGGCGGTTCGGTACTACGAGTCGCAGAACAACCGCGACGGGCTCGGAATCACGCGCCTCAAGCAGGGCGTCGATTTGCTTCAGGAGGGCCGTTACGGCGAGGCCGAGACGCGTCTGCTGCAGGCGAGGTCGCTGTATCGCGCGAACGCGACCCCGGGGGACGAAGCCGTCGCGCAGGTGTACCTGTGCGCCACGGCGGTGAAGCTTCCGGAGCGGAAGGCCGCCAGGGACTATTGCCGGGAGGCGTACGATGCCGCCCAGGCGACGCAGTATCCGGAAGGCGCCAAAATGGCCACGGGATCGCTCGGCGAGCTGGAATTGGCCGAGGGGAATGCCGCCGAGGCCGTTCGGCAGCTCGACCGGGCGCTCGCGAACGACGGCGTCGATCTCACGGGGCGTGTGCGGGCCGAGTTCCTGAATTTTCGCGGCCAGGCGCGCGCGAAGCAGAATGACCTGCGCGGCGCGATGCAGGACATCGAGACCTACGTCGGGTGGCTCAAGGCCGACCACGAGACCGCCGAGGCCGACACGGTCGCGCTGCTGCGCGCGCGATTCGAGAGCGCGCTCAGCCAAGAGGCGCTGCAGAAAGCGCGAGCCGAGGCGCTCGCCTCCCAGTCCATGGCGGCGCGCGAGGCGCTGGTGCGCAACGTCGTCGCCGCATCCTCGATCTCGGTGCTCATTGTCGTCCTGGTGTTCGGGCAGCTGTGGCGCCGCCGCGAGCAACTCCTGCGCTCGCGGCAGGCGGCGTCGGACCGGCTGATGGGGCTGGGCCGGCTCGCCGGCGGCATCGCGCAC
This sequence comes from uncultured Gammaproteobacteria bacterium, assembly GCA_963707765.1. Lineage (GTDB taxonomy): Bacteria > Pseudomonadota > Gammaproteobacteria > Steroidobacterales > Steroidobacteraceae > Bog-1198. Next base: position 796,041 of record CAVPQZ010000004.1, on the reverse strand, counting down.
GAGTTCAACAATCAGCTGACCGTCATGCGCCAGGCCATCGGCTTGCTCGCGCGGCGGGATTCCGTGGCCGGCGATCCCGAGGCTCTCGAGCTGGTCGGGGTACTGGACGAGAGCGCGTGCTCATCCGCCCATATCACGGCTCAGCTGCAGAGTTTCGGCCGGCAGCAGAATCTGCAGCCGAGGACGGTTGAACTGGAGGCCTATCTCAAGGGGCTGCAGCCGCTGCTCCAGCAGGCCGCGGGCGTTGCGGTCAAGGTCGACATCACCGTCGACCCTCCGGAGCTTTCGATGTGGTCGGACGATCGCCTGTTCGGCGGCGCCCTCCTGAATCTGGTCGTCAATGCGCGCGACGCCATGCCCGGCGGCGGGACGGTGTCGATTCGTGCTGCGGCCGATGGCGCGCGGGTCCGGATCGAGGTGAGCGACACGGGCTGCGGCATGAACCCCGAAGTGCTCGGGCACGCAGTCGATCCTTTCTTCTCGACCAAGCAGGTCGGATCCGGCGCGGGCCTCGGACTCAGCATGGTCGATGGATTCGTGATGCAATCCGGCGGCGCGCTGCAGATTTGCAGCGAATTGGGGCACGGCACCACCGTGTCGATGTGGATGCCGGCGAAGGCAGCCGCATGGTGAGCGGTGCGCCCGATCCGCCGCTGCGGGTGCTGCTGGTCGACGACCATTGGCAACTGCGCCGGCTGCTCGCGATGACGCTGGCCAGCGAGGGTTATGCGGTGACCGAGGCCGGGACGGCGGATCAGGCGCTCGAGCTGTTGAAGGGCGGATTGGATCCCATCTTGCTAGTGAGCGACGTGCGGGTTCCCGGCCAGATCAACGGGCTGCAGTTGGCCCGCGAGGCCCGGAAGCTGGTGCCGTCGATGGCGGTGTTGCTGCAAACGGGCTTCACGGACCTCATCGTCACGGAGTTCCCGGTGCTGCAGAAGCCCTACAATCCGACGGAATTGGCCGATTGCCTGCGCGAGGTGCTCGCGGCGGCAGGCGCCGGCCGCGAGGATTAGCGGGCGCGCAGCGCCCGATGCAGCCGGACCCCGCGCTCACTTGCCGGTGAAGCGGGGTGCTCTCTTGGTGCGAAACGCGAGCACGCCTTCGGAGAAATCCGCGGTGTCGGCGAGCTGCGCCTGCAGCGTCGCCTCCAGCGCCAGCTGCTGCTGCAGGGTGCCCGCCGGCTCCCGGTTGAACGTCTCCTTGATGCGCCTGTAGGCCTGCGTCGGCCCCGCCGCAAAACGCTGCGCGATCGCCGTGGCCCGCTCGATCAGAACCTCGTCCTCCACGCAGGCCCAGATGAGGCCCCAGCGTTCCGCGTCGGCGGCCGAGAGCGCATCTCCGAGCATGGCGAGCCCCTTGGCGCGCGCCGTCCCCACCATCCGCGGGAGGAAGAACGTGCTTCCCAGGTCGGGCATCAGGCCGAGCTTGGGCGCAAACAATTGCAGGAAGGAGGCTGAACGGGCGGCCAACACGATGTCGCCGATGAGGGCCAGGCTCACTCCGGCCCCGGCCGCCACGCCGTTGACGGCCACCACCAGTGGGACTCCGAGGTCGTACCAGGCGCTCACCATGGGGTTGAAGTGGTTGCGCAAGCTCACGCCGATGCTCTCGCCGGGGCTTAAAGTCGGGTCCTGAAAGAAATCGTCGCGGGCGAGGTCGGCGCCGGCACTGAAGCCCCGGCCCGCGCCGGTGAGCAGCACCGCCCCGATCTGCGGGTCGGCCGCCACCGCCGACGCAGCGCCACGCAAGTCTTCGATGAGCTGCAAGTTCAGCGCATTGAGCTTATCCGGGCGGTTGAGAGTGACGAACGCGATCCGGTCGCGCCGCTCGAATTGAAGGGTCTCGAATGTCATGATCACCTCAGATCTGGAGCGGTCCCGGCGTCCGCCGGCCGCGAGCCGTGTTCAACGCGCAGCATATGCCGTCGGACCCTTGCAGTATAATGGCGCATGTCCATTCCATCGTTGCTGCAGGGGCGCCTGCGCATTCCCGTCATCGGCGCACCGATGTTCATCGTCTCCACACCGGCGTTGGTGATGGCGCAGTGCAAGGCCGGCGTCGTCGGATCGTTCCCGGCCCTGAATGCGCGCCCGGCTTCGCAGCTCGACGACTGGTTGTCGCAAATCACGGAGACCCTCGATGCACACGCACGGGCGAATCCGCAGGCCAAGGTCGCGCCCTTCGCGGTGAATCAGATCGTGCACGCGAGCAACGACCGGCTCGAGCACGACGTGGCCTGCTGCGTGAAACATCGCGTTCCGATCGTGATCACGAGCCTGCGTCCGCCTTCCGAGGTGGTCGACGCCGTGCACGGCTACGGCGGCCTCGTGTTTCACGATGTCATCAATCTGCGCCACGCCGAGAAGGCCGCCGCACAGGGCGTGGACGGCATCATCGCCGTATGCGCCGGCGCCGGGGGGCACGCCGGGCTCCTGAGCCCGTTTGCCCTGGTGAAGCAAATCCGCGACATCTATCCGGGCACGATCATCCTGTCCGGGGCCATGAGCGGCGGCGCCGACGTCCTTGCTGCGCAGGCGATGGGCGCCGACCTCGCGTACCTCGGAACGCGATTCATCGCCACCGTGGAGGCCAATGCCAGCGACGCGTACAAGCAGATGCTGGTGGCATCCAGCGCCGAGGACATCGTGTACACGTCGCTGTTCAGCGGGATCCTCGGCAATTACCTGCGCGCCAGCGTGGCGAATGCCGGCTTCGATCCGGACAATCTGCCGCAGGCCGACAAGAGCAAGATGAACTTCGGCGCGGGAGGCAGTACCGGCGCCAAGGCCTGGAAGGACATCTGGAGCGCCGGCCAGGGTGTCGGCGGCATCCACGAGGTCATGCCGGTGCAGGCGCTGGTCGACCGGATGGCGAGCGATTACGAAGCCGCGCGGGCGCGCCTCCGTTGAGACTGGGCGCCGCTCAACTCGAAAGTGCGCTCGGGCGCGGCCTCGCCGACCTGTACCTGATTTCCGGCGATGACCCGCTGCTGTCGGGGGAGGCCGCCGACGCCGTGAGGGCGGCGGCCCGCAAGGCCGGATATGCCGACCGCACGGTGTTCTTCATCGACCGCGGTTTCGATTGGGACGGCGTCCGCCAGGCCGCGCAGTCGCTGTCCTTGTTTGCCGAGCGCCGGCTGTTCGAACTGCGCATGCCGAGCGGCAAGCCGGACAAGGGCGCGGCGACGCTGATCGAACTGGCGACGCGTCCGCCGCCGGATGTGCTGTGCCTGGTCATCACCGACGATCTCGACGCCAAGACCAGCGCGGCTCCGTGGGTGCGCGCCGTCGAGCAGCACGGCGTGTGGGTTCGCGTTCGGCCGGTGGAAGCGGCCGCGCTGCCGGCCTGGCTGCACGGGCGCGCCAAGAGCCTGGGCGCGGACTTGAGCTCCGAGGCCGCACGCCTGATCGTGGAGCGAGTCGAGGGGAATCTCCTGGCCGCGAAACAGGAACTCGAGAAGTTGTCGCTGCTCGCCGGCGGCGCTGCCATCGACGCCGACCTCGTGCTGCGATCCGTCGGCGACAGCGCGCGTTACGACGTGCTGCAACTCGGAGCGGCGGCGGCGGCGGGCGATGCGAAGCGCGCCCTGCGGGTGCTGCTCGGTCTGAAGGGCGAGGGCGTCGAACCACCCCTCATTCTCTGGGCGCTCATCCGTGAGCTGCGGGGATTATGGCAAGCGGGCGAACGCGTCCGCCTGCGCGGCGGCGGACGCGGCAGCTGGAGCCAGGCGGCGACCCCCTCGGCAGAGGCTCTTGCACGCGCCGGCCGATTGCCGATCGCCGCGCTCCTCCGGCAAGCGCACCAGGCGGATCGCATCGTCAAGGGCCAGGCGGGCGGTGATGCGTGGACGGCGGTCACCGGCCTTGCCTCCGCAATGGCGGGCGCTTTGCAAGCGACGATCGATTCAGGCAGGGTACGAACATGAACCCCATGGGCATCTTCGGCGGAACCTTCGATCCGATTCACTATGCCCATCTGCGCACGGCATTCGAATTGCAGCAGGCGCTTCGGCTGCGGGAAATCAGGTTCCTTCCCGCGGGCAATCCGCCGCATCGCGACCGGCCCCAAGCCGATGCGCAGCTGCGCCTGAAGATGGTGCAGCTCGCGGTGGAGGGTTATCCCGGTTTCGTGGTCGACGATCGCGAAGTGCGCAAGGAGGGCCCGTCGTATTCCGTCGAGACGCTGGGCGAACTGCGCCACGAGTATCCGGATCGGAGCCTGTGCCTGATCGTCGGCATGGACGCGTTCCTGAGTCTGCCGAAGTGGCATCAGTGGCGCGAATTGCTGCAATTGGCGCACCTGGTGGTCGCACACCGGCCCGGGTGGCGTGCGCCTTCCATGGGGCCGCTGGGCGAGATGCTCGTGGACCACGGGACCGGGCGCATCGGCGATCTGCACGAGCAACGCGCCGGCAGCATCTACGTCCATGCGGTGACGCAGCTCGAGATCTCCTCGACCGAGGTCCGCCAACTCATCGCCATGGGCCGCGATCCGCGCTTCCTCATGCCCGATTCGGTGCGTAAACTGATTCTCGACACCCACTGTTATTCCAAAACACGGACACCTTAGTGCGAGTCACGAAAAAATCGACGACAACGAAGGACAAGGCGGGGGACGGCGCAGCCGGCGCCGGGAAAGTGAAGCGCGGCATCAAGGCCAAGGTCGCCGGCGGACCGAAGGGCGGCGGGCGCAGCCGCCCTGAGCGGGCGGCCGCAGGCGATCCGGCGCGCGCCGCTGCCGCGCGGTCGGCGGCGCTCAAGGCGGTCGTGCTCGGTGCGCTCGACGACATGAAGGCTTGGGAGATCAAGGTGTTGGACGTGCGCGGGGTAACGGACGTGGCCGACACCATGGTGATCGCCAGCGGCACGTCGGACCGGCACGTGCGCGCCGTCGCGCAGAAATTGGTAGAGCAGGTCAAGGCCGCCGGCTTCCGGCCGCAGGGAATCGAGGGCCAGCAGGAAAGCGACTGGATCCTTATCGACCTGAACGAGATCGTGGTGCACGTCATGCTGCCGCGCGTGCGGGAGTTCTATGGTCTCGAGAAGCTATGGGACATGACCCAGCCGAAACGCGCGCAGCGGGCCTGAGATTGCGGACCGCCGGAGCCTCTTGAGGCATGAAGTGCCGCCTGATTGCCGCCGGCACGCGGCTGCCCGACTGGGTCAACGAGGGTTTTCGCGAGTACCAGAAACGGCTGCGGCCGCCATTGGTCCTCGATCTCGTGGAGATTGCGATTGCCACCCGGCGGCCCGGCGAAAATCCGGCGCGCGCCATTTCCCGGGAAGGGGAGGACATGCTGAGCGCGATCGGCCGGGACGATTACGTCGTGGCGCTCGAGGTGCGCGCGGCTTCCATGACCACGGAGCAGCTGAGTGCCTGGTTGGCGGCGCGGTTGCGGGCGGCGCAGCCGCTCGCCTTGCTGATCGGCGGCCCGGACGGCCTGTCCGATCCCTGCCGCGCGCGAGCCGACCAAAGTTGGTCCCTGTCGTCCCTCACCCTGCCGCATGGGCTGGTTCGCGTCCTGCTCGCCGAGCAGATCTACCGGGCCATGAGCCTGCTCGCGGGACATCCCTATCACCGCGGTTAAGGCGTTCAAGGTTCGGTATCCTGGCAGCATGTCCGAAGATTTCGTATATCTGGCCTCGGCATCGCCCCGCCGGCGGGAGTTGCTCTCGCAAATAGGCGTTCCATTTCAATTGCTTGCGGTCGACGTCGAGGAGACGGTGGCTCCCGGCGAGGGGCCGGAGGCGTACGTTCGCCGGGTCAGCGCCGCCAAGGCAGCGAGCGGCTGGGGGGCGCCCCGGAGGCGCCTGGCCGCACCCGTGCTGGCGGCGGATACCGCCGTGGTGCTCGGGGGCCGAATCCTGCAAAAGCCCGCCGATGTCGAGGACGGGATGCGCATGCTGCTCGACCTGTCGGGACGCACTCACGAGGTGCTGACGGCAATCGCGCTGGCGACCGCACGTGGGCTGCAATCCCGGTTGAGCCGCAGCGAGGTGACCTTCCGGGCCATCAGCCGCGCCGAGGCGCGCACGTACTGGGAGACGGGAGAGCCGCGGGACAAGGCCGGTGGGTATGCCATCCAGGGTCGCGCCGCGGTGTTCGTCGCCGACCTGAAGGGCAGCCATTCCGGAGTGATGGGTCTGCCGTTGTTCGAAACGGCGGCCCTGCTCGAGTCGGAGGGCGTGCCGCGCTGGCGCTCCCCGCAGGCGGGCGGCCCCCATGCCCATTGAAATCCTCATCAACGCGGGTGTCCACGAAGCGCGCGCTGCCGTGGTCGAGAATGGCGTGCTCCAGGAGGTGTTCCTCGAGCGTGCGAACCGCCGCGGCCTCGTCAGCAACATCTACAAGGGCCGCGTGTCGCGCGTCCTGCCGGGCATGCAGGCCGCCTTCATCGAGATTGGGCTGCAGCGCACGGCGTTTCTCCATGCCTCCGACATCTTCGATCCCCAACATGCGGACATCGGCATCGAGCAGCAGCGCACGGAGAACATCCGGGCACTGCTCGCCGAGGGCAACGAGATCCTCGTGCAGGTCGTCAAGGACCCGCTGGGCACCAAGGGCGCGCGGCTCACGACCTACATCACGCTGCCATCGCGCTACCTCGTGTACATGCCGCAGAGCCGCGGGGTGGGCGTGTCGGCGCGCATCGAGGACGAAGCCGAGCGCGAGCGGCTGCGCAGCACGGTCCAGGCGGGCATGGAACCTGCGGAAGAGGCCGGCTACATCGTGCGCACCGCGGCGGAGGGCGCGCGCACCGAGGCCCTGCTCGCCGACATGCAGTACCTGCGCCGGTTGTGGCAGTTCGTGCGGGAAAAGGGGCTGCGCGCCCAGCCCGGAAATCTGGTGCACGGCGATCTGCCGCTGCACCTGCGGATATTTCGGGACTTGCTGCGGCCGGACGTCGAACGGGTGCTGATCGACCAGGCCAATGCGCACCGGGAAATGGAGGAGTTTGCCGCGACCTTCATGCCCGACGCCCTGTCGAGGCTGGAATTGTACGGCCAGGCGCGCCCGTTGTTCGAACTGCACCACGTGGAGGAGGAGATCCAGAAGGCGCTGGACCGCAAGGTGTCGCTGAAGTCGGGCGGGTACGTCATCATCGACCAGACGGAGTCGATGACGACGGTGGACGTCAACACCGGCGCCTTCGTCGGCCACCGGAACCTCGAGGAAACCATCTTCCGGACCAATCTCGAGGCCGCGGTGACCATCGCGCGGCAGCTGCGCCTGCGCAACTTAGGCGGCATCATCATCATCGACTTCATCGACATGGAGGAGCCGGAACACCGCAAACAGGTCATTCAGGCGCTGGAGAAGGCGCTGGGGGACGATCACGTCAAAACCAGCATTTCCTCCGTGTCGCCCTTGGGTCTGGTGGAAATGACGCGCAAGAGAACGCGCGAAAGTCTGGAACATCTGCTGTGCCAGCCCTGTCCTACGTGCGAAGGCAGGGGGTTCGTCAAGACGGCGGAGACGGTGTGTTACGAAGTGTTTCGCGAGATCATGCGCCAGGCCCGGCAGTTCGAGTGTCAGCAGTTGATGGTGCTGGCGCACCAGGACGTGATCGAGCGGCTGCTCGATGAGGAGTCGTCCGCGCTCGGCGAATTGGAACTGGTCACCGGCAAGCCCATCCGCCTCCAGACCGAAGCTCTATACACCGTCGACCAGTACGACGTCGTCCTGATGTAGATGGCGCTGCGCAGGCTCGGCAGGATTTTCCTCTATGGCGTCGTCGGGACATTGGGTCTCGGCGTCGCCCTCATGCTGGCCGTGACGGTGGCGATCAATCGCGTGCCGCACTATCAGGCGGAGATCAAGGAGTGGGTCCACGGCCAAATCGGCTATCACATCGCGTTCGCCGGGGTGTCGCCGGCGTTCCGCTGGTATGGGCCCGAATTGTATTTCCACGGCCTGGAGCTGCGGTCGAAGGACGACGCGCGCGTGCTGGCGCGCGCGGCCGGCGGCCGGATCGCATTCGACGTGTCGCGCTTGATCCGCAGCGGCAAGCTGTTCGCGGGCCGCATCGAGGTCGACTCGCCGAACGTCTCCATTACGCGCACCGGGCCCGCGGAATTCTCGCTGGCTTCCGAGATCAAGCTGGGGGGCGGGGACGCATCCCTGCAGACGGTGCGACTCGACGATCTGCCGGCCGGTTTTTTGACAATTCGCGGGGGCCTCGTCACCATCAAGGGCTGGAACGCGGCGTTGCCGCTGCTGGAGCTGCGCGACGTCGACCTGGCATTCCAGCGCGTCAATGGAGTGGCCGGGATCGCCGTCGCCGCACACCTGCCGCCGGTGCTTGGCGGCGAGATCAGCCTCAACGCCACGGTGCGCGGTCACGGGCGCCTCGATGAACTGAACTGGAACGCGCTGGGACGCACGCGCGACCTGTCTTTTGCGGGCCTGCGGGAACTCCTGCCCGAATATCTGGCCCGGCTCGGAGGCGGCACGGGCGGATTCGAAATCGCGGCGCTCGGCCGAGGATTGGAACTCACCCGCGCGGACCTCGATACCGATGCGGTGAATGCCACGGTCCAACTCGCGAGCGAGCCGGCCGTCAAGTTCGACCAGCTCGCAGGCGCGCTGACCGTCCTCCATGACGGCGACCGCTGGACTCTTCTCGGGCGGCGGGTGCGCGCCTCGCGCGCCGGACGAAGCGATCCGCCGTCCGAGTTCGACGTGAGCTGGCGGGGCAATGACGCGGGACTGGTGGAATTCACGGCTCGCGCGAGTTATCTGCGCGCCGAAACGCTGTTGCCGCTCGCGGGTCTCCTGCCGCAGCGCGACCTGCGCGAACGGCTGCAGGAGATCGAGCCCACCGGTGAATGGCTCGACACGAGCATGCGCCTCTGGCGCAGCGCCGCAAGCGATCCCTGGCAGTTCACCGCGCGGGCGCGATTCCGCGGGGTGGGCTTCGCTCCCGTCGGACGCGCCCCCGGTCTGCGCGGCCTCGACGGAACCATCGTCGGGACGGACCGCGGCGGTCAGGTGGACATCCAGGCGCGGAATGCGCTGTTCGTATGGCCCGCCCAGCTCGCGCAGCCCATCGGCGTGGAGTCCTTCAGGACCACGCTGTACTGGAAGCGGACCCCGGAGGAAGTGCTCATCGCGACTCCGTCCCTCGCGCTCAAGACCCACGACGCGTCCTTGCACGGACCCGCCGCCTGGCACCAGCCGGGGGACGGCGGATCGCCATCGATGACGCTGGCCGTTGCCGTGGACAACGGCAACGTCGCGGCCGCGCATCTCTACTATCCACGCGCGTTGCTGCCACCCACGGCGCTGGCCTGGCTGAACCGCGCCCTGGTGGCGGGACACTTGTCGCACGCCGATGTCGTCATCCAGGGGCCGCCCAAGCATTTTCCATTCCGGGACGGCACGGGCCTGTTCCTGGCTCGCGCGCACATCGACGGCATGACGCTCGACTACCGCGACGGCTGGCCCGCGGCCGAAGGTCTGGGCGGCGTCGCGGAGTTTCGCAACGAGGGGCTCAGCGTTCAGTTCGAAGCCGGCAATATCGGCAGCCTGATCCTGGAGCGGGGCGATGCGCGTTTTGCCGATTTCAAGGCCGCGGAACTCGAGGTGCATGCGTCGGCGAGCGGGGACGCGGGTGCCGCGCTCGCTTACCTGCGGGCGACCCCGCTCGACGCCATGGCCGAGCACGCCTTCTCCGAGGCCGAGGCCCAGGGCCCGGTGCAGGCCGACGTGGAATTGTTCCTGCCGTTCCGGAAATTCGAGCAGCGACGGGTCCTCGTGCATGTCCGCCTGCACGGCGTGTCGCTGAATCGCAAGGGAGCGACGCTCGCCGCGACGGAGCTCGCGGGGGATGCCGAGATCGACGGCGCCCAGGTGGCGCGCGCCGACATTCGAGGCCGGGTGATGGGCGGTCCCTTTCAGATGCAGGCGCGGTCCCCGCGCAATCAGCCGGTGACGCGCACGCAGCTCACGTTCAACGGCACCTTGAGCGGCGACGCCCTCCGCTCGGCGCTGTCGCTCCCGGCGAGCACGCCCATCAACGGGACCACCGACTGGCATGGCGTGCTGCGCATGGCGCCGGAGCCGGCGCGGGAGCGCAGCTTGCGCCTCATCGCCAATCTCGCGGGATTGGAAATGAAGCTGCCGGAGCCTCTCGCCAAGCCTGCCGGGGAGCCGATGCCATCGTCCATGGATGTGTTTTGGCCGGGCAGCGGCGCCACTCAGGTGCACGTGGCATTGGGCGCAGTGCTGCACGGCCAGCTCGCCTTGGATTCGGGCCCCGCCGGCGTGCAGATCAGCCGGGCGGCCGTCACCTTCGGCGCCGCCTCGGAGCCGGCCGCATTCAGCGAAACGCAGGCCGTCAATACCGGGGGCACCATCGAGCGATTCGATCTCGAGGGATGGCTCAAGGTCTATACGCCCGACCGCAATGCCAAGCCGCTCGGCACCTATCTTCGCAGCGCCCGGTTCGACGTCGGTCAGATCGACTACCTCGGACTGTCGTTTCGCGACGTGTCCGTGGACCTTGCGGCGAGCGATTCGGGCCTTCGGATCGGCATCGGCGGGCCCAACGTCATCGGCACTCTGTCGCTGCCCAGCGTCGACACGGAACCCTGGCGGCTGGAGTTCCAGCGCCTGAAATTCGTCACCGAGTCCGATGATGGGGTCGTCGGTGGTCCGGCCCCGGGGGCGGGCGGCGGGGCCAACCCGCGGGCCATTCCCGCCATCCGGTTTCACGCGGCCGACGTGTCGTGGGGCGAGCGGCAGCTGGGCGACGTGAGGGCCACGTTGAACAAGGTGGACGACGGCATCAGCCTGCAGGAGTTGCTGGTGGCCGGCGCGAGCTTCACCGTCAGCGCCAAGGGAGACTGGCGCGGCAGGGAGGCGGGGTCGGGTCACGTCACGGGGACCCTGGTGAGCAGCGACGTGGGAGCGACGCTCAAGCAGTTGGGTTACGACGCGGTCATCGAGGCCAAGTCCGGGAAAATGGACTTCGACATGACTTGGGCGGGGGCGCCCACGTCAGAATCGCTGCAACTGGCGGCGGGAAACGTGCAGCTGGCGCTCGACAAGGGCCAGATCACGGGCCTCAAACCGGGCGCGGGCCGTGTGGTGGGCCTGGCGAGCCTGGCGGAACTGCCGCGCCGGTTAGCGCTCGATTTCAGCGATTTGACCGACAAAGGCTTTGCTTTCGACACCGTTCGCGGCGATTTCTTCCTGCACGACGGCAGTGCTTATACCGATGACGTGTTGGTCAAGGGGCCCGCTGCCGAGATTGGATTGATCGGCCGGGTGGGCTTGAAAAACCGGGATTACGACCAAACTGCGGTGGTGACCGGGAACGTGAGCAGCTCGCTGCCGTTGGCGGCATTCGCCGGAGGCCCGGTGATCGGCGCCGCAGTGCTGGTGTTCACACAAGTGTTCAAACAGCCGTTGAGGGGGCTGGCACGGGGGTATTATCGGATCACCGGCAACTGGGATAATCCGACCGTCGAACGCATCAAGAGCGCGGACGCTTCCGCGACTGCAGAGGCACCGAAGTAGACCGCAGAGGCAGCGAATTAAATGGGAAGAGTAGCCGCTATACAAATGACCTCGGGACACGTCGTCGCCGACAATCTTGCAGCCGCCGGAGCGCTGCTGCGGGAGGCCAAGGACTCGGGCGCGGATATCGCGTGCCTGCCCGAGAACTTTTCATTCATCGGCCTGAAGGACGCCGACAAGCTCCAAGTGGCCGAATCCGACGGCCAAGGCCCCATTCAGGACTTCCTGAGCAGCACGGCCCGCCGGTTGAAGCTGTGGATCCTGGGCGGAACCACCGTCATCAAGGGCGATTCCGCTACCCGCGTGACGAACTCGTCGCTGCTGATCGATTCCGATGGGGAGCGGGTCGCCCGCTACGACAAGATCCATTTATTTGACGTCGTCATACCGGGGCGGGACGAGCAATACCTCGAATCGACCCATGTGACGCCCGGACGCCGGGTGGTCGTCGCGGACACGCCCGTAGGCCGGCTCGGGCTTTCGGTGTGCTACGACATGCGCTTCCCCGAGTTGTACCGCGAGCTGGTATCGCAGGGCGCCGAATGGCTGGCCATGCCCGCGGCGTTCACGGTGCCCACGGGCCGTGCGCACTGGGAGACGCTGCTGCGCGCCCGCGCCATCGAGAATCTTTGCTATGTGGTCGCGCCCGCCCAAGCCGGTACCCACACCAGCGGCCGGGAAACCTACGGCGATACGCTGATCGTCGACTATTGGGGCCAGGTGCTGTCGCGCCTGCCGAAAGGCAGCGGCGTCGTCACCGCGGACTTCGATCTCGCGAAGCAGGCCGAGACTCGGGCCCGCTTTCCAGCACTCGACAACCGGCGGCTCGGGGTCAAATCGCAGGTTTGGGTGGCGGCATGAGCGCGGCGCCGATGTTCGACGTCGCGGAGAGAATGATCCTCGACCCCTCGGGTCTCGACGAAGGCCGTTTGTCGACGGTGCTCGGCACAGTGATGAGCCGCGGCGTCGATTATGCGGATCTCTATTTCCAGCTGTCGCGCGAGGAATCCTGGTCGCTGGAGGACGGCATCGTCAAGGACGGCTCCCACAGCATCGAGCAGGGCGTGGGCGTGCGGGCCATCAGCGGCGAGAAGACCGGATTCGCCTACACCGATGAGGTGCTGCTGCCGGCGCTGGTCGAGGCATCGGAGGCGGCGCGCGCGATCGCACGCAGCGGCGCGGGCCGCGCGGTCAAGACCTGGCAGCGCCCGCCGACGCACCGGCTGTACATGCCCATCGATCCGCTCGACACGATTCGGGACGAGGACAAGGTCGCCTGGCTCATGAAGATCGACGCCGATACGCGGCGCATCGATCCGCGCGTGAAGCAGGTCATGGCCTCCGTGTCGGCCATGCACGAAGTGGTGCTGATCGCCTCGAGCGACGGCACTCTGGCGGCGGACGTGCGTCCCCTGGTGCGCATGAACGTGTCGGTGATCGTGGAGCAGGGCGGACGCCGGGAACAGGGCTACAGCGGCGGCGGCGGACGCTTCGGGCTGGACGAACTGCTGCGGGGCGACGAGCCGTTCGCGCACGGCCGCGAGGCGGTTCGGCAGGCGCTCGTGAATTTGGAGGCCGTTGCCGCGCCGGCGGGTTCGATGCCCGTCGTGCTGGGTTCGGGGTGGCCGGGCATTCTGCTGCACGAGGCCATCGGCCACGGTCTCGAAGGGGACTTCAACCGCAAGGGCACCTCGGCGTTCTCCAATCGGATCGGCCAGAAAGTCGCCGCGGACGAGATCACGGTGGTCGACGACGGCACGCTGAACCGGCGGCGCGGGTCGCTGAACGTGGACGATGAAGGCACGCCCACGCAGTGCACGGTGCTGATCGAGAACGGCATTCTGCGCGGCTATCTGCAGGACAAGATGAACGCGCGGCTGATGGGCATGCCGGCGACCGGCAACGGGCGCCGCGAGTCCTTCGCGCACATGACGCTGCCGCGCATGACCAACACGTACATGCGCGCCGGGTCGCGCGCGCCCGAGGAAATCATCGCGTCGGTCGACAAGGGACTGTATGCCGTGAATTTCGGCGGCGGCCAGGTCGACATCACGTCGGGCAAGTTCGTGTTCTCGGCGAGCGAGGCCTATCTCATCGAAAACGGCAAGATCGGCGCGCCGGTGAACGGCGCGACGCTGATCGGAAACGGACCGGACGTGTTGACCCGGGTGAGCATGGTGGGCAACGACATGAAGCTCGACTGCGGGGTCGGAACCTGTGGCAAGGAAGGTCAATCGGTGCCGGTCGGAGTGGGGCAGCCCACGCTGCGCATCGATGCGCTGACGGTGGGCGGAACGGCGTAGAGCCAGCGGCCGACGGCGGCGGCGCATGCGATCGGCGCCGCCTGCAGCAGCAGGTGCGGGCCGTCGATGGGCGCGAGTTGCGCGCCCGGAAGGCCCGCCGCCAGGAACCGTGTCGCGGCGCCCGGCACGATGCGGTCGTGTCGGCCGTAGAGAATCAGCGCGGGGATTCCAATGCGGCCGAGGCTCCCGGCGGCATCGACTTCGAGCAGCGCTCGAAGGCGGCGCCTCACCACGGAACGGGCGACGACCGCGATCGCCCGGTCCGCTTGGGCCGGCGCTCCCGCCGCGTGCGATCCCCACATCACCAAGGCCCTCGCCCAGCGCGGCAGCGCCTTCACCGGGATCAGGAAGGACAGGGCGCCGATCCACCGAAGCCGCGGGTAGGGGCTCTTCGCGAAGGTTCCGCAGAGAATCACTCCCCGCATGCCCGCGGGCGCCGCCGCCGCGATGCGTATGGCAATCGGTCCTGAGAAGGATTCGCCGAGCAGCACGAACGGCCGGTCCGCCGGCAATTCAGCGCGAACCCGCAGTTCCAACTCCTCGTAACCCAGCGGCTCGTCGACGGGATAGGCGATGATTCGGGTATCGACTCCGCTGCCCAGGGCCTGCACGAATTTCGCGAACAATTTTCCCGTGCCGTCGAGGCCGGGCAGCATCACCAGCAGGGGCGGGACCGTCCCCGTCATGCACCGAGGCGCGGTGTCGCTGAAATTGCGCATTTGCATCCCCTCAAACCGTGTCCCGTTCCGTGGCGGCCGGGCAGAATTCTTCGGCGGCCTCCAGGGAGGAGCCCCATTGCGCAGGGGGACGAGCTGGATGCTCGGCCGCCGTGGGCGGGGCCCGACGTGTTCGGGCCCCGCCCGCGCTTGAGGTTTACAATCCCGGGCCGCCGCCCGGCAAGCCAGTACCTCTGGATTTAACCACAGCACCGGAGTAGGTTCGCCAGGGTTCCTAAACGGGAATGCAACCAGGAGCCTGTCTGACGAAGCAACGCGGCGCACGTAGATGCGTCAGACAGGCTCCGTGGGCTCTGCGTTGAACCTGCGCCCGTCTGCGGCCTATGGATTCGTCGCGCTCGTGCTCGCAGGCCTCGCCGCCTGCGGTCGTCACGAGCCGGTCGTCTCCGCCATGCCGGTCGCTGCCGCGGGCGGAGCGGCGGAGGCGCGGGCGCTGGCCTGGGTCGACGCGGCGCGCCTCGACAAAGCGGAGCGAGAACCCGGGCAATGGTTCACGGAAGGCCGCGACTCGTCGGGCTCCTACCACTCGCCCTTGAGCGCCATCAACACGCAAACGGCGTCGCGGCTCGGATTTGCGTGGGATTACACGCTGGGCACGCATCGAGGGCTCGAAGCGACCCCGATCGTGGTGGACGGCGTGATGTACGCATCCGGCAATTTCGGCCGCGTCTATGCGCTCGACGCGGCGACCGGAAAGGCGCGCTGGGTGTACGACCCGCAGATCGACGGCCAGTGGGGCCGATACGCCTGTTGCGACGCCGTGAACCGCGGCGTCGCGGTCTGGAAGGGACGCGTCTACGTGGCCGCCTTGGACGGATTCCTGCACGCCATCGATGCCGCCACCGGGCAACGGCTGTGGAAGGCCGATACGCTGCCGGCGCGGGGCCCGCACACGCCGTACACCACCACCGGCGCGCCCCTGGTGGCGGGAAACCTCGTCGTCATCGGCGCCGGCGGCGGGGATTTTCACGGCGTGCGCGGCTACGTCGCCGCGTTCGATCTCGACACCGGCCGCATGCGCTGGCGCTTCTACACGGTGCCGCGCGATCCCGCGCAGGGCGATCAGGATCAGCCGCACCTAACGCAGGCGGTCAGGACCTGGGACCCGCATCACCGCTGGGACACCGGAGCCGGCGGCGCCGTGTGGGACGGGATTGCCTATGATGCGGCGCTCGACCTCGTCTATGTCGGCACCGGCAATGCATCGCCCTACGACATCAAGGAGGGAGGCCGCAGCGGCGGCGACGATCTCTACTCGGACTCGATTATCGCGGTGCATGCCGATTCGGGCCAGCTCGCGTGGTACTACCAGGTCGTCCCCGGCGACATGTGGGACTTCGACAGCACGCAGAAAATGATTCTCGCGGACCTCGATCTCGGGCAGGGCACGCGCCAGGTGTTGATGCAGGCCTCGAAGAACGGCTATTTCTACGTGCTCGACCGCGCCACCGGCGCGTTCATTTCGGCGAACAACTTCGCGGCCGTGAATTGGACGCTGGGGATTGCTCCCGATACCGGGCGGCCGATTCCGAATCCCGCGGTGGATTACAGCGGGTCGCCCAAGCTGGTGTCGCCCTGGGAGGGCGGCGCGCACGGGTGGCAGCCCATGTCCTACGATCCGCAGGCGCGGCGCGTCTACATCCCCGTGCAGGAGGCGCCCAACGTCATCATCGAGACCATTCATCGCCGCGCGGGATTGGTCGAGGGCCAGTTCACGAGCCCGGCCTTTCCCGCGGAGTTCTACGACCCCGCCGATCTCGCGCCGCTGTACGGTCCGCTGCCCTCGCTCGAGGCGCTGGGCGGCGGGGGGTCCCCCCTCAAGCGGCGGGGCTTCCTGCGGGCATGGGATCCGGTGCGCAACCGGCTCGTGTGGGAGGTGCCAACCTACGGCGGTTGGGATGGCGGCATCATGTCGAGCGCCGGCGGCCTGGTGTTCCAGGGCGACGAGGCCGGCGCCCTCAACGTCTATGCCGCGGACTCGGGGAAGCTCTTGAAGCGCATCGAACTCGGCACGGCGGTGATGGCGGCGCCGATGACCTACGAAGTAGGCGGCGTGCAGTACGTCGCGCTGATGGCGGGCTTTGGCGGCGGCGACATGGCGTTGCCGTTTCCCGAAGGCTCCGCCCCGCAGCGCCGTGGAAACGAGGGCCGGATCATCGCCCTGCGTCTCGACGGCGGCGCGGTGCCCTTGCCGGCGGAGGTCACGCTCCCGCCGCTCCCGGCGCCGCCGCCCCGCACGGGGAGCCGGGCGCAGATCGCCGCGGGCGAGGTCTTGTACAACCGCTATTGCTCGCGCTGCCACCTGTTCGGGCAGGCCATGCTGCCGGACCTGCGGCGGCTGTCCACGCAGAAACACGCCCTGTTCAACTCCATCGTGCTGGAGGGGGCGCTGTCGCCGCTCGGCATGGGACGGTTCGATGACGTATTGAACCGCGCCGATGCGGCTGCGATTCATGCTTTCGTGATCGACGAATCGTGGAAGGCATGGATGACCCGGGAGCGCCCCGCCGCTGCGGGCGGCTCCCGGTGAGCGGCGCGCTTCAGATCAATCCAACATTCGGAGGCCGATCGATGACGATTTACCGAAGAGCGCTCGTGCTCGGCGCCATGGCCGTGTTCGCCGCTCAGGGCGCGTGGGCCGCCGACCCGGCATCGGCACTGGGCCTTGCGCCCGGCGCGGCGGCCGCCATGCAGGGCATCGAGGCGGAGCGGATCCGCGCGCACGTCAAGTTCCTGGCCGACGACCTCTTGGAAGGCCGCGGCACCGGTACGAGGGGCGGCGATCTGGCGGCCAACTACATCGCGACGCAGTTTGCGCTGGACGGCTTGCAACCGGCGGGGGACGAGGGCGGCTACCTGCAGCGCGTGGGGTTCACCGGAGTCTTCACGGAACCCGCCACGACCCTGTCCTTGGTCCCATCGCAGGGCGCCCCGATCGAGCTCGCGCTCGGCGCGGACTACGTGACCAACAATCAGACCCGGACGGAGGTCGCCGACGTGGATGCCCCCATCGTCTTCGTCGGCTACGGCATCGACGCGCCGGAGTATCGCTGGAACGATTTCAAGGGCATCGACGTCAAGGGCAAGGTGCTGCTCGTGATCGTGAACGAGCCGCCGTCCGAGGACCCGGCATTCTTCAAGGGCGAGGCCCTGACCTACTACGGCCGATGGACCTACAAGTACGAGGAAGCTGCGCGGCACGGGGCGGTGGGCGCGCTCATCATCCATCGCACGGATCTCGCGAGTTATCCGTGGCAGGTGGTCAAAAGCTCCTGGAGCAACGAACAGGTGTATCTGCGCGACGACGGCGCTCCGAAGCTCAAGGCGGCGTCTTGGATCCAGCTCGACGTGGCACGGCGGATATTCGAGGCGGCGGGCCTGAAATTGGACGAGATGTTGGCGCTGGCCGGAACTCGAAGGTTCAAGGCGCGCGAGCTGCCGGTGCGCCTGCAGGCGCACGTCGTCAGCAGGGTGCGCCAGTTCGTATCCTACAATGTGCTGGCGCAGCTGCCCGGATCCGACCACACGAAGACCCAGGCGGTCGTATATTCCGCGCACTACGACCATTTGGGGATGGATCCCTCGATGTCCGGCGACAACATCTACAACGGTGCGGTGGACAACGGGACGGGATGCGGAATCCTGCTGGAGCTCGCGCACGCCTACGCATCGGCGGCCGCGAAGCCGCCGCACCCGGTGATCTTTGCGGCCGTGACCGCCGAGGAAAAGGGGTTGCTGGGTTCGAATTACCTGGGGAAGCACCTGCCGATACCGCCGGCCGACATTGCAGTCGGATTGAACTTCGACGCCATTCCGCCCATCGGAACTCCCGAGTCGGTCAACGTCACCGGGGCCGAGCGGACCACCCTGTATCCGGTGGTCGAGAAAACGGCCGCCGCCTTCGGATTGGAGATTCAACCCGACCCGGAACCCGGTGCCGGCCATTATTACCGCTCCGATCACTTCAGCCTGGCGCGCGCCGGCGTGCCGGCGTTCTCGGTGAATACAGCGATGAAATTTGCGGGACACCCGCCCGAATGGGGCAAGGCGCAGATCGAGGACTATACCGCCCACCGCTATCATCAACCGAGCGACGAGTACCGCGCCGACATGGATTTCACGAGCGACGCCATGATGGCGAAATTCGGCTTTGCGCTGGGCTGGCAGGTGCTCACCTCGTCCGGGACCGTCCAATGGCTCCCGGGCGACGAATTCGAGGCGATCCGCACCAGCGGCGCGCCGTCGCGCTGAAAGACCGGGGGAACATTGGAGAAGTCCGAGATTGAAGCGCCGGCCGTGCTGGCAGGCCATCCGATCCTCGTCGATGCCGGGGGTCGGCTGCTGCCCTGGACGTCGTGGGGCGACGCCCTGGACCGGGAGATGGAGTTCTACCAGCAGTGTCCCCTGGATCATGGGTATCCGAGGTTCGCCCAGGCCACGTTTTTGGATGGCGACTGGAATCCGTGGCCCGATCGCGTGGACACCATTCCCGCGACGCAGAACGGGATGGCCATCCTGTCGTATCTCAAGTACCACGAGATGCGCGCCGGCGGCGATCCGCGGTTCCTGCATACGGCGTGCTCGATGGGCGATTACCTGGTCAACGAGACGCTCACTCCGCCGTCGGGAAAATACCCCAGCTTCACGCGCTCGACCGGCAAGCGCGATCGATTCCCTCAGCCGGAAGACTCGGGTTCGCAAGGGGATCGCCCGTATGAGATCGAGCCGGACAAGGCCGGGATCGCGGGCTATGCGCTCATGAAGCTCTACGACGCGTGCCGCCGGCCCGAACACCTGGCGCAGGCGCTGCAGAATGCCCGCGTCCTCGCGGCGAATCAGCAGCCGGGCGGCGACGCGCATTCACCCTGGCCATTTCGGGCGGATTATCGCGACGGCGCCGGCCGCGGCGCCGTTTCCGGGAACATGACCTACATCCTGCGGCTGTACGACGAGCTGATCGCGCACGGCCACGGCGAGTTCCGGGGGCCGCGCGCCTCGCTGTGGCGCTGGATCCGGCAGGAGCAGATTCCGAGCGCGACGGGCACCGGCAGCTTGTTCGCCCAGTTTTTCGAGGACCATGAGACGCCCACCAACCGCACGGCCTGGGCGCCGCTGAATCTCGCCCGATACCTGCTGGAAAAACGGGAGTCGCTCGACCCCGACTGGCTCGCCGATTCTCGCGCACTGATCGAGTTCGTAAGGAGGGACTTCACCCATGTCGAACTGGGGGTCACCGTGTGCCACGAGCAGGACGAGGACGCCGAGGCGTGGGGAGGCATCAACTCGACGTATGGCGCGGTTCTCGCGCTCTATGCGCATGAGGCCGAATCCGCCGAACTCGCCGGCGAGGCGCAACAGGCGCTCCATTTCACCCTCTACGGCATCGATACCCGAGGCCGGCCGCGCGATTTGTGCAAGAGCCCGGAACCCGGGGGCTGGCAGGAGGACGCCCACACGGACGTCGTGCACAACTACCTGGATGCCCTTCGGGTGTTTCCAGAGTGGGGCTAGGAGCCTGACCTTGAGTGCTGCGCGGCTCACGTAGAATCCTCAGACAGGCCCGTAGGTCCCCGCCGGCGCTACATATTGTGGTGGGACGCAAATTGCGTGCGGTCCGTCGCATCGTCCTCCGGCGCGCGCGGTAGTCTGGCGTCGGGAATCAATAGGAGCTGCCATGAGCGACGATTCAATGACCGGTACGTTTCGCCTCAGCCTGCCGCAGGAACTGCTGGCCGAGGCCAGCCGGCGTTACGAGCCCAAGCCCGAGATGCTGCGCGTCGAGGGATGGCGGACTTCGTGGCTCTCGCGCCTCTCAGAGCTGCTGCTCGGCAAGGAGTAGGGCGGCCACCCTGGGAGGCATCCGGGGCGGGGGCGCAGAAATGACGGTATATAAGTTAAATATTCACGTCAGGACCGCCGCCGCGGTATTAGGATGCGACTCTAAGGAGGTCACATCAATGCGCCTGGCGAGCCCCGTCTACGAGAGCCTACCGCTGATTTACGCGGTCATCGGCGGCCTGGCCATCGGGATCGCCTATATCGATCCAAGCGAGCCGGAGACTGCCGTGTCGCTGGGCATCGGAATTGCGTGCGAGATCGCGGCGCTCACGGTGTTCCTGCGCCGTCAGGATTATCGCGCGCTGCGCCGGGAGTATTCCGGCAAGCCGCTCGATTTTCCGTCGAATTCCAGGGGCTGATTCAGGTCTTTTCGGCGTGGCCCGCATGGCCCGCGGGTTCCGCATGTTCAGCGTGATCCGGATGTCCGCCGTGATTCGCATGCGCGCCGTGATCCGGATGTCCGGCGTGACTTGAATGTCCGGCGTGTTCGGCGCCGTGCCCCTCGGCGCTCGCGCGCGCACGCTGAGCCCGCTCATCGATGTACATGATCTCGTGCTGGCCCACCTGCACCACATCGCCGTCGTTCAGGTTGTAGCGCCGCACGCGCTTCGACTGCACGTAGATCCCGTTCGTGCTGTTGAGATCCTCGATGAGGCAGGAATCCGGCTGAGTGACGATCTGGCAATGGTGCCGGCTGATGAATTTGCTGTCGATCTGCAGGTCATTGTCCGGGGTTCGTCCGATCACGAGCCGGCCCGGCTTGAGTTCACGCTCGATGACGGTCTTGCCCTCCGCGGCCAGCAGGATTCGCCCGACGACGAGGCCGGAATCCCGGACCATGGGCGCGAAGGAATGCTGGACGCCGTGCGTCGGCATGCGGTTGGTGCTGGCCGAGGGCTCGGTCCACTGCAGCTCGCGGATCGCCGTGTCCACGTCGGCGGCCGTCACGATGTCGCTGTCGCGCCCGAATGCAGCCATCATCGACGTGTCGCACAGGGTATTGACCAGGCGCGGCACGCCGCCGGTGTATTTGAAGATCGTCGGGTAGGTATCGTCCGCGAAGATCCGGCGGCCCTGCGAACCCGCGACCTCGAGCCGGTGATCGATGTACGAGTGGGTCTCGGCCGGCGTGAGCGCGGCCAGATGGAAGCGCAGCCGGACCCGCTGCGTGAGCTGCACCAGCTCGGGAGAATTCAGTTTCTCGTTGAGCTCGGGCTGTCCGGCCAAAATGATGCGCAGCGCCTTCTCCTTCGCCGTCTCGACGCCGGAGAGCATGCGTATCTCTTCGAGCACGCGATAACTGAGGTTCTGCGCCTCGTCGACGATGAGCAGCACCTTGCGCCCGGCGTTGTACTGGTCCATCAGGAATTGATTCAGCGTCGCCAGCACTTCCGGCTTCTTCATCTCGAAGGGCGTGTAGCCGAACTGCACCAGAACGGTCTGTAGGAACTCGGTGGGCGAGAGCTGGGTTTGGTTGATCTGCGCCACGACGACATCGGGCTGCAATTCGCGAAGGAAGGTCTCGATCAGCGTGGTCTTGCCGGCGCCGATTTCGCCGGTGATCACGACGAAGCCGTCCGTGAACCAGATCGTCGACTCCATGTACGCCTTGGCGCGCGCATGCTGCTTGCTCAAGTACAAGAACTGCGGATCCGGACTCAACCGGAAGGGCAGTTCGTGCAGCTTGAATAGTTCCAGGTACATATCGGCGGTCAGTCTACGGGATTAACGTTCACGGGTGAAATCGTGCCGTCACCCGTGATCGACCAATTTCAGAATACCCGCCAGGGCGCGGTTACGATCCCTCGCTCCGCTTCTCAAGACCGTGCAATGCCCTAGTTTGCGGCCGGCACGCGCCTCCTTGCCGTAATCGTGGAAGGCGAGTCCGTCAATGGCCAAGAGCCGCTCGATGGCGGGCATGTGCCCCAGGAAGTTGACCATCGCGGCGTGCCCGAGGGCGCGCGTGCTGCCGAGCGGCAGGCCGCAGATGGCGCGCAGGTGGTTCTCGAACTGGCTGGTCACGCAACCCTCGATGGTCCAGTGGCCCGAGTTGTGCACCCGGGGCGCCATTTCGTTCGCCACCAGCCGCCCGCCCACCACGAAGAACTCGATGGTCAGGACTCCGACGTACTCGAGGTGTTCCATCACCTTCTTCAGGTGGCGCCTGGCCATCCTTTCCAGCGACTCGTCGACGTACGGGGCGACGCTGTAACGCAGGACTCCGCCCGCATGGGTGTTCGACGCCAGCGGGTAGTAACGTATGTCTCCCCCCGGGGAGCGAGCGCCGAGGATGGAAACCTCGCGGGAGAACACCTGGAATCGCTCGTAGATCAGCCCGCCGCCGCCGATCCGGTTCCATGCTTCGTCGATGTCGGCGGGGCTGCGAATGATGAACTGTCCCTTGCCGTCGTAGCCCATGCGCCGGGTCTTGAGCACGCCGCGCGCGCCCAATTCGGCCGTGGCGCGCAGCAGGTCGTCGCGGCTGTCGACCGCCGCATGTGCGGCGACGGGAATCTGCAAGGCGCTGAACAGGGCCTTCTCGCGGAGCCGGTCCTGGGACGCCTCGAGCGCGGCCCGCGGCGGACGGATGACTGCGGATTTCTCGAGGGGAGCGAGCGCCGTGCCGGGTACGTTCTCCCAATCGAAGGTGAGCACGTCGGTGCAGGACGCCAGTTCCTCGAGCCGCCGAGGATCGCCGAGTTCGCCGGTCAGGATGGGCGCCACCTGGCCTCCGGGAGTATCTGCACTGCGGTCCAGGAACACACAGCGCAGGCCCAACGGATAGCCCGCCAGGGCCATCATGCGCCCCAGCTGCCCCGCCCCGACGATGCCCACCCTGGAGAATCTCAAGGCTGGCGCGGATCCGGCTTCGCGAGAACGGACGCGGTTTGCGCGGCGCGGAACGCCTCCAGGGCCGACCTGATGCCGGGGAGCTCGTTCGCAAGAATTGCGGCGGCGAACAGCGCCGCATTCTTGGCGCCGGCCGCGCCGATGGCGAAGGTTGCGACGGGGACGCCGGCCGGCATTTGGGCGATCGAGAGCAGCGAGTCGAGGCCATTGAGGCTCTTCGACTGCACCGGCACGCCGAGGACCGGCAGCAATGTCTTCGCCGCTGTCATGCCGGGCAGATGGGCTGCCCCGCCCGCGCCGGCAATGATGACCTTCAAGCCCCGTTCGCGCGCGGTCTCGGCGTACTCGAACAAGAGATCGGGGGTGCGATGTGCGGATACGACCCGGACCTCGTAGTCGATCCCCAGGGAGCCGAGGGCGTCAGCCGCTCCCTGCATCGTCTCCCAGTCCGAGGACGAGCCCATTATGATTCCAACCACGGCTGTCATGGCGCCGCAGTTTAGCAGACCCTATGAGAGCAGCTGGCGGAGGTAGGCAAAGAGCTCGCGCACGGCCACCGGCGGGCGCTGCTCGAGGCGCTCTCTCTCGGCCTTGGCGAGCAGTTTTTGCAGCGCCGCCCGGTCCGCCTGCGGATAGGCCAGCTGCAGCTCCTGCGCCGCGGACGCCTCCGTCAGGAGCCGGTCGCGCCAGCGCTCGATCATCTGGAACTGGCGGATTTCCATGTCGTGGCGCCGCTTGCGCTCCGCGAGCTTGGCGAGCACGGGCTCGGGATCGATGCCGCGCATCAATTTCCCGATGTATTGGCGCTGCCGCACCTGAGCGCCGTGGCTGGGAAGCCGGCGCAGGTCCCGCAGGGCCGCAAAAAGGTTGTCCGGGAGTCCCAACGCCTTGATTTCCTGGTCGGGCAGGGTCGACAGCTGGACGCCGAGCTCCTGCAGAGACGCCGCTTCGCGCTTGCGGGCGCTCTTGCTGGCGGGCTGCCCCTGGGATTCGCGAGATTCGTCCCCGGATTCGTCGATTTCACTCATCGTCATATTGCGCATGCTATCACTCGGCCCGGTAGAATCAGGCAATGGAACTCAATAAGACCCGAAGTTGGAGATGACGATGGCCGTTGGCCTGCGCAACCCCCTGCATCTTGCCCCGGAACACCTGGAATCGATCATCGAACGTGCCCTGGAAGAGGCGCGGGCCCGCGGTGCTTCCCAGGCGGAGGCCGCCGTCAGCCAGGATACGGGGCTTTCGGTGGGCGTGCGGCTCGGCGAGGTCGAAACCTTGGAGCACCAGCGGGACCGCAGCATGGGGATCACGGTGTACTTCGGGAAGCGCAAGGGGTCGGCCAACACCGCCGATTTCTCGCCGGAGGCGGTGCGCGAAACCGTCGCCAAGGCCTGCAGCATCGCGCGTTTCACCGCCGAGGACGCCTGTTCGGGCCTCGCGGATGCCGCGCTGATGGCCCAGTCGCCGCCCGATCTGGACCTGTCGCACCCCTGGTCCATCACCGCGGACCGCGCCATCGAGATCGCCAAGGCCTGCGAGGCGGCGGCCCTCGATTTCGACCCGCGCATCAACAATTCCGAAGGCGCCTCGTTGAGCACGCATCAGGGATTGCACGTCTACGGCAACACCCACGGATTCGTGGGCGGCTATCCCACGACCTCCCACACCTTGAGCTGCGTCGTGCTGGCGGGCAAGGGCGAGGACATGCACCGCGACTATTGGTACAGCAGCTCGCGGGATTGGCGCGAATTGGACGCCGCGGAAGCCATCGGGCGGGAGGCGGCGCGGCGCACCATCGCACGCCTAGGGACCCGCAAGCTCTCCACGCGCCGTGCACCGGCGCTGTTCGTCCCGGAACTGGCGCGCGGCCTGATCGGCCACTTCGCTGCGGCCATCCGCGGCAGCGCCCAATACCGGCAGTCGTCGTTCCTGTTGAATTCGGCCGGACAGCAGATATTCCCGCCCTGGTTCGGGGTCGCGGAGCGGCCGCACATTCCCAAGGCGATGGCCAGCGCGCCGTTCGACAGCGAGGGGGTGACCACGGCAGACCGCGAGTTGATCGCGGGCGGTGTGCTCACGGGCTACATTCTCTCGAGCTACTCGGCGCGCAAGCTCAAGCTCGAGACCACCGGCAACGCCGGCGGCGCGCACAACCTGATCGTCGCCCCCAGCGCCGCCGGGGGCATGCCGCAGATGCTCTCTCAGCTCGGAACCGGACTCATGGTGACCGAACTGATGGGGCAGGGGATCAACATGGTCACGGGCGACTATTCGCGCGGCGCCGCCGGCTTCTGGGTCGAGAACGGCGTCGCTCAATACCCGGTCGGGGAAATCACCATTGCCGGCAATCTGCGCGACATGCTGCCGCACATCGCGGCCGTGGGCGATGACGTCGATACCCGGGGCGGTATCCGCGTGGGCTCTATTCTGCTCGAGGAGCTGACGATCGCGGGAGAGTAGCGCCGGCGACCCATTCGCCGAGCGTCTGATCCCCGAGCCGCCGCTGCACCGCGGCCTCCATGTCGCTCATCAATACATCGGCCGGCAGCGCGCCGCGCGCCTCGACCTCGGGGCCGCGGCGGTCCGTGCGGATGGCAGCGACGATGTCGAGGAGCCGTATGTCCGCCGGATCGCGCGCCGGCTCTAAACGTTCGTTACCGGCCGCCGCGATCAGCCCGCCGCGCTCCAGGCATGCGAGCAGCGGCTCGAGCGCGAGCCCCGGCAGGTCGAGTTCCTCGGCGAGGCCGTCGGGAGTCCAGCAAATCTTGCCGAGCCGTTGGTCGCGCGCGATCAGATACATCACGGCGAGGCCCACCCGCTCGCGACCTGCGACGGTCAGCTCGACCGGTTTCTGTCCATGGCGCAGGTACCGCGGGAATTGCACGTAGAACGCGAGCTGCGCGCCGATCAGCAGGATGAGCCAGCTCAAATGCACCCAGATCAGCGTCGTGAGCACGATGGCGAAGCTGGTGTAGACGGCCATCATCTTCGAGGAATAGAGGATGAAGGCGGCAAAGAGCCGCCCCACCAGCGCCCAAACCACGCCGGCGGACACGCCGCCAATGAGCGCGGCGCGCGCCTCGACATGGGTGTTCGGCACGAAGCCGTACATGAGGGCGAATGCGATGGCGACCACGACGTAGGGCATGAGCTGGCCGAGCGCCGCCATGGTCCAGGCCAGCGGCGGCATGGCGTCGAGCCATTGCGTGAAGGGACTGTGCTTCGCGGAGCCCAACAGCCCCACGGCCACCGCCAGAAGAATGGGACCGACAGTCATAAGCGCGAGGTATTCGGTGAGGCGGCGCGCGATGCTGCGCGGACGCGACACCCGCCACAGGAAGTTGAAGCTCGCCTCGACCTTCTGAATCGTCGACATCACGGTGTAGGCGAGGAATGCGAAACCGATGGTGCCGAGCACGTCGCCGCGCATGTTCGCCACGAACTGCATGATGTTCTCGGTCAACTGGTCGGCGGCGGCGCCCAGGGGCCGCAGGAACTGGTGCAGGACGTAGCGCATGTCGGCGCGCGCGCCCAAGCCCTTCATGACGGAAATGATGAATACCAGAAGCGGCACCAGCGACAGGATCGTCGTGTAAGCGAGGCTCATCGCCCGGACGCCGATTTCCCCGCCGAGCCAATCGCGGATCAGCGCCACCGGATAACGCATCATGCGCAATGGGGGCCCCCATGGGGGCGGCATATCGCGGGATTTCAGGAACAAGGCGTCGTCGAGGCGCTCCCGCCAGCTTTGCATGGCTCTTAATGGCTCTTAGCCGGTGAGCAGCTTGAGCGCCTCACGATAGTTGTCGCTGGTGCGCTGCAGGATGTCGGGCGGCAGATGCGGCGCGGGCGGCTTCTTGTTCCAGTGCAGCGACTCCAAGTAGTCCCGGACGAATTGTTTGTCGAAACTCGGCGGGCTGATGCCCGGCTTGTACGAGTCCATGGGCCAGAACCGGGATGAATCGGGGGTCAGCACTTCGTCGATCAACAAGAGATTGCCCGCCTTGTCGATCCCAAACTCGAACTTGGTGTCGGCGATGATGATGCGTCTCGCGCGGGCGTGCTCCGCGGCGAATGCGTAGATGGCCAGGGCGATGCGCCGGATGTCGTCGGCATGATCGCGGCCGACCAGCTCCGTCATGGCGTCGAAATCGATGTTCTCGTCGTGCTTGCCGGCGGGCGCCTTGGAGGCCGGGGTGAACAGCGGCTCGGGAAGGCGATCCGCGATCTGCAGGCCGGTCGGCAGCGGAATTCCGCACACCGAGCCGTTGATCCTGTAGTCCTTGTAGCCCGATCCAATGAGATAACCGCGCACGACCGCTTCCACGGGCAACGCGGTCAATTTCCTCACGACCATGGCGCGGCCCGCGAGCTGCGCCCGCTCGCCGGGATCGGGAACCACGTCCTCCACGCTCAACGTCGACAGGTGATTGGCGACGATGTGGCGCGTCTTGTCGAACCAGAACAGCGAGATCTGCGTGAGGACCTCGCCCTTCGACGGAATGGGATCCGGCAGGACCACGTCGAACGCCGAGAGACGGTCGGTGGTGACGATGAGGAGGTGATCCGCGTCGACATCATAGATGTCGCGCACCTTCCCCTGGTGAATCCTCTTGAGGTTGCGCAGCCGGGACTCGAACAAGGGCGCTGATTGAGGAGGCGGTTCCATGTGTGCGCGGAGGGCCGGCTGTTACCATTGCGGGGGAAAGATCGGGAATTGTGGCGGCAGAGCCGGGATAGGTCAACGCGAATGGCTTGGAAAGGCAAATTCTTCGGGGCTCTGATCGGCCTGTTCTTGACCCGGCAGATCTGGGGCGCGGTCGTCGGCGCTCTCATCGGACATCTCTTTGACGAGGCCGCGCGGGGCGATTACGCGCCGGGACCCGCCGGACCCGCGCCCGCCTCGGTGTCGGAGGCGTTCTTCCGCACGACCTTCGAACTCATGGGGCACGTCGCGAAATCCGACGGCCACGTTTCCGAACGGGAGATCGGCGCCGCGCGCGGCCTGATGCAGGATTTGCGGCTGGGCCCGAACGAAATCCAGGCGGCCATCGCGTGTTTTCGGACCGGTAAATCCGCTGGCTACGATGCCGACTCCGGTGTCGAGCGCTTCCGCGCGGTGTGCGCCGAGCGCCACGATCTGCTGCGCGCCTTCATCGAGCTGCAGCTGCGCGCCGCGCTCGCGGGCAACGACTTGTCGCTGCCGGCACGCGCCATCCTGACGCGGGCGGCCGGGCGCCTCGGCATTCCCGGACTCGAATTCGCCTATATGGAAGCCGCGCTCAGGGCGCGGCACCAGGCGCGCGGCGGCGAGCCCGGCGGCCGGCCGGCCCCGGAGAAGCCGCTCGACCCATCGTATGCGGAGCTCGAAATCGCGGCCACCGCCAGCGACCAGGAGGTCGTAAAGGCCTATCGCCGGCAGATGAGCCGGCACCATCCGGACAAGCTGGTGGCCAATGGGTTGCCCGAGTCCATGGCGCAGATCGCCAAGGAAAAGACGCAGCGCATCCAGGAAGCCTACGAGGCGATACGAGCCGCGCGGGGCATGCGCTGACGACTACTCGTCGTCCTCGTCGTCCTCATCGTCGTCCTCATCGTCGACGGGTTCGACGCGCGAACTCTTGGTGCCGGAGGAGGCGGGACCGGTACTGGAGCCCGCCTTGACCGGCACGATCAGCGGGCGGGTTTTGATCTTGGGTCGGGCATTGAACACGACGATGGTTTTGCCGGTGGCGCGCAGCAGTCCCTGTTCCTCGAGCACCTTGAGCACGCGGCCGGCCATTTCACGGGAGCATCCCACCAAGCGGGACAACTCCTGGCGGCTCACCTTGATCTGCATACCCTCGGGGTGGGTCATCGCATCGGGCTCACCGCACAGATCCATGATGGCGTGGGCCACGCGGCCGGTCACATCGACGAATGCGAGATCGCCGAGCTTGCGATTGGTGCGATCCAGGCGGGTGGCGAGCTGAGTGGCCAGTTCGAAGATCAATCCGGGGCTCTCGGCGGCAATCTGCCGGAAACGCGGATAGGTCATTTCGGCGAGCTCCGATTGCTGGCGCGTCCGGACCCAGGCGCTGCGCGTCGGCTGTTCGTAGAACAGGCCCATCTCGCCGAAGAACTGTCCCTTGTTCAGGTAGGCGAGCACCATCTCGTTCCCGTCTTCGTCCTCGATCATCACCTCCACCGAGCCGCTGATGATGTAGTACAGAATGTCGGGCAGGTCGCCGGCGTGGATGATCACGGTCTTGGAAGGGACTGTCCGGATTCGGCAGTAGCTCAAGAAACGATTGATCGCTGGGATATCGCTTAAGGCCTTTGCCCCTTCTTCCATGTTCACTCCCTATTTATAAAGTACCGCGATAAACGCGTATGCTCGCGCACGTTTTATTACATAAGTCCTGGAATCGCAAGCACTAACCGGAATCGATACGGCCGGCGCGGCGCCCCGCTACAGCCAATACGAGCTTCCGGTCATGATCCGGGCGGTCAATTTCATGGCCGAGCGCAGCGGGGACGGCAGCGCGTGACCGCCCAAAGATGTGGCCTGCGCGCCATGGGCGGCCTCGTCGCGGGTCATCTGATCGACGATCGCACGGCTTCCGCGGTCGCCCGCCGGCAAGCGGTCCATGTGGCCGTGCAGGTGCGCCTCCACCTGCCGTTCGGTCTCGGCGATGAACCCCAGGCTGGCGCCATCGCCCAAGGCGCCCGCCATGGCGCCGATCGCGAAGGAACCCAAGTACCACAGCGGGTTGAGCAGGCTGGTTCGCCCTCCCAATTCGCGGATCCGCTCCTCGCACCAGGCCAGGTGGTCGATCTCCTCCGCCGCGGCCTGGCGCATCACAACGGCCACGGCAGGGTCGCGCGCCCACTGGGCCTGTCCCTGGTAGAGCGCCTGGGCGGCGATCTCCCCGGAATGGTTGACCCGCATCAAGCGCGCCGATTCGAGGCGCTCGGCCTCATTCAGCGGAAGCTCGCCCCCCGCGCCGGCCGGGGACGCTCTCTGCGGGTGTGCAGGTGCATATAAGGTGTTGATAATATTGTTGAATTCGCCCAGTAGGCGATCCAGAGGCGAGTAGCGGCGGCCCTGCATGACGTCATTATAAGGTAGGCTGTGCCGGGCGCTGCGATGCATGCGCCGGACCGCCAAATCGGGGCTGGTAACCCGACCCGCGGTTCTGTACACTTTCGCGCCTTTCGCCAAACGTCCCGAAACAGCCGAGTACGTCCATGTATACCGTATTTACCAAACCTGCAGAAGCCCGAGTCGACTGGTACGTCGTGGACGCGGCTGGCAAGACGCTGGGCCGGCTGGCCTCGCAGATCGCGCATCGATTGAAGGGCAAGCACAAGCCGGATTACGCGCCGCATCAAGACCTTGGCGACCATATCGTCGTCATCAACGCCGGCAACGTGCGGGTCACCGGAGCCAAGCTCACCGACAAGTTCTACCATCAGCACACCGGGTATGTGGGGAACTTGAAGACCATCGCGCTGGGCAAGCTGCTCGTCGAGCATCCCGAACGCGCCATCGAGTTCGCCATCAAGGGCATGCTCCCGAAGGGCCCGCTAGGCCGGCGCATGTACAAGAAGCTGCACGTATTTCGCGGCAGCGAACATCCCCATCAAGCCCAGCAGCCCAAGGCGCTGGCGCTGTAATCGCAGGAAACCATCGATGCCAAACGCAGCCAGCAATTCCTTCTACGGCACCGGACGCCGCAAGACCTCGAGCGCGCGGGTGTACCTGCGCCAGGGGACGGGCAAGGTCTCCATCAATGGCAGGACCCTCGAAGAATTCTTCGGCCGGGAGACGGGGCGAATGATCGTGCAGCAGCCGATGGGCACGGTGCAGCTCGAAGGCAAGTTCGACGTGGAGGCGCACGTGGACGGCGGCGGCATCACCGGGCAGGCGGGCGCCATCCGTCTCGGCATCACGCGGGCGTTGATGGCCTACGACGAGACGCTGCGTTCCCCGCTGCGCAAGGCGGGCTTCGTGACCCGGGATGCGCGCGAGGTCGAGCGCAAGAAGGTCGGCCGCCGCAAGGCTCGTCGCGGAACCCAGTTCTCCAAGCGCTAGCCGCGGGAAGGTCTTCCGGTCGGGCGATCGAGAGTTTTTGGGGGATCGTCTAGCGGTAGGACAACGGTCTCTGACACCGTTTACCTAGGTTCGAATCCTAGTCCCCCAGCCAGACCAACAGGGCCCACGATGTGGGCCCTTCTTTTAAGGCAAGAGCTCCGCAAGCCAAGGGTCGCGATACCATGTCGGGCGAACGCATTTCGAGTGGGCGAATGGCGCCGTTGGCGCTGGCGGCGCTCGGGGTGGTGTTCGGCGATATCGGCACCAGTCCCCTGTACGCCGTTTCCGCGTGCTTCACGGGTCCGCACATCGAGGTGACGCCGGAGCACATCTTCGGCGTGCTGTCGCTGATCTTCTGGACCCTGGTGCTGGTGATCCTCCTCAAGTACGTCGGCGTCGTGCTGAACGCCGACAACAAGGGCGAAGGCGGGGTGCTCGCGCTGACCGCGCTGGTCATCAACACGGAGCGCGCGAGCCCGCGCCGGAAAATCTACGGCACTCTCGGCATATTGGGCGCGGCGCTTTTCTTCGCCGACGGCGCCATCACGCCGGCGATATCGGTGTTGAGCGCCGTCGAGGGTCTGCACGTGGCGGCCCCCGCGGCGCAGATCCCGGTACTTCCCATCACCGTCGTCGTGCTGGTCGGACTGTTCCTGATCCAGCGCCATGGCACGGGTTCGGTGGGGAAGGTGTTCGGGCCCGTGATGCTAGGGTGGTTCGCCATCCTTGCCGTCATGGGAGTGAGCTGGATCGTGCGCGAACCGCGCGTGCTCCTGGCGCTCGATCCATTGCATGCCGTGCGGCTGTTCGCCAATCACCAGATCAGCGCGCTGGCGGTGCTCGCGGGCGTGTTCCTGACGGTCACCGGCGGCGAGGCGCTGTACGCCGACATGGGTCACTTCGGGAAGGCCCCCATCCGGCTGGGTTGGATCTGCATCGTCATGCCCGCACTGGTGCTCAACTACTTCGGCCAGGGAGCGCTGTTGATCGAGAACCCGGCAGCGATCGAAAATCCGTTCTACCTCATGGCGCCGCAATGGTCGTTGTGGCCCTTGGTGGTCATCGCGACGGCGGCAACCGTCATCGCTTCGCAGGCGGTGATCTCCGGGGTGTTCTCGGTGACCACCCAGGCCGTGAGCCTGGGACTGCTGCCGAGACAGCGGGTGGAGCATTCGTCGGCGGAGAACGTCGGCCAGATCTACGTGCCGACGATGAACTGGCTGCTGATGGCGGCCTCCACCGCGCTGGTGCTGGGCTTCGGCAGCTCGGCGGCCCTCGCGGGCGCGTATGGACTGGCGGTGTCCGGCGCGATGACCATCGTGACCCCGCTGACCTTGAGCCTGATCAAGTCGCGGCGCGGGAGCGAGAGCCGCCTGCTGCGCTCCGGCCTGTCCCTGCTGTTCTTCATCGACATCGGCTTCCTGCTCGCGAACCTGACCAAGCTGGAGGACGGCGGCTGGCTGCCGCTGACCTCGGGCCTCATCATCTACTGGCTCATGCAGACCTGGCAGAAGGGACGGGCGTCGGTCCTCGCCCGCCTGGTGCGGGAGCAGAAGCCGGTGCGCGACTTCCTCGACGAGTTGAAGCGAGACCCGCCTGTCCGGGTGCCCGGCACGGCCGTGATCCTGGACGCCAAGGCTTCGGGCATTCCGCGGGCGCTGCTCAACAACATCAAGTTCAACCGGGTGATCCACGAGCGGGTCGTGCTCCTCACGGTGGTGACCCGGGAGCAGCCGCGCGTCCCCGAAGCGAAGCGCCTGACGGTCACCCCCGTGTGCGAGGGCATCGTGCGCATCGTCGCCCAGGTCGGGTTCATGGAAAAACCCAACATCCTCGACATCCTGCGCGCCGCCGAGGGCCACGGCGTTACCTACGACTCGGACCACACGACGTTCTTCCTGAGCCGCGAGGAATTGGTGGCGGGGCAGCGGTCGGATCTGCCGGCATTGCGGCGCGCGGCGTTCATGCAGTCATGGCCCGCAGCGCCCAGGTCATTGCCGATTATTACGGGCTGCCCTCGAGCCGCGTGGTCGAGATAGGCACGCGCCTGGAGATCTAGGAGTCAGGAGCTAGGAGCGGACAGCGCAGTCCAGGGTTCTGACCCCGCCGGCCTCCGCGACGAGAATCACGTCGGCGCGCCGATGGGCGAACAACCCGACCGTGACCACGCCCGCGATCCGATCGAACGCTGTTTCCATCCCGGGCGGGTCGGTCAGGTCGAGGCGGTGAACGTCCAGAATCACGTTGCCGTTGTCGGTCACCACGCCCTCACGCCATACCGGCTGCCCGCCGAGCATCGCGATCCGGCGCGCCACGTAGGAACGCGCCATCGGGATGACCTCGACCGGCAACGGGAACCTGCCGAGACGGTCGACGAGCTTGCTGTCGTCGATGATGCACAAGAAGCGGGCCGAGGCGGCCGCGACCACCTTCTCGCGGGTGAGGGCGGCTCCGCCTCCCTTGATGAGCATGCCGTCCGCCGTCGCCTCATCGGCGCCGTCGATGTACAGGGGAAGATCGCTCCCTTGCGAGTTCAGATCCAGTTCCGGTATCCGCGCTTCGCGCAGCGCCTCGGAGGTTTGCCGGGAACTCGAGACCGCGCCTTTCAGCTGGATTTTACGGTCTTTGATCGCTTCGATCAGGGCCAGGACCGTGGATCCGGAGCCGATCCCGAGCGCCATGCCCGGCTCGATGTAGGCCACCGCGGCCTGCGCCACGCGGCGCTTCTTTTCAGATTGAGTGGAAATTTTTCGACCCTCCAAAACAACTGTGCCCGCTTACGCGGGCACAGTTGATTACTTTCGAAGGCTTACTTTTTCTTAGCGGCCTTTTTCTTAGCTACCTTCTTCTTCGCCTTCTTTGCTTTCGCTGCCATGATAGAAACTCCGTAGTCGGGTTAGTCCGGGGACCGAGTATATACACGAATAATTAATTTACAAGCAATACGTCGCATCGGGCCTTCGCATGTGGTAGCGATGTGAACCGCTTCACTCAAGCGCGACGATGAAATTCCACTCGGCCGACGTCACCGGCATCACCGACAATCGATTACCCCTCCTCAACAACACCAACCTCGCGAGCGCTCCTCCCGCGTGTTTCCGCAGCGCATCGAGCGTGATGATCCGATCGAATTTCCGAACGAGCTTGATGTCGACGCAATACCAGCGCGGGTCCGCCGGCCGGCTGTCGGCGTCGTAGTGGTGGTGCTTCGGGTCGAAGGCGGTCGCGTCCGGGTAGCCTTCCTTCGCCACGCGCACGATTCCCACGACGCCCGGCGTGTCGCAGCTCGAATGATAAAAAAAGGCGAAATCGCCCTTTTTCATCGAGTCGCGAAGCATGTTCCGCGCCTGGTAGTTGCGCACCCCGTCCCATGCGACGGTGCGCTTGGGGAGGGATGCGAGATCGTCGATGCTGAACGTGCCCGGCTCTGACTTGAGCAGCCAATGATTCATCGCGGGACCCCGAGGGGAAAGCGCGCGAGTCCGGACTCGGTGGCCAGCGCGTCCAGGCGCGCATCCCAGTGTTCCGGGTACACGCTCGGCACCAGCTGACAGTCGAAACTGAACCCGACCAGCAGCGGCCCCCGCCACCGCGCCCTAGCGCGACGGAAGTCGAGCGCGCGGTCGTAGAAGCCGCCGCCGAAGCCGAGGCGGTGCCCCTCGCGGTCGACGCCCACGAGCGGCACCACGATCAGATCGAGCCAGCGCGGACCCACCGGGTACCCGTTCCCGCGGGGTACGCAGATGCCGAAGACGCCGCGGCGCGTCTTGCCGGTGAAGGGGTGGAAGCGGATGCGGCTATGGCGGCGGTCGACGATCACCGGAACGAAAACGCGCACCCGCCGGCGGCGGGCCGCGGCGAGCAGAGGAGCCGTATCGACTTCGCCGTCGAACGGCATGTAGAGGGCGATGCGGGCGCCGGCCTTGAATTGCGGCAGCCGGGCGACGGCGGCGGCGGCGAGCTTCGACCTGCCGGCACGCTCCGCAGGAGAGATGGCCCGGCGCGTGCGGCGCAGATCCTTGCGCAGCCGAGCCTTCACGGACGGTGGGTTTCTCATGGGAAGGGAATGGCGCCACCCGCATGTGCCGTTTTGGACCGTTGCTCCCGACCTGAGCAACAGGTGGGGCTAACTGCGGCACTTAAGGCTTTCCGCTCGGGGCGGACATGCACAATGCTGCCAGCAAGCAATGGCCCCTGGGGTTTACAAATTAGGGTCGAGAGGTAACCCGATCCGCATCGAACACCACAGGCAGCGCCAAAATCAATCGTCTCGAGGAGGGCGATCTACAGCTCCATCTGCCGACCCTTCTCCAAGGCCGACTCTACGCGCTCGCGCAGGATTCGCAAGCGTCCGCCGACGTCGGATTCGAGATTGGTGTCACGGTTGCGGAATCGGATCAACTCATTCGCCATATTGAGGGCCGCGATCACGGCTATTCGATCCAATCCCACGACTTTTCCGGTATCCCGAATCTCACGCATTTTCTGGTTCAGGAATTCGGCGGAATCCAGCAAATCGGACCGCTCCTCGATGGGACAGGTGATGTGGTACTCCTTTTCGAGGATCCGCACGCTCACCCTCGCCTGATTGTCGCTCATGCCTGCTCCATCGATTTCAGCCGGCTGATCATGGCCTCCACGCGGGCCCGGACCTGCTCGTTCTTCTGCAGGAGGCCGGCCCGCTCGGCTGTCAGAGTTTCCTGACGCTGGCGCAGTGCCCGATTCTCCTCCTTGATCTGGTTGACCGTCGAAATCAGATCCTCCAAGCGCTTCTCCAGGCGCTTGAGTTCGAGCTCGACGGCGGATTTCGGCGTGGCCTCGTTCATGGCTGCCAATATAGAGCGCGGCATTGCGCAATGCAAAGCCGATACGACATTACCCCGGGGGGGCGGTGCGGTATTATTGCCGCCTTATGATGTCGGACATCCGTTTCCAGGACTTCGAGGACGTGCTCGCCGCCGCCGGCAGCATGGCCGACGCCGCCGAGGCGCACGGATCCCTGTGCGGTGCGCTCTGCTCGATGTCCCCCTATGGGATGCAGGATTGGCTCAACGAGATCCTTCCCGACGGCGCGCCGCTGTCCGAGGAATCGGCGGCGATGATCGAGCGCGTGTTCACGGCGACCGCCACGTCCTTCGGCGAACAGGGGATGGAGTTCGAACCCCTCCTGCCCGATGACGAACAGCCGCTCAACGGCCGCGCGAGCGCACTGGCGCTCTGGTGCACCGGATTCCTCTACGGTCTCGGCGCCGGCCAAATCTCGGACCTTACGGCGCTCAACGGCGAGGTGGGCGAGATCGTCCGGGATTTCACCGAGATCTCCCGCGCGACGGGTGACGATGCGGATGCCGACGAGTCCAACGAACAGGCGTATGCGGAGCTCGTCGAGTTCATCCGCGTCGCGGCCCAGGTCGTGTTCGAGGAGTTGCTTCCACTGCGCAGACAGGCGTATCAGGCCCCGCAGCAGCGGCTGCACTGACCGGCCTGCATGGACACCCAGGAGTTCCTGCGCCGCCGCCGGCAGTTCATGCGCATGATCGGCAAGGACTCCATCGCCATCCTGCCCGCCGCTCCCGTCCGTCACCGCAACGGGGCCGTCGAATATGCCTACCGGCAGGACAGCCATTTTCACTATTTGACCGGGTTCCCCGAGCCGGATGCGGTCGCGGTGCTCGTGCCCGGCCGAGCCCACGCCGAATATCTGCTGTTCGTGCGCGAGAGGGACCGGGAGCAGGAGTTGTGGGAGGGTCCGAGGGCCGGCACGGAGGGGGCCATCGAACGCTACGGCGCGGACGATGCGTTTCCGATCACGGACATCGACGACATCCTCCCCGGTCTGATCGAGCATCGCTCGCAGATCTTCTACTCCATCGGCACGCACCTCGATTTCGATCCGCACGTGCTGGGCTGGGTGAACGGCCTGCGGGCGCATGCGCGGCACGATTTGCGGGAGGCCGGCGAATTTGTTGCGTTGAATCACGTGCTCGACGACATGCGCCTCTACAAGAGCCGGGCGGAGCAGTCGAGCCTGCGCCGGGCCGCCCAGATCGCCGTGGGCGCGCATCGCCGGGCCATGCGCTTCGCCCGGCCGGGACGCATGGAATACGAGGTGATGGCCGAGCTGCTGCACGAGTTCCGGTCGCACAATGCCGACCTGTCGTACACGCCCATCGTCGGCGGCGGCGCCAACGCCTGCGTCATGCACTATCACGACAATGACCGGCGGCTGTGCGACGGCGACCTCCTGCTGCTCGATGCGGGGTGCGAGCACGACTATTACGCATCGGACGTCACGCGCACGTTTCCCGTCAACGGCCGGTTCACCGCGCCGCAGCGCGCCGTGTACGAGGTGGTGCTCGAGGCCCAGGAGGCCGCGATCGCCAAGGTGCGGCCGGGCAATCATTGGAACGAGTTTCACGAGGCGGCCGTCCGCGTGATCACGCAGGGGCTGGCCGAACTCGGCCTGCTCAAGGGCCGGCTGGCCCGGCTCATCAAGGAGAGGGCGTACCTGCCTTACTTCGGCCATCGCACGGGACATTGGCTGGGCATCGACGTGCACGATGTCGGGGACTACAAAGTGGGCGGGGAGTGGCGCGTGCTGGAACCGGGCATGGCGCTCACGGTGGAGCCGGGCATTTACATCCGGCCCGACCCGGGCGTACCGAAGGAGTTCTGGAACATCGGCATCCGCATCGAAGACGACGTGATCGTGACCCGGGACGCCCCGGAGGTGCTGACGGCGGGCCTCGAGAAGGCGCCGGATGCCGTCGAGAGACTGGTGCAGACCGCATGAGCGAGCTGTTCGATGTCGCGATCGTCGGCGGCGGCATGGTGGGCGCAAGTCTGGCCGTGGCGCTCGACGGTTCGGGCTTGAGGATCGCCGTCGTCGAGGCCGTGCCGCACGATGCCGAGGCGCAGCCCAGCTTCGATGAGCGCACGACCGCGCTGTCGAACGGAAGCCGCCGCATCCTCGAGACCTTGGGGCGCTGGACGGCCGTGTCCGGCGTGGCGACGCCCATCCGCAAGATCCACGTGTCCGACCAGGGACGCTTCGGCTTCGCCCGCGTGGACGCCGTCGAACAGGGCCAGAGGGCGCTCGGCTACGTGGTGCCGAACCGCGCACTGGGCAGGGCGCTGTGGTCGCCGATCGAGCGCAGCGCCGGCGTCCGCGCGTATTGTCCTGCGCGGGTGGCGCGCGTCGCGCCCGGCGGGAACACCGTAGAACTCGAGATTGCCGGCGCCGGCGGCCAGAGTGCGACGATCGCCGCGCGGCTCGTCGTGGCGGCCGACGGCGCGCAGTCGGCCGTGCGCGCCGCCTTCGGCATCGAGGCGGAGGTGCGCGACTACGGGCAAACGGCCGTGATCACGACCGTGCTGCCGCAGCGCTTTCACGATCATGTGGCGTACGAGCGATTCACCGACTCCGGGCCGCTCGCGCTGCTGCCGCTGGCGGACGGACGCTGCACGCTGGTCCTGACACTCCCGCCTGCCCGGGCGGAACTCGCGATGACCTGGTCGGATCAGGAATTTCTCGCCGAGGTGCAGCGCCGCTTCGGATTGCGCCTCGGGCGGTTCCTGAAGGTGGGGCGGCGCTTCGCCTATCCCCTGTCGCTGACGCGCTCGACCCGGACCAGCGCGGGGCGTTGCGTCATCGTGGGCAATGCCGCGCAGGGGCTGCATCCGGTGGCCGGCATGGGATTCAACCTCGGGCTGCGCGACGTCGCGTGCCTGGCAGAACTCCTCGCGGAGCGATGCCACGGCGATCCGGGCGATGCGGGCCTGCTGGCCGAATACGACGCCTGGCGCGCGGCGGACCGCGGCGGAATCATCGCCTTCACGGACGGGCTGGTGCGCCTGTTTTCCAGCCGGCTGGGCACCGTGAGGCGGCTGCGAAATCTCGGGCTGCTCGCCTTCGACATCCTGCCGCCCGCCAAGGCAGCGCTGTCTCGTTTGAGCACCGGAGCCTCGGGACGAATTCCGAAGCTGGCGCGCGGAGTGGCGCTGCGTTGAGCGGCCCGGCCACATCCGGCGGCGCCGCGCAGGGCAGGAGCGCCGGGAGAAACTTCGATCTCATCGTGGCGGGCGGCGGCGTCACGGCCACGGCAATGGCGAGCCTCGCCGTGGCGCGCAAGCTCGCGGCGCCGGGCCGCGTCGCGGTCCTCGCCGAGTGGCTGCCGCCTCCGGATGCGCGCGCGGCGAGTGAAGCGGAATGGGACCTGCGGGTGTTCGCAATGAGCCGGGCGTCGCAGAGGATGCTCACCCTCTGCGGCGCGTGGCAGCACCTGCCGCCTTCCCGACTGTGCGCCTACGAGCGCATGTGCGTTTGGGAAGCCGGGGACCGCGAGGCGCAGGGCCGCTCTCCCAGGGCGGCGGGCTCGCTGTGTTTCGACAGCGCGGAGTTGGGCGAACCGAATCTCGGGTTCATCGTCGAGGGCCGGGCCCTGCAGATCGCGTCCCGCCGCGCCGCGGGCGCCGCCGGGGTGATCTTCATCGAGGCCGGAATCGACGGCATCGAGGCGGACCGGTCCGGCGCCCGGATTCGATTGCGCGACGGGCGCGATCTGCACGCCGGGCTGCTGATCGCCGCCGACGGCGCCGAATCTCCGGTGCGCGGGTTGCTCGGCATCGAAACCGCCGGGCACGCGTATCATCAGGACGCGCTGGTGGCCCACGTGCGCACCGAGAAGCCGCACCTGGCCACGGCCCGGCAGCGATTTCTTCCGAAGGGCCCGCTGGCCTTCCTGCCGCTGCCCGACGGGCGTTCCTCCATCGTCTGGAGCGCGGTGCGCGCGGAAGCGGACCGGCTGCGCTCGCTGGATGCGGAGGCGTTCGGCGCTGCGCTCACCGCGGCGAGCGGCGGCTTCCTGGGCGCCTGCGAGTTGACCACGCCGATCGCGAGCTTCCCGCTCAAGCTGCAGTACGCCCTCGACTATGTGCGCCCGAGCGCGGTACTGGTGGGCGACGCCGCGCACGCCGTCCACCCGCTGGCGGGGCAGGGGTTGAACCTCGGCTTCATGGACTGCGCGGCACTCGCCGAGGTTCTCGATGAATCGCGCGTGGCCGATCTCGAGGCCCGGCGCTTGGGCGAGCCGCGGCTCCTGCGCCGCTACGAGCGCCGGCGCAAGTCCGAGAACCTGCTGGCCGCCGCCGCCATGGACGCTCTGGAGAGGCTGTTCGCCATCGACAACCCGCTGGTGGCTCGCCTGCGCGGCGCCTCATTGAGCGCGGTCGACCGGCTGCCCTTCGTCAAGCGCGAGCTGGCGATGCGCGCCATGGGCCTGCGCGGGGACGTCCCGGCCTATCTCAAGGCCGAACCGGAGGCATTCCCCGGCTGAAGCGCGCCGCGCGCCTTCCGGCCGGCGCGGCTCACTCGCCATACCGGGCTCCTACAGCCGGTCGATCTTTGCGGCGCAGATGAAATCGTTCCGCGACAATCCGCCGACGGCGTGGGTCGTGTACCGGACGCGGCAGTAGTCGTACCCCACCTCGAGGTCGGGATGATGGTCCTCGACGTTCGCGATGTGCGCCACCGCGTTGACGAAGCTCATGGTGCGATAGAAATCCTTGAACCGGTAGGCGCGTCGCAGGCTCTTCGAATCGGCCGCGACCGTCCAATCGCCGTGCAGCTCGCGGCGCAGTTCCGCCGCTTCCCCGGCCGACAGCGGCGGGACGCCGCCCTCGCACGGAACGCACTTGTTCCCGGCGAGCCCGCTCATCCGGAAACCCTCTCGTAGGTGCGTTCGATGTAGCGTTCGACCAGCTCCTGAAACTCCTCCGCGATCCGCTCGCCCTTGAGCGTCACGGTCTTTTCCCCGTCCTCGTACACCGGCGCGACGGGGTTCTCCCCCGTGC
Organism: uncultured Gammaproteobacteria bacterium; assembly: GCA_963707765.1. Classification (GTDB taxonomy): domain Bacteria; phylum Pseudomonadota; class Gammaproteobacteria; order Steroidobacterales; family Steroidobacteraceae; genus Bog-1198. The sequence continues at coordinate 754,858 of CAVPQZ010000004.1, read as the reverse complement.
CCGGCAGGCTGATGCCGATGTTCGCGTGCTTGCTCTCGCCGGGGCCGTTGACGACGCATCCCATGACGGCGACGGTCATGTCCTCGACGCCGCTGCGCTGCCTGCGCCACTCGGGCATGCGGTGGCGGATGTGGCCCTGGATCTTCTGGGCGAGTTCCTGAAAATAGGTGCTGGTGGTGCGGCCGCAGCCGGGGCAGGCGATGACCATCGGTGTGAACGCCCGCAGCCCCATGGTCTGGAGTATCTCCTGGGCGACGATGACCTCCTGCGTGCGGTCTCCGTTGGGTTCCGGCGTCAAGGAAACGCGGATGGTGTCGCCGATGCCCTGCTGCAGGAGCACGGACATCGCGGCGGTCGAGGCGACGATGCCCTTGCTGCCCATGCCGGCTTCCGTGAGCCCGAGATGCAGCGGGTAGTCGCAGCGCGCGGCGAGATTGCCGTAGACGGCGATGAGATCCTGCACGCCGCTCACCTTGGCGCTGATGACGATCCGGTCGGCGCCGAGGCCGAGTTCCTCCGCGCGCTTTGCGCTGCCGAGCGCCGACACGACGATCGCTTCGCGCATCACGTCGATGGCGGGCAGCGGCTCGGCGAGCTTCGAGTTCGCGTCCATCATGCGCGTGAGGAGGTCCTGATCGAGGCTGCCCCAATTGACGCCGATGCGCACCGGCTTGCCGTAAGTGCAGGCTGTTTCGATCATCTCGGCGAACTGCGGATCGCGCTTCTAGCCGCGGCCCACGTTGCCGGGATTGATCCGCAGCTTGGCGAGCGCCTGGGCGCAGGCGGGGTGCGCCTTGAGCAGCTTGTGGCCGTTGAAATGGAAGTCGCCGACCAGCGGCGTTGCAATCCCCTGGGCGTCCAAACGCTCGCGGATGTGCGGAACCGCGGCCGCGGATTCGTCGTTGTTGACGGTGACCCGCACCAGCTCGGACCCGGCGCGCGCCAGCGCCTTGACTTGCGCCACGGTGCCTTCCACATCCGCCGTATCGGTGTTGGTCATCGACTGGACGACGATGGGAGCGGAGCCGCCGATGGTCAGGTTGCCGACGCGGACGGACAGGGATTTTCTGCGTGAACTCATGCCGCCATTCTACCTTGGCGGTGGGAATCGGCATAATGAGCCCATGGCCGACCGGATCATTTATTCGACGGGCGTGGGGAGCTCTCTGCCCCAATTGCCGCCGTGCGGTCAGGGCGTGCGTTTGCCCGAAAGGGGCGCCCGGGGCCGCAACCCTGAAGGCCGTGCGCGTCGGCCGCGAGGTCCAAGGCCGGGCCGGCAAGGGGGTGACGACGGTGACGGGTCTGCCGCTCGCGCACGGGGACTTGGATGCGCTCGCCACCCAGCTCAAGAAGCGCTGCGGTTCCGGCGGAACCGTGCGCAACGGCGTGATCGAGATCCAGGGGGACCATCGGGACGTCGTCGTCGCCGAACTGATCAAGCACGGCTGGCCGGCCAAACGATCGGGCGGCTGACCCGCCGAAAAATGATGCATTCGGCCAAGTATCCGGCCGCGCCGCCGCATACAATGCGCATCCTTATGAAACGAGACAAACCGATTGGATTCACCCGGCTGGTGCGGGCCTTCGGCTATTCCTTTCAGGGATTCAGGCATGCCTGGCATGAAGAGTCGGCCTTTCGTCAGGAAGTCGTGCTCGCCCTGGCGGTGATACCGCTGGGCCTGTACCTGGGCCGTACGGGCATCGAGCGGGCGCTGCTCGTCTGCCCCATGCTGCTCATCCTGGTGGTCGAGATCTTGAACAGCGCGGTGGAAGCCGTGGTCGACCGATCCGGCACCGAACGCGATCCGCTGGCCGGGATGGCCAAGGACATGGGGTCCGCCGCCGTCATGTTGAGCTTCGGTCTCTTAGGAACCGTCTGGTTCCTCGTCTTGTCCGATCACGGACGCTAATACATTTCAATCCTAGGAACCGCATGTCGCGCAGCTCCCTGCTCTTGACCTTGATGTTGATCATCGCCGGCCCGGCATTCGGCGCAACCCCGCCCCCGGCGCCGGTTCGGGCCATCCCGGACATCCCGGCGACTCCGGCCAACTGGGCCCAAACCCTCGAGCGAATCGCCAGCGGAGTCGTGTCGATCCAGATCGACGCCACGCGCGCATTCGACACAGAATGGAACACCTCCGCGCAGGCGACGGGGTTCGTGATCGATGCCAAGCGCGGCCTCATCCTCACGAATCGGCACGTCGTCACGCCCGGTCCGGTCACCGCCCAGGCGATATTCCAGAATCGCGAGGAGGTCCAGCTCTATCCGGTCTACCGCGACCCAGTGCACGATTTCGGCATCTATCGCTACGATCCCGCCAAGCTTCGCTTCATCCAACCGGCGGAGCTGCCCTTGTATCCCGCCGGGGCGGTCGTCGGACGAGAGATCCGCGTGGTGGGCAACGACGCGGGCGAGCAATTGTCGATTCTCGCCGGCACCCTGGCGCGCCTGGACCGGGAAGCTCCGGAGTACGGCTACGGCAAGTACAACGACTTCAACACGTTCTATTATCAAGCCGCCTCGAGCACCTCCGGCGGCTCGTCGGGCTCTCCCGTGATCGACATCGACGGCCGCGTGGTCGCGCTCAACGCCGGGGGCGCCTCGGGCGCCGCCTCGAGCTTCTACCTGCCCTTGCCGCCCGTCGTCAGGGCGCTGAAATACATCGATGCCGGCAAACCCGTGCCGCGCGGAACCCTGCAAACCGTGTTCAGATACACGCCGTACGATGAATTGCGCCGGCTGGGTCTCAATCCCGACACCGAAGCCAGGATGCGCAGCGCCTATCCGAAGCTCACGGGCATGCTCGTGGCGGAACAGGTGCAGCCGGGTTCGCCGGCGGACGGCGTGCTGGCTCCCGGCGACATCCTCGTGGCCGTCGACGGCAAGCCCGTTCCGGAGTTCTTCGCGCTCGAGGACGTGCTGGACAGCCACGTGGGATCGAGCGTCAAGGTCGAGGTGCAGCGGGGCAGCGCGACGTTGCAGCATGCGCTGGAGGTGCAATCGCTGAGCTCGATCACGGCCGACGAGTACATCGAGTTCGGCGAGGCCGTCGTGCACGTGCTTTCCTACCAGCAGGCGCGCCACTACAACGTGCCCATCAAGGGCATCTACGTCGCCAATCCAGGCTATGTGTTCGGCAGCGCGGGCATTCCACGCGGCGCGCTGCTCAGCACGTTCAACGGCAAGCCGGTGAGCACGCTGGCGGACTTCGAGGCGGCTCTTGCCGGCCTTGCCGACGGCGCGCGCGCTCCCGTGCGCTATGTGACGCTGGAGGATCCCCGGGCCGAGCAGCTCAAGGTGATCCGCATGGACCGGCGCTGGTTCCCGGCGCGCAAATGCAAGCGCGACGACACCCGCGGGATCTGGCCCTGCGTCGAGATCAGCGCGGGACCGCCGCCATCGAGCGTGCCGCCGGCCTCCACGGAATTCGCAAAGTCCGGCGACGAGCGCATCGACCGGCTGGCCCCCTCCCTGGTCATGGTCACGTTCGACATGCCGTATTCGGTTTCGGGAGTGACCGAGAAGAACTACCACGGCACCGGACTCATCGTGGACGCCGAGCGGGGCCTGGTGGTGGTCGACCGCAACACCGTGCCCGTCGCCATGGGCGACGTCCGCATCACCTTCAACGGCACGGTGGAGGTGCCGGGCAAGGTGGAGTTCATTCATCCCCTGCACAATCTCGCCGTGGTGTCGTACGACCCGAAATCCATCGGCACGACGCCGGTTCGCTCGGCGACGCTCCTCGACCGGCCGCTGCGCGAGGGGGACGACGTTTGGGTGGTGGGACAGCGCAGCGATTTCAAGCTCATGTCGCAGAGGACGCAGGTCGCCAGCGTCGACGCGGTGGCTTTCCCGCTGTCCCGCACGCTGCGATTCCGCGACAGCAACCTGGAGAACGTGAGCCTCGTCAACGCTCCTTCGGATCTCGATGGCGTTCTGGCCAACGACAAGGGCGAGGTGCTCGCGCTTTGGTCGAGTTTCGCCTTCGAGGCTCCGCGCGACCTCGAGCAGGTCAACCGCGGCATGCCGATCGATCTGGTCACCGAGATGATCAAGGTCGTGGAGGGCGGCCGGCGGCTTTTTTCCTTCGAGGCGGAATTCGACGTCCAATCGTTGTCGAGCGCAAGCAAACTCGGGCTTCCCGATGTATGGGTGCGGCGCTTCGAGGACCATGACCGGCAACGGCGGCAGGTTCTGAGCGTGGAGCGGCTGGTCGCCGGCAGCCCGGCTGCTGCCATTCTGGAACCCGGCGATCTGCTGCTCGCCATCGACGGCAAGGTCGTGAACCGGTTTCGCGAGGTGGAACGCGCCGTGCAGAAACCCGGCGTTGGGGTGACAATCTGGCGCGACGGGGCCGAGAAGACGATGCAGCTCAAAACCGTGGGGCTCGACGGCCGGGGCATCGACCGGATCCTCATTTGGGCCGGTGCGACCCTGCAGGCCCCGCATCGGGCGATGGCGGTGCAGCGCGGCATCGCTCCCTACGGCGTGTTCGTGTCGTTCTTTTTCTACGGATCGCCGGCGACCCACTATGGGCTGTATGCAGGCCGGCGCATCACCGAAGTGGACGGGCAACCCACGCCCGATCTGGACGCGTTCATCAAGGCGGTCGGTGGCAAGCCGGACCGGGCGTCGCTGCGCTTGAAGACCGTCAACTGGAACGGGCAGATCGACGTCATCACCCTGAAACTCGACAAGCATTACTGGCCGGCGTATGAGCTGGATCGCCAAGCCGATGGCACCTGGGTGCGGACGGCGCTGGACCCGCCGGATCCGCCGGAGGCAGGCGCCGCGGGCGGCCCGTGACGGGGCCCGATCCCCATGTAGCCAAACGACGACAATAGAATGCCTCTTGCGCGATCTCGGGGGCATCCGCGGAAGCAGGTGAGGGCCGCGGGAAACGCGGCGAAAAATCGGTACTGCGCCACAGTTGCCCGGGCTGTCATGCGAACCGGCGTTTGCCGGCATCCCAGTCTTGTTATCATGCAGCCGTGGTAAGAGCCAAACAAACGGAAATCGAAGAGGCCGTGGAGGCGCTGCGCGCCGGCGAGCTCGTGGTGTTTCCCACTGAAACCGTCTACGGCCTGGGGGCGAACGCCGCGGACCCCGCCGCGGTGCGCAAGATATTCGAGGTCAAGGGGCGGCCCAGCGACCATCCGGTGATCGTTCACTTGGACAATCCGCGCTACCTGCACCGTTGGGTTTCGCGGATGGTGCCGGTGGCCGAACAATTGGCGGCCAAATTCTGGCCGGGGCCGCTGACCCTGATATTGCCGAAGGCGGATAACGTGAACGACGTGGTCACCGGCGGGCAGGACAGCATCGGAATCCGCATCCCGTCGCATCCGATCGCCCAGCAGTTGCTGACCGCATTCGGCGGCGGCATCGCGGCCCCGTCCGCCAATCGCTTCGGCCGGCTGAGCCCGACCAAGCCGGAACACGTGCGCGAGGAGCTCGGGTCCGCCGTCCAATGCATCCTGGACGGGGGCGAGTCACCCATCGGCCTCGAGTCGACCATCGTGTCCTGCCTGGACAACGAGGCGCGGTTGCTGCGCCCGGGCTTCATCACGCGATCTCAGCTGGAGGCGGTCGTGGGTCCGCTGGCAAGCGGCGGCACGCCGCCGCGGGTCTCGGGCGACCGCCGCCTGCATTACGCCCCGTCGACGCCGCTGGCCATCGTGGCTTCCGACGACCTGGAGAAATGCGCCGGGGAATTCGTTTCGCGGCAGGAGAAAGTCGCGGTGCTCGCGATGCGGCCTCCCCTGCAAACCCAGCGCTACATGACGTGGATCAACGCCGGCAAGAAACCGGAGACCTACGCGCACAATCTGTACAACCACCTGCGGACGCTCGATTCGGCGGGCTGCGCCCGAATCCTGGTGCAGCAGTTGCCGGACGACGAGCGGTGGGTTGCGATTCTCGACCGGCTCCGGCGCGCCAGCGGGGTCGAAGACGGCGACCCCCTCGAACTGAGCGCGGGCTAGGCTCCCAGAATTGGCCAAGACGGCGCGAATCGGCAGGGCTGCGCGTGAGGACCAGGCGGAACTCGATCCGGGCCTGGACCCGTTCTCGCGCGAGTCGATCGAGCTCCTCGTGCGGCGCTACGGCTCGCCGCTGTTGGTCGTCGATACGGCCCGGGTCCGTGCGCAATACCGGCAGCTCGCCGCCGCGCTGCCGGGGGTGGATCTCCACTATGCCCTGAAGCCCCTGCCGAGTTCGGCCGTCGTCAGGATTCTGTCCGAAGAGGGCGCGAGCTTCGACGTCGCGACCACCGGCGAGGTCGATCTGGTGCTGCGAGCGGGGGTGGCGCCCGGACGCTGCATACACACCCATCCGATCAAGCGCGAGTGCGACATTCGCAATGCGATCGCCCATGGGATCAAAGTCTTCGTGGTCGACAACCCCGATGAGATTCGCAAGTTCGTGAAATTCCGCAAGGACGTCTCGCTGCTGATCCGCGTGGCGTTCCGCAGCCCCGACGCCGTGTGCGATTTGTCGCGCAAATTCGGATGCGCCCCGAGGGCGGCGCCGCAACTCCTGGCGCTTGCCGCCGAGTTGCGCCTGCGGGTCGGCGGAGTGTCGTTCCACGTGGGATCGCAGACCCAGGACCCCGCGATGCACGTGCAGGCCATCGAGGTATGCCGCGAGTTGATGTCGGACGCCGCCGCGGGCGGCCATGATCTCGCCACGCTCGACATCGGGGGCGGTTTTCCCGTCTCCTACGGCGCGCCGCTGCCCCCCATCGAGGAATATTGCGCTCCGATTCGCCGGGCGCTCGGATCGCTCGCGCCGGCCGTGCGCGTCATCGCCGAGCCGGGACGCTTCATCGTCGCACCCGCCGCCGTCGCCGTATCCCGGGTGATGGGCCGCGCGCTGCGCGACGGCCGCTGGTGGTATTACCTCGACGACGGGCTCTACGGCAGCTACAGCGGCCAGATGTACGATCACGCGAACTACCCCGTCGAGGCGCTGGCCGCGCGGGGCAGCAGCCACCTTTCGGTGCTGGCCGGCCCAACCTGCGACAGCATCGACGTGATCCGCGAGAACGTCCAGCTGCCGCTCCTCGATATGGGCGATATCATCGTCGGGCGAACCATGGGCGCGTACACCGCGGCCACCGCGTCGGACTTCAATTTCTTCCCCCGCGCCACCGTACTGGCCATTGACCAGGGGCGCGTCATCCCGGAGCGACCATGACGACGACATGCACCAGGCGACGGCTATTGCAGATGGGCGGCGCAGCGGCGGGAGTGGCCGCTGCCGGGGTGTTCGGAGGAGCGCCGCGCGCGGCCGCGGGCGATCTTGCGGCGGCCCCCGGGGAGCCGCGGACGGCGGGCGCAAAGCGCGTCGCCCTGTTCAACCTGCACACCGGGGAGCAGCTCGACGTGGAGTTCTTCCGCGGCGGCTACGTGCCGGATTCGCTCGCCGCCATCCAGGTGCTGCTGCGGGATTTCCGCAACGACGAACAGCACCCGATCGACCCGAGGCTGATGGACTACCTGTACGATGTCGCGCGGCATGCCGGCGTCGATCCCGTGTTCAGCGTGATCTCGGGTTACCGGTCGCCTCAGACCAACGAGCAGCTGCGCGAGCGCAGCAGCGGCGTTGCGCGGCACAGCCTTCACCTGGAAGGGCGCGCCATCGACGTCCGCCTCGCCGGGTTGCATTGCGCGGACCTCGCCGGCCGCGCGCTGGATCTGTGCCGGGGCGGCGTAGGCTATTACGCCAAGTCCGATTTCGTGCACCTGGACACGGGCGCTTTCCGCACCTGGAACGGCTGAGCCGGTCGCGGGCGGCGGCAACTTCCGGTCACGCCGCGTCCTCGATCAGCCGCACTTCGCGCTGCGGGAAGGGAATGCTGATGTTCCGCCGGCGCAGCTCCTCGACCAGTGACAGGTTCAGCTCGCCGGCCGCTTGGACGAAGTCCAGCACCGCAACCCAGGGTCTGACGGCGATGACCACCGCGGACTCGGCGAGACTCGTCACCTGTATCACCGGCTTCGGGTCGGCCAGCACCCGTGCGTTCGACTGAACGAGATCGCGTATGGCGGCGAGCGCCGCCGGCAGATCGGATTCGTACCCTATCCCCACCTGAATGTCGCACTGACGGATCCGGCCGAAGTTCTGCAGTATCTCGCCCACCACTTTGCGATTGGGAACGACGACGTGCGAGCGGTCGGTATGGCGCAGGGTGGTGCTGAACAGCGTGATGGCCTCCACCGCTCCTTCCACGCCGACCACGGCAATGTATTCGCCCACCCGGTACGGCTTCGTGAATATGATGGTCAGGCCCGCCACGACGTTGCTCAACACGCCCTGGGTCGCGAGAGCGATGCCCGCCCCCGCCACGCCGAGACCGGCCAGGAGGGGCAGCAGTTCGACGCCGAGATTCTGCAGCGCCATCATGACGAACAGCCCGAGCACGAGAATGCGCGCGACGCGGGTCAGCAGCTGCCGCACCGGCGGTTCGAGATCCAGCCGATGTAGTCCCCGCGCCGTGGTGCGCGCCACCCACCCGGCGACGAAGACGCCGATCGTCACGATAACGATGGCCGTCAGCAATTTGGGCCCGAAGCGGATCGCGAGGTCGATCAGCGTTCCCTTGACCTGCCCCAGATCGTCGATACCTTTGTTCACGGAAAACTCCTAGCGATGGTGGGATCCCGATGCGCCGGGCCGATCGTCGATGACGTCAGGGTCCCGCCGCGGGCCCGCGCGTCATGATCGCATTGGCGGCGAGAATTCGCCAAGGGAGGGAGTAGAGGCCGCTTTCCGCCGGAGCAAAGCCGCTCTTCGCCCCGGGCTCATGACAGGCCGCACAGCCGGACACGGGCCCATGATGACGCAGCCGGACATCAGGATGGCGGTGGCAGTCGAGGCAGAAATCATGGAAGCGCGCCTCCACTCCGACCACGAGATCGGCGCGGGGGCCGCGGTGGCAGTGGATGCAGGCATCGAAGCCCCGCGCATCCGCATAGTTGTGGTGGCACGCGAGGCAATTGACGGCCACGTGCTTGCCGTGATCGAAATTCAACGGCAGCTGCCGTTGACGGCCGATGAGGGGCTCGCGCAGCGCAACGCTCACGCGCCGGGCGATCATAGGCGCGAGGGCGAGCATTGCCGCCCCGAGGACGACGGCCACGAGGCGCGAATGACGGCCGAACGCGAGCCCGCGCAGCGAGAACTCGCGGCGCGCGGGCTCGGCGCCGCGACGGCGCTGCAGGAGCAGCCCCATGCCTCCCGCCGCCACCGCCAGGTACAGCGCGCGCCGGCCGTACCCGCCGGTGTACCGGCCCGCCGCCAGCACGTGCGCGCCCACCAAGACCATCAAGGCGCAGCCGAGCGCGATGTGCGTCGCCTGGAAGTTGCGGTGACTCTTCCAGAGGCGCCGCCGTGCGGAACCCGATGAGGTCGCGACGAGCAGCACGAGACCGAGGAGCGCGGCGATTCCGGCCAGCTGGTACAGCGGTGCCGTCGGCATCAAGTAGACGACGGCAACCCTGTCGCTCAGAACGGCCCCTAGGACGTGCAGGGCGCTCGCCGCCAGGGCAATCCATCCGAGCAGCTCATGGCGGCCGAGCGACAGCAGCACGGGCGGCGTCGATTCGCGCGGCCGGACCGGCGCGCAGAGGGCGAGGCAGGCGAGCGTCCCGGCGAGTCCCAGGAGCTCCGACAGCTCCCACGCTACCCGCGTGAAGCCGGCGAGGAACGGCAGGAGGGCGATGAGCGCGAGGCCGGCGGCCCAGAGGGCGTAACGCCGGTCGAGCGGCCGATTGCGAACCGCGCGAAGGACGCGGCCGAGACCACTGTTGGCGAATCGACCTCGCGGCAATTAAGCCGAGACCGGGGGGCAGTCGGTCGGTCGGGAATCGGACGCGGCCGCCGGCGGCGACTCCCGCCGGCGGCGCTCGGATTCCGCCGCACGCAGCGCTTCGGTCGTTCCCCGGCTTCCGTCGTGGCTCCAGCCGGGCGGCCCGAACAGATAGCCCGCGCGCTGCGCCAGCCTGAGGTTGCGGCGCCCGAGGTCGCGGGCGATGCTCACGTACTCGTGAAGCGCGATGCGGATGGGATTGAATGTGCCCAGGTTGCTGACGATGCCGTACCGGGGCCGCTCATCGGCCTGCTCGGCCACGAAGGTGCCGAACAGCCGGTCCCAGATCATGAACACGCCCGCATAATTGGCGTCCAGATAGCGCGGATTGCTGGCGTGGTGCACCCGATGGTGCGAGGGCGTGTTCAGCAGCCACTCGAACCAGTGCGGCATGCGGTCGATCGCCTCGGTGTGAATCCAGAATTGGTACAGCAGATTCACGGTGAACGCGAGGCCGATGATCCCCGGGCTGAATCCGAGGAATGCGAGAGGGACGTTGAGCAGGATGAGTCCGCTGAACTGGGACGTCCAGCTCTGGCGCAGATTCGTCGACAGGTTGAAATGCTGGCTGGAGTGGTGCACCACGTGCGACGCCCAGAACCAGCGGGAGCGGTGGCCGATTCGATGCCACCAGTAATACCGGAAATCCTCCAGCACGAAGGCGAGCAGGAACGACCATGCGGCGAAGGGAACGTCGAAGAGGCGGCGGTTGTAGGCGAAGGTGACGGCGGTGAACAACATCCAGCTGAGCGTGCCCCAGAAGAATATGCTGCCGACGCTGACCGCAACATTTGCCAGGGTGTCGTTCATGTCGTATTCCGCGCGAATTCGCTCGCGGGACGCGAGCCGTATCTCGAGCGGAATGAGCAGCAGCAACAAGAGCTGCGCGACCATTGCGGCCTGGAAATAAACCGGATCAGGCATGCCGGACGCTCGGGGAAGGGCCGCCGGCGCCGCGCGCGCCCAGCCGCGCCATCCACGCCGCGCGCGCTTCGGGGTCGGCGATCCGAATCCGCGCTCTGGGCCAGCCGAAATCCGCGAGCTCCAAGTCGAGCGCATCGGGGAGGCTCTGCCTCACCGACCTGACTTCGCCGGGCGCGAGGAGCCGCGTATTCCAACGGCGGCCCTGACGCTGCACCAGTCCGATGTGGGCGTCCTGCGGCAGCTCGATCAGCGCGGCGCGCCGGTCGGCCGACACGGTGGCCGCGCCCTCGATGTCGGGGTATCGGGATCGAAATACGTCCATCGCCTCGCCGGCCCCGCCGAGGAGCCCGACGTCATCGGCGCGCCTGCGGTAAAGCATCGCCGCCAGGACGATGCCCAACAGAAGGTTGACCGCTATGGAAATCGCCAGCTCCGCCATCCCTTAACCTGTAGCATAGTGCGAACATGGCCGCAAATTTTGCGGCGCGGCCGGGCCCAAGTGCGCGCCAGGACCGCGCCGGCAGGCCTTTACGGCGGCCGCAGGAACGTCCGCATGCGTTCGATTTCCGCCTCGAGTCCTTGGCGAAAGGCAGGATCGCGCGGTTCGACGTCGATGAACCCGAACGAGCTGCGCAACGCGCCCATGGCCACCGAGAGGTTCCCCCAGCCGATCGCCCGGTCCCGCCAGACCAGGGGCAGGGCGTAGTAACCGAGCCTGCGCTTCGGCGCCGGCGTGTACGCTTCGAAGCGGTAGGCCCAGCCCCAGAAGATCTCGAACCGGCGGCGGTCCCACACGACGGGATCGAACGGGGTCAGCAGACGCACGCCCTCATCGGGCTGCCAGCGCCGCGAAGTCGGCGAGTCGGCGGCCGGCCAGTACCACTCGAGGCCCTCCAGCCGCGCATGCCTAAGCCGCTCCTTGGCCCGCGCCAGCGCCTGCGCACGCTGCCGGCGCCACTGCGGTACGCCTCCGCCCAGCAGACTCAGCAGCTGACCGAGGCTGGCGGCGGGCAGCGGGGCGTACTTGTTGACCACCAGGTCGACCAGCGCGTCGAAGCGTGCCGCGGCGGCGGCCTCGTCGACCGGCTCCGGAGCGATCCTGGGCAGGGCGTAGATGCGGGTGCCGCCCTCGCGCCGTGCGATCCGCAACAGGCCGCGATAGTGCATCTCGTCGAGCAGATGCGTGGTCGCATTCGAGGAGCCGCCGAACCAATTCTTGATCTTGCCGTGCGCGAAATGCGCGTCGACGGCCCGTGGATGCACGGTGCCGTGCTCGCGAACGAACTCGAGAATCGCCTCGGCCTTCTTCGAGCGGTCGGGCGGCCATCGGGTGCGCGGCACGCGCGGGTGCATCAGTGCGTGGTGGGCCCGCGGCAGGAACCCGTAGTTGACGAAGTAGTCCTCCTCGATCGCAAGCCGCGGATACCGGCGCTCGAGGTCTCCCGCGGCGTAGCCCGATACCCGGTGCCGCAGCGTCAGGTCCTGCGCGCGGGCGGGCGCGCGGATCGGATCGGCCTGCACGAAGCCCAGCCTGGCAATGGCGCGCCCGAGCGTGGTGGGCCTGAACAGCGACCGCGCTACGGCGTAGCGGCGCAGGGCGTCGAGCGTAATTCTCATGCTAGGAACCTGTCCGAGTCATCTGCTAGGACTCCGGGTCGCCGCCCGGGGCGTGCGTCTGGGGGGCGCGCGGGCGGCGCGAGTCCAGAGCCGATTCGAGGCGTTGATCGTGGCCGTAGATGTCGTCGAAGAATAGGATTCGGCCGTCCTCCAGCGCGACCGCGGTGCCGTAGACGATGAACACCCGGATGGGACTCTTGAGACTCACGGTCATGGTCAGCGTGCCGTTCATGGCCGCCTCGATCTTTTCGCGCGTCCACTCGGGCGAATCGCGAAGCACGTATTGGGCGAGCCCGACCGGATCGCTGACGCGCACGCAGCCGTGGCTGAAATCGCGGCGCGCCTGGCCGAAAAGCGACTTGGCGGGCGTGGAGTGCAGGTACACGTTGTAGGGATTCGGGAACATGAACTTCACCAAGCCGAGCGAGTTGTCCGGGCCCGGCCTTTGGCGGATTCTAAGGACGCCCTTCGCAACCAGCTCGACGTTCTCGCGGGTGTTGGGCACGACCGTCGCCGACTCGCCGCCGCCGCGCACGATCTCCATCTGGTGCTTTTCGATGCTGGCGGGGTCGGCGCGGGCGCCCGGGACGATCTCCTTCACGGCAATCGAGTACGGAACCTCCCAGTAGGGGCGAAATATCAAGTACTTCATGTCGGCGGCGAAGACCGGAGTCTGGGTCGCCTCGAAGGCCTTGCCGACGATGACGTCCATCTGCCGCATGCGTGCCTCCGAGTCCTTCGTCGATTCGAACGCGAACAGGCGGAATTGCGGAATGTTGACGACGATGGGTGCGCTCGCGAGTTCCGGCGGCAGCCAGCGCCAGCGCTCCATGGTCAGCTCGATCTGGCGCACGCGACCGTTCAGGGGCCGTCTCAATTCTCCAAGGGTCGCCGCGCCGAGAGCTCCGTCGGGCCTCTCGCCGTGCCTGGTCTGGAAGGCCTCGAGCGCCTCGACCAGGGCGGGAGTCAGCACCTGCGGGGGGGCGGCATCGGCACCGGGAGCGCCGCCCTCGTAGTCCCCGAGGGCGGCCAACAGACGTTGCAGCTGCGCGGCGCCGGCGTAGGCATCGCCGGCTTTCAACGATTTGATGTGCGGCGTGCGCGGCAACGGGGGCAGGTCATTGATGCCCGGCATGGCGGCCAGGGCCCGATAGCGGGCGAGCTGGCGCTTCAACAACGCGTAGTGGGTGAACTGGGGCTCGAAGGCATTGAGAGCCGGGGACACATCGGCGGCCGACGCGACGGCGGCGACGGCGGCGGCGGCATCGAAATCGGCGCGTGGGACAGTGAGGTTGTGGCCCACCGACGCGGGGTCGATGCGGCCCTCATGAAGGTGCGTGACGAACTGCAGTCCCGCCAGCGATAGGCTGACGTCGAACAGTGCCCACGGCTCCTCGCCCGGATGCGGCGCGTGCGACAGGTCGCTCAGCCTCGAATTCAGGCGCTCGCCGGGATAGTCGGCGGGATTCAAGCCGCGGTCCTCGGCCTGGCGCAATTCTTGGATGAGCTCGAGAGCGGCCGCCGTCGGCCGGGCGCCGTCGCTCCACAGGAGGCGATAATGGCCGGTCTGGTACAGCTTGGCGACACGTTCGCGGTCGGCGAGCCCTGCGGAGCCGATCAGGTACGCGGGATTGCTTTCCTCGATGATCTGCTCGATGGCCCCTTGCGCACCCGCTTGCGCGGAGGCCTGGGTTGCCGCCGTTGCGCCCCTACCCTGCGGTGCGCAGACGGCGAGGGCGAAGGCGGCTGCCACGGCGATCGGCTCTACAATGCGGCTGCGCTTCGGCATTTGATAGGATTTCCCCGATGAAGAAACATTCAGCACCGCTCCTGCTCGCCGCGCTGGCCGCTCTGCCGGGCTGTTCGCGGCCGGACGAGAATGCCTCCGGGGCGGGTCCCGAGAGCGCTTCCGACGCGCCCCCGGCCGCCTTGGGCGCGCGCCTCTACGATGTGAACTGCGCCGCCTGCCATCAGCAGGACGGGCGCGGCATTCCGCGAGTGTATCCGACGATGGCCGGATCGCCACTGGTTCTGGGCGACCCGAAGGACCTCGCGCTGTGGGTGCTCAAGGGGCGGCGCCCGGCGTCAATGCCCGAAGGGCGCTACCCGACCAAGATGCCGACTTTCGAATGGATGAAGCCCGAGGCAGCGGCGGCTCTGTTCAGCTATTTGCGCTCGAGCTTCGGCAATGCGGCCCCGGCAGTCGATACAGCCGCGGTCGCGAAGGCGCTGGGGTCGCCATGAGTTCCCCGATCCCGGCCCCGCCGACGGCGATTCATGCCATGGTGCAGCGCTGCCGCGCGGCCGATTACCCGCCGCTGGTGGCACGGCTCCCATCGGGGTGGGTGGTAATGGGCGAGCGGCAGGTGTTCCGCGGATACTGCCTGTTGCTGCCGGATCCGGTGGTGCCGCACTTGAACTTCCTGGAGACGCCGAGGCGCGAGGAATATCTGTCCGACATGGCGCTGGCCGGCGATGCGATCATGAGCGTCACGGAGGCGTCCCGAATCAACTACGCGATGTTCGGCAACGTCGAACCTGCGCTGCACGCGCATCTCATCCCGCGCCATGCCGACGAGCCCGCGTCGACGAGGACGGCGCAGCCGTGGGCCCTGGACTGGGGCGCGGCGCCCGAATTCTCGGAGGCGTTGTACGGCGAGCTGAAGCGGCGGATCGCGGCCGCCATAGTCCGCTTACGAGCTGAATCCTCTCGTCGGGAGCCATGAGATCGATGCGCAAGCGCTGCCGCGCCGTCCTCATTCTGTAATGTCGAAGTCATAAGCTGCGTTCCGATCACCTGCGGGGCAGGGCGCCCGGTCAACCTTAACTCAACTGGGAGGAACCATGATGCGTTCATTTTTGAAGGCTGCGGCGAGCGTAAGTCTGCTCGTGGCGGCGTCCGTTCATGCGAACTCGGAAGGCGGCGTGCCCGGAAATCAACTCGATTCCCGTCGCCCTGCCGAGCATTCAAGGCTGCTCGCCGGTTCCTTATCCCGATACCACGTACGATGACGGCTGGACCACCGCCTTCGACAACATCAAATGCTACGATTCGCTGCACGTTCAGGCCGTGCTCAATCAAATCGACGGATATAACCATGACCGCACGCGCAAGGTGGGCGTTCCCACACTGTTCGGAACCAACTTCCAGTCCGTGAGCGTGGGCGAGAAGCTCGCGGTGGATCCGGTAACCGGCCTCAAGGGCGGCTACACCGACGTGCTCGGCACACCCGGTCAGGCGCTCGCCGGGCAGCTGGATTTCATCGATCAATCGATCGGCCGGTTCGTGCAGGAGCTCAGGTCGCAGAATCTGCTCGATTCCACGCTGATCGTGGTCAGTGCCAAGCACGGTCAATCCCCGATCGACGTGACCAAGAATCGCAACATCGGCAACGGCGAGCCCACTGCGACCATCGGCACGGCGGATGCCTTCGACATTTCGGATGACGGGTCGCTGATCTGGCTCACGGGCCAGTCGCTCATCGACAAGTTCAACGATCCCGGTTCCGATCCGCGGACGCCGGACATCATTCTCAAGGTCAATACGGGCGTGATCTTCACGGGCGGCACCAAGATCGCGGAGCATGGCGGGTTCAACGAGGACGACGTTCACACGGCGCTTCTGCTGTCGATGCCGGCCGTGAGTCGATTGGTGGTCAAGAGTGCGACGCTCAATCAGCAGGTCGCGCCGACGATCATCAAGGCCCTCGGGTTGAACCCGAATGATTTGCAGGCGGTGCAGGCGGAACAAATTCCCGTGCTGCCGTTTCTGTTCTAGGGATCCTTCCCGCCATCGGCAGGGGCGGCCCGCCTGCGCGCGGGCCGCCTATTACCGAGGCGGCCTCTCACTCGATGCCCGAGGCGAGCCGGCGCGCGAGATCGCCGAGTTCGAAGTACGGGGCCGAACAGGTCGTCCCCGAGCACAGGTAGGCCACCGTGGCTTGACTCGCTCGTTTGTCCGCCAGCGCCGGCGGCAGGCCGGCCGCCCCGGCGGGTATGGCGAAGATCATGCGCGCGGGGGCGTACATCCGGTGCAGATGCTGCGCCCAGGCGGCGGCTTCTCCGGCATCGCCGCGGATGATGAGCACCTCGGGCGGACCCAAGAAATCTTCCGCTGCGTTCAACAGGCTCATGTGCCCCTGCGGGTGTTCGGCCATCACCGCCCACGCGGCGGCGAGCGTGCGCTCGGCCGCCCGCAGGTAGCGCGTCTCGCCCAGCAAATGGCCCATTCGGCAGAGCACCGACGCCGCGACGCCGTTGCCCGCCGGCACCGACTCGTCGCCGAAGGTCTTGCTGCGATGGATGAGGCGCTCGTGATCGCTGGCCGTGAAATAGAATCCGCCGCCTTCCCGATCCTCGAACTTCGCGAGCATCACTTCGGTCAGCTGCACCGCGAGATCCAGGTCCTCGGTGCGCCATCGGCATTGCAGCAGCTCGAGCAGTGCGTCGGCGAGGAAGGCGTAATCGTCTAGATAAGCGTCAAGATGCGCCCGGCCGTCCTTGTAGGTCGCCAGCAGGCCGCCGTCGCGCCACAGGGCGCGGCGGATGAAGTCCAGCGCCGCCGTGGCCGCCGCGACCAGGTCCGGCCGGTTCAGCACACGTCCGGCGACGGCAAGACCCTTGATGGCGAGCGCATTCCATGAGCTCAAGGTCTTGTCGTCCCGCGCCGGCCGCACGCGCAAATCGCGTGCTCGGAGCAATTTCGCGCGTGCCGAGTCGAGCAGCGCCGTGGCCGTGTCGGCGGCTGCGGTACCGGCGGTGGCCGTGGTGTCGATGCCGGCCTCGGCGGGGGCCGCGGCGGCTTCCAAGGGCTCCGCGGCGTACAAATGCCAGCGTCCCTCGAAGTTCGGTTGGCGTTGCAGCCCGAAGCGACGGGCGAACACGCGATATTCGGGTCCCGTCAGCAGGGCCTCGACCTCGGCGCGGTCCCAGACGTAGAATTTTCCCTCGTGACCTTCCGAGTCGGCATCGATGCTCGAGCAGAAGGCGCCATCCGGCGAACGCATCTCTCGCAGAATCCAGTCGGCCGTCTCGCCGGCCACACGCGCGAACAACGCCTCGCCGGCTGCGAGATTCGCCCAGGCGTAGATGCACAGGAGCGGTCCGTTGTCGTACAGCATCTTCTCGAAGTGCGGGATCATCCAGCGATCGTCGACCGAATAGCGCGAGAACCCGCCGCCGAGCTGGTCGAAAATGCCGCCTTCGGCCATGCGCGTCAGGGTGAGCGTCGCCATGTACAACGCCTTGAGATCGGGGGCGTTGCCTTGCGAGGTGCTCCGCCAATGTCGCAGGCAGCGCTCGATGCTGCCGGTCTGCGGGAACTTCGGGGCCCGCCCAAAGCCGCCGAAGCGCGGATCGAAGTCGTTCTCGAGGGACCGGCGGGCCGCCAGCAACGGCGCCCGATCGAGGGTGAGGCCGGCCGGCGGCCCGGCGGGGGAGAGCCGGTCCAGGAATTGCGCCAGCTGCTCGTTCTGCTGGCGGATCTCCGAGCCATGGCCGTGATAGTACTCGGCCACGCGCTCGAGAAGATTGCCGAAGCCCGGCAGGCCGTGCTGCGGTTCCTTGGGAAAGTACGTGCCCCCGAAAAAGGGGCGCTGATCCTCGGGCGCGAGGAACATGGTCAGCGGCCAGCCGCCGTGGCGCTGCGTGATGAGCTGCTGGGCCAGCTGATAAATCTTGTCGAGGTCCGGGCGCTCCTCGCGGTCCACCTTGATGTTGACGAAGAGCCGGTTCATCAACGCCGCGATCCCGGGATCCTCGAACGATTCGTGCGCCATCACATGGCACCAATGACAGGCGGAGTAACCCACCGACAGGAGGATGGGCTTGTTCTGGCGCTTGGCGAGCAGCAGCGCTTCTTCGCCCCACGGATACCAATCGACGGGATTTTCCGCGTGCTGCAACAGATACGGGCTGGTTTCGAGCGCGAGGCGATTACGCCGCATCTTGCTCCACCGACTTAAGTTAGAATGGGGTTCACTATAAACCCTAAGCAGCCTTTCATGTCCGAGTCCGGCACCGCGGCGCAACTGCCCGCACTGCGCCTCAAGCGCAACGAAGATCGTCGTCTGCACGCGGGGCATCTTTGGGTCTTCAGCAACGAGGTCGACACGCAGCAGACGCCTCTGCCGAAGTTCAAGGCGGGCGAGCTGGCCCGGGTTCTCGCCCACAACGACCGCGCCCTCGGGCTCGCGTACGTCAACCCAAATTCGCTCATCAGCGCCCGCATGCTGGAGACCTGGCGCCTGCCCGATACGCCCTGGTTCGCCGGACGCATCCGCGCGGCGCTTGCGCTCAGAGAGCGGTTGTATCGGGAGCCGTATTATCGGGTGGTCTATGGGGAGTCGGATGGCCTGCCGGGCTTGGTCGTGGACCGCTACGGCGCCCGCTGCGTGGCGCAAATCGGCACCGCCGGGATGGAGCTGCTCAAGCCGTCGATACAAGAGGCGATCCTGCAGGTGCTCGGGTGCGAGGGTCTGTTGTTCAAGAACGACGGCGGCGCCCGCACGCTCGAGGGCCTGCCGAGCTATGTCGAAGCGGCCCTGGGAGATTTCGGCGAGCCGGCGCGCGTCATCGAGGACGGTCTGGCGTTCAGCGCGCCGCTGGTGGGGGGGCAAAAGACGGGATGGTTCTTCGACCAGACCGCCAATCGGCGGGCCCTGACGAAGTACGTACGACAGGGCGCGCGCGTGCTGGACGTGTTCAGCTATGTGGGCGCCTGGGGCGTGCGCGCGTTGAAATCGGGCGCATCCGAGGTCGTCAGCGTGGACAGCTCCGCGTCCGCGCTGGAATATGCGGTGAAGAATGCCGAGCTGAACGGCGTCGCATTGACGGCGCGCCAGGGCGATGCGTTCGATGTGCTCGAGCAGCTCGCCGGCGAGCCCGGCCGTTTCGACATCGTGATCGTGGATCCGCCTGCCTTTGCCAAGCGCCGCAAGGACCTGCCGAAGGCGTTGGCGGCGTACAAGCGGCTCAATCAGCTGGCCATGCAGGTGCTGACCGATGACGGCATTCTGGTTTCATGCTCCTGCTCCCAGCACGTGAGCGCCCCGGACCTGCAGGACGCGATCGCCAAGGCCGCGCGCGGCGCCGCCAAGCATCTGCAGATCCTGGAACTCGGTGGCCAAGCCCCCGACCACCCGGTGCACCCGGCCATTCCGGAGACGCGCTACCTCAAAGCCTATTTCTGCCGGGTTACCGACAGTTTAAAGTAGGCGGCATGCTGACCTATCCGCACATCGATCCCATCGCAATCTCCATCGGACCGGTGTTCGGCATCGGGCCCCTGCGCGTGCACTGGTACGGCATCATGTACCTCATCGGCTTCGGCGCCGCGTGGTGGTTGGCGCGATACCGCGCGCGGCGGCCGGGTTCCACCTGGACGGCCTTGGACATCGACGACATCATCTTCTACTGCGCCATCGGCGTGATCGTGGGAGGCCGCGCCGGTTGGTGCCTCTTCTACGGACGCGATGTGATCGCCGAGAATTGGCTGAACGCATTCCACATCTGGGACGGTGGGATGTCGTTTCACGGCGGATTGCTCGGAGTGACGGCGGCCGGCGTGATCTTCGCCCGGGCCAAGCGCAAGCGGATTGCGGACGTCGCGGACTTTCTCGCGCCGCTGCCGGGCATCGGCATCATGGCGGTTCGGATCGGCAATTTCATCAACAGCGAGCTGTGGGGAAAGCCCACGAGTCTGCCGTGGGGGTTCGGGGTGCCCAACGCCGAGGGCGTGCTGGTGGCCCGGCACCCGTCCCAGCTCTATGAGGCCGCTCTCGAGGGTCTGCTGCTGTTCCTGATTCTGTGGTGGTATACGCGCAAGCCGCGGCCGCGGCTTGCGCCCATCGGACTGTTCCTCATGGTCTACGGCTGCGGGCGCTTCACCGTCGAATGGGTTCGGCTGCCCGACGCGAACATCGGGTATCTCGCCGGCGACTGGCTGACCATGGGAATGCTGTTGACGACGCCGATGATCTTCGTCGGCGCCGGGCTCATGATCTACGCGTACCGGCGCAATCAACAGACCGGAAACCTGGCCGCAGCCGGGCCCACGCAGATTACTCCGACGGGCTCCTAGTGCGGCAGTACCTGGATTTTCTGCGGCACATCCGGCACAGCGGTACGCGCAAGGGCGACCGCACCGGCACGGGCACGTTGAGCGTATTCGGTCATCAGATGCGCTTCGACCTGGGCGCCGGGTTCCCGCTGGTCACGACGAAGAAGCTGCATGTGCGCTCCATCATCCATG
Organism: uncultured Gammaproteobacteria bacterium; assembly: GCA_963707765.1. Taxonomy (GTDB): domain Bacteria; phylum Pseudomonadota; class Gammaproteobacteria; order Steroidobacterales; family Steroidobacteraceae; genus Bog-1198. The sequence continues at coordinate 734,188 of CAVPQZ010000004.1, read as the reverse complement.
AGCTGCTGTGGTTCCTGAAGGGCGACACCAATATCGCCTATCTGCACGATCATTCGCGTGAGCATATGGGACGAATGGGCGGACGAGAACGGCGATCTGGGGCCCGTGTACGGAAAGCAGTGGCGCCGCTGGAGGGCCGCGGACGGCCGCGAGATCGACCAGCTGTCGCTCATCGTCGATCAACTGAAGGCCGATCCCGATTCTCGGCGTCTGGTCGTCAGCGCGTGGAATGTGGCGGAGCTCGATGAAATGGCGCTCCTGCCCTGCCATGCGCTGTTTCAGTTCTACGTGGCCGGCGACCGCCTGTCCTGCCAGATGTACCAGCGCAGCGCCGATGCGCTGCTCGGCGTGCCGTTCAACATAGCCTCCTACGCGCTGCTCACTCACATGGTCGCGCAGCAGTGCGATCTCGGCGTGGGCGATTTCATCTGGACGGGCGGCGACTGCCATCTGTACCTGAATCACTTGGATCAGGCGGACCTGCAGCTGTCGCGCACACCGCTCCCGCTGCCGCGCCTCGTCATCCGGCGCAGGCCGCCGACCTTGTTCGATTATCACTTCGACGATTTCGACATCCAAAACTACGAGAGCCACCCGGCGATCCGAGCACCGATTGCCGTTTGACTCGTGTATTCACCCATACAGCACGCAGGACCCAATGACGCAACGCGCCAGCCCGCCCATGATCGAAGTCCGCCATTCCGCCATCCACGGCCATGGAGTGTTTGCGTTGCGGCGCATTCGCCGCGGTACGACCGTGATCGAGTACCTCGGGGAGCGGGTTACGCACGATGAGGCTGATGAACGGTACTCGGACAAGGACCCGGCGGACAATCACACCTTTCTCTTCACGGTCGACGCCAAGACCGTCATCGACGGCGGCGTGCAGGGCAACGACGCGCGCTTCATCAACCACGGCTGCGATCCGAATTGCCAGAGCACCACGCGGAACAAGCGCATCTACATCGAGGCGCTTCGCACGATTCAGCCGGGCGAGGAACTGGCCTACGACTACCAGATCGACCGCGACGACCACGACCCTCCCGACGTCGACGACGTATTCGCTTGCCGCTGCGGCGCCGCCAAATGCCGCGGGAGCATGCTGGTAGCGCGCAAGCAGCCTCGCAGGAAGCCCCTCAGAAGGAAGCCGCGCGTGGCCGCGAAGGGGCGACGCAAGAAGCAGCCCGAGGCGGCTGAGGCAACGTCGGCGAAGCGGAGCGCCGGAGAGACCAAGCGCCGAGCCGGGAAGACCAAGCGGCGCGGCCGGTCGGAATTCGCGCGGCGCCGTGTGGTGCGCGGCGCGAGGCGCCGTGGCGCGGGGCGCTGAGCATCGAGCCGCGCGCGCGGACCGCGCCGGCCTGGCGGACGCCCCGGATACCGGGGCATTGGCGGATGCCCTCACCGCGGGAGGTCTCGCGGTTCTGGACGGGTTCCTGCCGCCGCGGCTGGTGCGCGGGCTGATCGATTGCGCGCATCGGCGCCGCGACCGCGGCGAATTCCAGGCCGCGCGCATCGGAACCCAGCGGCAGTTGCGGCGTCGCGAGCGGATCCGGGGGGATCACACCTGCTGGCTGGAAGAACCTTCGTATCCCGAAGAGCGCTCGCTGCTCCACGACTTGGAGCAGGTCCGCCTGGCCCTCAATCGGGCGGCATACCTGGGACTGTTCGACATGGAACTCCATTATGCGTGGTATCCGCCCGGGGCCGGATATGCGCGTCACGTGGATCAGCTGCAGGACCGCCAGCAGCGCGTGGTCACGGTCATTCTCTACCTCAACGAGGACTGGAAACTCGGCTCGGGCGGCGAATTGAGGATCTTCGAGGCTCAGGGTCACCTTGACATCGAACCCGTGGCGGGACGATTGGTGTGTTTTCTATGCGACGGGCTCGAGCATGCCGTGCTGCCCACGGCGAGGGACCGCTTGAGCATCACGGGCTGGATTCGGCGTCGCGGGCCTGTCTGAGCCCGGCGGGCCTCGCCCACGCGGTCTTGGGGCGCGCCAGATTCGTGCGAGCTTTAGGCGTCGCGCCCATCAATATGGCAGCACTCGCCGGCCGGGCGCCCCGGCTCTTGGATTTGATGCGCCGCAGCCTGGCACGAATGTTGCTTGAATGGTTTGTGTATCATAGCTGGTGGACGCGGCCTCGTGTCGAGGCAGCCACCCGTCCGCCCGTTCCATCCATCGGTTGAAAATATGCGCTTGCCGTCGCTCAAGTTTTTGAAGACATTCCAAGTTGCGGCCAGGCTCCAGAGCTTCAAGGCCGCTGCGGAGGAATTGTTCGTCACGCCTTCCGCGGTGAGCCATCAGATCAAGGCGCTGGAGGACCAACTCGGGGTCGCCCTGTTCGAGCGCGGGGTGCGCACGCTCAAATTGACCGACGCCGGCGGGCACTACCTCGAGCACATCAGCGAGATATTCGCGAAGCTCGAGAAGGTGACGGAGCAACTTCAAGTTCGTTACGGGCGAACCATCATCCGTCTGCACGTGCCGTCCTTCTTCGCGAACGAATTGCTGTTGCCGCGCCTGTCGTCGTTCTCGCAGGCTCGTGAGGAAACCGACATCCGCATCGAGACGACCTTCTCGGCGCCGAAGACGCATCCGCCGGAGGCGGACCTGTCCATCGTCGTCGGCAGCGGCCCGTGGGAGGGGCTCACGGCCCACGAGTTGTTCACGCAAAGCTTCATCGCGGCGTGCTCGCAGCAGTTCCTCGCCGAGAATCCCATCGAGAAATACGCCGATCTCAACGGCAAATCCCTGCTGCTGCACGAGGAGCGGCGCGACGCGTGGGAACGTTGGGCCCAAGGGCTGGGCATTCCGCCGATTCATCCGAACCGCCTGGTGCGCCTGGACACCATGTCCGCCGTGGTGCTCGCGGCCGAGCAGGGCGTGGGCGTGGCCCTGGTGCCGTCCCGCTTGAGCGCGGACCGGTTCGCCGCAGGGGGGCTGGTCAGGCTGTTCGACGCAGAACTGACCACCAACGAAAGCTACGTGCTCCTGCACCGGCCCGAAGACAAGGCCCGCGAGGATCTGCAGGAACTGACCGAGTGGATTCTGAAGAGCTGCCGGGTCGCGTGATGGCGGGCCGCATGGGCCCGCGGCGCCGCTTGCCGCGCACACATGAGCAAAAACTCGACCATGGCCAAATTTTCTCGTTTGCCGGATCGGTGACGCCGCATCTATCGTGACCGCGGGGCGTTGGTATCTTCAATGAGGAATACCATCATGACCATTCGTCATCTCGCACTCGCAGCCGCCGCCATCGCCGCAGTTTCGCCCGCCGTCAGCCGTGCCGCTTCCGATGAAGCGCCCTTAAGGGCCTGCGCCAAGGCGTTCGCCGACAGCATCGGCGTTCCCGGAGCCGAGGCAGCTGCCTACAAGTTGGTCTTCCGGCCCAATTCCAGCGGCAGCATCCTGGCTGCCTACTATGCCGCGGAGTACAGCTTCACGCTCGAGGCCCGCAGTCCCGCCTCCGGCCAGACCTTCGCGCGGGCCACGTGTTCGACGAATAGACGCGGCGAAGTCACCGCGATATCGACGACGCGCATTCCGGCGGCGCCCGCCGCGGGGAGCGACCTCCGCTAGGCGTCTGGCTTCGTCGCGGCCGCCGGCGTATAAATCCCGGTTTCGGCTATCGGGATGACATCATGAGGCAAGATGGCGCTGATCAGCCGCCGCGGGAGGCGACCGATCGCCCGGGCGCCCTCGAACTGGTGGTCGCCGTGGCCGAGAACGACGTGATCGGCCGCCGCAACGGGCTTCCCTGGCGCCTCTCCGGCGATTTGCGGCACTTCAAGTCACTCACGCTGGGGAGGCCGATTCTCATGGGCCGAAAGACCTACGAGTCCATCGGCAGGGCATTGCCGGGACGGGTCAATCTCGTGATGACGCGCACCCCGGAGTTCCGCGCCGCCGACTGCGTCGTCGTCGGCAGCCTCGAATCCGCTTGCACCGCCGCGGGCGTCGGATCGACGCTCATGGTGATCGGCGGCGCTGAGGTCTACCGGCAGTGCCTGCCGTTCGCGAACCGCATCCACCTGACGTTGGTCCATGCCCGGGTCGAGGACGGCGATGCGTTCTTTTCCGGCTGGCGCGGCGCGGAGTGGCGCGAAACGTCCCGCGAGCGCCACCCGGCGGACGAGCGGAACGTGCACCCGTACAGCTTCATCACACTGGATCGAGATCCCGCGCGACCGGCGGCAGTTCCCGGTTGATCTCGCGCGCGGCCCGGTCGAAATCGATGTCGTCGAGCGTGGCGGCGCCGGCCGCGATCCGCTGGAGCAGCCGCGCCTGAATCGAGCCGCGATTCTGCGCGATCCGATACGGAATCTCGTGGTGGAACATCACCATCGAGTAGCGCGGTATGAAGCGCTGCGGATGGCGGCGCTCCAACTCGAGGGACAGCGATTGCCGCAGCCGGAACTTGGGGTCCGCGACGTGCTCGCGCATTTCAAGATAATTCTCCAGCGCCATGGACGCAATCGCATCGGTGTTCGGCTTGCGTGCCGCGAAGAAGCGCTCGAACACCGCTTGCCAAGAGGTTTCGCGCTCGAGGCAGGCGTCGAATTCGACGCAGTCCTCGAAACAGCAGTTCATGCCCTGACCATGGAAGGGCACGATGGCGTGCGCGGCGTCGCCGATGAGTCCGATGGCGCCGCCCACGCTCCACCGGTCGGCGTACACGGTGCCGAGGAATCCCGTGGGATTCTCCCTGAACTGGGCGACACAGTCGGGCACGAGTTCGCACGCGTCCGGAAAATTCCCGAACAGGAACTCCCGGACCGCGACGGCCGAATTCAGCGACTCGAAGCTGATCGCGCCGTGCTTCGGCAGGAACAGCGTCGCCGTGAAGCTGCCGTCGGCATTGGGCAGGGCGATCAACATGAAATTCCCGCGCGGCCAGATGTGCAGGGCGTCGGGGCGCATGGCGAAGCGCCCGCCGGGTCCGGCCGGAATCGTCAGTTCCTTGTAGCCATGGTCGAGATCGACCTCGTCGGCCCGCACGAGCTTCAGCGCGGCCAGGCGCCGGCGCGCTGTCGAGCCTGCCCCGTCGGCCGCCACCAGGGGATTCATCGGAACGGTCAATCGTCTTGCGCCGCGCGCATCGTGAATGTGCGCGGCGGCGCCATCCACGTCCAGGTCCTCCAGCCGGTGCTCGAATTTGAGGTCCACTCCGGCGGCGGCCGCGGCTTCCAGCAGGGCCCGATTGAGCGCGTACCGGGATATGGAATGAATGGCTTCGCCCTCCCGGCCACCATAGGGCGCAAAGGCGGACTCCGTGCCGATTTGGTGCAGCAGGCGTCCGCGCATCGGCACCATCGCGCCGGCGATGCGATCGTAGACGCCCGCCGACTTGAGGGCATGGATGCCGCGGGCCGCGAGGGCGAGGTTGATGGACCGGCCCGCCATCGACGGCAGGCCGCGGGGGTCCGGCCGGCTGTCGAAGGCGGTGACCTCAAATCCGCGCCGGCGCAGCAGGAGCGCGAGCAGCGCTCCGGTGGGTCCGGCGCCCACGATGCTCACGGCGGCACCGCCGGGGAAAGCGATCACGGGCGAATGATGCGCGTCAGCGCATCCACCGCATTGAACACGTCGCCGTAGGAGTTGTAGAGCGGCGTGGGCGCGAGACGCAACACGTCGGGCTCGCGCCAATCGGCGATCACGCCGGCCGCGCTCAGGCGCTCGAATGCCCGCCGGGCTTCATGTGGGGGCTTGTCGATCCGCAGGCTCAGCTGACAGCCGCGCTGTTCGGGCGGCGCCGGCGTGACGATCTCGATCAGCTCCGGCAGAAGGCCCCGCACCAGCCGCTCGAGAAACCCGGTCAGCGACACAGATTTCTCGCGCAGGCGGGGCAGCGTCGCGCGCCTGAACACGTCGAGCGACGCCAGAAGCGGCGCGCTGGACAGGATGGGGGGGTTGCTGACCTGCCAGCCCTGTGCGCCCGCCATGGGCGCGAAATCGGGGAGCATGCGAAATCGCGTCGCCCGTGCATGTCCCCACCATCCAGCAAAACGCGGCATCGCCTCCGCGGCGGCGTGCCGCTCGTGCACGAAGCACCCGCCGACGGCGCCGGGCCCGGCATTCAGGTACTTGTAGCTGCACCAGACCGCAAAATCCGCATTCCAGTCGTGCAGAGCGAGCGCGGTGTTGCCCACCGAGTGGGCGAGATCGAGCCCCACCGCGGCGCCGGCGCGGCGCGCGGCGGCAATGAGCGGCGGCAGGTCCAAGCATTGTCCGGTGAGGTATTGCACACCGGGCAACAGCACCAGGGCGAGGTGCCGACCTTCGCGTTCTATGGCGCAGACCAGATCTTCCGTTCGAAGCGCGCGCTCGCCCGGGCGCGGCTCGATCTCGACCAGAGACCCCGCCGGGAGTCCGTGAAATTCCAACTGGGATGCCACGGCGTAACGATCCGACGGGAAGGCGGATTTCTCCATCATGATCTTGGTGCGCCCGCCGCCCGGCCTGAAGAAGCTCACCATCATCAGGTGCAGGTTCACGGTGAGCGAGTTCATCGCCACGACTTCGCCCGGCGCGGCCCCGACCAGTTCGGCGAGCGGGGCGGCCAGCGCCTCGTGGTAATCGATCCAGGGACGCCCGGCCGCGTGGTGCCCCAGCACGCCCAAGCGCCGCCAATCCGCCAGTTCCTCCTCGACGAACTGCGCCGCGGCCTTCGGCTGCAGTCCGAGCGAGTGGCCTGCCAGGTACACGATCCTGCGCCCGGCCGAATCGTAGGGGTGATGAAATTCCGCGGCGTGCGCCGCCAGGGGATCACGCGCATCGAGCGCGGCGGCTGCGGCCGCGTTGAGTTCGGGATGCTTCAGGCGGGTGCTGCCATAACGGTGCCGCAGACGGAGCAGGTACGGTGATGGGTGCTGGCGAAGAATCGGTCGAATATCGCCGGCAGCTCCGTTTCGATGTTGCGTACGGGTACGCGCTCCATGTAAAGGCGATGCCCACACCGCTCGCAGTACCAGGAAAACCCGTCCAGCTCATCCGTGCCGCGGCGGCGCTCGACGACGATGCCGACGCTGTTGGCGGGGCGCTGCGGCGAGTGCGGCACCTCGGCAGGCAGGAGCAGCATCTCCCCTTGGCGGATCGGGACGTCGGCGATTTGTCCGTCCTTCACGATCCGCAGCACCATCGAGCCCTCGACCTGGAAGAACAGTTCCTCCCCGGGATCGTGATGAAAATCCTTGCGGGAGTTCGGGCCGCCCACGGCCATCACGATGAATTCGCCGTCGCTGAACAAGAGCTTGTTTCCCACGGGCGGTTTGAGCGCGTGGCGGTTCTGATCGATCCATTCGCGCAGATTGAAGGGGGCCGCTGGGCGCATGACGGCATTATAGCTTTGCCGGGGCCGTAACGCGGCGCCAGGGCCGTGGCGGCGCGTCGGGGCCGTAAGGCGGAGCTAGGGCCGTCGATGAGCCCTGCATTCCACCTGCACGGGGGCGGGATGCGCGGCGTCGAGCCTGAGCGCCGTGAGGCTGCCGCCCCAGACGCAGCCCGTATCGAGGCTCACCACGTCGGCGTTCTGGAACAGGCCGAGCGTGGACCAGTGGCCGAACACCCATCGCGGCCCATGCCAGCGGGCGCCGGCCGCCTCGAACCAGGGAACCAGAGACTTGGCCTGCGCCTTCTCCGGGGATTCTTTCGCGCGAAGCATCAAGCGGCCGCCGGCGTCGACGTAGCGCAGGCGCGTGAAGCAATTGACGATGAACCGAAGCCTGGCGGCGCCCTCGAGCCCTTCATCCCAGCGGTCGGGGTCGTCGCCGTACATACGAGCGAACAGGCGTTGCGGATTCTCACGCAGGGCGTGTTCGAACTCGCGGGCGCATTGTCGTGCGGTCGCAAGATCCCATTGCGGGGCGAGCCCCGCGTGCAGCAGGCAGGAGCGGAGCGAGGAATCCTCGTGCAGCAGCGGGCGATGCGCGAGCCACTCCAGAAGTCCATCTCGGTCCGGAGCGTCCAGCACGGCGTCCAGGGTATCGTCGCGCCGGATGCGCGCACCCCCGTAGGCGATCGCGAGCAGATGCAGGTCGTGGTTGCCCAGGACCACCGTTGCCGCGTCTCCCAAGGCGCGGACGCGCCGCAGCGTCTGCAGCGACTGCGGCCCGCGATTCACCAGATCTCCGACGAACCAGAGCCGGTCGCGATCGGCGGAGAAGTCGAGCGCCTGCAGCAGGGCGCCGAGCTCATCGTCGCAGCCCTGGATATCCCCGATTGCATAGAGCGCCATCGGCCCGCGGCGTCAGTGCAGAACTCCCGGAATCGCCAGCCGGAAGGGGGCGATCGGGGCGTCGAATTGCTGGCCATCGTCGGCCAGCATCTGATAACTGCCTTGCATGGTGCCAACCGGGGTCTCGAGCACCGCGCCGCTGGAATAGCGATACCCCTGGCCGGGCTTGATGTAGGGCTGCTCGCCGACGACGCCGTCGCCGCGCGTTTCGCGGACGTTGCCGTTGGAGTCGGTGATGATCCAATGACGGGTCATGAGCCGCGCCGGAATCGGGCCTTCGTTGCGGATGGTAATGGTGTAGGAGAAGACGAACCGTTTGTCTCGCGGATCGGACTGATCCTCGATATAGGTCGTTTCCACGTCGACTCGGATGTTCGGGGCAGGAGCTTCAGGCGTGTCCACGGCGGCCGGCCTCGTCTTGGGCTGCGTCCAGGGCCACTCGGATTTTCGGAGCATCGGGCATCACAGCGCAGTATAGCGGACCCGGGAATCCGCGGCTCAAGGGCTTACCGGCGGCTGCTCCCGGCGCAGCCTGCTGTAGCAGGCTGCGAGCGAGCCGAACTGCGCCGGCGCCAGAGTTTCCGGCCGCAGGGCCGGATCGATGCCGCAGGCCTCGATTTGTTCGCCGGTGAGCAGGCTCTTCATGCCGTTTCGCAGGGTCTTGCGCCGCTGCGAGAAGGCCGCCGTGGTCAGCATGCGCAGCACCCCCTCGTCGCCGATGTCGAAGCGCGCTTGCTGCGCTGGCCGCAGCCGCACGATGGCGGATCGCACCCGGGGCGGCGGCTGAAAGGCGCCCGGTCCGACGTCGAATAATGCCTCGACTTCGGCGTAAGCCGCCAGCATCACCGTCAGGCGCCCGTATTCCTTGCCGCCCGGTGGCGCGACCATGCGGTCCACCACCTCCTTCTGCAGCATGAAGTGCATGTCGGCAATCGCCGCGCGCTGCTTGAGGAGCAGGAACAGCAGCGGGGTGGATATGTTATAGGGGAGGTTGCCCACGATGCGCAGCGGCGCTCCCGCGCCGCGCAGTGCGATGAAGTCGGTCTGCAGGACATTTTCCACGTGGATTCGCAGGCGCGCCCCGGCGCGGGGATCGGCGGCCAGGGCCGCTGCGAGGTCGCGGTCGATCTCGATGACGTCCATCGTCCCGGCCCGGGCGAGCAATCCCCAGGTCAGCGCGCCGCGCCCGGGTCCCACCTCGACCAGCCGGTCCCCGGGAACCGGGGCGATCGCATCGACGATGCGGCGGATGATCCCCGGATCGTGCAGGAAGTGCTGGCCGAAACGCTTACGGACCTGCATGTCCGGAGCCGCTGGTCAGGGCCACGGCGAGGTTCAGCGCGGCGCGCAGGCTCCCGGCGTCGGCGGTGCCGGTGCGCGCCAGCGGCAGCGCGGTCCCATGGTCCACGCTGGTGCGCAGGATCGGCAGCCCCAGCGTCACATTCACGGCGTTGCCGAAGCCCACGTGCTTGAGCACGGGGAGCCCCTGATCGTGGTACATGGCCACCACGACATCGGTGCCGGCGAGAAATCGGGGCGCGAACGCGGTGTCCGCGGGAACCGGCCCCTGAAGCCGCATTCCCTCGCGCTGCAGCTCGCGCACGACGGGCTCGATCACTTCGACCTCTTCGCGGCCCAGATGCCCCGATTCGCCGGCATGCGGATTCAACCCCAGCACCAGGATGCGGGGCGAGGCAATGCCGAAGTGACGCTCCAAGTCCGTGTGCACGATGCGCAGCGTGGCCCTCAGGCGCTCCGGAGTGATGGCGCGCGGCACGTCGGCCAGCGGCAGGTGAGTGGTCACCAGCGCCACGCGCAAGTCGCCGCTCAACAGCATCATGACCGGCAGCGCCGCGCGCGTTCGGGCGGCCAGATACTCGGTGTGGCCCGTGAAGGGGATCCCGGCGTCCATGATGACGCTCTTTTGCACCGGGGCGGTCACCATGGCGGCGAATTCCCCGTTGGTGCACCCGTCGCAGGCCCGATCCAGCATGTCGATGACGTAGCGGGCGTTGCGCGGATCCAGCCTGCCGGGCGCCACGGGCTGCGCGAGCGGCACGCCGAGTACCTTCATGGTGCCCGCGACATGTGCGGCCGCGGCATCCGAAGAGTGATACACGCTGATTTCGAGCGGCAGCCGCATCGCGGCCGCGGCCGAGGCCAGCAATCCGGGGTCGCCCGCCACCACCAGCTGCGCCTGCCAATCCGACTGCGCGAGCATGACGCAGGTGTCCGGACCGATCCCTGCCGGTTCTCCCGAAGTGACGATGATCCGCGGCAGGTACATCCGGAGCCCTGAGGCTCCTCACATCTTGATTTCGACGAAGGCCTCGTCGCGCAGCCGTCGCAGCCACAACTCGGTCTCTTCGTCCGCCTTGCTTTCGCGGATGGCCGCGAAAGCGCGCTGCCGGCGCACGTCTTCCGTGCTGTCGTAGGTGCGCGTGCCCAGCATTTGCACGATGTGCCAGCCATAACGGGTCTTGAAGGGTTCGCTGATCTCCTTATCCTTCAGATTCGCGATGGCCTTGTCGAACTCCGGCACGAAGGTTCCAGGACCCGCCCAGCCCAGATCCCCGCCGTCGGGCGCGGACCCCGGGTCCTCCGACGTCGCCGACGCGATGCCCGCAAAATCCTCGCCCTTGAGGATTCGATCGCGCAGCTTGCCGAGTTTCTGGCGCACGGTCTCGTCGTCGTCCAGCTCGTTGGTCTTGAGCAGGATGTGGCGCACGTGGATCTGGTTCACGATGACCTGCGGCTGGCCGCTGCGCCGCTCGTTGAGTTTGACGATGTGAAAGCCGCTGGGCGTGCGCACCGGATCGCTCACCTCTCCCGGCTTCATCCTGGTCACGAGGTCCAGGATGAACTGCGGCATCTGGGTGCCCTTGCGCCATCCAAGCTGGCCGCCGTCCAGCGCCGTCTGGCTGTTCGAATTGGCAATGGCCAGCTGGCCGAAATCCTCGCCTTTCTTGGCGCGATCGGCGATTTCCTGCGCCTTCTTGGTGGTCTCATCGAGCTGCTGCGGGGTGGCCGCCGCGGGCAGGGACAGCAGGATGTGCGATACGTTGAATTCGTCGTTGGACGCGGAGCTGTCCTGGCGCGCGAGATACTGGTCGAGTTCACGCGGAGTCACGTTGATGTGCGCGATCACGTCCCGCTGGCGCAAGGTGTTCAACGTCAACTCCTTGCGCATCGACTCGCGGTATTGCTTGTAATCGACTCCCTGGGCTTCGAGCGCGGTGGGCAGCTGGTCGAATGGAATCTTGTTGCGCTGCGCAATGTCCTGCAGCGCGGAGTTGAGTTGTTCATCGGAGATCGTCAGGCCCACGCGCTTGGCCCGCTGTTCCTGGATCTCCTGAAGGATCAGACGGTCGAGGACTTGCTGCCGGAGCACGCTCTGGGAGGGCAATTCGACTTTCTGCTCCTGGAGCCGCTTGGTCACCGAGGCCATCTGTTCGTCGAGTTCGCTCCGGAGGACCAGACCGTCGTTGACCACCGCCGCGATGCGGTCGAGAAGCTCTCCGTGAGCGCCGATATCCCGAGTCTGAGCACCCGCCGTGAGCGCGACGAGGCAGCCGAGGAACCATGAAAAAGCGAAAGACTGGTGAGACCGCAGGGTGGCCGGTCGCGGGAAACGGAGCTTACATGTCATGTTGAGGTCGATACGGGCAGTTGGGTCCCCTAAGGGACGGAATAATTCGGGTCGCTGGCCTTCGAGTCGGGTACCGGGTAGCCGGGAATCTCCTTCTGCAGGAACGAATCCGCCGGTTTTCCGACCGAACTCAAGCCGGTCAGTTCCAATTGTAATGCAATCGAGCTGCTCAGTCGCGGCGGCCCCCCTGCCAGTTCCCCATCGGTGGGCCGCTCGAGGTACCTGCGCTGCACGATCTGGATACGGTAGCAGCAGCTTTTGTATTCGAATCCGGCCACTTGCTCGACCGTCTCGCGGTCCTGCACCGAGTACACCCAGCGGCCAATGGTGTTCCAACGCCCGCCGATCGGCCAGACGAAGGAGCCGTCGTATTGCTTCAGGATGCCGGTCTGGAAACGATAGGAAAGATTGAACACCCGGGCGTTGTCGGGGTGGTATTGGACCCCGACCTCCTCCTTGTCGGTGTGCGAGGTGTAGGGGTTCCATTGGTAGTCCAGGTTTACGCTCACGTGCTTGTACGCCGTGAGCGCGATCTCGGAGATGATGTCCGAGGCCGGGTATTGCTCGGCGAGCGGTCCGGGCAGGTAGGCGATCAGCTGCCCATTGCAGTTCTGGTAGGTCTGGCCGTTCGGGTTTTGGGCGCGCACCGAGGGTACGAAGAGCTGCGGCGAGTACAGCGGGTTGGGCATGGCCGCGCCGGCGGCCAGGGGACTGGTCGGCGCGACGTTCAGGAGACACTGATCGTCGGGAATGGTCACCCGCGGAATGGAGATGTAGCGGATCTGTCCGATGCTGGCGGAGAGGTATTGGGCCCCCGAGACCGCGTCGAACAGCCGCGAAGTCACGCCGATGGCGACCTGGTCGGCGTCGCTGATGCGGTCGTCCCCGACGTAGCGGTTGGAACGGAACAGTTCCGTCAGATTAAGATCCGGCACGGCCGTGTCGAAGATCGGCAGCTCGCTTTGGTTGCGATACGGCGCGTAGCTGTAGACGATCCGGGGTTCGAGAGTCTGGGTGCGCTGCCCGCTCGAACCGACCTCGCGCTCGAACACCAGGCCGGCGTCCAGGCGCCCGTAGGGCAGCGAGCGGGTGGGAGTGTCCGGCAGCCCGGGCCCCGCATTCTGCAAATCGTACTGCGTGAAGTGGAAACCGGCCGAGGGCTCGAAGAAGTAGCCGGCCTCGCGGATCGACCAGCGCAGTTCCGGGGACAGGTCCACCCGCGCGCCGTTCGGAGTCGGCAGATACTCTCCGGTCGCCGTCTGATAGATGCCCGTGTCCGTGATGTCCTTGCGCAGGAAATAGGCGGCCTCGGTGTTCAACACGAATTCGAGGCGCGTGGCGCCGAGGGGATACAGGCCCTCGGCCTCGATGCGAGGCACGCTCGAGTAGGGCCGGTCGAAGTCGTACAGCAAACTGTCGATGGTCTGGAAGTTTTGCAGCTCGCCGCGAATGCGCCAATAGTCATCGTAATATTTCACCTCGGCGCGGCGCTCCAGGAAGGTCACGCTGGTCTGCTGCGAGCCGACGGTGAAGTCCGAGAAATAATTCACGTCGCTGACGCTGGTGATGTCGGCGTCGAAACGCAGCCCGCGCTCGAAGTCGGTCACGTCGGTGAAATGGAAAAATGTGCGGTTGCCGTGTTCCTGCTTGTCGTCCGGCAGGAAATTTCCGGTGACCGAGCCGTGCGAACTCGCGGTCAGGAAGCGAAAATCCTCGCCGAGCTGCACGCCGCGCGCGGACATGAAGCCGGGCGTGAGGGTCAGGTCGTAATTCGGCGCGAGATTGAAATAATAAGGGACTTCCAGCTGGTAGCCGTTGCTGCTCGAGTGCCCGAAGTTCGGGAACAAGAGGCCGGTCTTGCGCTCGTCGCCCACCGGGAAGGAGATGTACGGCGTGTAGAAGATCGGCACGTTCTTGAAGCGCAGCTGCACGTGGCGGCCGGAGCCTTCCTGGTTCTGGGTGTCCAGGTTGATGGACGAGGCCTGCAGCATCCAATCCTGGTTGCCGACCGGGCAGGTGGTGTAGCGCACCTGCTCGAGATCCACCTTGCCGTCGGGATGCACGGAAATCTCGCGGGCATAGCCGCGGCCGTTGCGGTCGAGGATCTGAAAGTCGGCCTTGTCGAAATCCGCCCCGCCGATCGCATCGTAGACGCCGTCGAGGCTCTTGATGCGAAGCCGGGGATCCTCGAAGTCGACGCTTCCCTGGACGCCCACCTTGCCCGTGTTGTAATCGTAGGTCATGGTGTCCGCCGACACGGTCCGCTCGTCCTGGCTCACCTTCACGCGGCCGCTCGCCTGGGCGTGTCCCTGCATGTCGCCGGTGAACACGTCGCTCTCGATGTGGATCTGCCGGTCTCCCGGCGCGATGGGCACCGCGGGAGGCGGCGAGTGCTTGGGCGGGGCGGGGCACATGTCCCCGGCGCGAATCAGCGGCGCCGCGATGCATGCGAGCAAGGCCAGCGCGGCTCGAAGCTGAAAACCCATGGACAAAGTGGATCGCCTTACTCGGTATACTAAAGCGGCCGCGCGTGCGGTGTCGCAATGGTCAAGCATGGTTCTTACGGATGCAAGCGATTCCCGCCTCGCGGCGCTCACGCGCTGGGTGGTCGAGGATCTGGGATTCGCGGACTCCCGGATCGAGCCCGCCTCGGCGGATGCGAGCTTTCGCCGCTATTTCCGCCTGACTCGCGGCGCCGAGTCGTACATCGTGATGGACGCACCGCCGGACAAGGAGAACGTCGCGCCGTTCGTGCAGGTGGCGCAGGCCCTCGCCGCCATGCGTCTGAACGTGCCCATCATCCTGGCGCGCGACACCGCCGGCGGGTTCCTGCTGCTCACGGATTTGGGGTCGCGCCAGTATCTCGACGAACTCGAGGCGCAGCGCAACGTCGACGGGCTGTACGCCGATGCGCTCGCGGCGCTGGTGACCATGCAGAGTTCCGGCGCTGCGGCCGCGCGCAGTCTTCCGCCCTACGACAGGGCTCTTTTGTTGCGCGAGATGGATCTGTTCCCGGAGTGGTTTCTCGGCCGGCACCTGGGGGGCGAGCCCGCCGCGGGCGACCGCGAACTGCTCGACCGGTCGTTCGAGACGCTGATCGCGTCGGCGCTGTCGCAGCCGGCGACATTCGTGCATCGCGATTATCATTCGCGCAATCTCCTGATCACGGAGGAGCGCAGTCCCGGCATACTCGATTTCCAGGACGCGGTTTCGGGACCGGTCACGTACGACGCCGTGTCGCTGCTCAAGGATTGCTACATCGCGTGGCCCCGCGAGCGGGTGCTGGGGTGGCTGCGGGAATACCGCGCGATGTTGATGCGGGCCGGGTTTGCGCCGGGCGCCGATGAACCCGGCTTCGTCCGCTGGTTCGACCTGATGGGGCTGCAGCGGCACATCAAGGTGCTCGGCATCTTTGCGCGGCTCTATTATCGGGACGGCAAGCGGGGGTACCTCAAGGATCTGCCTCGAGTGTTCGACTATGCGCGCGCGGCGGCGGCCTCCTACCCTGAAACGGCGGAACTCGCGCGGTTCCTGGCGAGGCAGGAGGTGGCGTTCGCGGCCGCGCAGGCGCGGGCGGGCGCATGAGCCGCGCCGCGGAGCCCAACCCGGGCGCGGCGATGATCCTGGCCGCCGGACGCGGCGAGCGCATGCGGCCGCTGACGGACGCCGTGCCGAAGCCGCTGCTGCGGGTGCGCGGCAAGCCCTTGATCGAGCGCCACGTCGAAGCGCTGGCGAAAGCGGGCATCCTGCGCCTGGTCGTCAATGTGTCCTGGCTGGGATCGATGATCCGGGAGTACCTGGGCGACGGGGCGCGCTACGGAGTCCGCATTCACTACAGCGAGGAGTCGCCGTGCGCACTCGAAACTGCCGGCGGCATCTTCCGCGCCCTGCCGCTTCTCGGCCCCGGTCCCTTCGTGGCCGTCAACGGCGACGTGCTGACGGACTATCCCTTCGAGCGCCTGCGCCTGGCCGCGGCGCAGGACGCCCACCTGGTGCTGGTGCCGAATCCACCCCACCACCCGGCGGGCGATTTCGGTCTGCAGGACGGTCTTGCCCTGGCGCAGGCGGTGCAGCAGTTCACGTTCTCGGGGATAGCGGTATACGATGCCCGGTTCTTCGCCGGGTGCAGCGACGGCGTGTTCCCCTTGAAACCCCTGTTGATGCGCGCCATCAGGGCGGGGCGCTGCGGCGCCGAGCTCTACGAGGGGCTGTGGGAGGATGTGGGAACTCCGGAGCGCCTTCGCGCGCTGGACGCCGAGCAGGGGTAGAATCGGGCGCATGTCGACGTTCAAAGGCATCCCGATTTCGGAGCAGCGGCCAACGCCCAAGAGCGGCGAGAAGTACGCGACGCCCCACGGGTTTACGGCCATCAAGGACGGCATCAAGCACGCCGCCTCGCCCCCGGCGGCCGCGCGCAAGCCGCCGTGGCTGAAGGCGCGCATGGCGAGCGGCGCCGAATTCGCCAAGGTCGCGGGCATCGTCCGGGAACACCGCTTGAGCACGGTCTGCGAGGAGGCGAAGTGTCCGAACATCGGCGAATGCTGGAATGCGGGCACCGCGACCATTATGTTAATGGGAGCCGTGTGCACACGCGCCTGCCGGTTCTGCGCCGTCGACACCGGCAACCCGCGCCAGTGGCTCGATCCCGAGGAGCCGGCGAACGTCGCGCGATCGGTCGCGCTGATGCGGCTGAAATACGTGGTGCTGACGTCCGTGAATCGGGATGACCTGCCCGACGGCGGCGCGGCACACTACGCCACGGCGGTCCGGGCCATCAAACAGCGCAATCCCGAGACGGCCGTCGAGGCGTTGACCCCGGACTTTCAAGGCGTGCTCGCCGACGTAGAGACCGTTCTCGACTCCGGAGTGGACGTGTTCGCGCAGAACGTGGAGACCGTCGAACGCCTCACGCATGCGGTACGCGACCCGCGGGCCGGATATCTGCAGACGATCCGCGTCCTGCGGCACGCGAAGGTCCATCGTCCGGCCGCGCTGACCAAGACCAGCCTCATGCTGGGGTTGGGCGAAACCGAGGAGGAAATTCGCCGCACCCTCGCCGATCTGCGCGCGGCCGCGGTGGATATCCTCACCCTGGGGCAGTATTTGCGGCCGACGGCGAATCATCTCGCCATCGAGCGATTCGTGACGCCGGATGAATTCGACCGGTACCGGGAGTGGGCGCTCGCTCTGGGGTTCCTCGAATGCGTCTCGGGGCCGCTGGTGCGGTCCAGCTATCGCGCCGAGCGGGCGTTGATGCGCAACAATGCGGGACTCGACAACGGAAAGCTCGCCGCGATGCCGGCGGTGGCGCGTTGACGGACCCGGGCTCACCGCGGGTCAGGCACCTCGGACTCGCCGCCTACGAGCCGACATGGCGGGCGATGCAGCGCTTCACGGATCAGCGAGGGCCGTCGACCCCCGATGAAATCTGGATCGTGGAGCATCCGCCCGTATTCACGCTGGGATTGAACGCGAGCCGCGAGCACCTGTTGTCCCCGGGCGATATTCCGGTGGTTCAAATCGACCGCGGCGGGCAGGTTACCTACCACGGACCCGGCCAACTCGTGATCTATCCGCTCATCGACCTGCGGCGGCAGGGGCTCGGCATCCGGCAGTTGGTGATCGCCTTGGAGAATGCGGTCATCGGCTACGCCGCCGGCCTGGGAATCAAGGCGGCCGGGTCGCGGGAGGCGCCGGGCGTCTATGTCGGCGGCGCCAAGCTCGCCAGCATCGGCTTGCGCATTCGCCGCGGGGCCAGCTACCACGGCCTGGCCCTCAACGTCGCCGTCGACCTCGAACCGTTCGGGCGGATCAACCCCTGCGGCCATCGCGGCCTGCCGGTCACGCGGCTCGCGGATTTGTGCGGGGTGGCCGACCTCAACGCGGTGGCTCGCGCGCTCGCGCCGCAGCTGATCCGAGAACTCGGCTTCCGGGAGGAACCTGCGTGCGGGGACACCGCGCCGGATCACAGCGCCATCAACACCAGCTTGCAGGCCGTCAGCTCCCGATAGATGGTGTCGAGCTGTTCGCGGCTGGAGGCGCGGATCACGTAGGTGAGCGCCAGAAAGTTGCCGTCCGAGCTGGTGCGGGTGCGCACGTTCGCTTCCTCCATCGGGCCGGCATGGCGCTCGATGATCGCCTGAGTGGCCGGGCGCAATCCGCTGTCGTGCCGTCCCATCACCTTGATGGGAAAGTCGGCGGGATACTCCTGGTCGGCGGTATTGCGCGGCGTGTTCATAGTGCGGGAGTGGTCGACAACTCGTCCAAATAGGCGGCGAAGGCCGCATTCATGCGCTGGAACAGCGGACCGGGCCGGCCCGATCCCACGGGCCGGCCGTCCAACGAAGTCACCGCAATCACGCCACGCGTGGCGAAGCTCAGCCAGATCTCCTCCGCCGAGCGCAGGCGGCTCTCGGGCACGCGATCCGCGGAGTGAGGGATCTGCAGGCGATCCGCGAGTTCCCACACGACATCGCGGGTCGTGCCGGGCAGGATGTGGTCGCCGTTGGGCGGCGCATGGATGACGCCGCCCGCAATCACGTGCACCGAGGTGGACGAGCCTTCGGTGAGCTCGCCGTTCTCGATCATGATGGTCTCGAATGCGCCGGCGTCGGTGGCGAGCTTCTTGAGCAGCACATTGGCGAGGAGGGCGGTCGACTTGATGTCGCGCCGCGCCCAGCGAGTATCGGCCGCCGTCACGGCGGCCACGCCTTGGTCGAGCAGCGCCGCGGGCGCCGGACCCGACGCGGTGACATAGGCGAACACCGTCGGGCGGAGGCCCTCCGGCCACGCGTGATTGCGGCCGAATTCGGATCCCCGGCGTCACTTGAATGTAGATATAGGATTCCCGGGCCCCGTCCTGCGCCAGCAATCGTGAGCACATCGCAGCCCACTCGGCATGCGACCGGGGCGCAGTCATGCGGATGCCCGCGAGGCTCCGGTTGAGCCGGTCCAGATGTTCGCGCAGCCTGAACGGCCGTCCGCCGTGCACGGGAATGACTTCGTAAACCGCGTCGCCGAACAGGAATGCGCGGTCGAGCGGCGAGACCTTGGCGTCGGCGAGCAGCGGGTAACTGCCGTTCAGGTGGCAGACCGGCAGCGGCCCGCTCACAAGAACCACAACCGGATGGTGTCGATCAGCCGACGCCACCAGCTGCCTGAAGCGACGCTCTTGAGCGGATGGACGGGCATGGTCGCCAGCGTTTGACTGCCCGAGAATACGCGCAACTGTCCGGCGTTCGCATCCATGCCCAGAGGTGCAATGAGACGCGGCAGCGTGTCCACCGCCGTCTTGATGTCGTTCGCCTGGCCGCGCGGGACCGTGACGTAGAAATCATCCCTGATGCCGACGGCCACCGGGGACTCGGCCGCCTTCCAAACCTTGGCCGAGCCGAGCGCCGTTCCGCCCTTGACGACGAGCTTGGTGTCGAAGAAAGTGAAGCCGTACTGCAGAAGCGCGGCGCTCGCATCTTCCCGCCCCTTCATGCTCGTCGATCCCAGCACCACGGAGACCAGCCGCATGCCATCCCGCAGCGCGGAGGTCACCAGACAGAAGCCCGCCGAATCCGTGTGACCCGTCTTCAGGCCGTCGACGCTCGGGTCGCGGCCCAGCAGGCCGTTGCGGTTTTGCTGCTTGATGCCGTTGTGTTCGAACTCGCGCACCGAGTAATACTTGTAGTACTCGGGAAAATCGCGGATCACGGCGGTCGCGAGCAGCGACATGTCCTGCGCCGTCGTGTAATGCTGCGCCGAGGGCAGCCCCGTGCTGTTTTCATAGTGCGTGCCCGCCATCCCGAGGCGCTTGGCATACTCGTTCATCATCTGCACGAAGGCATCTTCGGTGCCGCCGACGCGCTCCGCCAGGGCGATGGTGGCGTCGTTGCCGGACTGCACGATCATGCCCAGGATCAGCAGTTCCACGGAGACCGGCTTGCCGAGCTCGATGAAGGTGCGCGAGCCCTCGGACCGCCAGGCGTGCTCGCTGACGTTCACGGGTTCGTCGAGCTTGAGTTTCCCCGCCTTCAGCTCCCCGAAGACGATATACGCCGTCATCAATTTCGTGAGGCTGGCCGGCTCCAGGCGCACCGCCGGATCCCGCGACGCGAGCACTTTGCCGGTGTGGAAGTCGACCAGGGTGAATGCACGCGCATCCACGTTCGGCGGCGTCGGCAGGGGCGTATCGGCACGGGCGGGAACGGCCGCGAACACGGCGCATAGCAGCAAGCAGACCAGGGGACGGAACATGATGGACGGATACCTTCGGAGAAATGTCGGTGAAGTTTACCGGTGATTGACCCGCGACAATAGCTCGCGAAGGCCGCCGGAGCGGCCTCGCGACTCAATCCAGCGCGAGATGCGCGTCGTGCACGCCCGCTTGAGCCAGGGCGGCGACGATGCGGTCGAACTCGGGCACGTCGGGAACCGGGCCGATGCGCACGCGATACATCCGGCGTCCCGCGATGGTGTCGTCGCGTACGAAGATGGTGCCGAAGCCGCCGCCGCGCAATTTGCCCGCCAGGCGCTGCGCATTGGCCGGGTCGGCGAAGGCGCCCGCCTGCACGAACAGGGCACCGCGCGCCGCAGGCGTCTGCGCGGCGGGAGGGAGCGGCGCCGCGGCAGCGGCCGGAACCCCGGCCACGGCCGTCCCCGCTGCGCCGCCCCCGGGCAGCGCCGAGGCGGGCGCAGGAACGCCGGCAGCGGCCGTCAGCAGCGCCGTGTCGCCGACGGCAGGATCAATGGCGCGCACTTCGACCATGGCGGTTCCGTTGCGCAGCATGTCGAGGCGCAATGCGGCGGTGTAGGACAAGTCGATGATCCGATTGTCGACGAACGGGCCGCGATCGTTGATGCGCACCACCACGCTGCGCCCATTCTGCAGGTTGGTGACCCGCGCGTACGCGGGCAGCGGCAGGGTCTTGTGGGCGGCGGTCATACCGTACATGTCGTAAGGCTCGCGGGTTGAGGTGCGTTCCTTGTGAAAGCCCGGGCCGTACCACGACGCCACGCCGCGCTCCACGTAGTTGGCGCTCGATGCGAGCACGTAGTAGCGCTTTCCGAACACCTCGTAGAAGGGCGGATTGCCGTAGCGCGATTTCGGCTCGACGCGAGGCTGCGCGTCGGGAATTGCTTGAACGGCCGGAGGCGGGGCCGGAGCGGGCGCCGGCGGGGCCTCCTCGCGCCGCGCCGCGCTGAAGCACCCCGCGAGCGCGCCGGCGGCCAGCGCGCCCGGCAGCCAGCGCAGGCGCGGCGCTCTCAAGGCCCGGCCGCCGTGCCGTTCCGGTCGGCGCCGGCGCCGGAAGCGGCGGCATCCAGCTCGAGGACGCGCTGCTTCAGGGCCGCGGCGAGTTCGTACACGGCCATGGCGTACAGCGCACTGTGGTTGTAGCGGGTGATGACATAGAAATTATTGTAGCCGACACGCCAGCGGATACCGTCGGGTTCGTCGGCCGCGATGAGCATGGCGGGGGCCTCCGGCGGGAGGAGGCTCTCGAGGTTCACGCCCTTGGCCTCGAGCGATTCGACGGTTTCCTCGAGGGCCAGCTTGCGGCCGTCGAGCTCGGCAGCCTTGGCGGCATCCACCGCGGCTTCGCTGAGCACGGGCTCCCCGGTATTCCAGCCGTGTTCCTTGAGGTAATTGCCTACACTCGCGCAGACGTCGGACCAGTTGCCCCATAAGTCGATGCGGCCGTCCGCGTCGGCGTCGACCCCGAAGCGGCGGTAGTTCGACGGCATGAACTGGGGCGCCCCCATGGCCCCGGCGTAGGAGCCCTTCACGGCCAGCGGATCGAACCGCATGTCGCGCGCCAGCAGGATGAATTGTTCCAGCTCGTCGCGGAAGAACGGGGCGCGCGCCGGGTAATCGAACGCGAGCGTCGCCAGCGAATCGATCACGCGGTACGAACCGGTGCTGCGGCCGTAGAATGTTTCCACGCCGACGATGGCGGCGATGTACTCGGGCGCCACGCCGGAACGAACGCTGGCACGGTCGAGCTGCTGGCGGTGCGCGAGCCAGAAATCGCCGCCCTCGCGGATGCGCCGGTCGGTGAGGAAAATGGAGCGGTATTCGAACCACGGTTTCGCCTTCTCGGCGGGCCGGTTCATGGCATCGATGATCGCGGGCTGGGTCTTCGCGGCGCGCAGGAGCCTGCGCAGCTGCCGCTTGTCGAGCGAATCGCGCGAGGACACCTGCTCGATGAATCCTTTCACGTCCGGCCGGCCGGTGTCGATCGCCGCGGCCGGTCGCATCGCCGCGCAGAGCAGGCAGAGGGCGGCGGACAGCGGCTTTCGCAGGCGTGCGGTCACGGTCAAGACCCGATGAGCTTGCGGTGCGAGTGCAGCGACATGAGGATGCCGAATCCCGCCAGCAGCGTGACCATGGACGTGCCGCCGTAGCTGATCAAGGGAAGAGGCACGCCGACCACCGGCAAGATGCCGCTCACCATCCCCGAATTCACGAAGACATAGACGAAGAAGCTGAGCGCGATGGCGCCGCCGGTGAGGCGGGAGAACGTGTCCTGGCCCTGGTTGGCCAGGTACAGCGCGCGGCCGATGACCACGCCGTACAGCGCGATCAGCAGGAGCTGGCCGAGCAGCCCGAACTCCTCGCCGATCACGGCGAATATGAAGTCGGTGGAGCGCTCCGGCAGGAATTCCAGCTGGGCCTGGCTGCCGTTCATGTAGCCCTTGCCGAAGACCCCGCCCGAGCCGATCGCGATCTGCGATTGGATGATGTGGTAGCCGGCGCCGAGCGGATCGTTCTGCGGATTCAGGAAAGTGAGGATGCGCTGCCGCTGGTATTCGTGGATGAAATGCCATCCCGCCCAGGCCGCGCCGCCGATCAGCGGGATCGACGTCAGGATGATCCCCATCTGCAGGCCGGCCAGCAGCATGACGATGAGGCCGGAGGCGGCGATCAGCAGCGCGGTGCCGAGGTCGGGCTGTACCACGATCATCGCCGTGGGAACGGCGATGATGACACCCATGATGAGGAGGTCCTTGAAACTGAGCGGCAGCGGCCGTTCGTGCATGTACCAGGCGCACAGCATCGGCACCGCGAGCTTCATGATCTCGGAGGGCTGAAACCGCATGAATCCGACGTCCAGCCAGCGCTGCGCGCCCTTGCCGACGTGGCCCTTCACCGCGACCACCGCGAGGAGTATCACGCCGATGGCGTAAGCATAGGGCGCGAACAGGCGCAGGTATTGCGGGGTGGTGAGCCGGGCGAGCGCGAGCAGCGCGGCGACGGCGACGGCGATGTTGCCCAAATGATGCTCCACCATTTTCACGTTCTGCCCCGACGCGCTGTAGACCACCAACACGCCGATGCAGACGATGATCGCGAGCACGCCCGTCAGGGGACCGTCTAGCCCCAAAGCGCGCAGGGTTCGGCCGCCGAAGTTCAAGGTGCGGCGGGCGCGGGATGGCGAGAATTCGTCGTACAGCATGGTCTGCCTCGTCAGTGATCGTGCAGGCGGCTCAAGGCCCCGGCCAGGACCGGCCAAATCAGGCCGCCGATGACGGGCGCGAGCCAGCGGCCGAATGCCGTCACGGGATTGCCCGTGGCGCCGTCCACCCAGAACAGAATGAACTGATAGCCGGCCAGCAGGGCGAATATCGTCAGCGACTGCGACAACAGCGAGAACACCCGCAGCCGCAGGCGCAAATGGGTGGCCCAGGCCGCCATCAGCGTCAGCGCAAGCGCATGCTGTCCCAGCACGACGCCGTGGATCACGTCCAGCGAAAGCCCCGCCAGGAATGCGAGCGCGAGTCCCCCGGCGCGCGGCGACTCGATGGACCAGTAGAACACCACCAGCACCAGAAAATCCGGCCGGAAGGCGTCGACGGCCGCGGGAAGCGGCAGCACCGATAGGGCGAGCGCGACCAGAGCCGACAAGGCCATGGGCAACCGCCGAACCGGCTCGTCGCGCATCATGGGTCGGGCGCCCCCTTGGGTTTGGACGCCGCGGCGGCTTTGGGCGGCACCGCCGCCTTGGCCGCGCCGGCCGCCGGGGCGGCAAGGGCCTTCGGCGCGGGGCTGTCCGCGAGCGGCTGCGCCTCGGGCTTCAGCCACACGAACATCAGTTCGCGAGCCCGGTCCAGTGCGGCCGCCGGCCGGACCACGACGTCGGCCAGCGATTGGGCCGGGTCGCGCCGGACCTCGGTTACGGTGCCCACGGGGTAACCCGCCGGAAATCCGCCGCCGAGTCCAGAGGTGACCAGGAGATCGCCCGTGATCACGTCCGCACTGGTCGACAGGTAGGGCAGTTTCAGATGACCCATGTCGCCCGTGCCGACGGCGATGGTGCGCAGGCCGTTGCGGTTGATCTGCACCGGGATGGCGTGGGAGGCATCGCTCAGCAGAATCACCTCGCTGGTCAGCTGCTCGACGCGGGCGACCTGCCCGAATACGCCTCCTGCGTCGAGCACGGCCTGGCCCACGAACACGCCGTCGCGCGCGCCCTTGTCGACCAGGACGCGCTCGCGAAAGGCGTCGAGGTCCAGGTCCATGATATCGCCGATGAGGAAGCGCTCGGCAAATCCCGAGGTGTTGGCCCGCAGTGCGCGCAGCCGTTGGGTCTCGGCCTCGAGCGCCTCGTAGCGCTGCAGCCGGAAGTTCGCGACCCGAAGTTCGGCCTCCAGCCGGGCCTTGTCGGCCCGCAGCGCGTCGCGCGAGGATACGCTCTCGCGCAGCCAGTGCCAGCCCTCGAAGGGACTGGCGACCGCGACCTGCACGGGATAGGCGACCACCGACAGGAAGCGGCGGATCTCGCCGAGATGGTCGTAGCGCTTGTCGAAGACGATGAGTCCCAGCGCGAGCAGCGAATACAGCACGCAGCGGAGCAGCAGCCCCGACGTGCGCCCCGCAGCATCGGTGTTACGGAATGCGACCATGGGGGGGCCGCGCTTCCCTAGTCGCTTGCATTACTCCAGTCCGAAGATGCCCGGTCCATGTTCCTCGGTGAGTTCGAGGATCCGGCCCCCGCCCCGCGCCACACACGTGAGGGGATCGTCCGCCACCACCACGGGCAAACCGGTTTCCTCCATGAGCAATTTGTCGACATCCCGCAGCAGCGCGCCGCCGCCGGTGAGCACGATGCCGCGTTCCGCGACGTCCGCGCCGAGTTCCGGCGGGGTCTGTTCGAGCGCCTGCTTCACGGCGCCGACGATGCCCTGCAGGGGCTCCTGCAGCGCTTCGAGAATCTCGTTCGAATTCAGGGTGAAGCTCCGGGGCACGCCCTCGGACAGATTGCGTCCCTTGACGGAAATCTCGCGCACCTGCTGCCCGGGATAGGCCGAGCCGATTTCCAGCTTGATGCGTTCGGCGGTCGCTTCGCCGATGAGAATCCCGTAATTGCGGCGGACGTAATTGGTGATGGCTTCGTCGAACTTGTCGCCGCCGATCCGGACGCTGGCCGCATAGACGATGCCGTTCAGCGAGATGACCGCGACTTCCGACGTGCCGCCGCCGATGTCCAGCACCATCGAGCCGCGCGCCTCCTGGACCGGAAGACCCGCGCCGACCGCCGCCGCCATGGGTTCGGGGACGATGTCGACGCTGCGGGCGCCGGCGCCTTCGGCCGACTCCTTGATCGCGCGCCGTTCGACCTGGGTGGAGCCGAAGGGCACGCACACCAGCACACGGGGGCTAGGGCTCAGGAAGCGGTTGCCGTGCACCTTCTTGATGAAATATTGCAGCATCTTCTCGGTGTACGTGAAATCGGCGATGACGCCGTCCTTCATCGGCCGGACCGCAGTGATGTGTCCGGGGGTCCGGCCCAACATGTTCTTCGCTTCGACGCCCACCGCGACGATGATCTTGCCGCCCCGCGTGGGCTCGTCCTGCACCGCAACCACCGACGGTTCGTTGAGTACGATGCCGCGCTCGCGAACGTAGATCAGGGTGTTCGCGGTACCAAGATCGATCGAGAGGTCATTGGAGAAATAACCTCTAAGGCGTTTGAACATGGGGTGTTTTCTGGTGAAAAAAAGGGTTTAAAAAGTTGGGCTAATGTAACAACCGATAAGACATATAACAAGGCAACGTGTATCATAGAATTCAGCCAAAACTGCGTACTCGCGCGCACTTTTCGCATCCATATGAGCCTAACTCGTCAAGACGTCGAAAAAATCGCGCTCCTTGCGCGCCTGTCGATCACCGAGCAGGAGATGCCGGTCTACGTGACCAGCTTGTCCAGCATCGTCGACTTCGTGGCCGATTTGTCGCGCGCCGACACGGCCAACGTCGAGCCCATGGCCCACCCGATGGACGGCCAGCGCCAGCGCCTGCGCCCCGACGTGGTCACAGAGACCGACCACCACGAAAAGTACCAGCGGAACGCACCCGGCGTGCAGGCCGGCTTGTACGTCGTTCCCAAGGTCATCGAATAAGGCGCAGCGAATACCCGTGACGATGCACGACCTGTCCATAGGCGAACTCGCCCTGCACTTGGGCGCCGGCCGGTGCTCGAGCGTCGAGCTCACGCGCCATTTTCTCGCGCGCATCGAGCGCTTCAATCCGGCGTTGAACGCGCTCATCACCGTGACCGCGGAGGAGGCGCTCGCGGCGGCCGCGGCCGCGGATCGCCGGCTGGGCCGGGGCGAGCGCGGTCCGCTGCTCGGCGTACCGTTAATACACAAGGATATTTTTTGCACCGACGGCGTGCGGACCAGCTGCGGCTCGCGGATGCTCGACAATTTCGTCGCGCCCTACGATGCCACCGTGGTGGCCCGCCTGCGGGCGGCCGGCGGCGTCATGCTGGGCAAGGCCAACATGGACGAGTTCGCCATGGGATCCTCCAACGAGACCAGCTATTACGGTCCGGTGAGAAATCCCTGGGACACCGACAAGGTTCCCGGCGGTTCATCGGGCGGCTCGGCCGCGGCGATGTCGGCCCGCCTGGCCCCCTACACGACGGGTACTGATACCGGCGGTTCCATCCGCCAGCCGGCCGCGCTCACGGGCGTGACGGGCATCAAGCCGACTTATGGCCGGGTGTCGCGCTACGGGATGATCGCGTTCGCCTCGAGCCTCGATCAAGCGGGGGTCCTCGCGCGCTCGGCGGAAGATGCGGCGGCGGTGCTGCAGGTCATGGCGGGATTCGATCCGCTGGATTCGACCAGCATCGACGCTCCCGTGCCCGATTATCCGCAACTTCTGGGCGCTCCGCTCACCGGTCTGCGCATCGGCCTGCTGCGCGAGTTCTTCGACGGCCTGGACTCCCGCAATGCGGCGCTCATCCACGATGCGCTGAAGGTCTATTCCTCGCTCGGCGCCTCGACGGTGGAGGTGAGCCTACCTCACCTGCCGTTGTCGGTGCCCACGTATTACGTCGTCGCGCCGGCCGAGTGCTCGTCGAATTTGTCGCGCTTCGACGGCGTGCGCTACGGCTATCGCTGCGACAACCCCAAGGATCTTCTCGACCTCTACCGCCGGTCCCGCGGCGAGGGTTTCGGCCCCGAGGTCAAGCGGCGGATCATGACCGGCACGTACGTGTTGTCGGCAGGCTATTTCGATGCTTATTATCTGAAGGCGCAAAAGGTCCGGCGTCTCATCAACGAAGACTTCCGCAAGGCGTTCTCGGAAGTCGACGTGCTGATCGGCCCGACCACGCCCACCCCGGCCTTCGCCATCGGTGCCAAGATCGACGACCCCATCACCATGTACCTGAACGACATCTACACGATCGGTGCGAACCTCGCCGGGCTGCCCGGCCTGTCTTTGCCGTGCGGGTTCGTCGACGGACTGCCGATGGGCTTGCAGCTGATCGGGCCCCATTTCCACGAGGCGAGGCTGCTGAACGCCGCGCATCAGTATCAGTTGCGCACCGATTGGCACCGGCAAGCGCCGCGCGGGTACGGGTAATGGCCGACTGGGAAGTGGTGATCGGGCTCGAGATCCATGCGCAGCTCGCTACGCGCTCGAAGATATTTTCAGGCAGCGCGACGGCCTACGGCGCCCCGCCCAACACCCAGGCGAACCTGGTGGATCTGGCGTATCCCGGCGTTCTGCCGGTGCTCAATGCCGAGGCGGTGCGCATGGCGGTCAAGTTCGGCCTGGCCATAGGCGCCCACATCGCGCCGCGGTCGGTGTTTGCGCGCAAGAATTATTTCTATCCGGATCTTCCGAAGGGCTACCAGATCAGCCAATACGAACTTCCGGTGGTGAGCCGGGGTTCGCTGCAGATCGTGCTCGAGGACGGCACGCAGAAGACCGTCGGCGTGACGCGCGCGCATCTCGAGGAAGACGCCGGCAAGTCGCTGCACGAGGGGCTCGCGAACGCCAGCGGCATCGACTTGAACCGCGCGGGAACGCCGCTGCTCGAGATCGTGTCCGAGCCGGACATGCGGTCGGCCAAGGAAGCGGTCGCGTACATGAAGAAGATCCACACGCTGGTGCGCTACCTTGAGATCTGCGACGGCAACATGCAGGAGGGGTCGTTCCGGTGCGATGCGAACGTGTCCGTGCGGCCGCGCGGGCAGGAGAAGTTCGGAACGCGCGCCGAGATCAAGAACCTGAATTCCTTCCGGTTCGTCGAAAAGGCGATCCAGCACGAGGTTGCCCGCCAGGTCGAGGTCATCGAGAGCGGCGGCAAGGTGGTACAGGAAACCCGCCTGTACGATTCGGACAAGGACGAGACGCGATCCATGCGCTCGAAGGAGGAAGCGAACGATTATCGCTACTTCCCGGATCCCGATCTGCTGCCGGTGGAAGTGGAGGAGAGCTTCATCGCCGAGGTGCGCCGCAGCCTTCCGGAGCTGCCGGACGAGAAGGCGGCGCGGTTCGCGCACGACCTTGCCCTGTCCGCCTACGACGCGGGCGTGCTGTCGGCGAGCCGCGAGCTCGGAGAGTATTTCGAGGCCGTGCTGGCCGAGCTCGGCACCGCGCACGCCAAGCTCGCGGCCAACTGGGTCATGGGCGAGCTGTCGAGTGCGCTCAACCGCGACAACCTCGACATCACCCGCTCCAAGGTGCTTCCCGCCGACCTCAAAGGGCTGCTCTCCCGCATCGTCGATGCGACCATATCGGGCAAGATCGCCAAGGATGTGTTCGAGGCCATGTGGTCGGAGGGAAAGTCCGCGGACCAGATCATCGAGGTCAAGGGCCTGAAACAGATCACCGACTCGGGCGCCATCGAGAGCGTGATCGACTCGGTGATCGCCGCGAATCCGAAGCAGCTTGCCGACTACCGCGCCGGCAAGGACAAGCTGTTCGGCTTCTTCGTCGGCCAGGTCATGAAGGCGATGGGCGGGAAGGCCAATCCGGCGCAGCTGAACGACCTGCTGAAGGCGAAGCTCGGCGGTTGATCCGATGCATGATCACGATTCCCTGCATCGATTCATATTCGAGCACTATCCGATTCGCGGCCACCTGGTTCACCTGGATGCCTCCTGGCGAGCGCTGATCGAGCATCGCGACTACCCCGAGGCGGTCCGCACGACGCTCGGCGAAGTGGTGGTAGCCGCGATCCTGCTGGCCGCCACCGTCAAGTTCGACGGAGTCCTGTCCCTGCAGCTGCAGGGAGAGGGGCCGGTGCACCTGCTGCTGGCGCAATGCACGAGCGGCTTGGGAGTGCGCGGGCTGGCGCGCTTCCGCGGCGAGGTCGCCGCAGCCGCAGCCGGCGGCCTCGCCGCACTGGTGGGCTCCGGTAATTTGACCGTGACGCTGGAATCCGACGACGGCTCGCAGCGCTACCAGGGAATCGTGCCCATCGCCGGTGGTCGACTGGCCGATTCGCTGCAGATCTACTTCGAGAATTCCGAGCAGCTGCCGACGCGCCTGTGCCTGTACGCGGACCAGAACGGCGCCGCGGGAATGCTGCTGCAGCGGCTGCCGGGCGGCGACGGGGCCAGCGCGGCGTCGATCGACGACGCGTGGCGCCGCGTGCAGCTGATCGGCGCGACGCTGACGACGGATGAGCTTCGGACGCTGTCCGACGCACAGATTCTGCACCGGCTGTTCAACGAGGACGACCTGCGGCTGTTCGAGGCTGCCCCGGTCTTTTTCCGCTGCCGTTGCTCGCGCGAGCGGGTGAGCGGCATGCTGCAGGGGCTGGGCGAGAGCGAGACCCGATCCATCATCGCCGAACGGGGCAAGGTCGAAGTGCATTGCGATTTCTGCAACCGCGGCTACGTATTCGACGCGGTCGATGTGGCGCAATTGTTCAACCCCGCGCTGACCGGCGACGCCGGCGGGTCCGTGCACTGAGTGCAGATCGGCGTCCAGCCGTGCACTACAAGGCCGCCATACTGCTCATCGTGGCTGCCGCCGGCGGTTTGACCGCCGGCGCCGCTCCGCCTCCCTTCTACACGGCCCGCTTCGAGAAGACGCCTTCGGCCGCCGAGATGAGCGCCCTCGGGCGCGCGCTGTTTCGCGATCCCGCCTTGTCGGCGTCGGGGAGGATCGCCTGCGCCAGCTGTCACAGCCCCTCGCACGCGTTCGGGCCGCCGGACGGCGCCCCGGTTCGGCGAGGTGGCGCGGACGGGCGCCGCCCGGGGGTGCGGGCGGTCCCCTCGCTGCGGTACCTGCAGAGCGTTCCACCCTGGAGCGAGCACGCCTTCGACGAGGAGACCGGGGCCGATCAAGGCCCGACCGGGGGCCTCACGTGGGACGGCCGGTCGCCGTCCGCGCATGAACAGGCGCGAGTGCCATTGTTGTCGCCGTACGAAATGGCGAATGCGAGCACCGGTGCCGTCGTCTCCGCCGTTCGGCGATCCGCGCACGCCGCGCAATTTCGTCACGCCTTCGGGGCGCACGTATTCGACGATCCGCCGCTCGCCTTCCAGGCCGTGCTGCTGGCCCTGGAGACGTATCAACAGGATCCGGCGGAGTTCTATCCCTACAGCAGCAAGTACGACGCCTGGCTCCGGCACCAGGCGTCGCTCACCGACCAGGAACTCGACGGTCTCGCGGCATTCAACGACCCGGCGCGGGGCAACTGCGCCCGCTGCCACCCGAGCGCCGTTCGCGACGGCGCGTTTCCAGAGTTCACGGACTTCGGCTTCGCGGCAATCGGCGCTCCGCGCAACTCCGCGATTCCGGCGAATGCCGACCCGCGCCGTTTCGACCTGGGCCTGTGCGGGCCGCTGCGCGAGGACCTCGCCGCGCGCGCCGACTATTGCGGCCTGTTCCGCACGCCCAGCTTGCGCAACGCGGCGCTGCGGCAGGTCTTCTTCCACAACGGGGTGCTGCACCGGCTCGTGGACGTCGTGCGCTTCTATGCCGAGCGCGACACCCGGCCGGAACGATGGTACCCGCGCAGCCCGGGCGGCCCACTCACGTTCGACGACCTTCCGCAGGAGTATCGGGGTAATCTGGAGCAGGCGGCGCCCTTCGGCCGCCGCGCGGGCGACCCGCCGGCTCTCGGGGAGCGCGACGTCGCCGCGATCGTCGCGTTCTTGAATACGCTGACCGACGGATACCGCCCCTGGGCGCCTTGAAAATCGGGAGGAAGGATCTCATGCACGCCATGCGGCTCAACTCGGCCGGCGGCCCGCTCGTTTGGACGGAACTGCCCGACCCATGGCCGGCGGAGGGCGAGATTCGAGTGAGGGTCTTGGCCTGCGGGGTATGCCGCACGGACCTGCACGTGCTGGATGGGGAACTGCCGGAGGCGACCTATCCCATCATTCCGGGGCACGAGATCGTCGGGCGTGTCGATGCGCTCGGCGCCGGTGTCGGCGATCTCGCCGTCGGGGATCGCGTCGGCATCCCGTGGCTGGGACACACCTGCGGGGCCTGCCCCTACTGCCGGATGGACCGCGAAAATCTGTGCGATCACCCGCTGTTCACGGGCTGCTCGCGCGACGGCGGGTACGCAACGGCGGCCGTCGCCGATGCGCGATTTGCCTTTCGCCTGGGAGAAGCCGGGGCCGACGGGGACCTCGCGCCGCTGCTGTGCGCCGGGCTCATCGGTTGGCGGTCGCTCAAGATCGCGGGCGAGGGGCGAGCCCTCGGGCTGTACGGCTTCGGCGCGGCCGCCCACATCATTGCCCAGGTCGCGACATGGCAGGGGCGCTCCGTGTTTGCGTTCGCGCGGCCCGGCGACGACAGGAGCCGCCAATTTGCGCTTGACCTCGGCGCGGCGTGGGCCGGCAGTTCGGAGGACATGCCGCCCAGGTCCCTGGACGCGGCCATCATCTTCGCGCCCGTGGGCAGCCTGGTGCCGTCGGCGCTGCGGGCCGTGCGCAAGGGCGGCCGCGTGGTATGCGCGGGAATCCACATGAGCGACATCCCGAGCTTCCCTTACCGGATCCTGTGGGAGGAGCGGGAACTGCTGTCCGTGGCGAATCTGACCCGCGAGGACGGCGTCGAGTTCCTGCGGCTGGCGCCGCAGGTCGGGATACGCTCCCGCATCACGCCCTATCCGCTGCAACGGGCCAATGATGCACTCGAGGACCTGCGACGGGGAAAATTCGAGGGCGCCGCTGTCCTCGTGCCCTGATGCCGTGGGCCCGACCGGCCGCGCGCCGAAGCGCGCGGCCGCCGCTAGCGCTTCAGGTGCCGGTTTTCGGGCATTGGAATTCCTCGCTCTTGCCCTGCTTGGGTTCAATCTTCTGCCATCCTGGCGGCAGGTCGAATACGCCGGGGTCGATCGCGTCCGTCGAGATAGACTTGACCTCGGTCTGCATGCTCATGAGGGTCATCATGTTCGGGCCGGCCGCCGGCGCGGCCGCCGGAGTGGCCGCCGGTTTCGAGTCGGATTTCTTGCTCATCAGACCGCCGAGCAGCTTCGAGGTGAACGCACCCGCCGCATTGCCCAGGATTTGTCCGCCGACGCCGTTGCCGGCGACCTGTCCGGCCTTCGACTCCGCGGTCGACGTTGCGGCGGAGGTCGAGGAACCGGCCGCGGCCTGTCCGGCCGCGGCGCCGGCATCGCCGACGGTGCTGCCGGAGCCCGAGTCGCTTCCCGACGCGCCGCTGCGGGCCTTCGAGCACTGCGGTCCGCCGACGCTCACCGCGAACACCGTGCGCAGCGGGGTCTCCTTGAGGTCCCCGGCATGGGAGGAGAGCTGCTTCAGCTGATCCATGTAGGGCGCCATCGCCATCTGAACCTGCGCCTTCATGGCGCCGGAGATCTGGTCGAGTCCGAGCTTCTTGGCGTGCTCCATCGCGAAGGCGCTCTTCTCGTCGTATCCCGCCACCGGGTCCTGGGACAGCCACAGTTCGCTGCTGGCGACGAAGTCGCAGGTGTCGCCCGTCTTGACGTCCTTGCAGCTGTAGGTCATGGAGATCAGGGTCTTCCGGGCCGTGTAACCCGCGATCACGGCGCTGTCGTCGGTCTTCGAGACGTTGAACTTGGGCTCGGTTTTCTCGCAGCCGCTGTCTGCGGCCGGCTGGGACTGCGCCGGTCCGACGGGGCATTGCTTCATCTTCTCCAGGGTTTCCTGCATCTTCTGCTGCGCCAGCGCGCGCTGCTCAGGGGTGGGAAACGAGGTTTCCAGATATTTCTTCTTGTCGGGTTCCAGCCGCCATTCGAGATCGCGATCGAGCCGGATGATGTCGCCGGTTCGCATGGATCCGACCAGCATCGACAGCATCCCGTCCATCTTGCCGTCGCTGTCGCGGCGCTGCTTGTCGTGCGTGGTGCGCTCGGTGGCGCTCGTGTGCATCTTTACCATGGCTGCATTGATCGTCGTATCCTCGACCACCGTCACGTCGGCGCGTGCCGCTTGGGCGGTCACGAGCACTGCGGCGGCGAGTCCGGCGGACCATGCGCAGGCATGAATATTGCGAAGGATTGTCATGTGTTTTCCCCCCTCCGTTGGTGAACGTGTACTGCGGGCCGATCGCCCGGGTGCTACGCGGGCACCAAGCGAAGAATAGCCCGAAATGCCCGATCCCGTGCATTCCATCGTGCGTCTGCGATGCGAAATGCGCAAGATTGCCTATACTGCATGCCGCTGATCCAGAGCGACGGTGACCCATGGAACCAGACTTCGAGGCGCTGCGAGGGGAATTCCCGGTTCTGCGGCGAAAGACCTACCTCAACACCGGGTCGTACTGCGCCCTTGCGAACGAGGTGAAGGCCGCCTTCGACGCCTATGTGGACGACCGTCTGCGGATGGGGTCGAGCTGGGACACGTGGGCGATGAAGAACGAATCCGTGCGCGCCCTGGTGGCGAACCTGCTGCGGGCGCTGCCCGACGAGATCGCGGTCACCGCGTCGGTATCCGCCGGCCTCAATGCGCTGGCGAGTTCCCTGGCGTTCACCGGCAGCCGCGACAAGGTCGTCATCAGCGATTTCGAGTTTCCCACGAACGCGCAGATCTGGCATGCGCAGGAGCCGCGCGGCGCGCGGGTCGTACACGTACCGCGCGACGCGGGCGGCGGCATTCCGCTTCGCCACTTCGAGAGCGCCATCGACGAGCGGACACAGCTCGTGGCCGTCACCCACGTCTGTTTCCGCAACGGCGCCAAGCTGGACATTCCGGGCATCGTGCGCATTGCGCGCGCGAAGGGTGCAATGGTGCTGCTCGACTGCTATCAGTCCGCCGGGTCGCTCAACGTCGACGTGAAGGCCCTGGACGTGGACTTCGCGGTGGGAGGCATGCTCAAGTACCTGCTCGGCACCGCAGGGATCGGCTTTCTCTACGTTCGGGAGGCCCTGGCGCGCGCGCTGGTGCCAACCAACAGCGGATGGTTCGCGCAGGCCGACATCGGCGCCATGGACATCACGGCGAATCGTCCGGCGCCGAATGCGCGCCGCTTCGAGGCGGGAACGCCGCCCGTGGTGAATTGCTACGCCTCCGAAGCCGGACTACGCATGCTGCTGCGAGTGGGCATGCCCGCAGTGCAGGAGCGCAATTACGCGCTCACCGGGCGCTGCCTGCGGCGGCTTGCGGAGATCGGATGGCCTAGCGTCACTCCATCGGCGGATGAATGCCGCGGCGCCACCGTCGCCGTGCCTTCGCGCGACGCCGCCGGCCTGGTCGCCGAGCTCGGCAAGCGTGACATAGTCACGTCGTTCCGCGATGATAATGTCAGGGCGAGCTTTCATTTCTACAACAACGACGACGATGTGGAGGCTTTCGTTGCGGCAATGAGCGATCTGCGCGGCGCGTACGGTCCTCGCTCCGAGGCCCGAGGCTGACCGCGCCATCGAGACAGCTGCACATTTCGTGCGCCCCATGCGGCGGGAAAAGCACTAAACTGGCCACCCGCAACGAGAATTCCCATGGGCACCCACGCACAGATTCTTTCCACCCTGGTCGACGGGATCATTCGCGGCGCCATCCGCGTGGTCGATCTCACCGTTCCGCTGGACGCCTGTACGCAGACGATCCGGCTGCCGGAGCAGTTCGCGGCGTCGAAACCGTTCTCCCTGGAAGAAATCTCCCGGTACGACTCCCGCGGACCCGCCTGGTACTGGAACAACATCAGTTGCGGAGAACATACCGGGACGCACTTCGACGCTCCGATTCATTGGGTGACCGGGAAGGATCATCCCGACAACGCCACGCACAATATTCCGGTCGAGCGATTCATCGGTCCGGCCTGCGTCATCGACGTCTCGCGGCAGGTGACGGGCAGCGCGGATTTTCTGCTCACGCAGGACGTGATCGAGGAGTGGGAGAGCCGGCATGGCCGCATCCCGAGCCGCGCCTGGGTGTTGGTTCGCACCGACTGGTCCAAGCGGGCGGGGGAGGCGTTTCTCAACATCGGCGCCGACGGGGCGCATACGCCGGGCTTCCATCCTGATTGCGTGCCTTTCCTGGCGCGCGAACGAGACATCCTGGGCGTCGGCGTGGAGACCGTCGGCACCGATGCGGGCCAGGCGGCGACTTTCACCCCCATGTTTCCCTGCCACACCCTCATGCACGGCGCCAACCGATTCGGGCTCGCCAGTCTCACGAACCTCGATCAGCTGCCCGCGACCGGCGCCGTGGTGATCGCGCCGCCGCTCAAGATCGTGAACGGTTCCGGCAGCCCGCTGCGCGTCCTGGCCCTGGTGCCGGCCTAGCGCCAAGCCGGCTCGGTCATTTGCGCCGCGAGGTCACAGGGCGGTGACACCGGCCAGCTCGGTCAAGCTCATCGAGCGCGTGAGCGCCACGAATTCCCGGATGTAGGCCGCCTCGGCGCCCGCTTGGGTAGTGGCCGCATACAACTCGCAGCGCAAGCCGTGCGGCCCGATGGGCCGCGAGACCACGTAGCCGCGCTCGATGTAATTGCCCACGGTCCAGGAGGGCAGGGCGGCAATTCCGCGGCCGCTCGCCACCAGCTGCAGGATGGCGACGGTGAGCTCGGCGGTGCGCCGCTTGGGATTGATCTCGGCAGCCGTCAGGCAGTGCTTCATGACATCGAGCATGTCGTCGGGCACCGGGTAGGTGATGAGCGTTTCCGCCGCGAAGTCCCCCGCTTCGAGCCATGGCTTGGCCGCGAGTGGATGCCGCGGACTCATCAAGGCCACGCTCTCGTAGCGAAACAAGGGACTGAAGACCACGTTGGGATGCGGCTCCGGACGGTCGTGGATGATGGCGAGCTCCGCCTCACCGCGCTCAAGCAGCGGCAGAGGATCGACGACGAAACCCGAGATGATGTCGAGTTCCACTTCCGGCCAAAGCGACCGGTAGGAGTCCATGGCCGGCATCAGCCAGTCGAAGCAATTGTGGCATTGCACTGCAACGCGCAAGGGGCCCGCATGTCCCTGAGCGAGGCGCGCGACGTCGCGCGCCGCCTCCGCCACCTGCGGCAGCACCACCCGGGCGAGGGTCAGAAATCGTTGGCCTATGGCGGTAAAGCGCAGGGGCCGCACATTTTTCTCCACCAACGCGGCGCCAAAATGGCTCTCCAGGGCCTTGAGCTGGTGGGACAGGGCGGATTGGGTCAAAAACAACCGAGCTGCGGCCTTGGACAGGCTGCCGCACTCGGCCAGCGCCAGCAGGGTCTCCAAATGCCGAAGTTCCAGCGCCGTGGTCGCCATGAGCGGAATTCATCCAGTCCATGAGGATAATGAGATTGTGTCACAGCTTAGCTGCTTGCATCCTCAGGGTCGAGATGGGCTGACCTGTGAGGACGGCGAAAGTGAGCGATGTAACGGTGTCGTTCGAATTCTTTCCACCCGGCGACGACGCCATGGGGCGGCAGCTGTGGGACGCGATCGCGCGCCTGGCGCCCCTGCAGCCGAAGTTCGTGTCCGTCACCTACGGCGCGGACGGCTCAACGCGGGCGCGAACCCATGAATGCGTCATGCGGCTGCTGCGTGAAAGCGATCTGTGCGTGGCGCCGCACCTGACGTGCATCGGGGCGTCCGTGGCGGAGGTCACCGGCATCGCCGAGGACTATTGGCGGCACGGCATCCGGAACATCGTGGCGTTGCGCGGCGATCTGCCGGAAGGGAGGGACTTGCGCGCCGGCGGCTGGCATGCGGACTCCCCGTTTGCGCACGCCTCCGATCTCGTACGGGGCCTCGCAGCCATCGCGCCCTTCGACATCTCGGTGGCCGCCTACCCGGAGGGTCATCCGGAGTCGGGCGGCGTGGCGGCGGATGTGGAGAACCTGAAGCGCAAGATCGATGCGGGCGCCGGCCGTGCGATCACCCAGTTCTTTTTCGATACCGACGCGTATCTGCGTTATCGCGACCGTTGCCGGGCGGCGGGAATCGACATCAACATCGTGCCCGGGATTCTTCCCATCACGCGTTTCCCCCAGCTGCGGCGCTTTGCCGACCGATGCGGCGCCAGCATCCCGGAATGGCTCGACCGGCGCTTCGACGGCTTGGACGATGATGCAGAGACGCGCCGGTTGATTGCGGCGCACGTCGCGATCGAGCAGGTGCATCGTCTGCAGGAGCACGGCGTGACGGAATTTCATTTCTATACGTTGAATCGCGCCGAACTCACCTATGCCATCTGCCATGCGCTGGGTTTGCGCCCGCGCCAGCCCAAGTCACGGGCCGGCTCTGCGACGGGGACCGCCGGGGCGGGGATGGCCGCCGATCGGGCAGAGGTGGCCTGAATGGATGCGATGGAGTTCCCGGCGCGGTCCGAGTCTTTCATGGCGCTGCTGCGGCGGCGCATCGTGATCCTCGACGGTGCCATGGGGACCATGATCCAGCGGCATCGTTTGAGCGAGGCGGATTTTCGCGGTACGCGATTCGCCGATTGGCGCGGCGATCTGCGCGGCAACAACGATCTGCTGTCCATCACACAGCCGCGGATCATCGGCGACATCCATCGGGAATACCTGCGGGCCGGTGCGGACGTGATTTCCACCAACACCTTCAACTCGACGCCGGCGTCGCAGTCCGACTATCGAATGGAGAAGCTGGCCGGGGAATTGAATCTGGCGGCCGCGCAGGTGGCCCGCCGCGCGGCCGACGACGTGGGCGAAGCCAGCGGCCGCCCGCGCTACGTCGCCGGTGTGCTCGGGCCCACGGGAAGGACCGCCTCGCTGTCCCCGGACGTGAACGATCCGGGCTTTCGCAACATCACCTTCGACGAGTTGGCCGAGGGTTACGCGCTGGCGGCGAGGGCGCTCATCGAGGGCGGCATCGACCTCTTCCTGATCGAGACGGTATTCGACACGCTGAATGCCAAGGCGGCACTGTACGCAGTGCGGGGCGCAATGGACGAGGCGGGGGTCGAATTGCCCATCGTCGTCTCCGGCACCATCACGGACGCATCGGGCCGCACCCTGTCGGGACAGACGACGGAGGCGTTCTGGAATTCCGTGCGTCACGCGCGGCCTGCCGTTATCGGCCTCAACTGCGCGCTGGGCGCGAAGCAGCTGCGCCCCTACGTGGAGGAACTGGCCCGGGTCGCGGACACCTGCGTCTGCGCCTATCCGAACGCAGGACTGCCGAACGCCTTCGGCGAATACGACGAGACGCCGGCCGAGACCGCCGCCACGCTGCAGGAGTTCGCGCAGAGCGGATTCCTCAACATGGTGGGGGGCTGTTGCGGCACCACGCCGGCGCACATCGAGGCCGTCGCACGCGCCGTGGCCGACCTGCCGCCCCGCGCCGTCCCGGCAATTGCGCCCGCCTGCCGATTGAGCGGGCTGGAACCGCTGACCATCGACCGCACCAGCCTCTTCGTGAACGTGGGGGAACGCACCAACGTCACCGGCTCGGCGAAATTCCGCAAGCTGGTCGAGGAGGGCGACTACGCGGCGGCGGTCGACATCGCGCTCCAGCAGGTGGCGAACGGCGCCCAAGTCATCGACGTCAACATGGACGAGGGCATGCTGGATTCCCAGGCGGCGATGACGCGGTTCTTGAATCTCATCGCGGGTGAGCCGGACATCGCACGGGTGCCGGTGATGATCGATTCGTCGAAATGGTCGGTGATCGAGGCGGGCTTGAAGTGCATCCAAGGCAAGCCGATCGTGAATTCGATCAGCCTGAAGGAGGGCGAGGAGGCGTTTCTCAAATGCGCGCGCGCGTGCCTACGCTACGGGGCGG
The DNA here is from genome assembly GCA_963707765.1 of uncultured Gammaproteobacteria bacterium. GTDB lineage: Bacteria > Pseudomonadota > Gammaproteobacteria > Steroidobacterales > Steroidobacteraceae > Bog-1198. The sequence continues at coordinate 694,900 of CAVPQZ010000004.1, read as the reverse complement.
CGGTCGTGGTCATGGCATTCGACGAGCGCGGCCAGGCCGACACCGTCGCCCGCAAGGTGGCGATCTGCGAGCGCGCCTATGGTCTTCTCACCCGCACGCTGAATTTTCCCCCGGAAGACGTCATTTTCGACCCGAACATCTTCGCGGTGGCCACCGGCATCGAAGAGCACAACCGCTACAGCCTGGATTTCATCGAGGCCACGGCAGCGATCAAGCGGTGCATGCCCGCGGTGCACGTGAGCGGCGGCGTGAGCAACGTGTCGTTCTCGTTCCGCGGCAACGAGCCGGTGAGGGAGGCGATGCATTCCGTGTTCCTGTACCACGCGATCCGCGCGGGCTTGACCATGGGAATCGTCAACGCCGGGCAGCTCGCGATCTACGAGGACATTCCGTCCGATCTGCGCGAGCGGGTGGAGGACGTCATCCTCGCGCGGCGCGAGGATGCGACCGAGAGGCTCCTGGAGATCGCGGAGCGGTTCAAGGGCGGCGGCTCCGCCAAACGGGGCGACGACCTGGAGTGGCGCAATCTCCCGGTAGGGCAGAGATTGCAGCATGCGCTAGTGAAGGGACTGGACGAGTTCGTGCTCGCGGATACCGAAGAGGCCCGGCTGCAGTCCAAGCGGCCGCTCGACGTGATCGAGGGGCCCCTCATGGACGGGATGAACGTGGTGGGCGACCTGTTCGGCTCGGGCAAGATGTTCCTGCCCCAAGTGGTCAAGTCGGCGCGGGTCATGAAGAAGGCCGTATCGGCGCTGATTCCCCACATCGAACGGGAGAAATCCGGCGCCGTGCGTTCCAACGGCAAGGTGGTCATGGCCACGGTCAAGGGCGACGTGCACGATATCGGCAAGAACATCGTCGGCGTGGTGCTCCAGTGCAACAACTTCGAGGTGGTGGATCTCGGGGTGATGGTCTCGTGCGAGAGGATTCTCGAGACAGCCACCCGGGAGGGTGCGAATCTCATCGGGTTGTCCGGTCTCATCACCCCTTCGCTCGACGAGATGGTTCACGTGGCGAGGGAAATGCAGCGCCTCGGGTACACGCAACCGCTGCTGATCGGCGGCGCAACCACGTCACCGGCTCACACGGCCGTCAAGATCGATCCCCAATACGCGGGGGCGGTCATCTACGTCAAGGATGCCTCGAGATCGGTCGGGGTCTGCCAGCAGCTCGCGACCGCCGACACCCGCGACACCTACGTGGCGGGCGTGAAGGCCGAGCATGAGCGGCGCCGCGAGCAGCACCGTAACAAGAGCCTGAAGGCGCCGCGGCTTGGCCTGGAGGAGGCCCGCGCCCGGAAATTCAAGATCGACTGGGACTCGTACGTCCCGCCGGTTCCGCGCCTCCTGGGGGTCCGCAGCTTCGAGGACTATCCGCTCGAGGAACTCGTGCCGTACATCGACTGGATGCCGTTCTTCAACGCATGGGAGTTCGCGGGGAAATTTCCGGATCTTCTCACGGACCCCGTGGTCGGCGACGCGGCGTCGTCGCTGTATGCGGACGCGAGAGGCATGCTTGACGCCCTGGTGGCCGGGAAATGGCTGCGGGCGCGGGCCGCCGTCGGATTCTTTCCGGCCAACTCGAGCGGCGACGACATCGAGGTCTACGCCGATGAGGCGCGTTCGGCGCCGATTTGCCGCCTGCATCATCTGCGCCAGCAGAAATCGAAGCCGGACGGCCAGGCCCAGCTGTGTCTCGCCGACTTCACGGCGCCCCGTTCGAGCGGGCGCGCCGACTATATCGGCGCGTTCGCCGTCACCGCCGGCATCGGTATCGAGACGCATGTGGCGAGATTCGAGGCCGCCCATGACGACTACAGCAGCATCCTTCTCAAGGCGCTGGCGGACCGGCTGGCCGAGGCGCTCGCCGAGCGGATGCACGAGCGCGCGAGGCGCGAATTCTGGGGCTACGCGGCGGACGAGCAGCTGGCCGGGGACGATCTGATTCGCGAGGCCTATCGGGGAATCCGTCCGGCGCCGGGATATCCCGCGTGTCCGGACCACACCGAGAAGACCGCGCTTTGGAATCTGCTCGATGCCGAGAACGCGGCGGGAATCCGTCTCACCGAATCGTTCGCCATGTATCCGACCGCCGCGGTCAGCGGATTCTACTTCTCGCATCCGCAGTCCCACTATTTCGGGGTGGGCAAGATCGACCGGGACCAGGTCGAGAATTACGCCCGCCGCAAGGGCCTGCGGCTGGCGCAGGTGGAGCGCTGGCTGGCGCCCGTCTTGGGTTACGAACCGGCCGAGGTCAACCCGGCGGCAGTTCCGCAGCGGTCCGCGGCGGGCGCGGCGTAGGCGCTCATACGGGTTCATCCAGTGATTTGGCGAGCGGCGTGAAGGTTTTCGGACCGGTTGCCGTCATGTACCAGCAATCCTCCAGGCGTACCCCGAATTCCCCGGGAATGTAGATTCCCGGCTCATCCGAGAAGCACATGCCGGCGCGCAGAGGCGTCGAGTCACCATGCACCAGATAGGGCGGCTCATGGCCGTCCAGGCCGATTCCGTGGCCCGTGCGATGCGAGAGGCCCGGCAGCTTGTAGCCCGGGCCCCAGCCCTCGCCTTCGTAGTAGCGGCGCACGGCATCGTCGATGGAACCCACCGGGACGCCTAATTTCGCCGTCTCCAGCGCAATTTCCTGTCCGCGTTTCACGGTGTTCCACACCTTGCGCTGCTTCGGGCTCGGTTCGCCGAACACCCAGGTTCGCGAGATGTCCGATTGATACCCGTGCACCGTGCATCCGCAGTCCATGAGCAGGGTCGAGCCGTCGCGCACCGTCTGCGGCTGCTTCGATCCATGGGGATAGGCCGACGCCTCGTTGAGCAGCACGAGGGTGAATTCGGGCGCGCCGCCCAGTGCGGAAGTGGCTTCGTCCATGAGGCCGGCGATGTCCGCCGGGTTCATGCCGCGGACCACCCGCGCATGCACGAAGCGCAGCGCGGCGATCGTGACGTCGCTGGCCGTCTGCATCAGCGCGATTTCGGCGGGCGATTTGACCAGCCGGCATGCCCGCACCAGGGATTCGCCCGACACGACGTCGTACGCGTTCGAGGCGCGTCGAAGGCCGTCGACGATGAAGAAGCGAATCGTCGGTTCGACGGCAATCGGCCCGGACGCCACGCCGCGCTCCCGGAGTCCCTGCGCGATGGTCTCGAACGGATTGTCCGGTTCGTTCCAGGATCGGAGGTCGCCGTCGACCTGCAGCGTCTCGCGCACCGAGGGCTCTTCGAAGACGGGCGTCACGATGAGCACCGCGCCGCGCGCCGGGATGACGGCGGCGGTTGTGCGCTCCGACCGGTGCCAGCGCACGCCGGTGAAATATTCGAGAGTCGAGCCGGACTCGGTCACGAATGCGCCGATCTTCTGCTGCCTCATCAGCTCTTGCAGCTGCGCTATGCGGGTGCGGCGCTCCGCCGCGGAGATCGGCTCGGCATGGCCGGTCAGGGAGGCCAATCCAGCGGTCCCGCCGGCCGCCGAGGCAGGAGCGCCGGGTGAAGCTGCCGCGGCAGCCGCGCTGCGACCGCCGCCGGCGAGCAGCGCGGCGCCTGCGCCGGCCGCGGCGAGGAGCCTGCGCCGCGAGGTCCGGGGCTCGCTCGCCGGATCTCGATGCGGGGGCGCTGATGAGTCGGGCATCGGTACCTCGGGGTCGAATGAACTCGGCGGCGCATCTTAGCACTGCGGCGCCCGGATCAGCGGGGCGAAGCGGGCAACATTGTCGAGCACGGCGGGGGCGATACCGTTTAAAGTTACGCCCCGGACGGCTGTTGCACCCGGTAGACGGAGACTCCATCGTATGAGCAGACACGGATTTCTTGCATGCGCGGTCATCGCGCTTCTCGCGGCGCAGTCCGGGGCGCGCGCCGCGCCGCGCGCGGTTTTCTCGCTGGCGCAGGTGCTCCACTATCCCTATGCGGCCCAGCTCACGGCGGCCGATCGCGCCGACGTGATCGGCTGGGTCGAGACCGTCGACGGCGTGCGCAACGTGTGGGTCGCCCGCGGTCCGGCTTTCGCGCCGGTGAAGCTGACGAACTACGGCGATGACGACGGACAAGAGATCACGCAGCTGACCTTCTCCCCCGACGGCACCCGGCTGGTGTTCGTCCGAGGCGGAGACCATGATGCGAACTGGCCCGCGGAGGGCAACCTGGCTCCGGATCCCGGCTCCTCCGTGGAGCAGCCGGTCACCACGATCTGGAGCGCGCCGCTGGCGGGCGGCTCGCCCGAGAAACTGGCCGAGGGCGACGCGCCGGCGCTATCGGCGAGGGGGGAACTCGCGTTCGTGAAGGACGCTCACGTTTGGACGGTGCCGCTCGGCGGCGGCAACCCGCAGCGCCTGTTCTTCGACCGCGGCAAGGACAGCGAGCTGCGCTGGTCGCCTGACGGAGCGAGGCTCGCCTTCGTGTCCGACCGCGGCGATCACTCGTTCATCGGGATCTATTCCGCGAAGAACGCGCCCCTGGTCTATCTCGCGCCATCCACCAGCCATGACGGGTCGCCGCGCTGGTCTCCCGACGGAAATACGGTGGCGTTCACCCGGCGTGCCGGCGACGGCGGCGCGCCCGAGCCCATTCTCACGCCGACGCCGCATCCGTGGTCGGTCTGGGCGGCCTCCGCCGCCGACGGGTCGGGGCGCGCGCTGTGGCAGAGCCCGAATACGCTGGCCGGTTCCTATCCGGACATCGAGGGGGAGGCCAACCTGCATTGGGTGGGGGACAAGGTCGTGTTCATGGCCTATCTCGCCGATTGGCAGCACTTGTACGGTGTGCCGGCGGCGGGCGGGGAACTGGCGCTGCTCACGCCGGGCGCTTTCATGGCGGAACACGTGGCGGAGAGCCGCGACCACCAATACATGCTTTATGATGCCAATACCGGCGGCAAGACCGGAGATGACGACCGGCGGCACGTGTTTCGCGTACGCATCGATGGCGGGGCGTCGACGCCGATTACTTCCGGCGAATCCCTGGAATGGACCCCGGTCAGCGCGGGCGAGGACAAGGTCGCCTTCATCGCCGCGGATGCGCGGACGCCGCCGTCGGTGATCATCGCGGATGCCGACGGATCGAAGCGGATCAATCTGACCGCCGGCCTTGTGCCGGCCGATTTTCCCGCCTCCCAGCTCATGGTGCCGAAACAGGTCACTTTCCGCGCCGCCGATGGAACTCTGGTTCACGGCCAGTTGTTCGACAACGGCGAGATCAAGCCGCACGAATCGAAGCCCGGGGTGATATTCGTCCATGGCGGTCCGCCCCGGCAGATGCTCCTCGGCTGGCACTACATGGAGTACTACAGCAACGCCTACGCCGTGAATCAGTTTCTGGCGGCCCACGGCTTCGTGGTGTTGTCCGTCAATTACCGGCTGGGGATCGGCTACGGCCGCGCTTTCCAACAGGCGGAGCATGCGGGATTCGCCGGGGCCTCGGAATATCAAGACGTACTGGCGGGGGCGCAATTCCTGCAGGGATTGACCAGCGTAGATGCGAGGCGCATCGGCATCTGGGGCGGATCGTACGGCGGCTACCTCACGGCGCTCGCGCTCGCCCGCAACTCCGATATCTTCCGGGCCGGCGTGGATCTGCACGGTGTGCACGACTGGTCGCGGCTCATGGACGACTGGCTCGGCAAGCCCGCCGCCCGCTACGAGAAGGGCGACCGCGAACAGGCGATGGAGACCGCCTTCAAGTCCTCTCCGGACGCGGACGTGGAGAGCTGGAAGTCGCCGGTCCTGCTGATCCAGGGCGACGACGATCGCAACGTGCCGTTTCAGCAGACGGTCGACATCGCCCGCCGCCTGGAAGCGCGGCAGGTGGCTTTCGAGGAACTGGTGATCCCCAACGAGATCCATGGATTCCTGCGTCACGCGACCTGGGCAAAGGTGGACGAAGCGACGGTGAATTTCCTGGCGCGCAAGCTGGGAGCCGCGCAGCCATGAATCCGAAGGCGGGTGCACGATGACCATGCCGCGCGTTGCCGATGCGATCGTCGAACGGCTGCGTGCGCACGGCACGCGGCACGTGTTCACGGTGGCCGGCGAAAGCTACCTGGACGTCCTCGATGCGCTGTACGGCGCGCGTGACGCGCTCGACGTGGTCACCTGCCGGCACGAGGCCGCGGCGGCCAACATGGCCGAGGCGGCCGCCAAGCTCAGCGGCCGGACCGGCGTCGCCTTCGTCACCCGGGGACCCGGTCTCGCGCACGCCTCCATCGGTGTGCATACGGCACAGCAAGATGCCACGCCCATGGTGCTCTTCGTGGGCGAGATCTCGCGCGAGGACCGCTGGCGGCGCGCTTTTCAGGAGGTCGACCTGGGGCAAACCTTTGCCGACCTCGCGAAGGGAGTGGTGCGCATCGATGTGGCCAACCGCGCCGGCGAGCTCGTTGACCGCGCGTTCCAGCTGGCGACGACGGGGCGGCCGGGCCCCGTGGTCGTCGGTCTGCCGGAGGATGTGCTCGGAGAGCCGTGCTCCGCGCCGTCCGCGGCCGTTCCCGGGCCACCCCGGTACGGCGCCGGCGCCGAGGACGTCGCCGCGGTTGCAGCGCGCCTGAAGTCGGCGCGCAGGCCGTTGCTGTGGCTCGGGGGCAGTCAGTGGACCGCGGCGGGCGTAGCCGCCGTGCAGCGCCTTGCCGAGGCTTGGGACCTCCCGGTCGCCACCGGTTTCCGGCGCAAGGATCTTTTTCCCAATCGTCATGCCTGCTATGCGGGCGAATTGGGCTTCGGCGCCAACCCCGCCTTGCTGAAACGCCTTCGGGAAGCGGATGCCATCCTCGCGCTGGGCGCGGCTTTGGGGGACGTCGAGACGGGCGGCTATCAATGGCTGGATCGCGCGGACACGGGCAACCGCCTAATCCACGTGCTCGTCGACCCGCAAAGCCTGTCCGCGGTATTTCCTGCGCAAATGGCCGTGCAGGCGCCGCCGGGTGCGCTGGCGGCGGAACTCGCGCGGCAAGCACCGGCGGGTCCTGCGCCGTGGGCCGGTTGGACCGGCGCCGCGCGCGCCGATCAGTCGGCCTTCATGGAACCGGTGACGGTCACCGGTTCGGTGAACCTCTCGCTGGTCTTTCGTGAACTTCGCGCCAAGCTCCCGGACTCGGCACTGATCGCGAACGGTGCCGGCAACTACGCCGCCTGGCTGCATCGCTTCTATTCGCACGACACCTATCCGACGCAGGTCGCCCCCGGGAGCGGCGCGATGGGTTACGCGGTGCCGGCCGCGATCGCAGCGAAGCTCACCCATCCGGATCGCGAGGTCATTTGCGTCGCCGGAGACGGCTGCTTCCTCATGTCCTCTCAGGAGCTCGCGACCGCGGCGGCGCTCAAATTGAAAATCGTGTTCTTGGTGGTGAACAACGCCTGCTTCGGGACCATCCGGATGCACCAGGAGATGCGCTTTCCGGGGCGGCAGATCGCGACGGCACTCGTGAATCCGGATTTCGTGGCGCTCGCAGGGGCCTTCGGTCTCGAGGCATGGCGCGTCACGGCGACCGCGGATTTTTCCGCCGCGCTGGCCGCGGCGCGCGCCCATGACGGCCCGTCCCTCATCGAGCTGGTGACCTCGATCGAGGACATAGCTCCGGGACGCCGGCTCGGCGCACTGCGGGCGGCGTCCTAAAAGGCGGCGTCCTAGAAGGCGGCGGGGTAGGCGCCTCCGTCGAGGAGGACGTTCTGGCCGGTCATATAGGCGGCATGCACGCTGCATAAAAATGCGCAGACTTCGCCGAATTCCTCGGGCGTGCCGAAGCGCCGCGCCGGAATCTCGGCGAGCGACCGGCGCTCGATCTCGGATTCGGCCACGCCTTCATTCTTCGCCGCGGAGCGGATTCCGGCCCGCAGCCGGTCAGTTTCGACGCTGCCCGGAAGCAGATTGTTGATGGTCACGTTCTTGGCGGCGACGCTGCGCGCGACGCCCGCGACGAACGCGGTGAGGCCGGCTCTGGCACCGCTCGACAGGTCCAGGCCGCCGAGCGGCATCTTGACGCTGATCGAGGTGATGTTGACGATTCTTCCGAAGCCGCGCGCCGCCATGCCGTCGATCACCTTCTGGATGAGCTCGATGGGCGTCACCATGTTCATGGTCACGCCGGCCAGCATCGCCTGCCGGTCCAGTTCCCGGAAGTTGCGAAACGGCGGGCCGCCGTTGTTGTTGATCAAGATGTCGGGCGCCGGGCAGGCCGCAAGCACGAGCGCCTGCCCTTCGGCGGTCGAGATGTCGCCGGTCACCGGCGTCACCTCGGCGCCGGTGGCGCGCCTGATGTCCTCCGCGCTCCTCCCCAGCGATTCGCGGTCCCGCCCGTTGATCACCAGCGATACGCCCGCCCGGGCGAGCGCCATGGCGCAACCCCGTCCGAGGCCGCGGCTCGATGCGCACACGATGGCCTTTCGTCCCGCAATTCCAAGATCCATCATGACCCTCCCTTTCGAAGAGCGCGACCGCCGTGACACGGCGCCGCCTGACCGCCGCCGAGATTATCACGCCTGCGGGAAGGTTCCGCGCACCGAACTCGGGGGGAGGCTAAGGTGCCGCCGTCCGGCGGGACTCAATGATATTTCTTGCCCGACGCGAGCCGGGCCATGGAAGGCCCAAGCACCTGGGACAGCTGGCGCACCAGGTCGCGCGGCTGCATGTCGAGCTTGGCGGCCAGCGCCCGAAGCACGCCCGTGCCGAACAATTCGTGCAATTGTGATCCGGTGATGGGTTCGAACGGGCCCTGCATCATCCACGACTGCGCCACTCTGCCCATGCCGAGTTCACGCATGCGCTGAGAGACCCCCTCCGGTCCGCCGTTCTTCTCGATCAGGGTCTCGACGTGGCGCGCGAAGTCCTGCCTCGCGACTTCGCCCCACAGTAGCTTCGGCAATATCACCTGCGTCGTTCCTGTAATTCTTATGCCGCGAGTCTGGCGCGGGGGCGGGCCCGAGACTGTAAAGGAGTGTAATGCCGCGCACCGGACGATCGGCGCGAGGCCCTGTATGGGCTTGCGTGTTTGACAGTGTTTTACAGTCGACCGCCTCGTTAACTGCCAAGCTTCCGGCTTCGGACTCGCACGCGAGCCCAACATCACAATCCTAGGAGTGGATCATGTTTCGCAGCATCAAACTGATAACGGCGGCGGCCGGGTTGTTACTGGGGACGGCGAGTCTGGCGCAGGCGCCGTCTGGGGCGCCGGCCGGATCGACGGGGCAGTGCAAGGACGGGAGCTATTGGACGGGGGCGACGAAGCAGGGAGCGTGCCGGGGCCATCACGGGGTGCAGAGCTGGTACGGAGCGGCGGGCCCGAGCGGCAGCGCGGCGGCGCCCGCGGCAGCGGCGGCAGCCCCGGCAGCGTCGGCGCCCGCGCCTGCGGCGGCGGCAGCGCCAGTGGCTGCGGCGGCACCCGCGGCGTCGACGAAGTCCTCGAGCGGGACGAAGTCGAGCGGACCTTCGGCGACGGCGGCGCCCGGAGGCGGTCCTGGACTGGTGTGGGTGAACAGCAGCTCGAAGGTGTATCACTGTCCGACGGACCGCTGGTACGGGAAGACGAAGAGCGGTGAGTACATGAGCGAGTCGGATGCGATTGCCAAGGGCAATCATGCGGACCATGGGAAGGCCTGCGGCAAGTAAGGTCTGATCGGGGGGCGGCGCCGAGACGGACCGCGGCGCGCCCCTTCAATCCAATCAATCGAGCAAGGATCAAGCGAATGAACATTGGAGCGATGACGGCGGCGCTGTGTGCGCTGATACCGGTGGCGGGATGGTGCGAGGATGCGGCGGCGCCGCCGCCGCCGCAGCAGGAATGGACGGGCAAGGGACAGGCGGGGTATTTATCCTCGCAGGGCAACGCGGAGGCGAAGTCGGCGAACGCGGCGCTGGATGCGGGGTACCTGGACGGGCCGTGGCAGCATGCGTTTCACCTGGGGGGGCTGTACGGGCAGAGTGCGGGGATCGTGTCGGCGGAGCGTTGGGACACGACGTGGCAGACGAATTATGCGCTGACGCAGGAGGTGTACGCGTTTGGGGGGCTGCGCTACCAGCACGACCTGTTCAACGGATTTGATTATCAGGCGAGCGTGACGACGGGGGTTGGGTACAAGGTGTTTGACACGAAGGCGACGACGCTGGACGTGCAGGTGGGCGTGGGCTACAAGGAGCTGCGGCCGGAGGATCTGACGAAGGCGCCGGACGGGGAAGTGATTGGGCGGCAGCTGCAGGCGAAGGAGGGGGAGGCGATTGGGACGCTGGGGGTGAATTACTCGCAGGCGCTGAGCTCGACGACGACGCTGACGGACAAGCTGCTGGTGGAGAGCGGCTCGCAGGACACGCTGGCGACGAATGCGCTGGCGCTGGGGGTGAAGGTATCGGCGAAGCTGGCGTTGTCGGTGGCCTACGCGCTGCAATACAACACCAATCCGCCGCCCGGGCTGCAGAAGCTGGACCGGCTGGAGACGCTGAATCTGGTGTATTCGTTTTAATCACAGGGAAACCTGAGGGGAAGGGGACGCAGATGGGATTACTGGACGGGATACTGGGCGGGGTGGTCGGGGGGGAGATGGTCAGCGTGGTCAACGGGCTGATCGAGAAGCACGGCGGGGTGCAGGGGATCGTCTCGCAGCTGGAGCAGCAGGGCTTGGGGAACACGGTCAAGTCGTGGGTGGGGACGGGAGCGAACCAGGGGATCACGGCGGATCAGGTGCATGCGGCGTTTGGTCCGGAGGTGATCGCGGGGCTGGCGGCGAAGTTTGGGATGAACCCGCAGGACTTGGCGCAGAAGCTGTCGCAGGTGCTGCCGCAGGTGGTCGACAAGCTCACGCCGCAAGGCGTCGTGCCGAAGGCCTGAGGAGCGGCCGGGCAGAGGGTCGGCAGGACGGATGAGCGCAATTCAAGCATCACAGACGAGGGGATGAGGACATGAGCATTGGAAGTGAATTCAAAGAATTTGCGATGAAGGGCAACGTGATCGACCTGGCGGTGGGCGTGATCGTGGGAGCGGCGTTCGGGAAGATTGTCTCCTCGCTGGTGGGGGATGTGATCATGCCGCCGCTGGGGCTGATGATCGGGGGGATCAACTTCAGCGACCTGGCATTGGTGCTTGGGACGGATCCGAAGGGGGCGCCGGTGCTGTTGAAGTACGGAGCGTTTTTGCAGACGGTGTTCGACTTTTTGATCATTGCGTTCGTGATCTTCGTGGCGATCAAGGGGATCAACAAGCTGAAGAAGCCGCCGGCCCCGGCCGCGGACGCACCGCCGCCGCGCCAGGAAGTGCTGCTGCAGGAAATCCGCGACGCGCTGGTCAAGCGCTAGACGGAGTGGAAGTGTCGGGACCGGAAGTGGCGGACACTGCGCCGGCCGCCCATGCATCGACCCAGGATGCGGGCGGACTGCGAATCGCGTGCCTCGATGACGACGTGGATCAGCTGGAGCGCATCTCGTCGCTGCTGCGCGACGCAGGCCACAAGGTCCACGGATTCAACCGCGGCCGCACGATGCTCAACCAGCTGCGATGCGAGACCTACGACCTGATCGTGCTCGACTGGGAAGTGCCGGACGTGTCCGGATTCGACATTTTGCTCGCCATCCGCGCGCAGCTCGCGGTGCAGACGCCGGTGCTCTTTCTGACGCATCGCGACGGCGAAACCGACGTCGTGCAGGCGCTGCAGGCGGGCGCCGACGACTTTCTCATCAAGCCGGCGCGCGAGCGCGAACTGCTCGCGCGCGTGGCCGCGATGGGCCGGCGGAGCCGAACCGCGGGACCCCCGCAGGGACGGATCAATCATCCGCCGTTCGCCATCGACGTCGAGCGACGGGAGATCATGCGTGACGGCACGGTGCTCGAGCTGACGCGGCGGGAGTTCGAGGTGGCCCTTCTGCTGTTCCGGCACGTGGGCGAGGTGTTGTCGCGCGGCTTCATCATGGACGCCGTTTGGGGCCGCGGCGATACGACGACGACGCGCACCGTCGACATGCACGTGAGCCGGGTGCGCCGCGTGCTGGGTTTGTCCGCCGCGATCGGCCTGCGGCTTACGGCGGTGTACGGATACGGATATCGCCTGGAACAGACGGGACCGGATCCGGCATGATCCATCGTGCGCGCCGGCGGGCGCGGCTGTTTGCATGCGTGGCGCTCTTCACGGGAGGCGCGCCCGAGGCCGCCACGCCTGCGGGCGATTTCCTATACCACGCGCAGCCGCGCGACACGCTGATCGGCATCGGGCGGCGTCTGCTGGTCGATCCGCGGCGCTGGCACGACGTGCAGATCCTCAATCACGTGGCGGAGCCGCGCCGCATCCCACCGGGATCAATTCTGAGAATCCCGTACGAATGGCTGCGGCTCACCGTGCAGAGCGCGACCGTGGTCGCCGTCGCGGGCGCCGTAGAGCAGGCGGGCAGGAGAATCGCCGTGGGAGACGTGCTGCCGCAAGGGTCGGTCATCGAGACGGGACCCGATGGATCGGTCACTCTCGATCTCGCCGACGGATCGGTCGCCACCCTGCAGAAATCATCGGTTCTCAAGCTTGACGAAATGATCCAGGTCACGGGCGCGGCGGCGGACAGCATCCGCCTGAAGCTCGATTCGGGCCGGATCGAGACCAAAGTCAAGCCGCATCGCGACGTCGGACGCTTCGAGATCATCACGCCCGTCGCGGTGTCCGCGGTTCGCGGCACCGAGTTTCGAGAGGGTTTCACCGACTCCGATCTTCATGCGACGACCGAGACGCTCGAGGGCACCGTCGCGGTCGGCGGCATTGGAGACCCGGTCGCGGTCGGCGCGGGTTTCGGGACCCGGGTGGACAAGGACAGGGCGCCGTTGAAGCCGGTGGCCTTGCTGCCCCCGCCGGACCTGTCGGCGCTGCCGGCGGTGAACTCGACCGAGGTGCTGCACGTCGACTTGCCGCCGGTGCCGGGGGCCCACGGCTATCGGGTGCAAGCGGCCGCGGACGAGACATTTCACGCACTGGCGGCGGATGTGGCGACCTCGGAGGCATCGGCCGATGTTCCGGGTCTGGCCGACGGGGACTACTGGCTGCGGGCTCGCTCGGTCGATCCGCTCGGTCTCGAGGGTGCGGACGCGGTGCGGCGGATCACTCAGCATGTGCTGCCCGAGGCGCCGCATCCCACCCGCCCCGAATCCGGGGCGGCAATCGACGGCGCGCAGGTCCGCCTGGAATGGACCGGCGTTGCCCGGGCGGTTTCCTATGCGCTGCAGGTGGCCGGCAATGCGGAGTTCTCGGAGCCGGAGGTCGCGCGCGCGGCGGCCGGGCCCGCCGCGGAGGTGAAGGACCTGCCGCCCGGCAAATATTTCTGGCGCGTGGCGGCCGTCAACGCACGGGGGGAGGCCGGGTCCTGGAGCGATACGACATTCCTCACGCTGCGGACGCCGAGCCCCATCCCGGATGCGCCTCGCCTGGAACACGAGCAGCTGCACTTCCGCTGGCAGGGCGTCGCCGGAACGGCTTACCGGCTGCAGGTATCCCGGAACCCCGAGTTCGCGGACACGGTCCTCGACCAACGGACGAGCGATGCCGAGTGGTCCATCCCCAGGCCCCTCGCGGGCACGTACTACGCGAGGGTCCAGAGCATCGATGCCGATGGAGCCGGCGGAGCTTTCAGCCCGCCGCGGCGATTCTTCGTGCCCCTTCCCCTGTGGGTGAAGATCGCCGCGCCCGTGGTGCTCGGAATCGCATTCATCCTATGAGCCCGGCTCGTTGGCGCAACCCCGTCGTCAAGCAGTGGGGGTTGATGCTGGGGGCATTGTGTACGGCGGTGGTCGCATGCAGTTTCGGCGGCCTCTTCTGGCGGCTGGATATGTCGATCTACGACGCCGCACTGCCCACCGGGCCTGCTCCCACGGACGTGGTGATCGTCGCCATCGACGACGCGAGCATCGCGGAACTTGGCCGCTGGCCGTGGCGGCGCGCCCTGCATGCCGCGCTGCTCGACCGTTTGCGCTCCATGGGGGCCAGGGCCGTCGCGCTGGATCTGCTGCTGACCGAGCCGGACACCGAATATCCCGAAGGCGATGCGGCGCTGGCGGCGGCCATGAAGGCAGGCCCACCCACCGTACTGCCGCTGCTGGTGGAAATGCCCGGACCCGGCCGGCCGATGCGCGAAAGGCTGCCGATTCCGCCGTTGGCGCAGGCGTCGGCCGGCATCGGCCACGCGCATTTGGAGCTCGATCGCGACGGCGTCGTGCGCAGCGTGTTTCTGGCCGAGGGCATCGGGACGCCCCATTGGCTGCATTTCGCGGCGGTGCTGCTCGACAGCATTCCCGGGGCCTCGCCGGTGGCGCTGCGCGGCGCGCGGCATCCGGACCTGCCCGGCGCCGCGGCCGTGTGGGTACGCGATCACCAAATCATGGTTCCATTCCTGGGCCGCCCGGGATCGTTTCCGCAGGTTTCGTACGTCGATGTGCTTCGAGGCACGGTGGAGGACACCGCGATTCGCGGCAAGCTCGTGCTGGTGGGCGCCACCGCCCAGGGCATCGGCGATGCGTATACGACTCCGAGGTCCGGCGAAGGCCGCGCCATGGCGGGAGTCGAAATCACGGCGAACGTCCTCCAGGCCCTGCGCAACCGCTCCGAGATCCGGCCCGTGGGTGCGTGGCCGGCGGCCTCCATCGGAGTCATCGTCGTGGTCCTGTCGGCGTTGTGCCTGCTGCTGCTGGCGCCGTGGCAGTCGCTGCTTGCCGTGACCGGCGTCGGGCTCGCAACGGCGGCCGGCAGCGTGATGGCGCTGCGCCACGGCGGCTGGTGGTGGCCTCCGACGGCGTCGCTGGCGGCCATCGCGGTGATCTACCCGCTATGGAGCTGGCGCCGCCTGGCCGTCACCCAGGCCTTCCTCGAGAATGAATTCAAGCTCCTGGCGAACGAGCGCTTTCCCCTGCTGAGCGGCCTGCCCACGCCGGCGAGCACGTCGGCTCCGGTCGACTTCGTCGAGCAGCGAATCGATTTGCTGCGGACGGCGACGGAACGGCTGCGCGGCGTGCGGCGGCTGTTCGCCGAAACCATCGGCAGCCTTCCGGACGCGACCATCCTGGTGGACGAGACGGGCCGCATCGTACTCGCCAATCACGCCGCGGCCGCACTGTTCGGCGCATCGGATCCGCAGGACCTGGAGAATACGTCGGTCGATTCGCAGCTGCACGCGCGGGTGCAAACCAACGACTCGCGAATCGCTTCCCTGTCCGCGCTGGCGCCCTGCACCGTCGAGGCCGCGCTGGCCGAACCGCGCCGGCATGTGCTGATCCGCGCCGTGCCGTTTCGAGTCCGCGCCGGGGAGCGCATCGGCACCATCCTGGCGCTGGCGGACATCACCGAGCTGCGCGCGGCACAGTCGGAACGGGACGACGTGCTGCGTTTCTTGTCGCACGACATGAAGAGCCCGGCCTCCTCGCTCCTCGGCCTCGCCCAGTTGCAGCGTGACCCCGGGCGCGCTCTGCCGCCGCGCGAGCTGTCCGGCCGCCTCGAACTCCTGGCGCAGCGGCTCCTCACGCTGGTCGACGGGTTCGTGGCGCTCGCGCGGGCCGGTTCGACCGACCCGCGCGCCTTCGACACCTTCGACATCTGCGACGCGATCCGGGACGCCTACGATGAGGTTTGGGCGTCGGCGCGTGCGCACAACAATTCGATCAACACCGTGCTGCCCGAAGAACCCATCCTGGTGCATGGGGACCGGCAGATGCTCGCCCGGGCCGTCGTGAATTTGCTGAGTAATGCGCTGAAATTCTCCGGTCCGGGCGCCGAGATCGGCCTCGGCTGCCGGCAATCCGGCCAGGAAGTCGTCATTCAGGTCGCCGATCATGGGCCGGGAATCGCGCCGGACTCGGCGCCGATGCTGTTTCAGCGGTTCTCCCGGGGACTGCATCGCGGCGAGTCGGATCCCGGCGGAGCGGGACTCGGGCTTGCCTTCGTACGGGTGGTGGCCGAGAAGCATCGGGGACGCGCCTGGGTGGATCCGGGCGAGAGCCATGGGGCGATATTCTGCCTGTCGCTCCCGGCGGCGCCTGCCTCTGCGGTCTGACCGGGAAGCGGTGCCCGATCGAGCGTGACCTGCGCCCTTCCCCAAGGGGGCTCGACTGGAGTAAAAGCATCGGTCGGACGCCGGGCTGGGAAAGATTAACAATGCGACAGGAAGTAGGCGGCGTGCGAGCGGCGGCGTTGTTCCCGTCAAGAGCCGGGATCCCCGGCTTCGATGTGGCTGCGAAACATATTCAATATACGAGGAGTGATCATGAGCGCATTTTCTAGAAAGATCCTTGGCACGGCTGCGGTTATCGCCTTGGCTGGCTTTGCCATGACGGCGAGCGCGCAGGAAACGGCCTGGCAGAAGGCCCACCCGCGCCGCGCCGAAGTGAACCACCGACTGCAAAATCAGAAAAACGCGATCAATCAGGACGTCAAGAACGGTACGCTGACGAAGCAGCAGGCGGCGGCCCTGCACAAGGATGACCATCAGGTTCGTCAGGAAGAGCGCGACATGGCCCAGCAGAACGGCGGCCACATCACCAAGACTGAACAGAAGGCGCTCAATCAGCAGGAAACCGCCATTCGCAACGATATTCCGCCCAAGTAACAGAGTATCGCCCGATCGAGGCAAATCGTGGGGGGCGCCAAGGGGCGCTCCCCACGGTGCTTCGATCCTTCAGTCCTTGGACGAGGGCTTCTTGGGCGCCGGCGTCACCTCGCTCTTGTACCCCGCTGGTTCCACCCGATACCTCGCCAACAGCTTGTAGAAATCGGTGCGGCTGCGCTTGGCGAGTCGCGCTGCCTGAGTGATGTTGCCCGATGTGGCCTGCAGGTGGGTGGTCAGATAATTGCGCGCGAATTCCTGCCTCGCCTCATCGTAGGTCGGAACCTTCGGCGGCGGGCCGCCGAGCGAGCGTTCGACGAATTCCTTGCTCATGACGTTGGTGTGGCACAGCGAGACGTTCTTCTTCACCAGATCGAAGAGCTGGCGGACATTGCCGGGCCAGTCGGTCGTCGCCAACAGCTCGATTGCTTCCGGCGAGTAGATCTTCTTGGTGCCGCCCGGTTCCACCGCTTGTTCCAGGAAGTGGGAAACCAGCAGGGGTATGTCCTCGCGGCGCCGGCCCAGCGGCGGTATCTCGATCGGCAGGACGCTGATGTGATAGTAGAGGTCTTGCCGGAAATCGCCCGTGCGCATGAGTTCGCTCAGGCTCCGGGAAGTCGTCGAGATCAGGCGTGCATCGATGCGGCCCGACGAGAGCGTCCGGCCGACGGGAGCGGAGCCTCCCCCCAACCGCGCGAGCAGCTCGATCTGCAGCCGCGGCGTCATCCATGAAATCTCATCGATCAACAGCGTGCCGCCAGCTGCCGCATCGATTGCCCCGAGCAGCTCCGCGTCCATCGTCTCCTCGCGCGCATCCTTGCAGTGAACGACGACGAAGGGCTGCTCGCGGCGCGGACTCGCAGCGTGAATCGCACGGGCAAGAAGCTCCTTCCCGGTGCCGTTTTCCCCGGTGAGCAACACCGGCATGTCGTTGTGGGCGGCACGGTTGGCCAGCCCGAGGCGGTCTTCCATGAGCTGGCTCCGGGCGACGATCTTGGCGCGCCAATCGCCCGCCACCAGCGCGAACGTGGATGCCTGGATCGCGCGCTGAACCTGGCCCAGAAGTTCGCTCTTCTCCACCGGCTTCACGAGAAAGCCGAAGGCCCCGAATTGCGTGGCCCGCACGGCCTCCGCGATGGTGCCGTGCGCAGTGACGATGATGACCGTAATCGCGGGCCAGCGGCTCTTCAGCTCCCGAAGCAGCGCGAGCCCGTCCATGGCGCCCAGGTGCAAATCGGTGACCACCAAATCGGGGCGCGACCTCACTCCGGCATCCAAGGCGGCCTCGGCGGTGTCGACGGATTCCACGGCGTAATTGCCCGCGCCCAGGCGGGCGGTCATGAGACGGCGCGAGTCGGGATCGCGGTCGACGAGCAGGATGCGCGCCTTGCGCTCGGGCCGCGCGGCGACATCCGTTCTCGTACCCCTTCTCGCCGCCGGCTTCGTCACGAGGCCGAATCCAAGCGATGAGGTGGGCGGCGGCGATTTATCCGTCATCGAGTCCCTCCATCCGGTCACATCGAGCCTGGCCGCGCCTCCTCCCGGTGCCGTGTGCCGGCGCGCCGATGGAATGCGCGACGCAACGGCGCAACCACGCCGTTGCGAACGCCGAGCAGCTCACTGTTAATGCGGTGAACGTAGCAACGTCTTCCGCGCTTGAATGTAGGGGTTTTACTGCACTTGAGACCGTATTCGGGCGGTGTTTCACAGTTGGCGCTGCGCGTCGCCAAAATCGCGAACTGCGTCACACGCCGCCGACGGCCGTGCCCCGCTTTGGGGCAGCTTCCCGCGAGTCTTCAGTGCTGTGCGGGGCGCGAGATCGGGATGCCGTGGCGCTTGATCTTGCGGTACAGCGTATTGCGGCTGACGCCGAAGTGCGACGCCACGTGGCTCATCACCCAGTGGTGTTGTTCGATGACCTGCAGCAGCGCGTCGCGCTCGGCGCTCTCGAAAGTGATCTCGGCACCGGCATCCGGAGCCGCGGGCGCCGGTTCGCCCCGCGGGCGCTCCCGGCCGGCCGGGTTGCGGATCTCATCGGGCAGGTCGCCCACCCGGATCACGCCGTTTTCGCCCAACGCGAGAGAAGCGCGCACGATGTTGCGCAGCTCCCGGATGTTTCCCGGCCAGCCATAGTCGAGGAGGCGCTGCAGCGCGGCCATTTCGATCGCGGCATCCTCGCGGCCTCCGGACTCGCAGGCAATGCAGCGGCGAATCAGCGCCTCCTTGTCGCGCCGCTCGGCGAGCGGCGGCAGGTCGAGGGTGATGCCGTTCAAGCGATAGTACAGATCCTCCCGGAATTCGCCGCGCGCCAGCATGTCGTGCAAATTGCGATGCGAAGCGCAAATGACGCGCAAATCGACCTTCAGCGGCGCCTCGCAGCCCAGCGGCACCACTTCCTGCTCCTCCAGCACCCGCAGCAGGCGTGTTTGAAGCAGCAGCGGCATGTCGCCGATTTCATCCAGGAACAAGGTTCCGCCCGACGATTGCATGATGCGGCCGCGCATGCCCTCGCGCCGGGCGCCGGTGAACGCCCCCGGGGAATACCCGAACAATTCGCTCTCGATGAGCGTTTCGGGAATCGCCGCGCAATTGACCGCGACGAACGGCTGCTTCGCGCGCGCGCTGGCGAGGTGCAGCGCCTTCGCAAAGGCTTCCTTCCCGGATCCCGTGGGACCCCGGATGATGATCGCGACATTGCGGTCCGCGACGCGCCGGGCGTTGTGCACGTTGCGCATCATCTTCGGATCCTCGCCGGCGAGATCCTGCAGCGTGAGGGCGCCCGGCGTCCCGCCGCGCGCCACGTGCACGATCGAGCGCCGCGGCGGCGCAGGGATCGACGGATGCACGCCGTCATGTCCGCCCTGCGCCAATGTGGCGAAGTAGCGGCGGCCGTACAGGTTGTCGCGCAATTCCCAGATCGCGCGGCGCCCGGATTTCACGGTCGCGGACAGCTCTTCGTAGGACATGTCGAACACGTCGGCAATCGAGCGTCCCACCAGTTCGTTCCGGCTCTCCGCGCCGAGCAGTTTCAGGCCCGTCGCATCGGTGCCGACGATGGTCCCGTCGGCGGCCACGGCCAGGGCGCCGTCGTGGAGCAGGTCGACGAATTCCGGGCGATGGTGAAACCGCAGCAGCGATTCCGTCTGGTGGCGGCGCAGGAACAGGCACTTCTCGATCAATCGCGCGGAGGTGTTGACCAGCGCGACCGTGTGCATCTGCGCCTCGCGGGTCCCCGTCGCGTTGACGCACGATGCATCCAGGACGGCGACGATGCGGCCGTGTTGATCGTGTATGGGCGCCGCGGAACAGGACAATCCGATGTGAGCGGAGCGAAAATGATCGGACTGATGGATGGTGATGGGCCGCGCCTCCGCTGCGCAGGTGCCGATGCCGTTGGTCCCCTCGCGTTGCTCGCTCCATTCGGCGCCGACGATCAACCCGGCGGAGAGGAACATGCGCTTCAGACTCGGGTCGATCTTTTCGCAGAGTATGATGCCCGTCGTGTCGGCCAGCAGCAGGGCGTACCCCGAGCCGGAGATCTGCTCGTACAGTGAGTCCATTTCGGCGCGGGCGATCTGCACCAATTCCTCGTGTTCCGCCTGCAGATATTTGAGCCGGGTTCCATCCAGAACGGTGGGCTGGTAGGTGCGCGCCGGATCGAGTTTGAAGTCCTGGACGCAGCGCCGCCAGGATTGATCCACCGCCGGGGTCTTGTGCTCGGCGGGTGCGAGAGACATCCCGCCCGTGGCGAACCGCTGCACGCGATCAGCATGCGGCAAGATCTTGGACCCGCTCATCCGCGCAACTGCCTATAAAAGCAGTGTTTATTATTGGCTTCCGCCATGTGCTCCCCCGAGGCTTGGACCACTTTAAACCCAGCCGACCGCACCCTGTCAAGCAACCAATGACATGTGTCATCCCTAGGACACTTCGCCCTCGAGCGGGGGGACAGTCGCGAATATTGCGATGCAACATGCCGGCGCATGCGATCAGATACCCCTCCGTCGGTCCTCTCGCGACCCCCGCCTAGGCGTTGGCACGTCGCTTGCTTTGGTCTGTAGCGCGGCGCACGGCATCGACGAGCGCCGCCTGCAGCAGATCCACTAAAAGATTGCACGAACTTGGAGGGGGCATGTCCGCGATATTCCACGAGCACATCCGACATTGGTGCGCAGGCGCAGCGGCGCTTGTTTGCGCCTTTCTTGCGCCGCCGCCGGCGCAATCGCAAGTCACCGACGAAATGATCGCGGGATCCGCGACTTCGGTGGACAACGTCTTGACGGTGGGCATGGGCCAGGCTGGCCAGCGCTTCAGCCCGCTGACGCTGATCAACGCCGCCAACATCGGGGACCTGGTTCCGGCATGGACGTTTTCGTTCGGCGGCGAAAAGCAGCGCGGCCAGGAGACCCAGCCGCTCGTGTACAACGGCAAGATCTTCGTGACGGGCTCCTACTCCCGGATCTGGGCCCTGGATGCGCGCACCGGCCGCCGCCTTTGGGCCTATGAATACCGGCTGCCCGACGGCATTGAGCCTTGCTGCGACGTGGTCAACCGGGGCGCCGCTCTGTACGGCAATCTGGTGATCTTCGGCACCCTGGACGCCCACCTCGTGGCGTTGAATCAGGACACGGGCAAGGTCGTGTGGAATGAGACCCTGGGCGACTACAAAGCCGGCTATTCCTTCACCGCGGCGCCGCTCATCGTCAAGGGCAAGGTCGTCACCGGCGTCTCGGGCGGCGAGTTCGGGGTCGTGGGCCGCGTCGATGCGCGCGATGCCATGACCGGAAAGCTGGTCTGGTCGCGCCCGACGGTGGAGGGCCACATGGGCACGCTGAACGGCCAGGACAACGGGATCACGGGCAAGCTGAACGCGACCTGGAAGGGCGACCAGTGGCAGAACGGCGGCGCCGCCACCTGGCTCGGATGCACTTACGGGGCCGACACGAACCTCGTGTACTGCGGAGCCGGCAATGCGGCACCCTGGAACTCCCATGAGCGGCCGGGAGACAATCTGTACTCCTGCTCGACGCTGGCCATCGATGCCGATACCGGCAAGATCGTCTGGAGTTTTCAGGGAACCCCGAACGATTCCTGGGATTTCGACGGCGTGAACGAATTCATCGCCTTCGACCTGGACAAGGGCGGCCATGTGGTCAAGGCGGGCGCCAAGGCGGATCGCAACGGCTTCTTCTACGTGCTCGACCGCACCAGCGGCAAGTTCATCAACGCGACTCCCTTCGTCAGCAAGCAGACGTGGGCGACCGGCGTGAACCCAAAGACCGGCCGGCCCATCGAAACCGGCAACCGTCCCGGCGACCCCGGGACCGCCGAGAAGGGCAGCAAAGTGTTTGCCGCACCCTCGTTTCTGGGAGGCAAGAACTGGATGCCGATGGCCTACAACCAGGGCACCGGCCTCTTCTATGTGCCGTCCAACGAATGGGGCATGGACATCTGGAATGAGCCGATCACGTACAAGAAGGGCGCCGCCTATTTGGGCGCCGGCTTCACCATTCATCCGCTGTACGAGGATCACATCGGCGTTCTACGGGCGATCGATCCCGCCACGGGCAAGATCGTCTGGGAGTACCAGAATCCGGCGCCGCTGTGGGGCGGCGTGATGACCACCGCCGGAAATCTGGTGTTCACCGGCACGCCGGAGGGCTACTTCAAGGCCTTCGACGCGAAAGACGGCAAGGAGCTGTGGAAGTTCCAGACGGGATCGGGCGTCGTGGGCCAGCCCATCACCTGGAAGATGGACGGCGAACAGTACGTCGCGGTCGCCTCGGGTTGGGGCGGCGCGGTGCCCCTCTGGGGTGGGGACGTTGCCGCCAAGGTGAAGGACATCTCGCAGGGCGGGATGTTGTGGGTGTTCAAGCTGCACACCGCGGGCGGCCCCAGTGTGGCGGCCCGCTAGCTCATCGAGGCGAATTGCAACGCCGGCACGGCTGCGGGCCGTGCCGGCGCTGCCCGCGGCCCGCTGGCTCGCCCTGGCGGCGGTTTGTGGAACCCTGTTCCTGCTGCGCTCCGCGGCCGTGGCCCACGGGAACGTGACGCCCCAGCCGGTGGACGTGGCGGACCTGCCGAAGCTTGCGGGCCCCCTGACGGCCAATCCCTACCGGGGTACTCCCGCCGAAGAGAAGGCCCGGCAGATCGGATCCTCCGCATTCAACCAGAATTGCGCCCGCTGCCACGGATTGGAGGCGGTGTCCGGCGGCATTGCGCCGGATCTCCGCCATCTGCCGAAGGGGACCGAGGGCGATGAATACTTCCAGATGCGGATTCGCAACGGCTCGGTGCGCAACGGCGTGACCTATATGCCGCCGTTCGGGGCGATCTTCAGCGAAGAGGCCATATGGGCCATCCGGACCTACCTGGATTCGCGCTATGAAGAGCAGTGACGGGGCGCCATGAAGGCGGGTGATGCGGTGCGGGCGCTCGCGTTGGCGGCCCTGCTCGCGGGCAGTCCTTGGGCTTGCCGGGCGGATACGGCCGCGGACGCCGATGCGCTCACCGTCGTGCGCGGGCGTGGCATCATCGAAATCGCGGTGTACCGCGACTTTCCGCCGTATTCGTTCGGCAAGACGCCGGCCGAGGCCCGCGGCATCGACGTCGATATTGCGCAGGCAATCGCCGAACGCCTGGGTGTCAAGCTCAAGCTGCGGCTGATCGCCGCCGGGGAATCGGTGACCGACGATCTGCGCAATCACGTGTGGAAGGGCCACTATCTCGGGGGCGGAGTGGCGGACGTCATGTTGCACGTGGGGTACGATCCGGCGTTCGCCGAGCGCGAAAAGAACGCCCTGCTGTTCGAGCCGTATTTCCACGAAACCGTGGCCCTGGCCTACCTGCCGGGCCGCATCCAGAACCTCGACTCACCGATTGCCCTCACGGAGCACAAGATCGCCGTGGAGGGCGACACCATCAGCGATCACATCATGAGCAGCGCCTACGGCGGCGCACTACGGAACTCCGCCGTGCGGGAGCAGTCACTCGAGGATGCCGTCGCCGCCTTCAAGGCGGGAGAGGTCGACGGGGTCATGGGGCCGGCGGGCGAGCTGCAGGGCATTCTGGCCGAGCAACGCGTGGCCGGAGCGGCTTATCATACCCAGGAAGCAGTGGGCCAGATGCGCACCGCGTGGGACTTGGGCGTCGCCGTGAAGAACACCGACTCGACGAGCCTCCGCGACGCGGTAGCGACTATTATCGACGAGATGAAGACCGACGGTTCATTGAAGAAGATTTTTGCGGTTTACGGCGTCAATTATATCGACGCATCAGCGGCGCTGGCTGGAAAACATTAGCCCGGGATGCGGCTTACATCCGATCCAAACGAAGGAGTATTTTCATGAGTGCACAGGTTCGACCGAGTTCTGCCGACAGCGGCTCCATTGCCGAGAGCGCCTCTTTCGCCGCGCATTTGAAGACGATCGAACGCAAGTTGCCGCTGCGCGCTCGATATGAGAATTTCATCGGCGGCAAGTGGGTGGCGCCGGTCAAGGGCGCCTACTTCGATAACATCTCGCCGACCACGGGCCAGGTGATCTGCAAGATCGCGCGCTCGCAGGCGGAGGACGTCGAACTCGCCGTGGACGCGGCCCACGCCGCCGCGGACGCGTGGGGGCGCACGCCGGTCGCCACCCGCGCCGGCATCCTCAATCGCGTCGCCGACCGCATGGAGCAATACCTGCCGTTCCTCGCGGCGGTGGAAACGTACGACAACGGCAAGCCGATTCGCGAGACGAACCTGGCCGACCTGCCGCTGGCGGTCGATCATTTCCGCTATTTCGCGAGCTGCGTGCGGGCGCAGGAAGGCTCGCTGGGCGAGCTCGACGACGACACGGTCGCCTATCATTATCATGAGCCGCTGGGAGTCGTCGGCCAGATCATTCCCTGGAATTTCCCGATCCTGATGGCCGCGTGGAAGCTTGCGCCCGCGCTGGCCGCGGGAAACTGCGTCGTCATCAAGCCGGCGGAGCAGACGCCGATGTCGCTGCTGGTGTTGGCGGAACTGGTTCAGGACATCCTGCCCCCCGGCGTTCTCAACATCGTCAACGGCTTCGGCCTCGAGGCCGGCAAGCCGCTGGCGACCAGTTCGCGCATCGCCAAGATCGCCTTCACGGGCGAGACCACGACGGGCCGCCTCATCATGCAGTACGCATCGGAAAACATCATCCCGGTGACGCTGGAGCTGGGCGGCAAGTCGCCGAACATCTTCTTCGCGGACGTGATGCGGGAGGACGACGACTTCGTCGACAAGGCGCTCGAGGGATTCGCGATGTTCGCGCTGAATCAGGGCGAGGTCTGCACGTGCCCGTCGCGGGCCCTGGTCCAGAAATCGATCTACGACCGGTTCATGGAGCGCGCGGTCAAGCGGGTGGAAGCCATCAAGCAAGGCGATCCGTACGACATGGGCACCATGATCGGGGCCCAGGCCTCGAACGATCAGTACGAGAAGATTCTCTCGTACATCGACATCGGCAAGAAGGAAGGTGCGAAGGTGCTTGCCGGAGGCACGGCGAACAAGCTCACCGGGGATTTGGCGGGCGGCTACTACATCAAGCCCACCGTATTCGAGGGACACAACAAGATGCGCATCTTCCAGGAGGAAATCTTCGGGCCGGTGGTGTCGGTGACCACGTTCGACACGCCCGAAGAAGCCCTCGAGATCGCCAACGACACTCTCTACGGCCTGGGCTCGGGCGTGTGGACGCGGGACATCAACATGGCCTACCGCTTCGGACGCGGCATCAAGGCGGGGCGCGTGTGGACGAATTGCTACCACGCCTACCCGGCCCATGCGGCGTTCGGCGGGTACAAGAAGTCCGGAATCGGCCGCGAAACCCACAAGATGATGCTCGACCACTATCAGCAGACCAAGAACGTGCTGGTAAGCTACAGCACGAAAGCCCTGGGGTTCTTCTAGACCCGGGCCTTGGCGGATCGGCGTGCGGCGCCTTGAGGGGAGATTCCCTCGGGGCGCCGCCCGCTGCGTTGTCCGGCGGTATCAGGAGGTTGCCCGTGAGCAATGTGATCACCATGGACAATCGCGTGGGCGTGACTCCGGCGGCCAGAAAGCTGATCGAGGAGCTGAAGAGCACGTTCGGCCCGATCATGTTTCACCTGTCCGGCGGCTGCTGCGACGGAAGCGCGCCCATGTGCTTCAAGGTGGGCGAATTCAAGCTGGGCGGAGTCGATGAAAAGGTCGGCGAGATCGTCGGCTGCGAATTCTGGATGGACCGCGCGCAGTTCCGCCTGTGGGAGCATACGCGCTGGACGGTCGACGTGGTGCCCGGGAGGGGCGGCAGCTTTTCCTTGGAGGCGCCGCTCAACCGGCGCTTCATCATCCGCTCGGAGATGTGCGCCGTGCCGGCGGCTGCGGGGCCTTGAGCGCGGCCGAGGCGAGGATCGCGTTCGCGAGCGCGCCATAGTCGCCGTCAAAGTGATGACCGCCCTTGAGCTTCACGACCGTGACCTTGTGCGGGTCCAGCCTCGGGCACAACGAGTCGTCCTCGCCGCTTCCGTAGATGCAGAGCACGGGGATGCCGCTGATGCGATCGACCTCCGGCTGCGTCGCCGGACCCGCGTCGCTGTTCGAAATCCAGCTGGTGAGATGAAACTCGAACAGCGCGTGCTCCGACAATCCCATCACGGCGGCCAGGATCACGTGCGAGCGTGTGGCATCCGAAAGGCGGTTCAACGCGAACGGCAGCACGTCGGCGCCCTGCGAGTAGCCGATCAGCAGGACGCGCCGTAGCTTGGGTCCGGCCAGATAGTACTTCACCATTCGGTCGAGATCGGCCGCCAGTCCTTCCGGCGTGCGCGGGCTCCAAAAATAACGCAGCGAGTCCAAACCGACGACGGTGATGCCCTGTGCGGCGAGCGCGGCGGCCACATCCTTGTCGAGGCCGGCCCAGCCGCCGTCGCCCGAGAGCATGATGGCGATGAGGTCGGAGGGAGCGGTGCCCGGCTGGGCGGGAACCGCGACGAGGGGAAGATCGCCGAGCGCCGGTGGAACCGTGGTCGCGAGGGGCTGGTTTTTGCGCAGGAGCGATTCGAGGCCTTCGGCATACGGCGCCGGCTGCTGCGCTGCGCCCGCGCCGCCCTGGCCGCCGGGGTGCATGAATCGAGCGCCGGGTACCTGCGTCACGAAGCGCTGGATCGCCGCCGCATCGCAGGCGGCGGGCGCGCCGGGCGAGGCTGCCTCGGCGGCCGATGTTGCGCCCGCCTCATCGACGACCACCCACGAATCGACGAGCTGCTTCGCGGGCAGCAGATCGACGCCGCCGTGCGCGTCCGGATCGAAGTCGAGGCCGCCGCTCTTGCACAGGGGCTTGCGCAGTGTCATCACCGGGCAAAATCCGATGCTCAAGGCGCCGCCGAAGGTTTTCGCAGGGGCCTGCGCCAGCGTTGCGTAGGCGAGCGCGGCACCCGACGCCTTGCCGGCGAGTATGGGCGGCAAGTAGGCCGGCACACGGTAATACGCTTGCACGAAATGGCTCAGGTTTTCCAGGTCGCCGTCGGGGAATATGCAGTCCGAGCCATCGGCCTCGAGATTGGCGGCCAGCTGCCGGGTGTCGATGCCGGCGACCAGGGCGCCCTGCCGCACGAACTGCCGGGCCGTTTCCGTCATGCCGGAGGTCCAGCCGTCGGCACCCGAGAGGAGCAGCACGAAGCCCCGCGGGGGAGTATCCGGTGCGTAGACCGTCAGATTCTCAAAGCGGCCGTGGCTCAAGGTCTGTTCGGGGACGGCGGTCCATGGCGCCGTTCCGGCGCTCGTATTGCGGGCGGGTGCGTGCCAGCTTGCGCGCCACGCGAAGAGCGCGATCGCGACGACCGCGAGGGCCGCAAGACAAGCGATCGCGCGCCGGATTTGCATGAGAACACCGTCATTCCAAGGTGCGCGCAGTATGCCATCGTCGGGCGGCGGCGACGAATGAGCTACTCTACGCCAGCCCGCGATCAGGAGCGGCGGTCCGCCAGGAAGTGCATCCATGTTTTATGAACCGAGCAAGAAAAATCACGGTCTGCCGTGGGACCCATTCAAGGCGATCGTGGCGCCGCGCCCGATCGGCTGGATCTCCTCGATGAGCGCCAAGGGGCAGATCAACCTCGCCCCGTACTCGTTCTTCAACGGCGTGTCGAGCGATCCGCCGATGGTGATGTTCGCCTCGGAGGGAAAAAAAGACACCCTGACCTTCATCGAGGAGACCCGGGAGTTCGTCTGCAACCTCGCGACCTGGGATTTGCGTGGGCCGATGAACCGGACCTCGGCGCCGTATCCGCGCGGTGTCGATGAGATGAAGGAAGCCGGGCTCGAGTCCGCGCCGTCGGTGCGGGTCAAGCCCCCGCGCGTCAAGTCCTCGCCCTGCGCGCTGGAGTGCCGGTGGCTTCAGACGGTGCCGCTCAACGACGTCGACGGCGCGGCCGCCGGCGGCTATGTCGTGTTCGGCCAGGTCGTGGGCGTGTACATCGACGAGCGATTCATCAAGGACGGGCGGCTGGACACGGGGGCAATGCGGCCGATTGCGCGCGCCGGCTACAGCGACTACTTCGTCATGACCCCCGAGACCCGGTTCGATATCCGCCGGCCGTCCGGTACTGGCGCGGATGACTCGTGAGGCGGCGCTAGCGCTTCGAATTCGGGTATGCGTCGATCTCGCCCAGCATCTCGGGGCCGCCGAGAGCCTGCATCTGCCCGAGAATCCAATCGCGGCGCTGCAGCAGGTAGCGCGACGGCGCGGCCGGCGACCATCGCTCGGGGCTCGGCAGCACCGCGGCCAGCAGAGCGGCATCGCTGCGGTTGAGCCGGTCCGCGCCCTTGTGGAAGAAATGCTGCGCGGCCGCCTCGGCGCCGTAGACGCCGCGGCCGAATTGAGCGGTATTGAGGTAGATCTCGAGTATCCGCCGCTTGGGCCACAGCGTCTCGATCAGCACCGTGAAGTAGGCCTCGAGCCCCTTGCGAAAGTAGCTGCGGCCGGACCAGAGAAACAGGTTCTTGGCGACCTGCTGGCTGATCGTGCTGGCGCCGTGCACGCGATGGCTGTGCTGGTTCAGGGCGTAGGCCTTCTCGATGGCTTCGACGTCGAATCCCCAGTGCTCCGGAAATTTCTGATCCTCCGAGGCAACCACGGCGAGCGGCAGATTGGGCGATATGCGGCGGAGGTCCACCCAGGCATGCCGCAACACGTAGGAGGGGTCCCGGTCGACCCAGGCGCCGACCTGCGCCTCGGCCATGAAGGCGCTGTAGGGCGGGTTGAGCCAGCGCAGCACCGTCACGGACAGCACCGACAACGCCGCGCACAGCAGCAGCCCGCGCAGGCCGGCGAGCGCGAGGCGTCCGAACCACGGCCTAGCGCGCGCCATGGGCCGCCCGCCGGCGCCGGGCGCGGTGCGGGTCGCGAGCGATGCCCGTTATGCCGCGACCGTCCGCACGGATTTCATGATCACCGGCTCGACCGGCACGTCGTCGAAGCCGCGCTTCCGGCCGGTTTCCACCGCGGCGATCTTGTCGATCACGTCCATGCCCTCGGTCACCCGGGCGAACACCGCGTAGCCGAAATTGCCGCGGCTGTGGTCGAGGAAGTCGTTGTCCTTCAGGTTCACGAAGAACTGGGAGGTGGCGCTGTTGATGTCGTTGGTGCGGGCCATGGACAGGCTGCCGCGCGAGTTCTTCAAGCCGTTGTCGGCTTCGTTCTTGATGGGCGCCGCGGTTTTCTTCTGGGTCATGTCTTCGGTGAAGCCGCCGCCCTGGATGACGAAGCCCGGCACGATGCGATGAAAAATCGTGCCGTCGAAGAAGCCCTTGTCGATGTACTCCTTGAAATTGGCGACCGACACCGGCGCCTCCTTCTCGTAGAACTCGATCTTGAAGTCGCCCAGCGTGGTTTCGAAGAGGATCATGAAATTTCCTAGTGTGACGAGTGAATTGAGCCCCGCGTAACGCGGGGAATGCCCGAATAATCGGGGTGGGTGCGCACCCCGCCGAATCCGCCGCGCTCCAGCAGGGCCGCCACCTCGCCGGCCTGATTGGCGCCGTGTTCGAGGAGGATGGAGCCGCGCGGCCGGAGGTGCCGGGCGGCCCGCCGGATGATCTCGGCAAACGCCTCGAGCCCGGTAGGCCCCGGACAGAGCGCCAGCAGGGGCTCGGCCGTCAGCATCCGAAGCGCGGGATCGTCGCCCGCGACATACGGCGGATTGGCGACGATGAGGTCGAATAGGCCGCCAGGCACGGCGTCGAACCACGACCCCAAACGCCAGACCACCCGCGGCAGGCCGAGTTTGCGCGAATTGCCGGCCGCCACGGCCAGCGCAGCGGCAGAGACATCGACGCCCGTGAGATGCGCCGCCGGCCGTTCGGAGGCCAGGCTGAGCGCGATCGCCCCGCTCCCGGTCCCGAGATCGAGCACCGAGCACGGTTCTCCGTCCGGCAGCAGGTCCAGGGCCAGTTCCACCAGGAGTTCCGTTTCGGGACGGGGCACCAGGACATCGGGCGTGATCGACAGTTCCAGGGACCAAAATTCGCGCGACCCGGTCAAATAGGCCACCGGCGCTCCCTGCGCCCGGCGTTCGAGCAGCTCGAGAAACGCCCGCCGGCTTGGCTCCGGGACGGCCTCGTCGCCGCGCGCGATCAGTGCGGCGCGGTTGGTGCCGAGCACCTTGCACAGCAAAATCTCGGCATCGAGCTTGGGCGAGCTGCTGCGGCTCTCAAGGGCCCTCGCGGCCATCTGCAACGACGCGGCAACCGTATCCATGATCCTCACTCGACCTGCTGCGCGAGTTCTTCGGCTTGATGTTCCTGGTTGAGAGCCCCGATCAGCTCATCCAGGTGGCCGTTCATGACGTCGTCGAGCTTGTACAGGGTGAGGTTGATACGATGATCCGTCACGCGCCCTTGAGGAAAGTTGTAGGTGCGGATCCGCTCCGAGCGGTCGCCCGAACCGACCTGGAGCTTGCGCGACTGGGCCTGCTGGGTCTGCTGCTTCTCGCGCTCGGACGCCAGCAACCGCGCCTTGAGCAGCGACATGGCGCGCGAACGATTCTTGTGCTGGGAGCGCTCGTCCTGGCACTCGACCACGATCCCCGTGGGCAGATGCGTGATGCGAATGGCCGAATCCGTCTTGTTCACGTGCTGGCCGCCGGCTCCCGAAGAGCGGTACGTGTCCACCCGCAACTCCGCCGGGTTCAGATCGATCTCCTCGACCTCGGCGAGTTCGGGCAGGATCGCGACGGTACAGGCGGAGGTGTGAATCCGTCCCTGGGCCTCGGTGGCCGGTACCCGCTGCACGCGGTGGGTGCCCGACTCGAACTTCAGGAGCGAGAAGGCGCCGCGCCCAATGATGCGGCTGATGATTTCCTTGTAGCCGCCGTGCTCGCCGGGGCTCTCGCTCAGGACCTCGACATCCCAGCCCTTGGACTCCGCATAGCGGGAATACATGCGAAACAAGTCGCCGGCGAAAATGGCGGCCTCGTCGCCGCCGGTGCCCGCGCGAACTTCCAGGAAGATGTTGGCGTCGTCGTGCGGATCCTTCGGAACGAGAAGCCGCTGCAGCTCGACTTCCTCGGCCGCGGCCCTGCCGTTGAGTTCGCCCAGTTCCTCGTCCATGGCAAGTTCGGCGGCGGTCGCGATGTCGCCTTCCAAAGCGAGGAAGCCGCGATAGCGGCCGACCACAGGCCCCAATTTCGCGTACTCCATCGACAATTCGCGGAATTGGTTCTGGCGGGAAATGACGCCGGGGTCGGCGAGAAGGCGGCTGATTTCCTCGAATCGCTCGTCGAGCTTCTCGAGCTTGCGCCGGATGGTGTCTTTCATCCGCCGATTATAGCGGCCTCAACACTTATTTCCGGTCGCGATCGTCCTGGCGCGCGCGCGCCACCGCCTCGGCGACCACCGATTCGGCCGTTTTGGACGCCTGGCGCAGAGCCTGCGTCGGGGCATGGAGCAGCCGATTCGTCAGCGTGTTGGCCAGATATTCCAGGGCATCGTCAGCCGATTTTCCGGAGGCCAGCATCCGCCGCGCCTGTTCCAGGGTCTGCTGCCGGATTCCATCGGCCTCCTGGCGCAAGGCGCGGATGGCGGGTCCGGCTTCCTTGGCGCGCGCTTCGGACACGAAGCGCGCCACTTCCTCCACAATGAGAAGGCGCGCGCTGCCGGCCGCCAGCTCGCGCTGCTGGCGATTCTCTTCAACGAGCTGCTGCAGGTCATCGATGGAGAACAGATACACATCCTCGAGGTCGGCCACCGCAGGCTCGATGTCGCGCGGAACCGCGAAGTCCATCATGAATATGGGCCGGCGGCGCCGCGCCCGCAGGGCGGCCGTGGCAATGGGCTTGGTGACGAGCGGGGTCGGGCTCGCGGTGCAACTGATCACGATGTCCGCGTCCGTCAATTCCTTGGCCAGGTGGCTGAGATCGACCGCATAGCCCGCGACCTCCGCGGCGAGTTCCTGGGCCCGGGCGAGCGTGCGGTTGGCGACGACGATGCGCTTCACGCCGGCCGAGGCGAAGTGGCGGGCGGTGAGCGAATTCATCTCGCCGGCACCGATGAACAGCGCGTTCTTCACGCTCAAATCCTCGTAAACACGCCGGGCCAGGCTCACCGTCGCCGAGGCCATCGACACGGCGTTCGCGCCGATTTGCGTTTCGGAGCGCACGCGCTTGGCCACCGAGAAGGCGGACTGAAAGAGCTTGTTGAGGTTCGGACCGGTGCAACCGGCCTCCTGGGCGATGCGGTACGCTTCCTTCAACTGGCCGAGTATTTGCGCCTCGCCGAGCACCATCGAATCCAGGCCGGAGGCGACATTGAAGGCGTGCTCGACCGCCCGCTGCTGCCGGTGCACGTACAGATTTGGCGCGAGGTCCAAGGCCGCGTCATGGTGCCTTTCGAGCCAATCGGACAGGTCCGCCGCGGTGGCCGCTCCGCTCCAATACAACTCAGTGCGGTTGCAGGTGGAGACGATGACGGCCTCGGCGATGCCGCGCTCCTGGCGAAGCGCGCGCAGTGCGGCAACCAGCCGGTCTTCGTTGAACGCGATCTTCTCGCGCAACGCCACCGGCGCGGTCTTGTGGTTGATTCCCAGTACGTTGAATGGCATTGCGGCGCTGTTTACCCGTAACCACCGGATTTTGGTGAAGTTCGGCCGGCATATCAAGCGGGATTCCACGGCGCCGTGGGGCCCAATTGGCTATAGTGCGCCTGTGTTCCCGACCTCAATTCTCGCAAGGGCCTGCGCTGCCATCGGCATCGTTGCCACATCGGCGTGCGGTACGGCCCCTCAAGCCAAGCCGGAGAGCCCCGCGGCGGCGCAGGTATTCTTCACGCTCACGGGGGAGATGGCCCTGTCGCGCCATGAAGCCCGATTAGCGGCTTTGCAGTATACCGCGGCGTCGCAAAGCAACCGCGACGAGGCGCTGCTGCGCCGGGCCGCGGAAGTCACGGCCGAGTGTTTGCAGCCCTCGTTGACGGCCGGCGTGGCGGCCCGCTGGCTCAGCGTCGACCCGGCGGCCGTGGAAGCGCATCGCGCGGCGGCGCGAGCGGCGCTGGAATTACATCAGATCGAGCAATCCGCGGCGCAATTTCGTGAGGTCCTCAAATCGTCGCCGCGCGGCGCCGATGCCGAATTCGCGGTATTGGAGAGCGAATTTGCGTCGACGGACAATGTTTACGGTGCACGGCAGGTCGCCGACGTCCTGGCTGCCGACTTCCCGGCCTCCATGGCGGCGCTGCGGATGCAGGCCTTTGCGGAATTGCGGGCCGACGATCCGGCCGCCGCGGTGCGCAGCTTCCAGGCCGCTCTGGCCGCGCCGGTTCCGGAGGTCAATCCTGCGGCGGCGGGCGATGCGCTGCCGGCGCCCGAGGCGAACCGGCGGGAGTTGACCCAGGGACTGCTGCGGGCCCGCATTCTCGCGGGCGACACGGACGAACCCCTCTCGCAGGCGAAAGCCCGGGTGGAAGGCGATGAGACCGCGGACAACCGGCTGGATTACGCGCTCCTGCTGCTGGCGGCCCAGCAAAATTCAGCCGCTCGCTCGCAGCTTGCGCTGCTGGCGGACGACGCGAAGGCTCGGCCCTTGGCGTTGCGGCTGCTCGGTCTCGTCGACTTCCAGGAGGACAAGCTCGCG
Organism: uncultured Gammaproteobacteria bacterium; assembly: GCA_963707765.1. GTDB lineage: Bacteria > Pseudomonadota > Gammaproteobacteria > Steroidobacterales > Steroidobacteraceae > Bog-1198. The sequence continues at coordinate 661,241 of CAVPQZ010000004.1, read as the reverse complement.
GACGCGAGCGCGCGCTTCGCGGAGCTGACGACGACCGGCAAGTTCTTGGACGATGCCTACTATTATCTGGGACTGATCGCCGAGCGGCACTCCGACATGGCGCGGGCCTTGCGCCTGTACCTGCAGGTCCAGAGCGGGGACAATGCGCTCTCGGCGTTGCTGCACGCGGCGTCCATCCTGCGAGCCAACGGGGCCGAATCGGCCGCGGAGGATCTGCTCGATCAACTCGTCGACGAGCAAACCCAGCGCGCGCCCGAGATTCTGGTCGCACGGGCGCGAATCTATTCTGAGGCGGGCGATCTGTCGCGCGCGCTCGCGTTGCTGGAGAAATCGCAGCAGGAGTATCCCGACAACATGCAGATTCGCTATGCGCTCGCATCGACGGCCGAAGAGCGCGGCGACGTCTCGGTGGCGCTGCGGTTGCTGAAGCAGGTCGCGGCGCAGCGGCCGTCGGATCCGGCGGCGCTCAATGCCTATGGGTACACGCTCGCGGATCACGATCAGAGGCTCGGCGCCGCGCGGCAGCTGATCGAACGGGCGTACGCGGCGGCGCCCAAAAATGCGGCGATCCTGGACAGCATGGGTTGGGTGTTGTTCAGGCAAGGTCGCGGGGACCAGGCACTTCCGTATCTCACCGAGGCCTACGCGGACGACCACGACGGCGACATTGCGGCGCATCTCGGCGAGGTGTTGTGGACCCTCGGCCGGCGCGAGGACGCCGAGCGGACGTGGGCGGAGGCGAGCCGGGGAGATCCCGAGAATCATCTGCTGAAGACAACGCAGCAGCGATTGCACGCGTCGAAGTGACCCATGCAGCGCCTCCTGCTCCTCACCGTCTGCTGCGCCCTGCTGTCGGCGTGCGCGACGCGAGCACTGGTCGCAGGCCTCGAGCCCTGGGATCGGCGGCTCGCGCAATTGCAGCATGCGCAGGCTTGGCAGCTCGACGGGCGCGCCGCGGCGGCCGTCGGCACGCAAGGCTGGCAGGCGAGCCTGACCTGGAGCCAGAGCGGGGCCTATGCGCAAGTGAGCCTGGCGGGGCCCTTCGGCTTGGGTGCGCTGGTATTGAAGCAGGCACCGGACGGACTGTCGCTCAACGGCGCGCCGCCCAGCGCCGACGTGCTGTCGATGCTGCAGGAGCGCCTGGGCTTTGAGTTGCCCATGGACGACTTGCGCTTCTGGCTTTTGGGCGTGCCGAACCCGGACGCAGCCTTCGAACTCGAACGCAACGGGCAGGATCGAGCGCAGCAGCTGATCCAAGCGGGTTGGACCTTGAATTACGACCGCTACGTACCGGTGAATGGGGATGTGCTCCCGTCACGCGTCGTGTTGCGGCGCGACGAGGTCCGGGTGCGCATCGCCGTCGATCATTGGGAGGGCGTGCGATGAGCGACGGGGAGGGGATGGCCGTGGGAGCGCGCCCATGGCCTGCCCCGGCCAAGCTGAATTTATTCCTGCATATCCTAGGGCGGCGCGCGGACGGCTATCACGATCTGCAGACCTGCTTCCAGTTCGTCGATCTGTGCGACGACATCCACATCGAAGTCCGTGCCGACGGCGAAATCACCCGTTTGCGCGGCGCCGCCGGCGTCAACGCGGAACAGGATCTGACCTTGCGCGCGGCGCGGGCCCTGCAAGCGGCGACGGGATGCTCGCTGGGAGCAACCGTGGACGTGGTGAAGCGGATTCCCATGGGAGCAGGGCTGGGGGGCGGCAGCTCCGATGCCGCCACCTGCCTGGTGGCGCTGAACCGGCTTTGGAGGCTCGGACTGCGGGCGGAAACATTGGCGCAGATCGGCCTCCAACTGGGCGCCGATGTGCCGGTGTTCGTTCACGGCCGAGCGGCGTTTGCGGAAGGGGTCGGGGAGCGGCTGACCCTGCTCCACCCACCGCGCGCACCGGCTGAGTGTAACTATCTGATATTGAAGCCAAATGTATTCGTCAGCACGGGAGCCGTGTTCCAGGATCCGGAATTGACAAGAAATTCTCCACCCACCACAATTAACGGTTTCCTGGCTTCCGGCGGTAGAAACGATTGCTTGGGCGTGGTGCGCCGGCGATATGCGCCAGTGGCGCGTGCGATCGATTGGTTGTCGCAATTCGGGGATGCGCGGTTGACGGGCACCGGAGCCTGCGTATTTCTGGCGCTCGAATCACCGGACCGCGGCCGCGAAATCATCGGCAAACTGCCGGCGGATTTCGAGGCTTATTTGGTACGCGGATTGAACGTCTCGCCCTTGTTGCAAAGGCTGTCGGCGGCGTAGGCGGCGTAGGCGGCGCGGGGGCGCCGGGCATTGATTGTTCGAGTTGGGGTGTCGCCAAGCGGTAAGGCAGCGGGTTTTGATCCCGCCATACGGAGGTTCGAATCCTTCCACCCCAGCCAATTGCGGCGCGAAGGTTCCGGTTGGATTTGCTATGGCGCGAAATAACGAGTTCGATTCGTCAAACATCTCGGTGTTCGCGGGCAACGCGAACCCGGTGCTCGCCCAGGACATTACCCGGCATTTGAAGGTGCCCTTGGGACGCGCGCACGTCGGGCGGTTCAGCGACGGCGAGGTGAACGCCGAGTTGATGGAGAACGTGCGCGGCCGGGACGTGTTCATCGTGCAGCCCACGTGTCCGCCGGCGAACGACAATCTGATGGAACTGTTGATGATGACGGACGCATGCCGGCGGGCCTCGGCGCGGCGCATCACGGCGGTGATGCCGTACTTCGGATACGCGCGCCAGGACCGGCGGCCGCGCGCGACGCGCGTCGCCATTGCGGCAAAGCTGGTGGCGAACATGGTGGTGCGCGCGGGCGTCGATCGGCTTCTGACGGTCGACCTGCACGCGGATCAGATCCAGGGATTTTTCGACATACCGGTCGACAACGTGTACGCCTCGCCGGTGCTTCTCGGGGACGCCTGGAAGCACAAAGATGGGGGAATGGTCGTGGTCTCGCCGGATGTCGGGGGAGTGGTCAGGGCCCGGGCGCTTGCCAAGCGCCTCGACGATGCCGAGTTGGCGATCATCGACAAGCGCCGGCCGCGCCCCAACGAGTCGAAGGTGATGAACATCATCGGCAGGGTCGAGGGCAAGAACTGCATGCTGGTCGACGACATGGTCGACACGGCGGGCACGTTGTGCCAGGCCGCGCAGGCGTTGAAGGACGAGGGGGCGATCCGGGTGGTGGCCTACATCACGCATGCCGTGCTGTCGGGCTCCGCGATCGAGCGCATATCGAGATCGGTGCTCGACGAACTGGTGGTCACCGACACGATTCCCCTGTCGGAAGAAGGCCGGACGTGCACCCGCATACGGCAACTGAGCGTCGCGGGGCTGCTGGCGGAGACGATACGGCGCATCAACGACGAGGAATCGGTCAGCTCGCTGTACGTCGATTGAGACGATTTTGGGTCGATGCCCCCGCAAACTGGTCGCGGTGCGGTGGCATCGTGTATTCGATGCAACTGGAGACGATTATGAAAACCTCATTTGAACTCGTTGCCGAGTTCCGCGAGACGCAAGGCAAAGGTGCGAGCCGCCGCCTGCGTCGCGAAGGAAAAGTACCGGCAATTCTCTATGGCGGGCACTCGGAAGCCCGGGCGCTCACATTGAGCCATCAGAAGCTGATGATCATGCTCGAGAACGAGCGCTTCTACTCGACCATTCTGAGCCTGAAGCTCGGCGATCAGTCGCAGGCCGCCATCCTGAAGGACGTGCAGCGGCATCCCTTCAAGAACGCGGTCGTGCACATCGACCTGCAGCGCGTGGAGGACAACGAGAAGATCCGCATCAGCATACCGCTGCACTTCGTGGGCGCGGCCGTGGCGCCGGGGGTCAAGACGCAGGGCGGCATCGTGTCGCACCTGCGAAACGACGTGGAGGTCAGCTGCCTTCCGAAGGACCTTCCGGAGTTCATCGAAGTGGACATGTCGGCTCTGGGGCTCAACGAGAGCATCCACTTGTCGCAGCTGAAGGTTCCCGCCGGGGTGGAACTGGTTTCCCTCGCCAAGGAAGATGCGGCGGTGGCGGCGATCTACAGCCCGCGTGCGGAAGAGCCCGAGCCGACCGCTGCGGCGGCTGGAGCGGCGCCCGCGGAGGGTGCGGCGGCGGCGCCCGCAGCGGCGGCGGCCGGCGGCGATGCGGCGAAGAAGGCCGAACCCGCGAAGGCGGACGCGAAGAAGGAACCCGCGAAGAAGGACGCGAAGAAATAATTCAGGGCCAGGGCGTTGCTTGGAGGGCCGTCGCAGTGGCGGCCCTTGCTTTTTCAGGTTCTGAAAAAATTGGGTGAGTCCACGATGGCTGGATTACCGTTGCGCGTTATCGTCGGTCTCGGAAATCCGGGACCGGAACACCAAGTGACCCGGCACAACGCCGGGTTCTGGTTCGTCGACGTGCTTGCGCGGCAGCATGGCGGAGAGTTTCGCGACTACCGGAAATTCTCAGGCGAGATCGCGCGCGTCACCATCAGCGGCCAGGAACTCATCCTGTTGAAGCCTACGACCTACATGAACCGCAGCGGGCTGTCGGTCCGGCAGCTCAGCGATTTCTACAAGATCGCCCCCGACGATATTCTCGTGGCCTATGATGAGCTGGACCTGCCGGTGGGCAGCATTCGCCTCAAGCAGGGCGGCGGCCATGGCGGCCACAACGGGATGCGGGACATCATCGCCCACGTCGGCGAGGGTTTCTGGCGCCTGCGCCTGGGGATAGGGCACCCGGGGAACAAGGCCGACGTGATCGACTACGTGCTGTCGCGCGCGCCCAGCCACGAGGAAGACCTTATCATGGACGCGGTCGCCCAAGCGGCTGACGCGATGCCGGTGATACTGGAACAGGGCGCCGAGCGCGCGATGACCAAATTGCACAGCCGTGCAGGAAAAACTTGATGCCAATTCGTTGCGGAATCGTCGGCCTGCCCAATGTGGGAAAATCCACGCTGTTCAATGCGCTGACGCGCGCGCAGATCGCCGCGGAGAATTATCCCTTTTGCACCATTGATCCCAACGTCGGCGTCGTCCCGGTGCCGGATCCACGGCTCGACGCGCTCGCCGCCATCGTCATCCCTGAGCGCATACTGCCGACCACGGTGGAATTCGTCGACATCGCGGGCCTGGTGGCCGGCGCTTCCAAGGGCGAGGGGCTCGGCAACAAATTCCTGGCGCACATCCGGGAGGTCGATGCCATCGCCCACGTGGTGCGATGCTTCGAGAACGACGACATCATTCACGTCGCGGGCACCATCGACCCGGCGCGCGACATCGAGGTCATCAATACGGAGCTTGCGCTCGCCGATCTGGACAGCATCGAGCGGGCGTATCAGAAGGCGGTGAAGGCGGCCAAGACATCCGACAAGGAGGCGATTCGCGCCCGGGATCTCCTGGAGCGGGTGCGCAAGCACCTCGATGCGGCGCAGGCCGTACGGACGATGGGCCTGGATGCCAATGAAAAGGCCCTGCTGCGCGACTACCACTTGCTCACCGACAAGCCGGTCATGTACGTGGCCAACGTCGATGAGAGCGGATTCACCGGCAACCCGCGGCTCGACCGCGTGCGGGAGCTGGCGAAGGCCGAAGGCGCCGTCGTGGTGCCGGTGTGCGCGGCCATCGAAGCGGAGATCTCGCAGCTCGACGAGGCGGACCGTGCGGATTTCCTAAAGGAATTGAAGCTGGACGAGCCCGGCCTGAACCGCGTCATCCGGGGCGCCTATGCGCTGCTGGGACTTCAGACCTATTTCACCGCGGGCGTCAAGGAGGTGCGCGCGTGGACGGTGCACGCGGGGTCAACGGCGCCGCAGGCCGCGGGCGTGATCCACACCGACTTCGAGCATGGATTCATCCGCGCCGAGGTCATCGCCTACGAGGACTTCATCGCCTACAAGGGCGAGGCGGGGGCGAAGGAGGCCGGGAAGCTGCGGCTCGAGGGGAAGGAATACATCGTCCGCGAAGGGGACGTGATGCACTTTCGATTCAACGTTTAGGCGCCCCGCCTCGTGCGGCGCATCGGCGCCCGGTCCCAAGCGCCGTGCGCCGCCGCTCACGAACCCCTCAGGGGACGAATTCGAACAATGTCCCGGCTCCATTGGCGCCGCCACCGGCCGTCGTTCCGTACAAATTGCCCGTGCCGGCGGCCGCGAGCCCCGTCGCAGGAGCCGCCCCGTCATTGGGAAAACCTTGGAAGTCGTAGACCGAAACGTACGACAACGAGTAATGGGTGGTCCCGGATATCTGAATTTCGTAGAGAATTCCACAGCCATAGGGCGCGCAGGTCCCCATGCTGCTCCCCCAAGCGGGGCCGCCCTCCGGCGTCGTCCCCCAGGCGCCGCCTCCCGCGCGGGTCAGGCCGGATAACGGAGCGTCGCCGTCCGTCCCCGAAAAGGCATGCAATTGCGTCTCGGTTGTCGTTTGGCCTTGACTCGTCAGGAGCAGGTTGATGGCAAATACCGTCCCGCATCCCGGCGCGTCGACGCCGTTACTGAACAAGTAGCAGTTTGCGCTGCCGCCCCCGGCGGCCGTGGTGCCCAACAAATAGTAGTCATTGCCCAGCACCGAGTAGGGAAAGGGGCCGATGACGCCGCCCTGGGGCATGGCGCCATCGCTGCCGCCCAGGAAGGTGTAAAGCGTGGTCATCTGTTGGGTTGAGGTGCTGTACCCCCAGACCACGCCGACTCCCGCGGAGCCCCCGTTCTGGGTGGTGCCGTAGAGGGTGCCGCCATCGGGATCGCCGGCGAGCCCGCCCGATGGATAGGCGCCATCGGACCCGCCGGTAAACACATAGAGGATGGTTTCGCTCCACTTGCCGCCCGCCTGGGCGGGCGGATCCAATCGGAACAGCGTGCCATAGGCCTCGTCACCCAGAGAGCCGGCAACTCCCCCGTAAATCGTCGTGCCGTAGAGCGAGCCGGTGTTCGCATCGAACAGAAGCTGCGCATTGGACGGACCGCAGCCGTCCGCGGAGGAGATCGACTGAAAATCATAAATGGCGGTTTCTTCCCATTCGCCGGTGGGACTCTGTGCCGGCGGCGTCATTTGATAGACCACGCCGCATCCTGCGCCACCGCCCCCCTGGGTCATGCCGTAGAGAATTCCATTATTTCCCAGCGTCAGGCCGTTGGACGGATTCTCGCCATCTGCTTCACCGGTTGCACCACCCGTGAATCGATGGATCACCTTGTATTCCCAGTTCGGGTTCTTCTTGGTTGGAGGGCTTGCCTTGAACACGACGCCCTTGCCCTTCTCGTTGGTGCCGCCAAACTGTGCCGTGCCGATCACATCTCCATTGGGCTCCACCAACGTGTAGCCATTCTGGTCCGGCTCCCACCCCGTCTTGTCGAAGCTCAAATTGAAAATCACCTGCTCCGTCTGCGCACTGGCGGAGGTGGCGAGCGCTGCGCAGAACAAGATCGGCCCGGCGCTGCGCAGGGCCGTACGCGTCGCTTGGCGGAGGCTGGAAAATCGCCGAGTGATGGAACCTTGCGAATCAGTCCGTTCCCAGGCGGCGACCGTTGTTGGGGTGTGCATGCGGATCTCCGTGGCTACCTGATGGGTAGATCGTCATTCGCGGCAAAAACCCGACAGGCCGGGGTCAGAAATGGCATGGAGAGGCGTATCTCGTGTCGGGTCGCCCGTAAGGCATTGATTTCCCGGGATTCCTTTTGCCCTCGACCTTGACAGGAATCGCCCGGCTGCGCAAAATCCGCGGTTCTTCGTGGTGAGGTAGCTCAGCTGGTTAGAGCGTGGCACTCATAATGCCGAGGTCGAGGGTTCGAGTCCCTCTCTCACCACCATTTCCTTCCCCGCCTGACTACGCTTGAACCAGACTGAGCACTCCTGATTGCGGCTATGTTGGAGAGGTTATGAATGCTCTGAGCGGGTAAGCAGGGTAGAGATTAAACACTAACACCAAAAGTCGAAAGCAGCGACGGCGAAAACGCGGTCTGCCCAAACTCTGCCGGGTCGCGATCCGCAGATGAAACGGCGCGGTCTGGACCCACAGCCGGTGACGGCACCGTGCCCACAATCGCCAGCACGAAATCCTTCGCGATGCGCTATCGCGCCGCTACTCTAGTATCGCGCGAGAAACAACCACGGCCGAGGGACAAGATTCGGGGCAACTGGAAAGTGCTAAAACAGATTAATACGCGCGATCAGTGACTTGGACGGGCAGTTCGAGTCCCTCTCTCCCACAAATTACGCAGCGCTGCGCCTTGCTTCGGTCGCAATTGGAGCAATCTTTTTCACGCGTCTTCTCTTCTTTGCTTGCCACAGGTCGAAAGCTGCCTGCATGGCAAGCCAGGTCTCGGCCGAGGTTCCCAGCGCTTCCTCGAGCCGGATAGCCATCTCCGTGCTGATCGCCGCCTTGCCATGGATGATCCTGGAGATCGCGGTGCGCGTCATGCCGAGCTTTTCGGCGAAAGCGGTCACGCTGATCCCGCCCTCTTCGCGCAGCACCGTATCGGCAAGAATCTCGCCGGGGTGCGGCGGATTGAACATTCTGCTCATAATCACCGCCTTCGCTCAATGGTAGTCTTCGTAATCGATAAGGATTGCATCACCATTCTCAAATGCGTATGTGAGCCGCCAATTGCCACTCACCCAAGAACGCCTCAATCCCTGAGTGCCGAAAGCTCCTGATCATGTGTGTAGTGTAGCGTTACGCTATACGCAGGGCAACGGCGATTTGTCGCGACGGTCGCCAATTTTACTGTGCCGGCTTTTGTGCGGCCGCCGGGGATGACTGGGCTTGCACTGGACGGTGGGGTCCAGTAAAAACAAGAGGTTGCGGTAATCAGCCGCTGGGAAGGGCTTAAACCAGCCTCATAATGCCGAGGTCGAGGGTTCGAGTCCCTCCGTTTTCAGTCGCGTGCCATTGTTGCAGAGTCGGGGGAACGACCATGTTGTTGACGTCATTTGATGCGAATGTGTCACCGGCAGCGGTTGTCGATGTTCTGCGGCGCGATGGCGGCGTCATCGTCCGCAATCTGGCTGCGGTCGAACTGATCGACGCCTGCGCCGCCGAGATGCGATCAACGCTCGATGAATTCGACGAAAGCCAACGCACGGGCTTCAGTGGTCTGAAGACGCGCCGATGTGGCGGTGTGTTGCGTTACGCGCCGCGCTGCGCCGAACTGATCGCTCACCCGATGGTGCTGAATGTGGCCGATGCCATTCTCCTGCCGTCTTGCGCCGACTATCAGCTCGGGAGCACTACCGGTATTGAGATACTGCCGGGAGAGAGCGACCAACAACTTCATCGCGACGATACGCCCTATCCGATTCAGGTCGCAGGACTCGAACTTCAAATCGGGGTGATGTGGTCTTTTAGCAACTTTACGGCGGAGAATGGAGCGACGCGCGTCGTCGCGGGCAGTCATCGCTTTCTCCGCGCCTGGCACAGGCCTGACCTGACCCACTGGGCGAACGCCATCATGCCGAAGGGTTCCGCACTTTTCTATCTGGGATCGACTTGGCATGGCGGTGGTGCAAACCGCAGCGATTCTCCCCGGACCGGTCTCATCAACACCTATTGTCTGGGCTGGCTTCGCTCTGAGGAGAACCACTGTCTCGAGGTTCCACCGCCGGTGGCGCGGCAGTACGACACGAGAGTCCGGCGTCTCCTGGGATATACGACTCATGGCGCCGGTCACGATCAACTCGGCTATTACGGCGGCGACGACCCGGTCTGGGTGCAGCAAAGCGAGGCGGAGGCTGCGGCGCGCGGGCAATTGCCGGGAAGCGTGGATTTGCATCGACCATTGTCGGCAGAGATTCCGCCACGCTGAAACCCGGTCGGGCAGACGGTGCTACCGATACTCGGTTCCGGGATCCGATCGCTCCAGAACCTCGACTTCCGCCGCCAGTAAGGAACGCGTTATTTCGTATCTGGACAGGAACCAGATTCCGATGGACGCGAATACGAACCATGCGGCCATGTAGCTCAACCCGAGCCGCCTAAGGATCTGTATGGGAATCGATGCAGTTTCGGCGGCGGTTGGATAATGAATCATGGTAAGCAGAAGGCCGGCAAGTAATGCGCCAAGGCCCATGGCGACTCTCTCGATGAATGTCTGGGCCGCGAATATCACCGCCTCCAAGCGTTTGCCTGTCGCCAGCACAACGTCATCGGTAACGTCCGCATAGAGTGAGTAAATGATGGAAGCGGTCACGATCCAGATCAACTGGCTGAGAAAATCATAGATCGTCAGCAGGTACCACAGACCATGACTGCCGCGATCCGGGAGCCATCCCAAAGACAGCAGCGGCGGCAGGATCATGCTGATGGCCACGGATGCCGTCAGAAAGCGGATCGCCATGACCTTTTTGTCGCCCTTGACGACATACCGCCGGATCACGGGGGCTACCGCGAATGACGCGAGCGACTCGATGATCGTCAGCAGCGACATCTGCTCACTGCGCATCCCATAGAAGAAGCCGTACTGGTAGATCCAAAGCGCAGCGGTTACGCCGAGACCCGTCCCCACAAACAGACCAGAAAGGAGCAGCGCCCGCATCGAGCGGTTTTGCAGCAGCTCGCCAAAAGAGCGAACCATGTCCTTGAGGCCGGCCGGTTGGAGCGAGGTCTTCACATGCAGATGAGGAACTTCCGGATGAAGTCCCACGGTGGAGAACAGCAGCGAAGCAAGGATCACCGCGCCACAGGCGACGGCGGCCTGCCGATATCCAGCGATATTGGTCTGGCCGTTCACGTGCGCGGCGGAGTCTTTGAGCCAAAGGGCGTACATCGCTATCGTCATGATCGAACCCGTAAACCAACTGACCGAGGTCGGAAGCGATGCGAGTCGGGTCCGCTCATCATAATCGGGGGTCAATTCCGCCACCAACGTTCGGACCGGTACGTCGAACATCATCATCGACAGCCGTAAAAGGATCAAAACCGTCAAAAGGTACCCGAACGAGCTCCATGGCGACCGCGAGCCGGCCGGCGGATACCAAACCAGCACATACAACAGGGTCATCGGAAGTATGGACGCGTACATGAACGGCAGGCGCCGCCCGAGCCGCGATCGCCAGTTATCCGACAGGTATCCGACCAGGGGATTCGAGATCGCGTCAAACGTCAGCGCGATTGCCAGCGCAAGGCCGGTCAGAGCCGCGGAAAGGCCGATGACCTGGCTGTAGAAGAAGAAGAGGAAATAGTCGATCCCATTGCTGACAATGCCCGTGGTCGGTACTCCGCTGCATGCGAATGCCCATTTGGAAAGAGTCGCGACCTTTTTCGTCAACCGCAAGCCCTCGGGAAGCCATCAATCTGCTGCTGCGATCATCTCGATCCATTCGTTGCGTTGCATGCTAGCGCATTGACGACGACCAAGACGAACCGGCTTTGTTATGCTCGGCAGTATGAAGCGATTGGAAGCGCAGGCGTGGTTGCTGGTACTGGCGTCCTCATGCACCTTCGCGCATGACGCCAGTCAACTCGGCGGCAGCGGACCCCTGTCCACAGGGAGTCATTCGGTTCGCATTGTAACCTTCGGCGATTCCACGACAGCAAGCGCACGAGACTGGGCGCCCGAGATCAAGGAGGTCTATTCGGACTGTCTACCCGGGGCACTTGCCCCGCGCGGTGTTGGCGCGATCGTCATCAACGCCGGTATCGGCGACACCACCACCCGGCAAGCCGTAGCTCGCCTGGACCGTGATGTGCGCCGTCATCATCCGGACATCGTGGTGGTGCAGTTCGGCATCAATGACTCCTGGATCGACGTGGATGAGGGAAAAACCAAACCGCGGCTCACCCGCGGCGAATTTCGTCGTAATCTCACCCTCATTGCCCGACGACTGAAGCAGGACGGGGCGCGAGTCATCCTGATGACACCGAATCCCATGCGTTGGCGCGATCCGTTTTACATCAAGGCCTTCGCTGAACATACGGGATTGCTCGACGTGCAGGCTGCTCGCGGCATTGACCGGCTGCTGGATCGGTACGCCGAGGATGTCCGCAATTTGGCGAAAAGCGAGTCATTGCCCTTGGTTGACGTTTTCGACGCCTTCGAGCGCTACGGAAACGTCCCCGGCCAAACGATTGACGATATCCTGCTCGCAGGTGACGGTATTCATCCGAATCAGGCAGGTCAGCGCCTGGTGTGTCGGTTGCTGGTGGCCCAAATTGTCGAGTTGCTCAATACAATCACGCAATGACCGCGACGTCGCGACTTCTCTCCAGCGGCCTGAACGCCATCGCCATCATCACTGCGACGATTCCGAACCCCCAAGCGACCAGGTACAGCGTGCCATAACTGCCGAACCGGTCGTAGAGCCATCCGCCGAGCACCGGGCCGGTGGCCATGCCGAGGCTCCCCGCCATCGCGGTGCCCCCGATCACCGTACCCATCATCCGCAGCGGGAAGTTTTCGCGAGCCAGCACGGCGTACAGCGGCATGACCCCTCCATAGGTAAAGCCGAATAGCACGGCCACCGAGTAGAACACGCTCAAGGTATCGGCAAAGTAGTAGGCCGCCGCGAAGAACGCCTGCATCAAGAGGCCGACGATCAGCGTGCGACGTGCGCCGAACCGGTCGCCCGCCAGTCCGAAAGCGACGCGCCCGCCGAGACCCGCGAGACCTTCCACGCTGTAGATCGTCACCGCCGTGCTCAGGGGAATACCGCAGGTCACGGCATAGCTCACCGTGTGGACGATGGGCCCGGAGTGCGTCGCGCAGCAGAAGAAATTGGTGAGGACGAGCACGATGTAGGGCGGCGAACGGACGAGTTGCCCGATGGGAATTGCGGGTTCGGCGGCCGCAGTGCCGTCCCTTTGCGCGGGCCGACCCTCGAGCGCCGGCGGGCGCCGCACCAGGAACGAGATCGGGACAATGACGGCGACCACCAGCATCGCCACGAGTTGCAGCACCTGGCGCCAGTCGTGAGTGGCAGCGAGCCAAGCGACCCACGGCGACATGGTCAGGGGCGCGACGCCGAATCCGGCCGACACCAGCGAAACGGCGAGGCTGCGCTGCGTGGCGAACCACCCGGTCACGCAGGCCATGATCGGCGCGAACATTGCCGACGTGGCGAGGCCCACCAGCAGCCCGAACGATAATTGGAAACCTGCGAGCGATGGCGCCATGCTCGCGAGCGCGAGGCCGGCGCCCAGCAGAAGAGCTCCGGCGAGGCAGGTCCAGCGGGCGCCGATCCGATCGCTCAGGGCGCCCCAGCCGGCGCTCCCAACGGCCATTGCGAGGAATCCGAGGGTCATGGCGGCCGAGACGCCCGTCGTAGACCAACCCGTGCCGGCCGTGATCGGCCGCAGCAGCACGGGGAGGGAAAACATGGCGCCGAGCGCGATGCAGCCCATCACCGCGCCGGCGGCGACGATCACCCAACGGTAGCGAGGTTCAGCCATGAGCGCCCCTGCTGCTGCTGCCGGAATTCTACACAAGCGTCGTATCCTGGTAAATTCAGCAGGAACAAGGCGTTAGGCCTCCGAGAAATAGACTATCGGGAGAGCTCGGCATGAATTGGGCCTTCCTCAGACTGGCGGCATTCCTCGCGATGTGGTCGGCAGCCGGTCTCGGCGACGCGGCCGGGGTGAACATGCGCGTGTTTCAGATCAACGATCATATTCTCGGCTTTTACGACGGGAGGCCGGCCGAGTCCAGCGTTCCGGCCGGCGTCCACAATTGGGCCGATTACGGCGCCATGAACGTCGGGATTGCGACTTACGTGATCCACCGCGGCGACCGGGCCTTGGTTTACGACACTTATCCGAGCACGCAGCAGGCGAAGTGGGTCCGGGACTACCTGGTCAAGTCGGGCATCCGGCATTTCACGCTGGTCAACAGCCATTGGCATCTCGACCATGTCGGCGGCAACGCCGTGTACGCCGATGTCGACCGCATTTCAACCGAGAGGACGATCGCGTGCCTGACCGCCAAGAAGGCCGCGATCGAAGCAGGCACCGAATGGGGGCCGCCGAAGGTTTCGCCGTTGGTGTTGCCCAACGTTGGGATCACAGCCAACACGGTCTATTTCGTCGGGGACCTCGAGGTCGAGTTGCGGCCGGTGAATATCCATTCCGAGGATGGATTGGTCCTTTATCTGCCCGTGGATCGCATCCTATTGGCCGGCGATACGCTCGAGGACACGCTGACGTTCATCGTCGAACCGGAACAAATTCCGATGCAATACAAGAATCTTCAGGCAATGAAGCAGTGGAACATCGAGCGAATCTACCCGAATCATGGGAATCCGGACGTCATCGCGAATGGGGGATATAAGACGACCCTCATCGACGCGACCCAGGATTACCTCAGTCAGATGGTCGGACGGGCGTACGACCGCGATTATCTCAAGGGGACCGTCGAGGATTACGTCCACGACTCAGTCGCGAAAGGGTGGGTGAGCGTTTGGTGGGCATACCGGGAGGCACACTCGGCGAATTTGTCCCTCGTTGCGAAAGCGTACAAGGATCGGCCGCTCCCAACCCTGCCGGAATCGGGTGTGGCGGGTACGGCACCGTAACTCCGCGGTCCGTGGCGTCCTCCTTCGAGGGTCATCGGCCGGCGCGGCCGAATCCGCCTCCCCCCGGGGTTTCGATGACGAATACGTCGCCGGGATTCATCTCGGCCTTCGAGTTGCCGGACAGCTCCTCGCGCGTTCCGTCGGCGCGCTCGACCCAGTTTCGGCCCAGCGCGCCGGGGCTTCCGCCCTCCAGGCCGAACGGTGCAATGCGCCGGTGGTTCGATAGGATCCCGGCCGTCATGGGCTTCAGAAAACGGATCCTGCGGATCACCCCATCGCCGCCGTGGCGCCGGCCCGCGCCGCCCGAGCCCCGGCGGATCCTGAAATCGTCGAGGCGCACCGGAAAGCGCCATTCCAGCACTTCGGGATCGGTGAGCCGCGAATTCGTCATGTGAGTCTGGACGGCGTCGGTGCCGTCGAAGTCCGGTCCCGCGCCCGAGCCGCCGGATATCGTCTCGTAGTACTGGTAGACGTCGTCGCCGAACGTGAAGTTGTTCATCGTGCCCTGCGCCGCTGCGAGCACGCCGAGCGCCCCATACAGGCAGTCGGTGATGCATTGCGACGTTTCCACGTTGCCGGCAACCACGGCCGCCGGATAGCGCGGGTTCAGCATCGAGCCTTCGGGGATGATGAGCCTCAGGGGTTTCATGCACCCCTCGTTCATCGGGATCTCGTCGCCGATCAGGGTGCGGAACACGTACAGCACGGCCGCGCGGCATACGGCGGCGGGTGCGTTGAAATTATTGGCCTGTTGCGCCGATGTGCCGGTGAAATCGATGACGCCGCTGCGGCTCGCGCGATCGATCGAGATCTTCACCTGGATGGCGCAGCCCTGATCCATCTCATACCGGAATTCGCCGTCCTTGAGCACGCCGAGGACGCGCCGCACGCTCTCCTCGGCATTGTCCTGGACGTGCTTCATGTAGGCGAGGACAACGTCGAGCCCGAACTGGGCGGCGATGCGCCGCAGTTCCTGCACGCCCTTTTCGTTGGCGGCGATCTGCGCTTTGAGGTCGGCAATGTTCTGCGCGACGTTGCGCGCCGGATACCGGCCCGACAGCAGCAGCGCCTCGAGTTCCCGTTCGCGGAAGCGGCCCTGCTCGACCAGGAGGAAATTGTCGATCAGGACTCCTTCCTCCTCGACGGTGGTGCTGTCCGGCGGCATGGAGCCCGGCGTGATGCCGCCGATATCGGCGTGGTGGCCGCGCGCGGCGACCCAGAAGATCGGCGAGTCGCGGCCGGCGTCGAACACCGGCGTGACGACGGTCAGATCGGGGAGGTGCGTACCGCCGTTGTAGGGGGCGTTCTGGACGTAGACATTGCCCGGCCTGATCGAGCTCGTCCCGAGGCGGATCACGGAGCGCACGCTGTCGCCCATCGACCCCAAGTGCACGGGCATGTGCGGGGCGTTGGCGATCAGCTGTCCATCCTGGTCGAACAGCGCGCACGAAAAATCCAGCCGCTCCTTGATGTTCACCGAATAACTGGTCTTTTCGAGCACGACGCCCATTTGTTCGGCGATCGACATGAACAGATTGTTGAAGATCTCCAGCATCACGGGATCGACGGCCGTGCCGATGGCATCGTCGCGCTCGAGGGCTGCGACGCGGGTCAGTATCAGGTGGTCGCGCGCCGAAATCTCGGCCTGCCACCCGGGATCGACGACCGTCGTGGCATTCGGATCGACGATGATCGCGGGCCCCGTGATCCGGTCGTTCGGCGCAAGATCGGCCCGCTCGTAGACCGGCGTGCTGTGCGGTGCGCCCCCCGCATGCATCGCGACGACGCCGGCGGTGCGGGGGGCTCCCGCGCGCACCGCCGCGTCCCGAAGCCGGTCCGTGACCTCTTCGGTGGTTCCAATCGCTTCCACGGAGATCGCCTCGATGATGTGCGCCTTGCCGGTCGCGATGAATCCGAATTGCCGCCGGTAGGCGGCCTCGAAGGCCGCGACGATATCCGCGGCTGCGCCGAAATCGACGAGGAGGGCCGTATCGGTGCCCTCGTACCGCAGGTGCACCTTACGCCGTATCTGGATGCGCTGCGCGGCGATACCCTGGCTGCCGATCTCGGCGCCGGCCTCCGCGGCCAGCGCGGCGTAGCTCGCCGCGAGGTCCCGTACCGACTCATCGTCGAGGCGCCGCTCCACCGCGCGCTCGCGAATCGCGCGCAGATCCGCAAGTCCCATGCCGTAGGCGGACAGCACGCCCGCGAAGGGATGGATGAATATCCTGGTCATGCCGAGCGAGTCGGCGACTGCGCAGGCATGCTGGCCGCCGGCGCCGCCGAAGCAGGCGAGCACATAGCGGGTGACGTCGTAGCCGCGCGCGATCGAGATCTTTTTGATCGCGTTGGCCATGTTCTCGACGGCGATCTTGAGGAATCCGTCCGCGATGCGCTCCACCGAGTGCGCCTCGCCGGTCGCCGTGCCGATCTCGCGGGCGAGCTGCGCGAACTTCGCCCGAGTCGCCTCGAAGTCGATGGGCTGATCGGCATCGGGGCCGAATACCTTGGGGAAGAACTCGGGTTGGATGCGCCCCAGCAGCACGTTGCAGTCCGTGACCGTGAGAGGACCGCCCCGGCGGTAGCACGCCGGCCCCGGCACGGCGGCCGCCGATTCGGGGCCCACGCGGAAGCGCGCACCATCGAAGGACAGGATCGAGCCGCCGCCGGCTGCGACGGTGTGAATCTGCATCATCGGCGCGCGCATGCGCACGCCGGCGACCAGCGTCTCGAACGTGCGTTCGTATTCGCCGGCGAAATGCGACACGTCGGTCGACGTGCCCCCCATGTCGAAGCCGATGACCTCGTCGAAGCCGGCCATCGCCGCGGTGCGTACCATGCCGACCACGCCGCCTGCCGGGCCGGACAGGATGCTGTCCTTGCCCTGGAAGCGGCGGGCGTCGGTGAGCCCCCCGTTCGACTGCATGAACAGCAGGCGCGGCCGCGGCTCGCCGCTGCCCAGACAGCCTGCGACCTGGTCGACGTAACGGCGCAGGATCGGGGACAGGTAGGCATCGACGACCGTGGTATCGCCGCGCCCGACGAGCTTCATCAGCGCGCTGATCTCGTGCGACAGCGAGACCTGCGTGAAGCCCAGGTCCCGGGCGAGCGCGGCGACTGCGAGCTCATGCGCCGGATAACGGTAGGCGTGCAAGAACACGATCGCGGCCGCGCGGATGCCGTCGCGATAGGCCGCCTCGAGCCCGAATCGCGCGGCGGCGAGGTCGACCGCAAGCACGGTTTCGCCCCGGGCGCCCATGCGTTCGTCGACCTCGACGACCCGCTCGTACAGCAGTTCTGGCAGGCGGATGTGCCGATCGAACAGGTGCGGCCGGTTCTGGTAGCCAATGCGCAGCGCGTCGCGGAATCCCCGCGTCGTCACCAGCAGCGTGCGCTCGCCTTTGCGTTCGAGCAGCGCGTTCGTCGCCACCGTCGTGCCCATTTTGACGGCCTCGATCGCATCCGGCGGAATTTCGGCGCCGGCGGACAGGCCGAGGAGCTCGCGGATGCCGTGGATCGCGGCATCCCGGTAGCGTTCCGGATTCTCGGACAGCAGCTTGAGCGTCAGCAGGCGGCCATCGGGCCGGCGCGCGACGACGTCGGTGAAGGTACCGCCCCGGTCGATCCAGAATTGCCACTTGCCGTCCACGTCCGTGAATACTACGCCAGGAAGCATGTACGATATGTCCAAAGGACTCGCCATGAGTGCCGTCCGCGGGAATAAATACGATGGTCCACGAGTCATATGGCCATGGTGAAGGCTGCCAGGACACCGTGAAACTGCCGTGCGGTCCGTCCCGTGGATGATCGGCGCCGTCGATTCGAGGTGCTGGTCCTGCCGCATCTGGATGCCGCGTATCGACTTGCCCGGTGGCTGTCGCGCTCGCAGGGCGACGCGGATGACGTCGTGCAGGAGGCGATCCTGCGCGCCTATCGAGGATTCGACGCGCTACGGGGGACCGATGTGAAACCGTGGCTGCTCACGATCGTCAGAAATTGTCACTGGACGGCGCTCAAGCAGCTTCAGCGCCGCGCCCAGGTGCAGCTGCCGGAAGATCATGACGTCGCCGCCCTGATCGCGACGACGCCCGAGCCGGAGAGTGCGTCGATCAGGCGGGACGAGCAGCGCACGTTCGACCGGCTGTTGGCGGCATTGCCCGAGGAGCAGCGGGAAGTCCTGGTGCTCCGGGAGATCGAGGAGATGGATTATCGCGCGATTGCCGCGATCGTGAACGTGCCCATCGGCACCGTGATGTCGCGGCTGGCGCGGGCCCGGGCGGCTCTCAAGGCGCGTTGGCTGCAAGAGGCGCAAGGAGAACCCCATGCCGTGCGGTGAATCACTGCGCGTTCAAGCCTACTTCGACGGCGAGCTGGATGCGCTCACCGCAGCGGACGCCGAGCGGCATATGGAGGTTTGCCCGGAGTGCCGTGCGCTGCTCGAGGAACTGCAACGGCTGCGCACGGCGCTGCGGACCGACATGGACCCCCTCGCCGCACCGCCGGCGCTGCGCGCGCGGGTCCTGCGCGCCCTGGAGTTGGAGGAGCCCGCGCCCGGGCGGGATCGCAAAGCGGCTCGGCCCAGAACTTGGAGACCGCCGCCGTTCTGGAAGGGAGCCTTCAGCGGCTTCGCCGGTACGGCGATCGCCGCGAGCATCGCGTTCTTCCTCCTGGGACCGCCGCGCGCCGACCCGCTGGTCGATGATCTGGTGAACGCCCAAGTGCGATCGCTGATGCCGAATCATCTGATCGAGGTCGAGTCCACCGACAAACACACGGTCAAGCCGTGGTTTGCGGGCCGCGCCGACGTCTCACCGGTCGTCGCCGACTTCGCTCAGCAGGGTTATCGGCTCGTCGGCGGACGCGCGGATTATCTCGAGCACCAGCGTGCGGCGGTCGTGGTCTATGAACATGGCCCGCACGTCATCAACGTGTTCAGTTGGGCAGCCGCCCGGGGCGGCCTGCCGAAGGACATTACCCGCAACGGCTACCACCTGGCGTTTTGGAAGACGGGGAATCTCCAGTATTGCGCCGTCTCCGACACGGGCTGGGACGAGCTCTCGGGATTGGTGCGCCTGTTGCAGAATCTCGGCGCCGCGGACGATCGCCCCGCGACGGAATAAATCGCGCCCACGGCGAGTCTTCTCTCGTGAACTGCAACGGAGGAGACGCACATGCCGAACGAACCATTGCCGATGTCGCGCCGCAATGCCCTGAAATGCATGGCCTATGGAGGAGCGGGCACGCTGTTCGCCCTGTCGGGCGGGGTTTTCACGCCGGTCGACCTGGCGATGGCCCGCGCCTACGACGAAAGCAAGCCCCTGGGCACGCCGCTCTTCGTCCAGATCAGCGACACCCACATCGGATTCAACAAGGAGGCGAATCCGGACGTCGGCGGCACGCTGGGGCAGACCATCGATATCGTGAACGGCATGCCTCAGCAGCCGGCACTCATCATTCACACCGGCGACATCACCCATCTGTCGAAGCCGGCCGAATTCGACCTGGCGCAGCAAATGCTCTCGCGGTTGCGCGTCACCGAATTGCACACGGTTCCCGGCGAGCATGACACCACCGACGCCACGGTGACGGAATATTTCAACCGATTCGGCAAGGCGTCGGACAACAAGGGCTATTACAGCTTCGATCATGCGGGCGTCCATTTCCTCGCCTTGGTCAACGTCCTGCAGTTCAAGCCCGGCGGCCTCGGGACGATGGGTCCGGACCAGCTCGCCTGGGTGGCGGCCGACCTCAAGGGCCGCTCCTCCAGCACGCCGATCGTGGTGTTCGCACACATGCCGCTCTGGACGATCTATGAACCCTGGGGCTGGGGTACCGGCGATTCGGATCAGTTGATGGCCTTGCTGCGCCGATTCGGCTCGGTCACGGTGTTGAACGGCCACATTCACCAGATCGTACAGAAAGTGGAAGGCCACGTGACATTCCATACGGCCCGCTCGACCGCCTATCCGCAGCCCGCCGCGGGCGACGGGCCGGGGCCCGGTCCGCTCAAGGTCGCCGCGCAAGTGCTGCCGACGATGCTCGGCGTCACGAGCGTCGACATCGTCAAGCATCCGCGCTCGTTGAAGCTGAACGACACGGCGCTCGCCTGAGGGGACGGACATGTATCTCAAAAATCATGGAGCGCTGTTCGCGCTGATCGGTTTGGCGGCGCTCGGATTCGCGGCAGCGGGCTCAATGAGCGCGGCAGCGGCCCGGGAGCCGAAGGTTCTGATCAAGGACTTCATGTTCGCGCCCCTGTCGCTGACCGTCAAGGCCGGCACACCGGTAACCTGGATCAACCTTGACGATGAACCGCACAACGTCATCAGCGATGCCGGGCTGTTCCGTTCGGGAGGCTTCGACACGAACGAGAGCTTTTCGTACAAGTTCGACAAACCCGGCACGTACCGCATCACTTGCTCCATTCATCCGCGAATGGTGGCGACCATCGTGGTGGAGTGAAGGACATGAAAGCGGCGGCGCGAATCGGTCTCGGGATCGTCGTTTCCCTGGCGGCATTGGCGGGCGTCGTCGCCGCCTTCATCGGCTCCGGCGTCTACGACATCGGCGCAGACGATCATCACACGAAGCTCGTGTCGGCAATGATCGAGACCCTGCGCGAGCGATCGATCAGCGTACGGGCCGCTTCCGTCGAAGTACCCAGCCTCGAGGACCCCGCGAAAATCGCGGCCGGCGCTTCACGTTACGCGTCGCTGTGCGTCGGCTGCCATCTCGCGCCCGGGACGTACCAATCGGCCATTCGGCCCGGCTTGTACCCGCACGCGCCCAACCTCGCACAGGAAGATCTGGAGGCACGCAGGACGTTCTGGACCGTCAAGCACGGCATCAAGATGAGCGCGATGCCGGCCTGGGGCAAGACCCTGGATGATGCATCCATCTGGGAGATCGTGGCATTCGCACGCCGGATGCCGGGCATGTCGCCGGAAACCTACCAACAGCTCACGAAGAGTCCGCTGGAGTGACGGATGGGGTGCGGGCACCCGGTCCCCGTGCCGCATTGCAGGAGCGCCGTCAGCGACGGCCCCTGCATCTCGTGTCTCGATTGTGCCCTGCGCTAATTGAAGCCGGTGATGCCGGGGTCGCTCGGCACGTTCCCCGCGCCCATCGTGGGATCGGTGATGCCGCTGGTGGTCATGTTCCACGAGTCGTTCGTGAAATAAGGCGAGGGCTGCGGAGAGGCATCGAAGCCCACGAAGCCGCCGATTGAATGGTTGCTGAAGAGCCCGCCGCTGACGACGCCGGACGAAGTCGAGTCGGAAACCGGAATCTCGTAGTTGTATCCGAGCAGGCCGCCCACTGTCGAAGCGGACACCGAGCCGGTGGCCACCGTCGCGTCGATCCACCCGCAGGTGCACAGGCCGGCGTTCTGATTGGTGCCGATCAATCCGCCGGCGGTGCCGTAGTCGCCGGCGACGACCGACCCGGAAGCCGACGCCTGGTCGATCACGCCGTTGTCGTTCGTTCCGATCAGGCCGCCCGCGCTGTCTCCCAGGCCGGTGGTGCTGCCGCACTTGATGCATGTGCCGTCAAAAGACACGGAGCCGACGGCGAACGAATACGCCAGGATGCTGCCGAGAACGTTCTCGCCCACCAATCCTCCAAGATTATTGTCGTGGCTGGCGGCGTTCTTCGACGACACCGTCAAGTTCACGGCTCCGCCGGCCCACGCCGCCGTGATCGTGGCGCCGCTGCCCTGGTTCAATCCCACCAGGCCTCCGGCGTACGCCGAAATTCCTTCGCCTTTCGGGTCGGATACCGTTCCGGTGACGGTGGGGGTCGCATGGGAATAGCTGACCGTGCCCTCGTTCTCGCCAACCAGGCCCCCCACGATGAGAGACGTCGTGTTGCCGACCGCGGTTGCATCCGTGAGCTTGGCCGTGACCGATCCATCGACGATGGATCCCGTCACCAGACCCTCATTGATGGCCACCGCTCCGCCGACCGGCGAGGTTCCCGACACGTCGACCGGCATCAACTCGAGGTCGTGCAATTCCCCACCCGGGCCAATGTGGGCGAACAGCGCCGCCGGATCGCCGCTCAGGGCATCGTGAATGGCCAGGTGCGTGATCCGATTGCCCAACCCTTCGAATATGCCGGTGAACACCGTGGGCACCGGGGCGCTCGTGTACGAATCCCCGGCCGCATCGTAGGGAGCAGCGAGCGCGAAGTGGCCCGAAGGGTTGCCGGCAATCGCCCGGGCGAAGTCCGCCGGTGAACTAACCAACACATAAGGCTCGTTGTCGATGAGCAGCAAGTCCGCCGTGTTGGCGAACGTCACGCTGCCCTTGGGGCCGAAGGAGAGGGACCCGCCGCTGCCGCCGTCGTTGGTCGATATTTCGAGCCCGCCCGATCCAGCGACCGTCACCAGGGCTTTCACAGTCACGGACTCATGGGAATCCAGAGTGAGTAGGCTCCCGGTCGACCAGGCGATTGGCGCGCCGATGACGATGTCCGTGGCAATCGGCGACACGGCAGGGCTGGTGCTGATGACGACGCTCGAGGACATCAGCATGGTCGTCAGGTCGGTCACGTTCAGGACCGCGTCGGTCTTGGAGGGGGTGCAGACGTAGTCGGCGTTGCACGCGATGTTCTTCGTGGCCTTCGTGGACACCGTGACTGCGGCGCCGGCTTGGCCGATCCCTGCCAGCGCGATGCACAACAGCAGCCGAAATGCGATGCCCCTGATGTTTTCCGGTATCGCCTCGCGATTCATGTTGTCACTCCTCGTTGAGATGGAACGGTAGGACCCGGCGAGATGGAACGGTAGGACGAACGTGTCATCGAAGCGGGCGTGCGGACCCGCGCTATGTGTGCCTCACCGAGAATTACGTATTCGGCGGCCAAAACACGTCATCTGTAGGATACGAAAAGCGATGAAGACGGGCACAACTCCGGCCGTGTTTACCGGATCGGCAATACCGAGACGGCCCATGCGAAAAAGTTCACGATCGGCGCGATAGAGAACAATCGGTTTTCCTTGCGGGGAGCGTGTGCGGCCAAATCAATCATGCACTTACGATGGCTACTTCGCGCAATGGGTGGCGCAGTGGCGGCTTTTCCTGCGTACCGCGGTGCCTTAGACTGTCACAGAAATGTCATCCACCCCGCATACCGAGCCATTGGAAGAGCACACCCATCACGATCGACGCGAAGTTGAATGGCAACTAGCCTCCAGCGATCTTTCGTCGGTGCGCCGATGGCTGGAGGATCACCGCAGCATCGGCGGCCTCGTGCTGGAGGCGCGCTCTCCGCTGCAGATATTCGACACCTACCTCGATACCGAGGACTGGCGCATTCACCGCGCGGGCTACGCCCTGCGCTTGAGGTCGGAGGATGGGAGGGCGGAGGCCACGCTCAAGTCGCTTCGATCGCGGAGCACCGAGATGGCGGATCGCCGCGAATTGAGCGAGGCGCTCGAGACGAGGGAGAGCGACTCGATCGCACGGTCGAAGGGTCCTGTCGGCATGCGCGTGCAGGCGGTCAGCGGGGCGCAATCCTTGCAGCCCTTGTTCGAGGTGCGTACGTCGAGACAGCGATACGCGGTGCATGCGGCGAACGAGCCCGAGCCGCTCGGTGAAATCGCTCTGGACGAGACGGTGATCTGCCGACCGCAGGGCCAGCCGCACACGAGCATGCAGCGCGTGGAGGTCGAGGCGCTGACGGAGGCTCACGAACCCCTGCAAGCCCTGGTCAAGGCGCTTCGAAGCGGGTGCGGGCTCGAGTCGGCAGCGGACAACAAGTTTTCGCAGGGCTTGAAGTCCGTCGGCCTGGCGCCGGCGCCTCCACCGGAACTGGCACCGACCGAAGTCAACGCGTCCATGCCCATTCATGAAGTGGCTCTCGCCAACCTTCGCCGCTATTTATCGCTATGGGACCTTCACGAGCCCGGCGCGCGGCTGGGGGACGATCCGGAGGAGCTTCACGATCTGCGTGTCGCAGGGCGCCGAATGGACGGCGTCCTGCGACAGTTCGGCAAGCATCTTCCGCCAACGCTCGTGCAGATCCGGCCCACCCTCAAAAAGGTGCTGCGTGCGCTGGGCGAGACACGCGATCTGGACGTGGCCCTCCTCGAACTCGGTGCCTTCGACCGCGCGCTGACCGAGGCGGACCGGACGAACCTGGATCCGTTGAGGCATTACCTGCATTCCCAGCGCGCCCGCGCGCGCACCCGGATGCTGAGCCTGCTCGATTCCGCCGAAATTCAAAGGAACTTCGATGCATTGCGGCTTGGCCTGGCGCATTTCCCGGACGCCGCGCCGGGCCCGGGAGCGGCGGCGGTCGAGGTGGTTCCCGAACTGATCCGCAGGCGCTACAAAAAGGTGCGCAAGGGGGCCGACGCCCTCGCGGCGGATTCCCCGATGGAGTCGTATCACGCGGTCCGCGGCAACGTGAAGAAACTGCGCTACCTGCTGGAATCGGTGGCCGTCATCTTCGGTAAACCTGCGAATGGAATGGTGCGATCGTTGCGCCGCTGGCAGGAGTGGCTCGGAACGCAGCAGGATGCCGATGTGGCCGACCGGCGCCTGAGGGTGCTCGCCGCGGCGCCGCCGAAGAGCTTGCCGCCCGAGACGCTCTTCGTGATGGGACGCCTGGCGGCGCATCAGGCCAAGTGCGCCGCGAAGGCGCGGAAACAGCATCCGCGTGCCTATCGCAAGGTCCGGGCACGATGGAGGGCCTTGAAGGGACGATTGGCGGACGGCGAGCCGCGCGCGCTGGACCTGCCCGTCGCCGGGCCGTGAGTCGATGGACCTGGTGATCATCCGGCATGCGATTGCCTTCGAGCGCGACCGCCACCGATGGCGCGAAGACGCCGCCCGACCGCTGTCGCCCGAGGGCATTAGCCGCGCACGCAAGGCCGCGGCGGGGCTCAAGAAGCTGGTTCCGCGGCCGCAGCGGCTGTTGACGAGTCCGCTGGTGCGCGCCAGGCAAACCGCGCAGATTCTGACCGACGTCGCCGGCTGGCCGGCGGCCGAGGAGGCCTTGGAGTTGTCGCCGGGCGAGCCGGCAGGGACCGTGCTGGCGCTGCTCGCGAAGAATCGAAACAGGCTGACCGCGCTGGTCGGCCATCAGCCGGGGCTGGGGCAATTGCTCGCGGCCTGTCTGCTGCGCCGCGGCGGTTCGCTACCCGTCGAATTGAAGAAAAACGCCGTGGCGTGCCTCTCGTTCGACGGCGAGCCCCGTGCGGGCCACGCCACGCTCGAATGGTTGGCGACGCCGCGGATGTTGCGGGCCATGCGCTAGTCAAACAAGGGGAGCAGCGATGAAGGGCGATCCAAAGATAGTGCGGCATCTCAACAAGGTTCTGATGAATGAACTCGCCGCCATCAACCAGTACTTCCTGCACTCCCGCATGTACGGCAATTGGGGCCTGAAGCGCCTGCAGGACCACGAATACCAGGAGTCCATCGATGAGATGAAGCACGCGGACCGGCTGATCGCGCGGATTCTATTCCTCGAGGGCTCGCCCGGCATGGACCCGGGGAAATTGCTCATCGGCAAGGACGTCAAGGAAGTGATCGCAAACGATCTGAAGCTCGAGGAGGCCGCTCACAAGGATCTGAAGGCTGCGATTGCCGACTGTGAATCGGTCAGTGATTATGTGTCGCGGGAACTCTTCGAGAGTATCCTCGAGTCGGAGGAAGAGCACATCGATTGGCTGGAGACCCAGATCGATCTCATCGAGCGCGTCGGGATGGAAAACTACAGCCAATCGCAGATGGCTCCAGGCAGCTGACCGGCCCGCGCCGCAGGGGCGGGGAGATCCACGCGTTTCCAAGCCGAGTCGGACGGTGGCGCGCGTCCCTACGGACCGGTTTCCGGCCAGGCCTGCGGCACCTTGCGTAGCTTCGACAATGGATAGCCCATGGCCTGCACGCGGGCCACGAGGCTTTCATAGTCGGCCGGCGAGATGGTCGGCGTGCGGGCCATGATCCATGTGTAATCGCGGGCGTCGCGGGCCACAATGGTCTGGCTGTAGTCCTCCTTGAGATAGGCCACTATGTATTGCGCCTTGATCGGCCAGAATACCTGCACGCCCCACACGGCATTTCCCGAGTTTTCCTCAACGAACCCGGTGGAGTGGATGGTCTTGACGCGGCCGTCGAAGGATCCGTTGCGGAAGCGGAACGAGGTCGCCACATGGCCGTCTGCCTGCAGCGTGTAAGTCTCGACCGCGTCGTAGGCCTCTTTCTCGAACCAGGTGGGAATCGTGGCGATCACGTACCAGTCGCCCATGAAGCGGTCCAGGTCGACGTGATCCACCGGCTTGATGGGTTTCGGATCGGCGTTGGCAGTTGCCGATGTCATGGCGAATGTGCAGGCCAGCAGCAGGCTCATCGGCAGATTCATGTTCTCTCCGGACGTTGTTACCCGTGGAGAGTTACGGATGGCGGGCCCGTTTGGATGCAAAGGCGCGCTTTATAGCCAGCCTTGGAGCTTGCTTCGCACAATCGCCGCCAACGCCTCCGCGTGCCGGTTGTCGTCGTTGAGCGCGGGTACCAGCGACAATCGCTCACCGCCGAATTGCAGGAACTTTTCGCGGTATTCGATCGCCACCTCTTCCAGCGTTTCCAGGCAATCCGCCGCAAACGACGGCGATACGACGGTCACCTTCCGTATGCCGCGCTTTGCCAGAGCCCTCAGGGTGTCTTCGGTATAAGGTTGCAGCCAGACAACCGACCCGAAACGTGACTGGTAGCAGTGCGACCACTCGCTTTCGGCAAGTCCCAGGCGCGACACCACCAACCGGGTCGTCGCCAGCGTTTGCTCCTGGTAGGGATCACCCTCGGCCACATACACGGCAGGCACGCCATGATAGGAAAAAATCAAATGCGACCGCTCGCCGACTTCGGCCCAAAAGTCCCGGATACTTCCCGCCAGCGCGTCGAGGTAGCCGGCGTCATCATAATAGCCATTGACGAAGCGCGTCTCGGGCTGCCACACCCTGCGGCGCAATGCGAGGCACGTGCGGTCGAACACCGAACCCGTCGTGGAGGAACAATACTGAGGGTACAGCGGCAGGACGAGCATCTTTTTCACGCCCTGTCCGACCAATGACTGTATGGCATTCGCGAGATTGGGTTTTCCGTAGGTCATGCCGAGATCGACGCGCAGCCGATCTCCGAATCTCGCTTGCAGCAGGAGGCTCAACTTTGCGGTCAGCCGCTGGGAATACACGCTCAAGGGCGAGCCGCCTTGCATCCAGATCCGGCGGTAATTGCGCACGGTTTTGATGGGACGAAATGGCAGCACGAACCCGTAGAGTATCGGCAGCCAAATCAGCCGGGAGGTGTCGATGACGCGCCGATCGCTCAGGAATTCGCGCAGGTACCGTTGCACGGCGAAATAGGAAGGCGCATCCGGCGTACCCAGGTTGACGACCAGCACACCGATCCGTTCGGGCGTCGGGGCTGCTGCTGGTGCCACGAGGCGGTCATCGAGCATTCATGCGGTCCTCGAAGTTGGCGGCCTCAGAGTATACCGCCGCCGATTACGGCGTGTTTGAGGCACAATGGTCCTCGTGCCTGTGGAGAAATTTTTGGTGCAATAGGCCTATGCTCCGCAATGTACTCAAAGCACTGCACGAAATCGGGGCAATCGGCACCATGGGATCACTTGCGGCGTGCATTGTGCTCCTGGCCACCGCACCCGCGAAGTCGCCGGTGGCCTATGCGGCCGTGCTGCAAGGAATCGCCTCGATCACTCAGTGGCTGCTGGTGCCCTCGCTGGCGATCGTGCTCATCAGTGGACTGCTGGCGATAGCCGCGAACGATGCCTACAAGAACGCGGCTTGGGCATGGGTGAAAGCGCTGCTGGGAGTCGGCACTTTCGAGGGGACGTTATTGACGGTCGGCGCAAGCGCGCGTCACGCCGCCGAGCTTGCCGCGCTGGCGGCCTCGGGCCAAGGTGAGGCGATCCCATTGGCGCAGATGCTGCGTACCGAATGGGGTGGATATTGGGTGCTGTCGGCGCTCGCGCTCGCCAACGTCGTATTGGCGGTGTGGCGACCGCGACTGTATCGACGTACCGCCCACTGAGCGCATCGGCGGCTGGCAGGCCTGGGTCGCCGGCCGGTCCCATGCCGGCGCAATCAGGCCGGATCAGGAATCCTTGCGTAAACTTCGCGACGTCGAGGCAGGTCGAGCGGTCTGCCGAAAAACAAATCCCCAGTATGGATTCTCGGTGTCGGGCACCGAGATCGCAGTGACCTCCACCATCGGCCCGCGGCCGTAACGCGTTCTGAGGCTCGTAGCCATGACGGCCGCTGCCTGGCGCAGTTGCATTTGCCGGCACATGAGGGTCAGATCGTCCTGCGTAAGGTCCAGCCAGCGAAGCAGGTTTTGGCCTTCGGCCGTATCCCGGGAAGGTTCGCCGGTGAGGTCGAGAAAGGCCCGGTTCCCGAACTCCACGCGCAATGCCCCGTCAGTGACCACGAAGCCTATCGGCAGTTCGTCGAGTTCGTCGAAGAGGTCGCCGGGAATGGCCTGGGTTTTGCGCCCTGGGTCCACGGGATCCAAGTGGAGCAGCAGGTGAGAAACATTGGAAACAAAAAACGTCGAGACGGTCGCTTTGAGCGCGGCGACGGCGCCAGACCTTCCGACGGAAACCTTCACGGTGCCCAGCGTTGAAGCCCGCTCGGCCGCGGCTTTTAGCTCTTGAGCGGCCGGATAGCTGAAGGCTTCGTGCCAGTGGCAGCCGAGCAGATCCGCGGAGTTGAGGCCGAGCAGTCGCTGTGCGGCGGGATTGACCGCGATGACGCGCCCGGTGGCCGAATCCGCCACGAGAACCGCGGTACTCGCTGCGGCAAAAAACTCGTCCGCTGGAAACTCGTCGGCACGGGTTTCTGATTGGTCACTGGCGGAGCTTAAATGGTCTTTCATTGGCGGGAAGCCAAACCTACCCGTTTTCCAGGCCAGAGTGTACCTGAAAACAGGCGACGCCGCGCGTCACGGGTCTAGAGGGATACGATTCCCTCGCGTATGGCGTATTTCGTAAGCTCGGCCACGGTCCGCAGGCCCAACTTGCGCATGATATTGCGCCGGTGCACCTCGACGGTTGCGCCGGAAATGTTCAGCTGAGCGGCAATCGCCGGTGAGCGCGTGCCCTCCGCGATCAGGCGCAATACTTCGCGCTCCCTGCGGGCCAGGGGCTGGGTGGCCGAAACGGCGGCGCGTTCGTGTACGTCTGCGACCAGCGTGCCGGCAATGTCCGGGGAGAAATATCCATGCCCATTCGCGACGGCGCGGATCGCGCTCACCAGTTCCGTGCCCGCCGCGGACTTCGTCACGTAGCCGGAAGCGCCCGAGCGCAGCATCTCGTGCACGAATCGTTTGTCGGAAAAGGCCGAAAGCGCCACAATTTTTGCGGTGTTGCCGGCATCGCGAAGGCGCGCAGCGACCTCGATGCCATTGAGGTCGGGCAGGCGGATATCGAGAACGATGACGTCCGGGGAGAGGGATTTCGCGCGTTCGAGACCGTCCCGTGCGTCGCCCGCCTCGCCGACCACCTCGATGTCGGTCACCTTCGTAAGGACCTCACGAAGGGCTTCGCGCACCATGCGGTGATCTTCCACCAAAAGGACGCGAATCTTCATGTCTTGCGCTCAGGTGCCGCTTCAGGATCGTCCCCGCCCAACGGCACCGTCAGCACGCTGCGGGTGCCGGCTCCCAGGGCCGTTCGAACTTCCACAGTACCCCCAATCAGCGACAAACGCTCCCTGATGCTGATCAGCCCGAGTCCCCTGTTGGGCCTTGCCATGACCATGTCCGGGTCATAGCCCTTGCCGTTGTCGGTCACGCGAATGAGCAAGGCACCGCCGCGACACTCCGACTCCACCGTCGCCGAATCCGTCCCCGCGTGTTTCGCAATGTTTATCAGCAGTTCGCGAACCGCGCGATACACGATCGATCGGGCGACCTGGTTGAGCGGCTTTGGGTTCCCGTCGTCGAGCACGGTTATGCGGACGGCAAACGTTCGTTCGACCTCTTCCCCCAGCCAGTCGAGCGCCGCCGATATGCCCAGCTCGTTGAGAACGGCGGGTGCAAGCTGGGCGGCCAAGGAGCGGATCGAGCGGCTGGCAACGTCAATCAGCTCGCCCACCTCACGGGCCTTGGATTGCACGTCGGTGCGCCGATCTTCGCAGAGGGCGGCCAGGCGTATGCGGGCTGCCGCCAGAGTCTGTCCGAGGTCATCGTGCAGGTCCCTTGCGATCTGCCTGCGTTCGCGATCCTCCACCGCCTCCAGATCGGAGGCGAGCACATGAATCTGCTTGGTTCGCTGCGCCACTCGTCGCTCGAGTTCCTCCGCCATGGCCCGCGTGGCCTCGAGTTCCATTTCCCGCCGTCTCATGTCAATGGTCTTGAGCACATTTTCCAGCAGCACGACCCGAAGCGCCTCGGCAGCCTCCAATTCGACGACCGACCATGAAGCGGAATGAAAGCGCGTCACCTCCAGCCATTCGGCAAACGATCCGCGTGGCGTCAGGCGGGCGCCGTGACGATCGACCTTGATCTGCTTGGTCGGATCTCCCGCCCACCGCACCGTGCGGCCGATGTCGGGCCGGAACCAAAGCACATAGTCGCGCGGCTCGCGCGAGAGACCCACCGCGAGAAGGCCGCTTGCAACGGCGGAAAATCCGGAGGCTCTTGGATAGGCCGCGGAGAGGTGGTCGGTGGCATACAGCGGCCGGTTCATGCCGTTGAGCCAGGCCATGAGCGCGGCCACTTCGTCAGGCGGCGGCGTGGCCCCCACCGAACGCGTCCTGCCCTCCAGATGCACGACGGCGCCGGTGGCGCCGACGTAGGGCAAGAGATCCCATGCAGAGATCACCTCTCCGATGTCTTTTGCGGCCGTCAATGAGCCGACGAGTTCCTCGCGGCTTCGCTGCGCATCGAGCCGCTGGACCGAGGTCTCGGCCTGTGCCTTCGCATCGACATGCAGGGAAAAGATCTGCGCGAACGTTTCGCATGCGACGCGCAGATCTGCGGCAACGTAGCGCGGCGAGTAATGATGAAGCACAAGCATGCCCCAGAGTCTTTCCTGGCATACGATGGACGCGGACAGCGACGCACAGACTCCCATGTTTCTCAGGTATTCGATGTGAATTGGCGAGACGCTCCTGAGCGCGCAATGGCTCATGTCGACCGCCATGCCGGTACGCGGATTGATCGGCGGAGTCAGCGGTGCCGCCACATAGTTGATGTCCGGGATCGTCCGTATCCAGTTGCGCCGATAGAGTTCGCGCGCCTGCTGCGGAATGTCGGAGGCCGGGTAGTGAAGACCGAGGAAGGATTCCAGGTCTTCGCGCGCGTCTTCGGCAACCACTTCGCCGCTGTCATCGGGCAGGAATCGGTAGACCATTGCACGGTCGAATTGAGTCGCCTTGCGCAGAGACGTTGCGGCGGCGGCGCAGCATTCGTCGACACTGGCGGCCATCTGCACCGAAGACAGCAAATGCTTCAGTCTCGCAATCGGATCGGGGGCCGAACTGAAGTCTGCGGCGGGTTCCGTGCGTACGGGTTCGAGTTCGACAATGGCCGTGCGTCCCAATGCGTGCAGCGTAAGGTGCAGGAGCGCTGCTCCCGTTCGCGACCTTGCGTTCATGCGCATGGCGGGAGCGACGTTCTCCGCGGCCGAATCGAGCTGGCCCGCGACGAAGTTCACGGCGTCTGCGTCCAGAACGGCCGACAGGGGCATTCCGGTGAACCGACCGTCCGAAATGGCGAGCACGGCCGAGGCGTCGCCCGCGACCTGCTCGATGATCAGGGTTTGGCGGTCCATTACCAGAAGGACGCCGTGCGGCTGAATCGAACCCGGAATATGAATGGGCTCCCTGTCGCAGGTCGTGAGGTCGGCTTCCCCGAACTTGACCGCTTCGGACGTCACGGGTGCGCGTCGCATAGCCACCGTTCGAGCGCGAAGAACGTGGTCGAAGCCGCCTCTGCGGCGCGGTTTCGCTGTTGGGCAGTGGAGCAACACAGGTCGAGCGCCCGGCCGAAGCTGCGCCACATGTCGTCGACGGCGTTTCCATAGCTGCCAAGGAATGCGGCGCCGTGATCGGCGGTAAGACCAAGGCGGGTTTCAACCATCGGCATCAAGGTGCGCCCGCCGAGGGTTGCGCCCTCGAGCACGTAGGCACAGCCGAACGCGGCCTGGGGATCATCGCAGGCGGGGACGAACGGGCAGCGTGGCAGAACGGCAACGGCGGACGATTCGGCGCCGAGGGCCACGATATCGCGCTCGAGCAGCGGCGCCTTGTGGCGTGCCGCATAGTCGGTGAGCCAGTTTCCGAAAACCCCCGAGGCGAGGCGAGCTTCGAGCGGCACGTAGAAGCCCCACATTCTCTCGATGTGCTCGCGATAGCTGCTGATCGTTGCGAACCTCGCCTTGAGGTCGATCCGCTTTTCCAGCCGTTGATGCGACGGCCACGTGGCCGCCCGCAGCTCCGACATGGCACTGGTGGCGGCTTCTTCCAAGGGGGACCCGGACATGCTCGCTACCACTCCTAGGGATTGTCGGACCGATCGGCGCGGATTGCCGTACCGATCGGTGCCGCAAGTATAGCGGCCGCGGGAACTGCCACAACCCGGGCTCGGCGTCGACGGCCGGCGCCGCCCCAGCCGCCGCGGGGCGGCGCAGATCAGTCGTCGTGGGTGACGTTGCGGTCGGTTCTTGCCGCGTTGCCGATCTCACGGAGGACCGTGAGCAGGCCGTCCTGTCCCAGCTTCAGCTCCGATTTGCCGAAATCGCGATGTTCCCACTGTTCGGCGAGTCGCCGCGCCGCCGGAGCGAGTAGTCCGACGCAAATGCGTTCGTAAGGCACGCCCCGCTGGCGCACGGCCTCGACGAATGCCCGGGCCATTTCCGGTCCATGCGCCACGAGCAGACGGGCCAGTTCCTCCACGTCCCCGGCGTCGGCTGTTTTACACGCGCAACCGGCGCCGCCCTGCTCGGACCCTGCCGTCCGGCACAGCATGAGCAGCCGGGGCACCATTTCGCCCTCGATGGTGCTGATCAGGGCAGCTCGTCTGGATTGGCGGCTCGGCGGCCGCGTCGGACTGGCCGTGGTTTCAGTCGGGGACTGATCGGGGCAACAACCTGCGCGATCCTCGGGGGCGGATTCGTCTGTTTGCATCGCTGCCTCGCAGGAATTCAATTCGCTATGAAGTCCGTTGGGACTGCCGGTCTTGCCTATTCACATCCATTCTAGCCGGCTGCCAACGGGGTTTCTCCCGTAACTGGTAAAGTACACTACCTGTAAACAGGTACTGACGCAATACCGGCTATCGGCTTCGTTTCCGGAGCCCCTGGGAGCGCGCCGGGGCGACCGAAGCTGTCCGGGGAGGGCGGGATCAGGGGGCCTTGGCCGTGATGCGGGGTTCCGCCGGGCGCATGGCCCATTTCCACATCTTCTCGCTGGGCAGCGGGATGACCATGAACCAATGTTCGAGCACCGCGAGGGCGAGAAGACTGGCCAGCAGCGCGTAGGCCGTCGTTTTGAATGGGTCGGTGGCGGCAAGATAGCGCTGCACTAGCAGGACAACGCCAATGGTCGACAGACTGACCGACACCGGGAACAAGAAGTTCATCGGCCGCTTGCGAAAGAAACTCCTCAGGTACTGCAGGTGGGCTGGCAGAAACTTCTCGCCCAGGTTCGGTACTCCGAGAAACAGATTGAGCTTCGCGCTGAGGCGCATGGCCCAAAGGATCAAATAGGTTCCGAGGGCCAACCGGTTCGGCGCGTGACGCGTGGCGGCAAGAATGGCGGCGGCACCGGCCATCGTGGCCAGTTCGTTGAAGATGATGGCTTCCGACGCATGCAGAAAATGCCGCCAACCGGAACAGCGCTCCAGGCACGCGTGTTTTCGCGGGCCGGTGATGAAGCCCATCAGAAAGCTCATCTCGAGCCAACCCCAGACCAAGATGGCGCACGTGAATGCCGCATAGGCGCCCGCCGCACTCGCGCGGCCGGCGCTCGCCTGCAATTCGACCGCCACGATGGTCAGCACCGCGGTGCCGGCGCTCATGCTCCACCGAAAGGTGCGACGCGGCAGCCCGTCGAGAAACAGGATGATTCCGGTGGCAAACCACCAAACTAGGACGGCGTAGGCGGCCGGCATGGCAAAGTCGAGCATCATGCAGTGGTCCGGGTTGCGCCGAATGCCGTCACCATGCGGGCGCCATGCACACCTGTTCCGGCAAAGCATGCCGCTGCACCGGCAGAGCGTAGAGGCGCGCAAACACGGCCGTTGCGGCGGCGGCAAGTGCGATTCGCTTCAGCGCGCCGCTGATGCCGCCCTGCGCCTTGGCCGCGGCTGTGGCCACCGCGATGCGCCGCAGCCGCTCCAGACCGGCGCGAAATCTTGGATTCTCCAGATCCAGCGACAGAGGAAACACTTGCTTGGATATCTCGCTGGTGATGCGGAACACGGTGAAATCGTAATCCGTCGGATCGATATGGAAGGCCTCGTGCATCAGCGGCCGGGCATGGTCCCGAACATACATGGTCGCAAAGACCGCCAGGAGAAAAAAGCGAATCCACAGCTTGTTGTGGCCGCGCAGAAGGTGCGGATGCGCGCGCATCAAGAGGGCGAACGCCTCGCCGTGCCGGAATTCATCGTTGCACCAGCGCTCGAACCAGCGGAAGATCGGGTGAAAGCGGTATTCCGGGTGTTTCTCGAGATGCCGGTAAATGGTGATGTAACGCGCATAGCCGATCTTCTCGGAGAGATAGGTCGCGTAGTAAATGAATTTCGGCCGAAAATGCGTGTACTTCTTGTCGCGCCGCAATAGGCCCAAATCGACGCCGACGCCGAAATCCTTCAGCGCTTGGTTGATGAATCCCGCATGGCGCGCCTCGTCGCGCGCCATGAAGCCCATGAGGTCCCGCACGTCGGGATTGCGCACCTTGCGCTTGATCTCGCTGTAGAGCACGCAACCGGAGAACTCCGCCGTGACGGAGCTGATCAAAAAATCCAGAAATTCCTGGTGCAAGTCCGCCGGAAGCTTGTTCACCTCGGCGTCGAATTGCGCGTTGCGCTCGAAGTGATCCTTGTTCACGTCGCGACGAAAAGCCGCCATCATCTCGTCCCACTCGGCGCGAACCGGTTCCACATTGAGGCGTTCGAGAGCCGCATAGTCGGTCTTATAGAATCGTGGATTCAAGAGCGTATTGGCCTCGGCCTTGCGCGTGGCCGCGCTGGTCGAATCGATGCCGATCACTTCGTCGATCATGTGTTCTCCTCGTGACGGCCGCCGGCCGCGAAAATCTCCGCAAACGCGCCGGCATTGGTTGGGCCGAACACCTCGAGATCCACGTGATGGCCGGTCGACGGATCATCGAGCGACAGCCGCCCATTGGCCCAACGCGTGAGCCTGAAGGGCGGCCCGGAACCGACGTGGTAGGCGCGTCGATCCCGCACCAAACCGCGCAGTACGCCGCGCACGAAGCCATTGGTTCCGGGCTGCACGGTATAGGTGAGGCGTCCGTCCGCCGCATCGTAGACCAGCACGGCTCCGTCCGGGCGGTCCACGAAGCGCAGGTCGCGCACCGCCACCACGGCACTTGCCGGCGGTTGATCCGGTTGGTAGCCCGTGAGCCGCGCGATGCTCACCATCAGCAGCGACGAGAGAGCCATCCCGCACGCCGCCATGATGAAGGCGCGCGGAAGCTTGGGGTGTTGAGCGGCCGGCGTCATGATCACGCCGCCGCCGTTCGATAACGATCGGAAACGGGCACGGGCTCGGCGGGCTGCACGCTCGCCGGCTGTTCGGGCGCGGCGCCGGCCTGCGCCGACAAGGCCAGTCCCAGAATGCGCGCGGCAGCCGCAGCGTCGGTCAACGCGCGAAAGCTGGGTTCGGGACGCGCGAATCGCCCCGGGCGCACATGGGGCCACGCGATCAGGTAGCCCACGCGTTCGCGGCGCAACAGAGTCAGAGCGATGTCGCCGGTGCCGTTCGAGAAGCTCTTCACTGCCGCATTGTCGATCAAGGCATGGGGCACGTTCATGGTCAACGGCACCGCGATTCCATGGCGGAACAGCACGCGCCGGCTGGTGATGCTGTATACCGTCGAGCGGGCGTTGCCGTACGCCAGCAACGCGAGTACCCCCACGGCGGCGACTCCCAGGCACAACAGGACGAGGCACGACGTGGCGATGGCCCGCCGCGAATCCCCCGCGGCAATTCCGACGCCTATCCTCCACAGCGCGAGCAGCAGAAAATAGATGCCCACCTTGCGCACGTGATAGGCGCGGATGGCCAGCGATTTCCACTCCGGGGAGCCCTGCCAGAGGAGCCGTTCCCCCGCCGGCAAGGGCGCCGGCAGGCCGCGGACCGGCTCGAAGTCGAAATCATCGTGGCTCATATGAACGGTTCCGAGCGGGCGGCCGTGGCGTACAAATGCCCGCTCGCAAAATAGGCCATGATCTGATCCTCTTCCCGGCGGGTGACCTGGTCCGGATTCGCGTGGGCGGGCACCGTCGCAAATTGCGATCCGAGTATCGACTTCACGTTGACGCGCCGCTGGGCCTTCTTGAACCTCGTGTAATGGATCGGCAGCAGCACGCGCCGCGCGTTCGTCGTCTCGACCTCCAGGTAGCGGATCTGCGGTTCGGCGCGGTCCACCCAGAGATCCGTCACCACGCCGCCCATGACGTCATCCGCGCCGTAGACTTCCATGCCGCGCGGATCGAAGTCCTTGAGCGACACGGTGAAGTTCCCGTCGACACGCAGTGGCACGATCATCGGGTCGCCGTTCAGCATGGTATCGGGATGCGTGGCCCGCAGCGCATACGATGCGGGTCCCACGGCATCAATCATGGGATTGCCGGTGGGCACCAACGGTGCGCCGGGAAAGCGACCGGAGGGCTTGGCCATGATCGTGCGCGGGTCCTTCTCCTCGCGCGGCGACACCGTGATCTGGCCGTCGTGGGCGCGGTAGATCTTGGGCTTCGGCATGGCCGGAAATCCCTGTACCTTGATGCGTCCTCCCGATCTGTCGGACTCGAGCGGGTATCCCTCCCGCTTGTCCTCGCGATGCAGATAGTAGATGAGACCGGCAAAGAACATCCAAAATACGTAGAGCGCGACTTGGGCAATGTCGAAATAGCCCGTGATTGCTCCAGTTCCACTATTCATCGCGATATCCCCCTGCTGAATTGGTTCAATTGGGAAACTCCACAAACTTGTAATCCGATTCGCCACGCCGTATGTCGCCGCCGGAGCGCACCAAGGGCCCAATGGCCACCAAGGTCGCGAACAACAAAATGATTTCGATCTGATACACCGCGCTGTAGCCCGTCGAGGCTCCCGAGAGGGCCGGGCCCAGGGAGCCGTGAACGGCCAGGCTGGTGATGCCGTCGCGAATGGCGCCGCCGAGCGCAATCGCCAGTCCCGCGCTAGTCGCCTGCACGGCGCCCCAGGCGCCGAGCGCCAGTCCGCTTTCGCCGTTGCGTTCGCGCGCCATGGCGCCCGCCAGCGTGCCGACCGAGAAGAACCCGCCGCCGAAGCCGATCATCAGCACGCCGATGCGAAACAATAGCGGCGCGTCCATGGGCGCGGCGAACATCACCGCCGCAAAGGCAAACAGTCCAATGACCGCTCCGTAGCCCGCGATCCGATACGGATCGGCGCCGTGGCCGAGAAATCGAGCCGCGATCGAAAATGCCGCGAGCATGCCTCCCGCCAGCATGGCCGTGAGCGCGGTCGTGGCGGCCACCGGGAGGTGCAGGACTTCGCCTCCATAAGGCTCCAGCACGATGTCCTGCATGTTGAAGGCGGCGGTGCCCAAGCCCACCGTGACCAGGAACCGAATCGCGCGGGCATGCTTGATGAACTGACCCCAGGAGTCGCCGAATTTGGCCGACCGCTGCACGTCCGTCCTCGGCGCGCCACGGGCTTCCTGCTTCCAAAGTGCCGTCATGTTCAACGCCATGGTCAACAGCGCCGCCCCCTGAATCACCTGAATCAAGCGGATCTCGTTGAAATTGGCCAACAGTCTGCCGAAGGCAAGCCCGGCTCCGACCATGCCGACGAGCAGCATGACGTACATGAGCGCGATGACCCGCGGCCTCACTTCCTCGGGGGCCATGTCGGTCGCCAGTGCGAGCCCGGCCGTCTGCGTCGTCTGCAGTCCTGCGCCGACCAACAAG
Source organism: uncultured Gammaproteobacteria bacterium (assembly GCA_963707765.1). Classification (GTDB taxonomy): domain Bacteria; phylum Pseudomonadota; class Gammaproteobacteria; order Steroidobacterales; family Steroidobacteraceae; genus Bog-1198. The sequence continues at coordinate 622,609 of CAVPQZ010000004.1, read as the reverse complement.
AACGCGAATGCCGAGGCCACCTGACCGATCCAAATCGGACCGTGCGTGTCGCCCGAGAGGATCAAAAGCGCGAACGGCATGATGGCCAGACCGCCGAATTGCAGCAACGTGCCCATCCAGATGTAGGGAACGCGCCGCCAGCCCAAGGCGGAGCGATGGTTGTCGGAGCGAAAGCCGATGAACGCGCGAAACGGCGCGAACACCAGGGGCAGGCCGACCATCAAGGACACGAGCCACGCGGGCACGCCCAATTCGACGATCAGCACGCGATTCAGCGTGCCGATCAGCAGCACCATGGCGACGCCCACGGATACCTGGAACAGCGACAGGCGCAACAGACGGCTCAGCGGCAGTTCGGCGCTCGCTGCGTCGGCAAACGGCAGAAATTCGCTGCCGACCCGCATCCACCTGCTCACCAGCTTCTCGCTAAGACGGGTCATTTTTAACGAGCTCCATGGCTTGAGAGGTGTAGAAACCGCTGGCGATACGCTGCGTGCGGCCGACGCGCCACGCGGCCAACGCCGGCTCCTGCGCCAATCGGCGCCGCAGAGCCCTTTCGGACAAGGGTTCGATCGCCGGAGCTCGATCGTGCCGCGGGAACAATCGCCCCGCCCACCACATCAGCGTGAGCAGCGGCGTCTTCGGCGCAAAGGTAAAGACGATCGAGCGGTGGGTGCGGTCCGCAAAGCCGGCCAGCACCCGGACGACGTCGCCGAGTGAGTAGTGAATCAACGAGTCCATCGCAACGACATGGTCGAACGACCCCAGGCCGGAATCGAACATGTCGCCGACGCGCAGGTCGATGCGGCCCGTCCCCAAAAGGGAAGCCGGCAGCCGTTGTTCCGCGAGCCGCACCAGGGTCGGCGACAGGTCGACGGCGGTCACCTGCGCGCCGCGCATGGCCGCCTCGACGCTGAGCGCCCCGGTGCCGCAGCCGGCGTCCAGCAGCGCCGTCGAGCGGAGATTGGCCGGCAGGTAGCCGAGCAAAGTGCTGCGCATCCGGTGGCGGCCGGCGCGCACGGTGGCGCGTATCCGGCTGACGGGCGCCGTCGACGTGAGACGCGCCCAGGCCTCTACCGCCGTGCGATCGAAGTAGGTCTGCAGCTGGCCGCGGCGTTCCTGGTAGTGAGAGGTTGTCATCAATCGAACCCCAATAAATCGAAGATATCGCGGTCCTTCATGGATTCGGCGATCAAGGGGTCGGTTCCGTCCCAGAGCGACTGCGCGAGGCTAAGGTATTCCGCTTGAACCGCTGCCAGCTCCGGCGAGGCCTCCATCTCGAACAAGGTCGCCTTCTTCAAGCGGCTGCGCCGGATGACGTCCAGATCCGGAAATCGCGCCATGGTCTTGAGCCCGACGCGCGCGTTGAATTTGTCGATTTGATCGGTGCCGGCGCTGCGATTGGCGATGACGCCTCCGAGGCGTACGGCATAGTTCTTGGACTTCGCCTGGATCGCCGCGACGATGCGATTCATGGCGAATATGGAATCGAAATCGTTCGCGGTCACGATCAGCGCGCGATCGGCGTGCTGCAGCGGGGCGGCAAAGCCGCCGCATACGACGTCTCCCAAGACGTCGAATATCACGACGTCCGTGTCCTCGAGCAAATGGTGCTCCTTGAGGAGTTTCACGGTTTGGCCCACCACGTAGCCGCCGCAGCCGGTCCCGGCGGGAGGGCCGCCGGCCTCGACGCACATCACCCCGTTGTAGCCCTGATAGACGAAGTCCTCGATGCGCAGCTCTTCGGAGTGAAAGTTCACCGACTCGAGCACGTCGATGACGGTGGGCATGAGCCGCTTGGTGAGCGTGAAGGTGGAGTCGTGCTTCGGATCGCAGCCGATCTGCAGGACTCGCTTGCCGAGCTTCGAGAATGCCACGGAGAGATTCGACGACGTGGTGCTCTTGCCGATGCCGCCCTTGCCGTACACCGCGAACACCTTGGCATTGCCGATCTTCAGACCCGGATCGAGCGGAACCTGAACGCTGCCCTCGCCATCGGCCGGACGACCGTTTCGAAAATTGAGCGTGGAGACCGGGACGGTGGCGGTGTTCAAGCGGCAACCCCTTGGTAGATACCTTCGAGCCGATCTTCCAATTCCTCTCCCGCGGATCGCAGCGCCAGGAGCATCTTCTCGTCGGGCTGCCAGTACTTGCGCTCCGAGGCCTCGAGCAGGCGGTTGGCCACCTTGGCCGAAGCCGTCGGATTGAGCTGCGCCAGGCGCGCGCGCATGGCGGGGTCCAGGATGAAAGTTTGGGTGATCTGTTGGTAGACCCACGGCTGGACTTCGCCCGTCGTCGCGGACCATCCCATCGTGTTGGTGACGTGCGCCTCGATCTGCCGCACGCCTTCGTAGCCGTGCTCCAGCATCCCCTCGTACCACCTCGGGTTCAAGGTGCGCGTGCGCGTCTCGAGCGCCACCTGTTCCGACAGGGTGCGCACCACGCCGCTGCCCACGGTCGAATCGGCGATGTAAACGGGAGCCGACCGGCCTCCCTTGGCGCGCCGCACGGCGCTGTTGATGCCGCCGAGCGTGTCGAAGTAGGTGTCCACCGTCGTTACCCCGAGTTCCACGGAGTCCAGATTCTGGTAGGTCAGCTGGACGTCGGCCAGGAGACTGCCGAGCAGCTTCGCATGCTGCACCGGCCGGCCCGCGCGCCCATAGGCAAAGCTCTTGCGCCGCGTGTAGGTTTCGGCCAATTCGTCCCCATCCTGCCATCGGCCGTTCTCGATCAAATGATTCACGTTCGATCCGTAGGTGCTCTCGGCGTTGCCGTACACGCGCAGCGCCGCGGTCTCCAGATCGCAGCCGTGCTCCGCCTGGTAGCGCAGCGCGTGCTTGCGGACGAAATTGCGGTCGAGCGGCTCGTCCGCGGATGCCGCGAGGAATGCCGCTTCGGCGAGCAGCTTGATCTGCAACGGCAGAAGGTCGCGGAAAATTCCCGACAGCGTGACCACCACGTCCACGCGGGCCCGGCCAAGCTCGTCGAGCGGAATCAGCGTCGCCCCGGCAATGCGGCCGTAGGCATCGAATCTCGGTTCGGCACCCATCAGCGACAACGCCTGGGCGATCGGGGCGCCTTCGGTCTTCAGGTTGTCGGTCCCCCACAGGACCAAAGCGACCGACTCGGGGAACTCGTTCCCCTCCGCCATGTGCTTCTCGATGAGACGCAACGCCTGGCGGGCGCCGTCGCGCACCGCGAAGGCGCTCGGAATGCGGAACGGATCGAAGCCGTGCAGATTGCGTCCGGTGGGCAGCACCGAAGGCGTTCGTACCACGTCTCCGCCCGGCGCCGGCCGCAGGAACCCGCCGTCCAGAGCGCGCAGGATGGCCCGGATTTCACCGTTGTCCGACAACTGTGCATTGCTTTGGTGCAGGTCGCGCAGCAGCGTGAGTGTCGCATCGCCGGGCGGCAAGGCGGCAACGCCCAAGGCCGCCTCGGGCGTCTTGCCCTCCACGATGGCATGCACCGCGAGCTGCAGGGCGCCGCCATCGATATTGGCGGCGGCCGGCATGGAGTTCGCCATCGCGGCCAGAAAATCGGCCCGCTCGGGCTTGGAGGCCGCGCGCCCCACCACGTGTAGACCGTGCGGTATCAAGGTGTACTCGAGCTCCAGCAGTTGCCTCGTCAACCCGGCGATCGCAGCGTCGGAAGCGCCGGCAAGCCACCTGGGTTCGGCACCGGTCAGTTCGAGCGCCGCCGCCTGCGCTTGAATCACATCGAGCAGCGCCTGACGCTGCGAAGGGTCATCAGATGGGTTGGCGCGCCAGCTGTCGAGCGATTCCTTCAACTCGATCAGCCCGCGGTACAGCCCCGCGTTGGTCACCGGGGGCGTGAGGTAGCTGATGAGCGTTGCGGCCGCGCGGCGCTTGGCGATGGTGCCTTCGGACGGGTTGTTGGACGCATAGAGATACAAATTGGGCATGTCGCCGATCAGGCGGTCGGGCCAGCAATTGCCCGACATGCCGGATTGCTTGCCGGGCATGAATTCCAGTGCGCCGTGGGTGCCGAAATGCAGCAGCGCGTGGGCGCCGAAGTCCTCGCGCAGGAATCGGTAAAAGGCGGAAAAGGCGTGGGTTGGCGCGAACCCCTTCTCGAACAACAGCCGCATGGGATCGCCTTCGATGCCGAAGGCGGGCTGTACGCCGACGAAGATGTTGCCGAAGCGCTCGCCGAGCACGTGGATGGACGACCCATCGCTCTGCTGCTTGCCGGGCGCGGGGCCCCAGTGCGCTTCGATCTCCTTCAAGTAGCGCTCGCGGCGCACATGGTCGTTCGCCGGGATGCGCTTGTGCACGTTGGCGAGCGCGCCGAATTGACCCGCATTGCCGCCGATGATCGACTCGCGCAACGCATCGACGCCTGCCGGCAGCTCCACTCGATAGCCGGCGGCCTTCATGGCGGCCAGCGTGCCGTACAACGACTCGAACACCGACAGGTGGGCGGCGGTCCCGGTATTGCCGGCATTGGGGGGGAAGTTGAATAGGACGATGCCGACCTTGCGTTCTGCCCGCGAGGCGCGCCGCATCGCGACCAGCCTGCCGACGCGGGCGGCGAGCATGGTGGCCCGCTCCGGACAGGAGTGCATGTCCGCCGCCGAATTCGACGCCGTGAACGTGCACGCGTGATGACAGCCCGAACAGGTGACGCCGGCGCCGCCGGGACGGCCGCCGAAGGTGATCGGACCCGTGGCGCCGTCCAGTTCCGGGATGGCCACCATGATCGTGCTCTCCACCGGCAAGAGACCGCGATCGGATTCGCCCCACTGATGGAGGGTTTGAAATTCCAGCGGGTGGGCGGCGAGATACGGCACGTCGAGGGCCGCCAATACGTCCTGCGCCGCCTTGGAATCGTTGTAGGCGGGGCCCCCCACCAGCGAAAATCCGGTCAGCGAGACCAGCGCGTCGATCACCGGCATGCCGTCCCTGACGAAGAATTTGTCGATCGCAGGCCGCGAATCGAGGCCGGACGCAAACGCCGGAATGACGCGCAAACCGCGCGTCTCCAGCGCGGCGATCACGCCGTCATAATGCGCGGCGTTGCCCGCAAGCAGGTAGGAGCGCAGCATGAGGACGCCGACGGTGCCTTTGGGACCGGGCGAGAAGGGCAGGTCCTCCGCGCGCTCGCCATAGCGGCCTTTCATTCGCCAGTGATAGACGCCGACCTCCGGATACGTGGCGGGCGGCGCCACCTTCGCCGCCAAGCGGAGCCCGGCACGCGGACCTGAGGCGTAGCGGCTCACCAGGAAGCGCACCATGTTCACGATGTTGTCTTCGGAGCCCGCCAGCCAGTACTGCAGCGTGAGGAAATACGCGCGCACGTCTTGTGCCGTGCCGGGTATGAAACGCAGTAATTGCGGAATCCGCCGCAGCATTTTCATCTGTGCGGCGCCCGCGGTTCGGTTCGCCTCCACACCCTCCTTCTTCTTCGGCCGCAGGCGCTTCAGCAGGGCCATGGCGCCGGTCTGGGAGCCGTCCATGCTGAACCGCCCGAGACGCGTCAAGCGCACGACCTCGGCGGCCGACATGGCGCACACCATGGCGTCACAATGCTCGCGCCGCTCCTGCAGCGCCTGCAGCACCGGGCGGAAATGGTCCTCCATGAACAGCATGGTGGCCACCACGATGTCGCCCCGCGCGATGTCCTCGCAGCAGCGCTGCAGAGCCTTCGGATCGCTGCCCCATTCATCCGCCGCGTGAATCGTCAGGGACAGGCCCGGGCAGTCGTTCGCCAGCCGAAGCGCGGCGCGGGAAGTGGCGCTGCAGAGGTGACTGTCCATGGTCACCATGACGAAACGAATCCTCGCGGAGTCAGCGGCTGTAGTGCGCTTTGGCATCGTAGAGGGTCTCCACGGTAATCAGTTCAACCGATCGGTCCGCGGCGAAGCGCTCGGTGTTCCGCCGCGCCTTGCCCCGGACGAAGAAGGGGATCTTTCCGAGCTCCTTCTCCGCCTCGGGAGCCCACGCGGTGCGCGCCGCGCCCGCAGCGCTCGCCGCCGGCTGCGGCTGCACGGCCGCGAATCCGAGATGCGAAGCCGGCGCGGCGTCATGAAACTCGAAGTCGCCGCGGAACATGGTGAGCAGGTGCTCTTCCAGTCCCATCATCAAGGGATGCACCCAAGTATCGAAGATGACGTTGGCGCCTTCGAATCCCATCTGCGGCGAGTAGCGTGCGGGAAAATCCTGCACGTGCACCGGTGCGGATATCACCGCACAAGGAATCCCGAGCCGTTTGGCGATATGGCGCTCCATCTGAGTCCCGAGCACCAATTCCGGCTGCAATTCGGCGACCTGCGCTTCGACCTGCAGATAGTCGTCGGTGATCAGCGCCTCGAGACCGTACTTGCCGGCCGCCTCGCGCACGTCGCGGGCGAATTCGCGGCTGTAGGAACCCAGGCCCACCACCGTGAAACCCAGCTCTTCAGCCGCGATGCGCGCCGCCGCGATCGAGTGCGTCGCGTCGCCGAATACGAACACGCGCTTTCCCGTGAGGTAGGTGGAGTCGACCGAATGGGCATACCAGTTCGAATGCGACGGCGTGCCGGCGAGGGCGGGCGACGGGTCCACGCCCGCGACGCGCGCCACCTCGGCTATGAACTCGCGGGTCGCCGCCAACCCCAGGGGAATGACCTTGACCGTCGGCTGATCGAAGTTGCGGCAGAGCCACTGTGCCGCCTGCGATGCGATTTCCGGGTAGAGAACCACGTTGAAATCCGCTTCTCCCAGCCGGGCCAGATCCGCGGGCGTCGCGCCGAGAGGCGCGATCACGTTGATGTTCACCCCGAGCTGCTCGAGGATCTGCGTGACGGCGCGCACGTCGTCGCGATGCCGGAAGCCCAGTGCGGTGGCTCCCAGGATATTGCAGCTCGCCCGCGCATCCGCCGCGCGCGGCGGCCGTTTGAAGCCGGGAGGCGGCGCCTCGCGCGCCGCCATGGTTCGCACCAGCTGATAAAAGGTTTCTGCGGCTCCCCAGTTTTCTCTCTTCTGGTAGGAAGGCAGCTCCAGGGGCACGACGGGAATGGGCAGTTGCAAGGCTCGCGCCAAGCCGCCCGGGTCGTCCTGGATCAATTCGGCCGTGCACGAGGCGCCGACCAGCATGGCCTTGGGCTGGAAACGCTCATAGGCTTCTGCGGCGGCTCGCTTGAACAACTCCGCGGTGTCTCCACCCAAGTCCCGGGCCTGGAACGTGGTGTAGGTCACCGGAGGGCGGCGCGGCAGGCGTTCGATCATGGTGAACAGCAGGTCCGCGTAGGTGTCGCCCTGCGGCGCGTGCAGCACGTAGTGCACGTCCCTCATGGCGGTCGCGATGCGCATGGCGCCGACATGCGGCGGTCCTTCGTATGTCCACACGGTCAGTTGCATAACTCAGGCCACCAAGCGCGTGCGGCGGACCAGGGGCCGGGCGAACAGCTCGGCGAGATCCGCGGCTTGATTGAAGCCTTGAATCGGCGTGAACACCAGTTCGATCGACCATTTCGTCGTCAGGCCCCGTGCCTCCAGGGGATTCGCCAATCCCAGGCCGCAGACGACCAGATCCGGCTTCGCCGCCAGGCAGCGGTCCAACTGGTTTTCCACGTGTTGACCTTCCACCACCGAGGTTCCCGCGGGCAGGCTTGCGAGTTCGGCGGCAAGATGGGCACGGTGCAGGAACGGGGTGCCGACCTCGACCAATTCCATGCACATCTCCTTGGCCAGGAAACGGGCCAGCGGCACCTCCAGCTGAGAGTCCGGGAAGAAGAACACCCGCTTGCCCGCCAATTGATCGCGATAGCGCGACAAGGATCGCAGCGCCCGCTGGTAGGCGGGTTGGGTTGCCCGGCGGAACCGCGCCTCGTCGATGTGGTAGCTTGCCGCGGCCGCCTGCAACCACGCGAGCGTGCCTTCCGCGCCGAGCGGGAAGGGCGCCGGGATGTGGCGCGCGCCCCGCTCATCGAGCGCGCGCGCCGTATCGGCGAGAAACGGCTGCGCCAACAGGAACCGCGTGCCGACGCCCACCGACGGCAGCTCGGTGGAGCGGCGCGGAGGAAAGAAATCCACCGGGCCGAGTCCCATGTCGGCGAACAGCTGCCGCGCCTGATCCTCGACGATATCCGCCAAGGCGCCCACGATCAGCAGACTCGCAGCCGCCTGCGGCGGCTGCGGAGGCAGGGTCGGGACGAGCGACGCCAGGCAGGCATCTTCGCCCTGCGTGAAAGTGGTCTCGATGCCGCTGCCCGAGTAGTTGAGGACCCGCACCCGGGGCGAGAAACGGCCGGATAGCCGCAGCGCCGCCCGGGACAAATCGAGTTTGATCACCTCGGAAGGGCAGGATCCCACCAGGAACAGAAGTTTGATATCCGGGCGCCGCGCCAGGAGTTGACCCACCACCCGGTCGAGTTCCACGTTGGCATCCGCAAGCCCGGCGAGGTCGCGCTCATCGATGATGGCCGTGGCGAAGCGCGGTTCGGCGAAGATCATGACGCCGGCCGCCGACTGAATCAGGTGAGCGCAGGTGCGCGAACCCACGACCAGGAAGAACGCATCTTGAATCTTGCGGTGGAGCCAGATGATGCCGGTCAGGCCGCAGAACACCTCCCGCTGACCTCGCTCGCCGGACACGCGGACTTCGTCGCGCACGGCCACCGGGTCGGCCGCGGCGCCGTTGGCGGGTCCCGAGCTCATATGAACAGCACCGGGTCGGCCGCCGCGCCGAGATTTTCGGCCGGCCCTTCGAGGCGCGCTCTGCGCAGTTTGACCAAGAACTGCGTTGCGTTCAGCAAATAGGCGGAATAGGCTAGCAGCGCGAGATACATTTGATAGCGGGCATGCAACGAGCCGAACGCCAACGCACCCAGGTAAGCGGTGTGTAGGGCAAGCACGAACATGCTGACGAAGTCTTCCCAGAAGAACGCCGGGGCGAACAGGTACCGGCCGAAGACGTCGTGCTCCCAAATGCAACCGGTGACCATGATGGTATAGAGCACGAGGGTCTTGATGAGTACCGAGATCGTTGCCGCACCGAACCCCTCGCCGGTCAGCAGAAACCGAATCACCATGGCTGCGCTCACCAAGAACACGAGGAACTGGATCGGAGCGAGAACTCCCTGGACCCGGGTCCACGGTGAGGCGTCGCGCCTGAGTCGTTCCTCGTGGGTATATAGCGGCATCGGGATAACCCTAATCCCGTCTCTGACGACTGTCAACCAAATCATACGTCAAGTAAACTTGACAACTGGATCGGAAATTGAGACTGTGGCTGCGCGGTCCGCCCGAAGGCGCGTGGCCCGCCCGACATCAGGCTAAAGACCAGCGATAGACGTGGAAGGGTTTGGGAAGAGTGACCTCCGGTAACAGGAGGCCTCGAGAGCCGGCGGGGGAGAAACCGCGTTCTCATTGGAGGTTGAAACCAATGCGCTTAGGGGATTTGTCGGAGCGGGGAACGTGCGGATGCGGGGGAGGCGGAGCGGGTCGCGGCCTCACCCCAGTGCAAGCGGGCGGCGGCGAGCAAGTCGGCGGGTCCGCCGCCGTGGGCGGGTCCGCCGAATCGGACGCAAGGATGGCCCGTTTGTTGCGCACCATCGAGGGCGAGATCGTTCCGCGCCTGGTCCTGGCGCGCCGGGTGGCACAAGCGGCCGCTGAGGCGGATTCAGGGGCGGCCACACGGCCCGATGACGCGGACGTCAAGGAACTGGTGAGATTGCTGTTGGCGCACGATATCGGCGTCGCGTCAGCCTACGTGGAGACCGTTCGGCAGCGGGGCGCCTCCTTGGAAGCGGTGTGCTTGTGCCTGCTCGCGCCCGCTGCGCGCGAGCTGGGCCTGTTGTGGGAAGAGGATGAATGCGACTTCATGCAGGTCACCGTCGGCTTGTGCCGGTTGCACCATTTGCTGCGGGAACTCAGCCCAGGCTTTCACTTCGAGAGTGTGGAGCCGAAAACAGCGCGGAACATCCTGCTGGCTCCGTTGCCTGGAGATCAGCACACGTTTGGTATTACACTGGTGGCTCAATTCCTCCGCAAGGCCGGGTGGCAGGTGTGGAGCGAATTTGCCGGCAGTACCGAGGAACTCCTGGAAGTCGTCCGCACGCACTGGTTTGCGGCGGTCGGATTGTCGGTCGGCTCCGAAACGCGAGTCGACGAATTGGCCCGCGTCATACGGGCCATTCGGCAGGCATCGCTCAATCGCTCGGTCGGCATCATGGCGGGAGGGCCGTTGCTGGTCGCGAGGCCGGAGCTTGCTGTTTTGATGGGCGCGGACGCCACCGCCTTGGATGGACCGATGGCCGTGCGGTGCGCGGAGCACATGTGTGACTGGCAACGCGACAATTTTCAGCGCGTGGGCGCGGACGGCCATCGCTCTTGAGTACGAGGGAATTTGATGCAAGTTTGCCCGGGATATTTCTCGTGAAGCAATTCAGCGGTGCGAAGAAATGGCTGAACGACCTGGACAGCGATACGGCCGCGAAGCTGATCACGGTCGCGTCCGATGTCGCGTTGGTGGTCTCCGACGCGCAGCAAGGCATCATCGTGGACGTTTCGCTCGGCAGCGACGCCTTGTCGAGCGACATGACCGATCAATGGCTGGGCAAGGCCTGGCAGGATACGGTTACCGCGGAAAGCCGCCCCAAGGTCGAGGCATTGCTCCGCGATTCGAGCAAGGTGGGTCTGCCGCGTTGGCGAATGGTCAACCATACGATGCCCGGGGGGGCAGACCTGCCGGTGATGTATGCAGCGGTGAAAATGAACAGCGGCGGTCAGGTGGTCGCCTTCGGCCGCAGCATGCAGTCCATGGCGAATCTGCAGCAACAGCTGGTGAGCGCACAACAGTCGATGGAGCGCGAGTACCTCAAGCTGCGCCAAGCCGAGGCGCGTCATCGATTGCTGTTCCAAGTGGCATCCGAGGCCGTGTTGATCGTGGACGCCAGCAACCGCAAGGTTCTCGAGGCCAACCCGGCAGCCGGAAAGCTGCTCGGCGAGGGCACGCGCCGGCTGGTCGGGCGCCTGTTCCCGGACGGCTTCGACGAGCCCAGCACCCAAGCCTTGCAAGGCCTGTTGGGCGCCGTGGGTGCGACCGGACGAACCAGCGACGTGGTGGTCAACTCGGCAGATGGAACCCGCGAATTTCGCGCGTCGGCATCGTTGTTCCGCGAGGAGCGGTCGTCCTTTTTCCTGATCCGATTGGCGCTGCTGACGGGCGAGCATGGCTCGGTGACGGCGACTCAGGATTCGAAGGTGCTGGAGATCGTTGCCAGCGCTCCCGAAGGCTTCGTCGTCACCAGTTTGGACGGACGGATTTTGTTCGCGAACCGGGCGTTCCTGGATCTGGTGCAGCTCGCCACCGAGGAGCAGGCCCGCAATGAACCCCTGGACCGCTGGCTGGGCCGCCCCGGAGTGGACTTCAGCCTTCTGACGGCACAGTTGCGCGAGCACGGCGCTTTGCGTCTTTTTGCCACTCAACTGCGCGGAGAATATGGATCGAGCAGCGACGTCGAGATCTGCGCGGTATCGGTGGTGAACGGCGAGGAGCCGTGCTTCGGCTTCACCATTCGAGACGTCGGCCAGCGGATGATCTTCGACCGGCAAGTCAGCCGCGACAAACCGCGTTCGGTCGAGCAGCTGACCGAACTGGTGGGCCGGGTGCCGCTCAAGGACCTGGTGCGCGAGTCGACCGACATGATCGAGAAGCTGTGCATCGAAGCGGCCTTGGAAATCACCGGCGACAATCGCGCGTCGGCCGCCGACATCCTGGGCCTCAGCCGCCAAAGCCTGTATGCGAAGCTGCGCCGCTACGGTCTCGGCGAACTCACCCCGGCCGAAAGCGATCAATCCGAATAGGCGGGGCGCCCATGTCGCGATCGGCTGAAACCGTATTGAGCCCCGACATGCCGACACCCGGCGTCGTGCTCGAACTGCTCAAGCCGATCACCTGGTTTCCTCCCATGTGGGCGTTTGCCTGCGGCGCCGTTTCCTCGGGCATCGGCTGGCACGGACACTGGGGCGTCATTCTCACGGGAGTGCTGCTGTGCGGACCGCTGCTGTGCGCGGCGAGTCAGGCCGTCAACGACTGGTTCGATCGGCACGTCGATGCAGTCAACGAACCCGGCCGCCCGATCCCGTCCGGCCGCATGCCGGGCCATTGGGGGCTCGGGGTTGCCATCATTTGGACCTCGCTCGCGCTGCTCTGCGCCGCCGCGCTGGGCACGTGGGTGTTCTGCGCGGCGGTCCTGGGGTTGCTTCTCGCCTGGGCCTACAGCGCGCCCCCCGTCAGGCTCAAGCAGAACGGCTGGTGGGGAAACCTGGCGTGCGCCGTGTGCTACGAAGGATTTGCCTGGATCACGGGCGCGGCGATCATGGCCGGGGGAACTACGCCTCCGGCGAGGATCATTGCAGTCGCGGCGCTGTACAGCCTGGGCGCGCACGGCATCATGACCTTGAACGATTTCAAATCCATCGAGGGCGACAAGCGCTGGGGCGTCGGCTCGCTGCCGGTGCGTCTCGGCGCCGAACATGCGGCCGAGGTGGCGTGCGTCATCATGGCGCTGCCGCAGTTCGTGGTGGTCGCCCTCCTGGCTGCCTGGGGCGCCGGCTATCAGGCCGGGGCCGTGGGCGCTCTGCTGGGCCTGCAACTGCTGCTGATGCGCCGACTGCTGGCGGATCCGCGCGGCCGGGCGCCCTGGTACAACGGCACCGGCGTCAGCTTGTACGTCGCCGGCATGCTCGTCAGCGCATTTGCACTGAAGGGAATCGCCCCATGACGGCACCCGCCGTGTACGAGGTTCCGCTGCGCTGGCCCGGGATATTTCGTCTCGGCGTGGTGCAGGCTGCGCTGGGCGCGGTGGTCGTGCTGGTCACCTCCACATTGAACCGGGTGATGGTGGTCGAGTACGCCCTGCCCGCGCTGCTGCCGGGAGTGTTGGTCGCATTGCATTACGCCGTTCAGCTGATCCGGCCGCGTTTCGGTTACGGCTCCGATCGCGGGGGACGCCGAACTCCATGGATCATCGGCGGGATGGCCGTGCTGGCCGGGGGCGGCATGCTGTGCTCGATCGCAACGGTTCTGTTGCACACCCATGCGGGCCTGGGACTGGCTCTCGCCATCGTCGCTTATGTCATGGTGGGGTTCGGCGTGGGGGCCGCCGGCACGTCGCTGCTGGTGCTGATGGCAAAGCGCGTGGACGACCGGCGTCGGGCGGCCGCCGCCACCATCATGTGGATATTGATGATCGCCGGCTTCGCCGTGACCTCCGCCGTCGCGGGCCATTTCCTGGATCCGTTCTCGCCGCAGCGCTTGATTCAGGTCACCTGCGTGGCGGCGAGCGTCGCCTTCCTGGCCGCGCTCATGGCGGTGTGGAACGTCGAGGGCGCCGGCCGGCCGGCCGGGGCCGGAGGTCCGACGCCGCGCGCCGCGGATCGCAACGGGTCGTTCTCCGCCGCCCTGCGCCGCGTGTGGCGTGATCCGCCGACGCGCGCTTTCACCCTGTTCGTGTTCGCATCGATGCTGGCCTACAGTGCTCAGGAGTTGCTGCTCGAGCCGTTCAGCGGGCTGGTGTTCGGATTCACCCTGGGAGAGTCGGCCAGGCTCTCCGGATCCTGGCATGGTTCCGCGCTGATCGGAATGATCGGCGTCGGTTTGCTGTGCCGGGGCGGCCGGCGCTTGGGCTCCCTCCGTCAATGGACGATCGGAGGCTGCTGCGGGTCGGCGGCTGCGCTCTCGTGCCTGGGCTTTGCCAGCGTCGTCGGGCCGGGCTGGCCCCTGCGCCTGACGGTGATCGCGCTCGGTGTCTCGAACGGCGTGTTCGCCGTGTCGGCCATCGGGTCGATGATGGAGCTCGCACACGATGGCGACTCGGGCCATGCCGGCGTGCGCATGGGGCTGTGGGGCGCCGCTCAGGCCGTCGCTTTCGCCTTCGGCGGCGTCCTCGGCACCGCCATCGTCGATTCCTCCCGCTGGTTGTTCGGGTCGCCGACGGCTGCGTTCGCCATCGTCTTCTGCGTCGAAGCCGTCTTGTTCCTTGCGGCCGCCGGTTTGGCGGCAAAGGCCCGCTCGGACCCGCGAATTGCGCCCTCAACCTCATCGGCGGTGACCGCATGAACGACTCCATGGAGACTTTCGATGTGGTGGTGGTGGGGGGCGGTCCCTCGGGCGCCACCGCGGCGACGGATCTGGCGCGGCACGGCCGCACGGTGTGCCTCTTGGATCGAGCCGGGCGCATCAAACCCTGCGGGGGGGCGATACCGCCCAAGCTGATCGAAGAATTCGAAATTCCCGATTCCTTGCTGGTCGCAAAAATCAAATCCGCCCGAATGATTTCGCCGAAACAGGTGGCGGTCGACATGCCCATCGACGGCGGCTTCGTCGGGATGGTCAACCGCGAGACCTTCGACGACTGGCTGCGCCAGCGGGCTCGATCCGCGGGCGCCGATCTACGGCTGGGCACATTCGAGCGGATTGCGCGCGACGCCGAGGGCATGGCCGTGGTGCACTACCGCGGCGACACGGACGTGCACCAGGTGCGCGCGCGCGCCGTCATCGGCGCCGATGGTGCGCGGTCGGCCGTCGCCAAGCAGTGCGTGCCGGGGGCGGATCGAATGCGCTACGTGGCGGCGTATCACGAGATCATCCGCGTGCCGCAGACGGCAAGCGATCAATACGTCGGCACCCGCTGCGATGTGTTCTACCAGGGCCAACTGTCACCGGATTTCTATGCGTGGATATTTCCGCACGGAGAGACCGCCAGCGTCGGCGTGGGCACCGCCTGCAAGGGTTTCTCCCTGCGAGGCGCCACCACCGATCTGCGCGCGCTCGCGAATCTCTCGGGCGTCGAGACGCTGCGGCGCGAGGGTGCGCCCATTCCCATGAAGCCCTTGCGGCGCTGGGACAACGGCCGCGACGTGGTGCTTGCCGGAGACGCCGCCGGCGTGGTGGCGCCCGCATCGGGGGAAGGGATCTATTACGCCATGGCGGGCGGGCGATTTGCGGCCGCGGCCGTGGTTCAACTGCTCGAGACGGGCGACGCCCGCGCACTGCGCGCGGCGCGGCGGCAGTTCATGAAGGCTCACGGGATGGTGTTCTGGGTGCTGGGCATCATGCAGCGGTTTTGGTATTCCACGGACAAGCGCCGCGAGCGTTTCGTGCACATCTGCCGCGATGCGGACGTGCAGCGCCTGACCTGGCAGGCCTATATGCACAAGAAGCTGGTCCGGGCGAAGCCCTTTACGCATGCGCGCATCTTTGCCAAGGATCTGGCCCACTTGCTGGGAATCGCACGCGCGTGATCCGCGGGGCGCCTTGCATCGATACCGTTGAAAGCCCCAGGTTCCGCCGTTGAACGGCTTTTTCTCCAGCGGTCGGGTGGTGGATGCCGTGCTCGCCTTCATGCTGCTCGAACTGGCCGCATTGGTGCTGGTTCGCGAACGCGGAACCGCCGTATTCCGGCCCCTCGATATGATGGCCAATTGCGGCGCAGGCGCGGCACTGCTGTTGGCGCTGCGCGCCGCCTTGCGCGGCTCGGAGTGGCAGGCGGTCGCCCTCTGGTTGGCGGTAGCGCTGGGATTCCACGTCTGGGACCTGTCGTTGCGCCGCGCGGTGCGCCGTTGCAGATGAGACGCACGTGTACCTCCAACGATAACGACGAGGCCTGGATATGCGCATTCTGTTGATCCAGCCGAATTACCACGCAGGCGGCGCCGAGATCGCCGGCAACTGGCCGCCCGGTTGGGTCGCCTACATCGGCGGTGCGCTCAAAGCGGGGGGCTTCACCAACCTGCGCTTCGTCGATGCGATGACCAACCACATCGACGATGAGCGGCTCGCCGGCATCATCCGCGACAATGCGCCGGACGTGGTCATGGCGACCGCCATCACGCCGATGATTTACCAGGCGCAGCGGACCCTGGAAATCGCCAAGCAAGCGGCGCCCTCCTGCGTGACGATCCTCGGGGGCATCCATCCGACCTTCATGTACGCTCAGGTCTTCGGCGAGGCGCCCACGATTGACTACATCGTTCGCGGCGAGGGAGAGGAGATCATCCTCGAGCTCCTGCGGGCGGTCGCGGATGGCTCGATCGCCAAGGCGCGGCACGCGATACGCGGGATCGCGTTCATCGACGACGGCAAGGTCGTGGCCACCCCCGCCCACCCCGTCATCGAGAACCTCGACTCGCTGCGGCCCGACTGGTCGCTGCTCGAATGGGACAAGTATATTTACGTGCCGCTCAACACCCGCGTCGCGGTGCCGAACTTCGCGCGCGGCTGCCCGTTCACCTGCCGATTCTGTTCTCAGTGGAAGTTCTGGCGCAAGTACCGCGTGCGCGACCCGAAGAAGTTCGCCGACGAGATCGAGACCCTGGTCAACGACTTCAAGGTGGGATTCTTCATCCTTGCCGACGAGGAGCCGACGATCCACCGCAAGAAGTTCGTCGCCTTCTGCGAGGAGTTGATCGCGCGAAAGATCAAGGTCCACTGGGGCATCAACACGCGGGTCACGGACATATTGCGCGATCGAGAGCTCCTTCCGCTGTTCCGCAAGGCGGGGCTCGTCCACGTCTCGTTGGGCACGGAAGCCGCGGCGCAATTGAAGCTCGATCGTTTCCGCAAGGAGACCACGATCGAAGATAACAAGCTCGCGATCCGCCTTCTCAAGGAAGCAGGGATGGTCGCCGAGGCGCAGTTCATCATGGGCCTCGAGAACGAGACGAAGGAGACCATCGAGGAAACCTACGAGCTCGCACAGGATTGGAAGCCTGACATGGCGAACTGGAACATGTACACGCCGTGGCCGTTCGCGGAGCTGTTCGAAGAGCTCGGCGATCGCGTGGAGGTACGCGACTACTCGAAGTACAATTTCGTCACGCCGATCATCCAGCCCGACGCCATGACCCGGGAACAGGTGCTCAAGGGCGTATTGCGCAACTACGCCCGCTTCTACATGCGCAAGGCCTTCCTCGAGTATCCGTGGATCAAGGACAAGTTCAAGCGCCGCTACATGATGGGCTGCCTGCGGGCATTCGCGAAGACGACCGTCACGAAGAAGTTCTACGACCTCGAGCGGCTCAAGGTGAACGGTCTCTCTGCGGAGGTCGACCTCGGTTTCGATGCCGCCAAGGTGCTGAGCCGCGAGCAGATAATCGCGCAGCGCGCGGCGCGGCCCGATCTCGACGCGGACGTCGATTATCTCGGCACGCCGCTCAAGGCCCCGCTCAAGGTCATGGCCTGCGGCGGAGTCGATCACCATGGACCGAATGCGGTTGAGCCGGTGGAATCGGCGGGCGACGTCGGATGATGGCTGCGGTCCAGGAGCCGCGCATCGGGCCGAACGCGGTGATTCAGGTCGCAGCCGCGCTCAGGAGCCGGCTCGGGAGCCCCCGTGCCGGCGAACTCATGCGGTCGGCAGGGCTCGGCGGGTACTTGGGGGCCCCGCCGCAACGGATGATTGCCGAGCGCGAAGTCATCGCGCTGCATACGGTGATTCGCGAACGCTTGCTGCCGACGACGGCGAGCGAGGTCGCACGGGCCGCCGGACTCGCGACCGGCGACTACCTGCTCGCCCACCGGATTCCGCGGCTCGCTCAGATAGGGCTGCAGGCCCTGCCGGCGCGGCTCGCCGCCCCGGCGCTGCTCCGCGCGATCGCCCGGCACGCGTGGACGTTTGCCGGCAGTGGGCAATTCGCGGCAACGGCCGGCCGCCCGATCGTCATTACGATCGGCAATTGCCCGATCTGCCGCGACGCGCATGCCGCGGACCCGCTGTGCGATTACTACGCCGCGACCTTCGCCAGGCTGTTCACCCGTCTCGTGCACCGCCATGCGCAGGTACGCGAGACCGCCTGCATGGCGGCGGGCGCGGCGGCCTGCCGCTTTGAGGTGGCCTGGGATTCGGGGTAGCGCGGCATTGAACCCGCGCCGCGTGCTCCTGCTCGGTGCGACCGGCACGATCGGCCGGGCGACGTCGCGCGCCCTGGTCCGGCGCGGCCACGAGGTCGTGTGCTTCGTCCGACCGCTCTCGGGAGCGGGTCGCGATCTCGCGCGGTGCGGCGGGCGGCTGCTCGGCGGGGCCACGGTTCGGTTCGGTCACGTCACCGACTCCCGGTCGCTGGCGAGCGATGGTTTCCGAGGGGAGCGGTTCGATGTTTTGGTGTCGTGCCTGGCTTCGCGTACCGGCTTGCCGGAGGATGCCTGGGCTATCGATTACCGGGCGCACGCGCAGGCTCTCGAACTCGCCCGGACCGCGACGGTGACTCAAGTCATTCTGCTTTCGGCCATTTGCGTTCAAAAGCCGCTCCTCGCCTTTCAGCACGCCAAGCTGGCGTTCGAAGAATTGTTGATCGCATCCGGTCTGACCTACACCATCGTGCGTCCAACGGCCTTCTTCAAGTCGCTATCGGGACAGGTCGAGCGGGTGAAGCGGGGCAGGCCGTTCCTGGTGTTCGGCGACGGGACGTTGACGGCGTGCAAGCCCATCAGCGACCGCGATCTGGCGGAGTACATCGCCGACTGCCTCGACGACGAGGGCCGCCGGAACACGATTCTTCCCATTGGCGGCCCGGGGGACGCCATAACGCCGCGTCAGCAGGGAGAGCATCTGTTCGCGTTGCTCAACCGCACTCCCCGTTTTCGACAGCTGCCGGTGGCATTGCTGGACGGCATCATCGGCACATTGGGCGCCCTTGCGCGCGTGGCGCCCGCGCTGGCGCGAAAGGCGGAGCTCGCCCGCATCGGGCGCTACTACGCCACCGAATCCATGCTGCTCCTGAACCCGGCGACGGGTCGCTATGATGCGGCATGCACTCCCTCGACCGGGACCGACACGGTGTTCGACCTCTACAAGCGCCTGGTGAACGGCGAGGCTGCGCCCGACCGCGGCGACCATGCAGTTTTCTGATAGAGTGAATTTCCTTGAACGTATCCGCATCGTCCCCTCCACGCGATCCGCCGGCCCTGCCGGGTTTGGTTCACGCGTTGGACGACCCCCGCTGCGGGCGATTGTGCTGGTACGAGGATGGGCCTGGCGACGAGCGCCTCTCCGGAAGGCCGCTTCTGCTCCTTCACAGCATCAACGCAGCGGCCTCGGCCTGCGAAATGAAGCCGTTATTCGAGCATTACCGCCGGGAGCGCCCCGTCTATGCGCCTGATTTTCCGGGTTACGGGTTCTCGGATCGTTCGGCGCGAATGTATACGCCGCGCCTCATGACGGACGCGATTCACGCGATCCTCGCCGTCATCCGCCGCGACCACGGGGCCCTGCCCGTGGACGCGATTGCGCTCTCGCTGTCCTGCGAGTTCCTGGCGCGCGCGGCGATGGAGGACCCAGGCGCCTTCCGCAGCCTCGCCTTCGTGAGCCCCACCGGGTTCAACCGCCTGCCCCTGAGACAGGGGCCGCCGGCGAGCACGCTCGGTTACCCGCGCCTGCTTTCCATACTCAACCGGCCCGCTGTGGGCCGCAGGCTGTTCCGGCTGCTCACGCGCCGCGCGGTCATCCGCTATTTCCTGCGCCGCACCTGGGGCTCGAAGGACATCGATGTGGGTTTGCTCGATTACGACTGCCTGATCACGCGGGCTGAAGGCGCGGAACACGCGCCCCTGCACTTTTTGAGCGGGTTCCTGTTCAGCGGCGACAGCGGCACGCTGTACCAAGGGCTCACACATCCGATCTGGGTCGCGCATGGTGTACGCGGCGATTTCGTCGACTACCGGGGACTTCGGCAGGTGGCGGACCGCCCAAACTGGACCATCGAGGTGTTGCCGACGGGAGCCCTGCCGCACTTCGAGATGACCGCGCAGTTCGTCCAGCGCTATGAGAGTTGGGCTGCCCGAGAGCATAAGGACCCATGATGCGATCAGGCACAGCGCCCACTTTCCCATTTTCGGCCATCGTCGGCCAAGACGACATGAAACTTGCGTTGATTTGCACTGCGGTCGACCCGAGCATCGGCGGGGTGCTGGTGTTCGGCGACCGGGGTACGGGTAAATCCACGGCCATTCGTGCGCTGGCCGCATTGCTGCCGCCCATGCGCGCCGTCGTCGGCTGCCGCTACGCGTGTGATCCCGCCGATCCGGACGCGTGGTGCACCGAGTGCCGGGAACGGGCTGCCGCCGGCACGCTCAAGGAGCGGTCCATCCCGGTCCCCGTGGTCGACATGCCGCTCGGTGCGACCGAGGACCGGGTCGTCGGCGCGCTCGATCTGGAACGTGCCTTGTCGCAGGGGGTGAAGGCCTTCGAACCCGGCCTTCTGGCGCGCGCCAATCGCGGATTTCTCTACATCGATGAGGTCAACCTCCTCGAGGACCATCTGGTCGATCTGCTCATCGACGTTGCCGCGTCGGGAGAGAACCTGGTTGAGCGGGAAGGGTTGAGCGTGCGTCATCCCGCGCGGTTCGTCTTGATCGGCAGCGGCAATCCGGAGGAGGGCGAACTGCGGCCGCAGTTGCTCGACCGCTTCGGCCTATCCGTGGAGATCAGGACGCCGGATCAACTCGCCGAACGGGTTGAAATCGTAAAACGCCGCGACGAATTCGAGCGCGCCAAGGCCGAGTTCGTTGCGAAGTGGAAAAGGGCCGACGGGGTTCTGCGACGGCGCATCGTCGCCGGGCGGGAACGGTTGGCGCGCATGTCGATGCCCGATGCCGTGATGGAAAGCGCGGCGCGGCTGTGCATGCAACTGGGCACCGACGGGTTGCGGGCAGAGTTGACGCTGATGCGTGCGGCGAGGGCACTGGCGAGTTTCGAACAGGCCGAGGAGGTTGCAGTGGCGCACGTGCGGCGCATCGCCGCGTCGGCGCTGCGGCACCGTTTGCGGCGGGACCCGCTCGATGAATCGGGCTCGGCCGCCCGCATCGACCGCGCCGTTCACGAGGCGCTCGAAGGATGAGCTCGGCGGAAGATGCGGCCATGGCGGCGGCGCTGTTCGCCGTCGATCCCGCCGGCCTCGGCGGCGTATGCCTTCACTCCCTCGTACAACCCGCACGCATCCAATGGCTGGAAATGCTGCGCGATCTGCTGCCGCCCGGCGATCCGGTGCGGCGAATTCCGTTCAACATCAGCGACGACCGATTGCTGGGAGGCCTGGATTTGACCGCCACCCTCGCGGCAAACCGGCCGATCGCGGAGCGCGGCGCCCTGGCAGCCGCCGACGGCGGCGTGGTCATTCTCTGCATGGCGGAGCGTCTCTCGCCGCATACGGCGGCGTGTCTGAACGCCGTGCTCGACAGCGGCGCAGTGATCACTCAGCGCGAGGGCCTGCGGATCGCCGATCCGGCACGGCTGGGCCTGGTGGCTCTCGATGAGAGCATGCATGAGGAGCGCATGCCGGCCTCGCTGCTCGACCGGCTGGCATTTCTGATCGACTTGAATGGTTTCGATGTGCGGACGCCGGTGACGCCGCTGCATGACCGCGAGCAGGTTGAGCGTGCGCGGCGCCTGCTCCCGAGGGTGCAAATCGAGGCCGACCTGGTCGCGGCGCTCTGCGGGACGGGACTCGCCCTGGGTGCGGGTTCCGTGCGCGTGTCGGTGTTGGCGGTGCGCGCAGCGCGGGCCTTGGCGGCCCTCGGCGGACGCAGCCGCGTCGGCACCGACGACGCCGTGGCGGCGGGCCGGCTGGTGTTCGCGCCGCGCGCCACTCGCGTTCCGCAGCCGAACCTTAACGAGGAGCCGAACGAGCCGTTGCCGCGGACCGAGGCATCGCCCGGCACCGGCCGCGACGATGAGCCGGCGCCGCCGCAGCCGCCCGCGCGAGATCGCGGCGCGGAGGGGGGCGAACCAGAGGAGCCGCCCCAGCCGGAAGACGTCATCCTGGCCGCAGCGCAGGCGGCGATTCCGCGGGGCTTGCTGGCGCGGCTGCGTGATGAGCCCGCGGTGCGCGGCGGTTCGGCGCCTGCGGGGCGTGCCGGCGCGCTGCGACTCGGCGGGAGCCGCGGCCGGCCCGCCGGGATCCGAACCGGTGCGCCCCGCGGCAACGCGCGCCTGAATGTCATGGAGACCTTGCGTGCTGCTGCGCCTTGGCAGCGCCTGCGCGGCCGAACCGCCGGCAAGACCAGCCGGGTACTGATCCGGCCCGGCGATTTTCGATCCACCCGCTACCAGCAGCGATCGCAGACCCTCACCATCTTCGCGGTCGACGCGTCGGGCTCATCGGCCCTCAATCGTTTGGCGGAAGCCAAGGGGGCGGTGGAACTGCTGCTGGCCGACTGCTACGTGCGCCGGGATCTGGTGGCGGTGATCACTTTCCGCGGACGGCGCGCGGAGGTTCTACTGCCGCCGACGCGTTCGCTGGTGCGCGCCAAGCGCAATCTGGCAGGGATGCCCGGCGGCGGCGGCACGCCGCTCGCTTCAGCCATCGACTGCGCTGCGCAGCTCGGCGGTCAGGCCCGGCGGCGCGGCGAAACCCCTTTGCTGGTGCTGCTGACCGATGGGCGCGCCAATGTGTCGCGGGGCGGTACAGGCGGCCGCGACGCCGCGCAGGCGGATGCCCTTCAAGCGGCGCGGAGCCTGCGACGCCTGGGGATTGCAGCCTTGTGCATCGACACATCGCCGCGACCGAGCGCGGCGGCCGCGGAGGTGGCGGCCGCCATGCAAGCCCGGTATCTGCCCCTCCCATTCGCCGACGCTCGTACCTTGTCGGACGTGGTGAGCGCCGCGACCGCCGATGCCGGCCGCTAGTGCATTCATGCAAAGACCCTGCTAGCCCGCAAATCCTCACCCTCGATGGTCATGAGCGCGTCGCGATCGAGCTGGCGCCCCTTTTGCTCGAACAGCCGATTGGCTTGCCGTAGGCGCGCCCGGTCGAGCGCATTGCGGATCGAGCGCGCATTGGCGAAGTGCGGCTGCTGCATGCGCAGCGGGATGTAGTCGCGCAGGGCGGCTTCGCCCGATGGAGTCAGTCGATACTGCATCGAATCGAGCATGCGCCGGGCGATTTGCTCCAGTTCGTCGGCGGAATAATCGGGAAATGCCAGGTGATGCGCTATGCGGGACGAGAGTCCCGGATTGGAGCGAAAGAATGTCTGCATCCGATCCGCGTAGCCTGCGAGGATCACGACCAAGTCGTCGCGTTGATTTTCCATCACCTGCAGCAGGATCTCGATGGCCTCCTGGCCGTAGTCGCGCTCATTCTCGGGACGATACAGGTAATACGCTTCGTCGATGAACAGCACGCCGCCCATCGCCTTCTTGAGTATCTCCTTCGTCTTCGGTGCGGTGTGACCGATGTACTGGCCCACCAAATCATCGCGGGTCACGGCCACCAGGTGCCCTTTGCGCACGTAGTCGAGACGGTGCAGGATTTGCGCCATCCGCAGCGCCACCGTGGTCTTGCCCGTCCCCGGATTTCCGGTGAATGACATGTGCAGCGATGGCGAGCCCCCCGCCAAGCCGACCTGGGAGCGTGCGCGCTGCACCAGCAGCAGCGCGGCGATGTCGCGAATTCGAGATTTGACGGGCCTGAGCCCGATCAATTCCGCCTCGAGCTCGTCAAGCACGTCCATGACGTGCGACTCGGCGAGCAGGGCGTTCAAATCGACGCGGTCCGCGGGCGGCCCGCCGCCGGGTGCACGATCCGAGGGTGGGCCGCCGGGTGCACGATTCGAGGGTGGGCCGCCGGGTGCACGATCCGAGGGTGGGCCGCCGGGTGCACGATCCGCGGCGACCGTGCCGCTGCCGGCGGGGGCGCCACCTTCACGAGGAGGGGGTACCGTCATTGGGTTCACGCCAGAATCCTCTATGGGTATCGTTGCCCTTCGGGCGCCTGCGTCGCATAGGGCTCGATCGTGTATTGAATCTGCCGTCCGCCGATCTCGGTCCGCCTGAGATGGAATCCGGGCTCGTTGGTCGGCCGGTTCACGATGAACGAAAGCCGCGTCGTCTCGAAACCGCGCGTCGAATCGAAGGCGTTGACGCGGATGTAGGTCTGCGGATGCGCCTTGCGGCAGGCGCTCACCTCCGTCATTGCGCCGGCGGCGTCGCGCAGGTCGAACATGGGATTGCCCCACATTTCCCAGTAGAAATTGCGCGGATGGGGATCGTCGGTGTATTCGACGCCAATGGCCCAGCCTTGTCCGAGCGCGTACTCGAGCTGCGCCTTGATGTCGGCATCGGTCAACTCCGGCAGATAAGAGAAAGTACCCTGTGTAATACGCATGTGTTCCTCTCAGGCGGTGGTCGCGGTGGCAACAAAATCGGCCGTGTCGGTCGACTGATAGTTGAAGGTCACATCCTTCCAGGTATCGAGCGCGGCCCGCAGCGGCGAACACCATCTCGCCGCCTCGGCGAGGATTTGCGGACCCTCGTTCCAGATGTCGCGACCCTCGTTGCGTGCCTTGATCATGACCTCCAATGCCACCCGATTCGCGGTTGCGCCGGCCTGGATGCCTTGAGGATGGCCGATGGTGCCGCCGCCGAACTGCAGAACCACGTCTTCGCCCAAATAGGTGATGAGCTGGTGCATCTGACCCGCGTGGATGCCTCCCGAGGCCACCGGCATGAGTTTTTTCAGGCTCGCCCAATCCTGGTCGAAGAACACGCCTTGTTCGAGATTTTGCTTGGTGTGGGCGTCGCGACAGATCGAGTAAATACCGCCGATGACATTCGGGTCCCCCTCCAGCTTGCCGACCACGGTTCCCGCGTGGATGTGATCGACGCCGGCCATGCGCATCCACTTGGCAATCACGCGGAACGACACGCCATGGGTCTTCTGACGCGTGTAGGTGCCGTGTCCCGCGCGATGCAGGTGCAGGATCATGTCGTTCCGCCGCGCCCACTTGGCCATCGACTGAATGGCGGTGTAGCCGATCACGAGATCGATCATGACGATCACGGACCCCAATTGCTTCGCGAATTCCGCCCGCTCGTACATGTCCTCCATCGTCGCCGCCGTCACGTTCAGGTAGTGGCCCTTGACCTCGCCGGTCGCCGCCGCCGCCTTGTTGACGGCCTCCATGCAATACAGGTAGCGATCGCGCCAGTGCATGAAGGGTTGCGAGTTGATGTTCTCGTCGTCCTTGACGAAGTCCAAGCCGCCTTTGAGCGCCTCGTAGACGACCCGACCGTAGTTCTTCGACGACAGGCCCAACTTCGGCTTGGTGGTGGCGCCGAGCAGGGGGCGGCCGAATTTGTCGAGGCGTTCGCGTTCCACGACGATCCCCGTGGCCGGTCCCTGAAACGTCTTCAGGTAGGCGACCGGAATGCGCATGTCCTCGAGCCGCAACGCCTTGAGCGGCTTGAATCCGAAGACATTCCCGATGATCGAAGCGGTGAGATTCGCGATCGACCCTTCCTCGAACAAATCGAGGTCGTAGGCGATGTAACTGAAATACTGTCCCACCGCACCCGGCACGGGATCTACCCGGTAGGCCTTGGCGCGGTAGTTCTCGCAAGCGGTCAGGCGATCGGTCCATACGACCGTCCAGGTCGCAGTGGAGGATTCTCCGGCCACCGCGGCGGCCGCTTCGACCGGGTCGACGCCATCCTGCGGAGTAATCCGGAAAACAGCGATGATGTCAGTATCCTTGGGCACGTAATCCGGGTTCCAGTAACCCATTTGTGCATACGGCATCACGCCGGATTTATAGCGCTCGGCTTTGCTCCCCATCGGTACGCTCCTCCACCTTAAAAATGTTGAGTAAACTTGACGACAATCCCCGCAAACGAACTCTATCGCCGGAATTTCATAAGGAATAATCAATATTAGTGGGGTACATGTTAATGTTTTGCTTATGGAGGGGGATTCCTGATCATGTCGATTCAACACGTATCCTTGCGTCAGCTGCGCGTGTTCGAGGTTGCCGCGACCAAGCGTTCCTTCTCGAAGGCCGCGGCGGCCCTGCATTTGACTCAGCCGGGGGTCTCGATGCACATCAAGGAGCTCGAAATGAACGCGGGTCTGCCGCTGTTCGAGAGAATCGGCAGGAAACTCTACGTCACCGATGCCGGACAGGAATTGCTGGTGCACGCGCGGGAGATCCTGCGCGCGCTGAAGGAGGCGGAGGACACGCTTGGCGGTCTGCGCGGCTTGCGGCGCGGCCGCATCAATCTTGCCGTCGTGACCACCGCCAAGTATTTCGCACCGAAGCTGCTCGCGCGCTTCGGCCGCGATTTTCCGGAGCTCGAGATCAGACTCGCGGTCAATAACCGCGATTCGGTGATCGAGCATGTGGTCGCCAACGAGGTGGATCTCGCCATCATGGGCCGCTCGCCGCAAACGTTGGATGTACTCGCGGAGCCGTTCGCCGAGAATCCGTTCGTCATCATTGCCGCGCCCCGCCATCCGCTCGCAGCGCGGCGCTCGGTGACGGTAGGGACGGTGGCGCGCGAAAAATTCATCGTGCGGGAACCCGGCTCGGGCACGCGAATGGCGATGCAGCAGTTCTTCGAGGAGCACGGGCTGGCATGCAAGGTCGCCATGGAGATGGCGAGCAACGAGACCATCAAGCAGGCGGTCATGGCCGGCATGGGCGTAAGCTTCATTTCGCGCCACACCATCGATCTGGAAATACAGACCCGGCGCTTGATCGTGTTGGATGTCCGCGGCACCCCGGTGGTCCGGCAATGGCATGTCGCGCATCTGGCGAAGAAGCGCCTGTCGCCGACCGCGATCGCTTTCAAGAAGTTCGTGCTCGAGCACGGCCGCGCGCTGCTCCAGGCGAACGATCCCGAATCCCAGTGACCGTAAGACCCGACGCGTGGGATCGGGAGAGGCGTACCTGGCCGAACCAGGAGTGGAGCCGCTTCGTCCACGCCGGCGGCTTGCGCTGGCACGTTCAGCAGCAGGGCAGCGGCGCGGGTCTGCTCCTGATCCACGGCACCGGCGCATCGACGCACTCCTGGCGCAAGGTCATGCCGCTGCTGGCGCAGCAGTACAGCGTGCTCGCAGTGGATCTACCGGGGCACGGCTTTTCCGATTCGGCGCCCGCGGCCCGCATGTCAATCGCCGGCATGAGCGACTGCCTCGCGTCGCTGCTGCGCGCGATCGAGGTCGAGGTGACCTATTGCGCCGGTCATTCCGCGGGCGCGGTGATCCTGTGCCGCATGGCGCTGGACGGCTGCATCAGCCCTCGGGTGGTGATCAGCGAGAACGGCGCCTTCGTGCCCCCGGCGGGCGCGGCGGGGGCGTTGTTCTCGCCGATCGCAAGGCTCATGGCGGGCAGTTCTCTCGTCCCGCGGCTGTTGTCCTGGAGCGCCCGCAGCCCGGCGAGCGTGGCCCGCATGATCGCGGGCACCGGATCGCGCCTCGATGCCGAAAGCATCGAGCTCTACGCGCGGCTGGTGCGCGAACCGCGGCATGTCGCGGGCGCCCTTGCCATGATGGCGAATTGGGATCTGTACGGCTTTGAGCGCGAATTGCCGAAGCTGAAGACGCCGCTGGCATTGATCGTCGCCGAGAACGATCGCGCGGTGCCGCCCGGGCAGGCCGAATGGGTCAAGCAACGGGTCGTCACCGCCGAGATCCATCGCATCCCCGGCCTTGGGCATCTGGCGCACGAGGAGGATCCGCCGCGGCTGGCGCGTGATTTTGCGGCAATCTGCAACGCGCATCGACCGGCCCGCTCGTAGCCGGCAACGCCCCCAGTGCTGCTAGACTTCATCGCCATGGGCGAACAGACATCGACGGATC
Organism: uncultured Gammaproteobacteria bacterium; assembly: GCA_963707765.1. GTDB lineage: Bacteria > Pseudomonadota > Gammaproteobacteria > Steroidobacterales > Steroidobacteraceae > Bog-1198. The sequence goes on along the minus strand of CAVPQZ010000004.1, from coordinate 595,031 downwards.
CGGCCCGTCCGCACGCAGTGGTCATCGGCAGCGGGTTCGGCGGACTAGCGGCCGCCATCCGTCTGGGGAAGCGCGGGTTCAGAGTCACGGTGCTGGAACAGCTCGATGCTCCGGGCGGGCGGGCGTACGTATACCGCCAGGACGGCTTTACCTTCGATGCGGGCCCCACCATCATCACCGCGCCGTTCCTGCTCGAGGATCTTTGGCAGCTATGCGGCCGGCGCCTGGCCGACGATGTGGATCTGCGTTCGCTGCAGCCGTTCTACCGCATCCGCTTTTCCGACGGGAGCATTCTCGACTGCACCAACGATGATGCGTCGATGGCCGCACAGATCAATCGATTCGCGCCCGGCGACCTGGCCGGGTACGGGCGCTTTCTTGCCGCGAGCGAGGCCATTTACAAGGTGGCCTTCGAGCGCTTGGGGCACCTGCCATTCGATTCCTGGCTCGACATGGTTCGCCTCGCCCCGGAGTTGGTGCGGCTGGGCAGCTACCGGACCATCTATGGCATGGCGGCATCCTTCGTCAAGGATTCCCGGCTGCGCTTCGCCTTGAGCTTCCATCCGCTGTTCGTCGGCGGCAACCCCTTCAACACCACGTCCGTCTATGGCTTGATCGCGTTTCTGGAGCGGCGCTTCGGGGTGCATTTCGCCATCGGCGGCACGGGGCGCATAGTCGACGGACTGGTCGGACTGATTAGCCGACAGGGCAGTCAGGTGCGCTACGGCGCGAAGGTCGCCGAGATCTCGGTGTCGGGGACGCGTGCGACGGGGGTGCGGCTCGCGTCGGGCGAACGGCTGGGCGCGGACATCGTCGTCTCCAACGCCGACTCCATGGCCACCTACGGCGACATGATTCCCGCCCCGTTGCGGCGGCGCTGGACCGACCGAAAGATTGCCCGCGCGCGCTATTCGATGAGTCTCTTCGTTTGGTATTTCGGCACGAATCGGCTCTATCCGGAGGTGCCGCATCACACGATTCTGGTGGGGGCGCGCTATCGCGCACTGCTGCGCGACATCTTCGAGCGCAAGGTGCTGGCGGACGACTTCAGCTTGTACCTTCACCGGCCGACGGCGACCGATCCCACGCTCGCGCCGCCAGGATGCGAGGCCTTTTATGTCCTGTCCCCGGTTCCCCATCTCGGTGGCAACACCGATTGGCAATGCGCCGCCGAACCCTATCGGCGGTCGATTTCACGGTTCCTGAACGACACCCTGTTGCCGGATCTGGAAAGGCACGTCGTCACCTCCAAGATCATGACGCCGCTCGATTTCCGCGATCGGTTGTCCGCTCCGTTCGGCGCCGCCTTCGGGTTGGCGCCCGAGTTGGCGCAGAGCGCGTGGTTTCGGCCGCACAATCGCAGCGAGGAGATTCAGGGGCTTTACCTGGTCGGTGCCGGAACCCACCCCGGCGCGGGCGTACCCGGGGTGCTTTCTTCCGCGCGCGTTCTTGATACAGTAGTGCCCGATGCCGCATCCTTCAAACGCTAGCTCGCACGCGTCCGTCGCCGACGTTGCAGCATGCCGCGCCTCGTTGCAGGGCGGGTCGAAGACGTTCTTCGCCGCCTCGCTGGCGCTGCCCCATGCCGTGCGTCAACCCGCGACCGCGCTCTATGCATTCTGCCGCATGGCGGATGATGCGATCGATCACGGGACCCATCACGAGGCGGCGCTGCGCGATCTGCATCGGCGGCTCGATCTGATCTACGCCGGCGTTCCCGCCGACATTGCAGCCGACCGCGCCTTTGCCGACTGTGCACTGCATTTCGCCATCCCCAAGCAATTTCCGCAGGCGTTGCTCGAGGGATTCGAGTGGGACGCGACCGGCCGCCGCTACGACGACTTGCCTTCGCTCAGGGCCTATGGGGTGCGCGTTGCCGGCACGGTGGGCGCGATGATGGCAATGATCATGAACGTCCGCGAGCGGGGCCTGGTGGCGCGCGCCTGCGATCTCGGCGTCGCCATGCAGTTCACCAACATCGCGCGTGACGTCGGCGAAGATGCGCGCAACGGCCGATTGTATCTACCGCTCCAATGGATGCGCGAGGCGGGGTTGGATCCGGCCGCCTGGCTCGCGCGGCCCGTGTTCAGCCGCCCCTTGGCGCAAGTGGTCGAGCGGTTGCTGGCCGAGGCGGAGGCCCTGTACGCGCGCAGCGACTCGGGGCTGACCCAGCTGCCGCCGGCCTGCCGGCCTGGCATGTTTGCGGCCCGGCTGCTGTACGCCGAGATCGGTCATGAAGTCGCACGACGCGGCTTCGATTCGGTGAGCCGGCGTGCCGTCGTGCCCTGGCACCGCAAGGCTCGCATCCTCGCCGACGCATGGGTTGCCGCCCAGGGGCAGCGGGCGGCGGCGCCCGCCCCCGATCTGGCGGAGGGCGAGTTCCTGCTGGACGCGTTGGCGCCCCTACCTCCGGCGCCGGCTCCCCAGGACACGGCCCGCGAGCGCGTGCGCTGGCCGCGGGTCGAGGATCGAGTGGTTTGGCTGGTCGATTTATTCGAACGTCTGGAGCGCCGCGATCGGGCGGCCGCCCAGGCCGTGAACCTGCCGTAGCCGGGCACGCTCAGGAGAATCTGCGCGGCATGCGGAACGGCAGAAGGCACTGCACCCAGCCCGCGCGGAACCGATCCAGATCAAGAGTTTCGTGGATGGCGGGCGCGGCCGAGCCCATCAAACGAGTGTCCAGAAGCGAACGGCTGTAGAACGGCGCATCCTCCAGCGTGCGCACCAGCCGTGCGCCGTGGCCGGCGTCGGCGCGGGTCCGCCGCGGTACGCGCCAAACGGTCGTCGGTAACCGGACCACGGGCGGCGGCTCGATCGCCTGCGCCGCCGCGTCCGGGCCGAAACGCAGTGCCAGCGCGCAGTCCGCCGCATCCGCCGGCTGCGCGTGGCCGGCGGCTCGGGCCGCTGTGTCGTAGAGCACGACCGTTCCGCCGGGCACACTCGCGCGCGACCACGTCCAATGGCGGAAGGCGTCCTCCAGCGGTTCTGCACCGTAATTGGAGTCGAAATAGGCGATCCCGGACCAGCGCAGCGCGGGCTCCTCGAGCCGCACGTCGATCCGGGCGCACGGCGCAAACGGCGTCCACCGATGCCGGCCCGACGCATCCATCACGAAGCTCAGGTCCCCGAGCGCCGACGGCTGCAAGCGGATCGTGCCGCGAATTCGGCGGGGGAGCGGCGCACACACTTCGTCGATATCGATCGTGATTCCATCGTCAATCCAGCGCAGGCCGCTCGGGCCGATGCGCAGCACCGAGGCTTCGCGCGCGAGGCGCGCGGCGCCGCGCTCCGTCATCGCCCAGCGCGAAGCGCGCGGCCCATACAGGGCCACGTTGAGCGCGCAGTGATTCAGAGGATTCGGGTCGCCGTGCCGCCGTGCCCATGCATAGTAGGGCGAGAAGACGCTGCCGATGAAGGCGATCAGGGTGAGACCGTGCGCGCCGTCCGCGCTCAGCGCATCGATGTACCACCAGACATAGCCACTGCGCGGGACCGGGCAATCGAAGCGCAGTCCGCCATGAGGGCAGCTGCGGCCAGGCGGCCCGACGTCGCCGCCATTGGCACCCCGGGGCCCGGGTGCGTGCTGCCGCCCGCCAGATAGAGGCCCGGAACTGCGCTGCGCGACGACGCCCGGCTGAACGACGCTCGCCAGCCGTGTGATGCCGGTCCATACAGCGCCCCGCCCGTGGCCGGGAACAGCCGATGAAAGTCCGCAGGGGTGGTCGCCTTCGTGGGCGTTGCCCGCCGGTCCACCTGCAGACCGAAGTCCGCCAGCAATTGAAATACCCGGCATTCGCATGACTCGATCTCCGCTTCCTCGATCTCGTGGGTGTCGCCCGTGGCGGGTGCATTGATCAGACAGAACAGCCGCTCCGGCCGTCCCGCCGGAGGCCGGCCGTCATCCTGCCGGTCCATCGCGCAGACGTAGATGGTCGGGGATGATGGGATTTCGCCGCGGCGGAAAATGGCGTCGAACTCGGCGCGGTAATCGTCGCTGAAGAACACCGAGTGGTGCGCGAGGTCGAAGCCGCCGGTACGCGCGAGCAGGTTCCATGTCATGGCCGACAGGCTGCGCGCGGCGGTGGGAGTGCCGCGCACGGCGCGCGAGACGCCGCGCCCGAACAGGCCTGTCGCCAGGGCATTGTTGTCGGCGTTGCAGACGACGGCATCGACCGCGAAGCGCTCGCCTTCGGCGGTTTGCACCGCGCTCACTCGGCCGTGGCGCAGATGGATCTCGCGGATCTCGGTCGCGCAGCGCAGCGTCACGCCGCAGCGCGCCGCGAGTGCCGCCAGTTGTTCGACCAGACGGTGCATGCCGCCCTCGACGTACCACACACCGGCCTGTTCGACATGCGCCACGAGCATCAAGGTGGCCGGCGCGCCGAATGGCGAGGAACCGCAATACGTCGCATAGCGGCCGAACAATTGGCGCAGCCGGGGATCGGCGAAGTATTGACTGACCGACTGCCAGAGCGTGACGAACGGCTTGATGTTCCATAAGTCCGCCAGGCCGCCGAGGCCGACCCGCCGCACCAGTTCGACCGGCGAGGGGCGGGAGGCCTGCATGAAGGAGCGGTCGAGCGTCGCATACACTCGTTTCGCATGGGTCATGAAGCGCACGTAGGCGCGCGAGTCGGCGAGTCCGGCAAACCTGCCGATCGCCTCGATGGTCCGTTCCAAGTCCGCGTACAAGTCGAGCCGCGAATCGGCGCTCCACGCGTGCCGCGCCAGCAGCTGGGCGGGAACGAGGCGGAGGCGCCGATCGAGATCGTCGCCGGCATCGGCGAACAATTGATCGAACACGCTGCGCAGGGTGAAGACCGTGGGACCTGCGTCCAAGCGGGCGTCGCCCAGGTTCAGTTCGCGCAGCTTGCCGCCGGGCGCCGCGGCGCGCTCGAACAGCACCACCTCGCAACCGCTGCGGGCCAGGTCCACCGCAGCGGTCAAACCGGCCATTCCCGCCCCTATCACGGCGACGCGCGCGCTTGGCAAATTTCCTCCCTATCCATTGACGGCACCCGTACGGGTGTCTATATTACATGACAGTCTTATGTGACAAGTATACTTTACACTTATGCCTGGGGGTTCCCGTGGATACGATGACCCGGATCGAGCGATCACTGGCCCACGCTCTAGGCTTGGCACGCGGCGACGCGGCGCCGCCGTCGCTCCTTGCCGCCATGCGCTATGCGGTGTTTCCCGGCGGCGCGCGCATCCGGCCCCGTCTCTGCTTGGCTGTGGCCCGCGCCTGTGCCGAGGACAGTGTCGGCTTGTCGGGCGCCGCCGCCGCGGCGATCGAGTTACTGCACTGCGCTTCGTTGGTTCACGACGACTTGCCGTGTTTCGACGACGCAGCCAGCCGCCGTGGTCGGCCCTCCGTTCACAAAGCCTTCGGAGAGCGCATCGCCCTACTCACCGGGGATGCGTTGATCGCCCTGTCATTCCAGGCGCTCGCGCACGCGGCCAGCTCGGCCCCCGTGCGCCTCGTGACGCTGGTGGGCATCATCGCCCGCTCCATTGGCGCGCCCAGCGGCATCATCGCCGGCCAGGCATGGGAGTGCGAGACGCAGGTTGTGCTCGCCGACTATCAGCGCGCCAAAACCGGCTCGCTATTCGCGGCCGCGACCGCCGCCGGCGCCTGCGCCGCCGGACGGGAGGCGGGACCCTGGCACGCGCTGGGCGAGCGCATCGGCGAGGCTTACCAGATTGCCGACGACATCCGCGACGTCGTCTCCAACGAGGAGGAATTGGGCAAGCCTGCCGGCCGCGATCAGGCCCTGGGTCGCCCGAATGCCGTGCATCGACTGGGGATCGGCTCGGCGGTTGCACGCTTGGAAGATCTGGTGCAGTCGGCGATCGAAGTCATTCCCCATTGCCCGGGAGCCGCGGATTTGCGCACCCACATTCTAAGCGAGGCCAGCCGGCTGTTGCCTCGTGAGTTGGCCCGACCGGCCGCTTGAAGTCGGCGCCGTGTCATGGACGGACCGTTATCTCGCAGTTCGCGATCGGTGGCTGTCGAACCCGAAATTTCAGCGCTGGGCAGCCGCCTTTCCTCTCACCCGATCGACGGCGCGCAAGAGGGCGCGCGCGCTGTTCGATGTCTGCGCCGGCTTCGTGTACTCGCAGATTCTGTACGCTTGCGTGCGGCTCAAGCTGTTCGATTTGCTGGCGGAAGGCCCGCTGGATGCGCACGACATCGCGGACCGGCTCGCAGTACCGCTCGACTCCACGGAACGCTTGCTCGAGGCCGCCGTCTCGCTGCGCTTGGTGGAGAGGCGGCCGTCCGGCCGCTTCGGGTTGGGAAGCCTCGGCGCCGCGCTGGTGGGCAATCCTGCGGTCGGGGCCATGGTTGAGCATCATAGCTTGCTCTACGCGGATCTACACGATCCCGTCGGTTTGCTGCGCGGCGAACGCCGGCAGACGGAGCTGTCGAGGTATTGGACCTACTCGGCCGGCGACAGGCTGACGCGTGCGCCCGACACGCATTGCATCGACTACACCACGTTGATGTCGAACTCGCAGCCGCTGGTTTCGGGCGAAATTCTCGATGCCTATCCGCTCCACAAGCACCGCTGTCTGCTCGACGTGGGCGGCGGCGACGGCAGCTTCTTGATCGAAGCGGCGAAGCGGTACGCTCACCTGCAGCTGGTGTTGTTCGATTTGCCGCCGGTGGCGCAGCGCGCCGAGCAGCGCTTCGCGGCATTGGGTCTCGAGGCGCGGGCTCGCGCCCATCCCGGGGATTTTCTGGCGGAGCCGCTGCCGCCGGGCGCCGACGTCGTGTCCCTGGTGCGTGTGGTTCACGATCACGACGACGATGCCGCCATGGCGCTGCTCCGCGCGACTCACCGGATGCTGCCGGCCAAGGGCGTCTTGCTGCTGGCCGAGCCCATGATGGGTACGCCGGGCGCCGAACCGGTGGCGGACGCCTATTTCGGATTTTATTTGCTCGCGATGGGGCAGGGACGCCCACGCAGGCCGGAAACCTTGCAGCAGATGCTGCAGGCAGCGGGCTTTGCCGAGACGCATCTCGTACCGACGCGCCAGCCGCTTCAGAGCCGCCTCATCGTGGCCCGGAAAAATGCCGCGAGAGAAAGTGTTCTATCAAATTGACAACTCTAATAGTCAGCGTATCCTGACACTATGGACTGCATGAGCCATCCGTCCAATTTCGTCGCCCCATGAACGCCCACGCCAACACACTGGCCGTCGTATTGGAGAAGCCGGAGCACCTGGTGCTCAGCCGATTGGCTCTGGCTGCCCCCGGCGAAGGGGATGTCGTCGTCGACATCGAGTGGACCGGAATCAGTACCGGGACCGAGCGGCTGTTGTGGACCGGCCGCATGCCGCCGTTTCCGGGGTTGGGCTATCCGTTGGTCCCCGGTTACGAATCGGTGGGGCGCATCGTGGAAGCCGGCGCAAGCAGCGGACGACAAATCGGCGAGCGAGTCTTCGTTCCCGGCGCCAAATGCTACGGCGAGGTCCGCGGCTTGTTTGGCGGTGCGGCTGCCAAGGTGGTCGTGCCGGGAACGCGCGTGACCACGATCGGCGAGAATCTCCGCGAGGAAGGCGTGCTGTTGGCGCTGGCGGCCACGGCGTACCACGCGGTGGCGGCGAAGGGTTGCGCTTATCCCGACCTCATCGTCGGCCACGGCGTGCTCGGCCGGTTGATCGCCCGCCTGGTGACGGCGCTTGCGGATCGCCCGCCGGTGGTGTGGGAACACAATTCCAATCGGGTGGCGGGCGCCGCCGGCTACAGCGTGATCTCCCCCGAAACCGACGCCCGCCGCGACTATCGGTCGATCTGCGATGTGAGCGGCGATAGCCGGATCTTGGACACGCTCATCGGCCACCTCGGTCCGGGCGGAGAGATCGTGCTCGCGGGCTTTTACAGTGATCCGCTGTCCTTCTCGTTTCCGGCGGCCTTCATGCGGGAAGCGAGGATCCGGGTGGCCGCGGAATGGCGCGAGGCGGACATCGCCGCCGTGAAGAGCCTGATCGACTCAGGGAGACTCGATTTGGGCGGCCTGATCACCCATCGACAAGAGGCCGCCGACGCGGCGCAAGCCTACCGGACGGCGTTCAACGATCCCTCGTGTTTGAAAATGATCTTGGACTGGAGATCGCATTCATGAGCACCTCACCCGCCTCCACGGCTGCGTTGCGGTCCGAGCAAGCCAGGCTGCAGTCGCTGCGCGACGAGGCCGCGGTCGAACCGGACGCCGTGGCCACCGCTGCGCCGACCAAGAAAACACAGGTGATCGCCATCTACGGAAAGGGGGGGATCGGCAAGAGCTTCGCCTTGGCGAACCTCTCTTACATGATGGCCCAGCAAGGCAAGAAGGTGCTGTTGATCGGTTGCGATCCGAAGAGCGACACCACCTCGCTGCTGTTCGGCGGCCGCGCTTGTCCGACCATCATCGAAACGTCGGCCAAGAAGAAGCTCGCGGGCGAACCGGTCAAAATCGGCGACGTGTGCTTCAAACGCGACGGCGTGTTCGCGATGGAGCTCGGCGGCCCCGAGGTGGGCCGCGGGTGCGGCGGCAGGGGCATCATTCACGGCTTCGAATTGCTGGAAAAGCTCGGCTTCCATGAGTGGGGATTCGACTACGTGCTCCTCGATTTCCTGGGAGACGTGGTCTGCGGCGGATTCGGGCTGCCGATCGCGCGCGACATGTGCCAGAAGGTGATCGTCGTCGGCTCGAACGATCTTCAGTCGCTGTATGTCGCCAACAACGTCTGTTCGGCCGTCGAGTACTTTCGCAAGCTCGGAGGCAACGTAGGAATTGCCGGGCTCGTCATCAACAAGGACGACGGCACCGGCGAGGCGCAGGCCTTTGCCGAGGCCGCCGGAATCCCGATTTTGGCCGCGATTCCCGCCAATGAGGACATTCGCCGCAAGAGCGCTAACTACGACATCGTCGGCCGGCCCGGCAGCGCCTGGGGCCCGCTGTTCGAGGAGCTCGCGGCCAATGTGGCCGACGCCCCGCCCCTTCGCCCGAAGCCGCTCTCCCAGGATGCGCTGCTCGGATTGTTCAAGAGCGAGGCGGTCGGCCGCAACGTCGTGCTCGAACCTGCGTCCCACGAAGACATGTGCGGCAGTTCGCTCGCGGAGAAGGCCACGCTCGAGATCGTCTACGACACCGTCTGACCCATGAGCGCGACACCGATCATCAACCAGGCAGCCACCCAGACCGACGGATTGGGCTGCCACGCCGGGAAGGATGAGATGCGCCGCGCGGCCGCGGCTGCAGGCAAGACCGAAACGCTGGCGCAATATGCCGCCGACTATCCTGCCGGACCGCACGATCAGCCGCAGAGCATGTGTCCGGCCTTCGGCTCGCTGCGCGTGGGACTGCGAATGCGCCGCACCGCGACCGTGTTGTCGGGTTCGGCATGCTGCGTGTACGGGTTGACTTTCACCTCGCATTTCTACGGCGCGCGGCGCACCGTGGGCTACGTACCCTTCAATTCCGAAACGCTGGTCACCGGCAAGCTGTTCGAGGACATCCGCGAAGCGGTGTACAAACTCGCCGACCCGGCGCTCTACGACGCCGTCGTCATCATCAACTTGTGCGTACCCACCGCATCCGGGGTTCCCCTGCAGCTCCTGCCGAAGGAGATCAACGGCGTGCGAATCATCGGCATCGACGTGCCCGGATTCGGCGTGCCGACGCATGCAGAGGCGAAGGACGTGCTGGCGGGAGCGATGCTCAGGTACGCGCGGACCGAAGCCCTGCAGGGCCCGGTTCAGGCACCGCGCGGCGGCCGCAACGCCCGGCCCACGGTGACGCTGGTAGGCGAGGTCTTCCCCGCCGATCCCGTGACCATCGGCATGATGCTGGAGCCGATGGGCCTAGCCGCCGGACCGGTGGTACCCACGCGCGAATGGCGCGAGCTCTATGCGGCGCTCGACTGCGCCGTGGCCGCGGCCATCCATCCATTCTACACGGCGTCGCTGCGCGAGTTCTCCGCGGCCGGGCGGACCATCGTAGGCTCCGCGCCCGCCGGATACGATGGCACGGCGGCGTGGCTCGAGGCCGTCGGCCGGGCATGCGGCGTGGGCGCGGAGCGGATCGCGGCTTCGCAGAACAAGATCCTGCCGGCGATCAAGGCTGCGTTTGCGAGGTGTCCCATCCGCGGCCGCGTCACCGTGTCGGGCTATGAAGGATCCGAGCTGCTGGTGGCCCGGGTCCTGGTCGAGAGCGGGACGTCCGTGCGCTACGTCGGTACGGCCTGTCCTCGCACGGCCTGGTCGGATCCGGACCGCGAATGGCTCGAGGCCAAAGGCGTCCGGGTGCAATATCGCGCTTCGCTCGAACAGGATCTCGCCGCCATGCGGGAGTTCGAGCCCGATCTCGCGATCGGCACCACCCCGGTGGTGCAAGAGGCCAAGGAGAGGGGCATCCCATCGCTGTATTTCACCAATTTGATCTCGGCGCGGCCGTTGATGGGACCCGCCGGCGCCGGATCACTGGCACAAGTCGTCAATGCCGCGCTCGGCAACCAAGCACGATTCGATGCCATGAAGGCGTTCTTCGAGGGAGTCGGTACCGGGTACACAGCCGGCATTTGGCAGCAGTCGCCGCAGGATCATCCGCTTTTTCGTGAGCGGTACAAGGCGCAGCTCGTGAAGCTCGCTGCGAAGCGAAAATCGGAGGAGATGGTCTGATGCTGGTGCTCGACCATGATCGTGCCGGCGGCTACTGGGGGTCGGTTTACGTGTTCACGGCCATCAAAGGTCTTCAGGTCATCATCGATGGGCCGGTTGGCTGCGAGAACCTTCCGGTGACCTCGGTGCTGCATTACACCGACGGTCTGCCGCCGCACGAGCTGCCCATCGTGGTCACGGGACTGTCGGAGGAGGAGCTCGGCCAGCACGGCACGGAAGGCGCCATGAAGCGGGCTCACCGCACCCTCGACGCCTCGCAGCCGGCCGTGGTGGTGACGGGCTCCATCGCCGAAATGATCGGCGGCGGCGTGACGCCGGAGGGCACCAACATCCAGCGCTTCCTGCCGCGCACCATCGACGAGGATCAATGGCAAAGCGCGAACCGCGCCATGACCTGGTTGTGGACCGAGTACGGCAAAAAGAGGATCCCGCCGCGAAAGGCGCCCGCGGACGGTGAGAAACCGCGCGTCAACATCATCGGGCCCATATACGGCACGTTCAACACGCCGAGCGATCTGGCGGAAATCAGGCGCTTGATCGAGGGTATCGGGGCCGCGGTCAATTTGACCTTCCCGCTCGGCAGTCACCTCGAGGACGTTCCGCGGCTGGCCGACGCGGACGTGAACGTCTGCATGTACCGCGAGTTCGGCCGGCTGCTGTGCGAGACCCTGGAGCGGCCGTACCTGCAGGCCCCGATCGGCCTGCACAGCACGACCAAATTTCTGCGCGCCCTCGGCGCGCTGCTGAATCTCGATCCCGAGCCCTTCATCGAGCGCGAGAAGCACACGACGATCAAGCCCCTCTGGGATCTGTGGCGGTCGGTGACGCAGGATTTCTTCGGCACGGCCAGCTTCGCGGTCGTCGCGAACGAAACCTATGCGCGCGGCCTGCGGCATTTTCTCGAGACCGAAATGGGTTTACCGTGCACCTTCTCGTTCTCGCGGTGCGCCGGCGTCAAACCGGACAACGACGCGGTTCGCAAGGCGATCAAGGATACGCCTCCCCTGATCATGTTCGGCAGCTTCAACGAGCGGATGTACCTGGCGGAGAGCGGCGCGCGCGCCATGTACATTCCGGCCTCGTTCCCCGGCGCCATCATTCGGCGGCACACGGGCACGCCCTTCATGGGTTACAGCGGCGCCACCTACATCATTCAAGAAGTGTGCAACGCGCTGTTCGATGCGCTCTTCAACATCTTGCCGCTGGCGAGCGACCTGGACAAGGTGGATGCCACCCCGTCGCGTCTGCATCGCGAGCTGCGCTGGACGGACGAGGCGCAACAGGCGCTGGCGGACCTGGTGGAGGCGGAGCCGGTGCTGGTGCGCATTTCGGCGGCGAAGCGGCTGCGCGACGCGGCGGAGCGCGACGCGAGGCAGGCCGGAGCGGAGCACGTCGGGATAGACCGGCTGCCGTTGCCGGCGGGCAAGGCGAGACAGGCGGAGCCCGCCTGATGCCGCACCTGGCGCGAAATCGAATCATGAGAAATTCGCCCGAGAAGATCGGGCGGAAGGGGCGCCGGAGCGGGCAGGTGACCGCTTGGGCGCTGGGTGCCGCGCGATATACGTGCGGTTCTTGGTCGCAAGACCAGTTCGTGGAGGTGTGACGTATGGCAGAGGAAAAAAAGAGTTCGCTCTCGGGTCTGACCGAAGGCGAAGCGAAAGAGTTCCACGGGATTTTCGTGACGAGCTTCATCATATTTACGGTGATTGCAATCGTTGCGCACTTTCTCGTGTGGCAGTGGCGGCCGTGGCTATGAGGCCACCTCGGCATTGAGGCGGTTTTCGATAGACGGTTTCCTATAGGAGATTAAAAAATGTGGCGAATTTGGCTTCTTTTCGATCCACGCAGAGCCTTGATCGCGCTATTCGTGTTCCTGTTCGTGCTGGCGCTGGTGATTCATTTCATCTTGCTGAGCACCGACAGGTTCAATTGGCTGGGTGGGCACTCTGCGCCCTCCGCAGCCGCGCAGCACATGTCGTCGCTGCCGGAGCCGGCCAAACCGTAGCGCTTTTCGCCGACGGCGGCGAGGCGGGATCGAGACGTCGCAGGTCGAGATCCCGTCCGCCGCCGAAAGCCCAACTTTGATGAGAGAGCACAATCATGTCCATGCTCAGCTTTGAAAGAAAGTATCGAGTTCGCGGCGGCACGCTGGTGGGCGGCGATTTGTTCGACTTCTGGGTGGGGCCTTTCTACGTCGGCTTTTTCGGCGTGTCGGCCATATTCTTCGCGCTGATGGGGACGATTCTGATCGTCTATGGCGCGGCGATCGGTCCGACCTGGAATTTGTGGCAGATAAACATTGCCCCTCCCGATCTCAAGTACGGGCTCAAGCTGGCGCCGCTGCGCGAGGGGGGGTTGTGGCAGTTCATCACGATGTGCGCCGTGGGGGCCTTCGTCTCATGGGCGCTGCGCGAGGTGGAGATCGCCCGCAAGCTCGGCATCGGGCTGCACGTGCCGTTCGCCTTCAGCGTCGCCATCTTCGCCTATGTCTCTCTCGAGGTAATCCGCCCGCTCTTGATGGGCGCCTGGGGCAACGGATTCCCCTACGGAATCTTCAGCCACCTGGATTGGGTCTCGAATACGGGCTATCAGTATCTGCATTTTCACTACAACCCCGCGCACATGATCGCGGTGAGCTTCTTCTTTGCGACCACGCTGGCGCTCTCGCTGCATGGCGCGGTGATCCTGTCGTCGTCGAACCCGAAAAGCGGCAGCGTACAGACCGCCGAACACGAGAACACGTACTTCCGCGACGCCATCGGCTATTCGATCGGATCCCTCGGGATACATCGGCTGGGGCTGTTTCTGGCGGTGAGCGCCGGCTTCTTCGCCGCGGTGTGCATTCTCCTCAGCGGCCCGTTCTGGACCCGCGGCTGGCCGGAGTGGTGGGGATGGTGGCTGAATCTGTCGATCTGGAGCTGAGCTGAACCGAATTGCCTGGGGGCTATCATGGCTGAATACCAAAACATATTTACCCGCGTACAAATCGATTCGCCCATGTATCCGGGTGTGCCGCTGCCGAGAGGGGGCGTATGGGCGCGCAAGGGAGGAGGCTTCAATCACCTCTTCGGCCGCTTCGGCGACGCGCAAATCGGGCCTTTCTATCTGGGGACCACCGGACTGCTGTCGCTGATCTGCGGTTTCATCGCTTTCGAGATCATCGGGCTCAACATGTTCGCCTCGGTCCACTGGAACCCGGTCCAATTCGTGCGCCAGCTGCCCTGGCTGGCGTTGGAGCCGCCGGCGCCGGCGAATGGACTGCACATTCCCCGCCTGCAGGACGGCGGCTGGTGGTTGCTGGCCGGCCTGTTTCTCACCAGTTCGGTGCTGCTGTGGTGGCTTCGTATGTATCGCCGCGCCCGTGCGCTCGGCATGGGTACCCACGTGGCGTGGGCGTTCGCCTCCGCCATCTGGCTGATGCTCGTGCTGGGGATCATCCGGCCGGTGCTCATGGGTAGTTTCGGTGAAGCGGTGCCTTTCGGCATCTTCCCGCACCTCGACTGGGTGGCTTCCTTCTCGATACGTTACGGCAACCTCTTCTACAACCCGTTCCATTGCCTATCGATCGCCTTCTTGTACGGCTCCACGCTGTTGTTCGCCATGCATGCCGGCACCATTCTCGCGGTGAGCCGTCTGGGCGGGGACCGCGAATTGGAGCAGATCCTGGATCGCGGCACGGCAGCCGAACGCGCAGCGCTCTTTTGGCGCTGGACCATGGGCTTCAATGCGACCATGGAATCCATCCATCGCTGGGCGTGGTGGTTCGCGGTGCTGTGTCCACTGGTGGGCGGAATCGGCATTCTCCTCACGGGTACGGTCGTGGACAATTGGTATCTGTGGGCGGTCAAACACCACGTGGCGCCGATGTATCCGCATGTGTTTGCGCCGGTGATCGACCCCGCCACACTTCCGGGAGCTCCGAAATGAGTCACTCAAGCGCTGTATGGCCGGCCCGCGCCACGGCATCGGCCCTGCTGATCGCGGCATTGGCGTCGCTCTGCGGCTGTTGGGAGCGGCCTCCGGTGGACACCGTGCAGAGCGGATTTCGCGGAATCGGCTCGGAGCAGGTGATCAACCCGCGGCTGGATGCGCTGAGGTACAAGAAGAACGCCATACCCGAGGAAATCCCTCCGGCAGATGCGGAAGGGCCGGCCGCCACCCTGATATTTCAGAATGTTCAAGTCCTCAAGGACTTGAACATCGGGCAGTTCACGCGCGTGATGCAGGGCAACGCGGCGTGGGTGGCGCCACCGGATCAGAGCTGCAATTATTGCCATGAAGCCGTCATGTCGAGCGATGCCAAGTACACCAAGCGGGTGGCGCGGCGCATGCTGGAAATGGTCAGGCACATTAACAAGGACTGGCGCTCGCATGTGGGCGCCACCGGCGTCACCTGCTATACCTGTCATCGGGGACAGCCGGTGCCTGAATACCGGTGGTACATCAATCCGGGCCAGTCGGCCGAGGGCGGCCTGATCGCCTCCAATGCCGGCAAAAACAAACCCTCGACAGTGGCCGGACTGAGCGCACTGCCCGGGGATCCCTTTACGCCGTATCTGCTCGGAAGCGAAAACATTCGCGTACAGGCGACCCAGGCATTGCGCGGCACCGATTTCAGCTCGATCAAGCAGACGGAGCGGACCTACGCCTTCATGATCTCGGTGGCGGAGGCGCTCGGCGTGAACTGTAATTACTGCCACGCTACGCGGGCGCTGGAAATGTGGGACCAGAGCACGCCGAGGCGCGTGACCGCGTGGTACGGCATTCGCATGGTGCGCGACCTCAACAACAATTTCATGGTGCCGCTGACATCGACCTTCCCCCAGCACCGGCTGGGCGTATTGGGCGACGTCGCCAAGATCGCCTGCGTTACCTGCCATCAGGGCGTGTTCAAGCCGCTGTACGGCGTGAGCATGGCGAAGAACTGGCCGGAACTCTATGGCGGCGAACATCCCGTCTGGGAGACACACCCGGCGGCGGCACCCGGCGACTCAGCGGCGCCGGCCGCGGCGCCGCTACCGGATACCGCCAAGGCGCCGCCGACGGCCGCGCTGGTGGCGGCGCACTGAACCGAAGCTGCGCGGTCCAATCGTCGGGTCAGTCAATGCTCCGCCGGCCACGGCCGGCGGAGCAGCTGAACAGCCCGCACGGCTCAGCGTTCCGTCGCGGCCACGTCCTGCGGGCGCTTGAGAAATTCATCCATGATCGGATTCAGCCACTCGGAGCGCCCTGAAAACGTACCGTGGTCCGTTCCCGGCAGCACGCAGAGCTCGGCATTGGGCAGCGCGTGGAATATCTGCAAGGTGTGCTCGAGGGTGATCGCGTCCCGGTCGCCGGAGATCAGCAGCACGGGTTGGGAGATCTTCGAAAGCAGGTCTAGGCTGAGCTCGGACGGTGTCGGGGAGGTGAGCCACAGATGGGCGAGCTTCTCGTCGATGGTGTTCGGTGTCGAGGTCTGGGCGGCGCGCAGTCCCTCGAGGCCGTCCGCCGTCAATCCCTCGGGCGAGATGTTCACCCCGCTGATCAAGAGGCGCCGCACGAGATCGGGATGGCGCACGGCGAGCATGAGCGCAAGGATGCCGCCGTCGCTGAAGCCGATCACGTCGACATGCCTGAGCTTGAGCATCTGCAAAAGCGCTGCGGTGTCCTCCATCATGCCGGTGTAGGTGAGCGGCCCCGGAACGTCCGGGGTTCGTCCTTGCCCGACCTGATCGGGCGCCACGATGTGATGATGCTCCGAGAAGACGTCCAGCTGGCGCACGAACGAATGCTCGCCCGAGTCGCCTCCCCCGTGCAGGAACACCAGCGCTGAGCCGCTGCCCCGCACGGCGTAGTAGATTCGGTGGCCGTGAATGGAGGCCCAATGCCACTCCGGCGCAGATTCCGCCGCAGACGCGGGACCATCGGGATTGCACATGAACAGAGCTCCGAGCAAAGCAAGCATGCCGAGCCGCAGCGTCACCGGAACCGGTGCGAACTTCATGGCCGGCCGCCTCGCGGCCGCAGCTCGGCGAATCTCACGGACGTCAAACCGGGTGTTGCGCCGGCAGGTATTCGGTCAACAACTGCATATATTGCGCTCGCAGCAGCTCCCCGACATCGGCCTGCCGCCGCAGGCTCTTCAGACCCCGCATCGGCGCCACCGATGGGTAGCCGTTTTCCCCGAGCCATGCCGACAGGCCGGCAACCAGCTGCGTCATGTAGGACGGGCCGTGCCGCAGCAGCGCCGAGGTCGTCATGACGGCGTCGGCCCCGGCGAGCAGGTATTTGACGATCTGTTCGGACGTTTCGACTCCGCTCGTGGCCGCGAGCGACCGGTCGAGCGTACCGGCCAGCAGGGCGATCCAGAGCAGCGGCAATCCTGTGTCATGGCTGGTGCTGAGCTTCAGTTCGGCCTTGACCGACAGCGTACGCAACTCGAAATCCGGCTGGTAGAAGCGGTTGAAGAGGACCAACCCATCGGCGCCCGCATCGGCCAGGCGCCGAACCATGTGCCCCGTCGAGCTGAAGTAGGGTGCAAGCTTCACTGCAACCGGGATATTCACGGCGTTCCTGACCGCGCGCACGATGTCGATCTGGCGGGCCTCGACGTCCTGGCCGCTGACCGTCGCATCGGCGGGAATGGCATAGGCGTTGAGCTCCAGCGCCGCGGCGCCGGCCTGCTGCAGCCGGGCGGCATAACCGGTCCATCCGTCGAGGGTCACCGCATTGAGGCTCGCAATTACCGGAATCCCGACCGACTCCACCGCCCGGCGCACGGTGTCCAGGTGGCCCGACACGCCGCGGTCGTAATCGGGCAGGTGCGGGAAGTAGCTGCCCGCCTCGGATTGGCTGTAGGAACCCCGCTCGGTGTACAGCGCATAAGCCGTATCCTCGGCGCGCACCTGCTCCTCGAAGAGAGACGCCATGACGACGGCAGCGGCGCCTGCATCCTCCAGCCGGCGAATGCCGTCCAGCGTCGCCGTCAGCGGCGATGCCGAGGCGATGATAGGGTGTTTGAGCTTCAGCCCCAGATAGATCGAAGACAGATCCGTCATCAGACGTCCTGCCAGTGTGGATGGAAACGGCTGCCGTCACGCGAGGCTAGATCCTCGTACAGCCGGTAGCGCTCCTGCAGCGCGAGCTGCGCCTGATCGAGCATGTGCGCGGCCGCACCGGGGTTGGTCTGTTCGACCACCTTGAATCGAACCTCCCGCGAGCGGTATTCCGAGAGCGGAATGCGCGGGCGCGGCGAGTCCAGCCGGAACGGGTTCATCGCACGCCGGCGCATCGTCGGATCGAAGCGCAACAGCGGCCAGTGGCCGCTCGCCACCGCGCGCGCCGCCTGCTTCATGCCGTGGCGCAAATCGGTGCCGTGGGCGATGCATTGGGAATAGGCGAGGATGAGCGAAGGACCCTCGTAGGCCTCAGCCTCGCGGAACGCGATGACCGCCTGTTCGTTGTTCGCGCCCATGGCGATTTGCGCCACGTAGACGTTCCCATAGGCGATCGCCATCATCGCGAGATCCTTGCGCGGGACGCGCCTCCCGGCGGCGGCGAACTTCGCCGATGCGCCGAGCGGCGTCGCCTTCGAGGCCTGTCCGCCGGTGTTCGAGTACACCTCGGTGTTGAGCACCAGGATATTGACGTTGGACCCGGAGGCGAGGACGTGATCGAGGCCGCCATATCCGATGTCGTAGGCCCAGCCGTCGCCTCCGACGATCCACACCGAACGCCGGACGAAGAAGTCGGCGAGTGTGAGAAGGTTTTTGGCATCGTCGCCGTCCATCGCCGACAGCTTCGACTTGAGCGCCTCCACGCGTTCGCGCTGCGCACGAAAATCCGATTCGGTGGTCTGCGGCTGCGACATCAGCGACTGCACCAGATCCTCGCCGAGCGCCGGCGCGAGGCGTTTGGCAAGATCTTCGGCGATTCGAATCTGCTTGTCGATTGCCAGGCGATAGCCGAAGCCGAATTCCGCATTGTCCTCGAACAGGGAATTCGACCAGGCGGGGCCGCGGCCGTCCGCACGCGCGCTCCAGGGCGTCGTCGGCAGGTTGCCGCCGTAGATCGACGAACATCCCGTCGCATTGGCGATCTGCAGCCGATCGCCGAACAGCTGCGAGAGCAGCTTCAGATAAGGCGTCTCGCCGCATCCCGCGCAGGCGCCCGGAAACTCGAACAGCGGCTGCATGAACTGCACTCCGCGCACGTTGGCGAAATTGACCCGTGTCCGATCCGCCCAGGGCAATGTTTCGAAAAACGCGATGCTGCTGCGCTCCGCCTCCAAATGCGCAAGGCGCGATCGCATGTTGATGGCCTTGACGGCCGGATCATCGGGGCTGTGCGCCGGGCAATTCTCGACGCACACGCCGCAGCCCGTGCAATCCTCGACATAGACCTGCAGCGTGTAGCGCGAATCCGGATAGCCGCGCGCGTTGATCGGCCTCGCCCGGAACGCCGCGGGCGCGCCCTCGAGCCGGGCTCCGTCGTAGTACTTGGCGCGAATGACGCTGTGCGGGCACACGATGGCGCACTGTCCGCACTGGATGCACAGATCCGGCTCCCAGATCGGGACCTGGTCGGCGATGTTGCGCTTTTCATATCTCGTGGTGCCGACGGGGTACGTGCCGTCGACCGGCATTGCGCTCACCGGCAGCAGGTCGCCGCGGCCCTCGAGCATCCGGGCCGTGACATTGCGGACGAACGCCGGGGCCGCCTCGGGCACGGTCCGGCAGACCTCGCGCCAGCCCCCCGCGGCCGGAATGGGCACTTCCCGCAGACTGGCCAGGGCATTGTCGATGGCGGCGAAGTTCCTCTTCAGGACTTCCACACCCTTGCGGGCGTAGGTCCGCTCCGTCTCGTGCTTGATGGCGGCGATCGCGTCCTCGCGCGGCAGCACGCCGGACAGCGCGAAGAAGCAGGTCTGCAGCACGGTATTGCTGCGCGCGCCGAGTCCGAAATCCATGGCGACCTTGGAGGCGTCGACCACGAAGATCCGCAGGTGCTTGTCGCGAATCTGCTGCTGCACCGTCCGCGGCATCTGCTCCCACACCTGGCCCGGCCCGTAGGGGCTGTTGATGAGGACGGTGGCGCCGGGCGCTGCGGCGACGAGCACGTCCTGCTTGAATAGGAAATCGAAATTATGCACGCCCACGAAGCTCGCCTTCTTGACCAGGTAGGGCGCGCGCAGCGGGCGGGGACCGAAGCGAAGATGCGAGATCGTATACGAGCCGGATTTTTTCGAGTCGTAGACGAAGTAGCCCTGCGCGTAGCGGGCCGCGTCGGCGGCGAGAATCTTCACGGAATTTTTATTGGCGCCCACCGTGCCGTCGGCGCCGAGCCCGAAGAACAGCGCTCGCACGACCTCGGGCGATTCGATGTCGAAGCCGGGATCGACTTCGAGACTGGTATGGGTGACATCATCGACGATCCCCACGGTGAATGGATGCTTCGGGTCGGGCTTGGCGAGTTCGTCGAACACCGCCTTGGCCATCGCCGGGTCGAAGTCCTTCGACGAGAGCCCATAGCGTCCGCCGATGATGCGGGGCAGCGTCGGCCGCGCGCCGGTCGAAAAGGCCTGGGCGCAGGTTGCCAGCACATCGAGGTACAGGGGCTCTCCCGGCGCCCCGGGTTCCTTGGTCCGGTCCAGCACGGCCACCGCGTGCGCCGACGCCGGCAGCGCGTCCAGAAACGCGTCAGGGGTCCAGGGCCGGTACAGCGTCACTTGGACGACGCCCACCTTCTGGCCTCGCCCGTTCAGATGGGCGGCGGTCTCGGCGAGGACCTCGCAGGCCGAGCCGATGGCGACGACGACGCGCTCGGCGTCGGGAGGCCCGAGATAGCGGAACAAACCGTAGCGGCGGCCGGTCAGATCCGCGAACCGGTCCATCGCCGTCTGCAGCACAGGGGCAAAGCGCCGGTAGAACGGATTGACGGTCTCGCGGGCCTGGAAGAAGGTGTCGGGGTTGTGCGCGGTGCCCCGCACCACGGGATGCTCGGGCGACAGCGCCCGGGCGCGAAACTCCCGAAGCGGGCCGTCGTCGATCATGGCCCGAATCGCCCCGTCGGGAAGCAGCGAGATCTTGTTCTCTTCGTGAGAGGTGCGGAAGCCGTCGAAGAAGAACAGCACCGGCACGCGCCCGCGGAGCGTCGCCGCCTGCGCGATCAGCGCCAGATCATGCGCCTCCTGCACGGAGGCCGCGGCCAGCATGGCGAAGCCCGTCATGCGCGCGCTCATGACGTCGGCGTGATCGCCGAAGATCGACAGCGCCTGCGTGGCGATCGAGCGCGCCGCGACGTGGAACACGCACGGCGTCAGCTCGCCGGCGATCTTGTACATGTTGGGAAGCATCAGCAGCAGCCCCTGGGATGCAGTGAACGTCGTGGTGAGCGCGCCGCTCTGCAGGGAGCCGTGAACGGCGCCGGCCGCGCCGCCTTCGGACTGCAGTTCCTGGACGACCGGAATGTTCCCCCAAATGTTCTTGATGCCCTCCACCGCCCACGCATCCGCCAGTTCGGCCATGGCCGAGGACGGCGTGATGGGGAAAATGGCGCAGACCTCGTTGACCCGGTACGCGACATGCGCCGCCGCGGTGTTGCCATCCATGACGGCGAATTGGGCGGCAGTCATCGCATCGCTCCCGGTCATGAATCAGGTCCGAACCTTGAATTTCGACGGCAGCGCCGACTCATCCGGCGCGCCGGCCAGCGCCTCCGCCTGCATGTCGATCGCATGGCAGGGACACTGTTCAAAGCACACCGCGCAACCCGTGCACAGATCGTAATCGAAGCGATAATAGCGCCCCATGCCGAGCTTGACGATGGCCTGTTCCGGGCAGGAGGCGAAGCAGTTGTCGCATTCGAAGCAATTGCCGCAGGACAGGCAGCGGTTGGCCTCGTACCGGGCCTCGACCTCCGTGAGTCCGGCGACCACCTCATCGAAACCCCGGCGAAGCGCGACCGGCGTTTCGGCTTGAGTGCGCCGGTCGGCATCGAGGAATACGGGCAGGTTGAGCGCCTCGAAAGGAACGATCGGGTGCGGGGCCGGTTTGACGTGGAGCGCACCGCGCAACCAGGCATCGATGTTGCGCGCCGCCTTCTTGCCGTGACCGACGGCCGCCGTCATCGTGCGTGCGCCGCCGATCATGTCGCCTCCGGCATATACGCCGGGCACTCCCGCGCTCATGCGCTCATCGACCTCGACGACGTCGCCGCGGCCGATCCGGATGCCGGGAATGGTTCGCAGGAATTCCACGTCGGCATGCTCGCCCACGGCGAGCACCAGAGAATCGGCATGCAGCGTATCGAACTCGCCGGTGCCGGTGCTCGTCCCGTCGGGGAGCAGTTGCATCCTCTCGACCGTGATTTCGTGGCTCGCGAATTGCGTCACGGTGGACATCCACTTGACCTTGACGCCCTCGGCAAAGGCCTCCCGGGCCTCCTCGGGATGCGCCCGCATGTGCCGCCGGTCGGATCGATAGATGAGCACCGCCTCCTCCGCGCCCAGGCGCCGCGCGACTCGCGCAGCGTCGACGGCGGTATCGCCGGCGCCGATGATTCCCACCACGCGGCCGACCTTGGGTGCGCGCCCCTGTTCGGCCTCTTCCAGGAGCGTGAGGGCGTGGATCATCTTGCTGCCGTCCATCGAGGGAATGTCCAGGTGATTTCCCACCTCGGCGCCGATACCCAAGAACACCGCATCGAAGCGGCCGTCCTTCATCTCCGCGAGTACGTCCGCGACACGATGTCCGCAGGTGATCTTGACGCCCATCGCGGCGATGCGGTCGATTTCGCGCTGCAGTCCGGGGCGTGGCAGCCGGTACGCGGGAATACCGTAGTGCAACATGCCGCCGGGTTGCGCGCCGGCATCGCGGATTTCGACCTCATGGCCGAGGCGTTTGAGGTGATAGGCGCAGCTCAACCCGGCCGGGCCCGCGCCGATGACCAGCACGCGTTTGCCGGTGGACGGGGCAACCGGCACCGTCCAGTTGTTCTCGGACGCCAGATCTCCCAGGAAGCGGTCGAGCGCATGGATCGCCACGGGCTGATCCAAGTGCCGGCGATTGCAGGCGGTCTCGCAGGGGTGATAACAGGCGCGACCGTGCGTGCCCGGCAGCGGGTTCTCCTCCATGTACTTCCGCCAAGCCTGCTCGTAGCGGCCCGCCTGCGCCAGGGCGAGCCACGCTTGGATGTTCTCACCGGCCGGGCAGGCGTGATTGCAGGGCGGCAAGTAGTCGGTAAATACCGGCCGCTGCCAGCGCCGGGCGCCCGTGCCCTTGGCAATGGTGGCCTTATAGGAAGGCGTCAGATCCTTCGGGATCAGGCTCATCTGGTCACTCCCCGCCGCAGGACAGTCCCGGGTGTCAGCCGGCCGTCAACAAGTCTATAGGAAGGCGGACGCCCGCCGGCAATGTTGCGGGAAATACGGATGTGCAGGGCCAGGCGCGGGGGTCGGGCCGATGCGGGACGGGCGGGGGCCGGCGTCCCGGGGGCGCGGGTCAGGGCGAGCCGCGCGGGTCAGGGCGAGCCGCGCGGGTCAGGGCGAAGCGCGGTTCGACAATTCCCCGTTATGGGACTCGCGCATGAACAGATCCGTTTCCTGCTCGGCGCGCATGGCCGTGAGCTGGCGCAGCCGGTTCCAATTCCGCAGGACGCTCTCCTGGTCTGCGCACAGATACAGCGCGTGACAGCACTCTGCGATCTCGGCCTCGACACTTCGAACTTCGACAAGAGTACCCATGGCGCCTCCCGGCATTCGTCAGCTCCGCGAGCAATCGGACATGTGGTCACGTTAGAGCGAAGTTCTCCCATCGATCAATGGAAATTTACCAATTCGCGCCGCTCGTCGCAGAGAAAAATGCATTAGGTCAAATTTGGCTCGCCTCATTCCGGATGGCGGCTCGACAGGAGTTCCGACGACTTCGTTCGAACCGTCGCATCTGAGTCGCCCAACATGCGTCGAAGCACCTCATCGGTTTCGCCCTCATGGGGACCGCCGACGGCGGTGGAGCCGGCGATGGCCTCGAGTGCCAGCGCACGCACCGGGGCCGAGGAATCATAGGTCAACGCCATGAGCGTCTCGCGGGACACGTTCACTCCGACGCTGAGAGCCACGTCGAGTGCGCGCAATCGGACGTCCGCATTCTCATCCAGCAATGCGCGACCCAGGATCTCGTCGACTCCCGCCCCATTGCGTGCGATCAATGCTTGGACCGCCGATACTCGTTCGGAGGGCGATCCATCGGTGAGCTTCCGTTCGATTTCAGCCGTGCTCGCCCAGCGCTCGGGCGGTACCGGAGCGAGTTCCGCGCCGGCGCCACGTTCGTAGATCCACAGCGACTGCAAGCTGCCGGAAGTGGTGTAGAAGAATGTGTCGCAATTCTGCAAGAGCTTCTCGAGCCCTTCCCTGAGCGGCAGTCGTTGGAATTGAATGGTCACGGAACGGGCGTCGACCGACGGGGAAGAATTGATGGTCAGTCCACTGCGGTGGGCAATCTCCACAAGCACCGGACCCAGCCGCTGCTGATGCAATGCGAGACTCAATGTGCCGTTGTCGACGACCACGGCGCGGGTAGCGGGCGGGGCGGGTTCGGGCCCGCTTCGGGGTGGAGGCAAAATCGCCTCGCCGACGCCTTCATGCGGCAGGCTCGACTGAGGAACCTCCTGGGGGTGAAAAAAAAATCTGGCGGCCGCAACCGACAGCAGGATCAGGATTGTCGCGCCCCCGACTTTTGTGGACAATTCCACCCGGCTCATCCGATCGGAATTCGATACAGCGAAATCAGGAGGGACTCGAGCATGCGCTTTTCATGGTTCATTCCGGCACTGACGTTTTGCGGCATTGCGGCAGCCCAATCACCGGCCACACCCCCGCTTACCGGGCCCCAGGCAACGACCTCGTCCGCTTCTGCGACAACTGACATCGCCACGCACCCCTCGGTTTCGCTGGCTCCAGACACCTTGTACATGTGTGCCTACGAGACGAACAGTCCCCTGTACAAACTCAGCGCGACCACCGGCGCGGCCACCGAAATTGGTTCGATGGACTTGGATCAGACATGCACCGATTTGGCATTCCGAAAGACGAAGGCCTCGGGTACGCAGCTATTCGGGACGAGCTTCACGGAGGCATTCCTGATCAATCCAACCACGGGCAAAGCCAAGCTCTTGCCCAACGCCTACGGAACCGGGATCAACGACATCAACGCACTCGTTGCGGAGCCCGGCAGCGGGATATTGTATGCGGCCGGGTCCGCGCCGCCCGGACGGTTCATTTCGATCAGTCCCACCACGGGAAAGGCAACCGTTCTGGGCAGACTCGGAAAGGACATCGGGTCTGCAGGCGACCTGGAATTCTTGAATGGCGAACTCTACGGGCTCGTAAACAAGAGCAGTACGGGCAGCGAAACCTATCTGGCGACCATTTCCTTGAGCGCCGGCACGATGGGCAAAGCGACGGATCTGCGGCCGGTCACCCTCAAAGTGGATGGCAAGCTGGAGCCACAGGATAACGTGTGGGGCTTGGCGAACCGCGAAGGCGTGTTGTACGCCGTCATGGAGTCCGGTGACGTCCTCATCATCGATCCCGCAACCGGCGTTGGGACCCTCAAGGGGGACAATTATGTCCAGCAGGCGGGACTCGCGGTGTCTCCATAGAGTCAAAAGCTCATGCGCACGCCGGCGAATATCTCGAGCGGGGCCGCCGGACTCAAGAATCGGTTGTCGACGCCGGGACCGTTGGTCACGCCGCCGGGAGGAATGCCCGGCGAGCCGACGCCTGTCGGATCGCTGAGCAGCCCCCAGGTCGCGTACTTGCGGTTGAAGAGGTTGCTGACGGAGGCGAACAGCTCCAGATGATCCATGGGTCGATAGGTCGAGTGCAGGTTCACCACCGTATATCCCGGAATCGGCGCAAGCTGGTTTGACTCGTCGCCGACGTAGTAGAAGCTGCTCACGATGCTGATCGTGGCGCCGACCGTCCAGGCCGGAACGATCCGATATTCCGTCCCGAGCTTCAAACGATGCTCGGGAATGCCGGGCAGCCGATCGCCGGGTTCCACCTGAATGTCTCCGAGTGCGTTCTGGTAGGGATTGGATGGGGAGGGAACGACCAGAGGCGAGCGAAACTCGGCCTGCACGAAGCTGTAGTTGAAGGAGGCCGACCAAGCGGTTGCGCGGTAGTTGATGCCGGCCTCGAGGCCTTGGCGACGGGTATCGCCGATGTTCTGAAAGAACCCCTGGCTCACCGAGGTTGCGACGCCGAAAATGTCGTCCTTGAGGAGGGTGCGGAAAACGCTTGCGTTCCAGCTGATTTCGCCGCGCGGCCCGGCATCGGGGACCTTGCCTCGCAGACCCAGCTCCGCAGTATGCGAGACCACCTGCTTGAGAGTCGGCGGGTCGCCTGCCAGATTGGTCGGCAAGAGGCAGGGCGTCAGCGGATTCGAGCACTCGATCTCGCTCGCGGTCGGCGTGCGGGTGTTTTGCGACCAGCCACCATAGACCGTAACGGTCGGGCTCACCTTGTAGGTCGCGCCGATCGCCGGGTTGAGGTGCACGTATCGATTGGCGCCCGTGAGATTGTTCCCGAGCTGATCCGCGAGATCGATATGGGCGATATTGTAGCGGCCGCTCGCGGTGACCGCGAATTCCGGCAGCACATTGAACGTGTCGGTGAGGTACATCCCTGAGTTCTTATTGATGGAATCGACGCTGACCGGCGTCGGATCTCCGTTGGCGAGCGCTCCGGGGGAGTTCTCCGGGGTGTACACCATGAGATTCGAGGGAAGCACGACGAGCTGGGAGCTCATGAGGCCGAGTTGCGCGCCGGTGAAGTAGCGGGTGGCCGAATAGTCCACGGCAACGCCGGCGTTGAACTGATTGTCATGGGCGCCGATCGAGTGGCTGTCCGTCACTTGCAACGACCCGCCGCGGCCCCAGGCGTGGATCAACTCGAAGTCGTTCTCGCCAATGACCCGCGCGCCGCCGTCGGAAATGTCGGGCAAGGCCTGCCCCTGCGCGTTGGCGAGCGGCGTGACCCCGTCCGGCTGACAGAGAATGCCGGGCATGTCGTCACAAGCCTCGTACTTCGTGGTATTGCCGCTCGCGACGGATTGGCCGTAGTCGCGATAATAGAGCACGCCCTGCACCGACAAGTCCTGAGTGATCTTCAAGTCGCCGTTCAGGGTGAAGAAATTCAGGGTATTGACGTTGTTCTGCGGCCCCGTGAACACCAGCGACCGGTTGACCGCGAGCTCCTGCACCGGCGAGGGGCCTTGGCCGTTCAAGAGGTTATCCGCGCGCGTGTAGCCGAAATCGAGCGTCGCCGTGTCGGAGTGCGCGCTCAGCGCGGCGTACAGGTCGCGCATGCGGTCATTCGAGAACCGGCGCCAGCCGTCCCAGTCGAGCGCCCGTCCCGCGGCATAGAAGCCGAATATGCCGGAGTTCACCCCATATTGGGCCGTCACGGCACGCTGCCCGTAGGAGCCGCCCGAGAGTTCGAGATCCGCGCCCCGGTAGGTGAAGCCGTTTTTCATGGTCACTGAAACCGCGCCCCCCAACGCGTTGAGGCCGTAAAGCGGGTTCGAGCTCAAGAGTTCCACCTGCTGAATCGCGACGTCGGGAAAGAGGTCCCAGTTCACCGTGTCGCCGAAGGCCTCATTGATGCGCACGCCATTTTGATAGACGGCGAGCCCTTGGGGGGTGCCGAGCGCCGGCGATGCTTCGAATCCGCGGTACAGAATGTCGGGTTGGAATGGATCGTCGAGATCGTCGTTGACATTGACGCTCGAGAGACCGGAGTTGAGAGCGGTCGTCAGGCTCGCCGCGCCTTCGCGCGACAGATCGGCAGCCGATAGAACCTGGACGTTCCCGGGAATCTTGTCGATATCGATGGTGGTGCCCGGTATCGCGGTGGCCGTGACCACCACCGTCTCCAGGGTCGGCCCGTTGGCGGCATCGGCGTGCCCGTAGGAACTCCCGAGCAGTGCCGTAGCGCCGACCGCCATCGCGAGTGCGTGCCTGCGACCCACTGGCAGAACCTCCCCTGCTTGCTTTATGTTGGACGGCTTCAGTTTCCACGATTCGCGAGGGCCGGCGCCAGGGAGACAATTCCCGCCGCAACCGGGAATTTTTCCCGGACTGCTCGACAATTTTTCCAGACCCAAGGGTTAAGCTATGCACCCCCGGCCCGCCAACGGAGCAACTCATTGACTTACCCATCCCCGTGGCGTGACACGCTCGCGGTGCTCACCGTCACCGCGCTCGCGGTCGCGCTCTCGGTCCACTTTAATTGGAATGAAACGCTGTACGCGCTCACCCGCCGGCAAGAGCGTCTGCAACTCGATGAGCTGCCCATGGGCATGCTCGTCCTGCTGATGGGCCTCATATGGCTGGCCTGGCGCCGCAATCGGCAAGCGCGCCTGGAGATACGCGCGCGCCGCATGGCCGAGGCGCAGCTCGAGGAGGCACTCGCCGCCAACCGCGCGCTCGCGAAGGAAGCCCTGCGGATCCAGGAGGCCGACCGCAAGCATCTGGCGCTCGAACTGCATGATGAGCTGGGGCAGTACCTCAACGCCATCAAGCTCGACGCCGTATCGATCCGCGGGACGGCCCGCGATTCCCGGGGTCACGCCGAGGCATCGGATGCCATCGTTCGCAGCGTCGATCACCTGCACGGCATCGTGAGCCAGATGATCGCGCGTCTGCGGCCCATTGCGCTCGATGAACTGGGCCTTCTCGCCGCGATCGAGCACGGCATCGATCAATGGCGGCGACGGCTTCCGGACACGCAATTCAGCTTTCGCGCGCACGGAAGCTTCGACGGGCTCGACGAGGAGGTGAATCTGACGGCGTATCGCCTGATCCAGGAGAGTCTTACGAATATCCACAAGCATGCGAAAGCGAGCCACGTCGAGGTCTCGCTCACCCGGTCGGTCGTGGCCGGGAGCGGCGACCTTTGTGTGGTCGTGGCCGACGACGGCTGCGGTGCGGACCTGCGCCGGCGCGCCGGCGGGCACGGCTTGAACGGCATGCGCGAACGCGCGGAGCTGTCGGGCGGTACCTTGTCCATCGACAGCGCCCCGGGCCGCGGGCTGCGCCTGGAGGCGCATCTGCCGGTCACCTTGGAAGGGTCGAGATGAGGCCACACAAGGAGCGCGTGAGCGTTCTTCTCGTGGATGATCACGCCGTCGTGCGTGAAGGTTATCGGCGCCTGCTGGAGCGGCATGGAGACATCGCGGTCATCGGTGAAGCAGGCGATGCGGCCACCGCCCACGGGTTGTTCATCCGTCTCGAGCCGCGCATCGTCGTCATGGACATCACCCTTCCGGGCACCAGCGGCCTCGAGGCGTTGCGCCAAATGCTGCTTCACAAGGCAGACGCTCGGGTGCTCATCTTCAGCATGCACGAGGACACGATTTTCCTGAAAAGGGCGCTGCAGACGGGCGCCTACGGGTATGTCACGAAGGCGAGCGCACCGAATGTTCTGGTCGAGGCGGTGCTCGCGATCGCGCGCGGCAAAAAATACGTGAGCCCCGACGTGGCCCAAAGCGTCGCCTTGGGGGAGGGCATCGCCTATTCACACGGCCTGACGCAGCGGGAATTCGACGTGTTGCGCCTGATCATCCAAGGCCGGACCCTTCCAGAGATCGCCGAGGCCCTCGGGTTGAACTCGAAGACGGTCGCCAACCATCAATCCGCGCTGAGGCAGAAGCTGGGCGCGGAAACGACGATTGAGCTCTTGCGCAAGGCCAACGAGCTCGGACTCGGCAGGTAGCGAAGGGGCCGGTCAGCCGCCGTGGCTCAGCGCCAGCAGCGGACCGATCAGCCGTTCGCCGCAGGCGACTCCCAACACGCACGCCGCCAACAGAGCGATCAGGAGCGATCCGGCGACCAGAAGAGGGGACGGTTCCCGATGCGGGGGCGCATCCGGCAGCGGTTGCAGCAGCCGCGCAACGCGCGCCGCCAACCCCTCCGGCTCACCCGTGGCGGCGCCCGAAAGCGCCGATCCCCGTTGAAAGCGCAGCGACGCCAGCACCGCCGCCGCCAGGTCGGCGCCCTCAACCCCGGCCGCGCGAGCCTCATCGTCTCGCGCGCATTGCAAGGCGGCCAGCCAGTCCGCAAAGCGGCGGTGTGCCGAGCGCCAGGGCCACTGCAGATCGGTCACGAATTGCGCCAGCCAAATGCGCAGCGGATCGCGATGGCGCACGTGGGTGCGCTCGTGGGCCAAGGCGGCCTCGATGGCACGCTCGTCGAGCGCCTTCGCCAGCTCCGGGGCAAACACCACATGCGGCCGCAACAGCCCCACGGTGGCGATGCCGAAATCGTCGGGCGACTGCCACAGCGACCACGCCGCGCGAACCACGGCGCGTCCGACGACGATGGCGAACGGCGCCAGCGCAACGAAGAGGATCCAGCCAACCCGGTCGGGAACCGGATCAGGTTGGGACAGCGCCCAGCCGCAGAGCCACGCCGCAACGGCCAAAGCGGGCACCGCCGGCCGCCACAGGGCAAACCATTGCAGGCGTTCCTGTTGACGAGAGCGTGACACCCGGCCGATGCGGCCCGGCCAAGCTGCGAACAATTGCAACGCCAAACCGCCGAACAGAATGATCAGCGCCGCCAGCAGGGATTCACGTTCCACGCTTCGCTCTCCGGTGCGCGGCCACCGCCCGTTCCAACTCATCCAGAAGGTGAGGCCCGACGGCGTCGACCGCGTCAACCAGGGACGCCACGGCAGCGCGCGGCGTGGAACCGAGGAGCCGGCTCACCGCATGCTCGGCCCGGGCGCGCTCGACCTCGCCTCGAGCGACGGTTGAACGATAGAAAAACGCCTTCCCGCGGCGTTTGCGTTCGATCAACCCCTTGCCCCGAAGTCGATCCATGACCTTGGCAATCGTGGTGTAAACCAATCCCATGGGTTTACCCAGATGTTCATGCACGTCGCGAACGGAGGCCGAGCCCAGCTCCCAGAGCTTGGCCAGAACGGCATATTCCAAATCATCCGCGGGCAACCGATACGAGTGCATAAACGAAGCCTACGATGCGACGCGCGGACATACAACTACGACAGCCGTCGTAAATGTAGCGATAAATTCACTTGGCCCGGATCGGTAAACCGAGGCAAGGTGCCATCCTGTCGCCGCCGAGGCGCTTCGGCCGTCGAGCGGTATCGAGACCGGTGCAGCAGTCGCGGAGGTGCGTCAATCCGCGCTACCGCAGGGAGGGAGAGATCGATGCCCGCAAGGCGCACCCAATGGACGTTATCGCTTGTCGTGCTCATGGGCGCACCGGGCGTGCACGCGGCGGATGAACTGTCCCCCTCACCCGTGGTCGCCGATACGAGCGGGCCGCCGGCCACCTTGCCCGGCCTCGTCGTGGTGGGGGCCACGCCCCTGCTGGGGTCCGACCTGGATCGCGACAAGGTGGCAGAATCCACCCGCGTTCTGGGTCCCGCCGACATCAACCGGACGGGGATCCCCAGCCTGACGGGCGCCATCCTCGACAACATCTCATCCGTGACCATCAACGACGACGAGGGCAACGCCTTCCAACCGGATCTGCTGTTCCGCGGCTTCACCGTCTCGCCGGTCGCCGGGACTCCCGAAGGCATCGCCATCTACGTGAACGGCGCCCGCTTCAACGATGCCTTCGGCGACACGGTGAATTGGGACTTGATTCCGCCGTCCGCCATCGAGTCGGTCAACCTGGAGGCGGCCAATCCCGTGTTCGGCCTGAACGCGCTTGGCGGTTCGCTGTCCATAAGGCTCAAGAACGGCTTTTCCGCGCCGACGCAGAGCGTCACCGCCTACGGCGGGTCCTATGGGCGTGGATCGGGCATCTATGAAATCTCGCGGCAGTACGGTGATTTCGCGGTCTACGCGGTGGGCGATATCACCCACGACGACGGCTTCCGTCAGACCAGCGCGTCGAACCTGGAGCGGCTGTACACCGACCTGGGTTGGCGCAGCGAGCCCGCCGAAGTGCATCTGGGGATCACGGCGGCGCACGACACGCTCGGCAATCCCGGCGCCACGCCCGAGCAGGCGTTGAACGCGAACATTGCCAACATCTTTACGGCGCCGAACGTCGTCGACAACACCTATCTCGGCTTCAATCTCAACGGCACTCTCAAGCTCGACGCCGCCACCTCGCTTCAGGGCGTCGCGTATTTTCAAACGCTCAACCAGGTGGTGCCGAACGGCATCACCGAAGAGGTGGCGCCTTGCGGCACCGGAAATGCGCTGCTCTGCAACTCCGACGGAACCGTGGTGACCGGCGTCGGCGGCACGCAGGTGAGCAATTTCCTGAATGGCGCCACCTACTCGGGCCTCAGCGTGCAGCAATTGACCAGTCACGCCTACGGCGCCTCCGCCCAAGGCACGGAGACGGCCGATATCGCGGGGCACGCCAATTTCCTGGTGGGCGGCGCGAGTTTCGATGGGTCCCGCAGCGTCTTTGCGGGCGTCCAGGAGATCGGCGGATTCGATGCGTATTCCCGGGAGTTTCTGTATCCGGGCGTCGTTCAGGACCAGCCGAGCGAAGGCGTGAACCCCGTGCGGGTGCACGGCGCCACGCGCTTCTATGGAGTGTTCCTGACCGACGTGCTTAACCTGGCGCCCAATCTCGATCTGACTTTGGCCGGCCGCTACAACGACGCCCAGATCATTCTCGAGGACGAACTGGGCGGTCCCGTCAATGGCCATCACACCTTCGAGCGATTCAATCCGAGTGCGGGGCTCACCTACCGCTTCGCGCCCCTCCTGCAGTTCTACGGCAATTATTCACAGACCAATCGGGCACCCACCCCGGAGGAGCTCTCCTGCGCCAGCGCGGCGGCGCCGTGCAGTCTGTTGAATTTCTTCGTGGGTGATCCCAATCTGAACCAGGTCGTCGCGCATACGTATGAACTGGGCCTGCGCGGCCACGCGGGAGACCCGGTCAGCGGCCGGGTGAACTGGAACGTGGATGTGTATCACACGTTGAGCAGCAACGACATCATCTACGAGACCACCGTTTACAATCCCAATCTCGCTTTCTACACGAATGCGGGACGAACGCTGCGGCGAGGCGCGGAGGCCAGCGTGCGCTATGACTACCGGGATCTACGCGTCAGTCTGGGCTACACGTTCACGGATGCCACGTTCCAAACTCCGCTGTTGCTGAACACGAACAGCCCTGCCGCGGACGCCAACGGCAATGAACAGGTGCTGCCGGGAGACCGCATTCCGGGAATCCCGAAGCATCGCGCCAATGTCGTGGTGGACTACTCGCTGACCGAGCGCATCCGTGTGGGTGCATCGGCGGTCGTGCAGAGCAACGTCTACCGATTCGGCGACGAGGCCAATCTGACCGCCCCACTGGGCGGATATACGGTGGCCGACCTGAACGTCTCTTACACTCCCCGCGACGGCGTCACGCTGTTTGCCGTGCTCAACAACGCGCTCGACAAGCGCTACTACACCTACGGCTCGTTCGGCCCGGTGGGGGATGTGCCCTGGCCCAACGTGCCCGGAGGCGTCACCGATCCCCGTACTGCCGATCCCGGGATACCTTTCACTCTCTATGGCGGGGTACGGGTGACCTTCTAGCCGTTGGGGCCGGCCGCCATCGGCCCGCGGCTTTCCACGAGTGCCGGCGCGCCGTGCCTCAGGCAATATAGCCCCATGACCGAACATCATCATCCCCTCACGCCGGCCCAAGTTCTGTCCTTCATGCGTGCCCAGCCCTGGGCGGTGGAGGCGAGCGTCACCCCCCAAGGCGCCCCCCAGGCGGCCGTGATCGGCGTTGCCGTCACCGACCGCTGGGAACTGCTGTTCGATACCGTGAGCCAGTCGCGCAAGCATCAAAACCTGGTCGCGAATCCGCGCGTCGCGTTCGTGATCGGTTGGGAGCACGAGCGGACCGTGCAATATGAAGGCATTGCCGAGCTTCCCACGGAAGCGGAGCTGCCCGACGTGCAGGCCTACTATTTCGACCGTTTCCCCGACGGCCCCACCCGCCAGACCTGGCCGGGCCTGGTGTACTGGCGCGTGCGGCCCACCTGGATCCGTTACAGCGATCTCAACGTCAACCCGCCCATCATCCAAGAATGGGACGCCGCGGCGATTGCCGGCTGGCTGTCATCGGCAGTATCCTGAGAATCCTTCCCATCTCTGCGAGGGATCGACCATGGCGGCGAACGTAGTACCGGATTCACATCGCGATTTGTTCACGAAGAAGTCGATTGCTCATCTTGCGACCTTGATGCCCGGCGGCCAGCCTCAGGTGACGCCCGTGTGGGTCGATTACGATGGCCGGCACATTCTCATCAATACGGCCGTGGGCCGCCAGAAGGACAAGAATTTGCAGCGCGACAACCGGGTCGCCTTGTCCATGGTCGACCCGGAGAATCCCTACCGGTACTTGGAGGTGCGGGGCCGGGTGGCGGAGCGCACGTCCGAGGGGGCGGACCAGCACATCGACAAAATGGCCAAGAAATACCTGGGACAGGACAAATACCCCTACCGGCAGCCCGGCGAAGTGCGCGTCGTTTACAGGATAGAGCCTGAGCACGTCACGTCGATGATGTGAGGCGCGCGGCGCGTCCGCGACTCGGGTGAGCCCTTGTCACGGCAATCCGGCCGTACGCCGCAGCCGGACGATCGGAATGAGCGTCTTCAACGTCGTGCCGGCCGTCGGTCCGCGCAGGACGGCGAACATGCCTCCGGCACGGTTGGCACGGGCCTTCATGTTCTTGAGCCCGATGCCGGGCTCCTTCGAAGTTCGGCGAACCAGGCCGTTGCCGTTGTCCGTGATCGACAGGTCGAGAAAATCCCCCTGCTCGATCAGGGCAATGATGATTTCCGAGCAGCCGGAGTGTTTGAGGGCGTTCGTCACGGCTTCCTGCGCTATGCGGTACAGATCCAGAGCCTGTTCGGGCGAAAGGGACGGGGCGCACGTCGAGTGGTTGTCGAACCGGCAGGAGACGCCGCTCCGCCCCGTGAATTCGGCCAGTGCCTGCAGCGCCTCGTTCAGCGGTCCCATCGCGTGCCCCGCGGTTCCGTGCGCTATCTGCCGGCATGCCGACATCGCCTGCGTCAAGGCGTCCGAGAGCGACCCCAGGAAGGATGCCAGGGCGGCGGACTCAAGCCCCTGCTTTCTCGCCGCCGAGATCATCATCGACATGCCGGTGAGCGTCTGGCCGAGATCGTCGTGAATTTCGGCTTGAAGTCTCTTGCGCTCGCGGTCGACGGCATCCAGGAGTTCCTCATCGGCCGCCTTGCGAGCCGTTATATCCTGCACCGTGCCCGAAATCGATACCTCGCCCGATTCCGACCTCGCCGCCACTCCAAAGAGCCGGATCCAGACGGTTTCCGCCGCTCCGCGGCTCAAGGGGAGGTCGACGTCCAGTTGGGCGCCGGTACCCACGCACTCGTCGACGGCGGCGAGAAATATCGGACGGGCCTCCGGCGCGATCGTCAGCAACAGCGCGTCGCCGCCCACCATGCCCGGGGGCGACGTTCCGAGGACCGCGGCAGCCCCCCCGGACAGCCAGGTCTCCCTCGACGGAAGGGAGATCTGAAACGAGCCGGCGCGCGTGATCAATTCAATGGCGTTGAGCCGTTCGACCGTGGATTTCAGCGCCGTTGCCGATTTCGCCAGGGTTTCGGCATGTGCGATGGATTGTAGGCCGAACGCAATGTCTGACGACAGGTCCGTGAGCAAGGCCACTTCGACTTCGCCGAATTGATTGCCCGCGTCGCCGTATACGCTGAAGATGCCAACGACATCCTCTCCCACAAACAACGGGAGCGCCGCCGAGCAAACGATTCCATAGTGACTCGCGCGCTCCTGCCACGGGCCGGTCATTGGATTCGTCAGGAAGTCGTTGGTGATCACCGGCGACCGTGTCCGAAGCGCCCGGCCGGCAGGGCCGTTGCCTTCAGGGAGGGCGGGGTCGACCGACAAGGTCAATCCCTCGACATAGTCCTTGGCCTTTCCCGCCACGGCCACGGCCCGCAGCGTTCGATCGGCATTCAGGAGGCCGACCCATACGACCAGGAAGCCGCCGGTATCGGTCGCGACGCGGCAGATATCTTGGATATAGTGCAGTTCGGAGAGCGAGCGCGGAGCGATTTTGTTGATTTCTGCAACCGTGCGGAAGAGCCGGCTCAGGCGATGCAGGTCCGACTCGTCGGGGCGCTCTTTCGGCGGCATGGACGCACCTCTCCTGGGTGGATCACCACGCTCATCGTGGAGGGCTCAACAGGGGGATTATGCCAGTCCGGAAGGATACCCGCGAGCGGCGGCCAGGATACCCGCCGGCCACCCGGGCGGGCCTAGCGCCGCTTCGCCCAGCGGCGGCAGCCCTAATACGTTATGAACATCAGGCCGTGAGGCGCGTGCATCCCGACATAGATCGGCGTCATCACGCCCGTCCCGGTGTTGACCTGCAACACCGTTCCCTGGCCCGCCGCAAAGGCGGCGCCGGCGGGGAAGTTGCCGCCGCCAAAGTCGATCCGGTACACCAGGTGATTCCCGTTGTCCGACAGCAGCATGAAGGACGCGCCCTCCGCCGGCGCCCATCGAATGTCGTCGATAGGCCAAGGATTGCCGTACAGAGTCAGCGGCAGCACGCTGACCGACGGGCTGGTGGTGTCGATGTCGTGTACGAATACCAATTCCGAGTCCTGTTGACTCACCGTAACCAGGTCGCCGCTGGGATCGATCGCGGACGAATCCGGGTCCGTCATATTCAGGGTCACCGGCGTGTTCCCGGGCAGCAGCGTCGCCGGGGTGCTCGACATGATGACCGGCGTCGAATGGAAGGTCTTTCCGTCAGCATTCAGCGAGAGGGCATAGACCGCTGGTCCCGTATTCACGCCGTAGTCCAGCGTGGCGCCGCTCGAGTCGGTGGAATAAGGCGCGAGATTCGGCGTCGGATTGAACATCGTGGTGGGGTTCGAAGCACTCGCATAGACCACGCCGTCGATGACCTTCATGTCGTCGATCCCGCCGCCGTGCGGCAAGGTCGCCACGTCGGAGGTGTAGCTCTGCATGGTGTTCGTCGTCGTGTCGATGACGGTGATGATCGGGTTGGCGTCCTCGTTGCTGCTGATCCAGACGGTGGTCGCGTTGTAGGCGGTCTCGCCGTCGGGGTGACCGGGGACCTTGAAGGTGTGCAGAACATTGCCGCCGAGGTCGTATTCGATGACTTCGCTTTGCGGCGAGGTTCCCGGCACGATGGTTCCATCAGGATTGTCGTTGCTGTCCTGGTAGATGACGAAGACGGTGTTGTCCAACTGCAGCAGATCGTCGGGCTGCAGCGTACCCGGAGCGGCGGCGAAGACGGAAATCGTATACCCGCTCTGGGTGGCTTGCACCGAGGATGGGACCGCCGTGCCGGTGCTGGCGGACGTGGTGGGCGCGCTGTTTTGCGTGCAGCCGATCAGAACCGAAACCCCCGCTGCCAAAACGACCGAATTCTTCATGACCGTCTCCCTTGTCGCGAATCGCCCATGCTTGCAATGACATGTTGCAGCCTGATGACAACCGCGCATCGCCCGTGCAGGGCGCGCCGCGGATCGCCCGTGCAGCGTGCGCCGCAGATCGCCCGTGCAGCGTGCGTGCGCGGGTGCCTTGCGGTTCAGCTGCCGCGCGCTGCGGTGCGGAGCAGCGATTGGATCTTGGACTCCATTTGCGCGAGATTCGTCCCGCCCTTGAAGCGGGCGACGACCCGGCCGCGGCGGTCGATCAGGAAGCTCTCCGGCAGGCCCAGCACGCCGCCGTAGCTCTCGCCGAGCTTCGCGTCGCCCAGGGCGACCGGGTAATCGACGGGCCGTTTTGCCAGCAGGCGCTTGGCGGGCGCCGCGGAGTCGTCCATCGAGACGCCGATGATCTGCAGGCCGGCGGCGGCGTAGCTGCGCTGCCAGGCCGAGAGGCGCGGCATTTCCTCGAGACACGGTCCGCACCAACTGGCCCAGAAGTTCAGCAGCACGACCTTGCCGCGGTAGTCGGCAAGGCGCATGCGCATGCCGGTGAAATCGGTGAGCGTGAAGTCCGGGGCGGCGTCGCCCAGTTCCAACGCCGGGGCCGCGCCGGTCAGCAGCAATCCCAGCACACAGGCCGCGACCGCCCTCATGATCCCTTGGTCGTCGGATAGCCCTGGTCGACCCAGTTGGTCCCAAAATCGTCGGCGAAGTGAATGACCTTGACGTTCTTGAAGCCGCGGGCGCTGAGCGCGTCGTAGGCCGCGGCGATGTTCGGGCACTTGCTCCATGGACAGCAGCCGCAATAAATCACGATCGCGCTGTCCTTGGGCAGTTTCGCGACACGTGCTTCCAACTGCTCGAGTCCCGCCTCATCGCTGGCCGCCCCCACGTACTCCGAATCGGGAATGTGCGCCTGCTCATAAGCCTTGCGAAAGCCGACCTGCAAAATGAGCGGCTTGGAGGCGCCCGGCTTTTGCAGTGCGGCCGCAAATTCGGCGGGCTGTATCAGGGCGGCGGCCGGGATGGATGACGCCGGCTTGTGCGCCCATGCCGGAAGGGTCACGCAGGCCAATATCACGATGCCGATCAGATACGCAGCAACGGTGTTCGAACGGATGGACAACATGAGGGTCTCCTGGGCAGCCGGTGGCATTCGCAGCCGATTCTAGCGTCATCGAACCGCCGCGCACATCATCCGACGCGGAATCGGGGATTTGCCGAAAAGCGTGTGGGCATGCGCCTGCGACTCGGGCGATAGCATTGCAGCGGGCCGGCGATGGATCTAGAGTCGACGCCCCTGTCACCGGGAGCGGTCTCGTGCACACCGAAGAAGAACAGAGGCTCGATGCCGCGATCCGAGGTGAAGCGGCGTGGCGGCGCTGGGGTCCCTATCTCAGCGAGCGGCAGTGGGGGACGGTGCGCGAGGACTACAGCGCGGACGGCGAGGCGTGGGAATATCTGCCGCACGACAGCGCCCGCTCCCGCGCCTATCGCTGGGGCGAGGACGGGATCGCCGGCATCTGCGACGACCGGCAACAATTGTGCTTTGCGCTCGCATTCTGGAACGGTGCCGATCCCATTCTGAAGGAGCGCCTGTTCGGCCTGAGCAACCGCGAGGGCAATCATGGGGAGGACGTGAAGGAGTGCTACTACTACCTCGACAACCTGCCCAGTCACGCCTACATGAAGTACCTCTACAAGTACCCCCAGCGCGAGTTTCCCTACACGCACCTCGTCGAGGAGAACCAGCGCCGCGGGCGCGGCCAGCCGGAGTACGAGCTGTTGGACACCGGCATCTTCGACGATCATCGCTATTTCGACGTCTTCGTGGAGTATGCCAAGCACGGGCCGCAGGACATCGTCGTTCGAATCAGCGCCTTCAACCGGGGAGGGGAGGCGGCCACGCTGCATCTGCTGCCGACGCTCTGGTTCAGGGACGACTGGACCTGGTTTCCTTCCAACGTACGGCCGCGGATCGAGGTCTTCCGCCGGGACGCCTCGGGCGTCGTTCTCGTGACCTCTCACCGCAAGATGGAGAGCTACTGGCTGTACTGCCAGTCGCCGGCGGAGACGCTGTTCACGGAAAACGAGACGAACAGCGAACGCCTCTACGGCGTGCGCAACTCGAGCCCGTACGTCAAGGACGGCATCCACGAGCACGTCGTGCGCGGGCGCCGAAACGCGGTGAACCCGCTCGAAACCGGCTCGAAGGCGGCCGTGCATTATTGCCGCACCCTGCCGCCGGGCGCCGCGTGGGCGGTTTCGCTGCGGTTGTGCAGCCGCGGCAATCAGCCCATGTCGTCCAACCGGGAGATAGACGCCCTCATCGCGCGGCGCCAGCGCGAGGCCGACGCCTTCTACCGCCGCGTGACGCCGTTCGCCCTTCCCGAAGACATGCGCAACGTGCAGCGCCAGGCCTTCGCGGGCATGCTGTGGAACAAGCAGTATTACCGCTACATGGTGAATCGCTGGCTCGACGGCGATGCCGCCGGGACGCCGCCGCCCGCGGGGCGAAGGTTCGGCCGAAACCAGGACTGGCGGCATTTCTCCGGGGCGGACGTGCTGTCGATGCCGGACAAGTGGGAGTTTCCATGGTTCGCCGCCTGGGACACCGCCTTTCACGTGATCGCCTTCGCGATGATCGATCCGGACTTTGCAAAGCAACAATTGCTGCTGCTGACCCGCGAATGGTACATGCACCCGAACGGTCAGATTCCGGCCTACGAATGGGCGTTCGGCGACGTGAATCCGCCGGTGCACGCGTGGGCGGCGCTGCGCGTCTATCAGATCGAGCAGAAGATCTACGGGCGCACCGACCGGGCGTTTCTGGAGCGGATATTCCAGAAGCTCACCATCAATTTCACCTGGTGGGTCAACCGCAAGGACCCGCAGGGCCACAATCTCTTCGAGGGCGGCTTCCTCGGATTGGACAATATCGGCGCGTTCGACCGGCGGTCCGAGGTTCCCGCGGGCGGCGTTCTCGAACAGGCCGACGGCACCAGCTGGATGGCCATGTACTGTCTCAACATGCTCATGATCTCGATCGAACTCGGCCAGGACAATCCTGCGTACCAGGACCTTGCCACCAAGTTCTTCGAGCACTTCGTGTACATCGGCGCGGCCGTCAACCAGGGCGATGAGCGGCGGGCCGGCCTTTGGAACGAGCGCGAGGGCTATTACTTCGACTCGCTCAACCTGCGCGATGGACGCCGCATTCCGATCGCCGCGCAAACCATCGCCGGACTGATCCCGATATTCGCGATCGCAGCCGTCGATCGCGACCGCATGCACGCGTTTCCGGGATTCGGGGAGCGCTATGGGTGGTTCGCCAAGTATCGCCCGCAATTGCTGGAGGGGCTCGCCGACCTCACTCACCAGGGGGTGGAGCAACGCCTGCGAGTCGCCCTGGTCGATGCGCGCAAGCTGCGCCGGCTTCTCGGGGCCATTCTGCACGAAGACGGCCTGTTGAGCCGCTTCGGCGTGCGGTCCGTGTCGAAGCAGCATGCCTCGCAGCCCTTCGTGCTCGAGCTCGGGGACCAGCGGTTCGTGCTCGACTATCAGCCGGGAGAATCGTCCTCGGCGATGCTCGGCGGCAATTCCAACTGGCGGGGGCCGATCTGGTTCCCGCTGAATTATCTTCTCATCGAGTCGCTGCAAAAGCACCACTATTTCCTGGGCGATGAGTTCAAGGTTCCGCTCCCGACGGGGGCCGACACGCAGGCGACGATCTGGGAAGTGACGAGCGATCTGTCGCGCCGGCTCATCGGCATTTTTCTCGAGGACGAGGATGGCCGCCGCCCGGTCAACGGGCGCTATCACCGCCACTATCAGGATCCGCACTGGCGCGATCTCGTGTGCTTCCACGAATATTTCGACGGCGACACCGGAGCGGGCCTCGGGGCCAGCCATCAAACCGGATGGACCGGGGTCGTGGCGAAGCTCATCCGTCAGTTTGGGGAATACGGACAGCCGGAGTTGAAACCTCGAAGCGGCTCGGCCGCCGCCGCTCAGCAATGCGTGCATTGATCCCCTTCCAGCGAGCGGCCGGGGCGCGAAGTTGCGGCGGCGCAAGAACTTCGGCCGCGCACCGAGGCCGGATTCAAATGCGGGGTTTCCACAATCCACCACGGCGGCGTGCCGTCGATAGCCTGGGAAGCGGTGCGCCGAGCGGATCGCGCCCGTTCAATGGCGGAGTCCCGTAGGTGTCAAAAGTGCTGGAGTTCAACCCGGACATCTGGGTGCAAGGAACGCCGGGGTTCGGTCCCCAGGCGCCGCTCGCGACGCCGCGCCTTTCGGATGCGCCGCCGGGTCCTGCGATTGCGGAGTCCGGCGCACAGGGGCGGGCGGCCCGGCGGGGCGGCGGCGGACGCTCTCCCGAATTCGAATTGGTGGAATCGCTGGCAGAGGACTTGTCGCATGGTCGGGCCGCGTTGCCCCACGTCCCCGGGATCGTGAACCGGATCCGGGACGTGCTCGAGGAGCCGCAGGCTCCGGCCGCAGTGGCTGAAGGGCTGGTGAGGACCGAGCCGGGCCTCGAGCGTTGGATCGTGCAAATCGCCGGCGCGCTCGCCATGAACGCGCCCGGCACGCGCGTCGTCGATCTGTGCTCGGCGATCACGCGCCTCGGTCCCCAAGGGGTTCAAGGGGCGACGCTGTCGTTCGCGGTGCATCACATGATTCGCCAGCCTGCGCTCCGGTCGATCGCCCTGCCCCTGGAGGATTGGTGGCATCAGAGCACTGCGGTCGGGTGCATGAGCCAACTCATTGCGCGGCGTACGAAGATCCCGGTGGAGGAAGCGTTTCTCGCCGGACTGCTGCATGGAATCGGCCGTCTCTACGTGCTGCTGCACGCCGTGGATGAGCCGCCCGAGCGGGGAAGATACCTGCTCAACAGCGATTCGATCGCCGGTTGGCACCCGTCGATCGGCAAGGCCGTCCTCGAGAATTGGGGGGTTCCCGAGCCGACCGCGTGGGCGGTGAACGACCAGCTGGATCACGACCGGCGCGTACGCAACCTCGATGCCGCGGATCTGACCGACATCGTCATCGCCGCCCTGGCGCTCGGCCAGGCGCCCTCGGGCGAGGCGTGGCGGGATGTGCCGGCCAAGCGCATCAATTCGTTTCGAACTTTGAGTCTCAGCGCGGACGATTGCGCGAAGATCCTGAAGCACGCCCAGCAACAACTGGGAATGATGAGGGCCGCCTTGGTCCCGGGGCGCTCATTATAGGGGGTGCGAAGTCCGCGCGCGTGCGCTAGTCTCGAATGCACAACGAGATCTTCGCGCGAGCCAACGACGACATGTCCCTGCCGGATCATCCCGCACCCTGCCCCGACATCGACGCAGCCGCCGCCCGGTGCGATCTTGAAAGGTTTCGCCGCCTGCAGTCGGGCTTCGCCGCGACGTTTCGCGCCATTTTCGACGATCCCCGGGCGCCGCGGACCGTCCTCATCGTCCCGAGCCTGACCCTGGACCAAGACGTCATGGCCAAGGTTTCGGGCGCGCATCATTACGAGGAGCGCATGCTCTGCCTGCTGCTCCTGCTCCGCATGCCGAGGACGCATGTGATCTACGTGACGAGCACGCCGATATTCGAGACCATCATCGACTACTATCTCCATCTGCTGCAGGGCATCCCGGGACTTCATGCCCGCCGCCGGCTGACGCTGATCTCATGCGACGACGCCTCGCCGGTGGCGCTCACGCGCAAGATCCTGGAGCGGCCGCGGATTCTCCAGCGGCTCCGGGACGCCATTCCCGATCCGGCGGCGGCTCACTTGACGTGCTTCACGGTGACCGAGCTCGAGCGCACGCTCAGCCTTTCTCTGGGGATCCCCATCTACGGCTGCGATCCCTCGCTCCTGAAGTGGGGCACCAAGAGCGGCTCGCGCAGGATCTTCCGTGAGGCGCAGATCGACCTGCCGTGCGGTTTCGAGGATCTGACGGATGCAGGCGATCTCGCGCACGCGATCACGGACCTGAAGGCCGCAAGACCCGGTGTGCACAAGGCCGTGATCAAGCTGAACGAAGGATTTTCCGGCGAGGGGAACGCCGTATTCGATCTTTCGGGCGCGCCGGGCGATGCATCGCTCCTCGCCTGGGTGCGGGCACGGCTGCCGCACGTTGCGTTCGAGGCGCAAACCATGACCTGGGACCTCTACCAGGAGAAGCTGCGCGCCATGGGCGGCATCGTCGAGGAGTTCATCGTCGGCGAGACCAAGCAATCGCCGTCCGCCCAATATCGCATCAATCCGGCCGGTGCGGTCGATGCGGTGTCAACGCACGACCAAGTCCTCGGCGGCGCGAACGGACAGATCTTTCTGGGTTGCCGCTTTCCCGCCCATGAATCCTACCGATTGGAAATCCAGGCCCAGGGCGCGAAAGTGGCCCAGGTCCTGAAGGACAAGGGCGTGCTCGGCCGATTCGGCGTCGATTTCGTGTCGGTGAAGCAAGAAAGCGCCTGGCGGCACGTGGCCATCGAGATCAACCTGCGAAAGGGAGGCACGACCCACCCGTTCTTGATGCTGCAGTTTCTCACCGACGGCCGCTACGATCCGGCCAGCGGCGAGTTCATGACGCGGGCCGGTACTCCGCGCTGTTATTACGCCTCGGACAACCTCGAGTCGCCCCGTTATCGGGGCCTCACCCCCGACGACCTCGTGGACATCGCGGTCATGAACGATCTGCACTTCCAGTCGGCCTACGAGGAAGGCGTGGCGTTCCATCTCATCGGGGCCCTGTCGGAGTTCGGCAAGCTCGGCATCGTGTGCATCGGGCAGACGCGCGAACGGGTGGACCATTTCCATCGCAGGACCTTGGATGTCCTCGATCGGGAATGCGGTGACTGACGGGCTCCCCGGGGCCGGCGGCGCCGCGCGGGACACGCCGGGAACGGGATCCCTGGCGCTGGCCGCGCTCGGCGTCGTGTTCGGCGACATCGGCACGAGTCCGATCTACGCCGTGCAGGCCTGCTTCTCGCACGGCCTGCGCCCCGAGCCTGTCAATGTGCTCGGGGTCATTTCACTCATCCTATGGGGATTGACCGTCGTCGTGTCGGTCAAGTATGCGCTCATCGTGATGCGGGC
Source organism: uncultured Gammaproteobacteria bacterium (assembly GCA_963707765.1). Lineage (GTDB taxonomy): Bacteria > Pseudomonadota > Gammaproteobacteria > Steroidobacterales > Steroidobacteraceae > Bog-1198. The sequence goes on along the minus strand of CAVPQZ010000004.1, from coordinate 550,828 downwards.
CGACAATCACGGCGAAGGCGGCGTCTTCTCGCTGCTCGCGTTGACCTTGCGCGCCGCGCGCCGCACCTCGGATCGGGAGCCGGACCACGGCCGCGGGGACGGGACCGCGAACCGCGCCGTCTGGCCGCTCATGCTCATCGGCATGTTCGGCGCCGCGCTGTTCTTCGGCGACAGCATGATCACGCCGGCGATCTCCGTGCTGAGCGCCGTGGAGGGCCTCAACGTGGTGAGCCCGCGCCTGCACGATCTCGTCATGCCGATCGCGATCGCGATCCTGGTGGGGCTGTTCGTCCTGCAGCGCTTCGGAAGCCAAAGAATCGGCAACAGCTTCGGGCCGATCATGGCCGGCTGGCTCGGCTGCCTCGGGCTGCTGGGGCTGCGCTGGATCGCCGCGGCACCCGAGATCCTGCACGCGCTGAATCCGCTCTATGCGCTGCGCCTCATCGCCTCGCACGGCTGGGCTTCCTTCGCCATTCTCGGTGCCGCGCTGCTCGCCTTCACCGGCGGCGAGGCGCTGTACGCGGACATGGGCCATTTCGGGCTCAGATCGATCCGGGTTGCCTGGTACGGCCTGGTCATGCCGGCGCTGGCGCTCAACTATCTGGGTCAGGGCGCACTGATTCTCGCGACGCCGGGCGCCGCCGCGGACCCGCTGTTCCTGATGGTGCCCAAGGCCTTCAGCCTGCCGATGGTCGTGCTCGCCTCCGCGGCTTCGGTGATCGCCTCGCAGGCCGTCATCTCCGGGTTCTTCTCGGTGGTGCGCGAAGCCATGCAGATGGATTACCTGCCGCGCTTCTCGGTGGTGCACACCTCGGCGCTCGAACGGGGGCAGGTGTTCGTGCCCAAGGTCAACCTGTTTCTGTGCCTGAGCGTCGTCATGGTCGTGCTCCTGTTCCGTTCCTCCGGCGCACTGGGCGGAGCCTACGGTTTCGCGGTGGCAGGGGCCATGCTGGTGGACACGCTGCTCGCCTCCTATGTGGCCCGGCACGCCTGGCGCTGGCCCGGGTGGGTGGCCGGGCTGGTGTTCATTCCGCTGCTGACGTTCGACCTGACGTTCTTCTGGGGCGCGGTGGGCAAGATTCCCGAGGGCGGATGGCTGCCCCTGAGCGTGGGCATTGCCATTCTGGTCGTGTTCGTGACCTGGAAGCAGGGCCGGGTCATCGTGCATTCGCTGGGCCAGGACCGTCATCAGCGGCTGGACGATTTCGTCGCAGGGATCACGCCGGAGCGGCCCGCGCGCGCCCCGGGGACCTCGGTGTATCTCGTGGCATCGCCCTGGGCGGTGCCGCAGGCGCTCGCGAGCGCGCTCAAACGCTACCGGACGCTGCGCAACGACGTGATTATCCTGAAAATCTCGCGCGAGGATGCGTCCAAGATCGACGCGCTGCATCGGGCCACCATCCATTCGCTCGGCAAGGGGTTCTGGCAGGTCATGCTCCACTATGGATTCATGGACGCGGCGAACGTGGCCGAGGATCTGCGGGCGCATGGGAAGCACCTGCCGGGAGTGGATCTCGACAACCTGACGTTCTTCGTGGGGCGCAGCATCTTTGTCCCCGGGCCCCATCGCTTGCAACCCCTCTGGCGCAAGAAGCTGTTTCTATGGCTCGCGAACAACGTCGAGGAAGAGTTCGACTACTCGCGCATACCCTCCGAGCACCTGGTGCAGATCGGCTCGCAGGTGGAAGTCTAATCCCCCGGGGAGCATGCGCGGGACAGTCAGCCGTGCGCGGCCCGGGATGAGCCGGCGCGCAGCACTGCGTCCAGCAGGTCATCGGCGTCGCGCTCGCGGGTGCGGTGGTTGAAAATGGCGGCGCGGATGACGAGGCGGCCGCCGATGCGGGTGGTCGACGGCGCCGCGACTCCGCTTTCCTGGACATCCGCGGCGATCGATGCGTTGAGCGCATCCGACGGTTCGGCGAGGTAGCGGAAACACACGATGTTGAGGGGCACGGGCGCCGCCAGTTCGAGGCGCGGCTCGGCGGCGATGCGATCGGCGAGATGGCGGGCGACCCGGCAGCTGCGCTCGATGGCGGCGCCCAGTGCGTCGGCTCCATACACCTTGAGAGTGAACCAGGTTTTCAAGGCCCGGAAGCCCCGGGACAGGTCGGGACCGTAGTCGTTCGGCCAGAATTCTCCGCCGGCCAGCCCGCGGGTCTCATGCCGCAGGTAGTCGGCAGGCGCGGCGAAGGTCTCCCGATGCAGGACGCCGTCGCGGATGAGCACGAAACCGGCGTCGTAGGGCACCTGGCCCCATTTGTGGAAGTCGAGCGCCAGCGAATCGGCGCGCTCGATGCCGGCGAGGCGCGGCGCGATCGTGGAGGAGAGCATGCCGAGCGCCCCATAGGCCCCGTCGACATGGAACCAGAGCCGTTCCCGGGCCGCGAGCGCCGCCAGCGACGTAAGATCATCGATGGCCCCGGTATCCACGGTTCCCGCCGTGCCGATCAGCATGAAGGGCTGCCTGCCGGCGCTGCGGTCCGCCGCGACGGTGCGGCAAAGCGCGTCGACGTCGATGCGTTGGTCGGCGCCGATGGGCACGCGCCGCAAGGCGTCGCTGCCGAGACCCGCATAATCCAGCGCGCGCGCCACGCAGGCATGCGCCGCCGCCGACGCATAGGCAGTCAATCGTTGGGCGCCCGGTCCGCTGCGCCGGACCCCGGCGCCGAGGGCCCAGCGCCGGGCGCCCAACACCGCCACGAAGTTCGCGAGCGAGGTGCCGGTGACGAACAAGCCGCTGGCGCCGGCCGGAAAGCCGAACCAGGTGCGAACCCATTCGGTGATCTGGCGCTCGACTTCGATGGGCGCGTGATCGCGGCCGCCGCAGTTGGCATTGAGGCCGCCGGCCAGCATGTCGGCCAGCATGCCGACGACCGTGCCTCCGCCATGCACCCAGCCCATGAAGCCCGGGTGCACGTTGCCCGAGGAGTAGGGCAGGACGTCGCGAAGAAATTCCCGATGGACTTCCCCGAGGTCTGCCGGCTGAAGCGGCGCATCGCCACGAAAACGGGCCCGCAAATCCGCGTCCATCGGCCGCCACACGGGTCGAGCCCTGATGTGCTCGACGTAGTCCAGCATGTCGTCGAGCATGCGATGGGCCTGGCTGCGCAGCGCCGGCCAGTCGTCGGGGTCCAGGCTTGGGTCCGCCGGAATCTCGGTCACGATTGATGATCGCACGGATCGCCGCCCTGACGAAGTCTCGCGGCATCGTCACTTCACATAATTCCCGCCCCGCGCCAGCAATTGACGCGGACGTGAGTCAGGCCGAGGATAATGATCCTAAGATCGGGGGTTGCGCCACGAAGGCCAGGAGAATATTCCAATGTTTGCAAGATCCTTTGTCCGTCTCGTGTGGGCGCCGTTGTTGGTCGCGTCCACGGCCTTGCTGCCGGCTCACGCGGCGTGGGCTGCTTGGTCGTTACTGCTCACCGGACCGGCGACCGGCGTCGGCAACCCGTCTTGCGCGCAGTTCTCGGCCAACATGGTGGCCTGCGCGACCCAAGGCGGAAAGAACACGCTCCTGGTCAGCACGTTCAACGGCACCACGTGGGCCGCGTGGACGCGTCTCGCCGGCACCGTGAACTCCGACCCCAGCTGCACCGGCGACGGCGACGGCCACGTTCTCTGCGCCGCTTCGGCGGGCGGCGACTTTCTGTATACGATCTTCAACGGCACGTCGTGGAGCGCGCCCGCGAAGGTGGCGGCGGATCTCTATTCGGGTCCGAGCTGCGGCGACTTCGCCCCGGGAACCGTGGTCTGCGTGGCGCGCAGTTCGACGGGGGGGATCACCTGGTCGGTGAGCAGCGCGGGCCTGACGAGCTGGAGTGCGTTCGCCAATGTGGCAACCGAGGCCGTCTCCGCGCCTGCGTGCACCGGCAATGCGGGCACCGGCGAGACGGCCGTCATCTGCGCATTCACCACCACCGGAAGCACCGTCCTCGTGAATTGGTTTCTGCCCTATCCAGGGGCATTCCTGAACCTCGGAGGCTCGGTTGCCGGCACGCCCGCCTGCCTGTCGGCCGATGCATCGAGCTATGTGGCCTTCTGCCTCTTCAAGAGCTACGACTCGAGCGTCAGCGCCGACGCTTTCAAAGGGGGCACGTGGGTGGTCGGCAGCTGGCTCGGGTTCACCAGCATGGGCGGGACGGTGAACGACAACGCCAGCTGCGCCATCGAGTCGGGGCAGGCCTCGGTATGCGGAGCGATCGATTCCAACAACGCCTTCTATGCCGGCACCTGGAACGACACCACGTGGTCGGGTTTCAGCAAAATCGGCGGCAGCACCTACGTCGGGACGCCTTCCTGCGCGACGCTGAACACCAGCCAGGTCGTCTGCGTGTTCAGGGAGATCAACAACAAGTACATGAGCGCCATCGGCCCATGATCTAACCCCTCGGCGACTGCGGGCGCCGGGGGGACGGCGGCAACGAAACCGGTGCGTCCGTCATTTGTCCGACGGGTCGCGCACGATGAGCACCGGGACCTGAGTCATTCTAACGATATCCTCGGCATCGCTTCCGAGCAGCAGCCGCCGAAGTCCGCGTCGCCCGTGTGTCCCGATCACGATGAGATCCGCGGGCCATTCTCCCGCGTTTTCGATGACCGCATCGGCAGCGTAACCCGTGGTGCGCTCCACGAGCCGGCTCTCGACCTCGATGTGCTCCTTCAGCGCGAGCTCGCGCGACTCCCGCAGAATTTCATCGCCGCGCTCGCGCAATTCCGCCCATACGGCGCCCGCATCGAAGCCCTCCCGAGGCGGGATGACCTCGATCACGACGTGAATGAGCCGAATCACGCCATGGCGTTCTTTCGCGATCTTGATCGCCTCGCGAAGGCCGCCCTTCGCCGCGGCACTGCCGTCCACAGGCACGAGAATTCTCGAGTACATATCCATTCCCCCTTCGTCCACTCAGTCGCGACAGTCTACACCGCGGCGAGCGACTGCCCGAGATCGGCGAGAAGATCACCCGCGTGCTCGATGCCGACGGACAGGCGCACGGTATCCTCGGAGACCCCCGCCTTGGCCAACTCATCGGGCGAGAGTTGGCGATGCGTGGTCGAAGCGGGATGCGTCGCCAGCGAGCGCACGTCGCCGATATTGACCAGGCGCGTGAACAGCTGCAGTGCATCGAGAAACCGCGCACCGCGTTCCCGGCCCTCTCCCGGCGGCCCCTTCAATCCGAAGGTCAGCAGGCCCGAAGCCTTTCCCGACAGGTACTTCCGGGCCAGCGCGTGATCCGGGTGGTCCTCGAGCCCGGCGTAGTTGGTCCACGCGACCTTGTCGTGTCCGCGCAGGTATTGGGCGACCTTGAGGGCGTTCTCGCAGATCCTGTCCATCCGCAGCGACAGGGTTTCGATCCCCTGCAGGATCAAGAAGGCATTGAAGGGCGAGATGGCGGCGCCGGTGTTGCGCAGGGGCACGACGCGCGCCCGGCCGATGTAGGCGGCGGGCCCCAAGGCTTCGGTGTAGACCACGCCGTGATAGCTGACGTCGGGCTCGTTGAGGCGGCGGAACCTCTGCTTGTGCTTCGCCCAGGGGAACTTGCCCGAATCCACGATCGCGCCGCCGACGCTGTTGCCATGGCCGCCGAGATACTTGGTCAATGAATGCACCACGATATCGGCGCCGTGCTCGATGGGCCGGCTCAGATACGGCGTCGGCACCGTGTTGTCGACGATCAAGGGCACGCCGTGGCGATGGGCGATCGCGGCGATCCGCTCGAAATCGGTGATGTTGCCCTGCGGATTGCCGAGCGATTCCACGAACACGGCCTTGGTTCTCGCGTCGATCAGCGCCTCGAAGGACTCGGGCTTGCGATAGTCGGCGAACCGCGCCTCGATGCCGAATTGCGGCAATGTGTGGGCGAACAGATTGTACGTGCCCCCGTACAGCGCGCTGGAGGCGACGATGTTGTCCCCCGCTTCGCTGATGGTCATGATGGCGTAGGTGACGGCGGCCTGACCGGAGGCGAGCGCCAACGCCGCGATGCCGCCCTCGAGCGCGGCCAGGCGTTGCTCCAGGACGTCCTGCGTCGGGTTCATGATGCGGGTGTAGATGTTGCCGGGCACCTTGAGGTCGAACAGATCGGCGCCATGCTGTGCGCTGTCGAAGGCGTAGGCCACGGTCTGGTAAATGGGCACCGCAACCGACTTGGTCGTGGGCTCGGGCGTATAGCCGCCGTGCACGGAGAGAGTGTCGAAATGCCAAGTATCGCGGCCGGTGCCGGTTGTTGCCATGGAACCCTCCATCGGGTGTTTGATCGGTGGCGCGAGGGTAAGGGAGCCCGTGCGCGGCGCCTAATGAGAAATCGGCATGAGCTTATGCAGGCGTGCTTTGATTCATGGATTGTTCTCGTCCTCGAAAACGATTCAAAATGTCCCTGGGAAATTGGTCGCCTCGGATCGGTTTCGCGGCGGTACTAATTTACCATAATGTCCTGGTTGGGCCTCGCCTGCCCCAAGGAGCGGCCAGCTCGCAGGTGGCGGGACCCGGTCGATATACGGTTCGAATCCCGGAGTGCGCCATGAACCTCAATGATACGGCGGCGGACGCGAGCGGCCTCGAGCAGTTGCGCGCGCTCATTCGCGGCGGTCGGCGCCCGCCCATCGCCGAGACGCTGAACTTCGACCTGGTGGAAGTCGAGGAAGGGCGCGCCGTGTTTGCCGCCGTGCCGGGAATATCCGCCTACAATCCGATTGGATCGGTGCACGGCGGATATGCCGCGACGCTCCTGGACAGCGCCTGTGGATGCGCGGTGCATTCGCGCCTGAGCGCGACCCAGGCGTATACGACGCTGGAATTGAAGGTCGCTTATCACCGCGGGATGACCCACGAGACCGGGCTCGTCAAGGCCGTCGGCACGGTCATGTCCATCGGGCGCCGCGTCGCGTTTGCTCAGGCCACCTTGCAAGATGCAGCCGGATTGCTCTATGCGTCGGCGACCTCGACGCTATTGGTGTTCGACCGTACCAAGTGATGCACGCCGGTCCGAGAAGCTAGCTTGCTGGCGCAACCGATCTCGGAGTGGCTGCACCGGCGTGGAATTCACTACGCCTGGGTCGTGATGGGCATCGTCTTCCTGACCATGCTCGCATCCTCCGCCGCGCTTGGATTGCCGGGAGCGTATCTGCGGCCGCTCAGTCGGGAATTTGGCTGGAGTACGGCGCAGATCTCCTCCGCCTTGGCGGTGCGGTTCGTGCTGTACGGCCTGATGGGGCCCTTTGCGGCCATCCTCATGGAACGTTTCGGCATTCGGCGCATCGTCTGTACGGCGCTGCTGTTGATCGCCGGGGGCATGCTGTTGATCACCCGAATGACGGCCCTATGGCAGCTGGTGGCGCTGTGGGGACTGGCGCTCGGGATCGGTTCGGGGCTGACCGCCTTGGTGCTGGGGGCGGCGGTTGCCAATCGCTGGTTCGAGCGGCGCCGCGGCCTGGTGCTGGGGATCCTGACGGCGAGTTCGGCGACCGGACAGCTGGTATTCCTGCCGCTGGCGAGTTCCCTGATCGCCCATTACGGCTGGCGAATTGCCGTGGCTCCCATCGTCGTGGTGTGCATCGTGGTCGCCCTGCTTGCGCTTCTGCTGTGCGAGGACCGCCCGGACGCCATCGGGCTTGCTCCCTACGGGGCGGAACCCGGCACCCAACCCACGGGCGTCCCCTGGCAGCCGGGCTTATTCGAACCCGTGCAAGCGCTCGGAAGCGCTTCGAGGAGCGGCGTCTTTTGGGTGCTCTTCGGCACGTTCTTCGTGTGCGGCCTGAGCACGAGCGGCCTGATACAAACGCACTTCATTTCGCTGTGCGGGGATTTCGGCTTGGCCGCCGTTCCGGCGGCGTCGGTTCTCGCCATGATCGGCGCCTTCGACTTCGTCGGGACCATCGGCTCCGGCTGGCTGTCCGATCGGATCGACAACCGGAAGCTGCTCTTCTGGTATTACGGCCTGCGGGGGCTGTCGCTGTTTTGGTTGCCCAATTCCGCCTTTTCTCTGAACGGCCTGTCGCTGTTCGCAATGTTCTACGGACTCGACTGGGTCGCCACGGTGCCCCCCACCGTCAGGCTGGCGAGCGCCGCGTTCGGACGGCAGCGCGGCGCCATGATCTTCGGATGGATTTTCGCGGGACACCAATTGGGCGGCGCCGCGGCGGCGTACGGGGCAGGGCTCACGCGAACCCTGCTGCTCACCTACACTCCCGCGTTGTACGCCTCCGGGTTTGCCTGTCTGTTGGCGGCGGGCGCCATATTCCTCATTCGAAAGCCCTCGGCGCGCGGACTCGTTCCCGTAGAATGCTAGTTTTATCGTCCCTGCCCACAAGAACCCGCATGACCACCGCCCAACTCTTCACCTCCCTGCGCGTCGGCAACATCGAACTCGCCAATCGCATCGTGATCGCCCCGATGTGCCAGTACTCGGCGCAGGACGGCCGCATGACCGATTGGCACATCATTCACCTGGGCAACCTCGCGCTGTCCGGCGCGGCGCTCCTCACCATCGAGGCCACTGCGGTCGCCCCGGAAGGCAGAATCACCTACGGCGACGTGGGGCTTTACTCCGAGGAGACCGAGCTGGCCATGGCGCGCGTCCTGGAGACGGTGCGGCGCTGGTCGGACATGCCGATTGCCATTCAACTCGCCCACGCCGGCCGCAAGGCATCGTGCGAGAAGCCATGGGGCGGCGGGGCGCAGATTCCGCCCGGCACGCCCAACGGCTGGCCTACGGTGGCCCCGTCACCCCTGTCATTCGCGGAGGGACAAGTGGCGCCCACGGCCCTCGACCGGGACGCCCTGCTGAGAGTGCGCCAAGCGTTCGCCGACGCCGCCCGACGAGCCGCCCGCTTGGGGCTCGACGCCGTTCAGATTCACGGAGCGCACGGGTATCTGCTGCATCAGTTCCTGTCGCCGCTATCGAACCGGCGGGACGACGAGTACGGCGGCTCGCTGGCCAATCGCATGCGGTTTCCGCTCGAGGTGTTCGACGGCGTACGCGCGGCATTTCCGCCGCAGCGTCCGGTGACCATGCGGGTGTCCGGCACGGATTGGGCGCAGGGCGGCTGGTCCATCGAGCAGACCGTGGCCTTTGCCCAAGCGCTGGAGGCCCGCGGCTGCAGCGCGATTCACGTCTCGGGAGGCGGGTTGACGCCCGCGCAGCAGGTGCCGATCGGGCCGAACTACCAGGTGCCGCTCGCGCGCGCCGTCAAACAGGCGGTGAAGATTCCGGTGATCGCCGTGGGCCTCATCACGGACTTCGAGCAGGCGGAAGCCATCATCGGAACCGGCGATGCCGACCTGATCGCGCTGGCCCGCGCGATGCTCTACGACCCCCGCTGGCCGTGGCATGCGGCCGCCCACTTCGGGGCCCAGGTGAAGGCGCCGAATCAGTACCTGCGCTCGCAGCCGCGGCAATACAGCGGCCTGTTCGCGGTCAAGTCCGGCCGCTGAGCGCGTGCGCCAGGGCGCCCTCGATCGTCAGGCCGGCAGATCGAACACCAGGACTTCCGCGTCCCGTCCGTCCGACAGGGCGAGACTCGGTGTGTCGGTGACCTTGAGCCCGTCGCCTTCCGCCAGAGCCACTCCACCGGCGCTCACGGATCCGCGCGCAACGTGGACGTACGCCTTGCGATTCGCCGACAGTTCGAAAGTGCCGCGCTCGGTGCCGTCGAAGAGCCCGGCGTAGACGCGCACGTCCTGATGGATCCGTACCGAGCCGTCCGCGCCGTCGGCCGAGGCGACGAGGCGCAGCCGCCCGCGCTTGTCGGCCGGCGGGAAGTGCTTCTGCTCGTAGCCGGGTGCGATTCCGGCGACGCCGGGCAGAATCCAGATCTGCAGGAAATGCACGGGCTCGGTGGGCGACGGATTCATTTCGCTGTGGCGCACGCCCGTTCCGGCGCTCATGCGCTGCACGTCGCCGGGCACGATCACGGATCCGTTGCCCATCGAGTCCTGGTGTCCGAGCCGGCCCTCGAGCACGTAGCTCAGGATCTCCATGTCGCGGTGGCCGTGGGTGCCGAATCCCTTACCCGGCGCGACGCGATCGTCGTTGATGACGCGAAGCACCCCGAAACCGATCTGCTCCGGATCGTAATAGTCCGCAAATGAAAATGTATGGCGGGACTTGAGCCAACCGTGGTCGGCGGATCCGCGCTCATTACTTCTTCTGATTGCCAGCATGGCGCACCTCCCAGGTCTACATGGTCCGTGCGAGATCGATGATCAACTCGCGAAGCCACGCGTGCGCGGGATCCGGTTCGTGGCGCTTGTGCCAGAGCAGGATCTCGTGATGCTCCGCCACCTCGAACGGCAGTGGAAAGGTCTTGATCCGCACCCCGGGTGTCGCCATGCCCGCGACGCGCTCGGGCAGCGTGGCCACATAGGTGGTGCCGGCGAGCACCAGCGGCAGGTGCAGCAGACTCGGCACCGTCAGGTGCACGGCGAGATCGATGTCGAAGAGGGCGCGGACCAGGTCTTCCGCCGGAGCCGAGTATCCGCTCGGACGGCCGAAGACGTGGGGGAGGGCCAGAAACTGCTCGGCCGACAAGGCGTCGCCCACCGTCGGGTGGTCGCAGTCGACCGCACACACCCAGCGCACCGGGCGCAGCCGCACCATCCGCAGGCTATCCGGATACTCGGTGGCATCGTACAGGCGCAGATGGTCGAGGCAGAGGCAAAGATCGGCCTCGCCGTACTCGAGCCGATTGAAGGCCGTCTGGGAAATGAGCTCGATGCAGCAGCGCACACCGGGCGCCTCGGACGCCACGCGGCGCAGGATCGCCGGCAGAAAGCCCGGTACCGCCTCTTCCGAGACGATGATCGTGAAGTCCCGTTGCGCGATGCCCGGTGAGAACGTCGGCTGGGTCCCGAGCGCCGCCAGGATCCGGTGCAAGGCATCGCGAACGGGCTCCGCGAGCGACAGGCCCTTGGGCGTCAGCTCCATTTCCCGGCCCACGCGCACCAGCAGCGGATCGCTGAAATACTCCCGCAGTTTGTGCAGCGCCGCGCTCATGGCGGGCTGCGACAGGTGCACGCGTTCCGCCGCCCGCGTCACGTTCTTTTCGCGGAGCAAAACGTCCAGCGCGATCAAGAGGTTGAGGTCGAATCGATTCAGTTGCACGGCGGGCGCATCGGGCGAGTCACCGTTCTATGGTACCAGAGGCGATGTGCCGGGCGGCGCCGGGTCGCGGCGGGCGGGTAAGGCTACAGATTGCCGGAACTCATCTCATGGGCGATGTGCTCGGCCTGGCGAAGTGCGAGCGCGACGATGGTCAGGGTGGGATTGGCCGATCCCGGGGTCGTCAGCGCGCTCCCATCCGAGATATAGAGATTCGGGACGTCATGGGCCCGGCCGTGCCCGTCGACCACGCCGTCCCGCGGATCCTTGCTCATCCGCGCCGTACACATGTTGTGGGTCGCGGGCGTCTGCCGCGACGCCGCGGTGCGCAGCGCTCCCACGGCTTCGTAGATCGCACGCCCTTGACGCTGAGCGTGGGAGCGCATCGCGGCGTCATTGGCGTGCTCGTCCACGTGAAGGTGCGCCACCGGGATACCCGCGCGGTCCTTGACCGAGGCCGAGAGCGTGATGCGGTTGTCGGGGCGGGGCATGTCCTCGCCATTGACCAGCATGCCGGCCATCCGATCGTAGTGGTCCATCAAGAAGCCCAGGTCGCGTCCCCACAGCGTGCTTGGAAAGCCGGCGAGCGGCAGGCTCGGCAGATCGAGCGCCGCGAGTTCGAGGTGGTAGCCGCCCACGAAGCCGCGCTTCGGGTCGTTCTTGGCCTCGTCCTCGACGATGCCCGCCAGCGTGGTACCGCGCCAGAACTTCACCGGCTTGTCGAACACGCCCCAGACGAAGCCGGCGGTGTGCCTGCAGTAATTGCGGCCGACCTGATCGCTCGAGTTGGCAAGCCCGTGCGGGAAGCGGGAGGATTCCGACAGCAGCAGCAATCGTGCCGTCTCGACGCTGTTGCAGGCGACGCAGACCAGCCGCGCCTTCTGGCGCTGCTCCTTGCCCTCCGGGTCGCGGTAGACGACCGCGTCGACCCGGCCGTCCGCGCCATGTTCGATCCGCACGGCGTGGCAGCGCAGCCGCAGGTCGAGGTTGCCGGTCGCTTCGGCGCGCGGGATCTCCGTATACAGCGTGCTCCATTTGGCGCCGGTCTTGCACCCCTGCACGCAAAAACCCTGCTGGATGCACATGCCGCGCTCATCCGCCGCCCGCGTGTTCACGGCGAGGTATCCCGTGTGCACGCGGCGGTATCCGATGCGCCGCGCGCCGTGATACATGACCTTGAAGTGGCTCGACGCCGGCAGGCCCGGATTGCCCTGCCGGCGAGTCACGAACAGCCGCCGCTCGGCGAGGTCGTAGTAGCGCTCGAGCTCGGCGTAGTCGATCGGCCAGTCGATCAGCGACGTGCCGGCGAGGGCACCGTAGGTGGTGCGTGCGCGCACCTCCCAGGACTGAATTCGCGGAGTAGCGCCGGTCCAGTGTACCGTCGTTCCGCCGAGCGTCTTCGCGGTCCACGACGGCAGTCCCGGGTAGTCCTCGGGCACGGTCCAGCTTCCCGACGTGGTGCGCGGATCGAGCCAGGTCAGCTGTACGAAGGCTTCGCCGGGGTTCTGCGAGAAGGTCGCGATGGACTCGCGTGCTCCGGCCTCGAGCAGCACGACCTTGATGCCGCGGCGCGTGAGTTCGTGGGCCAGCGTGCCGCCGCCGGCGCCGGATCCGACGATCACCACGGCGCCGGCATCGTTCTGAGCAATCTGGGTCATGCGCTCCTCTTCGGACCGCTGTCCTCGAGCGGTACGTCCGGCAGCCAGTCCAGTTCGTCGAAGCCCCGGGTCAGGTAGCCGCCCTTGGAGAAAGCCTCGCCCTCGTAGCCGAAATGCGCGTACGCGATCGGCGATGCGTACAGCGTCCCCAGCGTCTTCGCGCGCACGAGAGCGAAGAACTCGGAGCGCTCGACCGCCCGCAGCGCTTCGACGCGAGCGGGCTCGGCGCGCGCCGCGAAGTTCTCGCCGAGCCCGGCGAGGCCGGCCTTCACGGTGGCGCGCACATGCTCGTCCGCCGCCGACGCATCGATCGACTTGACCACGATGGCGTAGGCGGCATCCTCGAGCGTCTCGTGCGGTGCGATGGTCCGCGCGACGGCGAGCAGGGCCGCCCCCTCGGCGCTCGACAGAACCTTGAGCTCGAGCGCCCAGACGCGGCTCGGGGCGAGCAGGCTGAGCGGCCCGCCCGCCGCCAGAAATCCAGTGAGAATTCCGCCGGCCGCCAGAAAATCGCGTCGGGGATAATTGGCGCTGGTGCTCACGGCGACTCCGGGGACCGCGCGGCCCTCGGGCCGCCAACGCCTCAAGCATAGCCATCCGCGGCGGTCGGTATCGACTCACAGTGCGCTGCGCCCTCGCAATTGCCTTCATAGTCGAGTCGGCGGGCGCCGCGGCGGATACAAGCCACGAGCCGTTCATCACAATGAACCATCGGAGCATTGGGAGATAGCCGGTCATGACCGACAGTCGAGCCGCTGAACTCGGGGGGCGCTATCCGGCGTTAGTGGTCGCGCTGCTCAGCCTCAACTTCGGCATCCTGTTCTTCGACCGAAACGCGCTGGCCTTTCTGATGCCGTTCGTGCAGCCGGATCTCGATCTCTCGAACACGCAGGTGGGCCTCGCCGCCTCGAGCCTGTCCTTTTCATGGGCGCTCGCGGCGCTGTTCATCGGCGCGATCGCGGACAAGGTGGGCAAACGCAAGGTCTTCCTGATCGGCGCCACGCTGGCCTTCTCCCTGTGCTCGTTCGTCACCGGCATCGTGGGGTCGTTCGGCACGCTGCTCGCCGCGCGCCTGTTGATGGGCGTGGCCGAGGGCGGCGTCGCACCGATCTCGCAGACCATCACCGCGCTCGCCGTCCGGCCGGAACGGCGCGGTCTGGCGATGGGCGTGATGCAGAACCTCGGCTCGAATCTTTTCGGCTCGTTCGTGGCCCCGGTGGTGCTGGTGGGCTTTGCGAAGGCGTTCGGCTGGCGGCATGCCTTTTTCCTCGCCGGCCTGCCGGGGCTGATTTCGGCGGCGCTGCTGTGGATGGTCGTGCAGGAGCCGCGGCGGCCGGCCCACGGCATGGCGGATACGGAGCCGCTTGCGACGCGGCTGGGGCACATCCTCAAGCAGCGCAATCTGCAGCTGTGCCTCGCGATCTCCGCGCTGCTGGTCGCCTACCTCGTGACCTGCTGGACCTTCGCGCCGCTGTTCCTGACCCAGGTCCGCGGCTTCTCCGCCGGAACCATGAGCTGGCTGATGGGTACGCTCGGCATTTCGGCGACCGTGGGCAGCTTCGTGGTCAGCGGGATCTCGGATCGCGCCGGGCGCAAGCCAGTGATGATCTTCTTCTCCTTCCTGGGCGCGATCCTGCCGCTGGGGGCGTTGTTCTTCGGCGGCTCCCCCTGGCTGCTGGCGCTCATCTTCTTCTTCGGCTGGGCGCTCAATGGAACCTTCCCGCTGTTCATGGGGACCATCCCGTCGGAAAGCGTGGATCCGCGCTACATGACGACGGCCATGGCGCTGGTCATGGGTGCCGGCGAGGTGATCGGCGGCGCGCTCTCGCCCACCATCGCCGGCTGGGCGGCCGACCGGGCGGGGCTCGCCGCGCCGATGTGGATCATGCTCGGCCTGTGCATCGCGGCGGGCACACTCGCGCTGGGACTCGAGGAGACTGCCCCCGCGCGGCGCCGCTGACGACGGCCTCAGCGCTGCGCGGGCGCGTTCTCATCCGCCTGGCTCTGCTGCGCGCGGGCAATCAGGTAGGCGCGAATGGCGGCTAGGCGATCGGCTCCGAGCGCCGGCCCGAAGGCGACCATGCCGTTTTTCTGCAGCGCGCCCTCCATCGTCACCGACCGCCACCATCCGTCATCGGACAGCGCCCGGCTGCGCCGCAGGTCCGGTATCAGACCGCCCGAATGCGCCGCATCGCCGTGACAGCTGCCGCAATAGCGCGCATACAGCTTGGCCCCGGCCGCGACGCGATCGGCGGGCTGCGGCGCCGACGGCGGCAGGGGGAATTCGACGGCCGGCTCGGCCGCGGCCGGCAGCGCCGCCGCGCCGTCGAGCGCGAACGTCAGCACCCGGCTGCGGTTCGGGAGATGACCCGACTTGAAGGCGAGCTCGCCGGCCACCAGCGGGAATACGCCGCCCCATCCGGCGAGCACCGTCACGTACTGCCGTCCGTCGACGGCAAAGCTCATCGGCGCGGCGATGACGCCGGTTTGCGCCGGGAACGACCAGAGCTTCTCGCCGTCGGTTGCGCGATACGCGATGAATTCGCCGCTCGCGGTACCCTGGAACACGAGGTTGCCGCCCGTGGCGAGCGTACCGCCGTTCCACGGACCCGGCAGCGCGGCGTGCCAGGCCGCCTTGGCCGCGACCGGATCCCAGGCCAGCAGGAACCCCTGCAGACCGGCGAGCACGGCCGCCTTGATCTTGGGATCCTGGGGCAGGCTCGTGGCCGCGAGGTCGACGCCCATGTTGACGCCGATGGACCCGGGCTCGAACTCCGGATCCTTGAGGAACGGGAACGGGAGCTGCTGTGCCGGGATGTACACGAGTCCGGTCTGCGGGCTGTAGGACATGGGGTGCCAATTGTGCGCACCGAGGCCGCCGGGAATGCCGACCCAGAGCTTGCCGGAGCGGTCGTAACGCGCCTCCGGGTTTACCGCCGGCCGTCCCGTCCCGAGGTCGACGCCGGTGGACCAGTTCATCGTCACATAGGCGGTTGCCGACAACAGTTCGCCGCTTGCCCGGTCGAGCACATAGAAGAAGCCGTTCTTGCCGGCCTGCATCACGACCTTGCGTTCCCGGCCATCGAGCTTCAGCGTGGCGAGCGTCAGGGTCTGCGCGGCGTCGTAGTCCCACACGTCGCCGGGCGTCGTCTGATAATGCCACGCGTAGCGGCCGTTGCCGATGTGCACGGCGACGATCGAGGAGGTGTACAGCGCATCGCCGCGTGCTCCGCCGCCGACCGGTCCGGACCAGGGGGAGGCATTGCCGGTCCCCATGTACAGCAGTCCGAGCTGCGGGTCGTACGAGATCGAATTCCAGACCGTGCCGCCGCCGCCGTCCTTCCACCATTCACCCGTCCAGGTCTTCGCGGCCCGGCGCATCGCGGCGTTCTCGAAGCCCTTCGCAGGATCGCCGGGTACCGTGTAGAAGCGCCACAGCGGCTTGCCGGTGCGTGCATCGTAGGCACCCACGTAGCCGCGCACGCCGTACTCGGCGCCCGCGTTGCCGATGATGACCTTGCCGCCGGCCACCACCGGCGCACCGGTGATGGCGTAGGGGCGCGCGGGGTCGACCGTCAGCGCGGACCACAGCGGACGTCCCGTCGCCGAGTCGAGCGCGATCAGGCGGCCGTCGAGCGTGCCGAAGTAGACGCGCCCCTTCCAGACCGCGACGCCGCGGTTGACCACATCGCAGCACACGTGCACCGCGACCGCGCCCGGGACCTTCGGGTCGTACTGCCACAAGAGCTCTCCCGTCGCAGCGCGGAACGCCTGGACCTTGCTCCAGGCGCTCGTGGTGTACATCACTCCGTCGACCACGACCGGGGTGGCCTCTTGGCCGCGGTGCGTGTCGAGATCGTAGTACCAGGCGAGCCGGAGTCGTCCGACGTTGTGATCGTCGATCAGCCGCAGCGGGCTGTAGCGCGTGTCGCCGTAGTCGCGTCCCGCGGCCGGCCAGAGCTCCGGTTCTCGATCCGCCGCGGCGATCCATGCGCCATCCGTACCTGAAGGCCTGGCCGCCGAGGTTGCCGCGGCAAGCAGCGCGAGTGCGGCGGTGGTTGCAGCCACGTGGCATGTTTTCATTCTCGCCCCCCCCAACGAACTCGTCGCGGCGCAGTCGGTTTCGCTCGCGGTCGCCAAGAGATTTCCCTCCTGGTCGCACCGGCGTGAGCCACGGCGCCTAACTTAAAGTGGAGTGTGCACAAGGAGACCGCGATGGGAGAGGTCGGTTTTGGTCAGCCGGATGACGGCGTCATTCAAACATGCTACCTGGTCGAGAACATTCAGGATGCCATCAGCCACTACGCATCCAAGCTCAAGATCGGGCCCTGGTTTCTGCTCGAGCATTTCACGGGCATCGACCCCATCTACCGGGGCAAACCCTCGCAGGCCGACGTCGCCATCGCGATGTCCTTCGCCGGTCACATGAACATCGAGCTCATCCAACCGAACAACGATGCACCGTCGGTGTATCGTGAACACATCGAGCGGCACGGCTTCGGCTTTCACCACTGGGGCATCGCCACCTGGCATTTCGATCGCGAGGTTGAACGCTTCCGCCAGAGCGGCCACGAACTCGTGTTTCTCGCCGGCGTGCCGAGCGGCGGCCGGGTCGGCTACATGGATACGACCAACATCCTGCCGGGATACACCGAGTTCATCGAACTCGGGGGCGCGTTCGAGGACGTGTTCGGCCGGTTCTACCGCGCGAGCATGGATTGGGACGGCCGCGAACCGATCCGCTCGTTCATCGGCTGACCCGCCGGCGGCCGCCGGCTTCGCGACCGTCAGGCGCACCGGGCAGGGGTTCGCCGATACTCCCGCGGCGTCACGCCGAACTTGGCGCGAAATACGCGGCCAAAATGGGTCGGGCTGTTGAAGCCGTGATCGAAGGCGATGGCGGTCACCGTTCGGCCGCGCTGGGCGCCGGACTCCAATGCCCGGGCGCAGGCATCGAGCCGGCGCCGCAGTATGTAGCGCGCGACGGTCTCGTCCTGGTCCGAGAACAAGTGATGCAGATAGCGCGGGGTGATCCTGCAGGCCTCGGCGATGCGCGTCGGGGTCAGATCCGGATCGTGCAAATTCGACTCGATGTAGTGGATGATGCGGATGCGATGCGCCGAGCCGAGAGAGGCAGGTCCCGACTGCGGGCGCGGCACGTCGGCGTAAGCGGCGCCGAGCAGGTCCAGCACGGCGAGGCTCACTCGCTCGGCCGCGCCGGCACCGAGTTCGCGGCTGCAATCGTTCCAGTAGCCGCAGAGGAAGCGCGACAGCAGGCCGCCCACGCCCTGCGATCCGGACATCGGGACCGCCACCAGCGATTCTGGGCAGGCGATATGCCGACGCAGCTTCGCCTCCGGCACACCCAGCACCAGCATCCTCGCCGGCCCGGTAAACGCGGCCTCATAATGCCGCGTGCCGTCGCACAACGTGAAATCACCGGCCTTGAGGGCGGCCTCGCGGCCACCCTGCCGATTCACGCTCTCACCCTCGATCTGCACGTGCACAAAGAACAGCGACGGACGCGGACTCGGGAACTGCGTGCGTACATGGTGCATCAACTGCACATCGGAGCTCACCTCGGCGAGCGACAAATCGGCGATCGGCGTCCCGGCGACGGCCCCGCCGATCGAGCGGATATCCATGGGACCCGGCGCGGGTGGCCGATAGGATTCATAGGTGTGACCGGTCCGGAACGCCGGCGGTCCGCGCCGCTCGAGGCCGGCCGAACCCGAATACTCGATGATCGCCATCGTGAACTCCCCGTATCCATCTTCGGAAATCTCGTTGTGAGTTGGTTATACGGCATAATTAATTGCCTCAGCCAATCCATTTCGCTGATAAGTGCTATTTGCCGGGCGTGGGTGTTTCGCCGCCGGATTGAGAGCCCTGTTTTGCAGCGCAAAATCTGGGCGCCGTCGGGGACACCAGCCGTCCGCGGTGACCCGCAGCCCGCGCTGACCCGCTGTCGCCAAGGTGCAATCGGATATCGCTGGTTGTCGAGTATTCGCCGCCGCTGCGCGTCACCATCACCGTCACTCGCGTCAACATGGGCTCGAAGGGGGCGGACGGCGCACGCCGGGGCCGCGGGCATGCCGTGAAAATGTTGCCGATCAACGACTATGTAGGCTACGCCCTGCGCCGGGCGCAGGGAGTGATTTTTGCCGATTTCAATGATGCCCTGGCCGAACTCGGCCTGCGGCCGGGACACTTCGCCGTCCTCACCGTCATCGGTCAGAATCCCGGGGTGAGCCAGTCGAGCGTCTGCGCGGCCCTCGGGGTTCAGAAGGCGAACTTCGTCGCGACCATCAGCGAGCTGGAGCACCGCGGCTTGGTGCGGCGGCGCAAGTCGGCGGTCGATGCGCGCACCTATGCGATGGAGCTCACGGGCCGCGGTCAGCGCGTGCTCAAGCGGGCGGCGGCGCTGCAGAGCGTGCACGAGGCGCGCGTCACCGCGCGCCTCGGCCCCCACGGCCGCCTCCAGCTGCTCAAACTGCTCGGCAAGCTATCGAGTCTCGCCTGAAAGGCGCCGGGCCGGGTGGCGGGGCGCTGCTTTGCGCTCTGCCAACCGGCTACTTCAATACCTGGTGCACGGCCGCGATGATCTGTTTCTCGCCGGGCAGGACGTGCGCCTCGAGGGGCTCGCTGTAGGGGATGGTCGTGTCGGGGGCCGTGACTTGGATGATCGGCGCCTTCAGCGATTTGTAGCCATGCTCCGCGATGTCGGCCGCGATGAGCGCCGACACCGAGCCGTGCCGCGTGGCCTGGTCGACCAGCACGACGCGCCCCGTCTTGTCGACGGACTTGAGAATCGTCTGAAGGTCGAGCGGCGCAACAGTGCGCGGGTCGATGACCTCCGCGTCGATGCCCTGTTTCGCGAGCTGCTCGGCGGCGGCGAGCGAGCGCGGCACCATCCCGCCGGTGGCGACGAGGGTGACGTCGCCGCCCCGGCGGCGCACGTCCGCAACGCCGAACGGCACCCGGTATTCCCCGTCCGGCACCTCGCCCATCTCGAGAGTGAGCAGGTAGTGGTGCAGGAACACGACCGGATTATCATCGCGAATCGCCGTCGCCATCAGTCCCTTGGCATCGGCCGCCGTGGAGGGGACCACGACCTTGAGGCCGGGTACGCCCGCGAACAGCGCGGTCAGCGTGCCGGTGTGCTGACCCGCCCAGCCGCAGGCGAATCCGTAGCCGGCCTTCAGGACCAGGGGCACTTTCACCTGGCCGCCCGACATGTAGCGGAATCGCGGCGCTTCGTTCACCACCTGGTCCATCGCGACCAGCATGAATTCCGCCATGTACAGCTCGACGACCGGGCGGAACCCGGCAAGCGCCGCACCCACGGCCATGCCGATCTCGGCAGTCTCCGAGATCGGCGTGACGCGCACGCGGTCGTGACCGTAGGCGGCCACGAAATCGTGATTCTCGGTGGTGGCCATGTTCTGTCCGAAGTAGAGCACGCTCGGGTCGAGTCGCATCTCCTGATGGATCCCGGCGTCGATCGCAGCGATATAGGGCATTCTTGCCATGACGATCTCCGGCGCCTCAGGCGTAGTTGTAGTCGAGAGCCGACTCGGGAGTCGGGTAGGGGCTGTTGATCGCGAAGTCGACGGCGTCCTGCATCTCCGCCTCGACCTGCGAGACCAGCTGATCCGCCCGGGCGGGGGTGAGCACGCCGCTCTGTACCAGCGCGGCGCGGAACCGCGGTACCGGATCGCCGCGCAGCGCGGCCTCGTATTCCTCGCGCCTGCCGAACACCGCGATGGCTTCATGCTCCGGATAATGCAGCGGGACGCCCGGGGGGGCGATGATGTTGCCGTGCGCCGAGAGCCGATAGATCTTGGACTCGACCAAGGTGGGTCCCTGACCTGCGCGGGCGCGCTCGACCGCTTCGCCGACGGTTCGGCACACGGCCAGCGGATCGCCGCCGTCCACCGTGACCCCGGGCATCGAGTAGGCCTTTGCCTTGACCGCCAGCGGCTCGCCTGCGGCCGCATTGGCATCTTCCTGCGCCGTCGTGGTCACCACGTTGTAGCCGTTGTTCTCCATGACGAAGATCACCGGCAGTTTCCACAGCGCCGAAATGTTCAGGGTCTCGTGAAAGGCGCCCTGTTTGGATGCGCCGTCGCCGAAGAAGCAGAGCACCACGGCGCCCTGGCGGCGTATCTGAGCCGCCCAGGCTGCGCCGGCGGCGTGCGGAATGCCCGCGCCGACGATGCCCGATGTGCCGAGGAAGCCGTGCTTGACGTCGGTCAGGTGCATGGACCCGCCACGCCCCTTGCACAGGCCGTCCACCCGTCCGAAGATTTCGGCCATCGCGGCCTTCGGGTCGCTGCCGAGCACGAGGGGATACCCGTGGCAGCGGTAGGTCGCGAGCGCCGCATCTCCCTCGCGGAAGTGGCTCAGCGAGCCGACGATCGACGCCTCGGCGCCGTCGGCGAGATGCGTATGGCCGCGGATCACGCCGGGATGATCCGTAAACGTCCGCTTGACCCGCTCTTCAAAAGCGCGGATGCGCAGCATCTGGGTGAACATCCAGACCTGGCGCTCGGCATTCGGTTGCTGCACGCTCATGCAATACCTCCATCGGTAAGGGGCGGCGATGCCGCGCCGGATTCCCACTGCGCCCGCGCGGCGGCCACGACCCGGTGCGTCTTCGCAAAGGCCTCCTCGGCCGCGGTCTCGATCGGCCATTTGCGGATGTACTCGTTCAAGACCTCGACTCCAACCGGGCCATCGTAGCCGCAGGTCCACACGGCGCCGAGAAATGCGGCAATGTCGAATTCCCCGTCGCCGGGCAGCAGCCGCTTGTTGATCACCGAGTCCTCGAACCTCACCGGCATGGCGAGATAACCATCGTTGATCTCGACGCCCAGGGGCAGGTCGCGGCCGAGCTTGCGTACCAGGTCCCCGGGGGGCGTGCCGGTGCGTTGCAGGTGCAGGTTGTCCAGCATGATGCCGCCGTTCCTCGCGCCGGCGCCGCGGCAAATCGCGAGCACGTCATCGAGCGACGGAGCCCGGGAGAACTGGGCCGGGAGCATCTCGAACAATACTCGGGTGCCGGCCTCGGCAGCCTGCCGGCACAGGAGGGCGAATTCCTCCGTCATCTTCGGCACGCCGGCGCAGTCGTTGTGCAGATCGCCGATCTTGATGTGCCGGGCCCCGAGGGACTGCGCCGCCTCGAGCAGCAGCGCGCGCGTCTCGTCGGAGGCCTTGCGCCGGTGGTCCGTGCAGTACCAGTCGAGCAGCCACTCGACCTCGATGTGCTGTATGCCATTGCCGTCGAGGATAACTTTCATTTCGGCAAACCCGGGCCGGCGCCGAAGCTCGGCCAGATCGGCGTGCCAGAACCCCATGCCGGAATAGCCGGCCCGGGACGCGATTTCGACGCGCCGGCGCAGATCGTGCGGACACCGTTGATCGGCCATCGGGTCCGCCGCGCCGGCGAGAGTCCAGTAGGAGCCGAGTATCGGAACAGGCTTGGCCATGGGTACACCCTTCCTTCAGAGCAGGTTCCACGTCGAGCCTTCGAGCGCCTCGACGATCGCACGCAGGAACTCGGAGGCGAGGCGGCCGTCGGCGATCCGGTGATCGACCGTCAGCGTCAGCTGAGCCGTGGGCCGGATCTGCACTGCTCCGCCGCGCGCGACGACCGAATCGCGCTCGCGGCCCACCGCCAGTATGGCCGACTGCGGCGGGTTGATCATTGCCGTGAAGCGGTCGGGGCCGTTCGGGCCGAGATTGGAGATGCTGAGCGTCGCTCCTTCCAGCTCCTCGCGCCGCAGCTTGCCCTGCAGCGCGCGCTCCACCACGTCGCGGCGCCGCTGCGCCGCCTCGGCGATACGTAAGCGGTCGACGTCGTGCAGCACCGGTACCAGGAGGCCGCCGTCCACGGCCACCACGAATCCGATGTGCGCGCCCCGGGCAGTGGCCACGGCGGCTTTGGCGGAGTCGGCATCGCCGATGAACGTGGTATTGAGCGGCGAATACCGGAGCAAGGCGCGGGCCACGGACACCAGCAGGAAGTCGTTGATCGACGGACGCGCCGCACCGTCCGGCAGCCCGTCCTGCAGCCGGATGCGCGCCTCCTTGACCGCGGTCAGGTCCAGGGCGCGCTCGACGGTGAATTGGGGAATGGTGGCGTTGCTCTGCGTCATCGCGCGCGCCAGCGCACGACGCATCGGGGTCAGTTGCAGCGAGGAGTCACCCGGCCGGTGTTCGGCCCGGTTCACGTCCGAGAGCTGCACGCGTCCACGCGGCCCCGTACCCGAGACCTCGCGAAGATCGATGGACCGTTCGGAGGCCAGACGGCGCGCCGCTGGAGAGCTGCGGATGCGCTCCACGGCGATCGGCGCAACGACCGCCGCCTCGTCGCTCTCGAGCCAGGCGATCGGCGCGCCCACCGCCGCCTCGTCACCTTCTTTCAGGAGGATCTCGATCAGCGTCCCGGTCTCGGTCGACTCGACCTCGACCGTCGATTTCTCGGTTTCGAGCTCGAGCAGCGGTTCTCCCTGCCGCACCGGATCGCCGGCGGCCTTGAGCCACCGCAGCAGCCGGGCGCTTTCCATGACCAGGCCGATTTTCGGCAGTTTGAGTTCGATGCGCGCCACGGCAGCTTCTCCCGATTCGTCAGCCGCACAGAGTGTGCACGGCGTGCACGATGTCCCGGACGCCGGGTAGCAGCGCCTGCTCGAGTTCGGGCGCGAACGGGATGGGCGCAAAAGGGCAAGCGACCCGAGTGACCGGCGCATCGAGTTCATCGAACAATTCGCTGCCGATCCGCGCGGCGATCTCGGCGCCGAAACCCGCGCTGCGGACCGCCTCGTGCGCGACGATGACGCGATGGGTCTTCGCCACCGATTCGCCGATCAGGGTCATATCGAGCGGGACGAGCGATCGCAGGTCCACGACCTCGACCGAAGTGCCGGACCGGCCAAGCTCCAGGGCTGCGTCGAGTGCGCTGCGCACCATGGCGGAATAGGCGATCAGCGTGACGTCCGAACCGGCCCGCGCGATGCGCGCACGGCCGATCGGCGGCAGCCGGACCGGCGGCTCGAACTCCTCCTTCATGGCGTAAAGGCGCTTGTGCTCGATGAACAGCACCGGATCTCCCAGACGGATCGCGCTCTTCAGCAGACCGTAGGCCTCGCAGGGCGAGGACGGCGCGACGACGATCAGCCCCGGGATGTGCGCGAACCAGGCCTCGAGGCTTTGCGAATGCTGTGCGGCCGCTCCACCGGCCGCGCCGGATTGCGTACGGACCACCAGCGGCACCGCGAGCTGACCGCCCGACATGTAGCGGTATTTCGCCGCCTGGTTCACCAGGCAGTCGAGGGCGAGGGTGGCGAAATCGATGAACATGATCTCGAGCACGGGCCGCAGACCGCAGAGCGCCGCTCCCATGGCGACGCCGGTTATCGCCGCCTCGCTGATCGGCGTGTTGCGCACGCGCTCGGCGCCGTAGCGTTGCACCAGCCCCTGAGTCACGCCGAAGGCCCCGCCAACCGCGACATCTTCGCCGAGCAGGTATACGGCGGCATCCCGCTCCATCTCCTCATCGAGCGCCCGCCGCAAGATCTCGATGAAGGTGCGGCTCATCGGGCGGCCGCGCGCAATGAAGTCGAGATCTCGGGAGACTGGTAGACGTCGTCGAGCACCTCCGCCGGGTCGGGAGCAGGCGAGGCGCGCGCCTCGTCAACGGCACGTTGCACCTCGTGCCGGGCTTCCTCGGCGATCCGGTCGAGATCCTCTGCCGCCATGCCCGCTGCCAGCAGGTGCTTCTTGAGCCGCTCGATCGGGCATTTCTCGCGGGCCGCCGCCAAGTCATCCTTCGACCGGTAGTGCTGCGCATCGCCCACATAGTGGCCGGACAACCGGTAAGTCATGCATTCGAGGAGATAGGGACCGTTGCCGCGGCGCAGGCGCGCAACGGCTTCGCCCGCCGCTGCATGCACGGCCGGCAAATCGTTGCCGTCGATGGTGGCCGCGGCCATCTGATAGGGCGCGGCAAACGCGCTCACCTTGACGACGTTGGAGTGCTCCGCGCGACTGGTGAACTCGGCGTAACCGTTGTTCTCGCAGACCAGCAGCAGCGGCAGCCTCCAGAGGGCGGCGAGGTTCAGCGTCTCGTGAAACACGCCGGCGCCGGTGGCCCCGTCGCCGAAGAAGACGGCGCTGATCCCCGTGCCGCGCGCCTGAGCCGCCCAGGCCGCGCCGGCGGCCAGCGGCAGGTTGCCGGCGACCACCCCGGTCGCGCCGAGCATGCCATGGCGTGCATCGACCAGGTGCATCGATCCGCCTCGTCCGCGGCACAGGCCGCTCTCGCGACCGAGAATTTCCGCGAAGGTCGCCCGCAGATCGGCGCCCTTGGCGAGCGTGTGGCCGTGCCCCCGGTGACCGGTGAAGAGCGTATCGTCGCGGGTCAGGTGGGCGCAAACACCCACGGCCACGGCTTCCTGCCCGGTCGACAGATGCGGGAATCCGGGAACCTCGCCGGCCGCGGCGAGCCGCTGCACATGGCCTTCGAACAGGCGAATGCGCCAGAGCTCGCCGTACAGGCGACCCCAGTCGGCCGGCCCGGCGGCGGTCGGCACGGGTTCCCGCGGTGTGTGACTCCCGCTCATGGGCGGCGAAATCCTCGTTGCAGACGCTCCGGCGTCAGGTTTGGCGGGTGCGCCAGCCGGCTGCGTGGTAGCCCTCGCGGGCGTCGCGCGCGTACGGGGTCGGAGACACCTTGACCCGGATCTCGAGCTGCTTATGGGGCTCGACGGTCGTCTTCTTCGTCCCGCCGTTCTCCTCGCCCCAGACGAGCGTCAGGACGTCCCCAATCTCGACGGCGGGGTCGACGACTCCCAGCGACAAGAAGGTGCGCTCGTTGTAACTGTAGCCGCCGAACATCGAATAGCCGACGGTCTTTCCGCCCATCATGATCGAGTCGTAGCTGGACGTGGCGTAGTTGCAGTTCGGGAAGTCGAGGTACTTGAAGTTCTCCTGGCCGGGCCGCAGCAGGGAGGCGTATATCTTGAGCACGTCCTCGGGATTCCAGGCGAAGGTGACCTTCTTGCGGTGCGTCTGCTCGGCCATCCTCTCGATGGCGGCGCGGCCGATGAAATCGTGATCGAGCTTGATGAAAGGACCGTAGCCCAGGGCATGCGGCGTCAGGTAGTAGTCCTCGATGGACTTCGACACGAAGCTGCCGCCGATCGACGCCGTGCCCTCGTAGCCGTTGGCGGGAAGCCATTCGCGGTAGGCCTTCATGGCGGCGCCGGTATAAACCGCCGGCAGGGGCGAGGGGATCCAGCCCGACTCGAGCGTGTTGCTCGAGTAGGCGCGGGCGCCGACCTGGTACAGCCCGAAGTCCCGGCCGGCGTCGATCAGGGCTTCGCGGATCTCCTCGCGCTCGGCGTATGGACCCCAGATTTCGAGCCCCGGGGCGCCGGCCATGCCGTGGCGCAGGCAGCGCACCTTGCGGCCCAGGATGTTGATCGCGTCCAAGTTGAAGAACTTGACGTCGGGCAGCTTGCCGCCATGCACCTTCTCCAACACCTTGGTGGCGTTGGGACCCTGGATCTGGAAGCGGTAATGCCGGCGCACCACGGCCTGACCCTTCGGGTTGGAGGGCGAGCGGTCGTCGCGAACGATCTCGACCTTGAAGCCGCCGGTCTCGGCGTGAAACTGGATCCAGTTGACCGTCGGTGTGCGGCCGACGAACAGCAATTCGTCCTTGTCCAGGTAGAAGAGGATCCCGTCGCCGACCACGAAACCGTCGTGGCTGCACGGCACCATCTGCTTGGCCTTGTTCGGCACGAAGCCGGCGAAGCTGTTGATCGTCAAATACGAGCAGAGCTTCAGCGCCTCCGGTCCCCGGATGCTGATCTCCGCCATGTGGTGCGACTGGTCGAACAGCACCACGGCTTCGCGCCAGCCGTGCTGTTCCATGCGCCAGTTGCTGAACTCGCTCGGGACCACCGGATAGATGTAGGCCCCAACCTGGGAATTGCGCAGCAGCGCCACGGTGTCGCGCGCGCCCTGCAAGAGACTCTCGAGACTCTGGCCACTCACGATATCGTTCCTCTGCCGGCCCCACATTGAGCCTACCGCCCGGCTGCACAGCGGTGCGCGTACTACAGCGAAAACCTTTCGACCATTAGCGCAATCGGGCCTACGCGGGTGTCACTGCGATCTCGATCAGCGAAGGCCCGGGGGTGAGAAATGCATTCTTCAAAGCCTCGTCCAGGTCGGCGCAGCGATCGACGAATGTCGCAGGGATACTCTGGCCGCGGGATATGGTGCAGAAGTCGAGGTGGGGCAGTTCGAGCCCGGGAAGGTGCGCCATGCCGAACAAGGCGCCGAACTCGGTAAGTGCCGCGTACCCGCCGTTCTTCACGATGATGAACACGATCGGCAGATGAAACTCGGCCGCTGTCCACAAACCCTGAATCGAATACATCGCCGATCCATCCCCGAGCACGGCGATGATCCTGCGGTCCGGGCGCGCGAGGGCCACGCCGACAGCCGCGGCCAGTCCATGTCCCAAGCCGCCGCTCGCACAGGTGAAAAAAGTATCCGGCTCGAGCATCGGGAGATGATCGTGCATGGCGCCACGGCTGCTCGGCGCCTCCTCCACCACGATGCTGCCGGATGGCCGCAGTGCCGCGATCTGCTGCAGAAGATAGCGGTCCGTCAGCCGGCCTTTCGCCTGGATCTGGGCACGCTGCGATGCGGGCGGTGCGGGCCGCGGTCCGGGAGCCGGATGATCGAGAAGCGCCGCCACCGCACATTTCAAGCTGGTGACGATCGCGAGGCCGACCGGTGCCCGGGCGGCCATGCCCGGATCGTCCACCAACTGCACCAGGGCCGCCCCCTGCGGAATGTGCGGACCGCTTCCTTCCATGTGATAGGTGAACACGGGCGCACCCAGCACGAGAATGAAATCCGCCCCGTGCAGGCACTCGACGATGCGCTCGCGGCCGGCGGGTAGGAATCCGGCGAACAGCCGGTGATTCTCCGGAAAGCTGTTTCGCGAGGACAAAGGACTGACCCATACCCGCGCCTGATGCCGTTCCGCGAGCGCGATGGTTTCACTCCAGGCGTCGTCGCGGGCTACCCCCGCGCCCACGACGATGACCGGACGCCGCGCCTGGTTCATCAGCGTTCCGGCACGCGCGAGCAGGGCCGGATCGCCGTGCACGAGGCCGCTGACCTCGCGCGGCTGCACGGGCTCGCAGAGACGATCCCAGTCGTCGACCGGGACCGAGACCAGGGTTGGTCCTCGCGGCGGCTGCATCGCCGTATAGAGCGCGCGCGCTATCGCAAGCGGCACGTCCTCGGCGCGCGCGGGCTCGGAGCTCCATTTCACGTAGGGCCTCGGCAGATTGGCCGCCTGCTCGGAGTACAGGAAGGGTTCGAACGGGAGTATCGATCGGGCCTGCTGACCGGCCGTGATCACGAGCGGAGTCTGATTGCGGTACGCCGTGAAGATGCTGCCCAGGGCGTGACCCACTCCGATCGCAGAGTGCAGATTGACGAAAGCCGGGCGGCGGCTCGCCGCCGCATAGCCGTCGGCCATGCCGACGACGATCGATTCCTGCAACCCCAACACGTAGCGAAAATCGCGCGGAAAATCGCGGAACATCGGCAGTTCCGTCGACCCGGGGTTGCCGAAGACGGCCGATATGCCGAAGGCGCGCAGCAGGCCGAACACCGCCTCGCGCACGGTCGTCGGCGCGGCGGGTTGCCCGCTGGGCCCACCGACCGCGCCGCCGTAGCCATCACTCATCAACGTATCATAACAGGCCCGCAAAGCCGCTCAGTGGCTGCTGCCCAGCTTCGCGGCCCGCAAAGCCGCTCAGTGGCTGCTGCCCAGCTTCGCCCGCAGCGAGAGGTACCACTCGCGCGGGTCGTTGTAGTAGCCGCCCACTTCACCGGCGCCGTTGTTCGGCGAGCCGCCCGTGATGAACCGGTCATTGGTGAGGTTGCTGCCGCCCAAGGCCAGGTCATACCTGCCGCTCGGAGACACGTAGTGGATGGAGGCATTCAGCATGCGCGTCGTCGGCCGGTACAGCTGCGGGGTGTTCAGTGCGTCGTTGAACATGCCCGAGGTGTAGGTGAAGGCCGGGATGAACCGCACGAGGCCCTCGTTCGGCAGCCGCAAATCGTAAGTCGGAGCGAACGCGAATTTCCACTTCGGGGTCTTCGGCAGCTTGGCATTTTCCAGGGCGTAGGCCTGGGCATTGGCTGCGGTGACACCGGCGGGCTGCACCGGGCAGATCAGCTTGGTGGCGCCGTCGATCGTCGCGGTGTTGACCGGGCAGACCGGCGTGCCGTCCGGCAGGAAGTACTGCGGGATGTTGGCTGCGGCGTTGATGTAGGTGTAGTACGCATCGATGTAGGAGCCCGACAGGTTGAGGCTCAGGCCGCCGCCCACATTGGAATCGAGCTCGAACTCCGCACCCTTGATGTCCGCATTGCCGGCGTTGGTATACACGGGCGAGATGCCCTGCTGGATGTTGAGCTGGATGCCGTCATAATTGGTGAAGAACACCGCCGCATTGGCCTGCAGGTGATGGTCCAGCCACTGCGACTTCACGCCGAGTTCGTAGGTCTTGGAGTATTCCGGTCCGAAGCGAGCATCCGGCGCCGTCGGGATCGCGTCCGACAGACGCGTGGTCCAGCCCCCCTGCTTGAAACCCTTGCTCCAGCTGACATAGGCCATCACGTCGTCGCTGAAATGGTACTGCGCGCCCAGCGTGGGATCGAAGATATGCCAGGCCTGGCTGTCCGGGGTGTTGGGAAAATACCTGAAGAACGCGCTTCCCGCAGGATTGGCATTCGGGATGATGTCGGTGAACGGCGGCGCTCCGTTGCAGGAGTTCTGCCAGCAATACGAGCCGAAGGGAAAGGAGTTCAGGTCGCTCTGACCCCCCGTGAAATAAGTCTGGACGTCGGTGTACCGGCCGCCGGCCGTGAAGCTGATCTGATCCGTCAGCTTGAAATCGGCATGCAGGAAGGCCGCCGCGTCCTTGTTCTCGATGGTGTTGGCGAGGTCATACACGTACAGCAAGCCTTCGAACGGCACGAAGTCGTGCACGTAGCCGGCCTCATCGAAGTAGTAGAGGCCGCCGACATAGTCGAGCCGATTGTCGAGCGCCTTGCCGATCACCTGCACTTCCTCGGAGAACTGGTGCTGGTGCTGCTTGTCGGTGACGCTCTGGATCCCATCGCCCGGGATGCCCTGCAGCGAGGTGCCGATCGCCCAGGTGATCTCGCGGAAGGCCGTGATCGACTTGAGCGTCATGCTGTCGCTGAGGTCA
Source organism: uncultured Gammaproteobacteria bacterium (assembly GCA_963707765.1). Classification (GTDB taxonomy): domain Bacteria; phylum Pseudomonadota; class Gammaproteobacteria; order Steroidobacterales; family Steroidobacteraceae; genus Bog-1198. The sequence continues at coordinate 520,753 of CAVPQZ010000004.1, read as the reverse complement.
TAGACGCCCGTGATCGACGTGCCATACAGATCGTAGCGCGCGAAATCCGGCCCGTCCGCGGCGTAGGTGCTGTCGATGTTGCCGGTATTGACGGCCGCATTGTTGTACCAGATGTAGGGCGCGTTCGATCCCAGGTACGCCGTGCCGGGGTGGTCGAGATAATTGTACGGGCCCGCCGGCCCGCCCACGTAGCCCGCGCCGAGCAGCGCCGGTGCGCCCGGCGAAAGCCCCGGAACCCGCGCGCGCGGCTGGCTGCACACGCCGGAAAACAGGGCGTTGTTGGACGTGCCGACCGCAAACGGAGGTATGCCCGCCGAGGCGGCAACGGCGGCGGGCAAGGTGGCGGCGCTGTTGCTGATGCAGAGATTGGCCAGCGTCGAGAACGTCGATTCGAGGACGTTGCCCTGGAAGGTGTCGAGCACGGTGTATCCGAGGGCGGTGGTGTCTTCGTGCGACCAGTCCGCGGCGAATGTGATCTTGAGCTTGTCGGTGGCCTTCCAGAGGAGCTTGCCGCGGATCACCTGCAGGCCCTGGCCGTCGTAGGTGTCGCTGGTGCCGTAGCCGGACTGCGCAAAGTCGGTCATCGGCGTGACCGTGATGGGCGCCTCCCCGTAGGGGGAATTGGCCGGATACGGGATCACCTTCATCCAGCCGGTTTGTTCCTGCGACGAGACGGTGACCGTCGAGAGCAGCGTCCCGGGGACGATGGGAATGTCCGCCGAGAAGCCGAAGTCCCGCCGGTCGTAGCTCCCGCCGGTCGCCTGCGCAACGAAGCGCTCCTCCTCGCCCGGCTCGTGGGTCGTGATGCTGATCGCGCCGCCGATGGTGTTGGCACCGAACAACGTGCCCTGGGGCCCCTTGAGAATCTCGACGCGATCGACGTCGAGCAGGTTCTGATTGGCGCCGATGGTGCGCGCCAGGTACACGCCGTCGACGTAAACCCCGACGCCGGGGTTCAAATTGAACGCGAAGTCGTCCTGGCCGATGCCGCGGATCGATGCCGACAGCACCGAGCGGTCGCCGGAGAAGGGTGCGCCGGCGTCGAGATTGACCCCCGGCGTCAGGTTGCCCAGGGCATGGATATCGGTCAGGTCGCGGCTTTGCATGGCGTCGGCCGTGAACACCGCCACCGAAATCGGCACCTTCTGGATGTTCTCTTCGCGGCGCTCGGCGGTGACCACGATCTCGGCGAGGCCTCCCTGGTCGGACGAGGCGGCGGTGCCGCTCGTTGTTGCTTGTTGCGCCTGCACCTCGAGAGCCGGTCCGAGGAGGCCTAAGCAGGCGCCACCCACAATGGCTCGCCTCACCCTGGCTGAAATGCGCAGTGCGCGCCCACTCGACCGTGACTTACCCGCCAGATCCGTTGTCATAGGTCCCCCTGATATGCATCCTATTATTCGTTGCCGCGATCAAACAGATGCCACGCCGCTCACGAGCGTTGTGCTGCTATTTTGGTTGCACGCGGCCCACGGCTCGCGCCCGCCGGTGAAACGCGACTCGCACGGGAGGGATATGAGTCCCGTTCTAGGAGGGTGTCGGATCCCAGTCGGTCTTGCCGGGGTCCTGTCCGGCCACCGAATAGAGAACCTGCGCATTGCGGGTTTTCTGGAATTCCTCGAGCGACTGCCCGCGCATCGCGGCATAAATATGCAGATTGGTGGTGCCCACCGCGGCGCCGAGCTTCTCCAGAAGGAAGAATATGGCGCCGTAGCGGATGAGCGCCCGCCAGTCGCGCCGGCGGATCATGCCGCGCTCCTCGTCGGAGAGCTCCGCTTCCTGGAACAGCGGTTCCGCGTCATCGAGGAATTGCCGCCGAAACTTAGGTTCGATCAAGCGGTGCAGAAACGCATTGAGGCGATAGGCCTGGACGCTGCGCTCGATCGTGAACGGGTAGGTTCCCGGCAACTTTTCGATGCCGGCCCACTCCCGGGCGATTCTTGCCCGGTAGGCGGGCACCGGCTCGCCGGTGCCCTCGTCGGGCTCGTTCTCGAATATCACCGACGCGATCGCGGTCATCGACGGCAGGTAGTAGGATTGATGCGTCTTGCGCACGCGGTTCGACAATGCGCCGCGCATGATGAGCCACATCACGACCTCGGCGCCCTCCAGTCCGCCGCGGTCGGCGTACTCGGCGATGGTGAGCCGCGTCAGGGCCTGCGGATCCTTCTCGAGCAGCTCGAGAAATTCCATGTCCCACGGAGTGTTGTTGAAGCCGCTGCGCTCGCCGTGCACCTGATGCGACATGCCTCCGGTGCCCACGATCGCGACCTTGAGGTCGTCGGGGTAGCTCTCGATCGCCTTGCGCAGCGACCGGCCGAGCATGAAGCATCGCTTCGCCGTCGGAATGGGGAACTCGAGCACGCCCACCTGAAATGGAACGATCGCACCGGGCCATGCGGGATCGCAGGGCCAGAGCACGGACAGCGGCGAGAAACAGCCGTGGTCGAGCCCCTTGCCCTGGAAGAAGGACAGGTCGAACTCGTCGGCCGTCAAGCCGTTCGCAATGTGCTGGGCGAGGCGGGGATGGCCGTCGACGGGGGGGAGCTTGCGCGCCCCGCCGCCCTCGTCGGCAGGCCAGAACCGGCTGCCGATGCCGAGCGCGAAGTGCGAGTAGTGATCCAGAAAGAACGACGTGATGTGGTCGTTGTAGATGAGGAACAGCACGTCGGGCTTCCGATCCGCGAGCCAGCGCCGGACCGGCTCGTAGCCTTCGAATATCGGCGCCCAGACGGGGTCGTGCTCCTTGCGCGTATCGCGCGCAAACCCGATCGTCGGGGTGTGGGAGGTCGCTATGCCGCCAATGATGATTGCCATGAAACGGATTCCCCCCGTCACTCCAGCCAGCGGCGCAGCGAGGCGGCCACGGCAGCGGGGCGCTCGAGGGTCGACATGTGTCCGCACCGCTCGAAGATGTCGAGGCGGCAGCCTGGTATCAGAGCGGCCATCTGTTCGTGCCGTGCCGGCGGGCTCCAGATGTCCTGCCGTCCGCAGGCGACCAGCGTTGGGCATCCGATGCGGGGCAACACCGGCGCTGCATCGGGCCGGTCCAAGAGCGCACGGATCTGGCCCTGGTAGTCCTCGAATTTTTGGCGCTCGATCATCGCGAGCATGCGGTCCATGAGGGGGCGCTCCGCGAGCCGGTCCGGGTGCACCATTCCGCGGAGCCATTCCTCACCCATGGCGCGCAGGCCATGCGTGCGCGCCAGCTCGACCAGCCGCCGCCGCTGGCGCGCTTCTTCCTCGCCGGCAGCGCCGGCTGCGCGAGGCTGATAGCCTGTATCGAGCAGCGCCAGGCGCGCGACGCGCCCGGGCGAACGCCTCACCACCTCGAGCGCCACCCGGCCGCCCATCGAGTGCCCGGCGACGGCGAATCGGGGCGGCGCATCGCGCAGCACGAGCTCCGCCATGGCGCCGATCGACGCCGCATGGCGATAGTCGGTCACGCGGCAAGCCGCCACGCCGCCGAGCGCCGCGATCTCGGGCTCCCAGACATCGGCGTCGCACAGGAGTCCGGGAAGCAGCAGCAGCGCAATCTGCTCAGCCATCTCGAGCGGGCCTCGGCTGCCGCGACCGATCGGGCGGCTTCATATCAGGTCGCATGCAGGCGGTAGTCGGACTGCCGGGCTGCGTAATCGATGAAAAAGTCCAGCGCCTCCGGGTTCGCCATCGCGGCGCGATTCGCCGCCTTCTCCGCCGGCACGCCCATCAGGATCCGGCGCACCGGCACTTCCATCTTCTTGCCGGTCAAGGTGCGCGGAATCGACGGAACCGCGTAGATCATGTCCGGAACGTGGCGCGGCGTGTACTCGTGCCGCAGTTGCTCGCGGATCCGGGCGGCGAGCGCGTCGTCGAGCACGGCGCCGGGGGCGAGCTGCAGGAACAGCGGCATGAAGAATCCGCCATCCGGCAGGTCCAGGTTGACGATCAGGCCGTCTTCGACGCCCGGGATCCGCACCAGCGCGCGATAGATCTCGGCCGTCCCGATGCGCACGCCATGGCGGTTGAGCGTGGCGTCGGAACGTCCGAGCACGAAGCACCCGCCGCGGGCATTGATCTTGAAAAAATCTCCGTGGCGCCATACGCCGGGGAAGTCCTCGAAGTACGTCTCGCGGTATCGGCGGTCGCCCGCGTCGTTCCAGAACCGGAGCGGCATCGACGGCATGGGCTCGGTGATCACGAGCTCGCCGACCTCGTCGATGACGCTCTCCCCACGCTCGTTGAAGGCCTGGACCGAGACGCCGAGCGAGGGCGCCTGGATCTCCCCGGCGCGCACCGGCAGCGTCGGAACACCGCCGACGAAGCCGGTGCAGCAGTCCGTGCCGCCGCTGCCGTTCGCCACCCACAGGTCCCGCTTCACATTGCGGTAGAACCAGGCCATGGATTCGGGAGTCGCGGGCGATCCCGCCAGGCTGATGCTGCGCAGCGCTGCGAGGTCGTAGCGCTCGGCCGGCACGATGCGGGCGCGCGCGAGCTGTTCGACGTAGGTCGGGCTCGCGCCGAACAGCGTTGCGCGGGCGTCCTGCGCCAGCTTCCACAGAATGTCCGGCTGCGGAAAGGCGGGGTGGCCATCGTAGAGCACCGGAACGGCGCCCGCGAGCGGCGAACTCGCGATGAAATTCCACAGCATCCAGCCCGTCGTCGTGAAGAAGAACAGGCGGTCGCCTAAGTGCAGATCGAAGTGGAAGATGCCGTTCTTCTGGGTCTCGAGCAGGATGCCCCCGTGTCCATGTACGATCGGCTTCGGCAGGCCGGTCGTACCGGAGGAAAAAAGGATCCACAGCGGATGACCGAAGGGAACCTGCTCGAAGCGAAACTCGGCCGCGGCGACCGGCCCACGCGCCACCATTTCGTCCCAGAGACTGGCCCCTTCGACGCGGCTGTCCTTGCGCAGATAGGGCAGGTGAATGACGTGCTTCAGTCCGCGCAGCTCGTGGCGGATGCGCTTGAGCTCGTCGAGCCGGTCGTACTCCTTCCCTCCGTAGCGATAGCCGTCCACGCAGAAGAGCACCGTCGGGTCGAGTTGCGCGAGCCGGTCGAGCGCCCCGCGCGCCCCGAAGTCGGGGGAGCAGCAGGCCCAGACCGCGCCGATGGCCGTGGTGGCGAGCATGGCGATCATGGTCTCGGGGATATTCGGCATCCAAGCAACGACGCAATCGCCCGGGCGCACCCCGAGGGCGCGCAGTTCGGTTGCGAGCACCCGCACTTGGGCCGCGAGGTCCTCCCACGCGGTTTCCGCGAGCGGGCGCGTCTCGCTCATGTGCAGCAGCGCGGCCCCGGGCTGCTCCCGACTCAGCACGTTCTCGGCATAATTGAGGCGGGATCCCGGAAACCATTCGGCACCGGGCATGCTGCGCGCCCCGAGCACGCGCTCGTACGGCCGGGAGGCCCGGACGCCGAAATAATCCCACAGTGCGCCCCAGAAACCCTCGAGGTCCGTCACCGACCAGCGCCACAGCGCCGGGTAGTCCGCGAGCTTTAGGCCGCGGTGCGTCTCCAGCCACTGGCTGAACAGCGTCACGTTCGCGCGCGCGATGCGCTCGGGGCTGGGCGTCCACAGGACGTCCCCTTCGTGTACGGGAGGGTGGCTGGCGGCAGTGATCATCGAATCATTTTGGCTGAGGAGGCGGGTGAAAGCGTACACGGCAGCGCATCCCCGGTCGATGCACAGAGAACCTCCCCATCGCGGCGCCAAGGTTTCGCCCCCGCGCCGTTGCCGGACTGTATGCAGCGCAGCAATCCCGCCCGTGCCGGATGCACCCGCGGTTGCGCGGACGGACGCTCACAGGCGAGACGCATGATGCGATGATTGCCAAGATGGAGTGCAACGCTTACCAAGAAGCGGCCGGGTCCGCGCCACGATGCCGGCCTGAACCCGCGGGAGACTTGCGCTCATGATCGACCTCGACAAAATCCACGCGATCGACGTGCACGTGCATGCCGAGATCTCGTGCCACGACCCCGAGGACCCCGTCATGGGCCGCTTCTTCGACGCGGCGTCGAGCTATTTCAAGGCACCGCGGGCCCGGCCGAAGATCCCGGAGATCATCGAGATGTACCGGGCGCAGCAGATCGCCTTCTGTCTCTTCACCGTCGACTGCGAGAGCAGCCTCGGCGCCAAGCGCGTGAGCAATTACGAGATCGCCGAGCACGCGGCGCAGAACGCCGACATCGTGATCCCGTTCGCCTCGATCGACCCGCGCAAGGGCCGGATGGGCGCGCGCGAGGCGCGGGATCTCGTCGAGCGGCACGGCGTGCGCGGCTTCAAATTCCACAGCATCTTGCAGGACATCAATCCCGCCGATCGCATCGCCTATCCGATCTACGAAGTGATCGCAGAGCACAAGCTGCCCGCGATCTTTCACACGGGCCACTCGGGCATGGGCACCGGCATGCGCGGCGGCGGCGGCGTGCGCCTGAAATGGGGCCAGCCGATGCTCGTCGACGACGTCGCGGTCGACTTTCCGGACATGAAGATCATTCTCGCGCACCCCAGTTGGCCCTGGGTCGATGAGAGCCTGTCCATGGCGCTGCACAAGGACAATGTATTCATCGATCTGTCGGGGTGGAGCCCGAAGTACTTCCAGCCGCAACTCATTCAATACGCCAATGGGCCGCTGCGGCACAAGATGATGTTCGGCTCCGACTTCCCGCTGATCCGTCCCGACCGGTGGATCGAGGCGGCCCGGCAGGCCGGCTTCAAGGAGGAGGTGCTGCCAGGCATCCTCAAGGACAACGCGGCACGGGTGCTGGAGCTGACATGAGCACCGCGAGCATGCGCGCGTGGCGCCTACCCGCCGGCTGTGCGTCGGTCGATGAGCTCGAGCTCGTCGACATCCCGAAACCCCTGCCAGGGCCCGGCGAAGTGCTGATCCGCATCCACGCGAACTCGCTCAACTACCGAGACCAATTGATCCCGAAGGGCCTGTATTTTGGCGGCCGGGTGGCCGTCGCCGGCGTACCTTTGTCGGATGGCGCCGGCGTCATCGAGGCGCTGGGCGGCGGAGTCACGGGGTTTGCCGTCGGCGACCGGGTCGCGGGAACTTTCTTCCAGGGCTGGCAGGACGGACCACCCACCCCCGCCTTCGGCGAGGCGCTGGGAGCGCCGCCAGCCCGGGGGATGCTGGCCGACTATGTGGCGTTGCCGGCGAGCGGTGTCGTGAAGGTCGCCCGATCTTTGAATTTCGAGGAGGCGGCCACGCTGCCGTGCGCCGGAGTGACCGCCTGGAACGCCTTGACCCAAGGTTTGCGGCCGCTCGCGGCGGGTCAGTGGGTGCTCCTGATCGGAACCGGCGGCGTATCGCTGCTCGCGCTCAGGCTGGCGAAGGCTGCTGGTGCACGGGTCATCGGCACGTCCTCGAGCGAGGGAAAACTCGCACGGCTGCGCGCACTGGGCGCGGACGTGACGATCAACTACCAATCCGATCCCAACTGGGGCGCCAAGGCGGCTGAGATCGCGGGCGGCGCGATTCATCATGTGGTCGAAGTGGGCGGGCTGGGCACGCTGGGGCAGTCGATCCAGGCGGTGGGCTTTGGCGGCGAGATCGCGCTGATCGGTGTGCTGTCCCGGGAAGGGGATGCGAACCCGATGGCGCTGATGGTCAAGGGCGCCAGCCTGCGCGGCATTTTCGTGGGCTCGGCCGCGATGGCGCGCGACCTCAATGTCTTCGTCGACCAGCATCACGTCAAACCGGTGGTCGACCGGGTGTTCGATTTCGACGATGCCAAGGCGGCCTATGCGTATCAGGCCTCGGCCGATTTGTTCGGCAAGGTGGTGATTGCGCATCGGCTTTGAGCCCGCCGCGGGCGCCGGGCAATTTGTTTGTATTGCATACAAAATTGGCTATGATGAAAAACTCGAGACTCTTGCCTGTATGTGTGTTGTCCGATCGAGGAGGTATCCATGGCCGCGCGAAATTTGGACGAGATCCTGGCAACTGCCGGCAATACCGTGAGAATGCTGCGCAATTCGCAGCTGGGTGCCTACGTGTATCCGGTGGTCGCGGCCGAATTCAGCAACTGGCGCAGCGAACAATGGGCCTGGCAGCACAGCGCGGTGCTGTTCGACCAGACTCACCACATGGTCAACCTGTATCTGCGCGGCAAGGACGCGGTCAAGCTGCTCAGCGATACCGCGATCAACTCCATGCAGGGGTTCGCCGTCGACCGCGCCAAGCAGTACGTGCCGACGACGCCCTATGGCCACGTGATCGGCGACGGCATCATCTTCCATCTGGCGCCCGAGGAACTCGTCTACGTCGGCCGGGCGCCGGCCGCCAACTGGCTGCGGTTTCATGCGTCGACCGGCGGCTACGACGTCGCCGTCGAACACGACGACCGCTCGCCGATGCGCCCGATGGGCAAACCGGTGTCGCGCACCGTTTGGCGCTTCCAGATTCAGGGACCGAAGGCCTGGGCCGTCATCGAGAAACTGCACGGCGGCCCGCTCGAGCAGCTCAAGTTCTTCCACATGTCCACCATGAAGATCGCGGGCCGCACGGTGCGCACCCTGCGCCATGGCATGTCCGGCGCCCCGGGACTCGAGATCTGGGGCCCGTACGCCGAACAGGAAGAAATCCGCGCGGCCATCCTGGATGCGGGCCGGGAGTTCGGGCTGGTACCGTGCGGCAGCCGGGCATACCCATCGAACACCCTGGAATCGGGCTGGATTCCCTCGCCGCTGCCTGCGATCTACTCGGGCGACAAGCTCAAGGCGTACCGCCAGTGGCTGGTTCCGGATAGCTACGAGGCGACGGGCTCGATCGGCGGCAGTTTCGTGTCGGATCGGATCGACGACTACTATCTGAATCCCTGGGAACTCGGCTATGGTTCCTTCATCCGCTTCGACCACGAGTTCCACGGGCGCGAGGCGCTGGCCGGGATGAAGCCGGAGGATCAGCGCAAGAAGGTCACGCTCGCGTGGAATCCGGACGACATGGCGAAGATCGTCGCCTCGCTCTTCAACCCGGACGGCGAGCAGTACAAGTTCTTCGACGTGCCGCTTGCGAACTACGCGTCGTCGAACTACGACCGCGTCATCGACGGCGGAGGGCGGACCGTCGGCCTGTCGATGTTCACCGGCTACAGCTACAACGAGAAGCAGGCGCTCAGCCTTGCGATCATCCGCCACGACATCCCGATCGGCACGGAGCTGCGCGTGGTGTGGGGCGAGGAGAGCGGCGGCACGGCGAAGACGACGGTCGAGCCGCACCAGCAGATCGAGGTGCGCGCGATCGTCAGCCCGATTCCGTACAGCCGCGTCGCCCGCGAAACGTACAAGGACGGTTGGCGGACGCAGACCCGCTGACGTCAGCCGGCGAAGAAATTCAGCTCGAACAGCACGCCGTTGGGATCGAGCGTGAACACCTGCCGCAGCCCGATCGCGGCCACATGGTTCACCCGGTATTCGAGCCCGCGGGCATCGAGCCGCGCCAAGGTGTCATCGTAACTGCTGCAGCCGAGCGCCACGTGGTGCAACGCGCCGGTCGGGCCGGGCCGCACGTCGCGCTCGTAGTACCGCGGGCAGTCGGCGCTGTTCACATGAATGATGGCGCGGCCCTCGCCGTCGTACATCCACTGGGCATTGGCGGGCGTGAGCGGCGGCGGTGCATTGCGGCGCTCGAGCCCGAAGACCTCGGCATAGTAGCGCGCCGTCGCCTCGAGATCCGCGGCGATGACGTTGATGTGATCGAGCGCGTTGATGCGCATCGTTGCGTCGCCCTCTCGTTGGTGGGTTACACTAACAAAAAATCCGGGATCGCGCGATGCCTCACCGCCTGAAGGAATTCGTCACACCCACGACACCGCACGTTGCCGGTGACGAGGATATCGGCGAGATCCGCGGCATCGTCGGCTTTCACATCCGGCTGGCCCACGGCGCCGTATACCGCCACTTCAGCGACACCTTCACCCATCTGGATCTGACTCAGAAACAGGTGTCGGTGTTGTGGCTGATTTCCGACCACCCGGACATCGCCCAGACGGGCCTGGCGCAGCGCATGCGCATGGACCGGGCCACCACCATGGCAATCGTCAACCGCCTGCAGGCGCGGGGCTATCTGGTGCGCACGAAATCGAAGACCGACCGGCGCAAACAGGCGCTGTCCCTCACGGCCGCCGGCCGGGCGGCGCTGCGGATGGCCAAGGCCGCGATTCGCCAGCACGAGCAGTGGCTCAAATCCCGGTTCACGGCGAACGAAGTCGCCAAGCTGATCGAACTGCTCACCCGAATTCACGAGTGACGGGACGCGGCGGCTCGGCCCGCGCGCCGGCCGCAGGCGCGCGGCGCGCACGCTCGCCCGTGCTCCGTGCGAAGGCGCCCTAAGGCTTGGAGGCCGTTTTCGACTTGTCGTATTCGCCGAGCCCCGGCCGGTAGCTCTTGTCGTCGAGGAACTGCTTCATGCCTTCGTGGCGCCCGTCCGTATCGTCGTGCCAGTTCAGGGCCTCCTGGGCCCGGATCAGGTAGTCCTCGGCATTGTCGTACGTCATCTCGCGGACCCTGCGTACGGCGTCCTTGGTGGCCTTGAGGCTGTCCCAGTTCTTCTTGAGCAGCTTGCGGGCAATCTCGGTCACGTGTGCCTCCAGCTGTGCGGCCGGCACCGACGCATTGACGAGCCCCGCGGCGACGGCCTCCTTCCCGACCAGGTTCTCTCCCAGCAGCGCGTGGAACATCGCCTTGCGCATCGGCATCAACTCGACCGCGACTTTCGTCGCTCCACCGCCGGGGAGAATGCCCCAGTTGATCTCCGACAGGCCGAACTGCGTCTCGTCGGTGCAGAAGGCAAGGTCGCAGGCGAACAGAGGGCCGTAGGCGCCGCCAAAGCACCAGCCGTTGACCATGGCAATCGTCACCTTCTGATACCAACGCAGCCGTTCCCACCAGGCGTAGGCCTCGCGCTGCGAGTGGCGCACGCCCTTCATGCCGAGCGACTCGCTCTCGCGGAAGTATTCCTTGAGATCCATGCCCGCGGACCAGGCGGACCCTTCGCCGCCGAGCACGAGCACGCCGACGTCGTCGCGAAATTCGAGATCGTTCAGCACGCGCAGCATCTGCCGGTTGAGCTTGGGGCTCATGCAGTTGCGCTTCTCCGGGCGGTTGAATGTCACCCAGGCTATGCCATCGCGTACGCTGTACGCCACGGTGTCCGCTTCGGCTCGTTCGCTCATGTCTGCTCCTTCGCCGCGGCAAGAATGTTATACTCCATAGCAGTTTAACCGGAACGGCCGGAATCGGCAACGCGGAGCCAACTCCATGCAGGATCCCCTCGAGCAGCTGCCGGGCTACGTGCTGCGGCGCGCTTCGGCGGCCGCGCTCGCGCGGCTCAACGAACGGCTGGCGCCGCTCGGCCTGCGCCATATCGACGTCGCATTGATGATGCTCATCGACGCCGCGCCCGGCCTGACCCCGAGCCGGGCCGGCCGTGTTCTCGACATACAGCGTGCCAACATGGTGCCGTTCGTCGCGCGGCTGGAAAAGCAGGGGTTGATGGCCCGCCGCCGGGTGGACGGGCGTTCCCACGCGCTCCGACTCACGGCGGAGGGGCGGTCCCAGCTCGCCCGGGCCCGCGCGATCGTGTCGCGCTGCGAAGAGGAACTGATGCGCCCGGTTCCGGTCAAGCTTCGGCCCCATGTGCTGCCGATCCTGATGGCCTTATGGCAGCGCGAATAGCAATACCGTCGGTGATCCGCCGAGCAAATCACTGGTCCGCATTGTCGATGTCGACGATCGCCTTCCAGCCGCCGGGAGCGGTCTTTTTCCAAATAACCAGAAATTTTCCCGTGGACCGTACGAGCTTGCCCTGCCCGTTCTGCGCGGTGCTGACGTAGGTGCCGCGCTGGTAGGCGAGCTCGCCGGACCGGGCGACCTCGATCGCGGTCGTGGCTTCATCCGAGGAGAACCCGGGCAGGCCGTAGTCCTGCATCCAGAGCCTGCGGCGCTCCTCGGGCGTGGCCGCCGCGGGGCGGCCCGCCGACAAGTACTGGGCGTCCGGCGCATAAAACGACAGGGTCTTCTCCAGGTCTTTGGCGGCAATGGCTTCGAACCAGCGGTTGGCCTCGGAACGAATTGCCTCCGTCTCCGCATCGCGCTGGCAAGCGGCGAGGCCAACGAGAACGAAGGATCCCACTGCGCATCGCCAAGCGGGCGGGCGTCTCATACGTCAGGCGGGCTGCTGCTGCGTGATACAGTGAATCCCGCCGCCGCCGCTGGCGAGGTGGGTGACATCGACCTGCACGACCTCACGGTCCGGAAACGCCGCCCGAATCACCGCCCGGGCGCGGGCATCGCCGGGAGTGCCGTAGGAAGGCATGACGATACCGCCGTTGGCCAGGTAAAAATTCACATAGGACCGGCAGAACAGGCGATGCGGCGTCTGGACTTCATGGGCATCATCCATCGAGATGATCTGCAGCCGCCGTCCGCGCGCATCGATCGCCTCCTCCAGGGCCCGCCGATTGTCGGCGGCAAGCTGCAGCGCCGCGCCGGTGGCGCTGGGATCGCTCTCGAAGACGACCACGCCGGGACGAACGAAAGCGACCAATCCATCGACGTGCCCGTCGGTGATGTCGACGTGCAGTCCGTCCGGATCGCCGGGCAGCCAAATCACCCGCGTGGCGCCCAACGCCTCGCACAACTCGCGCTCTGCCGCCTGCTTGCTGATGCCCGGATTGCGATTGGGGTTCAGGACCACGGATTCGGTCGTGACGACGGTGCCCTCACCGTCGGTATGTATGGCACCGCCTTCGAGGCAAAGGCTCGACTGATAGACGGGAACGCCGGCGAAACCCAGCACGCGCCGGGCGAGCCGTGCGTTATGCGCATAGTCGGGGACCTTGCCGCCCCAGGCATTGAAGCGCCACGCGGTCCCGGCACGCGCGCCGTCACGGACGAGGAAGGTCGGTCCACTGTCGCGCATCCAAGGATCATCGATCGGGAAGGGAATGATCTCGATGTCGGCGCCGCATTGGGAGCGTGCTTCGGCCGCGCACTGCGGCTCCGCCACCATGCGCACGGGCTCGAAGCGCCGGATCGCCCGTGCGATGTCTGCGTAGGTCTTCTGTGCCGCTGCAAGACCGTCAACCCATTGGTCCGCCCGGCTGGGCCACGCCATCCAACAGCAGGCATGCGGCGCCCACTCGGCCGGCATGCGATACCCGGATGCCGCCGGCGGATCGAGCATGAGGGCGCAGAACTCCTGGGGGTCAAGCGACGGTCGTGCGTGTGAAGCAAGCATGGAGGATCACCCGGGCTGAAACGCGGTTTCGCGATCCCAACCATAGTAGTCCGCAGCAGTTTAGACAAAGGACGGAATTTCACCGTTTCGATGAACGAAATTAGACGCCGGGCCGGTGGATCCGCTCCGATAAGCGATTCTAGACCCCGGCCTGCGGCGCCGCCGGCTCGCCGGGTCCGGCCGCGCGAATGAACCACTCGTAGGTCCGCCGGACCTGGTCGTCGTCGTAGGTGCGCAGGTCGCAGTAGATGCGGTAGGCGGGCTGAGGAACCGTAGGCCCTGCGAGCAATACCAGCTGACCGGACCGCAAGTACGGATCGGCACCGACGACGCTGGCGAGCGCCACGCCGTGCCCGGCGGCTGCGGCATCGATCATCAGCGAGTGGTCGGAGAAATTCGAGCCACTGACGGCATCGGCCTTGGGCCGCCCGACGAGTTCGAACCATTCGCGCCAGGTGATGTCGCCCTCGTCATGCAGCAGCGGCCAACCCACGATGCAGGTCGGGTCCGCCGAGGAACCACCCATCCTGCTGATCAGGGCCGGGGCCGCCATCGGCGCCCGCTTGTCTTCGGTGAGGTGGGCATCGATCGTGCCGTACGCCGCAACGCCGCCGGCGTGCGTGATGAGAATATCGACCTCGTCGGTGGCGAAGTCGACCTTGCGCTCGCTGCTGTCGAGCCACAGGTCGACGTCCGGCAGGTCGGCGCGAAACTGCGCCATGTGCGGCATGACGAAGCCGCGCGCAAACGCCATGGTCGTGTACAGAATGACGCCGCTCGGCTTTTGGTAGGGCGCGAGCCGGGCGACCCCGTCCTCCAACCGATGAAGGATGTCGCGGACCGTGCGCGCAAAGTCCTTGCCGGCATCCGTGAGCACGACCGAGCGGCCCACCCGGCGGAATAGCGGCTGGCCGAGTTCCTCCTCCAGCAGCTTGATCTGATGACTGACCGCCGAATGCGACAGATGCAGCTCATTGGCCGCCAGCGCAAAGCTTGCGAGCCGCGCTGCAGCCTCGAACCCGCGCAACGTGCTGAGGGCTACCGGAGGTCTCGCCACGCTTCATTGATGAATTATTTTAGCCAAATTGTCAAGAATTGGTCGTTTGTGTACTCGTTGTTCCGGTGTTCTTCTATCCAGACAAGGTAGCGGGCCGCCATTCATCGCGCTTCAGACCTGGGGAAACATCATGTCATCGAAGATCGCCACACGGCGGCGGCCGTATCGCGTCCCCGCCCTCGCTCTCGTCCTAGGCGGGGTGTGCGGAGCCGGGAGTTTCCTGCAGGCCGCCTTGGCGGCGGAGGAATCCGAGGCCGGATCCGGCGCCCTGGAGGAAATCGTGGTGACGGCGACCCGTCGCGCGGAGCGCCTGCAGGATATCGCCGTCAGCGCCACGGCGTTCACGCAGGAGAACATGGACGTCCAGGGACTGCGCAGCATCGACGATTTGACGCGGCTGACGCCGGGCGTGACCTTTCAGCGCGATGCGACGACGACGGCCGGCAACTTCAACGATGAGGACTCGGACATCAACATCCGCGGCGTCGATTCGACCGCGGGCACTTCCACCGTGGGCATCTACATCGACGACACGCCGATTCAAGGGCGGCACATATCATTCACCTCCTTCAATGCATTCCCCGCCCTGTTCGATCTCGAGCGCGTCGAAGTGCTGCGCGGGCCTCAGGGTACGCTCTTCGGAGCGGGCTCCGAAGGCGGCACGGTTCGATTCATTCAGCCCTCTCCCGACCTTCGTACCGACTCCGTGTACATGCGCTCGGAACTCGCGTCCACGCACGACGGCGCCACGACCTATGAATTGGGCGGAGCGGTCGGCGGTCCCATCGTCGACGATGTTCTCGGCTTCCGCGTGAGCGCCTCCTATCGCGAGGAGGGCGGTTGGGTCGACCATGTCAATTACGCCAGCCGCGCAGTGACCTACGCGAATTCCAATGATCAGGACACCGTCGTCCTGCGGGCCGCGCTGAAATGGGCCGTCACCGACCGCCTGTCGATAACGCCCTCGATCTACTATCAGCAGTTGAAGCTGGGGGATACGTCGGCTTACTGGCCGTCGCTGTCGGATCCGAGCGCCGGCAACTTCGAGAACGGCAATGCCCAGCGAAATCCCAGCACCGATCCATTCTATCTGGCGGCGGTCAAAGCCGATTGGAACACGGCTCTCGCAGAGCTGACCTCGGATACGTCGTACTTCTCGCGAAACCAGCACTCGATTTCCGACTATACCCAGTTCGATCGGGCGCTGTTCGAGTTGACACTGCCGCCGCCGCCCGGCGATCTCGGCACGTCGCACGATGCGGACAATCAGAACAATTTCTACCAGGAATTCAGGCTGCAGTCGCCGGATCCGGCCGCGACGCTGGTCTGGACCACCGGCCTCTTCTATGCGCATCTCGATGAGAACACGACCGAACACGTATTCGACCCGAACCTCAACGGCGAATTCAATGCGGCGTACGGGGTCCCCTTCTGCACGCCGCAGGCTCCCTGTCCGAACGGCGAGATCCTCACCCAGCCCATTTCCCAGATCATCGACCGGCAATACGCGTTGTTCGGGGATGCCACGTTCAAGGCATTCGACTCCTGGAAATTCACGGCGGGAGTGCGCGCCTCCCACATCTCGTACAGCGGCGATCTCGTCTATTATGGGCCGTTCCTGTCGCCGACCTCGGGACCGCAGACACCGCTCGCCGCGGTCGGCTCCAACAGCGAAAATCCCATCACGCCGAAGGCGGTGCTCGCCTACCAGCCCGACACCGCCGATCTTTTTTACCTGAGCGCCGCAAAGGGCTATCGGCCCGGCGGAATCAACGGCCCGCTGTCCTCCATTTGCGGTTCGAATCTCGCATCGATCGGCCTGACCTCGGGACCCGAACTCTATGCAGCCGACTCGCTGTGGAGCTACGAGTTGGGCGTTAAGAGCTCGCTATGGGACGGGCGCATTCAGGTCAACGCCAGCGGATTCGTCATCGACTGGAACAACATCCAGCAAGCCGTGTACCTGCCGGCATGCGGCCAGAACTTCGTCGAGAACCTCGGCAAGGTGCGCAGCGTCGGCGGAGAAGTCGAGATGCAGGCGCGGCCCGTCGAGGCGCTGCTGTTCGACGTGTCCGCCGCGCACGTCGATGCCAAATACACCCACACCGTCTGCGCAGGGCCGAGCGCCTGCACCGGGGTCGATGCGCCATCGCAGCCGGTGGTCACGGCCGGCGACCGGCTGCCGGGCGCCCCGTGGACATTTCTCACGTCCGCGGAATATGATTTTCCCGCCATTGCGAGCCGCAAGCCGTATCTGCGGGTCGATTTTCAGTACACGACGGCGCAAACGGCACTGCAGCCGATTCAAGATCCCAACAACGGAGTCTCCGATCCCACCTACACCGGGCTTCCGGAGACCAAGAATCTATCGCTGCGCGCAGGTCTACGTTTCGCGGGCATCGATCTGTCGCTGTTTGCGCAGAACCTGACGGATTCGCAGCCCGTGCTTTCCCATACACGCGATACGACGACCTCGGAATTGTTCTTCGACCACACGGTCCGCCCCCGAAGCATCGGAATCACGGCGACCTACCGCCACTAGGACGGACCGGTCCGGAACTCAGCCCCATGCGACAGTCGAAACCGACGATGCAGAACCCCGAGCCCTGTATGCGCGAGACGCTCCCTTCTCTTGACCGACGAGGCGATGACATGAGACCAGCCGACCTTGGATATTCGATGCCTGCCGAGTGGGCTCCGCATGCGGGATGTTGGATGGCGTGGCCCAAGCGGATCGAGCTGTGGCAGCAGCACCTGGAGGCGGCACGAGAGGATTACATCCGCGTGGCCCGGGCCATCGGGCGATTCGAGCCATTGACCATGATCGCGGACCCGGAGCACGCGACGGATGCGCGGATGCGGTGCGGACCCTCGATCCGCGTGTTGCCCCTGTCCATTGACGACTCGTGGCTGCGCGACTCCGCCCCGACCGTCGTGGTGGATCCTGCCGGCCGGCGCGCGGCCGCGGCCTTCACCTTCAACGCCTGGGGCGGCAAGTATCGTCCCCACGACCAGGACGCGGCTCTCGGCGAACGGTTGGCGGCGTCGGCCGGACTTCGCAGCTTTCGATCCAGCCTGGTAGTGGAGGGCGGGGGATTCTTTACGGACGGCGAGGGCACCCTCATCACCGCGGAAACCTGCGTGCTGAATCCCAACCGAAACCCCGGCTGGACCAAGGCGCAGGCCGAAGCGGAGCTGCGCTCCATGCTCGGCGTAATCAAGGTGATCTGGCTCCCGGGCGATGCCACGGACACGGAAACCGACGGCCACGTCGACGGCTACATCTCCTTCGTCAGACCTGGGACGCTCCTGCTCGAGGTGGTGGCGGACCCCGCGGATCCGCGGTATGCGATCATGGCGGAAAATCGCAAGGTGCTGGAATCGGAAACCGACGCGCGCGGCCGCCGGTTTACCCTCGTGCCGATCGCCGAAGCGCCCCGTTCGGTGGTTCCGGACGGGGAGCAGGTGTTCTGCCGCTCCTACGTCAACTTCTATGTGGCCAACGGGGGAATCGTGGCACCCGCCTACGGGATCGCGGAGGATGCCGAGGTGCGCGAAACGCTGCGCCACGCCTATCCGGATCGGGAAGTCGTGATGGTCCCGCTGCGCGACCTGTTTCGCGGCGGCGGGGGAATTCATTGCATCACGCAGCAAGAGCCTGCAGGGTCGTCCGCAGTTTGAAGGTGTACGAGTTGGAGAAATTCGATGCGCAAAGTCACGTTGGGTGCCGTTCAATTCGCTTGTACGTGGACCCGCGAGGATAACGTCGCGACGGCGGACCGTTTGGTGCGCCAGGCCGCGCGGGCCGGGGCCAACGTCATTCTCCTCCCGGAGCTGTTCGAGACGCCGTACTTCTGCGCGGTCGAGGATTCCGCCTACCTCAAACTGGCTCGACCGCTCGCGGGACACCCGACCATCGAGCATTTTCGAGGCGTGGCTGCCGAACTCGGGGTGGTCATCCCCGTGTCGGTGTACGAGCGCGCAGGCGCCGCGCTCTTCAATTCCGTGGTGGTGATCGACGCCGACGGCAAGACCGCCGGCCATTACCGCAAGAGCCACATTCCGCAAGCGCCGGGCTACGAGGAGAAGTACTATTTCTCGCCCGGCGACAGCGGATTTCGGCCGATACAGACCGCCTTCGGCACGCTTGGCATCGCCATATGCTGGGACCAGTGGTTCCCGGAGGCGGCCCGGTCCCTGGTATTGCGGGGCGCGGAGTTCCTCATGTACCCGACGGCCATCGGCACGGAGCCCAAGTCGCCGGACCTCGACTCCATGGAGCATTGGCGGATCGTGATGCGGGGCCACGCCGGCGCGAACATGGTCCCGGTCGTGGCGGCCAACCGAATTGGCACCGAAACGACGGATGGCGTGTCGATGGCATTCTACGGATCCTCGTTCATCGCCAATCATCTCGGAGCGCTGATCGCGGACGCCGGCCGCGCCGACGAGCAGGTGCTGGTGGCGCCGTTCGATCTCGAGGCCTGCCGGGACTATCGGGAGAGCTGGGGATGCTTTCGAGATCGGCGCCCCGATCTCTATGGGGCGCTCGCCACTCTCGATGGGCAGACCTGCGGCCGCAGGGCGTGATGCCGTGACCCGAGGCGCCCGGGTGCGCAAGCGGCTTGTCAACGGCGCCTCGTGCCTGGCCGCGTGTCTGCTCGCGGCATGCAACCCGGCACACGAGGCGCAGCCGGCGCAGGCCCGCGAACAAGTCCTGAACCTGTACTCCTGGGCCGAGTATTTCCCGAGTCCCGTCCTGCGACAGTTCGAGGCCGAAACCGGCATCAAGGTCAACTTCTCGGTTTTCGATTCGAATGACGTGGCCGAGACCACCTTGTCGGCCGGGGACTCCGGCTTCGACCTCGTCACCGTGAACGCCGTGCCGCACCTGGGCCGGCAGATCCCCAAGGGCCTGTGGCGTCCCCTCGACCGCTCGAAGCTTCACAACCTCGGCAACGTGGACGGCAAACTGCTTCAGATGCTGGCGGGCGTCGATCCCGGCAACCGGTTTGCGATCCCCTACATGTGGGGAACCACGGGGCTCATATACAACGTCGACAAGATCCGCTCGATCATGCCCGACGCACCGGTTGAAAGCCTGGCGATGATCTTCCGGCCGGATCTGGTGGAGCGCTTCAAGAGCTGCGGCGTCAGCGTCCTGAATTCGTGGGTCGACATGCTGCCGATCACGTCGGGTTATCTGGGACAGGCGCAATTATCGGCGGAGCCCGGCGACCTGAATCGACTGGCTCGCGCCTACGCGTCGGTCAGGCCCGCCATCCGCCGGGTTACCGGCACCGGGTACTACGATCAACTGGCGCGCGGCGAGCTGTGTCTTGCGATCGGATACTCCGCGGATGCGATGGTGGCGCGCCGGATCGCCGCCCAGCTCGGCAACGGCGTGCACATCGAATACAGCCACCCGGCGGAAACCGTGCAGCTATACATCGACGCGTATGCGATACCGGCGTCGGCCAAACACGGGGAAGCGGCACTGCGGTTCATCGACTTTACCCTGCGGCCGGATATAGGCGTCGAGATCGCTCACGCGACCGGATTCGCCGTCGCAAATCAGGCCGCCATCGACCGCCTGGAGCCGGAACTTCGCGATAACCACATCGTGTACCCGACGCCGGAGGTCCGCCGACGATTCACCTTGGGACGAGGCTACACCATGGAAGAGACCCGGGAGCTCTCGCGAGCCTGGCTGCGCATGAAGACCGGTCATTGAGCACGCCGATGCACGAGCCGCCCATTCTGCAAATCAAGCAACTCTCGAAGTCCTTCGGCGCAACGCGCGTTCTGTCCGGGATCAACCTCGATATTCCGCGCGGCTGCATCGTGTCGCTTCTCGGCCGGTCGGGATCCGGCAAGACCACCCTGCTGCAGTTGATCGCCGGGCTGCACGATCCGGATGCGGGGACGCTGTCGATCGCCGGAACCGATATGGCGAAAGTCCCGGCCTTCGAGCGCCCGGTCAACATGATGTTCCAAAGCTATGCGCTGTTCCCGCATCTGAGCGTCGCCGAGAACATCGTCTATGGCCTCAAGGCGAGCCGGACGCCGCGCGCCGAGCGTGAGCGGCTTCTCCAATGGGTGCTCGAGCTGGTGCGCCTCGAGGGCTTGGGCGCCCGCCGTCCGGATCAACTGTCGGGCGGCCAGCGCCAGCGCGTCGCGCTGGCGCGCTGCCTGGTTCTAAAGCCCACGGTGTTGTTGCTGGATGAGCCCATGGCGGCGCTGGATCGAGGCCTGCGGGCGGATGTGCAGAAGGAATTGACGGGTATCCAGCGCAAGGTCGGAACGACCTTCATACTCGTCACTCATGACCAGGACGAGGCGATGGCCATGTCGGACTTCATCGCGGTCATGGATCAGGGCGAGATCGTGCAATTCGGCTCGCCGCGCGAAGTGTACGAATTTCCGCATACGCGGTTCGTCGCCTCGTTCCTCGGCACCATCAATCTGTTCGAATGCGCCGGCGTCGAACGGTTCCCATCCCGGTGCCAGGTGGCGACCAACGACGGGCTGCGGATAACCGCCCATTGCAGCGCCGACACGCCGGTGGAGCCGGGCCATGCGCTCGGCGTTCGACCGGAAAAGATATCGATCGCGCGCGGACCCACGGATGCGGCGAATAATTTTGGGGGCGTCATCGAACGGTTGTCGTACTGCGGAAACCTGTCGCACGCCACGATTCGTCTGACGGCGGGCCGAGCGGTCGAGGCCACGGTGGTCAACAGCGACCACACCGGCGCCGGCGCATTGGCGCCGGGCGCCGCGGTCTACATCGGCTTTCCGCCGGAGGCCGCCGTGGTGCTCCGAACATGAAAGCCCGGGGCCTGACGCTGGTGGACCGGCTGACCATCGCCATACCCTTCGCCTGGTTGCTGGCGTTCCTGGCCTTGCCGCTCATTTCCGTCGCCGGCCTGTCCGTCCACGCCATTGCCGATTCGATCCCGCCCATTGCACCCCTGCTTTCCCTGGAGCACGGGCGCCTCGCGATTCACGCCAGCCTGCGCGCGTATTCATTGATCGCGAGCGACCCACTCTATTTGTCTGCATTCTGGAATGGACTCGTGAACGCGGCGTTGACGGCCGGCGGCTGCATTCTGGTCGGCTTCCCGCTCGCCTTCGCGATCGCCCGTTCGCCCGAGAAACGGCGCAACATGTATGTCTTGCTGGCGGTGCTGCCCTTTTGGACCTCTTTTCTATTGCGCGCCTACGCGTGGATGGGCCTGATTCGGGACTCCGGGCCCGTAAACGCCGTGCTGCTCGCGCTCGGCGTGATCCATCATCCCATTGCCATCCTGTATTCACCGGCGGCGGTGCTGCTGGTCATGGTTTATTCCTATCTGCCGTTCTTCGTGCTGCCGATGTACGCGGTGCTCGAGAAATTGCCGCTCGATCTGCTGGCCGCGGCGTCCGACCTCGGCGCGCGGCCCGCCTATGTGTTCCGCACCGTCATCCTGCCGCTGTCGTTGCCGGGCATCTTGTCGGGGGCGATTCTGGTATTCGTGCCGGCGGTCGGCGAATACGTGATTCCCGAGCTGGTCGGGAACAGCAACACTCTGATGATCGGGGGAATTCTCTGGGAGGAGTTCTTCCAGAACCGCGATTGGCCGCTGGCCGCGGCCATCGCGATCGTGACCTTCGGCCTGCTCATGGCGCCCGCGCTCCTGCTCCGACGCTCCATGGGTAGGCTGGTGGGCGCAGGACTGTGAGCGATCCACGACAACGCCCGTGGCAAACCGTAACGCTCGTGCTGGGTTTTGCGTTTCTGTACATTCCGATCGCCTGGATCATATTTTTCTCCTTTTGCGGTGATCCGCCCGGGGGCGGCGGCATCCACTTCTCACTGCGATGGTACGAAGCGCTGATGGCGAACGATGAGCTGCGCGCGGCGGCCTCCCGCTCCCTGGCCCTGGCGCTTCTGTCATCGCCCATCTCCGCAGTCCTTGGGGGTCTCGCGGGCATCGGCCTCGCGCGCCTGGACCGATTCCCCGGCCGTGCGCTGATGATTGCGCTATTGGCCATACCGATCTTTGCACCCGAGATCCTGGTCGGATTTGCGTTCCTGATGCTCTTCGCCAGTGCGGAGGCCTTGACCGGCTGGTCCGAAGGGAAGGGCATGCTCACCTTGGTGATCGCGCATGCCACCCTCGGAGCACCGATCGTCGCCTCCGTGGTCTTTGCCCGCGTGACGGGCAGGGATCGTGCACTGGAAGACGCGGCTCGGGATCTCGGCGCCCGGCCGCTGCGGGTGCTGCTGACCGTTACCGTGCCCCTGGCCGCGCCCGGTATTTTGTCGGGCTGGCTGCTCGCCCTCACGCTGTCGTTCGATGATGTCGTGACGTCCAGCTTTCTCGCGGGTCCCGAAAACACCACGCTGCCGATGGCGATCTTCTCGGGGTTGCGGGTGGGATTGGATCCGCAAATCAACGCGGTCGGCACGCTCATGGTGGTTGGGGTCGCGGCAATCGCCGCCGTCGTGGCCATGGTTACGCGGGCGGGGCTGTGGACCCGGCGAGGCCGCGGATCGTCCCCGGGCGGCGACGCCTAGGCACAACGCGGGGTAGATCATGGCCTTCGGGTCGGACTCCAACCCGGCCGTCCCGGATGGCCGCGCTACCGGTTCCTCCAGGCAGCAACGCGCGCCTCGTTGAGCGTAATATCGCGGAACTGGCCGGTATGTTACCGCTCGCAACGGATTGCAATGTTCGGGGTCAATGAGCATGGGAAGACTCAAGATTGGTCTCATCCTGGTCCTCGCCGGTTCTCTCGCAACTCTGGGCTATATGCGCTACCAGGAGCATCGAAACAACGAGCTCGGGCGCGAATACGCCCTGAGGACGATGCAGACGGCGAGGGAGTCGATTGCCCGGGCCAATGCCGTCTCGGCCAAGCAGTTCGTCGATCTGGCCACCGAACGCGCGGTTCCACTCACCTATCCGCGCCCGGCATCCCAATGGGCCGCGACCGAAAGACGCTTTTACGAAAAAATCCTGGCGGCAGGCCAATACGACACGCTCGTCGTGCCGCTGCAGGTAAACGGAGAGGCCGCGTTCGACCGGGCGACCCGATCCCTGATGACCGCGGAACTCACCGCCGCGATCGCAGCCGCGCAGACGGGCAAGGTCGCGGATGCATTCCTGATGGAGAAGGTGCTGGGAGAGGGCCAACGCCATTATTCGGAGGAGGAGCTGTATCGAGTTGCGAACCTGGCCGGCGCCCGGCGCCTCGTCTGGGGTGCGGTGGGCCACGACCGCAAGGGACAGATGAGCATCACCATCCTCAGCCAGCTGCGGCCGAAGGATGCCGGCCAAGGCGCGACATGGGCCACGCCGGCCGCGCCGCATCAGATCCCGCCGATCGGGCTCGACGACGCGAATCCCGCATTCGAGTCATTCGCCGCGCATATTCCCGATGTGTTGAAGGCCATTTCCATCGATCAGCAGCCCGGTCCCGCCCCGTCGGCTGTCGTCATGCCGGCAATGAACTCGCTCCCGGCATCGCCGCTCGGATTGATGACGGAAGACGCCACCCCAGCCAGCGACGCCTACGCGTTTCTGCTGTTCGGGCTACTCACGCCCGCCAACCTGGAACGGACGAAGGAGCGATTTGTCGAGAAAGCGCTGCTGGCCGCTTCGCGCCTCGCGCCCGATGCGCCGGAATACCGGGCATTGCATGCCCGCGCCTACGCGATGATGGGGTATCGGGCCGCGGCGATCCAGATTCTGGGCAATCCGGCCGATGGCGAGGAGGAGGAGATCCAGGCCATGCTCGCCGGCAATTTACCGGAGGTGCGGCGGCGGATCGGACAGGAGCATCACCCGGTGAAGCGACTGATCGCGGCTCTCGATGCCAACCGAATTGCCTCGGACTACAAGGTGCTTTCGCGGGACGAGGCCCTGAACGGCGTCAAGGAATTGCATCTTCCCGGAGACGTTTGGCCCTACCTCGTTGCCCGCGCGTTTACCGATCGGGATCCATGGTCGGAGTTCGACAACGGCCGGCTGAAGCAATTGCTCGACAAAGAACTCCCGGTCCGGGGATACAGCCTGGAGGAACTGCTGCACGGAGCTGTTTCCGTCGGCGGCTTGGACAAGGCGCAATCCTTGGTCGATCTGTCGGTATTCAATCACGAGCAGAGGTACTTGAATGAACACGCCGCTCACTGTTGCGATCCGCCGCTGACCAGGATCCGCCCGATCGACTACATGGAATTGCTCGCCGCGATGGGCCATGACAATTTGATCAGGCGCATCAATCTCCTCGGCAACATCCAGGGCTTGCACCGGGACGCGATTGCGTACGCGGACAGCGTCCGGTCCATCTACGCCGGCCATCCGTACTACGAAGTCGTCCGCGGCGAGGCGGAGGTCCATGCTTCCGACTCGGCCGACGGCGCGGAGCGCGAGGGTCTACTGAAGTCCGCCTATGAGTCCGTATTCAATGCCATGTATTGGGAACAGACGCAATCCGCCATTTCCTCGCGGGCGCTCATGGATCTTGGCGCTTATTTTCGCCTTCATGAATACGGCTACTTCGACAATTTCTACTACACGGACCTGCCTTTCCATCCCAACTACATGCTCTGGGCCAACGGCGGAAATCACGCCACGATGCAGGAGAACGGACTCGCGGCGTTGAGCAACGCGACCTCCGAATTTGCCGCGGCAATATCCCTCATCGGACCCGACCGTGCCAACTACACGGACAAGACCCTGGTCGCAAGCGTCGTGCAGCAGATCCAAGGCCGCTTCATCGGCTGCCCGGAACGCGGTACGTTGCTGGCCGATCAGGAAATCCTGCTCGGCAATGTCCCGGCCGCGGAGGAACTGCTGCGTGAGAATATTCGCACCAGCCCGACGTTCAGGAACTCCTATATTTCCCTGGGCGAGCTGCAACTCGCCTCGGGTAAGCCGGCGCAGGCGGCCAAGACCTTCCTGTCGTACCCCGGGCTGCATTCCGGCGCGGGCACCGATGGCGTGACGATTGCCAACACGGCAGCGGACATGGCGGGGCCGTTCTACTTCGCGGGCGACCTGGCCGAAGCGACGAAGTTTCTGACCATCTCGGCGAGCCAGAATTCCGGAGCCGGCAGCGAAATGCAGTCTACGATGCGACTGCAATTGCTCGGCGGCAACATCAGTGGGGCAATGCGCAGTGCGCTGCAGCGCGCGCAACGCTACAGCGATCCGCGAGCGTTTCGGGACTATCTCGGCATGCTCCATGCCATGCAGCACTCGGCCGACGCATGGGCGGGATTCAACAACCTGGTGCGGGAATTGCCGGAGCCTCAGATCTGGGATACCGCTTTGGTCGGCCATCACATGGCCGGCAAGTCCGAGGGCGAGATCCGTCAGTGGGTGGCACAGCCCGAATTCCGGAACGCCGGCAATCACATGAGCTACGCGACGACCTATCTGACGCGATTTGGGACGATGGATCGGATTCCCTCCGCCGACCTGGCTGACGCGATTGCGGATTTCGATCGGCCGACATGGCAATTCGACAATGGCGCGCACAGCGTCGTGCGCCCGGATGCGGACGGCCGGGACCAACAAATACTCGGACCGGCCGGCGCGATGACACCGGAGGGCGTGCTGCCCATGGGCGTCTTCGAACATGGAGGCCCCAAGCATCGCGTGCGCTCCGGTCAGGCGTATTTTGTGGCGGCATACCGCGCGATCAAGCTGGGCGACTTTGCCCAGGCGCGGCGGATATTCGGCGAAGCCGGAACCTTGTACGACATGGCCTCGCCCGCCTCGTCGTACATGCTCCCTTATTATGCGCTGGCGAGCGCGAGGGCAGGTGCCGACCCCGGAGAGATCCAGACAATCTTGGATCGATTCAGTCCCGGCGATCAACGCTTGGATTACCACCTTGCCAGAGCGGTGCTGCAAGCCGGGGCCGGCAAGATCGGCGGCTCGCTGGAGTCGCTGGCCGTGGCGCGGTATCGCCGGCCGCTCGACGACGAACGGGTCGTGTTGGCGCCCTATGCGTATGGCGACATTTGTGAGGCGCTCTATCGAATGACGGCGAATGCCGATATCCGCAAGGTTGCCGTCGACTGGGCGAAGAGCCGGGAGAAAGTCGAGCCCTGGTATTCGTGGAGCTACGCGCTGGAGGCGGCCCTGACAACCGACCCGACCGACCGGCACAAGGCCCTTGCGATGACTTTCTATCTCGACCCCCAGTCGGTGCACCTTGTCGCCTTCAAACGAGCGGAAATCGATGCGGCGGTACGCGCCTTTTCGAGTCTGAACCTCTTCCGGCCGCCGGCCCCGGGCGGGAAGCCGGCGACGGCGACCTGAGGGCCGTGGACCTGGGGGGGGGCGCCCGGGCCGCGAACTCGACCCACGTTCGTCACCAACCGCGAGATCATCGTCTGGCGGGCGCGGGAGAGCCTCGCCATCCAAAGGCGATTTGGTGCTGGCAGAGTCGGCGCAGCCGCGGTAGGCTCTTCCCTGTTGCATCACCGGAGAGGCAGCCATGGCGATCAAACGTCCTACGAAGAGCCGCGGTACGCCCTCCCACAAACCCGCCGCGTCGGCGCCTTTGCGCCACGTGGAAGTGAGGTTGCAGAGGCAAATGACGCCGGGCGAGGCTTACGTCGGCTGGCTCTGCAAGAACCGCGCGTGCGGGATGGTCATTGCGCTTGCGGCCACCGCAGCGGACGGCAAGGCGTCGACGGCGTTCGACGATCAATTGACCGCGATCCAGTGCCCTCATTGTGGGGACGAGAACCTGTACCACTGGAGCGCCCGGAGCGAGCAGACGTACACGCCGAAGAGCGCGGCGACTTAAGCCCGGCGCGGCACATCCCGGCAGCAACGCGCCGATCATTGAGGACGCTCACATGCAACGACTCATTTGTGCCGCTTGCCTGCTTTGGGCATTCGTCGTTCAGGGTGCCGAGCCCCCTACCGATCCGATCCTTCGCATCGACGCCGGAATGCACACCGGCCCCATCTTTCATATTGCGGTCGACGCGCGGTCGCGCTGGCTGGTCACTGCCTCGCATGACAAGACCGCACGGGTCTGGGATCTCGCCACCGGCCGCCTAAAGAATGTCATACGCCCGCCGATCGGGACGAATGAGGAAGGGAAACTATACTGCGTTGCCATCTCGCCGGACGGCGAAGTGGTCGCCCTCGGCGGCTGGACACAGTTCAACGATGGCCAGCCCGACCTCGCCGCCGCAGGCCAGGCGATACTCCTGTTCGACCGCGCGACGGGCCGAATGCTGAGGCGCATCGAGGGTCTGCCCGCCGTCATCTTTGGCCTCGCGTACTCACCCGACGGCCGCTATCTCGCCGCGACTCTCGCCGGTGCCAGCGGTGTCCGAGTGTTCAAGGCGGACAGCGGGGACCTGGTTGCCCAGGATACGGACTATGGAGAGAGCAGCTATGCCGTCGATTTCAGCCGCGACGGGCGCATGGTCACCAGCAGCGACGATGGCTACGTCAGGCTTTACCGGATGGACAAGTCCGGACTGCATTTGGCGGTCAAGGTCGCGGCGCCCGGCGGCAAGCGGCCTTACGGGGTGCGTTTCTCTCCCGATGGCCGGCTGATCGCGGTGGGATTTTCGGACAGCATTTCCGTCAATGTAGTGGACTCCGGCACGCTCGCCTTGCGTTACGCTCCGCAGAGTCCAGGACCTATGGAGGCGGACCTTACCTCCGTGGTCTGGTCACTCGACGGCCAGTTCCTGTACGCCGCGGGATCGTTGCAGCAGCAGGGCATCCGAATCATCCGCCAGTGGCCGCAGGCGGGCCAAGCCGCGCCGAGAGATGCGCTGGCCGCCACCGACACGGTGATGGATCTGCGCCCCCTCCCTCAAGGCTCACTGGTGTACGCGAGCGGCCAGCCGGACTGGGGCGTCCTTGATGCAAACGGGCAGCGGAAGCACTCCATCGCCGCGCCGACGGCGGACCTGCGCGACTTTGCGAGTGGATTCCTGGTCTCTGACGATGGCCGTGCCGTGCGTTTCTCGTTCAAGAATGGCGGTACGGCACCCGCTCGATTCGATCTCGACCGGGGCCTCGAACCCGACGACACGACATTGGCGCCTCTTGCCGCGCCACGTACCAGCGGGCCGGGCATAGCACTCGCGCAGTGGCGCAATGACAGGCCCCCCCAGCTCAACGGCCGCTCGTTGACCCTGCTACCGGGTGAGATATCTCGGAGTGTGGCCATCACACCCCATGATCAGCGGTTTGCTCTCGGCGCTGACTGGTCGGTCTACCTCTACGACGGCAGCGGCGCACAGCTCTGGCGTGCGGACACGTTGAGTGCCGCCTGGGCCGTCAATGTGAGCGGAGACGGCCAATGGGTCGTCGCCGCCCTCGCTGACGGCACGATTCGCTGGTACGACATCCGCGACGGCCGCGAGAAGCTCGCATTTTTTCCACATGCCGACCGGAAGCGCTGGGTGGCGTGGACGCCTTCGGGCTACTATCAGGCCTCACCCGGGGGCGAAGACCTGATTGGTTGGCATATCAATCACGGACGGGCCGCCGCCGCCGATTTTTTCCCGGCGTCACGGCTGCGGAGCCGGTTTAATCGCCCGGATGTCGTCGCGCGCGCGCTCAGCAGCGCCACGGAGGCCGAAGCGCTGCGTCTCGCGAATGCCGAGAACGGCCGCCGGTCGGACGCCAGCTCGACCAGCGTTCAGACGCTGCTGCCACCGGTCGTTGAAATCCAGTCGCCGCAGGACGGATCGCCGGTTCTGAACGACAGCGTGACGGTCCGCTATACGACGCGTACTCCGCCGGACGCACCGGTGACCGGGCTACGGGCGCGAATCAACGGGCTGCCGGTGAACCTGCCCGACTTCCGGGGCCTGACGCGGGTCGGAGGTGGCGATACGGGCGACGTCGTGATTGCGGTTCACGAACAGAACAGCGAGATTCAGCTTTTTGCCGAGAACAAGAACGGCGTGTCGACACCGGCCTCCCTGCGCGTTGTGCGGTCCGGCGCAAAGTCTGCGCCGGCGCAGGAGGAAATGTATAAACCCAAGCTCTACATACTTGCGGTCGGCGTTGCGAAATACGCCAATCCGTCGTTCAACCTCGGCCTTCCGGCGAAGGACGCGCGGGATTTCGCCAACGTGCTGCTGACGCAGAAGGGCGAACTCTACGCGGACGTCCAATTGCGCATCCTGACGGACGCCGATGCCACGAAGGACAATGTCCTCGACGGACTCGAGTGGCTGCAGCATCAGGTCACCGCACGCGACGTCGGCATGATGTTTCTCGCTGGCCATGGCATGAATGACAGCACCGGAAAGTATTACTTCATGCCGTACAACGCCGACCCTGAGAAGCTGCTGCGCACGGGTGTTCCACAGACGGACATCCGTGACACGCTGAGCAGCCTTGCCGGCAAGGCGGTCTTCTTCGTCGACACCTGCCACTCTGGAAATGCGCTCGGTACGGCAAAGACGCGCAGCATCGACAACGACGTCAACGCCTTTGTGAGCGACCTGGCGTCCGCTGAGAACGGCGTCATCGTGTTCACGGCATCGACCGGTCGGCAGTTCTCGCTGGAGGACCCGGCTTGGGGCAATGGTGCATTTACCAAGGCAGTGGTCGAGGGCCTCGGCGGAAAGGCCGACTATCAAAAGACCGGGCGAATCACGCTCAAAGGTCTCGACTACTACGTCGCCGAGCGCGTAAAGGAGCTGACTGGAGGCAGGCAATCGCCAGTGAGCATCGCACCGAGTGGCGTGCCGGACTTCCCGATCGCCGTCGCCGGAAAGACTTAGCACTGCACTCTACGTCCCCGTCAATTGCGGATTGCCACCCGGATGATGCCGGTCTCAGCCCCCGTTTTGTCGTAGTCCCTGTCCCCTGCCGCGATCGGGTAATCGCCCGAATGACCGGTATTTTTTCGCCGTCGTGAGGTGATTTGACCCCGGGCTTCGCATTGGTCCCTGAGAGCGCGATCAGCCGCTGAGTTCGCGCAAACCTCATGACCAATGGCTCAATCATTTAGGAGATCGCCGACATGAAATATCCATCCTCGGTAACCCCGAAGCAGTCCTGCACCGAACCTTCGCGCGCCTTTCTCAGACGCGCCCTGGTTGCGGCGGGACTTGCAGTCGCCGCCGCTGCGCCCACTTGGGCAAATACTGGCGGTGCATCCCTCCCGGATCCGGCCGCGCTCGAGAATTGGCGCGCAACCATGTCGCAAAGCCCCCCGCAGGAAGCAGGGTGCTTTCATGAGTCGTATCCCAGCCTCGTTCGCGAGAGGGTTCCTTGCTCGACCTCACACCCGCGCGCTCATACGGTACACCCCGCAACCGCGGGCGCGGTACCTGACCTGGTCGGCAACGGAGATGACTATGTCGCCCAGACGACGGAAAAAACCTTCTGGGCGGGTGGAAGTTTCCTGGATGTCTCGGGGATCCAATCCGAACAGAGTGTTGGCGTTCAAGAATACGGCGATCAGGGCAACCTCGGTTCGAACGAATACGAGCTGCAGATCAATACGAACGAGTGGGGGGTCACGGCTGCATGCGGCAATCTGAAAACCTGTCATGTCTGGCAGCAGTTCATTTATGACACGAACGGCGGTGATGCCGAGGTGTACATCCAGTATTGGCTGCTCGACTATGGCACCTGCCCCCAACACTCGGCCTGGAACCAGTTCGGCACGAGTTGCTTTGTCAATGGCAATGTGGGAAGCCCCCCGGATTTTCCGGTTACCGATCTCGCGAACTTGTCGTTGCATGCCGCGGCGCACGCCGGCGGCACAGATTGTGTCGCGGTGTACGACAATACCGGTGCGGGATGGGACGCGTGCGATGCCGACAGCGAGCTTGATATTTCCTCGGTTTGGGACAAGACGGAGTTCGGAATCTTCGGCGATGGCGGCGGCTCGCAAGCGTCGTTCAACTTCGGCACCAGTTTCGTCCAGTTGCTGCAGGTGAATGATGGAACCGGCACTGCGCCGGCGTGTCATAAAGGTGAGGGCACCACCGGAGAGAGCAATAACCTGAACCTGGTGGGCCCGTGTAAGGTGCTCACCGGAAATGGGCTTTTTCCGCGCATTAGGTTCGCCGAGGCTGATCCTTTTTCAGCTCCGGTGACGCCCAGTGGATGCGGCGTGATAGTGGCCGGCCAAGGTTTGACCCCGGGACAGAGCTTCCACTCCTGCGATGGGCGCTTCACCTTGGCCATGCAGACCGACAGCAACTTGGTTCTTTACGAGGGAAGCACGGCACTGTGGTCGACGGGTACCGTCGGACAAGACGTCGCCTGGATGGTCCTGCAGGCAGATGGCAACCTCGTTCTCTACAACAGCGGCGAGGGCGCAGTATGGAATAGCGGAACCGAAGGATTCGAAGACGGTTACCTTGATCTACAGAACGATGGCAACCTCGTCATCTACTGGATTGAACCGGATGGAGCGACGGCGGCAGTCTGGGCCTCTAACACCTGCTGCCACTAGTAAAGAGCTGTAGTCGAGATGAACTGAGTGAATGGAAAAGTTGGGGGTGGTTCGCGATACCACCCCCAACCCTGAGTGTCCGAGCCTCAGCGGACTGTCGCTGGGTGGCGTGCTGACTCGCAGCAAAAAACGGACGGCTGTCTAATACCGGGGGAAGTCTCGGCGCCGGGGGAAGTCTCGGCGCCTGCGTCGCCACCGAAGGCGGTTGTGCAGTGCACACCCGCAGGATCCCGGCAGAGCGATGGCGAGCGGTGGGAAATCCTGGTAACCGGCCCCTCTAACGCTCGCTTACGACGGCCTTCGCGGCCTCGAGGAGCTCATCTGGGGTGATTCGGGTCCTGTAGTCGGGATTTGCGTACTCGAAGCGAATAATGCCCCTGCGGTCAATGATGAATGCGGCCGGCACCGGCAATTGATGGTGCTTCTGCCCGGAGGCGGCCTCGAGATCAACACCGTATTCGCCATATTTCGCCATTGCGGCCGCGTCAAGGTGGTAGGCGACGTGGTAGGCACGGGCGGCGCTCATCGAGGCATCAGAAAGAAGTGCGTAGTGAATGTCGGGTTCTTTCAAGCTCGAGAACAGAATCTCGGGCCGGTCGGCACTGAAGAACAGCAAGTCGTACCCGAGCCCGAGCAGCTGCGGCTCGATCTTCTTGAGTTCGCCGAGGTGACGGTTGCAATACGGGCACCAGCCGCCGCGGTAGAAGATCAGAACCGTCGGCTTGGCGAGCGGTCCTGGCCCGAACCCCCGCTCGCTCCCGTCTGGATTTCGGACCACCACCGCCGGTATTGGGGAGCCGACCGGAAGCGGCACGACCTTGGCAGGGTCTGACGGGAGGTCCACAGCGGGAGCGCCGACGGCGATGTCGCCAACGAGCAATAGTCCGATCATAAGCAAGTGACGCATGGCAACCCCTCCGGCGTGTCGTACCCCGATAGACCGGGTTGGGTCATGAAAGATTACAAGGTGCAGCAGAGCTGAGGCAGCAAAAGGGTACCACGAGGCCGCACTCATTGAGACGGGGCCCGTGAACGCAGTGGTCGGTCGGCCGTTAGGACTGGCTCCCATCCAACTACCATTGTCGCGCGCCTGGCGCTACGCCAACGAAACTGCCAAGTACGTCGCACTTCGAAGTCGTGCGCCGCGCCCTTCACCGGTATCATTGGACTACGATGTCGTTCCTACCGCCCGCTTCTATATTTCTGTGTTCCTCCGTGCGCGTCTCTCGCGGCGCGGCATCGGCGCTGCCGCTCCTGACCTTCCTCCTCTGCTCCGCGTGCGCGTCCTCGGGCGGTCGCGTCGAGGCAGTGGACGACCCAACGCTGGTCGCGGAAACCGCCGCCGCACCCGATGTGCAGGACCTTCCGATGGCCGTGAGCGAAGCCAAAGACGAGGGTGAGGCCGAGGTTCCGGCGGCCGTCGCCGAGTCGGAGCAGCGCGAGGCGCCACCCAAGACTGAGAACTTGCCGGAGTTGGTCGTGGAGGCTCGCGAGCGGCACCTGGTCATCCGCGACTTGGTTGCCGAGGGCCAGGTGCAGCTGCGCGGCGTGGAACTTCAGTACGTCTTCACCGGTAAGGGCGGCCGTGAGGTGCTGCGCGGCCGGCCGGTTGCCTTCGCGTTGTGGAGCGAGGCGCACAAGAACTGGACAATTGCTCACTTGGAGATCCCCCGCCCGCCGCTGAAATGGAAGCCCGGTCACGGACCACTGCCCTTCGCCGTGCTCACACCCGGAATCGAGGCGCGGCACGTGAAAGGCACGGGGGCCGAGCGGCTGATGTTCGCATTCTCGCGCGGCGGCGAGGAGCTGAAGGTCTACGGCCGCAAGTTCCCGGTATTCGACAACACGCTCATCAAAAAGAAGCGCTGGCGCGAGGCGGTGGCGACGGCACGACCCATCGTCTACCTGCCCTATACCAAGGATACCTTTGACCCGCGCTTCGTCACGGGCGGCAGGGAATTCCTGCTCGCCACCGCACGGCGCGCCATGGACGAGCTTCGTAACGCGAACGTGCCGAGCGCAGCCTTTCCGGGTCAGCCGCTCGCGGACGTTGTACCAGCTGAGGTGATCACGACGCTCGCGGTCATCGAACAAACCGACGACGAGGACTTCCTCGAAAAGGGCAGAGATGCATTCGACGAGGTGCTCAGCCAGTACGGTCTGAAGCGCGAGGAAGCATATCGCTACAGCGTCTCGAGTGCGAAAGCGCTGGGCCCGATGCAGTTCACCAACCGGCACGGCAATGGCACCTATTCGCTCGTCGTGCGCAGGTGCAGCGGCGCGCAGCTGGACTCAAACTTCGAGCGCGGCGCGACGCGCCTGCTGAACGCAATGAAGGCGGCCGTCTGCCTGCTCGACATCGAGCTATCACAGATGAGCGGTGAAATCCGCTCCGCCTATCGCACGAATCCGGAAGTGCTCGGCATCTTTGCAGTCGCCGCCTACAACGGCGGCCCGCGCAACGTCGCAAAGCTTTATCGCGCGCTCGATCGCATGGGCGTCCAACTTGGCGAGCTGCGCCGCGCGGGCCAGCTCACCCCGGGCTCCGCAGTCACCTGCCCCTGCGTCTGGCGCGAGCAAGCTTCTGTGGTGCAAGCGGTCAGCATTCCGCGTTACAACCGCGAAAACAGCGGCTACATCGAAAAGTATCAAAGCATCCTCAGCCTGTTCGACTGAGCCCGTATGGGCAGAAATGGCGGGACCGGCCTTCCTGCGTAGGAATTGGACGACAGCCGCTTTCGCCAATTCAGCGCCATCAAATGCTCGTGATCTGGCAGCGAGATCTTATCGGACAGCGTAGGCTCGCCGCTGCAAGATTCCCGCACGCGTTGTCAGCTCTCTATTACGCAAAGAGAAGGCGCTTGCAGACCATCAATGCAGAGACTAGTGCCTTGCATGGACGCTTTGTCGGCATCGATCTCGATGAGCTGGTCGATTGGCGTGTGGTACGAACCTGGCTTTATTGGGGCATGTTCTGGCTCATGGCCGCACCATCGGTCGGTGCGGCACTCTCCAGCATGTTCAATTACCCGGATTACCTCGCCCCGGCGCTTGGGCTGACTTTCGGCAGGCTGCGCCCCGTACATGTCAATGGCGTCATTTTCGGTGCGTTTTCAGGGCTTTTCATCGGCGAATGCTATTACCTCGTGCCGCGCCTGTGCGGCGTGAAAGTCGTCTGGGGCGGACTGGGCGTGGCGGCGGCCTGGGTGTGGAACCTCTCCTTGATGGCCGGGCTGGTGTCGATACCGCTGCTCGGTGCCAATCACGGACTTGAAGCGGGTGAGCTCCCGCTGTTGGCAGAGATTCCCATCTTGCTGGTCGTAATACTCGCAACGATACAGTTCATCACCACCATCGGCCGCCGGCTCGAGCCGCCGCTCTATGTCTCTCTGTGGTATCTGATCGGCGCCTTCGTCTGGACCACGATGAACCTCATACTCGGCAGTTTCATCCTCCCCTATACGATCAGCGGCATCAATAGCGCGGCGTTCCACGGTCTTTATATCCATTATATCGTCGGTTTATGGATCACACCCGCAGGCTACGTGCTCATTTACTACTTTCTGCCGGTGACCGTGCGCAATCCGATTTACGCCCACAAGCTGTCCCTGGTCGGCTTCTGGTCGCTCGCGCTCTTCTATCCTTTCGTGGGCATCCACCACTATCTCTTCAGCCCGATCGCCGATTGGGCCGAGACATTGGCGATCATCACCTCGATGCTGCTGATCATCCCGGTGTGGACCGTGCTGGTGAACTTCTTTGGCACCGTGAAGGGCCGGTGGGATGCATTCGGAAGGAACCTGCCGGCGAAGTTTTTCATCATGGGTGCACTCATGTACTTGTTGGGTTGCTTCCAGGGATCGACCGAGGCGCTGCGCTCGATCCAGCAGCCGACGCACTTCACGGATTTCGTGATCTCGCATTCGCATCTCACGGTA
This sequence comes from uncultured Gammaproteobacteria bacterium, assembly GCA_963707765.1. GTDB lineage: Bacteria > Pseudomonadota > Gammaproteobacteria > Steroidobacterales > Steroidobacteraceae > Bog-1198. The sequence goes on along the minus strand of CAVPQZ010000004.1, from coordinate 485,066 downwards.
TTCGGCACCTTCGTCGTGTGGGCGATGGGTGGCTTGATCTACGTCTGGCCGCGCGTCTGGCGAAAGGAGCAGCTGTGGTCTTGGACGCTCGGCAATTGGTCGTTCTGGCTCATAACCGTGGGGATCAGCACCATGGGATTGGTGCTGACGGCCGGAGGCCTGCAACAAGGCTTCGAGTGGATGAACGGCACCGAGTGGGTCGATACCATCACACGGATGCGTCCTTACTGGCTCGTGAGGACCGTTTCGGGCCTCCTCATGGATACCGGAATGACGCTGCTGGTGCTCAACTGCATGATGACAGCGATTGCACGGCCGGTTCGCGAGGTTCGCGCCGCGTCGGGTAAGGTGCCGGCTCCCCTAGGAGCCATGCGGTGAGCGCGCGCCTCGTCGCTCTGCTGGCAGGGGTCGGCTTCTTCTTCCTTGCATTGATCACCCAGGGCATTCTCCCCTTCCTCGAGCCGTCGGCGCGCACCGAACTGGTCACCGCCGTCGTCCGCAACGACCTGAGTGAGCTCGATTGGATGGTGAAGCGAGCCACCGACTATACGCCGCTCGAGGGGCGTGGACGCCTTGTCTATCTGCGCGAGGGGTGCTGGTACTGTCACAGCCAGTATGTGCGGCCGGTGACGGGCGAGACTCGCCGCTGGGGGCCGATTAGCGAGGCGGGTGAATATGCCTTCGATGTACCGCATTTGTGGGGCACACGCCGCATCGGCCCGGATCTGACGCGTGTCGGATTGAAGTATGGCGACGAATGGCATCTGGCGCATTTCTGGAATCCCCGCATGCTCACGCCGGATTCGATCATGGCATCGTATCGCGGGCTCTTCGATACTCCCGCGGCGCCCGTGAAAATCGTCACGTCGGGCGGCAACCGCACACTGGAAAAAGACGCCACCACGGAGCGTTACTTCAATTTTTCGAGCAAAGAGCAGGTGACCCTCACGCCGAATCCGGCCGGGCTGTTGTTCGTGCCCATGACCGCGCGCGGTAAACTGCCGATCATCCTCACGCCGAACAATGAATTCACCGGCGACACGGTTCATCTCGCAGCCGAGACGCCGGATCTGCAGGCGCTCATTGCTTATGTGCAAAAACTCGGCACGAATCGCGGCAAGTGGCGCGACGTATTCGAGCCGGAGGCGCTCGCCGTCACCGATATGAGCCTGCCGCGCTCACCGGAATGGATTGCCTACGGCAAGAACGTCTATGAGCGCCGCTGCCTCGGATGTCACGGTGAAAAGGGCGACGGAAATGGACCTGCGGCAACCTTCATGTACATCCAGCGGCCGCGCAACTTCACGCAGGGCGAATTCAAATTCAGGCTCACCAAGGGGCCGCTGCCCACGGACGGAGATCTCTTGCGTACGATAACCCGTGGAGTGCGCGGGACGGCGATGCCCCCTTGGTACCAGCTGCCGCTCACGGATCGCCTTGCCGTCATTCAGTACATCAAGTACGACCTGGCTGTAGACCGGCTGCACCACCCAAAGCCTTATGCCTGGTTCGTCGAGCAGCCGCCCGGCGAACCCTTGTATATCGGGCCACCGCCCGCACCGACCCACGATCTCATCGCGCAGGGCCACGACGTGTGGCAGAAGACCGGCTGTTGGGTGTGTCACGGCACGAGTGCCAACGGTCAGGGCCTGACCACGAACCTGACGGACGATGCGGGGTTTCCGATTCACCCTGCCAATCTTGCAGGTGGCCGGCTAAAATCCGGTCCGAGAGTGGAGGATGTTTTCCGCACCGTGAGCACGGGGCTCAGCGGGACGCCGATGCCTCCCTTCGCGGATGTCGTCCCCGAGCCGGACCGCTGGGCCCTGGCCTATTACGTGCTGTCGCTTTCTGCCTTCAAAGACCCCGTCAATTTGACGCCGATCAAAATTTCGGACGCCGATCGTGCGGCGCTCGACGATCCGAAGGAGGGGGCCTTGGCAGAACAAGAGAGCACCGCCTACGTCCCACAGGCACTCAAGGCCCTGGTGGGTCCTGAAGCAGTCAACGATTGAGCAAGCGCCTCGCCGGCGGAGGGCAGCGATATGCAAGACTTCGATGTTCTGGGTCCATACATCATCGCGTTGATGATGAGCTTGGGTGCGCTGTCGCTGTTCATTTGGGGCGTGCTGGCCGGCGCCTTCAACGGTGCGGACGAAGCGGCGCGTCGGTTCTTCGAGCTGGAGATGAATCATGAGCGAACACGGCAAGGTCACAGATCCAACGACTAACGAGCCTCTGGAGGAGTATGCCGGCGGGTACATCCTGGAGCGTGTGGGTCGCATTCCCATTTGGCTGCTAGTGGTCTACGCGATTCTTTTCCTTTGGGCGCTTTATTACATCGTCGTGTACTGGGGCGGGCTCGGTCCGGGGCGCCTCCATTAGCCGCGCCGGCCGCATCCGTACCCTGGCACCCGAACGACAACGGAGGCAGGAATGCTTGTACCCAGAATCATTCTCGGCATTGTGGTTCTCAACCTGATCTTCCTGCTCACCGAGATCGTGATGAACGCCGTCCGCCTCTACACCGGCTGAGCAAGGGAGGGCGCATGCTGCAACATACGGCCTTTTCGTTCTCCACCGCGAGCCCTCAGCAAGTCGCGGCCTTCCTCGGAGTGGTGGCGATCACCATCGCCTTTTTCGTCTGGGTGGCATATCTTGTGAAGCGCAAATAGCGACGTCCGCGGTTGCTACGATGTCCTACGTTCCTTTGTTCGCTGCGGGCTTTCTCGGCAGCTTTCACTGCGTCGGCATGTGCGGGGGCTTTGCCTGCGCGCTGGGCCGCGATGGCCGAGGCTCCGGCGCGACCATACTGCGTCACCTGCTGTATAACTGCGGACGCCTCACGACCTACTGTTTTCTCGGTGGACTCGCGGGCGCACTCGGGCAAGCGATGTGCGCCGGCGAGGGCATCAGCGTCACCATGCCGCACAACCCGATCGGTCTGCCACAACGCCTTCTGGCCATCGTTTCGGGCGCACTCATGATCGTCATGGCGATGCAATTTTTCGGCTGGTTCCAGGGCTCCCGACGAGTCGCCGCCGGCTTTGGCAGCAGCACGCTCGCGACGTCGCTGCGCAGCCTGCTGAGCGCCCACGGCGCCGCGGCGCCGCTGGCCTTCGGCGTGTTCAATGGCTTTCTGCCCTGTCCGCTCGTCTATGCCATCGTGGCCAAAGCGGCGAGCACGGCTGCTCCGCTGTCCGGCATTTGGTCCATGGCGGCATTCGGTCTTGGCACCTTCCCCGCGATGCTCTTAATGGGTCGCATCGGCCAGCTGTTGCGCCCTGCGTGGCGCCTGCGCGGCGTACGACTGGCGGGAAGCTGTCTCTTGCTGCTCGGCATGATCACTCTGGCGCGCGGCATCGTACCGGTCATGGGCCACGTTCATCAGGCCACATGACTGCGCGCGACCCGACGTTTGCCGAGGGTCCGGCGCTTAACCTCTGCGACCATTGCCATATTTCCGTCGGGCGGCGACCGCTGCAGCGTTCCGTCAAAGGTGAGAGGCGCACGTTTTGCTGCTACGGCTGTTGCATCGCCTATCTGGTGAAGTGCGGTAGTCGCGAGGAATGGGAGGCCACTTGGCTTCTGGTCCGGCTCGGCGTGGGCGCCTTTCTCTCCATGAACATCATGCTCTTCAGCCTCGTTCTTTATTCGGGCGCCTTCGCAAGCGATAACGCGCGGCTCGCGCTGATCGAGCGCCTGCTAGGCCTGCTGGCGACCCCTGCCGTCATCATCCTCGGCGGACCGTTTCTTCACGAAACTTGGGTCCATGCGCTGCGTGGGCAGGTCAACGCCTCGGGGCTCGTGGTGCTCGGCGTGGGGGCGGCCTATCTATATTCCGTGGTCGCCGCGATCGAGGGTCGCGCGCATGTCTATTTCGATACCGCCACCATGGTGCTTCTGCTGTTCACCCTGGGGCGCTATCTCGAGGCTGCCGTACGCGCCAGGGCGGTGCGAGATCTCGAACCGCTGTTGGCGGCGGAAAGCGAATTCGCGACGGTGGTGGAAGGCGGGACAGAGAGCCGCCGCGCGGTACGGGATGTGACGGCGGGCACGCTGGTGCGTGTCCGGCCGGGCGAACGTATCCCGGTCGACGGCATCGTACTGGAAGGAGAAGCCGCCACGGACGAAGCAATGATCACGGGCGAAAGCCGACCTGTCCCGAAAAACGTCGGATCCACCACCCTGGCAGGCAGCATCAACCTCGATGGAATCCTTTTGATCCGAAGCTGCGGCTCGGCGAGTTCGACCCGATGGGCACAGATTTGCCGATCGGTGCGAGACACTTTGGCGCACTGCAGTCCCACTCAGGAGGTTGCCGATCGTGCCGCCGGGATCTTCGTCCCCGCAGTGATTTTCTTTGGTGTACTGACCACGCTGTATTGGGCGCAGCGGCTGACATTCGATCATGCACTGCTGACCGGGCTCGCGGTGCTGGTGGTTGCCTGTCCGTGCGCGGTTGGTCTTGCGGCGCCGCTCGCCATCTCTCTCGGCATCGGGCGACTCGCGCGCCACGGCTGCCTCGTTCGTGACCCTGCCGCGCTTGAGGCGCTCGCGCGCATAAGGATCCTAGCCTTCGATAAGACCGGTACACTGACCTCGGGTAAGCCTCGTCTCGTCAGCATCGAGGGAGTGATCCCGGGCGACGAGGTTCTGGCATGGGTGGCAGGTCTCGAGCGTCATTCCGAGCATGCATTTGCACGCGGGATCGTCGATGCGGCGGCCGCGCGAAAGATCGCGCCCGTGGACGTTCAGGAGGTACGGGCGATTCCGGGCCGGGGCGTTCGGGGTTGCGCTGCGGGTCAGGCCGTAGCGGCGGGAAGTCTCACCTTCATGCAAGATCTGGCGTGGACATTGCCCGAGGCGCTGGCCGAGCATTCTCGAGGGCTGGAGGCGAGCGGCCATTCTCTCGTGTATGTGGGCCGCAGCGAGCGGGTGCAGGCGGTGCTGGCGCTGGATGATACACCGCTGGCTGAGGCGCGGTCGACGCTCGAAGCGCTTCGAGGTATGGGTCTGCGTCTGGTGCTGCTGACGGGCGATCGTCCTGCGCCGGCTGAGCGTGTCGCCGGCGGGGTCGGCATTGCCCACGTGGAGGCCGGCCTGTCGCCCGAAGCGAAAGGCGCCGCCCTCGATCGACTGCGGGAGCACGGTACGCGGGTCGCCATGGTGGGCGATGGTCTCAATGACGGGCCGGTCCTGGCCGCGGCCGATGTCGGTATCGCGGTGGGCTCAGCCACCGATCTCGCCCGCGAGACGGCCAGCGTCGTCTTGCCACGGGATGGACTTTCGCTCCTTCCCTGGGTCATCGGTGTAGCGCGTACCGTGCGCGCGACGATCCTCATGAATCTGCTATGGGCATTCGGCTACAATCTTATCGCGCTCTGTCTTGCCGCGTGCGGAATGTTGGCGCCCATCGGGGCGGCGGCCATCATGGCCGGCTCGAGCGTGCTCGTGGTGATGAATTCGCTGCGGCTGGAACGTTGTTGTCCATCGCCTGAATTCGGTTCACGGACGTCGATGATAGGCGTGCTTACCGAAACCTGCCAAATGTAGCGGTTTGTCCTGACGGCGCGACCGAGCTCCCAATGATTCATTGGTTGATTGGAATGATTTCGCATCGATTCGGGTCTCGGCATTCACCTGCGTCAGCCGCATAGTTTCACCGCGATCTCTGCGATGTGCTTGCCCTGGAATCGGGCGCCGGCGAGTTCGTTCGCCGATGGCTGCCGTGAGCCGTCAGCACCGGCGACCGTGGTGGCGCCGTATGGGCTCCCCCCCGTGATCTCGTCCACTCGCATCTGGCCCTGAAAGCTGTAGGGCAGCCCAACCGTGATCAATCCGAAGTGCATTAGATTGGTAAGAATGGAAAACAGCGTGACTTCTTGGCCGCCATGCTGGGTGGCAGTCGATGTGAAGGCGCCGCCGACCTTGCCGTTCAATGCGCCGCGGACCCAAAGGCCGCCGGCTTGGTCCAAAAACGCAGCCAATTGCGACGCCATCCGTCCGAAGCGGGTGGGTGCGCCGACGATGATTGCATCGTAGAACTCGAGGTCTGCGATCGATGCGACCGGGGCGGCCTGGTCAAGCTTGAAGTGGGACGCCTTCGCAACCTGATCTGGAACGGTCTCCGGAACCCGCTTTAGATCGACTGTGGCTCCAGCCTCCCGGGCCCCTGCGGCCACTTGGGCCGCCATTTGCTCGAGATGTCCGTACGACGAATAGTAAAGAACAAGAACCTTGGCCATTAGGAAACTCCTTGTGTGATACAACTATCGGTTGTTCGCGTTGGGCAGATACTCAAGATAAATCCTTGCATAAATTTCATGCACTAATGGAAGGTTCCCCTGAGTCTGCGGCACCAAATCAGCGGCGAATGCGTGTTTCGATTGGAAAAAGCCGTCCCTCATGTGAGTCCTCGCGACTATGTGTCCCTGCTGCAGCCCAAACGTGCAGCCGGCCGCCCTGAAGATTGCCTCCGCGTCGTCGAATGGCGTACCAATAGGGATGTATTGCAGCACAATTGCAGTGACATCGTTTCCATCGTGCACCGTATTTTTCAGTGATTTCGACGCTCTGAGCTGCTTGTAGGTTAAGTCAATGTCAGCGCGAAGCTGCGCGCCCCGCTGCTTCAACTGTTCCGGAGTCATTGGCTCGGTGGACGGCGACGATGCGGGTGTTTGGGCATAAGACAGCGCAGGACAACCAATCAATGCGGCGCTTACGCAGGAGAAGGCCAAGCACGAGAGATATATCATGGGCATTGCTGTGCGCTGTACATCGTGCCACTGCATTTGGAGTCCCCCAGATCGCGCGCCAGTTGATTTATGGAGAGTAGCATGCGACCAGATTTCTTCCAGGTCGGTGTCAGGTACACGATGGGTTCCCTCTCCGGCCCGAATTTTTGACAACTTTTTCACACGTCTTTCGGCACACTCATTGTCAGTCGTATGGCGGTCAACGCCATAGTCGCGTTTTGATCACACGGGTCCGCTAGGGAGACGAGAGGCGATGAACTTTGGGACTTCAAGGCTCGTTGCAGCCGCGCGCGCAACAAGCATCATTATTCTTGGGGGCGTTCTATCCGCGGCTGCATCGGTCGCAGTGGCCGACGTGGCTCCGTCCATGGCAATCTCGGAAGCCTCGCCCGGCGCGATCATCGGAATTGTCACGAACGCCGATAATCTCCCTGTGCCGCGGGCGGCGGTGACCGCGGTGCGTGCGGAGGGCGGCAGTTTTCGCGCAGTCCTGTCCGGGGTCGATGGCAGTTATTCGATCTCCGATCTGCCGCCCGGGAAGTGGACCATCACCTCCCACGTGGAGGGCTCCCCGAACGTGGTGGCCACGGTGGTAGTCGCCGCCAATACGGCGACCCGATACGACCTTGTGATGAACGTTCCCGAGAAAGCACCGGCTCTCGTAGGAGGCCCTGCCGCCAGCGGGCCCACAGCGGCGCCTGCTCTAGCGGCAACCCGAGCGCCCGCTGCGGGGCTTGCTACTGTGCCTCTTGGGCTGCAAGCGCCGGATGCGGCCCCTGAAGTCGACAACGACACACCCTTTGCGTATGCCGATTTCACCTGGCTCAACGGCAGCCCGCGCAACCACGCGCCGGCGGTCGACACGAAATTTTTCACGCCGGACATTCGCCTGGATGCTTACTATGTCGATGATTTCAATCATCCGTCGGATCACACGATCGTCGGGTCGACGGAGGAATTTCGCTCCAACGAGGTGCAGCTGGAACAGGTGAGTGTGGGCGGAGATTTTCACTGGGAGAACGCGAAAGCCCGCGTCCTGACCATGTGGGGCCTATTTTCAACGACCATCCCGCGCAACGACGCCAGCTCAGGCGCCATCGGCGGCGTCGGCCAGTGGGACCTTCAGGATGCCTACCGCTATATCTCGGAGGCGAACCTCGGTTATCACTGGGACGTGAACCACGGACTCAATGTCGACGCCGGAATCTTCGCCTCGTACATCGGACTGTTCAGCTTCTACAACTACGACAACTGGACGTATCAGCCCTCCTATGTATCCTCCAACACGCCTTGGGTATTCAATGGAGTTCGAATCCAGTGGTTTCCCACCAACAAGCTGAAGATCGAGCCGTGGATCATCAATGGATGGGCTTCCTACGCCAAGTTCAACACCCACCCGGGCGTCGGGGGCCAGATCCTGTGGTTGCCGAATGAAAATCTCAAGCTGGTCTTCAATAATTACGGCATTGGCCAGGACAACCTCGCGAATACGCCGGGCAATCCGCTTCAGCGCACCACCCGGATTCACACCGACGACAGCATCGAGGTGAAGTATTACGAGAACAAGATGAACGGTCACGGGTTGTCCAAGGCGGCGTTCTCCCTGACCTTGGACGCCGGTTGCCAATACGGCGGCGGTATCGGCTGTTCCAGCGGCCCCAACAAGAGCGCCTTCCTGGGGTGGATGCTCTACGATCGGTACTGGTTCAACGAAGACCGCTATGCAGTGACGATCGGCGGCGGTTCGATGAACAACCCCGGCCGCTATCTAACCTTGCTGCCCCCGATCAACGGGGCGACGGCATCCACCGGGACGCCCTACTTCTCGGAGACTGCCGGGCAGCCGCTGTTTCAATGGGATACCACGCTCAATTTTCAGTACATGCCCAGCGAATGGGTGACGTGGTGGACCGAAGCAGGGTTTCGCCATTCGACTGTCCCGTATTTCGCGGGCCCTGGTGGCGTCACGCCCCCGGGTGGCAACAATGGCTCCCCTCAAGACTTCGCCTGCAATTCGGGCGTCTCTTCGGGGGTCAACGGGGTGACCGGCGGCACCGTAGCGCAAGCACAAACCGCCTGCGCGGGCCAGGGCGGCGTGTGGTTCCCCGATCTTCGCAAGGCGGAGGCCATGTTGTCGTTTGGCATATTGCTCAAGTTCTAGGCGCTTGCGCGCCCTGCAGGCGCGCCGCCCAAAGGATAAAATCGGCCCAGGCTTCCATTACAATGAAGCCTGGCCCATGAATCCAACCATCAAAAAAGGGCGGCCCCGCGAGCCCCGCGTCGATGCCGCCATCAAGAAGGCGGTGCTCGCGCTGTTGCGCGACGGCGGGTATAGGGCCATCAGCATCAAGGCGATCGCCGCTCGCGCCGACGTGCCGAGGACCAGCATTTACCGGCGGTGGCCCACGAAGCAGCATCTGGTCGCGGACGCAGTCGTCACGGAAATGGGCGAGAACCCGGCCGCCGACACAGGCAGCACGAAGGACGATCTCATGGCCGTCGTCAAGTCGCTGCAGCGGGCCTTTTCGGGCCCGGTCGGATTGGCCCTGGCGTCGCTGGTGAGCGACATGGCCCGGGATTCCGAACTCGCCGCCGTCATTCGGGCAAAAGTTCTCGACGTGCGCCGGCAATCGATGCGCGCGGCGTTGACTCGAGCCCGGGCGCGCGGGGACATTGCCGGCGATCTGGATCTGGAGCTGTTGCTCGACATGCTGACGGCGCCATTCTACTTTCGCACCCTGTTCGGTCACGCCCGCATGGATCGGCGCATGGCGAACGACGTCGTTGAGTACGTTCTGCGTGCCGCCCGTGACGGGCATGGCTAAGGGGACGGTACGGCTGGATTGGACGCGACGGCGGCGGATTTCCCGGCGGGCGAGTACGGCGTTGCTGCGGGTTGCGAGACCGCGGGCGGGGGCGCCACGGGTTGCACGACTGACGGAGCCGGCGGCATGGGTTGCGCGGCCGCCGGCGGCAGCTGCCGAGCCGTCATTTGCGCCAAGTTGATGACCTTCGGATCATCGCGCAGCTTCACGTAGAGCCGGCCCCCGTCGGGGGGCGGAACGGGCAGGGCGTCGCCGGGAAACCCGTCCGGAACCTGCACGGGGTGGTCGAATTGCGCGGTGCTCGCCACCGAGTCGACCAGGAACAGGTTGCCGCCCGACAGCTTGCAGGCGAGGTCGGGGTCCGACGGACACGCGAGGTCCGTCAACACGGGCAAGCGGACGAGAATGGCGAGCGGTTGCCAGTCGCTCGTGGCGCTCGCGGTCGCGACGCGAAACTTCAACGCGCCGAAGGCCGAGGACCCGAATGCGGTCGCGGGATCGAGCTTCGCCACGGCAACCAACGGATCCGCGAATACGAGCCCGGCGTTGTCGCGGCTCAGCGTGGCGGAGAAGGATTCATCGTCCGAGGAGACCTCGATTTTCATGTCGCGCGCAAAAGGCTGGGCGGCCTGACTGCGCAGCGAGAAAGTCAATTCGGCGCCCTGGGGCAGTTCGTCCGGATCGGTCAACTGAATGTGAGCGCCCTCGGCGGCCGGGGTCAGGTGGATGCTCTTGCCGATCAGCGTGACGCGGGGGCGCGGCGCGGTCACCATCGACTTCACGTCGAAAACCCGCCCGTCCTTCAGGGTAATCCGCGCCATCGCCGCATCGCCTTCCCGCAAGCTGGAAATCGAGGATGCATCGGCGGCCAGCATCGCAAGCTCGTCGCCGCGGCCCCCGGGATTAGCGGGCCCCGGCACGAAGCGGACGCCTTTCAACGTCAGGCTGTCGACTTCATCCAGCCGACTGCCCTTGAGGATGCCCTCCGCGTCCCCCGCATGCAGCGAGAATTGATCGCGGTGTCCCGCATCGGCGAAAATCTGCAGCGGCATGGATTGCGGCTGACCGGCGCCGTATTCGCTGACCAAGAGCGTCAGAGCACCCGGTTTTGAGTCCTGCAGCGGCAGTTTCAGTTCCACCTCGTTGGGCTTCACCGCCTTCCACTCGGTCGTCATCTCTTTGCCCGCCGGATCCGTCAGCAGGACCCGCTCGATGCAGCTGACGCTGCCCGCGCGAAGGTGGACGACGTCCTCGCGGCCGGCGATCAAAGACCCCTCGTCGCCCGAGGCCAACGCCCAGTCCTGCGCGTGGGCATTCACGAGTTGAAAGCTGGGTCCGGCATACTCGTCGAATCCCCAGTAACCGCGTAACGACCCCTGCAGGGCGTCGCCGAGCGAGGCCGTCGCCAAGCCCGACGTATCGGCGATGAATCCCCCGCGCTGCGCGTCGGCCCTGGCGGGCAAATCAACCGTCTTGCCGTCCCTTCCCGTGAGCCGCAGCACCATGTCGTGGGCAAACGTTGTGGAGAACACCAGCGGCGCGCCCTCCACGGGAAAGACCGGCGAGGTTCTACTTGCGCAGTAAACCTCCTTGGGGTCCACCGCACGCAGCGGCGGCAGCCTGGCCTTTTCGACCGCCGGAAGGGCGGCGACCAGCACCGACTTCGGATTGTGAAAGGACGGCGGCGTATTGAGGGTGAGCGTCAGCTGATCGCCATGAGGCCAGCCGAGTGCGGGAATGTATTGATAATGCGCCGTGTGGAAGGAGTCGAAGATGCGCGCGATGTCGAATACCGAGGCGAGGTACGGGCTGTAATAGCCATAGTTCAGCTGCGGCGCGGAGCTCGCCTCCATGGCCAGATCGCTGGCAGGCCCGGAGGTAAGCGCCTCGACGATCGAGGTGCTGTGCCCGTCGTTCAGAATGAGCGCGTCCTGACCCTCCGTGAGACAGGCCGCGCGCAGTTCAGGAATCCGATCGAGGCACTTTTCGTCCACCTTGATCGCCAGGCTTCGCGCGAGCAGCGGGGCGGCGTTCTTGAGATCGGCGGGAGTGCCCTGATCGAGCGCGGCGACCGCGGCGAGGTAGCTGAGCAGCCGGGATCGGTCCAGGGTCGCCTGGTTCAGGTCCTGCGAGGCCCGCACGAAGGCGCCAGGGCGGCCGCGCACGGCGTCCACCAGCGTCCTAAAATCGCCGCTGGTCTCGGGCGCCAGGAACAGCAGCGCCTGCTGGGCATCCGCCGGCACCGTAATTGTCATGCCCTGGGGCGCGGTCTTGCGATTCCAGGTCTCGTTGCGGAAAAACCAATCTGCGGGCGGAGGATCGGTGGCTCCGCGCAGGAATGCGGCGACCAGCAGGTAATGCTCGGACTGGGTGGGGGGCATTTGCGCCTTGATCCACAAGCGGTCGCCCGGCTCCAGATTGGGCACCTCCGAAATCGGCAAGGTGGTTTTGCCGCGCGCGACGGTGACCTGGATGGAGGGCCCCGCGAGATCGAACGGCGCTGCCTGGGCAGTCGTGCACGCCGCCGCGGCCGTCATGGACGCCGCAGCCAGCCAGCAGTGGAATCTAGACATTATCGTGCATGTTCGCGACCTAGCGGATGGTTGAGACAATCGGTGTGAATCATGGCGAGCCATCGCGGCGGCTCGAACCGGTCACGATCCGATCCTACATTCAAAGTACGGCGGGAGGATGATATTTACGCGACAGTGAGCAGCGTATCACACGCGTTCATGGGCGCCTCCGATTCAACGCCACCACACCGTGGTCATCAGGTGGCCGACACGACCTCGCAGCCTTCATGGGCTCGCTTCAGAGCCGCGCACGCGGTCGACGCCGCGTCCTTGCTCATGGCGCCGGAGAGCACGCGGTATCGGGTGTCCGGCGGTGCCGGCGGCGCCACTGTGACCTCGTGAATCACTTTGCCGAAGTGCTGCTGAACCAGCCGGCGCTCGCGTTCGGCTGCGGCCTGCGTTGCGGCCTCGCCGAGTTGCACCCGGTAACCCGCGAGGGCCGCGAGTTTCTGCTTCGCCGCGTCGGACTCGGCGCCCTGCGGATATTTCTGCAGAAACGATTGCAGAGCGGCAACCGTTCCCACGTCCTGCGCGGACTTCCAATCAGCAGCCCGTTCCAACGCCGTCAACTCCGTGCGAGCGTCCGAGACGTGGGCCCCGGTTGCATGCTTGTCGAGATAATCTGTGTAACTCTGTTCCGTATTGGCGGATCGCGCCGTTTTCCAGTCGCCATCATCCTCGATCGCGGCAATCCGCCGACGGGCGTCCGCGGCGTGATCATCGTTTGGGTGCTTGTGCAGGAAACTTTGGTAACCGGTCAGCGTGTTGGAGGCGCTTGCCCTGTTCCAGTCGCTCTGCGCGGAATTGCATGCGACAAGTACGATGACCATGCAGACAACATAGATGACGGCATGTCGGTTCATGGAAATGCCCCCTCAAGCCCTGCAGCACAGCACGCCCACCTCGATGCCGCATCACCCGCAGCAGCCTCGGAAGGCCTCCTCTGGGTTATATTCGATGCACGCTGTATCGAAAAGTTCCATTGAGATACCGACATAAGGCGGCGGCGCCGCTGAAACTCGAATTGCCGGGACGCGGGAAATAGGTATCATCCAATCCGCGACCATCGGCGGCGGCAGCCTGCAACCATGATTTTGCGGCCGGCGCAATTGAGCCCCCGAAGTTGACACACAAACGGACAACGACAGAGGTCGCATTGAATGAATATCGAGCCCACGAGCCGCGGACTTCTTTATCTTTCATTGATCGCAATCGTGGTCGGCGTGATCACGGGATTCGGATCTCTCCTTTTTCGCGGATTGATCGGCTTTGTTCACAACTTGCTCTTCCTTGGCCAATTTTCCGTCTCTTACGACGCAAATGTGTACACACCGGCAAGTCCGTGGGGCGCATTCGTCATTCTAGTTCCCGTGATCGGGGGCATGGGCGTGGTATTTCTCGTGGAGAATTTCGCGCCCGAAGCGCGTGGACATGGCGTGCCCGAGGTGATGGACGCGATTTTCTACAAGGAAGGACGTATCCGGCCGGTGGTTGCCTGCGTGAAGTCATTGGCGTCGGCTTTGTCGATTGGCAGCGGCGCGGCGGTGGGCCGTGAGGGCCCGATCATCCAGATCGGCGCATCGCTCGGTTCGACCTTTGGTCAACTCATCAAGATGGAAGCCTGGCAACGGATCACGCTTGTGGCGGCCGGCGCGGGCGCCGGCATTGCGGCGACATTCAACACGCCGATCGGCGGAGTCATGTTCGCAATCGAGTTGATGCTACCGGAGGTCAGTGTGCGCACGTTTTTGCCGGTTGCACTGGCGACCGGCACCGCGACATTCATCGCCCGATTATTCATTGGTCTCAGGCCTGCGTTCGATATGCCGCCGATAACCGCGGTGGCGGACCATCCCGCACCCCTCTTTGCACTCTTGCTTTATGCGGCGCTAGGCGCAGCCATCGGCTTGGCCGCCACCGGGTTCATTCGTGGGCTCCATGCCATGGAAGCGACATTCCACCGAATCCTCAATCCCTATTTGCGCCACGCGGCCGGCATGGCCTTGGTCGGAACATTGATCTACGCGCTATTTCGCTTTGCTGGCGAATATTATGTGGACGGCGTGGGTTACGCAACGATTCAAGACATCCTGCTGGGCGGACTCCGTGCGGCGCCGCTGCTTGCGGTGCTTTTTTTCTCGAAGCTTCTCGCGACGACCTTGAGTCTCGGGTCGGGCTCCTCCGGCGGAATTTTTTCACCCTCTCTATTCATGGGCGCCACGCTTGGCGGTGCTTTCGGCGCCTTGGTTCATGTGGTTTATCCGTCGCCCGACATCAGTGTTGCCTCCTTTGCGATCGTAGGCATGGCCGCCATGGTGGGCGGGGGCACCGGCGCAGCGATGACGGCCGTTACCATGATTTTTGAAATGACCCGCGATTACGACATGGTCATGCCGCTCATCATTGCCGTTGCCGTGAGCATTGGAATACGTCGGTTGCTCTCACATGAGAATATCTACACGATAAAACTCGTCGCCCGAGGCCATTTCATCCCCAAGGCGCTGCACGCGAATATGTTTCTGGTGCGCCGCGCAGGCGAGGTGATGGACAAGGATATTTTGGTGCTACCTGCCGCAATGAAATTCGACGAGTTTCTGAGGCTGCCGGATCACGGAGGCCGCATGCGCCATGTGGTGATTACTCAGGGCCATGCGATTGAAGGGGTACTGCGCGTCAATACCGCGTTGCGTCACGGGCTTGAAGGTGCATACACCGGACTGACGTTGGGCGAGGTGGCAATTACCAATTTCACGGTCGCACACCAAGAGGACGTCATGTTCAACGTCATCGGAGAAATGTCACGGCGGAACGCCGCCATGGTCATCGTCTCCCGCACCATGGGATTGCCCAGCGCCTCTGATGTGGTCGGTCTCATCACCAAGGAGCATGTCGCGGACTCGGTATCCGAAAGCATAAGTCCGTACGCTGCAGATTAATTGGCACCCTAACTTTGCGTTAATGAAATGATGCACGAAGTGTCACAGCTCGGATTGCTGCTGTTCGTCTCTGCGCTGGTGGCTATGTTGACCCGTCGCCTGCATTTGCCTTATACGGCAGGTCTCGTATTTGCAGGGATGGGTCTTTATTTTCTCCATATTCATATCCAATGGCATCTCTCGCGGGACCTGATCTTCTCCGTCTTTTTGCCGCCATTGATTTTTGAGGCGGCACTCTTCATCAGTTGGCGGGAGCTCAAGAGGGATTTTCCGGTCGTGGCGCTTCTGGCAACGGTCGGCGTGTTGCTGGCGTCCGCCGCCACGGCGACCGGCATGCATTTTGCGTTGAGGTGGGATTGGGGTAGCGCGATCGTTTTCGGCGTGCTGATTGCCGCAACCGATCCGGTGTCGGTGATCGCAACATTTAAAGAGGCTGGAGTACGCGGGCGCCTGAAGTTGCTGATCGAGTCAGAGAGTCTACTGAATGATGGCACCGCCGCCGTCGCTTTTGTGGCGGTTCTCGGCGTGTTGACCGGAGGCCATCAGGGTGTCCTCTCAATGGCGGGGACGCTGCTCGTCACGACTACGGGGGGTGCGCTGGTTGGTGGAATCATTGGCTTTGGCTTCATGTTCCTGGCGGGCCGAACTCCCGATTACCTGGTCGAAGTCACCTTTACGACGCTCGCCGCCTACGGGTCGTTTTTTGTCGCGGAGCACTATGGATTATCGGGTGTGCTGGCCGCATTGACAGCCGGTTTGGTGGTTGGCAATTACCACGCCTCGGGGTTGATTACCGATGTCGGTCGCAATGTCCTGGAGCCTTTTTGGGAATATGCCGCCTTTGTGGCCAATTCGCTGATCTTTCTTCTGATCGGTGCGCAAGAGGCGCAGCAGCATTTCAGTGGTCTGCTTCTGCCGATGGTCGTGACCATAGCCCTGGTTGTTCTGGGACGTGCCGTGGCGATTTATCCCGTGTGCGCCGTTTTCTCGAGGAGCCGACTCAAAGTGGAGAGCAGACAGCAGCACGTCCTTTTTTGGGGCGGTCTGCGGGGCGCGCTGGCATTGGCGCTGGCCTTGGCGCTTCCGGACGATTTGCCGCGTCGTGACCTCATCATCACGCTGACCTTTGCGGTGGTCGCGTTCTCCGTGTTTGCGCAAGGTCTGACCATCACTCCGCTTCTGCGAACCCTGGGACAGTTGGATCGCGATCCGTAGGATTGTAACGTGAGCATAAAGTGAATCATAAAAATGGAGGCCCGATGTGTCGGTCCCGGACGTAACGGTTGCCCAAAAGATTGCTCGATACACGTTGATTGGCTCGCTGGTGTTGCTTGGCGCGTGGATGCTGCAGCGCTTTCTTCCGGCGTTGTGCTGGGCCGTGGTGCTCGCGATTGGCACTTCGTCGCTGTACGATCGCTGGCTCGCGAGATTTCAGGGCAGACGACGCCATATCTGGGCGGCACTGACGTTCACATCCATCATCGGAATCGTCTTCGTCGCCCCGCTCGTGTACGGCGGCATCGTTGCGGTGCGGGAGGCGATTTCCCTCGCCCGCCACTTCCTGGAATCCTCGAGAAGCGGCTCTCCGGAGCTGCCACAATGGCTTTTGCAATTGCCGTTGGTGGGTGAATGGAGTCGGGAATTGTGGATCGATTTCGTCGGCCGCACCGGCGCGGCGGCAACTCAGGCCAAGCCCGCCGTGTATGAATGGACTCGCCTGGTCGGCGAGCAGCTGTTTGGGCGATTGAGCACCCTGGTCTTCACCTTGGTGACTTTGTATTTCGTCTATCTGAACCGAGACGCATTGCGAACCGACGTACCGGCGGTCAGTTGCCGCCTGTTTGGCCCGACGGTCGCCGGGCTGCTTACCCGGGTCGCAGACGCAATCCGAGCGACCGTCAACGGCATCGTGCTCGTTGCCTTCGCCGAAGGGGCGATCATGGCGGGCGTTTACGCCGTATCTGGCGTGGGACACCCGATCCTATTCGGAGCCGTGACCGGTATCTTTGCGATGGTTCCCTTTGCCGCGCCGGCGGTATTCGGCGCGGTAGCGCTACTGTTGGGTAGCCAGGGTGCCGTCGGGCCGGCGGTGGGCGTACTTGTGGCCGGCAGTATCGTGTTGTTCATCGCAGATCACTTCGTGCGGCCGATGATCATCGGTGACGGCGCGAAACTGCCGTTCCTGTGGGTATTGCTCGGAATTCTGGGCGGAATCGAATCATTCGGGCTGGTCGGCATCTTTCTTGGGCCTGCCCTGATGGCCGCTCTCGTCTCGCTGTGGCGCGGCTGGGTCGCGGAACCTCAGCCGCAGCCCGGCATCGACCCATGACGATTGCACGGCAGTGCTTGGGACACGTGGCAACGGTGCAGTCGCTGGAAAAGCGAGGGAACGCCTTCCGATGTAATCGACTCCAACAAGGAACGGCTGCCGCGTCCGAAGGACAACGGAGGATTTCATGAGGCGCTGCCACGTACTCGCGATGGTTTGTGCGTTGCCGCTGGGATTTTTTGCAAGAGCGTCGATTGCGTTCGGCGAGCCGCATATCGAGGTGACCCATCGCGCCGATTCGGAGTATTTGTTGCGTTGGACGCAACTCGGTGCTGTCGATGTGTTTGTATCGCCCCTTCCCGACGCCAAGGTCTCGGCGATGCGCCGTCTTGCCACCGATGTGCGCAAGTCAGAGTACGAATCACCGAGCCTCGACATCAGGCGGCCGTACTTCCTGTTGAGAGCCGCCGATGGGGCCACCTATCGAACCGCGGAGCGCCTGGTACCGCTTCAAGGGGGATCGAACTTTCGTGACCTAGGTGGTTACCCGGGAGCCGGTGGCAAGCATTTGCGATGGGGCCTTATGTTCCGCTCCGCGGCCATGCCCAAGCTAACCGACGCAGACTACCAATTGTTGTCATCGCTGAAGATTCGAACCGTTGTCGATTTGCGGTCGCAAGACGAGCGCCAGTTATCTCCCGTCGATTGGCGAACAAAACCCATGCCCCAGATGATTGCCTTTAACTATCCGGGCGCCGTTTTGTTTAGACGGCTGCAAGGTTATAATGGACCTGCTCGGGAATTCGTCACCGAGCGGCTTTATTGGGACATTCCATTGCTCCTCCGTCAAGAGTATCGAATCCTATTCGAGGCACTGCTCAATAAGCACGCCCCGTTGGTGTTCTTCGACAGTGTTGGCGAGGACCGCACCGGGATCGCGACAGGGCTCATACTCAGCGCGCTCGGAACTCCGCGAGACATCATTTATGAGGACTACCTATTGTCAACGGCTGATCGGCAGCCTCAAAATGAAATGCCCGATATCAATCTGCAAGATTACGCGGCAACCAATTCGGAGGCGCGCTTTTTGATCGAGTACCGCGACTATACCGAGAAAACACGCTTCCGGAATGCCAAGGAGCAGGATCGGCGGCCATTAATGGATTCGCGCGGGCGACCCTTGCTGCAGGACGCGTTCGAGGAAATCGAAGCCGAATATGGGTCGGTGACAAACTACCTCGAGCAAATGCTGGGGATAAATGCCGCGGATATCGTGAAGCTTCGCGAGATCTATCTGGAGTGAATTGGGGGAGGGCTCATGAATAAACCGCATTGGCTCTGGTTGTTCACCTGTGTCGGGCTGGCCTTGCTCGCGATGGTATTTATCTATTCGGACGGACTTCCGCGCCTGCCGTTTTCTTACAATTAGTCCCGAGACTCCCCCAGGGAGGTCGCGAGTCTCACGTCAGCAGCATGAATCACAGTCGGGGTGTCCCCGGAATCGCCCGGGCGATTCAAATTGCGGGTTGTTCAGCCTTTACCGTCGTAGCCTTGGGACACTGATAAAATCAGGGAGAGCGTGATGCGTCAGATCGGACGTAAATCAGGGATTAAATCCAACACTCGGGGGATCGTCTGGGTCCTCGTCATTGCGAGTGCGTTATCGTCCTTTTCCGAAGTTATTGCGGGGCGGCGCGGCCGGATGCACGGCATGGCAGCAATTCGTATATGCGTCGACGGGCCCAGCAATGGCTTATATGCAATATTGGCTGCTCAATTATGGCGGTAACTGTTCGACGCTTCCCGGCAAGTGGCAGACTAGCGGCTCAAGCTGCTACAAAAACAGCGTTGATGCGGTACCCGCGCCATCAACGGCTCCGATTGGGCAGCTTTCACAGCTAAAGCTCTCCGGTTCGGTGACATCAAAAGGAAAGGATACGCTGATATTGACGGACGGAACCCGATCTATTGCCATGGGCTTGGACAGCGTGCTGGGTCTTGCGAGTGGCTGGAATGAATCAGAGTTCAATAATCAACGTCAAGATTTCGGTGAACAGTGTAACGACGGCTGCGCCAACCTGCATTGGCCCGACTTCGACTAGTCAGCCGGACACGACCGGTGAAACCAATAATCTCAATCTGGTAGCGGGCAGCTGCATTCCCTCGGATGGGACGACGCCCTCAATTGAGTTTAGCGAGTCATTCACACGCTTCAAAGTACAGGTGCTTTCATTTGACGCATAGGCGGCGAACTCAAGCGGTGAAGTGGTGGGTATTACCTGCGTGGGTGGCGGATATTGTGACTTAGAAAACAACACCATCCTTGCGCCCGTCGTGCAGCTCAATGGGACAATCTACAACCTCGACCAGTACGCCAATCTAAGCCCGTGTGGTATGTACGTGGATTCTTCCGGCAGGACGCACCAGCCGATACCCCAGTCGGTCAGCGAGCAAGGGGTGATCGTGACGCAGGGAGCTACCCAGAGCACCTCGGTGTGGTGTCTGTTGACACCTAAATGACCCACGATGGGCTACCTGACCTTCTGAATCAACCAGAGACCCGGTTTGCCATGTTGGTTCAATCCCAAGCTCACTAAGGCAGCATGGCTTTCCCAAAGACGAACGAAAGGAATTCCCTCGCGAACCATGCGCCTCGTAATTTCCTCGGCTCTGCCCATGGGTCTCGGCAACGACCTATTTGCCGCGCCCAATGCGGGGAGTTGATCTTCGACATTGGGGCTTGCCATGGTGCGGTGCGCCGATGGAAATGCCGGGGATGACGCGGAGCTTGCAACCGAGGCGGCGGGCAGCAGCGTCGGTGCGCGCAGATCAAGCCGAGCCGGACGATCCCTGGTGAATCTGTTGAACTGTGCCGGTCGCGACACGTAGGATTCCACCGACGGCGCCGGGGTTACCCGGCTGGCAGGCGACGCCATTGCGATGCCGGCGACGCAGAAGCCGCAAACGCTCCATGCCAGCTTCTTCGCGAACCCGCCCATAAGATGGACATGCCATCATGCCGACCGACGATACGGTATCGGACACCTCCACAGACGGTGCGTAGGGCACATCTTGCAAGCCCTAAGCGTTGACCGTGGCACAGCCCTGAACCGCCGGTCACCGGCGTCCGCGTTCCGTGTGCTTTATTATTTATCTCACTCGTACCCTGAGTGGGGTCACCGCTGCTGCATGCAGGCGATTTGGCGAATCACGAGACAACTTATCACCGGCACGCTGCTGTGCGCGGTGCTCATGACGAACCGGCGCCGCTGGCTCATCGCCACGGTGAGGCAATTTTCCAAAAAATCACTGCTAGGTCCGGCGCAGTGGCGTAACGTCCCCGGGCCGTCAGTGGAGTCCTACACATATTCCCGAATAATTGGAGCACGCATGTCAGGCTCCAATACCTATAGTTTGGCTCGCGTTCGCACGCGGCGATCGACGGGCCATGACCACCTCTAGTCAAATACGCTTCTTAGGCGAGTCTAAGTAGTCAGCGGCTTCGTCGAATGGCCCTGATGAATCAGTGAGCAGCTGAAGAGGCGGCCACAGTGAGCAGCTGAAGAGGCGGCAACCGCGAGATGGGCGAAGTCTACTTTAAGGTTCCAGTCACTTGCCCGATCTGCCGGACGGCGTCGCTTGTGCCGTTTAGGGCAGCGGCGGTTTTCGACGCGCTGACGCGTTCCGCGGACCTGCGATTGTCGGTCCCGTGCCACGAAATCACCTGGTATGCGATATCCGGCGAACGCGAGCACATTAGAGAATATTTAACGATCAACGGCGGAGCGCCGTTTAGCGCGCTCCCTCCGCCCAAGCCAACACTTGGCCCCCGCATCATGTCGTTGCAGGGACCAACAAGGAAAAACTGTCCCCGAGTCGCTTCACACCGGCGCTTCGTGGAGAGGCGCAGCGGGTGATGGCCTCGAACGAGAAAATCTCGATTGGGAGGGTCGTCGCTCCTTGGGAGGCCGCTCTCGACGGGTGTGATTTCATCCATGCCAAGCGGCGAGCCCTGCTCGGCGCTACGTAGGGTCGCTCGTGCGCATCGTGATAACTCTAGTCACCATCGCATTCTTAGGCGCGCTCATCGTGTGCGGGTTTTTAACGGTACTGAGAGATTTGCTGGATAGAGTCGTTGTCGACTCGCCATCGATGTTAGAAAACGACGCCGAACGCGACGCACCGCGCACGGCGATTGCCAAGACCGCTATCTTGGATCAGCCCACATTGTCGCCTCGTGCGCCAATAAATTCCATTGATATATAGCCGTCAATGTTGGGCGGTCCTTGGACGGGCAGTGCCGGTACAAGGTCTGCGGTATGCGCAGAATATCCGACCCGACTCAATTGAGACACGATTCCACCAACATGCGTTAGTGACCTCAAGAATTCAATGGCCCCCGATCCAGAGTTAGCGGGCAATGCCGCTGAAAAGCGGCGCATGGCGGAAGACAGGGCCGGCAACCAGAACTGGCGGCGCTGGGGCCCGTATGTGTCCGAACGACAATGGGGCACAGTGCGGGAGGATTATTCTTCGGGCGGCAACGCGTGGGAATACTTTCCGCATGATCACGCCCGGAGCCGCGCCTATCGTTGGGGCGAAGACGGCATCGCCGGTTTCAGCGACGACTGGCAACACGTCTGCTTTTCGCTGGCGCTGTGGAACGGCCGCGACCCGATCCTGAAGGAGCGTCTGTTCGGTCTCACGAATACCGAGGGCAACCACGGTGAGGACGTAAAAGAGCTGTACTACTATCTCGACGCTACGCCAAGCCATTCTTACCTGAAGATGCTGTACAAGTACCCGCAGGGGCCTTTTCCCTACCAGCGGCTCATTGATGAATCCCGGCAGCGCGGCCCGGATCGGCCCGAATTTGAACTGCTGGATACGGGGTTGTTCGATTCGGATCGGTACTTCGATATTCTCGTGGAATATGCGAAAGCGTCGCCGGATGACATCCTGATCCTGGTGACGGTGCAAAATCGTGGTCCGGAGGCGGCGGAGCTGCACCTGCTGCCGCAGCTGTGTTTCCGCAATACGTGGTCATGGCGGCCGAACGGGCATACACACCAACTGTCGGCCGACCATGGCGGCATTAAAATCGAGCATAGCGTCCTAGGCGTCTATCGACTCGGCTGCGACGGCACGCCGACGCTGCTATTCTGCGAAAATGACACCAATCCGCGGCGGCATTACGGTCAGCCGGCGGCCAGCGGCTTTTTCAAGGACGCCTTTCATGACTATGTGATCGCGGGCAACAAGGCGGCCGTGAATCCCGCCCAGACCGGCACCAAGGCGGGCGCCCTCTATGAATTGAACGTGCCGGCAGGGCAGCCCGTCATGGCGCGGTTGCGGCTGACGAAGTCCGACGCGGCATCGGCGAACGACCCCTGGGCCGACTTCGACGCGGTATTCGCGCAGCGGCGCGGCGAAGCGGATGCTTACTACGCGGACCTGCAGCGGACGGTGAGCGACGCTGATGCGCGATTGGTGCAGAGGCAGGCATTCGCGGGGCTGATCTGGAGCAAACAACTTTATCTCTACGATGTGCAGACCTGGCTCGATGGCGACTCGACCCAGCCAGCACCGCCCGCCTCAGCGCAGGCATGGACGCAATAGCGACTGGAAACACCTCAACAACGCTGAAGTCATGTCGATGCCGGACAAATGGGAGTATCCCTGGTTCGCCGCGTGGGACCTGGGCTTTCACTGCCTGGCGTTCGCGGAAATCGACTCGGAATTCGCCAAGGACCAGCTCGTCACCTTGACGCGCGAGTGGTACATGCACCCGAATGGCCAGCTACCGGCGTACGAGTGGGCGTTCGGGGATGTAAACCCACCGGTGCACGCGTGGGCGGCATACCGCGTGTTCCAGATCGACCGGCGCCAGCGCCAAGAAGCCGATCCTCATGCGATGGGGGATACGGCATTTCTCGAACGGGTTTTCCAGAAATTGCTGCTCAATTTCACCTGGTGGGTCAACCGCAAGGATGAGCAGGGACGAAACATCTTCCAAGGCGGATTCCTCGGGCTGGATAACGTCGGCTGTTTCGACCGTAGCCAGCCGCTGCCTACGGGCGGATTCATCAGCCAAGCCGACGGAACGAGCTGGATGGCGATGTATTGCCTGAACCTGCTGCGCATCGCCCTCGAACTGGCGCAACACAATCATGTCTATGAAGATATCGCGTCGAAGTTCTTCGAACACTTCTTGACCATCGCAAGCGCCATCAACGACACCGGCGAGGAGAAGCTCGGACTCTGGGACGAAGCGGACCAATTCTATTACGATCACCTCAATCTGCCGGACGGCGAGAACGTGCCGATGAAAATCCAGTCGATCGTCGGATTGCTCCCGCTGCTGGCGGTGGAGGTTCTGGATTCCAACGTGCTTGCGACGCTGCCGCAATTCGTCTCCCGGATGGAATGGCATTTGCAACATCGTCCCAAGCTGGCGGCACTGATTTCCGATTGGAGGATCTCCGGAGAGGAGGATCGCAAGCTGCTTTCCCTGCTACGCGGTCACCGCACGACGGCCCTGCTGCGCCGGATGCTGGATGAAAGCCAGTTCCTCTCGGGCCAGGGCGTGCGTTCGCTCTCCAGAGTTCACCTGCAAAATCCCTATCGGTATCAGACGGGCGGGCGGACGTACGAAGTGGCCTACTGGCCGGCGGAGTCGCACAGTCGACTGTTCGGCGGCAACTCCAACTGGCGCGGACCTGTATGGATGCCAATCAACTTCCTCCTCGTGGAAGCGCTGCAAAAGTTTCATTATTACTACGGCGACGATTTCAAAGTCGAGTGCCCGACGGGCTCCGGGACATTCAAGACCCTGGGCGAGGTCGCGACCGAATTGACGCACCGGATCAGCCGTCTCTTTCTGAAGGGTGAAGATGGCCAGCGTCCCGTGCTCAAATATCATCCCAAACTCGCGACGGACCCGCATTTCAAGGACTACATCCTGTTTCACGAATATTTCCACGGAGACTGCGGACACGGACTGGGCGCGTCGCATCAGACCGGGTGGACCGGCCTCATTGCGAAACTGCTTCGGCCGCCCAAAGGTCCGCCGGATATGCTCAAGAAGACCGCATGAGCGCGAATCGTTACGACATCATCATCATCGGCAGCGGTGCCGGCGGCGGAACGCTGGCGCTGAAGCTCGCGCCGAGCGGCAAGCGCATTCTCATCCTGGAACGCGGCAATTATCTGCCGCGCGAGAAGCAGAATTGGGACGCCGCCGCCGTGTTTGTCGAGGACCGCTATGTGTCGAAGGAGACCTGGTACGACGGTGACGGCAAGCCTTTCCAGCCCGGGGTGCATTACTTCGTCGGCGGCGCGACCAAGATGTACGGCGCCGCCCTGTTCCGGCTGCGCGAAGAGGATTTCAAGGCGCACCGCACCGCCGACGGCGTGACGCAGGACTGGCCGG
This sequence comes from uncultured Gammaproteobacteria bacterium, assembly GCA_963707765.1. GTDB lineage: Bacteria > Pseudomonadota > Gammaproteobacteria > Steroidobacterales > Steroidobacteraceae > Bog-1198. The sequence goes on along the minus strand of CAVPQZ010000004.1, from coordinate 460,273 downwards.
TAGGCTATGAGGAGCTTGAGACCGTACTACGCGCAGGCGGAAGCTCTCTATCATGTGCACGGCCGCCGCGAGGATGATCCAACCGATCCGCGGGCGAGTTCGCCGTATCCTTATCCGCCGGTCAGCCACGAGCCGCGCATCCAGGAACTCGCCGACCGCTTGAAGCGCGCCGGCCACCATCCGTCGTTCGCTCCCTGCGCTCTACTTCTGGACGAATCCGATCCGCCGCATAGCCGCTGCATCCGTTGCGATACCTGCGACGGATTTCCCTGCTTGGTTCATGCCAAGGCAGACGCGGAGGTGATCGCGGTGCGCCCCGCGCTCCGGTACCCGAACGTGACCCTACTGACCGATACGCTCGTCCAACGGCTGGAGACGAGTGCCAGCGGCCAGGTGGTCGCCAAAGTCATCGTGGAGCGCGCCGGACAGAAGGAGGAGTACTGCGGCGATATCGTGGTGGTGTCCTGCGGTGCGGCGAACACCGCCAAGCTGCTGTTGATGTCCGCAAGCGACCAACATCCCCGCGGATTGGCCAATGGGTCGGATTGTGTCGGCCGTCACTACATGTTTCACAACGCGATGGCGCTGGTGGCGCTGTCGCTGCATGAGAATCCGACGGTCTTTCAAAAGACGCTGACGATCAATGACTTTTACCTCGGCGCACCGGACTACGAGTTCCCGCTGGGGAACATCCAGATGATGGGCAAGTCGAAGGGGCCGATGTTTCGTGATGATGCGCCGAGGTTTGCGCCGGGGTTCACGCTCGATCAGATGGCCAAGCATGCCGTGGATTTTTGGCTCACGAGCGAAGACCTGCCACTGCCGCAGAACCGCGTAACGCTGAATGCGAGGAACGAGATCCAGCTGCACTACGAATTCACCAATCAGGAACCGATCAACCGCCTGCGCCAGAAACTGCAGTCCATGCTCCAGCATTTGGACATGCACCCGCATCTTATTCCGAACACCGTCTATCTCGGAAGGCACATTCCCATTGCCGGTGTGGCTCATCAAGCGGGCACGTGCCGGTTCGGCACCGACCCCAAAACGTCCGTGCTGGATGTGAATTGCAAGGCCCACGAAGTGGACAACCTGTACGTGGTGGACACGAGTTTCTTCCCCAGTATTGGCGCCGTGAATCCCTCGTTGACGGTCATCGCGAACGCCCTGCGAGTGGGCGACCATTTGTTGCAACGCCTGCGTTGATTCCATGGCGCAACGCCGCGAAATCCTAGCTGTATATTCCGCCGGATTGATCCAGGGAGTGGCTTTGGTGACGTTTCCGGCGGCGAGCGCGGTGTTCACGAGTCGCAGCGACTATGGTCTGTCGAGCACGGAATACGGCGGCATGTTCGTGCCGCAGGCCGTCATGGCGGTTGTTTCATCCGTGCTCGGCGCCGGAATGCGAGCCCGGCTCGGCGCCAAGCACCTCTATCTGCTGGGATTGCTGGCGAATGGGTCGGCCATGACGCTGCTCGTGGCGAGTCGATTTTCGATGCAGCACCATGGGTTGGCCTACGCAATCTTGCTGGCCGCGACCACATGCATGGGGGTTGGATTCGGCTTCACTGTGCCGGCGTTGAACACCTTGGCGGCGGCATTTTTCCCAGGGGCGGTGGATCGGGCCGTGCTGGGGTTGAACGCGCTGCTGGGATTGGGGACGGCGCTGGCCCCGGTGTTCATCGTGCTGTTCGTGGGGCTGGGCGTCTGGTGGGGCTTGCCGCTGATGGTCGGTGGGTCGATTGTGACATTGCTGTGGTACAGCACCAGGCTGCCGCTGAAGGAGGGGAGTACTGCCGATGCCCGGCAAGCGCCGCGCGGATTGCCGCCGCGATTTTGGGTGTTCGCCGCTTTTACGCTGCTCTACGGCGTGTGCGAGACCCTGAATGGCAACTGGGCGGCGTTGTACATGAAGGCCCATTTTGGTGCGGACGCAGTCGCTTTCGTCGCTGGCGCTGACGTGCTTCTGGGGCATGGTCACCGTGGGCCGATTGCTGTTTGCCGCGCTCGAACGCTGGATTCCGGAAACGATGGTGTGCCGGGTATTGCCATTCGTGGTGACCTTTGCGCTGATCGCCAGTGCATGGGCGCCGGCAACGGATGCGTGGCGCGGCATCGCGACGTTCGCTCTGGCCGGGCTGGGCTGTTCGGCGCTGCTGCCGCTTTCGATCAGCTTTGGCCAGAAGGAACTGACGACCATCACCGGATCGGTCGCGGGTGGACTGATCGCCTCTTACCAGGTCGGCTACGGCATCGCCGCTTTTGGAGTGGGACCGTTGCAATCGTGGGCGGGCCTGCACTTGAACAGCATCTACGGAGCAGCGGCGACCGTGGCGCTTGCAATGTGTGGATTATCGTTCGCCATGACGCGAAAACAGAGAGATCCAAATCATCGCCTATCGAACCCAGGAGGATCATCATGAATCTTAAAGGCCAAGTGGCCATCGTCACCGGCGGCAACAGCGGCATCGGCATGGCGATCGTATTGGAAATGGCCAAACAGGGCGCAAACATCGTGATCGATTACGTGGTGCATCCCGAAGCGGAGCAAGAATTGGAACAACAGATTCATGCGTTGGGCGATCGGGCGATCGGAGTCGACGCGGATGTGAGCCAATATGCCGACTTGCAGAGACTGTTCGCCGCAGCTGTCTCGGAATTCGGGCGCGTGGACATCATGGTGAACAATGCCGGGGTGGAGACGCGGACCTCCATCCTCGACACAACGGAGCAGCAATATGACCGCGTGTTGGCCATCAACCTCAAGAGCGCCTTCTTCGGCACCCAGCTCGCGGCTCAGCAGATGATCAAGCAAGGGGGCGGCGGTCGGATCATCAATATCGCGTCCGTCCACGAAGACTGGCCGATGCCCGGCAACACGGCATACTGTCTTGCCAAAGGCGGAATGCGCATGCTGACGCGCACGGCCGGCGTGGAGCTGGCCCCACACAACATTCGGGTCATCGGCGTGGGCCCCGGTGCGGTCGCGACTCCGATCAATACCTCGACGATGGCCGACCCGTCGTTGCTGCAAAGGCTAAATTGCGCCATTCCGCTCGGGCGCATGGCGAAGCCGGAAGAAATTGCGAGCGTAGTGGCGTTCCTGGCCGGCGATGGGGCAAGCTACATGACGGCGACCACAGTATTCATCGATGGCGGTCTCATGCACAGCAGCCCGGGGTTGTGAGTGGAAAGGAGGAGTTCAGGCGAGCAACGTGCTAGGGTTATACGGAGTTCAAGAGTGGGCTTAATGGCCATCTTCGGAGGACGCAATGCGTTGGGGATTGGTCCTCGCCTTGTGAATTGGTTAGACGCCGTTGTGGGGTGCGCAACGTCTCGGCACATCGGGTGGGGACTGCGCGGCCGCGTGGCGCTGCTCGCTCTCGTTGGATTGGCGGCCTGCGGCCGGGATTTCTCGCCCCAGCCGCCGTCCGCCGAGCCGATGACGGTGTCGGACATCGGTACGCACTCGGTACGCAATTTTGCGCCAGGGGACGGCCCTTATGAGCGCATTGCGGGCTGGGTTGCCGCCAACGGCACGGGCTGGTCGCAATACCTAGGCAGTCCGCCCTCGTCGGGCACAATGATCTCGTACGGCGGAGTGAGTCTGCAGTTCGTCGGCAACCAGGTGCTGGCCCGGACGCCGACGGGCATTTATAAGAAGGCAACATCCGTAGATGTTGCCGCGCTGCTGCAGTAGATCCCTCTATCCGGCGCGACCAATGACCGAGCGCCGGTTTGAATCGCCAATCTCGAACCTGCAAGGGAGTTGCCATGACGAACATCCAACTAGCCGCAGCCATCGGTGCCTGCGGCCTCACCACCACGGTTTTCGGACAATCAACCGAGCTTGACCCAGCCGGCGATGCCCCGGCGAGATACACGGTCACCCGCCTGTGGAACCTTCCTGGCGGGACCGCGTCGTACCCGGCCGCCGTCAGCGCCGCCGGCGAGGTAGCGGGCACCGCCTACGACAGCGGCACCTGCAGCGCGGGTTGTCCATCATTTGGTCCGGCAAGACGCCGAAGTTGCTGGGCCAACTGGCGCATTTCCAGTACGGCTATGTCGACGGCATGAACGATGTGGGTCAGGTGGTCGGCACGATGTACGTGGGGAGCAGTGCCGCCGACGGCATTCACCCGGACGTTGGATGGCACGGACGCAGCCATGCCATCGTGTGGAACGGGACCAAGCCCCACGATTCTCGGGCAATTGGCCGGGGATTGGCCCAACAATGGCGCGACGGGCATCAACAACGCAGGCGAGGTGGTGGGATGGGGGGGGGGGGGCGGGGGGGAGGGGGGTGGGGGGAGGTGAGGTTTGCCGGGGTTGGGCGGGACGTAGCGTGCCCACGGCATCAACGACACCGCATTGATCGTTTCCAGTGCGACCTCCTCCGGCGAGACGCGTGCCGTGGTATGGATGCACGACCGCATCATCGATATCGCACCCCAAGGCGTGTATTACAGCACCGCAAACGGCATCAATGCCCAGGGCCACATCGTGGGGGGCGCGGTTACGAGGGATGACCGTTATCATGCGCTGTACTGGTCCAGCCCCGAGGCGCAGCCCCAGGACTTGAACAAGCTGATCAGTGCCGGCGATGCGGCCGTAAGCTCGATCAAGCGGCCGCGATCAACGACCGGTGCACCATCGTCGCGGGCGGAAGGCGGGTCCTCCACCACGTCTGCCTTCGTGCTCACCTTGAAACCCGAGTTTGCGTGCCAGTGAACCAGGCGTCAAGCCAGTACATTGTTGTGCCGAGAAGAAACATCCGCCAAGATCAATTCAATCGTCACATCCACAGGGAAGGAGGATATCCAATGAAACTCATAGCAAAATGGTCGTCGATGCTGGTGTTGTGCCTGGGACCGCTGGCGGCGAGCGCGGGGGCGGTGGTTTACGATTTCACAGGTGTCGTCACGAGCGAGGTCGGTGCGTCGGGATCGATCATCGGTGAGGCCGTCACGGGGACTTTCTCGTTCATTTACAACAATAAGGATGATCGAATCGGTTCGCTCGGATATGGAGGAGCCCCATGGGTGATCGGGTCATCCGGAATACCCTACAACCCGGTATTCAGGTCGAAGATCAAGATCGGTTCCTTCCTCTACAAGTCGAGCACATCGGCTCCAAACAGCGATCCGGATGATGCATCGAGCGTGGCGGGAAACCTGGGAACCTTCACCGCCTCGGAAGCGACGCCCGCGTTCGACTTGTATTCGTACATGACGATCGTGAGCGGCGATGAGGTGCTGCCATTCACGGGGAGTGGTTATCCAGTGGCTCCACTATCCGCGGGCGAGACGGCGGTCGGAGGACTATTGTACGGGGCCGTGTCGATTACCTTCACGATTACATCGTTGAGTCCTGCGCCGGCTTCATCAGCCGAGGATTGATTCCGTCGTCCTCGCGATCGCTTTGCGGCCGGTTTTCAAACAGCGCCCTGGTTCATGAACGATAAGTCCGCATTGCTCCATCAGCTGCGTATCGAGCGCGACAGTTCACCCCCGCCGTCCGGAAAAGGGCGCCTTCTGGCGATCGCCGCCGCCGCCCTATTGGCCATGGCCGCCGCGGCGGCCTGGATCTGGCTGCGACCGGCGGCAATTCCGGTCCACGTAGTCGCGGCGCAAGCCTCTTCGCAGGGTGCAGCGGCCGGCGCGGCGTCGATTCTGGATGCCTCGGGCTACGTGGTCGCTCGCCGCGAGGCCGCCGTAGCATCGAAAATCACCGGCAAGATGGTCGAGCTCGACATAGAGGAAGGAGATCGGGTCAAAGCGGGGCAAGTCATTGCGAGACTTGACGACACCAATATTCGAGCGTCGTTGAACGCGGCTCGCGCCCAGGTCGAATTCGCCAAGGCCGGCCTGTCCGAGACGCAAGTGAACCTCGCCAATGCACAGCGCGACTACGAGCGGCAGAGTAGTCTCATCAAGGGACACTACGTGAGCCAGTCGGCGCTGGATAATTCGCGAACCGCGATGGATGCCCTGACCGCGCAGCTCGCCACGCAACGCAGGAATGTCGAAGTTACCGAGCGCAACGTCGAGGTGGCCGAGCGAAATCTCGACGACACGATCGTGCGGGTGCCATTCGACGGCGTGGTGATCGCCAAGTCGGCGCAGGTGGGCGAGATTGTCTCGCCGCTGTCTGCCGGCGGCGGCTTCACGCGCACCGGTATTGGCACCATCGTCGACATGAATTCGCTCGAGGTCGAAGTCGATGTGAACGAGGCCTATATCAACCGCGTGCAACCCAACCAATCGGTCGATTCGGTGCTCAACGCGTATCCGGATTGGACGATTCCCTCGCACGTCATCGCGATCATTCCCACGGCCGATCGCGCCAAGGCGACGGTTAAGGTGCGCATTGGTCTCGATGTCAAAGACAACCGCATCGTGCCGGACATGGGTGTGCGCGTGTCCTTCCTCGAGGACCGGAATCCCGGGTCCGGCAATCAGTCCCCTGTGCGCGGCGTGCTGGTGCCGGCCAAGGCCGTGCGCGACGAAGGCGGCTCGAACTTCGTGTTCGTGTTGGCGGAACAAAGGGCGCGGCGTCGACCCGTGACATTGGGTGGGACCATCGGCGATTCGCGCCAGGTGCTGACCGGAGTGAGCGCCGGCGAGGCGGTGATCATCGATGCCCCGGCCGCGCTCAAGGACGATGCGGCGGTCACCGTCGCGCCGCCTTAAGTTCGATTATGAGCGAAAGGGAGATTGCAATGCCCGAGTTCATGGTTCAGGTCCGCAACGTCACCAAGGCGTATGATCGCGGCAAGCAGAAAATCGAAGTTCTTCACGAGCTCACCATGGACATTCCCAGGGGCGACTTTGTCGCGCTGATGGGACCTTCCGGTTCCGGCAAGACCACGCTCCTCAATCTGATCGGCGGTCTCGACAAGCCGAGCGCGGGGGAGATTCACGTGGGCGGCATCCGCATTGACCGGCTCTCCAGCAGCGAGCTCGCCCGCTGGCGCGCGCGCAACGTTGGTTTCGTCTTCCAGTTCTATAACCTGATGCCGGTGCTGAGCGCCGAGGGCAACGTTGAGCTGCCCCTCTTGTTGACGCGGCTGTCGGCGGCGCAACGCAAGAAAAACGTCGCCGCCGCTCTGGCGTTGGTCGGGCTTGCCGATCGTGCCAAGCACAAGCCCCGGGAACTATCCGGCGGCCAGGAACAGCGCGTGGCGGTGGCCAGGGCGCTCGTGTCCGATCCGCAGTTGCTCGTCTGCGACGAGCCTACCGGCGACCTGGATCGCAAGACCGCGGATGAGATCCTCGGTCTGCTGCAGGTGTTGAACCGCGAGCACGGCAAGACCATCGTGATCGTCACCCATGATCCAAAGGCCGCGGAGTACGCCAGGCGAACGCTGCACCTGGAAAAGGGCCAACTACTCGAACAGGCCGCATTGGCATGAGGCGCACGGACGCCGACGAACCAGCGGAGCCTCGGCCATGACCCGCGCCGGATATGTGGTGGCCAATCTGTTCCGCAAGAAGACGCGAACGGTCCTGACCCTGCTGTCCGTGACAACGGCATTCCTGCTTTTCGGTCTGCTGCAGTCGCTGAGCCACGTTTTCAACGCCGGCGCCGACTTCGTCGGTGCGACTCGCCTGGTGACGCAGGCGCGCGTGTCATTCACCCAGCCGTTGCCGGTCAGTATGCTGCCGAAGCTGGAGGCGGTGCCGGGCGTGGCGCGGGTGACGTACTCCCAATGGTTCGGCGGCGTCTGGCAGACGAATACGCAGGTGTTCACGTTTGCGGTCGACGCCCCGAGTTATCACGACGTCTACCCGGAATGGGTGATGCCCGAGGACCAATGGAAGGCCTTTACCGCTACACGCACTGCCATGCTCGCCGGGAAGCTGGTCGCAGATCAATACGGCTGGAAGGTCGGCCAGAAAATTCCGCTCTCCTCGAACATCTACCCGCAAAAGAACGGCAGCAAGTCCTGGGAGTTCGACCTGGTCGGCATCTACGACGGCAAGGACGAGAACTGGAAGAAGCAGACCAATGCGATCTTCATCAATCACGATTATTTCGACGAAGCGACCCTGTTCGGAAAGGGACGCACGAACTTTTTCATCATCAAACTGGCCCCTGGAGCCAGCGGCGAAGCCGTCAGCAAGACGATCGACGGCATGTTCGAGAATTCGCCTGATGAAACCAAGACGCAGACCGAAAAGGACTTCAATCTGGGCTTCGTCAAGCAGATCGGGGACATCGGCTTGATGGTGCGGTGGATCCTGTTTGCGGTTTTCTTCACCCTGCTGCTCGTCGTCGGCAACACCATGGCGCAAAGCGTGCGCGAGCGCGTGCCGGAGCTCGCTGTGCTGAAAACCCTGGGATTCTCCGACACCGATGTGCTCGGGCTCGTGCTCGCCGAGGCCGGTGCCCTGTGCGTGGCCGGCGGTCTGCTGGGACTGACGCTCGCCACCGTTGCGGGCGGGATGGTGGAAAAGGCCACCGGCGGCCAATTTCAACTGCCGGTGGATGCATTTGTCTGGTCCGTCGGGATCGCGGCCATCCTTCTCATGAGCATTGCCGTGGGCTTGCTGCCGGCGCTGCGCGCGCAGCGCCTCAAGATCGTCGACGCCCTGGCCGGGCGATAACCCAAGCGGCGGGAACCAGCCATGTTCAAGCAAGTGAGCGCCATCACCGGCATCAACCTCAGAAGCATTCCTGAGCGCTGGGCGTCCTCCCTCGTCATAGTGATCGGGCTCGCCGGCGTGGTGGCGGTGTTCACGGCCCTGTTAGCGATGGCGACGGGCTTCGAAAGCACGCTCAAAGCAACCGGTCGCGGCGACGAGGCGATCGTCATGCGCGGCGGCTCGGACGCCGAGATCAATTCCGGACTGGACCGCCAATCGGACGACCTGATCGAGCAGGCGCCCGGCATCCGCCGCGGCGCAGACGGCAAGCCGTTGGCTTCGGCCGAGATGCTGGCGATCGCCGAGCTGATCCGCAGGGACGATGTCAAGAATGGCGCCAACATCGCCTTGCGCGGGGTCGAGCCCACTGCATTCGCGCTGCGGCCGCAGTTGAAACTCGTTGATGGCCGCAACTTCACGCTCGGCTTGCGCGAGCTGATCGTCGGCCGCGGCGTGCAGCGCCAGTTCAAGGGCATCGAATTGGGCAAGGTCGTGCGGATGCGGGGTTCCGACTGGACGGTGGTCGGCGTATTCGAATCCGGCGACGCTCATGAGAGCGAATTGTGGACCGACATCAATGTAGCCCGGACGACGTTCGCGCGCTCCGGGTCGAGCTCGGTGCTGGCCGCGCTGGATGGTCCCGACGGCTTCGACAAGCTCAAGCGCGCGCTCGCCGCCGATCCGCGCCTGACCGTCGATGTCGAGAGCCAGCGGGATTATTTCAGCGGCCAGACCAAACAATTTCGCCAGACGATCGGCGTCCTTGCGGGCCTGGTCACGGCCATCATGGCGCTCGGCGCGGTCTTCGCCGCGCTCAACAGCATGTATGCCGCAGTCGCCGCGCGCGGCAAGGAAATTGCGACGCTGCGCGCGATTGGCTTCGGCGGTCTGCCGGTGGTGGCCTCGGTGATGATCGAGGCGCTGCTGCTCTCGCTGATCGGCGGATTGCTCGGCGCCGTGATCGCGTACGTGCTGTTCGACCATCTTACGGTGTCGACGCTGGGGCAGAACTTCACGCAGGTGGTGTTCAGTTTCAAGGTCACGCCGGAACTCGTCTTCCGGGGTCTGGTCATGTCCGTGATCATCGGCTTGGCCGGCGGACTGCTGCCGGCAATCCGCGCGGCGCGGTTGCCGGTGACGGTGGCTCTGCGGGCTTCTTGAAGCGGCGCCTGGCAGAGAGGGGTGGGATTGACCGGGCGCGGATTCGGTTACGGCAAGGGAACGTCCGTCTGCGAAAAGTCGGTGCCCTTGAATAGCAGCGGCTCCGTCCGACATTTCGCAAGCGCGTAGGCAAAGCAATCGCCGAAATTAAGCCCGGCTGGATGCCGGCGTTTGCCGAATTGGCGAAAGGCTTCGCGCGCGGCGATGGCCTGGGCGAAATCGACCTCAACAATTTCGACGTTGGCTGCCGCGAGCAGCCGGTCGAGCGCCCTTATGCCTTCGGCACCATGGCGAGACTCCAGAATCATCGATGTTTCGACGAAGTTGGCGGCCGATAGCATGCGTCGTTCATCAGCCTCGATGACTTCAGTAAACGCGCGTCGCTCAGGCTCATCGAACAAGATTGCCAACAGCGCCGATGTGTCGAGCACCATCAGCGGGGTAAGCCGTATTCATCGTAGCCGAGAATTTCTTCGGCGGCGCGTGGATCGAGCACCGGTAGTTTGGCGCATTGCTTCCCGATTGCGTCCAGTTCGTCGGCCAAGGACCGCTGACGGCGAGCGCGCTTCACGCGCTCGAGCCGGTCGCGGACAGCCTTGGTGACGGCTTCGGTCTTGCTCTCACCGGTCAAGCGCGCAAGCTCGGCGGCGAGGGCCTCGGCTTCTGGACTTCGGATGTTGAGCGCCACAATCTTCCTCATAGCTACATTGCTTGCTACACAGTAGCATAAATGGGGATCTCCGAGAACTTCACGACGGATAGGCCATCTTGACGATCGGGATTATTCTTTTACACCTTTAGTCGTCCTACGTCACGCAGATTAACCGCCTCTCCCGAATCGGCGCAGATCGGCACAGCCGCCACCGCGATGGCCATCTTGACGATCGTTTTGCCCGGCTGAATGTTGCGCTGGCGTTTGTCATGGGTCTGGCGGATTAGCCGCCGCTGCCGAATCTGCGTGGAATCGGCACGGCCCGTGACCCCTATTGTTCGTTCGATTCCCCTGTGAATTCGTGACAAAATCGCTATTTCCGCGAATACCGCTCTCTATAATGCACCGCAATGAAAACCGCACAATCAGCCTCCCGCCGACGGGCCAAGACGGAGCAAGCGGCCTCAGGCACCCGCAGAGATCAGTTTCTGACACCGACTGAAGTGGCTGATCGGCTGCTGGTTGCTCCGGTGACGGTTCGGCTGTGGGCGAGCAAGGGCTTGCTCCGCTCGGTCACTACACCGGGAGGTCATCGGCGCTTTCGCACGGTTGACGTGGATGCGTTCATTGCCGAGCACCAACAGATTCATCCGAGCAAGGATGCTCCTCCTTCCCGGGTTCTCATCATTGACGATGATGCGCAGTTCGCGCGTTATCTTTCCGTCCTGATATCCGCGCGCGCCCCAGGTGTGTTCGTCGACACTGCGCTAAATGGCTTTTCTGCCGGAATCAAGTGCGAAGCATTGCGCCCGGACGTGGTGACGCTGGATCTGCACATGCCGGATATGGACGGATTTGCCGTCTGTTCGTTGTTGCGCAGCATGTTCGGCAAGACCAAGCCGCGCATCGTGGCTCTTACGGGTTTTGCCACCGATGAGAACGTTCAGAGAGTCCTCGCCGCGGGCGCCGACGTATGTCTGGCCAAAAATGGGGACGCTGAGACCCTGATGGGCGAATTGGGACTTACCCGCGCGCGGCCGCGGCAGTTCTAGCCAGACCCCTTGGGAGCTGCTTTCTCCCCGTAACGAGCGCTCACTTTTTCGGCCCCAGAGGCAGTCGCCCTGTGCCTCATTTCGGAACCGTGAGACAGAGCACAGACCGCGATAATCGCTATAATAGCTAATACCGCTATGTGCAAGGCCGCCAGCTTCCAGGCAATCGCGGGCCCGTTGACGGGCACGGGGAACCCCTCCCGGGCCGTTGCCGTGCAGGATGCAGAACGGCGCGCGAGCCAAGGGTCTCGCCGCCGAATGACCCCCCTGGCACAGCAGGCTAGATCCGTCGAGGCTCCCTAGACGCAGGTTCAACATGACAAGCTCGCCATTCGCACATTTTTCCAGAAAGAGCGCCAAGAACGCATCCGCTCTTTCCGACCATGGGAATCGTTCTCTCATGGTCGGGCTGATCGCGGCGATCAATCGCTCGCAGGCGCTCATCGAATTTCAGATGGACGGGACCATTTTGACGGCCAACAATAATTTCCTCGCCATTGTCGGCTATACGCTCGAGGAGATTGTCGGCAAGCACCACAGCATCTTCGTCGCACCGGCCTATCGCGATTCCGCGGAATACCGGGCGTTTTGGGACAAGCTCGGCCGCGGTGAATATGAGAGGGCGCAATACAAGCGCATTGGCAAAGGCGGCAAAGAGGCGTGGCTGGAGGCCAGCTATAACCCGATTCTCGATGCTCACGGTAGACCGGTAAGAGTCTTGAAATTGGCCACGGATATCACCGCGCAGAAGCAGAAGGACCTCATTAATACTGCGCTCACCAATTCCCTCGACGCGGTCACCGCCAAGATCATGGCGACGGACAAAGACTACAACATCATCTTCGTCAACAAGGCGGCCGCCGAACTGATGCTCAATGCCCAGTCCGAGATTCGCAAGAGCCTTCCTGATTTCGACGCCGGCAAACTGCTCGGATCCAATATCGATATCTTCCACAAACATCCTGGTCATCAGCGAGCCAAGCTGGATGAACTCAATGGTCCGATGAGGGCACAGGTCGTGTTGGGCGCGCGCACCCTCAGTCTCACCGGCAGTCCAATGCACGATGAAGCCGGTGCGCGATTGGGAACCGTGATGGAGTGGGTGGATCGCACCGAGGCGTTGCATACGGAACATGAGCTTGAGCAGGTCGTGGGGGCGGTCATCGCCGGCGACCTCCGGGCACGAATCGACATGTCGGGAATGACCGGGTTCTTTGCCAGCCTGTCGCAGAAAATCAATGCGCTCATTGAGAGCTTCTCGACCGTGGTCGGCGATATTCAGATTGCCGCGACCGAAGTCGCCCGCGGGGTGAAGGAGATCTCTCGGGGCAACCTTTCCTTGAGCGAACGCACCGAGGCGCAGGCCTCGAGCCTCGAAGAGACAGCCGCGGCGATGGAAGAGATGACCGCAAGCGTCCGTCAGAACGCCGAAAATTCGGAGCAGGCCAATCAGCTGGCGTTGGCGGCCCGGGATCAAGCCGAAAAGGGCGGTGCGGTAGTTTCCAGCGCCGTCACAGCCATGTCCGAGATCAACCAATCGTCCAAGAAGATCGCCGACATCATCGGCGTCATCGACGAAATCGCCTTCCAAACGAACCTGCTTGCGCTGAATGCGGCGGTTGAGGCCGCGCGTGCCGGCGAGCAGGGCCGCGGCTTTGCCGTCGTGGCGAGCGAAGTGCGCACTCTGGCGGGCCGTAGCGCCACGGCCGCCAAAGAAATCAAAAGTCTCATCAGGGAAAGCGTCGACAAAGTGCAGGACGGGTCCGCCCTGGTCGCGCGATCGGGCCAAACACTCGAGGAAATCGTGACTTCGGTCAAAAAGGTGAGCGACATCATCGCCGAGATTGCCGCCGGCAGTATGCAGCAAGCCGCAGGCATTGAGGAGGTGAATAAAGCGGTGATGCAGCTCGATGAAATGACCCAACAGAACGCGGCGCTGGTGGAAGAAGCAACAGCCGCCAGCGGGTCGATTGCCGATCAGTCCCAGGCCTTGAGCGACACCATGTCGAAGTACCAAGTGACATCTCCGAGCCATATCTCGCCAGTGACAGGACCTGAGCCCATACCCCGAGGGGCGCATGCCACCGAGCGTCGCAGCGCGGTCAGGCCGTGGACGAAAGCGTTGCCCAAGGCGGCGCCAAAGGGTCCTACGACACCCGCGCTCAGCAAAGCGAATGTGGCCGCCGCGAATGCCGATGGAAGCTGGAAGCAATTCTGAGGAATTTAGAGGCCAATTTTGGCAACTCTAATCACGAGGCGAGTATGAGCGAGCAACGGGATCCTGTCCTCATGACGCGAGAAACGCTCGACGTTTTTCTGCGGCTCGAAGAGGCCATCGACGCTTCGCTGAAGGCAGTCATTGACGAATCGGCGAATTCAGCACAATCGACGCTTGGGCATCTGCGCCGTTTGCACGATTGCGCCAGCACTCTTGCCGTCTATCTCGATGAAACGAGCGTCAAGGCGGGCCTTCTGGGCGAAGAAATCGTCGAGACCGTAAGATTCCTGGTCGATATCGACGTCTTCATCGAGAGCTTGCCGGCGAAGATGGAGCACGATCTGTCCAGCGTAAAGGCGGTGGTGGGAGAAATCAAAACATTGAGCGACATGACATCGGACGTCAAAGCCATCAGTCTGCAGTCACACCTCCTCGCCATCAACGCCGCAATCGAAGCGGGCCGAGCCGGCACCGCGGGGTCCGCCTTTAAGACAATCGCCGAGGAAATGCGCAAACTTGCGGGAAACTCGGGTGCCGTCGCCGTGAAAATCAACAAGGGACTGTCCCGTGCGCAGGAAATCGTGGAGAACGGTCTCCAATCTACGATCACCGACTCGTCGCGCCAGCTGGCGGAGGTCTCCAAAGCGGCCTCCTCGATCCGGAAGCTTCGCGACAATTTCGAGGACATGCGCCAATACTACAAGACGCGTTTTGCGATCGTCGGCAAACAGAATGCAGATCTCGTGCAGGCCAGTGCGGCAGCGCTCGACGAGATCCAGGATCGGGACTTCGTGCGTGAAAGCATCGAGCGTATCCGCGTCGCAGCCGGCCGACGGAATGAGGCCCTGAGTACCCGTCTGCGCACGCCAGGCGACGACGCGAACGTGGAGCTGCCGGTGCAGCTCGAACTGATTCTGGGGGACTATCTGTCGGAAGGAGAGGATCACGGGCTTCGGTGCAAACCCCGCTCGCGGCTGGGCGCCCCGCAGGCCGACCCATTCAAACCCCGCCACATCGTCTCGCCCGTGAAGCCATTGTACGTGCAACAGGAAGGTTGACATGTCACACATTCTCGTCGTCGAAGATGACGTGCCGTTTGGCCAGATGTTGGTGCAGATGCTGCGCCGCGACGGGCATGAGGTGGCGGTTGCGGTCGACGGTCTCGAAGCCTTGCGTTTGGCGGCGCGGATCGCACCGGACTTGATCATCACCGACATATTGATGCCGAAGATGGACGGCGTCGAGACCATCATCGAGCTCACGCGGCGGGGATCGGGTATCCCGATCATCGCCATGTCCGGCGGCCGGCGTGCGATTACCGCGGAATTCAATCTCGATTCGGCCAAGGTGCTCGGTGTCGCGGCAACCTTGACGAAGCCATTTGCGCGCGCCGATCTGCGCAAGGCAATCGAAGACGCTTTGCTAAAGAACAAGGCCATCGGTCCGATCGCATCGTGATTTCCCGACCGGAATTGGACGTCCCAATCGACACGTCGAACTGCGAGACAGAGCCGCTGCGCTTTCCGGGCGCCGTGCAACCGCATGGCGCAGTGCTCGTGTTGCAGGCGAGGACGGCGATGATCGAGGCGGCAAGCGAATCGTGCGAGACCCTTCTCGGGCATCCGGCGGAATGGCTTCTCGGCAGGGCGCTGCATCATGTCGTCGATTCCGCAAGCGCTGCCGCGCTGCAGGAGGGGCACGGCAGCGAATTGCAACCGCTGGTGCACGTAGCCGTCAATGGCCGGGAATTGCGGGCGAGGTCCAGCATTAATCTCGCGCAACAGATCGTGATCGACTTCGAAAGCGCGGGAAACGAAGCCGTCTTGGGTACGCGATCGCCCTATCATCGGCGGCGGGTACTCGCCGAGCTGCGGCGGCAGAGCGACATTGCCGTGATTGCGCGCGAGGCGGCGGCGCTGGTTCGCGGCATCACGGGCTTCGATCGGGTGATGATCTACCGATTCGACCCGGTCTGGAACGGGGAAGTCATCGGCGAGGCATGCGCCGACCATGTCGAGCCCTATCTTGGCCTGCATTTTCCGGCCAGCGACATTCCGAAACAGGCACGGGAGCTGTTCGCGTCGGGTCGCATCCGGTACATCCCCGATGTGGGCTATGTCCCGTCGGCGATGGTGACGCGAGGCGACGGTCGCGCGATCGATCTTGGCAGCTCCAGCCTGCGCAGCGTGTCCCCGTTGCACATCGAGTACCTGACCAACATGCAGGTGGACAGCACCTTGGTGGGATCGTTGCAGATCGAGGGACGACTGTGGGGGCTGGTGTCATGCCAGCACAAAAGCGGCCCGATGCACGTAGCGCCATTCTTTCGTGATGCCGTCGAGTGGCTGTGCGAGGATCTTTCCGCCATGCTCGAGTCGACCATCATCCGGCTGCGCGGCGAGCGGGACTTGAGCTTGAGCCAGCGCCGCCGGCGCCTGGTCGATGCGCTGCGCCGTGCCGATCTGAAGGACTTGATGAGCGGTGTGGGCAGCGCCGACCTTCTCGAAGTCGTGGACGCGGACGGCTTCGCACTGCTCAGCGGCGGCTCGATTCATATCATCGGGGACACCCCGTCACCGGATCGAGTCGCGGTTCTACAGCGGCAGCGGCGCGACCGCGGGAGTGCTTCGACGTTTTTCGCCTCGAACGCGCTGGCGAGCGATCTGGGTGTCACCGATACAGGCGTATCGGCGGGTGCCCTGTTCGTGTCGCTGGGTATCGGACCGGATCTCACCATGATCTGGTTTCGCAATGAGCGGCGCACCCGCTTGCGCTGGGGAGGCGACCCGGAAAGGGCGCGTCTGGTCGACGAGCACGGACGCTTTTCGCCGCGCAAATCGTTTGCCCAATTCGTTCAAGAGGTGAGCGGACAGTGCCTGCCCTGGAGTGACCAGGAGTTGGCTTCGGCCGCCGAACTGCGGTCTCTGATCGAAATCGAGGCGCTCAAGGAGAGTGAGGCGTTTGCGAAATCCATTTTGAATTCGAGTCCGCAGCAAACAGCCGTGCTCGACGCCCGCGGGGTCATTGTCTCCGTCAATCATGCCTGGGACCCGCTCCGCGGGACCAGCCGGCCGCAGCACGAGGCCGGCTCGGTTGGCTTAGCCTACCGCAGCGCTTCTTCCGCGGCCGTCGGTACGCCGGAGGACGCGGACGCGGTGCGGGCCATGGCCGGGATCGGGGCCGTGCTGCGAGGGGCCCAGAACTACTTCACCCTCGATTACCCGTGTGTGTATCTGCAGGCCACACGATGGATCCGTCTGACCGTGTACCCGATGATCGCGCCGGGCGAGGGAGCTGTCGTGGTCCACGAAGACATCACGGAACGCAAGCTGACGGAACGCAGGCTGGAATATGAGCGGACCCAATTGCGCACGCTGCTGCAAACCATACCCGACATGGTGTGGTTGAAGGACCCTGAGGGCGTTTACCTCGCATGCAATCCCGCCTTTCAGCAGCTCATGCAGGCAGCCGAGTCGGATATTCTGGGAAAGACCGACTATGATTTCCTTCCGGCGGCGCGCGCCGACTCGGTCCTGCGGCTCCATCTCGATGCGGCGGCGTCCGACCGCCCGCTGATCGATGAGCTCCAGGATCATCGCGACGCGGCCGGCCGGCCGATCTTGCTCGAGATAACCCGCACGGCCATGCGCGACTCGCAGGGGAAGTTGCTCGGCGTGCTCGCGGTCGGCCGGGATATTACCGAGCGTAGACGGCAGGAACGCGAGCTGGAACAGCACCGCCATCATTTGGAAAGACTGGTGGACGAGCGTACCGCGGAGCTGGCCAAGGCGCACGCCGCGGCAGAAGCCGAACATCTCGCGGCGGCCGAGCACCTGCGCGTGGAAAATGAAGCGAAAATGCGCTCGAGCAAATTGCAGGCCGTGGGAACGTTGGCGGCCGGCATCGCCCACGACTTCAATAACATACTGGCGGCCATCGTGGGTTTCGCCGAGATGACCGCAGACGATCTGCCCGATGAGTCCATCGCCAAGCGCAATGTCGAACAGATATTGAGCGGCAGCTATCGCGGCCGGGACTTGGTGGCCCGCATGCTCACGTTCGCGCGCGCCAGTTCCATCGAGCCGACCGCGGTCGACATCGTCGCCGAGGTAGCCGAAGCGCTCGCCTTGCTGCGCGCCTCCGTACGGCCGTCGATCGAGTTGATCTTCGAAAACCGATTGGCGGATGGAAGCGCATGGGTCCTCGCCGAGCCGACCAAGATCATGCAGATCGTAATGAATCTGTGCATCAACAGCTCCCACGCCATTCTGAATCACGGGACGATCAGGGTCGGTCTCGAGTCCGCGGGCGATGTGGCGAATGCGCCGCGAAAGCTGCTCGGCGGGATCTGCCTCTCGGTGACCGATACCGGCTGCGGAATGACAGCCGAAGTTCTCGAGCGGTTGTTCGATCCGTTCTTCACGACAAAAGCGCCGGGGGAGGGCAGCGGGCTCGGTCTGTCGGTGGTGTACGGCATCGTCAGCGCAATGGGGGGCATCATTGAGGTTCACAGCAGCACCGCGGAGGTGGGCCAGGGAACCCGATTCCAGCTGTTTTTCCCTCGCGTCGCTGCAATTGCCAATAACGGTAATGAAGTGGCACATGTCAGCTAGTGTCGGCGCCGCTGATTATCCCGGTGCTCGGGATCCAGACGGGATAATGGCGGAGCTGCGTCAGGCGACTTGGCCCTGTCACCAACGGCTCGAGCGGCGCATTGACGTCGGTGCGCGCTTCACCAGCGTGACCCGATACCGGGCGTACCTCGAGAGAATGTGGGGGTTCTGCGCCGCGCTCGAGCGCGCGCTCGATCCGGCCTTGTTGACGACCTCTCTGGGAGACTACGACGCGCGGCGCAAGGTGCCGCTGTTGACCCGTGATTTGCTGCAGTTGGGCCGTACCCTCGAAGAGATCACCTCTCTCCCCCGCTGCGAGCGGCTTCCCGGGTGCGGCAATACGGCCGCCGCGCTCGGCTGCGTTTATGTATTCGAGGGCGCGACGCTGGGAGGGCGTACGATGCTGCCGCTCGTCGCGTCGAACCTGGGGATTGATGCGGCGCACGGTGCGGCGTTCCTGGCAAGCTATGGTGCGCAGGTAGAGTCGATGTGGCGGAGCTTTCGCTCGGCAATGGAGAATTCGTGCGTGCGGCCGGAGCGGCGGGAACAAGCGGTGGGTGCCGCGATCGAAACTTTTGAATGTCTCGGCAGCTGGCTAGGTGCGCCAACGACGTGACGGCGCCGTCGCTAGCCGCTGTCGAGAACCTCCCGCACTTTTTTGGCCAGAGAAGGCTGGGTGAAGGGCTTTTGTAGAAAGGCCACGTGTGCCTGGAGCACACCGTGCCGCACGACGGCATCGTCGGTGTAGCCGCTCAGAAACAGCACCTTGAGCGCCGGATGCTCGGGCTGCAGAGTCTCCGCCAATAGCCGGCCGCTCATCCCCGGCATGACCACATCGGTCACGAGGAGGTGAACGTCCTGCCGATAGGCCGCCATGACTTGCAGCGCGGCGGCGCCGCTTGCGGCGGCCAGCACCTTGTAGCCCAATCCCATGAGCGCAACCACGACCAGTTGGCGCACGCCATCCTCATCTTCGACCACGAGAATGGTCTCGTGTCCACCAGCAGAGCGCAGCAAGGCAGGTTCCGACGGGGTCGGTTGCTCCCCGGGTGATGCCGGCAGGTAAATCTTGAATACGGTTCCGACTCCGGCCTCACTATAGAGCTCGATGGTGCCGCCGCTTTGCTTGACTATTCCCTGGACAACGGCCAGGCCGAGGCCCGTACCCTTGCCGCCCTTGGTCGTAAAGAAAGGTTCGAATATGCGGGACTTCACCTCCGGCGTCATGCCCGAACCGGTATCGCTGATGGCGAGCATCACATAGCGGCCGGGTCGTGCGCCCGGGTGGAGGCGCACGTATTTGTCATGCAGTTCGATCTCGCTGGTCTCAACGGTGAGCTTGCCGCCGCGAGGCATGGCATCTCTGGCGTTGACCGCGAGATTCAGGAGCACTTGTTCGATCTGGCCAGGATCGACCTTTACCGAGCTGATGTTCGGGCGCAGAACACTGGAGAATTGCACGTCCTCACCGATGAGCCGGCGCAGCATGGACTCGGTACCCTTGAGAATCGCGTTGAGATCGACAATCTTAGGTTCGAGGACCTGTTGCCGTGTGAAAGCCAAGAGTTGACGGGTCAAGGAGGTCGCACGTTCGCCGGCGCGGCGGATCTCATCGATCATCTCCCGGTTTACATCGTCCGGCGGCAGCGTGGTCAATAAGATATCGCTGTATCCTGAAATCACGGTCAGCAGATTGTTGAAGTCATGGGCAACACCCCCAGCCAGCTGGCCAAACGCCTCCATCTTCTGCGACTGGCGCAATTGGGTCTCGAGGGTCCTCCGCTCGGAGATGTCGCGCACGATTCCCACGAAAAATCGCTGGTGGTCGAGCCGAAATTCGGTTACGGCGAGATCGATCGGGAAAATCGAGCCATCCTTGCGCAGGCCCTCCACCTCCCGGCCGATGCCGATGATCTTGGCGTCCCCCGTTCTCAGGAAATTGGTCAGATAGCCGTCGTGCTGTGCGTGATAAGGCGCCGGCATGAGCATCCGGACGTTGTTGCCGATGACTTCCGCCTCCGACCTGCCGAACATGATCCGTCCCGCCCGGTTGATCATGGATATGATGCCCTGCTCATCGATGCTGATGATGGCATCCAGAGTATTGTCCAGCACGGAGCGCAGTAACTCATCGTTGCGTCGCTTGGCCGTCAAGTCGCGTGTGATCTTGGCGAAGCCGCGGACCCGATGTCCATCATCGTACAGGGCCGCCACGGTGCCATTGGCCCAGAATCGCGAGCCGTCCTTGCGCACGCGCCAGCCGTCGATCTCGGCTTTACCTTCGGCCGCCGCGTGGGCCAGTTCTTGCTGGGGTTCGCCGGAATCAATGTCCTGCGGCGTAAAAAGACAGGACATATTGCGGCCGACTATCTCTTCGGCCGAATAGCCATCGATTCGTTCCGCGCCTTTGTTCCAGGTCAGCACATTACCGGTGGGGTCGAGCATGCAAATGGCATGATCGCTCACCCCTTCGATGAGCAGCCGAAGGCTGGTTTCGGTGGCCTGCAGGGACTCCTCGATGAGTCTTCTTGCCGTAATGTCCGCAACGTAACCCAGCCAGAGAATGTCGCCATTGCTCTCGCGCGTCGGCATGGAGTTTCCCTCCACCCAGATGTCGCCGCGTACAGGGTGCCGAACCCGGTATTCGATTCGCCACACACTCATCGCGCGCGCGGACTCCTCGATGCCTTCGCGGACCCGATCGACATCATCCGGATGCATTCTGGAAAATACAGGCGCGGCGTCCAGCGCCAGATCTTCAGCGGGCACCGAATAAATCTCCTCGAGGCGCGGATTGGCAAAGGGAAAATAGGCGCTGCCGTCCGGACGCATGCGGAAGGAGCAGATGACCACGGGCACCGTGGCCACGATTTTCGTCAACCAGTCACGTTCGGCCCTAAGACTGGCCTCGCTGTGCAACAACAGTTCTTCAGTGCGTTTGGCCTCCGTGATGTCACGTATCAATAGCGCGAAACCCCGGCCGGGGAGTGCCGTGAGCACGGATCGCGCCCAAAAGCGCGTGCCATCCTTGCGGATGCGCCAGCCGTCCCGCTCGCATCGTCCGGCCGCGGCCGCGAATTGAAATTCCTGCGCCGGCAGATCGCCGGCATTGTCCGCGTCGGAATATAAGCAGGAAACGTGACGCCCGGTGATCTCCCGGGCCTCATAACCGGTGATGCGTTGTGCACCCTCATTCCAGGTCATGACCTTTGCCGCCGGATCCACCATGAATATCGCGTACGAATGCACCCCGTCGACCAGCAACCGATAGCGTTCTTCGGACGCTTGCAGGAACTGGTTTGTCTGGTCTAATTCCGCGGTGCGCGCCTGCACGCGCATTTCCAGAAGTTCGTTGGCCGCTCGCAATGCCGCTTCCGCCGTCTTGCGCGCCGTTATGTCGCGGTTGGCCTCGAGAACGTAGCTGCGGTCCGCGTGACGGATCAGCACCATCCGCGATTCCACGTGAAGCGGCCGGCCATCCCGATGCACATGGTGCAACTCCCCCTCCCACACGCCCGTTCGCCCCAGCACATCGATGAAAGTCGGTACGCCGCCTTCCGGGCGGGTGTTCAACAGTTCATCGCTCCCGCGTCCGATCGCTTCTTGGCGCCGGAACCCATACAAATGCTCGGCGCCCTGGTTCCAAAACGTGATTGCGCCGTTCCAGTCCCACACCAGGACGGCATCGTGGGTTTGGTCGATCAGCGCCGCTTGATTGGCGGCGGACTCGGCGGAAGATTCGGCCCGCCGGCGCGCGGCCTGCATCGCCCCACCCAGGAATGCGATGCCGAGACCGGTTGCAAGATAAAGAATGACACCGACTTTCTGGTTGACGCCGCCGAAAAGGAGGCTCCCGCGCGGCTGCAGGAGGAAGAAGTCTGAGGCCACCGCCCCTAGAACGACGGCGGCCAGGGCGGGCCGGAAGCCGCCGCACCAGGCCGTGAACAGCACCGCCAGAAAGATAGTGGCGAATGGGAACTGATCGCCAAACAGCGGGTCGAGGAGCAGCCTGATCGCGACCGCCACGCCAACGCTTGCGACCGCACATCCGTAGCGGAGGATCCTGCCCTGAATTGGTTGAGTCATGAGCGGTATACGTCAAGCGGTTAGCCGGCGCTCCTTGCCATCCTCGTCATCTCGTCGTCAATGTCATCCAGTGTTCGGTCTCGCCGCCAGGCATGGGCCTGCCAATGAAGTATCCCTGGGCGAGATCACATCCGATTTGCTTGAGGTACTCGAGTATTTCGGCATCCTCGACCCCTTCCGCCGCCACCTTGATTCCCAGGCTCCGCCCCAGGTCCACGATTGATTTCACGACCGTTCGCGACTCTCGGGATTGGCGCATGGTGGTGACGAAGGATTTGTCCACCTTGATCTCCGAAAACGGCAGCCGCACCAGTTGGAGCATGGATGAATAACCCGTGCCGAAGTCGTCGATCGACAATTGAAAGCCCTTCATGCGCAAGCGCGTCAGCAGCGCGAGCGAAGTGACCGGATCCTCCATGGCGCTGGTCTCGGTGAGTTCGAAGATCATCCGCTCGGGGTCGATATTCCGATCGTGGAAACGCCGCGTAACCCGATCAACAAAGGAAGGATTCTTCAGGTTCTTCGCCGATACGTTGAAGGACATTGAAATGTCTGCGCGCGGGCGATCCGGCGGGTCTGTCGCGCCCGCCGCAGGGGCGTGGAAGTGCCCGGACAGCCAATCGAGCGCCTGATCCAGCAGATCATCGGTCACCGCGTCGATCAGGCCGGAATTCTCCGCGAACGGAATGAACTGGCCGGGCATCAGCAGCCCGTACTGCGGATGATCCCATCGTGCCAACGCTTCGAAGCCTGCCACGCTGCCGGTGGCACAATGGATCTTGGGTTGATAGACCACCTGCAGCTCGCGATTGGCCAGCGCGCGGTTCAGCTCGCGAACCGAGACTTCGAAGCCATCACCCGGTTCTTCCACGCCGTCACTGCATACCGCCCCGCCGGCGTCGGCGGGCGCCGTATCGGCTGCGGCAAGCAGCAGCTGACGAAACGAGGAGGCCGCGAAGGGTTTGGACAGCACGCCGACGATGTTGAGGCCGTGCTCATGGGCGGAGCGTCGAGCGGCGCTCAGTACGCGGCCTCCCATGCCGCTGGTGATGATGATCCGCGCTTCGCATCGCCGCTTTGCGAGTTCAAGCAGGACCTGGACTCCATCCATGCCCGGCATGACGAGGTCGAGTGCGATATGCGTCGGCGACCATTCGTCGAGCACGCGAAAAAACGATTCAGAACTCACTTCCGCACGCGAATGGAAGCCACTCAGGGCCGCCATGGATTTAATCGTGTCGCCGACGGCCGGATCGTCGTCGAGGATCAAAAGTCGTCCCGCGAAGTTGGAAATAGCGTTCGTTGAGGCCCCTCGCAGCCCTCCACCCGTCAGCTTCGTTCGTGGTGAATCGGCTGCGCGCATTCACAGACGTTATGCCTTTGATCAAGCCGTGTAAATCGAGGAACACCCTTGTAGATCGAGGAATCTCACTTGGTCAAGATCACTGGTTGCAAGCGTCTCGATTCCTCTAAATGATTTGTCGTTTGTAGGGGAAATTCCTAAGGGAAACCGCTCATGATGATTAATTGGCCCTGAGGGGGGAGCACGCGGAAGTGAGGAGTGTGCACTGCAGAAGAGCACACCGCAGCGAACTTGAAGGAACTGGTTGGCTTCGAGTTGCGGGCCATCGTCCACGCCGTCTCGGAGCTCAAGGCTTGAATAGCCCCGGCGATGTACCACGGGTCCCCGACAACGTATCAGTCTCGTCTTTGATGTCGAGGCCATCGCTGTACAAGGTATCCTCCTCACCATCGAGGTGTAATTCCGTGTCGGCTTTGCGTGTTTTTTCGTACTCGGCATGGTCCGCGGCCGACTTTTGTTCCGATCCCATCAACGCATCACCGCGCAGTTTTCCTTCCGCCGCCGCTTCATTTCCTGGTTCATCGTTGCTCGGAGAATTTTCGTTGCCCATGGCACAGGCTCCTCTGGAAAATTGTACCCGGTCAGTGTAGGCGCAATGCGGGCACCCTGGAAGCGCTCGTCGAGATTCCGCCACGTTGCGGTTTGGTGCAGACCGCGGAATTCATCATGGCCTCTCCGGACGCGGGCGGCCATGTTGCGGCAGGACCCGTTCGGGAACTTCGACAGCCTGAACCCGGCCTGGACAGCCGCGTGCCGGTGGCGGCGGTCAACGATCTCATCCACCCGGCGGGTTTCTGTGTTCATTTCTCTACGAGCTGCCTGCGGATCGCCAGCAATTCCCGCCTGCGCTTCGCGCTTGACTTGGGGTAAGTCATCTGGAGTTCCTTGAATGCATCGAGCACGATTCTCGATACAATCAGCCGGGCGCTTTCCTTGTCGTCGGCCGGAACGACATACCAAGGCGCATCCCGGGTGCTGGTGGCGCTGAGGCAGTCCTCATACGCCCTCATGTAGTGTTTCCAGTAGCCCCGTTCCTTGATGTCCGCGAGGCTGAACTTCCAGTTCTTCTCCGGTTCGTCAATCCGCGCCAGGAAGCGCTTCCGCTGTTCTTCTTTCGAGAGGTGGAGGAAGAACTTGATGATGCGGGTACCGT
The DNA here is from genome assembly GCA_963707765.1 of uncultured Gammaproteobacteria bacterium. Classification (GTDB taxonomy): domain Bacteria; phylum Pseudomonadota; class Gammaproteobacteria; order Steroidobacterales; family Steroidobacteraceae; genus Bog-1198. The sequence continues at coordinate 435,327 of CAVPQZ010000004.1, read as the reverse complement.
TGACCGACAGGTGTCGCTCGAGGTCCACGATCGAGCGATATCGGTCATGCCAGAGTTTCTTGTCGTGACGGGGTGGGTCGAGGAGCCCTTCGCCCCGAAGAATGTCGCGATGCACGCGGACCACCAGCACTTCCTCGTAATAGGAGCGGTTAAAAATGCCGATTCGCCCGCGTTCGGGCAGATCGCATGTCGTGCGCCAAAGAAAGTCGTGTTCCAATTCGGTCGCACTCGGATGTTTGAAGCTGAACACCTGGCAACCCTGAGGGTTGACGCCGGACATCACGTGCCTGATGGCGCCGTCCTTTCCTGCCGCATCCATCGCCTGAAAGATCAGGAGAATGGCGTGACGGTTGGTGGCATAGTGGAGCTGCTGCATGGAGCTCAGCTGCGCCACGTGTTCGTTCAGGAGCGCCGAGTACTGCTCTTTTGACTTGCAGACGGGATCGATCAGCGTGGGCCATTTCTTGAGATTGACGTCGCTGCCTTCGCGCACCAGAAAATTCTCAGGGTTAATTGTCATTTCGTTCTTTCCTTAAGCCGCGTCCGATGGGTCGCAGCGATTCATTTTGCCGGCCGCTCTTCCCGGATCTTGGCTTCGGGCGTAGGCGTGGCCGTGCCTTGACCTTTCCGGATTTCCGATTCGGCCTTCTTCCAGTTCTTGAGTGCTGCGCCGTCCTTGCGGCCCCCCTCCTCAAAGAGCTCATAAGCTCGCTTGGCGATTAGGGGCGACAAATCAGCGACTGTCTGGGCCTGAGCCCCGGGCTTGGGCGCGGCAGTGGCCTCTGGATTCGACACCATTTTGGCGCCAGGCGTCAGTTCAGGATTAGGCTCGTCTGCCTTGGCTTGGTGCTGCGGCACGGCGTTCACTTGAGGGTTGGCCTTGGCTTTGATGGGATCAAAAATCCGATACGCGAGCAGTTTTACGCGGTCATTCACCAGAAACCAAGCCAGCGCATAAGCCCACACGAAAAGGGCCCATTTCCAGCCAAGCGGTGTCATCAGAAAGCCGTAGACGGCGAACAGCGTTGCGACGATCTGCGTGCCGAGGACCGCGACCCACAATATCATTGCGGGGCGTATGGACCAGAACGGCCCCCGCGTGCGGGTCAGGAATATCGTCAAATGTCCGGCCACGGATAGCTTCAGATACATCATGGTCTGTGCGTGGGCGCGGTCGAAATGAAACACGCGCTCAGCCAGATAGAACAGGCCAAAGGCGGCCACGACCCCGATCATTCCCAGCACCGTGGAGATGCCGAGCACCACCCGCATATTCCACGCCTCGGGCTGATCCTTATAGTGGACGTTGTCATACGCTATGGAGAGGATCGCGCCGTCATTGAGCAATGCCAGCATCACGATCATGACGGCCGTCACGGGGTAAAAATTGAAGATCAGAATCGCCAACGTCATGAAGAACAGCACCCGCAGTGTCTCGGCAATGCGGTAGATCGCGTAGCTGTTCATCCGCTGGAAGATCTTCCGGCTCTCTTTAATGGCGTCGATGATCACCGACAGACCGGGTGTCATCAGCACGATGGACGCCGCCGCGCGCGCCGCATCGGTGGCACCCGACACGGCAATGCCGCAGTCGGCCTTCTTCAAGGCGGGCGCGTCATTGACCCCGTCGCCCGTCATGCCGACGATATGGCCGCGCTTCTGCAGGTCGTCAACAATATGATATTTGTGTTCCGGGAACACCTGCGCAAAGCCGTCGGCCGTTTCGATGGAGTCGATGACCGCGCTGGAAGCGTCCTGCTTGAGGTCGCCCAGGCTGCTGGCATCGAGGATGTGGGTGCCCATGCCCAGCTTGGCGGCGGTTTCGCGGGCGATGGCCAGCTGATCGCCAGTCACCATCTTGACCTTGACGCCCATCTGCAACGCGGTGGCGATCGTGGCTTTGGCGTCGTCGCGGGGCGGATCGAACAACGGCAGCACACCGAGGAACTGCCACTGACCATCCTGGCCCGCCCGTGCCACGCCCAGTGAACGAAAACCGCGGGCCGCAAAATCGTTGATCGCTTTCTCGACGGCTGGTTTGATGGCACCGGCGTTGGCCACCAGCGCCAGAATCACCTGCGGTGCGCCCTTGCTCACCTTGAATACCTTGCCGTCCGGACCCTTGATGGTGGCCTCGGTGCGCTTGTGCACCGGATCGAAGGGCTCGAAATGGACCTGTTGATAGCTCTGCAGGGCTTTCTGGTCCTTCACGCCGCCGAGAACCGCCAGATCAATGGTGTCCTTGTCGTCTGCGCGCGAGGCCAGGGCCGCCGCGAGCACGATCTGCTCGGCCGAGACCTGATTCACCGCGAATGGTTCGCCCAGCGTCAACTTGTTTTGCGTCAGCGTGCCGGTCTTGTCGGCGCACAACACATCGACGCCGGCCAGTTCCTCGATCGCCACCAAGCGGCTGACAATGGCCTGTTTCTTGGCGAGAAGACGCGCCCCAACCGCCATGGTCACCGACAAGACCGTCGGCATGGCCACGGGGATGGCGGCCACGGTCAGCACCAGGGCAAACTGCAACGTGGCCAGGATCGGATCGCCGCGGTGCAGCGCGAAGGCAATGATCAGGGCCACGAGGGCCACGGCCAGTATGATCAGGTAATTGCCGATCTTCAGGACCGCCTTTTGGAAATGGCTGACGGTGTGGGCTTCCTGCACGAGCTGTGCGGTCTTGCCGAAATAGGTCTTTTCACCGGTGGCATACACCAGCGCGCCTATTTCACCACGGCGCACGATCGAGCCGGAAAACACCGCATCGCCGGGCTTGCGCGTGGCAGGCAGTGATTCGCCGGTCAGGGCCGATTCATCCACCTGCACCGGGTCACCCTCGAGCAGCCGCGCGTCCGCGGGCACAATATCGCCCAGCCGCAGGCGAATGACATCGCCGGGTACCAGTTCGCGCGCCGCCGGGGTGATCCAGTTTCCATCCCGCTTGACGCGCGCATTGATGGCCAGCTTGGCCTTCAGGGCGGCGATCGCGTTGCTTGCCTGACGCTCCTCCCAGAATCCGACCACGGCGTTGGCCACGAGTAAGACGAGGATGATGCCGAAGTCCGGCCAGTGCCGGACCACGCCCGACAGGATCACCGCCGCCTCGATCATCCAGGGAATCGGGCCCCAGAAATAAGAGAGGAATTTCAGCAGCGGATTGGTCTTTTCTTCCTCGATCTCGTTGGGTCCATATTGGGTCAGCCGCTTGGCCGCTTCGGCCTGAGTGAGGCCGTTCGGCGAGGACCCCAGTCTCTTCTCCACCTCCGGCATGGGCAGTGTTTTCAGCTCGTCGTTTGATTCAGGCTTCGGCGCCGATGCTTTGGGCGGGACGGTTCGTGACTTCATGATGAATAACCTGGCAACGCCGCCGGCGTCGCCCGACGCGGGGACGGCACAGTCTCCCTGGGCCGGTTCCACTTCCAGTTGCGAATCTCCGGCAGGTCCTGACCATGTTGATCGATGTAGTGTTGGTGCTCGATGAGCTTGTCCTGCATGAGCTGCTTCAGGTAGTCCCCTTGGGTGCCCAAGTGCGGCAGTCGATTCACCACATCCAGGACCAAGTGGAAGCGGTCGAGATCATTCTGCACCCGCATGTCAAAGGGGGTCGTGATCGTGCCTTCCTCCTTGTAGCCTCGGACGTGCAGGTTGCGGTTGGTGCGGCGGTAGGTCAGGCGGTGCACCAGCCAGGGGTAACCATGAAAGCCGAAGATGATGTGCTTGTCCTTGGTAAACAGCGAGTCGTAATCCACGTCGCTGAGTCCATGTGGATGTTCCGTACTGGGCTGCAGCCTCATCAGGTCGACGACATTGATCACCCGAATCCTCAGATCGGGCAGATGCTGGCGGAGGATGGACACGGCCGCGAGGATCTCGAGCGTCGGCGTGTCCCCGCAACAGGCCATGACCACGTCCGGCTCGGCATCCTGATCGTTGCCGGCCCATGGCCAGATCCCGATGCCTTCCGTGCAGTGCACCACCGCCGCGTCCATGGTCAGCCACTGGGGCAGCGCGTGCTTTCCTGCCACCACGACGTTGACATAGTGCCGGCTGCGCAGGCAGTGATCGACGACGGACAACAGGCAGTTGGCGTCGGGCGGCAGGTACACGCGTACGATGTCGGCCTTCTTGTTGATGACGTGGTCGAGAAAACCGGGGTCCTGATGCGTGAAGCCGTTGTGGTCCTGCTGCCAGACATGAGAGGCGAGCAGATAGTTCAGCGAGGCGATCTTGCGCCGCCACGGCAGTTCCGAGGTGACCTTCAGCCATTTGGCATGCTGGCTGAACATCGAGTCGACGATGCGAATGAAGGCCTCGTAGCTGTTGAAGAGGCCATGCCGTCCGGTCAGCAAATAGCCCTCCAGCCATCCTTCGCACTGGTGCTCGCTGAGCATTGAGTCCAGGACGCCTCCCGCGGGCGCGAGGAATTCATCGTTGTTGGCTTCGCGCGCTTCCCACTGGCGGTTCGTGACCTCAAACACCGCGCCCAGGAGATTCGAGAGCGTCTCATCGGGACCGAAAATGCGAAAATTGCGCGGGTCCCGATTCAGCTTCACCACATCGCGCAGGAATTGACCCAGCACCAGCGTATCCTGGCCGTCAATAGCGCCGGGTGACGGAACATTCACCGCATGGTCGCGGAAGTCCGGCATGATGAGGTCGCGCAACAAACCGCCGCCGTTGGCGTGGGGATTGGCGCCCATGCGCCGCTCGCCCGTCGGGGCGAGCTCGGCCAACTCGGGCATCAGCCGACCCTGCTCGTCAAAAAGCTCCTCCGCCCGGTAACTCTTCATCCAACTTTCCAGCAGTGCCACATGCTCAGGATGCTCGGAATCCACCAGCAGCGGCACCTGGTGCGCTCGGAAGGTGCCCTCCACCGGCAGGCCGTCCACGACTTTCGGTCCCGTCCATCCCTTGGGTGAGCGCAGAACGATCATGGGCCAGCGCGGACGAGTAGTGTCGCCGTGAGCGCGGGCGTTGCCTTGGATGCGCCGGATCTCCTCGATGGCCGCACCCAACGTGGCCGCCATCAGCTGATGCATCGCTTGCGGGTCGTCACCTTCCACAAAGTAAGGTGTCCAGCCGCAGCCGCGGATGAATTGCTCCAGCTCATCATGTTCGATGCGCGCCAGTACCGTGGGGTTGCTGATTTTGTAGCCATTCAAGTGCAGGATCGGCAGCACCGCGCCGTCGCTGATCGGATTCAGCAACTTGTTGGATTGCCACGCGGTCGCCAAGGGGCCCGTTTCCGCTTCCCCATCACCAACGACGCAGGCGACCACCAGATTGGGATTGTCGAATGCGGCTCCGAAGGCATGGCTGAGCGAGTACCCGAGCTCACCACCCTCATGAATCGACCCCGGGGTCGTCGGCGCAACATGACTGGAGATGCCGCCGGGAAAGGAGAACTGCTTGAACAGCGTCTTCAGCCCGGCTTCGTCCCGGGTGACGTTCGGATAAACCTCACTCCAGGTGCCCTCGAGATAAACGTTGCCCACAATGGCCGGACCGCCGTGTCCCGGACCTGCAATGTAGAACATGTCCAGGTCATAGTGCTTGATGACCCGGTTCAAATGTACATAGATGAAGTTCTGACCGGGGGTCGTTCCCCAGTGTCCGACCACCAGCGGCTTGACGTCGGTCAGCCGCAGCGGCCGCTTCAGCAGCGGATTGTCATAGAGATAAATCTGCCCGACCGACAAGTAGTTGGCGGCGCGCCAATAGGCGTTCATCTTGTGAAGCAGTTCGGGGGTGAGGGTATCGGTTTTCATGCGTTACGTTTCCTGACTTAGCAACGGGCACGACAGCTCGCGATCCGGCATTCAATGGCCTTTCTACCGAATTGATCCTCGGACTGTCTGTGCGACTGCGTACAGAGTGCTTCGCCGGGCGAGCGCACACTCCAACCTGCGTTTGACGACTGAGGAGAATCATCAATGGCTCATGCTTATTGGAACGACTGGTATTTCGGGTGGGGCTGGTTTCTTTGGTTCGGGTTTGTGTTCCTGCTGTTTTCGAGCCTTGGAAACTGGGGCTACACTTATCGGGCTCACCAGAAATTCGACAAGCCGCCCCGCAAGGAGGCATTCGACATCCTCGACGCGCGGTACGCGAAGGGCGATATAAACCACGAAATGTACAATCAGATGAAAGCGCAGATTGGCAAGGAGTAACGAGAAGCGGCCTAGCCAATCGTCGACGGCGTAGGCCACGACGCAACGGCTGCTGATTACTCGAGGGATAGTCCGAATTCCGACAGCTTTGTGCGTGTAGTTGCGCAACTCGTGTGAACCACGCATCGCACACCCAAACCTTCCGCGACCTGCGCGAACATCGGGGTGTTTTCGATGTAAACGACCTGCCGGGCCGGCACCTGGGCAATATCCAGCGCCAGGCGGAAGATCTCGGCATCGGGCTTGCGGAGGTGGACAGAGCAAGAGGAAACAAAGAAGTCCACAAAGCGGCCAAGTCCGAACGTGCGAATCCGATAGGCGTTCAGTTCGCGCGCCTCATTGTTGACCACGCCGACTCTCAGCCCGTGCCGAGCCTTGAGCCCGGCCACCATTTCGATCATCTCAGGATACGGCCTGGAGTTCGAGAACATGAAACGCCGAAACTGCGCACGCGTGAACGTTCGCTTTTGGTAGAAGACCAACCGATCCAGATACTCTTCCAGCGTGAGCTTCCCCTCCTCGTAGGTCTGGAACATCAAGAGATGCCGCTGCTCCATCTCGGCCCAGTCAAGCTTGAACGACATCGCCGCCCGCTTGCGCGCACGATGATCCCACCCATCCGTCAGCAGGACGCCACCGACATCCACGAATAGGCAGGTAATCGGGGTCGCTTTCCTCATCGTCTTTGAGTACACACGATCCGCGACGGCAATCTCTGTACGGTAACGCACTGACAATTCGCAATTGGCCCATTAGTGTAATGCCGATTTTGCTGCACCAAGGAGCATATGGTATGAGTAAAACCGCACTGTGGGTGTTTGCACTTTCGGCGGCTACTTCCTTCCCCCTCATGGCGGATACGCCGATGGCGGCCGCGAAACCAGCGGTTTCCAAGCCGGCAACTAAAGGTGCAAATCCGCCAAAGATGACTTGTCGAGATTTTCTCGAGTTCGACGAGGTCACTCGGCCTCAGATCGTCTATTGGTCCGAGGGATATACCAAGAAAGGCAAGCCCGAAGATGCGGTCATTGATATCGAGAATACCAACCGGCTTGTCCCCGTGCTGGTTGCGGATTGCACCAAAGAGCCGACTGCATCCTTTTGGTCGAAGGTCAAATTGGAGTTCAAGAAGGTATTTTAATCGTGCGTGGTTTCAGGCGAAACACGCCAGGGTAATGCCTTGGAATAGGCGGGGCGCCGGCCAAAACGTCAGAAATGGAGCGACACATGTTACGCAGTATGAGGAATATGGAGGATTACTCCATTGGCGCAACGGACGGGATCATCGGCCGCGTGCGGGACTTCTACTTCGATGACGAATCCTGGGTGATCCGCTATCTTGTCGTGGAAACCGATGAAGGGCAGGGGCAGCGCAGCGTGCTGATTTCGCCCATTGCGATCGGTCGACCGAATTGGGCGGAGAAGATACTTCCCGTGTCGTTGACCAAGCAGCAAGTCAAAAGCAGCCCCGACATTGATACCGATAAGCCGGTATCGAGTCAGCAGGAGATGGGTTATCTCGGCTACTATGGCTACGGGACTTACTGGGGCGGCGGTGGCCTTTGGGGAGCGGGTTTATATCCGGACATCTTGCAAGGGGGGCGCCAACAGGGCTCCGCCAACGGGAACCTCGCGCGGCATCAACATGAGGATCCGCACCTGCGAAGCGGCAACGCCGTCATGCGATACTACGTGCATGCAAGCGACGGCGATATGGGCCATGTACAGGGGTTTCTCGTCGACGAAAAAACCTGGGCAATCCGCTACATCATCGTGAACACCAGCAATTGGTGGTTGGGTCACCAGGTGCTCATCGCTCCGCAATGGATTGTGGGTGTGAACTGGGCGGAGTGCACGGTTTCCCTCGATTTGAAACGGCAGGAAATAAAGAGCGCACCCCCATACGACCCAACGCAGCCTGTGAATCGGGAGCATGAGCTGCAAATGCATGCACATCATGGCCGAGCCGGCTACTGGACCAGCGAAGGCAAGCACTAAGCCTCGCATGCCGCTGGAGACGTAATAATGAGTACAAATGCAAGGCCGTCGTGGCGCGAGAAGAATCGTGTGTTGATTGCCGTATTCCCGGATGAGGTGAAAGCTTCGTCCGTTGTAAAGCGCCTGATCGACAAGAATTATCCGATGGATCTAATTTCTGTGCTGGGACGGATTCACCCAATGGGCGATGATACGCTGGGAATTTATACCCTTAACGCCCGCGAACGCATGAAGGCCTGGGGCAAGAAGGGAGTTGCTTGGGGTGGATTGTGGGGAATGCTGGCCGGTGCTGCAGGATTTTTCCTAATTCCCGGAATTGGCGCCGTTGCGGCGGCTGGATACATCGTGGAAGTGATCGCGGGCGGCGCAATAGTCGGAGGGGCGACCATGGCCGGGACGGCCGCCTTGTCGCAACTCGCCATCGCCTTCCATCGCTCCGGGATTCCCGAGGAGACAATTCAAGCCTTGCACAAGGCGATCGAGGATGGAAAGTACGTCTTGATGTTGCGCGGCGCGGAAACTGAATTGCCACGATGGCACGAGGAACTAGAGGCCGAAGGGCCCCTGGAGATCCTTGACCTGCCGTATACGCGATTGATCGATAAAAAATAATCCCCGTCTCTCCCTGGTGATGGGATCGATGCATGGGCTCACGGCCCGTCCGACGTTTTACCGGCAACGGAGGTTCCAAGGCCGTTCCCTTGTTCGTGGACGTGCGTGTAGCCGCGCGCGTGCAATGCCATCGCGATCAAGGCCCAACCCCCGAATATCATATTGATGCCGACGAGGAGAGCGAGCGCCCACGCGGCCGTGCCCGGCAAGCCGGCAAAAAGAATTCCGCCCAGCGCCAGATCGACGATGCCGCTGGCGAGCATCCAGCCCCAACGGCCGGAGAGTCCCTTGCGGTGCTCGATCGCGTACATCACTGACACGACGCCTTCGAGGAGTAGAAATGAAATCACAACTGCGGTTATTGAGAACGTACCCTGCACGGGCCAGCCGAGGAGTAGACCGCCCGCCACCATCGCAACGATCGCCGACACCAATGACCACGAAAAGCCCGCTACATGGCGCGCGCAAACGGTCGCGCCGAGTCCGAGAACACCGCTCAGAAGCAGGGCCCACCCTATAATCAACGTCACGGCAATCGAAGCGACGCGCGGCACGAGAATTGCCAGCAGACCGAGCATGCCCAGTACAGCCCCTTCGATCAGAGACAGCACCCAGTGGCGGCTCACCGCCCCCACGACCACGCGACAGTGTATTCCGGGATGTCGGGGCATTCCACTTGCCGCAGATCCTTTCCGCTGCTCTTGGTGGTTTGGTTTGACCATTGGCCGCGCCGCGTTCTGGTCGGCGGCGGCGTTCGGTACCGAACAGACCGGATCCCGGCGATGGCGTAAGCTCGCGTACGTGATTAAACATCCGTCCCGTTACTGGTGGTCCATGCGCCACGCCGTCATGCTTGTGGTTGCCGCCGGAATCGGTGGGGCGGCATGCCTGCGGGCCAACGCCGGGCCGTTCGAGGTACCGGCACTCACAAATCCAGCGACTGGTGTGCATTTGGTGGGAAAGCTCGTCTGGCTCGACCTCGAGACCACGGATCTGCCCGGCGCAAAACGATTCTATCGCGCATTATTTGGCTGGGATTATCGTGACTACCACTCGCAGGGCGTGGACTATACGGTGGCACTGGTGAACGGCAAACCCGTTGCGGGTCTGGTACGCCGGCAGATTGTGAACGAAACGGAGCGACGCTCGGCGTGGCTTCCGTTCTTCTCCGTGGCGGACGTCAGTTCGACATTCGAGCAGGCGCTTAAGGCCCATGCTCACGCACGCTCAGAGCCTGAAAATTTGCCGCTGCGCGGCCGTCAAGCGCGCTTGACGGACCCGGAAGGGGCGGTCTTCGCGCTCGTCACGTCCTCGAGCGGCGATCCGTCCGATGATCCCAATCCGCGAGCCCTCGGTACCTGGGGTGCACCGTCCCTATTGGCCCGCGACCCCGCGGGCGAGGCCGTGTTTTACCAGGGGCTGTTCAGTTACGCGATTGTGGGCGACCCCACCGACCACGGTTTCGAGCGCATCCGGCTCTCAGCGGGCACGCATGAGCGCGCCAATATACGACGGTTGCCCGGTGGCGCCGATGCCTTGAACCCGCAATGGATCAGCTTTGTACGCGTTTTCAGCACCGCAGCCAGCGTCCGGCAGGCTGTGAAATTGGGCGGCCATATCCTGGTGGCAACGACGCCGGCGACCCAAGGTGCGACCCTGGGCATCCTCGAGGATCCGACCGGTGCGGCATTCGGCGTTCTTGAACTGCCTCCGGCAATCGTGAGTCTCGAGACTCGGTGAACTCACTCTCAAATCCGCCATACGTGTCGACGAACGACGTTGAATGCGGCCGCTGCCGGCGGACCCTTGCGGCATCTCCTCTCGGACCAGTTCGCTGATTGATCGCGATGGGTGAAATCAATACATGGCGATGCGCAAGCCAAGCACCGGCCCACGCACGGTGGAAGAGCCGAGTCTAATCAGTTGATTTAGTCGCCGCGGCTCATGCCGGGTGGGGAAGTGAACGAAGCGGAGGCTCAGGTGAGGTGTCCCAAATGCGGCATCGAGGTGATGGGAATGTCATGCCGTGGCGGCGCAATAAAACCAATGGGTAGCCCATTCTGGTACGCTACTCGCGATGACAGGGCCAAGCAATGCCGGTTGATCGTTGCGGCGAAGCGCCTGATCGGAAATGGTAAATTCTAGATAGCCCGCACGGGCCGGTCACCGATCGGATGATTCGCTCATTGGTTGCCGGAAATATGGATCAGGAGACGATTAACGTGCGTGGCCGGACGATAGTGCCGTCAATTCTGCTGCTCGCCGTGTTGGGAACGCACGCGCTCGCCGCCCATGGCAAGGAGCACGCAGGAGTTCTGCAACGCACGTTGACGAACGGGATGCGCGTCATCATTCTTCGTAGTTCGCTCGCGCCCGTGGTGACCGTCGAAATGAATATTCTGGCGGGCGGCAATGAAACTCCGGCGAGATTTCCCGGCATGGCCCACGCGCAGGAACACATGGCATTTCGCGGTTGTGCCGGAATGAGCGCCGACCAAACCGCCGCCCTATATGCGCAGCTGGGTGGTCAGAACAACGCCGATACGCAGCAGAACATTACTCAGTATTACGCCACTGTTCCCGTGGCGGATATCGATGTGGCACTCCAGGCACAGGCGGCGTGCCTTCGGGGGATCGACGATGCACAACAACAGTGGGGGCAGGAGCGGGGTGCAATCGAGCAGGAGGTGGCACGCGACCTATCCAATCCAACGTATAAATTCATCAATCGGCTGAACGAGGACATGTTCGCCGGCACTCCCTATGCACACGATTCTCTGGGGACAAAGAAGTCATTCGATGCGACCACCGGTGCGATGCTCAAGGCATTCCATGAAAAATGGTATGTCCCAGGCAATGCGATCCTGGTGATCGTGGGCGACGTCAATCCCGCCTCAACCATGGCGACCATAGAGCGGCTGTACGCCGATATTCCGAGCCATGCCGTCCCGTCGCGTCCGGCGGTCAGGTTTGAGCCCGTCAAGTCCGAAATGTTCACCCTCGACAGCAATCTTCCGTATGTCCTCGGCTTCATCGCCTATCGCTTGCCGGGAACGAGTTCGCCGGACTATGCGGCGATACAGATTCTGGCTGATGTCTTGAGCAGCCAACGTGCGGATCTGTATGGGATGGTGACTGAGGGACATGCGCTCGCCGCGGAATTCGGCTTGGCCGAGAACTATACAAAGGCCAGTGTGGGATTTGGCGTCGTGGCGCTGCCGGCGGGGACGGACGGCGCGAGCGCGATCCAAGAAATGCGCGTGATTCTTGGGGCGTATGCGCAACACGGCGTCCCTGAAAATCTCGTTCAGGCGGCCAAACGAAGCGAACTGGCGTCTGCGGAATTTCAACGCAATTCGATCCCCGGACTGGCCAACGTGTGGTCCAAGGCGTTGGCCGCCGAAGGCCGACGCTCCCCGGATGATGACATCGACGCCATCAAGCGCGTGACACTGGCAGATGTCAACCGAGTGGCCAAGCGATACCTGGCGCAACGGAATTCGATTACCGCGATACTCAAACCGGTGCCCACCGGTCAGCCTGTCGCCGCCAAGGGCTTCGGCGGGGCGGAGCAGGTGACCTCGGCGCCCAGCGAGCCAGTGACCCTGCCGCCGTGGGCCGCGGAGGCGCTGGTCAAGCTCGAGGTGCCGGCTAACGACGTCAGGGTTTCGGATGTCACGTTGCCGAATGGCATCCGGCTCATCGTAAAGACCGATCCAATCAGTCCCACGGTGTCGGTGCTGGGCGCCGTCAGGCATGACGTCGACCTTCAGACTCCGGCTGGCAAGGATGGCGTCTCCGATATTCTTACGGAGATGTTCACCTACGGTACCCAAACGATGGATCGCGTGTCGTTCCAAACCGCCTTGGATGATATCGCGGCCAATGAAACAGCGGGCTTTAGCTTCTCCTTGGCCGTGTTGAGGGAACATTTTTCCCGCGGGGTCGAATTGCTGGCAGACAACGAGCTGCATCCGGCGTTTCCGGAGCAGGCATTCTCCGTGATCAAACAGAGAACGTCGCAGTATGTCGCGGGCAACTTGCAGAGCCCCGAGTATCGAACTTCGCGTGCCATCGACGTCGGGCTGCTACCGTCCAGCGATCCGGTTTTGCGGGAGGTAACGCCCGCAACGCTGGCAACAATCACACTGGACGACGTGAAGCGCTACCACGCCGCGACGATACGGCCAGACCTGACCACGATCGTCGTGATCGGAGACGTCTCCTTCGACGATGCGCGATCCGTCGTAGAAAAATGGTTTGGCGATTGGCAAGCCAAAGGGCCGACGCCCGACACAACGCTGCCTTCCGTCCCCCTCAATAAACCTTCCGCCGTGAATGTGGCCGATCCGCAAGCGGTGCAGGACAGCGTATTTCTCGTGCAGGAATTGAACCTCAACCGTTTCGAGCCGGATTATTATCCCCTCCAATTGGGCAATCACGTTCTGGGCGGCGGTTTCTACGCAACGCGGCTCTATCGCGACTTGCGACAGAAGGCTGGCTATGTTTACACGGTCGACGTGAACCTCGAAGCTTCGAAGACCAGAGCCACCTACGCGGTGACTTATGGCTGCGATCCGGATAACGTGCTGAAAGCGAGGGCTCTGATTCGAAACGATCTAGATCAGATGCGCACCCAGGATGTGTCGGCCGACGAATTGCGCCAGGCCAAGGCGTTGTTGCTGCGGCAGATTCCCCTCAGTGAATCGAGCGAGGACGCCGTGGCGCGAGGATTGTTGGCCCGAGCGGAGCTTGGCCTGCCGCTCGACGAGCCGAGTCGTGCCGCCGGGAAATACAACGGGCTCAACGCGGACGATGTGCGGGCCGCCTTTTTCAAATGGGTCCGTCCCGACGATTTCGTTCAAGTGGTTCGCGGCCCGATTCCGCACTGAATGTGGCGCGTCATGCCGTTGTTCGGGTGGGGTAGTCCGCGGCGGACCAGCCGGCAATCATCGATTCCACCCAAACAACGAAGTGCATGGCGCCACGATCTCTATGACCCGACGGGCTGGAACGAGAATTTCTCCCCCTCGAGCGACGCGTTGTACATCAAGCCGCCCTTGTAGATCGTGAACACGGCCATGCCTTTGTAGTAGCCACCCGCCATGCTGGCGTCTTTCTCTCCGCCGCTTGCACCGGCTCCGGCGCCCTGCGTGCCCGCATCGACGGCGGCGGCTGCGGTGATTGCAATCACGCTGGCACCGGCACCAAATTGAAACTCGCCAGATTCGAATTCAGCAAGGGCACGTTTGTCCTTGAAGAATATGATCTCGCTGTAGGCTTCTCCGCCGACCTGCCAGCCGACGCTGAGCTGCGTCACGGTCGCTTCGCCCACCCGTCTCCCATGAGAATACACGTGGCCCCGGCCGTGCGCGGCGCCGATACCGAAACCACCCTCGCCGATGGTCGGAAATATGGCATACGCGTAACTGTTATGGAAGAACGCGGCACTTTGGCTCGCATCCTTGAACAATTGTGCGGTGTCCTGATCTCGGGCAGCGCGTGCGACGCCGGTGCTGAGCACCAGCGTTGCAACCGCGGCCGTGGTACGCAATATTGAAGTATTCATAAGAGGATCCTCGGAAGCTGGTAATTGACGACTGTTGGCATGTGACGCGCGAGATGCGTCTCAAGTAGCCGGCATCGGCTCGGGTTTGACAATGGCGATTGGACGGTCCACGAGGGTCGGCGAGACACCGAACTCGCCTTCACGCACCCAGAAGGTGAGCAGGTCACCCACGCGCAGGTCCTTGACCATCTCGGTTTTGTCGCCGAGTGTAATCCGGCCGCCCTGACCGACTTCGAACGCGATTGTGCTCACCGGAAAGTTGCCTACGTCCGAAATCGCAACCTGCACGCTCTGATGATCAACCTTTGAAACTTTGCCGTAGAATTTGGCGAACTTAACTCCGTCCTTAACAGTGACTGCCTGGCAGGTCACTGGCGCGTCGGGGTAATCTTTGAGGAATGCAGCATTCCATTTTATGTTGGTGCAGGATTCCTTTGGTAGATCCGCTGACCAGGCGATGACCGAGATGAGCAAACCTGCAGGTACGATCGCCATTAGGGTGCGGTTCTTGATTCTATTCATGATGTTCTCCAGTTGAAGGAGCATTCGCTCCGATGATAAGTGTGAACGACATCGGCGGCACCCGGACCGGTGCCCGGCGACAGCCCCAGAGTCCCGCCGCTAATCCCAATGCCGCACTCCGGCGCCACCCTCAGGCGGCCGCCACGGCGGCAGGTCGCGGCGGCTCTGCCACCTTGAGCGCACCATTGGGTTTGAGCACCTCGTTGCCCGCGATCGCGAGGGCGAGCGTGTTCCCGTAGGGATTCATGCTGTCGACCATCGAGCTGGGCATCAAGATTGTCGCTCCTCGCTCCTTGGTGGTTTCATAGATGATGTTCATTGCCCGCAGTTGCAGCGCTTCGGGATGGCCGGCATAGATATTGGCCGCCTCGACAAATTTGCCCGCAATTGCCGCCTCGGCGGATCCTAAAATCACCCGCGCCTGCTTCTCCCGCTCGGCCTGCGCTTGACGCGACATGGCATCTTGCAGCGCCACTGGAATCGCGACGTCGCGAATTTCCACCGAACTCACCGATATACCCCAGGGAGCGGTTTTCTGACCAATTTCTATCTTTAGCTGCTCATCCGCATCTTTGCGATCGGATAGTAAGGACGCCAACATCGAGGAGCCGATCATCTCGCGCAGCGAGGTCTGTGCCACCCGGTCAATTGCCTCGCGGTAGTTTGTGATCGCCAATGCGGCCTTCTCCGCGTCATGCACGTGCCAGAAGATGATGGCATCGACATTTACCGGGACCGTGTCCTTGGTAAGCGCCTGCTCGGCATTGAAGCCCGTCGTCTGGATGCGTCCATCGATGACGGCGACGACCGCGTCGAGCACCGGAATGATGGCAAAGAGGCCTGCTCCCTTGACGCTTTGCAGCTTTCCCATCCTCAAGATCACGAACTTCTGCCACACATTGGCCATCTTCAGCGACATCCCGACCAACATCGCGACTACGAAGAATGCAGCCCCGAGATACAAATTGACGAGGAAACCCATGCCTGCGGCGGCGGCAAGCAGGATAAATACCAAAAATGAGGTTATCGGATTCATGCGCATTGGTCTCATGGTCACAGTGAAGAGCGCCAGCCTGCGCGCCGGATGCGGCTGCTGTCGGTGCGCTGGCGCACTGACTGGGCGGCTCTCTGGACCCCGGATATTCGCGAGGCTAGGTCCGGTTTGTGGCGTTCCAGGTAGGTCTGCAACTCGAATCTCGAGTTGCCGGGACCGACAATCAGCGTGTGCCCGATATGATCGAGCGACCCGACGATGCGGCGCAGGAAGCCGTCGTCCGCGGCGCGGAAGTGAAACACTTTTGCCTCGCACCGGTCGATGAAGACGATGGCATCGAGATATTCACTCATGAATCATCTCCCGAAAGCTCGATTGGTGGAATTCATGCGGCAGTTTCGACGATCGCGCGCGGGCCGCCGTGGAGGCCCGCGCCGGCGTCCGACCGGTCAAACTCCGGATAATCGGTGTAGCCGGCCGCGCCGCTTGCCACAGCGGAAATGGCCATCGATCGGGTATATCCATGTTGACGATCCATGCACCCTCCGCGTGGCCGCGTTTGAAGGGCTGTCGCAGCGCGGGGAAATCGAACGACTGAAGATCGGGTGCACCGCCCGTGGCGCCTTCGACGACGTGGATGAAGGCCAAATGCAGCGGATTCAGTCGATCCAGAAAATAGTTTAAGAGTCCCTGTGCATCGCTATCCTGGTTTGCATCGTTCACCGGGCTCACGGGGGAGAGTCGAAGCCCCGTACGGTCTGGGCCAATCTCCTCGGCAATTTCTGCCATGATTTCCATCGGTAATCGAACGCGATTCTCCGGCGACCCTCCATAGGCGTCGGTTCGATCGTTGATGGAGTTCCGAAGAAACAGCTCGAGCAGGTAGCCATTGGCGCCATGAACTTCCACGCCGTCGAATCCGCAGTCGATGGCATTGCGCGCCGCCCGGTGCTCGATACGGGCGCCGCGCCATGGGGTTGTAGTGATACATGCGAGATGCGTCCAACGTGCCACAGTCGCGCGACGATCGAGCCGCCTCGTGCGTGCACCGCCGCCGTCACCGCGCGCCAGCCGAGAAGCTGCGCGGCACTGTAAATGCCGGGTGTGTCGAGGTAGCCCTGCGCATCGGGCGCGATCTGCGTAGCCTCGGAGATGATGAGACCTGCGGAGGAACGTTGTTCATAGTAGAGCGCCATTGACGCGGTGGGTACTTGTTGCGGCCCGGCGCGATTGCGGGTCAGCGGTGCCATCACGATGCGGTTGCGCGCCGTCAGGCTTCCGAATGCAAATAGGATCGAACAGTGTGCTCATACTGAGGTATTCCGGGTAACGGCCATCAATTCGTGGCGCTGATGCTAGTCGTGCGGCGCTACAATGACCCCGCCAGATGGCGAGCGTCTGTTCGTTGGCTCACACCCGGGGCGGCACCTAGCAATGAACCCGCGACGCCCCCTCTGTACGTTACCTCACAGATATATTTTATACGGCAGCGCTCCGTCGCAGGCCTGGGGTAAGTGTTGCTCCGCACAACGCGACATTACGTAAGGCGAAATCGAGCCGTTGATCGAATTCGCTTGTCAGTGAGGCGGTGGGGGAGTATCAGCCATCAATGATGGGGATGAGCGACGGTCCGTTCGGCTCGGCATACAATGTGGGCGCAAGGCGCGGATGAACAACAAGGTATCTATCCCCGCGGCTGCCGTTGATTTCGCCGCAGCGCGCTCGACGCCGCCCGGACGCGATGATCATCATCGACCCAGACGGCATCATCCGCTTTACGAATCGGCAAGTCTCCGCTCTTGTTCGGCTACGAGCACGACGAAATCATCGGCCAGAGCATCGAAATGCTGATGCCGGAGCGCTTTCGCGACCCGGCACGTCGGACACCGCGAGCATTACCTCAACAATGTGCGCGTCCGCCCCATGGGGCGCGGGGCTCGACGCTGTTTGGACGGCGCCGCGACGGCACTGAGTTTCCCGTCGAGATCAGCTTAAGTCCCATCGAGGACGGTGGCCGAACCCTCGTCGCCGCCGCTATCCGCGATGTGACCGACCGCAAACGGCTCGAGGCGGAGCTCATCCTGGCGCGCGAGGCGGCGGAGGCCGCGCGGACGCTGGCCGATGAGGCGCGCGAGCTCGCCGATCGGGCCAACCAGGGCAAGAGCCGCTTTCTCGCGACCGCCAGTCACGATCTGCGTCAGCCGCTGCAGACTCTCGGGCTGCTCAACGGAACCCTGCGCCGGCGGGCGACCGATCACCACGTCGATCGAAGCTCTGTCGCAACAGGAGCAGGCCATTGGTGCCATGTCGCGGCTGCTCAATGCATTGCTCGACATCAGCAAGCTCGAGTCTGGAGCGGTCAAACCGGAGCTGACCGATTTCACGGTGGCGGCGATTTTCGAAGAGCTGCGCCTGGAATTCGCGAGTATTGCGGCCAACAAGGGTCTGCAAGCTGGAGATCGAAACCTGCCAGGACGCCGTGCACAGCGATCCCTCGCTGGTAGAGCAGATTTTGAGAAATCTCGTCTCGAATGCCATCAAATATACCCGCGAAGGGCTGGGTACGCTTGCGCTGCCTGCACGATTCGGCGTTGGTCGCATCGAGGTGCTCGATACCGGCGTGGGCATTCCGGCGGATCAGCTCCCATACATCTACGATGAGTTCTATCAGGTCGGCGTTCCGGCCAACATCTCGCGCGATGGCTATGGCCTGGGTCTCACCATCGTGCAGCGCCTGGTCAAGCTGCTCGCTCTCAAGCTTGACGTACGCTCCGAGGTTGGCAAGGGCTCGGCGTTCTCGCTCATCCTTCCGGCGAGCAGCGGCCAAGACGGCGGCGCACCGGCGCTCATGCAGATCGTCGATCCCTGGCCACGCGCAGATCGGGGAAGCGCGCGTTCTGCTGGTGGAAGACAATGAGTCGGTGCGGCGCGCGACCTGCATGTTGCTCGAGTTAGAGGGTTACCACGTCACGCCGGTCGCCTCTCTGGCCGAAGCGTTGCAACACGTCGAGCAGAGTCATGGAGTGGATCTGCTGATCAGCGACTATCATTTGAACGATGGCGAAACCGGTACTCAAGTCATCGCTGCGCTGCGCGAAATTCTCGGTATGTCCCTCAAGGCGGTCCTCACCACCGGAGATACCTCCTCCGCGATCAAGGAGCTGCCCCGCGATCCCTATCTGCGGATGGCCAGCAAGCCCATCAAGGCGGATGAACTATTCATGCTGCTCCGAGCGCTGCTGGACGCCTGAAATATTGCGGGTTGCATGGTCGAAGATGCCGAATGAAGTGCGTTCGCGGCGGCCAAGATGGGGAGAGTGCTTGGCAATCCACCATCCATTTGGGGCCGGCAACCTTATGATCGCATCAAATCCAAATGTAAAAATAGCCAGGTACGGCAGCGCACGGACCGGCAGAATAAGCCGCCAGCAATAGCACGGTTCAATTGGCGTTTTATCAGGGTATGTGCGGTAACATACAGACGCTGAATGCGCGGTGCCGGAAAATACGGAACCGTCGCAGGAAGTGGTCTCGAGGGGAGCCAAAAGGCGGCGGGGAGAGCACCTAGTTGTTGGGCGAGAAATTACCCCTGCTTCATGAGAGAGCATTTCTCCTGCCGGCCTGTGGGGTTGAATCGGCGAACCAGCGATTTTTCGCCGCACACTTGCCGGATATGGAAGCGCTGGTGTCGATGGCTTTTTCCACACCGACGGATCTTCGATCCGACCTAGCATTGGGGCCAAGTCATGCCGTGCGCGCAATGGTCCCGCAATGCCTGTTCACGTTCGATGGGCGCTCCCTGAGCCTCCTGACGTGCGGCGGGCGCCTCGGACCGACCGCAGCAGCGCTGTTCTGTGCCATGACCATGGGCCCGCGGATTGCGTTCCCTCAGACGCCGTCCCCCCTGCAGGAATGGCAGTACTCGGAGGGTATCGTCCTGGTCCAGATGTTCGAACCGAATCTCCCCGACTGGCGGGTTGAGATCGGACTCGCGGCGGAACCGCGACCTGCGTACGAGGGCGCGCGAAATTACAGCACGTCGGCGGGACCGGTGGTCGACATTCGGTACCTCGACATTTATTTCGCCTCCGTCGGCGAGGGGATCGGAGTCAATTTGCTGCACGGCGAGAACTATCGGGCCGGCATCGCGCTCGGCTACGATCTTGGCCGCCGAGAGTCGGACGACCTCAATGATTTGAAGGGGTTGGGTAACATCGAAGTGGCTCCCGTGGTCAAGTTCTTCGGGTCCTACGTCGTCTCGAAACAGTTTCCATTGGACTTGCGGGCGGACCTGCGCCGCTATGTGGGGGGTGCCGACGGTTGGGCGGGGGACTTGGAGGCCTATCTCCCGCTCCCGGGAAGCTCGAAGAAATTTATTATGTTTGCGGGCCCATCGATCACCTTCGCGGATCGCGAGCACATGCAGACGGCGTTTGGCGTCGACGAAAGCCAGGCGATGGCGTCCGGTTATCCTGTCTTCAGCGCGCACGGCGGCCTGAACGCCGTCGGCTTGGGTTTCAGTGCAACGCGAATCTTGAGTTCACGCTGGCTCCTCAATGCCAACCTGGCCGTGAATCGCCTGCTCGGCAGCGCGCGCGACAGTCCGATCACGCAAGAGCCCCAAAGACCCCAAGTCGCGGGTCTGGCCCTGACGGGCGGCGCTCTGGCGCTGTCGGTGGTTTATACCTGGTAGCCGACGTCTGCGGCCACCCGGCATCGAGATGACGGCGCGCGGGTACTTAATATTAGGGATGGGCCGCCCTCGCTCGTCTGCGGACGGCACTTGAACTTCACGCTCTCCAGCAGCCCGATGATGTCGAGGGCCTTGCGGACGCAAAATTGATAGTCATGCTCGGAGCTCCATAACGAGCGAGTTCGACCGTCCCGAGTGTAGTCGACGCGACAGCGCCCGCGCGCACGGAGTCAGGGGTGCTTGCATAGATTGTCCGCGGAGCGCTTCAGCGATTCTGCGATCTGGCTCGCGCTCCGTAATTTAAAGACGCCCGGCTCGAGATCGAGCGCGTCGCTTCCTTTCGATACCGCGGCTGACCATCGGTGTACCCGGGTCACGGCCTTTGGGCGCTTTGGGGCCGTGCGTCGGGAAGGTGACTTCTGAGTCGTCATTTGCGTCTTACCCCAAAATATAGACTGATGCTCCCCTTATGCCATGAGGCCAGACCCCGTATTATCGGCGGACGGCGCGCAATCCTGTCAGTTGCGGCCTCGCCTGGGAGATATATGAACGCGATAGGTGAGCGGGGCCGAGCGCCGCTTTCAGCGATGGGAGCATCGGCGCCCAATGGATCTGAGGGCGCCGCACACCTGCGGATTTTCGTCTTTGGGCTGTTCTTCATCTTCGGCGGCATCACCAGTCTGAACGATGTCGTAATCCCCAAGCTCAGGAGCCTGTTCACACTCTCCTATGGAGAAGTGATGCTGGTGCAGTCCGCCTTTTTCGCCGCCTATTTCCTGGTATCGATCCCCGCGGCCAAGGTTGTGCAGCGCATTGGCTACATGCGCACCGCCGTGGTCGGGCTCATGAGCATGGCCGTGGGATGTTTGCTGTTCATTCCCGCGTCGAACTCGGGTCTGTTCATCACCTTCCTGTTGGCGCTGTTCGTACTCGCATCCGGGATCACCATCGTCCAGGTCGTGGCCAATCCGCTGATATCGATGCTGGGCAACCCCGCGACGGCCCACAGCCGCCTCACCTTCGCTCAGGCTTTCAACTCCCTCGGCACCACGATCTTCCCTTATGTCGGCTCGATCTTGATTTTAGGCTCGCTGGCGACCGTAGATCCGGCCAAGCTCAGCGCCGCCGCACTCAGCAGCTTCCGCACCGCGGCCAGCCAGGTCATCGTCCACAGTTATCTGGGACTTGCGGTTGCGCTGGTGATCCTTGCTGCGCTGGTCTGGTCCCAGCGCCGGCTGATGGTCGAGCCGGAAAGCGAGAGCCCGAGCTTCCGCCACGCGCTGAACCTCATTCGCCAAAAGCGCTTTGGCTTCGGCGCCGCCTGCATTTTCCTGTATGTCGGTGCTGAAGTGGCGATCGGCTCACTGATCGTCAGCTACCTGATGCAGGCCAACGTCCTTGGGCTGGAGGCCCAGGATGCCGGCAAGCATGTGCCGTATTATTGGGGAGGCGCGATGCTGGGGCGCTTCATCGGCGCGTACCTGTTGAAGGTGTTCTCTCCCGGCAAAGTGCTCGCCTGTGCGGCGGGCGCAGTCCTCGTATTGCTGCTGGTCTCAGCCAATACCGTGGGTCTGGTATCGGGCTATTCTCTGTTGTCCATTGGTCTCTGCAACTCGATCATGTTTCCAACGATTTTCTCGTTGGCATCCGAGGGCCTCGGTGAGCGGGCGGCGGAAGGCTCCGGAATCATCTGCGTGGCGATCGTGGGTGGGGCGGTGATTCCGCCGCTGACCGGCATTGCCGGCGACCACTTCGGGCTCAAAATCGCGCTGGTCATTCCGGCGCTCTGTTACGTGGGCATTTTAGGGTACGGGGTGTATGCCCGCCGACCGAGGTGCGATACGTCAGAACGATAACCACTGCCTCGGCGCCCGGAGCGCCCGGCTCAGGCGCCTGGGGTCGGCCGGTCACAATGCCGGAACAGGCGGCGACACGCAGATTCTGCTGTTTGATATGATGTCCTTCCTACAGCATATAGGCCAAATTTGATCAGCAAGACCTAATACGTGCTGCAACACTCCGGAGATGCCGATGGCGACGAATGAATCAGATGTCGAACGCAATCGCACGGTGGTGACTAAATCGCTGCATGAACATTGGGGACTGTTCTTGGGCGAAGGCATCATACTTGTAGTTCTGGGCCTTGCCGCCATCGTGCTTCCCCCTCTCGCCACCCTCGCGGTGGAGATCCTCATTGGCTGGCTTCTACTCGTGAGCGGTGTCGTAGGTTTGATCAGCACGTACCGGATGCGCCACGCGCCCGGGTTCTGGTGGTCGGTGCTCTCGGCCGTAGTCGGAATCGCCGCCGGCTGCGTACTGTTGCGCTGGCCGTTGTCGGGCGCTTTCTCGCTCACCTTTGTCTTGACGGTGTTCCTGTTGCTCGAAGGATTTGCATCGATCATGTTGGCGCTGCATCACCGCCACGGGTTTTCCGCACGTTGGGGGTTTATGCTGGTGAGCGGTCTCATCGATCTCTTCCTGGCCGGGATCATATTTCTCGGCCTGCCCGGCACGGCACTCTGGGCCATCGGCCTATTGGTAGGCATCAACTTGGTCTTCGGGGGCACGGCGCTCATCGCCATGGCATTGCATGCGCGCGGCGCCGTCGGGCCGCCGTCATCACCCTCCACATCATAATGGACTTGAACCTCAAACAGAGAGTCGCGTTGGTCACAGGCAGTACGGCCGGCATCGGTCATGCCATCGCGACATCCCTGGCGCGCGAAGGCGCGACGGTGATCGTCAACGGCAGAAGCCAGGCGACAGTCGATACGGCCGTTGCGGCCATGCGCTTGGCGACTGCGAGTGACGTGTTGAGCGGCGCGCGGCCTGGCCGAGACCACCGCCGGCACGGGTGTGACGGTCAACACCGTGTTGCCGGGGCCGACGCGATCGCGGGGCGTAGGGGATTTCGTGGTCGAGATGGCGCGTGCCGCGGGCAAAACGCCGGAAACCATCGAGGCAGAATTCTTCAAGACGGCGCGACCGGCCTCGCTGCTGCGACGCTTTGCCACACCCGAGGAGGTGGCGTCCCTGGTGACGTACGTGGCGAGCCCTTTGTCCTCGGCCACCAACGGCGCCGCGCTGCGGGTGGACGGGGGCGTCATCAAGACGGCGTATTAATCGAGGGGCCGGTGTGCGGGAACGCCGCTGTTGTGGGTAAGCCGCGCAAGGGGCTGTGGGACGCGTCCTACCCGATCTTTCAGGCTTGCCCATGGCGTGCCGCCCGTCGGCTCCGACAGCAAAATGAGCGATCTTTACGATGGTGGCAGGCGCATTTCACCCTAGTCTTCCGAACATCCATTGGACCGGCCGCTTGCGAGGTGGCTCATGGGAAACAGTGAAAGCACGAGCGGCGAGGATATTGGACGCCCGGGACCGTGGGGGGAAGGTCGATATCAAAAGCCTGGACAGCCGGTCGATGAATCGGTCCGCACACCGCCCGGCAGCGTACCCAACGCAGACAAGCGCTCCTCCACGACCGTCACTCGGAAGGATTACGAATCTCCCGAAACGGCTTCGCCGAATGATGAACCCGAATCACCCGGGGGTGACGCGGGTTGATCTAGCCGGCACGATCTTGGGCGGCATCGGTGCGTGATCGCAACTCGCGCTTACGCGCGAGGAGTTTCTCGCCGAGGGCGGCAAGGTCCATCTCGGACTTCTTCGCTTCGGCGAACATGCCGCCGGGCTTCTCCTCTTCCTTGACATGATGTTTGATCATCTCGGATAGAACCGTCACCTTGGCATCGAAATACTCGTCCTCGGGGGACATGTCTTGGATTTGGACAATCAGCTGTTTGGCGCCTTCGTGCTCCACCACCGCCTCGTGGTGGGTATTCTTGTCCTCCGTGGCCTGTAAGAACGATGGGTAAAAGATCTCCTCCTCGATCGCGGTATGAACGGCGAGTGCTTCGCAGATCTTCGAGGCCAGCTGCTGCTTCCTCGAGGCGCCCCGAGCGCCCTCAAATTCCGAGAACCATTTCTCGACCTGCCGGTGGTCGGCTTTGAGGAGCGATATCGCATCTTGGGCGGAGGTTTGCTTGCGTGCGCTGGCCATGACGGTGTTCCTCTTGAGGTGACTCTGGTACGGGCAGCGTAAACCGGCCGGCGCTCCTCTCCATCGGTGCAATTCCCCAATTCACGTCGGACCTGCCCGAAGAGTGTGCAGGAACATTGCCGACCCGTCCGTCGCGCGCGCCAAGCCCAGGGTAAGCCGCAACTTGAAGGTGGGTTCCTACCTTGGGTAGGAAGATTGTCCGGCGTCAGCGCCTTATCCAATGCTTCAGCATCACCAGGACATCATGCCTAATTCACATTCATCGAGGAGCGATATCATGGCCAACGAAAGCAACATGCAGCGCGGTGGTTCCGGCAATTTTGCCAACGATCCGGAGCGCGCGAGTGACGCGGGCCGCAAGGGCGGGCAGCAGTCACATCAGGGATCCGGTCAATCCGAGCCATCACAGCAAGGCGGGTCCGGGAGCTCGGGCGGCCAACAGCGCGGCGGCTCCGGCAACTTTGCGAACGATCCGGGACGAGCGAGTGAGGCCGGCCGCAAAGGCGGGCAGCAATCCCATCAGGGCTCGGGTCAGTCCGACAAGTCGCAGCAAGGCGGATCCCAACGCCCGGACCAACAGCGCGGCGGTTCGGGGAACAACACAAACAATCCGGAGCGGGAGAGCGAGGCCGGTGGCAAGGATGACGAACCCTCAAAAGGCGGTCGCTAGTACGTAAATTACTCGGCGGGGCAGGCATCTCTGCTTCGCCGATCCTTTGGGGCGCCATCATTTCAATGACCCGTAAACGGAAGATGAATAGCTCGGTCAGCAGTTGAGCTCACCCTAGGAGCCGGCAACCGCGGAAACCGCCCGGGGCATCGTCAGTGAACGATTCCGGCGGCCCAGCTCAACGAATGGCTCAGCGCAATGAACGCAGTCAAACTCGGTGAACACGACGTATTCACCTGGGTGAGCCCAGATACGCTGTTCGGCGCGATCGTGTACCTGGCGTTTTTCATATTGATGGCGCTGGTCGTATCACGCGTCTTGCGAAGCGCGCTCCACGCGGCGATGGCTCGCCAAGGTCACGTCGACCGCACCACCATCAGCTTCCTGCAGCAGATCACTACGGCGATGAGCTGGGTCATCATGCTGATTCTTTACGCCCATCTCATTCCGGTACTGCGGTCCATGGGCACGGCGCTTCTGGCGGGCGCGAGCGTCGCCTCCGTCGTCATCGGGCTTGCCGCGCAGAGCACGCTCGGCAATCTTGTCGCCGGCATATCCATCACCATATACCGGCCGTTTCGACTGGGAGATACCCTGCAGATTGCGACGCCCACCGGCACCGACATCGGCGTTGTCGAATTGATCTCACTGGGCTACACCACTCTACGCGCACCCGACGGGCGGGCTATCGTGGTTCCGAACAGCATCGCCGCGAGTCAGGTCACCATCAACCTGAATTCCACCAACGCATCCGGGCCCATCAGCGTCAACATTCGCTTGAGCCGGGACGCCGATCTGCAAGCGGCTCAAGCGCTGGCCGTTGCGGTGGCCGCCGACCATGAAGGTCCGCAATCCGTGGTTGGTTGCTATGTCACCAAAATCGAGCCAACCGCCGTCACCCTGGAGCTGCAGCTTCGGGCACGCAATGCCGCAGATCGGGCTGCGCTGCATTCGCGGATACTGATAGAGATGGCGCAGCGATTCGGCGCATCGCGGGGCGCTTCCTCCGGGGATATGCCTACGTTCTCTTGACCCGGCGTAGCGGATTTCGCCCCCGACCGATGTAGGCGCGTTCCTACGCGGACTTTATGGACGCACACACGGCAGCCGTTCTAATATTATTTCACTCGTGGGATTCGCTATACATTGCGATCCGCTGGAGCCGCGCGATGAAAACCACAAGCCCGGGTAATGGTGAACAAGGTCACTCGGTGGTCCCGGCTTTCGGCCGAAAAATCCCGGAATTGAAATCGGAAGAGGAGTCGGCGGAGGCGCGCTCGAGGCAACTGCTGACGGCCATCATCGCGTTCCGCGACGGCGATTTCTCCGCGCGTCTGCCCAATGATTGGATCGGCCTGGACGGCCGACTCGCGGAGGCCTTCAATCAGGCTTTGAGCCATGAGGAACATATCTCGAGAGAGGTGGCCCGGCTGAGCGAAACCGTCGGCAGGGACGGCCGCCTCAAGCAACGCATGTCATTGCCGGGTGCGCTTGGCGGCTGGGCGACGAAAGTGGATCTGTTGAACACCCTGATCGACGATTTGGTGCGTCCCACCACCGAAATCGCGCGCACCATCGGTGCGGTCGCCAAGGGCGACCTTGGGCAGTCAATGGACCTGCAGGTTGACGGGCGCGCACTCAAGGGTGAATTCCTGCGGTCGGCCAAGCTTGTCAATACGATGATCGAGCAACTGGCGGTGTTCACTTCGGAAGTCACGCGCGTCGCCCGTGAGGTCGGCACCGAGGGCAAGCTCGGCGGCCAGGCCCAGGTCAAGGGGGTTTCCGGTGTGTGGAAGGATCTCACCGACTCGGTGAACCAGATGGCCGGCAATCTGACGGCGCAAGTGCGCAATATCGCCGAGGTGACCATCGCGGTGGCCACGGGGGACCTCTCGAAGAAGATCACCGTCGACGTGCGCGGCGAGATATTGCAGCTCAAGGAAGCGACCAACACCATGGTGGATCAGTTGCGCTCGTTCGCCTCCGAGGTGACGCGGGTCGCGCGCGAGGTGGGCACGGACGGCCGCCTGGGCGGGCAGGCGGTGGTGCCGGGGGTGGCCGGGACGTGGAAGGACCTGACCGATTCGGTGAATGCGATGGCGACCAACCTGACGACACAGGTACGAAACATCGCTAACGTGACGACGGCCGTGGCGCGGGGGGATCTCTCGCGTAAGATCACGGTCGATGTGAAGGGCGAGATACTGGAGTTGAAGGAGACCATCAATACGATGGTCGATCAATTGAACGGATTTTCCTCGGAGGTCACACGAGTGGCGCGCGAGGTGGGCACCGAGGGCAAGCTCGGCGGCCAAGCGCAGGTGCCGGGCGTCGCCGGCACTTGGAAGGATCTGACCGATTCGGTCAACTCGATGGCTTCCAATCTCACGGGTCAAGTGCGCAATATTGCCGATGTCGCAACCGCCATTGCCAAGGGAGACCTTTCCTCGAAGATCACCGTAGAAGTGAAGGGCGAGATCCTGGCTCTAAAGAACACCATGAACACCATGGTGGACCAGCTGAATGCGTTCGCCTCGGAAGTGACGCGCGTGGCCCGTGAGGTCGGCACCGAGGGCAAGCTCGGCGGGCAAGCCCGGGTGCCCGGAGTCGCAGGCACCTGGAAGGACCTCACCGACAATGTGAACTTCATGGCCTCCAATCTGACCGGGCAGGTGCGCAACATCGCCGATGTGACCACCGCGGTGGCCAACGGCGATCTGTCGAAAAAGATCACGGTGGACGTCAAGGGCGAGATCCTGGAGCTCAAGAACACCATCAACACCATGGTGGACCAGTTGAATGGTTTCGCTTCCGAGGTCACACGCGTCGCGCGCGAGGTGGGAACGGAAGGCAAGCTCGGCGGACAGGCCGAGGTGCGCGGCGTGGCCGGCACATGGAAGGACCTGACCGATTCGGTCAATGCGATGGCGACCAACCTGACGGGCCAGGTGCGCAACATCGCCGATGTGACCACCGCGGTCGCAAACGGCGATTTGTCGAAGAAGATCACCGTGGACGTTCGCGGAGAGATCCTCGAGCTCAAGAACACCATCAATACGATGGTCGACCAGCTGAACGGCTTTGCCGGCGAAGTCAGCCGCGTCGCGCGCGAAGTCGGCACGGAAGGCGCACTGGGTGGTCAGGCGGCGGTACCGGGCGTCGCCGGAACCTGGAAGGACTTGACGGACAACGTCAACTCGATGGCGTCGAATCTCACGGGCCAGGTGCGCAACATCGCCGCGGTCGCGACGGCGGTGGCCAATGGCGACTTGTCGAAGAAGATCACCGTCGACGTCAAGGGTGAGATTCTGGAGCTGAAGAATACCCTCAATACCATGGTGGACCAGCTGAACGCATTCGCCTCCGAAGTGTCGCGAGTCGCGCGCGAGGTCGGCACCGAAGGCAAGTTGGGCGGCCAGGCGCAGGTGCGCGGAGTGGCGGGGACCTGGAAGGACCTGACCGACAACGTCAATTCCATGGCCAACAATTTGACCTCGCAGGTGCGCAACATCGCGGACGTGACGACCGCCGTGGCGCGGGGCGACCTCAGCCGGAAAATCACGGTCGAGGTGAAGGGCGAAATCCTCGAACTCAAGAACACCATCAATACCATGGTGGATCAGTTGAATGGTTTCGCCTCCGAGGTCACGCGCGTCGCGCGCGAGGTGGGCACCGAAGGCAAGCTCGGCGGCCAAGCGCTGGTGCCCGGTGTGGCGGGCACTTGGAAGGACTTGACCGACAACGTGAACTTCATGGCCTCCAATCTCACAGGCCAAGTTCGCAATATCGCAGATGTCGCCACGGCGATCGCCAAGGGCGATCTGTCGTCCAAGATCACGGTCGAAGTCAACGGTGAAATACTGACTTTGAAGAATACGCTGAACACGATGGTCGATCAGCTCAACGCTTTTGCGGGCGAGGTGAGCCGCGTCGCGCGGGAGGTCGGCACCGAGGGCAAGCTGGGCGGGCAGGCGGCGGTGGAGGGAGTGGCGGGCACATGGAGGGATCTCACCGACAACGTGAATTCAATGGCCAACAATCTGACGTCGCAGGTGCGCAATATCGCCGACGTCACCATCGCGGTCGCCAA
This sequence comes from uncultured Gammaproteobacteria bacterium, assembly GCA_963707765.1. Lineage (GTDB taxonomy): Bacteria > Pseudomonadota > Gammaproteobacteria > Steroidobacterales > Steroidobacteraceae > Bog-1198. The sequence continues at coordinate 405,952 of CAVPQZ010000004.1, read as the reverse complement.
CGGCGATCTATCGAAGAAAATCACGGTGCCGGTGCGCGGCGAAATACTGGAGCTCAAGGAGACCATCAACACCATGGTCGATCAGCTTCGCTCCTTCGCGGCCGAAGTGAGTCGCGTCGCGCGGGAAGTGGGTACGGACGGCAAGCTGGGGGGGCAGGCGCAGGTGCCCGGCGTCGCGGGAACCTGGAAGGATCTGACCGACAACGTCAATTCGATGGCCTCGAACCTGACGGGCCAGGTGCGCAACATTGCCGACGTCGCCACGGCAATCGCCCGCGGCGACCTGAGCCGCAAAATCACCGTCGACGTGAAGGGCGAGATCCTGCAGCTCAAAGAAACCATCAATACCATGGTCGAGCAGCTGGGCGCCTTTGCGTCGGAAGTGACGCGGGTCGCGCGAGAGGTAGGAACGGAGGGAAAGCTCGGCGGCCAAGCCCAAGTACTCGGCGTGGCCGGCACATGGAAGGATTTGACCGACAATGTCAACTCCATGGCGTCCAACCTGACGGGCCAGGTGCGCAACATCGCCGAAGTGACGATCGCCGTGGCGAACGGCGATTTGTCCAAGAAGATTACGGTGGACGTACGCGGGGAAATTCTGCAGCTCAAGGAGACCATCAACACGATGGTCGAGCAATTGCGGTCCTTCGCCTCGGAAGTCACGCGCGTGGCCCGGGAAGTAGGCACCGAGGGACGTCTGGGCGTTCAGGCGGTGGTGCCCGGGGTGGCCGGAACTTGGAAGGATTTGACAGACTCGGTCAATACCATGGGCGCCAACCTGACGTCGCAGGTTCGCAACATTGCGGAAGTGACCACCGCGGTCGCGCGCGGCGACCTCAACAGAAAAATCACCGTCGACGTCAAGGGCGAGATCCTCGAACTCAAGAACACCATCAACACGATGGTCGATCAATTGAATTCGTTCGCGGGCGAGGTCACGCGGGTCGCTCGAGAAGTCGGCACGGAGGGCAAGCTCGGCGGCCAAGCCCAGGTAGCCGGAGTCGGCGGCACATGGAAGGATTTGACCGACAACGTGAATTTCATGGCGTCCAATCTGACGGAACAGGTGCGCGGAATCGTCAAGGTGGTGACGGCGGTGGCCAATGGCGACCTCACACAGCGCCTGACGGTGCAGGCCAAGGGGGAGGTGGCGGCGCTCGCGGATACGATCAACAACATGACCGATACACTGGCGACCTTTGCCGATCAAGTCACGACCGTGGCACGCGAAGTCGGGGTCGAGGGCCGCTTGGGCGGCCAGGCGAACGTGCCCGGCGCGGCCGGCACGTGGAAGGATCTCACCGGCAATGTCAACCTGCTCGCGGCCAATCTCACCACGCAGGTGCGCGCCATTGCCGAGGTGGCGACGGCGGTGACCAAGGGCGATTTGACCCGATCGATCCAGGTCGAGACGCGCGGCGAGGTGGCCGAGCTCAAAGACAACATAAACACCATGATTTCCAACCTGCGCGAGACCACGGAGAGCAACCGCGAGCAGGACTGGCTGAAGACCAACTTGGCACGCTTCACCGGCATGTTGCAGGGACAGCGCGAGATGAACACCGTGGGACAGATGCTGCTGTCGGAGCTGGCGCCGCTGGTGCAGGCGCATCAGGGGTCGGTCTATCATGTGACGGATACATCGGAAATGGCGCTGCTCTCCACCTATGCGCAGACCGGCGAAATACGTCTGGCCCCCAGGATCGCGCTCGGCGAGGGTTTGGTCGGTCAATGCGCCGTGGAGAAAAGGCGCATCCTGCTCGCCGACGTGCCCTCCGACTTCGTGACCATCAGCTCCAGCCTCGGCCGCTCGTTTCGGGTCAGCGTCATCGTGCTGCCGGTCCTTTTCGAGGGCCAGACCAAAGCCGTCATTGAATTGGCGTCGCTGCAGCCGTTCAGCGGAGTGAACCTCGCCTTTCTCGAGCAGCTGACCCTGTCGATCGGGGCCGTCTTCAATACCATCGAAGCAACCATGCGCACCGAGGGGCTGCTGACCCAGTCACAGCAGCTTACCGTGGAACTTCAATCGCGCCAGAGTGAGCTGCAACAGACCAACGAGGAATTGGGGACAAAAGCGCGTCTGCTCGCGCAACAGAACGCCGAGGTCGAACGCAAGAACGCCGAAGTGGAGCAAGCCCGTGGCGCTTTGGAAGAAAAGGCGGCGGAGCTGGCACTGACGTCGAAGTACAAGTCGGAGTTTCTCGCGAACATGTCGCACGAGCTGCGCACGCCGCTCAACTCAATCCTGATTCTGAGCCAACAGCTGGCCGAAAACGCCGCGGGCTCCCTGTCGCCCAAGGAAGTGGAGTACTCGAGAAACATCAACTCCGCGGGATCGGACCTGCTGCATCTCATCAACGACATTCTCGATCTTTCGAAAATCGAATCGGGCACCGTGACGGTGGAAATCGAAGGCATTGCCTTCTCCGATCTGCGGGAAACCATCGACCGCAATTTCCGGCATGTCGCGGAGGCGAAGCACCTGCCGTTTCACATCCATTTCGACCCCGATCTGCCGAGGGAGATGGACAGCGACCCGAAGCGGCTGCAGCAGATCCTCAAGAACCTGTTGTCGAATGCCGTCAAATTCACGGCCCAAGGCCACGTCGAAGTGCGGGTTGGCCTCGCAACCCACGGCTGGAGCGCGGATCACGCAGTGCTTCGGAATGCTTCACAGGTCGTGGCATTCGCCGTCGAGGATACCGGGATCGGCGTCGCGCCGGAAAAGCAGCGGCTGATCTTCGAGGCCTTCCAACAGGCCGACGCCGGTACGTCCCGCAAATATGGCGGCACCGGCCTGGGGTTGGCCATCAGCCGCGAGCTCGCCCTGTTGCTCGGCGGGGAAATCAGACTCTCCAGCGTGCATGGAAAGGGCAGCACTTTCACCCTGTACTTGCCTCTGCACTACGGCGCTTTCGACGAGGGAAATGCAGCGACGCGCAAACTCCAGTCCGAGGCGACCGTTGCGCAATCCGTCACGACAGTCCTGCCAGCGGCTCGCGAGGAAAGCATAGCCGACGACCGCGATGCCATTGAAGCGGGGGACAAGGTGCTTCTGATCATCGAGGATGACCCGCACTATGCGCGCATCTTGCTGGGCCTGGCGCGCGAACAGCACTTCCAAGGCATCGTCGCGAACAAGGGCAGCATCGGTCTGTCGCTCGCCCGCCAGTTCCGGCCCGCGGCCATTACGCTCGACATCTTCCTGCCAGACATGCTGGGCTGGACAGTTCTCAACCAGTTGAAGCTTGATCCGGCGACCCGCCACATACCGGTGCAAATCGTGACGCTCGACGAAGAGCGGCAGCATGGCCTCGCGCACGGGGCCTTTGCCTACCTCGTCAAGGCGCCGACCACCACCAGTCTGGAAGCGGCGTTTCAGCGCATCAATGAATTCACGGTGCAGCGCACCAAACGCTTGTTGATCGTCGAGGACGACGACATCGAACGAACCTCGATCGTGGAGTTGCTCGGACATGATGATATCGAGATTGTGGCCGTGGGCGGCGGCGGAGAGGCCCTCGCGGCGCTCCGCGACAGCAGGTTTGACTGCATCGTGCTCGATCTGCGGCTGCCGGACATGGACGGCTTCGATCTGCTCGCGCAGATTCATTCGAATTCCGCACTGGCGGATATACCTTGTGTCGTGTTCACGGGTAAGGAGCTGACGCCGGGCGAGCAGCAGCGCCTGAAGGTGATGGCCAAGAGCATAGTCCTCAAGGACGTGCACTCCCCCGAACGGCTGCTTGACGAAACGGCGCTGTTCTTGCACCGGGTCGTGACCGACCTGCCTCCGGCGAGGCAGACGATGCTGCAGCGTCTGCACGGCGGCACAGAAGTGCTTCGCGGCCGCAAGGTGCTGGTCGTCGATGACGACGCGCGCAACATCTTTGCGCTGACCTCCGTGCTCGAGAACCACGAGATGGAAGTCGTCAGCGCGACCAACGGGCGGCAGGCCATCGAATTGATCGAACATACCCCGGACATCAGCCTGGTATTGATGGACATCATGATGCCGGATATGGACGGATACCAGACCATGCGCGAGATCCGCCAATCGCCGAATTCGCGGCTGCTGCCGATTCTGGCGCTCACCGCGAAGGCCATGAAGGGCGATCGCGAGAAATGCCTTGAGGCGGGGGCCAGCGATTACATCGCCAAACCGGTGAATACTGCGGAATTGCTGTCGTTGATGCGGCTCTGGCTGTTCCGGTGAGTCCGAGCAACCGCGGGACGTGGTACGACCCATGAGCAGCGAAGCCATCAATGTCCTGATCGTCGATGATGAGCCGAAGAACCTGGCTGTCCTCGAGGCCGTCCTCGACGAGCCCGCCTACCGGTTGGTGCGGGCCGACTCCGCCGATCAGGCGCTGCTGGCGCTGGTCGCGGAAGAATTCGCATTGTTGATCCTGGATGTCCGCATGCCCGGCATGAACGGACTGCAACTCGCGCAAATGATCAAGGAGCGGAAAAAGACGGCGAGCGTGCCGATCATTTTCCTCACGGCCTACTACAATGAGGATCGCCATGCGATCGACGGGTACGATCGCGGCGCCGTGGATTATCTGCATAAGCCCGTCAATGCCTCCGTGCTGCGCTCCAAGGTCGCGGTATTCGCGGATCTGTATCGCAAGAGCCGTGAATTGGAGGCCGCCAACCGCTCGCTCGTCGCCGAGGTTCAGCAGCGGCGGCTCGCGGAGCAGAGGCTGGTTGAATTCAGCAAGTCCCTCGAACAGCGCGTCGCCGAACGCACGCAGGCGCTGCACGAGCTGGATCGGCGTAAGAATATCTTCCTGGCCACGCTGGCGCATGAACTTCGCAACCCGCTCGCCCCGATAAGAACGGCGGCGCAGTTGCTCGACTCGCCGCACCTGAGCCACTCGGACCTGCAGCGAACCAGGGCCATTGTCGCCCGGCAGGTCACGCATATGGCCTCGTTGTTGGATGACCTGCTCGATATATCGCGCTTCAGCAACGGCGATATCTGCCTGCAAAGAGTCGATGTTTCGCTTCAACAGGTACTGGACGCCGCCGTCGAGACCGCCCAGCCGTTGATCGTCGCGAAGAATCACCGACTGCAGATTGAAATGCCGGCAGCACCGATCATGCTGCACGCGGATCCGATACGGCTTTCGCAGGTGGTCAGCAATCTGTTGACGAACGCAGCCAAGTACACGGATCCGGAGGGGCGAATCACCGTCGGGTGCCGAATGGAGGCGGCTTCGGTCGTCATCTTCGTCCGCGACACCGGTATCGGGATTGCACCGGAGATGCGCAGCAAGATATTCGACATTTTTGTCCAAGCCGACGGCGCGAAGGATCGTGCCCAGGGAGGCCTCGGCATCGGGCTGACGCTGGTGAAGGCGCTGGTGGAATTGCATGGGGGGGAGGTCGACGTCCAAAGCGATGGGCGCGAGCGAGGTTGTCAATTCACCGTAATATTGCCGCGCTCGATCGTCATCGAGAATCATGATGGGCGGTCGGCGGCGGCGGATATCGAGGTGCACCGCGGTCCAATGCGCCGCATATTGATCGCGGACGACAATCAAGATGCGGCCGAGACCCTGGCATTGCTGATGCGGCTGGCCCGCCACGAGGTACATGTAGCATGCGACGGAGCGGCGGCGCTTGAACTGGCGGAACGCATCAGGCCCGATGTGGCGCTGCTCGATATCGGAATGCCGGGACTCACGGGTTACGAAGTGGCGGAGCGGATCCGCAGCGAACCCTGGGGCCGGGAAGTGCTCTTGATAGCGGTATCGGGTTGGGGCCAGCAATCCGATAAGGACAGGGCACAGATGGCGGGATTCGATCTTCACCTGACGAAGCCCGTGGACCCCTCGGAATTCGAACAATTGATGGCGCCGCGAGAGCCCCCCGGGCGCGACCATAATCCGATATCCATCGATCAGCGGGGCGCGGCGGTTCCCAATAAGGCCATATAGCAGGACTCCAGCCAGGTGAGAGGGAAGCGGCCCCCGGGGGGGGCCGCTGCCGTGCCTCCGATGAGACGCCTACTGTTGGCCGCCCTCGTTATCAGATTCGTTGGTTGGATCGAATACGATTGATGCAAAGGTGCCGGCCAATTCGGCGGCGCCGATTCCCTGACCCACGGTGACGAATAGCTCGTTTGTGGCACCATTGGTCGAGTTTCCCCCACCAAAGGCAATCCCCCAGAGGTTATTGAGGACGATTGGCTTCCCGTTCTGGTCCTTGACCGTACCCACGAATTTCCCGGTGGCAGGGTCAAAGGCGTTGATGGTGCCGTTGACCGAGTTATTTGAAACCAGCAGAGTATTGCTCAGCGGACCGAAATGGCCGGGAGCCGCCGCCAAGCCCCAGGCTTGGTTGAGCAGCGGCCCTTGGATCAGCGTCTTTACGAACTTACCTTCCTCCGTGAAAAGGTCGATGAATCCGCCGGCCCCGACGTTCGGGACGGCATACGAGACATAGACCAGGCCATTGATGTCCTGGATGCCGAACACCGAGAAGTTGGATGGGATGTTCGGATCACCGAACGACTTCACCAGGTTGAAGTTGCCGTCGTACATGTCTATGACATTGTTCGTGTTGTCCGCCGCGTAGAGGAAATTGCCCGAGGGCTTGCTGGTGATGGCCAAGCCCGTGTACATCGCTTTCTTGGCCGAGTTGTCCACCGCGAGCGTCGCCTGGTTGGCGTTTAGTCCCGGCGCCCATGCGCTGATGGTGCCATCCAGCGTCGCGAATAAGAAAACCGATGACCACCCCTGAACCTGGAAGTCCGTCGACGACCCGTTGTAAACGATTCCGGTCGGCGTGCCTGGGCCGTTTAGGCCCGTCGGCGAGGCCGGTCCGTTCCCGGCCGTGGGAATCAAAACCCGCAGCGGCACTTGGTTTCCCGCTGCATCGTAGAGAGTCGACCAACCGGTGTCGTTATCGCTGATCCACCAAGGCGCGGTGGGGCCCCGAGCCAATCCCCAGGCATTGGCCAGCAGTGGATCGATCGTGTGGGCTTGGTGGACTTGATTCGAAACCAAGTTTCTGAGGCGATATTGTGCTTGGGCAGGGGCCGAAACGACGAGAAGGACCAGGCCGATGCAGGCGAGGAGGGCGGTGGCCACCGCTGCCGGGGTTTTGACTCCGAAATGAGGATCCATGGGTACTCTCCTTGAGATTAGGGACAGCCATGGGTGAGTACCTTGGGGGAGGGAATTGGTTGCAGCGGCCCGGGAAGATGTTATCGGATCCGGCGAAGTAGCGGCTCGGGCCGCAACCGGTAATGCCCGACCAACTCGGTCAGGTTCGTCGCTTGTTCGGTGAGCACCCGCGTTGCGGCCGACGCTTGTTCCACCAGCGCCGAGTTATGCTGCGTGACCGCATTCATCGAAGTCACCGCTTGATTCACCTGCTCAATCCCGGAGGCCTGCTCGCGACTCGAGCTGACGATTTCCTCCATCACGTCAGTCACAGCTTTGACGCGCACAACGATTTCGCCGAGGACTTTACCCGATTCGCCCACCAGCTTGGTTCCCTCGTGGACTTTGGCCGCAGAATCCTTGATCAGCGCGTCAATCTCCTTGGCCGCTTCGGCGCTCCTCGAGGCGAGGTTTCGTACCTCAGAGGCGACAACGGCGAAGCCTCGCCCTTGATCGCCCGCGCGCGCCGCTTCGACCGCTGCGTTGAGCGCCAACAAATTCGTCTGGAACGCTATCTCATTGATCAGCACGATGATATCGGCGATCTTTTTGCTCGCCACGTTGATCGCGCTCATGGCGGCGACCGCAGAGCCAACGACCGCCCCGCCGCGCTCCGCCTGCTCGCGCGCCGCCCCGGCCAACTCGTTGGTTCTTGCGGCATTGGCAGCATTATTTTTCACTATTGCCGTCATCTGCTCCATCGATGAGGCTGTCTCCTCCAGGCTCGAGGCCTGCTCCTTGGTGCGGCTGCTCAGGGCAAGGTGGCCGCGGGAAATCTCTTCGGCACCGACCCGCACCTCGCGCGAGGTCTTGGTCAAACTCGAGACCACTTCCATCATCGCTTGAATCATCGAATTCACGGATTCGGCCAGGGTCTTGAAATGACCGGTCTTGCCGTCAATTGGTATTCGCGACGTCAGGTCGCCCGCGACTGCGAGTTGCACGGCCTCCACCGTCTCCGCGACCGTGGTCAAAACGCCGTCGATCATCTGGTTGATGCTGATCGCGAGCAGTTCGAGGTTGCCGGTCTTGCCGGCCAAATCGATGCGCCGGTCGCCGGCACCGGCCAACACGGCCTGGATCACCTCCTGGGCCTCGTGCACCGTGCTATCCAAGGCTCGCGCCTCGATGATGATCGGCGTGATTTCACTCGCCAACTTGACCACCTTCCAGGCGTTGCCGTGCTGATCAATCAGGGGATTGAAGCTCGCGCGCACCCAAATTTCGCGCGCATTCTTGCCAACGCGTTTGTAGCGGCCTTGCTCGTATTGTCCGGCCCGCATATGAGTCCACAGCGACTGATATTTCTCCCCTTGACGCTCGGCCGGGTCGACGAACAGGGTATAAGGTTTCCCCACGATTTCGGCGAGGGTGTAGCCGAACATCGTAAGGTATCCCTCGTTTGCCGAGAGAATCGTGCCATCCATGGCCATCTCGATCACCGCCTGTGATTTATCGAGCGCCGCGCGCAGAGACTCCAACTCTCGGAGCCGCTCGGCGTTGCTCACTTTGGTCGCGGCCGGCGATTTATTGGCCGACGTGGGTGGGGACGGCCGCGCCCGTAAACGCCCGAACTGAGTCAGCGTTGCAAATCCACTCAACATGGAGAAAAACGTGGCGATGGAGGCGATCCTGTTGATCGAGACTTGATCTGGCCTGATTGATCGTATCGACCAGCGGCTTTGGATCTTGAATAATGCTGCACCGCACACGCGCAATATCTACTCTAAGCCATTGATTCAGCTCATGGATCGCGGCGAATGCCCCGATTGGCGCCGGGACCTGCCAGGGGCATACCCACTTTTAAGCGAATGGCGCTCTAATGCGGTAGGGGTGACTCGACCTCAAGGGGTGGGCCTAGGGATGTCCGGCAATCGAAACTTCGTCGCAGCCATGGCCGCCCGGTACGGACCGCGGCTGCGGCGGTTTTTGGCCGTGCGCCTGCGCAATGCCGATGACGTCCCGGATCTGGCCCAGGAAGTCTTCTTGCGCCTGTTGCGAGTCGAGGGCTACGAGGGCATCCGCAGCCCCGAGGCCTACCTTTTCACCATTGCCAGCCATGTAGTTCACCAGCATGCGGTGCGGCGTTCGAGCGAACCTGTTTCGGTCGACATTACGGAAGTGTTCTCGGAGCTCAGGACCTCCGCCAGCGACGACCCGCCCGATCAGGCGGTGCGGGCCCAGCAAATCGACGAACTTGAACGCATCCTCGCGCATTTGCCCGCGCGCGTCGCGACGGCTCTGGTTCTGCACCGCGTCGCCGGCTATTCGGTCCAGGAAGTCGGAGATGAACTGGGCGTATCGCGCGAGACCGCCAAGAAATATCTGGCCCGAGCGGTCGAATACTGCCGAACTCTGCGAGCCGGGGAGAGCATCAAAGGCCTATGAGAATAAGATATTCGAACGGAAAGACGCACGCGGCGATCGTTGCCGAGGCGTCGGAGTGGTTCATCGATTTCCGCGCCGGCGACGTTGACGGCGAGGCCCGGGTGCGTTTCACCGAGTGGCTGCGGCGCTCGCCGGAACACATCCAGGCCTATCTCGAGGTGTCGGGCGTTTGGTCGGAGCTGCCCAGCTCAGATCCCGAGGGCAGGCTCGACATCGCGTCCCTCATCGCCCGCGCCCGGGCCGAGCCCGATGTCATACCGCTATCGCCGGTAAATTCCCGGCTGTCTCCTCCTAAGCACGCGGCGGAGCCGCGCGGCTGGCGCACGCGGGTGCGATATCCCGTACTGGCCGCAGCCGCCCTCGGGCTGTTGACGTCCACCGCGGCGCTCTTTCTTTGGATCGCCTCTGACACGGCGCGTTCCTATTCCACCGGGATCGGCGAACAGAGGACCATTCAGCTCCTGGACGGCTCGACTGTCGAGCTCAACGCGCGATCGAGAGTCAAGGTTCGCCTGACCGACCGACGGCGCGATGTGGCGCTGATCGAGGGCCAGGCGTTGTTTCACGTGGCGAAGGACAAGCAGCGGCCCTTCGTGGTGCGGGCGGGCGATGCCCAAGTGCGCGCGGTAGGAACCGAATTCGATGTCTATAAGAAGCAGGCGGAAACCGTCGTGACGGTGGTGGAGGGCCGGGTCGAAGCCTATTCGGGATCGGACGGTGCCGGCACCGCGGCCGTCCTGTTGTCCGCTGGCGAACAGCTCACCGTCCTGCCGCATACGGTGACAAAACCCACGCGCGCGGACACTGCCGCGGCTACGGCATGGGTGCAAAAGCGTCTGATATTCGAGGAGACGCCTCTGAGTCAGGTCGCCGAGGAATTCAATCGGTACAACCGCCGGCCGCTGGCCATCGATGATGCCGAGCTGCAGACGCTGAAAATCAGCGGCGTCTATTCCTCGACCGATCCGGCGTCCCTCATCAACTTTCTACGCAGCCAGAAGTCGATCAACGTGATAGAGACGGAGAACCAGGTGCGCGTCGTTCACCGCGAAGCGCACTGAGCATACCCATTTTTCATTCGACAACGCTCTACTGTCATGGGAGCCAGCCCTATCGGCGGGCCGGCATCAAAAGCCTTTTGAGAGGCGTGGGAGCGTTCTTGCGTCTTGCGGTTGTCACGGCTGTTGTTTGTCATTCCGCGGTCGGCGTTGCCGTCGCCGACGATGCGGGCGCCTCTGTACGCAAACTCACGCACATTGCCGCTCAAGATCTCGGGCCGGCGCTCAAGCAGCTCGCCCAAAGCCGCGGCCTGCAAGTTCTCTATCTCTCCACTACGGTTCGCAATGTGCAGACGCGCGGTGCCAACGGAGATATCACCGCCAACGAGGCCTTCGATCAGCTGCTCGACGGCACGGGTCTGACGTACCGGTATCTGGATGAGAACACGGTGACCATCGTTCCGCTGAGCGATCCCGCCCCCTCCGAGGCGCCCGGGGCGTCGCTGGCTGCGCCGGCGGGCGGTGCAATCGCCGCGGATTCGCGCGAGAAGCAGGCCAAGACTCCGGCCTCCGATCGGATTTTGTTTGCCCGAGCAGTGCCGGGTCCCGGGCAGCAAGCGCCTCCCGTACCGACGGACTCCCCGCCACTGCAAGAAATCATCGTCACCGGCTCACGCATTGCCGCCCCGAATGAAGTGAGCACCAGCCCCATCCAGGTCATCTCCGCGAAATCCATCCAGGTGTCCGGCAAAACCGACATTACCGACATCATCAGCCAGCTGCCGCAGATACTCACCAATGACCTGGGACAGGACCTCGGCAACGGCACATCCGGTCTGAACAGCGCAGGCGGCGTCGCCACGGCGGACCTGCGCGGGCTTGGGCCGGGCCGGACCTTGGTGCTCATCGACGGCCGCCGGCTTGGAGTGGGTTCACCCAATACGGCCATCGCGCAACCGGCCCCCGACGTCGATCAGATTCCGGCCGGGCTCGTGGATCACATCGAAGTCGTCACCGGTGGAGCATCCGCGGCCTACGGGTCGGACGCCATCGCCGGCGTCGTCAATTTCATCATGAAGCGAGACTTCCAGGGCTTTCAAGTCGACGGCCAAGTGGGCGAGAACTGGCATGACAATGACGACACCTTGATGCAGGGCCTGGTGCGGCAATTCGGGTACACGCCGCCCACAGGCACGGCCCGAGACGGGCGGAATCGCGCCTTCGACATGCTGATGGGCGCGAATTTCGCTGACGGCGAGGGCAATGTCACCGCGTACTTGAGCTTCCGTCACGCCGACCCCGTCCAAAGCAGCCAGCGCGACTACGGCGCCTGCCAATTGGACCCGATCCAAGACGCGCACAACAACGTCATCGGCATTGCGTGCGGCGGCTCCTCCAACTCGAATCTCTTCATGCCGGTCACCGGACCCGACGCAGGCACGGCTTATAGCGTACTCGGGCACAGCTTCGTCCCGTGGGGAACAATCGCGACCACGCCGCCGGCCATCTACAACGGTCAGGGCGACATCTCCCTGACCCGCGAAGATGATCGGTACAACGCAGCCATCATGGCGCACGAAGAGATCGCCGGCTTCTTTCAGCCATACGCCGAGTTCTTTTTCATGGACGACAAGACGCGCCAGCAAGCGGCGCCGGCCGCCCTGTTCCAGAACGCCAATCCCCTGGATCCCACCGGCGCAGGCGATTACGACATCAACTGCAGCAATCCGCTGCTGAGCACCCAGCAACAGGCGATCCTATGCTCGCCGGCGCAGATCGCCGCCGACAAGGCAAACCCGGGATCGGCCATCGCGCAGGTGAGCATCGGCCGCCGCAACGTCGAGGGCGGCGCCCGGTATACCGATTTCGAGCATACCAACTATCGCGCCGTGTTCGGCACGAAGGGCGAATTCGCGGACGCGTGGAGCTACGATGCCTATGGCCAGTACTTCTACACGGCATTTTTCGATTCCAATCAGAAGTACCTGAACTTCCAGGGCATCACCGATGCTCTGTTGGTGACGGGTACCGCCGCCCATCCCGTGTGCATCCATGCGGCTCCATCATGCGTCCCGTACAACATTTTCTCGTACGGCGGCGTCACGCAACGGCAGCTCGACTACCTCTATGAGTTGGGCACCGCAGAAGGAGCGTCCACTTTGCGCACTCTGCATGCCGATATCACGGGCAAGCTGGGCGAGTATGGTGTCGAATCGCCGCTCGCGACCGAGGGGGTCGGCATGAACATCGGGTTCGAGCACCGCAATGATCACGAGTCGCTGCAACCGGACGCCGCGGAGGAAAGCGGTCTACTGTCCGGATTCGGCAGCGCCGTGGCCCCGATCGACAACAGTATTTCGGTGGCGGAGGAATTCGTCGAACTGCGGGCGCCGTTGATCCAGGACAAGGCGGGCGCCAAGGAGCTGCTGTTCGACGCCGGATATCGCCGTTCGGAGTATTCGACGATCGGTGTGGCCAATACGTACAAATTCGAGGTGCAATATTCGCCCGTCCCGGACTACCGCATCCGCGCCTCCTACGACCGGGCAATTCGCGCGCCGAGCGTCGCAGAGGCCTTCACTCCACCCATCGTCGGGATCACCACGGCGGTTCCCGATCCCTGCGCGCCGCCGATTACCTACACCCTCCTGCAGTGCGAGCGCACGGGAGCGACTGTCACGCAGTACCAAAACGGTTCGATTCCGCAAGGCACGGCCGCGCAGTTGTCGGAGGAAACGAGCGGCAACCCGAACCTCAAGCCCGAACAGGCGGACAGCTACACCCTCGGCGTGAATTTCGCGCCCAGCCAGATACCACGTCTCACCGGAAGCGTCGATTACTACCATATCCAGATCAAGGACGAGATCGGCGTCATTCCCTACCTATTGGTTCTGTCCGATTGCGCCGACACGGGCAACCCGATGTACTGCAGCCAGATCGTGCGCCAGCCGAAGACCGGCAGCCTGAACGGCAACAGCGTTGCCGGCGGCGGCTATATCATCCAGCAGAATTACAATCTGGGGACCGCGCTGAACAGCGGCGTCGACGTGCAACTGAACTACAAGCTCGACCTGCCTGCGGGCCTTGGAGATCTGGCTTTCGGACTCAATGGGACTTACCTGCTGCACAACGAGACGACGCCGCTCCCAGGGTCACGCACCTACGATTGCGCGGGCCTGTTCGGCTTCACCTGCCAAACCGTCAATCCCCGCTGGCGCCACCTGCTGCGCACGACATGGGAGACCCCTTGGCAGGTGTCGGCTTCGCTCACCTGGCGTTACATCGGCGCGGTCTCGCAGGACAACGACAGCGCGGATCCGACGCTGCATTTCTCGACCTTCGATGGGTACGACTATGTCAACGCCAGAATCCCGGCGTTCAACTATCTGGACCTCGAGGCCACTTGGAATGTCAACGCGAGCGTGCAAATCCGCGCCGGCGCCGACAATCTGCTCGACAAGGATCCGCCGCTGGTCAACACGGATATCGTCGCCGGCGGCGCTGCAAACACCTACAGCACCTACGACCTCTTCGGCCGCCAGTTGTTCTTGGCGTTCACGGCGAGATTCTGAGCCCTTTATGCTGGAAACGGAGAAGTTCGCTCCACACAATCAGCGCCCCATGAGGCTGCTCATTGTGGACAAAGAGACGTCGGTGCGCTCCGAACTCGCGCAATTGTGTCTTCGGGCCGCCGATTTGCAGGTGGTCGGCGAGGCCGAGTCGGGCGGCGAGGCAATCGACGCCGCGGAGAGCCTGTCGCCGGATGTCATGCTCATCGACGTGACGCTGCCCGATATGTCCGGATTCGACGTCCTCCGGGGCGCAGGCCCCTTGAGGCCGCTCGGCGTCATGATCTCGCAACGGCCGGACTTGGCCGAGCGGGCCATGGCGGAAGGAGCGGTGGATTACCTACTCAAGCCCGTCAGCGCGGACCGCTTCGAGCATGCGATCGGGCGGGTTCGGCGGCGCCATATGCTGCGGCAGGCCGCTCTGGCACGACTGACACGGGGCATGCTGGAGCTGCTGGGAGGGCGGCCGAAATTGCTGGTCGGCGAGCGGCAGCATCGCCTCTACCCGCTGAACATCGAGAAGATCGACTACATCGAGGCGGACGGCAACTACGTGACCATCCGGGCGGGCAATACGGAATACATCAGCCGGGATACCATCAAGCGTCTGACGGCGGACCTCGCCGACTTCGGTTTTGTGCGCATCGACCGCTCGATTCTGTTGAATATTCGGGCGGTCAAATTTGCGGAGCCCGTGGGTCACGGAACACTGGCGTTCACGCTCTCCTCCGGAACGTGTCTGCACTCCAGCAAGACGTACCGCGACGCCATCTTGAGCATATTGCCCTGGCATCATGGTCGAGGGCGAGCGGATCCGTAGAACGCGCCGGCCGCGAACATGCAACCCATTCGCGCATAAGCAACTCACAGTGCAGCCGTGCCGATGCTCATACTCCTGATCTCGGGGTTGCTCCCCGTCAGGAGGCGTTCCGTCCCACAATTTATCCGCGGGCAACTCGTTATGTAATCGTATCGACCATGAGGCTGGCCGACCGCGTGGCTCAATGTCGAACGCCGTTTGTCGTGCAAAACACGAAAGGCGGGGCCATGACGCACTTGAGCGGCGCCGCCACTTTCGCCGGCGAGATCCTTGCCTGTCCGACTCGGTACGTGCTCTGCGACGACCTTACACGACTATGCGCCGCGCTTGCCTACTCGAAGGGGGCGCGCACCCTGGCATGCGCCGACGTCCTGCACGTGCCGGCCGAGCGGGTTTGGGTTGAATGGTGCGAATCTCCCTGGCGTGCCGAACTCACCCGGTATGGATTCAGAACCGACGAACCGTCGATCGTGGGTGGGCGTCGCGGCGCTTTCATCCAATCCTCCGCCACGGGACGCCGCGGATTGATGCGGGTATTTTGGTCAACGGGAGAAACGGACCGGGACGTCTTTGCCAGCAGCATGGAGGCGTATTTCGACTTCGACACTCAAGAGGGCGGCGCGCCGGCGGCGCCAGACTCCTCCGACGGGCCGGCCATCTGCGTCGTTGATCACGTCGCCGGCGACGCCGATATTCTGCGTCGTTGCTTTCGCTTCCGTTATGAGCGCACTTGGGCCGAATACTATGCCGGCGCGGCGCTCACTGCGCAGCAGAGAGATGCAGTCGCACGCCACGCCCTTGGCACGATTGCGATCGAAATTCCGGTGATCCTGGCCTTCTTTCTGCTCCTCGCGACCCGTCCCGGGCTGCCGCGACGGCCGCTCATGCTCGAACGGCTCAATCGCGCCCGGTCGAGGTCGGGAAAGGCGCCTCTCCTGGCCCACATGGAAGTGTTCTCGCCCTTGATACCCGACTATACCTCTTCCAACGCGGCAGGCGCCGGCGCCGAGCGGCGGCCTCGACGGCTTCACCACGTGCGGGGACACCTCATGCGGCGCGGCAGTCAACTCTTTTGGCGAGTTCCGCATCTTCGAGGAAGCTGCCGCGCCGGCGTCGTTCGCACGCGAACGGTGACATGGACCCTGGATGGACCCGTCGGCGAGCCGCACCACACCTCCGCGGATCAGGCACACGAGCCGCCGGCGTTCGTCACATAGGCGGTCGCTTCATCACGCGGTAAAGACGGCCCGTCACATTTTTTACCGTTGAGCCATTCAGCGCGTATTTTTTGAGCCACAAACGATCGTGCGGTGAACCGGGCAGACACATCGCGTCCATTACTCATTTGGGAGACCGTTACCATGTGGATATTTCGACTCGGGCGCCAGACGTCGCGCATCCTTGACCGTTCCGCCTGGAGGGAACTGTTGCTCGTGGGGATCTTGGCCTCCGCAGGCGGCGCGACCGCCGTGGCACAGCAACAGACCAAGGAGGCGGCCACCGAAGCACCCCTGCAAGAGATCGTCGTCACGGGCTCGCGCATCGCGGCGCCGAATGCCGTCAGCACCAGCCCGATAGAGGTCATATCGTCCGAGTCCATCGCGACGACCGGCAAGACGGATATCAGCGACCTCATCATGCAATTGCCGCAAAACCTCAATAATGGGCTGGGGCAGGACTTGGGGAACACCACGAGCGGCCTGACCACGCCCGGCGGCATCGCCACGGCGGACCTGCGCGGGCTCGGGCCGAACCGAACGCTGGTGCTGGTCGACGGACGCCGGCTGGGCCAGGGATCGCCCAACACCGCCATTCAATCGCCGGCACCCGATCTAGACCAGATCCCCGCAGGGTTGGTCGACAGGATCGAAGTCGTCACCGGGGGAGCCTCGGCGGCCTATGGCTCCGACGCCATCGCCGGCGTCATCAACTTCATCATGAAGAAAGACTTCCAAGGCGTGCAGTTCGACGGCCAGTACAACGAGAACATGCATGACAACGACGACACGTACATGCAGAACCTGGTCAGGGGGTTTGGTTATTCGCCCGCAACGGGCACCACGACCAATGGCCGGCAACGCTCGTTCGACGTGCTGATGGGGACGAACTTCGCGGAGGGCGAGGGTAATATCACGGGGTATTTGAGCTGGCGCCACGCCGACGCGGTGCCGAGCAGCGATTATGATTTCGGCGGCTGCGAGCTCTATCCCACGTATGCGACCACCTCGCACGGCAATACCGTGGTGGGCTCGCATTGCGACGGTTCGGCGAACTCCAATCTTTTCTCGCCGAATACGGGCCCGCAGGCCGGTAATGCCTTTTCCGTGCTCGGCAATAATTTCGTGCCCTTCCCAACCGCGGGGACCAACCCGCCGGGCGCGTTCAACTCCCAGCCGTTCATCTTCATGACGCGTGAAGACGACCGTGCCAATGCGGCCCTACTGGGGCATCTGAAGGTGGCGGACTACTTCCAGCCCTATGCCGAAGTCTATTTCATGGACGACCGGACCGATCAAGCCGTCGCACCGGCCGCGGCCTTCTTCGGGGCGAATCCCTTCGATCCAACCCAGACCGGCGGCTACCCGGTCAATTGCAACAACCCGCTTCTGAGCGCCCAACAGCAAGCGACCTTGTGTACACCCGCGCAGATCACGGCCGCCAACGCGAATCCAACCGCACCCTGCACGTTGGCGGCGGGGGGCCTGCTGTCGGCCAATTGCGTCGACCTCGAGATTGGACGCCGCAATGTGGAGGGAGTGCCCCGGCAATCGGATTTCGAGCACGAGAATTATCGCGCGGTGCTGGGCACCAAGGGCGACTTGATCGACGGCGGCGCACTGACCTACGACGTGTACGCCCAGTACTACTACACGACGTTCACCAACAACAACCTGAACTATTTCAACTTCCAGGGGCTCGACGACGCCTTCGATGTGTACAACAACAACGGCACGCCCACGTGCGCAAGCGGGCCGCCCTGCGTCCCTTACAATGTATTCAAAACCGGCGGAGTGACCCAATCCGCGTTGAACTACCTCTACATCAACGGCTTGAGCATCGGCGACTCGACCCTGCGCACCGAGCACGGCGAACTCACGGCGCAGCTGGGCACCTGGGGCGTCACCTCGCCGCTTGCGCACGAAGGGGTGGCGATCGACGCGGGATTTGAACATCGCAACGACCACGAGTTCTACCAGCCCGACTATGCCGAGGAGAATCAACTGCTGTCCGGGTTTGGCAGTGCCGCGGTGCCCATCGACGAGAGCCTGTCCGTGAGCGAGGGTTTCACGGAAATTCGCGCGCCGCTGATGCAGGACATGCCCGGGGCGAAGGAATTGCTGCTCGACACCGGCTATCGGTACTCGAGCTACAGCAGCGCCAGTGGTTCGAATAGCATCGGCTTCGAGGCCCACACTTATAAGTTCGAAGTGCAGTACGCGCCCATACCCGACATGCGTCTACGCGTGGGCTATGACAAGGCCATTCGTGCACCCAGCGTCATCGAGCTGTACAACCCGGAACTCGTCGCACTGATCAGCTCGGGCAACGACCCCTGCGCCCCGCCCGTGACGTTTTCGGAGGCGCAGTGCGCCCGCTTGGGCGTCTCGGCGGCTCAATACGCCGCGAGCGCCGCAGGGCATGCGGTCAATGGAGTGAATCCCATCCCACAATGCGTCGCAGGTCAGTGCTCGCAATTGACCGGAGGCAACACCGGATTGCAGCCGGAGCAGGGTGAAACCTACACCATCGGAGTCAACTTTCAACCCGGCTTCCTGCCCAAGTTCACCGCCAGCCTCGATTACTGGCACATCCTGATCGAGCACGAGGTGAACGTCCTGCCCGCGGCCAACATCATCAGCGGCTGCGCCGATACCGGCAATCCCGTGTACTGCAGTGCCATCGTCCGCGCCCCCGCGACCGGGGGCCTGCAAGGGTCGAGCCTTGCGACCGGAGGCTACATCGTGCAGACGAACGTGAACTTGGGTTCGGTATTGACCAGCGGCATCGATATGCAGCTGTCGTACACCCAGGAGCTGCCGCCCGGCTTCGGCAACGTGCACTTCGACATGAACGGCACCTGGCTGCAGCACTCCATAACCACCCCGGTCCCCGGCGGCCCCAGCTATGACTGCGCGGGCCTGTTCGGCTTCACCTGCCAGACGGTGAATCCCCGTTGGCATCATATCTTGCGGACCACCTGGAATACGCCCTGGGAGGTGTCGGCGTCCCTCACCTGGCGCTACATCGGCGCCGTCGGCCAAGATGCCGACACGGGCAATCCGTTGCTCTCGAATCCCAACTATGCCTACGACGAATACAACGCCCGCATCGGCTCCTTCAGCTACATGGATCTGGAAGCGACCTGGCATCCGACCAAGATCCTCACCGTCCGAGCCGGTGCCAACAATGTTCTCGACAGAAACCCGCCGCTGCTGGTGGCGCAGACGGGAATCATAGCAGGCGGCAATGCGAATACCTCGGATGCGTACGACATGTTCGGCCGGCAATTGTTCGTCGCGTTTACCGCGAAATTCTGAGGCAATCCCGGTGACGAATGGCACCTGACTTGAGGTCAATTCCCTTAGCCGCCTTCGCAACGTGGGCGGCGGCATGCTCGAACACACCCGGCACGGCATCGGCCGCCGGAGCGGCACCGGCCGGGGTGGTCGACGCCAGCCTCGTCAAGGCAGGCTATTCGGTCATGAGGCGTCAGGGCGAGGTCCTCTATTGCCGCAGCGAAGTCATCACCGGGCAGCGCATAGGAACGCGGATTTGCCTGACCGCGGCACAGATTGAGGATGAGAAGCAAAACGTAACCAAGGCCAGGGACTTATTGAATCAGCCCTCCAACCGTTGCTTGGGGGCCTCGTGCAACAACTGAGCGGGGTGTCGCTATGAAATGGCTGTTTTCCATGATGGTTCTTGCGCTGCCGGCCTGCACGACGATTGCTCCGCGGGCGCAGCTCGAGCCTGCGGCCAAGAGCGGGCCGCAAAGGATCGGCACCTTGAGCATCACGGGCGACGAATTGAGGCAGACCGGGCGGACGGAGTTGTCGGACGCGTTGCGCGCATCATCGCCGATTTTTCATTGATGTGAGCCTGACGGACATCTGGAGCGTTGCGATGCTTGCGGCGTGTTGCTCGGGCGCTGCGGCCGAATCGCTTGCGCCCCCCGAGGTTACGACCGAGGCGGCGCCAGCCGCCCTTGAGCGACGTGTGGAGGCGTTCGTGCGCGCGATCACGCGCAATCCCGGCGTGTCCGACGAGGATTCGCTCGTTCGCTGGAATTCACCCATTTGCTTCCTGGTGGCGGGGCTGACCGCAGAGGATGCCCGACTGGTGTCGGCCCGGCTGTCGCGGATCAGTTCCTCGTCGGGTGCGCCGGTCGCGCGTCCGCCCTGTCAACCCAACTTCATCGTCGTCGCCACCGCCGACCCGGATGGGGTTCTCGATGCGTGGTACGCGCGGGATAGCCGGCTCTTCGGCGATGCGGCGCCGGCACAAGTTCGCCAATTCCGCGACGGCTCTCAGCACCGCCCGGTGCGCGTCTGGTACAACGTCGATCCGGGCCGCAAGTCCGGGACCCGCAATGGCCATTTCATCCCGAGCAACACCCGCGCGGAATCTTCAGCCTTCGTCGGCCGTGCGGCGTTCGATTTCGCGTCTGTTTTCGCAATCATCGACACCCATCGGACGGAGCACACCACGCGGGTCCAGCTAGCGGACTATGTGGCCATGGCGGGTTTGAGCCGCATCAATCTAGACGCCGGCCTCGGGAGCGCGCCTTCAATCCTTCGGTTGTTTGCCGCGTCCGAAGAACATCAATCCTCGGGTCTCAGCCGTTGGGACATGGCCTTTCTCAAGGCGCTATACCAATCCAATCAATCCTCGCGGACTCAACGCCTCGATATCGCCGAGAGGGTGATCCACGACATCTCGCAATGAGCCGGCGGCTACAAGGCGGCGCCACTCCGGCGTGGCGCGGCTGTATACTGTCGTGTGAATCACGCGCCGCTTCCATGGGTAGGCGCCCGTGTTTTGTACGTTCGAATCGTCAACCAGGCCATAACCTCCAGAGACCTCTCTATGAACATCCTGCCTCGTTTCGCCGGTGCGGCGCTGACCTTGATGCTGGGCGTTGGCGTGGCCGTCGGCAGCGAATACGATGAAACGATCGAGCTATTCAAGCACGCCGGAGAGAGCGCCGTGTTCTTCACCGATTGTTATGCCTACGCCGTGTTCCCCACCATTGGCGCCGGCGGCCTCGTCGTCGGCGGAGCTCGGGGTGAGGGTCAGGTATATGTGCATGGCCGGCTGGTCGGCAGCGCCGTAATGACGCAGTTTAGCGTGGGGCTTCAGGCGGGGGGCAAGGCGTATAGCGAAATCATATTCTTCCAGGATAAACGGTCCTTGGACGAATTCGAGTCCGGCAAATTCGAATTTGCCGCCGGTGCCAGCGCGGTAGCCGTCACGGCGGGAGCCTCTGCGAGCGTTGGCACCGATCGCGCCTCGTCGGAAGCGAGTGGCGGAAAAAGAGATGCCACAACCAACGGCGATTACCAGACCGGCATGGCGGTGTTTACCATCGCCAAGGGAGGCCTGATGTTCGCGGCCGATATTTCCGGCGAAAGGTTTGCTTATACGGAGCTGCCGGGAAAATAGCGCCGCGCGCCATCGCTGGCGACTCCCGACCGGAAATACGTCACATAAACTGAATGCGCCTGCCCATCGCCCTGGACGCGCGAGTATCGTCGGCTAAAAGCGGCAGATGCGGGTTGGGCAGTTATGGGTTCCACGGACTCAAGGACGATAATCCAGGCGCCCGCACAGGAGCCGACGCACTGGCCGGATTCCGAGTCGCAGTATCCTCCCGCGAGCACCGGGACCCACGATCCATACGATTGGCGCTCGCCCTCGGCGTTGATCTTGATCTGCGCCAACTTGTTTCCCCTCTATGGCGTTTTCGTCCTTGGTTGGAGCGTATACCCGCTGCTATTGCTGTACTGGATCGAGAACGTAATCATCGGCGGGTCCACCGTGCTGCGCATGCTGACCGCGGACCCGAGCGATGGGCTGGCGTGGGCGGGCAAATTATTCCTGGTGCCGTTCTTCTGTCTCCATTTTGGCATGTTCACATTGGTGCACGGCGCGCTCCTGAACGGCTTCTTCGGCCCTGCCGCACACCCGCATGGAATGCCCTTGGCTCTCGCATCACAGTTCGCAAATGCCAGACAGGCAATCGCAACGTACCATCTGGGCTGGCAGGTGTTCTTGATTGCGCTTAGCCACGCACTCTCATTCACGCTGAACTACATCGGCAGAGGGGAATATCGCCGTGCGTCTCTGC
The DNA here is from genome assembly GCA_963707765.1 of uncultured Gammaproteobacteria bacterium. Lineage (GTDB taxonomy): Bacteria > Pseudomonadota > Gammaproteobacteria > Steroidobacterales > Steroidobacteraceae > Bog-1198. The sequence continues at coordinate 383,654 of CAVPQZ010000004.1, read as the reverse complement.
CGGCGCTCATGGCGGCACCTTACGGTCGGGTAATGATCATGCACACCGTCGTGCTGTTCGGTGGACTCGTGGTCCAGGCTTTCCATGCGCCGGCTTGGTCGCTGGTGCTCCCCATCGGCTTGAAGATAACCCTCGATTTGCGCGCGCATGGGCAGGAGCGCAGCCGCTTGGCGGAGCCTCTGGCGCTGCGGCAATGAATGTCAATTGCCGCTTATAGGACGGCGGCCTCTCATCCCCAATTTAAGGCAATCCACGGCCGCGGAACGGTATGATGGATGGCGATGCACCGATTTTTCCGCGCTCTGCTCCTCTTCCTGGCGGCGTTGACTGTGCCGACTGTGCGTGCCGAGGCCGCACAATGCACAGGCGGCGCACCGCAGCCAGCGTACGCGGCGGTAGGCGAGGCGCCCAACGTGCAGATTTGGAAGGAGGGAGACGCCGCATCACCGCCGATGCTGGCGGCGTGCCTGCATGCGCAGACCCCGGGGTTCACGATGTTGGTGACCGTGGCTGGTACCTTCCACAGCACGATTGGGGAGCACTCACTGCTGGGGAGATTCGGCGCGACATCGACGCTGCTCCAAATACGCTACTGGTCGATCACGGATCACATGTGGCGTCCGTTGGTAAAAGCGGCAACCGCACTGGGGGAGTTCGGCGGCAAGCCGCGGGGTGATTTTTCCGCCGACGAGATCGACACTGGGGCGAGCGTGTATCTTTCGCAGACCGATAGTCGATCAAACAGCCCAATCACGTACCGGATGCGGCTGGTGGAAAGCGACGCCCTGCACTTCATCATCGAGACCGCCAACGTGACTTCCCTGACGTGGTGGGGGCTCACAATCTACAAGCCGGGCGATCTAAGATCATGGTACTTGATTGAGCAGCAATCGCCGGGGCTCTGGTCATTTTATTCGTTGACGAGGATTGCCGGCGGCTATCGCTGGCTTTCCGATGGACGTGAGTCGTCGTATGTCAACCGCGTCGTCGCTCTCTATCGACACTACGCCGGCATCAGGACCGATCAGGACCCACCGCCGGCACGCGACTAAAGGCCGGAACAAGGCGTTAGGTAATAACGAGCGCCAAGTCGGTGGATGCGGACGGAACCGTGCACGGGTTCACATACGACATTGCCGAGACTGAAATGGGATAGCCCGGGAGGGTAGCGGCTGCCGACGTCCGCAGACCTCCTCGAACGGTAAAGTAGTCGCGGCGAGTTCTGCGGTCGTCATTGGCCGCGGGGCCACGGGGCCACGGGCCGCAGCCGGCCGTCAATTGCCGGCGTCCGGAAGTTGCACGTCGGGACACATCGCCGGCGGTTCCTCGATACGCGGCAGTTCGAAATGAAATATCGTCCCCTGGCCGAGCTCGGTGCTGAATCCGATAGTCCCGCCCATCGCCTCCACGAGCTTGCGTGCGATGCTGAGGCCAAGACCGGTTCCTTCGGAGCGGCGCGAGGCGGAATAGTCCGCCTGTGCAAATCGCTCGAAAATGCGGGCTCTGAAGCGCTCAGGTATGCCGGGACCGGAATCTTCCACCTCGACGCGCATGGTGGACGGTGCGGATTTGACACGAATCACGACATCGGCCCCGGGCTGGGAAAACTTGGCGGCATTGGACAGGAGATTGCTCAACACCTGCATGAGCCGATCGGGGTCCGCGAGCACGAGTCCATCCACGCCGGCGCCGTCGAACCGAAAAAACATCTGATACTTCTCCGCGTAGCCGGCATTCGCTTCCACCGATTGCTCGACCAGTTCCTTCAACTTCACGCTCGCCATCCGCAGGTCTAGCGCGCCCGCGTCGATCTTCCCGATATCGAGAATATCGTTGATGATTCGCACCAGCCGCTGGCTGTTTCGATACGCGACCCTGACCATGGCCGCGGCCTTGTCGGGAAGGACCCCCATGGTTCCCGACTCAAGCAATCCCAAGGAGCCGCTAATCGACGTCAAAGGCGTCCGCAGCTCGTGGCTGACCGTCGAAATGAAGCCGCTCTTCATCAGGTCGATTTCCTGGCGCTGGGAGATATCGACCACGGAACTGAGGACGAACACACCCTCGGGCATTCGGAGCGGATTGAGGCCGATCTCGATGGGGACCTCCGTGCCATCCTTGCGCAGACCATAGAGCTCCCGGCCTGCGCCCATCGGGCGGGTCGTCGGATCGCGAAGGAAGGTGTTCCGCAGGTCCGGGTGATGGGATCGATAGCGCTCCGGCACCAGCTTCTCGATGCGCCGGCCCAGCAGCTCATCGCGCGGATAGCCGAAAAGGTTTTCGATCTGGGCGTTGACCAGCACGATCGTGCCGGTGCCGTCCATCATGAGCATACCCGTGGGCGCCGCCTCGATCGCCAGACGGAACCTGTCCTCCAAGTGTTTGCGCTCGGTGATGTCGACCACGGAGCTGAGGACGAATTCGCCCTCGGGCGTTCGCAGCGGATTGAGTCCGATCTCGATGGGGACCTCCGTGCCATCCTTGCGCAGACCATAGAGCTCCCGGCCCGCGCCCATGGCGCGGGTTGAGGGATCGCCAAGGAAGGCGTTCCGCAGGTCCGGGTGATGGGATCGAAACCGCTCCGGCACCAGCTTCTCGATGCGCTGGCCCAGCAGCTCATCGCGCGCGTACCCGAAAAGATGCTCGATTTGAGCGTTGACCAGCACGATCGTGCCGGTGCCATCCATCATGAGCATACCGGTGGGCGCCGCCTCGATCGCCAGACGGAATGGCTCTTCGGGCAGTTTGCGTTTATTCAACGCGCGCCTGTCCGCCTTCAGCAGCGTGGCGGCAGCCGCCGCGGTGCGGGTCGCATCAGCGCGTGATCCATCCTTGCCGGTCGTCCGGGAACCGCGGGTGCTCATTTGAACCCCCTACAAACAGCCAAAAAGACTAGCTGCTCCCCGCCCACGCATCCAGCTTCGAATTTTATCGCACTCAGCGGCCGCTAGACGAACCTAACATGCGATGGGGGCCCATTTTCCTGTAGGGCAATCCCTCATTTCAGCCAGATTCGCATCGGAAGTCCGTGCGAGCCGGCTGCCGATGGCTGGCAGGCGCGCCGGCTGCGGATTTGCACCATTCGAGTCCGACCCCGGTCGCATCGCACCTAACCACATAGGCTGTCATGGCGTCGGCCCCCGGTCGCGCGGCAGGTGTAAGGTGGACAAGAGACAGCAGCCGCAGCGGCACCTGCGTTGACATGTAGGCTCCCGTCATACTGACGTCGAGCAGGCGGCCGGCGCCGGTCCCGCCCGGCACCGCCACGAATTCCACCCTGACGTCCGTGGCCTGCCTTGCGCCCCAGCGATGTTCCATGCAGCGTTCCCCTCGGTTGCGGCCAGCTTATTCGGCGTCGCTTTGCAACGGTTGCGTCCCGCGAGCAATGCGCCGCCCCATCGCCACGCGCGCCAGCAGTTCGTCGGCCGAGGCGCCTTTCACGACGTAGTCATCGACGCCGGCCGCCAGTCCAGCCAACACGTCCATGGGAGTGGCCCGCACCGTAAACATCATCATGTAAATGTATCCTTCGCTGCAGCGGCTTCGCACCCGCCGGCAAAGAGCAATCCCGTCCAAGTCGGGCATTTGCCAGTCGGTGAGCACGATGTGCGGTTGGGCCGCGCCGATGGCGCGCAGCGCTTCCTCGCCTGAGGCGGCTCCGGCCACGTCATAGTTCGCGTGTCGTAGGAGCGTGCAGAGACGTGCCCTGATGAGATTATCGTCATCGACCACGAGGACACGACATGGGCTCGGCTCGCTTAAGGGCGTACGTCGTTCAATAGGCATGATGTCGTTCCCTGGTGCTTCGGCAGAGCGTAGCTCCGCAAGACCGGCCTCGCTGTAGGGAAAACGTGACACTTGGGGCCATGAAAACGAGACATTCGTCACGGATACGAGCGCGGCGCTTGGGGCACCCACAAGATCCAATTCTGCGACGTCGCGCACAGATTGAGGCGCCCGAACGACCTTAGCTTATGTGAAGTGCCCGGCTCGCCGCCGGTCCATTACGTGCCGAGGAGCTGCGTCATGTTCCAACGAAAGCTGCAGTCCGTTCTGTACGTTGACGACGATCCCGACATTTGCGAGGTCGTGCAGGCGGCGCTGTCGCTGACGGCGGGATTGGAGGTGCATACCGCCGGCTCCGGCGGAGAAGCAATCGATCTTGCCTATGAGCTGCGGCCGGATCTCATACTCATGGACGTGATGATGCCCGGACTCGACGGGCCGTCCACACTGATCAGCATGCGTGACAGGCCTCTGGTCGCCGACATTCCCATAGTGTTTCTCACCGCCAAAGTCTTGCCCGCCGAGACTGCGCGTTTCACCGAATTGGGCGCGATCGGCGTCATCGGAAAACCGTTCGATCCGATGAAAATCGGCGACGACATTTGCGCCCTGTGGCATCGGCAGTCCCCAACGCGCGAGCCGCCGCGGATGCGCCCCTATGCGACCGAGGTGCAATGCCGCGTTGACAAGTTGGCCCTGCGATACCTCGAGCGCACACGCGCCGACATCGTCCGCCTGAAGGAAGCGATTGACCACGCCCGCCGCGGCAACCGGGCCGCCTTCAGGGAAATAGCGATCATCGGCCACTCCATCGGCGGCGCCGGTGTCATGTTCGGCTTTCCGTCGGTGGGCGCGGTGGGGGTGGCGATCGAGCGGCTGGCCGAGGCGGTCAACGGCAGCCACGACTCGCGCAGATCGATCCTCGAACCGAGAGCACTACGGCGGCTGGCGGCCCGCAGCGAACAACTCGAGGACGAGGTGGGGCTCGCGACCCGAAACGGGCCGGCCGCCGGGGCCATATTCGAACTCCATGGCTGAGGGGGAGACGCGACGGGCGAGCCGGCCGCCGGAGGCGGCCCCCACGCGTATTTTGGTGGTTGACGACCACGGCATCGTGCGCGAAGGGCTGGCCGCTCTTCTCGATCGAGAGGCCGATCTGAAAGTCGTGGGGTTCGCCGCAACCGGCGAAGAGGCGGTGCTCGCGGCGCGACGGCTTCAGCCGGCGGTGATCATCATGGACCTCGTGTTGCCGGCTCTCAACGGGATCGTCGCGACGGAGCGCATTCTGAGCGAATTGCCGCTGACGCACATCGTTGCACTCTCCGCATGCCACGCTCCGCAGCACGTGCATCGCGCGCTGCGGTCGGGCGCCCGAGGCTACGTCTTGAAAGCCGCCGCCGGCGCCGAGCTGCTTCTGGCCGTCCGGGCCGTGATTCGCGGCGATCGATACGTCAGCCCGGCAATCACCGCATCCTTTGCGGGTGAAGCCCTGGCGACCTCCATTCCCAAGAGTCCGTTCGATCGTTTGAGCACCCGCGAGCGGGAGATACTGCGGAGAATTGCCGCCGGATCGTCGAGCGCCGACATCGCGCAGCATCTTTTCTTGTCGCGCAAGACCGTCGATACGTACCGCCACCGAATGATGGTGAAATTGGGCGTTGCGAATCGCGCGGCACTGATTCGCGTGGCGTTGGAATACGAACTCCCATTGGCGTGACGGGTTGTGCGGGCGAATCGAATGCAAAATGATCAACTCATGTCGGCACGAATACTTCAATCGATTCTGTACGTCGACGACGATCCGGACATTTGCGAGGCCGCACGCGAATCATTCGGCTCGATTGCGCGTCTCGACGTGCGCGTCGCCGGCTGCGGCGAACGGGCGATCGAAGCCGCATGCGAGCGGCGCCCGGATCTCGTCCTCCTGGACGCGATGATGCCGGGTCTCGACGGCCCCACCACCCTGGGGCTCATGCGCGGGAACGCGCGGATAGCCGACATCCCGGTCATCTTTGTGACCGCCAAGGTCCTGCCCGAGGAGGCCGCTCGATTTCTGAAGTTGGGCGCGATCGGCGTCATTGACAAGCCCTTTGATCCACTCACCATCGGCACCCAGGTGTCGGCCCTGTGGGAAAAATCGCACGACGCGCCGCGAAACGCCAAGGCGCAAGGCGACCGTGCGCACGTGAACACCGCCCGCGGTTCCGCGGCGGAGCGTTTTCTGGAGCGTTCAAGAAGCGATGTGGTGCACCTGTGGGAGATTATTGAACGGCTGCGGGTGACGGCGGACCGGACGGCGCTCACGGAGGCTCAGTGGATCGCCCACCGTCTACATGGCTCGGGGGGCATGTTTGGCTTCCCCGGGCTTAGCCTGAGTGGAGAGGCCATCGAACGTCTGGTCGGGGAAGCGATGGAGGGGACCGGGGCCACTGGATCGTGCATGGAGCCCGCCGTGCTGCAACGATTGGTGGAATGCACCGTTGGGGTCGCCCGACAGCTCCTTTGATGGAATGTGCCGGGTGGCCGCGTCACGCCGCAGCCACGGCCCGCTAATCCGCAGGCACCGTGCGACCGGCCGCCCAGGAACGCAGCGCGGCGATCTTCTCCGCCATGACCACCTCGAGCGGCCGGGTCGCGGCAATCTCGGCGCTGAGCAGCGCCCCGGTGGGCGCGGTGTTTTGCGCATGGGCGGTATAGAGCGTCGCCACGACGGCTTGTTCGATTTCCGCCCCGGCAAATCCCTCGCAGGCCCCGGCGAGCGCGGTCAGAGCGGCCGAGTCGAGGGCGATGCCGCGCTTGGCGGCATGGATGCGCAGAATTTCCGCGCGCGTGCCGGCGTCCGGCAGGTCGACGAAGAAGATCTCGTCGAAGCGCCCCTTGCGGATCAGTTCAGGGGGCAATGCCGAGATGTCGTTGGCCGTGGCGACGACGAAGACCCGGCTGTTCTTGTCGGCCAGCCAGGTCAGGAAGGCGCCCAGCACGCGCCGCGTCGCGCCGCCGTCGGCGTCCCCGGCGGCGAAACCTTTTTCGATTTCATCGACCCAGAGGACGCAGGGCGCCAGCAGGTCGGCCGTGGCCAGCGACTCTCGCAGGTTGCGCTCCGATTCGCCGACGAACTTGTCGAACAGCGCTCCGCAGTCCAACCGCAACAGCGGAACGTTGAAGATGCCCGCGCAGGCGCGGGCGGCGAGGCTCTTGCCGCAGCCCTGCACGCCCAACAGCATGATGCCCTTGGGTGCGTCGAGTTGCGGCGCGGTGCCGTCGAAGGCGGCGCGGCGCTTTTCCAGCCACGCCTTGAGATTCGAGAGCCCCCCGACATCGGCGAATTGGGCCGTGTTGTGCTCGTAGCGCAGGATGCCATTGTGGTTGAGCAGGTCGTACTTGGCGTGCATCATCTCAGGCACGGCGGAGGCGAGCAGCGCGCCGTTGTCGAAGATCGCCTTGCGGGCCAGCCGCTGGGTGTCCGAGGCCGTCAGGCCGTTCATGTTCTCGACCAGGAGCGCAAGCGCGTGCTTGTCGACCTTGATCGACTGGCGTGAGTTATCGCGCATCCATTGGCGCGCCACATCCTCCACGATCTGGCGCCGCTCGTTGCGATCGGGCAGCGCGAGCACGCAGCGGGCCATCAAGTGTTCGATCTCGCGCGGAATCTCGACCGAGTAGCTGATGAACACGAGGGTGCGGGCGCAGCGTTCGTATTCCTGGGCGATGTCCTTGAGGTACCGCACCAAGGTCGGATCGCGCAGATACGGATGAAAATCCAGCAAAGCATAGGCGCCCGCGAGGCCGGTGGCGCGCAGGTGCTTCAAAATCTCGATGGGTTCGTTGAGAGTGCGCTGGGGCGCGGCGGCATTCACATCGAGGCGCTTCAGGCCGTCCGTCACGGTCCACTGAAACAGGGGCAGTCCCGGGGTCGATGCGAGGCCGTGGGTTTCCTCGGCCAGCTTGCTGTTGGCCGGCAGGCGGGTGCAGGCGCGGTTCAGCGCCTTCAGCACCTCGGTTTCGTCCCGCGATTCGACGGCGATCAGCGGGATGCGCGAACGGAGCAAAACCTCGAGGTCGTCGTGTTCCATCCGGCGAAGCCTAGCAGAGCGGGCTTTTCCCCGACTGAGGCGTGGCTCTCATCGACGCAAACCGCGCCGCCTCCGGCCTCGATCTTTAGAGCTTGATGATGACCGTCTTCAGTTCCGTATACAGCTCGATGCCTTGCCGCGCCTGCTCGCGGCCGAAGCCCGATTGCTTGAATCCGCCGAAGGGCAGCGCCGGGTCGATGAGCGCATGGCAGTTGCCCCAGACCGTGCCCGCCTTGATCTTGGACGCCAGCTTGTGCATGACCGAGATATCGCGCGTCCAGATTCCGGCGCCGAGACCGTAAGCGGTGTCGTTCGCGAGCCTGGCCACTTCGTCCAGATCATCGAAGCGCTGCGCCACCACCACCGGTCCAAAGATCTCCTCGCGCACGACGCTCATGGTGGGCTTGACGTCGACCAGGATGGTCGGGTTGACGTAGTAGCCGCTGGAGGAGGGCGAATCGCCGCCCACCGCCACCGACGCGCCGTCGCGCTTGCCCGCCTCGATGTATCCCATCACGCGCTCGAACTGTTCCTTGGAGACCAGCGGGCCCATGTGGCCCTGCGGATCGAGCGAGGGACGCGGCCGCCAGAAACCCGCCGCCGCGGAGACGCCCGCAATCACCTGGTCGAAGATCGAGCGATGGGCGAACAGCCTCGATCCGGCAATGCAGACCTGCCCGGAATTGAAAAAGATGGCCCCGGCGGCGCCCGGCGCGGCTTCCTCGATATTGACGTCCGGCATGATGACCACCGGCGATTTGCCGCCCAATTCCAGCGTCACGCGTTTCAGCGTGTCCGTCGCATTGCGGTTGATGATCTTGCCGACCTCGGTCGAACCGGTGAACGCCACCTTGTTGACGTCCGGGTGCTTCACGAGCCGGTCGCCGGCCGTGTGGCCATTGCCGGTGACGACGTTGATCACACCGGGGGGGAATCCCGCCTCGGCCACGAGGTCGGCGAGGCGCAGCGCGGTCAGGGAGGTCTGCTCGGCCGGCTTGAGGATCAGGGTGCAGCCGGCCGCGAGCGCGGGCGCGATCTTGAGGGTCGCCATCAGCAGCGGGAAGTTCCACGGCACGATCTGTGCGGCCACGCCGATCGGTTCTCGGGAGACATAACTGAACACCGTGCCGCGCGGCATCGCGAGCGGCTGCATGGTCTCGCCGCCGAGCTTCGACGCCCACCCCGCCATGTACCTGAGCTGGTCGACCGCTCCCGGAACGTCCACCATCGTCGCCATGCCGACCGGCTTGCCGTTGTCGATGGCTTCGAGTTCGGCAAATTCGGCGCCGCGCGCTTCGATCAGATCCGCGAGCTTGTTGATGATGCGTTCGCGCTTGCCCGGCGCCATGTCGGACCAGCGGCCGTCGTCGAAGGCCGCGCGGGCCGCCGCGACGGCGCGATCCACGTCCGCATCCGAGGCATCGACGATGCGCGAGATCTCCTGACCGGTCGAGGGGTCCTCGACGGTGAGGGTCGTGCCATGCGTCGATGAGACCCACTCGTTATTGATGAACAGCGCCGGCTTGCGCGCCAAGCTCCGCTTGGCCGCCGGGGAATATTCCAGCTGGGCGAATGAATCCGTATTCGAAACGATCGGTTGTGGGCTGGCCATGTCGATGTCCTCCAACTCCAAAAGGGCACATGCGTTCCGGCGGTTGAACCCGCCTATTGTACGTGAAGCATACTAACTGGTTTCCGCAGGGTCAATGAACGCGGGGGCACAGCGGCGCACGTTGGCCAGGAAGCGGCTGACCAGCGAGGTCGGCTGAAAATCACGCCGCATCGCGAGCCCGATCGGATGGGCGGTGCCGGGAATGGGCGGTCCGAGGATGCGCAACTCGCCCGCTTGACGCTCGAACTCGATCTGCCGCGCCGAGATGAGCGCCGCGTAGCCGGTTTGCAGCAACATGGCACGGATGGTCACCAGCGAGTTGCATTCGACGACGCATTGCGCCGGACCCACGCCCTGCGCGGCCATGAATTGTTCGAACACTTGACGGGCCGGCGTCGGCCGCGGCGGCAGCAGCCAGGACAGCGAGCGCAGTTGGGCCGGGGTCGGGCCGCCGGGGCGGGAGGTCTGCGCGGCCAGGGGATGCCGGGCCCCGACCACGATCGACAAGGGATCCTCGAACAGGGGCTCCTGGGAGATGTCGCCACCCGGTCCCGGGAGCCGGAGCGCGCCCAGCAGCGTGTCGATCCGGCCGTCGCGCAGGGCGCTCAGCTGATTCTCATACGGCCCATCCATGACCTCGATCCGGGCCCGCGGAAACTCGCGCAGCGTCCGGGTCAACGAGGCCGGCAGCCAGGCCGACCGGGGCATCGGCAGGGCGCCGACCAGGATCAGCCCGTCGAGTTCACCGCGCAGTTCGCGCACTTCCTCGAAGCCCCTGCGCAATTCGCTGACGTGCAGATTCGCGGCACGCGCCAGCAGCAGCGCCTCCCGCGACAGCTCCAGCGACGATCCTGCCCAACGCCACAGCGAGAGGCCGACGCAGGCTTCGAGACTGCGCAGCGCCCGATGCACGCTCGGTTCGCTGATGCCGAGCGACCGTGCCGCGGAGGACATGCCGCGCGTCTCGGCAAGCGCGCGCAGCGCCTTGAGCTGGACCGCGGTGATGCGGGGCCAGCGCTTCGCGGCCGGCCCATCGCCCAGCAGCACGGCAGCGGTGCCATCGAGATGCTGCAAGGCCGCACGAATGCGGCGAGCCAGCCGTTCGCCGGCCGCCGTCGGCGTCATGCCGCGATTACCGCGCCATAACAAGGGAGTCCCGGCGGAGTGCTCGAGTGCGGCGATGGCCGCGGACACGGCCGGCTGCGACAGGTGCACCCGGCCCGCGGCCCGCGCCGCGCTGCCGCAGTCGCACACCGCCACGAAGGCCCGCAACCGGCGCAGGTGGTCCATGTCGGCAGCTTATAGCAAAAATTGATAGCAACAACCGCAGAATCGACTTCATTCGCCGCAATTTTTCGCCTATATAGACGCATCTGGAAGACGGGGGAGATCACTTTGGTCGAAGCACCTATACCTGGGACCCATATCTTCGATGCCGCCGCCGCGCGCAAGGGATATGCGCTCAACAAAATGTGCTACTCCTTCAACGATGCCCGCAATCGGGAGGCGTTCAAGGCCGACGAGGACGCGTACTGTGCGCGCTACGGCCTGAACGCGGAACAGCGGCGCGCGGTGCAGAGTCGCAATGTGCTCGAGCTGATCGCCGCGGGAGGCAACGTTTACTATCTCGCGAAATTGGCCGGCATCTTCGGGCTCGGTGTGCAGGACCTCGGGGCTCAGCAGACCCGCATGAGCGTCGATGAGTTCAAGGACCGGCTGTTGGCCTACGGACGGTACAGCGAGCCCGTCACCCGAAGGGAGCTTCCCTATGGCTGAGATCATCGGCCAGATCTCGACTTCGCACGTGCCGGCGATCGGCGGCGCGATCGCCAAGCGCCTGCAGCAGGATCCGTATTGGAAACCGCTGTTCGACGGCTTTCCGCCGGTGCGGGAATGGCTCGCGCAGCAGCGCCCCGACGTCGCGGTGGTCGTGTCCAACGACCACGGACTCAACTTTTTCCTCGACAAGATGCCGACCTTCGCGGTGGGCGCGGCGCCCTACTACACCTCGGCCGACGAGGGCTGGGGAATACCGACCATCGAGCCGGTACCCGGCGATCAGGACGCCTCGTGGGCCGTCATCGAGGGCGCCGTGGCCGATGAGTTCGACGTGACGACCTGTCAGGAGATGCTGATCGATCACGCGATCACCGTGCCGCTGCAGCTGCTATGGCCCGATCAGCGGGCGCCGGTGCGCATCGTGCCGGTGTCGATCAACACGGTGCAGCACCCGGTGCCCTCGCCGTCGCGTTGCCTGAAGTTCGGGCAGTCGATCGGCCGCGCGATCGCCCGCTGGCGCAGCGATGCGAAGGTGGTCATCATCTCGACCGGCGGTCTGTCGCACCAGCTCGACGGGGAGCGTGCGGGATTCATCAATCCCGAGTTCGACGCGCTCTGCCTCGACTCGCTGATCAACGACCCCATTCGACTGACGCAGTACACGGCGCGCGAGATGGTCGAATTGTCGGGAACGCAGGGGCTCGAGATCCTCAACTGGATCACCGGCCGCGGCATTCTGGGCGGCCGGGCGCACGAAGTGGTTCGCAAATACCACGTGCCGATCTCGAACACCGCCTCCGCGGTCCAGCTGCTCGCGCCGAACTGACCGCCTGGCCGAGGATCGGCGCCACCCGCGCATCGATCGGGCCGGCTCCCGGCGTTTCCAAGGGACGCGCCCGGGGTGTTTCACATGTCGTAAGATTCGGCGATGCTGGACTATCGACCCCCGCTGCGCGACATACGCTTCCTGATCGAGGAGTGGCTGGGCGCGGCCGAGGACTGGCGGCGGATGCCGGAGCTCGCTCACGTCGATGCGCCGCTGATCAATGCCGTGCTGGAGGAGGGCGGCCGCTTCGCCGCCGAGGTGCTCGCGCCCATCAATGCGCCGGGCGATGTGGAAGGCTGCCGATTCGAGGCGGGCGGGGTCCAAACACCGGGCGGGTTTCGCGCCGCCTATACGCGCTTCGTGGAAGCCGGCTGGCCGGCCCTGTGCTGCGCTCGCGAACACGGCGGCCAGGGCCTCCCGCAGATCGCGAACGTCGCGCTGTACGAGATGTGCATGTCGGCGAATCACGCCTGGACCATGTATCCCGCGATCGTGCACGGGGCCTACGAGTGCCTGGAGCGCTTTGCATCACCGGAACTGAAGCGCGGGTATCTTTCGCGGATCGTGAGCGGCGAGTGGCTGGCGACCATGTGTCTCACGGAGGCGGGGGCGGGCAGCGACCTCGGGCTGCTGCGATGCCGTGCCGAACCCGCGGGCCGGTCGTACCGTCTGTCGGGCACCAAGATTTTCATCTCGGGGGGCGCACACGACCTCACGCCGAACATCGTGCATCTGGTGCTCGCACGTCTGCCGGAGGCGCCGGCGGGAAGCCGGGGTATTTCGCTGTTCCTGGTGCCGTCCCTGATTCCCGGTGAGCGCCCGACCCAAAACGCGGTGCATTGCGACGGCATCGAGCACAAGATGGGATTGCGCGGCAGCGCCACTTGCACGATGCGCTTCGACGGCGCGACCGGCTGGCTGGTGGGCGAGCCGAATCAGGGCCTCGGAGCCCTGTTCGTCATGATGAACGGTGCGCGCTTGATGGTCGCGATACAGGGAGTGGCAAATGCCGAACTCGCCCACCAAAATGCGCTGCGCTACGCCGCCGGCAGACGCCAGGGGCGCGGCGGCCGGGACCGTGGAGCGGTTGCCGAGCCGATCATTCACCATGCACCCGTCCGTCAGATGCTGCTGGAACAGCGCGCTACGATCGAGTATCAGCGCGCCCTGGTGTACTGGGTCGCGCATCTCACCGACGCCGAGCGCTTCAGCCCCGACGCCGAGGAGCGGGACCGGGCCGGCCGGCTGGCGTCATTTCTGACGCCCATCTGCAAGGCGGCGTGCACCGAGCGCGGATTTTGGGTCGCGAGTTCGGCGCTGCAGGTCTTCGGCGGATACGGCTACGTCCGGGAAACCGGCATCGAGCAGGTCGTGCGCGACGTGCGAGCCGCCATGATCTACGAGGGCACGAACGAGATTCAGGCGCTCGAGCTGGTGCAGCGCAAGCTCCTGGGCGATGGACGGGCGCTCGAACTGCTGCTGGACGAGATCGATTCCGAGGCGGAGCGTTGCGCGGCCGCCGGAATCGACATGGCGGCCCGATTGCGCGAGGTGCGGGCGAGCTTCGGCGCGGCGAGCAGGGCGCTGCGGGAGGCCGCGGGGAAGGATCCCGAGTATCCCGCGCGAACCGCGGTTCCGTATCTCAACGCGGCCGCCCTGGCCTGCGGCGCGTATACGTCGGCGCGAAATCTGCGCATCGCGTGGCCGCGGCGCGCCATCGAGCCGTTCTACAAGGCCAAGTGCACCACGGCGCGATGGTTTTTCGCGGCGCTGCTCCCGGATTTCGAGACGCGCTTGCGGGTGCTCGAGGCGGCGGGCGCCGAAACCCCCACTCTCGGCGCCATCGGAGACTGAGCGCCCGGCGCTTCATGCTGCATCGCAGTAGCCGGCTCGAAGCGGGGCGGCCGCGGCGGGGCATCATTGCCTTCCGGGTCAATTCAGACTGCACTGATGCACCGGCTCAAGGGCGGCCGACGGCCTAAACTGGGGTGCAGCAGGTATCGGATTCGAGTAGGGGGAGCCGTCCCGATGAATGCGCAACCGAAGCCACGATCATTTCCACTGCCGAGCTCCATCCGGGTGATCCCGGGTACGGAGCGGGCCCAGGCCGCCTATCCTTATCACGTGCAGTTCACACCGGAGGACGACGGAAAGTTCTGGTTCTACAACTCCATGCATTTCCCGGAGCCGATGAGCGCCTTCGACATGGTCACGGCGGAGGCTGCCTATTGCGCGCTGGGCGCCGCGAACACCCGCGTGCACTGCCTGCCGACGACGCTGGGGATCGACCATCGCATCATCAACGGGCGGGTCTACATCGGGGGAAACGCCGTCACCGATCCGGCCGAGATCGCGCGGCGCACCGCGGAGTTTCAAAAGCGCGCGTTCTTCTACTATGAGAACTGGGAGACGCTGTACGCGCAATGGAAGCGGAAGATGCTGGCGCTGATCGAGGAGTCGCGGGCGCTCCCGGATCCCTCGCTGCCCGAATTCGAGCCGCTGGAGCACGTCCACGCCGGACGCGGCGTCGCGTCGAATCACGACCTGCTCGTGACCTACCAAAAGACGCTGGAAGGCTACTTCCGGATGTGGCACCACCATTTCGAGTTTCTGCTGCTCGGCTACGGCGCGTACATGACGTTCTTCGCCTTCTGCAAGAAGGCGTTTCCCGAGATCACGGATCAGACCATTGCGCGCATGGTGGCCGGCATCGACGCCGAGATCTTCCGCCCGGACGAGGAGCTGCGGCGGCTCGCGCGGCTCGCCGTCGAACTCGATGTCGACAGCCATTTCCGCGACGGCGTGCCGGCAGAGGCCGTGCTCGCCTCGCTCCGCGCCGCCGGAGCCCCGGGCCGGCGCTGGATCGAGGAGCTCGACAAAGCGCGCGAGCCGTGGTTCAACATCAACGTCGGCGACGGCTTCTACCACTACCACCGCAGCTGGAACGACGACTTGACCATGCCCTTCGCCGCCATCCCGAGTTATGCGAAGAGCGTTCGCGCCGGCGATCGGCTCGAGCGGCAGGCCGAGCGCCTGCGCGAGGAGCGCCGTGCGCTCATCGCGGATTACCGCGAGCTCCTGGGGGGCGAGGCCGAACGCGCCGCCTACGATCAGATGATCGGGCTGGCGCACCGTGTGTTCCCGTACGTCGAAGGCCACAAATTCTACTGTGAACACTGGTACACCAGTCTTTTCTTCAACAAGGTGCGGCGCTTCGGCGCGCTGCTCAGCGCGTCGGGCTTCTTTCCCGCGGCCGATGACGTGTTCCACCTCACCCATTACGAGCTCGAGTCCGCGATCATCGATCTGATGAACGCCTGGTCGACCGGGTCGCGGCCGCGCGGGCCGGCCTATTGGCCGCCGATCGTGGCCGACCGCAAAGCGGCGATCGCGATCTGGGCGCGGCACGAGACTCCGCCGGCTCTCGGCGCCATTCCCGACGTGATCGACGATCCGGCGATCGTGATGCTGTGGGGCATCACGCGCGAGAGTCTGGACAACTGGCTGAACGCCGCGAGCGCGGAGCACTCGACCGAGATTCGCGGCTTTGCGGCGTCCCCGGGCGTTGCGGAGGGCACCGCACGCGTGGTGAAATCGGTGGAGGAGATTTCGCGTCTCAGGCCCGGCGACGTCCTCGTCTGCCAGGTCACCAATCCGACGTGGGCGCCCGTATTCCAGCGCATCAGCGCCGCAGTGTCCGACATCGGCGGCTCGATGAGCCACGCCGCGATCGTCGCACGCGAATATGGACTTCCGGCGGTGGTGGGCACCGGCAATGCGACTTCGCGCATTCGCGATGGTGCGCGCGTCCGGGTCGACGGCGCACGCGGCATCGTGACCCTGCTCGGATGAGCTGCGGGGAACCCGCACCGATGACGTCCCGGCCCTTCATCCATTGGTTCCGCGACATCGGCCTTGCGGACCGCGCTCAGGTGGGCGGCAAGGGCGGGAGCCTGGGCGAACTGCTGCGCGCCGGCGTCGATGTGCCGGCCGGATTCGTGGTCGGCACCCACGCCTTCGAGGGCTGCATGGCGCGCCTCGAATCGCTGGCGCCCTTCCGCGCGCTCGTCGAGCGGCTGTCCGCCGACGACCTCCCGGCCGTGAGCGCGCTGTCCGCGGCACTGCGCGCGCGCATCGAGGGCGTCGATCTCGACCCGGCTCTGGCGGCCGACGTTCAAGGCGCCTACGCCGCACTCGGCGACCCCGCGGAGGCGGCGGTGGTCGCCGTGAGATCTTCGGCAACCACCGAGGATTCAGCCGCGGCGAGCTTCGCGGGCCTGCAGGACACGTACCTGTGGGTGACCTCGGCGGCGGATGTGCTCGACAAGCTGCGACGTTGCTGGGGGAGCCTCTATTCGGTGGAATCGCTGAGTTACCGCTTGCGCCACCGCATGCCGGAGGCGGGCGTTGCGATGGCGGTGGTGATCCAGCGCATGGTCGATGCGCATACGGCGGGCGTGATGTTCACGCGAAGCCCGACGACGGGCGATCGTTCGGTGATCACGATCGAGGCGTCCTGGGGCTTGGGTTCGGCGGTGGTGAGCGGCGAGGTGACGCCGGACCGCTGGGTCGTCGGGAAGATCACGGGCGAGGTGCAGCGCCGGGACATTTCCGGCAAGACCATCGAACACGTTCCGGCGCAGGGCGGCGGGGTGCTCGCGCGCGCGGTCGAGCCGGCGCGGCAATTCGAGGCCGCCTTGAGCGATGCGCAGCTTCAGACCCTGCGCGCACTCGGGCGGCGCATCGAACGCCATTATGGGCGGCCGCAGGACATCGAGTGGGCGATCGAGCGCGGCTCGGAGCGCGTGCTGCTGCTGCAGAGCCGGCCGGAGACCGTCTGGTCGAGCAAGGAGGCGGCGCCGGCCGCCCAGCCGGCCGAGAATCCGCTGCATCACCTGATGTCGGTTTTCGGGGGGCGGCAATGACCTTGAGTGCCTCCGACATCGCGGAGATCATGAAGCTCATCGACGAGTCGAGCTTCGACGAGCTCAACCTCGAGATGAACGGCCTCAAGTTGCAGCTGCGCCGCTCGGGCCGCGGGCGCATCGCACCTGCGCCCGAAGCGCAGGCTCCGGGGGGCGTGGCGCAGCCGCCAACCCTCGCGCCGGAGGCCTCCGCGGCGCCGGCACCGGGACCGGCCCCCGTGGGCAGCGGCGGCCGCGACATCCCGGCGCCGCTGTTGGGCACGTTTTATCGCGCACCGAAGCCCGGCGCCGCACCCTTCGTCGATCTGGGCAGCGAAGTCGAGGAGGAGACGGTCGTCGGCATCATCGAGGTCATGAAGCTGATGAACACCGTGCGCGCCGGAATGCGGGGCGTCATCACCGAGATCCTGGCGGCCGATGGACAGCTGGTCGAATACGGCAGCGTGCTCATGCGTGTCGGGCAGGGCGGCTGACCGATGCCGATCCGCCGTCTGTTCATCGCCAACCGCGGCGAGATCGCGATGCGAATCATCCGCACCTGCCGTGCGCTCGGGATCGAGAGCATCGTCGGCGTGTCGGCGGCGGACCGGGAGAGCCTGCCTGCCCGGACCGCGGACCGCGCGCTGTGCATCGGGCCCGCCCATCCGGCCGGCAGCTATCTGAATGCCGACGCCATCGTGCACGCGGCGAGGGCGAGCGGCGCCGACGCGCTGCACCCGGGATATGGCTTTCTCTCGGAGCGCCCGCGGCTGGCGGAACTGTGCGCGGCGGAAGGAATCCTCTTCGTCGGCCCCACACCGGAACAGCTCGCTGAGTTCGGCGACAAGCTGCGCGCACGGGCGGCCGCCGAGGCGGCCGGCGTGCCGGTGGTTCCGGGCGGTGAAATTTCCACTGCGGGGGCCCGCGCCCTGGCGGAGCGGCTCGGCGTGCCGCTGCTCGTGAAGGCGGCCGGGGGCGGCGGCGGCCGGGGCATCAAGTGCCTTACGCGGCCCGAAGAGCTCGACGCGCTGCTGCAGCTCGCCTCGGCCGAGGCGGGGGCCGCCTTCGGGGACGCGCGCGTGTATCTCGAGCGCTTCGTGGCCCGCGCGCGCCATGTCGAGGTTCAGATCCTGGGCGACGGGCGCGGCGAGGTGGTGCATCTCGGCGAGCGCGATTGTTCCGTGCAGCGCCGCTACCAGAAGCTGATCGAGGAGACACCCGCCCCGGGGCTTCCTACCCAAGTGCGTGGCGCCCTGCTGGAGGCGGCGCTGCGGCTCGCGGCGAGCGTCCGCTACCGCGGCGCCGGCACCGTCGAATTCATTTACGACGTGCCGCGGGAAGAGTTCTACTTTCTCGAAGTCAACGCGCGCCTCCAGGTGGAGCACGGCGTGACGGAGGCGGTGACCGGCATCGATCTGGTCGCCGAGCAGCTCGCGATCGCCGCGGGCGACGGATTGCGGTTCGGCCAGGCCGGAATCGTCCCTCACGGCTGCGCCATCGAGTGCCGGATCAATGCCGAGGATCCGGCGGCCGACTTTCGGCCGAGCCCGGGCCGCGTCACCCGGGCGCAATGGCCGGAGGGCAAAGGCGTGCGCGTGGACACCCACATCGGCGCCGGCGCGGAAGTGCCCCCGTTCTACGATTCCCTGCTCGGCAAGGTGATCGTCCACGGGCCCGACCGGGAGGCCGCATTGCGCCGCCTCCACGGCGCGCTCGCCGAGACCCGGATCGAGGGGGTGGCGAGCAACGTCGGTTTCCTGCGCGGGGTGGTCGACGATGCCCAATTTCGCGCCGGCGGCGTGACGACCGATTTCGTGGCGCAGTTCCTCGAGCGCCGGGCGCGCGGCGCCGGGGCCGAGGCCGAGGCCGAGAGGCGGGCCCATGGCTGAAATCCAGATCGTCGAGACCTCGCTGCGCGACGGCAACCAATGCCTGTGGGGCGCGCTCGGCATCGACACGCCACGGACGCTCACGATCGCGCCGGCGATGGACCGGGCGGGCTTCAGGGCCATCGACTTCACCACCTCGACCCACATGGGCGTCGCGGTCCGCTACAAGCGCGAGGATCCTTGGGAGCGGATCCGTTTGATGGCCGATGCCGTGCGCCGCACCCCGCTGCAGTTCATGTCGACGGGATTCCGCTTCATTTCATGGGAGACCGCGAGCCCCGAGTTCATGAGCCTGGTGTTTCGCACGCTCGTGCGCAGCGGCATCCGCCGGTTCTGCCTCGCCGATCCCATGAACGACGCCGACGGCAATCTCGCCTGCGCGCGCATGGTCAAGGAGGCCGGCGGCGAGTCCGTCATCGTCGCCCTGGTCTACACGTTGAGCCCGATCCACGACGACGCCTACTTCATCGAACGCGCACGGCGGCTGGCGTCGAGCCCCGACGTCGATGCGCTGTATATCAAGGACCCGGGCGGCTTGCTGACGCCGGCCGGCGCGCGCGCCCTGATCCCCGCGATCCAGACGGTGCTGCGGGGCAAACCCCTCGAGCTGCATTCCCATGGCACCATCGGTCTCGCCGAGCACACCTACATGGACGCCGCGGCGTGCGGCATCACGGCACTGCAGTGTGCCTCGGGGGCCGCGGCGGACGGCACGTCGAATCCACCCTCGGGGCGCATCGTGCGCAACCTGCGCGCCCTCGGTCACACGGTGCCCCTCGATGACGAGGCGCTGCAGGAGGTCAATGAATACTTTTCGATGCTGGCGCGCACCGAGGATCTGCCCGCCGGCGCGCCGCAACCCTTCGATGCGCGGTATCTGCGCCACCAACTGCCCGGCGGCATGGTCGGTACGACCCGCCGGCAACTGGCCGAGGCGCGGCTATCCCACCTCGAGGACGCCGTGATCGAGGAACTGGGACGCGTGCGCGAGGAACTCGGCTGGCCCATCGTGATGACACCGTTCGCCCAGGTCCTGATGACGCTCGCGGTGATGAACGTGGTCCAAGGCGAGCGCTACAAGGTGATTCCGGACGAGGCGATCCGTTACGCGATCGGCCGCTTCGGCCGGCCCACGGTGCCGATCGATGAGCAAGTGCTCGACCGCATCGAGTCGAATCCACGCACCCGCGAGCTGCGCGCGGAGCCCGGCATGGAGAGCCTCGATGAGCTGCGCCGGCGGATCGGCGCGGAGTTCTCGGACGAGGAGTTCCTGCTCCGGGCCACCATGCCGCGGGGGCTGGTGGACGCCATGATCGCCGCCGGCCCGGCCGCGCGCCGGTACGAGCCCTCGAGCGCGGGCGTGATGAACCTGATCCGGCAACTCGCGGCCCGGCGCGGCATCGATTACTGTCGCATCGACGGACGGGGGGTGAAGCTCGAGCTGCGGCGCACCGGAGCCAATTCGGAGGCCGCGCCGTGACGGGCCGCGCGCCGCTCCAGCGCAGCGAGCGCATCACCGGCTTGGTGTTCGACCTCGATGGAACGCTGATCCTGAGCGATCGCGCGCTCGGCCGTTACCAGGTGCTGCCCGGGGCCGCCGAACTCCTGACGCAGCTGACGCAGAGCGGCATTCCGTATGCGGTATTCACCAACGGCAGCGCCTATCCGCCGGCCGCCCAAGCCGCGAAGCTTCGGGCCCATGGGTTGCCGGTCGGCGACGAGCAGATGTTGACGCCCTCGAGCGTGGCGGCGCACCTGATGAGGCGCCGGCAGGCGCGGCGCGCACTCGTGCTCGGTACGCCCGGGGCCGGACAGGCGCTGCGCGATGCCGGCATCGATGTGGTGCATCCCACCGACCCGCACGATGCGCGCGGCATCGACGCCGTGTACGTCGGCTGGTATCCGGATTGCACGATGCGCTGCATCGAGGCCGCCTGCCTCGCGATCTGGGCGGGAGCCCGCCTCTATGCCGCCTCCGACGTGCCGTTCTTCGCAACCCAGCAGGGCAAGACCATGGGCTACTCGTGCGCGATCGTCGGCGCCGTCCGCCACATGACGCGCGCGCCGATGACGCTCACAGGCAAACCCTCGCGCGAAGCGATGCGCTTCGCGATCCGGCGCCTCGGCCGGCCCATGCACGAGATTGCCGTGGTGGGCGATGACCCCGAGGTCGACATCGGCATGGCGCGCCGCGCCGGCGCGCGGGCGTTCGCCGTGCTGAGCGGGGTGACCACCGTCAAGGACTGGCGCGCCGAGAAGGGCCATCGGCGGCCGCATCGTGTGCTTCGCGCACTCGCGGACGTCGTTCCGCTGGTGACTGCGCCCGGCTGACGGGCCCGCTACGAGAAAACTGGAGGCCAACGTGCGTGCAGCCGTCTTTCATGGATCGCGGGATTTGCGAATCGAAACCGTGCCGGAGCCCGATCCCGGTCCGGGCGACGTCAAGCTCCGCGTGCGCTTCAACGGGATCTGCGGCAGCGACCTGCACGAGTATTACGACGGGCCGCTCACGACGCGCGATACGCCGCATCCGCTGACCGGGATCAAGAACCCCGTGATCATGGGACACGAGCTGTGCGGCGAAGTCGTCGCCCTGGGGGCGGGCATCCGGGATCTCGCCGTCGGCGACCTGGTCGCCGTCGAGCCGCTCGAGACCTGCGGCCGCTGCCTGTACTGCGGCCTCGGCCAGTACAACCACTGTCCGCTGGTCGCGTTCCACGGCTACAACCGTGCCGGCGGCGGCCTCGCGGAGTTCACCGTGGTTCGGCGCCGCATGGCGCACCGGCTGCCGCCCGGCGTGACCGCCATGCAGGGTGCGCTCATCGAGCCGCTCGGCATTGCCTGGCATACCGCAAACCGCTGCGCCGTCGAGGCGGGCCAGTGGGTTGCAATCCACGGCGCCGGGCCCATCGGAATTGGCGTCTTTTTGACGCTGCGCCGCCGCGGCGTCGAGACCATCGTCATCGATCCGTCGCCGGCGCGCCGCGCGGCTATGGGCCGCCTGGGCGCCCAAGTCCTGATCGACCCCACGGCCTGCGATCCCATCGAGGCGGTGCGCGACCTGACGGGCGGCCGCGGCGCACACGCCTCCGTCGATGCGGCCGGAGGGCCGAAGGCGTTCCATGCGATGCTGCATGGAACCCGCGTCGACGGCACCGCGGTGGTGGTGGCCATCCACCACGATCCGGTGGTGATTCCGCCCTTCGATCTGTTGATGCCGGAGGTGCGGCTCACCGGTGTGGCCATGTCGGTGAACGCGTTCCCGAGCGTGATCGCCGACATGGCTCGCGGCGGTTATACCCTCGACGGCTGGGTCGAGACCATCCCATTGGAGGCAGTGATCGACCGCGGTTTCGAGCGGCTGCGCCGGCAGGAGGGCATGAAGATCCTCGTCGACATCGGTTAGCCAACGTTGTTCCGAATCAGAGAAGCCCCATGAAAATTGACCAGTTGTTCAAGGTTGAGGGCCACGGTGTCGTGGTCACCGGAGGCGCAAGCGGTCTCGGGCTCGCGTTCGCGGAGGCGTTGGCCGAGAACGGCGCGCAGGTGACGCTCCTCGACGTGGATGGGCGCCGGGTCGCGGAGGAGTGCGCCCGATTGCGCGGCCTGGGCTTCAGCGCGCGCGGCGAAGCCGTCGACGTCCGCGATCACGGGCGGCTCGATCAGGCGATCAGCGCCGCCGCCGCGGCACACGGCCGGCTCGACGTGGTGTTCGCGAACGCCGGCATCGACTCCGGGCCGGGGTTCGTCGGCAACTGGGCGGGCGCCCAGCGCCCGCGCAATCCCGAAGGCGCGCTCGAGGCCTACACCGACGAACGCTGGAGCCGCGTGATCGACGTCAACCTGAACGGCATTTTCGCCACCTTGCGCAGCGCCGCGCGGCTCATGAGGCCGCAGCGCTCCGGGCGGCTGATCGTCACCTCCTCGGTGGCCTCCTTCCAATGCGAACCGGCGATCGGCTCCGCGTACATGGCCGCCAAGGCGGGCGTGACGCACTTGATGCGCTGCGTGGCGCAGGAACTCGCCGCCTTCAACATCACCTGCAACGCGATCGCGCCGGGCTTCTTCATCACCAACATCGGCGGCGGTCACGCGAAGAACCCCGCGGTGCAGGCGGCCATGTCCAAGGTCATTCCGATGCACCGTGTCGGATTTCCCGACGACATCAAGGGACTCGCGCTGTTCCTGGCTTCGCCCGCGTCGGCCTATCTCACGGGCCAGCAGATCTCGATCGACGGCGGCTGGACGCTCGGCGCTCCGGATTAGGAAAACCGACGATCGACGGGTGCAATCCAGCGCACGCGGGCGCTCAATCGTCGAGCCGCACCGGCGGTGGGGCCGGTCCGCCGAAGAAGCGGCGCACGATAGGCTCGAAGGCGGCGAGTTCGAGCGTTGGGAAGTCGGGATCGAAGGAATTTTGGTCGAAAAGCGCGCAAAATTCCGCCGTTTCATCGAAGTAAGGATGACCGCGGTACCTCTCGCGCTCGTTCCGATCTCGGGTCGGGTGATTGGCGAAATGCAGGGCCTGGAATTCCACGTGGTGTATGAGCATCCAGCGGCGCCGTTCGGTCAGCCGGGGCGCCAGCATCTGTGCCGCCAGCAGCCCATGATGATTGTCGCTGAATGCCTCCGGCAGATCGTGAAACAGCGCCATCACGACGAGTTCGTCGTCGCGTCCGGCCTCGAGTACGCGGGTGGCGGTTTGCAGGCAATGAGTAAAGAGGCTCACGGGAGTGCCGATGGGCGCATCGCCCGAGATCGCCCACAGCATCCTGAGCAGTCCGGCGCCGGGGCCTGCGCGGCGCCGGTGTTCACGCTCGGCCTGCTCGATGATCTCCCAATCGGCGGCGCTTGCCTGCGACAGGGCGCGAAAGGCGGCGCGTTCCGCGATGTTGCTCGTCATGATCTAGCGCTCCCGGCCGGTTGCGTATTGGTCTAACGTCGATGATGGCGATATACTTTTCCCTATTATGCCGGATCCCTCCATTCGACGAGTTCGCAATGAGCGCGACCGCGGTTTCAGCGCCGCGGTGGTCGTGCCCCTGGGCCCGAAGAACCTGATCTTCATCTCCGGAGAAGTGGGACGGGACGATTCAGGCGCCGTCGTTGCCGGGGGCTTCGAGGCCGAGGCCCGTCAGTGCTTTGCCAACATCCGCCGCTCGCTGGAACGCTCGGGCGCGTCCATCAAGGACGTGGTGCGCATCACGGCGTATATCAAGGATCTGTCCGACTACGCCGTGTACGCCAAGGTTCGGAACGATGTCTTCGGCGAGGATTGGCCTGCCAGCGCCAGCGTAGGCGTCTCGGACCTGCTGCTGGGCGCCAGGCTCGAGGTCGACGCGGTCGCCGTGGTGACGGCAAGCGCTTGACCTCGAAGACCGTTATCGAGGAGCGCTACCGCAAGCTCACCCCGCGGTCGGCGGCGCTGATGTGCGAGGCCGCTGCCGTGCTGCCGGGCGGCAACACCCGCACCACCAGCTTTCACCCTCCCTATCCGGTGGTCATCGAGCGCGGCGATGGGGCCTGGGTGTTCGATGTCGACGGCCGCCGGTACGTGGATCTGTTCTGCAACGGGCTCTCGTTGATCCATGGCCACAACTTCGCTCCTGCGCGCCAGGCCATCGAGGCCGCATTGCCCCGCGGCATGGCCTGGTCGGGCGCCTCGCGGGCGCAAGTCGATTACGCCAAATTGCTTCAAGCGCGCATTCCCGCGATGGAACTGTTGAGATTCACCAATTCCGGGTCGGAGGCGGGCATGCTCGCCGTGAAGGCGGCCCGGCATGTGACCAGGCGCCCCTTCATCGTGAAGTCCATCGGCGCCTATCATGGCAGTTATCCGGATCTCGAGGCGGGTCTGTACGGCATGGGCGACCTGGAAGGGCGCGCCTTTGCGGTGCCGTTCAACGATCTCGAGGCCTATGAACGGGTCATGGCGCGCCACGGCAAGGACGTCGCGGCCATCGTCATCGAGCCCGTGCTCGTTACCGGCCGGGTGGTCGCTCCCAAGCCCGGCTTTCTCGCGGCCCTGGAATCGCTGGCACGCCATCACGGCGCGCTCGTCATTCTGGACGATTGTCTGATGCTCAGGCTCGCGGTGGGAGGCTCGGCCGAGATGTTTGAATTGAGCCCCGACATGGTCGTGCTGGGTAAATTCCTGGGCGGCGGCACGCCCATGGGCGCCTTCGGCGGCTCGCGGCGAATCATGCAGATCTTCGATCCCACCCGGCCGTCGCCCGTGTTTCACGGGGGATCGTTCAACGGCAACCCGGTGAGCTGCGCCGCGGGCCACGCGACGCTTGAGCACTTGACGAGCGGACGGATTGCCGCCATGGATGCCGCCAGCGAGCGCATTCGCGCTTCCCTCGCGAACCGCGCGGCGCAGGTCGGCATCGAGATCGTGGTGAGCGGCCTGGGCTCAGTGGCGGGAATCGCCTTTGTCGCCGATCCACGGCGCCACGAGGACGATCCTTCCGCGTTGGGCCTCGCCTCCTTGTTTCATCTGGCGGCGGCCAACGAAGGAGTGCTCATCGGGCCCGGCGGGGTCATGGCCGTCTCGACGGCGCACGATGCGCCTGCCGTCGATCATGTCGTCGCGTCCCTGTCGTCGGCGCTCGATCAGGTCGCGGGGCTCCTGAAGTCGGGGCAGCTGGCGGAAGCCAAGTCCCCCAAAACTTGACGTTGTCCGCGCGTACTTGGTGCATCAAGCGCCGATCCGTGCCCCAATTTGAATAGCTCAGGAATAATTTGATCAAAGATTCGACCTGTGGCCATACTTGCGCCAGAGCGGTGAATAAGTAGAGGAGAAAGGGATGCCAAGAAATTCGCAGGCTCGCGGGTCGGCGTGGGGGTTCACCCTGTCGTTGGCAGCCATGCTCGCCCCGCTCGAGTCCTGGTCCGCGGATTCGTCCGCCGCAGACACCCTCGAGGCGATCACCGTCACGGCGGAGCGGCGCAGTGAAAGCATCCAGGAAGTGCCGCTGAGCGTGACCGCCATTTCGGGCAATACGCTGGCCGCCTTCGATCAGGTGAATTTCGACGACTACGCGCACATGGTGCCGAACCTGTCCTTCGGCACCGGCAATACCTTCGGCATCACCAACGGCCGCGAGATCACCATCCGGGGCATCGCCGGCACCAACACCACGAGCTACTACATCAACGACACGCCATTGCCGATTTCCCTGGATCCCAGGGCCATCGACCTGGAGCGGGTCGAGGTGCTGCGCGGACCCCAGGGCACGCTGTTCGGCGCATCGGCCATGGGCGGAACGGTGCGCCTCATCACGCGCCAGCCCGATCTGAAGGACAGCTTCGGTTCCGCGGATGCGCAGGCCTACGTCATTCACGAGGGCGGCCTCGGGTACATGGTGTCGGCGAGTTACAACTTGCCGATCATCGACAACCAGTTCGCGCTCACCCTGGCCGGCTACTCCACGTACTCGCCCGGCGTATTCACCGGCGAGTACGGGTTAGCGACGTCGCCCGGGCTGCTCGCGATTCCGGCGAGCCAGCCGCGGCAGAACGTGGACCACCTCGGCAACGACGTGGAGCAGGGCGAGACGCTGGCGCTCACTTACCGGCCGGCATGGCTGGAGGAGCTCACCATCACTCCGATGATCATGCACCAGGATCAGGGAAGCAATGGATTTCCCCTGGCGGACTACACCACTCAAAATCTCAATCAGGTGCGTCCGCTCGACATCCGCGAGAGCGACGCCGACATCTGGACTTTCGGCAACCTGACCGTGAAATACGCGCCCGCGTTCGGCAGCTTCATCGAATCGGCGACCTATTTTCACCGCTACTCCCGCGACACCGAGGATGGCAGCGAACTCATCTCCATCGGCGGTTACGGCGGGCCGCCGGTTCCGACCTGCGTCGCGAACACCTACTGCGCATCACCGTCGCCCAACTGGGTGAACACCAATCAGTTCACGGATGAGCTGCGATTCGAATCGAGCTTTCCGGGTCCCGTGCAGCTGATCGCCGGCGGGTTCTACAACAAGACCCGGCAATCCATCATTTCCGAGGAGGTCCTGCCCTACGATGTCTTCGGCGATCCGGCCTTCACCGAGAACATCCCGCGGGTGAACGAAGAGGCGGCCGAGTTCGCGAGCCTCACCTACACGCCCGTCAGCGCGCTCGAGTTCTCCGCGGGCCTGCGGCGCTCGCACCTGGAATACAGCAGTACCTACATCGCAACGGGCTGGATCAACGGCGGCCTCGGCTGCGAGGGCACCGAGTGTTCCTCGTTCAGTCCCGCGACCCATGCGGAGACCGCGACCACCCCGCGCTTCACGGCGAAATATCGCTTCGATGCATCGAACATGGTCTACCTCAACGCGGCCAAGGGTTACCGGGTCGGGGGCGAAAATTCCGCGCTGCCCTCGATCTGCAATGCGGACTGGCCGCCGGGCACCTCCCAATACAAGAGCGACTCGCTGTGGAGCTACGAGATCGGCAGCAAGAATGCCTGGCTGGACGGGCGCATCAACACCCGCCTGGCCGCCTACCGCATCGACTGGAATCAGCTGCAGCAGTCGGTGCTGCTGGCCTGTTCCTTCCACGTGACCGAGAACGTCGGGTCCGCGGTGAGCCGCGGCGGCGAGCTCGAGGTCGACGGAACGCCGCTGCCCGGGCTTTACATGAATCTGGGCCTGGGGTTCGAGGATGCCTCGATCACGAGCGCCCCGCCGGGGGCGCCCCTCACGGTCGGCGCCGCCTTGAACGGCGTGCCCCGCTGGACCGGGTCCCTTCTCGGCGATTATTCGGTTCCGATGTCATTCGGCAAGGGATTCGTGCGCGCGCAGTACAGCTTCACCGGCACGAGCGTGAGCAACAACAACCCGGTCAGCGTCTTCGATCCGGCGCCGGCGGGACGCGAGCGCGGCTCGTACTCCCTGGTGAACCTGTTCGTGGGCGGCCGGCACGATTCCCTGGAAGCCTCCCTGTTCGTGAAAAACGTGCTCGACGTACGCGGCAACCTTGGCGACGAGCAATCCGAGATCAGCGAGCTGCCGGGTCGGCCGCGCTGGATGATCACTCAGCCGCGCACCGTCGGCATCGATGTCAAGACCCAGTTCTGAGCTCGAGGCCAAGGGCCCTGACTGCGTGCGCGCCTGATGGGCGGTGCGCCGGGAATGGCGGGCGCATGAGAGCCGATCCACCCGTGTCCCCATCCGGCCATCTCGTCCGCCGACTCACGCTTTTCGATTCCATCATGCTGGTCGTCACCGGCACGGTCGGGCCGTCGATCTTCATCGTGCCTGCCGATGTCATGCGCGCGGTTCCGCATCCCGGGCTCGCCCTTCTGCTTTGGATCATCGCCGGCGCAATCACGCTCATTGCAGGGCTCGCGTGCGCAGAGCTGGGCGCGATGTTTCCCGAGGCCGGGGGCCAGTACGTGTTCCTGCGCGAAGCCTACGGCGGCTTTACGGGATTTCTGTACGGCTGGGTGCTGTTCGCGGCCGGCAACAGCACCGCGGTTGCCGGCATGGGAATCGCGGTCGCGCTGTTCCTCGGCCAGGCCATTCCCCCGCTGGCGGCGGACCATGTGCTCTTCGCAAAGCCAATCTTCGGCCTGAACCTCAAGCTCGAACAGGGGACGGTCGTCGCCTTGGTCACGGTCATCGTACTGACCGTGCTCAATCTGCGCAGCGTCAAGTTGGCCGCGTGGCTTCAGAACCTGACGGCGCTCGCTTACCTGGCCGCAGTCCTCTTGATCGCGGGCGCCGGCTTTGCGTTCGGTCACGGATCCTGGTCTCACTTCAAGTGGGTTCCGCAAGGCACCGTTGCGCCCATTACCGCCGCCGGCGTCGGCGTCGCAATGATCCCGCTCTTCTACAGCTACGACGGATGGGAGTTCCTGTCCTGGGTGGGAGGGGAGATCAAACATCCGCGCCGCAACCTTCCGCTGGCGCTCATCATTGGTATCCTGTTGGTGGTCGCGACCTATCTCTTGGCCAACGGCGTGTTCCTGTACGCCTTGGCGCCCGCGCAGCTCGCGCAATCGGCGACTCCCGGCGCCGCCGCCATGGGCGTCCTGTTCTCGGCGGACGTAGGTCGCTGGGTCGCCCTGTTCATCGCGATCATCTCGATCGGCGGCACATCGGTCTGCGTGCTAGGCGGAGCGCGCATCTACTACTCGATGGCCGAGGATGGCGCGTTCTTCGGCGCAATGACGCGCTTGCATCCGCGTTGGAAGACGCCGAGCACGAGCCTCGTCGCGCAGTGCGCGTGGGTGTGCGTGCTGATCGTAAGTGCGCGCTATGATCAGCTCTATACCGGGTTCATCTTCATAATGACCCTGACCTACGCCCTGACCATCGGAGCGGTGCTGGTGCTGCGCAGAACCCAGCCGGATCGGCCGCGACCCTACCGCTGCTTCGGTTATCCTTGGCTGCCGCTCCTCTATATAATCGTCGCGCTTGTCTTCGTGGTCTCGACCTTGTATTCCAAACCGCAGGAATCGCTCATCGTGCTCGGGCTCGCTTCGCTCGGTGTTCCGCTGTACTTTCATTGGCGCAGGAACGGCACGATCGGCGCCTCCGGCGCGCCGCGGGACTAGCCGCGGGCCGGCGGCGCGTACCCTGGAGCAGGAATGAACGGGATTCTCGATCGATTGGGCTTGACGAGCGTGATCAATGCGACGGGAACAGTCACCCGACTCGGCGCGAGCCGGATGGCCCCCGAGGTCGTTGCCGCGATGGCGGAAGCGGCCGACCGCAGCATCGACATGGCCGACCTGCAGGGGCGGGCATCGGACATCATTGCCGGATGCACCGGGGCGGAGGCTGGGATCGTCACCGCCGGGGCTGCGGCGGGGCTGCTGGTGGGCGCGGCCTCCTGCATGACGGGCCTCGATCCGGTGAAGATGGCCCGGCTGCCCGATACGGACGGCATGCGCAATGAATTTCTGGTGGCGCGCAGCCATCGCAATTCCTACGATCACGCCGTACGGGCGGCGGGGGCGCGGTTCATCGAAGTGGGGTTGTCCGATCGGCGCACCGGCTGCGGCGTACGCGACACGGAAGTGTGGGAGATCGAGGCGGCGATCTCGGATCGAACGGCCGGCATCCTGTATCTGGCCGCGGCGGATGCCCGGCCGAGTCTCGCGGCGGTTGTGCGCGCTGCGCACCGTGCGAAGGTGCCCGTCCTGGTGGATGCCGCCGCGCAATTGCCGCCCGCCGCCAATCTGCGCCGCTTCATCGGCGAGGGCGCCGATCTGGTCGTGTTCAGCGGCGGCAAGGGCATCGGCGGGCCCTCCGCCTCGGGGATCCTTTGCGGCCGCCGAGCGCTGGTCGGGGCCGCGCTGCTGCAACAGCTCGACCTGGACTATTTGTTCGAAGATTGGTCGCCGCCGTCCAACCTGGTCGACAAGCGGTCGCTGCCCGGAGTGCCGCGGCACGGCATCGGACGCGGCTGCAAAGTGGGCAAGGAACAGATCGTCGGGTTGCTCGTCGCGCTTCAAAGGTTCGCCGTGGAGGACGATGCCGCGCGCAATCAGAGATTTGCGGCCATCGTCGATGCCCTGGTGGCCGCCGTCGCGCGGGTGCCCGCGCTTCGCGTGCGCGCGGTGGCGGATTTGGGCCACGGCGGCATGCCGCTTGCCGAGGTCATCGTCGAGCCGGGCCTTGGCTTCACGGCGGCGCAGGTCGCGGCGGCGCTGCGCGCCTCCTCGCCGTCGATCGAGGTCGATGCCACGGAGGCGGACATCGGCCGGTTGATGCTGGCGCCCACCTGCCTCAGTACGGAGGATGCGGCACTCATCGGCGCCGCCTTTGCGAGAGCCGTCGCGCGGCCCGCCTGAATTTGGAGTATTCAAATGCCCCACGATCTCGATCGATCACTCATCCGGCAGGCGCGCACTGATCTGGCCGCGGTGCTGCGGTGGTCCGCGCGTCTTGGCTACCAGCAGGGCGTGTGCAATCACTTCAGCGTGATGGCTCCCGGCTCGGACACGCTGATGCTGGTCAATCCCGAAGGCCTGTTCTGGTCGGAAGTCACGGCGAGCAGCCTAATTCTCTGCGATCTCGACGGCAGGATCGTGGAAGGCGACGGCACGGTGGAATTATCCGCCTTCAGCCTGCATGCGCCGATTCACAGGCGAAATGCGGCGGCCCGCGCGGTTTTACATACGCATACGCCGTATGCGACTGCGCTATGCCTTATCGACCAGGCGCGGGTCGAGCCGGTGTTTCTGGCAGGCCTGCAGTTTCACGGCAAGATCGCCTACGACGAGCAATGCCACGGCGCTGCGTTCAGCACCAGCGAGGGGGACCGGGAAGCGGCCATCTTGGGCGACCACAACGTGCTGATGATGCGCAATCACGGGCCCATCGTGGTGGGTCCCACCGTCGCAGCGGCCTTCGACCGCCTGTACTACCTCGAACAAACCTGCGAGCGGCAGCTCCTCGCCATGTCGGCCCAACGCCCGCTGTGCGCGGTCAAGGAAACCTATGCGCAGGAGCTCGCGAACATGGTGCCCATGTTCGATGCCTACGCCAACAAGCACCTGGCCGCCATCAAGAGGGTGCTCGATCGCGAGGCGCCGGAGTATGCGCGGTGAGGAGATTCCTCGGCTTGGTTCGCACCGACCGCCGCTATCGAAAGATGAATACGATGCCGAAGGTGAGCAGCAACAACGCGGCGGCGAGGAACCGGTAGTCCTGCCACGCGGGCGTCATCGCGAGCCGGGTTCTTTCCGCCCGTCGAAACTCGAGTTTCCACATGGTCGCGTCGCTCGCCGCACTGGTCTCGGCGGGAAAATACGCGCTTACGCCCACCAGGATCACGACGTCGACGAGCGTGAGGATCGGAGCCGCGTAGAGAAAATGCAGGTGCGTGAAGCCGAGTACCGCATTGCAGAGGAAGAAGGCGAAGCCGCAGAACGAGCCCACGATCATGGTCGCGGTGGCGCCGTCGGCATTGGCGCGGCGCCAGAACATTCCCACCAGGAACACCGCGACCACCGGCGGTACCGCGTAGGCCAGGACGGCCTGCAGATATTGCCAGAGTGAGGGAAAGAGACGGATTTGCGGCGCCCATGCGACCGCGACCAGGTACAGCCCGGCCGTGGCCCAGCGGCCGACCCGTACCGTCTCGGCATTGGTCAGGGAGGGCTTGAATTGAAGGACGAGATCCATGGTGATGAGTGTGGCCGCGGAGTTGAGCATGGAGGCGATCGATACCATGGTTGCCGCGACGAATCCCGCCACCACCAGCCCTGCGAGGCCCGACGGCAGCAGTTCGAGGATGAGGGTGGGATAGACCATGTCCGGCCGCTGCATTTTCGGAAACAGCAGCAGCGCGCAGATACCGGGGAGCACGATCAGAAACAATACGGGCAGCTTCAGCAATCCGGCAAACAGCGCACCCCAGCGCGCGTGGTCGATGTTCTTCGCCGACAGGAGCCGCTGCACGATGGATTGGTTCGTGCACCAGTAGTAGAAGCCCAGGAGCGGAATCCCCAATAACAATCCCGGCCAGGGGACGCCGGGGTCGTTTGCCGGGCGGATCAAAGAGAGCATGGCCGGATCCACGCCGGTCATGACCGCATGCCAGCCGCCGGCGCGGCTGAATGCCCCGAGCGAGATGACGAGCGCTCCGGCCATCAGCACGATGCCTTGCACGGCCTCGGTGTATATCACGGCGCGCAGACCGCCCGACGCCGCGTACAGGCCCGCGGCGCCGGCCAGAGCGGCGACGATCACCCACAGCGGCTGGGCCGGGAACAGCAGTTTGCACACCAACGACCCGCTGTAGAGAATGCCGGCGGAATCCACGAAGATGTTGAGAAACAGCGTCAGAAGCGCAAACAACAATCGAGGGCGCGCGTCGTAGCGCCGCTCGAGGAACTCGGGCATGGTGTAGGTTCCGCTGCGGATCACGAACGGCAACAGGAACAGGCAGAAGAACACGAGGACGACGGTGGCCGTCCACTCGTAGTCGTACACGGAGATCCCCAATGCGTAGGCTCCGCCCGCAAGGCCCACCAACGCGCACGAGGAAATGTTGGAGGCGAGCAGGGCCAGACCGACCACCGGCCACCCCGTTGCGCGCGACGCGAGGAAGAAATCAACGGGCGCCAGTTGGCGTCGCGACATCCACAGCCCGAGCACGACCAAGCCGCCCACGTACGCGCCGATCACCGCCCAATCGAGCGCGCTCAGGAGCACCGGCGGCAAGCTAGCCGCCATGCGGGCGCCGGCTCAGAGCGACCGGAATTGCAGCCGGCTGGAGTGACAGCGCTGACATTCCGGCCTGAGGTCGGGTAGTATGTGGCTGCGCGGCACGTCGGTCGACACGCCAATGGTGCGGAGTTGCCATAAAGATATTGAATTACAGGCAGTTAGAAGGCGCCATGATACGCAAGAACATCGTTATGTTAAGCACCGTAATTGCGGCCACCCAGTGCGTAGGCGCCTTCGGTGAAGGCCGAACCGCTCTCGCCCAAAGTGTACCCGTGACGGCGGGGCGGAGCACGGCGTCACCCTGCGCGGATTCAGCGGGGACCGACCGGTTCGTCGAGCAGCTGCTGTCCCAACTCAGCCTCGAAGAGAAGGTCGGGCAGATGATCCAGGCGGACATCGCCTCGATCACACCGGCGCAGCTGCGCCAGTACAGATTGGGCTCCGTCCTCGCCGGGGGCAATGCGGCGCCCGGCAACGATATTCGAAGCTCGCCGCAGGCCTGGTTGGACTTGACCGAGGCGTTCTACGAGGCGTCGATCGCCGATGGCGGCGGCACCCACCCGAACATTCCGATTCTGTTCGGGATCGATGCCGTGCACGGGGACGCAAAGGTGCCCGGAGCCACCATTTTTCCGCACAACGTCGGTCTGGGGGCGGCGCACGACCCCGAGCTGATCCGCCGCATCGGCCAGGCAACCGCTGCCGAGGTCGCTTCGACGGGGATCGACTGGACGTTTGCGCCCACGCTTGCCGTGGCAAGGGACGTGCGTTGGGGTCGATCCTACGAGAGCTACTCCGAGTCCCCGGAACTGGTTGCGGCGTATGCACCCGAGATGGTGACCGGACTCCAAGGGCAGGTTTGCACGCCGCAGTTCATGGCGCCGGGCCACACGCTCGCGACCATCAAGCATTTCGTGGGCGATGGCGGCACGCTGGCGGGACGCGACCAGGGCGATACGGTGATGTCGGAGGAGCAGCTCCTGCGGGTGCACGCCGCGGGATATCCGGCGGGTATCCGGGCCGGCGCGTTGATCGTCATGGCGTCATACAACAGCTGGAACGGCGTCAAGATGCATGGCAATCATCATCTGCTCACCGGCATTTTAAAGGGACGCATGGGATTCAAGGGGTTCGTGGTGGGTGATTGGAACGCTCAGGAGCAGCTCCCGGGTTGCACCAAATCCAATTGTCCGGCCGCGATACTCGCCGGCGTGGACATGCTGATGGCGCCGGACGGCTGGAAGGAGCTGTACGAGCACACCTTGGCCGAGGCGAGGTCGGGCGAGATCCCGCCCGCACGCATCGACGATGCCGTTCGGCGCATCCTTCGGGTCAAAGCCCTGGCCGGACTGTTCGACCGCGGGCCGCCCAAACGGCGCAGCGACGCCGGACATTTCGAGGAATTAGGAAGCCCGGCGCACCGCGCCGTCGCTCGCGAAGCGGTGCGCAAGTCCCTCGTACTGCTCAAGAACTCGCGGGGTCTGCTGCCCTTGAGTCCGCATGCGCATGTGTTGGTGGCGGGCGAAGCGGCCGACGACATCGGGGTGCAGAGCGGCGGCTGGACCGTCGATTGGCAGGGAAATCACAATTCCAACGCCGATTTCCCGGGCGCCACGTCGATATACGCCGGGATCAAAGCGGCGGTGAGCCGCGCGGGAGGGTCTGCGGAATTCAGTCGCAATGGTGAATTCACGGGCAGGCCGGACGTGGCCGTCGTCGTGTTCGGCGAGGGGCCGTACGCCGAGTTCGAGGGCGATCGGGAGACGTTGGAATTTTCGCCCGTGGACAAGGCTCATTTGGCGATGCTGCGGCGGTTTCGCGCGTCGGGCATCCCGACGGTCAGCGTTTTCATATCGGGACGTCCGCTGTGGGTGAACCCGGAGATCAACGCGTCGGACGCCTTCGTTGCCGCATGGCTGCCGGGCAGCGAGGGGGAGGGGATTGCCGATGTACTGTTCAAGGCCGCCGATGGCACGACGCCGTTCGACTTCACGGGGCGGCTGGCCTTTTCGTGGCCGGCCACGCCCATGCCGGTCAGTTTCGACGCGCGGGGCCGCGTGAGCGGCGCTTTGTATGCCAACGGATTTGGGCTGAACTACCATGGCCCCTTCGCGGCCACCGCTTCACCCGGGGATGATCAGAAGCTTTCCGAAGTTCCGCAGATCTTGCCGAGGTTTCACGCGCCGCCCGGCAGTCTTTTCTTCGCCGGACACCCGACGGCTCCCTGGTCGCTGTTCGTCGCCGACGGCGACGCGCAGGTGCACGTCACGACGGCTCAGGCAAGTCCGCACGGCGTGGTGCGGGTGCGCCTCGCGCCCGTCGGGGCCGTCGCCGTCTGGAATGGCGCGCAGGCGGGTGTGCTGCAGATCACGGGGCGCGAGATGAATTTGAGTTCAGGCGGGGGCGCAGGCGTCGCCTTGGAGATGCGCTACCGCATCGACCGGCGCCCCGACGGACCCGTCCTGCTCGGCATGCGGTGTACGGGGCCGCTCTGCGGCCCCTCGGGCGGAGCGATGTTCGACGTGACACAGACTTTCCAGGCAGACCGGGTGGGCGCCTGGCAGCGCCTGGTCATCCCCATGTCATGCTCGAAGGGGGCAGGCGCGAAGCTGGGCAGCGTCGAGATCCCGTTCTCGGTCGAAACAGCGGGGAAGTTGGGGCTCTCCATCTCCCAGATCCGCTTGCTGCCGGATTTGGCGCAGGGGCGCCGGGCGTGCCCGCCGCCGGCGGAGCCTATGAGATAATGGATTCCACGCGCAGTCTTTACGGTACCGCATGACACTCATCCCCCCCTCGGTGACGATTCAAGAGGTCGCCGACCTGGCGCGGGTATCGCCCAAGACCGTTTCACGGGTCATCAACGACGAGCCGAGGGTGCGCTCGGACACGCGCAAGCGGATCCTCGAGGCCATCGAGGAGCTCAATTACCGGCCCAATCTCAATGCGCGCGGGCTGGCGAGCAACCGGTCATTTCTCATCGGGCTGTTTTGCGACAAGCCGGGCGACTACCTGAGCGAATTTCAGGCGGGCGCCATCGAGCGGTGCCGGGAATCCAGCCTGCACTTGATGGTCGAGCCCTTGGACGCCCGCGGACCGACCATGGACAAGCAAATCGACATCCTGCTGGGACAGCTGCGGCTGGAGGGCGTGATCCTGCTGCCGCCCCTGAGCGACCATGCGGGCGTGCTCTCGAAGCTCCAGGATGCCTCCATCCCGGTCGTGCGAATTGCGCCCCGCACGCAACTGAGCGCGGCGCCGTCCATCGGAATCGACGACTACGCCGCAGCGAGACAGTTGACCGCGCACCTGCTGAAGCTGGGGCACCGGCGGATGGGCTTCATGTTGGGATCGCCCGACCATGGCGCCACCGAGCAGCGGTATCTCGGCTTCATCGACGAGATGCGCGCTCAGCAGGCGTCCGTGGACACGGCTCTCGTTCAAACGGGCAATTTCACATTCTCGGACGGGCTGGTGTGCGCCGAGCGGATGCTGCGGTCGGCAGCGCCGCCCACGGCCATTTTCGCGAGCAACGACGACATGGCGGCGGCGGCCATCTCCATGGCCCGAAAATTCGGACTGAAGCTGCCGGGACAACTGTCCGTCACGGGCTTCGATGATGCGCCGGTCGCAACCATGATCTGGCCCGAATTGACCACGGTGCGCCAGCCTGTTGCCGCCATGGCGCGGATCGCGGCGGATCTCATCATTCGGCATGAACCGCGCCGTCGCGGCTGGCCGGAACGCCTGCCGCGGCATCTCCTGGACCACGAGCTCATCATTCGCAACTCCACGGCAAAACCGGGCAGCGAATGACGCTGCGGTCCGCGGCCGCAGCGAACGGTGGATTTTCCGATTCACATGACAGCGCTGCCAGGGTGATTGGCGTCGCTCAAGCAACCCACGCCGCCATTTCGGGTTAATCCGGGACCGCCGGGCTTTCGCCTATTGGGACAATTAAGGCCTGCTATTCCGCTGTTTTGTTGCGAAAAGGCCACGCGGCGGGGTTTCCCTGAGCCTGGTTGCGCCTGCCAGCCCCCGTTTGTCAGCGCTGACACCTCCCGAGGCGTTAATTAAACACAAAGAAAGTAATAATTCGTTGACTTCCGGGTGCCGGCGGAGTTAGCCTCGCGCTTGCATCGACCGGGGTCCATGACCGGTCGACGGGGGAATAGAGCGCAAAATAGTGCTCGGCATAGGCATAAATGCACAGCCGGTCACAGAACCAGGTCGCGCCGCAGTCGAAGTAATATAACCATCGGGGGACTTTCTACCATGTCGCATCGCCGGGAAAAACGCGCTCGTCAGGCCGCTCGTTTGGCATTAATGACAGCGGTGTCATTTGACGCCTCGCTCATGGGTCATTTCGCAATCGCCGATCAGACACAGTCGCCCTCGCAAACCACTGCGCAGGACAGCGAATTGACGGAAATCACGGTCACCGGTTACCGCCAATCGCTGCAGACGGCCTTGGACACCAAGCGCAATTCCGATCTGCCGATCGAGTCGGTGGCCCCAGAGGACATCGGCAAGATGCCCGACAACAACGTCGCGGAATCCTTGCAGCGGCTGCCCGGCGTGCAGATCGATCGCTCGGGCGCGAACGGGCAGGGCAACTCCGTGCTCATCGATGGGCTGAGGCAAAATCTCACGACGCTGAACGGCGATGTGTTTCTGACGGGAAAGGAATTCTACGTGTCCGGCGAAGCCTCCGGCGGCGGCGCCGGCAGCAACGCGCAATATGGCTCGCTCGAAACCATCCCGAGCGAATTGGTCAGCGGCATCGACGTCATCAAGAATCCCAATGCAGCGCTCACCGAGGGCGGTCTCGGGGGCACCATCAACCTGAAAACCGCCGATCCGCTGCTCGCGCCCGACGGCCTGACTCTCGGCGGCCTGTTCCGCGAATCGGACGCGCAGCGGCAAAACTCCAAGACGCCGGATGGCACCTTGGTGGGGTCCTACAAGATCAATGATCGGCTGGCGTTCAATGCCAGCCTCACCTACAGCGATTTGAAGACGCACACCGAAGAATACGAGGACTACAACCGCAACGGCTGGTCGATCACGAATTCGGCGACCAAACCCTACGCAGGCTCGCTGACGGCCGCCGACGTGGGCACGATTCCCCAGAGCTACATCCTTCCCCAACTCGGCTATTTCAGCGATATCGAAGACGAAACCAAGGAGAAAGGTGCGTCGTTCGACGTCGGCCTGAAGGTGACCGATGCGATCACCACCAATCTCCTGTGGTTCTATTCCCGGGAGGACGAAACCACGATCAACTACTCGGACAAGGCGTGGTTCAACGGCCAGAACACGGCCCCGGTGCCCGGTCTCGATCCGACCCAGCCCTATTCGATCGACGGCAACGGCGTCGTGCAAAATGCCACGTTCAATGCACTCGGCGCCGAGACCGCCACCCTCTTTCAGGAAAACATCGCCCAGGCCAACAATTTTCAATGGGCCACGAAGTTCGACGACGGCGGTCCGCTGCGCGGATTATTTGATGCCTCCTTTGCGCACGCGACTTCGAACCTGCAGGCGGCGCAGGGCGACGTCGAGCACGGGTTGTACGACACGGGCGAAGGCGTGGCGACCTCGCCGACGGCGCCGGGCTGCAACAACGGTCAGCTGTGCGCCACCTCGACCACCGGCAACCACGGCTATGAATTCAATTACGCCAACGGCGGCACGTCCGGCCTTCCCTCCGCGAGCTACACCGGCGTGAATGCCAACGTCCTCAGCAATCCGGCCTACACCACGTTCAAGTCGAATTGGGCCTGGGCAAACCTCACCGACCAGAAGAACTATGCGGTCATAGGGGAATTGAAGTGGGATCCGGCCTTCATCACGGACGTCAAAACCACGATCACCGGGGGACTGCGTTATGCCGGCCGTGACGTCGATCAGACCTTCGGACGGTATTTGATCAATGGCACGCTCGCCGACGGCCAGGTGGCCGGGACCAATACGGGCACCCCCGCTTCGGGCTTCGGTCCGTGGCTCTACTACCAGGATCCGGGATATGGAACTCCGAGCATTCCGTATTCCACGGCGGTCTCGGCACCCAACCTGGCGCTGACCGTGAACAATTTCGCGGTCGGGAACATCATCGTGAAGAATCCTTCGACCAGCGGATTGACGCACCCGTCGACCTATCTGAACCAAGTGTGGGCCGGCGCCGGTGTGCCGAACACCACCGAGCAATTCTTCAAGGATGGCCTGAGTTCCTTCGATGTCACCGAGCGCACCACGGCGCCTTATCTCATGGTCGACATGGGCAGCCCGAGCAGCCGCTTTCACATGAACTTCGGCGTGCGTCTGGTGAACACCGACCTGACCATCGACGGCGGCGCGGCCAACCCGCACCCGACGTACTACGGCACCGCCTCCTGGAACGGCGTCCAGTCGAACGTGATCCCGGTCACGACCAAGCGCAACTACACCGACGTGCTGCCTTCGTTCAACTTCGTGCTCGATGTGACGGACAGCCAGAAGGTGAGATTCGGCGCCGCGCGGGTGGTTGCGCCGCAGGATCTCTACTCGCTCGGGCTTGGCCCCTCGTACAACTTCACGCGCGGCGCGAGCAATCCCGTGACCGGCGCGGCGCAGTTCAAGTTCGACGGCGGTGCGGAAGGCAACCCCAATCTCGACCCGTACCGCGCGTCGCAGTTCTTGCTGTCCTACGAGAACTATTTCACACCGGGCGGGCTTGCGAGCATTGCCGGCTTCTACAAACAGGTGGACAACTTCGTCGAGATCGAGAACATCCCCACCTTCGAGAACGACGACTTCGGCGGCCACACGGCCAACGTGACCGAGCCCGTGAACGCGGGCAACGGCCGGATTTACGGCATCGAGCTCGGCGGGCAGTATGCATTCGGCGACGCGGTCGCGTGGCTCCAGGGATTCGGCGCGGCCGCCAACTACACCTACTCGCAGTCCCAGTCGACCCAGCCGACCAGTTTCGGAAGCAGAGGGCCCATTCCGGGCGTCTCGCGGGACGCGGTCACGGGAACGCTGTACTACGAGAACCACGGGTTCTCCATCCGCGGCTCCTATTCGTATCGCGACAAGGCCATCAACGACTCGGAGACGGGCTCGACCTTCCCGTTCGGCGGGAAGGTGTATCAGGTCTTTGCCGCGCCGTACGGGCAGCTCGACGCACAGGCAAGTTACGACTTCAACAAGCACGTCGGCATCCTCTTTTCCGTGCAGAACCTCACCGACGCATCCCAGCATACGTATCTACAATGGCCGAACCAGCCGTTCACCTACGATAATTGGGGCCGCCGCTTCTTCCTCGGCGTGAAGGGCAAGCTCTAGGAGAGTTTGCCGCCGCGCCGAGGCCGGCGTGGTGGTAGATTTGAGGCGCCGGCGGTCGCAGGGCGACCGCCGGCCATTCCGGCAGTGGTCCAGTACTCTCGTGAGGGGTTCGGGGCGATGTCGAACAGCTTGCAGATAAGAAGCATCGCAATCGTCGGCGGGGGCACCGCCGGTTGGATGGCCGCGAGCATCCTCGCGCGGGCGCTGCCGGGCACCAAAACCGTCATCACCGTGATCGAGTCGCCGGACATCGGTACGGTGGGAGTCGGCGAAGCCACCATTCCCCCCATCATGGACTTGCTGCGTTTTCTCAACGTGAACGAGGGCGATTTCGTTCGCCACACCCAGTCGACCTACAAGCTCGGCATCAAATTCACCGACTGGTCACGGGTCGGTGAATCCTACTGGCATCCCTTCGGGACGTTCGGCAGCATGATCAATCTGCGGCCGTTCTTCCACGCATGGCACAAGGCGCGGGCGGACGGCCTCAAGTTCCGTTTCAACGATTTCAGCTTGTGTGCCGCGCTCGGGGATGCGCGCAAGTTCCGGTTTCCGGACCCGGCGAGCCAGGGTCCTGCCGCGGGCCTGCGCTACGCGCTGCACTTCGACGCGACGCTGGTGGCCCGGTACTTGCGCAGCTATGCCGAGCGCCTCGGCGTCACGCGCCTCGAGCGCAAGGTGGTGGGCGCCACGCGCCGAGCCGACGGATTCCTCGATGAGCTGCAATTTGCCGACAGCTCGACGCTGCAGGCGGACCTGTACATCGACTGCAGCGGGTTTCGCGGGGCGTTGATCGAGGAAATCCTGGGCACCGGCTATATCGACTGGAGCGCGATGCTGCCCTGTGATCGGGCGGTCGCGTTCCCGACGGCATCGGTCCCGGGTCGACCGCCCTACACGAACTCCCTGGCTCGAAGCGCCGGATG
Organism: uncultured Gammaproteobacteria bacterium; assembly: GCA_963707765.1. Classification (GTDB taxonomy): domain Bacteria; phylum Pseudomonadota; class Gammaproteobacteria; order Steroidobacterales; family Steroidobacteraceae; genus Bog-1198. Next base: position 342,341 of record CAVPQZ010000004.1, on the reverse strand, counting down.
GCAATGGCGCATTCCACTGCAGCACCGGGTCGGCAATGGGTACGTTTACTGCAGCGCCCACTGCAGCGACGAGGAGGCTCACGATGATCTCGTGAGCACCCTGCGCGAGAGGCCGCTCGCCGATCCGCGCTTTCTGCGCTTCGTCACCGGCCGGCGCAAGCTCTTGTGGAACCGCAACTGCGTCGCACTGGGACTTGCCTCCGGGTTTCTGGAGCCGCTGGAATCCACCAGCATCCACATGGTGATGAGCGGGGTGTACAAGCTGCTCGAGCATTTTCCGGACCGGAATTTCGACCGGGCCAACGCCGATTCGTACAACGCGGAGCTGATCGCCGAATCCGAAAGGATCCGCGATTTCATCGTGCTGCACTACTGCCTCACGCAGCGGGAGGACGCTCCGCTGTGGAGCTACTGCCGATCGATGACGCTGCCGGACAGCCTCGTGCAACGCATCGAGCTGTATCGACGCACCGGGCGGATTCGGGTCAAGGCGGGCGAACTGTTCAGCGATCTCAGCTGGTTCTACATCTTCGAGGGATTGGGCGTGCGGCCGGATGCTTACGATCCGCTGATGGATGTGGTTACCGCGGCCCAGCTCCGCGAGATCACGGCCTCCATGGCCGCCGACACGGCGGCCGCGGCCAAGGCGGCTCCGTCCCACGACAGCTACTTCGCGGCGCACACCGCTGCCGGCGGCCGCGCCGCCGCGGCTCCATGATGGATCCCAAGCCGTTGCTCGGCGGCGTGGAGCTGGGCGGGACCAAATGCATCTGTTTCATCGGCACGGCTCCCGAGGATATTCGCGGGCAAATCTCCATTGCCACGGGTAGCGAACCGGAATCGACGCTCCGCCGCCTCACCGATCAGTTGAACGCGTGGCAGGCGGTCCATGGGCGGATTGCCGCGCTGGGGCTCGCCGCCTTCGGCCCGGTCGGTCTGGCGAAGGGGTCGTCCACCTATGGGTTCATCACCTCCACCGCAAAGCCCGGCTGGCGCTACGTCGATGTGGCCGGCCATTTCGCGCGCACTTTCGCGGTGCCCACGAGGTTCGATACGGACGTGAACGGGGCGGCCCTGGCCGAAGGCCGCTGGGGCGCGGCGCGCGGGCTGGCGGATTTCGCCTATCTCACGGTGGGTACCGGTGTGGGGGTGGGGTTGGTGGCCAATGGCGCCCTGGTCTACGGGTTTGGTCACCCGGAGCTGGGCCACGCCCGCCTGGCGCGCATGGCGGGAGACGAGTGGGGCGGCGGCTGCGCATTTCACCGCGACTGCGTCGAAGGACTGGCGTCAGGTCCGGCGATCGCCGCGCGCGCCGGCATGCCCACCGATCAGGTGCCGGCCGACAGCCCTGTGTGGGAGCCGGTGGCGCACGCGCTGGCGCAGCTGCTATGCACGCTGGTCTTGGCCACGGCGCCTCGGCGAATCATTCTGGGCGGAGGCGTCCTGCAGCACCGCCCCGAGCTTCTCGGGCGCGTGCGCGCGCAGCTGCTGCAAAGCCTGAACGGCTACCTGACCCTCGAAGAGCTCGCAGGACCGATCGAGCGATACGTCGTCGCAGCGGGACTGGGCGCGCTGGCGGGACCCTTGGGCGCGCTCGCGCTGGCGAGCGACGCGCACCGCATGAACACGCGGGCGGCAGCGGGCTGACCGCAGCGATCCGGCAATCGGCCACCATGCGCCAAAGACACCTCCATAATCCCGCGTCGTACGGCGACCGAACCCAGGGGCCGCAGCTGTCGGGCAGCAACCTGCAGCGCGCGGGCGATCACAACCAGCGCGTAACGCTGCACGCGATCCGCGTGAACGGCCCCGTTACCCGGATGGCGCTGGCAGCGCAGACGGGATTGACACCCGCGGCCATCGCCAATATCACCAGCCGCCTGCGCAAGGACGGGTTGATTCTCGCCGCGGGCCGAACGCTGGGCGCACGGGGACAGCCGGCGACCAAGCTGGTGGTCAATCCCGACAGCTGTTTCTCCATCGGACTCAACGTGGATCGGGACCACATCACTCTCGTGCTGCTCGATTTCGCAGGCCAGGTGCGCGCGCGCGCCTCGCGCGAGATACATTTTGCAAAACCGGCGACGGTGCGCGCCTTCTTCCAGCGCGCCGTGGGTCAGATGATCAAGCGAACGGGAGTTGCCCGCGGCAGGTTGATCGGCGTCGGGGTGGCCTTTCCGGACGACATTGCCCGTGCGCACCTGCCCGATCAGCCCGGCGACTACGCGGCCTGGGCCGAGGTCAAAGTGGACGACCTGCTGCGCGACGTGCTGGGCGTTCCCGTCTTCGTGGAAAACGACGCGGCGGCGGCGGCCATCGGCGAGATGCAGTTCGGGTCCGGGCATCGCTACCGCAGCTTTTTCTATCTGCTGATCACGGCGGCGCTGGGCGGCGGGTTGGTGGTGGACGGGGGCTACTACCGGGGAGCGCATGGGCGCAGCGGCGAGATCGGCTGGCTCCACGAGCGCGATGCATCCGGCCGGGACATGCAGCTGCAAAACATCGTGTCATTGTCGGCACTGTGCAGCCGCTTGGCAGAAGGCGGCTACCGCATCGTCAGGCCGCAAGCGCTCACGCGTCTCGATGCCGGCGCCCGCAGGATCGTCGATGAATGGATACAGGAATCGACCGAAGCGCTGGTCAAATCCATGGTGGCCATCAATTGCCTCATCAACCCGGACGCCATTCTGATCGGCGGACGGCTGCCGTCGGAATTGGTGGATCAACTCGCCGCGGCGCTCAACAAACGCATGGGGGATTTCGCCGCGCAGCTGCCCGCCATTGCCCCGGTGGCGCGGGCCGTCACGGCCGACGATGCGCCGGCCGTGGGCGCTGCGATCCTGCCCTTCAATCACCGCTTGCTGCCCACCCGGTTCGCGCTCCTGAAGGGCGACTGAAGGATCAGCGCATGTCCGACGAACTGAAAAATCTCCGCGCGGCCTTCGTGGCGGTCACCGCGTTGTTTTTCGCGTGGGGCTTCATTACGGCGATGATCGATCCGCTGATTCCGGCCATGCGCAGCATCTTCAGCCTGAGCTACGCCGAGTCGATGCTGACCCAATTCGCATTTTTCACCGCCTACGGTCTCATATCGCTTCCGGCCGCCGCCCTCATCGCCCGCCGCGGTTTCATCACCGGCATCATGGCGGCGTTGGGAGCGATGATTCTCGGGTGCCTGCTGATGCTGCTGGCCACGCGCTTGCAGCGATACGCCGTCGTGCTCGCGGCGCTGTTCGTCATCGCATCGGGCATCACGGTTCTGCAAGTGGCGGCCAATCCGCTCGCGGCGGCGCTGGGCGGCGGCGGCCGGTCGCATTTCCGGCTGGTGCTGTCGCAGGCCTTCAACTCGCTGGGGACGGTGCTCGCGCCTTATGTGGGCGCGCTCTTCATGTTGCAGGGTGGGATTTTTTCGGGCGCCGCAACCCAGTCGGCCGAAATGCGCACGGTATCGTTCCACAACGTCGATCGGTCGTTTCTGTTGATCGCGGCGCTGATCGCCGTGCTCGCGCTGTGCATCCACCTCTCGCGGGGCTTCATGTCGACGGCCGTGCCGGCGCCGGCGCGCCAAGGGTCCATTCTGCCGGCCCTGCGCTCGCGCTGGGCTATATTGGGCGCCTCGGCCATTTTTTTGTACGTCGGAGCCGAAGTGTCCGTGGGAAGCCTGATGATCAATTACCTGCATCAGCCGGCCGTTCTAGGCGTCACGCTGGAGCGCGCCGGCAAGCTGCTCAGCCTGTACTGGCTCGGCGCGATGGTGGGCCGGTTCGGCGGCAGCGCACTGCTGGTGCGAGTGTCCGCTGCGCCGATGACGTTCGGCGCGGCCCTGGCCGCCGCCCTGCTGTGCGGGACCGTCATCGCGAGCAGCGGCGCAAGCGGCGCGGCGGCGGCGCTCGCGATCGGCCTCTTCAATTCGGTCATGTTTCCCACCATCTTCACGCTGACCTTGGAGCGCTCCAGCGCGGGAGATGCGGCGACGTCAGGCCTGCTGTGCATGGCCATCGTCGGCGGCGCCGTGCTGCCGCCGGCAGTCGGCCTGATTGCCGACCACGCGGGTTTGCGCGTGGCGTTCGCCGTGCCCGCCGCGGCCTATCTGGGTCTCGCGGGTTTCGCCTACCTGGCGTGGCGTTCGCCGCCGCTTCGGACGGGCGCCGCCCCGCCGGTCCTTCAGCAGGAGTTCGGGAGCGCCTGAGGCTACGGGGTCGTCGAATCGCCCGGCTCCAGCAGCGATTTCAGCGGCCCAATGAACTTCTCGTAGTGGCGCCAGCGCTCGATGGATTCCGTGTTGATCTTTTGCCGCACCTGCCACTTGCTCGCGGTGACCACGGTGCGCGCGGTGCGATGAAAGTCCAGGCATGCGGGGTGCCAGGGCAGGCCCACGAAATCCACCATCCGCGGGGCCCAGGCGGCAAGGTTCTGCACCAATTCTTCGTAGGGCACCTCGAGCAGGGTGTCCGCCGGCAGCACCGTGCGCCAATGCTGCATGAGCCGCCGATAGTCGCGGTAGTAATGCGCGAGATCCGCGAGGTCGTTGGCATAGGTGTTGGCCGACTCGAAGCGCTGGAAATAGATCGACAGGCAGGTGTCAACGGGATTGCGCCGCAGGTGAATGATCCGCGCCTTCGGCAGTGCCGCGTGGATCAACCCGAGAAACAGGAAATTGGTCGGCAATTTGTCCACGACCCGGGGAGCCTCCGCCGACAGTTGCTGCAGCAGCTCCAGATAGGCATTGCCCAGACCGGCCAGACACGGCTCGCTCATGGCGATCTCACCAGCCCCCGCGGCCGCACCGGTGATGGCCGCCGCCGACTGGGGGCCCCAGAATGACAGCTCGCCGGCGCCGAACACTCGAGGGTGCGACGCCAGTATCTGTTCGGCAAGCGTGGTGCCCGAGCGCAGCATGCCGACGATGAACACCGGGCGGTCCGATGAATTCGCGGCCGGCCGTTCCCGGCCGATCCAGGTCTCGCCGTGGGAGCGGATGATGAGATCGACGGTGCGGCTCAGCTGGGCGCGATCGTGGCGGGGACCCAGTTTCCGGGCCAGCTCGTTCGCGCGCCGGTAGCTCGCAAACGCGCCATCATAATCCGCGACATCGTCGAAGTATTTGCCGATGGCGTAGCGAAGCGGCATCTCCTCATGGGGCGGCAATCCCCGCCCGGCCATGCACTGCGCGGCGGCCAGCCACTCGTGGTCGGCGGCCGTCATGCGCCGCAGGCGCGTGAACCCCGCCCAGGCCTCGGGCGAGTCGGGCTGGATCGCCATGGCTTGCCGGTAGAATTCCTCCGCCTCGGTGAAGCGGCCCTCATCCGCCCGCAGTTCCGCCAGCACCTCGAAGGGGGCAGCAGAGCTTGGATCGATCGCGAGCGCGGCCCGGCAGCTGGCTTCCGATTCCGCGGTACGCCGTTGCAAACGCAACGCCGTGCCGAGCCCAGTGTGCGCGGGGAGGTAATCCGGATTGATGAGCAGCGCGCGGCGGCAACCCGCTGCCGCATCATCGAGCCGCCCGATGCTGCGCAACAGACCGGCCAGGTTGACGTGCGCCTCGGCTGAGGCGGGTTTGAGCGCGAGCGCCTTTCGGCAGTTCGCCAGTGCCTCGTCCATTCGCCCGAGCCGCGCGCACGCCTTGGCGAGATTCTCGTAGGCGTCCGCATAATCGGGCTTGACCGCGAGAGCTCGCCGACAGCTCGCCGCGGCCTCCTCGTCGCGGCCCAACTCGAGCTGCAGATCCGCCAGGTTATTGTGCGCCTCGGCAAAGTCGGGCCTGATCGAGAGCGCCCGCTCGTAGCTCCTCTGGGCATCCTCCAGCAGCCCGCGGCGTCCGTACGCATTGCCCAGATTCAGGTGTGCCACGGCGTCGTCGGGCAAATACCGGGCGGCCTCCACCAGGGCTTCCATGGCGTCCTTGCCCTGCCTGCCAAGGGCGACGGCCAGCAGTTGCCAGAGCACACCGGACTTCGGGCGGCTGCCGAGCAGCGCGCGGACCTCGCTTTCCAAGGGTGCGAAGCGGCCCGCGTTCATCAATTCGACGAGTGGGGCCAAGCCGGGCTCGGGCACGTTCTCAACCGGCAGCCGCTCACCGCGTTCCTTAGGTCCTCTTCCGGCGCCCAGCCGCCCACAGCAGACCTTGAACTTTTTCCCGCTGCCGCAGCTGCATGGATCGTTTCTTCCCGGCTTCACGACGCTCGATTCTCCGCAGCCACCCGGTATGATATCCCGCATTGTCAGCGCTGACATTTTTTGCCGCTCGCTGCAAAGGGAGACCATGAAACGCGTCAATTCGTGGCGGATTACCGCGGCTTTGCTCGCGATCCTCGCCTTGGGGCCGGGCCCCCGGGCGGAGTCGGAGGGCGAACTCGCGGCCGGCGCCAACCTGGGTCCCTACAACCTCACGTTTTTGGAGGGGGGCGTCGGGATGCTGCGGCCGCTGGCCGCAGGATCCGGCCCGGCGGGTGCGTCAAGCCCGTGGTCGATGACGGGTTGGTTGACTTCGGTGCGAGTGGAACCCGGCGTGGTCATCGTGGCCGCGGTAGGCGACAGTGCCGGAGGGCCGGGCGCCGAGGGCTGGCGCGGCCTCTATCTCAGCGACGGCGAACTGCGAGCCTCCTGCGGCGGGGGGGTCACCCTGCGAAGCGGCACCATGCTGCAGCCGGGTCGCTGGCATGCGGTCGCTCTCACCTACGATGGCTCGCTGGCGACGCTGTATGTGGACGGTGACGAGCGAGCCGAGGCGCGCGCGGAGACGGCTGCGGTGGCCGCTCGCATCGAGCTTGCGCCGGTGATTCTGCGCGACCCGGCTGAACCGCCGCTTCACTTCGGCGGTTCCTTGGCCGAGTTTACGCTCGCGCCCCTCGCACCCACGCCGGCGCAGATCCAGTCCCTCGCCCGCGCGGAGCCGCAATTCGATCTGATCACCTTCCAGGTGGTCGGGGCCGGCTGGCCGTGGCAGCAGCGTGCCTGGCGCGGTCTTCAGGAACCTCAAGACCCGTGGACGCTGCCGCGCTCCCACGCGGCGCCGTCCGCGCCGGTGGCGGTGATGGCAAAGCCTGCTCCCGGTCTTCAGGCCGGGAGCGACGGCGTCGCCATCATCGGGAATTGGCAACTCACGGCGGCGCCCCGGGTCGTTGCAACGGGCGAAGACCTGTCGCAACCCCAATACCCGGCGCGCGATTGGTATCCGGCGGTGGTGCCGGGGACGGTGCTCACGACGTTGATCGCCCGGGGCGTCTATCCCGATCCGGATTACGGGCTCAACAATCTGGCAATTCCGGATACATTGAGCCGCCAGGATTATTGGTACCGCAGCGTATTTTCGGCACCCGATGATTATCGCGGCCGCGATCTGTCGCTCATCTTCAAGGGCATCAACTATTCGGCCGAGGTCTGGCTGAACGGCCGGTGTTTGGGCGACATCCGCGGCGCCTTCACCCGCGGCACCTTCGATGCGACGGGCATCTTGCGGCCCGGCCAACTCAATGCGATTGCCGTGCGGATTTCACCCCCGCCGTACCCGGGGATCCCGCACGAGCAATCGGTGTCCGCGGGCCCGGGGAACAACGGCGGGGCCATGGCCATCGACGGGCCGACCTTCATCGCCACCGAGGGATGGGATTGGATTCCCGGAATCCGCGACCGCAACACCGGTATTTGGCAGGACGTCGAGATCAGGGCCACGGGCCCGCTTCGCCTTCTCGACCCTCAGGTGATCACTCACCTGCCGTTGCCGCGCACCGACCAGGCGGACCTTTCCATCCTCGTGCCCATCGAAAACCACCGCGACGCCCCGGTATCGGGGACGGTGGTTGCCAGCATCGACGGCATCAGAGTGGAAAAGACCGCCATGATGCCGCCCGGCCGCAGCGAAGTCAGGCTGGAGCCGGCCGAGTTCCCCCAGCTCCATCTCAAGGCGCCGCGCCTGTGGTGGCCGAACGGCTATGGCGAGGCGAACCTGTATGAATTGCACATCCGCTTGGCCGGCGACGGCGCGGCATCGGATTCAGCGTCCGTTCGCTTCGGCGTCCGCGAGCTGACCTATGAACTGTCGCTGTTCGATCACGACGGACGCCTGCGCCGCGTCGAGGTCGATCCCACGCTGGGAACGCTGCATGGCGAGCGGCTGATCGACGTGCGTCACGAGGCCATCAAGCGCACTCCGGAAGGCTGGGCGGAGAGCTTGACGGCCGCCGGCGAGACTTCGCGCGCCGTGCGTCCTTCCGGCAGCGAAAGCCTGCGCCCGTATCTCGTCATCCGCGTCAACGGGGTGCGCATCGCCGCCCGCGGCGGAAGCTGGGGCATGGACGACTCGCGCAAGCGAATATCGCGGGAGCGGCTCGAACCCTATTTCCGGCTGCATCGCGAGGCCCACCTCAACATCATCCGCAATTGGCTCGGTCAGAATACCGAGGACGTTTTCTACGATCTGGCCGACGAATACGGTCTGCTGGTGCTCAACGATTTCTGGATTTCGACGCAGGACTTTCAAATGGAGCCGCAGGATCCGGCTCTGTTCCTGGCCAATGCCCGCGACGTCATCAGCCGGTATCGCAATCATCCATCGATCGCCCTTTGGTTCGGCCGCAACGAAGGCGTGCCGCAACCCATCCTCAACGAGGGCCTGGCGGATCTCGCGGCATCGCTCGACGGAACGCGCTACTACACGGGCAGCTCGAATTCCGTGAATCTGCAGGTGAGCGGGCCGTACAACTATCGGCCGCCCGAGCAATATTTCACGCAGCTCGCGCGCGGCTTCTCCGTCGAAGTCGGTACTCCCTCGCTGTCGACGCTCGAGTCGCTGCGCGCCTCGATACCCGCCGCCGACCTGTGGCCGCTCGGCGACACCTACGCCTATCACGACTGGCATTTCGGCGGCAACGGCGATGTGGCGACGTTCATGGCGGCGCTTGCCGAGCAATACGGGCCGGGCACCAGCCTCGAGGACTTCGAGCGCAAGGCGCAGTTGATGAATTACGTGTCGTACAGGGCCATCTTCGAGGGGTTTCAGGCGCATCTGTGGACGCGAAACAGCGGCCGCTTGCTGTGGATGTCGCACCCCTCGTGGCCCAGCAACACCTGGCAGATCTACAGCTCGGACTACGATACCGGTGCCGCCTATTATGCGGTCAAAAAAGCCTGCGAGCCGGTGCACGCGCAGCTGAACCTGCCGGACTATGCGATTGCCGTGGTCAACACGACTCCTATCGATCGGCGGGGCCTGGTTCTGCGCAGCCGGGTCTGGTCATTGGACAACCGCCTGCTCGGTGAGCGCGTCGAGCACGTCGACGCGAACGCCAATGCGACGACCACGAGCCAGCCGCTGGCGGAACTGTCGCGCGCCCTGCGGCGCGAACCTTTGGCGCTGGTCAGGCTCACCCTCAGCGACCAGAGCGGAGCGCTGTTGTCCGAAAACACCTACTGGCCCAGCGGCACGCCCGCCGACCAGCAGCGGCTCAACCAACTCGACGCGCAGCCGGTCGACATGTGGGTGCGCAGCCGTGCATCGGGCTCCGACGCGGTGGTCGTCGTGCGCCTCAGGAACTCGGGCCGCTCGGCGGCACTCAACGCGAAAATAACCATGCTGGATGAGGCGGGAGGGCGCGTGCTGCCGGTTTACTACACCGACAATTATGTCTCCTTGCTGTCCGGCGAAGAGCGCGAGATCGAGGTGCGCTGCCCTGCGGGGGGATCGCCGTGCGCACGAGTCGCGCTGCGCGGATGGAACGTCATCCCGAAGGAGGCTATGGTCACCCACTGACCGGCCTCACCTTCAATCTGGCACAATGGTTGCCATCAAGGCGCGGGGAGCCCCTGTGAGTCTGCATCCCGAGATGACCCTTCCCGAGGTGTGGAACGCCCGCGTCCTCGCCACGCCGGACCGGGAGGCCTACCGGGTGTTCGACCCGGGTTCGAGGGCCTGGGTCAGTTTCACCTGGTCGGGGGTATCGCCCCTGGTCGAGCGCTGGCGTCGCGCGTTCTTCTCCGAGAACTTTGCGCCCGGCGCCCGAATTGGCGTGCTCCTGCCCAACGGCATCGACCACGTGTGCGTGGACCAGGCGGCCCTCGCGCTCGGACTCGTCACGGTGCCGCTGCACGTGATCGACAATCCGGGGAACCTCGCATACATCCTTGCCGACTGCGAAGCCTCGGCCTTGATCGTAGACTCGCTCGAGCGCTGGCGCGCCCTGGCGGAGTATCGAGCGGACCTTCCCGAGCTGCGTTGCGTCGTGTACTTGAAAGGCGAGGCCGCAGCCGAGGGGATCGCCAAGCCCGCCGGCCCCTGGTTGACCGGCGCGCCCGATGTCCCGCCGGCGCGGGACGGCCGTGCCTGGGATGCGGCCGCTCTCGCGTCCATCGTCTACACGTCGGGGACGACCGGCCGGCCGAAGGGTGTGATGCTCTCGCATCGGAACATCGTCACCAATCTCGCGGCCATCGAGAGCGCCATATGCGTCCATAAGGACGATGTGTTTCTGTCCTTTCTCCCGTTGTCGCACATGCTGGAACGTACCGCGGGCTACTATTTGCCGGTGGCGGCCGGCGCAACGGTCGCCTTTGCACGCTCGGTGGCTCATTTGATGGAGGATTTGCGCACCGTGCGGCCCACGGTGCTGATCTCGGTTCCGAGAATTTACGAGCGGGCCTACGCCGGCCTGCGCGAAGCCGTGGAGGCTCAGCCGGTCAAACGCTGGGTTCTGGGGCAGGCGATCGAACTCGGATGGCAGCGATTCGAATTCGCCCAGGGCCGCGCGCCGCGCCCCTCCGTGGTTGCTCGCCTCGCCTGGCCGTTTTTCAACCGCGCTGCCGGCGCACCGCTTCGTGAGCGATTCGGCGGCCGTCTGCGCGCCGCCGTCGCCGGCGGCGCGCCGCTGCCGGTTCTCATCGCCCGCCCGTTTCTCGCGCTGGGCGTGCCGGTGCTCCAGGGCTATGGCATGACCGAAAGCGCGCCGGTTGTTTCGTGCAATACGCTGGACGACAACGATCCCGCCACCGTCGGCCGGCCCCTGCCCGGGGTCGAAGTTCGCATCGGCGAGGGCGAGGAATTGCAGGTGCACGGCGGCAACGTGATGATGGGATATTGGCAACGGCCGTCGGATACGGCCGCTGCGCTCGGCGGCGACGGCTGGCTGCACACGGGTGATCAGGCGGTGCTGGAAGATGGGCGGATCCGCATCAGCGGACGCATCAAGGACATCATCGTGACGTCGACCGGCGAGAAGATATCGCCGGCCGACTTAGAGGCCGCCATCCTCGATGATCCGATGTTCGATCAGGCGATGGTGATCGGTGAACAGCGCCCCTTCCTGGCCGCCCTCCTGGTGCTGAACCCGGGGCGTTGGCCCGAGGCCGCCGCCCGGCTCGGCTTGGATCCGGCGGACATTGCCAGCACGCAGTCGAAGGCCGCGACCCAATGGGCACTCGACAGGGTGCGGCAGAGGGCCGCGTCCTTTCCGAGCTACGCCGTGCCCCGTGCCGTCGTGCTGGCGACGGATGTCTGGACCACCGCCAACGGGCTGATCACGCCCACGCTGAAGCCGAAGCGCCCGGCGATCATGGTCCATTACGTGGCGCAGATCGAGAGGATTTACGCCGCGCATTCGCTCGCAGGATGCGCGCCTCGATGACGGCCACGCCGGAGCCCAAGGGCGCGGCCGTCGCTGAACTCGCCGTCTTCGGGCAAGAAGGCGCCAAGGCGCTCGATCGCTGGAAGGCTCGAAGGACCCTGGCCGTCGCCAGCGCGGCGCATGCGCTGCACGACGGCTACACCGATCTCATTTATGTGTTGCTGCCCATCTGGCAAGGCGAGTTTGCCTTGGGCTACGGCCTGTTGGCCGCGCTGCGCGGGTTATACGCCGGCGCCATGGCCGTGTGCCAGATACCGGCCGGCCGATGTGCGGAACGATGGGACGGCCGTCTCGTGCTCACACTCGGCACCGCCCTCGCGGCCGTCGGATATGCGATGGCGGGTTGGTCCAGCGGCTTGGTCGGGCTGGCGCTGGCCTTGGGCGTTTCCGGGGCAGGATCCGGCGCTCAGCACCCCATCGCATCGGCAGCCGTGTCGCGCGCTTACGGAAGCGCTGCGCGCGGCCCGCTCGGAACCTACAATTTCAGCGGGGACCTAGGCAAGGCGGCCCTTCCGGCTCTCATATCCGTATTGCTCGCGCTCATGCCGTGGCGCCAATCGCTGTGGCTGATGGCGGCGCTCGGCCTCGCCACCGCGGCGGCGATCGCGCGCTACCTACCGCCGCTGGCTCGAGAGCGCGAACAGGAGGGAGAAACGATGCATTTGGAGCCGAGCGCTGGCCGCGGCGGTTTTCCGCTGCTGGTGACCATCGGCGTGCTGGATACCAGCGTGCGCATGGGGCTGCTCACCTTCCTGCCGTTCCTGCTCAAGGCCAAGGGCGCCGCGCTGCCCACGATCGGACTCGGCTTGACGCTCGTTTTCCTGGGAGGCGCCGCCGGAAAATTTCTCTGCGGATGGCTGGGCGCCCGCATCGGATTTCTCTGGACCGTCGGAGTGACCGAGGCGGGCACGGCGGTCTTCATCTTGGCGATCCTCGCCATGCCGCTCGCGCTCTCACTGGCGGCACTGCCGCTGCTCGGCGTGATGCTGAATGGAACGTCGTCGGTTCTCTACGGCACGGTGCCGGAACTCGTGCCGGCGCATCGCATGGAACGCGGGTTCGCGCTGTTCTACACGGGCAATATCGGATCCGGCGCGTTGTCGCCCGTGCTCTATGGCTTGTTCGCGGATTCGTACGGTCCCAGGGCGGCGATTCTGGCGACGGCCGTCACGGCCGTGGCGACGCTGCCGCTGGCGCTATCGCTCGCGCGACGTTTGGGTGCGTCCCGCTGAGATGTCCGTTTAGGGGCCAATCGCGTTGCGCCGGCCCCCCTTCTGAAGTCATACCCATCGGTGAGAACCCCGATGCAGCAACCATCCGACCCCGGCGCCGATGATTGCGCTTACCGGCAGCACTGCCGTGTGCCACACCAGGACATGCAGCGCCTGGAAATTGGGGCAGTGAAGCTCCAGCATGGTCACGCCGCAGAGGCCCGCGAGCGCACCGCCCGCGAGACCGGCCGCCACCGGGTTGACCGCATATCCGCGACGTAACAGCAACCAGCTCATGAACGCGGCGGGGACGGCCAGCAGTGTGCCGGTCATGAGGCACGCAATCCCCGCGGCAAAGAAGTGGTCGGTCCGATAGTCGCGAAACACCAGCGAAAACAGGCCGAGCAACACGGCACTGCCGATCGTCAGCAGGCGCCCCCCACTCAAGGACTGACGGCTCCCGGGAATGAGTTGGGTCACGAACTCTCTTCCGGCCATGCACACCAGGATGGCGAGTGTCGAGAAAATGGCCACGCACTCCCAGGGGCGCAATTTTTCAACTCCGTGGAACCCGGCGCGAGCGGCGGCCGTCAACGCCACTGCCGCACAGATCACGGCCAATCCTCCGGTCAGCACCGAGGTCGGCGGCAGCGGGCGCACCGGTCGCAACGACGAGTGGATCGAGCCGGCGATGCGTTGGAGCAGGGCGGGATCCACCGGGGGCCCGACCCTGGAACTGCGCTGCAAAATTTTTTCCACATCCTCGTCCGTCATGATGTCTCCCGGCCTGACCTGCTCTTCGGACCCATCACCGTCATCCGATCTCTAAGGTTTCTATAAGCGCGATGCACCTTTTGCTTGACCGACCCCACGCTGCAGGAGGTGGCCCGTGCGACTTCCTCGAGCGACATCCCCGCGACCTTCATCATGCGGAGGATCTCCCGCTGACTCTCCGACAGGGGGGCCAGGAGCGCTTCCAAATCCTCCCCGTGAGCCTCCTCCGGCACAGGCGCGAGCGTCATGCCGGCCGTTTCCTCCAGTCGGCGCTCGCGGGCGGTCGTGCGGCTCGTCCTGCGGTAGTGGTCGATGCGCACGCGGCGCGCGATCGCGTAGAACCAGGGCAGCACCGGCTCGCCCGGGCGATAGGTGTGCCGCACTCGATGGATGCGCAGCCAGGTCTCCTGCAACAGATCATCCGCATCCCTGCGGCTGGCGGACTGCGCCATGAAGTACCGATGTAGCTGCGGGCCGACGCGGCCGACCAGCGCCGTGACGGCGGCGAAATCGCCCGCCTGGTAGCGGGCCATCAATGTGTTCAGAGTTTCCGAGGAATTCATAGATCTTCGCTGCACGACGCGAGAAAGTTACGGTTGCGTTTCAACTCTCGAAAATAATCGGTTCCCGCGTACCGCGCCGTAACTTTGCACCGGCCGGCAGCGAATACCTACTCCGTCAACCGCCCCCTTTTTTCCTGAAGATGCGGCACGCCTCGCGGCCTGGTACGGGTTCAAGACTACACCACATCCGGATCGCGGTGAGCGGGGGGAGCGCAGGCCATTTATCAAGCATCAATCAAAGGAGATCAAGATGAGCTCACGAAAATCGGCAAAATTTCCCCTTCGCCACGCGGCCGGCGTGCTGGCGGGTGCGCTGCTCGCGGTTACCGCGGCGGTTGCCGGCGAGCCGGGGCGGGCGCTATTCGTGTTGACGAGCACGAATGATCCAAGCGCCAATGCAGTTGCCGTGTTCAGGCTCGACACGGCCGGAGCGCCTTCGCTATCCCTGGTGGACCTGTTGCCGACCCAGGGCAAAGGCGGCGCAAGCGGCAACGCCGGGATTCTGCAGTTCAATGACGATCTCGGAGCCGTGGGAAATTTCGGTTCGAACAGCGTCAGCCGGATCGTGCGGCATCACGACTCCATCGGCATCGAGGGAACGATGGAATTGGCGCCCGATTGCGTGAAGCCCGACTCGGTGGCGCTGACGGGAGATCACCTCTTCGTGGTCGGCGCGAACTGCGCGGAGAGCCATGCCTGGCCGTCGGGCCGGATGGACGGCGCCGTCGTCGCTCTCACCGATCCCTCGGCGGCACAGATCGCGGTCGGCCGGGATTGGGCGGCCGTCACCATGACCTCGGGATCCCTCCTGCAGCTCCCACTCACCTGGGACGGGGCGCTGGATGGATCGAGTGTGGCGGTGGCGCTTCCCAGCACGGCCGACAATACACCGCTGGGCGCCGCGTTCTGGGGCAATGTTCTGGGATTCACACCGGCGCACAGTCCCGACAGCTTTGCCATCGTGAACAAGAGCCGGGACGTCTTCCCGATCGCCGGGCCCACACCGCCATACCCCAGCAACGCCCCGTGCTGGGTGGCCAAGGGACCGGGAAGCATCTGGTACACCGCCAACTCGCCCGGAAGCGCCATTTCGATCTTCCTGACCGACGGCCAAGGCGGGGTGTTTTACAAGTCGATACCTCTGCCAGGGGCGCCGACCGACATCTCGGTCTCCCCGGATAAGCGGTGGCTCGCGGTCATCTACAGCTCCGGCGGCAGCGCTTATGTGGCGGTGTTTGGAATCGACAGCTATGGCGACCTCGCACCTGTGGCGACATCCGCCGCGATCGGTGTCGCCGGCTTCAGCGGAGTGGCGATCAGCGAGTGATGCGCAGGGCGATCTTGACGCCGCCCGGCGGGCCTTGTCCGCCGGGCGGCGCCTGTTTGTGCCACGATGACGCAACTCGGTGCGGTAGGGTACATACTGCGGTACCGCAAATGCGGACAATGGCTGGAATCGAGTTGCATCCGCTAAAGTGGCGGGGCCCCGGCACGGATTGAAACATGCGGCGCCTGAAAATCCTTCATCGTACATACTATAATTTCAGCGGCGCCGTGCAGCTCGAGCCGCATCGACTGCTGCTTCGGCCGCGCGAAGGACCGGGACTGCACATCGAGTTCTCGAAACTCGAGATTTCGCCGGCGGCACAAATTCGCTGGATTCGCGACGCCTACGATAATTCTGTGGCGATTGCGAGATTTACCTCCCCGACCACACAACTGGCGATCGTCAGTGAATGCGTCGTGCAGCAGTTCGACGAAGCGCCGCTCGACTTCCTGGTGGAGGATTATGCCGTGAGCTATCCTTTCACCTACGACGCGGATTCCGCGGAGGTTCTCCGGCCCTATCTGGTCAGCTTGCCGCAGGGCGATCAGACGCTCGGGGCCTGGGTGCGCCGTTATTGGCACCCTGGCGAGCCGGTGCAAACCTATGGGCTGCTGGCCCGTTTATGCACGGCCATCAACCAGTCAATGACCTACCAGAAGCGCGAGGAGCCGGGAGTGCAGACCGCGCCCGAGACGCTCGCGCGCGGCGCCGGTTCCTGCCGCGACTTTGCCAACTTGTTCATGGAAGCCGCGCGCTCTCTGGGTCTCGCGGCGCGCTTCGTCAGCGGCTACCTGAACGCGCCGATCGCAGACGGGAGCAGCGGCTCGACCCATGCCTGGGCGGAAGTCTATCTGCCCGGCGCGGGCTGGAAGGGTTTTGACCCCACCAGCGGTGAAATCGCGGGCAGCCAGCACATCGCCGTGGCCGTAGCTCGCTTGCCGGAGGTGGTCTCGCCGGTGACGGGCGCCTTCTTCGGGCCGGCCGGCGCCGACCTTTCGGTAGGCGTCTGGGTGAGTGAGCTGTCGGGGGGGTCGCCGGCAGCGTGAGGTAGGGACCGAAGGGGTCACCCAGCGCCGACGTGCTCAGAGCACACCTGCGCGTCCCGCCCATGTCGCAATGTAGCTCTTGAGGAAGGAGCTAAACTCATCCGCTCCCGGCGGCACCTCGCTGCCGCGGCGGCTGATCATGTGAAAGTCGAAGCGTGCCACCGGATTGATCAATTGGCTCGTCACTACATTGCGGCTGCGGCAGGCCGGTACTCCGAATGAGGGGATGATCGCGATCCCTTCTTCGCCGCCCTGGGCGAGGAGACGCAAGAACCGGTCATGCAGCAAACTTCCGAGCGGCATGGGTACCCTCAGGTCCTCGGTGGCTGCGAGGGCAAGGCGAATGTCCTTGCAGCCCAGCGGCGCAGCGAAGCCGGCCGGCTCAATCCGGCCCTGAGCCAGAAGGGCGCCGTAGGTTTTGTAGTCGGGTGCGGTGAAAATCGTGGACGTGAGGAGTTCGACGTACGCCTGCCGGTCGATTCCGGCCTTCACGAGGTTGGACGCCATCGCTGCGCCCATGCGGCCGAGTCCGATAAATCCGATTTTCATGGTCTTCTCCGTCTTTGATGTCAGGCGCGCTGCAGCGGTGCCATGAACTCGGGGCCGACAGGATCGACGACCGAATTGTTCACGATGCGTTCGATCAGCGCGCGATCCTCTGCATCGAGGGACCAGCCGGCAACGCCGCGCGCCGCCTCGACTTGATCGGGGCGACGCCCGCCCCAGAGCGCGACGCTGATCCCCTGGTCGAGCATCCAACGCACGGCCAAATGGATCACGCGCCGATGAAAACGGCCCTGCGCAAGCTCATCGAGCCGCCGCACGGCGTCAAGATACTGGGCGTAGCGGGGCGGCTGGAACTTCGGATCGATGCGCCGCAGATCGTCACCTTGGAACGTGGTGTCCGGCCGCATGCGCCCACTCAGCAATCCTCTACAGAGTGCGCCATACCCGAGCGTCACGATGCCGTTGGCGCGGCTGAAGGGCAGAATCTCAGCTTCCACCGCGCGTTCGAACAGATTGTACGGCGGCTGCAGCACGTGCAGCGGGGCGACTTCCCGGAATTGCCGCATCTGGGCAACCGAAAAATTGCTGACGCCCACGGCGCGGATCTTTCCCTGCTCATACAGGGTGCGCATCGCCTCGGCGGTTTCCTCCACCGGAACCAGCGGATCGGGCCAATGAACCTGGTAGATGTCGATGTAATCGGTGCGTAGCCGGCGCAGCGAATCATCGATTTCCTGCATGATTCGCGCGCGGGTCGCATTTCGATAGATCTTGCCGTCGCGCCATTCCAGTCCCACTTTGGTGGCAATGACCGCTTGGCTGCGCACACCTTCGAGGGCGGCGCCGACGGTCTCCTCCGACACGCCGAAACCATATACCGGTGCGGTATCGATGAGGTTGATGCCCTGATCCAAAGCGGCGTGAATGGTCGCAATCGATTCCCGTTGGTCGGACCCTCCCCACATCCAGCCGCCCATGGCCCAAGTTCCGAGCGCCACTCGCGAGACCGTGAGTTGCGTCTTCGGAACGGACATGAACTCAGGCTGGGTGTCCTGCGTTGCAGCAATCTGGTGTGAAGATGACATTGGGTATGCACTCCTAGTGGACGAACAGTGGATTAGCGAGTGACCCAATGATGGGCGCGACGGGTGTCGGACCGATTGCAGATCGCGCCGCTCAGGTTACGACTGAAACCGTGCTTCGCGAGCGGTATCCAGTGACCTGCGTGATCGGGAAAAATATTTGCGTCACGTATTAAGAGCCTTGCTCGAGATGCGCCGCTCACCTACCTGACCTACGCGCTGGCTCACGCGCGCAACAACTCGGTCACGATGCCGACATCGAATGAGTTTTTGCGCACCAGGATCGTTATCACGGTCCGGTGCATGCCTAGCTCCGCCGACTATTGCGCGGTTGATTCGCCGGGTTCAATATAAAGGCGCATCGGAATAAGGAGGGCAATCTGCCGTGAGATTCATCCTTGGCCTGTCCGTGGCTTTCGCGCTTCTGCTCGCCGCAGGCGAGGCATACGCCGACAGCTATTCCGATACGATATCGCTATTCAAAAACGCCGGCGACAGCGCGGCATATTTTCCGACGAGTTACGCGTACGCGGTATTTCCAACGGTGGGCGAGGCGGGATTTGTCGTGGGCGGAGCGCACGGCAAGGGCCGCGTGTACCTGCATGACAAACTCGTCGGGGACACGACGATGTCGCAGTTGAGCGCGGGCTTCCAAGCCGGCGGCAAGGCGTACAGCCAAATAATCTTCTTCGAGGATAAGCGCGCGCTCGATGAGTTTGAATCGGGCTCGTTTGAGTTTGCCGCCGACGTGAGCGCCGTGGCGGTGACGGCAGGGGCGTCTGCGAGCGCGGGTACCAGCGGTGCAACTTCCGAGGCGAGCGGCGGGAAGAAGGACGCCAATACGAAGAACTTGGGTTATCAAAAAGGCCTCGCGGTGTTCACCATCGCCAAGGGCGGCCTCATGTATTCCGTGACCGTTGCGGGCCAGAAATTCACGTACGTGCCGCGCGGGGGCGAGTAAGCGCGCGCTCGAGGCTCCGCAGACAACCTCGGGGGCGTAGGTGCAACGCGGGGTGGATTCCATGACGCATATCGAGCGCGACACGTCGGATGACCATCACGCCCGCTCGCTGCTCGGACGATCCCGTCTCGACGATGGCCAGGCGGAGCGCTCCGCCGAGAACCGCTGGCTGGCTCGACACGACGGAGCGGATCTCGTTCTATCTCTATTGGGCGAGTGGACGATAAGCAAAGCTACCGTTCACATTGTGGATTTGCCGCTCGACGGCGGCCCTGTGGCTGCGTTGCGCTTCGACTCGGCACACCTCGGGCGCTGGGATAGCGCTCTGCTGGTGTTTCTGTCGACCCTTCGTGAGACCGCGAGGCGTCGTGCTGTCGTTTTCGACCTGACGGGCCTGCCTCCGGCCGCTTGCCGCCTGCTGTCGATGCTTCCGGCCGAACCGCCCGTGCAGCGCGAACCCGCGCGCAGGCCGGGACTGATCGGTCGGGTTGGCCTGTGGGCCCTGCGAGGGTGGTCCGAGGTGGTCGCCATTACGGCGCTGGTGGGCGATGCCACACTGCGCAGCGTGCCGGCCCTGCGTGGCAAAGCACGAACGCGCACCGCCGATGTGTGGAGCACCGTTCACGACGCGGGTATTGGAGCTCTTCCCATGGTGGCGCTCGTCAACGTTCTGGTGGGTGGAATCGTAGCTTTCGTCGGATCTCTGCAGTTGCGCCGCTTCGGCGCGGAAATCTACGTCAGCAATCTGATCGGCGTCATGGAGGTCCGCGAGATGGCCCCACTGATGACCGCGATCGTGATGTCCGGGCGCACGGGGAGCGCCTACGCCGCCGAAATCGCCACCATGCAGGGCACGGAGGAGATAGACGCTCTTCGCGCCATGGGAATTCCGCTCTTCGACTACTTGACTCTGCCGCGACTCACGGCGCTTACGACCATGATGCCTCTGCTCTGCATCTACGCGGGCGCCGTCGGGATACTGGGCGGATTGGCGGTGGCCGTGTACCTGATGAATATATCGGTCGGTGGGTTTGTGACCCATCTTCGGGGAGCCGTATCGGGGCGCGACATTGTTCTAGGCTTGGCGAAGGTCATCGCCTTCGGAGGCTGGATTGCAATTGCCGGATGTCGAATTGGCCTCAAGGCCGGCCGCAGCGCGACCGATGTCGGGCGGGCGGCAACCGCGGCCGCCGTCAGCGGCATCGTGGGAGTCATTGTGCTCGACGCTGTATTCGATGTCTGCGCCAACGCGCTAGGGATGTGATCGGATGAGCCGCCCTCAGGAACCGATACTTCAGGTGCAAGGACTCGCCTACGGTTACGAGGCCGAGCGGTTGCAGCACGACGTGTCGTTCGAGGTCCATCGCGGTTCCATCTTCGCCATCATGGGGGCCAGCGGCAGCGGCAAAAGCACCTTGCTCAAAGCGCTGATCGGATTGCTGCGTCCGAGCGCGGGCCAAATCATCTTCGGCGGCGTCAATTACTGCGCCATGGATGACGCGCGCCGCGCAACAATCGGGCGTCACTTCGGCGTGCTATTCCAGGGGGGCGCATTGTGGAGTTCCATGACGGCGGCCGAAAACGTGGCACTGCCGCTGCAAATGTTCACCGCCCTCGACCGCGCATCGATCGACGCCCTTGTTCGCTTGAAGTTGTCGCTGGTCGGACTGGAGACCGGACGAGACCGCATGCCCTCCGACTTGAGCGGCGGAATGCGCCAGCGCGTCGGGCTCGCCCGCGCGCTGGCCCTGGATCCCGAGATTCTATTCCTCGATGAGCCGTCCACGGGCCTCGATCCAATCTCCGCACGGCATTTCGACGATCTGGTCAAGGGATTGCGCGACGGATTCGGCGTAACCGTCGTCATGGTCAGCCACGAACTGCCGAGTTTGTTCGGCATCTGCGATGACGGCGTGTTCTTGGATGCCGAAGCGCAGACAGCGATCGCGCACGGCTCCCCGCAGTTCCTGAAGGATCATTGCAATCACCCGACTGTGCATGCCTTCATGCATCGCGACCCACCTCCGGGCGATCTGGAGAAGATGGGCTGCACATGATGCCCGCAAAACCCGTTGTCGTCGGCAGTTTCGTAGTCGGGGCGCTCGTGCTCGGAGTGATCGCGATCCTGACGTTTGGCGGGACGCACCTGTTCGCGCGAAGCCTGCGAGTGGTGGTCGTCTTCAAGGATTCCATAGCGGGCCTCGAGGTGGGCGCGCCGGTCACGTTTCGAGGCGTGCGAATCGGACGCGTCGAGGGGATGAGGCTGCATCTGGATGAGCGGAACCACACGAGCTGGATACCGGTTTACTTGGATGTCTACATTGATCGCATCTCCTGGACCAACGGATCCGCCGGTACCACGCGCGTGGACCTGCAGGCTGCGGTGGACTCGGGGCTGCGGGCGCAGCTTGTCTCGCAGAGCTTGGTCAGCGGACAGATGAGCGTCAATCTCGACTATCGGCCGGACATCCCGGCACAGCGGGGCGTCAACCCGGAGGATGCGTTTGAAATTCCGACCATCCCCTCGGACATCCAAAATCTGAAGGACGAACTGCTCCATATCGACCTGCCCGGCATTGCACTGAAGACGCAGGCGGTATTGGCCGGAATGCAACGCACTTTGGAAGAGATCGACCATACGATCGGACCCCTCTCCACCAGTCTGCAGGCCACGTTGACGACCACCACGGTCGCGGTGCGCAGTTTGCAGGCGGATTCGACGCGGACCGTGGCGGACATCGATCGTCTCGCCAACGAGAGCCGCATTCAAATCACGACCAACGGCAGGGAGCTCGAGGCGCTGCTGCGAACCGCCGAGCGGACGGCGAACCAAGCGGACGCCTTGGTGATCTCCTTGAACGACATGACATCCCCGCGTGGCGACTTGCAGGCATCGCTGCGGGACCTCGCCGCAAGCGCAAGCTCGTTGCGCAATCTCACACATGACTTGGAGCGGAATCCGATGGGGACGCTGCTCCGGCGGGAGCACCCGTGAGTGCGCGTTCGGCGGCCCTGGGGGTTGCGCTGCTCGCGGGGGCCTTGGGGTGCGCTTCTCTGCCGCCCCGGAAAGTCTACGTGCTCGATAATGCGAAGGACTCAGCCGAGGTGTCAGCCACCAGTACGGCGCCCGTGTTGCGGCTCGAGCGCGTCTTGGTGCCGGATTATCTCGACACGACGGACATATTGACGCGTGTCGGCGGACACGAATTGCGCTCGAGCCAGACGGGCCAGTGGGGCGAGCGTCTGTCCTTGGGGATCACTCACGCCTTGCGCGACGACCTTGCGACTCGTCTGCCAACTCCTATTCTGGCCGGAACTGAACATGGCGGCGAAGCTGCCCTCCGGGTATTGGTGAGCATAGAGACGTTCGACGTCCGGGCCGATGGGCACTGCATCCTCACCGCGAACTGGTCGCTGCTCGAGAAGGACAAGCCAAACGCCGTTCTGACGGAGCACGGAGCGTTCACGGCAGCCGCAAGCGGAGAGACTCCCGGCGATGCGATGGTCATCGCGGCCATGGCCAACGCAGTGAGTCAGCTCGCGGATAGCATCGCCTCGACGGTCAAGCGGCTCTAGCTTCGCAACCATGCGCCGCGTCATAGCCGCACCGCAGCACCCACCCATCGCCGCTGCGTGGGCTCCCTTTCGCCATCGATGGTTCGCCGTGATCTGGGTCGCGACGGTGGTCTCGAATATCGGCGGCTGGATGTATAGCGTGGCGTCCGGCTGGCTCATGACGAGCCTCGATCCGGACCCATTGATCGTCTCGATGGTGCAAGTGGCCAATAGCCTGCCGATGTTTCTGTTCGCCATTCCTGCGGGCGCGCTCGTGGACATCGTCGATCAGCGCCGATTCCTGATCCTCGGCGAGTCCGCCGTCATGATCACCTCGACGGCCTTCGCAGCGCTCGTCTGGATGCATCTGATCACGCCGACCGGGCTCATCGTGCTCAGCTTCATTGTGACGATCGGCTCGGCGATGACCTTCCCGGCGTGGCAGGCGGTGGTGCCTCAGCTCGTACCGAAATCAGAACTGAGACCCGCAGTTGCGGCGAACAGTGTAGGCATCAACGTCAGCCGCGCCGTCGGGCCGGCACTCGGTGGCTTGCTCATTGGCGCACTCGGGATTGCGGTGCCGTTTTGGCTCAATGCATTCAGTAACGCCGGGGTCATTGCGGCGCTCCTATGGTGGCGTCCTCCCCGGACAAGGGCGGCGGACCTGCCCCCCGAAGCGTTCGGCAACGCGGTGCTCACCGGTATGCGACACGCGCGCTACAACAGACATCTCAGCGCGACGTTGCTCAGGGCCAGCGGATTTTTCCTGTTTGCCAGCGCCTACTGGGCGCTTTTGCCGCTGGTCGCACGCAGCCAAATCGCCGGGGGCGCTGCGCTGTACGGTCTGTTGCTGGGGGTCATCGGAGCCGCCGCCGTGGGTGGGGCGTTCTTGCTGCGAATTCTCAATGCGAAATGGGGCGCCAACGGGCTGGCAGCAGGCGCTTCAATGGCCACTTCGGTCGCCATGGCGCTGTTTGCTCTCGCTCACGAGCCCGTGACAGCCATCGTAGCCAGCGTCATCGCCGGCGCATCGTGGATCGCCGCGGTGTCGACCCTGAATGTCTCGGCGCAAGTCGCATTGCCCGACTGGGTTCGCGGTCGCGGGCTTGCGATATACGTGACGGTCATGTTCGGTGCCCTGACCCTCGGCAGCGCGCTGTGGGGCGAGTTGGCCGCAGTCGCCGGGGTACCGGTTGCCTTGTTTGTCGCGGCCGGGGGCATGATGATCGCCATTCCCCTCAGCCTGCGGTGGAAGTTGCAGACCGGGGCCGATCTGGATTTTTCCCCGTCCATGCATTGGGCGGACCCGGTCACGTCGCGGGCGGTAGAGCCGGACCGGGGACCCGTATTAGTGACGATTGAATATCGGATCGACCCGAAGAACCAGGAGAAATTCCTGCACGCGCTGGTGCGATACGCCCGCGAGCGGCGCCGCGACGGCGCGTATGACTGGGGGATATTTGAGGACCCCGCTGAGGAAGGGCGATTCATCGAGACTTTCCGAAGCGACTCATGGCTCGAACATTTGCGTCAACACCAACGCGTGACCAACACGGATCGCTTATTGGAGTCAGCTGTCCGCCGCTTTCAAGTGGGCGAAGGCCCAAAGACCACGCATCTGATTGCGGCCCAGATACGCCCTGCCTCGGAGTCTCACGGGCACCAACCCGTCCCCGACTAGATGGCGAGCACCCGCTGGGGCCATTCCAAGCCTGTCGCTGCCGGTCCCTGCACAGGGGCGGCAATCTGTACAATACTCCGATGCGTACCCAGGCTCCCCATCGGCTCATGCGCGCGGCGGCTGCGATCGTGGCGCTGACCGCAGCGATGTTCCTGCGCATTGCGGCGGCCGAGAATCTGCAGGAGGAGAGTGCCCGGATTCTCGATTGGCGCGCCAAGCGCCTGGCGTCGCTGACCAGCGCAACAGGCTGGCTGACGCCGATCGCGCTGTACTGGCTCAAGGACGGCGAGAACAGCTTCGGCAGGGCACCTACCCAGGCCTTCTCGGTGGACGACGCCGCCCTGGCGGCGGACACCGGTGTGTTCATTTCAACGAATGGCCACGTTCGGTATGTCGCGCACGCCTCGAAGGTGATGACCTACCTCGGCAAGCCGGTCACGAGCCTCGTTCTGGTACCCGACGCCTATGAGAATCCCACCGAACTGGTCGCCGGCACATTGCATTTCATGCTGATCGAACGGGCCGGCCATCTGGGCATTCGCGTGCGCGATAGCGTCAGCCCGAATCGGTCGCAGTTCAAGGGTCTGCAGTATTTCCCGATTCGCGACGACTGGCACCTCCAGGCGCGCTTCGAGCCCTATGTGCCCGAGCGCCGCATCCCGATCGTCAATATTCTGGGTATGACGGAGGAAATGACCTCACCGGGGGCGCTCGTATTCGAGCGCAAAGGGCGCACCTGGCGCCTGGATACGATATTGGAGGCGCCGGGGGATCGGGAGCTGTTCGTGATGTTTTCGGACGCGACGAGCGGGAAGGAGACCTATGGCGCCGGCCGCTTCCTGTACGTTGGGTTGCCCAATGCGGATCGCATCGAGGTGGACTTCAACGAAGCCTACAATCCGCCGTGCGCATTCACGGACTTCGCGACTTGCCCGTTGCCGCCGCCGCAGAATCGGCTCGCCTTGGCCGTCGATGCGGGCGAGCTCAAATACGAGCGCGGGCATTAGATCGCGCCGATGCCGATCGCCGTCGCGGGCCCCTTCAGGGTGGGTCACGGAACCACGTGGGAGCTGCCCAGATCCTTCCACTCGTAACGGGGCACCTGTACCCATTGACCGCCCTTGAGTTCGGGCACTTTGTGGACTTTCGTCTGATCGACCGTCATCTTGCCGTCTTTGTCGCTGATCCAAAAATCGATGTCGTAGATCTGGTCCTTGGTGCCGACGGCGCGAAAGTCGGTGCAGGCAAAGTAATGCCCGTCGTTGTCCAGCTGTCTCACGGGCTGATGGGTATCGACGAATTCCAGCCTGAGCTCTTGCCCGGTTTTGTCGTCCGTGAGCTTGAAGATACCGCCATTTTTGGCGCGTTCGGCGAGCGCATGCTGCTCGACCGCGGACATCACTTCCCAGCTGCGCTTGGCCGCGAGATGCCCCGGATGTTCGGATGCCGGAATCCACCACCAGGGGATGGGTTGGCGCGCCATCGTGGTCCATTTCTGCTCGACCAGCAGGGGCTCCTTGTAGATGCGTATTTCCTGGATCTGCAATTGCCCTCCCTCGTTGGGGGCCACCCAGAAATCAATCAGGTAATTGCGCTGTGCATTGCCCGCGTCGTGAAACTTGACGTCGGGAAAGAACCCATAACCGTCGATGGTGCGGGTGAAATCGATGTCATCGAGAACGAGTTTCAAATGGTCACCGTTCAGCGGATCGTCGTAGGCAAAGGTCCCGCCGTTGGCCTTTGTCCGGTCGGCCAGGTACTGCCGCACGAGGGCTTCCGCGTCGCTGCCGCTGAACGCCTGCATGGCCGCTTCGGTCGATTCCACGTTGTTGGCGGCTATGAAGGCCCGCGCTCGCTGCAAATGCTCGGTGGGGTTTGCCAAGAATGACTTCTTCTCGTTCTCGTCGCTGAAGCAATAGACCTTGCCGTCCTTGTCCGTCCAGCGAGTCGTGCATTGGGTCGTCACGTGCTTGCCTTCGGCCAAGCTTTCGGTGCTCTGGCCGCCGAACTGAGCTTCAGATGGGACGGCGGGCGCGTCGGCGGCATACGCCGCATCAATGCCCGCAAGCAGCATGAGCGTCGCGAGGACGGCCGTCACCCCGCTCCCGAGATAGCGCATGGATGGAAAACGAGACGCCGTTCGATGATTCATGGTGGTTCTCCTCGACTATTGCGGCCCATCGCGCACGCGTTCAATGATGCTGCCCGACTCGGTCCCAGGAAATGCGGCGATACCCTGGCCCCGTATCTCATGGGCGCTAAGTTCGAGTTTGGTCCGCTCCTTACCGGCCCACGCCCCAGGCGGTGGTTATTTTCGGTCGTGAACCGCCCGCAAGCAAACCTTGCTGCAACGCACACATAAACTGGGGCATCCGGCAATTTATGGGCGCCGTCTTTATATAAGGCCGTCGCACGACCGCGCGGTGCGTGCCATGCATGTCGGGATTCGAGCACGAAATACGCTATAGATCTCGTGTGATTCGGACGGGGAAGGCATCCCGCAAAATATCAACCGCTCTCGCGGCGCAAGAATTCTTACGGAGGCAGAGTATGAACACGCAAAAGATGAAGTTGGCCTTGGCGGTGTCAGCTGCGCTGATCGCGTCGAGCGCATCGGGCGGCCCATTGGCTCCGGCCGAACCCGCACCCCCGGCGCCGCAAGCGAAGAAGCAGATCAAGCCCCCACAGGTGCCGCAGATTGAGACGCCGGCAATACCGATGGTCAGCGATAACGATGGATCGACCTCATCTGCCGAGAGCTTCGGTGCGATCAACCCGTTTGCCGCATCGCCGGGCGGCGTCTCGCCCAACACGGCGCTCGCGCCGCCGGTCACGATCACGTCCGCCGGCGCGGCGACTGCGCTTGCGATCAGCGACAGCGGGACCGGCCGCGGCCTGAGTTCGGCGTTGACCAACGCCGCAAACGCCAACAGCGCGGTCTACGCGCAAAGCGGCGGCAAAGGGCCCAGCATCTATGGCAAGAACACAGGAACCGTATCCAGCGCCGGATACTTCGCCGAGACCAACAAGACGAGTTCGCAGGCCGCGGCGTTCGCCACGACGAGCGGCACCGGTTCCGCGATTCTGGCGACCAATACCAACACGGACAACAACGCACCGGTCATCTACGGCTCCAACACCGTCACTGCCAACCTCGGCGTGGGCGTCGAGGGCCAGGGCGGAGAGATCGGCGTCTACGGCTTGGGGTACTACGGCGTCTCTGGCAGCAGCGATGGGGGGGTGGGCATCTATGGTTCCAGCTCCGACGGGGAGGGAGTCTCCGGCACGAGCGGTAGTTACAACGGCGTGGACGGCTCCAGCAGTTCCGGAAATGGTGTCTACGGCCACAGCGATTCCGGCTACGGCGTCTACGCGCAGACCACGAGCGGCGAAGTCGCTTTGTATGCCGCTCAGGCATCCACCGGCTATGGCGCGTACGTGTACTCGGCCAGCGGCGTGGCACTGCGGGCGATCAGCGGCACGAGCTACGGCCTATGGGGCGATTCCACCGGCAGTTATGCCGTCATCGGCGAGGATCATGGGGGCGGGATCGGCGTGTTTGGATCCAGCGTTTCAGGATGGGCCGGCGCGTTCGATGGTCCCGTAACCGCAACCAGCTATTCCACCAGCAGCGACCGAAACGCCAAGACCCATATCGCCCCCATCGACAGCAAAGCGATCCTCGAATTGGTGAGCGGATTGCCGATCTCGTCCTGGGACTTCAAGAGCGATTTGACCCGGCGGCATATCGGGCCGATGGCGCAGGATTTCCACGCCGCGTTCAAACTCGACGGTGCGGACGACACGCACATCAACCTCACTGATGTCGCCGGCGTCACCCTCGCTGCCATTCAGGCGCTCGACGCAGAGATGAAGGGGAAGGATGCCGAGATCGCGGAATTGAAGGCGCAGCTTGCCGCTCAGGCGAGGGTAATGGCCGAGATTAAGTCGATGGCGGAGGTCGTGGCGGCCCGCATGACGGTGCTGGAGCGCCGTCACGGCGATGCGGCTCCGGCCGCTGCGGTAAGGACGGCCGCGCGAGGCAGCACCGGCGATTAGCAACAGAAACGGCCAGCCGGAGAAGTGGAAGATATCCAGGCTGGACGGCAGATGGCACTGGTCGATCACCTGGGGCAGCACCGTTTGCGCGGCCGGTGGGCGGGTCGAACGGCTCCGCGCCCATGTCCGATTGCGTCCGCGGACACTGTCCGCGGACACTTTGGCGTCTCCCGGCGCTCGAGAATGCCGATAAAAATCCGTGAAAGGAGCCTTACCGGCCCATGGCACGGAGTTTGCTTCAAGGTATCAAGAAACCCATGTTGACCTCCAACCACCTCATGCCGGCTCTCTCTTTGACCCTCATCGGGGTCTTGTCGAGCGCCCAGCGAGCCGAAGGCAACGACCTGAAGGACCTGTATGGGCTCGCACGGGCGCGCGATGCCACCCTTCAGGCCGCGCATTATCAGCGCGATGCGGCGGTGGAAGCGCGCCCTCAGGCCTTGGCGGCCCTGCTTCCTCAGGTGACGGCAAGCGCCTCGGCCACCCGTGAGCGCGCGGGATATGATCCGGCGCAGGCCCAGAGTGCGGACTGCGTCTCGGCGACCGACAGTGGGTCTCAGCGCTGCGTCGGAACCGCTCGTGGATTGGGGCTCAATTTGTCGCAGACGTTATGGAGCTATCAATCATTCAACCTGTTGAAGGAGGCGGACTTTCAGGCAGCCGCCGCCGAGGCGTCGTACCAGGGAGCGCAAGAGGCCCTGATGCTGCGCGTAGCCCAGGCCTATTTCGCGATCCTATCGGCAGCGGATCAGCTCGCCGCGAATAGGGGAGAGCGGGACGCCTTTGCGGCGTTGCTCAAACAGGCCATGACCCGGGAGGAAACCGGTGTTGGCCCCCACAGCGACGTGGCTCAGGCCCAAGCCTTTTATGATGCCACCGAACAGAGCGTCATCGATGCGCAAAACACCCTTGACGACGCCAATCTCGCGTTGACGGCCATCGTGGGGACCCCCGCGGCCCGGGTCGCTCCCCTGCGCGAGGACATACCGCTATCAGCGCCGCAACCGGCCGCCGTTGACGAGTGGGTACGCTTCGCACTCCGCGACAACTTCGCCGTGCGCGCCGCACAGCTCAAGGTGGAGGCTGCTTCGCGCGACATCTCGGCGCAGCGCGGCCGCGCGCTGCCAACGGTGCAGTTGACGGGCGCCAGCTCCAAGCTATTGCAGAACGAGATGCTGGGCGGGAATCAGACCTTGGATACGGTCGGGATCTCATTCAGCTGGCCCTTGCTGCAGGGTGGAGCAGTCGCATCGGCGGTGCGCCAATCCCGGGCTCTCCAGCGCCAAGCCGAGGCGGAATTCGAGGGTGCGCAGCGCGACACGGAGAGAATGACGCGCGCGGCCTTTCGCAACATCGCGAGCGGCGTCCCCCGTATCAACGCGGCGCGGCGCGCCGTGGTATCCGGACGCGATGCGGTGGAAGCCAGCCGGCGCAACGTGGAGTTCGGCACGGGCACCGAGTTCGATCTGCTCAACGCCCAAGTGAACTATTTTGCGGCAATTCGTGCCTACAACCAGGATCGTTACGACTACCTGACCAATGTGTTGACGCTCAAACTGGAGGCGGGCCGCCTGAGTGAAAATGATCTGGAGGCCATCGACGGGTTGTTGGTGGAGAGCGCGACTTGAAAATGCGCGATACGGTGGGCCAGGATCGGCCCGTGGAACGGGTGCCTCGGCTGCGGCGCCATCGCACGCTCGCGGTGGCCGTGCTGGCGGCCGTTGTCGGCATCGCGGCGCTCGTCTTCTCCCTGAACAAGGTATCGGGCGCCGCTTTTTCGGTCAAGCGCGAACGGGTGACCGTGAGCACCGTGGAGCGGGGCTCCTTCGTGCGCGACGTGGCTGCGGACGGCCAGGTCGTCGCGGCCGTGAGTCCGACACTCTACGCGAACGTGGCTGGAACCGTCACGCTCAGGGTTCACGCCGGCGACTCGGTGGCCAAGGGCCAGGAGCTCGCCATCATCGACAGTCCGGACCTGACGGCAAGGCTCTCGCAGGAGGAAGCCACTTTGCAGGCACTGCGCATCGATTGGCGGCGCGCCCGGCTGGACGCCGCACACACTCTAATGCAATTGCACGATTCTTACCAACAGGCTCAAGTGGACCAGAAGACCGCACAGCGTGAGAGGGACCGGAGCCGCAAGGCATTCGAGTTGGGCGCCTACTCCGAGCTTCAGGCGCTTCGCGCCGAAGATGCCCTGGAGAAGGCCCAATACTCCTTTGCGCAAGCGAAGATCATCTACGATAGCCAGCCGGAACTCAATCGGTTCGATGTCGGAACCAAGAAGGCGCTGCTCGATCGGCAACAATACATCGTCGAGGATGTGCGGCGTCAGGTCGATGGCCTGCACGTGCGCTCCCCGGTGGACGGCCAGGTCGGTCAAGTGCAGGTCGCGGATCGCGCCAGTGTGGCCAAGGATGCCCCATTGCTGACCGTGGTGGATCTGTCCGCCCTAGAGGTGGAAATCAAGATCGCAGAAAGCCTGGCGCGGGATCTCAAGCCGGGAATGGAGGCCGACCTGGAGGGCGATGGGCGGCACTGGCGTGGCACGGTCAGCGGGGTGGCGCCCGCGGTGGTGAATGGCGAGGTGACCACCCGGGTGCAGTTCGCCGATGATAAACCGGCGGCGCTGCGCCAGAATCAGCGCCTCGCGGTGCGGATCCTGATTGATCGGCGCGAGAATGTGCTGATGGTCGACCGCGGCAGCTTCGTGGATCAGGATGGCGGCGGATTCGCCTATGTCCTCCAGGACGATCTCGCTCGGCGCCGGCCGGTGCGTCTGGGCGCCTCGAGCATCGCCAAGGTCGAGATTCTCGAAGGGCTCGCGGTGGGCGATCGCATCGTCACCAACGGCACCGATGCGTTCAACGCCGCCGATCGCGTGATACTCACTCATTGAACGGACAACACCAATGCTCAAGATGATACGTCTCTCCAAAGCCTACCGCACGGAGGTCGTGGAAACCTACGCGCTGAGGGATTTCTCGATACACGTCGCCGAAGGCGAGTTCGTGGCGGTGACCGGGCCCTCGGGGTCCGGAAAGACGACATTCCTGACCATTGCGGGTCTGCTGGAGGACTTCGGCAGCGGCGAATATCATTTGGACGGCGTGGACGTACGCGCGCTCGCCGACAAACAGCGCTCGCGACTTCGCAATGAAAAAATCGGCTTCATCTTCCAGGCTTTCAATCTGATCCCGGATTTGAATGTGGCGGACAACATTGACGTTCCACTGCGCTACCGTGGACTCAATGGCCCCGAGCGGCGGCGCCTTATCGGCGCGTCGCTGGAGCGTGTCGGGCTGTCGGCGCGCGCGCGGCACTTTCCGGCGGAGCTGTCGGGCGGCCAGCAGCAACGAGTCGCGATTGCACGTGCACTCGCCGGTTCGCCGAGACTACTGCTGGCGGACGAGCCCACCGGAAATCTGGATACCCAGATGGCGCGCGGCGTGATGGAATTGCTCGAAGAGCTGCACCGCGATGGGGCAACCATCGTCATGGTGACTCACGATCCGGAATTGGCGGTCCGCGCGCAGCGCGAAGTGCACATCGTCGACGGACAGGTGGTCGATTTGATGGCCCCACCGCGCCTCGTCTCGGGCGCTCACGCCCACGTTTAGGAGAGCGACATGCTGGGCTATTACCTGCAACTGGCGCTCCGCAGCCTGAAGCGCAATGTGATGCTGACGGCGTTGATGATCGCGGCAATCGGCGTCGGGATCGGGGCCTCCATGACGACGCTGACGGTATTTCGCGCCATGAGCGGCGATCCGATACCGCGCAAGTCCAGCCGACTCTTCGCGGTGCAGGTCGACAATTGGGGGCCGGCGATCAAGCGCACCCATCCGAGCAGCGATGGGCTCGACTCGATGCTGAGCTATACCGACGCGTTAGGACTGATGAACGCGCACGCGGCCGAACGACAGAGCGCCATGTACGTGACGGCGCTCGCGCTGACGCCGGCCGATGTGCATATGAAACCTTTTCTCGTGCAGGGTCGCGCCACCTATGCCGATTTCTTCCCCATGTTCGAGGTTCCGTTTCGCTTCGGTACGGGTTGGGGAGCCTCGGACGATGCGGCGCACGGCGAGGTCGTGGTGATCTCCCGGCAGCTCAATGACAAATTGTTCGGCGGCGCCAACAGCGTGGGCAAGACGCTGAACCTGGACAATCACGAGTATCGGATAGTCGGCGTCCTCGACTCCTGGGACCCGGTGCCCAGGTTCTACGATGTTCACAACTCCAATAAGTTCCGCAGCGGCGACGACCTGTATCTGCCGTTCACCCGGGCCATCGCCGCCGCCATGACCACGGCGGGCGGCATGAGTTGCCAGGAGGAGCCCGCCGGCTGGGAGAGCATCCTGCGTTCCGAATGCATATGGACCACGCTCTGGGTGGAACTGCCGGATGCGACGGCCGTCGCCCGCTACCGCAATACTCTACATAACTATGCGGCCGACCAGGAGCGGGCGGGCCGTTTTCATTGGCCCCCGCACACCCAACTGCGCGACGTGCGTCAGTGGCTCGTCTACCAGCACGTGGTATCCGACGAAGTCCGTATCCTGGTGCTGGTTTCCTTCAGCTTTCTGCTGGTGTGCATGCTGAATGCCATGGGACTCATGTTGGCGAAGATCGTCGGCAGGGCGGGCGAAATTGGCGTGCGTCGCGCGCTCGGTGCCGATCGCCGGGCGATTTTCCTGCAATGCCTCGTTGAGGCCGCGGTCGTGGGATTGGCAGGCGGCCTCGTCGGGCTCGCACTGACCGGGCTCGGCCTGGGTGGCCTGCGGATCCTATTGTCGGCGTCGATGGCGGCCTTGACCCGTATCGATACCCAGGATGTGCTCATTGCACTGGCGCTGGGGGTTGTCGCCACGGTTCTGGCCGGTCTTTATCCGACCTGGCGTGCCGCGCAGATTCAGCCGGCGTGGCAGTTGAAGGTTCAATAGACGAAGGAGAATCCTCGTGCGACTACACCCCATGCTCAGCGCGATGCGCCGCAACAAGGTTGGGGCCATTGTGATCTGTCTGCAGATGGCCATCACGCTAGCCATCCTGGCCAATGCCTTGTTCATCATCGACCAGCGACTTCAACTGAGCCGTCGTTCGACGGGCACGGACGAAGCCAATCTGTTCACGATCGATAATGAATGGGTGGGAACCCCTGCCGATATGTCGGCCCTCGCGCGCGCGGACGTCGAGGCACTGCGCGCGCTGCCGGACGTACAAGACGCCTACGTGACGTCATCCTATCCACTGGAGAATGGCGGCTGGATGCAGGGAGTTTCCATCCGTCCCAATCAACCCGACGAGACCGCCAGTGCGGCGACCTACTTCGGCGATGAACACGTGCTGTCGACTTTGGGGGTGAAGCTCGTGGCAGGCCGGGCGTTCAACGCCGCGGAGGTCACGGAGCGGGGCGGCAACGAAGGACCCATTCCGCCCGGGGTCATCGTGACGCGCGCATTGGCCGCCAAGCTGTTTCCCGGCGAAAATCCCCTCGGTAAAATGATCTATATAGAATACGCGGACCGGGGCGAGCCGATCGTGGGCCTGGTCGACCAGCTGGCGGCGCCCTGGACCTCAACCAGCTACGCGGGCACCTATGAGTATTCAGTCCTAGAGCCCTTCCGATTCGTGGACAAGTCCGCGAGCTATGTGGTGCGGGCAAAACCGCAACATCTGGCCTCAGCGATGCGG
Organism: uncultured Gammaproteobacteria bacterium; assembly: GCA_963707765.1. Classification (GTDB taxonomy): domain Bacteria; phylum Pseudomonadota; class Gammaproteobacteria; order Steroidobacterales; family Steroidobacteraceae; genus Bog-1198. The sequence continues at coordinate 308,263 of CAVPQZ010000004.1, read as the reverse complement.
GCGGCACAAGCGCGATTGTTCGAGCTTCACGCGGCGCGAATCTTGCGCAAGGTTGGATCGTTCGCCGAATGGCGGGAACGCGACTACCGGGACGATCGCGGGCTGGCCACCATCCTGGCGATCGTCTGCGCGGCGCTGGTGGCGGTAACCGCGTTCGGCATCGTGGGGCTGACCAGTTATTGGGTGGCCCAACGGCGCCGTCAGATCGGCATCCGGCGCGCGTTGGGCGCCACGCGCAGCGCCATCGTCGGCCATTTCCAGACGGAAAATCTGTTGATTGCCGGTGCCGGAGCCGTCCTTGGCGTGGGGCTCGCCGTCGTGATCAACACCTGGATGATCAGGAGCTTCGAGATGGCGCGCTTGGACCCGACCTATGCCATCGTCGGCGCCGCCGCCGTCGTGCTGCTCGGGCAGCTCGCGACGCTCTGGCCCGCGCTGCGCGCCGCGGCGATTGCCCCAGCCCTGGCAACGCGCGGGGCATAAATGCCGGTCACCCGCGCCGGCAGCCGCTAATATCGCACCATGCGTACGATTCTGGTCATCGATGACAACCCGGCCGTTGCCCAGGCGCTGGCCGTGCTGTTCGAGTTGCACGACATCCGCACCGTCTCCGCCACGACACCCGAGCGCGGGCTCGCTGAAATGACGGACCAGCGCATCGATCTGGTGATTGCGGACATGAATTTTCGGGCCGACACCACCTCGGGAGACGAAGGCGCGGCATTGTTCCGGGCGCTGCGTGCCAAGCGGCCCGATCTGCCGGTCATTCTATTGACGGCGTGGACCCATCTGGAGTCCGCCGTGCAGCTCGTCAAGGCGGGCGCGGCCGATTACTTGGGCAAGCCCTGGGACAACGACAAGCTGCTGGCCACGGTGGAGAACCTGTTGGAGCTCGCGGAGGCCACCCGCGAGCGGGACCGGCTGCAGGGCGAGATCATCCAGCGGCGCGAGCGGCTCGCGCGGCAATATGATCTTTGCGATGTCGTCTTTGCTTCGGACGCCATGGAGCGGGCGGTGGAACTTGCGTGCCGGGTCTCCCGTGCGGACGTGCCGGTGCTCATCACGGGACCCAACGGCGCGGGGAAGGAGCGAATCGCGCAGATCATCCACGCCAATTCGGCGGTGCGCGACGGCCCGTTCGTCGCCGTCAATTGCGGTGCCATCCCCGCGGAGCTCATCGAGGCCGAACTGTTCGGGGCGGAGGCGGGCGCCTATACCGGCGCCGTTCGCTCCCGCATCGGCCGTTTTGAACTGGCCAACGGGGGCACGCTCCTGCTGGATGAGATCGGCAACCTGCCGCTCGCGGGACAGGTCAAGCTGCTGCGCGTCCTGGAGACCGGTCAGTTCGAGATGCTCGGGTCCAGCCGCACCCGCAGTTCGCGCGTTCGAATCCTGAGCGCGACCAATGCGGATCTGCCCGCCCTCATCCGGGCGGCCTCGTTTCGTGAAGATCTGTACTACCGCCTCAACGTCATCGAAATCTCCCTGCCGCCATTGGCCGAACGGCCCGCCGACATCGTGCCGCTAGCCCGCCACTTCCTGGGGAAGGAATGGCGGCTGAGCGAGGATGCACTGGCGGCCCTGCAGGCGCACGAGTGGAACGGCAACGTGCGTGAATTGCGCAATTCGATCGAGCGGGCGAAACTCATGTCGCAACCGGGGATTGTAAGCGCCGCGGATCTCAACTTGTCAGTCGCCCAACGTCCGGCGGGCGAGTCCGACGCTCGCAGCGGCGCTGATATGCTGCTCAGCCGCGAGCTGATCGAATCGACTTTGCGGGATGTGGGCGGCAACGTCAGCCGGGCGGCGCAAGCGTTGGGTCTGTCGCGCCAGGCCCTTTACCGGCGCATGGATCGCTTCAGCATACGAAGTTGAAATAATGCGGACGTGAAATACAAGCTCGGACTTCTGTTCCTGCTCGTGGCGGCCGTATCGGCCGGCCTGGGCATATCGATGGCGCACTGGATCGGCAGTGCAGGTTGGAGCTGGCTGCTGGTCGTTGCGCTCGCAGCGCTCCCGGCGTACGGGCTGGCCTCACGGGTGCTGCGGCCGCTGCAGCAGCTGCTGCGCGCATTGACCGGCACCGTGGTCAGCTACCGCGAAGGCGATTTCAGCCAGTCGCTGGTGGTGCGGCGGCATGACGAGCTGGGCGAGCTGATGGCGGCCCACAATGAACTGGCCGCCGCGCTGCGCACACAACGCGCCCATCTGGTGCAGCGGGAATTGCTCCTCGACACCGTCATGCAGAACTCGCCGGTGGCGCTGGTATTGGCGGATGGACACGGCCGCATCGCCTACGCCAATCTCGCGGCACGTCGCGTCCTGAATGAGGGGCGCAGCCTCAATGGTCTGTTGTTCGCCGATCTATTGCAGCGCACGCCGCCCGCCTTCAGGGCCGCCGTGAACCAATCCGGGGACAGCTTGATTTCCGCCGAGTTGGACGCGCGGGAGGAAACGTATCATCTCTCGCAGCGGTCGTTCGTACTGCAGGGCCGTCCCTATCGGTTGTATCTGCTGAAGCATTTGACCCGCGAATTGTCCCGCCAGGAGGTTTCCACCTGGAAAAAGTTGATTCGCGTGCTGAGTCACGAACTGAACAATTCCTTGGGGCCGCTCTCGTCACTAGCCCATTCGGGAGCCGAGATTGCCCGCCGGGAGGACTGCGGGGCTCTGCAGCCGGTGTTTGTCGCCATCGCTGAGCGAGCCGAGCACTTGCATCGCTTCGTTGGCAGCTATGCGGCCTTCGCCCGGCTGCCGGCTCCCCGCCCCGAGCAGGTCGATTGGCAGGAGTTCGCGGCAGATCTCGCCCGGCACGCAGTATTCAACGGACCCTCGAGGTTTCCGGCGGCTGCGGGGTGGTTCGACCGCGGTCAAGTGGAACAAGCGCTCATCAATCTCATCAAGAACGCGCACGAGGCCGGCGGGAACCCCGAGGAGGTCACTCTCAGATTTGCCAATACCGGCCTCGTGCAACAGATCGAGGTCTGCGACCGCGGAACGGGAATGAGCCCGGCCGTGCTCGCGCAAGCATTGCTGCCTTTTTATTCGACCAAGCGCAGCGGCACCGGGCTGGGCTTGGCGCTCGCGCGCGAGATTGCGGAAGCCCACGCGGGTCGAATTTCCCTCACGAATCGGGAAGGCGGGGGTCTGGCGGTGACGCTCGAGCTTCCGATGCCTGAAATCGGCTAACATCGGTGCGGGCGCTGATCGACTATCTGACGGAAAACATGTCCATGGCCTTGGCTGACTGATAAAATCATCCTGAATCAAGAGGCCCTTACCATGAATATCCGGTTGGCAACGTTTGTCGTCGGCGCCCTTGGAATGACCGTGGCGCTCGCCGCCGATGCGATCCACGATGGCGGTATTCCGCTGCCGAAGCACTACGCGCACTGGGCCGTGTTTCTCAAGGACGTGCAGCGGCCCGACGCGAAACAGGTGCGTGAACTGTACGTGAACTCCGTCGGCGCCAAGGCCAAGGAGGGCGATCCCTTCCCGGTCGGCACGACCTTCGTCATGGAAAACCACGAGGCAGCCTCCGGCGCCAATGGCGAGCTGACATCCGGCCCGATCGTCCGCATTTTCGTCATGCGCAAGATCAAAGGCACCCCCGAGGGTGTGCCGGAGGGGCTGCAGAACGGCTCATGGATCTACGGTTCCTTCACCGCCGATGGCAAGCCCGCCGCGGACGACTACCAGAAGTGTCGCGCCTGCCATCTGCCGTTGGCGTCGAAGGACTTCGTGCAGCGGTACGATGAGTACTTCAAGACGCGCGCGGCCGGGTCCAAGCCCCAGTGAGGGCACGAGAAAATGGCGACCCCCATGAAGCACATCTCTTGGATTGCGGTGATCATCAGCTGGCTCGTCATGCCGGTCGCCGCGCTTGCCCACGCCCATCTGGTCCAATCAGACCCGTCCGACGGCAGTACGGTGGCGGTTCTCCCCGAGCGTTTTCTGTTGGTGTTCTCGGAATCGGCCCGCTTGACCGCACTGCGAATTCAGAAAGAAGGCGATGCGAGCCCGACGAAGATTGAATCCCTACCGAAGAACGCCAGCGACCGTTTCCTCATTCCGGCACCCCCCTTGACCCCGGGGGTCTATACGCTGACGTTTCGCAACGTCGCAAGCGACGATAATCACGTCATGTCCGGATCGATCAGATTCACCATTTCCGGCGACGCCAAACCGGCCATTGCCCCAGGGAAATAGGCGCGGGCACGAGCCGATATGCCCCCCGATCTCCTATCGGTCGCAGTGCGAGCGCTCGCGTTCATCGCGATTTTTCAGGCCGCGGGAGCCGCCTTATTTCTCGTGGCTTTCGGGAAGCGGGTGACGAACGTGACATCGACGCGGCGTCTGGGCGTCGTTTCGGCTGCGGTGGGTCTGGCCTTGACGATCGCGCACCTCGGTCTGGATGCCGCCCGAATGGCCGGCGATTTTCAGGGTGTCCTGGACCCGGATTTGCAGCACCTGGCATGGGCATCCAAGTCGGGTGCCTCCACGCTGGTGCAGGCGGCCGGACTTCTCGTGATCCTTGTGGCCTTGTCATTGCCCACGCGGGCGGGGATCGCGTGGGCCGGCCTGGGAGCCGCGGCTGCCGTCGGGGGGTTCCTGCTCGCGGGCCACACCAGCTCGCACCCGCTGCGCGTCGTGTTGGCACCGCTGCTGGGCCTGCACCTGCTCGTGGGCGCCTTCTGGTTCGGTTCGTTACTGCCGCTGACGTTCGTCGTACGCGATGAGTCACGGGCGGCTGCGGCCGACGTCCTCAAGCACTTCTCCGTCGTAGCCGGCTGGTTGGTCCCATTGATTCTGGTGGCGGGGCTCGCCATGGCGTATATGCTTGCCGGGTCCCTTGGAATACTTCGCAGGCCGTACGGCGAGCTGCTGGTGGCCAAAGTCGCAGGCTTCGCTTGCTTGATGCTGCTGGCGGGCTTCAATAAATGGCGGCTTGTGCCCGCGCTGGCCGCGGGGGAGTCCGCGATTCCCCTCTACCGGTCCATTGCCGCCGAGTACGGGCTGATCGCTTCAGTCCTGACGGTGACGGCCGTCTTGACCACGTTTTATTCGCCGAAGTAACGGGGCATACGGCACCCCACCGCCCCGTGCCGGCGACCCCCAACCCGATCGCTCAGGGAACGTATTCGAACAAGGTCCCTACACCGCTGGCACCGCCTATCTCGGTCATTCCGTAGACGTTGCCCGCGCTGTCGCCTGCCAGCCCCGTCGTGGGAAATGCCCCGTCAGCGATACCGCCCAGAAAGTTGTAGACAGGCACATAGCTCAGTGTGTGGATGATGAGTCCGGACACCTGAATTTTGAAGAGGATGCCGCAACCGAAGCCTCCACAATTGGCACTGCCGCCGCCGCTTTCCGTCGTCCCCCAGGCGGCTCCTCCGATCATGGCAAGTCCGGACAACGGCTCGTCGCCATCCGTGCCTTGAAAGGCGTGCAGGATCGTCTCTGTCACGGGCTGCGCTGCGGGCATATAGATCGCGAATACGGTTCCGCAGCCGCCGCTGCAGTTCGCACTGCCGCCGCCCGCGGCCGTGGTGCCCAAGAGATAGAAGTCGGAACCGTAAGGATTGGCCGGAAACGGGCCGATGACCCCGCCCCGGGGAGACGCGCCGTCGGGGTTTCCCAAGAAGGTGTAAACCGTTGTCATCTCGCCGGTCGAGGTATTGTATTGCCATACCACCCCGGCGCCCGCTGATGAGCCCCCGTTCTGGGTAGTCCCGTAGATGGTGCCGGCGTCGAGGTCGCCGGCCACAGCCAGCCCGCCCGATGGATTACCCCCATCCGATCCGCCCAAAAACCGGTAGAGAATCGTTTCGTTCCACAGACTGCCGGCCTGCGTCGGGGGATCGAGCCGAAACAGAGTGCCACCGCCCGCAGTGCCTCCGCCAAGAAACGTCGTGCCATAGAGGGAACCGGTTTTATTGTCGAACAGAAGCTGCGTGTTATTGGGCTCGCAACCGTCCGTGGGGTCGCTCGCCCGAAAGTAGTACAGTACGGATTCCGCCCACGAACCAGTGCCGGTGAGCTTCGGCGGCGTCAACTGATACACCACTCCGCAGCCATAGTCGCCGTCGATTGATCCTGCACCGCCCTCGGTCGTCAGCCCGTAGAGAATCCCGTCTTTTCCCTTGGTGAGCCCGTCGGCCGGGTCCGCCCCATCCTGTGGCGGACCCTGGAAACGATAAATCTCGTGGTAGCGCCAATGGGGTTTGGCGGTCGTTGGAGGGATTTCCTCGAAGACGACTCCCGCACCAGCCCCATCCACGCCGTCGCCGCCGTTCTGGGCGGTGCCCATCACGTGTCCGTTCGGTAGAACGAGTGTGTAGCCATTGTCACGAGGAGAATTCCCCGTCGTGTTCTCTTTGAAGCTGAACGTCACCTGTTCCGTCTGCGCTGCGGCGGCGGTGGCGAACGCGGCGCAGATCGCGGCCGGCAACCACCGGCGCAGGGCGCCGCGCGGGGCGGCAAGCAGCGTATTCATGGCGTACTCCTTGGTTGGCCATGCTTGCCCGATGGGGCCAAGCAATCGTGAGAGCTCAGGTTCTAATCGATAGATCGAAACCCGAGCCCCAAACCCGACATGACCGGGCCGAAATATGGCGATTTTCCCAAGGACCCTGCGGCCGGGCGCCGACATGGAGGCCGCGGCCGGGAACCCACACAGCGGCGTTATTTGGCCGCACACTCCTCATTGGCGGATACATGCACCGTGTCACCGTCGCTCAGCCCAGGCATGTCGCCATGGCCGCACCTGCGCATATCCCGCCCAACCGTAGTCGCGCTCCACGACAAATGGCCCCGTCCCGAGGCGTCGGGATCTAGGTTGACTGTGACCGATGCAAAGCCGTTGAGTGTTTCGCTCGACAGCAGTTTTTGGGCGGGATGGGTGTTCATGTCGTTTACGGTCACGAGAAGATCGCTGGTCGTGTTGTTGGTGATGGTGACGGTCATGCCGTCTCCGCCGAGAGCGGCAGCGCTGCTCAAGATCAGAAGCAGCTGAAGCAGCGACGCCATTGCCCGAGTATTAGCACGCATGGTTGTCCCTCCGTTGAATCCCCGCAGCCAGGGTGGACCAGTTTACCGGACGGGATGGCTCGCGACCTCCGCGACCCGCGGCCATCCCTTCACCTGAAGCTAGGCGGCGCGCGGTCGCTGGTCCTGCCAATACCCGCTGCGGCCGTAGTGCTTGTAGATTCGGAGTTCCGCGTCCCGATCGAGAAGCGCGTCTTCATCATATTCAGGGGCGTTTTTGATCGCCTGGCGGTCGAGATCGATCGCGACCTTCGATTCCGACCAACTCACGGCCTGGATCCATTCAGGAGAGATCAGAACTTCATGCCCGCCCCACCAATTGCTGGTATTCACGATCAGATAGCGGACGGACCACAGGTAATCGTCCACCAAAAAGCCCTTCACATGGCCTATCTCACCGTCGCGGGCATGGATGTGATAACCCATGACGGCGTTGCAGCTGCGCAGGTGCGCGTCTTCGTTTCGTCCCGCCGACGCTGCTCGAAGGTAGCCACGAAAACCGGTGGGCGTCATGTCGGCCGGGATCGTGCCGGGATAGTCGCCTTCACCCCAGAGGCCCATTCCACCCCAATAATACGGATAGCCGTAGTAACCGAGGTAGCTGCTCTCGTATTGTCGAGATACCGGCTTATCGGTGTCTATGCCCGGACTGTTCTTGACCTGCTCCTTGGTAATCGTGACGGGGAGTGTCTTTCCCGCCCAATCCGCCTGGCCCATCGAGTAAGGCGAAAGCAGCACTTCACGGCCGAGCCATGCGTGCGTGTTGACGACGGCGTAGCGGATGACCCACGCCTCGTCATCGAAATAAAAATCCTTTACCTTCCCGACGGTTCCGTCGGTGGCACCGATTGAAAACCCTTCCAAAGTCTTTACGCTGCGCAGCATTATCAGATCTCCTCACATGATTCCGTTGCCGATCGGGTGACACGGTACGGCGTCGTCTGGGGCGCGTCCGTTCGCTGACACACAGCCGTGACGAAATCGGGTCCGGTAATTGGTGCCGTGCGGTAACCCGCCTCATGGCGCTCGCGAGTTCACTAGCAGATGCGCGGCAGCGGATCGTCCTCGAGTTCATCGAGCGACCGCTGCCCGCCGAAAGCCGTATCCAGTATGACCTGCGAAGAACCGTCGGCAATCTCACCGATCAGCGCGGCTTGCGGCGCCATCGTGCGCAGCGCGAACAGGGCAGAATCGGCCGTCTCCGGCGCGACAACCGCGACGATGCGGCCTTCGCACGCCAGGTACAGAGGATCGAACCCCAGCAGCTCGCAGACCGACTGAACCGAGTCGTTGACCGGGATCTTCGCCTCCGACAAGCGCACGGTAAGGCCTGTCGCCCGAGCGAGTTCATGCGCGACGGTAGCGAGACCGCCCCGCGTCGGATCGCGCATGAAACGCAGGTGCGGCACGCTCATCAGGGCCTGCGCCTGGGGGAGCACGCTGGCAGCGTCTGAATTGAGGTCACCGCGGAGGCCGAATTCCTGGCGCGCCAGCATGACCGCCGCGCCGTGATCTCCTACCGGGCCGCTGATCAAGATGCGATCGCCGGCCTGCACACGGTCGAGCCCGAGGCAGACCCCGCGCGGCCGGAAGCCGACACCCGTGGCGGCGAGGTAGATCCCGTCACAGTCGCCGCGACCCACCACCTTCGTATCTCCGGCGACGACCGCGACGCCGCAGTTGCGCGCCGCCTTGCCGAGCGAGTCGATCACGCGCCGGAGCTGGGCAATCTCCAGACCCTCTTCGAGGAATACGCTCAAAGTCATGAAGCGCGGCACGGCGCCGCTGACCGCGAGGTCGTTGACGGTGCCGTGAACGGCCAGTGAGCCGATGTTGCCACCCGGGAACTCGATCGGCTGGACCGTAAATCCGTCGGTGGTCACGACGAGTTCGTGGCCGGCGGGAACCGGCAGCGATACCGCATCGACTCCGGTGTCGAGCAGCGGATTCGCGAACGCGGGCACGAACAGTTCCTCGATCAGCTCGCGCATCATGCGGCCGCCGTTCCCGTGTGCGAGACTGATGTGCGAGTCGCGAAACCTATGTGCGTTCGTCATCTTAGGTCGGGCCTCATGAGTTCATGACCTGGACGGCAGCGGCCTCGATCAGCTGTCCGTAGCTGATTGCCGCGTCGTTGATCGGCACACGCTCGGGTATCAGGACCTCGAAGTCGGCGGCGGTCAACAATGCGCGAACCTGTTCGGTCAGGATACGGTTTTGGAACACGCCGCCGCAAAGCCCAACGCGCGCAACCCCACTGTGCTCGCGCACGGCGATCGCTTGCGCGCACAATGCCCGAGCCAGACTCGAGTGAAACAGGCCGGCGCGTTCGGCGGGAGAGCGGCGGGCATCCCGCATAGCCGCCACGAGCGGCGCCCAGTCGCTACGCCAAAGTCCCCCCGCATCGCGCGCGAGCGGCAGCATCAGCGGCGGGGCGACCTCCCGGCAGAGCGTTTCCAAGCGCATGGGCGCCTCGCCTTCGTAGCTCGCGTGCAGGCATACGCCGATCAATGCGGCGGCGGCGTCGAACAGGCGGCCGACCGCCGTCGTCGGGGGAGCGTTCAGGCCGCCGTCGAAGGCGCTGCGCAGCAAGGAGCCGCCGAAGTGCTCGCCTTCCGGCCAGACATCGCCGCACTCCCACGAGAGCGCCAGCGCCGAGCGCCAGGGCTCGCGCGCCGCTCGTTCGCCGCCCGGCAAGCGGAACGGCCGAAAACTCGCGGCGTGCTGCCAGGCACCAGGCCGGCCCAATACGGCCTCGCCACCCCACAGGGTGCCGTCCGGGCCGAGGCCGACGCCGTCCCACGTAAAGCACAGGATCTGGGCGTCGCTCGGGTACTCGCCGGCCACCGCGGCGGCATGTGCAAAATGGTGCCAGACCGCCTGCGTCGGCAGTCCCGAGTCGCGTGCCCAGCGTGTGTTGGGAAAACCGGGATGCGCGTCGTGGACCACGCGCTCGGCATGGACGCCATAGAGCTGCTGCAACTCGCGCGCGGCTTGCGCGAAAACCTCGCGACTGCGCGGGCTCGCGAGGTCGCCGATGTGCGGCGAAACGACGGCACGATTGCCCCAAGCCAGCGCCACGGTGGTTTTCATGAAGGCACCCACCGCGAGGGTGGGCACCTGGATGGGCTGCGGCAGGTCGAGTTCGAGCGGCGCGGTTCCCCGTCCCAGCCGCAAGGGTCGCGGGATGCTTGCCATGACCCGGAACACCGGATCATCCGCCGGCCGGGCTATGGGGCGGTCGTGATGCAGGAAGCCGTCGGCGACATCGCCGAGCCGCACTTCGACTTCGTGGGGCTCGATCAACACCGGCTCGCCGCTCAGGTTGGCGGACGTCGCCACCAGGGCGGCGCCGAAATCGTCGAGCAGCAAATGATGCAACGGGCTGTAGGGCAGCATCAATGCGAGTTCCCGCAAACCGGGAGCGACCGCCGAGGCGATCGGCGCCCGCGCGCGCCGCGAAACGAGTACGATCGGACGCACCGAGCCGCGCAGCGTGGCAGCCTCGAGCGGCGACAGGTGCGCCAAGCTGCGAGCGCAGTCCAAGCCGTCGCGACCGCGCCACGGCACCATCACCGCCAAGGGCTTGGCGGGGCGCCGCTTGCGCGCGCGCAGTCGGGCGACTGCATTCTCATCGGCCGCATCGCACAGCAGGTGATAACCGCCCACACCGCGCACGGCGACGATCCTCCCTGCGCGCAGGGCGGCAAGTGCCGCAGCCAGCGCAGGCTCGTTGCCGCTGGTTTCCCGCCGGCGGTCGCGCCAATTCAGCGCAGGCCCGCAAGCGGCGCAGGCCAGCGGCTCGGCGTGGAAGCGGCGATCCTCGGGGTCGGCGTACTCGGCGGCGCAATCGCGGCATAGCGGGAAGCGATCGAGCGTCGTATTCGCGCGATCATAGGGCATTTTACGGATCAGGGTGTAGCGCGGCCCGCATTGCGTGCAGTTGATGAAAGGGTATCGGTAACGCCGCGCCGCGGGGTCGTGCATCTCGACGAGACACTCGTCGCACGTGAAGAGGTCCGCCGGCACATGAATATGCAGATTCCCATCGCAGGTGCTGGCGAGGATTCGAAAGAGCGCGCTCAACTCCCGGCGCGCGGGCCGCACATCGCGCAGCCGCGCAGCCGCCGCGGGCGGCGCGCGCGATAGCAATGCGTCCCCGAAGGCCCGAAGCCGATCCACCGGCCCCTCCGCGTGGATTTCGACCTCACCGCCGTTGTTGCGCACCCAACCGGTCAGTTCATAGGAGTAGGCGAGCCGATAGACGAACGGTCGAAAGCCGACTCCCTGCACGCGCCCTCCGATACGCCAGCGCCGGGCCACGGGCGCGGGCCCGGTCGCCGTGGATGAAATGCCGCGGGCCGTGACGCTCATGCACTCGCTGACTCGCGCCGCGTGGGAGCACCCGTACGGCGGTGTTGTGCCAAATGCAGCGGAGTCCAGGCGTGCGGTGTACGGTGGACGAACCGGTGGCGTGCGATGTGATAGCTGGGGTCGAAGCCGAAGAAATTCATCCGCATGCGCGCAAGCTCATCGGCGCGATAGTCGGCGAGCGGGCGGCTGCGCTCATCCCGCGTTCGCGATGCGCGCTTCTGCGCCAACAACTGCGTAAACCCGTCTGCCGCGAGCGTCGCGGCGTGCGCTTCGATGAGCGCGTGAAACCCCTGGGTATCCGGGCCGGCGTGGTCATCGATCAGCCCGAGCTCGCGGGCTTCCGGCGCACCCACCGGCAGACGGCGAGCCATGAGGGCCTGCGCCTGTGGGTGCCCCACCCGTCGAGGCAGCAGATAGGTCCAGTACTCCGACCCGTACAGATTGCCCATGTTGCGATAGTGGGGGTTCAAGACGATGCCGCTGCGCGCGAGTACGCGGTCGGCCGCGAGTGCCAGGAACACGCCGCCGGCGGCGGCGTTGCCGTTGCAGCGCGGCGATGGTCAGATGAGTGTCGGTCGTCAGGATGTCGTGGGTAAGATCGTCGATGAGGTTGATATTGATCCACGAGGCCTCGGCAGGGCTGTCGGCGGCCTCGATGCAGTGCAGGTGCATCCCGTTACACCAGAAATCCGCTCCGCCCATCAGCACGATGACTCGAGTCGGCCGCCGGCACGCGTGCGCATAGGCGGTCCGCACGCGCTCGCATTGCGCCGTGCTCAACGCGCCGTTGTAGAAATCAAAATGCAGATACCCTACCGCACCCCGTTCCTCGTAGCGGATCTCCCGGTGTGAGGAAACGCTGCCCGCATCCGGGTCGTCATCGAGGCTCCGCAAATCGTCCGCCAAGGCGCCGAGCGCCAGTACCGCTGGACGCTTGAAACCGCGCTGCGGTTCGTCGGCCGGTTGCAACTGGCCGATCCATACCGCGCCATCGAGGGTGGCGCGGCAAATGGCCTGGTGCCGGCGAGCGATGACCGCACCCGGGCGACCGGCCAATCGGGATTCCGGATGGGCGTCGAACAGCCGGAACCGGCGGTTGAACAGGAGGTCCTCGATGCCCGGAAAGCCGTCGGCCGAGCGGATCTTGCGCAGTACGGTGGCGGTATCGTCGCGGCGCCAGTCGATCGCGCGTTGTGCTTGCCGCAGCAGCGGCTGCCAGCCGTGTTCGGGTCTCGCGCTTGGCTCGGACAGCGGCCCTAGGGCCGCCTCGACGCGGACGAGCGCCGCCCGCACGGCGCCGACGGCGCCTTCGCTGACCTCGTGGTGGTACAGGCTGCTCTTGCGGGCGGTGCGCATCGGAAACGATGCACTGGCCCATACCGGACCCGCGTCGAACTCCGCCGTCGCTTGCAGGACGGTGACCCCCCAGCGGTCCACACCACGCAGAATGGCCCAGTCGAGCGCCGATGGGCCGCGATCGCCCGGCGGCCCGGGATGTACGATGAGGCAAAGACATCGCTGCCAGACCGACGGCGGAATGGCACGCTTCAGAAAGGGCGCAAGGACCACGTCCGGCCGGAACAGGTCCACCGCCTCACAGGTGACGCGCTCGTGGATGTCGAGTTCGACCGACAGCGTGTGGCCATCCCGCGTCAGCTCGACATGGAGTCGTTGCGCCAGAGCTGTTGAAGGCGTGCACCAACAGCAAGATGCGCATCAGCCAACCGCCTGCGCGGCGCCGCGGCGGTACTTGTAATAAGCGGCGCAAGCGCCCTCGGCCGACACCATGCACGAGCCGATCGGGTCGCGAGGCGTGCAGGCGGTACCGAAAATCGCACAGTCGGTGGGTTTCTTGACTCCCCGAATGATCGCCGGACACTGGCATGCCGCATTTTCCGGCGTCGGTCGGAACTCAAGTGAAAAGCGTCGCTCGGCATCGAATTCGGCATAGGCCGACTTGATGCGCAGACCGCTGTACGGCAGCTCGCCGAGTCCGCGCCACTCGAAGCGTGGACGCAGTTCGAAGACCTCCGCGACGAGCCGCTGCGCCTTGAGATTGCCGTCGCGAGACACGCCGCGCGTGAACTGATTCTCGACACAGGCGCGGCCGGTGTTGAGTTGCCCTACCAGCATGCGGACCGCCTGCATCACGTCGAGCGGCTCGAAGCCGGCGATGACGACGGGCCGCCGGTATTCCTCCGCAAAATATTCATACGGCCGGCTGCCGATCACCGCGCTGACGTGCGAGGGTCCGATGAAGCCGTCGACTCGCACCTGGCCCCATTCACGGACTTCGGGCGAGTCGAGGATGCTTTGGATCGCGGCCGGAGTCACCACATGATTGCAATAGACGCTGAGATTGGGCAACCCAAGGCGCTGCGCTTCGAGGATGAGGTAGGCCGTCGCGGGCGTCGTCGTCTCGAAGCCGATGGCGAAGAATACGACCTGGCGCTCGGGATGAGCCGCAGCCACGTCCAAGGCCTCGAGCGCCGAATACGCCATGCGGACGTCCGCGCCCTGAGCCCGCGCTTTGAGGAGACTGCGCCGGCGCGATGCCGGCACGCGCAGCATGTCGCCGTAGCTGACCAGCGTGACGTTGGGTTGCCGGGCGAGTTCGATGGCGGCATCGAGCCGCGGCACTGCCAGCACGCAGACCGGGCAGCCCGGGCCGTGGACGAGGCGGATATTGCCGGGCAGCAAGTCCTCGACGCCGTAACGGAAGATGGCATGCGTATGGCCGCCGCAGAATTCCATCGAGATGATAATCGCGCTGCGGGTCGACCTCGGCGTTGAGCAGTTTCGCGATACCGGCCGCCGCGGCGCCTTCACGGAATCCGCGGATATAGCGCATCAGCGGGCCCCTCGAGGTGTGCGGCGATCTCGGCGAAGAGGGCCAGTGTCTTTTCCGCTTCCTCGACGTCGAGGCGCGTGATGGCAAAGCCGGCATGCACGATGACATAGTCGCCGACCTCGACCTCATCGATCAGCCCGGTCGAGATTCGGCTGCGAATGCCGCCGACGTCGATCTCCACCCATTGATCATCGAGCAGTGCAACGACTCGGACGGGTACGGCCAGGCACATGCATCAGGCCCCGATCGAAGTCGCAACGGCGAAATTCGCCCGCGGCCCGCGCGAGATCGGGCGCCACGCCGTCGAGTTCCTGTTCCAGCCAGTCCAGCCAAGGGCCAATGGCCGGTGCGCGCCGCGCGGCGGTGCGGATCATCGGTGTGTCGCGGCCAAGCGCTCGCAGCGCCGCGGCTGCGCGCGCCGGATCGAAATCCTCCAGCACGTCGAGCAGGTCCGTCTTGCTGAGTACGACGAGATCGCTGGCGCGGAAGATCACGGGATACTTCGCCGGCTTGTCGTCACCTTCGGTGACGCTCAAGAGAGTGACGTTGCGATGTTGACCGAGGTCGAAGCTTGCCGGGCAGACGAGGTTGCCGACGTTTTCGATGAACAGCAGATCAAGCCCGGCCAACGGCAAATCATGCAGTGCCCGATGCACGAGGTGCGCATCGAGGTGGCAGGCGGTTCCGGTCGTGATTTGTATCGCAGGCACGCCGTGTGCGCGGATGCGGGCCGCATCGTTGTCGGTCTCGAGGTCGCCCTCGATGACCGCGATTCGATACCGGTCGCGGAGCGCCACGATCGTCGCCTCCAGCAGCGCGGTTTTTCCGGCGCCCGGTGAGGACATGAGGTTGATGGCGAGCACGCCGTGATCGTCGAAGTGTTCGCGATTGTGCATCGCGACCTGGTTGTTGGCGGCCAGCAGATCCTGCAGCACGTCGACAACCGCTAGGTGGCCGGCCTGACCCTCCTCGAGTTGGTGTGCATTGCCGGGAGTCTTCGCACAGCCGCAGGTATCGCACATCGTGATGGTCTCCCTTATCGCTTAATGAGCCGGCGGCGGCGACCGCGGCATTCGCAGCTCCACGCGGCGCAGCCGGAGTTCATCTCCCGCCACGATTCGCGTACGGAACTCGCCGCAGGCCGCACACACCAGCCGGTTCGGCTTGGCCGTCGATTGCTCGCCGCAGACCATGCACCCAATGATGACTGCCGCCGATTCGATCGACAGAGCGGCTTCTGCCGCGCATCCGCCGGCACGCAAGGCCGAGAATGCACTCGCGAGGAGCGCCGGCTCGACGCCGGAGAGCGGACCCACCTCAATGGTGATCCGCTCGACCATACGGGCTCCGTGACCGGCCGCGATGGCGGCGACCTGAGTCAACAGAGCCTGACAGATGGACAACTCGTGCACGGCCCCGAGCGTAGCGCATTCGAGGCGTTTCCTGTGTACGTTGCCGCACAGACCGCCCCATCTCGGGAGTGTTCAGCTTATCGGGTCTCAACTAAGATGCATGGTGACGCCGGTGGGGGCATGAGTACGATCGAATGCGGCCCAGCCCAACCCGGCGCTCCCCCGACCGGACCAACACGCCCGCTATCGCCGCGCGCGCTGGTGCTCGGATTCGGCAATGTCCTGTTGAGCGACGACGGCGCCGGTGTCCGGTTGGTCGAGCAGCTCCGATCCGAGCTGGGGCCAATCGCGGCCGACTTCGTCGACGGGGGCACACTGAGCTTCAGCCTGCTGCCCTATGTCGAGGCGACCGACTCGATGCTGGTCATCGATGCCGGCGATATCCATCGTCCGCCCGGCAGCACCCTTCTGCTCGAAGACAAGGCAATGGACGCGTTTCTCTCGAGCGCGCGCCGCCGATCGGTTCATGAAGTGGGCCTGATCGATCTTTTGGATATGGCGCGGCTCCGCGATTGCCTGCCACGCCGCCGGGCGCTGCTGTGCATTCAGCCCGGCCGCATCGATTGGTGCGAGCAACTTTCCACCCCGGTGGAGCAAGCCGTTCCGCAAGCGGCTCTGCAGGCTGCAGCGCTGCTGGAGCGGTGGAGGAATTCTTGAGCCGCCTGAGCGAAATCCCCGTCCGGATCGAAGGGATGCCGACCGGTGCCGGGCCGGATGATCCGGCCGCCGCTCCCGTCTTCGGATTGGGGGGCGGGGTCGCCGCCATTCTTGCGGAACTCGTGGGAATGCTCGATCGGCTGGCCCAAAGCCAGACGCCGGCGGCGATCGACTTGCGCAGCCTGCCGATGAGTCCCCAGGACCGCATCGAACTCAAACGTGCGCTCGGTGAGGGTGAAGTGCGGGCAACCGTGAACGCGGACGCGGTGTCGACCGTCCATGAGACCGGCATTTCGGGTGTGTGGTGGGTTGAACACCGAAATCGACACGGAGAACTGACCGCTGAGCTGCTCGAGGTGACGCGGGTGCCGGAAATTCTCGCACGCGCGTCCGATGAAATCGCCGCAGGGGCCAGTGCGCTGCGCGAACAAATGCGGCGCAACGGTGGCGCACTGGCGCGAAGCGAGGACCAATGACGCAGTCAAGCGAGTTGACGGTGGGCGAGATGCTGCTCAAGGCCGGAATCAGCCGGCGCGGCTTCATCCAATACTGTACCGCCGTGGCATCGGCCATGGCCCTGCCGCCGTGGATGGGGCCGGCCATGGCCGAACAGCTGCGTAATTCGCCGCGACCATCCGTCGTGTACCTGTCGTTCCAGGAATGCACCGGATGTCTGGAGTCCTTGACCCGGTCCTTTGCGCCCACCATCGAGGACCTGATCTTCAACACCATCTCGCTGGACTACAACGACACCTTGATGGCCGCGTCCGGCGAGGCCGCCGAATCGGCCCGGGCCAAGGCCATGCAAGACAACTTTGGAAAATATGTGTTGGTGGTGGACGGATCCGTACCGACCGGAGCCGGCGGCGCCTACTGCACGGCCGGCGGACGCAGTGCCGAGGATACTTTGCGCGAGGCGGCCAAGGGCGCAGCCGCCGTCGTTTGCGTCGGCACCTGCGCGGCCTTCGGCGGCATTCCCTTCGCCGATCCCAACCCGACCTCCGCTTGGCCGGTTTCCGCCATCGTGGGAGACAAACCCATCATCAATGTCTCCGGCTGCCCGCCCATGCCGGAGGTGATCACCGGCACGCTGCTGCAATTCGTCACGACCGGGCGGGTGCCGGATCTGGACGAACACCGGCGCCCGAAAGTCTTCTTCGGCAATACCATCCACGACCGCTGCTATCGGCGGCCCTTCTATGATCAGGGGAAATTCGCCAAGACCTTCGACGATGAGGGGGCACGCAACGGCTGGTGTCTTTATGAGCTCGGCTGCAAGGGGCCAACCACCTACAACGCCTGTGCGACCATCAAGTGGAACGGCGGCGTGAGTTTTCCGATCCAATCGGGACACGGGTGCATCGGCTGCTCCGAGCCCGGATTTTGGGACAAAGGAAGCTTCTATTCGCCTTTGTCCGCCCCCGCATGGGGCAGGGCGGGCGAGACCAGGCCGCTGCAAGTGTTGGAGTTGGCCGGCGCCGCCGCGTCCGCCGGCGCGGTCCTGGGGGTAGCGTCGGCCGGCGTCAGCCGCCTGCGCCAACACCGCACCGAGCAACGGGCCGACAACACACCTGAGGGAGGCTAATCATGGATCTTTTGGGCTTCGCACGCGGCCCGGCACTCAAAGTGGCGCTCGCGGTGTTTTGTCTGGGCGTGGTCTGGCGCATCGTCGGCTTTGCGCTGCTGCGCGTTCGCCGTGATCTGGACATACCTCGCGCCTCGGTTTTCAAATACATGAGCGGCGGCCTCATATCGATCGGCTCACGCTCGTGGCCGCATCGGGAGTTCATCGCCCGCACCGGGCCCGGGGAGGCTCTCGGCTATAGCTATCACCTCGGCTTGTTCGCCGTGGTGCTGCTATTCACGCCCCACATCGTCTTTCTCGGCAGCCTGTTCGGCGTCACGTGGCCGGGCTTGCCGAGCAGCATCATCACGATCATCTCGGTGCTGACCTTGACGCTGTTCCTGGCCGTGCTCTTTCGGCGCGTGACGCACCCGGTGATGCGCATGCTGTCCAATTTCGACGATTATTTCAGCTGGTTCATCACCATGTTGGTGTTGGTTTCCGGGCTCGCTGCAACCGCGCACATCGGTGCGCCGTACCAGACACTCCTGGGGCTTCACATCCTGAGCGTCGATGTGCTGCTCATCTGGTTCCCTTTCGGCAAGCTCATGCACGCGTTTTACATCTTTCCATCGCGCGGCATCAACGGCGCCATACTCGCGCGCAAGGGAGCGACCTCATGAGCGACGCCGTCGGAGGATTCTCCGCCAATCTCGCGCCCGCGGAGGTGCGGACACCGGAGGCTCGCGTGGCCGGGGCCATGAAAGGTTTCGCGCAGGAGATGGGTGCGCTCAGCGCCTTCCGTCTCGAGTCCTGCATCCACTGCGGCATTTGCGCCGATGCCTGCCACTTCTACATCGCCACCGAGGATCCGCAGTACACTCCGATTTGGAAGGTCGAACCGTTCAAACAGGCGTACAAACGCGAGGCGAGCCCGTTCGCTCCGCTCTACCGGCTGCTGGGCTTGAAACGCGAAGTCAAGGCGGACCAGCTGGAACACTGGCAGCATTTGCTGTTCGACAGCTGCAACATGTGCGGTCGCTGCAGCTTGATCTGCCCGATGGGCATCGACGTGGCCGCGCTCATCGAGCAGGCACGGCACGCGATGTTCGACGCCGGTCTCGCGCCGAAGGAACTCTATCAAAAGGCGGCGCACCAGCGGGCAACCGGCCAGCCCGAAGCGAGCGCCGAGCCGTACCGCGACCAACTCTTGGCGATCGGCGCACGGTTCACGGTCGACATACCGCTCGATAAACCCGAGGCGGAGATCATGTTGTGCATACCGCGGACCGACATCGAACATTACCCCAGCGCGGTCGCGGCGCTGGCGCGAGTGATGCAGCACCTCGGCGTGTCGTGCACGTTTCGCAGCGACGCTCTGGTGGCGGAGAATTACGGCTATTACGCGGGCGGCAAACAGTGGCAGCGCGACATCAGCCGCCGGCTGATCGACCAAGCCATTGCCTGCAAGGCCAAGATCCTTCTGGTCCCTGAATGCGGCCACGCCTACAATGCCTTGCGCTGGGAAGAGGCCGATCTGTACGGCAAACCGCTGCCGTTCAAGGTGCGTCATGTCACCGAATTCCTGGCGGACGAGCTGAAGGCGGGGCGGCTGAAGCTCGCCAGAGCGGCACCCGGCAAGGCAACCTTCCAGGATCCCTGCGAGCTGGTGCGCAAGGGCGGCGTCAAGGATGCGCCGCGAATGCTCATGAAGGCGATGGGCGTCGAACTCAATGAATTGGAGGATCACGGCGGCTTCGCCTTCTGTTGCGGCGGCGGCGGCGGGGTGGTCGACATCGAGAGGGCGGCGCCCTTGCGCTATCGTGCGATGGAAATCAAGCTGCGCGAGATCGATCACACCGGCGCCGAGACGTTCTTGACCAGTTGCTCGGACTGCCGGCGCACCTTCGACGATGCGAAAGCCCATTTCGGCTGGAAGAACGCGCCGCAAAGCCTCCTCGAGCTGGTGGCCAACCACTTGATCGGAGCCGGGAACCGCCCATGAGCGCACAAACCATCGTCGTCGACCCGGTGACGCGGATCGAGGGGCACCTGCGGATCGAGGCGGAATTCGACGGCTCCGTGATCACGCGGGCGTCGAGCTCGGGCACGATGGTGCGCGGCATCGAGATCATTCTGCAGGGCCGCGACCCGCGCAATGCCTGGGCTTTCGCGCAGCGCATCTGCGGCGTGTGCACGCTGGTCCACGGGATCGCCTCGGTGCGTGCGGTCGAAGACGCCTTGAAAATGACGATTCCCGCCAATGCGCAGCTGATCCGCAATCTGATGATCGGCGCGCAGTTCGTGCACGATCACGTGATGCATTTCTATCACCTGCATGCGCTCGACTGGGTGGATGTGGTGTCGGCGCTCAAGGCCGATCCGAAGGCGGCTTCGGCGCTTGCGCAGTCGATTTCGGGCTATGCCCGCTCCTCACCGGGTTATTTCGCCGATGCGCAAAATCGCGTCAAGAAGCTGGTGGAATCCGGTCAGCTCGGAATTTTCGCCAACGCCTATTGGGGCAACCCGCTATATAAGCTGCCGCCGGAAGCGAATCTCATGGCGGTGGCACATTATCTCGATGCGCTTGCGTGGCAGCGGCAGGTCGCGCAACTGCATACGATCTTCGGCGGCAAGAATCCTCACCCGAACCTCCTGGTCGGCGGCGCGCCCTCGGCAATCAGCGTGCACAGCGGGGAGGGGACCGGCAGCACTGCGGTCAATGAAGTCGGGCTGCAGCAGGTGGCGCAGATCATCGACCAAATGCGCAGCTTCGTCGATGAAGTTTACCTGCCGGACACGCTGGCAATCGCGTCGTTCTACAAGGACTGGTTCAAGACCGGCGAAGGCGTCGGAAATTTCATGACGTACGGTGATTTTCCGCAATCCGGCAGCCAGGATCCGAAGACCTTTCTGGTGCCGCGCGGCGCGATTCTGGGCCGCGATCTTTCCCACATCGAGGAGGTCGATCTCAACGCGGAGCAGGACATCCAAGAATTCGTGGCCCACTCCTGGTATGACTACGGCGGCGGCAAGGATACCGGCCTGCATCCTTACCAGGGCGAGACGAAATTGAACTATTCGGGCCCCAAGCCGCCGTACCAAAACCTGGATACATCGGCCAGTTATTCCTGGCTCAAGTCGCCGCGCTGGAAGGGCCATGCCATGGAGGTGGGACCGCTGGCACGCGTGCTGATGCTGTACGCCAGCGGGAACGAACCGGTCAAGGAACTCGCTCACAAGGCGCTCGCGCAACTCGACCTGCCGCTGGAGGCGTTGTTCTCGACCATGGGACGCACCGCCGCGCGCACGCTGGAATGCAAAGTCTTCGCGGATGCGATGCCGCAGTGGTACGCCAGCCTGATGGCGAACATCGGGGCCGGCGATGTGCGTACCTTCAACGAGACGCTGTGGGAGCCCTCGACGTGGCCGCGGCATGCGCGAGGAGTAGGCTTTACGGAGGCTCCGCGCGGCGCCTTGGCGCATTGGGTGGTCATCGACGACGGCAAGATCTCCAATTATCAGGCTGTGGTACCGAGCACCTGGAACGCAGGTCCGCGCGATGCGGCGGGCGTCGAGGGTCCGTACGAGGCGGCGCTGCGGGGCCAGAGTGTCCTGGATCCCAAGCAGCCGCTCGAAATCCTGCGCACGATTCACAGCTTCGACCCCTGCCTCGCCTGCGCGGTCCATGTCGTCGATCCGGACGGCGAGGAGTTGATCCGGGTTCGCGTCCAATAATTGCGGCGCATGTCCGGGACCCCGCGCGCTCAGACGGACTTGCTGCTATTGCATGCGCCGAGCGTGTACGATTTCCGGGAGCGGGCCATCCTCTACGGACCGGTGAGCGACATGGTCCCGTCTTCCACCGTGTTCGAGATGTATCCGCTCGGATTCCTGACGATCGCGAGCTACCTGCACGATCGGGGCATGAAAGTGCGGATCGTCAATCTGGCGCTGCGCATGATGAACAGCCGCCGGTTCGACGTACCCCGCTTCCTCGCACGCCGGAAGCCCAAAGCGGTCGGCATCGACCTGCATTGGCTGCCGCACGCCCACGGCGCCCTGGAAGTGGCACGCATCGTAAAAGAGATTTTTCCCGGACGTGCCGGTCATCATGGGTGGGTTGTCGTCCAGCTACTTTCACCGCGAATTGATCGACTACCCGCAGGTGGACTTCGTCCTGCGCGGCGACAGCACGGAGCCGCCGCTCCACCGGCTGCTGACCGCGCTCCAGAGCGGCAGGGCCGTGGACAGGATACCGAATCTCACCTGGAAGAGCGCCAGCGGGGTACACGTCAATCCCCTCACGTTCGTGCCGATGACCCTGGATTACGTGGACCTGCGGCCCGATTTGATGGTTGAGATGGTGATGCGTTACCGGGACCTGGAAAGCACGCTGCCCTTCAATGGCTGGTGGAGCAACCCCATCACCACGGTGTTCACGGTCAAAGGCTGCGCCTTCGAGTGCGTGACCTGCGGAAGTTCTCAAACCGGCTGTACGCATGTGACGAAGCGCCAAAAGCCCGTGTTTCGCAGTCCGGCGAGCCTGGTCGCCAACATGCAAGCGATCTGTCGCCTGGCACATGGGCCCATCGTGCTGGTCGGCGACCTGCTCATGGCCGGACCTGAACACGCCGCCGAGGTCCTCGAGCGCCTACGCGAGGCCGACCTCCCGAACAATATCGTCTTCGAATTCTTCGCCTTGCCGCCGGCTTCGTTCCTCAGGGAGATCGATCGCTGCGTCCGCCACTGGAGCATGGAGTTCAGCCCGGAAAGCCATGAGCAGGCGGTGCGCGACGCCCAGGAGGGCGAATCCGGCTACACCACCCCGGATATGGAGGCAATCATCAAGGAAGCGGTGAGTCTGCGCTGCTCGCGGATCGATATTTTCTTCATGATCGGATTGCCGGCGCAGACGACCGCATCGGTTCGCGACACCGTCGAGTATTGCGGACGCCTGTTCCAACTGGGAGACAAGCGGCTCTCCTGCTTCATTTCACCGATGGGACCCTTCATCGACCCCGGCAGCCGGGGTTTCGAGGAGCCCGAGCCGGTTCGGATACCGCTTGTTCGCCCGCACGCTGGAGGAGCACCGCCAACTGCTGATCCAGCCGACCTGGGAACACATTCTCAATTATGAGACGAAGTGGATGACCCGCAAGGAGTTGGTCGACGCGACCTACGATGCCGCCGAGCGGCTCAACGAGCTGAAAATGCAACACGGCCGACTCTCGAGGCGGCGCGGGCGCGGCGTTGCCGAGGGAATTGCCGCGGCCCGCGCACTTGCGCGCGCGGCTCGACGCCGGGATAGCCCAGGGCGACGCGGGCGCGGCAGCCGAGGCGCTGAAAGGCGAGATATCGCGCTTCAGCATCTCGACGGTCTGCGACAAGCGTGAGTTGTTCTGGCCGCGGCGAGTATTCAATTTCAGGATGACTGAAATCGCTGCGCATTCTCGGCCGATATTTCAGTGGGCGCTCGCGTCGGCCCTTGCGGACACCTCAAATGCCTTGACGCAGCGTGGCGCCGATCCCCTGCATCGGCCAGGTCTCATTGGCGTGGCGCAGCAGGCGCGGGTCGGCTCGACAGGCGGCGATGAATGCACCGACCTCCGGCGTGCGCCAGGCGTCCCGATAGGCCTGCCACGCCATGCCAAGCGAGTCGCGCCGCAGATCCGCCGGTGCAAACGGCAGCGCATTCAGGAGCTTGATTTTTCCGTTGGGCACGATCAGCAGCATCGCCTGCGGACTGTCGCGCCGCCTTTCCATCTCGGTGAGGATGTCCCAGGGGTAGATGGAAAGGTTGGTCGCGGCCCCGGCGGCCAGCGCCCGTTCGCGCAGTTGGTCGACGGTTTGCCGCCACTCCCCCTCGCTGCACGCAATTCGCTCCCAGGCCGCCGCCGCTCGACCGATGCGCATCATCGGACCGGTGACGAAGGCCTCGCAGCCGAGCGCGACCGCCAAATCGTAGGTACGGACCGCCTCATGAATGTTGAGGCGACTCGGGACGAATACGAGTTGCGGCGCGTATCCGCGGGCGGTCAGCCGCTCGATGCCCGCGATCGCCGCGGCGAAGCTCGATCCGGGTCGAACGCAGTTCATGTGTCGCGGCGGTTGCACCATCGACCGAGATTTGTACGCATTGCGGCGAGAGCGCAACCAAACGGTCGGCGGCGGCATCGTCGAGATGGCGACCGTCGGTTTCGAGCTTGAGGGCAACCCCGGCTTTCGAGAGTCCCTCAAAGACTTCCCAGCAATGCGGGACACCAAGCGGTTCGCCTCCGCCAAACGCGACATACGGAATCTCCGATGCGGCTATGTGCCGCGCGAGAGTCAGCGCCTCGTCCCGCGAAAGCTCATCGCTCCACGCTTTTTCGGGACCGGACTCCTCGCAGCAGGCAAGGCATCGGGCGCTGCAGCGATTGGTCAGCTGCCAGGCGACGAACAGCGGCGCCGCGTACGCCTCGACCGAACGGCCGTCAACGGGCAAGGTTTGGGCTCTCTCAAGTAAAGCGGATATACGGCTGAGCCATCACTTGTTCGGACACGTCCTCCATCGTCGGCGTCTCCCATGCGGCCTTCTCGCTCGGCGTGGACGTGTCCGCGCGTCCGGCTGGACCGTGTCGTGGGATTCTTGGGTTGGGATCGAGGTAGTCATAAACGTCTCCGTGAGGTCAGTGGTTTGCCACGGCGGCCATCCGCCAAGTGTTGGATTCAGCATGGGAGGACTCGTCCTTGATCGCGCGGCGCAGGGCGGCTGAGATGGACACGTCCCGCCAGGCGGACCGGTATCGCGCCCAGGCTTGCGCCAGCGTGTGACGGCGCAGATCGGCGCAGATGTCGGGGAGGGCTGCCGCCACTTTGACCCACCCGTTGGGCAGTACCAACAGCGTTGCGGGGGGCTCCGCGATGCTGCCGCGCAACGCGTCGGCCACCGAAAACGGCGTGTAGCAAAGCTCCATCTTTGCCCCTGCCGGGTCGCCGGCGGCAAATCGCAGCGTATCGCGAAACGTCCGGTACTCTTCGGGACTCGGTGCAAGCTTCTCCCACCGGCGCGCCGCCGTGCCCATGCGCATGAGCCGGCCCGTGCTGAAGCGAAATGCGCCGAGCGCGCCGGCCCGCTCGATCACCGCCCGCACCTCGTGAATGTTGAGGCGAGTCGGCGCAAAAGTGACTTCGAGCGGCACGCCGGCTCCGCTGACGCGCCGGCAGGCCGCATGCGCCTGGTGCAGCGATGCACCGGGCCTTTGTCTCGCGTATACGGCCTGCGTATCGCCATCGAGGCTGATCTGAACGGAGCGTACGGTCAGTGCCGCGAGCCGCTCGGTCAGCGCGCCGTCGAGTTGTTGGCCGTTGGTTTCGATTTTGAGCTGCACACCGGCGCTCCCAAGCTTCTCGGCCAGTGCCAGGAAGTGCGGCACGATGAGCGGCTCCCCTCCGCACAGCATCACATAGGGGACCTCGTTGCGAATCAGATCCTCCGCCACGCCCAGCGCTTCTTCGGCATTGAGCTCATCCGGCAATCGCTTCCCGGGGGCGGAGCCGGTGCAACAGTGAACGCAGCTCAAATCGCAGTCGCGAGTGATCTGCCAGGAGACGAACAGCGGCGCCTTCAGGCTATCGATCCGGTACGGCGGTAACGGTTCAGTACCAAGCATGGAAAAGGACACCCGCGGTGAAAAGTGCGACGGCCACCATGTAACAGCTGACGATGCTGCGAATGGCCGGTACGAACCGTCGCGGCGATTCAAATGTGTGAATCGCGCGCCGCGCGCTGGCGACGAGCAGCGGCAGCGCCAAAAGTGCCGCCAGGCACGCGTGCCGGGAACTCGCGGGCGATGACGCCGCCCACCACCACCGACAATCCGGCCGCGGCCAGCGCCAGATACAGCCATACGGCGCGGCGCCGTCCCAACCGCACGACGAGATTGCGTTTGCCGACCAGGCGATCCTGGTGGAAGTCGGGAATGGCGTTGACCACCGCCAGCGCCATGATCAGCAAGCCCGGAACGAGCGATGCCCAGAGGGCACCCCACGACACGGCACGCGTTTGCAGGTAGAGGCTTCCCAGCACCAGCCACGGCCCGTACGACAGCGCAATCACCGTCTCGCCCAGGCCGCGGTAGGCCCAGCGTATCGGAGGCGCCACATAAAAGATCGCCGCGACGCCTCCCGAGAAGGGCGAATGCCAGGATGGGCCACCCGTCGCGGATCGAGAGATACACGCCGACGGCCAGCGCCCCGGCAAAGGCCGCCGCGCCGAGCCACAATACCCAACTGGACATCGGAGGCGCGTCGTCCGGGTTGAAGACGCGATCGGTACCCATGCGCGAGTCGAAATATTCGTTGAATGCCTCCACGCCGATGACCGCGAGCACGACGCCCGCAAACCCGCTCGAGAAAATCGCGAACATCGAATATCCCGGCCATCCCGTATGCCCACGCCGCACCGAGCAAATACGGCAGGAGTCCGGCGTAGAGAAAGAACCGGTAGCGGACCATGCCGAGGATCCGCAGCAGCGCGGCGCGCATGCGCAGCTCCCGGACCGTGCTGCCGGCGCAGCGGTGCGGTTAGAGGTAGATCCATTGGTGCAACGTCGACGTCTTGCGGGAATCGCCCGCCAGATCCTCGATGAAGTTCGCAACGCGCGGGTCAGCCCAGGCGCGCTGGAAGTTCGCCCAGATCTCCTCCAGGGGCTGGCGCCGCAGATCTCCGCACACGAACGGCAGCGCGTTGATGAGCTTGACCAGTCCATTCGGGAGCACGATCAGCAGGGCGGCCGGATGATCCAGGCGGTAGCGGAGCTCCTCCAGCAGCCCCATCTCGTGGTAATACACGCGCATTCGGCCGCGATACTCGTCGGCCTTCGCGCGCAGGACCTCGAAGAACGCCGCATACTGTTCTTCGGCCGGAGCCAGGCGATGCCAGGTCTTTACGGCGTTTCCCGTGTACATCGTCCGGCCGGTGTAAAAGCTGTAGGCCCCCAACTCGTAGGCCAGATCCACGGCGAGTCCGATCTCGTGGATGTTGAACAGAGTCGGGGAGTAGTTGATCTCGACCGGGACACCGGCGGCATGAAGATTTCGTATCCCCTCGATCGCCAGATCGAAATCGCCGCGCACCCGCATGCGGTTGAACGTCTCGCGCGAGGCGCCATCGAGGCTGATCTGCACGGCCTTCACGCCGAGCCTTTGAAGCCGCTCGCGCCTTCTCGACGCTCAAGCCGTGACCGTTGCTTTCAATTTTGAGCTGCGCGTTGCGGCTGCAGACGAATTCCACCATCTCGAAGAACAGCGGATGGAGCGTCGGCTCACCGCCCGAAAACGAGAGGTAGGGCACCTGCCGATCCATCACCTGCTCGAGAAAGCTGAAGACTTGCGCCTCGTTCAGTTCGTCGCGGAACGCCTTCCCGGGGCCGCTTTCCTCGATGCAGTGCAGGCAGGCGAGGTTGCATTCGTTCGTGACCTGCCAGGCGATGTAGAGAGGGGCGCTCAAGTCGCCGGAGCCGGGAGCGACCGGGGCGGTGCCGAGGATCAGGGGCTTGGACGCAAGATCGGTGGCCTCGGCGCTCACCATCATTCCTCGATGAGGCCGTGCTGCCTGAGATTGGCGGTGAACGCGCGGATTTCGCGTTCGATGGAATCGCCAGAATCGCGAAACCGGTCATTCATGCGCCCAACGAGGCCGGGTTCATCGCAGCCGGCTGCAATTTCGCGCACGATGGCGGCCGCGGTGGGATTCAGCGAGAAGACCTTCTCGGAGCGCGTTTCGAACAGCACCCCGCCGAATTTCTCCTGGCGGAATTTGGCGTATTTGGCGAGTTGCATTGGAGTGTTCAACCTTCTGGAGGAAGCGTATGCGCGACGCCGTGATGGCAGTCAATGCAAGTCATGCCGCTCGTTGGCAGCGATTGGTGGGCGCTGGCGGCCGCCTGCGGCTGCTTGGCGAACGCCATGGCGGCCGGGGTGTGGCAGCTGCGGCATTCGGCGGAATCGTTTGCCTTCAGTTCCTTCCAGATTCCCTGAGCGAGCTGCAATCGGTGGGCTTCAAACTTCGCGGGCGTATCGAGTTCGCCCCGCAGGTGGCCCCACACCTCAACGGAAGCCCGCATGTGCCGCCACAGCCCCGGCAGGAGGGCCGGCGGCACGTGGCAGTTGCCGCAGCTTGCTTGAATGCCGAACTCGTTGGAGGAATGCACGCTGAGCTTGAGCTCCTGAAACGGTGCATTCATCTCGTGGCAGGACGTGCAGAACTTGTCGGTCTCCGTATATCGGAGGGCACCCAGGAAGCCGCCCGTAAAGCCGATCCCGACGATGAAAGCGATCACTCCACCCGCCGGGAGCCCCAGAAGAAACCAACGCTGAGGACGCCGCCACAACCACGCGGCGAACCCCCGGTTGGCCGCTTCCGGCGAATTCACTTCGAACCTCTCGATGCAGCCATAAGTAGTCCTTCAATTCCGATCGGCTGGCCCAAGTCATGAGTCGGGTTCGCGGGCGACGAAAAATGCTACCCGCTTCCCGCGTCCGCGCTCTGTGCGTTTCCGTACAGACGACGGACATCGAGGCTGAGTAGTCTCAAAAACCGAGAGCACGGTTCTGCACGACAGGGCTGCGGGGTGGATTTGACTCTCGGATTCATCTTGGGAGAGTGCTGTATGTCGTTCGCAATCGGGATTCCCAAATTGCGCCGCTCCCGCCCAGGTGCGGCATGCATCGGCGGTGCGCTCCTCTGCGTGCTTTTGGCCGCCTGCAGCGGCACCACCGGTCCAGCCGGGCCCGCCGGCGCCGCCGGCGCGACCGGACCGACAGGACCTTCGACCACGGGGTCGGCGCTCAATGTCAGCACCGCCACCGCCATCACCGGAACAATCACCGGCGTCACGATCAGCGGGCCGCCGGTCGTCAAATTCGAGCTGAAAGACCAGAATGGCGCGCCCCTGCAGGGTCTGCCGGCGGCGGACTTAGGGCTTGCGATCGCGCAGCTTGTGCCGGGCCAAGACGGCATGTCAAGCCAGTGGAATTCCTACATCTTCAGCAGCGTAACCGCCCTGGGATGCCCGGCCGGCGTAGCCGCCTGCGATACGGGGCCGCAGATCCAGGCGAGCGTGGAGAGCGCTACCAGCGGCACGCTGGTCGACAACGGCGACGGCACCTATCAATACACGTTCAAGACCGATATCACGAAGATCCCGACTGTCGTTTATGACGCGACCTTGACCCATCGGGTCGGGTTCGAAATTCGCGGGCTCGCGCAGGCGAACAACGCGGCCTATACCTTCCAGCCTTCAACCGGCGCGACTACCGGCATCTTCATGCGCGAGATTGTCGACACAGCCACCTGTAATGGCTGCCACACGCAACTGAGTGAGCACGGCGGTGCCCGTGTCGAAGTGCAGTACTGTGTCATGTGCCACAATCCGGGCACCATCGATCCGTACAGCGCCAATACGCTGGACATGAAGGTGATGATCCACAAGATCCACACCGGCAGCAGCCTGCCCAGTATCCAGACGGCGAACGGCACGAACTCCACGCCTACGTTGGGTATTGGCTACTGGATCGTCGGCTACATGGAGTCGCTGAACAATTTCAATACCGTGGTGTTTCCGCAGGATACGCGCAACTGCACGACTTGCCACGTGCAGACCCATGCCAATCTGACGCAGGCGGCAAACTACATGACCGTGCCGAACATGGAGGCCTGCGGGGCTTGCCATGACAACGTGAACTTCGCCACGGGCGCGAACCACAGCCCGGCGAACATCGTCGCCAACGACACCCAATGCACCACCTGTCACGGATCGACGTCGACGATCGACAACGGCCAGCTGCAGGTGGTCGCCGCGCACGTGATTCCGGAAATGGTGTTTCAAAAGCAGATCGCCTACAACATCATCAAAGCGACGAATACCGGACCGGGCCAGAAGCCGGTGATTCAGTTCTCGGTCACCAATCCGACCAATGGCAACAAGCCATGGAACCTGGTGACGGACGAGCCGTTCACCTACTGTACGAACGCCAATTTTGGCGAGGCCAACTTAAACCTCGCCATTGCGTGGAGCACCACCGACTACACCAACGTGGGCAGCGGCGTAACCAGCGAGGCAGCGGAGCCGATCAGCGTGCCGGTCACCTGCGCGGCCACGCCGCCGACGGCGAATGGCGACGGCAGCTACACCGTCACCTTCCCAACCGCGATTCCGGCGAACATCATGGGCTCGGCGGGCATTCTGTTTCAGGGCCATCCAGCGCACGACTTCGGTGACGGCACGGGCGCCCAGGAAATTCCGGTGCCCAACGCGGTCTCCTATGCGCCGATTACCGACCCGGTGGCGGTGCCGCGCCGCGAAGTGGCGGCCGTGGCGAACTGCAATACCTGCCACTTCCAGCTGAACGGCCACGGCAATAATCGTGTCGACAGCGTGCAAGCCTGCTCGTTCTGCCACAATCCGAATGCGACCGATGTGGTGGCACGAATCGGTGCGGGAATTACGCCTGCGAATCCCGATCCCACCGATCACCTCGCGGAGCAATCGATGGATCTCAAGGTCATGATCCACGCCATCCACGCGAGCGCAGTGCGGACCGCAGATCTTGGGACGCCGTACATTCTGTATC
The DNA here is from genome assembly GCA_963707765.1 of uncultured Gammaproteobacteria bacterium. GTDB lineage: Bacteria > Pseudomonadota > Gammaproteobacteria > Steroidobacterales > Steroidobacteraceae > Bog-1198. The sequence continues at coordinate 277,740 of CAVPQZ010000004.1, read as the reverse complement.
ACATCGGCAGCGTTCATAATTTCAGCACGCTCGGCTTCTCCGGACTGACCAACAACTGTGTCGGCTGCCATGACGCCAACACCTACTACCCGCCGGATCCCAGCACTTCGACAGTACTGGCATCCACCATCAGCACCTACGTCAACGGCGTCGGCAACAGCGGACCGGCGGGCCAAACCGCGGTCACCGCAGGGACGGCGGCCTGTTCGTCGTGTCATCAGTCGGCGACCGAAAAAACGCACATGGTGCAAAACGGCGGCAGCTTCGCCGCCGTGAAGGATGTCAACAGTCATGTCGTGTCCATGGAAACTTGCGTGATCTGTCACGGCCCGGGCGCGCTGGCCGACGTCAAGGTGGTGCACAACCTCGCGCTGTATCAGTAGGCCGCGGCATGAGACTACGGATGCCGCTTCGCGTTGCCGTCCCGCAGCGGCGCCTTCTTGGCAGGGTCGCGCGGCCGGCAGTGTTTGCACTCGTGATCGCGCTCGCGACCACGACGAATGCGGCCCGAGCCGCCGACGCGCCGGGCTACAGCCCGCAGGGAGCCGACAGCTGCCTCGGGTGTCACGGCGATACGACGGTCACGGGCTTGTTCCGCACCAAGCATGCGCGGCCGAACGACCCCAACGGCCCGTTCGGTCATGGCGGCCTGCAGTGCGAGGCCTGTCACGGACCGGGCGGCGCGCACGTGAAAGCGGGCGGCGGCCCGCTGGCCGGCATGGTCGACTTCGGTCCCAAAGCGCCCGCACCGGCGCTCAAGCAAAACGCGCAGTGTTTGGGCTGCCACCAGTCGAACGCCGCGCATGATTGGGCCACGAGCGCGCATGCCGCGAGCGACGTGGCGTGCGCGAGCTGCCACACGCTGCACGCGGCCAAAGATCCGGTGCAGACCGCGGCCACCCAGATCGAGGTCTGCACCACCTGTCACCAGGCGCAGCACACCGATCTCTTCAAGCCATCGCATCATCCGCTGCGCGAAGGAAAGATGGCCTGCACCTCCTGCCATTCGCCGCATGGCTCGACGGCGCCGGCGCAGCTCGTCAAGAACACCGTCACCGAAACCTGCACCGACCTGTCACGCCGAATACCGCGGGCCGTTTCTGTGGGAGCACCAGCCGGTCGCCGAGGACTGCACCAACTGTCACGATCCCCACGGTTCCGCCCAACCGGCGCTTCTCAAGATGCGTCCGCCATTTCTCTGCCAGACGTGCCATGAGGGCGCGGGTCATCCGTCCATCGTGAACACGCCGCAAGGCTTGCCGGGCGGGATGCCGAGCGCATTTCTGCTTGCCGGCGGCTGCGTCAATTGTCACTCCCAGGTTCACGGCTCGAATAGTCCCTCGGGCCGCGCGTTGATGCGGTAGCGCACAACATGACGACACTCTCTTGGCGTGGCCACGCATCGCTTGTGCTCGGGACTGACCGTGGCATTCGCGTTCAACGCGGCATCGGCCGATCCGCCGGCGACGGCACAGCCCCGGATACGAGCGGCTGGAAGTGCACGCAGTGCCCGTTCTTGCAGGGCTCCGAGGGGGAGACGGAGGTCGGGGCCCTGGACGCCAGCGGGGCGAACGCGAGCTACGGCCGTTACACCGGAATCGACCACAGCGGCACCTACGCCGATGTCGGCGCCTCGGGCAGGTTCGCAGCGCCGACGGCGCCTACGCGGATTATGATCTCGAGCGGCTCGGCCTCGCCTCGCGCGACGGCTACATCGAGGGCGGGCGCGAAGGCAAGTTCGACCTGCGCTTGAGCTACGACGGCCAACCCACCCGCCTGTACGACACCGCCGTTACTCCCTTTCGAGGAAACGGCACGAATCTCGGCCTGCCGGCAGACTGGGTGGCGGCCGGCAGCACGGCCGGCATGAGCGCGCTCGGTTCGAGTCTCGCGCCGGTCGAACCTCGGCTACGATCGCCGCACGGTGGCACTCTTGGGCCGCTACTTCGCCAGCGCCGGCTGGACCATCTTCGGCGAGTTCCGGCGCCAGGAAAAAATCGGCACCGACCTCACCAGCGCCAGCTTTCTGACCGAGGCGGTGCAGCTGCCGCAGCCCATCGACTACGTAACCGACTCCTTCGAGACCGGTGCCGCCTGGGCGGGCCGCAAGGCGAGCTTGCGATTGACTTATACGGGCTCCTGGTTCGAGGATGATAGCGGCGCGCTGACCTTCGCGAATCCCTATCTGCCGATCGTCCCGGGCTCGACGGAGGGCGTCTCGGCGTGCCGCCCGGCAACACGCTGCAGCAGCTGGCGCGGCGGGCAATGTGCAACTGCCCTGGTTCGCGACCACGCTCACCTACGCCGCTTCGCTCGGCACGCTGCGGCAAAACGCCGCCTTCATGCCCGTCAGCACGCTGCCCGGCGCAACCGCGTCGGACGCCGGGATCGCTCGATGGCGACGTGCACTTGTCGCATTACGCGCTCGGGCTGGCCTCCCGGCCGCTGTCGAAACTCAGCCTGCGCGGCAACGCGACTTATGACGGCCGGGATGACAAGACGACACCCGCTGGCCATCGCCTACATCGTCACCGACACCTTTCCGGGCGGAACGCGCCTCACGCCGCGCTACAGCGAAGATCACGTGCGCCTCGACGGCGGCGCCGATTATGCCGTGGCGCGCTGGCTGAGGATCGGCGTCGGCGGCAAGCTCGAGCGACGACCACTACGGACCCGGGCAGGTCGTGACCTGGACTCAAAACACCGAGAGCTGGGGCCGCGCCACGATCACGCCGATCGCGCCCCTGAGCTTCACGCTGAAGATCGGCAACGGCCTGCGCAAGGCCTCGTCCTTCGACGCCGCGGCATTGCCGCTCGAGGAAAACCCGCTGGTCTTCGCGTATGACTATGCCCCGCGCGACCGGGTGTTCTCGACGCTCACCGGCGCATGGGCCGCGACGCGACACTGACCTGGTCGGTCGAGGCCTCGATCGCCAAGGACGACTACCGCTCCTCGCCGCTGGGGCTGCAAGCCACGCATGAGCAGCGCGCGTCGACCACGCTGACCTGGACGCCGCGTGAGACGTTGAGCGCCTATATCGACGCCGGCTACGAGCGCTTGTTCAATCTGCAAAATGGCAACGCCGGGTTCGACACGACGCCGTGGCTCGCCGCGGATACGGAGCGGTTTTGGAATGTGGACGTCGGCGGACGTTGGGTCCCGCAAGAGCGCTGGACTCTCACGCTCGACTACCTCCTCGCCCCGTCCTACGAAGACACCGATTCCACGGTCGGCGGCCAGCAGCAGGCGTTTCCGCAGTCCTGGACCAAACTCGATTCCACTCGCCTCGAGGTGGCCTATCAATGGACCACCGCGCTGCAAGTTCACGTCCGCTACACGCGCGAGCAGTACAATTCCAACGACTGGGCGCTCGATGGCGTGCGGCCGTCGACCGTCCCGAATCTGCTGGCTCTCGGCGTACAACCCTACCACGACAACGTGAACCAATTGGGACTCACGGTGCGCTACCAATTCGGAGGAGACGCGGATTCGCAGAAATCCAAATGAACCATGCCGTACGGCACCGCACAGACGAAACATGGGATTGGAGTCCAACGTGGAAAGGCACCGGATCGAGGCCGCGCCGGTGGAATCAGCAACATACTTGGAGAAATCGACCATGAAAGTGAATGCAAAAGAGGCGTTTGTCCTTGTCTGCGGCACCGCCACCGCGGCGGTGATTGCCGGTGCGGCGTCTTTGCTGATCGCTCAACCCGTCGCTGCGACGACGCAGTTCGCCAAGGAGACCGGGAAGTCATGTGGGGATTGTCATACGAATCCACAGGGCGGCGGCGCGCTCACGCCTCTCGGGGAAAAATTCAAGGCCAATGGGAACAAGCTGCCGAAGTGAGCCTGATCGGACGCTTGTAATAGCGTTTACGCCGACGGCACTTTAAATGCCCGGGGCATTCCATTGCGGCCGTCTATTGAGAGCTCGTGACCGGTCCATCCTTCGCTGTCGCGGATGGAGCCATCTGTCCAGGTGTCGACGGAACAGCTACCGTAGAAGCGCCTTCAACCCGCGCCTTTTCAAAGGCACCAGCCGCTATCCATTGACCGAACAGCACCACGCCAATGTAGATCGCGATAAGCAACAATTTGGAACGGGCGGGGGATAGACCCGGCGGCGGTGCGCCCGCGGACACGTCGCGCGATTTGTCCATGGAGGCGCAACCCGGCAATAGGGCGAGCACACGATCAGCGACCGCCCTCAGTTCAGCGGTCGTTGAGGGCTCGCCGGATGATGCCGTGATCATCGAGACCAATTTTTGCTTCGCGCCGTCCCGAGGCAGCCGGCTCAAACCTGCCGCTTCCTCCCAGGGATCCAAATTCTGGCGCGCGAGCATGGAAAGAACGGTCAGGTACACTCCATTCTTATCCTCGCCGACAGGGGCATACAGAAAATCGTTGTAGGTCGAAGGAAGCGAGAGGTGCGGCGCCGTGGAACGAACCATGTGTGACTCATTGCTCATCATCCCAATCCTTTCAAGGAATCCAGGTCATCGCAGATGCGCCCACCTTACCCGGCTCGCATGGATGCGTCGGTGCGTTGCCGCACTTTGTTGCATGTACGGGAAACCCCGATTGGCCCCGTCGGCGCTCGACGCAAAGCCTCGAGAGAATGCCCGTCAGTGCGATGCCGTACAGACGCCCCTACAGCGCCCGGGTGTAGCCTGACCATATGATCAGCAACGAAGGCCTCCCTTGCCATTCAAGGTCTTATTGATTCAGGACGATGCTCACGGCGCCGATGCCGTCCGCGATGCGCTATCGCGGAACCAGCGTTATGAAATTACATGGGTTCGAACCTGCACTCGCGGACTGGAGCGTTTGCGTGCGGTGGGCCGGCAATCGAAGGCCGAGATGGGGGGTATCGCCGTCATACTCGTCGATCTGTCCGTGCCTGATGTGACGGGCACCGAGATCGTTGATCGGCTTCATGCAGCCTCGCCGGCCATCCCCATCGTGATCTTGTGCACCGCCCAAGACGAAGCGGTGGCGGAGGCGGCACTCCAGCACGGGGCCCAGGATTTTTTATTGAAGGAACGGCTGGACGACTACTTATTGCCCAAGACGCTGTCGGCGGTCATCGATCGAGCGGATGTCGCGGATGCGCTGTTCAACGAGAGAGAGCGGGCACAGATAACTCTGAATTCCATCGGCGATGCGGTGATTTGCACGGATGTCGCGGGCAACGTCTCGTATCTCAATGTAGTCGCGGAACGACTGACCGGCTGGCCCTCTGCCGAGGCGCTCGGTCAACCGTTCGAAGGGGTGCTCCGGATCGTTGATACCGCAACCGGCGCGACGGTGCGGAATCCGATGACCGCGGCCGCCCTGCATGACACCACAGTGGGGCTACCGAGCACATGTATCTTGGTTCGACGCGACGGCGTGGAACTGCCCATCGAGGATTCTTCTGCGCCAATCCATGATCGGGGCGGCGCCATCGTCGGTGCGGTCATGGTGTTTCATGACGTCAGCACGACGCGATCGCTCACGAATCGGCTGGCATATTTTGCCCATCACGACAGCTTGACAAATCTGCCGAACAGGGTGCTCCTGAACGATTTGCTCACCAAAACATTGAGGGCGGCGAAGCGGCACAACGCCGTGCTCGCCGTGCTGTACCTCGATCTCGACCGCTTCAAACACATCAACGACTCGCTGGGTCATGCGGTGGGCGATCGGCTATTGCAGGCGGTTGCCCGGCGTCTGATCGCATGTGTGCGGGCGTCCGATACGGTGTGCCGTCTCGGCGGGGATGAATTCGTGATCATATTGTCGGAGGTGGCGCACGCCGAGGACGCGGCCGTATGCGCGGAAAAAATCTTGGAGAGCCTGCGGATCCCGCTCGTCATCGAGGGCCAAGAGCTTCACATATCGTCAAGCATCGGCATCGCCGTCTTTCCGAGCGACGGACTCGAGGTGGAAGGCCTGTTGAAGAATGCGGATTCCGCAATGTACGAAGCAAAAGGCTTGGGTAGGGATAATTATCAATTCTATCGTCGAGAGTTGAACTCGGGTGCGAGCGAGCGCCAGCTTCTCGAGACCGGCCTGCGGTACGCGATCGAGCGTAACGAGTTCGAGTTGAACTACCAGCCGATCATGAAGTTGGCCACCGGCGTTTGTTCGGGCGTCGAGGCCCTGCTCCGGTGGCGCCACGCGACCCGTGGGCGGCTGCCGCCGTCGGAATTCATTGGCATCGCAGAGGATTCGAGGTTGATCGTCCCGATCGGTCGATGGGTGCTGCGGGAGGCCTGCCGGCATGCCAAGGCGTGGCAGCAGGCCAGGGCGGCGGAGTTCCGGCTGTGCGTCAATGTATCGGCGGTGGAGTTGCGGTCGAAGGAATTCGTCGCCGGGGTCGCCGCAATTCTGGCCGAGACGGGCTTTAATCCGAAATCTCTCGAATTGGAACTCACTGAAACATTCCTCATGCAGGAGTCGAAGTCAACGGACATCGTTCTGCAAGCCCTGAAGCGACTCGGCGTCACGCTCGCGCTGGACGACTTTGGGACCGGGTATTCGAGTCTGAGCTATATGCGGCGCTTCCCGGTCGATACTTTGAAAGTGGACAGATCCTTCGTGCGCGACCTCATTACCGACGCAGCCGATGCAGGGGTGGTCGGCGCGGTCATCCAAATGGGCAAGAGCCTGCAGATGCGCGTGGTGGCGGAGGGGGTCGAAACCGAGGAACAATTGCTGTGTCTGCGGGAAATGGGATGTACCGAAGCGCAGGGTTACCATTTTAGTCGCCCCATCAATTCCGCAGCCGTCTCGGATTGGATGCGCCGTCCAGAACGTGCATTGGCGCTGCAGTCGCTCGACCGCGCAACATGACCGTGTCTTCATCGATACCCCGCGGGCCGCGCCGGCTGGCGGACCGCAATCATTTTCGGTGCAGGGGGCGCAGACGCCGGCGATACGAACCGGTCTGAGCGCCGACTGACAATGGTGCGCAAGGTCAAGCGATCGGCGGGTAGGTCAAGTCGGTACGTTCGGTGACGCACAGACCCCGCAGTAATCGGCGCCTACGCTTTAATGGGCTTTGATTCGGACGTCCCGATCAACGCAGCCTGCGCGTGCGCATGGGGTGACGTCCCGAGGCGCGAGGTTAGCGTGGCAATTGTATACTCGCGCCCTGCGTCAGGGAGAATCCGATGTCTGGTTCGAACAATGAGGCAACTGATCCACCGAACCCGGTGATACCCGCAACCCCGCCGATTCCCGCGGCCACAAACCCGTCTTTCTTTGATCGGCATAAATTCCTCATCGTCGGGCTACTGTTGATCGCCGCGATTGCCGCTGGGTTTGCACTCGGTCGCATCGGGAGAAACTCCGATAAGAACCAAAACCGATTGGTCTTGTATGGGAATGTCGATCTGCGCCAGGTAAATCTCGCATTCAACGATAGCGAGCGAATCGCCGAGGTATTGGTTCAGGAGGGCGCCAAAATTACGCGCGGCCAGGTTTTGGCGCGGCTGGATACGAGCCGACTCCGGCCGGAAGCGGCGGGCGCTGAAGCAGCGGTGGAGGCGCAGCAGGCCGTCGTCGACAGACTGCCTCACGGCAGCCGCCCGCAGGAAATCGCGCAGGCGCAGGCGAATGTCGCATCAGCCAAGGCGGACCAAGTCAATGCCACGCAGCAGTGGACGCGGCTTAAAGCACTGACGACACTTACCACCGGCCGGGCCATCAGCGAACAAGATCTCGAAAGTGCGAAAGCGGCCATGGACTCCGCGCAGGCGCACCTATCAGCCGCCGGAAAGGCCTCGATATGTCAAGGATTGGCCCCAGGGAGGAGGACATCGCCCAAGGCGAGGCGCAACTGCGCGTCAATGCGTCGGAACTGCAACTGCTGCTTCGCCAACTGGCCGATGCCGAACTCGTTGCTCCGTGCGATGCCGTGGTGCGCTCCAGGCTCTTGGAGCCCGGCGAGATGGCCTCGCCGCAAAGGCCCGGTTTTCAATCTGGGGATTTTGGATCCCAAGTGGGTCAGAGCCTATGTTTCCGAGTCCGAACTGGGAGAAGATTCATGCGGGGATGAGAGCGTCGGTCACCACTGACAGCCATCCGGATCGGGCGCTCTCCGGTTGGGTCGGGTTCATTGCTTCGGTCGCCGAATTCACGCCGAAAGCGGTCGAAACCATCGAGTTGCGTTCGAGTCTCGTCTACGAGATTCGCGTCTTCGTGCAAGACCCGCAGGACGAATTGCGCCTCGGCATGCCGGCCACCGTGCTTCTGGAGTTGGATCCGGGCGCGCGGAGCGAGCCTGAGTAGGGTGCCGGGCACATGGCGTGGATAAACATCCTCGGAAGGCGTGCATGGTCGCCGTCGTCGGCCTCGCCGGCTGCGTCGTCGGCCCGGATTATCATGCTGCCGCCACGGGTGCACCCGCCGCCTGGATTTCGCCCGCAGCGGTCGGGGTCACTGACCGCGCCGGTGCGCCCTCATCCTGGTGGGCCTCGTTCAACGATGGCGAACTGGATTCCCTGATCGAGCGCGCCGTGCGATCGAATCTCGATTTGCGCGTGGCGGAAGCCCGGCTGCGGCAGGCGCGCGCGGTCCGCGGAGGCAGCGCGGCCGATTTTGCACCGGCAGATCGACGCCTCCGGATCCGCCCCGCGCCAGCTGCAGAGCCAGAATCAACCCTTCATTCGGGCGCTGCCGCTGCCGCCGAACTTCCCCTTCGAGTACAGCGTCTACCAAGCCGGCTTCGACGCCTCGTGGGAACTCGATCTGTTTGGCGGCAAGCGCCGCGCGCTCGAAGCGGCCACGGCGGATTGGCAAGGAGCGATCGAGGCGCGCAACGATGCGATGGTGAGCCTGCTGGCCGAGGTCGCTCGGAACTATGTCGAATTGCGCGGCAGCCAGCAGCGCCTGGAGATCGCGCATCGCAACCTCGAGCTGCAGCAGGAAGCGCTGGAACTCACTCGCGCCCGCTTTCAAGGCGGCGTCGCGACCGAGCTGGACGTCACGCGGCGGCGGCCTTGCTGGCCGCGCGTGCAGGCGGTGATTCCGCCGCTCGAAACCGCCGATGCGCGCGGCCATGTACGCGCTTGCTGTACTGCTCGGCCGGCAGCCCGGCGAACTGGTCGACCGAGCTGTCCCCGGCGCCAGCGTGCCGCCGGTGCCGCCGGGTTCCGATCGGATTGCCCTCGGATCTGCTGCGGCGTCGCCCGGATGTGCGCCGCGCCGAACGGCAACTGGCCGCCGAGACCGCCCGCATCGGCGTGGCAAAATCGGACTGGTTCCCCAAGATCTCCCTCACCGGCGATGCGGGAGTCGAAAGCGTCAGTCTCGAGCAATTGGTTCGACCCGGCAGCCGCTTCTGGTCGATCGGCCCGAGCGTGCAATGGAACGCGCTCGATTTCGGCCGCGTGCGTGCCGAAGTGCGCGCGCAAACCGCCGTGCAGGAGGCGGCGCTGGCGACCTATCAGAAGGCCGTGCTGGTTTCGCTGCAGGAGGCCGAGAATGCGATCGTGCCTATGCGCAGGAGCAGAATCGGCACCGCGCGCTCGCCGAGAGGTGGCCGAGAATCGCCGCTCGCTGGACTTGGCCGACGGCCTGTATGCAGAACGGACGCGTGAATTTTCTCGACGTCCTCGATGCGCGGCGCTCGCTCTACCAATCCGACGACCATTGGCCGCGAGCGACCAGGCCGTCTCGCTCGATCTGATCGCCCTCTACAAGGCGCTGGGCGGAGGGTGGGAGACGCTGCCGCAGGTCGCAGGCGCTGGCAACCGCCGCGGCGCCGTGACGACGCAGCCTGTCGACGCCGGCTTGCAGCTTGGACGACGTTCGCAAGTCCTTTCGCCGCGAGACCGGCGAATCGGTGCTGGCGCTCGACGACATCTCGTTCTCCGTGCGCCAAGGCGGACTCGCGGCCCTGGTCGGGCCGGACGGCGCGGGCAAGACGACGCTGATTCGCCTGCTGGCCGGGCTCATGAAGGCCGACGGCGGGACCGTCAGGTGCTCGGCATCGACGCGGCCAAGGATCCGCAGGCGATCCAGTCGCGGATTTCGTACATGCCGCAGCAATTTGGTCTCTATGAGGATCTGACGGTTCGTGAAAACCTGGATCTTTACGCGGATATGCACGGGGTCTCGGCCGACAACAGGCGAACGCAATACGCGCGCCTGATGGCCATGACCGGCCTGGAGCCGTTTCAAAAGCGCCTCGCCGGACAGCTCTCCGGGGGGATGAAGCAGAAGCTCGGCCTGGCCTGCACGCTGGTCCGGTCCCCCGAATTGCTGCTCCTGGATGAACCGACGGTCGGCGTCGATCCGCTCTCCCGCCGCGAGCTGTGGGAGATCATCCGCCAACTGATCAAGGACGGCCTGACGGTCCTGCTCAGCAGCAGTGATCCCGACGAAGCCGAGACCTGCGAGCGCGTGCTGGTGCTGAACGAGGGCAAAAAGCTCATGGACGCGCCGCCGGCGGAAGTCAGCCGCTTGGCGCTAGGACGCACCTTCCTCGCGCAGCCCCCGGACGGAATGAAAGCGCGGGATTTCCAGGCGCGGCTCCTGGCAGAGCCCGAATGTCATCGATGCCGTGCCGGAGTGCGGGCAGGTCCGACTGGTGAGTCAGCGCAAGCTCCGCCGGATCCGGGCCGAGCCAGTTCGCCGGCGTGGCCGCCCAGCCGACGCCAGCCCGGTTCGAGGATGGATTCATGGTGCTTCTGCACCAAGCAGGAGGGGCCCATGCCGACTCGCGCCAGGCGCCTGCGGCGCAGGAACCCGCGATCGGCGGCGCCCGAGGAGACACCGTCGTCGAGGTCCACGATCTTGTGCGGCGCTTCGGCAAATTCGTCGCCGTCGATCACGTGAGTTTCGTCGTCAAGCGCGGCGAGATCTTCGGTCTGCTCGGTCCGAACGGCGCCGGCAAAACCACGACGTTTCGCATGCTCTGCGGGCTCTTGCCGCCCTCCGGGGGCACCTTGAAGGTTGCGGGAGTCGATGTGCGCCAGGACCGAGCGCCTCGGCGCGGCAGCATCTGGGCTACGTCGCGCAGAAGTTTTCGCTCTATGGGCAACTGACGGTCGGCGAGAACCTGGATTTCTTCGCGCGCGCCTACGGCCTCGGCGGCGAGAAGAAAGCGCGAGCGCATCGCCTGGGCCTTGAGCCAGTTCAAACTCGAGCCTTTCGTCCACTTGCCCAGCGCGCAACTGCCGGGAGGGTTCAAGCAGCGCCTGGCCATGGCCGCCGCGCTCCTGCATCGGCCGGAGATTCTGTTCCTGGACGAACCGACCAGCGGCGCCGATCCCTTTGCCCGCCGCGAATTTTGGCAGCGCATCACCGCGCTTGCCGCCGACGGGGTGACGGTGATCGTGACCACTCATTTCATGGCGGAGGCCGAGTATTGCGATCGGGCCGCTGATCCTCGATGACGGCAAGGTGCTCGCCCAAGGCACCCCGGCGGAGCTGCGCGCGCTCGCGCCGGCGCAGGCCGGGCCGGGTGGCGACGATGGAGGACGCCTTCATCGCCATCGTCGAGAAGGCGCGCGGCCAGCCGGCGCGGCAAGTCCGCGTGAGAAGCCATCATGAACGGATTGGTCGGCAAAATGGCGGCGGATTTGGGCGCTGACGCGCAAGGAAACGCGGCAAATCCTCCGCGATCCGAGCAGCATCGCCATCGGCATCGTCTTTCCGGTGATGATGATTCTGCTGTTCGGCTACGGGCTCTCGCTCGATGTCACCCAGGTCTCCGTCGCCGTCGTCGACGAAGACGCTCCGCGGACAGCGCCGCCCTCATCGGAGCTTTCCGGCTTTCGCCCTATTTCGGGGTGACGACGGTTCGCTCGATGGCCGAGGCGACGAACGCTGGTGCTCGAACCGGAAGGTGGACGGAGTCTTGCTGATCCCGTCCGATTTCAGCCGACGCTGGCACGCTGGCGACGGCAGAAGTCCAGATTCTCGTCAACGGCACGGATGCCAACCAGGCGCGCATCATGCAAGGCTACGCCGCAGGGGCCGGTCGCCCTCTGGAGCGCGGCGCAGGCCGGCGCCGGCTCGCCGCTCCAGCCGGCCCGGTGATCGTTGTCAGACCGGATGTGGTTCAACGAGAGCCAACGACAGCCATTATTTCCTGGTCCCGGGCCTGATCGTCCTGGTGATGACCATCATCGGCGCCTTCCTCACCGCCATGGTGGTCGCCCGGGAATGGGAACGCGGAACGCTCGAAGCTCTGTTCGTCACGCCCATGCGAGCCGGGGAGTTTCTGGTCAGCAAGATCATCCCCTATTTTGGCTTGGGCATGATCGGCTTCGTGCTGTGCCTTCTGGCCGGCCAATTTCTGTTCCACGTCCCGCTGCGCGGCTCCCTGTCGCTGCTCTGCCTCGCCTCGATGATCTATCTCGCTGGTCGCCTTGGGAATCGGGCTGCTCGTCTCCACCTTGGTCAAGAGCCAGTTCCTCGCCAGCCAACTGGCGATGACGCTGACCTTTCATGCCGGCGATGATGCTCTCGGGCTTTCTCTACGATCTGCGCAGCATGCCGGCGTTCATTCGGGGCATCACCTACGCCCTGCCGGCGCGATACGCGGTCGCGCTGCTGCAGACCCTGTATCTCGCGGGCAACGTCGGCAGCGTGGTCTGGCCGAACCTCGGCGGTCCTGGCGGCGATGGCCGCGGCGCTCATGCTCGCGACCCGGCTCGCCACCCGCAAGCAGCTCTCCTGAGGCGACCGCATGCGCTCCTCGCTCCTTCGCATCCTGGCGCTGATCCAAAAGGAATTTCTCGCCGTCCTGAAGGATCCTCGCAGCCGCTTCATCATCTTTCTGCCGCCGATGCTGCAGTGCCTGATCTTCGGCTATGCCGCCAGCTTCGACCTCAACTCCGTCGCCTATGCCGTCCTTGACCAGGACCACAGCGCCGCCTCGACCGCCTTGCTCGCGCGCCTGGACGGATCCGGCATCTTTCAGCGCCAGGCCGATCTCGACCGCGCCGAGGACATCGCCACCTGGATCGACAGCGGCCGCGCTCTCATCGTCATACAAATCGATCAGGATTTCGAGCGACACCTGCTCGCAGGCGAAGCCGCGCCGCTCGAGGTGATCGCCGACGGCCGCAATTCCAATACCGCCGGCACGGCCCTGGGCTATTTCAGCCACGTGGTGGCGGACTTCAACGCGACTGGCGATCCACCCATGGTCAGGCCGGTCAAAGCGTTCAGATCCTCACCCGCTCATGGTACAACCCCAACCTCGACTCGCGCTGGAGCATGATCCCGAGCCTGATCGGCACGCTGACGATGATGGGCACGATGATGCTGACGGCCTTGTCCGTCGCCCGCGAGCGCGAACAGGGCACATTCGACCAATTGCTCGTCACTCCATTTCGGCCCTTCGAGATCATGATCGGCAAGGCCATCCCGAACTTGGTCATAGGTTTGGCTCAAGCGACCACGATCTTGCTGCTTGCGCAGTTTTGGTTTCGCATACCGTTCATCGGATCCTTCGCCGTTCTGTATGCAGGGCTCACGTTGTTCCTGATGGCCGCCGTGGGGCTCGGTCTATTCGTCTCCTCCATCGTCAAGACCATGCAGCAGGCGATGCTGTTCGCATTTCTGCTGATACTGCCGTTTGCCATGCTCTCCGGCCTGACCACACCCTTCAGCAGCATGCCGTCGATTTTGCAATCCATCATGGTCATCAATCCGCTTCGCTACTCTCTCGACCTCACCAAACGGGTTTATCTAGAGGGTGCCGGATTCAGCAATCTGCTTTCGGATTTTGTCCCGCTGGTCATCATCGGGCTGGCGACTCTCTCTGGCGCCGCCTGGTTGTTCAGGCGGCGGTTGACCTAACGGAGGCGGCGAAGGCGTGACGGAGAGCGGTCAAACCGTGGGAACTCGATTTCACCGATCGATGAAGACGATGGCAGCGAGATATTCACTCATGGGTCATCTCATGAAACCTCGATCGGCGGCACTCATTCGGCCTCGATGATCGCGCGCGCGTTGCCGTGGAGGCCGCGCCGTCCCGGGGGGGGGGCAGCAGACGATCCGTTTCCCTCTTGACCACGGCATAGCACTCACAGCACAGCGATTCGAGCCGGGGCCGGTCCAGCACGGTGATCTGTCCCCGCTGGTAGTGGATGACGCCGAGCCTTTGCAGCTTCCCGGCCGCTTCGGTCACGCCTTCGCGGCGCACACCGAGCATGTTCGCAATCAGCTCCTGGGTCATCGTCAGCTGGTTCGATCGCAGCCGATCGAGCGACAACAGCAGCCAACGACACAGCTGCTGGTCGAGTGAATGATGGCGATTGCAAACCGCGGTTTGCGCCATTTGGGTGATCAAGGATTGCGTGTAGCGCAGCAGCAGCTGTTGCACGTCGGCATCGTTGTGGAATTCGTCCTTGAGCATTTGACCGGCGAGCTGGTACGCGAAACCACCGCTCTGAACGATCGCGCGGCTGGGGGTCGTCTCCCCGCCCATGAAGAGGGCAATGCCGACCAACCCCTCGTTGCCGACCACGGATATCTCCGCGGACGCACCATTTTCGAGCACGTACAACAGTGAAACGATGCAGTCCGTCGGGAAGTAGACGTGCCGCAGCGCAGCACCGGATTCGTAGATGACCTTGCCGAGCGGCATCGGAATCCGCTTCAAGTGCGGGAAAAGCCTGGCTTGTATGGGCGCCGGGAGCGCGGCAAGCAGGTGGTTTTCATTCCTTGAATCGCTCTGCGTCGCAAGCATGTTTAGAGCAACCTCACCGGCCAAGGGGGGGCCGGATTCGTTATATAGGCGAATCATACAGGGTATGTGGGATACCGCACAGCGGGCGAGGGGACGTGCGGTGCCGTACCGACGGCATGAACCGCCGGGCACAGAATCGGCCCCACTTACCACGAAGGAATCGACACAGTGAAAACAGATGCGCAGCTACAGCAGGACGTCATTGCAGAGCTCAGCTTTGAACCCTCCGTCAACGCCTCCCAGATCGGCGTCGAAGTGACGGACGGCGTCGTCACACTTGCCGGCCATGTCGGCAGCTTCGTTGAAAAGTGGGAGGCGGAGCGCGCGGCGCGGCGTGTCCACGGGGTGAAAGCACTTGCCGTGGAGATGGACGTAGCTCTTCCCGGATCCAGCGCTCGGAACGATGTGGACATCGCTCGTTCCGCAGAAAATGTGTTGCAGTGGAGTACTTATTTTCCGCAGGACCAGATCAAGGTCATGGTCGAAGCGGGTTGGATAACGCTTTCCGGCGAAGTGCAGTGGGAATACCAGCGGGTGGCCGCCAGTGCCGCGGTTCGCCCTCTCATGGGCGTCGTCGGCGTCAGCGACCAGATCATGGTCAAGCCGCCTCAATCCACGAAACCCGCCAAGGCTCAGATCGAGGCCGCCTTGAAGCGCCGTATTCACTCCGATTCGAGGCGAATCTCGGTGAACGTCGATGGCAGCGACGTGACCCTCTCGGGAACGGTCCATGGCTGGTCGGAGCACGACGCAGCCTGCGAAACCGCATGGAGCACTCCCGGTGTTCACAGCGTGGCGGATAACCTGGTCGTCGCTTACTGAGTTCTTGGCCGCCAACCATCGGTACGCTGACGCACAGACTGAATCGCCCCCATCGTGTTCCACTTCGGCTGGCGAAATGTTGTTTAGGATCAGGAGAGAATCATGGATCTGCTTATCGTTCTGATTGTGCTGTTGCTGCTGTTTGGCGGTGGCGGAGGTTTGTATTGGGGCATGGGTGCGGGTTGGGGGATTGGCCCGATTGGATTGATCGTCGTCGCTCTCGTGGTCGCCTACCTCGTGTACGGATATCGTGGAAGAAGGGGTAGTCTTTAGGTCCTGGGGCCGGTGCTGCCGGGCGGCATCGACCGCTTGGGGCGCATCAACGTTTGGGGCGCATCAAGGTGAGTGCTCCCATGGACAGGGAGAGGAAGAGTCCGAAGCCGACGGCGATTTCATTGACGGGCAGACCCATGAAAGAGACGGCGGCATATCCGCTCACCAGTGCGAGCATGCTCAAGTTCTCGAAAAAGTTTTGAATCGCGATGGCGGGTCCCACGCCATCGCCATCCTCGCCTTGCCGTTGCAATAGGGCGTCAAGAGGCACGACGAAAAACCCGCTGCAAATCCCGACCAATGCCATGAGGATGAAGGCATAAGGCAAGGTGTGAACGAAGGACAGAACGCACACGCCTACTCCGATAAGGATGCCGGCGGGAAGCGCCCTATGCACGAGCTCGAGACGCACGAAGCGGGCCGCCAGCGCGGCGCCCACCACGATGCCGGCGGCCACCATCGCCGTCAGGAACGCGGGCAATCGATTATTGGTCACCTTGAGTGCCACCGGCACCCATGCGATGACGAGGAAGCGTAGCGCGGCGCCCGCACCCCAAAAAAGCGCCGTGCCAGTCAGGGCAAGTCGACTGCGAGGCTTCTGCAGGAGTGCCCGGGTCTGCCCGGCAAACGCTTTGACGCTGTCGGTGACGGAGAAACCCGCACCCGCGACCGCCCGATTCACGCGTGGAATGCACACTGCCGCCAACGCGGCGGCGGCATAGCAACCGGTAATCGCGCTCAGGGCACCGTCGATGCTCCAATCGGTCAATGCGCCACCCGCGATCGCGCCGAGCAGAATCCCCGCCACCGTCGACCCCTCGATGAGGCTATTGGCTTGGACCAGGTGTTTCGGCGCGGTGAGTTCGCCCAAGATTCCGTACTTGGCGGGCGAATACGCCGCCGCACCGCATCCGACCAGGGCGTAACCGATGAAGGGATTCACATCGAAGCACATGCACAACGCACCGGCGAATTTGACGAGGTTGGCCAGAATCATCACCCGACCTTTGGGCCATGCATCGGCAAGAGTGCCGACAAAAGGGGCGAGCAGGATGTAGGCGGCGACGAAAAAAGCTTGCAGAAGCGGCCCGCTCCACGAAGGAAAATGGTCCCTTCGCACGAGCGCGAGTGCGGCAAAAAGCAGCGCGTTGTCACCCAACGCCGATAGAAACTGAACGCCCAAGGTCGCATTCATGCCGCACGACCAAAGGCCGGATGGCTTGGGCATGATCCTCGCGAGCATGGCGGTGCGCCCCCTGCGGCCGTCAGTGCGGGACCGGCTGATCATTCATGTACGCCAGGGCCGCCATTCGAATCGCGTCGGACTGGGTCGGATAGGTATGAAGGATCGTCGCCAATTGGCGCATTCCGATGTTGGCGGTCATGATGACGGACATTTCGTTGATGAGTTCGCTGGCGTGGGTGGCGACGATGGTCGCGCCGAGAATATTGTCAGTTCCGTCCTGCACGCGGATCTTCACAAAACCGTCGTCGTCCCCGTCGGTGATGGCTCGATCCACATCCTGCATCATCACCGTATAACAAGTGACCGGAATGGATAGGCGCCGGGCCTCGTGCAAGCGCATGCCGATGTGGGCGATCTCCGGGTCACAATAGGTGCACCAGGGGCCCATCAAATGACCGGGAGGTTCAAGTTGTGCGCCAAAGGCGTTGTGCACGGCCAATTGCGCACAGGCCGCGGCGATGTGGGTGAAGTGATGGCCCTTGCACACGTCGCCGGCGGCATAGACGTCGACATTGGTGGTACGCAGACACGAATCGACCTCGATGCCGGCCAGCGCCTCGAAAGCGATACCCGCGGCCTCGAGGCCCAATTCCTCGACATTCGGCGCCCGGCCGGCGCTCAGCAGGATTTCGTCGACCGGGATGGAATACCGGGCGTCGTCGCTCTCCACATCGAGCCACTTCGTATCGCCCTCACGACGGGCCCCAATCACCGTGGTGTTCAAGTGTGTTTCTATCCCGTCGCGCGCCAGGGACATCGACAGCAATTCGGCCGCGTCTCGATCCTCGTGAGGCAAAAAGGTGGGTTCGTTCTGCACGATGCTGACCTGTGACCCCAGCCGGCAGAAGGCCTGGGCCAACTCGCAGCCCAGCGGGCCGCCGCCAATGACCCCCAAGCGCTTGGGTAATTCGACGAGATCGAAGATCGAGTCGCTGGTGAGGTACCCAACGCTCTGCAGGCCCGGAATCTGGCATGCACGCGGCCGTGCACCGGTGGCAATGAGCGCTTTGTTGAAAAGGAGCCGGGTTTCGCCGACCAACACCGCAGTGGCATCGAAGCGGGCATCCCCGAAAAAGAGGTCGATACCGAGCGCCTTGAGCCGCTCGGCCGAATGATATTCCGCGATGCGGGTGCGAATTTGCCGCATCCGTGCCATCACGACTTCAAATTCGGTCGCGGCCCGTGCAATTGCCACGGCACCAAAGTCCACGTCATCGCGCAAAGAGACCCGCTTGCGTGCGGCGCGAATGATGGCCTTGGAGGGGATGGAACCCACATTCAGGGAATTGCCGCCGAGCCGGTCGCGTTCAACGAGGGCGACGCTCCGGCCGAGCCGTCTCGCCAGCTCCGCCGCGGCGAGGCCTGCTGGGCCGCCGCCCAGAACGATCAAGTCGTACCGCGCCCGGGGCGCCGGATTCTTCCAATCGGGCGGCCGGACCCGGTCCTGTAATGCCTCGCGGGTGAAATGGTCAGGTGCTGGTTCGCGGCTGGATTCGGGCATGGCTACAACCATCCCCCCATGAAGCCCGCCCCAAGCAATCCGGTGCGGATCGCCGGACATCGGCGCGTGAGATTCCAGAGCAGTCCGCTGCGATAATTCTCGATCATCATCACCAGCAATCCCTGATCCAGCCCATACCAACCGTCGGACAACCAGCCGCCGTCCGGGATGTTCAATGTCGGGTTGAAGCCGCTCGAAAACCGATCGTCGGCGCAAACCTGCGGGTAGGCCTGCAGCAGGCCGCGTGTACCGCGCAATGCCGCCGGGGCATCGAAGGGCAGGGTGGCCAGCATCGCCCAGGGAGCAATCGTGCCATCGTCCGGTCCGAATGGGACTCCGCGCGACATGTACCCAAAGGAGCGCCGGTCCCGGCTGTTTTGCCGCATCTCCCCATTGCCCGGGCCATCGCCCGCCGTGACGCCCCAAAAATCGCGGCTGTATGCTTGGTACTCTCGCGGGTTGCGTGCCCCATATTCGCGATGCACGGCGATGGTGTTCCGGGTGTTCTGAAAGTAGTCGCTGCGCTTTTCGCGCATGAACTCATCTTGGATGCCGCGATAGTCGATCCAGGCGTGAGAGAACAAGTGCGTGAACAGCGGGCCAGAATACAGCACGCTGTAGCCGAGCAAATTCTGCCATTGGTAGGTGGACGTCCAGCCTTGGAAGCTCGCCTTGGCGAGCGGATACGTCGGTGAACCCATACCCAGTATATAAACGAGGGTGGCTTCGTTGTAGCCCTCCCAGTCATGATGCAGAAACCCGCATTCCGGTTTCCAGCCTTGCGAAACCGTCAAAAGCCCATTCTGCGCCCATTGCCAGTCGACGCGCCGATACAGGGTCTCACTCAAGCTCCGCACTTCGGATTCGTCGCCTGGGCCGTCGAAGTAACTACCCGCGGTGACGATCCCCGCCATCAACAACGTGGTGTCCATGAGCGATAGCTCGCATTGCCACACCCGTCTTCCGGTCTGCATCTGCAGGAAGTGATAATAGAAGCCCTTGTATCCGGTGGCGTCGGGCGCCTCGCTCTGGGAACTGCGCCAAAAAAAACGCAGGCTCCTCAAGACCCGCAGCGCCGCGTCGCTGCGCGACAACCAGCCGCGCTCAACGGCCACGGGATAGCAGGAGAGGGCGAACCCTACCACCGCAATGCTGCAGGCAGATCCTGGTCGAGACGTATCGGCGGTGAGACCGTTCTCGGGGTTGGTATAGCGAGAAAAATAGTCGAATGCGCCCCGCTGCAGGCGACCGAGCAGCGCGTCGTCCGTCAATTCATGGAGTGCCGGCATGAGGTGTCCAGATTCTTGTACGCGGGGGACGCCTCGTCGGTGCGTTAACGCACAGAAGAACCCGAGATCCCTCGGTATCGTCGCGCCGATCGTACATCAACGGGAGAGCGTTCCAATGCCACACCGATCGATGATGGAACTCGTCGCGGAATTGCACCTGGAACCCTTGTTCCAGATCCACCTGGCCGGTACGGACGTCACGGGCAGCCACACGTCTCGTCGCGATCCTTCCATCGGCCGGTCCAGATACTCGTCTGATAGTGCGCAAGAACTCACCGCCCTCCTGCAGCACTTGGGCGTGCGGGCCGACTGCGTGGCGCTGGCGTGTTTCGGCCAGGTTGACGGCGCCACGGCGCGAGCCGTGGAGGCCATAAGCGATTGGATGAGTTACTTGCCGGTGGATTGCGTCAGGGCGATGGTCAGCGACGGGTGGCACTGGACCACTTAGCCGGGTGCCCAATGCGCGGCATGCTCCGAGGGCGGCTGCCTGCGGGAGCGCCGCAAGGGCGAATGACGGCGGGCGCTAATGCTTCTGCCGCGTCATACCTCTTTTAGAGGGGTGTACGACTTCGCTGAGAAACCTGCGGATCGCACCGGACCGCACTTCTGCCGAGTGCCTGTCGCTCAATTGGGCTGCTTCCAGGGGGTCTGGGCTGGCCTGATGTCCCGTCAAACCGTTGACGCGGATGCGGAAGAATATGGGCACGAACGCGGTGCCGGGCTCCGTGGCCACGGTTGCCGGCTGCCACCACATGGCAAGCTTCTGCAGGACCACCTGCGCGTGGTGCCGCGCGGCGATATTCTCGGGCAAATCGGGGAGTTCTTCGTAATGACCGGTCGCTATGATACTGAGCCACTGAAACAGATTCGTCCGATCGTCGAATTCCACACAAACACAGGGATTCTCCCGCATACATGCGATCTTCTCGCCCAGCATGCTGAAGCCGTATAGATCGGATCCATCGTAGGAAAAGCGCATCGGCACGACATGCGGCATTTGGTCGCGCACGAAGGCCAGGCGGCCAACTCCCGCGCGTTCAAGTTCGGCGCAGCATTCGGCCGGGGTCAATTTACGTATCTGCATCGCACGAGTTCCCATGGTGATTGGTGAAAGTCCAGCCTGCGACGCCCTGCCCAAGCGGAGGCACTCCAAGTGGCCTGGACACGGCGGGCCCGAGGCCCCTCATCGGAATAGTAGCGGGCAAATCCGCGGCGGTGATGTTCGGTACCCCACATAGCGGGCGCGCTCCCGCACGCGAGAATGCCCCGTTCTGTGCGGCACAGGCGCCATTGGGCGCCAGCGTACAGACTAGGCGCCGTCGTACTCCTAGGATTCTCATCCTGGCCGCAACGGCGGCACGCCTCGCCGACATCCATCCGCAAGCCGAGCCGACATGCCCTATATCCGCAATCCGAATCGACTCGCAGCCATGTTTCTGCTCAGCGTTGTCGCCGGGGCGGCCGGGTGCAAACCCGATGCCGGCTCAGCGGCAGACGCTCCGCCTGTCGAGGGGCCGGCGCATTCCGCCGCGGCTTCAGCGAAGTCCCAACCCGACTTGTCCGGCCGCACGCGCTTCGGAATTGCATCGTTTTACGCGCAGAAGCTTGCCGGCCGAGAAATGGCGGACGGCGCCAAAATGGACCCGCACGGGGACAATGCCGCGAGCAAGACGCTTCCACTCGGCACCACGGCGATGGTGACCAATACGGAGACCGGTCAAAGCGCAAAAGTTACCATTCAAGATCGCGGGCCCTATGTCGCGGGCCGCATCGTGGATCTGTCATCGTCCACTGCAGGAAAGATCGGAATCACGCATGACAAAGGCATTGCGTCGGTCACTGTCGCCCCGATCGCGGTTCCGCTGCCGGACGGTGGCACCAAGAGCGGCTCTGCGGCGCGCGATGCGAATCCCTGAATATTCCGGGATGGAATAGCGCATGCAGGGACTAATGCTGCGCGCGCTTGAACACCGCTTTTACAATCCGGTAGCACGAGCAGGAGGTCGTGCCGAGTCGCTCTGCATCCAGGATCTTGATGACCCCGCGGTTGTAGCTGATGAGGCGGCGTTGCCTCAAGGTGGTGGCCGCATTGGTGACACCCTCCCGCCGCAAGCCCAACATATGCGCCAAGAAGACATGCGTCAGAGCGAACTCATCCGATCCGACGCGGTCGCGGGTCATGAGTAACCAGCGGGCCAGACGCTGTTCCGCGTCGTGAAAGCGGTTACAGGCCGCGGTTTGCGATATCTGTGCCATCAGAGCGTAGGTGTACCGGTAGAGCGCCTCTTGCAGCGGCCTGTTCCGTGCAAACTCGATACGAAAAGGAGCAGCCGCCATGCGCAACGCGGTGCCCTGACCCTGGACGAGCGCCCGGACACCGGAGACACCCACTCCGAGGATGAAAGGCATCCCAGCCATGCCTTCGTTGCCCACCATGCCGACTTCGAGGGACCGGCGCTTGTCGACGGCCGTGAGCAAGGATATGAGGCAATCGATGGGAAAGTAGACGTGCCGAATCGCCTTCCCCGGTTGGTAGAGCACTTGCCCGAATGCAAGCGGCGCCAACTCGAGCTGGGCGTGGATTCGCTGATAGGTCCTTGCGGGGAGGCTGGCCAATATTCGATTGGCGATCGGCTGCTCGTCCATCATAAGATTGATCGTCCGTTGGCAATCCGTTCGGCCGTGCACGGTGATGCAAACCGAGTTGCGGAGCTGCTCCGCAAGCAGTATGGATCGATTCCGCGATCCATCTCTGTGCGGGAACGCACCGACGAATCCGGGTTTTAGGGAAATAGGCACCCGGCCGCAATTGGGCGCGGGCATGATTGCCCGCACCGCAGCATTTGCCGGCAACCGACGCGTTGGTGAAACAGGCGTACGATTAGCGGCGCCGGGTCAGTGAATGCACGACGCCGTGATTGGACGGCGACCGCGACAGAACGATCCCGCGCCCAAGCCCCCAACCCGAGGTCGACACGCATGAACGCAGTCAAGACAGCCGCAATCATCCTGATCTTAGCCGGCATTCTAGGCCTGGTGTATGGGAGTTTCAGCTATACGAAGGAGACCCACCACGCGACGTTGGGTTCGCTGGAACTCTCGGTCAAGGACAAGGAAACCGTCAATGTGCCGGTGTGGGCCGGGGTGGGGGCCATCGTCATCGGCGGCGCGCTTCTGTTGTTGGGCAACAAGAGGAGCTAGGGTCCGGGGGTAGTCGGCGCAACCGAGGATCTTGCCTTGCGGGTTCGCGATCCTGCGATTCAGGGCCCAGCCGCGATGGCGCGTGCCCTGATCACATCCTGTACCGTCGCGTTCGCGGTGGCCGTATTTCCCCATTGCACGCGAACGTAGTTCGCGACCGCCGCAATTTCGGCATTCGAAAGACTGGCGGCGAACGACGGCATGGCCGGCCCGTTGTTCAGGGAAGGCAACCCGATCAGCACCGCGCCGATCACATTCGAGGGCGCCTTGGCCGTCACGGAATCGTTTCCGGCGAGCACCGGTATGGTAGGGGGCCTCCCCGCACCATTGGCCTGGTGGCAACCGGCACAGTTCGCGGCAAACACAATCGCGCCATTACTGCGGGCGGTAGCAAGTGCAGCGACCGTGCCGTCGCGGGCAGGCGTGGATCGCGCCGGGGTGCTGGATTGCAGATAAAGCACGATATTGTCCACGTCGGACTCGGTCAGCTTGCTCAGGCTGTGATGCACCACCTCGCTCATGGGGCCGAAGACAGATCCTTTATCATTATTGGCCCCCTTAAGGAGATAAGACTCCACGTCCGCCGGGCTCCAGTCACCAATTCCGTAGCTCTTGTCCGAGGAGATGTTTGGCGCGTAGTACGCGTCGATATGCGCGCCCGCAAGGGATTCACCGGCGATCAGGCCGCCCAGAAAATTGCGCGGTGTATGACACTCGCCGCAATGCCCCAGCGCCTCCGTGAGGTACGCGCCTCGCCCGACATCGGGACCCCAGGCAGGGTCCATCCGTATCGACCCGGAGCGAAAGAACAGCATTCGCCACCCGATCAAAAAAGCTCTCTGGCTGAAGGGAAATCTCAGCGTATTCGGTGTTTTCGCGCCGGAGACAGGCGGCATCGAAAACAGATACGCCTTGATCGCCATCACGTCGCCATAGGACAGCTTGGTGTAAGAAGTGTACGGCATCGCCGGGTAGAGGTATTTGGGAAACACGACATCGGAGCGTCCGGGGCTGATCCCGGAGTGTATCGACCGCCAAAACTGCGCGTCCGTCCAGCTGCCAATGCCGGTTGCGGTGTCCGGTGTGATGTTGGGCGACGCCACGCCTCCAAAAGGCGTATTGGTCACCAGACCGCCGGAAAACGCAGCATGGTTCGGCTTGGTATGACAGGAAATGCAGTCCGCCGCGTCCGTGAGATATTTGCCGCGGACCAGCAGTGCCGCCGCGGTCTCCCGATTGCCGCCGATTGCCGGCGCCGGCGCGGCATCATCGGCGCCGCTTGAGATGAATACCGCCGCCACCATGCTCAACAGCACAACGAGGGCCAGTGCCGCCCACCAACCGTTGGAGAGTTTACGAATGCCGAAGCGCACCAATATCTCCTGACACTTAATCCCGGCGGATTTCATCCATTCGGAGGGCAATCGAAATTTCCCGATCCCATCGCCCCGGATGTTGGGTCGGTGGCGCCCATTAGTCGGTGCGCTGTCGTACGGTACCCGTTCCCGAGTTTGGTCCTCACGCTGATGGCACGGGGGGACGCCCCGTGAACAGCGCGCCGTTTGCGTGCGCGGACCGCCTTTAGCGATGCATTATTTCCGGCCCGTATGTGCGTTAACAGACGGTAAAAGCGGTCTTGGACGATTACCGTGATGACTAATCGCGCTGGTCGCGGTGGACGATCCCCGCCCTTCCCAAGAGGGCAAACCCCTGGCTTGTCATCCCATGCCGGGACTCGTTACCTCGATGCGTCACTGTCGGTGTCCATCGAGGTCCTTTTTTGCACTTCGCAGGGTAATCGGCGCCGGTATTACCCTGGTTGGTGGAGGCGCGTATGGGTAGAAGATCGCCTGAGGGTACCACTAAGCCAGCCGCGCTCTTTGCGCTGGCGATCTGCAGCCTGATATCAGGCTGCGTTGCTGGGAGTACCGTGTCCCATGACGATGATCCCGCCGCTGTGAAGCGCGACGCGGGGCCGTCGTTGTGCCGCGATGGCACGGCGCCGCCCTGCACGCCGCGAGGCTAGCAGTTCCGGCGGCAGCCGAGCGCTTCTACTGCGCTCAACGTCGGCAAGGAGACCCAGCAGGGGATCGAGAAGCGCCTCGCCTCTGACGGCCGCGGCGAGGCCTACTTCTTCAAATATTGGTGAATGATCTCAATGAGTTCCTCGGCGGCGAGAACCTGCGGCGCTTCGCGGCCCGCACGCGGGTCGACCATGTGTTCGCGAATGTGGTCTTCGATGACCTCCGCAATGAAGCCGTCCAAGGCGCCGCGGCACGCCGTCGCTTGTTGTAACACGTCGGCACACTCGTCATCCGCCTCGACCGCTCGTTCGATCGCTTCGATCTGACCGCGCAGCCTCTTGAGGCGGTTCAGCAGCTTGACCTTCTCGTTTGCAACGTGACCCATTCGGGAAACTCCTGTTTGCATTACTATACCCGGGTAGGGTATATTTGTCTCGGTCGCCCAAGCTCGCGCGGGTGACGGGTTGCGGTGATGTTTCTCAAGCGAATGGAGCAGTTACAGACCCTATGGATCCCCATACCCCGACCATCGACCAGGTCAGCCGCCCCGGGCGGAGGCTGCGCCGGCCGTGGTCGGGCAGATCGAAGGCCCGGAAGACCGTGAGTCAGGGGAATTCAGCGCCGGCGTCCTGAATCCCTGCAGTCGTAACTCCCGGCCTTGAGCAACAGCGCTTGAGTTCCGAGGAGTTTGTCATGGTTACCCTTTTCAATCCTCATGCCCTTGAAGCAATCGCGGTATCCAATCGCGAATCGATGGCCGATGGCCGGCCGGGCATCGGCTCGACCGGGCGTTGCGCCACGGTGGCCGTGCGAGCGGCGGCGGCGGTCTGCGAGTTCGGGCTTTTTCTCTGGATGCTGGCTGTGGTCGCCTTGTCGCTGATCGTGATGGCCGGCTTCTTTGCGGAATAATGTCGCGTGAGTCGGAGCACCCAACGCTTCTCGCATTTGGCCGCCGCGCGGGTGCTTTCGCGGTCGATTGCCGCCGGCCGTGGTCCGCGCCTCGCAGCGCGTGTCCTCCTCGCCATCGGCTGCATGGGCGTTCACGTGCCGAGGGCCGTGGCGGCGGACGCGTCCGAGGCCGGTGCACCGCCGCCCGAGGAGCAGTTCGCGATTCATGGGCAGGCGACCTACGTGGAACAGCAGACCGACTCGTTTCGGGCGCCCTACGCAGGGACGAACAGTCTGTCGCCCGATCTTGGCCGCGAGACGGTGGATGCGACCCTCGCCGTCGGCGCGCGGTTGTGGCCGGGGGCCGAGGGTTGGATTTCGCCGGAAATCGACCAGGGTTTCGGGCTCGACAACACCCTGGGGGTGGCTGGATTCCCGAGCGGCGAAGCGTACAAGGTGGGCAAGAATCAGCCGTATTTCAGGCTTGCGCGGATGTTCGTACGCCAGACCGTCGACCTGGGTGCGGCGACGGAAAGCGTCGCGAGCGGAGCGACCCAGCTGGGTGGCGCGCAGAGCGCCGATCGCTGGGTCTTTACCGTCGGGAAAATCAGCGTGGTCGACGTGTTCGACACCAATCAGTATGCACACGATGCCCGATCCGACTTTTTCAACTGGTCGGTGATCGATTCGGGTTCGTTCGATTATGCCGCGGACGCGTGGGGCTATACCGTGGGGGCCGCCGCCGAGCGATATATCGGATCCTGGACCCTGCGCGCCGGCGTGTTCGACCTCTCCAACATTCCGAATAGCCCCCATCTGGACCCCGGATTCCACGAGTTTCAAATGGATGCCGAGATCGAGAGACGTTATGAGCTGTTTGGGCACACCGGCCGCGTGCTGGTCACCGCCTTCGACAGCCGTGGCCGCATGGGCCTGCTCGATCAGGCGATCGCACTGGCGGAGTTGACCGGCAAAACGCCGAACCCGGCCGATGTTCGTCAGTACCGCAGCCGTTTCGGCGCAAGTCTCGATCTCGAACAGCCAATCACCGCGGATTTGGGCCTGTTCGCCCGGGTGGGCAAGGCCGAGGGCAACGTCGAGACCTACGAGTTTTCGGACATCGATCGGTCGGTCGCGGCCGGCGTGTCGATCAAGGGATTGCGCTGGCGACGTCCGGAGGACACCGTCGGCATCGCCGCCGTGGACAATGGGATTTCGGCGGAACGCGAGGAATATTTGAATCGGGGCGGCCTCGGCATCCTGGTGGGGGACGGCAGGCTGCCGCATCCGGGAGCCGAACAGATTCTGGAGGCCTACTACAGCTTGGCCGCCCGCTCGTGGGCGCACCTCAGCCTCGATTATCAATGGGTCAAGAACCCTGCCTACAATACCGACCGGGGCCCCGTATCGATTGTCGCCGCGCGCGTGCATGCGCAGTTCTGAAGGCGGGATGAGCCGGTGGAGATGAGGATGACGAAGTGAACTATTTTGCGCGACTCTACTATCCGCTGCGCAAGGCTTGGAAGGCCATTGGCCTGTACCTGGTCATCGCCGGGCCGGGCATCGTGGTCATGGTCGCCGACAACGACGCGGGCGGCATCACCACCTATGCGGCCACGGGGGCGAAGTACGGCTATCACTTGATCTGGTTTCTGCTCATTCTGATTCCGGTCGCCTACTACGTTCAGGAAATGACGGTGCGGCTCGGCGCCGTGACCAAGCGCGGCCATGCCGAGGCCATCTTCGACGGTTTCGGGGCATTCTGGGGCTGGTTTTCCCTGCTTGACCTGACGATCGTCGACTGGCTGACGCTCGTCACCGAATTCGTCGGAATGACGGCGGCGCTCGCGATTTTCGGCGTGCCTCCCTGGATCACCGTCGCCGCGGTGATCCTGCTGATGGCAGCCATCGTCCTGAACGGCAGGTATTGGACATTCGAGAAGCTCGCTCTGCTGTTCTGCGCCTTGAACCTGGTGTACATCCCCGGGGCCTTCATCGTCCACCCGTCGATGCACGACGTGCTGCATCAGGGACTGATCCCGAACTTCGCCGGGGGATTCGACGGCCAACTGTTCTTCTTCCTGATGGCCAACATCGGCACGACGATCGCCCCCTGGATGCTGTTTTTCCAGCAAAGCGCCGTGGTCGACAAGGGGATGCTCGAGAAGGACATTCCGTGGGGCCGCTTCGACACCATGCTCGGCTCGATCGTCACCGTGGTCGTCGCGGTATTCATCGTCATCGTGACCGGGACCGTGCTGCCGGGCATCGATATCGACAGCGCTTCCCAGGCGGCTTCGGAACTGATGAAAACCGATCGCTACGTCGGGACTTTCCTCGCGATCGGCCTGTTTGACGCCGGCCTGCTGGGCGCCATCTGCATCTCGCTCGCGAGTTCCTGGGCCTTCGGGGAGATCTTCGGCTGGGCGCATTCGCTCAACACGAAGATCCGCCAGGCTCCGTGGTTCTACGCAACCTACTTCCTGATGCTCGTCACCTCCGGAATGGTCGTGCTGATTCCGGGGGCGCCGCTCGTGTTGATCACGCTGTTCGTGCAGGTGATTGCCGTGACGCTGTTGCCGGCCGCCCTGGTGTTCCTGATCCTGCTGCTCAACGATCGTGCGACCATGGGCGAGCGCTGCAATACGGTCAACCAGAACATCATCGGCGGGTTCATCGTCGTGTCGATCATCATTCTGTCGACCCTCTACGGATTTTCCGTGTTGTTCCCCAATCTGTTCAAATAGTCGAGTCCAGCGATATGAGCGCACTTCACAATCTCTTCGAGAAAATCGCCGCCATCAACTCCCGCTATCGCGAGCCGCGCATCGAAATGTCCGGCGCCGTTCGGATGTCGCTGCTGGTGCTTCGCGTGTACCTCCTGGCGCTGGTAGGGTTGATGATCTATAGGTTCGTATTGATCGTGACGCAGGGGTGAGGCGATGGCTACCGTCATTGAGGAAGAGTTCTTCCTGAGCGAGATCCTCGGCCGGCGCGTGTTCGTGAAGAAAAGGCTGATCGGGCGCTTGAGCGATCTCGCCATCGTCGAAACCGGCAAGCTCCCCGAGGTGACGCAGGTCGTGGTTTCGCGGTCATTCGGCTATCCGCCGCTCACCGTTCCGTGGGATCGGGTCCGGCTCATTTCCAACCACGAGATCGTGCTCGACCTCAGCGAGGACGACCTGGCGCAGTTCGAGCGGGCGCCGCAGGCGAACCTGATCCTGCTCCAGGATCACATCCTCGACAAGAAGATTCTGGATCTGGACGATCACGAGGTCGAGATCGTCTACGACGTCAAGCTCGCCTTTCAGAACAACAAGCTGTACGCAGCCGAAGTCGATTTCAGCCATTATCGTGCGCTGCGCCGGCTGGGTCTGCGTAAGCTCGCCAAACTGCTCACGAACCGCAATAAGGAGGCCCGGGTGTCCTGGCTCTATGTGCAGCCTCTGCCGGAACAATTGGGAAGCTTCGCCGGCAACATCAAGCTCACGGTGCCCAAGGCGGGTTTGAGCGACATTCATCCCGTGGACCTTGCCGATATTCTCGAGGAACTCGAGGGTGGCCAGCGCGTCGCACTGTTCAATGCCCTGGACCCTGAACAGGCCTCCGACACGCTGGAAGAGGTTGAACCGCGTGTGCAGAGGGAACTGATCCGCGCCATCGAGAAGGAGCGCGCGGCGCTGTTGATCAACGAGATGACTCCCGCGCAGGCGGCGGACATCCTCGCCATTTTGCCCAGAGACCAAGCGGGCGCCATCCTGAAATTGCTCGACCAGGAGATGTCCTCCAAGGTCGAGCACATCATCGACAAGCACGATGAGCAGATTCTTCTCTACGGGTCGACCGAACTCATCAAACTGCCGCCGACGACACGGGCCGAGGAGGTGCTGGATCGCTATCGAGAACTCGCGACGGGCAAGGATGTCGTGATGTACGTCTACGTAACGGATGAAGCGGGCACGTTGAAAGGCGTCGTCGACATCCGAGACATGGTGGCCGCGACACCCGGTCAGACTCTGGGCGACATCATGACGGAGAACGTGATTTCATTACCCAAGGACGCCACGCTCCGCGACGCCTCGATGCTCTTCGAGCGCTACAACTTTCGAGCGCTGCCGATCACCGACGAAAGTGATCGGCTGCTGAGCGCCGTATCCTCTCGGGACGTGCGAAGCCTCAGGCCGAGACTGGCGTAATGCGGCGGGGCTTGCTATTGGCCTGCGTACCAGAGTGCGCCGTCGAAGTCCTCCCACCAGCCCCCGCGGCCGCTGCCGAATCGATCGAGTCGATTCACCACTTCTATACGGTCGATGTATTTGGCATTCTTGTAGCCAATCTGGGTTTCCACGCGCAGCCGTAGCGGCGCCCCGTAGTCCACGGGCAGGCGTTTGCCGTTCATCTCGTAGGCAAGAATCGTTTGCGGGTGATAGGCGTCGAAGAGATCCAGGCTTTCATAGTACATCCGGCCATCCTCCTCCTTCCTGTCGAGGCAGTGAAAGACCACGTACTCGGCGCCGGGAAGAAGTCCCGCCAGCGTCAGGAGCGAACCCAAGGGTACGCCCTTCCACTCGGCAATCGCGCTCCACCCTTCATCACAGCAATGCATGGTGATCTGTTTGCGGGACTCCAGCCGGGCGAGATCGGGGAGGCTCAATCGGAGCGGTTTTTGAACCAGACCGTCGACCCGCAGGGCCCAGTCCCGAAACCCGGTCGATGCCTGGTTTTGGTATCCCGGACCGGCGGGGACAGTGGTCCCATTGGTCGGAAACACGCGGGAGATGTCGGCGGCCGCGAACTCTCGGACCAGGGGCCGGCGCCTGAGAAGTATCCGTTGGGTGCGGATGGTCAGCGTGTCGGAAGCCATCCGCACCCCGTCGATCAAACGGCCGCCCTTCAGCGCCGCGATCGCGGCGATCCCGCCGAGACCGGCCGTAGCGAGGAGAACCCTCCGGGTCATGAGCTTGCTCATGTGCCCTTCTCGCGATGGATCTCGAAATACCCGGTGACCATGGAGCGAATCTCATTGACAAAACCAGCCACGAAAAGCTGAAAGACGTGGACGAGGGCAAACACCACCACGGCAGCCGCGCATAGCGCATGGACTGTCCGCGCGGACTGGCGTCCGCCGAAGAGCGTGTAGAGCTCGGGGAATCGAGCGGTGACCGCGTTGGACATCGTGAGCCCGCTGAGGACGGCGGCGGGGATCAGCACCAGCAAGACGAAGAGATAGGCCAGCTTCTGCAGGAGGTTGTAATGCTGTGCCGAAGCTCCGCTCCAGCGCCGCAGCCGCAGATGGTCCACGATGTCCCGAATCAAGGCGCGCCCGGTACTCTGTTCGGAGGTTGGCATGAGCACGCGCCACAGGCGCCCGCTCGACACCAAATAGGCGAGGAACGCGAGCCAGGCCAATACCAGCAACCATGCGCAGGCAAAATGCCAGGCGCGCATGGCGCCAAAGTGCCAGCTGTCGGGTGTGATGGCGATGACGAAATACATCCCGTCGGCTCCGAGGTCCCAGGCGGCGCCGAGCCACCCGGTGACGTCCCAGGTGTGGGAGCCGACGACCAGCGCTGCCGGGGCCGGGTGGGTCGTCGCCTTCGGCCCGCCCGGCTCCGTGCTGATCAGGGCGATGGCCGGCTGCGTTGCCGCGTTGCCGACCTCGCCCCAATACAGGCGCGGGTGCACGTTCACGACATTGAAGCCGGTGAATAGAAGACCCATGACGGCTGCTACGGTGAGCCAATGCCAGAGGCGCACGGGGACCGTGTGCCGATATACGCGCTGGGGAATGGGGTCTGCGTCCGGTCGACTCATCGCAGCCGGACTACTTCGATTGGATCGAGCGCAGGTACTCCGTCAGAAGGTCGACCAGCTCGTTGGCCCGCTTTTGCGCCTGCTGATCATCTCCGCCCGAGGCGCGAAACACATCGCCCCAGACGGGCATGTTGCGCGGACCGTGAGGCGGCCGGGTGGTGCGTCCGTCGATGATCTTTCGAACCTGATCGGCCGGAAACTGGCCGCCCTGGCGTATGGCGATGCGGGTCAAATCGGGCACCTCGACCTTGAGGCTCGGCGCGACCGGGCCGTCGCCGCGTCCGTTGACGCCGTGGCAGCTCGCGCAGTGAGTCTTGTACAGGCTCGCGCCCACATCCCCCGGCGACTGCGCGTACGCAGAACCGATCGCCGCGAAAAGCAGCGCGGCGATGCAAGCTCGCGAGAGTGGCGCAGGGTGTCCGGTCATGATGGGTTCCCGAGGTGAAGAGGTCGCGGTCATACTGCCAGAATCCGGCGGAGTTTCCAGCAGGAGTTTCCGCGGAGGGTGCGGTGAGCCCGCGGGAGGGCGCGACTCGGAGGCCAATCGCCTATTGGGATGGGGGGGGTCCCGGGGCGGGCGAGGGCACGATTTTACCGCTCCATACGGCCGCGCCGGCCGCGTCTCCGGTCGCGGTATGCAGATCGCGCAAGTCGGCATAGGCGGCCTGCGTCACGAAGTACTGGGCGCGGCCCGCCGCCTCGAGGCCGGCTGCTGCGGCCAGCAATTCGGGCTCCGCCTCGGCAAACCGGCGCTGCGCGAGCAGGCATGAGCCGATGGCCGCACGCGTCGTCAGCGTCTGCCAGCCGGCGGCGGTGAAGCGCTTCGCGCGCGCCACCTCGGCGCGGCGCAGCGCTTCGAGTCCTGCTTCGGCCTGTCCGGCATGACAAATGGCGTTGCCATAGGCAGCCCACGCGCTCGCCGTGAGGGGGTGCTCCGGGCCCACCACGCGCTCGAGAGACATCGCGGCGGCCTGCGCCGTGGCCGCCGCCTCGGAAAAACGGCGCTGGAGCATCAAATCATTGGCGAGCGCGGTGCCTGTCATCAGGGTTTCCGGCTGGTCCGGTCCGAGCACGGATAGCCGCCGTACCAGGACGTCGCGCATCTGCGGCTCGGCTTCGACGGCGCGGCCGGCGCTCGCCAGGGTATCGGCGAAATTGAGCTCGGTGGTCAGCCGGTACGGCGCGTTGGCGGGAAAAGCCGTTTTTGCGAGATTCACCGCCTCCCGTCCCGTGGCCAGAGCGGCGGCGGAACGCCCCCGATTCTTGTCCAGCACCATGAGGTTGTTCAAGGTATGCACGGTGCGCACGTTCCATTTCGGACCATGGAAGCGCTCCACGCACGCGAGCTCCGACCGGTAGCTCGCCTCCGCATCGTCGTCGTGCTGCTGGGCGCCCTGAATCTCGCCGAGGATGTCCAGCGTGTCGGCGTAGGCGCCGTCCGCATCGCAATGATAATCGAGCAGGCGCAAAGTCTCGCGGGTGGGCGCCTCCGCCTCGGCGGGGTGACCCCGCATGAACAGCAGAAGACTTCGCAGGTTCAACGCATCGACGAGTTGGTCCTTGTCGCCCCCGTGCTGACGGACCAGGGCCAATTGCCGATCGTTCGCAAGCTGCGCCTCCTCGTAGCGTCCGAGGCCTTTCTCCGTGCGGCCCACGACCCCCAGGATCGAAGCGGCCACCAACGGGTCCGGAGAGATGTCTTCGTCGGACTTCCGGATGACCTTGTCGAGCAAATCCGCCACCATGACGTCGCGTCTTCCGATGCTCGGGTTGGCCGACGTCAGCAGCGTCTCGAGAAACCGGTCGCGCTGCGCCGCCATGTCCCGCGCCAGCGACACCGCATGCGCCTGCCTGACGTACACGGCGCCGGCAGCGATCGCGCCGCAGAGCAACAGCGCGGCTGCGCCCACGGGAATCCGGTGGCGCCGCACGAACCGCCGCAGCCGATAGCCGTATGCCGGGACGCGGGCCAGCACCGGCTCGTTCGCCAGATAGCGGCGCAGATCCGCCGCCAAGTCGTTCGCGGTGGCGTAGCGGCGCGCCGGATCTCGCGCGAGCGCCTTGAGGAGTATGGCGTCCAGGTCGCCGCGCAGTTCGCGCACCAGCCGCGGATCATGCCCGGCGCGCTGGGCGGCGGCGCTCGGCGCGTCGACGTCGTCGTGAGTGACGGCGAGAACATAGCGCAGCGGTTCCTTGGCGTCCGGGAAGGGCGGACAGCCGCCGAGCAGGCGGTAGCCCAGCGCGCCCAGCCCGAAAATGTCGGTCGCGACCGTGACGGCGCCGCCCGTCACTTGTTCCGGCGAGGAGTAGTTCGGCGTGAACAGCCGCGCGAGGTTCAGCGTCGGCGCCGGATCGGCATCCACGGGAGACAGCATCGCGCCGATTCCGAAATCGATGAGCTTGGGAAAGCCGTCGCCGGTGACCAGCACATTGGCGGGTTTGATGTCGCGATGAACCACCAGCATCCGATGCGCGGCGGCAACGGCGTCCGCGAGCTGCAGCAGGAGCTGCACGCGCTGCCGAGTGGGCACCTTCCGGTCGTCGCAGAAGATGTCGATGCGGGTGCCGCGCACGTACTCGAGCGCGATCCAGGTCCTTCCATGCTGCACTCCGGTATCGATCAGGCGAGCCACGGCAGGATGTTCCAAGCGGGCCAGCATCTGCGCCTCCCGCTGGAACCGGGCGAGATCCGGACCCGTCACTTCGCCCAGCAGCAGCTTGATCGCCACGGACTGCGGCACGCCGTCCACGCGCTCAGCCCGATACACGACGCCCATGCCGCCGATGCCGATGCGCTCGCTCAGCCGGAAGTTGCCGAATACCTGGCCGACTTCCGATTCCGGCTCCTCCGCAGCGCCGCCGAGCAGCGCCGACGTCGGCATCGAGTCGCCTTCCGCGGCCCGCAGCAAGGCCTCGACCTCTTCGCGCAATGGCTGGTCGCCGCCGCACGCATCGGCGACGAACTCGGTTCGATCGGCATCGGTCTTGTCGAGGGCGGCTACGAAGATCTCGTAGGCGCGGCGCCGTTCAACCATGAAGGAGGAATTCAATAACCGTCGATCGCATTCGAGGCACTCGGCTCATGTTCGAGGATTCGTCGAGCGTCATTATGGCGCGGAAAGGACCGAATCGGCCGGATTTGACAATTGCCCGGCGCGGACCTCCGGGGCATGGACGGTTGAAATAGACCGTTGCCGCGAGGGTAACCCATTAAACGCGCTCGGCTTTTTCCCTGCCGTCGCCGAGGCGGCGGATGGCGCATCCGTTCCGGTGCGAACTTCGCGGGCAGGCTATAAACTTTGCGCTCAACCTAGCTGCCGGGGAGCGCCTGCCATGAGCGATTCATCCACCTACGTACCTGCGAAGATCTGGGTCTGGGACAAGCCCAACGGCGGCCAGTTCGCGAACATCAACCGCCCGACTGGCGGGGCACGATTCGAGAAGGAACTGCCGGTGGGACGCCATCCGCTGCAGCTCTATTCTCTCGCGACACCGAACGGGGTGAAAGTCACGATCATGCTGGAGGAACTGCTGGCCCTCGGCCATGCCGGCGCGGAGTACGATGCGTGGCTCATCCGCATCTCCGAGGGCGATCAGTTCGGCAGCGGGTTCGTGCAGGTGAACCCCAACTCGAAGATTCCGGCGCTGATGGACCGCAGCGGCCCCGAACCGATCCGCGTATTCGAGTCCGGATCGATCCTGCTGTATCTCGCCGAAAAGTTCGGCGCGTTTCTGCCAGCGGGCGGGGCGGCGCGCGCCGAGTGCCTATCGTGGCTGTTTTGGCAGATGGGCAGCGCCCCCTATCTCGGGGGCGGATTCGGCCATTTCTATGCCTA
Source organism: uncultured Gammaproteobacteria bacterium (assembly GCA_963707765.1). GTDB lineage: Bacteria > Pseudomonadota > Gammaproteobacteria > Steroidobacterales > Steroidobacteraceae > Bog-1198. The sequence continues at coordinate 242,147 of CAVPQZ010000004.1, read as the reverse complement.
TGCACCGTTCAAGATCGAATACGCCATCGATCGATTCGCGATGGAGGTGAAGCGACAGCTGGACGTGCTCGACCGCCGGCTGGCGGAATCGGAATATCTGGCGGGCGGGGCCTATACGATTGCCGACATCGCGACCTGGCCCTGGTACGGTGCCCTGTCGCAGGGGCTGGTGTACGACGCGGCGGAATTCCTGCAGGTGAAGGACTACCGCAACGTGCAGCGCTGGACGCAGCAGATCGCAGAGAGAGCCGCCGTCAAGCGCGGGCGCATGGTGAACCGCACTTCCGGAGATCCCGCGGGTCAACTGCGCGAGCGCCACGATTCCGGCGATTTTCTCACGAAGACGCAGGACAAGCTGGGCGGATAGTTGGCCGAGGGATTCGCGGCAGGCCGTCGGCCATTGTGTCAAGATTCGCACCATGATGGCCGCACCCACCCAGGACACCAACGCGCCTCCAGCTCGCGCCGCCCTGGCGCCGGCTGCCGTCGCCTGCATGGGCATCGTTTTCGGCGACATCGGGACGAGTCCGCTGTACACGCTGAACGTCGCGACCAAGGCGGCCAGTCCCGGGGGCATCGTCGCGCCCGCGGCGGTGCTCGGCATCGTCTCGCTCATCTTCTGGTCGCTGATCATCGTCATCTCGATCAAGTACGCCGTCTTGATCATGCGCGCCGACAATCACGGCGAGGGCGGCATCCTCGCCCTGCTTGCATTGATCAGCCCGCGGCGCGCTAAGGAAAGCAAACGGCGCGCGCTCATGGTGATGGTCGGGCTGGTCGGCGCGACGCTGCTCTACGGCGACGGCGCCATCACGCCCGCGATTTCGGTGCTGAGCGCGATCGAAGGCATCAAGGTGTATGCGCCCCATTTGAATCACGTCGTGGTGCCGTTGACGGTGGCCATTCTCGTGATTTTGTTTGCGATCCAGAGCAAGGGGACGGCCTTCATCGGCGGGATCTTCGGCCCCGTCATGCTGCTGTGGTTCATCGTGATCGGGGTCATGGGCGCCGTCGGCATCGCGCGGGCGCCCGCCATCCTTGCCGCGTTGAGTCCTGTGCCCGCGATCACCTACCTATGGCATGCCGGGCCGCTCGCGTTCGTGGTCATCGGGGGTGCCTTCCTGGCCGTGACGGGCGGCGAGGCGTTCTACGCCGACATGGGCCATTTCGGGCCGCTGCCGATCCGGGCCGCTTGGTTCGGCTTGGCGCTGCCGGCGCTCACCTTGAATTATTTCGGCCAGGGAGGGCTGCTGCTCACCCGGCCCGGCGACCTGGACAGTCCGTTCTACGAACTCGCTCCCGAGTGGGCCCACTACGGCCTGGTCGCCCTCGCGACGGTCGCGACGGTGATCGCCTCTCAGGCGGTCATTTCCGGCGCCTTTTCCATGACCCAGCAGGCCATCCGGCTCGGATTCCTGCCGCGCATGAACGTCATCCACACGACCGGTCGGGAGATCGGACAGATCTATATTCCAGTCGTGAATTGGGCGCTCGCGGCCGCGACCCTGACGGCGGTGATCGGCTTCGGCTCCTCCGATGCGCTGGCCGGAGCCTTCGGCATCGCGGTGTCCCTGCTGATGGCCATCACCACGATGATGGCCACGTTCGTCGCGCTGCAGTGGAAGTTCAACATTGGGCTGGTTCTGTTGGTGAACGGCAGCCTGCTCGCCCTCGACCTCCTGTTCTTCGCCTCGACGTCCACCAAGCTGCTCGATGGCGGCTGGTTTCCGCTGCTGATCGCCTTCGTCATCTCGTTCATCATGCTCACGTGGCGCAAGGGCGAGGCGATCCTGGACGGTGCGCGCCTGGAGCTTCGGCAGCGCGCGCCGGATTTTCTCGCGGAGCTCAAGGCCGATCCGCCGTTCCGGCTGCCGGGAACGGCCGTCGTGCTGGGGCGCATGGCGCACGGCGTGCCGCTGGCGCTCACGCAGAATCTCAAGCACAACCGGGTTCTGCACGAGAATGTGTTCCTGGTTGCGGTGGCGATGGAGGAAATCCCGAGGGTTCACGAGGCCGACCGGGTCTCGACTACGCGCATCGGCGAGGGACTCACCCGGGTGGAACTGCACTACGGCTTCATGGAGCCGCCGGACGTTCCTACGGGACTCAAGCTCGCGTCGGCGAGCGGCAGGATCAAGCTCGGCGCTCCCGACCAGGTGACCTACTTCACGGGACACGAGACGATCATTCCCGTCTGCAAGCGATCCGGCATGGCGCGCTGGCGGGAGTCGCTCTATGCCTTCATGCGCACCAATTCCCAGCGGCCCGGGGCCTACTTCAAGATCCCGAGCGCACAAATCATGGAAATCGGCGTCGAATTCGAGATCTAGCCCTCGTCCGTCCGTTCGCCTCCGAGAACCGTCATCCCCTCTAGGATGGCCGGGGATCCATCAGGCGTGGGTCGGCGGGTTCCCGCGATTCGGGATGCACCGTAGGAGGCGGCGCCGCATCTGCCGGGGTGCCGGTGCGGCGCGGAAACACGACCCGAAAGCAGCTCCCGCGCCCCACTTCGCTCCGAACCTCGATGTCGGCACCGTGCATCGAGCAGATGGATTTCACAATCGACAGCCCGAGACCCGCTCCGCCATCCTCCCGGGAGCGCGCCGGGTCCACCCGATAGAACCGGTCGAACACGTGATCGTGCCGCCGCCGGGTGTGAAGCGGATCGCGTTGTCGAGCAGGTTGACGACGATCTGTTTGAGGCGCCCCCGATCGCCGCGCACCACGGCCGTGCGCAGGCCCGACAAATCGAGCCCGAGACCTCGATCATCCGCCATGAGCCTCATTTGCTCGGCGGTGCTGCGGGCGAGCTCCGCCAGATCCACATCGGCCCGGTCACGCTGCGTCTCCCCCGAGTCCAGCCGCGACAACACGAGCAATCCGGACACCAAATGCTCCAGTCGGCCGACCTCCTCGAGCACGCTGCCTACCCCCTCGCGGAGTTTTGCATTCAACTCGGGTTCGCTCACGATTTCCTGAAGTTCGCCCTTGATCACGGTGAGGGGCGTGCGCAGCTCGTGCGAGGCATCGGCCAGGAACCGGCGGGAGGTTTGAACCGAGTCGCGCAGCCGCCCCAGCATGTTGTTCATCGAGATGGACAGCCGTTCCAGCGCATCCCCGGAGGGCACGACCGGCAGCCGCAGCGACAGGTTTTGAAGGCTGATTCGTTCCGCCGACTGGGAAATTCTGTCGACCGGCCGGAGCGCCCAGCTCACCAGCCAATAGGCGCCGCCTGCCGCACAGGCAATGAGCAGTGGCAGCAGCAGCGCCATGAAATCGATCAGGCGGTCGAGAGCGGCTTCCATGGCGGCCGTCGAGACTCCGAGTTCGAGCGCGTAGGGCCCCGATAGAGTGTCGATCGAGCGCGCGACCAGCATCATGTGAAGATCGGGGCGAATGGAGGATCCGGGCGTTTGCGCAGCCCCGCTCCCTGACGCAACACCTCGATTCACGGCCAGCGGATCGAAGCTTCGGTCGGCTGGGGGACCTGACTGGAACACCAGCTCGGATGGCGGCCGGGTAACGCGGACGTAGCGGTTGCTGAGCTCCGGCAACAGCCGGGTCTCGATCTCGCGCGCCAAATCCTCCATCGTCACGGCCGGCGGCGCCTGGAGGAGGATCTGTTCGAGCTGCGCCGAACGGCGCTTCAAGGAATCCCGCAGGTTCGACCGCAGATATTGCTGCAGGCCATAGAAGGTCCCGGCGCCGACCACGACGAAGGTGGCGCTCAGCAGCAGCGTGTACCAAGCGCCCAGGCGAAATGCGAGGGACCGGTGGTTCATTCGCGGGTGCCCGCGGCATCCTGCTCCGGGGCTCGCACGCAGTAGCCGACGCCGCGGACCGTCTGAATGAGCTTGACGCCGAACGGCTCATCGACCTTCTTGCGCAGGTACCGCACATACACGTCGACGATGTTGGTCACTCCTTCGAAGCTCTGATCCCATACGTGGTTCAAGATCATGGCCCGGGTGAAGACGCGGCCGGGCGAGCAAAGGAGGTACTCGAGCAGCGCATACTCCTTCGACGTAAGATCGATGCGGTGGCCGTCCCGGCGCACCTGCTGGGTGAGGCGGTTCAGTTCCAGGTCCGCGATTCTCAGCACGTCGGTGCGCTCGATCGGCGTGCGCCGCAGGAGCGCCTTGATGCGCACCAGGAGCTCGGCGAAGTCGAATGGTTTCGTCAGGTAGTCGTCGGCGCCTGCCTCGAAGTTCAGCACCTTTTCGTCGAGCTCGTCGCGCGCGGTCAGGATCAGTACGGGAACCGAGGAGCGCGACTGGCGCATGCGCCGCAGAAGCTCGGTGCCATTCAGCTGGGGCAGCATCAAGTCGAGGACGACGAGATCATAGGCATACGCATGGACGTATTTCTCGCCTTCGCGACCGTTGCCCGCCAGGTCGACCGCAAAACGCTCGGCCCGCAGCCCGCGAGCCACGAAGTCCGCGAGCTTCCGATCGTCCTCGACCAGCAGTATTCGCACGAGCGGCTCCTAAAGCAAACGGTCATTACATCGCATCATGATTAGATCATTGTTAGACGCAAATTAAGATTTACCCCCCCTTTTTTGAACCCGGAACCGACTTTATTGCTGGAACCCCCGGTACCTCCCCTGGTCTTATTCAAGGGAGATGGCTGGAAAGATACCGAAGAGATGCTGAGAGGTGATGCACATGGGTGGTCAATCGAGGTGGCGGATATTTCTCACCAGCGTGCTGGCCTCGGCAATGATTGGTTCGGCGCCCTTGGCCGCCGCCCACGGCGGGGGCGGCGGGGGATCTCATGGCGGGGGTGGCGGCGGGTTCCACGGCGGGGGCGGGTTCCACGGTGGGGGCGGCTTCGGTGGCGGATTCCGCGGCGGCCACGGCTACTATGGCGGGGGTCACTACGGCGGCGCCGGCTATGGTCGGGGTTGGGGTGGCCGATGGGGTGGATACGGGCACGGTTGGGGCGGTTACGGTCGTGGTTGGTACGGCGGGTGGGGCGGTTGGGGCTGGGGCCTTGGGCTCTTCGCAGCGACACTGCCTTTTTACTACGACACGTATTGGTGGGATGGAGTGCCTTACTACTACGCCGATGACGTGTATTACCAGTGGAACGGCAACGCCGGCGCCTACGAAACGGTGCAGCCGCCGTCCGGCCTAGCCAATGAAGTGGCGGCCCAACAGCCCGCCGTGCGCGACCTCTACATGTATCCGAAGTCGGGACAGACGGCCGAGCAGCAGGGTGAGGACCGCGCCGCGTGTCACAAATGGGCGGCGACCCAGGCCGGATTCGATCCCGACCATGCCGCTGCCGCGGTGGGTGGCAAGCCGGCCGGGTCGGGCAGTTCGGGTGGCTCAAGCAGCATCACCGCGAACACGGCCGCCCAGCGCATCGACTTTCTCCGTGCGGAACGGGCATGCCTCGAAGCACGCAACTACAGCGTCGAGTAGCAATTCGCTGATTGAGCCGCAGGTCCCGTGTCCGGGCGCGAGGATCCGTGCCCGGGCCCGCCGATCGAATCCGGTCAGCGATTCGCGCGGTCGAGGGGCCGCTTGGCGCGGGATTGCGCGCACGATTTCATCGCACCGGCATTAGAGGCAGATTAGTGTGCCGTTAATTTTTTCAGGCCCTGCGGCATGTGCATCTATTTGGAACTAGTCGGATATCGCCGGACTGCTGGCCGACGCCGGGGCGGGGCGTACACCCGTGGCGGCCATCGGTGGGCAGTTCCGGGATCAAATCGGCGCCCCAAAAAAAAGCCCCCACGAGGGGGGGCTTTGAGATCAGCCAAATGTCATGGCTGGCGTCGTCGCATTGACATCGCGCTCATTGCGCGACGCCGGAGACCTCGATGTCGACGCGACGGTCCGGCTGCAGGCAGGCAACGGTCGCCTTCGAGCGCTTCTCGCCGCAGTCGCCGGGCTTGGTGACGGGGTTGGCCTTGCCCATACCCTCGGCATCGATCTTGGTCCCAGCCACGCCCTTGTCGATCAGGTAGGACTTTACAGCGTCCGCGCGCTGCTGCGACAAATGCAGGTTGTAGGCGTCGGAGCCGATTCGATCCGTATAGCCGGTGACGTGGACGTGGTTGAACTGCGTCTTTTGCAGGTCGCTTGCCAGCTTGTCGAGGTCAGCCGCACCAGCAGGCCGGATCTGCGCACTGCCGAACGCAAACGACGCATCCGCATTCAAGGTGACGTGCCGGGGCGGCGGCGGCGGAGGCGGCGGCGGCGGGGGAGCGGGCGGCGGCGGCGGCGGCGGCGGGAGCGCGCGCACAGGCTGCGGAGCCGGCGCAGGCGGCGGCGGCGGCGGTGCACTTCCGCCGAACCGGTAGCCGATGCCCAGTCCGAACAGGAACGGGTTGAGGTGCGCTTCGGAAATCTTCTCGCCGTCGAACTTGATGTCCGATTGGATCATCGCCCATTTGACGTCGGCGTTGAGGTACCAGTGCGGCGCAATCTTCACGTCGAATCCCGCCTGCGCGGCCGGACCGAAGCTCCACGTGTTGAGAGTCAGCGGGCCGACGGTCGGAACCGCGACGTTGCGGTCCATCAGCAGCGTCATGTTGATACCCAGGCCGACGTAGGGCTGGAACACCTGATCGGGCAGAAAGTCATACTTCGCCAACAAGGTCGGCGGAAGATGCTTGAAAGTACCGATATCCGTGGGACCGCCGAGCGCGCTCTTTTCCACCGTCACCGTTTGTGTTTGCGGGACGGTGAGCAGGAGCTCGGTCGACCAGTTCGGGGTGAAGAAGTACTCGAAGTCCAGATCCGGAATCCACTTGCCGTTGATGTGAATCGCATTCTCGGGAACCGCGAGTGACGGAATGGCATCCGACTTGTTGGCCGGATCGAGATAGACGCCGCGCAGCCGAACTTCCCACGAGCCATCCTCGTCGGCACGCGCCGCCACACCCCCCAGGATGCCCGCCACCGCTGCCGCCACTGCTGCCACTTTAAATACCGAATGCATAATCTAATCCTCCCAGGAACATCCGATGATTTTCCGTGTCAGAGGCCAGATCGTCACTACGGACTTCTACCGAGCCAGTACGATGAATCCCGCTGAATCGGCGCAGGTCGGCGGCCCTGAGCTTCGCAGGCTGGTGCGAGTTCGGACCGAGCTCGAGCCATCCAGCCGACGGCGTGGTTGGCCATCTTCGGACAGGTGCTCAGCAGCGTCAGGGGCATCGATACGAGCGAGGCCGGTTACCTGAGATTCATGAAGCCCGGAATCCTCGCCCAGAGCGTGCTGTTCAGCGCGATACGCCAGTGCCTCTCATCCACGGCGTGGGCGCGAGCGTGATGGAGTCGCAGCCCACGAGAGTCCCCGGGCAGCGCAAGGTGCGCTACGATCTGCGTGGCGCCCCCAATGTGAATCCGCGAATGGACGATACGACCGATCGAGACTTGCCGTGAGGTTGTTGCGAGCCGCGCAACTGGGGTTGGTGGTCGGCGCCGGGATGCTGGCAGGGCCTGCCCCGCTCGGCGCGCAGCCTTGTCCGTACACGATCGACGTGGCGCACTCTTACGTTGAATTCGAGATTCGCTACCTGGGTCTTTTCACGTTTGGCGGCCGTTTCAGCGGCTTGGCGGGTACGCTCATGTTCGACAAGGACCACTGGGATACGTTGGAGAGCCGCATCGAAATTCCCGTCGACAGTCTCCAGGCAAGGCCCAGCCTGTGGCGCGCCACGCTGCTCGGCCCCGTCTACTTCGACCAGTCGCATTTTCCGACGATTGAGTTCGCCGCTACGCATGCCGGGCGCACCGGCCCCGCGACCGGGGAGGCCAAGGGAACCTTGACCATTCGCGGCGCCACGCGCCCGGTGGCACTCTCGATGCGAGTCGCGCCGGGGGAGCAAGCCATCGACATCAGCGCCGAGACCATGCTCAAGCGCTCGAACTTTGCGCTCGGCGGGATGCTACCGTTCGCAAGCGACGACGTGTCGGTGATCCTGCGCCTACGGGTGTTGCCGGCCGCGCCGCGTTGAGACCAGAAGCGTGGCTCGTCAATAGGAGCCTGGCTCGTCAAAAGGACATGCGTGAGGACAGCCCGTCCCGCGCTATGAAGGCATGATAGAGCGCGAGCAGGATGTGGCCGGCCACCAGGGTCGAGAAGACGATCGCCAGGACATCGTGAGTGCCGTTGAAAATGCCGTACAGCGTCTTGTTGTCCGGTCCCCAGGGCGGCAGCGGCACCACATTCAAAAACTTGATGCCATGGCGGCTGAAATTCGACGCCAGATATCCCGACAGCGGCATGCCGACCATGCACACGTACAGCAGCAGGTGGCCCGCCCGCACGGCATGAACTTGTCTGGCAGGCATGGCCGCCGGGTACGTGGGGGGAGGGTGCCGCCGGCGCCAGAGGATCCGCAAGACGATGAGCAGCGCCAGGATAAGCCCGCTGGACTTGTGCAGGTTGACCGCGGCGGCGCGCGCCGGGGTGCCGCGCTCGAACTCGTCCAAGATCCATCCAAACGCGATCTGCCCGAGCAACGCCACCGCCAGAAACCAGTGCAGCAGCACCGCCGTGCGATCGTAGCGCTCCTTCGGGGTCATGTGCATCGTCGCATGATCGCATATTCCGGGGGCGGGGGGCGAGGCCGGCGAATCACGTGCCGGTGAACACCCGCGCATGCCAACGACGGATTTGGGTCAGGTCGACCCGCCTGAAGTCCCTGTGGGGACCGGCCTCGGTCTCGGGCAGCCATCCGGCGCCATCGGCCAGGGAGGGTCCGACCGCCAGCGCGCCGGCAACGGGCTCGGATGCGAAGTAGTAGCTGCGCGTGACCAGCACGGGCACGCCGGCGGCACACGCCGCCGCCGCCCCCGCGGGCGAATCCTCGATCGCCAGCACAGAGGTGGGCGCCAGCTGCAGGTTCCCGAGGGCAAGCTGGTAGGCCTGCGGGTCCGGCTTCTTGCGCGGCGCTTCCTGCGCCGTGACGATCACCGCAAAGGCCGATGCCCAATCGGCTCCCAGGTGGGGCGCGAGCAGCGCACCGACGTTGACGCGGCTGGTCGTCGTCACGATCCCCATGCGCACGCCGCCGCCCGCGCAATCCTCCAGAAGCGCGCGCACGCCGGGGCGCAGCGGGATGGCGCCGCTCGCGACGATCTGCGCATAAAAATCGTTCTTCAGCCCGTGCAGGCGCGCCGCCAGCGCCTCGCGTTCGGCGGCGTCGCTCGGGGCCCCGGGTTCATCCTGCATGCCGTGCAGCAGCCGCTCTCGTCCGCCCGTGACCTTGAGCAACTCCCCGTAGCGGGCCACATCCCAGCGCCAGGGCAGGTTGAGCGCCTCGAAGGCCCGGTTGAAGGCGATCCGGTGACCGTCGCGTTCGGTCTCCGCGAGGGTCCCGTCGACGTCCCAAAGGATCGCGCGCAGCAATGATCCCGCCCCGCGGCTCGGTACTACTTGTAGCGCGATGCCATGTTGTCCAGCGGGACCGGCTTGATCTTGGCGGCCTGGCCCGCGCATCCGAAAGCCTCGAAGCGCGCCTTGCACACTCCCTGCGCCGCCTTGCGCGCGGCGGCGATCGATTTGCGCGGATCGAACTCGCTCGGATCCTTGGCGAACGACTGGCGCATGGCCCCGGTCATCGCCAGGCGAATGTCGGTGTCGATGTTGATCTTGCGCACGCCGCTGCGGATGCCGCGCTGGATCTCCTCCACCGGCACGCCGTAGGTTTCCTTGATGTCGCCGCCGTACTGGCGGATGACGGCGAGCCACTCCTGCGGCACGCTGGAGGAGCCGTGCATCACCAGGTGCGTATTCGGCACGGCCGCGTGGATGGCGGCAATCCGGTCCATCGCCAGAATGTCGCCCGTGGGCTGGCGCGTGAACTTGTAGGCGCCATGGCTGGTGCCGATGGCGATCGCCAGAGCGTCCACCCCGGTCTTGGCCACGAAATCCTTCGCCTGCACGGGATCGGTGAGCATCATGTCGTGAGTCAGCTTGCCGGCCGCGCCCACGCCGTCCTCTTCCCCGGCCTCGCCGGTCTCGAGCGACCCCAGGCAGCCGAGCTCGCCCTCGACCGAAACGCCCACCGAGTGCGAGGTTTCGCAGACGCGGCGCGTCACCTCGACGTTGTACTCATAGCTGGCGGGCGTCTTCGCGTCCTCGCGCAGGGAACCGTCCATCATGACGCTGGTGAATCCCGAGCGCAGCGACTGCATGCAGACGCCGGGGGTCGCCCCGTGATCCTGGTGCAGCACCACGGGGATATCCGGGTGCGTCTCCACGGCGGCGAGCACCATGTGCCGCAGATAGGCTTCGCCCGCGTACTTGCGCGCACCGGCCGAGGCCTGCAGGATCACCGGGCTGTTGGTCTCCTGGGCCGCCTGCATGATGGCCTGTATCTGTTCGAGGTTGTTGACGTTGAATGCCGGCACGCCGTAGCTCTGCTCGGCGGCATGATCGAGCAATTGACGCAGGGATATGAATGCCATGTTAGGACTCCTGAGGTAATTCTTGGGTCATTGGTTCGAAGGCGGGCCTCAACGCGCGGCCGCCAGCGCACGTGCGCGCGCCGCCACGGCCTGGGCCGTGAGCCCGAGCGCCTCGGCCACCTGGGCGGCCGGCGCCGATTCGCCGAAGCGGTCGATGCCCACCACGTCGCCGGAAAATCCGGTGTAGGCGCGCCAGAAGTTGGTCACGCCCGCCTCGATGGCGAGCACCGGGATGTTCCGCGGCAGGACTTGCGCGCGGTACTCGGCGCTTTGCCGGTCGAAATCGCTGCAGCTCGGCATCGACACCACCCGCGCCACGATGCCTTCCGCGGCGAGCGCCGCGCGCGCCTGAATGGCGAGCGCCACCTCCGACCCGGTGGCCAGCAGCGTGATCGCCGCGCGCTTGCCGTCAGGCTCCCCGGCCAGCACATAGCCCCCCTTGCGGATGTCGCTCACCTGCTGCGCCGTGCGCTCACAGGCGGGCAGATTCTGCCGCGACAAGATGAGGCAGGTCGGCCCGTCGCGCCGCTCGATCGCCACGAGCCAGCTGACCATCGTCTCGACGGCGTCGCAGGGCCGCCACACCGAGTTGTTCGGAATCAGCCGCAGCGACGAGACGTGCTCGATCGGCTGGTGAGTGGGTCCGTCCTCGCCCAATCCGATGCTGTCGTGACTGAACACGTACAGCACGCGCAGCTTCATCAGGGCCGACATGCGCACGGCATTGCGGCTGTAGTCGGAGAAGGTGAGGAAGGTGCCGCCGTACGGAATGTAGCCGCCGTGCAGCGCCATCCCGTTCATCGCGGCGCTCATGCCGAACTCGCGCACGCCGTAGTTGATGTAGTTGCCGCTCTTGCCCCGGCGCACCGGCACGCTGGCCTTGCCGTCCGTGAGGTTCGACCCGGTGAGGTCGGCCGAGCCCCCGAGCAACTCGGGCAGCAACGGCTGCAGCGCATTGATGGCGTTCTGCGAGGCCTTGCGCGAGGCAATGGTCTCGGCCTTGGCGACCACCTGGGCGAGCGCCGCCTGCGTGGCGTCGGCCCAGTTGGCCGGGAGCGCCGCACGCATCACCCGCCGCTCGAATTCCGCCGCGAGCTCAGGGTACGCGCCGGCATAGGCCGAAAAGCGGCGCTGCCATTCGGACTGGCGCTGCGCCCCGGCGGCCTTCGCATCCCACGCCGCCCGAACCTCGGCCGGCACTTCGAACGGCGGATAATTCCAGCCGAGCGCGGCCCGCGTGGCCGCCACTTCGGCCGCGCCCAGCGCCGCGCCATGCACGTCGTGCGTGCCCGCCTTGTTGGGGCTGCCCATGCCAATCGTGGTCTTGCAGCACACGAGCGTCGGCCGGTCGCCGCCGCCGGAGGCTTCGCGCAGGGCCGCTTCGACCGCCGCCGTGCTGTGACCGTCGACCGCGCGGATCACGCGCCACCCGTAGGCCTCGAAGCGGCGTGGGGTGTCGTCGGCAAACCAATGCTCCACGTGGCCGTCGATGCTGATGCCGTTGTCGTCGTAGATGACGATGAGCTTCGACAAGCCGAGCGTGCCGGCGAGCGAACAGGCTTCGTGGCTGATGCCCTCCATCAGGCACCCGTCCCCCACGAACACCCAGGTGCGATGATCGACGATCTCATGTCCGGGGCGGTTGAATTCGGCGGCCAGCAATTTCTCGGCCAGCGCCATGCCCACGGCATTGGCCAAGCCCTGCCCCAGCGGACCGGTGGTGGTCTCGACGCCCGGGGTCACGTCCACTTCCGGATGGCCCGGCGTCTTGCTGTGCAGCTGCCGGAACCGGCGCAGCTCCTGCATCGGCAGGTCATAGCCCGTGAGGTGCAGCAGCGCGTACAGCAGCATCGACCCGTGGCCGTTGGACAGGACGAAACGGTCGCGGTCCGGCCAATGGGGATCGGCGGGATTGTGCTTCAGGAAACGGCGCCAGAGCACCTCGGAAATCTCCGCCATGCCCATCGGCAGGCCGGGATGGCCGCTCTTTGCCGCTTCCACGGCGTCGACCGCGAGCATGCGCAGAACATTGACCCGCTCGCGCTGCTGGCCGGCCGAGGCATCGATTTGTGCATTCATTGGTTTCCAATACTCCCTTGGGGTGTCTCTTATCGTCGTCTCTTACTGGGCGCGCCGCTTCAAGTCGATCAGCCGCAGGATCATCGGCGTCAGGATGAACTGCATCGCGAGGCCCATCTTTCCGCCCGGCACGACGAGGGTATTCGGCCGGCTCATGAACGAGTCGTGCAGCATCGACAGCAGATATGGGAAGTCGATGCCCTTGGGATTGGCGAAGCGGATGATGACCAGCGACTCATCCGCCGTCGGGATGTCGCGCGCGATGAAGGGGTTGCTGGTGTCCACCGTGGGTACGCGCTGGAAATTGACGTGCGATTCGCTGAATTGCGGGCAGATGTACTTCACGTAGTCCGGCATGCGCCGCAGGATGGTGTCGACCACCGCGTCCGCGCTGTAGCCCCGCATGTTCTGGTCGCGGTGCAGCTTCTGGATCCACTCCAGATTGACGATGGGGACCACGCCGACCAGCAGATCCACGTTCTTGGCGACGTCCACGTCGCCGCCCTTGAAGCCGCCATGCAGGCCTTCGTAGAAGAGCACGTCGCTCTTTTCCGCCATCGGCTTCCAGTCCGTGAAGGTGCCGGGTTCGCCCCCGAGTTCCTTCGCCTCGGCGGCGTCATGGATGTAGCGGCGCACCTTGCCGGTGCCGGTGGCGCCGTAGGTCCGCATCGTTTCGGCGAGCTCGGCGAGCAGGTTTGCCTCCGGGCCGAAGTGGCTGATCGCCGGGCCCTTGCCCGAGTCCGCCGCCCGCACTCGCTCGCGCATCTCCACGCGATTGAAGGCGTGAAACGAATCGCCCTCGATCACCTGCGCCTTGATGTTCTCGCGCCGGAAAATGTGGGCGAAGCTCTTCATCACGGTCGAAGTTCCGGCCCCGGAGGAGCCGGTCACGGCGATAATCGGATGTCTGACGGACATGGCCTTTCCCCAATTATTCAATCTGTTGAATGAACGAACCTTGCATCCAGCCGAAGCACCGGCCCGCCCTCAGGCGTCCCGCCGGAACATCGAGCGCTCGTTGAACAGCGGCGAGACGAACGGCCGGTCGAGCCCTGCCGCGAATTCGGCGTGGTAGCGCTCGATCCGCTCCACCTCGTTGCGCGACCCCAGGATCAGCGGCACGCGCTGATGCAACCCGGTGGGCAGCAGGTCCAGCACGCGCTTATCGCCGGTCGTCGCCCGGCCGCCCGCCTGTTCCACGAGCAGGGCGATCGGATTGGCTTCGTACATCAGCCGCAGCCGGCCCGGCTTGGTCGGATCCTTGGTGTCCTTCGGATACATGAATACCCCGCCGCGGATCAGGATGCGGTGCACTTCCGCCACCATCGAGGCGATCCAGCGCATGTTGAAGTCGCGGCCGCGATCGCCGGTCTTGCCGGCCTGGCATTCCGTCACGTAGCGGTGCACCGGCGGCTCCCAGAAGCGCGCGTTGCTGGTATTGATGGCGAACTCGCTGGTGTCGGCGGGAATCTCCATGTTCGGATGCGTCAGGATGAAATTGCCGATTTCGCGGTCCAGCGTGAAGCCGTGCGTGCCCTGGCCCACCGTGACGACGAACATCGTCGACGGGCCGTACACGGCATAACCGGCGGCCACCTGCTGCCGGCCCGGCTGCAGATAGTCGGCGGTGGCCGGCGCCTCGGGTCTCTCGTGGCGGAGCACCGAGAAGATCGTGCCCACCGACACGTTGACGTCGGTGTTGGACGAGCCGTCGAGGGGATCGAACACCAGCAGATAGCGGCCGCGCGGAAATTGCGCCGGAATCGCGTAGGGTTCCTCTTGCTCCTCGGAGGCCATGCCGGCGACCAGCCCGCCCCATTCGCAGCCCTTGATGAGGACATCGTCGGCGAGCACGTCGAGCTTCTGCTGCGTCTCGCCCTGGATGTTGGTCGTGCCGATCTTGCCGAGGTAGCCGCCGAGCGCACCCTTGGCGGTCATTGCCGAGATCGCCTTGACCGCGGCGGCGACGTCGATCAGCAGCGCTCCCAGATCGCTGGCGCCCTCGATCGAGCTCAATTGCTGGATGAGGAACTTCGACAGCGTTGTGCGTCCCAGATGCATGACTTACTCCTTGCCGCCGGGCTGAGCCGGCTGAGGGTGGGCGGCGAGCTCGAACACGCGGCTCGCGCGGATATCCGGTTCTGCGAGCGTGGTCAGGTCCTCGGCGGTGAACTCCCGGTTGCGGTCCGAGAACAGCCGGCTGGCCTGGCGCAGCCGGAAGCGATCGAGGGCATTGCGCACGCTGCGGGCGTTGGCGAAATGCGGCTGCTTGATGCGGGCCGCGAGATATTCCGCGAAGGCCTCGCGGGCACCGGGCCCGAAATGGTAGTTTTGCGCCGCCAGCATCTTGTCCGCGATAGCCAGCAGATCCTGGGGTTCGTAATCGGGGAAATCGAGGTGATGCGCGATCCGCGAGCTCAGGCCCGGATTGGACCGGAAAAAGGTGTCCATCCGGTCCTTGTAGCCGGCCAGTATCACCACCAGGTCGTCGCGCTGGTTTTCCATCACCTGCAGCAGGATCTCGATCGCTTCCTGGCCGTAGTCGCGCTCGTTCTCGGGCCGGTAGAGGTAGTAGGCCTCGTCGATGAAGAGCACCCCGCCCATGGCCCGCTTCAGGACCTCCTTGGTCTTCGGCGCGGTGTGTCCGATGTACTGGCCGACCAGGTCGTCGCGCGTGACGGCGACCAGGTGGCCCTTCCGGACGTAGCCCAGCCGGTGCAGGATCTCCGCCATGCGCATGGCGACGGTGGTCTTGCCGGTGCCCGGATTGCCCGTAAAGCTCATGTGAAGCGACGGCGCCTGCGCCTGCAGACCGAGATTCATGCGCAGTTTGTCGATCACGAGGAGCGCCGCGATGTCGCGAATACGGCTCTTGACCGGCGCCAGACCGACCAGATCCCGGTCGAGTTCATCGAGCACGTCGCCGGCGTGGCTGTGCGACAGCACGTCGGCGACCGTGCGGGGCTGCGGCTGGCCGGCATCCGCTGCGGCACGCGCGTCCGCGGCGGCGCCCGGGCTCGCGCTCGCGCCGGTGGTGCCGGACGGGACGCTCTGCCCCGGAATGTTGTAGTTGGGGGCCGCCATCTCAAGAGGCCTTGGGCGAGGGCGTCACCCGCTTCAGCTCCGCCCGCATGGCATCGACGACCTGGCGGTAGTCGGGCTGGCCGAATATGGCACTGCCCGCGACGAAGGTGTCGGCGCCGGCCTCGGCTACGCGGCGAATGTTGTCCGGCTTGATGCCGCCGTCCACTTCGAGACGGATGTCGCGGCCGGTGGCTTCAATGAGCTTGCGCGCACGCTCCACCTTGCGCAGCGCCGACTCGATGAAGCTCTGGCCTCCGAATCCGGGATTGACGCTCATGATGAGGATCAGGTCGACCTTGTCGATCACATAGTCGAGCGCTTCCAGCGAAGTCGCCGGATTGAACACCAGCCCGGCGCTGCAGCCCGCCGCCTTGATCAGCTGCAAGGTGCGATCGACGTGCGCGGAGGCTTCCGGATGGAAGCTCACCAGATCCGCACCGGCCTCGGCGAACGCGCCCGCCAGCGCATCGACCGGCTGAACCATCAGGTGCACATCGAGCGGCACCTTGGCGCCGTCGGCGCGCACGCAATAGGGCTTGATGGCCTTGGCCACCATCGGCCCGATGGTGAGGTTGGGGACGTAATGGTTGTCCATGACGTCGAAATGGATCCAATCCGCCCCGGCGGCGATGACGGCCGCGATTTCCTGCCCCAGGCGGGCGAAGTCGGCTGACAGAATGGACGGAGCGATGCGATACATATTGACCTGCCGTGGCGCCCGTTATCGCGACGCCGTCAGTGCCGCCGCGCCGCCGCTTGCAAGCGGCGGCGCGGCTGATTGCTTCGGGATCGCCCTCCGATGCTACGGAGGCGAACCCAGTGCGCTACTTGACGTACCTTTCGGTCTCGGCCTTGTCCGTGGCATAGCTGTGCACGGTATAACGAATGGTGCGACCGTGCGTTTCCTGCCGCGCCAAGCCGAAGCCCGGCTCGTTTGCCGGCCGGTTGACGATGAAGCTCATGACGATGCTTTCGACGTTGCGCGTCGAATCGAACGCCATGAGCCGGATGTAGTGCTGCGGAAAGGTCTTGCGGCAATTCTGCAGCTCCGCCAGCACGCCGGCGGCATCCTTCAGGTCGAACATCGGCAGGCCGAACATTTCCCAATAAGTGTTGCGCGGATGCGGGTCGTCGGTGTACTCGACGCTCCAGGCGTAGCCCTTCTTGAGGCCGTACTCGATCTGCATCTTGATCTCGGCGTCGGTGAGATCGGGCAGGTAGCTGAACTGACCCTGCGTCAGCCGGCCGACAGGATTGGTCATCATGGTCGTGTTCTCCTTAGGGTGCGGGTCGCGCGGCCTCAGCCTGCGACTCCCGGCGTCACGGCGTAATCCGAGGTGTCCGTGGACGCGTAGTTGAAGCTGATCTCGCCCCAGGTGTCGAGCGCCTGCTGCAGCGGACCGCAGGATTTGGCGGCCTGACGCAGGATCTGCGGACCCTCGTTGCGGATGTCGCGGCCCTCGTTGCGGGCCTTGACCATGCACTCGAGCGCGACGCGGTTGGCCACTGCGCCCGCCTGGATGCCGGCCGGGTGCCCGATCGTGCCGCCGCCGAACTGCAGCACCACGTCGTCGCCGAACAGATCGAGCAGCTGATGCATCTGGCCGGCATGGATGCCGCCGGAGGCCACCGGCATCACCTTGCGCAGGTCGGCCCAATCCTGGTCGAAGAACAGGCCGCGCGTCAGATCCTGCTTCGTGAAGCTGTCGCGGCACACGTTGTAGTAGCCCTGCACGGTCATCGGGTCGCCCTCGAGCTTGCCGACCGCGGTGCCGGTGTGCAGATGGTCGACGCCCGCGAGGCGCAGCCACTTGGCGATGACACGGAAGCTGATGCCGTGGTTCTTCTGTCGCGTGTAGGTGCCGTGGCCCGCGCGGTGCATGTGCAGGATCATGTCGTTCCTGCGGCACCAGTTGGCGATGCTCTGGATGGCGGTCCAGCCGACGATCAGATCGACCATGATGATGACCGAGCCGAGCTCCTTGGCGAATTCGGCGCGCTCGTACATGTCTTCCATGGTCGCGCCGGTGATGTTGAGGTACGAGCCCTTGACCTCGCCGGTCGCGGCGCTGGCCTTGTTGACCGCGTCCATGACGTTCAGAAAACGGTCGCGCCAATGCATGAACGGCTGCGAATTGATGTTCTCATCGTCCTTCATGAAGTCGAGGCCGCCCTTGAGGCCTTCATACACCACGCGGCCGTAATTGCGTCCGGACAGACCGAGCTTGGGCTTGGTCGTGGCGCCCAGGAGCGGACGGCCGAACTTGTCGAGCCGCTCGCGCTCGACCACGAGCCCGCAGGGCGGTCCCTTGAAGGTCTTCACGTAGCACACCGGAAGGCGCATATCCTCGAGACGCGCCGCCTTGATGGGCTTGAAGCTGAAGACGTTGCCGATCAGGCTCGCCGTCAAGTTGGCGATCGAACCCTCTTCGAACAGGATGATGTCGTACGCCACCCAGCAGAAATACTGGCCCGGATTGTTCGGCACGGGTTCGACCCGGTAGGCCTTGGCGCGATAGGTGTCGCAGGCGGTCAGCCGGTCGGTCCACACCACCGTCCACGTCGCCGTGCTCGATTCGCCCGCGACGGCCGCAGCCGCCTCAATCGGGTCCACATTCTCCTGCGGCGTGATCCGGAACAGGCATAACACGTCGGTGTCTTTCGGGACATAATCCCCGTCCCAATATCCCATCTGGCGATACTTGAGGACGCCTGCGCTATAGCGCTTCTTGGCATCCTTGATCACCCCTTCAGCCGCTTTTTCAGTCGTGGTCGCCATGGTGTGAGGCCTCTGTCGTTATCGTGGTGCGCACTCTAAGGCCGTTAGTCAATAACGTACAGTCAGATATTATTACTAGAAGAGTAAGTATTTCTTCTTGATGGGGTACGCGAAGCCCGCATTCCGGGCTCAGGTGCAGGAGCAGGGGCAGACACAGGAGCTCAAGGTTGCGCTGCGCCAGCCGGCTACTCGCTGTCGGATCCCACGGGCCGGCACAGAACCGCGGCGATCCGGGTCGTCACCAGCACGGCCAGCAGCGCCGCCAGCGCGAGGATCTGCGGCCAGTCGATGCTGTGGTCATAAAGACCGATGAACACCTCCCGCAGGATGAAGGCGATGCCGACCTCGGCCAGCACGCGCAGGCGGACGCGGTGGAACTCGAGGTAATCGGTGAAGGTGCGAAAGAGCTCGATCAACACGAACACCGAGAGCACATCGATCACGAGTTCCCGGTCGGTCGCATAGACGAGTCCGTGGGCCAGCTTGTGGTTGCCGACCACCGCTCCGAACGCGCCGGCGGCGGAGGAGAAGTCCAGGATCAGGCCGGCCAGGGCGCCGAGCAGCGTGAGCACCATGATGAACACCAGCGCCGTGACGATGAGATCGAGAATCCAGCGGTACAGCCTGAGAGCCCGGTGCATGATGGCGGGGCGTACATTAGGCGGCATCGCCGCTTCGCCGAGCCCGGCGCTCGCATCGATATTCTGGGAATTCGGCATGTTCTCGAGACTCCTGATCTGTCCGGCACGGCATCCCGGCGCGGTCCTGGACATCCATACAGCACCCCGGCGGGCCCGCCATTCTACATCGGAACGTGGACGTTCTTGGGGCGGCCCGCGCAAGCCGTCGCGGAGGAGAAGCGCGCTCCGCTAGCGGGGAGGCGTGCGCAGCAGGGGCGCGATCAAGTCGAGCGGCAGCGGAAAGACGATGGTCGAGCTCTTTTCGTTCGAGATGTCGGCGAGAGTTTGCAGATAGCGAAGCTGCATCGATGCGGGCTCCGAGGCGAGCAGCCGGGCGGCCTCGATGAGCGCCTGGGCCGCCTGCTTTTCGCCATCCGCATGGATGACCTTGGCGCGCCGGCCGCGCTCGGCTTCGGCCTGCCGCGCCATGGCCCGGATCATCGTCTCGTCGAGGTCGATGTCCTTGATCTCGACGTTGGAGACCTTCATGCCCCACGCGGCCGTGCTCTGGTCCAGCACCTGCTGGATGGCGGAATTGAGCTTGTCGCGCTGGGCGAGCATGTCGTCCAACTCGTGCTGGCCCGCGACCGAGCGCAGCGTCGTCTGCGCCAGTTGGCTGGTCGCCTCGTAGGGGTTGACGACCTGCAGGATCGCCTTCTCCGGATCGACGATTCGAAAATACACCACCGCGCTCACCTTGACCGACACGTTGTCGCGCGAGATCACATCCTGCTTGGGCACGTCGAGCACGACGGTGCGAAGCTCCACCTTCTTCATCTGCTGGATCACCGGCAGCACGAGCCTCACTCCGGGGCCCTTGACTCCGGTGAAGCGGCCGAGCGTGAACATCACGCCGCGCTCGTACTCCTTGAGCACCCGGATCGCACTCAACAGCAACACGACGATGAAGACGACGACGACGGGCAGCGTGATGACCATGAACTACTCCTTGCGTAGGACTTCCAACGGCACGACCGACAACGTGAGATTCTCCACCTTGACGATGCGCACGAGCTCTCCGGCCTGCAGCGCAACGGAGCTGCGCGCGTTCCACAACTCGCCCGCATAGCGTACGACGCCCTCGCCGGAAAAGCCGCGGATCGCCTGGGCCGTCGCGCCCACCATCGCCTCGCGGCCGGTGGCGACCGGCCGGCGCCGCGCGCGCAGCGCCAGTGCCGTGATCGCCAGGGCGACGATGCCTCCCGCGAGCCCCGCGCCGGCGATCAGCGGCCACGCCACCGACAGCTCAGGCATCGCGCTGTCGATCAGGATGATCGATCCGATCGTGAAGGCCCCCAATCCGCCGATGACCAACGAACCGAACGCCGGCACGAAGAATTCGGTGATCATGAGGCCGATGCCGAGCGCGATCAGGCCGAGGCCGACGTAGTTCACCGACAGCAGCGCGAAGCCGTACAACGCCAGCAGCAGCGAGATCGATCCGGCGACGCCGGGCAGGATCGCGCCGGGGTTGTAGCCCTCGAGCAGCAGGCCGTAGATGCCCGCCAGCAGCAGTCCGTACGCAATCGTCGGATTGGTCAACACCGCGAGCAAGCGGGTGCGCCAATCGGGCTCGACACGGCGCACGGCCAGACCGTCCGTATCGAGCACCGCTTCGCGTCCGGCAACGGTGACCTTGCGCCCCTGCATCTGGCGCAGCAGGTCGGGCACGTCCTTGGCGATGAGATCGATCACACGCTCCTTGAGCGCCTCCTCTGCGGACAGGCTGGAGGCGGAGCGCACCGCGCTCTCGGCCCAATCGGCATTGCGGCCGCGCAGCTGCGCGAGGCCGCGAATGTAGGCGACCGCGTCGTTCACCACCTTGTGCTCGAGGGCGCGCGCGCGCGGGGGAGCGGCGCCGGTCTTCCCGGGCGTCGTGCCGGACCCGTCCGCCGGTTCGCCGGCGTCCCCCTCTCCGCCCACGGACACCGGCGTGGCGGCTCCGAGATTCGTGGCTGGCGCCATGGCCGCAATCTGACTGGCATACAAAATGAACGTGCCGGCGCTGGCCGCACGGGCTCCGGCGGGCGCGACGTAGACCGCCACCGGCACCGGAGAGGCGAGGATCGCCTTGATGATGTCGCGCATCGAGATGTCGAGGCCGCCCGGTGTGTCGATCTGGAGGATCACCAGGGCACTGTGCGAATCGGAGGCATCGGCGAGCGCGCGCACCACATATCGGCTCGTGGCGGGAGAAACGGCACCGTCGAGCGTCACCAGCACGGCGAATCTACCGTCGGCGGATGCCGCCCGCGGCGGCGCCGCCCCCGCGGCATGAACCAGCAGCAGTCCGATCAGGAGCCAGGGTGCCGATCTGCCCACCG
This sequence comes from uncultured Gammaproteobacteria bacterium, assembly GCA_963707765.1. Lineage (GTDB taxonomy): Bacteria > Pseudomonadota > Gammaproteobacteria > Steroidobacterales > Steroidobacteraceae > Bog-1198. The sequence continues at coordinate 220,768 of CAVPQZ010000004.1, read as the reverse complement.
GTGCGATCCCCCGATGTCATCGCCAACAAGGTGCCGGGATTCATCATACGCGCCCGCATCGGCAAGCGACTGTTGCGATGCAGCATCGCGCGATCCTTGCTACACTGTCGATCGACGAAGGGCACCGCGCTGTGGGGATCAAGAATGAAGAATAAGCTGCCGGCGTGGGTCGGATCACTGGTCGTTTCGCTCCTGGCCTGCAACCTGAGTCTGGCGGCGACCCCCGGCTCCGACACGTCGGCGGCAGAGGCCGCGGTGCGCCAGGCCGATTCGCTGTGGGCCGCGATGGCCAAGACCGGCAGTGTCGACGCCTGGATGACGTTTTATGCGACCGATGCCGTCGTCATGCCCCCGGGTTCGCCGATCTTGAGCGACAAGGAGCACATTCGACAGGTAGTGGCGCAGCTGCTCGGCCAGCCGCACCTGTCATTGGCGTGGCATGCCGTGAAGGTGGAAGTGGCCGCATCGGGAGATTTTGCGTATCTGATCGGTGCGTACGAGCTTCAGTTCGACGACGCGCATGGAGCGCCCGTTGCGGATCGCGGCAAGATCCTGGAGATCTGGCGCCGACAGTCCGACGGCAGCTGGAGGTGCAGCGTCGACACCTGGAACTCGGACCAGGCCGAGGTGCCGCTGCCAGCGGCGGCCGCGAGTGCGACACCAGGCGCGTCGGCTGCGGTTTCGGCGCCGGTCCCCGCCGCGCCGCTCGCTGCGGAACCGCCGGCCAGCGCGCAGACGCCGTCTCATGCGCCGGCCGGCGCGACCAGCGACGAGCCGGTCCATTACGAAGATGCGATCCACCAATACTTCCAGGAACATCTGGCGGATCCGAAATCGATCCGCTATGAGGAGATCACCAAGCCCGTGATGGGCCGCGTCACCGTGATCACGGGACCCATCCTGCTGTCCGAATCGCATCTTTCGGGCTGGATCGTGAAGGCGACCATCGACGCCAAGAACGGCCACGGCGCGTATGTGAACGGGGCGACCTACACGTTCCTGTTCCGTGGCGAGAAAATCTTACACGTCGATCCGCCCGGGCATTGATTTGCGCTCCGGCACGCCAATCGTGCCGATGCGGATGATGTCTACGGCGGTGCCGCGGCCGCGTGCCATTGCGCCGCGTGCTTGCGGGCTTCGTCGCTGAAGAAGATCGTGAGATTGGGCGAGGGCGTGTCCTGCCCCGTGGCCCTCTCCGCCTCGATGACCTTGTTGAAGTTCTCCGATTTGACGAACGCTTCGAATTGCCCGAGTTCATCGACATAGCGCTGCGCCAGCGCGTCGAGCTGCCGGCCGCGCTTTTTGGCGAATTGCTGGTACACCGTGTCCACGGCCCAATCGGCGGACGACGGCGGATACATGACGTGGATGAACACGACCGGCAACCACAGCTGCAGAACCCGCTTGCGCGCATCGAGATTGTCCACGACGTTGCCGGTGCCCGGGTCGCCGTCGAGCCCGACCTCGACGCTCATCTCCGTCATGGAGTCCTGCAACTCCAGAAAATGCCGGCCCGGGGCGCTCTTGAAGAAGGCCAGCGTGGCGTCGATCTGTGCGTCCGAGACGGCATCGTTCAGCACGTGTTCCGCCTTGTCCACGATGGCGGCTTCCGTGCCGGCAAACGCCTCCTGCGCGTCGTCTCGCAGGTTCTGGCGGATCAGCGTGCACACGGCCGGCCATCGCGCATTCGATGAATTCCACGCGGAGTCGTTCGGCAGGACGTTCTTTGCCAGATAGGGAACCGCGGCGGCAATGTGCTTCAGCTCGGACCCGTATCCCAGATCGGCGGTGAGCTCCGCGACCTTTTGCGGATGGTTCTGGCGCACGCCGGGAGGCGAATCGGCCCGCAACGGGCCGGGCGCGAAGCCGACCGCCGCCGCGAGGCACGCGGCAAGCAGCTCCAGGGAAGCACGCGTGGGGATATTCATCGTGCGAATCATGCCACAGACCGGCGCGCCAAGCGCACGGCCGCCCCGAGCAGCATGATCGCGAGCGTGAACCACGTCAGCGCATAGGTCAGATGATTGTTCGGCGGATCGAGCACCGTCAGGCCGCCGACCGGGAAGCCGCCCGGCACCGGCGCGGCTTCCGCATCGATGAAATACGGCGCAACCCGCTCAAGCTTCCTGGCTTCGGCGATGGCGGCGACGTCGCGTGAATACCAGCGATCCGATCCGGGTTCGTTGTCCCGCAGGAAGGCGCCCTTCGGCTCGCTGATGCGCAGCAACCCCGTCACCGTCGAATCGCCGCCCGGAAGGCCGGCTGCGCGAGCCGCCGCGGAGCGCAGGTTCGGGGGCACGAAACCCCGGTTGACGAGCACGATAAACCCTTCGGTCGTGCGCAACGGCGTCAGGATCCAGAAGCCGCCCCCGAGGCGGGTCACGGCCTGCACCGGAGTCTCGAGGCCGTTCAGGAATTCGCCGGTCACCCGGACGCGCCGATAGGCGTACTGGGCGGGCGAGATCTGCGGCCACCACTCAGGACCCGGCGCGCGGACCGGCGCCGCGTGCGCGCGCTCGGCGATCTGCCCGATGAGATCCAACTTCCAGGCGCGGCGCTCGAGCTGCCAGATCCCGAGGGCCGTCAGAGCGGCGATGCCCAACGCCATCAGGGTCCCGATCGAGGCGCGTGCGCACGGCGAGGAGCGCCGCTCGGGGCCCGCGCTCAAGGCATCTGGCTCATATCCCCCGCCGGCATCATGTTCGCGTTGAGGTGATAGATGATCCATAGCGAGCCGATCAGCGCAATCACGACCAGAATCAGCGTGAACACCAGCGCGAGGATGGACCAGCCTTCCTCCACCTTGGTGTTCATGTGCAGGAAGTACACCATGTGCACGAAGATCTGCGTCACCGCCAGCACCGCGATGACGATCCCCGTCGCCAGCTTGCTGTCCAGGACCCCGGTCATCACGAGCCAGAAGGGGATCGCGGTCAAGACCACCGACAGGCCGAAGCCGGTAAGGTATGTGCGCAGCGACCCATGGGTCGCGCCATGGCCCTCGCCGGCGGCAGCGTGGTCGCTCATCGCAGCATCTCCATCAAGTACACGAAGGTGAATACGCCGATCCAGACCACGTCCAGGAAATGCCAGAACATGCTAAGGCACATCAGCCGCCTCACGTTGGCCGCGATCAGGCCCTGTCGTCCGACCTGCACCATGAGCGTCACCATCCAGACGAGGCCCACGCTCACGTGAAGCCCATGCGTGCTCACCAGCGTGAAAAAGGCCGAGAGGAAGGCGCTGCGCTGGGGCGTGGCGCCCTCGTGGATCATGTGAGCGAACTCGGAAAGCTCGATGCCGACGAAGGCGAGGCCGAACAGCGCGGTGACGACGAGCCAGCCCTGGGTCGCCCCGACGCGGCCTTGGTACGTCGAGAGCATGGCGAACCCATAGGTAATCGAGGACAACAGCAGCATCGTGGTGTTCACCGCCACCACCGGCAGTTCGAACAGTTCCTTGGGCGAGGGGCCGCCCGCGTAACTGCCGCTGAGCACGCCGAAGGTCGCGAACAAGGCCGCGAAGATCAGGCAGTCGCTCATCAGGTAGATCCAGAAACCGAGCATCGTGCTGCCGCCCTCGGCATGCGCGTGCTCGTGGAGCTGCAGGAAGACCGGCGCGGCCGGCGCGGCGCCCGGGCTGCCGGCGGATGCGCTCATGACGGCACCCGGGCCAGGCGGCGGGTGCGTTCGCCTTCCGTCCGCTCCACATCCGCCGCCGGGATGTCGAAATCACGGTGGTAGTTGAACGTGTGGGCGATCGCCGTTGCCAGCACCGCGGCCAGGCCGGCGGCGGCCAGCCACCAGATGTGCCAGATCATAGCGAAGCCGAATATGCCCGAGAGCACCGCGAGGACGAATCCCGCGCCCGTATTGCGGGGCATGTGGATGGGATTGAAGCCGCTCTGCGGCCGGCGGTAGCCGCGGTGCTTCATGTCCCACCAGGCGTCGATGTCGTGCACGATGGGGGTAAAGGCAAAGTTGTAGGCCGGCGGCGGCGAGGAGGTCGACCACTCCAGCGTTCTGCCGCCCCACGGGTCGCCCGTATGATCGCGCAGCGCGTCGCGCCGGCGAATGCTGACGTAGATCTGCATCAGGAACGACAGAATGCCGAACAGGATGAGCACGGCGCCGGCCGCGGCGAGCACGAACCAGATCTGCAGGGACGGGTCGTCGAAATGCCGGAGTCTGCGCGTCACGCCCATCAACCCGAGCACGTACAACGGCATGAAGGCGAGATAGAACCCACTGACCCAGAACCAGAACGACATCTTTCCCCAGAACGGTTCGAGCCGGAAACCGAACGCCTTCGGGAACCAATAGGCGATGCCGGCGAACAGTCCGAAAACCACGCCGCCGATGATGACGTTGTGGAAATGCGCCACCAGGAACAGGCTGTTGTGGAGCACGAAGTCGGCCGGCGGCACGGCCAGCATCACGCCCGACATGCCGCCGATCACGAAGGTGAGCATGAACGCCAGGGTCCACATCATCGGCAATTCGAAGCGGATGCGGCCGCGGTACAGAGTGAACAGCCAGTTGAACATCTTGGCGCCGGTCGGTATGGAAATGATCATGGTCGTGATGCCGAAGAACGAATTGACGCTCGCGCCCGATCCCATGGTGAAGAAATGGTGCAGCCAGACGAGGTAGGACAGAATGGTGATGACCACGGTCGCGTAGACCATCGAGGAATAGCCGAACAGCCGCTTGCCCGAGAAGGTCGCGGTCACCTCCGAGAACACGCCGAACACAGGCAGAATCAGGATGTAGACCTCCGGGTGACCCCAGATCCAGATCAGGTTCACGTACATCATCGGATTGCCGCCGAGGTCGTTCGTGAAGAAATTCGTGCCGGCATACCGGTCGAGGCACAACAGCGCGAGCACCGCGGTCAACACCGGAAACGCGGCGACGATCAGCACGTTGGTGCAAAGCGCCGTCCAGGTGAAGACCGGCAGCTTCATCATCGACATGCCGGGCGCCCGCAGCTTGACGATGGTGGCGATCAGGTTGACGCCCGACAGCAGCGTGCCGATGCCTGCGATCTGCAGCGCCCAGATGTAGTAGTCGACGCCGACATCGGGGCTGTAGAGGATGCCGGAGAGGGGCGGATAGGCGAGCCAGCCGGTGCGGGCAAATTCGCCGACGAACAGCGACATCATGACGAGAATGGCGCCCACCACCGTCATCCAGAAGCTGAAATTGTTCAGAAACGGGAAGGAGACGTCGCGCGCGCCGATCTGCAGCGGCACGACGAAGTTCATCAGCCCCGTGACCAGCGGCATCGCGACGAAGAAGATCATGATCACGCCGTGAGCCGTGAAGATCTGGTCGTAGTGATGGGCCGGCAGGTATCCGTCCACCGAGCCGAACGCGACCGCCTGCTGCAGGCGCATCATCAGCGCGTCGGCAAACCCCCGCAGCAACATGACCAGTCCGAGGATGATGTACATCACGCCGATGCGCTTGTGGTCGATGGTGGTGATCCATTCGCGCCACAGATAGCCCCACAGTCGAAAATAGCTGACGAGCCCGAGCACGGCGGCTCCGCCCACGGCAACCACGGCAAAGGTGACGACCAGAATCGGCTCATGCAGCGGCAGCGACTCCAGGGTCAGCCGCCCAAGGTCGAGTTTCATCACAACCGTCCCCCGGCGTCGATTGCGTGCATGTCTCTCTTGCACATCTTCCCGGCTTCCACGCAGCGGTCGAGGATGGCGCGAAACAGCCCCGGATCGACCGCCGCGAAGCCGCGGGGTTCGTCGCCAATGCTCGGCCTTTCGAGGTCGAGGTAATCGCCGCGTTCGAGCGCGCCGCCGCCGGCCTTGATGCGGGCCACCCAGTCGCCGAAGTCGGCCTCGGGTACGGCATGAAATACGAAGTGCATGCCGGAGAAGCCGGCACCGCTGTAATTGGCCGAAAAACCCTGGAAGTCTCCGGTCTTGTTGGCCACGGCATTGAGCGTCGTCTGCATGCCCGGCATGGCGTAGATCTGGCCGGCGAGCGCGGGGATGTACAAGGAGTTCATGACGGACTCGGAGGTGATCCGGAATTCGATCGGCCGGTCGATCGGCGCCGCCAGTTCGTTGACCGTCGCGATGCCGAGCTGCGGGTAGATGAACAGCCACTTCCAGTCGAGGGCCACGACATCGACCTCGAGCGTCTTGGCAGCGGCCGGTACGGGCCGGCCCTCCTTGATGCGGTCGATGGCCCGATAGGGATCCAGCACATGGGTTCCGACCCAGGTGATCGCGCCCAGGAAGATGATGATCAGCAGCGGCGCGGACCAGATCACCAGCTCCAGAATAATCGAGTGATCCCAGTCGGGATCGTAGTGCGCCGTCTTGTTGGACTCGCGATATTTCCAGGCGAACACCACGGTCATGACCATGACCGGCACGATGACCAGCAGCATCAAGAGCGTCGAGGAGACCAGCAGATCCCGCTGCTGTGCGGCGACGTCGCCGGCGGGATCCAGCACCACGGCATGACAGGCGCACAGCAGCGCGAGCGGCGGCATCGCCGCGACTAAACGGACTCTACCCAAGGTATCTCCGAGTGACTGGTCATGATTCAAATGCCCCATCACCGCAGCGCGGTCGCGCATGCTGTACGGTGACGGCGGGTGATTTTCCCCGTCAAGTTAAACCCCTACAATACGCAGCCGGGAGTATCCATGCGGCGCGCACCAGGTGGCGTATGGTATGGCAAGCGGCGCCCGAATAGCGATACCCCCGTTTGCAAAGAGCTTGCTCCAGGAACGAAACTCATATGAATCCGCAGCCCGTAGCCTCCCCGCATTTGCATTCCGCCCTTGAAGAGGCAACGCCCGGCGACATCGCCGTCGGGGTGATCATAGGCCGGACTTCCGAGTACTTCGATTTCTTCGTGTACGCCATCGCGTCGGTGCTCGTGTTCCCCAAACTCGTGTTCCCGTATGTGGACGCCTTGGCGGGCACGCTGCTGTCCTTCGCCATCTTTGCGGTGGCCTTCCTGGCACGCCCGCTGGGAACGGCGCTTTTTCTCGCGGTCGACCGGACCCATGGGCGGCGCGTCAAGCTGATGAGCGCGCTGCTGCTGCTCGGCAGCTCCACGGTGGCGGTCGCTTTCCTGCCAGGCTACGACCAGATCGGCTCGGCCTCGGCCCTGATGCTCATCGTATTCAGGCTGGGTCAGGGCCTGGCGCTCGGCGGCGAATGGGACGGCCTCGCCTCGTTGCTGGCCCTGCATGCGCCCGAAAAACGCAGCGGCTGGTACGCGATGCTGCCGCAGCTTGGGGCGCCGCTGGGGCTCATCGTGGCGAGCGGACTGTTCGCGTTTTTCCTGTCGAGCCTGCCGGCGCCGGACTTTCTCGAATGGGGTTGGCGGTATCCCTTCTTGGTCGCCTTTGCGATCAACGTCGTCGCGTTGTTCGCGCGGTTGCGGCTGGTCGAATCGCCGGAATTCGCCAAGCAGTTCGAGGCGAAGGCGCTGCAGCCGTCCCGGGTGCGCGACACGCTGCGCTCGGAGGGCAGCAACATCGTCATCGGCGCCTTCGCGCCGCTCGCGAGCTTCGCGTTGTTCCACACCGTCACGGTGTTTCCGCTGTCCTGGGTGCTCCTGTACACGCGGCAAACGCCGGCCCGCTTTCTGGTCATCGAGATGCTGGGCGCCATGATCGGCGTGGCCGCGATCGTCGCCTCGGGAGTGATTGCCGACCGCGTGGGGCGCCGCACGATACTCACCATCACCGCCGCCGCGATCGCCGCCTTCAGCGGCTTCGCCCCGCAGCTGCTCAACGGCGGCGAATCCGGCCAGATCGCCTTCATGCTGCTCGGCTTCGTGCTGCTCGGCCTGTCGTTCGGGCAGTGCTCGGGCGCGGTGGCCTCGCGTTTTCCGATCACGTACCGCTACACCGGATCGGCGCTGACGACTGATTTCGCGTGGCTTTTCGGCGCCGGATTCGCTCCGTGGGTCGCGTTGATTCTGGCGAGCCGTTTCGGGCTGATGGCCGCCGGGGCCTACCTGCTGTCCGGCGCGATTTGCACGCTGGTCGCGCTCTCGCTGAGCGCCCGCCTCGGCACCTCGAGCGATGAGGGCAGGGGCTCTGCGGTATGACGTGCACGCCTGAGCGGGTCCGGCCCGCATCACCCCGAGGTCGGCCGGAATGAGCGTGAGCGACGCCCAGATTGCGGTAGCCCGCGGCACCTGGCGCGATTATCTCGCGCTTACCAAGCCACGAGTGGTGTCGCTGATCGTGCTGACGTCGCTGGTCGGCTCGCTGCTGGCGACTCGCGGGGTGCCACGGCTGGACCTACTGCTGTTTGCGAATCTCGGAATCGCGCTCGCCGCCGCCAGTGCGGCCGCGATCAACCACGTGTTGGACAGGGGCATCGATGCCCGCATGGCGCGGACCCGCTTCCGGCCCCTGCCGACCGGACATCTCGACTACCGGCAGGCATTGCGGTTCGCGACCGCACTGGGCGTCGCATCGATGCTGATGCTGGGGTTCGCCGTGAACGGGTTGACGGCCATTCTTACCTTCGTATCCCTGATCGGCTACGCCGTGATCTATACGGTCTGGCTGAAGCGGGCGACGCCGCAAAACATCGTCATTGGAGGGGCGGCCGGGGCGGCGCCGCCGGTGCTGGGCTGGACCGCCGTCAGCGGCCACCTGGACCCCAATGCGCTGCTGCTGTTCATGATCATTTTCACCTGGACGCCGCCGCATTTCTGGGCGCTGGCGATCGCGCGGCGGGCCGACTACGCCAAGGTCGACATTCCCATGCTGCCGGTGACGCATGGCGTCGCTTACACGCGGCTGTCCGTGCTTCTGTACACGCTCATGCTGATGCCGATCACGGTGCTGCCGTTCGCGACCCGCATGAGCGGACTGCTTTATCTCGGCGCGGCCGTGCTGCTCAACGCGGGATTCGCCTGGCACGCCGTCCGCCTCATGTCGGCGCGCACCGATGCCGCGGCGATGCGGGTGTTCCGCTACTCCATCGTGTATCTGATGTGGCTGTTCATTGCGCTGCTGGCGGATCACTACTTCCCGACGACCCAGCTCTGAACTCTCAGGTGGCCGACGCCCGCTTGCGGCGCCGGATGACCGGGCGCACGTATTGAACCGCCGACCTCGCCGCGGGAAGAGCCGGAAAGGCACCGATCTCGTGCAACGCATGCCGGTCGAGCTCGGCCATGAAGGCCGACGTTGCGCCGAACAACAGACCCTTGAGACGGCACACGCTGGAGATCGTGCAGCGGTCCGTGCGCGGATCGAAACATTCCAGCAGATTCAAGTCGGGCTCGGTTCGTCTCACGATGTCCCCGATCGATATCCGCTCGGCATCCCGCGCCAGTCGCATTCCGCCATTCTTGCCGCGCGTCGTCTCCACGAAGCCGATCATGCCGAGGTTGTGCACAACCTTCACGAGATGATGGCGTGAGATCTTGTAGAACTCGGCAATCTCGGTGATGGTCGCCGGCGCGCCCTTCTTGTGGCTCAGGTACAGCAAAACCCGCAAAGAATAGTCCGTGAATAGGGTCAGCCGCATGGCCGGATTGTCCACATTGACGCCGCGCTTGACAAGGGCAGGACCCGGCCAATAAGATGCATTGGAAATACATGTTAACAGAAGATCGACTTCGCGCGTGAATTTCGCCGAAGGAGCGCCGGGTTCGATCCTCCCTCAACCCAAGAACCCAAGGAAGCACCATGACTTCTCTATACGAACAAGTGGGCGGAGATGCCGCCGTGAACGCCGCAGTCGATATTTTCTACCGCAAAGTCCTCAAAGACGACCGCATCAGGCGATTCTTCGACGATGTCGACATGGCGAAGCAAGCGGCCAAGCAAAAGGCGTTCCTGACGATGGCGATGGGCGGTCCGAACAACTACTCGGGCATGGACATGCGCAAGGGGCACGCTCGTCTGGTGGCGCGCGGCCTCAACGACTCGCACTTCGACGCCGTGGTCGAGGATCTCGGTGCGACGCTCAAGGAGCTCAAGGTGCCCCAGGAGCTCATCAACGAGATCGCGGCGTTGTGCGAAACGACGCGCAAGGACGTTCTCGGCAAGTAATCGCCGCTCGAGAATGGCGACGATCCGCCACGGCGGTCAGGCTCACGAAAACCGGCGAGGCGAGTCCGTGCTCGAGTGCCTGACCGCCCACGGGGTGTCGGTTCCCTCCTCATGCCATGCCGGCGTCTGTCAGAGCTGCATGATGCGGGTGGTCCAAGGTCGCGTGCCGGCCGCGGCCCAGTCGGGACTCAAGCCCGCGCACGTCGCGAAGAACTTCTTCCTGTCCTGCATCTGCCGCCCCGATGAGGACATCGAAGTCGCCTTCATCGACGAGGCCTTGCAGAAATTCCCCGCCGAAGTGCTGGACATCAGCCGTCTCAACAGCGACATCGTCCGCGTCCGGCTGCGGCCCCGGCAGCCACTGGACTACAGCCCCGGACAGTTCATCCGGCTCTACAAGGGGCCGGGGATCTCGCGCTTCTATTCGCTCGCGAGCGTGCCGAAGCTGCACCATGAGGACATTCACATTCACGTGCGGAATATGCCCAAGGGCCTCGTCAGCGGCTGGATTCACGAGACTCTGCGGGCGGGGGAGGTGGTGGAAATCTCGGAATCCCTGGGCGAATGCTTCTATCTGCCGGGGCATCCCGAACAGGGACTGCTCCTCATGGGCACGGGCTGCGGCCTGGCGCCGCTGTACGGGATCATCCTCGATGCATTGACGCATGGACATCAGGGGGCGGTCCGCCTGTACCACGGCAGCGTCAATACGGCGGGCTTGTATCTGATCGAGGAGTTGTCGGCTCTCTCGAAGGCCTTTCCGAACTTCGAATACATTCCCTGCGTTTCGGCGGACGAGCCGCCGCCCGGCTTCACGCCGGGCATGGTGCTGGATGTGGCCATGGCCCGCCACCCGGACCTGTCGGGCTGGCGCGTCTACCTGTGCGGCAATCCGGACATGGTGTCGACGGGCAAGCGCGAGGCCTTTCTGGCCGGCGCGTCGATGGGCGAGATATTCGCCGACCCCTTCCTGCCGGCGAGCGGGGCCGGCGCCTGCCAGTAGCCGAGGCCGGCGCCGGCGGCATTCACGATACGGCCTTGCGGAACATCGGATGGTTCACGATGAAGATGCCCGCCAACACCAGCACCGATCCGAGCGCGAATCTCGTCTCGATGGGATCCCGCAGCAGCAGCGCGCCGAAGGCCACGCCGAACAACGGCGTCATCAACGACAGCAACATCAACCGCGAGGTGAGATAGCGGCGCAGAAGCCGGAACCAGACGAGATAGCTGCCGATCGAGATGATCAGCGTCTGAAACACCAGCACCATGACGGCCGGCAAGGTGGGCGTCAGCCGGGCCTGTCCGGTGATCGAAGCAAACCCGAACAACACCACTGCTGCGACCCCCACTTGATAGAGCACCGTCTTGGCCGTCGCGGCGCCGCCGACCCGGCCCCGCCGCAGCACCACGTTGCTCAAGCCCCAGGCGGCGCCCCCCAGCAACGCCAGCGAATCGCCGTAGACCAGCTCCGCCACCGGGCGGCCGCCCGGACCCACGAAGGCCATGATGATCCCGCCAAACGCCGCAGCGATGCCGATCCATTGAGCGCGCGCCAGGCGTTCCTCCGGGAGGAACTGCAGGCCGAGCGCCGTGAATATCGGGGCGGAATACAGGAACACGGTGGCGTGGGCGGCCGTGGTGTGCAGGAGCGCAGAGCCTGCCAGCACGAACTCGAGTGCGAACATGAGCCCGAGGAGCAGTCCACTGCGGAGCGTACCGTCGCCGAATGCACGGCGACCCTCGGTCGCCGCGACCCAAAACCCGAAAACCACCGCCGCCCCCGCGAAACGGACCGCGAGCTGCATGACCGGAGGCACGTCCGCGGCAACGAACTTGATCGCGACCTGCTGTATACCCCAGATCACACAAAGCAGCAGCACCAGCACGACCGCCCGCAGGTCGAGCGCGCGGCGCACGGGGAGGGCGCGGGCGGCCGGCTCATCTCCATTCATGAACGCCGCCAGCCGCCCACGCTGCGCTGCTCGTCCGGCATTTCCTGATAGGCGACGACCACCGGCGCATGCGGCGCGTACGAGACCGCGAACTCCCGTGGGAAGCGGCAGGGCCTCCCTGAGTCCAGGTTCAGGCAGAAGAAATCGATCTCGGCCTCGAGGACCCGCTTGCCGTCGGCCACGCGGAGGATCTCGAACCGGCGGGTGCATCGCAGCCGCCCGTCGCTGGCGACTATCCAAGTGCCGATCATCAGCAGGTCGTCGAGCCGGGCCGCCTCGAGGTAGTCGGCGCGAGTGTGCCGCACGGCCATGCCGCAGCGGATGGCAAGACAATGCTCGAGCGAGATGCCGAGCTTGGCGGAATGCGCCCAGGCAATGCGGTCCAGCCATTGCAGGTAGACCGTGTTGTTGACGTGCTCGTATTCGTCGATTTCCTCGGCCACGACCCGGTGAATTCCGGTGTAGGCATCCGGCAGGCGAAATCGCTGGATCTTCAATGCCGCTCCTCTGAGAAGTATGTCGTTCCGACCGGGTTACGGGCGGTCCTCGCGCGCTATTCTACGCGGCGTGCCTGTTCGCCGCGGCGCCGTATCCCGCGGCCATCCCATGTAGTCCTCGAAACTGCGGGGCATCGGTCTGTTCGGCGGCTTTTTCGGGTTGCTGGTGCTCGAGTCTTCGGGCGCCTCGGTTTCCTTTGCGATCTATGCGAGCATCTGACATGGCCACCGTTACCGAGCACTACTCCTCCCATCTGGCTCCCATCTACCTGTGGATGGCCGGCGGCATGGAGGCGGCGCTGGCGTCCGGAGCCCAGGACCTGGCGGCGTTCCTGCCCGGAGCAGGACTTGCAGTCGATCTGGGCGCGGGGTTCGGTATGCACAGCATTCCGATGGCGCGAGGCGGTTATCGCGTCGTGGCCATCGACCTGTCCTCGACGCTGCTTGGCATTCTCGGCGACCAAGGCGCCGGTCTTCCGATCCAAACGGTGGAATCGAATCTTCTCGATTTTGGCGCGGCCGTGGCCGGGCCTGCGGATCTGATCGTCTGCATGGGCGACACGCTGCCGCATCTGGAATCCCTCGACGACGTGGAACGGCTCTGCGAGGCCGTTGCCCGAACTCTTGGCCCCTCGGGAAAATTCGTGGCCACCTTCCGCGATTACAGCGCGCCTGCGACCGGCGACCGGCGGTTCATCCCCGTGCGAAGCGACTCCGATCGGATCCTGACATGTTTCCTCGAGGAGGAGCACGACCACATCAACGTGCATGACATCATCCATGAGCGGGACCGGACGCAATGGAACCTCAGGGTGAGCAGCTACCGCAAGCTTAAGTTACCGCCCGCCGCAGTGGCGCACGCGCTTCGCCGCCAGGGATTGACGACTACGGTGGCGCCGGGGCCGCGCGGCATGGTGCAAATCGTCGGCTGTGCCCGATAGGACGCGATCCGAGGCACCCGGCCCGCGGCTCGATGGACCAAGTTGATGCGTTCGCTCGTTTCACAGGGTATGCTAGCAGCGGTATGCGTTGGGCTCCGCTGATCTTTGTCTGTGTTGTCTCCATGGGGTGTTCATCGGAGCGCAATTCCGTCGACGAGCGCAAACAATTTTGGGAGGGCATCGTCCGGGCGGAAGTTCCGCTTGGAACGCGCTTCGAGGCCGTGCGCGCCTGGGCCGATAGAAGGGCGCTCACTTTGACTCCCGCACAAGAACCTCGAACGTATGTGGCGGGTCTCGAGTCCGTGACCGTGAATGATTCGGTATGCAAGGGCTTTGGAATATCCCTCGAACTCGTGCTTGCGGCCGACGACACGGTATACCGCGAGTCGGTGAGATCCCTTGGCAACTGTCTATAACCATCCGGCCGGATGAATACGAGCCGACCTGCCCGCTTACTCGCCCTGGTCTCGTTTGCCGTGTTCGGGACCTATTGCTTCAGGGTCAAAGGCCATATTTGGCCCGGGTCGGCGGGGGAAACGCTGTCTTGGGCCTCGGCGTTTCGCTGGGTTTTGGGATCGTTTGCCGTTGGCGTGTTCTTTGGCGCCCAAATGGGCGCATTCCTCGGCGCCATGGACCGTTTCGGTCATCGCCGCCGCTTCACAGTCTTCAACTCGGGATTCTGGATGACGTTTGTTTTGACGGGGCTCTTCATGTTCCTGGTCGTGCCACGCATCATATGAATCGGGCGCAAGCTGATTTGCACCGCGAGTAAGTTCGATCGACACGGCGGCCCACCGCCAAAGGGGAATTCATGGCAAAGCGCGTTTCCAGAATTGCGCCGTGGCAGGCGGGCAAGCTGTTCGCGGTGATCTATTTCATGCTGAGTCTGCTGCTGGTGATCCCAATGGCGTTGGTGATCTCCTTTGCTCCCTTGCCGGCGTCGGGCAAGCCTCCGTTCAGCTCGGGCGCCCTGATTTTTTTACCCGTCTTGTACGCCCTCGCCGGGTTGATTTTCGTTCCGCTGGGTTGCTGGGTGTACAACCTCGCTGCCAAACTGGTGGGCGGCTTGCAGATATCAGTGACCGATGATTCGGATGCGTGAGTATGGCCCGTTCATGCGGGTCGCGCGTTCGAGACCTGGATAGATCCATCGATGAGTGTCCGGATCGTTCGACTTGGCAGTGCGCGAACCCCGGGGGAGGGACTGCGGATAGGAACGGTCCGCCGCCCGCCGCGCGGCGTTCCAAGATCGCGGTACTCGGCGGAGAACTGGTACGACGTGTGGTTCCCGACGCTGGCGCCGAGCCTGGGGACGCTGAAGCTCGGCCAACACGCCGCAACCACCGCCGAATGGTCGAAGTTTGCCAGGACGTATCGCTCGGAAATGGCGCAATCCCCGCCTAAGCATGCGCTCGCACTGCTGGCGGCAATGTCGCATGGCGTCGATTTTTCGGTTGGATGTTACTGCGAGGATGAAAGCCGGTGTCACCGGTCGGTGCTGCGCGAACTTCTGGTTTCGAACGGGGCGAGCGTGATGTGATCCCTGCCGGCGTCGCGAGGGCTACGACGCGTCCCGGGACGCGGGCCGGGCGGTGCTATTGCATCGCCGTCACGGTCTCCGACGAGTTCACGAACTGCCGGCGATATCCCGTGACCTTGACCACGTACAGACGCGTCTCCTCGTAGGGCAGGTCGGTGCGCAGCCTTTCGAACAGCGCCGGCGGTTCGAGGCTGTTGATGGTGTTGAACGCCTCGTTCCGGTCCTTCGCGAAGATGCGTGTGACGTTTCGGGCGCCGGTATTGTAGGCCGCGATCACGCAGTAGTCGCGCGAGCTCTGGTTGCCCACTGCGCTGAATTCGGTGCCGTTCAGTACGCTCAGGTAGGCCGCCCCCAATTCGATGTTGTGCTCGGGATCGAACAGGTACTCGGCGGTCGGCGTCTGATCGATGCCCTGAACGCGTTTGTAGGCTGCGCGGCCGCCGCTGGTCGGCACCAGCTGCATGAGCCCGTAGGCCGGTGCGCCGCTCACGGCGAACGGATTGAAGTTGCTCTCGGTGCGAATGATGGCGAGCACCAGGCTCGGGCTCACCTGATACTGCGCCGCGTATTTGTCCACGCTGGTCCGGTAGTGTTCGGCCCCCTTGGCTTCGTAGTTCTTCACCATGGAGATCACCACGAAGTGGGCGGTCTTCGCGCCCTCATCGCCGGCGACCGGGCGGGTTTGAACCTTTTGCGCGACCAGGTAGCCCGCGAATTTCTCGGCCTGCTCGCGGGTCCGTACCGACTTGCCGTTCTGGTCGTGCACCAGGCCGTACAGATAGGGATTGCGGTTCGCCTCCAGCGTCACGTCCTTGTCCGAGAAGAGATCCACCGCCGCCGGGTCGTTCGAGGTGAGCAGGGCTGCCACGATGGCGGTCTGCAGGCTGCCCTTCGGATCCTTGTCGTCCACGGTCTCGATGGTCAGCTTTCCATGGTCGAAGTCGGTCACCACCCGGCTCTTATAGCCCTGGGTGTATTTGACGTACGTGGTGCGACCGGCCACCTTGGTGTCCTTCTGACCCCAGCGCTGCTGCACGTTTGTCTTGAGGGCTGCGAGAGCCTCGCCGAACTTGCGCCTCAGCACCTCGAGATTCGCGGCCGCGTCGTTCGCATCCGACGACACCGCCTGTTTGAGCCCCGTGGTGTCGACGGGTTGCCCGTTGACCACGCGCTGCACGTTCTGGCCGACGATCTTGGAGGTGGCGCAGCTCGCGCTGAGTCCCGCCAGCGCGGCGAGAATGCCCACGGCAGCGCGGCGGATCCATCGGGCGGGGGTCGAGCGATGGTGGCGTTCGTCATTACCCGGATTCACGCGATTCACCTGTGTGCTCAAAGGGTGCCGTCATTATAGCGGGCTCGCCGTTGCCGCATGCGATCGCTTGCGGCGCGGGTCAGGGCGGGCAGCCGCTGCGCTCTTCGAGCATCGCTACCACGGCGGCGCGGGCGGCGGCGGAGTGCACCGGCAGCGCCAGAAGATCGCCCGGGCGCGCCCAGTCGAGGGCACATAACGCGGCATCGACTTCGCTGTGGCGCACGGGGAGCGCGGATTCGGCATAGCCGCGGCGAAGCAGCTCGGCCCGGAGGATGCGGGGAATCTCGCCGGGCGCACGGCCGCGCAGCTGCGCCTCGTTCTCCTTGACCACGATCAGATCGGGCTTGAATTCGCTGGCGACCCGGGCCAATTCCTCGATATCGGCGTCGGTGCGGTTTCCGGCATGGCCGAGGAGCAGACCCAAACGACCGGCGCCGCGGCACAAGCGGGCGGCGACGGTCAGAAACCCCCGAAGGCCATCCGGATTGTGGGCATAGTCCACGAGCACCTGCCGCCCGCCCACCTCGAAACGCATCATGCGTCCCGGATTGTCCGCGAGGCGCGCGCCGAAACGGGCGAAGACCCCCGCGATGACCGCGGTGTCGATGCCGAGCGCGGCCGCGGCCAGCGCGGCGGCCGCCAGATTGCCGATGTTGTAGGTCGCGGCGCCGCCGACCGACAGGGGCATGGCGTCGACGGCGCCCAGATCGTGCTCGGTCCCGAGGTGGCCGAGGCGCAGCCGGCCGTCCCGCACGCCGCAGGTCGGGGCGCCGGCCGCGCGGTTGTCGCGCAATCGCGGCTGGTTCCAGTCGAGCGCGAACCAGCCCAGGGGTGGAATTCGGCCAAAGCGCTGCGCGAGCGCCGGGGCCTTGGCCGTGAGCCATGCATCGTCGGCATTGAGCGCGAGCAGGCCCTCGGGGGGCACCACCGCCGCCACGGTGAGCTTGACGTCCGCGAGTCCGGCGAGATCGTCGATGCCGTATTCGCCGAAATGATCGGAGCTCACGTTGGTGACCACCGCCACGTCGGCGCGCGGAATCGCGATTCCGCGCCGCAAAATGCCGCCGCGGGCGGTCTCCAGAACGGCCGCCTGGGCTCGGGGCGATCGCAACACCAAGCGGGTCCCCGCAGGCCCGGAATAATCACCCGTCGCCAGCACCTCGTCCTCGATCCAGACGCCGTCGGTGCAGTTGTAGCCGGCCGTCCAGCCCTTGGCCCGGGCACAGGCCGCGATCAGGCGGACCGTGGTGGTCTTGCCGTTGGAGCCGGTCACCAAGGCCGTCGGGATATTGCGCAGTGCCGTCCACGGCACCTCGGCTGGGCCCGGCAAGCCGGTCAACGGAAAGGAGCGCCCGCCGACGCCCAGCCCCACGGTCAGTTCCGACTCGTCGAGTACATAGGTGAGGCCGCGCGCCCGCGCCGCGTCGATGAGCGCGGTGACTCCGGGGTGGGCCTCGAGGCGTGCCAGACGGCCGAAGCGCCCGAGCGCCGCGGATTCTCCGATCACCGGCAGGAGCTCCGGGGGGGAGGTCCGGCGTCGCCGGCCGTTTCGATCGCGGCCGCGACCAGGGCGGCTTCGAGGTCCGCGCCGCGCGCCGGATCGCGCTCGGCCAGGGCGGCGCACAGCGCCCACTCGTTGACTTCGGTGGCCAGGAACAGCTGATCCGCGGGTGCGGTAATCGCGAGCGTGGCGCCCGCCGCGTGCTGCCGAATCACCGTTCGCGGCGCCGGCCAGCCCAGGTGCACGGCCGCCCGGTCGATCCGGCTGCGCCACGCCGCGAGCAGCGCATCGTCCCGCGAGGCGGCGACGCCGATGTCGAGCACGGCGCCGGGTTGCCCAAAAAAGAGATTGGCGCCCGTCAGCCGCCGCGAATCCTCAAAGGGTTGCGCGCTCAGTCTTCGGCCTCCGGCGCCAGGCGAACCCCGCGCTCATCCCGGATCAGGCCTTCGAGATTCATGGCGGGCCCCGTGCTCGCGGGCTGAAAGGCGGCCTCGTTGGCGCTGTCCATCCCCGCCGCGGCCGCAGCCCGGGTCGCGGGCTGCAGGGCTCGCGAGGAAGCCGGCACCTCTTTCGCCGGTGCTGCCTCGGGCTTGAATTTCGTGATCTGTTTCCACGAGCGCACCAGAGCGTCGGCGAAAATCAGCAGCAGGTCGCCGGCATCGCCCATGCGCAAGGCCGCGTCGATCGCCTCCTGCTCGTCCGGAATGATCGATATGGCGCTCTCCGGCACGCCGGCCGCGCGCAAGCTCTGCGCCTGAAGCCGCGGCACCTCATCCGGGGCGCGATCGCGCAGATTGTCGTCGCGGCGGCAGATGTAATGGTCGAAACGGCCCGCAACCGCCTTGGCGATGGCGACCAGATCCTCGTCGCGGCGGTCGCCGGGTCCCGCGAGCACCACGATGCGCCGGCCCGTCACGTCCAGGCGCGCGGCGAGATCCGCCATCATCCCGACTGCGTGAGCGTTGTGGCCGTAGTCGAACAGCACCTTGAAGGGGTGCTCGTTGAACACGTTCATGCGGCCCGGCGCCTGGAAGAAGGTCGAATCGAAGGTGCGCAGCCCCTGCCGGATCGCGTCGAGCTTCAGCCCCAGCGAGAAGGCCATGGCGGCGGCGAACATCGCGTTCTGCACGTTGTGCGTGGCCCGGCCCTCGAGCGTCGCGGGAATCAGGTGGGTCCAGAGCAGCGGAATGTGGCTGCCGCGATCGTACAGCGTCATCATCTGGCCGTTGACGCCGTCCTCGAGCGCGCAGGCGCGCCCGCCCGCGCGGATGTGCTCGCGCACCAGCACGTGGTGCGGATTCATGGTCACGTAGCAGATGTGCTTCGCCTGCGAGTGGGCGGCCATTTTCAGCACCAGCCCGTCGTCCGCATTCAGGACCGCGCAATCGGTCGCCACCTCCACCACGACGCGCTTCAATTCGGCGAGCTGCTCCAGCGTGTCGATCCCCTTCAAGCCGAGATGATCGGCCTGCACGTTCAGCACCGCGCCCACGTTCACCTCGTTGACGCCCATTCCCGAACGCAGCAGCCCGCCGCGCGCGGTCTCGAGAACCGCGATGTCGATCTGCGGGTCCGCCAGCACCATGCGCGCGGACACCGGGCCGGTCATGTCGCCCTGCACGGTCCGCTGGCCGTCGATGTAAACTCCGTCCGTCGTCGTCAATCCCGGTGTGAAGCCGGCCATCTTCGTGAGGTGGGCCAGCATGCGCGCCGTCGTGGTCTTGCCGTTGGTGCCGGTGACGGCCGCAATCGGGACGCGTGCCGAGGCGCCCTGGGGAAACAACATTTCGACCACCGGCGCGGCCACGTCGCGAGGGGTCCCTTCGCTCGGCGCCACGTGCATGCGAAAACCCGGCGCCGCATTCACTTCGCAGATGCCGCCGCCGATCGCGCGGTAGCTCTCCGTGATGTTCTTGGACAGAAAATCCACGCCACCCACGTCCAGCCCGATCGCCCGCACGGCGCGTTCGGCCATCTCGCGGTTGTCGGGATGAATGATGTCCGTCACATCGGTGGCCGTGCCCCCGGTGGAGAGATTCGCGGTCGATCGCAGGTACACGGCGCGCCCGGGTTCCGGAATCGATTCGGCAGTGAGGTTCGCGGCCGCGAGCATCTTCTGCGCCTGTGCGTCGAGTTCGAGCCGCGTCAAGACTTTCTCGTGCCCGACGCCGCGGCGCGGATCCTGGTTCACGATCTCGATCAGCTCTCCGATGTTGTGCCGCCCGTCGCCCAGCACATGTCCCGGCGTGCGCCGCGTGGCCGCAACCAGGCTGCCGTTGACCACCAGCAATCGATGGTCATCGCCCTCGAGGAAGGTTTCGACGATCACCGATCGCGAATGTTCGCGCGCAACGGTGTAGCCCTGCCTGACCTCCTCGTCGGTGGTCAGGCGGATGGAGATTCCGCGGCCGTGGTTGCCGTTATACGGCTTGGTCACGACGGGAAATCCGATGCGCCGCGCGGCGCGAACGGCCTGCGCCTCGCTCTGCACGAGCTCCTGCTTGGGTACCGGGAGCCCGAGCGTGGCCAGTATCTTGTTGGTCTCCTCCTTGTCGCTGGCGAGCTCGACCGCAATGTGCGAGGTGCGGCTCGTCACCGTAGCCTGGATGCGCTGCTGGTATCTGCCGTGGCCCAATTGCACCAGCGATTGATCGTTGAGCCGGAGCCAGGGAATGCCGCGGTTCTCGGCGGCACGCACCAGGGACGCCGTCGAGGGTCCGAGTGCGCGGCGCTGCGCGAAGCGGATGAACTCATCGCGCGCCTCGTCCCAAGCCCATCCTTCGGGCACGGAGCCGGGCGGGCGGACGGCCTCGGGCAGCAGCGAGCAGATCAGCGTCAGGCCGAGTTCGCCTGCGGCAATCCCTTCGTCGCGCTGCGCGTACTCGTATACGACCGTGTATACGCCCGGGCGCCCGGCGCTGCGCGTCTTGCCGAACGTGACCGCCTCGCCGGCCAAGTTCTGCATTTCGATGGCGACGTGTTCCAGCACGTGTCCCAGCCACGTGCCGTCGTCCTCCCGCATGCGCCGGAAGAACCCGCCCGGCTCCTGGTAGGAACAGCCGTGTTCGGCAAGGCCGGGCAGGGCGGCCGACAGCGCGTCGACGAACCCGCCGCCGAGCCGGCCCGTGGGCCACTCTTCGAGGTTCCCCAAGTCGAGTTCGAGGCGAATGACGGGAAAATGCGCATACAGGGACGGTCCGACATAAACCGATCGATCGAGAACGCGCATGGCGCCACCTACTCCTTCACGTGAAACAGCCCGCCGGGCGCCGCCAGGCGCGTGTGCAGATTGAAGGTCGCACCGGCGACCAGAATGTGCAGCTTCAGGCCGAGCATGCAGACGGGCTCGCCCTCCGAGACTTGGTCGATGGAGGAAAAACTCACGTCGGCCGCGTCCACGACGGTCACGCCGCCGCTGCCTTCGACTTCGATGGTTTCGTCGGGTGCGATGAACGCGGCCGTGTCTTCGTCGAGGCCGATACCGACGGCGAACGGATTGTAGGCAAGCGCCGTGAGGAGTCTTCCAAGGCGGTCCCGCTGTCGAAAGTGCTGGTCGATGATGAATCGGTTGGTGAGGCCGAGACCCGGCGCGAGGCGCACGCTGCCCGAGATCACGGACGAGCCCTCGTCGCCGAACGCGATCATGTGCTCGCTCAGGATACTGGCCCCGGCGCTGGTTCCCCCGACCGTGACGCCGTGGGCATTTCGCAATCGGATGAGCTTCGCGACCGGCGTGCCGCCGAGCAGCGCCGTGAGGCGCAGCTGATTGCCGCCCGTGAAGAAGATGCCGCTCGCCTGTTCCAGGCGCCGCAGCCGCCCGGCCTCCTGGCAGTCCCGCCGCGTGTCGAAGTCCATCACGGTCACGCGCGCAGCGCCCATGTCCCTGAACACCTTCTCGTACCGCGGCCCGGTCTCGTGCATGCGGCTCGCGGTGGGAATCACGACGATGTCGGCCTCGGCGCCGCCCGACAGCCACACGAAGCGCTCGAGAATGCCGCGATCGTTTTCCTTGTTTTCGGCGCCGCCGATCGGAACGATCCAGCCGCGCGTTTTGCCCTGGGGAGTCTTGCTAGGCATCGGGTCGGGCGCCTCCTTGAAGCACGCTAAATTCCGATCATGAACGTTTATTCGCCGCCTGTCGCCAGTTCCAGATACCCCGCCTCGAGAAATTTCGTGGCCAGGGAGAGCCGGACCTCGTCGTCCGCCGCCGCCGGGATGTCTCGGACCTTGAATCGCGGCGTGTTTACCATAAAGCGCAGGCTCTCCTGGGCTGCCAAGCGGATGTACAGATGTCCTCCCGGATAGCTGAAGTCGATGGTGTCGGAATTGGCGGTCAAGTGACAGAAGGCGGCGGACGCCTGCACCAGCACGCTGTCCAGGTCGAGGGCGGGCAAGGGCAGCCGCACCGGCAGCGGCGCGAGCAGTGCGACCCCTCGCGCCGACCGCCGATGCAGCGCGGCCGCGATGAAGCCCGGCGTGCGGCACGCGGCCAGCACGCGGGCCGCCGCATCCAGCACGGGAGGTCCCAGCCGTTCCAGTCCGGTCCCTTGCAGCTGAAATGCGAGGCGGCCGCCGATCGTGGTCCGCAGCGTCCGATCGACGTCGGAAAGGTGGTCGAGCACGGCCAGCAGGGCTTCGCGCACGGTCAGCGGCACGAATCCGACGGCCAAGTGCAGCGATTCGGCCTCCGACTCCAAGCCGTATCGTGTGCCTCTCGGCAGGTACAGAAGATCGCCCGGGCGCATGTCCACCGCTTCGTGCGGCCCCAGCGTGGGAGTGCGCCCCGGAATGCGCTGCCAGGCGTTGTCGAGGTCCGACAATGCGGTCGAGATGTCCCAGCGCCGGGTGCCGCGCAGTTGCGCGATCAGCAGATCGTGATCGTCGCTGGAGACGGCGGCACTCTTGCCGCGGCTCCAGAAGGCCGACACCGTGACCGGACCGTGCAGCAGGATTTCCAGGGCACGGGCGAGGGCCTCCAGCCCCGGCGACACGGTGCGCATCTCGGGGAATCTCACGGAGTAGTGGTTGGCGAGGAATTGCCCGATGCGGCGCCGAAAATCGGCGGAATCGGCCACGGCGTCGAGGCTTGGCGGGGGCCCCAGGGGATTCGCGGCGTGGAAAGTCAAGCGGGGCGCGAGCTGGACGGCCTCGCAGAGCAGCGCCTCCGGATCCGGTCCGAGAAGGCCGGCTCGCCACGCGCCGTCGCCGCCTTCGATCTTGGTGACGCCGTCCGTCAAGATCTTGTCGAGGAAATCATCCAGCGGAAGGGGCGATAGAAATCGTCCGATCAACGCCGCGGCGTCGCGAAACAGCATGCAATGGCTCCCATGCGGGGGTGTTTGCCCCCGTTGCGCGCATTATCGCATTGTCGAGCCGCGCCGGGCTCAGGGCCTGTAGCCCCCCCTGCGCCGGGGCGCGACGAACCCTCGCGTCAGAATCACGTACAGCAGCCCGGAAGCGAACGCCGCCGGCAGCGAGGCCGTCAGCCAGCGGAACGGCCCGTGGGATTCATAACTGATCGGATTCAGGAGGTAGACGTAAACCGCACACCCTGCGCCCAGCGAGATCAGGGCGGCGGGATTGAATCCGCCCCAGAACGCGTAGGCACCCGCCGGGGAGGGGTCGAACATCGCGCGAATATCGACGCGCCGGCGGCGTAATACGTAATAGTCGGCGATCTGGATGCCGCACAAGGGCGCAAAACCCACGCCGATCAACGCGAGAAACGCGCCGAAACCGGCAAAGAACACCTCCGGAATCAGGATCCCCACGAGCGCCACGGGCGCGAGCGTTAAGAGCAGCACCGCGTGCCAGGGCAGCCTCTCGACCAGGCGGAAGTTGCGAAGGCCCACGGCCGAGGCGTAGATGCCGGCGATAGCCGTGCCCAGATTGGCCGCCGCGACGAAGGTCAGAGCGATCACGGCATAGACCGGGCCACCCACGGTGCGCAGCCAGCTCGACGGATCGGAGGTCTTGAGAACCAGCACGCCCGCGATGCCGATCATGCTGAGCAGCGGAACCGGCGCGCCCATGCCCAGCATCACCGGCACGGCAGCCGTGCGTCCGTTGGGCGCCATCCGGATCATCGCGCCGATGTAGGCCCACCAGGACAGGAGCGAGGAAATCCCGATCTCGACGCCCGTGGTGTAGTTCCACAGGGGGTCCGGCCGCGCCATGGCGGGCGCCGCCGACACCAAGGCCGACCATTGCCGGGAAACGAGCAGCCACAGCATCCACAGCCCGACGAACACATGGAGCACCAGGAAACTCGAGATACGGGTCACGCCGCTCGCGCCGCGCAGCAGCACCAGATACACGAACACGCAAGCGAACAGCGTGGTCACGGGTATGACGAACCGGCTGTCCGCGCCCGGGGCGAACCAGCCGAGCGTCATCAGCAACTGGGTCAGCGACTTGGCAAAGAAGATCAGCAGCAGCGAGTTCCAGCCGATGATCGACACGAACTGCATCAGCGCGGGAATCACCCAGCCGCGGCTCCCGAACTGGGGCTTGGTCGAGGCCACCGAGTCGATGCCGAATCGCAGGCAGAGAGGACCTGCGGCCAGCAGCACGAGCAGCATGCCGATCATGCTGCCCGCCGCCAGAGCCAGGCTTCCCCTGAAGAAATCGAGGTAGTACCCGGTGTACTCGCCGATGAGGTAGCACCAGGTGGCCGCCGCCGCCGTCGCAAGCGCCACCCCAAGGCGAAAGGGACCCCAGGTCCGTTCCGAGCGCAGCAGCGGCCAGGCGCTCTTGTCCGCGTCCGATCCGGCGCGGTTCCCGCTCACCCAAACCACCAGCCCGCGGCCAGCAGGACGGCGGGAATCACGACTCCGAGCAGCAAGAGCCAGATCAGGCTGGCCCGATCGAAATCTTCGCCGCATTCAGCCCGGGATTCGAGCGCGGCGATGCGCTCCTCCAGCTCGGCCGGCTCGAGGGGCATTTATGTCTTGCGAGCCGCGAAGCTTTCCGCATCCGAGTAGGGAAACCACCAGAAATCGTGCGGCTTGGCGGCCGGATCGATCATCGCGAATTTGGTGTGCCGGAAGCTGTCGAGACCCTCGGCGCCCAATTGCCGGCCCATCCCGGATTGCTTGCGGCCGCCGAAGGGGCCCGCATCGTTGTCGAGCAACGGCGCGTTGACCCACACCATCCCGGCCTCCAGCTCCTCCACCGCGCGCATGGATTCGTTGAGATCGGCGGTGTAGATGGTCGAGCCGAGGGCATAGCGGGAGCGATTGGCGAGAACGATGGCCTCGTCGAAGCTCGCGACCCGGCAAACCGGGGCCACGGGACCGAACGACTCCTGGTTCATGATGTCGGCGTCCGGCGGCACGTCGACGAGAACCGTCGCATCGACGAACCAGCCCCGTTTCAGGTGCGCCGGGCGGCCGCCGCCGGTGGCTACCTCGAGCCCCTGCTCGCGGGCGCGCTTCAGGAGGCCGAGGTAGCGGTTCAATTCGCGTTCGGAAGCGAGCGGGCCCATGTCGACCTGCCCGAGTCCATTGCCGATTCGCACCTGCTTCGTGTATCCGATCAGCTTGTCGACGAATTCGTCGTACACCGCCTCGTGCACGTAGAAGCGCTCCGCGGCCGCGCACACCTGGCCGCAGTTGAGGTAGGCCCCGAAGGCCGCGCCCCGCGCCGCCGTGTCGATGGGCGCCGAGGGCATCACGATGAACGGATCGTTGCCCGAGGTTTCGATCAGGCTGCGCTTGTACAGGCGCGCGCAGGTCTCCGCCACGGCACGGCCCGTCTCGATCCCCCCGGTGAAGGCGACCATGTGGGTGTTCGCGTGCTCGACCAGCGCGCGTCCCACGCCGCCGCCGCCCGCGAGCACTTGGACCATCCCGCCGGGAAGCCCGGCAAATGCCTCGACGAATTGCAGAGTGGTGAGCGTGGTCAGCTCCGAAGGCTTGACGATGACCGCGTTGCCGCTGATCAGGGCCGCCGCGGCCTGCCAGCACAGGAGGCACAGCGGGTAATTGAACGGCATGATGATCACGACCACGCCGAGCGGATCCTTGGTCGTGAAGTTGAATTGACCGTCGACCACGGGACCCAAGACCCGGCCTGCCTCGTGCCGTCCCACCTCGGCATAATAGTCGGTGGCCGTCGACGACCAGATCACCTCGTCGACCGATTCCTTGAACGGCTTGCCCATCTCGCGGGTGAGCATCTCCCCGACGAGCGATTTCGTCTCCCGCATCCGCTGCGCCGCTTCGTGCAGCAGCTCGCAGCGCTTGTGGTAGTTGGTCCTGCGCCAGCGCTTCTGGGCGGCGTTGGCGATTTCCACGGCCGATTCGATCTCGGCTGCCGTTGCATCCGCGATTTCACCCAGCCGGGATTCCGTGGCCGGATCGATGACCGCCGAGATCGTCGCGCCCGACGCGCCGACCAGACGTCCGCCGATGATATGCCGGCGGCTCAAGTTGTCGAAGGCAGTCAGAGCATCCAAGTGAAATCTCCCGGGGCGTTATCGATCGAGGTGGGCAAACTTAACCGTGTTCGCCATGGCCTGTCCACCTGCGGTCCCGTTGCGCGAGCCGCCCCCATGTGCGCAGCCGAATCCGGCACCCGGCGGGCTACCCGCTCGCGCCGGTGATGGCGAGCGACAAAGCCCCCTTGATGCCCGCCTGAGTTCCGAGTCCGGGAGCCGCTATGTAATGCGGAGCACGCAACCCGGTCGCCCCGACATAATCGTGCAGCCAGTGCAGCATCCGCTCCTGCACCGCCGAATACATCGAGGATTGCATGACGCCGCCGCCGATCAGGATGCGTTCGGGCGAGTGGCTCAAGACCAGCAGCGCGCAGAGCTGGCCCAAATAGTCGGCTTCGATCGCCCAGATCGGATCCGCCGGCGGAGCATCCTTCAATGCGCGACCGGTTCGCGCGACGACGGCAGCGCCGCAGGCCAGGCCTTCCAGGCAATCGCCGTGAAATGGACAGATGCCGCTGAAACTCGCGTCCGCCGGATGGCGCCTGACGTTGATATGCCCGAGTTCCGGGTGCATGAGTCCGTGCACGGGTCGACCGTGATGAACCACCCCGACGCCGATGCCGGTTCCGACGGTGACGTACGCCACGCTGTCGAGCTCCCGGCCGGCACCCCAGCGCCACTCGCCGAGAGCGGCCGCATTGACGTCGGTGTCGAGATGGATGGGGCGGTTCAGCGCATGTTTCAGCGCGCCGGCCAGGTCCGTGTTCGTCCATCCCGGTTTCGGCGTGCTGGTGATGAATCCGTAGGTGGGCGAGGTGATCTTGAGGTCGATCGGGCCGAAGGCGCCGACGCCGAGCGCGGACAGCGGCGAGAACTTCTGCATGGCGCCGGCGAAGTAGCGGCATACGTCGGCGAGCGTTGCGGCCGGGTCGCGCGTCTCGATCCGGGTCTCGTCCAGGATCTCGCCGTCCTGGTCGCCGATTGCGCAGATGAACTTGGTGCCCCCCGCTTCGACGGCGCCGTACAGCTGCTTCGTCCGGTACATAACCGTTCTCCCCGAGCTTGCAATCGATTGTAATGTACAGGATCCGGATAAGCCCCAAGCCGACCATGCCGGCTTGGCGTCTGCGGGCACCTTGCGAATCCTTAATGAATCACCGCCGGAACTTGCGCTACAACCCACCGGTCCGAAAGGTACGCAATTCATTGGAGAGGCAGGATGGACCGCAGCAAGGCCGGTACGCTTGGGTTGATCGGAATGGCCGCGCTTTGCGCATCGGGCGCGGCGCTCGCCGACAATCCGCTCGGGCTCTACGTGGGCGCGGGCGTCGGGACCGCCACGATCGGCAACAATTTCAACACCTACGATCCCGCCGGATACGCCGGCGGCTTTCACGATCATGACGCCGCATGGAAGGTGCTGGCGGGCCTGCGGCCGATACCGTTCGTCGGTGCCGAACTCGAGTACATCGACTTCGGCAACGCCGGCGGCGACAACGGCTTTTACTCGGGCACCTACGATTATTCGGTGAGCGCCCATCCCAAGGCGACGGTGCTCTATGGAATGGGGTATCTGCCGATCCCGCTGCCGTTTCTCGACGTGTTTGGGAAACTCGGCCTCGCCCACCTGCAGACCGACAACAGCTACTTCAGCTACCTGGTCTGTACGCCCCCGGCGGGCGGAGGAAGCTGTCCGTCGGTCGCATCCCGATTCGACCAAAACTTCAACAAACTCGCCTACGGCGCCGGCGTGCAGGCCAAGTTCCAGGACTTCGCGTTCCGCGGAGAATACGAGCGCGTGAGCTCCCCCTACGGCGACCCGGGTGCGTTCATGGTGAGCGTCACCTGGACCTTCTAGGACGGGACAAGTCCGCCCTTCGCGGCGCCTCAGTCGGCGACCACCGCCACACCCCAGGGCTTGTCGCCCACCTTGATGGTGGCGACAACGCGCAGCGATTCGGTATCGATGACCGACACATCGTTCGATGGGCCATTGGCGGTGTAGGCGTAGCGGCCGTCGGGACTGAGGCCTATTCCCCAGGGCCGGGATCCCACCGGAATCGAGGCGATGAATTTGAGGGTGTTGGTGTCGAGCACGTCGACATGGCCGCCGCGGCCCGTGGTCACAAAAAGATGGGCTCCGTCGGGGGACATGACCACGCCTTTCGGGCGCGCGCCCTGGCTTGCCACATGCAGGGTGTCGGTAGCCTTGTGCGCGCTCACGTCGATCACGGTGAGCGAGGCATCGGTTTCGCCCGGGACGAAAAGCCGCTTGCCATCGGGCGAAAATGCCAGATCGCGCGGCCGCTTGCCCACGGGCACGGTGGCGATCATCTGCGAATCCTTCAGCCCGAGCAGGGCCACCGAATTGGCTTCCTCGGAGGTCACGCCGAGCACTTCCGCCGAGGCGCTGACGCCCACTCCCTCCGGCTCGCCGCCGACCGAGGCCTTCTTCAGGAGCTTGCCGTCGCTCGAGCGCAGGATCACGGCTTCCCCCGTATCCTCGCTCGCCACGAATAGACGGCTCCCATCGGGGCTCACGGCCAATTGTTCGGGATCCGAGACGCCCGACAACACGCGCTCGACCTTGCGGCGCGCCAGGTCGACCACGGCGATCCCGTCCGCGGACTTGTCGGCCGGAGGCAGCGATTTCTCATCCACACCGGGCCCCGCCGCCGGCGATCCGCTGAGAGCGACGTACACGCGTTTGCCATCCGGGGCGGCGGCCAGCCCCCGGGGGCGCTTGCCCACGGCCCAAGTGGCGACCACCTGATTGGTGCTGCCGTCGATGACGCTGATGTCGCCGGAGCCCTCGTTGGTGACGAAGACCCGGTAGCCGGATTGCGCCGCCATCGCGGGAGCGGCGCAGGTCACCGCCAAACAAAGGAGAAATCGCAGATCGGTACGGTTCATTCAAGGGTCCTTGGGTGTCGATGGACGATGCGGCTCAAGTCTACAACGCCCGGCGCGGGCAAGGCATACCATCCAATGTCCCAAGTCCGTAGCAACTAACTGGTCCACTGTGTCACGCCAGTGACACGCTTGCGTGCGCAATGCGCCGGGAGCGCGACATCGACGCAGGATGCTCGGGTCCTCCACCTGTGGTGTCCGGGCAACGCACGCGCCTGCGCCTGTCGCAAGACGCACCGGTCGCCCCGGCAAGGCCCCTCAATCGGGGGTTCCGGGCGCCCAAACGGCGTTCGCGGCCGCCAATAACGCACCTTCCGGAGAGATGGCACGGTGCTTGCTCATCCCGGTGAGGTATTCCCAGCTGGGCAGGGCCCAACCGGGATGGCCCACGAATCAACAGCAGAATCATCAGCATGAAGGGGGCAAGATGCATAACAGCAACAGTGGGGCAATCAGGCTGGGCGTGGCGATCGCCGGGATATTGACCGCCACGGCCGCGAGCGCGTTCGACATGGTGTCCGGCGATTGGAAATTCTCCGTCAATGGCAACATCAACGTCGACTACATTTACTCCAGCTGCCAGTCGGCAAGCTCGGCCGAACCCATCGTGACCGTCGGCGGCGCCTGCACGGGCACCGCCAGCGGCAACAGCGCGTCCAACATCAGCAACGGCCTGCTGCCGGCGGCGATATCGTTCGGCTTGAGCACGACCCAGAACGGCATCGACATCGCCGCGGACTTCGGGCTGTATCCGGGCAT
This sequence comes from uncultured Gammaproteobacteria bacterium, assembly GCA_963707765.1. GTDB lineage: Bacteria > Pseudomonadota > Gammaproteobacteria > Steroidobacterales > Steroidobacteraceae > Bog-1198. Next base: position 190,848 of record CAVPQZ010000004.1, on the reverse strand, counting down.
TGCGACCAACGACGGCGGCAGCCCGAATCTGCAGCAGGGCTCGCCCTCCGGCAACAATGTCGCGCTCGGCACCACCGGGCTCGACGTGCGCCAGGTGTACATGACGTTCGGCAACAAGGACATGGGCACCTTCACGCTCGGCCGTAATTTCGGGCTGTTCGGCTTCGACGCCATCATCAACGACATGACGCTGCTGGGCGTCGGCGTCGCCGGGGCATCATCGGGCGCAAATCCGGCCAACACCACGCTCGGGTCCATCGGATTCGGCTACATCTACACCGACACCCTGGCGCAGATCGACTACACCACCCCGGATTTCTCCGGCTTCAAGGCCGAGATCGGCATCTTCGATCCGGTCAACTCGCTGACCGACTCCAACAACGTCGCGAAGAAGGCGCCGGGCGTGCACGGCAAGTTGAGCTACACGCTCAAGATGTCGGACGACATGAGCTTCTACGCCTCGGTCACGGGCATCTCGCAGAAACAGGATGGCTCGTACACCGCCGCCCCGGTCTATCCGGCCACCACCGGCACCACCATCCCGACTCAATACACGAGCAATGGCGGCGACGTCTTTGCGAAGTTCGCGGTTGCGGGCTTCGAATTCGACGCCTCGTACTATTACGGGAAAGGCATGGGCACGACCGCGTTGTTCGTCCTGTCGAGCGACGGGCTGGGCGATGCGCGCAAGTCCGACGGCTACCTGCTCCAGGCCACCTACAAGGTCGACGCGGTCAAGTTCGGCGTGAACTACGGCGTGAGCAAGCTCGATTTCGCGAATGCGGCCGATGCGGCGACTACGCCCAATCTGCTGCAGGAGAACAGCAAGGTGACGGGCGGCGTGTATTACTCGCTCACCAAGAACCTCACTTTGCTCGCGGAGGTGAGCGCGGTGAAGACGCAGGCGCATAACGGGAACGAGAACAAGAGCACCGACGCCAACATCGGCGCGTTCCTGGGCTTCTAGGGCCCGAGCGTCCGGGAGATGCCGGCCGCCCATCCGGGCGGCCGGCCTCCAAGTCATCCAGGGCCCGCGCCTGCTCGGCGCCGCCCCCCGGTCAGTAGATGGCGACGCTGCGGATCGACTCTCCGGAGTGCATGAGGTCGAACGCATCGTTGATCTTCTCGAGCGGCATGGTGTGGGTGATGAGGTCGTCGATGTTGATCTTGCCCTCCATGTACCAGTCGACGATCTTGGGGACTCCCGTGCGCCCGCGCACGCCGCCGAAGGCCGTGCCCTTCCAGACGCGTCCGGTGACGAGCTGGAACGGGCGGGTGCTGATCTCCTTCCCTGCGCCTGCGACGCCTATGATCACGGACTCGCCCCAGCCCCGGTGGCAGCATTCGAGCGCCTGACGCATCAGATCGACGCTGCCGATGCACTCGAAGCTGTAGTCCGCGCCGCCCCCCGTCAGGTCCACCAGGAACGGCACCAGGTCACCCTTGACCTCCTTCGGGTTCACGAAGTGCGTCATGCCGAATTTCTCGGCGAGCGCCTTGCGCTTGGGGTTGATGTCGACGCCGATGATCTTGTCGGCGCCGGCCAGCCTCGCACCCTGCACCACGTTGAGCCCGATGCCGCCGAGGCCGAACACCACGACGTTGGCTCCGGGTTCGACCTTCGCGGTATTGATGACGGCGCCGATCCCCGTGGTGACGCCGCAACCGATGTAGCACACCTTGTCGAACGGCGCATCCTCGCGAATCTTGGCGACCGCTATCTCCGGCAGCACGGTGAAATTCGAAAAGGTCGAGCAGCCCATGTAGTGATGGATCATCTGCTTGCCGATCGAGAACCGGCTCGTGCCGTCGGGCATCACGCCCTTGCCCTGTGTCGCGCGAATCGCGGTGCACAGGTTGGTCTTCTGCGACAGGCAGGACTTGCACTCGCGGCACTCCGGCGTATAGAGGGGAATGACGTGATCGCCTTTCTTCACCGACTTCACTCCGGCGCCGACATCGACCACGACGCCCGCGCCCTCGTGACCGAGGATCACGGGGAACAAGCCTTCGGGATCGGACCCGGAGCGCGTGAATTCATCCGTGTGGCAAATGCCCGTGGCCTTGATCTCGACCAGCACTTCGCCGGCGCGCGGTCCATCCAGATCCACCGTGGCGATCTCGAGCGGCTTGCCAGCCGCGTACGCAATTGCAGCTTTGGTTTTCATATGTACTCGTGTATGGCGGTAAGTAGTGACATCGCCGGTGGCCAACAATGCATTGAGCGGGCGATGCCTGCGGAAAATCATATTACGCGATTGCCGACGGCGCCATGGTATTCGTGCCGAGGCTGCGCCCGAGCGAATTGCGCGGACGTCGACGCGCCTCGGGCGCAGATTGCAGGCGCCGCGATTCGCGCGTGCGGCGGCGCCGCTGCACGGCGAGCGTTCGCGGGTGAAATGATTCGCAGCTGGGCGCATCGCCTGCGTGCGTTTCGATGCGGCAGTGCGCCTCATGAATGGGGCACCGCGATGATGCAGTGTAACGTGAACGATACAGTTCACCCGGCAAGGCGCACCGCCTCCTCCACGCGGAGTTCGCGAGCCGCGCCCGGCGGCGCATAAGTAACTGAATCGTAATGCTTTATGATAAATCCAAGATTTCTTCGTGAATCGCGACGGATGGCATAACCATTGCTAATTAGGTGTGCGGTCCAAAGCAGGTGGTGAGTGTTGTGTTTAACCATCGCATTAGGGCCAGGCTGGTGGCGATGGTTTGCGACCAGATAAATATAAAATCGTTTGAAGGAGGGAGTTTTGCAAGAATCGATTATCACTAAGCACTCATTATCCGCAGGGCACCCCGACAGGGACTGTGTGCACGCCGCTTTCCACCTCGGGAGCGGTCAGCTCAGACCAAAAGCAGCAGGAGAAGTATGATGAAATGGCTCATAGCAAAACGTAAAGTCAAAGTCTTATGCGCCACCGCAGCCCTTGTGACGACCTATGGTTCTGCGATGGCTGCGACCGATACCGAACAGGGGCAGCGCTTCAATGACCCGAATCAGTGGGGCGCGCCCGCGGGCAATCTGAATCTGCACCGCTACAGCGGGCTGAAGGACATCAACACGGGCAACGTCAAGGGCCTGCAGATGATCTGGTCGCAGTCGAGCGGCACTCTGCGCGGCCATGAGGGGCAGCCTCTGGTGATCGAGGACGTGGGCGGCAAGCCGATGATGTTCATGGAGAGCGGCTGGCCGAACATCGTTCAAGCGCTCGATCTGAGCGATCCCGACCATCCGGTGCAGGTGTGGAGCTACACCAAGACCAGCGGCCGCGACGAGTCGGCGGTACCGCGCGCCTGCTGCGACACGGTCAACCGCGGCTTGTCCTATGCGGACGGCAAGCTGGTGTTCGGCACTCTGGACGGCTACGTGATCGCCCTCGATGCCGCCACCGGCAAGCAGGACTGGGTGGTCAAACACGCCTATCCGGAACACGGCGAGACCATTACGCCCGCGCCCATCATCGTCAATGACAAGGTGTTCATCGGCTTTGGCGGCGACGAGTTCGCGGCGCGCGGCCGAGTGGCGGCGTATGCGCTGGCCGATGGCAAGAAGGTGTGGGAGTGCTACAGCAACGGCAGCGACAAAGACGTGTGCATGACCCCCAAGACCAACAAGGCGCATCCGGAATACGGTACCGCCGGCAAGGATCTCGGCATTCACACCTATCCGGGCGATGAGTGGCAGCGCGGCGGCGGCGCGGCGTGGGGCTGGTACGCCTATGATCCGGCGCTGCACCTGGTCTACTACGCCACGGGAAACCCGGGCCTATGGTCGCCGCAGTTCCGCTGCGCGGAACCGATCACGCAGGAGAACTGCAATAGCGGCAAGTTCGACAACAAGTGGTCGATGAGCATATTCGCCCGCAACGTCGACACCGGCGAGGCGGAGTGGATCTACCAGATGACCCCGTTCGACCAGTGGGACTACGACGGCGTCAACGAGGTCGTGCTGGTCGACATGAAGGTCGACGGCAAGGACCGCAAGTGTCTCGTGCACTTCGACCGCAACGGCTTCGCGTACGTGCTCGACCGCACGGATGGAACCCTGCTGCGCGCCAACAAGTATGTGACGGTGAACTGGGCGGAGAAGATCGACATGAAGACCGGCCGTCCGGTCAAGGTGGCCGAGCACTCTCCGCTCAAGGTGGGTACCAACACTCAGGCGTGCCCGTCCGCGATGGGCGGCAAGGACCAGCAGCCGGTGGCCGTTGACCCGAACGATCCGATGAACTTCTACGTGCCGACCAACAACTGGTGCATGGAGCTCGAGCCGCAGCAGCGTTCGCACACCCAGCAGGGGACCGTGTACGTGTTCGCCAACGTGTACATGTATCCGGAGAAGCCGGGCGTGACCGGCAAGTTCAAGAAGTTCAACGTGCTGACCGGCCAGACCGTGTGGGAGATTCCGGATCAGTATCCCAACTGGGGCGGCGCGCTCGTGACGGCGGGCGGACTCGCCTTCTACGGGAGCCTGGGCGGCGACTTCCGCGCGGTCGATCGGGCCTCCGGCAAGGTGCTGTGGTCCCGCAAGCTCGGTTCCGGCATCATCGGCAACCCCATCGCATACTCCGTTAAAGGCAAGGAGTATGTGTCGGTGTGGTCGGGCATCGGCGGCTGGATCGGCCTGCCGGTGACGGCGGGTCTCGATCTCAGCGACAAGTTCGGCGCCATCGGCGCCACGGCCATGACCAAGGCGGCCGGCCTCAACCACATTCCACAGGGCGGAACTCTGTATACGTTCCGCGTTGGGGACTGAGCGGTCTGGCCAGTCGTTTCAAAGAAGCTCGTTCACGCAAGGTCGCCCGGTGCCGAAAGGCACCGGGTTTTTTTTGGTGCGCCCGGCAGGGCGCATCTTCTTGGAAATAGCCCCGGACGGATCCCGCGGGCGGTCCGCGCGAAACCTTTTATGCGAATAAGGGTCGAAAAATCTCTCGGTAGGGCGCATTGTTGCCTTTCCGGGCACATGAGAATTGGGGGAGAGTGTGATGAGTACCAAAAGGGGGCGCCATCGGCAGCTCCTGACTTTGATCGCCGGTTGTCTCGCAGGCACCGCGGCCTTCGGCGGTCCGCTGAAATCGCTCACGGTATGCGCCGATCCGGGAAACATGCCGCTGTCCAATCAGCAGGGCGAGGGTTTTGAGAACAAGATCGCGCAGGTGATCGGCGCCGCCCTGGGCACCGGCGTGCAGTACTACTGGCGCCCGTCGATCGAGCGCGGCCTGATGCGCACCACGCTGAGCGAAGGCAACTGCGATCTGTGGATGGACATGGCTTCGGATACCGAAGGGGCCGAGGTTCTGAGTCATCCCTTGTATCGGTCGACGTTCGTGCTGGCGTACCGCAGCGACAAGGGCATCCACATCAAGAACCTCGATGACCCGATTCTGAAGAAGCTGCGGGTGGGGGTCTTTCAGGTCTCGGCGATACGCGAGGCGCTCGCCGACCATGGCGTGGTGAACAACACGGTCATTCACTATCTCAGCCACAACGCGGATGTCGAGCAGGACAATCAACCCTCGTATCAGGTCAAACAGGTGGTCGACGGGACGCTCGATGTGGCGGCAGCCTGGGGGCCGATGGCCGGGTACTACAAGGCCGTGCTGAAGGCGCCTCTGGTGATCCAGCCCGTCAATTTGATGGAGGACCAGGTGCCGCTGGAATTCGACATGACGCTCGCCGTGCCGAGGAACCGCCCGGAGATCAAGGCTGCGATCGAGGGCGCACTCGATCAGCGCCGCGACGAGATCCGGCAGATCCTCACCGACTTCGGCGTGCCGATGGTCAAGTGCGAGGATTGCATCGTCTCCGGCGATCTGCCCTCCCACGGTCCGTACAAGCCGGAGGCCGCTCCGATGCAAACGGCGGCGGAGAGCGCCAAGGTGCGCAAGGCGCGCATGGCGGAGCTGAAGAAATGGCTGGCCGAGGGCGCCAATCCCGATGACGAGCTGCACGACGCCGTCGTCGCGGACGACATCGATCGCGTGAACTATCTCCTGGATCACGGCGCACATGTCGGGTCCCAGGACGAGGAAGGTTTCACGTCGCTGATTTCGGCGGTTCGATTCGGATTCATGGACATCGCTTCGGATCTGGTCGCCCACAAGGGCGTCGATGTCAACCAAGCCGATCGCAGCGGATGGACGCCCCTCATGCATGCCGCCTGGCTCGACCGGCCCGAGCTGGTGAAGCTCCTGGTCGACCACGGGGCGAAGATCAACGCAACCGACCGCGACGACCTGACGCCGCTTGCCATTGCCGCCCAGAACGGCAAGGTGCAGGGCGCGCTGGCGCTGATCGCTGCCGGCGCGGACGTCAATGCGCCGGTCGCCAAGGGCGGCTACACGCCGCTGATGCTGACCTCGATCTCGGGCTCGACCGACCTGGCGGAGGCCTTGATCGGCCGCGGCGCCAAGGTCAACGCCGTCAATCCGGGCGGGGTCACGGCACTGATGATTGCCTCGGCGCGTAATCGCCCGCGGCTGGTGCAGTTGCTGCTCAAATCGGGCGCCGATGTCGACGCGCGCAGCGAGGATGGGCGCACGGCCCTCAGCATTGCCCAGGCGGACAACAACGACGCCCTGGTCAAGATTTTGCAGGAAGCGCGCCAGAGCGGCGGAGCAAACCCGGGCTGAGCCGCTCGCCGGCCGATTTCCAGGATCTCAAGGATTGACAGCGTGGAAGGAGAGATAGCATGGTTAAAAAAATCGTCCCTGTTTTAGGTGCCGTCGCGACCGGGATCCTCGCGCTGGCAATTGGCGTGCTGCCGAAGGTGTGGGCGGGGGATGCGCCGACGGTCGACTACACCCAGATTTCACCCATCGACCTCGTCAAGAACACGCCGAAGGGGAAACTCGTCAATCCCTACAAGGATACCCAGGCCGACATCGTGGCGCAGGGCGAGACCCTGTTCCGCTCCTACGGCTGCAGCGGTTGCCATGGAGGCACCGGCGGCGGCGGCATGTGCCCGCCCCTGACCAACGACATCTGGGTCTATGGCGGCGATGACGACACGATTTTCCGGCTGGCGACCCTGGGCAGTGATGAACTGCAAAAACAGGGTTATACCCGCAAGGGGCGCGAAAACGTGGTGGGCCCGATGCCCCCGATGGGCGGCATCGTCAAGAACGCGGACGACCTGTGGAAGATATTCGCCTTTGTCAGGTCCCATTACAGCGGCGATCCGGACTATAAGTTCGGCACTCCCGCCAATCCGTAGCGAGGGGAGCCAGGTTATGCTGCAGCGCATATTGCGATAATGCGAAAATCGGGTCACGCTTTTTGCGTGGCCCTGCGGGCCTGCGGGGGGTTCGGAGCCAGGGCAGGCGGGGGCAAGAACACTATAATTCCAAAGGTGATGCCTTGACGAACAACCAATTGGTGATGAGCCACGCGTCGCGAATCTTTCACGTGGTAAGGGGGGAGATGCAGCCCGACGGCATCGAGCCGCACATCACGCGCTCGTGGCATCGCTGTCTGCGGGAGTACGGCATCGAGCCGGCCGCACCGCGCCAGAGCAGCGTGCTCGGGGCGCAATCGCTCAAGGATCTGCAGCTGCGCATGGGCGAGCTCCTGCCGGTCGCCCGGGCGGAGATGGAAAGCCTGTACGAGCAGATCGCCGGCTCCGGCTTTGCGGTGGTTCTGTCCGACAACCAGGGCGCGGTGCTCAGCATGATCACCGACCCGGCGCTGCAGCGCGAATTCCACAAGGCCGGATTGACCCTGGGCGCGCTGTGGGACGAGCGTCACGAAGGCACCAACGGCATCGGCACCAGCCTCGCCGAAGGCTGTTCGGTGACGGTGCACCGCGAAGAGCATTTTCGCGGCTACAACGTGTCGCTGTCGTGCTCCGGGGCGCCGATCCTCGATCCGCACGGCTCCATCATGGCCGTGCTCGATGCCTCCACCGTGAACTCGAGCGACAGCCGGCTCATTCAGCGCCACACCATGGCGCTGGTCAACATGTCGGCGCACCTCATTTCACGCTGGAACTTCCTGAACGAGTACAGCGAGTCGTGGATCCTGCGCTTCCACAGCCGCCCCGAATTCGTCGGCCTGCTGCACGAAGCGCTGGTGGCCATGGATCACGAGGGCCACATCCTGGCGATCAACGAAAGCGCGATGGTGCAGCTGGGCTGCTCCTCGCGCAAGTCGCTGGTCGGGCAGTCGATCGAGAAATACTTTCAATTCAGCTTCGGCACGCTCGAGCAGCGGGCGAAATTCGAACCCACGGCGATCTGGCCGGTGCGCGACCTGGCGCACGGCCGGCGTTTCTTCGCCATCGTGCGCGCCCCCCTGCGTCCGCCCTCGCGCCGCTTCGCATTGCTGGATGCCGGCGATGCCGCCGATGCGCCCGAGCGGGCACGCGAGCCCGGACAGCAGCATGTGGTGGAAGACCCGCAAATGCGCAAAAACCTGTTCTGCGGCCGGCAACTGTTTGCCAAGCAGGTGCCCATCCTGCTGCAGGGCGCGACAGGCACCGGAAAGGAGGCGTTCGCCAAGGCCCTGCATTGCAGCGGCTTGTGGTTCGACAAGCCCTTCGTGACCGTCAACTGCGCGGCCATCCCGGAGAGCCTCATCGAAAGCGAGCTGTTCGGCTACACGCGCGGCGCCTTCACGGGAGCCTCGAAGGAAGGCCGCATGGGCAAGATTCTGCAGTCCAACGGCGGCACCTTGTTTCTCGACGAGATCGGCGACATGCCGTTGATGCTGCAGACACGGCTGCTGCGCGTGATCGAGGAGAGGGAGGTCGTCCCCTTGGGAAGCGACCAGCCCATCCCGGTCAATCTGCACGTCGTCAGCGCGACGCACCGGGACATCCGGCAGATGATTCAAGGCGGCGAGTTTCGCGAGGACCTCTACTACCGGCTGAACGGCATTACGCTCTTCCTGCCGTTGCTGCGCGATCGGCTCGACAGGGCCGAGCTGATCCACACGCTGTTGCGCGAGGAGGTCGGCGAGCAGGAGTCGGTCGAGATCGCACCGGATGCGTTCGACAAGCTCATGAACTACCCCTGGCCGGGGAACATTCGCCAGCTGCGCAATGCGCTGCGCACTTCCTCGGCGCTATGCCGGGATGGCCTCATTCGAGCCTCGAACCTGCCGCAGGAGATTCTCGACACGCAGCCCGGCGGCCCGCAGCGCGCCGCGCCGGCCGCCGAGCCGGCCGTGCCGGCCGCGAATCAGGCCGGGCCGCGCGACGCGCTGCAGGAGGCCGAATGCGCGGCCTTGGTGCGGGAGCTGGAAAGGATGCGCTGGAACGTGAGCCGCACGGCGCAAACATTGGGCATCAGCCGCACGACGCTGTACCGGAAGATCCACAAGCACGGCATCATCGTGGAGCATTGACCCGAAGGGCCTTGGGGCCCGCCTGCGGGGCCCGGACCCCGCAGGCGGTTGCCGCGCCCGGCCGGCGCAACGCCCTCGCCTTCAGCCTTTGTAGAGTTTCCCGGACATCTTCGCGGAGTGCGTCGCCAGCGCGTCCATCAGCGGGGGATTGAGGCAATCGTAGGGTTCGAGGCCCAACTCCTTCAACCGGCTGCGCACCGCGCCCATCTTCGCCGGGTCGGCTCCGTCCTCGATGATCGACGACACGAATGCCGCAAACCCCGGCGCCGACCAGCCCGACTCGGAGGACAGTTCCGTATGGACGAAATCCAGCCCGTAGAATGCGTGCTTGGTGTTCTCGATGCGGCCATACATGTGCACGCCGCAGGCTTTGCACGCATGGCGCTGGATGGCTGCATTCGGGTCCACGATGTGCAGCTTGTCCGCGTTTTGCGTGACGTTGAGCTTGTCGCGCGCCACGACCGCGACCAGCGAGAACTGCGCCCCCTTGGGCTTCCAGCACTTGGTGCAGCCGCACGCATGATTGTGCGCCGTGTTGGCCGCCAGGGACACTTTGACGGGTTTGTCCGTGCACCTGCACGACAAGGTGCCGCCCGAAAAGCTCGCAGAGCCCGGTTTGACTCCGTTATCTACAGCTGGGTGAATTGAAACTGCCATGATTTTCTCCAATAGTATGCAAACAGCCGCTCACGCGGCGTACTTCAACAACAATCGCCCGTTTTTCACTGGTATCACCGCTCAGTACTTGATTACCGAGCGGATCGTGCTGCCTTTGTGCATCGAGTCGAACGCGTGGTTTATCCTGGCCAACGGCAGCACTTCGCTGATCATCTCGTCGATCTTGATCTCCCCATTCATGTAGCGCTCGACGTAACCCGGCAATTGAGAGCGCCCCTTGACGCCGCCGAATGCCGAGCCGCGCCACACGCGCCCGGTGACCAGCTGAAACGGCCGTGTCGAGATTTCCTGGCCGGCCCCGGCCACGCCGATGATCACCGACTCGCCCCACCCCTTGTGGCAGCATTCCAGTGCCGAGCGCATAACATTAACATTTCCGATGCATTCGAATGAATAGTCGACGCCTCCCTTGGTCATGTCCACGATGACCTGCTGAATGGGCGTGTCGTAATCCTTCGGGTTGACGAAGTCGGTGGCGCCGAGGGCCTTCGCCATCGACCATTTGCCGGGATTGAGGTCGATCGCGATGATGCGCGACGCCTTGGCCATCACGGCGCCTTGCACCACCGAGAGGCCGATGCCGCCGAGGCCGAACACCGCCACGGTGGACCCCGGCGCGACCTTCGCGGTGTTGAGCACCGCTCCGATGCCGGTCGTGATCCCGCAGCCCAACAGACAGACCTTGTCGAGGGGAGCCTTCGGGTGGATCTTGGCGACGGAAATCTCCGGCAGGACGGTGTATTCGGAGAATGTGCTCGTGCCCATGTAGTGCAGCACGGTCTTGCCCTTGATGGAGAAGCGCGACGTCCCGTCCGGCATCAGTCCTTTGCCTTGCGTGATTCGGATCCTTTGGCACAGGTTGGTCTTTCCCGACTTGCAGAACTCGCATTCCCCGCACTCGGGCGTATAGAGCGGAATGACGTGATCGCCGGGCTTGACGCTGCCCACTCCGGCGCCGACCTCCTGAACGATGCCGCCGCCTTCGTGACCGAGAATCACCGGGAACAAACCCTCGGGGTCGGCTCCGGAGAGCGTGAAGGCGTCGGTATGGCAGACTCCGGTGGCGACGATGCGCACCAGGACCTCGCCGGATTTCGGGGCGGCGAGATCCACGGGTTCGATGCTCAACGGCTTGCCAGCTTCCCACGCAACGGCAGCGGTGGTCTTCACTGAGTCGGTCTCCTCGGGGCTCGCCTAGCCGACAAGCAGCTTGCGTGCCATGCCGGACATATCCCGAGGGCGCTTTACAATCAGTCACTTGCATGGCCCAGGCGCCGCCACGCCCGGCGTTGCTGCACAGCCTGTTTCTGATCCGTCACACAAGTGCTTCAAAAACGTAGCAATCCTGCCAACCGCGCGGTCCGCGCCTGGCGGCCGGGGCGCTGCCCTACCGACCCTGCAACCTAAGCCAGTTCGCACGCGCGCGCGCGATCATGGCGCGGGGACGTTCGAGAAAATACTGCAGCGAGGTGCCGCTCGCGAAACAGTAGCGAACACCCTCGTCCGGGTCGACCCAGTTCAAAGAGCAATCGGCCTGAATCTTGGCGCCGGCCGCAACTCCGACGGGATCGAGTCCGTCGAATTCCGCTTTCATGGGCTGCGGCGGCACCGCGGCCTTCCAGATGCCCTCGGCGTTCCAAGCGCGATCCTCGCCGGAGGCCGGCGGCGCCCCTCGAGCTTGTTGATGGGGGATCATCGGGCACAACAACAGCACGCCGCATGTCGCGGCTGGCGCGGCCCGGTAGAGCGACGGCATTCTTCGCATCGTTGCCACTGCGGTGATCTTGCCATGACGAGGGACGATGTCCAGCGCTCGAGCGCCGGCCGGGTGTCTTTGACCGATGCGCGGAGGCGAGTATCATCTCGCGACCTGCGGCTCCAAAGAGGCCATTCGGGAGTGAGCATCGCTGCCGATCTACTCAGACAACGGCGAAGCCGCGCTCGTGCGGCGGGTGATGCGCGCTCGGCGTACGCGATGGTCCGATACGGACGCCCAGGCGCACGTTGGGCCTGCCTGGGAGCGATGCTGTCCTGGCTGGGCGCAGGCTGCGCGCATTACCAGAGCGAGCCGCTACAGGCGCCGCGCAGCGCCGCGCAGTTCGCGGCGCGCGGTCTCGGCGATGCCGAACTGCGCGAGGAACTTGGGCGTGTCCTGCCCGGCTCTTCGTCGCAGTGGCCGCCCACTGCCTGGGACCGGGCGCAACTCCTGGCGGTCGCTCTGGTGCGCAACCCCGGATTGGAGACGGCTCGCGCCCAGGTGGAGTCTGCGCGGGCGCGCGAGGTCACGGCGGCGCAAGCGCTGAATCCGGACCTCACGCTGCAGTCCGAGTACGCTCGTCACGACGCTCATCCGTGGCTGTACGGCGTTTATCTCGATTGGCCGCTGCGATCGGGAGAGCGCCGTCGTCTCGACATGGATTTGGCCCACGCCGATACCAGCAATGCGCAGCTTGCGCTCATGGACCAGACGTGGGCGGTTCGAAGCGCATTGGCGAGCGCGCTGTCGGAATGGGAGGGCGCACGCCGCCGTCTTGCCCTGTTGGAACGCCTCGCGGCGGCCGAGGACCGGCTCTTGAGCCTGGAGCAGCGGCGCATCCAGGCGGGCGAGGATCCGGCGAGCGAACTGGTGGACGAGGAGCGCTCACGCCTCGAGATCGAACAGCGGCAGGCCGAGCAGCGGATCGCCGCGAATGCGTCGCAGGCCGCCGCCGCCCGGGCTCTGGGGCTGCCGCCGCATGCCCTCGACGGCATCGTCATCGCGTGGACGGACTGGGGTGAGCCGCCGCCCCTGGCCGAGGATGAACTGTCCTCCAAGCGCGAACTCGCGCTGTTGTCGCGTGCCGACCTCGGCGTGGCGATCGGCGAGTATGCCCAAGCGGAGACCCGGCTTCATCAGGCGGTGGCGCGCCAATATCCGCAGCTGGTTCTCGAGCCCGGCTACTATTGGGACCACGGCATCGCCAAATTCCCGTTCGATGTGGGATTCACCGTGCCCCTCAACCGCAACAAGGGTGAGATCACCGAGGCGCGCGCGGAACGCGAAGTGGCCGGGCGCCGCATGCTGGCGCTGCAATCGGACATCTACGGCAAGATAGCGGCCGCCGCGCGCGCCGAGCGGACCGCGCGCGCGGCCGCGGATGCATCACGGCGCCAACTGGAGGCGGCACGCCGCCAAGAGCGGTACGCCGCATTGGCGGCCCACGTGGGAGCGGCGGATTCGATCGAGCAGACCGCCGCGACGATCGGCGCCATCCGGGTGGAACTCGAGTCGCTGGCGATGCAGGCGCTCGTGCAGGCATCGCGCAACGAGCTGGAGGACGCGTTGCACGCGCCGCTGTCGGGACCGGAACTCAGCCTCGCGGGTTCGTTTGCGCCGAGCGCGACCGCCGGGGCGGGCCCGTGAGACATTGGCGGCTTCTGGCGATGCTCGGGTGGCTCGTGTACGCGGGGCACCTCGCCGCCGACGAGGACGACGCGGCTCCCGCGAAGACGGGCGCCGCCGCATCGACCCCGGTGCTCAATCGCGAACAGCAACAGGCCGCGGGCATCCGCGTCGCGCATCCGGTGAATGCCGCGGTTCCGCAGCGTATCGAGGCATTGGGCCTGGTGCTGGATGCCTCGGCACTGATAGCGGAGGAGGGGGAGTTGAGCGCCGCCGAAGCGGCGCAGCGGGCATCCGTCGCGGAAGTCGAGCGGCTGCACGCCTTATATGAGGGCGGCAGCGCATCGTTGAAAGCGCTGCAAGCCGCGCAGGCCGATTACACGAGATCGAAGGCGCAGCAGGCGCTGGCTGCGTCCCGTCTCGCGTTGCACTGGGGCCCGCTGGCGGCGCTGCCGCCGGTTCCTCGGGCAAACCTCATCGAGGCGGCGGGCGCCGGTCGCAGTCTGCTGGTGCGCGGCGACCTGCCCGGCCGCCACAGCCTGGGCGCGTTGCCGCCCAAGGCGCTATTGGATGTGGACGGCGTCGAGGTGGCGGGCCGGGTGCTCGGAGTGCTGCCGCAATCGGGCGAGGTTCAAAGCGCCGGCGTGCTGGTCGAAGTCGCGCACGCACCGGCCGGTTTCGGGCCCGGGGCCCGGGTCCCGATGATTCTGGTGTGGGGCGAGCGCAAGGGGGTGCTGCTGCCCCGTGATGCCGTGCTCTACGACGAGAACGGAGCGTACGTCTACAAGCAGCTGCCGCAGATCAAGGGTGAGGAATCCCGGCGCTTTCTGCCGACGAAGGTGACCTTGTTGACGCCAAGCGGCGCGGGCTGGCTGGTTTCGGGCGTCGACGACGATGACGACATCGTGGTGCAAGGCGCCGGCGTGCTGTGGTCGCTGCAGGGGGTGGGCACCCGTGCGGCCGATGACGACGACTAGGGCGCCGGAGCCGTGCTCGCCGCCATAGTCCGAGCCTCGCTCGGCAATCCGCGCATCGTGACTGCGCTTGCCTGCCTGATCGCAGTCTTCGGCGTGGCGGCGACGTTCGCCGCGCGCTTCGATGTGTTCCCGGACTTCGCTCCGCCGCACGTGCTGGTGCAGACTGAGGCGCCCGGATTCGATGCCACGCAGGTCGAGGCGCTGGTGACCCGGCCTCTCGAGGGGTTGCTCGCAGGCAGCGAGAATGTCAAAACGGTGCGCTCCACGTCGAGCCAAGGCTTGTCGGCGATCCAGGTGGTGTTCGATCGCGGCGGCGATCCCTACCGCCAGCGCCAGGTCATCACCGAACGGCTGGCCGAGTTCGCGGGCCAGCTGCCGGCGGGCGTGGGGGCGCCGCTGCTATCGCCCCTGAGCTCCTCGATGGAGTACTTGGTGCACTTCGGCTACACCAGCGACCGGCTTACGCCCATGGAACTGCGCGACGTGGTGCAGTGGGTGGTCAAGCCGCAGATACTCGCGGTGCCCGGTGTGGCGCAGGCGCAGGTCTTCGGCGGAGAAGTCCGCGAGCGGCAGATCGAGGTGGACCCGGTCAAACTCGCCGCCGCCGGATTCTCGCTCGATGAGGTTCTGGCGGCGGCCAAGCGCGCCACCGAGCTGATCGGCGGCGGTTATGTCGAGACGCCGACGCAGCGAATCGTCATCCGGTCGCAGGCCGCGGGGGCGAGCATCGATTCGATGGCCCGCGCCGTCATCGGCACGCGCGCCGGTCTGTCGGTGCACCTCGGGGATGTGGCCGCCATACGCGACGGCGCGGAACCGCGCTATGGCGATGCATTGATCGCCGGCAAGCCCGGCATCCTCATCGAGACGTCGACCCAGTTCGGCGCGAACACGCTCGAGGTCACCCGCGCGCTGGAGGAGCGGCTCAATGCCCTCGCTCCGGCGCTGGCGCAACGGGGCGTGCGATATCATCCGGCGCTGCTGCGCCCCGCGAGCTTCATCGAGAGCGCGATCGAGAAGCTGCGCAATTCGCTCGCGATCGGCGCGGCGCTCGTGATCAGCCTGCTGCTGCTGGTGCTGCGCGACTGGCGTGGGGCTCTCGTGTCCTTCAGCGCCATTCCGCTCGCGCTGCTCACGACCGTGTGGATATTGGGCGCCGCGGGATTGTCGCTGAACACCATGACTCTGGGCGGTCTCGTGGTCGCGCTCGGCGTGGTGGTCGACGATGCCGTGATCGATGTCGAGAACATTCTGCGCCGGCGGCGCAGCGCGTCGGGCGAGGTCAACATCCGGGATTTGTTCACCGGGGCCTCTCTCGAGGTCAGGCGCCCCGTGTTCTACGCGACCGCGGCCGTGGCGGTCGCCTTCCTGCCCATCCTCACGATGTCGGGGCTGCAGGGCGCCTTCTTCCGGCCGCTGTCGATCGCCTTTTTGCTTGCGGTGGGCCTTTCGCTGTTGGTCGCGATGAGCGCGACGCCCGCGATGTGCGTGCTGGTGATGGCCCGGCACCATCCCAAGCCGGATGCGCACTTCATCCTGCGCTGCAAGCGATGGCAGCTGGCGGTGATCGCGTGGTTGAGCCGGCGCCCACGGATCCTGGCGACGATCCTGCTCGGCAGCGGGCTGGCGGGCATCGTTTTCCTGCCGTTGCTCGGCGCGCGATTGCTGCCGGATTTTCGCGAGAACTATCTGATCGCTCATGCCTCGCTGCGCCCGGGAATCTCATTGACGGAAACGGCGCGGGTCGGCGCGCTGATCAGCAAGGGGCTGATCAGTATTCCGGGCGTGAAGAGCGTCGCCGAGCAGATCGGGCGCGCCGAGAACGGTCAAGACCCGGACGCGCCCAACAAGAGCGAGTTCGAGGTGCAGATCGATCCGGGGCAGAACCACGGCGCGACCGAGATCGACGCGGCCATCCGCCGGGTTTTCGAGAAATATCCGAACCAACTGGTCGAAATCTACTCGGTGCTGGCCGAACGTATCGGCGAGACGCTGTCCGGTGAATCCGCCCCCTTCACCATCAGCGTGATTGGATCCGACCTCGATGCCGACGACCGGGTCGGGGCGCAGATCGTGGAGGTCCTTTCGCACCTGCCCGGCAGCGGCAATGTGCGGCTGACCGTCCCGCCCCGCCAGGTCGAGCTGCATGTGGAGCTCTTGCCCGGGCAGCTCGCCCTGTACGGACTCGACGCGGCGGACGTGCTGCAGGCCGTCAATGCGACCTATCACGGCAGCGTCGCCGCCGAGCTCAATCAAGCGGATCGGAGCATCCCGGTGGCCGTGCGAATCGGCCGGGTGGGGACGGATCCCTCCGCGCTGGGCGGCCTGCTGTTGCGAGGGCGTGATGGCGCGATGACGCCCCTGTCCGCGGTCGCGACGATCACCACTCCGCTGTCGCGCAGCCTGGTCGATCATCAGGACGGGCTGCGTCGGCAGATCGTGGCGGCCACCCCCAGGGTGTCCGATCAGGTGGGCTATGCCGAGGCGGCGCGCAAGGCGATCGCGTCCAAGGTGCCGCTGCCGCCGGGTGTGTATTTGAGCTACGGCGGCGCCGCCGAGGCGCAAGCGGCGGCCGCGCGCGAGCTCATCCTGCACTCGGCAGCGGCGGTCGTTCTGGTGGTGCTGTTGCTGGCGCTGGCGTTCGGGCATGCCCGCCACGTGCTGCTCGTGCTGCTCGCGCTGCCGAGCACGCTCATCGGCGGCGTGGCCGCGGTTGCAGCGACCGGCGGTACCCTCACCTTAGGAGCGATGGTCGGCTTCGTCGCGCTGTTCGGAATGGCGGCGCGCAACACGATTCTGCTGATCTCGCATTACGATCACCTCGTGGGCGTGGAGGGCGAGCGGTGGAACCTGGCGACGGCGATGCGCGGCGCCGAGGAGCGATTGACGCCGGTGCTGCTGACGGCACTTCTCACCGCGCTCGCGCTGCTGCCGGTGGCCCTGCAGCTGCATCAGCCGGGCCACGAGATCGAGGGGCCGATGGCGGTGGTCATCCTGGGCGGTCTGGTGTCCTCGACCCTGGTCAGCTTGCTGCTGATTCCGCCGCTCGCGGCCCGCTGGCTGCGGCCGGGTTAGGAGCCTGTTGCCAACCCGGCTCACGTGGATGACTCGGACAAGCTTCTATTCGAGGCGGCCCTGAGTCCAGCCGCCGCCGAGCGCCTCGATGAGGGCGACGCTGGCCTGGAGCCGGCTCGACAGGACGGACAGGGCGGTTTCCTCGCTGGAGAGCCGGGTGGTCTGGGCGGTGATGACGCTGCTGTACGGGACCGTGCCGGCCTTGTACTGATTGAGCGTCAGGGTTTCGGCTTCCTTGGCGGCGACCACCGCCGCGTCCTCGACCACGGCCTGCTGCTCCAGCACGCGCAGCGTGACGATCTGGTCCTCGACCTGCTCGAGGCCCGAGAGCACCGTCTGGCGATAGTCGGCGACGCTCGCCTCGTAGGCGGCGCGGGCCTGCGCCACTTGGGCGCGGCGCAGCCCGGCGTCGAAGATGGTCTCAGCGAGCTGCGGGCCCACCGCCCAGATATGGTTCGCCGCGTTGAGCAGGTTGCTGAACGTGCCGTTCGAATACTGGTCGGATCCCGAAAGGGTGAGGCTGGGGAAGTAGGCCGCCTTCGCAACGCCGATCTGCGCGTTGGCCGCCGCCATCTTGCGCTCCGCTTCGGCCACGTCGGGACGCCTTTCGAGGAGAGTCGAGGGGACGCCGGCGGGCACGGTCGGCACATCGCTGCGCATTCCCGAGGCCGCCAGCGCGAAGGACGCGGGCTGCTCCCCGACGAGAACGGCAACGGCATGTTCCAGCACGCCGCGCTGGATCCTGGCGTTGATCTGCTGCGCCTGGCTGTTGAGCAGCTGCGTCTGCGCGCTCACGACGTCGGCCTTCGCGGCCACGCCGTATTTGTAGCGGCTCTCGGTGATCTTCAGCGACAGCTGCTCGGCGACGACGATGTCGTCCAGGAGACGCTGCAGCTCGTCCTGGGCCCGCAGCTCGAAGTAGTCGATTGCGAGCTGGCCCTGCGCCGAGAGCGTGGCCGCCGCCAGCGCCGCGTCGCTGGCCTGCGCCGACGCGCGGTTGCTCTCGACGGTGCGGCGGATCTGGCCCCAGATGTCCAGGGTCCAGTCGCCCGTGAGCGTCGCGGAGACGGTTTGGTGCGCAGGTGCGCCGTCGATGGAGCCGCGCTGCAGCCCGGCTCCGGCATTGATCGACGGCCAAAAGCCGGCCTGCGCCTGCGCGACCAGCGCGCGGGCCTGGTCGACCGCGGCCGCGGCCGCCTTGACGTTCTCGTTGGAAATCCGGATCCGGGCCTCGAGGCGGTCCAGATCGTCGTCCTTGAATATGTCCCACCAAGGCCCGCGGCTCATCGCGTCGGCGGGTTCCGTGGGTTTCCAGTCGGCCGCCTCCTTGAAGGCCTCCGTGGTTTGGAATGCCGGGCGGCGGTAATCCGGGCCCACGGCGCAGCCGGCGATCAGGGCCAAGCCGGCCAGCGGGATCAGCAGCAATCGGCGGCTCATGTGGCGGGCTCCGCGGGTCCCAGGGATGCGCCGCGGCCGGCCGGCGTCCGCCGCGCGTTCCGGCCTCGCTTCCAATAGCGGTGAACGTACAAGTACACCACCGGCGTGGTGTACAGCGTGAGCAGCTGGCTCACGATGAGGCCGCCGACGATGGAGATTCCCAGGGGCCGGCGCATCTCGGTTCCATCGCCGTAGGCGAGCGCCAGGGGCAGCGCGCCCGCGATGGCGGCGCAGGTCGTCATCATGATGGGCCTGAAGCGCAGCGAACAGGCGCGCGCGATGGCGGCCATCGGATCCAGCCCGAGCGTGCGTTCCGCCTCCAGCGCGAAGTCCACCATCATGATGGCGTTCTTCTTCACGATGCCGATCAGGAGCAGGATCCCCAGGAAGGCGATCAGGCTGAACTCGGTGCCGGTCGCCATGAGCGCGAGCAGAGCGCCGACGCCCGCCGACGGCAGCGTCGAGAGAATGGTGAGCGGCTGGCTGAAGCTCTCGTAGAGCATCCCTAAGACCACGTAGATGGCCGACAGTGCGGCGGCCAGCATCAGCACCTGCGACAGCCCGCTGCTCTGCTGGAACAGCTTGGCGGTGTCGTAGGTGCCGCCTTGAATGTTCACGGGGATGTGGATCTCGATCATCTTGCGCTGGATCGCGTCCAGGGCCGTGCCTAGAGACTCTCCCTCCGGCAAGTTGAAGGCGATGGAAGTCGACATGGAGGTTCCCGTGTGGTTCACGCTGACGGGCGTGGTCGACGTCGCAAAATGGCTGAAGGCTGCGAACGGCACCACGGATTCAGCGGCGACGCTCACCGCAGATCCCGTCGAGGTGTTGCCGCGCCCGGCATTGGCCAGCGAGTTCGCGGCCAGATTGCGCGCTATGTCCTGGGCGACCGCCGCGGCGCTGGTCGCCGCGCCGCTGCCCGCGGCGGGACCCACCTGCGTCGTGCCCGCCACCGCCTGGGTCGATTGCGTGCCGCTGACGGCGCCGCCGGCGGTGCTGATGTAAAGCTCCTTCAGCACGTCCGGGCTCTGCCAGTATTGCGGCGCCACCTCCATGACGACGTGGTATTGCTGCGGGCTGAAGGGGTTGTAGATGTTCGAGACCTGGGCCTGCGCGAAGGCGTCGCCCAGCGCATTGTCGATCTGAATCTCGGTCAGCCCGAGCTGCGACGCCGTGTCCCGGTCCACGATCAGGTCGGCCTCCAGGCCGCCCGGCTGCAGATCCGTGTCGACGTCGGTGAGTTCGGGCATGTCCTGCATCGCGGTGCGCAGCTTCTGCGACCAGATGCGAAGCTCGTTCAGGTCGTCGCCGAGCAGCGTGTACTGGTACTGCGCATTGGCGGAGCGCCCGCCGCCGCCCCGGATGTCCTGCACGGCCTGCAGGAAGGTTGCAACGCCCTGCACCCGGTTGAGCTTCGGCCGCAGGCGCGCAATGATCCTGTCCGCCGAGATGTGGCGCTGCGCCAGCGGCTTCAGCGCGACCGTGACATTGCCGCGCGGCCCGCCGCTCGAAGGCCCGAATCCGCCGGCACCGACCGAGCCGGTCACCGTCGCGACCGCGGGGTCGTCCTGGATGATCTTCGCGACCTCCTGGAGCTTGGCCTTCATCAGCTGAAAGGAGCTCGTGGCGTCGCCCCGCAGCCCGCCCTGTAGCTGGCCCGTGTCCTGCTGCGGGAAGAAGCCCTTGGGTATGACGATGTACAGGTACACGTTCAGGCAAATGGTCGCGTACAGGATCAACATCATGATCTGCGGGTGGCGCAGCGCCCAGCCGAGGGAGTTCTCGTAGCCGCGGCGCAGCCGCTCGAATGCACGCTCGAACGCGGCGGCGAAGCGCTGCGGCGGCCGTCCGTCCGCGCGCTTCAGGAGCAGCGAGCACATCATCGGCGTGGTGGTCAGGGAGATCACGAGCGAGATGAGGATCGACACCGACAGGGTCACGGTGAACTCGCGGAAGATCCGCCCCACGATCCCGCCGGCGAACATGAAGGGAATGAAGACGGCGACCAGCGAGAGGCTCATGGAGACGACGGTGAACCCCACCTCCTGCGCCCCCAGGAGCGCTGCGCTCACCCGCCCCATGCCGGCTTCGATGTGACGCGTGGTGTTCTCCATGACGACGATGGCGTCGTCCACCACGAAGCCGGTGGCGATGGTCATGGCCATCAGCGAGAAATTGTCGAGCGTGTAGTCGAGCAGGTACATCGCACCGAAGGTGCCGATCAAGGACACGGGGACCACCAGCGCGGGCACGAGCGCGGCGCGGTAGCTGTTCAGGAACACGTACACGACCAAAATCACCATCGCGACCGCCAGCAGCAGCGTCTGCTCGACCTGCCGGAGCGAGGCGCGGATGGTGATCGAGCGGTCGAAGGTGACGATCAGGTCGATGTTCGGATCGATGGAGGCCTTCAGCGCCGGCAGCGCGTTCCGCACCGAATCGATCATATTGATGACGTTGGCGCCGGGCTGCTGGTAGATCGTGAGGAATACGGCGGGCTTCCCGTTGTAGATGCCGTAGGCGCGGACGTCCTCGGTGGCTCCGTCCTGCATGTCCAGAACCTGCGCCACGTCGCCCAGGCGCACGATGGCGCCGTTGCGGTTCGCGATGATGAGATTGCGGTAGGGCTCGGCGTCGCGCGCATTGTCGTTGGTGTAGATCTGATAGCGCAGGCCGCCCGCCTCGATGGCCCCCTTGGGCGCGTTGGCGTTGGCGTTGGAGATGGCCGCGCGCACGTCCTGCAGCCCGATACCGTACTTGGAGAGGGCCTGCGGATTGATCTCCACCCGGACCGCCGGCAGTGCGCTGCCGTTGACATTGACGCCGCCGACGCCCTCGATCTGCGACAGCCGCTGGGACAGCACCGCATCCGCCGCATCGTAGATCTGGCCCTGCGTGAGCACGTCCGAAGTCATCGCGATCGCCATCACCGGGAACAGGGCGCTGTTGAGCTTTCGATAGGTGGGGTTGCGCGTGAGCGAGGAGGGCAGATCGGCATGGGCCGCGACGATGGCCGCTTGCACGTCGCGCGCGGCGCCGTCGATGTTGCGGTCCACGCCGAAGGTCAGCTGGATGTTGGTCGACCCGACGCTGCTGCTCGACGTCATGTCGTCGACGTCCGCGATCGCGCCCAGGTGCCGCTCCAACGGGGTCGCCACGGTGGCTGCCATGACCTCGGGACTCGCCCCCGGCAGCTGTGCGGAGACGAACACGGCCGGCACGTCGATGCGCGGCAGGGGCGCCACGGGCAGCAGCACGAACGCCACCGCGCCGCACAGGGCCACGCCCATGGTCAGGAGCGTCGTGGCCACCGGCCGGCGGATGAACGGGGCAGACAGGCTCATGTGGGACTGTCCGCGAGCACGGCGTCCTCCCCACGCCTGGGTCCGCGCATCCGTGTCGCGAGGCGGTCGAAGGCGAGATAGATCACCGGCGTCGTGAACAACGTGAGCACCTGGCTCACCAGGAGGCCGCCCACGATGGTGATGCCGAGCGGATGGCGCAGCTCCGAGCCGGTTCCCGTGCCGAACATCAGCGGCAGCGCGCCGAATATCGCCGCCACGGTGGTCATCAAGATGGGGCGGAAGCGCAGCAGGCAGGCCTTGAAAATCGCATCCCGCGGCGACAGCCCTTCCTCGCGCTGCGCCACCACGGCGAAATCGATCATCAGGATCGCGTTCTTCTTCACGATGCCGATGAGCAGGATGATGCCTATCAGGGCGATGATGGTGAGATCGTCTCCGGCCAGGATCAGCGCCAGCAGCGCGCCGATGCCGGCCGAGGGCAGGGTCGACAGAATCGTGATGGGATGGATGAAGCTCTCGTACAGCACGCCGAGCACGATGTACATCACGACCACCGCCGCCAGGAGCAGCAGCAGCTCGTTGTCGAGGTTGCTGCGGAAGGCGAGCGCCGCGCCTTGGAACGTCGTGCGGATGCTCTCGGGGACGCCGAGACTGCGCTCGGCTTTCTCGATGGCGTCGACCGCGGCGCCCAGCGACGCGCCGGGGGCGAGGTTGAACGACACGGTGGCCGCGGGAAACTGTGCGAGGTGATTGATGAGCAGGGGACGCGTCTCGACGTCCACCTTCGCGATCGCGGACAGCGGCACCTGGCCGCCCGCGGCCGAGGGGACGTAGATGGACGCCAGAGATTCGACCGAGCCGTAGGTCTTGGGATCAGCTTCCAGGATGACGCGGTACTGGTTCGACTGCGTGAATATCGTGGAGACGATGCGCTGGCCGAAGGCGTCGTACAGCGCGTTGTCGACGGTCCCCACGCTGATTCCGAGCCGTGCGGCGCTGTCGCGGTCGATGGTGACGTAGGCCGCCATCCCGTCGTTCTCCTGGTTGCTCACGACGTCCGCCAGCTCGGGCTGCTGGCGCAGCACGGACAGCAGCTTCGGGGTCCAGGTGGACAGTGCCGCCGAATCCGCGCTCTCCAGGGTGAACTGGTACTGGGTGCGGCTGATGGTGTTGTCGAGGGTGAGATCCTGCACCGGCTGCATGTAGAGCGTGATGCCCGCCACGGCGGCGGTTTCGGCCTTGAGCCGGCGGATGATGTCGAGCACGCTCGACGAGCGTGCGCCGCGCGGCTTCAGGTTGATGAGGAACCGGCCGCTGTTCAGCGTGACGTTGTTGCCGTCCACCCCGATGAACGAGGACAGGCTCTGCACGTCCGCATCGGCGAGAATGGCGGCGGCAAGCGCCTGCTGGCGATCGGCCATGCCGGCATAGGAGATCGATTCGCCGGCCTCGGATATGCCCTGGATCAGGCCGGTGTCCTGGTCGGGGAAGAAGCCCTTGGGAATCAGGATGTAGAGCAGCGCCGTGACCGCGAGCGTCCCGATGGCCACCGCCAACGTGAGCTTCTGGTGGTCGAGAACCCAGTTGAGCCTGCGCCCGTACGCCTGCACCACGGATGCGAACCAGCGGCCGAAGCGTCCCTCGTCGTGGCTCGGCCGCGAACGGAGGAGTTTCGCGCACATCATGGGGACGAGGGTGAGCGATACCACGGCCGATATCAGGATCGTGACCGCGAGGGTGATCGCAAATTCCCGGAACAGCCTCCCCACCACGTCCTGCATGAAGAGCAGGGGGATCAGCACGGCGATCAAGGAGACGGTGAGCGAGATGATGGTGAAGCCGATCTGCCCGGAGCCCTTGAGCGCGGCCTCGAGCGGCGACTCGCCGATCTCGATGTACCGCGAGATGTTCTCGATCATCACGATGGCGTCGTCGACGACGAATCCCGTGGCGATGGTCAGCGCCATGAGCGAGAGATTGTTGAGGCTGAAGCTGGCGAGGTACATGACGGCAAACGTGCCGACGAGCGACAACGGCACCGAGAGGCTCGGGATGATGGTGGCCGGCACGTTGCGCAGGAACACATAGATCACCAGGACGACCAGCACGACGGCCAGCAGCAGCTCGAATTGCACGTCGGCGACGGAGGCCCGGATGGTCGTCGTCCGGTCCGTGAGCACGGCAACGTCGACGCCGGCGGGCATGGCGGCCTGCAGCGAGGGCAGCAGCTGCTGCACGCGGTTGACCACGTCGACCACGTTGGCGCCCGGCTGGCGCTGCACGTTCACGATCAGCGCGGACGTCGAATTCATCCAGCCCCCGAGCTTGGAGTTCTCGGCACCGGCGACCAGGGTGGCCACGTCCTTGAGCCGCACCGGCGCGCCGTTGCGGTAGGCGATCACGATCATGCCGTAGTCATCGGCGTTCCTGATCTGATCGTTGGTGTTGACCGTATAGGCGTTCTGGGGGCCGTCCAGCGTTCCCTTGGGGCCGTTCTGGTTGGCGTTGCCGATGGTGGTGCGCAGATCGTCGATGTTGAGGCCGTAGGCGGCGAGGGCGCGCGGATTGACCACGACGCGCACGGCCGGCCGCTGTCCGCCGCTGATGCTGACGACGCCTACGCCCTTCAGCTGGGAAATCTTCTGGGCGATGCGCGTATCCGCCAGATCCTCGACGTCGGTGAGCGGCATCACCTTGGAAGTGATGCCGAGGATGAGGACCGGGGCGCGCCTTCCACCACGTGGGCGTTGGTTACGATGTACCCATCCGGCGACAGCACCACACCGGCCCCAATCCCGCGCTGCGCCTCCAGGTACGCGGTATCATCTTTCTGTTCGTCAGTGGTCAAGCCGAATCCAGTCGTCAGCACCTGCACCACCGACTGGGTAACGGTGCTCGACAGCTGTTGCACCGACTCGCTAAAAACGTGCAAAGGATCGCTCTTGAGCAGCCTGGCCGATTCCGCCGATTTGGTCGGCTGCTCGGTCTGCGCCATACCGAGCGCGGGCAGCGCCAAGGTGAATGCCAAAGCGGCGATAGAGCGGATTCGTTTCGGCATTCGTGACCTTCTCCCTGGCCTGCGCGCTGATGCTTCTTGAAACTCGCGAAGTAAACTGGGATTCATGCGCCTTTCGTAAACATGCAGGCTTCGCAAGGCAGCGGCCCACACAGCAGGTGGCTCAGTGTAGCTCACATGGGCCCGCGCAGATGGACCTATTTCGCTAACGCGAATCAGCCGCGCCGCAGATGCCCTATTCGCTAACGCAAATCACGCGCAGCAACTGGAACTGTTCGCACATAAAAATCCAGCCCGCGCAGCAGGTGGCTCAGTTTAGCCCAGGACGAAGTCCTGGGTAGGAACTGGAACACAAGAGTCGGCTTCAGCCGACCGCATCTCGCCCTCAACACTCCATAAGATGAACTTCCAGAGAGGAAGAGTCGCAGTTCCCTTGATTTCTTTCGACTAAATCCGGTCCTGCCAGCCTACGCCACCTCCCGGCTGGTTGTCCTGCCGCAATGTTCACAGATCACTGCAAGCCTTTATGAGCCCTGGATAAACTGAGAACATCCATTACTATGTAAGGAGCTATTGCATGGCAACTGTCGTAGAACCGACTGCTCTTATGGAAGAAATCTCCGTTCACCCGCCGAAGCGCCTTTTGTACGGCCCCGGTCCGGGTCAAGTTCACCCTCGCGTCTATCAGGCTATGGCCCAGCCCATCGTCGGCCATCTGGACGCTTACTTCTTTCAAATTTCCGCTGAAATTCAACGCCTGCTGCGCACTGTCTTCGGCACCAAGAACGAGATGACTTTCCTCATCTCCGCCACCGGCAGCGGCGGCATGGAAACCGCCATCAGCAACTTCGTGCAGCAGGGAACCAAGGTCGCGGTCTTCGCCAACGGCTTCTTCTGCGATCGCCAAACCGAGATGGCCCGCCGCCAGGGTGGGGAAGTGGTTCGCTTCGAAAAACCCTGGGGCGAAGTCTTCAGCGACCAGGAAGCCGCGGAATTTATTCACCGCGAGAAGCCGCAAGTCGTCACATATGTCCAGGCCGAGACTTCGTCCGGCGCCTACCAGCGCGGCGAGGCCATTTGCAAGGCCGCGCACGAAGTGGGCGCGCTGGTCATCGCCGACTGCGTGACCTCGCTGGGCGCAATGCCGGTCGAGGTGGACAAGACCGGAATCGACATCGCCTATAGCTGCTCGCAAAAGGGATTGAGCTGTCCTCCGGGACTGTCTCCCATCACCGTGTCGCCGCGTGCAATGGAGTGGCTCAAAGCTCGGACCACCCCCAATCGCTCCTGGTACTTCGACATCAAGCTCATCGCCGACTACCTGGTCGAGTCCCATCGCTATCACCACACCGCCTCGGCCACCATGTTCTACGGCCTGCGCGAAGGCCTGGCGCTGATCGAAGAAGAAGGCCTCGAGAACCGCTGGGAGCGCCATCACCAGGCTCATCTGGAGTTTGTGAAGCAGATCGAAGGACTGGGCCTAGAGATGCACGTCGCACCCGGCCATCGCATCTGGAACCTGAATACTCCCAAAGTGCCGCAGGGCGTTGACGACGCGAAAGTGCGCACCACGCTGCTGAAGGACAACGGCATCGAGATCGCCGGCGGCTTCGGGCCGCTCGCCGGCAAAGTGTTCCGCGTGGGATTGATGGGTCCGCTGGCGACAGCCGAAAGCGTGAACCACTTCATCGACTGCTTCGGGAAAGCGCTGCGCGGGGCGGGCTACAAAGGCTGAGCAAACCGACCGACTGTTTACTCCCGCCCTCTCGTCCAACAGACGGGCGAGAAGCGTGGGGCAATCGGCCAATGAAGCGGCACTGAGATTCCGTGGGACGTTTATAGTTTGTGACTATTGAGAACGAAAAAGGAAATCCCCACTACAAGGTAGTAAATGGCAAACGAGGATGGCCGGCAAACCTGAACGACACGCAGCAGCGAATAAGAAGACGGGGCATAACCAAGAGTTTCTATTTTGGTTGTTGTCTCATCCCGCCACTTGGTCCATTGTTGTGGCGTGTGTCGCGCTTTGTGCCTTCTACGTTGAATTTGAAGAGCGCATAGCGAAGTGGGCTCAGGGCGCTCCGGGATTGTCGCTCAAACTGTTGCAGTCCGCGACTTTTTGGACTGGTCTCGGGGCGCTCGGGACGATCATCACTCTCTTCGTTATATATAAGCAGATTGCAGGTACCCGCAATGTAAGTGCTTACCAATTCCTTGGAGAGCATGAGGATAGGTTCAGGTCGCCAGAGATGCGGCGACGCCGCAGCGGCCTCGCGCGGGTCATACTCACGAATCCTGAGAAGTGCGAGCTTTGGAGCGGACACGCAGACTATATCTGCGACTACTTTGAAGACTTAGGATTGATGCTGAAACGGGGCATTGCTCCAAAGTACCTCACCTGGTCGAAATTTGATCGTGCAATTCTGCTGTATTGGCAATTACTTTCGCCGTATGTCGCCTGGTTAAGAAAAGAGGAAGGCGACCCCACATATTACAACGATTTTGAATATCTCTGGAAGAAGATCGCCAGATTCGAAAAGAATAAACTCAAGCGTAACCATGTTGACGTTGAAACATGTAAATTGGACGAGTTCCTCCATGAAGAGATGATGGTTGACCTACGCCGTTTCAGAATTGGTGACCTTGGCCGGGTGATGGAAATCGAGCGCTCCTCGTTCGATGTGGACGCCTACACCGAGAATCAATTCTGGGAATTGTACACCCAATGTCCGGGGGGATTTCGCGTGGCGGAGATTTCGGATTTTGTGGTGGGCTACATTGCTGTCACCGTGCTCGGGGATGTCGGAGAGATCGATTCAATGGCGGTTGATCCAAATTACAGGCGCCTCCGAATTGGCCGCCAGCTTCTGGAGTTCGCCCTGTGGTACTTTAAGTCGGAACATCCTGGATTGAAACTTCATAGGCTGCAGGTGCGGACGAATAATCGCGATGCAATTCTCCTTTATGAGAAATTGGGATTTAGAACTACACAAACGCTGAAAGGCTATTACAAGGATCATGCCGACGCCTTTGAGATGGAGAGGCAAGCGGTTGAGCCCATCGGGTAATGGCCGTCGAAGAAATCATCAAGGGCACCCAATAGAGAAAAAGAGAAACTGCCTCCGGGTTCTATAAAGGGGTGGCCCACCCCTGCCTCGCTGATAGTGATGGCTACAACCATGGGTGCCCCATTCTAGTCTAGCCTGCGAAAATCCTCTCCAGATGCCAAAGGATTGCTTGGAACGGGGCCGCACTCACTTTTCTTCGAACGAAAATCCCGCCAGCCTCTGGCGAAAAGCGAATAGCGAAGAGCGAGCAGCGGCCTCTCTACGCCGTTCCCAATCTCTTCAGCACCGTCTCGCGGAATCCCCGGCTCAGGGTCAGCTTCGTCCCATCGCGCAGCAGGATCGCATAGTCTCCGTACAGCGACGGCCGCAGCGTCTTGATGCGGTCCACATTCACCAGCGTCGAGCGATGCACGCGCAGGAACTGCCGATGCCCCAGCCGTGTCTCCAGCGAGGTGATGGTCTCGCGCAGGATGTGAGTGCTGCCGCCCACGTGCAGGCAAACGTAATTGCCCGCCGACTCCGCCCAGTCGATCTCGCCGGGCTTGAGGCAAACAATCTCGCCGTCGGCCTTGATCACGATCCGCTGCGGAGCGTTCTGCCGCGAATCGAGTTCGCCCAGCAGGTTGAGCACGCGCCGCTGGAACATCCCCTCCGACGGATGCTGCAATTGCTTGCGCGCGTGGTCCAGCGCTTCCGAAAGCCGCTGCTTCACCACCGGCTTCAGCAGATAGTCGAGCGCGTGGATCTCGAACGCCTTCATCGCATAGCGATCGTACGCGGTCACGAAAATTGTCAGCGGCATCTGTTCCGCCCCCAGCGCCGAGACCACGCCGAAGCCGTCAATCTCCGGCATCTGAATGTCGAGGAAGACCAGGTCAGGCTTCTCGCGCTTGATCGTCGAGATGGCCGACTTGCCGTCGCCGCATTCGGCGACAATCTCCAGATCGGGTTCTTCTTCCAACAGGCTGCGCAGGCGTTCGCGCGCCAAAGCTTCATCGTCGCTAAGCAACACTCGAATGGGCATCGCTGATTCTGACCTCCTCGGAATAAGTGCGGAACGGAATGTGGATTTTGACGATGCAGCCGCCGCCGGGCGCATCTTCCAGCATCAGGCTGTGATCGTGGTTGTAGAGCTGTTGCAGGCGGGCGCGCGTGTTGCGCAGCCCAACGCCTTCGCGCGGAATCTCGCCGCCGAAGCGCGTCAGCCCCAGCCCGTTGTCGCAGATCTCCATCCACAGCTCGTCGAAGACCTGGCGCGTGGTGATGCGAACTTGCCCGGGCGCGCGCCGCGGCCCAATGCCGTGCCGGATCGCGTTCTCCACCAGCGGCTGCAGGATCATGTTCGGCACCAGCGCCGACAACGTGCTGCCGGCGATGTCCATCTCCACCTGCAAGCGCTCCTGAAAGCGCGTCTGCTGAATGTCGATGTACTTTTGCAGCACGGTCAGCTCGCGGCTGAGCGGCACCTCGTGTACGCCCATCGCATCCAGCGAGAAGCGCAGCAGGTCGGCCAGCTGCAGCGTCATGTTCTCCGCGGCGGGGCCGTCATTGCGCGCCAGCGCGGCGATAGAATTCAGCGTATTAAACAGGAAGTGCGGCTCCAGCTGGATCTTCAGAACTTCCAGCTGCGCGTGCGCCAGTTGCGCTTCCAGTTGCGACGATTGCAGCTCCCGCTCGCGATACTTCGCGTAATAGCCGATCGCCTGCGTGATCAGCAGGATGTACCAGTAGCGTTGGAAGTCCATGAACGCGCGCGACAGCATGTGCGCGGAAAATGGCAGATGCGCTTCCGGAGTCCAGGTGACGAACGGCTCCAGCCAGACGATGACCGACGCGCCGACGAGAGTGAGCGCAATGCTGGCGGCGATGTGCAGGGGCAGCACCAGCTTCCAGTTGCTGCGCTCGAAGGTGAATCGCCGCGACAGCGCGTAAACCGGCGGCGTCAGCAATGACCACACAAACGAGATGGTCATGTTCCAGGCCAGCAACTGCGCCCAGCTCTCCGGGCTGCCGACCGACGCCGTGTAAACGTGCGCGCCGGCGGCGCTCAGGAAAGCCAGCACCGTCCACAGGACAAAGCCGATGGCCCAGACGCGGCCCCAGTCTTTGAGTCCGTCGAAGCGTCAGCCCGCGCCGCGTGGCGTGACTACGTCGCTGGCCAAGCTCCGCGGAAAGCTTGGCGCTCGCCGGGAGAACCAACTCTTTTGCCATGGTGAGCTACCTGTTCTGCGTTGAACCCGAACCACCCCAACAAGTCCAGAACCGGGGATTTTTGGGAGCCCGGGCAATAAAACGAAGACGAGCTGCACCTACGAGGTGATAGACGAAGTTGCGCGCAAAGATGTTTCCGGAAAATTATCGGCATCGCGCGGGAAGCACCAAAGGGCTATGATGACTCTGGTTCGCTGGTCGCAGCGATGTCCGGTTGCGGACATCCTGAAGTCGATTCACCACAGAGACACAGAGGGCACGGAGAAGATTTTTTTATTAGAGACTTTGCAATGAATTGATTCGAATATTGCAAGTCTGAGACCAGCCAGGGAAGGTCATAGAGACTCTTTCGCAACCTCGACTGAAATGTTCTGATTGGACGAAGTCGGCGTGTCACCAACTAAGCTAGCCGCAAGCGGCGGAATGGGGTTAGACGGGGGCGTCAGCCCCGGTCAACTGGAGATAGGAACGAGCCGCGGAGCGGCGACACTGCTTGCGACCCAGTCTCCATAATTCAAGCTAAGGGGACTGTTCGATTATTTCTAAGTTCTTCTCTGTGTCCTCCGTGCCTCCGTGGTGAAATGGTTTTTCCATGCACGAACTCGGCATCGCCTCCTCCATCCTCGAATCCGTCCAGAAGGAAGCCGAGCGCCATCCCGGCGCTCACATCTCCAAGGTCGGGGTTAAGATTGGAGAACTTGCCGGCGTCGATCGCGACGCGCTGCAATTCGGCTTTGAGGTCCTGGTGAAGGACACGGAGCTGGAGCCGCTGGCGCTCGACCTGGAATTGATTCCGCGCGTGCAGCGCTGCTCGAAGTGCGCCTACGAATTTCGCATGACCGACTTCGACCCGCAATGTCCGTTGTGCGGCGACCTGGCCACCGAGTGCATCAGCGGAGAAGAGCTCGACATCGCCTATATGGAAGTGGACTGAATGGACCGCATCGCCGTCGAAAAGAAAGTCCTGAACGAGAACCAGATCCTCGCCGAGCAACTGCGCGAGCGCTATCGCCAGAACGGAGTGCTGTGCGTGAACCTCGTCAGCTCGCCCGGCTCCGGCAAGACCGCGCTGCTGGAGCGCACCCTGGAGCGCATGGACAAGAGCGAACGTGTCGCCGTGCTCACTGGCGATCTGCAAACCGAAAACGATGCGCGGCGGCTGGCCAAGTTCGGCTTTCCGGTCAGGCAGATCACCACCGGCGGCACCTGCCATCTCGACGCCAAAATGATCGGCAAGCATCTGGAAGAATGGAAGCTGGAAAACCTCGGACTCGAAGATCTCGATCTGCTGATCGTGGAGAACGTCGGCAACCTGGTTTGTCCGTCGAGCTACGATCTCGGCGAAGACGCGAAGATCGTCCTGCTGAGCACCACCGAAGGCGAAGACAAGCCGCTCAAGTATCCTTCCATCTTCTTCAAGTCGGAGCTGATGTTGCTGACCAAGATCGACCTCCTGCCGTATGTTCCCTTCAGCGCCGACCTCGCCCGCGAGAACGCTCGCCGCGTCCATCCCGGCATGGAGATCATCGACGTCTCCAGCACCACCGGCGAAGGCCTGGACCGCTGGATGGAATGGCTGAAAGCGCGGCAGGAAAAGGCGAAACTTCAGGGCGTAGCCAGCTCCTAATCAAGGATGACGAGGGCCAAAGCCATGGCGCTAACCTTCCATGCGTGAATCTAACGTTCTCTAGCTCTCGCTATTATGGATCCCGCCAATTCTCAAGTACCAGATTGACGCCAGTTTCCTGAATAGCCTGGAAATCTTCGGTGTTACCGGTCACAAGCGGCCTCTCCAGCCGAACGGCTACCGCAGCAATCAAGCAATCAGGGAGCTCAAGAACAGACCCGTGCTTTCTTGCTGTTGCCTTGATGGTGGCGGCGGTCACGTAATCCGCGGAAGTGGGAGTAATTTCCTCGTTCTGGTTGAGCCATTCCAAAGCCCGTTTCAACTGACTGGAGGCAGACTTCAGCTCGAGACCGTAGACGATTTCGTCAACCGTAACGCTCGTAAAGGTGAAAACGCCATGCTCTTCAGCGTAGCGAGCCGCGTGTGTGATGACGTTCGGGTCGTGCCCCTTAAGGTACTCGGAAAGGATGTCCGTATCCAGAATGGATCTGACCATCGTTTATAGCGTGGGCGCAGTCTTGGATGGCCGCCGTCTTTCCTGGTAGGCGATGCATACAACTTCATCGAGCAGAGCAGAATCCTCGGGACTCCCAAACAATCCCAAGCCTTGCTCGAATACCGCTTTCGGAACCGGCTTTTTGACTGAGAGACCAGTTTCAATGAGCTGCAGAACGGCTTCGTCGTGCGTGATGTGCTCTTGCTGCGCAAACTGCCGAATGTCGTGCTCGATGTCCGACGGGATGTCCAAGCGCATCAGTTTGCGCCTCCTGCCGCTGATATTAGGGCTTTTCTCATCCATTGTCACGCGGCTTCCTTGAGTCCCGCCTCCACATGCCCTAACATGGCCGCAGAAATGTTCTGCTAGGGTTTTGCAGCCTCGGAGGGCACACGTTGCGCTCAGCCAAATTCCTTATCGTAATCTTCGCTCTCATGCTGGCTGCGACCGCTCTCACGGCGCAGCCCGTACCGCAGACGAGCCAGGATAACCCGGGCTATCCCGTTACCATCGAAGGGCAGCGAGGTCCTGCGAATCTACGAGGGCATCGGCAGCTTCACCGCGGAAGACCGTGCCCAGGCCGCCTCCGAGCGCTTCGAGAAACTCATTTACGCTCCCGCCGCCGACCTCGCCAACATCAAAAGCAGCGATTCGCCCTACGGCACATCGGTTATGCTGGGCGACAACGTGCTGCTCGTCGTCACCGACGACGATGCCAGGCACTTCCACCTTTCGCGGCAGGCGCTGGCGACATTTCTTGCCGGACGAATCCGCCAGGCCATCAGCGAAGCCCGACTGCAACACAGCAGCCAATTTCTCATCCGGGCGGCGATCTACGCCGTCGTCACGCTAGCATTTATCTGCTGATTGTGTGGCTGGTGGTCCGCGCTCACCCGTTGGCTGCTGACCGTGTTGCGATCCATGGCGACTCGATTTAAGGGCATCCGCATCCAGCAGTCGCAGATCATGGCAGGCGAGCGGATGGCAGCAGTATTGATCGCCGGCGTTCGGCTGGTGCGCTTCCTCTTGCTCTTCCTGTTCACCTGGATCTTTCTGGCCACCGAGTTCAACTATTTCCCCTGGACCCGCGAACACGGCGCCCGACTGCTGAGCTACATCGGCACGCCCGGTCAAACTCATCGGCCACGCATTGTTGAACTATCTGCCAAACCTGTTTTACATCGTCGTGATCGTTGCGGTGATGTACTACGTGATCAAGTTCGTCCGGATTGTGATGCGCGAGGTCGAGCTCGGCAACATCCGCATCTCCGGCTTCTATCCCGAATGGGCGCAACCCACCTATAAGATTGTCCGCTTCCTCCTGTTCGCGTTTACCGCGGTCATCATCTATCCCTATTTGCCGGGCGAGAATTCGCCGGCCTTCAAAGGCGTCGGCATCTTCATCGGCGTACTGTTCTCGCTTGGGATCGACTTCGGCCGTGGCCAACATTGTTGCCGGAGTCATTCTGATCTATGCGCGCGGCTTCCGCGTGGGCGACTGGGTGAAGATTGGCGACAACATGGGAGAAGTCACCGCGCAAACCATGCTGGCCACGCATGTGAAGACCATCAAGAACGAGGAGATCATCATTCCGAATTCCGTCGTCCTGGCCAGCTTTGTCACCAACTACAGTTTGCTGGCCCAAAGTAATGGCCTCATCCTGTATACCTCGGTGACCATTGGCTACGACGCGCCCTGGCGCAAGATTCATGAATTGCTGATTGAAGCGGCCTTGAAGACGAAGAACATCCTGACTGACTCCGGCGCCGTTCGTTCTCCAAAACGCGTTGGATGATTCCTTCGTCGAATACGAGATCAACGCCTACACCGACCAGCCGCTGTTGATGGTGTACACCTACTCCGACCTGCACGCCAACATTCAGGACTGCTTCTTCGCCGCCGGGGTCGAGATCATGTCGCCGGTGTTTCACGCTCTGCGTGACGGAAATCGCACCGCTATGCCAGCAGAGTTTCTGCCCAAGGATTACCAGCCTCGAGGTTTTCGCATTGCGAAGGATGACGCGGCCTCCGCCGCGTCAGGCGGGAAGAGTTAGGGCATTCACGCGAGTGGACGGGGAGCGCGCCTTTTGCCGGGTGCTGAGGAAGTTGCTCGCTGGAGTGCTTTGTAGCAGGGCACGACTTCAGTCGTGCCGATACAGCTCTTTATTTTTGTCATCCCGAGGAGGCCTTTAGGCCGACGAGGGATCTGCTGTTGAATCTTCCGCAGCCTGTTTCAGACGCGCATTAGCCGGCGACATCCATAAACCGCGATACCCTACATAATCGCCGTCGGCGGCGCCGGTTCATCCGGCCTGCCGGCATTGGCCAGCGGCACGCGGATCATCACGATCGCCAGAATCACCAGCACAATGAATCCCGCAAACACGTTGGGATGCTGGAAGATCACCGGCAACGGCCACTGCTTGTAGCGGAAGACTGCGATCACGATTCCCATCAGCGCCTCGCCCGCAATGAATCCCGAGGCGGTCAGCACTCCGGCATTCTCCACGCGGGCCTTCTGCGCGTCGTTGAAATTCTTGCTGTCGCGAATCTTGTCGGTCAGCCAGCGGATCATGCCGCCGATGAAGATGGCGAAGGTCGTCTCCAGCGGAAGATACATGCCGACGGCGAACAGCATGGGGCTCTTCACCTCGATCATGATCAGCGCCAGGCCCATCAGGATGCCGACAACGATCAGCGGCCAAGCCATTTCTCCGCCGACGATGCCGCGCGACAGCATGGCCATCAAGCCGGCCTGCGGTGCGGGCAACTGCGGATCGCCGAAGCCGATGCCGCCGCTATTGATGTTCGCCTGATTCAGCAGCAGCAGCACCGGCAGCAGCGCGAAGCTGGCTACGGTGACGCCCATGAAATCGCCAATCTGCATCTTGGAGGGCGTGCCGCCGAGAATGTGCCCGACCTTCAAATCCTGCAACATCTCGCCCGCTACTGCGGAGGAGATGCAAACCACTGCCGCCACACCCAGCACAGCAGCGACGCCGTGGATTCCGGAGACGCCCATCAGCACCATGAGAATGGCAGCGATGACCAGGGCAGCCAGGGTCAAACCGGAAATTGGATTATTCGAGGAGCCGATCATGCCGACCAAGTTGCCGGAGACGGCGGCAAAAAAGAAGCCGACGACGATCATCACGATCGCCGCCACCATGCCTGGCCCCCACGCGTCAGCATAGCTCTTGTACAGAAACACCATCGCGATCAGCACGATGAACAGGCCGGTGAAAACAAATTTGGCATTCAGGTCCCGTCCGGTGCGAGCGGTGTCGGCGTGGGCGGAAGCGGACTTCTTTAAGTCGGATACGGCGCGCGCCATGCCGATGCCCAGGCTCTTGCGCATGCGGAACAGCGTGAAACAGGCGCCGACCAGCATCCCGCCGACGGCGATGGGGCGAACGATGAAGCTCCAGACCGCTCCCGCCTGTCCCGCCCAAAAGGCGTCGTTCGGTATCGTCGTCCCCGCAGGTGCGAACTGCGCCACCAGCGTGGGCCCGCCGAGGAACAAGATGAGTGGAACCAGCAGTCCCCAGGCGATGACGCCGCCGGCAAAGTTGAGCGAAGCCAGGCGAGGTCCGATGATGTAGCCCACGCCCAGATAAGCCGGGCTGATGGCCGGAGCGGAGATGGTGGTCACGGCGCCCGCCGGCAGCTTGGGAGCGGTAGCGCTGCGCCCCATGCGTACGAAGCTGGTGCCGATGTCGCCAACGTGGACGATGAAATCGCGGCCGGCGCTGAACAAACTAAACTGGCCGAGAAGGTAAACGATGCCGCCGAATCCCATGTTGCCGAAGAGGATCTTCGCGGCCCGGCTCCCCTGTTGACCCGCGATATGAATCTGCGATGCGGCCACGGACTCAGGGAAGGGAAGCTCGGGATCTTCCACCATGACACGGCGCAGCAGGGTGACGAACAGAATGCCGAGCACGCCGCCCACCAGCATCAGGATCGACGACTTCCAGTAGGCATGCTCGAAGTCGAAGACCGGCCACGCGCCGGAGATGACGAACGCCGGGATGGTGAAGATAGCGCCGGCCGCCACCGACTCGCCGATCGAGCCCACGGTTCGCGCGATGTTCTCTTCCAGGATCGAGCCCTTCATGAGGCGCAACACCGCCATGCCGATGACGGCTGCGGGATACGTAGCGGCAATCGTCATGCCGGCGCGCAGGCCAAGATAGGCGTTGGCAGCGCCCAGAATGACCGTCAGGATCAGGCCCAACAGCACGGCGCGAAAGGTGAACTCCGGCATGCTGGTGTCGTCCGGAACGTAGGACCGAAACTTCCTGGTTGGAGCGGATGTGGTGGTGCTCATGAAGGCAGACCTCGCGCAGCGCACAAATTATAGCGACCGCGCAAGTTAGCACGCCAGCGGCCTTGTTACAAGTGCGAGGATCGCGTGGACGCGGCCTCCAGGTCGCGAAAGATCGATTTCGACATGTTTTAGGGGCGCACCTTCAGATGCGCCGTTGAAGCGTTTATTTTAGTTTCGAGCCGCTTCAGCGGTGATCCTTAATGCCCGACCGCCATGCCGGTAGAATGTGATCTTCAGAAAAGGAGATCAAATCGCCATGGACTACCTTCTTAAGACCGAGCCTTCCGCCTACTCTTTCGCCGATCTGCAACGCGACAAAGAAACGGTGTGGGACGGCGTCTCGAATCCTGTTGCCCTGCGGCACCTGCGGGAGATGAAGGCGGGCGACCGCCTGATTATCTATGAGACCGGCGATCACAAGACCGCCGTCGGGACCGCTTCGGTGATTTCCGTCGATCCCACCGATCCGCGCAATCCCGTAGTGAAGATCAAGGCGGGGAAGGCGATTGCGAAGCCGGTTTCGCTGGCCGAGATTAAGGCCAAGCCGATATTCGCCGATTCGCCGCTGGTGCGGCAGGGCAGACTGTCGGTGGTGCCGCTGACCGCCGCGCAACACAAATTTATTGTGGGTGAATAGCCGCCTGTCGACGATGCGTTAGCGCTGCGTCAAACCACGGGTCGCCGATGCTTCGGTGAAATCTTGATGAATCCGCAGGAAGGTATCTCATCCAGCATTGCACCCGTTTCCTCAACCACATATACTGATTGGTCACGGTGCCTCGGGACCGGACTAAGCGTCAACCATCGCTTCCCGGGCCCGCCCGCACCGGCGACAGGGCTTCCAGCGACGCGAACCGCGTGCCGCATGGAACTGTTGGAGGGTCGTCTTCAGCAGTAGTGAGACGCTAACTCGAACCCGGCGAGACCTGCGCGCCCGGCAACGCGCAGTAGCTCTTGCGCCCTTCCAAATTCTCCTGCAAAGCATCTTCTCCGTCCTCTTTCCTTCCGATTGCAGGCTCTGCGGCACCTCTCTGGACAACATCTCCAGGATCCCCGTGTGCCGAGGACTGCCTCGCCGAAATCGTTCCGGCGCGAGCGCCGCAGTGCGTAATCTGCGGCGACCGCCTGGCCAGTGCTCAATTGCTGAGGGGAGACGGCCTCTGCGCCAATTGCCGCGACTGCGCGCCGGAATTCGACCGGGCGGCCTCATTCGGCGAATACCGGGAGGGCGTGCGCGGACTCATCCAGTCTGCTGAAGTACGAGAGCGTCACGCCAGTTGCCGGTCCGCTGGGCGGAATGCTGGCCCAGGCCATCACCGAGTTGCTTGCTGGTTGTGCCGATGCGACGCCGCTGCTGGTTCCGGTTCCACTGCATAAAAGCAGACGCCGTTCGCGCGGCTTCAATCAGTCTGAGCTGATCGCACGTGCAGCGGCCAAGCACCTTCCACAAAGGCTGGAAGTAGCCTGCGACGCGCTGGTTCGCCGGCGGGACACAGTTTCCCAAGTGGGACTCACGCGCGAAGAACGCATCGCCAACGTGCGCGACGCCTTTCGGGTTGCCGATGCCGCTCGAGTGAAGGGCCGCGACGTGATGTTGGTAGACGATGTGATGACCACGGGCACCACATTGTCAGAGTGCGCCCGCATCCTGAAGCAGGCAGGTGCGAGACGGGTTTGGGCCGCAACCGTGGCCCGCGCCTACGACGGAGCGGACTTGCGGCTGGCCGGCGATTCAACATCAGAAGAGAAGGAGGCAACCGAAGTGGCTGTTAGCGCTTCGGTATAAAACAGCTCATGGCAATGCAGGCCCAGGGCGCAGCGCCGCGATACGGAAAGTCACTTGCCGGCTGCATGCATCATGCCCGCATGGCGGGCGACGAACCGCCGCAGTGGGCGCCGATGCACGCTCCCGTGCTGGTGCTGAACGCGTCGTATGAGCCCATCAATGTTTGTGCCGCGCGCCGCGCCATCATCCTGGTGCTCAAAGGCGTGGCCATGATGGAAGAGGCCAACGGACACATCCTGCACGCCGCCCGCGTCGCCATGCGCGTGCCTTCGGTCATCCGCCTGCTGGAGTACCGCCGCATTCCCCATCAGACGCGCGCCCTGTCGCGCAAGAATATCCTGCTGCGCGACCGCAACACCTGCCAATACTGCGGCAAGATCCTCGCCGCCGGCGAGTTGACGCTGGACCACGTCATCCCGCGTTCCCGCGGCGGAGCATCCACATGGGAAAACCTGGTTGCCTGCTGCCACACCTGCAATCGCAGGAAGGGAAATCTGCTGCCCCACGAATCCAGCATGAAGCTGATGCGCGAGCCGCGCGCCTTCAACCTGCACACCAGCCGGCACATCATGCGCATGATGGGACGGTCCGATTCGAAGTGGCAGAAGTATCTGTTCTACTGAGCGGACAAGGCTGTATTTAGCTAGTTACTAGTTACTGCCTTTCTCACTGTTTCGGCGTCGTGGTTGTGCTGCTCGGCTGTTGTCCCGGCTGAGGCTGATCTCCCTTCGGGATTTCCTGGCCCTCGTAAGTGATCTTCGATTTCGCCCCGTAGCGTTTGTAGTTCTTGTACTTCACGATGTAGCGCATCTTGACATCGTCGCCACCCGCGAAATGCAGCGTGTCCTCGGCGTAGGTATAGGTGGGGAACCAGTACTTGCCGTCGATTTGTTCGCGCCAGGTAGTGAACTTGGGCGAGAGGTTTTCCTTCTCGGGATGTTTAGGATTGTGGACCTGGGGAACGGTCTCGCCATAGGTTTTCACGATCTGGAAATCGTGATCGTCCACCCAGATGCGGCCCTGGAAATAACGTTCGCCCTTTTCGATCGTCTTGGGCGCGATGTCAAAGACGTAGGTTCCCAACTCGTCTTCCTTTTGTTTGCCGACGTAGAGGACCTGATATTTGCCGATATCGTCGCTGGTGAGAACGAAGGGCAGGCGGTGCCGGATATCGTCGTAGTCGGACTGGGTCATGATGACCCGCTGGAGACTGGACTGCGGAGCAAACGTCACTTCCTCGATGCGGCGTCCGCTGTCGTCGAAAAGAATGTCGCTCACCTGGTGGTACTGGCCATCCACGGTTTCGCCATCCAGCGTATCGACGGTAACGTCCTGGGTGTAGGTGTATTGTTCGCGGGCAATCTTGAACTGCTTTTCCTTGGCGGCGAACTGCTGGACGATGGCGTCAACCGTGATGCCTGTCGGCTGCGAGGGATCGAGTTTGCCCTCGCCGCGGTCGTCCGCTGCCGCGGCCAGGGGAAGGCATAATGCCAGCAGCGACAAAAACATTAAGGCTAGACAGGAAGCGTTGCGGCAGTACTTCATTCGAATCACCCTTGGCATTATTGTAATTGTATTCCGTGGCCGCGGCGCAGCTGGCAAGCAGCATTGTCGGGCGCGGCCCACATCTTCCGGATATTTATTGACGAATTACCGAACCACCCATTTAACATAGTTATAAAGTGCAGATATCCAATCCCCAGCAACGCATTGGCGTCATCAATGCGCTCCGCGCCTTTGCCGCGCTGGCGGTAGCCTGGGGCCACTTTCGTCGGTGGGCAGGGAAAGTACCTCGGGATGACCGGCAAGTACGGATATCTGGGCGTCGACATCTTCTTTGTCATCTCCGGATTTGTGATTCCCTGGAGCCTGTATCGCTCGCGCTACGTGCTGCGCGACTATCCTCGCTTTGTGCTGAAGCGCAATGTGCGCCTGTATCCGCCGTACCTGGCGTCCATCGCCATCACCATCCTGGCTACCAACTTCGTGCTGGTGCCGCTGTTTCACATTCCGCGGATGACGATTACCGGACGCGATCTGCTGTGGCACTTCGCTTACCTGAACGACCTGGTGCATGTGCCCTGGGTCAACGTGGTCTATTGGACGCTGGCCATCGAGTTTCAGTGGTATCTGCTGATCGGGCTGGTGCTGCCGCTGCTGGCCAGCCGCGCGCAGGCTGGCGCGTTTCATTTCCATCTCGGTCATGACGCTGGCTTACTTCGCCGTCTACTTCGGACCGACTGGTCTTCCACTACCTGCCGGTTTTTCTTATCGGCGTCTTCGTGTTTCAGTACCGCGCGGCAGATCATCGACTTCCGCCAGATGCTGGGCCTGATCGCGGTCATGGTTCTGGCGATGCTCAGGATGTCGGGCTGTGCTGGTTCCGCTGGTCGCGGTGCCGACCGGATTGCTGATCGCCGTTTCCACCTTCCACAGCCACGCCATGGACCGCGTAGGCGATGTCAGCTACTCGCTGTATCTGCTGCACCTGCCCATCGGCGTTAGCGTGATTGGCTTGCTCTCCCATTGGCTGCCGTTTTCCAGCTGGTATCTAGGACTGCTGGATGTGATTGGCGTGGCCGCTTCCATGTGGGCGGCGTGGATCATGTATCAGATCATCGAGAAGCCGTCGCAGGAGATGTCGTCCGCCATCCGCTTTGTCCACCGCTCGCAGCCGGTACCCCAACCGGCCGTCGCCACCGCGGCGGAATAACCTTCTTTCATCGCACACAGCAGGGTGACGCAGGTTACTGCCTTCGCCCGTCCCGGTGTCTTCTATACGCGAGGCTCTTAGCTCCTAGCCCTTAGCTCTTAGCGGGACGCTCGCCGGTTACTAACAGCTAAAAGCTAAGAGCCCACGACGTACTCTGCAAACTGGGAACGACACGTCGACGCATCGCAAGGAGAACAGCATGGCTGACAAGAAAGCAGATCTCGCTGGCCCCGGAATTGGCGACTACACAGAGCTGGAACATGTGCTTCCGGCGGATTACAGCTCGCTGCTGTCACCCAAAGACACCCAGAGGGCGATCTTCGAGGTGAAGACCTACATCGAAGACAACCTCTGCAAAGAACTGAACCTGATGATGGTCACCGTTCCGCTGATCGTGGACGAGGAGTCGGGCGTGAACGACTATCTCGACCGCGACGGCTCGCGCACGCCCATCCAGTTCCACATCTCGAACGATCGCGACAAGCACCCCATCAACGCGCAGGTGGTGCAGGCGGCGACCAAGTGGAAGAGGATGGCGCTGAAGCAGTTCAACATGCAGCCCGGCGAAGGCCTCTGCACCGACATGCGCGCCGTCCGCAAAGACTACTTCCTCGATCACGATCACAGCGCCTATGTCGATCAGTGGGACTGGGAGCGCGTGATCACCGCCGAGCAGCGCAATCTCAGCTTCCTGAAAGGCGTGGTCAGCAAGATCTGGAAGGTGATGGTGGGCGCCGAGCGCTTCGCGCAGGAGATGTTCCCGCAGCTCAAAGACGCGCGCTATCCCAACCTGCCGGAGAACCTGAAGTTCCTCCATGCCGAAGAGATTCTCGACATGTATCCCGACCTGCCGCGCAAGCAGCGCGAGGCCGCGATCCTGCAGAAGTATCCGGCGGTGTTCATCATCGGCATCGGCTGGACGCTGAAGGACGGCTATCCGCACGAGATGCGCGCCGCCGACTACGATGACTGGGTCACCGAGACGCGCTCGGAAGACGGCCACATACGGCACGGGCTGAACGGCGACATCCTGGTGTGGAACCCGGTGACCAAGCGGCGGCATGAGCTGTCGTCGATGGGCATTCGGGTGAATCCGGAGTCGCTGAAGAAGCAACTGGAGCTGACGCACCAGATGGACTTCCTGAACTTCCCCTACCACAAGGCGATCGTCAATCACGAGATCCCGCTGAGCGTTGGCGGAGGCATTGGGCAGTCGCGGACGCTGATGCTGCTGCTGCGCAAAGCCCACCTGGGCGAAGTCAGCGTCACCGTGTGGCCGAAGGTGCTGAAGGACATGTGCGCGAAGAAGAACATTCACGTGCTGAATTAAAGCAGTAGTCGCAATCGCAGTCAGTGCCAGCGGGCGCGGAGAAATCCGCGCCCGGTTTGCGCGTCCGCCCGAAGGCCGCCAGGCCGGAACGGCACAATTGTTAGCCGTTCCGCCTCCCGATCCTGCGACTCTGCCCTCCGTCCGACATCCAATGTGGTAGCCTTTTAATGGGATAGAGTGCTCTGGCCGCGGCAGATTCCGCCCGCCAGGCCACAGTCTAAAGCCGCCCAACCAAGGAAC
The DNA here is from genome assembly GCA_963707765.1 of uncultured Gammaproteobacteria bacterium. Classification (GTDB taxonomy): domain Bacteria; phylum Pseudomonadota; class Gammaproteobacteria; order Steroidobacterales; family Steroidobacteraceae; genus Bog-1198. The sequence continues at coordinate 147,825 of CAVPQZ010000004.1, read as the reverse complement.
ACAGCATTGTTTAATAAACTTGCCGCCAAAGTATTCGGCACCAGCAACGAACGGGAAATCAAGCGCATCCTGCCGCGGGTGGACGAGATCAATGCGCTCGAGCCGGCGATGAAGCAGCTTACCGACGAGCAGCTCCGCGCCAAGACCGAAGAGTTCCGCCAGCGCATTCGCGAGCGCGTGGACGCGATCGAAGACGCTGACGAAAAAGATCAGGAGCTGAAGATCGTCCTGGACGAGATTCTGCCCGAGGCGTTCGCCGTAGTGCGCGAGGCCGGCTGGCGCGTGCTCCAGATGCGGCACTTCGATGTGCAGATGATCGGCGGCATGGTGCTGCACCAGGGCAAGATCTCCGAGATGAAGACCGGCGAAGGTAAAACGCTGGTCGCGACTCTGCCGGTGTATCTCAACGCGCTCTCCGGGCGCGGCGTGCACGTGGTCACGGTCAACGACTACCTGGCCAAGCGCGACTCGGAGTGGATGGGCAAGCTCTACACCTTCCTGGGGCTGAGTGTCGGCGTCATCGTGCACGATCTCGACGACGTGCAGCGGCGCGAGGCGTACGCCGCCGACGTCACCTACGGCACCAACAACGAGTTCGGCTTCGACTACCTGCGCGACAACATGAAGTTTGACTTGAACGATTGCGTGCAGCGCGGGCACAACTTCGGCATCGTCGACGAAGTGGATTCCATCCTGATCGACGAGGCGCGAACCCCGCTGATCATCAGCGGCCAGAGCGAGGAGTCGACCGACAAGTATTACAAGGTGAACCGCATCATCCCGCAGCTGGAGATGGGCGAGGAAATCGATCGCGGGATGGGCGAAGACAAAGTCCTGACCGGCGACTACGTGGTCGACGAGAAGCACCGCACCATCACAGTCACCGACATCGGCTGGGAAAAAGTCGAGCGGCTGCTGGGCATCGGCAACATCGCCGATCCCGAAAACTGGGACCTGAAGCACCACGTCGATACCGCGATCAAGGCGCACGCGCTGTACCGGCGCGATGTGGAGTACGTGGTGAAGGACGGCGAAGTCCTCATCGTCGACGAGTTCACCGGCCGACTGATGCCGGGACGCCGCTGGTCCGACGGACTGCACCAGGCGGTGGAAGCCAAAGAGAACGTGAAGATCGAGCGCGAAAACCAGACGCTCGCCACCGTCACCTTCCAGAATTACTTCCGCATGTACAAGAAGCTGGCCGGCATGACCGGTACGGCCGAGACCGAAGCGGCCGAGTTCGACAAGATCTACAAGCTGGAAGTCGTGGTCATCCCGACCAACAAGAACCTGCTGCGCATCGAGAACTCCGACGTTGTCTACCGCACGGAGAAAGAAAAATACTTCGCTGCGTCGGACGAGATCATTCGGCTGGCCGAGACTGGGCAGCCGGTGCTGGTGGGCACCACGTCGGTTGAAAAGTCGGAGCGGCTTTCCGAGCTGCTGAAGAAAAAGGGCCTGAAGCACGTCGTGCTGAATGCCAAGTATCACGAGAAGGAAGCCGAGATTGTGGCGCAGGCCGGGCGCAAGGGCGCGATCACGATCGCGACCAACATGGCCGGCCGCGGTACCGACATTCTGCTGGGCGGCAATCCCGAGTTCATGGCCAAGCAGGAGTTGCTTGAAGAAGGGCGTTGCGCAGGCGCTGAAGGCCGTTGCCGGTGAAGTTTCGGCCAAGCCCGACGATCCCAGCATCTCCTACTTCTACTACGGCGGCGTGGAATACAAAGTCGATACGGCGAAGTGGAACGAGACCTTCCACCGTTACAAGGAGCTCACCGACGCCGAGCACGATGAAGTCACCAGAGCTCGGCGGGCTGTTTATCTTCGGCACCGAACGTCACGAAGCGCGCCGCATTGACAACCAGCTTCGCGGACGCGCCGGCCGTCAGGGCGATCCCGGCGCATCGCGCTTCTATCTGTCGCTGGAAGACGACCTGATGCGCATCTTCGCCAAGGAGTGGATCTCAAACCTGCTCCAGCGGCTGGGCATGGATGAAGGCGTGCCGATTGAGTCGCGGATGATTACCAAGCGGATTGAAGGCGCGCAGAAGGCGGTCGAAGGCCAGAACTTCGAGGCCCGCAAACACCTTCTGGAATACGACGACGTGATGAACAAGCAGCGCCAGGCGGTGTATGCGCTGCGCCGGCAGTTGCTGGAAGGACTCGACCAGAAGGAGCTGATTCTTGAGGATTATGTTCGCGACATTCTCGGCGGACTGCTCGACAAGTACGCCGGCAAGGACACGCGGCCCGAAGATTGGGACATCAAGAGCCTGAAGAACCAGATCTTCACCCGCTTCGGTGTGGACATCACGGCGGAAGGCGTCGATGCCGAGAAGCTGAACCGGCAGGAGCTGGGCGACGCGATCTTCGACAAGCTGAAAGAGCGCTACGAAGCCAAGGAGCAGCTGATCGGGCTGGAGGCGATGCGCCACCACGAGCGCATCATCATGCTGAGCGTGATCGACCAGCAGTGGAAAGACCACCTGCTCAGCGATGGACCACCTGCGCGAAGGCATTGGACTGCGCGGCTACGGCCAGCACGATCCGCTGGTGGAGTACAAGCGCGAGTCGTTCGACATGTTCGAAGCCATGATGGGGCGCTTCGAGGAAGAGACGGTCCGGTATCTGTACCTGATGCAGATCATCGAGGCGCCACAGCGCCGTGAGCCGCAGACCGGTGAGCGCCGGAGGCGATTTCAACGGCGAGCCCGTGGGGACGTTCAGCACCGGACCTGCGCGCGGCCGCGCGACCACTTCGATGGATGACATGGAAGAAGCCTTCCAGCGCCGCAAGCGACGCGAGCTGGAACAGGCGCGCATGGCGGGCGCGGGCGAGATGCAGCACGGTGCAGCAGGTCGTCCGCGGCGATAAGGTCGGACGCAACGATCCTTGCCCCTGCGGCAGCGGCAAGAAGTATAAGAAGTGCTGCGGAGCGTAGGAAGGCCGCTGCTCGCTTTTCGCTGTTTCGCCTCGAAGGGGGTGCACTTTAGAGCTGCGGAGCAGCGAAATTTGTCTTAGCCGTGGGCGTAAGCCTGCGGTAAGGTTGCAAAATAAAATCCGAGCCGCGTAGCGGCGACACCACTTTGCCCCGTAGAGCTTGGAGGCGCGATGATTCACGAAGATCGCGTGATCGTCAAAGACCCTGAAATTCTCGGTGGAATGCCCGTCTTCCGCGGAACCCGCGTGCCGTTCAAGAACCTGCTTGATTATCTCGAAGGCGGGCACACGCTGGACGAGTTTCTGGAAGAATTCCCGTCGGTGACTCGTGAAGCAGCGATCGCCGCGCTGGAACACGGATAAGTTCTACGACGGCGATGCCGTCCCTACGGGACTCAGGTTCCATCCCTGCAACCCAGCACTCCGCCTTCGGCTCCGTGCTGGGCTAGACTGACTCCGCGCCTACGGCGCTCGTTTTTCGTGTGTCCCGCGTACTTGCCGAAAACTAATGTGAGTTCTCGCGCAGACTGTCCGGTGCTGGGCTAATATTGTTTCGCCCTTCGGGCTAGGCAAGACGCGTTATTCGGTATGCGTTGTGCCGTGCGAATGTCTTTGCTCCTGGAGATTCTGGATGCGACTGCCATCACCGTTGCTGTGCGTGTTGAACCGGCTGGTCCTGGCCGTGACCTTCACGGCCTGCCTTCCCGCTCAAAACACCCAGCTCACACCGCTCACCTTCCCGCTTAAGGCTGACGTTCCGAACGAAGATCAGCACCTTACCTCGGCTACGGCGATGACGAACTCGGTCTTCGATCATTCCATGCTCAACTCGACCACGCAGCAGTATGGTGTCTACACGTGCGATGACATAGTGGTTGCGTTCACCGGAACGACGGCAATCTATGGGCCGGGAATACCGATCTTCAATGTAGGTTGCGAGGCCGGCTACAAGGTGCTCAACGAGCAGAATCCGCCGCCGATTTCGCTGGCACCCGACATGACCTACGCAGGCTGGGGAACGCCGAATCACTTGTTCTACGATGGGCATCCCGGAATCGACTACGTGGCGGCGATGGACACGCAAGTCTACGCCGCCGTGAGCGGCACCATTCATTATCCGACCAGGATTGTGGGACTCGGCTATCCCGCGGCTGCCTACCATGTGATGGAGATTGTGCCCGACCACGCGCAGGGCAGCGTGCCGCCGTACCTCTTCTACTATCTTCATCTCGATACGTATATTGGCCAGCAGCAGGTGCCGGTGAATGATCCCGATCCTCTGCTGGGATGTGCGGCAACGGTGTGGCTGCCGTTGGACGAGGGGACGCATGTCCAGGCGGGATGCCTGGTCGCGTTGTCGGGCAAGACCGCGCCGCCGATTTACCATTTCCTGCCCCACCTGCACTTCGAGGTGGATCAGGTAGTGCCGAGTTTCATGGTGTTCAGCCGTTTCGGCGCGCGCACTGCGGATGTCTGTATCGATGGCATCGTAGGCTCGGGCTACGACTGCGTCCCCGTGGACCCTTATGGCTGGACGGGCGAAGCGACGCGCTGCGATCCGCACACTGGCTTTGCGACCTCGGGCGATCCGTATTACTGCTTGACCGGAGTCAGCAGTGAGGTGCTGTGGTAAGTGACAAAGCCAATGCGGGACAAAAGCAGATCCGTGTCGTCCCTGGGGGACTCGGCTACATTTCTCACTCCACCCAGCGCTTCCGCGCTGGGCTACGACAGTTTCGCCCTTCGGGCTCTGATTTCGGCATGTCCGAGACTCGAGGCTCCCACCGCAAGCGCGAGAATTGAGTTCTCACGCAAACGCTGACAGCCGTGCGCTTTCAAAGCAGCGAAAGCCAAGGCTGTCGCAAGTGAAGCTATCGGCACGAAGAAACCCAGCCTGGCGGCTGGACTTCTACAAGACTGGTTAGTCTGTAACTCCTTGCTCAGCTCTGGTCACGTTGCCGGCTTGCGGGCCCTTTTGCCCGTCGACGATCTCGAACTCAACCTGATCGCCCTCTTGCAGGCTCTTGTAGCCTTCTGAGTTGATGGCGCTGTAGTGGACGAACACGTCCGCGCTGCCGTCGTCACGGCCGATGAAGCCAAAACCTTTCGCGTTATTGAACCACTTTACGGTACCTTTATGTCTCACTTTCTGTCTTCCTCCGGGCAAAGCCCAACAGCGCCACCAGGGGCGCTGGTCTTAAGTTTGCGTCCATCAGGATGAGCCCAGAAGCCAAAGTCTGGATTAGGGGATCTTCCACGTGAGCTATTGGCACGGTGTTCGGAGCCTGCTTGAACTGCCTGCTCTTAAGTATGCTTCCGGTTCGTGGTGGTGTAAAGAGAGTATATAGCCAGGGGGCGCATTTTTAGTGGGTTTTTCGACATTTTGCCGAGAGTCAGACAACGCAAAATGCCCTGCAGTCCAAGCGCCACTTTAGTCCGGTCACAGCTGGTTTCGCCGCAGACACTCGGCCAGCCACAATACACCGGAGATGGTTTTGCCGTCGCAAATTTTTCCCGACAGAACCATCTCGATCGTCTGCGGCAGAGGAACGAGCTGGTAGGCAATGCTCTCATCGGCTTCGGGATGGGCTTTGCCGGCAGTCAAGTCGCGGGCGAGGTAAATGGTCATGATCTCGTCCAGAAATCCCGGGCTGGGGTAGAAGCGAAGCGCGCGCTTCCATTGGCGGGCGCGATAGCCAGTTTCCTCCATCAGTTCGCGCTTGCCGGCGGCGAGCGGATTCTCGCCGGGATCGAGGCTGCCGGCGGGCAGCTCCAACAGATAATCGCGGGTCGCGTAGCGATACTGTCGCTCCAGCAGGACGCGCGGTTCGTCGACCGGTTTCGTCGATGGCAAGTATCACAACCGAACCGGAATGATGAACGACATCGCGGCGGGCGACAATGCCGTTGGGCTCCTTGACCTTGTCGGAGGTCACGCTGAAGACCTTGCCGCGGAAGACGGGTTTGGACGAGAGCAGCTGGAGGCGGTTGGTCTGAGATTTATGGGAGGACTTGGATTGCGCGCGTTTATGGATTGGCATGATCACCAATATAAGGCAGATGGCAGGAGCATCCTCCCGTAAAGTCCTGGTCGGATCACAAAATAGGACTTACACGGCGCACCCTTCGGCAAGCTCAGGGCAGGCAAGCTGCGCCCCTTCAAGGCAGTTCTCCGGCGGTGCAGGTGGCGCAGACGCGGAGTCGAGCTATCAGAAGTAATTGCGAAGGTGGCCGAAGCTGGCGACCTGCAGCAGGCGGCCATTGCCGATGGCGGGGCGAAGCTCGCCGCGCTCCAGCATCCAGGTGTTGCGATGGGGCACGAAGACGGCGTGCAGGCCGGCCTCCAGCGCGGGGTTGATGTCGGAGCTGGGGCTGTTGCCGATCATCCAGGTCTGCTCGCGCACGAGAGCGTATTTTTCGACGAGGGAGTTGTAGGCGAGGGCGTTCTTTTCGGCGACGACCTCGACCGCAGTGAAATGTTGCTTGAGGCCGGAGCGCTCGAACTTGCCGGTCTGCTCGGTGATGTTGCCCTTGGTCACCAGGAAGAGATGATGGCGCTGCGCGAGATCGGCGAGAGTTTCCGGGACTTCGGGCAGCAGTTCCATGGGATGCTCGGCGATGGTGTAGGCGATGCCGTGAATGGTCTCGTGCAGCGCGGGGGTGAGCGGCTCGACCGATAGTTGCTCGAAACACTTGACCAGCGCGATGGCGAAGCTGTTCATGCCGTAGCCGTGCTGGCGGATGTTTTCGCGCTCGACATCGTAGAGCACTTCGCGGACCTGGTCAGGCGTGTACTCGTGGTGATTGAGGAAGGAGATGAAGTTGGCGATGGCGCGCTCGAAGTAAATGTTGTTTTCCCAGAGCGTGTCGTCGGCGTCGATGAGCAGGTTCTGGCCGGGCGGGTGACGGTGCTCGAAGGACATGGGTCTATCTTACCGGGGCCGGATGGCGATTTCGCGCCGACGGATAGATGAGCCGCTCGTAAGCTGGCTCAGCGCACCTTCAACCCGTATTTCTGTGTCATGGGCGGCACGATACCGTTCATGCGCAGATACTCCACCAGCTGTCCGTAATGGCGGTGATGTGCCAGACGGCGGACAGAGATGCCCACTTGGTCTTAGGAGCAGCGTAGCGGCCCAGAAGGCGGTCGAGCGCATTCGCTCGGTGGCGTGGCAAGCACGTGGTTGCGAGTAGTCGAACGAAAGCTTGCATGAGCAACTCGGCTTTGGATTACGCCGGATCGTGCTCGCACCGATTCGCAATCGTCAGGGGCCCTTCGTTCGTTGAACCGGCAAATGGCGCGCAGGCGACATGTCACTTGCTCACCGAAGCTCGGCATCGATCAAACTACGACGCTCATGAATTTCATCTCGGGAAACGCCAGCCGCGAGGAATGCCCTTCGGCGAATAGGCGTCGAACGCTCTTCGATGATCTGACGTCGCGTCGTCGCCGCCCGCCAATGCGAGTTCTAAGTAATCGCGGATCAGCTGATTGAGACTCTTACCGAAGACGACTCGCTTTTCGTCGCGCTCCGATACCGCTTCATCGAGGTAGCGTGACATTCCAATAGCTTACAACGTCGATGGCGCACGCGAAGCTCGGCAGAACTTACTGGCCCGGGCCTTGCTCGCCCATCATTCCCGCCGGCGGTGGTGGGATCGCGATGTCCACGTTCTGCACCGGGCCGAGCGAGCTGAGAGGCTTGTCGAACTCGGCATCGTTGCCGACCACCAGCACCGCCAGTTGATTCTTGTGCACGTACTTCCGGGCGACGCGCGACACATCGTCGGCGGTGACCTTCTCAACTTCGGTGCGATAGTGCTCCAGGAAATCGAGCGGGTAGTGATAGGCCTCGTAGGCCATCTTCTCGCGCAGCACTTTTTCCGGCGAGTCGAACTGGAAGACGAAGGAGTTCAGGATGTCGTCCTTGGCGCGCTTGAGTTCTTCGGGTGTGGCCGCGTTCTTCACCAGACCGTCGATCTCCTCGTCCATGCCCTTGATGCCTTCGACGGTGGTGGAGCTCTTGGTCTGCATCTCGATGTTGGTGATGCCGGGATGGTTCCAGCCGAAACCCACGCCGCCGCCGACCACATACGCCAAGCCGCGACCGGAGCGCAGATCGTTGACCAGGCGCGACGAGAAGCCGCCGCCGAAGATCTCGTTCATCACCGTGACCGCGTAATAGTCGGGATTGCTGCGCTCGATGCCGAGATCGAGCATGGCTGATGCTGGTCTGGTTGACGTCGGTCTTGCGGACGAAGTAGTAGCCCGGCTTCGGCTCGGTGAACTTGATCTCGGGCTCGCTGCGCCTCCGGGCCTTTCGGCCATGACTCGAAAGCCGCGCGCAGCTTGGCTTCCATGGCCGCGGGATCGAAGTCGCCGCTGATGCCGAAGATGATGTTGTTGGGATGGACGTACTGCTGATGCCAGTTGAGCAGGTCCTGGCGGGTGACGGCGGCGACGGTCGCGTACTCGGGCACGCGCGCGTAAGGATTGTCCTTGCCGTAGGCGAGGATGAGCATCTCGCGATGGACGATGGAGTCGACGTCGTCATTGCGGCGCGAGATGCCGGTGTACATCTGCTGCTTGGCGAGCTGAATTTTGTCGTCGCGGAATTCAGGGTTGCGCAGCAGGTCGAGGTACATGTCGAAGACGGCGTCGAAGTCGCCCTTCAGGCAGTTCAGCGAGATGGTGGTCGAGTCAGACTGATTGTCGGTCTCGATCTTGGCGGCGCGGGCTTCGAGGAAGTCGTCCATCTGGTCGCCGGTCTTCGTCTTGGTTCCGCCGGTGCGCCAGACATCGCCGTAGATATCGGTGAGGCCGATCTTGGCTGGCGGCTCGGAGATGGAGCCGCCGCGAATGCGAGCGGTCGCGCTGATCAGAGGCAGCTCGTGATCGGGCTGGAGGAAGATGACCATGCCGTTCGCGAGCTGGACGCGCGTGGGCTCGGGCGGCGTGAACGCCGGCAGCGGCGGCGACTGGATTTTGTTCCAGGGAGTGAGTTGCTGGGCGGAGCGACGGCGATCAGCAGCAAGCAGCACAGAAGCGCTGCGAGCGAACCAGCAGATCCCTCGACTCCTCGCTCCGCTCGTCGCTCGGGATGACAATTCATTTGTCGTATGCCATAGACACGGTGCTGAAGCGCTGCGTCGTACCCGAACGCCACATTGTGTGCGCGCTCATTGCTGTTCCGCTCCTTTGCCGGCAGTTGATCCCGGACCGGGCTGGCTGGACGCGGTCTGCGTCTCGATGATGCCCACGGTGCGGTTGTTGTCCTGGAAGACCTGGTTGGCGACGCGGCGGATGTCGGCTTTGGTCACCTTGTCGACGCGGTCGAGGTAGCGGAAGAGCTCGCGCCAATCGCCATAGCGCGTCTGGTAGATGGCGAGCTGTTCCGCCAGGCCTTCGTTGCTGGCCAGGCCGCGGATCAGGTCGGCCTTGGTGCGGGTCTTGAACATCTGCAGCTCGTCGTCGGTCACGTCCTGCGTCTTCAGCTTCTGGATCTCCGTCGGCGAAGGCCTTCTGCATTTCGGCATTGGTGTGGCCGGGAAGCGGCACGGCGTAAAAGGCGAACAGGTGAGCGTACTTGCTGCCGGGAAATCCGGTGAAGCCGGCGGCGTAGGCGGCAATTTGCTGGTCGCGCACCAGCGAGCGGTAGAGGCGCGAAGTGCGGCCGTTGGACATGATGTCGGAGATGGCGTCGTAGACGACATCGTCAGGCGCCAGATAGCTGGGCCGATGATAGCCCTCGAGATAGAAGGGCTGCGATGGGTCCTGCAGCGTGACCTCGCGAACGGAGTTCTGCGGCGGCTCGATGGTGTGAGTTTCGGTTGGCTTCGGCGCGGCGGGAAGCTGGCCGAAGTAGCGTTCGATGATAGGGAAGACCTTGTCGGGATCGAGATCGCCGACCAGTCCGATCACCATGTTGCTGGGAACGTAATAGTGCTTGAAGAATTCAGCCGCGTCGGTGGCGGAGAAGCTCTCGAGATCGGAGAGCATAGCCGATGGTCGGCCGGTGATAGGGATTGGCCATGAAGGCCGTGCCGAGAAACTGCTCGACCAGCCGGCCAGTGGGACGGCTGTCGGTCCGCATGCGGCGCTCTTCCATCACCACGCTGCGCTCCTTGTAGAACTCGCGGAAAACGGGATGCTTCATGCGATCGGATTCCAGCGCCGCCCACAGCTCGATCTGGTTCGAGGGCAAGGAGTACATGTAGGCGGTCTCGTCGTAGTTGGTGAAGGCGTTGACGCCGACGCCGCCGTGCGCCTCGAGGACCTCGGCAAACTGGTTCTTGATGACGTACTGATCGGCGGCCTTGATGGCATCCTGCCAGGCTTGCTTCAGCTGCGCCAGCTTCTGCGGATCCTGACCGACGCGCTTGATGCGCTCGGCTTCGTAGGCGGCGTAAGTCTGCTCGACTTTCTCCAGCGCGGGCTTTTCGGCGGCGTAATCCGTGGTGCCGATGTCGGGCGTGCCCTTGAAGGCCATGTGCTCCATCATGTGAGCCAGTCCGGTTTCGTTCAGCGGATCTTGCGCCGAGCCGGCGTCAACCATGGTGAAGAACGAGAAGACCGGCGCTTCCGGCCGTCGCCAGAGAACGACGGTCAGGCCATTGGGCAGCGTCTTGACGCGTGACGCGCTTCTCGTAAGAGGAGACGTCAAGCGAGCCTGACTGAGACTGCGCGGCCGGACGGCGATGCTTTCTGCGGATTCTGCGCCGCGAACGGCAATGCGGCCGACAGCAGGAGCAAGCCTGCCAGCCTGGTAAACCAGCGCTTCATTATGCCTCCAAGCAAGTTGTTACAGAGTAAAACGTTACTGAGTGTGAGACGAGTAAGTCAAACGAAGGGTGTTAGTCGGTTTGCGTCTCGTGTCCCTGGGATTGTTTTATGTGAGAGGCTACGAATTGGCTTCGGGCCAGTACGTTGTTCGCGCAAAAAGCGGCGCGAGCCTCCTGCTCAGGAGGCCTGGGCCACTCGCGGCCTGTCATCCCAGTGCCAGGTGATCGACGCCGTCCCGGGTCTCGAAAAGCGCGGGAGCCAGGGCACCGCGGCTCTCAGAGCGTGAAGGGAATGGCGAACCGCGCGAAGCGATCCTTAGAAGTTTCAGTGGCTCGGCGGCAATTCCACCGCGAACGAGTTGTGCTCGGGCAGGCGCAGGATGTGCGGAGTGATGACGACCAGCAGTTCGTCCTCGGTGATGTTCTTGTTGTGCACGCTGGCGGCATAGGTGAGGCCGGGAACTTGCCCCAGGAAGGGATATCCGGTGATGCCGCGCGAGTCGTTCATGTCGATCAACCCGGTGACCACGCTGGACTCGCCATTCTTCACCGTGATGTTGCCGCTGTACTCGCGGTTGTTGATGATGGGAATGCCATTGTTGGTGGTGGTGCCCAGGGAGCGAAGCTGCAGGTCCAGCTTCATGCTGACATCTTCGTTGGTGTGAATGAGCGGCGTGACCTTCAGGACCAGTCCCAGGTCCTCAAAGTTAAACGAGGGGATAGGAGCGATGTAGCTGGGGTTGCCGATGACCGAGGAAATGGCTGCGCTGTTGTAGATGGGAGCGAAGGTGGCGTTGATGATGGGATAGCGCTCGCCAATCTTCATCACGGCGGGATCGTTGTGCGCGGCCCGCAAGGTGACGTGCTCCAGGTTCTTGATGGACGAGTCGTTCAAGCTGAAGGTTGGAGTAACGCCGACGCCTCCGGCATTAAGTCCGAACAAAGTGAGGCCGCCGCCGAAGGTGACGAACGGCGTGGTCAGCAGCGAACCGGTGCTGGAGTTCTGCAGTTGCGCCAGCAAGGCGGAGATGGCGGTGGAATTCGCCTGATTGATGCCGCCGGAGGAGATCAGCTGATTGATCAGGTTGCTGGCGCCGGCGTCCCAGTCCGGCAAGCAGCGAGGGGCCGATATTGAAGGCGGTGAATTGCGTAGGCAGCGCCGTGCCCAACGCGTGCGCCAGACTGGTGCTGACAGCATACACGCGCATGTCGAGCAGAACCTCCGGCCGGCCCGTGGTAAGGCTGCGGATGAGGTGGTCGGCGGCGTCCAGCACCGGCCACTCGGCCCGAATGGTGATGGCGGATTGCGCTTTCTCCACTCCAATGAAGCGCAGGTTGAGCAGCACGCGCAGAGAGTTGGTCATCTCCGTCAGTTGCTGATCGTTCAGCTCAGGCAGATAGAAAGTCCGCAGACCCATGCGATCGAAGTTGCGATGATTTTCGACGGTATCGGTGAGCAGGAAAATTTGCTTGGCCGAGAGCGGGACCCAGAAGGTCTTGGTAACGTCGTTGGCCGCGCGCATGGCGGTAGCGAAGTTCACGTCCTGAATGTTGAAGTGCACGTGCTGCTGCTTGACCGAGTCGTCGAACTGCGCGCTGATGCCGTAGGCGCGGGCCACTTCGGTGAGCAACGCGCGGGAATCGCCGCTGAAGTGGAAGTCCTGGTGCTTCGCCGTGGGCTGCAGCTCGATGGGCATCGACTGATCGGCGACGCTGACGGTCTGCGGCGCCGGGTCGGGCTCGGGCATGGAGTCGCGCAGCCTTTGCATCGCGTAGTCGTTGGTCGGATCATATTCCAGCGCGCGGCGGAAGTCGGCCATGGCGACGATTTCGTTCTGCTGCATCATCGCCTGGTTGCCGTCTTTCAGCGCCTGCATGGCCAGCTCCTGGCGGGTGAACCTCGCGGGCGGTGATGTAGTCGATATTGCGGGGATCAAGCTCGGAGGCGCTACAGAATTTGTCGAAGGCCGCGTCGAGATGGCCTTTCGACTTCAGCTTCACGCCGGCCTGGAACTGGCGCTTGGCTTCGGCGGCCTCGCGCTTGGTGACGGTGGGCACCATAGGCGTTCCGAGCGGCGCGATAGAAGCTGCGCCGGTTGGCTGCAGGGTGTGATGTCCCGGCCGCGGGCGCTGGGGTTGTATGCGGGAATGATTGCTTGCGGCGAAGCTGGCGCTTGCGGAGCAGCCGAACGCTGGAGGCGCCGATTCGCTGGTCGGTTCTGCATCGCGGCGCCGGTTGGCCTGCATGCGGACTAACGGGCAGGCTCGAGTTTTGCGGCTGAGCTGCTGTTGAGGATTCGGCCTGAGATGTAGCTGGGAGTTCGCGGGAACGCTTGCAGCTCCCGGCGCGGCGCTCTGTTGCGCAAGCAGCAAGCTCGCCGTGGCGAGGGTGAGCAATGTCCCTGCAAGAAACCGCATGTGAGGAAATTGTAAGCCAGAAAGGCCGGTGTTCGCTATTCGCGGGTCGCCCTTGATTTCTCGCTTTTCGCTTCTCGCTTCTCGCGCCAGCAACACGCAGTTCTTTCGATGCGCGGTGCTACACACCGCGGGCCGAAAGCTAAAGGCTAAAGGCCAGGTGCTAAGATGCCGAGAGCGAAGAGCGAAAGGCGAGAAGCGAAAGCGGCTTCGACCCTGTGCTACACTGCACTCCATCGAGGGCTGAGGATGAACACTGTTCTCCGCAAGATGCTTTTCGTCGACCTGCTCACCGGGCTGAAGGTTACCTTCCGCAACCAGGACCCGAAGAACGTCTACACCGAACAGTATCCGTTGCAGCGGCCGCAGATAGCCGAGCGCTTTCGCGGAGCGCCGCGCCTCAACAATCATCCTGACACCAACGAGACGTTGTGCATCGCCTGCGACCTGTGCGCGCTGGCCTGTCCGGAGAACCTCATCATCGTGGGCAGCCAGCGCAACGAGAAGACCCGCCGCAAGGAGCTCACCGAGTTCACTTACGACCTGAGCCGCTGCATGTTCTGCGGGCTGTGCGAAGACGCCTGCCCAGTCGACGCGCTGGAGCTGACCCAGGACTTCGAGATGGCCAACTACAGCCGCGAAGGGCTCATCTGGGACCGCGAGACGCTGGAGAAAGGTCCTCAGCCCCAGGAATACCGGCGGTAAGGCTTTCGCGCCAACGGTAGACCTCGCCGAAAAACTCCATCGCTGCGGCTCTTTGCCTCTACCGGCGCCTGCCGATAAGTCATCTTCTTCTTAGCGACTTACACCGTTATCTAGAATTAAGTTGACGTTCGCCACGTCGGAGAGGAAAACGATACTGAACAGCCAGCCACCTGACCTGAATGGCTCGGCCAAGGAGAATTAGCCATGGCGAACTCAACTTTGGCCGGGACAGCGATCTTCGCGGCGGACCTCCGCATAGCCGTAGCAGTAGCCGCCGCACTCCTGCGGGTTGCTCTACTCGGTCCACGGACAGGATGCGGATTTACATACCGTGGCCGGAAGCCGCAGATTGAAAAATTATCCCACAATGTGGGATAAAAAAATTAAGGGGAAATGCCAAATGCGGTTCGGTTCGCGGAGGAGAATTACCATGACGCGCTCGGAACAAGTCATAAATAACAGCGGCAAGCTTGGCCTGGGGATGATGGTCGCGGCAACGGCCATCGCAGTTCTGCTGCTCGTCGCCACTCCAGCCCGAGCCCAGACCTACACCGTACTGCACACTTTTACCAGCGGAACAGACGGCGCGTACCCACTTGCCGCCGTCACCATGGACGGGACTGGGACCCTCTACGGAACGGCTTCCAGCGGCGGGTATACTGCCGGCGATTGCGGCAGCGATGGATGCGGCACAGTTTTCAAGTTGACGCAGCACGGCTCAGGATGGATTTTTGCGCTGCTCTACAGTTTTACTGGAAGCACTCTGGATGATGGGGCTTTCCCGTCCGCTCCCGTAATCGTTGGCCCGGACGGCGCACTCTATGGCACGACCAGTTCAGGCGGCAACGGCCACGGCACTGTTTTTCGCCTGACCCCGCCGGCATCACTTTGCAAGGGTTTCTCATGCCCTTGGACAGAAACCGTGCTGTATCGCTTCATGGGCGGCAACGACGGTGCTTATCCCGGCTATGGACCTCTGGTTTTCGATCAGGCGGGAAACATTTACGGCACGACACAGTACGGCGGCCCGGCTAATTTGGGTACAGTTTTCAAACTGACACCATCCCATGGTGGCTGGGTTGAAAGCATTCTCTACAGCTTTACCGCTGCCGATGGAGGGCAACCCTTGTCGGGCGTGATCTTCGACAGCGCCGGCAACCTCTACGGCACCGCCTCAGTATGTTGTGTTTACGAACTCAGCCCCTCGCAATCCGGCTGGCAGTATCAATCCATCTACGAGTTTCAGGGAGGTAGCGGCGGAACTGATCCCACCGGGGGAGTTGTCTTCGATCCAGCGGGCAATCTTTACGGCACCACCTTTAACGACGGTGGCACGGCTTACGTATTGAGACCATCCAACGGAGTCTGGAATTTGACCACGCTTCACAGCTTCAACGCGTACGAAGGCCCGTTCGACGCCCCAACTCTGGACGCCGCCGGCAATGTCTATGGCACGGTGGCCGACGTCGTCAGCACAGGCATCGTTTTCAAGCTGACGCGCTCCAACGGCTGGCTGGAAAGCACGGTCACGGATTTTGGCGGTTTCGGCCAGCCGGCTGGCGGCGTGATTTTCGACCCCAGCGGCAACATCTACGGCACGATAGAACTTGGCGGCAGCGACGGCTACGGTGCCGTTTTCGAGGTCGCGCCGTAACGCAGGTAGCAGTCAGTGTCCCACGATGTGGGACATAGAGTCGCAGACTACTCGAAGATCAGGATTGCCGCGGCGATCACCGTGGTCCACAGGCGCGCGCTTGTCGCCCACCGCGCTTTGCGTGATGTTCGCCGTGCGCACGATTTTGTTCGACAGCCGGTAGACTTCCTTCTTCTCGTCCCACGACTTGTCGGCGTCGAACTCCACATCGAGCGTGGTGGCCAGCATCTCGGCGGCCAGCTCCTCGGCGTAGTCGCCGGCCACGTCATCGGTCTCGCCGAAGGAGTGGTGCTCGCTCAAATAGCCGTAGGTCTCTTTGTCGGCGGGAATGGCCAAACCGATGCTGGAGGCGGTCAGGCGGTGGGGCTCGCGGGTGGAGTTCTCTGCCACCACGGCGAATGTCACCTCGCCGGGAGACAGATACTTGAGCCCTTCTTTGCGGGTGATCAGTTTGCAATTAGGTGGAAAAATTGAAGAGACCCGAACCAGGTTTTGGGCCGCAATGCCGGCGTCACGCAGCGCCAGCTCAAACGAGGTGAGCCGTTCTCTGTGTTTCCCAACGCCTTTCGTTAGAAAGATGCGTCTGGGGACCATGTCCTTGGCCAATTTGGAAGTGCCTCCGGAAAGGAGAAGTGATTAACGAATTTTCAACATAACACATTCCGCAGCCGGCGAATTATGAATTCGCGATGAATGTCATGGTGCGGCCCGCCGCCCTCAGGAAGTGGCGCGCGAGGCGGTGCACCAGGCCTTAGCCGCCTGCAAATGCTTTTGCCGCATTGCCAGCCGCTGCCCGGCAACTCAGGGCTGCACTCTGCATGATGGCCAGTTCATGCCGCAGCCGCACCAGGTTCGCGCGATAGCCCGCCAGCTCGTCGCAGATCGCGGTGCTTTTGACTGCCTCGCAAACGCCCATCCAGAAGAGCGCCTACCGATTGCAGGGTTGCTCGACCTGCAGCAATGCTTCCACCTCTTCGTGGGTGCCCAGCACGGGCGCGCCCGAGAAGCGCGCAAAAAAACGGCGAAAGCGCTCGTTGGCCCGCCGCAACAACTCCAGACTGGCTTGCTCGTCTATGCGCTCCATTGGCTTCTGGGACCTCCATCTCCCTCAATCGCGCCGGCGGCAGGCGCGGCAGTCACCGCAACCCGCTGCCTTGGGTTGCAGAATTCGCCGGGCCTGAGTCCAGCAGTCCCGCACCTCCGACATATAGCGGATCTGCTTCTGCATCAGCTCCAGCGAGCCGCGCATCTGCGCTTCCAGCAGCTTTGCCCGCATCAGGTTGTAGAACTGTTCGAACTGCCGGGCCGCTTCGCCGCCATGCTCGAAGTCCAGCGTGCCTTGCAGCTGCTGCAACACCATCAAGGCATGGCCGATCTGGCTGGCGCGCACCTCGACGTCGCTTTGCTGCATCGCCGTCAAGGCGCGCCGCATGTCCTCGATGGCCGAATCGTACAGCACGATGACTAACTCGATCGGGGTGGCCCCGCGCACCGCACTGTCCTGATAAATCTGCCGTGCATCTACGATGGTTTTCATTCGCCCCTTACAACCCGCTGCTGCTGCTGCTGGTGCTGGTGGTTGCATCGGGCAAGCTGGCCAGTTGTGCCGCCGCCTCCTGCATCTGCATCGGGTATTGGATCAAGAGTGTGTCGAGCGTGTCGTATTGCGAGGTCAACTGCTGCTGCACCTCGGTCATGTTGGCTTCGAAGTCGCTGATCTGGCTGGACAGGTCAGTGTTGCTCTGGGTCAGACCACTGATATCGGCGGCCACCGGTCCCTTGGTGGGATCGGTCAGTTGCGTCATCTCTTTGCCTGCGGTCTCCGCCCAGCCAGCCGGCGACGTCGACTGAAAGAAATTCTGTACTTCGGAATACGAGCTGCTCAGAGCATCGCTTAAGGTCGTGCTATCGACCTGTAGCGTGCCATCGTTCTGCATCTCGATGCCCATCGATTCCAGGTTCGTATATTGCCCGTTGTTGCCCACCGCGGTAGAAACCATGTCCAGCAGACTGCTTTGCAGGCTTTGCAACATGCTGTCGCCCGCCAGAATGCCTTCGCTGCCACTGGAATCCACGGTGTACTGGCTGTTGATGGAGCCCACGACGGCGTTGTAGGAATCGACGAAGCTCTCGATGGCGTCCGCCGCCTGGGTGGTGTCCGGCTCCACGGTAATCAGGATCGGGTTGCCTGGATCGGCCGCGCCCAGGCTGAGCGTGACTCCCTGAATCGCTCCGGTGACGGTGTTGCTGCCGCTATCCACCGGCACGCCGTCCACGGTCAATTGCGCGTCCACTGCCAGCCGTGCTGGTGAAGCCGGTGGCCGAACTGGTCACCGTAAGACTGCCGGCAGCCCCCGAAGTCTTGCTGGTCAGGGCCAGCCGCGACCCCCCGGCGTCCGTTACCACGCTGGCGGTCACGCCATAACTTCCCCCATTGATGTAGCTGGCGGCTTGCTGCAAGCGTTGTGTCCGTGGAAGGAATGTTGATGGTGTCGCTGCTGGTGGGATTGCTGGGATTGCCGTACTGCACGTCGATTTCGGCTGCCCGCCAGCGCCGCCGGGAGAGATGTAGCCGGAGTAGCTGCTGGAGACCGTCGCCAGGTTGGTGACGGTGACGGTGTGCGTGCCCGTCGTGGCTGTATCGCCCGCCGCGGCCGAGACTACGGCTGCGTCACTGGATCCGGTAGTGAATTGGTTCAGGGCTCCGTCAAAGTCCCCCAGGCTGTTCACACTGTTGGAGAGCGTGCTCAGCTCGGTGCTGATGGTGGTCAGCGCGCTGATCTGCGCGTCCAGGCTGGACTGCTCGTCCTTCATCTGGGTTTCGGGCTGGTCCTCCACCTGCATCATGCTGTCGACCACGCTGCTGACGTCGATGCCCGTACTCTTGCCGCTGAAAGCGTCGTTGACCTGGCTGAGAATGTTGCCGAGCGCGGCGCTGTAGTTAGTGCTGAATGAGGCCATAATTCAGTTGCGGCTCCTTTCGTCGAGCTTTTGGCCATTAACTTTTAGCCGTTAGCTTTAGCCCTGAACAATCCCCTCAGCAGCTTTCTCGCTAACAGCTAAGAGCTAACAGGTAAAAACTAAACCTGCGGGAGAAGGGGGACCCGAAGGTCCCACCTTCTCCCCCGTGCAACCCGGTGTCCGCCGGAGGCGGGGGTTCTGTCCGCCGGCCAGACAGTTGCCGCTTACTGGAGCAGCTTGAGCACGTTCTGCTGCATCTGGTTCGCCTGCGCCAGGGCGGAAATGCCCGTCTGGCTCAGGATCTGATACTTCGTCAGGTTGGCTACCGTCTGCGTAATGTCGGCAGCCTGAATGCCGTCCTCGGCGGACGACAGGTTCTGGGTCTGGGTGCTGATGACGTTGTTGGCCGCATCCAGCCGGTTGACGCCGGCGCCGATGCCGCCGCGCAACGCCGCTACCTGCGAGATCGCATTGTTAATGTCGGTCAGCGCCGTCTGCGCCGCTCCTGCGGTCTGCAGGTTGTCGTTGGCAATGCTGATCCCGTTCATGTTGCTGCTGTCGAAGGTGCCCAGAGTGACTCCGATGGTGCTGCTGCCCGCCGTCGTCGAGTCGCTCAGGAACACATCCATGGTGCTGGAATTGGTGGTGCTGGCCAGAGGTATCGGCCGAGCCGTCGCCGTTGATCTTGATCGTAGAACCGCCGTCGGCCAGCGGATCCGTGGAGCTGCCACGGTTTTGCGTGTCCGTGACCACCACGTTGCCGGTGTTGTCCAGAGTAGCGATCAGACCTTTGCCTGATCCATTGATGTCGTTGATCAGATCGCCGACGGTGGCATCGCCCGTCGAGGCGCCGTAGGTTACCGTGGTATAGGCGGGGGTCGCCAGGGTGCTGTCCCAATACTTGATCTTCATGTTGCCGGTGATGGCGCTGGACAAGCCGGCTGGGTTGGTGACCGCTGTGGTTACCTGATTGACGTTGGTCTGGCCGCCGGTGAAGATGGGCGAGCCGTTGTAGGTGGTGCTTTGGCCGATGCTGTCGATTTCTGCCTTGATCGACTGGAACTCGGCATCGATGGCCTGACGTTGCGAACCGTCGTTCACCGTACCGTTGGCCGACTCGGTGGCCAGGGTGACGGCGCGGTTCAGCAGGTTGGTGACCTGCGACAGGGCGCCGTCGGCGACCTGCAGCTTGCCCACACCTTCATTGGCATTGAGCGCCGACTGGGTCAGCGCCGTGACGTTGGCTTGTAATCCGTCTGCGATGGCCAGACCTGCCGCATCGTCTGCGCCGGTGTTGATACGCGAACCCGAAGCCAGTTGCTCAAGGGTCTGGTTCAGGTTGGCTTGCGTCATCGACAACTGGTTCTCTGCGGCAAGGGCTGGAATGTTATTCAGAATACTGATTGCCATGGGACAGCTCCTCTCATGGTTCCACCTTGCCCGAGCTCGACCAGGAGTTCGTTCCCGCAGGTGCGCTGCCAGGTTTTTCTGACCGGCGGAACCTTTTGCATGTTCACCCACCCTATCGGCCCTACCGCAATCAGCTTTAATCCAGACAGAGATATTTCCCTCCAGCACAGCACTGTGGCACTCCACCGGCCATCGACGGGTTAGAGCGCGCTTAATGAGCTGCGAGTTCAGCTACGAGCCATGAGCTACGAGCTTCAGCCGCGACCTGAGCAACTAGCAACCCCTCCTGGCGTTGCATCTGTTTTTCTCGCTAATCGATGACAGCGCTGCGGAGCTTAGCACTGCCAGATGCGAGCCCACAGCTCGTGGCTCGCAGCTCTGACCGCTCTTCTAAGCCCTGGGCAACTTTTGCCGATGCTTCCTCTGACTCAAGTCCCCCGCGGAGGAGTGCGCATGATCCAACTCACCCGCTTAAACAACGCGCGTCTGGCGGTCAACTGTGACCTCATCAAGTATGTCGAGGAGGCGCCCGACACGGTCATGACCTTATTGAATGGCGAGAAGCTCGTCGTACGCGAGACCACCGAGCAGGTCATCGAGCGGGTGCGCGACTTTCGCCGCTCGGTCCTGACTCGCCGGATCCGCAACCGGCCGTCACCTTCCGGCATGCGCGGCCAACCGAGGAACGAGGCTCCGGCCACCGCAGAAGGACCGCAGCGTGGATAAAAGCAGCTTCGCGGGAGTGATTCGTCGGGCTGGGCGGAATCATCGCTTGGGTTGCTGCTGGAAGGCGGCAAGCTCTCCCAGGTCATGCAGCCCACGGCGGCCATCATCGTATTTGGCGGGACGCTGGGCGCGGTTCTGTTGCAATATCCGCTGCCGGTGGTCGCCTCCGCCTTCCGCCGGCTGGTCCAGGTCTTCTTGGAGCGCAAGCTGGATCCGCAACATACCGTCGAGCAGCTGGTCGTCTTCGCCAACAAGGCGCGGCGCCATGGCATGATCTCCCTCGACGCCGACCTGCCGGCACTCAGCCGACCCCTTTCTGAAGCAAGTCTCTGATGCTGGCCGTCGACGGCACCGAGCCGCAAGAGCTGCGCAAGATCATGCAACTGGAGATCGACAATCAGGCCGAATACGAAGACAACATTCCCAAGGTCTTCGAGTCGGCCGGCGGCTTCGCACCTACCATCGGCATCATCGGAGCGGTGCTGGGACTGATCCAGGTGATGCAGCACCTCGACAACATCAACGAAGTGGGCAAGGGCATTGCTGTTGCTTTTGTCGCCACCGTTTACGGCGTGGGCTCGGCCAATCTCTTCTTTCTGCCCAGCTCCGGCAAGCTGCGGCTGCGCATTCGCGAAGAACAGATTCTCCGCGAGATGACCCTGGAGGGCGTGGTTTCCATTCTCGAAGGGATGAATCCTCGCATGCTGGAAACCAAGCTGATTGGCTTTTTGCCCGAATCGTCGAAAGCCATAGACGACGCCAGCCGCGAGTCCATCTGCCATGAAAGACCGCCGCCGAGCCCGCCGCCCACATCAGTCACGAACGCTGGCTGGTCTCCTACGCCGACTTCGTGACCCTGCTGTTCGCCTTCTTCGTGGTGCTGTACGCTTCGGCGCAGATCGACAAGCAGCGGGCGGCCCGCCTCTCCAACGCCATCGACTCCGCCTTCCAGCAACTGGGCATCTTCGAGCGAGACGATCATAAACCCGGCGAAATCGATCCTAAGATCTCCCTGCCCAGCGCCGTCAACAGCGCGCAGGACTTATCGCACTGGGCGCACGTCGGGTCAGGAAAAGCTGGGCGCCGAGCAGAAGAAGGATAATTTCAACGCCATCCGCAGCGAACTGGAGAAGGCGCTGGCTGCGCGAGATCGCGCGCAATGAAGTTGCCCTTCACATGGAAGCGGACGGCCTGGTCGTTAGCCTGCGCGAGGCCGGTTTCTTCGACAGCGGTTCGGCAACCATCAAGCCGGGCGCCGAGGCCGCCTTCGCGCGGGTCGCCAACATCCTGCGCGAACACTCCTGCGCGGTCAGGATTGAAGGTCACACCGACAACGTGCCTATCCACACCTCGCAGTTTGCCTCCAACTGGGAGCTGTCCACGGCGCGCTCCACCAGCCTGGTACGGGCGCTGATCGTGCAGTACGGTGTCCCGTCCGAGCGGCTGTCGGCTGCCGGATACGCAGAGTTTCATCCTGCGGCCAGCAACGACACGGCGAAAGGACGGCAACTCAATCGCCGCGTCGACGTTGTGATCCTGACATCTCGATGGCTCAGCGCCAGATGACCACTCTGAACACGCCCGCCGATAAGAGTCCTCCAGTTCCTCGACCAGCGACGCGGCCGGATTCCATCCGGCCCCCAAAGCGCGACATCCAGACCGCCGATCCGCGCGCCTCAGGCGGAGACCCTGGGCACAGCGGCTAGCCGGTCGGGTGCCGAAGACGCCCGCAGGGCGTCGCCGATCCGCGTCAGCAAGATGTTCACGGTGAATGGCTTTTGGATGTGGATCGCCGCTGTCCGGCTCATGGTGTGGGCAATATCGCTTTGCGCATAGCCCGACATCAAGACGGTAATCAGATCAGGCTGCTGGCTCTGCAAATGACAGGCGAGTTCAGCCCCATTCATGCCCGGCATCACTACATCCGTCAACAGCACATCGATTCGCCCTGCGTGCTGGCGGGCCAGGTGCAGGGCCTCTTTTGCGCTGGCCGCATCCAGGACCTATATCCCGGCATGCTTCAGCACCTCGCCCGTGACCTCGCGCACAATCGATTCGTCCTCCACCAGGAGTACGACCGGCAAGTCCGCGGCTTGCGAAGGGGTTGACCACACCGGCTTCATGGCTTCCACTTTCATCTCTTCACCCACCTGCTGCTCGCGCTGGACATCAGCGAACACCTTGAGCAATGCAACTGGGCCGCCACTCGTCGCCCAGAAGCGGCCGAGCTAAGTTGTCGTGGATGGTGCACATTGCGAAACAAAGGCGAAGATCTTCTCCGCCGGATCGTTATCCGGATCGGGAAGGTTCCGCTTTTGGGGCTCCGCTTTGGGAAAGATCGCCGCAAAACGAACTCGGCAAAAACTCCTTGCAGCACCTCGGCTTGGGGCGTTTTGCTGCCGGCTTCGCCATTCGTCGGATGTAGAATCTCAGTCTGGAAATTGCAAGGGTTGACAGCACAATCTGTAAGTAGCTCAATTACGTAATACTGATGGGACCCTTCGAACCGAGCCCGTTGAAGCGCGGCGATGCAGGCGACGAAATGCGGCTGGTGGCACGCATTCGCGCCGGCGATCAGCAGGCTATGTCCGAGCTTTACGACCGCTATGGCAAGGTGGTCTACGCGGTGTCGTTGCGGGTATTGCAGGATGCGGCCGGCGGCCGAAGATGTGTTGCAGGATGTGTTTCTCCAGTTGTGGCGCAATCCTGACGCCTTCGACGCCAGCCGCGGCAATCTGGCGGCGTGGCTGGCGGTGATCGCGCGGCATCGTTCCATCGACCGGCTGCGCAAGCGGCGTCCCGAGGTCGACATCGAAGATTGCGTCATTGCCGGCGGTCCTGACCTGCGGGACGAAACCGAGCGTGCGTTGGTGATCGAGAAGGTGCGCGTCGTGCTTGCCGAGATGAATCCTGAGCAGAGCAAAGTATTGGAGTTAGCATTCTTTCAGGGATTGACGCATACCGAGATCGCGGAAAAGACGGGAGAACCGCTGGGCACCATCAAGACACGGATTCGCAGTGGCTGAACTGCTGCGGGCAAAGTTTGCGGGATGAAGAGTTTGCGGGCGTTGGATGAGATGAAATGGGGTAGAGCCGGCCTTCAGGCCGTAGGCGCGCAGTTAGCCCAGCATCGGGTAGAGCGGAGTCTGTAAGGTGGAGCCGAAGCGTCCTTACGGCACGACATAGATATTCGGGGCTTTAGCCCCGGATTTGCGGGATGAAGACACACGAACAATTCGCTGACGATCTGGCGCTCTACGCGCTGGAGGAGTTGACGGGCGCTGACCGCCAGGAGCTGGAGGACCACCTTCAGAGCTGCGCCGCCTGCCGTCGCGAGCTGCACGCGCTGCGCGGCGATCTTGGCCTGCTTGGCCTAAGCAGCAGCGGTCCGCAGCCTCCGGCGCGCAGCAAAGACCGGCTGATGCGCGCTATTGCGGCCGAGCCGCGTGGAGTGTCCTTGCCGGATCCCACCCAGGCCCCTCGCACGGAGTTTGTGGGCGATATTGGTCCCGACGTTTGCCGCCTTGGCGATTGCTGCTCTTTGCGGTTGTGTTGTGGCGCAGCAATGGCCAGATGAAGGACCAGCTTGCCGAACTCGGCAATCGTAATCAGGACCAGAGCATTCAACTGGAGCAGATGAACCATCGAGCTCACGCTGCTGACTTCACCCGACGCGGTCCACGTTGCGCTGAATCCGCAAAAGTCGCCGAAGCAGCCCAGCGGCACCGCCATCTTCAGCCCCTCGCAGAAGCGCATGATGTTCATGGCCAGCAATCTGGGCCCCGTTCCTGAGGGCAAGGCTTATGAGCTGTGGATTATCCCCAGTACTGGCGCGCCCATGGCCGCCGGTGTCTTCAAACCCGATGAGCACGGCAATGCCATCATGATGGACCACAAGATGCCCGAAGGCGTCGAAGCCAAGGCCTTCGCCATCACGGTAGAAAACCAGGAAGGCTCCGACAAACCCACCTCGCCCATCGTGCTGATGGGAGCGGTGTGATAGTCGCACCTCGAATGTTGTCGCTTGCCGCGGTGGCTGCTCTTTCAGTTCTTAACGGCTGCATTTGCAGCGACAAAGTCGTGCACCGCGTTACCTCACCAGACGGCCTACTGATTGCGACATACTATGTTCGCAACTGTGGCGCTACCGAAGACTTCGTATCAACCGTTAATTTGCAGTCGGCAAGAAGCAGATTCAACAGAAGCGACGGGGTGCTCTTCGTAGCGACAGGCGAACACCGAATCGCCTTGGAATGGAGTGCCGACAGGCACTTACACGTCGTGTGTGATACGTGCAAACACGATCTGATTTATAGGCAGGTTGTCAGATTCGGGTCTACTGACGTTGATTTTGCGCTACCACAGTAACGCCAGTGCGCGAAGCCAGGGTAATATCCAGCCTAAGTTGGAGCCACAAAACTTCCTGGGTGCGCTTTTCTACTCGTAGCGCAGCGCTTCGACAGGATCCAGGCGCGACGCCTTGACGGCGGGATACATCCCAAAGAACAATCCGACGCTCATGGCCATCAGCACGGCGATAACCACCGCCCAGATGGGCACCGAAGTCGGCATGGAAGGGAAGATCAGCGGCAAGGCAGCGGCCGCAGCTACGCCGACAATTACTCCTGCCAATCCTCCGAGTCCGGTGAGGACAATGGCCTCGGTCAGGAACTGCCGGACCACGTCGCCGCGCCGGGCGCCGATAGCTTTGCGCACGCCAATCTCGTGGGTGCGCTCGGTCACCGACATCAGCATGATGTTCATCACGCCCGACGCCGCCCACCAGCAAGCCGATGGAGCTGACGACGATGGTCATCAACGCCACCGTGCTCATGATCTGGCGGAACTGATCGGCGATGGCTTCCGCGCTGCTGATGCCGAAGTTGTCGGGCTTGTTGAAGGGCACATTGCGGCGGCGGCGCAGCAGGCCGCGAATCTCGTCCTCGGCGGCGTCCTTGTAGCCGGGATACGCTTCGGCGCCGATGAAGATCTCGTCGTCCGCGGGATAGTGCTTGCGGTAACTGGCGTAGGGAACCTTGATCACGCGGTCAGTGCTTTCATCCTTGAAGAGCCCGCCCTTGCGCTTCTCTAACACGCCGATGACCTGATAAGAAACGCCATCGACCAGAATGGTTTTGCCGATGGCATCGTGCGCCGGGAAAAAGTTCTTGTCGATCTCGTCTCCAATGACCGCGACGTCTTCGCGATGCAGGTCTTCGAAGTCGCTGAAGAAACGGCCCTGTGTGACGTGTCCGTTATAGACATCCTCCCAGGCGGAGTCGGCGCCAGAGTAGTCCAGGTTGGTAATCTCGTGCGTGCCGTAGCGCGCTACCCGGAGTGGCGGCCGCTGCTGGTCAGGATTGAAACGCGGCATGATTTCCACGGTGACGTTCTTGACGTGCGGACACTCGGCGAGGATGGCCTTGGCGTCGTCCAGCTTAAGCGGCTTGCGATTGCGTTCTTCGGCGCTCATGCGTCCGGTGCGGATGGCGATGTCCCAGCGGAAGATGAAGAGCGTGTTGGTGCCATAGTCTTCCAGGAAGCCCTGAATGTCGCGGCTGACGCCGACCAGGATGGAGGCGACGAAGATCATGGCGGCGACGCCAATCACCACCCCCAGCACCGTCAGAAACGAGCGCGTCTTGTGGTCGCGCACCGTCTCCAGCGCCATCCGCGAATTTTCCCCAAAGTGCATCCGCATAAGAAAACGTCCAGTAACTAGCGATTAGCGATTAGCAATTAGCAATTAGCAATTAGCAATTAGCAATTAGCTCAACCAATTCTATCTCCCTGGCTAGTAACGGATATACCGATACTTGTTGGTCCACGTCGTTTCTCTGTCAGACAGCGGACCACGCGTTACTAGTCCTTGCTACTAATTGCTAATCGCTAATTGCTAATCGCTAATTCTCATACCGCAACGCCTCAATCGGGTCCAGCTTCGCGGCCTTTCGCGCGGGATAGACACCGAAGAACACGCCCGTTGCCGACGAGATGCCGATCGCCAGCACCACGGCGGAGATCGGAACCGCCATCGGGACCGGCGTCGCCGTGCGCACAATCACCGCCAGAATCCAGGCGATCAGCACGCCCAGGGCTCCGCCGACCAACGCCATCACCGTCGATTCCACCAGAAACTGCAGCAGAATATCTCGCCGCTTGGCGCCCAGCGACTTGCGAATCCCAATCTCGCGCGTGCGCTCGGTCACCGAGGCCAGCATCACGTTCATGATCACCACGCCGCCGATCACCAGGAAGATGGAAACCAGTCCCACCATGCCCGAAGCCAGCGTTCCGGTGAGATTTTTCCAAAGCCCCATCAGGGTGTCGCTGGCCAGAATGCCGAAGTTGTCATCGTCGTTCGGGCCCAGGTGACGGCGGGCGCGCAGCAGCACTCGCGCTTCCTCCTTGGTTCGCGCCAGCCACTCCGGCCCACGCGTCTGAACGTTGACGCTGAGCGTGTTGTTGCGCCCGTAGATCTTCAGCCAGGTCTCGATGGGAATGTAGACGAAGTTGTCCTGCGACTGGCCCAGGGTGTTGCCGATTCTCTTGGCCACGCCGACGATCTGGAACTCCTGGCCGTCGACGGTCAGAATTTTACCCAGCGGATCGGTATTGGCGAAGAGTTTTTCCGCGACATCGGCGCCGATCATGCAGACCATGTCGCGATGTTCGTTATCGCTGTCGGTCATATAGCGGCCGGTGGCAACTTCTTCCACATCCATGTCGCCGATGTTGGCGGTGACGCCGCGCAGGTCGACATCCTCCATGCTCTGCCGCTCGGTACGGAGATTGGCGGTGCGCCGCACTTCCACGCCGACCGCCTGGGGCAGTTTGAGATTATCGCGCAAGGCCACGTAGTCGTCCCAGGTGATATCGCGGTTACGGCGGGTCGCCTTCAGCAGTTCTTTGGTAGTCGCTGATGATGGGAAACTTGTGAATGAGGAAGACGTTGGAGCCCAGATTGGCGATGCGGGTGGCGAAATACACGTTCATCCCGTTGACCAGCGCAATCACCAGGATGAGCGTCGAAACCGACAGGATCACGCCCAGCAACATGAGAAACGACCGCAGCTTGTGGGCCCGCATGGTCTGCAGCGCGATAACGACCGGCTCTCGCAGGAAATGCTGATGCGCAAGTCGCCGTGGCTGCGAAGCTGCTGTCATGGGAATCTGGGTAAGGGCCCTGGAACCATTCTACCTATGTGGGCAAAGTCCGTCCGAAGGGTAATACGGGCCAACTCGTCCGGAAGTTGCACACGGGCGGAGGATTCGGCGGAGTAACGGCTACGGACTCTGGGAGCTTCCCGGGTCTCGAAAGGCGCGAGACCTGGCGTACCCTTACCGAGCAAGTAAGGCCTTGCAGCAGCGCAGCTTAGCCAGTCTTTGCGGTTGCGTCGGTCTCCTTCGTCGCCTGATGGTACTGGCGGCGAATCATCTCCAGATCCACTTGCGGCTTGGGCAATTGCATTCCCAAATCTTCCAGGGTCGCGGCCACGATCTGCGAGACCGCCAGATTGCGAAACCACTTGTGATTCGCGGGGATGATGTACCACGGGGCATGCCTGGTGCTGGTCTTGGCGAAGACGTCCTCGTAGGCCTTCCGGTACTCGTCCCAGTATTCGCGCTCGCGATAGTCGTCCTCGCTGATCTTCCAGTTGCGTGCAGGATCGACCAGGCGCTGCCGGAACCGCTCCAGCTGCTCTTCCGGGCTGATATGAAGAAAAAACTTCAGGATGTGAGTGTTGTTCTGGCGGTATAGCGTCTTCTCGAAGTCGTTGATGACGCCGTAGCGTTGCGACCATGCCTCCTTGGGGACGAGCTTGTGGACCCGCACCACCAGCACATCCTCGTAGTGCGAGCGGTTGAAGACCGCGACCATACCCTTGGCCGGGGCATGGGGATGCACTCGCCACAGGAAGTCGTGTTTGAGCTCCTCCGCCGTCGGCTGTTTGAACGCGGTTACACTGGTGCCCGCGGGATTCATCGCCCCCATGACATGCCGCACCGTGCCATCTTTGCCGCCGGCATCCATGGCCTGTAGCACAATCAGCAGGGAGTGCCTGGCCTCCGCGTACAGCAGGTACTGAAGTTTGTTGAGCTTGCCGCAGCACTTTTCGAGATCGGCTTTCGCCTGTGTCTCCGAGACATGTTTGCCGCAGTAACCGGTATCGAGTTTGGCCAGCTTTACGCGCTTACCGGGTTCTACCAGAAACAACTTGCGATAGTCCATGTATTTCTCCTGCTGTCCGCCACAACCAGGTAATTGTCGCTCAATCTTGTCTCTGGGGCCATGTCGTATCTACATCAGCCGGGTTTCCCGGTCTCACCTTCCTGGCGATGGTTCGTCAATATCAGGTGAATAGAAGAGGACGCGATGCAGCGGCGATTCCTTGAGCCTCCCAAAACTGGACAGGGCCCTTTGCCGGCCGTTGATTTTTGGCAAGTCTTTTGCCCCGTTTCTTTTAGCTGCGGGTTACAATCATGTGGTGTGCCGGAATTTCTAAATCCGGCAGCCGAAGGCGGCATCTAAGCCAGTAGGGAAGAACTGACTGAAACCCACATGGTTTGATCAGGACTTCCTGGTGCAGGGATGCGTGTCTGCCCCTCTTAACAGGAGTTTTCAGTGAATTCGACGGTCAAAACGGTCGTGTTCTGGCTCGTAATCGTGCTTTCCGGCGTGCTGCTGTGGCAAGTCGTGAAGGGCGCGAACTCGGGCGCGAAAGAACGCGACATTACCTTCTCAGAGTTTCTCTCCCAGGTGGATTCAGGGCAACGTCAGCGAAGTAACGATCATTGGCCAGGAGGTCCGCGGCAAGTTCAAGAACGACAAGGCGGGCTTCCATACCACCATCATGGCCGGCTATACCGACATGGTGAAGGAACTGCGCGACAAAGGCGTCAACATGACGGTGAAGGACGCGCAGGCCGGGGGCTGGCCTTCATGGCTGCTGAATCTGGCGCCGTTCGTCTTGCTCGGAGCGCTGTGGTTCATCATGATCCGCCAGATGCAGACCGGCGGCAACAAGGCGCTGTCGTTCGGCAAGAGCCGTGCCCGCCTGCTCTCCATGCAGCAGAAGAAGGTGACGTTTAAGGACGTTGCCGGCGTGGACGAAGCCAAGGAAGAGCTGAAGGAGATCATCGAGTTCCTGCGCGAGGCGCAGAAGTTCCAGAAGCTGGGCGGCCGCATTCCCAAAGGCGTGCTGCTGGTTGGACCTCCCGGAACCGGCAAGACGTTGCTGGCGCGCGCCGTGGCCGGCGAAGCCAATGTTCCGTTCTTCAGCATCTCGGGCTCGGACTTTGTGGAGATGTTCGTCGGCGTGGGCGCAAGCCGCGTCCGCGACCTGTTCGAGCAGGGCAAGAAGAATGCGCCCTGCATCATCTTCATCGACGAAATCGACGCCGTCGGACGTCATCGCGGCGCGGGCCTGGGCGGTGGACACGACGAGCGCGAGCAGACCCTGAACCAGTTGCTGGTCGAAATGGACGGCTTCGAGTCGAACGAAGGCGTCATCCTGATCGCCGCAACCAACCGTCCTGACGTGCTCGATCCGGCGCTGCTGCGGCCCGGCCGTTTCGATCGCCGCGTGGTGGTTTCGCGTCCCGACGTTCGCGGCCGCGAAGAGATTCTGCGCGTTCACACTCGCAAGATTCCCATCAGCGACGATGTTGATCTTGGCGTGCTGGCCCGCGGTACACCGGGTTTCTCCGGCGCCGACCTGGCCAACATGGTGAACGAAGCGGCGCTGAGTGCCGCGCGTCAGAACCGCAAGACGGTGCTGATGTGGGACTTCGAGCAGGCCAAGGACAAAGTCCTGATGGGCGCCGAGCGCAAGTCGATGTTGCTCTCGGACGAAGAGAAGAAAGTCACCGCGTATCACGAGGCCGGCCACGCGCTGGTCGCCGCCATGCGCGAGCACTCTGACCCGCTGCACAAAGTGACGATCATCCCGCGCGGCATGGCGCTGGGCGTCACCATGCAGTTGCCCATCGACGACAAGCACACCTACACGCGCGACTACCTGGAGACGCGGCTGGCCATCATGATGGGCGGACGCGTTGCCGAAGAGCTGTTCCTGAACACCATGACCACGGGCGCGGGCAACGACATCGAGCAGGCTTCCGACCTCGCGCGCAAGATGGTCTGCGAGTTCGGCATGTCGTCGCTGGGGCCGATCACCTTCGGCAAGAAGGAAGAGCAGATCTTCCTGGGCCGCGAGATCAGCCAGCACCGCGACTTCAGCGAGGAGACGGCGCAGAAGATCGACGCCGAGGTCGTCCGCTTCGTGGATGACGGCTACAACTCGGCGCGGCATATCCTGGAAAGCAATCGCCCGATCCTGGAGCGGATTGCCATGGCGCTGCTGGAGCGCGAGGTCGTTGACGCCAACGATATTCAGTTGATGATCGAAGGCAAGGAACTGCCGGTGCGGGTGAATCCCAACGTTCCTCCGCCGGCTAAGGAAGACGTGCAGCAGGTGCTGAAGCCGGCTCCGGGCCAGCCGAACGTGGCTCCCGGCGAACGGCCGGCGCAGGCGTAAGAAGCTGTCAGCAGCTAGCTATTAGCAACTAGCTAAAGCAAATGGGCGGCCCAAGTGGCCGCCCAAAGTTTTTCCACCGAGCAAAATCAGTGTGACGTGCTCCGGTCTAGCCCTGGTTTGGCTGGTGGGAATCGTGTGCCGATCAGCTCCCCGGCGCGGACTGAGGGTCGTCGGCCTGGGCTAATCTCCCGGTTCGAATCGGTATCCCGACCCACGGTTCGGTGAGAATGTATTTCGGCTGCGCTCGGCGTCAACCTCCAGCTTCTTGCGCAACTGGCCCGACGAAGACGCGCAGGTACTCGTTTTGTTCCACGCTGGCGCCTCCCCACACCGCGTTGAGAATGGCGCGGTGGGTGAGGACCTTGCGGGGATGCTGCGCCATGTAGAGCAGCACATCGAACTCCTTCGGAGTGAGGCGAACCTCGCGGCCAGCTACGGCGACGGAGTGCGCGTCCAGATCGATATGGAAGTCCCCATCCTCGATCCTGGTGCGCGGCTCAGTCCCGCTCGGCGGCGAGCGCCGCAAGGCCGCGCGGACCCTGGCCAGCAGCTCGCCGGTGCTGAAGGGTTTGGTGATGTAGTCGTCGGCGCCGGAGTCCAGCGCCTCGATCTTGCTGCGTTCTTCGCCGCGCACCGACAGCACCACGATGGGCACCTGCGAGATTTCCCGTAGCCGCCGGCAAAGCTCAATGCCATTCATGTTCGGCATGGCGAGATCGGTGATCACCAGGTCGGGAGTGAAGTCCTTCATGATCTCCAGCGCGGTTTCGCCGTCGTTGGCCACGCGGATGTCGTAGCCCTGGGCGTTGAGGCTGGTGCGCAGCACGCGGGTGATCTGCGGCTCGTCATCGACCACTACAATGCGCGGGCGTGTGTGCATGAAGAGACAGTTTCAGGAACGTAACTAGCTGCGTAGTTTCGCCAGCAAATCGGAAGGGTGAACCGGCTTTGCCAGAATCTCAAATTCGTGGCCCCGGGCGCTGGCATTCTCCAGCAGGTCGGCCGTGGCAGCCTGCCCGGAGAACAGCAGGATCTTGCACGCGGGCAGAAAGCTGCGAATGCTGATGGCAGCTTCGATCCCGTTCATGTCCGGCATGATGATGTCGCTGATCACCATGTCAGGCTGCAGGGCGCGGGCGCTTTCCACCGCGGCCGCTCCGGTGTAAACCGCCGAAGCCTCGTAGCCGTTCATGTCCAGAATCTTCGCCAGAGTGTCGGCGATGACCTGCTCGTCGTCAACCACCAGGACTCGCGGTTTCTTGCCCGAATGCACGCACTTGCTCCTTCCAAATTTAGCGACAGCCGAACTGCCGATTATAGCGGAGGAACCTGCCGCAAGGGTGGTTCGCGGACTCCCACCGTAACTCCAAGGGTGAGATGCAGAAACCCCCTGTCCGGGTCGCACCCTGAGGTCAGAATCTGCCACGATCCTTGCTGGCTTTCGACAGGCTTGCCTGAGGAGCAGCAGACTTCGAGCATGCGAGCTGCCGTTAGCGCTGCGATGCCCGCCAGGCAGCTCGACTTTGTGCGGCGGCTCACAACAGGTCAGTGACCGGCGTCACCGCCTCTGTGGTCGCTCGCTTTGTACATTGGTTTTGACAAGGACCTACCGCCCAGGTCCTAAACGTGGGGCGAGAAAACCAAACGGGAGAGCGCAATCATGGCATACGTTATCACTGATACCTGCACCAAAGATGAACTCTGCGTCGAAGCCTGTCCGACCGACTGCATCCATCCTAAGAAGGATGAAGAGGGTTTTGAAGCCGCGACCCAGCTTTATGTGGATCCCGAGGGCTGCATCGATTGTGGCGCCTGCGTTCCGGTTTGCCCCAGCAATTCGATGTTCCTGGTGGACGAGGTCCCCGCGGACAAGCAGGAATTTATCGCGAAGAACGCCGAGCACTACGCCAAATAGTGGACGGAGCGTTAACGAATTCAGCGCCAGACGGCAGCGCGCAGCCGGTCGGCGAGTGCGCCAGCGGCATCAGTTGCCCAGGGATTTCCGGCGCGCGCCTCGCGATCCAGCCGGCCATGAAACCGCGCCGGTTCCGGCGTTCCGCCCGCAAGATGGCGATTCGTGCGACGCACAGGCACAGCGCCGACTGTGCCTTCTTTTCTTGATTGGCATCTGGCCGGGCGCATCAAGCCCGCAGCCGCCGAACCCGCATCTCACAAACATGCAAGTTCGAGCGACTATTCTGGCGCTTGTCGCTGAGCGCCATTCCAATGTTTCTCGCCGGATGCACTGCCTGCGCCAGCAAGCCCGCAGAGCCCGGACCAGGTGCGGCAAGAAACGGCCGCAGCTACCGCGCAGCTCAAGGACAATGCCAAGGCGGTAGCGCAAGGTATTCGCGATGGCCTGACGCGTCCCAGTCCCGACCAGCCAGTCGACCTGAACACAGCCTCGAAGACGCAACTGATGAGCCTGCCCGGCATGGACGACGCCGTCAGCCGAGCGCGTGATCGCGGGCCGGCCTTATTCCAGCGAGCATCAACTGCTGGAGCGGCGAATCCTCTCGCGCGAGGAATACGACAAGATCGCCGACAGCATCACGGTCAAGAAATAATCTCTGCCCGCTTGTCAGCGGGAGAGCAAACCTGTCGCCGCTACAGCCTCCACAAGCGTTCTGAGCATCCGACCCTGGCTTGCGCCCGCGGCCAAGTCGACCTCTTCGGATTTCTGTCGCTTATCCGCAGCCGCTCCTTCAGCACGTTACAATGAAGTTTTGGAGAGGTCATTCTGGTGTCCACCTATCAAGAGATTGTCGATCGCGAAGAGAAATTCCTGCTGAATACCTATGCCCGTTATCCGCTGGCCATCGCGCGCGGCAAGGGCGTGTACGTTTACGATGTCGAGGGCCGTCGCTACCTCGACTTCCTCACCGGACTGGGCGTGAACGCGCTTGGCCACGCGCATCCGCGCATCGTGAAGGTCATTCGCGACCAGGCGGCCAAGGCCATTCACGTCTCCAATCTTTATTACAACGAATACCAGGGACTGCTGGCGGAGAAGCTTTGCACTGCCTCGGGACTGGATCGCGCGTTCTTCTCCAACAGCGGCACCGAAGCCATCGAAGGCGCGCTGAAGCTGGTGCGCGCTGCCGGGCATGCCGTCGGCGGGCCGGAGAAATCGGTCGTCATCGCGCTGGACAATTCGTTTCACGGGCGCACCATGGGCGCGCTTGCGCTCACCGGCCAGCCCAAATATCGCAAGGACTTCGATCCTATGCTGGAGGGCGTGCGCTTTGTAGCGCGCAACGATGTGGAAGCGCTGCGCGCCGCGATGGACGAGAAAGTTTGCGCGATTGTGCTGGAGCCGATTCAGGGCGAAGGCGGCATCCAGGAGACGTCGCCGGAGTTCCTGCAGGCGTGTCGCGAGCAGGCCAATCAACATCAGGCCGCCTTGGTCTTGGACGAAATCCAATGCGGGCTGGGTCGCACCGGCCAGCTCTTCGCCTTCGAGCACTTCGGGGTCAAGCCCGACGTGGTTTGCATCGCCAAGCCGATTGCCGCCGGATTGCCGCTGGGCGCGTTTCTTGCCAAAGAACAGTTCGCGCAGCACATTACTCCGGGCAAGCACGGCACAACCTTCGGCGGAGGCCCGCTCACCTGCCGCGTGGCGCTGGAATATCTCGCAATTCTGGAAGACGAGAATCTGCTGGAGCGCGTGCGGCGTGTCGGCGGCTACTTCTCGCAGAAGCTGCACGAGCTGGTCGACAAGTTCGACATTGCGGTGGAAGTGCGCGGCGTGGGCGCGATTCAGGCGCTGCAGTTGAACATTCCCGGCAAGCCGGTGATGGACGGCGCGCTGGCCAATGGCCTGCTGATCAACGTGACCCAGGACAACGTGCTGCGCTTCCTCACGCCGTTCCTGCTGGAAGAGAAGCATGTGGACAAGGGAGTGCGGATAATAAGGAAGCAGCTTGCGGCGGCGCAGAAAGAGGCTAAAGCAGCAAAGAAGACTGCGGTCAGCGCCTAGGGGTCGCCCAAGTCGCTCTCATGCGACGGCCATCGAGAGGTGTGCCGTCCCCGGGGGACTCAGATCTCATATTCCTTGGCCACCCACCGTTGAAACGGTGGGCTATGATATTCCGTCCCGCCAGGCGGGACTGGCGCCTACGCCAGGCATGTAATACCATTGCAATATGAAATCTCCCCGTGACGAACGGCCCTTGCCCTCGCTGCTTCGGGTTGGTGGGCTCTGGGTTCATCAAGGAACAGCAGAGCCGGGAGCCGATTTGGAGAACATCGTAGGCGCTGTTCGCGAGGAGAGAATCCTCGCCGTTTGTCAACTGCCGCACCTCATCGACCGGTCCGAAGGCGAA
This sequence comes from uncultured Gammaproteobacteria bacterium, assembly GCA_963707765.1. Lineage (GTDB taxonomy): Bacteria > Pseudomonadota > Gammaproteobacteria > Steroidobacterales > Steroidobacteraceae > Bog-1198. Next base: position 112,362 of record CAVPQZ010000004.1, on the reverse strand, counting down.
GAGCCAAAAGCCAAGAGCGAAGAGCGGCTACTTCCCGCCACCCTCTCCGCAATCCACGCCGCGCATTCGCTTCGTGCCCATCGATCCGCCGACATCCACCGTCGTCTTTCTTCTGCGCGGACGGCCTCCAGCACGGCGTTCTCGATCTTCTGCGCTTCGGTGTTCAGGCCGAGATGCGCCAGCATCATCGCTGCCGTCAGAATCGAGCCCATCGGGTTCGCGATGTTCTTTCCCGCAATCGGCGGAGCGGAGCCGTGGACTGGCTCGAACATCGACGTTCGACCGGGGTGAATATTGCCGCTGGCGGCCATGCCCAGCCCGCCCTGGAGCGCGGCGGCCAGGTCGGTGACGATGTCGCCGAACATGTTGTTGGTGACGATCACGTCGAGGGAGCGCGGTTCGCGCACCATTTGCAGGCAGAGGGCGTCGACGTACATGTGCTGCGTCTTGATCTCGGAATATTCCTTCGCAACTTCCTTGAAGACGCGCTGCCACAGGCCGCCGGCGTAGGTCATCACGTTCGACTTGTCCGACATCATGACTTTCTTGCGGCCATTGTCGCGCGCGTACTTGAAGGCGAAGTGAATGACGCGCTCCACGCCCTTGCGCGTGTTGATGTCTTCCTGCGTCGCGACTTCTTCGGGCGTACCCATCTTGAAGTTGCCGCCCATGTCCATGTAAACGCCTTCGGTATTCTCGCGGATGACGGTGAAGTTGATGTCGTCGGGAGTGGCGTTCTTCAGCGGACAGAGCGAGGCGTCGAGCAGACGCACCGGGCGCACGTTGGCGTAGAGGTCCATCTTGAAGCGCATGCCCAGCAGGATTTCCTTGGCGTGGATGTTGGTAGGGACGCGAGGATCACCGAGGGCGCCGACAAAGATGGCGTCGAAGTCGCGCGCCAGCATGTGGAAACCGTCGGCGGGAATGGTGGTGCCGTCGATGAGATAACGGTCGGCGCCCCAGTCGAAGAGGGTGAACTCGACGGCCGCGCCGCTGGCGCGGACCACTTCGAGGGCGTTGGGAATGACTTCCTTGCCGATGCCGTCTCCGGGAACAACTGCGATGCGTTTGTGGGTGCTCATGATCATCGAAGATAGTAGCAGGGATTGAGCATCTGACCGGCCCTGCGGGTTCTTAGCTTTTAGCCTTCAGGTCTTAGCAAGAACCGGGTATCGCACGACATTCGCTGTGCTGGCTTAGAGCTAAAAGCTAAAAGCTAAGAGCCCGCATGGCCCAATGCCAGCCGCTCTCTTCTATAATCAAATATTCACTATGACGGTTGCGACATTACAAGATAAGCTGACGGCCTCGGGAGCGCGCCTGGGAAGCTATCGCGGCGCCGAGACGCCTGCGAACTTCGGCGATGTGGCGGCTGAGTGCAAGGCGCTGCTTGAGGGCTGTGCGGTGTTCGACATGAGCTGGCAGGCCAAGCTGATCTTCAGCGGCCGGGATCGTGTGCGCTGGCTGAATGGCATGGTCACCAACAACGTTCGCGACCTGGCGCTGGGGCATGGAGTGTACAGCTTCATCCTGACACCGCAAGGACACAATCAGGGCGATCTGGTTGCGTACAATCGCGGCGACTACCTGCTGGCGACGACCGATCGCGAGCAGGCGCCGAAGATCACGCGCCCTGCTACAGCGCTACATCATCATGGATGACGTTGAGATTGAGGACATCAGCGACAAGCTGGGCGCGATTGGCGTTGCCGGTCCCAAGGCCGCGCGAGGTTCTGTCGCACTGCGGGGATCGATGTTTCGCAGCTCGCAGGCAGGGCAGGTGATCGACATCGGTGTGGCGCGAGATCGGCATTTCGGTCGCGCGCAGTACGCATCCGCGGATGGATGGCTACGAGATCTGGCTTGCCGCCGAGCAAGCCGAGAGAGTTTGGGATGCGCTGGCATCCGCGGGAGCCACGCCCGTGGGCAGCGATGCGCTGGAGATGTACCGCATTGTGCGCGGCGTGCCGCGCTACGGCGTCGATCTGCGGGAGCGCGATCTGGCGCAGGAAACGGGCCAGGAGCACGCGCTGAGCTTCGTCAAGGGCTGCTACATCGGGCAGGAGATTGTGGAGCGGGTTCGCGCGCGTGGCAATGTGCATCGCACGTTCATCGGTTTTGAAGTGCAGGGCGAGCCGCCGCAGCCGGGAACGAAGGTTCGCGCGAACGATAAGGATGTAGGAGAGATCACCAGCGCGGCGCGCGTTGCCGTTTCCCGGCGGCGACAAGACGCTGGCGCTCGGCTATCTGCGGCGAGAGAGTGCAGCGGCAGGCGCGACCGTGCAAATTGGCGAGCAGAGCGCCACGGTGAGGACGCTTCCGTTCGATCGTAAGCGAATTGACACGGAGGCACAGAGGTACGAGAAGTCAGATTCCTCGGGATGGCTAAACGCCAAGTAGCTAAGATTTTAAGGCGCACTGAAGCGTGCGGCCTTTTAAAACAGCCAGTGCAGTTTGTGCAGCCTGAGTGCAAAGAGAAACTATGGCAGAAAAAGAGAAGAAACCTGAATTTGTAGTGACCGATCGCCGCCTGTTCAGCACCGACGGTGAGTTGCGTCAGGATGTGGTGGAAGCCGAGGAGCGCCGCGAAGAGCGCGAGCGCGAGACCAAGGAAGCGCAGCAGCGCGTGAATGAAGAGCGCGCCGCGCAGAACCACGCTGCACAGACGGCGCCGCCTCCCGTCGCAACCTCGCCGGAGCCGAGCCGGAGATTCAGGCCCCGAGCGCGCAGGAGCAGCAGGCTTCGGCTGCCGCTTACAAGGAATCGACGCGCGAGATTGACGCGCGAGATCGAGAAGGAGATGCGCAAGCAGGGCCAGCCGCATCGCGCGCAGGACTTCGAGATCACCTTCGAGAAGTTCATCGCCTCGCTGTACATGACTTCGCTGATGCAGCTTGGACTTGGCGGCTCCGCAGGGCGCAAAGCCCGAGGTGGACCTGATTGGCGCGCGCCAGACCATCGACACGCTGGCCCTGCTGCAGGAGAAGACCAAAGGCAACCTGACCGCCGGCGGAAGAGAACATGCTGCAAAACTGCCTCTATGAGCTGCGCATGGCCTACCTGGAAGTCACCAACCTGATCACTCATCCGCCGCAGGGTGGTTCCGGCGCCGACGGCAAGGTCAGATGAAAGCCACGCTCACGGTGCTGGGCAGTGGAACCTCGATGGGAGTTCCGACCATCGGGTGCGACTGCGCGGTGTGCACCTCGGCCGATCCGCACGACCGCCGCACGCGGCCCTCGATCATGGTGCAGTGGGACGGTCACACCGTTCTCATCGACACCACGCCCGACTTCCGCGAGCAGGCCATCCGCGAACAGATTCGCAAGATCGACGCCGTGCTGTACACCCACGGGCACGCCGACCACATTCTGGGACTGGACGATGTCCGGCCGCTCAGCTTTCCCCGCGTCACTGGCGGCGGCAAGATTCCGCTGTATGCCAGCGAAAACACGGCACAGGTTTTGCGCAGCGTCTTCCGCTACATCTTCGAGGCGAATTACAAATACGGTGGCCTGGCGCAAGTGGAACTGCAGCCCGATGAACGGCCCGGTGGAACTGTTTGGCGCAACCTTCCAGCCGCTGGCGGTGATGCACGGCGATGTGCCGATCGAAGGTTATCGCTTTGGCAGAGCCGCGTATCTCACCGATTTCAGCAGCGTGCCGGAAGAGACGCTGGCGCAACTGGAGGGTCTGGACATTCTGTTTCTCGACGCGCTGCGCCATCATCCTCATCCCACGCACTCGACGGTGGAGAATTCGCTGAAGATTGTGGAGCGGTTGAAGCCGAAGCGAACCTACTTCACGCACATCTCGCACGATCTGCCGCATGAGGCGACCAACGCGGCGCTGCCGGACAACGTGCGGCTGTCGCACGACGGGCTGAAGCTGGAGTTCGAGATCTGAATAGCGCAGGAAGGACCCGCCTTTACCGGCTGCGGAAAGGTCAGAACAGAGCCTTGTGCCGCCGGCTAAAGCCGGCTCGGGGAGAGAAAATAAATGGCTTATCGGCACGACTAAAAGTCGTGCCCTGTCACAAAGCGTCCGGAGCGGAGTTTTTCCGCAACCTGTTCAGGAATGCTCCATCCGTCCTCTATAGATCGAGAATGCAATTGCTGTCAGCTGCGCCCGGCCGCTAAGAAATCATGCAAGTCTTTCGCCATCTCGATGATGTGCCGGCGGACTTCGGTCCCACCGTGGTCAGCGTGGGCAACTTTGACGGAGTGCATCGCGCGCACCAGGAAGTGGTGCGCCATATGGCCGAGCGCGCCCGCTTGTTCGGAGGCAAAGCCGTGGTGGTGACGTTCGAGCCGCATCCGCTGCGCATCCTGCGTCCCGATGTTGCGCCCAAGCTGCTGACTCCGTTGCCGGCCAAGCTGAAGCTGCTGGAGCAGACGCAGCGTGGACGCGGTGTTGGTGCTGCCGTTCACCCGCGACTTGTCGCTGATGACGGCGGAAGATTTCGCGCGACGGGTGCTGGCGGAGACCCTTCACGCCCGCGAGGTCCACGAAGGCTACAACTTCCACTTCGGCCATAAGGCGCAAGGCAACGTGAATACGCTGGCCGAGTTGGGCCGGCAGTGCGGGTTTGAAGCGAAGATCTATTCTGAGCAGTTGCTGCGCGGGCATCATCTCTCCAGCAGCGAGATTCGCAAGCTGGTAGCGGAGGGAGAATGTGAGCCGCGCCCGGGCGTTGCTGGGACGGCCATTCAGCATTATCTCCACTCCGGGACGCGGTCGCGGCTACGGCCGGCAGTACACTGTGCCGACGGTCAACCTGGCGCGCTATGACGAGCTGGTGCCGGCGAATGGTGTCTACATCACGTGGCTGCGGGTCGGCGGCGAATGCTTTGAGGCGGTGACGAACGTGGGCAACCGGCCGACCTTTGGAGAGGATTCCTTCGCCATTGAAAGCCATCTGCTGAACTTCCATCCCATTGAGTTGCTGCCGGAGACGGAGCTGGAGTTGATGTTCCTGAAGCGGCTGCGGCCGGAGATCAAGTTTCCCTCGGTGGAGGCGTTGCGCGAGCAGATTGGGAAAGACGTGCAGAAGGCGAAGAGATATTTTCGGCTGAAGAAACTGTGAACCGCGAGCTACGAGCCACGAGCTCTCGGCTTGAGCCACAAGCCGATAGCGGTGACCCGTACGCAGTGACAGAGAGGCGGATATATCCCCGCTTACCTGTAGCGATGGTCCTTTCTTTGAATGCTGAATCTTCACAGCTCGAAGTTCGCCGGGCGCAAGGCTCGAAGCTTAGGCTCGTGGCTGCGGGAGCAGTTTGCATGGTTGCTCCCAACCTGATAACTTTTTCCATTGCCCTAAGAACATGATGACGAAAGCCATTTCTCTCTCTCTATTTTGCTGTCTGCTTTGTATGCCGCTTCTGGCGCAAGCTCCCAGCGACACTCCGTCCGATGTGCTGCGGCATCCCGGCTGGAATGCCGGGATTTTTGCAGGTGGTGGGACCACCGTGGACAGCACGCCCAGCGGGAGCAACCTGGTGCTAGGTGTTCGCCTGGGGCGCGTGCTGACGGACGAGCATGGTCCGGGAATTCTGCGCGGCACCTACGAGATGGCTATCGACATTGTTCCGCTGGACGAGTATTGGATCAACGGCGGACAGTACGCTGGAGGCGTCGATCCGGTCGTCTTCAAGTGGAATTTCACCAGCGGCAGCAAGATTGTGCCGTACTTTGCGGCGGTGGGCGGTGCGCTGTTCAGCAACCACAACCTGCCGCCGGGCGACACCTCGCAGATCAACTTCACCAGCGGGCCGGAGATTGGCGCGCAGATTTTCGGCAACGGGAAAGAACTCCTGGGACATCATGGTGAAGGCCTATCACCTGTCGAATGCGTCAATCGGCAACCACAATCCCGGGCTGAACGCGAACGTGCAGTTCATGCTGGGATATACCTGGCATTAGGAGCGCGGAATATCCCGCAGGCGAGTCGGCGCCTCTGACGTTGATGCCGTCGCACTGCCGGCCTGGGTTTCCAGGAATGCGCCATGCCCGTGCCCACGCTCCAGGAACAATTCGGCCAGATCGACATCTATCTTTTCGATCAGCTTCTGAAAGGCCGCATCACTCCCGGAATGCGAATCCTGGATGCCGGATGCGGTTCCGGTCGCAACCTGGTCTACTTCCTGCGGCAAGGATACGAAGTTTACGGCGCAGACTGCGGATGCTGCAGGCCGTGGAAAGCGTTCGCTCTCTCGCCCGCAAGTTCGCGCCCGCTCTTCCGGCATCGAATTTCCGGGTCGAAGCCGGTCGAACGTATGTCATTCGACGATGCCTGCGCGGACGTGGTGATCAGCAGCGCTGTCTTGCATTTTGCCGACGACGACGCGCAGTTCGAGTCCATGCTGCGGGGATCGTGGCGCGTTCTTAAGCCGGGCGGGCTATTCTTCTGCCGCCTGGCATCCACCATCGGCATGGAGAGCCAGGTCCAGCCTGTCCGCGGACGCCGCTTCCAATTGCCGGATGGCTCGGAGCGTTATCTGGTGGACGAGGACCTGCTCGGCTCCATCGCGGAACGGTTAGGCGGCGAAGCGGCCGAGCCCTTGAAGACCACGGTTGTGCAAAATCAACGTTCCATGACCACATGGGTGCTGCGGAAGAAGCGGCGGTGAGGAAGGCAGTCCGGTTTCGTCGCTCCTGCGGCGCAAGATTTTGGGTATGCGGGCTGGCATCGGCGTATACTCCTGGCTGAAACCTAACAGTCCATTACCACACTGTCTGGTACCGAACCTATGACATCCTCTCCATTGCTGCGATCCGCTTATCCTGTGTATTGACGACGCAGAGATCGCCCTGCGGGTGCGCAAGCTGGTGCTGACCGGCGCGGGCTATTCGGTGCTGACCGCGCCCTCCGGCGAAGAAGGGCTTGAGGCATTCAAACAAAATCCCATCCAGCTGGTGATCGCCGACCATTTCCTGTCGGACAAGACAGGAGCGGAAATCGCCAAGGAGATGAAAGAGTACAAGCCGGAGGTGCCGATCCTGATTGTGTCGGCGGCTTCGGAAGCGCCCGAGGGTTTGGAGTTTGCCGACGGCTTCCTGTCGAAGGGCGAAGGCCCGGACGCACTGCTGGAAAGTATTGCCCGCCTGCTGCCCCTCCGACACAACGCCGGGTAGATTCTGCGTGCAGGTAAATCGGTTATTTCTCTCGGACAAGCCAGAGAGCATAGGCAGCCATGTCGATGGCTGGGGCGGTGCCTATTCTTTGCAGGCGGGTGATGAGTTCGAGGAGAAAGCACGTCGTCGCTTTGTCGTGTGGGGCCGAGGACACAGAGTTTGCCCCCTGGCAACCGAAGGTCCCATAGGCAGCGATGCAGCCGAAGTCGAGTCGGCCTTCGTCCTGGTCGGCGGCGAGTAAGGGCGAAAGATATTTCTCCATGTCCGCCGTTTTCCATGTGTTTTCAAAAGCCAGAAATCCCGCCAGGATTGGTTGCAGTTTTGCCGTGCGAGGGCCATCGATGGTCTGCACCGGGGCGCTCGTGCGATGCAGACGGCGTACGGTCGCGACCTTCTGCTGTGCATATCTCACATACCGGGGCCTAATGTCCTGCTTGGCTTCGAACAGGGCGTAGACGGCCTCCGCCGGCACAACAATCTGACTTTGATGCTCGAAGATCAGGGGCGTGTACTGGCGGTCGAAGAGCACGATGTCGATCTGATCGCTGAAGTGGCCGTTGCTGTCGACGATGGTCGCTTTTGCCGCGGCATAGCGTTGCGGCAGGTATTTTGTGAACAACGTAGTCCAAACCGCTTCGCTGCTATCGCCTTTGGCAGACGGATGCGCAAGCGCCTCGCGGGCGATTTTCAAGTCTTGCTCCACGCGTTCGTGCAGGGCCTGCATGAGTCTCGGCAGCGACCACTCGCTTTTATGGCTCATCGCACGATGTCCTCCCAGGATGCGGCCCGCGCAGCTTTGGCGGCTGCGCTGACTTTTGCTTTTTCCTGTGCCGTGAGATCTTCCGAAATAATGTTGTTGGTGTTGGCCGGATCGGCGATTCTGGCGGCAGGAAATGAGTCGCGGAGATACTCGAAGACCGCCATGACGCGCTGCGATAGCATGGTTAGCGCGTGGTCCGATAACGGGCCCGGCAGTGGTCCGGCGGATAGAGCGCGGATGACGGAGAGTTCAAGATAGAACGACGGGAAGTCGAGCCCTTTCTGATTTCTCCAGAGCTTCAAAATGCGTATCTCGTTTGCCCGTGCCGCGCCAATCACCGTTCGGGCATGGGTCAGAACGTTGGTTTTGGTCCAGGTATCGGCTTTGCGCCGGTAGAGGCTGTGATCGCTCGAAAGCGCGTTCTGGCGTTTCCCCGGCACCAGATCCACGGAGTACTTCGACACTGTTATATTCAGCGAAACGTTCTGGCGCCTGGGCGAGTAGCCAGCGGATGTCAGGCAGTCGAATAGTTTGTTGTAGACCTCTTTCAAGGTTTCGCTGGTATGCTCCGACAGGGATAGAAACAGGTCGATATCCGTCCCGCTGAGAACGGCGGTGCCTTTCATGAAAGAACCGCTGGGATAGACACCAATCAGATTGTCTCCTGCCCATTGCCGCAGGGTGGGCATTAAGGTAGTTTGGACGCCAAGTAGCGGTGAGTTTGGGCCGGCATCCACCGCTTCACGCAGAAGGATTCCGTATAGATACTGGTCTGCGGTCATGGTTAAGAGTGAATTGTAAGCTGGTGCCCCAGGTTCGCGTCCATCGTTTGGACGCTAACCTGGGCAGAGGGTCGCGCTGGTCCGCCGGATATTCTGAAACCACGATGCGCCTACACTGACCCAGGTTAGCCCAAAAGAAGGGCGAACCTGGGGCACCAGCCTAACTCGGGCAGAGGAACACGCGGGGCTGGCCACCCGTCACTTTGAGCTCGCGATCTCTTCCCGTCCACTCCGACTCTATCTCGACCACACCCATCTCGCGGAAGGCGTAGTGCCGAAAACTGCTCCACTTCCAATCGCCCGGGTCACGCACCAACCCGCGCTTCACCGGATTGCGGTGCAGATAGCGCAACTTGATCCCGAACTCGCGCACGCTGCGCACGTTCCGGTCATAGTATCTCTTCTGCCAGAACGGTTCGACGGGGCCCGAGTTAGCGTCGAAACGCTGGTGCTGGTGCCCCAGGTTCGCGTCCATCGTTTGGACGCTAACCTGGGACCCGGTCAGACTCCTCGCGCGCTTACTGAACGACAGCTTGAGATAGTGCATCGCCTCGGCCAGGGTGCCTTGTTCCGGCTCGCTGACCAGCAGATGTACGTGCTCCGGCATGACCACGTAGCCATAGATGCGCATCCGGAAACGCAGTCGCATGGCTTCCAGGCGGAGGGGAAACAGGTCGTAGAACCTGGTGTCGGCAAATTTTGGTTTTCGTTGATAACAACTGAAGGTTATGAAGTGCGACTGACCGGATTCGTGGTAGCGCAGCAGACCTTGCGGCATAGATCGAAACTACATCGACCGATGCCGGTCATCAGTGACGCCACGCACCTCGAACCCAGGTTAGCGCCAAAAGAAGGGCGAACCTGGGGCACCAGGCCAAGCCTCAACATTTCGTTGAAACACGATGAACAGAATATGGCATCCACAGGGAAGGGCCTGGTGTCCTGAGGTTCGCGTCCTTCGTTTGGACGCTAACTTCGGTTCGGGAAGGTCGTAGCGCACTGATCCCAGGTTAGCCCAAAAGAAGGGCGAACCTGGGGCACCATGCCTTTCGCACTTATTCCGCGCAGCAGGCGCGGCGGACACTGGATGAGTTGGGCGAGTATGCGGCTGGCCGCAATCCGAAGGGCTACACCGAGGCCGATGTTCCCCGGCTCATTAAGGAAGTGCGTGCCGGGAAGCCGCGGCGGGTGGCCCACCCTTTCTGATCTCGGGTGCCCCATCCTTCTCGCCTTGAGGCGAGAGGATGGGCCCAGAGTCTGTCGGTCGCGGGCCCACCTCCCGCTGAAGCGGGAAGGATGGGGCACCCGGCCTACGGCACTCGGGATGATTTTTCCTGCTCTACCCAGGACTTTGTCCTGGGCTAAGCTGAGTCGTCCCGCAGTCGCGGGACGGGGGCGTCGCATGACAAGACAGCATGTCACGAAGCCTGGCGCCCTAGGTTCGCGTCCATCGTTTGGACGCTAACCCCTTCGACTGCGCTCAGGGCAGGCTCAGGGCAGAGGTTCGCGGTGGTCCGCCGGATATTCTGAAGCCACGATGCGCCTGCACTGCCCCAGGTTAGCCCAAAAGATGGGCGAACCTGGGGCACCAGCCTAACTCGGGCAGAGGAACACGCGGGGCTGGCCACCCGTCACTTTGAGTTCGCGATCTCTTCCCGTCCACTCCGCGGGCTGAAGCCCGCTCGGGATGGGAAAAGGGAAGCCGTATCGGCACGACTGAAGTCGTGCCCTGACACGAACCATGCCCAACCCTCGCTCGGGATAAGGAACGAGCGAAAGGCCTTGTCGGCACGGCCGAACAGGTTGCTGAAGAAGTCGAACCGCAGATCCCTCGTCGGCCTGAAGGCCTCGTCGGGATGACAAAATAAAAGGAGCCATATCGGCACGACTGAAGTCGTGCCCTGATACAAAGCGTGCCCAACCCTCGCTCGGGATAAGGAACGAGTGAAAGGCCTTATCGGCACGACCGAACAGGTTGCTGAAAAAGTCGAACCGCAGATCCCTCGTCGGACTAAAGTCCTCCTCGGGATGACAAATCAAAGGGAACCGATTCGGCACGACTGAACAGGGCGCTGAAAAAGCGCAGTTTGTTACTCATGTGCCGCCGGCTAAAGCCGGCTTGGGAAGAAAAATGAACGGCTTATCGGCACGACTGAAGTCGTGCCCTGATACAAAGCTCGCGTCGCATGAGTCACTCAAAAGAAGAGCGGTACGCTGGTCGCACCCTGCCGGGCTAAAGCCCCGTTGTCTTGTTACGCTGACGCCGCCTAAAGGCCGGCTCTTCCACCTTATGCACCCGGCGTTCCCGTGCTAGGATGCCATGATGTTCAATTTTGGCAGACCAAAAACCGCGGGCGACTGGATTGTTCATGTCGCGGGGGCAATGGTCGCGATATTTCTTATTTGGTGGATGCTGCGAGTCTACGTACTTTAGTGCTTTTACCAGAAGCTGGCCGACGACGGGATCGTGGCTGACCTTTGGGCCAGTCTTCCCCCATCAAGAGGGATTTGGAGGACCAAGGAAAACGGGGCGCTCGTCGCGCCCCGCCGGGGCTAAAGCCCCTTTTTCTTGTTATTCCGCGCAACGCCGACCTAAAGGTCGGCACTACCCGCCCTTCAGCGAGGCCGCCGGCCTGAAGGCCGGCACTACCCGAACTGTTAGTCGTGCACGCCGTCCATGAAGGCGCGCAGCTTGCGCGAGCGCGAGGGGTGACGCAGTTTGCGCAGCGCCTTGGCCTCGATTTGGCGGATGCGTTCGCGGGTGACGGCGAACGACTGGCCCACTTCTTCCAGCGTGTGCTCGGAGCCGTCCTCCAGCCCGAAGCGCATCTTGATGACCTTCTCCTCGCGCGGAGTCAGGGTGCGCAGCACCTGCGCGGTCTGCTCCTTGAGGTTGACGTTGATCACCGCTTCGGCCGGCGAGACCACGGCGCGGTCCTCGATGAAGTCGCCGAGATGCGAATCTTCCTCTTCGCCGATGGGCGTCTCCAGCGAGATCGGCTCCTGCGCGATCTTGAGCACCTTGCGCACCTTGGCCACCGGAATGTCCATGCGCTTGGCGATCTCTTCCGAGGTGGGCTCGCGGCCGAGCTCCTGCACCAGCTGCCGCGAGGTGCGGATCAGCTTGTTGATGGTCTCGATCATGTGCACCGGAATGCGGATGGTGCGCGCCTGATCGGCGATGGCGCGGGTGATGGCTTGACGAATCCACCACGTCGCGTAGGTCGAAAATTTGTAGCCGCGGCGATACTCGAACTTGTCCACCGCCTTCATCAGGCCGATGTTGCCTTCCTGAATCAGGTCGAGGAATTGCAGTCCGCGATTGGTGTACTTCTTGGCAATCGAGACCACGAGTCGCAGGTTGGCTTCGATCAGCTCGCGCTTGGCGTACTCGGCATCGACGTCGCCCTGCACGATCTCGCGCTGCGTGCGCTTCAGTTCGGTGAAGCTGGCGCCCGCGTCGTGCTCCATGCGCTCCAGGTCGGCGCGGATCTGGCGCGACCTGCTTGCGGTACTCTTTCTTCTGCTCTTCGGAACGCGTGGCCTCGGCGCGGCGTTCGAAGTTGACGGCCTGCTTGTCGAGCCCGCGCATGCTGTCGACCGTCTTGTTGACGCGGTCGATCAGCCGCTTGCGTTCGGTGTTGGTGAAGCCCAGTTTGCGGATGACGCGCGAGACCATGATCTGCTCGCGCCCCAGGGCCCAGCGGCAGCGGCGATGATCGCGCGGACGCTTCTTCTGCGGGATGCCGGCCAGCTTGTCGAACAGCTGACTCGACTTCTTGTAGTGACGGTGCAGCTCGTCGATCTTGCCCGTCATCTCGTTGCAGGCGGTGCGTGACCACCTCTTCGGTGATCTCCTCTTCGTCGAAGAGAACGATCTCCTTGATGGAACGCACGCCGCGCTTCAGGTCCTCACCGATCGCGATGATCTCGCGGATGACGATGGGCGAACGCGACAGCGCCTTCAGGACGCGCAGCTGGCCGCGCTCGATGCGCTTGGCGATTTCAACTTCGCCTTCGCGCGTGAGCAGCGGAACCGTGCCCATCTCGCGCAGATACATGCGGACAGGGTCGTTGGTTTTTTCCAGAGCGCCGGGCGAGAGATCGAGCTCCATGTCCTCGCCGGCTTCGATCTCTTCGAATTTCTTGTCGCCCGCCATCTTGGGGCCCTTCGAGCACGTCAATGCCCTGCGTGCCGATGGTGGTCAGCAAGTCCTCGAGGTCGTCGGGGGAATGCATATCGTGCGGGATGAGGTCGTTCACCTCGTTGTAAGTGAGGTAGCCCTTCTCTTTACCCACATCGATCAATTTTTTGATATCGTCGTACTTGTCTTCTAGAGCCAAAGCGGAATTTCCCCTCGCCTGGCGCCTGTTGAGAGGCGCGCGCTTGTTGTGTGCACACTGCGGCGGGACCGGTACTGCAGTACCGGAACATGCACAAACTTACAGATTTTATCATAGGCCGGGGCCGCTTCCCAGCCTTTTCTTCGGTTTACAGGATTGCGTGGGCTCTCCACTCCCGCTATCCGACAGCCTATTCCGGCACCTGCCTCACAATGAATTAGATGTTTCACCTGGCGAATAGCTTCACCCTTTTGAGTCAATCAGTTAGACGCACTCCAGGTGACCAAAGTAACCTCCTGCTTATGGAAGGCCGCCAACCTCGGAGACCGCGCCTCCCATCGCGCCGTAATGGCTCGTCTCAGATTCACGCGCTCCTGCAGCAGCCTCGCCGCAGAAGCCGGATCCTGCCGCCGTTCGGCCTCTTTCAGTTGATGCTGCAATTCCTCCAGCTGGCGTCGAAGCACTCGCCGGCGCAGCGACCGAATCGCGCTCTCCAGCAACTCCGGAGTCAGCTCTTCGTGTTCGTCCATCAAAATCGCCGCCAGCAGATTGCGATCGGCCTCCTCCAGCGGAAGCGACATCTGATCCAGTCCCTGCTCGTGCGCAACCAGCAGCGCATCCATCAACCGCTCCGCCGCCGACCCTTCATGCAGCCGCTCGCGGGTCAGCGCGAAGTGCGCCTGCCGCGCCGGCTCGAAGTCCAGGTCCTGTCCTTCGCGGCTGGTCAGCGGACTATGCGACAGCTCCTGGCTGGCCAGCGCGCGCACCAACACCCGCTCGGCATCGGTCAATCCGCCGCCGCTTGCCGCGCTCACCCGCGAAGCCGATCGCGATCCCGCGGCATGGCGCAGCTCTTGCCGCACAACGGCCGAATCGATTCCCAGCCGATGCGAAACTTCGTTCGCCCACTCGTCGCGAACAATGCGGCTGGGCACGCGCTGGATATGCGGCAGCAGATAATTCACGGCCTTCACTTTGCCTTCCGGCGTGCGCGCCGGAAACAGCGCCCGCGCCCGCTCGATGAGATAGTCGAAATACTTTTGCGAATGCGCCAGCGCTTGCGCGTAAGCCTCACGTCCCTTTCGCCGGATATAAAGATCGGGATCGAAGCCGGCTCTCCAGCGTCAGCACTTTGATCTGGAAATCCTCGCTCACCAGCAGCGCCAGCGAGCGTTCCGCCGCGGCTGCACCAGCGGTATCGGGATCGAAGTTCACGACGATGTTCTTGCTGAAGCGTCCCAGCAGTTTCGCCTGTACCTCGGTGAACGCCGTACCTGAGCTGGCGATGACATTGTGGAATGGCGGATCTGCCGTATAGAGCGAGATGCAATCCATTTGGCCTTCGACCAGAATCGCGTATTCCAGCTTGCGAATTGCCTCCTTCGCTTTGTCCAGATTGAACAGCACGCGCGACTTCGAGTAAATCGGGCGTCTCCGGCGAGTTCAGATACTTGGGGCCGGCCTTCTCGTCGGTAGACAGCGTGCGCCCGGTGAAGGCAATCATCTTTCCCGATTCGTTGGCGATGGGAAACATCACCCGATTGCGAAAGCGGGAGTAAGATCAGCTTGGGGTTAGGGTCTGGGGGTTGGGGGCTGGGTTCCCGCTCGAGACTCGACTCGCCGCCTTGGTTCGGCGACTGTCTTCTGCCCCTAGTCCCTGATCCCTAGCCCCTAGCCCCTGACTTTTCTCTTTCCAACTAAAACAGTCCCGACTCCCGCAGCAACTCCTCGTCAAACTGCCCGCGCAACGCATCGCGCAGCAGGAACCCATGGTCCGGCGCAAAGCCAATGCGAAACTCGGCAATCTGCGCCGGCGTCATTCCGCGCGACGCCAGATATTCGCGCGCGTGCGCGCCGTCGGGTCGTCGCAGGTGCTCCTGAAAAAACGCGCAGGCGCGCTCGTGGATGTCGATCAGCCCGCCGCGCAACTTGGCAGCCCGCGCCTCCTCGGGCGAGGAGTAGCGTCATCTTCGGCAGCGGGATCTTCAGCTTCTCGGCAATCAGCCGCACCGCTTCCGGGAAAGTTATGTTCTCGATTTTCTGGACGAAGGCGAAGACATCGCCCGAGGCTCCGCAACCAAAGCAATGGAAGAATTGCCGCGTGGCATGCACCGAAAACGACGGCGTCTTCTCCGAATGAAAGGGACACAGGCCCTGGAAGTTTTGCGCGCCGCTCTTGCGCAGCTTGACGTACTCGCCCACAATGCGGACGATGTCAGCCTGCTCCTTGAGGGTATACGCAAAATCGCCTGGATTCGCCATCGTCCCAGTTTGAATGATACGCGTCGCGTTTTCTAGAGGTCCGGCAGATTACAACCCAGATAACAGAGGAAAATACTGTGCGTGCCTGTGTAAATCAATGGCGAATTAGCCCGATGAGGAGATCACCGCCGGGTGCCCCGTTCTAGCCCGGTTTTGGCTAGGGCGGGACATCGTTACTCTTACTGACAACTGACAACTGACTTCCGCCGGGGTGCCTCGTTGTAACTTGCTCTTGGCTAGGGCGAGCTGCCACCCGAAGCGCCAAAAAATGTCTCGCGCTAGGAAATGTTTTGCCGATCATGCCAGTCCGCGTAGCGGACGTCATAGTCTAGCCCAGCGCGCAACCGGGGTCCCCAAGCCGCGCCTCCTTTGCGCGGATTGGGGTGGAGAAGCGCTGGGTAACGTTGTCGTTTGTCATCCGAGCCCCGTAGGGGCGGCATAGGCGAACATGGTTGCGTGCGTACCATCACCGACGACCATATTTGTATCCCAGTAAGCTCCACTGTATGTCGCATACCTGCGCGCATAACCTGGTGCATTGCGTGTTCAGCACGAAAGACCGGCTGAATCTGATCCGCAAGCCCGAGGAACTCTGGCGCTACGTTGTGGGTCTTGCGCACGCCAAGGGCATTCACGTTGTCGCCGCCGGCGGTACGGCGAACCATCTGCATTTGCTCATCTTGTTGCCGCAGACAATCACCTTGGGTAAAGCCATGCAGGACTTGAAGGCAAAAACCTCGAGTTGGCTGCGCGAGACCGTCAGGGACTTTCAGTGGCAGCAAGGATATGGCGCGTTTAGCGTGAGTCAATCACAACGAGAGACGGTGACGAAGTACATCGCAAACCAAGCGGAACCCCATCGCACCCGAAGCTTCGAAGAAGAGTTCACGGCGCTGCTTCAGAGATCGGGAATTCAATACGATCCGAGGTTCGTCTTCGGGTAGGAAGCTCCCCTGCCTACGGCACTCTTGCGACTCAATAACAAAGTAAACCCAGCGCTTCGCGCTGGGCTAGACTGTTGCGTCCGCTTTGCGGACTCTTACTGACAACTGACAACCGCTTTTCATCACGGCGGCACCGACCCGTGAAACTGGGCGAGCTTCCATTGGCCATCGCGCCGCTCCAGAACTCCCGACAGGCGATATGCGATACGAGTGTCCCAGGCCACCAGCGCTCCATCGGCGGCAAACCACGCCACCTCGCCGGAGCAGAAGACCTCAACCCGGTCCCACGTCATGGACATGTGCTGCGGCTCAACAAAGACGCGGCCGAACATCTCTTCCACCTGCGATGCCCCAACGGCAAATTCCCCGGAAATCGCACCCATCAGCATCGTGTCTTCGTCCCCGGTGAAGACGCCGATCAGGGCCTTTGGGTCATTGTTGCGAAGAGCCTCGCCGTAGCGTTCGAGGACGGCCAGCACTTCGCGTTCTGTGACCGGGTCGGCTCGCATGGCTCTGTTCTGTCGGTTGCCTAACTTCCTACCGCGGCCGGCTGCGCATTCTTCCGCGGCCTTCGGTTGGCCTGCAAAATCTTCTTGCGCAGCCGCAGATGGCTCGGCGTCACTTCCACCAGTTCGTCGTCGGCGATGAACTCGATCGCCTGCTCCAGGTTCAGGTTCTTGAACGGCACCAGCCGGATCGCTTCATCCGCGGTGGACGAGCGCATGTTCGTCAGCTTCTTTTCGCGAACGATATTCACGTCGAGATCGTTGTCGCGCGAATTCTCGCCCACCACCATGCCTTCGTAAACTTCCGTGCCCGGCCCGACAAACAGCTCGCCGCGTTCCTGCAGTCCCCACAGCGCATAGGCTGTGGTTGTGCCGCGCGCGGTCGGCCACCAGCGCCCCTGTCACACGATGTGGGATATCGCCCTGCCACTCGGTATAGCCGTCGAACAGCGAATTCATCACGATGGTGCCGCGCGTGTCGGTCAGCAGTTCGCTGCGCAGCCCGATCAGCCCGCGGCTGGGAATCACGAACTCCATGCGCACCCGCCCGTAGCCGTGATTGTGCATCTTCTGCATCTGCGCTTTGCGCGCGCCCAGCTTCTCGATCACCACGCCGACGAACGCCTCCGGCACATCGACCGTCAGCCGCTCCATCGGCTCCATCAGCTTGCCATCGACGCGCTTGGTCACGATCTCCGGCTTGCCGACCGCCAGCTCGAAGCTTTCGCGCCGCATCATCTCGATCAGGATCGCCAGCTGCAACTCGCCGCGTCCCATCACGGTGAAGGAGTCGGTATTCTCCGTCTCTTCCACGCGCAGCGAGACGTTGGTCAGCAGCTCTTTTTGCAGCCGGTCGCGCAGATTGCGCGAGGTAACGTACTGGCCTTCGCGTCCCGCAAACGGCGAGGTGTTCACCATGAACTGCATGGCAATCGTCGGCTCGTCGATGGTGATCACCGGCAGCGGCGAAGGATTCTCGACGTCGGTAATGGTCTCGCCAATGTTGATGCCGGTCACGCCGGCGACCGCGACAATGTCGCCCAACTCGGTTGCCACGATGTCGGTGCGCTTCAGTCCGGAGAAGGAAAACAGCTTGGTGATCCTGATCTTCTCCATCGAGCCGTCGCGCTTGGCGATGGCAACGTCTTCGCCGGTGCGCAGCGTGCCGTTGAAGACGCGCGCAATCGCCAGCCGTCCCAGATAGTCGCTGTAGTCGAGATTGGCCACCAGCACTTGCAGCGGCCCGTCGGCATCGCCCGTCGGCGCTGGAATGGTCTTCACAATCGCGTCGAACAGCGGCCGCAGGTTCTCGCCGGGCTTGTTCAGATCGGTCGTCGCCGTTCCCGTCTTCGCGTTGGTGTAGAGCACGGGAAAGTCGAGCTGATCTTCGGCGGCATCGAGATCGATGAACAGGTCGTAAACCTCGTTCAGCACTTCCTGCGGACGCGCGTCGGGCCGGTCGATTTTGTTGATCACCACGATCGGCGGCAGCTTGGCTTCCAGCGCCTTGCTCAGCACGTAGCGGGTCTGCGGCAGCGGACCTTCGCTGGCGTCCACCAGCAGCATCACGCCGTCCACCATCTTCAGGGCGCGCTCCACCTCGCCGCCAAAGTCGCTGTGGCCGGGCGTGTCGACGATGTTGATCTTGATCTCCGATTGCGGCGTAGGGTGATAGAAGATGGCGGTGTTCTTGGCGAGGATGGTGATGCCGCGCTCGCGCTCCAGCTCGTTGGAGTCCATCACGCGCTCGACGTGGCTCTCGTTGGCGCGGAAGATGCCGCTCTGGTTCAGCATGGCATCCACCAGCGTGGTCTTGCCGTGGTCCACGTGCGCGATGATGGCGATATTGCGAAGACTCGTGCTCAAAACTTTCCTTTCCTGCTTTGCGGAAAACACTTGGGGAAACCGCGTTCGATCAGCGAAACGGAGGGAGTCGGACCGGTACAACCAGTTTACAATACGCAGCAATCCGAACGCGCGATCTCGCTTTTTAATAAAATCGACTCAGCCGTTCATCACTCTCAGGGACTACTGGAATGCGCTTGCTCTCACTGATCGCGCTTGCGATCTCGCTGCTTCTTCTGCCCGGCCACGCCTGGGCCCAGACCAACAATGCGCAATCCGACTCATCCTCGACGATCTCGCCTCGCCTGCCGACGATCCCGCCTTCGCGTCCTTCCAGCCCGTCACCAAAGGCATCAAGCCGCCGAAGGCAACATCCGCGCCCGATCCCAAGTTTCCCGATCTTCCGGCTGACGCCGAACCGCGCGGCACTGTTGTCATGCTGATCGGCGTAAACACGAAGGGCCACGTGGAGCCAGTCCGCGTCCTGCGCAGCGACCAGCAAGCCTTCGAGACGACCGCCGTCGCCACGGTGAAGAAATGGAAGTTCAAGCCGGCGGAGAAAGACGGTCGCCCCGTCCCCGTTCAGATCACGGTAGAGATGAGGTTCCAGCGCTAGGGAGTTTGAAGGCGGCGCAACTTTTAGGTACGCCGTGTAGGTCCTCTATTCTTGTCATCACGAACTGGCGTCAGCCGGTGAGGGATCTGCTCTTCCGACCTCCCGCAGCCCGGTGGGATTTCCGGCAGCTCCTACCACGAGCTATAAGCGGTGCCTTCGCTGGAGTTTTGGTCGCTGCCGCTATGCACGTCGATGATGCCGGGCTCAGTCTGGTCGGGCGACATGATGCTCTCGTCGCTGACCGGTACCCACGATTCGCGCGAGTTGGTGAAGGGGTCTTTAGGAAGTTGCTTCAGGTATCCGGCTTGCACCAGGTCGTCCAATGACGTTGGCGCTTTTTGCTTGTCCAGCGTGTACTGATCGATGAGCGAGCGCATGGTGTACAGATCGTCGCGCAGCGCCGTCTCCTTGGCATGGAGGATGGACGATGAGTAATTCGGGATGGCGAGCGACAGCAGGATGACGATGATGCTGATGACCACCATCAACTCAATCAGGGTAAAGCCGCGCTGGTCGAAAACGTCGCATGGGTTGATCTACCACGTTTTGTACTTCGTGCCGTCCAGACCCGTGCCCTCGGACTTGGTGTAGACATCGAAGACGCTTTGTCCGCCCCAGGAATCGGAGTCAGGGTCGTCCTGCATCGAGCGCAAGCCCCACTCGTCCTTGCCGGTCATGGGATCAATCGGGATGCGCCGCAGGAAGCGCATCTTCTTGCCGTTGGTATCCACGCCCTTCACCAGCGTCTCGAGATCGGGAGGATATCCCTGGCTGTCGACCTTCACCTGAAACGAGCCGCGGTCGGCTGCGTCCTTGTAACGGTCGATGGCGTCGCGCAGCTGCCAAAGGTCGCGGCGCAGCTCGCGCTCCTTGTTGCGCTGGATGACGATGTGGACCACCGGCGTGGCCGCGGCCGTCAGGATCATCAGGATCGTCATGGCGACCAGCAGTTCCACCATGGTGAAGCCGCGGATGCCAACCTTCCGCAGACGCGACAACGATGGCCCGTTGGCCGATGGATCGGCCTCCTGAACAATCATCGCGCGATTGGAATGTCTGACGAGCACTGTCGTAATTTTAATCCTTCTGGAGATTCCTGGCAGGTCGTGACGCTGGAAGGGAAACGGCTTCAAGGCCGCTGAAATGAGTCCGCTTTCAACGCCTGTATCCGGGCACGACCTCACACCCTGCGGAAAAAATCGCCTTTGAAGTGCTTTGTATCAGGGCACGACTTCATCGTGCCGATGCGGCATTATTCTTGCATCACAGCGGCTCAGCCCGCGAGGGAATGTTTTTCGAACTCCTCCGAGCTGCCTCGAACCGCTTCCCACTGTCATTTAGACGGCTGTCCTAGTGAACGGTCACAATCGCCTGCGAGCCGCTGGCCGGGGTGGTTTGCATGGCGGCGTTCTTCAAGCGCCGCGCGATTGATGCTCAGCGTCGATTGTCCCGGAGCTCGGCCTGGAAAGTCAGGGTGAACACCGATCCGTCGCCGGAAATCCCGTTCGTCCCCGGAGGCCGCGAGGCCGTGACCTGGAGAATTCCCGCCATGCTGTCATCGCGATTCACCAGCGCTACGGTTTGCCCGTCCTGCGAAAGCAGGGTTCCGTTGGAAACGTTCAGCAGTTGCAGGACGCGCGGGTTGTACATGATCTGCAAGGGCACGGAGAAGACATTCTGTCCGCCGGCCAGATTCACGTTCACGGTGAAGGTCGAACCCACCGCCTGATCGAGAGTTGGCGGATCGAAGCTCACAATCGCGCTTCCCATGGGCGCCGAAGCGGCGGCTGGCTGCATGCCGAGCCGAAGGCGGTGCAGCGCTGCCTTGTGGCTGGACTGACGGCGTTCCGGTGCCCGGATTATTCATCGCTCCCGGCGGATTACCCGGCTGGCCCTGCGGCTGCGCATTGCTCGGCGGCGGGCTATTGTCACGCCGCAGCGAAATCGTATTGGCCGTGCCCACGTCGATGGCCTTCATGTTGCTCGGGTTGATGTCCTGCGCGCGCACGATGTGCGGTATCAGGATGAAGACGATCTCGTTGTCGTTGACTTCTTTCGTTTCCTCGGAGAAGAGATACCTGAAGAGCGGAATCGAAGCCAGTCCCGGAATGCCCGACAGCGATTTGGTTTGGGTGCTCTCCAGAATGCCGCCCAGAATGTTGACTTCGCCTTCCTTCAGGCGGATCTCGTTTTCAATCTTGCGCTGCCCGATGACCGGCTGTTGGATGCCGCCGATGTTCTGGTAGGAGTCGACGGCCGAGATGTCCATCGCCATCTTCAGGGTCACTTCGTCGATGCCATGAACGTGCGGCGTGATATCGATGTTGACGCCGACATCGATGTAGTTGAACTGGGTGTTGACCAGCGGGTTGATGCCGACGCCGCCGATGCCGGGCTGGAACGATCCGGTAGCCACCGGCACGCGCTCACCGATCTTCAGCGAGGCCTTCTGCCCGTCGGAGGCGCGAATTTCCGGCTGCTGGATCAGCTTGCTGCTGCTGTCGGTCATCAGGAAGTTCGCCGTCGCCGTCGGAATGGTCACCTCAAAGTTGGTGGCATTGAGGTGGGCCAGGCTGTTCAGGTTGATCTGTTCCGGTGTTGGAGGTCGAGGTGGTAGCCGTTCCACCCGTTGCCGGAGTTGCCGTGTCACCGATGGTCGTGGTGGTGGTTCCGGGAGATTCCTGCACCGCAATGCTGACGCTGGCCGGCGGATTGATGCCCAGGTTGCGCAGCTTGTCGCGCGTAACCTGCATGATGGCAATTTCCACCACCACTTCAGGCTTGGATTTGTCGAGGTCCTCGATCAGCTTCCCGGCCATGACAATCTGGTCGGGCGTGCCCCGCACCACAATCGCCTGCTGCGAAGGAAACTGCTGCAAGCGCTGCGTATCCAGCAGCGTCCGCAGAATGTTGACCATGTCCTGCAACTCATTGGGCTGGGAAAGATTGCTCAGATAAAAAGTGCGGATGACGCTCTGTTCCAGTTCCTTGCGCTTGGCCGCAGTATCGGCAGCCACAAAGATTGTGTTGGGAGTGACCGGCCGCCAGAAGGTCTTCGACTCCAGCGCCGTGATCACCAGCGCTTCCTGGAGGGTCACGCCGTTCAGGTCGACGTGAATTTTGCGCGAGGTGTAATCGGGGTCGAAAAGAACGTTGATTCCGGCCAGCCTGCCAATGCTTTCGTAGACCGTCTTCGAATCCTGGGTCAGATTCAAGGTGATCGGCGTCTGCGAGATGGGCGCCAGTTCCACCGGGCCGGTCGCCTGTTCCAGGCGCTTGTCCAGCTCCGATTCCGTGCTCGGCGGCAGCGAAGCGCCGGGATTCGCGTTCTTCTGCAAGAGCTGGCGGACTTTATTGGATTCCTGTTGCGCGATGAAGCTGGAAGGATCGATGGCCAGGGCCTGCTCGAAGTCGGTCAGCGCTTCCTGCAATTTGCCGGCTGTTCATCAGCAGTTGGCCCTTGTGAACGTAGGCCGCCGCAGCCAGAAAGCGCACATATTCGTACGAGGAACGATAGGTCAGATCGGTCGGCTTTAGCTGGTAGGCCTGGTGATAGTAGTTGTAGGCTGAAATGTAATCCTGGCGGGCTTCCGCCTGCTTACCCTTGTCATAAAGGGCCTTGGCTTGCTTATCTGTGGAGGCGAGGGCAGCTGCCACCAACACCAGCAGCAGCGCCAAGACACCGGTAAAGCGTTTCATCACGTTCCTTGAGACCCCGGGTATGCGGACCAGACCTTTCCCTCCGTGCGGCCGGAGAGCCAGGCTCCGGATGTAAGACTTGGACCCACGTCAAACGTGAGCATGGTACTCGTCCCCAACCCAACTTGCCTTAGCGGACGGAACGGACTTAGTGCTAATCGCGCGATTATAACATCCGGAGGCCCTGCTCTTGGAGGCATTCATCGTGTGTTAGCATCCATGATTCGTGCCTGACGCAGGGCGCCTGAACCATGCTTAGGAAGCGTTGCTTGCGCCCGCAGCCGATGGCTGAAACTATTGGGAACTCAGGCGCCACGAATTGCCGAATAAAATACTGCCAGATATGAAAAGCGCCGCTTGTAAAGCGGACGCGATTTGAGGCTAGAATAGGGAAATGAATTTGTATCAAGCAAGCCGGCGCGGTCGCCTTATGTCTGTTTTTGGTTTCGTGTGGTGGTTTCTTTGTTTCCAATGACACCGTGACGCAGCTAGCGCTGTCGCCCACGAACCCGACTGTGCAGGTGGGCTCGACCACGCAATTTACGGCGACGGGCACAACCGCGGTCGGAAATCACATCGACGTGACCCCGGGCGTGAGCTGGTCTTCCTCGAAACCTGCCGTAGCTACCGTGAACTCCGCTGGGCTGCTGACGGGAGTATCGGCCGGCATATCGATCATCAATGCGAGCTATCAGGAGGGTTCGACCCAGACGATTGCGACCATCACGTCTGCGACCCTGACCTCGATCGCGATCGCGCCCCTTGGCGGCTACGCTTTCCGTGGCAGGCACCCAGCAGTACACCTGCACCGGCACCTATTCTGATGGCACTCAGCAGGACTTGACCGGAGTTGTCACCTGGTCGTCGAGCAATGTGGGTGTGGCCACCATTTCCGCGCACCGGACTGGCGACGGGAGTGGCTTCGGGAAGCACGACGATCATCGGCGGTCTACCTCGGCTTCAACGCCACTACCACGCTCACGGTTACGGGCATATAGCATCCTCTCTGGTTGTCCCCGATGGATCAGAGCCGCGCGAGCCGGGGCCTCAGTTGCGTCGCGTCTGCTGTTCGCCGCAGCTGCCTAAAATGCAGGGGGTGGCGGCGCTCGTCGGCAACGATGCCTGAAATGCAGGCCTTCGCCACGCGGCCTCGACAAATGATGCTCCCGTCCCGCCGTGCGGGACGACTCAGCTTAGCCCAGGACGGAGCGCAGCGTAGTCCTGGGTGGGCGGAAAAAGGAAGCGAGTCCCGTAGGGACGGCATAGTTCTCACGCGGCCTCATCACGAGGTGGCCGAGCGGCGACACATAACGCCGGCCGAATTTTTCATCCAGCCTCTAACCGTCTACACTTATTGCACGCCACCATGGCCCGACCACCTCAAAATCCTCCGCCCAAGAAGCCCGCCGGCCGCCGCGACCCTGTCGCCAGCGGCGAGCGCGATGCTTCGGTCAATCGTTCCGCCTCCCACAACTACTTTCTGCTGGAAAAATTCGAGGCGGGCGTTGCGTTACGGGGCACGGAAGTAAAGTCGGTCCGCGGCGGCCGGGCGAATCTCAAAGACGCTTACGGCCTGGTCAAGGATGGCGAACTTTGGCTGATCAACGCCCACATCGGCCCCTACGAGCACGGCAACATCTTCAATCACGAGCCTCTGCGCACCAGGAAGCTGCTGGTGCATCGCAATGAGTTGAACAAACTAGTGGGCAAGGCCCAGCAGAAGGGACTGACGCTGATTCCCACGCGGCTCTACTTTCGCAATGGCCGGGTGAAGGTGGAACTCGCCGTCGCCAAGGGCAAGCAGAACTGGGACAAGCGCGAGACCGAGCGCCGCAAAACCGCCGACAAGGAAGCGAAAGAGGCGATGGCACGGAGCAGGAAGAGTTAGGGAAACTCTGATTAAGTCACAGCGAAGTCCCTCAGCGGCTAAAGCCGCATTGATTTTGCAGTTCTTACGGACGGCCTAAAGGCCGTCCCCTTCAAGGCCAGAAGGCCGTCCCCTTCGAGGCCAGAACTTAATCAGAGTTTCCTTAGTTGTGATATGGCGCTGATAGCGCCGACTGACGCCACAATCTCTTTGCTGCATGTGAAACTTATTCCGCCGCGGGACCGTAATTAGTCCGCGGAGGTTGACATGCATGACACAAAGCAGCGGTTGTCTCTATTCTGGCTCTTCGCGTTATTGAACTACCTGTATGCGGACGTGCTTGCCCTGTTCGCTTTCGTTGGCTCGCCGAATTCAGCCCCACATCTCCCACCATGGGCCCTGATGGGTTCAGCGGTCTTGATGGAAATACCCATCGCCATGATTGTGGCGTGTCGACTGCTTCCGTTTAGAGCGAACCGGCTGGCGAATATCATCGCGGGTACAATTTTGACCCTGGTAAACGGTTTCCTGACCTTCGTTCTGCCTCTGACCAACGGTGACTTTCGCGACCCCGTTTTTCCAGCGTACGTGTTCTTCGCGACGATCGAGACGGTGTGCACCTCGATCATCGTTTGGCAGGCATGGACCTGGTCAGGGGTTGAAGCCGCAGTTAGTTCGGAGAGGATGGTCCGCCAACCGGAAGCTGGGATCACTTCTTCTTAACTACCGGATTGCTCAAAAATGTACCCAAACGATCCATGCGTTTGGAGGCCGCCGTGCCGAACGCGAACCGGCAGGTTCGATGAGCGTAATCGCCTGTTCGCGACGGTTTGACTGTGGTTTGAGTATCTCCACGCGATGGATCAGCAGCTCCATTGCAGATTTTGTTTTTGCTTCCCTGTCCTGCATGCTAGTTTGTGAATCCTCTGCGTGGGCCGCTGCCGCGCTCGCAACAAAATTCGCTCAAATGAGGTCAATGTGAAAAGAGAACGCCTGACACGAATCGTCCTGGTGATCGTGGAGCTGTGCGTCATGTGCCTCACCGAGGGGCACACACAAATCTATAAGGAGAATATCCAATGAAACAAAACACGATGTTAACCATCGCGTCACTGCTCTCGATCCTCTTGCTGACGCTTCACATTACGGACGACATCGTCCGTGGGATATCGAAGGCCGAGCCCTCCAACATTGCGTTGGCCGTTCTCGTGGTGTTGCTGTACGGGACGCTGGTGCTCGCCGAACGGAGATCGGGGCACGCCATCATGCTGCTCGTCGGGTTGTTCGCGGCAGCCATGCCCGTCATGCACATGAGGGGGGAACATTACCCCGA
Organism: uncultured Gammaproteobacteria bacterium; assembly: GCA_963707765.1. Taxonomy (GTDB): domain Bacteria; phylum Pseudomonadota; class Gammaproteobacteria; order Steroidobacterales; family Steroidobacteraceae; genus Bog-1198. Next base: position 86,267 of record CAVPQZ010000004.1, on the reverse strand, counting down.
GATCGCCCAGTCCACTGGCGGCTTCTTCTTCGTCTGGACACTCTGGGCGCTCGGCGGGCTCGGGGGCTTCACCTTCATCCTCTCGGCGCGCGGACTGTGGAGTCTGCGACGGGGCCAGCCACGGTAGCCCTACAACCCGAACATGAAAGCCGATTTGGAGGTTCTCTGCCGCCTGCGGCCCGATGACGGGCAAACCGGCAGTTGTGGGACTGTTGAATCTGACCCCAATTTATTTTCTATATACGGACCTGCGGCATTCCAGCGGATGACAGTGTAGCGCGGCGGCTCTGCGGCGCTGCGCTTCGCTCGGGATGACACATTAATGGGATAATCGAAGTTTGCGAATGACAACGCAATCAAACCTATGAACACTACTCTTACTACCGCACCACCTTCGCAGATCGAAACCGAATGCCTCGTCGTCGCCGTACTCGACGCGGCCGAGGCAACCAACAACGGCGACAAATCCGACAAGCACGATCCCAAGCTCCAGACCGACGACAAAGCCGTTCTCGCCGCCGCAGCCGACCTCATCGCCTCCGGCGAAGTCACCGGCAAAGCGATGGAGACCACGCTTCTGCACAAGCCGGAAGGCCTGAAGGCCAAACGTCTGCTGCTGATCGGCGGCGGCAAGGCTGCGAAGTTCTCTTCTTCTGACCTGCGCAAGCTGGCCGGCGCAGCCGTCCGCAACGTCAAAGCCAAAGACCTGACGAGCTTCGCGCTGGTCATGCCGGCAAAGATCGACGATGCCGCCAAGGTCATCGTGGAAGGCGCGCTGGTCGGCAACTTCGATGCCGACTACTACCGCAGTGATCGCACCAAACAGAAGATCGAGGAGCTGACCATCGTCGCTCCCAAAGGCGCGAACCAGCAATCGCTGAAGAAAGGTATGGAGCAGGGCCGCATCATTGGCGAGTCGCAGAACTTTACTCGCGACCTGGTCAACGAGCCCGGCAATCGCATGACGCCGACCATCCTGGCCGACCGCGCCAAAGCCATGAGCGACGAACTCGGGCTGGCCTGCGAGATCTACGGTCCCGACAAAATCAAAGAGCTGAAGATGGGCGCTTTCTGGAGCGTCGCGCAAGGCTCCGACGAAGAGCCGCGGCTGATTGTGATGCGCTACGAGCCGGAGCGCGCACCCAAGAAGCGCGTGCTTGGCCTGGTGGGCAAGGGAATCACCTTCGACAGCGGCGGCATCTCCCTGAAGCCCGGCGAAGGCATGGAGAAGATGAAGTACGACATGGCCGGCGGCGCGGCGATGATCGGCGCCATGCGGGCCATCGCGCAGCTGAAGCCGAATGTGCGCGTGATCGGCATTGTCTGCGCCAGCGAGAACATGCCATCGGGCAAGGCGCAGAAGCCGGGCGACGTGCAGATTGCGATGTCGGGCAAGTCGATCGAGATCATCAACACCGATGCCGAAGGCCGCCTGGTGCTGGCCGATGGCCTGCACTACGCGCGTGAGCTGGGCGCAACCCACCTGATCGACGCGGCAACTCTGACCGGCGCATGCGTGGTCGCGCTCGGCATGGTCAACGCCGGCGTGTTTTCCAACAACGACGATTTCTACAACCGCTTCAATCAATCGCTGGCGAAGTCGGGCGAGAAGATGTGGCGGCTGCCGGAGGAAGACGACTATCGCGAGCTGATCAAGTCTGACATCGCCGACATCAGGAACACGGGCGGCGGACGCTGGGCCGGTGCGACCGCGGCAGCCATGTTCCTGAAGGAATTTGTTGGCGACACGCCGTGGATTCATCTCGACATTGCGGGCGTGGCGTGGATGGAAGACAACAAGCCGTGGATCGCCAAGGGGCCGTCGGGCGTCCCGGTGCGCTCGCTGGTGGAGTTCACGCAGGACTTCGCCAAGGGGGGCGCGTAGCGGATTGCAGCTGGCATACAGAGGAGTTTGGACATACCCGATCCAGAGCAGGAGCGAAAGCGGCTGGTCGATCTCTACGCAGGGATGTCGGACGGCGAGTTAGAGTCGATTGCGCGCGAGGGAGCCGAGCTGACCGACCCGGCACGGCAATCCTTGCGGGCGGAGCGAGATCGGCGACAACTCGAATTCAACATTCCGGAGCGTGACGGCCCAGGCGACGAGATCGAATGGGAGGATCTCATCGTAGTGAAGCAGTTTCGAGATCTTCCCGAGGCGCTGCTCGCCAAGGGATCGCTCGAATCGGCCGGCATCGAGTCCGTGCTTGCCGACGACAACATGGTTCGCATGGACTGGTTCATTTCGAATCTGGTCGGCGGAATCAAGCTCTGCGTCAGGCCGGAAGATGCGGATGTGGCAGCCGAGCTGCTGGCACAGCCAATGCTCCAGGAGTTCGAGGTCGAGGGAGCGGGCTCGTATCAACAGCCGGCCTGTCCTGAATGCCAATCGCGGGACGTCTCCTACGAAACTTTGAACAAACCGATCGCGTACACCACAGCGTGGATTGGTGTTCCCATTCCTGTGCCGCGAAAGAGATGGAAGTGTCACGCCTGCGGATCGAAATGGCAAGAATCTGCAACCGAGTAGTATCGCCCCGGAAGCGACATGGGCGCGGGCCCACCCTGCGGATGTTGTGGATTCCGACGATCCTGGTATTGATGTCCGCTTCCGCGTTGGCCGCTCAGCAGGCCTCGATTAAACGCCTGGACGGGAGCACGATTTCCGCCTCGGACATCGATGCTACGGTGACGCGCCTGATGAACGCGGCCGAAGTGCCTGGCGTCGGAATTGCAATCTTCAATGACGGCAAAGTTGCGTATCTGAAAACTTACGGCCTTCGCGACAAAGAAAAAAACCTGCCGCTCACGCCCGACTCGGTAATGACGGCTGCCTCGCTCACCAAGGCTGCGTTTGCGACGGTGGTGATGGAGTTGGTCGAGCAAGGCGTCCTCGACCTGGACAAACCTGTTTATCAATATCTTGCCCAAGCCGCTGCCGGAGTATCCCGCTTACGCCGATCTAGCCGGCGATCCACGCTACAAGCTGATCACGTTGCGCATGTGCCTCGACCACACCACTGGTTTTCCCAACTGGCGCGCCTTCAACGACGATCACAAGCTCAACATCAATTTCCAGCCCGGGATCGCGCTTCGCCTATTCCGGCGAAGGTATTGATTTGGCGCAACTCGTGGTCGAGACCATCACTAAGAAGCCGATCAACGACTGATGCGCGAGCGGCTGTTCCTGCCTGACAACATGACCCGCACCAGCATGGTCTGGGAAGAGCGCTTCGAGACCGATTTCGCCAACGGCTATGACGAATATGGCCGCTCGCTCGGTCCCGAGCGTCGGAAGACGGCAGACGCGGCCGGCTCCATGCAGACGACTTTGCACGATTACGCGAACTTCCTCCAGGCGATCTTGCAGGGCCGCAACCCTGACAAGAAAACTCTGGAGCAGATGCTGACCCCGCAGATCGAGATCTTGTCAAAACATGAGTTCCCATCGCTCAACACGGAGACCACGACCGAAAACAAAGCCATCGGCCTGAGCTACGGTTTCGGCTGGGGTCTCTACTTCACTCCGTATGGCCGCGCGTTCTTCAAGGAAGGACACGACGAGGGCTGGCGGCACTACACCGTTTGTTTCGACAAGTCGAGCACGGGAATCCTGATGATGACCAACAGCTCCAATGGTGAGGGAATTTACAAGCCGCTGCTGGAGACGTTGCTGCACAATAGCTACACGCCAATCGAGTGGGAAGGATTCACACCCTACGATCAGCTGCCACCGCGCCCCCCGCTGAAGCAGCACAAAGAAGTCACGCTCAATCCGAAATTGCTGGACAAGTATGTAGGCCGCTATCGTTTCTCGCCGGAGGTCGTGCTCGACGATCACGCGAGAGGGCAACAAGCTGTTCGTTCAGGAGAACGACGAGCCGAAGCAGGAGCTTGGCGCCGAAGGCGAACGGCAGTTCTTCTCCAGGACTGCCGATGACGAATACAGCTTCGACCTCGACAGCTCCGGCCGCGTGACCGCGATGGTTCTGCACACTGACGGCAAGGACCTGCCCATGCCGCGCATCGACGACACGCCCCCTCCTGCTCATGTAAAATAACTTTGCTACCAGGCGAGTAGAGAACGGCGCATCAACCGCGCCCGCCTCATTTCCCGTTGCAGTCGAAGCCGCTCCCGGGTACCCGATTGCGCCGCTGTTGCGCGAGATGGATGGAGGAGCGTGGGCCGCAGACATGTGCAGCGCGCAGCCGCGCCCGTCCGCTTCGATCTCACGAAACTCCAGCCCAAGTAGACATTGGTACCGCAGCAGTCTGCGGAAGAATTCGTAGTGTTCAGGAGAAGAAGATGGCCAAGATCGCAAAAACCGCAGACCGCAAGAAGGTGATGGATACCAGCAAGAGCACCGATTGCCCCAAGTGCGGCAAGCCTACCCGCGTGGTCAAGCGCGTGAAAGACCGCGAGCGCAACATTCCCGGCGGAATGTACATTTCGTGCTCGGCATGTGAGTTTTACGAGAAGCTGTAAAGTCCCCTGTTCCCGCAATTAGGTCGACCCTGCTTTGAAAGGGCACGCCTTCAGGCGTGCCGCTGAAGCCAGATCAAGAATCCGGCTTTAGCCGCTGAGGGAGCAAGACCCTCAGGGCCTAAAGGCCACACCTCGTTGTGCGACTAACGACACGGCTGAAGCCGTGCCCCTTCAAGGAAGGACACGCCGGGGATGGCGCCGCCTTCCGCGCAGGAGCAATTCGGCACCCTTACAAGACTTCTAACTCACTGCTGATGCGGGCGGCGATCTGGTTCCTCCACTCGTCGTCCCACACGCTCCGCTTTCGCATGTAGTGTTCCATGTGTTCCAGCGGATCGCGGGCCGACTCCGTCGTACAGTGGATGAGCGTTGCTCCAGCGCCGTTGCGCGCGCGATGGATCGACTCCTGCGCTACGCGCCAGACTGCGACTACATCTCGCCCATCGACCACGATGCCGGGAAAGCCATAGTCGCGGGCCATGAAACTGAACTGCTCCAGATACGCGGGCTGACCAGCGGAAGCCATTTCATCTGGAGCGCCGCTCACCACATACAGAATGGGCAGCTTGTGGACTCCGGCAAACTTCAGCGCTTCATGCCAGGGGTCGAGCGCCGCGATCTCTTTCTCGCAGAATGCGACCACAACATTTTGCTTCCCGTTCAGCTTGTGGGCCAGCGCAATGCCGGTTCCCAGATTGAAGGCATCTTCGGGAAGGGAAGCTCGAGTAATCGAGCCGGGAAAGATAGTCGTCACGCTCGGTCAGCAGCTTCTCGAGCGGCAATCCCCTCGCAACCAGCGCCGCCAAATTGCGAGGAGACGCCGCGATCGTGTCCTCGGCGCCAAGATCCGCGGTTGTTCCAGCGGTCACCGCCTCATGACCTATGGCGATCTCATACTCGGTCGGGTGCGCTTGTCGCGCGAACTCTTGCGCCAAACGGCATCGCAGCAACGCTGCATGAAGTTTTCGCAGCGTCTCACCGTTGGAGGCGGACGAGCCGTTACTGCTTATGGTTTGTGGCGCTGCTGACGCCAGCGGCGCCTTCGTCGCACTGGCTTTTGCGCGAAGATTTATCGCGACTCACTTCTGACCCTGGTTGCCATTTTGCTCGCTTCCGGAAGATTCGTCATTGTATCGCAGATGGAAATGCTGTCTTCGATCGCGGAAGGCGAGTCGCACCTGTTCGTCGGGCGCCAAGTTGCACTCCCTTGCCGACTTCATGAATAGTGCGTGAGAGTTTTCAACACAAATGTGCATAACGCTGTGGAAAAGGCCGGCCTATCCCTCTTAAGTAGCATAAATTCACAATCTCTAACAAAGTGCACTGAACCGGGTGCGGAAGAAAACGAACCGTGATCTGACTTTCGCAAACACGAGATCCCGGTTGCAAAACACTGCGGCGCCATGGCCTCGTGCTAGTCTGTCGCCGTGAAGTTGCGCCTCGACAAACTGCTGGTGGAGCGCGGACTGGTGCCCTCGCGCGAACGCGCGCAGGCGCTTATCCTCGCAGGCCGAGTGCTGGTGAACGAGCAGAAGCTGGAAAAAGCCGGCGCCAGCGTGGACAGCGATGCCGCCGTCCGCCTTCTCGGCGATGACATGCCTTATGTCAGCCGCGGCGGACTGAAGCTGGCGCGCGCCCTCGAATATTGGGCCGTTGATGTTGCGGATCAAACCTGTCTGGACGTCGGCGCGTCAACCGGCGGCTTCACTGACTGCCTTCTCCAGGCGGGTGCAGCGCAGGTGATCGCAGTCGATACCGGCTACGGCCAGATAGACGCCCGACTGCGCGCCGACCCTCGGGTTCGCCTGCTGGAGAAGACGAACGCGCGTTATCTCGCCCCTGAACAAATCTGGGCGGGCGGCGATCCCATCCGCATCAGCCTGGTGGCGATGGACGTGTCGTTTATCTCTGCGACCCTCGTTCTTCCGGCCGTCGTAAGCTGTGTTCGCTCGGCAGTTGCGGATTTTCAGCTCGTCGTCCTGGTCAAGCCCCAGTTCGAAGTGGGCCGTGGCCAAGTGGGCAAAGGCGGTATCGTTCGCGATCCTCAGGCACAGCAGTCAGCGGCCGACAAAGTTGTGCATGCGGTGCAGCAACTCGGAGGCGCTGGGATCGAGGTCATCGACTCCCCAATCCTGGGCACCGAAGGCAACCGTGAGTTTCTGCTGCATGCCCGATTCTCCTGAGCCTCGACGCCAGGCGCGAAAATCGCGTTACACTGGCAGTCGCAACTTGGTTTTTCACCACGGAGGTCACGGAGAGCACGGAAGAATCCTTTCACTGCAAAGGCACAGAGGCGCTGAGTTTTTTGTTGTTTTACGATTTCTAAGAAAACTCCGATAAGTATTGCTTTGAAGGGGACCGCCTTCAGGCGGTCCGCAAGAATCGAACAAATGACAGCGGCTTTAGCCGCTGAGGACCTCGGCATGGGTTCAGAGTCTGGTTAGATTTTGGAGCCACATTGTCCCGGTTTGATGGAGTATTGGCCGCATCGGGATCGGAGCCATGTTGCGCAGCACCCTAGCCGGCCAAGAAAATGAAAATGAAAATGAATTTGCTCTTCTCTGTGTCTCGGTGTCTCTGTGGTGAAATAAAAACTCCGTGACCTCCGGGTCGGAGCCCGCCCTGAGCGAAGCCGAAGGGTGGTGAATAATTACCCCAATGAAATCAGCCGCCATCATCTCCAAGCCGTCCAAGCCTGAACTGGCAGAGATTTTGCCTGCGTTGTTTGCCTGGTTCGGCGAGCGCGGATACAAGCTCTACGTCGACGAACAGACCGCGGAATACATCGACGCAGAAGAAGTAGTTGTCCGCAAGAACATGGGTGACAAACATCCGGATTTTGCGCTCGTGCTGGGGGGCGATGGAACGTTGCTCTCGGCGGCGCGGGCCGTGGCCCGTGAAGGCGTGCCGATTATGGCGGTCAATCTGGGCTCGCTCGGATTCCTTACGGAGGTCCCGCTCAACGAGATGTATGCCACCCTCGAGGCGGTCGACGCCGGCACCTGTCCTTCAGAACAACGCGCGGTCATCGACTGCATGGTATTTCGCAACGATGAAGCCATCGCCCGTCATTTTGCCCTGAATGACGTGGTAGTGAACAAGAGCGCTATCGCCCGCCTGGTGGATTTCGATCTGCTGATCGACGACGCCCTCGCCTTCAACTACAAGGCGGACGGCGTCATCATCGCCACGCCAACCGGTTCCACTGCCTACTCGCTGGCGGCGGGCGGCCCGGTGCTGATGCCCAGTGTCCAGTCCTTCGTGGTGACGCCGGTCTGCCCTCATCTGCTCACCCATCGCCCGCTGGTGGTGACCGACAAAGCGCAGATCGAGCTGCGCATCGAAACCGGCGCGGAAGAGGCGTTTCTCAGCATTGACGGACAGGTCGGAATGCCGGTTCAACAAGGCGACCGCCTGTTGTGCCGCCGGGCACAACACTCCGTGAAGCTGCTGCGCGTCCGCCGGACGTTTTTCGACGCTCTGCGCAACAAGTTGAAATGGGGGCAACGGTAATAGCGGCTCAGCCCCGCCGACATTACGTATGATGGCGATATAAGACGGTTAGTACAAAACGCAAAAGCCCGTCTTCTTAGTTTGGCGTGATCTCCCAAACCACACCGCAGCCTCCGGAACCGGAGCAGCCCTGTCCGCCTTGCAACGTCGTGCCATAGAGATTGCCGCTGGCGTCGAAGACCACGGCACCTTGAGGGTACTGACCGTCGGTGCCGGCAAAGTCATGGACATCGTTGACCGCGCACGTTTGATGGCAATTCGGTGGCATCTCGAAGACCCACCCGTCGTCGTTAGCTCCGCCGGTCACGCATACGCCGTATAGATTGCCGTCCGGGCCCAGCCTCACACCAGGATAAGAACCACACTTGCTAAAGCCATAGACCAGGGAGAAGTTCCAGCCCCCATTCGACGGGCTGAGCTCGAACACCGTGCCCCAACCGTTAGGACCGCCAAGCTCCGTCGTTCCATAGAAATTACCGGACTGGTCGGCGATTAAGCTGGCAGAGGAATAATATCCCGTACTTTCGTTGAAACCAGCCAGTGTATGCTCCGCCCAGCCGCCATTTGAGGGCGTCAATTGGTAGACTGCCCCGCCTCCGCCGATTCCGCCTCGATAAGTTGTGCCATAAAGATTCCCGGCTGCGTCGAAGGTCACACCGGCAGACGGGTTACATCCATCTGCCGCCCCGGTAAAGTTGTAGATAACGCTCTCCGTCCATCCGCTTTCCGAGGGCGCCATCTTCCATACCACCCCGCAGTCAAACCCACCTTCCTCCTCCGCTGTGCCATACATGTTGCCAGCCTGATCGAAGATCACACTGCCGTACAGGGGCCGCTCGCCATCACCTAGATTTCCGGTAAAGGAGTGCAGTACGGTTTGGGTCCAATAGCAGATTGCCGTGTGGCACGCCGTTGGCGGTGGCGTCACCTCAAATATGGAGCCTGCCCCATAGGCTCCATCAGCTGTCGTCGTGCCGTACAGAGCGCTATTCGGGCCGACCACCACGCCGGCAACCGGGCCGTTAGTGGGGTCCCCGGTGAAGTCATATAAGGGGTCCAAGGTCCAACTCGCACCGTTCTGGGTCAGCTTAAAGACCGAACCGCGCCCACCTGAAGTCGTTCCGGCGAGCTTTCCGGCGCCGGCAACAGTCACGCCAGCAATCGGATTCTCTCCGTCCGACTCGCCGCTGAAGTAATGAATGACGCTGAACGTTTGGGCTTGTGCCGGCTGGGTCGCGATCATTGCCAGCGCACAAAGCATCGCGAACGCGAATGCGGGAAACGGTAGGCGAAACCTGAAGCGCGGCCGGATTGTCATAATGAGCCTCCTTTACCGATGCTGCAGTCGGAATCGCGTAATGACGTTGGCCCTTGCACTGCCTTCGACGCCGCATAAGTATCGCGTCTTCCAGAAGCAAGTCAACTTAATTTTGGATTACGGTTTAATGAGTTGATAGCAAAGAGCTTAGGCTGGCAATGTCAAAGCGGGTAAGATCAGGCATTACCGTAAGCAATCGTGTCGGCAAGCCAGGCGCGGGATATGCCGAAGAAAAAGGCGCGGCTTGGAGCCGCGCCCCTGTTATTCGCTCTCGGACTTTATGCTCTGGTGCAGCCAAAAGCGCGCTTCGTACTCGCACTTCTTGGAGCAAAAGGTCTGTCCGTCACGAGCCCGGCTTGTGCTTTTCAGGTATTGGGAATAACACCAGAGGCAGACTGCAGTGGAAGTGGCTGCGTCAGATCGATTTGGTTGCATGGGCTCTCCCAGTGGTCTGCGAGCATAGGACAAGTTGCCGCCAAACGCAATCAACAAAATTAGAAATACCCAAGAGAGTCACGAGGGTGGGACAGAAGTGGGCAGGCCACCCAAGAACCGAAGTGCTACGCCTGCTCAGGCGCCAGAAGATTGGCCACCGTTTCCCGCCTGCGGACCAGCCGCGCCCGCTTGCCATCCACCAGAACTTCAGCCGCGCGTGGCCGGGTGTTGTAGTTAGAGGCCAACGACATGCCGTACGCGCCCGTGTCCAGAATCGCGAGCAGATCGCCTTCCTCCAACTCGCCGATCTCCCGATCGCGAGCAAAGAAATCTCCGCTCTCGCAGACCGGTCCAACGATGTCGGCTTTCTCTCTGGTCCTGCGTCCCGGCTTGATTATGACCGGCACAATCTCGTGGTAGGCGTCGTACAACGAGGGCCGCAGCAGATCGTTCATCGCCGCGTCCACTACAACGAAGCGCTTGCCGTCATTCTGTTTGCGGTAAACAACGCGGGTTAGCAGCACTCCCGCCGGGGCGATGATCGCCCGTCCCGGCTCCAACAGCAGATGCATGCCCAGATCTTTCAGCGGCTGCATCAGAGCCTTGGCGTATCGCTTGACCTGGCCAGAGAAGTCGGAAGCGGTATGGTGGTCGTAGGAAATTCCCAACCCACCGCCTGCATCCACGTAGCGAATGTCGAGACCGGCGTCCCGCAACGAACGCACCAGCGTCGCCACCCGCTCCATGGTTTCGCGGAAAGGATCCACGTCGGTGATCTGCGAGCCGATGTGCACGCTGACGCCGACTGGCTTCAGCCAGCGTTCTTCTGTGCCGCGGCGGTAAAGCGCCGTCGCGTCACGCCACGGAACCCCAAACTTATGTTGGTGCAAGCCGGTTGAGATGTAAGGATGTGTCTTTGCCGCAACGTCAGGATTTACACGGACAGCGAACTGAGCTGGCTTGCGATGATGTGCCGCCCGCGCCGCCAGCAGTTCCAACTCGCTGGCGCTTTCGACGTTGAACAGCAGGATCCCGGCCGCAAGCGCCTGATCAATCTCTTCAGCCAGCTTGCCGACTCCGGAGAAAACTACCTTGGCGACAACTCTTGGCGCAGCCGCAGTCACGCGCTGCAACTCACCGCCGGACACGATGTCGAACCCTGCTCCCAGGCGCGCCAGCATCCGCAGAATCGACAGGTTCGAGTTCGCCTTGATCGAGTAGCAGATGGTGTGCTCGCAGCCGCGGAAGGCCAGATCGAATTGGCGATAGCGCTCGCGTATGGTCGCAGCCGAGTACACGTACAACGGCGTGCCGATAGCGCGCTGCCAGTCGTGCCAGCGGTACAGCCTCCGCGTGCAGCTCGCGATCGGAGCTGCCGATGCGCTGCTTTTCTCGGAGGTAGGTAAAGCCAGGCGGGCGCTGCTGCGGCTGATTGGCTTTCACTTCTTGGGCGAAGGTCCTTTCACCTTGAGCGCGACAATGGTCTGGTCGTCGAAGGCTTCAACGCCTTCAGCGTGGTCAGACACAGCGGTAAAGATCGCGTCCACCAACTCCTCGGCGCTGCGATGCGCATTGGCCTTGGCGATCGCCTCCAGGCGATGCCGCCCAAACATCTCGCCCTTGGAACTGGTGGCGTCCAGGATGCCATCGCTGAAGAACAGAAAGACGTCACCTTTGCGGGCGCGCACATTCAGCTCATCGTACGTCGCGTGGCTGAACAGGCCGATAGGCAAGCCCGTGGCCTGGATTTCCTCCACCTTGCCGCCGCGACAGCGGATCGGCCGCGGCAGGCCGGAGTTGGCCAGCTGCAGTTGTTGCTGGTTGTCGTCCCAGATGGCATAGATCATCGAGACGTATTGGCCATCGATGGGCCGCTCCGCCAGCGAGAGATTCAGGGCCTCCAGCATTCCGGCAGCGGTTGGCTCTTCCATCGCGTGCGAGCGCGCGATGCCGCTGACCAGCGCCGCATAAATCGCAGCCGGCGCTCCCTTGCCGCTCACGTCGCCCACGGCGATTCCGGTCACGCCATGGCCACTGTATTTCAGGAAATCGTAGAGGTCGCCGCCGATCTGGCGCGCCGGGCGCGAAGCGCGACGCGACCTCCGCATGTCTGAACACCGGCAGCTTCTGGCGGCAGCAGCCGGAATTGCAACTCGCGCGCCAGCGCCAGGTCCTGCTCCAGGCGCTTTTCCTGGCGGGCGATGCGCTCGTACAGCGTCGCGTTCTCGATGGCGATGGCAACCTGCGCCGCCATGGTCGTCATGATGCGCACGTGGTCTTCGTTGAAATAGTCCGCGCCGCGTGTGCTCGATGTCGAGCACGCCGATGACCTTGTCCTTGTAGATCAGCGGAATGCACAACTCGGAGCGCGTCTCGGGATTCGCCGGGATGTAGCGCGGGTCCTTGCTGACGTCCGGCACCAGTACTGCCTCGCCATGCTGCGCGGCATAGCCAACCAGGCCCACGCCCAGCGGAATCTCGTGTCTTGAGCTGCACGCTTTCCTTGAAGCGCAGCGAGAAGCGATGCTGCAGCACGCTCCCGGTTGCGATCGAGCAGCAGGATGGAAAACATCTGGTAGTCGATGATGCGGGTCAGCAGATCGGCAATCCGCTTCAGCAACTGATCGACATTCAGGATCGAGGTCAGTTCGCGGCTGATCTCGGTCAGCAACGTGAGTTGCCGCGCCTGCCGCGACACCCGCGTGTAGAGGCGGGCATTCTCAATGCCGATGGCGATGCGCGAGGCGAACAGCGTCAGCAGGCGTTTGTGCTCTTCCGTGAAGGCGCCGGGCTGAGCGGCTTCGACATCGATGACGCCGATGACTTTGTTCTTGGCGATCAGCGGCACCGCCAGCTCAGAGCGCACGCCGGGAGCGGAGTTGATGAAGTTTTCCTCCGCCGCAACGTCGTTGACCAGCACCGCCTCGTACGCCGCTGCACCGCCTGTCCGGTGACGCCTTGGCCAACCTTGATGCGGATGCGCTCGGCGACCTCGGGCGGATGGCCGACCTGAAAGCGGATGCGCAGCTCCTGGGTTTTCTCGTTCAGCAGCAGGATGGCGAAGATTTCGTAGTCGATGACGCGCTTCAGCATCTCCGCCACGCGCTGCAGCAGAGTGTTCAGGTCCAGCGTGGTGTTGACCGCGTCGGCGACCTCAAGCAAATAGGAATCGAGCGTCGCGGGAACCAACGGTTGTGGGGTGACGGATGACATTACGCTCGAACTCGTGTTCTTCATGATAGCAGCGGTCGCGGGGCTAGCTGTGCTCGGGCTTCAGCGCCGCTTGCCGGATGGCCGCACGCGCACGAATGCCACAACGCCAACAGGATGACTTCCGTACAAAGCTGTCAGCGTGGCGGGAGTGGAATACAGCGTGACCTGTGCGCCCAGAGCGGTTGCCAGATGGGGGACCAGCTCGAAATCGTGATCGTAACCGGCGGTATAGGCTTGCACCCGGCCAATGATGCTCTCCTGAAAGTCCGGAGGCTCGAATTCGTTCTTCAGCAGCAATTCGTTGGTGCGATCGACATTTTCAATCCGTCCCCAGATGTAGTTGCTTTGCGCGAATTGCAGCGTTGACTCCGCCAGATAGCCGTTCCATACAAGTCCGGTTTGGAGCACGCGATTGCGCCCCCAAATCAGCGTACTTGCCCAATTGCCGTGTGCCAGCGGGCGGTTGTACATAACGCGACGTCGTCATTCGTTGGACGTCGTCTTTGGGTTGCAGGGCCTCCAGGCTGGTTAAGTGGGCGAAGGAATACTGTCCGCTCCAGTTTTGCCCGGGCTGCACGGTCAACCGTGTTGACCAGGAATCAATCGCGCCGGCTTCGATGGTCCAGCGATTCTCATCTGGCTCTCGTCCATGGAATCCAGACGCCTCAAGGCGCAGGATCTTATGGGTCAAGCCCACCGTAATTACGTCGTCCGAGATGTGGGTCGAGTCCTCCAGGTGGTGGCCCAGCGCGGCTATGTGGATCTTCTGACGCCGAAGCGCGATGAGGATAGGCCGTCGGGCCCATTGCGGGATCGCCCACGGGCGCAACGTAAAACGACAGCAGGCTCTGCTCACCCAGATTCAGGTCGTAAAGCGCGGCCAGCTCCATGACGAAGTTATGCGGATGTTGGCCATCGACAACGGGTTTGCCAAAGGCGGTTTCGCCTTGCTGGAACAGTTCTGGATAGTAGCGGCCAGTGATGGTGGCGGGCTCGAAGCTCAACATGGTTCGCGCCGTGAATGTCCCTGGTCCCAGGCGCCGTTGCGCCATCGGCATTAACCAGTTGGTCGAGAAAACTTTGTCGGAGCCGCGTGGGCCCGTCTGCTGCTGCGCGTTCAGGAAGGCGACTCCGTGAAACATCATCATCCAACTGCCCTTCATGGTCATGAGCATCGCCACCGGAGTGGAATTCGGCTCGGCGCTGGTGCCGGACGTTGCGTGCTGCTCGATTTCCTCCAGCAAGGCTTTAGGTTCCTCGCTCATATTCATCGCCGCAACCGGCATCTTTGCCATTTGCGTTCTGGCATGTCCGGGCTGCTTTGCCTGCTCTTGTCAGGCTGCCGGCTGGACGCGCTGTTTTGTGGCTGCGGGTCTGCGCTTGTGGAGGTCTCCCGCCCAACCGCGATCGGTTGTTGCTGCGCGTGCGTATCCACGCAGGCCGCGTATATCAAGTAGAAGGCAAAGCCTCCGATGTACCAACACTTTGGCAAGCGCACTACACTCTCCGAACTGGGGGAAGAAAGGAAATGTCGATCGCGGCCGCCGGTGCGTCCGCAATCAAGAGTGAAACGAAGGGAAGCGAATCAGATGCGAAGCACGGTGGAGAGCGGAGGAGAAGAGTCTTCGACGCCGACTTGGAGGAGTAAAACGATCGGCGGACTCGACGACCTCATGCCCCGCAGTCGGTCCCTGCATGGCGCTCAGAACCACGCGAGGCGTGGCCGCTCGTCTTTACCGCCGCCGGCTGCGGATGTTGGGTATAGCAACAGCTGCGGGCGGGACAATGCGCGGGCGTATGGTGGGTGTGACAACCACGCGGCATGCTGCCGGGTACCTGCGGCGATTCCGGCTGGCCGCGCAAGACACATGACAGGCAGCATTGCGCCAACCATCGCAAACAAGATGAGAACCGTTAATGTCCGCGTAGCGCGCATACGATAAGGTTTGCTCGGACGCCACGCTGGTGGTGGCACAGCAACATTCTAGCCCAGGCAAGACCTTGTCGGCAGCCTACCGCGCTCCTATAGGACTTCTGTCTGTCCCTGCCATTAGTTCGTCAGTTGCGGCAGCGCGGGTCAACCACTAGAATTCTCCCCGGTCGCTAACTTTTCCTGCAATCTAGTTCGGCGCACTTTAATTTCGTACGAGGCAAAATGAATCTGCAAGGAAACCGGCTGACCTGGCTTGGCCATGCGACCTTCCGCATTGAAACCGAGGATGGAACCGTTAGTCTATGTCGATCCCTGGCTGAGTAATCCTCTCTGTCCAGAGAACGAAAAAGAGGTGAAGAAGTGCGACGTAATGCTTTGCACGCACGGCCACGGCGACCACATCGGCGATGCCGTCAAGATCGCGAAGCAGCATAATCCCGTGGTGGTTGGCATCTTCGAACTCTGTGCCTGGATGGCGAAAAAAGGCGCAAAACTGATGTCGCCCATGAATAAGGGTGGTACGCAGACCGTCGCCGGCATTGCGATCACCATGGTGCATGCGGTCCACTCCTGCGGCATTGAGGACGACGATGGCAGCATGGTGTACGGTGGCGAGGCTTGCGGTTATGTGCTGGAGCTGCCGGGTGGTGTGAAGCTCTATCACGCCGGCGACACTGCGGTGTTCAGCGACATGCAGATCATTCACGAGATCTACCGCCCGCAGATTGCACTGCTGCCGATTGGCGACCACTTCACCATGGGCCCGCGCGAGGCAGCCTACGCCTGCAAACTGCTTCAACCGCAAACGGTCATACCCATGCACTTTGGAACGTTTCCAATGTTGACTGGCAGACCAGACGATTTGAGGAAGCTGCTGGGTCCGGGTGGCCCGGAGATACTGGAAATGAAACCCGGACAAACATTGTGAATCTCGCACTTAGCACTTGGCCAAAGCAGTACCTCTGGCTAACTGTAGGAGACTTTGTTAGCACTGCCGAGGTCCTTGGCCAAAGCCGGGTGCATGGTCGACCTTGCGGACCGCCTGAAGGACGTCCTTTGTAAAGCAATACTTAACTCAGATCTTCCCTAAGTGCTGATTGCTAACTACCATGCCTAACATCACTGACGAACACGTAGAAAACTACCTGTATGCCATGCTTCCGCCGCGCGAGCCGGTGCTGCAGGAAATGGAGCGCCAGGCGAAGGAGCGCGACATTCCCATCGTCGGCCCCGCGGTCGGCCGTCTCTTCTACCAATACGCCACAGCTGATCAAGGCGAAGACTGTCTTCGAGATGGGCTCGGCCATCGGCTACTCCACCATCTGGTGGGCCAAGAGCGGTGGGCGAAGGCGGCAAGGTCCACTACACCGACGGCAGCCGCAAGAACGCCGACGAAGCCCGGCGCTACTTCGCAGCAGGCAGGCGTGGCCGACCGCATCGAAGTTCACGTTGGCGATGCGCTGGAGCTGCTCTCCGAGCGCAAGGAGCAGTTCGACATTCTGTTCTGCGACGTCGACAAGCACGATTATCCGCGCGTCTTTAACATGGCGGCGGCGCGCGTGCGCAAAGGCGGACTGTACATCACCGACAATACCCTGTGGAGCGGTCAAGTCGCTTACGCCGCGGGCAACCCCGAGTCTGCCGAAGCCGCGAGCCGGACAAATCGACCGAAGGCGTGGTCGAGCTGAACCGGTTGCTCTACTCCTCGCCCGATTGGTACACCACCATCATTCCTTTGCGCGACGGCGTGGCCGTCGCCACGAGGCTCTAGCGCCGATGTTCGACCACTTCAAAACCGACATCCTTGCCATCGGCGCGCATCGCGACGATGTGGAACAGACTTGCGGCGGCACGCTGCTCAAGATGGCCGAGCGCGGCCATCGCACCGCCATCCTCGACCTGACCCAAGGCGAGATGGGCACGCGCGGCACCGTCGAGGACCGCGCCCTGGAAGCGGACGAAGCGGCGCGCATCCTCAAAGTTGGCTGGCGACATGCGCTCGACATTCCCGATGGCCGCGTGGAGAACACCTACAAGAACCGTCTGAATGTCGCCAGCGTCATCCGCCAACTCCGTCCGCGCGTGCTCATCCTGCCGTACTGGCAGGCGCGTCATCCTGACCATGCCACGGCGTCGGTGCTGGGCTACGAAGCGGCGTTTCTGGCGGGACTGGCCAAGCTGGTTCTGGACGAGCCGCCGCATCGCCCCTTCAAGATCATCTATGCCAGCCTCTATGCCGACGTTCGGCCGACATTCGTGGTGGACATCTCAGCACAGTTCGAAACGCGCTTTGCCGCGCTGATGGCCTATCGTTCGCAGTATGAAGATCACGCAGCGGGTAGCGGACTTTTTCCGCGGCAAGCGGAAATCCGCGAACGCGTCGCCGCCATGGCCGGCTACTACGGCGTGCTCGCCGGAGTGCAGTACGCCGAGCCCTTTGTGCAGAAGGAAGTTGGGCTAGTGGAAGACTTGCTGATGGTGCCGGTGCAGTCCATCTAAGTGTGATATCATGATATCGAAAAGGAGTCGTCGATGGCCCAGCTAGTAGTTCGCAACCTTGAAGACAGCGTTAAGAAGCGGCTACAGCGGCGCGCGGCCAAACATGGTCGCAGTATGGAGGAGGAGGTCAGGGACATCCTGCGCAATGCAGCTAAAGACGAATCCGAGTCCTCCGAGGGTTTGGGCACGGCGATCGCTGCGTTGTTTAAAGGGGTTGGCCTCACTGAGGACATTCCGGAGCTGCGCGGATTCACAATTGAGCCCGTAAAGTTCGACGAATGATCGTACTGGACACCAATGTGCTTTCAGCGCTGATGCGTGATGTGCCTGAAAAGGAGGTCGAGGATTGGCTAGACCGGCAACCCCGGACATCGATTTGGACGACTTCGATTACCGTATTTGAGCTTTACTTTGGGCTACAGATCATGGCTGCAGGCAAGCGTCGCTCGGCACTGGGGGAAAAGTTCGAACTTCTGATTGGTAAGTTTGACGGCAGGATTGCTGCGCTGGACAGCGAGGCGGCACAGCGGGCTGCCGAACTGATGGCGGCGCGTCGCAAGGAAGGCCGGTCAGTTGAGCTGCGCGACACCATGATTGCAGGCATTGTTTTGAGTCATCACGCCAGTCTCGCCACGCGCAACGTAACGCATTTCGAAGATGCTGGCGTACCGCTGATTAATCCCTGGGAGGCTTAGGTTGAAGTGCACCGGCCTCACTTCTTCCTCTCCACCAAGAAATGCGCAATCTCCCGCAGAGTGGTCGCGCGCTCGCCGAAGCTATCCAGTGCCGCGGAAGCTTTGGCCACTAGCTCATCCGCCTTCTTCAGCGAGGCGTCAATCCCAAACAGCGCAGGATACGTCGCCTTCCCGTTCGGCCTTGTCTTTGCCGGCAGTCTTGCCTAGTTGCTCGGATGTCTGGGTCACGTCGAGCACATCATCGACAATCTGGAACGCCAGCCCGATATTCTGTCCGAACTCGCGCAGGCTTTGAATCTGCTCCGCGCTGGCTCCCGCGTAGATGCCGCCAGTGACCACGCTGGCGGTCAGCAGAGCGCCGGTCTTGGAGCGGTGAATGTACTCCAGCGTCTTCGCGTCGGGACGCGTGTGCTGGGCCTCCAGGTCCATCACCTGGCCGCCAATCATGCCGTCGATGGTTCCGGTTGCATGCGCGACCTCGGCGATGATGGCAACGCGCGCCTTCGCCTTGCATTGCAGCTTAGCCAGTACTTCATAGGCATACGTCTGCAAAGCGTCTCCGGCCAGGATGGCGGTCGCCTCGCCAAACGCCTTGTGACAGGTGGGAAGCCCGCGCCGCAGGTCGTCGTTGTCGAGTGCGGGCAGGTCATCGTGGATCAGCGAGTAGGTGTGCAGCATCTCCTGCGCCGCCCCCAGTTCTTCCACGCCGGGGGGAATGCAACCCTCAATCATCTGCGCGGACTCCATGCACAGGATGGGACGCAGGCGCTTGCCGCCGGCAAACACGCTGTGCCGCATGGCCTGATGGATCGATGAGGGATACTGCTCTGCCGCCGGCAGCAGGCGCTCCAGCGTCCGGTCGGTGAGGATTCGGCCTTCTTCCAGGATTTCTTTGAGCATCAGAATGGAAGTATAACAATGGCCCCGAGTTGAACGTCGCGGTTCGAACGGAGTATTGCAGCGCGACGCTGCCCTGTGCGCCATGTCCGCCTGCCATGTGACGTATGCCACAGACTACATGTACATACCCCAGCAGAATCAAATACGGAGGGTACCCGTGTACGAGATCGTGGAAACGCGCCCCCTGGCGCGAGGTATCAAGCTATTTGTCATCAAGGCTCCCCGCATCGCCAAAAAGCAGAAGCCGGGGCAGTTTGTGATTGTGCGGCTGGACGATTGCGGTGAGCGCATCCCGCTGACCATTGCCGACGCCAATCCCGAGGCCGGCACCGTCACCATCGTCGTGCAAGCCATCGGCAAAACCACCATGCTGCTCAACATGCTGGAGGCGGGTGACTCGATCCTCGACGTCGTTGGTCCGCTCGGCAAGCCCTCGGAGATCGAGAACTTCGGCACTGCCGTAGTTGTCAGCGGCAGCGTTGGTACGGCCATGGCCTATCCGACGGCTCGCGAGCTGAAGCGTGCGGGGAACAAAGTCATCTCCATCGTGGGCGCGCGCAGCAAAGAGTTGATGGTGCTGGAAGACGAAGTCCGCGCGGTCAGCGACGAAACTTACGTCGTGACCGACGACGGCAGCTACGGCGACAAAGGCCTGGTGACCGACAAGCTGAAAGAAATTATGGCCGCCAAGAAGCTGGATTATGTGCTCGCCTGCGGCCCGGTGCCGATGATGCGCGCCGTCGCCAAAATGACCGGCCCGGAGCAGATCAAGACCATGGTCAGCCTGAACTCCATCATGGTGGATGGCACCGGAATGTGCGGCGGCTGCCGCGTAACAACAGCAGCAGTTCGCCTGCGTTGACGGCCCGGAATTCGACGCCACCCAGGTCAACTTCAAATTGAAAAACGAGCAAATTGAGGATCTCCTATGGCTTCGTCGCGCGCAGGGCTTCCATCGCCAGCCACTCGAGCATAAACATCGTGAGCGTTGACGCCGGCGCTTCCAGTAGCGAAGGGATTAAGATTCCCAGGTCGGAGCCCTCGGCAAGGTCGCGATCGTTACTGTCCGTCAGGGAAAGCACCCGTGCGCCATTCATCCGCGCTTGGGCAGCGCAGCGATGGAGGAGCTTCTTGATTTTCGAATGCGAGCCGGAAAGAAACAGGATCGCGTCGTCACGCCGGGCGAAGTGGGCGTGTCCGCTCAAAAACTCCGAGGCTTCAACGGCCTCTACCGGAAGGCCGGCCAGGGATCGCATTCGCCGCGCCGCCTGCCAGGCGGGATAGTGGTAAAACCCTCCACCCACGATGCTCAGCCGGGGCAGGCGCGCCACCTCTGCCGCCACCGAGCGGACCACCGACGGAAGCTGCGTGAACACCCAATCGAGCTTTTCCGGTAACTGATCAAATTCCTTTATCCACCAAGTCCCACCATGGCTTGGGTTTCTTCAACACCCGCATGGCTTCGAACGCCAGGAAATTGAGGGCGGCGTGCATACAGACCGTCACGGCGGGTGACTCCATTTCACCTTCGGCCCGAATGAGGAAAACATGATCCGCCAATTTCACCAGCGGGCTGTCGGGAGTATTGGTCAACGCGACCAGCGTGCAACCGCGCTCTTAGCGCACTCTGCGGCAAGTTCCTGGGCTTCCGGCCATTCTCCCGCGGCCGAAATCATGACCAGCACTGACCGCGGGTGCAGGAGGGAGAGACCATAGCTCTGGAAAACCTCCACCGGGCGCGCCACCACGGGCAGCCGAGAAACGTTTCGAAAGCATACCCAGCCGCCACGCCCAAGGCGGCGCAATCCCCTGCCCCGCAGACGTAGACCGGCCCGTCGCCCCACCGGACCTTGCGCACTGCCGCCCCATACTCGGCGCGGGCCTTTTCCAGAGTCATGCGCAACGCGCCCGAGATTTCTTGGATCTGCTGCCGGTTTCCCATCGCTATTAACTCTCTTACCTTCAATCCTTGGCGTGCAGCACCAGGTGGGCTCTCGCCGCATACCAGCTACCTTAACCCGACGTAGTGAGCCGCGGAGCGGGGACTCCTTTACCCACTGCGACCGGATGGCCGCCTTGGAGTGCGGTAGCAGCAGCTACCGCCTTCCGCCCAGTCCATTCGAACTATGCTGCGGAAACGCAGAGAAAGGCGGTAGCTGCTGCTACCGCACTCCAAGGCGCTGCGCGCAGGCTCAAACATGATTTCGCGGCTTTCGTCTTCTATGGGCAACGTTAAGCCATCGACCTATAGATCTGCTCCGCGCTACCCTTCCCACCTCCCCATCGTTGCGGCCCATTCGGCGCGGGCGTGACCTTCATATCCTCGTGCAATATAAACCCGTGGGCGGAGAGGTGCGCGCCGAAAAGCAATATCATGGCGCCCGCATATGCCCAAAAAAGCAAAGTCACGGACAACGCAAAGGGGCCGTAAACCTCGCGAAAACGAAACATCGGGAGCGTCAGGGAAGTATATCGATCGTTCCGCCACCGTTAAGATCCCCGTGGCGATGGCGGCGGGAAGAACCCGCGCGATGGGAACCTTTCCGTTGGGCAAATAATAGTAGATCACGAAATAAATCAAAGCCATGAAGGGCACAGAGGCCACCTCCAGGACGGCGCTGCGACACCAGCGCGAGCAATCTCCGGGAGGGTATCCAACCAATCAAAAATGTGATAGTCGATTGCAGGGGAGTAATCGCGAGAATGAAGCTCAAGGCGAGCACGCCTGAGGCCAGGGCGAGGACAAAAGACACTCCCTGGTTTTTCAGATTACAGGTTGCGCTATCCTCGAAAACTGCGAAAACTTAGCTACGCCTGCCTGGCCATCTCCGTCTCAGGGATGCACGCGCATGTGCAGGTGGAACTCCCCGACGATCTGTCCGTAATTCGCCAAATCATGGGACTATGCAAAACGGTGTCTTCTCATGCGATTCGCGAGGCGAGTTGCCGGGGCGAGTCTGGGGACGGGACGGTTCCTTTACGGCCATTGATGACCCCAAGCACCAAGGCAACGTTTTTTGTTATATTCTTGGCCAGGAGGATGCCTGGATATGGAGCTACAAGGCCCCCCTTTCCAGAGGAAGATTCCGACGCCGCGGGGTGAGGTACTCCGAACCCCGCGGGTTAACGGGCAGAGTAACCCGCGGGGTTCGGAGTACCTCACCCCGCGGCGTGGCGCAATGAGCTGCTGGCGCAGAGTTCACTTGAGGTTGCACCAATGCGATATGCGGACCCTGTCAAAGTCGTTTGTCCCAGGTGCACGACGGAGCAACTCCAGCGCGTCGCCGATTTAGGGTCGCTTTCCGCCGTGTGCAGCCATTGTGGTGCTTCCCTGGCTGAATGTGGACGGCAGATACTAGATTTCGAGCAGAAGGTTACCAAACAGCTCCATTATGTTGTGGAGCCTCTGATGGATCTGCAAGATCAACTGGAGGTCCCATTGCCCGACCACGGCGGCTGGGATCAGGCCACGACAAAAGCGGATCTTTTGAAGGCTGTGGTAGCATACCTTGGCAAGGTGGCGCCGGCGAAAGCGGATGCAAAAGTGATTGCCCAGATTTACGATCAATCGCTGATTCGTCGCGGCTATCCATTGCCGGCGTCAGATTGCGCAACGCTGTTTTGAAGAGGGGTCGAAGGAGTCTAGAGAAATTGCTGGCGTAGAGACGGCTTCGAATATGGGTGCAGGACAATGAGCATTCTCAATCAAATCGTATTGGGCCAGGCCCCAAGCTTGGCTCCGCTTTCTGTCGATCAGTATCACAAGATGATCGAACAAGGCATCCTGCACGATGGCGATCCCATCGAGTTGATCGATGGTTTTCTGGTGCGCAAGGATCGGTCGGACAAAGGGGGGAATCCAATGACCCACGGACCACGGCACGTGTCCGGTGTTAAGCGTTTGCAACGGCAGTTTCACCGCGTCGAGGATCTCGAATATCATCTGCATAGCCAGCTTCCAGTCACACTGGCCAACGACCAGGAACCGGAGCCGGATTTGGCCATCATCCGAGGGAAGCCGGCGGACTACGATCATCGACTTCCCGGTCCCAAGGACATAGCGGGCGTCATGGAAGTGTCGGACAGTTCTCTAAGTTTCGACCGCACTACGAAGCAACGGCTGTACGCAACCGCCGCAATTCCCGTTTTTTGGATCGTGAACCTGGTGGACAACCAGATCGAAGTCTATCAAAATCCAGACCCGAGTACCGGAAGTTATGCCACGCGCCACGGACTATCATCCCGGCCAGGTCCTGAAGCTCTCTCTGGCGGCGGGCGTGGAAATCGAGGTGACGGTCGCCGAGTTGTTGCCGACCTGATCCATGGGGGGGAGTTGTGGAGAAAAGCAGCGTTGAGGATGATCCTTCGAGGCATACATGAGTGCCGAGGCTTCCTGTGCTAATGGCGTCCATTGCCGTTGAGCGAGGCCAATCGGCCGCCCACCGCGGGGGTGCCGGCAGGACTGCCATGCTCTGGGGTCGTCTCGGTCAGACGCCCCTCTTCCAGGCGCAGGCGGCGCCAGCAAGTGCTCGCCCACAGGCCGGAGCGCACCGCACCTTCGGCATCCAGAAGAGCGCGATAGCGAGACTCCGGTTGCGCGGCCAGTTCCCTGGGGCAGCCGTCCTCGACAATCCGGCCGGATTCTACAACCAGCACGCGCTCGAAGTCGCGCGTCGCGCCGACGTCGTGGGTCACGCACAGCAGCGTGGACTTCTGCCACACCTGCGCGTGCTCGCCGCAGCAGGCCGCGGCGCTGCTCACGGTCCAGGCCGCGGAACGGCTCGTCGAGCAGCACCAGGCGGGCATCCTGACGAACCATGGCGCGGCCGAGGCGGACGCGCTGTCCCTGGCCTCCCGACAGCAGGCCGCCTCCTTCGCCCAGCTTCGTTTGCAAGCCTTCAGGCACTCGGCCCAGGACGTCCACGAGGTTGGCATTCTCCATCACCTTACTCAGGGCATGCGGCCGCCTCGGGGCCGGCGCCGTAGAGGAGATTGTCCAGCAGCGACTCGTTCCAGAGCTGCACGGCCGGGTCCACCCAGGCGGTCTCCAGGCGCAGCCGCTCCAGGCGCGTGGAGTCCAGCGGTTCGCCGTCGACGTGGACGCTGCCGGCCGTGGGGCGATGCCAGCCGAGCAACAGTCCCAGCAGCGTCGATTTGCCGGCTCCGGACATGCCGACGACCGCGACGTGGCTGCCGGCCGGGATGGACAAGCTTACGTCGTCCAGGATGCGTATGGCCGCCGGCACGCACCGTGACAGCGTCCAGCGCGAGGGATACGCCAGAGGGATGAGGGCTGAGGGATGAGGGATGAGGGTTGAGGGAATGAGGCGACGTCGCTTTTTTCATCCCTCCTCCCTCATCCCTCATCCCTTCTGCCTCATCCCTCATCCCTTCCGCCTCATCCCTCATCCCTTCCGAACAAAGCGGCTCCAGCAAGCGAAGGGTCACGTTGCGGTAGAGCGGATACTGGCGGACCAGAAGGGCGATCTCTTCCCCGAGCACAGGCAGCTGCAAGGCCCAGTAGGCCAGCAGCAGGATGCTGCCGGCTTCGCCAACGCGGCCGGCGTGCAGGAACAGGAGCCAGCCGGCCAGCCCGAAGCCGGCGGCGGCCTGGAACCCTTCGAGGACCATGAGCCAGCAGCAGAGTGCGCCGGCTGGCCCGGACCCACTCGACCAGCAGGCCCTCGTGCTCCCGGCGGACCGCTCGTTCCGCGCCGTGGGCGCGCACGACCGTCAGCCCCAGCAGCACGTCCAGGTAGAAGCGGCTGAGGGCGCCGGCGTGGGTGCGAACGCGCAGGTCGAGCCCCTGGAGCAGCGGCAGCAGGGCCAGCGGCACCACAACGGCCAGTCGCGGCCCCGGCCAGGGCGAGCGGCAATGGTATGCGGGTCGATCCACGCCAGCGCCGCGACCGTGAGGACCAGGACAAGGGCCGCCCGCACGAACCGGCCGGCCAGACGCGGCACGAGCCGGATCTGGTGCAGTGCATGGCAGCGCTCGGCCATGTCCGAGATCGGCCGACTCTGGAAATAGCGGTCGTGCAGACGCGGCAGCCTTTCGAGGAAACGGCGGCGCGCAGACGCATCTCCAGACGGCGGCCCAGCCGGACCAGGCCGCCCGAGACCGTCAGCTCCAGCAATAGCAGGACCACGCCGAAGCCCGCCAGGCAGCCGAGGGCCAGCAAACGCTGTTCGACCAGGCCGAGCAGACGGCCCAGCTCAAAGACGCCGCGCAGCAGGCCGGCTTCAAGGACGACGCCGCCGGCCAGCAGCGTGAGGCCGACAGCCAGCAACAGCCAAAACCGCCGGCCCATCCCTCGCCCCAGGCGCAGTAGCTCCCGCCCAGGCCGGACCTCGGGTTCCGCCAATGCGGCGGCCAGTTCGGGCGGAAGGGATGAGGCAGAAGGGATGAGGGAGGAGGGATGCAGGGATGAAGGAGGAATCCGACGATTGTTTTTCGTCCCTCTGGAGACGTACGAGAACAGCGCCTTTCAGAAGCAGGTGTTCCTCCTTCATCCCTCCTCCCTCATCCTTCATCCCTGCGGAGGCCTGGACCGACCAGCAGGCTGTCAGGGATGGTTCGCTGACAACCTGGTGTCATTTCGAGAAATGAGTTGAGCAGGCTGCGGGCTTCTCGACCGGAGCGGACGGCGCCACCCCGCATCAGCGTCGCCACCAAACGAGTTGCGGCGTCCAGTCGGGCCAGCGCCTGCCAGCCGGGCGTCTGCGCCGCCCTGTCGATCAGCGCCGCGGCATCCCGAGCGAGACCGAGACAGGCAAGGCGGCTGGCCAGAGGCAGGCGCAGACCGGGGGACCGCGCCCAGTCGGACCAGGCCTCGGCAGGTACGCAATGCTGATGGACGTACAGTTCTTCGAGCAACTGCCGGCGCGACAGCCAGCGGCGCCCCACGGCGGGGTCCATGACCTGCACCAGTGGCCCCAGGCAGCGCCAGACGCAGCACGAAGTGGGTCAAGCCGTTGGGCTGGCGGACCACCAGCAGCGCCGGCAGGAGGGCGGCCTCGGGCAGGAACAGGTGGTCGGCTGGGACCATGACCTGTTCTGCGTCCAGGCCTAGGAGACGAGCGACCTGCTCGATCTGGTCGATGGAGGTGCCGTCCACGTCGGTCTGGCAGGCCTCGCGCAGCCGGTCGTAACGGGCGCGGATGCCGAAGCCGGCCAGGCCCGCGGCCAGAACGGCGGGGCCGCAGTCCATGGCCGACGTCTGCACCACCTCGGGAACGAGCCAGCGGCGCCGGGTGCTCATGGCTGCACTCCTTCGCTGCCGCCGGCGGTCTGCGGGTTACGCAACAGCTGTCCGGCGGCCCGCAGCGCCAGCACCACCGGGGCTACCCGCTCAACTTCGACCTCGGCAGTCCCCGGCAAGCCGTGCTGCAACGGGATCGAAGTGCTTTGCTGCGGGTCCAGTGCCAGCTCGACACGCACGCGGCCTTCGCTGGGTTCGCTGCCGACGTTGCTTACGGTGGCCGTAAGAGTGCCGTACTGGGTCCAGGGGTACGCTTGCAAGCGCAGGCGGGCCGGCTGCCCGGGGCGGAGGCGGCCCACGGCTGCAGCCGGGAACAGGGCCACGGCCCGCGACGTACCGGCCGGCACAATCGAGCCGAGTTTCTCCGCGGCGCGCACCACCGTGCCGACGGGGAACGCGCCGACCTCGCCAACCAGGCCAGCGACCGGCGCCCGCACCGTAAGCAGCGTGATGTTGTGTTCGAGACGCAGGATGGCGGCGGCCTCGACGGCTGATTCGCCCTCGAGTTCGACGACGTCGCGCTGGAGGCGGGCCAGGCGAACTTGCCGTTCCGCCTTGAGCACGACTCGATCCTGTTTCAGGCGATCGACGCCAAGGCGCAGGGCGCGGGCGGCAGTCGCTCGCGCCTGGGCGTCGGCCCGGTCGCGCAGCATTTCATCAAAGGACACGGCCCCCTTGGGCTGGAGCTCGGCCGATGTCTCGGACCGACGCTCGGCAAAGCGAGCTCGAATGTCCGCCTCCGCCACCTGCGCCGCGCCTCCTCCAGGGCAGCATCCCCCGCCTTCTGCTGCACCTGGAGCACATCCTGTTCCACCTGGATTTCATGGAGCAGCGCGATCCGGCGTGCGACAGGGCACTTTGTCGCGCCTCCTTCTCGTGAAGGGCACGCAGCTCCGTTTCGGCGTCGAGGACCAGAACGATCTCGCCCGCCCGCACCTCCTGCCCGAGCCGCAATGTCTTCTCCACCACCCGTCCGCCGACCACGGCCGTAATCGGATGGGCCGCGCTGTCCACTTCCAGCCGCGGCTGTTCCGTGACCTCATTGACCGGGACCTGTGCCAGCGCCGCCCAGGCTGCCCAGACACTGACCAGGACAAGCAGGGCCAGGCCGGCGGCACGGTAACGCCCCCCTTCGGCCTCGAGGGCGCGCAGGGTACGGGCAAAGGGAACCGACATGTGGTGATCCTCTCAGACTGTTGGATGGTGACAAGGTGACAGGCGGGCGGTCACCTTGTCACTACTTCAGCAGGGCGAGGCAACCTCACTTACACCGCGGGCAAAAGCCCAGCTTTTACCTTCGTCTTGACTTTCATGACAATCTCCTATTCGGGAGGCCAAGGGCCCATCCGCAGGACGGACCCAGAAAAAGGACCCCGGTCGCGCGACCGAGAAGCATGTCCCACGCGGGCACATTCGCCGCACCCGCGCTCGCGGTAGACGCACAGGTTCTCACGGCGTTGCCCCGAGAAGCTCGTGTCGTTTCCGCTATTCACCTAGCACCGTGACGCATCGAATGGGCCGCGCTTGCCACGGTTTTCCACGAGTCTCGTCACGGCAAGCTGGCCTGGTCCTCACAACAGGCGATCGTTTTGGGATGGCTGGCGCCGAGCGCCGGCGTGAAGATCGCCAGCGCGCGCCGGTAAAGCGGCCTTGCCTCGTCGAAGCGTTCCTGGGTGTGGCAGAGCACCCCGAGATTGTGCAGCGTCAAGGCCAGGTCCACGTGCTCCGGGCCGAGCAGTTTCTCCTTGAGCGCACAGCGCCTGTCGATAGAGCGGTTCCGCGAATGCCAGGTCGCCGCGAACGTGGTAGAGCGCTGCCAGGTTGTTGAGGTTGACGGCCACCTCGTAATGCTCCGGGCCGTAGAGGCGCTGGAAAAGGGACAGCACGCGCAGATACAGCGATTCCGCCTCGTCGAACTTGCCCTGCCCCTGCAGCAAAGCCGCCAGGGCGGCCTCGTCCGCGGCTACCTCGGGGTGGTCGGGCCCCAGCAGTTTGGTGCGGATGGCCACCGAGCGGCGGGCGAACGGCTCGCCGCGGGCATGCCGGCCGCGGGCGTGTTCGAGTCCGCCCAGGTTGTGATAGATCGTGGCCACCTCGTGGTGTTCCGGCCCAACCTGAGCGAAAAGGATCTCCAGGGCCCGGTGATAGAGCTGGGCCGCCCGGCCGAACCGGCCCATGTACTTGTACAGCACCGCCAGGTTGTTGAGCACCAGCGCGGTATCGAGGTCCTTGCCCAGGGCTTGCTCGGCCAGGGTCAGGGCCCGGAGAAAGAGCGCCTCCGCCCGCCGGTAACGGCCCTGAACGCGCTGGCTGCCCGCCAGGCTCGTCAGGGCGCGCACCAGCAGGCGCTTGATCAGCAGGTCGTCTGCCGGGGTCGTGCGCAGAATTCGCACCGAACGCCGGTAGCAGCGCTCGGCTTCGGCAAGGCGGCCCTGCTCTTCGAGACTGCTGCCCAGCGTGAGAAGCACGTTGGCGACGTCGGGGTGGTCGGAACCGGCGGCCGCCGCGAGCAGGTCCAAGGAACGGCGGCAAAGCCTCTCCGCCCGGACAAGACGGTGCTGTCCGAGTCGGTCCGTGGCCCGGTCGTGCAGCCGGCAGGCAGCTGCGATCGGATCGCGATGTCGCAGTTCGGCAGGAGTGATCATGACTCGGTCATCCCCAGTTGGAACATGCCCCTCGCTCTTCCCCCCCGGAGGGCGAGGGGCGAGGGACCGCACTGCCGGCTGTGTGTCCGCCACCGGCTTCCGCTCGTCTTGATGCTTCGGCACCGCGCCCAAATGTAGGGAACAAAAGTGTGCTGCCGTGGTGCGGGCTTCGGCCCGTGCCAGGATGCGAAATGGGCTAAAGCCCGCACCACGACAGTCCTTTTATTTGATTCCCATTTTGCGGGAAGCGGAACCTAGTCCTTCAGGCCCTTGACCAGGCGCACCTGCGTCTCGTTGTGGTTGCCGACAAGGGCCCCAGCCTTGACGCTGGTCTGCACCTTCAGACCCCGGACGAGCCGCACCTGCGTCTCGTTGTGATTGCTAGCAAGGGCGCCAGCCTTGACGCTGGTCTGCACCTTCAGACCCCTGGCGCGACGCACCTGCGTCTCGTTGTGATTGCTAGCAAGGGCGCCAGCCTTGACGCTGGTCTGCACCTTCAGACCCCTGGCGAGGCGCACCTGCGCCTCGTTGTGGTTGTTGGTGAGGGCCCCAGCCTTGACGCTGGTCTGGACCTTCAGGCCCCTTGCGAGCCGCACCTGCGTCTCGCTGTGGTTGTTGATGAGGCTGCCAGCCTTGACGCTGGTCTGCACCTTCAGACCCCCGGCGAGGCGCATTTGCGTCTCGTTGTGATTGCCAGCAAGGGCGCCAGCCTTGACGCTGGTCTGCACCTTCAGACCCCTGGCGAGACGCACCTGCGTCTCGTTGTGGTTGGCGGTGAGGGCGCCAGCCTTCACGCTCGTCTTGCTCTTCATAACACAATCTCCTTTGGCGAAGTTTTGGGGCCCATCCGAGGACGGGCCCAAAGTGCGGGACCCCGGTCGCGCGACCGAAAATGTCCTGGTTGGGCGCCTTTCGGCCACCGTCGCCACGGTGATTAGCCAGTTCTTACGGGAGTGGCCCGTGAAGCTCTGACTGGATGCCACTACCCCTCTTAGCACCGCAGCATGTCCACTGAGCCGCGCTTGATGCGCGTTTTTCACGAGCTCTGAAGGCTCCTTCGCTTGAAGGCACGGCCGGCAAGTTGGGAGGTCAGGGTGGATTTGAGATTCAAACCCGTTTGTGCAGACCTGGGGCAAAGATCTGGGACTTGTTATCGCACCCGTTCTGTCGAGCGGCGGAATTCGTTCGGAACTTTCTTTCATTTTCGACGTTATATATTAGGATAAGATGGTTGGGCCGGTGAACCGATTTGCGCTATCCATCGACTGAGTGAGAACAAAATGGGTCGCTTCAACGTCGTTCGCAAAGAAAAAAGCTTCTTGATCCTGGTTGCATCGCTTTGGTTCTTTCCCATGATGCAAGGATCGGCGGCCGCGGGCGAACCCGACAAAATCAAAATTGGTTTCGAGAAGATCGCGGCCCCATTTCTGAAGGACCACTGCCTGCGCTGTCATGGTCCGGCCAAACAAGCCGGCAAGTTTCGGCTCGATACGCTCAAGGGAACCATGTCGGCCAAGGCCGGCGAAATTCCGCACTGGCAGTCAATTCTGGAACGCCTGGCCACCGGTGAAATGCCACCCAAAGAGGAGCCTCGGCCCGATCGCGACGCCAAACAAAAGATGATCGTCTGGCTGGAAGAGAGTCTGCGTCAGGCGGGCAGTGAGTCCACCATCACGCGGGAGCTGGCCTTCCCCGCGAAAGGCAACACCGTCGACCACGATCTGCTTTTCGGCGACGCCACGGGACGAGTGCCCGGAGGCGATCCTCGCATCTGGCGCGTCAGCCCTTTCGGTTATCAGGGCATCGTCAGCAATCTCACGCATCGCAAAATCGGCGGCAAGGGCCCCATCAAGATACCGGCGCCGTTCGGGCTGGCCAACGATCACGGGTTTCGCGACTACGCCTTCCGTTACAAGGTCGGCAGCTCCGAGACCGAGCAGATGGCAATGAATGCCAAGAAGACCGTGGAGCTGATGCTCAAATCACCCATCAAGGAACTCCGCGCCATCACGCTTGCCAAGGGGCCCCCTACCGAAAAGCAGGTGCAGGATGCCGTCGCTTACATGTTCGAGCATGCCCTGTCGCGGGCGCCGACGCAGGAGGAAAGCGAACGCTACGTCAAATTCGCCAGGAAGAGCATCAGCGAGTTCGGCAAACGCGATGGACTGGTGCGTGGTCTGGCCGTGGTCATGCTTCATCCCGAGGCAGTCTTCCGCCTGGAGTTGGCCCCGGGGCCTGCCGACAAGCACGGTCGCAAGATCCTGGCCCCGCTCGAACTGGCCAGGGCGCTCGCGTTCGCGCTGACGGACAGCCCTCCCGATGAGGTCCTGCTCGAGGCGGCCAAATCAGGCCGCCTGCAATCTGCCGACGATGTGCGCCGTGAGGTTTCGCGTCTGTTCAAGGACCAGGCCATCGAGAAGCCGCGCATCATGCGTTTTTTCCAGGAGTATTTTGGCTACACCGAAGCCGCCCTGGTATTCAAGGACGATTATGTCATCGCAGCCGCCAAGATCGGCAACTACAATCCCGGCTACCTGGTCGAAGATACCGACCTTCTCATCAGGTATGTTCTCGACAAGGACCAGGACGTGCTCCGCGAATTGCTGACCACGGAAAAATCGTTCGTCTTCCATTCCGGGGTGGCCCAGTGGCTCAAGGTCAAGGAACGGCGGGAAATGTTGGCCAAGCAAAAGGGCGTTGCCCCGGCCACGCATCCATTTAACAAGTTCGGCAGAATCCATTTCAATGAGTATTACAACTTCCCCGCGGAAAAATGGTCGGTGAACATGCCGTTCGATCTGCCATCCGGGCAACGTTCCGGCATCCTCACGCAGCCCGCCTGGCTGGTCGCCTTTTCCACGAACACCGACAATCACGCCATTCTGCGCGGCAAATGGATCCGCGAACGTCTGCTGGGCGGGCAGATCCCCGACACGCCGGTCAACGTCGATGCCCAGTTGCCGGATGAACCCAACCAACCGCTGCGGCACCGCATGCGCGTCACGCGTGAAGAGTATTGCTGGAAGTGCCATCAGCGCATGGATCCGCTCGGGCTGCCGTTGCAGATGTACGACGGCTTTGGCCGCTTTCGCACGCAGGAACTGAGCAAGCCCGTGGATGCTTCGGGCGCGATCGTCGACAGCGGCGATGCGAAGCTGGATGGCCCGGTGAAGAACGGCGTGGAGATGATCCACAAGCTGGCCGGTTCCAAACGGGTCGAACAGGTCTTCGTTCGCCACGCCTTCCGCTACTGGATGGGACGCAATGAAACCCTGGATGACGCCCCGACGCTCCAGGCCGCTCATGCTCAGTACAAGAAGGAGGGCGGCAGCATGAAGGCGTTGATCACCGCCTTGCTCAGCAGCGAATCGTTCCTCTATCGGCGTGTTGTGTTGCTGTCCCAGAAGGACCAATGAAGCCTGATCACAACTCGCTGCTCTATTGTCGTCTCTTGACGGCATTGTTACGATGGGGAAGGAGGCGTTGCATGATAGAACTCACCGAACAACAGATTTTGGCACTGGACGCACCGCAGCAACCTCCCGTTGCCGTCAACCCCCAAAACGGGCAGGAATATCTCCTGATCCGCCGAGAGATCTATGAACTCGTGCGGGCCACTCTGAAGCCCTATGGGCGTGGCTGGGACGATCCTGCCGATGACGATCTAATCCGGAAGGATGTATGAGGCGAGGGGAAGTTGTCGAACTGGACTGGCAATTCACCGATTTGACCGGGAGCAAAAAACGTCCGGCCGTGGTAGTTCAGGCCGATTTCCTGAATGGAATAGTTGACGATACAATCCTCGTGAAAATCACGGGCAGCCGTTACGGTATTCCGGGAACTGAGGTGGAAATCGACCCGTCCGTGGAGACTTCATCAAGGCTCAGCAAGGTTTGTTATGCTTCCTGCAAAGATGTCCTCACCCGGGATCAGGCACTTATTCTCCGGACCATAGGGGTCCTGTCCAACGCGCTAATGAACCAGATAGAAGGCTGTCTCAAACAGGTGCTGGAAATCCCCTAATTGGCAAACCGTCTGGAAACGTTGTAAATGGTAAGAAAAGGTTTTATTCCTCCTGATCATCTCGGAGTCCCAATGACCATGAATCGCCGCACCGCCCTCAAGGGCATGACGCTGGAGCCGGCTCCACCCTGTTCCCGTTTCTGGAATCGTCCCTGCTGGCCGCGGATGGGGCGGCGCCGAAGCGTGTCGTGTTCTTCATGCAGAATCATGGCTTCTGCCCCACCCACGTTCAACCGGAAGCCATCGCGATCAATCAGCGCACTCTGGACCGCGTCGAGAACGTCGATCTGACGCAGCACCGGCTGCCGCGCTGGATCGATCCGCTGGAGCCGATCAAGAACAAGGTCACGATTCTGCAAGGCATCAACGGCCGGCATGTCCACCCTTATCACGGCGCTCCCTTTGGCGCTCTGGGCGGTTTTCGAAAATCGAAGAGCACGCCGCTGGGTGAGACCATCGACAGCGCCCTGGGCCGGGCATTGCCTGCCGTATTTCCGATGCTGGCGTTTGGCTGGGACACGCTGCCGAAAATGCGCGGCCAGTCGATCCATTATGCGTCGTCGGCGTGGGGGCCCAACATGCCGGCCCCGATGTTTTGCGATCCGACGTTGGCGTTCAGCAATCTTTTTGGCGTGGCCCGGCAAGGGCTCGATCGGCGCCAGTTCGAGGCCGACACCGAGATGTTCGAGTTTGTGCGGCGCGACGCCGATCTGCTCGACACCCGTTTGCCCAGTTCCGACCGCAGCCGCTTCCAGTCGTATCGTGAAGGCCTGGCCACGATCGCCGAGCAGCGGCGCCGGTTGCTGGCCATGTCGGACCGCCTGGAACGACATGCGCCGCGCGTCACCAATCAATTCACCAGCCCGAGGCATGAGCTGGACTGGTGGGAGGCGAGCTTCGCCGTCGCCACCAGCGCTCTCATTGCCGGCGTCACCAACGTGGTCACAATCTCGTCGGGCCTGTGCGAACCCAACAGCTCATGTCACGGCCTGGGGCTGGTCCGCAACGGCCATCATCTCGGCCATACCGACCAGGTGCAGGACAACGATTGGCTTTTGCTGCGCCGGCACAACATGACCATGCTCCTGCGCATGGTGCGGGCACTGGAAGCTCAGCCTGAAGGCCGGGGCAACATGATGGACAATACTCTCATCGTCTACACCAGTTGCCATGCGGAAACGCAACACTCCACCGGCGACCGCTGGCCGTTCCTGCTCATCGGCAACCTGGGCGGCACGATCCGTACAGGCCGTTACATCCAATATCCGCTTACGCCCCATCGCCAGAGCCGGTCCATCAATGGGCTCTATTGCTCGCTTTTGCACGCGGTTGGCGACCGGCGCGACCATTTCAATCTCACGGGCCCGCTGCAAAACGTCGACCGCAGAGGACCATTGCCGGAGTTGCTGGCTTGACTTCTGCGAGCACGCAGCGCAAGCAAGTGATGTCACTTGCTTGCGCTGCGGGCTCGAATGCCTGCGAGGTTTTCAGCGTGGAGTTGGTAGACTCGAATTTGAGCACCTGGTCGAACAAGAACAGGGCGTCCTGGCTCCGCACTGCACCAGTTGGCTTTGCGTCCATTCTTTCGTTTTCGCACAATCCACCTCCACAGCCCTGGCGTAATCCGCCGCTGCTTCAGGCAGCATCCTGCGCAGGGCCCGGATCTTTCTTCACGCCCCCTGACCCCTGACCACTGGCCACATGGGACCGGGAAACCGGGTAGCCGTCTGATACAATGGCCAGGCAACGGCCATTTGCCGTGAATCCGACTCACTTAAAGGGAAGGAAATGCCTGTGTCGAATCTTGCTGAGGTGCCGGACGGGTTTCGGCAGTTTTTCTTTGTGAACGCTGGCGGTCCTTCTCGAAAGGTCGTCAGCAGGGAGGCAATCGAAAAAAAGTGGCAGCTGGTGACTTTGGATTGTTCCCACCGCATCCTGATGCCGAAGTTTCAGAAGTCGGCGAAGGTCGGCTGCGGTTTCTGCGGAGGATTTGAACCATTGTCGGCACCATAGGCCGGATCGGCGCGGCAAAATGAACGAAAGAGGTCAACGTGAATGACGAAATCCATCCCTTCGTGGTCTACCGCATCGACGGCAAGCAGATGGAGTGTGCCCTCTGGCAATTCCAGGATGGACAAAAAGCTCTCGCCCTTTTCCTGTCCGGGGACGCTGCGACTTCCTACATGGCGTCCGCAAATCTCGGGGCGGAATGGAAGGTCTACAGTCCGGCCAGGGAAGCCCTGGTGGAACTGCTCAAAGGATGCCACGAATCTGGGATCGGTTACGCCGTGCTGGACCCCGACCAGGAAAAGGCCAGGCGGATTTTCAGTATCCCACAGGTGCTGAAGTCGGTAGGGGAGTTGCACTGAATCAGGATGAGTTTTCGTCAACCACAGTAAGGAGGCAACATGATTGACCCTTCGCCAGAGGATGAGGCCAGGGCCGGCACTCAAGCAGCGATGGGTGCCGGCACCTGGCTGACCCTGCGCGAATTGCTGCTGCTGGTGATCCTCGCCGCTGTGCAGTTCACTCATATCGTCGATTTCACGATCATCATGCCTCTGGGCCCGGTCTTCAGCCGAGAGATGCGGCTGACTCCTCGGCAGTTCGGTGCCGTCGTAGCGGCGTACACGATCAGCGCGGGCATCGCCGGGTTGCTGGCCGCCCGCTTCCTGGATCGGTTCGACCGCAAATCGGTCTCTGCTTGTGCTCTACGCCGGGTTCATCGCCGGGACGCTTGCTGTGTGCCGTCGCCCCCAGTTTCCTGCTGCTGCTGGCAGCTCGCACCGTGGCCGGGGCATTCGGCGGCGTTGTCGCTTCGGTGGTATTCGCCATCGTGGGCGACGCCTTCCCCGACTCGCGCCGGGGCATGGCCATGGGCGTCGTGCATGTCCGCGTTCGCGGTCGCTTCCTTTGCCGGAGTGCCGTTGGGCCTGTTCCTGGCCGAGACGTATGGCTGGTGCAGCGTTTTCGCCGTCCTGGGCGGCGTCAGTGCAGGCGTGCTCGCCCTGGCGGCCGCCGCGTTGCCCCCTCTGCGCGGCCATCTCGAACATGCGCACCTGCGTACCGCCAATGCCTGGGAGGTGCTCACCGACCCCAATCATCTGCGGGCCTTCGCCCTGACCAGTGTTCTCATTATTAGCAGTTTCATGCTCGGACCGTATCTGGCCACGTTTCTGGTGTACAATGTCGGCGTCCACCAAGAAGATCTCAAATTCATGTACCTGTGCGGCGGACTCGCGACGCTGGTGACGATGACGGTGTTCGGCCGGCTGGCGGACCGTTTCGGCAAGCTGCTCGTTTTCCGCATCCTGGCCACGTTCACCCTCGTGCCGATCGCTGATTGTGACAAACTTGCCGGCCGGGCTGTCGTTGCCGCTGGTCCTGACAGTCACGACGCTATTCATGGTGACCACGTCGGGGCGCTGGGTGCCGGCCATGGCCCTGGTTGCCGCCAGCTCTGCACCGGCCTACCGTGGCAGCTTCATGAGTTTCAACTCAGCCGTGCAGCAAATCGCTGCCGGCCTGGCTACCTTCGTCGCCGGCTTCATCCTGGACGAGCACACGGACCATTTCCTGACCGGTTTTCCGCTGGTGGGGCTGTTAACGTGTGTGGCAACCATGGCCAGCGTATTCCTGGCCGGTCGACTTCGCAAAGATCCTGGAGGTGAATTGGCTCCAGACAGCCTGGCTGCCGTCCCTGCTGCCGTGGAAGAAGCGTTCTGACGGATGTGGCACGCCGCGGTCCCCCCGCCCATTCCGCAGAGCTTGAATCTGCTCGTCCATCCGCTAAAAAATGAGGAACCGTCGTGTCGGAAATTCTTCTTTGACGAAAGCAACAACGATGCCTCTCGGTTATCTCTGTCTGGTTCTTCATGCTCATCTGCCCTTCGTCCGCCATCCGGAGTACGACGACTTCCTCGAAGAAGATTGGCTCTACGAGGCCATCACCGAGACGTACATCCCGCTGCTGGAAATGATCGACGGCCTGGAACGCGACGGGGCCGACTGGCGGCTGACCATGTCGGTCACGCCGACGCTGGCCGCCATGCTCAGCGATCCGCTGCTGCAATACCGCTACGTCCGCCACATCGACAACCTCATCGCCCTGGCCGGCAAGGAAATCGATCGCACCCGCTGGCAGCCGGAGTTCCATCACCTGGCCCACATGTACCACGACCGCTTCCAGCGGGCCCGCGACGTTTTCGTCAAGCAGTACGACAACAACCTCCTCAACGGCTTTCGCCGGTTCTTCGAGACGGGCAAGCTGGAGATCATCACCTGCGGCGCCACGCACGGCTTCCTGCCGCTGATGAACATGAACTGGAACGCCGTCAAGGCCCAGATCGAGATCGGCTGCCGGGAGTTCGAACGGCACTTCGGCAAACGGCCGCAGGGCATCTGGCTGCCGGAGTGCGGCTACGCTCCGGGCGTCGATGAGATCCTGCGCGATTGCGGCATCCGCTACTTCTTCGTCGATACCCACGGCGTCCTGTTCGCCGAGCCGCGGCCCAGGTACGGCGTCTATGCCCCGATCATCTGCCCCAAGAGCGGCGTGGCCTGCCTGGCCCGCGACACCGAATCGTCCAAGCAGGTCTGGAGCGCGGTCGAGGGCTATCCGGGCGATTACCTGTATCGGGAATTCTACCGCGACATCGGCTTCGATCTCGATTACGAGTACCTCAAGCCGCACCTGCACCAGACCGGCATCCGCAGCAACACCGGCATCAAGTATTACAAGATCACCGGCCGCGGCCATGAACAAGGAAGCGTACAACCCGCAAGCCGCCCTGGAAAAAGCGGCCGAGCACGCCGGCAACTTCATGTTCAACCGCGAGAAGCAGGTCGAATGGCTGCGCGGGCGCCATGGATCGCCCGCCGCTGATCGTCGCCCCTTATGACGCCGAGCTGTTCGGCCACTGGTGGTTCGAGGGGCCCGACTGGATCAACTTCCTGCTGCGCAAGATGCACTGGGACCAGCAGACGGTCAAGACGATCAACGTGCCGGAGTATCTCGATCGCCATCCGCAGATCCAGATGTCGCAGCCGTCCTTTTCGAGCTGGGGCTACAAGGGCTACTGCGAGGTCTGGCTGGAAGGCTCCAACGACTGGATCTACCGCCATCTGCACGAGGACGCCGACCGCATGGTCGAGCTGGCCCGCAACCACGCCGACGGCGGCAACGGCGTGCGCCGCCGGGCCCTGAACCAGGCGGCCCGCGAGCTGCTGCTGGCCCAATCGAGCGACTGGGCGTTCATCATGAAGACCGGCACCATGGTCGAATACGCCTGCGAACGGACCCGCGTCCACGTGCTCAACTTCAACCATCTGTACGAGCAGATCAAGAACGAACGAGATCGACGAGCCGTGGCTCAACCAGATCGAGGGCCGGCATAATCTGTTCCCGGATCTGGATTATCGGGTGTATGCGTAAATATCTATCGGAGGCTTACTATGAGCGCGTTTTTGTTGGCTTTGCTGCTACTCCCAACGTGGGTTGTCGATTCTGGAAACTGCGGGGAAGCTGCCAGCGACAAGATGTCCATTCTTGGGACTTGGTCCGCAGTTTCAGTCAGTGAAAATGGTCGCGAATCCACACCGAAGGCTACACGTGTGAAATTCCGGTTTGCAGCCGACGGTCTGATCATCTCGGAGACAAATGAACAAGGGAAACTAGAACACGAAGGCGAGTACAAGTATAGCTTGGACACGCTAAAAAGCCCCCGCAATATTAACATTGTTTCGACGATGCTTCCGAAGAAGAAAGATGGAAAAGTACAGGAAGCTCTTGCAACCAAATTTGTGGGCATATATGAGCTGAAAGGAGATGAATTGAGAATCAGTTTTCGTGTCGGGGTCGTCAGAGAAGAGAAATCCATAACTCGCCCAAAGAATTTCGACGGAGGCCAAGGAATCACTGTGCTGGTCCTAAAGCGCGCAGCAAAATGATGCTGATTTTCGATTCTTGAGCCACCACACTTAGGCGGATTGTTGAGCCGGCAAATCTCCACTATGTTTACATCGAAACGAATCCGACAATAAAGGAATTCGAGCCATGGAAACCAATAATGTTCCTCTGCCGGACCAACTCCGGAATTTCGTGCATTCCGAGGCGGCGGCGAGCTGTTTCAGCAACGCCGCGGATTATATCCAATCGGTTTTGAGCGCGGAACAGAAACGCAAGGCAAGAGCCAAAGTCGAGGCGATGATGGATGCGGTCATCGCCGGCGGTGAAGCGACGGAATGGACCAAGCAAGACCTGGAAAAGGTCAAGGAAGAGATTCGGGCACGTCATGCCAAACGCCAGGAAAATTCACCATGAGCCGCCTGGGGTTCAGTGCGATGGGGAGCTGGCCATTTCGTCACAGATATTCCACATGATTGCGCATTTCGTCAGGCGTCAGCACGCCATGGACGAGCAAAAGGGCCTGGATGAGCTGCCCAATAGAGTACTTGGCGGCTTCACACCAGGCAACCCCCGCATGTTGGACTCCGCTGGCGTCGAGTGCGAGAAAGTCCTGGTCGAAAGTGACCATGACGCCTTCACCCGCTGTGGCAAATTGCAGCTGGTCCGAATCGCTCCGACCACAACGGCCGGCTTCCTGGGCTGTGAGGACATCGACTCCTCGCCGGCGTAGCCCTGCCGCCACGGCAGGATTCAGGTGCTGGTCAAAAAAAGAAGCGCAGCGGATCAGCCACCCAGTTTCTCCCTTACCTTGGAGGGGTGCCGGGCCAACAACTCCTTGGCTGCTGTCTCATCGTTACGAAATTCCTGATCGATCTCCTCCCGGTTGTCGAAATAGTAGGCCAGTGCCGCGTGCACGTCTGCCAGGGTGATGCCAGGAAAAGTGTCCACGATTTCATCCGCGCAATGGCCACGCATTTCATGCCAGACCACGATATCCATCACGCGAATTCGATGGCCGGCAATACAGGCTCGACCGCCGCAGACGCCAGGGGTCTTGCTGATGTGTTGAACTAGTACATTTTTCATCGCTTATCCTCCCAATTACCATCATACACAATTCCGCGTTCCGCTCTATTCCCGCCATTCATCCAGCAGCGACGCCACCAAAGCGGTCCAGCCCGTCTGATGCGACGCCCCCAGACCCGCGCCGCTGTCGCCGTGGAAGTACTCGTAGAACAGCACGTGGTCGCGCCAGTGCGGGTCTTCGCTGGAACATCTCTGGTGCCGCCGTGGACTGGGCCGGCCGGCCGTTCTCTAGCGTGAACAGCCGGATCAGTCGTTTGGCGATGTCGTGAGCCATTTCCGGCAGCGTCATGGTGCGGTTGCTGTCGGGCAGGGCCATGCGGAACGAATTGCCGAACGCCTTGCCCAGCTTGCGCAGCGATTCGATCAGCAGGAAGTTGGTCGGCAACCAGATCGGCCCGCGCCAGTTGGAGTTGCCGCCCTTGATCTTCGTCAGCGGCCTCGGCCGGTTCGTAGCCGACCACCTTGCCGTCGAACTCGAACGGGTGCTGTTCGTGGAACTTCGACAGGCTGCGGACGCCGTAATCGCGACAGGAACTCCTTCGGATCGAAGACGCGCGCCAGCAGCCGGACGATCTGTTCCTGGTTGACGATGGTCAGGGCGTGCGTCGCTGGCCCTCGGGATGATCGACGGTGTGCACCACGTCGCGGACCAGGTCGCGGCGATTCTTGAGGAACCAGTC
Organism: uncultured Gammaproteobacteria bacterium; assembly: GCA_963707765.1. Lineage (GTDB taxonomy): Bacteria > Pseudomonadota > Gammaproteobacteria > Steroidobacterales > Steroidobacteraceae > Bog-1198. The sequence continues at coordinate 45,671 of CAVPQZ010000004.1, read as the reverse complement.
GAGGCAGGCCGTGAACTCCTTGAACGGCTTGATCCAGTCCGTCTCCAGCCGTTCGACGGCGAACAGCGGGATCAGGCCCACCAGCGAGCGGACGCGGAACTTGCGGAAGCGGCCGTCGGGATAGCGCAGCACGTCGTAGAAGAAGCCGTCCGTCTCGTCCCAGAGCTGGTAATCGCGGTTGCCCATGTGCTTCATGGCCGCGGCGACGTAGGCGTAGTGCTGGAAGAACTTGGTGGCCAGGCCTTCGTAGGTCGCGGTTCTCCTTGGCCAGTTCCAGGGCGATGCGCATCATGTTCAGGCAGAACATGCCCATCCAGCCGGTGGCGTCGGCCTGCTCGAGGACGCCGCCGTCGCCGGCTGCTCATGCTGCGGTCGACGACCGTGATGTTGTCCAGGCCGAGGAAGCCGCCTTCGAAGATGTTGTTGCCCTCGCGGTCGACCTTGTTGATCCACCAGGCGAAATTGATGAGCAGCTTGTGGAAGCAGCGTTCGAGGAACGGCGCGGTCGGCCTTGCCGGTGCGGCTGCGGTCCATGTTGTAGACGCGCCACACGGCCCAGGCGTGGACCGGCGGATTCAGATCGGAGAACTCCCACTCGTAGGCCGGGATCTGGCCGTTGGGATGCTGGAACTGCTCGAACAGCAGCAGCCAGAGCTGGTCCTTGGCGTAGTCCGGGTCGACCAGGGCGAAGGCGACGCAGTGAAACGCCAGGTCCCAGGCGGCGAACCAGGGATATTCCCATTTGTCCGGCATGGTCATGACGCGCATCGAATTGAGATGCCGCCAGTGCTTGTTGCGGATGTTGGGCGCGATTGGCGGGCGGCGGCATGTCGGGATTGTCGCCGTCGAGCCAGGCGTTGACGTCGAAGAGGTAGCTCTGCTTGGTCCACAGCAGGCCGGCCAAGGCCTGCCGCTGCACCAGCCGCTCATCGGCGCTGGCCCCGGCTTGTGCAGGCTGTCGTAGAACTCGTCGGCCTCGGCCCGCCGCTTGGCTGACGATGCCGTCAACCTCGGCCAGCGGCGAATGCTTGACGTCGCCGCTGCGTCGCGAGAGCCGCAGCCGCACCACGACCGACCCGCCCGCCGGCACCGCCGGGAAGTAGTAGTGCAGCGCCGCCTTGGTGCCGAGTGCGTCCGGGTTGAGGCAGCTTCCTTGCCGACGATCGCCGCGGTGGAAGGCATCCTTGACGTACGGCTTGCGGCTGTGGCTGCCGGGCCCGTAGACGCCGTTCCATGTTCGTCTCGTTGTAGGTGAACAGTCGCTGGCCGCCGCCGGCGCCGTACAGCGTGCGTGGCCCGAGGCGGTAATGAACGGGGATATTGCTGAGCATCGTCGGTCGCGGAATCGTCGGTGACCAGGCTGACGAAATCGGCGGCCAGCGGGCCCAGGGCGGATGATCGGCTCCGGCACCGGGCTGTCGGGCCCCAGGCCCAGGTATTGCGAAACCACAGGTGCGGCAAGATGTGCAGCGGGGCCGGGGCCGGGCCGCGATTGAACGCCTCGATGCGGATGCACATGTCTTCCGGCATCGGCCTTGGCATATTCGATGACGATGTCGAAATAGCGATCGTCGTCGAAGATGCCGGTGTCGAGCAGCTCGAACTCCGGAGCCCTGGCCGTTGCACGTCGCGGTTCTTCTGCTCCAGCAGGGCGTAGGGATACTCGGCCTGCGGATACTTGTAGAGAAACTTCATGTACGAGTGCGTCGGCGTGTTGTCGAGCGTGGAAATAGTATTCCTTGACGTCCTCGCCGTGATTGCCTTCGCTGAGGCGTCAGGCCGAAGAGCCGTTCCTTGAGGATGGGATCGCGGCCGTTCCAGAAGGCCGGGGCGAAGCAGAGGAGCTGATAGCGGTCGCAGATGCCGGCGATGCCGTCCTCGCCCCAGCGATACGCCTTGCTGCGGGCCAGGTCGTGCGGCAGATAGGCCCAGGCGTTGCCGTCGGCACTGTAGTCCTCGCGCACGGTCGCCCAGGAGCGGTCGCTGAGATAGGGCCCCCAGCGGCGCCAGGAATAGATGTCGTCGGTGATCTCTTGCAATCGAAGTTGTTCTTGGGTGCTCATTATCCCTCGTTTTATCGCGGCACCGTGCTGGCGGGTATAGCATATCATATTGGCCGCCCCTCGAATTTGTCTTCTCTGTGTCTCTGTGCCTCTGTGGTAAGAATTGAACCACAGAGGCACAGAGACACAGAGGGTTGCATGTTCAAGACTGGCTTCGCCCGCCGAAAAGCAATACACTCAAACCCGTGGACGAGCACAGCGATCCCTGGACCAGGCACCATGAGAATTCACGACGACGATGACGACGATCTGGACGTTGATTTCGACGATCCCATGGCCCGCAAGCATCCGGAGCTGTACGGCAAGCTGCTGGAGGTGAACGCGGCTCTGCAGGATGCCGGCGGCGTGCTCATCGTTCCCTACCTTATTCTCCTCCTGTCGATCTGTGCAGCCATCTGGATGGATTGGTACCGGGCCATTCCCGGATTCAAGGACGTCAACCTCGACAGCTTCTGGATCTATGCCATCATCACCGTGATGGTCGTCAGCATCTGGATCGGCCATTTCAACATGGTCCAGCGGGCGTGCTACCGCAGGTACCGCGAGGGGCTCCTGGAAGTGATTCGCAAGACCGGCGTGCGTCGCTACCCTCTCCTGGCCATGCTGGTCAACAACAAGCCGATTGCCGAGGTGACGTCCTTCCTGCAGCGCGATCACTGGGACGAACCCTGAGCGGAACGAGCGCATGGCCAAATCTCTGCTGTTCGCGGCCACGCTGCTGGTCAGCTCCGCCCTGGTTTTCCTGATCGAATTCACCTGCGCAAGATGATTCTGCCGCTGCTCGGCGGCACCCCTGCGGTCTGGAACACCTGCCTGGTCTTTTTCCAGGCCGGGCTGCTGCTGGGTTATGCCTACGCCCATTTCGCTCCGGCCCGGCTGGGAATTCGCCGGCATGCTGTGATACACATCGGCCTGTGGCTGCTGGCGGCCTATCTTCTCTGGACGATGCCGCTCGCTACTTTCCTGAACGGATCCGATGACGGTCTGCGCGAGCAGACGCCGATCCTGTGGCTGCTGCGGCTGCTGACCCTTGGCGTGGGCTTTCCGTTCGTGCTGCTGTCCAGTTGCGGCCCGCTGGTGCAGCGCTGGTTTGCCGCGTCCAGGGGCCTGACCAATCCTTATTTCCTGTACACGGCCAGCAACCTCGGCAGCCTCCTTGGCCTGGTGCTCTACCCGTTTGTCATCGAGCCGAACTTGGCCCTGGCCCAGCAGAATCAAGCCTGGACCTGGACCTTCGCGCTGTTATCCGGCCTGCTGGCCGCATGTGCCTGCTGGTCCTTTCTCCCACGCTCCCCCTCTCCCCCTCTCCGTGTCTCCGTGTCTCCCCCTCTCTCAGTCCCCCCCTCTCCCACTCTCGGCATCACTCGCCTCCGCTGGGTGCTGCTGGCCCTGGTCCCGAGCAGTCTGATGCTGAGCGTCACCAGTTACTTGACGACCGACATCGCGCCGATGCCGCTTTTATGGATGCTGCCGATGGCGCTCTATCTGGGCTCGTTCGTGCTGGTCTTTAGCTGGCGAAATGCCGGGGTGCAGGCGTGGCTGGCACGCTGGCTGCCGGGCGTGCTGCTGCTGGTGCTGGTGGTGCCGCTGGCGGAGGGGACCGAGCCGATCGTGCTGGTGATGGCGATCCATCTGCTCGGCTTCTTCTGGATTGCCGTCGTCTGCCACGGCGAACTGGCCCGCAGCAAGCCGCCCGCCGAGCATCTGACCGAATTCTACCTGTGGCTCGCGGTCGGCGGCGTGCTGGGCGGCATGCTCAACGCCCTGGCCGCCCCGCTGCTCTTTACTGGCATCGTCGAGTATCCGCTGATGCTGGTGCTGGCCGCCTGGCTCAACCCCGGCGAAGAGACGGTCCGAGACAATAGGCCGGGCAAGCTCGACAAGCCGCACTCAGGCCTGGACCTGATCGTGCCCGGCCTGGTCGGATTGCTGACCGCGGGACTGGTGTTGGTCGTCGGCAAGGCGCTGCCCGCGGACCGGCTCAGCGCCGCCCTGATCTTCTTTCCCCCGGCCATAGTCTGCTTGCTAACCGCGTTTCACCAGGTCCGCTTCGCACTTTGCCTGGCCGGCGCTGCTTTTGGCCAGCTTTCTTTATCAGGGCGTGCACGGCAAGGCGGTCTTCCGCATCCGCAGTTTTTTCGGCGTGCACAAGGTGACCGAGATTGACGGCTATCGCGTGCTCGTGCACGGCAACACGATCCACGGCATGCAGCATCTCGACCCGAGGCTTCGTGACGAGCCTTTGACGTACTATCACAAGGACGGGCCGATCGGGCAGTACTTCCAGGCCCTGGCGAAAAAGCACGATGATCGGCTCACGAGCGTCGGCCTGATCGGTCTGGGCACCGGGGCCCTGGCCTGTTATTCAGAGACTGGCCAGCACTGGACCTTCTTCGAAATCGACCCGGCCGTGATCCGCATTGCTCAAGACAGGAAGCTTTTTACTTATCTCAACGACCACAAGGACCAGGTCGACGTGATCCTGGGTGACGGCCGGCTGACACTGGAGCCGATGGAAACCAGGTTCGGCGTGCTGGTCGTCGACGCTTTTGGCTCCGATTCGATTCCGCTGCACCTGCTGACCCGGGAGGCCTTCGCGATCTACCGTCAGCGCTTGCGGCCCGGCGGGGTCATCGCCTTCCACATTTCCAACCGCTACTTCCATCTGGAGCCGGTCCTGGCCAACCTCGCCCAGGAAGCCGGCTGGGCCTGCAGGATCCGCAATGACCTCAAGGGGGACGACAAGACGAAGCGGTTCCCGTCGATCTGGCTAATCATGGCAGAGAGCCCGGCTCACCTGACCGATTTCATTGCGATGGACGCCCGGCCCGATCCGAGCCTGCAACCGTGGACCGACGACTTCTCCAACGTGCTGCAGATTCTGAAGTGGGGCAAGGAGTGATGCTTTCGTAAAGGGATCTATTGGTTGTTTTTCCAAGGCGGAACGGTAGGGTGGGCTTTGCCCACCTCGCCCCGGGCAAAGGTGGGCAATGCCCACCCTACGGTTTGAGCAAAATGAAAGGAGGCAGGAGTGATCTCGCCGAAACAGACTGTGCTTTACATACCCGGCTGCTCGGTTTAGACTATATCCAAGCACTACTCCGCTCTGAGTGTCTTCATTAAAGGAGGAATGAACCGTGACCGCCAGACAATATCAGTCACTTCCGTCCCTGGCCGTTGCGTTGGCCATCGTCGTCTGGGCCTTGCCGGCCCCAGTCGCGGCTCAAGTACCGGCGCCCCTTCTCGAATCTCCTGGTTCGGAGCTGGTCTTGAACATCGACCCGAAGACGCCGGAGAAGGATCTGTTGCCGAGCGCTGCGAAGTCCGCCCCTTCTCATGTCAACTTGCCGAAGGACCTGGCCCGCGTGCCCGAGATTCAGTTCCAGGACCTATCGTCGCTGGCGAGCCTGTCGCCTGTCGACAATCGCAATTTCGCGCGGGGCCACCAAGGACGATATCAAGAAGGCCTGGGCGAAGTATGGCGACACGCTGTCCGAGGGTGAGGTGCTTGCCAGGGCTGAGCAGGCGGCCAGGGAACGCGAGAAGACTCAGGCGCAGATCGCCATGCAAATGCACAGGATCAACTACCTCAATCGCAAGAAGACCGATCGCTTTGTCGAGCTGCTTCTGGAGCATCGCCCCGACCTGGCCGGGCTGCCTTTCGTCATGGGGGACGCCTGCCGGATGAAAACGGAAGAGGGCAGCAAGTTCTCCGCCGCCGTCACGATGGTGCATAAATCGCTCAAGGCGCACGGCAACCAGCCGAAGGCGTTCTGGAAACTCTGGAGCGAGACGCGACAGCCGGTGGCTCCGATACGCACCGAGAACATTACGGTGGACGGCAAGGCATGCGTGGCGGCCTTGATGCAGGTCTTGCCCAAGGAACCGGCCCGCATTCGTCTGGGCCTCGTCGAACATCTGTCGACCTTCAACGATTCCCAGGCCGATCGCGATGAGGCGACCCGGGCCCTGGCTCGGCTGGCGATCTATTCTCCCGAAGAGCAGATTCGCCGGGCCGCCAACAGTGCGCTTCTGAAACGGGAGACTGGACCCTCCACCGACCAACTGGTGAAGGGGCTCCGTTATCCGTGGGCGTCCGTGGCCGAGAGCACGGCCGAGGCCCTTGTCCAGCAGCAGCGCACCGATCTGGTCCCGCAGCTTGTCGGCATGCTGGATGAGGCCGATCCGCGTGCGCCCGTTTTGCAGGAAACCGAAGGCCGAAAGGTCCTCGTCGTTCGCGAGGTGGTTCGCATCAACCACATGCGCAACTGCCTGCTGTGCCATCCGCCGGCCCAGAATGCGAAGCTTGGCCAGCAGACCTTCCGCGTGGGCAGTATTCCGAACGTCCTGGCCCCTGAGGTCGCTACCGGCCCCGTGCCCCCTCCCGGACATGGCCTGGAGACCGATCCCGAAGAAGGCGGCTACGGCTCCAGGCAGAACCCCGACATCCTGATCCGGGCCGACGTTACCTATCTGCGACAAGACTTCTCGCTGATGCAGAAGGTCGCGGACTCGGCTCCCTGGCCCGAAATGCAGCGTTTCGACTTCCTGGTCCGCACCCGCGTGGTCAGCGAGCAGGAAGCCAATTTCATCCGGGCCGAGCTGGGCCGGCAGCCGTCGCCCTATCGGCAAGCGGCTTTACAGGCTCTGCGCCGCCTGACCGGCCGTGACGCCGGTGAAACAGCCCAGGCCTGGCGAACGGCCCTGGCAAGGAATTGACGAGGGAAATGGCGAGCCGAGCACCGTAAGGGGCCGGTTCCTGAGTACGCACTCCGGCCCCTTACGGGCTCGGCTCGCCTTTCCTTGCACTGCCCGAGGTTATTCCTTTCTCCGCCGCTCGTCTTCTCAGCAGAGATCAAGGTCACATTAAAGGGGGGGAAACGCTCATGGCGATGCGAACCTTTGCCCTGACAGTCGTGTTGGCAATCCTGAGCGGTAGGGCTTCTGGCGATACGTTTGTGGCAAAAGATTCGTTCGCTGAAAGCTTCTTCTTCAGCAGAATCCGTGACAATGTTCCTCTCCAGGATCTGTTGCCGATTCCTCCAAATACCGCCGCGCCGCTCCTGGCCGGCGATCTTACGAAGGTGCCCGAGGTGTTTTTCGCCGACCCGTCCACCCCGTCCATCTTGCCAGATGGAAAAGCGATCCGAAAGCTGGCCGACAAAGCGATTTCCAAGCGCGACATCGAGCGGATCCGCAAGAAATTCGGCAACCTCTCCGACAAGGAACTCATGGCCAAGCTGGACGAAGAGGAAAAGGAGCTGGACATATCCCGGCGACGGATCGCCTACCAGGTGTTCCGCATCAACCATTTCAACAAACGGGAGACGCCCGACCGTTTCATGGAGGTGCTGCGTGAGAATCGTCCCGACCTGGCCGGGCTGCCGTTCGTCATGGGCAAGGACTGTCGGCTTTCGGAAAAGGATCACAAACAGCTCAGTGCGGCCATTCTACTGGTGCAAGCGTCCCTCGGCCCGGTCCAGGAAGACCCCAGGCACTTCTGGCACCATTACGACCAGGCCAGCACCAGGCAGAAGAAGCGGGCCAGGGACAGGGAAGAACTGGAAAATGCCAAGAAGTTTCCCGTTCCCGATGGCCGATCACGGGTCGCCGCCCTCATGCAGATGCTGCCGGTCGAGTCCGCCGAGTTGCAGTTAAGCCTGGTTGGCCGGCTCAAGCAATTCGACAAAACAGACGCCGACAAGAAGGCCGTGACGATCGCCCTGGCCAGTCTGGCCGTGTTTTCGCAGGAAGCGGTCATTCGTCGGGCCGCCGTCGCCATGCTCAAAAAGCGCGATACCGGGCCGGCCAGCGGCGTCTTGCTGCAGGGCCTGCGCTATCCCTGGCCCAGCATCTCCCAGAACACGGCCGAAGCCATTGTCCAGCTCGAACGCAAGGACCTCATTCCTTATCTGATCAACATGCTGGAAGAGCCCGATCCGCGGGCGCCAGAAATTGTCGACATCAGGGGGACCAAGGTGCCTGCCGTCCGCGAGGTCGTGCGCATCAATCACCTGCGCAACTGCCTGCTGTGCCATCCGCCGCTGTCGTCGCCCGGCGATGAGGCCGGAGCTGACAAGAAGTCTGGGGAAGGCAAGGTGGGCGAACTCAAGCGGGAAGAAGACCATGAGGCACGCCGCAATGAGGGCGTCAACGTTCTGGACGTGACGGACGTGACCGGCGCCGTGCCGCCGCCTGGCCATGAACTGCCGCAGCCCGCGCCGTTTGAACGCAGCGGCGGTTACGGCTTCGCGCCTCGAGAGCTGCAGGTACGGGCCGACATAACTTACCTGCGGCAGGATTTCTCGATGCTCCAGTTCGTGCCCAACGCCGACCCCTGGCCCGAGATGCAGCGTTTCGACTTCCTGGTCCGCACGCGAACGCTGACGGCCGCGGAAGCCAACATCATCCGCACCGGACTTGCCAAACAGGGTTTCCCGTTCCGTGCAACCGCTGCCCAAGCCCTGAGCCGTCTGACCGGCCGCGACGCCGGCCAATCGGCACGGGAATGGCGAGCTGTCTTGAACACCCGCTAAGCAGCGGCGTCTTCTCTGTGTCTTTGTGCCTCTGTGGTTAGATTTGAACCACAGAGGCACAGAGACACAGAGGGGCCCAAATTCTGCAACACATCAACATCCCGCTTCGGTCTCACCCGCCAATCATTGCATGCGACAATTTCTGCAGATTGCTTGACTTGTCCTCAGCCACCCGTGAAAATGTCCCGGAGTTTCCAGTGACATTCCATTTGCATGAGGAATTACCGATGATCGCCGTCGCTAGAAGTCGCAGCAGGTTGGGTTTCATGCTGGCCGCCTTTGCTGTCCTTTCCCAGCCGATGCCGGCTTTTTGCGACGAGTTGCAATATCTGCCCGACAATCCCCAGATCATCGCCTCGGTCGACCTCATCGCTCTGCGAAAGACAAGGACGTACGAGGCCGTGGCCAGTTTCATGAAGAAGGAGAAGGCGGCCAATCAAGATGAGTTCCAGAAAAAAGTGCTCGGCATGAACGCCCGGCTCACGTACAGCTCGGGCAAGAAATTCACGGAACAGGTGGTCGTCATCAGCGTCTCAAGCCGCTCACCTTTGCCGACATCAAGACCTGGATCTCATCTCTCGACATGGACGCGAAGAAGCCGATTCCGGATGAAGCGTTCAAGAAGGTCAAGCACGGCTCGACGACGATTTACCTGATGCAAGGGCTGCCGCTGGCCTTCTTTCTCGAGGCCAATTACGTGGTTATCGGAGTGCCCGCCATCGCGCCGCCCTTCGACGACCCCAAGGCCGTTCCCCCCGAAATGAAAGCCGTCGGCCTGCTGAAAAACATCATTGACCGCAAGAAGCCCGCGACCCTGTCGACCGCCATGGCCGCGGGTCTCAAGACGACCGGCTTCAGCAACACTGTGTTCGCGGTGATGGACATCAACGGCCTTGAGGCCTTGTCCGGCAATTCGACGGACAACATCGTCAGCATCTTCGGCGGCCTGGCCACGTTCACCGACATCAAGGCCAGCGCCGGCAAGGTAACCGGCCTGGCCGTCAAATTGAATGAGCAGGGCGGCAAGTGCAAAATGTCCACCTCGCTGATCTGCAGCAGCCCGGTCACGGCCGTAGCTTTCCGGGGCATCGTCGAGCGCACTTTGGCCGACATCAAGGCGAAGCTGGCCCAGAGCTTCAAGAAAGCGGAAAACCCGACCAAGAGCGATGTGCTGGCCTTCAAGAGCTTCAGCGGCCATGTCAACACCATCAAGGTGTCCTCAGCCGGCACCGTGGTGACCACGACCTCGGAAATAGAACCCCCCGCCTTCATGGACACCTTCCTGGGCTGGCAGGGGTTCTTCATGAACCTCGCTTTCGACCGGGCGAATCAGAAAACACCGCCGCCGGAAAAGAAGTAGAGTCGTCATGGCAAATGTGAGCCCGAGCGCAAGCGAGGGACTTGCTTGCAGCGAGACCCCTTGCTTGCACTTCGGGCTCACGCACCAAAGCCCAGGTGAAGATCTCCTTTCTTGTGTCTTGGGCTCAATTGCCCGGGTGCGGCCAGATTCTCTGGGGGTAGACGACTTGTCAGGGGCCCCCGCGAAAACGCGGCATTTCGGTAGACGAATCGCTAAAGCTCGTCGAGCAGTCGACTTAATTCGTCTACCACCGTGCCAGGGTCGCCAACTCAATTGCCCAGTTGGCACCCGGTTGACCAGTTGGCCTACTGGTTCTTGACCATGCTTTTACACACACAGTCACCCCCCCCCAGAGAATTTAGTCATACCCAATTGCCTTCGCGTCGGTGAATGATATTGCTGCGTATTGCGAGGCGGGTTAAGATAAGCATGATTGCATTTCTGGGGGGCTTCATCATGCAAATCAAGAGAATTGAAGATGTGACACCTGAAGACATAGCCAACATGCGCTTCGGAGAACTCACCCCGGAAGAGGAAAAGGAAGTCCAAGCTCTGCTGCGGGCCGACATTACTCCGACCGACCTGGAGGGATATGCCGATCTTGAGAACGGTGCTCCCTTTGACGAACTTCTATGCGAATTAGAAGCAGCACAGAAGAAGATCGATTCTCGGAGCGCAGAATGAGTTCGGCCGGCAATGGGCAACGGTATCGGATAATCATTTCGTTTGACGCGCAAAAACACGTCAAACAATTCCATCTTCAAGCCTCGGTTACAGGAAAAAGCGGCGATTTCATGAAGGCTCTGCGGAAAATCGGTGAGCGATTGCAGCAGGATCCCTTGAACTTTGGTGAACCCATATTTACGCTCTTCAGTCTCTGCACATTCGCAAAGGTGCCATATTTCCGCTGGTTGTGGAATACGGCGTTCACGCCCACAAACCGCTCGTGTTCATTCGTTATTTCAAACTCCTCTCGTAAAATCCTATTATGACCATCCGCACTCGTTTCGCCCCCAGTCCCACCGGCTATCTGCACATCGGCGGCGTGCGCACCGCCCTGTTCAACTGGCTGCTCAGCCGGCAAGCGGGCGGCCAGTTCATCCTGCGCATCGACGACACCGACGCCGAGCGCAATCGGCCCGAGGCGCTGCAGCCGATCCTCGACGGCTTTCGCTGGCTCGGCATCCACTGGGACGAAGGGCCCGAGGTCGGCGGGCCGCACGCTCCCTATTTCCAGTCGCAGCGCGGCGAGCTCTACCGCAAGGCCGCGCTCAAGCTGCTCGAGACGGGGCACGCCTATCCCGATTACATGACCAAGGAGGAGCTCGACGCCGATCGCATCAAGCAGGCGCTCAAGGACTTTTCGGCCAAGAATCCCGCTGCCGAGCTCCGAAGGAAATCGAGGCCGAGAAGAAGGCGATCAAGGACGGCAAACGCCAGTACGTCCATCGCGGCCAGCAGCGCAATGAGCCCGCCGACGTCAACCTGCGTCTGTACCGGGAGAAGCCGACCACGGTGCGCTTCAAGGTGCCCGCGGGTCGCACGGTCGTCATCGACGACCTGATCTGCGGCAAGGTCGAGGTGCAGACCGACCTGATCGGCGATCCGGTGATTCTCCGCGCCGACGGCCGGCCGCTTTACAACTTCGCCACGGTCGTCGATGACGTCGCCATGAAGATCACGCACGTCGTCCGGGCCAAGGAGCATCTGTCGAACACGCCGCGCAGGTGCTGTTCTACGAGGCGCTGGGCGCTCCGGTGCCGCAGTTCGCCCACGTGCCGGTGGTCAATCGGCCCAACTCGAACAAGAAGCTGAGCAAGCGCGAGATGAAGAACTTCGTGACGCCGGAGGTCATCGCCAAGCTGCGGGACGCCCATGCCGTGCCGGCCGGACTGACCGACGAGCAGATCAAGAACCGCGAGGACCTGAATCCGGCCACGGTCGCATTCTACCGCGAGCTGGGGTATCTGCCGGCCAGCGTGGTCAACTATTTCGGCCGGCTCGGCTGGTCGCTCGACGACAAGACCGAGATCATCCCGCTGGACATGATGATCGCCAACTTCGGCCTGGAGCGCGTCAACGATTCCCCGGCCAGCTTCGACCCGGAGAAGCTGCTACTGGCTGGCCGGCGAATACATGAGCATGCTGCCGCTGGACGACAAGGTGGCCGGCGTGCTGCCGTTCCTGCAACGGGCGGGCCTGGTCGGGGCCGACGGTGGACGACGCGGTACGCGGCAAGATTCGCAAGGTCCTCGAGGCGTGCGGCGACCGCATCAAGATCTATTCGGACATCTACCAGTACGGGGCGTTTTTCTTCCGCGATCCGATCTACGATGCCAAGGCGGTCGAGAAACGGCTGCAAGGCCGGGCCGCAACCCGCAAATCCTCGGCGAGGTGCGCGAGCTTCTGGCCGGGATCGAGACGTTCGAGGCGGCGGCGCTGGAGGAGAAGATCAAGAAATACTGCGAAGCCCAGCAGATCAAGATCGGCGACATGAATCACATTCTGCGCGTGGCGACGACCGGGGTGACGGTCGGGCCCGGCGTGTTCGAGTGCCTGGCCATCCTGGGGCGCGACGAGACGCTGCGCCGCATCGACCTGGCGAAAAAATTGCTCGGCTAATGGGGGGCTGTGATCATTTTGGCGAGCCGAGCCCCGTAAGGGGCCGGAGTGTGCACTCGTGCAAACCGGCCCCTTATGGGGCTCGGCTCGCCAACCGGTTCTGCGAACCGCCGCTAAACGTAAACCTCAATGAGGGGTTGCGCCGTGGGCGGCGCTGTCTTCGGCGGAATCCGCATGGCGTAGAATGAGCGCCACACGAAGACCAGGGCGACCGCCAACAGGACCACGCCGACAATCGAGGTGATGGTCGACTCCCCTTTGAGCTTGAGCTCTGATGGCGATTTCCACGGCCAGCAGGCCGAACAGCGTCGAGAACTTGATGATCGGGTTGAGCGACACGGACGTCGTGTCCTTGAAGGGATCGCCAACCGTGTCGCCAACCACGGTGGCCGCGTGCAGATCGGTGCCCTTCTCCTTCAGGTCGACTTCGACATATTTCTTGGCGTTGTCCCAGGCGCCGCCGGCATTGGCCATGTAAATGGCCTGGAACAGGCCGAACACGGCAATCGAGACAAGGTAGGCCACGAAGAAATTGGGATCGAACAGGGCGAAGGCGAGCGTGAAGCACATCAGGGCGACGAAGATGTTCCACATGCCGGCCTGGGCATACTCCGTGCAGATGCGCACCACGGTCTTGGAGTCGTTCAGGTCGGCCTCCGTCTTGGAGAGGTCGAGGTTCTGCTTGATGAATTCGACCGCACGATAGGCGCCGGTGGTGACAGCCTGCATCGAGGCGCCGCAGAACCAGAAGATCACGGCGCCGCCGCAGATGAAGCCGAGCAGCACGGGGGCGTCGGTCAGGCTGAGGCGCAGCATGCCCGCCTTGCCGAGCAAGAGAATGATGGCGAAGATCATCGTGGTGGCGCCGACGACGGCGGTGCCGATGAGCACGGGCTTGGCGGTCGCCTTGAAGGTGTTGCCCGCCCAGTCGTTGGCCTCGAGGTAATGCTTGCCTTGCTCGAAGTTCGGCTCGAAGCCGAAGTCACGCTGGATCTCCTCCTTGATTCCTGGGATGTATTCGGTCTGGGCCAGCTCAAAGATGGACTGGGCATTGTCGGTGACGGGCCCGTAGCTATCGACGGCGATGTTGACCGGGCCCATGCACAAGAAACCGAAGGCGACCAGGCCGAAGGCGAAGATCGAGCCGACGCCGACGTTCACCGTCGTGGCCCTCAGTTCTGCCACGATGAGGTCCCTGAGTCCAGGATCCACGGTCGCCAGACCGGGCAACTTCTCCATGTCCTTGGTCTTGATGGCGAGGAGTTCCTTCTTGATCGGGTCGCGCTTGGCTGGGTCGAGCTTTTCCAGCGTTTCCGAAGTTTCCATCTTGCCGGTCGTCTTGAAGTCCTTGTCGGCCTTCTTGAGATCGTCGTGAGACTTCTTGAGTTCCGCTTCGATCTTGGTCCGAGTTGCCTCGACAAGGCCCTCAAGGGTTGGCGATCTGCCGTCATGCTTGGCTTTCAGCTCCTTTTTGATCTGTTTCCTCACGTCCTCGGGCAGTTTTTCCTTGATCATGTCCCGTAAGTTCTTGGGTAGTTTTTCCGATTCGTCCAGGATGGGCGAACTGGGCGCCACGAGCTGCACCGTCATGACCTCGTTGATGCCCCCCGGCAGACCGCTGACGAAGAAGGCCGCACCCATCAGGGCGGCGATGAGGATCCCGTTCCAGAAGGCGCTGAAGTTGCCCGCGACCAGGCCCGAGAGAATCGTCAGCGAGGAGCCGCCTTCACGGGAAGCCGTGACGATTTCATGCACATGCTTGGAATGGGTGCTGGTGAATACCTTGGTGAATTCGGGAATGAGCACCGCCGCCAGTGTTCCGCAGCTAATGATCGTGGCCAGCTGCCACCACAGATGATCGTAGAGCACGCCGCCGACGTGCAAATCGCTGATCAGCAGATAGCTCATGAGGTAGGAGGTCGAGATGCACAGGATCGACGCGATCCAGATCAAGCGGGTCAGAGGCTCTTCGAAATCGAATTCCTTGAGGCCCTTGTACTTCGCCTCGGAAATCGCCTGGTTGATGAAGTACGACACGCCGGACATGAAGTCCATCAGGAAGCGCATGGCGAAGATCCACACGATGAGCTTGGCCTGCAGGTTCTCGTAGTCTTCAGGATGGGTCTGGGCGGTCAGGGCCAGCGTGATGAAGGAGATGAGGGCCACGCCGGTGACGCCGTAGGTCTCGAAGCCGTCCGCGGTGGGGCCGACCGAGTCGCCGGCATTGTCGCCGGTGCAGTCGGCGATGACGCCGGGGTTGCGCGGATCGTCTTCCTTGACCTTGAAGACGATCTTCATCAGATCCGAGCCGATGTCGGCGATCTTGGTGAAGATGCCGCCGGCGATGCGCAGAGCCGAGGCGCCCAGCGATTCGCCGATGGCAAAACCGAGGAAGCAATAGCCGACGATGTTGCGCGGCACATAGAGCAGGATGATGACCATCATCACCAGTTCGAGCGAGATCAGAAACAGACCGACCGACATGCCGGCCCGCAGCGGGATATTGACGACGTCCCATGGAGCGCCCTTGAGCGAGGCGAAGGCGGTGCGGGAGTTGGCCCAGGTATTGACGCGGATGCCGTACCAGGCCACGGCGTAGGAGCCGCCGATGCCGACCACGGAGAAGCCGAGCACATAAAGGAGCGTGTCGAGATGTTCGTGCTTGAGTCCGAGGAAATAGTAACTCATGGCCACGGCAATGATGGCGAACAGCATCAGCAGGAATTTCCCTTGCTGGATCAGGTACGTCTTGCACGTCTGGAAGATGATCTCGGACACGGCCAGCATCGACTTGTGGGCGGGCTGCTTGTGAATCTGCATGAGCTGATAGAGGCTGATTCCCAGCGTGCCGATGATGACGAAGCTGCCATAGAAGAGCAGATCGAAGGCGCTGATGCCGCCCAGCTTGTCGAAGCTACCTTCCTTGCAGGTCCGGAATGGCGAGGTCCGCTTCGCTGGCTGCAGGCCGCGGATCCGGTAATCAGTACGATGAGGAGAGACCATGCGAACTGCTTGAATCGCTTCATAAACGCCACACGCTCCTTGATGCGAGAAATCGCTCCTTGCAATGACCCTTGACGCCTAAATAACAATCCGGGCGCAAATCTTGCCCGGTTTCCCTCTGTTTTGCGACAATCCAGAAAGATGGTATAGAGAGAGGGGCCGTTATCTGGCAAGTCTTTAATCTTGGCGAATGGCGACAATGTTGCAGCCGAGCGAACTTTGGCGAGCCGCGAGCCCCATAAGGGGCCGGAGTGTGTTTGATGGCGGGCGCATCCGGGGGAACTATCATGGATATGCTCATCAGGCTATCCCTTTTTTACTTGACGCCTGGCATTTTGATCCTGTTGATCGTGCAGTTTGCTCTGTGGCGCAACAAAGCACCAAGAGCCTGGAACTGGCCCGCCGCACTCTCGAACTGCTGGAAGAGGCGAACTCCCTGGCGGCAGAGAATCTTCGATACCAGCGCGAGATCCTGGACGCCCTGCACCGGCTTGGCGGTCGCGGTTCTGCAGATTCGAACATTCGCGTCTGACCAGCCTGGGACGGAGGGGCTTCGCCCCTTAGGCAGGCTGGAAGCCTACCCCACGCAAGCTGGGAGCCTTCCCACATTAGGCCGGAAGCCCTCCCCATTCCTCCCCGAGCATGGACTGTAGTCGCTCCCGCGCCTTGCTGAGCTGCAGCGCCTTGCGTTCATCCGGGTCGCTGCCGGGGCTGGCAAAACGGCGCCGATCGTTGCCGGCCGGGTGGAAGTCGTTCAGCAAGATCGTAATCCATTTCACGCGATAGACAGGCAGCAATAATTCGATGCGGCGTCGTTCCTGCTCCGGGCTGGCAACCTCGGCCAGAATCGCGTCGACGAACATGTCCCACAGTCCGAATGGCACCGAAATGGCGGGCTGACAGAAGAAGTCGCACGCCAGCTTGGCGTGGTCATCCCAGCCGGCATATTCGAAGTCGATGAATCGAAGCACGCCCGACTTTTCGAGCAGGCCGTTGTGAAAACCGAAATCCGAGGGCGATAGACAGCGGGCCTGGGCCGGCACAGGGTCGCTCGGACCCAGACCGATCCGGTCCGCCTCGCTTGCGACATGGGCACGAATCTGCCGCCACCGAGGCAATAGTTCGTTCTGAACAAAGGCGAGTGCAGCGCGGTCAACCTCGCAGCCCGGCTGCCAGGATTCACAGCGGGCCAGCCGGCGTTCAACGGTATTGACGTGGTCGGCCAGGCAGAAACAGGCCTCCGACCCGGCCGGCAACTGCTGGGCTTCGGGCTGATGGCGATGCTGATTCAGCGCCTGGAAGAATGCGAGGGCCTGCGACACCGCCCTGTCATCCACCTCGCCCGGCTCGAGCTTCCGTCCCTCGATGAACTCATACAATCCGAGGCCCGCGGCCGCATCACAGGCCAGCGGCCGCGGCACCCGGCGAATATCGTGCTCCCAGGCGAAACGGGTGAAATCGAACTCCGCCTTGAGCCGATCGCGTGGGTCGAGCGGATGACGGAAGTACTCCTTGAGCAGCATCCGCTGAGAATCCACGCTGAGCCGAAAAACGCGATTGTTGCCCCCGCCGGACAGGGCCTGCAGCGAATAGTCCCCTCCTGGACCTGCCTGGTTGAGCAAGCGAGCCACAGCTTCAGCCGGCGGAGCGTCCGGGCCGCCCGAGTCTAGCGGCGAGATTGCAGCCATGTCGGCAACTCCGTCCAGGAATGGATGCGTTCGAAAGGTTGTTGAGCGTAAACATTGTCGGGATCGAAGAGCAGCCGCCGCACGTTCTGGGGGAAGCCCGGCTCGGCCAGCACTTCCGGCAGGTCATCGAAGTAATGGGTGCACTGCTGCTGAGCGATCCGGCCCAGCTTCTCGGCAAGCGTCAACTCGAAGAACACCCGGTTGCTCGCCAGCCCAAAGAAACCGCGCCGCTCGAGCCAGCTCTGGGCCGCCTGATGCAGGTCCCACGCCTGGCCGCGATAGGGCGTCCGCGTCTTGTGGCTGATGATGAACACGTCCACACCGCCATCGAGCAGCAGCCGCACCGTCTCGGCGACGTCGGCAAACGTCTCGACCTGCGCCATGCCGGGCCCGTAGACGTAGCCCTGCAGCTCCGTCCAATCGTTTTCGCGGCCCTGGCTGCGGAGAAGATCGCGTACCTGGTTTTTCGATAGCACGGGCTGCGCGGCGACCAGGCCACGTTCGGCAGCGAACCTGTGGAAGACAGTGCTGTAGCAGGCGATCGTATTATCGAAGTCGATACCCAGACGCATGGTGACCCCTGCTGGCACGGCCTCGCGGGCCAACACTTCGTTTGTTCACTGGAAAGATCCCAGCGGTGGCCGGGGTCGGTACTCCGACCCCGGAGGCCCAGTGGCTTTGACAACCGGGGCCGGAGTACCGACCCCGGCCACCGCTAGTCAAAAGTCGCATCAGCTTCACTGACCTCCGTGCGCATTGCATTCCACTGTTTCAACTGTGCTGACGACCTGCTTCTTGTGCAGGACGCGCAGAACGATGCGAATGGTAATGATCCACGATGTCGTCAGGTAGAACACCGGATAGATCAGCGACGCCAGTGTGATCCAACGCAGCGTACCCTCAGAACGCACACGAAGGAGGTCAACTGGGTCCTCGCTCTCGGGAAGATAAGCCATGATGCCGGCCAGCACAACGCACCAGGGGGCGGCCAGCACATTGGCCCAGCGATTGAGCCGGCCGCGATGCGTCGGATAAAGATAGCGGGCAGGCACGAAGGTCAGAATGCGAGAACGTCACCAGCATTGCAACCGACACGATCGGCGGTGGATTGAGGACGTATAAATAGAAGGCCACGATGTTCCAGTACGAGGGAAAGCCGAGAAAGTAGCCGTCCTCCGTCTTGGCCGAGACCTGGCAAAAGCCGTAGGCACTGGCCAGCAGCGGAAAGAGCAGCCAGAAGTCCTCTCCCTCCGGCACCAGGCCCGCCCGCCAGATCAGCAGCAACGGCAACGACGTGTAAGTTTGAAAATCGATCAGGTCATCGAGCCGCCGGCCGTCGAACTTCGGCAGCACTTCCTTGACCTTGACCAGCCGGGCCAGGGTGCCGTCGGTGGCGTCGATGATGGTGGCCACCAGCATGAGCAGGAATGCCATGCGAAATGAGGTGGGCGTGCCGTCCAGTATGGCAACGGCGATCCCGCCCGCGGCCACCAATCCCAGGGCGGTGTAGAAGTGGACGCACCAGGCGAGGAACTTTTTCATGGCGGCTTGGCCTCCTTACCGAAGTTTCCAGGAGTTGGCAAGTCTTGTCAAGGCCGAAGATATGGACGGTTGGCCTTGTCTGGGTTTCACGGAAAGGGTCTAATGGCCGCCCTCAACGGATAGGTCACAAGGAGGTCGACATGAAAAGCGCAATCGTCATTCCAGCCCGTTTCGGATCGAGTCGGCTGCCGGGCAAGCCGCTGCTCAGGGCCACGGGAAAATATCTCATCCAGCACGTCTACGAACAGGCTAGCCGCTCTCGAGCCCAGGCGGTGATCGTGGCCACGGATGACGACCGCATTCTTCGGGCCGTGCGTGAATTTGGCGGCCGGGCCGTCATGACGCGCAGCGATCATCCCAGCGGCACCGACCGCGTCGCGGAGGTGGCCGGCAGTCTCGATGTCGACGTCATCATCAATCTGCAGGGCGATGAACCGCTCATCGACCCGGCCACGCTCGACATGCTGACCGAAATGCTGGCCCGCGACCCTGGCGCCGACCTGGCCACGCTGGCCGTGCCGATTCGAACCATGGAGGCCTGGCAAGATCCCGGCTGCGTCAAGGTGGTGCTCGACGACAAGGGCCGGGCCCTCTATTTCAGCCGCAGCCCGATACCCTATGTCCGCGATGGCGAGCCCGATTTCAACCAGCGGCCCGCCCAGTTCTTGCAACACCTGGGCCTGTATGCCTATCGCCGCGAGTTTCTGCTGCAGCTTACCAGTTATCCGCCCGAACCGCTCGAAGAGCTGGAAAAACTCGAGCAGCTGCGTGTCCTGTCGCTGGGCCGATCCATACACGTCGGCATCGTGCAGCACGCGGGCCGTGGCGTCGATACTCCGGCCGATTACGAGAGGTTTGTCAACGGTTTTCGTCAGCAGGCAGCGTAGGAGAAAAAGTCGCGTCTGGAATCGGAAAGAGAATGAGGATTAGCAACGAGGAATGGTTGCTAATTCCTCATTCACTTCTTCACTTCCTGCCAATTCTCCGTCCGTGAGCCCGAAGCGCCAGCGAGGCCACCACCTTCCGCCGCAACGCTGGAGAAGTTCCTCGCTGGCGCTTCGGGCTCACAAAGATGGACAACACAAAAAAAGAGCGGAGCAACGACGCTGCTTTGGAAACCGAACCTGTTCCGGAGAATCCGGTTTCCTTGGCAGCGTCGCTCAGCTCCGCTCGTGGGGGCCTCTTCTCTTCCAGCCCCGTGGCCAAGCAATAGTGCAATCGCCGTGCCAATCCGCCTCCGATCTGCGATTAAGCCATAATCGCCAATATTCGCTCATTTTGCGACGAAATGGTTCCCGACCGCTCGATCGGCCATTCTCATCATTTTGCAATTTTGTCGCCCTGAAATGCAAAGAACTAGCACATTCTTACCGAACGACGGTTGCAGCGCGCACCGCCAGCAAGTGTTTTGCTGCAGAAGACACTTGCTTGCGCTGCGTGCTCCGATGCCAGCATGACGGCGGACACGTAAGATGGAAAAATAGACGACCCTCTTCCACCAGGAGATGACATCCATGCCTGCACCTCTCAATATCGGTCTTGTCGGTTACGGCTTCATGGGCCGGGCCCATTCCAATGCCTATTGCCAGGTCAATCACTTCTTCGATCTGAAGTATCGCCCGGTTCTCAAGGCGGTGTGTGCCCGCGATGCCGACAAGGCCAAGGCGTTCGCCGACCACTGGGGCTATGAATCCGTCGAGACCGACTGGCGGAGGCTGGTCGAACGCAAGGACATCGACGTCATCGACATCTGCACGCCGAACAACACGCATGCCGAGATCGCCATCGCCGCGGCCCAGAACGGCAAGATGATCCTGTGCGAAAAGCCGCTGGCCATGAACGGGCCCGAGGGCAAGAAGATGGTCGACGCCGTCGCGAAGGCCGGCGTCGCCAACATGGTCTGGTACAACTATCGCCGGGTGCCGGCCGTGACCCTGGCCAAGAAGCTGATCGACGACGGCAAGCTGGGCAAGATCTTCCATTATCGGGCCAATTTCCTGCAAGACTGGACGATCTCCGCCGACCTGCCGCAGGGCGGCGCGGCCCTGTGGCGGCTGGACGTGGCCGCGGCCGGCAGCGGCGTGTCCGGCGATCTGCTCGCCCATTGCCTCGACACGGCCATCTGGCTCAACGGCGGCATCGCCACGCTCAACGCCATGACGGAGACGTTCATCAAGGAACGCAAGCACCAGCTCACCGGCAAGGTGGAGAAGGTCGGCATCGACGACGCCTGCTCGCTGATGTGCCGATTCGCCAACGGCTCGCTCGGCCTGTTCGAATCGACCCGCTACGCCCGCGGCCACAAGGCCCTGTACACCTTCGAGATCAACGGCGAGCACGCCAGCATCAAGTGGGACCTGCACGACCTGCATCGCCTGCAGTACTTCGACCACCGCGATCAGGGCATCGTCCGCGGCTGGCGCAGCATCCACGTCACCGACAGCGACCATCCCTACATGGGCAAATGGTGGGTGCCGGGCCTGGCGATCGGCTACGAACGCAGCTTCGTGCACCAGGTGGCCGACTTCCTGGAGGGCCTGGCGACGGGAACGCCGGCGCAGCCTGATTTTCGCAATGCCTATCAGACGCAGCTGGTGCTGGATGCGATTCTGGACTCGGCGAAGGACAAGAAGTGGGTGGAGGTTGCGAAAGGGTGAAGGAAAGGATTGAACGGAGAGGTCGTTATGCCTATTTGCTCAGTTCATGGGTTAGAAAAATATCCGGATGCGAACTTTTTCGTTCCTGACAAACTGCTTCGACGAACACAAAATGACGCAGTTCCGCGATAACAGTGGACTGTCGGGAACGGCATTCGCATTCTTGAACAAACCTGGATCTTGCATGAAGGAGTTCGCCTACATCGATTGGCTGCGCCAGCGCACGCGGGCTCGACCCGCGGGTGCCGGTCGGCCCAGGCGATGATTGTGCGGTACTTCGCCAGGTCGATGGGCCGCTTCTGGTCACGACGGACATGCTCCTGGAAGGCACCCATTTTCGCCTGGCCGAGGCCGGGGCCAGGCGCGTCGGCCGCAAGGCGATGGCCGTCAACCTGAGCGATATTGCCGCCATGGCCGGGAAACCGTTGGCGGCGGTCGTCAGCGTCGGGCTGCCGCGGCAGGGCCCGCCGCGCCTGGCCGAGGAACTTTACCTGGGTCTGCGCGACCTGGCCGATGCATTTCCACACCCCCATCATCGGCGGCGATACCAATTCCTGGACAGGCGGGCTGGTCATCTCGGTCACCTTGCTGGGCGAAGTGCAGCCGCCGGGGCCCGTGCTGCGCAGCGGCGCCAGGCCGGGCGATTGGCTGCTCGTCACCGGGCCGCTGGGCGGCAGCATTCTGGGCAAGCATCTCGATTTCATGCCGCGTCTGGCCGAGGCGGCCGCAGTTGCATCAGCTCGCGCCGCTTCATGCCATGATCGACATCAGCGACGGCCTGGCCGGCGATCTGGGCCACATCTGCACCGAAAGCGGCTGCGGCGCGTGCTGCGTGCCGAGGCGATTCCGATCAGCGATGCGGCCCGACAGCTGACCGATGGCCGGTCGCCGCTGGAACATGCCCTCACCGACGGCGAGGACTTCGAGCTGCTGCTGGCCCTGGACCCCAGCGACGGCGAGCGACTGCTGCGAACGCAGCCGATCCCCGGCATCACGCTGAGCCATGTCGGCGAATGCGTGGCGGAGCCAGGCCTGTTCCTGGAGGAGCAAGGACAGATTCGGCCACTGCCGGCGCGAGCATTTGAGCACGAATTACCCTGAGGTTTCGCGAAGTTCCGCAATCTGCCGTAATCCCAGGCCAGACTGTTCAATTCGAATGGCCCCGGCCTTGGCCGGGATGTTTGGAAGTCCCGGCAACGAGATAATGAAATCCCGCGGATAGAGTTCGTCGAGCACCGCCCGATCGACAGCATCGTGGTTGATGAGGACGTTCGCAAAGGGTGTTGCCGTGTACGCCAAATAGGACACGCGGCGGAAGGAAGAGATGAGTTGGCGGATAAGACCATTGATTACCGAAGAGTTGAGTTCGTCCTCGGGGGGGCCACCCCCAAGAAAATGATCCGCCGCCGGCCGGGCTCTGCCAGGCCGACCCCACCAGCCGCAGTGAGTCCCAGCTCTCTCTCCAGACGGCGCTGTGTCTGCTGCCGGAGTGCGCTGTGGATGCCGGAGAGAACAATGACGAGCTTGTAACCCGCATCCGCCGCCTTGGCGATGAGCGCCGAGAAGTTCGCGGTTTTCCCGCTCTGAGGGGAGCAAGGCCGAACCCATCCATGGCCTCGATAGGCAATTCGTGCAACCCGAGAGATTCAGCCATGACCGATTACGTGCATCGCCTCAGTCTGACCAGCCCGCAGGATATCCTCGACTGGTCGTTCGGCGAGGTTTCCAAAACCCAAGAGATTAGCTTCAGGACGGGACGGCCGGTCGAGGGGGGCCTGTTTTGCGAGCGCATATTCGGACCGGTGCAGGATTGGGAATGCTCTTGCGGCAAGTATCGCGGCCAGGAGTACCAGGGGTACATCTGCGATCGGTGCGGCGTCAAGTGTACCCATTCACGTGTTCGCCGAAATCCGGGCCAAGGCCGCAAGGGAAGCCTATGCCGATCTTCTTCCCGCCATGCAAGCCTTCCAGACCGAGGGGCTTTCCCTGCAAGCCATCGCCGACAAGCTAAACGCCGATGGCCATTCAACCCGCAGGGGAAGACCGTGGAACCGTATCCAGGTTGGCCGCGTTCTGGAAAGGGCAGCGGAAGAATGATCCTGTGGAATTCTGCGGAAGTCTTCCGCAGAGCAAACCAGAATTGCGGAAATTCCGTGGTTTTTCGCATGCGGAAGATTCCGCACGCAATCGCTTGCAAATCAGTGTGAAAGCATGTAAAATCCAGGAAATTGCGAGGTTTGGGGGCTTTTTCGGAATGGAAATTGTGTCGCTTGTGGATCTGAATGTCGCCGGTTCGAGCCCGGTCATCCACCCTGCAAGTTGTTGATGAATAAGCATTTGCAACACGAACGGTTTTATGTAGTTATTATGTAAATGCTTATGTAGTTTGGGGCGATTTCAGGGGCGACGAAACCCCGAAAGCCCTGACGGCGGACGAGAAGACCCTGACGATTCACAGGGCCTATTTCTTGTTGGCATGTTATTGATATCACGGATTGAAAGTGAGAGAAACGTAGAGGGCCATGAGTGTCGGTCCGTTGACACTCCACCTACCCACGCAGCATCGACCCCCACGACTTCCCCAGAGGCCATTGTGGTTCGAATAGGGTTCTTGATAGCGGTGCCGGGAGACGACTCCCCCGCCAATGGTTGTTCGCGACCCGTTTGCCATGCAAGTGCTTGTGTTCATGAGAAGACCCCCAGGTCCGTTGCCTGGGCAAGGAATGGGTTTTCCATGGTCGAAGTGCTCGTGGTGATTGTGATTCTCGCTTTGATATTTGCTCTGCTTGTCCCAGCGGTGCAAAAAATGCGCGAGGCCTCCGACCGGATCGTGTGCTTGAATCGCCTGAAGCAAATTGGCCTGGCCGTGCATTGCTACCACGACGCCCACGGCAATCGCCTGCCTAACGGCTCCTCTTGCCATGTCGATGAACAGGATTCTCCTGGGACGGGGTCGGCAACGGAAAGCTCGACGATTTTCTACCTGCTGCTCCCGTATTTGGACCAGTTTTCGCTCTATCGGCAAGGCAATTGCACCGATGCCGCCGTCCGTGCCACCATCGTAGAAGCTTATCTCTGTCCTCTCAATGTTGGCATGACGAACCAGTATGGCAAGCTGACGCACCATGACGAATACGGCACGGTCGGATATTTGCTCAATCGCCAGGGCAACGCCCACGGCAGTTATGCCGCCAACGCCATGATTTTTCCGCTGGGCAACATCGCACCGGGCAGCATCACTCAGACCTTCCGCGACGGCACCTCCAACACCGTCATCCTGGCTGAGCGCTACCACGTGTGCTTCACGCCAGAAGACGGTACCCACAGGGGCGTGGGCTGGTCCATGCCTGGTTGGGCGGACACGAGCACATCCTCCTGGGACTGGCCCTTGTTCGGCACCGATGAGTCCACGCATCCCTACATCCCCGGTTTTTCAAACGGCGCACTTGCCTTTCAGGCAGCCCCAGGTCGATTTGGCCAGCCCCGCGCCACAAGCTGCGTTTTCGAAGTCGTTCAGGGCCCCCATCCGGGAGCGATGCAGGTGGGCTTTGGCGATGGCAGCGTCCGCAGCGTGGCCGGCAGCATATCCCTCCACGCCTGGGTCAGTGCCTGCAATCCTCATGACGCAATTCCACTGGGCTCTGATTGGTAGAACGGGCCAAGCCGCAGCGCCGAACTGTTGTGGCGTGCCGTTTTCGGTGTCGCGACGTTTCGGTGCCTGTCAAA
Organism: uncultured Gammaproteobacteria bacterium; assembly: GCA_963707765.1. GTDB lineage: Bacteria > Pseudomonadota > Gammaproteobacteria > Steroidobacterales > Steroidobacteraceae > Bog-1198. Next base: position 20,474 of record CAVPQZ010000004.1, on the reverse strand, counting down.
GGAAACAGTCTGCGTCCGGCTGCACCCCCTTTTTTGGCAGCCCCCCACCGGCCACAGCTCTAACGCCTCCCTCGAAAGTCTTCGGGAAACAACCACATGCTCAACGCGGTCAGTGTCACGATAAACGAGAAAAATGCAGCATAGTTTACGGCCCGGTGAACCCACCCCGTGCACCAGTAGTTCTTCCACAGGACGTACCAAATGATGGACCTCATGCAGCTGGGACAGGCAACGAAGACAGTAGACCGCCAAATTCCCAAGAATGGGATGGCAACCACGTCTTTCATGATCAGGAACTGCTTGAGACTATCTGTGTATTCTCCGCAGACAGGACATGGTAGGGCTTGAGTGAGACTCTGGTCGTCAGCGAATTCGTTCATTTGCCGCGTCCCTAGATCGTCTTGTCGGAACCGACAGACGGAACACTTAACGGTGGCCGGGGTCCATGTACTCCTGGACCCCGGAAGCCCCCCGCCGTTGAAACCCCGAAATGCGCGACGACGATTAGCGTCTGTGGGTGCTCCGGGGTCTCGGAGTACCGAGACCCCGGCCACCGCTTGCGGGTGTCCTGCTTTTTTCGGAATGAGGGCCGCGTCCTTTACTCGGGATCAATGCCGTCCAGTTTTGACAGGGCCAGGTCTAGTTCCGATTCAAACTCAACAAAAGCCCGCAAATTACGTAACAAGTGCCAGTTCTGAGTAAGTTCGGCCACGCGATAAGCGCTGGCGGAAGCCGAGAACTTCTTTAGTCGCCTACCGGACAATTCGCTCGCTTGCCGCAATAATTCATGAAGAACATGTTTTGGATCAGCCAGGTTCTCAAGACGTTGTATTTTCGGCAGGTCGAGCGCGACGGCACCGTTTGGATTGCCGGCAGCACTGCGGATCGCGTATTCATCGAGCAGCAACCACGCCTCCTGCATTCTCACCGTGACAACACAAACGTGAAGACTGCTCAGTGAGGCCGCACTTACAGCGCTGTTGATTTCGGCCACTCTTGTTGCCCGTGGTTCCGTCTCGCCATCACGATGCACGAACAGGACATCACACGGATAGTTATCAATGGCCGACTGAATTTTCCCGACAAGGCCCTTTTGCCGACGAGGGGCGCGGCTGAGGTCGGCCCATTCGAGATGCACGGGAACACTTGGCAATTTCTCGTGAAGAAGCCAGCCGATTAATGGAAGAAGGGCCCACCGGTCGCTGCTCCCGTCCGTGAGCAGGGAAAATCGACGTTCCCTCATTCGTCGGCCTCTAGCGGCATATGGGCGAACAGGTTGCCATATTCGGGCCGATCCTTCACGGGGCGCGGCTTCCGAGAGGTCGCTTTCGGTTCGCCAAAGGGGAATAATTGGGTTCAAATAGGTGAGCAGTTTTCCCTTGGAGACGATCTTCGCGCCGGTTGCCGCTCGCCACGTTCCTGGCAAACAACAGAAAACCACTCCTTTGAAACGTAACTTGCCGGGTGCATATTCCTGGTTCTCCGCAAGGATAAGGTCTGCATCGTCGACTTGCGAAACAACGGAAGGGGAATGCGTGTTAACGATAACTTGCCGCAGGGGATTGTCCGGCCCGACCGGTTCATCCTGGTCTACGGCAATGTCTTTTAGCAATTTCAAAATGGCGGGGATTCGGTCTGGGTGCATGCCATTTTCCGGCTCTTCCAGACAGATTACCCCCTGGGTTTCAGGATCCTTCTCCAGTATGGCCAAAGCGAGAAAACGCAAGGTCCCGTCGGACAAAGCCCGCGCCGGAAGTGTCGTCTTCTCCTTGTTAGTCACCAGGAGTGTGAGCAGCTCACGCTTTTCGTCCCGCTCAATCTCGATGCTCGCGACGTCATCAATCAAGTCGGCCAGTCGATTCGCGATTTGCGAATAAACTACCGAAGCCTGTTTCGTGCCATTCCTGCCGTTTTGGGCAAGAGGTGGGGAAGTCCGAGCAAGGCGGTAGAGAGTTGCAGCCAAATTTGAGCCATCGGCCCCAAGACGGCTGGGCGCCGTGAATTCGTCCGGTTTTCGCAGGCTTGAAGGTTCCAGTTGCAGCAAGTGCCACGACTGCATTTCGCGCCGGGCTAGAAGCACCGTCGGTGCTTCTTCGGTATAAATCGAAGACAGCACTGTCCGTGGCAGGTTAGCCGCCTTGCGTCGTATCGTCCTTCCCGCATTTCCGTCCTGGTGCAGTTCGACTTCGGTTTGATCTAGCTTGTCATTTGTGGAAATATAAGGCGTCGTTCGTCTCCCTTTGACGACTGAATTCCGCCAGTTCATGCTTGGCTTAAAAGGCAAGTGTTTGAAGGCCTCTCTCAAGTTGATATGGGCCAACTCCTCGTTTATTATTTCCAATGTGCCGGGGTTGCCGTCCGGTTCTTCTGCTTCTTTGTAACGCAATTTTAAGGTGTATTTGAGAAAGGTCTTGCCAGCATGAACGACTTGACCCAAGTCATCCTTGCCCTTTTCGGGAATGATCATCTCCGCTTCGAACCACATTTCCGCATCGGGGGTGTTTTCGACGCGATGGAAAAGACTGCGGACGTCTCCCGTTTTTCCATCCTCGTCGCGCACACACTTGGCAGCTTCCAGAAATGGCCGGTCGGCCAGAGCGCTCAAGAACCGTATCGCGTCAAACAGATTCGATTTGCCGACGCCGTTGACACCGGCAATGCATGTGAATGGTCCGAATCGAACGTCAACGTCGACCAAATTCTTGAATCCGGTCACCTTTAGTCGCGTCAGCATTCCAGGCTCGCATGTGAATTATCGAAAAACTCAAAATAGCATGGACGAACCCCCAGAGCGTGCGCTTTCACGGATACCGTCACTTCTGTCGACCGTCTGGGCGCCAATGTTCTTGGTGGACTTGCCGTTGTTCGGCGGACTCGCCTCACCGTTACTGGAATTCTGATCGAGGCAGGATTGATCCCTCTCGGCACACACCAAAGTTTCTCTCGTATCTCTTGCGGCGTGTCCCAGGACTTCGCTACCTGATGGGGTTTATTGCCAAGAAGTGACTTGAGCCAATCAAGCATTATGGTTCTCCGTTTTGCCGCCTCCACCTCAAATATTCTACGTGTTCGCTGTCGGAGGGACAACGCGGACCTTCAAACGGGCCACCCTTGATCTTCACTTGCTCCCCCTGACACGCAGGATTCTTCCACACATTCAGTGCCGGGATACTCTGCACCCGTTCCATTTCCAGCAAGAACAGGTTGCCGATAACGATTTGCTGTTTGCCGTCGCCGTCGAGGTCGCCGATGGCGAAGCTCACGTGGGCATGGTTCTTTTGTTCCAGGTGATAGCGGACGAACTGGCCCGGTTTTTCCTGACGCAGCAAAATGATGGAATCGTGGAACGTGTCGTTGGCCGCTACAAAGGAGAGGGCCACCACGTCGAGCAGGCCGCGCCCTTCCAGATCGGCGGCCAGGGCCCGGATGGCGCCTGGCAACTTCGTGAGTTCGTTACGCTGGAAGGGGTATTTACCCTGGTTCTCCAGCCATTGCACGCTGTGCCACGGCTTGGGGCCGGTGTCCATCACGTCTCCGTTGGTATAGAGCACGTCGAGTTTGCCGTCGCCGTTCATGTCCACGAGCTGGATGCCGGTTGAGCCCCAGGAAGGGTGTGGACCCTGAAAAATCACCTCCTTGCGGAACTTGACCTTGCCATCAGGTCCCGTGCCGTCGTTGAGGAAGGCGACAATCGTCTCGTGCTCCTGGCTGATCAGGGCCACGAAGTCGGGTTTGCCGTCGCCGTTGAGGTCCGCCACCGGGACGTGAATGGCGCCGTGGCGATCGTCCACGACCTGGGCGACAAAATGCGGCGCCCGCCAGTCGGTCGTGCGGTTTTCGAGCAGGACGACCTCGCCCACCTTGCGGCCACCGAACACGGCCACGATGAGGTCGAGCTTGCCGTCGCCGTTGAAGTCGGCAGCCTGCACGTCGGTCACGCGGCCCACGTCTTGCAGCAACGTGTGGGGCGTGAAGGAGGCGTCGGCCTGGCCCTTAAACCACACCACCTTGCCGATCCTGTCGCTCGTCTGGTGCTGGCTGCCCAGTTCCGCCACGATGACGTCGTCAATGCCATCGCCGTCCAGGTCGACCACCTCGGCGTGGACCGGGTGCTTGAGCTTGCCGACCACGAAGCTGCTGGCGTGGTCGTAAGGCTTGACGACCGTCACCCAGCCGCTGTGCATGTCGCAGCAGAGCACGTCGAGTTTTTTCCCTGGAGTTCGGTGGGCAGCGTGCTTGAATCGAACCAGGTTCACGTGGGTCACGCACGGCGTGGCTTGCTTCGGCACAAAGTGGTTCACACGGCCCCAGACAAGAGGGCTTGAAGGTGATACGTCCTGCGGGTCAAATGTCAATTCCGTGGGGGCCCGATTCTCGAAGTACTTGACGACGCTGTCCATATCGGGAGCTGTCACTGTTCGTGCATGATCCGAATCGTGGAAAAACTTGTAGGCATCCTGCACCTGTTTTTCCCAGTCATGTTTCGGGAATATTTCCGGAGGGGGAGATTGGTGGCACTGGCCGCAAAAAACCTGGACGGTAGGGCCTGCCGCCTCGGTGGGCCCTTGTTGATTGTCCTGGCGCGACGAACTGCAACCACACAGGAGAAGCACGACAAGCGACGTCCTGAATCGCAGATTACGGCTCAAATATCGGTCATTCATCTGCTTGTCCATTGCACCGGTGGCACCCCCGCCTTCATTCAGGCCACTGCTGGCAGCGTTCTGCTAGGGGCCCAGCCAAAGCGTCGGTTCAGCGACCGCCCCGTCGTTATAAGTGTTGTTCGCCACGCCGGCTTTCCGGATGAAAAACATCTGGGTCAGGGTAAATCGAGTGCCAGCCGGCACGATTCCTTTTTGTTGTTGCAGAATCAGCTTCGGCACACCCCCGAGCGCGCGGGGGTGGCGACTGGCCCAAGGGTTACCGAACCCAATGGGGAGAGCACCTGGTTCAGAAAGGTGAGGGTGACCAGTGCCGAATCCCCCTGCAGAGTCGAAGCACCGATGGAGGCCCCAAAGGTAAACGGCAAATTTCCCCTGTCAATGCGGCAACGGAATGGCCATAGATCTTCGGTCTGCGTAAGGCTGGACTGGGCATTGTTAGGACCGCCGGAAAAAAAGAAGACATCCCACGTTCCCCCCAACATGAAAGCATGGTTCGAACGGTCTGGGAAAACCCCGTAGGGAATGCCGCCTATCACGCGATACCCCTGCAGCCTGGAGTTATTATTGTCACCAAAGTTCCTGTTGTATTTTTGCAGTACCGCTCCACCCTGTGATTTCCAGCCATTGATTTTCTTCCACGGCCCGTTCGGCGACGGATTGGTGATATCGCCACAGGAAAAGCCGATGTAGTTTGCCCCCTGGGCAGCAAGAGGGCGCATTTTGGCGGATTCTGGGCGATTTTCTTGGCGGCAGCGGGAGTAATTTCACCAGCCGTGACAACATCTCCGGCCGGATTGGGCGAGGGGTCCGTGGGGGGCGGGGGCGGGGAATAGGGCGGCCTGAAGGCGTTGATGAGGACCGTCACCAGCAGGGCAAAGAGGAAGATGACAAGGAATGCAAGCAAAACGGTCCCTGACCGGCGTGTTGACGATGGCGTGAGGATCATGGGCGTTCCGGAAGTAAGTCGTCTGCGGCTGCGCGGGCGCAATTATTTTTTAACAGTTTAGTCAGCAATCGACCAAATGTCAATTGTGCCTGGGAAGATGCGCAATTGCGCCGCGATTTTTTGCATGTCTTGCTTCTTAATGAACATTTATCTACGTCGACAGCCTGCCGATGCCTGGTAGATGTGGCGCGAACGGGAGGTTTTCAATGCCTGCGCCATGAAACAGGCAAAATTGCCTGTTCTACTCGACGCTATGTATCGGCTGTGCGATGTTTGCGAGGCGCTGGGTGCAGATCCTCGTGAATCGTGGCCAAAATAGCACTCCGAAGATCTGGGGGCCGTTTTACAATCTTACTTCCTTGTTCCTAGTTAGGGTTTGGCAGAAGCGAAGCGGCCAAACTCAAAGAAGCGACACAACCCGACCATTTTCGGAGGACAGATCGATGAGGCGTTTTCTAGGGATGTGGGGGGCCCTGGCCATGCTGGTCCTGGGCAATCACGTTGCCCATGGACAGTCCCGCAGACCAGTGTCAGCACCCCCAGGCCCAGCACCATGTGGGTGCAGAACCGTCGTGCTGGTTGCCAATGGCGCCAGCGATTTCGTTGATGTCAAGGAACGGCTGGATTTTGCCATGGAATTCGACAACACCTACAAACGTGCCATTGTGACGCGCACGATTCCATGGGCGACCCCCGATTCGTTCCTGGCAAGCCGTGAAACGCAGACTGCCGCAGCGGCCCTGATGGTCTATGAGATCCAAAAAATTCAAAAGTGCAGTCCCGGCACCTGCATCGCCCTGGTTGGCTTCGGGGCCGGCGCCCGCGTCGTTCTCCTGGCCGCCGAGCATCTGCCGGCCAATACCGTCGATCGCATCATCTTGCTGGCCCCGGACGTTTCGTGCGGCTACGACGTCTGCACTGCGGCCAGGGCATCGAAGTGCGGCATGGACGTGTTCTATTCCGCCGACGACAATGTCCTGCCGTTTCGTGACGGGGAGGGCGCGTTCGGCCGGCCGCGTTGGTTTCAGGTCGGCCCGCTGCCGGAACTGTTGTGTGCGCCAGGTTGACCTGGCCGACAACGAGGACTGCAGCGGTCATTTCGCCCTGGTCGCTCCGTTATTTCTGCGCCGGGCGGTCGTGCCGATCCTGGGCTGCTGCTGCCTGCCATGCACGCCCAATGCCCCGCCCCAGGCCCCACCGACACCGCCGCCCGCGCCTTACACACCGCCGCCGGCGCCGTCGTATCCGCCGGCTCCGCCCTCTGGTGCGCGCTATGCTCCCCCGTTCGCATCGACTCCGCCAGCTTGGCCGATGCCGCCGCTGCCGCCCCTGCCGCCGCCGTGGGGCAATCCTTAGCTCGAATGCTGGTGGACAGGCTCACCCTATTGGTAGTCCACTGCCTATTTCCTTTTCGATTCGCGAAAAGGCGGCGCCTCGACCAGTGTGAATAGCACGACTTCTTCGCCTGTGAGCGTGCTGATGTCGTGATGCAAGCTCAATACCTTGACGCCGGTAATTTCCTGGACCATTGCTTCCATGAGCGGCCGGGCCGTTTCCATCAATTGGGTGCGGACCTCTTTGAGCAGATTACGGCCTTTTTCGGAAGGTTGCGACTTTACCAGTTGCTGCTCGGCCGCGGTCAAAACGCCCTGGAGACGGACCACCAGCAGATCGCCGATCAGATGGGCGTGAACGTTCTTCGGACCGCGGCCCATGTAATCCTGCTCGAAATGGCTCATTCCCTGACAGATGGCGGCTTCGATCTCCCCCTGACTCTTCATGCCTGCCTCCGGAGCGCTCCAGTTTTGTTGCACATCCGCACCTGCAATCTCGCACGGGCGACCACCTGGGATGCTGAGTCCCGAGCAACTAGTAGACACCAGAAGTTTTGATGAGTTGTAGCCGCAGGCTTTAGCCGGCGATGGCCGATTGCCCCAGACATCGCAGGCTAAAGCGGCTAAAGCCTGCGGCTACGGCCTTGAGAACTCATCAAGCCTTTTGGCGTGGTCCACTAGGGTCTAAATTACCGGACGCGAAAATAAAAACAAGAATGGCCTTGCCTTGCCGGCCTCCAAGCGTAACATAGTACCAGCGGAGTCGGTAAATTCAAATCGGAGCCGCTGAGCAATTTAGCACGTTGCAGTCAGATGACTAGACGAGGAGCACTCCAGGAACCTGGAAGGCTCGTTGACGAGTAAGCCGACGTGGTCAAATGCCTTCGGGCCTTTGACCACGTCGGCTTTTTTTTGTTTCAGGCATTAAGTCGATCCCCATGGGATCGAATGATTGAAGGCCCCACCCTTCATTTCGAAGCGGCACGGGGCAGGAGTTTCCCAGACAAGGAGTTTCATGATGATGTATCTTACGAAATGGATCAGCGCCACGATGGCAATCGCTTTGATGGCAGGCACGGCGGCGGCGGCGGACACCATTGCCAGCGGCAAGATCAAATCGATCAATGCCGGTGCCAAGACGTTCGTCCTCACCGATTCTGCCGGCAAGGACTGGACGTTCACGCTCGGCGACAAGATGGTCGTCAATCGGGGGGGCAAGGAAAGCAAGAGCGACCTCAAGGCCGGCGATACGATCGACGTTTGCTACGACAAGGGACTTATCACCTGGAGGGCCGATTACGTCCTCGTTCAGGAAGGCGCGACCAAAACCAGCGAACTGATTCGCGGCAACGTCAAGGCCTACGACCCCGGCAAGAATGAGATGGTCTTTACCAACGAGCTCAGGAAGGACTCGACCTACGCCCTGGGCAAGGCGAGCGTGCGCTTCAACATGGAAGACTCGAAGATCGATAACGTCAGGATCGGCGACCACGCCCTCATCATCGTCGACACCGTCGCCGGCAAGGCGACCCTGCAAAGCGTGATGGTCGACCGCGCCAAGTAACTGTCTGCCAAGGTCTCGGCGGGCCAACGCTGGCTCGCCGGCGCCTGGGTAGCCTTCGTCCGCGGCAACTCGATGCCCAATCCTCCGGCCTCGACAGCCTGAAGTTATTTTTCGCTGATTCCACGGCGCATGAGGATAACTGGCTGGCCTTAATTCCGCCCAGTCAGTACAATGATAGGGTGGAGACGGCTGAATTTCACCCGTCTCGCGAACAATGGTTCCCAACGTCGTCGGACGACTAGATGAAGGGCACTCCAGCATGGCTGGATGGCCCGTTAAAGAGTAAGCCGACGTGGTCGAATACCTCCGGGTGTTCCACCACGTCGGCTTTTTTTTTGGTGCTGTTCGGGGCTCGAAAGTGACAGAAGGACCAGACCAATGATCAAATCCAATCCAACCATGGCCCAGCAGATCGCCCAGGCGGCCATTGCCTTCGAGCAGAAACGCACCGGGCATACGCCGCAATCGGTGACCGTCGTCCTGAGCGATAACACGCTGATGATCACCTTGCACGGGGCCTTGTCGCCGGCCGAGAAAGCTTTGGCCAAGACTCCGGACGGCGCCGCCAAGGTGCAGGATTTTCACCGCCAGCTGTTCAACAGCGCCGCCGATTCGCTGCGGCAGGAGATCAAAAGAATCACCGGGGTCGAAGTACGCGAAGCGGTCGCGGAAGTCGAACCGACAACCGGCACCGTCGTGCAAGCGTTCACCACCGGAACCGTCGTGCAGGTGTTCTTGCTCGCTTGCGATGTGCCAAGCGAAACGTGGAGTGGAAGTGGATCGCCCGTTCTGTCTTGAAAATGGAGGTTCTCATCATGCTGGTTTTGACAAGGAAATGCCAGGAAGCAGTCGTGGTCGGCGGGGCCGATGGCGTCGAGACCCTGCTCAAGGTCACTGTGCTTGGGATCGAAAAGGGCAAGGTCCGCCTCGGCTTTGAGGCCAGGGACGACGTCCCGGTGCACCGCATGGAAGTTTGGGAACGAATTCGGGCCAACGTCCAGGGTCGTGGCCCACCGGGAAGCTCAAGTGAGACCGCGAAGTAGGGGCTTCTTTTAGACCGACCGTCGCAGTACGTTGCGACGGCAACCCCGACCGCCTTTACGTGCTCTCCCGCGTGGCGTTTGTCATTTATCTACCAAAAGGATCGAAATATGACTGCGAAAACTCTTGGCTATAAAGAACCAGTTACCGCCAACGGCGCCAAACCTGCCGTGAAACCTACCACGGATCGACAAATTCTGATTGATGGCCTCAACCAGGACCTGGCCGGGGAGTATCAGGCCATTCTGATGTACATCCACTACTCGGCCAAGCTGACCGGACCGTATCGCCGGGAATTGCGGGCCCTCTTCCAGGCGGAAGTCCCCGACGAACAGGGGCATGCCCAGTTCCTGTCGGACAAGATATGCCGCCATGGGCGGCGAACCGACCACGGAACCAAGGCCCGTGCCGCACGCCGACCAGCCGCACGAGATGCTGGAACAGGCCCTCAAGGCCGAGAAACAGGCCATCACGGACTACACCGAGCGCATCGGCCAGGCCGAGAAGTTTGGCGAGATCGGCCTCAAGGTGAGTCTGGAGAACCAGCTCGCCGACGAAACCCGGCACAAGGAGGAAATCGAACGGATCCTCAAGGGCTGGTCTGGTCGGAACCTCAATGAGGTCCCCATGCAGGATGTTGGGGGACAGGGATAGGAATCGTGGGGCCTGTTGGCAGGCGGAAACTAAGCCGTTGCCAACCGGCCCACGTACTCCAAATCACAAGGGACGTGACATGCAAACCATCGTGACCATCAGCCAGATCATCTATTACATCGCCATGAGCATCGCTGGCCCTCTGGCTGCCATCGCTTATCTCAAGGCGAAGAAAACGGAGAGGCTCGAAAAGGAATATCAAACCTACGACGAGCTGGACAACCGCTTCTTCGAGTATCAGAAACTCGCCCTGGAGTACTACGACCTGGACATGCTCGATGTTCCCAACAATGACCCTTCGCTGGCATTCGACAAGAAACGCAAACAGGAAATGGTGGCCCACGCGATCCTGTTTTCATTGTTCGAAAGAGCCTATCTGATGTTCTCCAATCAGGCCGACAAGTTCCGGCAAAGGCAATGGTCGGGATGGAAGCGCTTTCTCAATGATTTCCTGCGCCGCGAAAACGTCCGCGCCGCCTGGGAGTTGAGCAAGAGCACTTATGATACCGACTTCCAGTTGTTCATGGATCGAAAGCTGGCAGATTTCATGTCCGCGCCGTCTCTTCCAGAAACAGAGGCGGCAAGACCGCAGCCGTTGCCCGCGCCTGCGCTGGCTGCCATACCGGTGGCGACGCTGGCTTCGTCCCCGCTGGCACATCAGGGGACGCTCGCATCGGCAGCCGAAAAAGCGGCGAGCCTTGCGCCGAGGTAATTCGCATTGAAAAAAACGGGCGACTGTTTGCCGTGATGTCCACGACTGCAGCCTGCCTTAACTCTGACCTTCGAAAGGGGTCTGCCATGTTAGGTACAATTTTGCTCATTATCCTGATTCTGATGCTGCTGGGAGCCCTGCCCAGATGGGGTCACAGCCGTGAGTGGGGCTACGGTCCCAGCGGCGGGGTGGGGTTGCTGCTGGTGATTGTGTTGGTACTTGTGATCATGGAACGCATCTAGCCCTGGTCGTTGCGAGGTGCCGTTTTGACCATCCCATTCCATCTGAGAAATGACAATGCTTATCAAAGTCGGCTGCGAAATCGAGTTTACCTTTCCGAATCCGACCGCGATCGTCCTGATGCTCTATCTGCATCCCTCGGTCGCGGTCGAGGATCCGGGGGACCGAGCGTCTGGAAGTCAAACCGCACGTCGCGATCTCGCAGTATACCGACCTGTACGGCAACCGTTGCGGGCGCAGTTTTGTCCCGGCCGGCCCGATGAGCGTGCGGCATGAAGCGATCGTCATCGATCACGGGCAGCCTGACCCGCAGGTCTGGAATGCGTATCAGCACCCGGTGCAGAGCTTGCCGGACAATGCCCTGCTGTTCCTGCTGCCCAGCCGGTATTGCGAGGTGGACAGCGAACTCAAAGAGATCGCCTGGTCCCTGTTCGGCCACTTCCCGGCCGGCTGGCCGCTGGTGCAAGCGATCTGCGACTTCGTTCACCAGCATGTCCGTTTTGACTACCAGCAGGCGCGGGCCAATCGTACCGCCCTGGAGATTTTCCGCGAACGGGCCGGGGTGTGCCGGGATTTCATGCACCTGGCCATCACCTTCTGCCGGTGCCTGAACGTGCCGGCCCGCTACTGCACCGGCTATCTGGGAGATATTGGTGTGCCGCCGGTGCCCTCACCCATGGATTTCAGCGCGTGGTTCGAGGTGTTCCTGGGCGGCAAATGGTACGCCTTCGACGCCCGCAACAATGTGCCGCGCATCGGCCGGATCCTCATGGCACGCGGCCGCGATGCCGCCGATGTCGCCCTGACGACAACGTTCGGCGTGAATCAGCTTCAGTCGTTCAAGGTCTGGTCCGACGAAGTCCCAGAATGTGCGACCATGACAAGACCATCGTGAAAAGATTCCTGGATTCGCCCTGCAAGGAGAACAAAGACCATGTGGAACCTACTGGTATTCGCCGCGATCGGCTTGCTCTTTGGGGCGGCCGCCCGCTTGATGTATCCAGGACGGCGTATCACGCACATCCTGGGGAGCATGCTCATCGGCATCATCGGCGCCGTGCTCGGCGGCATGATGTCCTGGATATGGTGGCCGGACGTGGAAGGAGAGTTTCACACCGGCAATCTCAGCTTTGCAGCGCTGGGTGCGATGGCACTGATCGCGATCTGGGCCGGGGTATCGTACCAGCGAAGACTTAGGGCCTAGTGCTCTGTCACAGCTTAATTGTCGGGTAGACCGTGGCCGTGTTCTCGGTACTCCGAGAACACGGCACTCCAGGTGCGCACCGTGTTCTCGGAGTACCGAGAACACGGCCACGGCTAAATGCCAACCCGACTTCTTAGCTGTGACAAAGCACTAGTGGACCACGCCTGAAGTCTTGATGAATTCTCAAGGCCGCATCCGCAGGCTTTTGATGTGCCATCGCAGCCTAAAGCCGCCTAAAGCCTGCGGCCACAATCCAACAAAACTTCTGGAGCCCACTGGTATTACGAATCAATTGAGAACACATTAAGGAGATTTCCATGAATCGTTTGCTTTTCGTGCTCGTCCTGATCGTTGCCGCCGTCGTCGGCCTGGGCTTTTACCGAAACTGGTTCCAGATCGGCACGGACAGCGCCGACGGCAAGGCCCACATCAACCTGACCGTGGACCAGAAAAAAATTCAAGAGGATGAAAAAAAAGCCGAGGACAGAGTCCGAGGTACCAATAGACCATAAGGACAGACGACCATGACAATTCGAGATGCGAAGGTGGGAATGCGCGAGTCAAGACTGCCGATAACCTGGGTTGTTTACCTGATGACAATCCACAAACAGACGGACAGGCTATGCGCGGTCTGCAAACAGAGCGAGTGGGATGCCTTGGAGCTGACCAGGCCCGGCTACCACCTGCTCGTCCGTGGCGGGATCGCGACCGAGGTCGAAGCCGAGAAGCTGGCGCGGCAAACTCCGACCGCTGCCATCGTGGCCTAGCCAGGAGTCCGGGCAAGGGGCGGGAGCCAGGCGGCATTAGTCGTTTTGCCCAGTTCGGCATCAAAAGTGCTCCCTAAATGAGGTGGGTTGATGAGAAGGAAAGCCGACGCCAAAGTTGCGTGCCATCTCGATTCACCCCAGATTTTAAGGAGTACAGGCCATGTTACGTTCAACTATCAGTCTGGGAGTCACGTTCCTCGTCATCGCTCTGATCGCCGCGCTCGTCGGCTTCGGAGCAGTCGAAAGCATCGCCTGGGAAGGGGCCAGGGTCTTCTTCTTCATCTTCCTTGTCCTTGCCGTGCTGTCTTTCCTGGGGGGAGGCTTCTACTACAGGAGAAACAGGCTCTAACCGAGAAAGGACACCCATGTCCCGAGCGACTGGCAAATACATTTCGGTTAGTTACTTTCGTCGCCTGGTCGCGGACCTGATGCATTTTAGCGCCAAGGTCCCCAGCGCGACGATCGAACGGCGCATGGAATTGGCCGGCCTCGTCGCGGCCCGGCAGACCTGCGCACCCTCGCCCACCTGGTCGGCCATTTTCGCCAGGGCGTATGCTCTGGTAGCGGACCGCACGCCTTTGCTGCGCACTTCGTATCTAAGTTTCCCCTGGCCGCGCTTCTACGAACACGCGGCCAACATCCTGACGATGAACGTTGATCGCCAGCTGGCGGACGAACGCATCATCCTTTACGCCCACATCACCAGCCCGGAAAACCTCACCCTCCGGGAAATCGATGCGATTATCCGCGACCATCAGCAGCAACCCGTGGAGAATATCCCGTCCTACCGAAACTCCGTCCGCCTGAGCCGCATCCCATGGCCCATAAGGCGGCTCGTGTGGTGGGCCGCGCTCAACATGTTCGGCTCGGTCCGCTGCCGTCACTTCGGCACCTTCGGCATTACTTCACTGGCGCGCAGGGCTGCGGCATCACGCACATCACGCCGCTGCTGACGTCCCAGCTTCACTTCGGCATGATCGATGCGAATGGCGGACTGGCAACGCGTCTGTCGTTTGATCACCGCGTTCTGGATGGGGCCACCGCGGCCCGCGCGCTTACCGATCTGGAAGGCGTTCTGCGCAGTCAAATGGTTGGTGAATGCACCGCGGCCGCAGGGACCGCAGGACAAACGTCTGCTTGTGCGCAAACGTCGCCCGCAGCTCAGCCGCCCGGCGTCGCCGCCAATTCGTAGAATGAAGCACAACCTGCCATCTCGGTTCCAAATCTGGCAACAAGAAAGGTCCTGGCGACATATTACTGTCATCACGGAGAAACTGGGACGGCTGATTTCCTGGCATCGTTCCGAAAACGGCAACGAGTTGCCGCCAAAGGAAGAGCCGCCGTTGCGCTCTGAGTTGTTCAATGTGGAGCAACTCGAACGGCATGCCCGAATTCTGGCGGCGTCACAGCCTCACGTCGCGGTGGTTACGGGACGTGGGACCGACAAGCTCATTGCCCGACTCAATGAAAACGAGAGCATTCTTGTCCAGACCTATGAACTCGTGACGCGAGGCAGCCAAACGCCAGCGCCGCAACTCGCCGGCTGCCGAGTGGCTGCTGGACAACTTCTACCTGATCGAGGAGCAAATTCGCATGGCCCGGCGGCACTTGCCGCCGTCCTACAGTCGGGAACTGCCACGGTTGGCGGCCCACGGTGCTGTCAGCGGGGCCACGGTCCCACGCGTCTACGGTATTGCCCTGGACCTGATTTCACACGTTGACGGACATGTGGACTCGACGAGTCTCAACAGCTTTATTGCCGCCTACCAGGCCGTGACTCCGCTTGAAGCTCGGCGAGTTATGGGCGGTGCCGATCATGCTGCGCCTGGCGCTGATCGAGAACCTCAGGCGCGTGGCGGCACGGATGGCGACGGGCCGTCGCGATCGAGACCTGGCTGCTGACTGGGCCGAGCGCATGGTGCTGGTGGTCGAGCAGAATCCAACCGACCTGATTCTGGTGATGGCCGACATGGCCCGTGCGAACCCGCCGCTGTCGGGAGCGTTTCTGGCCGAGATGACCCGGCACCTGCAAGGGCAGAGCCCGCACTTCGCCTTTGCGAACAGCTGGCTGGCACAGCGACTCTCGGAGCAAGGACTGACGATCGAACAGCTCGTGCAGGCCGATGGGCAGGCACAGGCCGCCGATCAGATCTCGATGGGCAACAGCATCATCAGTCTGCGGTTTCTCAGCTCCAACGACTGGCGCGATTTCGTCGAGAAGCACAGCCTGGTGGAACAGATTCTGCGCGAGGACCACGTTTACGCCCGCATGGATTTCGCGACGCGCGACCGTTACCGCCATGTCGTGGAAGAGATTGCCAAACAGAGTCCGGCCACGGAGCAGGATGTCGCGCGCAAGGCGATCGCGCTTGCGGCGCTGGCACCCCGCGCTGTCGCCAAACCGCAAGCGCGAGCGTGCAGACCCATGTCGGATACTACCTGATCGACGCGGGTCGGTCCGACGCTGGAGAAGAACGCTCGCACGCGCTTGCCGCCATGGACGAGAGCGTCCAGAATCGCCGGTCGCTTTCCATTGTTCGCCTATCTTTCCGGCGTGCTGCTGATCACGGCCATGCGTGACGTTGGCCTTCCTGTCTGGTCGACTGGTCGGAACGCTACGCATTTCGTTGTGTGCCTGCTCGCCATTCCCTTGGTGATGTGCGCCGTCCATCTGGGCGTCGGCGTCGTCAATTGGTTGGCGATCCTTCTGGTGCATCCGCGCCCTTTGCCACGGCTGGATTTCAGCGACGGCATCCCGCCGGAGCATCGCACCATGGTCGTGGTGCCGACCATGCTCTCGAATCCCGAGGCCGTGGCGGACCTGCTGGAAGGACTCGAAGTCCGTTACCTGGCCAACCGCGACGACCAACCTCCATTTCGCCCTGCTGACGGACTTGCTGGATGCGCCGCAAGAAGTCATGCCGCAAGACGCGGAACTGGTGCGGCTGGCGAAGGAAGGCATCGAGCAACTCAACCAGAAGTACGAGAATCATCGGTCCGACATCTTCTATCTCTTCCATCGGCCGCGTCGCTGGAACGCGCAGGAAGCGGTCTGGATGGGCTTTGAACGCAAGCGCGGCAAGCTGGCGGAATTCAACGCCCTGTTGCGTCAGCCGAGCGACGAGTGAGCGAGTTCGCCCGACGATCGATCGGCGATGCGACGACCGTGCTGCCCGAAGTTCGCTACGTCATCACGCTCGACACCGATACGCAATTGCCGCGCGACTCGGCCCGGGAAATGGTCGGGGCGATGGCCCATCCGCTCAATCGGCCGGTGCTCGATGCCGCAGCGCCGCCGGGTCGTGGCCGGCTATGGCATCATGCAGCCGCGCGTCGGCGTGAGCCTGCCCAGCGCCCAGCGATCGTGGTTCGTGCGCCTGTTTGCCAGCGACGCGGGAGTGGACCCGTACACGCGCGTCGTTTCGGACCTGTACCAGGACCTGTTCGGCGAAGGGTCGTTTGTCGGCAAGGGCATCTACGACGTGGATGCCTTCGTGCAGTGCTGCGGCAATTTCCCCGAGAACGCCATTCTGAGCCATGATCTTCTGGAAAGCGCTTACGTTCGGTCGGCACTGCTGAGCGATGTCGAGCTGTACGAGGAATTCCCCTCGCGCTATCCTGACCGACGTCAGCCGACGGCACCGCTGGATGCGCGGCGACTGGCAGATTGCCTGGTGGCTGTTGCCCTGGGTGCCGGGCTCTGGCAGGTCGCTGGGTCACGAACCCGATCAGCGCCCTGTCGTGGTGGAAGATCTTTGACAACCTCCGCCGCAGCCTGGTGCCGGTCGCGATGCTGGCGGTGCTGCTGCTTTCCTGGCTGCTGCTTGGCCCGTTGCCTGCGGCGAGCGTGTCGCTTTTCGTGCTGGCGGTGGTCGGGACCGTGCCGCTGCTGGCGGCTCTCAGGGACCTGGTTCGCAAGCCGGCCGACCTGCCGCTGCTGACGCACCTGAGCGTGACGGCGAGCGCGCTGGGCAAACAGCTTGCGCAGTTCGCTGTGCACGCTTATTTTCCTTCCCTACGAGGCGTATGTCAGCGCCGATGCGATCGTCCGAACCTTGATACGAATGCTCGGGACGAAGACGAGAATGCTGGAATGGAAAACCTCCAGCGACGCCAATCTTGGCAATGGCACCGACTTGCCGGCTTCTTTCGGACCATGTGGTTCGGCCCGGCGCTTGGCGCCGCGGCGATCTTCGTGCTGACCCTGTTCGAACCCAGTCATGCTCCTGGTTGCCGGGCCGTGGCTCGGCCTTTGGCTTGTCTCTCCGTTCGTCGCCTGGTGGCTGAGCCGGACGCTGCCCGCGCCGTCCGTCCGCCTGTCGGATTCGCAGCGGGTTTTTCTGCACAAGCTGTCCCGACGGACCTGGCGCTACTTCGAGGTCTTTGTCACGGCGGAAGAAAACTGGCTGCCGCCGGACAACTTTCAGGAGCAGCCCGCCGATGGCGTGTCGCCTCGCGCACCAGCCCGACCAACATCGGCATGGCACTCCTGGCGGACCTGGCCGCCTGTGACTTCGGCTATTGCAGCGCCGGCCGGTTGCTCGATCGCATCCGCAAGACGTTCTCCACTCTGGCCCGCATGGAGCGCCACCGCGGCCATTTCTACAACTGGTACGACACCCGTTCGCTCAAGCCGCTGCAGCCGATGTATGTCTCGACGGTGGACAGCGGCAACCTGGCCGGGTTCCTGCTCGTGCTGCGCAGCGGCTTGCTGGAATTGCTCGACGCGAAGTTGCTGCGGCCTCGCATCTTCGCGGGCTTGGCAGACACGGCGAACGTTCTCCTGGACGTGGCCCGTGGACTTCACAGCACGGACAAGGAAGGCCACGCCGTTGCGTGCCGGCGGATGTGCTTGCTCAAGATCGAGCGCCTGGCAAAAGATTTGGAGAATCGACCGACCACGCTGGATGCCGCGGCGACGTTCTTGCAACGGCTGGCGGTTGCAGCGGCCGAGATCGCAGCCGCCGCGGCCGCGGACGAAGAAGTTCGTTGGTGGGCCAGCGCCCTGGAGCGTTCCTGCACCGACCATCGCGACGATCTTCTGCACATCGCCGCCTGGCTGTCGCTGCCTCCGCCTTCGGAGCGGCTCCAGCGACTCGACGAATTCCGCTCGCTTCAGGCCCGCCTGGAAGCCGTGCCGAGCTTGCGCGAAGTTGCCGCCTTGCAGCAATCGATGCTCCCGTTGATCGATGCGATTGTTGAAGAACCTGCCCTCACCCCTTCCCCGAGGAGGCGGAACGGGCGAGGACGACGTGGCCTGGCTCGGCCAGTTGCGGCAGGCGATCGTCCGCTTCCTCAACGCGGCAGCCGAGCGCATCAAGACGCTGGCGCAACTGGCAAGTCAGTGCCAGGAATTCGCCGACATGGACTTTTCGTTCCTGTTTGACAAGTCCCGCGATTTGTTCGCCATCGGCTACAACGTCGGCGATCAGCGTCTCGACAACAGCTTCTATGATCTGCTGGCGTCGGAGTCTCGCCTGACGAGTTATGTGCTGATCGCCCAGGGCCAGGTCAAGCCAGGAACATTGGTTCGCCCTGGGCCGGATGCTTACCGTCGACGGGCGGAGCGACGCACGCTTGCTGAGCTGGAGCGGCTCGATGTTTGAGTACCTGATGCCGCTTCTGGTCATGCCCACCTACGAGAACACCCTGCTCGACCAGACCTATCGGGCGGCGGTGCGCCGGCAGATCGCCTACGGCAAACAGCGCGGCGTGCCGTGGGGCATCTCGGAGTCGGGGTACAACACGTTCGACGCCCACATGAATTATCAGTATCGCGCCTTCGGGGTGCCGGGGCTGGGCTTGAAGCGTGGCCTGGCCGAGGATCTGGTCATCGCGCCGTATGCCAGCGCCCTGGCCCTGATGGTGGCCCCGGAAGCGGCCTGCGCGAACCTTGAACGCCTGGCCGCGGAAGGCCACGAAAGCGCCTATGGACTTTACGAGGCCGTGGATTACACGCCTCGCGAGTGCCGCAAGCGGCAATGCCCGTGCCAGCGGCAGCAGCTTCTTCACGGCCGCCGGCCAAGACCACGGTCGGGCGTCAATGTCCGCCAGTTCATGGCCCATCACGAGGGCATGAGTCTGTTGGCGCTGGCCTACTTGCTGCTGGACAAGCCGATGCAACGCCGCTTTGAGGCCGACCCGGAGCTGCGCGCCGCCGACCTCTTGCTGCAAGAACGCGTGCCCAAGGCCGTCGCGCCGATTTTCCCCACGTCGCCGAAGCCGGCACCACGCGCAGCGACCTCGGCCGAGGAGGAAGGGACCATGCGGGTCTTCACCGACCCGGGCGGACCGGTTCCCGAGGTCCATCTGCTTTCCAACGGCCGGTATCACGTCATGATCACCAGTGCGGGCGGCGGTTACAGCCGCTGGCGCGACCTGGCCGTGACGCGCTGGCGCGAGGACGCCACCCGCGATTGCTGCGGCACGTTCTGCTATCTGCGCGATCTGGACAGCGGCGTCCTTTGGTCCACGGCCTGGCAGCCCACGCTCAAGCCGGCCAAACGCTACCAGGCGATCTTCACGCAATCCCGCGCCGAGTTCCGCCGCAGCGACGACCGGATCGACACGCATACCGAAATCAGCGTTTCGCCCGAGGATGACATCGAGTTGCGGCGGATCACCATCACCAACCGCTCCAAGCTGCCGCGCACCATCGAACTGACCAGCTATGCCGAGGTGGTCCTGGCCCTGCCGGCCAAGGATTTAATGATCTCGGCCGGCACCGGTCTTGACCAGCCGGAGCACGGCGCGGTTGTCGTTTCCGGGCAGCCAAGACCCGCTCCATCTGCCCCAGGGTCGCGACAGCCGCGCAAGGCGCGAGGATCGCGCGGATGGGTTCTTCCGGTATCAGTAGCTTCACAAATTGCCCGGACCGGACGGCGGCGTTGTAAGGCACGGAGGCTTTGATCGCGACCGTGTGGGTGTTGGGATCGGCCGCCGAAGAGAATTCAATGATCCTGCCGACAAAGTAGACGTCCGCATCCGGTATTTGGACATTCAAGGGCATTCCGATGGCGAGGGCGTTTGCCAGCGAATCCGGCACGCTGGCCTCCACATCAAATCCTGAAGTCCCATCAACTTCCAAAAGAGGAAGTCCGGGTGCGGCGAGGTCTCCGACGTTGACAAATTTCCGCGCAATCACGCCATCAAAGGGCGCCCGAATCGTGGCATAGCTGAGCATGACCCTGGCTTCGCGCAGCATCGCCTCGGCGCCTGCACAGCGATCCTCCAGGTCCTTGACCATCGCGGCCGTGCTGGCGCCCTTGGGAAGGAGGTCGCTTTCCCGCGCCAGGTCGCGGCTTGCCTGGTTGAATTGCGACTCAGCCTGGCGACCCGGGCATTGATT
>CAVPQZ010000003.1:0-219757 GCA_963707765.1 uncultured Gammaproteobacteria bacterium | reverse complement strand
CGACGTGGTGGTGGTCGACTCGGTCGCCGCGCTCACGCCGAAGGCCGAGATCGAGGGCGAGATGGGCGATTCTCACATGGGATTGCAGGCGCGCCTGATGTCCCAGGCGCTGCGCAAGCTGACCGGCAACATCAAGCGTTCCAATACCATCGTGATCTTCATCAACCAGATTCGCATGAAGATCGGGGTCATGTTCGGCAATCCCGAAACCACCACCGGCGGCAACGCGTTGAAGTTCTACTCGTCGGTCCGCATGGACATCCGGCGCGTCGGATCCATCAAGAACGGCGAGGAAGTGACCGGCAATCTCACCCGGGTCAAGGTCGTGAAGAACAAGGTCGCGCCGCCTTTCCGCGAGGCGGAGTTCGAGATCATGTACGGGACGGGTATTTCCAAGGAAGGGGAGCTCATCGAACTCGGCGTGGCGCACAACCTGGTCGAGAAATCCGGCTCCTGGTACAGCTTCAGGGGCGAGCGCATCGGCCAGGGCAAGGACAATGCCCGAACCTTCCTGCAGCAACACCCGGAGTTCGCGAAGGACATCGAAATCCAGCTGCGCGCCAAGCTGATCCCCGAGAAGGCGACCATGAACCGGGGTGTCGACGTCAAAGAGGCTTAAGCTGGCCCGCCCCGACTTCGATCCGCTCGACGCCCGCGCCGCCCGGGTGGCGGCGCTGGACAGCCTGGCGCGGCGCGACCGGCCCCGCGAGGATCTGCGGCGCAAGCTGCGGGAGAAGGGATTCGATGCCACCCTCGTCGACGAGGTTCTCACGCGCCTGTGCGCGGAGAAGCTCGTCGATGACCGCCGCTATGTGGAGAATTTCGTCGATGTCCGGGCCCGGCGCGGCCAGGGACCCGTGCGAGTGCGCGCCGAACTGCGGGAATTGGGCCTGCCGGATGAGCTGACGGAGGAGGGCATCCGGGCGTATTCCCACTGGCCGGCGGAGCTCCTAAAGGCCCGGCAAAAGAAGTTTGGCGCGCGGCCTCCGACCGATTACGCTGACAGGCAGCGCCAGGTCCGCTTTCTCATGTACCGCGGCTTTACGGGCGCTCAGATACGATTGGCGCTGGGATTCGACACCGACATTGACGCAGACAGCTAGGCACTTATGAAACGCGATGCCCGATTGAGATCGATGACGAGCTCGGAGATTCGAGCGAGTTTCTTGGAGTTCTTCAGGAAGAACGGGCACGCCGTGGTTCCTTCGAGTTCCCTGGTGCCGGGCAACGACCCGACTCTGCTGTTCACCAATGCCGGCATGGTCCAGTTCAAGGATGTGTTCCTCGGCAAGGAGGTCCGCGAGTACTCGCGTGCCGCGACGGCGCAGCGCTGTGTGCGTGCCGGGGGCAAGCACAACGACCTGGAGAACGTCGGCTACACGGCCCGCCACCACACCTTTTTCGAAATGCTGGGCAATTTCAGCTTCGGCGATTACTTCAAGCGCGAGGCCATCCATTTCGCGTGGAACTTCGTCACCGGGACTCTCGGAATCCCGAAGGAGCGCCTGTGGGTGACCGTCTACAAGGAAGACGACGAGGCGGCCCGTGTCTGGACCGAAGAGATCGGCATTCAGCCCACCCGCTGCACACGCATGGGCGAGAAGTCGAATTTCTGGTCGATGGGCGAGACCGGACCCTGCGGACCGTGCACCGAAATCTTCTACGACCACGGACCGGAGATCGCGGGCGGACCGCCGGGTTCCGAGAACGAGGACGGCGACCGGTACGTCGAGATCTGGAACCTCGTGTTCATGCAGTACGATCGGTCAGCGGACGGGATTCTGGTGCCCCTCCCCAAGCCTTCGGTCGATACCGGAATGGGCCTGGAGCGCGTCGCGGCGGTCATGCAGGGCGTCCACAGCAACTACGACATTGATCTGTTCAAATCGCTGATCCGGGCCGCCGCCGACCTCACCGGCACGGAGGACCTCGAATCCTCCAGCCTGCGGGTCATTGCGGACCATATCCGCGCTTGCACGTTTCTCGTCATCGACGGAGTCGTCCCCTCCAACGAGGGCCGCGGCTACGTGTTGCGACGCATCATTCGACGCGCCATCCGGCATGGCTACAAGCTCGGTCAGACGCGGCCATTTTTCCATAATCTGGTCGCGCCCCTGGTGCGCGAGATGGGGTCGTACTATGCCGAGCTCGTGAGCGGCGAGGAGCGCGCCACCCAGATTCTCGCCCAGGAGGAGAGCCGATTCGCCGAAACGCTGGCCATGGGCATGACCTTGCTCGATGTGGAAACGGCCAAGCTAAAGTCATCCGTGATCCCTGGCGAGACGGTGTTCAGGCTCTACGACACCTACGGTTTTCCGCTCGATCTGACGGCCGACGTGGCGCGCGAGCGCGGCCTCTCGATCGACCAGGCGGGATTCGACGCGGCGATGGAGGCTCAGCGCGGACGCGCGCGCGCCGCGAGCAAATTCGGCGCCGACTTGCGCGACTCGGTCAAGTTGCCGGGGAAAACCCAGTTCTCCGGATACGATCATCTCTCGGGGATCGGCAAGGTCGCCGCGCTGATCTTCGATGGAGCCCTGGTCGACACATTGGCATCCGGGCAAGAGGGACAGGTCGTGCTGGATGCAACGCCGTTCTATGCGGAGAGCGGCGGGCAGATCGGCGATGCCGGCACCCTCATTCGGGCCAATGCGCGTTTCAGGGTGAACGACACGCGCAAGATGGGGACGTCGTTCGCGCATGCGGGCGTGCTCGAGTCGGGCGAGCTGCGGGTGGGCGATGAAGTCGACGCGCATGTGGACGCGGGCCGCCGCAAGGCAATTGCGCTCAATCATTCGGCCACACATCTCCTGCATGCCGCCTTGCGGCAGGTGCTGGGCAAGCACGTGCAGCAAAAGGGTTCGCTGGTCGCGCCGGACCGGTTGCGATTCGACTTCTCCCATACGCAGCCCGTTTCTCCCGATGAAATCCGGCGCGTCGAGGAACTCGTCAACGCCGAGATCCGGGGGAATGCGCCCGCGGAAACACGGGTGATGGCGCTCGATGAAGCGGTCGCCGCCGGCGCGATGTCGCTGTTCGGGGAGAAATACGACAGCGACGTGCGCGTACTCACGATCGGCGATTTTTCAATGGAACTCTGCGGCGGCACTCACGTCGAACGGGCTGGCGACATTGGTTTTTTCAAGATCATCGGCGAGTCCGGAGTCGCGGCCGGCGTGCGGCGGGTGGAGGCCGTGACGGGCCGGGCCGCGTTCGAATGGGTGATGCACACGGATCAAGTGCTGCGGGACGTGGCCGTTTTGCTTCGCGGCAGCCGCGAGGACGTCGACGAGAAGGTTCGGGAACTCGTCGAGAAATCGCGAAGACTGGAAAAGGACGTCCAAATACTCAAATCGAAACTCGCGAGCGGACAGGGCGGCGATTTGTCGAGTCAGGCGAAGGACGTGGGCGGCATTAGGGTTTTGGCCGCACAGGTCGAGGGCGCCGATGCCAAATCGCTGCGCGATGCGCTCGACCGCCTTAAGGACAAACTCGGCACCTGCGTGGTCGTTCTCGCCACGGTCAACGAGGGAAAGGTGGCGCTGGTGGCCGGTGTTTCGACGGATTTGGTCGGAAAGATCCAGGCCGGCGACATCGCGGGCGCGGTGGCGGCGCAGCTCGGCGGACGCGGCGGCGGGCGCGCGGACTTCGCGCAGGCGGGCGGCACGCAGCCCGAGAATTTGAATTCGGCGCTGGCCGGCGTCGAAGCCTTCGTACGCCATCGGACATTGGAAGCGCCTAATTGAACGAGTTGTCTTTTTTCGTCAAGTGGGCAACAAATGGACGCGGATTTCTTGTATCCTTTCTCGATTGGTCATTAATTCCTTGGCGATTTGCCTCAACCGGTCCGTCAATCCGTGGGACGACTGAGTAAAGACCTAAAAACCGCCGGATGCCTGCGATTTAGGCCAGGGAAGCTAGGAGCCCAAACATGTTGATATTGACGAGACGAGTCGGTGAAACGGTCATGATCGGCAACGAGGTCACGGTGACCGTTTTGGGCGTCAAGGGCAATCAGGTGCGCATCGGCGTCAACGCTCCAAAGGACGTCGCGGTCCACCGCGAAGAGATCTATGAGCGCATCAAGCGCGAAGATGGAGATGGCTCTTCACACCCGTCATCGGGTGCCAAAATTGTGGATGATGCCTGAATAGGCCTCGATGTCACCGATGACGCCCTGAAGGCGTCCAAAAATACCCGCTTTACCTGGACTGCTCGAGGCGGGTATCATCGCGCGCTTCAAGTTGGGGCTATGCCTGACGGGAGAGGTGGCCGAGTGGTCGAAGGCGCGCCCCTGCTAAGGGCGTATGGGTCAAAAGCCCATCGAGGGTTCGAATCCCTCCCTCTCCGCCAAGACTAGTTCATTGATCATGCGCCCGTAGCTCAGTTGGATAGAGCGCCTGGCTACGAACCAGGAGGCCGGGAGTTCGAATCTCTCCGGGCGCACCAGACATGTTCCGGCTCGAGAACCCTGACCGGGCTCCCAAGATTCGACGACTCAATTCGAACTCCCGGCAGACAAACTAGCCGAGTTCGACAACTTGGCCGTCTTCGGCCAAGTTGGACGCTGCCGTCCCCGGCCGCGAGCAATCTCTCCGGGCGCACACCGTCGACTTCGGAACCCCCCCCGGTGACAGGCGGCTTCCGGGCCCAAAGCGGTGCTCCAGACACACGAACCGCCCCCCGATAGCTGGCATACGGAGTGCCCCATCCCGGCCCGGATGCCAAGCCCCAAGACTTCTGCCGATTATTCGATGCCTGCTGCCCCGAGGGTCTGAGCGGCCACACCGACTAGAGCTTGTCGACCTTTCCAACCTTGATGCCTTTGACCAGCCAGTGCCCGTGGACGCGCGCGAGGTTCATTGAGGAGAAGGCGTGTGCGCCGATGGCATTGCTGTCCACGTCCATTCACAGGCATTCGAAGTAGAGCGTTGCAATGTCTCCCGTCACATTACTCTTGATCCGCATCGCAGGCGTGTAGCCGATCCAGTGATGCTCGGGGCGGAATGGACCGCTGACGTTCGCCCAGTAGGCACGGACCTGTTCCTTGCCCCGGTATACCTTGTTCTCGTGCGCGGTATCGGTGAGCACGGCGTCGTCGGCATACAGGCTCATCGTCAGATCGAAATCCTTGTTTGGAAGGACGCTGCCGGCGGCGTGGAACATTATCTCGATATTCCGGACCGCGAGGATGTCCGCCGGAGGGCCCCTGTCGACCTGCGGCTCGGCGAGGGCGGGCAGCCATAGCAACAGTCCAAGAATGATGAACGGTCGTCGTTTCATGTTGATTCTCCCCGAGGATTGGTAGAGATCACAAAGTGCGCGCGTGCAGGAATGCTATGCGGTGACCGTAAAGCTGGTCGCCGTGCCGCAGAGTACCAGCTTCTCCGGAATTTCCCGTTTGGCCAGATCAATGAAGTTCTGCCCACTACAATGCATCGGCATGACACGTTCGAGCTCAAACTTTTTGAGCTCGGCCATCACCTTTGCTAGGTAGTCATCCGGGGCCGGTGCCAGATGAAACCCGCCGACCAGCGCGTAGATCTTGTCTATGCCGGTCACTTCCTGGGCACGCCTTGACAGGCGGCTTCCGGCCCCAAACCCGTCGTTCTACAGTGACGGCATTCGGGCTGACTGCCTCCGGGCAAAGGGTAGGGTAAATGGGTTTCAGGCCTGATAACGTAAGAATCATGCCAACAGGACAACCCCGTGGTCGCCCTCGTTACGACGACCTCCTTACACCTGCAGAATGGCGCGTGGCTGAAGCTGTGCGGCACGGGCTCACGAATCTGGAAATCGCGCGACTTCAAGGCGTGAGCACCGACGCAGTCAAATACCACGTCGCAAACATCCTGCAAAAGCTCGAGCTCTCTCGCCGGAGCGAGCTTCGGCAGTGGGCCGGGGTGCGTCGCGATTGCATTCTACATAAGAAGGAGCCAACGATGACACGCAGCCTAACCCTGGGAGCGATTTCACAGATTTCGCGTACCGTTCGGAACATTCAAGAAGCCCAAAAGTGGTACGTCGAGGTGCTAGGTCTTAGGCACCTCTATTCCTTCGGAAATCTCGCTTTTTTTGATTGCGCCGGCATCCGCCTGTTCTTGTCCGAAGCGCAAGACTCTAGCGGCCCGGAGTCGATCATCTATTTCAACGTGCCCGATATTCGTTCGGCCCATGCAGCGCTCCTAGAGCGAGGCGTCGAATTTCTCGGTGCACCACATATGATCCATCGACACCCGGACGGTACGGAGGAGTGGATGGCTGCATTCAACGATAACGAGGGCAGGCCGCTGGCGATTCTTTCTCAAGTGCATAAATAGTCCGGACATACGCAGAGCTTGGCAAATCGTAGCTCGTGCACGACTATTGAAGAACAGCAAGAGAAGAGCATTGGCGGCCGTCTTGATCGAATCAAGAAGATGTTGCGGAAGGCGCAGCGAGATTGTCTGGATAGACGGCTTCAAGTTTGGAAGTACCGTGAGTTGAGCCTTTTTCCAATCCAGATATCCCGTTGAATCGTTCTGTTCACAGAACGCTCGTTCCGCGGCCTCGCCAGCAAACTTAGGTTTGGCCTTAAGTCGCTTGCTCATGAATCACGCGCTCCTTCCGATGCATGTCTCTAGCCGATATCTTCGAAAGATCGACCATTTTTTACAGTAATATTACCAAAGGATATACACGAACCTGATCGCGGGTTGCGCAGAGAGTCGGAGACCCTTAACTTCCATGTTTCAATTTCCAACGTTTGCACGATCCACAGCCCGCTCGCTTGCCGCGGCGGCGCTTGCCGTATTCGTATCTTCTTGCTCCGTGGGTGGTCGCGACGCCCCCATTCAAGAGAGTTTCGTCGCGCCATCAGCGGATGAGACTTGGAAACTCCTGCAGTCCGAGCGCTTTGCGGAGCTGGATCGGCGCTATTCCGCCGTACAGCGGGCGTATGGCAATCGCACCGCGACTGACGAGGAGCTGCGAGCGGCCTTCCGAGTCTTCTACAATCCGGATGGCGCCCTCGCTTCCAAGTATGACTCATGGGTGTCGGCGTTTCCGAAATCCTACGTGGCACGCCTCGCGCGCGGCATCTACTACACGCGCGTAGGCGATGCGATGCGTGGCAAACAGCTGCGCGAGCAGACGGATCCTGCGCGGCTCAACTCCGCGGATTCCGCTTGCGAACGAGCGAATGCCGATCTCGATGCATCGGCCGCGCTGGACCCAAAACCGCTCTTGTCGTACATGCACTCAATGACCATCACCGGAGAGTACGGGGATCTCGCCGGAAGCCGACGTCTCCTGGACCGTGCGATTTCGATCGACTCCGATGACTACATCGCGAGAGTCAAGTACATGACGGTGATAGAGACGCGGTGGGGCGGCAGCCACGAAATGATGCTGGAATTTCTCAAAGACTGTCGCCGCGTCAAGCTGTCCGAAGTACAAACTCACCTGCTGGAGTCGGTGGTCGCGGAAGATCAGGGCTGGATAGATCAATTTGTGGATCACAACTACGCCGCAGCCGAGTCCAACTACCGAATGTCTGCGGCGCTGGGCGGCGACAAGCAGTTGCCGAACCTCACTGACGTGCTGTTCAAGCAAGGGAAATATGCGCAAGCGATTGAGCCGTTGACGGAGCGATTGATGGACAATCCCAAGGATTTTGACCTACTGGCGACCAGAGGCTTCGCCTGCATGCAGTCCGGGAGACCACGCGAGGGGCTGAATGACTTCACCAGCGCCGCGGAAGGCGGAAGTGCCTATGCGCAAAGCGAACTGGGCAGAATGTACATGACCGGGGTCCCCGGCGTTCTACAACCTGATTTCAACACGGGCTTGGCGTGGTTTCGGAAGTCGGCCGCGCAGGGCTACGAGACCGGTCGCCAGAATCTCGAACGGGCATTGGCTCTAATTCCCGCACCGAATCAGTAATTGCAATGGCGCCAAGACTTGCGTAACCCGCAATTCGAAGGGGCTACGCGACCAGCCTCTCCAGCGTTGCCAATCGCACGCGTATTTCCTTCAGCTCTTGTTCGCCGAGCTCTTCGGCGCAACCGTCGACGATGCGCCTTCCCCGGTCTGCCAGTGACTGCCGGAATGCGGGATCCGGGGTGGTCGTCGCAATGTCGCCGAGCGCCCGCAACATCCGCAAGCTGACCGCGAAATCTCCTTTGGAGTACATCCGGGTCTGTTCGAACGCCGAATCGAGCAGTCCGTCAAAGCTGATCCACGGAATGACGACCCGCAAAACCCCGGGTGGATTGTACAGCCGGGACTCCGGCGGATCGCGCGATGCGAAGCGGATCAGAATGCGGCTCAGTTGATCCACGCAGCTGATGGCCGTGCTGGGGTCGTTCACCGCGGGTGAAATGGCCCTGAGGGCAATGTCCACGATTTGCAGCACGCCGAATTCCACGTCCTGCTGCAGGGTTCTGGACGGGCCGAAATCGAACGCGGCGCGCAGCGCCTCGCGACCCTCGTGGGACACCCGCTCTCCCTTGGCCACCATCATCAATGGGACGTTGGCCGGGACGAAGTGACCGACGCGGCGGAGCACCTGAATCTTGACGCGGAAGGTCTTCGCCAATGCAGCCAGCCGCTTGGTGTCGATGAAGCGGATGTATCCGGATGTCGCGTTCGTAACCGGGGTCTCGAACGGACCCTCGACCAGGTATCTGTGGTCGTTGACATATCCGTGATTACGCGGCCATGGCATCAAATCATCGATCACCGCCTCGGTCTCGGCGGCGATCTTGTCCACGATCTGGTTCACGCTGATGGCCTG
This sequence comes from uncultured Gammaproteobacteria bacterium, assembly GCA_963707765.1. Classification (GTDB taxonomy): domain Bacteria; phylum Pseudomonadota; class Gammaproteobacteria; order Steroidobacterales; family Steroidobacteraceae; genus Bog-1198. The sequence goes on along the minus strand of CAVPQZ010000003.1, from coordinate 210,981 downwards.
CGCGATGTGGTGTATGAAAAACAGCAGCCAGGATACGCAGGCGAGCGCCAGCAGCATGGCGCCCAAGACGGTGGCGACCGGCGAGAACGGGGTCGGCAGGGCGCGCGCCGCCGGAAGCGCCGCCATGCAATAGGAAAAGGTGCCGAGAAAGATGCCCAGCGTCCACTGGGTCACGCGATCGCGCGTAAAACTCAGGATGATGCGCGGGGAGAACTGCATCGACGCCAGCGTGAGCGTCATGAGCAGGATGGCGAAAACGATGGACACCACCGTCATGATCGACGCGGCAATGCCGCCAAGAATGACCTGGGCCACCTGCGGATCCGCGTGCGTGGGGAAGATCACCGCCGGTACCCAGGCGCTGAAGCCCGGGATCTCTTCTTCGACCCACGACAACAGAGCTCCCGCGCAGCCGAGCGACAGCGCAATGGTCAGCGGCCGGACGAGGAAGCCGCCGCGCATGTTGTAAACCGCGCGCCGGATCAGCAACGTGAAGCGTTCGTTCATGCGTGGTTCGCTGCGAGAGGCGTCAGGCGGGATCCTCGGATCGCGCCTTGTCCCGAAGGCTCTCCAAATCGTGCCGATACGCGTCCGCGTCGCCGAAGTCCACGAAACTGGCGTAGCGCGGGTGCGTACCCAGCACGCGCCGCGCGTGCTTGATGGGACACCAGTACTCTTCGGTGCGTGAAGCGATCTCGCGAACGTACCCGAGTAGTCCGTTCGCATAGGCGCAGTAGGCGCAGTTGATCTTCTCCACGGCATTGAGAAAGGCGAGCTGTTCCCGATCGAAGGCGAAATAATCGCTCCGGCGCACCGGCGGGATCCCGTAAACGGGAAAGCACACGGCCTGGTACAGGGCAACGAACAGGTCGAGCAGTGCGAACGGTATGATGAGCGCGTAGATGGCCGGTGCCGTGAGAATCATGGCGGGCCGTGCGCCGAAGACGTACTTCAGCAATCGGGCCTTCAGGAGGCGATGACGTTCGATCACCTCGTGTTCGAACTGAACCACTCCGTCCTGGACCTTGTAGTTGAGTTCGACGCGCCGCTTCGCGATGGCCGCTTCGAGTTCCCGCTCGAGGGTGCGTATCGATGCGGCCAGATGGGCGATTTCTTCACGTACCGTGGCAGTCATGGGGCAGGCTTCCTGTACCGGGGAGGGCGGTCGGCTTCGGCTCCGCTAGTATGCCCGCGGGGGATCAGTATAGTATGGTGGTCTGGAGGTGAGCCGTGACTACCGAGCACGCAGAGTTGGACAAGGCGCAGCGCGCCTACAGGGCGGCGGTCGAGGCATGGATCGCGGCCATTCGTCACGAGGAAGCGCTCGCCTCCGGGAACCACTCGCTGGCGCAGGTCGATCGCTGGGAACAGGCGCACTTCGACGAAGAAGGGGCGCGCAGCAAGGCGAAGGCCGCCAAAGCCGACTACGAAGCCGCGCTGAGACAGAAGTTCTTCAAGTTCTAGGCGCCCCGCCCGGCAAAGAGGCCTCATGGGGTCCCCGGAGCATTGGCCGGGCGTCAGTGCGCTGAACTGCGCCCCGCCGGCACATATCCGGCTGCGATCTGATCCAGAACCGACACGGCCTCGCCGGGGAGTTCGAGGGCGGTCGCGGCAAGGTTTTCGCCCAAGTGTCCGATCGACGACGTGCCCGGGATCAGCAGGATATTCGGCGCGCGCCGGAGCAGCCAGGCGAGCGCCACCTGCATGGAAGTAGCGCCGAGTTCCGCGGCGATCTCCGAAAGCGCCGTGGATTGCAGCGGCGTGAAGCCGCCGAGCGGGAAGAACGGGACATAGGCAATCCCGTCGCGAGCGAGGTCGTCGATCAAGCGGTCGTCGGCTCGATGCACGAGGTTGTAGCGGTTCTGCACGCAGACAATCTCGCAGATCCGGCGCCCTTCCGCGATCTGCGCAGGGGTGACGTTGCTCAGGCCGATGTGGCGCACCAGACCCTGTCGCTGAAGGTCGGCCAGAACGGTGAGCGGCTCCTCGAGGGACCCTTCGGCCGGTTCATGGATGTTGAACATGCTGCGCAGGTTGACCACCTCCAGCACCCCCTGGCCGAGGTTTCGAAGATTGTCATGGACCGCCTGTATCAACTCCTCGCGCGAGTAGGCCGGGATCCACGACCCATCGGCGCCGCGCCGCGCACTGACCTTGGTGACGACCACCAGATCGTCGGGATACGGATGCAGCGCCTCGCGAATCAGCCGGTTCGTGATGTGCGGTCCGTAGAAGTCGCTGGTGTCGATGTGATCGACGCCACTCGCCACGGCCTCGCGCAGCACGGTGATCGCGCCTGCGCGATCCTTCGGCGGCCCGAAGACGCCGGGTCCGGCGAGTTGCATCGCCCCGTAGCCCATGCGCTTCACGGTGCGAGCCCCGAGCCTGAAGGTTCCTGCGTTGCCGATGTCGATCATGGCGCCTCTCCGGTGATTCGGTGGTGAATGTACAGGGATTCGGGGCGTGCGATAATGGCCTACAATGAATACAGGCTGTTCGGGAAGGCGAACAATCATGACGGACCTCAGTGACCTCATGGCGTTTGTATCGGTGGCACGTGGGGGTGGCTTCCGCGACGCGGCACGCGCCAACGGCAGTAGCGCCTCGAGCCTGAGCGAAGCCGTGCGCCGGCTCGAAACCGAACTCGGCGTCCGGCTGCTCAACCGGACCACGCGCAGCGTGGCGCCCACCGAGGTAGGCGCGCGGCTTCTCGAGCGTCTCGGCCCGGCGCTGGGGGAAGTCGAGGCGGCGTTGGACGTAGTCAACCGCTTCCGGGATCGGCCGGCAGGCACGCTAAGGTTGAACGTGCCTGTCAGCGCCGCGCGCCTGGTGCTACCCCGCATCGTGCCGCCCTTTCTCGCGGCCTATCCCGACATACTCCTCGAGGTCATTGCCGAAGACAGCTTTGTCGATGTGCTCGCGGCGGGCTGCGACGCGGGAATCCGATACGACGAGAGGCTCGAGCAGGACATGGTGGCCATCCCCATCGGTCCGCGGGAGCAGCGCTTCGCAACGGCGGCGTCACCCGCCTACCTCGACCGTTACGGCCGCCCCGGGCACCCGCGCGAGCTGCTCAACCACACTTGCCTGCGGGGGCGGTTCGCCAGTGGGGCGATGACCGCTTGGGAGTTCGAACGCGACGGCGAGGTCGTGAAGGTGGATCCGACAGGACCGCTGATCACCCGCGTCGGGGCCGCAACCGACCTTGCGGTCAATGCCGCGGTCGCCGGCACAGGCGTTATCCATCTGTTCGAGGACTGGTTGCGCCCTTACCTCGACACGGGCGCGCTCGAGTCCGTGCTGGAACCCTGGTGGCAACGCTTCTCGGGGCCGTTCCTCTACTACCCGAGCCGGCGGTACCTTCCAGCCCCTCTGCGCGTCTTCGTCGACTTCACCCGCTCACTGCGTTGGTGAGCGTCTCAGCGCAGAGAAAGCCACATGACCGCCACGAACACGGCCAGTAAAACCAACACGATCGGTGTATCTTTCATGATCTTATCCTCGCCGGTATGCAGATCGGATATTACCACCTTGCAGCCGCCGCCCCGGAGTAATTCCGCGAGCGCTGCAAAGCGTCCAATTTACAAAGCTTAATCGGCAGGCGCGGCGGCGGCCATACGTAGAAACTCGGTTGGCTCGTCGGGCAGTCACGGCTCTCGCGTTGCGTTCATGGTCGAGTTTTCGAAGTCTCTGGGGCATCATCCCGCTGTCCGTTTGCGTCAAGGGACGCTGATCAATCGCGGTCCGTAGTGCGTGTTTATGAAATTCAATTTATCGGCCTTATATCGGCTTTGCGAGGTCTCAGCTATCCATGCCGAGACCGTTAGCAGCCTGACGCATCAATTTTTGATACGTGCGTGGGAAAAAATTACAAGAAAAGCGGGTGGGTCTGCTGCGAAGCCGTCGCCAAAATACGGGCTCATCTTTGTCGGCGGTTGCCCCCGCAGCGGGACAACCGCACTACAAATGTTTCTGGGCAGCCATCCCGCAATCGCAACGGGGCGTGAAACGCATCTGGTCGATTTCTATGTTGGCCCTTTCCTTCGCCAATATATTAACGAAGCGCAATTGACAAAATGCGACGATGGGATACGCAGGTTTGTTGACGAATCGGATGTTAGGCGATGGTGCCAGACATTTTCCGGCGCCGTGTTCGAGACAATGCTCAGCCTAAAGCCTGGCGCGGCCATCGTCCTCGAAAAAACGCCAGATAACGCAATTTTCGGTTGTGAGATCGCTGAGCTTTTTCCCAGCGCCTGTTTTATTTCCGTTATAAGAGATCCGCGCGGCGTCGCAGCCTCGCTTTTTGCAGCATCGCGCGAATCCTGGGGAACCTGGGCTCCAGACAGCGCAGCGGGCGCTGCCAAAATGTGGCTTCGCGCCATAAAAACACTTCCGGCCCTTGATCGTGCATTCGGAAATCGGCACATTTATGTACGGTATGAGGATTTTCTGAACCCCCATTTGGGCGCGCGTAGCCGGCTCGTTGACTTTCTTGCGACCCATTTTCCCGAACATGCCTTCAAACTTGCGCAGTTCGTGTTGCCAGGGGTTGGTTCGGCAGGCGACCTGGGCATTTCGGATCAGCGACACAATCCCTCAATGGAGCAGCGAAACAACTTCTTTCGGAAGGGCATCGCAGACGGATGGCAGACCGAACTCACGAGCGCCGACGCGAAAGCTATCGAACGACTCTGCGGGCTGGAAATGCCGAAGTTTGGGTATTCTCTCGAGTAACGTAGGGCGGTGCACTGGTTATTCATAACCTGGGGTCAGTCGGCGCGGATTATTGCCTGGATCTGCAGCGACGCCGGATCGAACACGGCCAACGCGGGATGCGCGCGCCCGAGGATCGCCATCAAATTCGGCTGGTCGGCGGCCAGCCCGGCCTCTTGCAACCGGCGCTTGAGCGCCTTTTTCTCCGCGGCGCTGAAATACTTGATGTCGTCGATCTTGCGCAGCTGGCGGCGCAGCGCCGGCAGCCCCGCTTCCCACGGCTGGTAGTAGCGCGGCATGGCAATCACGTCGCTGCCGCCCGCGATGGCGGAGTTGACGATCCGGTTTTGTTCCTGCGGGTTTTCGGGCAGCGGTGCCCAAATCCATCTCGGCAGGCTGTACCAATGGGGCATCAACGCCACCTTCCGCTGGCGCGCCAGCGCCAGTTCCGCCGGTTCGATGTCGTAGGCCTGCACCAGCTGCAGCACGTCCTCGGAGAAGGCGTAGTAGAGCGGGCGCCCGTTCCACAACTGCACCGTGCCATAGATCAGGGCCGTCAGTTGAACGACGGCGATGACGGCGATGTCGCGCGCCAGCATCCGGCGCGGCTTGCCGGGCGAGGCGACCACAAAGGTGAGCAGGGGGCCGATCACCAGATCGACGCCCGCGAGCATCAGGGTCACCTGCGCGGCGTCGGCCAGATACCACCCCGGCCACCGGTACCAGCACAGATACATCCCGCCGAGAATGACGGTGAGCACGATGGCGCTGGCGAGCAGGTGCAGCCCCAGGGCTTTGAGTCGAAATTTCATGACGCATCCTAAGGATTGTGCGATGTGTGGCGCTACGATACGGCGTTGCGGGAGTCAACGCACCCGGCGCAGCGCCCTGCGCCAGCCTTCGATGTGCGCCTGCCGTTGCGGTTCGCCGATGCGCGGCGTGAATGTCGCGTCGGTCCGGGCGAGGGCTGCTATCTCGGTGAGCGAGCGGTAGATGCCGCTGCCCAGCCCCGCGAGGCAGGCGGCGCCGAAGGCGGTCGATTCGGTGATCTGCGGCCTCTGGATGTCGAGCCCGAGCACGTCGGCAAGCCTTTGCATGAACAGCGCGTTCTGCGCCATCCCGCCGTCGACCTTCAATGTCGCGGGTCGCAGGCCGTCGGATGCCATCGCATCCAGCAGGTCATATGTCTGGTAGGCGACGCTGTCGAGCGCCGCACGCGCGATTTCGCCACGGCCGGAAGCCCGGGTCAGGCCGAGCAAGGCGCCGCGCGCATCGGCGTCCCAATAGGGCGCCCCGAGTCCCGTGAACGCGGGGATCAGGTATACGCCGTTGGCGTCTGCCACCGAGGCGGCGAGCGCCTCCACGTCCGAGGCCCGTCCGATGATTCCCAACCCGTCGCGCAGCCACTGGATCGCCGAGCCGGCGGAGAGGATCGAGCCTTCGAGCGCATAGGTCGTCTCGCCTCCCAGACGGTAGGCGATGGTGCCCAGCAGCCGATTCTTCGACGTCACCAATTCCTGCGCGGTGTTCTGCACCAGGAACGCACCCGTGCCATAGGTGCTTTTGACGTCACCGGCGGAAAAGCAGGCCTGTCCGACCAGGGCCGCCTGTTGATCGCCGGCCACGCCGCGAATGGCCACGGCGCGCCCCAGCACCTTCGCGTCGGTGAGACCGAAATCCGCGGCCGTGTCCCGGACTTCGGGAAGGCAGGCCATGGGCACATCGAAGAACTCGCACAGGTCCTCGTCCCAGCGGCCCCGGCGAATGTCGTACAGCGCCGTGCGGCTGGCATTCGTGGCGTCGGTCAGGTGCGCTCGGCCGCCGGTGAGCCGCCAGATCAGGAAACTGTCCACCGTTCCGAAGGCGATGTGTCCGGCCGCGGCGGCATCGCGCGCACCCGCCACGTGATCCAGGATCCAGGCAATCTTGGTGGCCGAGAAATACGGGTCCAGCAACAGGCCGGTCTTGTGCGTGAGTTCCGCCTCGGCGTTGCCGCGATGGAGTTGCCGGCACCGATCGGCGGTACGGCGGTCCTGCCACACGATGGCGTTGTACAGGGGCGTGCCGTCGCGCTTGTCCCAGAGGATCGTGGTCTCGCGCTGATTGGTGATGCCGATGGCGGCGACGCCGGCGCGAAGCTCGTCCAATCGGCGCAGCAGGTGCCGGGTCGTCGACAGCACCGTGGCCCAGATCACTTCGGGGTCGTGTTCCACCCAGCCGGGCGCCGGGTAGATCTGCTCGAAGGCCTGCTGTTCGGCCGCAACCGTCTTGCCGGAGGGGGCGAACGCCATCGTCCGGCTCGAGCTGGTTCCTTGATCGATGGCAAGCAGCACGTCATCGGACATCGTCGGTCTCCTGCGGCAGCGATGAACCGGTCATTCGTATACCATTAAACGACGGAGGCGCGGCGGGTTGCGACAGTCCATGCTCAAGCGGGTATCGTGGTGCGCCGGAGCGCTCCTTCTCTGCGTGGCCGGCGCCGCGGCGGCCGGCACTCATTCGGGGCCTCCCCGCCCAACCCTGCCATCCGCCGATTTTCTGTTGGAGAACTGGTCGGGCGGACTGACGGCGAACGCCGCCTTCGTCCCCGGCCCGGACGCCCGTCCCGCGCATGCGCCGTTTCGCGGCACGGTGTCGTTGAGCGAGACCGAGATGATCGTCAAGCCGCGGAAATTCACCGACCGGGTTCTCGGCCGGGATCCGGCGCGATTTCCGGGGGTGTCGGTTTCGTTCTTCACCCTCGACGGCGACCTGGTGCCGTTCACGCAGAACGTCATCCGGTACGGCTCCGCGGCGCAGGGCTCGAGCTACTGGGACATGATCGTCCAGCCTGGCCGGGTCTGGTCGGAGGCCGGCGACGGCGATTGGTCGCGGGCGGCGTTTCCCTTCGCCCTGGTGAATTCCATCGAAGGCGAAACGCACAATGGCCTGGCCACCTTTCTCTACCAGGCGGGGAAGATTTCCAACCTGCGCTTTCAGATCGTGCAGCAAACCGCGCCCTTCCTGGTAAAGGATTATTTCTATGCGGCGGGGCTGGTGCGGGCCGCGTTCGCGCCGCTGCCGGCCGGCACCGAGCAGGGCCTGATAGCGATCTATCAGGCCTCGCTCGCCCATCGCGTGCCCGTGGCGGATTGGAGCGCGCTCGAGAGGAGAGTGGGTGCGGGCCGCCTCGCGGGATTCGACGGCACCATGCCGGCCCGCGACGTGGTGCTCTCCGGCCTCGACTACGAGGGCACCTTTTATCTCAAGGAATGCCTGAGCGCCGGCGGTCCGCTGCCCTGGTGCGATCGCGCCCGCTTCGGCGTATGGTCGGTCACCAAGGTGCTGGCGAACGAAACGGCGCTGCTGCGGCTGGCGGAAAAATTCGGACCGTCGGTGTTCGACCTGAAAATCGCGGAGTATGTGCCGGAGCTGGCCGGACACGCCGGTTGGGAGCAGGTCCGCTTCGAGGATGCCATCGACATGGCGACCGGCATGGGCAACGGCAGCGCCGCCAGCAGCCCGAACGACATCTCCGACGGTTATCTCAGCAGCGACTACCAGCCCTGGTACGAGGCGCGTTCGGCGGCGGAGAAGCTCCAGGCTCTGGCCGGCGCGGCCGCCTATTCCTGGGGTCCGGGGAAGGTGGCGCGCTATCGAGACCAAGACATGTTCCTGCTCGGCGTCGCGATGGACCGATACCTCAAGTCGCGCGCGGGACCGTCGGCCGACATCTGGTCGATGCTCGACCAAGAGGTGTTCGAGCCCATCGGGATTTTCTATGCGCCGACCAATCGTACCCTCGAGCCCGGCGGCGGGCGCGGCCAGCCGTTGATGGCCTACGGCTACTATCCCACGATCGGGGACATGGTGAAGATCGCCCGGCTCTACCAGCAGGGCGGCAAGCAGGGCGAGACGCAGATTCTCGACGCCAAGGGCGTTGCCGCGCTCTCCGGCGCCCACGCGGCCGCGGGGTTGCCGACGGGCGAGCAGCTGGCATTCGGCGAGACGCGCTACACGAATGCATTCTGGGTGGCGCCGTACCGCGCGGGGAATTGCGAGATCCGCTATCCGCGCATGATCGGATGGGGCGGCAACATCGTGGCCCTCCTGCCCAATGGCATGACCGGGATTCGGCTGGCGAAGAGCGCCTCCTCGTCGGGAGCCGCCGTGGAGACCGCGGGGATGGCGACGGTTGCGGACCGGCTGACGAAGTTCTGCCCCTGAGGCTTAAGGGGCCCGCTCCACGCGGCTTCGCATCAGTCGAAGTCCGCCGGCCGCTCGGGGTGCTCGGCGTGCACGAACATGAGCTCGATCTGTTCCGGCGTCGTCCGGCCGAGCGACAGATGGGGCAGTTCGTGCCTCGCGAAGAACGCCACATCGCTGGTCTCGTCGCTCGGCCGGGCGCTCCCGCCCGTCAGCGCGCAGACAAAGAAAAGCGTGTAGATGGAATCGGCACGGCGCGGCCGGTGGCGCCTGCGATAATCATGGATCGCCGCCAGCTTGAGCGGGCGCGCGGTGAATCCCGACTCCTCGACGATTTCGCGCGCCACACACTCGGCGGGAGATTGATTCACGTCCGCCCAGCCGCCCGGCAGCGTCCAGCCGCCGTCGCTGATTTCGCGCACCAGGAGCACCCGGCCGTCGCGGAAGGCGGCGCCGCGCACACCGACCTTGGGCGTCGCGTAGCCCACGTCCTGGCGGAACAGCTCGAGGACCTTGGCGGGGTCCTCGTTCGCCCCTTCCGCCATCAGCGCAGCAGCAAGTTCCTGGATCCGCTGGTATCGCAGGACGTCGAAGTGATCCCGGGTGAAGTTAAGGCCGGTCTGCGCGATGGCGCGCAGTTCGCGGCCGATCGCGACCCACGAGGGTTCGCTCATCCGCCCCCGCCGCCGGCCACGGCGCAGCTCGGATCCAGCAGCAACTCGCCGGTCGGCCCCGTGCCGGTCAACTCGATGAAGCCCGGGCCGCTGTTGAATTGCATTCCGACCACCACGACCGTGTAGCTGCCCATGTGATTCCGCGCGTCGGGCTTCCAGCTCGCCAGCAGATCGAACGGGTTGGTGCCGTTGAGACTGCCGCTGCCGATCCGCAGCGCGTCGTAGGGCAGCCCGGCCACGCTGACCGGCGACCAGTGGTCGGTGAGGTGTTCGGCCGATGCCCGCAACGAATCGAAGGCGTCCTGCCGCAGGCATTCGATGTGGATATGAAACTGGTCCTGGCTGCGCGCCTGGGCCTTGTTCACCACCAGGCCGATGGCACTTCTCGGCACGGCATGGCCGACGAATTTGTCGATCAGATCGTGGGCGCGCCAGGCCTCGGCGAAATAATTGGGCGTGTCGGGATCGAGCAGCTCGTTGCCGTCCAGCCCGGTCATGGTCTGCACCGGGATCAACAGATAGTGGGCCCCGCCCTTGGCGTCCGCGAGAACCGCATAGCCAGAACGGTTGGTCTTCGAATCGGCGAGAAAGACCCGTTCGCAGGGGGAGGGATCCTGTCGTCGGGACCAATTCACGACGCATTGGTTCTGCACGATCTGCCGGAGGGCGTCCCGTCCCGGGTTGGCGGCCAGATCGTTGTCCGATTTGTCGCTCTTCGAGGATTTTTGGGTATCGGCTCCGGCCGGCGCGGACAGAACCGCAGCCCCCGCCAACGCCAGAATAAGTCCGGTCAGTTTGCTCACATAATTTCGCCTGCATTTTTGCAAGGCGACATCATTGCAAATCGGGGATGGATTATCGATAGCTCGGGGGAATCACCGTGCGGGAGCCGGCGCGGCCACGTACCATACGCGGCCTCATGCCCACCGTGCGTTTGGACAACGTTTCCCTGAGCTTCGGGCGCAGGCCCCTCCTCGACCATGCCGACCTGCAGATTCGCAAGGGTGAGCGCGTCTGCCTGCTCGGCCGGAACGGCGAGGGCAAGTCGTCGCTCCTGCGGCTGATCGACCGCACGATGGTCCCCGACAGCGGAGAAGTCTGGGTGCGGCCCGGGACCGGGGTCGCGAGCCTTTCCCAGGAGGTCTCTGCTGCCAGCGAGGACACCGTGCTCGAGGTGATTGCCGCCGGTCTCGAGGAGGCCGGGCACGAGGATTGGCACGCCGCGCTCAAGGTCGACCAGGTGATATCGCGGCTGGAACTCGACGGCGGCGCCACCATGAGCACCTTGTCCGGCGGCTGGCGCCGGCGCGTCATGCTCGGCCGCGCGCTGGTGTCGGAACCCGGCCTCCTGTTGCTCGACGAGCCGACGAATCACCTGGACGTCGACGCCATCACCTGGCTCGAGGACATGATGCTCGAGTATCCGGGCGCTTTGCTGTTCATCAGCCACGACCGGGCGTTCGTCCGACGACTGGCCACCCGGATCGTGGAACTGGATCGCGGGCAGTTGCGCTCCTGGCCGGGCGATTACGATACGTACGTGCAGCAGAAGCGGGAGGCGCTGGCGGCCGAGGCGAAGCAGGAGGCGCTGTTCGACAAGAAGCTCGCGCAGGAGGAAGTGTGGATTCGCAAGGGCGTCGAGGCGCGCCGAACCCGCAACGAGGGCCGGGTGCGCGCGCTGAAGCAGCTGCGGATCGAGCGCAGCCAGCGGCGCGAGCGCGTCGGACAGGTCGACATGCGCGCGCAGGAAGCGCTGCCGTCGGGCAGACTGGTCTTCGAGGCCGTCCACGTGAGCAAGACCTTCGGGCCGAGCACGGTCATCGCGGATTTCTCCGCGCGCATCATGCGCGGCGACCGGATCGGCATCATCGGGCCGAATGGCTGCGGCAAGACGACGCTGATCAAGCTGCTCGTGGGCGAGGTCGAGCCCACGGCGGGCGTCATACGGCGCGGCACGTCCCTGCTGCCCGCCTACTTCGACCAGCAGCGCGACCAGCTGGATCCCACGAAATCCATCATGGACAACGTCACCGGTGGAAGCGGCGATACCGTCACCGTCGACGGCCAGGCGCGACACGTATCGGGATACCTCCGGGATTTTTTGTTCCCGCCCGACCGGTTGCACGCGCCGGTGAGCATGCTGTCCGGGGGCGAGCGCAATCGCCTGCTGCTGGCCCGGCTGTTCGCCAAACCGAGCAATCTACTGGTGATGGACGAGCCCACCAATGACCTCGATGCCGAGACCCTGGACCTGCTCGAAGAGCTGGTGTCGGATTACCCGGGCACGCTCCTGCTGGTGAGCCATGACCGCGCCTTTCTCGACAATGTCGTGACCAGCACGCTGGTGTTCGAGGGGCAGGGGCGCGTAAACGAATACGTGGGCGGATATTCGGACTGGCTGCGTCAGCGCAGGACGGATGCTCCCGCGGCCCGACCGTCCGGGCGCGGCGCGGCACCCGTGCGCTCCACCCCGCCGAAGGCCCGCAAGCTGTCCTATAAGGACCAGCGCGAACTCGACGCCCTGCCGGATCTCATCCAGCGGCTCGAATCGGAACAGGCCGAACTCACGGCCGCCCTAGGCCACCCGGAACTGTATCGCCGGGATCCCGACGGCGCGGCCGCGGCCGTGGCGCGCCTGAATGCCGTGGGAGGGGAACTCGAGGCCGCCTTTGCCCGCTGGGAAACTCTCGAGTCGGCGAGCAAGAACTAACGCCGGGACCGGCCTCGTCCCAGAAGATCGCCGGGGTTGGGCAGGGGGGCGCCCGCGGCATCGGGAATCACGAGCGAGGAGGCCTGCTCGCGGCGCATCTCCTGAAGCTCGAGCATGGTTTGCTGCACCGCCTGTTCGGCGGCGTCGCCGAACTTGGCAATGGCTCCATCGAGCGTGGGCGAATCCAATTCGAAGCTGATCGGCAGAGCGCCCATCGGGGTCATGACCTGAGCCTGGCCCACGAATAGTACGGGGCGGGTGCCGTCCGGCCCTCCATCCGCGGTCACCGGCGTCAAGCGCCGAATGGTACCGACGCGCCGATCGGTGAATGTTTCCTCGAGATAGATGCCCTTCGCGTCCATCGCCGCCGGCCGGCCATCGTTGGCAGAACTCATACCCGTCACCCATTGCGAGCCCGATTCGTCTCTCGAGCAACCTTAGCATTTTCTGGGCGGATGTCGACTCCTGCACACCCTGGAGAACCCCTGATGCACCCCGCGGAGAGGGCCCTGATACGATAGGCAGCTTGACAGTTCCTCACACAATTCGAGTTCCACCGTGGACCACGTTGCTCGGCATCGCCCTGTTCGGGGCGGCCCTGCTGTGGCTGCGCCACGTGCTGCACCAGTACCGGCTGCAGGACATCCTCGCGCACGTGCATGCCATCCACCAGTCGCGCCTGCTGGCCGCGGTGGGCCTCACCTGCCTGGGGTACGGGTGCCTGACCCTGTACGACGCCCTGGGCCTGCACTTCGCATCCGTGCGGGTGCCCTACCCGCGGTTGGCGCTGATTTCCTTCATGGGCTATGCCATCGGGCACAACGTCGGCATGAACACCCTGTCGGGAGGCGCCGTCCGCTACCGCGCCTATTCGCAACTGGGGTTGAGCGCGAAGCAGATCGGCACTGTGATTGCCTTCTGCACGCTGACCTTCGTGGTCGGCGCCGCGGGCCTTCTCGGCGTGTCGCTGCTCTCCGAGGCGCACCTGTCGGTCTCCATCCTACACATTCACTCCTGGCTGGTGACGCTGGCCGGCTGCGCTCTGCTCGGCGTCGTCGCGTCCTATCTCTGGCTGGCGGGTTCGCGGCACGAGAACCTGCGTTACGGCAGGATCGTCATACCGGTTCCCAGCATACGAGTCGCCCTGGCTCAAATCGCGGTCGCGAGCGGCGACCTGCTGTGCGCCGCCGGGGTGCTGTACGTGCTCCTGCCGCCGCAGGCGTCGATCGGATTCGCGCATTTCGCGGGCCTGTACCTGATCGCGATCATGGCCGGCATCATCAGCAACGTGCCGGGCGGCGTGGGCGTGTTCGAGTCGGTGCTGCTGCTGATATTCCGGACGGTGCCGCCGGATCAACTGCTCGGCGGGCTGCTCGCCTATCGCGTCATCTACTACTTCGGTCCATTCACCGTGGCGCTCGGGCTGCTCGGTATCCACGAGCTGTGGGTGCATCGCGGGCCGGTGGTGCGCCTCGGTCGCCTGGGACGCACCTGGCTCAGTGCCGTAACGCCGCAGGCGATGGGAATCGCCGTGTTCGGCGCCGGCGCCGTGCTGCTGTTCTCCGGCGCGGTACCCGCGATCAGCGATCGACTGGACTGGCTCCGGCACTTCGTCCCCTTGCCGATTCTCGAGTTGTCGCATCTCCTCGGAAGCGCTGTCGGAATCGGATTGATGGTGCTCGCGAACGGGCTGTACCGGCGCCTGGATGCCGCTTGGTGGATGACGATCTGGCTGCTGTGCGCCGGCGTTCTGTTGTCGCTGCTCAAGGGCTTCGACTACGAGGAGGCCATCGTGCTGTCCGTCGTCGCGGTGCTGCTGGTCTCGGCGCACGCCCGATTCGGCCGGCGCGCCTCGCTGATCGAGCAGCGCTTCTCCGGTCCCTGGATCCTGGCCGTGCTAGTGGTGCTCGGCGCCGCCGTGTTTCTCGTGCTCTTCGCGTATCGGAACGTCCCGTACGGCAAGGAACTGTGGTGGCAGTTCGGTTTCGAGGCCTCAGCGCCGCGCAGCCTGCGGGCCCTGATGCTGGCGACGGTGGTGGCCGCCGCCTACGGCCTGTGGCGGCTGTTGCGCCCGTCGCGGCCGAGGTTCCTGCCTCCGGGTCCCGACGATTTAAGGGACGCGCAGGCCGTGATTGCCGAAGGACGCGCCGCCAACGCCAATCTCGCGCTGCTCGGCGACAAGCGCTTGATGTTCAACAGCGACCGTACGGCCTTCATCATGTACCAGGAGTCGGGCAGCAGCTGGGTGGTCATGGGAGATCCGGTCGGGCGCGCGGATCAGTGCGAGTTGCTGGCCTGGGATTTTCTGGAGTACTGCGACGGCATGGCGGTGTCGCCGGTGTTCTACCAGGTGGCGCCCGACAACCTGTCCCTGTACATCGACCTCGGGATGATCCTGATCAAGCTCGGTGAGGAGGCGCGCATTGCGTTGCCGTCTTTTTCGCTCGAGGGATCCGCCCGATCGGACCTGCGGCAGGGGCAGCGGCGCGCGGTGCGCGATGGGGCCGAGTTCGCGGTCGTGCCGCGCGAAGGGGTGCCGGCCATCATGAGCGAGTTGCGGGCCGTCTCGGACGCCTGGCTCGCGGACAAACAGGCGGGCGAGAAGCGGTTCTCGCTGGGCTACTTCGATGAGCGGTACCTGTCGTATTTCGACTGCGCGGTCGTGCGGTGTGCCGGCCGGATCGTGGCCTTCGCGAACTTCTGGCGGGGCGGCCGCCAGGTCGAGATTTCCGTGGACCTGATGCGCTACGGCGAGGGCGCGCCCAAGGGCATCATCGACTATCTGCTGATCGAGAGCATGTTGTGGTCCAAGCAGCAAGGGTACCAGTGGTTCAACCTGGGGATGGCACCGCTGTCGGGGCTGGAGGAGCACGCTCTCGCGCCCACCTGGCACAAGCTTGGACGCATCGTGCAGCGCTATGGCGAAGCGTTCTACCACTTCGAAGGGCTGCGCAAGTTCAAGGAGAAATTCCAGCCCGAGTGGCGGCCGAGGTACCTTGCCGCAGAGAGCAAGTTCGCGGTCGGGGGCGCGCTGCTCGACGTGACCACGCTCGTCTCAGGCGGCGTCAGCAAGGCGCTGAAGAAATAGCGGAAGGCCCCTAGCGGCCGGCGCCAGCCGCGAGCCCGGCGCCGGCCGCTGCAAGCTTCAAGTCAGACGAGGCCGAATTCGCGCTCGATCTTGGCCACGGCATCGCGCATTTTCGGCAGGAACTGCTCGACCGCGGTGCGCAGCGGCACGGCCGTGGCGGCATAGCGCACGGAAACCACCGCCAATAGCCGATTCTTCGCCCGCAGCGGAATGGCCAGGCTCGTCTCCTCGGACACGCGCCGCGCGCGCTGCGCCATGCCGAAGCCTTGTGCACGAGTCTCTTCGAGGATCCGCTCGACTTCCGCGTGCGTGCGCGCAATCCGGTCCTCCGGGTGGGTGGATCGCGCCAGAAGTTCCAGCAGCGTTTCGCGCTCGGCGGCGGGACAGTACGCAAGGTAGGCGCGCCCTGCCGCGGAGGTGAGCATGGGCATCCGGATGCCCGCGCCATAGTGTTCCAGCGCCAGCGGGCTCTGATGGTCGGTGGTTTCCCGGATGACCATCACCCCGCCCGCGGGCGTAGCGATGGCCACGGGCCAAACAATGGCCTCGCCCAGTGCGGCGAGGTGGGGCTTGGCAATGTGCGCCAGCATGGCCTCGTCATCGAAGCCGTCGGAGAGGCCCCGCACCATGATGGTCGGACGATAGCAATCGTCGTGCGCATCGCGCTCGACGTAGCCCGCCAGACGCAGCGTCTCGAGAATGCGGTACGTGGTGGTCCGCGGCAGACGAACCGAGGCGGCGAGGGTGTTGATGGCCGCCCGTTCCAGCTTGTTCAAGGCGGTCAACACCTCGAGCCCGCGGTTCAGGGCCCGTATGGGCCGCGTCGATTCACGATTAGCCTCGTCGTTGGCGGCGGCGTGCGGCAAATCATCGGTCACGGGTTTGACATGCGCGTGCATAGCTTGGCCTTCCTGTAAGTCTGTTTAGCCGAATTGTACCGTCGAACCATGGATAAAAAGTTGACAAAGCTTGTAGGCGTTCACCGACGCGAGCCGGCCGGCTGCCCGGCTTGGAGGCCGGACAACGCCCGGAGCGCTTCGCGGCGCGCCACGTCATGATCGACCACGGGGCGAGGGTAATGTTCCCCTAATGATAGTCCCGCCGCCGCCAGAACCGGCGCCGGCGCCGCCCATGGCCGATGGACCCATTCGTTCGGCAGCCGTGCGATTTCCGGCACCCAGCGCCGCACGTAGGCGCCCTCCGGATCGAATTTGGCCCCCTGCAAAGCCGGATTGAAGACCCGGAAGTAGGGCGCCGCATCGGCGCCGCAACCCGCCACCCACTGCCATCCGAGGGTATTGCCGGCAAGGTCGGCGTCGACCAAGGTGTCCCAAAACCAGCGTGCCCCCTGGGTCCAGTCGGCGAGCAGGTCCTTGACGAGGAACGAACCGGCGATCATCCGGGCGCGGTTGTGCATCCAGCCGGTGCGCCACAGTTCCCGCATGGCCGCATCGACGATGGGATAGCCCGTGGCGCCGCGGGTCCAGCGGCGAATGAGCTCCGGGTCATTTTTCCAGGGAAATTTCGCAAATTTTTCCCGCAAGGGACGCTCGGCCGTTTGCGGGAAGTGATACAGCAGGTGATGCGCGAATTCGCGCCAGCCGAGTTCGGCGAGAAATTTCGATTCCCGCCAGCTCGTATGCCGGCCGCCTCGCTGCGCGCTGCGCCGGGTCGCGTGCCAGATCTCGCGCGGCCCGATTTCGCCGTAATGCAGGTGGGGCGACAGACGCGAGGTTCCCTGGGTGCCCGGATGGTCCCGCTGCTCCCCATAGGCCTCGAAACCCTCCTCGAGGAACCGCGCGAGCAGGCGCTGTGCCGCGGCGCTTCCGGGCGCCCACGCCTCCCGCAGTCCCCCTGCCCAGTCGATCCGGGGCAGCAGGTCGAATCGATCAAGGCGCTCCGAGGCGGGCCAGCGCGGCGGCGCCGGGAGAGCCCCGGGGGCGGCCTTAGGCTCGGGCGGATCCGGGAGAGACAAGCAGTGTCGCCAAAAGGGCGTGAAGACCTGAAACGGCCCGCCGGTCCGGGTCTGCACCGTCCAAGGCTCGTACAGCAAGGCGCCGTTGTAACTGTCGGCGTGGATCCCGGCGGCGCGGAGCGCGGTTTTCAGATCCTGGTCGCGCGCGATGGCCGCGGGTTCATAGCGCCGGTTCCAGACGATGCGGACCGCGCCGCACTCCCGCGCCAGCGCCAGCAGCGCGGCGAGCGTCTGCGGCTCCGCGCGCAGCGTGAGGCGCGAGCCGCGCCGGGCGAGATCCTCCCCGAGGCGTTCGAGACTGTGGTGCAGCCACCATCGCGACGCCGCTCCGGGAGCCCAGGCGCCTTCCTCGATGGGCGCGTGGACATACACGGGAACGACGGCCGCGCCCGATTCGAGCGCCGCGGCGAGCGCCGGGTTGTCGGTGAGCCGCAGATCCTGGCGAAACCATACCAGAGTCGTCATGCCCGGCATTTTGGCACCTCGAGTCCCGGGCCGCGGCCGCTTCGGCTACAATTCACGGGATTTTTTGGCTGAACTTAAGGAAGTACGCATACCATGTCGGATCTATCGGCCGCGCCCGAACCCATCCCTGCGGAAGTCGTCATCGTCGGTGCGGGTCCCATCGGACTGTTCCAGATCTTCGAGCTCGGGCTTCTCGGCATCAGCGCCCACATCATCGATTCCCTCAACCAGGTCGGCGGCCAGTGCACGGAGCTCTATCCCGACAAGCCGATTTACGACATTCCCGCGCTGCCGATCTGCGGCGCCCAGGAATTGATCGACCGGCTGCTCGAACAGGCGAAGCCCTTCAACGCCACCTTCCACCTGGGCCAGGAAGTCGCCGAAGTCGCGCCGCAGCCCGGAGGCAGGTTTCTCATATCCACCACGGCAGGAACACGGCTGAACGCCGGCGCCGTGGTGATCGCGGCCGGTCGTCGGCTCCTTCCAGCCTCGCCGCTTGAGCGTGCCCGGCATCGAGGCCTTCGAGGGCCGGCGCGTTCACTATCGCGTCAAGACGGCTTCCGATTTCCACGGCCACGACCTCGTCATCTGCGGCGGCGGCGATTCCGCGCTCGACTGGACCGTGGCGCTGTGCGAGAAGGCCAATCCCTCACCCTGGTGCACCGCCGCGCGGAATTTCGCGCCGCCCCCGCCACCGTGGCGCGCATGCGCGAGCTGGTCGCCGCCGGCAAGATGCGGCTGGTTGAAGGCAACGTGGTCGGCATAGAGCGAGTCCCGTACCGGCGGGCCCGCGCTAGGGGTGGACCTGCAGACGCCCGGCGGGGAGACCCGCTCGGACCGGCGCGGATCATGTGCTCGCGTTCTTCGGGCTGCATCCGAAGCTGGGCCCCGTCGCCGAATGGGGGCTCGAACTCGAGAAGAAGGCGCTCAAGGTGGATACCGAGAAGTTCCAGACCAGCGTGCCGGGCATTTTCGCCATCGGCGACATCAACACCTATCCCGGCAAGAAGAAGCTGATCCTGAGCGGGTTCCACGAGGCTGCATTGGCGGCATTCGCGATTCAGCACCACTTGTTCCCGGAGAAGCGGCAATTCCTGCAGTACACCACCACCAGTCCCATCATGCAGAAGCGTCTCGGCGTGGCGGGCACCTGAGCGCAGCGACGGCACGATGAATCATCTGCTCGAGGACGTGGTCAAGGTGATGACGCTCGAGCGGCTGGAACTCGACCTGTTCCGCGGCGAGAGCCGCGACATCGGCAGTCCGCAGGTCTTCGGCGGCCAGGTGCTCGGCCAGGCGCTGATGGCGGCCGCGGCCACGGTCGACGACCGGCCGGTGCATTCGCTGCATGCCTATTTCCTGCGGCGCGGCGATTTCAATGCGCCGATCGTCTATGAGGTCGACCGGGCGCGGGACGGCCATCATTTCTCGACGCGCCGCGTCGTCGCCATCCAGCACGGCGCGCAGATCTTCAACATGTCCGCGTCGTTCCAGGCCGAGGAGCCGGGCCTCGCCCATCAGGTCGAGATGCCCGTGGTGCCGCCACCTGAAGGGCTGCGGGATCTCGATGCGCACTACGGCGCCATCCTGCCGTCGTTGCCCCCGGCGTGGCGTCTGCTGCTCGAGAAGAAGCGGCCCTTCGAGTTCCGTCCCACGCACCCCCCGACCACCGGGCAGCCGATGCCGCCGCTGCGGCACATCTGGTTTCGCGCCGACGGTGCGCTGCCGGACGACGATACGCTGCACCGCTGCCTGCTCGCCTACGTCTCGGATTTCCACCTGCTCGACACGGCGCTGCTGTCGCACGGCCTGCTGACGACGCTGCCGAAGCTGCAGATGGCGAGCATCGACCATGCGATGTGGTTTCACCGCAGCATGCGGGTCGACGATTGGCTGCTCTATTCCACGGACAGCCCGAGTGCCTCGGGCGCACGCGGATTCGCGCGCGGCAACATCTTCGCCCGGGACGGACGGTTGGTCGCCAGCACCTGCCAGGAAGGGCTGATACGCATGGTCGCGCGATGAGGACGGCCGTCATCATCCTGCTCGCGGTGGCCCTCGTGGCCGGCGGGCTGCTGGCGCTACGCAGCACGCGCAACGCGGGCATGCCGGACAAGGACGTGCTGGATCGCGCGAAGGCGCGCGAGCGGGCGAACCGCGAGGACGAGTCCGGCCAGTAGGCTCCCTTGTGAGCGTTGCGCGGCCGCGCAGATGACCGGGGCAGGCTAGGTTTTCGACAATTCCCAAGCTTCGCGCGGCAGCACAAAGAGATGGCAGTCCCACCAGCGATTCTTGGCGCGCCGGTGCTTGCGAAACACCGCCTCCCAGCGCATGCCGATCTTCTCCAGGACGCGGATCGACGCCTGGTTGTTGACGTCGACCGTGGAAATGACCCGGTCGACGCGCAAGTCGAAGAATGCGGCATCGACCAATGCCGACGCGATCTCGGTGGCGTAGCCGTTGCCCCAATCCGAGTAGCCCAGCATGTAGCCGAGGTCGACTACGTTGCGCTCGATGAGCGACAGATCGCAGGCGCCGATCACGCGGTCCGATCCGTTCTCCTGGACCGCCAGCTCGAAGCGGGTGCGCGGAATCTCGCTCTGCGAAGCGACCAGGTCGTCCAGGTATTCAACGGTGTTGTGCGCGTCCCGCGGCCCGAAGAACAGGAAACGCGTGACGCGCGGATCGGACGAATAGTGATAAACGGCGGCGAAATCGTCGGTGGTGAAATCGCGCAACGTCAGACGTTTCGTCACGATGGGAAGCCGCAAGACCCGGCGCGGCTTGGGCTTCAGCATGCGATCACCTTGCCCGGATTCAAGATCCCCTTCGGGTCGAGCGTGCGCTTCAGATCGCGCATCACCGACAGTTCCACGGGATCGGCGCGTGCCGCGAATTCGGCCGTCTTGAGCCGGCCGATGCCGTGTTCGGCGCTGATGCTGCCGCCGAGCCCCTCCACCAGGTCGAAGACGGCGTGTTCGAGCGGTCCGCCGCGGGCCAGGAATGCCGCCGTGTCGGTGCCCGGGCGCTGGCTCACGTTGAAATGCAGGTTGCCGTCGCCCGAGGTGGCCGTAGCCCACGACGTCGCCCTCGGGAGCCAGCCGGCCGACCAGCGCCGAGCCCTGCTCGATGAGATCGGGCACGCGGGCAATCGGCACCGAGACGTCGTGCTTGAGGCTCGCGCCGTGGCGCCGTTGTGCCTCGGGCACCGATTCGCGCAGCTTCCACATCGCCGCCGATTGCGCCGTGGAGGTCGCGATCAGGGCATCTTTCACCAGGGCCTCGCCGGCCGCCAGATGCAGCCGGTCGGTCAACAACGCCGTGAGCTGCTGCTGCGGGTTGGGCGACGTGAGTTCCACCAGCAGGTACCAGCCCGTTCCCATCGACAGTGGGTCGGCCACGCCGGCGACGTGCCTGACCGTGAGCTCGACCGCCCGTTGCGGCATCAACTCGAACGTCGTCAGCTGATCGCCGGCCGCCGAGCGCAGCGCCTCCAGCAGCTCCAACGCATGCCGCGGCGTGTCGATTCCCACCAGCGCCGTGGCCGTGTCCGCGGGCTGCGGAAACAGTTTGAGGGAGGCCGCCGTGATCACCCCCAACGTGCCCTCGGCGCCGATGAACAGCGATTTGACGTCGTAGCCGGTGTTGTCCTTGCGCAGGCTCTTGAGCGCCGACAGCACGCGGCCATCGGCCAGCACCACCTCCAACCCCAGCACCAGATCGCGCATCATTCCATAGCGCAGCACGGCCGTGCCCCCGGCATTCGTCGACAGGTTGCCGCCGATCTGTGCGGTGCCCTCCGACCCCAAGCTCAAGGGGAATAACCGGTCGGCGCCGCGGGCGGCGGCCTGAGCCTCGGCCAGGGTCGCGCCGGCCTCCACGATCAGGGAGTAGTTGCCGGCGTCGAGCTGCCGGATGCGATTCAGCCGCCGCATGGACAGCACGATTTGCGAGGCGCTTTCGTCCGGCGTCGCCGCTCCGCAGTAGCTCGTGTTGCCGCCGTGCGGAACCACGGCGACCTCGTCGCGGTGGCAAATCGCGAGCAACTTGGACACTTCGCGGGTGTCTCGGGGCAGGAGCACCAGCGGCGTCGCGCCGTGGAATAGCCGCCGAAAGTCCACCACGTAGGGTGCCGTATCGGCGGGGGTCTCGAACCAGGAGCCGTCGCCGACGGCGGCCTTGAGTTCGTCGAGGGTGCCCTGGCTAGGCGGGCGGGGCATGCAAGGCCGCGATCGGGGGCCGGCAGCGGTGCGGTTTGGTCAACAGCATTCCCTTCCCCAAAGGCCGCTCCTCGTTTCCGCCGTCACCAGGCGCGATGATACTCCGAGAGGCTTTTCTTTGGGAAAACGGCCCGCAATATGACAACGCCCCGCCGAAATCAGATGCGTCCGATTGGCGGAGGTCGTAGGCTAGTAGGCCGATCGGGGAGGCGACCCTAGGGCAAAGGACGCTTCCGTCATACCTTCAGGTTCTTTGGGTTGAGTCATGAAGTTCAAGGATTACTACGAAACACTGGGCGTTTCCCGCGGCGCCGACGCCGAAGAAATCAAGCGCGCATATCGGAAGCAGGCCCGGAAATACCATCCCGACGTCAGCAAGGAGCGGAACGCCGAGGACAAGTTCAAGGACGTCCAAGAGGCCTACGAGGTGCTGCGCGATACGGACAAGCGGGCCGCCTACGATCAGCTCGGCCGGGATTTTCGCTCGGGCCAGCAGTTCCGCCCGCCGCCCGATTGGGAGCAGCGCTTCAGTCATGGCGGAGGAGCCGGCGGCGGCCGATTCGGCGAAATCAACGGTTTCAGCGACTTCTTCTCCAGCCTGTTCGGGGCGGGCGCCGGACCCGCCGGCCCCACCGCGAGCCGTTTTGCCCACGAAACCCCCGAGCCCGAGACCACCGAAGTCGAGGTGTCGATTCCGGAGGCCTATGCGGGAACGCGCCGCCGGGTCACCGTCAATGATCATGGCCACGCCCGCCTGCTCGACGTGCAGGTCCCGGCCGGCGTGGCCGACGGCCAGGTCCTGCGCGTCGGGTCGGGCCGCAATGCCTTCCTGTTGCGCATCAAATTGTCGCCGCATCCGGTGTATTCGCTGGACGGCAAGGATGTCCACGTCGAACTGCCGCTGGCGCCCTGGGAGGCCGCCCTGGGTGCCAAGATTCCGGTGCCCACGCTGGGTGGAACCGTCGAGGTGACCATACCCGCGGGCGCGCAGGCGGGCCAGAAGCTCAGGCTTCGCGGGCGCGGTTTTCCGGGGGCCCCTGCCGGAGACCAGTTCGTGGTGCTGAAAATCGTCACGCCGGCCGCCGACAGCCCGCAAGCCAAGCAGGCTTACGAGCGCATGCGGCGGGATTTCAATTTCGATCCCCGGGCCGGCTGGCCATGAATTGGGCGCCGTCGCACGGCGCTTGAAGTATTCGTCCGCGCCCCCATGAAGATCCCGGCGAGTATGTCCGGTGTTTTCATCCACGAATCACGACCCCGAAGGCCATGACGACCGAAACGCAACCTCAGACGAAAGAATTCCAAGCCGAGACCAAGCAGGTGCTGCGACTGGTGATCCACTCGCTGTACTCGCACAAGGAGATCTTCCTGCGGGAGCTGATCTCCAACGCCTCGGACGCGTGCGAAAAGCTGCGCTTCGAGGCGCTCGCCAAGCCGGACCTGATGGGCTCCGACGAATTGTCGGTGACGCTCGTTCCCGACGCGGCCGCCGGTACGCTCACGGTCAAGGACAACGGCATCGGAATGACCCGCGACGAGGTCATCGACAATCTGGGGACGATCGCGCGCTCCGGAACGAAGAAATTCCTGGAGGCCTTGAGCGGCGATTCGGCCAAGGACGCCCAGCTCATCGGCCAGTTCGGCGTGGGATTCTATTCGTCGTTCATTGTCGCCGACCGGGTCACGGTGGCGACCAAGCGGGCCGACGCCGATGCGGTGCAGTGGACCTCCGACGGCGAGGGATCCTATGAGATCCAGGGGTCGGAGAAGGCGGACCGCGGCACCGAGGTCACCATGCACCTGCGCGAGGAGGACAAGGAGTTCCTCGATCCGGCTCGCATCCGCGCGCTGGTGCGCAAGTACTCGGACCACCTCAGCATACCCATCGTCCTCAAGACCGCCGACGCCGTGGAGACCCTCAATCAGGCAAAAGCCTTCTGGACGCGGCCCAAGTCCGAGCTCAAGGACGAGGACTACCAGGCCTTCTACAAGCACCTGTCCCACGACATCGAGGACGCCCGCGCCTGGGCCCACAACAAGGTCGAGGGAAACATCGAGTACACCTCGCTCCTGTACCTGCCGAAGCGAGCCCCATTCGACCTGTTCGAGCGCGACCAGCACGGCGGCGTGCATCTGTACGTCAAGCGCGTCTTCATCATGGACAAGGCCGCGGAGCTGCTGCCGCCCTGGCTGCGCTTCATGCGCGGGGTGGTGGATTCGGCCGATCTGCCTCTCAATGTGTCGCGCGAGCTGCTGCAGAACAACCGCACCGTCGAAAAGATCAAGTCGGCGCTGGTGAAGCGCACGCTGGATCTGCTGGAGGAGCTCGCGGCGGACAAGCCGCAGGAATACGCCGAGTTCTGGAAGACCTTCGGCGTCGTTCTGAAGGAGGGCCTCATCGAGGACGGCGGCCAGAAGGCGCGGATCGCGAAGCTGCTGCGCTTCAATTCCACGGCGTCGGTACCGGACGCGCAAGGCGCCCACACTCCCGATGTCACGCTCGATGCGTACCTGTCGAGGATGAAGCCGGATCAGAAGGCCATCTATTACCTGACGGCCGACACTCTTGCCGCGGCGCGCAACAGCCCGCACCTCGAAGCATTCGGCAAGTCCGGGTACGAGGTGCTGCTGCTCACGGACCGTATCGACGAGTGGGTAGTGGGCCACCTGAACGAGTACGAGGGCAAGAAGCTCGCGAACGCCGCCGGCGCCGCCGCCGACTTCGCGCCGGCCATCGAGACACCGGAGAAGGCCGCCGCCGAATCGGCCTACAAGGACACGGTCGAGCGCCTCGGCAAGGCTCTGGCGGGCAAGATCGCCAGCGCGCGCATCACCGACCGCCTCACCGATTCCCCGTCCGTCCTGGCCGCGGGGGAATTCGGCGTTAGCCTGCGCATGGGCCGGATCTTGAAACAGGCCGGCCAGCGCAACCCGTTCGCAACGCTGCCGATTCTGGAGTTGAACCCCAAGCACGCGCTGGTCGAGCGACTCAAGGACACGCCCGACGACACGGCGTTTTTCGAGCTCGCCCATGTGCTGTACGACCAGGCGATGCTCGCCGAGGGTGGGGAGATCGACGATCCGGCGATCTTCGTCAAGAGGGTCAACAAGCTCATCGTCGAGGGGCTTGCGGCCGCGCCCAAGATCATCCTGAGCTGACGATGCTGGCGCCGCAGTGGGTCGCAGCTGAGAATGTCGCAGGCGGGACGCCGGTGGACGACTCGACGCTGCTCGACGCCTATTCGGGGGCCGTCATCGGCGCCCTGGAGCGCGTCGCGCCCGCGGTGGCCTTCATCGAGGTCGAGCATCGCCGGCCCCGGTCGCCGCGCCGCCCGGCCGGCGGCACCGGCTCGGGGTTCCTGTTCACGCCGGACGGCTATCTGCTCACCAACAGCCACGTCGTGCATGCCGCCGCGCGCATCACCGTGCGCTTGAACGACGCCCGGTTCGAGGCCGACGTCGTGGGCAACGATCCCGACTCGGACCTCGCCGTCCTGCGCATCGGATCGCCGTCGGCGCTGCCTTTCGTCGAGTTCGGCGATTCCTCGCGCCTGCGGGTGGGCCAGGTGGCGATCGCCATCGGAAACCCGCTGGGCTTTTCCAAGACGGTGACCACCGGGGTGATCTCCGCGCTCGGGCGCACCTTGCGGGCCGTGTCCGGCCGCCTCATGCACGATGTCATCCAAACCGATGCGGCGCTGAACCCCGGCAATTCCGGAGGCCCGCTCGTCGATTCCAAGGGGCGTGTGATCGGCGTGAACACGGCGATGATCCCGCAGGCGCAGTCCATCTGCTTTGCGACCGGCATCAACACGGCGCAATGGGTGATCGGTCAGATCTTCGCGCACGGCCGTGTGCGCCGCGCCTACATCGGCGTATCCGGCGCATCGGTTCCCGTCGCCACGCGCATCGTGCGCCACTTCGGACTCACGGCGCGAAGCGCCGTCCACGTGCTCGAGGTGCTGCCTTCGAGCCCGGCGGCGCGCGCCGGCGTGGCCGTGGGCGACCGGATCATCGCCATCGACGGCGAGGCGGTCGACGGCATCGACGGATTGCAGCGGCTGCTGGACGGCGCCCGCATCGGCCGCGACTGCGAGCTCAAGCTCTTGCGCGGCTCGTCCATCGTTCAGGCGACGCTGCGCCCCATCGAACTCGCGGCGCCCACGGAGACACCGACATGAATCATTCCGCTCATCCGATCAGCTTGGCGGTTCCGCCCGAACCCGCCGACCATTCCGAGGGTGCCGATCATGCGCCGGTCACGGTGCTCGAGTACGGCGACTTCGAATGCCCCAACTGCAAGGTCGCCTCGCTCACGCCGAAGCTGCTGCTCGAGCGATTTCCCGGCAAGGTGCGGTTCATTTTCCGGCATTTTCCCCTGGAGGAGGCGCATGCGCATGCGCTCAACGCGGCGGAGGCGTCGGAGATTGCCGCCGCCCAGGGGCGGTTCTGGCCGATGCACGATCTGCTGTTCCGGAACCAGGCTCACCTGAAGCCCGGCGACCTGCGCCGTTACGCCGCGGAGGTCGGCGTCGACATCACCCGTTACACCTCCGAGATGGACGATCACATCTACCTGCAGAAAGTCCGCGAACACATCGCCGGCGGCCGCCGCTGCCATCTGCGCGCCACGCCGGCGTTCTTCGTCAACGGCGTGTTTCACGATGTCTCGTTCGGCATGCAGGCATTGCACGACGCCGTGGCCGCCCTCCTGCATCGACCGGGTTAGTCGTTGGCGCTGCCGCGGACGCCGGGCGCGACTCGGCGCTGGATCGGGCCGGCCGCCGCCGTGCTGCTGCTGGTCGCGCTGCTCAGTGCTCAACCCTGGCGCCAGGCCAGGCGGGACCTCGCCGAGCCGGGAACGGGGATCGGGGCCGGCGCGGCCGGGGCGGCGCGTGAAAACTCGATCGCGGTCCTGCCCTTGGTCGACTTGAGCGATCGAAAGGGCGAGGACTTTTTGACGGATGGATTGTCCGAGGAGGTCATCGACCGGCTGGCGAGAATTCCGAATCTCGACGTGGCGGGGCGAGCGTCGTCGTTTTCATTCAAGGGCGTC
Source organism: uncultured Gammaproteobacteria bacterium (assembly GCA_963707765.1). Taxonomy (GTDB): domain Bacteria; phylum Pseudomonadota; class Gammaproteobacteria; order Steroidobacterales; family Steroidobacteraceae; genus Bog-1198. Next base: position 183,892 of record CAVPQZ010000003.1, on the reverse strand, counting down.
AACCAGAGCATTCCGGTCGTCGAGCTGCAGCTCCAGGTCGCGCACGTGCTCGCAGGCAGTCTGAGCCGATCGGGCGACCGGCTGCACGTCACCGTCGAATTGATGCACGCCGGCAGCGATCGAGCACTGTGGTCCGGGACCTATGATCGCGAGATCAAGGACCTGTGGGCGGTGGAGGACGACATCGCTCGATCGGTGACGGGTGAATTGAAGCTCGGGCCGGCGCCGCGGCTGCGCGTGGCGAGTTCACGGGAGACGCCGGACGGCGAGGCGCACGAACAATACCTGATCGGGCGCGAGCTTCAGCGCCGCGGCGGGAGCGACGACTGGCGCCTCTCGATCGCTGCGTTGCGAAAGGCCACGGCGCTCGATCCGCGCTATGCCGCGGCGTTCGGGGCGCTCGCGTATTCGGAGGCCGGCGTCGCGGATCTCGCGGCGGATGCCGCGGAGTTGCAGCGCGCCGAAACCGATGCCGCGCAGGCCGTCACGCTCGCGCCGGAGGCGCCCGAGGGCTACGCGGTGCGCGGCTACATCCGCACCTTCCTGACCTGGGAGTGGGCCGGCGCCGAGGCGGATCTCGAGAAGGCGCTGGCGCTCGAACCCGGTGACAGCGACGCCTTGAGCAACCATGCGGCGCTGCTTGCGAGGTTAGGAAGGCTGCCGGAAGCCATCGGCCTCGCCAAACGTGCCGTCGAGCTCGACCCGCTGTCGACCCTGGTGTGGGTGCGCCTCGGCCGCTACCTCACCGCCAACGCGCAGTATGCCGCCGCCGATGCGGCGATCCGCCGCGCGCTCGCGCTGCAGGCCGACAATCCCAGCGCCCTGGTGGAATTGGGCAGGCTGCGGCTGGTCGAACGCAACGCCCCGGAAGCCCTGGCGGCATTTCGCCGCATCCATGGCGACGATGGGCTCACGGGCGTCGCGATGGCGCAGTACTCACTCGGCCGGCGAGGCGCGTCGAATCAGGCGCTGGTCGAGGTCATCGCGCGGCACGCCGCCGGAATGACCTACGAAATTGCCAAAGTCTATGCCTGGCGCGGCGAGAAGGACCTCGCCTTCGAATGGATGGAACAGGCGTTCAGGCAGCACGATGCCGGCCTGTGCTTTCTAAAGTTCGACCCGCTCCTGGACACCATCCGGCACGATCCCAGGTTCCCGGCGCTGCTGCGCGAAATGAACCTGCCGGACTGACCAGCAGGTTCATCGCCAACGAGCCGTCCTACGTCAGGACCAGTCGTCGCCTCCGCCGCCACCGCCTCCGGAGTCACCCCAGGAGCCCGGATCGTTCACGCCGAAGTCGGAGCCGCCCATGTCGCTGTTGCCGGACTGATTATTCCAGTCATCGTTTTCGCGATTCTGCGGCACGCCTTCGCGGGCACCGCCATCCAAGAAGTGATGCGCGAGCTCCTCGCCCGCCACGACGCCGGCACCGACCGCCAAGCCGGACGCCAGGCCGCCGGCAATGGACGAACCGATGCCCCCGCCCGCCACGGGACCGGCGCCGTACCCGGCAGGTCCGCCATAGGTGCCGGGGCCGCCGCTCAAGGCAGGCGCGCCGCCGGAGGGATACTGGGCATAGGTGTTGCGGCGGCGGAACAGCAGCCACAGCGCCAGGATCGCCAATACGAAGATCAGTGCCATGCCCCATGGAAAGTGCGACGCGGCGGGCACGCCGCCCAGGCCGTGCGCACTCTCAACGCCGCGCGAAGAAGCCAAGCCGAGTTCGGATTTCAGCTCCTGCACGGAATGCGCGCTCTCGTGGGTCAAACCCGGATCGAGCTGCTCGGCCTGACCCAATTCCGACCGTGCGAGGGCGGTCTTGCCTTCCTTCGCATAAAGCTCCGCCTGCACGTAGTGCGCCTTGGCGCTCGTCGGATGGTCGCGCAGGACCTGCTCCACCATCGACTGTGCCTGGTCCAAGTGTCCGGATTTGGCGGCCTGGTAGATCTCATCCGCGGAGGGGTCCGCCGCGGCAGCGTGCGCGGCCGCAGCCAGCGACATGCCCAATGTCAAGGTCGCCGCGGCGACGGAAGCAGCCCGTAAAATTCGCATAACACGCCCTCACATGGTCGATTTGACCGTCGGAATACTTAGATATGGGCGCGGAGGCGAAGTTCAACCGCCCCGGGCGCCGTCATAGGACGCCGCGGCGCTTCTGGTCGAGTTCGATGGACTCGAATAGGGCCTGGAAATTCCCCTCGCCGAATCCGTCGTTACCCTTGCGCTGGATGATCTCGAAAAAAATCGGTCCGATGGCGTTCTTGGTGAAGATCTGCAGCAGGATCCCGCTGGCCGCGTCGCCGTCGATCAGGATGCCGCGGCGCTGCAGTTCCGCCAAGTCCTCACGATGACCCCGCACCCGGCGGTCCACGGCCTCATAATACGTGGAGGGCGTTTCCTGGAATTCAACCCCGCGGCCGCGCAACGCGTCGACGGTGCAGTAGACGTCGTCGGTGCCGAGAGCGATGTGCTGAATGCCTTCGCCCTTGTATTCCTGCAGGTACTCCTCGATCTGACTCTTGTCGTCCTGGCTCTCGTTGATGGGGATGCGGATCTTGCCGCACGGCGAGGTGAGCGCCCGCGAGAAAAGCCCCGTCTCCTTGCCCTCGATGCTGAAGTAGCGGATCTCGCGGAAGTTGAACAGCCGCTCATAGAACTGCGCCCAGGTGTTCATGTTGCCGCGCCGCACGTTGTGCGTGAGATGATCGATGCGCATCAATCCGACACCGGTACCGGTCTCGGCCGGGGCCACCGGAACGAAATCGACGTCGTAGATGGTTCTGTCGCCATAGCGGTCCACCAGATAGATGAGGCTGCCGCCGATTCCCACGATCGAGGGAATGTTGAGCTCCATGGGACCGGCCGTGACGGGGCCGGGCTGCGCTCCGAGGCCGACGGCGCGGGCATAGGCGAGCCCGGCGTCGAGGACGCGAAACGCCATCGCGCAGGCGCACGGACCATGCGCCCGCGCAAAGCGCTGCGCGAAACTGTCGTGTTCGGCATTCACGATGAAATTGACGTCGCCCAGCCGGTGCAGGGTCACGTCCTTCGAGCGGTGGCGCGCCACCGTCGGGAGCCCCATGGTGTGGAACAACCGGCGCAGATCTTCCGGATGCGGTGCCGCGTATTCGACGAATTCGAATCCGTCGGTTTGCATGGGATTTTGGGCGTTCATGGGAGGAACCCCGCAGGAGATGGCTCAAGAGCCAGTCTGAGTGATCTTACGCGGCCAGCTGTTCGAGGCCTGCCAGCAGGCGGCGCACGTCGCTCTCGCTGGAGTACATCGAGATGCCCGTGCGCAGCAGGCCGCCGCGTTCAGCCAGTCCCAGCAATTCTACCGCGCGCGCGGCGTAAAAGTTACCGTCCCAGACATAGATGCCCTCATTCCCCAGCGAGCGCGCCGCGTAGGCCGCCGTGCGGGCGTCGAGGGTGATCGAGACGGTCGGAGCGCGCGCCCGCGACGCGAAATCCGGTCCGTACACCCGCACGCCCGGCAGCTGCCGCACGGCATCGTGATAGAGCCGCGCGAGGCCATGCTCGTAGAGCGAAATCGCGTTCATCGCATCCACGATGCGCTCGCGCAGCGTCGTTCCCTGTCCCCAGCCCGCGAGATAGTCCACCGCGGCGCGCGTGCCGTGGATGGCCGCATGATTGAGCGTGCCCGTCTCGATGCGGTAGGGGGCTGCCGGATCTTGGACGCTCAGGCGCATGGTGGGCAGACGCTCCAGCGCGCCGGGTTTCGAGTATAGGATGCCCACGTGCGGCCCATAGAACTTGTAGCCGGAGCACAGCAAAAAATCCGCGTCCATCGCCTGCACGTCGACGGGAAAGTGCGGTGCGTAGTGCACGGCGTCGACCACCAGCAGCGCGCCCACGTCGCGCGTCAGGCGCCGCGCGAGCGCCAGGTCGTTGACGGTGCCCAGCGCGTTCGAGGAAGCGCCGATGGCGAGCAGCTTGGTGCGGCTGGTGATCTTCGCGGCGAGGTCCGCGGTGTCGAGCTCGCCGGAGTCCTTGTTGAGCGCCACTTCGCGTACGACGGCGCCGCGCTCTGCCAGGCGCAGCCACGGACCGCGATTGGCCTCGTGGTCGAGTTGCGTGATGAGCACCTCGTCACCCTCGCGCAAGGTGCCCCCGATGGCGGCGCTCAGCGCGAAGTTGAGCGTGGTCATGTTCTGGCCGAAGGATATGCACTGTGGACCGGCGGCTCCCAGGAACGCCGCCAGCGCCTCGCGCGCGCCCTGCAGCCGCCGATCCACCTCGCGGGACGGCGCGAAACTGCCGTGGGTATTGACGTTGCAGACGTGGTACGAATCCACGATGGCACCGACGACGGAGGCGGGAACCTGGCTGCCGCCGGGGCCGTCCAAAAACACCGGGGGAAGGCCCTCGTGAAGCCGCTGCAGGGACGGGAAGTCCTTGCGGCAGCGTTCGCTGTGCTCCGCCGTGAAGGCCACTAGAGCAGGTCGTAGGTGAAATCGTAGCCGGTCGGCGTCGCATCGCGCGGATGCAGCTTCATGCTGCCCCTCGCGCCCGCGTACTTGCCGGTGCCGCCGGTCACCGCGAACAACGAATCGCCCTGGTCCATGAACGGGCCTTCGACCGTGATCTGGCCGCCCTTCAAGAGGAGGGTCCAGAAGCATTCCCAGCTCTTGCCGACGACGGTGCGTACGCAATATCCCTGGTCGCTGCCGACCTGGGTCTTGTTCTGCGCGTCGAACACGTTGTTCGCGAACACCAGCAGATCGCCGATGGAGTCGCCCTTGCTGCCGAGATCGACGGTGGTTTCGCCCACCGGTCTTTCCACGACTTTGATCTGCTCCGCCGCCGCCACGTTCGCCGCCAGCAGCGCCGCCAGCACCGCGCTCCCCGCCACTCTGATGATTCTCATGCGATGTCCCCTGTTATTCTTAAGGCGCATATTATTCGCGCTTCCCGGCGATAATACCAAGATGCGTGTAAAATTCCCCTCATGGTGAGCCGCGACATCCTGCCGCTGATCGAGGAGGCGGCCCGCCGCGTGTACCCGGTGGTGCAGGAAACGCCCCTGGCGCCCCTGCCGCGCGGCGCCGGCGCCGTGGGCCTCGCCAAGCTCGAGCAGCTGCAGATCACCGGCTCCTTCAAGCTGCGGGGCGCCACGAACAAGCTCATGAGCCTCGGCCGGGCGGAAGCCGCCGCCGGCGTCATCACCTCCTCCACCGGCAATCATGGGCTGGGCGTCGCCACGGCGGCGAAGCTGCTGGGCATCGACGCGGAGGTGTTCCTGAGCACCCAGGTGTCGCAGCTCAAACGCGACAAGATCCGCGCTGCCGGCGCGAGGATCCGCGTGGTCGGCGCGGATCCGTTGGCGGCGGAAATCGCGGCGCGCGCCGCGGCGGCCGAATCGGGCCGCACCTATGTGTCTCCCTACAACGACCCGTACGTCGTGGCCGGGCAGGGCACCATCGGGGTCGAGCTGGCGCGGCAGGCGCCCGCGCTCGACGCCATCTTCATCGCCGTCGGCGGCGGCGGGCTGATCAGCGGCGTCGGCAGCTACCTGCGGCACGCGCTGCCGCATGTCGAGGTGATCGGCTGCTGGCCGCAGAACTCGCCGGTCTTGTACGAGTGCATCCGGGCCGGACGCATCTTCGACGCGCCCGAATCGCCGACCTTGAGCGAAAGCACGGCGGGCGGCGTGGAGGAGGGGTCCATCACCTTCGAGCTGTGCCGCGAGGTCATGCATCGCGGCGTGCTGGTGACGGAGGAGGAGATCCTGCACGCCATGCGCTTCGGCCGCGCCCAGGGATGGGCGATGGAAGGGGCGAGCGGGGTGGCTCTGGCGGCGTACTTCAAGGAAGCGGATCGCTATGCGGGGAAGCAGGCCGTGGTGCTGATCTGCGGCGGCAACCCGTCGCCGGCCATCGCCGAGCTGCTCTAAGCTAAGCCGCCGTGCCCGCCGGTTGCATCAGCCGGGCGCGAATGCCGTCGCAATGATTTCGATCAGGGTCGGCCCTTGCCGCTCGAACGCTTCGCGGATGGCGCCCGTGAGCTGCGTGGCGTCGCCCGCCCGCACCGCCGCCGCCCCGTAGGCACGCGCGAGGGCCAGAAAATCCGGATTGCGCGCGATCACGCCGGTCAGCGGAATTTGCGAGGCCTGCATGTCGTCGCGAATCTGGCCGAGCGCCGAGTTGTTCCACAGACGATGGGAAGGCTCAGTCCTTCCTCGACCGCGGTCATCAACTCGTTCAAGGTGAATTGCAGCCCAAAATCGCCCGCGAGCGCGAGCACGGCGCGCGCCGGATCGCCGATCTTCGCGCCCAGCGCCGCCGGCAAGGCGAATCCGAGCGTGCCGTAGCCCGACGGGTGATGCCACTGTCCGGGGCTGTCGGCAGCGAATGCGTAATTGCCGAGGTAGGCGATCTGCGTCATGTCGCTGAACACCACGCCGCTGCTCGGCAGCGCGCTGCGAATGGCGCCGAGAGCGGAGAGCGGCACGCGTGCTCGTCCGCCGAAGGCCTGGTCGATCTGCTGCTCGATCTCGAGCCGGCAGGGCGGCGCGCCGCCGGTGCGCGATTTCCAGCCCCGCCGCGGCGCCAGCCCGGCCTCGATCGATGCCAGGCACGCGCGCGCCTCGCCCCAGACCGGGAGCGCCGCGCCATAGTGATCCACCAGCTTGGCCGCATCGATGTCGATGCGGATCAGCAGCCCGTTCATCGGCAGCTTGAGCGCAAAATACAGGTCGGTCTCCGAAAGCTCCGTTCCTGCGGCCAGGATTACGTCGGCGTCGGCGATGAGCTTCTGCGCGGCCGGATAGGGAAGCGAGGCGCCGAGATTCGACGGATGACCTTCGGGGAGGACGCCCTTCCCCGCCGCCGTGGTCAGCAACGGGCAGTCGAGCTTCTCGACCAGGCGCGCGATCTCCTCGCCGGCATGGCGTGCGCCGCCGCCCGCGATGACGACGGGCCGCGCGGACCCGGCGAGCCGGCGCACCGCCGCGTCGATCGGCCCGGACGGCGGCTGCGGCAGGGGCGGATTCTCCGCAAAGCGGAAGGCCGGGAGCGAGGTCTGCAGGGCGAGAACGTCCAGGGGAATTTCCAGATAGGCAGGCCGTGGGCGCCCGGCCCGCAGCGAGCCCAGGCACGCGCGCAGGTGATCGCGCACGTCCTCGGCACTGCCGGCCCTGCGCGTCACGCCGAATACGCCCTTTGCCAGGGCGCATTGGTCGGGCAGCTCGTGCAGCACGCCCCACTGCTTACCGAGAGAGGCGCTCACCGGCGCAGCCGCGACCACCAGGAGCGGCACCGAATCGGTGTAGGCCTGGGCCGCCGCCGTCAGTATGTTGGTGAGTCCCGGACCTGAAATGGTGAAGGCGGCGGCCGGCCGGCCGCTCGAGCGGGCGTACCCGTCCGCGGCGAAGCCGGCGCCCTGTTCGTGGCGCACGAGCACATGACGGATCTTCGAGGCCGCCAGACCGCGATACAATTCGAGGTTGTGCACGCCCGGAATGCCGAACACGGTGTCGATGCCGTTGGCTGCGAGCAGTTCGACGAGATAACAGCCGATGGATCTTTGCATTTTGAAAGTATGATGGCGCCCCCCTGGGGGATGCAAGAAGCCAAAGGATTCTCGCGAATGAAATATTCGAACCTGGTCGAGCGGATCTCCGGCGAAGGCGCCGATGCCTGGGTGGTGCACTACGAGGCGCGGCGGGCGCTCGACCGCGGCGAGAGACGTCATTCTCCTCAGCGTCGGGGACCCGGACCTCGACACGCCGGCGCCGGTGATCGAGCGGGCGATCGAGGGCCTTGCGGACCGGCGACACCCACTACACGCCGGTTGCGGGCCGGGAGCCGCTGCGCGCGGCGATTGCCGCGCAACATCGCGCTCGCTGCGGCCAGCCCGTCGAACCGGACAACGTCATTTTCCTGGCCGGAGCGCAAAATGCGCTGTTCGCGGCCTCGCTGTGCCTGGCCGGCTTCGGCGACGAGGTCATCGCCTTCGAGCCCCTGTATCCCACCTATCCGGCGTCCATCGAGGTATCGGGCGCGCGCATGGTGCGGGCCCCGGCGCCGGCCGCGTCGGGCTTTCGGGTCGACTTGCGGGCGCTCGAGGCGCTGATCACCCCGCGCACCCGCGCGATGTTCTTCGCCACGCCGAACAATCCGAGCGGCGCGATCGTGCACGAATCGGACCTCGCCGCCATCGGCGATCTCGCCGAACGGCACGGATTATGGGTGGTGGTCGACGAGGTGTACGCGGGCCTCGCGCCGGGCGGGCGCGTGCCCAGCCTCGCGGCCCGCCTCCCCGAACAGGTGGTCACCATCGGCAGCCTGTCCAAATCGCATGCCATGACCGGCTGGCGCGCCGGGTGGCTGGTGGGACCGAAGCCGCTGATCGTGCACGTCGAGGCGCTGGCGATCTGCATGCTGTACGGATTGCCGGGATTCATCCAGGACGCCGCGCTGACGGCTCTGGAGATGGCGCCGGCCGCGGAGTCGACGATGCGCGAATATTGCGCGGCCCGGCGCGACGTGCTGCTGGCGGGCCTCGCGGATGTGACGGGGCTGCGTTGCCTCGCTCCGGACGCCGGCATGTTCATGCTGGTGGACGTGCGCGGCACCGGCCTCACGGGTCACGAGTTCATGACCCAGCTGTACCGCAGCGAGCGCGTTTCGGTGATCGACGGCGGCGCCTTCGGCGCGGAGACAGGCGGCTTCGTGCGAATCTGCTTCGCGGCCGAGGAGGCTCAATTGCGCGAGGCCTGCGTGCGCATCCGGCGATTCGTGCGATCTCTGAAGTCCGTGGGGGTGTCGAATGGCTGACATGGGCGTCGTGGTGCGCGCGGCGGGCGGCCCCGAGGCGATGGAGTGGACGGAACTCGAGACCGCGGCGCCGGGCCCGGGAGAGGCGCGCATCGCGCAGCGGGCGGTGGGGGTCAATTTCATCGACACGTATTTTCGCAGCGGCCTGTATCCTTGGCCGTCGACGCCGCTGGTGCCTGGAGCGGAAGCCTCCGGCGTCGTCGAGGACGTCGGCGACGGCGTGACCGGACTGCAGGCCGGCGACCGAGTGGCCTATACCCTGCCGGTGGGGGCCTACCGAACGCGCCGCGTGGTGCCGGCCGACCGGCTCGTGAAGCTGCCCGATGCGGTCTCATTCGAGACGGCGGCCTCCGTGATGCTGAAGGGCTTGACCGCGCAGTTCCTGGTCACGTCCTGCTTCGCCGTGAAGGCGGGGCACACGGTGCTGGTGCACGCGGCGGCCGGCGGCGTGGGGCTGCTCCTGGGCCAATGGCTCCGGCGTCTCGGCGCGACGGCCATCGGCACGGTGGGATCCGCCGACAAGATCGAGATTGCCCGGGCCAACGGTTATGCCCACGTGATCCAGAACAAGACGGACGACTTCCCCGCGCGCGTCGAGAAGATCACCGCCGGCGGCCGATGCGACGTGGTGTACGACTCCGTGGGCAACGACACCTGGCGCGGCTCGCTCAAGTGCCTGAAGCTGCGCGGCACGTTCGTGTGCTTCGGGCAATCCTCGGGTCCCATCGCCGATTTCAAGATGCTGGATCTCGCGGCGGGCGGCTCCTTGTTCGCCACCCGGCCGATGTTGTTCGACTACATCAAGACCCGCGATGAACTGCAGGGGCGGGCCGACGACCTGTTCGCGCGCCTCGCCGCCGGAGAAATCCATGGGCACGTCGGGCAACTCATGGACATGCGCAACGCCGCGGAAGCGCATCGCGCGCTCGCGAGCCGCCGCACCATCGGGGCGACCGTGCTTCTGCTTGAGCCGTGAGCATTCGACACGCCCAGGGGCAGCGCGGTCGACTCCTTGATGATGCTCATGGCCACGGAGGAATTGACCGACTGCACGCAGGGAATGCGCGAGAGGTAGTCCAGGTAGAACGCCTCGTAGGCCTTGACGTTGCGCGTGACGATCTTCAACAAGAAGTCCCACTCGCCGGTGAGGGTGTAGCACTCCAGCACCTCGGCGCGGTGGCGGATGGCTTCCTCGAAGGTCGCAATGGCGTCGCGCCCGGTGGTCGCGAGCTTTACCTGCGCGAACATGGTGACGTCGAGTCCGAGGGCGTTGCGGTCGAGCAAGGCCACGCGGCCCTTGATGACGCCGCTCTGTTCGAGCAGTTGAATGCGGCGCCAGCAGGTGGTGGTCGACAGGCGCAGCTGCGATGCCACGTCGGCCACGGACAGCGCACCCCGCCGCTGCAGCACGTCCAGCAGCCTCAGGTCCAGGCGGTCCAGCGCGGGTCGGTCTGTATGTTCCATAATTGCGTGAATATCGGAATGAACATACCGGAGTATCCGGCCCTCCCCAAATGAATGCAACATCGCGCCGCCAGGGGTCGTAAATTAGCGGTCTGGCGGACGATCAACGGGGGAGTGGATGAAGAACCGGTCTCGTTTGCACGTTCCAAGGGCACCCGCGCGCCCGGGCGAGAAGCCCGATTTCAGCTATGTGCATCTCTCGCCGGCCGGCGCGGTTCCGCGGCCGGACGTCAATGCGCGCGCGCGGGACATCGAATACCTGTCGACGGAGCTCGTGCGCGTCCTCGACGATGCCGGCACGGCGGTGGGCCCATGGCATCCGCATCTCGACCCTGCGGTGCTGCAGGTCGGCCTCCGGCACATGCTGCTCACGAGAATCTTCGACGATCGCATGCAGCGCAATCAGCGCGCGGGCAAGATTTCCTTCTACATGCGCGCCCTGGGCGAGGAGGCCGTAGCCGTCGCGCAGTGCATGGCGCTGCAGCCCGGCGACATGCTGTTCCCGTCCTACCGCAAGCAGGGATTGCAGATCGCGCGCGGCATACCGCTGGTCGATCTCATGAACCAGTCGCTCTCGAACACGCGCGACATGTGCAAGGGGCGCCAGCTGCCGGTGTGCTATCACTCGAAGGCCGGCAACATCTTCTCGATCTCCGGGAACCTCGCCACGCAGTTTCCCGCAGGCCGTGGGCTGGGCGATGGCGGCGGCGATCAAGGGCGAGGACCACGTCGCCGCGAGCTGGATCGGCGAGGGCAGCAGCGCGGAAGCGGACTTCCATCACGCGCTGCTGTTCGCCTCGGTGTACCAGGCGCCGGTCATTCTCAACGTCGTGAACAATCAGTGGGCCATCTCGACGTTCCAAGGCTTCGCGGGCGGCGAGCAGCGCTCCTTCGCGGCCCGCGGCCCCGGGTACGGCATCGCCGGCGCCCGCGTCGACGGCAATGATTTCCTCGCGGTCCATGCCGTCACGCAATGGGCGGCGGAGCGCGCGCGCACCGGCGCGGGGCCGACCCTGATCGAACTGGTGACCTATCGCGCCGCCGCCCATTCCACGAGCGACGATCCGGCGCGCTACCGCGCCAAGGACGATTACGAGTACTGGCCTCTAGGCGATCCCATCGAGCGCCTGAAGCAGCACCTGATCGCGCTGGGCGAGTGGTCCGAGGAGCGCCACCAGGCGCTGACCGCCGAACTCGAGGCGCTGACGGCCGCGAGCTGGAAAGAGGCCGTGTCCTTCGGCACGTTGACCGACGGGCCGAAGCTGAACGCGGACTTGATGTTCGAGGACGTGTTCAAGGAGATGCCCGAGCATCTGGTGCGCCAGCGTGCGCTCATGCGCATCGAGCAGGGCTGACGCCATGGCGAACATGAACATGATTCAGGCCTTGAACTCCGCCATGGACATCATGCTGGGGCGGGATCCATCGGTGGTCCTCATGGGCGAGGACATCGGCTATTTCGGCGGCGTGTTTCGGGTCACGGAGGGCCTGCAACGTAAATACGGCGAATATCGGGTGATCGACACGCCGATTGCCGAGGGCGGGATCGTGGCCGCGGCCATCGGCATGAGCATCAACGGCCTGCGGCCGGTCGCGGAGATTCAATTCGCCGACTACATCTATCCCGGCTTCGATCAAATCACCAGCGAGCTGGCGCGTATCCGCTACCGCAGCGCCGGTGAATTCTTCGCCCCGGTCACGATCCGCACGCCCTGCGGCGGAGGCATCCGCGGCGGGCAGACCCATTCGCAGAGTCCCGAGGGCATTTTCACGCACGTGAGCGGGCTCAAGGTGGTCATGCCGTCCAATCCCTACGACGCCAAGGGATTGCTGATCACCGCGATCGAGGACGACGATCCGGTGATCTTCTTCGAGCCGAAGCGCCTGTACAACGGCCCCTTCGACGGCGACCCCAGCAAGCCCGCCGTGCCATGGACCTCGCATCCGAAGGGTCAGGTCGAGGAGGGGCATTACACGGTGCCGCTCGGCAAGGCGGACATCGTACGCGCGGGCAACGACGTAACCATCCTCACGTACGGCACGATGGTTTACGTGGCGTCGGCCGCTGCCGCCGGGCTTGGCGTGGACGCGGAGGTCATCGATTTGCGCTCGCTGGTGCCGCTGGACGTGGACACGATCTGCAGTTCGGTGAAGAAGACCGGCCGCTGCGTGGTGGCGCACGAGGCAACGCGCTTTTCCGGATTCGGCGCGGAGATTCTCGCCGTCATCCAGGAGGAGTGCTTCTGGGAGCTCGAGGCGCCCATCCAGCGCGTCACCGGATGGGACACGCCATACCCGCATGCCTTCGAATGGGAGTATTTTCCCGGACAGGCGCGGGTCGCAACGGCGCTCAAAGCGGTGATGGAGGCGGCGTGAGTCAATTCATCTTCAAAATGCCCGATCTGGGCGAGGGTACGGTCGAAGCCGAAATTGTCGCCTGGCACACCAAGCCCGGCGATCTAGTGACCGAGGACCAGGTCATCGTCGAGGTCATGACCGACAAGGCCGCGGTGGAAGTGCCCGCGCCGGTCAGCGGGCGAGTGCTCTCGATCTCCGGGGGGCCGGGCGACAAGCTGGCGGTGGGTTCGCCGCTGATCGTCTTCGACTTGGATGGGGCGGGCAGCTCGTCCGGTGCAGCGTCCGTGGCGCAGGCCGCTCCGGCCGCGGGCGCCGCCGCACCGCCCGCCGCGCCTTCCTCAGGGACCGAATCGGCCCGCGAGATCGGAGCGGCGGCGGGTCCGTCCTCAGTCGCAGGACGCGTCAAGGCATCGCCCGCCAACCGCCGCCGCGCGCGCGAGGCGGGCATCGACCTGGCGACCGTCGTCGGAACGGGGCCCGGCGGCCGGATCCTGAGCGGCGACCTCATGGCCATCGGCGGACAGCCGGCGCGGGACCCGGCGCCGTCGCCGGCCGCCACCGCCTCATCGGCCGCGGTTCCCGACACCACCGAGATCAAAGTCATCGGGGTGCGCCGGGTCATCGCCGAGCGCATGAGCGAGGCCAAGCGCACCATCCCGCACTTCTCCTATGTGGAAGAGGTCGATGTCACCGAACTCGAATCGCTGCGCGCGCACCTGAACAGCAAGATGCCGCGCGGTGAACCAGGCCTCACCTACCTGCCCTTCATGATCATGGCCCTCACCCGCACGCTCCGGTCGTTCCCGCAATGCAACGTCCTCTACGACGCGGGGCGCGGCGTTTTGGTGCGGCACGCCACGGTGAACGTGGGAATCGCCACCCAGACCCCCGATGGGCTCAAGGTGCCCGTGGTGCGCAACGCCCAGTCGCGCTCGCTCGCGGATCTGGCGGCCGCCATCCGCCAGGTGTCGGAGCGGGCCCGCACGGGCAAGGCCACGCGGGATGAACTCATGGGCTCCACCATCACGGTCACCAGCCTGGGCAAACTGGGCGGTATCGCTTCCACTCCGGTGATCAATGCGCCGGAAGTGGCCATCATCGGACTCAACAAGGCGGTGGAGCGCCCGGTGGTGCTGGATGGCGCCGTGACGGTGCGCCGCATGATGAATGTCTCATCGTCATTCGATCATCGTTTCGTGGACGGTTATGATGCGGCAGCCATGATCCAGGCTTTGAAGGAACTGATCGAGCATCCAGCGACGATTTTCATTCCCTAAGGTAATTTCCATGACTGCAACGCCCCAGCGTCCACCCTTCGGTTCCGTTTTGGCCTCCCACATGGCCGTCGCGTCCTTTCAGGGCGGCAAATGGAGCGCTGCGGACCTCAAGCCCGTAGGACCCCTCGAATTGAGCCCCGCCGCGCACGTGCTGCATTACGCCAGTACCTGCTTTGAGGGATTCAAGGCCTTCCGCCGGTCCGACGGCTCGGTGCATGTGTTTCGCATGGACCGGCACATCGAGCGTATGCGCCAAAGCGCCAAGTCGCTGGTGCTGCCGGTGCCCGATCCCCAACAACTCGCGGGCATGGTGCGCGCGGTCATCGACCGCTGCCGCGAGGCCGTGCCGGAGGCGCCCGGCGCGCTCTACCTGCGTCCCCTCCTGTTCGGAACCACGCCCAACATCGGCGCGGCCGCCACCCCTGCGGCCGAGGCGATGCTGCTGGTTCTCGCAAGCCCGGTATGGGATTACTTCGCCGGCGGCATGAAGCCGCTGCGGATTCTCGTGGACGATGAGCACACCCGCTCGGCGGCGCAAATGGGCATGGTGAAGACGGGCGGCAATTACGCGGCCGCCATGGGACCCACTCTCGAGGCGCGGGCGAAATACCAAGTGGATCAGGTGCTGTTCTGCCCGGGTGGCGAGGTTCAGGAGACGGGCGCCGCCAATTTCCTGCTGCTACGGGAAGGCCGGCTGCTGACCCGCGGCCTCGATGCCACCTTCCTGCACGGGGTGACGCGCGACTCGCTGATCACGCTGGCGCGCGATCAGGGCTTCGATGTGACCGAGCGCGTGTTCAGCGTCGCGGACATGCTGGAGTGGGTCAAGACCGGCGAAGCGGCGCTGTCCGGCACCGCCGCCGTGCTCGCAGGCGTGGGAACGCTGATCCATCGCGGCCAGGAACACCGCGTGGGCCAAGGCGACGTGGGGCCGATCACGCGCGCCTTGCGGGCGCAGCTGGTTGCCGTCCAGCAGGGCGAGGCACCGGACCGGCACGGGTGGCTCCAGCGGGTCTGAGCGCCGCGCGCGAGCCCGCGCCTACTCAATACTCCTCGTGGTCCTCGTCGTCCTCGTCGTCGAGGTCGTCGTCCTCGTCGTCATCGTCCCAATCGTCATCCTCTTCGTCTTCTTCCTCCTCCTCCTCGTCCTCGTCCCTCTCCGCTTTGGATCCCGACCAGCCCTCCGGCTCCTCGGTGAGCTCCAGGTCGAGTTCCGCCCAGCCGTCGACGTCCAATTCCTCGATATCGCCGTCGAGATGTTGAATCTCAACGGTTTCCTTGTCTTCGTCCACCTTGAGCACCTGGAACGTCTCCTCGTTCTCCAAGTCCTCGTACCACTGCCCGACGGTCGGTTCGTACTCTCTGCCCACGTGAGGTCGCCTCTGTTGAACTGATGCGCTTGCTTGCAGGCGGATATTAGGGGAGGCCCAAGCTCCAAGTAAATGGCAAAATTGACGGTCTATGACCACCGTCGACGCCAAATCCGCCGCCCGCCGCATCAGCCAGGCCAAGCGGATCGTCGTCAAAGTAGGCTCGGCCTTGCTGGTGGACGCGGAAAAGGGACGCCTGAATCGAGCCTGGCTGGAGAGCCTGGCAGCGGACGTGGCCTACCTCCATCGGCGCGGGCAGGAAGTCATCCTGGTCTCCTCCGGAGCGATCGCGTTGGGGCGCCGGCACCTGAAACTCAAGTACGGCAAGCTTCGCCTGGAGGAAAGCCAGGCGGCGGCGGCGGTGGGACAGATACGTCTGGCCCACGCGTACAAGGAACTGCTGGACGTGCACGGCATCACGGTGGCCCAGATTCTGCTGACCTTGAGCGATACCGAGCAGAGGCGGCGTTACCTCAACGCGCGCGGCACCCTGAATACTCTGCTGTCCCTGGGTGCCGTGCCGGTCATCAACGAAAACGACACCGTGGCAACCGCGGAAATCCGCTACGGCGACAACGATCGGCTTGCGGCGCGCGTGGCGCAAATGGCGGGCGCGGATTGCCTGGTCCTGCTGTCGGACATCGACGGACTGTACACGGCCAATCCGGCGGTCGATCCCAGCGCCCAGTTCATCGCCCAGGTGCGCCACATCACCCCGGAGATCGAAGCCATGGCGGGCGGCGCGGGCAGCGACATGGGGTCGGGGGGCATGCAGACCAAGGTCGCCGCGGCCAAGATCGCCGTGTCGGCGGGTTGTCACATGTGCATCGCCAAAGGCGCCTTCCAGCACCCGCTGAAACGCATCGAGGAGGGCGCGCGGTGCACCTGGTTCGTGCCGTCCTCGACGCCCCTGGCCACCCGCAAGCAATGGATCGCCGGCACGCTGAAGCCCGCCGGGGCGATTGCCGTGGACGACGGCGCCGTGCGCGCGCTCCTGGGGGGCAAGAGCCTCCTGCCGGCCGGCGTGACGGGGGCGGTGGGACGTTTTGAGCGGGGCGACACCGTGAGTATCATCGGACCCGACGGAGCCGAAGTGGCCCGCGGCATCTGCGCCTATTCCGACGGCGATGCGGCCCGAATCATCGGGCGCAAGTCCGCCGACATCGAGAAGGTGTTGGGATTCAGAGGCCGCGATGAAATCGTGCACCGCGACGACTTGGTTCTCCTGCGAGCCCCTTGAGATGACGATATGAACCCAGACGCGATTGCCAAGGCTTCCGCCCCGCCGGATTCGGTACCCGATCTCATGCGCGCCATCGGCCGCGATGCCCGGGCCGCCTCGCTGATTCTGGCTGCGGCGGGCACCGACCAGAAGAATCGCGCCCTGAAGGCCGCGGCGGCGGCGCTGCGCGCCCGGCGCCACAAGATCCTGGACGCCAACGAGCGCGACCTGCGTGAGGCGGCGGACAAAGGACTCTCGCCGGCCATGCTCGATCGGCTCGAGTTGACCGAGCCGCGCGTCGAGGCCATGGCCCGCGGACTCGAGGACGTCGAGCGACTCGGCGATCCGATCGGCACGGTGCTCGCCGAATGGACCCGGCCGAACGGCATGGTGATCCAGCGCGTGCGGGTGCCGCTCGGCGTAATCGGGATCATCTACGAGAGCCGGCCGAACGTCACCGCCGATGCCGGCGCCCTGTGCCTGAAATCGGGCAATGCCGTCATCCTGCGCGGCGGCTCCGAGAGTTCGCAGTCGAACGCCGCGATTCACGCCTGCCTCGGGCAGGGGCTGCACGTGGCCGGTCTGCCCGCCGGCAGCATCCAGCTGGTGCCGACGACCGATCGCGCCGCCGTGGGATTCATGCTGTCGGAGATGGCGGACGACATCGACGTGATCGTGCCGCGGGGCGGCAAGAGCCTGGTCGAGCGGGTTCGGCAAGAAGCACGCGTGCCGGTGATCGGCCATCTCGACGGCGTATGCCATGTCTATGTCGATCGCGCCGCGGATCTTCAGATGTCCATGGACATCGCGTTGAACGCCAAGATGCGGCGCACCGGAATCTGCGGCGCCGCTGAAACGCTGCTGGTGGACCGCGGGTGCGCGGCCACCCACTTGGCGCCGCTCGTGCGCATGCTGCTGGATGCGGGCTGTGAAGTGCGCGGCGACGAGCCCACGCGGCGCGTGGACGAGCGCGTGAAGCCCGCGACCGAGCTGGATTGGGCCGAAGAGTATCTCGACGCCATCATTGCCGTGCGGGTGGTGGAGGGCGTGGACGCGGCGATCGAGCACATCCGGCGTTATGGGTCCCAGCATACGGAATGCATCGTCACCGCGGATGCCGCCGCCGCCGAGCGGTTTCTGGGCCGCGTGGACAGCGCCATCGTGCTGCACAACGCGTCCACGCAGTTCGCCGACGGCGGGGAGTTCGGCATGGGCGCCGAGATCGGCATCAGCACGGACAAGTTTCATGCGCGCGGTCCGGTCGGCGTGGAGCAACTCACCAGCTACAAGTACCTGGTCCGGGGCAGCGGCCAGGTCCGCGGGGGCTGAGCGTTGCCGCCGATGATCATCGGCTCGAGCCTGGGCCTGCCGCTGCACACGGTGCTGATGTACGCGATGCCGGCGGTGTTCCTTCTGGCGTGCTGGCGCGCACCGTGGAAGTCTTGGCTCATCGGCCACCCGGATCGCCAACACGTCTGGCTCGGTGGTTTGGTGGTGATCCTGCTCATGGGCGCCGCGCGGCCCGGCGTCGCATCCGGATTCCTGCCCCCGTTTCTTCTCGTCACCACATTCACGCTGATGCACGGTTGGCTTCTGGCGATGGTCGGTATCGGCGCCGTGCTGGCCGTGAATTGCGTTCAACACGGGAACTGGGCCGATTGGCCGGCCTACTTTCTCTGCGAGGCCGCCGTGCCGGCGCTGTTCATTCATTGGCTGCACGTCGTCGTCGCCCGGCGGCTGCCCAGGAATTTTTGGATATTCATCTTCGTCACGGCGTTTGCCGGTTCCATCGCCGCCTTCGCGCTCGCGGCGCTCGTGCTGGTTGCGGTCGCCGGATCTTGGCCGGCGAGGACCCGCCTGGAAGATTATCTCGTCGTGCTCGGCTTGATGGGATTTGCAGAGGCCTACGTCGACGGACTGTTGATGTCTGCGACGGTCGTCTACAAGCCGGAATGGGTGGCGAGCTTCGACGACCGCCTATATTTTGCACGCTGAAACCTTCGGGCAAGCGGAGCTCGAGCGCTGCAGTTCGACGCCGCCGTGTCGCGGCTGTTGTGGGCCGCCGGTGTTATGTTCGATTGCTGGATCCAAAAATTCAGCGGCCGCCGCGTCGTTGACATGTGTTCGCGTATGGGCGTAGCGTTGCAGCAATTCCAAGTCCAACGCGAGCGGCGAATTGCGCCCGCGTAACCTATGGACGCCTGCCTGATTATGTTCAATTTCTTGGGGAGATTAGGACAATGAACAAGGATTCCGTTTCAATACCACTCATCCGGATCGGCGCTGCGGTCACGCTGCTGCTTGGGATCGGCATTGCGCAGGCCGAGCCTACCATCGTCGGCAAGCCGGATGCGGCGAGTCAGATGAACTTCGAAGTGGCGCTGCCGTTGCGCAACGTAAACCAGCTGAATGAGCTGTTGGCGGCCCTGCACGATCCGTCCAATCCGCAATATCATCATTGGCTGACGCCGGCGCAGTTCGCCGCGCGCTTCGGAACGGATGCGGCGACGATGAACCGTGTGGCCGCGGCCCTGAGCGCGCGCGGGTTGTCCGTGCAGACCCACACGCGCAGCCTGCACGTCAGCGGACCGGCGGCGCTGGTGGAAAGCACGCTCGGCACGCATCTGCAACTGGCGCACACCGATACCAATGGGTCCGGCACCCGCGTCGTCGCGGACAGCGCACTGCAGCTGCCGGCCGAACTGAAGGAGGCGGGAGCCACAGTGGTGAGTTTTGGGGCGAACGAAGCCCATGTCATGTCGCGCCAGGCCACGCCGGCACTGGGCGGCACCTATAACCGTTACGGCCAGGACGGCGGCTATTGGTTCGACGACCTCAAGCAGGCGTATCAATATCCCTCCTATGAAACCATGGTGACCGTGAACGGCGTTGCGAAACGGCTGGATGGCACCGGGGCCACGATCGGCGTACTGATGTCGAGCGACTATCTGCCGACCGATGTGGCGGCGGTGTTCGACAACGAGAAATGGTCGCTCATCACGGGTGAGCCGGACCCGACCCTCTATGCGGACATTCCCATCAACGGAGGCGGCGGACTGTTCGGCGGGGCATTTGCCGAGGTCTCGATCGATACGCAGTCCGAGATCACCGGCGCGCCGGGCGCTCACGTCATCCTCTACGACATACCGGACCTGTCGGACGGCAGTATATTTGCCGGTTATGTGGACGCGATCGAGTCGAACCAGGTGGATGTGCTGAGCGCGTCGTTCGGCGAGTGCGAGCTTTTCTATTTCCCGGCGTACAACCACGGCGTTGATCAACGCGGCATTCTGCGGGCGTATCACGAGCTATTCCTGCAAGGCAACTCGCAGGGGATCACCTTTCTCGCCAGTTCCGGCGACAGTGCCGGCAAGGAATGCACCACCGTCGATTATTTGAGCGGTGAACCCGGGCAGTTCATCGCAGGGGTATCCACCCCGGCGTCCGACCCGAATGTAACGGCGGTGGGCGGCACCAACCTGGTGACGACGTACATACCGGGATCGCTCGATTCGCAATATGCGACGGAAAATGCCTGGTCCGATCCCGAAATACCGTATGACCCCTATGGCCTCGGCGCCAATGTGTCGGGCGGCGTGTGGGGTGCCGGCAGCGGTGAGAGCAAAATGTGGCCGGCGCCGGCTTATCAGTCACTGGTGGCCACGGGATATACCGGGCGGGCCGTGCCGGATATCGGCATGCAGGTGGGCGGATGCCCGGGCGGCATTTCCAAGCTCAATAAGAAGAGCGGCTTCTGCGACGGCGGCAATAATCCCAACGATGGCGACGGCAATACGGACCGAAGCTACGGTATTTTCGCGATTGCGGTGGGCGACGGCGGTGGGTTCTATGGATACATCGGCACCAGCCTCTCCTCCCCCTCGTTTGCGGGCGTCCTGGCTCTGCTGGTCGAGCAGCAGGGGCGGATGGGCAACGTGAACGAATACCTGTACGGGCTCGCCGCCCAGCAGGCGAAGCAGGGATCGGTGGCGAAATACCTGCGCACCGAAACCCCGGGGTTCAATGGGCTGATTCAGTCCACCATCAGCCCGACGTACGACGCGTCCACTGGTATTGGGACGCCCGTCGTGAGGGCGTTGGTGGGGGCTCAATCGGCAAAGCCGGCGGGCACGCCGCAGACGCTGTCCAATCCATAAGGGTAGGAGCAAGGAAGGCCAGGGGTAACCCCTGGCTCTTCCTCGCGCTTGGCCCCGATCCTATTGGGCTTCGGCGTCGGCAGCCTGGCGATGCTGCGTATCGAGAGCTGCCGCAGCGTCGAGCTGCTGCTTGACGCGGGCCTCGGTTTTCAACCCCGCCTTGGCCTGCTCGACCTCCGCTGCGCCGCCGGCCGCGGACGAAACCGCGGTTTCCGCGAGGCCGCAGGCGCTCAGCGTCACGCACGCCATGATCCCAAGTATTACGAATCGCATCTCGTGACTCCATTGACCAGAAACGCGCCCACCATCACGACTTCGGGCGCCCATGGGAAGGACGCAGTGCTCAAATCGGCGATGGAGAACCGCTCAACCGCCATATAAGCCCTACCGCTACTGGGATTCCTGAATCGACACGGTTGCATACCGCGCCTGGGCCCCCCGCGCAACGCTGCACTCAACCGTCAAATTCGCGCCGTCGGTTCGCCATTGGCCTTTGACCATCAAGGTATTGACCTGATCCCAGTACGATGCCGTCCAATTGAAAGGCGACAATCCCCGGCCGATCAGCGTCGCCTCCGACTCCTCCTTGCACCAATCGCGTAATTCGCTTCCGGAGTTGATGACCATGTCGTCGCGGTGTGCGGCCATCGCCGAGGAGGCGGCAAGCCACAACGCGAGCGCCGGCAAATATTTCATAATCGATCTCCCGAAGATATCAGCCGTCACAGTTTACCGCCTTCCGTCGGTGGGGAGACGAAATCAACGGCGGGCAGATGCGATCGCACATCCGATATAGAATCGGAGGGGCTCCCTGGGAGGGTCACTCATGAGCGGTCAATCAGCCGCCGATCAACTGCTTCACGGCATGACCGTGCTCGCCTTCGTGGTTCATATCGCCGGTGGCGCTACGGGTCTGGTCTCGGGGACGATAGCGGTGTGTGCCCGCAAGGGCAGCCCTCTACATCGCAAGGCCGGAACCGTGTTTGTTGTATCCATGATGGCGATGGCAGTGTTCGCCATTTATCTAGGAATTGCAGTTCCCGATCAGCTCACCAATGTGTTCATCGGCACCTTTGCGTTGTACCTCGTGGCAACCGCCTGGATGACCGTGCGCCGCCGGGACGGCGCGTCCGGATACTTCGAAAAAGCCGCCCTGTTCGTCGCTCTCGGCC
Organism: uncultured Gammaproteobacteria bacterium; assembly: GCA_963707765.1. Taxonomy (GTDB): domain Bacteria; phylum Pseudomonadota; class Gammaproteobacteria; order Steroidobacterales; family Steroidobacteraceae; genus Bog-1198. Next base: position 162,074 of record CAVPQZ010000003.1, on the reverse strand, counting down.
TCTGCGCGCCTTTTGCCGTTTTATCGTTTCAGTTGGCGGTTGGATTGCCTCCCTTGTTTACGAGCGCCGTACCGTTCAAGGGTCCGGTTCTCATCGCGATCTACGCGTTTACCGCCGTGCTCGTCTTCGCGGCGATCGGCGATGCTCGGGTTGCCGTCACCGGCGGACTCTCGGGGGTCCCGCGCCTATCGCGACATCTGTGGCGAATGTGCCTCGGGCTCACGCTGGCCGCAGGTTCGGGCTTCACGAACGGATTCGCGCGGCTTCTGCCCGGCCCCTATCACGTGCCGCGGAGCTTCTTTCTGCCGCAGTTCGTGCCATTGGGCCTGATGCTGTTTTGGTTGATCCGCGTGCGCACCCGCTCTTGGGCTCGGCTACTGCCGCGCGGCGAAACGCCGTAACCGCTGCGCCGCCTCGTCGAGCGTCGCGTCCTGCTTGGCGACGCAGAGGCGCAGCAGCGTCATGGACGGCGGCGCCGCGTAAAAAGGCGACAGGGGGATGGTGGCCACCTTGGCCTCGCGGATCAGGCGATCGGCGAACTCGATGTCGGGCGCACGGCTGAGGGCGCCGTAGTCGACCAACTGGAAATAGGTTCCCGCCGCCGGCACGGGCTCGAACCCCGAGCCGGCGAGCCGCCCGACCAGCCGGTCCCGCTTGGCCTGGAAGAACGCGGAGAGGCCGGTCCACGCCTCGGGATGCTGCGATACATAGCGGGAGATCGCATATTGCAGCGGCGCGGCGATGCTGAAGGTGTTGAACTGATGAACCTTGCGCAGTTCCGCGGTGAGCAGCGGCGGCGCGACGCAGTAGCCGGTGCGCCATCCGGTGGCGTGCAGCGTCTTGCCGAAGGAGAACACGGCGAAGCTGCGCTCCCGGAGTTCCGGGTGCGCGAGCACCGAGGCGTGACGCCGGCCATCGTATAGCACGTGCTCATAAACCTCGTCGGCGAGGATACCGATGGGCCGATCGCGGATGAGCCGCGCCAGCGCGTCCAGATCCGCCCGGTCTGCGACCGAGCAGCTGGGATTTTGCGGGCTGTTGATGATGATGAGCCGCGTGCGGTCGCTGAGCACGCCCGCCACGTGATCCCAATCGTAGTGAAAGCGGGGAGGGGGCAGCGGCACCCGCACGCACTGACCGCCGGCGAGCCGCACGGCGGGTTCGTAGGCATCGTAGGCGGGCTCGAAGACGACGACCTCGTCGCCGGAGCGGACCGCGGCCTGGATGGCGTCGAACAGCGCCTCGGTGCCGCCGCAGGTGATCGTGATCTCGGTCTGCGGGTCGAATTGCCGCCCGTAGCTCGCGAAGAGCTTGCGGGCAATCTGTTCCCGCAATTCGACCACGCCCTCCATCGGCGCGTATTGATTGCGCCCCTCGGCGACGGTGTCGAGCAGCGCCTGCGAGAGGTGCGGGTCGACGGGATAATCCGGAAATCCCTGTCCGACATTGACGGCGTTCTCCTCGAGCGCACGGCGCGACATCACCGTGAAGATGGTCGTGCCGACGTCCGGCAGCTTGCTCTCGAAGAACACTCAGCCGCCGACCGCGTGCAGGCCGCCGGCCAGCGAGCGCACGTCGAGCCCGCGGCGTCGCAGCTCGCGGGCGGCGGCGAGGCTGCGTTTGCCCGATGCGCAGACGAGCAGGTAGCGGCGGCCGCTCCTCAGCTGATCCGGGTCCGAGAGCAGGGCCGGCATGGCGATGTGCCGCGCTCGCGCGGGCCGGGCCGCCACTTCCTCGGCGGTGCGGATGTCGATCACCTCGAAATTCGACTCCACCGCGGCCGCGAGCGAGGGTAGGGACACCTCGATGCCGGCATCCTCGCGAGCGATGCCGCGGATCACGCTGCAATCCGGCGCGACGCAGCTGCGGCGGCGGGGCGCCTTCAATTTGAGGCTGGAAAACGTCGTGAAATCCAGGAGGAGCATCTCTCCGTCCAGCTGCCCCGGCATTCCGAGCAGGATCTTCAAGCACAGCATCGCCTGCAGGGTGCCGCAGATCCCGGGCACCGGACCGAGGACGCCCGCCTGCGCGCAATTTCCGACCACGCCGTCCGCGGTCGCATCCGGCCACAGGCAGCGCAGGCACGCCTGCCCGCGCTCGGGCCTGTAGACCTGCAGCTGGCCCTCGTACTGGTAGACGCTCGCGAACACGGCGGGACGTGCTGCGAGCACCGCCGCATCGTTGATGAGGAATTTCGTGCGGAAATTGTCGCTGCAGTCGACCACGAGATCGTGGGCGCGAACCAGGTCGAGCGCATTGGCTTCGTCGAAGCGCGCCACATGGGCCTCGACGGTCACGGCCGGGTTGATGGCCGCGGCTGCGGCGCGCGCCAGCTGCGCCTTGGGCAGGCCGGCATCGGCCAGCGCGAACATGGGCTGACGATGCAGATTGCTCGGCTCGAGGGCGTCCGCATCCACGACCCCGAGATGCCCGACTCCCGCGCCCGCCAGATATTGCAGCACCGGGCTGCCGAGGCCGCCGGCGCCGACGATGAGCACGCGGCTCGCGGCGAGCTTCGCCTGGCCGTGTGCGCCCACCTCCTTGAGCATCAACTGCCGGGAATAGTCAGGCTGCATCGTGATCGCGGGCATGAGCGTGCCGCGGGGCTGCCGCACAGCGCTCGCAATTGACCCAGCCCGAGTCGCCGTTGCGGTAGTGTTCCTTCTTCCAGATGGGGACCCGGTGTTTGACCTCATCGATGATGTAACGGCATGCGTCGAAGGCCTCGCCGCGGTGCGCAGAGCTCACGCCCACCCACACGGCCATTTGCGTGAGATCGAGCGAACCCAAGCGGTGGATGCACAGGGCATGCTTGATGGGAAATCTCTTCAGCGCTTCCTCGAGAATGCGGTCGCCCTCCTTGAGCGCGAGCGCCTGGAAGGATTCGTATTCGAGCCGGCGGACCTCGCGGCCCTCGTTGTGATCGCGCACCCAGCCTTCGAAGGCGACGAAGCCGCCCGCGCCGGGGTCCAGCAATTCTTGCCGCGCCGCCATGGCGTCGATGGGCGTTTGCGTGAAGCGAAAGCGCATCATCCGCCCGCCACGGGTGGAATGAACACCACGGCATCTCCGGCAAGGAGCGGGTGTGTCCAGTCCGCGAACTCGCCGTTCACCGCCACCTTCAACAGTTCGCGCGGCAGCGTGAACCCATGGCGCGCGAGCAACTCCGGGTACAGATCCGCGGGCGTCGCGGCCGAACTGTCCAGGGTCTCCTCGGAGACGCCCGCCTGTTCGCGCAGGAGCGCAAAGTACTGGATTTTCAGCCGTTTGGGACCGGCGGCGGCATCGGGCGACCCGAGGGCCGACGCCGCATCGCGGTATTCTTGCGGGGTGTTGACGTTGTCGAGGGCGCGGCGGTCGCGCGGTTCCAGGAGCCGAATCCGGCTTCTGCCCAGGAATTTGCGCGGGCACTGCCCGCCGCCGCGCTGGAAGGCGGTCAATTCGGCGGCCGCCGCGGGTTCCCAGATGGCGCACAGCGGCTCGGGCAGGCCGTCGTGTGCGCTCGAGTAGGCCGTGGCGAGGCACTCAGGATCGCGCTCGGCCAGCAGCTGCTCGAGCACGGCATCCGACAGAAACGGCAGGTCGCACGCGAGCACCAGCCACGCGGCGCCCGGATCGGCGGCCAGCGCGGAGCGGATGCCGACGATGGGCCCGCCGCCCTCGACGCTGTCGAGGATCAGCGGCCGGCGCGCCCGCGTCGGCTCCGACGCCTGGCTCGCGCGCACGGAGACGAAGACCTTCGGCAGGTGCCGGCCCAAGAGCTCGAACGCGCGGTCGAGCTGGCTCCGTCCCTCATACGGGAGCAGCGCCTTGTCGCGCTGCATGCGCGAACTGGCGCCGCCGGCCAGCACCAGTCCGTGCACCGGAGCGGGAGGCGCCGTCACGGCCCGCCCCGAGCGAACGAACTCTTGCCGCCGTCCTTGGCGATCAGGCGCGTGTCGCCGATGACGATGTCGTGGGAGAGACTCTTGCACATGTCGTAAACGGTGAGCGCGGCGATGCTCGCGCCGGTCAGCGCCTCCATCTCGACGCCCGTCTTGTGGTGAACGCTCACGGTGCAGCGAATCACGGCGCAGTCGCCTTCCAACTCGATGGTGAGGCGGCAGCTCTCCAGTCCCAGCGGGTGGCAGAACGGAATCAGTTCGTGGGTCCGCTTGGCGCCCATGACGCCGGCCACGATGGCCGTGTCGAACACCGGGCCCTTCGGCGACCGCAGCCCGTTCTCGCGCAGTGCCGCGGCCACCGCCGGAGGAAACCGAACGCGCGCCTCCGCGACCGCCGTACGCTCCGTCGGCTGCTTGTCGCCGACGTCGACCATGGTCGGCCGTTGTTCGCTGTCCAGATGTGAAAATGCCATGGTCAGCCGCCGATGTAATACATCTCGATCTTCCTTCGAGTGGGTTCGGTGCGCCGCAGTTCCTCGCGCAGTTCGCTATAGCGGTCGGCCCGCCCGAGCCACTTCGTCCGGATTGAATTCAGGATCTCCTCATCCGAGGCGCCGGCGCGCATGCTCGCGCGCAGGTCGAGTCCGCTGGTGGCGAAGAGGCAGGTATAGAACTGGCCCTCGGACGACAGGCGCGCGCGGCTGCAGGCGCCGCAGAAGGGCTGCGATACCGAGGAGATGAAGCCCACCTCGCCGCCCCCATCGTCGAACATCCAACGCTGCGCCACCTCGCCGCGGTAATTCTCCGAAACCGGATGCATGGGCCAGCGGGCCCGGATGCGCGCCGCCAGTTCGCGCGAGGGCACGACCATGCTCGACTGCCAGTCATTGCGGTTGCCGACATCCATGAACTCGATGAAGCGCACGATCACCGGCCGGCCGCGGAAGCGCTCGAGGAGGCCGAACACCGTGTGATCGTTTACGCCCCGCTCGACGACCGCGTTGATCTTCACGGGCGTGAGGCCCGCCGCAATCGCCGCCTCGATGCCGTGCAGCACCTGATCGAGTGCCGCGAAGCCGCCGCTCATGCGCTTGAACACGTCTTCGTCCAGCGTGTCCAGGCTTACCGTGACGCGGCGCAATCCGTTGGCGTGCAGATCGACCGCGTGCTGCCCGAGCAGCACGCCGTTGGTGGTGAGCGCGATGTCCTCGATGCCGGAAATGGTGGTCAGATCGCCGATCAGGTCCGCCAGGTTGGCGCGCAGCAACGGCTCGCCGCCCGTGAGCCGCAATTTGCGCACGCCGAGCGATGCGAACAGCCGGGACAGGCGCAGGATCTCGTCGAAGGACAGCCGCTCCTGCGATTTCAGGAACCGATAATTGTCGTGAAACTTGTCGCGGGGCATGCAGTACGGGCAGCGGAAATTGCACCGGTCCATGACCGAGATGCGCAGGTCGTGCAGGGGGCGGCCCAGCTTGTCGAGCGGATTGACGGTGCCGCGGATGTCATGAAGCGTGCTTTGCATGATCGTCCCGTCTCACCAGCGATAGACGCTGGCGACGAAGCCCTTGGCGTAGGTGTTGGGACCGGGGGGCAGTTCCACGAAGCCATCTGTGCCGGCCAAGCTGAGGAAGTCCCCGGAGCCGTTCGGCGGGCGCGGATTCGCCCAGGGACGGCCCCAATCGTCGTGCTCGATGGCGACCGGCAGGAAATAGGTGAGGGAGTGCTGAATGGTCACCGCTGAGGCGAGCGCCAGCCGCTCCGGCAGGCCGCGCCGCGTTCCCATCGCCTCGGCTATGGCCGGCACCACATAGCGGAGCAGGCACACGAGCGTTGAGACCGGGTTTCCCGGCAGTCCGAACACCGATTGGCCCTGCGGACCGATGCCGAACCACATCGGCTTGCCCGGACGCTGCGCAATGTGATGAAACACCTCCTGCACGCCGAGTTGCTGGAGCACTTTCGGAACGAGATCGAATTGGCCCATCGAGACCCCGCCGCTCAGGATCAGTACTTCGTGCGTGGTCAAATGCAGCTTCAAACGGTCGAGGAGCCTGCGCTCGTCGTCCGGCACGTGGTCATCTCCCACCCGGCCGAAGCCGCGCCTGCGCAGCGTGGCGGCGACGGCATAGGCGTTCGAGCGGCGCACCTGATAATCCGCGATGGGGTCGCCGGGTTCGACCAGCTCGTCGCCCGTCGACACCACCATGATGGCCGGCTGGCTGCTGACCCGCACCCGCGCCATGCCGGCTGATGCGGCAACCGCGATTTCGGGAGCTCGCAGCAGCGTGCCGCTCTCGAGCAGCAAGGCGCCCTGGCGGCCGTCGCTGCCGCGCCGATGGACGTTGTGGAAGGGCATCGATCCCACGGCCGACTTCAGCGATACGACCCCATCCGCGAGGTCGTACTGCTCGACGGGGATCACGCAGTCGGCCGCCAGCGGCAAAACGGCCCCGGTCATTACTTCGATGGCATTGTCGGTCGAGGCAAGCTTGAGCGGCGGCACGCCTGCGGCCTGAGTTGCCTGCACGCGAAAGCGGCGTACGCCGCGTCGCAACTGCTCGCTGTCCACCGCGATGCCGTCCATGGTGACCCGGTCATATGGCGGCGTGTCGCGTTCGGCGTAGACATTTTCGCGCAAGGTTCCCCCGACGCACTGCGTGAGGGGCAGTGACTCGATGGGGAGGCACGTCAGCCGAGAGTAGATCGCCTCTTCAGCCAGACGCGGCGTAATGAGCGTACCAGCTTGCATCTTGGTCGACATCTGAGGTGCGGCGGGCCGGGCGGCCCGCCGCGCCCGCAAGGTTATTGCGCCGCCGCTTTCGCCTTGAAGATCTTCAACTGCTCGTTGAACTTGCCGACATTGGCCTGGAGCTCGTCCACCGCGGCGTTGTTCTTCTGGACCAGCATCTTTTCCTGCTCGTCGGCCTTCTTCTTCTCGTCGGCCGAGAGTTTGGACTTATCCTTGGGCACGGTGTCCATCTCCATCTTGATGCAGTCGAGATAGGCGTTCATCTCGCCATTGTAGCGGTCGAAGTCATGCTTCGCTGCAATCATCTGGTCCTTAGTGGCGGTGGCGCCGTCGGGCGCTGCGTCGGGCGAGCGGGGATAGGTACAGGTTGCCTGCGCTCGGGCAGCGGAACCGAGGGCCATCACCAGCGTCAGCGGTAGTATCCAAGCCTTCATCGGAAATCCTCTAGTTATCGGTGCGGATGTTGAATTGAGCGGCTACGATCTTACGGCCAAGGCACACGGGCCGCCAGCGTTCCGGGGTCTTGGTGTAAGACAATGATTTTACATATAAATTCAATCAGAATAGTATAGAAATGGGTTGGCGCGCCGATGCACAGGATGTAGATCGCGATGAAAAATGGGGATACCGCCGCGAACGCCGGCTTAGTCGCTCGATCACCTGCATGACGGTCATCGCCTGCCCAACCTGTGGTGGCGAGGTTCACTTCGGGACGGGCGCACCCTATTCGGTGTGCCGGTACTGCAAATCGTTGCTGGTGAAGGGCGGAACATCCGTCGAACTGGTCGGCCGGGTGGCGGACGTGCCCGATGACTTCAGCCCGCTGCAGATCGGTGCCGGGGGCCGATTCGAGAAAATGCCATTCAGGGTGGTCGGCCGTCTGCGCAAGGTCTGGGAGGAGGGCAGCTGGAACGAGTGGTGCGTGCAATTCGAGGATCAGCGCTTCGGATGGCTCGCGGAGGCGCAGGGAGACCTGGTGATGACCTTCGAGCAGCCGCCGGGCACCCTCGAAGGCGCGCCCTCCGCGGCGGTCGCGGCCGGCGTACAACCCGGCACCGCATGGCGTATCGGGGGTCGGCGCTATTCGGTCAGCGACGTCAAGCAGGTCAGTTGCCAGGGCGCGGAAGGCGAATTGTCCTCCGTGTTCGGTCCCGGGGAGCGGATTCTCAGCATCGACCTGCGCGGCGATGGTCTGGCCTTCGCCACGGTGGAGTTTCACCGCGCCGCCGTGACGCCCTTCGTCGGACGATTCGTCGAGTTTGCCGACTGCCAGTTTTCCAATTTGCGGCAACTCGGCTGGGGCGCCCCGAGCTAGGACTCCCGCTATGACGAACGACCCCCACCTCTCCGCGGCGCCGCTACCCGCCGCACCCGGCCCTAAATCGATCAACTGTCCGGCCTGCGGCGCGCCGATCACGTTGCGCGCGCTGGGTGCGAGCGTCATGGTCGCCTGCCCGTCGTGCCGCTCCCAGATCGACATCTCGAAGCCCGAAATCCAGATCATCCAGAAATTCAACCAGGCGGCGCAGCGCTTCGAACTGCCGCTCGGCGCGCGTGGCGCATTGCGCGGCCAGACTTACGAGATCGTCGGCGCGATGGTCCGCTCCTGCGACGGCTTCGAATGGCGCGAGTTCCTGCTCTTCAACCCCTTCTTGGGCTTCCGCTGGCTGGTGAGCGATCAGGGTCACTTCAGCCTCGGGGAAACGGTCAAGGACGTCTCGGCCATCGTCTCGAGCGGCGCCGGCTTGCGCTATCGGGATTGCCATTACCGAAAATTCCAGTCCGGCACGGCGGTCGTGCAGACCGTGGTCGGGGAGTTCTACTGGCGGGTCAAGACCGGGGATCAGGCCCAGACCACCGATTACGTGTCGGCGCCCTGGATGCTGTCGCGGGAGAAAACCCCGACCGAGGTGACGTGGACTCTTCTGCAATATCTCGACCCCGAGGAGGTCGAGAAAGCATTCAATCACTCGGTGCCCGAGCCCAACGGCATTGCACCGAATCAACCCTGTCCCTCTTCGCAGACGCTGGCCTCGCTCAAGCGGTTCGTCTGGGGCGCGCTCGCGCTCGCGCTGCTGATTCAGGCGGCGACGGTCATCTTCACGCGCAACGAGCAAATCCCGGTCGGCAGCTACCTGCCGCCCGCGGACCACGCGCAGGAGACCGTGTTCGGCCCGTTTCACCTCGGGGCCCACCGGTCGCTCAACGAGCTCACCGCCTCCGCGCCGCTCAAAAACAGCTGGGTGGAACTCGATTACGCGCTGGTCAAGAAGGACACGGGAGAGAGCTTCGAAGGCGGCAACTCGTTCGAATTCTATTCCGGCAGCGACAGCGACGGCCCCTGGAGCGAAGGGTCGCGGAGCGCGACCGCGACTTTGAGTTCGCTGCCCGAGGGCGACTACGACCTCATCGTCGATTCCGCATCGGGCGACTCGAGCGGCAATCCATTGCAGCAGCCCATCACCCTCTCGCTGACTCACGACGTCGCGCCCTGGCGCAATTTCTGGCTCGCGTGCCTCGCGATCGTGCTGTATCCGGCCTATCTGTTCTACCGGCGCCTGGTTTTCGAGCGCAACCGATGGTCCGACAGCGATTTCGATCCCTTCCCGCACCGATCATGAGGAGCCCGCCATGTGGCCTGATTCACGGATCAAAATGAAGGCGTCGCTTTACGCCGCGGTGTGCCTCGCCGCGCTGGCCTATCTCACGGTCGCAAACGCCTCGGGCTACGTTCCGTTCACGTCGCAAGCGATCCGCTCCTCCGAACACACCGCCAACCACTTCCACAAATAAGGAATAATTCATGTCCGCAATCAACTGGGGAATCGTGCTCAACTCGGTCATCTTCGCCCTGGTCGGCGTCGCCATCTACGGCATCTGCTTCTACCTGCTCGATCACCTCACGCCCTACCATCTATGGAAGGAAATCAACGAGAAGCAAAATTCCGCGCTCGCAATCCTGGTCGGCGCCATGGCCATCGGGATCGCGATCATCGTCGGCGCCGCCATCCACTCGTAAGTGGCAGGCCTCCTTCTCTTTTCGGCGCTCGTCGTCGCGACCTGCGGACTGGTCTACGAACTGGTCGCCGGAACGCTCGCCAGCTACCTGCTGGGCGATTCGGTCACGCAATTCTCGACCATCATCGGCGCGTACCTCTTCGCCATGGGCCTGGGGTCCTGGCTGTCGCGATACGTGCGCGAGCGGATTCTCGAGGCCTTTGTCCGAATCGAGATTCTGGTGGGCATGGTGGGGGGCGGTTCCGCGGCGCTGTTGTTCCTCGTGTTCGGGGAGGTCGTGCACTTCAGGGTGGCGCTGTTCGGCGTGGTCGGCCTGATCGGCCTGCTGGTCGGGCTGGAGATCCCGCTGCTCCTGCGATTGCTGCAGGACCGTCTGGAATTGCGCGACCTCGTCTCCCGGGTGCTGGCGGCCGACTACGTCGGCGGCTTGCTCGCCTCGCTCCTGTTCCCGCTGCTCCTGGTGCCGCGGCTGGGGTTGATCCGCACCAGCTTTCTGTTCGGGATCATCAACGTCGCGGTCGCGATGCTGCTGATTTTCAAGCACCCGGAGCTGCGGCGCCGCTTCGGCCACCAGGGCGCGGCCGCCGCCGCCATCGTGCTGCTGACGCTCGGATTCGCGGGCGCCGACCGCATCATGGCCTTGAGCGAGGAGGGGCAGTATCCCGGACAGGCGCTGTTCGCCCGCTCGACCGCCTATCAACGCATCGTCGTCACGCGGCAGGCGGACGACATTCGGCTGTTTCTCAACGGGAATCTGCAATTCAGCTCGCGCGACGAGTACCGCTACCACGAGGCCCTGGTCCATCCGATCATGGCGGCGATCGAGCAGCCTCGAACCGTGCTGGTGCTCGGCGGCGGCGACGGGCTGGCGCTGCGGGAGCTGCTCAAGTATCCGACGGTGCAATCCATCACTTTGGTGGACCTGGATCCGGAGATGACGAGTCTCTTCGCGCGATCGCCGTTTCTCGCGCAGCTCAACGGCGGATCGCTGCGCTCGCCCAAGGTGCACGTCGTCAACGCCGACGCCTTCGTATGGCTGAAGAGCGCGAGCGGCCCCTATGACGCCGTGGTCGTCGATTTTCCCGATCCCTCGAACTATTCGATCGGCAAGCTTTATTCGCTGACCTTCTACCGGCGGCTGAGCGAGGTGCTGGCTCCGAACGGGTGGGCCGTGATCCAAAGCACCTCACCCTATGTGGCGCCGAAGGCCTTCTGGTGCGTCGAGCGCACCTTGCAGGCCGCGGGCCTGCAGACGGCGGCCTATCACGCCTTCGTGCCTTCCTTCGGAGAGTGGGGATTCGTCGCCGCCGGGCACGTCCCGTACCGCGTGCCGACCGAGCTGCCGTCGGGCCTGCGATTCGTCACGGCGCAGACGCTCCCCGCTCTCTTCGACTTCCCGCTCGACATGCGACGCGTACCGACGGAGACCAACCGGCTCGACAACCAGGTGCTGGTGCGCTATTTCGAGAAGGAGTGGGGGAACTACCTTGCGGAGTAGGGGCCCATGATCACGCGGCGCCGCCTGCTGCGAACATCGCTGACCGCGGCGGCCGCCGGCATCGTGGGCTGCAACGGCTGGCCCGGCGCGCATGGCCGCACCCCCGGTCAGCTGCTGGGGCCTTCGGCCGCGCTCGGCCATCGACTGCGCGATCATTCGTTTCCTGCGCCCGCCGGCACCCGCGAAGCCCATGTCGTCGTCGCCGGGGCCGGGATCGCGGGGCTTGCTGCGGCCTACGCCCTGCGGCGGCAGGGCATACGCGATGTGCTGGTGGTGGACGCGCTGGATGCGCCCGGAGGCAATGCGAGCTGGGGTAGAAACGCCGTGAGCGCCTATCCCTGGGGAGCTCACTATGTGCCGCTGGTGCGCGCGGATTGCACGCCCGTTCTCGAACTGTTCTCCGAGCTGGGGATCATCCTGGATCTGGGGAAGGATGATCGTCCCGTGTACAACGAATACTGGCTGTCGGCGGATCCGCAAGAGCGGCTCTGGATGTACGGCCGCTGGCAGGAAGGCTTCGTCCCCTCGATGGGCGCCGGGATTCGAGACCAGGCACAGTTCACGGCGTTCTTCGCCGCGACGGAGCGCATGAAGCACGCGACCGGCCGGGACGGCAGGCCGATTTTCGCCATTCCCGTGGAGAACAGCTCCGCCGACCCCGAATGGCGCGACCTCGACCTGATCAGCTTTGCCGAGTATTTGCGCCGTCAAGGCTGGGATTCCCCACGCCTGTCCTGGTACGCGGATTACTGTTGCCGCGACGATTACGGCGCCGTCGCCGCGCAGGTCTCCGCCTGGGCCGGCCTGCACTACTTTGCGTCGCGCAACGGCGTCGCTGCCAATGCCGACTCCTCGAGCGTCGTGACCTGGCCCGAGGGCAATGGCCACCTGGCATCCGAGCTCGCGCGCCGTTCGGAAGCGCAGTTCCAGGGGCATGCCCTGGTCACACAGGTCGCCCAGACTCGCGACGGCGTCAGCCTCGATTACTTCGACGCGCGGCTCGAGCGCAGCGTACGCGTCACGGCGCGAGCCGCCGTCGTGTGCCTGCCGCGCTTTGCGGCGGCCCGCGTGGTGGCAGGCCTCGCTCCTGCGAATGCCGAGGGATTCACCTATTCTCCCTGGATGGTCGCCAACGTGACGCTGAGCCGCCTTCCGGGCGGCAAGGGCCAGCCCCTGGCATGGGACAACGTCATCTACGACAGCCCTTTGCTCGGGTACGTCGTGGCGACGCATCAGGGCCTGGAGCAGCGGCGCAACGACACCGTCATCACCTACTACTGGCCGCTGTCGGCCGGAGCGCCGGAGGCCGAGCGGCGCACCGCGCTGGCACGATCGCTCTCCGACTGGCAGGCCATCGTGACGGCGGATTTGCTGCGCGTTCATCCCGAGTTGAACGACCATATCGAGAACATCGACGTCTGGGTGTGGGGCCACGGAATGGTCCGCCCGACGCCCGGGTTCATCTGGGGCGCGGCGCGGAGCGCGGCGGCCGTGCAGATGCCCCCCATTTTCTTCGCCCACTCGGACCTCTCCGGCATCTCGATATTCGAAGAGGCCTATTGCCGGGGTCGGGCGGCCGGCGAACTCGCCGCCCGCGAAACGGCGCCAACAGGGTCCGTCTCGCTATGAGCGCCGCGACCCGACAACCCTGGATTCATTCGGCCGGCATCGATGGCGCCTTCATCCTGGGCCCCGGACTTCTCGCGGCGCTCGTCTCGCTCGCGATCATCGCCGCGGGCCATGGCACGGCGGGGGTTTCACTGTGGACCTGGGGCGTACTGATCGTGGGCATCGACGTCGCGCACGTCTACAGCACGATCTACCGCACCTATCTGGATCCCGTCGACAGGCACCGCTTGTCGGCGTGGCTGATCTGGGTGCCTCTTGCGGGATGGACGGCGGGCGTATTGCTGTACTCGATGAGCGCGGCGCTCTTTTGGACGGCGCTTGCTTATCTCGCCGTATTTCATTTCATCCGTCAGCAATACGGATTCCTGATGATCTATTCACGGGGCGATCGCGCGCTCCCGCGATTCTGCGGCGTCCTGGACAAGGCCGCCATCTATGCCGCGACGCTCGGACCGCTGGTGTACTGGCACACCCATCTGCCGCGCCGCTTCGTCTGGTTCATCGACGGAGATTTCGTCGGTTTGCCGGCGTGGATCTGGCAGGGCGTGCGGCCCGTCTATGCGCTGGTTCTTATCGCCTACGTCGCGAAGGAAGCGTGGCTCGCGGGCACCCGGCGGCAGTTCAACCTGCCGCGCAACGCCGTCGTTCTGGGCACCGCGCTCTCCTGGTATGTCGGAATCGTCGCCGGCAACGGCGATCTCGTGTTCACGATGAGCAACGTGGTTGCGCACGGCATCCCGTACATGGCACTCACCTTCATCTTTGCGCGAGGCCGCGAGCGCGAGCTCGGGAAGGCCCGGCCGGGGTTCTTTCCGCGTGCGCTGCTGGCGGCGATCGCCCTGCTGATCCTTCTTGCCTTTCTCGAGGAGGGGTTGTGGGACGGATTGGTATGGCGCGAGCACCTGAGGATGTTCCCGGGATTCCGCTTGCTCCCGCAGATCGACACGGATGCGGTCCTCGCGATCGTGGTGCCGCTGCTGGCCGTGCCGCAGCTGACCCATTACGTGATAGACGGCGTCATCTGGCGGCTCAAATCCCACCCGGAATGGCGACGTACGTTGTTCTGGGGTCCCGGCTCCGCCGCGGCACGGGCGCGGGCATGAGCAACGTGCCCCCCTTCGACGGACGGCACTGGCTCGTGGAGTTTCAAGGCGCCCGGGCGGAGGCATTGGCCGACGTGAGCGCCATCCGGCAATGCCTCGTGGCGGCCGTGGCCGCCGCAGGTGCGACCATGCTCAAGCTCGAACTGCATCATTTCGGGCCCGGTATGGGCGTCGCGGGAATGGCGTTGCTCGCCGAATCGCATATCTCGATCCACACCTGGCCCGAGCACTCCTACGCTGCCGTGGACCTCTTCATGTGCGGATCCGCGGCGCGCCCCGATCGCGCGTTGGAGGCGCTGGAAGCGGCCCTGCGTCCCACGTCGGTGCAGGTTCGCCGCCTGGCCCGCGGCTTCAACAGCAGCACCGCAGCAATCCAGAGCGCCGCAGGCGGCCCGGGAATCAGCGGCACGGGCTGAGGCTAGAACGGCGCCCTTTTGGTTTGCCTCGAGGGGGCTCGACTGGCACACTGCGCCCTCACGCGCCCGTAGCTCAGCTGGATAGAGCACCTGGCTTCGAACCAGGTGGTCGGCGGTTCGAATCCGTCCGGGCGCGCTCAATGACCGAAAAATATTCTGGCAACCAGAGCCAGCGGCCCCGAAACAAGCAGTTCGAACCGCCGACAGGCAAAAAGACCGGTTCGACAAATCGCCGCAGGCGATTTGGACGCCGGAGCGAAGCGAACGGCGGTCCGAAGCGAAGCGGAGGACGAGGCGCGCAGCGCCGAGCAATCCGTCCGGGCGCGCTCAATGACCGAAAAATATTCTGGCAACCAGAGCCAGCGGCCCCGAAACAAGCAGTTCGAACCGCCGACAGACAAAAAGACCGGTTCGACAAATCGCCGCAGGCGATTTGGACGCCGGAGCGAAGCGAACGGCGGTCCGAAGCGAAGCGGAGGACGAGGCGCGCAGCGCCGAGCAATCCGTCCGGGCGCACTAAAAAACATTCTTTGGATCAATGAGTTGGCGTCTCGACGGCTTCAAGAGACTCCCAAAAATCGGGCGTCTGGAAAATAGCCAGGTGCTCGGCGAAGTCTATAAAAGCAGGTAAATAGTAAGAAGTCAGGGCCGACCAAGAATAACGATCAAAGAATTTCCGCTATTTTACAGCCATATATTTTTAATGCGGGAATTTTGCGGGACTTAGTTTGTGATTGGTAGTTGTTCTGTGCACGCTTCGCGGCCGCATGGCGGCCCACAAATCAAGTGCAGCAAATACCACCCCGTGTAACACGCGCACCCGAGACGCCGTTAAATTGCGAAGTCTGATACGAGCAAAATTGCCGTTGATACGTCGATACTGGCCGTTTTCGATGGTTGTGATAGAGAGATCAGGATTAAATCGCCGATTCGCCGGCGGATAAGCGTTGGTCTCTATCGTCGCGTCGTCGACATTGGGCCGACCATGTCGGCTCTCCTTCTTAGCGCATCACATAACCGCCATCCACAGAAATGGACTGCCCGGTGATGTAGCTCGCAGCATCGCTGCACAGAAAGAGAACGGTGTTCGCGATCTCCTCGGGCCGGCCTTCGCGCTTCATGGGTACGAAGTGCTCGACCATCGCTTTCAAAGCATCACCCTGTCCTTCGGCCTCCATCTTGTCGCTCATCGGCGTGCGAATGAGTCCAGGACAGACGTCGTTCACGCGAATGCCGCGCGTCGCGTACTCGAGAGCTGCGCTCTTGGTAAAACCGATAACGCCATGCTTCGCCGCGTGATACGTGCCGCGCTGATTGCCGCCGATCAATCCTCCAAGCGAGGAGCAGTTGACGATGGCGCCGCTGCCTTGTTCGCGCATCACTTGCAGTTCGAACTTCATGCAACTCCAGACACCCCGCAGGTTGACGCCCATGACGCGGTCATAGTCATCGCGCGGAGAGTCGGCCGTTTCCGCGAGCACGTTCTGAATGCCCGCGTTATTGTAGGCAGCATCCAATCGCCCGAACTGCGCCACGGTCTTCTTCACCATGGCTTCCACCTGTGCATCGTCCGATACGTCGCAAGTGACTGCGAGCGTCCTGTAGCCCTTGGCGGACAGCTCCTTCGCCGCAGCTTGCACGGCTTTCTCGCTTCGATCAGCCAACACCACCGAGGCGCCGGCCGCGGCGAATGCATTGGCCGTCGCGAGTCCCAATCCCGATGCGGCGCCGGTCACGAGTGCCACTTTGTTTTCGAAAGATATCTGCATGTTCACGACTCCGGTGATTGTTTGTTCGGGGGATTAAGGAGCGCAGTGGCGCCCTTGACGGAAAATATGGCGCGGCGCAAGGCACCTCCTTACTCGTCCTTACTTGCCATCCTGTTGACCGGAGCGGCTGTCAAGGACACCTTTCACGACGAGAACCGCCGACATGGCATTCGGCCAACCGACGTAGAACGCCAGGTGCGTAAGCACTTCGGAGACCTGCGTCTGCGTAAGTCCGTTGTCCATGGCTTTGTTGAGATGAAAAGAGATCTGCGCGCTTTGGCCCGCGGCGATCAGTGCGCTCAGGGTGACGAGGCTTCGGTCGCGGGGCGCCAGAGCGGGTCGCAGCCACAGATCATGAAACAGCAACGCGTCTGTGTACTCGACCAGGCCTGCAGACACAGGACCCACGTCCGCCGCGACACGCGCCGCTCTCTTTTCTTCCGCGGCCGCATCCATCGGCAGGAGAGTCGGCGATGCCGGTGGCAACAGATCGGTGCGGACGCCGCGTTCGGCGAAGATGTCTTTCGCGACCATGACCGCCGCCGTGGCGTTCGGCCATCCAGAATAAAACGCGAGATGAAAAATGACTTCAGACAGCTCGCTCGGCTTCAAGCCATTGTCGAGCGCCCGTTTGAAGTGAAACGGCATTTCGATGCTCTGATTGCGTGCGATCAGTGCCGCAATTGTGATGAGACTGCGATCGCGCAGTGTCAGGTCGGGGCGTTTCCAGACCTCGCCCAGTAGTTTGGTTTCCGTGTAGACCGCGAGGGCGGGTGAGACGCTTTGAACATCGGTTTGCGACGGCACAGGGGCTCCCGGTGTGGTTTTCGACACGTGCGGTGCGGGCCAGGCAGGGGTTTGCGCGCCCGCCGCGGAAATATTCATCATCGGTCACTTTGTCCAGCCAATCGACATTCTTCCCATAGAGCGACTCTTGCACCGCAATGTGCGTCATCGCGGTGGTGGGAGTCGCGCCGTGCCAATGCTTGTGGCCCGGGGGACACCAGACGACATCGCCCGGGTGAATTTCGACGATCTCCTCGCCCTCGCATTGGGTCCAACCGCAACCAGCCGTAACGATGAGCGTCTGGCCGAGCGGATGGGTGTGCCAGGCCGACCGGGCGCCGGGCTCAAAGGTGACATAGGCGCAGGACACACGCGCGGGCTCCGACGCGGCGTGCAACGGATCAATCCGAACCGACCCCGTGAAGTATTCGGCGGGCCCTTTGCTGGACGGCTGCGAACCCGCGCGCTTGATGTGCATGGCTAAAACCTCTCGAAACCCCGAATGATTGGCTTGTGGGAGGGATGATATGACGCCCCGTACAATTTGATTAGCTGCTATAAAGCACATGAAGTATTGAATGAGGCTCACAAATGGCGCGCCGCAGTGTGGACGACTTGCTGGCATTTATCGAAATAGCGCGAGAACTCAGCTTCACCCGCGCCGCCGCCAAGCTCGGGGTATCGCCGTCGGCATTGAGCCACAGCATGCGAGGCCTCGAGGAGCGTTTGGGACTTAGGCTGCTCACGCGAAGTACGCGAAGTGTGGCCTTGACCGCTGCCGGTGAGCGGCTGCTTCAGTCCGCCGGTCCACGGCTGGATGAAATCGAGGCCGAACTCGCCGCTCTCGGCGAACTTCGCGACAAGCCCGCCGGGCTCATCCGTATCACGGTCGACGAACATGGTTTCAATTCAGCCCTCTGGCCTGCGCTGCGCAGATTGCTGCCGAGATATCCCGAGATAAAGGTGGAAGTCGCCATAGAAAATGGGTTCAGCGATATCGTCGCCGAGCGTTTCGACGCCGGCGTACGACTTGGCGGTACGGTTGCCAAGCACATGATCGCAGCGCCAATCGGGCCGGACTTGCGGATGGTGGCGGTCGCGGCGCCGGCGTACTTGGCGGGCAAGTCGCTGCCACGAAAGCCACAGGATCTGACCGAACACGCGTGCGTCAACCTGCGCTTGGCGACGCGCGGCGGGATTTATGCGTGGGAGTTCGAGAAACGGGGGCGCAAATTGAGCGTGCGGGTCGATGGGCAATTCACTGTCAACGGCATCGCTGCGATGCTCGTGGCCACGCTCGATGGCTGCGGGGTGGGTTACCTTCCCCTGGATCTTGTCCAGCCGCATCTCGACAAAGTGAAGCTTGTGCAGCTGCTGTCGGATTGGACGCCACCTTTCGCCGGTTACCATTTGTACTATCCGAGTCGCCGACAACCGACCGCCGCATTCAGAGCATTGCTCGAAACCTTGCGATTGGGCGCATCGTGACCGCGGTTGCGGATATACACGGCACCATTAAGCGACCTCAGCTGGGTCACTTTGCCGGCGGCCCCCCTAAAAGAAAAGCCACGTCGGAGCCGACCGAGACATGGCGTGCGCCGAGTTGGATAAACTCCTCCACGAGAGCGGGGCGCGACGACAGTCCTGCAATGCCCAAATGCTTGTTTGCCATTTTCCTACCCAGGCGGGATGTCCTAAATGTTTTCCAAATGAATCCAAGTCGACCGGGATGGGTTCTCAGCGAAGTTAGAAATAACCGAGGGATACAGCCCGGCATGTTGATTCAGTCGCCCTACGGTGAAGAAGTGCGCATCAACGATGCGCCGCTACGCACGATTCCTCCTGCGGCCATGCGAGGCGAACAACCGAGAATGCGGCGGCGACCACCCCAAAAACATGCATGTAGGTCCGTCTACGCGTCCGATTCATCGGCAATTAAATCACACTTCCTTCCTACGCTCTGATTAACCAGCTACCGCCCATTTGCGAGAAGCGACGGACGGATCGAGTTAGGGCGGCCCATCTAAGTGGTTGATTTCCAATGTGCGCCAAAATTCCTGTCAACCCTTCGAACCCGGTGGCCGGCGGTTCGACAGCCCTGCCCCGCGCCGGGTGGAATGTTGCCGCTTCCGCGGTTGCGGACCGGAGCGGCGGAGGGCGAAGGCGCGGCCCGAGCACTCGGTCGGGGCGCGCGTCCTACCGAGCCGCAACGAAGCAGCGACTTAGGCAGGCCCCTGGAGCCGCGGCCAACGATGCATCGTGCGAGAGAGCGGGGCTATCGCTCGGTTGAAATCGGGACCTCCGGCCTGTACGCTCAGTTTGCGCCGCGCGAATTCGCGGGACAGACTGTCAACCGAGGATACGTCAACGGCTACAAGGATGTTGGTGTCGGCCAATACCAACGCAACGGAGTGAACACCATATTTTCGGGTCCCTCGGCTCGTGTGTCCACGAAACGCAAGAGAACGACGCTCGCCTGGTTCCGATGTATTTTATAACCCAACCGATCATGCGGATCAGACGATGCTAACGACCGAAGTCGTCAACAATAACCAATACCCGTTCTTTCTCAATAAGTGGCGGAATCCCAAGGCATCGGACAAGAATTCTTCGGATTTGGGACATGGATGGAACTTCTGGTGAGAAAGCTGCCAATAGCTTCGCTCACCGTCGCTGCGATTGCGCTCGCGGCCGCAACTGTTCGTGATGCAGGTGCGGCGCCCATTTTGCCGCCTGATCCATCGGCTTTCGAGGCTCAGAGGCTGGTGAGCAACGAGTGCTCCAAGTGTCATGGTGCTAACGGAGTCAGCATATGCGGGCTTTTCCCGAATCTCGCAGGGCAATTGCCTGTCTACCTCGAGACCGAACTGAAATTGTTTCGGCAGCATGGCCGCAGCGATCCCGCCGCGCGAACCTTTATGTGGGGGGTGGCTCGGGATCTTACTGATGAGCAAATCAAGGCGCTCGCACGGCAATTCTCGAACCAACCGCCGGTGAGAGGCACGGTATCGGGCAATCCCGGGCTGGCTGAGCAAGGCAGGTTGCTCTACGAGAACGGGGCGAAGGAACGCGACGTTCTGGCATGCATTGTCTGCCATGGTCACAACGGCGAGGGGGTCAACACCAACCCGCGGGTCGCCGGGCAGCCTCGAGACTATTTGGTGACCGAAATGCTGCAGTTTCGCAGCCGGCTGCGCGAAAACAAACTCATGCAACACGTCACCCAAAAACTGACCGATGATGAGATCGCAGCTTTAGTTGAATATATTTCCACCAAGTAGGCCCATTGAGAGCCGCGGGTGAATGTTTATGCTTGCAATTCCCGGGGGAATCACGCCATGAAAATCCAAATGCGTTATCGTCTTAGGGTGCTCGGCGCCTCACTCATCGGCGGCGCGTTGCTCCTTGCGCGGCCAGTTCTTGCAGATTACACGGTGGATGCCGTCTCGAATGGCGGCACCATCGAGGGAGTTGTAAAGCTCAGTGGTGCGGCGCCTCAAATCGCGCCCATCAAGATCACCAAGAACGAGGACTATTGCGGTCAGTCCATTCCAAGCCCCGTGTACTCAGTCGGCAAGGACGGCGGATTACAGAATGTCGAGGTGTTCCTCAAGGGCATCACCAAGGGTAAGGCGCTTTCAACCGACACGATCTCGCTCGTCAATGAGCACTGCATGTTCAATCCGCGGGTGCAGGGAGCGAACATTGGCCAGCAAATCAAGATCTCCTCCAACGATCCGGTTTTTCACAGCACGCATCCGCAAAGCGCGTCAACCAACGCCACCATCTACAATATTGCGCTGCCTTTTAAAGGATTCTCGGTAACCAAGCCGTTGCCCTCAATCCCGGAACTGATCAAAGTCAAATGCGATGCGCACGAATGGATGCACGCGTGGATTTGGGAACTCGACAATCCCTACTTCGCGACGACCGGGGATGACGGGCGCTTCACGATCAAAGACGTGCCGCCTGGCACTTACACACTCGTCGCCTGGCACGAAGCGGCCGGAGAGAAACCCACCTCGGTCACGGTGTCTGCCGGCAAAACGGTGACCGTAGCCATCGAACTTGCGGCCCCAAACACCCCCTGAATGCTTGGAGGTGCCATGGCCATGTATCCTGACTCGAGCCTGACGTTTTTGGCGGGAACTTGCGCCCAGATAGCCGTATAGCGACACGGCTCCCGGCCCTGATCGCGCTGTTGATCATGGCGCGCGTGGTTTTAGCTCAGGACGACGTTGCGGACGTGCATCAGGGAAAGGCCGTCTATGAGCAGTATTGTGCCCTCTGCCATGGAGAACAGGGTGACGGCAAGGGTCACTATAGCGAAGATACCATCCCAGTCCCGCGCGATTTCCGGCAAGGTACATTTAAGTGGCGCAGCACCCCGTCGGGCTCGTTGCCGATCGACGCCGACCTTGAAAAGGTCTTGGTCAATGGTCTGTTTGGCACATCCATGCCGAGCTTCTCTACCTCATTGACCCACCGGCAGAGGCTCGACGTCATCGCCTACGTCAAGACCTTCTCGCCACGCTTTGCCACCGAGAAGCCCGAGGCGCCGATTACCATTCCGCCTGAGCCGCCGTACACGGCTGAATCCGTAACCCGCGGCGAGGCCGCATACCAAAAGTTCACCTGCGCCCAATGCCATGGCGGCGGGGGTCATGGTGATGGTCCGTCGGCTACTGGTCTCAAGGATGATTGGGGAAACGGGATCGTGCCGTATGACTTCACCGAAGGCCACGTCAAATGCGGCAACAACGGATCCGACATTTACCGAGTATTCATTGCCGGCCTGAACGGCACGCCGATGCCCTCGTTCGCCGACGCAATAAGCCCCGCCGAGGCTTGGGATCTGGTGCATTTCATACAGAGCCTGAGTCCGGATTACCCGAAGAACGTGACCGGGGCGCGACCTATACCCGGCCGGTAGCGCTGGCTGGCGCCGTCAGAGAGCAGAAATGCTATCTGCGTCACAGCTCGTACCAACAAACGTAATCCGGGGTCACAGTTCACATGATGATCCGAATCATATTATGGCCTATGCGAACTGCAGCCCTAATGGACCTTGCGGTCGTTGCGTCAGTGCGGACTACGGCATCGCGCAAAAGTAGGACGAAGCGGTGAGCGCCGAGCCGCTGCGGCAGCATAGCGCTGCGCCACCCCTCGAGGAGCCCGCGCTCGTCGCCGCGCCAAGCCCAAGTCCCGCGCCGGATGCCGGCATTCACGCGCCGATCACGGTCGTGGACACGTCCGTGGAGAGCGCTTCGCTGTCAAGAGATAGTGCGCCTGGAGCCGCTCAGGGAAAGCAGGACAAGCTTCGCATGAGTCGCTCAGGGAGCGAGCGTCGCGGCCAGCTGGTCACGGCCGCCATCGGTCTGGCGCTGACTCTCGCGATGGGCCTGGTGCTGCTCTTCGGCTATCGGCTCGTCACGCACATCCGTGCGAGCATCACGGCGCTACAGGCCGCAAGCGCTCTGCAGAACTACCCCGAGGAGATCTCCAGCAAGCTGAGTGCACTGTGCGACCGTCTGGAGACCCGCGCCGATTCCGGCCAAGCGCTCGCGGATTTGCAGTACACGGTCAAGCGCTTCGATCATGATATTGGACAGCTTTCCGAATCCGGAAACGACTCCCCGCAGCTCGCCCGGGCTTTCACGCTGTGGCAGCAATACCGCTCGGTTATCGATCCGGTCGTCTCCTTCACGGGCCAGCCGTATGTGGAATCCGCAACCGCCGACACCACGTTTTCGCCCAAAGGCCGCGAGTACTATGCCGCGGCGGAGCGCGCGCACCAATTCGCGGACGACAATACCAAGGCATTGCAGACGCAGCTGGTGAACCTCGCCGCGACTCTCCAGGACGCATCGTCGGAAGCCGCCCTGCACTTGCGCACCCTGCTGTTTGGAGGTGTGATTGCGACACTGATCGTGGCCGCGGCTGCGGCTTGGTTCCAGTTCATGCGCGCGCGGCTCATCAGGGCGCAGGCCGAGCTCCAGGAGGCTCATCAAGCCCTGATGCGCGCCTCCCGTCAGGCGGGAATGGCGGAAGTGGCCAGCAGTGTGCTCCACAACGTCGGTAATGTCCTGAACAGCGTCAACGTGTCGGCAAACTTGCTGGATGAGCGGATGCGGACGTCCAGGGCGCCCGGGCTCGCCCGCGTCGCGGCGATGCTCGAAGAGCAAGGCGATCAACTCGGATCGTTCGTCGCGAATGACGACCGAGGCAAACGGCTTCCCGGTTACCTTGCACAGCTCTCTTCCCAGCTCGTGGCCGATCGCGATTCCGCACTCAAGGAGCTGGCATCACTGGTCAAGAGCATCGAGCACATCAAGGACATTGTCCGGATGCAGCAGACCTATGCGGCGCATGGCGGTGTGGTGGAGAGGGTGGAGGTCGCGGATCTGGTGAACGACAGTGTGCGGCTGAATGGAGAGGCGTTCTCCCGCCACAGGATCAAGCTCCAGTGCGAGTTCGAGGACGTATCTGCCATCACGGTGGATAAACACCGGGTGTTGCAGATTCTGGTGAATCTCATCCGCAACGCCAAATATGCCTGCGACGACTCGGGACGCAGCGACAAACTCATCACCGTCCGGATCACACGGTGCGCACGCGGGGTCGCGATCGCGGTGGTCGACAACGGCGTGGGGATCCCAACGGAGAATATAACTCGAATCTTCAGCCACGGATTCACCACCCGCCCCGGCGGCCACGGGTTCGGACTGCACAGCGCAGCGCTCACCGCGCAGGAGCTCAAAGGCTCGCTGCGGGTCGAAAGCGCCGGTCCGGGATCCGGAGCCACCTTTACGCTCGAACTACCGATCACTCCCGCGAAGGACTCGCCATGACATCCTTCGGTGGACCCATGATTAATCGGGTGCTCACGATTGATGATAATCCGGACATCCACGAGGACTTCAAGAAGATCCTGAGCGGAGAGAGCGACGCGGCCACCGCACTCGCCGCGGAGGAGGCGCTAATGCTGGGAGACGTGCTCCCGCAGAACGAGGATTCGCGCTTCGAGCTCTGCAGTGCGCTTCAGGGTCAGGCGGGTGTGGAACTCGCTCGACGGGCGCGGGTTGAGGGACGTCCCTTTGCCGTGGCCTTCATCGACATGCGCATGCCGCCAGGCTGGGATGGTTTAAAGACGATCGAAGAGCTGTGGAAAGTCGATCCGGACGTACAAGTCGTCATTTGTTCGGCCTATACCGAGTATGGGTGGTCGGAGCTGCGCTCCCGGCTCGGTCCCTCCGACAAGCTCCTTGTCCTGAAAAAGCCGTTCGAATCGATCGAGGTGCAGCAGGCGGCGAGTGCCTTGTGCCGCAAATGGCACAACGAACGGATGCTCCGGCGCCATGTGGAGGACCTGGAACACGTCATCGCGGCGCGCACCAAGGGGTTGGAGGCGGCGAACCATCAATTGCAGCATCTCGCGACTCACGATGTGCTCACCGGGCTCCCAAATCGAGTCATCCTGCACGACCGGATCGAACAGGCAATTGCTCACTCGGCCCGCGAACAACATGAATTTGCCGTGCTTCTGCTCGACCTCGATCGGTTCAAAGTGATCAATGACTCCCTGGGGCACCGTGCAGGGGATGAGCTTCTGAAAGAGGCCGCGCAGCGCTTGAAGGGCGTCGTGCGCAGCATGGACACGCTGGTGCGCCTTGGCGGTGATGAATTCGTGATCGTGATGGCACCGGTCCAGACCCGGGATCAGGTTCCCGCGATTGCCACCCGGGCGATTGAGGTCCTGAAACCGCCGATCAGTTTGCAGGGAGTCGACGTGCGAACTTCCGTGAGTGTCGGCATCGCCTATTATCCCAGCGACGGGGCGACCGTTGAGATGCTGCTCGCGCACGCCGATGCGGCCATGTACAGCGCCAAGCAGACCGGGCACGGCACCTACCAGTGCTTCGCGACGTTAACGAGCGCCTTCACCCACGATCGGGTCAAATTCGAGAGCGAATTGCACGCGGCGCTCGCTGCCGGGCAATTTGAGCTGCATTATCAGCCTAAAGTCGACACCGCGTCCGGCCGGGTGCATAGCGCGGAAGCCCTGATCCGCTGGCAGCATCCGGAGCGCGGGCTGCTGCTGCCGGGGGATTTCATTCCAGTGGCCGAGGAGTGTGGCTTGCTCGACATGATTGGCGAGTGGGTCCTAAGGGAAGCCTGCCGGCAGGCAAAAATCTGGCAGAAGCACGCAGACCGCCCGCTGCGTGTCGCGGTGAATCTCTCGCCCTCCCAATTTCGGCTGGGGACTCTCCTCGAAACGGTCCGCAGCGCCCTGTTGGCCGCGGAACTCGAGCCGCGGTTTCTCGAGGTGGAACTGACCGAGACCGCGGTGATGCGCAACGCGGAGGAATCGATCTACATACTGGAGAGCTTGAGCCGTTTGGGCGTACTGGTCTCGGTGGACGATTTCGGGACCGGGTATTCCAGCATGAGCTATCTGCGGCGCTTCCCGATCGACAAGCTCAAGATCGACCGCACCTTTGTGAAAGAGATGGCCAACCGCTCCGAGGATGCCTCCATCGTGCGGGCCATGGTTTCCCTCGCTCACAGTCTGAACCTGAAGGTCGTCGCGGAGGGCGTCGAAACGGAAGACCAGCTCGCACTGCTGCAGGAGCTCGGCTGCGATCAGTATCAGGGATTTCATTTCAGCGGAGCACTGTCGGCGAAGGATTTCGAGCGGCTAATCAGCACTCCTACTCATCCGGCGCAGGCTCCGGAAATTGATACTGCCGCCACTCAGAGTCGCCTCGCGCTGGGCTGACCGCCGCTGTCGGACGTAGCGACCCCATTCTCGATGCGACCCGAATAGGAAAGCCAGGCGGCGCTTATTGGTCCAATCCCATGCGCCCTCGGGAGTCGGCGTCGCCACCCGCCCGGGTGACGACGCCACGTGCCGCAATCCGGTCGGTCAGTCCACGGTGATCGCGACGCCCGGCGAGGCAATACCGTTTGCAATGACCACCAGGACGCTGGGTCCCGTTTCGATCGCTCCGGGCACGGTAAAAGTAGTCGAACCGTGGGTTCCGGGCATGATCGACATGGTGCTGTGATTCGCGGTGCGCGCGTAGAATACGTGGCCCGTCGTGCTGTTGGTGATGCGCACCAGGGGGTAATTGGTCGCCATTTGCACGTCGTCGCCGTAATCGGCGCCCTGCGACAGTCCGTTGAACTGGGTGCCGCTTATCTCGTAGTAGCCGCCCGGATTGACGGAGGCCGGATAGCTGGTGATCTTGGGAGCCCAGGCCGGATTCGCAGAACCAGTCGGCGTATACACCTCCGCGATCCTGGAGAAATCGGTGGACAGGATCTGGCCGTTCGGCAGCACCAGGAAGTTGTAGTAATAGGCGCCGGACGTTTCCGAGTAAAACACATCGTCAGCCACCTGTTCGATCGTATTGTCGGCGGTGAACTCGAAGAAATGCGTGGGCGATCCGCCGTAACTGGCACTTGCGGCGAACAGGATATTGCCGTTCGGCAGCATGGCTGCCGGAGCGTCGGGCAGCGAACAATTCCGCGTGCCATCCTTGCCGCAGACTGCGGGCACGTTCGGCCCTGCGCTCCATGCGCCCGAACTGATGTGGTAAATGGCCGTTGGATCCACCCGGGACGCGGCTTCTTTGCAGCCCGTGTTGCCGCCGAACGCGACCAGGGATCCGTCGGGCCGCACCACGGCGGGTCCGATTTCGTAGTTGCCACACTCATAAGGATCGACCAGCGATACGGGAGTGCTGCCGGCGCTCATCCAAAGCCCCGATCGGGGCTCGTATTGCTCCGCGTTGGTGGCATTTCCGCTGGCCGTGAGCGTGTTGAAATCGAAATCGGTCCATATATCGATCGTCAGGACTCGGCCATTCGGCAAGAGGTTGTAGCCCTGCTCATCCTGATAGAAGTTGCCGAGCCGCGGCGCGCCCGTGTTGTTCCATGTCAGACTCGCCGGGTCTAGCAGCACATCGCCGTCGGGTAGCAGGCAGCACGCCGCCTGCATGAACGTGCCGTCCGCCAGGACGACGCTTTCGGAATCGCCGATTACGCCCGTTCCATTGGGAAAGTAGCTCCAGCCGGGAGGCGTCTCTACGGGAGTCCACGCATTAGCGATCGGATCGTAGATGGCTCCGAGATTGGTCCAAACCGGTGTGTTGCCGCCGTTGTATTCGCCCCCCATGATGATGACGCGGCCGTCGGGCAGCACTGCCGAGGAGTGATAGAGCGGTGCATACTGAACGCCGTCAATCACGGGCAGTGAGGCGATTTTCGACCAAGTCCCCGTTGCGTAGTTGCCGTTGATGTCGGGGGTCAGCTTGAACCACTGGGGCGCGTCAACTCTCGAAGCAATCACCGTGCCGTCGGTGAGCAGCAGCGGGTTGGCGAGTGCGGCGGGTGCGGTAGGCAGCGCTGTCCAGGTTCCGCCGAAATTCGGCGCCGCCTTTTTGACCGCCGATTCCGGTTGCGCGGACTGTTGCGGTAGTTCGGACAGGAATTGGCGCCAAGCCCCAGGATTGTTCTCGAAGTACTGGGCCCGTGGAACCGACAGCGGCGGCGGAATCGGACCATCCGACTGCGCCCGAACTCCGCTTGCCGGCGCCAGCATGACTGTGAAACCGGCACAAAGCAGCGCGATCGATCTTGAATACCAAGTCTTCATTGCGATTTCCCCTTGTGTTTGTATATATCCAGAGATGCCCTTGACATAATCTCCCGATGAAGCACCAGCGCTGATTATAAGCCGCGTGTGATAGTGAACTCGATGCCAAAACCCGCCGTACCGGTCTCATCCGCGTTCGGCCGCCGTAGAATGGTCGAGTTCGCGGGACGGTCCGGAATCCATACCGGGTCCGCCTCCGAACCCTCCGGCGTGGCAGCGGTGCGCGTCTTTAGGTCTTCGACCTCAATACGGAGGACGGCGTCGCGCCGAATGCACGATGGAAATCGCGGCTGAAATGGCTCAAATCGCTGAAGCCGCAGGCAAAGGCCACGTCGGTGACCGTGAGCACGGGGTCCTTGACCTGCAGCATTTCCCGCGCTTTCCCCAGGCGTACCCGCTTTGCGAACTCCATCGGACCATAGCCGCGGCTGCGCCGGAATTGCCGGTAGATGGTGCGTGTGCTGGCACCGGTCAGCAAGGCGATATCCTCGACATCGAAAGGCGTGTCCCAGTTGGCCTCAATGTATTCCTCGACTCGCCGCACCTGCCAGGATGCCGCCGGCAGCGGGTGCTCCTCCAGCATGCGGCTGCAATTGTGCTCGCCGCCCGTCAACAGCGACACGATCAGTGCTTGTTCCAATTCGGCCGTCAGGAATCGATTCGTGCCGCGATCGGGGTTCGGGACGGATTTCAGCAAGCAATCCAGAATCCCCAACAATTCGCCGGATTGAGGCCCGCTCAGCGACAAGTCCGGTTTGAACTCCAGCAGATGGGGAACCGGCCGGCCGGTCACGGCCGCGAGCTTGCGGCTCAGCACGTTCCGCTCCACCCGCCAAACCAGTTGCTGATAGCCGGGTCCGAATTTGATGGTCGCCGCGGCCGAGGATATGCACGCATTGCCCGGACGCAACTGCGAGTTCACCCTGCCACAGCGGGTCTCTCCGGCGCCGGCATAGGGAAACTGAACCCGGACGTAGTCGCTTTCGGCAAAGCCCAGAGTTACGGGGTCGCCATAAGAGCAAAACCAAAATTCGCTCATGGCCATCTTGTAATGGTTGGCCCAAGCGTCGATGGGCTTCTTCGCCGGCATCTCGAGGCAGGTAGCGGCCAGCCGCGACTGCACGGTCTGGCAAAGGACGTCCACGCTCGCCACCCGAAAGGCCCGGTGAGCGGCCAAAGGTGCCGTTGAATGATCATTTGGCATGAAGCGCCACCGACAAGGGAAATGCCTTTAAAAACATGGCCGATTATGGGTGATCCGTGCCCCATTTTTGCCGGAATGGCGCCGCCAGGCAACAATTGGCACAATTTACCAAGCAAGGAGCGGACCGGGTCTTTAGGATTTGCGCGTGAACTGTTGACGGCGCCCGGCAACGATCCCAGTATTGTCAGGGTGCCCTTGGACAGAAGCTGTGCACCCAGGGATGGGTGCACATTTGTCATACAGTGCGCGGCGGCATCTGTCGGATGTGGCGCCGGCAGATCCACGGCGAGTTCGAAAAAATCGCGCCTCAGCGTGTATTCGCATGCCCTTCCAATCTGTCCACAACGTTCACGAAGCCGCGATATTCAGGTTGGTCGTGGAACATGCCGCAAAGCATGCCCAATTTGCCGACGACAAGGAGCTACTGGCCGACGTGGCGTGCGTGGCCTTGAATCGCCTATCCCCGCGCTACATCCGTCATGACGTCGACTATGCCTATTACACCGACGATGGCGAGCGCCTGCGGCAGCAGGACGAGATGCAACAAGCGGTCGAATACGCCTTTGAATTCTTGCAGAACCGCGTGGACTCAGGTCCGCGCTAGTCGTAGCCGCGGCGCACAGGAGCCGGCATGAGGCAACACGCAATTCCGCGCATCGATGTGGGGGCTCTTTTTTCCGAAGACACAGCGGCGCGCTCCTATGTCGATGCGGCCGTACTGGCTGCCGCGAAAAATGCGGGAATGATGGCGGTCACCGGGCTGCCGACATGGGCCTCGCTGGATCGAGCGGGCCGGCGCGAATTGCTCCGCATCTTCTCGCTCCCCGAGAGCGAAATTCGCCGACTTTGGCGGTGGAGTTTTGCCTCGGAGAACCGCAACGTCTACCGCGGCTGGTTCCCGTTGCAAGCTGGCCACGCCACCTTCAAGGAAGGCATCGATCTCGGGCCGGATGTCGTCCATGGACCCGGCGTCGTGGATGACCGCGATCCGCTGCGGGAAGCCACGCCATTGCCCTCTGAGGCGGCACTCCCGGGGTGGCGCTCCCGCGTGTGCGAGTACTACCGGGCGATGACGCGCCTCTCGGTTGCGCTGATGCGCTCGATTGCGCGTGCGCTGAATCTCCCGGAGAACTGCTTCGACGGCGCGTTTGACGGTGGAATTTCCACCTTGCGATTGATTCGCTACCCCGTCAGATCGAAGGCGTCTTTCGAAGGGGGTGACCTCTCGGAACTGTGGACCACTCATCTCGGCGAGCCGCGTTACCTGTTGGGCCGGGCGCATGTCGATTCCGGGTTCATGACCTTGTTGGCCCAGGATGGCGTGGGCGGTCTCCAGGCACGGCACCTCGATGGCGTATGGATGGACGTGCCGCCGGAGGAGGGCACCTTGGCGATTAATTTTGGGAAGGTCCTGGAGCGGTGGACGGCGGGCGGCATCCGGGCGACCGTGCATCGGGTGCTGGGATCCGGGAGCGAGCGATACTCGATTCCCTTTTTCTACGAGGCGCGCGCCGACGCCGTGATTGCACCGCTGCCGATTCCCGGTGCAGAGCCGTTCGAACCGTTCTACTACGGGGATCATCTCTGGGACGTGACGACCCGGTTCGTGGAGCAGCGCGGCATCGCCCATTTGCGAACGCCGATGGGGCCGCCGCGTCCCGGCGCCGCGGGGCCCGGTTGCGGCCTCCAATATCGCCGGGATCCGCCATGAGCGTTACCGAAGATCCACGAGTGCTGTTCGCTGCGGAGCGGACGCTGCTCGCATGGCAACGCACCGCCATCACGCTGATGGGATTCGGTTTCGTCGTGGAGCGGTTCGGCCTGTTCCTGCAACTCGTACTGCACGAAGGCCAGGGTAAGCCCGACCACGGTTTCTCCTTGCTGGTCGGCGCCGTCCTTTTGGTGCTCGCTGCCGTCGTGGCGCTCGTGTCGGCTCGTCAGTATCGTGTGGTGGTCAAGAATTTGGCGCCGGGTAGCGTGCCTCGCGGTTATTGGACCAATACGGGCGTCGTCCTCAACATCGTCATCGCCGCCATCGCGGTGCTCCTGGTGATGCATTTGCTGTGGTCGATACCGTGATTCACCGAATCCTGCGGATGGCCTACGGACGAACGCGGCCGGCCTACGGACGAACGGAAATCTGCAGCCTGGGCGGCTCGCGCAGCGTCGCGAGAATCACGCAGTAGCGCTCGGTCAGCTGCACCAGCCGTTGTTTCGACGATTCGTCCAGATCGCCTTCCAATGCGAAGGACAGCGTGACGTCTTGAATGCCGACAGGAACCGTCTTGTCGACGCCCAGCGTGCCGCGCGCGTCCCAGAATCCATCGGCGACAATCCGGCCGCCCGTGAGTTTTGCGCCCGTCGACGTCGCAACGGCCATCAGTGTGACCGCGGCGCATGCCGCCAGGGCTTCGAGCAGCATGTCCGCGGAGCAGGCGTGCGCTCCCGTGCCGCCGGCGGCCCGGTGCAGGCCGGCGATCCGAGACGCATTCACCGGAAGTATGGCGGCGATATGCGCGGGATCGAGCGCCACCTCCGCATGCGACGCGATGCGGGCGGTACCCGGATTATCGCGGTATTGCTGCTTCAATGGCGCCTGTAGGGCGCGCAGGGTACTCGCATCCATCGGGATCATCTCCTCTATTGGCCCGCATTCGCCGGCGTGAAGTAGAGCACTCGTTCCTTCGTGGCAAGGTAGATGTGGAGTTTGGACAGCGCATCGCGCCCCAGGTGCAAAGGGTGGATGCCGAGGCAGCCCTCGTACCCGGTCACACCGGCCCGATCAGCGGCTTCACAGCTCGCGAAAGGCTTGTCGAGGAGCCGAATGTCGGCGTTCCTGAGGGTCAGATTTTCCGACGTCAAATTCAACGCACGGTAGTGGAACGTGGCCTGACCCTGCGCGTCGGTTCTCGAGGACACGCCGGCCGACTGATAATCGATGCCATAGAGCCGCTTGGCGACATCGACGAACAATGTGGTCGATGGATCCCCGGTCGACAGCACCGTCTCGATCTTCCTGTCCCCGATCTCCATCGGAAAATACATGACGCCCAGGGAATCGACTTGAATCGGCGTCGAATCGTACTGGAGGGACCAGTAGACCACCTTGCCCGGGCAATGATCCTGCAAATAGAGATTCATTTTCCTCTTGGCGACGTCGAGTTCGATGTCCAGTTGGGCAAGCAGATTGCTTCCCAGCACGCCGATGACGGGTTGGGGACCCGAGCCGCGGGAGTCATAGGAATCGTCGGGAACGACCAGGAAGTCGGCGCTCTTGAACGCGAGCCGCGGGCCTATGGTGAACTGGTTCGATGTGGCCAGTTCGTCGACGGCATTCTTCCCCGACTTGACATAGCCGGATGTCGAATGAACGTGAAACCCCAGGCGTTCGGCGGCGCCTCGCG
Source organism: uncultured Gammaproteobacteria bacterium (assembly GCA_963707765.1). Lineage (GTDB taxonomy): Bacteria > Pseudomonadota > Gammaproteobacteria > Steroidobacterales > Steroidobacteraceae > Bog-1198. The sequence goes on along the minus strand of CAVPQZ010000003.1, from coordinate 129,951 downwards.
TCACGGTGCTGAACGCGTTGCCCGTGCTCAGGATCATGAAGGCCGCCGCGCCCTTGACGGTCACCGGGATCAGCAGGGGACCATTGGCGTCGCCGGCCATATCGATCGACGCGGCTTGTTTCAGCCGGCAGTCGGGCGGCACTTCCGCCTGGGCCGCGAGTTCGGAGAAGCAGCACGACGCCCCAATCAAGATCGGCCACAACTTGCGCATCTTGGTCTCCTTGCCGATGCCGATCAATAAATCTCCGGCACGAACATATCCGCGGGCACGGCTTGCCGGGAGTAGTCCGCGCGATGTTCGCGCTCGGGCATGACGACCTGGGCCTTTTGAACTTCCGAGTAGGGGAATTGCTTCAGCAGGTGATCGATGCAATTGAGCCGCGCGCGCTTCTTGTCCACCGCCTGCACCACCCACCACCGCGCCTCCGGGATGTGGGACCGCTCGAGCATGATCTCTTTCGCCTTCGTGTAGTCCTCCCATCGCCGGCGCGATTCGAGATCCATCGGGCTGAGCTTCCATTGCTTCAGGGGGTCGTGGATGCGGCCGAGGAAGCGCAGGTACTGTTCCTCGTCCGTGATCGAGAACCAGTACTTGATCAGGTGGATCCCGGAGCGCACCAGCATGCGTTCGAATTCCGGCACCGAGCGGAAGAATTCCTCGTACTCCTCCGCCGTGCAGAATCCCATCACCCGTTCGACGCCCGCACGGTTGTACCAACTGCGGTCGAACAGGACGATTTCGCCCGCCGCCGGAAGGTGCGGCACGTAGCGCTGGAAGTACCATTGCGTGCGCTCGCGGTCACTGGGCGCCGGCAAAGCCACGGCCCGGCAGACGCGCGGGTTCAGGCGTTGCGTGATGCGCTTGATGATGCCGCCCTTGCCGGCGGCATCGCGCCCTTCGAAGAGGATCACCACCTTTTGGCCGGTCTCGACGACCCAATCCTGCAGCTTCACCAATTCAGCCTGCAGCTTGAAGAGCTCGCCGAAGTAACGGCGCCTGTATTGACTCTCCGCGGCGTCGCCCGCCCCGGGCGGTATCCCCGGCAGAGGATGGCGATCCTCGATCTCCAATTCGAACTCTTCATCGTAGCCGTCGGCGAGGTCCCGCCCGATGCGGCGAATCAACTCTTCACTGTCGATGGATGGCATGACGTTCACGAGCCTCGGATTGTGTCCCGCGCGGAGCACCGGATCGTCGGATGGGTGCAAATGCACGGATTTGCGCACTATATACGATCAGGGCAGGGCATGAATATTTAAGTGCTTCGCCGCCGGCCAACGCGCATGTGAATTGATTAATTGGCGGATTACAGTGATTATTTCACAAAGGTTTCAAGTCCCACCAGGAGCGTTGAATGATCAATAGACAGACTTTCGGCATGGGTGAATGCATCGCCGCGGCACTGCTCGCGGCGCTGGCGGTTGCCGGCGGTTCAGCGGCGGCAGCCGCCGACGCGGTGCCGGACGCCACGAGCGTCTTCTACCACGCGCATGTGTTCACCGCCGAACCGAACGCTCCCTATGCCGAGGCGGTGGCCATCAAGGGGGATCGCATCGTGGCGGTCGGCGCCCTGGAATCGGTCGAGAAGGCCGCGGGCCCCGGCGCTCGCCGCGTCGACCTCGGGGGCCGGTTTCTGATGCCCGGCATGATCGACGCCCACGCCCACCCCATCGGCAGCCGCCAGGTCCTGGGAGGCGGAGCCGGTCTGGTCATGGCCAACTTTCCGGACACCCGCGATTCATTGCCGGATCTCGTGAGCTTCGTCGGCAAGACGCTCGACGCCGGGAGCAGCGTCATCGGGGACACCACGGTGGTGAACGGCATCGACATCGGCTACTGGGCGCATGCGGCCGACATCGATGGGGCCCTGAGCAGCGGGCGCTTCGCCAAGGTCCCGCTCGTCCTGTACGGGTCGGACGGCCACACCGGGTGGGCCAACCGCAAGGCGCGCGCCCGGGCGGGCATCACGCCCGCGTATTTGCGCAAGCTGACGCCGGCTCAACGGGCCTACTACGGATTCGGCGCAGGCTTCGAACCCAACGGCTTCGTGGTCGACGTGGGGCTCACGCGCTTGAGGCTGAGCATGCCGGCCGCCTCGCCGCAGATGATGCTGTCCTTCGGCCGCGCCGGGGTGCGGTACATGAATGCGCTGGGCATCACCGGGTGGCTGGACGCTGCGGTGGCCGGCGTGGTGGGCGGCGACCAACCGCTCACCACCGCCGATCCGGGCGCCCTGCCGGTGTATCGGGAACTCGCCCGTCGGGGCGAATTGACCGCCCACGTCGCCGCATATCCGGTCATCCGGCCGAATGACGGCGTGCAGCAGCTCGACGTGGTCGAGGCGCTCCGAAGGCAGTTCGCGGACGTCCCGAACCTGGTCATTCCCGGTCCCAAGGTGTTTGCCGACGGGGTGGTCGAGTTCCCGTCCCAGACGGCGGCGCTCACCAAACCGTACGTCAACACCGGCAAGTCGTCGCCGCTGCTGTTCGACCCGGCGCGCTTCAACGGCCTGGTCGTCGAGGCCGACCGGCGCGGCCTGACCGTACACATCCACGCGATCGGTGATCTCGCCGTCAAGGCGTCGCTGGACGCCTTCGGCGCCGCGCGCCGCGCCAATCCCCGGAGCACCCTGCCGCATACCATGACGCATGCGCAGTTCGTCGATGCAGAGGACGTGCCGCGCTTTGCCGAATACAACGTCATCGCCGCGCTGCAGCTGCTCTGGGCCGTCGCCGATGAGTCCACCAACGAAGAGGTCAAGCCCTATATCGATCCGGCCATTCATGCGCGCATGTACCCGGCGCGCGAGATGCTCGAATCCGGCGCCACCATCGCGGGGGCGAGCGATTGGCCCGTGAGCTCGGCCAATCCGTTCCTCGCCATCTATCAGGCCGAGACGCGCATCGGTTCACAGGGCGTGCTCGATGCCTCCCAGCGCATGCCGCGCGAGGCCATGCTCTTCGCCTATACGCGCAATTCCGCGAAGGCGCTCAATCAACTCGATCAGATCGGTTCGCTGGCACCCGGCAAGCGCGCCGATCTCGTGCTCGTGGACCGCGACGTGCTCACGGTTCCGGTGGCCGAGGTGAAGGAAGCAAAGGTCCTTTGGACGATGTTCGGCGGCCGAATCGTTTACGGCACGGGGCCCTAGCCCGCGTTCCCGGCGAAAGCACCAACGATCACCTGCGGTCGATGCAGCACATCAGGAAAATCGCCGCGGCCAGCATGGTCGGCACGACGCTCGAGTACTACGACTTCGCGGTCTACAACTCGCTGGCGGCGATCGTCTTCAACCGGATTTTCTTCCCGTCGTTCGATCCGCTGTCGGGAACCATTCTGGCGTTTTCGACCTTCGCCGTGGGATATCTCGCCAGGCCCGCGGGCGGGATCGTTTTTGGACGGATGGGAGACCGGCGCGGGCGCCGGTTGGTCCTGATGACCACGCTGATCATCATGGGCGCGACGACGGGACTGATGGGCCTGCTTCCCACCTACGCAACGGTGGGCATCCTGAGCCCGATCCTGTTGGTGACGCTGCGGTTCGTGCAGGGGGCCGCGCTCGGCGGGGAATGGGCGGGGGCGGTGTTGTTGTCGCTGGAACACGGCGCGGCGGACCGACGCGGCCGGAATGCCTCGTGGGCTCAGGTGGGCCCGTCGCTCGGCACGTTGCTTGCCACCGGGCTCATTGCAATCATCGCCTGGGGCACGTCGCCGGAACAATTTCTGGCGTGGGGCTGGCGCGCTCCGTTCCTGGCCAGCGTCCTGCTGGTCGCCTTCGGCGTGTGGGTCCGCACGGGCGTCGATGAGACGCCGGCATTTGCCGAGTTGCACGTCCGTCATGCCACCGCAAAGGCGCCGATCAGCGAGGTGATGCGCGATCATTGGCGCCGACTGCTGATCGCGGGCGGCGCCCGCATCGGTGCCGATGTCATGTACTCGCTGCTGATCGTGTTCACGTTGACCTATCTGACGACGGTTCTGCATCAATCCCGCACGCTGGCGTTGACCGCCGTATCGATCGGCGGGGCCGTGAACGCCCTCAGCGTCCCGTACTTCGGCGGCCTGTCGGACCGCCTCGGCCGGCGCGCGGTCTACGGAGCCGGCGCCCTGTTGAGCGTCGTCTGGGCGGTCGCTTACTTTCGGATCCTCGATACCCTGAATCCGCTGCTGATCGTGCTTGCCGTGGCCGGCGGCTTCTTTCTGCACGCGGCGATGTACGGCCCTCAGGCGGCGTACATCGCCGAACAATTTCCCGCCCGCGTTCGCTATGCGGGCTCATCGATGGCCTACACGCTGGTGGGCATCGTCGGCGGGGGGCTCGCGCCGGTCATGTTCGCGACGATCCTGCGTGCCTACGGTACGACGTTCGGCATTTCGCTCTACGTCGTCGGCGCCTTGTGCGTGACCGGCATTGCGCTCAAAATGGCCCGGGAAACGAGCCACCGGCCCCTGGAGCCCTGACGTAGGAGCCCTCATGAGCGCAGGATCACGCCTGATAGGCGCAGCCTTGGTCGCCGGCCTCGGCGGCATGGCGGCGATTGCGCAAGCCGCCGACCGGCCGGACGCGGGCGACGAGGCGGCCGTCCGGGCCCTCGAATCCCGGTTCGGCGACGCCTTCAGGGCGCGGGACGTCCCCGCCATCATGCGATTGTATGCACCGGGCGCGGACCTCTTCGTGTTCGATGTCGGCCCGCCGCGTCAGCATGTGGGATGGGACGACTACCGGAAGGATTGGCAGGACGGGTTCGATGCGTATCCGGGCCCGGTGGGGTTCACGATATCCGATCTCAGCGTCACAGTCGTGGGCACGGTGGCCTATGGCCACAGCATTCAGAAGGTGCAGTACACCCGAAAGGACGGATCGAAGTTCGACGTGGTGGTCCGCGTGAGCGACGTGTACCGGAAGCGGCATGGGCAATGGCTGATCGTGCAAGAGCACGTGTCGGTGCCGGTCGACCTCGACGCCGGCAAGCCCGACCTGATGTCAAAACCCTAGGAGCCGGTCCTTGGGGTCATCGGCGCGCCCGCTCCCTAACCCCCATCTCGCGCAGCACGTCGGCGATCGCGGCCACGGCCTGATTCATCACCTCGGGCCCGATCGCGCCGATGCACCCCACCCGGAAAGTGTCGACCGCCGTCAACTTGCCCGGATACAGTATGAAACCCCGCGCGCGGACCCGGCGGTAGAACTCGGGGAAATCATAGGAGGGATCCGGCGGCGAATGGAAGGTCACGATGATGGGCGCCTGCAATGTATCCGGCAGGAACGTCTGAAAGCCCAGCTCACGCATGCCCTGTACGAGAGCCGCGCAGTTTCTGGTGTAGCGTGCGAGCCTCGCCGGCTGGCCGCCCTGCTCCTGGTACTGGTCGATCGCGGCGCGCAATGCGGCGACGACGTGCGTCGGCGGTGTGAAGCGCCATTGCCCCGTCTTTTGAAGATACTGCCACTGGTCGCCGAGGTCGAGCGCGAGTGATTGGCTGTTGTCCTTGGCCTCCTCGAGAGCGGCCCGGCGTGCGATCACGAAGCCCATGCCCGGCACCCCCTCGAGGCACTTTCCGGAGGCGGCGATGAGCGCCTCGAAGCGCAGACTCCGGGCGTCGATGGGAATGGCCCCATACGAACTCATGGCGTCGATGATCAGGCCGCGGCCCCGGGCGGCGACCACGTCCGCGATGGCGGGCAGCGGATTCAAAATTCCGGTCCCGGTTTCGCAGTGCACCTGTGCCACGTGGGTGATCCTGGGGTCGGCGGCAAGCGCCGCATCGACGCGGGCCGGGTCCGCCGCTTCGCTTTCGTCGTGCGCGAGGACCACCACTTCCCGGCCGAGGCAGTTCATGATGCGCACGATGCGCTTGCAGTAGCTGCCGTTGTCCGGCACCAGAACCTTGCCCTTGCGCGGCACCAGCGTGCCGAGCGCCGCTTCGACCGCGAATGTCCCGCTGCCCTGCAGGGGAACACACACGTGCGAGTCCTGGGCCTGGATGAGCGCGGTCAGATCGCGACAGACCGTCGCCGTCATGGCATTGAATGCGCCGTCCCACGATCCCCAGTCGAACATCATTGCGGCCTTGGTGGCCTCGGAGGTCGTCAGGGGTCCGGGCGTCAGCAGGATCGGGTCTGTCATGGGGCTTCGTGTCTTTTTATTGGCATGCCGGCCACCGCGTCCGGCCATCGGCCATTGATCCATTATAAATCCCATCGCCGCTGCAGGTCGCGCCGGTCGCGTCGATTGGCGTCGTAGAACTCGCGCGAACTTGAGGTTTCCCCCTACATATCAGGGACTTCGCAGCGATGGTGCAGCGCCCGCTTGTGATGCGACTCGCACATTATGTCACGCACAAGGCATACACTATCAAGCGACGTGAGACGACGAGTGCATCGGGCCGAGGAGGCGCCATGCGTTGGGGCACGCGAGTTCAGATTTCATTCGGCCACGGACCATGGCGCATGCGCAGTGAGCCGAATGCCCGTGGCTTTCCGTAGCATTTATCCATCGGACGCTCGTAGCGCGCAGGGCGCCGATCGACCCGGCGCCGGTCCGGCGTATCGAATTTTGATCGTCGAGGACGAGAGGATCGTCGCCCTCGACATCGAGGACACGATCAGGGCGCTCGGCTATCAGGTGGCCGGCCGCGCGGCCTCTGGCGAGGACGCGATCGAACAGAGCGCGAAATTGCGCCCCGATCTCATATTGATGGACATTCGTCTCGGTTCGGGGATCGACGGCATCGATGCCGCTCAGCGAATCGGCGAACGCCAGGGATGTCCCATCATCTATCTTACGGCCACCGGAGATGAGCGGACGCTGCTCCGGGCCAAGCAAACCAACCCCTATGGATATCTCATCAAACCGTTCAAGGCCCAGGAGTTGCGCTGTGCCATGGAGGTCGCGCTTCACAAGCACGAAACCGAGGCCATGCTGCGCGAACAGGATCGTTGGTTCTCGACCACGCTGCGCGCGCTCGGCGACGGCGTGGCGATCACGGACGCCGCGGGGCACATCAAGTTCCTGAATCCGGTGGCCGAGGCGCTGAGCGGCTGGAGTGACGCGGAGGCGGTGGGACGGCCGGTGGAGGAGATCCTGCCCCTGTGCAGCAACGAGAGCGGGCTGTCCATCGATAACCCGATCCGGCGCGCGCTCGAGGACGGCAAGACGCAGACGCTCGCGGACGGCACCCTCCTCTTGGGCAGGTCGGGGCAAGCGGTGCCCATCGGCGACAAGGCGACGCGCATCGTGGATGACGATGGCCGGCTGCTCGGGGGCGTCATGGTGTTTCGGGACGTCACCGAGCAGCACACCACGCAGAAACGCATCCGTCACCTGGCCGAGCATGATCCGCTGACGGGACTGCCCAACCGCCTGCTGTTCCGCGACCGCGTCGGGCAGACCATCACGCAGGCGCGGCGCAATCAGCACGGCGTCGGCATCCTCTTCGTCGACCTCGACCGCTTCAAGGACATCAACGATTCGCTCGGCCATGAAGTGGGCGACCGAGTTCTGATCCTGGTGGCCGATCGATTGAAGGCGTGTCTGCGCGAGGGCGACACGGTCGCGCGCTTCGGGGGCGATGAATTCGTCGTCAACCTGCCGGGCCTGGTCGGCAACTCGTCGGCCCAATCCGTGGCCGGCAAGATTCTCGAGTTGCTGCGCGAACCCTTCATGATCGACAGCCATGAACTGCACATCAGCGCGAGCATCGGCATCAGCCTCTATCCCCTCGACGGCGAGGACGCCGAACACCTGATGCGCGCCGCGGACGCGGCGATGTATCACGCCAAGGAGCGTGGGCGAGATCAAAGCCAGTTCTACACGCAGCGCCTCAACAGCGGCGGACAGCGGCGCCTGGAGATCGCGGCCTGCCTGCACCACGCCATCGAGCGCAACGAATTCAGCCTGGAATTCCAGCCCATCGTCGAGATGAAGGGTGGCACCGTGGTTGCGGCCGAGGCATTGGTGCGGTGGCAGCATCCCGAGATCGGCCCGGTTCCCACCAGCGAATTCATCAAGGTCGCGGAGGACATGGGGTTGATTGCGCAGATCGGAGAATGGGTGCTGCGGCAGGCCTGCGCCGCGGTCAAGGGTTGGCGCGAGAGCGGCTTTCCGAACCTGCGGGTCGCCGTCAACGTGTCGCCCCACCAAATCCGCCGTCCCGTGTTCCCGGAACTGGTCGCGTTCGTACTGGACGACGTCCGGGTCGCACCGGATGCGCTGGTACTCGAGATCACCGAGAGCCTGCTCATCACGCAGCGTGTCGAGAACGTCGCGATCCTGCAGCAGTTGTCGCGCCTCGGCATCGGCCTGGCGGTCGACGATTTCGGCACCGGCTATTCGAGCCTCGCCTCCATTCAACGATTTCCCATCGATTACCTCAAGATCGATCGCTCCTTCCTGCAGGGCCTCGGCCTGGTCGAGAGGGACACCGCCCTGGTCACGGCCATCATCGCCATGGGACGAGGACTGCAGATCGAGGTCATAGCCGAAGGCGTGGAGACCGCCGAACAGGCTGCGTTCCTCATGGGGCAGGGATGCCTCGCCGCGCAGGGCTACTTTTTCGGCCGGCCGACGCCCGCGCGCGAGTTCAGCCGTCGGTTGGGAGCACCGAACGGCGCCGTCGCCGTCGGGTGACGCCGATGCCGAGGGCAGCGAAGCGCAAGGGGCTGCCTGACCTGGTTGGTGAGCAGCATCTGCGTCTGTTGGTCGAGGCCGCCCGGGATTACGCCATTTTTACTTTGGATGGCGAGGGCCGCGTGCTGACCTGGAACAGCGGCGCGCAGAGATTCAACGGCTACGAGGAGCGGGAGATCCTCGGCGAGCATTTTTCGTGTTTTTATGCGGTCGAAGACCGGAAGGCCGGCAAACCCGCGCATGAACTCGAGATCGCCCGCCGCGACGGACGTTTCGAAGGCGAGGGCTGGCGCCTGAAACGGGGAGGTACGGGATTCTGGGCCTGCATCGTGATCACGGCCCTGCGGGATCCCGGCGGGCGGCTCGTCGGCTTTGGACATGTCACGCGCGACATCACCGAGCGATTGCAGGCCACGGAGCGGTTCAGGCTGGCGCTGGAGGGAGCTCCCACCGGAATGATCATGGTCGACGCGCTGGGGCACATTGTCCTGGTGAACGCCCAGGTGGAAAAACTGTTCGAGTACCCGCGCGAGGATCTGGTGGGAAAATCCATCGAGATGCTGGTACCCCTACGGTACCGTCACGGTCATTCCGGCCTTCGGGGCGCGTTCCTGGCCGGTCCCGAAGCGCGGCCCATGGGCGCGGGGCGCGAGCTGTTCGGCCTGCGAAAGGACGGCACCGAAGTGCCCATCGAGATCGGACTCAATCCGCTTAAAAGCGCCGAAGGCGAATTCGTGCTGGCCTCCATCGTCGACATCACGGAACGCAAGCGGTCGGTGGAGCAGTTCCGGCTGGCATTGGAGGCGGCCCCGACGGGAATGATCATGATCGACGAGAGCGGCAAACTCGTGCTCGTCAACGCCCACATCGAAAAGCTGTTCGGATTCGAGCGCCAGGAACTCATCGGCCGGCCGATCGAAATGCTGGTGCCGGAGCGTTTTCGGGCACGCCACCCGGGCTTTCGAGGCGCCTTCTTCGCCGATCCCAAGGCCCGGCCCATGGGCGGGGGCCGCGATCTTTTCGGGCTGCGCAAGGACGGTTCCGAGATCCCCATCGAGATCGGCCTGAACCCGCTGCAAACGGCCGAAGGCACGTTCGTCCTGGGCTCGGTTGCGGACATCACGGGGCGCAAGCATGCCGAGCGGGAGAAGGAACTGCTGCTGGACAAATTGCGCGCCTCCAATGCGCAGCTGACCACCAGCCTCAAGGAGCGCGAAGTCCTGCTGCAGGAAGTCCACCACCGCGTCAAGAACAACCTGCAGGTCATCTCGAGCCTGATCAGTATGCAGCTGAGAAGGCTCAAGGGCGGCTCGAGCCGGGAAGCGCTCGAGGAATGCCAGACCCGCGTCCAGGCGATTGCGCTCATTCACGCGCAACTCTACCAAACGGACGACAAGGCGCGGGTGCCGCTCACGGCCTACGTGCGCAGCCTCGCCGCCAACGTGTTCGAGGCAACCAGCGTCTCGCGCTCCACCGTATCCCTGGTTCTCGACATCGACGATGTGGTGCTGGCCGTCGACCGGGCGATTCCGTGCGGGTTGATATTGAACGAACTCATCACCAACGCACTGAAGCATGCGTTTCCCGACGGCCGCCACGGCACGGTGCGGATCGACATCAAGCAGATCGGGGACGGCAACATGCGGCTGCGGGTGGCGGACGATGGAATCGGCATCGCGCCCGAGACGGAAATCGGCAAGACCGACTCGCTTGGCCTGCATCTGGTCACGACGCTGGCCGAGCAATTGAACGCCGACCTGGATGTCGACGGGCGGGAGGGAACCGTGTTCCAGCTCACGTTCGCGGCGGAGGAGCCGTGAAATCCGCACCGGCGCAGGAGCCGTGAACGCCGGACCGGGCGACGGCTGGTTTTTCGCGATGGCGCGAGGCACCATCGGGCCACCTGTCAGGGAGTCCGCACGCCATGACCCGAGAAGCCAGTTCGCCGAGAATTGACCGACACGGCCCGCTTCGCCTGCACCTGTTGAGCCTGACCGCCCTCACCGGAATCGTCGATGCGGTCAGCTATCTGACGCTGGGACACGTGTTCGTCGCCAATATGACGGGAAACGTGGTTTTTCTCGGATTTGCCGTGGCCGATCCCGGCGGCATCTCGGCCCCGGCTTCGGCGGCCGCCGTCGCCGCGTTCCTGGCCGGGGCCCTCGGGGGAGGGCGGCTCGGCGCGGGGATGGGCCGGCATCGCGCACGGTTCTTGGCGGTCGCGATCTGCGTCGAGGTCGTGCTCACGGCCGCGGCGCTCGCCGTGTCCATCGTGACGTGGAATTCCGGTGAAATGGCGGGTCACTATCTGCTCATCGTCTTCCTCGCGCTGACGATGGGCGTGCAAAATGCAACGGCTCGACGGCTCAGTGTTCCGGATCTGACCACAACCGTACTCACGCTGACCTTGACCGGTCTCGCAGCCGATTCGACGCTCGCGGGCGGGAGCGGGTCGCAACTGCGGCGGAGACTGGCGGGCGCCGGGATGATGTTCGGCGGGGCCGCTGCGGGTGCGATGCTAATCGCCCGGTTCGGCGTTGCCGCCGCGCTCGCGGCGGGCGTGGCGCTCCTCGTGGCCGCGGGGGTCTCCATCAGCCGTCATTGGCATTCCGCGGAGGAGTGGACCGCCGGCGCGTGACCGGTGCTCCAGGAGAACGTTGCTTCGCAGGTCGCCGATGCGGTTGAGCCCGATCTGGCCCATGGTCAGATCGAGCTCTTCGCGGAGTATCTCGATCGCGCGCGATGCGCCGGCGAGTCCGCCGGCCGCAAGGCCATAGATCGGCGCCCTTCCCAGGAATACGAAGTCGGCGCCCAGACACAGGGCGATCGCGACATCCGCGCCGCGCCGCACGCCGCCGTCGACCATGACCGCAAGATGCCCGCCGACGGCCTCGCGAATCTCGGGCAGGACGTCGATCGCCGCGGGAAGACGCCCGAGCTGGCGGCCGCCGTGGTTCGACACGATGAGGCCGTCGACGCCGCTGCTCACCGCCCTCGCCGCATCCTCGGCGTGCTGAATTCCCTTCAGGACCAGCTTGCGCGGCCAGGCGCGCCGGTACGCTTCGAGGTCGCGCCAGAGCTGGGGCGCATGGGAGTGCGCGGCCACGTACTCGGCAACCTCGCGGGCCGGCGCCCGCGGGCGGGCGTACCGGCTCCAGGTGCCGAACGCGGGAATTCCGCCGTGCATGAGGTACCACGAGGCCCAGCGCGGGTGGGCGATGCCGTCGAGCAGGCGCGACAGCGACATCGTGGCGTCGAACTCGAAACGATTGCGCCGGTCCCGCTCGCGCTTGGCGGGCACCGGCAGGTCGACCGTCACGACGAGAGCCTCCATCCCCGCCTGCTCGGCACGCGCCACCATGTCCAAAGTGACCTTCGAATCGCGCGCCGGGTAGAGCTGAAACCACACATTCGTGCGGGCGGCCTTGGCGACCTCTTCGATCGATGCGATGCTCGCGCCGGACAAGACATAGGGTATACCCGCCGCGATCGCGGCTTGCGCGAGCAGGGATTCGCCTTTGGGATGAAACAATCCGGTAAGCCCGACCGGGCCGATTCCGAAGGGCGCCGAGTAGCTGCGGGCCCAGAGCCGCGTCTCGAGGCTCCGCGCGGAGACGTCGACGAGATATCTCGGTCTGAAGCTGTAGGCGTGGAAGGCCTCCAGGTTTCGGCGCAGACCGGATTCATCGCCCTCGCCGCCGTCGATGTAGTCGAACAGGATGCGCGGCAAGCGCCGGCGGGCGATCCGCCGAAGGTCCTCGATACTGATCGCCCGGTCGATTCCATCGATCCAGGCCGCAAGCCGTTTCAACATGCTCATTCGTCCGCCGCGCATCCTCGGCTCCGATCCTATCGCATGGTGCGCGCCAAGCGGCGCCGGATTGTGATTCTCGCTGTTGCCAAAAAGCATCAGATGCCTGGGATGTCGGGCGACAAGACTCGGGTTTGGCGGAAATCCGGGTTTTGACCAATGACTTACAGCACCTTAATGGTGCATGGCACTGGATTCTGGTGTAGCATTCTGCCCACAATTGGTTCCATTCCAGAATCCAACGAGAGAGATTTCATGCGAATAATGAACTGGGGCAAGGTTCTGACTATCGTTCCGGCTACGGCGCTGTTGGGCGTGAGCGGCGTGGCCGTGGCGCAGCAGGAGACCAAATCGGACCAGCTGCAAGAGATCGTGGTCACGGCGCAGAAGCGCGTGTCGACCGTGCAAGACACGCCGATCAGCATCACGGCGCTCACGGGGCGGGACCTCGGAGAGCGCGGCATCACGGACATCAGTTCGGTGGTGCAATCCGTGCCTGGCGTCTCCATGAGAAGCAGCGGGCCCGGACAGACGGAACTCGAGATGCGGGGCATGACCTCCTCCGGCGGCAATTCATCCACGGTGGGCTTCTATCTCGACGACGTGCCGCTGACGGCGCCTGCGTCGGCACAGAACGGCAAGGTCGTCATCGACCCCAACCTGTACGACCTCAATCGCATCGAAGTGCTGCGCGGCCCGCAAGGCACGCTCTATGGTTCCGGCTCCATGGGCGGCACGATCAAGCTGGTTCCCAACGCCCCGGATCCGAGTGCCTTCGATGCATCCGGCGAATTGATCGCCGGACACACTGACGGCGGCAACACGCTGAACAACGGCGAAAACGCCATGGTCAATCTGCCGCTGTCCGACTCGCTGGCGTTGCGCATCGTCGGCTCGCAGGAGCACTTGAGCGGCTGGATCGACCGCAAGGTCATCGCGCCGGGGGACTTTCCTGCTCCGATCAACTCGGCCACCCGCGGCGACGTGGCGGCCGCGCCGATCGCGGCCGATTTTCACGACGTCAACGATGAGGTCATGACCAGCGTTCGCGCCGCGCTGCTGTGGAAGGTGAACGATCAGCTGTCGATCGCGCCTTCCTTCATGTACCAGAAAATCACGCAGGACGGGCTCAGCCTCATCGACAGCCAGCCGGGGACGGATACGAACTACCAGCCGTTCAACGCGCCGGAGCCGTTCGCGGACCGCATCGACATCGGCAGCCTCAATGTCCAGTACCACTTCGGATTTGCCGACCTGACCTCGACGACGTCCTATTGGAACCGCGACGAACAGCTGCAACAGGACGGCGCCGAGGAAATCGCGACGGTGCTGACCCCGTCCTTCGGCTACTTCCCGCTCTATCCCGCCGACGGCGGCATCGGGCCGAACTCCCCGACCTCGCTCGAGGACGACAAGTCGAAGCAGAAGAGCGAGGAGATCCGCCTGACGTCGACGGGCGACTCCAATCTCAAATGGCTGGTCGGCTATTTCTATCAGGACTTCGAGTCCGACTGGGACCTGTTCGTCCTCACGCCCGAGGCGGTGCCGGTGGTCGGCACGGGGGATGGCTTCACCCAGTACCAGCCCACGAAGATCCTGCAGAACTCCTTCTTCGGCGAAGCGTCCTACACCTTCCTGGATCAGTTCACGGCCACCGCGGGCCTGCGCCGCTACTACTACCACGGCACCGTGAATACGGCGGTGTCGGGATGGCTGAGTTCGTCCGGCAACAGCTCCTACGATTACTTTTCGACCGGTGAGAAGGATTCGGGCGTCACTCCGAAGCTGAACCTTTCCTACCAGGTCGACAAGGACTTGATGGTGTACGGGACGGCATCGCAGGGCTTCCGGCCCGGCGGCGGAAACCAGCCCATTCCGGTCACGGGCGCGCTGGGCAGCGGACCCACCGGGTGTCTCGCGAATCTGGAAGCCATCGGCTTGAGCGCCGCGCCTCCCGGCTTCAAGCCCGACAAGGTGTGGAGCTACGAGCTCGGCGAGAAATTCCGCGACAGCGAGGGCCGGGTGACGGTCAACTCCGCGGCCTACTTCGAGAATTGGCAGCACATCCAGCAGAACATCCCGCTCTCCTGCGGCTTTCCGTTCACCGGCAACGCGGGCGACGCGCACATCTACGGCGCCGAGCTCGAGGTCAATGCCGTGGTGTTTCCCGGGCTGATCGCCACGGTGAACGGCAGCTGGACGCATGCGCAGTACATCGCGAACGCGGTGCCGGGCACGACCATTGACGAGCGGGTGCAGGACGTTCCGGAAGTGACGGCGTCTGCTTCGCTCGCCTACCGCCATCCCATCAACGATTCGCTCGGATTCATCGGGCGGCTCGACAACGACTACGTCGGCTCGCGCATTGACACCACCGCGCAGGCCAACTACCTGCCTGCCTACGACTTGACGAACATCCGGGCGGGAGTCGAGGCCAGTCACTGGTCGGCGCTGCTCTTCGTCGACAACGCGACCAATCGGGTGGCACTCCTGACGAATTCGCCGGCCATCAACGTGAACGTGGGGACCTTCAACCGCACCGCCATGTCGCAGCCGCTGACCTTCGGAATCGATCTGACGTACCACCTGGGCGGGAAATAGGCTGAAGCCCTGCCGGGACCGCCCCGGCCCGGCAAGGCCGTTCCAACAGGCAGCAGCGCCCGGGTCGTTTCGCGACCCGGGCAGCCGCGGCCGGAGTCGCGTTCGAGCGTGCTATAGTCCCTGCGCCCACTGACTCGAATAACAGCGAATTCGGCAAAAACAACCTGGGGGACTCGCGATGAAAACGACCACGTCGGGAACGATCGTTGGACTTTGCTTGGGGCTGGCATTGGGCCTCGCCGCGCCCGCGGCGAAAGCCCAGATGGCGGAAGTGAAGGAAAAGCCTCCGATGTACACGTATCAGGCCAGTTGGGAGATTCCACGCGCCCGCTGGGCCGAGTATGCGAAGGGCAACGCGGCCAGCGGCAAGATCCTGGACAATGCCATCGCCAACGGGTCCTTGGTGGGCTACGGCGGGGACGAGAATCTCATTCATCAGCCCGACGGCATGACGCACGACGGCTGGTGGAGCGCCATGTCGATGGCCGGCGTGCTCAACCTCCTGGACGAGATGTACAAGAGCGGATCGGCGACCTCGCCCGTGTTCGAGAGCGCCACGAAGCACTCCGACGGCCTCTACGTCGCGCGTTTCTACAACTGGCGTCCGGGAACCTACAAAGGCGCCTACACGCATACCGCCGTTTACAAGCTCAAGGCGGACGCCCCGAACGACGCCGTCGAGACGGTCAGCAAGCACTTCATCGTGCCCCTGATGGAAAAGCTGTTGGCCAACGGCTCGATTGTCGAGTACGAGATCGACGAAGAGAGCATTCATACGCAGTCGCCCGACTACTTCTTCTTGGACTACATCTCGGCAACCGCGGAAGGCCTGGACAAGGTGTCCGCGGCCTTGACCGAAGCCTTGAAGGAGAGTCCCTTCGCCGGGCCGGCGTTCGGCTCGATGGTGGATTTCTCGGCGCACCGCGATTTCCTGAGCCGCACGAACGCAGTCTATAAATAGGCCGAAACCCGGCTGAGGTTCCCGCGCGCAGGCGCAGACCCCTAGGGCTGCGCCTGCGCCGCGGGGCGCGGCCCTCGAGGCCGGACCGGCTCACCCGGCCGGGGCATCGGACGCGAATCGCGTCCTGAACTGCGTGTAGCGCTGACGGGCCTTCTCGAGAATGGCGGGATAGGCGGGGGCGGCGCGGATCGGCTCGAGCAATGGATCGCGCTCGATGTACGGATACGGAAAGAAGCCGCCGTCCACGCTCTTGTCGAGTACGCTGAGCGCGGAGGGCAGGTCGCCGAGCTGGGCGTAGCCTTGCGCGACCTTGTAGATCCCCTCGGCGTCGGTCACCCCCTTGCGCAGCAGCTGCTCCGCCACCTCGTGCAGCAGCGCGATGCCATGGGTTGGATCGTCCTGCAATTTATAGCTGAGCGCCTTGCCCACCTGGGTCTGCAGGAACGAGGGGTCGAGGTCGTAGGCGCGGTCGAAGTCCCGCAGCGCATCGGCGTTGCGGCCGAGATGGTATTCGGCGAACCCGCGATAGAAGAGGATGTATGCGCCCGCGCCCTGCGAGGGCAGGCTCGCCAGAAACTCATCGTACCGGCCCAGGTACAGGTAGGCGTTGATCGCGGAACTGCTGAGCTTGACGCTCGGGTCGAGCCGGCGCGCGCGTTCCGCGCTCGCGACCGATTCCGCCAGCAGGCCCCCGAAGCGGTAGGCGTAGCTCATCTCCCAAAGGGCTTCGGCGTAATTCGGATTCAGCTTCAAGGCGGCTTGCAGCAGGGGTACGGCATCTTCCACGCGCCCCGTGTCCGTGAGCATGTTCGCCATGTAGACGCGCGGCTCGATCTGGGCTGGATCGAGGCGCAGCGCATTCTGGTAGGCAAATCGCGCTTTTTCGTAGTCCCGGGCCCCTCCAAATTGCAATGACGCGTTGGTGGTGTAGGCGCGCCCCAGCATGGTCCAGGTCTGCGGATAATCCGGATCCAGCTTGGCCGAGTGCTCCAACGACTGGATGGACTGCTCGAATCGGCTCATGGCGTAGAAGTCGACGCCCTTGAGATACTCCTCGTAGGCATCGGCCTTCGCGGAACGCTGCTGCGACATTCGTGCCGCTTCGGGCGCCGACAGCGGCACCTGCAATCCCGCCACGATCTCCTGGGCCACGCGGTCCTGGACGGTCATCAGGTTCTGATATTTGAGATTGATGGTGTCGCTCCACAGCATGCGCTGCGAGTTGCTCTCCACGAGTTGCACGCTGAGCCGCAGGTCGTCGCCCTCGTGGAGGTAGGTACCCGTGAGCAGGGTGTCGACCTTGAGGTCGGCCGCGATTTTCGGCAGGTCGAGCGCCGGCGCATCGAACCGCGCCACGGCGGAGGAAGGGCGAACGCTCAGCTGACTCACGTAGCCCAGCTGGGTGATGACGGCATCGGCCAATGCGAATCCCAGAAAGTTATCGGAGTCCGCACCCTTCAAATTCTGGAAGGGCAGGACCGCCAGGTTCCGCAACGCGCTGGCGCCGACGGCCGCGGAGGGCGAGTCCTGGCTCAGCGGGCGCATGGTGAGGTAGACGCCGAGGCCGACACCTAAGCCCAGGACGATCAGAGCGATGCGATACCATTGGGTCGCCGGGCCGCCGCCGGCCACGCCTGGCGGAATGGGCGCCGCGGCCGGTTCGGGCACCATGGCGGCATCCGCAGCCGAGCTCGAGTGCTCGCCGCCGGCAAGCTCGCTCACGTCTGCGTGAAAACGATAGCCGCGCCGGGGGATGGTTTCGATGTAGGGCTTGCCGTCCGGGGCGTCCCCCAAAATCTTTCGCAGCAGCGACACGTTGACGGTGAGGTTGTTCTCCTCGACCACCGTGTCGGGCCAGATGCCCTTCATGAGTTCATCGCGGGTCAGGAGCCGGCCGCGGCGCTCGACCATGAAGACCAACAGGTCGAACAGCTTGGGAGCGAGCGACAGCGGATCCGTGCCGCGCAGCAGCCGCTGATCGGAGGGAATGAGGGTGAAAGACCCGAATTGAAATCGTTGTGGCGTCAAGCCGACAACGATACACACTCCCAAGAATTTTCCAATGAATTTCCTATATTTTAACCCATGACATTCTCATGAAAAATCAAGCATGTAGGCTCAAGGGGGGCGTTCGCGCCGAGGCGGGAGAGCCCGTCCGGGACGGCCCCCTCCGGGCGCGCCGCTCGGTCTTGAAAGCCTAACGGGCCGCGGATTTGACCGTCGCGATCCGCGCGTTGACCGGGATGTTGGACGAACGCAGGCCCGGGGTCTGCCCGTGCAGATCGAAGTCGAGGTCCACGCCCGGCCGGAATATCAGGCAATGCGTCGAGCCGCCGAAATGAAACATGCCGAGCTCGTCGCCTTTGTCGACCTGCTGGCCGTCGTATACGGTGACATCGCAGGTCGAGACCTCGGCCATGCCGATGCCCATGAACGCCATGAGTCCGATGTCCGGATTGTCGGCCTCGATGAAGACGAGCGCCCGGGCGGCAATCCCCGCGATATAGCCCTGCGACTCGTTCGGGCCTTCCGGATCGAGGCCCTCCGTCAGCGCCTCGGCGTAGTAGGTGCCCTCGCGCATGTAGGCCCGCACCACGGTGCCGTCGACGGGGCAGTGCCAGCGGTGGTAGCTCAAGGGACTCAAGTAGGCCTGATAGACGGTGCCGCCGACGAATTGCTCCGCGAATGGATCGCTTGCCAGCATGTGCCGGATCGAGTAGGGCTGCGCCTTGATCCAGAACCGGTCGCGCGCCTTGACGCCGCGCGCGATCCGGTAGGGCGCCGACTCGCAGGCATTGACGACGACTGCGCCGTCGCCGGGATCCGCGACCGGGCGCCGCCCCGGACGAAAGCGCCTCGTGAAGAAATCGTCCCACGATGCGAAGCCGTGGTGGGGTTTCGCAGGATCGCACTCGAAATCCGCCTCGAAGTCCGGCATGGCCGCCATGGCGTCCTTGCCGAACCAGCCGCGATGAGGGTCCGTGCTCAACACGTAGGCGGAATCTTTCGAGCTCAGGAAGCGGCCCCACTCATCCAGGATTTTCTTCAGCTGTCGGTTGATCTTCTCGCTCAGGAAAAATGCGACTCCTCCTTCGGTCCCCATGGACCAGTCGAGAATCGCGTTCAAGGGGCAGCCGACCAGCGCTGTCCGGTCGAACACGGGAGCCGTCGTCATGACGGCGGAGATGAGGCGGAGCATCACCCGGTAATCGCGTACCTGGGGCTCGCCTGTGGGACTCCTGTCGTACGGCGCCTTCTTCGGGATCTGCGTGAACATCTGGTGGGCCCGCATGTACAGATGCGCATCGCCCTCGATGAGGTCCTGCAATTCCTGCACCAGCGGGTGCAGCGGGCGCTGTGCGGCGTGCACGTCCGTGACGAGCGCCCGGACCCAGTCATTGAGGATCCGGTGATCCGACGGCAGCCACCTTCCGATGCGATACGGTGCCGGTTGATTCATTGCGGGGCCTCCATCGCACGACCCGGCCATCATACGCCCGAAGGGCGTATGCCATAATTGTGCCGATCGACATGAACATCCGTGACTTCGATCTGCGGGCGTTGCCGAGGTCCTTCTACGAGGATCCTTATCCGGTATATGCGGCCCTGCGCTCGCTGGCGCCGGTGTTCGAGCTGCCCGACGGCGGCTACTTCCTGACGCGCTACGCGGATCTGGAGCGCGTCTATCGCGACACCGCGACGTTCAGCTCGGACAAGAGGATCGAGTTCAAGCCCAAGTTCGGTGATTCGCCGCTCTATGAGCACCACACCACCAGCCTGGTGTTCAACGACCCGCCGCTGCATACCCGGGTTCGCAGGATCATCACCGGCGCGCTGGCGCCGAAGGCCATCGCCGATCTGGAGGGCGGCCTGGTCGCAACGGTGGAGGAATTGCTGGACCGCATCGAGTCGGCGGGCGGCTGCGACCTGATCGCCGACTTCGCCTCGGCCATTCCAGTCGAGATCATCGGCAATCTGCTCGGCGTTCCGCGCGGCGATCGGGCGCCGCTGCGCGGCTGGTCGCTCGCCATCTTGAGCGCATTGGAGCCGTTGCCGAGTGCGGGCATGCTGCGCGCCGGGAATGAGGCGGTGCGGGACTTCTTGGATTATCTCGAGGGGCTGGTCGCCGACCGGCGGCGCGTCCCCAAGGATCCGTCGCGCGACGTGCTGACGCGCCTGCTCGCCGATGAATACGGAGGCACCACGCTCAGCGAGTCCGAACTCCTGCACAATTGCATCTTCATCCTGAACGCCGGCCATGAGACCACGACCAACCTCATCGGCAACGGCCTGCAATTGTTGATCGACTGGCCGGATCAGCGCCGCGCGCTGCTCGCGAACCCGGATCTCGCCAGGACCGCAGTCGAGGAGGTCCTGCGCTTTGAAAGCTCGAATCAACTGGGCAACCGGCGCACCACGACTGAAACGCAGTTGGGCGAAACCCGGCTGCCGGCCGGCGCTCATTTGAACCTGTGCATCGGAGCGGCCAACCGGGACCCGGATCAATTCGAACGTCCGGACCGCCTCGACCTTGCACGAACCCCCAACCGGCATCTCGCCTTCGGAACCGGGCCGCATCAATGCGTCGGATTGAGCCTCGCGCGCCTGGAGGGACGGGTGGCGATTTCGCGCTTCTTGAGGCGCTTTCCGGAATACCGGCCGGCCGGGCCCGCCGTTCGCGGCGGCCGCGCGCGATTCCGCGGCTTTCAGACCCTGCCGATCCACGCACGCTGAGGAATCATCTGATGCTCTACGCCGAGGAGGGAGGGGTGGGTGCCGATCTGCTGGTGCTGCTGCATGGCCTCGGGGCCACCGGAGCGGTGTGGCGGCCGGCGCTGGACGCGGTTGCGGCCCATTGGAGCGGCCGATGGCTGACGCTGGATCTTCCCGGCCACGGAAGATCGGAGCGGTTGGTCGGTGGCTACCGGACGGGGCAGACCGCGGCGGCGGTGGCGCAGGCGATCAGGGCACGGGAAGCCGGCGGAAGGCTGGTCGTCCTCGGTCATTCCCTGGGCGGTGTGATCGGATTGGCCCTCGCGTCGCGCTGGTTCGCCGTCTCGCCGAGCCGCGTGCTGGCCTTGGGCGTCAAATGCTCATGGCCCGAATCGGACGTCGCGGCCATGGCGGAACTGGCCGCGCGCCCGGCCCGGCAATTCGCCGATGCGGCCGGCGCCTGGGCGCGATATCTGAAAGTGAGCGGCCTTCAGGGGCTGGCCGAGGCCGGGTCGCCGCTCTTGTCCCGCGGCGTCACGGAGGAGGCGGGCGCCTGGCGCCTGTCCATGGACCCGGAAGCGAACGATGCGGGCATCCCGCCCCTGACGGCGCTCATCACGAGCGCCGCCTGTCCGGTGCACCTCGCGCGCGGCGCCACCGACGCCATCGTGTCGCTCGACCAACTGCGCGCTCTGCAGCCTTCAGCCGTGGACCTTTGTCCTGGCGGACACAATGTCATGGTCGAGTCGCCGCAGCGGGTTTGGGAGTGGTTCGACCGCGCCGAGGCGGGCGCGGGCTCCGCGCACCCTACTGGGGCAGCCGAGCCGCCTCGGTGAAGCGATCGATCAGCGCCTGCGCGGGAAACCGGTCGGCATCGTTCTCGAATTGAATCCGGTTGTTCAGGAATTGCGCCGGATGGGAGTCCATGAACGTGATCAAGTTGTCGATCGCATCGAACGTGGCCCGCCGGTTGCGGTAAATTGGCCCGAGCGCGGCGTCCTGCTGCCGGGTGGCCTCGCGCGCCTGAGCCGACATCTTCTCCTGGACGGCCGCCGGCAGCTTCAGCGCCTGCACGCTGGCCTCCCGATCGGTGTTGAGCTTGTGCATTCCGGCCTGGTAGCGGTCGAGTTCCGTGCGGCGGCATTTCAGCACCGCGTGCATGTGCTCCCGGAATTCAGGATCGACGAGTTGCGGCGGTCCGAATTGCGGGTCGCCGCAGTGGCCCGAGGTCGCGCGCGCCCAGTTGACGGCGGCGGCGAGTTCGCGCCGTTTGCGCTCGATCAGCCGCAGGTGCAGCGGCACGCTGGTATCGCCGAGAGCCGGCTTCGCCCCTCCCGCGCTCATCAGTTTGGCGATCTCCGGCGGCGGCGATTCGGCCGAGCCCGACATGATCCGCGCCAGTTCGGCTTGCAGAAGGGCATTCAGCCGGTCGATCTCGGGTGCGGCGAGCGCGAATTCCCGATCGACGGACTCTTGGGCCGCACCGGCGTCCGCCGCGGGTTCGGCTGCGGGAGCGGATCCGGCCGCCAGCGCGTGTGAGGCGATGAGCAGCGCGGTACACCCGGCGGCCGCCCAGGCGGTGCGCGCCGATCTCATGGCGCGTCCGCAAGCAAGGTGCGCGCGATGATCGTGCGCTGGATCTCCGAAGATCCTTCATAGATCCGCATGATCCGCAGATCCCGCACATGGCGCTCGAGCGCGAGGCCCGTGGTGTATCCATAGCCGCCATGGATCTGCAAGGCCCGGTCCGCGACGCGTCCGGCCGCCTCCGAGGCATGAAGCTTCGCCATGGAGGCCTCCAGCGAAAAGCGGCCCGCACCGCGTCGCCTGCGCGCCGCGTCCAGCGTGAGCAGCCGCGCTGCGCGCAATTCGGTGGCCATGTCCGCGAGCATCCACTGAATCCCCTGGTATTCGCCGAGGGGCTGCCCGCCCACGTTGCGCTCCCGGGCCCAGCGCAGCGCCGCATCCAGGGCGGCCTGCCCGATGCCGACGCACATCGAGGCGACTTCGATGCGCCCGTTGTCGAGCACCTTCATCGCCGTCCTGAATCCGCTGCCCTCCGCGCCAAGCCGCTGCGCAGCCGGCACGGTGCAATCGAAATGGAGCTCGAATATATGCCCGCCTCGAAGCCCCATGGTGGCCTCGGGACCGCCTGCCGTGAACCCGGGAGTGCCCTTGTCGACCACGAAGGCGCTGATCCCCTTGTGGCCCGCCGCCGGGTCGGTGATCGCGAACACGACGATGAAGTCTGCGATGCCGCCATTGGAGATGAAGTGCTTCACTCCCTGAATTCGATAGCCGTGCTCGCAGGTCGTGGCGCGGCAGCGCATGTCGGCCGGATTCGACCCCGCGCGGGGCTCGGTGAGCGCGAAGGCCCCGAGCCGGCGGCCGGCCGCCGCATCGGGCAGGTATTGCGCGCGCTGCGCGTCGTCTCCGCCGAGGAGGATCGCGTCGGTGGCCAGGAAGTGAGCGGTGAGGGCGGACGCGGTCGAGGCGCAGGCTCCCGCGATGGTTTCGACGCACTCGGAGAGCGCTTCGCCCGAGAGGCCGGCTCCGCCCCATTGCGCCGGCAGGTTCATGCCCATGGCCCCGAGATCCCCCAAAGCCCCCATCTGGCGCACCGGAAATTCCGCGCGCGCGTCCGTCACCTGAGCCATCGGGGCCAGCACCTCCCGCGCCACGCGCTTGACGCTCTCGACGGCCGCGAGGTCGACATCAGTCTGCACCGACTCATCGGCAGGCGGCTCACGGTGAGTCATGAATCCTCTCCTTTTCGTCGACATCGCCCAGCCAGCGCTCGATCACGACCTCATGATGTTCATCCAATGCAGGAGCCGGTCGCTGCCGTCCGCGGTCCAAGCCCGCGAAATGCACCGGCTGCTCCATGGCCGGAATGGCCCCGAGCAACGGATGCACGATCGTCGACAGCACCGCCCGCTCCCGCACGTGGCTGCCCGCAAATACTTCTTCGGGAGACTCCACCCGCGACGCCGGCACCCCCGCGGCATGCAGCCGTTCCAGTGCCTCGGCGACGCTGAGTGAGCGCGACCAGTTCGTGAGCAGGGCCGTAATCTCAGGTTCATGGCGGGTCCGCAGCTCGTCGCTCGCGAATCGCGGATCCGCGGCCAGCTCGGGCCGCCCGATGCAGGCCGTGAGCGCCGCGAACTGGCCGGAGGAGAGCACGCAGATCACGACGTAGCCGTCGCTCGAGGGATAGACGCCGAAGGGAGTCGAAATCGGATGCCGATTGCCGTTGCGCATGGGCGGCGCCGCGCCGAACATCCATTGGGCCACGGCAGTCGGCAGCATCGCTATCAGCGCATCGACCATGGCCACGTCGATCTGCCGCCCGCGTCCGGTCCGCGCCCGTTCGAACAGGGCCGCGAGGATGGCCCAGGAACAAAACAGTCCGGCGGCGAGATCCCCTATCGATTCCCCGGCCTTCATCGGCGGGCCCATCGGCTCGCCGGTCAATGCCATGAAGCCCGACATGGCCTGGGCCACCAGGTCGAAGGCGGGCAGCTCGCGCAGCGCTCCCGACTGACCGAAGCCGGAAATGCTCGCGTGAACGAGGGCTGGGTTCCGCGCGGACAGCGAGGGGTACCCGAGGCCGAGCCGCGCCGCCACTCCGGGCCGGAAGTTCTCGACCAGGACGTCGGCCCGAGCGGCGAGCCGCGCGGCGAGGCTCCGTCCGGGCGGGGACTTGAGGTCGAGCGCGATGCTCTGCTTGCTCCGATTGACGAGCTGAAAGAGCGCGCTCTCGCCGTTGCGGAACGGTCCGATGTGGCGGTACTCGTCGCCCTGCGGTGATTCGACTTTCACCACGTCGGCTCCCAGGTCGGCGAGCAGCGCCGTGCAATACGGGCCTGAGAGCACGCGCGTGAAGTCGAGAATCTTGACGCCGGCGAGCGGCCCGCCCGGGCCGCGGTCTCCTGGAGGTGGGGTCGGCATGGTTGGATGCGGGAGCGCGCGCCTTGCGTCATGCCTCGATGAGGCCGTGGCGGATCGCAATCAAGGTCAGTTCCGATTGATTGGCCACGTTCAACTTTTGCTTGATGTTGTACAGATGGGTGCCGACGGTCGAGGCCGACAACTTGAGGTCCTGGGCGATTCGCTGCACCGTGGCGCCGCCCGCGAGACGCACAAAGACCTCGAACTCTCGTTCCGAGAGCTGATCCACGGGGGATTGGTTTCCGCCGTCGAATTCCGCGATGGCGAGCTTCTGCGCCAGCGACGGTTCGATGTAGCGGTTGCCGGCGGCGACGGTCGACACCGCCTCGAGCAGGGCCTCCGGCGCACTGCGTTTGGAGAGGAACCCGAGGGCCCCTTCCTGCAGCGTGCGCCGCGCATGGATGAGGTCGTCGTGCGCCGACAAGGCGAGGATCCTGGCCTGCGGGTGCCGCGTGCGAATGCGGCGCAGCGCCTCCAGGCCTCCCATGCCCGGCATGGCGATGTCGAGGATCGTGACGTCGGGCGCGAGATCGGCATACATCTGGCAGGCGGCCTCGCCGGACTCGGCCTCGGCCACGACGGTGACGTCGGGATTCGACTGCAGCAGGAGCCGGAATCCCATGCGCACGACGGCATGATCGTCCGCCAGGAGCACGCGGATCATGCGGTTGCCTCCTGCAGCGGAATGTCGGCGGTGACCCGGGCGCCGCCCGCCGGATTGTTGCCGATCTCGACCGAACCGCCCAATTGCTTGACGCGGTCGGTGAGGCCCCGCAGCCCGAAATGACCGGGCCTCGACCAGTCCTGCGGCAGGCCGATTCCGTCGTCCGTCACGGTCACCACCAGGTGCTGCGCGTCGCCGTGCACCTCGACGTCCACGCGCTTGGCCTGGGCATGGCGCAGCGCATTGATGACGCCTTCCTGGACCACGCGATAGATCGCCAGCGTGATGCTGGGCCCGAGATCCGGCGGCAACCGGTGGTGCAGCGTCAAGGCCACGGCCGGGTGCCGCCGCTGCCAGTCGCGCGCCAGATCCTCGAGGGAGGCCGCCAGCCCGAGGGTGTCGAGGGTGAGCGGCGCGAGTCTGGGTATGAGGCCATGCATGGCATCGTACAGACGTGCCGCCTCGTCCGATATCATTCGCGCGATTCCCGCGGTGGAATTGTCGCGCCCGTCGGTCTGGGCGGCGATCGCCAGGGCGAGGCTGCGGATGGCCGTGACCGACTGGCCGAATTCATCGTGCAATTCGTGCGCGATCAGGCGCCGCTCCTCCTCCACCCGCTGGTCCGCAAGGGAGGACATTTCGCGGCGCTCCTCGAGCTTCGCCTCCGCGTCGCGCGCCTGGCGCTCCGCCTGCACCTTGTCCTCCACGGCCTGCGCCATGCGGTTGAAGGCGACGCCGATGGTGCTCGCCTCGTCTCCGGGGAGCGGCGGCAGCCGGTGGCTCAGCGAACCCTGCTGAATGCGATTCAGGGCCTCGGCAATGATGGGAAAGGGCTTGAGCGCGCGTGCGACGCTCCAGAACGCCAGGGCATTGATGACGATGAACATGGCGGCGCTGATGGCGGACAGGCGCACGATGTCGTCCCAGGCGTCCAGTACGGCACGTGAAGGCTGGGCCTCGATCACCAGCAGCAAGCCGCCGCGCAGCGGGAAGGCGACCTTGCTCGCCTGCGGGGCCAGCAGCCGGGAAAACCACGCGGGCGCCTCCCGCCCGGCCTTGTAGGTCGCTTCCGGCGACCGGTAGAGCACGGTCCCCGAGTTCGTCACCAGGCTGATTTCATTGGCGCGCACCCTGCCGGTCTGTTCCAGGAACTCAAGCACCAGGTTCGGGCCGCCGATATTGGAGTAGATCGAGGCCAGCTGGCCCAATAGTTGCGAAGCAACGCGGTTCGCGGCCTCGATCTCCTCGCGCACCGAGGCCCGGGTACTCTGGATCTCCGCGGCGATGAGAACGACCACGAACGTGGCGCTGAGCCCGGCCACCACGAGATTCAAGCGCGTCCGCAGTCTCATTCGACGCATGGTAGCAAACGCCGACGTGCTGACATAATACAGCCCGCCCCAACCTCATGAAAATCATGAGGCGAATTTCATGATGCTGTTGATTCGGCGTCCGGGTCCTCCGTGGATCATGGGAGCCTCGACCAACGAAGGAGATTCGCCGATGAAATGGGAAACCCCGCATGCCATCGACTATCGGTTCGGCATGGAAATCACGATGTACATTTCGACTCGCTAGACGCTGACCGGACGCGCCGTCCCCCGGGCGGCGCGCCCACTTCGACCTGCCCGACCGGCACGCCTGCCTCGACGTGAAAATTCGTGTCCTCGGTTCCGCCGCCGGCGGCGGCTTTCCACAATGGAACTGCAACTGCCGGAATTGTGCCGGCATCCGCGCCGGCACGTTGCGAGGGACGCGGCGCACTCAATCGTCGATCGCGGTGACCGGTAGCGCGGGGGTCGAGTCGGTCCTGGTGAACGCCTCGCCGGACATCCTGACGCAGCTGCAGGCCACCCCCGATCTTCAGCCTCATCGTTCGCTTCGCGACAGCGCCCTCGCGGCGATCATCCTGGTGGACGGTCAGGTCGACCACACCACGGGGCTTTACATGCTGCGCGAATCGGGGCGTCCGTGGCCCATCTGGTGCAGCGACAGCACGTTTGCGGATCTCACCCAGGGCAATCCGGTCCTGCGGGTGCTCGGCCACTTCTGCGGAGTCGACCGGCGCCGCATCGAACTCGACCGCGAGTTCACCATGGAGCCGGTGCCGAAGATTCGCTGGCGCGCCTTGCCGGTGGCGAGCAAGCCCGCGCCGTATTCTCCAAACCGCGAATCGCCGGTGAGCGGCGACAATCTGGCGCTCGTCATCACCGACGAAGCCACGGGCCGCAGCGTGGTGTATGCGCCGGGGCTGGCCGAGATCGACGGCCGGCTGTGGGAGGCGATGCAGGGCGCCGCCTGCGTCATGGTGGACGGCACCTTCTGGACCGACGATGAAATGATCCGCCTCGGCATCTCCCGCAAGCGCGCGAAGGACATCGGTCATTTGCCGCAGAGCGGTCCGGGAGGCATGCTGGAGTGGCTGGCGCTGCTGCCGGCGGCCACCCGGAAGATATTGATTCACATCAATAATACCAACCCGATCCTGGACGAGGATTCGGCCGAGAGCGCCGAGCTCCGAGAGCGGTCGGTCGAAACCGCCAGGGACGGAATGGAGATCGTATTGTGACCCAAGATACCCGCATCCCGGAGGCGCCGTGGAGCCGCGAGGAGTTCGAGGCGCAGCTGCTGGCGCAAGGAAAGTCGTATCACATCCACCACCCCTACAACGTGATGCTCAACAAGGGCGGCGCGAACCGCGAGCAGATCCGCGCCTGGGTGGCCAACCGTTTCTATTACCAGATCAGCATTCCCGTCAAGGACGCGGCCATCCTGTCGAACTGTCCCGACCGCACGGTGAGGCGCAACTGGGTGCAGCGCATTCTGGACCATGACGGCCACGGGGACGATCCGGGCGGCATCGAATCGTGGCTGCGGCTGGCGGAAGCGGTGGGACTGGCGCGGCAATCCGTGGAGGACCTCCGCGAGGTCCTTCCCGGCGTGCGGTTCGCGGTCGATGCCTACGTGAACTTCGCGCGGCGCGCGCCCTGGCAGGAGGCCGTGTGCTCCTCGCTCACGGAATTGTTCGCGCCAGAGATCCACAAGCAACGGCTCGCCAACTGGCCGGACCACTATCCGTGGATCGACTCGGCGGGTCTGCGCTACTTTCAGAGCCGCGTCAGCCAGGCGCGGCGCGACGTGGAGTTCGGCCTCACCTTCACGCTGGACCACTTCAACACGCGGCCGATGCAGGAGCGGGCCATCGAGATCCTGAAGTTCAAGCTCGACGTGCTCTGGGAGATGAACGACGCCATGGCGCTGCGCTACATGGCGCCCGGCGCGTTCGAGACGGCGCAGCCGGCGAGGGGCGCGTGACGCCGCATGCGGTCACCGGCGGGACGCGGCCGGCCATCGACCGCCGCTTCAAGCTGCAATGGGAGGCGGCGCAGAATGCCCACGTGCTGCTGTATCCCGAAGGCATGATCAAGCTCAATGCGAGCGCCGGTGAAATCCTGAAGCGCTGCGACGGCAAGGCCACGGTCGATGAAATCACTGCCGACCTCGAGAAGGCGTTTTCGGCCACGGGACTCTTCGCCGACGTGGCCGGATTCCTCACGATGGCCATCGGCCGCCAATGGGTGACGGTGCTCCCGTGAGCGTTCGACGGCCGGAAGAGCCTGCGCCCTCCGCAGTCACCGTTCCGCCCGGGCCGCCGCTGTGGCTGCTGCTCGAGCTCACGTTCCGCTGCCCTCTGCATTGCGTGTTCTGCTACAACCCGACGGATTTCGCGCGCAGCGGCCCGGAGCTGGACACCGACACCTGGTTCCGCGTGCTGCGCGAGGCGCGGGCGATGGGCGCCGTGCAGCTCGGGTTGTCGGGCGGGGAGCCGCTGGCGCGGGACGACCTGGAGAGCATCGTCGCCGAGGCGCATCGGCTCGGCTTCTACGTCAACCTGATCACCTCGGGAGTGGGCCTGAACGAGGCCCGCATCTCGGCCATGAAGTCGGCCGGGCTGGATCACATTCAACTGTCGTTTCAGGACAGCACGCGGCAGATGAACGACTTCCTGAGCAGCACCCGAACCTTCGAACTGAAGTCGAAAGTGGCGGCGCTCATCAAGAAGTACGATTATCCGATGGTGCTCAACGTCGTTCTGCACCGTCTCAACATCGATCACGTGGAGGAAATACTCCTCATGGCCGACCGGCTCGGCGCCGAATACGTCGAGCTCGCCAATACCCAGTACTACGGGTGGGCCTGGCAGAACCGCGATGAGCTCATGCCGAGCCGGGCGCAGGTCGAGCGCGCCGAAGCGGTCACGGCGCGCTTTCGCGAGCGGCCCGGGCGGCCCATGAAGATCTACTTCGTCGTGCCGGATTATTTCGAGCGGCGGCCGAAGAAGTGCATGAACGGCCTGGGCTCGGTGTTTCTCACGGTGACTCCGGACGGCACGGCATTGCCATGCCACGCAGCGCGCATGCTGCCGGGCCTCGAATTTCCGAACGTGCGCGACACCAGCCTGTCGCACATCTGGTTCGAGTCCGCGGCCTTCACGCATTTTCGCGGCGACGCCTGGATGAAGGAACCCTGCCGCAGCTGCCCGGAAAAGGCGAACGATCTGGGCGGCTGCCGGTGCCAGGCCTATCTGATGACCGGAGATGCGGCCAACGCCGACCCGGTGTGCGACAAATCACCGCATCATCATCTCGTCACCGAGGCGGTGGCGCTGGCAGAGCGGCGTGCGGCCGCCGGCGCGTCCGCGCCTGAAAAACCGCTGTTGTTCCGTTCGCCCGAGAATTCGGCGAAGCTCCACCCGTGACCGGGCATCTAAACCCCATGAATTGGCTGATGTGGAGCTTCCTGGCGGCGCTGACTGCGCAGACGACCGTTCGCCTGTGGCTCGGCCGCCGGCAAGCGGCTGCGGTGGCCGCGCATCGCAACCGCGTGCCGGCGGGATTCGAGGGCCAGATCACGCTCGCCGACCAGCAGAAGGCGGCGGATTACACGGTCGCACGCGTGCGTTTCGGCCGCTGGGCAACGCTGGTCGATGCGCTGGTCAAGGCCGCCTTCACGGTGGGGGGCGGCCTCGCCGCCGCCGATGCGCTGATCGGTTCGCTCCACTGGGGCGAGCCGTGGGCCGGAGGCGCGCTGATCGCCGGGGTATTCCTGACGCTCCAGCTGGTCGGGCTGCCGTTCACGCTGTGGCGCACCTTTCGAATCGAGGCGCGCTTCGGATTCAATCGGATGGGACCGCGATTGTTCGCGGTCGACGCCGTCAAGCAGCTGGCGCTGCAGTTCGCGCTCGGCGCGCCGATCGCGCTCGGCGCGATTCTCCTCATGGAACGGGGCGGGCGATGGTGGTGGTTGTGGGCGTGGCTCGCCTGGCTCGGCGTCAGCCTGGGGATCACCTGGGCCGCGCCGCGCTTCATCGCCCCGCTGTTCAATCGCTTCAGCGCGATCACCGATCCCGCGCTCCGGCAGCGTGTGGCGGCGCTGCTCGAGCGCTGCGGCTATTCGGCGCGCGGCGGCGTGTTCGTCATGGACGGCTCCCGGCGTTCGGCGCACGGCAACGCCTATTTCACCGGTATCGGACGCCACAAGCGCATTGTGTTCTTCGACACGCTGCTGGCCCGGATCGATCTGCCCGAGATCGAGGCCGTGCTCGCGCATGAACTCGGCCATTTTCGACTGCATCACGTGCGCCAGCGGCTCATCCTCTCCGCGCTGGGCGCGCTCGCCGGGCTGGCGCTGCTCGGCTGGCTCGCGGGCCGGCCGGACTTTTACGCGGCGTTCGGCTGCACCGAGTCGGCGCCGATGGCGCTTCTGCTGTTCATGTTCGTGGTACCGCCGTTCGCGTACTTCGCCACTCCGGCGGGAGCCTGGTGGTCGCGACGCCAGGAGCGCGCGGCGGACGACTTTGCGGTCCTGTACTCGAGCGGCGCGGCGCTGATCACGGCACTCACCAAGCTATACCGCGACAATGCCTCGACGCTCACGCCCGATCCGCTGCACTCGGCGTTCTACGATTCGCATCCGGGAGCCGTCGAGCGCATCGGCCGGCTGAGGCGTGCCGGGGCGGGCGCCTAGGCCGCCGCACGATGCACCGGCTGGTCCGAGAGTGCGACCGCCAGGACATCCTCGATCGTCTCGGCCCACACGAATTGCAGCCGCTTGCGCGCGCTCTCCGGGATGTCCTCCAGGTCCCGGCGGTTGCGGGCGGGCAGGACAACGGTGCGGATGCCCGCCCGCGCGGCGGCGACGCATTTCTCCTTGATGCCGCCGACCGGGAGAACGACGCCGCGCAGGCTGATCTCGCCGGTCATCGCCACGTCCGGCCGCACGGTTCGCTGCGACAGGAGCGATGCGAGCGAAG
The DNA here is from genome assembly GCA_963707765.1 of uncultured Gammaproteobacteria bacterium. Taxonomy (GTDB): domain Bacteria; phylum Pseudomonadota; class Gammaproteobacteria; order Steroidobacterales; family Steroidobacteraceae; genus Bog-1198. The sequence goes on along the minus strand of CAVPQZ010000003.1, from coordinate 98,309 downwards.
TCGCCATCGCCACGCCGGCGCTGGGGCCGTCCTTGGGGATTGCGCCCGCCGGAACGTGAATGTGCAGGTCGGCGTCGTCGAACAGCGCCGGATCCAGCCCCAGGCGGTCGGCCTGAGACTTGACCAGCGTCACCGCCGCTTGCGCGCTTTCCTTCATCACGTCGCCCAGCTGTCCCGTCAGGATGAGCTTGCCGTTGCCCCGGACCCTGCTCGATTCGACGAACAGGATGTCGCCGCCGGCGGGAGTCCAGGCGAGGCCCGTTGCCACGCCGGGTACGCTGGTCCGCAATGCGACATCGTTCTCGAAGCGCGCGATGCCGAGGATGGTTTCGACATCCTGGGGTTCCACGGCCACCGTCGTCGCGGCGCCCGAGGCGATGTTGACGGCGGCGCTGCGCAGCAGCGAGCCGATCTGCCGCTCGAGGCTTCTTACGCCCGCCTCGCGCGTGTAATCCGCGATCACCTTGCGCAGGGCCTCGTCGGATATGCTCACCTGGGACTCGGATAGACCGTTTGCCTCGAGCTGCCGCTTCAGCAGATGCCGGCGGGCGATCTGCAGCTTTTCCTCCTCGGTGTACCCGGTGAGTTCGATGACCTCCATGCGATCGCGCAGCGGTCCGGGAATCGCGTCGAGGACGTTCGCCGTGCCGATGAACAGCACCTTCGACAGATCGAACGGCACGCCCAGGTAGTTGTCGCGGAACGTGTTGTTCTGCTCCGGGTCGAGCACCTCCAGCAGTGCGGAGAAGGGATCGCCCTGGTGGCTCGCGGACAGTTTGTCGACCTCGTCCAGCATCAGGACGGGGTTGCGCCGGCCGGACCTGCGAACGGCCTGCACGATGTTGCCCGGCAGCGAGCCGATGTAGGTGCGCCGGTGTCCGCGGATTTCCGCCTCGTCGTGCACGCCCCCCAAGCTGACGCGCCTGAATTGCAGCCCCAGCGACTTGGCGATGCTCTGGCCGAGAGAGGTCTTGCCGACGCCGGGCGGCCCGACGAAGCACAGGATCGGGCTGCGGCCCTGGGGGTTCAGCTTGCGTACCGCGAGAAATTCGAGGATGCGCCGCTTCACTTTCTCGAGTCCGTAATGATCCTCGTCCAGGATCGCGCGCGCGCGCCCGATGTCGATCTCCTCGGCGTCGACCTTCGACCAGGGCATGGCGATCAGCCAGTCCAGATAGGTACGCGTCATGGAGTACTCGGAGGCGCCCTCCGGCATCCGCTCGAGGCGGGCGACTTCGCGCAACGCCTGTTCCTCGGCCTCGGGCGGCATTTGCGCTTCCTGAACGGCCTTCTTGAGGTCCGCGAGCTCCGCGCTGGATCCGTCGGTTTCGCCGAGCTCCTTTTGGATCTGGCGCAGACGCTCGCGCAGCACGGCCTCCTTCTGCCGCTCGTCGAAGGCCTCGCGGGTGCGCTCGTCGATCTGGCGGGAGACCTTGAGCACTTCCACCCGCCGATTGACCAGCGCCAGAATGCGGTCGAGGCGCGTCTTCAGGTCGAAAGTCGCCAGGAGTTCCTGTTTGTCGGCGGGTTTCAGGTCCATGAAGCTTGCGATGGCGTCGGCCAGCGCCGAGACGGATTCGATGCCGCGGACGGCGTTGACGAGTTCCGCGGGCGCCTGCGGCAGCAGCTGCAGCGCCTCCAGCGCCCGCTCGCGCAGGTTGATGCCGCGGGCTTCGACTTCGCGATCGACCACGGCCGGATCCCGGTGGCGTTCGATCCGGGCCACGAGGAACGGCTCCTGGCTCGCGTAGTCGAGGACGGTGAAGCGTTCCTCGCCTTGGCAGATCACATGATGCGTGCCGTCCGGCGCCGTGACGAAGCGCAGGATGGAGGCGATCGTACCCACGCGGTGCAGCGCGTCGGCGCCGGGCTCGTCGCTCTCGTCCTTCTGAAGCAATATGCCGATGCGGCGCTGCGTGCGCACGGCCTCCTGGGCGGCGGCCACGGCACGCTTGCCGTGAATCGCCAGCGGCAGCACGACACCGGGAAACAGCACCACGTCGCGTTGCGCCAGGACGATCAGCACGTCCTCGGCAGCGGTGGGGCTCGGCGGAGGATTGTCGGCAGCGCTCATGGGGTCAGCTCCGCGATGCGCAGGTGCAGATTGCCGTTCTCGAGCCGTTGCTCGCGCAAGGCATAGCGTCCCGGCGGCAGCTCGATCCGCCGGCGCATGAGTCCATAGGGGATTTCCAGCCGGACGACGTGCATGCTGGCCGTGATCACCGGCGGCGGCACCGTGGTCTCGATGACCAACCCCGACGGAACGATGCGCACTCGGATGTCCTCGGCGCGAGCGCCGGGCAGGGCGACCCGGATGTGCATTTCGGACTCGGCCGAGAACACGTCCGCCGGCGGCTCCCACGCCGGGGTTGCGGAGGGCGCCGCGAGCAGCTCAAAGAAATGGCGATGCCGCCGCTCTGCCTCGTCGAGGAGAGCGCAGGCTTCCGCCCACATCGAAGTATGTCTGCGCCGTGAAATCATTGGCATCCCCGTCCATCCATCGGGATCTACGGCCAAATGAGTGAGGGCGGCCGCCCCCGACTTCAAGGGTGCGGCCGGCCGGCGCGCGGGCGCCGCGTCAGCGCGCGGGAGCCCGGTCTGCGGCGCGCACCGTGTAGCCGCCCGACTTCTCGTCCGCCCGCAGCGTGAGCAGGCCCCGTTTCTGGGCCTCCGCCAGCAGATCGTTGAACGACCGGAATCCATAGGCGCGCTCGTTGAATCCCGGGTGACGCCGCTTGATGGCTTGCTTGATCATGGAGCCCCAGATGGCGTCGCTTTCGCCGCGCTCTTCGGCAACCGCGTCCAAGGTCTCCACGATCAAGTCGAGCGCGTCCGTCAGGTCGGGTCCCTTGTTCTCGGCGGGTGCGCTCTCGGCGGGTGCCGGTGCGCCCTCGGCCGCGCTCTCCGGGGCCGGCGCCGCGCTTTCGGCGGGCGCCGCGCGGCCGGGCGATGATGCGCTGCGGCGGCGTACCTTGGACCGCTCCTTCCTCACGAGATCGTCGTAATAGATGAACTCGTCGCAGTTGTTGAGAAACAGGTCCGAGGTGGAATTCTTGACCCCGACGCCGATGACGGTCTTCGCGTTCTCGCGCAGCTTGCTCACGAGCGGGGAGAAATCCGAGTCGCCGCTGATGATGACGAAGGTGTCGACGTGGCCCTTGGTATAGCACAGGTCGAGGGCATCGACGACCATGCGGATATCCGCGGAATTCTTGCCGGATTGCCGGACGTGGGGAATTTCGATGAGCTCGAAGGCCGCCTCGTGCAGCCCGCGCTTGAATTCCTTGTAGCGATCGAAGTCGCAGTAGGCCTTCTTGACCACGATGTGGCCCTTGAGCAGCAGCCGCTCCAGGACCTTCTCGATGTCGAAACTCGGGTACTTGGCGTCGCGCGCACCGAGGGCAATGTTCTCGAGATCGAGAAACACCGCCATGGTGGCTTCCGTTACGGGTGATGTGCGGTCGTTCATCCGATGATTCTACCAGCCCTGGGCCGCGACGCGCTCAAAACCAGCTGTAGTTGAAGCTGATGCTGACGCGTTCGCCGCCCACCGGATTCGGTGCGACCTCGTGCCGCAGCCAGCTCTCGAAGAGGACGAGCCGGCCGGCCGCCGCGGGCACGACGACCCAGGCCTTGTTGCCGTCCCGCGCGTCCACCTTGCGTGGCGGCGCACCCATGAACCGGTCGAGACGCGGGTCCTCGAACTTGATCCCCGGCGATCGGGACGGCACCTGCACGTAGTAGGTCCCGCTCAGGCTCGCCAGCGGATGCAGGTGCAGTCCATGAACTGCGTGACGGGACATGATGTTGACCCAGCAGTCCGTCATGGAGAGTTCGCGGCCTTCGAGGTCCCAGTCGAGGGAGGCGGCGAACGCCGCGACGTGGCGGCGAAGCTTGCGTTCCAGTTCAGCGAACGTCGGCGAGTTGCGCTGCAGCCGATGCGCCGAACCGTAGGAGGTGTAGCCGCCGGGGTAGTTCTTGGCGGACCATCGGCGCCCCGCGCGGTCGTCCTCGCGAAGCTGGCGCGCTTCCTGCAACAGCCGTCGATTCAAGCCGCGCGATCCGGAGCGCTCGAGCGGAGCGGTGTAAACCGACGTGGGAAACAGCACTTGGATGGTCATGCGCGGAGCCTAGCATGGGCGCATCGTGCTAGATTGGGCCGCGAGGTGAGGAGGGCGGGCGCATTCGATTGGAGGTCTACATTCAGCCGGGAGCATCGAAGACCGAACTCGCCGGCTTGCACGGCGGCTGCATCAAGATCCGGATCGCCGCGCCGCCCGTGGACAACGCGGCCAACCGCGCGCTCGTCGAGTTCGTCGCCGAGCGCCTCGGCATTCCTCGACGCCAGGTGCGGATCACTGCGGGGCTGACTAGCCGCCGCAAGGTCCTCGACATCGACGGACCCGGCGCGCCCGAGATCGCGGCGGCGTTTCCACCGACTAGGCCTGCAGCATCACCGCGTTGAACTGAATAACCGGCGCCGAGTTCGTGTATTTTGGAATGTCGGCCACGAGTTCCGCCGCCGCAGATCCCCACACGGCCGCGAACGCCTCCACCGAGTCGAAGTAGAACTGGCAACCGCCGTGGAAGGCGGGCGGCTCGTCGGGCCGCGATCCGTGAAGTCCTTCGTCGACCTCCGTCCTGCGCAGGCCGTTCTTCAGCAACCGCATCGCGAGCGGCATGTGATGATTCAGGTAGTACTTCATGTCGAAGTGGGTGTCGGGCTTCTTCGGATACAGAACGCTGACTTTGATCACGGCGGGCTCCTGGCGTCTGGTGGAAGCGCGATTGTCGTCGCTGCGCGCGCAGGGCGCAATTGCGGCCCCGGCTTGCTGCCAGGGCAAGGGTTATATGGAATAATCCAGCGGTGCGCGTGCGCCAACCGATGAACGACCCGAGGGAAACGCTCGCAGCGAGCCCGATGAGCCGCGTGCAAATCGTCGCGGTGGCGGTGACCATCGGTCTCAACGCCCTGGACGGCTTCGACGTGCTCTCGATCAGCTTCGCGTCGCCGGGCATTGCGCGCGATTGGGGAATCGATCGCGGCGCGCTCGGCATCGTCCTGTCGATGGAACTGATCGGCATGGGGCTGGGCTCGATGCTGCTCGGGGGCGTTGCCGACCGGTTCGGCCGCCGCCGCACGGTGCTGGGATGCCTGGGGTTGATCACTCTCGGCATGATCATGGCGACGGGCGCCCGGGGCGTGTACGACCTGTCGGTCTGGCGGGTCCTCACCGGCTTCGGTATCGGCGGCATCCTGGCCGCGATCAACGCCATTGCCGCGGAGTTCTCCAACGCCCGCCGCCGCGCCCTCAATGTGTCGCTCATGGCCATCGGCTATCCTCTGGGCGCCGTCATCGGCGGATCGATCGCGGCCGGGCTGCTGAAGCTCGGCAACTGGCGGCCCGTGTTCGCCTTCGGCGCGGCCGCCACCGCGACGTTCATCCCGCTGGTCGCGTGGCTGGTGCCGGAATCCGTGTCCTGGCTGTGCCAGAGGCAGCCGGCCGGCGCACTCGCCGCGGTCAACCGCAGCCTCGTGCGCATGGGCCATGCGCCCATCGAGGCGCTGCCCGTGATATCGGTCGCGGCGCGCCGACGGCCGGTGGCCGACATCTTCGCGCCGCAGTTCCTGCGCGTAACCCTCCTGCTGACCCTGGCGTATTTCCTGCACATTACGACCTTCTATTTCATCATCAAGTGGGTGCCGAAGATCGTGGTCGACATGGGCTTCACGCCGTCGTCCGCCGCGGGCGTCCTGGTCTGGGCCAACGTCGGAGGCGCCTCGGGCGGCGCCGCGCTGGGGCTCTTGTCGCTGCGTTTCGGCCTGCGGCCGATGACGATGCTCGTGCTGGTCCTATCCTCGGCTCTGGTCACGGTGTTCGGCCGCGGCCAAGGGACGCTGGCGCAGCTCGCGCTCGTTTGCGCGGTCACCGGATTCTTCACCAACGGCGGGGTGGTCGGTCTCTATGGACTCCTCGCGCAGGCATTTCCGACCGATCTGCGGGCCACGGGCACGGGCTTCGCGGTTGGATTCGGGCGCTCGGGCGCGATGCTGGCGCCGATCGCGGCCGGCTTCCTGTTCCAGGCCGGATACGGATTGCAGTCGGTATCCACGACCATGGCGGCGGGATCCCTCGCCGCCGCCGCGGCCCTGTGGCTGTTGCCGCTGCGGCCCGGCGACGAGGTCCGGGTCCTCGAGGTCCGCAACTCGGTCACTGATCCGCGTAAATCCTGACCAGCCGGTACAGGAACGCACGGCAGTCCAGCAGCGACTTCACGCCGACGTACTCGTTGAGACCGTGGATATGGCCGAGGTCCGGGCCGACGAACAGCGGTTCGATGCCGTAGGTGGGAATTCCGGCGGCGTTCAGGAATTCACCGTCCGTGGCGCCCGGTTGCAGGATCGGCAGCACCGGCGTGCCGGGAAAGAATTCGGCGGCGAGCTTCTGCACGGGCCCGAGGATTTGTGCCGTGAGAGGCGGAGGCGGGGAACTCGGGCCGCGAACGTCCAGGGTGGTGACCTTGACCTCCGGGTCCGCTACGAGGGTCTCGAGCTGCCGGCGGACGGCTTCCTGCGTGACGCCGGGAAAGATCCGGCAGTTGATGTTGGCGCGCGCCCGCTGCGGCAGCGCGTTGGTCGCGTGGCCGGCCTCGAGCATGGTGGCAACGCAGGTGGTGCGCAACGTCGCGTTCCAAGTCGGGTCCTCGCCCGCGACCCGCGCGATGGAAGCGGCGTCGGAGGGGTCGCGGAGGAAGGCATTCATCGCGGCGGCGGCATCGGCGTGGCCCCTTGCGGCCTCGATCTTCGCCATTCCCGCGAAGTAGGCGCGACTGCCGTCCGTGAACTGCGTCGGGAACTCGTAGCCCTCGATCTTCGTGAGCGCTGCGGCCAGACGGTAAATGGCGTTGTTCTTCACGGGACGCGAACTGTGGCCGCCCGGATTGGTCACCTCCAGCCGGAAGTTCTGCGCCGTTTTCTCGCCCGCCTGGACCTCGAGGGCGATGCGGCTGCCGTCCGCGGACAACTCGCCGAAGGCGCCCTCGTTGATCGCGAACGCCGCGTCGATGAGATCCCGGCGATTGTTCACGAGCCATTCCGCGCCGTTGAGGGCGCCCGCGGTCTCCTCGCCGCAGGTCAGCGCCAGCTTCAGGGTGCGCCGCGGGCGAAAATGCTCCTGGCGCAGCCGCGCGAGCGTGTCGACCCAGATCGCCGCCTCGGCCTTGTCGTCGATCGCGCCGCGCGCGTAGAAATTCCCGTTCTCCTCGACGAGCGTAAACGGATCGCGCGTCCAGTCCTCGCGCTTCGCCTCGACGACGTCGATGTGGGCGAGCAGCAACACGGCCTTCAGCTTCGGGTCGCGGCCGCCGTAGACCGCCACCAGTCCGCCTTCCTTGGGATGATCCGGCGCCTCGAACGGGTGCAGCTCGTCGTCCGAGAATCCCGCGGCCTTCAACCGCGCCGCCATGCGCTGAGCGGCCAGGGTGCAGCTGCCGGCCGACAGTGCGGTGTTGGTTTCGACGAGCTCCCGATAAATCTCGCGGAATTTCGGCTCGCCCGCGTCGGCCGCCGGCGGCGGTGCGGCGCAGGCGAGGGCGGCCGTCAGAGAGGCCGCGGCGCCGAGAATCGCCGCAGAGTTCGCAACATGTCGCATGATTTCATCCCCTGTCGTTTATGAGGCTGGCGTCAAGCTTCGGGAGCCGGAATCGGTCCCAGGGCTCGTTCGAGGCTCCGTCCCAGTGCCAGCAGCGCGCGGTCGCTCGAGGCCGGGGCGTCGAACTCGATCGCCACGGGGAGTCCGCCGCTCGTGAGGCCCGCGGGCAGCACCAATCCCGGCACCCCTGCGGTGCTTCCCGGCGCGATGTTGCGCGCGACCGCCGTCTCGAATGACAGGGTGCGGCCGTCCGACGTGGTTACCGTGGTGTCGTTGCCGATCGCCGGCGGGGGCACCATCGTGGCGGGGAACACCAGGGCCGCAACCCGGGCTCGCGCGAAGTAATCCCGGTACAGGCGCCGCAGCGCCGGAAGATGCACGTTGCAGGCGGCCTCGTAGGCGGACTGCGGCACGAGGTTGGCTCCGCCCGGCAGCACGTAGCTGTGAAACACGGCGCGGATGTCGGGGCTCGCCTGGGCGATGAGTTGTTCGACCGTCAAGCGCGCGCCGTAGGTCTCGAGATAGCGGGCAAGCGCCGCGGCGACGTCGTGGTTTTGCACGGGATCGGTGGTGAGATCGATGAGGCGTTCGAGTCCCGGCATCGAGCCTTCCACGAGTTCGACCCCGGCGTCGCGCAGGCGGCCCAGCGCCAGATCGATGACGCGGCGGACCTCCGGATCGAGATCCGCGAACCAGTAGTCGCGCACCACGCCGAGGCGGACACCCTCGAGGGGCCGGGATTCGAGCGGCGCCCAATCGCCGGCGGCAACGGAGTCGAACAGGCCGAGATCGGCGACGTGGCGCGCATGGGGCCCGATCTGATCGAACAGCGGCGTGATCGGTACGCACCCTTGGGTGGAGTAACGCCCGGTGGTCGGCCTGAAGCCGGCGATGCCGCAGAATGCCGCGGGCACCCGGATGGATCCCTCCGTGTCCTCGGCAATGCCGAGCGGAGCGAGGCGCGCGGCCACGGCGGCGGCGGTGCCGCCGCTGCTGCCGCCGGGAATGCGCGTGAGATCGTAGGGGTTATGGACCGCCCCGAAGGCCTGGTTGTTGCTCGTCCAGCCGTAGGACAGCTCGTGCAGATTGGTCTTGCCGAGCACGATGGCGCCGGCGGCCTTGAGTGCCGCGACCACCGGCGCATCCGTTGCGGGACGAAAATGGCGCAGCGCCGGCGTGCCGCCGGTGGTCGGATAGTCGCGGGTGTTCACGCTGTCCTTGACCGGGATGGGCAGCCCGAACAGCGGGCCCGCCTTGGCACCCGCGCGGCGTTCGCGGTCCCGCGCCCGGGCATCCTCCAGCACGCGCTCCGGCTCGAGCGAGATGAAGGCGTTGAGCGGGCGGGAGGACTTGCAGCGCTCGAGCAGCGAGGACACATAGGCTTCGGCCGACAGTTCGCCCCGCGTCATTCGGCGCACGGCCTCCTCCGCGGATAAGTCGGCGAGCGGGGATGCGCTCATGGGCGCGGCCGGGGCAGCGACGGCGAGCGGCGCGCACGCCGCCGCCATGGCGCCGACCACGAACGCGCGGCGCGACAGCGGATCACCGGGCACGATCGCGGCTCAGCGCCTGGCACATGCAATGCACCGCTCCACCGCCGTCGGCGATCATCGACACGTCGGGATCGAACACGGTGAGGCCCTCCGCGCGGCAGGCGGCGATGAGCGACTTGCTGGAGGCGGGCACCAGCACGCGCTCGCGGCCGAGCGCAACCACGTTGGTCCCGAGCCGCATCGCATCGCCATAGGATATCGGGATGGTCCGCACGCCTTTGGAGCGCAGCCAATGCAGGAGCTCGGGCTCCACCGCCTCGGCGCAGACCACGGCGAGCCCCTCGGCGAGCATTCCCATCTGCACGTCCAGGTGCAGGAAATGCGAGTCGAAGGCGTAAACATGCATCTCCCAGCCCTCCGCCTGGAACCAGCTCCGAAGCTGCTGTACGGCGGGCTCGATGGACCGTTCGCCGGAATAGCCGCAGATCGCCACGCCCGGCTTCAGCACCATGAAATCCCCGCCCTCGACGTTGCCCGCCGAGACGAGGTCGTAGATGGGAATGCCGGCATCGAGATAGAAGCGCAGGCAGGCCGCGTACTCGCCGCGGCGATACGGCTTCTGCATCTGCATGATGACGGCGCCCCAAGGGGTCATGACGCTGCTGTCCCGGGCGAATATCTGGTACGGCAGGCCGGGCTCGGCCGGCAGCACGTGCACGGTCACATCCGCCTGCGCATAAGCATCCAGCATCTCCCGGTACTGGGCGCGCGCGACGCCGTAATCGAAGCGCAGGCCGGCGCGCTGGGTCCGTTCGGCCACCGCATTGCCGGCCTGCCATGTGAAATGATCGATGGGCCCGATGAGCACGTCGCGCAAGGTGCCGTACTCGCTGTCCACGCCCCAGCGCTCGGGACGCGGAGTTTCGCCCCCATCCACACGAGTTCTCAAATGCGTCATGATCCATCCCCGGCGGTTGATTCACGTCGATGATAGCCTGTTGCCGCGCTCTTGAGCTCTGCCGCGTGCGCGCCCGGGAACCCATCCATCGACCAGGCCACGCGGTCGCGCGTGGCGCCGTGCACGGGATGGCTGAAGAAGCCCTCGACCGTCAAGGCGAGGAGCATCTGAAAAAAAACCTCGGACGGCACTCCGGCGAGGGTGGCGCCGCCGGCCGCGAGCTGCCGCAGATACGCATCCTGCTCGGCCGCCGGCCAACGGTGGAACGGTGCGCCGCGCAGCGCGGACAGGGCGGTGCGGAACAGCAGCGCCGGCGGGAACCGCGGCCCGCGCACGCCCGGCGGGGAGCCGGCCTGCCACGGGCCGCCGCGGTAGGGGATGCTTCCCGCTCCCCAGGCTCCGGCGAGCTGGCGGTCGAGGTAGCGTGGGACATCCGCGCCGAGCGCGCCGGGACCTGCCGCGTCGGCGGGAATCAAGCGCTCGCAGGCGGCCTCGATGAAGCGCGCTTCGAGCGCGTCGAAGAACACATAGGCGAGTGCGCCCGGGCGACCGGAGGCCGGGGCGCCGAGGTGCAGCGCCGCGGGAATCAGCGCGGCCGCGCCGAGTGCGGCGAGCACCGTGCGCCGCGTGAGTCTCGCAGTGCCCGATGCGCTCCCCGCCGCCGCGGCGTCGCGCATCGCCGACAGCCGCCGTTTTGTGAACCGGGCGATGTTATTCGCGTGTTGGTGTGTGCGAGGGTGCAAACTTATTCTGGCTCCCAACAGTCTACGGACGTATTGTATCTCGACTATCCAGAGGGGCACGCGATGACGCCAAGGTTCGTGTCGATCGGAATCATCGCCTTGGTGTCCGCCGTGGCGGCCTCGTCGGTCCCGCCGCTCCGGGACCCTGCGCCCCGCATGCGGGGCGCGCCCGGATCCGCCCACCTGCGGGCCGTCGGCGGCCGCAGCCCGCAGCAGCGCCGCAGCGCCAGCGACGCCAAACTCGACAACACGCTCGCCGACCTGTCGCGGCATGCCGCGGGAGCCCGATCCCTCGCCGACCTGCATGCCATGAGCCCGGCGGCGAAATTCGTGCTCGGCGGGGACGGCGCCACGCCGCTCGTCGCGGTGGACGCCGTCACCACCGGCGAGGCGGCCCGACTACGGGCCGCGCTGACGGCGCTCGGTCTCGAACGGGCGGCCGTCTTCGCCAACGACGTGGGCGGCTGGCTGCCGGTCTCGCAGCTCGGGGCCGCGGCCACCCTCGCCGAGGTCCACTCGATGCGCGCGGCGATGTCCCGCACGCGCGTGGGCGCGGTCACTTCCCAGGGCGATTTCGTGCAGCAGAGCGCGGCGGTCCGCAGCGCCACCTCGCTCACCGGGGCGGGAATCACCGTCGGCGTGCTGTCGGATAGTTTCGACTGCTATGCCGCGTATGCGAAGGCGGGCAGCGGCGTGCCGGCGTCCGGCTATGCCGGCTACGCTTTCAATGGATTCACTGCCACTGCGGCCGACGATGTGTCCACGGGCGATCTGCCCCCCACCGTCGACGTGCTCGAAGAGGCGTCGTGCCTGAACTACGGCCAGCCCGTCTTTACGCCGTTCGGCGACGAGGGCCGCGCCATGCTGCAGATCGTGCACGACGTCGCGCCCGGCGCGAGTCTTGCGTTTCACACGGCCGATTCCAGCGAGGCAGATTTCGCGGCGGGCATCGGCGATCTCGCCGCGGCCGGAGCCAAGGTGGTCGCCGACGACGTCGGCTATTTCGACGAGCCGTACTACCAGGACGGCATCGTGGCGCAGGCCATCGATGCGGTGGAGGCCAAGGGCGTGGCCTATTTTTCGGCCGCCGGCAACGACGGCAACGCCTCCTACGAGAACACCAGCCCGAGCTTCGCCACGCTGAGCGCCAGCGGCTCGAACAGCGGCGAGTATCTTTTGAACTTCGATACGTCGGGCGCGACCACGGCCACGGCGTTGCCGGTGACTCTCGATCCCCTGCAGCCCGGCGAGTTCGTCGCCATCGTGGTCGAGTGGGATCAGCCGTACGTGACGGGCGCTCCGGCCAGCGGCGGCGCGACGAGCAGCCTCGACCTGTGCGTCACCGGCGCGACCAGCGAGTACACCATCGAGGACAACGACGGGAACGACGTCACCTGCACGGGTCCGAACGCGGCCGGCGTCGATCCGGTGCAGATCCTCATCGTCGCCAACCCGGCTGATGCGAGCGCGAACACGCCGCAGGAGACCTTGGATCTCGTCCTTGGCCTGGCGAACGGAACCGCGGCCCCCGGCCGGGTCAAGGTCTCGGTCCTCAGCGACGGCCAGACCTCGGCGCCGATCACCCAGTACGCGACCAACAGCGCCACGCTCCAGGGTCATCCGGGAGCGGCCGGCGCGGCTGCCGTGGGTGCGGCGTTCTATTTCGATACCCCCGCCTGCGGCACGACGCCGGCCGCCATCGAGTCGTTCTCCTCCTTGGGCGGCGCCCCTATCCTGTTCAACACCGCGGGCGTCCGGCTCGCGACGCCCGTCGTGAGGCAGAAACCGAATTTCACGGGCCCGGACGGCGTCAATGACACGTTCCTCGGATATGCGTACGGGCAGCTGTCGACGACCGTCACGGCGTGCGAGAACGATGCGAGCTACCCGAATTTCTTCGGCACGTCCGCGGCCACGCCGCATGCCGCCGGGATCGCGGCCCTGCTGCTGCAGGCGAATTCCACCGTGACGCCGACGCAGATTTACACAGCCCTGCAGAGCAGCGCCCTTCCCATGGGTACGGGCGCCCAACCAAACTTCACGTCCGGATACGGATTCATCCAGGCGAGCGGGGCGATGGCGCTGATTCCGCCGGGCGCGCCCATCTTGTCGGCGTCCGCCTTCGCGGTCGCGGTGAACAATTCCGCGACGCTCACCTGGTCGTCGGTCAACGCGGCGAGCTGTGCCGCGAGCGGCGCCTGGAGCGGCGCGTTGGCGACGAGCGGATCCAAGACCATTCAGCCGACCGCCGCAGGCACCGAGACCTATACCCTCACCTGCAGCAATTCCGCCGGCGCCTCCGCCCCGGCCTCCGTAAGCATCCTCGTCAGCGTTCCTGTGGCGGATCCGCCCCCCCCGAGTTCCGGCGGCGGCAGCCTGGACGCGCCGGCGCTCCTAGGGCTGGCCGGTGTGGCCGGGCTCGCCGCGGTGACGCGTCGCCGCCGGCGCGCTACTTGTAACGGCCCATGGTCTTCAGCAGTCGATAGGTGAATTCGACGCTCTCGTCGAACGAGCGCACGCCCACGCGCTCGTCCCGGCCGTGCGCGCGATTCTCATCGGCGTCCATCCAGATTCCGCTGACGTCGTAGCTCGGAATTCCCGCGTTCCGGGTCTGGCGGTCGTCGCTGTAGCCGGTGGCCATGGTGGGAATGATCGGGACGCCCGGCCACATCGAATGAACGACCGAGGCGACCGTCGACATGATTTGCGGCGTGGGCGGCGATTCCGGGCTCACGATCGGCGGCGCGTCGAGCGTCACCTGGATCTTCGGGTCGTTGAGCGCGGCGATCAGCAGGCTTTGCACGTTTGCCTCCGTGTCTCCCGGCATCATGCGGCACTGCACGGTGGCGCGCGCTCGCTGCGGCAGCGCGTTCTCCGCGTGCCCTCCGGAGATCAAGGTGGCGACGCAGGTCGTGCGCAGCAGCGCGTTCATGAACACGTTCTGACTCAAGCGCTCCGCGGCGGCGAGATCGGGCTGCGGCTGCGCGACGGCCTTCAGGTCCGCGCTCATCGGTCCCGGATCGAGGTCCGCCAGCGCGGCGAGGCTGGCGCGAGTCGTTGAGGTGAGCATCACCGGAAACTTGAAGGCTTCGAGACGGCTCAAGCCGTCCCCGAGGCGGTAGATGGCGTTGTCGGGACCCGGCAGCGAGCCATGGCCGCCCGGGCTCGTCGTCTCCAGGGTGTAGGTCAGATAGGTCTTCTCGCTGGTCCCGATCGAGAAATCCCGGGGCTTGCCATCTTTCAGGTTGCCGCCTCCGCCATCGAGGTTGATGGCGATGCGGGCATCGATGAGATCGCGGCGATTCTTCAGCAGGAAGGCCGGTCCGTTCGAGTCGCCGCCGGCCTCCTCGTCGGCCGTAAAGGCGACGATGAGGTCGTGGTCCGGCACGTAGCGCTCGCGCTTCAAGCGGACCAGGCTCTCGGCGAGCGCGGTATCGCCGTCCTTCATGTCGATGGTGCCGCGGCCATAGAAGTAGCCGTCCTGCTCCGTGAACTTGAAGGGGTCCACCGACCAGTCCTCGGGCTTGGCCTCCACCACGTCCAGATGGCCGAGGAACAGCACGGCATTGCCGGGATGTTTGCCCCGATAGCGTACGACGACGCTTCCCTTGGCGGGGTGGTCCTCCGGCGCGATGAACATCACGTCGGCCGGCGCGAAGCCTGCGCTCGACATCCAGGCTTGAATGGCCTGCGCCGCCGCCGTGGAGCCATGGGCGTGAGTGGTGTTGATCTCCACCAGCGTCTTGAACATGTCGCGAGCGAGGTCGAGATCCGCGGGGGGCGGCAGCGCGGCCGCGGCGGCCGCTGCGCTTCCCAGCAGTGCGGCGGCCATCGAGCAACTGAGCGCAGCGCAGACCGGCAGCGTGCGGTAGGATTTCGTCATGAGCGGAGGCGTCCTCGTGAGCATTCGAATTGCCGATGGGAATGCATCCATCATAGCCCAAGTGAATCGTCCCGAACGAAGGAGATTCGGATGCGCGGGGTGATGAGCACGGGCCGATTGGAGGCCTTCAGCGACGGGGTCATCGCGATCATCATCACCATCATGGTGCTGGAGCTCAAGGTGCCCCGCGGCGAAACCTTCGCGGCACTGCTGCCGCTGATCCCTCTCTGGCTGAGCTACGTGCTGAGCTTCGCGTACGTCGGCATCTATTGGAACAACCATCATCACATGCTGCACGCCGCCGAGGGGGTCACGGGCGGCATTCTGTGGGCCAACCTGCACCTGTTGTTCTGGCTCTCGCTGTTTCCCGTCACCACGGCCTGGGTGGGGGAGAACCCCGCCGCGTCGGCGCCCAGCGCGCTCTACGGCATCGTGCTGTTGATGGCCGCCATCGCCTACGTGATCCTGCAGCAGTTCATCATCGCCGCGCAGGGGCCGGGTTCGCTGTTGAAGAAGGCGGTGGGCGGCGACTGGAAGGGCCGGCTGTCGCCGTTCATGTACCTGGCGGGCATCGGGGCCGCGTTTTGGTACGCCCCGGCGGCGCAATTGCTGTACGTGGCGGTCGCGCTGATCTGGCTGGTGCCGGACCGGCGGATCGAAAGGGCGATGCGGCGCCCTTGAGGGCCGAGAGGGCGGCATTGCCGGCTCCCGGTTGCTCTATAATGCGCTGTGTTCATTCTTGGGTCGACTTATGGCGCGAGCTCACTTTCATTGGGATGATCCGCTGCTGCTCGAGGCGCAGCTGTCGTCGGAAGAAATCATGGTGCGCGATGCCGCGCGGCAGTACGCGCAGGAGGAGCTGTCGCCGCGGATCGTGGAAGCCTTCCGCGAGGAGCGGGCCGATTCGTCC
This sequence comes from uncultured Gammaproteobacteria bacterium, assembly GCA_963707765.1. GTDB lineage: Bacteria > Pseudomonadota > Gammaproteobacteria > Steroidobacterales > Steroidobacteraceae > Bog-1198. The sequence continues at coordinate 82,670 of CAVPQZ010000003.1, read as the reverse complement.
GTGTTCCGCGAGATGGGAGGCCTTGGGCTGCTGGGGCCGACTCTGCCGGCAGCCTACGGCGGCGCGGGCCTCAACTACGTGAGCTACGGCCTGATCGCCCGCGAGATAGAGCGGGTCGATTCGGGATACCGCTCCATGATGAGCGTGCAGTCGTCCCTGGTGATGCTGCCGATCCATCAATTCGGCACCGAGGAGCAAAGGCGCAAGTACCTGCCGGCGCTCGCGCGGGGCGAAGCGATCGGCTGCTTCGGCCTGACGGAGCCGAATCACGGGTCCGATCCGGGCAGCATGGTCACCCGTGCGCGGTCGGTCGGCGGCGGCTTCCAGCTGACCGGCTCCAAGACGTGGATTTCCAACAGTCCCTTTGCCGACATCTTCGTCGTTTGGGCGAAGACCGACGACGACACGATCCGCGGCTTCATACTCGAGAAGGGCTGGAAGGGCCTGTCGGCTCCGCCGATCAAGGGCAAGGTCGGACTGCGCGCATCGCCCACCGGCCAGATCGTCATGGATGAGGTCTTCGTTCCCGAGGAGAATCTGCTTCCCGGAGTCGCGGGCCTGAAGGGTCCCTTCACGTGCCTGGACTCCGCGCGCTACGGGATCGCCTGGGGCGCGCTCGGAGCGGCGGAGAGCTGCTGGCACACCGCGCGGCAGTACGTGCTCGACCGCAAGCAATTCGGCAGGCCGCTCGCCGCCAACCAGCTGATCCAGAAGAAGCTGGCGGACATGCAGACGGAAATCACGCTGGCGCTGCAGGGGTGCCTGCGGCTCGGGCGCATGAAGGACGAGGGCACCGCCGCCGTGGAAATCACCTCCCTGCTCAAGCGCAACTCTTGCGGCAAGTCGCTCGACGTGGCGCGCGCGGCGAGGGACATGCTGGGCGGCAATGGCATCTCGGACGAATACGGGATCATCCGCCACCTGGTGAATCTCGAGGTTGTGAACACCTACGAGGGTACGCACGACATTCATGCGCTCATCCTGGGACGGGCGCAGACCGGGATTCAAGCGTTCTGTTGAGGGCCGGACGGCTAGATGAACATCCCGCCCGACGCCTCGATGCGCTGCGCGTTGATCCAGGCGCCGTCGCGCGACAACAGCGCCGCAATGACTCCGCCGATGTCGTCGGGCAGTCCGACCCTGCCGAGCGCCGTCTGCGAGGCGATCATGGCGTTGACCTGGGCATCGTCGCGCACCATGCCGCCGCCGAAGTCGGTTTCGATGGCGCCCGGCGCGACGACATTGACGGCGATGCGGCGCGGACCCAGTTCCTTGGCCATGTACCGGCTCAAGACCTCGATGGCGCCCTTCATCGCCGCGTAGGCCGAATACCCGGGCAGGGCGAAGCGGGTGAGGCCGCTGGACACGTTGACGATTCTGCCGCCGTCCGCCAGCAGCGGCAGCAGCTTCTGCGTGAGGAAGAACACGCCCTTCAAGTGGGTGTTGGCGAGTTCGTCGAACTGCGCCTCGGTGGTGTCGGCGAAATTGGCGTGGATGCCCATCCCGGCATTGTTGACCAGAAATTCGAACCGGTCGCGCGACCACTGCTCCAACAGCAGCCGGCGCAGCCCGATTGCGAAATCGACGAAGCTCGCGGTGTCGGCCACGTCGAGCGGCAGCGCCGCTGCCTGCCGGCCCGACGAGACGATCTCCGACACGGCGGCCTCGGCCTCGGCGCGGCTGTTCTTGTAGGTCAGGATGACATCGACGCCGCTCCTCGCCAGGTGCAGCGCCGTGTTTTTGCCGAGTCCGCGGCTTCCTCCGGTGATGAGTGCAATGGGAGCGGTGTTGCTCATGGGTGCTTCCTCGGGGATTGGATGAACCGCGGGTCGCGGGCCGCCAGTGTAGCGGATCAAAACCTCGCCGCCGAGCGAGGCGCCGGTCGATCTCGCCGCGGCCGGGCGAGGCGCAGCGCCAGCCTGGCTAGTGCCGGCATCGTCGTGGGCCGCAGCAGCCGCGGATCGTATCCGGAAAACCGCCGCTCGTTCTCATCCAGGCACAGTTGCAGGAGATCGGGAACGCGAACCTCGCCGGAACTGACGGATTGGGCGCCGGTCACCGTGAAGTTGTTGTCCTGGCGCACCTCGTTCCCGTCGGCGTCGATGCTTCGGGCGAGCCCGATCCGCTCCCAGCCGAGAAAGATCCACACGGCCGCAACGCGCAACTCGAAGGCAAGTCTGCGCCACCAGGGCAGGCGCGCGCGGTGCCACGCCAGCCAGTTGGCGAAGAGCAGGATGTGCCGGCACTCATCCTGCATGACCGGCTCGAACGTCTCCACCAGTTCCGGAGGAAAGAACCCGGACCGGCGCGCGACCTCGAACAGGCCGAAGGCAAAGAAACTATCGACACACTCGCTGTAGCCCGTGACCAGATAGGCCCACTCCGAGTCGCGCGGGGGCGGATAGACCGGCTCGCTCGAGAGTTGGATTCCATAGGCCTCGACCAGTCTCGACAGCACCTCCTTGTGACGACTCTCCTCCCAGGCATTCAGCGCGATGGCCGCCCGCATGTCCGCATCCTCGAGGGAGCCCGCGTAGGCGGCCATTCGAAGGCGCGCCTTGCCCTCGGTTTGCACGGCAATATCCCAAATGGGCAGCGACTGGACGCGATCGAGCGCCGCAGCATCGAGCGCCGGCCAAGCGATCACGGAGGGACGAAAGGGATTGAACGTGTCCCGGAACATCCGGTACACCTCGCGCTTGTGCAGCTCCGTGCCCGGCCGGATCTCCCCGGGATGCGCACTCATCCAGTGGCGGGCGGTCCGCTCCGCCGCCAGGGCGGCCGCGGAATCGGCGGGATCCTTGGCCGGCTGCGGCGCAATGAATCCCGGTACGAGCGATTCGATGGCGAAGGTGTCACGAGCATCGGCCGTCATTGCCGCGGTCCTCAGCGAGCTGCTCCTCTGGATTTGCCGCATCGAACCGAAATCATCCGACAGGTGTGCCGATTTGCGCAAGACGGGTGGTCCGCGCTGCGGGCCGATCCTCAGCGCGGCGTGCGATGATCCACCTGAGTGATGAGACAGGCGCTGCGATTGCCCGTGAGGTAAATCCAGAGCCAGCTCAAGGCAACCGCCAATCGATTGCGAAACCCGATCAAGAAATAGATGTGGGCCAGGCCCCAGATCCACCACGCGATCCAACCGCGGACTTGCAGCCAACCGAAGTCCATGACCGCCGACCGCTTGCCGATGGTGGCGAGGTTTCCCGCGTGCCGATAGCGGAACGGCCGCCGTCGGGAGTCGCCGCGCAGGCGGCGCTCGATGGTCTGCGCGACGTGCAGGCCTTGCTGCTTCGCAGCCGGTGCGATGCCGGGGACGGGCCTGCCTCCCCAGGCGTCGATGGTGGCCGTGTCGCCGATCACGAAGATTTCCGGATGTTGCGGCACGGAAAGATCCGCATCGACCCGGAGACGGCCTGCCCCATCGGCCGGCGCGTTCAACCACGTTGCGGCCGGCGACGCTCGCACGCCGGCTCCCCAGAGGACGACGTCGGCCGCGACCCTGCGTCCGCCGTACACTACGCCGTCGGCCGAGCATTCGCTCACCGCCGATCCCACCTGGACATCGACACCGAGGCGCTCGAGTGCCGTGAGCGCATAAGCGGAGAGCTGCGGCGTGAAGCTCGGCAGAATCCGCGGACCGGCCTCGATCAACAGCACCCGCGCCGCGCGCGTGTCGATGCGCCGGAAATCGGGGCGCAGATTTTGATGGGTCAGTTCCGCGATGGCCCCGGCCAGCTCGACGCCGGTCGGACCGCCGCCGACGACCACGAACGTAAGCAGCGCGGTCCGGCGCTCCGGGTCGGTCTCACGCTCCGCGCGCTCCAGGGACAAGAGGATGCGGCGGCGGATCGACGTCGCATCCTCCAGCGTCTTGAGCCCCGGCGCATGGGCCTCCCATTCATCGTGGCCGAAGTAGGCGTGGCGCGCGCCGGTCGCGAGAACCAGGGTGTCGTAGCCGATCTCATCGCCGTCCTCGAGCTGCACCGTGGCGCGCTCCTTGTCGACGCCGCTGACCACGCCGAGCAGCGTGGTCACCTCCTTGCGCCTGCGCAGGAGGTGGCGAATCGGCCAGGCGATCTCCGAGGTCGCGAGCACAGCCGTGCCGACCTGGTAGAGGAGAGGCTGAAACAGGTGATGGTTGCGCTGGTCGATGACGGTGATGCGCAGGCCGTGGCGGCGGGCGGCCCCGGTGAGGCCGTGACACACCGCCAATCCGCCGAATCCGGCGCCGACGATGACGACATGGGGCGCCACGGGTGCGCTCACCGGGCGACCGCGGGTTTATCGATGGACGGCAGCAACGCGGCGACCGTGCCCAGCAGCGGCAGGAAGGCGCACAAGCGATAAACGAATTCGATGCCGTGGCGGTCGGCAACGGCTCCGAGCACCGCCGCACCGATGCCGCCCATGCCGAAGGCGAAGCCGAAGAACAATCCGGACACCGCGCCGACCCGGCCGGGCAGGAGTTCCTGCGCATAAACGACGATGGCGGGAAAGGCCGACGCCAGGATGAGGCCGATGCAGACGCTCAGAACCGCGGTCCAGTGCAGGCCGACGTAGGGCAGCGCCATGGTCAGCGGCGCGACGCCGAAGATCGAGAACCAGATGACGCGCTTGCGGCCCACGCGGTCCCCGACGGCTCCGCCGATCAGCGTGCCGACCGCGGAGGCGAGCAGGAACAGGAACAGATACAGCTGCGCCGACTGCACGGACAAATGGAATTTCTCGATGAGATAGAAGTTGTAATAGCTGCTGATGCCGGCGAGGTAAAAGAACTTGGAAAAGATCAGCGTCAGCAGGATGGCGATGGTGAAGGCCGCGCGCCCTGCCGAGACGGGGCTCGCCTGCGCCGCGCGCACCCGGCTTCGCGCCGGGGTGTCGAGGTGGTGGCGCTGATACCAGGCGCCCACTTTCCACAGCACGGCGAGCGCGAGCACCGCGGCGATCCCAAACCATGCGAGGCTCGGCTGGCCGTGGGGAATGATGACCCAGGCCGCGAGCAGAGGCCCCGCCGCGCTACCCGAGCTGCCGCCGACCTGGAATATCGATTGCGCCAGGCCATGGCGTCCGCCCGAGGCGAGACGCGCGATGCGCGAGGATTCGGGATGAAAGACGGCCGACCCCGCGCCGACCAGGGCCGCCGCCGCGAGGATGCTCGCATAATCCGGCGCCCACGACAGGATGAGGAGGCCGGCCAGCGTGAATCCCATGCCGGCGCTCAGCGAGTAGCGCGTCGGATGCTTGTCGGTGTAGATGCCGACGATCGGCTGCAGCACCGACGCGCACACCTGGTAGGTGAGAGTGATGGCGCCGATCTGCGTGAAGCTGAGGTTGAAGCCGCTCTTCAGCAGGGGATAGATGGCGACGATCAACGACTGGATCATGTCGTTGAGAAAATGCGAGAAACTAATGGCTCCCAGCACGTTGAAGCGGGTGCTTTCGGTTTCGGCCAGGGTCCCCCGCCGGGCGCCGACGCTGTTGTCCATGCGCATACCCTACTAGCTAGTTCGTCGCCTGTCCTGCCAGAATGCGCCGATGGACCGCTTCGAGCCCTATGCCTTCCTGAACAAGCTGACCAGCCGCTGGGATGTGCTGGCGTTCATCGTCGTGATCGGCCTGATCACGTTCCTGGGCGAGACCTCCCGAGGGCTGTTCGCTCCGCTGTCCCAGCTGCAGACGACACCCGTGTCCCTCGACCCCGCACACCTGCCCGAATATGCCGCACGCACCACGTTTCGGATGATGGCGGGCCTCCTGCTCTCCCTGGTGTTCACCTTCACCTACGCAACCTGGGCGGCGAAGAGCGAGCGGGCTGGCCGATTGTTGGTGCCTCTCCTCGACATCCTCCAATCGGTGCCCATCCTGGGGTTCATTTCGGTGACGGCCGTCTTCTTCATGTCGCTGGCGCCGGGGCGCGTTCTGGGCGCCGAATTCGTCGCGATCTTCGCGATCTTCACCAGCCAGGCGTGGAACATGGCGTTCAGCTTCTATCAAAGCCTGCGCACCGTCCCGATCGAGCTGATCGAAGCGGCCGAGTCGTTCCGGTTGACGCCGTGGATGCGTTTCTGGCAGCTCGAGGTGCCGTTCGCCATGCCCGCGCTCATCTGGAACATGATGATGTCCATGTCGGGCGGGTGGTTCTTCGTGGTCGCCTCCGAGGCAGTCGTCGTGGGCCATACCACCTTCGCCCTTCCCGGCGTCGGATCGTATATTGCGGTCGCCATCGCCGAGAAGAATCTGACGGCCATCGGCTGGGCCATCCTGACCATGCTGATCGTGATCATGCTGTATGACCAACTGATGTTCCGGCCGCTGGTGGCCTGGGTGGACCGATTCCGGGTCGAACAGGAACCCGGCGCGGGCGTGCCCGAGTCGTGGGCGCTGACGATGATGCGCCGCTCTAAGCTGATACGGGCCTCGACGGTGGCGTTCCAGACCGCCGTGCTGTGGACCAGCCGCGCGATCAAGCGCCGGGACGGGCCGCCGGTGGAGACCTCGTCGCGGTCCAGGCGAAGCCTCGACCTGCTTTGGGTGTCGTTGATCGTCGCCGTGCTGGTGGTGAGCTTGTGGCACATCTTCGCCGTCCTGATCGCCAACACGCCGCTCAAGGAGGCGCTCCAGGTATCCGGTCTCGCGTTTCTCACCATGCTGCGGGTATTTGTGCTCATCACGCTCGCGAGCCTGGTATGGGTTCCGATCGGGGTCTGGGTGGGAATGCGGCCCGGCGCGGCGCAGATCGTTCAGCCTCTGGCGCAATTCATGGCGGCCTTCCCCGCCAACCTGCTGTTCCCGCTCGCGGTGTACGGGATCGTGACCTGGAAGCTCAATCCGGACATCTTCCTGAGCCCGCTCATGATCCTGGGTACGCAGTGGTACATTCTGTTCAACGTCATCGCCGGCGCCGCCTCCATACCGACCGAGATGCGCTACGTCGCCGCGAACTTTCGCGTGAGCGGCTGGCTGTGGTGGCGTAAAGTCGCGCTGCCGGCCGTGCTGCCGTTCTATGTCACGGGCGCGATCACGGCCTCGGGTGGATCCTGGAACGCCGCCATCGTCGCGGAACTCGCTTCCTGGGGCGACACCCAGGTGCAGGCGCGCGGCCTCGGCGCCTACATCGCAGAAGCGACGACCGCGGGCGATTTCCATCGGATCGTTCTGGGGATTGGTACGATGAGCCTTTTCGTCGTCATCATCAACCGGCTGTTCTGGCGGCCTTTGTACTACTACGCCGAGCGCAAGTACCGGCTTACTTGAACGGGTCCATGAATGAACATCACCCCGATTCTGCAATGCACCGACGTCCGTAAATCCTTCCCCAAGCCCGAGGGCGCGGACCTCTTGGTGCTGGACGGCATGAACCTCGATCTCAACGAGGGCCAGATCGTGGGCCTTCTCGGACGGAGCGGATCGGGCAAGTCGACGCTGCTGCGCTTGATCGCGGGGCTTGCGGAGCCGACATCGGGCCGGGTGACCTATCTCGGGAATCCCGTGACGGGGCCGGCGGCGGGGATCGCCATGGTGTTCCAGAGCTTCGCATTGTTTCCCTGGCTGACGGTGTTCGAGAACGTCGCGCTGGGACTCGAGGCCCAAAACATGGCCCGTGTCGAGATCCGCAAGCGGTCGCTCGCCGCCATCGACCTGATCGGCCTGGACGGATTCGAGTCCGCCTATCCGCGCGAGCTGTCGGGCGGCATGCGGCAGCGCGTGGGCTTCGCCCGGGCGCTGGTGGTGCACCCCAATATCCTGCTCATGGACGAGCCATTCTCGGCCCTCGACGTTCTGACCGCGGAGACCCTGCGCACGGATTTTCTGGATCTGTGGTCGGAAGGCCGCATGCCCATTAAGGCCGTCATTCTCGTGACGCACAATATCGAAGAGGCCGTGCTGATGTGCGACCGGATTTTGGTATTCGGCAGCAATCCAGGAAGAATCTTGAGCGAAATCAAGGTCTCCCTGCCGCAGCCGCGCAACCGTCTGGATCCCAGCTTCCGTGAGCTGGTGGAGCGGATCTACGTCGAAATGACGGTCCGTCCACAGGGGGCTCCCGGCGGGCGTCAGGAGCGCTTTCCGGGGTTGGGGATCGGCAGCGTATTGCCGCAGGTGTCGACGAACAGGCTGTCCGGTCTCCTCGAGGCGGTGGCGGCTCCGCCCTTCAACGGCAAGGCGGATCTGCCGGAGATCGCCTCGGACTTGCAAATGGAAATCGACGATCTGTTTCCGGTGGCCGAAACCCTGCAAATGCTGCGCTTCGCCGAACTCGAGGGCGGCGACCTCAAATTGACGGACGACGGCAAGGCGTTCGCGCAGGCCGGCGTGGACGAGCGCAAGCGCATCTTCTCGCGGCACCTGCTCACCTACGTGCCGCTCGCCGCGCATATCCGCCGGGTGCTGGATGAGCGCGCCTCGCATTCGGCCCGAAAGAGCCGGTTCATCGACGAGCTCGAGGATTTCATGAGCGAGGAGGATGCCGATCAGACCTTGAGCAATGTGGTCCGCTGGGGCCGCTATGCCGAGGCATTTGCCTACGACGACGAGAATGCCATGTTCAGCCTGGAGAATCCGACTTAAAATACACGCGATGAGCGAATCCGCCACGCCTTTTCTCGATTTGCATGTCCCACCGGATGAAATGGTGCAGTACATTCAGGAACTCATGACCCTGCCGCACGGTGAAATCGCCGCGAGCTCCGCGATGACGCTCGCGCAACGCCAATGGGGCGGGGACACGCCGATGGCGCGCGCGGCGCTGCTGCGCTGGGGTGCGCTCAATCTCGCGTTTCAGGACAAGCGGCTAGAGACCTGGACCGTCACGCGGGAGCGCGACCGCATCCAGGTTCCCGCCGCGCTGGTGGCGGCGGCGGGCGTCGCGCGGCTGGTCATCGACAACGAGCGCGCCGTGTTCGACATCCCCGCCTTGCTCGACGCCACGCTCGAGTTCCAACCGCCGGCGGGTCAGGCTTAAATCTCCATGGTCACCGCCGAGGGTGTTGCGCCGGGACAGCGCCTCGGCATGCTACGCATCATTGCGCTCTACAAGCTCGTCAAGGTCATCCTGCTGCTGGCGGCGGCCTACCTCGAGCTGCGGCTGAACGACAAGGCGCTGTCCAGCCAGCTGATCACCTGGGCCGAGGCGCGTCCGGTGGGATTGGAACACGCGGTCATCACCTGGATACTTCAAAGGCTCAGCGGTCTGAGCGAGGCGAAGATCCACGCGCTCCGGTTCGTGACTTTTACTTATGCTGCCGTGTTCGCGGTCGAGGGCCTCGGCCTTTGGTTCCGCAAGCGCTGGGCGGAATGGCTGACCACGGTAATCACCGGGTCCTTGATTCCCTTCGAGATCTGGGAGTTTATCCATCGGCCGAACCTCGGCAAGGCGGCCGTCGTGGTTGCCAATGCCGCCATCGTCGCCTACCTGATCTGGCACGTCCGGTCGAAGACGCGGCACGACCCGGGCCCATGAGGATGCACGGGTGCACCGCCGTGGGGCGGCAAGCTCGTCCTGCGCCGCCGGCGCTCATTGTGAAATGATCTTCATCTGCGCTTAAAGCTGCCGATCCGTCGTATTCTTTCATCTGCTTGTTAATACCCACCGTTTGGAGATCGTATGAATAAGTCCGGTACGTTGATAGTTTCTGCGCTGATGACCATGGGCCTCGCCGCGGGCTCGATGGCTGCCGATATGCCGAAGACCGCCGCCCCGATGGCCGCCGATGCGCCTGCCGCATCCGCCCCGGCCAAGACGGCGACCAAGCATAAGAAGTCCCACCACAAGAAGAAGGCCGCTGCCCCCGCCGCGGCCGGCAAGTAATTCCTACTTGACGTCACGCCCCGGTTGCTTCGCGGCAGCCGGGGCGTTTGCATTTATGATTGCCCGCGGTTCTCAACGATGACCGCCCAGCCCGACATCGCGCACCTGATCCAGGTTGCGCTGACGCCCATATTTCTCATCTCCGCCATCGGGGTCACGCTGCATGTGCCCACCAGCCGGCTCGTGCGCATCGTCGATCGAGCGCGGCGCCTGGAGGATCGCGTGGTGCAGCTGTCGGCGCTGAAAAAAGGCCCGCGCGGTCCGGCCGCACACCCTAGAATCACGAAATGAGACGAGAGCCGCACCCCACTGAAACTCGCTCCAGGGAGCTTTAGAATGAGCCGGAACCTAGTCAATTGCGCTGCGATGGCGGCGCTCGCCGCAACCCTGGGCACCGCCGCGTGGGCCGGCGGCCAGATGCCCGGCCAGGGCGGCATGGGCGGCCAGGGCATGGGCGGTGCAGGCGGCATGGGACGCCCCGGCATGAGCCAGCCGCCGGAGGAAACGGGCAGCTCGGTGTCCGAGAAGCCGGACGCCGCGGCCAAAAAGGCCTATACGGCGGCCATGAAGTCGTTCAACAAGGCCCGCGAATGGGAGAGCGCCGCCGCCGCGGCCACCAACCCTGACAAGAGATCAGCCGACCACGAGAAGATGGAGGATGCCTACAACCGCGCGCTGGATCAGTTCACCGAGGCGCTGAGCAACAAGGGCGACATGGTCCAGGCCTGGAACAACGTGGGCTACATCCACCTGCGCCTCGGCGCCTACGCGGAAGCGCTGGATGATTACAATCACACGCTGGCACTGAAGGCGGACCTGCTCGAGGCGGTCGAGGGCCGGGGCGAAGCGCGCATGGCGGTGGATCGGCTCGAGGACGCCAAGGCCGATTACATGGACCTGTTCAACCACGACCGGCCGCTCGCCGATCGGCTGATGGGGGTGATGCAGAAGTGGGTGGCCGACCATCGCGCCAATCCCAACGGCATGCGCGCCTCGGACGTGGACGCCTTCGACCAGTGGCTGCAGCAGCGCGACGGCGTCGCCCGCCAAGCGCCCGCTCCCTGACCCCAAGAACGGCAAGGTCATCGACCCTCTGAACGGAATTCATCCGGCGGGGTTTTTGATCGCCTCGAGGTCGGCGCGCAGCGCCGCGACCTGGGCTTCGAGGTCGGCGACGCGACGGGCCAGCGACGGCGCACCGGCGGGTGCCTCGGGTTCCGCCTCGTCCTCGGGCTGCGGCACGGATTCGATGCTGCCGGAGAACAGGTGCGCGTAGCGCGATTCGCGTGAACCGGCGCTTCTGGGCAGGCGGGCAATGAACGGGCCGTCCTCGCGCACCATCAATCCCTCGAGCGCCGCTTCGACCGCGAGGGCGTCGGGGAATTCGCACAGGCGGTTGGTCCGGGACCGAAGTTCGCCCGGGGTCTGGGGCCCGCGCAACAGCAGGACACAGACGATGCCGAGCTCCTGCTTCGAGAATTTGAGCGAGCCGAACTCGGTGTTGCAGAATCGGTGCTTATACTTGGTCACGCGGCCGCCGTAACCGGCCGATTTGTCGCTGACCAGGTATTTTTTCATCAGGGAATCCACCGCCTGCTGCACGGCCGCTTCCGACAAATCGAGCACCGGCTCCCGGTTGGTCTTCTGGTTGCAAGCATTGGTGAGCGCGTTGAGCGATAAGGGATACTGGTCGGGAGTCGTGATTTCCTTTTCGATGAGGCAGCCGATGACGCGTGCTTCAATGGGGGAGAGGTCGATGTTCATGGGTGCTTCCAAGTCCGCGCGGGTTGTTCTAGGGTAGTGGTATTTGAGGGGATGGACATGAGTTCAATTCAATTGGTGTCCGAACATGCCTGCTTTGGCGGCATGCAGCAATATTACAAGCATGAGTCGCGGGAGACGGGCGGGCCCATGAAATTCTCCGCCTATCTGCCGCCGCAGGCAAAGAGCGGCAAGGTGCCCGTGCTGTACTACCTCGCGGGTCTCACCTGCACCGAGGAGACGTTCGCCATCAAGGCGCACGCGCAGGCCGTTGCCGCCGAATTGGGTTTGATGCTGGTCGCCCCCGATACGAGTCCGCGCGAGCCGCGCCTTCCGGGAGACGCGGATTCGTGGGACTTCGGCCAGGGCGCGGGCTTCTACCTCGACGCGACGCAGGTGCCGTGGTCGCAGAACTACCGCATGTACAGCTACGTGTCGGGCGAGCTGCCGCGGCTCGTCGCCGACAATCTGCCGGCGCTGACGGATGCGGCCGGCATTTTCGGCCACTCGATGGGCGGTCATGGTGCGCTGACCATCGCGCTCAAGAATCCGGCGCAATACAAGTCGGTGTCCGCATTCGCCCCGATCAGCGCTCCGATGCAATGTCCCTGGGGGAAGAAGGCGTTCACGAATTATCTGGGCCCGGATCAGGACCACTGGCGAGACTACGACGCCAGCCAGTTGATGTCGCGCAGGCCGCTCGCTGCGCACATCTTGGTCGACCAGGGCACGGCGGACCCGTTTCTGAAGGATCAGCAGCTCCTGCCGGAGAGGTTGACGGCCGCGGCCGCGCAGTCGGGGCAGAAGCTCACGCTGCGCATGCAGCCCGGCTACGATCACGGCTATTACTTCATCCAGACCTTCATGGCCGACCACCTGCGGCACCACGCGGGCCTCCTTCGCCGCGGTTGACTTCAATCGCGCGATGTTGCAACGTACGCCTCCTCGATGAGTTCCCCTACGGGGATTGAATGGGAACTCGGGTTGCAAACCCGGGCTGCCCCCGCAACTGTGAGCGGCTTGCCGTGCATCGAAATGCCACTGGATCGAATGGATCTGGGAAGGTGATGCAAGGCGTCTAACCCGCGAGCCAGGAGACCTGCTCATCGATGTCGCCCTTTCGACAGCCGGGGTGTGCTGAGCGAACGGAGAATCCCGAGCGGCGACGGATTGGGACTGCGTCATGACGCAGGCTCCGGGCCGCCTCCATCGCCCGAGTCTTCGCCGGACGCACCAGGTTTCGCGTCACGGGAGGGCTGATGAAATACTTCGTTCTGGCCGGTGCTTGCGCCGCGCTGTGTTTTCCGTTCCTCGCCGCCGAGGCTCAGGTTGCGTCGCCGCCATCCGATGACTCCTTGAACGAGGTCGTGGTGACGGCCACGCGCAACCCGGAACCTCGAACGCAGGTGCTGGAACCGCTCATCGTCATTGATCGCGCCCAGCTCGAGGACTCGCTTGCCGTCGACGTGGGCGACCTGCTGCGCTTTCACGCGGGCCTCGACATCGGCCGCACCGGCGGCCCGGGCCAGCCGCTGTCGCTGTTCATCCGCGGCGCCAACAGCGACCAGTCCATCATCATGATCGACGGCGTGCGCATCAACGCGGGCACCGTGGGCGGAGCGCCGCTGCAGAATCTCGCGCCCGAGCTGTTCGAGCGGATCGAGGTGGTCGAAGGCCCGCGTTCCGCGATCTACGGCACCGACGCCATCGGCGGCGTGGTCAACTTCATCACGCGCAGCGCCGGCCCCTCCGGCGCGGACGGCATGCTCGACTACGGCCGCTACGCAACCGGCGAGGCCGCCGTGGACGGCATGTACACCACGGGCGACACCAGCCTGCGCGCGGCCATCACGGGCCAGCGCTCGGATGGGTTCCCGACCTTCGCCGGCGACACGGTGGACAGCGGCTACAAGAATCTGTCCGGCGTCGCCGCCGCCTCGACCAAGGTGGCCGGCGCCGAGTTGGGCGCGCTCTACTGGCTGTCGTCCGGCACGACGCAGTATGCCCAAGCCGACTACGACGCGAACTACAACTTCACGGGCTTCGGCCAGCTCGGCGAGCGCTTCTCGAACAGCGCGCTGGCGGTGCACGCGAGCGGCGACCTGACCGACCTCTGGCATGCGCGCCTGACGCTGAGCCGCATCATCGACGACCTGCGCCAGGACCAGCTGGATCCCTATACGGCGCCGCCGGAACCTGCCGGCGGGGATTTCGACCACACCTCGCGAAACACCCTGGACCTGCAGAACGACGTGAAGGTCGCGGGGGCGGCGGTCGATCAACTCGTGACCTTCGGCGGCATCCTCACGCAGGAGCGGACGAACTCGCTGTCCTTTGGCAGCGGCTACGCGATCGGCACCAATACCGAGACGTACTACGTGCAGGATCAGCTCGATTCCGGAGCCAATCGCCTGCTGCTCGCCGGCGGCTACTACCATCATCCCGCCTTCGGCGCCCACGAGACCTGGAACGCCGAGTACGGCTATTCCGTGACGCCGGCGACGGTGCTGGTCGCCTCGGCGGGCACGGCCTTTCGCGCCCCGACCGCGACCGACCGCTTCGGCTACGGCGGCAATCCCGACCTGTTGCCCGAGAGCTCGCGCGACTTCGAACTGGGCGTGAAGTCGCGCATCGGCGAAGGGCAGCTGCTGACGCTCTCGGCATTCCAGAACTCGATCGACGATCTCATCGAGACCGTGTTCAATCCGGTCACCTTCAACTCGCTGAACGAGAACATCGACCGCGCCCGCATCCGCGGCATCGAGGCCGGCTGGGAGCTGCGCATGAACCCGTGGACGGTGCATGCCGAGGCCAGCCTGCAGGATCCGCGCAATCTGTCGGTCGACGCACAGGACTCGGAGCTGCTGCGCCGGTCCAAGCACAGCTTCACGCTCGGCGGCTCGCGGCGCTTCGGGCAGGCGGAGGCGGGGATCGACGTTCTGCAGTCGGGTCCGCGGCAGGACGTGAGCGCGCTCACCGGAGCCTCCGGAGTGCGCGACGGCGGCTACGTGCTCGCGTCCGTGTACGGCAAGGTGTGGTTGACCCAGGCCTGGTCGGTCACCGCGCGGCTCGATAACGCGCTGAATCGCGAGTACCAGCTGGCGAACGGCTACAACACGGCGGGCCGCGCCGCCTCGATATCCACGCGCTACGCGTTTCGGTAGCGGGCCGAACCGCCCGGCGCTGCGCGCCGCGGCCGCTGCCGAGCCGACGGACCTGATCCGGCCCGCGTCAGCGGATCTGCACCATGGGCTCCGAGGTGATGTGCCCGTCGAAATCCGTCCAGTAATGCTGCGCGAAGTCGTACAGCTTGCAGCGCCTCACCGTGTTCCAGTAGTAGCGCCAGGTAAAGGCCTCGGCATTCAGGCGCTCATCCAGCGTGGCCGTGAGCCGGGCTTGCGCGTCCTTGAGCCGGTACAGCGGAATGCCCATGTTCACGTGATGCGCGCCATGTTCGAGGATGTAGTGAATCAGGCAGTCGAAGGGCCGCTTGAGCTTGATGTGAACGGTGGTGGTCGCGTACCCCGCATTCGCGCTCCACTGGTCGCGGCGCTCGTACCAGGCCACCCGCGGATGCGTGTGCTGCACGTAGACCACGAATCCCATCAGGCAATTCCACACGAAGAAGGGCACCGCAAAACCGAAGATCAGGAGCGAGACGATGGATATGCCGGTGCGCGCTCCCCACAGCGTCAGGCCGCCGATCCACAATGCGCCGAAGATTGCGACCAGCGAGCTGTCGACCACGTGGCTGGTGCGGCGCGTGGTGACGTGCTTGCGGCCCGGGAAGAATAACTTCTTCCACCACATCTCGATCATGTAATAGACGCCCTGGCCGACGCCGCTGCGATAGACGTGCTCCAGTGCCCGCCGCATCCGCGACAGCTTCGCGAATTCATTCGGCGAGTAGGGCGTCCAGACGTAGTCGCGTCCCTTGAGGTTGGTAAAGCCGTGGTGCGCCAGGTTATGTCCGACCTCCCACAGGCTGTAAGGGGTCAGCGACGGCAGGAACGCGATCCGGCCGATCCATTGGTTCAACGTCTTGTTGGGGGTGTAGGAGCCGTGGCAGGCATCGTGTCCGATGACGAACAATCTCGCGATCCACAGCGCCGCCACCAGCGAGGCGAATACCTTGATCCAGAGGGACTCGGCCACCAAGAGCGTGGCAATCGCGGTTCCCATCACCAGCCAGTCCAGCAGGAACCAGAGGATGGGCGCCACGATCTCGCGGTCGAGGGTGAACGGATGGAGCAGCCTTTGAAACTTGAAGCGGGACTTGTCGGTGGGAGCTGCGGCGGTCGTGGCCTCGCCTGGCGTGGGCCCGGGATTCTTCGGTTCAGGCGTGGGCGATGCGTGCATTCAAGACTCCGGCCGGTACGGATGGGTAGCCGAGCATTATACGGATGGGTCGGCCGGCCAGATACAGGCTGAAGATCAGGCGGTCTCGGCGTCGGGCCAGAGCAAAACCCCTAAATGCTCGCAGGCCTCGATCAGGGCGGTGGCCGCCTCCCGTGTGCTGGCATCGAGCCTTCGGTCATGGGTGAGGAGCCAGGTGAGGCGGGCGCGGCGCGAACGCGCCGATGGCTCGCTGTCGAAAAGCGCCGGGAACAGCCCCAGAGCATCCACGAACTCGCGCATCGGCGCCGTGGACGGCGCATTGGGCGGCGGAGTCAGCAGGAGCTTGAGCCAGGTCACGCAGCGTTTGGCGAGCCCGGCGCGGGTGATCCCCAGGCTGGTGCGGCGCCGCGATTCCCCATCGGCCAGCGAATCGGCGAGGTTGCGGTAGCGCTCGACCGACAGTTCGTCGGCCGGCAATGCAGGACTCGCATCGGAGAGCACCGAGCGCAGCACGTCCGCCAGCAGCAGCGACAGCGACTCGGCCAAGAAGCGCTGGTTCTGATCCGCGTCCGGTCGCGCCAGATCTTCCCAGCTCAACGGGCCGCCCAACCGTCTAGCGTTCGGAGACTTCGACATGTCTTAAGTGTAGCTGCTCCGGTAATCATCGCAACTGTGTCAAACTGTGAATAGGATCACAGACAAGCGGCTCATCGCCCAGGCATCGAGATTTGGAACCCCGTACCTCCCTCATTCCCGGCCAGCCGGTCAGCCTGGCCCCCGGCGTGTGTCGAATCGTGGCGCCCAATGCGGGCATGATGACGGGACCGGGCACCAATAGCTATCTGCTCGGCCTGCGCGAAATCGCCGTCCTTGACCCGGGTCCCGACCTCGAGGCCCACCTGCAGGCGCTCCTCCGTGCCGCTCAAGGACTCATCCGCTGGGTCGTCGTCACGCATACGCATCCCGACCACTCGCCGCTGGCCGCCCGGTTGGCCGCGCACACCGGGGCGCGGCTGATCGGCTTGGGCCCGCCCGGCGACGGCCGGCAGGATTTGACGTTCAAGCCCGACCAAGTCCCGAGGGACGGCGATCGCCTGCAGCTGGGCGACCTGGCGCTGACCGCCATCCATACCCCGGGGCACGCCTCGAATTGCGTCTGTTATCTGCTGGAGCAGGAGCGGCTGCTGTTCACCGGCGACCATGTGCTCGAGGGCGTCTCGCCGGTCATCCTGCCGCCGGACGGTGACATGTCGGCTTACCTCGATTCGCTCGACAAGCTCGCGCACCGTGATTTCGAGCGCATCGCGCCCGGGCACGGCGGCGTCCTGGACGGAGGCAAATCCGTGCTGGCGTGGCTGCGCGAACACCGCCTGGCGCGGGAACGCCAGGTACTGCAGCAATTGGCCCGCGCCCCGGCAACGCTCGAGGAACTGACGCCGGCGGTCTATGCCGACGTGCCGGCGGACCGGCATAAGTGGGCCAAGTTCACGCTGGAAGCGCACCTCATCAAGCTTTCTCGCGACGGACGGGCGGTCCTGCGCGACGGGCGCTGGCAAATCACTCCGGCATGAAGGGACGCCTGGCCATCGCGCTGCGCGCCGTGGGCGTGCGGCGCGGCAACAAATGGGTTCTGCGCAACGTCTCGCTCACCCTGAAGCCGGGCGAACGGTGGGCGCTCATCGGGGATAACGGCGCCGGGAAGACCCAGCTTCTCAAGCTGATCGCCGCCGACGTGTGGCCGACCCCCGGGGGCGGCGAGCGCCTCTACACGGTCGCGGGCTCGCCGGTCGAGCTCATCGACGCGAAACCTCGCATCGCCTACTTAGGCGCCGAGCAACAGGACCAATATGCGAGGTACCAGTGGAATCCCGCCGTGCGGGATCTGGTGGGAACGGGCCTGCAGCGCACGCCGCTGCTGCTGCGGCCGCCGACCCGGGAGGAGAGCCGGCGCACCGGGGGGATGCTGCGGATCTGCGGCCTGCGGCCGCTGCAGAACCGGGCTTTCCTGTCGCTTTCCTACGGGCAGAAGCGGCTCGCGCTCCTGGCGCGGGCCCTCGTACAGGATCCGGATTGGCTGCTGCTGGATGAGTTCTACAACGGACTGGACGCCGGCTTCCGACGCCGGATCGAGGCCATACTCGCGCACGCGCTGTCACGCGGCCAGTCGTGGATTGCCACCGCGCATCGGGCCATGGACGTGCCCCGCGGCACGCGCGGCTTGATCGAACTCGAGCAGGGCCGTGTGCGTTCCGCCGCCCGCTTAAGTTTCGCCGCCCGGGCGCGCCTCGCGCGACGAGCCGGTGAGCCTCTGCGCCCCAGGCCCCCGGCGCAGACGCTGCGGGCCGCCGGGCGTCCTGCCGGACTTCATCGTGCAGGTCCCCGGTTGTTGCGGCTGCGCGCGGCCGACTTGTACGTGGAGCACCGGGCGGTCCTGCGCGGCGTGAATTGGGAACTGCGGATGGGTGAGCACTGGGCCGTCTTCGGCGCCAATGGCGCGGGCAAGTCGAGTTTCCTCCGGCTGCTGTATGGGGATCTGGCGCCGGCTTTCGGCGGAGCCATCGAACGCCGCGGATGTCCCGCCGGCACGCCGATCGAGGCATGGAAACGCCGGACCGGCTACGTATCGCCGGAGCTGCAGTGCGACTATGCGGTCGACGTCACGCTGATCGATCTCGTGGCGAGCGGCCGGTACGCGAGCATCGGCCTGTGCGACGAACCGACGCCGGCCGATCATCGGCACGCGCGGCGCTGGCTCGAGTTCTTTTCCCTGTCGTCCTTGGCGAAGCGCCGGCCTCGGGAATTATCCTATGGCCAGCTGCGCCGCTCCTTGATCGCGCGTGCCCTCGCGGCGGATCCGCGCCTTCTGCTCCTGGATGAGCCGCTGACGGGACTCGACCCGCGGCAGCGCGCCGCCATGAAGCGCCTGCTCGCGCGGTTGATGAGCGAAGGACGCACCCTCGTGATCGCGGGTCACCATCCGGAGGACCTTCCGCGCGGGATGACGCACGCACTCCATTTACATAAGCGGCGCGCCGAGGAGATAGATTTGCGATCTGCGACCTGAGTCAGCGGCAACGCGCAGCGCCACCGGCAACACTCGCGCAGGAGTTCGGCGCGGAGAACGGAATATGTTGCGTATTGCAGCCCTGGTTGTGCTCAACCTGGCGATGCTGGCGGCCTGCGGAAACCCGGCCTATGCGGTGCGTCCCGTGCCGCGCATCGCGGCGGATGCGGTGGGCAAGCCCATCAGCCGGATGCGCGAGGCTCTCGGCGAGCCGCGCAAGGTCGATACCACGCCGTCCAGGATCATCTATGTGTGGTTCCTCGAACAGGCGCCTCCCGGCGCGCCGGCGGGTTTTCACGGTTGTGAATTGGAAGTGACGGTCGATCCCCGCTCCGAGCACGTCCTCGGCTACACGCTGTCGAACGTCGGCTGGACCCGCTGCCCGGAGGTCGAGCGCAAGATCCTCATCGCGGAGCGGTAGCCGCCCGGCCGCGCCCAATCGTGCAACGGTGCATAATTGCGCGACGCCCGCCCGGGCGACGGACCGTGGAGCCTCTCGTGTCGCTGATTTTCATTCTGACGATTGCCGTCCAGGCATGCCTGATCGTGCACGTCATCAAGACGGGGCGAAACACCTTATGGATCTGGGCCATCGGGCTGTTGCCGGTGGCCGGTTCGCTCGCGTACGTGGTGGTCGAGATTTTGCCGGCGGCGTTTGCCGGACGAACGGCGCGGCGCACCAAGGCGGGCATCGGGCGCATCATCGATCCGGACCGCAACCTGCGGCAGGCCGCCGCGGCGGTGGAGGTGTCCGGCAACGTCGATGCGCGCCGCCGGCTCGCCGAGGAACATTTCCAGCGCGGCCAGTTCGCCGAGGCGATCGCCGTGTACCAGGGCGGACTGCGCGGCATTTTCGAGCACGACCCGACACTGCTGCTCGGCCTGGCGCAGGCGCAGTTCGCGGCGGCCGATTTCGCGGGAGCGCGGGCGTCCCTGGAGCGTCTCATTGAACACAATCCCGAATTCAAGTCGCCCGAAGGGCATCTCACGTACGCGCGCAGCCTCGAGGAACTGGGTGCCCTCGACGAAGCGGAACACGAATACGCCGCCCTGGCGCCGGGCTATCCCGGCGCCGAGGCGCGGCTGCGTTACGCGCTGCTGCTCAAGCGGCGGGGCAAGCTTGACGAAGCGCACTCCATCCTCAAAGATCTGCTGGACGGCGCGAAGGTGGCGCCCGAGCATTATCGCAAGGCCCAGTCCGAGTGGCTGGAGCGCGCGCGCCGCGAAATCTAGGCGTGCAATAGCCGCGAAGGAGTGCCGATGACGACCCTGCATCGATTCTGCCGCCTGGCCCTCGCCGCCGTCATTCTGGCCGGCTGCGCCGGCCAGGTGGAGCCCGCCCAAAAGGCGATCAGCGACATCGATGCCGCCCTGTCCTCCTCCTCCGCGGAGGCCGAGAAATATGTTCCGGAGCAACTCGCGGCGGTGCAGGCCGATCTCGACGGCCTGAGGGCCTCCTTCCAGAAGCAGGATTACGCCGCCGTGCTCGCCGGCGCGCCCGCCGTGATGATCAAGGCCCAGGCGCTGGCCGGCGCCGCGACGGCGAAGAAGGAAGCGCTGGCCGCGGCGCTTGAACGTCGGTGGTCGGGCATGGCCGCGGCGGTCCCCGATGAAATCACCGGCATCCAGAACCAGCTCGATTCGTTGGCCAAGAAGTCCAGCCGAAAACAGGCCGAGGGGATCGATCTCGACGCAGCGCGCGACAGCTTGAGCGGCGCCGTGTCGCTATGGTCGAAGGCCCAGGCCGCTTTCGCCACGGGGAACCTGCCGGAGGCGGTGGAGGCGGCGCAGAACGTCGAGTCCAGCCTGAAGCAAATCGAGTCGAGCTTGAAGATGCGTCCGGCCGCGCCCGCAGCGCGCGCCGGCCAGTCATAGGAGCAACGTTCCCTCGCTGACGATCACCGCGCTGCCCGCGATGCGCACGGCACGCAAGCCCTGATCGACCTCGAGGGCGACCCGCACTTCTCCGGGTCGATTCACGTGACGGCCCTGATGGCCGACGAACGCGGGCGCCCCGCCGGCGATGAAGGGGGGCGTGCCCCCGGCGCTGGATCCTTGGGCCCACAAATAGGCGGCCAACATGGCGTGGGCATTGCCGCTGACGGGGTCCTCGGGAATTCCGAAGGACGGGCAGAACATACGCGATTCCGTCGACAAGCTGCCGCCGCCGCGGCTCAAGGAAAACACGAAGAAGCCCTCCGCGCCCAATTCGCGGCCAAGCGCGACCAGCGTGTCCGGATTCGGCGCCAGGCCGTCCAGCGCCCGCGGGTCGCCCACGGGCACCAGCAACCGGCTGCTGCCCTTTCGGGCAATGCGCGCGGGGTAGGACTCGTGGAGGAGGGTGGCCGGCAGGTGCAGGGCCTCCGCCACGCGAAGCGTGGTCTTGAGCGGCAATGGAGCGTCGAGTTCCGGCGCCGCTTGCCGGAATTCGATCAGGCCATCCTCGTCCGCGCGCACCTCGACGATGCCGGTGCCGGACAGTTGCCGGCAGATTCCCCGGCTTCTGCGGCCGGCGGCCAGCAGCACGGCATGTGCGGCAATCGTTGCGTGTCCGACAAAGGGCGCCTCGCCGCGGCTGTTGAAGAACCTCAGGCGGACATCGTGGTCCGAGCCGCCCGCGGGCAAGGCGAACGCGGTCTCGGCGTGCGCGAACTCGCGGGCAATCGCCTTGAGCGCGGCGTCGCCCAGGGCCTCGGCATCCAGCACGACCGTCGCGGGGTTGCCGGTGAACCGCGTGCGCGTGAACGCGTCGACTTGAAAAATCCGCATGCCCACCTCCGCTTGATGCGGGCGCCAGTTTTGCACGCAAATTGTCCACAGGCTACACTTGCACGAACCTTGGGGTGGTCGCCAGGAGACCTGAGACGCGGGACGCCGATTGTTCGGCCGGCCTGCGAACCCGTTGAACCTGACCCGGATAATGCCGGCGTAGGGAGCAGGTGATCCGCAATGCGCGCAGCCGTCGACATCAGCATGTATCCGTTGACCGGTGAGTACCGGCCGCCCATTCAGGCGTTCATCGACCGCCTGAACACTCATCCGGAACTGCGGGTGCACACCAATGCCCTCAGTACGCAGATCTGGGGCGAGCTCGATCGCACCATGGCGATCCTCGCGGATGAAATGCGCCGCGCCGCGGGCGGACCGCAGCTGGTGTTCGTCCTGAAGATCCTGCCGGGATTGGAATTCCCGGCCGCCAGCGCGCCGGCGGCGCCAGCAACGCCGTGATCGACGCGCTCGCGGCCCAGCTCGCGGGCGCGTGGCGCTCGACGAGCGGGATCGAGATGGCGGCTGCGGCGCTGGCGGTCGCCTATCTGCTGCTGGCGATCCGGCAGCGCATCAGCTGCTGGCTGGCGGCGTTCGTGAGTTCCTGTCTCTACGTGTGGGTGTTGTTCGGGGCGCGCCTGTACATGGAATCGGCGCTGAACGCGTTCTATGCGGCCATGGCCGTCTACGGCTTCCGGCAATGGCTCCGCGGCGCGGGAACCGGGCGGCTCGACGTGTCGAGCTGGGCGTGGCAGCGGCACGCGCTGGCCCTCGCCGCAGTGGCCGGCTTGTCGCTGTTCAGCTCCTATTTTCTGCGCCGCTGGACGCCCGCCGCCTGGCCGTTCGTGGACTCGATGGTGACCTGGTCGAGCGTGTTCGCCACCTTCCTGGTGGCCCGCAAGGTCTATGAAAACTGGCATTGGTGGCTGGTCATCGACTCGGTCAGCCTCGGCCTGTGCGTGAACCGCCGGCTGTATCTCACGACGCTGTTGTTCGCCGTGTATCTTCTGTTGATCGTCGCCGGCCTGCGCGAGTGGCGCCGCCGCCCGCCGGACGCCCATGTCCCGCATCCCGCTTGAGGACATTGCCCGGCGGTGGGTGCCCGGCGAGGGGCCGGTCGACCTCGAGCCGCTGTCCCGCGGGCTGGTGAACGACACCTTCCGGGCTGCGCGTGGGGGGCGTCTGTATGCGCTGCGTGTGGCGGGAGGCGACCTGCCGGAGTACGGCCTGGACCACTGGTCGCGCGACCTCGGGCTGGATCGCGGCTGGGAGTGCCGCGTGCTCGCGGCCGCCTCGTCGGCCGGCGTGGCGCCGGCGATTCATCGCTGCGATCCGGCAGCTGGGATCTTGGTGGCCGATTGGATCGCGCATCGTCCCTGGAGCGCGGCACAGACGCAGGCCTCCGGCACCATCGAGACGATGGCGCGGCTGCTGCGGCGGGTGCATGCCCTGCCCATCCCCCACCCGGCGCGCGTCATGAATCCCGCGGCATGGATCGCGCATTATTCACAGGCCCTGGCCCGCGTCGATTCCGGCGTCCGGCCGCTGCGCGAGCGGCTGCGCGGCGCGGCCGCCGGCCGCCTGGCCCGGCTGGCGGCGCTCGGGGGCGATGCCGTGCTCTGCCATAGCGATTTGCACCGGCACAACGTGGCGGCGGGCGAGCCCCCGGCGCTGATCGACTGGGAGTACGCGCATGTCTCGGATCCCTTCTGGGATTTGGCGGGATGGATCTCCAACAACGACGGGACGGAGCGCTTCGCCGCCGAACTCCTGATGCGCTACCTCGAGCGTCCAGCGCTACCCGCGGAATCCGAGCGCCTGGCGGCGATGACCGGGTTGTACGACTACGTGTGTCTCCTGTGGAGCGAGCTCTACGCTCGATTGCGGCCCGGCGACGCGGCCGACGTGGCGGCGCGGGCCCGGCTGCTCGAGGAGCGCCTGAGTGGTCGAGCCGGGCAAGTTCCGGCACACTAGCCGCCTCCGCCCCGGCGGACAATACCAATTGGAGAGTCTAAATGGCGATGATGATGGTGGTGGACCGCGACGGCAAAGCGCACGAGGTCGAGTCGAAACCCGGATTGAAGATCATGGAAATCCTGCGCGAGCTCGATTACGGTGTCGCTGCGATCTGCGGAGGCCTGTGCTCCTGCGCGACCTGCCACATTTTCGTCGATGAACAATGGGCCCCCCGCCTGCCGAAGCCGCAAAGCGACGAAGCGGATCTGCTCAAGGAGCTGCCGGGCTACAATCCCGCCGAGTCGCGGCTCTCCTGCCAGGTCGACTTCACCGAGGCTTTGAACGGCATCAAGATCACCATCGCGCCGGACACCTGACGCTTTGGGGGGGCGTCGAAGCGGCGCCGCGCGGTTACTTCTTCTCGGTCTGCCGGCGCACCGTCTCCTGGGCCGCCGCGAGCACCGCAGGGTCGCCCAGATAACGGCGGCTCACGGGCTGCATGCCGGCGTCGAGCTCGTACAGCAGCGGAATCCCGGTCGGGATGTTGAGTTCCACGATGTCCTTCTCCGACATCCGGTCCAGCATCTTGACCAGCGCGCGCAGCGAATTGCCGTGCGCCACCACCAGCACGTTCTTGCCGGCCATGAGCTCGGGAACGATTCGCGACTCCCAGTAGGGCAGCACCCGCGCGAGCGTGTCCTTCAGCGATTCGGCCGCCGGCAGCAATGCCGGGTCGACGCCGGCATAGCGTGGATCGAAGCGCGGATGGCGCGAATCGTTCGACTCCAGGGCGGGCGGCGGGATGTCGTAGCTGCGCCGCCAGATCTTGACCTGGGCTTCACCGTGCAATTCGACCGTCTGGGCCTTGTTGAGCCCCTGCAGCGCGCCGTAATGGCGCTCGTTGAGCCGCCAGCTGCGCTCCACCGGGATCCACATGCGATCGGCGACGTCCTGAATCAGCCACAAGGTGCGGATGGCACGCTTGAGCACCGAGGTGAACGCGATGTGGGGTTCGAGCTTCTCGCGAAGCAGTTCCTCGCCCGCAGCCCGCGCCTCGGTGCATCCCAGCGGGGTCAGGTCCACGTCGTGCCAGCCGGTGAACAGGTTCTCGAGGTTCCAAATGCTCTGTCCGTGACGAACCAGGATCAATTTGCCGGGCATGAAAAACTCTCCTAATGAATCAACGCGGAATGGCGGCGAACGTCCCTTCGAATTCCGTGGCCACGTTCCGGTCCTGGCCGATGACCACCTCGAGGCAAATCCGCCCGCGCCCTGCCCGGCGCAGCATCCTCGCGAATTTTTGGACTTGTTCCGCCGCCGGCGGCACCAGCGAGGCCCGCAGGGGACCTCGCACCGGCGTCAGGTAACGGATGCAGGACTCCTGGATGACGGCATCGGCGTCGATGTGGGCCGCGACCAGGTAACGGGTGACCCAGGCCCAGCCGGTCAGCACGGCCAGCGAGAACAGGCTCCCGCCGAAGGCCGTTCCCTTGTGATTGTCGTTGCGATCGAGCGGAGCGGTGAGCACGAGCTCGAAGTCGCCGGCGCGCTCGACCACCACGCCGATGTGGCGCGCCAGGGTGATCTCGGCGTTGATGCGGTCCTGCAGGTAATCGGCGCCCAATAGAGGATCATCTCGCATGCGGGCCGCCCGGCACCAGCCGCCTCACCGCCTGCAAAGCCACGGAAAGCGTGGCGAAGTCGGGGGCCGAGCCGGTGCGCAGGTCGACGACGATGCGGCGCAGCGACTCGACCGCGCCGATATGTCCGTTCAGCCAATGGTCCACCCGGGCCGCGGGAGTCTTCCCCTTGCCGGCGAGCACGGCGGCGGTGATCTTGCGCTGCAGCTCGTACAGGTTGTCGCTGAGCGTGCCGCGGGCCACGGCCTGCCAATGGCCCTCGGCCGGCAGAGTCTCGATCTGATCCTTGATCCAAGTGAGTTCGATGCGCTCGCCGATGTCGAAATAGGCCCGCGCGGCAAATCCGATCTCGAGCCGGGACAGCGTCGCCGCCTCGACCAAGTCCAGTGAGCAGTACAGCCAATCCAGCGAGGCGATGCGGGTGGCGAGCTCGTCCGGCACGCGCTGCTCGATGAGGCGTGACTTGAGGACGCGCAGGCGGGCCTGCTCCGACGGGGGCAGCACGTCGCCCAGATTCCGGAACAGCACGGCGACGGGCGCCGCATACCGCCGCACGCCGCGCTCGATGTCGAGGTCGCTGCGCCGGTTCTCGAGCAGCCAATAGGTCGCGTGGCGCACCAGCCGTGTCGTCTGGGACATCGCCGTGTATTGCACCGATGCCGAGATGGAGTTGTCGAGATCCTCGATCAGCGTCCAGATGTGGCGCGCCGCGAACACCTCGCGGGCGATGCTGTAGGCGCGCGCGATGGCGGCGGGCGGGGCGCCCGTGTCCTCCTGCGCCCGCACCGGGAAGACCGGCCCCATGCGGTTGATCAGGCTGTTGGTGATCGCGGTCGCGATGATCTCGCGGCGCAGGCGGTGGCGCTTGACGCGCGCGGCGAAGCGTCGCTGTACCGGCGCGGGAAAGTAGCGTGTGAGCTCGGCCGACAAGTAGGGATCCTCGGGAACGTCGGAGTGGACCAGCGCCTTATACAGCCAGATCTTGCCGTAACTCAAGGTCACGGCGAGTTCCGGGCGCGTCAGCCCCTCTCCAGCCTTGCGGCGGTCGGCGATCTCCTCGTCGGAGGGCAGAAATTCGAGCGCGCGGTTCAGGTCGCCGGACCTCTCCAGCGCGCGAATCACGTACGCGCTCTCGCTCAGCCGTTCCCGGGCGTGCAGTTCCGCCATGCTGATCGCGAGGCTCTGCAGGTAATTGGTCCGCAGGACCAGGCCCGCCACCTCGTCCGTCATCTGCACCAGCAGCCGGTCGCGCGCGCCGAGCGTGATCTCACCGGCGCGGACGGCGCCGTTCAGCAGGATCTTCAGGTTCACCTCGACGTCGGAGCAGTTCACGCCGGCCGAATTGTCGATGAAGTCGGTGTTCAGGCGCCCGCCGCGCCGCGCGTACTCGATGCGGGCGAGCTGGGAGAACCCGAGGTTCCCCCCCTCGCCGATGACCTTGCAGCGCAGTTCGGCGGCATCGACCCGCACCGCATCGTTGCTGCGGTCGCCGACGTCGGAGTTGCTCTCGCTGCCCGCCTTGGCGTAGGTGCCGATCCCCCCGTTCCACAGCAGGTCGACGGGCGATTTCAGGATGGCCTTGATGATCTCATTCGGCGTCGACTGAGCGGGAAGCTCGAGCAGCCCCTGCGCCTCGCGCGACAGGTTCAGGGTCTTGGCGCTGCGCGGGTAGATCCCGCCACCCTTGGACAGCGCGCCTTTCGAGTAGTCCTCCCACGTCGATCGCGGAAGTTTGAACAGTCGGTCGCGTTCCTTGAACGAGCGCGCCGCGTCGGGCTGCGGGTCGATGAAGATGTGCTGATGATTGAATGCGGCCACCAGCCGGATGTGACGCGACTGCAGCATGCCGTTGCCGAACACGTCGCCGGCCATGTCGCCGATGCCCGCCACCGTGAAGTCCTGGTTCTGGATGTCGAGGCCAATCTCGCGGAAATGGCGCTTCACGCACTCCCACGCGCCGCGCGCGGTGATGGCCATCTTCTTGTGGTCGTAGCCGGCGGAACCCCCGGAGGCGAATGCGTCGCCCAGCCAGAAGCCGTATTCCTCGGAGATGGCGTTTGCGATGTCGGAGAACGTCGCGGTGCCCTTGTCGGCCGCGACGACGAGGTAGGGATCGTCGCCGTCGTGGCGCACCACGTCGGGCGGCGGCGCGATCTTGTCGTCGAGGATGTTATCCGTGAGGTCGAGCAGGCCCCGGATGAGGGTCCGATAGCAGGCGATCACCTCGGCCTGCTGCGCCTCGCGGTCGCCCGCGACGGGCCGACGGACCACGAATCCGCCCTTGGCGCCCACGGGAACGATGACCGTGTTCTTGACCTGCTGCGCCTTCATCAATCCCAGGATCTCGGTGCGGAAATCCTCGCGCCGATCCGACCACCGGATGCCGCCGCGGGCCACGTGCCCCATCCGAAGGTGCACGCCCTCCATGCGGGTGGAGAAGACGAAGACCTCATAGAGGGGTTTCGGCAGCGGCAGCTCGCGCAGCTTCTGGCTTTCCATCTTGAAGGACAGATAGTCCTTGGGCAGTCCCGAGCGGGTCTGATAGGCGTTGGTGCGAACCGTCGCGGTCAGCGCGTTCCACAGGGCGCGAAGGATGCGGTCCTCGTCGGATCCCTTGACCTCCTCGAGGGACTCCCGGATCCGGCCGTCCAGCCGGGCCAGGGTGCGTTTCCGGACGCCCGACGACAGGCGCGGATCGAAGCGCGCGGCGAAGAGGTCGGCAAAGGCCCGGGCCAGCGTCGTGTTGTTGACCAGCACCTGTGCGATGTAACCCTGGCTAAAGGGCAGTCCGGCCTGCAGCAGGTAGCGGCAATATGCCCGCATCACCGTCACGACGCGCCACGTCGCGCCGGTAGTCATCGTCAGCTGGTTGAATCCGTCGCTGTCCATGCGGCCGGTCCACACGGCGGCGAAGGCGCTCTTGATCTCGCGGTCGAGCTGTTCCACCTTGATCGCCGTCGGCGCCTGCATGACGAGTTCCAGATCCTGGATCCAGGCGCGCCGTCCGGCCGGGAATTCCAGCTGGTACGGCCTCTCGGCGATGACCTTCAGGCCCATGTTCTCCAGCATCGGGAGCAGGTCCGAGATGGGGATGGCATCCTGCGCGCGGAATATCTTGAGGAAGAATTTGTCCCTGCGCCGCGGGTCGGGCCGGTAGATGTCCAGGTAGAGCTGCTTGGGATCCTTGTCGACGGCCTCCAGGAACGACACGTCGGACGCGGCCTCGTCGCCGGAGAAATCCTCGGTGTAGGCGGCCGGAAAAGCCTGCCCATAGGCGTCGTGGAGTTTGAGCGCGTAGGCCTCGTCGAAGCGCGCGAGGAGGGCGCCGCGAAATCCGTCGGCCCACGACCGCACCGCCGCGGCGATGCGCTTTTCCAGCTCGTCCATGTTGGCGGGTTCGCGCTCCACGGGCTTGGTGCGGGCGACGATGTGGATGCGCGCGAGATTGGACTCGGCGATCTGCACCTGCGATTCCATGCTGAAGGCGTTGAAGGCGTCGCCCACCACCTTCTCGATGCGCTGGCGAACGACCGTGTTGTACTTCTCGCGCGGCACGAAGACCAGGCACGAGTAGAACCGGCGGAATGCATCGCGGCGCGTCAGCAGGCGCACGCGCG
The DNA here is from genome assembly GCA_963707765.1 of uncultured Gammaproteobacteria bacterium. Lineage (GTDB taxonomy): Bacteria > Pseudomonadota > Gammaproteobacteria > Steroidobacterales > Steroidobacteraceae > Bog-1198. The sequence goes on along the minus strand of CAVPQZ010000003.1, from coordinate 53,717 downwards.
GCCGCTCCTGCAGGCCGAAGATCCCCATGGCCACCTTGATGAGCTCCGGAACGCTCGCCTGGAACAGTTCGTCCCGGGGGAAGGACTCGAGGATGTGCTGCAGCGCCTTGCCGTCGTGGCTGTCGGGGGCGAGCGCGAAGTGCTGGATGACCTGGGCCGCCTTGTGCCGCACCATCGGAATGTCGCGCGGATTGGCGCTGTAGGCGGCCGAAGTCCACAGCCCAAGAAAGCGCCGCTCGCCGATCAGTCGGCCGTTCGCGCCGAAATGCTTGATGCCGACGTAGTCGATGTAGCCGGTTCGGTGCACCGTGGATTGGAAGTTCGACTTCGTCACCAGCGCGAGTTCGCGCGAGCGGGCCTGGCGCCGAATGTCGCTCGAGAGCGCATGTCCCGCGCTCTCGCGGTGCTTGTGTCCCGGCCGCAGGATTCCGAGCCCGGTCTCGTGGACGGATTGCAGGGACTCGCTGCCGGCGGCGCCCGTCAGCCTATATTCCCGATAGCCCAGGAAGGTGAAGTGGCGATCCAGCATCCAATCCAGCAAGGACTGGGTTTCGCTGACGTCGCGCGGATCGAACCGCGAATTGAGCGAACTTAAGTCGATGGACGCCTGCCGGGCCGCGCCTTGCATCTTCAGCCAATCGGCGCACACCGCGCGCACGTCGCGCAGCGCGCCTTCGATTTCCGATTGCAGGGCGCGCAGCACCGCGGGATCGACGATGCGGTCGATCTCGATGTGCTGGAAGGATTCGAGGCGGCGCTTCTTGTCCTCGGCCGAGAGGCCGCGCTCCTCCACGGCCTGCAGCCGGCCGGCGCGGTCGCGTGCCACCGAAAAAATCGGGTGCGCGAGAAAATGCAGCGTGAGTCCGCGCTGGCTCAGGGCAAGCCCGATCGAATCGACGAGAAACGGCATGTCGTCGTTGATGGTCTCGACGACCGTGTGCGGCGAGGAATATCCGTGTTCCGGGAGCGTCGGATTGAACACCCGGACCAGCGCGCGGCCGGGCCGGCGCGCGGCGGCGAGCTGCGACAAGGCGATGGTCGCCAGGTCCTTCGGTTCGCGCCCCTGGAGGTCTTCGGCCTGCACGTTGGAGTAGTACGCCCGCAGGAACGGCTGGGCGGTCCCGCCGCGCAGCACGGCGCGCAGGGTTTTCGGCAATCGGGCCGCCGCCGCCACGATGGCGGCGACGATCTTACGGTGTTTCTCGGACGAGGCTTGATGCATGTCGTTAACTCCCCACGAGCTATTCTGGTAATTCTAGGTCGGCGATCACGGCCGCCAGAAAGCGGCACGCCTCGCCGCCGGTGACGCAGCGATGGTCGAAACTCACCGAGAGCGGCATCCGAGGGTGAGCCGCGACCGTTCCGCCGGCCACCACGGCGTCCTGGCGCACCTTGCCGCACCCCAGGATCGCGACGGCCGGGGGCACCACGAGCGGGATGCCGTACCGGCCCGCGAGCGTCCCGAAGTTCGACAGCATCAGCGTGGCTCCGCGCAGGTCCTGCGGCGGCGTGGCGCGGCGCTGCGCGGCGTCCTTCTGCGAGGCGATCGCGGCGCGCAATTCACCGGGCGTCTTGCCGCGGACGTCGCGCAGCACGGGGACGATCAGCCCGGCCGGTGTGTCGACCGCCAGCCCCAGGTCGATCCTCGGCATGAGTATTCGCGCGTTCGCGGCCGGGTCGTACCAGGCGTTGAGCGCGGGTTCGGCGCCGCAGGCGGCAATCATTGCGCGCACCAGCCGCAGGGTGTAGTCGCCTCGGCCGGTCCAGGCATGAATGTCGGCATCGTCGCACACCGTGCCTCCCGGAACTGCAGCGTGCGACAGCGACATGCTGTGCGCCATCGCGCGGCGCAAGCCGCGCAGCGGCTCGGCCGATGCGCCGGCGGGAACGGCGAGCGCGGCGGGGGCGCCGACCGGCGCATGCGCCAGGACGTCCTGCAGGCGGATCAGTCCCTGGGGGCCGCTGCCCTCGATGCCGCCGAGATCGAGCCCGAGCCGCTTCGCGAGCGCGCGCGCCACGGGCACGGCGCGCTTTCGGGAGGCTTCCGCCGGGGCGGTGCGGCCGACCGTGGCCGACTCGACGAACTCCTCCAGGGCGGTGGGGGGCATGCTGCCGACGACCGTGCCGGAATCGAATTCGATGAGAGGCGCGCCGGTGGGCACGATGTCGCCCACCGCGCCGTGCAGCGCGGTCACGGTGCCGTTGTAGGGCACGGGGACTTCCACGACCGCCTTGGCCGTTTCCACGGAAAGCATGGGCTGGTCCACGCGCACCTGGTCGCCGGGCTTGACGTGCCACTCGACGATTTCCGCCTCCGCCAGTCCCTCGCCCAAGTCCGGTAGCCTGAATGTGCCCATGTGGCGTCAGCCGGCCAGCGTGCGGCGCACTGCGTCGACGATGCGCCGCACGCTCGGGATGTAATCGTGCTCGAGGCGGAACAGCGGCACGACGGTATCGTAGCCGGTCACGCGCTGCACCGGCGCCTGCAGGTCGTATAGGCCGTGCTCCGCCACGATCGCGGCGATTTCGGCGCCCACGCCCACGTTGCGCGCCGCTTCGTGCACGATCACGAGACGGCCCGTCTTGGCCACCGACTCCAGCAGGGTCGCGCTGTCGATGGGGCTCAAGGTGGCGAGGTCGATGACCTCGGCGCCGACCCCTTCGGCCTCGAGTTCGGCCGCGGCATTCATGGCTTCGAGCGTCATCGCGCCCCACGTGACGATGGTGACGTCGGCGCCCTCACGCAGGATGTGGCAGCGGTCGAGCGGCAGCGCCCGGCCGTCATCGGCCACCTCTTGGCGAACGGCCCGGTACAGGCGCACCGGCTCCAGGAACATCACGGGGTCCGGATCGCGGATCGCCGCCAGCAGCAGGCCGTAGGCACGGGCGGGCGACGACGGGCAGACCACTCGAATGCCCGGAACGTGGCAGAGCATCGTCTCGGTGCTCTCCGAATGATGCTCGGGGGCATGGATTCCGCCGCCGTGCGGCGTGCGGATCACCACCGGACAGCTCATGCGCCCGCGGGTCCGGTTCCGCAGGCGCGACATGTGGTTGACGATCTGATCCAGCGCCGGGTACAGGAAACCCATGAACTGGATCTCCGCGACAGGCTTCAATCCCTGCGCCGACATGCCCACCGACATGCCGGCGATGGTCGCCTCGGCCAGCGGCGTGTCCTGGACGCGCTCGGCGCCGAAGCGGGCCTGCAGCCCGGCGGTGGCGCGAAACACGCCGCCGTTCGCGCCGACGTCCTGTCCGATCACCACGACCGATTCGTCATGCTGCATCTCCCAGCCATGCGCGAGCGCAATGGCTTCGATCATGGTTACTTTTGCCAATTCGGACGACCGCCCGGCTGCGACGCGTACCGGCGCGCGGCGTCGCGCTGTTCGCGCAGGTGCGGCGGCAACTGCGCGAACAAGTGATCGAACATCGCGTCGGACGACGGTTTCGGGCACCGCAGGTATAGCGCTACCGCGTCGTCTACCTGCCGGGCGCAATCCTCGAGCAGCGCCTGTTCCTGCGAGTCGCTCCAGGCGCCTTCGCGGCGCAGATACTCTCGGACGCGGATCATCGGTTCGTACGCCCAGGCGCGCTCCACCTCGGAATCCGCGCGGTAGCGGCGCGCGTCGTCCGCCGTGGTGTGATCGCTCAAGCGGTAGGTAAGGGCCTCGATCACGCAGGGCCCGCCGCCGCGGCGCGCGGTCTCGAGCGCCTGCGACACCACCGCGCGCACGGCGAACAGGTCGTTGCCGTCGACCTGGACGCCGGGGATGCCCGCGGCCACCGCCTTCTGCGCGAGCGTCGCGGCGGCGGTCTGCGCGGCGACCGGGACGGAGATGGCCCAGCCGTTGTTGACGACGGCGAACACCACGGGCAGTGCGCGCGCTCCCGCGAGATTGATCGCCTCGTAGAAGGCGCCCTCCGAAGTGCCGCCGTCGCCGATGTAGGCGAGCGCGCAGCGCGGCTCACGGCGGATCTTGAACGCCATGGCGGCGCCGGCCGCATGCAGGGTTTGGGTGGCGATGGGGATGCACCACGGAAAATCGTGGCGCGGCCCGGCAAAGTCGTTGCCGCGTTCATCGCCGCCCCAGTAGGTGAGCATCTCCAGCAGCGTCACGCCGCGCCACATCTGCGTGCCGACCTCGCGGTACACGGGCGCGAGCACGTCCTCGGGACGCATCGCCGCGCCGATGCCGATGTGCGTGGCCTCGTGCCCGAGGCACGGGGCGTAGGTGCCGAGCTGCCCGGTGCGCTGCAGATTCACCGCCTTGGCGTCGAAGGCGCGCGCACGGGTCATCGCGGCGTACATTTTCACGACCTCTGCGGCATCCCTTGCGAAGTCCGGCAGCGGAGCCACGAGCCGTCCTGCCGGATCGAGGATCTGCCGGTAGTCGATTTGAAATTCGGCGGCGATCGTCATGCGCGAATTATGCCACGGCCGCGCACTCACGGACGGTGCTGGCCCGCGAGGTAAGCTTGCGTCTGCATCTCGACGAGACGGCTGGCCGCGCGCTCGAATTCGGCGCGCAGCCGCTCGCCGCGGTACAGGGCGGCAGGCTTGGCGGCGGCCGACACCACGATCTTCACGCCGCGATCGTAGAACTCGTCGATCAACATGATGAAGCGGCGCGCCGCCTCGTCGTCGGGGGCGTCGAACAAGGGAACGTCCTCGATGAACACCGTGTGATATAGGCGGGCGATTTCGATGTAATCCACCTGGCTGCGCGGTCCGCAGCACAGCTCGCGAAAATCGAACCACACGGTGCCCGCCGCGCAATTCACCGCGGTCAGCGGGCGGCCCGCGATGGCGAGCACCGCGGGTCCGGATGCGTCCCCGCCGAGCGAGGCGAAGCGGGCGGCCAGGGCATCCTTGGTCCCGGGATGATTCGAATCCAGATACGTGGGAGCCTGCTCGAGCCGGCGAAGCCGGTAGTCGATTCCGCCGTCGAGGCGCACCACGTCGAGGTTCGCCTGGATCATGGCGATGGCGGGCAGGAATCGCTGCCGCTGCAGGCCGTCCTTGTACAGGTCTTCGGGGCGCAGATTCGACGTGGCGACGAGCGCGACGCCCCGGCCGAACAGGCTCTCGAAAAGGGCGGAGAGGATCATTGCATCGGCGATGTCGGCGACGAAGAATTCGTCCAGGCAGATCACGCGCGTCCGGGCGGCCACCTGCGCGGCCACGGCGTCGAGCGGCCGCTCGAGCTGCTTCAGGGCGGCGAGCTGGGCATGGACGTCCCTCATGAAACGATAGAAATGGCTGCGCTCGGCCGGCGGCCCGCCCGGAGCGTCGCGCAGCGACGCGAAGAACAAATCCATGAGCAGCGTCTTGCCGCGGCCGACGCCGCCCCAAAGATACACGCCGCGCGGCGCCCGCGCCTTTGCGCGCGCCTCCGCGGAAACCGTTCTGCGCAGCCGTTCGAGCACGCCCGGAGGGCGGCCGGTCAGCGCGTTGCGCAGCGCATCCAGGTGCCGTGCGGCGGACAATTGCGCCGGGTCGTGCTGCAGCCGGCGCGAGGCGACTGCGGCGCGAAGGCGCGCCGCGATCCAGTGCGGGCCGGTCGGCGCGGGCTGGTCCACCGCGGCCATCGCTAAAGGTTCTGGTAGTTGGGCCCGGAACCGCCCTCGGGCGTGGTCCAGGTGATGATCTCGTAGGGGTCCTTGATGTCGCATGCCTTGCAGTGAACGCAGTTCGCCGCGTTGATCTGCAGGCGCCGTCCGCCCGCGCCGTCGGATACCATCTCGTAGACGCCGGCGGGACAGAAGTTCTCGCAGGGGTTGCCATACTCCCGCGCGCAGCGGGTCGCGCAGATGGAGGTGTCGGCCACCTTGAGGTGGATGGGCTGCGACTCCTCGTGCGTGTTGCCCGCGAAGAACACGAAGGAAACCCGGTCGCGCGGCGGCAGCGTGCGCTCCGTCCAGTGCCGGTCGGGGGACTCGAACTCGTCGAGCCGCTGCAGCCGGGAGAAGTCGGCCGTGTTCTTGAGCGTCCACGGCGATGCGCCGCAGGTGAGCATCTCCCACGCGGCATTGCATAGGCCGAGCCACATGCTGCGCTTGAAGGCCGGCTTGAAGTTGCGGATTTTGCGAAGCTCCCGGCCGCCCTCGGAGGCGCGCCATCTCGCGTCGAACCCGGCGCTCGATCCATGCTCCGCGATGTGCTCGCCGGCGAGCATTCCCGATCGGATGGCCTGGTGCACGCCCTTGATCTTGGCGAAATTCAAGGTGCCGCCCGCATCGCCGGCAAGCAGGGCGCCGGGCATTTCCAGAGTGGGCGTGGATTGCCAGCCGCCGGCGGCGATGGTTCGTGCTCCGGCGGACAGAATCTCGCCGCCCTCGAGCAGCGGCTTGACGCTGGGGTGGTTTTTGTACTGCTGGAACGCCTCGAACGGCTTGAGGCGCGGGTCTTGGTAGTCGAGGCCGACGATGTAGCCCACGTAGACGCGGTCGTTGTCGAGGTGGTAGAGAAAACTGCCCGCGTAGGTCTTGGAGTCGACCGGCCAGCCGAGCGCGTGCTCGATGAGTCCCGGCCGCACCCGCCCCGCCGGGAGCTGCCATAGTTCCTTGTAGCCGATGGCGAAGGTCTGCGGGCAGTGCCCCTTGGACAGATCGAATTTCTTGATGAGCGTCTTGGAGATCGATCCGCGGCAGCCCTCCGCCAGCACGGTCAAGCCGGCCTGAATGTCGGCGCCCGGGGTGTAGTTGGGCCCTGGCGTGCCGTCGCGATTGCGTCCCATGTCTCCGAGGCGCACCCCCCGGACGGCCCCGCGCTCGTCGTACAGCGCTTCGGAGGCGGCAAACCCCGGAAAAACGTCGACGCCGAGGGCCTCCGCCTTCGTGGCAAGCCAGGGTGTGAGCTGGCCCAGCGAGACGATGTAGTTTCCGTGGTTGTTCACCGGCGTGCCGGCGGTCATCGACTTCGGGAGGATCTTCACCAGGAAGTCGGGAATGGGCTTGAACGAGCCCTTGGGCGTAAGAATCCGAAAATCGTCCTCGAGGGCCGGCACTTTCATGCCCGGATACTCGGTCGCCCATTCGGGCAGCAGCTGTTCGAGCGGTCCGGGTTCGAGCACGGCGCCGGACAACGAGTGTGCGCCGATGGCCGCCGCCTTCTCCAGCAGGCACACTGTCTTGTCGGGGGATCGCTGTTTGAGACGGATGGCGCAGGCGAGGCCGGCGGGACCGCCGCCCACGATCGCCACGTCGTATTCCATCGTGTCACGCTGCACTTCGCTCATGGACGTCACCTGTTTCGATGCTCTGGCCGCCCTGGAATCAGGGCACTCGAGGCGAAAAAATAGCGGCGTAGTAGACCATAAATGGTCATTCGGCGGCATCCATCCACCAGGTGGACGATCGCTCGAGCACAATTAATCCAATCCTCGGACAGACGATGAGGGGATTCCCGGATGGTTGTCGCTTTAGTGAGCGAGGGATAGCCATGATGATCGGCCACGGACGCTGTCAACCAGGATGGCCAAGGGAATTTGGGCATGGTTTTGGGCAGGGATGCCCACCCTCGCCGACTTCAGCCGAGCAATTCGACCGCGATGGCCGTGGCTTCGCCGCCGCCGATGCAGAGGCTGGCGATACCGCGCCGCTTACCCCGTGATTGCAATGCATGCAGGAGCGTGGTCAGGATCCTGGCGCCCGTCGCGCCAATCGGATGGCCGAGGGCGCAGGCGCCGCCATTCACGTTGACCGCGGCCGGGTCGAGCCCCAAATCCCGGATGGCGGCCATGGCGACTACCGCAAACGCCTCGTTCACTTCGTACAGGTCGGCGTCCGTGGCGCGCCATTCGAGGCGCTTCAGCAACTTCTCGATGGCGCCGACCGGCGCCACCGTGAACCATTCCGGCTCGCGCGCGAAGCTCGCGTAGCCGAGGATGCGCGCCATGGGCTTCAAGCCGCGCGCCGCGGCGTAGGATTCGCGGGCCAGTACCAGCGCGGCGGCCCCATCGGAAATGCCGGCGGAACTCGCCGCCGTCACGGTCCCGTCCTTCTTGAACGCGGGCTTCAACGAGGGGATCTTGGCGATGTCGAGCGTGCCGGGGGTCTCGTCGCTGTCGATCCGAGTCTCTCCCTTGCGCGTCTTCGCCGTGACCTCGGCAATCTCGGCGCGAAACACCCCGGCCCCGACGGCGGCCTGGGCGCGGCGCACCGATTCGCTCGCGAACGCATCCTGGGCCTGGCGCGAAAAATCGTACTTCGCCGCCGTGGCCTCGGCGAAGCAGCCCATGAGCTGTCCGTCCCAGGGACTCTGCAGCCCATCGAAGAACATGTGGTCCAGGACTTCCTGGTGACCCATGCGGTAGCCGGACCGCGCCTTGGGGAGCAGGTACGGCGCGTTCGACATGGATTCGAGCCCGCCGGCCACCATGACCTGGGCGCCGCCGGCCAGAATCTGGTCCGACGCCGCCATCACGGCGCGCATCGCCGAGCCGCACATCTTGTTCAGCGTGGTCGCGGGGGTCGTCGGAAGCAGCCCCGCTCCGATGGCCGCCTGGCGGGCTGGCGCCTGGCCGAGGCCGGCCGACAGCACGCAGCCCATGATCACTTCGTCGATGTCGCCCGGCGCCAATCCGGAGGCGGCCACGGCGGCCCGGATCGCCGCCGCGCCCAGCTGAGGAGCGGTCAGGCCCGCGAAAACTCCTTGAAAGGCGCCGACGGGAGTGCGCCGGGCGGCGAGGACGACGATGGGATCTTGGGTCATGGGCGGCGCCTGTATATTTGCGGGGGGCAGATTATAGCTCGGGCGAGAGCGGCTCACCGAGCGCGCGGGCGATGACTTCCCGGCTGCGGCGTCGGGTATCGGAGGCCTCGGGCGCCTCGAACACCTCGAGAATCTCGACGCAGATGGGCCGCCGATACATCATGAGGCCGCCCGGCGGCAACACATCGCGCGTGCCGTGCATGGCCATGGCGACCACCGGCATGCTCGAGCGTTCCGCCGTGGTGAAGGCGCCCCGCAGGAATTGGCGGATGCCGCGCCGTTCATCGAATGTGCCTTCCGGAAAGAACACCAGGGACTGGCCCGTCGCTGCGACGCGCAAAACGCGTCTCGCGTCGGTGGCGCCCTCCTGGCGGTTGTGGCGCTCGACGAATTCCGATCCGAGGCGCCGCAGCAATAAGCTCGCGAGGGGCACGCGCACCATCTCCTTCTTGATGACGAAGGCGAAGTCCGGCGGCAGCGCCGCCATGGCCACGACGCCGTCGATGTAGCTCGCGTGATTGGCGACCACGACGCACGGCACCCGCGGCAGACGCTCACGTCCGACGACCGTGAACGGAATCCTGGCCGCACGGAGGAAACCGCGCGAGAATATTCCCGCGATCCGGCGGCGGCGGCGCGGCCCGGGGATGACGAGACTCACCATCAAGGTGGTGATCGAAAGCGTAGTGAAGACGACAATGCAATGCAGCGCGTACATCCGCTGGACGAGCGACGCCGGCTGCTGACTTGGACGCGGTTTCGCTTCGGAATCTGTGATCTGGTTCTCCTTATGTCAATACTTAATTGATACTGTGAGGCTGCTCACGCCTACCCGCAAGCTCCCCTCGCATACTTCGCTCCACAACGCGTCAACCACAATTGGCGCGATTATCACGCGGGAACATATGGCGACGGCTCTGAAACGAACGGTATATACACGCACTTCGGGCAGCGGCGAGTCCGGGGGGCGCGATGTCGCGGATCCGGCCTTGCAGCGCTTTCTCGACGCGGTATGGATGGAGCGCGGACTGTCGGCCAATACGCTCGCCGCGTACCGCGCCGATCTGACCGCGCTCGCGCGCTGGCTCGAGGAGCGCGACAGCGCGCTGCTGCGAGCCACCCGGATTGAATTGCTGGGCTTCATCGCGGCGCGCGTTGAAGGCGGCTCGAGACCGCGGTCGACCGCGCGCCAGCTGTCGAGCTTCCGGCGTTTTTTCCGTTTCATGGTGCGCGAGGGGCTGATCGAGGTCGATCCGACCGCGCAGATCGCGATGCCCAAGATCGGCCGGTCGCTGCCGAAGTCTCTCACCGAGGCCGAGGTCGATTCGCTGCTCGAGGCGCCGACGGTGTCGGATCCGCTGGGACACCGCGACCGCACCATGCTCGAGGTGCTGTATGCGACCGGACTGCGGGTCTCCGAGCTCGTGAGCCTCAAGCACAATCAGGTGAATTTGAATCAGGGCGTGATTCGCGTGGTCGGCAAGGGCAATCGCGAGCGCCTGATTCCGCTGGGCGACGAAGCGGTCAAGTGGGTCGAGCAGTTCATGAAGGGTCCGCGCGTCGAAATCCTGCTGGAACGACAGACCGACTACCTGTTCCCGACGCGGCGCGGCGATCGCATGACCCGGCAGGCGTTCTGGCACATCATCAAACGATATTCGAAGAAGGCCGGCGTCGACAAGGAATTGTCGCCGCACACCCTGAGGCACGCCTTCGCCACCCATCTGCTGAATCACGGTGCGGATCTGCGCGTGGTGCAGATGCTGCTCGGACACAGCGACTTGTCGACGACGCAGATCTACACGCACGTTGCCCGCGAGCGCCTGAAGGAACTGCATCAGCAGCATCATCCGAGGGGCTGAATCCCCCTCTTCGGGCCCGCGTTGCGCGCCCCCGCCTGTCCGCGCCGCGGGCGGCCGACCGATCCTCTGATAGAATCAGCTGAACCTCCCGACGACCGCGGGGTCGAATCTTCGTTCATGCCGTTGGAGCGTCCCATGTTGAAGTGTCTGGTGTTCCTGGGTTTGGGTATCTTAGGGTTGGCCGCGCACGCCGCCGACTCGCCGGAGCCGCCCGTGGATCCCCGCGCCGGCCTGCTGAAGCTGCTGCCGGCCGGGTCGAAGGTCGAGGATCTGCGGCCCTCGCCCATCGCCGGCATCTACGAGTATTCGCAGGGCGCGGACGTCACCTACCTGACCGCCGACGGCAAGTTCTTCATCGACGGCAACGTCTACGACATGTCCACCCGCGAGAATCTGACGGAGGAGCGGCGCATGAAGGCGCGGCTCGCGCTCATCAACGCGGTCCCCGAATCGCAGATGGTCATCTTCTCGCCCAAGAATCCGCAGTACACGATCACGGTGTTCACCGACCTGGACTGCCAGTACTGCCGCAAGCTTCACAGCCAGATCGCGGAGATCAACAAGCTCGGAATCCGCGTTCGGTACATGTTCTATCCCCGCACCGGACCCAACACCGAAAGCTGGCGCAAGGCCGAGGCGGTGTGGTGCGCGGCGGACCGCAATGAGGCGCTCACGCGCGCCAAGGCGGGCGCTGCGGTGGACACGAGCAAGACCTGCGGCCCCACGCCGGTCGCCCGGGAATACGCGCTGGGACAGTCCCTAGGCGTGCAAGGCACGCCCACCATCGTCACCGAAACCGGCGACTCGATCAACGGCTACCTGCCGCCCCAGGAACTGGTGAAGGAGCTCAAGGACCACCAGGGAGGCAAGTCCAAGAGCTGAGGCAGGGAGAAGTATCCAACCGCCGGCTCACCCCGCTGCTACCGCTCCAGCAATTTCATCTTGTCCTTGACGCCTTCCCATTGCTTGGCGTCGGCGGGGGCATCCTTCTTCTCGCTGATCACCGGCCATTTGCGCGCGAGGTCCGCGTTCAGCTTCTTGAAGTCCTCCTGCCCCGAGGGAATTTCCTCCTCGGAGAAGATCGCCTCGACCGGGCATTCGGGCTCGCACAGCGTGCAGTCGATGCACTCGTCCGGATCGATGACGAGAAAATTCGGTCCCTCGTGGAAACAGTCCACGGGGCAGACCTCCACGCAATCCATGTACTTGCACTTGATGCAGCTTTCGGTGACCACGAACGCCATGACTTACCCTTCTGATTTCACGGTTGATTCCGGCCGGTATTCTGCCATAGCTTAAGGCCGCAACGGGCGCGCGAGTTCCGTGATGTGGTAATCCTCGCGGCCGGCGGCCCGGTCGGCGAAGAACTTTCGCAGCGTGAAGTCGCCGCTCGGAAACGCAAGATTCTCCCAGGGGATCTCGCTCTCGCCGTACAGTCCGACCTCCAGGCTCTCCGTGCCGGGCCCGAATTCGGGCGCGAGCAGGCGGGCGCGGAACATCACATGCACCTGATGGGCGTGGGTGACGTCGACCACGGCCAACAGCGAGCCGATCTCGACCGTCGCCAGCGCCTCCTCGTAGCATTCGCGCGCCGCCGCATGCTGCAGGGTTTCGCCGTTTTCCATGAAGCCGGCGGGCACGGTCCAGTAGCCCAATCGCGGCTCGATGGCGCGCCGGCACAGCAGGATCTTGTCCTCCCACTCGGGCACGCAGCCGAGAACCAGCAGCGGGTTTTTGTAATGGACCATGCCGCAATTCGAACAGACGAAGCGCGGCAGGTGGTCGCCGGGCGGAATCGCGGAAATGACCCGCGAGCCGCAATTGCTGCAGAAATTCAATGCCTGTCCATAAGTGAATAAAAGTTCTGGTGCCCGGAGAGGGAATCGAACCCACACGGTGTCACCACCACCGGATTTTGAGTCCGGCGCGTCTACCAGTTCCGCCATCCGGGCATGCCAGATTCGCCAGTATATGCGATTGCCACTGTTGGTAGTATGCCAAGGCACATGCGGCGCACGGATTTTCACTTCGACCTACCGGCGGAACTCATCGCCCAACGGCCTCCCGCGGAGCGCTCCGGCAGCCGATTGTTGGTGCTCCGACGGCGCGGGCGGCGGCGTCGAGGACCGGCGGTTCCGCGATTTTCCGCAGCTGGTCAACCCGCTGGATCTTCTCGTGTTCAACGACACCCGGGTGGTGCCGGCGCGGATTCACGGCGTCAAGGACAGCGGCGGGAAGATTGAATTGCTGCTCGAACGGGCGCTGGATGCCACCACGGCGTTGGTCCACGCCCGCGCCAGCAAGGGACTGCGGCCCGGCGCCCGGGTCATTCTGCCCGGCGGCGCCGAAGCGCGCATGCTGGGCCGCGAGGGAGACCTGTACAAGCTGCAGTTCTCCTGCGACGTGCTGCCCTATCTCGAGGCGCACGGCGCGGTGCCTCTGCCGCCCTATGTCGGTCGGGCGCCGGACGGCGCCGACCGGCTGCGCTATCAAACGGTGTACGCGCGGGAGTCCGGCGCGGTGGCCGCACCCACCGCCGGCCTGCATTTCGACGAGCGGACCTTTGCCGAGCTCGACGCGCGCGGCGTCGCGCGGTCGTTCGTCACGCTGCACGTCGGCGCGGGCACCTTCCAGCCGGTGCGGTCGGATGATCTCGAGGACCATGTGATGCACGAGGAGTGGCTGGAGGTGCCGGAGAGCACCGCCGCGGCGGTCAACGCGGCGCGCGCCGCCGGCGGGCGCGTGATCGCCGTCGGCACGACGGTGGTGCGGAGCCTGGAAACGGCGGCTGCGGCATCCGGCCGCCCGGGCACGGTGGCGGCCTACCGGGGCCCCACCCGCTTGTTCATCAAGCCGGGCTACGAGTTTCGCGCCGTCGACGCCATGCTGACGAATTTTCATCTTCCCGAATCGACGCTGCTGATGCTGTGCAGCTGCTTTCGCCGGACGGGACGCCCTGCTTGCGGCCTACGACCATGCGATCGCGGAACGCTATCGGTTTTTCAGCTACGGTGACGCCATGTTTCTCACTCGTCCGACTGCTCCCGGGAATCCCCCATGACGAGGATGCGCTTCGAACTCCAGGCCCAGGACGGACGCGCGCGACGCGGCCGCCTCGAATTCGTGCGCGGCGCCGTCGAGACGCCGGCCTTCATGCCGGTCGGGACGTATGGGACGGTCAAGGCGATGACGCCCGAGGACCTCGCGGGCGTCGGCGCGCAGATGATCCTGGGCAACACCTTCCACCTGTACCTGCGACCCGGCCTCGAGGTGATCGAGGCGCACGAAGGGCTGCACCGCTTCATGCACTGGGAGCGCCCGATACTGACGGATTCGGGCGGGTTCCAAGTTTGGAGCCTCGCGCAGATGCGAAAAATCACGGAGGAGGGCGCGCGATTTCGATCGCCCATCGACGGCGCTCCGGTGTTTCTCTCGCCCGAGGAGTCGATGCGAATTCAACGCGTGCTGAGATCGGACGTGGCCATGAGCTTCGATGAATGCACGCCGTATCCCGCGACCGAGGCGGAGGCGCGCACGTCCATGGAGCTGTCGATGCGCTGGGCCGCGCGCGGCTTTCGCCGCTATCACGAGACCGAGCCGCCGGGGACGCTGTTCGGCATCGTGCAGGGTGGAGTGCACGCCGGCCTGCGGCTCGAATCGCTCGAGGCACTGGAGGCCATCGGCTTCGAGGGACTCGCGGTCGGGGGCCTCGCGGTGGGCGAGAGCGAGGAGGAGCGCAATCGGGTGCTCGACTGCCTGTTGCCGCAGATGCCGGTGCGAAAACCTCGCTACCTGATGGGCGTGGGTCGGCCCGAGGACATCGTCGAGGGCGTGCGCCGCGGCATCGACATGTTCGATTGCGTCATGCCCACGAGGCACGCCCGCAACGCCCATCTGTTCACGCGTTCCGGCACGATCAACATCCGTAATGCGGTGCATCAGAAGGACACGGACCCGGTCGACGCGCACTGCGGCTGCTACACTTGCCGCAACTACAGCCGCAGCTACCTGCGGCACCTCGACCGGTGCAATGAAATCCTGGGGTCGCACCTCAACACCGTCCACAACCTGTATTTCTATCAGCAGCTCATGGCGGAGATTCGGGCGGCCATCGAGGCGGGGCAATTCGAAGCCTATGCGGCGCAGTTCAATGCGCGCCGCGAGCCCCGCGAGGCGTAGCGGCCCCTTGAGGCCATGTTTGCCGCACTTTCTGTATACTACACGGCTTTGTGTCGCGGCGTCCGCCGCATCGATGGGTGTAACCATATGGATTTCTTCATTAATTCAGCCCATGCGCAAGCCGCCGGTGGATCGTCCGGTCAAGGTTTCCTCGGCACCATGCTGCTGCCGCTCCTGGTGTTGGCGGTGTTTTATTTTCTGATCATCCGCCCCCAAAACAAGCGCGCCAAGGACCAGCGGGAAATGATCGCCAAGGTCGCGGTGGGCGACGAAGTGACCACCACGGGCGGAATTCTGGGCAAGGTCGTCGAGGTCGGTGAACAATACCTGACCCTGGAAATAGCGAGCGGCGTGAATATCAAGCTGCAGAAGATGCAGATCGCGCAGCTGCTGCCCAAGGGCACGGTCAAGAACGCATGATCGCCTATCCGCGATGGAAGATTGCGCTGGTCGTCGTCGTCTCGGTGCTCGGAATGCTGCTGGCGCTGCCGAACCTGTTCGGCGAGGAGAACGCGCTGCAGCTCGCCCGGGATCGCGCCGTCGTGACGCCGGCCGACCGGACCTCGATCGAGCAGCTGCTCAAGGACAAGGGTGTGTCCCCGGACGGCGCGTTCCTGGACCAGGGGCGCCTCACCTTGCGCTTCGCCAGCAAACAGGACCAGCTGAAGGCCCGCGACGTGATCGGCGAGGCGCGCCCGAGCGACTTCACCATCGCCCTGTCGCAGGCCTCGCGCGTGCCGGACTGGATGCGCGGCCTCGGACTCAGCCCGTTGAAGCTCGGCTTGGACCTGCGGGGCGGCGTCTACCTCGTGTACCAGGTGGACATCGCGGGGGCCGTGAAGCAGGATCTCGACCATCACGAGCAGGATTTTCGCGCCTCGCTGCGCAACGCCCGCGTCCCGTATCAGGACGTCCAGGCGGATTACCGCGCCAACGTCGTTCGGGTGCTGTTTCGTGATGCCGACAGCCTCGCCAAGGGCAAGGCCGCCATACTCGGCGACAACCGCAATCTCGCCCTGGGCGAGACCACGGTCGACGGATCGCCGGCGCTGCAGTTGACGCTGACTCCGCAGGAGATCAAGGAACGCCAAGACTACGCGGTCCAGCAGAACATCGTCATCCTTCGCAACCGCCTGAACAGCCCCGAACTCGCGGTATCCGAACCGCAGGTGGCTCGCGAGGGCATCGACCGCATAGCGATCCAATTGCCGGGCCTGCAGAACTCGGCCGAGGTGAAGAAGATCCTCGGCAAGACGGCGACGCTCGAATTTCGCATGGTCGACGAGAGCAACAATCCGCTCGATGCCGCCGCCACCGGCCACGTGCCCCTCGGATCGAAGCTCTATTACACGCGCGACAAGCAGCCGGTACTGCTCAAGCGCGAAGTGGTCGTGACCGGCGATCAGCTCACGGATGCCTCCTTCCAACCCAACACGCAGGACGGGCCCGCGGTGTCGGTCGGCCTCGACAGCCGCGGCGCCGCCAAGATGTTGAGGAACACCCAGGAAAACCTCGGCCACTTGATGGCGGTGGTGTTCATCGACCGCTCGCGCGAGAAGAACGCGCAGGGCGAGGACGTCGACAAGACCACCGAGGAGGTCATCAACCGGGCGACCATACGCGGCGTGTTCAGCAACACCTTCCAGATCACCGGTGTGAATCCCATCGAAGGCCGCGAGCTCGCGCTGCTGCTGCGCGCCGGCGGCCTGGCGGCGCCGCTGTCCGCCGTCGAAGAGCGGGCGATCGGCCCGACCCTGGGCCAGGACAACATCAACAAGGGCGCCAATGCGATGGTGTTCGGCATGCTTGCGGCGTTCCTGTTCATGGCCGTCTACTACAAGGTGTTCGGATTGATCGCGGACCTCGTGCTCGCGGTGAACGTGGTGATGCTGGTGGCGCTGTTGTCGCTGTTTGGCGCGGCCCTGACGCTGCCCGGCATCGCCGCGGTGGTGCTCACCGTCGGCATGGCGGTCGACGCCAACATCCTGATCTACGAGCGCATCCGCGAGGAGCTGCGCAACGGCGTATCGCCGCGAGCCGCCATCACGGCGGGCTTCGACCGGGCGTTCTCGGCCATCGCCGATTCGAACGTGACGGCGTTGATCGCCGGCCTCGTGCTGCTGTTCCTGGGGGCGGGCGCGGTGCGCGGATTCGCGACCGTGCTGGTGTTCGGCATCGCGACCTCGATGTTCACGGCCCTGATGGGCACGCGGGCGTTGGTCCAGATCATCTACGGCGGCAAGCGCAAGGTGGACCGTCTGTCGATCTGACGGACGGATCGCCTCAAGGTTCGAAGACATGGAATTTTTTCACAAAGTGACGCGCTTCCCGTTCATGAACACCCGCAAGGTGTGGTACGGGTTGTCCGCGTTGGTCATTGCGGCATCCCTCGGGCTCGTCGCCGTGCGCGGCCTGAACCGGGGCGTCGACTTCACCGGCGGGGTGGAGGTCGAGACGAATTTTCCCCAGGCGCCGAACATCGAACAGCTGCGGACCGCGCTCGCCAAGTCGGGGGTCGAAGGGGCGCAGGTGCAGGCTTTCGGCAGCTCGCGGGACATCCTCGTGCGGCTGCCGCCCGATCCCAACGCCAAGGGTGACCAGATCGGCGCCCGCATCCTCGAGGTTTTCGCCGGCGTGGACCACGGCGTGAAACTGCAGCGCACCGAGGTGGTGGGTCCCCAGGTCGGCCAGGAACTCTTCGTCAAGGGCGGCTATGCGCTGGTGATGACCCTGTTCGGCATCCTCGTGTACGTGCTGCTGCGCTTCACGTTCAAGCTCGCGATGGGCGCCATCCTGGCGGTGCTGCACGACCCGATCTGCGTGCTCGGCTTCTTCGCCGTGACCCAGATGACCTTCGACCTGACGGCCATATCCGCGATACTGGCGGTGATCGGATACTCCCTGAACGACACCGTGATCGTGTTCGACCGGATCCGCGAGCGGGCGCGCATGGCGCGCAAGCTCACCATCGCCCAGGTCATCGACGAGTCGATCAATCAGACGCTGTCGCGTACCCTGATGACCAAGCTGGTAACCCTGCTCGTGGTGGTCGCGCTGCTGGTGTTCGGCGGCGAAACCCTGCGCGGGTTCTCCGCAGCCCTGGTGATCGGCATCCTGGCGGGCACCTACTCCTCCATCTACATCTCGGCGGCGCTCGCGCTCGATTTCGGCCTGCGCAGCGAGGACTTGATGGAGCGCAAGCTCACCAAGCCGGAAGAGGTCGACGGCCTGCCGTAGAGGTGGATGGGTTCGATGGCGCTGATCGTCGACCCGCAGGCTTGGATTTCCTTCCTGGCGCTTGCGGCGCTCGAGATCGTTCTCGGCATCGACAACATCCTGTTCCTGATCGTCCTGGTCGGGCGCCTGCCGGCGGCGGAGCGCGGGAGCGCGCGCCTGCTCGGGCTCGGTTTCGCGATGCTCACTCGAATCGCGCTGCTCTACGGCGTCACGCGCCTCGCCGCGCTTCGCCATCCGCTGTTCTCGGCCTTCGGCCACGGCGTCACGATCCGGGCTCTGGTCCTGTTCGGCGGCGGGGTGTTCCTCGGGGTGCAGAGTCTGGCGGAGATCCGCGACATGCTGACCGGCGCCCGGCGCGGGCGCAGGGCCGGATCGACCACGGGCTTCTGGCTCGTCATCGCGCAGATCGGCGTCCTGGACATCGCCTTCTCGCTCGATTCGGTGTTTACCGCGGTGGGGCTCGCCAATCACATCGGGGTCATGGTGGCGGCGATCGTTGCCTCGGTCCTCGTGATGATGGCGGTATCCTCCGCCGTCGGCGCCTTCGTCGACCGCCGTCCCAGCGTCAAGCTTCTCGCCCTGGCGTTCCTCGTCCTGGTCGCGGGCTCCCTGATCGCCGAGTCGCTGGACCGCGAGGTGCCCAAGGGATACCTGTATTTTTCGATGCTGTTCGCTTCGGCGGTGGAATGGCTCAACGCGCGGCTGCGGCGGATGCCGCCTTAGAGGGCGGGCGGAAAGCCGAAATACTTGGATGCCGCGCAGGAAAGCCGCTACAGTCGCCGTCGGATCCAATGGCCTTGACCGAAGAGGGAGAGACAATGAACTGGCGCATCAAACCGCTCGACGCGATCCTGGCGAGCGCCGAAAAGAAATCCCTGGCCCGCACGCTCGGCGCCTTCCAGCTGACGATGCTGGGCGTGGGCGCGATCATCGGAACCGGCATCTTCGTGCTGACGGCCGAGGCCGCGCAAAAGGCCGGGCCGGGAATGATGCTGTCCTTCGTGCTCGCCGGTGCGGTTTGCGCGGTGACGGCGCTGTGCTATGCGGAACTCGCCTCCATGGTGCCGGTGTCCGGATCCGCCTATACCTACTCCTACGCCGTGCTGGGGGAACTGATCGCGTGGATCGTCGGATGGGCCCTCATCCTCGAATACACGGTGGCCGCGAGCGCCGTGGCGGTGGGCTGGTCGAACTACTTCGTGCCGTTGGTGGAGCACAGCTTCGACCTTCACATTCCGATCGCCCTGGCCAAGGGCTACTTCGCGGGAGGGTTCATCAACCTGCCGGCGGTCGCGATCTCGACCCTCATCACGGCGCTGCTGGTGCTCGGCACCCGGGAGAGCGCGACCGTGAACGCGGTGCTGGTGTGCATCAAGGTGGCGGCGCTGGTGCTGTTCATCGCCCTGGCGATACCGGTGGTCAAAATGTCGAATTTCCACCCCTTCATGCCCTTGGGGGTTCTGGGCGTGGGCGGTGCGGCCGCGTCCATATTCTTCGCCTACGTCGGCTTCGACGCGGTCTCCACCGCGGCCGAGGAGACCAAGAACCCGCAGCGGAACATGCCGATCGGCCTTATCGGAAGCCTGCTCATCTGCACGGTGTTCTATCTGCTGGTCGCCGCCGGCGCGATCGGCTCGATCGGCGCGCAGCCGGTGATCGACGCGGCCGGGCAGGGGCTCGATCCCGGCTCGATCGAGTTGTTCGATGCGTGCAAGGACCCGGCCAAGGCGCTGACGCTGGTTTGCAGCGAAGAGCCGCTCGCCCATGTGCTGCGCCAACTGGGATGGGACAGGGTGTCGCGCCTCATCGGCCTGGCCGCGTTCCTGGCGCTGCCCTCCGTGATTCTCATGATGATCTTCGGGCAGACGCGCATTTTCTTCTGCATGGCGCGCGACCGGCTGCTGCCGGACGTGCTCACCCGAATTCACGGGCGTTTCAAGACGCCGCACGTGGTGACCATGATCACGGGCGTCGTCGTCATACTGGCCGCCGCCTTCTTCCCCGTGGGCAAGCTCGCGGACCTGTCCAACGGCGGCACCCTCGCCGCGTTTTTCGCGGTGGCGCTCGGCGTGATGATCCTGCGGGTGACCAACCCGGATAGGAAGCGCACGTTTCGGACGCCGTTCGTGTGGGTCGTGGGCCCGCTTGCGCTGGTCGGCTGCGTATTGCTGTTCGTCTTGCTGCCGCTGTTCACGATCCTGGTGTTCTTCGGCTGGGCCCTGTTCGGGCTCGTCGTATATGCGCTATACGGATACCGGCGCAGCGCGCTGGCGCAGGGGCAGATTTAAGCGCGCAGACCTTGCGGCGTGAGAGGACCCAGCGCCTCCACCAGGCCTTCGTAGACCTTCGGATTGCCGGCGAAGATATTCGGGCCGAGCGCGTAGTCGGCGCCGGTCGGCGTGCCGACCCTGCCGCCGGCCTCCTGGATGAGCAGGACGCCCGCCGCCGTGTCCCATGGCTTGAGGCCGAACTCGAAGAAGCCGTCGGTCCGGCCGGCGGCGACGTAGGCGAGATCGAGAGAGGCGGCGCCCGGACGGCGCACGCCCGCGGCAGTTCCCATGATCACCTTGAGCATGGCGAGATAGGGGTCGATGTGCTCCTCGGCCATGCGATATGGAAAGCCGGTGCCGATCAACGAGCCCTCGAGGCCGCGCTGGGTGCTGACGCGGATCCGCTTGCCTTCGACCTGCGCGCCGTCGCCGCGGGAAGCCGTGAAGAACTCCTGGCGCATGGGGTCGTAGACCACGGCGTGCTCCAGGCGCCCCTTGTGCTCGACGGCGATCGACACGGCGAATGTCGGGAAGCCGTGCAGGAAGTTCGTCGTCCCGTCGAGCGGATCGATGATCCAGACGAAGTCCCCGTTGCCGCTGCGCCCGGATTCCTCGCCGAGAACGGCGTGATCCGGATGGCCGCGGCGGATCGTCGCAATGATGTCCGCCTCGGCCTTGCGGTCGACATCGGTCACGAAATCGTTGCGGCCCTTGGTGTCTATCTTGATCGAATCGAGGCGCGACAAGCTGCGCACGATCAAATCCCCGGCGCGCCGAGCGGCGCGCATTGCGATATTGAGCAGTGGTTGCATAGGGTAGCGCTAGAATAGCAGAGCATGGCCGCCCCCGTTCGCATCGTGCTCATCGACCCGAGCCACCCCGGCAACATCGGCTCGGTCGCCCGCGCCATGAAGAACATGGCGATCACGGATCTGGTGATGGTGCGTCCCAAGAATTTTCCCCACCCGGAGTCGACGGCGCTCGCGGCGGGGGCCGACGACATCCTGGCCGCTGCGCGCGTGGTGTCGACCGTGTCCGAAGCGGTGGCGGACTGCGGTTTCGTCGCGGGAACCACCTCACGGCCGCGCTCCTACTACTGGGAGTTCACCACGCCGCGCGACGTCGCGGCGCGCATCGCCGCATCGGCGGAGGAGAACCGCGCGGCGCTGCTGTTCGGTTCGGAGCGCTACGGTCTCGGCACGGATGCGCTGCAGTTCTGCAACGTGCTGGTGCGCATTCCCGCCAACCCGCAGTATTGTTCGCTGAATCTCGCGATGTCCGTGCAGCTCCTCACCTACGAACTCTTCATGGCGCGCGAGCAGCCGACATCCCGCATCCAGCTCGAACTGCCTCTGGCGCCGGCCGGCGACGTGGAGCATTTCTACCGCCACCTGAACGAAGTGCTGAACGAGATCGACTTCGAGGATCGGACCGGGCACCTGATGGAGCGGCTGCGGCGCCTGTTCAACCGGGCGCAGATGGACAGCAACGAGCTCAACATCATGCGCGGCATCCTGAGCGCGGTTCAGGGACGGCGCGGTCAATCAGCGCGGCGGCCGCGGCCTACCGGCTCCGTGCGGTCGGCAGCGGCATACCTCGACCATGCGGCCACCACGCCGGTGGACCCCCGCGTCGCGGCGCGGATGTCCGAGTGCCTGACGGAGGCGGGTGCCTACGGCAACCCCGGCTCCGCGAGCCATGCGTACGGGGACGCGGCGGGAGCGCTGGTGGAGAAGGCGAGGGCGCAGGTGGCGGCCGCCGTCGGTGCGGAATGCGGCGACGTAGTGTTCACCTCGGGCGCCACTGAAGCCAACAATCTCGCCGTGCTCGGCGTTGCCCATTACTACCGGGTGTTGGGACGGCATCTGGTGACCGTGCGAACCGAGCACAAGTCCGTGCTCGATCCCTGCCGCGAGCTCGAGCGTCGCGGCTGGCGCGTGACCTATCTGGTTCCCGACCGCGGCGGGCGCGTCGACCCCGACGAGGTGGCCGCGGCGCTGCGTCCGGACACGGTCCTGGTGTCGGTCATGCACGTGAACAACGAGATCGGGGTCATTCAAGACGTCGGGGCCATCGCGAAACTCTGCGCCGCGCAGCCCCACGTCCGGCTGCACGTGGACGCCGCCCAGAGCGTCGGCAAGCAGCCGCTGGATTTCTCGGGCGGCGGTTTCGACCTCATGTCCCTGTCCGCCCACAAGGCCTACGGTCCCAAGGGGGTGGGCGCGCTGGTGGTTTCGCGCCGCCGCGGCGTGCAATTGCAGCCGCTGATGTGGGGCGGCGGTCAGGAGGGCGGTCTGCGGCCGGGCACCCTCGCGACGCATCAAGTGGTCGGGATGGGAGAGGCGTTCGCGCTGGCGACGGCCACGTTGAGTCAGGAAATCGAGCGCATCGCCCGGCTGCGCGAGCGCCTGTGGCGCGGCCTCGAGGCGCTCGGGGGCGTCCTGCACAATGGCGATGCCGCCCATTCGGTGGCCCACATCCTCAATGTCTCGATCGAGGACGTCGAAGGGGAGAGCCTGCTCGTCGACGTGGGGTCCGCCATCGCCGTGTCGGCCGGCTCGGCGTGCAGTTCGGCGCTTCGGGAGCCGTCCTACGTGCTGCGCGCGCTCGGCCGCGACGAGCGTCTCGCCGAAAGCAGTCTGCGCTTCAGTCTGGGCCGCCATTCCACCGAGGCGGAGGTGGATGCGGCGGTTGCGGCCGTCGCCCGGGCGGTGGCTCGGCTGCGCCGGATCGCCGGGCGGCCGCCATGCGCTTCCCCCGCCTAGGATCCCGTGCATTACAACAACTTAACCCTGCGGCACTTCGAGGATCCCCGTTGCGCCGGTGAGTTGTCGGGCGCCGGCGTGCGACGTGGCGCCGCGGGAAGCTTAGGCCAGGGCGCATGGGTGCAGTTCGACGTCGACATCGATCCCCGGGATCCCGCGTGCAAGGTCCGCGCCGCGCGATTCCTCGCTTTCGGCTGCCCGCACGTGATTGCGGTGGCCGATTGGGTGGCGCAGACGGCCGCCGGACGCGAAGCGACACCCTCCCTGCCCGAGGACGTTCAGTCGCTGCGCGAGCGGTTCGACGTGCCCATCGAGAAAACCGGCCGACTCCTGGTCATCGAAGATGCCTGGATTGCGGCCATATCGCCCCCATATCGCAGTTGAGGCCCGATGCGAGTTGAAAAAACTGCGAGCGCGTTCCGTGCGCGGGCGGCCGGTGCGTGTTATGTATAGTCGCGTGGAATTGCACGAGTCATCGAGAGGCTTAAAGCTATGGCAGTCATGTTGACCGAATCTGCTGCGGAGCGAGTTCGATCTCATCTGCAGACGCGCGGCGCCGGCATCGGCCTGCGTCTCGGCATCAAGAAGACGGGTTGCTCCGGTTTTGCGTACGTCGTCAACTATGCCGATGAGGTTGGGCCGGGCGACGCGGTGTTCGAGGCGCGCGGCGTCAAGGTGGTGGTGGATCGAATCAGCCTGCCGTTGATCGACGGCACGCTGGTGGACTTCGTCCGTCAGGGGCTCAACGAGGCATTCAAGTTCCAGAATCCCAAGGCCAAGGGCGAGTGCGGCTGCGGCGAGAGTTTCAACGTCTGATCGCCCAGCGCTGAGGGCCGCCGACGGCCCGCGGGAGCTTGAAGCCTGCGCGGACCGCCCCCCTCAATGCCGCCGGCTGCGGCTAAGCGCCCCCAGGCGCGCCGGCTTTTTCCAAGCAATACAGTGACTTCGGCCACTTCAACATTGCTTGACCGGCGCCTCTCCAGTACACTTCGCAGTCTTTGTCGGCCCCATTTGGGCCCGAGAATCCCGTTCCAACCCCGAGGTCACCATGGCAGTTGAGCGCACCCTTTCGATCATCAAGCCGGACGGCGTCGGCCGTAACCTGATCGGCGAGATCTACCGCCGTTTCGAAACCGCGGGATTGTCCGTGGTCGCGGCGCGCATGATGCACCTGTCGAACGGCGAGGCCGAGGGTTTCTACGCCGTGCACCGCGAAAGGCCGTTCTTCAAGGATCTGGTGAAGTTCATGACCTCCGGCCCCGTCATGGTCCAGGTGCTCGAGGGCGCGGGCGCGATCGCGAAGAACCGAACCGTCATGGGCGCCACCGACCCGAAAAAGGCGGCGAAGGGCTCCATACGCGCCGATCTTGCGACCAGCATCGACGAGAACGTGGTCCATGGTTCGGATGCGCCGGAGACGGCGGCGCGCGAAATTGCATATTTTTTCCGCGAAATTGAGGTCTGCCCGCGTACGCGCTAGCGTATGCGCCCTAAAAGGTCCCGGGAAGCGAGCATCTAACGTGGCCGACGATCGCGTAAATCTCCTCGGATTGCCGCGTGCCGAACTCGAGGCGTTCGTCGCCGCGCGCTTGGACGCGAAGCCCTTTCGCGCGCGGCAATTGATGAAATGGATTTACCGGCGGGGCGCCCCCGACTTCGCCGCGATGAGCGACCTGAAGCTGGAGTTTCGCACCCGCCTCTCGGAGGTCGCCACGATAGCGGTGCCGCAGATCGTCACCGAGCAGCGGTCCTCGGACGGCACCCGCAAGTGGATGCTGCGCATGGACGAGGTCCAGGGCATCGAGACGGTCTACATCCCGGAGCCCGACCGCGGCACCCTGTGCATCTCCAGCCAGGTGGGCTGCGCGATGGATTGCTCGTTCTGCTCCACCGCGCAGCAGGGCTTCAACCGCAATTTGAGCGTCGCCGAGATCGTGGGCCAGGTCTGGCTGGCCCACCGCGAACTCGCGGCGGACGAAAACGCCAGGATCACCAACGTCGTGCTGATGGGGATGGGCGAGCCGCTCGCGAACTATCGAAACGTGGTTCCGGCCATGCGCGTGTTCACCGACGATCTGGGATACGACCTGTCGCGCCGGCGGGTGACGCTCTCCACCTCCGGTCTCGTCCCGCAGATCTACAAGCTTGCCGAGGAATGCAACGTGGCGCTCGCGGTGTCCCTGCACGCCCCGAACGACGAGCTTCGCAACGAACTCGTGCCGATCAACCGCAAGCATCCGATCGGCGAATTGCTGGAGGCGTGCTGGCACTACATCGACAAGCAGAACGGCCGCAGCGTCACCTTCGAGTACGTCATGCTGGACGGGGTCAACGACAAGCCCGACCATGCGCGGCAGCTGGCGCGCCTGCTGCGCGGGCGGCCGGCGAAACTCAATCTCATTCCGTTCAACGCGTTTCCCGGAACGAGCTACCGGCGTTCGCCGGCAGCGGCGATCGTGCGCTTTCGCGACATCTTGAACGACAACGGCGTCATCGCGACCATCCGGCGCACTCGCGGCGACGACATCGATGCGGCGTGTGGCCAGCTGGCGGGGAAGGTGACCGATCGCACGCTGGTGCGCCTCGGCAGCCGCCTGAATTCCGTATCGCGACCGGCGGAGGCTCGATGAAATCAACTGGCGCGATTGCGCTGATGATGGTGCTGGGGGCGAGCCTCCCGGGATGCTCCAGCAACGGTCAGCTGGGTCCGAAGGCCTCGCCGGAAAAGGCGGCACAGACCAACGTGCAGCTGGCCATCGAGTACATGAAGCTCAACAAACTGTCCTCCTCGCGCGATTTCATCGAGCGCGCCCTGAAGGAGGACCCGGGCAACGCCAACGTCCAATTCACCGCCGGCCTGGTGTACGAGCGGCTCCAGGAGACGCGGAAGGCGGAAAGGGCCTATTCGAGCGCGGCGCGGATCGGCAAAAACGATCCGAACATCCAGAATGGGTATGCAGGGTTCCTGTGCCGCACCGGCAAGACGACGGCCGGGGAGAAGCTGTTCGACGAGGTCGCGCGCGATCCCCTGTACCAGACGCCCGAGGTCGCCCTGGTGAACGCCGGCGTCTGCGTGCGCAGCACCGGCGACATGGTCGACGCGAAAAAGTATTTCAACCGCGCGCTCGCGCTCCGGCCCAACCTGCCCGAGGCGATGCTGGAGCTCGGCAACCTGGCGCTCGACCAGGGCGAAGCGGCCGAGGCGCTCGACTATGTGACGCGCTACCTCGCCGTCAATCAAGCCACCCCGGACGTGCTTTGGCTGGCATACCGGGCGCAGCGCAAGCTCGGCGACAACACCGCTGCGGCGGCGTACGCCCGCCGGATACAGGCCGAATTCCCGAATTCCGAACAGGCGTTGCTGATGCGGTCCGGCGACGAGCGATGAGCGAGACCGCGCAATCCCTCGGCGAGCGGCTGAGGGCGGCCCGGGAAGCCGCGGGAATGACGGCGCAGAAGGCGGCGGACGCGTTGCACCTGGATGCCTGGGTGGTGGAGGCGCTCGAGGGCGGCGATTACTCGCGCGTCGGTCCCTCCGTGTACGTCAAGGGGCATATGAAGCGCTACGCGGGCCTCCTCGGTCTGCCGGCGAACGAGATCCTCGCCCCCGCGATGGTCCGGCCCCCGAGCGCCGCAGAAGCGGCCCCCGCGCCGCCCCCGTCCCAGGCGCCGCTGCGCCTGCGGGCCTCGGTGACGGGAGCCGGCCCTCATTGGGCACGGTTCGCGGTGCTGGCGGTCGTCGCCGCGGCCATCGCGGCCGCGTACTGGCGGCCGCCCTGGGTTCCATTCTGGGCGCCCAAGCATGCCGCCTCGGCAGCGCTGGGCGCGAATGCGGTTCCCGCGGCCACTGCGAGCGGCGGGAGTCCCGTCGCGGGCGAGGATGCGGATGCGCCGGCGGCGGCGGACGATGCGGGTTCATCCCTGGACCACGCGGGAACCGGCGTGCCGGGCGCGGCGTCCGCCGGCCCGGGTGCGAAGGGCGCCGCAGGGGCATCGCCGGGCGACGGCGATGCGGTCGCGGGGGTCGGAAAGGCCAAGCTGCGCCTGAGCTTTTCGGCCGATTCCTGGGTTTACGTGCGCGATGCGCAAGGCCGCCGCCTGTTCGCCGGAAACGGCCGGGCCAACAGCGTGACCACCATCGCGGGGGATGCGCCCATGAGGGTGTACCTCGGTTTCGCGAGCGGGGTGCAGCTCGAAGTGAACAACCGGGTGGTCGCCATCGGCCCTCAATTCATCGCCGGAGACGTGGCACGCTTCGAGGCGGGCGCCGACGGCGTGCTGCGCCGTGACGCGCACGCCGCCACGGCGGCCAACCCGCACCCTCGCGGCTGACCGGAGCACCCTTGGGAAAGATCATCGAGCCCCTTCGCGGCGTTCACGACGTATTGCCGGCACAGGCTGCCGCCTGGCAGATGCTCGAGCGCATCACCCGGGAGGTATTCGCCGCCTACGGGTACGAGGAGTTCCGCGTGCCCGTCATCGAGCAGACGCAGCTCTTCAAGCGTTCGATCGGCGATTTTACCGATATCGTCGAGAAGGAAATGTTCAGCTTCGTCGACCAGGGGGAGGACCACATCACCCTGCGACCCGAGGCCACGGCAGGCATCGTGCGCGCCGTGATTTCGAACGGGCTCCTGCGGGACAGCCGGCTGCGAGTCTGGTGCATGGGCCCCATGTTCCGGCGGGAACGGCCGCAAGCCGGCCGCTTCCGCCAATTCCACCAGATCGACGCGGAGGCCTTCGGCTTCCCGGGTCCGGACGTCGATGCCGAAATGATCCTGCTGTCCGCGCGGCTGCTGCGGCGGCTGGGATTGACCCGCCTGAAGCTGCTGGTCAATTCCCTGGGCACGCCGGCCGCGCGTACCGCCTATCGAGACGAGCTCGCGGCTTATTTCGGCGCGCACGAGGCGGAACTGGACGCCGACAGCCGGCGGCGGCTCGCGGGCAATCCGCTGCGTATCCTGGACAGCAAGAATCCGCAGATGCAGCGCCTCGTGGCGGGCGCCCCGCGGCTGCTCGATTCCCTGGACCCGGAATCGAAGGAACACTTCGAGGCCCTGTGTGCGCACCTCAAGAGCGCGGGCATCGAGTATCATGTCGAGCCGCATCTGGTGCGCGGGCTCGACTACTACACGCGAACCGTCTTCGAGTGGACCACCGATGCGCTGGGATCCCAGAGCGCGGTATGCGCCGGCGGGCGCTATGACGGCCTGGTCGAACAGCTGGGGGGAGCCAGCACCCCGGGGATCGGCTGGGCGATGGGACAGGAGCGGATCGTGCTGCTGCTCGAAAAGCAGGGACTCGCCGCGCCGCGCGACCGGCCGCAGGTCTACCTGGTGGTGGTGGGTGAGCGGACGGAAATCCCGGGCTTCCAGCTGGCGGAACGGCTGAGGGACGCGTGGCCTTCCCTGAAATTGCAGGTCAATCTGAGCGGCGGCAGCTTCAAGACCCAGTTCAAGCGCGCGGACAAGAGCGGCGCCGAATTTGCGCTCGTGCTCGGGGACGAGGAAGTCGAGCGCGGAGTCGTGGCCGTGAAGGACCTGCGCCGCGACGTGGCGCAGGAGGAATGCCCCATGGAGCGAATCAATGAACGCATGGGCACATTGTTGGGTCTGAAGGCTGGGATAGCGGAGCAGGCATGACTGACGAATACATGACCGACGACGAGCAGCTCGAGCAGGTCAAGCGCATCGTCGCTGAAAACTGGCTGTGGGTCGCCGGCGGCATCGCGCTCGGCTTCGCCCTCATCTTCGGCTACCGCTACTATGACGGGTACCGCAATGAGCGGGCGCTGCGCGCCGCCGCTCAGTTCGCCGACATGGCCGCGGCGCTCGAGCACAACGACGCGGCGAAGGCGCGGCAGCTCGGCGCAGGCCTCATTCAAACGTATCCGAATTCGCCCTACGCCGATCAGGCGCAATTGGCGCTGGCCCGACTGAGCATCGATGAGGCCAAGCCCGCCGACGCGATAGCGCCCTTGACCCAGGTAATGAACAATTCGAAGGACGACGAACTTCGGCACATCGCGCGGCTGCGCCTGGCGCGGGTGCTGATCGACCAGGGCAAACCGGACGATGCCATCAAGACGCTGGCCGAGGACAAGCCGGGCACCTTTGCGGCGCAGTTCCACGACGTCCGCGGGGATGCCTTCTACGCCAAGAAGGACATGAAGGACGCGGCCGCCGAATACGCGGCGGCGCTCGCGGGCGCCGAGATGGGCGGCGTGAATCCCGGGCTGATCCAGTTGAAGATCGTCGACCTCAATGCGGCAGCCGCGGCACCCGCGGCGGCGTCCACCACCGGTGCCGCCCCGCCCGCCGCGGCGGTATCGCCGGCCGCGGCGCCCCTGCCGACCCCCACGAACAAGGCCAAACCCTGATGCGTCTATTGCCCCTCCTCGGTCTCGCCATGCTGGTGGCCGCCGCCGGCTGTTCCAAGGACAAGGACGTGGAGCCGCCCGCGGCGATCTTGAAATTCCCGGCGACGCTGCCGGTGACGAGGATCTGGGGCGACAATGTCGGCGGCGGCAAGAAGCAGATCAAGCTGCGGCTGGGCTTGGGCCCGGCGCTCGACAAGGGGACGGTCTTCGCCGCCTCCGACAAGGGTGAATTGCTCGCGGTGGCGGTGGACACCGGCAAGCCGGTGTGGATGAGGAAATTGAAGCTGCCGCTGTCGGCGGGTCCCGCCGCCGGTTTCGGCATGGTCGTGGTGGGCACCAGCAAGGGCGACATCATCGCCGTCGACGCCGAGACCGGCAAGGATCGGTGGCGGGCGCACGTGAACTCCGAATTGCTGTCGGCGCCCGCCATCGGGGAGAAGGTCGTCGTGATGCGCTCCGTCGACGGCCGTCTGCATGGATTCGATGCAGGGACCGGCAAGGATCTTTGGCAGGTCGAGCAGCAGGTTCCGCGCCTGAGCCTGCGCGGGACGGCCGTCCCGGTCATCGCCAAGGAGGTCGCGATCAGCGGATTCGACAACGGCAAGGTGATGGCCGTGTCCCTGGCGAACGGCGATACGGTGTGGGACACGGCGCTTGCGTCCCCCCACGGTCGCACGGAGCTCGACCGGCTGGTCGACATCGATTCGGCGGTGCGCGTGGTCGGCGACGACGTGTTCGCGACGGGGTTTCAGGGGCGCACCGCCATGCTGGCGCTCGACTCGGGCCAGATCTGGTGGGCGCACGACATGTCGAGCTACCGGGGCCTGTGCGCGGATGCCGACAATCTCTTCGTGACGGAGTCCGACGGCGAGGTGATCGCGCTTCGAGAGCGCGACGGGTCGGAAATCTGGCGCAACTCAAGCATCCGGCGCCGCGCCCTGACCGCGCCGGTCGAAACCACCACGGCGGTCGTGGTGGGCGATTACCAGGGCTATCTGCATTGGCTGGACAAGGGCACGGGCTACCTCGTGGCCCGCGAGCGCGCCTCGAAGTACCGCGTGAGCAATCAGCCGGTGGCGGACGGCGACACGGTCATCGTCCTGGACGACGGCGGGAAGTTGGCCGCCTATCGCGCCGACCCGTCGAAGGCATTGCCGCCTCATCCCGATCCGGTCCCGCCGCCGCCGAAGCCCGAGAAGAAGAAGAAAGAAAAACCGGCCGGACCCCCGCCGAAATAGCCGCCGCCACCACATGTTGCCCGTAGTCGCTCTGATCGGCCGGCCGAACGTGGGCAAATCGACGTTGTTCAACGCCATGACCGGCACCCGGGACGCGTTGGTCGCGGACCTGCCGGGGCTGACGCGCGACCGGCAGTACGGGTACGCACGGCGCACCGACGTACCCTGCATCGTGGTGGACACGGGCGGTCTCGTCGAGAACGCCGAGGGCCTCGAAAGCCTGATGATTGCGCAGACCGAGCGCGCCATGGCCGAGGCCGATCGATTGATCGTGCTGGTGGACGGGCGGGCGGGGCTGACGCCCCAGGATCAGTTCGTCGCGCAGCTCGCGCGGCGCAGCGGCAAGCCCGTGTGGCTGGCCGTGAACAAAACCGAGGGCTTCGACCACGACGTCGCCGCGGCGGACTTCCATCAGCTGGGTCTGGGCGAACCGCACCCCATCGCCGCCGCGCACGACCAGGGCGTGATCTCGCTGCTCGAGGCGGCTCTCGAAGGCCTCACGCCCGACCCGCAGGACGGTCCCGAGACGACCGGCATCAAGGTTGCCGTCATCGGCCGCCCTAACGTCGGCAAGAGCACATTGATCAACCGCCTGCTCGGCGACAACCGGGTGGTGGCCAGCGATCAGCCGGGCACCACGCGCGATGCGGTGCTGGTGCCGTTCGAGCGCGACGGCGAGCGCTACACCTTGATCGACACCGCCGGCGTGCGGCGCCGCTCGCGCGTCGAGGAGGTGGTCGAGAAGTTCAGCGTCATCAAGACGCTGCAGGCCATCGAGAGCGCTCACGTCGTGGTCGTCGTAATGGACGCCCACGACACCGTGGCGGAGCAGGACGCGAGCCTGCTCGGCACCGTGATCGAGCAGGGCCGCGCCCTGGTACTCGCGGTCAACAAATGGGACAACATTCCACCGGAGCAGCGCGAGCTCATCAAGCAGCAGGTGCAGCAGCGGCTGGAGTTCGCCTCGTTCGCGCCGCTGCACTTCATATCGGCGCGTCATGGCAGCGGAGTCGGCGAATTGTTCACCTCGGTCCGCAAGGTATACGCGGCCGCGACGCGCGACATGGCGACGCCGGAGCTGACCCGCGTCCTCGAGGCCGCCATGGAAAGCCATCAACCGCCGTTGGTGAGCGGGCGCCGGATCAAGCTGCGCTACGCACATCAGGGCGGCCGCAACCCGCCCATCATCGTCATTCACGGCAATCAGACCGATCACGTGCCCGACGCCTATCGGCGTTACCTGGTCAACGTGTATCGAAAGGCCTTCGACCTGTCGGGTACGCCGGTGCGGGTCATCTTCCGGGGAGAGGAAAATCCGTACGCGGGCAAGCGCAATCCCCTGACGCCGCGGCAGATCCGCAAGCGCAAGCGGCTCATCCAACGCAACAAACGCTGAGCGCAAATTTGCTACCATGGGGCTGGATACCGAGCTTGAGCTTGGCGGCGGATTTAGGATGTCCTGGCCTTGCCTTTCCACAAGAGCAAAATCTTCATCGTTCTGTGCGCCGCGGCGGTGCTGACGGGGTTGTACGCCCTGGCGGGCTTCGTGCTCGCGCCCAGACTGATCCGCTCCGCCCTTCTCGATGACGTCTCGAAGGCGATCGGCGCGAAGGTCGCGGTGGGCGATATCCGGGTCAACCCGTTCCTCCTGCAGCTCGAGGTCAAGGACTTCTCCCTGGCGAGCGCGGGCGGCCCAAACTTGCTGGGTTTTCAGCGCCTGTTCGTCGAATTCGAGCTGTCCTCCCTCTGGCACCGCGCCTTTTCCTTCGGCCGCATCGAGATCGAATCGCCCAACGTCAATGCCGTCGTGGCCGAGGGAGGTGCGCTGAACCTCCTGCAGCTGAAACCGAAGGCGGCGCCTGCGGCCGCGCCTTCCCAGCCGCAGCAGAAGCAGGCCGCGCTGCCGTCCATCCGCATCGGATCCTTCAAGATCTCGCAGGGCCTCCTCACGTACGAGGACCACAGCCAGCCGGACGTGTTTGCGGCGCGGCTCGAGCCCATCAATTTCGAGCTGCAGGAATTCACGACCGGGGTCGAGGGCGGCGAATTCACCTTCACCGGATCATCGACGCTCGGCGAGCGGATCGAATGGCATGGGCACCTCTCGGCGCAGCCGATCGAGTCGGACGGCGAGATCCAGATCAACGGCCTGCTCGTGCACACCCTGTGGGAATACCTGCAGGACCGCCTGAACTTCGACGTCAATGCCGGCAGCATCGACCTGGCCGCGACCTATCAATTTTCGGCAGGCGAAGGCGGCAAACCGGGCAATCTTCGAGTGGAGGTGTCCAAGGCGGGGCTCACCCATCTCGCCGTGCGGCCGAAGGGCGCGGACGCGGATTGGATCACGGTCCCCGATCTCGAGGTGACCGGCACCACGGTGGACCTTGCCAAGCGCCAGGCTCATGTCGATCTCGTGGCGTTGACGGGGCTCGGCGTGACGGCCTGGCGCGAGCCCGACGGAACGGTCAACCTGATGAAGCTCGCCGCCGCTCCGGCGGCTGCCGCGCCGGCACCCACGGCACCGGCGGCACCCACCCCGGCCACCGGAGGGCCCGCGGAATCGGGACCGCCCTGGCAATTCGATCTGCGCGAGTTCGACCTGCGCGACGCCCGCCTCTCGATGGAGGATCGCAGCACGAGCCCGGCCGTGAAGGTGCTGCTGGCACCCGTCACGATCAACGTGACCGGAGCGAGCCAGGATCTTGGCAAGCCGGTGCACGTCGCGCTCGACCTGCGCGTCAACGAGAAGGGGGTGCTCAAGCTGAGCGGCGACGTGACGCCGCAACCGGTGTCGGCGGACCTCACCCTCGAGATGTCCGGCGTCGAACTCGCGGCGGCCCAGCCCTACATCGCTCAGCACGCCTCCATGACGCTGCTCGGCGGCGCGCTGGGCGCCGCCGCGAAGCTGCACTACGGGCCCGCGAAGGGCCTGCCGGCGCTGCAGTTCGCCGGGAAAGTCGCTGTCGATAAGCTGCACACCGTCGACAACGCACTCCACGCCGACTTCATCAACTGGGAGCGGCTCGAGATCGATGGACTGAAATTCACTCAAGGGCCCGACCGGCTCGACATCGAGCAGATCGTCGCCCGCAAGCCGTATGCGCGGGTCATCATCGAGTCGGACGAGAGCATGAACGTCAAGCGCATTCTGGCGGCGCCGGGCGCTGCGGGAGCGGAATCCCGCGCCGCACCCCCGACCCCGGCGGCCGTGCCGGCCAAGGCCTCCCGCCCGGCAAAGAAGGCCGCTGGACCGCCGGAGGCCGCGGTGGTCGCATCGGCGGCTCCGCCCATGCCGATCTCGATCCGCAAGATTCTCGTGCAGGCAGGCCAGGCGAACTTCGCCGATCTGTCCATACGCCCAAATTTCTCGACCGGGATCGAGGGGTTGGAAGGGTCGATCGTGGGGCTCTCCTCCAGGCCGAATTCGCGCGCGAAGATGGATCTTCATGGTTCCGTGGACAAGTATTCGCCGGTCTCCATCACGGGCGAGTTCAACGTCCTCGGTCCGAAGCTCTACACCGACGTGGCCCTGAACTTCAGCAACATCGAACTCACCGTATTCAACCCTTATTCGGGGAAGTTCGCCGGCTACAACATCTCCAAGGGCAAGCTCAGCACCGACCTTCACTACAAGGTCGACGGCCGCGCGCTCGACGCGCAGCACCACATCGTCGTCGACCAGCTGGAATTCGGCGACAAGACCGCGAGCAAGGACGCTGTGTCGCTGCCGATCAAGCTCGCGGTGTCGCTGCTCAAGGACCGAAACGGCGTCATCGACCTCAATTTGCCGGTGACCGGAACATTGGACGATCCAAAATTCCGCTTAGGTCCCCTCATTTGGAAGGTCCTCGTCAACCTATTGGAGAAGGCGATCACGGCGCCGTTCGCGCTGCTCGGGTCGTTGTTCGGCGGCGGGCCGGACATACAGTTCATCGATTTCCAGCCCGGCCGCAGCGCGCTGGACGCGGCCGCTGCGGACAAGGCGCGGAACGTCGCGAAAGCGCTGATCGAGCGGCCGCAGCTGAAGATCGAAGTCCCCATCGCCGTGGCGCCCGATGTCGACCGGCCCGCGCTCATCGCCGCGCAGTACGGCGCGGAACTCGTGGAGATCCAGACCGCGAAGGGATCTGCGAAGAAGGGAGCCGCAGCCCCCGCCGCACCGCCCGATTTTGCGCAGCTGGATCCGCAGGTGAAGCTCGATCTGCTGACCCGGCTCTATGCCAAGGATTTGGGCGGGTCTCCCCAGTATCCCGAGACCGTGACCGGCCCCAAGTCCAAGGCCGAGATCTTGTCGGCCAAGCTCGACTACCTCGCCACGGCCATCCGCGAGCACATCCAGGTCGGGGACGCCGAACTGCAGGCGCTCGGCCAGGATCGCGCCAAGCAGCTGCAGCAGGTGCTGCTGGCGGACCCGCAGCTGGGGGCCGATCGGGTGTTCCTGGTGGCGAACGACAAGGCCCAGTCCAAGGGTGGTTTGGTGAGGCTCGAGCTCACGCTGCAATGAGCGCCGCGCCTCAATTCAATGCATCGTCGGTGCGCGCGCGCGCCGGTTCGGTGCAGGGACGCCGGTCGGTACGCGGCTCTCGTTCCTTAACCCGCTGATAACGCAGTAATCCCCCCTGCTGGCACGCAGGGTGCTTCTCGGGCGCCCAGTGCCAACGACCGCGAACCGACTCCGAGGACGGGACCGATGAAGCTCATTACCGCGATTATCAAGCCGTTCAAGCTGGACGACGTGCGCAAGGCCGTGAGCGACGTGGGCGTGCACGGCGTCACCGTGACCGAGGTGCGCGGCTTCGGGCGCCAGCGCGGCCACACCGAGATCTACCGCGGCGCCGAGTACGTGGTGGAGTTCGTGCCGAAGGCGAAGATCGAGATTGCGGTGGAGGACTCGCTGGCGGAACAGGTGGTGGAGGCGATAGCGCAGGCGGCGCAGACCGGCAAGGTGGGGGACGGGAAGATTTTCGTGTTCGAGCTGACGCAGGTGGTGCGCATCCGGACGGGCGAGCGGGACGCGAGCGCCATTTGAGCGGGATTCGAGTCGGGAGTTTCACAAGGGGATCGTCAGTGAGGAACGTAGCGAAAGGGTGGGTGTTGCTGTGCCTGCTGGCCGCGGGGGCGCCGGCGTGGTCGCAGGAGGGGACGGCGGCGAGCGCGGCGGAAGCGCCGGCGGCTGCTGTGGCGGGAGCGGCGGCGAGCGTGCCGACGGAGCCGTACACGGTGGGCGCGGAGAAAATCAGCGGTGGGGACACGGCGTGGATGCTGACCGCGACGGCGCTGGTGCTGATGATGACGATTCCGGGTTTGGCGCTGTTTTACGGCGGGATGGTGCGCAAGAAGAACGTGCTGGCGACGCTGATGCAGAGTTTTGCGTGCTGTTGCGTGGTGACGCTGCTGTGGTGGGTGATTGGGTATTCATGGGCGTTCACGCCGGGGAGCGGGTTCATCGGGGGGACGAGCCGGGCGCTGTTCGAGGGAATGAAGTTCATATCGGCGGATTCGGGCAACAAGCTGACGGTGTCGCACCTGGCACCGACGATACCGGAGACGGTGTACGCGATGTTTCAGATGACCTTTGCGATCATCACGCCGGCGCTGATCGCGGGGGCGTTTGCGGACCGGATGAAGTTTTCGGCGATGCTGGTGTTTTTGTCGGCATGGTCATTGCTGGTGTATGCGCCGATTGCGCACATGGTGTGGGAGCCGAGCGGGTGGCTGAACGCGAGCCATGTGTTGGACTACGCGGGGGGCACGGTGGTGCACATCAACGCAGGGGTGGCGGGGCTGGCGAGTTGTTTGGTGCTGGGCAAGCGGATTGGGTATGGGCGGGAGGCGATGGCGCCGCACAATCTGACGTACACGCTGATCGGGGCCTCGCTCCTGTGGGTGGGTTGGTTTGGATTCAACGCCGGCTCTGCGGTGGCGGCGGATGGACGAGCGGGGATGGCGATGCTGGTGACGCAGATGGCGACGGCGGCGGCGGCGCTCGGGTGGATGTTTGCGGAGTGGGTGGGCAACGGCAAGCCGAGCGTGCTGGGGATTGCCTCGGGGGCGGTGGCGGGGCTGGTGGCGATCACGCCGGCCTCGGGCTACGTGGCGCCGTCGGCGGCGGTGGTGATTGGCTTGGCGGCCGGGGTGGTGTGTTATTTTGGGGCGACCTCGTTGAAGCGGGCGCTGAAGTACGACGATTCGCTGGACGCCTTCGGGGTGCACGGGATCGGCGGCATGATAGGCGCGCTGTTGACGGGGGTGTTTGCGAGCAAGGAGATCAGCGGGGCGGACGGCTCGCTGCTGATTCAGGCGAAGGGCGTAGCGGTGACGGTGATCTACGGCTTTTCGGTCAGTTATGTCCTGCTGCTGATCATCGACAAGACGCTGGGGCTGCGGGTGACGGAGGAGCAGGAGCGCGAGGGGCTCGACATCTCCCTGCACGGCGAGAGCCTCGAATAAGCGCAGCGCGAGGGCCACTGCGCCAACCGCCGCCGGCCGCGGGCGCGCGTCGATGCGGCAATGATCGGCCGCGCGCTGACCTGGCCTGCGCTTGAGCGTCAGGATCCCGGCAGAGGCGCGCCGCCCAAGGCCTGAAACAGGGCCGCGGTGTCGGCCAACCGGTTCATCTGTGAGCTGATCAAGGCGATCTGCGCCTGTCGATAATTTTGCTCGGACAGTATCAGAAACAGATAGCTGACCGAGCCCAGTTCCAGTTGCCGCCGGGCGATGTTGAAAATGTTCTCGGCCGCCTGAGAGGCCCGGGCGTTTGCTTGCAGCGCATCGGCATCGGAGGCCAACGCATGCAGCGCATCGGCCACGTTCTGAAAGGCCGCGAGCACCGTGGCTCGGTAAGTCGCGCCGGCCGCGTCCACCGCCGCATCCGCGGCGCGCTTCTTGTGATATAGCGCTCCGCCGGCGAACAGCGTCTGCGACAGGCTGCCGCCCACGCTCCAGAATCCAGTACCGCCCTTGAACAGGTCGGAGATCGCCGTGGCCGTGCTCCCGGCGCCGGCGGTGATCGTAAACTGCGGCAGCATGGCGGCTTCCGCCACGCCGACCTGGGCGGTGGCGGCGTGCAGCTGGGCCTCGGCGGCGAGCACGTCGGGCCGCCGCTCGACCAGCTGCGAGGGAATCCCTATCGGGATATCCGTCGGCAATTGCAATCCGGATAACCTGATTTCGAGCGACGGCGCCTCGGCCGGCAAATGTCCGGTGAGCACTGCCAGCTGATGGCGCTCGGTTTCAAGCTGATGACGCAACGGCGGCAGTGTGGCCTCGGCCTGGGCCAGCGCCGCCTCTTGCGCGTCCACATCGGCCTCCGCCAGCGCACCGAGTTCGAGCGAACGATTGAGCACATCCAGTGATTCGTGATAGAGCGCCACGATGCGCTCCGTCGCCGAAATTTGCTCCTGCAGGCCGGCCGCCTGGATGACCGTGGCGATCACGTTGTTCGTCAAGGTCAGGTAGGTCGCGTCCAGCTCGAACCGTGCGGCATCGGCGAGGGCGACCAGGGACTCCACTTGGCGCCGATTGCCGCCGAGAAGATCCGGTACGAATGACACCGTGACCTGGGGCGTATAAAGATTGAATATCGCCACGCCATTATTCAACGTCGGGGACAGAACGCCGGTTGCATTTTGCTGCCGGGCCGCATCGAAATTGCCTTGCACCTGCGGCCAAAAATTGGCCCGCTGCGCGGCCGCATTCTCCAGGGCCTCTCGCAGCGACGCCTGCGCCGCAGCCACGTTGGGATTGGCCTCGAGCGCCTCGCTCACCAGCGCATTGAGTTCTTCGGACTTGAAGGATTTCCACCAGTCCGCGGCGATTCCCCTCTCGGCGAGAAATCTTTGGGGGGCGCCGGCCGTGCCGGGCGCTTCCGCGGTCTGCTGCGGCAGCGCCTCGGGTAGATAGGCGCTCCCGGCCGGCGCGGCCGGGCGGTGGAAGTTCGGGCCGACCGCGCACGCCGACAGCATACCGCCTGCGATCAAGGCGGGCAGCTTGGCCGATCTCCAGGGGTTGCGCGGTTTTCCCATGCCTCAGGCCTGCCCCGCCTCGGGTGGCGGAGGCTGGTTGCGGGAGAAGGCAAGAATCAGCACCGGCATGACGAGCATGATCAGCAGCGGCGCGAGCAGCATGCCGCCGACGACGACCAAGGCGAGAGGCTTCTGCACCTGCGACCCGATGCCCGTCGAGACCGCGGCCGGCAGCAGACCGACGCACGCCACGATGCAGGTCATCACGACCGGCCGCAGCTGTGTGCTGCAGGTGTGCACCATGGCGGCCACCCGCTCCATGCCCGAGTCCAAGCTCAGGTTGAAGTAGGAAATCATCAGAATTCCGTCCATTGCGGCGATGCCAAAGAGCGCAACGAAACCGATGGCGGCGGACACGCTAAAAGCGGTGCCCGTCAAATACAGTGCAAAGATCCCTCCCATGAGCGCCATGGGAATCACGCTTGCGGCGAGCAGTACGTCGGTCAGATTTCCGAAGTTGATGTACAGCAGCAGGCAGATCAGCACGATGGCAAGCGGCACGACGATTTCGAGCCGGCTGATCGCTTCTTGAAGATTGCCAAATTCGCCCACCCAATCGAGGTGGTAGCCGCCGGGAATTGCCACCTGTTCGGCGATCTTCTGCTGCGCCTCGAGCACGGCCCCGCCCAGATCGCGCCCGCGCACGCTGAATTTTATGGGCACGTACCGTTCCTGTTGCTCGCGATAGATGAAGGAGGCGCCGGATGTCAGGTGAACCTCGGCCACGTCGGCGAGTTGAACGGGAACGGCGCCGTTGCCCGAGGGGTTCTGCGCCGCAATCGGAATTCGCCGGATTGCATCGAGACTCTGCCGGTACTGCGGCGCCAGCCGTACGATCATCGGAAAGTGCCGGTCACTGCCTTCTTCGTAGACATCCCCGGGGCTCTGTCCGCCGACGGCCGCCTGAACTACGGCGTTGACGTCGCCAGGCGCCAACCCGTAGCGAGCCGCACGCTGCCGATCCACGTCGATACGAATGGTCGGCTGCCCGAGGGAACGCAGTACGGCCAGGTCCGTGATGCCCGGCACGGTAGCCATGACGGCGGCCATCTTGTTGGCGGTGTTCTCCAGCACTTGAAGATCCGACCCGAATATCTTCACGGAGTTCTCGCCCTTGACCCCGGAGGCGGCTTCCTCCACGTTGTCTTCGATGTATTGAGAAAAGTTGAAATCCACGCCGGGAAAGCGTTCCGTGAGCTTTGCGGTCATCTGCTCCGTGAGCTTCTCTTTGTCCACGCCGGCGGGCCAGGCGTCGAAGGGCTTCAAGGGCACGAAGAACTCGGCGTTGAAGAAACCCGTCGCATCGGTACCATCGTCGGGGCGCCCGTGCTGCGAGACGATCGTGTGTACCTCCGGGTAGCCGCCGATCGTCTTGCGCATTTCGTTGACGTAGCCGTTGGCCTCCTCGAGTGAGATCGACGTGGGAAAAGTGGCCCGGATCCACATGTTGCCTTCCTCGAGCTTCGGCAGGAACTCGAGCCCGAGGGAGCGCATCGCACACAGCGTCAACAGGCCCAGCAGCAATGCGGCTCCGAGGACGATCAGACGGTTGGCGATCACGAACTCGAGCGCAGGCTCGTACCAGCGGCGCAGCCAGCGGATGACCATCGTCTCCTTCTCGTCAACATGGTCACGGAATATCAGCACGCTCAACGCCGGAGCGACCGTAAAGGTCGCGAGCAGTCCTCCAGCGATGGCGTACGCATAAGTCTTGGCCATCGGGCCGAAGATGTGGCCTTCGATGCCGGACATCGTGAACAGCGGGACGAAGCCCGCGATGATTATCGCGGCGGCAAAGAAGATGGACTGACTGACCTCCGCCGCCGAAATCGCGACGACGGCGAATTTTCCCCTGAAGCCGCTCGGCGTACGCATCCTGTGCAGCGTCGACGCCCCGTGGCCTCGGTGTACCCCGGCATGGGTCAAATGTCGGAAGATGTTCTCCACCATGATCACCGTGGCATCGACCACCAGACCGAAGTCAATTGCGCCGACCGATAGGAGGTTCGCCGATTCGCCTCTAATCACCATCAGGCCGATCGCAAAGGACAGCGCGAACGGGATGGTCATCGAAACGATGAATGCGCTGCGCAAATTGCCCAGGAAAATCCACTGCAGCGCGAAGATCAAGAACACTCCGGCGATCATGTTGTGCAATACGGTGTGAGTCGTCACGTGAATCAGGTCGCTGCGGTCGTAGATTCGATCGATGTGCACCCCGGGCGGCAGAATGCCGAGGCGGTTGATCTTGTCGACCTCCGCCTCCACGCGCTTGATGGTCGGAATGCTCTCGGCGCCGCGCCGCATGAGGACGATGCCCTGGACGATGTCATCGTCAGAGT
Source organism: uncultured Gammaproteobacteria bacterium (assembly GCA_963707765.1). Lineage (GTDB taxonomy): Bacteria > Pseudomonadota > Gammaproteobacteria > Steroidobacterales > Steroidobacteraceae > Bog-1198. The sequence goes on along the minus strand of CAVPQZ010000003.1, from coordinate 12,699 downwards.
CGTGTCCGGCGATTCCGAGCCGGGGCTGGTGGCCGAGGTGAACCTCGGCCACATCCGAGAGATAGATGGGTACGCCCTGATTGCTGGCGAGCAGCGTGTGTCGGATATCATCGGTCGAGTGGATCAAGCCAATGCCGCGGACCACTGTCGATTGCGGACCAATGTTGACCGTTTGCCCTCCGACGTTGATGTTCGCGTTGCCGATTCCCTGCAATACTTGCGACAGCGACAGTCCGAGGCTGATCAGTCGGCCCTGATCGATCGCGATCTCGTAGGTCTTGGTCTTGCCTCCCCAGCCCGTGACATCGATGACTCCGGGCACGGCCTTGAAGCGGCGTTCCAGCACCCAGTCTTCCAACGTTTTCAGGTCGGTGACCGGGTATCCCGGCGGCCCTTTGACTTGGTAGCGAAAAATCTCGCCGATCGGGCTGGTCGGGGAGATCTGCGGTTGGGCGCCGTTCGGTAGGGCGCTGAGCTGCGATAGGCGATTCACCACCCATTGTTCCGCCTGCTGATAGGTGAAATCGTATGTGAATTGAATTTTGACGTCCGACAGCCCGAACAGGGAAATCGTGCGAATGACCTGCACATTCGGGATCCCGGCCATTTGGATCTCAATCGGAATCGTGATGTAGCGCTCGATCTCCTCCGCCGACTGCCCCGTGCTTTGCGTGACGATGTCCACCAGAGGCGGCACGGGATCCGGATACGCCTCGATATTGAGCTGCCGGAAGCTGACGATGCCTGCAAGCAGGGTCAGCACCAACAGTGCCACGACCAGAACCCGCTGCCGGAGCGCAAAGCCGACGATCGCGTTCATACTCAGTCGCCTGTCACAGCGCGATCAATAAACAGACTGCCTCGCGTAACCACCTGTTCGCCGATCTTGAGGCCATCGAGCACCTGTACCATCCGCGCGTCCGTGCGCCCCACTTTGATCGGGCGTATGCCAATCACCGGCCCCTTCGGGTCGTTCTGCACGACCCACACGTGCGCGGCCGTGCCGTCGTAGACCACCGCGTCCTCGGGCACGGCGGGCGATTCTCCTCCTTCGCTGGTGACGATGCGGAAGCTGGCGAACATCTCTGGTTTCAATGCGCCGTCGGGATTGGCAATCTCGGCGCGAACCGGCAAGCGATGGGTATTGGGGTCAACCGTGGCCGAGACATAGGTCAGGCGAGCCTTGAACGTACGCGCGGGAACGGCGTTCACGCTGACTTCCACGGCCAACCCCTTGTGCATGAGCGGGGCGTCGTCCTCGCGGACATTGGCCACCAGCCAGACGCTGGAGACGTCGGCAAGCGTGAACACGGGGTTCCCCGAACCGGATTGCACGTACTGTCCCGGCCCGACCTGCCGATCGACGACCACACCGTTTATTGGAGCCTCGATCGTGGCCGTGGCGTCCATGCGTTCGCTCGACTCCAGCGCATCGATTTGCGCATCGGACTTGCCAAGGATGCGCAGGCGATTGCGCACGGCCTTGAGGGCGACCTCGGCCGTGGCGAGGTCCGCCTGAGACTGCTGCCAATCCTGCTGGCTGCCGCCCTTGGCGTCGAAAAGACCGTGCTTGCGGCTCTCGTTGGCGCGTGCCAGTTTGGTTTGAGCGACGGCGGCTGCCAGGTCGTTTTGCGCCTGCACGAATTCGGTCGCCTCGATGGTGGCCAACGCCGCGCCGCGCTTCAGTACATCGCCGGGTCCGGCAATGACATGTGTGATGCGGCCCGAGTAAGGCGAGAAAACAGGAGTAACGAGATCTCCATTCAGCGCTATGCGGCCATCCGTCACTTCGATGCCCTGAAACCGGCTCGCCGCAACCGCTTGCACGGTCAGTGTTTTGAACTGCTCGGCAGTGGGCCGAAAGGTTCCCGCGGGCGCCGGGCTCTCCGAAGGAGTATCGGGAGTGGAACGGAGGTATCTTGCCCCGATCCAAATCCCGGCGACGACGACCATGATGGCGCCGGCGGCCAGCGCCAACACGCGGAGCTGTCGGCCCTTCGTCCAGGCACGTCGTTCGATGTCGGCTCCGACGGTATCGGACGGCGTCTCGGATTTCGGCTTAGTCACTGTTCACCAACTCATCCCCAGCGGCTCCCCGTCCAGGCGCATTGCGCCCAGCGACCAACAATACCGAATTCGGTATGATAGGGTTGTTAAAAATCACGCGGGTCATGCACCCATCTTGGGCCGTGTAGCAAGAAACGCCACCATGGTTAGCAAGGCTCACGACCGGGCCGGTCACCGCTGCTGAAGGTGCAGGTCGACACCCCCGTCACCACCGGCGCATAGCAGGGATTGTCGTACGCGTAGCCGGTGATCGCATGGTCGGGCGCCGACACCTCGCCCTCGTAACGGGTCTCCGGCCGCAATTCGAGCGCATCGCCGACCCAGTGGGTACTGTCTCTCAACATTTGCCATGCGCAGCAATCCTAAACGCAGATCGTGTGAATAAGCTGTATAAAAATCGCGCACCCCGTGCCGGGTGCATCGAGGCGGCCGAAGGGTATTGACCGGACTCCGAGTCGGGCATTGACCGGGATTTCCTCAGAACTTGACCATCACCCCTGCGCCGAATACGACCTCGCGTGTGCGCAGATCCGGTTCCCAGACCCCGCCGTCCGCGGCACAGCTGCCTGAGCCCTGAGCCGTGCCGTCGTTGCACACCGCGGCAATGCTGCCCGGTGGGCCATAGCTGTTGCCAGAACCCTGTGCGGAGCCATTGGGCGAAGCCCCCGGAGGCGTGATGCCGCCCGCGCCCGACCAGTACGGCACGTTCGATTGGCGGAACGTCGCTTCGGTCCACCACGTGATCCAATCCTTGGGCATGTACTGAAAATTGATCTGGGAATCCCATTGCATGAGCTTCTGACCCGGTTGTTGGGTGAAGTACGCGGAACCGGTTGCCGACGTCGCGCCATTGATGGGCGGGGTCAGGGCGAGGTAGCGGCCGGGATTGGTCATGAAGCCGCCTCCGATGGTGATCGCATACAGATTGTTGTCCCACCAGGTGCGGTCGTAGATCATGGATCCCAGGAAGCTTTCCCTGTTGGGTCCGCCGGTGCAGCTGACGCCGCCGCCGTACTCGCAACCCACATCCACCGTCCAGGAAAACGCCATCCGCGAGATGCCGTGTCCGTTCTGACCCTTGGCGTCGTAGTACTTCACCAGGAGACTGTCGTCTTCGTGAATGCGCTGCACTCGGGACCAATTCACGAAGGGCGCATACGGATTGTAGGTGCCTACATCCGCGAGTGGATTGCCGCCGTTGTAGGGGTGTCCGTTGGTGAGCGGACTGGAAAAATTGTCCTGCCCCAGCGTGTAGGTGTTGAACGCCAGCTTGAGTGCGTCGTTGGGTATCCACAGAATCTGTCCGCCGAAGCCCGGGTGCGAGTTGAATTTGGCATACGACTGCCAGCCGTTGACGATCCACGGCTCGATCTTCAGATGCTGCGTCGGCCAGAATTGGATGCGCATGCCGTTGAAAAACCAGGGTGTGTTGGACGATATGAACGAAGGCTGGTAAGTCCAGTTGTCGAAATTGTAGTAGCTGAACAGGCCGATGTAGGAGGCGAATATCCCAAGGTCGACGTTGAGGCCGTGAGCCACGTCCCAGTGATAACCGGCATTGGCCTCGGAGAAATATTTATAGGCGCCCTGCAGATCCCATTGACCGACGTCTTGGCTTGCGTCGGTGCGGGCCGTGGTCACGGATAACAGTCCGAACATCGAGAGGAACCGCGCCTTGACGCCGTACCAGTGAAAGTCGCCGCCGACGCTGACCTGTTGGATTTGGAACTCGCCCGAGCGGAATTCCTCGCTCGAGCCGTCGATGGTGTGATCCTTCGGGTGGTTTCCGTCGTACACGAAGTTCGAGTCGAAGCGGATCTCGGGAGTGAAGAACTTGGTGTCGAAGATCGGCGCATTCTCACGGGTGTTGCCGTTCATCCAGCCGATGTAACCGACGTCGGCCAACGGGGTGACCGTGTCGTTCGTGGGAGCCGCCTCGGGAACTTGAAGCGCCTCGGGGACCGCGGCCGCAACCGCTGCGGGAGCCGCTTCACTTGCGGGCGGTGACCCAGGCGCGGGTTTAACGGCAAACATCGATGGCGCGCCAGCGGGCGCGTCCGGCATCGACAGATCGCATCGGGTCGCGTTGCCGGCAAAGACCATGAGGGAGGACGTCGACACATCCGCCGCACCCTCCGCGTGAACGGTAATCGACCAGGCGCCCGCAGGAAGATCGGGGAACGAATAGACGCCATCGCGCCCCGTGATCGTCGCGCGAATGCCGCTTCCGTCCGCCTTCACCGCCGCGACCGTGGCGCCAGCAACTGGCACTTTAGACGCCGTTGCTACGATCCCAACGATGGCGCCCAGCGATGGCTTCGTAACCGGGGCCTCGGGGTCTGCCGTGCTGTAGCCCGGCGCCAGGGCGCCGCACGTGATTGCGCCCAACAGACAATTGCGCAGGCAATTGCCCATGAATTCGCTGACTTTCACGAAGAACATCCCTCTAGAAATTGTTGTACTCGCCCACGATACTTGAGTGTACGGAAGGTGCCATGCGAGGCTATACGTAGTGTTCCCGAAGAGATGCGAAAACGCCGCCTCAGGCAAGTCGTTGCCGAAATGCAACGCAGCAAACGTCCTGCCCAACCATCCGAGCAGCAGCCAAACGGCGATGGTCAGTTATGTCCTATGGCCTGATCGCCGCGGCACGACCGCCGCCTACTTGTTCTTGAGTTACAATGAGGCGTACTCGGAGGGGGAGTGCGCCATGACCTGGTATGGACTGATTACGTTCAGTGCGGTCTATTTCATGGCGGTTGCGACGCCGGGGCCCGGGGTCGCCGCCGTCATCGCGCAAGGCCTTGCCCGCGGATCCGTCGGGGCACCGGCGTTCATCGCGGGATTCGTGGCCGGCGATCTCATCTGGTTTCTGGGCGCTGCCCTCGGCTTGAGCGCGCTGGCGCACACCGCCCATGCCGCGTTCGTGGCGGTCCGGTACGCAGGCGCCGCGTACCTGCTGTTCCTGGCCTACAAGCTCTGGTCGACGCCGGCCCGTCCGCTGGCCGACATCGAGTCCCAGTGCAGCAACCAGACTCCCGCGCGTCTGTTTGCGGGAAGCCTCATGCTCACGCTGGGCAACCCAAAGCCCATGCTGTTCTTCGTCGCCCTGCTGCCCACGGTCGTGCAGCTGGAGACGCTGAAGATCGATGGGTACCTCGAGATCGTGGCGGTGATTGCGGTGATCCTGCCGTCGATCCTGGGCGCGTACGTGCTCGCGGCGTCGCGGGCGCGCGCCTGGTTCAGGAATCCGCGGGCCAACAAGCTGTTGAACCGGGGCAGCGGCACATTGATGGCCGCCGCCGCGGTTGCCGTGGCGACGCGCTAGAGGTAGCCGTTCGCCGACATCGGGAGTCTGCATTGAAATATGGAGCGAACCTGCCGGCAGACCCTGTGTCTATTACCGAAGTTCGATCTGAGCTTGGAGCTCACCTGGACCGAATTTCAAGCTGAGCGACCATTGCAGGAACCGGAGGATCCGATGTTTATGAACAACGATTTGTCCGAGCGCACGAATACCCTAGCATCGGGCGTTTTGCCGATGCGACAGCCCGCGAACAGCCCCGACTGGAAGCCGCGCGACCCCGCCATTTGCTGCATGACCGACTTCAAATACCGGGTGCCCATCAGCGTCGCTCCGGAGCGGGCGATCGACGACGCACTGGGGGACATGAAACGATGCGGCGTGCGGGCGTTGCTGGTGATCAGCGGCTCACAGGTCATCGGCCTCATTACCTCGTACGACATCGAGGGCGAGCGCCCACAGCAATTCATGAAGCGCTCGAACATCACGCACCGCGAGTACATCCGCGTCGGGGACATCATGACCGGCTGGGATGACCTGCCCACGGTGGATTGGACCACCATGCAGTCGGCTCGGATCGCCGATATTCTGGAAATTTTTCATGGGGTGGGCCTGATGCACCTTTTGGTCGTGGAAGGCGCCAACGCCGGCGGCGGCGCGGTGGTCCGCGGGCTGATCTCGCGCAGCTGCATCGAGCGGCGGCTCGATCGATCGGCCGACGAGATGCTCTGGTCGCCCCGGCGCGGCAAAGAAAGCGAAGGATAACAAGCAGGGCAGCGGGGAAACCCCGGCCGCGGCTCCGGCAAAACCGGCACCCGGGCGTCCCCGGTCCGCGCCGGCAGTTGCCGAGGCGCGGCTGTCCGCGAACGGCGACATCGCGTTTCGTGACCGATGTCGCACGCGAAAAGGGATTATGCAAGGTAGTCTCCCACTCCGGTCGCCCGACTTCGACACTGGAGGAGACACATGGCTAATCCGATCAACGGCGCGAACGACCGCGCATCAGTTCTCGGTCCAACGATTTATTTCAAGGGCGACCTGACCGCGGATGAGGATCTGCTGATCCAAGGGCGCGTCGAAGGATCCGTCACCCACACGCAGCGCCTCACCATAGGCGCCCAGGGCACCGTCAAGGCGAACATTCGAGCCGAGCTCATCGTCGTCGAAGGCACGGTCGATGGCGACCTGCAGGCCGACAAATCCGTGGTCGTGAAGGAGACCGCCAAGGTCCACGGGAATATCTATTCGCCCGTCGTCTGCATTCTCGAAGGAGCATGCTTCAGCGGCAACATCGACATGGATACGAAGACGCCCGGACAGTCCTCGGTCAAGCAGGATTCGTCCGGCCCCCGAACGATCAAACCCACATCGAGCGCAGCTTAAAAATGGCCTGGTTCAAGAAATCCGAAGATGGAGAATTGCCGATCATGAACGTCAATCCGAGCGGCCGAAGCGGTCACGAGACATCGACCAGCCGTCCCGAACCGCGCGAGCCGCAAGCCGAACCGCGCTCGCTGGCCCAGCGCGCGGCCGAGGCGAGGGCCGCGGAACCGCGCCCGGCGGAGATCCGGGCGCCCGAGGTGCGCGTGGCGGAACCGGCGGCGCGTGCGTCGATCCTGGGGCCCACGCTGCGGTTCCGCGGAGAACTGTCGGCTCAGGAAGATCTCATCGTGCAGGGCAGCGTCGAAGGATCCATCACGCACACCCAAAATCTCGGCATCGGTCCGGATGGGTCGATGAAGGGCGACATTCGCGCGCGCGCGATCGTGATCGACGGCAAGGTGGACGGCGACTTGTATGCGACGGAATTCGTCCACATCCGCGCCACGGCGAAGGTGAAGGGCAACGTCTACGCGCCACGCGTCGCCATTCAGGATGGGGCGTTCTTCCAGGGCCAGGTGGAGATGCAGCTCTCGGGCGCGGCGGTGCAGGAGCACAGCGCCCGTCTGCGGCAGGCCGCGACCGCGGCACCGCCTCTCGAGGAAGCGGCGGTTCACCAGATGCTGAACGGAACGGGTTCCTAAGGTACGAACAGCTCCGGGTCGACCCAGGCTCGATTGAGCGCCACGCCCCAGTGCAAATGGGGCCCCGTGGCGCGTCCCGTTTTCCCGACTGCGCCGATGCGCGCGCCGGCTGCAAGATGCTGGCCCGGCTTGACGTCGACGACGGACAGATGGCAGTACATGGTGATGAGCCCGCCTCCGTGGTCAACCAGCACCGTATTGCCATTGAAGAAGAAACTGCCGGTTTCGATCACCGTGCCCGCGATCGGCAAATGCACCGGCGTGCCGGCGGCCGCGGCGATGTCCATGCCGGGATGCGGGCTGCGCGCTTCGCCGTTGAATAGGCGCCGCGACCCGAACGAGCTGCTGCGGGGGCCCGGCACGGGCTGCGGCAGCCGCAGCGTCCCGGGCGGCGGCTCCGAATACTCCTCGAGCGCGTGATCGATGCGGGCACGTTCGGCGCCGACGCGATCGAGGTCCGCCTGGGACAGATTCACCTGCCCGGGCGGCACTTTCAATGACTGGGTCACGTAGTGCTTATCGGCTACTTCGAATCCGATGACGCGCGCATCGCCGCCCTTGACCGAGATCTGGTGCGCGCCCAGGGCGGCGCTGAGCGGGATGCCGATCACGGCCGTCCAGCCCGCGCCCTCCCGAACCACCAGCGCGCGGCGGCCGTCGAACTCGACCTGCGGCGGCGATGGGCTCCGGTCATCGAGGCGGATGATCTTGATCCCGCCCGGCACGGCGCTCTCATGCGGCAGGTCGAACGAGAGCCCGGGCGTGAGATGTAGGGCGAGCGCAAGGCCCGCGACCCGAGACGCCGTGCCCGAGGTGCTCACGAGGTCCCCTCGATCCTGGCCCGAACTCTCCCCACGGCCAGGCGCGCCTCGATGATCGACCCCGGCCCGGCATCCGCGGCATCGCGCAGGATGCGGCCGTCCTGCGTGCTCACGATGGCGTAGCCCCGTTCCAGCGTGGCCAGGGGACTGACGGCATTCAGCGTACGCGCGAGTTCGGAGAGCGCCGCGCCGCGGGTGCCGGCGATCTGGCGCCATGCCCGATCGAGGCGCTGACGACAGGCGTCGAGCCGCAAGGATTGCTGGGACAGCCGGGCGGCGGGGCCCACGAGCTGGGCTCGCCCCGCCAGCCATCGCAGGCGCTCGGCGAACCCCTGGAGGCGGCGTCTCATCTCGCGCACCATCGCCTGTTCCAATTCATCCAGCCGCTGTGCCTGCTGGGTCAGCTTGGCGGCGGGACTCACCATGCCGGCGCGCCCGGACAGCCAGCGCAACCGCTCGCGCAATTCAGCGACCCGCCGGCGCAGTGCGGCCTCGAGGCGCTTGCCTGCGAGGGCAAAGGACTGCAGCCACTCCTGCGCATCGGGCACCACTAATTCGGCCGCCGCCGAGGGCGTCGGCGCGCGTACGTCCGCCGCGAAGTCCGCAATGGTGAAGTCGACCTCGTGTCCCACCCCGGTGATGATGGGTATCGGCGAGGCCGCGATCGCGCGCGCCAGGCGTTCATCATTGAACGCCCACAGGTCCTCCAAGGACCCGCCGCCGCGGGCCAGGATCAGCACATCGCAATCGGCCCTGCGGCCGGCCAATTCGAGGGCGGCGACGATGTCCGCCGCCGCCTGGGCGCCTTGAACCTGGACCGGGTAGATGAGCACGCCGACGGCGGGAAATCGCCGCGCCAGGACGTGCAGTATGTCGCGCACCGCGGCGCCGGTGGGCGAGGTGATGATGCCGATGCGGGCCGGGAGACCGGGCAGCGGTCGCTTGCGCTCGGCTGCAAACAGGCCCTCGGCCGCCAGCCGCGCTCGCAGCTCCTCGAATTGGCGCTGCAGCGCCCCGCGCCCCGCATCCTCGATGTGGTCCACGATGAGCTGGTACTCGCCGCGGGGTTCGTACAGCCCGATGCGCGCCCGGACCAGCACTTTCTGCCCGTCCTTGGGGGTGAACGTGGACAGGTAATTGCGCTGCCGGAACATGGCGCAGCGAACCTGCGCATTCGCGTCCTTGAGCGAGAAATACCAGTGCCCGGAGCTGGGACGGGCGAAGTTCGAGATCTCCGCTTCGATCCACAACGTGCCGAAACCGCGCTCCAGCAGCACCCGAACCTCGCGGTTGAGCCGCGAAACGGTGTAAATGTCGCGTTCGGGCGGCGTACCGGGGATGGGGCTCGAGGCAGGATCCATCCGTGGATGATACTGCGGTTTACCCAGCCGCACGCGCAAGGTACAATGCGCCGCCTCTTAAGCGAGTCTATGAACGCTGAATCCTATGCGTATTCTTGAAGAGGCACTCACATTCGACGACGTGCTGCTCGTGCCGGCATATTCCGAGGTCTTGCCGCGCGAGGTGTCGCTCGCCAGCAGCTTGACCCGGGAAATACGCGTCAACCTTCCCGTGGTCTCCGCCGCCATGGACACGGTCACCGAAGCCCGCCTGGCCATAACCATCGCCCAGGAAGGCGGCATCGGCATCATCCACAAGAACATGTCGATCGACAAGCAGGCGCGTCAGGTCGATCGCGTCAAGAAGTTCGAAAGCGGAGTCATCAGCGACCCCATTACGGTGCGGCCCGACATGACCATTCGCGAGGTCATCGAGCTGACCCGTGCGCACAACATCTCCGGCGTACCCGTAGTGCTCGGCACCAAGGTCGTCGGCATCGTCACCCATCGCGACCTGCGGTTCGAAACGAAGCTGGATGCGCCCGTGTCGTCGGTGATGACGCCCAAGGAGCGGCTCGTGACGGTCCGCGAGAATGCCCCCAAGGACGAAGTGCTGGCGCTTCTGCACAAACATCGCATCGAGAAGGTGCTCGTGGTCGCGAACGATCACGAGCTCAAGGGGATGATCACCGTCAAGGACTTCCAGAAGGCGACGGAGTTTCCGAACGCGTGCAAGGATCCCGTCGGGAGCCTGCGGGTCGGCGCCGCGGTGGGCACGGCTCCGGACACGCTGGACCGCGTCGCGGCGCTGCGCGAGGCCGGGGTCGACGTCGTGGTGGTCGATACCTCGCACGGCCATTCGCGCGGCGTGCTGGAGACCGTGGCCCGGATCAAGAAGCAATACCCGGACCTGCAGGTGATCGGCGGCAATATCGTGACCGCGGAAGCCGCCCTGGATCTGGTGAAGCACGGCGCGGACGGCGTCAAGGTCGGAATCGGGCCGGGGTCGATTTGCACCACGCGCGTCGTGGCCGGCGTCGGCGTGCCGCAGATCAGCGCCATCTCCCGCGTGACCAAGGCGCTCGAGGGCAGCGGCGTCCCGGTCATCGCCGACGGCGGCATTCGCTTTTCGGGCGACATCGCCAAGGCGCTGGCTGCCGGCGCGCACACCGTGATGATCGGCGGCATGTTCGCCGGCACCGAGGAGTCGCCCGGGGACGTCGAGTTGTACCAGGGCGCTTCGTACAAGGCCTACCGCGGCATGGGGTCCCTGGGGGCCATGGCGCAGGCGCATGGATCGAGCGACCGCTATTTTCAGGATACGACCACGGAACTCGAGAAGCTGGTGCCGGAGGGCATCGAGGGCCGCGTGCCGTACAAGGGTAGCCTGGTCGCGATCCTGCATCAGTTGGCGGGCGGGCTGCGTGCGGCGATGGGATACACCGGCAGCGGCAGCATCGATGAGATGCGGACCCGGCCGAAGTTCGTGCGAATCACCAGCGCCGGCGTGCGCGAAAGCCACGTACATGACGTGACGATCACCAAAGAAGCGCCCAATTACCGGATCAGTTGATGCAGGACATCCACGCTGATCGGATCCTGATCCTCGATTTCGGCGCCCAGTACACCCAGTTGATCGCCCGCCGCGTACGCGAACTCGGCGTCTATTGCGAGATCTACGCCTGCGATGCGGATCCGGCCGCGATCAAGACCTTTCATCCCAGGGCGGTGATCCTCTCGGGCGGCCCCGAGTCGGTGTACGACGCCAAGGGCCTGCAGGCGCCGCGCGACGTGTTCGAGATGGGCGTACCGGTACTCGGCATCTGCTACGGCATGCAAACCATGGCCGCCCAATTGGGCGGCGAGGTCGAGTGCGCGAGCCGGCGCGAATTCGGCGCCGCACAAATTCGGCCAACCGCCGCCTCGCGCCTGCTGGACGCGCTGGAAGACAATCGCGACGCGGCGGGCCGGCGCGTGCTCGACGTGTGGATGAGCCACGGCGATCACGTCGTCACGGTGCCCCCCGGATTCGAGGCAATCGCCGCGAGCGACAATGCGCCGATCGCCGCCATGGCCGATGAGGCGCGCCGTTTCTACGCGGTCCAGTTCCATCCCGAGGTGACCCATACCCTGCAGGGCGGCGAAATCCTGAGGCGATTCGTGCGCGAGATCGCCGGCTGCGCCGCGACCTGGGCCACGGGCAGCATCATCGAGGACGCCCTCGCGCGGATTCGCAGCCAGGTCGGCGGCGGCAAGGTGCTGCTGGGCCTGTCCGGTGGTGTGGATTCCTCCGTTCTCGCCGCGCTGCTGCACCGGGCCATCGGCCGCCAGCTGACCTGCGTGTTCGTCGACCACGGGCTTCTGCGGCTCGCCGAGGGCGATCAGGTGATGGCCACGTTCGCGGAGCACATGGGGGTGCGCGTGATCCGCGTCGACGCCGAGCAGCGATTCCTCGCGGCCTTGGCGGGGGAGGCCGATCCGGAGCAGAAGCGCAAGATCATCGGACGGGTGTTCATCGAGGTCTTCGACGAGGAAGCGGCGAAGCTCGAGGACGTCGAATGGCTGGCGCAGGGAACGATCTATCCCGACGTGATCGAGTCCGCCGGCGCGAAGACCGGCAAGGCGCACGTGATCAAATCGCATCACAACGTGGGCGGCCTGCCGCGCAACATGAAGCTGAAGCTGCTGGAACCGTTGCGGGAGCTGTTCAAGGACGAGGTGCGCCGCATGGGCCTCGCGCTCGATCTGCCGGCCCACATGGTCCACCGGCACCCGTTCCCGGGTCCCGGACTGGGGGTGCGCATCCTGGGTGAAATCCGCAAATCCCATGCCGATCTCCTGCGCCGCGCCGATGCGATTTTCATCGAGGAACTGCGGCGCGACGGTCTCTACGAGAAGGTCAGCCAGGCATTCGCGGTGTTCCTGCCCGTGCGCTCCGTCGGGGTGATGGGCGACGGTCGGCGGTATGACTATGTAGTGGCCCTGCGCGCGGTCGAAACGATCGATTTCATGACGGCGCGCTGGGCGCGCCTGCCGTATGAGTTTCTCGACCGGGTCACTCATCGCATCATCAACGAGGTGGCCGGCATTTCGCGCGTCGTTTACGACATTTCAGGAAAGCCGCCGGCGACGATTGAGTGGGA
>CAVPQZ010000002.1:0-19807 GCA_963707765.1 uncultured Gammaproteobacteria bacterium | reverse complement strand
CACCATCAGGCCGTCGATCACCTTGACCAGACGGTCGTTGAAGTAGTCGTTCGGATAGCCGAGGTCTTGATACGCCTGCTGGAACAGCGGATAGAAGCGCAGGTACACGGCGGCAATGTGCTTCATGTCCAATTTGCGCAGCACATCGATCATGGGCGCGTAGCGCTGGAAATTTTGCGCGGTCAGCGTCGCATGCAGTTCGTCGCCCGTGACCAGGAAGGTTCCCGGCGCGGCGACGATCGGCCGCCTGTCGACGGCCACCTTCTGGCGCGGCAAATTGTCGATGGACACCACGATGTGCCGGATGATGCTGTCCGGCACCAGGAACGAGGTCAGTGAACCGCCGCTGGCTTCGCCCAGCGCATCGCTGATGGTCTTGTCGCTGTCGTCCAAATCGGGCAGCGGCACGTTCGATGCGCCGGCGGCCGGCAGGGATGCTCGATGGCCGCCGCCGGCGCCGCGGGGGGCGCGGGCGGCGGAGCCTCGGGTGCGGCCGGCGCCGCTGCGGCTGTGCCAGTAATATCCGCCGGCACGATCGCGATCCACCAATCCGACGGCGGCACCTATCAACGGCGCTCGGTTCGCCGGCTCATCGAACATTTGATCTGCCATGGCCCCATTCTTCAGCCAATCCGCCGCGTGCGCATCTGCAATTCGTGCTGGCGATAGTCGATGATGAGCGTGTCGAGCACGCCCAGCGCATCCATGCCGATCAAGATCGCGGGCTCGATCGATGAGCTTCCACTGCTTGAAGATGTAGAGATCGGCAAAAGTGACGCCGGGATCGTTCATCCGGATGTCGCCGAGTTGGATGGCCGGTGTCGCTATGATCTCACCGTCCTCCACGGCCAAGGTCGCGCCGACGATTTCGTCGGGCTTGCCGCGGCCGCTCTGATTGGTGCGCGCCAGCGCATTGCGCAGGGCGAGATTCGCGATGGTGGTCTGACCTCCGGTGTCGATGATCGCCTTGCAGTGCACCGACCCCACGGTGGCGTCGACCACGATCAGCTGCCCGCGAATCGAACGGAACGGTATTCGCACGAAACCGTGGCCCGTTCGCTCGTCGTGCGAGTAGGTGATGGTGATCTTGTCATGGTGAAAATCGATGAAGATGCGCTTGTTCGCGAGACCCTCCGACCCGAGAATTCCCTCGGCGCCGCCCAGGGCGTCGGGCACGATGGGCAGCAGCGGGGAATCCACCGCGACGTCGCCCACGCTGAGCGTGTCGACTTGAATGGTGGGCACGGTGGCCGACCCCGTGACTCCGCGCATCATCACCGGCGGCGACTGATTCAAGGGAATGCCGAGCGCCATGGCCACGACGGCCGTGACGGCCGAATGGCTCGCCCCAGTGTCGAGCACGAGGCGGAAGGGGCCGCGCCCATTGATGAACACCGGCGCCCAGATTCGCCCGATCTGGTCCCGGCGCGTCGGCGCGACGAAACGCGGTTCCTGAGCCTCGACCATGATTTCCGCGAGTTCATCCGCCGAGTCCGCGGCGGGCGTCGGGCTGATCTCGCCGGGATTGCCGGCGATCAAGGCATGCGCCATGGTACCGGCCGCCAAAACGATGGCGGCGACCAGCGAAACCCTTCCCATGGAAGCAATGGCGCGCAAGAGTTGCCCTCGATGCAGGAGCATACCACCCGCCCGGGCGGGTGGGTTAGCGCATGCGCTGCGCGGCGATATTGACGTCCGTTCGGTCGCGGGTGGTGATCACCACCTCCGCCCGGCCGTCCCCGGCCAGCACCCAGGGCAGGGGAAGGTTGTCCGGCACCACCGAGATCACATGATGGCCGGTGGCCACCGCCGGAAAGTCGAATCGGCCGCTTGCATCCGTCTGGACGGAGAAGCGGCCGTCGAGCACCACGGTCACGTTGGGGGCGCCGGCCTCTCCGGCATCGTAGTGCCCGTTGTAGTTGGCATCGAGATAGACCATGCCCGAGAGTTCGCCGGACCCCGTCCCGGCGCCTCCGCCCAACGGCGCGAAGTGAAGCCCGGAGGCTCGCTTGTAGCGGAACGTCAGGAACAGACCGCGCTCCTGTTGGGCCGGAACCGGGGTCGCCACGGGCGGGCTCAACGGCGACACCACGGTGACGGGCGTGTAAGAGCCGGTCTGGCTGTCGTAGTAGGTGCCCAATACCTGCCAAGCCCGGGACAGCTGGTAAGTCAGCGACACGTTCGCGGACACGGCCGGGGCTGCGGTCCCGGCAATGGTCGTCGCCCAGCGCACGTTCGCGTCCACCCCGAGCTTGGCGGTGATCTGGCCGCCGCCGAAGACGGCGAGGCCTACGACGGTGCTGTCCTGCAGGGTGCCGTCCACCGATGCCTCGCTGATCCGCTCGGCGGACACCGACGTGCTCAAATGCGTCCCGACCGGCATGGTCCACGTCTGCTCCAGGGTGACCATGCGATCCGAGCCGGTCGGCGCTTGGGTGTCGTTCAACTGGGCGCGGCCGATGCCCCACGAATTCAGGTGATCGACGAAGCCCTCCAGTGAAGTGCCGGTGCCGCCGTCGGAACGGCTGGCGTTGAGGGCACCGCCGATGCCCCAGTCGTGCGACAGCTGGTAGCGCGCATTGCCCGTGAGGAAGGTGACGTCGGAACCGAGCCCGGAAACCGAACGCGCCTCATCGATGCCCGCATCGGCAATCCATTTCCGATTCTGATAATCGAAGCGGTAGTAGGCCCCTTCCACGTCGTTGGAGATGGCCTGGTTGCCCCAGGTCATGTTCGGGTCGATGCGGAACAAACCCCCGCTCTGTTCGACGCGGCCCTGGGTGATCGATCCGTCGACCCAGGCCCCGACGCTGTTGGCCTTGCCGCTCACCTCGCCGTCGAGCACGTTGAATTGCAGCTTCTCTCCCGGGCCCTGCCACGCGGCGCTCATGAGCGCCGAGGTCGTCGACATCAGGGAAGTGCCATCGACCACCGGGCCGATGGCCAGGTTGACGTCGTGCGCTTCGATCAGCTGGCCGCCCACGGTCCACTGCGGCGCCGGCGACCACTGCGCCCCGAGGGTCGCCGTGGAACCGCCGAGCGTGCGAAAATCAGGCACTTCGATGCCGTCATACAGGCCGGGCACGCCCGCACCGGTCACCACTTCCATGCCGGGCCCGCGCCACTCGGAGGTGAACCCCTGAACGGCGCCGGTCGGTAGAAAGAAGCGCGTCTGCAGGCGCGCGAGGGCGATGTCCGGCGAATTCACGTCGCCAAGCGCGTTGTCCGCGAACCAGCCCCCGTCGAAGGGCATGTCGCGCTGACGCAGCGTGAGCACGCCGCCCTGCCCCTGCTCCGAAGGACCCAGTTCCGACGTGCTGGCCCGCGCCGAGGCGTCGAGCGACCACCCGCCGTAGGTCGCCGTGTCCCACTGATACTTGCCGACGAAGCCGCTCTCGGTCGCGTTCGTCGACGGACCTGCGCCGCGCGAGCTCAACTCGCTCACCACCCCGTCGATCTGCAGCGAGCGTGCGAGGCCGTCGCCGCCGCCGTCCGAATCACCCAGCGAAATGTCCGGCGCGAGGGAACCGCCGCCGATGACCCGGTCCTGATACGCGAGCGCTGCGGCCGGCGCGGTCCCGGCATAGGAGGCCGGCGCCGGCAACGATTGCGCGATTCCCGCGCCCGCGACCAAGAAACCGGCCAGCCCACACGAGCCCAGCGCAAGCTGAAGTGTGAGGTTGGCCGGGAGCGTCATTCAAATCGCTGGTCGAACTCGGTCTTGTGTCCGGCCCATTCCAGCGTGCCCTTGACGGTGACCGGAAACGTCAGCGTCGGGTGATCGTCCGTGGCCGTGGACGGCGTCAGGAACACGTCGCGCTCTTCATGCGGCAGAATGGGAAAGTCGGTGGGCGCAAAATCGAACGAGGTACCCTTCGCGTCCGTACCGGTCAGGAAGCCGCTCATGCGGCCGTGAGCCGTGCCGCCGTTGTGAATGCGCAGGGCGGGCAGCTGCCGGCCGTTGAGCGTGGCGACCTTCGGGCCGAGGAATTCGAGTTCCGGCGCGCCATCGCCGACCGTGACATAAACGATGACGCCGATGCGTCCGGTGACCGGAACGTTCACGCCGTTCGCGACGGTGATCGACGGATCGGCGCCCTCGATCATCACCGCAAAGCGGCATTCGCCCGCCGGCGCGTCCGCCGGGACCGCCACCTCGAAACGGTAGCGCAAGGTGGCGCCCCCGGGCACCTCGACCTCGGGACGCTCGATCGACACCCAAGGACGGCAGCTGTCCGGCTGCAGTTCGTCCTGAAACGTCACGCTGAAGTCGGGCGCGTACTTCCAGTCCGCCGTGTGAATGCGGTAGCGGCCGGGGGTGGTGGATCGGTTGGTCACCTCGATGATGCTGCGCAAGGTCTTGCCGGGCTTCGCGGGAAGCTCGAAGCGCGGCGGCGACACCAGCGCGGCGAAACCTTGCGCGTGCACGGCAGCCGGGAGGATCAGGGCGAGGCTGCCGATGAAACCGAGAGATTTGGCCTGCATCATTTACTCATCCATCTCGAATTGAAGGTTGACGGGGAAGGGGCGCGTGACCAGCGCGCCGTCGACGCTGAACTGGAATCTCACCTGATCCTCGAGGAACGGCCGCGTGATCGGACCGCTGTACACCAGCGCGCGATTGCCGGATTGAAGCTGCCCCGGAAGAAGCTGCCCTTGACCGACCCATGAGACGGTCATGGGGCCCGGCTGTTGCGCGGGCAGCGCGAGGTAGATCCGGACGTTGCGCCGCAGCCAGGGCGCGACGTTGATTCGGATCCGAAACGTGGTCTGGCCGGTCAGGAGGTTGTCGGCGCCGGAACGGCCGGGCGCCAGGCTCTTCCAACGCAGCGCCACCGCCGGCGCGAGTGCCTG
The DNA here is from genome assembly GCA_963707765.1 of uncultured Gammaproteobacteria bacterium. GTDB lineage: Bacteria > Pseudomonadota > Gammaproteobacteria > Steroidobacterales > Steroidobacteraceae > Bog-1198. Next base: position 14,953 of record CAVPQZ010000002.1, on the reverse strand, counting down.
GGTTCCCGAGTCATCGAGAATGACGGTCTTCGCCGCCGCCCCGGACGTCCACAATATGGTGAATGCAAGGGCCAAAAAAAAAGGCCTTCGCGCCACGGCGATCCTGCTCATGGCGCCGTCATGGTGTACACCACCGTTCCCGAGTAAGTGCCGGCCGGAAACGCCTGGGTGTTCTTGTACGAGAAGGTCCAGCAGCTCTCGTTCCAGGTGTTGCTGCTCATGGCACCGACGCTCTGCGTGCTGCCGCCGACGAAGGTTCCCGCCGGAAACGGTTCGGCGCCGGTGTCCCCGTTGCCGCTGGATGTCCACGAGATCTGTGAAAACGGCAACGCATCTCCGGTGGCATCGGTGAGCGCCGACGGCACCGAGGCGGTCACCTGCGCGGCCGAGGTCGACCCGCCGGCCGTGCGAAAGAATCCGCCGATGTACAACTGGCTGGGGACGCTGCAGTACACGTAGTTGTCCCAAAAGCTCTGCGTCGCCGTGCTATTGGTGGTCATCGCCTGGGCGGCCCCGGATCGCACCGCGCTCGACGGCACCGTCACCGAGACCGTGTTGACCGTGGTGTTGTTCTCCGGGGTGCCCTGGGGCGTGCAGGTGTAGCAGTTGGTGAATGCGCCGACGCCGACCTGCAGATAAATCGTCTGCGGCGCAGCCGCCGCGAGAGTGGCGGTGAACCCCCACGCCGGACCACCGGCCGCGCCCACGAGCGCTGCACCGCCGGCGGCCATGAGGGCCGCGCCGAGCGTTCGCCGGCGCGGCCCGGTCCGATGGCATCCAACCGCACCGTTCTGGGGGCTTGACAGCACGATCTTCATGCAACGGACGCCCGAGGGTCGCCTTACGGCATCGTTGCCGTATAGGTGATCTGGCCGTTGTTGGCGACGGTGGCGCCGTAGGTACCGGCGGGCACCGTCACGGCGTTGGCGTAGCTGAACGTCCATTTGGCGTCTTCCGTGATCAACTTCGACGCCGGAGCCGTCAGCGTGACGGTGTTGCTCGTCGTGTTGCTGAGCACCGGCGCCGGCAGCGGCGTGGCCGAGGTGAGCGCGGACGCCGTCGTCGTGATCTGCGTGTAGGCGATCGAGTCCCCGGCTCCATCGCTCAGCGCGCCGGTGGCGGTGGCGACCAGCGTCACGCTGCCGAAGTTGCTGACGATCGCCGCGGTCTCGACGCCGCCCGTGAGGTCGCCGCCCGTACCCGCAACCGCCGTCCCGTTGCCGACGGTGCCCGCTGCGGGCGAGAAGGTAATGGTGTCGATGGTGGCGTTGTTGGCCAGGACCGAAGGTACGGCCGCATACGCGGAGCCCGTGCCGACCCGCAGGTAGAGGACCTGCGGAATCACGACGGAGAAGTCGACCGCGGCAGTCGCACTGATGGTGCCCGCCCCGGTGACAACATTAGACGCGGCGTTGACCATGACGGGCAGCGTCAGTGCGGCTGCGCCCAACAAGGTCTTCAATGCAATCGAGATCTTCATTGGCTGTTTCCTGTGCTTAGATGACATTCATGGGCGCGAAATTTGAAGGGACGGCGGAGCCGTCCCACGCTCGGGTTGCAACCCGCGACCCAGTGCGTGAGCGCGATATTAGGGGTTTACCTTAAGGGGACATTGACCCAGGTCGCAGTTCGACCGGGGCGGACTCAAGTTCCGCGGAAATCGGCCGATATTCCCGGTTTTCTGTGCGCCAGTTCGCAAGTCGGGCGCGCGTTCGCACGGGCCGGGCGCGCGTTCGCACGGACCGGGCGCGCGTTCGCACGGACCGGGCGCGCGGAACTTCGCGCGACGTCAGGGCATCGACACCGTGCAGGTCACGCGGGCTGCCTTCGGGGGAACGTCGGGGACGCAGTCCGCCTCCCGTACGAGAGTCCGGCCTGCGGCGGTCAACACGACGTCGTGCCGCGTGGCATCGGCGGCATGCGTCGAGGCCAGCGCGACGCTGCGGCCGTTGCTGCCGACCGATGCCCGCGCCTGCGTATCCCGGCCTGCGCCGCCCGGAATATCCAAGGACAAAACCTGCGGAATGACGATCTTGAAGTTCAGGTGCGCGGCGGCGGCGAGAGGCCGCGCCGCGCGCGGCGCCGCCGATTCCACGTCGAATTGCGATTCTCCGGCGGCCAGAAGCGGCAGCACGAGCGCCGCAATGCTCATCGTCCGGCTGAGCCCAAGGCATGTCATGTCGCGTTCCCCTCGAGAGTCGCGGGCGGTGGATCGGTCGCGCGCCGCCCGAAGCGGGCACAGCCGTTTATCGGCCGGCGTCCCGGTGAATTCATAGCAGAATTGCGACGCGCGTCACAGAGTGTGCCGCAAACGGTGCTACGGGAGGAACTGCTCCGTATCGATCTCCGCTTGGGTGGCGGCGTTGTAGCGCTCGCCGGAGACGGTGCGCTGGTTGATGAGTTCATCGAGGCGCAGCGCCACCGCCGGCGGCAGGCGGACCCGTCCGGCCGCGACGTTCTCCTCCAGGTGAACGATGCGTGTGGTCCCGGGAATCGCATGCACGTGATCCCCGCGCGACAGCACCCAGGCGAGCGCCAGTTGTGCCCTCGAGCATCCGGCCTCCTCCGCGAGCGCCGCATACCCGGTGAGCAGGGCGAGGTTGGCGGCATGGCGGTCCTGCGCGAAGCGGGGCATCGAACGGCGCAGGTCCTGCGGCTCCAACGCTCGCACATCGGGCGGCTCTGCGGTCAGGAAGCCGCGCCCCAGAGGTCCGAATGCGACGAAGGCGGCGCCAAGTTCGCGACAGGCCTCGATCACGGCAATCTCGGGATTTCGGGTGCAGAGCGAATACTCGCTCTGCACGGCGCTGATCGGGTGCACCGCGTGCGCGCGCCGCAGCGTGACGGCGGACACCTCCGACAAACCTATCGCGCGGATCTTCCCCTGCCGCTTGAGTTCCGCCATCGCGCCGACGCTGTCCTCGATGGGTACGGACTTGTCCCAGCGGTGCAGGTAATAAAGATCGATGACCTCCGTGCGCAAGCGGCGCAACGAGTCCTCGCAGCCCTGTCGCAAGGATTCCGGCCGGCCGTCGATCACGCGGCGCAGCCCCTTCTCGAAGGGGACTCCTTGCATCCCGCCCTTGCTCGCGATAAATAGGCCGGGACGCAGGTGCGCCAGAGTCCGCCCGACCAATTCCTCGTTGACGCCGAATCCGTATAGGGCGGCCGTGTCGAAATGGATGACGCCAAGGTCGACCGCGCGCTGCAGCAAACGCGCGCCCGCCTCCGGCGGCGGCGGCACGCCATATGCATGGCTGAGATTCATGCAGCCGAGGCCGATCGGCGGTACCCGGACGGCTCCCAGAGGGCGGCCCGGGACCGTCAACGCCGCCATGACCGTCCCTCGCACCGGGATCCGTCGCTTTTCGCACTATTTAGGACGCAATCGCTACGCATGGCCATCCCGATCCGGGGCACTATTTCAGAGTATCATTAGTCTGATATATGACGAACAGACGATCACGCAAGATGGACTTCTTATGAGCAGCAAACCGCCGCGGCGGGTGATTCCGATTCAGCCCGAACCGCCATCCAGCCTGACCGCAGAGCAGCGCGCCGCGGTGCTCGAGGCTTGCGGGCGGCTGAAAGACCTCCCCGGCGCTCTCATGCCCATCCTGCATGCCGTTCAGGAAGCCCTGGGGTATGTGCCCAAGGACACGGTGCCCGTGATGGCCAAGGAGCTCAATTTGTCGCTCGCCGAGGTGCACGGCGTCTTGAGCTTTTATCATTACTTCCGCAAAGAGCCGCCCGGCCGGCATGTGGTCCATCTATGCCGTGCCGAGGCCTGCCAAGCCGTGGGCGCGGTCCTGCTCGAGGCGCATGCCAAGGAAGCCTTGGGGGTGGACTTTCACGGCACCACGGCGGACGGGGCGATTACGTTGGAGCCGGTGTACTGCTTGGGCAACTGCGCGCTGGGTCCGTCGATCATGATCGACGACAAACTGCAGGGCCGGGTCTCCACGCAGCGCTTCGACGCGCTGATGCACACGTGCCGATCCCAGGGCCAGCACGCAAAGGACGGACGATGAGCGGCTCGCCGGGACCGGTGAAGGTCTACGTGCCGCGCGATGCCGCGGCGCTGGGGGTCGGCGCCGACGACACGGCCCGCGCCATCGCCGAGGAGGCCGCGCGTCGCCACATCGACATCGAATTGATTCGCAACGGCTCGCGGGGCCTATTGTGGCTCGAGCCGTTGGTGGAGGTGGCGACGCTCGCCGGCCGCGTGGCCTACGGCCCGGTGGCCGCACACGACGTCGCGAGCTTGTTCGATGCCGGCTTCACCCACGGCCGGCCGCACTCGCTGGCGCATGGCCGAACCGAGGAACTGTCCTACCTCAAGAATCAGGAGCGGCTGACCTTCGCGCGGGTCGGCATCACCGACCCCCGCAGTCTCGAGGACTACCTGGCGCACGGCGGCTACCGCGGGCTTGACGTTGCGCTCGCGATGGAACCGGCCGCGATCGTCGCCGCGGTCACCGCCTCGGGCTTGCGCGGGCGCGGCGGGGCGGCATTTCCCGCTGGCATCAAGTGGAAGACCGTGCTGGGCGCTGTTGCGGAGCAAAAATTCATTGTTTGCAACGCCGATGAAGGCGATTCGGGCACCTTCTCGGATCGCATGGTGATGGAGGGCGACCCGTTCGTGTTGGTCGAAGGCATGACCATTGCGGGCGTGGCCACCGGCGCCACGAGCGGCTACATCTATCTGCGCTGGGAGTATCCGGATGCCAAGGTCGCACTCGAGGCCGCGATCGCGGCGGCGGGTGCGGCGGGCTACCTGGGCGATGACATTCGTGGCAGCGGCAAGAGTTTCCACCTCGAGGTGAGGATGGGCGCCGGTGCGTACATCTGCGGCGAGGAAACCTCGCTCCTGGAGTCCTTGGAGGGCAAACGCGGCCAGGTGCGCTTCAAGCCGCCGCTGCCGGCGCTGCAGGGCCTCTTCGGCCAACCCACGGTCATCAACAACGTGATCACCTTGGCCTCGGTTCCGATCATTCTGGACCGCGGAGCCGACTACTATCAGCATTTCGGCATGGGCCGGTCGCGCGGCACGCTGCCGATTCAGCTGACGGGGAACATCAAGCACGGGGGCCTGGTGGAAAAAGCCTTCGGGATCACGCTGCGCGAACTGCTGTATGACTACGGCGGTGGGTCCTTGAGCGGCCGGCCGATCCGCGCGGTGCAGGTGGGCGGACCGCTGGGCGCCTATCTGCCCGAATCCCAGTTCGACACCCCGCTCGATTACGAAGCGTTCGCCGCGATCAAGGGAATGCTGGGCCATGGCGGCGTGGTGGTGTTCGACGACAGCGTCGACATGGCCGCGCAGGCGCGCTATGCGCTGGAGTTCTGCGCCATCGAGTCGTGCGGCAAGTGCACGCCCTGCCGCATCGGCTCAACGCGCGGAGTGGAGGTGATCGACCGGCTGTTGGCCCAAGACAATGCGGCCAGGCAGGAGGCCCTCCTGCGTGATTTGTGCGAGACTTTGACCTACGGCTCATTGTGCGCACTGGGCGGCCTGACCCCCTATCCGGTACTGTCCGCCCTGAACCATTTTCCCGAGGATTTCGTCAGACCTGCGCGCGCAGATCGCATAAGGTCAATTTAGAGGATTCCGCCATGCAATCAATCGTCGAACAGGATTTGGGTACCCCGGCGCGCGAGAGCGCCACGCTCGTCACGCTCACCATCGACGGCGAGGAAGTGACCGTGCCGCAGGGCACGTCGGTCATGCGCGCGGCGGCCCTCCTGGGATCGAAGATCCCGAAACTGTGCGCCACCGACCAGTTGGAGGCGTTCGGCTCCTGCCGCCTGTGCCTGGTGCAGATCGAGGGCATGAAGGGCCTGCCGGCCTCGTGCACCACGCCCGTGGCCGAGGGCATGAAGGTCACCACCCAGAACAAGCAGATCGCCGAAGTGCGCCGCGGCGTGATGGAGCTGTACATCTCCGATCACCCCCTGGACTGCCTGACCTGCCCGGCGAACGGCCATTGCGAGCTGCAGGACATGGCCGGCGTCGTGGGCCTGCGCGAGGTGCGCTATGGATACGACGGCGCCAACCACCTGGATGCGCAGAAGGATACGAGCAACCCCTATTTCACCTTCGATGCCAGCAAGTGCATCGTCTGCTCGCGCTGCGTGCGCGCGTGCGACGAACAACAGGGCACCCTGGCGCTGACCATTCAAAGCCGCGGCTTCGACTCGAAGGTGGCGGCGAGCCAGGATGTCGCCTTCATGGATTCCGAGTGCGTGTCCTGCGGCGCCTGCGTGCAAGCCTGTCCGACCGCGACCCTGTCGGAGAACAGCTTGATCGCCAAGGGCCAGGCCGAGCACAGCGTGGTGACCACTTGCGCGTATTGCGGCGTGGGCTGCTCGTTCCGCGCGGAGATGCAGGGCGAGGAATTGGTGCGCATGGTCCCGAACAAGGACGGCCACGCCAACCACGGGCATTCGTGCGTCAAGGGCCGGTTTGCCATCGGCTACGCCACCCATTCGGACCGCATCTTGAAGCCCATGATCCGGGCCAAGATCAGCGATCCCTGGCGCGAGGTGTCGTGGGAGGAGGCGGTCGCGCACGCGGCCTCGGAAATGAAGCGCATCCAGGCGAAATACGGCCGTGACTCCGTCGGCGCCATCACCTCTTCGCGCTGCACCAACGAGGAAACCTATCTGGTGCAGAAGCTGGTCCGCGCCGGGTTCGGCAACAACAACGTCGACACCTGCGCACGCGTCTGCCACTCGCCCACCGGATACGGGCTCAAGCAAACCTTGGGCGAATCGGCCGGCACCCAGAATTTCGACTCGGTGATGAAGGCCGACGTGATTTTCGTCATCGGCGCCAATCCCACCGACGGCCATCCGGTGTTCGCCTCGCAGATGAAGCGGCGCCTGCGTCAGGGGGCGCGGCTCATCGTCGCGGATCCGCGGCAGATCGACCTGGTGCGCTCGCCGCACATCGCCGCCGACTACCATTTGAAGCTGCGCCCCGGCACCAATGTAGCGCTCGTGACGAGTATCGCGCATGTCGTGGTGACCGAGGGCTTGATCGACGAATCCTACGTGCGCGAGCGCTGCGATCTCGAGTCCTTCGAGCAGTGGCGCGCCTTCGCGGCCAAACCAGAGAATTCGCCCGAGGCGATGGAGGCGGTCACGGGCGTTCCGGCGGCGAGCGTGCGCGGCGCCGCACGGCTCTACGCCGGCTGCGGCAATGGGGCGATCTACTACGGTCTCGGGGTCACCGAGCACAGCCAGGGATCCACCATGGTCATGGGCATCGCCAACCTCGCCATGGCCACCGGCAACGTCGGCCGGGAGGGCGTCGGCGTCAACCCGCTGCGCGGCCAGAACAACGTGCAGGGCTCATGCGACATGGGCTCCTTTCCGCACGAGTTCCCCGGATACCGTCACGTCTCCACGGAGGCCGTACGCCGCCAGTTCGAGGGCGAGTGGGGCGTGCAGCTGCAGAGCGAGCCCGGACTGCGCATCCCGAACATGTTCGAGGCCGCGCTCGACGGCGAATTCAAGGGGCTGTACATCGAGGGCGAGGACATCGCCCAATCCGATCCGAACACGCAGCACGTGACCGCGGCGCTCGAATCCATGGAATGCATCATCGTGCAGGACCTGTTCCTGAACGAGTCGGCGAAGTTCGCGCACGTCTTCCTGCCCGGCTCCTCCTTCCTCGAGAAGGACGGCACCTTCACCAATGCCGAGCGGCGGATTTCGCCCGTGCGCAAGGTGATGCAGCCGAAGTCGGGGTACGCCGATTGGGAAATCACCCAGCTGCTCTCGAACGCCCTGGGCTATCCGATGAACTACGCCCATCCCTCCGAGATCATGGATGAGATCGCGCGTCTCACGCCGACCTTCACCGGCGTGAGCTATGCGCTGCTCGACGAACTCGGCAGCATCCAATGGCCCTGCAACGAGGCCCATCCCACGGGCACGCCCACCATGCACGTCGGCTCCTTCGTGCGCGGCAAGGGCCGTTTCCTGGTGACCGAGTACGTGCCCACCCACGAAAAGGTCAACACCCGGTACCCGCTGATTCTCACGACCGGCCGCATCCTGAGCCAGTACAACGTGGGCGCCCAGACGCGGCGCACGGACAACAGCCGCTGGCACTCGGAGGACCGGCTCGAGATTCACCCGCACGATGCGGAGGAACGGGGCGTCAGCGACGGCGACTGGGTGGGGATCGCGAGCCGCGCGGGCGACACCGTGCTGCGCGCGCGCGTCACTGACCGGGTTCAGCCCGGCGTGGTCTACACCACCTTCCACTTTCCGGAATCGGGCGCCAACGTCATCACCACGGACAACTCCGACTGGGCCACGAACTGCCCTGAGTACAAGGTCACCGCCGTTCAAGTCACGCGCGTCGGCCAGCCGTCGGAATGGCAGAAGCGATTTCGCGAATTCACCGAAGTGCAGGAGGACCTGCTCAAGAGTTCCGGCGTGTTCGCAAAGTAGGATTCATCGCCGAGCTGGGAGCCTGTCTGAACAAACTTCGTGGGCCGCGCTGGCGGTGGGAGGGAGCGGCCGCGGGGCTCGGCTCGGCGCTGTTGGCCGTGTTCCTCGCGGTCGTGTTCGCCGCTTGCACGCCGCCCTCACCGGCCAGGGCCCAAGCGCCGGTGGAGGACTCCGCCGATTCGGCCCCGCCCGACCTGCCCGTCTACGACCAGCCGACCATGCCGGGGGGAGGCTACGTCTGGACGCCGGGATACTGGGCGTGGAGCGACGACGACCAGGATTTCTACTGGGTGCCCGGAACCTGGGTGCTCGCCCCGCAAGCCGATTTCCTATGGACGCCCGGATACTGGGAGATCGCCGACGTCGTGTTCTTCTGGCATCCAGGCTACTGGGGCCGGCACGTCGGATTCTACGGCGGGATCAACTACGGCTTCGGATACCGGGGCGACGCATCCGGCGGACGCCAGAGCTACCTCGGCGGCAACGGGATTCAGGCCAGGCCCAGCGCGGCGCAATTGGCCGCGGCCAATGAGCGGCACATCGAGGCGACCCCCGCCCAGCGCCAACAGATTCAAGCCGCGCGCGCCCGCGCCGACCTCCGTTTCTATCAAAATCAGGGACGGCCGCCCGTCGCAGCCACGCCCCGACCCGGGGTCTGGAGCGGGCCGGGCGTGATCGGCACGAAATCGCAGGGAACCTTCAGCGTAGTGCACGAAACCGCTCCCGCACGGCCGGCCTCCCCGCAGGGCTCGGCCGGATTGCCGGGAGCGGCGCGCGGCGACGCCGTGCGCAGCGTGAGCAGCCCACAGCCGGTGCGCTCCGATTCGCCGCCTCGCGTGCAACCCCCGGTCCCAGCGCCCCCGCCGGATGCCCGCGGCCGGCCCGCAGAGGCGCCGCCCCACCCTGTCGCGCCGGTGGAACATCCGGCGCCCGAGACCCCGCGCGCGAGTCCGCCCAGGGCGGCCGATCATGCACCGGACCGCACGCCGGAGCATTGACGCATGCGGATCCATCGCGATGCCGGAGTCGGCGCCGCTTGGGCGGCGTGCTTCAAGCGCTGAGCACGCGGTCCAGCCCCTCCACCAGCGGCCCCAGCTTGGGCGGGCTCGCCTCGAAGGTGGGTGTGACGCCGTGCGCGACCAGCGCACGCGAGCACACGGGCCCGATCGAGGCGACGACGAGACCGTTCAGCCGGGAAGCCAACGTGTCCGCGCGGCCCTCCGCCTCCGCAACCGCATGCAGGTTGTGTATCTGCACCGCGCTCGTGAACACCACGGCATCGACGCGCGATGCGTCGAGCGCGTCCAGCAGGTTCTTCAAGGGCTGAATGTCCTTCGGCAGCGCCCACCGATAGGTCGCGATTTCCCGAACGGCGGCGCCGCGCGCCTGCAGCGACTCGCACAATCGCTGATTGGCGGCTCCGTAGCGCTGCACGAGCACCGGCGCCCCATCGAGGTCGATGCCGCCCATGGCGGAAAGCACGGTCTCGGTGGTGAACGGCGATGCCGCACGCAGATCGATGCGCACCTTGCGCGCATTCAATTCGCCCGTCGGCTTGGGGCCGCGCACGACGACCACCCCGCCGGCCAGCAGGTGCAGCAACTCGCCGGTCGATCCCAGCGCATCCGTGGCCTGGAACAGCGCTCGTGTGCCCACCCCGGTCTGAAAGATCACCACCCGGAACGGATCCGATCGCCAGGACTCGAGAAGCGCGGCGACCTCTCCCGGATCGACGTCGGGGACTTCCTCCAGGGCCGGTGCCAGCAGCGCGACTCCACCGCGCCGTTCGATGAGCTCGCCGAGGTGCTCGCCGGTTCGTGTCTCGAGAATCGCGACGGTTTTGGATCTCATGGGCATATCGGTATCGTGAATTCCGCCGGATAATCGCCGGCACCATGGGCAGTGTACCGCCAACGATCTGTGCGTCCACCGGCGCGCCGCCATCCCGCCGCAGGGCAGCTCCGCACGGCGTGCGCCCCCGGCTTGCCGCGGCCGCGGCCGGCTTGATGATGGCGGCCTGCCCGGGTGCCGGATGGGCGTGGGGCGACGAGGGTCACGAAATCATTGCGCGCATTGCCGATCATTATCTGGAACCGCCGGCTCGGGCCAAGGTGGCGGCGATGTTGGCGGCGGACACGACCTCGCTCACACACGACACCGGAATGGCCGCCGAGGCGACCTGGGCCGACAAATTCCGCGATTCCGACCGCAACGGGGATCAGCTGCGCTACCGTCAAACCCGGGCCTGGCACTACATCGACATCGAACTCGACCGGCCGCGGGACCGCGTCGCCTGCTCCCCGCGCGCAGTCCTGCCGCGCGGAATCCCCGCGTCTCGGGGCCCCGCGCAGGATTGCATATTGGACAAGATCGTCCAGTTTCGGCGGGAATTGCGCGGCGCCGCCACCGAGCCCGAGGAGCGGCGGCTCGCGCTGCAGTTCCTGCTTCATCTCGTCGGCGATCTTCATCAACCTCTGCATGCGGCGGACGACCATGACCACGGCGGCAACGACGTGATGGTCGAGTCGGCCGGCCACCGGCGCGGCAATCTGCATCATTACTGGGATACGGTGTTCGTGGAGGACCTGGGACGCGACGCGGGCGAGGTGGCCGCGCGCCTCGTCGGCGAGATCTCGGCCACGCAGCGCCGGCGCTGGCAGTCGGGAAGTCCCGCCGACTGGGCCAGGCAATCCTTCGAGGTCGCGAGGACCCAGGTCTATGGCAGGCTTCCCCGAAGCCGGGCAGCCGGGGCCAACCGGGAGCCGGGCGCCGCGCTCGAGCTCGATGAGGCCTATGCGGCCGGCGCGGACCGAGCCGTGACCGTGCAGCTCGAACGCGCCGGAGTTCGCCTCGCGTGGATCCTCAACGAGGATCTGCGATGATCGGCCCGGATGCGCTTCAACCGCCGATCAGGCCCGCCGTGACGTTGATTGCGAATCCGAGTATCGACAGATTGAAGAAGAACGACACCAAGGTCTGCGCGATGACGACCTTGCGCACCGCCGCGGTCGTCGTGGCGACGTCCGAGGTCTGGCATGCCGCCGCGATGGTGAAGGAGAAATACGCGAAATCCCAGAATGCCGGCATCGGCGTGCCCGGAAAGGCGAGCGGGCGCTCGTCTTCCGCGGCGCTGTAGTACATGTCGGCGTAATGCGTGGTGAAGATGGTGGGGACGAGCAGCCAGGAATTGACCAGCGTCACCGCCGCGAGCGCCGTGTGGGCGACCCGCTCGCCGCCCGTGACCTGCTTCAGGGTGGCCAGCGGTTCCACGATCGCAACCACGCTGAGCAGCGCGGCGCACACGATGATGACGAGGAAGAAACGCGCCGATGGGTCCTCATCGACGTACCTCGAACGGATGCGCTCCGCACTCAACCCCGTCATCCAGGAGTAGATCAGGCCCAGAAACAGGGCTGCGCCGCAATCCCAGCACACGAGGATCCGCGAGATCACGGTCCAATGCGGCGGGAGGAAGACGAACAGGGCCGTGCCGGCGATGCAGGATATCCAGAGGCGCGGACGGGAGCGGAAGATGTTGTTCATGGATTGCTGCGGTCGCCGAAGCCGGACACCCTGAGTCACAGCCGCAGGAAGTACGGCACGGCCGCGAGCGCGATGCCGACGGCGACCAGTGCGACGGTGTTGGGGACGAAATAGGGATAGACCATCATGGCGAGGCCGCAAATCAGGGGAACGGCGGCGCGCTGCTTCTTCCCGTAGAGAAAATACCCGAGGCCGATCGAGCTGAACAGCAGCCCCCAGAGCAGCGTCGACGTGGTCATCGCGCCGAGGCCGTTCCCCACGCGCGCATTACTTGCTTTCCTTCGCGACCAGCCACTTGACCAGCTCGATCAACTGTTCGGGGCCGCCGGCCGACTGCACGACGGCGCGGTATTTGCCGTTGACGACGATCGTCGGAGTCTGGTCGACGCGGTAGTGCGCGATCAGATCCTCGGTGTTGCGCACCTTGACGTCGACCGCAAACGACCGCGACGTGCTCAGGAACTGTTCCACCGGCACGCCCGCGCGGCGATTGTAGAAGCGCGCTGCATCCTCGATGGTCGGCAAATGATCCTTGATACGTCCGGTTGCGGGATCCATGGTCGCCAATTCGCCGGTTCCCCATACAGCATCGAACATGGCGACGTGGCACTGCTCCGCGACTCCGAGGGTCTGCGCCGTGAGAAAGGCCAGCTGGAACATGGGCCAATCCTCGGCGGTATTGAACGAGGCCGGCAGGTAGTCGAACACCGCGTTTGCGGGCAACGCCTGTTTGAGCTTGGCCGCGGTCGGCAGGAACGCGTTGCACGCCGGGCATCCATAGGAGAACACCTCGGTGACCTCGACCTTGCCGGGCCCGACGGCCGTGGGCCGCACCGGCGTGATGAGAAAATAATTCCTGCCCTCCGTCCAGGTATCCGCCGCCTTTGCCATGGTGACGAAGCCAAATGCCAGACAAACCGCCAAGACGACCCGCGATTGCGCCTTCATGTGCGTTTCCACCCCGATTCTTGAAAAAAATTAGGAGCCATCTGCCAATAGCCCTGCGATTCTAGCCGATCCATCAAGGTGGATCGCTGCAAAGTCTTGACGTTTCCCCACATTCGTTGGAACAGGATCACCGAAATTTGCCAAGACACCGCTGCGCCCCGGCGGCACAGGCCGTAAATTTGCCGTTTGGTGCCTGTATGATACCGCGCTGTCGCAGACCGCGAGCCCCTGGTGAACATCCGATGAACGAAAGCGCTGATGGTGTTGCCCTCCTGCCCGATCAACCCGTGGGTCACGTCAAGGGGTGGTACCGGCGCGCATTCCTCGCGCTCCTGCTCGTCAACGTTTTCGGCCTGGTCGTCTTCTTGGCGATGCGCCACTCGCCGGCGCCGCCGGCCGGCGGCCCCGGCGGGGGACCCGGCGGCCAGGCAGCCCGCGGGGGTCAGAACCCTCCCGTGGCCGTGGCCGTGGCCACCGTGACGAGCGGCGACATTCAAGTCCGCGTTCCGGCGATCGGGACCGTCACGACCCTGGCCAATGTCACGGTCAGAACGCAGATCAGCGGCACCTTGCAGAAGATTTTGTTCACCGAAGGGCAGCTGGTTCACGAGGGCGACGTCGTCGCGCAGATCGATCCGCGCCCCTACGAGGCGGCGCTGCAGACGGCGCAGGGCAACCTGCGGCGCGATCAGGCGCTGCTGGCGGATGCGCGGCTCGATCTCACGCGCTACGAAGCGCTCGTGAAGGAAGACTCGATCGCGGTCCAGCAGCTGGACACGCAGCGGGCGCTGGTCGATCAATACGTCGGAACCATTCAATCGGATGAAGGTCAGGTCAGGACCGCCGAGGTGAATCTCGCCTACACGCGCATCGTGTCGCCGGTCACCGGGCGCGTCGGCATCCGCCAGGTCGACCAGGGCAACTATGTGACCCCCGGTGATACCAACGGCATCGTGGTCGTCAATCAGCTGCAGCCGATCAGCGTGATCTTCAACATCCCCGAGGACAACGTCACGGCGCTCATGAAGAAGCTGCGCGACGGCGCGGTCCTGAAGGTCGAAGCCTACGATCGTGCGAGCACCGTGAAGCTGGCCGACGGCACCCTGGCGACGGCGGACAACGAGATCGACACCACCACGGGCACCGTGAAGCTGCGCGCGAAGTTCGACAACGCCGACGGCTCGCTCTTCCCCAATCAGTTCGTCAACGTCTGGCTGCTCATGGACGTGCTGCAGAATCAGCTCGTGGTGCCGACGGCCGCGGTCCGGCGCGGCGCGCCCAACGGCACGATCAGCACCTTCGTGTTCTTGGTGAACGCAGACCGCACCGTGTCGGTGCGGCCCGTGACGCTGGGAGTCGTCGACGGCGAGCGCGCCGCGGTCGCATCGGGCGTGGCCGCGGGCGACGTCGTGGTCACGCAGGGCGCCGACCGGTTGAGGGACGGCGCGAAAGTCCTGCTGCCCGATGCCGCGCCGGGCGCGGTCGCGGCCGCGCCCGGCGCGGCGGCCGGTGAGCCGCACAAGCAGGGCCAGCCTCCCGGAGGGAAGTCGGGCACGCATCACTGGAAGAAGGCCGACTCGCAGCAGTGAACCCGTCACGCCTGTTCATCCTGCGACCGGTCGCCACCACGCTGTTGATGGTGGCCATCCTGATCGTCGGCGCCATCGCCTACCGCCAGCTGCCGTTGTCCGCCCTGCCCGAGGTCGCGTATCCGACCATCGAGGTGGAGACGTTCTATCCCGGCGCGAGCCCGGAGGTCATCACCTCGGCCATCACCGCGCCATTGGAGAAGCAGTTCGGCCAGATGCCGGGCCTCAGCCAGATGTCCTCGACGAGTTCGGGCGGCGCCTCGGTGATCACCCTGCAGTTCAGCCTCTCGCTCGCGATCGACGTCGCCGAGCAGCAGGTGCAGGCCGCAATCAGCGCCGCACAGAACCTGCTGCCGCAGGATTTGCCGGCGCCGCCGATCTACGCCAAGGTCAATCCGGCCGACGCC
>CAVPQZ010000001.1:0-2474085 GCA_963707765.1 uncultured Gammaproteobacteria bacterium | reverse complement strand
ACTCATTTGCGATGCAAAAACCAATGATAACGGTTCCTCCTACTCCTACGGCATCAGGTGTGCCCGATTGTGAGTGTGTGGCACTCAATCACGGAGCAGGAGGAGCACCCCGGTCTCAGTAAATGTGAGATTGTCTGGCAAATCTTCACGGTAAGAAGCGCGAGGCCTGTCCAGTCTCATCTGCGCGGACACACAGCATGTGATCAGATGCTGGCTTTCTCCGCAAAATACTTCCGCCGCCGGCGAAATCCAGTCTCATATTTATTGAGATGCGACAGAGACGGTAATCTTATTAGACGATCGTTTAGTAAGTTACGATAATAAGGATTACGGACAAATCCGTATTCGAAACGGCACTTTTGACATCGAATGCACGCCCAAGCCATAACTTGTACGGCCGATGAGGGGAATCCTCTCTAACTCTTGAGCGAGCATCTTTTTAAATAATCTCCTCTCCCCCGAGTGTGCGCCGCGAGGCGCCGATGATGTGGGGCTTCAGTCGCTGGACGAATTCATGCCCAGAGTAGATAGGGTGGGACGCATTCTTATCCAGCACGCCGATACCAAGCGGATCGATGATGAACATTTCCAGCTGCCCACGATCTGCCGCCGCCAAGATTATTTCGTTGATATTCTGATCCAGTAGTGTCCCAACGTTAATCGAATAAATTCATCTGGTTATGCGCTTCGGACGGATTTTGGTCGGTGTCGATTTGCGCAAGTAGCTCATCCAAAGGCATTTGCTCGCAGAGGGTGAGGCTGAGTATCTGTAGATTTTCATAGAGGACCGCGGCAGGTTCAGCCGCTTCTTGATGATGGCGACGAGGACGTAGACCGAGATGGCGATCCAGATTTGTGTCTTCACTGCGTTCTCGGAGGTTCCGAAGAATGCCTTGATGCGGAGGTGCTGCTTGATCCACTTGAAGAAAAGCTCCACCTGCCAGCGGCAGCGATACAGATCAGCGATGCTCAATGCGGGCAAGCCGAATTGTTGGTGATGAATACGAGGCGCTTGTGGGTCTTCGGATCGATGTACTTGATGCGACGGAGCGGAACGGGAAACCCTTTGCGCGAATAGAAGCCACTCAAGATCACGGTCTGATCGCAGATCAGCCCGGTCGCTCGATCCACCGGATGGGAATAGCGACGCTCGGCCTTGAGGTTCGACTTGGCGCGCGTGACGAAGAAGCTGCCCGCTTCGTGCAAGTGGTACAGCGTTCGAAGTCGAGGTAGCCGCGATCCATCACGTAGTAGGCCCCGGCTCCGGCAATAGCAAGTCGAGCACGTTGACGTCGTGCATCTTGCCGTCGGAGATATGAATAAAACTCGGGATATTGCCGCGCAGATCGAGCAGCGTGTGCAGCTTGACCGCGGCCTTCGTCGAACGAAACGGCGCCCAGGGAAAGACCGACAGGCACAAATCGATCGTCGTCGCGTCGAGCGCGTAAACCGTCTTGGCCAGATCCACGCCGAAGGGTTCGTTGGTATACAAGCTGCGCGCGATGCCGATCAAGCGCTCGGCGAAGCTCGCGTAGATACGCCAGTCGCGGGTCGCATTGGCGTTGGCCAGCGTGTTGCGCGACACGTTGCCGCGAATCCCCAGGTGATAGAGCTTCGCCGCCTGCGCTCGAAGGCTCGCCTGATATCCCGCAGGCTCTCGCGAAACGTCAGCTGCGCAAAGGCCATGCACAGGTACTGGTCCAGGCACGAGAAGCTCTGGACCTTGTGCTCCCCGGCATAACGCGCCATGGAAAGGGAGGTAAATGCAGAAGAGAAAAAGGTTAGTCGAAAGCAGAGTTATAGAAGTAATGAAAAAGATAGTATTGAAGGAAGTAAGTTTTTGAAATTGCTCTTCCGCTGACGACGTTTCGCCGTTGCGTGGCGCGTTATGGCGGGGAGCACAAGGTCAAGAGCTTCTCCTGTCTCGACCAGTATCTCTGCATGGCGTTCGCGCAACTGACCTACCGCGAGAGCCTGCGCGACATCGAGGCCTGCCTTCGCGCGCAGGCGGCGAAGCTCTACCACTTGGGCATTCGCGGCACGTGTCGCCGCACCACGCTGGCCGACGCCAACGCGACGCGCGACTGGCGCATCTACGCGACTTCGCCCAGCGCCTGATCGGCATCGCGCGCGGCTTTATGCCGACGAAGCCTTCGGCGTGGATCTGGCCAAGACGGTTTACGCGCTCGATTCCACGACCATCGATCTGTGCCTGTCGGTGTTTCCGTGGGCGCCGTTTCGCTCCACCAAGGCGGCCGTCAAGCTGCACACGCTGCTCGATCTGCGCGGCAATATTCCCAGCTTTATTCACATTTCCGACGGCAAGATGCACGACGTCAACGTGCTCGACCTGCTGCTTGCCGGAACCCGGCGCCTTCTACGTGATGGATCGGGGTTATCTGGACTTCGAGCGGCTCTATCACTTGCACGAAGCGCGGCGCTTCTTCGTCACGCGGGCCAAACGAACCTCAATGCACGAGCGCCGTACTCGCATCCGGTGGATCGCGACACGGGCTTGATCTGCGATCAGACGGTCGATCCTGACTGGCTTCTATGTCGCCAAGCGCTATCCCGGCCCGCTGCGCCGCATCAGCTATCGCGATCCCGAAGACCGACAAGCGCCTGATGTTCCTGACCAACAATTTGCGCTTGCCGGCGCTGACCATCGCGCGATCTATAACGCTGCCGCTGGCAGGTCGAACTGTTCTTCAAATGGATCAAGCAGCACCTGCGCATCAAGGCTTCTTCGGCACCAGCGAGAACGCCGTCAAGACGCAAATCTGGATCGCCATCTCCGTCTATGTCCTCGTCGCCATCGTCAAGAAGCGGCTGAATTTGCCGCGATCGCTCTACGAAATTCTACAGATTCTCAGCCTCACCCTCTTCGAAAAAACGCCTTTGGATCAGCTACTTGCACCAATCGACACCGACCAAAATTCGTCCGTAGCGCATAACTAGATCAATTTATTCGATTAACGTTGGGACACTACTGGATCAGAATATCAACGAAATAATCTTGGCGGCGGCAGATCGTGGGCAGCTGGAAATGTTCATCATCGATCCGCTTGGTATCGGCGTGCTGGATAAGAATGCGTCCCACCCTATCTACTCTGGGCATGAATTCGTCCAGCGACTGAAGCCCCACATCATCGGCGCCTCGCGGCGCACACTCGGGGAGAGGAGATTATTTAAAAAGATGCTCGCTCAAGAGTTTCGAGGATTCCCCTCATCGGCCGTACAAGTTATGGCTTGGGCGTGCATTCGATGTCAAAAGTGCCGTTTTCGAATACGGATTTGTCCGTAATCCTTATTATCGTAACTTACTAAACGATCGTCTAATAAGATTACCGTCTCTGTCGCATCTCAATAAATATGAGACTGGATTTCGCCGGCGGCGGAAGTATTTTGCGGAGAAAGCCAGCATCTGATCACATGCTGTGTCCGCGCAGATGAGACTGGACAGGCCTCGCGCTTCTTACCGTGAAGATTTGCCAGACAATCTCACATTTACTGAGACCGGGGTGCTCCTCCTGCTCCGTGATTGAGTGCCACACACTCACAATCGGGCACACCTGATGCCGTAGGAGTAGGAGGAACCGTTATCATTGGTTTTTGCATCGCAAATGAGTGGAGGCCGAGCCCTACGGCGTTGCGTGAAGCCCATTTGCCGCTTCGGGGTCGACGATCGGCGCCAGCAGCTGCCCGGCAACGGTACGAGCAATCAGAAACACCACGCCCGCGCCTGCGATGATGGCGGCATGCAGACCCCAAAAGGCTGCGCCGGGCATTTTGTCGAGCAATGTCGCGAGCTTGGTAACGATCATTCCGGCAAGGAAGAGCGAGAGCAGATAGGCGGCCATCATCGTGGAATTGAACGCCTTGGGTGCAACGCGGGAAAATAGCGCCAGGCCGACCGGATAGACATTCGCGAAGCCGATATCGTTAAGGAGGTGGAAGCCGAGCGCCCAGCCCAGCCCAATTTTCTCGCCCGTCGCCGCCTCGTGCATCGCGCCCAGCGACAGGCTGAGCGGGGCAAGGGCGGCAAGAAAGGTGCCGATCGTGACCTTGGTGATCTCATCGGGCTCGCGGTGGCGCACACCCCACCAGCGCCAAAACGCCACCACGCCGATCAGGGTGACGGTCGAGACAATGGCGTCGAGCGAGATAAGGAAGCTGGCCGGCATCGCCCAGCCGAAGCAGACTAGCTGGTAATGCGCGTCGCCCCACAATTCGTAAGCGGCGAAAATCTCCTGGTTGCCGACATAGGCGCAGGCGATCACCGGTATCAGCATCACCAGCACCGCGATGCGCTTGCCCTCGCCGGAGACGAGCCTGGGGCGGGGTTCGGTGATGTGGCCGGGCTCGCGCCGGGGTTCGGCAGGCAGCCAGCGGCGGCCCGAAACATAAGTGCCGAGCCCGATCAACATGCCGACACCCGCCGCGCCGAAGCCGAAATGCCAAGCGACCTTCTGGCCGAGGAAGCCGCATACGATCGGCGAAACGATCACCGCGATCTGGATCGCCAGTACGTAAATCTGGAAAGCGTCTGCCCGGCGCAAATCGCCCGGCGCATAGAGATCGCCCACTTGCGCTGCCAGATTGCCCTTGAAGAAACCGCTGCCGATCAGGATGCAGGCCAGCGCAACCAGATAGGTCTGGTCGAATGCCATGCAGAAATGGCCCACCGCCATCGTTACCGCGCCAAAGATCACCGCGCGCGTACGGCCGATGAAGCGATCGGCGACGAAGCCGCCGAGCAAGGGTGTGAGATAGACCAACCCACCATAGAGCGCTGCGATCGCTCCCCCCATGCCGAGGGGGGTCAGCGGCCCGAAGAAGATTTCGAGCACATGGCGGAATGCAGCGAAGCCCCAGATATTGCCAACATGGCCCGGCTTGAACAGATATTGCGCGCTGTAAAGCGCCAGCAGCGCAGTCATCCCGTAATAGGAGAAACGCTCCCAACCTTCCGAGAAGGCGAGATAGCCCAGCCCGCGCGGATGGCCGAGAAAGGCGCGGTCGGATTGGTACTTCCGCATTGGCGGCTCGGTTGCGTCGAGCGTGTTCATACCCATAGATCCACTTTGCCATATGGCCTCTGCGCGTCAATCACTTCCACCCGCCCCGGCATTCCACCGGGGCCGCGATACGCTTTGCGCAGTATTTCCACCCGACTCATCAGGATACACGGCGGATACGCAGATTTCAGCGGAAAGAACATGGTGGGTGGTCTCGCTGGCCTCGTCGCGCCGGTCATCACGGGGCTAGTGATCGATTGGACCGGACACTTCGGCGCGGCATTCGGTGTAGCCGCCGCCCTGCAGATCGTGTCATTCATCGGCTGAGTGTATGTCGGCATTTTGTTCCCGGAATGCAAAACCGCATAGAATCGCGTGGCAAAACGGAGCGTCGCAAGTATTCCTTCTCGTCGATGGTGACGATCAGGACGGAATCAGCTAGGTTCAAAAGCTCACTCGGAGTGACGTTGACGGACATCGAAGTCCCATAAAATCAGGCCGTTGGCGATCGATACCGACGGGCACCAAGTTACATCGATACCCTCACATGGGGAGCACTTTCGCATAGGGCCAGGCTTGGCCGCTCGCGCGACGAACAATCGTCCATTTCATGCCCCAGGAGTTCGGGCCACCCCCGATAGGAGACGACGACAAGCCGGGGGCGAAGACTGGTGCCGTCGCTGCGGGTCGATCGAATAAGCCGCTGATATATCGTTCGCGTCAAAACATCATCACAACCAGGACTGTTTTGCCGCGCACATTGAAGACGGAGATGGCGGTTGTCGTATTGTCCTTGCGGAAGCTTGCGCGATAACGGATACCTTCGGGCTCGGCGCCGGCCTCGTGCGACACCAGAATCCACCCGGCACTTTGTGCGCGAGCAACGATCGTTTCATAGAGCGTATCCGACGGCTGTTGATAGGAAATCGTCAGCAGTTGCCTTGGCGCGCGCTCTTGGAATGTCGCTGCGCCAACTGAGTTACCGCCCGGGACGCTGGGGAAATCCGTGGGGTAGGCGGCGGGGCACCCCGATGTGGGGGAATTTGCGATGGCTGCGAACATGAGTGGCGGAAGTCGCCAACTGGTCGCGACTTCGGTACCGGCCTCCATTGGAAGCCCGTTTTGCTTGCCGGGTAGGTAGGGTGCACCTGCCACCGCGTCAATGCAGGCTTGGTCCAGAGAGTCGTCCCCCGAGGATTTGGAAACGCTCGGATCCCTGGGGGTGCCGGATTCCGCAATGACCACGTGAACGATGCAGGTTCCCTGGTGTTGCTGCTGGCGCGCTCTTTGTGGGTAGCCTTCGAGCCCCACTTTGATGAGATAGTCGCCTCGAATACTTGGCAGCGTCGTGGTAACGGACGGCGGGGTCGTAGGGGTCGGCGAACTGGGGGCGAGTGCGGGGACCGCGAAATTGATCGGCACGAAGCTCACAGAGAACGCCGCTGCCCCATTGACCGTTGCGGGTATCAGTTTTTCACCGATCAGCGCGCCGAGACAGGCATCATCGAGCCGTTCGTAGCCCGTTGAACGGACCAATTCGGCGACCCAAATTGTGCCATCGGCCTCGGATTGCACGCGCACATGACAAGTACCTTGCTCGCCCAGGCGCCGCGATTCGATCGGGTATAACTCGCTTCCCGCACGCAATGGATGCTTGGGATCGATACGGGCGGTTTGTCTTCTGCATGAGAGCCGGCGGTGCTTGAGCGTGCGCAAGTGAGAGTCCCATGACTCCGATCGCGGCGATGGGAATTACTTTAAGAGACAGAAAATTACGCACGCCAAGCTCCGTCAAGTCGTTGATTTTCAGACATTCCTTCGTCAGGGTGAGCCGGCCTTCGGTTAGTGAGCGAGGTCGCCGATGCGCATAACACGCCCGTTTTTGGATTGCACTCCAATCACGGCGCCGGCACGACAGTCGCGCAATGTTGCTTCCCCTCTGACCATTCTGCCGCCTCACGGCACGCGCTCCGGTCACCTCATCTTGGGCCGCGTTGGGCTCAGCGCTCAGCCAATCTTCGTGCCCGGGAACGTACGCCATCTTACTGCGGCGCATGCTCACCGCGATGATCACCGCGTAGATCAGACCTGCAACTCCTACGGTGCTGAAGCCAAGACTCAGGCTCATTACATTCTGGTGTGGCACGCTCAGGAAAGCAGCCAATGTCAGAACAGTTCCGAAATGCACAATTGTCGGTGTGACATAGGCGCACAGGCCGCTCGTACTCATAGGCCCGGCATCCGCAGCCAGGGCGATGACGACGAAGGTGAGGCCGGTGAGTCCGGCTGCCGCCGAGCCGGTTATGACGTAAAAGTTGCCCCAATCCGCAAGTGCTGCCACAGCCGTCATAGAGGAACCACCCTGCCTAGCTATACCACGCCTATCATACAGTCGCTATCGCGCGTAAATTCCCAGGTTCCGGTGCAACCGCGGGTATCTGGCAGCTTGTTACGTCGTTATATATACCCCGGGGCCGTTGCACGCCCTTGACGGGATTGGTCGGGACATCCTCAGGCCGGGAGGATTCTGCGGGCGGTTGAAACCGGAATGCCGACGCTCTGTTAAAGGCGAGCACTGGGACCGGGTGGAGGCGGCGGACAGCGAATGTATCTATAATCCGACGCCATGACGTCCGGCAAATGTCGGTCCAGCATGGCGGGCAAGGTTTTCATCGGCTGTCTAGTCGCCTGCGAAGTATGGGCTCTGGCCGCCTATGCCGCGCCGGTACCGCTCCCATCCGAGGCACCGCCCCGGGAAGCATACCGATTCTCCGTCGACCCCAAACTAAATGATGAGGTCGTGGGCGAAGTGCAAATCACGCAGACCGCCGCGCAAGATACCCTGCCGGACATCGCTCGTCGCTTCAGTGTCGGCTACAACGAGATCCACCGTGCCAACCCGGGAGTGGACATGTGGGTCCCGGGCGCCGGACGCCCTGTGATAGTCCCCACACAGTTCGTGCTGCCGGATGCGCCGCACGTGGGCATCGTCGTGAATATCGCAGAGATGCGGCTCTACTACTACCCACAGCGCAGCCGGATCGGAAAGGAGATCATCTACACCTACCCCATTGGCATCGGCCGTGTGAGCTGGAAGACGCCATCGGGCGTCACGACCGTGGTGCGCAAGGTCGTGAACCCCGTCTGGCGGCCCCCAGCGGACATCCTCGAGGAGCACCGCGAAGAGGGTGATCCCCTGCCGGCCGAAATCCGCCCGGGTCCCGACGACCCCATGGGCAAGCGGGCGCTCTATCTGGGCTGGCCCGAGTATGCGATTCACGGCACCAACAAGCCCGTGGGAGTGGGCATGCGCGTGAGCCATGGATGCATGCACCTCTACCCCGAGGACATTCTGCAGCTCTATAACATGGTTCCCCTCGGCACCGAGGTGCGCGTGGTGAATCAGCCGTTCGTGTTCGCCTGGCACCGAGGCGACCTGTACATGCAGGCATTCGGACCCCTGGCCGGTGACCAGGGCAATTGGCAAACCGCCACCCGCGAACTCCTCGAGCAGGCGATGGGTCCGGACATCCATAAGCAGCTGCAAGAACGCAACCAACAGGTGCGCTGGGACCTCGTCCTGCAGCTGGCCGGCGATGCTCAGGGCATACCGGTGGCGATCACTGATCCTGCTGCCAGCCTGCAACAGGTCTTGGAGAATGCCCGGGAGGTCGCGAATCGGGCACCCGACGGCGCACCATCGGCGGACAGGTAAATCAGCGCGAACATGCACGTCCGAGCCGATATGGTAAGCGTGTGGCGTTTTGTATCGATCAGCGGACGCGCGGTTTCGACTGCTTCGCGGGGTTAGCTCGGAGCGGGCCGCAGCGCCGGCAATTCGCTCGTTGATTATGCGAGAGTTATGGCACATCGAGAAGGGGAAATTCAGCTGCCAAGGATCTTCGACCGATTCATCGCCGGGCAGCTTGCTCAAGGTCTTTACCCATCACGCGAAGCGGCGATCGTCGCTGTCGCAGCCCAAGAGAAGCGCCGTACCGACCGGCGCGCGTGGCTCACTCAAGAGTTCCAGATAAGATCCGACTCGCGCGCCGCTGGACATCCCCTACAGCGGTCATCATGCTTGAACGGCAACTCAGTATAAGAGAAAGCGCCAGATATGATTCCTTGCCAACCCACTGCGGTGCGGGCCTGATGCGGCGTCTACTTCCGGCGGCTGTCAATTGGACATTGATCGCCTATTCCATTGTTTTGTGCGCTGGCATCTGGATCTTCGCGGTCGAGCGAATTCGGGAGGATTACCGGTCCACCCTGGACATGGAACGCGAACATCTGCGCAGCGTCAGCGGGACACTGCAAGCGCAAGTCGCAGCGATGCTCGGCGACGGCGTCGGCGCCGCGCTTGCCGCAGCCAATGAATTGGAGAATCGCGGGGACTTGGCCCGCTCCAGCGACGTGCAGTTCGCGGACACGCTCGCACACATGCTCACCGGCGGCCCGTACGTTTGCTCGCTCTTTCTGGTCAATGCGCAGCGATTTGTGCGGGTTGGCCGCTCCGGACCGGCCGATAGTCGAACGGTGGCGCCCCCGTGGCTGGCGCCCGTATTGTCCCTCAATTCGGGCGACGCCTGGGTGGGCGGCCCCATTCCCGATCCGACCAATCCGCGCGAGCGGGTGATTCCGATCGCCCGACGCGTCGGCCCAGGCCCGCTGCAAAACACCTGGGCGGGCGCGCTGATTGACTTTCGAAGCCTGGAAGGCGTCTACGAGCAGTCCGAACCGGGCAGCGGCGTCGCGCTATTGGCGGCCGACGGTACGGCCCTGCTGATCATTTTTCCGGACGAGCAGATTCGCTCCGCCGAAGGCAGAAATTTCCGGGCCTCCGAGATGTTTCAGCGGGCCGCACGGGGGGCGAATTCCGGCGTGATCGAAGGCCTCAGTCCCATTATCGGCAAGCCGACGATCATCGCCTACAACCGCGTGATGGGTTACCCGATGATCGTCGCCGCCGCGCGGCACCGCGAGGAAACGCTGGCACCCTGGAATGCGCGGCGTCGCGCCACGGTGCTGCTGGCCGGTGGAATCAGTTCGCTGGTGTTCGGGGCAACGTGGCTGCTGAATCATTTTCTGCGCGCATTGCGGCGCAGGGAGCAGCACTACCGCACTCTTTTTAATAACGCCGCCTTCGGCGCCTTTGTCTTGGAAGGCGAGCAAGTCATCGAAGCCAATCGAACCAGCGCCGCCATGTTCGGCAGGCGCAGCCCCGGCTCACTGATCGGGATGAGGCTGTGGGACCTGTCGCCCGCAGCCCAGGCCGACGGCGCCTCTTCCGAGGCGCTGTGCCGCGCGCAAATCCGCGATACCGTCGAGGGCAGCGCCGCCAGCTTCGAGTGGACCTTTCGGCGACTCGGTACAGGTGCGCCATTTTCTGCGGTGGTACACCTGTCGAGCCTCGACGCCGACGGCAAGACGCTCACGCTGGCGGTCATCCACGACGTCACCGAGCGCAAGCGGGTGGACGAAGAGCGCGAAGCCGCGCTTCATGAGCTGCACGAACTGGCCGCCACGCTGGTTCACATTCAGGACGACGAGCGCCGACGCATCGGACGGGATCTGCACGACAGCACCGGGCAGGACTTGGCGGCCTTGGAACTCAATCTCACCCTTCTGGCGCGCGCCGTGGAAACATTTCCAAAATCCGCGCGAACCCTGGCGAACGAGTGCGTCGCGCTGGCGTGCAAGTGCTCCACCGAGATTCGCACCGCCTCCTATCTGTTGCACCCGCCGCTTCTGGATGAAATCGGCCTGCTGAGCGCGCTTCGGTGGCTGGCAGATGGTCTGCGCCAGCGCAGCGGCATCGACATTCGGATGGAAATCCCTGAAACCATGGACCGCTTGCCGGCGGAGCATGAACTGGCGATCTTCCGCGTCGCTCAGGAGGCGCTCACGAACGTGCGCCGGCATGCGGAGAGCCCATCGGTGACGATCCGGCTGTTCGAGCGGGATGGGGCCGTGGTTCTCGAGGTGGAGGACGTCGGCCGAGGCATGCCGGTCGGCGATTCCGAGGGTAGAATGGCGGACGGGATGACCTTGGGCGTGGGCCTTGCCGGTATGCGTGAGCGGATGCGACAGCTCGGGGGCGCGCTGAATGTGCGGAGCGGTTCGAGTGGAACCTGCGTTCAGGCCACCCTCTCGCTGACCGGCGCGTCCGGCGTGCACACCGAACAACGCGTATCCGGATAGAGGTTGCGGGGCGATGAGCAAGGTTCGAATTCTGATTGCCGACGACCACGAGCTCATACGGCGCGGGCTCACTGCCGTGCTGGCGGACCGGCCCGATTGGAGTGTCGTGGCCGAAGCGGCCGACGGCCGCCAAGCCTGTGAACTGGCCGCGAGGCTAACCCCGGAGGTTGTCGTGCTCGACCTGACGATGCCCCAGCTGAACGGACTGGAGGCGACACGCCAGATCCGCACGTCGACACCAAAAACCCGCATCCTGATCGTAACCGCGCACGAATCGGAGCAACTCCTTCGCGAGGTACTGGATGCCGGCGCGATGGGCTATGTGTTGAAGTCGGATGCCGGTCGGGTGCTGGTCCAGGCCATCGAGGCGCTGCTCGACGATCGGCCGTTCTTCACCTCAAAGGTTGCACGCTCCGTGCTCGAAGGGTACTTGCGCTCCGGCGAAAATACCTCCACGCAGCCCGCCTTGGCTCTGTCGCCGCGCGAGCGGCAGATTGTCCAATTGCTGGCGGAGGGCAACAACAACAAGGAAGTGGCGCGCACCCTGGAACTGAGCGTGAAGACCGTCGAAACGCACCGCAGCAATATCATGCGCAAAATGGAATTTGGTTCGTTGGCGGATCTGGTGCGATACGCGATCCGCAACAGGATCGTAGACGCCTGAACACGGCGCTCCCGCGCACTCCCCCTACAGATTCTCCCCTGCCGCTCTCGGGAAAGTACCCGATCCTCCATTCCCCGGGAGGCGCGTACAGTGCGCCCCGCTCAATTCCCTTGAGCGAGTTCAAATGCACGTTCATTAAAGCAGAAGCACCGTGGAGTGTCGAACCGCATGACCGCAAATGCCCCCAATCTCGCCGAAGCGCGTCCGACCGCGCTGGAGGCTCGGTTGGCTCAGCTACGGCGCCAGTATCTGGTACTCGGCGCCAGCAACCGGTATTTGATCTGCGCTGACAGCGAACAGACGCTTCTGACCGAGGTTTGTCGCGCGCTGGTCGATATCGGCGGCCACCGGCTGGCGTGGGTCGGCTTATCCGGCACACGAGAGGAAGCCTCGGCCGAGCCCACCGTGAATGCCGCCTGGAGCACTAGGGCAATCGATCCATCCCAGCTTGGCTGGACGCACGGCCTAGAGGGACAAACGCCGGCGGTGTGCGCAATGCGCGAACGGGTGCCGCAGATCGTTCACGAGGTCGAGGATGAGCGATGGAGCGCCGCCTGGCGCGCACAGGCACGCCAGGTCGGCTGCGCAGCGGTGCTCGCCCTGCCGCTGCTTGCGGATGAACACTGCTTGGGCGTGCTCGAAATCTATACGGACCGATCCTACGGCTTCGAGATTTCAGAACTGGTACTGCTCCACGAACTGGCGGCGGACCTCGCCATCGGGCTAGCCGCTTTACGCACCCGCCGCAACTGCCAGCGCCAGGAAGCCGACATCGCGCGGCTGACTCGGGTGCTGAAAATGCAGACGGCGATCAACTCGGCCATCCTGCGCATTCGCGATCGAAATCTGCTCCTGCAGGAAGCTTGTCGCATTGCCGTCGACGTGGGCGGCTACAACAGCGCTGTCGTCTGGGCCGTCGAGCCCGGCGCACGCTACGCGCGGCCGGGATTCCGCGCCGGCAAACGAATGCCCCAGGTGGCGCCGGACCCGTTGCCCATCGGGGTCGGCCGGGAGCGCGACACCAGCCTTACCGGCCGAGCCATGCGCACCGGAGAGGTGACCGTATGCCGCGATCTCACGTGCAACGAACCGCCCGTTGTCGGACGCCAGTTGCTATATGCGGAGGGGGTCCGTTCCGTGGTGGCATTGCCCTTCATGGTCGACGGCGTCCCCGTCGGCGCCCTCACACTGACCTCCGCGGACCCCAGCCTGGTGCATGACGACGAGCTATCACTGTTGCTGGAGATGTCTGCATCGCTGTCCTTCGCAGTGCGCTCCCAGCAGGACGCCGCCGCCGCCGAATATCTCGCACACTATGATCCTCTCACAGGCTTGGCCAAGCGACCGCTGTTCTGCCGGCGCGTCGACAGGATGCTGCATGCGCGTTTCAGTCCCGAGGAGACTCCGATTGTAGCCGTGCTCGATATCGATCATCTGAATAATTTCAACGATAGTTTCGGCAGAGATTTCGGCGACCTGCTGCTGCAGCAGGTCGCCGAGCGGCTTCGGCAGCATGCCGGAAGCGACGAGCGTGTCGGTTATCTGGGGGGCGGCACTTTCGCCTTGGTCGAACCGACCTCCGGCAAGCCGGGCCAGGACATCGCCACGTTGCTCGAAAAGACGATCTCGAATGATTGCTTCGTGATCAACGGACGTGGCGTGCGCGTGGCGTGCCGCTCGGGCGTGGCGGACCACCGCATCGACGGCGATGACGGAAGCGCGCTGGTGCAATACGCCGAGGCGGCGCTCAAGCATGCGAAAGAAACGGGCAAGAAGACCGAGTACTACAAGCCAGAAATGCACAATAAAACTGCCGAGCGCCTCGCCCTCGAGCACCGGCTGAGAGAGGCTGTCGACGGGCAGCAGTTCGAACTCTACTACCAGCCGCAGATCAACATTGTCACCGGCTGCATCCAATCTCTCGAAGCGCTGCTGCGCTGGAACGATCCTGAGCACGGCCTAGTGCTCCCGGCGCGCTTCCTGCCGGTATTGGAATCGTCCGGAATGATCATTCCGGTCGGCCAATGGGTCGTTCGACGTGCGCTGGAGGACTGCGATCGCTGGCGCGCCCTTAGGCTGCGCCCGGTACGCGTCGCCGTCAACGTCTCGGCGGTGCAGTTTCGAGGTCGCGCATTCGTCGACTTCATTCTGGCGCTGCTCATGGAGTGGCCGCACGATCCGCAGGGTTTCGGCATCGATTTGGAAATCACCGAGACAGCGCTGCTGCAGGACATCGACAGC
This sequence comes from uncultured Gammaproteobacteria bacterium, assembly GCA_963707765.1. Lineage (GTDB taxonomy): Bacteria > Pseudomonadota > Gammaproteobacteria > Steroidobacterales > Steroidobacteraceae > Bog-1198. Next base: position 2,459,961 of record CAVPQZ010000001.1, on the reverse strand, counting down.
GCCGGGCGCCAGTTGCGGGAGCTGCGTGCAGCGGGGATTCGCATTGCCCTGGATGATTTCGGCACCGGCTATTCATCGCTCGGTCTCCTCTCCAGGTTGCCCGTCGATCAGCTCAAGATTGACCGCAGCTTCGTCAAAGGTCTCCTCGACGATCACACCAGCATGACGCTGACCCGCACTATCATCGGTCTGGCGTCAGCGTTCGGTCTACAGACCGTGGCGGAAGGGGTCGAGACGGCCGACCAGCTCAAGCTCCTGCGGCTGCTGAATTGTGATACGGCGCAGGGCTACTTTCATTGCCCGCCAGTCCCGGCCATGGAGATCGACCGGCTACTGACGGGAGACCCGTAATGTCCTCGTTGATCGTCAACACCTGCATGGAAGGAACGAATATGGACGCAAGGAACGAAGGTAATCGTCTTGGCAAGCGCCGAACGACGCGAATTCTGATGGTCGATAGTCATCCCATCGTCCGCGAGGGATTGCGCCGGATAATCGACCTGGAAGAAGATCTCCTCGTGTGCGCGGAAGCGGACACGCTGCAAGGAGCGCGTTCAGCCATCCAAGAGACCGCACCGGATGTGGTCATCGCCGACATCAGCCTGAACCAGGGAGACGGTATCGGGCTGGTGAAGTTTGTGCGCGCCCATCATCCGCATCTGCGGATTCTGGTGCTGTCCGATCACGATGAGGCCATTTATGGGGAACGCCTGTTGTCCATTGGGGCCCACGGGTACACGACGAAACAGGCTACGGGCGAGCAGATAGTGCGCTCCCTGCGTCGCGTGATCGATGGTGGAATTTGTGTCTCGGCGGCCATCGAATCGAACATCATTGCAAGGACATATGGCAGCGAGAAGCATCGGCCGGCAAACCCTCTCGATCGCCTGAGTAACCGGGAGCTGCAGGTCATGCACCTGCTCGGCAAGGGCATGAGCACTCGCGAGGCCGCGCGCACACTCAATTTAAGCGTCAAAACGGTCGAGTCTCACCGGCAGCGAATGAAGGCAAAACTCAACCTGAGCCACGGCGCTCAGCTGGTGCGGTTCGCCATCGCCTGCGCGGACCGGCGATTTGGGGCGACCGCTGATGCGTAACCTCCTTGTTCCGCTCCGCAATTCCGTTGCCGGCCGCCTCTTCCTCGGATTCGGCATCGTCATCGTCATGTTCGGAGGCGCAATTGCGCTGAGCATTTTGCGATTGTCGGCGTTCAATGACGCGGTGACGTCGCTCACCGGCGCCCAACTCACGAAGGCCGAGACGGCCGATGCCTGGACACTCGCAATATCGGAAACCATGAGCCATACCCGCACGATGCTGCTGCTGGAGGACAAGGCGAAGATCCAGACGGAGGTGGAGAAGGTCCGAACACTCGAAGCGGACCGTAAGCAATACGCCGACACAATGATCGCCAACGTCCGTTCGCCCGAAGGCAAGGCGATGTTGCAAACCGCGCTCGACGGTGCTGCGGCACTCACGCCCCTCGAGGACGAGATTCTGCGCCAGGTCGAGGCCGGGCAGGTTGAGAAGGCGAAAGTAACCTTGCTGGAGCAGGCGCGGCCCATCCAGAATTCGCTCAAGGCGACGCTCAAGCAATTGAGAGAACACCAAAGGGCCGAAATTCAGGCCAGCGCCACGGCGCTGGCCGCCTCCTACCAAAGCAGCAGGATGTTGCTGCTCATGTTGTCTCTGGTCGCACTGATTTTAGCTGGAGTGCTGGCCTTTCACATCACGCGCGCAATCCGAAACCCACTTGCGCAGGCCGTTGGCGTCCTCGGTGAGATCGGGCGCGGCAAATACGACACGAGCGTGACGATTACGTCCAACGACGAAACAGGTCAGGTGCTGACCGCGCTGGATGCAATGCAGTGCAGTCTCAAACAGAGAACCGACCGTGATCGGGCCGCGGCCCTAGAGAACGCCCGGATCCGAACTGCCCTCGACAAGGCTGCAGGCAACATCATGGTGGCGGATACCGACGGCAAAATCGTGTACATGAACGAATCGGTGTTGTCGATGTTCCGTTCGAACGTCAACGAGATTCGCAAGAACCTGCCGCAGTTCGACCCGGATTGCGTGTTAGGGGCCAACTTCGACAGCTTCCACAGACATCCGTCGCACCAGAGAAACCTGCTCGCCGGACTGCATGGTGTCCACTCCTCTGACCTCGTGCTCGGCAACGCATCCCTGCGGATCATTGGTACGCCTGTCACTGGCAACGACGGTGAGCGGGTGGGAACGATCGTGCAGTGGATGGACCGGACACAGGAGGTCTCGATCGAGCAAGAAGTGCAGGATGTGGTGACCAAGGCCCTCGACGGCGACTTGACCGCTCGTATCCGCGTCGAGGGCAAAGATGGGTTCTTCAGGTCGCTGGCGGTGGGCATGAACCAGCTGGTCGGTAATGTTGCTGAGCTCGTACGGACAGTCACTCGCGCCGCGAGTGAGGTCCGGTTCGGAGCGCAGGAGATATCCGAAGGCAATACGAATCTCAGTCAGCGCACTGAGGAACAGGCCGCCAATCTCGAGGAGACCGCCGCATCGATGGAAGAAATGACGTCGACTGTCAAGAAAAATGCCGACAACGCCGCACAGGCCAATGAGCTTGCCTCGGCGGCGTGCGTGCAGGCGGCGAAAGGCGGGATGGTCGTGAACTCTGCAGTCGCCGCGATGAATGAAATCAACGCTGCTTCGAACAAGATTTCCGACATTATCGGAGTCATCGACGAAATTGCGTTTCAGACAAACCTCCTCGCCCTGAATGCCGCGGTCGAGGCCGCGCGAGCCGGCGACCATGGTCGGGGTTTCGCGGTCGTCGCCTCAGAAGTCCGCAACCTCGCGTTACGCAGCGCCGAAGCCGCTGGGCAGATCAAGGGACTGATTCAGAACTCCGTCGAGAAAGTCTCGGAAGGGACCAGACTTGTCGATGATTCTGGCCGGGCGCTCGCTGACATTGTCGTCGGCGTGACGAAGGTCACCGAAGTCATGGCGCAAATCGCGGCATCGAGCCAAGAGCAGGCGGCCGGCGTCGACCAGGTCAACAAGGCCGTCATGTCTATGGACGAGATGACCCAGCAGAACGCGGCGCTCGTGGAGGAGGCTGCCGCTGCTACCCGGGCGTTGTCTGATCAGGCCGTGGAACTGACGCAGTTGCTGGTACGCTATCGCGTTGGTGATATCGGCGAGGCGCCTAAGTCACGGTCGGCCGCACCGTCACTCGCCTCCGCCCTGTGACTCCGATAGAAGCCCTATCGCCAGCGCGATTTTCCGCCGTAACGCGCTCGGGTGCTTGTGCGCAGTAGGATCAAGCGATGGACCAAAGGGGTTCGCGGCCGTCCAAGCCGTTGCAAGTGACATGATCGCGGTTAGCAGGAAGTTGGGGGAGAAGGTCGCTCCGACCTGACCTGCGCTTTGCGCCTTCTTCAACGCAGCAATTTTTTCATCCCGAGACGCGGCGCGCTCGGCTGAGCTGTTAGAGGTCTGCTCCAGGCCAAACCAAGCCATGAGTCCCACCAAATCGGGATTTGCCATCGCAAAATCAAATACCCGCGCCGCGTAACCCGGGAGATCATCAGGCGTGAAGGGCAGCTCCTCATAGACGCGCGCGCGACGCATCCGCGTTTCGCATCAATCGACCCTCCGAACATTGCCCACTTCGATATTAACACTTGACTAACTTGTTAGATAGAAACCCCCACATGACAGAACAGTTGTTGGCGTGCGGCAACCGTGTCGCCGGAACAGTCCGTAAACTGGATGCGATGGCCGACCTCAAGGCGCAATATGGCGACCGGCTGTGGCTCGCTCAACTTGACGTAACCAGTGGTCAACAACGCGGGTTACGGGCGATTCGGAGCAGCCGAAGGCCGGACCAACGAGCAGATCATGAAGCAGATCAATACCAATCTCATTGGCCCGATCCAAGTGACGCGAGCTGCGCTACCGCATTTGCGGGCGCAGGGCGGCGGCCGGATTCTTGCGCTTTCCACCTATGGCGGGCAGTCCACCTATCCGGGCGCATCGCTGTATCACGCGAGCAAATGGGAGCTCGGGGGCTTCTTCGATTCGCTTAGCGGGGAGGTGGCCTCGTTTAATGTCGGCGTCACGATCGCTGAGCCGGACGGTGCCCGCACCGGTTTCAGGACCGTGGCCAACGAGCGTGTCGGCGCCGACCTGGAGGCGTACAAGGGCACTGCGATTGGCATGATTCGCGCCGTCCTATCGGATCCCGCCCGCGCTCCCAACGGCGACCCGGCCCGGATGGTTAAGGAACTGGCTTCAACCACCGATTTTCCAAAGTCGGCCTGAATAGAATCAAGGAGATGGGCGCCATAGGACGGCGTAATATAGAGAAAAGATCGATGCGGCCAGGCCGGGATTGGCGAGAGCTGCGGCGGCCACCGGCCGCGACGAAGCGCTCTCGGAGGAAGGGTAGCACCGCCATGGGCACTAACTACACGAATCTACCCAGTGGGCTAGGCGGCCCTATTGAACAGCAGCTCTGACGGAATGATTGCCACAGATGCGAATGATCGCGTTCGCTATATGAATCCGGCGGCTGAGCGTCTCACAGGTTGGCCGATCCGGGCCGCGCGGGGGAAACCGTCCGGGACGGTTCTGCTATTCGCACCCGCTGGTGGACAGGCAGACGATCACCTGGTGAGACGAGTGCTTGCCTCGAGGGGCACGGTTAAACTCGGCGCCGACAAATACCTGACGAGCCGATCCGGTGGTTACGTGCCCGTCGCGGGCGCGATATCGGCCGTGATCGACCCCCTCGACCGTCTCGTCGGGGCGACAATTTCGCTTCACGACCTGCCCGATACCGGAAATCAAACAGCTGCGCTGAGCGACGCCGTGCAGCAGCTCCGGGCAGTGATGAACACGTCTGTTGACGGGATCATGCTTCTTGATGGCGATGGCAAGATCCGCGTGCCGAATCCGGCTTGTACGAGGCTCTTCGGCTACACAGGAGAGGAGATGTTTGGTATGAACGTTACGGCGATCATGCCCGATGTTTCCACGGGTGATCTCGATGGGCCGCTGCGGCAAGGGCCGGATGCCGCCCCGACGCCGGGGAACACTGCGACGCGCCAGATCACCGGGCGACGTAAGGACGGCTCCAGTTTTCCGGCGCAACTGTCCCGCGGCAAGGCTTCGCACGGCGGCCAGCCAGTATTTGTGAGCGTCATCCGCGACGTCTCGGAACGCAATGAGATGGAGGTGGCATTGCTCGGCGCCATCGGACATGAGCAGCGGCGGCTTGGGGATGACCTGCACGACGGTTTGGGCCAGGAGCTGACGGGTTTGTCGCTCCTGCTGGCGGCCTACGCGCGCAACGTGCGCGCCGGCAAGACTTTAGAAGTGACGGATCTCGAGCGCGCTGAGCAGATCGCCAAGCGCGCACTGCAATCGTGTCGGGAGCTAGCGCACGGGCTGTCGCCGGGTACCGAGGCACAGGGAGGGCTGATCGCAGGGCTGCGGGAGCTCGTTGCGAGCCTCAAGAACGGCTCCGGGCCTACGTTGACTTTTGAGACCTTCGGGATGACGCGCCTTGGGCTGAGTGCACTTGCGTCCGAGCACCTATTTCGGATCGCACAGGAGGCGCTCACGAATGCCCTCAGACACGCGGATGCAAAGTCCATTAGGATCACGATTGATATACAACCGTCGAGTGTGCGTCTGGAGGTATGCGATGACGGCAAAGGCCTGGCGATTCCGCAGCGCGGCGCGAGAGGACTAGGGTTGCGTACGATGCGACATCGAGCGTCTGTGCTCGGAGCGACCTTCAACATCACGGAGTTCGCGCCTTCCGGGACGTGCATTGTCTGCATGTGCCCTCAGGCGGAGGATAAGACACGTTTCGCGGGTCACTGAAGTCCATGTGGGGTCACGCTGCGCGTCAAAGACCTCCGAACCGCGGCCTACCTGATATTATCGGAACCAATCGCGCGGGACTCGATGCCGTGGGGAACGGCGTATTCAAGCGGAGGGGAGGACGTGTACGCAACGGCATTAAGTGCGCTGCAGACGCCATCGAAGCGGAAAGACCGGGACGACCCGCCTGTAACGCGAGCGATGTCACGTGCCGGAGTCATTCTCGGCTCCGCGCGGCTTGCGGCGTTTTTGGGACTCGTTGCATGGACGTCGGCCGCCGGCGCGCAAGACGCGCTCAAGGTCATCGACAACCCGAGCGGGGGCCACGTCATCTACGGGCCCGTGCAGCAAGGCTCACCGCAGGCGGCGATGGCCGCAGTCCTCCGTCACGTGCACTCCCGATTCGGGGAGGTTCCCGCTGTGGGCACAGTGTTTCAGTCGCGCGATGGTCAAAACTTCGGCGCGTTCTTCACGGTTGCTGCGAAGACTCAGGGCGATACGAGATATGCGGGCTTGGTCATCGTCTCGCTGGCCCGCGGGGCCGATCCGGCCGCCGCTGTTCTGTATGACGAGTCGGCGCGATTCGCCAAGACCGAACCGGTACTCCTGCGCGTGCTTACCGACGCGTGGAGGGCCGCCTCGGCTTCGCTGCCCGAATCGGGCGCGTCGAACGCCGGAGCCGTTCCGCCCCTCATGCCCACTCCGTTTCCCGATGGCAGCGGCACAGTGAACCTGCCGGCCGGCTGGCGAATCACGTTTGCCTCGCATGGCTCCGCCTATATCGTGGGTCCGCGGGGAGAAGCAGTGCTGCTCAGCAACACCGTCGGCCCGATTTACGACCCAAACAATCCGAACGTGCAGGCGAGGCTCCGCTATGCGGCCAGCCGTCCAATCCTCTGCCCTGCCAGCGATGCGCTGCATACTTATGTATGTGTCCTGCAGCAGAAAAATACGCAGCCTGTTTTTCAGCTCAGGCAATCACGAGCCATTCCTGCGCAACGTCTCGCGGTAGAGGCGGTGCTGATTGACGCGGACCTCGATTTGCACGACGGCCGGGGGTTGATGTCCTGCGAACTCGGGCTCAGCATTACCGCGGTCAACGCGCTCGGCAGCCGCACGTTGGGCATCAACGGGACCTGCGTTCCGCGGACCTTGGCCGCGCAGGAGCAACCGACGCTGAATGCCATTTACCACAGCTACAGTATCAACGGACAGGTTGTGGCGCAGGAGTTCGCCGGGGATGAACAGCGCAGCCGCCAGGCGGGTAATAACGCGCGAATTCAGTCCAACAGCGCGCATGCGGCCGAAGATGCGCGGAGCGCTTCATTCCAGGCGCACATGGACAATATCGACCACTTCAGCAAGAGCTTTCAGAATTATCAGCTGGACCAGACCGAGCTACAGGACAACAACCAGAATGCACGCGGCGCCGTCCCTAACGCGTTGGCCGACGCGCTGGTGAAGGCGCACCCTGATCAATTTCAAACCGTGCCGACGGCGAGTTTTTTGAGAGGTGCTGACTTTTAGAGGCGTGAATACGAATTGACAACTTCCTGATTTCTTTGATGGTGCACTGCCGCCATCGTGGGACCGTTGCCACGGCTTGTGCGCCTACGACCAAGCGTGCATGCTGGCGTCGGCTGGATGCGGTCGCAGTTTGTTCGCGGCGGCGCGAAAACACTCAAAAAGCAACACACTAGCAGCGGGGACAATCATGAACAGCATGCTTTCGAGCGTATTTCTTGGGACGCTTCTCACGGTCGCCAGCGCCGCAATCGCGGCGGGTTCGGCTACTGATCCGGTGGTGGGGACCTGGACTCTTGACGTGGCGAAGTCCAAGTTCAGCGAGGGCCACGCCCTGAAGAGCCAGACGCGCATGTACTCGCAAAGCGCAGACGGCATCACGCTGAACATGAAGACCGTCGGCGCGGACGGCAAGGAAACCACAACCCAAACGACGTATCACCTGGACGGCAAGGATTATCCGATTACGGGCTCCCCTCAGTACGACACCCTCTCGGCGAAGCAGATCAACCACAATACGGCCTCCTTCACGCTGAAGAAGGGAGGCAAGACTGTCGGCACGACCCGACGAACGGTTTCCAAGGACGGTAAAACGCTGACGGCTACCGACAAGATGGCCGGCTCAACGGCCGTGGACACCGAGGTGTTCGACAAGCAATAGGCAACCGCCGGAGGCGCGGCAGGACTCGATGCGTTGAGTGCTGCCGCGCCACGAAGCGTCAGGTCGACGCGAGCCAGCGGGGCGAAAGAGCCGGCCAGACTCAACCGTCGGAGAGGCTCCGGGCACGGCAATCTCTCGCATGCCCCGAATGAACGCCAATAGATCGGCTGTCAGTGATACTACCCACAAGCCCCAGTATGCATGGGCAATTGGGCGCAGCCGCGGCGTAAAGTCCCCATGTCTTGAGGCGTGAGGCAGTTTCTCCTCGGTTGACGCCTTACTCTCATTAGTCGCACCGTACAACGAAAGGGGATTACGCCTATCATGGTGTCGCCAAGAACCAATCAACTCACTCCCGATGTCCGCCGCTCAATTTCCCTTTCCGAAACAGAAACAAGGATCTATCTATGAATTTGCCTTTGGCGATAAAGCTCCCTTCGTCGGTTCTTGGTACGGCGGTCATGCTCGCGATGGCCGGTGCCGCACAGGCGCAAAACACGCCGGCCAAGGTGAACCTGCTTCTGCCTTCTGGTCTCGAGGCGACGGTCTATGCGTCAGTCCCCGAGGGGTTCGAGCCCGATACGGCGACGGACCAACAACTAGCCGACTACGGATATCCTCCGCGGCCCGATGCGAGCAATGCCGATGCGATAGCTTTATGGCGCAGGGCGGCCCATACCATGCGCGTCCCGACGGATCTGGTGGAAAAGCCGGGCATATATCATCGCCCTGCACAGGAACTGTCTACGCAGCAAACGAAGGACAATACGACCGGCACGTCGGGAAATTGGAGCGCGGTGATCCTGGACAAGGCGGCCGCAGACTTCACCACCATCTACGGCTATTTCGCCGTTCCCAACGTCGCGAGCCAGACCGCCGGAACTGGCAATGCGTATAGCTCGATATGGGTCGGCCTCGATGGCAACGGCACAAGCGATCTGATCCAGGACGGCACGGAAAGCGACTGGGTCGGGGGCAAAGCGGTGTACGATGCGTGGGTCGAAGTGCTGCCCGCGGCGGAAACGGTTCTCACCGGGCTCAAGATTGCCGCGGGGGATGCGATTTACACGACGACGTCGTACGTGGTCACCGGTGGAAAGGCAACCGCACAATTCACCGTGGCCAACTTCAATACGAACAAGAACGTGTCCACGAGCATCGCGTTTCCGACAACATTGAATTTCACGGGTCAATCGGCGGAGTGGGTCGTGGAGCGAACCGAGGTCAATGGAAGTTTCGAAAACCCAATGCCGCGCTACGGCTTGGCGTTCTTTTCCGCCGCGTACGCCCAAAAAGGCGGTTCGACGACGCTGTACCCGGCGAATGGAACGGCCGCATCGGTGGCGACGACGGAATACATCACGATGCATGATTCGCCGACCAACACGAATTTGTCGGAGCCGCTGGCAGAGGGCGTCAACTCCATCATCTTCGAGTGGCTCGCCTATTGAGCCATTGCTCAGGCTCCCACCATGAGCGCTGCGGATACCGATTCTGACTTCGAAGCGATTGTCATTGGCTCCGGCATCGGAGGGCTCGCTTGCGCGTGTGCATTGACGCGCATGGGTCACAAGGTGCTTGTGCTCGAACGCCACTTCGTCGCGGGTGGCCTGACGCAGACGTTTTCACGGAATGGATTCACGTGGGACGTCGGAGTCCATTACTTGGGCGAGATGGGTCCCGATGACGTGGGACGCCGTGTTCTCGATTGGCTCTCGGGCGGGGCGATCGAGTTCGCATCGATCGGTCCAGTTTACGACATCATGCATTTTCCAGACCGGTTCGAGTTCCAGTGCGCGCGGCCGCAGGAGGCGCTGGAACGCGAGCTCAAGGAGCGCTTTCCTACATCGGCTGCCGATATCGATGCCTATTTTCAGGCGATCGCCGAAGCCACCGCCGCCGGCCGAGTGGTTTTTTCGGGGCGCGCCATGCCCCCGGTTTTGGCCAAAATCGTGCATTTGTGGAGCGGCCGAGCCATCGATCGCTGGTGGGGCCGATCGACCGAGACAGTCCTGCAGGAATTGATCGCCGACCCTAGACTGCGCGCGGTCCTGGCCGGCCAGCGTGGGGACTATGGCCCGGACCCTTGCGTGTCGAGCTTCGGTATACATGCCACGGTCACACGGCATTATTTCGATGGCGCCTACTATCCGATCCACGGCGCCAAGGCCTTCGCCGACGCGCTGATCCCCGTGATCGAAAAGGGCGGCGGTCAGGTGCGAACCCGGGCGGATGTCGCCGAACTCCTGATCGATAAGGGCGCGATTGACGGCGCGCGGCTGAAGGACGGCAGCGAGGTGCGCTGTGCATTGGTGTTCTCCGATGCCGGCGCACGCAACACGGTGATGCATTTACTCCCGCCTGCCCTGCGCGACACGGCCTGGGTGCGGGAAATTGCCTCATTCCAGCCGTCCGCGTGTCATGTGCAGCTGTATCTTGGCCTGGAAGGCGATATCCGCGCCTCTGGCGCGACGCCCTCCAATCATTGGTTCCATGAGAGCTGGAATCTGGGGGATGCGTTGTGGCGCGATCCCGAGCACGATGCCGTGCCGCCCGCTCTGTTTGTATCCTTTCCGTCGCTCAAGGACATGGCCCCGCACACGGCGACGCCGGTCAAGCACACTGCTGAGATCGTCGCCTGGACGGACTGGGCGGTGTTTGCTCCTTGGGAGGACTCACGCGTCGGCCACCGGCCGCCCGACTACGCGGCGCTCAAACGCGTGATCGAGGAGCGGTTGCTCGCGCAGTTCGCTCGTCACTTTCCGGCGCTCGCACCGATGGTCGTGGCCCGCGAGGTGTCGACACCCCTGACGTCGGCGGCCTTTACCGGTGCGGTGCGCGGTGGAGTGTATGGCCTGGAGGCGAGTTCGAGACGATTTTTCTCGGAGGCCTTGCGTGCCCGCACCCCGGTTCCCGGCCTCTTCCTGACCGGCCAAGACGTAGCGAGCGCCGGGATCACTGGTGCAATGATGGGGGGTGTCATTGCCGCCGCCGCTCTAGAGCCGCGGATCATGGGTCAGGTGCCGCTACGCTGACTGTACACCCACTCCGCCGCGCACTGGGGTCGATAGGCCGGTGTATGCTTGCCTACTTAATCAGACCCTCAAGGGAGCCATGAACATCAACTCTTGCGCCGCCGCATTGACCTTGTCGCTTTGCTTCATGCGCGTTGCTCTTGCGTCGGATCCACCCCCCGATTTCATCCTGCTTCACGGCAGAATTCACACCGAGGATGCTGATCGCAGCGTCGCCCAGGCGCTCGCGGTCCGCGGCAATACGATCATCGCGGTCGGCACCGATCAGGCGGTCAGCGCCCTCCGTGGCCCCTCCACCCGGAGCATCGACCTGGCGGGTCGAGTGGTGCTCCCGGGCATCATTGACGCGCACACTCATCCAGCCGAGAGTGCGCAGGATCAGAACAAGTGCAGCCTTGAAGATAAGATGCTGGCGGCGGCGGACATCAAAACCAAGGTCCTGGCATGCGAGGGGCGGCAGCCTGCCGAGGGCAAGCTCTGGTTCGAGGTGGTCCAGGTCAATCCGTCCGGAGTAACGCTCACGCTTCGCGACCTCGACGCGATGTCGGCCGGCCGCCCGATGCTCCTGGAGGGCTCGGACGGCCACACGATTTGGGCGAATTCGGCCGCGCTCGAGGCGGCAGGAATCGGCCCCACCACCCGCGACCCGGCGGGCGGTCGAATCGAGCACGACGCGTCCGGCAACCCCACCGGCACGCTGCGAGACGTCGCTGCCGAAATTGCTTTGAGAGCGAAGCCTGCGCCCGGTCTCGCGCACGAGGCCTCACAACTCGATAAGGCATTGACCGGCATGCGCGCGATCGGAATCACATCGGTTCAAGATGCGGACGCGGACGACCATGACATGCAGTTGTACCGGCGGCTCTATGACAAGCACCGGCTGAACATGCGGGTGCGTGCGACCTTTGGCTTGAAGGATACCGGCCGGCCGGCCGAGGCCATCATCGCCGATGCGAATGCGTTTCGCGCGAAATGGGCGGTCGATCCGGACTTACTTCGCGCGGACGCCGTCAAGATCTTCGCCGATGGCGTGATCGAGTATCCCTCGCAGACGGCCGCCCTGCTTGCCCCTTATCTGGACGGAGCGGGCCATCCGACCGACAATCGCGGGCCGACATACTTCAAGCAGGATCAGCTGAACCGAATCGTGAGCGACGCAGATGCCGCCGGCTTTACGGTCCACGTGCACGCCATCGGCGATCGCGCGGTGCGGTCGGCGCTCGATGCGTTTGCCAGCGCGCGGCAGACCAACGGCATGCGGGACAATCGCGACCAGATCGCCCATCTCGAATTGATCGATCCGGCGGATTTCCCTCGTTTCAAGGACCTGGGCGTCATCGCCAATTTCCAGCTGCTATGGGCCGAACGTGATCCGTACATCACGAAAGCGACGATTCCCTACCTCGGACCGGAGCGATCCCAATATCTCTACCCCGCACGCTCGCTGCGGGATGCCGGCGCATTGATTGTCGGCGGGAGCGACTGGGGAGTGAGCAGCTTCAATCCTTTCGCGGCCATGGAACACGCCATTACACGCCGGGAGACTCGAGGCCGCGAGCCGCTCCTGCTCGAACAGAGCATCGGCCTTCAGGACGTCGTCGACGCCTATACCATCAATGCCGCATTCGCCCTGAAGCAGGAGCACACCACAGGCAGCCTGGAGCAAGGCAAGCGTGCGGATTTCATCGTGCTCGATCGGGATATCTTTTCGATCGACCCGTTCGACCTGCACCGCACCCGTGTCCTGGCCACCTATCTGGATGGGCGGAAGGTCTATTCGGCCCCGGCGCCGAGACCCAACCGCTTATAGCGCGCATAGCGCAGGCGCTTCTGGCGGTCACGGCCACGGTGGCGTCTATGCTCGTGTTCGGTAGGCCGGCGCATGTCGGGCCGCCGTATTTCAGGCGAAAATAGCCGGTAAATCCACCGTCTCAAGATAGGGTACCAAAATCAGGTACGATCACGCACTAATAGCCATCTCAGGCCGGGAAGTCCACCGCCGAGGGCGCATCGTTGCGCCGGAAAGTGTCGGTTCCGCGGTCTATTCCGGCCATTCGTCTCGGGCATGGTCTTCGGTTCCATCCGTCCAAGGGGGTCGCAATGTTCTGTCACGTTCGTACTTGGGGTATCTGCCTATCCAGCACGCTGTTGTTGGCTGCCGCCGCCAGCGCGGCGCCGGACACGTCCACTGAAGACACCGCAGCGGCGCTGCAGCGGGCGGTCGATGGCGCCTGGCGCTCGCCAGAGAACAAGGAGCGCGACCGCTACCGTCACCCGGTGGCCACGCTGCAGTTCTTCGGGATCCAGCGGGACATGACGGTGATCGAGCTGGCGCCCGGCGGCGGCTGGTATACCGAAATCCTGGCTCCCTTCCTGTACGACAACGGTCATTTGATCGAGGCGGGTTCGCCCAAGTTCGAGCAGAAGATCCAGGCCAATCCCGCGGTCTTTGGACACATCGTCAAGGTCATCCCATTTGCGCCGCCGCTCACTACCGCGCTGGGCGCTCCGGGTTCCGCCGACATGGTGCTCACCTTCCGCGGTACCCATGATTGGCTCAACGACAGCCCGGCGACGCTGGACGCGGTGTTCAAAGCGGTGTTCGACGTGCTCAAACCCGGCGGCACATTCGGCGTCGTGGAACATCGAGCCAAGCCGTTCGCCGATGGCGTGCAAAGTTCGAACTATCTGCACCGCATTCCCGAGGATTACTTGATCACGCTGGGGCTGCAGACCGGCTTCCGGCTGCACGGGGTGTCGGAAATCAACGCGAATCCGAAGGACCCGGAAAACGTCAACGTACACCGCCTGCGTCCGGATTTGGCCGGGCCCAAGAATGAGCGCGCCAAATTGAAGACCATCGGCGAGTCCGATCGGATGACGCTGCGCTTCGAGAAGCCTTGAGAGGACGCCCATCGGTGCCCCCGAGCGGACAGGCATTGCTCGATGCGTGCCGCGCGCGAGCCATCGGCCTCTTGAAGCGGAACATGACGCCGGGCGGCATCCTGGCGGCGTCTCCTGGTGCGCGGGCGGATAAGCGCGGCTACACGGCCATATTCGGGCGCGACGCCGCCGTATGTGCGATCGGCATGGCGCTGTCGGGCGACAGCATGCTGGAGCGCGCGGCTGCGGCGGGAATACGCACCCTGGCGAAACATCAGGCGCCGAACGGGCAGATGCCCAAGTTCGTGGACCTGCACCGGCAAGAGGCGGATTTCTGGTACCTGGGGTGTATCGACTCCACCTTATGGTGGCTGATCGCGCTCGCGTTCCTGGATCGCAGCGGCCGCGCCGCCGGGTTGCGGCGGCGCTACGCCAAGCAGTCCAAGCTCGCGGTTCAATGGCTGCTGGCGCAGGAACATCAGCGTTTTTATCTGCTGCAACAGAACGAGGCCAGTGATTGGGCCGACATCATGCCGCGCTCAGGCTTCGTTCTCTACACGAACGCGCTGTGGTATTTCGTCAAACGCCTCTACCGGATCGCGCATGCGCAGGAAACGCGCGACAACTTCAACGGCCTGTTCCACCCATTTTCGGCGGGCATCGCCGACTACCGCCGGGCGCGGCTGCTCAACGACTACGTGCTTCGGCGTGCGCGCGATCGGGACTTGTACCTGAGCTTCGTGAATTTCTCCTTCTTCGGGGAGGAGGGGGATGTCTTTGGCAACGTGCTGGCGGTGTTGCTGGGCCTGGCGCACGTGCGCGCGACCGAGCGAACGCTCGATGCGCTCACCGCGGCGCATGTGGGCGATCCGTACCCCGTCAGGGTGGTCACCCGTCCGATCAAGGAGAGCAGCTCGCTTTGGCGTCCCTACATGGCGCGGCACCGGCAGAATCACGTCTGGCAGTACCATAACGGCGGAATCTGGCCGATGGTGGGCGGCTTCTGGATCACGGCGCTGGCCGAGGCCGGCCGCGTGGACCAGGCACGGTCGGAGTTGATCAAACTGGCGCGTGTCTGCGCTCTGCGCAGCTGGGGATTCACGGAATGGCTGCATGGGAAAACGCTGGCGCCGCGGGGAATGACGGGCCAGTCGTGGAACGCCGCGGCGTTCCTCATGGCCGAGCGCGCGGTGGCGGGCGAGAAGATCTTTTCCGGCAACGCTTCCATCACTCGGATATCAGCTTGTACTCCTTGAGCAGCTCGCCGATTTCGGTTGCATCGAGCTTCTTCATCAGGAGCCGCCGCAGGAATGCCGGGGCGGGGATGTCGATTCGCCTGCCGTCCCGCAGCGGACCGACCGCCCCGAACAGCGTGCGAATATCATAGGTGGAATTGAACACCTCCGGCACGCCGCGTTCCACGTTGAGCAGGGAGTAGACGGCCTCCATCGAGGTTCGCACCGAATATTCGGTGGTGAAAATGCAGTCCCGCTCCCGGGTCTCGGCGAACTGGCCGATGAAGGCAAAGTTGACCGCACCCTCCGGCACCACATCCGGCCGGTCGCCCGCTTGGCGGGGCATGAAGAAAGCGGTGACGTAGGGCATCATCACCGGCACCGTCTTGGCGCCGGTTGCCGCGAGTTCTTGAATTTCCGGCACCGGGACGCCCAAATGGTAGAGCCATTCCTGAGTGATCTCCTCGCCGGTACAGTCCTGCATCGCCTTCTTCACGAAATCGCCGGGCTTGTCCACAAACAATGAATAGAACCAGCACACGACCTGGTCCTTCGGCTGCTGCTTGAAATGCGGCTGCCGGTTGACGGTCCAACTGCACAGCCAGCTCGAATCCTTGACGGTGACGATGCCTCCGCTGACCACCTTGCCGCTGAAGGGATCGCGCTTGACGATCTTGCGGATGTATTCGGGGATGCGCCCATCGAGGGTGGTGATCGTGGCCGATTCCCACTTGGTCTGGGGGATATGGGCGCCGAACACATCGGGCCGGCCGAAAGCAGGGTCCTTCGCGGCGATGCGCCGCCAGAGATCCCATGCCGGAGCCGGTCCTTCATTCAGCTTCGCCGGCGTATGATGGTCCCCATTGTCGGAGTTCTCGGTCAACGAGCCGATGGTGACGAATACCAGATCGTCCGGGCCCAGATCGACGCCGCCCGCCGAGCCGGCTTCCACCCAGTGTAGGCGGGTCGCCCGTTTTCGGCCCGGCCGAAGATCGAAATCGACGTCGGTGACCTGGACGCCGTACCGGAACCCCACCCCGTGATTCCGCAACCATTTGACCAGCGGCAGTACGAGCGATTCATACTGGTTGTACCGGGTGAATTTCAGGGTCGAGAAATCCGCCAGCCCGTGGATATGATGAATGAAGCGATGCAGGTAGAGCTTCATCTCCAACGCCGAATGCCATTCCTCGAAGGCGAACATGGTGCGCCAGTACAGCCAGAAGTTGCTGGTCAGGAAGTCCTCGCCGAAAACTTCGTTGATGCGTTTGTTCTCCATCTCCTCGCGGGTGGAGAGAAAGATCCCCAACAGGTCCTTCTGCGCCTTGTCGTTCAAGGTCAGCAGGGCCTTGTCGGGGACATCCTGTCCCCGCATCTGCGTGGTCCGCTGCAGTGAGAAATTGGGATCACTCTTGTTGAGCCAGTAGAATTCGTCGAGCACGCTCGCGCCTTCGATCTCCGGCGATGGGATCGAGCGGAACAGGTCCCACAGGCACTCGAAATGGTCCTCCATCTCGCGACCGCCGCGAATCACGAAGCCTTTTTCGGGCTGCCGGATGCCGTCCAGCGCGCCGCCCGGCAGGTTCAGCTCTTCGAGAATGGTGATCCTGTCGCCCGCCATCTGGCCGTCGCGGATCAGGAAGGCGGCGCCCGCCAGCGAAGCCAGGCCCGATCCGACGAACCATGCCGTCTTGGGCTCGACCTCGGGTTTGCGGGGGCGGGCGAAGGCTTCGTAGTTTCCGCTGCTGTAATACATGGCGAGCGTCCTCTTAATAATCAATACGTTATGATGCCATCATCAGCCGACAATCCAGGGGATGCGGCTCCGTCCTACAGAGCCTGCCGCCACGGGGCTACAGCACCTGCGGCAGGCATGCCCTATCTTGGTAAAGATGCCGTGGGTCACGAGCCGGCCGCCTCGAGCGCTCGGTGAAGGGGTGGATGATGCGCGCCAAGGGAGCTCGTCACGTGCCGACCGAGCAGGATATTTATCTGTTCCGGGAGGGAACCCACTGCCGGTTGCATCAAGCGCTCGGATGCCATGTCCTGGAAGGCGGCGCGGGCGCCGCGTTCAGCGTCTGGGCGCCGAACGCGGCCGCGGTATCGGTGATCGGCGATTGGAACGGCTGGGGCGCCGCAAGCGATACCCTCACCCCACGCCCGGATGGATCCGGGATATGGGAGGGAATCGCGGCAGCGGCGCAGCACGGGCAAGCCTACAAGTTTCGCATTACCTCGCGCTTCGGCAATTACGTGATGGACAAGGCCGACCCGCTGGGGGTGTTCTGCGAAACCCCGCCCGGAACGGCTTCTCGCGTTTGGTCGCTCGAGTGGGATTGGGGCGACACCGAGTGGATGGCGGTTCGCGGCGCACGCAATGGACTTCAGGCGCCCATGGCGATTTACGAAGTTCACATCGGCTCGTGGCGCCGCAAGGACGGACAATTCCTGAGCTACCGGGAGCTTGCACATGCGCTGGCCGACTACGTGTGCGACTTGGGCTTCACGCACGTCGAGATGATGCCGATTACGGAGCATCCATTCTACGGGTCGTGGGGCTACCAGACAACCGGATATTTCGCGCCTACCGCGCGCTATGGCACGCCGCAGGACCTCATGTACTTCGTCGACCATCTCCATCAAAGGGGCGTCGGCGTGATCCTCGACTGGGTTCCCTCGCATTTCCCCACCGACGCTCACGGATTGATCTACTTCGATGGCACCCACGTCTATGAGCACGCCGATGTGCGTCAGGGTTTCCATCCCGAGTGGAATTCGGCTATTTTCAATTACGGGCGAAACGAGGTGCGCAGCTTCCTCATGTCGTCGGCGATTTTCTGGCTGGAGGAATATCACATCGACGGGCTGCGCGTGGATGCGGTGGCCTCCATGCTGTATCTGGATTACGCGCGCAAGGAGGGCGAATGGATTCCAAACGCCGGCGGAGGCAGGGAAAACGACGCCGCGATCCAATTCCTGCGCACGTTGAATCGGTCCGTTTACCGCGAACAGCCGAATGTGGCCATGATTGCCGAAGAATCCACCGCATGGCCGATGGTTTCACGCCCCACCGACGCGGGCGGTCTGGGCTTCGGCATGAAATGGAACATGGGCTGGATGCACGACACGCTCGAGTATATGCGGCAGGACCCGGTCTATCGCCGATACCGCCACGGGCAACTGACCTTCTCGCTGATCTACGCGTTCCACGAAAACTTCGTGCTGCCGTTGTCGCACGATGAGGTCGTATACGGCAAAGGCTCTCTTATCGGCAAGATGCCGGGCGATGACTGGCAGAAGTTTGCCAACCTCCGAGCGCTCTATGGCTACATGTGGGGACATCCGGGCAAGAAATTGCTGTTCATGGGGGGCGAGTTCGGCCAGCGGCGCGAGTGGTCGCATGAGGGGGAGCTCGAGTGGTGGGTGTCGGCGATGCCGGAGCACGCCGGCGTGCAACGCCTGGTTCGCGACCTGAATCGTGTTTATCGCGGCGAGCCGGCGCTGCATCGGGTCGATTTTTCCGCCGACGGTTTCGAGTGGCTCGACGTCGACAACGCCGAAACGAGCGTCATCGCCTTTCTGCGCAAGTCCGGCGGTGAGGCCCCGGACGTGTTGGTGGTGTGCAACTTCACACCATTGCCGCGCACCAATTTCATGGTGGGTGTACCGAAGCGCGGCATCTGGCGGGAGATTCTCAACAGCGATGCGCGCGAATATGGGGGCGCCGGGTGGGGCAATCTGGGCGGTGTCGAATCCGTCCCCGTGACGACGCACGGTCGCGTCGAATCGATCAACCTCAACCTGCCGCCGCTGTCGACCGTCATGCTGCGCTATGAAGACCATGGCCGATAGGCAACCCACGGAGCCCGCCGATCCTGCGGACGGCAGGCGGCGCGCCGTGATCGACTCGGTTGCTCCGTCGGTGGATGGCGGACGATTTCCGGCCAAGCGCATCGCCGGCGAAGCCGTGCAGATCGAAGCGCACTGCTTTACCGATGGCCACGACAGAGTGCGGGTGACGCTTGCCTGGCAGGCGGGCCCGGACAGCGAAGCGTACGAGGTCGACATGCAGGCGCAGGGCAACGACGTCTGGAGCGCCGAATTCACGCCTCCTGTTCCCGGGCGCTATCGCTGCACGGTGACCGCGTGGGTCGACCACTTCGAGTCGTGGCGGAGCGAGCTCGAACGGCGCGACGATGTCGGCGATATTCGTGTGGCGCTGCAGGTGGGCAGCGTGCTCGTCGCCGAAGCCGCCGGACGCGCCCGGGGCGGCGACGCCGTGAGCCTGAACCGCTGGGCATCGGTGCTGAGCGAAAACGCCGCGCGCGATGCCGGGAGCGCCGATTCGGCTTCGTTGAAGGCGCTGGCGCTAGATCCGGCGCGCGCGACGCAGGTCCGCCGCTACCCCGATCGCGGCCGCGCCGCATCGGCGGCGCTCGAGCTCATCGTCGACCGCCAGCGCGCGCGATTCAGCAGCTGGTACGAATTGTTTCCCCGGTCCACCGCCCCATTGCCCGCGCGCCACGGGAGCTTCAGGGACGTCGAAGCGCGCCTGCCGTACGTGGCCGCAATGGGGTTCGACGTGCTGTACTTTCCGCCCATCCAGCCGATCGGCCGCGTCCACCGCAAGGGCGCCAATAACGCCCTGATGGCGCGACCCGAGGACGTGGGCAGCCCGTGGGCGATCGGTTCGGCGGAGGGGGGCCACAAGCAGGTCCTGCCGCAACTGGGAACCCTGGAGGATTTCCGGCGCCTGCTCGCCAAGGCGCACAGCGTCGGGATCGAAATCGCACTCGATATCGCTTTTCAGTGCGCACCCGATCACCCCTACGTCAACGAGCATCCGCAATGGTTCAAACACCGTCCCGACGGCAGCGTGCAGTACGCCGAGAACCCGCCCAAGAAATACCAGGAC
Organism: uncultured Gammaproteobacteria bacterium; assembly: GCA_963707765.1. Taxonomy (GTDB): domain Bacteria; phylum Pseudomonadota; class Gammaproteobacteria; order Steroidobacterales; family Steroidobacteraceae; genus Bog-1198. The sequence goes on along the minus strand of CAVPQZ010000001.1, from coordinate 2,439,831 downwards.
ATCTACCCCTTCGACTTCGAAAGCGAGGACTGGCGGGCGCTGTGGAACGAGCTTGCGGACGTAGTCGAGTTCTGGATCGCGCAGGGCGTGAAAATTTTTCGCGTCGACAACCCGCACACCAAACCTTTCGCCTTTTGGGAATGGTTGATCACCCGGATCAAGCGCCGTTGCCCGGATGTGATTTTTCTCGCCGAGGCGTTCACTCGGCCGAAGGTCATGCACCGCCTCGCGAAGCTCGGCTTCAGCCAGTCGTACACCTATTTCACGTGGCGAAATACCAAGCAGGAGCTCACGGAATACTTCAACGAACTCACCGGCGGGCCCGGGCGGCAGTATTTCCGCGCCAACGTGTGGCCGAACACGCCGGATATTTTGCACGAGATGCTGCAATCCGGCGTGCGCGCGGTGTTCGCGGCGCGTTTGGTGCTCGCCGCCACGCTGGCGGCCAACTACGGCATCTACGGTCCCACCTACGAGCTGATGGAGAGCACGCCGCGCGAACCGGGGAGCGAGGAGTACCGTGACTCCGAAAAATACCAGCTGCGGCATTGGACGCTGGATCGCCCGGACAGCCTGCGCTCGCTGATCGTGCGGATCAACCGCATTCGTCGCGACAATCCCGCCCTGCAGTCCGATGGCGCACTGCGCTTCTGCAACGTCGACAACGAGCAGCTCATCGCTTATGTTAAATGCGATGAGGCGTCCGGCAATACCATTCTGACGATAGTGAACCTCGACCCGCACCATGCGCAGTCCGGCTGGGTCGATTTGGATTTAAACTCGTTGCAAATCGACCCGGCACGTCCGTTTCAGGTGCACGACCTATTGAGCGATCAACGCTATCCATGGCGCGGCGGGAGAAATTACGTGATGCTCGATCCGCAGCGCATCCCCGCGCACGTGTTCAGGCTGCGGCGGTATGTGCGTACCGAGCATGATTTCGACTATTTTCTGTAAGAAGCCAGCCGATGAATGAGGCCCAATCGATCGCTTTGGACTCCGTCGCGCTGCCCACGGAGGACGTCGACGCCCTGTGGTACAAGGACGCCGTCATCTACCAACTCAATGTGAAGTCGTTTTTCGATTCGAACGACGATGGAATCGGAGACTTTCCGGGCCTGACGTCGAAGCTCGAGTACATCCGGGACCTCGGGGTCAACACGATCTGGCTGATGCCCTTCTATCCGTCCCCGCTCAAGGACGACGGCTACGACATTGCCGACTATCAGAACGTGCATGCCCACTACGGCACCCTCGATGATTTTCGCATCATGCTGCGCGAAGCGCATCGGTTCGGATTGAAGGTGGTGACGGAATTGATCATCAATCACACCTCCGACCAGCATCCGTGGTTTCAGGCCGCGCGCCGCGCACCAGTGGGTTCGCCCGAGCGCGATTTTTACGTCTGGAGCGACACGGACCAGAAATATCTGGGCACGCGCATCATCTTCATCGATACGGAGGCCTCCAACTGGACCTGGGACCCCGTCGCCAAGGCTTACTACTGGCACCGCTTCTTCAGCCATCAGCCCGATCTGAATTTCGACAACCCGCTCGTGATGAACGCGGTGCTGCAGATCATGCGTTTCTGGCTCGATATGGGGGTCGACGGTTTCCGTCTCGATGCCATCCCCTACCTGGTCGAGCGCGAAGGCACCGACAACGAAAACCTGCGCGAAACCCATGCGGTGATCAAGCAATTGCGCGCCGCAATCGACGCCGATTATCGAAACCGCTTTCTGCTCGCCGAAGCCAATCAATGGCCGGAGGACGTGCGGGAATATTTCGGCGAGGGCGACGAATGCCAGATGGCGTATCACTTTCCGCTGATGCCGCGGATCTACATGTCGATTGCGCAGGAGGACCGCTACCCGATCACCGAAATCATGCAGCAGACGCCGGACATACCGGATAGCTGTCAGTGGGCGATCTTTTTGCGCAATCACGACGAGCTGACCCTGGAAATGGTGACCAGCAGAGAGCGCGACTACATGTACACCACGTACGCCGCGGACGTGCGGGCGCGCATCAATCTCGGCATCCGGCGCCGGCTGGCCCCGCTCATGGAGAACGACCACGATCGCATCAAGCTCATGAACAGCCTGTTGTTGTCGATGCCGGGCTCGCCGATTCTGTATTACGGCGACGAAATCGGGATGGGCGACAATGTCTTCATCGGCGACCGCAACGGAGTGCGCACGCCGATGCAATGGAGTCCCGATCGAAACGCCGGCTTCTCGCGCGCCGACCCGCAGCGCCTGTACCTTCCCCCCATCATGGACCCGGTCTACGGCTATCCGTCGATCAATGTCGAGGCGCAGCTGCGCGACCCCAGCTCGCTGCTCAGTTGGACCAAGCGCATGCTGGTCGTTCGCAAGACCAGCCGGGCATTCGGACGCGGTACACGTTGCTTCCTGAAGCCGGGCAACCGCAAGATTCTGGCCTATTTGCGCGAGTACGGCGACGACACGATGTTGTGCGTGGCGAACCTGTCCCGGTCGGCGCAGCCGGTCGAACTCGACCTGTCGGCCTACAAGGGCCGCGTACCCGTCGAGATGCTCGGGCGGACCACGTTTCCCCCGATCGGCGACCTGCCATATTTGCTGACCCTCTCGGCGCACGGGTTCTATTGGTTCAAACTGACCACCGATGCCGAAGCACCCCCGTGGCACGAGCAGGTCCTGTCCATCGACGAGCGCCCTGTACTGGTCCTGTTCGACGGTTGGAGCAGCTTATTCCGCGACCGGGTCGTGCCCTGGCGCATCGGCATGGCCGAAAAAACCCGGTTGCAGTTCGAGACGGACACGCTCCCCCGGTTCATCGAAACGCAGCGCTGGTATGCGGCAAAAGGCACCCACATCGAACGGGCGCGCATGGTCGACCATGCGCTGTGGCAGGAGGGGAAAACGAGTTGGGTTCTCGCGCTGCTGCAAGTGGGCGGTCCGGGGGAGATCGTGGACTACTTCGTGCCGCTCGCGCTCGCCTGGGAGGATCGCGACGAGGATCGCGTGCGTAATCTGTCGACGGCGGCGGTGGCCAAGGTGCGTCAGCAAGCCAGCGTCGGCGTGATGGGCGACGCATTCGCCGATGAAATGTTCTGCCGCGAACTGGTGGCCGCGTTGGCCAAGCCCCGGGAAATCCCGACCGCGCAGGGCAAGCTGCAATTCAGGCCGACCGCCGCGTTCGGACAGCTCGCAGGCAGAGATTTCGCCGCCTTGCCGGTGGCCCGGCCGCAGGGGTCGAGCTCGAACACAGTCGTCGTCATCGGGGAACGGCTGATATTGAAGGGCTATCGCCGTTTGCGGGCGGGCGCGAATCCGGAACTCGAACTCGGCCTCTATCTGACGGAGGTCGTGCATTACCGCAATTGTGCCCGCGTGGCCGCGGTGTTGGAGTATGCGGGAAATGATGGAGAGACCAAGGTGCTCGCGCTTCTTCAGGCCTACATCGCCAATCAAGGCGACGGCTGGACGTACTCGCTGGAATATGTCCGCCGGCACCTCGAGCAGCACCGCACGGCGCCCGCCACCGACGCGCTGCCCCTCAATGCACACGAGGCGTACCTGGGGCTGATTCGCGTGCTGGCCACGCGGACTGCCGAACTGCACCTGGCATTGGCCACTCCCGGGACGGATGCCGGATTCGCCCCGCAGCCCCTCACGCGCGCCGACCTCGACGGCTACCGCCGGCGTGCGACCGAGGAGATGCGCAACGCGCTTGGGATGCTCAAGTCCCAATCGGACGAGTTGTCGGGGTCCGATCGCGACAAGGCCAATGCGGTGCTCGCGCAGCAGGAACGGATGCTGGCGCGCATCGAGTCTTGCGCGTCGCAGGAGCCGCATGGCCTGAAGATCCGCATTCACGGGGACTTCCACCTCGGGCAAGTACTGCTGACCCGCAATGATTTCGTCATCGTCGATTTCGAAGGCGAGCCGGGTCACAGTCTCGAGCAGAGGCGCGCCAAACACTCACCCCTGCGCGACGTGGCGGGAATGCTGCGCTCGTTCAGCTATGTCGAGCACAGCGCCTTGCGCAGCGTGGCCCACGACGAGGTCGAACACGCCAAGCTGGCGCCATTGGCGCGCGCCTGGGCGGAGGAGGTGCGCGCCACCTTCCTCGCCGCCTACGATGCGGCGGCGCGCGCCGGGTCATTGTACGGCTCACTGCAGCCGGGTCGTGGACTGCTGGGTTTGTTTGAATTGGAAAAGGCCCTGTACGAACTACGCTACGAGCTCGGCAATCGGCCCGGCTGGGCCGGCATTCCCCTGCAGGGCATCCTCGAATGCGTAGGCATGGCATGATCGGCAAGGCTCGGGTATGGCGAATGCCGCGGAGGCTTTCATGCAAAGCATCGACGTATTATTAGAAACCGCACGGGAATTCCTGCATCAGATCGCCGCTTTGCTTCCGCGGCTGGCGTTGGCGCTGATGGTCGTCATCGCGGGTTGGCTGGTGGCAAAGGCGATCCGCTTTGCCGTCGAGAAAGCGCTGCGCGCCGTAAATTTCAACGTGCTGACGGAGCGGGCCGGGACCGATCATTTTCTGCAGCAAGGCGGCCTGCGCGGCGATACGACCACGCTATTCGGATTGCTCGCGTACTGGCTGGTCATTCTGGCGGCGCTGATCATCGCCTTCAACGGTCTCGGCCTCACCTACATCACCGATCTGCTGCAACGGGCCGTGCTGTTCGGGCCCAAAGTGCTGGTCGCGATGCTGGTGGCGGTCTTCGGTTCCTACTTCGCGCGCTTCGTGGGCAGCGCGGTGACCACGTATTGCGTCGAGGCGCAGGTTCGAGATGCGGATTTGCTGGGCAAGATCGCGCAGTACCTCATCATGGCGTTCGTCGTCATGATCGCGTTGAGTCAAGTGGAGGTGGGCGGCGACATCGTCCAACGAACATTTCTGGTCATTCTGGCCGGCGTCGTGCTCGCGCTGGCGCTGGCGTTCGGTCTCGGCGGCAAGGAGTGGGCGGCCTCCCTGCTCGAGCGGTGGTGGCCGCGGCACCGAGGCAAGGACGACCTATGACGCAGGGCGGTGATGCGTGCGGCGCGGCTTGCCTCAAGGGTGAGAAGTTTCCTGCACGCATCTCCGACGGCGGCGGACTGCCGCGGCGGCGACTTCACCCGTAGCCTACCCCCGCAGCCTTTTTCGGCGCGAATCAGGAGACAGGGCCATGAGCGAGAACAACGACATGAGCATGCGTGAGGGCAGCGGGACCTGTGAAAACGTCCCACCGTCGCCCAGTCCGGAAGAACCGCCGCAGGCGCCGCATGACCCCGCCGACCCCGGCCCTCAGGGCGGCATGAGCGAGCGCCGTCAGGGGGGCAGTAGGGCGAACATCACCAAGGAGCGCGCCGTCACCCCGTATTGATCGCCGTCCGCCCCTTCGAATCCCCCGGTTTGATCCGTGACGTTGGTATCGAGCACGAGCTTCCAGCGGCCGCCGCCGGAGGCGGGCAGGGTGAATTCCACGAAGTCGTGATAGGCATTCATGACAATGAGCAGCGTCGCCTCGGTGCCCCGTTGACGAACACCGGAAGGGCGCGCCCGCCCATCGATGAGCATGCCGAAGCAATGCGCGACCGGATCATCCCAATGCGCTTGCTGCATCTCCTCGCCGCCTGCGTGGATCCACGTGAGATCCTTGACGTCGAGTTCATCGTCAACGCTGCCGGTCAGAAAGCGGTTGCGGCGGAGAATCGGATATTTATGCCGAAGGTCGCACAGTGCCTGAGTGAAGCGCAGCAGGGATCGCCCTTGATCGGCAAGATCCCAATTGAGCCAGCTGATCTCATTGTCCTGGCAGTAGGCGTTATTGTTGCCCTGCTGGGTTCGGGCGAATTCATCACCCGCCAGCAACATGGGGGTTCCCTGGGACAGCAGGAGCGTCGCCAGCATGTTCCTGATCTGGCGCTCCCGCAGCAGATTGATGGCCGGATCCTCGGTCGGTCCTTCGATGCCGCAGTTCCAGGAATGATTGTCGTTGCTGCCGTCCCGGTTGCCTTCTCCGTTGGCCTCATTGTGCTTGTCCGTGTACGAGACGACGTCGTGCAGCGTGAATCCATCGTGCGCGGTGACAAAATTGATGCTGCACCAAGGCCGCCGCCCGAGGCGATTGAATACGTCGCCCGAGGCGGTCAAACGTTTGGCGACCTCGGCCACTCTGGCGCCACCCTTCCAAAAGTCGCGCACCGTATCGCGGTAGCGGTCATTCCACTCGCCCCAACCCGGCGGAAATCCACCGACCTGATAACCGCCGGGGCCGCAATCCCATGGTTCGGCAATGAGCTTCACGGTGCGCAGCACAGGATCCTGCTGGCAAGCCTTCAGAAAGCCGCTTTGATTATCGAAGCCGTTGAGTTCACGCGCCAAAATCGTGCCGAGGTCGAATCGGAAGCCGTCGACGTGAATTTCGTTGACCCAGTAGCGCAGGCTGTCGGTCACCATTTCGATGACGTAGGGGTTGGAAATGTTCAACGTATTGCCGGTTCCGGTATCGTTGATGTAATAGCGGGGGTCGGGAAGCAGCCGGTAATAGCTGGCATTGTCGATTCCTTTGAACGACAGGGTGGGGCCCAACTCATTGCCTTCGGCTGTGTGGTTATAGACCACATCCAAGATGACTTCGAGTCCCGCATCGTGGAAGCGCGCCACCATCTCCTTGAATTCCCGCAGGCATTGATCCGGCGCCGAGGCATAGCGCGGGTCCGGCGCGAAGAAACCGATGCTGTTGTAACCCCAGTAATTCTTGAGGCCGCGCTCGAGCAGATGGCTGTCGTCCACAAAGGTGTGCACCGGCAACAATTCAATGGCGGTGACGCCCAAGGACTTCACGTAGTCGACGACTTCCTTGACACCGAGCCCCGCGTAGGTCCCTTGCAGATGAGTGGGAACCTTCGGATGAAGCTTGGTGAAACCCTTGACATGGGCTTCATAGAGGATGGTGTTGTCCCATGGCAGGCTCTTGGCGCGCGGCTCGCCGTGCCAATCGAAATTCGGATCCACGACCACGCATTTGGGCATGTACGGCGCGCTGTCTCGTTCATCGAACGACAAATCCGCGTTCTCGGCCCCGACGGTGTACCCAAAACATGCCGGCGACCACTTGACTTGGCCGATGTGCGCACGCGCATAGGGATCCAGCAAGAGCTTATTGGGATTGAAACGATGGCCGGCGCTCGGCTCATAGGGCCCGTGCACCCGCAGTCCGTACACCGAGCCGGCGTGCACGTCGGGAATGTACCCGTGCCAGATGAGATCCGTGTATTCAGGCAGCTCGATGCGTTCGGTTTCCGTGCCCCCCGCCGAATCGAACAGGCAGACCTCCACCTTGGTGGCGTTCGCGGAGAACAATGTGAAGTTCGTGCCCCGGCCGTCCCAAATCGCGCCATGCGCCTCCGCGCTGCCCTCGCGCACGCGCGCTTTCGTCATGCCTGCCACACACTGACCACATGTAATCCCTTGTCGATTTTCGTCCAGGGCGACCTGCTGCGAGCATGCCATGCCCGGGCTCGTTTCGCAGTTGCGAAAGGCGTCATTCGGTGTAGCCCTCAACCTACACGCATGGAGTGCGGGCACCCAAGCCTATGAGGTCCGCGCGCCGCCGACACCCATTTGGGCGTTCCACCTACGCACGCCCCACCCTTGGGTCCCTCAGAGTGGCTGAGGTGCGTACGTGAGTAAAAGGAGCGCGTAATGAATACCAAGGCAGACGATGTCGAGGGCCGCGTGGAAGAGGCCAAGGGAACCCTCAAAGAAACGACGGGCACGCTCATGGGTGACGAGACCCTGGAAGCGGAGGGGGCCATTCAGAAGAATCTCGGCAAGGCGAAGGCAGGGGAGGCCAAGAAGGAATATCTTTATAAAATTATCGGTATTTACCCGAACTTCGCCGATGTGGGCGGGGTCATGTTGCGCTTGAAAAACGACGGCTTCACGAACGACCAAATCAGCCTGCTGGGGCAGGAACAGGATCATTGGCAAGAGAAGCTGGGAGATGAGTGGGAGGCGCACAATTCCGCAAAGGGTGCTTTGACGGGCGGCGCCTTGGGCGCGGTCCCCGGACTGGTGCTCGTCGCCGGTATTGCAATGACGGGCGGCGCCGGGCTGCTGGCGGCGGGGCCGATGCTTGGCGCCCTCTCGGCACTGGGCATGGGCTCGTTGGCGGGCGGCCTGTTGGGCGCCGGTGCAAGCGCGACGGGTAAAGCGCTCAGCGTAGAAGAGGAAGTGGCCAATGCCATCAGTCTCGGGCATTGGGTGGTCATCGTCCACTGCGATACGGACGCGGAGGCTGCACGAGCGCAAGGATTGCTGCCCAATCGGCGCATCGTTCGGGACCATGTGATGGCAACGTCGGATCTGAATGCGGGGGACCAAGCCGACGTGCAGAAACTCGCTGCAGTCGTTCAAGAAGCATTCCGGCCGGTGATGGAAGCGTCTCAGCTCCCGCTTGAAGAAGTGATGTGCAATTTTGAATCGATCGCGGGGGGGGAAGTCAAGCAGGCCGCCGTGGAGGCCGTCCGGCAAATTGCCCACGCAACGGGCCTGGATACCGCACAGGTTACTCGCATATTCAAGGCGAACCGGTTCACGGGTGTCAATATCGTCAGCGTGCTTCACAAAGAGAGCCGGGCCCGCGCGTAGGTTAAGAGCTGCCCTTTCAGCCCGCGGACACCGTGCGACCGGCGGAGGGGGAAGCCGCACCCCGACGCACGGTGCCATCGGGCAGCGGCACCCGGATCGGCGCCACTTCCACCAGCGTCAAGCCTTGTCGAGGCTCGAGCCCGATCTTGCGCGCCGTGGCCGGCGACAGGTCGATGAGCCGGCCGTCCACATACGGACCTCGGTCGCGGATCGTGACGTGGGCCCTCAATCCGGTCTCCAGGTTCGTGACGATCGCCGTGGTGCCGAGCGGCAGCGTGCGGCTGGCGGCGTTGTCGGCGCTCAGGTGCATCGGTGTGCCGTCGGCCATCGTGCGGCCTCCGAAGCGGCGGGCGTAAAAGGATGCAATCCCCTGACGAGGGCGTCCAGAGCAATCCAATGGATGTTTGGCATCGATGCCCGGGAGCTTCACGCGGAGCACTGGACAATCCTCCGTCGAACGCGGTGGGGCAACGAGCGACGCCTCGGGTGTCCCGGCGGCGGTCCAGCCGCAGATGCCGGCGCCGAACAGCAGCCAGGCCGCACCGAACAAAGAGCGCCGGTCGGTCGGGCGCTTCGACCGGTTCGAATTCGATTCGGGGTCATTCATACGCATCTCCTGCGCAATGCCAGTAACAGCGTCGATGGCAGGATAGGTCGACCCCCGCGGCGATGCGCCGGGAGCAGCACGGATTCGAGTGCCGGAGCCGCGTCCGCCCGGCGGTAGGCATGGGCTTACGCCCGCTCTATGGCGCCGGCATCTGTGTCGGAAATCGCGTGTTTGGACTAGTATTGTGGGCGTTCTCGTAAGCTTTAGAGGGAGATGGCCATGTCAGAAAATGTCTATAAGGTGATCGAGCTGGTGGGCACCAGTAGCGAATCTTGGGAGAAGGCGACCGCCGCTGCCATCAATCGCGCCGGCAAGACGCTGCGTGACCTTCGAGTGGCCGAAGTGGTCAAGCTCGACGTGCAGCTAAAAAACGGGAAGGTCGAAGCCTATCGGTCGCGTATCAGCGTGTCGTTCAAGTACGAGAGCAGTAAGTAGCCACAGGGCATCCCCAACCGCCCGGCCGCCCACGGCGCGGCATGATGCCTAGCTCCCAAAATGCTTGGTGACGGTAAACCGCGCCATGATGGGTTCGAGCGGGTGTTCGTGAACATCGGCAACTCCGGCGGCCGGCTCGCCAGGCAGCCGGTCGACGTACCAAAATTCAGCCGCATAGGCATGAGTGTTGAAGAGATTGTAGACGCCGAGAGAGGCGCTCCAACGTCCAGGGAACGCATATTGAGCGTCGAGGTTCCATTGGCCGAAGCCCTTGCCATTGACCTGACCCGGCGCCTCTCGGGTCGGAGAGTCGGCGCACGAAGTTCCGAAGTCGTGCCGCGCCGCCGAATTGACGCAGGGCCCGGAGGACAGCGGATAATTGCCGAGATAGCGGTAGTTGAGGCCGCCGCTCCACGGGCCGAGATTCTTAAGATATAGCGCCAATGCGCCGGTTGCGAGCGGTGCGTCCGTGATGTGCTCACCCAAGTGACCGGTACCGTCGTCGAAGGGACGGGTGAAGTGCGTGTGGTCTCCCGAGTAGCTGCCGTAGAATTCGAGATACCGATTGATCTGGTAGGTCAGGTTCACCTCGTAACCGTAGCGGCGGCTCGGGGGGCCGGCCGTGTCCAGGCCGACATCCGGGTCAATGATGGTTTCGGACTGCTGCCACAAATTGTAGTAGGCGAAGGTGAGAGCAAGATTGGGCCGGGGGTTGGCGCGCACGCCGATTTCCTGACCTTCTTGCTTGGCGAGGAGCGGCGTATGCGGTAACCCCAAGTCCACGCTCGTATCCTGATTCACACCGCGCAAGTCGGCGCTGTGAAACCCTCGGCCGGCGCTCAAGTAGAACTCGAGCGTGTCGATCGGCGTGTAAATGAGGCTTCCCTTGGGCTGGGGCAGTGCCTGCCGTGCCGTTCCGCCATTGGTGTACCCGATAGTTCCCGGTCCCGCTTCCTCGTGCAGCGCAGCCAGGTAGTCGACGTCCGTGCCATGCTGGTAATCCAATCGAATCCCGATCACGCTGCGGAATTGAGAAGTCCAGTGAGTGGTCGCCTGCATCCAGAGCGCCCCGGCGTACAAATACACTTGGTCCATGTTTGAATAAGAGGGCGGAGCATCCGCCGCCGGCAATGGCACACGGTCCTGGCTCGGCAGGCGGCCGACGTACAAAATATCGTCACGGGTCAGAGCGCCGGCGGAAAACTCATTGGGAATCGAGCCCAAGGGCGCCGGTACCGTGTAGCTCGCCTGGCCGCCGAGCGCACGGCGATTCTCGAACTGATCCTCCTGGTCGCCATGCACCGGATCGACCAGGAACTGGGTGAAGTCATTCCACAGATGCAACTGATTGTCGATGAGGAAGGAACTGGCCGTGAATTGTCCCTCGCCAACCGTCGCATGAACATTGAATGACAGGCTCGAGCGCCATGCACGACCCCCGTCCGTGGGGTTGAGGGTGCCGAAGCGATCGGGGACCAGGTCCTCGGTGATGGCTCGGATCGGAATGTCCGTGGAGTTGGTCCACAGCTGGTGATACAGCATGGCGGTGACCGAGTAGCCGTTACGGTCATCCCCTTCACTGTAACGCAGGACCAGGTTCTCCTTGCGGGCATCATCCGGCCTCACAAAGGGGCCGTCGTAGTGCTGCACCTCCAGGGCGGCCAGAAGATTGCCGTTGCTTAAGGGTCGCGAGCCGCAGCTGAGGAGGCGCTGAAATCCCAGCGTGCCCACGGTCGCGGACACCTGGTCCTCGATCGTGTCGCGGTAGCCGACGCGTACGGAACCCACCGCACCGAAGTCGCCGACATTGGCGTAATAAGGACCCTTGGTGAAGGTGAGTTGATCGGCGAGCTCCGGAATCATGAAATTGAGGTCGGTGTAGCCTTGTCCGTGCGCGTGGGTCGGCTGGTTGACCGGCATGCCGTCGACGTAAGTCTCGAGATCCGTGCCGTGATCCAAGTTGTAGCCGCGCATCAGGTATTGATTGGCCTTACCCTCGCCGCTGTGCAGCGTCACGATCAGGCCGGGCACGGTTTCCAGCAATTGGCCGGGGCGGTATTGGGGCGCCAATTGCAACTCTTGATCATCAACCACGCCTTCACTGGCAGTGGCAGCGGCACCGAGCAAGTCCAGCCGACTTGAAGTCACCACGATTTCCGACAGGGACCCCGGTAAGGTCGTCATATCGGCCGTATTCGCGGTGAACGCCTGATCTGCCCGTGCCGAGGACCAGGCAACACCGATCAGAAGGGCGCCTGCGATGGCCCCCTGCCGGATTGAGATCTTCATTCCTCGCCGCTCACGCAGGATTAATTACTCGTTCTTCCCACCATGTACGCAAAGATCGGCGAAGTGGATGCGCTGGATTTGCGGGACCCTGCATCCAAATCACGGCCCGACCCGTATCAGTAGCGTCGATCAATCAACTTTGACGCCTACACCAATAACCGGAGGGAACTCATGAACATTCGTCTATCGGGGAGCGCCGCGCTGCTGGGCGCCGCGCTCCTGCCACTATACGCCTCGGCATCCAGTCACCGAGAAGCACCACAAATTGCCGGTATGCCGAGAGTGGACGGCACCGACTTCTACATGTTCCGCAGCTATGAGTGGGGCCGCTCCGCCTATGTCACCTTCATCGCCAACTATATCCCGCTGGAGGACCCGGCGGGCGGACCGAACTTCTTCGATCTGGAGACGAATGCCGTTTACAACATCCACATCGATAACACGGGCACAACGGCCGACAGCCTGAATCTTGCCTTTCACTTTACCAACACCGTGAAGGATCTGGCCGTATCATCCGGGGGTAAAAAGATACCGGTTCCGCTCATCAATATTGGACCGGTTACGGTGGCCGGCACCAACGTCAATGTGACGCAGAGCTATACGCTGGAGGTCAACCAGAACGGCCAAGCTCCGGTCCTTGCGCAGAACACGACCTACGGCGGCACCACGTTCTTCAAGCCCGTCGACAACATCGGCAACAAGAGCATTCCGGACTACGCCTCCTATGCCGCCCACTTCATACAGGAATTCAGCTATCCCGGGTGCGCCGTGCCGGGCCGAGTATTCGTCGGACAGCGCAAGGAGGGATTCGTCGTCAACCTCGGCGAGGTATTCGACCTGGTGAATCTCAATCCGGCGGGACCACGGGATGCCGAGCCGAATACGCTGTTCGACAAGAACGTGACTTCTATCGCGGTGGAGCTGCCGATCAGCTGCGTGGTGGGCACCTCCGGTCCGGTGATCGGCGGGTACACGACCGCGAGCCTCGTCACGGGCCCAAATTGGAAGTCTCCAGGCGAGATAGTGCAGGTCTCGCGCCTCGGCATGCCGCTGGTCAACGAACTCGTCATCGGATTGCCCGACAAGGACAAATTCAACAGGAGTTCGCCGGCCAATGATGCGCAGTTCCTCACCTACGTGACCAATCCATCGCTTCCGGTGCTGCTGAATGCGTTGTTCGGTAATGCCGCGGTCGTACCGGGCACACCACGCAACGATTTGGTTGCCGCCTTCCTGACCGGCGTCAAAGGTCTGAATCAGCCGGCGAAAGTCACGCCCAGCGAGATGCTGCGTCTCAACACGTCCACGCCTCCGACTCCGCCGGCCAAGCAGAACGACCTGGGAGTCTTGGGTGGGGATTTGGCCGGTTTCCCGAACGGCAGGCGGCCGTACGATGACGTGGTGGACATCACGCTGCGGGTGGCCGAAGGCGCGCTTTGCGGCGTCATTGGCAACTGCGGCAGTGAGACGTCGGATCCCAATCATGGAACCCCGTACACCGACGAGGCGCGCTCGGCCGGTCCGGACGCGCAACACCTGAACGTGACCGGCGCCATCAAGGCTACCGACACCTATTTGGCGGTGTTTCCGTACCTGAATGAGCCCATCCCGGGATCGCCCAACTCAGCGAACGGCATTTCCGGGTTCAACCCTTGAAGACTGGCAGAAGCCTTGGCGGCGCGGGCGCAATCCCCGCTGCCCGCCAAGGCGGTGTGCCGGCCGCGATTCTCCTGAATCGCGGCCGGCCACTGGGTGAATACCCGGCATCCGCCGCACCCCGACTAAAAACTCCTGAGGGCAGCGAAGCACAGTCCCAGCCCTAAGACGGTAATCAGTCCCGCGCTGCATACCGGCAGGAGCTGCGGCCAGCGCGCATCGGCTCGCGGTCTGCGGAAGAGGTTGCGCGCGTATAAGAACGCCAGACCCACCGCTGTCAGCGTAATGGCCAACCCAACGCTGAATGCGACGACCAACAGCATGCCATACGCCGTTTTGTTGAGGGCGACGGCCGCCAGCAGCAGCACCATCGCCGACGGGCATGGCACCAAGCCGCCGGAAATTCCCAATGTCAGCAGGCTGCGCCAGGTAATCTCTTCGCCCGATGCTCCCGGCGGCAGGTGGGAATGCATGGCGCCGCCGTGAGAGTGCATGGCGCCGCCGTGAGAGTGCATGGCGCCGAGATGCCCGTGATCATGGCCGGGCGCCTGGGCGAAGATCAGCCCGCGACCCCCTGGGGATCCGGTGGCGGAGGCCACCAGCTGGAATTCCGCCGGCCTCTTCTTGGCTGCTGAGAGCGCGGGGTAGGCCTGGCGGATTCGCCGTACCAACAATAGGGCGCCCATGCCGAGCACCAAAAGCGCCGATATCAAGCTCAAGATGGGAAAGAGCCGCTCGGGCACGATGAAGCGCGACGCATAGAGAGTGGCAAAGCCGAGCACGAACACACCCAGAGTATGGGTTATGGTGACGGTGGAACCCAGAAATACCGCGTGGCGCGGGGTGCCGCGCGAGCCGATCAAATAGGCCCCGACGATGGTCTTGCCATGTCCGGGCGACAGCGCATGCACGGCGCCCAGCAGCATCGCGCCCAACAGGGCGATGATCGCAATTCGAGTATTCAGCCTCGGACCCGTGATGGCATCGACCAGGCTTCGAGTCTTGCGCTCGATCCAAGGGCTTCCCGGCTTGGTGGAGACCGCCCCCGACCTGGCCTCTGCCTGATCTCCCGCTACCGCAGTGCTCGTCCGGGCGGCAAGCATCGCCGCACCGCCGGGCGCTCCACCCTCCGCGAAGGTCAGGTGCACGGAACGCTCGTCGAGCGGTCCTGTGCTGGGAAGCGATTGCAGTGCGTTGGTGAGACCGCCGGTGAGCGAAGTGCTGTAGGCATTGGTGTCGAAGACGGCGAGCCCGGGCGCCGCTTGCACGACGATCTCGTGCCATCCGACGAGTCCGGGGTAATTCTGATTCATGAACCGCATGTTGCGCCGGCCCCCCGGCGAGATCGGCGGCAGTTCCGCCGACAGATCGACGTCCACCCGCAAGGAAAAGCCTCCCTGCTCCGTCGGCAAGCTGCTGGTCCAATGCGTGACCTGCAATGGCACGGGGACGCCGGCGACTTCGAGTTTCAGGCCCTCGGCAAGCCCGGGAGCGAGCTTCCCGACATAGGCATCGCGTTCCGCCTGCGTAGTCACGCCATCACCGTTGGTGTCGGCCAGGTGCAACTCCCGCAATGCCGGCAGCTGTCCAAACACCACGGTGTAGTGCACGTCCGTCGAGGCCCGGGTCAGCGTCAAGCCGCAATATTGGTTGACGGTAAAATTCCCCAATAGGCTCGCAACCGTGTCGGCGCGGACCGCGCCGGCGCCCAGTCCGGCGAGCCCGAGCAGCAACGCCGTGCCGGCCCAGATCATCGGCCAGGCACCGGCCCGGACGGTGTTCAGTGGTTCATCCCTCGCGTGGATGGATGTGATCATGGGAGTGCCGTATCCCGCCGTGAACGTGCTCGTGCATGTGAGGTGGAGACAGGGAATAGCGCTCTTCAATGCGCCCAAATTTCCAGATACCGACCGACAGGGCCCAGGCCAGCAGGAACATGCCCACGATGACGTAGCCCAAATTTCCGAAGTCCAACGCGGCTATGGCATCGAGGAATCGACCGTGCAGGTCCAGAATGCCGATCAGCACCTGCAGAAGCTCGACCGAGCCCACCAACAGGGCCACGGCGACCGATAGGCCGGTGGTCGTGATGTTGTAGAAGATCTTACGCAACGGATTGATGAATGCCCAGTCGTAGGCCTTGGACATGAGTACGCCATCGGTCGTATCCATCACGGTCATGCCGGCGGCGAACAAGACCGGCAGGCAGAGCACCGCGGGAATCGGCAAACTGCCGGCCGAGGCGCCCGCCGTCATGGCAATCAGTCCGACTTCCGATGCGGTATCGAAGCCCAGGCCAAACAACAGGCCCAAGGGATACATCTGCCAGCTGTGGTTCATCAATTTCTGCAGGCGCCCCCCGAACAATCGATTCAGAAACCCTCGTTTCTGCAACAGGGTCTCCAGATGCGCATGACTGTGCGTTGCCGATTTGGCGCGACGCCAGATCCGCAGGATATCCAGCAGGACCAAAAGATTCAAAACGCCGATGATCCAGAGAAATGTGCCGGACACGCCGGCACCTATGAGCGCGCCCGCACTCCGCAGAAATGGCAACTGCGTCGTGACCGCCGTAGCGGCGAATGCAACGCCGACGGCGAGCGCGAGCACGACGGTGGAGTGACCCAACGAGAAGAAGAAGCCAACGCCGAGGGGTTTCTTGCCCTTCTGCAACATGAAGCGCACGGTGTCATCGACGGCGGCGATGTGATCCGCGTCGAACGCATGCCGCAGGCCAAACATATAGGCCACGAACCCCAGCCCCACCAGTTGCGAGTGGTGTGCCGCGTAGTGCAGATACAGGCCCCACCCGAGGAGGTGCAGCACGCCGATGAAACCATACAGGCCCATCAGGCGCCCCCACTCCGCCGGCGTGAAGGATAGCCGCGAATATAACCGGTCTGCCGGCCGGGCAACGTAGGCAAACATCGTCAAGCGGGCTCCCCTTCATCGCTGTCGTCGACTGATATACGCGAAGGCCCCTGGCCCGGATGCACTCGGCCTCCGCCCCTGCATCCGCGGTGTAGAAACTGCCGTATCTGCTGTCATGCCCCTCTGCCGTACCCGCCCATACCTCGCCTTCGCGCTGGCAGGTCTCGCCGCATTCCAGGGCGCCTTCGGCGCTGCACCGTCCGACGGCCTATCTGGACCCGCTGCGCCGTTCAGGGCTCCGTACCTTCCGTCGAACGACGCCGAGACCCTGCAGGATGTCCCATCCGCGCGGGATCCCGCAGTGTCGCAGATGCGGTCCTTGCGCGCTCGACTGGACGCTGCGCCCGGTAGTTTTCCGGCAGCGCTCAGTCTGGCGGACACTTACGTGGCCTATGGCCGCCAGGTGGGCGATGCGCATTATGCCGGCTATGCCGAGGCGGTCATTGCGCCCTGGATGGCTGCAGCGCAGCCACCCACCCGGGTGTTGGTGACTCAGGCCACGATTATGCAGTACCGGCATCAGTTCGGCGCTGCGCGCGCCTTGTTGCAACGGGCGCTGCGAAAAGATGGCGGCTACGCCCAAGCCTGGTTGACGCTCGCGACGTTGGATATGGTTCAGGGCGACTATCCCGCCGCCGGCCAGGAATGCGCCCAAGTGGCCGCCACCGCCGGCGTCGAACTGGGAATGGTCTGCTCCGCCAATCTGCGCTCCTACCTGGGGCAGGCGCGCCAAAGTCTCGCGCTGCTGCAGCAGGCCGAAGCCGCGGGCGAAAAGGCCCCGGTGAATTACCAGGCGTGGGTGCAGGACTTGATGGCCGAGGCCGCCGAGCGCCTGGGGGACTGGCCCGTCGCCGAAACCCATCATCTGCATGCCCTGAGATTGTTGCCTCAAGACAATTTCTTGCTGGTCGCCTACGCGGACTTCCTGCTCGACCGCGCGCGCCCGAGAGAGGTGATGACGCTTCTCGCGGGCCATGAGCAATCGGATACGGCGTTTTTGCGCCTCGCCCTGGCGCAATCCGCCCTCCGCAGCGAGCAGGTCGGGCGCTACACCTGGATCATGGCTGCTCGCTTCCAGGCGCTGACACTGCGGGGCAGCGATTTCTTCGGACGCGAGCAGGCACGATTCGCCTTGGAGCTGCAACATGATCCGCAAACGGCCTTGGACATGGCGCGGCGCAATTGGCAGGTGCAGCGGGAGCCTTGGGACACGCGTTTGCTGCTTGAAGCCGCGCTCGCGGCACGGCAGCCGGAGGCTGCCAATGAGGCGCTGGCATTTATCCAACGAAGCAAGCTCGAGGATGCGGTCATCGGACCACTGGCGCGCGAGTTGCGTGCGAAGCTGCCGGGCGCCAAGGACGCACCACCATGAAAATCCGCGCTTCCGCTCCGATCGTCCTATCGGCGTTCATGCTCGGTTCGGCCGCTCACGCACACTCCGCCAGCGACGCCTACCTCAACCTAACGATGGACGAGCATCGGGGCGGCGAGTTCGTAGTGCACGGTCAATGGGATATCGCGCTCCGGGATCTGGATTTCGTGCTCGAGCTGGATGATGACGGCGACGGCCAATTGACCTGGGGAGAGGTCCGGCGTCATCAAGCCGATATCGAACGCTACGCCTACGCTTATCTGGAATTCACCGGAAATTCCGGCACGAAGTGCGCCGTCAGGCCCCTGCGGCAAATGATCGACGGTCATGCCGACGGGGCCTATGTGGCCCTGTTCTTCGACGTGGTATGCGCGAAGGCTCCGGTCCGGCTTCGGCTCGAGTACAAGCTGTTCTTCGCCATTGATCCATCGCACCGTGGCATTTTCGTCATGAACACCGGCGCCGGCGTCTCCACCGCGGTACTTTCGCCGCAAAATGCCGCCATCGACCTGGCGCTCTGACCGTTCGCGACCATGGGACTCGTCGACGAGACGAATTCCGGTGGTATGCTCAAGACCACGCCGGATGCAGGCCCATGGGCCGCCGGTGGAATGTCGGTGGTCTACAAGGAGGACGATACGAATGCCGAACCAGGGCAGGCCATATGCCGCAATCATTTGCTCGGCGGCACTATTGCCCGCGTTGGGACACGCTGCGTCCTTCACTTACACGACGCTTGCGGTGACCGGACAGAGCAGCACCGACGTTTCCGGTACCATCGATGCGATCAATGACCACGATCAAGTGGTCGGCGGCGTGGAAGACAGCAATTTCAATTTCCAGGGATTCGTGTGGTCCGGCGGAGCGTTCACGCTTTACCCGGCCGCAGTCACGCTGGCCGCGATTGACGGTGCCGGACTCGCGGCTGGCTACGCGCAAGAGGGCGGCGGCTATGTCACGGTCAATAGCGCCGATGGCAAGGTCCACACCTATAACAATCATTTCGGCAAGAATCCCTTTATCAGCCATCTTTTCGGCATCGACAAGACCGGTGCGGTGGTCGCGCAGGATCAGTATCGGAGGAGCGTTACTGCAGGTTATGTTTTTATCGGCGCCAAGACCACGCTGCTCCTGGTGCCCGGTTCCGACGTGAGCTATGGCGGCACATTTGCCACCGCCATCAATGAGGCGCAGACCGTGACCGGCTATTATTTTGCGGGCGGGGCATACGAGCATGGTTTTGTCTATCAGAATGGCACATTCACCTCATTTGACGTGCCCAACGCCCTCGGGGGCACCTTTCCCGCTTTTCTCGCCAATGACGGCACCATCGCCGGCAGCTACGCGAGCGCGCCCGGTGCCGCCGAAGTCGGGTTCGTGGTCAGGGGCGGCGAGTTCACGACGATCAATCCTCCGGGCGCGACCATGAGCGGCGTGAGCGCCGTTGGACCCGGCGGCGAGTTGGTGGGGTCGTTTTGGAACGACACGGGCGGACATGGTTTCATTTATCGCGCCGGCACCTATTATACGATCGATGTTCCGGGCGGTACCTACACCACGATCGGCGCCGTCAATGCTCGAGGCACGCTGGTTGGAACCTATCAAAACGCGAGCGGGACCGTGCTGAGCTATGTTGCACAATGCGGGGCGGGGCAATTCTGCACGCAGTGAACGAGGCGACCATGACCCCGGGATCATCGAGATCCGTGACCGATGCCATTCGGACAAGACATTCGTGCCGCGCATTCACGGCACAGCCGGTGGAGGAGTCGGTGCTGCGCCAACTTCTGGAGACCGCGCGCTACTCTCCCTCCGGCGGCAATTTGCAACCCTGGGTCGTGCATGTGCTGCTGGGTGATTCCATGAAGGCCTTTCGCGCGACGATGGCGCCCAAGGTCGCCGTTGCTCCGCTGGGCGGATCGGCCGAGTACAGCGTTTATCCCGCCAATCTGGCCGAGCCCTACCGCACCCGTCGATTTCAAGTCGGCGAGGACCTGTACGCCAAGATCGGGGTGGCAAGGGAGGACAAAGCCGGCCGAGTCCGGCAATTTTCGCGCAACTATGATTTCTTCGGTGCGCCTGCTGCGATGTTCTTTCTGGTCGATCGGCAAATGGGGCCCCCGCAATGGGCGGACATCGGCATGCTATTGCAGAGTCTCATGCTGCTGGCGCGGGAATACGGCCTCGATACCTGTCCGCAGGAAGCCTGGGCCAGCTGGCATGGTGAGGTGACCCAGTTTCTGGGTACGCCGCCCGAGTTGATGCTGTTTTGCGGATTAGCCGTCGGCCATGCCGACAGGGCCCCCATCAATGAGCTTCGCACGCGCCGTGTGCCGGTCGAGGAGTTCGCGACGTTTCATCGGTAGCGCGGTGCGGTTGTATTCGTCAATCCCGCTCATTTGAGCGATAGCCGAGAACTTGGGCTGGCGGGCCACAATCTTCAATGCGTGGCTATAGCCCCAACCATAGGCGACCCGCAGAACCAGGGCGGTCGCGACAACCGCCAAAATGATTCCATGGCCATATACCACGAATTGGCCGGTCGACGGGCTTTCAGGCATGGAGGCAGCCGCAATGACCAAGGACACAGGTCCGATCATGGCTATGGCCGCCAGCGTGCCGTAAAAGAGGCCGCCGTGGGTCTTGGTGGACATAATCATGCCGATCTCCTGAAAAGTCGGGGGACGTTGAATTCTTCTGTTAGTGCCGCAAAACCGGCGTCGGGATGAAATTGCGCCAAAAAAAAGCAGCCGCGGCGCGGGTAACGGGTATAAATGACGCAGCGCTCGGCTTGCGGGGTCTGATCCAATGAGACGCGATACGTCGCCATACTTCTACGACTCATTCACGCGCCAAGAGTGGGCGCGATTCGATGCGGGAAACTACCGGCTCGCCCCGGCCGCGCTCGCGTTGCTCAAGGGCGTCAATGAGCCAATGCCCGTCTCGGAGGTGGAGGAGGTCATCGGACCTCTTTGCCGACTCTTGGATGTCCAAATGGCGGCCGATGACGTTCGTCCGTTCGTGATTGCCGTGGCCGGCAGCGTAGCCGTTGGAAAGAGCACCTTCGCCAGGGTTCTCCGCGCCTTGCTGGCTCAGGCCGGCCGGACGGTGCAATTGGTCGCGACAGACGGCTTCTTGTGGCCGACTGCAATTCTTGAAACACGAAGCTTAATGCTTCGTAAGGGCTTTCCCGAAAGCTACGATCTCGAAAGAATGCTGGCGTTTCTGGCGGAGCTGAAGGAGGGGAAGTCGGAGCTGCGAGTGCCGGTCTACTCGCACGAACTGTACGACATTGTCCCTGGGCAATTTCAAACCATCGACCAGCCCCAGGTCCTGATTCTCGAAGGGCTCAACGTCTTGCAGGGGTCGGCGCGGGATGGCGCCGCCGTGGCCGCGGATTACTTTGACTTCAGCGTCTACCTCGATGCGGATGAGAATGACGTGGAGCAATGGTATGTCGAACGGTTCTCGGTGCTCCAGAGCACGGTATTCCAGCGGCCCAGCTCCTATTTTCACCACTTCAAGGATTTGCGGCCGGCGGAAGTCCGGAAGACGGGCCAGGGAATTTGGCGGTCGATCAATCTGCCGAATCTTCTCCAGAATATTCAACCCACGCGAGAGCGCGCGTCCGTGATATTGCGCAAAAGCCAATCGCACGCAGTGAAGGAAGTGCTGTGGCGGCATGCGATTGACGCGCTAGGCGAGCTGCGCACCCAGAGGAAGCAATCATGAAAGCGGCAGACAACGTCGATGGCCGGATGAGCACGCCGTGGGAGAAGGATCACGCCCACTTCCTGCATCCTTGGACGCACTTCGACACGTTCAAGCGCGACGGGTCGCTGGTGATCCAAAGCGCGAACGGTGCGTACCTGACCGACTCCGCCGGCAAGCGGTATCTCGATGGGATCGGCGGGCTGTGGTGCGTGAACATCGGCTACGGACGGCAGGAAATGGCGCAGGCCATTGCCGGGCAGGTGCTGAAGCTGAGTTACTCCAACACCTTCACGGATTGCACCAACGAACCGGCCGCCGAACTTGCCGCCAAGCTTGCCGAACTCGCCCCCGGGCCGCTCAATCATGTCGCCTATTCGATGTCGGGTTCCTGCGCGAACGACACCGCGATTCGTCTCGCCCATTTTTACCACTCGCGCCGGGGCGAGCCGAATCGGCGCATCATCCTGTCGCGGTTCAATTCGTACCACGGATCTACCTATCTCGGCATGACGCTCGGGAACCGCGAGGGCGACCGCTCGCCCCATTTTCGCTACATCGACGGCCTCGTTCACCATCTGAGGGCGCCGTATGCCTATCGGCGTCCGGACGGCATCAGTGAGGCGCAATTCACCGATCAGCTCGTGGAGGAGCTGCAAACCGCGATTCGCACCATCGGTGCCGCGAATATCGCCGCGTTCATCGCCGAGCCCATCCAGGGGGCGGGGGGCGTGGTGCCGCCGCCGCCCGGATATTTACCGCGGATGCGCGAGGTGCTGGCGCGCCATGGGATTCTTTTCATCGCCGACGAGGTGGTAACCGGGTTCGGCAGAATCGGCCACTGGTTTGCCTCCTACGATGAGTACGGCATCGAGCCGGACATGCTGGTCGCGGCCAAAGGGCTGACGTCGGGGTACCTGCCGTTGGGCGCGACGATCTACTCGGATCAGATCCACGAGGCGATCTCGGCGCCGGATCCAGAGGCCTGGTTCACCCACGGCTTCACTTACGCGGGCCATCCGGTGTGTTGCGCGGCGGCGCTCAAGAACATCGAGATCATCGCGCGGGAGGATCTGCTGGGAAATGCCCGCAATGTAGGCGATTACTTTGAATCGCGCCTGAAGGAGCTCGCCTCGCTGCCGTTGGTCGGTGACGTGCGCGGCCGACGCTTCATGATGTGCGTGGAGTACGTGGCGGACAAGGCCACCCGGGTGCCGGTGCCGGAGGCCGCCAACATGTCGCGGCGGATTGCGCAACAATGCGAGGCAAAAGGCCTGCTGGTTCGCCCGCTCGGCCATCTCGACATCATGTCGCCGCCGCTCACGCTGACTCGTGGGCAATGCGATACTTTGGTCGATACGCTGCGCGAAGCGATCGAGGAAGTGACGGCCGAGCTGCGGCAGGAAGGATTTGTCTTATGATGACCGTGCCGGGCGCATCCGGCAGGCGATCTGGAGGATTCCGATGGGTACGCTGTTTACGAACGTTCGCGTGTTCGACGGGTCGGGGGCGCCGCCCTACGCCGGCGAGGTGCTCGTCGACGGCGATCGCATCTCTGCGACCCGATCGGGCGAATCGCCGTTGCCACGGCCGCCGGGCCTGGTGACCGTCGACGGCCGCGGCGCCACCCTGATGCCGGGTCTGGTCGAGGCGCATGCGCACCTGTCCTGGCCCAGTTCCGTGGAGCGTTTCGTCCCCGGGATGGCGCTGCCGGCCGATGATCTGGTGCTGAACACGGCGCGCAACGCGCGAATCCTGCTGGACCACGGATTCACCAGCGCCTATTCGGGCGGTGCCCTGGCGAAGACCGTCGAGGTCGTGTTGAAGGCCTGCATCGATTCGGGCGGGATGCCGGGCCCGCGGCTCGTGCCCTCCTCGATCGAGCGGGAACCGCCCAGCACCAACGAGGCGCTGAAGTCGGGCGGCGCCCCGGACCATGGGCGCGGGCCGGAGGCGGTGCGAGCCTTCGTGAAGAGCTGCGCCGAACTGGGCGCCAAGGCGGTCAAGTTCCTGCTCTCGGGGGAAAGCGCCCTGGCGCCGGGCGCCTCGATGCAACTGCTCTATACGGAGGATGAAGTGCGGGCCGCCGGCGAACAGGCACGGGCCTCGGGCGTTTGGCTGACCGGCCACGCGCATGCCGCCGAGGCGATCAAGATGGGCCTGCGAAATGGCTTTCGGGTGCTCTACCACTGCACCTACGCCGACGGCGAGGCGCTTGACCTGTTGGAGGCCCGGAAGGCGGACATCTTCGTGGCGCCCACGGTCGGGATCGTTCAGGCGACGCTCGATGCGACGCCGCCACCTCACTTCGACATGCGCCATATGAAGGAGGATGCCCGCGTCGTCCTCGATCACCAGATGAAACTGGTACCCGAGCTCAAAAAGCGCGGCATCCGCGTGCTGCCGGGTGGCGACTATGGATTCCCGTTCAATCCCAACGGGCGCAACGCGCGCGATCTGGAACTGTTCGTCCGGCACTTCGGCTACACGCCCACCGAGGCGCTGCTGGCCGCAACGAAGCTCGGCGGCGAGATCATGGGCATGGGCCATGAGCTCGGCCAGGTTCGGGCGGGTTACCTCGCCGACCTGCTGCTGATCGACGGCGATCCGACGCAGGACGTGTCGCTGCTTCAGGACAGGGCGAAGCTGCTGGCCATCATGCAGGGCGGGCGCTTCCACAAGCCGCCGGCGGTGCTCAACTGAGCGGGGCTCAGCATGGGATCTAGACCAGCTAGTCTGTCCGGCGGGCCGCCGCCGGCGATCGAGGCGCGCATCCGCGCGCAGGGCGCGGTGCTGGATGTGCGCGCAACGCAGGAAATCTATGCGCCGCTGCTGGCAGGACAGTCGCGCGCCGGCGTCGAGGTACGCCGTGACATCGCCTATGGGCCGGATGACCGGCACCGCCTGGATATCTACCGCGCCCAAGAAGCGGGGGGATCGATGCCCGTATTGCTGG
The DNA here is from genome assembly GCA_963707765.1 of uncultured Gammaproteobacteria bacterium. Classification (GTDB taxonomy): domain Bacteria; phylum Pseudomonadota; class Gammaproteobacteria; order Steroidobacterales; family Steroidobacteraceae; genus Bog-1198. The sequence continues at coordinate 2,415,231 of CAVPQZ010000001.1, read as the reverse complement.
TGTTCCACGGCGGCGGATTTGTCCGTGGAGACAAGCGGGAGCGGGAAAATGCCGGGCTGTGTTTTGCCCGTGAGGGCTTTCTCACTCTGGTGCCGAATTATCGCCTGGGACCGGCGCACCAATGGCCGGCGGGAGCTCTGGATGTGGGATCGGCCCTCGACTGGGCACGGGCGAACGCATCCGAGCACGGGGGAGACCCCGGGCGAATATGGCTGCTCGGGGAGTCCGCGGGGGCGGCGCACGTGGCGGCCGCCACTTTGCTGCGCCGTTTTCATCCGCCCGCCGGCCTGTCGATCGCCGGTGCCGCGCTCATCTCCGGCGTCTACAACGTGCATCTGGAGCGCTTGGCTCGCGCGCAGTTCGGCGTGCCTACGCCGGACCCGAGGAACGAAGCGTATTTCGGATCCGACTTCGAGCGCTATCCGTCGATGTCGGTCGTCGAGCTCATCGACAGTGATCCGTTCCCGCTGTTGATCACCTACGCCGAACTCGATCTGCTGCAGATGCAGGTTCAGGCCGGGGAATTGTTCGCGCGGCTGGTGTCCCACCACCGATTCGCTCCGGAGCTTAAGGTGATCCGCGGCCATAACCACCTGACGCAGGTGTATTCGATCAACACCGGGGATACGTCGCTGAGCGCTCCGGTGCTGCGTTTCCTGCGATCCGGCGGCCGATCAGCGCCAAAACAACAAGCTGCCGGTTGAATAAGCTCCGTAGCGGCGTAAACTTCGACGGCCGATGCGGTGTTGGGAATTCGAGAATAAGTCGGCGAAACGACGTTAAAAAATTGGGGAATAACCGATCAATGCGCATTAGATATCTTGCCGGAATGGGAATGGGGCTGATGGTGTTCTGGTTGGCGCCGACGCTCGTCGACGCAACCGAGGCCGAGAGTGGCGCCGCAGCGCCGGCGGAGGCGGTGGGCCTCGAGGAAATCGTCGTCACGGCCGAGAAGCGCGCATCCACCGTACAGGACACCCCCATCAGCATCACGGCGGTCACGGGAGCAGACCTGGCCGCGCGCGGCATCGTCAATTTCTCCACCCTCGCCTCGGAGACCCCTGGGATCTCGATGAAGGAAAACGGCCCCGGCCAGACGGAATTCGAAATGCGCGGCATGACGAGTTCGGGCGGCAACTCGCCCACCGTGGGCTTTTACCTCGACGATGTGCCGATGACGGCACCCGCATCGGCGCAGAACGGCAAGGTGGTCATCGATCCGTCGTTGTATGACCTCAACCGGGCCGAAGTGCTGCGCGGCCCCCAGGGCACACTTTATGGGGCGGGCTCCATGGGTGGAACGGTCAAGCTCATCACCAACCAACCGGATACCCAGGCCTTTCACGTATCGGGTGCAGCCACCACCTCGGAGACCCAAGGCGGAGGGTTCAACTACACGGTCAACGGCATGGTCAACCTGCCGCTGGTCGACAACCAGGTGGCCCTGCGCCTGGTGGGCACGGACAGCCACACGTCCGGCTGGATCGATCGGATCGTGCTCTCCAATTTCCCCCAGCCTGATCCCACCGGATTCATCCGCGGCAATGTACTGGGCGCCCAGGTCGCAGAGGATTACAGGCAATCGAACGCCGAGCATTTGGCAGGAGCGCGCGCCACGCTGTTGTGGCAGGTCACGGACAATTTCACGCTCACGCCGACGGTTTTCTACCAGCGCGTGACTCAGGACGGGCCGAGCGCTTATGACTCGGTGCCGGGTACCATGGCGCATTACCAGCCTTTCGACATTGCCGAGCCCTATTCGGACCAGTTTACCCTCGGCGCCCTCACGGCCAACTACCACGCCCCGAGTTTCGACCTCACGTCGGTCACGGCCCATTGGACGCGGCGTTCCGAGCAAACCCAGGACACCAGCGAGTCCTTCGAAAATCCCTTCACTTGCATCTCGATCGCACCCGCCTGCGGTGAGCTGCCGTTTTACGGCGCCAACGGCGTCGGCTCCGGACCCGTGGTGGGCACGGAAACGGACCCGTCCAGCCAATTCAGCGAGGAGATACGCGTCGCATCCACTGCGGAGGGTCCGCTCAAAGGCGTGGCCGGCGTGTTCTACTCGGACTTCAAATCGCAGTGGCAGCTCAACACGCAGAGCCAGAACAATCTTTCCTATGTGGACTTCTCCAATTTCACGACCCCCGCCGCCACCACCACGGTCTGGGGCTTGAACGAGCCGGCGCATATTCGGCAGTGGGCTCTTTTCGGGGAGGGCACTTGGGCCGTGACCCCCGCCTTCAAGGCCACCGCCGGCCTGCGTTTGTTCTCCTACACCAGCGATCTGTCCATGTACTTTGCCGGGTGGGGTTCTCCCCTGGGCGGTGCGACCCCCTCAACCACCAATGTTTCGCAATCAGCGAACGGGGTGGATCCGAAGCTCAACCTGTCCTATGAATTCAGCAAGGACTTGATGGTGTACGCCACGGCCGACGAAGGGGTTTCGTCCCGGCGGCGGCAATCAGCCACTGCCGAATTTCGCGCCCCCCAATGCCCCGGCGAACTTCGGATATACCAAGTGGCCGACCTCGTACAAATCCGATTCCCTCTGGAGCTACGAGGTCGGCGAGAAGGCCCGGTTCCTTGACCGCCGCCTCACCCTGAATGCCAGTGTGTACTACGAGGATTGGACGCAAATTCAGCTGGAAGAACTGCCCTTCGGATATCCGCTGTTCGACAATGCCGGCAATGCCAAGATCTATGGCGGCGAGATCGAGCTCAAAGCCCTGCTCGGCGCGCGGATTCACGCTGTCGACGTCCGGCGCATACACGCATGCCACGCTATCTCCAGGACCTCACTACACGATTGTCTTGCAGGGGCAGCCGGTGGGAGCCCCGACGTCCACGGTGCTGCCGGACGTACCCGAATACACGGCGAACATCGGACTCGACTACCTCCATGCACTGAATGGTCTTCTGTCCCTGGTTGGCCACCTCGACTACACCTACACCGGACAGCGTTACGACCTGGTGGCCATCAACCAGGGGCAGATGTGGAGCCTGCCGGGTTACGCCCTTGTCAATCTGCGCATGGGCGTCCAATCCAGCTCGGATTGGAATGTCGCGCTGTTCTGCACCAATCTGGCCAATCGTCACCCGGCCCTGGAGAACATGACGACGCTCAACCTGGCCAACCCCGATTACAACCGCGTCCTCACCGCCCAGCCGCGCACCATTGGGCTCGACTTCAGCTTCAAGCGCTAGCCGGATGATGGGACCGGGTAGCCGACAACCAACCGCGCACGATCGGCGCGGATATTGACTACCGGATCTGAGTACCCGCCATGTACATCCCAACACAGTTCAAGAGCGATGATGTTTCCGCTGCCGTCGAGCTGATGCGCCGGCATTCCTTCGCCACCCTGATCTGCAACGACGACGACGGGCAACCGTTCGTGACCTACCTGCCATTGCACGTGGACGTGGGCGAGCGCGACGGCAAGCCTTGGCCCTCCTTGCTCGGGCATGTGGCGCGGGCCAATCCGCATTGGAAGTATCTGCAGGCACGAGGTACGGCTCTCGTGAGCTATCTGGGTCCGCACGCGTATATGTCGCCCACGGTCTATCCCGACACCATGCGGGTGCCGACTTGGAACTATTTGGCGGTTCAATGCCGCGTGCGCGTGCGGTTGCTGAGCGCGGGTGCGGAGATGGCCCAAATGCTCGATAAGCTGATTGCCGACAATGAGCCCGCCTATCGTGCACAGTGGCGCTCGCTCAGCGAGGATTATCATTCGAAGATGATGGCGATGATCGTGGGATTCGAGCTGGAGATCACCGACTTGCAATGCAAGTTGAAGCTGAACCAGCATCGGCCGGAGTCGCATGGCGCGTTGCGCCGGGTCTTCGCCGGCGGCAACGAGGCCGAGCGCGAACTGCTGGAGTGGATGGATCGGTTGAAGATGTAGTTTTCTCTCACATGAGGGTCACATTCATGGCTATACGCGACATATGCCGGAAAAACGGCCGGATTCCGTGCAGTGATGCGATGAGGATCGCGCGAACAGGCGTTCGTGCGATGTGTGCATGGGGCGTCGGCACCGTCTTCTTTCTCTTGGGCCCGTCCATCGCGCTGCCGGCGGATGCCTCCGCGTTCCCGATCAGCGAGAAATCATTTCGTTGCATGACCGAGATGACGCATATCGGTCATTTCTACGTGGATAATCTGGCCGGGGATCTCAAGGGCACCGTCCGAGCGGCGAAATCGACCACCGGCAGAGTGTATCCGGTCGGATCGGTCGTTCAGCTCGTGCCGACCGAGGTCATGGTGAAACGCGAGAAGGGCTTCAACCCGGTGACGCACGACTGGGAGTTCTTCGAGCTCGATGTCTCCGCAAATGGGTCCACGATTCGCACCCGCGGCTTCGCGGACGTCAAGAACCGGTTCGGTGGAAACTGCTTCGGCTGCCACGCCGCGGCCCAACCGCAGTGGGATTTGGTATGCGGCACCACCCACGGCTGCGCGCCCATTCCTATCACGATTGCCATGAGCGGGGCCCTGCAGCGGACCGACCCCCGGTGCAAGAACGCCGCCCCGGTGAGCGCGGAAGACAAGGCGGCGCTTTCCCAGCTCGCCGACGTCGTCAAGTCGATGACCGCGCCGAACCCCGGCAAGTAGTAATGGTGAAGTCGCCGATCGGCACGCCGCGGCTCACGTTTCAACCATTCCGCCGGGCTCCGCGACAGTCACACACGGTGAGGAGATCGGCCAGAGCATGAAACGACCGCGCGTCCAGCCCCGAAATATCCAAAATGCGCTGCAATCTCGCGTAGATGGTATTGGGGTGCACGGCCAAGACCTTCGCGGCCTTCAAGATGTTCATGTCAACACCGGCATAGGCGCGCAGCGTTGCGGTAAGCGCGCTGCCCGCGGCCTCGTCGGCGGCGAGAAAATCAGGAGCCCACGCGGGCAACACGCGGCGAAACTCCTCGCCTGCGATGTGCAATAGCAGGCGCCGCAGCGGGATCTCGGAGAACTGCATCACACGCTGGCCGACGCTGGCGAGCTCCAGCGCCGAGTCGGCTTCACGAAGGGCGGTGGGAATGTGCGATGTGGACGGAGCATCGTTGCTGACGCCGATGAGAGCCGCATTGCCGACGAATGAAAGTGCGGCGCCGATCCGTTTGGACAGCGACCTGCGCGGCGCGGTCCAGCCGGAATCCCGGCGGACAGCGGCCACGACCATGGCCACCTTGTTCGAGTGCACATCGATGACCCGGCGCACGCCCAATTCCGCCACGATCTTGTCGACTGAATCGGCCAGCCGGCGGGCGCGAGAGGCATTCTGCATCTCGGCGGGATCGACCGCGCAAGCGAGCGCGACACAGTACGATTGACGTTCGTCGAGGAATCCCGCGTCGCGCAGGATTCGCTCGGCGCGCACATCCGCCTCGTCGTGGCCCTCCAAGAGAATACTCAGCAATTGCGATCGCTGATCGCCCGCGACGTCCGCGAGCAGCAGCGAATGCGACGAATAGGTGCCGGCGAACGCCGTGCTGATGGCGTCCGTGTACTCCATCGCGAAATCGGCGATGGCCGCCATTGCGTGTTGTCCCCCCTGCGCCTGCGAGGCCACGGCGAGCACCGAGTCGCGCAGCCATCGCGACAGCACCTTGTGGCCGCTGCGGTAGGCATGCAAGGTCGCTTCCATGGGGAAGCGTTGCTCCGCCCGCCGACGGGCGTGCTCATGTACAAAATCGAAATCCCCGAGGCCGCCCCTGCGCAGCAGCCGCAAGATTTCCTGCACATGGGCCCGGCCATGCAGAGCGAGTTCGGGCAAGATATCGGGGTTTCTCGATTTCGAGAAAGCGGGGACTTCGTCCAACACCGCTTGCTGTAGCCGTCCCTCGATGGCCGGCACGCCATCGGCAACCCGGCCAATGGTCGCCGCCAAGAAGGGGCTGATCGCGACCCGGCTCAGGGCATCGGCGAGCGCATTGGCGTGGTAGTCGGACATGGCGGCGATTGTAGACAGTCTACAACGGAGCCGCGCTTCATCGGGGTATTTTCACCAATGGTGGGCGCCATGACTGGTGATAGGCTCCATCCTGCCCCTAAACCATGCGGAGTCATCAAAATGGCAAAGTATCTCTTTGTTTATCACAATCACGGCGCCGGGCATCCCGGCGGCAAGGAAGCTCAGGAGAAGGCCATGGCCGAGTGGGGCCAGTGGTTCGGCTCCATGGGCAAGGCGGTGATCAACGGCGGCAACCCGGTTGGCAAGTCCTGGACTGTGAAGGGCAGTTCCGTCACCAAGGACGGCGGCGCCAATCCGGTCTCGGGCTACAGCCTGATCGAGGCGAAGGACTACGAAGATGCGGTCTCAAAGGCCAAGGGCTGTCCGCTCCTCACCCGCGGCGGCTCCGTGGAGGTCGCCGAGGCGTTCGACATGTAGCAAAATCGCCCCTCGCGCGCGACCCGCGCGCGAGGGCGCATTGGCGCCCGGCCTAATAGGGGGGCGGTCGTCGGGTGCGCTGAGTTCGGGCGGCCTCGGTCCACCATGCCAAATCGTCGGCAAACCTCGGAAAAGCCCGCTCCAGCGCCTGTCCCGGCTCGCCGACCGGGACGCCGTCCGCGCTCAGCGTGTGGGTAATGGGCCCGACGGCTAGGGTGCTGGAAATGACGACCATGCCCATCTCGGACAAGGTTCCGTGCCAAAGTGCCCCGGATCTTGCGCCCGAGAGCCGCCCGGCGGAATAGCTGGCAATCGCCGCCGGACGCCAGAACCATTCCTCCAGAAAATGGTCCGTGAGGTTTTTCAGGCCCGGCTGAATTCCCCAATTGTATTCGCCGACGACAAAGACGAAGGCGTCGGCGGCGCGGATGCGGGCGGCCAGCGCCTCCATGGCCGGCGGCGCGGAGCCGGCCGAATACTCCTTGTACATTCGATCGAGCATGGGCAATCCCACGGCCTTGGCGTCGACCAATTCCGCCGCCGCGCCGCGTGCGCCAAGCCCGGTCACAATGAAATCGGCGAGTCGAATACCCGCTCTATCGGCCCGGTAGGATCCATAAAAGACCAGCACTCGATCCGCCATCATCGTCTCCCGTGCGCGCGTATCCATGGACGGTCCACCGGGAACCGCAGTATCGCCCGGTTATTTCGCCGGGATCAATACGGGGCCAATGAACGGCCGGGAATGCAGCGGGTGTGGCCGCCGCGGTTGAGCGCGCAGCGGCCGGCGTTCGTTGTAGGACGGGACTGTGGGCTCGCACGGTCGCATCCGACAGTGCGCCGCGCGCGTCATGCGCATAATCCAGGTGTCGGCTCGGGAGCTCAAGCGGCGGAGAATGCCATGCTCTTCAAATTCGCCTGGAAGGCAGTGAAACGCCCTACGATCGGACTGATCCTGACCGGAGGCGGAGCACGGGCGGCGTACCAGACGGGCGTGTTGGCGGGGGTGGCGCGATTGCTCCCGCCCGGAGCGCCGAGTCCCTTTCGCATCATTTGTGGAACGTCTGCCGGCGCATTGAATGCGGCAATCATCGCCCAGGATGCGGCCAACTTTGGACGCGGCGTGGAGCGCGCCATGCAGGCCTGGGCGGCGCTCCACGGCTCCAGCGTGCATCGATCCGATGCGGCCAGTGTGGCGCGGCAGGTCGCACGTTGGGCGTGGACGGCTCTGGCAGGCGATAAGCAGGGGAGGCCCGTGTCCCTGCTCGACAACACGCCCTTGCGCGAGTTGGTCCCTCGCCTGGTGGATTTTCCGGCAGTACGCGCAGCCATACGCGAGAATCACCTCGATGCACTTTGCGTCACCGCGTCGAGCTACGATTCCGGCCAGTCGGTGAGTTTCTTCGAGGGCCGGGAGAATCTGCAGCCCTGGACGTGTGCGCGCCGCCGCGGGGTGCGCACCTCCCTCGAGCCGCGCCATCTCATCGGCTCTATGGCCATCCCGTTCATGTTTCCGCCCGAGCGCATCGGCGACGAGTACTTCGGTGACGGCGCGATCCAGCAGATCTCCCCCATCAGCCCGGCCATCCACCTGGGCGCCGAGAGGGTGCTCATCATCGGTGTTGGCCGCTGCGCAGGTCTGGACAGCTCCCTGGACCCGCAGGCGGCCCACCCCTCGTTCGGGCAGATCAGCCGGCATCTGTTCGACAGCATTTTCGCGGACACTCTGGAGTCCGATCTCGAGCGCTTGCAGCAGGTCAATGAAACACTGGCGCTGATTCCGCCCAGAGTCCGCGAGCGCTCCGGCCTGCAACAGCGGCTCGTGGAGGCATTGGCCGTCAATCCGCGCCGCCCTCTGGACACGCTCGCGGCGATCCGCAGCCACCGCCTGCCCCCGGCCATCCGAGTGCTGCTGCGGGCCGTCGGTGCGCTGCGCGACGGCGGCAGCGTGACGAGCTATCTACTGACGGAAGAATGGTACTGCAAGAGCCTCATCCGCCGCGGCTTTCGCGACGCCATGGCGCAACGGTCGCAGATCGCGGATCTCCTCGAACTGCCGCGGGTGCAGCGCCGCAGCGTGATTCATCGTGCGGCGACTCCGGCCCATGACCCGGTCCCCGCGGCCTCGCGGCTGATCGCCTCAACGACGAGAATGGGATCCCCGTTGCGCGCACTGTCCCTCCAGCGCTAACGGCCCCGCTCGGCATTTGGGTGGACGGGAACCAGCCTGGCGCGCACCGCCGGCGCAGCCGTTCGATCCTTGTTGAAACGAGTCCTTGTCAAAGAGACAATGGCAACATCGGATTCAAGATCGACCCGCCAATCACGCTGCCTGCTGTGAAACCACCTAGAAGGATCGGCACATGCGAAAGCTCGGATTATCTTTGACGTTGGCTATCTCCCTGGGCGGCGCTACCGGCGCCTGGCCGCAATCCGCCGCACCAATGCCCGATCCCGCTTGGAAGGCGCCCGAAGTCGTCGAATTCATCGGACTAAAGAAAGGCGACAAAATCGCCGACATCGTCGCGGGGCGCCTTACGGCATCGCTTGCGCAGGCCGTCGGGCCGTCCGGAACGGTATACGCTGTGGTGGCGGCCGAAGTCGCCAAGGTCCATCCCGATGCATTGGCGCACATGAAAGCGCTGGCGAGTCAATCGCCCAACGTCGTGGTGATCGAGCAGCCCATCGGATCGGCATTGCCCTCGGGGCTCGATGCCGTGTTCATTCGGCAGAATTATCACGACCTGTACGACAAGTTCATGGGACCGGCGGATGTCCCCGCGTTCAACAAGGCGGTTTTTGCCGCCCTGAAGCCGGGCGGCGTGTATGTCATCCTGGATCATGCGGCGATGGCGGGCTCCGGCATCGGCGCAACCGAGACACTGCACCGGATCGACCCGGCAAGAGTGAAGACGGATGTGCTGGCAGCGGGCTTTAAGCTCGATGGCGAGAGCTCGATTCTTGCAAACAAGGCCGACGATCACACCCTGAAAGTATTCGACCCGTCCGTGCGCGGTCACACCGATCAATTCCTGTTTCGCTTCAAGAAGCCGAATTGATGGCCGGTCGGCGATGGGGGATGCGGGTTGGCCTGGCGATGCTGGGCGGGGCGGCTCGGGCCGTGGGGGCGCCGGCTTTGCTGCTGATGCACGGGCACATTTACACGGGCGATCCGGCGCAGCCTTGGGCGCAGGCCGCGGCCATCGACGGCGCGCGCATCGTCGAGACCGGGTCCGACCGCTCTCTGATCGCTCGCTGGCATGGACGAGCGCGCCAGATGGATCTGAAAGGCCGGACGGTCATTCCCGGCATCGTGGACGCGCATGTGCACCTGCTGTTCGGTGCGCTCGAGATCGCCGGTTTCAATCTTTCCACGCCGGAGCACAGCATCACGCCGGCGCAGCCGGACGCGCTCATCGCGGCCGTGCGTTCCTACGCCGCCAGCCATCCCGGCCGCGTCTTGATCGGGCGCGCCGATTTCAGCTCGGAACCCCCGGCCGCCCCGACCCGCGCACTGCTCGATCAGGCCGTGAGCGACCGGCCCGTCATCGTTCACAACTCCACGGAGCACTCGCTGTGGGTCAACAGCCGCGCGCTTGCGATGGCCGGGATCACGGACGAGCCGGTCGCGGATCCGGACGAGGAGCGCAATATCGTTCGCGATGCCAGCGGCCATCCCACCGGGCTGCTGCTCGAAGCAGGCCAGGAAGTCGTGAACGGCGCCGTGGTGCGCGCGCTCAGCACCGAGGAGAAGCTCGCGCTGCTGCGCGACGGCATGCGCTATCTCAACCGGTTCGGCATCACGAGCATCGTCAATGCCACGGGCGATCTGGCCGAAATCGAGCTGTACGGGATGCTGCGCGATCGCGGCGAGCTGACGGTCAGAACCCGCACGGCGTTCGGGGCCGTCGCCGTGCCCCACCACTTGACGCCGGAGCTGCTCGCCGATCTGGAAACGGCGAGAACCCGCTATCACGACGAGTGGGTATCGGCCAACGCCGTCAAGTTCTTCGTGGACGGCAGCTCCGGCATGTATCCGCCGCTCGTCTATCGAGCGTCCGAGTACCGGGCGCTCGTGCTCGAGCTCGACAAGCGCGGCTATCAGATCATGTCGCACGCCGAGCGGCGCGATTCGGTGCACCTCGCGCTCGACGCCTACGAGAGTGCCGTGCGAATCAATGGCGCGCGCGACCGCCGCCTGCGCATCGAGCACGATTTCGTGATCAGCGACGAGGACGTGGCGCGCCAGGCGCATCTTGGCGTCATCGCGGGGGTTCAGCCGGCGTTCTGCTGCGCCGACGCGGGCACGAGCTACGACCCGGGCGACCCGACGCCGTCGGACCGTTGGCACAGCCTGCTCGGCGCCGGTGCGCAGCTTGCCTTCAGCAGTGATTGGCCCTGTATGTGGCCGCCCGATCCGTTCGTGAACATCCAACAGGCGGTGACGCGTCAAATCTGGCGCTCGCCGGATACCGTCGGCATCGAGACCGCTCCCTTCGACGGTGCACAGCAGGGCGGAGCGTTGCCGCAGCTCGGCAAGATCTACTATCCGGAGGAGCGCATCGGGGTGCGCGAGGGCGTCGACGCCTATACCCGGGGCGCGGCATACGCCGCTTTCGCCGACGATCGCATCGGCGCGCTCACCAAGGGCCGATACGCGGACTTGGTGGTCCTCTCCCAGGACATCTTCACCGTCGCCGCCGCAGACATCGGCAAGACCCGGGCCCTGCTCACGATGGTGGGCGGCAAAGTGGTGTTCGACGCCGAGGATTCGAACCGTCAATGAAAATGCATGTTTCCGGTGCCGAATAGTCCGAGCAGCCCCGTGACGATCAAGTAGATGGCGACGATGTAATTCAAAAGGCGCGGCACCACGAGAATCAAGATGCCGGCAATGAGCGCCACGAGGGGCGCGATGCTGAGTGTCATGTTCATGGTTCAACTCCCGTATTCCCGCCATCGTAGGCTCGATGGTCTCGCCTCGACCGTGCGCCACCGAACCCAACGAGGCTATAGTATCCGTTATCATGTAGGCCCTGATGACAAGCGCGGAGTTGCCTGGGCCGCGCCGCGGCTGCGCTGTCCGTTAGCGATCGATAAACCATCCAATGCTCCCATGTTCACCCTTCGGTTGACCGTCGTCGCACTTGCGGGCCTGCTGATGGGTCCTGTCGATGCCGCCGTGCCGACAGGGTATGCCGCGCTCGTCCGACGGGTCGCGCCCAGCGTAGTAACCATACTCGTGGTACAGACGCGTATCAGCGCGGCGGATCGCGCTGCATTGCGTGCCGAGAGACGAGCGGCAGCCGACACGGATCCCAATGGGACGACCGCCATTCTCAGACGCCTGCTCTCTGCGCCGGGTGGTGACGCAGGGCGTGAAGAAGGCGCGTCCGGAGCTCTTGGTTCGGGGTTCGTCATTCGTGAGGACGGTCTCATCGTCACGAATCGGCATGTCATCGTCGGCGCCAGCAGCGTGCGAGTACGGCTGTCTGATGGACGAGAGGTCGTCGCGAAGATCGTCGGTGCCGATGCGGTCACCGATATTGCGCTGCTCCGCGTGGAGGCGGGCCGTTTGCAGCCGCTTCACCTGGGGTCGTCGGAGTCGGTATCGGTTGGGGATGCGGTCCTCGCGATCGGTAATCCATTCGGGTTGGGCCAATCGGTAAGCGCCGGTATCGTTTCCGCCCGAGGCCGAACGCTCGAGGAGGATCCTTACGTCAATTTTCTGCAGACGGATGCGTCGATCAACCGAGGCAACTCCGGCGGCCCGCTTCTGTCGGTCGACGGAACCGTTGTTGGCGTGACCTCGGCGATCCTCTCGCCCAGCGGTGGATCCGTCGGGCTCGGATTTGCAATCCCGGCGGAGACGGTTGCGGCGATCGTTCGTGAACTCGAGGCACATGGTCGGGTCGACCGGGGTTACCTGGGAATTTCAGCGCAGCCCATGACGCCCAAGTTGGCAAAGGCTCTCAATATGCAAACGTCCGCAGGCATCCTCGTCACCGCGGTGGACGCGCAAGGACCCTCCCTCAACACGCTCAGTATCGGGGACGTCGTCCTCACCGTCGGCTCCGAGGCGGTGACCTTTGGTGACCTCAGCAAGATCGCGGCGCGGCTCGTCCCTGACACGCTGGTGACGCTGACCATCGTGCGCGCGGGCGTGCAGGAGTCCGTGGCGCTGAAGGTTGGCCGGCTCCCTGAGCCGCCCGGCGATCCGACGCTGACGGGCGCCCAGGACACCTGGGTGCCATCGCTCGAAATCGGGGTCGCCGTGACGACGTCGGCGATTCGCAACGCGATCAAGGCCAACGATGAACCCACGGGGCTGATTGTCACCCAACTGCGGCCGTCGGCGCCCGGCGCTTTGGCGGGACTCCAGGTCGGCGATCTCATTACTCACCTCGGCACGAAACAATTGATTGAGGCGGCCGACCTGTCTTCGGTGGGGAAGCCGACGCCCCATGAACCCGTCCTTCTGCGGATTGTGCGCGACGGCTCGGCGACCTTTGTAGCGCTGACCGGTGAAGCCGAGCCCTGAGCTACGGCGGCGTCGCGGCAGCGGCATGAGCGGCGCCTCGCGCGCTCGGCCGGTGCCGGCGGCCGAGGGGTGGTCAAATCTTCCGGCGCCAATGACAGCGTGACCGGGCACGCGTTAATGTTGGAATTGCGCGCATTCCTGCCGGCAAGACACCCATGCATGGAGAGGTACACATGCCCAATCAGCAGTCGAGCAAACGTCATGATTTGATGCGCCGACGAGAAGCGCCCCTGATCACGCCGACCGATCTCGGCGCAAAAGCGTCCAAGGACATCGCCGGCAGCATGAATGGCGTCCTGGCCGATGTATTCGCCCTGTATCTGAAGACGAAGAACTTTCACTGGCACATGAGCGGGCCGCATTTCCGGGATTATCACCTCCTGCTCGACGAACAGGCCGACCAACTGTATGCGATGACCGACCCGATTGCCGAGCGCATCCGCAAAACGGGCGGCGGGACGCTGCGGTCGATCGGGCACATCGCGCGAATCCAACGCGTCAAGGACAACGACGCCGAGTATGTGGAGCCGCTCGACATGCTGGCCGAATTGCGCGAGGACAATCAGACATTGGCCGCCCGTTTGCGTGAAGTGCACGAGGTCGTGGACGAACTCCGCGATATCGCCACGGCCAGCTTGATCGAGACCTGGATCGACGAGACCGAGCGGCGCACGTGGTTTTTGTTCGAGTCCAGCCGGCGCGAGACGGGGGCCGGGCCCTGAATGACAAGTCCCATGAAATAGGAATCCCAGTGCCGAGGATCAAGGTCCTGACGCCGCGATTGCACGATCTGGGCGGCGGCATGATCGTGCGTCGCGTACTGCCCGCCGCCGAACACCGCAGCATAGGGCCGTTCGTGTTTTTCGATCACTTCGGCCCGATGGACGTCAGGCCCGAAAACAACTTCGATGTTCGACCGCATCCTCACATCGGGCTGGCGACGGTGACTTACTTGTTCGAGGGGGCGATGATCCACCGCGACAGCATGGGATACGTCCAGCGCATCGAGCCGGGAGCCATCAATTGGATGACGGCGGGGCGCGGTGTGGTCCATTCGGAGCGCAGGCCCGTGGATTTGCGCGGGCGAGTGCACTCGATCCATGGCCTGCAGCTGTGGGCGGCGCTTCCGGCGCAGGACGAGGAGGTGGAGCCGGCCTTCATTCACACGCCGTCGCAAAATATTCCGACTTGGGAAGCCGCCGGTTCGGCGGTCCGGGTATTGATCGGACAAGCATTCGGGCTGACATCCCCCGTCAACACCCAGGCGGAAACCTTGTATCTCGATGTTCGTGCCAAGCCGGGAAGCACCTTGGAACTGGCATCCGGATCGGGCGAACTCGCCGTTTACGCCGTGCAGGGCGGCCTTGCCATGGACGGCGCGCACATCGAGCCCGGCACGATGGCCGTGCTCGAGCCGGCGACCTCGGGGGTGGTCGAAGCGCCGAGTGGCGCGCACTATGTCGTCATCGGCGGGGGAAGCATCGGTCCCCGCCACGTGTGGTGGAACTTCGTATCGACGCGGAAGGAGCGCATTGAGCAGGCGAAGAGCGATTGGCTGGCTCAACGGATGGGGAAGGTCGCGGGAGACAGTGAGTTCATACCGTTGCCGGGTTGAGGATCACGGACTTCGTAGGATTCGATTCAAAGATCGACGGCCAAGTAGGCAAAGAAACTGCGCGGCGGGAACTGCGAGAATCCTGGGCTGTAGCCCATGTTCCAAAAGTAGAAATTGGTCAGATTCTGCACCTGCACGCGCAGTGTGGCCGGGGCGCCTTTTAGCGTGAACCGGTAGCGGCCGCCCAGGATCACGATCGTCTGCGCCGGATTCTGCGTTACATCATCGACGCTTGCCGGGGAAGTACCAAAATGGAAAACCGCGACGTCGGCGGAGAGCCGCGGCCAATTCGGGAATTTGTAGTCCGCGTTGATCACCCCCTGGACGCGAGGCTGGCCGAAGGCGATCGGGCCTACGCCTTCGGCGTGCAGACTCGGTCCAATGATCTTGACCTCCCCCAGCAACACGCCCGCCGCGACATTGAGGTTGCGGAGAACCTCGCCGGAGACGGACATCTCGAGGCCGGTGGCCCGCTGCAGGCCGAGCGCGCGGTCGACATTGTCGGCGTCAAAATTGAAGTAGGGTTTCTCGATTTCGAAAATGCCCGCAATGAGCTTCAACTTCGGCGTGAGCAAGTAGCGCAATCCCGTATCCACCTGCCAGGTGCGCGCATCGGGCAGGATGGCGCCGCGATTGTCGGCGCTGCCGGGGGCGACACCGGAATCCTCCAGTCCTTGCGTATATCCCGCGTACGCCGTGGCCCGGTCGGTGAGCGCGAAGGCGGCCGATCCGTAGACGCGCAGCGGACGATCCGACAGCCGGGCGTCCGCAAAACCGGGAGCATCCACATTCTTGTCATAGCTCTCCTGCTGGACCCCGAGCGCCAAGTCGGCGTGCGCGTCCCATTGAGCGCGATAGGCGATTCCCACGCCCGAAAGCTCGGTACGGTCGTGAGTACGTGCCGAATAGCTGAAGCTGGGTTCGGGCACCTGGGCGTCCTGGGCGATGCCGGCGGGTCCTTCGTCGATGCTGTCCGAGCCGCCGTACTGCGCGAGCGTGTCGCGGCCGCGTGCCAGCAAGACGAGGTCCTGGCGCCACTCGCCCGTTCCGAAGTGCCCCGTCATCCGGGCTTCACCGGAGGTCGACGAGGTCATCTGGTCCGGATTGGCGACGATGATCTGCGTGGCAGAGCCGTTGCGCTGCGTATTCACATACAGATCGACGTAACTGACCGGATTGTCGGCTATGGAGCGGAATATGCCGGCCGCCAGCGACCAATGAGCGTTCAGTTCGGCCGTCAGAATGCCCCCGAAGTTTTCGCTCAGGCTCCGGCCTTCGGCCCAGTTCTGGCCGAAATAGCCGCGGGGCGTGTAGGGCGGCAGAAAGTCGCCGGCCGTGAAGACGATGGGCAGCGTTTTGGCCTGTGTCGTATGCTGCCAGTCGAGGATGCCGCGCACCGTCAACCAATCGTTCGGCTTCCATTGGGGAGTTGCGCCTACGTTCGCGACCCGGGAGGTATACCCGGGATCGTTGGGACCGAGCGCCGTCTGCGTGCTGATCTGATAGCTTGCCCCCATGGGCAGCTGCAGCGCGCTGCCGATCACGGGTAGATTGCCGTCCACGCTCACGCCTCGAGCCTCGAATGGCCCTGCGCTGGCGACGACCGTGGCGCTCGGTGTGCCGGTGCCGGGATGCCGCAGATCGAAATCCACGATGCCGGTCGGCGCCGGGAAGGCGTAGCCGACCTCGCTGACGCCGACCCGGATCGTAGAGCCTTCGACCACCCGGTTTGACAGGGCTCCCTGCTGGTCGAAGTACAAGCCATCGATGCGGACGTTGCCCGCCGTCTGCGGGTTGAAGCCGCGCACGCTGCCAGGGCCATAGATGCCGATGCTCTCGAGCCCGAGGGTCAAGCCAAATGCGTCGCTCGCGGAGGCGACCGGATCGTCGGATGCATGCTGCGCCCGAAGAGCGCCGGCGGGTGAAGACGCCAGCAGCAGGGCGCCCACAATCCTCGTATAGTGCTTCTGCCAACGCATCGTCGATTGCACCCACAGCGAAGAGCCGCACACAGCCAAGAGTCACGACATTCCGGACCCTAGTGTAGGAGCGGCGGCGGCACCGACCCAGACCGCTTACTGCATCGTGCCGGCGGTTCGCTGCATCCGTGGGAGCCTGCACCCGCAATGGCGTAAAATGACGGCCATGACCGAGTCCCTCGCAGGTGTGCGCTCAACCCGGTGGCTGTGGATCGTGGCGATCTGGTGCGCCGGCGGGTTCGTGGATGCGAGCCAGACGGTCCTCATGATGCGTGCGGAAGGCGGGCACCACCCGTGGCTGCCGCTGTTCCTGACGGAATTCGCGACTTGGCTGCCATGGGCGCTGGCCACGCCGCCGATCAGCGGCCTGGCGCGGCGACGCCCCATTATTCGAGGTACGACCGCCTCGACCGCGGGAGTGCATCTCGCGACTTTCGCCGCGGTCAGCCTGGTGGCCGCCGCGTGGAGTGCCGTGCTCGAGATGCTGTTCAATCCGTGGGGTCACCAGCTGGAGTCATACTTCGCGGTGTGGCGCAGCCTGCTCCTCAATCAGACTCTGACCTACCTGATCGTGTACGCGCTGATACTGACGATCACCTTCGTGATGGACTCGCGGGAGAACATGGCGCTCCAGCAAACCGAGACGGCGCGTCTCAATGAACAGCTTTCCCGGGCGCAGCTTGCGGCGTTGCGCCGGCAGATGGAGCCGCACTTCATGTTCAACGCACTCAATTCCATCGCCGGGCTGGTTCGCGACCAGAGAAACGACGCGGCGGTCAGCATGATCGTCGGACTCAGCGAGTTTCTGCGCCGCGCGTCGGAGGATTCCCATCGGTCGCAGGTTACGCTCGCGGAAGAAGTCGAGTATCTGCAGCGCTATCTGGATATTCAGAAAGTCCGCTTTGGGGACCGACTTCGGGTCAGCGTGGACATACCGTCGGAACTGCTGCAAGCACCGGTGCCCAACCTGCTGCTGCAGCCGCTCGTGGAGAACGCGATCAAGCACGGCATTGCCACGCGCATCGCCGGCGGCGCCGTCCGTGTTGCCGGCGCGCGCCGCGACGGCAAGCTGTGCCTGAGCGTCTACAACGACGGCCCCTCCCTGCCGGCGGATGGGCGGGCAACGGACACCGGCATCGGTCTCGGCAATCTGCGCACGCGCCTGCGGATCTTGCATGGCAGCGAATCCGATTTCAGCCTTCGCAACAGCGGTCCCGGCGGGGTGGAGGTCATGGTGACCCTGCCGCTCGGCGAGGCGTGAATGGTTTTCCCGGACCGACAGCCGGCGGCCATAAGGGTTCTCGTGATCGACGACGAGCCCCTGGCGCGACGCAATTTGACGGTGCTGTTGCGCCGTGATCCGGACATCGGCGCCATCGTCGAATGCGAGTCCGGATTCGACGCCGTGGCGGAGGTGCGCAATTCGAGGCCCGACCTCGTGTTCCTCGACGTGCAGATGCCCGAGTGCGACGGCTTCGATGTGCTCGAGATGCTGGGCAGCGACTTGCCGTCCACCGTCATCTTCGTCACGGCCTACGACGAGTACGCGCTGCGTGCCTTCGACGCCGGCGCGCTCGATTACCTGTTGAAGCCGTTCGATGATGCCCGCTTCGCCCGCGCACTGACCCGCGCCAAGGACAAGCTCGCCCACTACCCGGCGCCGCAACGGCAATCGGTCGAGCGGCTGGTCGTCAGGAACCCGGGCCAGATGGTGATCCTGAATGCCGGGGACATCGACTGGATCGAGGCGGCGGACTATTACGCCTGCCTGCACGTGGGCAACGATACGCACATCATGCGGCGGACCCTCTCGGATCTCGAACGGAACCTGGGCGAAGACAAGTTCATCCGTGTTCACCGCTCGACCATCGTGAATCTCGATCGGATTCGGGGGCTGGAACTGCTGGACGGCGGGGAGTACGAGGTGGTGTTGGCCTCCAAGATCCGGTTGCGGGTGAGCCGGCGTTATCGCAAGCGGCTTCAGGATCGCATGGAGCCGGCCTCGGCGCGGAATTAGCGCCAGCCGCTGCATTTCAATGCAGCCGCCGCGACTGAAGCACTGGAGGCGCGATCCGGCGTGATGCCGGCGGCGTCAGCCCCTCTCTCGGCACCGTGACGAGAACCCGAGTACCGCCCGCAGCTGGGGTCTCGATGCGCAGCGATCCGCCGAGGGAACGCGCACGATAGCCCATCATGCGCAGCCCCAGGCCGAAGTCGGCGGGCCGGCCGTGACCGATGCCGGAACCGTTGTCGGCCACGAAGAGCGACAACACGCGTTGATCGCATGACAGCTCGATCTCCACCGCGCTGCAGCCGCTGTGCCTGAGTGCGTTGCTCACGGCCTCGACCGCGATCCGGTACAGGTGATCCGCGGCCGTTGCGTCGATCGCCGCGCCGTCGACATCGCATTGGACCTGCACCGTGGCCGCGTATTGCGCGCTCATTTCAGCGGACAGAGTTTCGAGGGCGCCTTCGATCGATCCACGCGCGACCTGGAGCGGAGACAGGCCGCGGGCGATCGTCCGCGACAGCTTGATCGACTTGTTCACGTGCGCGATGATCTCCTCTGCCGACGAGCGCGCCGGCCCATCGGCGGGCGAGAACTCGTTGACATGGGCCTTCAACAACAGCGCCACGCCGGTCAACTCCTGCCCCAATCCCTCGTGCATGTCCCCGGCCAGCCGCTCGCGCTCGCGGGCGACGACATCGAGCAGTTCGCGCTCGAGCCGCCGCTGCACGGTAACGTCGCGGGCGTTGATGACGAGACCCGCGATCAGCTCGCTGTCCAGATGGTCGCTGCCGATCACGGACAGTTCCCTCCGATCCCCGGATGCCGTGGCAAAGGCCGCCGTCAGTTCGACACTGTCCGGGCGCGCTTTGACGATGTCGTCGTAGAATGCCGACAGCCGCGCCTGGTTGCCGGGGCCCAGGAAGCCGATCGCCGAGCCCATCACCAGGTCGGAGGAGGCAATGCCGAGTACGGCCGCGGAGGAGGGACTGACGTAGGCGATTCGCCGCTCGCGGTTCACGATCATCACCAGGTCCGACGAACGCCTCGTAACCTCCGTGAGGATCGCCTCCGCCCGCATGGTCACCAGCGCATTGTGCAGGCCGCGAATCTCATGCCGCACCCCCAGCTCGCGCGCCGCGAGAAGCAGGGCGCCGCCGAGGGCGCAAGCCGTCATGACCCATCCTCGGACGCCGTCGAGGGCTGCACTCTCGCCGAACAGCATGGTGACGGCCAAGAGCACCGCCAGAGTCGGCAGAAAGCTGTTGCTCTCGACGGGCGTCAGGCGCGGTTCCGCCGCGACCCGCTGGCGATCCAGCATCACGGCCGTCGCAATCATCGCGTTGAACGCGCAATAGGCGACGACGTCGAACCAGGAGTCGGTGGGAAAGCTGTCCGCGACCTTCGCTCGCAGCCACTGCATATCGGCGGCGAAGCCCAGCGATAATGCCGCGATGAGCAAGCCGAGCGCCCGCTCCCGCCGCCAGTCCGCTACTTGGGTATACAGGCGGGCCGCCATGACCATCAGTCCGCCAATTGCCGTGGCAAACATCAGGAGCCCGAACATCTTGCCCCTTACCGGCATCGCATAGGTGATGGCCGGGTCGAGCAGAAGGATCCACAAGGTCGCCCCGAGGCCCAGCGCCAGCGTCGCCATGTCGACCCAGACCCGCCAGCCGCGGAAGGTGCCGCCCAGGTCCAGGATGAACAGGGCGCAGGCGAGCGCCAGGACCGGGTAATACACCAGGAACACGGCGTCGTCCCACACCACGTATTGCCGGTGTTCGGGCGGCAGGGTGTACAGCCAGAACAGGACCCCGACCAGGTCGATGGCGACGGCCGCAAACACGAGCCACCAGGCCGTCCGGCGCAGGCCCGCAGGCATTCGCCGGAGGTTGAGGGCCATGTACGCGAGCAGCGCCAGCTGGGCCGGCGCCGGATTCCAGTTGGCCAGAGTGTCGGTGACCGCGGGACCGCCCCAGCCGGCCAGGAGCCAGACTCCGACTAAACCGGCATAGGCCCACAGCAGCGCCACCGGCACTTTCAACGTCCATGTAAGCGAACGTTCAGAGCAGATCAAGGATGGCCTCCGTGCTAACCTTGCGCGAGGGTACGCTCTTGGCGCATGTGACTCCCCCTGCGATATAGTTATTCGATGATTCGGATCGTCGGCCTTTCCGAACAACGCCGGCGTTCCGAGACTCTAAGCCCGATTATGGACCGAAAGGCCCCGGGGAAGTCCAGCGCCGCGCGCGGTGTTGATTGAGGAGGACTGCTGATGACCCACATCGCCGGCGCAGACCTGGGGATCGTTCGCATTCCCTCCAACCATGACGTATCGGAAACCGTTACCCGGCTCGAATCCTTCCTGCGGCAGCGCAATATCCTTTTATTCGCGCGCATCGATTTCTGCGCAGATGCGGCACGCGCCGGTCTCGTCATGCGTCCGGAACAGTTGCTGATCTTCGGCAACCCGAAAGGCGGGACGCCGCTGATGGTGGAAAATCCGCTCGCGGGTATCGACCTGCCGCTCAAGGCGTTGGTGTGGGAAGACGCCGACGGCAAGACTTGGATTGCCTACAATGACCCGCAATACATTGTGCGCCGCCATGGATTGCCCCCGGCCTTGGCCGCCAATCTCGCGGCGCCGGCCCAGGTCCTGGAACTGGCGGCGTCCGGCGCCGAGGCGGGGTAATTGCGTCTCGATGAGCCGGTGTCCTAAGCCCCTCAGCGCGTCAACAGGGGCGTCTTGTGGAGGAATTCGTCGGACGTCAACTGCTCGAGGACGAACCCGGCCACGTCGGCCCGCGCGATTTCATCGACCTTGACTCCCTTGAGGTCGAGCAGAACTCGATACTTGCCGGTCGCTTCACCCTTGGTCAACTGCGCCGGACGGACAATGATCCACTCCAGGTCGCTGTCGCGAAGGATGTCTTCCTGCCGATCCTTGTCTTCGTAGATCGTGCGCAACAACGTGGGTTCGATGAGATGGTCATATAAAAACCCGCCATGGCCCCGGCTGTCGCCCGCCCCGATTCCCGTGATGCAGATGATCCGGCGGACGGAGTGATAGACCATGGAATCCACGAGATTTTGTGTCCCGTCGGAAAACAGCGTGACGGGTTTCAGCGTGACGGTCGTGCCCAGCGAACAGACCACGGCCTCCTGGCCCGCCATCGCCGCGTTGACGTCCACGAGATTCAATACGTCGCCCGCGATTACACGCAAGTTGCGATGTTCTACCGCCAGCTTCGACGGGTTGCGGACCAGTGCCGTAATGTCGTGACCCTGCGCCAAGCCCTGTTTGAGGATCTCTCGGCCCGTGTCTCCGGTCGCCCCAATGAGAAGGAATTTCATGCGCGCGCCCTCCGAATCGTTGTTGAGGAACGGCTTTTGTCTTCGAAGTCTCCTGGCTTGAGACCACGAACGCGGTCGGTAGTTCACCTGGAGAACGCCAATAATCCCGGTGCCGCCGCGCCGCGCCGGCCCGCGCCCGCGTTGGCTCTCCTCGGGCGCATTGCGTTGCGATGCAATCAATCGCGGACTTTTCCGGCCCGCCGCGACTATTCCGGGCGCCAGCGGTTATCATCGGGTGCTTGGCCGCGCCGGCCCATACGCCCGGGAGGGAAAGCATGCCGATTACCAAAGGATACAAGGAACTCATCGCAGAGGCGCGGGCGAAGATACGCACGCTGACCCTCGATCAGGCCAAGGCCAAGCTCGGCGACTCCAACGCCGTTTTCGTGGACATCCGCGACGTCCGGGAACTCGAACGAGAGGGAACGATCCCCGGGGCCCTTCACGCGCCCCGCGGCATGCTCGAGTTCTGGGTCGACCCGCAGAGTCCGTACTATAAGGAGATATTCGGCTCGGGCAAGGAGTTCATTCTTTATTGCCAGTCTGCCTGGCGATCCAGCTTGGCCGCAGCGACCCTGCAGGACATGGGCTTGACGCCCGTGTGTCACGTCGAGGGCGGCTTCAAGGCCTGGAAGGAAGCCGGTCTTCCTGTCGCACAGAAGGCGCAGCACAAGCCCTGACCCAAGCGCCCCCAGACGTCGCGGCCCGACGCGTCTATGAAGACGGCCCCCAGATCACGACCCGGCGGTCCGGCGGCAGAAAGAGCTTGTCGCCCTCCTTGACGTTGAATGCGCGGTAGAAACCGGGCTGGTTGACCACGCTTCCGTTGACGCGAAATTCAGGAATGGAATGCGGGTCGGACTTGATCAGCATGATCGCCGCATTTTCGCGTATCTTGGCGCGCCAGGCCTGCGCCCAGCCCATGTAGAAGCGTTCATCGCCGGTCAAGCCGTCGAGCAGCGGGGCTTCCCCGCCGCGGAGCGAGAGACGATAGGCTTTGTAAGCCATGTACAGCCCCGCGTTGTCGGCGATGTTTTCGCCCAGGGTGAGCTTGCCGTTGATGGGGTATCCCGGCACCGGCACATAGGCGTCGTACTGGGCGACCAACGCCGCGGTCTTGGCGGCGTATTTCGCATGATCCTCCTTGGTGAACCAGTCGTGCAGGTTGCCGTCGGCGTCGAACTGGCTTCCCTCGTCGTCGAAGCCGTGGCTGATCTCGTGGCCGATGATGGCTCCGATGCTGCCGTAGTTGACTGCGTCGTCGGCCTGGGGATCGAAGAACGGCGGTTGCAGGATCGCCGCGGGAAACACGATCTCGTTCTTCTGCGGCTCGTAATAGGCGTTGATCGTCTGCGGGGTCATCTCCCACTCTTCGCGGTCGATGGGCTTGCCGAGCTTGTTGAGATCGTACGCATATTCGAATTCGGTCGCGCGCGTCACATTTCCCACGAGATCGCTCCGCGCGATGCGCAGCGTGGAATAATCGCGCCACTTGTTGGGATAACCGATCTTCGTCACCAGCTTGGCAAGCTTGGCCTGGGCCGCCTTCTTGGTGTCCGGTCCCATCCAGTCGAGATTGTCGATGCTCTGCCGGTAGGTGGCCAGCAGGTTCGCGACCAATGCCTGCATCCGCGCCTTGCTCTCCGGCGGAAAATAACGATCGACGTAAAGTTTGCCCAGGGCCTCGCCCAGGGAATCATCCACCAGAGCGACCCCGCGCTTCCAGCGCGGGCGATTCTCCGGTATGCCGTTGAGCGCCGTGCCGTAAAAAGCGAAGCTCTCATCCACGAAGGGCTTGCTCAGGTAGCGCGCGTACGCATGCAGAACGTGCCAGCGAAAGTAGGCCTTCCACACCGCAAGAGGTTTGCCGTCGAGGAGCTTTTTGAATCCGGTCAGGTAGCTGGGCTGCCCGACGATGACGTAATCGATGCGGCCGGCCAGGTCGGCGGCCTGCAGGTACTCCTTCCAGTCGTACTTCGGCGTCAACTGCTTGAGCTCGCCGATCTGCACCTTGTTGTAGGTCTTCACCGGATCGCGATTGTCGACCTTGGTCCATTGGACCTTGGCCAGACCGGTTTCGAGGGCGAGGATCGCCGCGGCGTCCGCACTGGCGGTCCGGTCGCCCGCGAGGCGCAGCATCTTCCCGACGTGCGCCTGGTACTGGCCGCGAATCTTGCCGAGCTTCGCGTCGTTCTGCAGGTAGTAATCCCGGTCCGGCAAGCTCAGGCCGCTCTGCTGGACGTCGACCGCGTACCGGGTCGAATTCCGCGCGTCCTGGCTCACGCCGATATCGTAGGGTGCGGCCACGCCGATCCGATTGTAGTGGGCGATCAGCGCCGGGATCTGCGACTTGTCCTTGAGCGCCTCGATCCTGGCAAATTCCGCCTGCAGCGGCTTCGCGCCGAGTTGCTCCAGATTCGCCTCGTCCAGGAAGCTTGCGTACAAGTCGCCTATTTTGCGTTGGTCGGGGTCGGCGGATGCGCCGGCGGCCTGGGCGGCGTCCTCGATCAAGGTGCGCAATTGCGGCTTTTCGGCATCGTCCAGCGATGTGAATGCGCTCACCGAGGGTCTGTCCGCCGAAATTTCCGTGGCCTGAAGCCATTTGCCGTTTACGTGCACGTAGAAATCGTCCTGAGCGCGAACGGCCGCGTCGATGAACTGCAGGTCGATTCCCGATTTGATCGGCGCGGGCGTCTGGCGTGCCGCGGCATCTGAAGTCTGAGGGGCCTGGGCAGGCTGCGACAGCGCGCCGACTGAAACGAGGCAAGCCAGGAGCGCGGTAGGTATCTTCATGAGCCTCACTCTGATTGACCGGGAACGTCCGAAACCAAGCCCGCGATGGTACTGCCAGTGGCGCACCCAGCGCCAGGTTCGAGGCATCTCGAGCGATGGAAACCCGTTGCGCGAATTAAGGTCCGTGCGGCGGTCGTCACGGCTCGAGACGCCTGCGGCAAACCCTTCAGGGATTTCCCACCGGGCATTGGTCAGGGCGCCATGCCGAGTCGGCGGGATATAGGGCGGCCAATGTACGCATGACGCCATTGGTCCACCCGAAGCCGTCCTGTAGCGGATATTCTCCGCCGCCTCCCGGGCGGCCGGGCTGAGTGACGTCGTACTTCTCGACCAGCATGTGGCTCTGCCCGTAGACGGCATTCACGGTGGCCATCCAGCGGCATGCAATGGTCTCGGCCAGCGCCCACTGGCCGTAGTGACGCAGGCCGGCAACGGCAATCCACTGCAACGGGGCCCAGCCGTTGGGGGCATCCCATTGTTCCCCGGTCTCGAGCGGCGTGGCCACCATGCCGCCGGCCCTGAGTAATTGCCTTTCTGCGGTGACCGCGACGTCCGCCGCTTGAACGTCGGATGCAAGTGCAACGAAGAGCGGATACAGGGTGGCAGCCGAGACGCGCTCGATCCGCCGATGCCGCGTCCACCGGTAATCCAGGTACGCGCCTGCGGAGGAACTCCACAGGTACCGGTCAATCGCGGCTCGGCGCACGGTCGCGCGCCGACCGAATTCTCTCGCACAGGGCTGGTCTTGCCGTCTGAGGCAACCCTCGCGAATCGCATTTTCGAGGCCGAACAGCAAGCTGTTGAGGTCGATCGGCAGGATGTCGGTGGTGACGATGGTGGCGCGAAATCGCGCGTCGGCGAACCAGCGCGAGCTGAAGTCCCAGCCACTCTCGGCGGCCGCACGAATGTCGCGAAATAGAATCCGAGCCGGGCGGTCGCTGGCGCGGGCGAGCTCGACGTCTTCCCGATAGGACTCGTCGCGCGGCGTGTCCCGATCGTCCCAGTATCGATTGAGGACGGCCCCATCGGGCAGCGCGACCGCGCGCCGATGGGCGGTGCCGGGACGCAATCCGGCGGATCCCTCCATCCAGAAGGCGTACTCCCGCTTCAGCTGCGGCAGATAGCGTGCGAACTCGTTCGCGGGATCTTTGCCCCCCAGCAGTCCGACCATCTCGAAGAAGAAGGGCGGTTGTGAGCGGCTGAGATAATAAGTGCGCGTTCCATTCGGAACGTGCCCGTACGCGTCAATGAGATAGGCGAAGTCCTGCACCATGTCCTCGACCAGGGTTCGGCGTCCGCTGTCGGACAGTCCCAGCATGGTGAAATACGAATCCCAGTAGTAGATCTCCCGAAATCGCCCGCCCGGCACCACGTAAGGGCGGGGCAGGGGCAGGAGCGATGAGAAGGGCGGCACGGCAGTCGTGCTTCGGGTCAACGTGTCCCACAGCTCGTCGATGTGGGCGAGGATCGCAACCGGCTTCGTCTCGGCCGGCGGCCGACCGGCCACCGACGGCAGCGAAAAGTGCAAGGCGACGAAGCGCTCGAGTGCCTCGGGCGAGGCGGGTGGCGATTCGCGATACTGCCTCAGGATGTCGGCGGGCGGGGAGTTCGGCACCGCATCGGGAAACGTTTTGGCATCCGCGTAGAGGCCCTGCATTTGCACGGCGGAGAACAAGTCCCGGAACTCGACCTGCGGCGGGTCTGGATAGGCGGCGATTCGCGCTCTCTGCGCCGGCGCTGCCGCCAATCCCAGCGACAACAAGACGGCCAGCGTGCGGGACGCAAACATTCCGTAATTGAACAACCCGAGGCGGACCCTTGTCCAGGTTGCGATAGCGATGCTGATTGAGCCGCTTTGCGATTATATTTCAATGTTTCGGGCCGGCGCCATGGGATGGGTTCGTGTTCGACATTCGGATTGACGATCTGACGGGCGAGACAATGCAAGCGCTCTTGGCGCTGCATCTTCGGGGCATGCATGAGAGCTCTCCACCGGATCAGGTCTTTGCGCTGGATCTGTCCGGCCTCACGGCTGCGAACGTCACCGTGTGGTCGCTGTGGGACGGGGGCGCGTTGGCGGGTATGGGCGCGCTCAAGGAACTGGGCGATGGAACCGGGGAGGTGAAGTCCATGCGCACCGACCCTAGTCATCTGCGCCGAGGGGTCGGCGCGGCCCTTCTCGAACACATCATCGGCGAGGCGCGCCGCCGGGGATTGCGGCGGCTCAGCCTCGAGACCGGCAGCGGGCCGGCATTCGATCCCGCGCTGGCGCTGTACCGGAAGCGCGGGTTCATCGACGGCGAGCCATTCGGGCAATACACGCAGAGCAGTTTCAATCAGTTTCTGCACCTCGCCCTTTGAGGCAACAAACGCATCGACCTGGATGAATGCTGCGACGCACCATGCGCATCGATACGGCGTTCTGCCGACCGGGCCGCCCGCGGCTGTCGCCGTCGGCACAAGAGATCTGGTAGAGTCCGGTCGAGTGCCACCGCAGAGCGCTCGACATCGCATCACAGTGAGTCACGCGTACAAAATTCTCGGCCTTTGGCTGCTGCTCCTGGTGGCGCAGCAGGGCGCGGTCGTTCACGAACTCTCCCATGTTTCCGGCGCCGCTGGCACCGAGCTCAACGTCAGTTCCGGCAAGGTCGATGCGAGCTGTGCGCTGTGCCCCGTCTTCGCGCAGGTCGCCACGCCGGCGTTCAGCCATCCGTTCCCTGTTCCCCCCCTGGTCCGCGCCGCGCTCCAGCCCATCGCCGATCCGATATACGGGGTGATCGATACCGCCGCCCCGATTCCGCGAAGCCGCGGACCGCCTTCTCAAGCTTAAATCCTCGACGCATCGAGTGAGCGGCCGCCGGCCATCGGTGGCGGCTCCCCTTCGGATTTACGCTTGATGGAGGCATTCGTATGGCCCGTTTCCCCTTTCTGGCCGCAGCGCTCGGCGTTGCCGTACCCCTGTGCTTGAGTTTCTCCCCTTCGAACGCAGATCCAACTGATACATCGGCGGCGACCGGCGATACGTCGAGTGCGCCGGCTCCCAAAGCCCAGTTGCATGAGATTCAGGTGACAGCGCAGCGGCTGAACGAAGCCCGCAGCACGATCGAGACGCAAACAGGCGCCTCGACCTACACCATCGATTCGCAGGCGATTGCCTCGATGCCCGGCGGCAACAACGCGCAACTCAATCAGGTGCTGCTGCAGGCCCCGGACGTGGTCCAGGACTCCTTCGGGCAGATTCATGTGCGCGCCGACCACAACGACCTGCAGTATCGGCTGAACGGCATCATTCTCCCCGAGGGCATCAGCGTCTTCAGCCAAACCTTGAGTCCCTGGCTGATCTCGTCCTTGAAGTTGATCACGGGCGCCCTGCCGGCCGAATATGGCCTTCGAACCGCCGGTGTCATCGACCTGAGCACCAACAGCGGATTGCTCCAGCCGGGCGGCGAGGTGTCGGTCTATGGCGGCAGCCACTCGACCTTTCAGCCGTCCGCCGAATATGGCGGCAGCAACGGCAATTTCACCTACTACGTGACCGCGGACTACAAGGAAGACAACCTCGGGATCGAATCGCCCAACGGCAGTTCGAATCCCATCCACGATCACACCGCAGAAGAGCACTTCTTCAGCTATCTCGAGGACATCATCGACTCCGACAACCGCGTATCGCTGATTCTCGGCACCTCGGATGATGAATTCCAAATTCCGAACCAGCAAGGCCTGCAGCCCTCGCTGGGCTACGACGTTCTCGGGCAATCCGCCTTCTTGAGCAATGACCTGAACGAGCGGCAGCACGAGCTCGCCGAGTACGCCGTCGCCACCTGGCAGCACTCTCAAGGTGCGATCAACTGGCAGACCTCGCTATCCGCGCGTTATACCAGCCTGCATTTTGCGCCGGACTGGGTGGGCGATCTGCTCTATAACGGCATTGCCCAGGATGCCTTCAAGAACGACACCGCCATCGGCTGGCAAACCGATGCATCGTTCAAGATCAACGACGCGCATACGGTGCGCACGGGGCTCTATTTCCAACACGACGATTCGAAGAGCGATACGACTTCGCAGGTCCTGCCCATCAATGCAGCCGGCATGGAGACGTCCGAGGTTCCCTTGACCATCGTCGGCAGCGGGACCCAGGTGCAGCAGATCGAGAGCGTGTATTTACAGGATGAATGGCGCGTGATCTCCCCCTTCACCCTCAATTACGGCGTGCGCTTCGATCGCTACAGCGCGTATTCGAGCGGCAGCCAGTTGAGCCCGCGCGTGAATGCGGTGTGGCAGTTCGACTCCGGCACGACCGTGCACGGCGGCTACTCGAGATATTTCACGCCGCCCCCGTTCGAACTCATCGCGAGCGGCACCTTCACGCAATTCGCCGGCACCAGCGCCGTGCCGCCCGGCACGTTCACCAAGGACACACCGCCCATCGCCGAGCGCGCCAATTATTACGACTTGGGCGTGCAGCAGACGCTCATGGACAAGCGGCTCACGTTGGGGGTCGACAGCTTCTACGAACAAGCGCAGCACCTGATCGACGAGGGGCAGTTCGGGGCGCCAATCATTCTCACGCCCTTCAATTACCGGTGGGGCTTGATCGGAGGGGTGGAGTTCACCGCCAACTACTCCGTCGAGAATTTTGCCGCCTACTTCAACTCGGCTTGGCAGGCGGCCCATGGAAAGGGCGTGGAGTCGGCGCAATTCAATTTCCCGCTCCCGGCGTACGACTACATCGCGAGCAACTACATTCATCTCGATCACGAGGGGCGGGTGTCGGCCTCGAGCGGCGTTTCCTATCTGTGGCTTGGCACCCGCTTCAGCGTCGATGCGTTGTTCGGCACGGGGCTGCGCCAGGATCTCAACTTGCCGGACGGCTTCGCCATTCCGAACGGCGATCACACGCCGAGCTACACCCAGATCAATGCAGGCGTCAGCCATGCATTTGAACTGGCCGGGTCGGGTCCTCTCACGGTGCGCTTCGACATCATCAACGTGGCCGACAAGGTTTATCAAATTCGCAGCGGCACGGGAGTCGGTGTGTTCGCCCCGCAGTACGGGCCGCGGCGTGGGATCTTTGGCGGATTGGCGTGGCGGTTTTGATGCGGGCCGATTCGGTTGCTGCACCGCAAAGGCCGTTTCCGCACACCGACATTCTGTCAAATCAAAAAAAACGATCCCGCGAGACACGTTTTTCGACCGCCTTGCGCCTCTTAGGTAATAGACCGCCTGGATCGGTCTGTCATAAATACGTCATTAGGGGCACGCGATGAAAACTGAACGAGTGTTGGGGCTTAACGCGCGGATGGTCATTTCTTCATCGGTGTCCGCGCTGGCACTGTTGTCGAACCTGCCGGCGCAGGCCCAGACCACCGATACCTGGTCGCTCGGATCCTCCGGGGACTGGAGCGTGGCCACCGATTGGTCCGCGGGCGTGGTGCCCAATAACGGCGTGCCGTCCGGGGCCACGTACAACGTCGACATCGTCGACGGCAAATCCACGGTGACGCTGGATATGAATGCCACTATCAGCGATCTTACGACCGCTGCCGGCAATACCCTGGCGATCGGTGTCAACCAGGCGCTGGCGATCGTCGGGCCCACCATCTCCAACGGCGGCTCGATTCAGGTCAGCGGCGGCGGCGGAAGCAATGCGGTTCTGGAGGTCGGAGGCAACCTCACGTTGAGCGGCGCCGGGACGGTGACGCTCTCGACCGCCACGGGCGGCGGGGATGCCGTCATCCAGGAATCCTCGGGCGGCCTCACGCTGACCAACAGCAGCACCATCCAAGGCGCAGGCGTGATCGGCAGCAACGGGTTGGCCTTGGTCAATTCCGGAACGATCGATGCCAACACGAAGACCGGGGTGGCGGGACTCACGCTGAACGGCGGCGGCGGCATCACCAACACGGGCACGCTCGAGGCAACTGTCGGCGGCACGCTGGCGGTGGACAACAACGTCGTGAATACCGGAGGCAAGATCACGGCGAGCGGCACCGGCAGCATCGTGGATCTCGGCGGCGTGAGCATCACGGGCGGTACCCTCACCGCCAAAACCGGTGGAGCGCTGGAAACCCAGGGCACGACGACACTCTCGGGAGTTACGCTGGCCACCGGAACGACCTATCCGGTCGCGAACGGGACCACCACCGTTCTGGTCGGCCCCTTTACCAACGACGGCACGGTCACCATTACGGGCGGCAACGGCAACAACGCCATTCTCGATATCGGCAGCAATCTGACCTTGGCCGGGCCGGTGACCCTGTCGACGGCCACCGGCGGCGGCAGTGCCATCATTCAGCAGTCGCAGGGCGGCCTCACGCTCACGACCACCGGCACCATCCAAGGCGCGGGCGTGATCGGCAACAACGGTCTGACCTTGACCAATTCCGGAACCATCGATGCGAATACGACGGCCGGTACGGCGGGAATCACGCTGAACGGCGGCGGCAACATCACCAACACGGGGCTGCTCGAGGCGACCAGCGGGGGCACGCTGACGGTGGCCAACAATGTCGTGAATACCGGAGCCAACATCACGGCGAGCGGTACCGGCAGCGTCGTGGATCTCGCTGGCGTGAGCATCACGGGCGGGACGCTCACCGCCAGCGGCGGCGCAGCGCTGACGACCTCGGGCACGACGACACTCTCGGGAGTTACGCTGGCCACCGGAACGACCTATCCGGTCGCGAACGGGACCACCACCGTTCTGGTCGGCCCCTTTACCAACGACGGCACGGTCACCATTACGGGCGGCAACGGCAACAACGCCATTCTCGATATCGGCAGCAATCTGACCTTGGCCGGGCCGGTGACCCTGTCGACGGCCACCGGCGGCGGCAGTGCCATCATTCAGCAGTCGCAGGGCGGCCTCACGCTCACGACCACCGGCACCATCCAAGGCGCGGGCGTGATCGGCAACAACGGTCTGACCTTGACCAATTCCGGAACCATCGATGCGAATACGACGGCCGGTACGGCGGGAATCACGCTGAACGGCGGCGGCAACATCACCAACACGGGGCTGCTCGAGGCGACCAGCGGGGGCACGCTGACGGTGGCCAACAATGTCGTGAATACCGGAGCCAACATCACGGCGAGCGGTACCGGCAGCGTCGTGGATCTCGCTGGCGTGAGCATCACGGGCGGGACGCTCACCGCCAGCGGCGGCGCAGCGCTGACGACCTCGGGCACGACCACGCTCACGGGCGTGACGATTGCCACCGGAACGACCTATCCGGTCTCGGATGGGACCACGACGGTTCTCAATACGTCCATCACCAACAACGGCACGATCGTGATGAACGGCGGCAACGGCAACAACGCCATTCTCGATATCGGCAGCAATCTGACCTTGGGCGGAACCGTGACTCTGGCGACGGCCACCAACGGCGGCAGCGCCTACATTCAGCAGGGTTCGGGCGGTCTCACGCTGACCAATTCCGGCACCATCCAGGGCGCAGGCATCATCGGTAACAATGGGTTGGCGGTCGTCAATGCAACGAGCGGAATCATCGATGCCAATGCGACAGCCACTGCCACGCAGACCAACCAATTGACTCTCAATGGGTCCGGAGGCATCACCAATGCGGGGCTGCTCGAGGCGACCAACGGAGCCATGCTGACGGTGGCCACCAATGTGGTGAATACCGGAGCCAACATCACGGCCAGCGGCGCGGGCAGCGTCGTCAACCTCGACGGTGTGACCATCACGGGCGGAACGCTCACCGCCAGCGGCGGCGCAACGCTGGAAACCACGGGCAGCAACACCTTCACGGGGGTGACGATTGCGGCCGGCACGACGTACCCCGTTGCAAATGGCACCACCACGGCTTTGAATGGGCCCATCACCAACAACGGCATCATCACCGTCGCCGGCGGTGGCGGAAACAATGCCATTCTCGATATCGGCAACAGCCAGACCTTGGGCGGGACGGTGACGCTGTCCACGGCCAGCGGCGGCGGCAGCGCCTACATTCAGCAGGGTTCGGGCGGCCTCACGCTGACCAATGCCGGCACCATCCAAGGTACCGGCATCATCGGCAACAACGGATTGAACGTCGTCAACGGCGCCGGCGCCACGATTTCCGCGAATACGGCCGGCGGCGGGACGCTGCTGCTGAATGGCTCCGGAACATTCACCAACACGGGAACCCTGCAGGTCGCGAGTGGTGACCTTCTGCAGGTGGACACCGGCACGTTCACCAACTTCAGCGCCGGTAAGTTGACCGGCGGCGCGTACAACGTGTCGGGAACTCTGCAGATCTTTTTTCCGGGGACCAACGCCGGCGGCGAGATCACGAACAACGATGCCAGCCTCATCCTGGGCGCCCCCGGGGCGGTCGTCGAGGATTCGGCCGGCGACGACGCGCTGTCCAAGCTCGCCACGAACGCCGCCAAGGGCAGCTTTACCCTCGCCGGCGGCGATAGTTTCACGACAGGGGGTGAGTTCAATAACCTAGGAACGCTCTCGGTGGGCGCGGGCAGCACCTTCACCGTCAAAGGAACGCTCAAAAATTTCGCTGGCACGACCCTCACGGGCGGCACCTTCGATGTGACCGGCGACTTCGATTTCAAAGGGGCTGACATCGTGACCAACTCGGCGAAAATCACGCTGGGCGGGACGTCGGCGGAAATCGTCAATTCCACCGGTAAAACGAACGGGCTCGCGGGCTTTGCCACGAATTCGGCGACCGGAAGCTTCAGCCTGGCGGGCGGCGCCAATTTCACGACGGCGGGTAATTTCTCGACGGCCGGAACGCTCTCGATCGCCTCCGGCAGCACGTTCACCACGGGCGGCACCGGTGTGTTCACGCAAACCGCGGGTACCACCACGGACGGCGGCACTTTGGCCGCTACCGGCGGTGTGACGCTCTCGGGCGGCTCGCTGATCGGCACTGGGACCATCACCGGAGCTTTGCAGTCGAACGGAACCGTGACGCCGGGAGCGTCGGCGACCACGACGGGCATATTGACCGACACCGGCGCCTACACCCAAGGTTCGACCGGGACCCTCGACATCGGGATCGCCGGGAAGACGGCGGGCACGAAGTACGATGTGTTCGACTCCACCACGGCGGTGCTGGGCGGCACGCTCAATTTATCGCAGCTCAAGGGCTTCGTTCCGACCGTCGGCACGACCTTCAAGATCCTCAACTTCAATTCGGAAACCGGCACCTTCACCACGGTCAACGGCCTGACCATCAACGCCTCGGAGGCCTACACGGTCACCTACCAGCCCACCGATGTGCTGTTGACGGTGGTGAGCACCCCGGCGTCCCCGGCGCTGTCGGCCCGCATCTCGGATACGCGCCTCATCGGATCGGAAGATGCGCGCCTGGCGTCGGCCCTGCGGGAGTTCAACGCAGGGTATGTGGTCGAAGGGACCCGGTTCGCCGCCAAGAACGCAGTGGCGCCGCGCGCGGTGGAGCGCACCCGGATGACGGACCTGGTCAAGGAACTGCGCAGATAGCAAGACGCGGCCCGCGCGCGGGACACGATCCGATCGACGTGCAGCCGGCCCACCCCGCGGTGGGCCGGCTTGCATCCAAAGGGCCCGGGCCAATGGACCGCCGGCTGCGCTTAGTCTTCCCCTACCGGCGCCGCGCGCCCGCTCAGCTGATGACCGGCGTGTTGCGGCAATCCCATGAGCGACGGAAGGGCGAACATGCCGAGTACGCCGAGCGCCACCAGCGCCACGCGGCAGTCCACGACGGCGATGCGGCCGGGCACGCCGCCCCGCAGGTGGATGCTGATATTGAAACAGACCGTGGCCACCGAGACGGAGAGCGCCGTCCCCACCTGCATGAATATTTGATTGAGCGTGACCGCGCTGGCCGCAAGCGAAGCGGGCACCTCGGCATAGGACAGCGTGTTGAGGCCGGTCATCAGAAATGATCGCGTGCAGCCGCTTGCCAGCAACAGCATCATCATCAGGGCAAGCGGTGTATGCGCGCTGAGCAGCGCGCAGGCGGCGATCCCAATCGCGGTCAGGGTGGCGGTCCCCACGAGGATCGGCCGATAGCCGAAGCGGCCGAAGGCGCGCTCCATGAAGAGCTTCATGGTGAGGTCTCCCGCGGCATGTGCCAGCAGCACCAATCCCGAGAGCAGTGCCGAAAACTGAAAGCCCACCTGCAGCAAGATCGGGAGGGCGAACGGGAGCGCGCCGATGGGAAGGCGGACGAACGGCATTGCGGACCCCACGGCCGCGCGGAACGTGGGGAACCTAAACGGCTCCAGCGAGATCAGGGGATGCGCGGCCTTGAGAAGATGGCGGACGCCGAGGCAGCCGGTCGCGAGCGCGGCGACGATGCCGGCGACCGCCCACTCGCGCGGCACGGAGCTCCCGGTCAGTTCCGAGAGCCCGAACAGCAACAAGATCAGGGTCGCCGCGTTCAAGACGAAGCCCGCATGATCGAACGGCCGACGCTCGGTGGGCGCGACGTTCAGGATCCTCGCGGCCACGACCATGCCGACGATTCCGATCGGCACATTGAGATAAAAGATCCATGGCCAACCCAGCCACTGGGTGATGAGACCTCCCAGGGGAGGACCCAGCACCGGCGCAACCAGCATGGGCGCGGTCGAAATGTTGTGCACTCGCAGGAGCCGTGCGCGCTCCACCGAGCGCACCAGGACGAGCTGGCCGACCGCGCTCATGAGGGCGCCGGCTACGCCCTGCAGCGCACGGGCCGCCACGAAGGCACCGAGGCTGGCGCTGATCCCGCACAGCGCCGAGGCCAGCGTGAACGTTCCGATGGCGAGCACGAAGACTCGGCGGGCCTCGAAACGATCGGCGATCCAACCGCTGGCGGGAATGACGATCGACGCGGCGAGCACGTATACGATGATGCCCAGGCCGACGTTCGCGGGTCCCACGTGGAAAGTGAGCGCCATCCGCGGCAAGGCAGTGCCGATGATGGAGGCGTCCAGCATCTGCATGAAGGCCGCGATGGCGACGACGAGCGCGATCGACGTCGCGCTGCGCGTGGTTGAACTCAGCATGACCGCACCGCAGAAGGATGGATAAAAACTCTAATAAATTCAATAATATAATTTTGCATGCGCACTTGTCACCCAGGCGCAGGCGGAGGGGATCGCACCCATCTTCCATTGCAACGCAACGGATGCGTTGCGTTATTCCCCGATCGGGTATAGCTTGCACCGGTGTGTTCTCACCACCTCGAGGGGATCCCGATGAAAATGCCAAGAGCTTTCGCGCTGAGCGCGATCGGCGCTGCCGTACTGACGATTGCCCCGATGTCGCCGGCCGCGGCCGGACCGCACTGGGGCGGTGGCCCCGGATTCCATCCTTTCGGATTGGGCGGATTGATCGGCGCGGCGGTCCGGGTCGCGACCTTGCCGTTTGCGGTGCCGTTTGCGGTTGCATCGGTCGCCGTGGCGGCGGCCGCCAGTGCCTCCAATCAGTACGCGAGCGCTCCGCCCCCGAGTTATCAACCTGCGCAGCCGGCGTATTACCCGCCGCCGGCCTACTACGCAGCCCCGCCTCAGCGGGCCTATTATTCTCAGCCGGCCTATTATCCGCCGCCCGTTTCCTACTACGGCGGCTACGCACCGGCGGCGAGATATTACCCACGGACGCAGGGTTACTATGCGCCCGGCCCAAGATACAATGCCTATCCGGTTTATCAGGCGGGCCCGCGCCCGGTTTACTATCCCTATCGCCGCTAAGAAAAAGCTCAACGCTCCGCCGGTCGCCGCCAACCGCGGTGGCCGGCCGCCTCGCTCCGCCTCGCTCCTGCTGCGTGAGCGCATTCTCGATGTCGCCACGCCGTTATTCCTCGCCCATGGGTACGGGCTCACGTCGATCGAGGCGGTGGCTCGCCAGGCGCGTGTCTCCAAGCGCACCTTCTATCACCGCTTTGCCGACAAGTCGGCGTTGTTCGAAGCCGTCGTCCATCGCATCATCGATGGTCTGCGGCCGCCTCCCGAAGTTCCGCTGATCGAAGGCGCGACGCTCCATGCCAAACTCAAGCGGCTCGCGAAACTCATCCTGCAGGCCGCGCTGTCGCCGCCCACCGTGGCGCTGCATCGCCTGTTGATCGCGGAATCCGCCCGTTTTCCGGAGCTGGCGCGAGCCACCGGCGCGCGCGATGCCAGTCACGAGGCAATTTCGCTCATCGGCGGCCTGCTGGAGCGCGACCTTCACAACACGGCCATGGACGCCGCCTCGCGTGACCTTGCCGCCGCCCAATTTCTGCAACTCGTGATTGCCACGCCCCTGCGACGAACGTTGGGCGGCCACGCGCCGATGACGCCCGACGACATCGAACGCTGGACGGATGGCGCCGTCGAGCTGTTCCTGAACGGATGCCGTGGCTGGAAGCGCAGTTGATGCGCATGGCCGCGGCGCGGGCTCCTGGCTTGGCGCGCGGCCGCTCGGCTGCGGCGCGGCCGCTCAGATCGGAAAATGCCCGGGCTGGGTTTCGATGGTGATCCAGCGCAGTTCGGTGAATTGGTCGATGCCCGCCTTGCCGCCGAAACGGCCGTAGCCGGAGGCGCCGACCCCGCCGAAGGGCATCTGGGCCTCGTCGTGGACGGTGGGACCGTTGATGTGGCAGATTCCGGAGCGAATCTGCCGCGCGACCCGCAGTCCGCGTGCGGTGTCCCGTGTGAACACCGCGGCCGATAG
This sequence comes from uncultured Gammaproteobacteria bacterium, assembly GCA_963707765.1. Taxonomy (GTDB): domain Bacteria; phylum Pseudomonadota; class Gammaproteobacteria; order Steroidobacterales; family Steroidobacteraceae; genus Bog-1198. The sequence continues at coordinate 2,377,891 of CAVPQZ010000001.1, read as the reverse complement.
TCCATACTCACTGTCGTTGGCCAGGCGGACGGCGTCCGCCTCGTCCTTGGCGTGAATCACCGCGACCACGGGGCCGAAGCTTTCGTCTCGATAGAGACCCATGGCGGCCGTCACGCCATCGACCACCGTCGCGGGCATCAACACGTTTTCGGCCTTGCCGCCGGCGACGACGACGGCGCCCTTGGCCGCTGCATCGTCGATGAGCGCATTGACGTGGCGGACGGTTTTCATGTCGACCACGGCGCCCAGCGGGGTCTTGCCCTCGCGGGGATCGCCCACGGCCATGGACTTCGCCTTGGCGGAGAATCGCTTCACGAATTCGGCGCCGACCGCCTCGGCCACGATGATCCGCTCGGTCGACATGCAGATCTGGCCCTGGTTCATGAACGCCCCGAAGGCTGCCGCCTTGACCGCTTCGTCGAGGTCCGCATCCTCGAGCACGATGAGCGGCGCCTTGCCGCCCAATTCGAGCAGGCAGGGCTTCAAGTGTTCGGCGGCGCGCTTGGCCACGATCCGGCCGACGGCGGTCGAGCCGGTGAAGTTGATGCGCTTCACGGCGGGATGATCGATCAACGCACCCACCACCGCGCCCGCATCCTGCGGCGCATTGGTCACGATGCTGACGACGCCCTCGGGGAAGCCGGCCTCGGCAAAGGCTTCGATGATCAAGGAGTGGGTCCGCGGGCAGATCTCGGAGGCCTTGAGGATCACGGAGTTTCCGCAGGCCAGGGGCACGGCGATGGCCCGCACGCCGAGTATGATGGGGGCGTTCCACGGCGCGATGCCGAGAACGACCCCCGCCGGTTCGCGCAGCGCCATGGCGAGGCATCCGGGCTTGTCCGAGGGAATGACCTCGCCGCCGATCTGCGTGGTGATCGCGGCGGCCTCGCGCGTCATACCGGCCGCCAGCATCAGGTTGAACAGGGCCCAGCCGGCGGTGGCCCCGGTCTCGCCCATCATGGCCTGCACGAAGGCATCCTTGCGGGCCTCGAGCGCGGCCGCGGCCTTCATGAGCACGGCGCGGCGGGCGTTCGGCCCCTGGGCCGACCAGGATGCGAACCCTTTGGCGGCGCGCTCGGCGATCGCGCCCGCATCCGCAGCGGTCATGGCCTGGGCCTTGCTCGCGGCCTGGTGGGTCATCGGATTGAGGCGTTCGAATTCCATGGACGGATCCCCCCGGTGTTCAAGAATGGAAGTTTCAACCCGCGCCCGCGGCGCTCATGCGGCTGAAAAACGGCATGCAGGGATGCGGTTCGAACAGCACCCGGCAGTCGATCACCGCGGGCTTTCCCGACCGGAGCGCGCGCTCGAGGGCGGGCTTCAGGGCCTCGACGCTCTCCACCACTTCTCCGTGGCAACCGAAGCCACGGGCGATATCCGCGTAGCAGGTGCCGTCGAGCGAGGTCCCGAAGTCGTTGCCGGAGGCGAAGTCGAAGCCGCCTTTTTCGTATGCCAGCTTGATGATGCCCCAGGAGGCGTTGTTGTGGATGACGTTGATGACCGGCAGCCCGTACCGCCGCGCCGTGTCGAGTTCCTGCAGGCTGAAGCCGAAGGCCCCGTCGCCGGTGACGTTGAACACGGGCCTGCCGGGATGCAGCAGCTGCAGCGTCATCGCCCAGGGGAGGCCGAAGCCGAGCTGGGACATTCCCGGTTCGTTGAATCGGCTGCGCGGCTCCGGTGCGGGGAGGAAGTCGTTGCTCCAGAATGTCGTGTGACCGCCGTCGAACACGGCGAGCGCGTCGCGCGGAAGGAGGCGGCCCAGCTCCTTCGAGAGCGCCGCCGGATGCATCATGCCGCCGCGCCGGGCGGCGAGTTCATCCAGCCGCGTCCGGTAGCCTTGAAAGGCGAGCAGCAGTTGTTCGCGCCACGCGGTCCACCCGGGACCTGCCGTGGGGGGGCGGGCAGGGCGGCCAGCAGCGCTTCCAGCGCCAGTTTCGCATCCGCACAGATACCCACCGCCAGCGGCACGTGTTGTCCGATGACGGCGGGGTCGACGTCGACGTGAATGACCTGCGCCTCGGGATTCAACAGCGTGCCGCGGTCGCCGCGCATCCAGGAAGAGAACCGGCATCCCACCGCCAGCACGACGTCCGCCTCGGCGCAGGCGCGATGCACGGCATCGCCGCCGCACACCCAGGCCATTCCGAGGAAGAGAGGATCGTCCGCGGCAATGTTCCCATTGCCCATCTGAGTCGCGATGGCCGGTGCGCCCAGGCCGTGAGCCAGGCGCCGGAAGGCTTCGGTGGCCCCGGCGGCCGTCACGCCGCCGCCGGCGAGAAGCAAAGGCCGCTTCGCGCCCATCAGGAGATCGCGCGCGCGCGCGATGTCGCCTGCGGAGGGCGACGCGCCCACGGTCGTCCGGTAGCGCGCCGGCGGGTTCCCGAATTCGGATTCATCGTAGTCGAAGGTGCCGCGCAGGATGTCCTGGGGCACATCCAGGTGCACGGGACCGGGACGGCCCGTGAAGGCTTCGCGCAATCCCCAGCGCACCAGCTCGGGGATGCGCCGCCCGTCATGGACCGCGGTGTTCCACTTGGTGATGGGGCGAAACAGCGACTCGGTGTCCATGTCGGCGAACATGCCGCGCGCCGGATAGCTGGCGTAGTGCTGATTGTTCGAGGTGACGACGAACATCGGCAGATTGTTCGCCCGCGCCATGGCGAGGCCAGGCACGAGATTGCCGCCCCCGCTGCCGCACTCGGCCGCGACCACGCCCAGTTGGCCCGAGCCCGCGGCCACGGCGCCCGCCATCATGGCGGCATGGCCCTCGTGGCGCGCGCCGATGAATCGGATGGACGGCTGCAGCGAGAGGGCGCGCAGGAAGGGTCCGAGCTTGCCGCCGACCAGGCCGAATACGAACGGGATCTGCTCCGGCAGCAACGCACGAACCAAGGCCTCGCCACCGGTGAGCTTCGTCATGCGGCTACCTCAATGGATCTCGATGATCTGCTTGGCCGTGCGATGCAGGCTCTCGGAAGGGCCGTCCGCCTCCACCAGGTAGATCTCCGTGTTGTGCACGAACATCCGATCGTTCAAGAGTCCCGGGTGGCAGACGATGGCCATGTGCTCGGCGATCTGCATGGTCTCGTCATGGCGGATGAGGGGGCGCTCGACCATGTCATACCCCATGCCATGCATGTTCAAGCGGCGCTCTTCGGGCAAATTGAGGCTGCGCAGATGGGCGTTGTGGCGCGCAAAGACCTCACTGCAGGAGGCCCCGGGGGTCAGCAGCGTCAGCGCATGCCGCTGGGCCTCGAGCACGGCCGCATGCGCGACACGTAATTCCTCCGGCGCCTTGCCGAGCACGAAAATCCTCGATAATTCGGTGTAGAAGCCGCCGTCGCCATTGTTCTCGACCAGCAGCGAAAACACGTCGCCGTCCCGCAGCGTGCGGCCTTGCATCGAGCGCGGGCGGAAACTGGCCGCCTGACCGGGAGCGGCGGAGGAGCACAGGAATATGCCCTGCTCGCTGCCGTGCTGCTGGCCCACGTATTGCGCGTAGGCGGCGATTTCGAAATCCTTGAGGCCCGGGCGCAGGAATTCCGCCACCCGCGCCATCACCTCGTCCTGCATGACCGCCACCCGGCGGATGCACGCGCGCTCTTCCTCGCTCTTGACGGCCTTGATGAGGTCCACGGGGTCGGTGAAATCGATGATGTCGAGATCGCCGAGCGCCTCGCGCAACCGCAGCCCGAAGCTATGATACATGGCCGCCGGCGCCACCAGGCCGATCCTTTTCGCTCCGTGGGAACGCAACTCGCGCACCGCGATGTCGGCGTCGTACGAACCCGAATAACCGACCGACGGGTAGCTCGGGGTGGTCAGGCGCACCGCGATGCCGGTTGCGCGCTCCTCGTCGGCGCTCGAGCGGCGCACGCCGTCGAAGGGGCCCTGCTCGATGAGCGACATGCCGGACTCCCGCGGAAACACGATGCTGGTGGGATAGCCGTTGGTCGCCGGCTGATTGCTGAACCATCGCACGTAGCCGCCGACCCAGTCGCTGGAATTCTGCACGACCAGCGCGTCCACGCCCTGTTCGCGCATGCAAGAGCGCACTGCCGCCCAGCGGCGCTGCAATTCGGTGATGGAGACGGCATTCAGCGCACGCCCGGCCGGTGGGTCCATGGGCGGGTTGCTGCGGTTCATGGGCGGCTCGATGCGTTCATGGCGGGAATTATCGCTCAATGCGGCACCACGTTGATCATCGAATCGGTGCGGCCTTGGAGAAACGCCGCCAGATTCTGCCGCACGATGGGGTAGGCCTGTTCGAGATACACATCGCTCATGCCGCCCACGAGCGGGGTCACGATCACCCGGTCCTCGCGCCACAACGGGTGATCCGCGGGCAGGGGCTGGCGGCGGAACACGTCGAGCGCGGCGCCGGCGATCGTCCCGGCGCGCAGCGCGCGGATCAACGCTTCCTCGTCCAGGACGCCGCCGCGCGCCACGTTGATGAGGAAGGCGCTCGGTTTCATGGCCGCCAGCACCGCATCGTCGACGAGGTTCTCGGTTTCCGGGGAATGCGGTACCACCAGAACCAGGAAATCCGCGAGTCCGGCGGCATGCGCCAATTCGCGTCGGGTGAATACGCCGTCGAAGCCTGCGGGCACGCGCGGCGCGTTCGAGACGCCGTAGACCTTCATGCCGAAGGCCTGGCATCGGGGGGCCAAAGACTCGCTGATGGCGCCTACCCCCACGACGACCACGGTCTTTCCCCACAGCAGGGGTTGTGGCCAGCGCTCCCAGCGGGCGGCCTGCTGATTCTGCAGCATACGCGGGTAATTCCGGTTCAAGGCGAGCATGTGCAGGAACACGAGCTCCGACATCTGCGGGCCGTGCATGCCGCGCGTCGAGGTTACGAGCACGTCGCGGGGCAGGTTGGGGAGCTTGAGGATGGCGTCGGTGCCGGTGGTGAGCGACTGGATCCATCGCAGGCGGGGCGCGCGCCGCAACATCTCCTCGTCGAATTGGAAATGATGTCCAATGATGGCCTGTGCGTCGCCGAGATTCTCCAGGACCGCCGCGCGGTCATTGCTGGCATAGACATCGAGACCCGGAAACTCAGCCTGCACCCGGGTTGCGAACTCGGCCGCCGGCGCTTCCGGGGCGCCGATGTACACGATCCGGGGTGCCGATCCCGTGGCGGGGCGAGGGGAATCTTGCATGTGAATTGCGCCTGGGCCGTCTGCGAATGCGGGTGGCGCGATCGTCACGCCGGGCAGCTATAGAGTCAAATCGATTAAATTCGACCAGCTATAAATCCGATTTATATCATGTCGGTTGCGCCGATCGCTCGGGGCGTCACCGGCGCACGCGCGCGGGCCGCGGTGCGGCGTCGGCCACTTCGTGGCACGTTTTCACGAAATGCACCGCGGCCGGCGCCATCTTCCCCGCCTTGCGCCATTTGCATCCAATGATGCGTTTCCCGCCGCCCTTCAGGGGCACTGCGCGGACGCGCCAAGTATTTCGCATCCGGGTTTGAATATCGGTGATGACGGCCACGCGTTCGTTGTGCGCGATGATCGATTCGACCAGGGTCAAGCTGCTGGTGGTCACGCAGTCGAGCGGCCAGGGGACGCCCTCGGTCAGAAACAGCGCCTCGACGTGCCGGCGGTAGGAACTGCCCGGCATGGGCACGACCCAGGGGTGATCGCGCAGCTCCTGGAGCGTCACTGAACGGCGGTTCCTCAAGGGGTGGCGCGGCCCGACGCCGATGCTGAACGGATCCTCGAAGAGCGGGTCTTCCACGACGTCGCGCGGCGGCGGAAAAATCCCCGCCAGCGGCGCCATGACGACGTCGAGGGCGCCGGATTGCAACGCCGGCAACAGGTCGTCATCCATCCCTTCGACGAGGGTGACTGCCACGGGTGCGTGCAGCCCCAATAGCCGCGGCATGACCTCCGGGAGGAATTTGAGCGTCACCGACGGCACGGCGCCCACCCGCAGGGGTCCCTCGATTCCCAGGCGCTTGTGCCGCACTTCGTCCGCGGCCTGGGCCAGGACGGACTCCACGGTCTGCGCATTGCGCACCAGGATCCGGCCGATATCGTTCAACTGCGAGCCGCGCGGCCCCCGATCGAGAACCGGCGCCCCGATCCGGCGCTCCAGCTGGGCAATGCTGCTGGACATCGCGGGCTGGGACAGGCCGCGCGCCGCCGCGGCGCGGTTGAATGAGCCGTGCTCCGCAATGCTGAGCAGGTTGGCGAGCTGCCGCGGATCTATTTTCATGCGGCGCCTTGCCGGCGCAGGGTTTCCTGCAATGCGAGGCACAAGGCGACGCCGAGGGCCATCATGAGGATGGGGAGCCGGAGAATGTGCTCGATGCCGAAGCGCTCCGCCACCAGCCCGCCGACGTAGGGCGCGAGGCCTCCGCCTAGAAGTTCTCCCGTCGCGATGACGAGGCCCGAGGCGGTCGTCATCAGCGCGCCGGGAACCGTTTCCGCCGCCACCGGGCCCACCGTCAACGTGATCAGCGCATTGTTGAAGAAATGAATGCAAAAGAGGCAGGCAAACAACGGGACCACGTGGGGTCCGATGGTGCCCATCAGCGCGAGCCCGAGGAGCGCGCCCGCGCTCGATGCCAGCATCACCGGCTTGCGTCCGACCCGGTCGGACAGGGCGGACAGGATGATCGTGCCCGCCATGGCGCCGAACCCGATCGCGGACATCACCATGCCCATGGCGCCGTTGTCGAGCTTCAAATGCGCCACGAGGTAGCTGGGAAGAAATGCGCTCGTCGTGATGAGGCAGGTGAGCCAGCACAGCATGCCGCCCATCAGGATCCGGATGTTGCGATGTTTCAGCACCTGGGCCCAGTCGGAGAAGCTGCCCCGGCTGATCGGGCCAATCGCGGCAGAGCGCGGGATGATGCGCCACGTGAGCCAGGCGACCAGCAATCCGGGGATGAGAAATAGCGAGAATATGTAGCGCCAGTCGACGCCGCGGGACAGCAGCGCACCCACGATGAGCGGCGACAGTCCGAGCCCGAAGAGAACCAGCATGGTCTGTTGAAAGCCCACGTTGCGGCCGTGCCGCTCGGCCGGCGACAGCTGGATGGTCGCGGCGATGCTGGCCGGCGTGAAAGCGCCGTCCGCAAATCCCATCACCAAGCGGACCATCACCAAGCCGGCGAGTCCTGTGGCGAGGCCGCTCAAGCCGATGAGGAGCGAGAACGCGATCAACGCGCCGACCAACACCTGGGTGCGCCCGAACCGGTCGGCCATGTTGCCCATGATCAGCGCGGCGACGCCCCAGGCTACGGCCAGCGCTCCGGTGATGATGCCGATGTCGCCGTAGCCCAAGCCAAGATCATGCGCGATGGTCGGGTACATGGTGGAAATGAGGAAACGGTCGATGCCGACCAGGCCGAATCCCAGCGACAGAATGGCAACGCCCGCGATCTCATGCGCGGTGACCGGCGACCGATCGCTCACGCGGGCGCACCCAAGGCCGTTGCCCGGGGGCGCGGTTTCGCTATCATCGGGAAACTGACCCTCGTTCTCGTCATGCGGGTACCCCTATGAACACAGCACGGCTCTCATCGCGGCTCGCCGGCAAGGTGGCCATCGTCACCGGAATCGGCAGCGGGATCGGCCGCGGCTGCGCCTTGATGTTCGCACGCCATGGCGCGCGCGTCATGACCTGCGATCTCGACGCCGGGGCGGCGGAAGAGGGCCTGGCGCTCGCGCGGGCCGAGGGTCTCGACGTCGAGAGCGTGCATCCCTGCGATCTGACCCGGCCCGGCGATGTCGCCGGGCTCGTCGCGAAGGCGGTGGAGCGCTTCGGCGGCATCGACATCCTGGTGAATGCCGCGGCGTGGGGCGCCTTCGCTCCCATCGAATCCATGGATTTCGAGCGCGACTGGCGTGCGACGCTCCGCGGCGAGCTGGACGTGGTGTTTCTGGCGACCCAGGCGGCATGGCCCCATCTGGTGGCGCGCGGCGGCGGATCCATCATCAACTTCGCATCCGCCAACGCCCACGTGACGCTGCGCGGATCGCCGGCGCTTGCGCACTGCGCCGGCAAGGGCGGCGTGCTCGCCATGACCCGGCAACTCGCAGCCGAAGGCGCGCCGCATGGGATTCGCGCCAACACCATATCGCCGGCGCTGGTCGTCACCGGCGCGACCAAGCCGGTTCTGCAGCAGCCCGGTTTCCTCGACAACGTGCTTGCCAAGAGCATGATCAAGCGGCTGGGCCAACCGGAGGACATCGCCTGGTGCGCCGTCTATCTCGCCTCGGATGAATCGACCTGGGTCACCGCCGCCGATTTCTGCATCGACGGCGGCGCGACCCGCTGTTGAGCCGGGGCCGGCATCAGAAACTCCCACGGCGAGACCTCGGCCGTGCGCTTCACCTTGACCTCGATCAGCGACGGCGCCCGCGCCGCGAAGGCGCGTTCCAGCGCGGCCCTCAAGGCCTGCGGCGTTTCCACGCTGCATCCGGCCATGCCGAAGCTGTCGGCGAGCTTCACGAAGTCGGGATTGCGCAGCTCCGCGCTGATGACGCGTCCGCCGAAGCGCTCCTGCTGGTCACGCATAACGTTGCCGAACGCGCCGTTGTTGAACACGACGCTCACCACCGGAAGATTGTGCTGAACCGCCGTGGCGAGTTCCTGCACGCCGAACATGAATCCGCCGTCGCCCGATATCGACAGCACCTGCTTCCCCGGATTGCCGGCCTGGACGCCGAGCGAGGTCGAGTAGCCGAAGCCGAGCGTGCCTTGGTAGCCGCAGGTCACGAACGTGCGGGGTACGTACACCGGCAGGCCGAAATAGGACGTGAAGCCGGTCTGGCAGATTTCCTCGACGAAGAATCCATCGCGCGGCAGCACGTCGCGGATGGCCGCGAGGTAGGCCATGTGCGGCTGCACCTTCTGGATTTCGAGCGCCGTGCGCGCCTTGAGGTCCGCGAATTCCTCGGTGCGCGGCCGCCGGGCCGCCCCGGCGCGCTGCAAAGCGGCGATGAGCGCGCGGGTCCCGTCCCGCGCGTCGGCGACCAGGGGCACCGAGGACTTGATGCGCGGCATCTGGGCGGGATCGATGTCGATGTTGACGATTTTGAGGTCGGGGTTCGGGTTCGGCCAGCGGAACCACTGCAATTCCAGGCGCGAACCGATGCCGATGAGCACGTCGGTCTCGGCCCAGCGCTTGAATCCCGCCGCGCAGGTGAAGCCCAGGGGATCGTCGTCGGGGACGATCCCGCGGCCGCCTCGCCAGGATACGACCGGCGCCTGCAGCGCACTCGCGAGTTCGCGCACCTCGGCCGAGGCGTGCTGCGCGCCGCTGCCCACCATGATCATGGGATTGCGGGCGGCGGCGAGCATCGAGGCCGCCTTGGCGATCAAGTCCGGGTCCGGCTCCGGCGGGGTGTAGGAAGCCGGTGCCACGGACAGATCGACCGGCGCACGCTGCGTGAACACGTTCCACGGCATTTCGAGGGCGACCGGCCGGGGCCGGCCGGTGGTCATCTGGCGAAACGCCTCGGCCATGGTCGCCGGCGCCTCGGACGGGTGGTCGATGCGGGCGGCCCATTTCGTGATGGAACGCAGGGTCGCCAGTTGATCGGGCAACTCGTGCAGGTGGCCCATTCCGCGGCCGATGAAGTCCGAGGGTACCTGGCCCGTGATGCACATCACCGGCGCGCTCGCCCCATACGCGGAACACAGGGCTGCGCCCGCATTCAGAACCCCGGGACCCGGGACCACGGAAAAGACGCCGTTCCGCCCGGTCGACTTGGCGTAGCCGAAGGCCATGTACGCGGTCGCCTGCTCGTGGCGGGGGTGAATCACCCGGAGCCGGTCCTTGGCCTGCTGCATGGCGTCAAACAGCCCGTAGGTCTGCACCCCGGGAATTCCGAACACGGTATCCACGCCGTGCGCGAGCAGGCTTGCGATAATGGCCTCACCGCCCGTCATCGTTTTAGACATTGCATGACCTCAGGCAATTCGGTTGCCTTACTTAGATTGCGCGCATCCCGCGGCGTGATACGCTAGACCGGGATACAGTACATTCGTATCGCTCAATAATGCAGCAAGTCCGGCGCGGCCGCCAGCGAAACGGCGCGGACCAGGCGGGGGGGAACGTGAGCAGAACGGTCATCGACGACTCCGCGCCCGGCGAGGCGCGAGAGGCCAGGGCGATCCACGCCGCCATTCTGCTGGTGACCAGCGGGCTGACGACGCTGGTCACCGCCGTGCTCGGGCCCAGCATGCCGAAGATGCAGGCCCACTTCGCCGATGCCCCCATGGCGGATTTCCTCGTCCCGCTCACCATGACCGTGCCGCTGCTCACCATGGCGGCCTTGAGCGTCTTCATCGGCCTGCTCGCCGACCGGGTCGGCCGCAAGCGCATTCTCGTCTATTCGACGGCGGCGTACGCGATCTTCGGCACCGCTCCGCTCTGGCTCGATTCGCTGCCGCAGATCTTTGCGAGCCGTGTGCTGCTCGGCGCCACCGAAGCCGCGCTCATGACGGTGAGCTCGTCCATGATCGGCGACTACTTCTGCGGGTTGAGGCGGCAAAAGTTCATGTCGCTGCAGACCACCGTCGCCGCCGGGTCCGCTTTCGTGCTGAACCTCGTGGGCGGCGCCGTCGGAGAATTCGGCTGGCGGGCGCCGTACATGATATATCTCATAAGCGTCCCGCTGGCGCTGCTGATGGCGCGTTACTTATGGGAGCCTCGACCGCCCGCCGACCGCGCCGGCAGCCCCGCAGCTCCGGGAGAATGCACCGAGTTCCGGCCGCGGGAACTGACCGGCATTTGCATCCTGGGGATATTCGTCGGCCTCGTGTTCCTCATCGTGCCGGTGCACCTCGGCTATCTGTTCGGGGCCTTGGGCGTGAAATCCTCGGCCGCGATCGGAGCCGCCTATGGATTGAACAGCCTCGGCGTGGTCTGCGGGACGCTTTGCTTCGGATGGATCGTGGCGGGCCGGCTCGGTGTTCCCGCGCAGCTGGCGCTGGCCTGCGGCATCACTGCGACCGGCTTCTTCGGCATGGCACTGGCGAACTCCTACGGCCTGCTGACGATGGCCGCGTCGGTCAACGGGTTCGGCGCCGGCCTGCTGCTGCCGACCGCCGTGACTTGGAACATGCGCATCCTGCCCTTTTCGCGGCGGTGTTTCGGCGTCGGCGCCTTTCAGTCCTGCATGTTCCTCGGCATGTTCGCCAATCCCCTGCTGGTGGTGTCGCTCGAGCACGCGACGGGTACCCGGGCGGCGGCTGTCGGCATCGTCGGCGCGGGCTTGATGGCGCTGGCCGTGGTCGCTGCGATGGTGTCGCTGCGGTGGCACCGGCAGGCTCTCAAGGCCGCCTGATCCGCCGTCGCGCGCCCGGCGCGGCACCGGGTGCGGGCTTCAGTGCGCCGATCCGCCCAGGGACTCGAGAATCTGTTCTCGCGCGGCCAGCAAGTGTGCGGCGAGCGCCTGATGCGTGCGCTTGAAGCGGGTCGTCGGCACCGGAATGGACAGGGCAATCGCGCGACCCATCGGGTCCATGAATCCGGTGCCCAGGGCCGAGATGCCCTCGGTGTGTTCCTCGTTGTCCACCGCAATGCCGGTGCGCCGGCACGCCTCGATCTCCTTCAGCAGGTCCGCCGGCTTGGTGATGGTGTTGAGCGTCATGCGTGCGAGCGGTCCCTTCAGCAGCCGGTTCAGCTTCTCGCCGGACAGCACGCTGAGAAGCGCCTTGCCGTTGGCCGTGCAATGCAGCGGAAAGCTTTCGCCGATGGCCGATACGGCGCGCAGACGGTGACGGCCCTGAATCTGGTCGGTGAACACGGCCGACTGGCCCTTGAGTACGGAGAGGTCGACGGTCTCGCCGATGGCCTGCGACAAATCGGCCATGATGGGGCGCGTGATCTGATCGAACTCCACGCTCGCCGACGCGGCGAGGCGGATCAGCGCCGGTCCCAGCCGCACGCCGGCGGTGGGAGAGGCGGCGATGAGGAATTGTTCGGCCCGCAATGCATCCACGATGCGCTGGACCGTCGAACGGGCGAGACCGACGCGCAGGGCGATCTGGCTGAGGCTCAAGCCCTCCGGCTCTCCTTCGAGGGCACGCAGGATGTCGACGGCCCGCCGGATGACCTGGATACTGTGTTTCCCGCCGTCATCCGGAGCCGCCGCCGGCCGACCGCTGTGCTTTTTCCTGGGCATTTGACGTTAAAGTACCGTATCACGGTACTAGGTGTCCACCATACGGTGGAGTAATATCGCAGTGCCGATGGAGGGGCGTACACATGCTCAAGAGCGTCGTGGTCCATGACGTGCCGATGAACCGCATCGCCGCGATGGAGCGCTGGTATTGGCGCGATCACGCACCCGAGATCAACCGCCGCTTCGGGCCGTGGCTGGTGCGGCACGAGAGTTTCATGCCCGTCGATGCGCCCGCCGACGCGCGCCGTTTCGGCCATTTCAACTGGCGGGTGACCGAAGGGTTGTGGCGCGAGATGCCCCGGACCGGGCCCGCCGGCAACCTCGCCTTCACGGTGCCACCGGTGTGGCCGCGGGTGGCCACCGGATTCTTTCCGGCCCAGCCGACCGACGATCTGTTCGGCGGCCACCTGCAGCCGAACGACAAGCAGGTGCTGCGCTGGTATTGCCTGTCGGCCCGGAGCGGCGGCGTCACGGTGGCGGACGCCGACCGGTGGTTTCTCGACGTGCATGCACCGGAGCTCGCGCGCACCGCCGGGCCCTATCGTGCGTTCAGCTCCCGCGCTCACGATGAGCCGGTGCCGCTGCCCGGGGAATGGCCGCGCGAGGCCGCACCCCCGGCCGGGTCCGTGCTCCACGCCTGGGACCGACTGACGGAATTGTGGTTCGAGACCTTCGACGATTGGCGCTCGTTCATCGCCGAAGGGGTTCCGCGCCTGACGCCGCCGCCGTGGGCGCAGGGCCGTTCTTATCCGTACCTGCAGCTGGGCACCGAGTTCGTCAGCTCGTTTCTGTTGGAACGGCCGGCGGACGAGTTCTCGCGGGACTCACGGGGTTATCTTTAAGGGGAGGCTTCAAGGCGATGATGAAATTCATATTGGCGGCGCGGCGCAAGCCCGAGGACACGCAGGAACGCTATTTCTATGAGTGGGGCGTGATTCACGTCGCCTTGATGGTGTCGAACCCTTCCACGCTTCAGGTGTTCAAACGATACGCGCAGCATTACACCATCAACGGCGTGTCGGGAGATCTGCTGTGGCATCCCTATTCCGACATGGCGTGGGACAACATGGCGGACCATTGGCTGGAGCGGGTCGAGGACATCGCCGTGTCGGTGCGCAGCCCGGATTACGTGCGGCGCATGCAGCCGCACAAGTTCGGCGACAGTCATTTCGCCGTCGAGCTCACTAGCGGCCGCGTCCTGCACGAGGAGCCGGGCTTTCAAAACGGCGGCGTCAAGCTGATTCACTTCCTGCGCAAGCGCCCGGAACTCTCGCAGGAGGAGTTCGACCGCCGCTGGAAGGACGAGCACGCTCCCGTGGTGATCGATGCCCTGCGTTCGGCCGGCCTACTGCGCAAGTACGTCCAGAGCCCGCGGCTCCCGCTGGACCCCGCCACTTTCAAGGGGACGTTGTTCGAGGCGGGAGGCGTCGGCCTGCACGGCGGCATCGAGGAGCTCTGGTTCCGGAGCCTCGACGATCTGACCCGCCTGCGGAACGATCCTGCGTGGGAGCGCATCAGATCCAGCGACCGGCGGCTCACCGCGGAATCCGGCTCCTTCGCCATGGTCACCACCGAGCGGGTGGTGTTCGATTTTGCGACGCCGGGGCTCAATACGCCGAAGCCCGCCGTGCTGACTCCGGGCACCTTCGAGGCCATGATCGAGGCGCAGGGCTATACGGGATTCAACATTCCCCGCCCGCCCGGCGCCGCGCCGGGATCGAAGTAGCCGGGGCGCCGCGCCGGGATCGAAGTAGCCGGGGCGCGGCGCCGGGATCGAAGTAGCCGGCGCGGCGGGCCAATCGCCGTAGCGTTGCGCCGAGCCAATCGCCGGGGCGCTTCCCGACCCGCTGGAGCCGCCCCTCGCGCGCCTCCTTGCGACCTGCCTCACACTTCGCGCTTGCACCCGCTCACAGTTTTGTCAAGACGTGCGTGATTGTAAGCCCAGAGACAGCTTCGCGACCCACTCTTGGCGAAACAGTTTCGTTACGAGGCGAGTTACCGATGACCATCCACTCTCAGGCGTACGGCCGCCCGCGTTCCTGCCGACGCTCCGGGTTCACATTGATCGAACTCGTGATCACCATGGCCATCATCGCATTGCTTGCGGCGATCGCCTATCCGAGCTACCACAACTATGTCCTGCGTGGTCAGGTCGTCAATGCGACCGACGGGCTGTCCGCGGTGAGCGCCAACATGGAACGTTATTTCCAGGACAACCGCACCTATCTGGCGGCAAACGGCTTCACGCCGCCATGCGCCACGGCAGCGACCTACGGGACCTTCAGTGTTTCCTGTCCCACCGTTCTTACCGCCACGACCTACACGCTGCAGGCGGTTGGCAGCGCCGGTACGGCCGGATTCACTTACACCATTGACCAGGCGGGAAACGAGGCCTCCACCGTCACCGCACCCGCGCCGTCGGCCTGGATCCTCACCTGCCCGAGCACCTGGGAAACCAAGGCGGGCACGTGCTGATGAAGCGCACCGATGTCAGCCGCGGCTTCACGCTCATCGAGATGGTCATCGCCATGGCGATCTTCGGGATTCTCGTGGCAGCGACGATCCCCGCCATGTCGACGTGGATCGCCAACACGAAGGTGCGCGCCGTCGCCGATGCTTTGCAAAACGGAGTGCGGCTGGCGCAAGCCGAATCGCTGCGCCGCAGCCGCCAAGTGGTATTCGCGCTGACCAACAGCTCGACGCCGCAAAGCGGCGGCTTTTCCGCGGCGGCGAATGGCAAGTATTGGGCGATCCAGACGATTCCGGCCATGACGGATGGGAGCGAAGTGGCCGCCGTCGTCGCATCGGGCGTGCTGACCTCGGAGGGTTCGTCGGTCGCTATCGCGGGTCAGGCGGAGATCTGTTTCAATTCGATGGGGCGTCTCGTGGCCAACGGCACCACGGGTGTGGGCGGCGGCACTTGTACCGTGCCCACGGCCGGCATCAATTCCAGAGCGGTGCCGACCCTCAATTACGTGATCACGTTGACGCATGCCGACCATCCCCTGCAGGTCGAGGTGGCCTTGGGCGGGCAGGTCCATCTCTGTGATCCCTCCCAGACTTTGTCGAACACGAACCCCTACGGTTGCTGATCGCCATGAAATGGATAATGCCCCGGACGCTGGTTGGTCGACCCGGACGCCAGACCGCCCGTTCTCGCCAAGCCGGCATGGCGCTGATCGAGGTACTGGTGTCCATCCTGATCTTTTCGTTCGGGGTGCTCGGGTTGATCGGCCTGGAGGCGAGCGCCATCAATTATTCGGTTGACGCCGAGGATCGCACTCGCGCTGCGCTGTTCGCGAGCGAGATCTCGAGCACCATGTGGCTCAACGGCAGCGTGACCGTGCCCGCGGCCCAGCTTGCGACCTGGCAGGCGAATATCGCCAACACCGCCCTCGGGACCGGATTGCCGGGCGGCACAGTGACCATTACGCCCACGGCGGGCACCACCAACAGCGCCGACATATTGATCCAGTGGACGCCCCAAACCGACAAGACCGCCACCACGCGACAACTGACGACGCGGGTCATCCTATGATTCGGCCCCGGCACCGCGGCATGACGTTGATCGAGCTGCTGGTGGCAATGGCCATCGGAGTGGGGGTTGTTCTGGCCGTCAGCACGCTGCTCGTCGCGGGGGAGAATCACAAGCGCACCACGACGTCGACGAACGATGCCGATCAAGCCGGCTCCTATGCGTTCTACGCCCTCGACAAGGCGTTGCGTGCGGCAGGATCCGCCATCGCAGAGTCGGCTTATCCCGCGGACCGCGGGGTGCTCGGCTGCAAATTGAACGCCGCGGCCATTCTTCCCCGCACGACGGCATTTCCCGCGCCGTTTTCGACGGCATTCCTGACCGGTACGACCGCCAATCTGCGGGTCGCGCCGGTGCTCATCGGGAAGAACCAGTCCGACAACGCGGCATCCGATGTCCTCGTGGTCATGAGCGGATCGGGGGCGGACGGGGGCGTATCGCGCGCAATCAACGGTCCGGGCAGCGCCACCAGCTTGGTGCTGGAAAGCACCACGGGATTTTCCACCAGCGATCTCGTGCTGGTGAGTCAAAGCGGCGTGACGGATTGCCTGGCCGAGGAGGTCGGCACGATTACCGCGCCGACCTTGAACGTGGGCGGGACGACGTACTACACGGCGACGGGCACCGCCACGACCCTGGCGACCTTCTCATCCAGCACCTCGACCTATGTCACCCCCCTGGGGAACGCCGCGGCAAACAACGTCCAATTCACGCTCTTCGGCGTCGGCACCGACAATACGCTGTACAGCTACGACCTTCTGCAGAACCAGGCGCTCGTGCAGGGAAGCGGCGGCAATGTCTCTGAAGCCATCACGGACGGAGTGGTCCAGATGAATGCCATCTACGGCATTCAAAGCCCGACCGCACCGGCCACGTTGGGCGCCTGGGCCGGGCCCGGTGATGCCGGCTACGACATCACTACGGTCATGACCACGCCGGCAACCATGGAGTCGATCATCGCGGTGCGCGTCGCGCTCGTGGTGCGCGGCGAATATTACGACAAGAATCCGGTATCGCCGGCGACGCTCACCATCTTCAGCGGCTATGTGAACGCGGGGGGAACATCGCTGGCGCAGATCATCAACCTCAACGCGACGCAGCAGCACTACCGCTACCGGATCTTCGAATTCACGGTTCCCTTGCGCAACATGTTGTTGCTGGCGGGGGCGTGATGAGTCTCGCAATACGACCCCGGCCGTCGCGCGAACGTGGCGTGGTGTTGATCTTCACGCTGATCATCCTTTTAATCCTGACGATCGGCGCGGTGGCCCTGCTGCGGTCGATGAATACCTCGTTGTTCAGCGCCGGAAACCTGGCGTTCCGCCGCGACCTGACCAATCAAGGCGAGCAGGCGGTGGCCAACGTGCTCGCCGAGTTTCAAAGCGGCGGCGCCCTGTCGACCTCGGCCGTGACCGACGCGAGTGTTCCTGCGCTCAATTACTCGGCCGTCACGCTGCCCACCAATACCGAGGGGGTTCCTACTGCATTGCTGAACAGCACGGCGTTTGCCGCGGTTGGCGTGAGCGCGAACGACATCGCGGGTGCGACCCCCGATGTGACCGTGCGTTATGTCATCGATCGGCTGTGCAGCGCCGTCGGCGCATCCACCGGTGCCTTGTGCGTTCAGTCATCTGCGGCACCCACCGGCGGCACGGCCAATGGCACCGCGGCGGTGCCGCCGCCGTCGGCGACGGTCTATCGATTGAGCGTGCGCGTGACCGGTGCGCGCGGTACCCAAATGTTCCTGCAAACCACCTTTACCCGGGCCGACTAACATGCATAGTCCATTCAGCTCAGACCTCAAATCGAAGGCGTCGCGACACGGCATCGGATTCGTGGCGGCGGCGCTGCTGGGACTCGTCTGCGGCGACGCAGGCGCCGTCACCTCGGGCGTGTCGCTCGCCGATGCGCCCATCTTCGCCACGGCCAATGTGCCCGGCAATCTGGCATTCAGCCTGTCGGTGGAGTTCCCCACGGCCATCAGCGTCGCGAACCTCGGCAATTACGCCGATGCCACCGCGTACTTGGGTTATTTCGATCCCGCAAAGTGCTACACGTATCAGTACAACGCGACGACGCCGTCGAGCAGCTTCTTTCAACCCACCGCCTTCGCCAGCGGTACCAACGGGCACAGCTGCTCGGGAAAGTGGAGCGGAAACTTCATGAACTGGGCTACGATGCAGACCATCGACCCGTTCCGCTGGGCACTCACGGGGGGCTACCGCAGCGTCGACACCACGACCCAGACCATCCTGGAGAAAGCCTGGGCCTCGAATCAGGGGAGCACGAGCAACTTCCCCTACCGCGGCACGGGTCAGACCACCGCCTCCGGTGAAAACATGCCGACCTCGGTGATCGGATCGGTGACTCCGTTCAGCAGCTGGTCTGCGTTCAATACGGCGATCTGGTCGAACGGCAACATGATGGCGTTCTCCGCGAGCAGCACCGCGTACACCGGGACCGGGGCGGCCTTCGGCCTCGCGGACTTGTCCAACGTGACCACCGCCAACAGCAATCCGAACACCGGTTACCGCGTCTATGTCCGCGTCAGCGTCTGCGACACCAGCGTGCTAGGAATCGCGGGGCTCGAGAGCAACTGCGTGGGCTACGGAACCTCCTCCGTGGTCAGCGGCACCACGATATACAGCATCTACAAGCCGCAGGGACTGGCGCAGCAGTACGCCAATCAGATCAAGTACTCGGTCGTCGGCTATCTCGATACGGCAAATACGGCCGTGCAGGGCGGCGTGCTGCGAGCACCCATGAACTACATCGGACCCACCTACCCGCAGCCGCTCTCCTCCTCGGTGGTCACGAACCCGGTGGCGGAATGGAATTCCAGCACCGGCATCATGAACGTGAATCCCGATTCGACCACGGCCAGCGCCAGCGGCGTTTCGCAGAGCGGCGTCATGAATTATCTCAATAAATTCGGCGAGTACGGGGCGGCGCAGTACCTGGCGGGTAATTCCAATTACGCCAACAACCAAAACATCTACATGACCTATGACCACGTCAGCGAGATGTACTACGCCGCGATCCGCTATTTCGAGAATCTGGGCAACGTGCCGCAGTGGGCGCCGCAGACGGCCTACGGATCGACGTCGGTTCAGCTGGATGGCTTCCCGGCCGTGACCACCTGGACCGATCCCATCGCGTACAGCTGCCAGAACAATTTCATCCTCGGCATCGGGGACGACCATACGTGGACGGATTATGAAGTCGGAGGCAGCGCGCTGTTCTCGGAAAACGACGATAACCACTCCCCTGCGCCTCCGTTGGTGGCCGCCGATACGCTCAACCAAGCGAGCAGCTGGTTGACGTCGCTGCAGAGTCTCGAAGGAATCACGCAGACGCCGTGGTGGGGAGCCGGCGCGCCCTATTCGACGTATTACATCGCTGGGCTGGCCTACGGCGCGCACGTCACGGACATTCGCCCCGATGCGACCAATCCCACCATGCCGGGCATGCAGACGATTTCCACGTACTGGATGGACGTGGCCGAATATCAAGAGGTGGAAAATCTCAACCCCTACTACCTCGCCGCCAAATACGGCGGGTTCAAGGTTCCCTCGGGCTACACCGTGGCCAATACCACGCCGCTGTCCTTGGGGGAATACGACACAACGGACAGCTATGTCACGATGAACGGGGGCAACGTGCAGCCGAAGCCCGACAACTACTTCGTGACGGGCAATGCGGCCCAGATGGTGTCCTCGTTGTCGTCCGCCTTCTCGAACATCGCGATTTCCATCGCGCCCGATACCACCTCGTTCTCCCTGTCGAGTCCGAACGTCTCGAGCACGGGCGAGCTCTCGTTTGCCGCGCAGTATGCCTCGAGCACCTGGACCAGCGTGATCACCGCGAGCACGATCACCTTTCCCGGCGGCACGCCCACATTGACGCAATCCTGGAAGAGCAGCACGACCCTGCAGAACCAACTGGCGGGCACCGGCTGGCAGGCGCCCTCGCGCAACATCGCAACCTGGAGCGGCAGCGCGGGCGTGCCCTTCGAGGTGGCCAATCTGAGTTCGACCCAGCTCGCGGCGCTCGTGCCCAGCAGCTACTCGCCGAGCACGACCAGTACCCAATACCTCAACTACCTGCGCGGCGATACCACCAACCAGGTCGGGTCGACCGCGTCGGGCAGCACCCAGTCGCTGCGCGCCCGCACGCTGTTTCTCGGCGACATCGTCGACGCCAGCCTGGTGCCGGTTGCTGCACCGGGCATGTCCTACTCCGAGTCATACAACCCCGGATACGCGGCATTTACCACCCAATGGACCACCACGACGCCCCGCCCCACCATGGTGTACGCCGCCGCCAACGACGGCATGCTGCACGGGTTCGTCGGCACCACCGGTTCCGAACAATTCGCCTATGTTCCGAGCGCGCTGTTCCAGGGGCCGACGGGAGCCCCGCAGACCAACGGACTCGCGGCGCTCGGCAATCCCAACTACGCCCACCATTTCTATGTCGATGCGACGCCGGGAGCCTTCGATCTGGATCTGAATCGCACCAACGGCAATACCACCGGCTCGCCGAACTGGCACACGCTGCTGATCGGCGGCCTGGGGAAGGGCGGAGCGAGCTACTATGCCCTCGACATTACCAATCCCGCCAGCATGACCAGCGAGGCGGCGGTTGCGGGCGACGTCAAGTGGGAGTTCACCGATTCCACGATGGGGTACAGCTTCGGCTCGCCGATCGTCGTCAAGACGGTGCAATACGGCTGGGTGGTACTGTTCACCTCCGGCTACGACAACTCCGACGGATACGGCTACCTCTACGTGGTCAATCCCACCAACGGCGCCTTGCTGCAAAAGATCAAGACTCCGAATCCATCCAGCGGCCTTGCACAAGCTTCCGCGTACGTGCAGGACTACACGAATTATACGGCGGATTCCGTTTATGTCGGCGATCTGAACGGCCAGGTTTGGCGCTTCGACCTCACCGAGGCGACCGGCAGCTATCCGGCACCGACGCAGATTGCCGCGTTGACGGACTCCTCCGGCAATTCTCAGCCCGTGACGAGCCCGCCGCTGATCGAGATTCATCCCACCACGCGCAAACGCTACGTGATGTTCGGCACCGGTCAGTTGCTGTCCAGCACGGACATTGGTTCCACCCAGACGCAATCCTTCTACGCCATTGAAGACGGCAGCGCGAGCGCGTTCAATACGGTGACCACGCCAATCACCCGCAGCGGTCTGACGGCGGTAACGAACATCACTCTCGGCGTCACCGTCCCTGCCACCTCGAATGGGTGGTACTACGACCTGCCGGCCGGATATCGGGTGTTGAGCATCCCCGTCGCCTACGACGGCGTCGTGGCGTTCTCCGCTTTGCAGATGTCGAGCAATCCCTGCAGTCCGACCGGAACCAGCGACGTGTTTGCCGTGAACTTCGCCAACGGGCAGTCGGTCATCACCTCGACGGCGAACGGGCAGACCAGCGTGATCCCCTATTTCTCCTTCACCTCGGCCGTGACCAACCTGCGCATCGTCACCACCAACGGAACATCGTCCTCCAACAGCACCCCGGAGTTGATCGCCGGCGTGACGACGGGCGCACTCTCCCAGGTCAACGCCAACTTGGGGAACATGATTGCGACGCGGCTGCTCAACTGGCGCGAGATCCCGACCGCGGAATGAGTCCCGGCCGGCCGGACCCGCTCATCGTCAGACGACGATGAGCGGGGGGCCTGCCTCGTGCAGCGGCCGGCTTCCTTGCGCGGTGATGAGCGTCAGATCCTCGAGGTGGGCGGTCCCGCCGACGCCGACGTCGAGCAGCGGGCAATCCACGCTCAACACCATGCCGTCGGCCAGTTCGATATCGCTGGGCCGGCCGTCGATGCCGGCGCGCGGCTGGTCTTCGTGCTCGAGCCCGACGGAATGGGGCTTGAACGCGACCGTGTAGTCGTGGCCCGCGTTGCGCAGCGCTTCCCGGCCGATCCGGCCGATGTCGGAGAACCGCAATCCCGGCGCAAGGCGGGCGCGGATTTCGTGCCACGCGAATTCGAGCGCCTCGGTGACGCGGCGCATCTGCGCCGACGGTTCGCCGAGGCACGCCGTGCGCGCGTAGTCTCCCTGGTAGTAGGCGCGATGGCTGACGCCATCGACGAGGAAGGCGCGGCCCTCGGGCAGGATTTCATCGTAGGTCTCGTCCATCACGCCGTCAACCAGCATGAAGACGCCGGTGTTGCCGCGCTCGGCGGCTTCGCTGAAGAACCGCTGCCGGAGCGCGCACAGCGTCGGGTTCTCGCGCGTCCGGCGCACCGCCGCGACGACGGCCCCGACATTCGCCTGTGCGGCGGCCGTGAGAAGCGACAGCTCCGCCGGCGTCTTGATGAGGCGAATGTGCCGCAGCAGATCGTCCCCGAGGCGTCGGGAGACCGCGGGCGCGGCCTCGGCGATCCAGCGTTCGGCCTCGAGGCTGTCGTAGCCGAGGGTGGCGCGGTCCAGGCCCGCCGAGGCGAGCACGCGGGCGAGTCCCGACGCCACGTCGCCCACGGCGGCGGCCTCGAGAGTGGCGGCGCGGCGGCGGTTCTCTCGCTCATCGAGCGGGCCCGGGCCGAGAATGCGCATCATGCCCCGGCCGTCGGCGCGCAGCGGGTCCGCCGAAGGCGGCGTGGCGAGATAAACGTCGACCCCCGCGGCGAGGCCGGAATCCGACACGTTATAGTAGTACTCGAAGGCGGGCCCCACGTACGCGAGCGGCTGGAGCGGGTCGGTGGGAATGACCGCGAGGGACTGGTGGCGCGAGGTCATCCGGTCGAGCACCGGCAGCTTGGTCGTGGCGTAGTAGACGTTCTGCGGCTGGCTGACCACGACCCCGTCGAGGCCGGCCCGCGAGAGGACCTCGGAGGCCCTCTCGCGGTTCATCAAGGCCGGCGCGCGCGCTTCCACCATGCGTGAGCCGCGCGGCCCGGCCGCCGAGAACCCTAAAAATCCGCCTTGAAGCGCGCTCCGACGTAGCGCTGAGCGTCCCGCGCGGGCTGCCCGACCACCGCGTTGGCGCCCCACGGACCCGTCCAGAAGTCCTCGATGTCGCCGTAGTAGACGTGGTTCGTCAGGTTGTTCGCGAACACGGTCACCGAGTACTTGCCGCTCTTGTCCTTGAACCCCATGGTGAGATTCAGCAGTCCGAACGCTCCCTGGATCCCCTCGGGATTCTGGTCCGGCAGCATCTGGTCCCTGGAACGATAGGACCAGGTGCCGCCGAACACCATGTCGAAGGGCGCGTTCGCCAGCGGCATGTTCTGTTCGAAGCCGAGGGTTGCCTTGAATCGCGGCGAGTTCGGCAAGGTGTCGCCCGACACGTTCTGCACGTATTGCCCGGTGGAGGGCTCGACGTGGCAGCCTTCGGCCGCGGTCTCCTGTCCGGTGCCGCCCCAGCAGGGCGCGTCCGTGTAGCTCTTGAACTTGGCATCGATGTAGGCCGCGCTCAGCGACAGCACCGTCGTCGTGGTCGGAGCGAAGGCGAGGTCGCCCTCGAGGCCGCGGGTTTCGGCTTCGCCGGCGCTGCTCAGGATCAGCGGCGGGGCCACGGCGCCGGGCAGCGCCGAGTAGGACTGGATCTGATAGTCGTGATAAATCGTGTCGAAGACGTCGACATTGACGCTCAATCGATGGTCGAGGTAGAAGCCCTTGCTGCCGATCTCGAAGTTGTCCACGTGCTCCTGGCCCACCGGGGCCACGGGCGCATTGCTCTCCAGGGCGAGCGCGGTGTTGTACACCCGCGGTGCGTAGCCGCGCGAATACGAGGCGTACAGCATCGAATTCGCACTGAGGTCGTGCTTGAAGCTGATGTCGCCGACGACGGCCGAGGAGTTGTCGCTGCCGCTGCTCGTGAACGCGCCGTAGGGCGCATCGTCGATCTGGTTCTCGTAATACGACAGCCGGTCGGCGTTGTAGCGCAGGCCGACGATCAGCGAGTCCGCCGGCGTGATCTTCCAGGTCCCCCGCCCGTAGAGGTCGTAGGTCTTGGTGTCGGGCTGCACGAAGTAATTGACCGCGGCAGGCGTGAACGACCGGTATTCATCCAGCCCCACCTTCACATCCGAATAGAAAAAGCCGACCAGGTAGCTGAGGTCCTGATCTGCGGACGAGGCGAGCTTGATCTCCTCGGTGGTCTGCTTCACGTCGACCTGCTGGATCTGATCGTTCGCGAACGGTGCCCAGCTCGCCGGAGTGCCCGGCGGCACCCCGGGCAGATGCAGGATGTTGAGGAAGAAGTTGGTGAAGCTGGCGGCGATGTTGTTCGAAAAATAACTCGAGAGCGCGAACAGATCCTGAATGTTGGTCTGGGTCTCATGCTGGTAGCCGGTGGTCGAGGTCAGCGTGTTGCCGCCGAACCGGTACTCCAGGATGATCGAGCCGTCGGTGTCCCTGACGTCCGCTCCGGCATTCAGCACGGGGCTGTTGTACGAGAGATTGGAGTAGCTCGGCGTGATGCGCGCCAGCAGCGCCGCCTGGCTCACGGTCGGTGCGACCGGCGGCGGGAACCCGACCGGGCCGGTGCCGAACAGCAGGTTGGCGCCCGGGGTGATGTACGTGTAGACGAAGTTGAAGCCGGTCGACTCCGCCTTGGCGTAGTGGCCCATGAGCTTGACGTCGAAATCGTCGTTGACCTTGAACAGCAGCTTGCCGCGGACGCCGTCGGTGTTCTGCCTCGTGTTCTCGTCGTTGAAGAGGTTGGTGATCGGGTACTCGCGGGTGTTGCCGTAGACGAAGAGGCTTCCCTCGACGCTGTCCGAGAACGGGCCCGAGAGGAACACGTTGCCGCGGTATTCCTTGTCGTTGGTGGCGGTGGCGTTCACCGTGCCTTCGAAATGGTCGCTCGGCCCGCGGGTGACGAGGTTGATGACGCCCGCCGATGCCGTGCGGCCGCCCAGCGTGGACTGCGGGCCCTTGAGGACCTCGACCTGGGACGCGTCGTCGAGCTGGTTGCCGTTGTAGGAGTCCGAGGGCACGGGAATGCCGTCGACCATAATGGCGACGCCGGAGGCGAGTCCGACGGTCGCCTCGTTCGCGTTGCTCGAAATGCCGCGAATGCCGAGCGGCACGCGGCCGTTGATCGTGGCATTCAGGTTCACCGAGGGAACGATGTTGTTGAGGTCCGTGATGTCGCCGGCGTTGCGCTGAAGAAGCGCCTCGGTGGACACCACCGACGCGGCAACCGGCACGTCCTGCAGCTTCTCCGTCCGCTTCTGCGCGGTGATGACGATTTCCTCGAGCGTGCCGCCCGATGCGCTCGCGGTGTTTTCGGTCTCGGCATGCACCAGGCAGGGCGCGGCGCTCGACAGGGCGAGCAGGACGGCTAACCGGATCTTGTCATTCACGTTACGTCACTCCCTCTAAGTAATTCTATTTGGTCAATCGCGCCGAGCGCCGCGGCAACCGGCGCTGCGTCTCGGCTGGTAACGGTACCGGGCCAGCTGTACCGTATGGCGGTAGTCTATAGTCAACCGAATGTAGGTAACAAGATGCAATGCAGCATAAGTGCTGCGGGCGGCGGCGGGCGCCGGTTCGCAAGGGGCCGCCTGCCGGTGAATACAGCGGTGAGGTGGGAATTCGTCCCGCCGAGGCAGGCCTGTGGGATGGGCGCGGCCAGGGGCGGGTGGCCTTCGGGTGTCCCATTATGCGGTACAGTAAGGCGCATGGTGTAACATGCGCCGGAGCGTCCGCCGCGCCGCAAGCGCGGCCGGCGACGGAACATCAACTGCGCCTAAGGGGCACACCTATGGAACACAGCGTAATGCACGACGAGATGGGGACCCACATCGACTGGCGGCACGAGGACATCACGCCGCGCATGATCGATTGGTTCTGGAGCAACATGGAAAAGGGCTTCATCCTATGGCATCCGGAGCAGCACGAACCGCTGGAGTGGGCGGTGCCTCCCAAGCACGGCGATCCGCTGGGTTCGATTCACATCGCGCCCCAGACGTGGAACGACGGCAGGCGCCAGAATCTCTACATCCGGATGGAGCGGCTCGAGGACGTCGCGCCCGCCATCCGCGACTACATCATTTACGAGCACGTGATCGTCGTGGCGGGGTTGGGACTGGGCCCCGAGAGCCTGGAGAAGCCGGACCCGATGGGCTACCGGATTCATCAGTGGCAGAAGACTGATTTCGGCGTGGTCGGCAAATCCTCCGCGATCGGCACGCGCCGCAAGGAGACCGTCGAGGACGGCAAGGTTTGGGCGGCGCACAACCTTCAGGAGATCGGCAACTGGGGCGTGTTCCTGCCGACGCTCTACAAGCTCTACAAGGTGGTCGTCGACCCGAAGCGCAATCCTTTTGCCGACTTGAGCGTCACGGGGCGGGGACGCGACGCACGCTATACGCACATCGGCGGGGCGCCCTAGAGATCGCCCGCCGGGTCACCTGCCTCATCGCGGCGGGTCGAGGGCCCGCTCCGCGTCGAAGGCGGTGCGCGCGGCGTCGATCTCGGCCCGGTGGGCGTGAACCCATGAAATGAGCCGCCGCGCTTCGCCGGTCAGGCTCCGGCCCACGGCCGTCAACTCGTAGCTCACCTTCGGCGGCACATCGGCGGAGGCCTCGCGGCGCACGAATCCATTGCGCTCCAGCATGCGAAGCTTCTCGGTCATCACGCGCTGCGAGATGCGACCTTCGGCCGCGAGACGGCCCAAGACGCGGCGCAGATCGGCGTGGCGCCAGCGGCCCATGTCGAGCACCAGCAGGATCAACGAGGTCCAGCGGTCGCCGAGCAGGGCCGGGATCTCGCGAGCCGGGTCCGAGCGTTGGCAGCCGTCGGCGCGCATTTGCGCCGCCAGCTCGAGCACGGGCCGCCGCAGCGGCGGACTGATTCCTGTGACGTCGATCGTCATGTATCCCACGGCACTTTAAAGTGCCGTCTTCCCCCGGGGTGATGGGTCTCGTTATTCTTCCATCATACAACCCGGCGGGAGGGGGAGCGATGGCGGACGCTATGCGGCTGGACGGCAGAGTGGCGATCATCACGGGCGGCGCCGGCGGCATCGGCTCGGCAACGGCGCGGCTCATGACGGAGCGGGGCGCGCGCGTGGTCATCGCCGACATCGCGGCCGATCGGGCCCAGGCCCTCGCGGCGGCGTTGCCCGGAGCCGTCGCCTGCTTCGTCGATCTGGCGGATGAGGCCTCGATCCGGCAACTCGTCGCCGCCACCCTTCGACACTGCGGCCGCCTCGACATCCTGCACAACAATGCCGCCGCGCTCGATCCGGACCTCGCGCCCCTCGACGGCGACATCGAGCACATGCCGACCGCGGTCTGGGACCGCACCTTCGCGGTCAACCTGCGGGGCACCATGCTCTTGTGCCGGGAGGCGCTGCCGCACCTTCGGGCCACGGGGAACGGCGCCATCGTCAACACCGTATCGAACCTCGCGCTGCAGGGCCATCTGATCCAGGCGGCTTATAGCGCGTCCAAGGCCGGGCTCGTGCAGCTGACCCGATCGATCGCCGCGAGCCACGGCCGGCAGGGGGTTCGATGCAATGCCGTGGCGCCGGGCATGACGCTGACGCCGTCGCTCATTGCGGCATTTCCAGCGGACCTGCGGCGCCTGGTCGAGCAGGAAACGCTGCGCGAGCACCTCGGGGCGCCGGAGGACATCGCCGAGGCGGTGGCGTTCCTGGCGTCGGACGCGGCGCGCAACATCACCGGTCAGGTGCTGGTGTCCGACGGCGGACTCTCGAGCCACGTGCCCGGCATCGAGGGGTTTCGGCGGTTCATGGGAGTGCCCGGATGAAGATCAACCACGACATCGTTTGCATCGGCGCCGGCCACAACGGCCTGGTCGCAGCCGCGTACATGGCCAAGGCCGGAAAGAATGTGCTGGTGCTGGAAAGAAAGCCGCATTTCGGCGGCGGCGTGTCGACGCGCGAGCTCACGCTGCCGGGTTTTCGGCACGACGAGCACTCGAACGTGCACATCATGATCCAGGGCAACCCGATGCTGCGCGACGACGAGCTCGGTTTGTTGTCGAAGTTCGGGCTGGTCTACCATTATTCCGATCTGCCGCATGCCAGCGTGTTCGCCGATGGGCAGGTCATCCTGTCGTACAAGGATCTGGATCGGACCTGCGAGGGCATCGCGCGCTTCAGCCCGCGCGACGCGGAGAGCTACCGGCGCTTCGCCCGCAAGAGCCAGGAGATGCTCCCGATGTTCATGGCCGGGCTGTATGCCCCGCCGTTTCCCATGGGGCCCTTCATCGCCATGCTGGATCAATCCGAGGAGGGCCGGTTCCTGCTCGATGTGATGTCGCGCAGCGCCCTCGACGTGGTGAACCGGTACTTCGAAAGCGACCTGCTCAAGATCCACATCGTCCGTCTGGTCACCGAAAATCTGCAGATGCCGGACGAACTCGGCACCGGCATGGGCGCCTTCCTGATGCCCGGCATCATTCACACCTACGGAGTGTCCCAGCCCGTAGGCGGCTCGGGGCGGCTGTCCGAGGCGCTGGTGCGCTGTATCGAGCACTATGGTGGGGAAGTGCGCTGCAATGCCGAGGTTGCGCGCGTGACGACCTCGGGGGGGCGCGCCACCGGCGTAGAACTCGCCGGCGGGGAGACGATCGCCGCGCGCGATGCCGTGATCGGCGCCCTGCATCCGCACGTGCTCGGCAAGTTCGTCGACGGCGTGCCGGCGCCCGTCCTCGAACGCGCCTCCCAGGTCACTCCCTCGACGTTCTCCATCCTGCTCACACACATGGCGCTCAAGGAGAAGGCGAAGTTCCGCGCCGGCAGCCATTTCGACAATGCGGTCATGACGGAGCTGCTCTCCTCCCCCAGGCTGTCCGACATGCTGGAGGATTACGATCACCTGCGCCGCGGGCGCATTCCGCCGCGCCGGCTGTGCGCGGGCGGAGACAACAGCATCAACGACCCGACGCGCGCCCCCCCGGGTGCGGGCGTATTCTACGGGGTCACCTTCGCGCCGTATGCGCTCGGCGACGGCGGGGCCGCCCGCTGGGACGAGATCAAGGAGGAGGCGGCGGACGTGAGCCTCGACTACTACCGGCGCTTCTACTCGAACCTCGGGCCCGACAACATTCTGGCGCGCGTCGTGCGCTCGCCGCTCGACCACGAGCGCGACTCCCCCGCGAGTTTCGTCAAAGGGGACATTCACGGCTGTGCGCCCTTCATGTACCAAAGCGTCGGCCACCGGCCGACGCCGGATCTGGGGCAGTACACGGTGCCGGGCGTCGCCGGACTGTACCTGGTCGGCCCGTTCATGCACCCGGGCGGCGGGGTGTTCGGGGCGGGGCGCGGTACGGCCATTCGTCTCATGGACGACCTGGCGATCGATTACGACAAGGTCATGAGCGGAGCGGTGCGATGATCATCTACGACGGCCAGAACAAGGAATTGATGACCGTGCGCAAGTTCGAGCGCGATGGAAACGACCTCGTGGTCATGGGGAAGATCTTCGGCGCGATGCCGGTCAAGGCGCGGCTGAAGCCGGAGCAGGCGCGCGCCGCCTTGAAGCTCCTCACGCCGGGGCTCATCTGGTTCCTGGTGACGCTCCCGTTTCGCAAAAAGAGCCTTTGAGCGGAATTGTCGCGGCGCACCATGCCGCGCCGCTCACCGGAAGCGGCCGGGGCTCCGCTTGGCCGGCGCCGGAATCTCTTGCGATCCGGCCCCAAGAGCAACCATAATACGGTTTAAGAGTACCGTAATACGATACAGGAGGGTGCAGCGATGCCGGGCTGGGAACAAGGTGATTGGCGCAACGAGGATCTGTGCAAGTTCTCGGAGTCGAATCTGAAGAACAACATGGGTCTGGAATTTTACGACCTGAGCCATCCATGGGGGCTCGGCCAGCCCTGCTGGCCCTATTTCGAGGACGTGAAGATCGAGCGCTTGCACGGGATGTCCAAGTCGGGCGTGCTCACGCAGAGAATTACCACGGTGATGCATTCGGGCACGCACATCGACGCTCCGGCCCACGTAGTGCAGGGCACGCCCTTCATGGACGAGGTGCCGCTGCCGTATTTCTTCGGCACGGGCGTCGTGGTCTCGATTCCGAAGAAGAAATGGGAGGTCATCACCGCCCAGGATCTCGAGAACGCCAGACCCAAGATCCGCGAAGGGGACATCGTCATCGTGAACACGGGCTGGCACAAGTATTACGGCGACAACCAGCACTACTACGGCTATTCGCCCGGCTTCTACAAAGAGGCCGGCGAGTGGTTCGTCAAGCGCAAGGTCAAGATGTGCGGCTCCGACACCCAGGCGCTCGATCATCCGCTCGGCACCGCCATCGGCCCGCATGGCCCGGGCGCGCCGCTCGGATTGCTGCCGAGGATCAACGAGGAATACGAGAAGCTCCATGGCCGCAAGGTCATCGACGACTTCCCCGAATGGGAGCCCTGCCACAACGCCATCCTGTCGGCGGGCATCTGCGGCTTCGAGAACGTCGGGGGCGACATCGACAAGGTCACGGGCAAGCGCGTGACCTTCGCGGCGTTTCCGTGGCGCTGGAAAAAGGGCGACGGTTGCATCGTGCGCCTGGTCGCGATGCTCGACCCCACCGGGAGCTTCCGCATCGAAACCGGCCGCGAGCTTTAAGCACCATGGAAATCACGCGACTCGCCGACGCCAAACCCTATTCGGCGCCGAAGCACTTCGACATGCGGGGGCTGCGGCTGCAGGGTCTGGAGGCGAGCGGCGCGGATTTCGCGTGGACGGGTTTGAGCTATTTCCTTCCTGGCGGCGGCGCGGATATGGACGCGGGCGCCACCGGGAAGATTTACGTGGTGATCGAAGGGCAGATCACGATCCGGCTGGGCGACGGGGCCGTGCACGTCCTCGGGAAGCTCGACAGCTGCTTCATTCCGGCAGGCGAGGCGCGCGCCATCCGGAACGAGGGGAACACGGTGGCGACCATGCTGGTGGTGATGCCCCACCCGAAGGTGGCGGCGTGACCCTGCCGCGCATCGATCCGAAGACATTGTTCGCGGTGGACGGCAAGTCCGCCGTGATCGTCGGCGCGACCGGGGCGTTCGGCAAGGTCGTGTGCGCAACGCTTGGCGGCGCCGGCGCGCGGCTCACGATCGCGGCGGGAAACGCCGGCGAGTTGAGCGAATTGGCCCGGGAACTCGCGGAGTCGGGAATCACGGCGGCGCCTACGCCTAAGCGCCCGAATACCGAGGCGGACTGCGATGCCATCATCGCCACCGCGGTGGCGGCCCACGGCGGCGTGGACATCCTGGTCGTGGCCTCGGGCATGAACGACGTGGCGCCGATCACGGAGATGGCTCCGGAGCGCTTTCAGAAGGTCATGCTGGCGAACGTCGAGGGCGCCTGGCTGATCGCGCGCGCGGCCGGCAAGCAGATGATCGCCCAGGGGCGCGGCGGCAAGGTGGTGTTCACCTCGTCGGCGCGCGGCAAGCTGGGGCATCCGGCGGGTTATTCCGCCTACTGCACCTCGAAGTCGGCGGTCGACGGCATGACCAAAGCCCTGGGCTGCGAGTGGGGGAAGTACGGCATCACGGTCAATGCCATTGCGCCCACGGTATTCCGCAGTCCGCTGACCGCCTGGATGTTTGCGGATGACGACAAGGCCAAGGCCGTTCGCGCGGGATTTCTGGCGCGCGTGCCCATCGGGCGGCTGGGGGAACCCGAGGATCTGGCGGGGCCATTGCTGTTCCTCTGTTCGCGGGCGTCGGATTTTCACACCGGTCACATTCTGTATGCCGACGGCGGCTACACGGCGGGCTGAAGCGTGAGCGAGGCGCGCATCGCCGTCATCGGCGGGGGCCTCATGGGGGCGGGCATTGCGCAGGTCTTCGCCGCGGCCGGACACCGTGTCTGCGTGCAGGAGCCCAACCCCGAGGTGCGCGCCGGCGTGGTTTCGCGCGTGCGCGCCAATCTCGAATCCATGGGCATGTCCCAGGCCGCCGCCGATCTGATCGAGACCGAGGCGGACTTAGGATCGGCGGTCCACCGGGCGACCTACGTCACGGAAGCGGCACCCGAGCGCCTGGAGCTCAAGCGCGCGATCTTCGCCGAGTTGGTGCAGAAGGCGCCGCCCGAAGCCATTCTCGCCAGCAACACCTCGGTGATGCCCATCGGAGGAATCGCTGAAGGGTTGGCCACGGCCGATCGGATCGTCGGCACTCACTGGTGGAACCCCGCGCCGCTCATCCCGCTGGTCGAGGTCGTACAGGCCGCGGGAACGTCCGCCGCCACCGTGACCGCGACGATGGCGATGCTGCGCTCCATCGGCAAGAAGCCGGCCCACGTCAAGAAGGATGTTCCCGGCTTCGTGGCCAACCGTCTGCAGCATGCGCTCTGGCGGGAAGCCATCGCCATGGTGGCGGCGGGCATTTGCGATGCCGCAACCGTGGATGAGTGCGTCAAGAACAGCTTCGGCCTGCGTCTCCCGGTGCTCGGCCCACTGGAGAATGCCGACCTCGTCGGCCTCGATTTGACGCTCGACATCCACAAGACCATCATCCCCGAACTCGACCGGCACGACGGGCCGCACCCCTTTCTCGAGGATCTGGTGGAGCGGGGGCGGCTGGGATTCAAGTCGGGCGAGGGCTTTCGCAGCTGGACTCCCGATGAGATGGCTGCCGTGCGGGCCCGGCTGGTCGAACACCTTCTCGGCGCGCAGCGCGGCGGCTGCGGCGAATGAGCGGCGCGAACGAGTCCATAACCGGCACTTCAAGCGATCGAGGGCAGTAACATGCACAACAAGGTCATCATCACCTGCGCCGTCACCGGCGGCATTCACACGCCGTCGCTGTCGGATGCACTGCCCTATACCCCGGCCGACATCGCCCGGCAGGCGATCGACGCGGCGCAGGCGGGCGCGGCCATATTGCATCTGCATGCGCGCGATCCCAAGACCGGCGCGCCCACCGGCAATCCGGCGGTGTTTCAGCAATTTCTCCCCATCATCCACGGTGCCACCGACGCCGTGATCAACCTGACCACGGGCGGCAGTCCCGACATGTCGCCGGACGAGCGGCTGGCGGCGGCCCTGACGTTCTCGCCCGAAATGTGCTCGCTCAACATGGGGTCGATGAACTTCTCCTTCCACGGCATGGGCTCCAAGGTCAAGACCTGGAAGTTTCCGTGGGAGAAGGCGTACATCGCGGACAGCGAGAAGTTCATCTTCAGAAACACCTTCGCGGACATCGCCCGCAACTACAGCCTGCTCGCCGAGCACGGCACTCGCTTCGAGCACGAATGCTACGACATCGGGCATCTGTACAACCTCGCCCATTTCGTCGACAAGGGCGTCGCCAAGCCGCCGTTCTTCATCCAAAGCGTGTTCGGCATCCTGGGCGGAATCGGGGCGGATCCCGACAACGTCGTGTTCATGCGCCGCACGGCGGACCGGCTCTTCGGCAAGAACTACGTGTGGTCGGCGCTCGCCGCCGGCAAGCATCAGATGGCCATCATCGCCCAGGCGGCCATGCTGGGCGGCCACGTTCGCGTGGGGCTCGAGGACAGCCTTTACATCGACCGCGGCAGGCTCGCATCGAGCAATGCCGAACAGGTGGCGAAGATCGTCCGAATCCTGGCGGAACTCGGCATGGAACCCGCCAGCGCCGACGAAGCCCGGCGATTGCTGGCGCTGAAGGGCAGGGACCGTGTGAAACTGCAAGCGGCCTAGCGCCCAAGCCTCACGACTGTTCGTTGGCGACGAGCGCCTCCAGCGCGTTCGCGTCCAGGATCCGGATGCGTCCGCGTCCCAGCTCCACCCAGCGCCGGGCCTTCCAGACCTGCAGGTATTGATTGACGATCTGACGCGAGAGTCCCAGGAATCGCGCCATCTCTTCCTGCGACACCTTGAGGTCGATGCCGGCGCCCGTGACGCGTCCGTGCAGCCTGCCGAGCGACTGCAGCCGCCGCGCGAGCCGCGCGGGCACGGACAGCAAGGCCGTCTCCTCGGCGATGCCGCTCACCCAGCGCAAGCGTGCGCACAGGAGTTGCAGCAGGTGCAGGACGAGCTGCGGCTCGCGCGCGAGAAGTCCCAGGAATGGCCCGCGCCCGATGACGAGGAGATCCGACGGCGCCATGGCGACGGCGCCCGCCGTGCGCGGCCGGCCGTCGAGCAGGGCGATTTCTCCGAACGTGTCGCCGGGCTCCATGATATTGAGAAACACCTCCTTGCCGTCGGTGGAGCTGGCGCTGATGCGCACTCGTCCGGTGACGACACCGTAGAGGGCGTCGCCCGGGTCGGCCTGCGAAAAGATCACAGCGTCCGTCTCGCAGGTGCGGCGGGTGCATAGGCGCGCGATCTGCTCGAGAGTCCCGGCCGAAAGGCCGCGAAACAGCCGGTTTCTCTCAAGCACGGTACGTACCGTGAATGCCATCGGGATTCCTCGCGATTTTCGGGGCGCGGCGAGTATAGGGCTTGTGTCAAGCCGTTGACAGAAGAACGGCGCCGATGCGCTCAACATCTCCCTCGACGGCAAAACACTCACCCTCCAAGGAGCACATCATGAAATCCATCACTCTGCGAAACAACATGCACATCGTCATGGCCGCCGCGGCCGTTTGCCTCGCCACCGCCGCCGTGAGTGCGCGCGCCGAGGAGCCGGGCACCGAGGTTCAGGCCCGCACGGTCCACTATGCGGATCTCAATCTCAACACCGAGGCGGGTGTCGCCGCCCTCTACGATCGGATCCGCAACGCCGCCGAGCAGGTCTGCCCCGACGTGGGTTCCCGGGAGCTGGCGCAGGCCGCCGCGGCGAACGCCTGCGTCGATCGGGCCATTGCGCGGAGCGTGAAGCTCGTGAACAACCCGAGGTTGACCAGCGAATCCGCCACCCGCATGGGGCTCGCGCAGAAACAGGTCAACGTCGCCGCTCTGCGCTGATGCCGGGCAACCGCGTCGCATTGGTCACGGGGTCAATGCGACGCCGATGGCAGGCCGGCACGGATCGCCGGCCAGCGGGCGGGCTTGCGCCCGGATGCGGGAATTCGCGCGGCATTGTACTCTGTGAATTCCAGCAGGAGCCGCTCATTGTTCATCGATTCCATTGCCGACGAGGGCGCCGCGTTGTCCTCGGCCTGGCGGATGCAGCGCACGGGAAACTTCGTTGCGGCCTTCGATCTCGCGCAGGAGGCGCTGCGCCGCTGGCCGGGCTCCCGGGCGCTCGAACATCTGTCGATTCTGGCGCTGGCCTCGTGCGGTTCGACGGCGGCGGCGCTCGACGCCTTTCGATCGACCTCGCTGCGTGCGGACGCGAACGAGGACTTCCTCGCGCTCGAGGCGCGATTGCTCAAGGACCTCGCTTTCCAGGATGAAACCCATCCCGAGGCGTCGCTGATGCGGGCGGCCGAGGCGTACGAGCGGATCGCGCAGCACACCGATGGAACCTACAGCCGCCAGAATGCAGCGCTGCTGTGGATGTTGGCCGGAGACGCGCAGCGCGCCATTCGCCTGGCCGGCTGCGTGGCGAAGCGGGTGACCGGACTCGACGTTCCGGCCGAGGAGCAGGCGGCCTATTTTCACTGGGCGACGCTGGCCGAGGCTGCGTTGGTGCTGGGCGACCGCGGCATGCTCGAGCGGGCGGTCGCCCGCGCGAATCCCCTGTGCCGTCAAAACTCATGGGCACGGTCGCGTACGTACCTTCAGATGCGGCGCTTGAGCGGGCTGCGGCCGGATTGCGCGGATGCCGTCGAAGCATGGCATCGGCCCCCGGTCGGCCTGGTGCTCAATCCCGCCTGGCTGTCACCCGGTCCGCAGAGCGCGCCCGGATTGGATGCCGGCGACATCCCGGCGCTCGCCTATTGCATCGGCGCCGACCGGGGAAGCGACTGGCCGTCGTTGGCCACGCGAGGGATTCAGCTGCACGTCATCTTCCCCGACACGCCGCGCGACGAGCCCGATGTCGCGGGAGCCCCCTTCGGATCCAGGCATGACGCGTCCGGCCATTGCGATGCCTATACCTGGTCCAGCCTGCTCCTCGATGAAAGCGACGATCGCGATCGGGTATGCGCCGAGGCGGCGCTCGGGCTGTCGCTCGGCCATGCGGACGCGCTGTGCACTCCGTGGGTCGTTCTCGCCCGGGCCGACGGCCGGTGGCACACCCACCGGGACGTCGACCGTTCGTCGATCTGTTCCGCCATCGCCTCGCGGGGGAGCCATCAAGATCGTCGCTCACGATTTGGATTTTTATTCGCGGATGCCGTCAGCTATTCGTCGTTGAATGCGGCCGATACGCGCCGGTACTGGACCGACCTGCTGCCGAAGA
Source organism: uncultured Gammaproteobacteria bacterium (assembly GCA_963707765.1). Taxonomy (GTDB): domain Bacteria; phylum Pseudomonadota; class Gammaproteobacteria; order Steroidobacterales; family Steroidobacteraceae; genus Bog-1198. The sequence continues at coordinate 2,341,976 of CAVPQZ010000001.1, read as the reverse complement.
CCGTGGCGGCGGTGCTGCATCGACACGCCGCGTCGATCGTCCTGCGCAAGACCTGGGGGGACGCCGTGCACGCGGTTTTTCGCACGGCGACCGCGGCGGCGTCGGCGGCGCTCGAAATGCAGGCGGCGACGGCGCAACTGTCGGAGGAACTCGAGACGGGCCGCCGCCTGACCTTCAGGATTGCGGTCCATTATGGCGCCGCCGACGGCGGATTCGATCCGGTGGAAGAGGCGCCGTCCATATTCGGGCCGCAGCTGTCGTTTGCGGCCCGCATCGTGCCGGTGGCGCCGCCCGGAGGAATCTTCGTCACCGAACCTTTTGCGGCGCAACTCAGCCTCGAACGGGCCCGGAACGTCCGCTGCACCTACGTCGGGACCACGAGCCTCGCCAAGAGCTACGGCCGGGTACGGCTGCTGACCCTCGCTTGAATTGGCCATCTGCGCCACGCGTCCGGACGCCGTGGTGAGGAGGGAGGCGGCGGTTGGGATAAAATGCCGTCATGCGGGTCCTGCTCATCGAGGATGACGAGATGATCGCGAGCGGTTTGCAGACCGGGCTTCGCCAGGCCGGTTATGCCGTGGACTGGATGCGCGACGGTCGAAGCGCGACCGCCGCGTTGCAATCGACGACGTACGACGTGGTGCTCCTGGACCTCGGGCTGCCGCAACGCCATGGGCTCGAGATCCTTCGCGAGCTGCGCCGGGAAGGCAATTCCACCCCGGTCATCATCGTAACGGCGCGGGATGAGCGCGAGAACCGCATCGCGGGGCTCGATGCGGGCGCCGACGACTACATCGTGAAGCCCTTCGATCTCGACGAGCTGATGGCCCGCGTGCGGTCCGTATTGCGCCGCGCCGCCGGCCGCGGCGATCCGCGGATCACTCATGGCGACCTATGCCTCGACCCCGCCGCCCGCACCGTCGAGCAGCGGGGGATCCCCGTGCGCTTGTCCGCCCACGAGTATTCGGTCCTGGAAGCGCTCCTGCAGCGTCCAGGCACGGTGTTGTCGCGCGCCCAGCTCGAGGATCGCCTGTACGGATGGGATGAGCCCATCGGCAGCAACGCCGTCGAGGTCTACGTTCACAGCCTGCGCCGCAAGCTCGGCAGCGATGTCATCAAGACGATGCGCGGCGTGGGCTATTACGTGCCGAAGCCGTGAATTCGATACGCACCCGTCTCATCGTCGCCCTGATATTGCTCGTCGCGCTCGTGTCGGCGTTGGCGGCCACCGTCACCTACCGGCGGGTCCTGCACGAGACCTCCGTCCTGTTCGATTACCAGCTGCGGCAGATGGCGCTGTCCCTGCGCAATCCCATGTCGCTGGCACCGCGGATCGAGGTGCCGGCGGATCAAGGCGACGCCGACTTCGTCGTGCAAATTTGGGATCCGTTCGGGACGCGGATATACCTGTCGCGGCCGGGGCTCCCGATGATCAATCAGACCGTGCTCGGCTTTGCCGATCTGTCGGTGCAGGGGGAGGCCTGGCGGGCATACGGACTGCAGACCGCCAACGGCGTGATTCAGATCGCGCAGCCGGTCCGCGTGCGCGAGAAGCTCGCGCGGGGAGCTGCCGAACGCGTGATCATTCCGTTGCTGCTGCTGCTGCCGCTCATGCTGATGGCCGTCGCCTGGACGGTGGGGCGAGGGCTGCGTCCTCTGCGGCACCTCGCTTCCGACGTGCAGCGGCGCGATGCGCGCAGCTTGAAGCCGGTCGCGAGCGAGGATCTTCCCATCGAGATCCGCCCCCTGGCCGACGAACTCAACCGGCTGCTGGTGCGGCTGCAGGCCGCATTCGCCGCCCAGCGCACCTTCATTGCCGATGCCGCCCATGAGCTGCGCTCGCCGCTCACGGCATTGCGGCTGCAAATGCAGTTGTTCGACCGCGCGCCCGATGAGGCGGCACGGATCGAGGCCCGCGCGCGTCTGGGCGACGCCGTCGAACGCGCAATCCACCTGGCCGAGCAACTCCTCGCCCTGGCTCGAAGCGATCCCCAGGAGGCGGTCGGACAGGTCGTGGCAGTGGACCTCTCGGCGGTTGCCGTCGAAGGCGTTGCCGACTGCCATGCGCTCGCGCTGACGCGCCAGGTCGATCTCAGCCTGGAGTCCTCGCCTGTGTGGATCTCGGGCGAAGAGGAATCCATCCGGATCTTGATCCGCAACCTCGTCGACAACGCGGTGCGTTACACGCCATCCGGGGGCCGAGTGCAGGTGCGCTGCACGGAAACGTCCGACGGGGCGCTGTTGGAAGTCCGGGACTCCGGGCCCGGCATCCCGGCGGCGGATCGCGAGCGGGTATTCGACCGTTTTTATCGACATGCCCCGGGGCGCGAGAGCGGCAGCGGCCTGGGCCTCGCCATCGTCAAGGCCATTGCCGAGCGGCACCGGGCGCAGGTCGACCTCGCCGACGCGCCCGGCGGCGGCCTGCAGGTGTCGGTACGGTTCCCTCGACCCTCTTAAGACTGCCTTAAGCCGAGGGTGGGATGCTGTTCCCACGAGAGCAGATGCTCTTTTGGCTTCATTCGACAGGAGTTCACTATGCAAATACGCGCAAGCAAAATCGCTTGGTCGGCGGCAGGGCTATTCGCGGTCGGTACAGCCGCGGGCCTGTCGGCGCCGGCCTGGCTGCATCCGGCGGGAGCGGCCGAGGCCGGCTCGGCGTCCACCCCCCCGAACGCCACGGGCGATGCGTCCACTCATCTCATCGCGCCCGTCGGCGCCCCGAACTATCGCGCCATCGTGGCTGAGAATCAGGCGGCCGTCGTCGGCATTACCACGGCCGGGGAAACGAAAGTCGCCAACATGCAGCCGAGGGGCTTCGGAGGCCCCTTCGACGGCAACGATGACCCCCTGTTCCAATTCTTCAGGGGTATGCCCATGCCGAAGGGCCCTCATACCATGCACGCTCAAGGTTCGGGATTTCTGGTCTCGTCGGACGGCATCGTGCTCACCAACGCCCATGTGATCGACGGCGCCAAGGTGGTGACGGTAAAACTCTCTGACCACCGGGAATTCAAGGCCAAGGTCCTGGGGGCAGACACCCGCAGCGATATTGCCGTGCTGAAGATTGATGCGCACAACCTGCCGACGGTCCGAGTCGGCAATTCCGATCAGCTGGCCGTGGGCGACTACGTGCTCGCCATCGGCGAGCCCTTCGGACTGGAGGAAACGGCCACGGCCGGAATCGTCAGCGCCACTGCGCGTTCGCTTCCGGGAGACGGCTACGTGCCGTTCATCCAGACGGACGCGGCGGTCAACCCCGGCAATTCCGGTGGACCGCTGTTCGACTCGAATGGCCGCGTGGTCGGCATCAATGCCCAGATCTACACCAATTCCGGCGGCTATGAAGGCGTGTCGTTTGCGATCCCGATCAATGTCGCGCTGCACGTCGAGAATCAGATCGTCAAAACCGGCAAGGTTGCGCACGCCCGCCTGGGCGTCGAGGTGCAGACGCTGGATCAGTCGCTCGCCGATTCATTCAAGTTGACCACGCCGAGCGGTGCGCTGGTCGCGAAGGTGGAGCCGGACAGCGCGGCGGCGCAAGCGGGCGTCCAGGAAGGCGACGTGATCCTCAAGCTGAACGGCGTTCCGATCAGCGATGCCGGTCAGTTGTCGGCGAGGATCGGTGAGGCGGCGCCCGGCGACCGGGTGTCGCTCGAGCTATGGCGCGGCGGAAAAGCCGTGACGGTTACTGCAAAGGTCGGCTCGGCATCCGAGGAGGTCATGGCCGGGAACACGCAGGCGCCCGCGCGCCTGGGCTTGTCGCTGCGGCCGCTCACGCCCGAGGAGCGTAGCCAGGCGGGCGTGTCCAGCGGCCTGGTGGTCGACGATGCCGAAGGCGCCGGCGCGGAGGCGGGCATTCAGCCGGGCGACGTCGTGCTCTCGGTCGACGGCGTTCCCGTGTCGAGCGTGGCGCAGATGCGAAAAATCGTCTCGAATCACGACAAGCAAATCGCCTTGCTCATTCAGCGCGGCGACAACCGCATTTTCGTTCCGGTCAGCCTGGGCTAAGGTTAGCCTGGGCTAAGGAGTGGGTGCGGCCGGCGGGGGCGTGATGGCGGCGGACTTTCCGGCGAGCGAGTCCGGCGCCGGCCCCCCCGGAATCTGCGGCGGAGCGGGCGGGGCGGCCGGCGGCGGCGAGGGTGCCGGCGGCGGCAGCTGCCGAGCCGTCAATCGCGCCGAATTGATGACCTGAGGATCATCGCGCAGCTTGACGTAGAGCTGTCCTCCGACGGGGGCCGGAACGGGCAGGGCATCCCCGGGAAATCCGTCGGGAACCTGCACGGGGTGATCGAATTGCGCGGTGCTGGCCACCGAGTCGACCAGGAACAGGTTGCTGCCCGACAGTTTGCAGGCGAGGTCGGGGTTCGACGGACAGGCGAGGTCCGTCAATACCGGCAATCGGACGAGAATGGCGAGCCTTTGCCAGTCGCTGGTCGCGCTCCCGGTTGCCACGCGAAACTTCAAGGCCCCAAAGGCCGAGGGGCCGAACGCGGTCGCCGGATCGAGCTTTGCCACGGCGACCAACGGATCCGCGAAGACCAGTCCGGCGTTGTCGCGGGTGAGCGTGGCGGAAAACGATTCGTCATCCGAGGAAACCTCGACTTTCATGTCGCGCGCGAACGGCTGGGCGGTCTGACTGCGCAAGGAAAACGTCAGGGCGGCGCCCTGAGGCAGTTCGTCCGGATCGGTCAGCTGAATGTGAGCGCCATCGGCGGCAGCGGCCGCGTGGATGCTCTTGCCGATCAGCGTGACCCGGGGGCGCGGCGCGGTCACCTGCGCCTTCACGTCGAAGGTTCGCCCGTCCTTTAGGCTAATCCGAGCCATTGCCGCGTCGCCTTCCCGCAGCGTGGAAATCGAGGATGCGTCGGCGGCCGCCATCGTCAACTCGTCGCCGCGGCCCCCGGAGTCCCCAGGTGCAGGGACGAAGCGGACGCCCTTCAGCGTCAGGCTGTCGACCTCATCCAGCCGACTACCCTTCAAGATGCCGACCGCATCCCCCGCGTGCACCGAGAACTGATCGCGATGTCCCGCGTCGGCGAAAATCTGCAACGGCATCGACTGCGGCTGACCGGCGCCGTATTCGCTCACCAAGAGCGTCGCGGTCCCCGGTGTCGCGTCCTGCAGCGGTAACTTCAGTTCCACCTCGTTGGGCTTCACCGCCTTCCATTCAGTCTTCATCTCCTTGCCCGCCGGGTCCGTCAGCATGACCCGTTCGATGCAGCCCACGCTGCCCGCGCGAAGATGCACGACGTCCTCGCGGCCGGCGATCAGCGACTCCTCGTCGCCGGAGGCGAGCGCCCAAATTTGGGCGTGGGCGTTTACGACTTGAAAGCCGGGTCCGGTGTACTCGTCGAATCCCCAGTAACCGCGCAGCGACCCCTGCAGGGCGTCGCCCAGCGAGGCCGCCGCCAAACTCGACGTATCTGCGATGAATCCCCCGCGCTGCGCGTCGGCCTTGACGGGCAAATCGACCGTCTTTCCGTCCCTTCCCGATAATCGAAGCACCATGTCATGGGCAAACGCTGTGGAGAACACCAGCGGCGCGCCTTCGACGGGGAACACCGGTGAGGTTCGGGTGGCGCAATACACCTCTTTGGGGTCCACCGCATGCAGCGGCGGCAGTTTGGCCTTGTCGACGGCCGGCAGAGCGGCGACCAGCACCGACTTCGGGTTGTGGAAGGACGGCGGCGTATTGAGCGTCAGGGTCAATTGATCGCCCAGATGCGACCCGAGTGCCGGAATGTATTGATACTGCGCCGTGTGGAAGGAATCGAAGATGCGGGCGATGTCGAGCACCGAGGCGAGGTACGGGCTGTAATACCCGTAGTTCAGCTGCGGCGTGGAACTCGCCTCCATGGCCAGATCGCTGGCCGGGCCGGAGGTGAGCGACTGGACGATCGACGTGCTGTGGCCGTCGTTCAGGATGAGCGTGTCCTGACCCTCCGTGAGACAGGCCGCGCGCAGTTCAGGGATCCGGTCCAGGCACTTTTCCTCCACCTTGATCGCCAGACTTCGAGCGAGCAGCGGGGCGGCGTCCTTGAGGTCCGCGGGATTGCCCTGATCGAGCGCGGCGATCGCGGCGAGGTAGCTGAGCAGCCGGGATCGATCCAGGGTGGCCTGGTTCAAGTCCTGCGAGGCTCGCACGAAGGCGCCTGGCCGGCCGCGCACGGCATCCACCAGCGTCCTAAAATCGCCGCTGGTCTGGGGCGCCAGGAACAGCAGCGCCTGCTGGGCATCCGCCGGCACCGTAATTGTCATGCCCTGGGGCGCGGTCTTGCGATTCCAGGTCTCGTTGCGGAAAAACCAATCTGCGGGCGGAGGATCGGTGGCTCCGCGCAGGAATGCGGCGACCAGCAGGTAATGCTCGGACTGGGTGGGGGGCAATTCCGCCTTGATCCACAAGCGGTCGCCCGGCGCCAGATTGGGCACCTCCGAAATCGGCAAGGTGGTTTTGCCGCGTGTGACGGTAACCCGGATGGAGGGCCCCGCGAGATCGAATGGTGCTGCCTGGGCGGTCGTGCACGCTGCGGCGACCGTCATGGACGCCGCAGCCAGCCAGCGGTGGAATCTAGACATCGTGGTCCTTCGCTTGCGACCTCGCGGACGGTTGAGGCGATGGGCGTGAATTATGGCGATCCAGCGCTGCGGCTCGAACGGCTCGCGATCCGATCTTACCTTCAAAGTTATGAGCGCAAGATGTTATTTTTGCGACAGCAGGCAGCGTATTGCGCGCGTCATGAGCGCCTTTAGCATCCGACCGTGGAGTCGCGCCGGAAGTTCCCGGCGCCGCGGGATCCGGTGCCACCGCACTGTGGTCGTAGGGCAGGAATTCTCATGTACACCGGCGGGACGAACACCATCATCGGGCTCGACATAGGCGGCACGAAAATCGCCTGTGTGGAAGGCACGCTCACGGCGCAGATTCTGCAACGAGTGGAGATTCCAACCCGGGCGAAACAGGCGTTCGATGAACGTTTTCCCGCGGTTGCGGAACTGGTCCGGGGGCGGGCGGCGGAAGCGCAACGCGGCGGACGGCGCGTCGTGGCGCTGAGCGTCGCCATTGGAGGACCCCTGCGCATTCGCGAGGGGGTGCTGCTCGATCCGCCGCACCTGCCCGGCTGGCATCACATCCCACTCAAGGTGCGGCTGGCGCGCGAGTTTCCCGAACTACCCGTGCATGTCGAGCACGATGGCAATGCCGGAGCACTCGCCGAATTCCGTTTCGGCGCCGGCCGCACCCGGCGCGGCCTCCGGCATCTCGTCTTCCTGACCTTCGGCACCGGCCTGGGCGCGGGCATCGTGCTGAACGGCCAGCTTTTGCGCGGCGCCTCCGACACCGCGGGCGAGGTCGGTCACTGGCGCCTCGCCCCCGACGGTCCCCTGGGCTTCGGGAAGCGTGGGTCATGGGAAGGATTTGCGTCGGGCGCCGGCCTGGTGCAAATGGCGCATCGGATGTTCCCCCGTCGCTGGAGCGAGGAGACGTCCATTCGCGAAGTGGTGGAGGCGATGCTGGCGGACGACCCGGATGCGCTCTGCGTCGCGGAGGAAGCCGGACGATACATGGGTTCGGGCTTGGCGCTGCTCATCGATGCGCTCAATCCGCAGATGATCGTCCTTGGATCGCTCGCGGTCGCGCTCGGCGAGCGCATCCTGCGCACGGCGCGCGAGGTCGTGGCCGCCGAGGCATTGCCGCAGGCCGTGGCTGCGTGCGAAATCGTACCATCGGTTCTTGGCGCGCAGATCGGCGACGTGGCGGCTCTGATGGCGGCCTTGGCCGCGCCGGCGCGCCGATGGAGGCGAGGGTCCGGCGGGTAATGGTTGATATCCTCACGCGGTTGGCCGTGGGAGATTCAAGCCGCGATCCCTGAAAAAGGCGTCCAGTGCTGCGGTGGAGGCGACGCGATCGGCCAGCGCGATATAGGTATCGGGGCGCAACAAGTAGAGCGCATCCCGCGTCAAGCCCGTGTCCCCGTATCGCTCCTGCCACTCGAACACATGCAGAGGAACGCCCCGCAGTTCGCACCAGGCACGGAGCGCCGGGCTCGGTCCGGCGCCTCCGATAAATACATCAGTGCGGGCCACGGGCTCAGGAAATCATTCTTGCTTGACGTCCTCGGTCTTCGCAATGGATCGAATCTTCCTGAGGTGTGCCTGCAGCGTGGGAAGTGTGGCCGTCGCGAAGGCTTTGGCGTCCGGGTCTTGACCATGCGCAATCTCGCGTTTGAACAGCAAAATGGCTGCTTCGTGATCTTTGATCATGGCTTTGATATAGGCGCTATCAAAGGTTTTTCCCGATAGCACGTCCAGTTTCGCCTTCGTGGCCATTTGCGCCACGCTGGAACTGGTCGGCAGCTTCAAGTCCTTGGAAGCGGCGAGGGCTTTCAACTTGTCATTCGCCGCCGAGTGATCGGAAACCATCAACGCACCGAAGTCCTGGACACTGGAGTCCGAAGATTTACTCTGCGCCAATTTACCGGCCTCGACTTCCGCGATACCCCCTTCTGCCGCGGCCTTGTAGAACTTGGCGTCCGGATTATCGGCAGCGACGGCGATCAGCGGAAGCGCTAAGAGAACGCTCACGAACAGGGATTTCATAATCTGGACCTCGTATTGTTGGGAATGAACGCAGATTTGTCGTTTGCGCGCTGCCAAACAAGCGCCGTACGGCGACAACTAATGTCAGAGCCGGCCGATAGCGTCATGACGATTCTATCGATTCATCCCTCGAACTCCGAGGGCAGCGATGGCACCGCGTCCCAGCAGCCCAATGCCCAGCGTGCCGGCCGCTTGCAAAATACTCGGGCGGGTGTGCGACCCCTTCGCCGATGTCATCGCTTGTGAGTTGGCGTAGCGGCCCGCCGCGGCTTCCCGCCCGAGGCGCTCCATTTGTCGTCCGCGTTCGACGGGGGCCGGTCCGGTATGTGGCTGGAAGGCGGATCACTTGCCGGGAAGGTTTCATCGAGAGATTCGTCGATGACGTCCCCCATTGCGGCTAGCTGCCGTTCCGCCTCGAGCCAGTCCTCGATCTCGGAGCCCTGTGGACGGCCGCGATCGATCCACAGTTGGTATGCGCGCTCGGCAATGGAATGTCTAGATCTCATCTCGTGTCCTCCATTAATCGAATGGTGCGAGGGGCGACCGTTCCGCGCAATTCCCGCTTTCCGACGCCGCTATAGGAGAGCACCTATAGTAATGCGTGGGAAATTTGATCCGGCATGAATGCGCCGTCAAGGCGATATCGCCATGTCAAGCAGCAGCCTTCGTCGGCGAGCATGGGAGTTGGGATCGCGTGGGCGTTCTCCGTCACGCAATCACGGCGCGATCTGACCTCACCGCCGCGGCTAATTGATCCCCGGGCTTTTATACTGGCGACGCCCGCCGATCGGGCCTGAACCCACGATTCGTCTACACCAAGAGGAGTTACCCATGTCGAAAAAAGCCGCCGAACATCACAAACAAGCCGCAGAGCATCACACCCACGCCGCGAGGCACCACACGGAAGCCGCCAAGCACCACGAATCGGGAAATCATCAAGAGGCGGCCCACCACGCTCATACTTCGCGAGCCCACGCCGTGCACGCCAACGATCATGCGGAGAGCGCTGCAAAGGCGCACATGGATGAACACGGGAAGAAGACGTAACAGACGAGCCGGGCCGGCGGCGCGGTCAAGCGTTGATTCCAGCGCTCCGGATTCCCATGGGAATCGACTTCGCCTCCGGTACCGGGCTGCCTTCCGCGTGGCGCCACCGGACAATCTCAGCGCGGGGGCGGCTTCGTGTGAGACGCGTCTGAAATCTCGGCGTCCCCGCCTTTGGCCCGCGCCTTGCCAAGCCGCTCGGCTTCCGCCAGTGCTGCCTCTTCGTCGGACCGCACGTTCGCGCCTTCACGAATTTTCTTCTTGCCGCGCTCCGACGCCACGAACCGCTTCTCAGCCTCGTTAAATCTCTCGCCGGCCTCCGGATCACCTTCGCCGTGGTTTGTCGTACCCGTCATGATGAATACCTCGATGTGATTGTTTACTCGCGTCAGGTTCGCCGTTGGTGTCAGGCAGCTCCTGGGGCGGATTTTGCACCCGAGCTCTCCCCGGACGACGCAATGTCCGTGGCTCCGGTGCCTTTGAGCAGATCCTTGGCGCGCGAGACTTGCTCTGACGTGTCGCAATGTACGGAAAAAAGCGTTCCCCCACCCTTGATGTGGCCTTCATAGCGCTTGGCCTCGTACTCCGGTATTCCCATGCCGACCAGGGCGCCGACGATGCCGCCCACGGCGCCGCCTACGCCGAGACCTGCGAGACCCGCCATGATGGGGCCGGCGGCGATAAACGGACCCACTCCTGGGATCGCCAGCGCACCAATTCCCGCAAGAACACCCAAGGCACCGCCGATTACGCCGCCTGCGGTGACTCCCGCGGCGGTGCCCTCCGGCGCTTTTGTATCCTTCTCGTGCGCGAAACCCCGGGTGCTGCGTGTATCGGGCAGTAGGACCGAGATGTCGGAGCTTAAGAACCCCGCAGCAATGATCGTGTCCACAGCGCGCTCCGCGTCCTCCAAGGAATGATAGATTCCGAACACCGCGGTATTTCTACGTGCCATAAAAAATCCTCTTTGGTCTGAATTGAGGGTGGTTGCTACCTTGTCAGTAGACCAGTTCGGGCGGCGTCTGGCTGTCGGCATTCCGTGACGTCGATCGAGGTCAACGGCCTACATTGGTGGCAACGGCGCGTAGGAGTATGGCCCGGTTACGAAGGCTCGATTTCTGACAACGAGAGCCGCCGCGAGTCCCATTGGGGCAACGGTGGATTGCCGATATATTGGGGGTGCTTGAATCTTATTTTGGAATTGGGGGATTATGCCAATGACAGTATCGACCTATGCCTCTCGCATGACCATCGTGGGGGCACTGCTCTTATGCATGGCAGGCATCGCTCATGCCGATAATCCTCCGACCGATAAATACGCCGAGACGATCGCGCTATTTAAAAACGCCGGCAAAAGCGCCCGGTTTTTTCACCGGAGCTATGCCTATGCGGTATTCCCGACGGTTGGCGAGGCGGGGTTCATCGTGGGTGCGGCGTTGGGCAAAGGCCATGTCTACGTGCACGACCGGCCGGTAGGCGAATCGGAAATGATCCAGGTGAGCGGCGGCTTCCAGGCCGGCGCCAAGGCGTTCAGCCAAATCATTTTCTTTGAGGACAAGCGGGCACTCGATGAATTTGAATCGGGCTCCTTCGAATTCAAGGCGGGCGTGAGCGCGGTCGTCGTCACGGCGGGCGCTGAAGCAAGTGCGGGTACCACCGGGACAGAGGCAGGCGCAAGCGGCGGTGAAAGGGATGCCAGGACCGAAACCCTCGGCTATGAAAAAGGCTTGGCGGTCTTTGTGATCGTAAAGGGCGGCCTCATGTACACCGCCACGCTCGCGGGGGAGAAGTTTTCCTATAAGCCCCTCGACCATGCCTCATAACTGACAACCAGCACAAGAGTTCGGCAAGCGGGGGATCGCGAGCGATGCGCTCCTTCCGGCTGCGGCGGGTGACAAAATGGCATTGCGGATCGAAGACTACGCGCTGATCGGCAATTGTAAGACCGCCGCGCTCGTAGGGCGGGACGGTTCGATCGATTGGTTGTGTTGGCCACGGTTCGACTCGGCGGCGTGTTTCTCGGCGCTGCTGGGCAGCGCCGAACATGGCCGCTGGTTGATTGCCCCCAAGGATCCGTCCTTGACCGTGAAGCGGCGCTATCGCAGCGGTACCCTTATTCTGGAAACGGAGTTTGAGACCTCATCGGGCCGCGCCGTGGTGGTCGATTTCATGCCGCCCGTCGGCTCTCATCTTGTTCGGATGGTCATGGGCCTGTCCGGTAGCGTGAACCTCCGCACCGAACTCGTCATGCGGTTCAACTACGGCGCCAGTGTGCCGTGGGTCGACCGGCTGCCCGACGGGTCTGTCAGTGCCATCGCGGGCCCGGAGCGACTCGTCTTGCGTACCCCGCTCACGCTCGTCGGCGAAGACCTGAAGACGGTTGGCGAGTTCACCGTGGGCACCGACGAGTGCATCCCAATCGTTCTCTTGTACGGTTCCTCGTTCGAGGACCTACCGGCGCCCGTCGATGCGCAGCGTGCGCTGGGGCAAACCGAAGCGTTCTGGCGCGGCTGGAGCAATCGGTGTCCGGAGGTGGGGGCTTGGACGGAGGCTGTGAAGCGATCCCTGATCACCTTGAAGGCGTTGACCTATGCCCCCACCGGAGGCATCGCCGCGGCCGCCACCACCTCGCTGCCAGAGCGCCTGGGCGGGGTTAGGAACTGGGATTATCGCTTTTGCTGGTTGCGGGATGCGACATTCACGCTCATGGCGTTCATGCGGCTCGGATACTACGACGAGGCACGCGCATGGCGAGATTGGCTCATTCGGGCCGTGGCTGGCAGCCCCCATCAGATCCAAACCTTGTACGGAGTTGCCGGGGAGCGGTGGCTGCCGGAACAGGTTTTGCCGTGGTTGCCTGGATATGAAAGTTCTGCGCCTGTGCGCATTGGAAATGACGCTTACCAACAGCTGCAACTGGATGTCATTGGCGAGGTTGTCGACGCCATGTTTCAGGCGATCAAGGGCGGGATGGAGCCGCCCAAACGCGGCGTGGCATTGCGGTTGCTGGCGCTCGAGTACCTAACGGACGCATGGCGGAACCCCGACGAGGGCATCTGGGAGGTGCGGGGCGGCCCGCAGCATTTCGTGCACTCCAAAGTGATGGCGTGGGTGGCCTTCGATAGGGCCGCAAACAAAGTCGAGACCTCGGTGTTTCACGACTCCGCGGACCGATGGCGCGACATTGCCAACGAGATCCATGCGGAAGTCTGTCAACGTGGCTTCGACCCTGAACTGGACAGCTTCGTACAGGCCTACGAATCGAAGCGGCTCGACGCAAGTTTGCTGTTGATACCAGTCGTCGGCTTCCTTCCGGCCGATGACCCGCGCGTTCGCGGCACGCTGCGGGCGATCGAGGAAAAATTGCTGATCGACCAAGAATTCGTCCTACGATACGAAACGGACAACCGAGGAGACGGCCTCCCGGCGGGCGAGGGCGCCTTTCTGGCATGCAGCTTCTGGCTGGTCGAGAACTACATCCTGCAGGGACGTCATGCAGAGGCCCGCAAAATGTTCGATCGGCTCGTGTCTCGCTGCAACGACGTGGGCCTGCTCGCCGAGGAGATCGATCCCCGCAGTGGACGGATGCTGGGCAATTTTCCGCAAGCCTACAGCCACGTCGGGCTGATAACCTGCGCACTGAGCCTCAGTCGGTTCGCCGATTCGCTGGAAGGACGGGCCCGCCGGTAAAAAAGGCAAGCCACCGGCTCGGACGGCCGTCTTTGTGAATATGTGAAATAGCGTCGAAATTTTTCATGGCTCTCGGCGTATACGGGAGCCATGCTCAAGAAACTTCTGCAGCGTGTGCGCTGCAACTATCGCCTGTCGATTGCCCTCCTCGTGGGGGTGTTTCTGCTCCTGGGAGTCATTTGGCTATCGGACAGGGCTTCACGGGAAAGCAATGCCCGCAAGAGCCCGGAGGCTTTGCAGTTCGAGAGCGCGCCAGACGGCTGGCTGGCGCACGAAAAGAACGTTGCCGAGTTTCGCAAGGCGCTGAATGCCGGCAATTTGGCGGCCGTCGGCTTGGATCGCGCCGAACCCGGCCTCGTGCTCTATACGCTGAAAAGCGGCGAAAAGGCCAGCACCATCGTGCCGGGATGCACGACGCTGGGCTGCGCCGGGACTGCGCTGGATTCGCTCGGCGACAAGAGCGCTCAGGCCGGTTTCGCTCTCGTGCGTGTCGACGTCGACCCGCGGACCCAAAGCCGGCGCTTACTGGACCTTCTGATGAATCTGCTGTCGCCCCTGTTGTTGGTGGGCGCCCTGGCGGGCGCCTTCTTTGTGAGCGTTAGGTTGCAAACGAGTATGGGCGGTGCGGCTTCGCGGCTTGCGATCCGTCCCAACACGCAATTTGCGCACGCCATCGGTCAGGAGGAGGCAAAGGCTGCGCTGAATCGAGTCAAAGCGTTCATGCAGGACCCGGTGCATTATGCGAAATTGGGCGCGGTGGCGCCACGCGGCGTGTTGCTGGTCGGCCCTCCCGGCACCGGCAAGACGCTGCTCGCCAAGGCGCTGGCGGGAGAAAGCAAAGCCAATTTCATCTCGGTCGACGGCTCGTACTTCACCGCGACGTTCTACGGCGCCGGCGTGAACAAGGTCAAGACGCTGTTCAAACTCGCGCGCAGGAGCGCGCCATGCGTGCTGTTCATCGACGAGGTCGATGGTATAGGCAAACGCAGCCGGAGCGGGGATATGGGCGGCGCCGAATCGGAGCTGAATCGCATCATCAACCGGGTGCTGGTGGAGATGGACGGGTTTGCGGCACTCGACAACGTGGTGGTGGTGGCTGCCACCAATCATGAGGACAACATCGACGAGGCCATGCGCCGGCCCGGCCGATTCGATATGCTTGTGCGTCTTTCGCTGCCCACCCTGCCGGAGCGGCAGAAACTGTTCGACTTGTATATCGGAAAGGTGGCGCATGACGGAAGCGCCGACTCGGCTGTGTTGGCACGCATGACGGCCGGCATGTCGCCGGCCGATATCGCCAACACGGTAAACAAGGCTGCCTCCACGGCCGCCGAGGCCCGCGCGCCGATGGTGACCACGGAACACTTCTTGCGCGCGATCGAGACCTATCAGCTGGGCGGTGAAGTCTCTTCGGTCAAGGACCTGTTCACGCAAGACCTGAGAGACCGTCTTGCGTACCACGAATCAGGCCACGCATTGGTCGGGCACTGGCTCAACGCGGGCATCGTCGAGCGAGTGACGATCGAGCCGCGCGGTCGGGCTTTGGGTGTAACGTACATCACCCGCGACAGCGAGGATCCGCTCTATAAGCAGTCCGAGCTCACGGGCCGATTGGCGATGATGCTGGCAGGGCGCGAAGCTGAGTTGCTGGTGTTCGACAGCGTTTCCACCGGTGCATCCGATGATCTAAAACGTGCCTCGGAACTCGCCATCAACATGGTGGGTTCGCTCGGCTTTTCCGACGCGTTTGGCTTGTTGAGCGTGGCCGGCGTACCCAAGGAGCTGCTAGGGCCCGACATTCAGGCCGCGGTTCTGCAGGAAGCCCGCCTGCTGCTGGAGCGAGCCCAAGAAACCTGCCAAAGCCTGCTCAAGGCAAACCGGACGCAATTGGATGCCTTGGCTCAACGATTGCTGGAGCGAGAGGTGATCTCTGGTGATGAGCTTAAGGGGCTTCTGGGTGCACGGCTGGCCGAACCCGCGGATTGCGAATTCAAGTCGCTCACGGCGATCGTGTCCCGGTTAGTGGTGTAAGAGCGGGCCGGTGATGGCGGTCATCGTGAGACTTGGTAAGGTTGAGTTACCACACTTAACATTGCCGAGGATCCCGACGATGACCACCAAGCCAACTATGTCACTGGCCGAGCTTGCCGAGAAGGGTGCTGATACAGATTTGCTGCGTGAGATGATCCAGTTTGTCGCCCAGCGGATGATGGAGATGGACGCTGAGAGTCTGTGCGCCGCGGCGTACGGGGAGAGAAGCCCGGATCGGGCTAATAGCCGCAACGGTTACCGGGAACGGCTGTGGGAGACGCGCTCCGGGAGCGTGGATTTGAAGATCCCGAAGCTACGTAAAGGCAGCTATTTTCCTGGTTTTTTGGAGCCGCGACGAACCGCCGAGAAGGCGCTCGCGGCCGTGATTCAGGAAGCGTATATCCAAGGCGTCTCAACCCGCTCAGTCGATGAGCTGGTCAAGGCGATGGGCATGGGCGGCATCAGCAAGAGCCAGGTGTCGCGGCTGTGCGGGGAAATCGACGAGCGAGTGCATGCGTTCCTGGATCGTCCGATCGAAGGGGACTGGCCATATCTGTGGATTGACGCGACCTACGTGAAGGTGCGGGAGGCCGGCCGGATCGTCTCGGTGGCGGTAATAATCGCCATCGCCGTGAACACCGATGGCGTACGGGAAGTGCTGGGAATGAGCGTCGGACCCTCCGAAGCGGAGCCCTTCTGGACGAATTTCCTGCGTTCTCTGACGCGCCGAGGTCTGCGTGGCGTCAAGCTGGTGATTTCCGACGCCCACGAAGGCTTAAAAGCCGCTGCCGCCAAGGTTTTGAAGTCCACTTGGCAGCGCTGCCGCGTCCATTTCATCCGCAATGCCCTGGCGCATGCCGGAAAAGGCCAACGTCAGATGGTTCTGGCCATGATCAACACCGTTTTCGCCCAGGATACGCAGGAAGCGGCGGTCGCGCAGTGGCGTACGGTCGCGGATCAGCTGCGGGCGAAGTTCCCGAAGCTTTCCGGCTTGATGGATAAATCTGAGCCGGACGTGTTGTCCTTCCTGAGCTTTCCGAAGGCCCATCGCACGCAGATCCACAGCACCAATCCGCTCGAAAGGCTCAATGCCGAGGTCAAGCGGCGTACCGATGTCGTGGGCATCTTCCCGAACGAGGCCTCGATCACGCGGCTGGTCGGTGCGCTACTGCTCGAACAGAACGACGAATGGCAGCTACAACGCCGATACATGCAACTTGAAGGCTTGCAGACTCTCAGCGACAATCAAACCGCTCGGTTGTCTGCAGTCGTCAACTGAGCATGAGTTCAATCGAGCCAAGACTCACGACTCATACACCACGCCCTGGGGCACGATCCTCACGGCAACGCGGCAACGTCACAATCCAGCGGCAGCACGGCTGGCACTCTCGTGCCGCTCAGTCCTCGGGCGTCCGCTCAGCGATTGATATGTACACCGCCCAATGCGCCGCCGATCCCAGGTCCGCCATACCGATTGTACCCGTAATCGCCACCGCAAATGGGTCCGCCCGGGGCGCTACCCCGCACACCTCGCGCCATTAACCGGGGCCGTGCCGCGTGCGGTAGCGTACGGACGCGGCGCGGTGCAAGAGCTATTCTGCACCAGAGATATTTCTCGCAGTGAGATGCTTCGATGACTGACGTATATGTCTACTACTTCGTGCGCTGTCCGGGGCCGGCAGGCGAGAGCCGCGTATCCAAGCGACGAGCGACGCTCGAAGCGATCAAGAGCATGGGAAAGCCGATCATGGAATCGCAGATCGTGGTCGACCGCACGGAGGTGGACGGCAACGGCTTCCGGATTGGCGGCGTCGACCACGAGTCGCACCCAATGGATGACCGTTGGCCTCAAATCCGGTCGCTCGAGAGAAGAGCGACGGCGCGAGATTGCGAGGCGCTACTGTTGAATGAAGAGACCGAAGCAAGCCGCAAATACATGCTTGGCTTGGAAAGCCGCGAGTTGCGCAATCAGGCCCAAGAATTGAGGAAGCAGCGTGAGGATGCGATGTCCGGCGACACCCGAACCCAGGTTGAAGCAGATGTTTTCGGGGCCTCGGGCGCGTTCAGATACTGGGTGGGCGAGATGCCCGGCATCGTGCCCAATTTCACCGATACAGTGGAGTAGATAGCAATGGAATCAACAGCCAACGACAACGGCCAGGGCATTCGTGCAGACGGGATAATGCGAGTGGACGAAGACGCCCGCCAATTGATGGCGGACACGCAGGACCTCTTGGGCCGAGTTACACACCTCGCGGATCCCGAGATCGCTCGCCTGCGCTCGAAACTCGAACGTGGGCTGGCCACCGCCAAACGAACCCTTGCGGACGGGACCGACCGCATGCAGCATCGCGCGAAAGATGTCTTGAACGCGGGCGATGGCTACGTACGAGATCAGCCGTGGCAAGCAGTGGGCGTGGCTGCCGCCGCGGGCCTCGTCGCCGGCTTCCTGCTCGCGAGACGCCGGGGCCGCCAGAGCGCGTAGCCTGGGGATTTGGTCCGATCGGATTGATCGTCGGCGCCTTGGTGATCGGCTTGCTGTTGTACGGCTGCGGCGGTGGGGGCGATTCACTGCAGGAAACCGGAGGCGATCAGCACGGCGTTCGCACCGCCGAATGCAAACGAACTGGACATCACGTTTTTCAGCACCACGCCCGACCGCGATACATTGGCGACATAGTCGAGGTCACAGGCGGGCTCGGGCGAATCGAGATGCATGGTCGGCGGCACGATCCCGCGTGCCATGCTCTTGACGGAAATGATGAATTCAAGCGCTCCTGCCGCCCCCAGCAGATGTCCGTGCATTGATTTCGTCGAACTTACCGGCATCGCATAGGCGTGTCTGCCGAACACGATTTTCAGCGCGGATGTTTCGGTGATGTCGTTCTGCTGCGTGCCTGTGCCGTGGGCATTTACATAGTCGATGTCGTCGGGGTCAAGGCCCGCGGAGTCCAGCGCGGCCTGCATCGCGCTCGCCTGGCCATTGACCGTGGGCCGCGTGATGTGCTCGGTGTCGCTCGTGAGCCCGTACCCGATCAGTTCGGCGTGAATCCGGGCGCCGCGCGCGACCGCCCGGCCGTGTTCCTCCAGAACCACGAATGCGGCACCTTCGCCCAGCACGAGGCCGGTCCGCGTTCTTGCGAATGGGCGGCAGGAGGCGGAAGTTTCCTGCGTGTCCTCGGTCGCGAGGATGCGCATGGCTTCCCAGGCCCGCAACACGCCGAAGGTGAGCGGCGCCTCTGCGCCGCCCGCAAGCATCACGTCCGCAGCGCCTGATTGAATTCTGCGGGCCGCTTCTCCAATCGCGACGGCCGAGGAGGAGCAGGCGGTTGAGTAGGTCAGATTGGGCCCGGATATCCGATATTCGATCCCGATCCACGACGCGGGAGCATTCGACATGGCTGCGATGACGCTGTACGGATTGACGCGATCCGACTGTTGAGCATAGATGGTGTGATAACCTTCGTCGGTCGTCACGGCACCGCCCAAGCCTGTTCCTACGCAGACGCCGCAGCGCTCACGGCGCTCGATCGTGAAATCGAGTCCGGCGTCGGCGACCGCCTGCGCCGTCGCGACGAGCGCGAGTTGACTCACCCGATCCAGCAGTCGCAACCGAGGCGCTGGAAAGTGCGTGTTGCCGTCGAAGTCGGCCGGCGCGCCAATCGGAGAAAGAAGCCGCGCTGCGAACGGCGATACGAGCCGTTTGATGCCAGACCGGCCCGCCACCAGATTCTCGAACAGGGCGTCGACCGAATTACCGAGCGGAGCGATCACACCGAGTCCCGTAATCGCGACTCGATGGGGCATCATGCCTTCGAACCCTGGACCGGGGTTTGCGCAGATCCGGGCGCGGCCGCGGAACCCGGCCGTCGCGCAAGCAAGCCGTCGATATAGGCGACGACATCGGCGACGGTCATCAGGTTGGTCGGTGTGTCACTCTTGATGGAGATGCCGTAACGGTCCTCGATCTTGAACATCAGCTCGAGCAGGTCGAGGGAGTCGATTCCCAGCGTGCTGAGCTCCGCGGCAGGGGGCAATTGGTCGGGGGAAAGGCGGAATTCTTTCACCAGAATGTCCTGCAGCGTCTCGAGCGTATTCATAGGGCCTCCTCGGTGGACAAGGTGGGAGTAACGGCGCGGCGCGCTTTGCCGGCGTAGCGGGCGGCGCGAGTCAGCAAGGGCGGCCAGCACCGCAGCATGGATTCCGTCGGCCGGGCAAGCAGGGGATTCATCGCGACCTGCGCAAAAGCCGCGGCGAGCCTCATGCGCGACCGGAAAGCGCGCCTCCATCGTGCGGCGTAGCCGCGTTGCAGCGCGACTGCGCGACTCGCGTCGATCACTGCCGGTGGTTGCCGCGTCAGTTCATGCGACAGCAGCAATGCGGACTGCAGAGCCATGCTGATTCCTTCGCCGATGAGCGGATGCGCCTCTCCCGCAGCGTTTCCAACTCGGAACCAGCCCGGCTCAGAGCGGAGTCGCATGCCGGGCCGCAAAGGTCCCACGGCGAGCCAGTGGCCTTCGAGGCGCGCATGGCGCAGTACATCCCGGACTCCGCCACAGGAGTTGCGCAAGAAGACTTCGACGGCCGCCCCTGCCGTCGTCATCGGCGCAAGCCGACGGCAGCGTTGCAGCGCATCGCGGCGGATGCAGCAAGCCAGGGTCGTGAGCCCGCGGTCCGCAGTCACGATGCCGCCATAGGCGCCATTTAGGGACAACACCGGCAATAGGCCGATCGCGAGGGTGCTTTCCAGGAAATTCGCCTTGAACGCGAACAGATCGGAAGCGCGAGCTGGCGCCCGAATCGAGCCGGCTCCGGGCTCCCATGAGCCCCGCGCATCGACGACCAGCAGCGCTTCAAGCTCGCGCGACGGCCGTCCCTGGCCGGTGCTGATCTCGCATTCGAAATGACCAACGGAGCCGCGCACCCGCCGCACTTTGGCAGGCTGCAGCACCGATGCGCCGAGGGCGCGGGCACGTTCGAGCAGAAGCGCATCGAGTCGGTCGCGACCCAGCGCACGGCCAAAACGATAGGGGCCGTCCTCACATTCGGGCAGCTCGGCAATGATGGTCGATGAGGGGCCCATCCAGCCCACCTGCCTCAACTCTGCTCCCGCAACCTCGCGGAACGCTGGGCCTATGCCGAGCTGGTCCAGCAGCGAAAGATTGCCGGCGGCAATGCATTCGCCGCACACCTTGCGACGCGGAAACTCATGCTGTTCCGCCATGATCACACGCCACCCGGCGTGCGCAAGAAGGATCGAGATGGCCGAACCGGCCGGCCCGGCCCCGATCACCAGCACATCGGCATCACGAGGCATGGCGGGCCCCGGCGGGGTGGGGACTCGCGCGGGCGGCGGCGAAATAGTGCGTGAAAGGCCACGCAAAACGCTCGTCGAGGCGCCAGTCTGCAGAGATATCCGGCCAGCCGGTGCTGAGCTCCCGGCCGGTAAATCCCGCCGCCACGCTCTTGACTGCATCTGCCCGCGTCACGGCGTTTGCGCCGAGCAGGCCTACCAGCCGGCTGCCGAGCCGTGCGAGCGCCCCGCGGCGCGGCTCGCACGCGACAAACGCGTCGGTCCGGAGCGCCAGCGACGCCAGCAGACGTGGCAGCTGATCGCCGTCGAGGTGATGCAGAAAAAGTGTCGCAACACCCAGCTCGTATTGCTCTTCGCCGGGGGTCTGCGCCCATTCCAGCGCATCGGCCTGCAAGATCCTGACGGAGCACCCGAGCCGACGGTAAGCCGCGCGCGTGCCGGGGGTGACGAGATCATGCCGATCGAGCAAGGTAATTTCGGCGCCGATCCACGGCGGATGTATCGTGCGTAGAAGCCGCAGCAAGAGCGTGCCGTCACCGGCGCCAAGCTCGATGATACTGCGCGGCGCCGCCGCGAGTCCCAATCGCGCGATCCCTTTGCGCAGCACCGACACGGAGCGCAGGGCGCGATGGATACGCTGCAAATCCCGACGCGAGCGGCGTGCGCGCGGATCTGTGGGCGCGAGGTCATCCAGCAGTTCGGCGGTAACGAGGCGTGGCGCAGCCTTCATATAGCCATCAATCGACCGCAAGCAAAGCGCCGTGGCAGGTAAAGCCGGCACCGAACGATGACATCCACCACCAGCCGCCGGGGGCGGCGTCCGAAATGGCGGCATCCAGTACGAAGAAAACGAATGCACTGCTCAGGTTGCCATAGTTGCGCAGCGCCTCCCGACTATAGCGCAGCGCATCCGGACCGAGTGACAGGCGGTCCTGAAGCGAAAGCAGCACGTCGCGGCCGCCGGCATGCATGATCCATGTGCTGATGCGCTCGCGTGGCAGACCGGCCCGGGTGAGCACGGCGACAAGAACTTCGTCGGCATATTGTGCGGCGAGTTGGGGCACGGCACGCGTCAGGACGTTGCGCATCATGCCGCCCCGCTGTTCGAAGCGCAGCGCCTCGCGCGCAGCGGGGTTGGTCAGTGATTCCGTATCGCGCCACTCCACGCGACGCCGCCCGGCGGGAGCGCGCTGTGACAGCACCGCCGCGCCGGCTCCATCGCCGAACAGGCATGCGCTGATCAGCACTCCCGGGTCGTCGTCGAGATACATCGCGGCGCTGCATATCTCTACGCAAACGGACAGGACGTGTTCGCACTGTTTGGCACCCAGCAGCGAGTTGGCAAGCTGCCAGTTGGGGAGGGCTCCGCCGCACCCTTGCCCGACGAGATCAAAGCCGAGAATATCCGCCCGCAGCCCGAGCTGTTCGATGACGTATCCACTGAGACCGGGGCACAGATTGCCGGTGCAGGTCGAGACGACGACAGCATCGATCGTCCCCGGGGCCAATTCGGCCCGACGCAAAGCTTGGCCGGCCGCCTGTGCGGCGAGACGCGGCGCATGCGTTGCGAAGCGCCGATGCAAGGTGTCGGGATCAATCGCAAATACGTCGGCGAGCGAATCCACCGCGAGCCAACGCGCATCGATTCCGTTCTCCCGGTGCAGCAGCAATTCGCCTATCGTGCGCGAACGCACATCCAGGCGCCCGAACCACTCCGACGCGGCGAACGCATCCCAGCACTCGCTCTTGGTGAAGCGCCGGTTGGGCAACGCGGTGCCGAGGGCATTCAAATACATCCATCACCTTTGTGTTGGCCGCAGTATGACCCCTCTGCGCGGCCGTGTGGGCGAAAGCGCGTCCAAAACAACCGTCCCGTTATAGCAATTCCTTAATGGCAGCGGCAATGCCCTGAGGATCAAGCCCCTGATACCCCATCTGCTGCCACTGGCCGCCGCTACCTTCCTTGTGAGTCCCCACGTGGTCATATTTTCCCTTAAAGCCGGCCTGCAGGAGATAACTGCCGAAGCGGCTTCCGAGACCCGTCTTGACATTCCAGCCTTCAACTACCAGCACGAACGGAGCGGTCGACAGCTTCTTCATCATCTCGGCATCGACGACGTTGAGAGTCGGCTTGTTAATGAGGCCCACCGGGATGCCTTCTTCCTGCAACGAAAGCACCGCATCGAGCGCGCGGTATACGGTCTCGCCGGTCGCGACCACGTATCCCCCGCCCAGGGGCGCCTCGCGAACGACGTAATCCCGTCCTGGTTCGAAGGGGACGCCCCGGTAGAGTGGCTTGCCCTCGCTATCGAGGATATCCGGCACCGGGGCTCGCGTGCTGAACACGAAGCGCAGTCCCGGGTCCTGATAGATGCGCTTCACGCAGGCGGCAAACTGATGTTGATCGACCGGGAAGTAGAGCCGCGTCGTATCTTCCGAATGGCCCGGCGTGATCCCACCGTCTGCGTACATGCTGTTGATCCCGAAGTGGCAGGTATTGTCTCCCATGTCGTCCACGCCGCTGTGACTAAAATGCGCCAGCACGTTGGAGAAGTTCAGGCGCGCCATGGTAATTTCACTGATGCACATTTCAAGAAATGCGCTGAACGTTCCGTAAATGCCTTGCTTACCGGCAGATGAGCCGAAGCCGGCCGCCGCGGAGAAGTTGCCGCGTTCCATGATTCCGCCACGGATATAAACCTCCGGATGCTTCTTGCGGATATGTTGAAGACCGCACGACCCCTCGAGGTCGTTGTCGTACACCCGAACCCCGGCTAGCCTTTCTTCCATGGTCATGCGGTCGAGCAATTCGTTGATTATCTTTCCAAAATCATCGCGATTTTTGCCGATGCCGCCCGAACCGCGGTATTTGTGGGGGCTCTTGTCGGGCTTGGCCGTGCGCAGCATCTCGACGGCGGCCCCGTAGCATCCACGCTTTTCGAGATATCGAATCGCCACATCGGCCTTCACCGCTTCGTGCGCTTCGGGACTACCCTCCACACCCTCGATACCCGGCGCCATGGGACGCTTGATGACCAGCGCGTGAGGATTCTCGTTGCAAAACATTCGGCAAAGATCGACATGCAGGGCATCAAGGTCCTCGCCCATCGTCGTTTCGGTGGCGAGACCATAGCCCGACAACGTTCGGCTCAAGTCATAACCGATCATGTACTCCTGCGGGTGGCCGGCAATGGTCACATTGTTGTCATCGATCATGAGCTTGATGTTGAGGTGCTTGCCCAGCGTCAATCGAGCGGCTTCCGCATCGTCTCCTTCCATCTGGCTGCCATCGGATCCGAGCAAAATGACGGCTTTTCCCGGATTCGCGAGGGCGATTCCATTACAGAAAGCCCAAAGGTGGCCCAATCGACCGGAACTGAATTCAATGCCAGGCGTCAGGAGCTTCTCCGGATGCCCGGGCAATGCGCTGTTGAACTCCCTATAGTGCAGCAGTCTCTCTGCCGGCATGGCGCCGTTCAATACGCTCAGCAGATATTGGGTTGCAACCCGATGTCCGGCCTCGTCGTAGAAAATAGGAACGATTGGCGTGCCTCGGGCGATAAACGCCCGAAGAATCATGACTTCCGGCACCGTGTCGTACGCTCCGCCGGTGTGGCCGGACAAGCCCTTGGCGCCTGCGAGCGCCGTAAAGAAGACAATCGCATCGCGGCATAGTTGAATGTTGTGCCTAAGCGATGCCCGTTCAGAGTCGGTGAGATGCGAGACACGCGGGTCGAGCTCAAGCGGCACGAGCGCAGTCAAATCGATCGGGAATGCTTCGGTATTCATGGAGTGCTCCGCCTAAAGGTCGCCGTCGCCAAGAGCGAGGGTAGAGTACCTTACGCGACCGATTTGAGACGCCCAGCGACGTGTAAGCGGACGCCTACGGCTGGCTGCGCGAGTCCATCACGGCTCATCCGCCGAAACCAGCACTTGGTGCTTGAGCAACATCCGGACTCCGCTCGCCCAACCGTCCGGGCCTCCCGCGAAGTTGGCCGACTGTTGATCGAGCACTTTGCCGGTTTCGGCGTCGGTGATCCGTATCAGCACATAGTAGTCAGTCTGGGTGACTCGCTCGACCACTCCAAGGAGCGCCTGCTCAGCGCCGGCTTGCGAGGCTATCACGGCTTCACAGCCATCACACCGGCGCAGCGACTTCGTGCGGACGGGCTCTGCGTCGACCTGGCTCACGTCGATGAGCACGTAACGGCCGGATTCCGCCAGCATACGGCGCGCCTCTAGGTTCACCTTGTCCATCGCGGCCTGCGTGCTCGTGGTCCGTCCCAGAAATGCCGCCGGAGTGCCGTCGTCTAGTTCAAAATCAAATACGGCGAGTTTGACCACCGGCGGCCTCGGGGGAGGCGGGTCGACCGGCGCACCGGGCGGATCGACGCATTCGGCCTGGCCGCTCACGGGATTGACGTCCGCCTCCTTGCAGGGCGCGGCGGGCAGGGCGATCTCGGAAAATCCCCATAGACCAGCGCCCAGCAATGCCCAGCACGCCATCAACGGGATCCGCGATTTGTGCATGTGGAACATCCTTTGGCGGGAGCGCCCGGAACGCGCGTCGACCAGAATAACCGATTGAGCCCGGACGGAAAACGTATGAGCCCGGACGGAAAACGTCTCGTCATTGCCCAGGCGAGTTTTTCGCCCTGAAGTTCGACAGGTAGGCGTGCCGCAGATCGAGTTCCCGCTCAATGCGGCGTCGCGGCTCGTCCCGGAGCCGTCCGTCCCGGTAGAGTTCGTTGATCGCATCTCGTTCGGCCGCCAGCATCGACTGCTCCACGCTTTCATAGACCGCACTCAAGCGGCGCTTCAACTCGTCATCGTTGTCCTTCAGCTCGACATGGTTGAGCCGGTCAACCAGCCGCTTTTGCAACAGTTGCACCACTTCCGCCGGCAGGGTTCGCTCGGTATCGAGCGCATCGAGGTGCCGCATGGCGGCTTCGATGGAGTTGCGGCGCGCCGCGAGTTCCTGCGCGCGCTCCGCCTCCTTCTCGATACGACCGGCATCGGCCAAATGCAGCGCGCGAATGACGGTCGGCAGCAGCAGACCCTGGCCCACGAGCGTGACGAGTATGACGGCAAACGTCAGCACCAGAATCAGATCGCGATAGGGGAAGGGCTGGCCATCCGCGGTCACGAGGGGAATTGCCAGGGCGGCGGCCAGGGATACGATTCCCCGTATTCCGGTGAACGAGATCGCAAACGCCCATTGCCACGGGGGGGCCGGATCCTCGCGCGCCACGGTGCGCGAGAGCCAACGCGGCAGGTAGGTCGCGGGATAGACCCAGAGGAAACGCGCCGCGATGAGCACCGCACAAATCACCGCCGCCGCGACCGCGAGCTCGCTCTTCGAATAGGCCGTAAAGCCCGCTGCGAGCGCCCGCGCCTGCAGGCCGGTGATGAGAAATACCATGCCTTCCGTCAGATAGATGAAAAAATCCCAGAAGAAAATCCCCTGAAGACGGGTTTCCGGACTGATGAGGCGCAGCCCGTTCCAGCTGATATAAAGCCCTGCAGTGACCGTGGCAAGCACCCCGGAACCGCCCAAGTGCTCCGGCGGCCAGTACGCGATGAACGGCGTCAACACCGACAGCATGATCTCGAGGCGCGGGTCGCCGACCCAACGTCGGACGCGCAGCATCAGCCAACCCACGGCGATTCCCCAGAAGAACTCACCGAGCACGATTGCCGCGAAGTCCGCCAACGCGTGACCGAAGGAAAATGCCCCCACGCTCACGGCCACGACTGCGAAGCGATAAAGAACCAGCGCCGTGGCATCGTTCGCGAGGCCCTCGCCCTCGAGGACCACGAGGATCCGCCGGGGGATCTGCATTCGTCGCGCGATGGCGAGCGGCGCCACGGCGTCGGGCGGCGACACGATTGCACCCAGCACGAAGCCGCCCGACCACGGGAGACCCAAGAGCCAATGCGCCGCGGCGGCGGTGGCGACGGTTGTGAACAACACCCCGCCCGTGGCCAGCAGCGAAATCGGCCGGATGCTGAAGCGAAATTCCCGCCAGCTCATCGCGACCGCGGAAGAGTAGATCACCGGCGGCAGAACGAAGAGGAGCACCAGTTGCGGCGCCAGGTTGACCGTGGGCAACCCGGGGATGAGCGCGAGAGCAACCCCGGCAATCACCAGCAGAATCGCCGGCGGGATCTCCATTCGGGCCGCCAGCACCGAGACGGCGACAATGACGATCGGCAGCAACACCAATAATTCGGCGGTCGGTATCATGAGCACACTCCGGGCGATGATGCCTCTCGACATGTTACCCTCGGCCGAACCGCCGGCCATCATTCGTTTGAACGGAGCGCATGTTGGTGCAATCAATCTGGAATAATCTGGTTCATTTCGGCTCCGTCATCATGCTGGCGGTCGGAGCCTTGCTCCCGATCGTCGATCCGCTCGGCGGAGCGCCCATTTTCATGGTCATGACCGCCGGCCTCTCCCCGTCACAGCGCAAGGGAATGGCCAGATCGGTTGCGATCAACAGCTTTCTGCTACTCATTGCCTCGACCTTGGTCGGAGCCTACGTACTGGATTTCTTCGGTGTGTCGATTCCGGCAGTTCAGGTCGCGGGCGGCGCCGTGGTCTGCATGCTTGGGTGGTCTCTGTTGAACAGTCCCAACTCGCCGCCGACGATCGAACGGGCTTCCGCAAATGCGCCAACGACCGACGATCTAACCCAGCAGGCCTTCTACCCGATGACCATGCCGCTCACCGTAGGGCCAGGATCGATTTCCGTTGCCCTGACGCTCGGCGCCAATCCTCCGATGGGCCTCCGGCCCTTGCTGGCGACCGCTCTGGCACACGCAGTCGGCATTTTGCTGGTGGCCGTGGGCGTCTATCTCTGCTACGCCTACGCCGATCGAATCATGCGTAAGCTGGGTCCGACGGGCACCAGCGTCGTGATGCGTCTGACCGCTTTCATCCTGTTGTGCATCGGCGTGCAGATCCTATGGAACGGCGTTCATGCGCTCGTGGCAAGCGGCTTCCCGGCGTCGGCCGGGTGACCCATGAGTCCTGCTGCGAGGTGGTGTCGATGAGAGGGCCCGTTGGGCCAAGGAGGCTCGGCGCGGCGAGCCTCAGGGCGGCGGATGCTGTCCGAGCCGCTCCGACAGGCGCGCGGCGCACTCCAACAGAGCCTGAGCGATCCGTTCGCGATCGGGCTCGAAGGTGGCGCTGTACCCCAACGTCACGAGCGCGAGGACCATGGTTCCGTCGGCCCCGAACACCGGGGCCGCCATGCCGCTGATGCCCGTGATGAAACCCTGGGTGTGCGCAACTCCATGGCGTCGGACCGCGGCCAGCTCGGGTTCGAGTTCGGCCAGGGATACGGGCCGAGTGCCGTGTCGCGCATTGTCGGCCAGCTCCTTCTTGAGAAGTGCGGCAGACCGGGCCTCGGGCTGGAACGCCAGGAAGGCGCGGCCGGTGGCCGAACGACTGAGCGGCAACACCGACCCCACGCGCAGGGTCGCGGACACCGGCGAATCGACGCCGACCCACCGGACGATGGTCGCGCCGTGGTTGGCCCATACCGCAAGGGCCACGGTCTGCTCGATCTCCTCGGCCAGGCCGCGCAGCCACTGGGAGCCGATGGTCACGGCGTCCAGGCGCCCCAACGCCGCGAGCCCTAGATCGAGGGCGAAGGGTCCGAGGTCGTAGCGGCCGCTGTCGGGGTCCTGCTCGACGAGTCCGGATCGCGCGAGACTCACCAGATAGCGGTGCGCTTTGGATGCCGGCATGCGGGCGGCGGCGGCCAGATCGCGCAACATGACGGGGTGCGATGCCTCGGTCAACGCGAGCAGCAGCCGGCTGCCGACTTCGATGGACTGGATTCCCTGCTGCTTGGGGCGTTTCGCTTTGGACAAGGCGTGTTCCTCGGGCGGCAATCTTACCTGAGGGCCGCGCGGCCGATGCGCCGCGTCGCCGGCGACATGAACGGCATTGCTCTCGACAATTCCTTATTGTGCAATTGATTGAAGAATGGTAAATTAGCAATTCCCCTTCCGCACCGGAGTTGAACGTCATGAACCAGGTTTCGACGAACGCAGCGAACGCCACCGGGACCGGAGCGAGGCGCGGAGCCCAAGTACTGGAGCGGCTGCGCGAACGCCCGCCGACGATTTGGTATCGGGGCGAACAAGTGAAGGACGTCACCACGCACCCGGCGCTGCGCGGCGGCGTGCAGACCCTGGCTGCGCTCTACGACCTGCAATGGGAAGCCGCCGACAAGACGTTGTTCACCTCTCCGTCCTCGGGGCGCAAGGTCGCGCGCTCCTTCATGATCCCCAAGACTCTCGATGAACTGCGCAGCATTTCCGTCGCCATGAAGGTGTGGGAGGACTACACGCACGGCATGATGGGACGGGTTCCCGACTACATCAACCGGGCCATCTCCGGATATGCGGCCGGCGCGCCATTTCTGAGCGAGGGCGACAAGCGCTTCGGAGCCAACGCCATCCGCTACCACGAATACCTGCGCGAGAACGACCTCTGCCTCACGCATACCTTGATCCCTCCCCAGGCCAATCGGGCGGTGAGTCTTGCGCAGCAGGCGGATCCGTTCCTCGCGGCCCGGATCAAGGAGGAGACCGACGCCGGCATGGTGATCCGCGGCTGCCGGATGTTGGCAACCCTGCCGATATCCGACGAGATCATGGTCTTCCCGTCCACCGTGCTGAAGGGCACGGAAGAGGACGCGCCCTACGCCTTCGGCTTTTCCATTCCCAACAATACTCCGGGGCTGCGCTTCATCTGCCGGGAAAGCGTCGACTACGGCCGGTCTCACTTCGACCATCCGCTCGGTTCGCGCTTCGAAGAGATGGACGCGGTGGTCGTGTTCGACGACGTGTTCGTGCCGTGGGAGAACGTGTTCCTGCACCGGGACGTGGCGCGCTGCAATCAGGCCTACGCGCGAACCGGCGCGGTGGTGCACATGACGCACCAGGTGGTGGTCAAGAACATCGCGAAGGCGGAGTTCATGATGGGATTGGCCTCGCTGCTGGTGAATTCCATCGGCGTGGACAGCTTCCAGCACATTCACGAGAAGCTCGCGGAGATTTGGGTCGGCATGGAGACCATGAAGGCGTTCCTGCGCGCGTCCGAGGCCGACGCGGAGCTCGACGAGTGGGGCGTCATGCGGCCTGCCTGGTCGCCGCTCGACGCGGCGCGCAATCTTTTCCCCCGCATGTATCCCCGGATGGTGGAGATCATTCAGCAGATCGGCGCATCCGGACTGGTCGCCATGCCGACGGAGGCCGATATCAACGGTCCTCTTGCGGAAGACATCAAGCGCTACTACCAGGGGGCACGGGCCGACGCCTTCGACCGGATTCCGCTGTTCCGCCTGGCATGGGACGCATCGATGTCGGCCTTCGGCTCCCGGCAGGCGCTTTACGAGCGGTTCTTCTTCGGCGATCCCGTGCGTATGGCGGGCGCACTCGTGGCGGGACACAGCCGCGAGATTCAGGCCCACGCCGATCGCGTGCAGGCGTTCGTCCGCGAGGGGCGCGACGAGGCGTTCGCATCGGCCTCCACATCCCGACCGGGTTGAGGCGGCATGAGCGGGCCGGATCCTCGAGCGCCGGAGGTCGGCGAGGCCGTCGACGATAGGACGTTTCGCCAGACTTTGGGGCTGTTTGCCACGGGCGTGAGCGTGATTGCCGCCGAGATCGACGGCGGCGTGCATGCGATGACGGCCAATGCGGTGACTTCGGTGTCGCTGGACCCGAAGTTGATCTTGTTCTGCCCCAGCCGCCGGGCGCGATTCAGCCAATTGTTGCCGGACGTCGAGAGCTTCACGGTCAACTTCCTGCGGGACGAGCAGCAATCTCTGTCGACCTACTTTGCCGGCGGTTGGAAGGAGTCGACGCCGCCGCCCTACCGCTTCGTCCACGACGGCAAGGCTCCGCGTCTTCAGGGGGCGCTCGCGACTCTGCATTGCTGCAAGCATGGCGTTCACGAGGCGGGTGATCATTGGCTCGTCATCGGACGAGTCGTCAGGATCCACCAGGGCTCGGATCCGCATCGCCCACTGCTGTTCTTCAAGGGTCAATACCGGGCGCTGGAACCGGGCCGGGGTGTTCCGGGGCCGGACTTGACCCGGGTGGACGATGAACCGGCGTTGATCTACTACGACTGAGGCGGCCCTGCGCCACGGGGCTCGACCACCCGCCGGGCTTCCACAATAGTCCGACTCGCCAACTGGGGAGAGTCCTACAGATTCTCTATCGCCTCCGGACGTATCGTTCTCCCGTCAATTGCCGGAGTAGACAATGGATTCACCACTGATATTGATGGGAACCCTCGGTGCATCGCTCATCTGCATCGTGGTGTTGTGGCTTCGTTTCCATGGCGGCGCCCGATCTTCTCAACAGCGTCGCGCAATCCCGAAGCTGCCGCCGTTCTGAAGTCGGGCGCCGTTCAGGGATGGCCCTGTTGTTTATGAGGTCCATCATGCATTTCCTGCGGACATGCCGGGGGATTTGATGAATCAGATCAAGGCCGTTCTCTGCCTGGTGATGCTGATCGCGCTCTGGCCCCTATGCGCGGCTGTGTGGCTGATCCAGTGGCCGTTCGTGCGATTCCTCGACAGGGCTCCAAAAGGTCACGCGGAGTCGCTGGCCCGCCGCGGCAGCCCATCAATGGACGGAATCGCCGGCCCGCGGCGGCAGCCGATCGCCGGGCGCAGCAGGCGGCGCGCCTAACTCAGCATCCGCCGTGCGAGCTTGACCTGCCGGTCGATCCACTCCGGTCTGCTCGACGGCTGCATCTTCCATCGCAGGGCCGGAAGCGCCAGGCGGCGCGGGCCGAGGCCGACGATGAGAAACCACACGGCGATCATGGCGCGCCGTGGCCACGGCAGACGCGCCCTCCGGCTCGCGGCGACTCCGCGGACCGCCAGGCTGAGACGGCTGTCGGCCGCATAGGGATGCGCGTGGGGATCGAGCCGGAGCGAGGCGAGCCGCAGCTCCACATGATTAGGGTCCCGGAGTTGGGCTTCCTCGTCCAGGCGCAGTCCGACGCTCGATGCCTTGTTCCGAAGCACCGACAATTTGTGGGCGTCGTGCTCCAGGAACCTGCGGACGCGCACGGACAGATCCTCCATCCCTCGCGGCCGCTTCTCCACTGCGTAAGCATTGGTGCCATGGACGCGATAGGCGCCGAGACAGGCATCGATGCACTCGATCGTGCCGTGAAACGGGACCACACTGGCAAGGTAGCCGTCGGCGGCGATCCGAAACTCCTCGGCCGGTATCGGAAGGTTTCTTTCGAGCGCACGGCGGGAAAAGGCATTTCCGCTGGTCACGACGGTTTCGTACCGTCCGAATTCCAGCAGCAACGGCACGACATCGCCGCGGTCCAGCCGCAACTCGGGTGCGGGATAGGTGTCGATGCGGACGCCGTGCTTGTCGACCAGGTGCAGCCGGAAGTGAATCTTGGAAAGGGCGGGCCGCCAGAGCGCCGCCACGCGTTCGGCGGCATTGGGATACAGCCAGTCGTCCGCATCCAGGAACATCACGATCTCGCCGTGGCTGGCCCAGAACCCCGCATTGAACGCGGCCCCTTGCCCTCGGTTGACGGGTTGCTGAACCACCGTCACCCGGCTCCGGTACCGTTCAATGATCTGCTGCGATCCGTCGGTGGAGGCATCGTCCACGACGATCACTTCGACGCTCCGGTGGGTCTGCGCGAGGGCGCTGTCGATGCATCGCGTGAGGTAGGGCGCGTAGTTGAAGTTGTCGATGATGATCGAGACGAGCGGGGGCGCGGGGCGAGGGCAGGGCTTCGGGCGCGAAGGCTGCGCCCGAAGCGGGTCGGGTTCTTTGCGAACGAGGGATAATTCCATGCGTGCATCTCCTGGACGAATGGGTCGAACGTACCCTCGATGCTTAGGCGGCCGGTGTCGGGCCGATGCGCGTCTTCGTGTCAGATTCCGCGACGGATGCGCGTCGATGTCAATTGAGCGGCGTTGCGGACCATTCATCAGGATGCGCGCGCCACCAGATCGAAGGCGCCTGGATGGATTCCATCAATCCGTCGATGCAGATCACTTGGCCGAGGTCGTCGGACACCCACAGGGCAGCGAGCGCGCAGCCCGTTTCCTTCACCAGGAGCCGGCCCTTCGCGTCGGCCCAAACGCGGGAACCGTTCGAACGCTGCGCCAAGGCGGTGGCGCGCACCACCGATACCGCGGCGCAGAGCGACATGGGGCCAATGGGGTTCGGCTGATCAATGGCACGTATGTAGAACATGGTGAGTACCTCCGTGCTTTGCCACGCCGCCGCGTGCGCGACGCAGGTCGATTGTAGAGGCGTCGCTCGATTACGCGCAAAGTCTCAATTTACCGACATCAGGTGAAGCGGATTTAATGCAGTCCATTCGGTCAGTGGTCGCACGAACTCTGCTGCTCCCACCCGGCGATGAGGCCGGCGCGGCAATTGGCGCAATACGGAAGAGCATCGGCGATCACCTGACTCAACACATCCAGGAGTTCATGTTTGGAGGCCCCGTATTCCAAGAGTTCCGGAGCCTTGTCCTTGAACAACTCGAGCATCAGTTCGAACGCAGGTCGCAGGTCTTGATCATCGTAGAAGACCTGGTGATGCACGGCGCAGCGCTTCAACACACCGGAGCGAAGTGCGACTTGTCTGGCCGTGCACAGCTTTCGTTGCAGCGCCACACGCGGGTCGGCGACCGGCTGGAAGCTGACGGCACTCACGAACGAATGAGCAGACATGGCGCTTCTCCTGTTATTCATTGGCATTGCCAATGATGTCCCAGCCGGCGCGCGGCGCGACCGGCAGTTCGCCAATGATCCCTGTAGGCAGGTTCCCATCGGCGCGTCGGAACCGATAACCGCCGGCACGACCGTCATTCGTCTACCACGCTGCGGTATATTGCGGCATGACCGCAGGAGATCGAACCCCTTGAGGCAGATGCGGGCTGCGCAATGCTTGATGGTGGCGGCGGCTCTCGCGGGCGCAGCGCCGGCGCCGGGTGAAACCCCGGCGCAGATCCTCGCGACGACCGAGCGTGCGGCCGACTGGCAATTGAACCACCTCGCCGCGTACGTTCCCCGGATGCGCGGCGATCCGAAGTCGCCGCGCGGCTGGGTGTACGGCACATTCTTCATCGCCTTGACCGCGCTGGCGGACCGATCCGCCGACCCGAAATACCGCGACGCGGTGTATGTGCACGGCCGCCGCGAGAAGTGGCTGCTCGAGGCGCGCCCGTTCCACGCCGACGACTACATGATCGGGCAGAGCTGGATCTGGGCCTACGAGCGCTCGAAGGATCCCGTCGAGATCGCCGCGGTCGAGGCACGTCTCGATGCCATCATCGCCGCCGCACCCGGCGGCTCGCTCGACTACGGCGCCGATCCGCCCCCTGACGCGGAGAGCGGCTGCCAGCGGCGCTGGTGCTGGGCCGACGCGCTGTTCATGGGACCGCCGACCTTCGCGGCGTTGACCCACGCCACCGGCGCTCCCCGCTACCTCGCGTATGCAGACGCCGAATTCTGGGCGGCTGTCGACTTCCTGTTCGACCCTGAGGAGGAACTGCTGGCGCGCGACTCCCGATACTTAGGCCGCCGCGGGCCGCTCGGTGAGAAAATCTTCTGGAGCCGCGGCAACGGCTGGGCTTACGCCGGAATCGTCCGGATGCTGCAACTGATGCCCGCCGGCCATCCGAGCCGGCCGCGCTACGAAGCGCTGTTTCGCCGCATCTCGTCGCGCCTCGTCGCCGTGCAGAAGGCGGACGGGTACTGGCCGATCTCGCTGCTGGGCCGGTCCGAGGGGACGCCGCCCGAGACCAGCGGCACGGGATTTTTCACCTACGGTCTCGCCTATGGGGTGAACGCCGGACTGCTGGAGGGACCCGCCTATCGCAATGCGGCGATTCGCGGCTGGACCGCATTGGAACGCGCCGTGCGTCCCGACGGCAAGCTCGGCTGGGTGCAGCAGATCGGCTCGGGTCCTGAGGAGGTGTCTGCGGACGATACGCAGCCCTACGGCGTCGGCGCCTTCGTGCTGGCCGGCGTGGCGGTCTACGACCTCGCCGTCTCGGCCACGGGTCCGTAGACGTTGGTGGATGGCAAACAATGGCGTAGTCTGCGCATCGCAACATTCCTTCTGCCGGGGTGACAGGTGACGTCCGAGGATCTGACGACCGTAGCGGAGCAGTCCGCGTTCCAGCGGACCGGGAGATTTGCGGAAACCGAGCGGCTGTGCGCCGCTTTTGCGGCGCGCTGGCCGCAAGCCGTCCGGAGAATCGAATTTGGCCGCACCCCTGAAGGGCGGCCACTTCTGGCCCTGCTGATCACGAACGCCGCCAAGCCCGAGGCACGCGAGATCCGCGGCCGGCACATCCCGGTTCTCATGCTGCAGGCCTGCATCCATCCCGGCGAACCGGACGGCAAGGACGCGGGCTTCATGGTGCTGCGCGATATCCTGGCCGGCGCGCTGCTGCCGGGCGCGCTCGAGCGAATCGCAATTCTGTTCGTGCCGGTGTTCAACGCCGACGGTCACGAACGCTTCGGGCCCTGGAATCGGGTCAATCAGAACGGACCGCAGGAAATGGGCTGGCGCACGACGGCGCAGAACTTGAATCTCAATCGCGACTACACCAAGGCGGATTCGCCCGAGATGCAGGCCATGCTGCGCCTCATCAACGAATGGGATCCGCTGCTGTGCGCCGACCTGCACGTGAGCGACGGGGCCGATTTCGAGCACGACGTCTCCGTGCAAGTCGAACCCATCCACTATGGGCCCAGCGAACTGCACCCGGCCGGATTAGATCTGCGCAATCGCGTCATCGCCTCGCTGCGGGCCAAGGGATCGCTGCCGCTGCATTTCTACTATTCGCTGGCGAAACCGGACGATCCGAGCGGAGGATTCGCCGACTGGGTGTACAGCCCGCGATTCTCGACGGGCTACTGGCCGCTGCGCAACCGGTTCACCGTCCTGGTCGAGACCCACTCGTGGAAGCCCTACGCGACGCGGGTTCGGGTGACGGCGAACATCTTGGTCAGCTTGATCGAACTCACCACCACGCACGGTCCGGGATGGCTCGACCTCGCGCACGGCGCCGATCGCCGCGCTGCCACGATCGCCGGGACCCGGGTGACGGTCGACTACCGGCTCTCGGATCGTGCGACCTGGATCGATGTTCGCGGCTATGCCTATTCGCGCTCGCCGTCCGGCATATCCGGGGCCATGATGGTCGCCTACGATGCGACGACGCCGCAGATCTGGCACGTGCCGCTGCGCGACCAGGTGGAGCCGTGCGTGGTGGTACCGGCGCCCGAATGGGGATACCTGATTCCGGCCGCGTATGCCAAGGAGATCGGCGGCCGGTTGGGGCGGCACGGCGTGGAGATCGAGGTCGTCGAGGGGTCTGCGGTACGCCTCGGCCATGAAAGCTTCCGCGCCACCGCCCACTCATTCGACCGCGAGTCCTTCGAGGGACGCACGAGATTGAACATCAGCGGCTGCTGGGCTCCCGAGCGGATCGAGTTCGGGGCGGGCTGCGTGTTCGTGCCCATCCATCAGGCGAGAGCCCCTCTCGTCATGGCTCTTCTCGAGCCGCAGGCGCCGGATTCGTTCCTTGCGTGGGGATTTTTCAATGCCTGCTTCGAGCGCAAGGAGTACATGGAGGCCTATGTGGCCGAGCAGGCCGCCCGCATCATGCTGGCCGAGGATCCCGCGACTGCGGCGGAGTTCGAGCGCCGGCTGTCCGACGATGCCGTCTTCGCTGGCGATCCCGCGGCAAGACTCGATTTCTTCTACCAGCGCCACGCCTCGTGGGATCGGCGATTCGGACTCTATCCGGTGGCGCGCGCCATGCCCTCCCACCATCGTGTTTCACCGCGCGCCCATGCCGGCCCTTGAGTACCCGCCGGAATTCCTCGATGCGCTCACGGCAATCCTCGGGCGCCCGGGATTGCGCATTGGGGAGGAGGTCGGGCTCCTCGACCCGGGCACGAATCCCGGCAACCTGCGCGCCGGTCTGATGGCCCGGCCGGCCGATGCCGCCGAGGCCGCGCGCGTGCTGGCCTTGTGTGCGGGCGCGGGCGTGGGCGTCGTACCGCAGGGCGGCCGAACCGGACTTGCCGGCGGCGCCTGCACTTGTCCGGGCGAACTCATTCTTTCGCTCGACCGCATGGACCGTGTCGAGAGCGTGGATGCGTCCGCGCGCAGCGCAACGGTACAGGCCGGCGTCACCCTGGCCCGCCTCGAGGAGGCGCTGGCGCCGCTCGGGCTCACCGTGGGCGTCGATTTGGGTGCGCGCGGGTCGGCAACGCTCGGCGGCATGGTGGCGACCAACGCCGGCGGGATCGAAGCGTTTCGTTACGGCACGATGCGTGAACGCGTTCTGGGCCTGGAGGTGGCGCTGTGTTCCGGGGAGATCCTCAGCGAACTTTCCCGAGTGCGCAAGGACAATGCCGGGCTGCCATTGCGCCAGCTTTTCATCGGCTCGGAGGGCACGCTCGGGGTGATCACCCGCGTCGTGCTGAGCCTGGTTCCCCTCGGCGGCGCCCGCCACACGGCGCTGGCGCTGCTGCCCGGCCTGGATGCCGCCATCGCTGTCATGCGATCCGTGGAATCGGCGCGGGGCTCTTCGCTCGCCGCGGCGGAGCTCATGTCGGGCAACCACATCGCGCTCACCGCCCGGTCGCTCGGCATCGCGCAACTCACGGCGATGGCGCCGGCGGCTTTCGGGCTTCTGCTCGTCGTCACCGGCGACCAAGCCGGAGCGGTCCAGGAAACACTGGAGTTCGAGCTGGCCCGGGCGGGCGAGGCCGGGCTGCTCGTCGATTGCGTGCTGCCGAAAAATGCCGCGGAGGAGCGCGACCTGTGGCGGGTGCGCGAGGATTGGGCGGTCGATCGCGCGTATCCGGGCGGCCTGTGGTACGACGTGTCGGTCCCCATAGACCGGTTGGCGCAGTACCTCGAGGATCTCGAACGCCGCCTGGCGCGCCATGATGCCGGGCTGGCAAACTATCTCGTGGGTCACCTCGCCGACGGCAACGTGCATTTGACCATCAATGCCGAGGTGCCGATCACAGAGCGCTACGCCGAACTGGCGCCGATCGTCTACGCGGGACTGAAAGAGCTGGGCGGCAGCTTCTCCGCCGAGCACGGCATCGGGCTCGAAAAGCGCGCCTCGCTCGAACGATGGGCGGGGGACGGAGGCGTGCGGCTCATGCGTTCGGTCAAGGCGCTGTTCGATCCGACCTGGGTGCTCAATCCCGGCAAGGTGATCACGCGTGCTTCATGAGCCGGCCGCGCCGCAGGACTCGCGCACGACCAGGTCGCCGTGCAGGCGCGTGTCCCTCGGCGGCATGTCGCGCCGCCCGATCCGCGTCAGCATCAGCGCCAACGCCGTTTCACCGATGGCCCGGGTGGGTTGACGCAACGTCGTGAGGGGAACCGGCAGCAGCGGCGCGTAATCGGCGTCATCGACGCCCACCAGCTTCACGTCGTGGGGAATCCGGTACTTGAGCCGCGCCAGCGTGTGCATCAGCCGGCCCGCCGTTCGGTCGTTCGCGCAGACAATGCCGTCGGGGCTGCAGTCCCTCATATAACCCGCGACGGCGGCGCTGTCGTCCGGGTCCAATCGCTGTGCCAGCTCGCGAACCGCAGGTGCCCCGCGGAAAAACAGCGCCTCGCGGTAACCCGCTTCGCGATCACCGACCGTCGATGCGGCGTGATTCATGCCGATGAACCCGAGCCGACGGCACCCCCGGTTCAACAGGTGATCCGCGAGAATGCGGCCGGCCTGCCGGTTATCGATTCCGACCAGATCGTGGCGCGGCGGCTCGGGGTACGGCAACAGCGGGCGATCGAGCAGGATCACCGGAATCCCGGCTTCGTCGAATGCGCGGCCTATGCGCTCGTTCCACAGATCCTTCGAAGGGGTCAGTTCCAGCGGGGCAAAGAAAACGCCCGATACCCGGCGCTCGACATATTGACGGCACAATTGCCACGCCTGTTCCTCGCTCGCGGTCGCGCTCGCGGCCGAGCCGCTTCCCCAGAGCAGCGCATGCTGACGTGCCAGGGGGGATGCCATCATCCCCTGACATATCGGCCCGAAGATCTCTGTCTCGCCCAGATTGGGGATCAAGAGGCCGAACGAGTGCGCGCCCGGCTGCCGATGGTCCGCCAGGAACGTGCCTGAGCCGGCACGCCGTTCGATCAAGCCGGCCACGCGCAGGTCCCGCAGCGCGCGGCCGACCGTGATGCGCGATACACCGAAGGCCTGAACCAATTCCGCCTCGCTCGGCAGACGGGCACCCCGTTGCCAGCGGCCCGCCCGAATGTCCGCGACCAGCGCCGAGTAGACCTTGAGATGCTTCGGCATGGATTTCAATGCGGTCGGCATGGGCATATTTGATATAACAGCTTATGAAATTTCTGGACTTGCCGACGCCAAATGCTTACAAATGAGGCAGATTGCCCTCATGCATATATCTATTCACTTGTCAGGGCGCCCTAAGTTGGTATGATAGGCAAACTAAGTTGATATGACAATAGGGTGTATGACGAATCAGCCAAAACAATACCTGCTCGCCTCGGACTTCGATCAGACCCTGAGCTTCAACGACTCGGGTCTGGTATTGAGCGAGATCCTTGGCGTGAAGGACTTCCAGGCCAAGGTCGACGGCTTGGCACGCAGCAACCTCGTGCAGCAGGGAGGCGAACTCGCCTACCTGATCCGGCACGATCCCGAATTTCGCGGCGTGCGGCGCGAACACCTGATCGAGGCGGGACGGCGCGTGCGAATGAAGCTCGGAATACCGGCCCTGGTGGATATCCTGAGGGACGGCTTGAACGGGGTCGGATTCTCCTTCTACGTGATTTCGGCGGCCCCGCGCGAGGTGGTCGCGTCGGCGCTGGCAGGCATCGTGCCGCTCGATCACATCTTCGGCACGGAATTGGATTTCGATCCCGCCTCCGGCGAAGTGACGGCGGTTCGGCGGGTGCCCGCCGGCTACGGCAAGGTCGCGGTGGTGGAGGAATTACTGGGGCGGCTGGACATTGCGCGCGACCGCATGATCTATGTCGGCGACGGCAGCTCCGACGTGCATGTCATGCTCCACGTGAATAACCACGACGGCTTCACCATCGCGGTCTCCGAGAATCGGCAGCTCGCGCGAATCGCCAAATGCACCGTCATCAGCGACAACGCTCTCAGCGTCATGGTGCCCGTGCTCGACCAGGTGCTGCGCTGGCAGTCGAAGGACATCCGAACCCTGTTCGAGTCGCACGGCTTGATACTGCACGAGTGGGAGCGCGCCCGCACCGATCGCGTGACGATCGGGGACGCCCTCGACCTGTTGCCCGCGGCCGTGGCCTAGGACGCAGGAGATAGCGCATGACCCAGTACCTGGGATGGGCGGCCACGGCGGTGTTCATAGCGTCGTATTTTTTCACGCGGCCCATCGTGCTTCGCACCGTCCAGATGGCCGGGGCGCTCATGTGGGTGACTTATGGGGCCCTGATCGGCGCCCCTCCGGTGGTGGTGGCGAACGTGCTGGTGTTCATCGCCGCTGGATGGACGGCCGTGCGCGCCCGCTCGCACGCATCCGCCGGATGACCTGCAGCCACTGTTCCTAATATGATGTACCCATGGCTGCCGCCAATCAGACCATGGTCGAGGAATCGGATCCTGCCGATCCGTATGCCCGGGCGGCGCAAACCTTCCCCTGTTTGAGCGAGGAGATGGCCGGGCGGGTGGCGCGCTACGGCCGTCCGGAGCTCATCGAGGGCGGCATCTTCCTGTTTGAGCGCGGGCAACGAAACGTCGATTTCTTCCTGGTGCTCGACGGAGCGATCGAGATGCTGGATACGGACGCCCACGGCGCGACCAACGTGTTCACGACGCACCATGCGCGGCAGTTCACCGGTGAAATGGACCTGTTCAACGAGCGGAAGGTCCTGGTCTCGGGTCGTGCCGCAGGCAGCACCCGCGTGGTGCGCGTGAAGCACGGCGACTTCAAGCGTCTCGTCGCCGGCGAGCCCGACATCGGCGAAATCATCATGCGGGCGCTCATATTGAGGCGCGTCGGCCTGATTCGTCACAGCCAGGGCGGCGTGGTGCTGATCGGTCCGGGTCACGGCGCCGACCTGCTGCGCCTGCAGCGGTTCATGACCCGCAACGGCTATCCCTTTCAGCTCCTGGACACCGAGAGAAATCCGGACGCCGGCGGATTTCTCGAGTGCTTCAATCTCGTTTCTCATCAGCTTCCTGTTCTGGTCCTGCCCGGCCAGGGAGTGCTGTTGAATCCGAGCACCTTGGAGCTTGCCGACGCCCTCGGCCTGACGGAGACGCTCGATCCCGACCGAGTCTACGACGTGGCGGTGGTCGGCGCGGGCCCCTCGGGCCTGGCCGCCGCCGTCTACGCGGCGTCGGAGGGACTGGCGACGGTCGTACTGGAGAGCACGGCGCCGGGCGGGCAGGCCGGCACGTCGTCGAAGATCGAAAACTATCTCGGCTTTCCCACGGGCATTTCGGGGCAGGCGCTGGCGGGGCGCGCGCAAAGCCAGGCGCAGAAGTTCGGCGCGCGGCTTGCCATTGCCCGCACCGTGACTCAACTCGATTGTTCGAGATACCCGTATCGATTGAACGTCGGCGAATTCGCCGTTCAGACTCGCACCGTGGTGGTTGCCACCGGCGCCCGGTATCGCAGGCTCGACCTGGAAAACTACGCAAAATACGAAGGGCAGGGCATTCACTATGCGGCGACGCCGATGGAGGCGCAGCTGTGCGCCGGGGAGGAGGTCGTTGTCGTCGGGGGAGCCAATTCCGCCGGCCAGGCAGCCATGTTCCTCGCGCGCACGGTCCGCCATGTCCATATGGTGGTTCGCGGCGCCGGCTGGACGAACCTGCGAACTCATGAGGTCGTTGCGCGGCCCATCGCCAACAT
Source organism: uncultured Gammaproteobacteria bacterium (assembly GCA_963707765.1). Taxonomy (GTDB): domain Bacteria; phylum Pseudomonadota; class Gammaproteobacteria; order Steroidobacterales; family Steroidobacteraceae; genus Bog-1198. The sequence continues at coordinate 2,300,357 of CAVPQZ010000001.1, read as the reverse complement.
CTTTTTGATGATTGGAGCGGAGCCCAATACCGATTGGTTGGGCCACTGCCTGGCGCTCGACGGCAAGGGATTCATCAAGACCGGCCGCGACGAGGCCGGCCGTACGCTGTCCTCTCCCTTCGCTACGACCAGCCCGGGAATCTTTGCGGTGGGCGACGTGCGTTCAGGGTCGGTGAAACGCGTGGCCTCCGGCGTCGGCGAGGGCTCCGTGGTCGTGCAGGCCATTCACCAGTTCTTGAGTCCGCAGCCATGAGCCAAGGATGCGCGCATCTGTCGAGCATCAAGACCGTGCACCCGAGCGCCCGCGGTTGCGAGGAGTGCTTGCGGACCGGGAGCGAGTGGGTGCATTTGCGGCTGTGCCGGATTTGCGGGCACGTCGGCTGCTGCGACGATTCCCCTGGAAAACACGCCACCAAGCACTTTCATGCCACCCGTCATCCGATCATCGAAGGCTACGACCCGCCGGAAGGCTGGGGCTGGTGCTATGTCGACGAGGTGTTCATCGATCTGGGCAAGAACGTGACCCCGCAGGATGGCCCCATCCCTCGCTACATCTGAATCGCCGGGCGGAAGCGCCGATGCGAGGGGGGTCCGCGCCTAGTGCAGGCGGTCGAGCCTCACCCCGAGCGCCCGCTCGACGGCGCTGCGGAACGCCGTCATCGACCGCACGGTCACCGCTTCGCAGTGCACCGCGATGACCGATGCCTGCGCCAGCGAGACGTTGGTGATGCTGTAACAGATGACGATGGCACCATCGGTGTACAGGTAGCGCGCGATGCGCGTGCGCCGGTCGTAGAAGTACTGATGGCCGCGGAAGCCCAGGAGCAGCTTTTCCTGCACCCTCTTGCTGTCCCGCAGCGGAGCGAGCAGGGCATTCATCTCCGCTGCGTCGTCGAGCCGGGCCCTCGTATCGGTGATCTTGGTCGTCGGCATCTCGGCACCTCCAATGCGGGCGGTCGGCTGCGCTCGTTGGAGGATGGATTTTACCCCTGATCGACGGTCGTGTAGACGATTTGCGAAAACGAGTCGGTTGGAAACACGTAGAAGAGCTTCAACACCGTCGGGCCCGTGTTGCGGATGCCATGCGGCAGGTCGGGCGGTATGGACACGGTGACTCCCGGTTGGACGGCGCGCTCGACGTCGTCGAGGCGGACGATGCCGGTGCCTTCCAAAAAATAATAGAGCTCCAAAACCGGGTGATGGTGCAGCAGGAGCTCGCCGCCCGGCTCGATCTCGCACACGCCGCTCGTCAGCTCGCGCGTGGGCGTACGATCGGCGCTCGTGAGCGTACGCCAGCTCACTCCCGAATCATCCTCGCGCTCCACCGGAACCGAGGTCTCCTCGACGACATAGGCTTGTGCGGACAACGATGCTCTCCCGCTGGGTGCGACTGCGGTCAGGTCACGCCAAGACGCCGCTGCGGGACCGTGCGAGCGGATTCGGCTTCGCGTGGCGGACCCTGGTGAGGGTATTGCGGTCGGTGTGGTGAAAGGGCTCCGGCTGGCCCCGCACCATGAGGACCGTATCCTCCTCATAGGACCAGGTTCCATCCGGGTTCACCGTGACGTTGATCTTGAATTCCATGGTCTTGAAGGCGTACTCCAAAAAGCGTCCCGAGCAAATGCCGTTCTCCGTGGAGCCGCGTGCGGCCCTGACCTCGAAGCTCTTGGCGTCCCGCGCGGCGTTGCCGACGGCGAGCGCCACCTGGCCTCGCGGAATCGCCAGCGTATGGATCACCGTTCCGGTGGACGGCTCGTACAGCCAATATCCTACCTGATCGTGGTAGGTCTCGACCTCGCCTGGCTGGACGATGTGGGTGTGGTAACGCAGTCCATAGAGGAGTTGCGGTCCATTGGCCTGCGGATCAATGGGTTCGAGGTCGATGTGCTCGATAAAGGCCGCCGTTCGCGGGCCCTCCGGCTTGGGGTTGACGTCGGTGCCGCGCACACCCTCCCAGGCGCCGGCCATGGCGGCAAGGGGTCCCAGATTGGCAAGGGTGTCGACGTCGACATTCTCGGGCTCCGTGTAGATGTCCTTGGGAAATTCGCTCATGGAGCTCCTCTGATGCGCGGACGAATACGATTTCTCATCCTACGATAGTAGAATCATACCGTGGTCAACGCACTCAGGAGATTCCCTTGCCGACGTATGAGTATCGCTGCGAAGCGAATGGAGCCGTAATCGAGGTGCAGCACAAGATGGCCGAGCAGATTCGCACCTGGGGCGAACTGTGCGAACGCGCGGGCGTTGCGCGCGGCCGAACCCATCCGACGGCGCCGGTGGAGAAGCTGATGTCCGCGGGATTCGTGAACACGGGCGCGCAGGGGCCGTGTGAAGCGCCGGTGTGCGGCGGCGGCGGATGCGGCGGCGGTCTCTGCGGGATGAATTGACGCCGCAATGATATGAAGCCTGCTCGCGGGCGGGCGTCGATCGGGGGCGAGCCGGCGGCAGGCGCCGCCGGCTCGGGTTGCCTACCGATGATCTCTGATCAGATCCATCGTGCGCCGGCTCTCCGACACCCGGGGCGCCCAGAGGGCGTTCAAGGCGCCGATCGGACGTGCGCCGCGGGCGTAGGCCGCGTTGAACTCTCCCAGGGCCGACGCCAGGCGCACATTTTCCGATCCGATGAGCCGGGTATCCGAGACGCGGGCCGGCGCTGCAGGCGCCGCCGGGGTGCTCACCACCGTGAGCAGCACATCCGTGGGCTGGTAGGTGACCGTGTAGGCCTCCGAGGCGTTGATGGTCAGGCCGTTGACCGTGGTGAAGGCGCCGGATTCCGTGCCGCTGGTGGTGAGGACCTTGAAGGTGGAGCCGACGGTCGGCACATAGCCGCCGATCTGCGAGATGGTCAGTGTGCCGCCCAAGGCGGCGCTGGTAGCGGTCAGCACGTCGAACTTCGACGCGCCGGCGACCCCGATGTCGAGGCTGCCGCTCGCGGTCTGGGTATAGGTTCCTGTATCGGCGAGGATACCCGTCTTGGTCGCCGACGCTCCGGGTGTGACCACACCGCTCGAATTCACATTCCCGGTGATGGCGCCGGCCCCGAATAAAGAGCCCCCGGACAGCGTCACGCCGCCGGACGCGGCCAACGTGCCGCCATCATTGGTCGTGCCCGCCGTCTGTGTGTAGCCGCCCGCGGTGAGCGTGCTGCCCGCTCCGATCGTGACCGTCCCCGCGTTGGAGACGCTGCCCGATGTCGTCAGCGGGGCTCCTCCCGTGAGGGTCAACTTGCCCGTGGCCGTGTTGGTGGCAAAGTTCGCCAGTCCGTTCCCGCTGGTGGTGGAGTTCTCGATCTCCGCCGCGGCTCCCGTCAGGGCGATGGTGGTCGAGTTCGTCACGATGTCGGCGCCGGCAAACTTCAAGGTACCGGTCACATCGTAGACGCCGCCCGCCAGGGTGTCGGTGGCAGCCGAGAAATTGGTGAGCTTGAACGTCGGTGCGACCGCGAATGTGCTGCCCGCTCCCACCGACAAAGTACCCTTGTTGCTGAAGTTGCCCACCGTCGTGAAGTTGGCGCCACCCGCCAGCACGAAGCTGCTCTTGGGGTCGATGGTGGCCAGATTCGTCAGGCCATTGCCGCTGGTGGTCGAATTCTCGATCTCCGCCGTGGAACTTCCCAGCGTGATACTGGCATCGTCCGTCACGATATTGGCGCCGGCAAATTGCAGCGTGCCCGTCACATCGTAGGCGCCGCCCGTGAGCGTGGTGCCGGAGAAATTGCTGAGAGTACCCGAGGGCGCGACGGCGAAGGTGCTGCCGCTGCCCACCGACAGGGTGCCGTCGTTGGTGAAGCTGCCCACCGTCGTGAAGTTGGCCCCGCCCGCGAGGCCGAAGCTGCTCGCGGCGGAAATCGTGGCCAAATTCGTCAGGCCGTTGCCGCTGGTGGTCGAGTTCTCGATCTCCGCCGTCGGACTGCCGAGCGTGATGTTGGCCGCATCAGTCACGATGTTGGCGCCGGGAAACGCCAGTGTGCCGGTCACGTCGTAGGTGCCGCCCGTCAGGGTGGTGCCGGAGAAGTTGGTGAGCGAGCCGGTCACGGCGAACGTGCTGCCGGCGCCGACGGTCAACGTGCCGTTGTTGGTGAAGCTGCCCGCCGTGTAGTTGGCGCCCCCTGAGAGGCTCAGACTGCTGGAGGCGGCAATGGTCGCGAGATTCGAGAGGGCATTGTGGCCGCCGCCGTCGATGAAACTGGCGCCCGAGCCGTTCAGGATGATGTTGGCGGCGTCGGTCACGATCTCGCCGCCGGCGCTGCCGAGTTCATCGATCTCCAGCGTTCCCGACACGTTGTAGGTGCCGCCGGTCAATGTGGTGCCGCTGAAATTGGTGAACGGCCCACTGGTCACGTGCAACAGGTTCCCGCTGGCGACCTCGAGGGTCCCGGAGTTGGTCAATCCTCCCCCGCCGTTCAGCACCAGGGCGGTGCCGCCGGCTCCATTCGCATATATCGTGCCGGCGGCCCCGTTGACGACGGTCAATCCACCGTTGCCTATGGTGCCGTTGCCTTCAATCGTATTGTTCGTATTGGTCAGGATCAGGCCGCCGACGTTCTGCTGGATACAGGCACAGCCCCCGTTGGAATTGTTTTGGGACACCGTTACCGTCCCGCCGCCGGTCAGGGTGGTGTTGGTAATGAGGTTGATATATCCATTGCCCCCATTGCCGCCGTTGAGCTGAATCGCGCCATCGTTGACAATCGTCCCGTTCAGGTCGGTCGTGGCATTGTTGTTGGCCGTAAAGGTACTGCCCGCGGAAATCGTCACGCCGTTCAAAGTGGTCGTGCCGGCAGATCCGATCGCGCCGCCGCCCGTGGTGTTAAGGATGCCCCCCGTGATGCTGGTGTTGAACAGGCTGACCGCACTGCCAGCACCGCTGGCCGTGATGTTGCCCTTGCTATTTGCCACCGCGGTACTGCCGAACGCGAGAGTGCCCCCGTCAGTCGCCTCGATCAGCCCGTTGTTGGTGATGCCACCGCTGCCGTTCATCGCCAGCGCGTCGCCCGACACGTTCGCATCGACCTTTCCGGCCGTGCCGTTGACAAAGGTCAATCCACCGTTGCCAATGGTCCCGTTGCCCTGAATGAGGTCGTTCGTATTGGTCAGGGTCAGGCCGCCGGTGTTCTGCTCGATGCAGGCGCAGCCACCGTTGGAGTTGTTTTGGGACAGCGTTACCGTCCCGGCACCGGTCAACGTCGTGTTGCTGTTGGGACTGAGATAGCCGTTTTGTCCGTTTCCTCCATTGAGCTGGATGAGGCCGTCGTTGGTTATGGTTCCATTCAGCAACGTAGTGGCATTGTTGCTGGCGGTGAAGACGCTATTCCTGGAAATGGTCACGCCGCTCAATGTGGTCGTATTCGCGGATTCAAACGTACCGCCAGCCAGCGTCGTGAGCGTGCCACCTGAGATCGACCCATTGGGCACATAGACGAGCGCATTCGCACCGTTGGCCTTGATGGTTCCTCCCGCATTGTTGACCGCGGTGTTGATTTCCAGCGTGCCGCTGTTGGTCGCTTCCAGGGTGCCGGTGTTGGTGACGCCGCCGGAACCGTTCAAAACCAGCGTACCGCTCAAGGGGGTACCCGTTGAATTGGCATCCACGATACCTGCAGTGTCATTGACGAACGTCAATCCCCCGTTGCCAATGACGCCCTCGCCCTGGATGGTGTTGTTGATGTTCGTCAGGGTGATGCCGCCGACATTTTGCTGGACAAACGCTGCACCGCCGTTAGCGGCAGTCGTGCTGAGGTTCACGATTCCCGCGCCCTGCAAGGTCGCCGCCAAAGCCGACGCACTGCCGAATGAAAGATAGCCATTATGGCCGTTTCCTCCGTAGAGGCTGATCGTCCCGTCGTTGTTGATCGTGCCGAGCAGGACGGTTGTGGAATTATTGCTGGAGGTAAATGTGCTGCCCGATGATATGGTCACTGCGCCCGCTGCCGTACTGCCGTCCAGCGTCGTCGTGGCCGAGGATTCGATCGTACCGCCGCCGCTGGTGTTGAGCGTGCCACCCACGACGCCGGTGTTGGCCAGGCTGACGACGCTGCCGGTGCCACTTGCCGTGATATTGCCGCCGGCATTGCTGACCGTCGTGCTGCCGAACGCGAGACTGCCTCCATTGGTCGCCTCGAGCAGGCCGGTGTTGGTGGTGCCACCCGAACCGTTCATCACCAGCGCATCGCCGGACACGTTCGCATCAATTGTTCCGCCGGCGCTGTTGACGATGACCAGGGAGCCGTTGCCGATGACGCCGTTGCCTTGAATGACATTGTTCGTATTGGTCAGCGTCTGGCCGGCAGTGGAGTCGATGAAAGCGTTGCCGCCGTTCGGGACGATGGTTGACAGCGTGACGCTCCCGCCGCCGGTGAGCGTCGTGTTGCCGCCGAGGGTGAGATGTCCGTTGAAGCCATTGCCACCATTGACCTGGATCGCACCGTCGTTGGTGATCGTCCCGAGCGTTTCAGTCGTGGAATTATTGCTGGACGTGAATGTGCTGCCCGTGGAAATGGTCACGCCGTTCAGCGTGGTCGTGGCCGAGGATTCGATCGTGCCGCCGGTATTTGTGTTCAGCGTGCCGCCCGTGACGCTGGTGTTGTACAGGCTGACGACGCTGCCGGTACCGCTCGCCGTGAGATTGCCGCCGGCATTATTCACAGCTGTGGTACCGAACGCGAGGGTGCCGCCGTTGGTCGCCTCGATGAGCCCGGTGTTGGTGACTCCACCGCCGCCGTTCATCACCAGATTTACGCCCGTCACGTTCGCATCGATCTTGCCGCCCGCGCTGTTGACGACGGCCAGTCCACTGTTGCCGATGGTCCCATTGCCCTGAATGACGTCGTTCGTATTGGTCAGGATAAGACCGGCCGTCCCCGTCTGGAGACAGGCGCAGCCTCCGTTCGAATTGATTTGGGACAGCGTCAGCGTCCCGCTGCCGGTCAGCGTCGTATTGGCATTGAGGTTGAGATATCCATTGGCGCCGTTGCCGCCGTTGAGCTGAATCGCCCCGTTGTTGGTGATCGTCCCGGATACGTCGGTCGTGGCATTGTTGCTGGCCGTATAGGTACTGCCCGTGGAAATGGTCACTCCATTCAGCGTGGTTGTACCGGAGGATTCGATCGTGCCGCCGGTAGTTGTGTTCAGCGTGCCGCCCGTGACGCTGGTGTTGTACAGGCTGACGGCGCTGCCTGCACCGCTCGCCGTGACATTGCCGCCGGTGTTGGTCAGCGCGACCGTACCAAACGCCAGGGTGCCGCCGTTGGTCGCCTCGAGCAGCCCGGTATTGGTCATGGCGCCCGAGCCGTTCAGCGTGAGGGCATCGCCCGTCACGTTCGCATCGATTTTACCGGCGGCGCCGTTGACGACGGCCAGGCCACCGTTGCCGATGATTCCATTGCCCTGGATGGTGTTGCCCGTATTAGTCAGAGTCAGGTTGCTACCGTTCTCCTGAATGAACGCATTGCCTCCGTTTGAGAGGATTGTCGACAACGTCAAGGTCCCGCCGCCACTCAGCGTCGTGTTGCCGCTGATGACGAGATACCCATTGCTGCCGTTGCCGCCGTTCAGCTGGATCGCACCCTTGTTGCTGATCGTGGGCCCACTGACCGTGAGACTCTCGTTACCGTCGATTGCCAGGGTGTTGCCTTTGGCGAGGGTCAAATCATTGATACCAACAGATATATTCAAGGTGACCGTCGATACGCCATCGACGATATCGACGTCATAGGTTGCACCCGTCGGGGTCCCGTTGTCGGGCACCACGCCGGCGGACCAGTTGCCCGCGACGCTCCAGAGTCCGGAGGATCCGAGGGACCAGGTATCCGTGGTCTGGCCCTGCGCGGCCGGGATCTGCGCAAGCAGCGCGATGCAGGCGCATGCCGCCGTCCCCGAGTGAAGCCCCACGATGTTTGACGTTTTCATTACATGCCCCCGAAGAATTTTAAAGAGTGGCCGCCGACTCGATATCGGGACCGGAGTGGACGAGCCCATGGTTGCAGCCGCCGAGTAGCGGGGCGGCGGGGGCGGGTGCCTGCGTCGGTTGAACATAATCCCCCCCCCTCAACGCCCTTGAGATCCCCTTAGGATGCTTCGACTGCCGGGCCTTGCGAATCCCAGTCCCCTCCGGTGCAAACCGGTCGTCATGCCGCGGAGAGTAGGGCTATACTTTGACCACTCTGCTCCTGCCGCAAGAGACGTGAGCGGACATCTCCGGACGTCTCCGGACATTTCCGGACAATTGTAGGGCATGAGCACCAACGGCAAATTCCAAAGCTTCAACCGGCGCCTCGATTCGTGGAAGGAGATCGCCGCATTCTTCAAGTGCGACGAGAGAACCGTCCGCCGCTGGGAGAAGGAGCGAGGTATGCCGGTCCACCGAGCCCCGGGCGGCGCCGGGGGCCGGGTGTTTGCCTATTCCGACGAATTGTCGGCGTGGTTGGTCGCTCCCGCGAATGATGAAATCGCGGCGCCGCCCGAGGAGGGTCCGGCGCCGCAGGAAGCAGGTTTCCCAAGGACAGCCGCTGCCCCCGAAACCGCGCCCGCCGCCATCGCCGCCGCAAGTCCCGCGCCCATAGCCGCAACTCCCGCGGCCGCGTCCCCGTCCCCTCCGACCGCGGCGCCGGCAGGGAGCCGAGGGCGATTCTACGCTTGGGCGGCCGCTATCTTGGCTGCGGTGGTCGTGGGGTCAGCTTGGCTGGCCCGGCCGTCCGATACCCGCACGATCGCCGTGCTGCCGTTCGCCAACGGAGGCGGCGGCGATTCCGACTATCTGAGCGAGGGCATGGCCGAGTCGTTGATCGACAATCTGACCCATGTGCCGCAGATCAAGGTGAGGCCCCGTGGCTCGGTGTCCGGATACAAGGGCCAGGACATCAAGGCCCTCGACGCGCGCAAGGTCGGCCGCGATTTGGGGGTGTCGATGCTCATATCCGGTCGAGTGGTGGCGCAGGGCGACGACATCGCCGTGCATGTCGACCTGACCGACACCCGGGGCGACGTGGAGGTTTGGGGGCAGCGCTACGCCGGGCAGCGGTCCGACATCGTCCTCCTGCAGCAGCGCATCGCGGGCGACATCGCGGACCAGTTGCGTTCCGAGCTCAGCTCGGCGCAACGCGCCGAGATCACCCGGCAAGGCACCCAAGACCCCGGGGCCTACCAGCTGTTTCTCAAGGGGCGCTATGCCTGGAACCAGCGAACTCCCGCGGATCTCGAGGCGGCCATCGCCTATTTCAGTCAAGCCACGGCCGCGGACCCCGACTACGCCCTGGCGTACTCGGGCCTGGCCGACGTCTACTCGGTGCGGCCGAACTATTGGGGAAATCCGAATGAAGATTTTCCCAAGTCGAATGCTGCGGCGCGCAGGGCGCTGCAACTGGACGCTACCCTGGCTCATCCCCATGCCGTACTGGGGGAGAATCAGATCAAGTTCGAGTGGGACTTCGCCGGCGGCGAGGCCGAATTCAAGAAGGCATTTGCGCTCGACCCCAACGATGCCACGGCCCATCAGTGGTATGCCGACGATCTCGGCACGATCGGCGGCCGCGAACAGGAGGCCCTCGCGCAGATCAACCTGGCCCATGAGCTCGATCCGCTGTCGCCGATCATCACCCGCGTGATCGGGAGTGTGCTGGTTTCGGCCCGACGATACGACGAGGCCATTGCCGTCTGTTCGAAGCTGGCCCACGAGAACCCGACCTTCGCCGTGGCGCACGATTGCCTGAAATATGCCTACTGGGGGAAGGGCCTGTACCCGCAAGTCATCGAGGAGTCCAAGATCTATGCCAAGCTCAACGGCGGCCCGCGGGATGCCGAGTATGCCGATGCGCTGGAGCGGGGATTCCGATCCGGAGGTTGGGCGGGAGCGCTGGCGCAGGGAATTGAAAGCCAGCTGGAATTACGCAAGACCGGCTATGCCTCGCCCTTGAAGATCGCCCGTCTCTATGCCGGCTTGGGCGATGCGGAGCGGACTTTCCAATGGCTCGACATCGCTTATGTGGAGCATGATCGACTGCTGATCGGCCTGAATACTTATTTTCAGCTGGACTCCGTGCGTTCGGACCCCCGTTTTGCGGAGCTGGTGCGCAAGGTCGGGCTGCCGCGACCGTTGCCCGCCCCTTAGGACTGCTCCGAGGGGTCAGTGGGCCGCGCCCGCCTCGGCAGCAACGGCGCGAGACGCCGGCCGGGCGAGCCAGATCACACCCACCAGCAGCAGGAACAGCACTGCCGAGACATAGAAGATGTCGTCGGCGGAGAGCATGAAGGCCTGACTGTCCACGAGGCGATTCAGCAGCGGCCCCTCCTGGCCGGAGCTCAAGGTCCCCGCCTGCCAACTCGCGAGGGCTTGCGAGGTTGTCGGATCGGCGGCGGTGAGATGCTCGATCAGGCGGGCGTGGTGCAGCGTTGCCCGGCGGTCCCAAAGCGTGGTCACGATGGAGGTTCCGAAGGAGCCGGCTGTGATGCGCGCGAAGTTGAAGAGTCCGGAGGCCGCCGGGATTCGTTCCGGGCTCAGTCCCGACAGGGATAAGGTGACCAGCGGCACGAAGAAGCAGGCCATGGCAACGCCTTGCACGAGGGTCGGAATGAGCAGGACGGCGAACGGCGTATCGGTGCTGAATCGCGCCCGCATCCCGAGCACCAACGCAAAGACGAGGAATGCCACGGTCGCTATGGCGCGCGGGTCGACGCGGCGCATCGCCCGGCCCACCGCCGGCGTGAGCAGGATGGCGAGCAGTCCGACCGGCGCGAGCACCATGCCCGCGAGCGTGGCCGTGTAGCCCATGTACTGTTGCAGCCACAAGGGCAGGAGCACGGTGTTGCCGAAGAAGGTTCCATAGGCCAGCGCCATGGCAAGCGTGGCCGTCCAGAAGTTTCGGTTCCGGAACAGCCCCAGATCGACGATGGGGTGCTGTTCGGTCAGTTCCCAGACCAGGAAGGCGAACAATCCCACCGCTGCGATGATCGCGAGCGCGACGATCTGCGGTGATCCGAACCAGTCGAGATCCTTCCCCTGGTCGAGCAACACCTGCAGCGCCCCGACCCAGATCACGAGCAGGCCGAGCCCCACCTTGTCGATGGGCACGCTCACGGTCGGCGACTCGCGCCTTCGATAGATGATCCAGGCGGCGACTCCCGCGGCGACTCCCACGGGCACATTGATATAGAAGATCCAGGGCCACGACAGGTTGTCGGTGATCCAGCCGCCGAGCAGCGGACCGACGACGGGTGCGACCATGGTGGTGATCGCCCACACCGACAGGGCGGAGCCGGACTTGGCCTTCGGAAAACTCGAGATCAGCAGCGCTTGTGAGAGCGGGATCATCGGTCCGGCCACCGCACCCTGCAGGACGCGAAAGGCGATCAACATGCCGATCGTCGGCGCCAGCGCGCACAGGAAGGATGAGGCGACGAACAGCGCCAGCGACCAGGTGAAGAGCCGCACCTGACCAAAGCGGCGCGTCATCCACCCGGTGAGGGGCAGCGAGATGGCATTCGCCACGCCGAAGGAGGTGATGACCCAGGTGCCCTGATCGGGCGATACACCCAGGTCGCCCGAGATGGCCGGGATCGAGACGTTGGCGATCGAGGTATCGAGCACATTCATGAAAGTCGCGAGCGACAACGCGACCGCTCCGATCGCGAGCTGTGCGCCGCGCAACGGGGCGTGTTCAGCCGGCGCGCCGGCGTTCTTGGCGGCGTTGCTCATGGTGGTCATCGCGCGAGGCGGGGTGCCGATGCATCCCCGCGGGCGAGTCCGCCATGGGCCGCCGTGGGGGCCGCGGCGCGGCCGGCTGCGTTGGCGAGAATGATCGAATGCACTCGTTCATCGGCGGCGCGGTCATCCTCGCTGAACACGGCCGTCGCGGATCCCGTGGCGGACTCCGCGAGCTGCGGCAGGCGGGGGCCGCCGCGATCATGGGTGTCGACCTCGGCGCGCATCGACAGGCCGATCTGCAAGGGATTGGCCGACAGTTCCCGCGGATCCAAGGCGATGCGCACCGGCACGCGCTGGACGATCTTGATCCAATTTCCGGTGGCGTTCTGAGCCGGCAGCAAGGAGAACACCGCGCCGGTGCCGGCGCCGAAGCCGGCGACCCGGCCGTGGTAGAGCACGCTGCGCCCGTAGAGATCGGCGGTGAGCGTCACGGGCTGACCCTCGCGCATGGCGGCGAGTTGCGGCTCCTTGAAATTCGCCTCGACCCACACCTCGTCCAGGGGCACGATGGCCATCAAGGGCGCACCCGGGCTCACCCGTTGGCCGAGCTGCACGTTGCGCTTCGCGACCAGCCCGGCCACCGGGGCCGGGAGCACGGTTCGCGAGTACGCAAGATAGGCGCTGCGTACCTCGGCGGCGGCACGGCGCACGTCGGGATGATTCGCGACGTCCGTGCCCTCGGTTCGCGCGCGGCCCGCCCGCAGCTGCTGCTGTGCGGATAGCAACGCCGCCGCGGCATTTTGCACCGCATCCCGGGCATGCTGCAGTTCCTCGCTGGAGATGGCGCCGGAGCTGCCGAGCCGGTCGCGGCGCGCGAGATCCTGCCGGGCCATCGCGAGTTCCGAGTCGCGAAGTTCGACCACCGCCTGGAGCTGCGAGGTGGTGGCATAGAGCACGCCCACTTCGCGCACCGTCTTGGCGAGATCGGCTTCGGCTTCGTCGAGCGCGACCTGGGCGTCGGCCTGATCGAGCCGCACCAAGGGCGCACCCGCCGGCACGAACTGCGTGTCCTCGGCGCCGATGCCGACGACGGTGCCGGAAATCTGCGGGGTGATCTGCACCACGTGCCCGCTCACGTAGGCGTCGTCCGTGGATTGACGATGGCGCAGCGTGTGGGCCCAGTAGCCGCTGTAGGCCAGACCGAGCAGCGCACAGCCGCCCAACCCAAGGTAGAGCCAAAGGCGGCGCAATCGGCCGGCGCGGGCAGGGGCGGTAACTGATGGGTCCATGGAAGTCCTCCGCAGCAAACTCAAAGTGGGATGTTCATGGTGTCGCGGCGCCGGCCGGTTCGAATCCGCCGCCCAAGGCACCGGCGAGGCCGACCGAGAGATCCAGGCGCCTGGCCTGCAGGTCCGCCTCCAGGCTCCGCTGCGCGAGCAGCCGGTCCTCCGTGGACAGCACTTGGAGATAGTTGCCGACACCCTCGCGATAGCGCAGCACGGCCAGGTCATAGGCGCTTTGGGCGGCGGCGAGGGCCTGCTGTTGCTCGGCGCGCTGCGCGGCGACGCTGCGCAGGGAGGAGAGCTGATCGGCGACATCACGCAGGGCATCGGCCAAGGTTTGATTGTATTGCTCGACCGCCGCGTCATAGGCGGCATCCGCGCCCGCGAGTTGCGCGCGCCGCCGACCGGCGTCGAACAACGGCAGATCCAGGGCAGGACCGACGCCGATCTGCCGTTCACCGGCGCTGACGAGCGCCCCGGGTCCCAGGCGCTGAAAGCCCGCGAACGCCGTCAAATCCACATTGGGATAGAAGGCCGCTTGCCGGACTTTGACGGCCTGCGCGGCGGCGCTCGCCCGCCACCTCTGTGCGATGAGATCGGGGCGCCGGCCGAGCAGTTCCGAAGGCAGGCGGCTCGGCAAAGCGGGTTCGACCAGCGCAGCGGCCGTCGGCCGCGCGATGCTCATTCCCCGGTCGGGTCCCTGCCCCAGGAGCGCCGCCAGTTGATGGCGGCTGAGTTCGATGCCCTCCTGCAGCTGCAGGATTTGCTCGCGCGCCGCGGGCAGCGTCTCTAAGGTTTGCTGCACCTCGAGACGGGAATCCAATCCCGCCGCGTTCCGGTCGCGCGTGAGCGAAGCAATCTGCTCGCGCTGTTTCAAGGTGGAGGTGGCGACGTCGAGCAACAGATAGGCATGCCCGAGCTGGATGTAGGCGTGCGCGATCGCCGTCGAGAGTGCGAGCCGGGCCGCCGCGGCGTCCACTTCGCTCGCGTGTGCAAGTCCCAAGGTGCGTTCGTAGTCGGCCCGCTGCTTGCCCCAGAAGTCCACCTCCCAGGTGAGCGTGGCCGCAAGGTCGCTCAAGGTCGAGGTGCTGCCGGAGAACGGCGGCGGGAAAATGCCGTTCTGCGACAACCGCTCGCGCGTCGCGTCGGCGGACAGATTGACCTGCGGGATTCGCGCAGCCTCACTGATGCCGGCTTCAGCCAACGCCGCACGCGTGCGCGCCGCCGCGACCTTCAAGGTGGGGCTGTCGCGCAGTCCTTCGCGGATGAGTTGATCGAGTTGCGGATCGACAAGCGCGGTCCACCAATCCTGCCCGGGCCAGGCATCCTGCCGCAGCGGGGTATCGGCAAAAGTGCCCTCGACGGCCAGCGTGTCGGGATTCCGCAGGGCCGCGCCGGGTTGTAGCCCGTGAGTGCTCGCGCACCCCGCGCATAGCGCCGCCCACATCCACAGCAAAACAGGCCCCCGCGGGTTCATGTCCGCTCCGCGCCCGACCAGTGACGATAGGCCCACGTGGCCAGGGCAATGAGGCTGCCGCCGGGCAGCAGCAGCAGAGCAAAGTAAGCGCCGAATTCCGGGAGCTTTAGCTGCACCCAGCGGAGCCCTTGGTTGAGTCGTGCCTTCATAAACTATCCCCGTAAACTAATGCTTAAGCGGTTAATGCCTAGGCAACTAAAAAGCCAAAAAAACCCTGCATTTTCAGGCGTTTTGCAGCATTCGGGCCAGGAAGCCCTCGAGCTGCCGCGCCTCTGCATCGCTGAAACCGCGCAATAGGCGATTCAGCACCCGGACCGAGCACTCCTGCAGCTTGGGGAGCGCTTCCTGACCTGCAGGTGTTAATTCAATCTTGACCACTCGTCGGTCACTCGTGCATCGACTCCGGCTGATGAGCCCCTTCGCCTCGAGGCGATCGATCATCCGGGTCATGGCGCCGCCGTCGTAGGAGAGGTCCTTGCACAGCTGCGCGGTTGAATCCACGCAGCCCCGCTGGGCCAGCACGCTCAAAATGACGTACTGCGCTGCGCTGACTTCCAGGTCGGCGAGCTCGGGTTCCTGCGCAAACGCCTGATCCAGCGCGCTCATTTGTGCGGCGCGCACCTTGTACATCAAATGCCCCACGCACTTGGACGGCTGGAAGGTCTCGAGGTCGTAAACCGGGTGATCCGGGCACATGGGGCGTATTATATTGCCTAGGCAATCATTGTCAAGGCTGCTATTGCTCGCGCTGCCCCGGATTGCTATATGACCGTGTCATATATAGGGGGGCATTCGTGTCAATCAAAAACATCATGACCGGCAAGGTCGTCACCGTCAAAATGGACGACCGGTTATCCGCCGTCAAAGACATCTTCGAGACACAGCGCTTTCATCATGTGCTGGTCGTCGACGACGGCAAGCTGCAGGGCGTGGTGTCGGATCGGGACCTGCTGAAGGCCCTGAGTCCGAGGCTCGGAACCCTGGCGGAAACGGACAAGGATGCCGCGACCCTGAACAAGCGGGTCCATCAGATCATGACGCGCAAGCCGGTCACGCTGCGTCCCGAGGCCACTCTCCTGGATGCCGTGCGGGTGTTCAAGGCCCATCGCATTTCCTGCATCCCGCTGGTCGACGAGGAGGGTAGGCCCGTGGGAATTCTGAGCTGGAGAGACCTGCTCATGGCGATGGCGGAGCGGCTGCACCCGGCCTAGGACACGGCGCGGCGTGGCCGGTTCACGGCGTGCGTCATCGAGCAAAGAGGCGCCGGATCAGCCGGTACAGCAGGACACCGATGTAATACAGGCTGCTGATGAGCGTGAAGGCGATGAACGCGAACATCACGATGTAACCGAGCCAGCTGATGATCTGATGCGTTCCGTTCGAGATATCGTCCATTACCGTCCTTCGGTGGGTTGCGGATAATCCGGTCACGAGGCTGCGGATGGTCCGCCGTATTTCGCGGCCATTTTATCGATGATTCGCCCGACGCTCACCACGGTCCGCTCGTGAGTTCCGCTGCCGATGATCTCGGCGCCATCCGTGGCCCAAATCTTGAATTCGATCTTGCGCGCCTCGCTGCCGACCACCTCCGCATGGCCCGTGACTTCGCGGCCGACCGGAGTCGCCACCAGGTGCCGCACGTCCACGCGCGTGCCGACGGCGCTCTCCCCGGGTTCCAGATACTGCTTGATGGCATTCAGCGCGGCATTTTCCATGATGAGGACCAGATACGGAGTCGAGAACACGGGCGGCAGGATGCCGTCCTTGAAGCTGTTGGCCAGATGACCCGGTTCGACGCGCAGGGAGTAGGCGCCGCGCGCGCCGATCGGTATCTGCTTCATCGGTGTCCCCGGTTCATGACGGAAGCTTACACCGCCCGCGCCTGCGCCGTTACCTGCCGCCTCGCCCGAGGGTGCCATCGAGCGGCCAATCCTACGGAGTCGCCATGCCCGCGCGCGCCGTGGTAGGTTACTCGACGATCTCGGCAGGGGATACAACATCAAATATCGACATCGGGTGCTGGGATTGCTGGCTCTGCTGCTCGTCATCACCTACCTGGACCGTGTCTGCATTTCCGTGGCCGGACCGCGCATGCAGGAGGCGCTCAAGATCGGTCCGGCGGCTTGGGGATGGATCACCGGCATCTTCACGATTTCCTATGCGGCCTTTGAAATACCCAGCGGAGTGCTGGGCGACAGGATTGGGCCCCGGCGCGTGTTGACGCGGATCGTGCTGTGGTGGTCGGCCTTTACATCCCTGACGGGCGCGGTGTCCGGCTTCTACCCGCTTCTGCTCACGCGGTTCTTGTTCGGCGCGGGCGAGGCGGGGGCCTACCCGAACGCCGCGGTCGTGGTCGCCCGGTGGTTTCCGGTTCACGAACGCGGCCGGGCCTTTGGAATCTCCCTGATGGCATCGCAGTTGGGCGGCGCCCTGTCTCCTCTGCTGGTGGTGCCGATCCAGGTGCATTTCGGGTGGCGCGCGTCCTTTTATTTCTTTGGAATCCTGGGTGTGCTGTGGAGCGGCGTCTGGTATGCGTGGTTCCGCGACTCTCCGGGCGAGAAGGCCGGCGTGGAAAAGGCGGAGCTCGACGAGACGCCGCCGTTCGTCGCCGGCACCCACCACAAGCTTCCCTGGGGCGCCGCCCTCGGCTCCGCCAATTTCTGGGCGACCATGGGCGTGGCGCTTTGCTACGTCTACACGTACTATTTTTTTCAATCGTGGTTCCACACCTATCTGGTCAAGGGCCGCGGGTACACCGAGGAGAATCTCCTGCTGTCGTCCCTGCCGTTCTTCGTGGCCGCGTGCGCCAATTGCGCCGGCGGCCTGGCGAGCAATGCGCTCGCCAGGCGGGTCGGATTGAAATGGGGCCGGTGTTCCATCGGGGTGGTGAGCTTAGGGTTGTCGTCGGCCTGCGCCGTCGCCGTCATGTTCACCCGCGATCCTGTGGCCGTGATGGTTCTCTTGTCGGCGGTCTATGCGGGAATCACCTTTCAGCAGCCGATCATGTTCGCCGTGTGCCTCGACATCGGCGGACCTTACGCCGGCGCCATCGTCGGGTCGATGAACACGGCTGCCCAGGTCGGCTCGCTCATCTCATCGGTGGCGTTCGGCTATCTCGTGCAACGATACGGCAGCTATGATCTGCCGTTCATCCCGATGGCGCTGCTGCTCGCGCTGGGCGCGCTCCTATGGCTCAAGGTGGACCCCACCAAGCCGCTCGGCCTGGCGACATTGCGTGAGTAACAGCGAGATATTCCTGATCGCGATGGCGATCATCTTCACGCTCCCCTACCTGATTTGGCGGGTGGGCAGGACGGAATACTTCGCCCCGCTGGTGGTCGTGCAGATCATCACCGGGATCTTGATGGGCCCCGGCATCCTGGGCGCCGCGCTGCCGGGCTACTACCGGTTCGTCTTCAATCCGCAGGTCGTTCAAGCGCTCAACGGCATTGCCTGGTGGGCCGTCATGCTCTTCGTGTGGATCGCCGGCATTGAACTCGACCTGAAGAAAGCGTGGGAATACCGGCGCGACAGCGGAATCACGGCCGGGCTCGCGTTGGGCGTTCCGCTGTTGTTCGGCGCCGCGGCCGGCGCCGTACTCGCGACGCGCGGGGGCTGGATGGGCGCACGCGTGCAAACCTGGCAGTTCATTCTGGGGATCGGCATGTCCTGCGCGGTGACCGCACTGCCGATCCTGATCCTGTTCATGGAAAAGCTCGACATCCTGCGCCAGCCCATTGGCCAGCGCATCTTGCGTTATGCGAGTTTGGACGACGTGGCCGTGTGGGGGGTGCTGGCGGTGATCCTTATGGACTGGCAGCGGGTCGGCAAGCAGGCGGGATTCCTGCTGGCCTTCGCCACGGCGGCGATCGCGTTTCGCCGGCTGATGCGGCGGCTGCCGCCGAGGGACCGCGTCTACGTGGGATTGATATGGCTGGCGGTCTGCGCCTTCGGCGCGGATTGGTCGGGTCTGCATTTCATGGTGGGCGCCTTCCTGTCGGGGGTCGTGATGGAGTCGGCCTGGTTCGACCTCGACAAGCTGGACACGCTGAGGCACGACATTCTGCTGATCATCATGCCGGTCTTCTTCCTGAGCACGGGGCTGCGGACCAATTGGGCCCTGGGAGGCTCGGCGGTATTGATGGCCGCCGGCTTGTTGTTGGCCGCGACCGTGGCGGGCAAGCTGACCGGCACCGCCATCGCGGGCCGAATTCTTCACTGGCGGGCGGGCGAAGCACCGCTGATCGGCTGGCTCCTGCAGACCAAGGCGCTCATCATGATCATCTTCGTCAACATTCTCCTCGACCGGCAACTCATCTCCAGCGCGACCTTCACCGCGCTGTTGTTGATGGCCGTCGGGAGCACCATGCTCGCCATCCCGGCGGCATCGCCGCTGCTCCGCCGCCTGCTGGAAGGCAGCGCCGCGGCGAAGTAGCGCCCCGGCGAGGGCGCGACTCCCGAAACCCGGCCCTCGACGCTAGGGACCGCCGTGCGCGTGCGCCTTCGGACGGTCCGGCGGCATGAACGCCTGGGCCAATGCCCGATACAGACTCTCGCGACAGACCAGCGCGCTGGCCCCGCGCCCGATGAAGACGACCGCCATGAGCGGCAGCGTGAGATCCCGGTTGGCGGTCATTTCCGTCACGATGACCAGTGCGGTCAGCGGGGCTTGAACCACTCCGGCGAAATAAGCCGCCATGGTGAGCACGACGAAGGCCGCGCCCGGCGCCAGGTGAACCCATCGCCCCAACTCGCCGCCGATTCCGGCGCCAATGGCGAGGGAGGGCGAAAAGATGCCGGCCGGAACCCCTGAAAGATACGACAGCAACGTGGCGAGCGCCTTGTACACGGCGAAGCCGTGCGGCATCAAGTCGTCCTGCTGGACCAAAGCTTTGGCCTGCGCATAGCCGGTCCCGAAGGTGGTGCCGGCGGAAACCCAGCCGATGATGGCCACGCCCAGGCCGCAGAGCAGGGCGAACCGTACCGGTTGTTCGTCCCGGATCCGCCTGATCGCGTGCGGCAGGCTGCGCTGGCAGGCGAGCATGGCTCGCGAAAAAAGGCCGCCCGCCACGCCGCCGGCGATGCCGCAGATGGGAACGATGATCCATTCGCGAAGGCTGCTCAGCGACTCGTGCGCCAGCCCGAAGTAAGTGTAGTTTCCCGCGAGGGCCACTGAGGCGACGCCCGCGAGAATCACGGCCGTCAGAATCGTGCCGGAGGTGCGTTCCTCGAACGATCGGGACAGCTCTTCGATCGCAAACACCACACCGGCCAGCGGCGTGTTGAAGGCCGCTGCGACGCCGGCGGCGCCGCCGGCGAGAATGAGGCCCCGCTCGACGTCGCGCGCCGGAAAGCGCGCCCATCGGCGAATGGAATACATGATCGAAGCGCCGATCTGCACCGTGGGCCCCTCCCGGCCCACCGAGGCGCCGCACCCCAGCGCCAGCGCCGTCACCAGCAACTTCCCCGCGGCGATCCGCAGCGAGAGGAGCCGGTGGCGCGCCTCTTCCGTGGTGTGCGAGAGCGCCGCGATGGTCTGGGGTATACCGCTGCCCTGCGAGCCGGGAAATACATGGCGCGTGAGCCAGGCTAGGCACGCCAGGCCGATAGGGGGCACCGCCCAGGGCCAGTACGGGGTCAACGTCGTGCCCCACTGGAACATCCGAATCGCCTGATCGCCGAGCCGTGCGAACAGCACTGCGAGAACACCGGTGGCCAAAGCTCCGGTCCAGAGGACGAAGCGGCGTTGCCATTGGTGTGCGGCCATCCAATGCTGCAATCGCGTGAGCAGTCCGGCCGGGTGCGCCGGGACTTCGGATGACGATGCGTCTTTCACAGTGCGGTTTCGGCGGGCGCCGGGATGGGCCATGAGCGGTTCTTAGGATCGACGCCCAGTGTAACGGGTCAATCGCCCCACCGCCAACGAGGCCGCTCACCCTTCCAATAGCAGATCAACAAAAGCGCAACAATCATGCCGCCCGCGAAAATCACATGTGCGAAGGGGTGTCCCCGCAATCCCAGGAAATGGATTCCGCCGAAAAAAGTTAGAAACCAGGCGACCAACACTGCCCATCCCTGCCAGGCCGAAGGCGGCCCCCAACCCCAACCGTAGCGCTTGGCAGGAAACCAATATCGCGGTCCATTCTCCATACGATGCCAACGATATTTCGGATACTGGTCATATGCAACCGAGATCGGGAGGTGTAAGGCGGCGGCCCACCGGGCGCGCCGAATCCGGGCCGCTATGGCAAGATCGACAAGCTGGGATCTGTCCAATACCACCAAGGTGAGACCATGCCCGAACGATCGACCTCTGCCGAGCCGACCCCCAGCCGCCCTCATATGCCGGGTTACGGCCTGCCCGCAGGTTCCGATGGTCTCCTGCCCTGGAGCTGGGCGGAGCAGCGTCTCGAGGTCAGTCACAACTACTGGCTCGCCACCGTGCGGCAGGACGGCCGCCCGCACTTGATGGTCATCTGGGGTCTGTGGCACTTCGGGGTGTTTTACTTCAGCACGAGCAGCCGTTCGCGCAAGGCGCGCAATCTCGAGAACAACGCCCACTGTGTCATCGGCACCGAGCAGGCTCATGAGGCGGTGGTCGTCGAAGGCGCTGCCGAGAGGCTCAGCGACGTGGAGCAGATCAAAGAACTGCTGCTGCTTTATCAACGCAAGTACGACTACGACATGTCCTCGATGGAGGAGGACATTCTGGCTCTGCGGGAGCCCTTCTTCGCGGTGCGCCCGAGAGTGGCCTTTAGCCTCGACGAGAAGACGTTCCCGCAGAATGCCACTCGCTGGCAATTCGCCGGCTGAGGAGACCGCCGCTCAAAGCCTGGGCCGTCTGCTAACATGACACCGGCAATTGGAAGAGGTCTCGCCATGCGCTGGTATCAACATCGCCTACTTTTGGCCGCAGGCGTGGACGACGAAGGGATGCGATTGCTCCCAATGATGGGCGAGGTGAAGGATCACGTCGAGGAGGCGGCCGCCTTCTTGAAGGCGCTGGCGAACGACCAGCGCCTGCTGGTGCTCTGCGCGCTGCTGGCCGGCGAGCTCTCGGTCGGCCAAATCAACGAGCGGGTGCCGCTGAGCCAATCGGCGCTGTCGCAGCATCTGGGTGTCCTGCGGGAGGCGGGACTGGTGCTCACGGACCGCCAGGGCCAGACCATCTACTACAGGATCGCGCCGGGCCCCACCTTGCAGGTGATGGAAGTGCTGTACGCCTCGTTCTGCCGGCCGCCGGACGTGAAGAAGCGCGGCAAGACCGCCAGGGGCGGCACGGTCAGGGCCAAGGCGGCGCGCAAGGCCTGAGACTCCGTTACACTTCCCCGATGACTCTGAGCCTGCTTGAAAGAGGACGCCTTAGAATCATTGCTCACGCCCGTGAGGAACTCGAAATCGCGGGCCTCGCCTCCCAGTCGATACAGTGCAAATATGGCGGCACGTTGACGCCTCCCGGCGTCGTCAGGCTGCTCATTTCCGCCGGCGCCAAATCGGGCCATGCCGACTTCACGTTCGACGAAGTCGAAGAGTGCGAACACATCGTGGCGGGGGAAACCTGGTATCGGATCTCGGCGCTGATCGAAAAGCTCAAGTAGCCCGCGGGAGGGAGACGACCACCGCCGACAGGAGTCGGTCGAGGAGCTGCCGGCGGCGCCCGGCGGCGAAACGCCGGGGCTCGAACGCGCCGCACAGCCAAAGACCGTCGACGGCGGCGGCCAGGAGGTCGGTCGCGTCGCGGATGGACCGCCCCGCCCCCATCTCGCCTCGCTGCACCGCGTCCTCGAGATATCCGCGCAGATAGCCGCGCCAGCGGCGGTAATACGCTTCGTGCGTCCGCGCGAGGCTCGCATTGCGCGTAGCGCCGCTCCAGAGGCCGAGCCAAACGGCAATGAAGCTGGCCGTTCCGGGCGCCGGCACCATGTAGTTGAGCGCAGCACGCAGCTGCGCGAGTCCGGGCGGATTGGGGCGGGCGGCCTCCTCGAGTTCGGTGAAGGTCCGCTGCGCCGTCCATTCGAACGCGAAGGCGAGGAGCTGATCCTTGTCCCTGAAGTAGTGCGACAGCACCCCGATGGTGAAGCCCCCGCGCTTGGAGATTCGGCGCATCGTGGCGCCCTCGGCGCCTTCCTCCTGGATGACCTGCACGACCAGCCGGGCGATTTCCTCCCGGCGGCGCTCGTGGTCCACGATTCTCGGCATCTGGGAGCCTGGGACCTATTCTTCTTCGATGTTGTCCGTGAGCTCTGGGCGGCGCTCAGCCACGAAAGCGAGCATGGCCTCGTCCTTTGCGGGGTCGATCCCGGGATCCTCGTAGTCCGCCAGCATCTTCTTCCAGACCGCATTGGCGCGTTGTTCCGCCGTGAGGCTTCCCTCCTGGGACCATTGCTCGTACGAAGCGTAGTCGGCGATCGTCGACTGGTAGAACGCCGACTCGAAGTTCGCCTGGGTGTGGGCGCATCCCAGGAAGTGGCTCCCCGGGCCGACTTCGCGGATCGCATCGAGGGCCTGACCCCGCTCGCTCATGTCCATGCCGGCCGCGAGAGCCTGCATCATCGCCAGTTGATCGACGTCCATCACGAATTTCTCGTAACCGGCCACGAGGCCGCCCTCGAGCCAGCCCGCCGCATGCGTGACCAGATTGACGCCGGCAAGCACGGTGGGCAGCAGGGTATGCGCGCTCTCGTAGCCCGCCTGGGCATCCGCCACCTTGGAGGAGCACAGCGAGCCCCCGCTGCGGCACGGCACCCCCAGCCGGCGGGCGAGTTGGGCCGTGGCGAAGATCATCTGGGTCGCCTCCGGCGTGCCGAAGGTGGGCGCGCCGGTGCGCATGGAGATGGCGCCGACGAAGGACCCCATGATCACCGGCGCCCCCGGCCGCACGAGCTGGGTCAGGGCCATGCCGGCGAGAGTCTCGGCGAGGATCTCCGCCATGCAGCCGGCGGGGGTCACGGGGCCCATCGCTCCGGCCAGCACCGCGGGCACGATGATGGTTCCCTGGTTGTGGCTGGCGAACACGCGCAGCGCGCCGAGCATCCGGCCGTCGAAGGTGAGCGGCGAATTGGAGTTGATGTTGCCGAGCACGACGACGTTCTGGTCGACGTACTCCTCGCCGAACAGCACTTCGGCCATGCGCATCGAGTCGGCGGCATGGCCCGGAGTCTCGGGCGTCGCCTCGCAGCCCTGGTCGGAGTAGCGAAAGAACGCATACTGGACGTCGAGATGGCGCTTGCCCGGCGGAATGTCCATGGGCTCGACGATGCCGACACTCGAGAAATGAATGGCGGGCGCCATGTGCGCGAGCTTGACGAAATTGTGCACGTCCTCGAGGGTGCTGTAGCGCCGGCCGCGGTCGAGGTCGGTCACGAACGGCGGGCCGCCGACCGGCGAGAACACCGTCGCGTTGCCACCGAAATGCAGATTGCGCGCGGGATTGCGGGCGTGCAGGTCGAATTCACGCGGCGCCGTGGACAGCAGGCCACGCGCCATCCCGCGCGGTATGTGGACGCGCTCGCCCTGCACGTCGGCCCCGGCCTCGCGCCACAGGCGCAGGGATTCCGGATCGCGGCGGAACTCGATGCCGATCTCCTCGAGGATCGTCTCGGCGTTCGCCTCGATGATCTCGACAGCCTCCGAGCTCAGCAGTTCCACCACCGGGAGCTTGCGCCGGATATAGGGCAGCTTGCCGGCGGCGTGCCTCGAGCGCGCCGTGCGCCGCGCTTCACGGCTGTTCCGGGCGTGCCGACTAGCCAGGGTCCCCTCGGTCATGATCGCTCCCCATCTCATGGCATGCCGCCGGGTCTAAACATATCACTTGTTATTTAAAAACGCGAACCCATTCCGGCACAGGGCGGGACGCGAAACAGCGCCGGCGCGCGGACTTCGGTCTATCTCGTCAACACGTCGGCAAGCGTCAGGACGATCAGAATCGCGATGCCGAAGAACCCGACAAGCGCGATGACCCTGAGCAGGGGGTGGGCGGAGCGCAAATGCATGGAGAACAGAAGCACGAGCGCCGCCTGGGTGACGGTGACGCCGAGGTGCACGGCCGTGTTCAGCCAGCCCATCGGCCAGTAGGCGCTCGCGAGCGTGAACAGCAGCAGCGCGATCAATGCCAGCCACAACAGCACGTAGTTCCGGGGGGATACGTCGGAATGGGCGTTCATGACCGAGAAACCAGGTAGAGGAGCGGATACACGAACAGCCAGATGACGTCGACCAGGTGCCAATAAAGGCCGGTGACGTCGACCGGCGTGTAATAGTCGGGGTTGAAGGCGCTGCGCATCGACATGGCGGCCATGACGGCGATTACGACGACCCCGATGAATACGTGCAGCGCGTGCACCCCGGTGATGAAATAGTAGAGATAGAAGAAGAGCTCCACCTGGCCGGCACCCTTCCCTGAGTAGGAGAAATTCACCGTCGGCACCAGATGCTCGGCGTAATCGAAGTAGTATTCCACCCCCTTGATCGCCAGAAAGGCCACTCCCAAGGCGACGGTGAGGCAGAGCCAGCCGGCCAGCGCCCGGCGCACCCCCGTTCGTGCGGCATGCACGGCGAGCGCCATGGTCAGGCTGCTCGTCAGCAGCACCGCGGTATTGATGCTGGCGAGCGTGACGTTGGTCAGGCGGCTTCCGGCGGCAAAGGCCTCCGGATGCCGGATGCGGGTGATGGAGTAGGCGGCGAACAAAACTCCGAAGAACAGGATTTCGGTCGCCAGGAAAATCCAGATTCCGAGGGTCGATGCCGAGCGTTGCTGCTCGGCATCGTCGAATTGCGGTGCGGTGAGCGCGACGCCGCTAGCCATGTTCCGACTCCCCTTTGCCGTATGCGTACGCCGGTTCGTCGACCAGCGGCGTGGCCGGGAAGTTCTCGGGGGGAGGCGGCGAGGTGGTCTGCCATTCCAGACCCTTGGCGCCCCATGGATTCGCCGGCGCCGGCGGCCCGTAACGCAGCGACCAAAACAGGTAGAACAGCGGCAGCGCGTAACCGATGGCGAGAATCGATGCGCCGGCCGACGACAGGACGTTCCAGACCTGAAACTCCGGCGGATACTCCGGGTACCGGCGCGGCATGCCGAGATAGCCCACGATGAATTGCGGAAAGAACGTCAGATTGAAGCCGAAGAAGATGAACAGCGCCGACGCCCGCCCCCAATTCTCGGAATACATCCGTCCGGTGACCTTCGGCCACCAGAAATGGATGCCGCCAAAGAAGGCCATCACGGCTCCGCCCACCATGATGTAATGAAAATGGGCGACCACGAAATACGTGTCGTGCAGATGCACATCCAGACCGAGTGAGGCGAGGAAGAGTCCCGTCAGGCCTCCGATCGTAAACAGCCCCACGAAGCCGAGGGTGTAGAGCATGGGCGCCTCGAAGGAGACGTGGCTCTTGTAAAGAGTCGCGGTCCAATTGAAAACCTTGACCGCCGAAGGCACCGACACCAGGAAGGTCAGCACGGAGAACACCGTCCCGGCGTAGGCGGACTGGCCGCTGACGAACATGTGGTGGCCCCAGACCACGAAGCCGAAGCCCGCGATCGCAAGCATGGCGTAGGCCATGAACCGATAGCCGAACACGCTCTTGCGGGCGAAGCAGGCGATGATCTCGCTGGCGACCCCCATGGCGGGAACGATCATGATGTACACTGCCGGGTGCGAATAGAACCAGAAGAGATGCTGGAACAGCAGCGGATCCCCGCCCAGTGCGGGGTCGAAGACGCCGATGCCGAATACCCGCTCCATCGTGATCAGCATCAGCGTCATCGCGAGCACCGGCGTTGCCAGCACGAGAATGAGGCTCGTGGCATACATGGCCCAGATGAACAGCGGCATGCGGAACCACGTCATTCCCGGGGCCCGCATCTCGTGAATCGTCACGATGAAATTCAGGCCCGTCAGGATCGATGAAAACCCCGCGATGAACACTCCGGCGACCACGGCGTATACATGGGTATTCGAGAACATCGTCGAGAACGGCGTGTAGAAGGTCCATCCCGTATCGACTCCACCGGCGACCAACGCCCCGACCGTGAACAAGGCGCCGATCACGTAGAGATACCAGCTCAGCAGGTTCAGGCGCGGGAACGCCAGGTCGCGCGCGCCGATCATGAGCGGAACCAGGAAATTGCCGAGCGTGGCGGGTATCGAGGGAATCAGGAAGAACCACACCATGATGACGCCGTGCATGGTGAAGAGCTTGTTGTAGGTCTCCCTGCTGACCAGCTCGCTGTGCGGAGTGAGCAGATCCAGCCGGATCAAGGCGGCGGCGGAGCCCCCGATCAAGAAGAGCACCGTGATGGAGATGGTGTAGAGAATGCCGATGCGCTTGTGATCGAGCGTCGTGAGCCATGTCCACAGGCGGAAGCCCGCGGTCAGATAGTTCTCGCTCGGCAGGATCGGAACGCTGCTCATTGCGGGCCCCCTTGCGCGTTGCCGCTCGACTTGATGTACTCGATGATTTCCAGCAGTCCTTCTTCGTCGATCTGGTTCTGGTACGACGGCATGATCGCATCGTAGCCCGCGGGAACGTCCTTGTTGGGCAACAGCACCGCGTCGCGAATGAACCGCTCGTCGGCGACCACCCAGCTTCCGTCCTGGAGCCGGACGGGCTTGCCGAAGATGCCCTCGAGCGGCGGCGCGCGCACCGTGGCATTGGCGTCGTGGCACCCGATGCAGCCGAATTCCCGGAATCGGGCGGCGCCGCGAGCGGCCATCGATCCGACGCCGCCGGCCGCGGACAGCCAGCGCTCGAACGCCGCCGGCTCCATGACGACCACTCGACCGATCATCCGGGAATGGTCGGCACCGCAATATTGGGTGCAGAACAGCCGAAACTCGCCCGTCCGGGTCGCCTCGAACCAAAGCGTGGTGTATCGCCCCGGCAGGACGTCCTGCTTGACGCGAAAATCGGGCAGCGAAAAACTGTGGATCACGTCCTGGGACGTCATGACGAGTTCGATGGGGCGGCCGATGGGAACGTGCAGCTCGTCGATCTCGCGCCGACCGGCGGGGTGCTCGAGG
Organism: uncultured Gammaproteobacteria bacterium; assembly: GCA_963707765.1. Classification (GTDB taxonomy): domain Bacteria; phylum Pseudomonadota; class Gammaproteobacteria; order Steroidobacterales; family Steroidobacteraceae; genus Bog-1198. The sequence continues at coordinate 2,272,935 of CAVPQZ010000001.1, read as the reverse complement.
TGCCACATCCATTGCTTGGCGACCACGTAGACGGGCAAGGCATTCTTCGGCACGGTGGCGGACCGGTAGTAGACCACGGCGCTCCAGACGAACATGCCCAGGAAGATGGCGAGCGGCACCGCCATCCAGGTGTACTCGATCCGGCGAATCGTCCTTGCATGCGCCTCGTCCTCGACGATGCGACGATTCGCGGCAGAGCCCCGCCGATACTTGACGGCAAAGATCACGATGACCACCGCGATGGCGAGGGCCATGACCCCCGACAAGACGAGCCACGCGAAGTACAGGCCGTCGACGGCGCCGGAAACCGTCGAAGCGCTGTCGGGGAAGAAAGGCAGATTTTCCATGTTCAGCGGCCTTCCGTCTTGGAGCGATGCATTCGCGAGACCCCGAAGGCAATGAGCCCCAGGACCATCGCGATCGACATGCCCTGCAAGGCCGACAGCACCGTCGCGGTGTACCGGCCGGTCGCCGGGTCGAAGTGGAAACACAGCAGCAACAGGCGCTCGACGGGCGATGAAATGCGCTGCGCGGCGGCCTCATCGAGCGCGTTCGACAGTTCCTGCGGCGCGAAGCCGAAACCGAAGAAGTAGCGCGAAATGGTGCCCTGCGGCGTCAGGATGAGGAAGCCCGAGGGATGTGCATATTGCCCGCTGGCGCGGTCGTACGCGTAGCGAAACCCGGCTGCGCGGACCAGGGGAGCGATGTCGGCATCGTCGCCGGACAGAAAGTGCCAACGCGACGCATCGGCATCGTGCAGCGCTCCGGCGAGATAACCGGCCTTCTTCCGGGCGGCGATGGCGGGGGTATCGCGGGGATCGATGCTGACGACGAGTACGACCGGGCGGTCCGGGCCGGCGCGGGCGGCCCGTCCGAGCCGTGCCCCCAGGTTGTTGATGATCGTGGGACAGACGTTCGAGCAGCCGTAATAGGTCAAGGCCAGAATGAGCGGCGCGCCGCCGAAGTAATCGGCCAGGCGCACCAACCGTCCGGTTTCATCGCGGAACGCGAGGTTCGATGGAATTCGCTGGTTCAAATTCTGATCGAAGCCGGCCTGGCGAACGACACCCTCGGCGGGCCCGGCGGCTGCGCCGGGCGAGGCGGCCAGCGTCGACAAGCCCAACAGGATCGAGGCCGCGGAGGCTTTCATGGCCGCTCCGATTTGGCGTGCGCGGAACCCTGGGCGGCATCCCGCTCGACGATGAGTTGCATCGCCCGCTCGATGGGAATCTGGACGACGCCGCTGCCGCGGTCGATCCAGCGGTAGCCGTCGAGCATCGATTCCTTTCCTCGGCGAAAGGCGCGCAGGTCCGCCGCGGGGGCGCTCTGCAGTATGGGCATGGACGCGGGCCCGGTGCCGGCCGGGGGCAGGGACCTGACGCCGGGCGGCGGAGGCCGGAACCCGCCGAGCAAGAAAAACGCGACGAAGGCCGCCAGGACGATCAATGCCGCGAGGCCTATGGAGAACGCCACGATGGGGGCCGTGCCCAGCAGGGCCGACTCGTGGCCGACCGAGGCCGCGCCCGGCCCGCCGGCCAGATGTTCAGGGCGGGGGTCATGCATGGTGCGCCACCCCCGCCGGGGCTTCCGAGCGGCCGGAGTCCGCATCGGGCGCGCGCAGCAAGCGCAGCAGAATCCCGGTCCAGACGCCGCCGATGGTCACGCAGGCGAACAGGTCGTTCCACCCGACGGCGAACCCATCCGGCCGAAGCGTGGGCAGCACGAGCCAGAATGCGTCGGCGAGGCAGGCGAGGAATATCGCGGCGCAGAGCGTGGCGAGCGCGCCCGGCGTGCGCTTCGCGCGGCGCGACAGCAGTACCAGAAACGGCAACGCCAGATGCACGACGGCGAGAAATACCGCCAGATCCCGCCAAGTCGTCTGCGTGCGCGGGACATACCAGGAGATGTCGTCGGGCAGGTCCTCGATCCACATGATCAGGGCCTGCATGAATGAGAGGTAGGCCCACAGCATGACGAGCGCCAGCAGCAGGTTGCCGAGATCGTGAAAGCTGTCCTCTCCTGCCTCGCGCCGGCCCTGCCCGAGGCACGCGGCGCCGATGACCGCGCCGGCCAGGGCCGAAAGCACCTGGCCGGTGCCGATCAGCAGCCCGAATATGGTCGAGTACCACCGCGGAGTCAGCGACATGATCCAGTCGATGGCGGCAAAGGTCGTCGTGAGCGCAAAGACGATGAAGCCGACCGCGGAGGCTGCCCGCAGGCGCGAGCCTTCGGCGGCGCCGGCGCCCGCCTTGCGCGCCGACGACCAGCGGCCGAGGAGCAACGCGAGGATGATCCAGACCGCGAAGTACAGAATCGCGCGGCCGGTAAAGAACGGAAGATTCAGGTACCACTCATTGCCGTGGACTTCGGCAGGCCGCGCGATGTCGCCGGGATGCATCCAGGAGTACAAACGGTCGAGGTGAAAGAGGAGCGGCACGGCCATCAGCGCCGACACGGGGAACATGCGCGCAGCGGCCTCGAACCACGGGCGCACGACTTCTCCCCAGGCCCCGCCGGTCAGATTGTGCACGGCGATGAGCGCGAGGCTGCCCAGGGACAGTCCGAGCATGAAGAACCACACGCAAAGATAGGAGGGCAGCCACGCCGTGTGGGTCAACCGGACGTGCGCGATCAGAAACACCGCGGCAACGGCGCCGACGGCGATGGCGGCGTTGCCCAGGCGGCCCGCGGCGGATCCCATCGCGGGGGTCATGGGCTGGATCCTCGCAGCGCATCGCGCTCCGGGGCCGGCACATCATCGATGCGCGCGTTCTGGCTGAGCTGCAGCGCCCGCAAGTAAGCGACAATCGCCCACCGGTCGGGTACGGTGATGCGGTCCGCGAACGGGTACATCAGGCCATAGCCGCGGGTGATCGCCTCGAAGAGTGTCGCGTCGCTCGCCTTGCGCAGCTCGTCGCTGTGCAGGGACGCGGGTGCGGGAAATCCCCGCCGCACGACCATGCCGTCGCCGTCTCCCGAGACGCTGTGACAGGGCGCGCAGTAGATGTCGTAGCGCTCCCGTCCGCGCTGCAGGGTCTCCAGGGTGACCGGCAGCGGAGCCGCGCGCCCGGCGTCGGGCACCGGCTGCTCGCCGAGGCGTCCGCTCGAGGCGGCCGCGATGATCCCGGCGCTGTGCACGACCACCCCCGGCTCCAGCGGCCGCGACGACCCGCCGTCGGGCCAAAGGGGGCTCGCCGCCAGCGGCTTGTATTTCGGCTGATCGTACATGTTGCGCGCGGCCTTTTCGCAGCCGACCAGCAGCGGCAACGACAGGACGCACGCGATCAGGCGGCCGCGGCCGCGGGTGGCTGCCAATCGGGTCTCGAGCCGGCTAATAGTCGACATGGCTCACCTTCAGCGGATTGAGCTGCTCCAGGAATTGCCGGGTCTCCTGCGCGTCGAACATCGGGTCCGCGGCGTTGAGGCAGAGGAAGAACCGCTCGCGCATGGCCAGCCCGAAATCGGCCGCGTTGAATATGGGATGGTTGAGCCGCGGCAGGCCGCACAGCCGAAGGGCTCCGAAGAAGCACGCCAGGAGGGCGCCCAACACGGTCATTTCAAAGATGTTCGGAACCAACCCGGGCCAGAACGGCGTTCGATCGCCCACGTTGAGCGGGTAGGCGACCGCCACGCTGTACCACTGCAAGGCGAAGGCTCCGGTGCAGCCGATGATGCCGCCGAGCAGGGCGAGCATGGGAATCGGATTTCGCCGAAGTCCGACCGCATCGGCAAGGCCTTCGACGGGCATCGGTGAATAGGCCTCGATGCGTTCATAGCCGGCCGCGCGTGCTGCGCGGGCCGCCTCGAGCAGGTCGGCGCCGCTGCAGAATTCCGCCACCACTCCGTAGATCCCGGTGGGCTCGTGCTCATGCATGCCTATGCACCCCGCTGCCGCGCGAGCAATTCGCGCATTTCGGTCATGGATATGAGCGGCACGAACCGCACGAACAGCAGGAACAGCCAGGCAAAGAACCCGATCGAGCCGATCAGCGTGGCCCAGTCCCAGAAGGTGGGGTAGAACATGCCCCAGGCCGAGGGCAGGAAATCACGATGAGTGCTCGTGACGATCAGCATGAAGCGCTCGAGCCACATGCCCACGTTGATCACGAGGCTGATGGCGAACAGCGCCCAGGGGGAATAGCGCACCCGCCGGAACCACAATGCCTGCGGAACGAGCACGACGCAGAATATCAAGGACCAGTACACCGGTGCGTAGGGACCCCGCATGCGGTCCAGCGCGGTGTAGATCTCGTATTGGTTCGCGCTGTACCACGCCATGAAAAGTTCCATCAGGTAGCTGTAGACCAGCACCAGGCCCATGGCGAGGATGAGCTTGGCCAAATTGTCGAGATGGCGATCCGTGATGAAGTCGCCCAGGTCGAATGCCCGCCGCAGCAGGACCGCGATGGTCATCGCCATCGCGAAGCCGGAGAACATCGCGCCGGCCACGAAGAAGGGCGGGAATATCGTCGAATGCCAGCCGGGGGTGTTCCCTGCGGCGAAATCCAGGCCCACCACGCTGTGCACCGACACCACCAGCGGGACGGCGAATCCCGCCAGCAGCAGATGCGCGCTGCTGCGGCGCTTCCAGTGGCGCGCCTCGCCGCGCCAGCCGAGGGCGAGGAGTCCGTAGATGATCTGCCGGGAGCGCGTCCTGGCGCGGTCGCGTAGCGTCGCGAAGTCGGGGATCAGTCCCAGGTACCAGAACAGCACCGATAAGGTCAAATAGGCCAGAATCGCGAAGAAATCCCACACCAGGGGGCTGCGCCATTGCGGCCAGAGGCTCATGACGTTGGGGTAGGGCGCCAGCCAGTAGAAGAACCAGGGCCGGCCCAGGTGGATGATCGGATAGATGCCGGCGATCGCCAGCGCAAAAATCGTCATCGCTTCGGCGAAGCGGCTGATGGAAACGCCCCAGGCCTGGCGTGTGAGATGCAAGGCCGCCGAGATGAAGGTGCCGGACATCGCAATCGCGATCCACCACACGTAGCTGGTGATGGCAAAGCCCCACACCACAGGGACGTTCAGGCCCCAGATTCCGACTCCCTCGTAGAACAGATAGCCGATGGACCCGAAGAACACCAGGGTGAGCACCGAAGTCACCACGAAACCCACGGTCCACCATCGGCCAGGCCCAGTGAGGACGATGTCGCCGATCTTGTCGGAGATCGACGCGTAGGTTTGCTCGCCCTGCAGAAAGGCTGCGGCGGATTGCTCCTCGCGAGCGGCCGGCATGCGGGGCGCCGAGGCCGCCGGAGCCGGGGCACTCATGACTCCGCTCCGTCCGAACCCTCCAGACGTGGATTCGGGTTGGTCAGCTTCGCAAGATAGGTGGTGCGCGGACCGGTGTTCAGCTCGCCGAGCAGGGCATAGTTGAGCGGCGAGCGTTTGGCTTCATTGACGCGGCTGTCGGGGTCGTTGAGATCGCCGAACACGATGGCCTCCGTCGGGCAAACCGCCTGGCAGGCCGTGACGACCTCTCCGTCGTGCAGGCGTCTGTCGGTGCGCTCTGCCTCGATCCGGGCGTTGGTGATCCGCTGCACGCAGTACGTGCATTTTTCCATGACGCCGCGCATCCGTACGGTGACATCGGGGTTGCGCTGGGCTTTCAGGCTTTCGGTCCGCAGATCGGCATACTGGAGGAAGTTGAAGCGGCGCACCTTGTACGGACAGTTGTTCGAGCAAAACCGAGTGCCGACGCACCGGTTGTAGACCTGCAAATTGAGCCCCTCTGAATCGTGCACCGTGGCCTCGACCGGGCATACGACTTCGCATGGGGCGCGCTCGCATTGCATGCACGGCACCGGCTGAAAATAGGTGTTTGGACGATCGGGCTCGCCCTGATAGTAGCGATCGACGCGGATCCAATGCATTTCCCGCCCGCGCACCACCTCGGCCTTGCCGACCACCGGAATGTTGTTCTCCGCCTGGCAGGCGATCGTGCAGGCGCTGCAGCCGATGCAGGCATCCAGATTGATGCTCATTCCCCAGGCATGGTCGCCGCGCGCGGCCGGCTCGTACAGGCTGCTGCGCGGCGGGTGCTCGTCCTTCAGGATGTCCGCCGGACCCCGCCGGTATTGTTCCAGGCTCCCCACCCGCACCGGATTGCGCCCTTCCATGGATTGGTGGTGCTGGGTCACGGCGAGCCGGTGCACCCTGCCGGTCTTCTCGATCTCGAGCCCGCGGTCGAACCAGGGCGCATCGGATTGGCGCAGCAAGTAGGCGTTGAATCCGGCGCCGTTGCCGGTCCGTCCGGCCCGGATTCGGCCGTAGCCCAAGGTGACGGTCACGGCGCCGTCGGCATGCCCCGGCATGATCCACACGGGCGCGGTGACTCGGGCGCCGCGATATCGCAGCTCGACCAGATCCTCATTTCGCAACCCCCGGCTGGCGGCAAGCGCCGGGCTCACGAGCGCCGCATTGTCCCAGGTCAGCTTCGTCAGCGGCTTCGGCAATTCCTGCAGCCAGGCATTGTTCGCGAATCGTCCGTCCCAGATCGTGGGATCCGGCGCAAACAGCAGTTCGAGCTCGGCGCCGGTTTGGCCTCCCGGCGATCCAGCCGGCGCCGGGAGCGCGGCCTTCAGCGCGACCCGCTTCGGGGATGATTGTGTCCCCGCGATGATGCCGCGTTGCAGCGCCTCAGTCCAAAAGGACTCGAAGTCGCCTTGAGCGCGTGCCTTGCGCCAGTAGTCGCGCAGGACCTGATAGTCGCTGGGCGAGGCCTGGCCGAGCATGGCAGCCAGCAGTTGATGGGCGGATTTTCCTCCGTACAGCGGTGCGATCAGCGGCTGCTGCAGCGCGACCATCCCGTCGAAGGCCCGCGTATCCGACCAGGACTCGAGGTAATGCGCCTGCGGAATGTGCCAGGCGCATTGCTCGGACGTTTCGTCATCGTAGGGACTCAAATGGACGGCGTTGGCGACCTTGCGCAGCGACTCCGTGAATCGCAGGTCGGCCGGCGCGTCGTAGACCGGGTTGCCGCCGAGCATGATCAGGGTGTCGACGCGCCCGGCGGCCATGTCCGCGGCCAAGGATTTCAGCGACCCGGGGCGCTGTGCGGGCTGCGGCGCCGGCTCGGCATAATCGAGCGTCGTCCCCACATTGTTGAGCGCCTGGTTGATGGCATGCGCGAGCGCGTGCACGGCGGCGGGTTGCCGGTCGCCCACGACGACGAGCGACCGGCCACGGTGCTCCTCGAGGTCGCGAGCGCAGGCCTCGATCCATGCCGACGAAGCGGGATGTTGCTCCGGCGCCGGCGCGACGGCCAGGCCCAGCGACGCGGCGAGGCGGCGCGCTATCGCCTCGATCTGCGAGGAAGGCACGGCTTCACGATGGTCGGCGAAGGCGCCGGTCAGGGTCGGCATGCCTTCGGCCACATACAGCCGGGCGAGATCGGGTATCGCGCCGCCGGCACGCCGCCGGGAAACGAAGTCGCGCGCGTGGCGAATGCCAGGCCCGCCCAGAAAGTCATTTTCCAGGCTCACCACCACGTCGCATCGGTCAAAGTACAGCCGCGTCTCGAGCGGCTCGCCGAAAGCAAGGCGGCTGCCTTCGTAATAATTGTCCCGGTCGATCGGTTGATGCATATGCCATAGCGCGGCTGGAAAACGCGCAAGCAAGGCGCCGAGCTGATCGGCGAGCGTCGGCGAATCGACGGCTCCGGTGAGGACGCGTAGTCCCTCGCCCTGGGTTGCGGCAAAGTGCCGCATTCGGTCGCCGAGCGCCGCCAAAAATGATTCCCAGGTGGCAACCTGGCGCCCGTTGAGGGGAGTTTGCGAGCGGTCCGGATCCCACAGGTCGAGCACCGACGCCTGCGCGAAGATGTTGGTGGCGCCTAAGTTGGCCGGGTGCAACGGATTGCCCTCGATCTTGGTCGGACGCCCCATGTTGCTTTCGACCAAGAGACCCATCGCACAGTCGGCTACGCTCGCCGAGGTTGCGAAGAACAGGGCCTGGGCAGGCGTCAATGCCGGCGGTGCGTGCACGTACGGGCGAATGGTCTGCGGCGGTTGAGGCGAGCAGCCGGCGGTACCTCCGAGCGCGACCGAAGCCGCCATCCAATGGAGGAAATGCCGGCGGTCGAGCTGCAGCACGTCGTCCCCGCGCGGATATTCGCTCCCCGCGGCGGTCATGGAAACTTCCGATGGCGCGAGCTCATCGAGGCTGCGCCAGAGATCCGGCTCTTCGCGAGTGGCCTGCGTCTTGCGCGCTTTATGCACTTCCAAGGACCTGTCCTCCGTGAGGCGGCTCACACGTGGGTCAGCGATGGCAGTTCGAGCAGTCCGTCAACCGTTGCTTGTCGATGTGGTACATGCGCATCAACTGCATTCCCCGCATCGACTGATCGGGCGGCGGGCGCCAATTCATGTCGAAAACTTCCTCGCGCGGGCGCAGCACTTTCTCCGGGGCCCGGTGGCAACCGAGACACCATTCCATCTCCAGGGACTCCACTCGGGCCAGCAAGGGCATTTCGTCCACCCGGCCATGGCAGGTCGAGCAGCCGACTCCTTTGGCGATATGGATGCTGTGGTTGAAGTATGCAAAGTCCGGCAGCCGGTGCACGCGAATCCAGCGCAACGGCACGTCGTCGCGAAAGCTGGCGTGAACCGGCGCCAACATGGCCTGATCCTTGAAGAGCTGGGAATGGCAGGTCATGCAGGTGGAGGTGGGTGGAATGCCGGCGAACGCCGACGTTTCTACGGATGCGTGGCAGAACCGGCAATCCAGCCCGACATCCCCGACATGATGCTTGTGACTGAAGGGCGGCAACTGCGCCACCGGGGCGCCCACCGGAGGATCCTGCGCGATGCTGCTGCGCCAGATCAGGACGCCCGCGACCACCAGCACCGCCAGTCCTAGCGCCGTGAGCTTGACCAGGAGAACGAGCCGCGGCTGAAAGATCTGTGCCATGGCTGCTGATCTATGTGCACCGATTGTTCAGCTCCCTCACGGGAGCCCCGGATGCTTCGCGCCTCATGATGCGCCTCCTCCCTACCCGCGAGGAACCGCAGATGAGCTTGCTGTTGCGCAGCCAAAAAAGCAAAAAAACGCAGGCGTCCGACCACGGGCCGGCCACGCCGTGGCGCCGCTACGATCACCTCGTATAGAACATCCGTAAGTTGAGATTCGGCCCTCGACACGCGACGCCCGGGAGCGCGCCCTACGGGGTTCAGCCGTGAGAGTGCGCCGTCCGCTGGCTGGTTCCGGGGGCCTTGACCGTCATGTAATCGGCGGCGGCCGGTCGATTCCGCGACGCATCCAGCCTCGCCGCCAAGCGCTCCCAGTTGATCAGCCGGTCCACGACCGCTTCGACGTATTGCGCGCGATCCTGCTCGTAATCGAGGTAGTACGCGTGTTCCCACAAATCGCAGGCGAACAAAGGTCGAGCGCCCCATAGCAGCGGACTCTCGGCGTCGTGAGTCGCGTCGATGCCGAGTGCGCCGCTCGGCGACATCGACAGCCACAGCCAGCCGCTGCCGAAATGGTGCCTTGCGGTCTCGACCATCTGACCGCGGAACACATCGACGCCGCCGAAGGCGGAGATGAGTTCACGGGCGACGGTGCGCGGCGGCTCGCCGGCATGGTCCGGTGCCAAGGACTCCCAGAAGAATTCGTGGTTCCAGAGCTGCGATGCGCAGTTGTAGACCGGCCGCGCTTTCGGCTCGCTCCGTGTGTGAAGGATGATGAGCTCGAGGTCCTCGTGCTCGTGGGACGTATCATGAAGCAACCGGTTGAGCGTTTCGACGTACCCCACTTGGAACCGTCCATGATGAATCTGTACGGTGCGCCCCGACATGACCGGCGCCAGGGCGTCTTGGGGATAGGGGAGCGGCTTGAGCGTGTAGCGCGTCATGGAGTTCTCCCGACATTATCGAGGTTTATGCAACTCATGGACTAACGCCCTGCCGCTAAGTTCGCACCGGCGGCAGGCCTCAGAGGCCTTATATTGGGACGATCCGGCGTACCTTGCAAGTAATTGAAAATAAAATAAATGCGCACCTCCGGCCGCACGCGCTACGGAGGTCGCCGGGGGCTCAAGTGTGTTTCGGTGCGTTCCGGAGTATGCTTCCAGCGAACCCCGGCACCACCCATCGGTCGGGTAAGGATTGGAACGACACATGAACACGGTGATTCCGGACGTTGCCCTCATCGACAACAGCGACGAGCGCGCACCGCTGGTGCTGGTGCTGGATTGCTCCGGCAGCATGCAGGATGAGAACAAGGTCCAGTTGCTGAACGAGGGACTGAAGACGCTCGCGTCGGACCTCAAGGCGGACCCGATCGCCGCGCGATGCGGCCGGGTGCTGGTCATCTCCTTCGGCGGCGACAGCAACGTGGAGACCATGGGCGATTGGACCGATGCCATGGATTTCACGCCACCGCAGCTGCTGGCCGGCGGATTGACGCCGCTCGGCGCCGCCATGCGGTGTGCCCTCGACGAGGTGGAATCGCAGAAGACCCAGATGCGCGCAGCGGGCGTCTCGTACAAGCGCCCGATCATCATGCTGCTGTCGGATGGCGAACCCACCGACGAGTGGCGCCAGGTCGCCGCCGAGTGCAAGAGCGCCGAAACCGCGCACAGGGTCAACGTCATGGCCATTGGCATCGGCGACCAGGCCAACAAGGACATCCTCGGCAACTTTAGCAACAAGGGCGCGCTCAGCCTGAGCGGCCTCAGGTTCAAGGAACTCTTCATCTGGCTGAGCCGCAGCATCCGCGCGGTCTCGCGCGCGCCGGCGGGCGGCACGGTGCAGTTGAACCCGGTGGACAGCTGGGCGCAGTTGTCCACCTGATTCTTCGCCGGGCGCTCGACGCTCGACCACGGGCTCACGATTGATGTGGAGAATGTTCCGCGCTTCGGCTACCGGACAGCGCAATCTGGATCAGGGTGCGGCTGGCCAGGACGCCAGTCATGGGGCGGTGACGGACGGGCTGCTGGTGGCGGTCGTGTGCGACGGCGCCGGATCGGTTGCGGAGGGCCGAACCGGAGCGGAGTTCCTGTCGCGTGCGCTGGTCGACGCCGTGGTGAGCGCCGTGCGCGCCGACCGGGGGATGCTCGACGTTCAGGCGGATGCGGGCGCGGGTTTGGAGGCGGCCATCGAGCAGGCCGTCATTGCGGCGCGGTCCCGCCTTGCGGAACTTGCGGGTGCACGCGCGCTCACGCTTGAGAATTTTTCCTGCACACTGGTGGGATGCGTCGCCTCGGCCGGCGGGGGCCGCTTTTTTCACATCGGCGACGGTTATGCGATCTATCAGGGCGCCGCCGGCGACTCCGTACTCTCGAGGCCCGAGAACGGCGAGTATGCCGATGAGACGTTTTTCGTGACCGACGAGGATTGGAAGGACCATCTGCGGTTCACGCCGGTTCCACAGCCCGAGTGCGGATGCGTGATCGGGCTCATGTCCGACGGCACCGCACCCTTCGCCGTCAACCGCGAGCGGAGCGCGTTCTTTCGCCCCTTCATCGACCCGATCGCCGCCTTCCTGCGCAACGCCACGCTGTCCGACGGCGATGCGGCGCTGCGCAACCTGCTGGAGAGTCGGCGCGCCGGCGAGATCTCGCACGACGACAAGACGCTGGTTCTGGCCTTCGTGCCCTGAGCGATGGTCAAGGCATCCGGATCGATCGCCAATGCCGTCCGATGGAAATTTCAAGCAAGCCCAGCTGGTCTGGCCCGGACATGTGACCGAGCGGGCGGCGCTCACGGCCACCGGCAAATCGGGCGGCGCCGGCGAGATCTTCTCCATCGACGGCAGGCCGGGATTCGTCGCCAAGATCTACCACGCTGCCACCACGCAGGCGCACCTGGACCAGTACCGGCGCAAGATCGAATGGATGATCGACCATCGGCCGGCGCTGCCGCCGGTGCCGGAGACGTATAAGGACATCGTGCAGCTTGCCTGGCCCGAAGCGCTGGTCCGGCGCGAGTCGCGATTCGTCGGGTTTGCCATGCGGAAGATCGACTTCGACCGCACGCTCGAACTCGACTACCTGCTGAACCGCCGGCAGGCCGCCGAGGAAGGCTTCGATGCCGATTACGGCAAGCTGGTGACCGTTTCGTTCAACCTCGCCTCGATCATCAATTGCCTGCACGACGAGCGCATTGCCATCGTCGACCTCAAACCCATGAACGTGAAGGTGTACAAGGAGGAGTTGTTCGTATCGATACTCGATTGCGACGGGTTCCACATCGCCGCCGGGGATTACCGCTCCGATGCCCCGCAGGTCACGCCCGAGTATCTGGCGCCCGAATTCCACGGTGCGGCGGTGGCGCAACCCGAGAGCCAGGACAGTTTCGCCCTCGCCACCATCATCTTTCGGCTGATGAACTATGGCATCCACCCCTATTCAGGCGTGGCCCCGGGCTCTGACGGTCATCCGGCCGAGTTGGCGGGCCGCATCCAGCAGCGACTGTATCCCTACGGCAAGGCGGCCCATCGGAGCGTGCGCCAGGTGCCGGCGAGCGTGCACGAGGCACTGCCGGACGATCTGCGGGACCTGTTCGATCGGGCCTTCACATCCTCCGGACCCGGCCGGCCGACTCCTCACGAATGGGTGACGGCGCTGGCGGGCTATGCCGCCCGCCAGAGCGGGCGGATGTCGCCGTGCGGCAAGGGACACCTGCAATTCGCGGGCAAGCCGTGCGCGCAGTGCATGCGCGATGCGCTGATCCACGGTGCCGAGACGCGCCGCCGCAGTTTCCTCGCGCGCGTGCAGACGGCGCCGGCCCGCACGCTGCGGTATGTGCAGAAGACCCTGCGCCACACGCATACCTCGCCATTCCAGGCGGCGCTGGCGCAGGCGCAATTCGCGCTGGTGAATCTTGCGCCGCCCGCCCCGGTTTCCACGCGCAATGCCATAGCGCTCGAGATTCTGTGGATCAGCGGCCTCTTGATCACCTACTGGTGGACGCGATGAGTCTCGCGATGGTCACTGCGCTCTGGGCGGTGCCGCTGCTCGTTGCCTGGCATTGGCGGCCGCCGCAGGCACCCGGGCCAGGCGCGTGGACCCTGCTCGTGGCCTTCGGCGCACTGGGCGCTTGGGCGCTGTGGTTCGGCGTGTATGCACGTTCCAGCGAACCGGCGGGCTTCGACTTCTGGAAGCCGACGATCCTTTACTGGACCCTCGCCGCCATCATGACCGGGGTGCCGCTGGTCGGCGGCGGCTACCCCGCTAAGATCATCCTCGGGGCGTATTTCGCTCTCACGAATCGCGAATGGCGCTGGATCAATCGCGGGTTGGCCGCGGTGTACGCCGTCATGGGCGGCGTCAATCTGCTGGTGGCCTCGCATGCCTCGTACCAGGACTGGACCGGCTTCAAGTACAGCTGCATGATGAGCCTGCTATTGATCGTGTTGTTCCGGCTGAATTTCGTGTGGCTGCCGATCCTCGCGGACGTGGCCATTCAGTCGTACCGGCGCGCCGGTGCTGCGTGGCGGTATCTGTCGAGCTTGTTCTGAACGGCCGGTCCCGGCCGACGCTCCGCCCATCGCGCCTTCGCGCGCTGCGGCGAATCCGTCCTGCGCACAGCGCTGTAGGATTAGTCCTGATTGTTTGCCCCTGATGAGAGGCATAAGCTGCTCTTGGTTACAGTGGACACCGCCGTGGATATGACCGTCGGTTTGGTGGAGGATGCGAGCCGCGTGCTGGCCGACCACGCGCGTTTGCTCGATTTGATCGAATCCCAGGATCCCTTGCCGGCCCGGCTCGAGACTCTGTGCGGCTACGTCGAGAGTCTGCCGGGCGGCCTGCACTGCTCCATTCGCATCGCCGATCCGGCGGGCATGCGCGCACACCAAGCCTCGCCCAGCCGTCCCCGCGAATTCATGCGATCCATTTGGTCGATGCCGATCATGGGCTCCGGCGGCGATCTGCTGGGCACCTGCGGCATGTACCCCCGCGAGCCGCGAACGCCGGAACCGGCGGAGATCGAGTTGATGCATTTCGTCGCCTCGCTGGCGGCCCTCGTCATGATGCGGCATCGGGAGCGTGCCCAGCGAGCCACCGACGAGGCGCACTACGAGCGTGCGGTCCTGGACGCGTCGAATCGGGAACAGGAGCATCTGGGATACGAACTGCACGATGGATTGGGTCAGCAGTTGACCGGCCTCTCCCTGCTCCTCCGCGCGCTGCAAAGGCGAATCACCGCACTCGTTCCCGACTCGGCCGGCGAGTTCGACGAGTTGACCGGGTTGCTGACGCAGTCGATCGAGGATTCGCGGCGTCTTGCGGTCGGATTGTCGCCCTCGGCCGTCGATCGCGCAGGTCTTCCCGGGGCACTCGCCGGCCTTTCGTCGCTCACGACGGATTTCCATTTCCTGGATTGCCAGTTCAAGCTGGATCCTGCGGCGGACCTGGCGCTGGATCCGGTGGTCGCGACGCATCTGTATCGAATCGCTCAGGAGGCCGTCCACAACATCGTGCGTCACGCACGGGCGAAACATGTGATCATCGAACTCTCGTACTCCGATTCGATGCTGGTGCTGAGCATCAGCGACGACGGCGTCGGCATTTCCGACGAGGCGGCACGCGCGCCCGGGCTCGGTTTGCGGAGCATGGATTACCGCGCGCGGCGGATCGGCACCACCATTCAGGTGGAGCGGCGCCGGCCGCGCGGCACTCGGGTGCGGGTGGCCTACCCAAGCGGCGGGTGAATTCCGGTTGACCTGTCGCGGCGGACCTCTGCCGCGGTTCGCTGCTGTTCCAAAACCAGCGCCTCTCCCGTAGAATCGGCGCGCTCCCCGCGCGCCTGTGAGGGCGGATGCGTCTTTCACCCCGCGCATCATCGAGACCTGGTGACCGTGATCAAGCATTTTTGCGATTGGCTCGCCGCCACGCCTTTGAGCCAATTGTTTCAAGCCCTGAAGTGGTTCGTGCCGATGGTCCAAACGATCCACATCCTCAGCGTCGCCTTGGTGATGACATCGATGGGCCTGCTGTACGCGAAGCTCCTGGGATTGTCGAGGCAGCCCCCATCGCTCGAATCCCTGGCCACCACGTTCATGCCCTGGGTCTGGAGGGGCCTCGCGATTCTGTTGACCACGGGCGCGCTGTTGACCATTACGGAGCCGAGCCGGGAACTGCTGAATTCGGCGTTTCGGGCGAAGATGCTGATGGTGGTCGCGATGGCGGCCCTGTTGCGCATGGTGCAACTGCGCCTGCGGCGCGACACCTCGTATTGGGCCCGGTCGCCGCAGCGTCGGATGGCGGCACGCGCCGTGGGCGCGTGCGGGTTGTGTCTCGCGACCGGCATCATCGTTGCCGGCCGGTGGATCGCGTACATCTAAAACGATAATTTCAACGGCGCGGATACGACATGGATTTCCACCAGGCCTGTGAATGGCTGCAAAATCTGGATTTTCCGACCGAGGTGCGGGAGGGAACCTGGCTGTTCCCGACTATCGAGACGGTGCACGTGCTCGCGCTCGTCACGGTGGTCGGTTATACGCTGCTGATCGATCTGCGCCTGGTCGGTCTCGCCAACCGGCATCGCCGCGTGACGGACCTGACGCGCCAATGTCTGCCGGTGATCTGGTCGGCCTTCGCCGTCGCGGCCGTGGCCGGATCGCTGATGTTCTCGTCGAAGGCCGTCACCTACTTCGGCAATCCGCCGTTTCGATTGAAGATGGCCTGTCTCGCGCTGGCCGGCCTCAACATGGCGTGGTTTCACCTGGGGACGTACCGGCGGGTCGACGCTTGGGACCAAGGCGTACCGCCCAGGGCGGCGCGGGTTGCCGGTGCGGTGTCGCTGATGCTGTGGACCGTCATCGTCGGGGCAGGGAGATGGGTCGGGTACACGACATGAGCCGCCCGCGGCGCCGCGCGGCCCTCGCCCTGCTGGCCGCCGCCGCGCTTTGCGCCTGGGGAGCGCAGGCACTGCACCGGCACGTCATGGCCGATCGCCTGCTCCGCGCGCCCCCCGATCGGGTGCTGGCCGACGCGGCGCTTGCAAAGTTTGCGCGCGATCAGGCGGCGCCGCTGTACCGGGAGTACTGCCGTTCCTGCCATGGCGACCGTCTGAAGGGCGACCGGGCGCGGGGCATTCCGGACCTCACCGACCGGGACTGGCTGTACGGATCGGGCGAGGTGTCGGACATCGAGCGCATCGTCCTGTACGGCATTCGCTCCGGCGTCGGGAAGGGCTGGAACCTGGCCGACATGCCGGCCTACGCCAAAAATGTTCCCTACCGGCGCTTCGCCATCGAGCCGCTGACGCCGGGCGACATCAAGGACACGGTCGAGTATCTGCGCGCGATCGAGGGACGCGGCGCGGAGAACGACGCCGCGGCGCGCGGCGCGAAGATCTTCCAGGGCCGCGGCGCCTGCTTCGACTGCCACGGGGCCGATGCGCGCGGCGATACGTCGATCGGCGCGCCGAACCTGGCCGACGATCTCTGGTTGTACGGCGACGGTTCGCGCGAAAGCATGTTCGAGTCGATCGCGCGCGGCCATCAGGGGTCGTGTCCCGCGTGGTTCCGCCGCATACCAGCCTGGAAGGCCCGCGCCCTGGCGGTCTACGTATATGACGCTTCGCACCCGCCCCGGGGCCCGGGATGAAGTCCGATGAGGTTTCGCTGGTGCTGCTGGGCGCCGGCGCCTTGCTCGGCATCGCCGTCGCCGGCGTCGGGCTGTTCACGGCCAAGGGCACCGCCACGCATCGCGTGCCGCCCGAGGATGCGGCGCTGGTCAATCAACGGCCGATCCTGATGAGCGACTTCGTCGCCCAAGTGGAGGGCACCTACGCCGAGGCGTTCGCCCGATCCACGGAGGAGCAGCGCAAGGCTGTGTTGGAGACCATGATTCACGAGGAACTCTACGTGCAGCGCGGTCTCGAGCTCGACTTCCCCGGCACCGATCCCGATACCCGCGCCGCCCTGGTGGCGGCGGTGGAACAGCAGGCCGTGGCAGATGCGACGACCGAACTGCCGTCCGAGCAGGCTCTCCGGGCCTATTTCGACGAGCACCGCTCCGAGTACGCAACCGAGGGCACTGTGCTCGTGCAGGATTTCCTGCTCGACCCGGGCCCCGGCAATGCGCCCGCGGACGGCACCGGCGCGGCGGCGGCGCTGCGGGCGGGAGCGACGCCGGCTCAGCTGGCGCTGCGCTTTCGGGCGCGCGAGTTGCGCCCGAGCCGCGGCGAGGATTTTTATTTTGCCGCCAAAATTCAGCTCGGAGACCGGTTGTTCCAAATCGCCAAGGCGCTGCCCGACGGCGCCGTGAGCGAGCCCGTCACGCTCGCGGACGGCGTGCACGTGCTGCGCATGGTCAAGAATTCGCCGCCGGTGCCGCGCGATTTCGCCGACTCATTAGAACAGGTGCTGGGCGACTACAAGCGGGCGATGAGCGCACGCCTACGCGCCGCCGACGAGAAATACCTGTACGGCAAGGCCGACATCCAGATCGCGGCCTCTTTGCAATGAGCACGGCGCCGACGCGGATCGCGGGGCTGCGGCATGGCTTCGTGCGGCCGCTGCCAGTCATTGCGCGGCCGCGGCAAGCCTTCGCCCGGCTGCCGGGAATCGCGGCTGCGCTGATCCTGGGCGCGAGCGGGGCGCAGGCCCACACGCGCAGCGAATCACACTCAGCCTGGCAGGTCTCGGGGCCCGCGGTGCGCGTGCAGTTCACCGTCCCGGATCTCGAGGCGCGGCGCTTGTCGGCGGACGGCCGCTCGGATCCCGGCAACGAGGCGTTGATCGCCTACCTGGCCAAGCACGTGGGCGTGAGCGCCGCATCCCTCGAATGCCCGCTCGACCAGCCGCCGCGGGGCGTCGCAGCGGCGCCCGGATACCGCCGCGTCGAGTTGCAGTTTCGCTGCGCCGACGCGGCGAACCTGCGCCTGCGATCCACCGCATTCTTCGATCGGGTGGCCACGCACACCAATTTCGCGCAGATTCGCCTGCCGGACGGCGCGGTGATCGAGCAGCTGTTCACGGCGGAGCATCCGGGCGTCGCTCTTGGCGGCGTGGATGAAGAGAACCGCCTGCAAAACGCGGGATTCGGCGAGTATCTGATGATGGGCATCACGCACATCTTCACCGGCGTCGATCACCAGGCCTTCCTGCTGGGCCTGGTGCTGATCTCCCGCCGTCTGCGCGATCTCGTGTTCGTCGTCACCGGCTTCACGCTGGGGCACAGCCTGACACTCGCCCTCGCGGTGACCGGGGTGATCCGGCCGCACGCCGAATACATCGACGCGCTGGTCGGGCTGACCATTGCCTTGATCGGGGCGGAGAACATCATCGCGAGCAACCGGCGGCCGGTGCCGGTGGCGCTCGGCGCGGGGATCCTGTTGATGGCGATGGCCGGCGCTTCGGCCCTCGGCTGGGGTGGCCTGCCGGTGCTGATTCTGGCGGGCAGCGGACTGTTCGCCGCGAACTATCTGATGGTTTCGGGGCGCCTGCACGATGCGGCCCGGCTGCGCGTCGTGGTGACCGTGATTTTCGGACTCATTCACGGGTTCGGCTTCGCCTCCAATCTCCTGGAGATGCGCCTGCCGGCCGACCGCCTGGCCGAACTCCTGGTGGGTTTCAACCTGGGTGTGGAAATCGCCCAACTGGCGTTCGTGGGGCTGGCGCTGACCGCGGCGGCGGCACTGATGCGCGTCGCGGCGCGGTTGCCGCGGCGTCTGTTGACCGATGTGCTGGCCTCGTTCCTGGTCGCGGTCGGGATGTACTGGTTCGTGATCCGCAGCTACGCTTAGGCGTCGCCGCCGGGCGGCGCCTCGGCCTTCTCCAGATCCCCCGGCGTCCAAGGCCGGCCGAGCCGTTCGCCGATATAGCGCCTGATCAACTGGCGCACCACCTGCGACGGCGTCAGATCTTCCGCCGCGCATAGGCGCTCGAAGAGGGCCTTCTTGCGCGGATCAATCAGGATGGTCAGGCGAGCGGTACGTTCCTCGGTCACGAAAGCGCCTCCAATCGCGCGAATAAAAGGGCAATCTCGAGCGGCAATCAACGAGCAGTTGATTATAATGAAGTTTGACGTCGAGTAGTATTGAATGGGATCTGATGTCCATATTCCTCTCTCCATTGTCGCTGTGCGTGGACTTGCTCGCGGCGTGGGGCGTGCTCGGGCTGCTGGGTTTGTTGCGCCCGGCCGATACGCGATTCGTGGCCCGTGGCCTGTTCCCGCTGGGCGCACTCTGCGGCGCCGCACTGGCCGTCGTGGCGGGGGTGGCTCTCGCCATGCCGGTGGAACGGGAGATTCTGCCGATCGGATTGCCCGACCTGCCGGTGCATCTGCGCTGCGACGCCTTGTCGAGCGTATTCCTGTTCCTGCTCGGTGCATCCTCCGCGGGCATTTCGATATTCGCCGCGGGTTATTTCCGGCGTGAAGAGGGAACGCCGCCGGGGCTTCTCGGATTCCAATACCACCTGTTCCTGGCCGCCATGGGGTTCGTCATCCTGGCGGACGATGCGTACAGCTTCATGGTGGCCTGGGAGACGATGGCGCTGTCTTCCTATTTCCTCGTGATCACGCAGCACCGGATTCCCGAGATCCGGCGCGCCGGCTTTCTTTACCTGCTCATCGCGCACGTCGGCGCGATCGCCATCCTGTTGAGCTTCGGAATCATGCAGGGGGGCAGCTGGCGGTTCACCTTCGACGCCATGCGCGAGGCGCATCTGGCGCCAGGGTGGGCCGTCGCCTCCTTCGCTCTCGCGCTCTTCGGCTTCGGCGCCAAGGCCGGGCTGGTTCCGCTGCACGTCTGGCTGCCGGAGGCGCATCCGGCGGCTCCATCGCCGGTCTCGGCGCTGATGAGCGGCGTCATGCTGAAGACCGCCGTCTACGGCTTCCTGCGTTTCGTCTTCGACCTGCTGGGCCACCCCGTTTGGTGGTTGGGATTGTTTCCGATCGTCATCGGCCTGTTCACGGCCGTATTCGGCGTGGTGTTCGCCGCGGCTCAAAGCGACATGAAGCGCCTGCTTGCCTACTCCTCGATCGAGAATCTCGGGATTATCTTTGCCGGCATCGGCCTTTCGATCGTCTTCCTGGGCGTGGACATGCGGCCGCTCGCCGCGCTGGCGCTGATCGCCGTGCTCTATCACACCATCAATCACTCGATGATGAAAAGCCTGCTCTTCCTCGGAACAGGGGCCGTCCTGCACGCGACCGGGCAGCGCAATCTGGGCCAGCTCGGCGGGCTCATCCATCGCATGCCCTGGGTGGCCTGGCTCACCCTGGTGGGTGTGATGGCGATCGCCGGGCTGCCGCCGCTCAACGGCTTCGTCTCGGAATGGCTCCTGCTGCAGGCCTTCCTGTTTGCGCCCGACGTGCCGCGTCCGTTCGTCAACATGCTCCTGCCCATGGGCGCCGCCGTAGTCGCGCTCGCGGCCGCGCTGGCCGGGTACGTCATGGTCAAGTTCTTCGGGGTCGTCTTTCTGGGGCGGCCGCGCGAGGCCGCGCTCGCGCAGGCCCACGATGCCGGAACGCTGAAGAGACTGGGCCTCGTCTGGCTCGCCGCCGGGTGCGTACTGCTCGGCATTTTCCCCGTGCAGGTGATCGGGGCCCTGCAGCAGGTCACGCGGCAGCTGAACGTGGGTGCGCTGTCCAACACGGCGGGCTCCTGGTGGATGCTCGTGCCGTTGCCGGATCGGCAGGTGTCGTACTCTCCGATCATCTTCCTGCTGGTCGTGGCGGTCGTGATCGCCGTCACCAGCGCCATGGTGCGTTTCGTATTTCACCGCCGATACCGCCGCGCGCCTGCGTGGGATTGCGGCTTCGGCCGCACCGATGCGCGGATGCAGGACACCGCGGAGGGATTCGGGCAGCCGATACGCCATGTGTTCCAGCCGTTCTTCTCGATGCTCCGGGAACTGCCATCGCCCTTCGATTCGATTCCCCGATACCGCGTCGTCGTCGGCGACCGGATCTGGGGCGCGCTCTATGCGCCGATCGAGGGAGTGGTGCAGCGCGCGGCCAACGCGGTCGCCTGGTTGCAGCAGGGCAAGATATCCACCTATCTGCTCTACAGCCTGGTCACGCTCCTGGTGCTGCTCGCGGTGGTGCTGTGAGCGTGATCACCTGGATCACGCAGATCGTCGAGGCGCTCGTGGCTCTCACGGCGGCGCCGCTTTTCGTCGGCTGGGTCAATCAGTGCCGCGCATGGCTGCAAAACCGGCGCGCTCCGAGCATCTGGCTGCCCTATCGGGGCATCGGCAAGCTGTTCCTGAAGGATGCACTGATCGCCGATACGGCGTCGCCCCTGTTTCGCGCGGCGCCCTACATCGTCTTCGGGTTGATGGTCACGGCCGCCGCGATCATTCCCTCCATGGGGACGCGCCTGCCGTTCACCTCGGTGGCGGATGCGATCGCGCTGGTGGGGCTGCTGGCCGCGGCGCGATTTTTCATCTCGCTCGCGGCCATGGACATCGGGACGGCGTTTGGAACCCTCGGGGCCCGGCGCGAAATGCTGGTCGGATTCCTGGCCGAGCCGGCCCTGCTCATGGTGATTTTCGTCGCGTCCATGATCTCGGCCACCACCGCGCTGCCGCTGATCTCCGAGCGCCTAGCCACGCAGGCCTTCGCGATCTACCCGAGCCTCGCGTTCACCGCCGTCGCCTTCACCATGGTGCTGCTGGCGGAAAATGCGCGCATTCCGGTCGACAATCCCGCGACGCACCTCGAGCTTACGATGATCCACGAGGCCATGCTGCTCGAATACTCGGCGCGCCACCTGGCGCTGATGGAATGGGCCGCGGCGCTCAAGCTCTTCAACTACGCGTGCATCGGCTTTGCGCTCTTCATCCCGTGGGGCATTCCGTCCGGGGAGGTCGGCCCGGGGCCGCTGGCCGCCTCGCTGCCCGTGCTCGCGGTCAAACTGGCCTTGGCGGGCGCCGGCCTTGCGTTGATCGAGACCTTCTCGGCCAAGCTGCGCGTGTTCCGCGCGCCGGAGTTCCTGGCGGGCGCCTTCATCTTCGCAGTACTTGGAATGCTCGTGCACCTTTTGCTGGAGGGTTGACCATGATCGCCAAACCTCTCGACGTACAGCTGCTGAACGCCTGCGCCGCGCTGCTGCTCCTGGTGTCGTTCGCGATGCTGGCGCAGCGACGCGTCGTGGCGCTGGTGAACCTGCTGGCGATACAGGGCGGGTTGCTCTGCATGGCGACCCTGCTCCTCGCGTGGCGGTCCGGACAGCCTCATCTGTATCTGTCGGCCGCGTTGACGTTCAGCCTCAAGGTGTGCTTTCTGCCGTGGCTGTTGTACCGCCTGATACGCCGCCTGGAGGTCTATTGGGACACCGAGCCGATGCTCAACGTCGCGGGCACCATGCTCACCGGCCTCATCACCGTGGTCTTCGCCTTCGGCCTCGCACAGCCCATCGCGGCGCTCGGGACCACCGCGGCGCGCAATGGCCTGGGCGTGGCGGTCGCGGTGATCTTTCTCGCCTTCATCACGATGATCACGCGCCGCAAGGCCATGTCGCAGGTCGTCGGGTTCCTCTCCATGGAGAACGGGCTGTTCTTCGGCGCGATGAGCGCGACCTACGGAATGCCGATGATCGTCGAACTGGGAGTGGCGCTCGACGTGCTGGTGGCGATGCTGGTGCTGGGCGTGTTCTTCTTCCAGATCCGCGAGCAATTCGACAGCCTCGATCTGGGCCACCTGGAATCGCTCAAGGAGAACCCGTAAGTGGAGTTCCTGATCCTGCTGGGCGTTCCCTTGGCCGGATCCGTGCTGCTCACCGGGTTCGGCGCGCGGCGCTGGGCGCCCGACGCCAACGTCGCCTTCAGCGTGGCGACGTTCCTGGCCGCCTGCGCCCTGACGGTGCGCGTGATCGGCGCCGGCGACATCAGCGTCGCGCACGAGCAGTTCTTCATCGATCCCTTCAACGTCTTCCTGGTCACGCTCACCGCCTTCGTCGGACTGACGACCGCGCTGTTCTCCAGGCCGTACATGCGCACCGAGATCGCCCATCGGGGGCTCGCGCCGGGGCGCCTGCGCCTGTATCACGGCATGTATCAGCTCTTCATCGCCACCATGCTGATCGCCCTCACCACCAACAACCTGGGGCTGATGTGGGTCGCGATGGAGGCGGCCACGCTCTCCACCGTGCTGCTCGTGACGCTGTACCGGACTCCGGCGAGCCTCGAGGCGGGCTGGAAGTACTTCATCCTGTGTGGCGTGGGCATCGCGCAGGCCCTGTTCGGCACCGTCCTGCTGTACTTCGCCGCCGAAAAGGTCCTGGGCGCGGAGGGCGTGAGCGCGCTCCTATGGACCCACCTGGTCGCCGTCAAGACGCAGCTCGAGCCGCGCGTCCTCAGCCTGGCCTTCGTCTTCCTGCTGGTCGGCTACGGCACCAAGGTCGGTCTTGCGCCCCTGCACAACTGGCTGCCGGACGCGCACGCGGAGGGACCGACCCCGATCTCCGCGGTTCTGTCCGGCTTGCTGCTCAACGTGGCGATCTACGCGGTGGTCCGCTGCAAGGTGCTGGTCGAGGGCTCGTTGCACTCGGCATTGCCGTCGAACATGCTGATGGGATTCGGGCTGCTGTCGGTGCTCCTGGCGTCGCTGTTCCTGTGGCGCCAGCGGGACATCAAGCGCCTGTTCGCCTACTCCTCCATCGAGCACATGGGGATCATCAGCTTCGCCTTCGGCATGGGCGGCGCGGTCGCGACCTTCGCCGCGCTGCTCCACATGACCGTGCACTCGTTGACCAAGTCGGCGATTTTCTTCACGGTTGGCCACGCTTCGCAGAAGGTGGGATCCCAGTTGATGGACGACATACGAGGACTCGTGTCGATCAGCCCCACCATCGGATGGGGGTTGATGATCGGCTCGCTCGCGATTCTCGGGATGCCGCCCTTCGGCGTCTTTGCGAGCGAGTTCCTCATTCTCACCACGGCCATGCGCCAGCAGCCCTGGGCCACGCCCATTTTGCTGCTCGCGCTCGGCATCGCTTTTGCGGCGATCTTGCGGCGCGTTCAACCGATGGTATTCGGGGAGACGACGGCGCGCCGGCTGCCGCACCCGCCGGCGCTGCTGCCGGTGTTCGTGCACCTGGGGATCGTCCTCATGCTCGGCCTGTGGATCCCCCCGTACTTGGCGGGCTGGTACCGCGCGGCCGCGACCTTGATCGGAGGGCCGTGACATGCCGTTGCGCACCTGGTGGGGATCGGCCCGGGAACTTGCCGGCGCGCCCCGGGCACGGCTGCTGGCGGTGGCGCCCGAGTCGTGGCGCGAGGTCATGCAGGACGCCGCGGCGGGCGGCGCTCCGCTGCTCGCCTTGTGGGCGGGCAACGGCGCCCCGCATCAACGCGCGGTATGCGCCGCGCTAATGGGCGACGCGGGACTGCTGGTGATTTGGATGCCCGTGGGCGACGGCGGGGAGTACCCGGGCATCCAGGATCTGTACCCGGCCGCCAATCGCATGCAGCGCGCGGCCGCAGACCTTACCGGCATCCGCAGCAGCGATCCCGATCGCCGGCCGTGGCTGCGCCACAGTGCGTGGCCCGCGGATGCCCATGCGCTGGGCAGCCGGCCAATGCCGCCGCCGGTGTCCCCGCCGCCCATCGACGAATATGCCTTCGTCAGGGTCCTGGGCGAGGGGGTGCACGAGGTCGCGGTGGGTCCGGTGCATGCCGGCACCATCGAGCCGGGTCATTTTCGCTTTTCCGTGGTTGGCGAGAAGGTGCTGCGACTGGAGGAGCGTCTCGGCTACGTCCACAAGGGCATCGAGCGGCGATTCTCGGAGCTCGCGCTGCTCGAGGGCCACCGGCTCGCGGCGCGCGTTTCCGGCGATTCGGCCGTGGCGTTCTCCTGGGCGTATTGCCAGGCGTTGGAGGGTATGGCGGGGCATGACCTGCCTGCGCGGGCGGCGATGTTGCGGGCGCTGGCGCTCGAACTCGAGCGCTGCGCCAATCATCTCGGGGATCTCGGCGCGATCGGCAACGACGCCGGATTCGCGTTCGGTCTGGCACAATTCTCGCGGCTGAAAGAGCATCTCCTGCGGGCCACCCTGCAGGCCTTCGGGCAGCGCTACCTGCTCGATTTCATCGTGCCCGGGGGCACGCGCGTCGATCTGGATGCGCGCGGCGCCGATGCGCTCGAGGAGGCCATGGCACTGCTGTCCCTGGAGGTGCCGCGGTTGCGCGACATCTACGAGGAGCACGCGGGCCTGCGGGATCGCTTCGCGGGGGCCGGGATTGTCACGCTCGAGCTCGCCGTGCGGCTCGGCCTCACCGGGCTCGCGGGCCGGGCCAGCGGGCAGCCTTTCGACCTGCGCGTGGACCATCCGTGGCCGCCGTACGCCGGCCTCGGCGTCGGTAAGTGCGTGCAGAGCGGAGGCGACGTGCTCGCGCGCGTCACCGTTCGATTCGACGAAGTGCGCGAATCCATCCGGCTCGTGCAGCAAATCCTCGCCGTCCTCGATGCCGGCGCGCACGTGACGCCGGTGCCGGATCCGGATCCCGGCGTCTTCGGCGTGGGCCTCGTCGAGGGTTGGCGCGGACCGGTGTTGGTCGCGCTGGAGGCGGGCGAGGGTGGCCGCATCCGGCGCTGTCATCCGCACGATCCGTCGTGGCAGAACTGGCCGGTCCTGGAGCATGCGATCATCGGCAACATCGTTCCCGATTTTCCGCTCATCAACAAGTCGTTCAATCTGTCCTACAGCGGACAGGACCTGTAGCGCCGTCCCATGTGGAAGACCCTGAGACAAATCGCCCGCGTCGGCATCGCCACCGAGAATCCTCCCCCGCCGGACGAGAGCCTGCGCACCGTGCAAGCCCTGTCCGAACAGGTGCTGAAGGTGCTCGGGCGCGCACTGTGCATTCGGCATGTCGACGCCGGCTCGTGCAACGGTTGCGAGCTCGAGATCCATGCCCTGAACAATCCGATCTACAATCTCGAAGGCCTGGGAATTCGCTTCGTCGCGAGCCCGCGCCACGCCGATATGTTGCTGGTCACCGGTCCGGTGTCGCGCAACATGGAGGTGGCTTTGCGTCGCACCTATGACGCGACGCCCCCCCCTAAGGTGGTGGTGGCCTTGGGAGACTGCGGCTGCACGGGTGGGATCTTCGGCACCGGTTATGCGACCTGCGGCGCCGTGTCGCAGGTCATTCCGGTGAATGTCTCCGTGCCGGGATGCCCTCCGACGCCGACACGCATTCTGCAGGGCATCTTGACGGCCCTGACGTCCTCCGGCGACAGGCCAGACCCGACCGCGTCATCCAAAGCGGGCATTGCGCGTTGATATCATGGGAGGGCGTCATTGCCCATGGTTACCATGAAGGAGAGGTCATGCGGTCATTACGTGGTTTGAGCGCCGGAGCGGGAATGTTGCTGCTGGCCGGAGCTTTGCTCGGTGGCTGCGTGGTGGCACCGGCCCGAGGTTATTACGGCGGTCCGGTGGTTGCGGTCGCACCGCCCGCTCCCCAGGTGGAAGTGGTCGGCGTGGCGCCGGGGCCTGGGTACGTCTGGATCGGCGGCTACTGGAATTGGGTCGGCGGCCGGCACCAGTGGGTGCCCGGCTACTGGGGCCCTGGCCGCCCAGGTTATCACTGGGTGCCGCATGCGTGGGTGCACGCCGGGGGCGGTTGGCGCCTCGCGCCCGGCCACTGGGCACGCTGACTCGGGTCAGCGCGCGGATGCGACGAACCCGGCCCAATAATACGGGTGCTCGTAGGGCCGCGCACCCGACACGTCGGTCGCCCTGAGCGCCATCTGGGCCCGCCGGAGCGCGCGCGCGCCGTCGCCGTCGTCGGACTGCAGCGATTCATACAGCTGTCGCATGAGGGCCGCCGTGCTCCGGTCCTCGACCTGCCAGAGACTGGCGATCACCTGGCGCGCGCCGCCGTGCTGCACGATCGCGCTGAGTCCCTCGACCTCCCGTCCGTCGTCGGTCACCGCGCCCCCGAGGCCCGTTTGGCAGGCCGATAGCGTCACGAGATCGATGCCGGCGAAGCTCAGCGCGTTGATCGAGTCCAGGCTCAATTTCGTGCCGTCCCCGAGCACCAGGAAGGAGCGCAGCGCGTTCCCGGGCCGCAGGCTGAAATGCGTGCCGATGTGCAGCACGGGATAGGCGCGGGGGTCGGCGAGCACCGAGCGGAGCCGCTGTTCGGTGAAGGCGCCGTCGGCAAATCCCTCGCCCGGCAGGGCGCCGTTCCCGGTGGTGAGATTGGTGCACGCCGGGCCGTAGCGCGTCAGTCCGGTGATCGGGCCCCGCACCACGTCGCATAGCTCATCGGCCATGCCGGGCAGGGCGTCGAATCCGCCGACGGCCTGGGTAACGCCCATTCCCCTTACGCGCAACGCGGCATCCCGTTTCGCGCCGCTCCCGGCGCCCGCCGCGCCGGCCGCCGAATAGTCCTGCAGGGTGTATTTGTCGACCAGGTAATGACTGCCGTCCGAGAGGGCTGCGAACGGCAGATAGCGCAGCGCTCCGTCGAGCCACAGCACCAGACGTTTGGCATGCGCCCGCTGCGCGGCGCGGTCCACCGGTTTGGCAACGGTTTCGTACAACGAGCGCGATGCGGCGGTCACATTCTCGCGCCGGCCGATGCCGGCGAGGAAGAGTCCGATCTCACGCTGCAAGGCGGCCGCGTCTAGCGGCACATCGTATTCGGTCTGTTCCGTCCGGGTCGCGGTGAGTATGCGCAGGCGATTGGGCGTCAATAGGAACACGGCCACGGCGGTGTCGGGACCCCATCGGCGAAGGTCGCCGGCGAGCTGCGTGCCCTGGACGGAGCGCAACCTCCCCGCCCCACGCACCTCGGAACCCGAGCCCGATCGAATGAATTCGCTGATGCGATCGACTCGCTGCGCATCCGAGGCCGCATCGGAGGCGAGCAGACGGCCCAGCGCGTCCCGCTCGTCCGGATTCAGCCGGTTCCGCTCGCGCAACCGGTTCAGGCGCTCGAACTCCGCGCCGCCATTGTCCGCCCGTCCCAGCGTGGCGGAATACCGGTCCCGCAGCCGTTGCTCATCGCCCGTAAAGGTTACCGGCGGATCCGAGGGCAGCGCCGCACTGCGCATCTCGAAGTCGTACAGCTCCTCGTCTTTCAGCAGCCGCAGCACGTCGAGCCCCTCATCGATGCGCCCGGACTCCATCAGCCAATCCGCCACCGTCCGGTATACCGCCACCTTGTCGGCGAGGAAGGTTCGTTCGAGCGGCCGGTCGCTGCCCGCGAAGTCGCCGCGGAGCCGTTCGATCTGGTCTACCGCCTGCTTGCCGAAGAAGATGGCCAGCGCGTTCTCGTGACGCCGCCGCAGAACGTCCGCGACGCCGAAGTAGGCCCGATACAGCGGCTGCGGCGTGCCGATGGCCTCGGCCGCGGCCAGAGCCCTGACGGACTCCGTGTATGCGCCGGAGGGATCATCGCGTAGCTGATCGAGCCTGCTCTCGTTCCGATGAACGGCGCTGCGCAGCGAGGGCTCGACGTCGGTGGCCCGCGCGAGCCAGTCACCCGCCTCCCGGCAGCGCGGCGCCGAAGCCGCGTCAACCGCAATCTCGACCGTGCACAATTCGTTGATCACCCGGAGGATGAGGGGGTGCGACGCGGGCAGGCGGCCCCGGAAGAGTGCCAGTGCCTGTTCGAGATCGCGGGCACGCTCAGGTTCGGCGGCGGCCGAGGTTCGGGCCAACGACAACAGCACATAGGCCCGTTCGACGGCGAGCGTCGGCTGATCGGCGGCCGCCTCGAGTCCGGCGGCCAGCGCATTGCGGGCCGCCTCCAAATCGCCCAGCTCGAGCTCGAGGTCGCCGAGGCCGCGGTAGTGCGCCACGAGAATCTGAACCTCGACATCGGCGCGATTCTTCTCGACGATGTCGGACGCGCGCTGATAAAGGTGCAGCGCCTGCGGAAGGTCGCCCAAAGCGCGGTTCACCTCCGCGAGCGTGCGCAAGACGCCCACCAGCTTCGGCGCGTCCGGGCCGAGGGTGGTCTCGCCGACCAGCAGCGCCCGCTGGGCAAAGGGCAGCGCCTCACGCGGTCGATCGCGCTCGTTCAGGAGCACGGCGATCTGGTTCAGCGCCGTCAGCAAATGCCGCTGCAGCGGGCCGGTGTCCGATTCGGCCAGGCGGATGGCCTGGCGCAGCGCGGCTTCACTGGCATCGAAGTTCTCCAGCCGGCCCTCGATGGTGCCGAGCAGGACATAGGCGGGCACCAGCTGCGGGGCGCCGCTGCCGAGCTGCTTCTCGATCTCGATCTGGGCCAGCGCGTGGGTGCGGGCGCCGGCGAAGTCTTCCTCGCGCACCGCCAAGTTCGTCTTGACGTTCTCGATCGCGGCGCCGGCCTCGCTCACGGCGCCGTGGTCGACGTCCAGGATGACGGTGGCCCGGTCGAGCGCCGCATGTGCGGCCGGAAAATCGCGCTGGGCCAGGCGCACGTGTGCCAGTCCCACCAGAACCTTCTGCAGTTCGATCCGCTGCCTGCCGGGCACTCGCTGGCGCAGTTCGAGCGCCTGCTCCCAGGCCGCTCCCGAATCGGCGAGGCGCCCCTGCCGGAACGCGATCCACGCATAGGCCACGTGGATGTCGGCCAATTCGGCGGCATAGCGTCCGCGGTCGCGCTCGAGAATGGGTTGCGCGAACTGCAGCAACGGAATCGCCTCGTTGAACTTGTCCATGTAGGCGATCAGCGGGGTCGCCAGCGAAGCGGCCCACCACGCGAGTTCCGTGGACCGCTCGCCGTGCGAGCGGGCAACGCGCGGAATGGTGTCGCACATCAGGCGCACCGCGGCGGCCGGATCGGTTTCGGCGATGGCCTCGAGACGCTTGCGCAGCACGGGCAGAGGCGTCGCCGTACCCGCCGCCACAGCCGGTTTCCCGCAGCTGGAAGGCAATTGGAACGCCGATGCCGTTGCGGTCAGCAGTACCAGGGCCGCGCCCCGCAGCACGCCGCCCGCGAGCCGCCGGCAGGCATTCACGGCGACTCCGCCGGTTCTATTTCAACCTGCAGCACCGAGTCGCGCGGCGGCGCGATGCCGTGGCGAGCCAGCACGGCTCGCACCGCCTCGGGCAGGGGTGTCGGCAGGTCGGCGTCGATCCCCAAGCGCCCGAAGGACTCGTATCCGGTCGCCTGCACGCCTGCGCTTTCCAGTTCCTGCATGAGTTCGCGCTTCAGGCTCACCGGATCCGGCGCGCGGAGCCGCACGATTCCGGTACTCGCGCCGCGCACGACGGGAGGCATGGAGCGGTTGGTCCATTGAAGGGTCAGCCCGACGCCAATGCACGCCAAGGCCGCCGCCGCGAGCCACGAGGTCCAGCGCTTGGCGCCGGGGCCGTGGAGCCGGGCCGCCGGAGTCCAGGGTGCCAGCACGCCTTCTTCGCGCGCGCGCGCGATCAACGCCGCTTCGCGCCCCGGATCCAGGGCATCGACCTCGATCGGCTGCTGCGCCTGGGTGCAGAGGGCCTCCCGGAGCGACGCCCCCTCCGCCCGGGATCGTTTCGCGGCCGCGCCCTCGGGGGCATCGGAATTCGCGCCGGCGGCATCGGGAGATCTGCCCGCCAGCGAATCGAACCAAAGATCGTCTTCCTCGTGCATGGGGCTATTTCGGCGCAAACGCCAGCGAGTACCACTCGGCCAGATGGATTCGGGCGCGCTTGCGGCATTGGGAGATGAACTCGCGGGTGGCGCCCGGCGTGCGCCCGAGAAGGGCGGCGATTTCCTCGTGCGACAGGCCATCATCGGCGATCCACGAAATGACCAGCGCATGCTCGGGCGAGGCGGACATGAACTGCCGCCAGCAGCGACGGAAGCAATCGGTCAGCTGACGTTGCTGAATCGCATCCTCCGGCAGGGGGACCTGGGCCGCCGACAGTTCGGCAACACGCCGCGTGACATCGCCGGACGGATCGGTTTCATGGTCCAAGGGCACCTCCCGGAGCGGCTGCCGCACCTTGTCGAGGATCGTGCGGCGCATGATCGAACGCACCCAGGGCAGCAGCTCCGAGTCGCCGCGATAACTCGCGCAGCGCCGCCACACCTTGATGAACGCCTCCTGCACCAGGTCGCGGGCCGAATCGGGATCGCGGACCGCGCGCAGGCAATCCCGGTACAGGACGGCGTAGTAACTTCGGTCGAGCAAGCGCAAGGCGCCCTCGATCCGCTCGCCGCCTTCGCGACATGCCTGCATGAATGCCGATTTGTCCAATGATCACCTGCGTGCGGGTTCCATCGTGAACGGTTAAGCGTATCGAACCCGCGCCGCCTCCGATATACCTCCCGCAGTCCAAGACGGACTTCGGCGCATCCCGTCAGGACCGCAACCCCGACCCGGCTGCTACAGATCGGGCCGGCGCCGAATCCGGTCGATTCCCGCCACCAGCGCACAACAGGAGTCCATCAGGGGCAATGGAACCTGCGATTGCGCGGCGAGACGAATGGCGTATCGCAAGGTCTCATCGATCTCGAGAGGGCGCGCCGCCTCCAGATCCTGCAGCGACGACATGCGATGCTCGGGCGCCGCGGATTTCATCCGATGGCCGAGCGCCTGCACGCAGGCCACCGCGTCGGACTCCGGACCGCTCTGCAGCGTGGATACCGGCAGCGGCGAGCGGTCGGAGAGCGTGATTCGCCGCGCCGCGGCCAAGCCGCCCACCTCCCGCACCAGGCGAACCAGCAGGAGCGCCGTCCCGGGATCGGTCAGGTATTTCCAGGTCACCGACCGGGTGGTGACGGACAGCACCATCATGCCGGCCCAGGCGGCGAACTTGGACCATTCGCGGGCTTGAATGTCGGAGACGGCGGCGGCTCGAACGCCGGATTCATCGATGGCCTCGGCAATTCGCCGGGCCCGGGAACTCTCCGCCCCTTCCAGCTCGCCGATCGAGATTCCCTCGTTGCGGGTGAACAGCGCCTCGCCCGACGGGAGCAGTTCGCCGCTCGTGTCCGCCAGCGCACCGAGAACGCGGTCCCGGCCGAACACATTGGCTAGCTGGTCGTTCTTCATGAGGCCGTTCTGCACGGAGAATGCGGCTCCGACGCGGGCGTGGCGGATGGACTCGAGGGCCGAGTCCGTGCCATGGGTCTTGGTCGCGATGATCAGGACCTCGGCGGAGGTGAACTTCGATGCATCCGCGAGCGCCACGGACTGGGAGAAGCGGGACAGGCCGATGATCCGCAGGCCCCGACTCTCGATGTCCCGAGCGCGCTGGCCGCGCGCCAGCATCACCACGGAGCGCCCGGACTTCGCCAGATGGCCGCCGATGATGGAACCCAATGCGCCGGCGCCTAGAATCGCGAATTCTGCCTGAATCTGCGCCATGATCTATCCTGCACGCCCGAGGGCGGATTGGAACCGCATGCTGGCCATATTACGCCGACAAGGATCCGAACCCATGACATCGACGCGACGCTCGTGGACTTGCGCCGGAACGCTGCTGTGGTGCGCGGCGCGGGCCGCGGAGGCCGCCCCTGCGCCCGCGCCGGCGTGGCCGGACACGTTCGTGGCCCGGCTCGAGGCGCTGACATTGCTCGAGACCCTGAACTCCGAGCTGCTGAGCCACGACAGCGCTACCACGACGCTCGAGCATTGGTGCGAGGCCCACGCTCTCGCCTCGCCCGCGCGCATTGTCGCCGACCGTGTTGCCGCAGGCGACGACCCGCCAACGTCCGAACAGCGCCGCGACCTCGCCGTGACGGCGGGCGAACCGGTCCGCCACCGCCGCGTCCGGCTCCGTTGCGGCGCCCTGGTGCTCTCCGAAGCCGACAATTGGTACGTGCCCGGCCGCTTGACGCCCGAGATGAACCACGTGCTGGATACCACCGACCTGCCCTTCGGCAGGGCCGTGCAGGCGCTGCTCTTCAAGCGCCACACGCTGTCCTCCACGCTACTGTGGTGGCCGCTTCCGGAAGGTTGGGAAACCCAGGGGGCCCCGGTTACGGGTTCGGCAGAACTTGCGATGCCACCGGAGGTGATTCAGCATCGCGCCATCCTCGCCCTGGAGAACGGCACCCCGTTCAGCGAGGTGCAGGAGACCTACACGAGCAATGTGCTCGCCTTCCCGACGCCCGAGCGCCGGCCGGTACCTCAGGCGGGCGGCGAGCGGCTCGTGGGCGCGTGGCGGCTCATCGAGATCGATTACCGCGGTCCGCACGGGGAGACGACCGACCCATTCTACCAGGACGGCTCCTCCGGGCTCATCGTGTACGATCCCTCCGGATGGATGAGCGTGCAGATCGGCGCTCCGCGACGCCGGGGCCCGCGAATTGCCGCGGTTCGGGTTCCTGAGGTTCGCGGGAGCGCGCGGCTGACGGCGCAGGCTTTCGACACCTACTACTCGTACTATGGAACCTGGGATTACGATGCGGCGACATCGACGGTCACGCATCATCTCGAATCCTCGCTCATTCCGGAAGAAACCGGCATGAGTTATGCGCAGACCGCGTCACTCGAGGGGGGCCGCCTGGTGCTGACGGTGCGCACCGGGGATCCCGGCCGGGAGACCGTGCGCAGAAAGGTCTGGGAACGGGTGGCGGCGGCTCCCTCGCCGCCGTGACAGCGCGGGGCTCGGCGGATTTCAATCGCTTACACTGAGCCCCATTGCGGGGCGGAGGCTATATGAACATCGTGCTGTATTACGCTCCTGTCTCCTGCGCGACGGCGACCTATATCGCATTGACGGAGGCGGGCGCGGATTTCGAGGTTCGGCCGGTCAATTTCGCGAAGGGAATGCACCTGACCGAGGACTATCTTCGCATCAATCCGAAACACGCCGTTCCGGTGCTCGTGGTCGACGGGCGGCCGCTGACGGAGAACGTGGCGATACTGCAGTGGATAGACGGGCAGTTCCCGCACGCGCGCTTGTTGCCTGAGTCCGGATGGGCCCGGTACCAGGCGATTTCGCTGCTGGCCTGGTGCGCCTCGGGCCTGCATCCGTTCCTGACTCCGAATGCCCTGCCGCAGAGGTACTGCGACATTCCGGGATCGGAGGATGGGGTGCGGCGCGCGGCCCACAAGATGCTCCTGGAACGGTTGAAGCTGGCGGACGACCTGCTGCGCGGCCGCGACTGGTTCTTCGACCGCTTCAGCCTCGCCGACGCCTATTTTTTCTGGAGTTTTCGCCGGGCCACTCAATTCAAAGTGGACGTTGCCGGATTCGCCGGCTGCCTCGCCCATTTCGATCGCATGTCGGAACGCGAGAGCGTCCGTAGACTGTTCGAACTCGAGGCGAACACGCTCGCGGAATTCCAGAAGAGCGCCTGAGTGCATCGGCCGCCAGGATCCCGATATCCTGCGGCATGTCCGGCCTATAATGGGAGGACATGGGTCCCTACGTCGATTCCGTAACCTCCGATGAAGTCCTGCCGGCCTCGAGCGCCGTGGTGGTCATCGGCGGAGGAATCATCGGCACCTGCGCCGCATTCACGCTCGCCTCCCAGGGCATTCCGGTCGTGCTGTGCGAAAAAGGCTATGTGGCCTGCGAACAGTCCAGCCGCAATTGGGGATGGTGCCGGCAGGCCGGCCGCGACGAACGGGAAATGCCTCTCATCACCGAAAGCCTCCGGCTGTGGCGCGATATGGACCGGCTCACCGAGAGCGAGACGGGCTTTCGCACCTGCGGCGTCATGTACGTCGGCAACACCGAGGAGGACGAGCAGCGCTTCACCGCGTGGCTCGCGATGTCGCGTCCCTATGACGTGGGCGCGCGCATCGTGCGCACTGAAGAATTGAAGGCGCTGATGCCGGGCGCCAGCCGCGCCTATCGTTGCGCGCTGTACGTGGCGTCCGACGGCCGCGCCGAACCGCAAAAGGCGGCGCCCGCCATCGCGCGCGCGGCGCAGCGCAAGGGCGCCGTGATTCTGGCGCACTGCGCGGTGCGCGGCATCGAGCGCGGGGCGGGGCGGGTGAGCGGCGTCGTCACGGAGCGGGGGCGCATCGCCTGCGATTCCGTGATTCTCGCGGGCGGCGCCTGGACCAGCTTGTTTTGCGGAAGCGTGGGAATTCGATTGCCGCAGCTGAAGGTTCTGTCGTCGGTGATGCGGACGGCGCCGATCAGCGACGGTCCGGAAGCGTGCGCGTACATGAACGATCTGGGTTATCGAAAGCGGTTGGACGGAGGCTACACGATCGCGCGGGGATCAGGCTACGTGGTGCCGGTGGTGCCGGATTCATTGCGGTTCCTGCGCGAGTTCACACCCACCATTGCCAAGGAGCGCGGCGCGCTCAAGCCGCGCCTCAATGGGCAAACGTTGAGTGAAATCCTCACTCCGCGACGCTGGTCCCTGGAGGCCCCAAGTCCCTTCGAAAAGACGCGGGTATTGGATCCCGCCCCCAACGCCGCCATGAATCGGGTGGCGCTCGAGGCCATGATCCGACTCTACCCCAGGTTCCGCGGCGCGCACATCGTGCAGCAGTGGGCCGGATACATCGACGTCACGCCGGATGTCGTGCCCTACATCAGTGCAGTGGGCGCGATTCCCGGGCTGATCGTGGCGAGCGGCTTCTCCGGCCACGGCTTCGGTATCGCGCCTGCCGCGGGCCGTCTGGCGGCACAGCTTGCCGCCAACCAAGCGCCGTCGGTGGACACCGCCGCATTTCGCGTATCGCGATTCAGCGACGGATCGCCCATCGTCATCGGCCCGGAAATCTAACCGGGCCCGCGAGACTCACGCCCGGAACTCCCCGGGGTCGCGGACGCCCGGCGTGCGTGCGCCCAGGGCCGGATCGGCTAGTGAAGGGGTTTCTGGAACTTCAACACGAAGTTGTCCGCTTCGCCGACGGCAAGATACTTGGTCCGATCCTTGTCGCCCTGCGAGAGCGTGGGCGGCAGCGTCCACACGCCATCCACCCAGTCCTTGGTGTCCTTCGGATTCGCATTGATTTCGGACGAGGCGACCAGCGCGAAACCCGCCTTCTTGGCCAGAGCGACGGCATAGTCCTGGCGTACATAACCATCCGCCGCTTTTGGATCCTGCGGCTTGTCGTTGCGGCCGCGGTGCTCTTCGATCCCGAGAATGCCGCCCGGCTTCAAAGCCTTGAAGGCCGCGGCCAGCACTTGATCCGCGTAGCCGCCATCCATCCAGTTGTGCAGGTTGCGGAAGGTCAGCACCAGATCGGCCGACTCCGCGGGGGCAATGTCGAAATGTCCGGCCCCGAGGACGGTCTCGTGAATCGTGCCCACCCGACCCTTCTCGGCAGCCATGCGCGTCCGCCAGCGCTCGACTCCCTTGTCCTCCTCGGCATTACCCGGGGCGTTGAGCGCCGCATAGTAAGTGCCGCCGCCCTTGGCGAGGTAGGGGCCCAATATCTCGGTCCAGTAGCCGCCGCCCGGCCACAGTTCCACCACGGTCATCGTCGGATTGATGCCAAAGAATGCAAGCTCCTTGGCGGGATGGCGCGCCGGGTCGCGTGCCACGAAGGATGCCGTCCGTCCCGGGTCCGCCACCGCCGCGACGAGCGCGGGGTCCGACACGGTGGGCGCGGCCGAGCTGCTGAACGCAATGGCCACGGTTGCCGCCAAAGCCAGCCGAGAAACGATGATGTTCATGGAGTAGGATTCCTTGTTGCGATGAGATCGCGGAGGTCCGCAGCTCCGCACCCGGTAGGATACCCGCCGGCCACGCCCTGCGACAGGGAGGATCAGCACATGAGTTCGAAACGCCGAGTGGCACTGGTCACCGGAGCCGGCAGCGGCATCGGGCGCGGCTGTGCGCTCGCGCTGCTCGACGCCGGATGGCAGGTGATCTTTGCGGGCCGTCGCCTGCAGACGTTGCAGTCCGCCATCGCCTCGGCGGGCACTGCGGCTGATCGAGGCGCCCCCATCGCCTGCGATGTGTCGATGGAGGGCTCGGTAGCCGATCTGTTTCGGCAGATTCGCGACCGTTTCGGCCGATTGGATCTGCTCTTCAACAACGCGGGTACGGCAACCCGCGCGGCGCTGCCCGATGACCTGGAAGCGAGCGCTTGGCGGCAGGCGGTGGATACCAATTTGAGCGGCGCCTTCTACTGCCTGGCCGGCGCATTTCGGCTCATGCGGGAACAGACGCCGCGAGGCGGACGCATCATCAACAACGGATCCATTTCCGCCCACGCGCCGCGTCCCAAGTCGATCGCCTACACGGCGACCAAACATGCGGTCACCGGACTCACGCGCGCCGCGGCTCTGGATGGGCGTGCGTTCGACATCGCCGTCGGCCAAATCGATATCGGCAACGTGGAAAGCGACATGACGGCCGCCATGACCCGCGGAGTTCCTCAGGCGGACGGCAGCGTCCGCCCCGAGGCGCGCATGGAGATGTCCTCGGTCACGGATACCTTCATGGCCATGGTCAACTTGCCGCTGTCGGCGAACGTCCTGTTCATGACGGTCATGGCGACGCAGATGCCATTCGTCGGGCGCGGCTGAGCATCCGACGCCATGGGCTCGCGGCGGGCTGCGGCTAGCGCGGCCCGAATTTCCGCTCGAGCATGGCGTGATGCTTGTCGTGCAAGGCAGTCAGTGCGTCGCGGTATTCGGGCGACAGGGAGGTGGGGTCCTCCAAATCCCGCTGTGGATCGAAGCGCGTACGGATTATGTCCAATTCTTCCCGGTATCGCCGATATTCGAGCTCGTCCGCGGCTTGTTGCGCCGCCTCCGCCGACTTCCGCTTGCGCAGCGCTGCATACCGCATGGCAGCCCACACCAGGGTAGTGAGCGCGGCCGCACTCACCCAAATCAGCTTGATCAGCGTCGCCCGCTCCGGAAACACCTGCACCAGCACCACGAGCACCAACAGGGCTACCAAAATACGGGTACGGTTCAAGATCGACCCTCGCAGCCTGACATTCACCTTCCCGATGCGTCTCTACCCCCGTTGATGACCATAGCAGAATGGCGAGCATGCGACATAACGTCGACGTTATTTACATGGCCAAAAGCCGAGCGTATAGGATGGCCGACAGCGACGCGCAGCGGCGCACGCCGGGGGATGCTGGTTACGAATAAATCCGGTGCGGGCCATTGCCGCCGCGCCGCGCGACTCCAGAAATTAAAGAATCCATACCAATTAAACCATCAGGGGTAGTTACATGAGTAGATCGAGAGCGAGTGCCCGTACACCGGCGCAGACCGGAATGCTTCTCCTTCTCGGGCTGCTCGTGGCCTCCGACTGGGCCAGTGCCCAGACCAGTGAAAGCTGGACCGGTGCCTCCGGCGGATTGTGGAACGTTGCCGGTAACTGGTCGGGCGACGTGGTCCCCGACAATGGCGTGCCGTCGGGTTCCACCTATGACGTGACCATCAACAACGGTTCGCTGGTGTATTTGAACACGCCGGTCACGATCAGCAATCTGACCGTCGCTTCGAGCAACGCCCTCGATATCGAGAACGGCGAGGCGCTGACGATTGTCGGTACCGGTATCACCAACGGCGGCACGGTGTCTCTCGGCTCCACGGTCAACAATACTGAATTGGTGATCGGAGCTTCCAATGTCACGCTGAGCGGCGGCGGGACGGTGACGCTGACCAACAGCACGCTGAACTACATCTACGGAGCGACGGGAACCGACACGCTGACGAACGAGGAGACGATTTCGGGTGCGGGACACATCGGCAACGGCTCGCTCACGCTGGTGAACTCCGGGACCATCGACTCGAACGGCACGGCGGGGATGGTGATCTACCCCAACGGCGGGACGACCAACACCGGGACGATCGAGACGACGGCGGGTTCGACGCTGGAGGTGTATGGGACGACGGTGACGAACACGGGCGGGAACTTGCTGGCGAACACCGGGACGCTGCAGGTGGAGGCGACGACGGTGAACGGCGGGACGGTGACGCTGAAGGGGGCTTCGACGCTGCAGTTGGACAACGGCATCATCCAGGGTGGGACGCTCGCCAACAGCGCGACGGGCACGATCGAGGCGCTCGCCGGCAGCAACACGCTGGGCGGGACGATCACGAACCCGGCGGGCGGGATATTGAAGATCGACAACGGGGCGGTGTTGAACCTGTTGGCGGGCAGCTATCCGACCCTGGGGACGGTGCAGGTGAACAGCGGGGTGAACAACACGAGCCTGGTGGTGGATGGGACGAATGTGACCTTGAGCGGCGGGACGGTGACGCTGACCAACAGCACGCTGAACTACATCTACGGAGCGACGGGAACCGACACGTTGACGAACGAGGAGACGATTTCGGGTGCGGGACACATCGGCAACGGCTCGCTCACGCTGGTGAACTCCGGGACCATCGACTCGAACGGCACGGCGGGGATGGTGATCTACCCCAACGGCGGGACGACCAACACCGGGACGATCGAGACGACGGCGGGTTCGACGCTGGAGGTGTATGGGACGACGGTGACGAACACGGGCGGGAACTTGCTGGCGAACACCGGGACGCTGCAGGTGGAGGCGGCGACGGTGAACGGCGGGACGGTGACGCTGAAGGGGGCTTCGACGCTGCAGTTGGACAACGGCATCATCCAGGGTGGGACGCTCGCCAACAGCGCGACGGGCACGATCGAGGCGCTCGCCGGCAGCAACACGCTGGGCGGGACGATCACGAACCCGGCGGGCGGGATATTGAAGATCGACAACGGGGCGGTGTTGAACCTGTTGGCGGGCAGCTATCCGACCCTGGGGACGGTGCAGGTGAACAGCGGGGTGAACAACACGAGCCTGGTGGTGGATGGGACGAATGTGACCTTGAGCGGCGGGACGGTGACGCTGACCAACAGCACGCTGAACTACATCTACGGAGCGACGGGAACCGACACGCTGACGAACGAGGAGACGATTTCGGGTGCGGGACACATCGGCAACGGCTCGCTCACGCTGGTGAACTCCGGGACCATCGACTCGAACGGCACGGCGGGGATGGTGATCTACCCCAACGGCGGGACGACCAACACCGGGACGATCGAGACGACGGCGGGTTCGACGCTGGAGGTGTATGGGACGACGGTGACGAACACGGGCGGGAACTTGCTGGCGAACACCGGGACGCTGCAGGTGGAGGCGACGACGGTGAACGGCGGGACGGTGACGCTGAAGGGGGCTTCGACGCTGCAGTTGGACAACGGCATCATCCAGGGTGGGACGCTCGCCAACAGCGCGACGGGCACGATCGAGGCGCTCGCCGGCAGCAACACGCTGGGCGGGACGATCACGAACCCGGCGGGCGGGATATTGAAGATCGACAACGGGGCGGTGTTGAACCTGTTGGCGGGCAGCTATCCGACCCTGGGGACGGTGCAGGTGAACAGCGGGGTGAACAACACGAGCCTGGTGGTGGATGGGACGAATGTGACCTTGAGCGGCGGGACGGTGACGCTGACCAACAGCACGCTGAACTACATCTACGGAGCGACGGGAACCGACACGTTGACGAACGAGGAGACGATTTCGGGTGCGGGACACATCGGCAACGGCTCGCTCACGCTGGTGAACTCCGGGACCATCGACTCGAACGGCACGGCGGGGATGGTGATCTACCCCAATGGCGGGACGACCAACACCGGGACGATCGAGACGACGGCGGGTTCGACGCTGGAGGTGTATGGGACGACGGTGACGAACACGGGTGGGAACTTGCTGGCGAACACCGGGACGCTGCAGGTGGAGGCGGCGACGGTGAACGGCGGGACGGTGACGCTGACGGGGGCTTCGACGCTGCAGTTGGACAACGGCATCATCCAGGGTGGGACGCTCGCCAACAGCGCGACGGGCACGATCGAGGCGCTCGCCGGCAGCAACACGCTGGGCGGGACGATCACGAACCCGGCGGGCGGGATATTGAAGATCGACAACGGGGCGGTGTTGAACCTGTTGGCGGGCAGCTATCCGACCCTGGGGACGGTGCAGGTGAACAGCGGGGTGAACAACACGAGCCTGGTGGTGGATGGGACGAATGTGACCTTGAGCGGCGGGACGGTGACGCTGACCAACAGCACGCTGAACTACATCTACGGAGCGACGGGAACCGACACGTTGACGAACGAGGAGACGATTTCGGGTGCGGGACACATCGGCAACGGCTCGCTCACGCTGGTGAACTCCGGGACCATCGATGCCAACGGATCGGCCGGAATGCTGATTCAGACGGTCGCGCTGACGAATAGCGGCACCCTCGAAGTGGCAGGCGGCGATGTCATGCATCTGTCCGGAGGCACCTTCAGCAACTACGCCTCCGGCACCCTGACGGGCGGCACCTACAGTACGGCCGGAACCTTGGAGATCGACCAGCTGGGCACCACGGGCGGCGAGATCGCGACCGATGCGGCCAATGTCATGGTAACGGGCTCCGGTTCCATCGTCGATGCCTCCAACAAGAATGCCCTCACCAACTTGGGGACCATCGCTGCGGCCGGGAGCTTCAGCCTCCTGGGCGGCGCCAATTACACGACCGCCGGAAAATTCACCAATAACGGCACCTTGTCGGTGGGCCCGGGCAGCACGTTCGCAGTCGCCCCGGCGAGCTCGCTCACCAACTTCGCGGGGACGACGCTCACCGGCGGTACCTACGATGTCACGGGAATTCTGGAATTCGCCGGCGCGAACATCGTGACCAACGCCGCGAACATCACGCTCACCGGAACATCCGCCGAGATCGAAAACTCGACCACCAGCACCAACGGCCTTGCAAATTTCGCGGACAACCCGGCCAAGAGCAGCTTTACGCTCGCCGGCGATGCCGATTTCACGACGTCGGGCAAATTCACGAACAAGGGCACCCTGACGGTGGGGGCGGGCAGCACCTTCGCCGTCGGCGGCGCGCTCACTAATTTCAAGGGCACCACGCTGACGGCCGGCACCTTCGACGTGAGCGGCACGCTCGAATTCGCCGGCGCCAACATCGTGACCAACGCGGCCAAGGTCACCCTCACCGGGACGGCATCCGAGATTCTCAATTCGACGAACAGCGCCAATGCGCTGGCAAATCTCTCGGCAAACGCAGCCACCGGCACCCTCGCCCTGGCGGGCAAGCGTTCCCTCACGACGGCGGGCAACTTCTCCAATGCCGGCACGTTCACCGTCGGCAGCGGGAGCACCTTCACCGTCGGCGGGTCGGGCGCGTTCACGCAGACGGGCGGCACGACGACGGATACCGGCACGCTGGCCGCCGCGGGCGGGGTGGCGCTGTCCGCCGGGGCGCTGTTCGGCGCGGGTACCATCAGCGGGAACCTCACATCGAGCGGGGTCATTACCCCCGGCGCCTCCGCGGCCAAGACCGGAACCTTGACGGATTCCGGCGCCTACACGCAGAACGCCGGGGGCAGTCTCGACATTACGATCGGCGGCACGGCAGGCACGAAGTTCGATCAATTCAATGCCACCACCGCCGCTCTCGGCGGGACCCTCAACATCGCCCAAGCCTCGGGCTTCGTTCCCACCGTGGGTTCGACCTTCAAAATCCTGAATTTCAGCTCCGGGACCGGGACGTTCGCCGCGGTCAACGGCCTGACCATCAATGGCACCGAAGCCTATGCGATCGCGTACCAACCCACCGACGTGTTGCTGACGGTCGTGAGCACCGATGCGCCCGCGACCTCGGGCGTGCCGCGGTTGGCGGCGGCCCTGTCGCGGTTCAATGCGGCCTATGCCGCCGCCCCGCTCGATGGCATCCAAGGCGTCCGCTTGCCGCGAATGTCGGGGCGAGCTCGGACGATGGATCTGATCAGGCAGCATCGTTAGCCGGGCTCACCCGGGGGCTTGAATGACGGGACGCGTGGCTTTGGTGACGGGCGGGAGCCGGGGCATCGGACGCGAGGCGGCGTTCCTGTTGTCGGGTGCAGGCGCGCGCGTGATGGTGGTGTCGCGCAGCGCAACGGAGCTGGCGTCCGTCGGGCTCGAATACGTCGTGGCCGATCTCGGCACCGCCGAGGGCTGCGCAGTGGCCGTTTCTGAAACCGAGCGGCGGCTGGGGCCGATCGACCTGCTGGTCGTCAACCACGGCATCGGCTCGGCCCACGAACGGCTGGTATGGGAGCAGGATCCGCAGGTCTGGCGCGAAACCATGCGCATCAACTTGGACGGACCGTTCGAACTCGCCCGGTTGACCGTGGGCGGCATGTGCAAGCGCGGGTTCGGACGCGTGGTGTTCACCAGCTCGACTGCCGGCGAGAAGGCGGAACGCAGCGGCAGCGCGTATACGGCTTCCAAGCATGGAGTCATCGGGCTGGCGCGCGCGCTCGCCCAAGATGCGGGGCCCTTCGGAGTCACGTCCAACGCAGTGCTGCCCGGTTGGGTGCGGACGGCCATGGCCGAGCGTTCCGCCACGACGGAGGCCGAGCGGCGCGGCATCAGCGTCGAGCAGGTATGGCGCGAGCGCGCCGCGATCTACCCGCAGAATCGGGTGCTGGAGCCGCGCGAGGTGGCGCAGGTGATCGCGTTCTTGTGCAGCGACGCGGCCGGGGCCGTCAACGGGGAAGCGATCACCGTCGCGCTCGGCGGAATTTGGTAGGCGTCATTCCGCGTCCGCGGCAGCGCGGCCGATGGGGTCGGCGCCAGCCTAGCGCCTGTTCAGTGCGAGCCACGGGATGCCGCGGTAGGAATCCGCCACCGCCCAGGCGCCCGCCGTCAGCGCCCATGAGATGACGGCCTCGCTCCACTGCGAGGCGTCCTGGGAGCCTGCGGCCAGGATGGGCATCCATACCAGCAGCGTGAACAAGCCCATCTGCAACGCCGAGAGCGCGGCGGCCAGTCGGGCATACGCCCCGGTGAGCATGGCCACGCCCGCCGCAATGAAGGCGCAGCCCGTGAAAGCAGCCCAGGCCGAATGCCAGGGCAGCCAGTCGGGCACCAGTGCAACGGTCTCTTTGAAATACGTGAAGTGGGCCATGCCGAAGGGGATCAAGGCCAGGCCGTAGAGCACCCTCGCGATGCGCAGACCGGTGGCGAAACCGAAGCGCTTTCTGTCCCAGTCGGCGGCGAACCAGGAATATAGGACCCAGGCGCCCGCCACCATCACGGCCGCTTCGCCGCAGCCCGACCAGGAGACTTGCGCCGTGGGCGCGCGGAGAAGTTCCGGCACTCTCAGCAGCAGCATCCAAACCAGGAGCATGGCGAGCAGCGTGCGAGAGGCGAGGGCGGCGGTGCGCGGCCAGAGCAGGCCCAGTCCGGCGGAAACGCAGATGAAGGCGCAGAGATAGGCCAGTGCCTCGCGCATGGGCACTCCCTTGGGCACCGGCTGCCACATCGCGGCAAAATCGCCTTTGACCAGGCCCAGGATGCCGAGCCCGATGAGCGTGACCGCAAAGACCGCGTGACCCATGCTCACGATGCGCATCGCGCCATCCTGGCGGGTCATGTGAACCTCCTGTGGGTCATGTGAATTCAGAGACGAATTGTACGCGAGTAGCGAGCCTGTCAGCGGACGCTGACATCGACTGGCAGGCTTATCCGGCCGGTCGACGTCATTCATTGTCTAAGAATAGGGTTCTCACCCGATTGGGCGGAGCGAACTCTCCATGGCC
This sequence comes from uncultured Gammaproteobacteria bacterium, assembly GCA_963707765.1. Taxonomy (GTDB): domain Bacteria; phylum Pseudomonadota; class Gammaproteobacteria; order Steroidobacterales; family Steroidobacteraceae; genus Bog-1198. The sequence goes on along the minus strand of CAVPQZ010000001.1, from coordinate 2,228,595 downwards.
CTGCCAGGCTATGCTTCCTACGGCGCGATCAGCTTTCTCGGTCGGTATGTACGGCGGCGGATCCTGAGCCACGCCATCGTGCTGATCGCGGTTCTGGCGGCGGTCGGGTGCGCAGTCGCTTCGCAGTACGCGGTGAAGTACCTCGTGGACGTGCTGGGAACCCGGGATCCCGGCTCGCGCGTGCTATGGGGCGCCGTTGGAACGCTCTTGGCGCTCGTCGCGGGAGACAATCTGTTGTGGCGCCTCGCCGGTTGGGCGTCGACTCACGCCTTCGTCGCCGTGGGGGGCGACATACGGCTCGATCTGTTCGACCACCTCTCGGGACAGGGGGCACGATACTTCGTCGAGCAGTTTCCCGGCGCGCTGGCCGGCCGCATCACGGCTGCCGCCAATGCCGCCTGGCAGATCGAGAACTCGATCACCTGGACCACGATACCGCCCGGCGCCGCGGTGATCGGCAGCATCATCGTACTGGGCACGATCAATTGGCGGCTCACCGCCGTGCTGCTGATAGTGGTCGCCGCCCTGGGCGCCGCCATCGGTTGGCTGGCCTCGCAAGGGCGCGAACTGCATCAGAGCTTCGCCGGCCAGGCGGCCCATGTGAGCGGCGATCTCACCGACATCGTGAGCAACATCGGTCTGGTACGCGCATTCGGCGCAGTGCGCCGCGAGCAGCGGCGCCTTTCCCTGCAAATCGAGGTCGAGATGCGGGCGCAGCGCGCCAGCCTGCGGTCGTTGGAGCGGCTGCGGCTGGTGCACGCGGTCACGGTGTTCGCCGTGACCGCGGGGGTGCTCGTGTGGTCGGTCGAGCTATGGCGCCTCCATCAGATCTCGACGGGCGATGTGGTGTTGACGACGACGCTGGGATTCACGGTATTGCATGCGTCACGCGATTTCGCCATGGCGATGGTGGACATGGTGCAACAGTTCGCCAAGCTCGGCGAGGCCGTGCAGGTGCTCGGACTGCCGCACGAAATGCAGGACGCGCCCGATGCCAAGCCGCTCCTGATCGGCGCCGGACAGATCAGTTTCCGCGACGTCAGCTTCAGCTATCCGAACCGCCAGCACGTGCTGCGGAATTTCATGCTGGACGTGCCAGGGGGGCAAAAAATCGGGCTGGTCGGCCGCTCCGGCGCCGGCAAGTCCACGATCGTCGCGCTGCTGCAGCGGCTCTACGATCCGGATGCCGGAGAGGTCCTGATCGACGGTCAGAACATCGCCAGGGTGACCCAGGATAGCCTGCGCAGTTCGATCGCCGTCGTGCAGCAGGATATCTCGCTGTTGTACCGCTCCGTCTTGGAAAATCTGCGCTATGGGCGTCCCGACGCGAGCGACGCAGAAGTCTTCCGGGCGGTCGAGGCGGCGAAGTGCACGGAATTCATCGATCAGCTGCCCGAAGGGTTCAATACCCTGGTCGGCGAGCGCGGCATGAGCCTCTCGGGCGGTCAGCGCCAGCGTCTGGCGATTGCGCGGGCCTTTCTGATGGATTCCCCCATCGTGCTGTTGGACGAGGCGACATCGGCGCTCGACACGGAATCCGAACAATCGATCCAGGAGGCCTTGGCGCGGTTGTTCAGGGGCCGCACCGTGATCGCCATCGCTCACCGCCTATCGACCCTCGATTCGTTCGATCGCATCGTGGTCATCGATCGAGGGCGCATCGTCGAGGATGGTCCACCGCGGCGGTTGATGCAGGCCACGGGCTTCTACAGCCGCATGTACGCACGCCAGCTGAGAGTCGGCGCAGAGGACCTGTCATGAACCCGATGCGTTGCTGCACGGTCCTGGTATCGGCGACGGTGCTGGCGTCCTGCACGGGCCTGCGACCCGCTCCGCTCCCTCAGGGTCCGCCCCAAGTACAAAATCCGGCCCCCGAGCCGGCGCCCGAGGAGAACGCTGCGTCGCCCGAGAATCCAGCCTCGGCGGAAAATCCCGCTTCGTCTGCCGAACCTGCCGAGGCCAAACCTCCGCCGAGGGATGGTGCCTCGGCGCAAGCGCCTCCGTGCGTGTCGCCGGAGAACAAGTCGAAGCCAAAGGAAGTCAAATCGAAGCCGAAGCCGGTCCCCAATGAAGCTGTGACGAAGGCGCGCAGCGCAGCGGCGGGAACTCCGCCCGCGGCCGGGCCCGCGCACGTGGGGGCCATGCCGGTGCCGGTGATGTCCATCCTCGGCAAGCGTGTGCGCGGGCCGAAAGGCGAGGATCTCGGGCGGGTCGTCGATGTGCTCGCCGATGCGGGCGGACAGGTACGCGTGGCCATCATCGACTTCGGCGGTTTCTTGGGGGTCGGTGACCGCCGCATCGCGGTGGACTGGCCGCTGTTGCGCTTCACTGCCGGCGGCGACAATCCGACCGTGGTATTGAACGTCGGGCGCGACAAATTGAAGGCCGCTCCCGAGTACAAGGACTCGTTGCGCCCGCAAACCCTGATGGGGCCGGCGGCGGCTACCAACAATAAGCCGCAGTGACCTCATGCCGGCAACGGGCGAAACCTCTGCGACGGGTAAAAGCCCAGTTCCCGTGGAACCTCGCGGTTCGGCGGGTTCACCTGCGGCAGGCGCCGGCCGCGGGCTGGATTGGTTCAATCTCTTCGTCGCAAACATCCAAACCGGCTTTGGTCCCTTCATCGCCGTCTATTTGAGCAGCCAAAGCTGGACTCAAACGGCCATTGGCTTGGCGCTCAGCATCGGCACGGTCAGCTCCATGGCCAGCCAGGTGCCGGCGGGAGCTCTCGTGGATATCATCCCGAACAAGGCACGTGTCGCGGCCTTCAGCGTGCTGGTATTCACGGTCAGCGCGCTGATGTTCGCCATCGATCCGATTCCCTTGTTCGTGTACCTGGCGGAGGTCCTGCATGGCATCTCGAGCTGTACGCTGGGCCCGGCTATTGCCGCGATGAGTCTGGTGATTGCAGGCCGTTTTGGCATGGGATTGCGGCTCGGGCGCAACGCGCGCTACGCGGGTATCGGCAACGGTCTGGGCGCGGCGCTGATGGGCGCTTGCGGCCAGTACGTCTCGGAGCGGGCGGTGTTCTATTTGACCGCGGTCCTTACATTGCCGGCCCTGTTGACCCTGTTGCCGCTGCGGCGCAAGGCGGTGGCCCGTACCGAGTTGCACCCCGGGCCCCGGAAAGCGCGGGAGAGCCGGGAACGCCAAGCGGGGATTCTGGTCGATCGGCGGCTCCTGATGTTCTGCATCGGCGCGCTGCTCTTCACGTTCGCCAATGCGCCCACCCTGATGCTGGTCAGCGGCACCCTGACCGCGCGGGGCTCGAACCCGAGCCTGCTGATCGCGGCGTGCATCGTGCTGCCGCAGGTCGTCGTCGCGCTGGCCTCCCCGGCGGTAGGGCGCTTTGCGGAGCGCTACGGGCGGCGCATCGTATTGGTGGTCGGCTTCAGCATGCTGCCCTTGCGCTGTCTCGTGTTCGCAATGACCCAGAGTCCCTCGGTCTTGGTGGCTGCGCAGGTGTTCGACGGCATCGCGGCCGCGTGCTTCGGCATCATGGTGCCCCTGATCGTAAGCGACGTGGCGGGCGGCTCGGGACACTTCAATCTGGCGCTGGGCGCCGTGGGGTTTGGAATCGGCATTGGCGGCACGCTGAGCACCCCCGCCGCGGGTTGGATGGCCGATCATTACGGCACGCGGTCGGCGTACTTTGCGCTTCTCGCCATTGGCGCGCTGGCCGTGCTCGTCGCGTGGGTCATGCCGGAGACTCGACCGCGCAGATAGCCTGTTAGTGCCGAACCACGACGATGACGTCGCCGTCGCGCCGCGTCACCGTCGCCGCGACACCTGCGCCATAGCGATGAAGGATGACGTCGACCGAGCCATCGCGCAGGCGCAGGTTGCGCAGGTGCAGATGATCGATGAAATCGGGCAGCATGGGCCGGTGAAATGCCACCTCGCGGCTATCGTCAAACAACTCCAGCCCGAGCGTCGCCTTCAACAAGCACAGCGGTGCCGCACTCGCCCACGCCTGGGGGGAACAGGCCACCGGGTACTGCGTGGGAGCGTTGCGCTGGCGCCGCACGAAGCCGCAATAAAGCTCGGGCAGGCGGCGCAGGTCCATGTACGACGCCGCGTCGAACATGGCGCTGAATATCGCGCATGCGGCCCATTTTTCGCCGTAACGGGCGAGCCCCATGCCGATCAGGGCGTTGTCGTGCGGCCACACCGACCCATTGTGATACGACATCGGGTTGTAGCGGGCGGCGGATGAAGCAACGGTGCGGATGCCCCAGCCGCTGAATATCGACGGCGAGAGCAGCGTCTGCGCGATGCGGTGCGCGCGTTCCGGCGACGCCATGCCTGTCAGCAGCACCTGCCCCGAGTTCGACGAGACCACGCGGCAAGGCTGCTTGTCCCCATCGAGCGCCAGCGCATACACGGATAGATCGTCGCACCAGAATGCGTTCTCAAAGCGGTGCCGCAAAGCCGTCGCCTGCGCCTGCAGGCCCGCGGCGCGCGCGTGCAGGCCGAGCGCGCCCGCGAGCAAGGCGCCGTGGCGCTTCGCGCCATACACATAGGCCTGCACCTCGCACAATGCGATGGGGCCTTGCGCCGTTCGGCCGTCGCTGTGAAAGACCGCATCGTGCGAATCCTTCCACCCCTGATTTGCCAAACCCTCCCGAGTTTGCCGGTAGTACTCGACGAAGCCGTCCTTGTCGCGATCGCCGTAGATGTCGATCCACTGCAGGGCGGCTTCGGCGTTCGGCCACAACGCGCGTACCGTGTCCAAGTCGCCGGTGCGGACGAAATACTCCCCGAGCAGCAGAACGAACAGCGGCGTCGAGTCGACGCTGCCGTAATAGCGGCCGAAGGGGACTTCCCGCATATTGGCCATCTCTCCATGCCGCATCTCGTGAAGTATCTTGCCGGGTTCGGCATCACGCTCCGGCTCGCTTGCGGTGGCCTGGGTAGCCGCGAGAAAGTGCAGTACGCCTTTCGCGATGGTGGGATCGAGCCACAGCGTCATGAGCGCGGTGATGATGCCGTCGCGACCGAATGGGGTGCTGAACCAGGGCGTTCCGGCATACGGATACAGGCCATGCGGCGTCTCCGTGACCAGCATGTAGAGGTCGGATACGCTGCGGCGCAGGATTTCATTGAAGACGGTGTTGGAACTGTCGATGCTGGCCGCACGCGCGCTCGACTCGCGCAGTGCGTGGCGGGCAGCGCGCATCCGACGGTAGAATCCCCGATCGCTCCACTCAGTGGTCTCGGGAACCCCATAGCGCATGAAAATGCGCAGTGCTTCATGCGGCTTCAGCGTCAGTTCGTAGGCGGCGCGCGCCGTGGTGAGCGCTCTCGGCGCCGGCGCGAACGTCAGGCGGGTCGCGCGCGCGATCCCGTCCAACCCCAGGTACCGGAGCAACACGCTGTGATCATTTTCGAGCTCCGCGAAGGACTCCCCGTGAGCCGCGCGCCTCTCGCCGCGCACCTCGAATAGGTCCGCGAAATCCGACGCGAACCGCACCGACAGGCGCACGTTCAAAGATTGTTCGCTGAAGTTACGCACCAGCAACCGCTCGAAGCAGGCGGCGTTCCATACGAATTTGATCCGGTGCAGGTGGATCTGCTCGTGGCGCAGCGCAATATGGCCGCCGATCATCAAGTCGGGATTGCTGAGGTCGGCGCTGAAAACGACGTTGTCATCCTGGGTCATGGAGCTCAACAGCAGCGGGCGCGCTTCTTCGAGCAGCAGCTGGAACTGGGACAAGATGCGGGTATCGAGGTGATACAGGCCTTGGGAGCTGCCGGGGTCGCCGCCGATGTCGCCGCGCGGATCGAAGACCGCGAAGGTGTCGCCGTGTTTCAAGGTGCAGGTGCGGCGTTCCTGCAGCGTCGCGCCGGCGGCGATGGCGTATTGCGGCGATGGCTCCGCATCGTCTGGCCTGAAATCAGGCGAGGAGGATGTGTTCACGGCAGACTCCTGGATCGACTCTCTCATGGGTCAGAATGGAATTACCCGGCGGCGAATCCTGCAGTCGGAATGCAGGCACATCTTTCTTCAGAGTCGATCTGCGGTCATGGGTTCCCCGACTGGCGGGAGCGCGGGAACTTTGCGCGCAGCGGCACGTCCGATGCATGAGCAATGAGCATGAAAATCGCGCAAGTCGCGCCGCTGATCGAGGCCGTGCCGCCGAAAATGTACGGTGGCACGGAACGGGTCGTGGCCTATCTGACAGACGCCTTGGTTTCAATGGGGCATGATGTGACGTTATTCGCCTCCGGCGACAGCGTAACCAGGGCCAAGCTCGCCCCCATTTGGCCGCGTGCACTGCGTCTCGATACGTCAGTCAAGGACTACTTCGCGCCCGTATTCATGCAGTTGGAAGTCGTGGCGCGCCGCGCGCGCGAGTTCGACGTGATTCACGCGCATCTGGATTATTTCGGTTATCCGCTGCTAAAGCGGCTTGGTGTGCCGTCGGTCACCACGCTGCACGGCCGGCTCGACCTGCCGGAATTGCCGCCGCTATATGGTTTGTACGGCGACATACCGGTGGTGTCCATTTCGGACTCGCAGCGCGAGCCGCTGCCGGAGGCCAACTATGTCGCGACGGTTCCGCACGGCTTGCCGCGGGATCTGCTGCGGCGGGGCCCCGGGGACGGGGACTATCTCGCATTCCTCGGGCGCATTTCGCCGGAGAAAGCTCCCGATGCCGCGATCAGGATCGCAGTTGCATCCGGCATGCCGCTCAAGATCGCGGCCAAGGTCGACAGGGTCGATGAGAAGTATTTTGCGACGACCATCGAGCCGCTGCTATCCCAGAAGGGCATCGAGTACATCGGAGAAATCGGCGAGGGCCAGAAGAACACCTTCCTCGGGCAGGCCGCCGCGTTGCTGTTCCCGATCGCCTGGCGCGAGCCGTTCGGATTGGTGATGATCGAGGCCATGGCCTGCGGCACGCCGGTGATTGCCTTCAACAACGGCTCGGTACCCGAAGTGCTCGAGGACGGTGTCACCGGGTTCATCGTGGAGAACGAGCAGCAGGCCATCGAGGCGGTCGGCCAGATCGGTGCGCTGGACCGGGAGCGCATCCGCGCCGAATTCGACCGCCGCTTCACCGCGCACCACATGGCCCAGAACTATCTGAAGCTGTACTCGCGGCTCTGCAAAACGGAGCGGACGGGTACACGGCTTTAGCCACGAGGACCCGCGAATCCCTGGAGCGCCGTCACTGATGCGCGGCAGGGCTCGGCATGAAGTTCTTCTCGACGCCGTACAGGGGAGCCACCGCGAACCAGACGCTCAGGTACAGGGTATTGTTCTTCGAGCTTCCGCCGGCCGATCCGTCGAACACCTGATAGCTCACGTACTGGGCTGCAACACGGACGTTCATCCACTGAGTCACGGACTTCGGCTTCCCGAGCGGCACGTAGGCGATCTCCGCAATGAAGCCATGGGTGTCGGGGCTGCCGTTCGGTGTGCCCCACAGCGCCGCATCGCGCGAGCCTCCGGTCCTGAAGTATTGTACCGAGGGCGTCCACGTGTCCCGAAAGCTGTAGGACATATCCGTGCGGAAGGCGTGCAAGGTGTCGTTGGCAAGAGTTCCGTTGAGAATCTGATCCGCCGGAAGATTCTCGTTCTCGTGTATGTAGACCGTGTGCACGGAAATGAAATGCGAGCTGTTTCCGAGGTATTGATAGTTCGCATCGACCGCCCGATCGACGATGTGATCCGCTCGGCCGGTGCTGCGATCGCCTCCCGGATACCGATCCGCCGCGAGCGTGAAAGCGCCGGTTTGGAAATAATGATTGTCGGTGGCATGCTCGAGCGCGATGCGTCCATAGGGAATGCCACCCCCAAAGGAATCGTTGGCCTCGCCGCCGGCGGGCTCAACGCCCAATCTTTCGAGCATGTAGGGGCTGAGGTTGCGGTACACGCTGCCTTCCACGTAGAGTAGATCGTTCCACATCGCATAGGCTCCCGCCCCGAGGACTTCCTGGGCCAGAGCGCCATCGACCAGGGTGGCCGCGGACGGCGACGGGGCAATGGACGACGAATTGTAGGGGAACCCCCAGCCGGGCGGGGAGTTCCAGAGATCCTCGATCGTGGGATCGTTGTTCACCGTAATGCCGAAGACCGTGTCCTGCCCAAAGAGCTGCGTGGGGTGGGCATAGCGGATGTCCAGATTGTCCCAATGCGTGCTTGCAGCGGCGCCTTCATAGGTCACCTGGATGAACGCCCCGATACCATATCCCAAGCGCCCGCCGTAATAGGCCGACACCTGCTCGTCGCCGATGAAATTGTCATTGGGCTTCAAACCTTGAGCGACGAGACCGTCCTGATCGCCAACCGTATGCGTGAAGCTCGTCTGTAGAGTCAGGGCCACCGGAGGCAGGTGCTTCTGGCCGTCGCTGGCGGTGTAGCCGTACAGCTTGAAATCCCGGCCGTAGGGTTTCAGCTGAGGGCCGAAGGCGCCGACGTGACACACCGAGCAGGCCTGTCCGGTCTGCTGGGCAAAGGCCGGTATGGCCTCGGCGCCGTCGGCGAGACAGAGCGCGAATCCCATGGTAATCAACGCTCGGATACCGTGTGTCATATCAATGCACTCTCGCTACGCAACAGCCATGAATCGATCTCCAACACCGGCATCGGCACCTTTCGATCCGGCCGCCGCCGCATGTTGGCCCACATCTTGGATTTGCAGGACGAAGTTCGCGACCTGCTCCTGGAGTTGCAGAGCCTCCTTCGACATTTGCTCGGCCGCCTGCACGACCGTGGCCGCCATGCTCTCGGTATCGCATGCCGTGACCTGAGCCGCATCGATGTTCTGCGCCACGCTCTGTGTCGAGGCGCTGATTTCGGAGATTCGGTGCGCGATGTCGGCCGTGGATCCGCACTGTGCGTCGGCTGAGTTGCAGATGCTGGTCGCCGCGCTTTCGAGCGTCTCAATCCGGGTAAGAACGCGCTGCAGGAAGTCTCCGGACTGCTTCGCAACGCTGGTCACGTGATCGATTTGTCCCGCGATCCCATCGACCGCATCGCGTGTCTTGGTCGCAAGCTCCTTGACCTCGGTCGCCACCACCGCAAAGCCCTTGCCTTCCTCGCCGGCGAGGGCCGCCTGTATTCGTGCATTGACGGCCAGCAGCGATGTGCTGCGCGCGATGGCGGTGATTTGATCCGCGATGGTGCCGATACGGCCCGCTGCGCCCGCCAGCGATTCGATCTGAGCGCGCGCCTCGCCAGCCTCTTCGATGACCCGAAGAGCCTGGGCCTTGGAATTCTCTGCATGGTCCCGGAAACCGCTGGCCGCCGCCGTCAGCTGCGCCGCGCCCGGAGCAATCGCGATGGCCGCATTGCTGGTCTGGCGCGCCAGGTCGCTCGCCTGTCGATTGCACCGGGAGGTGTTGCCGGCGCTCGCCGCCATGCGCTCCGCTGTGTCCTTGAGGTGGGACACCGTATTGGCCACGGATTCCACGATGCCGGCGACCTGCGTCTCGAACTCGCTCGTGAGTTGCCTTCGCTGCAGTTCTCGCTGCTGGCGTTCGTGCGCCGCCGTGGCTGCCTCCCTCACGCGGGAATCCTCGGCCAGCCGTACCCGTTCCGATTCGATCTGCTGGATGTGGTCGAGCATCGTTTTCCCGCGCTGCTCGACCGCGGCACGCATCGCGAGCATCTCGCGCATCAACTTCGAGAACTCGCCCTCGCCGGTTACATGCAGCGCGCCATCGGGCTTGCCGTCGGCCACGGCGCGCACCAGGGTGCCCATGCGTCGCAAGGATCCGTTGATGCTCCGGCTCAACAGAGCGGCCACCAGGAATCCCAAAATGAGCGTCGGGACCATTGCCAGCACCAGCAGGTCATGGCCCATGGCCGTGCGTTCGTCGTTCTCCGTTCGGTGCTGGAATACGTTCGCCGTCTCGGAATCCACGATGTCCTGCAGATTGGCGTCCACCGCAGCGAGGTCTGCGGTACGCCATGCGCCCGCAGCGGGCGTCGCCGCGGCGATTTTGTCCACCAGCGGTTGAATCGCCGATCGAATGTCGCCGGGCGGGGACTGCTTCAGCGCATCGCTCAGATTCGAGGCCGCGGCGCCTGCGAGTTCCCGGGCTCGATCGTCGGGTCCGGTCGCCGCCTGCGAATTCGTCCTCCCGACCAGTTCTTTCCAGGCCACCTGCGCCGCGCGGGTCGAGTCGGCCGCGGCAAGTTCACCGGCTTGGAATGCGGCATTTCGCTTGGTCGCGTCCCGGTACTGCACGACGGAGTACAGACCGGTCAGCAGCATGATGGATATCAACAGGCTCAAGCCGATGGTCAGCTGCATGGCAATCGGCATGCGGTTGACCAGCTTGTCCGGCGCCTGGCCGGGCAGCATGCGCTCGACGACCGGGACGTTCCTCACATAGCGGTTGAATACGACGGCGCCGACGTGCGTCAAGATCAGGGTGAATAGCACCGAGGCCGTGATCGTATGGGTGTGCATCAGCCGCTGGTGCCACTCCTCGGAGATATCCCAAGGGGCGGGAATCGAGACCAGTCCCAACAGCACCAACGAGTCGCCGCGGGCCCAGGAAGAAAACATCCCTACGACCGGTTGCATGATCAACAAGACCTTGAAGGCCACGTGCACGCTTCCCGCCATCCTGCGCTGCCAAATCGGCAGCCCCGAGACCGGCCTCTTCGGGGCAGGGAACTTCCATGAAAGTGCAAGGCGGGTCAGCAACAAGACCATGACCAGCAGCCCGATTTGCCGGTGCAGTCCAATCACCCACTGCCCGAATTGCAGCGAGCGCAGCTGGGTCATGACCAGTGCGACGGCCAGTTGCGACAAGACCAGCAGCGCAATCACCCAATGGAATCGCTGAAGAGGCGTGGAATACCTCTCGATCGGCGCATCGGTCATTAGGTCAGTGGGTGACATCGGTTGCTTCCGGGGTCACTTGACCACGATCGTCATCCTCATCTTCGGATGGATGCCGCAGGTCACCACGTAGTTGCCGGGCTTGGAGAAGGGCATCTGGAATTTATCGCCGGGCGGCTGCAATCCGCCATTGACCGAAACTCCATTGCCGTCGCCCGTAACGGTGATGTTGTGACTCGTCGTGTCATCATTGACGAAAACGACCGTTTGGCCCTTATTGACCGCCAGGTCCTTCACGCTGAACTTGAGACCCGCTTGACTCACCGTCAGCGGTGGATCCGCCAGCGTGGTGCTGACCGCCAATATGGCGGCCGCGCCCGCGGCGACTACAAACTTCTTCATGGCACCCTCCACACGCATCTCGCCAGCAACGCCCGATATCACGCGTGCAACGAGCGGGTGCTCCGCATGCGTAATTGGTTCTCGTTAAGGTATCGTCCATAGGTCGATTCACTTGATGGGAACCAGGTCACAGACGGGCGAGGTTGGTCCGCGGCCGCGGACGAACTCCGGCTTTCCTGGAAGGGGTTTTATGAGGCTGGGCGGTGCTTGTTGCGATGCGCGGGGTCTGTCGGGGGTTCGAACCGCAAGCGTCGAGCGGCACGCACACTGCGAGCATTGCCGAGAAATGCTGGTGGGGTCTGCCGGCTGAGGGATTATTCGGCTCGCTGCGCGAGCCTCACCCCTGCGGGGTCGCCGGCCCAAAGCTGCCGGCGATCAGCGCCACTGCGCGGCGCTGTCGAACCTGGCTTATTTGTCTGTCGGGGGTTCGAACCGCAAGCGTCGAGCGGCACGCACACTGCGAGCATCGCCGAGAAATGCTGGTGGGGTCTGCCGGCTGAGGGATTATTCGGCTCGCTGCGCGAGCCTCACCCCTGCGGGGTCGCCGGCCCAAAGCTGCCGGCGATCAGCGCCACTGCGCGGCGCTGTCGAACCTGGCTTATTTGTCTGTCGGGGGTTCGAACCGCAAGCGTCGAGCGGCACGCACACTGCGAGCATCGCCGAGAAATGCTGGTGGGGTCTGCCGGCTGAGGGATTCGAACCCCCGACCTACGGTTTACAAAACCGTTGCACTACCACTGTGCTAAGCCGGCAAATCAACGACTTATATGACTTCTCTCATGCTGTGTGTCAGCGAGAGTGCCGACACCGGAGTCGATAAACGAATCCCGGCGCTGGCCGGGCGCATTCTAACGTGGTGCGAAATTCATGCAATCCAGGGAGTGGGCGCACCGGGCGAATTTGGGTGTTCATTGTGTCAGCTCTTCGCGCGGGGCGAGCCGCGCTGGAGGAATTGCCGCAAGAATCCCCGGTGCACAGCGAGATATCCCGCGCCGCTCACGGCGATGCGACTGCGGACGCGCGCATTGACCTTCCGGAGCGCGTGGAAGGGGATCGCCGGATAGGCGTGGTGCTCCACATGAAACGGCATCTGCCATGCAAGAAAGCGGACGGGGGCGCTCGTATAGGTGGTGCGCGTATTGGCGAAGATATCGTCGCTCGAGGCGCAGCCGGCGTGTTCGGATAGCAGGTAGAGCCGCAGAAAGGGCTGCCCCGCGAGGGCCGGAAGAATCCAATAAATCAGCGCATCCGTGCGACGGAGCACGATTGAGATCGCCAATACCGCGGCATAACAGGCCCAAAGCACACGCGCCTCGCGAATGATGGCGTCCTGCTTGGCGGGAGGGACAAAGGTTTCCGGTACCCGGCCCGTCAAGGCGTGGCGCAGGGTCACGATCACGCGCCGTTTCCAGTTCGGCAGGCCCGATGCGCGCCACGCATAGTCCGTCAGATTGACCGGATGCGGTTGCAGCAATTCCGGATCCCGGTCCGGATCCTGGGTGAAGCGATGATGCGTGAAATGAAACAGGCGAAAGTAGTCCCGCGGCAACAGCAGCAGAGCGCCGCAACCCCAAGCCACGATCTCGTTGGCGGAACGGTTGGCGAATGCGGTCCGGTGAACCGTCTCGTGCAGAGCGCAAAACAAAAAATTGAGTACGATGCCGTGCACGATGATTGCCGGCACGATCCAGGCGCTTCCGAGGCTTGCCCAAACCAAGACCCCGGTCGCCGCCAACAGTGCGGCATGCATGGCCAATTGCATGAAACCGCGCACATTGGAGCGCCGCGACAGGAGCCGGATCGCCTCCCGGTCCATTCCGCCCCGCGCAGGATCGGGCGCATCAATTCCGCCCACCGCTGGATCGAGCCAGTCCATCAGTTGTCACTCACCGGCGCCGCCGCTCCGGTACGTCTCGCTGGAAAGACTGCGGCGCCCCGCGCCAAATAGGCGGTTGCGGCGATCGCAGGCACGGCCGCCGCGGCGACATACCAGGCGGGCGCGAGCAGCGACCCCGAAGCGGCCGAGGTGAACCAGGTCAGAATGGCGGGGGCGAAGCCCCCGAATATCGTGAACGCGCCGTTGTAGGCGAGGGACACGCCGGTGGCCCGAAAGCCGGTGGGAAACAGACCCGCCAATACCGCGGGCGCGACGCTCGTGAAGCTTGCGACCAGGATGCCAAATGCCGAAAGGACGGCCACGAGCATCCCCGTCGAGCGGTGGGCATCGAGCAGAACGAACAAGGGCAGCACGGCAACCAGCAGCGCCGCCGCGCCGAGGGTCGACGTGCGTGCGAGCCCATAGCGATCGGCGGCGGCGCCGAACGTGAAACAACCGCACACGAACAGGATGTTCTCGATCAGCGAGGCGCCGAAGGCCTGGGTCGCGGTGAATCCAAAGGCATTCTGCACATAGACCGGCATGAACAGCAGCAACACGTATACCGCCACTGCCCAGAGAATCGAAACGCTGAAAGCGCAGACGAACGCCTCAAGCCGTTTCCTCAAAGCGCCCGCGACGGGCGGGTTCGGCGCGCCACGCGGTCGCGTTGACTCTGCGATGAAGGCCGGCGTCTCCACGAGAGTGCGGCGCAGGTAGATACCCATGGGTACGATGGCGAGACCGACGACGAAGGGGATGCGCCAGCCCCAGTCGATCATCGCCCGTGCCGGCAGCAGACCGGTCACCGCGAAGGCGAGCAGTGCGCCCAGAATGTTCGACATACCCATGCTGGCTTGAAGCCAGGCCGTGAAGCGGCCTCTCTTTTCCACTGGCGCGTGCTCGGCCAGAAAGGCGGCCGCGCTGCCGATTTCGCCGCCTGCCGAGAACCCCTGAAGCAGCCGCCCGGCCAGCAGCAACACGGGGGCGCCCATTCCGATCGCCGCGTAGGAGGGCGCCACCGCAATAATGAGTGTCCCGCACCCCATGATGAGTATCGTGATGGTCAGCGCCGACTTGCGGCCGGCCCGGTCTCCGTAGATCCCGATCACGATCGATCCCAGCGGGCGAATGACGAAGCCCAGGCCGAACACGAGAAAGGCTCTGACCAGGTCGGCACCGGCATGGCCCTTGGGAAAAAAATTGGCGCCAATGTAGAGGGCAAACAGGGCATAGACGGAGAAATCGAACCATTCGAGAAGATTGCCGATCGACGCCGCGATGATGGCACGCGCGCCTCGGGCGTCGACGGAATGGCCCTGTTTGATTGAAGTCGCCCTCATGTCGCGATGCGCCGCCGTCCAATCGGTGGGATTCTATCGCGTTCGTATATCGCGGAGCTGCCTAATCCGCGGCTCAACTTGGCCGCCCGCCCATTGCAATGAGCAGAGGATCACGGCGGCCGGGAGCAGTGTTTTGCCGCGCGCCGGCGGCTTGCTACACTTTTACAATGGTCAACCTGCGCATCAGCCAAGTTCTGCGAAACAAGAAGGTGCATCGATCCGCGGGCGCCATCGCGGGCTTCGCGAGCGCCCTGTCGGTGCTGGTGGGGCTGGTGGCCGGCTACGCGACGCCGAGAGGGTGGGGGCGGTTATCCATGGCGCTTCACATCACCAAGAAGCCGCTCATCATGAAGCTTGCGCCGCTGGTCACGGGCGCGGCCGCGGCCATTGCGACCGCCGTGGGTCTGTTGGGATTCTATCTATGGTTGGTCGAGAGGCCCGACACCGATCAGGACTCAAAACCCGATGCGGAGAGTTGAAGCGGGAGCCGGAACCGAACCTCATGGGACTAACAAAACACTCAGCTCGGTCCCGGTGTCTCGTTGCAGACTGGCTATTCTCTGCCGCGGCCCCGCACTTTTGCAAGTGGCGCGCCGCATATGACGCAAACTTAAGCGCTGGTGAGCACGAGGGCGAGCGGCGGAGCTAGCCCGCCGGTCTCGCCGCATGGATCAGGGAATCGATCGACGCGGCAGGCGACAAGGCGTTCGACTGGACGAAGTCGACGCCCAAGGCGGTCAGCCATTCGTGCTCGGCGGCCGTTTCGGTGCGCTTCGCCACGGTGTGCATGCCGAGCACGCGCGCCATCTGCACCACCGCGGTGATGGCTGCCTGGGACATCTTGTCCGACCGCATCTTCTGGGTGATTTGCGATGCCAGCTTGACGTAGCGCACGCCCGGCAGGCGCAGCAGATCGAAGCATTCCGTACGCATGCCGAAGTCGTCTAGCACCAACGGACATCCCAGCCGATGCAGAGCGCCGGCGACATCGGCAACCTTGGCGCCGAGCTTCATCGCGGTCGTTGCGTCGATCTCGAAGGCGATCATGGCAGGCGGCAACGACGACTTCGCCAGGCACAGGCCCACGAAGCGGATGAAGTGCTCGTCCAGCAGCGCCGTGCTGGTGAGATTCACGGAGAACATGCTGGCGCGGTTCTTCCACGCATCCGGATGCTCGGCGAGCCACGCGATGAGGTCGGTGAGCACGCGCCGGTCGACCATGGAGCCGAGGCCGTTGTCCACGGCAGCCTTCAACATCGCATGCGGCGCGGCGTTCGGTGCGCCTTCGGCGCTGGAACGCAGCAGCACCTCATAGCGATCGAGTTCGGTTCCCTTGGTCAGCGGCACCAAACGCTGCACGCTGAGGGCGATGGGGCTGCGCCGCAACGACGATTGAAGATGATGCGGATCGGGCGCGGCCCGCAATGGACGCAAGGGAGAACCGGGATCGGCTGCACCGCGCCCGGCGGGTGGGCTTCCCGGCGGCGGTCGCCGGGGCGCCGCTGACGGGCCGGGCGATGTGAGGGCGACGCCGGGGCGGGCACGGCTCTCCGTCCGTCCGTCGCTGCCGGACCGCGCGCCGCCCGCCCGCGCAGCGTGGTCGGGCGGCGCTGTGCGTACGGGCCGTGGATCGCTTGCGGGCGGGGAAATCGGGGCGCGCCGTGCAGCAGCGGTCGGCGCGGGTTCACCGGCCGGAATCGCGGGCTTCGGAATGCGCATCGAATCGGCCAGCGTGAGCTCGAAGGGAGCCTCTGGGCCGTGCTTCACGGGTGCGGCGCCTGCGGGTGCAGGCGCTTTGAGCGCGGCGGCCGTGGGTGCAGGCGCTCTGGATGGGGCGGAACTGGACGCCGCCCCCTTGGTCGCATTGGTTCCCGCAGGACGCATGCCGGCGAAATCGATCAACGCGTTCGTCATCTTCGGCGTCAACAGCTGCCGCAAGCTGGCATCGTCGTTGCGAATTCCGCGTGAATCCAGGATCGCCATGATGGCGCCGACCAGGGCGCGGCCCGCATTCACGCAGCGGAACAGAACCGCCGACCGGGAATCGCCGAGATCGAAGGCCGTGACCGGGCGCCCGGGCTTCGAGAACACCTCGAATGCTTCGCGGACCGCGTTATGCTCGTCGGGCCCCATCGAGCTTTCGGTCATCCACAGCACATCGCCCTTCTCGTCGTGGAGCGAAATCGCGTGGATGCGCGCGGTCCCGAGCGCCGCGCGGATACTATGGCAAAGCGCGTCGTAGTCGAGCGGACGCGCCGTTGCACTAAGAGTCTTGCCCTGCTCCATAGATCCATTAGGTTGGGGGGGAGCTTAGATTTCTACCGGAGCGCGGCCGGTGTTGGCGTGATGGTGTTCGCCAAAATGCGACAGTCGGATCCACGCGGATAGGATAGATTGCGCGCCATGCATCCGGCGTGACATATCGTCGGACATTTTCCCTTACGAGGAGTCGTTGCAATACGATGGCACTTCTAAGAACTCGCGAGTTTCGGTACTACGACTTCGTGATGGCGGCTTATGTCTGCATCCTGTTGTGCGCTAATTTGATCGGGCCTGCCAAGGAAACCACCATTCGGGTTCCGCTTCTGGGAGAACTGACCTTCCTCGCCGGCGTGTTGTTCTTTCCGATCTCTTACATATTCGGCGACATATTGACCGAAGTGTACGGCTACGCCCGCGACCGTCGCGTGGTCTGGGCGGGATTCGGCGCGCTGGCCTTTGCGTCCATCATGTCCGCCGTGATCGTGCACCTGCCGCCGTCGCGGAGTGCCCTCGTCGACCAGGCGGCGCTAGAGGCCGTCTTCGGCAATACACCGCGCATCGTCGTGGCCTCGATTGCGGCGTTCTGGTGCGGCACCTTCGTCAACAGCTACGTGCTCGCGAAGATGAAAATCTGGACGCGCGGGCGGTGGCTCTGGACCCGCATCGTGGGATCGACGCTGTGCGGCGAGCTGGTCGACTCGATGATTTTCTACTTCGTCGCCTTCTACGGCCGGGTGCCTCAGGGCCATCTGCTGGGGCTCATTTTCACTCAATACGGTTTGAAGAGCGGGTGGGAGATCGTGGCCGCGCCGCTGACGTACCGGGTCGTGGCGTTCCTGAAGCGCGCCGAGAACGAGGACTACTACGACATCGACACCAACTTCACTCCCTTCTCGTTGAAGACCTGAGGCGGCAAGCCCCGCGTGCTCGGGAGGCCGAATTGGCCGGCAGCCTGCCATGATTTGCCAGCGCGGACCCTCGAGGACGCCCGAATCGGGGGATGAAATGGCTCTCACAAAGGCGGCGAAGGTCGCCGCCTGAAGCGGTGGAACTTCCGTGAGGAGCTGTTATGAAAACTGCAATTTCGAGGGTTGGATGGACCGTGGGCATGTTGAGCGTGAGCGTGGCGGCGATGGCGCAGGAGCCCAAGCCGACGCCCCCTCAGGAGCCGGTGGGATTCATCACGGGCGGCGTGATCGGCGGCTTTGCGGCGGGTCCCATCGGAGCGGTGGTCGGCGCCGGCATCGGCACGTGGCTCGGTAACCGGGTGCATCGCGCCGGGGAGGCGAAGAAGGCGGAGGCGCAGGTCGCGGCGCTGCAGGACACCACGCAGCAGCTGCAGACCGAGAAGGCCAAGCTGCAGTCCCAGGCCGGCGACCTGTCGCAGATGAACCAGGCGCTGTCCGCGCGAGTCGAGCAACTATCCCACAGCGTCCAGGTGGCGCAGGCCGCCAAGGACGAGGAGACGCAAACCGAAGCGGCCAAGGTGCTCGACGGCCTGCAGGGCGACGTGCTGTTCCGGACCGGCAGTTCGGATATCACCCCGGAAATGAGCAAGGGTATCCAGGTTCTGGCCGAGGCGGTGGCCAAGTCGCCGGCGCTCAAGGTGCGCGTCGACGGCTATGCCGACCCGCGCGGCACCGTGGATGCCAACCTCAAGTTGTCCCAGGCCAGGGCCGATGCCGTTCGCGATCTGTTCCTCGCCGCGGGGGTGAACGACGAGCAGCTCGAGATCAACGCGTACGGCAAGAGCGAGAGCGTGGCGGGCGACAGTGACGGCTACGCGCTCGAGCGCCGGGTGCGTCTGACCCTGCAGGCGCAGGGCAAGGACGAGGATGTCGCGCAAGCGGGCGCGGTCGCGCCGGGGGGAGGCGCACCAGCGGGCGGGATCGCGCCCTCGGGCGGCGCGCCGCCGGTTGCCGCCACCTCGGTCACGGGAGGGCATGCGCAGGCCCTGCAACTGAACGACAAGGAGTGAAGCCCGGCGGCCCGGCGCGATGGCGTGCCGGGCCGCCCTTGTGTCCTCGGGCGGCCCGTGCCTAGGATAGCGCATGAGCGACCAACCCAAGATCGTGGTGATGGACCGCCTGCAGACGGGCGAGTCCGCAAATCCCTCTCCCGAGAAGATCCTGGCCGGCATCCCGCGTACGCGCGTGTCGAATCAGTATGCCGACCGGACCCAGCAGTTCTTCTGCGGCCTATGGACCAGCACCAGCGGCAAATGGCGCATCAGCTACACCGAGCACGAGCTTTGCGTGCTCATCGAAGGGCGCGTGCGCATCGAATCCGCCAGCGGGGAGAGGCACGAGTTCAAGGCGGGCGACGCGTTCGTGGTGCCGGCGGGCTTCGAAGGGGTCTGGGAAGTGGTCGAACCCTGCAAGAAGTGGTACGCCGTGTTTGAGGAGCGTCCCGCGGCGCCGCAGGCGGGGTAAACGCCTGCGACCGTGAGACCGGGGATTTGCGCGCCCGCATGAGACTCGTTTCCCGCAACATATCGAGGTTCGGCCCGGTCTACTACTGAAGATCAGTCGATTCTGGAGGTGGTATGCGCATCTCGTCCCGGTCCCGCGCGGCACTGATCGCGCTTCTGGCGGCGTCCGGCCTGGCCGTGGTCGCGACGCGCAAAGGGCCGCTCGCTGAATCTGCCGAAGCGCCGGGACCCGCCGTTGTCGAACTTTTCACCTCGCAGGGCTGCAGTTCCTGCCCGCCTGCGGAGGCCGTTCTCGGGAGGCTTGCGGCGCGGCCCGGCGTCATCGCCCTCGCGTTTCACGTCGATTACTGGGACAACCCGGCCTGGCACGATCCGTATGCGATTCCCCTGGCGGCGGCCCGGCAGGCCAACTACGTGCGCGCCTTCCGATTGCCCAGCGCCTACACGCCCCAGGTCGTGATCGGCGGACGCTCGAGCATGGTGGGCTCCAGCGAATTGCAGATCCTGAAGGCGCTCCCGGGCCCGCCGCAGGGCGTTGCGATCGGGCTGCATGTCGAGGGCGACGCTCTGGCAATCGAGGTGCCCGAGGCGGCGGGCGCGGATTGCGATGTGAATCTCGCGGTGTACCGCTCGAGAGCGTCCACCGCCGTCGGCGGTGGCGAGAACTCCGGGCGCACGCTCGAGGAGTTCGACATCGTCCGAAAATTCATGACCCTCGGATCCTGTACGGGCGCAGCGCGCCGGTTCGCCGTGCCGCGAGCCTCGTTCCCCGCGGATGCCGACCGCGTCGCGGTGCTGTTGCAGCAGCCCAATCAGGGCAGGATCGTGGCCGCGGCCTCGATGGGCCTGCCCTGACTCAGTCGATCGTGCGGATCACGTCCGACAGGGTCTCCACGATGCGGGTGATCTGTTTCGGCTCGACGATGAGCGGCGGCGACAGGGCGATCACGTCGCCCGTTTGGCGCGTCATCACGCCGGCGTCGAAGCACTTGAGGAACACATCGAACGCGCGGGCGCCCGGCTTGCCGGGCCGCGGTTCGAATTCCACCGCCCCCACCAGGCCGTAATTTCGGACGTCGACGACGTTCGATGCGCCGCGCAGGGAGTGCAGGGCATCTTCCCACAGGGGCGAGAGCGTTGCGGCGCGCGTCAGCAACCCTTCCTTGGCATAGATGTCCAGGGTCGCCAGCGACGCCGCGCACGCGGCGGGGTGCGCCGAATAGGTATAGCCATGGAACAACTCGATGGCGCTCTCGGGGCCCTGCATGAAGGTGTCGTAGATTTTGCGCTGGGCGAACACGGCACCCATGGGTATCGCGCCGTTCGTGAGGCCCTTCGCGGTGGTCATGAGGTCGGGAGTGACCTCGAACTCGATGGCCGCGAACGGTTTGCCCACGCGGCCGAAGCCTGTGATCACCTCGTCGAATATCAGGAGGATGTCGTGCTTGGTGCAGATCTCCCTCAGGCGCTTCAGGTAGCCGAGCGGCGGCAGAATCACGCCCGCCGAACCCGAAATCGGCTCGACGATCACGGCCGCGATGGTGGAGGCATCGTGCAGCGCGATCAGGCGCTCCAACTCATTGGCGAGATGCGAGCCCCAATGGGGCAGGCCGCGCGAAAACGCATTGTGGCCGAGATCCAGCGTGTGCGGCAGGTGATCCACCCCGGGCAGCATCGCCGTGGAGAACGCCTTGCGGTTGTTGACCATGCCGCCCACGGAGGTGCCGCCGAAGCCCACGCCATGGTAGCCCTTCTCGCGTCCGATGAAGCGCGTGCGCTGGCCAGCGCCCCGCGCTCGATGATAGGCGAGCGCGATCTTCAGCGCCGTGTCGACCGATTCGGAACCGGAGTTGGTGAAGAACACGCGGTCCATGCCGGGAGGCGCGAGCTTGGCGAGGCGGCTGGCCAGTTCGAAGGCGAGCGGATGGCCCATTTGAAACGTGGGTGCGAATTCCATGGTGTTGAGCTGACGAGCCACCGCGTCGGCGATCTCCCGCCGCCCGTGCCCGGCGTTGCAGCACCACAGCCCGGCGACGGCGTCGAGGATTTCCCGGCCGTCCGCCGTCCAATAGTGCATGCCATCGGCGCGCGCGAGCAGCCGCGGGTGGGCCTTGAATTGCCGATTGGCGGTGAACGGCATCCAAAACGCGTCCAGATCGGTCTGCGACAGAGCGGGAGTGGGCTGGGCATTCATGAGGAGGGGTCCTTGTCGTTGCGAGAGTCCCGGGGAGATCTTAAGGTCCCGCGGGTGTTGGGCCACAATAGCCGAATGATAAGGAAATTCGACACCAACCTCAATTTTTCGCTGTTAGGGGTCAAATTCAGCTGGCCGGCCGCCCAGACTGTTTAATATAATGCACACTATGAGCATGGACGTCGGCGCGCATTTGAAATCGGTCCGGCAGATGTACGGGCTGTCGCAACGTGAACTCGCGAAACGCGCCGGTGTGACCAACGGATTGATCTCCTTGATCGAGCAGAACCGGGTGAGCCCCTCGGTCAGCTCCCTGAAGAAGGTGCTGGACGGCATCCCGATGGCGCTTGCCGATTTCTTCACCTTGGACCTCGCGGGCAAGCCGCAGGTTTTCTTTCCGCGCGCGGAACTGGCGGACATCGGCACCGGTGCCGTGGAGCTTCGCCTGGTGGGCGGGCGGCTCGGCAATCGCAGCATGTCCATACTGCACGAGCGGTATGCCGCCAATGCCGACACCGGCGAGGAGATGCTCGCGCATGCCGGCGAGGAGGGTGGGGTGATCGTCAAGGGCAAAATCGAACTGTCGGTCGGCGGCGATTCGCGCATACTGGGCGCGGGCGATGCGTATTATTTCAAGAGCTCGATCCCGCACCGGTTTCGCAATCCGGAGCACGACGAGTGCGAGATCGTGAGCGCGAGTTCGCCGCCCACGTTTTAGCCCCATTCATCGGGAAAGCAGTGGACCGCATGAGCAAACTGACGGTGGCCGCAACACAAATGGCCTGCAGCTGGGACCGTGACGCCAACATGGCGCGCGCCGAGAAACTGATCCGCGAGGCCGCCGGCCGGGGCGCCAACGTCGTGTTGATCCAGGAACTGTTCGAGACACCGTATTTCTGCAAGGACCATGCGTCGAAGCATTTCGATCTCGCGAGCCCCTTGGAATGCCACCCCGCGGTGGAGCGTTTTCGCGCGCTGGCGCAGGAACTCGAGGTCGTGCTGCCGGTGAGCGTGTTCGAGCGCGCGAACAACGCCTACTACAATTCGGTGGTCATGGTCGATGCCGACGGCGCCGTGCTCGGCAGCTACCGCAAATCGCACATACCCGAAGGACCCGGATATCACGAGAAGTTCTATTTCTCGCCGGGCGACACGGGATTCAAGGTGTTCGATACGAAGTTCGCCCGGGTGGGCGTCGCGATCTGCTGGGACCAATGGTTTCCGGAGACCGCCCGCTGCATGACCTTGATGGGCGCCGAGGTGCTGCTGTATCCGACGGCGATCGGCTCCGAGCCCCAGGATCCGTCGTTGGATTCCGCCGCGCATTGGCAGCGCACCATGCAGGGCCATGCCGCCGCCAACATCGTGCCGCTCGTCGCGTCGAATCGCATCGGGACCGAAACGGGCGACCGATACACCATGACGTTCTACGGCTCCTCGTTCATCGCATCGCCCACGGGGGAGAAGCTGGCCGAAGCGGACCGCGGCAGCGAAACGGTGCTCACCGCGACCTTCGACTTGGACGAGGTCAATCGCTACCGGCGCGCCTGGGGCGTGTTCCGCGACCGGCGGCCGGACCTGTATTTCCCGCTTCTATCGCTCGATGGACGCGGCTGAGACCGGCCCGGAAGGTCCCTGCATCCTTCCGACCGACCTCGCTTTCGTGGATCTGGAAACCACCGGCGGCAACGCCGCGTATCACCGCATCACCGAGGTCGGCATCGTTCGGATGGAGAACGGGGTTGTCGTCGAGGAGTGGAGCTCGCTCGTCAATCCGGAATGCCCCATCCCGCCGTACATCGAGGCATTCACGGGCATCACCAATGAGATGGTGGCCGGCGCCCCGCGATTCGCCGACATCGCGCCGCTGGTGCTCGGCAAGCTGCGCGGGCCGGTGTTCGTCGCGCACAACGCGCGGTTCGACTACGCGTTCCTCCAATCCGAATTCCGCCGCCTGCACCTGCAGTTCTCGGCCCCGGTGTTATGCACCGTCAAGCTCTCGCGCCGCCTCTTCCCGGAGCATCGGCGCCACAGCCTGGATGCGGTGATGGAGCGGCATGGCCTGATCTGCACCGCCCGCCATCGGGCGCTCGGCGATGCCCGGGTGCTCGGCGATTTCTGGGAGACGCTGCGGCGCGTCGTGCCGGAACGGCGGCTCGCCACGGTGGCGCAGGCGGTGATCGGCGCGAACCGGCTGCCGGCGCACCTGCCGCCCGGTCTGGGCGACGAGCTGCCCGAGGGGCCGGGCGTTTACCGTTTCTTCGGCGAGGATGACGTGTTGCTGTACATCGGCCGCAGCCACTCCCTGCGCACGCGCGTGCTGCGCCACTTCGCGGACGAGCAGGGCAAGGCCCCGGAGCAGACGAAAGCGCGCCTGACCCGCCGCATCGACTGGCTGGAGACGGCGGGCGACCTCGGGGCCCGGCTCACGGAAGCGCAGTGGATCAAGTCGCAGAAACCGCTGTTCAACAAGCGCGTGAAGGACGCGGCCGACAGCTGCACGTTGCTGGCCGGCAGCGGCCCCGGCGTGGAGTTCGCCGTCATCGGCGAACTGGATGGGTCCGCGCTCGGGGACTGCTTCGGCGTGTTCCACTCCCAGAAGGATGCGCGCAAGGCGCTCGCCGACATTGCGCGGGCGAACTCGCTGTGTCTCAAGGTCCTGGGGCTCGAGCAGAGCGAGGGCTCGTGCATCGCTCATCAGCTGGGAAAGTGCCGGGGAGCTTGTGTCGGCAAGGAGCCTCTCCCGCTGCATCGGGCGCGGCTCCTGATGGCGCTGTCTGCGCTCAAGTTGAAGGCTTGGCCGTATCCCGGCCGCATTGCGCTCAAGGAAGGCGGCTCGGAGTGCCACGTGCTCGACGGCTGGGCGTATCTCGGCACGGCCCGCTCACCGGACGAGCTCGAGGAGCTGCGGACCATGCGCGCCCATCCGGCATTCGACGTCGATGTTTACCGCATTCTGGTGCGCCATCTCGCGCAGCACCCGGACGCGGCGTGGGTGGATCTGCGCGCCGAAACGGCGCGAGCGGCGGTTCATTGAGCGGCGACAACGTCCGCTATTGGATCGCGACCGCGCCGGTGGGCGCGGCGTCCGTACTGGCCGAGGAACTCGTGCAGTTCGGCGCCAGCGACATTCGCGAGCGCAGCCACGACGTGAAATTCCAGGGCACGCTGGAGGTCGGCTATCGCGCCTGCCTGTGGTCGCGCGCGGCGACCCGGGTGCTGCTCTGCGTGGGGAGCGTCGAGGCCGGCAGCTCCGAGCAACTCTTCGAGGCGATGAAGCGGATCGACTGGCGCGCGCATGTCGCGCCCGGCGCGACTCTCGCCTGCGAGTGCAGCGGCGGCAATCACGCAATCCGCCACACCATCTACGGATCGCAACTGCTGAAGGACGCGGTGTGCGACAGCCTGCGCGAGACGACGGGTGAACGTCCCAACATCGATCCGGACCGGCCCGACGTGCGCATGCACCTGCACGTCGAGGGCGCGGCGGCCCTGGTGTCCGTGGACTTCTCCGGGGAGAGTCTGCACCGGCGCGGCTATCGCGCCGAAGGCGGCCGCGCTCCGCTGAAGGAAAACGTCGCCGCCGCCGTGCTCCTGCGCGCGGGATGGCCCGCCATCTGCGAAGCGGGCGGGATGCTGTTGGACCCCATGTGCGGATCGGGCACGTTTCTCATCGAGGGCGCCTCCATCGCCGCGGATGCGGCGCCTGCGATAAATCGCGGGTACTTCGGCTTCCAGGGCTGGAACGGCCACGACGCCGCGCTCTGGGAGCGGCTGCTCGGCGAGGCCCGCGAACGGCGCGCGGCGCGGACCGTGCGCCGCTGCATTCTGGGCTCCGACGCCGACCCGGACGCCGTTCGCATGGCCATCGAGAACGCCGCGCGCTCCGGGTTCGCCGATTGGATTCACGTGGAGAAGCGTACGCTCGCCGAGGTGTCCCGGCCGGCCGGCGACCGCGGCCTTGTCGTCGCCAATCCGCCGTACGGCGAGCGCATCGGAGCGGAATCGGGCCTGACGGCCTTGTACTCCGAGCTGGGCCGAATGCTGCGCGAACACTTCGCGGGCTGGCAGGCGGCGGTGCTCACCGGCAACCCGCCGCTCTCCAAGAACCTGGGCATCTATGCCAAGCGCAGTCACCGGGTATTCAACGGCACCATCGAATGCCGGCTGCTGCGCTTCGACCTCGATGCGGCCGGAGAACGCCGGCCCGCCGAAGCGGCACGCGCGGAATGGTCGAGCCGCCCCGGTGCGCAGATGTTCGCCAATCGGCTGCGCAAGAATCTCAAGGAGATGAAGGCATGGGCCGAACGCGAGCACATCGAGTGCTTCCGGGTCTATGACGCCGACATGCCCGAATATGCGTTTGCCATCGACATGTACGGCCGCGAAGGCTCCCACGTCTACGTGCAGGAGTACGCGCCGCCGAAGACCGTCGACCAGGAGCGCGCGCGCGAGCGCCGCCGCGAGGTGCTGGCCGTGCTGCCGGAGGTCCTCGCCGTGCCCCGGCAGCACGTGCATTCGCGGTTGCGCCGGCCGCAGAAGGGCAGCGAGCAGTACGCGAAGCGCGAGAACCTCGCGGAGCGGCACGCGGTGAGCGAGGGGGGCTTGAAGTTCTGGGTCAATTTCCACGATTACCTGGACACGGGGCTGTTCCTGGACCATCGGATCGTGCGGCGGATGCTGCGCGACTTCGCCAAGGGCGCCGATTTTCTCAACCTGTTCTGCTACACGGGGAGCGCCACCGTGTACGCGGCGGCCGGCGGCGCCCGCAGCACCACCAGTGTCGATCTGTCCAACACTTATCTGGAGTGGGCGCACGAGAACATGCTGCTCAACGGATTCAGCGGGCCCGAACACGAATTCGACCGGGCCGACTGCTTGGAGTGGCTGGAAAGCCGGTCCGTGTGGGGGCCGCGCTTCGACTTGATCTTCGTCGACCCGCCCACCTTCTCGAACTCCAAGCGCATGGCGGGCGTGCTCGACGTGCAGAGGGATCACGTGGGCATGATCCGCCGCTCCCTGAAGCTGCTTCGGCCGGGCGGCCGGCTGGTGTTCTCCACCAACTACACGCGCTTCAGGCTCGACGCCGGCGCGCTCGCCGACCTTGCCGTCGAGGACGTGAGCGACGCCACCATCCCGAAGGATTTCGAGCGCAATCCCAGGATTCACCGCTGCTACGTCGTGCGCTTCAATTGATTAGGAACGGCGCCGCGGCTTGCGGTACTCTTTCCCGTCATGAGCATCCCTTACGCCGCCCGTGAATGGATCTGCGCCGCCGCCTCCGCCGCCGCGCTCGGCCTCGCGCCGGGCGCCTGGGGCGCGCCCGCCCGGGAGCCGATCAACCCGCCCCCCACCGCGGAAGATTACGGCGCCCTGGCGAAGCTGCCCGATTGGTCCGGGGTGTGGACTCCGGACATCACCGATCAGGTGGCGCGGGAGCGCAGCAACCGGCCGCCGTGGAAGCCCGAGATCGCCAAACAGATCGATAAGATGTACGCCGACGAGCAGGCGGGACGGCCCTTCGAGATCATCGATCATTGCTTTCCGACCGGCATGCCGAGCTGGATGCTCATCACCCACAACGCCTTCGAAGTGCTGTTCACGCCCGGCCGGGTCACCATCCTGGGCGAGGGCGACGGCAACCGCATGCGGCGCATCTATACCGATGGGCGCGCACATCCGGCCGATCCGGACCCGACCTTCCACGGCCATTCCATCGGACACTGGGAGGGTGCCACTCTGGTGATCGACACCATCGGGGTGCTGCCCGAGGTATACCTTGCGGTGAACGAGGCGGTGGGAGTGCCCAACGACGGCGACATGCACATCGTCGAACACATGCACCTCAAAGGTCCCGATATCCTCGAGGACGATCTCGAGATCATGGCAAACAAGCTGCTCACCGCGCCGTGGCACACGACGCGCCGCTACTATCGCCAGCGGGCCCGGAAATACGACATCGTCGAGGGCGTGTGCACGCAGGGCAGTTTCATCGAGGCGAAGGACGCGCAGGGCCACGACGTGTTCAAGCCCATCACTTTTCACAACAACGTTCCGGTGGGTCCCAGCTCAAAATGAACCGATCCCGACTCAAGGCTACGGCGCTGCTTCTCGGCGCTTCGCTCGCAGCGGCGGCGATGCCGGCGCTCGCGCATCATTCCTTCGCGGTCTATGACCGCACGCAGATGCTGACCCTGAAGGGCACGGTCAAGGCCTTCCAGTGGGCCAATCCGCATTGCGTCATCTGGGTCATGATCCAGCCCGACGGCGGCGCGGCGCAGGAATGGTCCTTCGAGACCACCAGTCCGGGCGTCCTCACGCGTTCGGGGTGGACCCGTCATTCCGTGAAGCCCGGGGACCGCGTCAGCGTCGAGTACCATCCGCTGCACGATGGCTCGCACGGCGGAGGCCTGAATTCGATCACGCTGCTCGAGACGGGCCAGAAGCTGGAGGCGAATTTCGCCGCCCAGGAAAAGCCGGGACTGGAGTAGGCCCGGGACCCGGGACTTCTGCGCTGCGGCCCGCGCGCCTACAAGAGATCGCGCAGCCGGTAGTAGAGCATGGCCAGCACCAGCGAGGGCCGGCGCAGAAGCGCCCCGCCGGGAAAATCACGGTGCGGTATCCGCGCGAAGACGTCGAAACGCTCCGCAGTGCCGGACACGGCCTCGGCAATGAGCTTGCCCGAGAGGCCGGCGAGCGCCAGGCCGTGGCCGGAGAATCCCTGCAAATAAAATACGCGGGGGGAGAGCCGCCCGAAATCGGGAGCGCGGCTCATGGTGATGTCGAGATAGCCGCCCCAGGTGTACTCCACCCGGACCCCCTGCAGCTGCGGAAATACCTTGATCATGCGCCGGCGCATGGATTCAGCGAGATTCGGCGGCTGCATCGCGCTATAGCTTACACGGCCGCCGAACAGCAGCCGGTGGTCGGCGGTGCGCCGGAAGTAGTCCAATATCCAGTTGAGGTCGGCCACGGCGGCATCGCTCGGCAGCAGCTCGGCGGCGCGCGCGGGCTGCAGCGGTTCCGTGGCGATGATGTAGGTGCCGACGCCCAGGATGCGCCGCGCCAGCGGCGGGGCGAGGCCGTCGACATAGGCGTTGGCGCACAGCACCAGGTGGGCGCAGCGCACGGTGCCTTGTGCGGTGTGGACGGTGAGTTCTCGGCCGTCCTCGTAGCGCAGGGCCTGGGTATTCTCGAAGAGCCGGGCGCCCTGCAGCTCCGCGGCCCGCGCCAACCCCAGCGTGTATTTCAGCGGGTGCAGGTGCCCGCTCCGGGTGTCGATGAGCCCGGCGAGGTAGCGCTCGCTGCCCACGTGCGCCGGGAGTTCGGCCCGGTCGAGCAGCCGCACCGACGAATAGCCGAGTTCGCCGTGCAGCTCCTCGACCCACTCCTGGAGATCCCGGACCTGGCGCGGCTTGATGGCCACATGCAGGTGGTTCGGCCGGGAGTCGCAGTCGATGCGGCAGGTCTCGATGAGCCGCTGCGTGCAGTCCAGGGCCTCGACGGACAGCTCGAAGAGGCGGCGCGCATCCTGGGATCCGACCTGCGCGGCGAGCGCCTTGTGGCCGGCCGCAAGCCCGAAGATCGTCTGACCGCCGCTGCGGCCGGAGGCTCCATAGCCGATGTGGCGGGCCTCCAGCAGCGCCACCGAGTAGCCGCGCCGCGCCAGGTGGAGCGCAGTCGAGCAGCCGGCGATACCGCCGCCGATCACGGCGACGTCGGCCCGATGCTCGCCCTGCAGCAGCGGGCGCTCCGCCCCGCCCAATTTTCCGGCCGTGGCGGCGTAATAGGACGGGGCGGGGGGATACGATAGGCGCAAGGCAACCCTCTTTTGGGCCCTAAGTGTTTAAAATCTTGTTGCTATTGACAAAAGGCTCGTCCTTGGAGCCTACCGGGTTTGGCGCCGTTCGCGCAACACTGCTGCGTGGCAGCAATCGAGGCTAAGTGCTGGAAATGCTTAAATCTTAGCCAATTTCGCACGGTCGGGCGGGACGGAACCATGCTGGTGTGGTGTAATACGCTCGTTAAGAAAGCCTAGTTGTCCATCTGGGCGTTTAATATTTTAAACATGCCGCGCTTGCCGCTCATCGGAATTCCAGCCGACCGCCGGCTCTGTGGAAAGCACTATTTCCACATGGTCGGCGAGAAATACATCGAGGCCATTGCCGCCGGTGCCCACGCGCTGCCGGTGCTCATTCCCGCGCTCGGGTCCGAGCTGGACCTTGCGACCTTGCTCGCGGCTTGCGACGGCCTTTTGTTCACGGGCAGCGCATCGAATGTCGAACCACATCACTACGGAGGACCGGCGAGTGAGCCGGGGACACTGCATGATCCAAATCGGGATGCTACGACGCTTCCGCTGATTCCGCGGGCGGTCGCCGCCGGGCTGCCGGTGCTCGCGATCTGCCGCGGATTCCAGGAAATGAATGTCGCCTATGGCGGCACCTTGCACCAACGGCTGCACGAGGCGGGATACACCGATCATCGCGAGGATGAATCGGCCCCGCTCGAAGTGCAGTACGGGCCGGCCCACGAGATCCTGCTGGAGCCCGGAGGACTGCTGCGAAGAATCGGCGGCCAGGACCGGCTGCAGGTCAATTCGCTGCACTGGCAGGGAATCGACGCCCTGGGGCGCGACTTGCGGGTCGAAGCACGCGCCGCCGACGGTGTGATCGAGGCGTTCCAGGTGGCAGGCTCCGCGGCGTTCGCCGTCGGCCTGCAGTGGCACCCGGAATGGCAATTTGAGCGAAATCCATTTTCCAGGGCGCTGTTTGCCGCGTTTGGCGATGCCAGCCGGCAGCGGGCGTCTTGTTCAAGGTGATCTATGGCGAGCACGATTCAGCAATTTTTCAAGGAACACGGGATCTCGGAGGTCGAGGCGATCATCCCGGATATGGCGGGCATCCCGCGCGGGAAGCTCATGCCGGCGGAGAAGTTTGCGGAAGAGGAGGGGATGCGCCTGCCGGAGGCGATTTTTCTGCAGACGGTGACCGGAGACTACCCGGACGACCAGAGCGCCATGAACCCTTCGGACATCGACATCGTGCTGAAGGCGGATCCCAAGACGGTGCGCGTGGTGCCGTGGGCCGCCGAGCCGACCGCCCAGGTGATCCATGATTGCTTCTACGGCGACGGCCGGCCGGTCACCATGGCGCCGCGCTATGTCCTGCGCCGTGTGCTGGAACTGTACGAGGCGCATGGCTGGGAGCCCGTGGTGGCTCCGGAACTCGAGTTCTTCCTGGTCGAGCCGAACATCGACTCCGATTACCCGCTGAAGCCCCCGGTGGGGCGGTCGGGCCGCCCCGAGATCGGCCGCCAGGCCTACAGCATCGCTGCCGTCAACGAGTTCGACCCGCTGTTCGACGACATGTACTCGTTCTGCGAGGCGCAGGACATCGAGATCGACACGCTGATCCACGAAGCGGGCGCGGCGCAGATGGAGATCAACCTGCTCCACGGCAATCCCATGAGCCTTGCCGACCAGGCATTTCTCTTCAAGCGAACCGCGCGCGAAGCGGCCCTGCGGCACAAGATGTATGCGACCTTCATGGCGAAACCCATGGCCAAGGAGCCGGGCAGCGCCATGCATCTGCACCAGAGCATCGTCGATGCGAAGACGCGCCGGAACATCTTCAGCAACGCCGACGGCTCCCCATCGTCGCTGTTCTTCGGCCACATCGCCGGCCTGCAAAAATACCTGCCGGGCGCCATGTCGCTGTTCGCTCCGAACGTGAACAGCTATCGGCGCATCAGCCGCTATTCCTCGGCCCCCATCAACGTTCACTGGGGCTACGACAACCGGACGGCCGGCCTGCGCGTGCCGATGTCGGGGCCGGAGGCGCGGCGCGTCGAAAACCGCGTCGGCGGCGCCGATGCGAATCCCTATCTCGCGATCGCCGCGTCGCTCGCCTGCGGCTATCTCGGAATGGTGGAAGCGCTCAAGCCGTCCGAACCCATTGCCGGCAGCGCCTACGACCTCGCGATCGCCCTGCCGCGCACCCTGGCCGAAGCGCTGCGGCTGCTGCGCGAGTCGAAGCCGCTGGTGGATCTGTTCGGCGACCGGTTTGTCCTGGCCTACACCGCCGTGAAGGAAGCAGAATACGAGACCTTTGCCCAGGTCATCAGTTCCTGGGAGCGCGAACACCTGCTGCTGAACGTGTAGGGGCCTGTCCAAGGCATCGGCGTGAGCCGCGTCGGCAGCGCGAGAGCCGCCGAGGCCTGTCCCCCGGGCTCAGGCTGCGATATAACTAGCAATTCCGGCCAACGTGCTGCGCAGACAACGGGCATGGGCGAAGAATGAAGGGGATCGGTTTGATGTGCAGCATTCGTCGGACGGCGATACTGGCTCTTTGCGCGGCGTTCTGGGTGACTGCCTGCGGCGGCGGCAAGCCGGGCGCGAATGCAGGGGGGAGCCGGACCCGATTCGGGTGCGGCGAGCGGCTCCCCGGGCGCAGGGCCGGCGTCCGGCGGCAAGGTGCTCAACCTGTACATCTGGTCGGACTACCTGGCGCCCAATACCCTCGCGGACTTCGAGAAGCAGACCGGCATCAAGGTCCACGTGTCCTACTTCGACACCAATGAAACGCTGGAGACGCGGCTGCTCGCCGGGCACAGCGGCTTCGACGTCGTCGTGCCGACCGCCTCGTATTTCGAGCGCCAGATCAAGGCCGGCGTCTATCTCGCTCTGGACAAGTCGAAGCTGCCGAATCTCGCGAACCTGGACCCGCAACTGCTGGCCAAGGTGGCGTTGCATGATCCGGGCAATGCCCACGGCGTGATCTACACCTGGGGCACGAACGGCATCGGATACAACGAGAAAATGATCAAGGAACTGATGCCCGACGCGCCGCTCGATAGCTGGCGGCTGGTGTTCGATCCGGCTGTGGCCGGAAGGCTCGCGAAATGCGGAATCAGCGTGCTCGATTCACCGGCGGAGATGATGCGCGCCGTGCTCAACTACCTGGGCCGGGATCCGAACTCCCAGAAGGAGGAGGACTTGAAGGACGCGGAGGCGGTTCTGCTCAAGATCCGGCCCTACATCCGCAACATCAATTCCTCGGAGTACATCGAAGCGCTCGCCAACGGTGATCTTTGCATTGCGGTGGGCTACAACGGCGACGTGCTGCAGGCCCGCGACCGCGCCCGCGATGCCAACAAGGGCATCGAAATCAAGTACATGGTGCCGAAGGAAGGCTCGATCCTGTGGTTCGACATGCTGGCCATACCGAAGGATGCGCCCGACCCCGAGAGCGCCTACGCCTACATCAACTACATCATGACGCCGCAGGTGAGCGCGGATATTTCGGATTTCAAGCGCTACGCCACCGCCAACATACCCGGACAGGCCTTGGTGCAGCCGGCGGTCCTCAATGACCCGGCGATCTATCCGCCGCCGGACGTGCGCCAGAAGCTCGCGGTGCAGCTGGCGGACACGCCCGACCAGACCCGGGCCATCACGCGCATGTGGCAGAAATTCAAGACGGGTCAATAACGGATGGTAACCTCGACCGGAGCCGTCAAGGCCGCTCCCTGGACCGATCCCAACGCCAAGCCGTATGTCCAAGTCGACCGCATCACGAAGTCGTTCGGCGACTTCAAGGCGGTCGACGACGTATCCCTCAAGATCTACAAGGGCGAGATCTTCTGCCTCCTGGGCGCCTCGGGCTGCGGCAAAACGACGCTGTTGCGCATGCTGGGCGGCTTCGAGACGCCTACCTCGGGCCGCATATTCATCGACGGCGAGGACATGACCGGCGTGCCACCCTACGAGCGTCCCGTCAACATGATGTTCCAGTCCTATGCGCTGTTCCCCCACATGACGGTGGAACAGAACGTCGCCTTCGGCCTGAAGCAGGACGGCCTCCCCAAGCGGGAGATCGCCGAACGCGTGGCCACCATGCTGGATCTCGTCAAGCTCGGCGGATTCGCCAAGCGCAAGCCGCATCAGCTGTCCGGCGGCCAGAAGCAGCGCGTGGCGCTGGCGCGCTCCCTGGTCAAGCGTCCCAAGCTCCTCCTGCTCGACGAGCCCCTGGGCGCCCTGGACAAGAAATTGCGCGAGCATACGCAGTTCGAGCTCATCGGGCTGCAGGACCAGCTCGGAGTCACGTTCGTCGTCGTGACGCACGACCAGGAGGAGGCCATGACGCTCGCCAGCCGCATCGGCGTCATGGATCACGGCGAGATCGTCCAGGCCGGCACACCGTCGGAAATCTACGAGTTCCCGAATTCCAAGTTCGTGGCGGACTTCGTCGGGTCGGTCAACATCTTCGAGGGGAAGCTCGTCGAGGACGAGCCGGAATTCGTCCGCATCGCCTCGGAGGAACTCGGCGGCACGATCTATGTGAGCCACGGCATCAGCGCGGCGCCCGGGGCGGTTGTCTGGGCGGCGGTGCGCCCTGAGAAGGTGTTCATGTCGACGGCACCGCCCGAGGGTACCGACAACGTGGTGCGTGGCGCGGTCCAGGACATCGCTTATCTCGGCGACCTGTCGATATACCTCGTGAAGCTGCCCACCGGCAAGGTCGTGCGCGTCACCCAGCCGAACACCTCGCGCCACGCCGAGGCCATCACCTGGGATCAGCAGGTGTACCTCACCTGGGACCCATCGAGCCCGGTCGTGGTGACCCGCTAGCTCCATGAAGCCCAAGCCCCGTCTGCAGCGGTTGGGCATCACGGGACGCGGCCTGGTGGTCGCGCTCCCCTACCTGTGGCTGCTGCTGTTCTTCGTCGCGCCGTTCGTCATCGTCCTCAAGATCTCCTTCTCGGACGTGGACCTCGCCATCCCGCCGTACAAGCCGCTGATCGAATGGATCGGCAAGAATTCCCTGGCGATCAAGATCAACCTCAACAACTACGCCTTCCTGTTCACCGACTCGCTGTACTGGAAGTCTTTGCTGAACTCCATCAAGGTGGCGTTCATCTCGACGCTCCTTTGCCTGGCCGTGGGCTACCCGATGGCCTACGGCATCGCCCGCGCCAGGGCCGCGACGCGCAATGTACTGCTGTTGCTGGTGATCCTGCCGTTCTGGACGTCGTTGTTGCTGCGCGTCTATGCGTGGATCGGCTTGCTGAAGGCCAACGGCGTCATCAACAACATTCTCTTATGGCTCGGCGTCATTCACGAGCCGCTCACTCTCCTGTACACGCCCTTGGCCATGTATGTCGGCATCGTGTATTCGTACCTGCCCTTCATGATCCTGCCGCTGTACGCGAACCTCGAAAAAATGGACTGGCAGCTCCTGGAGGCGGCCGAGGACCTGGGCTGCCGGCCGTGGCAGGCCTTCTACAAGATCACGCTGCCCCTGTCGCGCAACGGCATGCTGGCCGGCTCCATGCTGGTGTTCATCCCGGCCGTGGGCGAATTCGTCATCCCGGCGCTCCTGGGCGGTCCCAATGCGCTGATGATCGGGCGCGTGCTGTGGGATGAGTTCTTCTCGAACCGCGCGTGGCCGGTGGCGAGCGCGGTGGCCATCCTGCTGCTGGTGATCCTCGTGCCGTTCATGATGTGGTATCAGAGCGTGCAGGCCCGGGAGTCGGCGGGCGCGCGATGAACTACCGGAGCTCCTTCTTCATCATCACCTGCCTCGCCTTCGGCTTCGCGTTCCTGTACGTGCCGATCCTCTCCATGGTCGTGTTCTCGTTCAATGCCTCGAAGCTCGTGACGGTGTGGGATTCGGCCAATTCGCCCACGCTGAAGTGGTATTACTCACTGTTGCACAACGAGGAGATTCTCGACGCCGCATGGATCTCCCTGAAGGTCGCCGTCATCAACGCCTCGGGCTCCGTGATCCTGGGAACGCTGGCCGGATTCGGCCTGGCGCGTTTCACGCAATTCCGCGGGCGATTCACGCTCAACGCGATGACCACCGCGCCGCTGGTGATGCCCGAAGTCATCACCGGGCTGTCGATGCTGCTCTTGTTCGTGGCGCTCGAACAGACCATCGGCTGGCCCGCGGGACGGGGCATCACGACCATGACCATCGGCCACATGACCTTCTCGATGGCCTACGTCACGGTGGTCGTGCAGTCGCGCCTTGCCACCTTCGACAGCGCGCTCGAGGAGGCCGCCATGGACCTGGGCGCCCGGCCTCTCAAGGTGTTCTTCGTGATCACGTTGCCTATCATCTTTCCCGCCATCCTGTCGGGGTGGCTGCTCGCGTTCACGTTGTCGTGGGACGACCTCGTGATCTCGAGCTTCACCTCCGGGCCCGGCAGCAGCACGCTGCCCATGGTCGTATTCTCCAAGGTGCGCCTGGGAGTCAGTCCCGAGATCAATGTGCTGGCGACGATCACCATCAGCGTGGTCACGCTGATGATCATCGGCGTCAGCCTGTGGATGGCGCGGGCGGCGCGGCTGGAAAAGACGCCTGCAGCATGAGCGCGCCGCGGGCCGTCGGGTTCGGGATCGAGAACATGCCACGCATGGTCCGCGGCGAGGGGAGCTATCTCGTCGACGACACGGGACGGCGCTACCTCGACGGCTCGGGCGGACCGGCGGCGTTCAGCATCGGCCACGGGAACCGCGAGGTGAATGCGGCCATCTCGGCGCAGCTCGAACGCATCGCGTGCGCCTACCGCTACCTATCCACCAGCGACGCCCTCGAGGAACTCACCGCCTGCATTCTCGGGGCCTGCGGCCCGCAGTTCGGGCACATCGTATTCACTGCCAGCGGCTCGGAGGCGGTCGAGTCGGCCATGAAGCTCGCCTTGCAATACTGGTATGCGCGCGGGATGCGCGGCAAGACGCACTTCATCGCCCGTGAGCGCTCCTACCACGGCAACACGCTCGGCGCTCTCTCGGTGTCCGGATTCGTGGAGCGGCGCCGCCCGTTCGAGGGAAGCCTGCTCGACGTCTCGTTCGTATCGGCCGCCAACGAGTACCGGCCGCCTGCGGGGGTCGGACCGGCCGATCTCCCGGTGTTTCTCGCGGACGAGTTGGACGCGAAGATCCGCGCCGTCGGCCCCGAGCGGGTTGCGGCCTTCATCTTCGAGCCGGTGGTGGGCGCCGCGGGCGGCGTAGTGCCCGCGCCGCCCGGCTATGCCGAGGCGGTGCGCGCGGTGTGCGACCGTCACCAGGTGCTGATGCTCGCGGACGAGGTCATGTGCGGCGCGGGACGTTGCGGCACGTGGCGCGCGCTCGAGCACGACGGCGTGGCGCCCGACATCATGATGGTCGCGAAGGGCCTCGCGGGCGGGTACATCCCGCTCGCCGCGACCATTTTGCGCGCGGATCTCGGCCGCGTCATGCTCGATGCGCACGGCGCGTTCATGACGGGCCACACCTATTCGGGCCACACCGCCGCCTGCGCCGCGGGCCTCGCCGTGCAGCGCCTCATGCAGCGTGACGGACTCATCGCGCGCGTACGCGCGCGCGGCGGCCCGCTCAAGGCCGCTCTCGCGCAATCGCTGGCCCGATTCGACGAGGTGGGCGACGTGCGCGGGCGCGGTTTCCTGATCGGGGTCGAGTTCGTGAGGGATCGGGCCTCCAAGGAGCCGTTCCCCGCGGCGCGCGCCCTGAGCTACGACGTCGGCCGGCACGCCTTCGAGGGCGGCCTGATCTGTTATCCCTGCGCGGGAAATGCCGGCAACTCCACCGGCGATACCGTGATCATCGCTCCGCCCTTCAACGCCTCCGATGCGGAGCTCGAGGAACTCGTCGCCAAATTCTCGGCGGCGGTCGAGGGAGCGCTGCGCCCGCCGAGCGCCTGAGGCGGATGCGGCCTTACCGCGCCAGGGCGGCGCGCGGCGGCGGCAGGCGCCGGCGTTCGGCCGATGCCAGATGCGATTCGGGTCGCGGGGCGTGGATGAGCGACACGCTGATCCAGACCGCGACGCTGAAGTAGAGCGACATCCAGATCACCTCGTGCTTCCAGTCCGACCATCGGTGGGAGACCACCCGGCGCGAGGCAACGTCCAGCAGTCCTTGAGCCAGGCTCAGGTAGCGGCGTCCGGCCGCCTCGTCCGCCAGCCATCGGGACCAATACATGGGCACATCGACGGAAAACATGAAAGTCACGTAGGCGATGCCCGTCATGCACCAACCCAGGAGCATGGGCCGCCGCCGCGGCAGGCAGCGCGGATAGGTTGCCGCCACGCTCACGACCAGGAGCAACGCGCACAGGCCCCAGATCGACTCTTCGGCGACATGCCCGAGGTTCGAGGTGGTCAGCACGGAATACCAGGAACAGGTCTCGGCGACCGCGATGAGGGGGACCAGGACGAGCGAGGTGGCCCGGCCCACGAGGCTGCGGGTCAGACGCGAGATCTCGTTGAGCAGAAGCGCCCACTGGGCGACGAAGCACAGTTCGGCCGCCGTCGCGACCGAGCGGCCGATCATGATGCTCGAAAACCAGTGGTTGAACAGGCAGATGCGGGGAATGTCGAAGACCGGAACCACGGATCTGAAGGCGCACCCGAAGACGTACACCGCCGAAAGAATCAGCTGCAGGCGGCGCATCCGGTAGAGTTCTCCCGGCAGGGCCGACTGTCGAAGGCGCAGGACCGCCGCGGCACCAAACCAGGCGATGATGTTGAATGCGGCTACGCCGCATAGCAAATACCACCAGGACACTACATTGAATGTCATCATGCCGTCATAATGCCATGCTAGGCGGCTTCAGCCAATGCCGCGCTTTCAATGCCCCGGTCGCTCGATTATGGTGGCTGCCATGAAGCCCGACACCTTCGTGAACCATCCGCCGCGCATCGAGGTGCCCCCGGACAACCGGCCGCTGGTCGCGCCGATCTACCAGTCGGTCAAATTCACCTTCGACGACACCGGCGAGACATCACGCTTTCTGCACGGCGAGCGTGACGGCTATTTCTATTCGCGCACGTCGAATCCCACGCTGCGGCAGCTGCAGCTGACGCTCGCGCAGATGCAGGGGCGGGACGATTGCCTGCTGGTGGGCTCCGGAGTGGCCACCATCGCGGCGACCCTGTTGGCGCTTTGCAAGCAGGGCGACCACGTTCTCGCCTTCGTCGAGTCCTACGGCCCGACGCGCTACATCGTGCAGCATTTGCTGGCCCGGTACGGGGTGGCCCACACGCTGCTGTCGATCGAGGACCTGGCCGGCATCGAACGCGTGCTGGCGCACACGCCGACCCGCCTGGTGGTGTTCGAGAGCCCCACCAATCCGGTGACCAAGATTGCCGACATCGCACACCTGACGGCGCACGCGCGCCGTGCGAACTGCCTCACGGTCATGGACAACACCTTTGCCGGCTTCCACAACCACGGCGGCTGCGACATCGACGTCTATCTTCACAGCCTGACCAAATTCGCGTCGGGCCACGGCGACGTGATGGGCGGCGCAGTCATCGCGAACACCGGGCTGATCGGGCTCATGCGCAAGGATTTGGTGTCCCTGGGGCCGACGCTCGACCCGCACGCCGCGTACCTGATTCAGCGCGGTATGCGCACCTATTTCCTGCGCTACGAGCGGCAGTGCGCGAACGCGCTGGCCGTGGCCCGCTTCCTGCAGGGGCACCCGCGGGTCAAGCGGGTGTTGTATCCGGGGCTCGAGACGCATCCGCAGCACGCGCTGGCGAGGCGCCAGATGCGGGATTTCGGCGGCGTTCTATGCTTCGACCTGGACGGGGGCTACGAGCAGGGCCGGCGCTTCGCCGATGCGCTGAAGTTCTTTTCCATAACGCCGAGCGTCGGCTCGACCGAGTCGCTGGTGATGCCCCCGCAATTGCTCGGCGGCCAGGAATACACGCCGGCCCAGCGCGAGGCCTCGCTCATCGGCCGCGGTACCGTGCGCCTGTCCGTCGGCATCGAAGATGCGTCCGACCTCACCGCGGACCTCGCTCAGGCGCTCGATGCGGCATTTGACATAGCGCCGCCCGCCTAGGCGCAATTCCCTCAAGCATCGCCGGAAAATGCCGATCTTTAGGATCTCGGCATAGACCGCGTCAGGGGCGTTGCGTGACTCAAGAATCGAAGGTGATCCTCTCCTCGCTGCACAGCCAGTCGGCGTGGGAGTATCTGACCGATTCGCTCACCTCGCCGCAGCACATAGCGCCCATGCCGCGCGTCTGCCGCGAACTGGCGCAACTGACGGCGCAGACGGAATTCGACGCCACGCAGCTCGCGCGGCTGATCGAATCGGACGCGGCGCTCGCCGGCGAGGTCATGCGGGTGGCGAACTCCGCCGCCATGCGGCCGCGCTCCGCGGTGGTCTCGCTGCGCCAGGCGGTGTCCTGGCTGGGAGTCGCGGAAGTCCGCAACATCGCCATGGCCGTGATGCTGCACGGCGAAGTCTTCGTCGCTCCCGGACACGAGCCCGAGACCGACGAACTCTGGCGCGAAGCCTGGCTTGCCGGACTTTGGGCCAAGGAGATCGCGCGCGAACGGCGCAAGCACGTCGAGAGCGCGTTCCTCGCGGCCCTCATGCACCGCACCGGGGCGGCGCTCGCACTGAAGATCCTGTCGAATTTCGAGGCCGAGCAGCGCAAGGTCATGGACGCCCGTTCCTTCGCCGACCTGGTGATGGAATTCGAGCCCGCGTTCGGCCGGCTGCTCATGACCAACTGGAACCTGCCCGCCGACGTGCAGGACGCCGCGAGCGATTGGCGCACCTACCGGGAATCGCCGCACAGCGACCTGGCCGGCACCGTCCACGCGGCGCATGTGCTGGCGACCCACACCATGTATCCGCAGTTGCTGACCGAGGACATCGTGCTCGAGGATTCGGTGTTCGAGACACTGGGAATATTCCCCGACGAGCGCCGCGCGATGCTGGCCAAGCTCGATCGCGTCCGCGGACTCGCCGGGCTTTGACCATGCAGCGCGGCCGGGATTTCGATTTGATCTGCCTGGGGTCGGGTCCGGCGGGCCAGAAGGCGGCGATCCAGGCCGCAAAAGCCGGCTTCCGAGCCGCCATCGTCGAGCGAGAGGCGCAAATCGGCGGCTCGTGCCTGCTCTCGGGCACGATCCCGAGCAAGGCCTTGCGCGAACAGGCGCTCCGCTACCTGCGTGCCCGGGCCCAATCCACGTCCATCGAGGTGCAATTGCACGGCGACGCGCCGCTGTCGGCGCTGCTGAAGGGCGTCGACGAGGTGATCGCCTCGCAGGACCGCTACATGCAGCTGCAGATGGAGCGCAACCGGATCGAACTGGTTCGCGGCAAGGGCGTGCTGCTGGACGCGAACCGGGTCGCGGTACGCCATCTGGACGGCACCCAGAGCATTCTCAGGGCGCCGCGCATCCTGCTCGCCACCGGCTCCCGGCCGCGGCACGTGAGCAACATCGAGGTCGACCACGAGCATGTGGTGGACAGCGACTCGGTGTTGAGCCTCTCGTACCTGCCGAGGTCCCTCGTGGTCCTGGGCAGCGGCGTGATCGCGTGCGAGTACGCGTCGATCTTCGCCTCGCTCGGCTGTGAAGTGACGATGCTGGACAAGGCGCCCGAGCCCCTGGGGTTCCTGGAAGCCTCGCTCCGCGCCGGCTTCGCCCAGGCCTTCCGCGCCATGGGCGGCCGTTACCGCGGCGAAGTGGAGGTCGCCGGCGCCTGCTTCGACGGATTCTCGCAGGTGGAGGTCGAGATCAAGGACGGCGAGTCGTTGAAGACGGACATCGTGTTCGCCGCCTTCGGCCGCGTCGCGAATCTCGATGGAATCGGCCTGGACGCCCTCGGTCTCGCGGTCAGCGCGCGTGGGCACGTGCAGGTGAACGAGCGGTTCGAGACCAACATCCCGGGGATATACGCGGCGGGCGATGCGATCGGACCTCCGGCGCTCGCCTGCGCCGCCGCCGATCAGGGCCGGCGCGCCGCGCTCGCCGCGTTCGGGCTGCCGCCGCCCCCGGCCACGAGCCTGGTGCCCACCGGCGTGTACACCATCCCGGAAATCGCCTGCGTCGGCCTGTCGGCAGGCGAGGCGGCCGCGAAAAAAA
This sequence comes from uncultured Gammaproteobacteria bacterium, assembly GCA_963707765.1. Taxonomy (GTDB): domain Bacteria; phylum Pseudomonadota; class Gammaproteobacteria; order Steroidobacterales; family Steroidobacteraceae; genus Bog-1198. Next base: position 2,187,385 of record CAVPQZ010000001.1, on the reverse strand, counting down.
TCGACGTCATCGTCGGACGCGCCGACTTCCGGGAGGTGGCGCGGGCGCACATCGCCGGTTCGCCGAACGGATTCCTCACGCTGGTGTGCGAGCGGGCCTCCTCGCGCGTGCTCGGCGTGCAGGTGCTCGGCGAGGGCGCGACGGAACTGGTGCATCTCGGCCAAGGGGCCATCGCCAGCGGCGCCACGGCCGATTTCTTCATCGAGCAGATATTCAACTTCCCGACCCTGTCCGAAGCCTACCGGATCGCCGCATTCCAGGTCATGAAGCAGCGAGCCGAGGGGCTGGCCGAAGACCGGGCCCCGCGCGCGCAGATCGCCTGCGCGGCGGTGTGAGGCGACGGCCGCGGACGGCGGGGCAAGATCCCTAGAGGTTCTTGATCAGGAGTGTGCCGAACTCGCTGCACTTGACCTCGGTGGCGCCCGTCATCAGACGCGCGAAATCGTAGGTCACGGTCTTCTGTCCAATGGTGCGGTCCATCGCGCCGATGATCGCATCGGCCGCCTCGAGCCATCCCATGTAGCGCAGCATCATCTCGCCCGACAGAATCACCGACCCGGGATTGACCTTGTCCAGGTCGGCGTACTTGGGCGCCGTGCCGTGGGTGGCCTCGAAGACGGCGTGCCCCGTGATGTAGTTGACGTTCCCGCCCGGAGCGATGCCGATTCCACCGACCTGGGCCGCCAGGGCGTCCGAAATATAATCGCCGTTCAGGTTCATCGTCGCGATCACGTCGAACTCGTCGGGGCGGGTGAGGATCTGCTGCAGGGTGATGTCGGCGATGGCATCCTTGATGATGATCTTGCCCGACTTCTTGGCGGCGTCCATCTGTTCGCCGGCCGCCCGTTCGCCCTGGGATGCCTTGATCCGCTCCCACTGTTCCCAGGTGAACACGTGATCGGGGAACTCGCTCTCGGCCAGCCGGTAGCACCAGTTTCGAAACGCGCCCTCGGTGAATTTCATGATGTTGCCCTTGTGCACGATCGTGACGCTCTTGCGCTTGTTGGCGATCGCATACTGCACGGCGGAGCGGAACAGCCGCTCGGTCCCCTCGCGGGACGCGGGCTTGAGCCCTATGCCCGAGCTATCGGGGAAGCGGATCTTCGCAAATTGCTTCGGGAAGCTCTGCTTGAAGAGCTCGAGGAACTTCTTGCAATCCGCGGACCCTTCCTCGAATTCGATGCCCGCGTAGATGTCCTCGGTGTTCTCCCGGAAGATGGCCATGTCGACCTTCTCGGGCGAGCGGACCGGGGAGGGCACGCCCTTGAACCAGCGCACCGGCCGCAGGCACACGTACAAGTCGAGCATTTGCCGCAGCGCCACGTTGAGGGACCGGATGCCGCCGCCCACCGGGGTGGTCAAGGGCCCCTTGATGGACACCAGATAGTCGCGACAGGCCTTCACCGTTTCATCGGGAAGCCAGCTGTTGAAGGTCCGATTTGCCTTTTCGCCGGCGAACACCTCCATCCAGTGAATCTTGCGCTTGCCGCCATAGGCCTTCTGCACGGCGGCGTCGAATACCCGGACGCTCGCGGCCCAGATGTCGCGGCCGGTGCCGTCCCCTTCGATGTACGGGATGATGGGTTGATCCGGGACCTGCAACTGGCCGTTGCTGATCGTGATTTTGGCGCCTCCCGGGGGCGGCTGCATGCTCACCGGCATTGCGGTCGACATACCATATGACTCCTAAATACGAGATCCCAATGCTAGCATGCGCGCCCGGAGGACCGCATTGCGCACGCTGACATCAACGCCGACGGGCGACCGATTCCGAATGCCGGCCGAATTCGAGCGGCACGCGGGCTGCTGGATGCTGTGGCCCGAACGACCGGACAACTGGCGCGACGGCGCGAAGCCGGCGCAGGCGGCCTTCGCCGCGGTGGCCGAGGCGATCTCGCAGGGCGAGCCCGTCACGGTCGGGGTCTCCGCCTCCCAGTATCAAAACGCCCGCGCGCGCTTGGCCGAAGCGGTGCGGGTCGTCGAGATTGCCAGCAACGACGCGTGGATCCGCGACTGCGGGCCGACCTTCGTCGTCGATGCGAAAGGGCGGCGGCGGGGGATCGACTGGTCGTTCAACGCCTGGGGAGGATTGGGAGGAGGATTGTATTTTCCCTGGGACCGGGACGACGAAGTGGCGCAGAAAGTACTCGAAATCGAGGGCGCCGACCGCTATCGCACCTCCTTCGTGCTCGAGGGCGGGGCCATCCACGTCGACGGCCAGGGAACCTGCCTTACCACCGAGGAATGTCTCCTCAACCCGAACCGCAACGGCAAGGTAACGCGCGGCGACGTGGAGGCGATGCTGCAGCGGTATCTGGGCGTGACGGCGGTGATCTGGCTCGGGAAAGGCGTCTACCTCGACGAGACCGGCGGGCACATCGACGAACTCGCCTGCTTCACCGGCCCCGGCGAGGTGGCCCTGACCTGGACCGAGGACCGCCGCGACCCGCAGTACCCGATTTCGCGCGACGCCCTCGAGCGCCTGAAAGCGGCCCGCGATGCGCGCGGGCGGCGCCTCACGGTGCACAAGATTCATCAGCCCGGCCCGCTGTACATGACCGCCGCCGAGGCGGCCGGCGTCGATGCGCGCGCCGCAAGCCACCCGCGGCGGGCGGGCGATCGCCTACCGGCGTCCTATATCAACTTCTACATCGCCAATAAATGCGTCGTCATGCCGCTCTACGACAAGCGCTGGGACGGCCCCGCGATGCGCGCGCTGAAGCGCCTGTTTCCCACCCGCAAGGTGATCGGGGTGCCCACCCGGGAGATCCTGCTGGGCGGCGGGAACATCCATTGCATCACCCAGCAGGTGCCCGCCCTCGCCCGGCGGTGAGGCCCCCGATGGAACTTTGCCTCACGCAGGCTCTCGAAAGTCATTATTCTACGCACCCTCGCACCTTCAACTCGAAATCATCACTGGAAGTCGTAGTGCACCAATCGTCAGGATTCGCCGCGCCCCGCCGCGCCCCGTTCGATCGCCGGCCCGGGGAACCGGGCGCCGTTTTTCGCGCATCCGGCCGGATCGCCGTGGCGCTGGTCTGCGCCTTCGCGATTTTTGCGGCCGGCTGCCACCGGAACAACCTGACCAGCGGCTACGGCAACGTCTGGGTGACGCTCACCGACGATCCGGGGGACTTCACCAGCTACATCGTCAATGTCGATTCGATAACGCTGACGCGCAACGACGGCGCGGTGGTGACCGCGCTCGCCACGGCCGAGACCGTCGATTTGGCGAAGCTCAATAACTACGCCGAACTGTGGGGCACGGCGGTCGTGCCCATCGGCACCTATCTGTCCGCGAGCATCGTGTTGGATTTCACCAATGCGGTCATCGCCACCATGGTCAATGGCCTGCCGCAACAAGCGACCGTGACCCAGACGCCCGCGAGCACAGTGACCGTGCTGGTCACCTTCGATCCGGCGAACCCGCTCGTCATCGCACCGACCTATGCGACCACCGCGGCGCAACGCCTGGCCATAGATTTCAATCTGGCCGCATCGACTCAGTCGATCAATTTGGGGACCAATCCGGTCCAGGTTCGGGTGCAGCCGTATCTAACGGCGGCCATCGCCCCGCCGGACAACAAACCCATACGTATCCGAGGACCCTTGATCAATTCGAACGTTCCGGTGGGCACCTACACCGTATACGTACGGCCCTTCTACGACGAGGCGAACAATCTCGGCCAGCTCACCTTGTTCACCGATGCCGACACCGTCTTTACGGTCAACGGAACGGCCAGTCAGGGCACCGCGGGACTGACCCAGTTGTCGCAATCCTCCGCGGGATCAACCGTGACCGCGGCGTTTACGACCTTTCAGCCGACGGCCACGCCCTCGGCCACTGCGGGCATTTTCCATGCGCTGTACGTGGTCGCCGGAAGCACTCTGGAGGACGTGTACACCTTTGGACTGGAGGGCGACGTCGTCGCGCGCAGCGGCAACACGCTCACGCTACAGGGCTCGACCCTGTTCGTGAACGACGGCCTCTCTTACTACAACGTCGCCGATGCCCAGGTGCTGCTGGGAGCCAACACCCTCGTGACCGCGGACGGCAGGATTCAGCCCGGGCTCGACTACAACTCGGTGGCCGTGGGGCAGCACATCATTGCCCGGGGCAAATGCACTGCGAGCACGAATTGCGGCTTCTCGGGCACGACCGTGATCCTGGACGCCACGGGGAATTTGGAAACGAATACAGGATCGGTCCGGCTGATCTCGACCAGCTTGTGGGGATCGATCGTCTCCACCGCAGCCGACAGCGTGCAGCTCAACCTTCAGACCATCAACGACTGGCCGGTCTCGGATTACAATTTCGCCGGCAATGGCACTTCCGCCGCCACCACCCCGGTTGCGGCCGATTTTGCGGTCAACACCGGCACGATCGCCTTGCCCGTGACCACGCCCGGCGCCTCACTGTGGATCGCCGGCCTCATGGCGCCGTTCGGAACCGCGCCGCCGGATTACACGGCCTCGGCCGTAAACGACGAACTCAGCGTGCAAATGGCGGGTTCGACCGCCGAGTCCCCCACGCCGCTCTCGTGCGGGCAGGGAAGTTTCGTCTGCACACCGGCCAGCATGCGCCTGCTGTGGCCGAATGGAACCACGGATCCGTTCTCGGTGTTGACTACTTCTGCGATGACGATCAATCTCGCGAACGAGGCGTTGGCCAGCGCAGTCATTCGCATCGGACCGGAATCCATCGACATGAAATCCCTGCCGGTGAACCCGCAGATCCTCCCCACCCCCGCGCCGCCGGCGCCCGTAACGACAAACGCCGGCGTGCCGGGGTCGGTCAACGTAACCTTGCCGCCGCTGTTCCTGCCGTCCTATTCGTTCGGCAATCCGGCAGCGACCGCTCTGCCTGGCGTCCGAGTATTCAGCGATTACAGCACATTCGCAAACGGTCTGGCTGGGCAGCTCTATGCTTCGGCGCCGGCGGTGGGTCTCGAGGCCCGCGGCACCTACAACCGCGCCACCAACACGTTCAACGCGATCAGCATCGACGTCGTGCTCCGTTAAGCTCACCCCCACATGGGGCCACATCGTTCGCGACTTGGCTGGATTTGCGCGCTGATAGCGGTCTGCGTGTGGAACCACGGAATTGCCGCACCCGCCGCCGAGGCGCCCGCGCCCTATCGGCCGCGCATCTGCCTGGTGCTGTCCGGCGGCGGCGCCCGCGGTATCGCGCACGTGGGCGTGCTCAAGGTGCTCGAGGACCTGCAGATCCCGATCGACTGCATCGCGGGCACCAGCATGGGGGCCGTGGTCGGCGGGCTGTATGCGAGCGGCATGAGCGCGCACGAGATCGATACGACCTTCCGGTCGCTGGATTGGCAGGAGGCGTTCCGCGATTCTCCGCCACGACGCGAGTTGGGATTCAGGCGCAAGCAGGACGACCGAAATTTCCTGGTGCGCCTGCCTCTCGGGTTGAAGCACTGGCACATTCTCCTGCCCAAGGGGTTGGTGCAAGGCCAGAAGCTCCAGGAGACGCTGCGCCAGCTGACCGTGCGCTACGACGACCGCACCGATTTCGACCGGCTGCCGACGCCGTTTCGCGCCGTGGCCACCGATCTCGTGACCGGCGAGGGCGTACTGCTGGGCGGCGGCGATCTGGCCCTGGCGATGCGGGCCAGCACATCAGCTCCGGGCGTGTTCGCACCGGTCGAGTACCAGGGCCGGCTGCTGGTGGACGGCGGACTGGCGGAGAATCTGCCGATCGACGTCGCGAGGGATCTGCACGCCGACGTCCTGATCGTCTCCGACGTGAGCTTTCCGCTCCAGGGCAAGGACAAGCTCGATTCGGCGTTCTCGATCTCCAACCAAACGCTGGCCATTCTCGTGCGCCACGATTCCGACCGCCAGCGCCGGACGCTGACCGCGCGGGACGTGCTCATCGAGCCCGCGCTGGGCGATGCGACCTCCACCGATTTCACCGCCGGCCTCAATACCATCGTGCTGGGGGAGCGGGCGGCGCGGGCCATGGCAGCCGAGCTCGCGCCTCTGCGGGTGGACGACGACACGTACCGCGCCTACCTCGCGCGGCGCGCGGCGCGCGAGCCCGCGCTGCCGACCATTCAATTCGTGCAGGTGGACGAGCAGTCGAAACGCTACGAGAAGACCATCCAGACGGCGATGCAGCCCCTGGTGGGCCGTCCGCTCGACGGGAATCAGGTGAGCGCGCGCATCGCCGAGATCTACGGGCTGGGAAATTTCGAGACGCTGGATTACAACCTCGTGGAGCTGGCGCCGCCCGCCTCGTCCGGGCCGAGCGGTTCAGACGCGCCGTCGGAGCCCGACGAGACGGGTCTCGACATCCACGCCCGGCGCAAATCCTGGGGGCCGAATTACGTGCGCTTCGGACTGAATCTCGACGATGACTTCCAGGGCAACAGCCACTACAACGCCGCCGCTCAATTCCTGATGACCGAGATCAACGGGCTCGGCGCGGAACTCTTGACACAGGGCCAGATCGGCTACGATCCGAAGATCACCAGCGAGTTCTATCAGCCCTTGGATCCGCTGCACATGTGGTTCGTGGCGCCGAGCGTGCGCGTCGAGGCGCGGGATCTGCCCATCTTCGTCAACAACGGTGAAGTGGCCGATTTCCGCGACCGGGAAGTGGAAGGGGATTTCGACGTGGGCCGCAACCTTGGAAACTGGGGGGAAATTCGCGCCGGTATTCACCGCACGAACGGGCTGACATACGAGCGGTACGGCCAGCCGGGCCTGGTGGAACCCCAGTACAACGACGGCGAGCTCTTTTTCAAGTTCACCTACGACCGGATCGACAACATTCGCTTCCCGCGCGACGGATCGCTGTTCACCCTGCAGTGGGACGCGGATCGCACCGATCTCGGCTCGGATTTCGTCCGCGATCGGATGTCCGGCGACTGGCTGCTCGCGGAGTCCCGGGGGCGCAACACGCTGCTGTGGTGGACCTCGGCGGGCATCACGCTCGATGGCGACGTCAATGCCAAGGCGCTGCCGGAGTACTATGCGCCGGAGTTCTATTCGCTCGGGGGATTCTTCGATCTGTCCGGCCTCGCGCCGACCTCGCTGATCGGCCCGAACTACGCCATCACGCGCGCCATCTATTTTCGCAAGATCGGGCGGGGAGGCGAGGGTTACCTGGATTTCCCGGCCTACGTCGGCGCATCGCTCGAGATGGGCAACACCTGGAATGAGCACACCGACGTCAACTTCGCATCCGTCCGCAAGGACGCCTCGGTATTTTTCGCGTTCGATACGTTCCTGGGGCCCCTCTATCTGGGCACCGGCTACGATTCGCATCATTTTGCCGCGTATTATCTCTTCCTGGGGCGCACTTTCTGAGGGCGCGGACGAGCTCCTGGCCGGCCCGCCGTCTTCGCGCCTCTTGCAGATGACTCGGACAGGGTTCTAGCTGAAGCTGCGGCTCTCCGACAGGTTCTCCACCTTTTCGAACACCAGCGCCGGCCGGTCGCCGATGCGCGAGTATTCATGCTTTCGCGCCATGTCCTCGATGGCGGCATCGCGCTCCGCCGCGGTGAAGAACCAATGAGTCTTTTGCCAGTCGGTGCCCAGGAGCTTCGCGAACGGGTCGCCGGGGCGCAGGCTCACGCGAATGCCGTAGGGCCGAGGCAGCACCGGTACGGCCCGGACCAGATTCTGTGCGTTTGCGATTCCCATTGCGCTCCAAGATAGCCGAACCGCGGTTCCGCTGCCAGGAGCAAGTTCGCAAGGCCGCATTCCGAGGGATTGGGGGGAAATACCGGGCTGATTGGCGGTGGAACCGCATGCTAGACTCCGCCGCCTTCGCTCGAGCGCGCACGGGGACGCTCGGGCGGGTCGCAGGCATCCCCGCGAGGTAACCGATGGCTTCTTCTTACACCGCCTCCGACATCGAGGTATTGAGCGGCTTGGATCCGGTGCGCCGGCGGCCCGGCATGTACACGGACACGACCCGGCCCAACCATCTCGCCCACGAGGTGATCGACAACAGCGTCGATGAGGCGCTGGCTGGGCATTGCGACAACATCGGCGTGACCGTGTTCAAGGACGGATCGTTGCAGGTCGAGGACGACGGCCGAGGCATGCCGGTCGACATCCATCCCAAGGAGAAGATCAGCGGCGTCGAATTGATCCTCACGCGCCTGCACGCGGGCGGCAAGTTCAACGACAAGACCTACCAGCACTCGGGCGGCCTGCACGGCGTCGGCGTCTCGGTGGTCAACGCCCTGTCGAAGAACCTCGAATGCTGGGTGCGGCGCGGCGGCAAGGAATACAACCTGAGCTTCCGGGACGGCAAGCCCGCCTCCAAGCTCGAAGTCGTGGGCGACGTGCCGAAGTCGAAGACCGGGACCACGCTCCGGTTCTGGCCGGACGGCAAGTATTTCGACACCGACAAGTTCGCCATACCGAGCCTGAAGCAGGTGCTGCGGGCCAAGGCCGTGCTCTGCCCGAGGCTCAAGGTCACTCTCAGCAACGAGATCACCGGCGAGCACGACGAATGGCTGTACACGGGCGGACTGCACGAGTATCTCGCGGAGGAGCTCGGCAAGGGCGAGTGGCTGCCCGCCGAAACCTTCTATGGCAAGCGCGACATCGACGGCGGGACGCTCGACTGGGCGTTCGCCTGGGTGCTGCAATCCGAACATCGCATCACCGAAAGCTACGTGAATCTCATTCCCACCGTCGAGGGCGGCACCCACGTGAACGGACTGCGCACGGGAGCGGCCGACGCGGTGCGCGAATTCTGCGAGTTCCGCAGCCTGGTGCCGCGGGGCTTGAAGCTCGCTCCCGAGGACGTCTGGGACGGCGTGAGCTTCGTGTTGTCGATGAAGATGCGCGAGCCGCAGTTCGCAGGCCAGACCAAGGAGCGGCTGTCGTCCCGGGAGAGCGCGGGCATCGTGCAGGGCGTCATCAAGGACGCCTTCGCGCTTTGGCTCAATCAGCATCCCGACCAGGGCGAGAAGATCGCCATGCTGGCCATCGCCAACGCGCAGCAGCGCGCCAGGGACAGCCAGAAGATCGCGCGCAAGCGCATCGTGGCCGGCCCCGCGCTGCCGGGCAAGCTGGCCGACTGCGTGAGCCAGGATCCCGAGCGCAGTGAATTGTTCCTGGTCGAGGGTGATTCGGCCGGCGGCTCGGCCAAGCAGGCCCGCGACCGCGTGACGCAGGCCATCATGCCGCTGCGCGGCAAGATCCTGAATACCTGGGAGGCGGACACGCGGGAGGTGCTGCAGTCGCAGGAAGTGCACAACATCACCATCGCAATCGGCGTCGAACCCGCGGCCAGCGACCTGTCGGGCCTTCGGTATCACAAGATCTGCATCCTGGCGGACGCCGACAGCGACGGTCAGCACATCGCCACGCTCCTGTGCGCGCTGTTCCTGCGCCACTACCGGCCGCTGGTGGCCGCGGGCCACGTGTACGTGTGCATGCCGCCGTTGTTTCGGATCGATGCCGGCAAGGAGGTCATGTACGCGCTCGACGAACGTGAGCGCGACAAGGTTCTGGCCGGAATCGCCGCCGACAGTCCCCGCGTCAAGCCGGTGGTGACCCGTTTCAAGGGCTTGGGCGAGATGAATCCCACTCAGCTGCGCGAGACCACCATGGCTCCGCAGACGCGCCGCCTGGTGCAAATGACCATCGATGCGAAGGACAGTCCCGACCAGCTGCTCGATATGCTGCTGGCCAAGAAGCGCGCCGGCGACCGGCGCGAGTGGCTCGAGACCAAAGGCAATCTGGCGCATGTTTAGCAGATCACCCCGCGCTCCCGCTCCAGCGCGCGCGGGATTTGGCGGATTACCGCGATGAAAGAGCAGCAACTGAATTTCGACGGCGTCGAGAAGGAGTCTCTGAAGGACTTCGCGGAGCGCGCGTATCTCGATTACTCGATGTACGTGATCCTGGACCGGGCGCTGCCGCATCTGGGCGATGGATTGAAGCCGGTGCAGCGCCGCATCGTGTACGCGATGAGCGAGCTCGGGCTGGCGGCCGGCGCGAAGCACAAGAAGTCGGCCAGAACCGTGGGCGACGTGATCGGCAAATTCCATCCGCACGGCGATTCGGCCTGCTACGAGGCCATGGTGCACATGGCGCAGGATTTCGCCTACCGCTACCCCATCGTCGACGGCCAGGGCAATTGGGGGTCGACGGACGATCCGAAGTCGTTTGCCGCAATGCGGTACACCGAATCGCGGCTCACCCGATATGCGACGCTGCTGCTCCAGGAACTGGGCTCGAGCACGGTCGACTGGATTCCGAACTTCGACGGTTCGCTGGAGGAGCCGACGATGCTGCCGGCCCGGGTGCCGAACCTGCTGCTCAACGGCGGCTCGGGGATAGCGGTCGGCATGGCGACCGACATTCCGCCGCACAACCTGCGCGAAGTGGCGAAGGCCTGCGTAGCGCTGCTCGACGATCCCGACCTCAGCACGCGAAAGATCATGGCCAGCATCAAGGGCCCGGACCTGCCCACGGGCGGGGAGATCGTCTCTCCGCGCGAGGATCTGGTGCAGATGTACGAAAGCGGTTCCGGAAGCTTTCGCGCCCGCGCCACCTATGAGATCGAGGACGGCCAGATCGTGATCGACGCGCTGCCGTTCCAGGTCTCCGGCGCGAAGGTCCAGGAGCAGATCGCCGCGCAGATGCAGCAGAAGAAACTCCCCATGGTGGAGGATCTGCGCGACGAATCGGATCACGAGAATCCCACGCGCCTGGTGATCGTGCCGAAGTCGAACCGCGTCGACATCCCGGCCCTGATGGCCCATTTGTTCGCCACTACCGATCTCGAACGCAATTACCGGGTGAATCTCAACGTGATCGCGATGGACGGACGGCCGCGGGTCATGGGATTGAAGGAGCTGCTGCTCGAGTGGCTGGAGTTCCGCAAAGCCACGGTCACGCGGCGCCTGAACCACCGTCTCGCCAAGCTGAATGCCCGGCTGCACATCCTCGACGGCCTCCTCATCGCCTACTTGAACCTCGACGAGGTCATCCGCATCGTGCGCACCGAGGATGAGCCCAAGCCGGTGCTCATCAAGCGCTTCAAGCTCTCCGACGAACAGGCGGAGGCGATTCTCGAGACCAAGTTGCGCCACCTGGCGCGTTTGGAGGAGATGAAGATCCGCGAGGAGCAGCGAAAGCTCAGCGACGAGCGCGACGGAATCGCGGCCATCCTCAAGTCCCGGGCCAAGCTGACCCGACTGGTCCGCGACGAGCTGATGAGCGACGCCGAGGAGTACGGCGATGACCGGCGCACCAAGCTGGTCGAGCGCGAGGCGGCGCAGGCCATTTCGGAGACCGAGCTGCTGACCAGCGAACCGGTGACCGTGATCCTGTCGCGCCTCGGGTGGGTGCGCGCCGCCAAGGGACACGACATCGACGCGCGCGCCCTGAGCTACAAAAGCGGCGACGAGTTCCAGGCGGCGGCGAAGGGCCGCAACCTGCAGCAGGCGGTGTTCATCGACTCCACCGGGCGGGCCTACAGCTTAGACGCTCATCAGCTGCCCGCCGCGCGCGGCTACGGCGAGCCGCTGTCCGGCACGGTCGATCCACCCGACGGCGCGACCTTCGCGGCGGTGCTGATCGGGGAGCCCGACGACCGGTGGCTGCTGGCGAGCGATGCGGGGTACGGCTTTGCCGCCAAGCTCGGCACCCTGTACGCGCGCAACAAGAAGGGCAAGTCCGTCCTTAAGGTCCCGGAGAACGCGCGCGTGCTTGCGGCGCAACCCATTGCAAACCCCGGGAGCCTCGCCGTGCTCGTCAACAGCGACGGCGAGGTGCTGGCGTTGCCGGTGCCGCAGATCGAGGAGATGAGCGCGGGCAAGGGCCAGAATCTCTTCGGCATACCCGGCAAGAAATCGGCCGACCGCGACGAGTACCTGGTGGCCATGGCGGTGGTGGCGCCGGGCGAGTTGCTGACGGTCTACAGCGGCAACAGCGCCCCGATGAAGCTCAAGTACGAGGACCTCAAACAGTTCCAGGACAAAAAGGGCCAGCGCCGCCAGCGCTTCTCGCGCGCCTACAAGCAGATCGACCGGCTCGAGGTGTCGCCGGCCTAGCCGGCTACCGTTCGCTCGACATGGTGACGTCCTCGGGGGCGTTCACGAAGTAGCCTTGGATGAATTCGATGCCGAGCTGCCACAGCACGGCCATGGTGTTGGCATCTTCCACGCGCTCGGCGATCGTCTCGACGCTCTTGCGCTTGGCGGCCTCCACCAGCCCCTTCACCCGCTGCTGCTGCAGCTGATTGGTCGAGAGCCCCTGCATCAGCGAGCCGTCCACCTTGATGAAGTTCATGCCGATGTCGGCCAACAGCCGCAACGGGTCGCGTCCCGTGCCGAAGTGCTCGATGGCGAAGCGAAAGCCGAGCTTTTGCAGCTGTTCCGACAATTCCTTGGTCTGCTTGACGTATTGGGTGGCCAGATCCTCGGTGACCTGGATGCACAGGCGCTTCGGCTCGATCTTGAGCGACTTGAGCTGCATGTCGAGCCACGACGACAGGCTCTTGTCCAGCACCGAGTCCTTCGAGATGCGCACGAAGATGCAGGCCGCCTTGCGGTTGGCGGCAAAGGACATCGACGCGCCGATCACCCAGCGATCGATGTTCTTCATGAGGTCGTTGCGTTCGGCCGCGGCGATGAATTCGGCGGGCAGCACCTCGTTGTTCTGCTCGTCGAGCATGCGGATCAGCACGTCGAACATGCCCTTGTCCTCGCCGAGAAGGCTCGCGATCGGCTGCTGCACCAGCCGAAAGCGGTTCTCCATCAAGGCGGCCTTGATGTGCTTGACCCAGATCTTGTCGTAGGCCTGCACACGGGTGTCGGTGTCGGCCTTGTCGACGACGTACATCTGATTGCCGCCGAGCTCGCGGCCGCGCCGGACCGCATTGATGGTGTCGTTGACCGCGGAGGCGATGTCGGGCTTGCCGGTGGGCAGCAACCCCAGACCCACGGTGACCGTGGCGGACAGCGTCTTCTCGTCGATGTTGAAGGTGTGTTCATGGACGCGCCTGACCAGGTTCTCCGCCCAGGTCTCCACGTCGCGCGCGGTGCCGCGCTCGAGCAGGATCAGAAAGCCGTTGCCGCCGAACCGGCCGCAGATGTCGGTGGGCGTGAGCTGCACGCGCAGCAGCTGGGCGAGCTGCGCCATGAACTCCTCGCTGGCGAGCACGCCGATCGAATACTGGATGTCGCCGAACCGGTCCGGTTTGACGTGCGCAAACTGGCGCACGCCGCCTTTCATGTTCTCCGCACAGCGCTCGCGAAGAGCCTCGACCAGATAGCGCTGCTGCAGGAAGCGCGTGGACGCGTCGTTCTTGACCGCCTCCGCGAGCTGCGACTCGAGGTCGGCGTCCTTGCTGTTGCGGGCCGGAATGCTGATGCGGATCGCCGGCTCGGAATCGTAGTCGGCCTTCTCCAGCGTCAATTCGAGCGGCAGATTGGAGCCGTCCGACAGCAATGCCTGCACCTTGAGGGCATGGTCGGTCCACTTGCCCTGCAGGCAGGCGACCAGGGCGCCCTTCAGCGCCGGGTGGGTTTCCATCTCGAACAGGTCCATCAACGGTGTGCCGGTGAGCGCCTCGTCGCCCGAGTAGCCGAAGAGCTCGAGCCACGCGCGATTGGCATCCACGATGATGCCCTCCTGCACGTGCGTGATCGCATCCGCGGAGCCCTCGAGGAAATGTTGCAGCTGTTCCCGATACTCCCGAGCCGACGACAGGGTGGTCGACAGCGCGCGCTCGAGACGGTAGGCGCGAAGCTCCCGGGTGGCAACCGACTGCAGCCGGGGACGATTCGCCAGGGAGACCGCGTCCTGGGCGCCCACACGCATCGCCTCGGCGATCGCCGCCTCGTCGATGTTCTCGCGCACGATCAGCACCGGCATTTCCGGCGCGCTCTGCATCTTGACCTTCATGATCGAAGGCAGATCCACACCGGGCTCGTCGGTGAACGCCACCAGCATCTCGGGATTGAGCTGGGTCAATGCATCCCCGAGGTCCCGGGCATCCGGAAGCCAGGTGCAATGGACCGGATGGCCGGCCTTGCGCAGGGTGCTGTTGATGGCCTCGACGTGGTCTTGCGACTTCGTCATGACGATCATCGGTACGGCGCCCTGGTCTGCCACGGGTCTTGGATCCTCGGATGAAGGGAGTCAAAGTGTATCATCAGGTTTTCCATATTTCTGGGACCGGCGTCTAGTTACCCCCCGCAGATCGCCGCCGCGGGCGCGGCGCGCCGGTCGGGGGGCGGGGCCAGGAGGCGCTGAATTGGCCAGGAGAGCGGGTTGCGGCTATGATACGCGCCCTTCAAAGCGAGGCCCGCGATGGCGAACTACAGCACGAACGAATTCAAAGCCGGATTGAAGATCCTGATCGACGGCGATCCCTATGCGATCGTCGAGAACGAAATGGTCAAGCCGGGCAAGGGCCAGGCGTTCAATCGCGTGCGTGTGCGCAACCTCAAGACCGGCCGCACCATCGAGCGAACGTGGAAGTCGGGCGACACGGTCGAGGCCGCCGACGTGGTCGACACCGACATGCAATACCTCTACCGCGAGGGCGACTTCTTCAACTTCATGGTGCCCGAGACCTTCGAGCAACTGGCCGCCTCGAAGGAGGCCGTCGGCGACGGCGCACAGTGGCTGAAGGACGGCACGATGTGCGTGGTGACCTTGTGGAACGGGGTGCCGCTGCAGGTGACACCCCCGGCCCACATGGAATTGAAGATCGTCGAGACCGATCCCGGCGTGCGCGGCGACACCGCGACGGGAGGCTCCAAGCCCGCCAAGCTCGAGACCGGCGCCACGGTGCGCGTTCCCCTGTTCATCAACGAGGGCGAGATCGTGCGCATCGACACGCGCACCGGCGAGTACCTGTCGCGGGGCAAGGGCTGACAGGCTCCTAGACCCGGGGCTTCGAATCCTCAGGCGTTGTCGATCGAGAACGCCATCGAGGCGGCCAGCCGGTCAAGACCCAGGGCAACGGCGACCAGCCGGTCGAACCCCAGCGCCACGCCGGCGCAGTCGGGCATGCCGGACTTCAGGGCGGCCAACAGCCGCTCATCCACGCCCGGTTGCGCCCGGCCCCGCAGGCGCCGGATTTCCAGGTCTTGCATGAAGCGCGCCCGCTGTTCCCGGCTGTCCGTCAATTCATGGAAGCCGTTGGCGAGCTCGATGCCGTCCAGATAGAGTTCGAAGCGCGCTGCGACCGGCGGAGGGCCCGGCCTCACCCGCGCCAGCGAGGCCTGCGAGGGAGGGTAATCGCAGACGAAGCACGGCCGGCCTTGCCCAAGCCGGGGCCCCACGACCAGGCCCATGAGCAGGTCGAGCCGGGCATCGCGGTCGAGATCTGCGCCGCAAACGATGCCGTGTACCTCGGCCGCGCGCGCAAGCTCCGCATCGCCCGCCGCGTCCATGTCGATGCCCGCGTGGCGCCGCAACGCATCAGCGTAGCTCAGACGCTCCGCCGGCTGCAGCGCACGGTGGGGCGCCAGCAGCTCGGCCGCCAGGGCCTCGACCTCGGTCATGAGCGCCGCGTCATCGACGCCCAATCGGTACCATTCGATGAGCGTGAACTCAGGATTGTGCCAGCGGCCGCGCTCAGCATCGCGGAACACCTTGCACACTTGGTAGATGTCCCCGCTGCCCGCCGCGAGCAGCCGCTTCATCGGGAATTCCGGGGAGGTGCTGAGATACCGCGCACCCTCGAGGCCGGCGATCCGCGTGCACAGGGATTCGATCTGCGGATCGCTCGCCGCCGCGGTGCTCAACGCCGGCGTTTCGACTTCGAGGACGCCGCGGGCGGCGAAGAAGGCGCGGGCGGCCGCGAGCATGCGCGCCCGGTGGCGCAATACCGGCAGCGCGGCCGTCGGTCTCCAGTCGTGCGGCGCGCCCTCCCCGGCGCTCACGAGATGCGCCGTCCTATGGCCTGGCCCACCTGCACCACCGAGCCGGGGCGCAGCAGCGGGTGCCATTGCGCCCGCCCGGATTCGAACAGCAGGATCACCGTCGACCCCATGTTGAAGCGTCCCAGCTCGGCGCCTTTTTCCAGGGTCAAGTCGGGAGTCGCCATCCGGGTCACGCGCCGCGCCGCCGCGGGCGTGATGTCTCCGGCCCAGACCGTGGCCATGCTCCCGACGTTGAGCGCCCCCACCATGACCAGGGCGAACCGGCCGAAGTCGGTGTCGAACAACGTCAAAACGCGTTCGTTGCGCGCGAACAGCCGGGGCACGTGCCGGGCGGTGACGGCGTTCACGCTGAACAGGCGGCCGGGCACGTAAATCGTGTCCCGAAGGGTGCCGCGCACCGACATGTGAATGCGGTGATAGTTGAAGGGCGCGAGGTAGACGGTGGCGAACGATCCGCCCCGGAAGCTCGCAGCCCAGGATTGCTCCGCCAGCAACTCGGCGAGCGAATACCCGCGCCCCTTGGCCTGCAGCAGCCGGTCGCCGTCGATGGCGCCGCATTCGCTCACCGTGCCGTCGACGGGGCTCGCGACCGTATCCGGCCCGGCGTCGATGGGTCGCGCGCCGGCCTTCAGCGCCCGCGTGAAGAACTCGTTGAAGGTGCCGTAGAGAAACGGGTCGGGCTGCGCGGCCTCGCTCATTTCCACCGAAAAGAGCAGCAGAAAACCGCGGACGAGCAGGTCCTTGAACCACCGCACGCGCACGCGCGTGGCCATGTGCACCAGGCGCGAGATCGCATGCTGCGGCAACGCATATTGCAGCCCCACGAAGATCCGGCCGCGCATTCCGCCGTCGCCGTCGCCGGTCATGATCGCGCGGCCACGATTCGCTCGAAATCTCGCTGCAGGTCGTTCACCGTGAAGGGGCCGCTGAGAATGGCCGTCAACCGGCCATCGGGATCGAGGACGAACAGGGCGGCGGTGTGGTCGACCGTATAACCGCCGCCGGGCTCCGGGGTGATGGTGACGCTCGCGCCGAGCTTGGCCGCCACGGCCTCGATGGCCGGCTGGCTGGCCGCGGTGAGCCCGATGAACGCCGGGTCGAAGTAGGGCACGTACTTCGCGAGCTGCTCGGGGGTGTCGCGCTTCGCATCGACGGAGATGAAGATCACGCGGGGCAGCACCGGAGCGTGCGCGGCGCGCATCCGCTTCTCGAGCGCCGCCAGCGTCGAGAGGGTGGCGGGGCAGAAGTCGGGGCAATTCGTGTACCCGAAGAACATCATCGACCAGGATCCCTTGAGATCGCGGCTTCCAAAGCTCCGCCCGTGTTCGTCGATCAGGCTAAACTCCGGCAGCGCACGGCCGCGGGACAGGTAGGTCCCGGTCGCGAGCGCGACCGGCGCGGCCCGGTGCTGCCCGATCAGCGCGCCGGCGATGCCTGCCGCGGCAACGGCCACCAATGCGGCCATGACGAACTTGGATTGAGGTGCCATGCGCGGATTATCCCATACGGCAAGCAGTGCGGCGCCCGGCGAAACGGTCGGCGCCGCAATCCAGCGCTGCGCCCGGGAGATGAAGCGTGCGCGCCTGTACTTCGGGCACGGCACGGACAATGCGCGCGACGAGGCGGCGGAGCTCGTGTTCTTCGCCGCCGGGATCGATCATGCGGCCGGGGCGGCGGCCTACGGACGGCCGCTGACCGCGCGCAAACGCGTCCGCATCGACGAGCTGTTGCAGCGCCGGATCCGGGAACGCCTGCCGCTCGCGTATCTCACGCACCGGGCGTTTTTCGCAGGTCTCGAGTTCTATGTGGACGAGCGCGTCCTGGTGCCGCGTTCGCCCATCGCCGAGCTCATCGCGCACCGATTCGAACCCTGGACGGCGGGCCGGACGATACGCCGCATCCTGGACTTGGGCTGCGGGTCCGGCGCGATCGCCGTGGCGTGCGCCAAGGCTTTTCCGCGCGCGCGCGTGGACGCGGTCGACATCTCGGGCTCCGCCCTGCAGGTGTGCCGCCGCAACGCGCGCCGGTTCGGGGTGACCCAACGGGTCTCGGTGCTGAAGTCCGATCATTTCGACGCCGTGGCGGGCCGCCGTTACGATATCATCGTGAGCAACCCGCCCTACGTAGGCCGCGCGGAGATGCGCCGGCTGCCCCGCGAGTACCGTCATGAGCCGCGGTTGGCCTTGGGTTCCGGGGCCGACGGCCTGGACTCGGTCAGAGCCATCTTTCGCGGGGCGCGGCAGCACCTGAACGACGACGGCCTGTTGGTGGTGGAGGTCGGAAACACCGAGCGCGCGCTGATTCGGGCGTTTCCGCGTCTGCCATTCATCTGGCCGGACTTCGCCATGGGCGGCGGGGGCGTTTTCGTGCTGCGCGCGGCGGACGTAAGCCTCGGGCGGACAGCGGATACTTGAGGGGAGTGCGATCGTGGCGGGAAATACCATCGGCAGCGTCTTCACCGTGACGAGCTTTGGCGAAAGTCACGGCCCGGCGCTCGGCTGCGTCGTGGACGGATGTCCCCCGGGTCTGCCGTTGACGGAAGCGGATTTGCAGGTCGATGTGGACCGACGGCGGCCGGGCACGTCGAAATTCACGAGCCAGCGCCGTGAATCGGACACTGTGCGCATTTTGTCCGGCGTGTTCGAGGGCAGCACCACGGGCACGCCGATCGGGCTGCTCGTGGAAAACGAGGACCAGCGCTCGCGCGACTACGACAAGATCAAGGACCGGTTCCGGCCGGGTCACGCCGATTACACCTACCAGCAGAAGTACGGCTTGCGCGACTACCGGGGCGGCGGCCGTTCGTCGGCGCGCGAGACGGTGATGCGCGTGGCCGCCGGCGCGATCGCGCGCAAATACCTCCGGGAGCGATTGAACGTGCGCATTCACGGCTATCTCGCGCAAATGGGCCCGCTGGTGATCGAGCCCAAGTCGCCTGCCGCGGCCTACGACAATCCGTTCTTCTGCCCGGATCCGTCGCGCGTGCAGGAACTCGAGGACCTGATCTGGAGCCTGCGGGAGGCGGGCGACTCCATCGGCGCCCGCGTCACGGTGGTCGCCACGGGCGTACCCCCGGGGCTGGGCGAGCCGGTGTTCGAGCGCCTCGACGCCGCTCTGGCGGCCGCCATGATGGGCATCAACGCGGTCAAGGGAGTGGAGATCGGCGCGGGATTTCGCTGCGTGGAGCAGCGCGGTTCCGAGCATCGCGACGAACTCACGCCGGCGGGCTTCAAGAGCAACCATGCGGGCGGCGTGCTGGGCGGCATTTCGTCGGGCCAGGACGTGGTGGTGAGCCTCGCGATCAAGCCCACTTCGAGCATCACGATTCCAGGGGCGAGCATCGACGTGCACGGCAATCCGGTCGAGGTGGTCACCACCGGCCGCCACGATCCGTGCGTCGGCATTCGAGCCACTCCCATCGCGGAGGCCATGATGGCCCTGGTGCTGATGGATCACTATCTGCGGTTCCGCGCGCAGTGCGCGGACGTGTCCGGCATCACGCCCGTCATCACCGCGCGACCGGAGCGCCGGTGAGCGCCGCCGCGGCGCAGCCACGCATTGCCGTGGTCGGGGTGTCGAGCCTCATCGGGGAGGCGGTGCTCGAGGAATTGCTGGCGCGCAAGGTTCCCTGCGCAGCCCTGCACGCGCTGGACGATGAGCGGCACATCGGCCGTCCCGTGGCGGCGCCCGAGGCGGGCGACGCGGGGCAGGAGGGCGGGAGGCGGGTTCCGCCGGTGGTCCCGGTGACGGCGTTCGACTTTTCAGGCGTCGATCTGGCGATCTTCTGCGGCCGTTCGGCGCTCGCTGCGCGCTATGCCGAGGAGGCTGCTGCGCACGCCTGGGTCATCGATTGCTCGAGCGCCTTTCGCGCCCGCAGCGGCGTGCCGCTGATCGCCGCCGACGTCAACGGCAGCCTGCTCCGCGGACAGGGCTCGCGAGGGCTGGTCGCCCTGCCGGGAAGCGCGAGCGTGGCGCTGGCGACGGCGCTGGCGCCGCTGCATGCCCGGGCCGGCCTCCTGCGGGCCGAGGTGGCAACCTACCAAGCGGTATCGGGCAGCGGGCGGGGCGCCATGGAGGAGCTGGCCGCCGAGACGGTGGCCATGTTGAGCGGCAAGAAAGCGCGGGGGCGGGCCTTCGGCCGTCAAATCGCCTTCAACGTGATTCCGCAGGTCGACGCGCTGCAGGCCGATGGCGCCTCGCTCGAGGAACGGCGCCTGTGGGAGGAGACGCGGCGCATCCTGGACCTTCCGCAGCTCGAGATCAATGCCACGGCCGTGCGGGTACCCGTATTCTTCGGCCACAGCCTGGCGGTCCACGCGACCTTCGAACGGCCCCTGACGGTGGCGGACGCCAGCGCCGCCCTGCAGGCAGGCTCAGGGTTGGCGCTCATTTCCCCCGATTCTTCCTCCCAGTACCCTACTCCGGCGACATTCGCCACGGCTCCGGACAAGGTGTACGTTGGCCGGGTGCGCCCGGACCCCAGTCGTGATAGAGCTCTGAATTTTTGGGTGGTGGCCGACAATGTTCGGAAATGTGCGGCATATAACGCAGTTTCGGTGGCCCAGATTTTGGTAAATAACGGGTCTGTACGATATAGTTGATTGGTTATGTAAAAGGCAAGTGAGACGGCGCTATCAAGCCCTGCTCGCAATGGACCTCATCCGCTCGCCTGCCGGAAGTCTGGGAGAGAAAATGTCAGTGACGATGCGTCGCATGATGCTGGTGGCATGGCTGCTATCACCGTCCTTGTATTGGCCGTCCGTGTCTTGGGCGCTGGGGCTCGGTGATATTCATTTGCATTCGGCGCTGAACGAGCCGCTGAATGCCGATATTGACCTGCTGGCGGCGACGCCCGATGAATTGACCGCGCTTCGAGCCAGCCTCGCCAGCCGGGATGCCTTCACGCGCTACGGCATCGACAAGCCGCCCTTCCTGTCCTCGATGACGTTCACGGTCGGCAAGAGCCCGGACGGCCGGGATGTGCTTCTGGTGCGATCGGCGGACGCAATTCCCGAGCCCTTCGTCACGTTTCTGGTCGAGGTCAATTGGGCCCGCGGCCGGCTGATGCGGGAGTACACGGTACTGCTCGATCCGCCGGTCTATACGCCGGGCCAGAACGCCAGCACCACACCGCCCGTCGCGGCTCCGACCACCTCCGCGGCGCCTGCAGCACCCCGTCCGGCGCCGGCCCCCACCCCGTCCGCCGTGCAGGCGCCTGCGGCAGCAACGCCCAGCGCCAATAGCATCACCGTGGGCCGGGGCGACACGCTCACCAAGATCGCCCACAACGTGCAGCCCGGGCCGGCGAGTGCGGCGGTGGTCGATCAGACCATGATTGCCCTGTATCGCGCGAATCCCAGCGCCTTCGGCGGCAACATCAACATCCTGCACCAGGGCGCGATCCTGCGGGTCCCGGGCGCCGATCAGATCGCCGAGCTGAATCAAGCCAAGGCCATGGAAGAGGTCCATCGCCAGATGGAGTCGTGGCGTGCCGGCGAAGGTGCCGGGGCGCCCAGCGGGCATTTACGCCTGGTGACGCCGACCAATGGCGGTAGCGCTACCGGAACCGGCACCTCGGTCGGCGCGAATTCCAACGCCTCGGCCGGCGCAACGCAGGCCCTGAAGGATCGGGTCAAGGATCTCGAGGGACAACTCGCAGAGTCCAAACGCCTGCTGGATATTCGCAACAACGAGCTGAGTGCATTGCAGCACAAGCTGGCTGCGACGCCGGCCCCGCCCCCCGCGGCGCCCCCCCAGGCCGCGAAGCCGGCCCCACCCGCGCCAGCGGCCAAGCCTGCGGCGCCGGCTCCTGCGGCGCCCCCGCCGCCGCCGGCTCCGGTCGCGAACGCACCCCAGGCGACCCCGCCCCCCGCTGCACCGCCCGCCAAGGCGAAGCCCGCGGCGGCGCCGGTCGAGACCGGCTCGTGGATCGACTGGGTGGCGGATCATTATTGGGTGCCGCTCGCCTTGCTGGTTCTGGTCATTGGCGGACTCGCCGTGGCCCAGACACGGCGCCGGCGCCGTCAGACCGACGTCGGGCTGATGGATGAAACCGACGTCGCCGAGCACGGCAGCTCGACGGCGAAGCTCGCCGCGCCGCGCAAGGGCGCCGAATCTTTCGTGGTCGAGGAATCGGGACCGCATGCCGCCCCCGACTTCGCAGCCACCCCGGCCCGCATCGGCGATACCGCCGAGATCAAGGCCGAAGACACGATGTCGAGCGAAAGCGCGGTCAATCTCGATCAGGGCGATCCCCTGGCGGAAGCCGACTTTCACATGGCGTACGGACTGTACGACCAGGCGGCCGACCTGGTGCGGATTGCGCTGGAGCGCGAGCCGGACCGGCGCGACCTGCGGCTGAAGCTCCTCGAGATCTACTTCGTCTGGGGCAACAAGGACCTGTTCCTGCAGACCGCCAAGAGCCTGGAGGCCACGCGCGACCGCGCACCGGCGGGCGAGTGGGACAAGATCGTCATCATGGGCAAGCAGATTTGCCCCGACGAGGCCATGTTCGCCGCCGGCGCCGGCAGCGGACGAGGTGCGGGCGACCTGGTCGACCTGAATCTCGAAGGCGGCGAGAACCGGGTCGACATCGACCTGTTCGGCGAACCGGAGGGCGAACGCAGCACGCTCGATCACTCCTTGAGCGAACACCCCGATACCCACACGCCCACGGTCGAATCGCCTGCGATGCACGCCGAGGCGGACCACCTCGATTTCACGCTGGATGCGCCGGAGCGCGGCGCCGACGAGTCGCCGACACGCTCGATGCCGCCGCGCGACGAGCCTACGGTCGAATCGGAGCTGATGAACTTCAGCGACGCGAATCTGGTGGAGGCGCCCTTCTACAACGCCTCCGAGTCGCCCACGACCGAATCGCTCGCGGTAACGGACGAGGGCCTGCAGGACCGCCTCGCGGCGAAGTTGCCGGCCAAGTCGGATCAGACCGCCGAGGTGTCCATCGACGATCTGGGCCTCGACCTCGATCAGCTGGAAGCCACCGGCACCGTGGGATCGAACAGCATCCCGCCCGCCGCCGAAGCGGAGCATCCGTCCGATGCGCCCACTATGGTGGCCGGCCTCGACGACCGTTCGCGGCAGATGATGGCGGAGGCGGACAAGAGCGCGCAGGCCGCGGCTTCGGGCGAGCACACCGGACTGAACGAGCGCGACCGGGATTTGACCGAGCTCGAGCGCGAATTGGAAGCTTCATTCGTTGCGGAACTCGATTCCGGACACGACGAGATCAAGACGGCCGTGCTCGGACCCGAATCGGCGCCCACGGTGTTGATGCCGCGGGACGTCGACACGTCCGCAACCTCGCGTTTCAAGACGAACGAGTTCGAGAACGTCCTGGACCTGGACAAGACCGACAATGACTCGACCTCGAAGCTGCGAGGGATCACGGCGGACAGCGTCGATCTGGATCTCGACCAGCTGGCCTCGGCGCTGGGAAGCGGCGACACCGTGGATCAGCCGCGGGCCGCGGAGGACTTGTTCTCCAATGAGGTGTTCGACGAGTCCGATTCCGTCGCACCCGGCAAGTCCGTGGATCTGGACGTCGGCGAGGCGTTGTTCGCTTCCGAGAGCCCCACCAACAAGATCGAGGCCCAGACCAACAAGTTGAAGCCCGTCGATCTCATGGCCCCGGAAATGGAACCCGTGACCATGAGCGAAGTGGGCACCAAGCTCGATCTTGCGCGCGCCTACATGGATATGGGCGACCCCGAAGGGGCGCGCAGCATCCTGGAGGAAGTGGTGCAGGAAGGGTCCGCAAGCCAGAAACAGGAAGCCGCGCGTCTGATCGAATCGCTGCCCGGCTAGGAGCCTGTCCGACGTGGAGGGCGCAGAGTCGGACGGCGCCCCGAGCGGCGAGCCAGGCGACTCGGCCGAGGCGCCCTCGGCCGGCGGCTTGAGGCGAGTGGCGGCGCTGGTCGAGTACGACGGCACGAGCTTCTCCGGGTGGCAGTCGCAGAGCCACTCGGCGTCGATCCAGGATGCCGTGGAGGCGGCGGTGGGATTCGTCGCCGGACACCGGCTCATCTGCATTTGCGCCGGGCGCACCGATGCCGGCGTGCACGCCGCCGGTCAGGTCATCCATTTCGACACCTCCTCCGAGCGAACGCCGCGCGCTTGGGTGCTGGGTGCCAACACCAAGCTGCCGCCAACCGTCGCGTTGCAGTGGGCCGGCGAGGTCACCCACGGATTCCACGCCCGGCACGCCGCGACCCGACGCATCTACCGTTACTTCATCCTCAACCGCAGCGCCCGCTCGGCGCTGCGGCTCCATCGCGCGGCCTGGATCCACCGGCCGCTCGACGCGCAGGCCATGCACTGCGCCGCCCAGGCACTGATCGGCGAGCATGATTTCTCCGCGTTCCGGTCCGTCGAATGCCAGTCGCCCACCCCCATGCGGCGCGTGCACCGGATCCTCGTGGAACGTGCCGGGGACACCGTATGGCTGGAGATCGAGGCCAACGCCTATCTGCACCACATGGTGCGCAACATCGTGGGCACCCTGATCGACGTGCAACGGCAATCCGATCCCCGCGCCGCCATGTCGCGGGTTCTGGCCGGCGGCGATCGGCGCGCCGCAGGCGTGACGGCACCGGCCGCGGGACTGTACCTGTGGCGCGTCGAGTATCCGGCGGCCTATGGCATCCCTGCACCCGCCGAAGGCATTTGGTAAACTATCGTATGTCCTGGTTTGAGCGGATCGTTCCTTCTCGCATCAAGACCGAACGCCGTACCCGTTCGGTCCCCGAAGGGCTGTGGACCAAGTGTCCTGCCTGCGATGCCGTGCTTTACCGCGCCGAAATCGAGCGCAACCTCCATGTCTGCCCCAAGTGCTCCCACCATATGCGCATCGGCGGACGCGAGCGGCTGCTGAAGTTCCTCGATCCAGGATCGAACAAGGAGCTCGCCGCCAAGGTCGAGTCCGAGGACCCGCTCAAGTTCAAGGACAGCAAGCGGTACCGGGACCGCACGCTTCAGGCGCAGAAGCAGACGGGCGAGCGCGATGCGCTCATCGTGATGTCCGGCCAGCTCGCCGGGCTCGACATCGTCGCATGCGCATTCGAGTTCGGATTTCTCGGCGGCTCGATGGGCTCGGTGGTGGGCGAGAAGTTCGCGCGCGCGGTGGAGCATTGCCTGGAACACCGCCAGCCGCTGGTGTGCTTCTCCGCGAGCGGCGGTGCGCGCATGCAGGAGGCCCTATATTCGCTGCTTCAGATGGCCAAGACCAGCGCGGCGCTCAAGCGGCTCTCCGAGGCGCGCCTGCCCTTCATATCGGTGATGACCGATCCGACCACGGGCGGGGTATCGGCCAGTCTCGCGATGCTCGGCGACATCAACATCGGCGAGCCGAAGGCCCTCATCGGATTCGCAGGTCCCCGGGTCATTCAACAGACCGTGCGCGAGACTCTGCCCGAGGGTTTCCAGCGCAGCGAATTCCTGGTCGAGCACGGGGCGCTGGACATGATCGTCGACCGGCGCGAGATGCGCGATCGCATCGGCGCCATGCTGCGCCTCATGACCGGCAAAGAGCCCGCCGCGGCTGAGCCCGTCTGATAGCCACCGCTCGAGGATCGGGTTCCACCATGCGCAGTCTCGAGCAGTGGTTGGCCCACCAGGCCCGGGTACATCCAAACCCGATCGATCTCGGGTTGGATCGCCTGCAGCGGGTGCTCGAGCGGCTGCACTGGCGCCAGCCGACCGTCCCGGTCATCACCGTCGCGGGCACCAACGGCAAGGGTTCGGTGACGGCGTTTTGTTCCGCGATGCTGGCCGCCGCCGGGCATCGGGTCGGCACCTTCACGTCGCCGCACCTGCGCGATTATCGAGAGCGGATTCGCGTTGCCGGCCGCCTCGCGACCGAAGCGGAGCTCATCGGCGCCTTCGAGCGCATCGAAGCCGCGCGCCTGGGTGCGCCGGCGCACGGCGGGCCTGCCGGCGAGGGGCCTGCCGGCGAGGGGCCGCACGGCGAGATTTCACTGACGTTCTTCGAATTCAACGCATTGGCCGCCTTCCTGATCTTCGAGGCGGCGAAACTCGATGCCTGGGTGCTCGAGGTCGGTATGGGTGGGCGTTTGGACGCCGTCAACGCGGTGGACGCGTCCGTCGCGGTGGTGGTCAGCATCGGTCTGGATCATCAGGAATTCCTGGGCGACACGCTCGATGCGATCGCGATGGAGAAGGCGGGAATTTTCCGCAGGGGCCGCAGCGCCGTGTTCGGCAGCCGTACCATGCCGCCGGCGCTGCTGCGCGCCGCCGTCGAGAGCGGCGCTAACCCCAAGCGCTTGGGGGTGGAGTTCGATTATGCGCGCACCGCTCCGGGCTGGCGCTTCAAAGGCACGCGCTGGGCCCTCAGCGATCTGCCGCCGCCTGCGCTCGCCGGCAGCGCGCAGTTTGGCAATGCGGCGACCGCGATCGCGGCTCTCGAGGATCTCGACTCCCAACTGCCGGTGCCCGCCGCGGCCGTCGCGCGCGGTTTGCACGCGGTGCGGCTGGTCGGACGCTTCCAGATCATCGAGCCCGGCAAGGAACTGCCCACTTGGATACTCGACGTCGCGCACAATCGTGATGCCGCCGCCGTCCTGGCCGGGAATCTACGGGAGCTGCCGGTCTCGGGACGGACAGTGGCGGTGTGCGGCATCCTGGCGGACAAGGATGCGCCGGCCATCGCGGGGGCGCTGCGCGGCTGTTTCGATGTTTGGTGGCTGGCGTCGACGGACGGCGCACGCGGCAGCAGCGCCGAAGCGCTGGCGGCCCGGATGGCGGCCGGTGCGGGAGCGGCGCCCCGGTTGGCGGACAGCGTCGCTGCGGCCTGCGCCGGCGCCCTCGCCGCAGCAGGTCCCGGCGATCGGATCGTGGTGTTCGGATCGTTTCACACCGTGGGGCCCGCGATGGACTGGCTCGAGGCACGAGGCTTGCTCCCGTTGCAGCTGCTTCCCGAATATACTGACGCGCCCGCCGGGCAGAACTAAGAGCTCGCCAAGATTCATGGATCGTCGCCTCAAAGAGCGCTTGGTCGGAGCCACCCTGTTGGTGGCGCTCATCATCCTGGTCGTGCCCGAACTGTTGTCGGGACCGAAACGGCCGGCTGGACCCGCGGCAACGTCCGGCGGTGCCGATTCGATGCGCAACGTCAGGGTGGACCTGGCGACGCGCCGGGCCGCGCCGGCGGACGATCAGAGCGCGTCCGCGTCGCCGAATCCGGGTGCCGCGTCCGCGGCAAGCCCGCCGCCGGGCGCCGAATCCGGGAATGCGCAAGCGCCCGACGCTCGTGCGGATGCGGCCGGGCGGCCGACCATCGCAACGCTGCGGGCGCAGCAGCCGGCCGATGCCGCGCTTGAAAAGGCCTCTTCGGACCCAACTATTCAGCCGTCGGCGCCGAACTCCGCGCCGGTGCACGAAGCGGCCGCGGCGGCGGGATCGAAACGCGGCTGGGCCGTGCAGATCGGCAGTTTTGCGAGCCGCGCCAATGCGGAGAAGGAGATGCACCATTTGAAGGCGCTCAACGAGTCGGCGTATCTGCTCGCGAGCGGCGCGGGGCGGACTCTTCGGTACAAGGTTCGGGTCGGACCCTTCACAGAGCGCAGTTCGGCCGAAAAGGCGATCGCCAACCTCAAGAAGAACGGTGAATCTGCAAACTTGATTCCGCCGTGAGACCCGGTTGTGGTCATCCTTTCACGACACCAACCCCGAAGCTCCGGTAAACTGCCATTATGACAGGAGCCGATGCCCTCATCTTGTTGGTTGTTCTGGGCTCGACCGTGCTCGGTCTGCTGCGCGGATTCGTGCGCGAGGCGGCTTCACTCGCTTTCTGGATCCTCGCGATCTGGGCCGCGTGGAAGTTCGGTCCGGTCATCGAACCGCACCTGGGCGGACTGCTGGCCGATCCGAACATCGCCCCCTGGGTCGGGCGCCTGGTGATCCTGATCTGCGTGCTCATGGTCGGCTGGATCGTCGGCATGGTGCTCGGCTACTTCACGCGATCGATGGGGCTGGGACCTCTCGATCGGGTGATCGGGCTGCTCTTCGGCGTGGTGCGCGGCGTGGTGCTGGTCGGACTGATGGTGATCGGCGGCGAACTGCTGCATTTGAATCACGAAGAGTGGTGGAGCCGGTCGAAGCTGATTCCCTACGGGGAAACCGCGGGCGATTGGCTGCGCGCCATGGTCGGTGAGAGAGGCGACCCTTGGGCCAAGCTCGAGCGCCTGACCGGAGTCAGAGTCAAGCCCGGTAGAACTGGAGGTCAGTGATGTGCGGAATCGTCGGCATGGTCGGAGTGAGCGCGGTCAACCAGCGGATCTATGATGCGCTGACCGTCCTGCAGCACCGTGGCCAGGACGCCGCCGGGATGATGACCGCGGAGGCGGGGGAACTGTTCATGCGCAAGGACTCCGGCCTGGTGCGCGACGTGTTCCAACAGAAGCACATGATCAAGCTCAAGGGCAACGTCGGCATCGGCCACGTGCGCTACCCCACCGCGGGCGCCGACGAGGCGCACGACGCGCAGCCCTTCTACGTCAATTCACCCTACGGCATCTGCCTCGGCCACAACGGCAACCTCACGAATGCGCTGGAGCTCACCGAGGTCCTGGTGCGCGAGGATCGCCGTCACCTCAACACGAGTTCGGACTCCGAGGTGCTGCTGAACGTGCTCGCCTCGGAGCTGCAGCGGGTCGGGACGCCGCGCGTCACGCCGGCGGACATTTTCGCCGCGGCGAACGCGGTCTACCGCCGCTGCCGCGGCGGCTACGCGGTCGTCGCCATGGTGATCGGCCATGGAATCCTCGGTTTCCGCGATCCGAACGGCATCCGGCCGCTGGTGATCGGCAACCGCGAGACCTCGAAGGGCACGGAATGGATGCTGGCCTCCGAGAGCGTGGCCCTCGACATGCTGGGCTTCAAGATGCTGCGCGACGTGGCCCCCGGCGAGGCGGTGTTCATCGACGAGCAGGGCCGCTTCTACGCGCAGCAATGCGTCGCCATGGTGCGGCACACTCCCTGCATCTTCGAATTCGTCTACTTCGCGCGGCCGGATTCCATCATCGACAACATCTCGGTCTACAAGGCGCGCCTGCGCATGGGCGAACGTCTGGCGGAGAAGATCAAGCGCGACCGCCCGGACCACGACATCGACGTGGTCATCCCGATTCCGGATACGAGCCGCACCGCCGCCGTGCAGGTGGCGCAGCTCCTCGGCGTCAAGTACCGGGAGGGCTTCATCAAGAATCGCTACATCGGCCGCACCTTCATCATGCCGGGCCAGGAACAACGATCGAAGTCCGTGCGCAGCAAGCTGAACGCGATCGATCTGGAGTTCCGCGGCAAGACCGTGCTGCTGGTCGACGATTCCATCGTGCGCGGCACGACCTCGGCGCAGATCATCGACATGGCGCGCGAGGCGGGGGCGAAAAAGGTGTATTTCGCCTCTGCGGCGCCGCCGGTGCGCTACCCCAACGTCTACGGCATCGACATGCCCGATACCTTGGAGCTGGTGGCGGCGGGACACACCGTCGAGGAGGTGCGCGGGATCATAGGCGCCGACTGGCTGATCTACCAGGAACTGGACGACCTGGTGCATGCCGTGCGCCACGACAACGCCAAGATCAGCGATTTCGACACCTCGTGCTTCTCGGGCGAATACGTCACCGGCGACGTGACGCCCGAGTTCCTGAAGCGCCTGCAGGTGGAGCGGTCCGACGAGGCGAAACAGCGGCGTCGGGACGGTGTCGGACGTGGCCTCAAGTCAGTCCGGGTGCTCTAAGGCCGAGTTCGGGGACCGCGCCGCCGACTCGACGCGGCGGCCGACGCCATGCGTTTGATGCTGATTGCGGACCGCGACGAATGCCGCCAGCTGGTGCGCAACCACGTCGAGATCGAGTGGCCGAAGGCGGACATCGTCGAGCACCGGCTTGGCAGGGACACGCCGCTGGACGTGCATTTTTCCGCGGCCGGATTCGATGTGGTCGTGCTGGCGGGCAAGCCGCCGTGCGCGGCGCTGGATGCTCTCGCGGAGGATCTGCTCACGCGGCCGGAGTTCGCCCCCATCGTTTACGTGCGCCTCGAGGACCCTCCTGCCTCGCCGCCGGTCACGCCGGGCATGCAGCGCGTATACGGCCGCAAGATCGACCGTGATGCACTGATTCGCGCCGTCGAGGCGGCTTCGATCGAGCACAAGCAGATTCGGGTGAAGCGCCGGGCGCAGCCCAACTACGCGCAGCGCTACCGCTTCGGGCCGGTCTCCATCCGTGGCCATCGCTTCATCCGGCACATCGGCAGCGGCGGCATGTGCAAGATCTACCTGGCGGAGAGCGAGCGCGCGGGACACCTGGTGGTGCTCAAGGTGTTCAGCCAGGTTCCCGACGTCGCCGAACGCAGCGTCGGCTTCGACCGGTTCATTCAGGAGTACGAGATCGTCGCCGGCTTGAAGCACCGGAACATCGTGCGGATCTACGATCTGGGCGTCGGCGACGACCACGCCTACATCGCGATGGAGCACTTTCCCGCCGGCGACCTGCGCACCCGCATGAAGGCGCATCTGACGCCGATTGCGGCCCTGGACTATCTCGACCAGATCGCCAGCGCCCTGCAGGCGATCCACGAGGTGGGCGTGCTCCACCGCGACCTGAAGCCCGCGAACGTCATGCTGCGAATGGACGGTTCGCTGTGCCTGATCGACTTCGGCCTGGCCAAGATGAACGAAACGGACGCCAATCTCACAGGCACGCGGGAGATCTTCGGGACGCCCTACTACATGAGCCCCGAACAGGGTCATGCCGAGCTGATCGACGTGCGCAGCGATCTGTACAGCCTGGGCGTTGTCTTCTACGAGATGCTGACCGGCCGCAAGCCCTACACCGGGGCATCGGCCATGGAAGTCATCTACAAGCACCGGAAGGCCGAGCTTCCCGAAATTCCGCCGCAATTCTCCGGCTACGCGGGGATCATTCGCCGGCTGCTCGCAAAATCGC
The DNA here is from genome assembly GCA_963707765.1 of uncultured Gammaproteobacteria bacterium. GTDB lineage: Bacteria > Pseudomonadota > Gammaproteobacteria > Steroidobacterales > Steroidobacteraceae > Bog-1198. Next base: position 2,156,508 of record CAVPQZ010000001.1, on the reverse strand, counting down.
CGGCGGACCGGTATCAATCGGCGCGTGAGCTGCTGGGCGCCATCGCCGCCTTGAAGGTCACCGGGTGAGCGTGGCGGCCGGATTCGAGCATCCGATGCTCCGCGCGGCCACGCCGCAGGCATGGGTCGCGGCCGCCTGCGCGGCGCCCGACGTACTGCTCATCGATCACGCGAACTGCGAGAAGAAGGCGGCATCGACGGCACTGTCCTTGATGTTCGCATACGCCCTGGATCTGGAACTCACGGACAAGATGTCGCGCCTGGCGCGCGAGGAGTTGCGGCACTATGAACAAGTGGTCAGGCTCCTGAAATCGCTCGGAATCGCGCCGCAACGGCTCGCTCCGGGCCGATACGCGGACGGCCTGCGCAGGCTGGTTGCCAAGGCCGAGCCGCAGCGCGAGATCGACCTGATGATCTGCGGCGCCATCATCGAAGCGCGCTCCTGTGAGCGGTTTCTGGCCCTGGGAGGGGCGATCGGCGGCGCAGCCGGGCAGCTGTTCGCGGGGCTGCATGCGGCGGAAGCGCGGCACTACAGGATGTATCTGGACCTGGCGCGCCGTGCGGCGGCCCGCGCCGGCGCCGATCTCGACGCGCGCATCGAGGAGTTCGCACGGCGGGAGGCGCAGCTCATCACCGGTCCGGACGAAGTGTTCCGCTTTCACTCTGGCGTGCCCGCGGGCTATTCGGCCCGCATGGCCCGGACGGAAGCCTGCGACCTGTCCGATTGATCTGCGCGGCCACGCGGGTTACTCCGGCAGGCTCCCGCGGGGCAGGGACCCGAGCTCGGGGCCGCCAAGGTCCCAGCGCAGCACGCTGCCGCGCGCGTGCCAATCTCCGAGCACGATGCGGGTGCACGCGCGTCCGTCCACATCGAGCGGATGGATGGCGGGGCGATGGGTATGCCCGTGGAGCAGCGTGGACGTGCCTGCGGCGCGCAGCACCGCCGCCACGCTGTCCGGATTGACGTCGGTTATGGCGTAATCCAGGGCTGCCGTGTGCGCCTGGCTGCCGACGCGGGCCGCGCCGGCCAGGGACCTCCGGGCGGCGATGGACAGCGCGAGGAATTCCCGCTGCCACTCGGGGTCCCGCACCGTGGCCCGCAGGCGCTGGTAGGCGCGGTCATCGGTGCACAGGGCGTCGCCGTGCATCACCAGCACCCGTTCGCCGTACAGCGTGACGATGAGCGGGTCGGGCAGAAGCCGCGCGCCCGTCATCGCGCAGAAGCGCGGCCCCAGCAGGAAATCGCGGTTGCCGTGCATCACGAAGCAGGGCACGCCGCTGCCGGTGAGCGACTTGAGCGCCTCCATCGCCGCGATCTGGTGCGGGTCCGCCGCATCGTCGCCCACCCAGGATTCGAACAGGTCGCCCAGGATGTAGAGGGCCTCCGACCGGCGGGCCTCGCCTTCGAGGAAATCCACGAACTGCCGGGTAATTTCCGGAGTCGCCGCGTCCATGTGCAGGTCCGAGATAAAGAGCGTCGTCACGCAAACGGCCCGGACAGGCTCAGGCGCCCGTCTGAATCACCTGCGCGGCCGTGCGGGTCATTTGGGCGGGGTCCTATGGATTGACGCGCTCGATTCGCTCGATGACCACCGGCTGCAGCGGAGCGTCTTCCTTGAACGGCCCCTTCGCGCCCGTCGCCACGTTGCCGATCCGATCGACGACGTCCATGCCCTGCACGATCTTGCCGAACACGGCGTATCCCCACCGGGTCTGATTCGGATCGAGCGTCGCGTTGTCGAAAAGATTGACGTAGAACTGGACGTCGCCGCCGTGCGGCTCGGCCGGCCGCGCGAATCCGACGGTTCCGCGCTGGTTGGTCATGCCGTTGCCGGATTCATTGAAAACCTTCGTGGTGTTTCCCTTGATCTTGAAATCGGTGTCGAATCCGCCGCCTTGGATGATGAAATTGGGGATCACGCGGTGAAAAATCGTCCCGGAGTAGAATCCCTGGTCGACGTACTTCAGGAAGTGGGCCACCGTGAGGGGCGCGCGCTCCTGCAGGAGTTCGATAGTGAAATTGCCCATCGAGGTCACGACCCGCACCAGGACGGTTGACGGCATGGTTTTCGCCGTGGCGGCCTCCGCAGCCTTGGCGGCGCCCGCGTCACCCGCGGATTTGGCGGCGCCCGAGGCGGCCGCCACGGCCGTGCCCGCCGCAGCGTCCGAGCCGGACGCGGCGCCCGAGCTGGTCGGGGCCGGAGCCGGCGGCGGATCGGCCGCCAGGCCGGCCTGAGAGGCGATCACCGAGAGGAGTCCGAGGAGCAATAGGAGCTGTTTCATGGTCCCTTGATTCTACTCGAATGGGTACAATCTTCCTCCATGTCCTCGTCAATCGTCACCCGCTTTGCCCCCAGCCCGACCGGATCGCTGCATCTCGGAAACGCGCGGACCGCTTTCTTCAGCCACTTGTGGGCGCGCAAAGCCGGCGGGCGGTTCATCCTGCGCATCGAGGACACCGACGTCGAGCGCAGCCAGCGGCGCCACCTCGACGGCCTCATGGCGGACCTCGCCTGGCTTGGCCTGGACTGGGACGAGGGTCCCGGGGTGGGCGGACCTTGCGCGCCGTATGCTCAGTCGGAGCGCGGGAGTTTCTACCAGGAGCTGTTCGAGCGGTTGCTGGCCGCCGATCGGCTGTACCCCTGCTATTGCACGGTTCAGGAACTCGAACTGGCGCGCAAGCTCCAGCAAATGGCCGGCAAACCGCCGCGCTACGCCGGGACTTGCCGGCACCTGACGGCGGCGCAGCGCGCGGAGCGCGACGCGCGCGGCCTCAGGCCCACGCTGCGGTTTGCGGTTCCCGCTCAGGCATCGGTCGAATTCGTCGATCTGGTCCACGGTCCGCAGAAGTATTCGGCGGCCGACATCGGCGACTTCATCGTGCGTCGGGAGGATGGCACCGCCGCCTTCTTCTTCTGCAACGCCGTGGACGACTCGGCCATGGGCGTCACGCACGTGCTTCGCGGCGACGATCATCTGACCAATACGCCGCGCCAGCTGATGCTGCTGGATGCGCTCGAGATGCGGCGCCCGAGCTATGGACACGTCGGTCTGCTGATGGGGGCCGACGGGGCGCCCTTGTCGAAACGGCACGGCAGCGCGAGCGTGCAGGACTTCCGCGAGCGGGGCTTCCTCTGCGCGGCGGTCCTCAATCACCTGTTCCACCTAGGGCATTCCAGCGACGTCGAGGGCTGGCTCGCCCCATCCGAGATGCCTCCTCATTTCCGGCCCGATCATCTCGGGCTCGCCTCGGCGCGTTTCGACGAGGCGCAGCTCGTGCATTGGCAGAAGGAAACCCTGCAGCGAATGTCCGCCGCCGAGATCGGCGCCTGGCTGGGGAACGGCGCCTCCGAGAATTTCGTCGAGCTGGTCCGGCACAATGTCGTGCTGCCGGCGGACGCGGGCACCTGGGCGGCGGTCGTACAGGGGGAGCTGCCGCCGCTGGGCGAGGCGGAGCGGAGCGTCATCGCCGCCGCCGGTCCGGCGTTCTTTTCGGCCGCGGCGGATGCGCTCGATCAGGCGGGCCCCGACCTCAAGCTGCTGACCCGGATCTTGCGGGAGCGCACGGGCCGCAAAGGCGCCGAGCTGTTCATGCCGCTGCGGGTGGCGCTGACCGGTCAAACCCACGGTCCGGAACTCGCGCCGCTGCTGCAATTAATGACGTCCGGCACGGCGCGGCGGCGCCTGGAAGCACATGCTGAAAATCCATAACTCCCTCACGGGCGAAAAAGAAGTGTTCAAGCCCCTGCGCGACAACGAAGTGCGCATGTACGTGTGCGGCATGACCGTGTACGACTACATCCACATCGGCCATGCGCGCATGCTGACGGTGTTCGACCTGGTGCAGCGGTATCTGCGATCGAAGGGCTACAAGGTCACGTTCGTCCGCAATATTACCGACATCGACGACAAGATCATCCAGCGGGCCGCCGAGAACGGCGAGGACTGGCGCGAGCTCGCAGCCAGGTACACCGCGGCAATGCACGAGGATTGCGTCACGATGGGCCTGCAAGGGCCGGATGTGGAGCCGCGCGCGACCGACTTCATAGGTCCCATCATCGCCATGACGCAGACGCTGATCGACAAGGGTTTCGCCTACGTCGCGTCGAACGGCGACGTGATGTACGCGGTGCGGAAGTTTCCGGACTACGGGCGGCTGTCGGGCAAGCGCATCGACGATCTGCGGGCCGGCTCGCGGGTGCAGATCGACGAGTCCAAGCTCGATCCCCTGGATTTCGTGCTGTGGAAGCGGGCGAAGCCCGGCGAGCCTCGCTGGCCTTCCCCCTGGGGCGAAGGCCGGCCCGGGTGGCACATCGAGTGTTCGGCGATGTCCACCAGCCTGCTGGGACCTTACTTCGATCTTCACGGCGGCGGCATGGACCTCAAATTCCCGCATCACGAGAACGAAATCGCGCAGTCCTGCGCGGCCTGCGGCTCTTTGTTCGTCCACGTGTGGATGCACAACGGCTTCGTGCGGATCAACGACGACAAGATGTCGAAGTCCCTCGGCAACTTCTTCACCGTCCGCGACGTGCTGAAGACGCTGCGCGATCCCGAGGTGATGCGAATCTTCCTGCTGAGCAGCCATTATCGCGGTCCCATCAATTATTCGGAGGCGCAGCTCAACCAGGCGGACGAGACGCTGCTGGGGCTGTACCGGGCGTTGGACGGGGTCGCCGAGGGGCCCGGGAACGGGCGGCCGAAGGAGACCTGCGCGGGCGACGCGGCTGCAGAGGCGGCGCTGGCCCGGTTCAATGCCGCGATGGACGATGACTTCAACACGCCCGAGGCGTTGGCGGTGATGCAGGGCGTGGCGCGCGACCTGAATTCGGCGAAGGCGGCCGGAGCGCGCGAGACCGCCGCGACGCTGGGGTCGGTGCTGCGCACCCTGGGAAAGATGCTCGGACTACTGCAGCAGCCGCCGGCCGCCTATTTGAGGCGGGGTATTGGGGCGGCCGCGCTGACTGATCAACAGATCGAGGAACTGCTCGCCGCGAGGCGGGCCGCCCGCAGCGCGAAAAATTTCGCCGAATCCGACCGCATCCGCGACGTCTTGGCGTCGGCCGGAGTTCTGATCGACGACAAGCCCGGCGGGGTCACCGGTTGGCGCCGCGCCTAGGAGTTCCGGCGAGCCGATTCAGCCGGAGCGCAAGGGCGTCGAATCAATTCGAGCGCCGACCGGCGAGAATGCCGACCGCGAGACCGATCAGCGCGGCAACGCCGGCGACCTGCCAGGGATTGTCGCGCACGAAGGTGTCGGTCGTTTCCGAGACGTAGCGGGCCCGCGTTCTAACTTGAGCGGCACTGTCGGCGAGGGCGCTCTTGGCGGCTGACACCGCGATCTTGACCTTGGCCTTCACCCGCGCAATATCCGGCGCGTCGACGTTCTTCAACGCGCTGGTCAGATTCTCGACGTCCCGTATGAACGCGTTCATCTGCCCGTTCTCGCGGGGATCGGTCGAGGCGGCATCCGGGGCTGATTCCATCGAAATCTCCTTGGGTTGTCGAGCCCGATGTTACCGCATTCGGCCGGGCCGGGGGGGCGTGAGCGCTATCGGCTCTATGGAGTGGACGCCGGCCAAGGCGCGCCACGGTGGTACCATCCGCGCATGAACACGCTGCTGATCGTGTATCACTCGATGACCGGCGGTACTCGGCAGATGGCCGAGGCGGCGGCCCGGGGAGCCCGCCGAGAATCCGCACTCCGGGTCTCCCTGTTGCGCGCCCGCGATGCGTCCGCCGCCGACGTGCTGGAGGCGGGTGCCTACATCTTCGCAAGTCCGGAGAACCTGGCGGCGATGTCCGGGCAGATGAAGGATTTCTTCGACCGCGTCTATTATCCGGCACTCGACCGGTTGAACGGACGGCCGTACGCCGTCATGATCTGTGCCGGCAGCGACGGGCGCAATGCCGCACAACAGATCGAACGCATCGCGACGGGCTGGCGCCTCAAGGCGGTCGCGGAGCCACTCGTCGTGTGCACGCACGCGCAGACCCCGGATGAGATCCTGAAGCCGAAGACGCTATCGGCCGCAGTGCTCGCCACATGCGAAGAACTGGGCGCGACCCTGGCGGCCGGAGCGGCGCTGGGAATATTCTGACGCCGCCGCCGCCGCCGCCGCGGGCCGCGGGCCGCGGGCCGCGCGCGATCGGGTCTTTCCAGATACCTGATTGGCAAGCAATTCTCATGCACGTGCGGGGTTTCCATGATTGTAAACTTTGGTGTCCGCGTATAGAGCCAGGAAGCAATTTGCGGTAACGTCGAGGCGGAGATGTTCATTGACCAGGAAAATGGAGTTCATCGTGATCAGATTCTTCAAGCCTGCAAGAGCGCAGGCTTTGTGGTCGGGGACGCCACCAAGGGCTATGGCCTGTGGGTCGATTGCTACGAACCGATTGTGAACGGGTCGAAAGCCCCGGCCAACGCGGACAAGCCGTGGCCCGCTGTTTCTCCGTCGGTCGTCGCAGCCTGCAGGGCCAATCGGGCTGCCGAAGCGGCGAAGAAAGGCGAGGCCAAATAGGCCTGCACGGGTTCGGGGCGGGAAGTCCTGCGCCCCGCCCCGGCGCGAGACTCAGGTAGCCCTGTCGATGGACAAATCGACGCCAGTGGACGAGCGAGCCGCGCGGCAAATACAGGTCGTGTCCGCCCTGTCGCAGATTCTGCCCAAGCACTGCGTCCTGTATCGGGCCGAGGACACGCACGCTTACGAGTGCGACGCGCTCACGGCGTACCGGCAGCTGCCGCTGGCGGTGGCCGTGCCGGAGGCCGAATGGCAGGTGGCGAAGATACTCGAGGCCTGCCACGGCCTGAACGTTCCCATCGTCGCGCGCGGAGCCGGGACCGGATTGTCGGGAGGCGCGCTGCCGAACGCATTGGGAGTCACGCTTTCGCTCGCAAAATTCAACCGGATACTCGGCGTGGATCCGCGGGCGCGCACCGCCGTCGTGCAGTGCGGCGTCCGCAATGCCGCAATCAGCGAGGCGGCGGCGCCTCACGGGCTGTACTACGCGCCCGATCCGTCGAGCCAGATCGCGTGCACGATTGGCGGCAACGTCGCGGAGAATTCCGGGGGCGTCCACTGTCTCAAGTACGGACTCACCTTGCACAATGTGCTGCGGGTGCGTGGATTCACGGCGGACGGACAGGCGGTCGAGTTCGGATCCGAGGCGCCCGACGCCGCGGGCCTCGATCTCCTGCCGCTGGTGGTGGGCAGCGAGGGCATGCTGGCGGTCATCATGGAGGTCACGGTGAAGCTGCGGCCGCGGCCGGCGATCGCCCGCTGCATCATGGCAAGTTTCGCCACCGTTGAATCCGCGGGCGCCGCGGTCGCGGCGGTGATTGCCGGGGGCATCATTCCGGCGGGCCTCGAACTCATGGACAAGCGCATGACGGCGGCGGCGGAGAGCTACGTTCACGCGGGATACGATCTCGAGGCCGCCGCCATCCTGCTATGCGAATGCGACGGGTCGCCCGAAGAAGTGGACGAAGATGTCGCGCGCGCGATCTGCGTGCTGGAGGCGAGCGGCGCGACGCGGGTCGAGATCAGCCGCGACGAGCAGCAGCGGTTGAAGTTCTGGAGCGGCCGCAAGAACGCCTTCCCGGCTTCGGGACGAATGAGCCCCGATTATATGTGCATGGACTCCACGATTCCGCGCAAGCGGCTGGCGGAAATGCTGCGCGCCATCGAGGCCATGGAGGGCAAATACGGCCTGCGCTGCGTCAACGTGTTTCATGCCGGGGACGGGAACCTGCACCCGCTGATCCTCTTCGACGCGAACGACCCCGACGAATTTCGCCGCTGCGAGCAATTCGGCGCGGCGATTCTCGAAGCGAGCATCGAAGTGGGCGGCACGATCACGGGCGAACACGGCGTCGGAGTCGAGAAGCTCAACTCGATGTGCGTGCAGTTTTCGGCCGCCGAGCGCGCCCAGATGATGGCCATCAAGAGCGCGTTCGATCCCGCAGGACTGCTGAACCCGGGCAAGGTGATCCCCACCCTGCAGCGCTGCGCCGAGTACGGCAGAATGCACGTGCATCGGGGCGCGATGCGATTTCCGGAGCTGCCCAGGTTCTGATGAATACGCAAAACGCAGCGCTGCGGCGTTTGAGCAGCCGCATCGTGGAGGCCCGCAATTCCAAGACCGCCCTCGAAATCCGCGGCGGCGGCACCAAGAGCTTCTATGGCAATCCTCCGCGCGGCGAGCCGTTGCATGTGACGAGTTTGTCGGGCATCGCGAGCTACGAGCCCACCGAACTCGTGGTCACGGCGTACGGGGGCACGCCGCTGACCGATCTCGAGGCCGCGCTTGCGGAACGCGGCCAGTGCCTGCCGTTCGAGCCGCCCCGCTTCGGCACGTCCGGAACGGTGGGCGGCATGGTCGCCGCGGGCCTCGCGGGGCCGGGGCGCGCCGGTGCCGGGCCGGTGCGCGATTACGTCCTGGGCGCGACGCTCCTGAATGGCATGGGCGAAGCGCTGACCTTCGGCGGACAGGTGATGAAGAACGTCGCCGGTTACGACGTCTCGCGCGTCCTCGCCGGCTCCATGGGCATCCTGGGCGTGATTTGCGAGGTGTCGCTCAAGGTGATGCCCGTGTTGCCGGCGTGCCGGACATTGCAATTCGAATACGCGGAGGATGCCGCTCTCCTGCAGCTCAATCGCTGGATCTGCGAGGGGTTGCCGATCACCGCCAGTTCCTGGTATCGGGATCTGCTGCGTGTGAGGCTGGGGGGGGCGGCCGCGACGGTTGCGCGGTCGTGCAGCCACTTAGGGGGGCAGGAATTCGAGCCGCCCGATGCCCCCCGGTGGTGGTCGGACGTTCGCGATCAACGCCACGAGTTCTTCGCATTCACCGGCATGGAATTCGCGCGCGGCGAATGCCTGTGGCGGCTCGCGGTGCCCGACACGGCACCGCCCATCGCCCTATCGGGAGAGCGGTTCATCGAATGGGGAGGAGCGGAACGCTGGTACCGGACCGCGGATTCGGCCGCCCGCATCCGGGCCCTGGCGTCCGCAGCCGGGGGCCACGCCACGCTGGTCCGTGCCGCCGACAAGTCGCCGGGAGCGTTCACGCTCCCGGCAGAGGCCTCGATGCAGATCCACCGGCGCCTGAAGCAATCCCTCGATCCCTCGAGGATCTTCAATCCGGGACGGCTGTATCCGGATCTATAGGAGCCACCCGTGCAGACGAAGCTCAGCGCCGAATTCAAGGACACGCCTCAAGGGCGGACCGCCGAGGGCATCCTGCGCGCCTGCGTGCACTGCGGATTCTGCAATGCCACCTGCCCCACCTATCAAGTGCTGGGCGATGAGCTGGACGGCCCGCGCGGCCGCATCTATCTCATCAAACAGCTGCTCGAGGGCGGCGCTGCCGGGAACAGCACCCAGCTGCACCTGGACCGCTGCCTCACCTGCCTCAACTGCGAGACCACATGCCCGAGCGGCGTCGAGTTCGGCAAGCTCGTTTCAATCGGCCGCGCTTTGGTGGAGCAGCGCGTCGGGAGGCGCCCGGCGGAGAAAATCAAGCGCTGGGTGTTGCGCGAAGGGCTGACCTCGACCTGGTTCGAGCCGCTGTTGCAACTGGCGCAGGCGGCCCGGAGATTCGTGCCTGCCGCCTTGCGCCGGCACGTGCCACCGCCGCCGGACCCAGGTGCGGCCGGGTGGCCGGCGCGCCGGCACGAGCGCAAGGTGCTGCTGCTTACTGGGTGCGTGCAGCCGGCTCTGCTGCCGAACGTCAACGCCGCGACGGCGCGCGTGCTCGATGCCGCCGGCATTCAGACGGTGACGGCGGCGGGCGCGGGCTGTTGCGGCGCCTTGCGGGAACATCTGTCCGATCCCGAGGGGAGCCTGAGCGACGCGCGCCGCAACATCGATGCGTGGTGGCCCGCGATCGCCGGCGGACTCATCGACGCCATCGTCATGAACGCCTCGGCCTGCGGGCTCGCGGTCAAGCACTACGCCGACGCATTGGGTGCCGACCCCGATTATGCCGACAAGGCGGCCCGCGTCAGCGGCATGGCGCGAGACTTGAGCGAACTGCTGCCGGAACTCTCGCCCCGGCTCATGGGCCAGGTGCGGGCCGCGGCCGCCGGCCGCCTGGTCTACCACCCCCCCTGTACGCTGCAGCACGGACAGCGGTTGCGCGGCGGGGTGGAATCCGAGCTCGCTCGATTGGGCTTCGATGTGCGGGTGGCGGGTAACGAGGCGAATCTGTGCTGCGGATCCTCCGGCACCTATTCGGTGCTGCAGCCCGAGCTGTCGCTCGAGTTGCGCGATCGAAAGCTCGCGAATCTCGCCGGGGAGAGCCCGCAGACGATCATCTCCGCCAACGTCGGCTGCATCCTCCATCTGCAATCGGGCACTCCCATCCCCGTGCGCCACTGGGTGGAGGTGCTGGACGAGGCGCTGCAGGCCGGTGCGGGTCCTCAGAACTTACGGTAAACTGAGCGATCAATATGCTTTGCGCGGCAGAGTTAAACTGGGCCGCACCGATGCATTTAGCGATCAGAGGGATGCCGATGTCGAATCCATGGCTCTTTTGGGTGGGGATGGCCCTCACGGCGTCCGCAATGGCGTACGGCATCATCGCATGGCTCGCCACGCTCGCTCGCCTTCGCCCGGCGGCCCGTAAATTCCAGGCTTTGCCGCCGGTCACGATCCTCAAGCCGCTGTGCGGCGCCGAGAGCGGAACCTACGAATGCCTGCGCTCGTTTTGCGATCAGGACTACCCGGAGTTCGAGGTGATCTTCGGCGTGGCGGACATGAACGATCCGGTGGTGGAGATCGTCGAGCGCTTGCGGCGGGAGTTTCCGCAGCGCCGGCTGCAGCTCGTCATCGATCGCCGACAGCATGGCAGCAGCCGTAAAGTCAGCAACCTGGTCAACATGATGCCCTTGGCGCAACATGAATTTTTTGTAATTTCGGACTGCGATGTGCGTGTGCACCGGGACTACCTGGCGCGGATCGCTGTACCCCTACTCGATCCGGACGTCGGCATCGTGACCTGCCCCTATCGGGGCATCCCTCGGGCGGGCCTGTGGTCCCTGCTTGGCTCGCAGTTCATCAACGAGTGGTTCATCCCGTCGGTGCGGGTCGCCGCCCTCAGCGGGTCGCGCTCGTTCGCCTTCGGCGTCACCATCGCCATCAGCCGGCGCGCCCTGGATCGCATCGGCGGTTTCATGGCCATCGCGAATCAACTCGCGGACGATTACCGGCTGGGCGAATTGACGCGCCAGCTGGGCCTGCGGACCGTGCTGTCCGACGTGGTGGTGGACACCAACGTGGTCGAGGAAAACCTGGCCGATTTGGTGCGCCACGAGCTGCGCTGGCTGCGCACCATCCGCACCGTGCGGCCCGTCGGATACTGCCTGTCCTTCATCACGTTCGGCGTGCCCGTGGCGCTGGTGGGCACACTGTTGGCCGCGGGCGCGCCGGCCGCCCTGACAATGCTCGCGGCGACGGCCGCGGCGCGCGTGCTGCTGCACCTGCGCACCCGCAACCCCGATGCGTCGTTGCGCCAGCTGTTCATCCTGCCGGTCCGCGATTCGCTGAGCGTGGCTCTTTGGAGCTGGAGCTTCGTGACGAGGCGCGTACATTGGCGAAACGACTATCTGCGGGTGAATCGCGACGGATCGGTTCTGCCCGTCGTGCGCATCTGAAGTTCCTGATCGTCACCGCCGATGATTTCGGCCTGCACGAGGCCGTGAACGAGGCGGTGGCCCGGGCCGGTCGGGACGGTATACTCACGGCGGCGAGCCTGATGGTCGGAGCTCCCGCGGCCGCCGACGCCGTTGCGCGGGCCCGGTCGATTCCCCAATTGCGCGTGGGGCTGCACCTGGTGCTGGCGGATGGCCATGCCGTGTCGGCGCCGGATTCGGTTGCGGAGCTCGCCGACCGGGAGGGCCGCATGGACGCACGCATGTTCGCCCGCGGAGTGCGTTATTTCGCGCTCCCGCGAGTTCGCCGGCAGCTCCGCGCCGAGATTCGCGCGCAATTCGAGGCATTCTCGCGCACCGGTCTGCGGCTCGATCACGTGAACGTGCACAAGCATTTTCATCTGCATCCGACCTTGCTGGATATGCTGCTCGCCGTCGGCCGCGACTACGGCCTCGATGCCGTCCGCGTCCCGGACGAGCCGTTGTGGTTCGCGCGCGGCTGCGCCGGCGTCCGCGCCGGCGCGGGCGCCGCGCTGCTCAAGCCGTGGGTTGGGCTCATGAAACTTCGGCTGCGCGCGGCAGGCATGTTTCACAACGATCAGATCTTCGGCATCGCGGCCAGCGGCGCCATGGATGAGGCAAAATTGCTGCAAGCGATCGGCCGCCTGCCGCCGGGGGTCAGCGAGATCTACTTGCACCCGGCCACGGCGGGCCAGGTCATTTCGCCGTCCATGGGCGGTTATCGCCATTCCTCGGAACTCGCGGCGTTGCTGAGTCCGAAGGTGAGGGCCGCCATCGAGCAGGGGCGAATCGTCCGCGGCGGCTTCGGGGACGCGCCGCGTCCGGCCGCACCCGCGCGGTGAGTCGGCGAGCGAGGGAGGAGTGCGACATGACGGAACCCACCATCACCTGTCCCAAGTGCGGCAGCGAAATCCGCTTGACCGAATCTCTGGCCGCCCCGCTCATCGCCGCCACCCGCCTCCAGTTCGAGCAACGCCTCGTGGACAAGGATGCCCAGGTCGCGGCGCAGCTCAAGGCGGAGCGCGCGCGGCTTGCGGCCGAGGAATCCCGGAAGGCCAGGCTCGAGAGCGCCGCCGAGTTCGAAACGAAGGCGCGCGAACTCGCCGAGCTGCAGGGTGTCCTCAAGGTGCGCAACGCGAAGCTGGCCGAGGCCCAGGCCGCCCAGGCGGAGCTCCTCAAGAAGGAGCGTGAGCTCGACGATGCGCGGCGGGAACTCGATCTCACGGTCGAGAAGCGCATCTCCGAGGGCCTCGACGCCGTGCGCAGCAACGCGCTCAAGGACGCGGAGGACGCCTTGAGGCAGAAGGTGCTGGAGAAGGACCAGACCATCGTCTCGATGCAGAGGACCATCGAGGAGCTGAAGCAGAAGGCCGATCGAGGCTCGCAGCAGCTCCAGGGCGAGGTCCAGGAACTGGAACTCGAAGCGCTGCTGCGCGCGAAATTCCCGTTCGACGGCATCGAGCCCGTGCCGAAGGGGGAATTCGGCGGCGACGTGGTGCAGGCCGTCAGGAGCCAGAGCGGCCAGCCGAGCGGCACCATTCTCTGGGAGATGAAACGCACGCGGAACTGGAGCGACGCGTGGCTGCCGAAGCTGCGCGAGGATCAGAGGGCCGCGAAGGCCGAGGTCGCGATCCTCGTGAGCAGCGCGTTGCCCAAGGGGGTGGAGACCTTCGACGTCATCGACGGCGTGTGGGTGACCCATCCGCGATGTGTGCTGCCCGTGTCCGCGGTCCTGCGCAATACGCTGCTCCAGGTCGCCGTGGCCCGGCAGGTATCCGCGGGGCAGCAGTCGAAGACCGAATTGGTGTATCAGTATCTGACGGGTCCGCGATTCCGCCAGCGGGTGGAAGCCATCGTCGAAGCGTTTTCCGCCATGAAGGACGACCTGGACAAGGAACGCAAGGTGATCATGAAGCAGTGGGCCAAGCGCGAGGAACAGATCGAGCGCGTCATGGGCGGTACCGTCGGCATGTACGGCGACCTGCAGGGAATCGCCGGCAAGTCGCTGCAGGAGATCGAGGGCCTCGAACTGCGCTCCCTGGAGCTGGACGGGACGGGACCCCTGCCTGAGGTGGGCCCGGGACCGCTACCGGGCCCCTGAGTATCGCGCCCTGACCGCCTCGATCACCGGCGGCGCCGCGTGCTGCAGATGGGCAGCATGCGCGGCATACAGGATCCCCATCTGACGCCGGAGGTTGAATCCGGCAAGGCGCGGCCGGGTCACGCCCGGCATGGCATAGGATTCCGGCATCACCGTGGCGCCGACTCCCGCGCGGACCAGGTGCAGCACCTGTTCATCATCGGTGCCGCGAAATGCGAGGAAGGGGCGAACCCCGCGCTCGGTGAAATGGCGGCTGATTTCCGATAGCACCTCGCAATGGCGCCGCACGATCATCGGACTGTCCGACAGATCCTCGGCCGCGATGCTCGGCCTGCCGGCGAGGGGATGGTCCTCGGAGAGCGCCAGCGCATAGCGCTCCGCGTACAGCTCCTCCTTCGCAAATCCATCCGAATCGGGGCGAACGATGGTGATCGCGGCCTCGATCTGGCCGCGGCCCAGCCGGTGCAGCAGCTCCCGCTCGTTCCCGGTGACGATCTGCAGGCGCTCGGGATCCGTCGGACGCTTCGCCGCGCGCAAGGTCTCGGCCAGCCGCGATATGGGATAGGTGGAGATCACGCCGAGGCGCAGCGAGCGCGCCGGTTTGAGATTGGCGACCGACGCCTCGGCGAGATTGAATTCGTTCTCGATGCGCCGCGCATGAGCCGCGAAGCGCGAGCCCGCATCCGTGATGTGCACGCGCCGGCTCGTGCGCTGGAAGAGAGAGGCCCCGAGGATCCGTTCCAGCTTGCCGATTCCCACCGAGAGCGATGGCTGGGCCACGTTCAATTGCTTCGCCGCTTTCGAGAAGCTGCCGCAATCGATGACGGCCAGGAAATAGCGCAGCAGGTATCGGTCAATCATAGACACAGACTATGACTATGCTCGATTAATTTCAATTTTATTATATGGACGAGGGGCGCTAACATGGCCTTGAATCCAGCCAAGCAAGGGTGGCCAACATGTCGGCGATGTCCGATTGACTACGAGCTAGGCGACACCGCCGACGCCATCCGCGAGACCACGGCCCGCTTCGCCGCGGAGAAAATCGCCCCCCGGGCGGCTCAAATCGATGCCGACAACGCCTTTCCGCGCGATTTGTGGCCCCAAATGGGCGATCTCGGATTGCACGGAATCACCGTGGAGGAGGAGTGGGGCGGACTCGGGCTCGGGCTACCTCGAACACGTGGTGGCCATGGAGGAGGTATCGCGGGCATCCGGCGTCGGTCGGCCTCTCCTATGGAGCGCACTCGAATCTGTGCATCAACCAGCTGCGGCGCTGGGCGAATCCCGATCAGAAGAGGCGCTATCTGCCGCAACTGCTGAGCGGGAGTTCATGTCGGCTCGCTGGCCATGAGCGAAGCCGGCTCCGGCTCGGACGTGGTGTCGATGCAGCTGCGGGCAGTGGCCCGGGGCGACCGCTACGTGCTCAACGGCACGAAATTCTGGATCACCAACGCGCCCGAGGCCGATACGCTGGTGGTGTATGCGCGCACCGGAGATTCGCCTCACGCCATTTCGGCCTTCATCGTCGAGAAGGGCATGAAAGGATTCAGCGTCTCGAAGAAGCTAGACAAGATGGGCATGCGCGGCTCCGACACGGCCGAACTCGTGTTCCAGAATTGCGAAGTGCCGGCCGAGAACCTGATGGGGCAGCTCGACGAAGGTGTACGCATCCTGATGAGCGGACTAGACTACGAGCGCGTGGTGCTTGCCGCGGGGCCATTGGGATTGATGCAAGCTTGCCTGGACGTGGTTCTACCCTATGTGCGTGAGCGCAAGCAGTTCGGCCGGCCCATCGGCTCGTTTCAGCTCATGCAGGGCAAGATTGCCGACATGTACGTCGCCTTGAATTCCGCGCGGGCCTATGTCTACGCGGTCGCCCGCGCCTGCGATACCGGCAGGACGCACCGGGCCGATGCGGCGGGAGCGATATTGCTGGCCTCGGAGAACGCGATCCGCATCTGCCTCGAGGGCGTCCAGGCGCTGGGCGGCGCCGGCTACACCAAGGAATGGCCGGTCGAGCGCTTCGTGCGCGACGCCAAGCTCTACGACATTGGCGCGGGCACCAGCGAGATTCGCCGCTTCCTGATCGGCCGGGAACTCATCGGCCCATGACTGCGCCGCCGGCGAACGCGGAGCTGAATGCCGCCCTCGCGGCCGAACTCAGCCGCGGGTGGCCGCCGCGGCGCTGGGCGGCCCCGAGGCCATTCGCGCGCGCCACACGGCGCGCGGCAAGCTCCTGCCGCGCGAACGGGTGGACCGCCTGCTCGATCCCGGCTCGCCGTTTCTCGAGATCGGGCAGCTCGCCGCCTTCGGGCTGTACGAGGACCAGGCGCCGGGGGCGGGGATCATCGCGGGCATCGGCCGGGTGTCGGGACGCGAGGTGATGATCGTCGCGAACGATTCGACGGTGAAGGGCGGCGCCTACTTCCCGCTGACGGTGAAAAAGCACATCCGGGCGCAGACCATCGCCCGGGAGAACGCGCTTGCCCTGCATCTATCTGGTCGATTCCGGCGGCGCGAATCTGCCGTTTCAGGCCGAGGTTTTTCCCGACCAGGAGCATTTCGGCCGGATCTTCTACAACCAGGCGCAGATGTCGGCCGAGGGCATCCCCCAGATCGCCTGCGTCATGGGAAGCTGCACCGCCGGCGGCGCCTATGTGCCCGCGATGTCCGATGAGACCGTGATCGTCAAGAACCAGGGGACCATCTTCCTGGCAGGACCGCCGCTGGTGAAGGCGGCCACCGGCGAGATCATCTCCGCCGAGGAACTGGGCGGCGCCGACACGCATGCGCGCCGTTCGGGCGTGGTGGACCACGTCGCCGAAAACGACGAGCATGCGCTGCTGATCGTTCGCGACATCGTCGGCCGGCTGAACCGGGTGCGGGACCCGCGGCGTCGAATTGCGGCCGCCGCGGCCGCCCAAGCTCGATCCGAAGGGCCTGTACGACATCATCCCGAGCGACGTGCGCGCGCCCTACGACGTGCGCGAGGTCATCAAGCGGCTGGTCGACGACTCCGAGCTGCACGAATTCAAGGCGCTGTACGGCACCACGCTGGTGTGCGGATTCGCCCACATCTGGGGCATTCCCGTGGCCATTCTGGCCAATAACGGCGTGCTGTTCTCGGAGAGCGCGCTGAAGGGCGCCCATTTCATCGAGCTCGCCTGCCAGCGGCGCATTCCGCTGCTGTTCCTGCAGAACATCTCGGGCTTCATGGTCGGCGGCAAGTACGAGGCCGGCGGCATCGCCAAGGACGGCGCCAAGCTGGTGACGGCGGTTGCCACCGCATCGGTGCCGAAGATCACGGTGCTCATCGGCGGCAGCTTCGGCGCCGGCAACTACGGCATGGCCGGCCGGGCCTATTCGCCGCGCTTCCTCTTCAGCTGGCCGAACAGCCGCATCAGCGTCATGGGCGGCGAACAGGCGGCTGCGGTGCTCGCCACCATCAAGCGCGACGCCATGGAGGCGCGCAAGGAGATCGTGGTCGGCGGAGGAGGAGGCCGCATTCAAGGCTCCGGTGCGCGCGCGCTACGAGGCGGAGGGCAATCCCTACTATGCGACGGCGCGCCTGTGGGACGACGGCATCATCGATCCGGCGCAGACCCGCGACGTGCTGGGCCTCGCCTTCGCCGCGACGTTGAACAGACCGATTCCGCCGCGCGCGCAGTTCGGCCTGTTCCGGATGTGATCCGCATGATCGACTCGCTCCTCATTGCGAATCGCGGCGAAATCGCCGCGCCGCATCATCCGCACGGCGCGCCGCCTGGGCATCCGCACCGATCGCCGTCTATTCCGACGGCGGATGCGCACGCGCCCTTCGTCGCGCGAGGCGGACGAGGCCGTCGCCATCGGCGCCGCGCCGGCGCGCGAGAGCTATCTGTGCGCCGAGAAGATTCTGGCGGCCGCCAAGTCGACCGGCGCCGCGGCCATTCATCCCGGCTATGGCTTCCTGTCGGAGAACGCGGCCTTCGCCGAGGCCGTCAGGCACGCCGGACTCGTCTGGGTGGGCGCGCCGCCGGCCGCGATCCGCGCGATGGGGCTGAAGGACGCGGCCAAGGCGCTGATGATCGCGGCCGGCGTGCCCGTGACGCCCGGATATCTCGGCGAGAGCCAGGACGCGCAGCGGCTGCAGCGCGAGGCGGCGGCCATCGGCTTATCCCGTGCTCATCAAGGCGGTCGCCGGCGGCGGCGGCAAGGGCATGCGGCGCGTCGACGCCGAGGCGGGATTCGCCGATGCGCTCGCCTCGTGCCGGCGCGAGGCCGCGGCCGCTTTCGGCGACGACCGCGTGCTGCATCGAGAAATACATCCTCGCACCGCGCCATATCGAGGTGCAGGTGTTCGGCGATACGCACGGACGAATCGTGCATCTGTTCGAGCGCGACTGCTCGCTGCAGCGCCGCCACCAGAAGGTCATCGAGGAGGCGCCGGCGCCCGGGATGGACGCCGCCACGCGCGAGTTCGTCTGCGCGACGGCGGTCAAGGCCGCGCGCGCGGTCGAACTACGTCGGCGCGGGGACGATCGAGTTCATCGCCGATGCGTCGCAGGGCCTCCGCGCCGACCGCATCTGGTTCATGGAAATGAACACGCGGCTGCAGGTCGAGCATCCGGTCACGGAAGCGATCACCGGGCAGGATCTGGTCGAATGGCAGTTGCGCGTCGCGAGCGGCGAGCCGCTGCCGCTGCGCGCAGGAGGATCTGCGGATCGACGGCTGCGCGATGGAGGCGCGGCTGTACGCCGAGAATCCCGACCACCGGCTTCCTGCCCTCCACCGGCCCCCTGCGGCATCTGCGCTTCCCGCAAGGCATCCGCGTCGACAGCGGGCGTGGAGCAGGGCGGCGAGGTCACGCGGATTCTACGATCCGATGATCGCCAAGCTGATCGTGCATGCGCCCGACCGCCGCGCCGCCGCGCGCGCGCCTGGCTGCAGCGCTGCGCCGCGGTGGAGGTCTGGCCGGTCAAGACCAACGCGGCGTTCCTCGCGCGCGTCGCCGGCGACGCGGCGTTCGTCGCGGGACGAGATCGACACCGGCTTCATCGAGCGCCGCGCGGCGAGCCTGATCCCGGCGGCGGAACCAAGCGAGGAAGTCGTGCGCGCGGCTGCGGGCGCGCTGTTGTCCCGCCATGCCTCCGATCCCTGGAGTGCCCTGATGGGATTCAGGCCGAATGCGCCGGCCTATGCGAAGGTCGACGTGGCCGTGGGCGGCCACAGCTATTGCATGACCGCCGAGCCGCTGCCGCCGGCCGCGTCGGTGGCGACCGTCGACGGCCAGAGCGTGCTGTTCCTGCGCGGCGAGGCGTGGGCCATCGGCGCGCCCGACGTGACGCGAGTGGTCCGCAGCGCCGCGGTGTCGGACGGCGTGCTGCAATCGCCCATGCCGGGCCGCATCGTGAGCGTGGCCGTGCGCCAGGGGCAGACGGTCGCCAAGGGGCAGCCGTTGCTCGCGCTCGAGGCCATGAAAATGGAGCATGCCCTCGTGGCGCCCTTCGACGGCACGGTTGCGGAGCTTGCGGTGGCAGTGGGCGATCAGGTGGCGGAGAACGTGACGCTGGCGCGCATCGTCGCCGCCTCCAAACTTTGAGGGGGAGGCCGATGGCCGGGCGTTTCTACGAGGACTGGAAGGTGGGCGACCGCATCGAGCACGAGCTGCGGCGTACCGTGACCGAGACCGACAATCTGCTCATCACGGCGTTGACGCACAATCCCCAGCCTCTGCATCTCGACGCCGAAGCCGCGTCCCAGAGCGAGTTCGGCCGGATCCTGGTGAACGGCGTATTCACGTTCGGCCTGATGATCGGCGTGTCGGTGGGCGACACCACGCAGGGCGTGCTGATTGCGAACCTGGGCTACGATCAGGTGGTCATGCCGAGCCCGGTCTTCGTCGGCGACACGCTGCGCGGGGAGACGACGGTGGCCGAGCTCAAGGACAGCCGCTCGCGGCCGCAGGCCGGCATCGTGACCTTCGGCCACCGCATGCTGAACCAGCGCGGCGAGGTGGTGTGCCGGTGCCTGCGCAGCGCCCTGATCCGCAGGAGGCCGGCGTGAGATTGCGGTCTCTGTTGTTCGTCCCCGGTGACCGGCCTGATCAGATGCGCAAGGCGCTGGCCTCGGGCGCCGACGCGCTGATCCTCGACCTGGAGGATTCGGTCTCGGCCGGTCGCAAGGCGCAGGCGCGCGTCGACGTCGGCGAGTTTCTGGGCGGCCGGCGCACGATGCCGCTCTTCGTGCGGATCAATCCGCTGCCATCGCCTCTCGCGGACCTGGATCTCGAGGCGGTCGCCGCTGCGCGCCCCAACGGCGTGGTGCTGCCGAAGGCGGAAGGCGCCGAGTCTGTGACGGACCTCGCGCGCCGCATGCGCGAGCGGGGCCTGTCGGCGCCCATCCTTCCGCTGGTCACCGAAACGCCGGCGGCGATTTTCCGGCTGGGCGAGTACGCGCAGGTTGCACCGAGCCTGGCCGGCGTGACGTGGGGTGCGGAGGATCTCTCGGCCGCAGCCGGTGCGGCCACGGCTCGCGAGCCGGACGGCTCGTACACGGCCCCCTACGAGGTGGCGCGGTCGCTCACGCTGTTCGCGGCGCACGCCGCGCAGGTGCCGGCCATCGAGACGGTGTTTCCGGGTTTCCGCGATCTCGAGGGACTGTTGCGCTACGCGGCCCGCGGCGCCCGCGACGGTTTCACCGGAATGCTGGCCATCCACCCCGCCCAGGTGAAGATCATCAACGCGGCATTCACTCCCTCCGCAGCGCAGGTCGACCATGCGCGGCGCATCGTCGAGGAGTTCGCCAAGCATCCCGGGGCAGGGGTGTTGACGGTCGACGGCGCCATGGTCGATGCGCCGCATCTGAAGCAGGCGCTTGCGGTGCTCGCTCGGGCGGAAGCGGATGCCGAGGTCCCGGCGGCACCGGCCGCGAGCGCCACGGCGGCTCCCGGCGAGGGATTCGCTTGAGCGGCCGAGTGGAGGCGGATGTTGCGGTGTGGCGGGGACTATCGCCGACCACGATCGCGGATTGCCTGCCGCGCCGGCAGATCATGGATCCCGCCGTGCGGCCTCTCTGGCCGCAGATCCGGCGCATCGCGGGCCCGGCCTACACGGTGCGCTGCGCGCCCGGCGACAATCTGATGCTGCACGCGGCGATCTATCGCGCGGCCGCCGGATCGGTGATCGTCGCGCAGGGCGGCGACCTCGAGTACGCGCTCGCCGGCGGCAACGTCTGCGCGGTGGCGCAGAGGCGCGGCGTCGGCGGATTCGTGCTCGACGGCGCGCTTCGCGACATCGCTGAAGTGCGGGCATCGGGCTTTCCGGTCTTCGCCAAGGCGGTGATCCCGAAACCCGGCACCAAGGAGGCGATCGGCTCGCTCAACGAACCGGTGACCTGCGGGGGCGTGCGCGTCGAACCCGGGGACATGGTCGTGGGCGACGAGGAGGGCATCGTAGTCGTGCCCCGGGCCGAGCGGGACGCAGTGCTGGCGGCCGCGCTCAAACGGCAGGCGGGAGACGCGGCGCAGAGTCTCGACGACTGGGAGAAGGATCACCGGCGGCGCATCGAGGCGGAGCTGGCCGCGAAGGGTTTTCTCGGGTAGCCCGGCGGAGTCCTGACGTTGGGGGATATGCCGAGCCGGCAGTCGGCGTCGATGCGGCGCGCCGGCTGTTGCCGTGGTCGGTGATGCTATAATTTTCCCTGACGGGTTGGAATTGCTCCAACCCCGCAGCACGCCAGGGGATGCATTTCATGCCGTCCATTGAGGAGATTCCAGCGCGGGCAGGGCGAGCGCTCAGGGTTGGCCGCGGAGAAGCCCTGCAGATCATCAATACTTTCGGCACCCAAGTCGTCGATTTCTGGGCGTTCGACGTGCGCGATCCGTTGGTGCACCTGTCGATGGAACACAGCCGCGCGACATTGAGCCGGCTCACGCCGCGAGTCGGCGACATTCTAGTCGACAATCGTCGCGAGCCGATGCTCGGCTTCGAGTCGGACACCTCTCCGGGCGTGCACGATACGGTCATCGCGGCCTGCGATCCGGCGCGCTATGCCAAGCTCGGCTGCGCACCCGATCATGCCAGCTGCGCCAGCAACATGCATCAGGCCCTCGGATCGCTGGGAGTCCGGGTGCCGGCCTGTCCCGCGTCTTTCAATCTGTGGATGAACATTCCGGTGCGGGCCGACGGAGATCTCGAGTGGCGCGAGACCGTGGCGAAGCCCGGTGATAGCGTCGTCTTTCGCGCCCTCGTCGATTGCATCATGGTCATGTCGGCGTGCCCGCAGGACGTGATTCGCATCAATTCCTGCCGCCCCGTGTCGGCGCAATATGCCCTCCTCGCGGGCGGAGGGCCCAGCGGGACATGAGCCCGCCTCCCTCCACCCTCGCGAGACGCTACCCTCGCTCCCTCTAGGTCGAGGTTGCGATTCTTCCGTAGCCACGTAACATGGCGCGCTTCGCCAGAAAATAATACAGGGGCGAGATCACCGCCAACCCGACGATCCAGGACAGATCGATGCCGCCAAGGGCGCGCGCAATGGGGCCCCTGTACAGTGCAGAGTCGACGAACGGCACTTGAACCAGGATTCCCAGCAGGTAGCACGCGACGGCCGGCGCGTTTACGTAACCGTAGACGCCACCGTCCTGCCGGAAAAATGAGTCCACATCGTACCGGCCTTTGCGCAGCAGGTAATAGTCGACGAGATTGATGGCAGTCCAGGGAACCAGCACGTAAAGCAACAGCAAGATGAATTCTTCATAGTTCGCCATGAAGGAATCCTTGCTGAAGATGGCTCCGGCCAGTGCGAGGGAGAACAGGATCGCCGCGGTGACGATCCTCGCCTTGGGTCCCGGCGACCACGAGGGAATCAGTGTCTGGCCGAAGGTCAGGGTCGACAGAACGCCGCAGTAAAGGTTCAGCGCGTTGGACGCGGCGACGCCAATGGACAAGACGATGAGCACCAGCGGCGCGATCCCCGTCGTCAACTGCGCGAGCCCCTGCACGATCGTACTCTTCGGCGCCGCAAGCGCCACCATGGCACCCAGAATCATCGGAAGCAGCGATCCGAGCATGCAACCCCAATAGCTGGCCCAAAACGCCGGCACGACCCCGGTCTTGGCAGGCATGTAGCGTGAGTAATCCGACACGTAGGGCGCATAGGAGATTTGCCACAGTGCGGCGACCGAGATCGTGCCGAGCAGGCCCTTCGCGCTCAGCGAATTTCGGTCGAAAAAATCCGCGGGCAGCCCATGTACGTACACGATCCATACCGCCGCGATCAAAAGCACGGCACCCGATAGGTAGGTCATGACACGCGTATAGGCGTGAATGAGATCATAACCATAGATGGTCGCAACGACGCCGATCAGCCCCACGATGAAGATGCCGGGTGTATCGGACCAGCCCGGGGCGAGGCTTGATAGCGCCTCGCCGCCGGCGACGGTATTGGAGGCCAGGAATCCCAGGTACATGACGATGACGATTCCCACGACCAACAACGCGCCCAGCGATCCGAATTGCCCGCGGGTCTGCACCATCTGGGGTACCCCCAATGTGGGCCCCTGAGCCGCATGCAACGCCATGAATACCGCGCCGATCAGGTTGCCGGCCGTCAGGCCGGCTACGGCCCACCAAAAAGGCAATCCGAACACCGTCACGGCAATCCCGCCCGTAACCACGGTCAACAAATGCACGTTCGAACCAAACCAGACCGTGAACAGATCGATAACCCGGCCGTGCCGGTCGTGAGGGGCGATCGGCCGGATGGTGGCGAGTTCGAGCATCGTCATGAACGCATCTCCGTACCCGATCCCGCAGGCGGTTCACGGCGCCCTCTGAGAGGAATGTTGAAAGTAATCGTTGCGCCGAAGCGATCCGGCACCTGCGCGTCGACGCGGGGCTTGTCGAACACCAGAAGTCTCGTCCCCAGATGGAAACTTTCCTTCACATCATGGGTCACCATCACGATCGTCATTCGATTCATGTTCCACAGATTCACGATCAGCTCGTGCATGTCAGCGGTCAACCCGGGGTCCAAGGCGCCGAAAGGCTCGTCAAGGAGCAGGACCTGCGGCTCGCAGATCACGGACTGCGCAATGGACAATCGTTGCTGCATGCCCCCGGAGAGTTGCTGCGGGTACCTGTCGCGCGCCGCGTAGAGGCCCACGGCGTCCAAGAGCCGATCTGCCTTGTCGAGCGCACCTCGCCGCCGCTTGCCGAAGAGCCGCCCCAATCGCTGGGCTCCCCGTAGTTCGAGGCCCAATAGGAGGTTGTCCCGGACGGACAAATGAGGAAACAGCGAATAGCGCTGAAATACGATTCCCCGCTCGGGGCCCGGTTCCGTCGGCAAAGGGCGGCCGTCGAGCAGCACCCGGCCTTTCGTCGGCGATTCCACGCCCAGCAATATTCGCAAGAAGGTCGTTTTTCCGCAGCCCGAAGCGCCGATGACCGTGACGAATTCGTGATCCCCGATGTCCAGATTGACGTTCTCCAGAACCACGTGGCCGTCATACTCCTTCCAAAGCCCCTTGATCGAAAGATGCGTCATCGGTCAGCGTCCTGGCTCCGCCCAGGCAAACAGGCGGGTCCGGCATTGCTGCAAGAGCCGGTCCATGGCGAAGGCGAGCAGTGTGATCCAAGCCACGTAGGGCAGGATGACGTCCATGGCTAGATATCGGCGCACCAGGAAGATTCGAAACCCCAATCCATCCGTGGATGCGATGGCTTCCGCGGCGATGAGAAACAGCCAGGCGGGCCCCAAGGTGAGCCTTAGGGCATCGATCAAGCGGGGCCACATCTGTGGAGTCACCACACGGACGATGAGGAGCCAGGTCGATGCCCCCAGTGTCTGCGCTTTGACCAGCTGTTCGGCGGGCAGTTCGGCGCTGCGCAGGGCGATGTCCCTCACGATGACCGGCGCAATGCCGATGACGATCAGCAAGACTTTCGCGAGTTCACCGAGTCCGGCGACGATGAAGAGGATCGGCAGGATTGCGAGCGGCGGAATCAGCGATAGAGCCGCCATGAAGGGCGCGAAGGTTGCGCGAATGTACGGAATCACCCCGACGATGATCCCGAAACCCATGCCGAGCGCGGCACTGACACCAAGTCCCAGGAGCAGGCGCCTCATGCTCGCCAGCGTATCCGTCCACAGCAGGATGTCGCCGCTGCGCTCGTCTTCCAGCACCGCATACCGGTGAATCGCGCCGAGCATCGTTGCGGGTGACGGCAGCAGCTTGTCTCCGGGATTGCTCGCCAACCTCTCGTGGGATGCGGCCAGATACAGGCAAATCAGCAATGCGAAGGGCAACACGCTCAGAACGAGGGCCTGCGCGCGTTTCGGCCGCCGATTGACGAGGCGCCTCATCAGAGTTGCCCGTCCACCGCCATCTTGGTGAATG
This sequence comes from uncultured Gammaproteobacteria bacterium, assembly GCA_963707765.1. Taxonomy (GTDB): domain Bacteria; phylum Pseudomonadota; class Gammaproteobacteria; order Steroidobacterales; family Steroidobacteraceae; genus Bog-1198. Next base: position 2,131,350 of record CAVPQZ010000001.1, on the reverse strand, counting down.
CCGGGTCGAAGCGCATCTTGATGTTCGCCGGGCTTCCCTGGGTCTTCCCCTGCGGGAACTGTATTCCCACGGCATCGACCGAAGCGGCACCCTGGCCGAGGAGCCCGTGGTCGAAGGAAAAATGGCGCACCATGTCCATGCTCCTCACGAGCGCCTCACCGGTCATGAAGGCAAGCCCATCTGCCGGGCTGCCGAAAAGATGCGTGGTGGCCAGTTGCGCTCGGAAGCCCTCGGGGTCGGTGCCCGATGCCTTGGCCATGGAGGCGAGCGCAGCGTTTCCCTCCGGGGCATTCTTGAGCATGAGCGCCATGGTTTCATACCAGGCGCCTACAAGTGCCTTGCCGAATTTGGGATTGGCGGCAAGGGTCGCCGTGTTGACCACCATCATGTCGATGATTTCCCCGGGGATCTTCGACGAATCGAAGACGAGCTCCGCGTTGGGTGAGTTGAGAACGGCGGAGAGCTGCGGTTTCCAGGTCACGACCGCCGCGCTCGCCTGCGTGGCGAAGGCGCCGACGATGTCCGCGTCCGAGGTGTTGACGAGCTGCACGTCGCGCTCGCGCAGCCCGACGCTGGTCAGGGCGCGCATGAGCAAGTAGTGCGAGACCGACAGTTCCACGAGATTGACCTTCTGCCCCTTGATGTCGGAGAGGCGCTTACCCTTTCCCTTGAGCACGACGCCGTCGTTGCCATTGGAGAAATCGCCGACGATGAGCGCCGTCGAGTCAACGCCGCCGGCCGCGGGGATGGTCAACATGTCCATGTTGGTCATTACGCAGGCGTCGAAACCACCCGCGGTGTATTGGTTGATCGACTCCACGTAGTCGTTGATCTGCGTCAGCTTGATCTTGATGCCGTACTTATCGGCCCACTTCTTCAAGATTCCGCTGCGATCTGCGTAATCCCAGGGCATCCAGCCCACGTAGACGCTCCACGCGACGTTGAAAGTGGTCTTCTCCGCGGCCCGCGCGGCCGGATGGGCGGCAAGTCCCAGGAGGATCAGCGCCAACCCGTATATCGCCGATCTGGCACCGCGCATTTTCGTCATTGGATTCTCCGTAGGGGCTTCGTACACAACCAACCTAACAGCCGTCGTCGGCACGCAGGACGACCAGCGTCTGGGCAAAGACGACAGTTCTGCCTTCGCTGCAGCGAAGTTCGACGACACGGCCGCTTATCGGCGCCGTGACCGGCAGTTCCATCTTCATCGATTCCACCAGCAGCAGGGTCTCCCCCCTCATCACGTGTCGGCCGGCGGCGGTCTCCACTCGCCATACGCTGCCGGCGACGGGGCTCGGAACCGCAATGCAGCCGGCCTCGAATTCCGCGGGGTTCGACTCGGAGTCGGCGCTCGGGTGGTCCGCCTCCTGCACGTTCGCTTCCCACCGGGCTCTTTCGGACTCGAACGCCGCCTGTTGGCGCTGCTTGTGCGCCCTGATGTCCGCTTCGTTGTCGGAGAGGAACCGGCGGTATCGCGCGAGGCTGAACATCTCTTCTTGCGTGTCGACGTGCGCGCATCCCTGTGCGAAATCGGCGCGAAACTCGAGCAGCTGTTCGGCCGTCACTGGAAAGAATTGGATCTGATCGAAAAAGCGCAGCAGCCACGGCCTGTCGGAGGCGAATGCCGGGGTTGCCTTGTATGTGCTCCACATTTGGCAGGTGCGTCCCACGAATTGATAGCCGCCGGGACCTTCCATTCCGTAAACGCACAGGTACGCCCCGCCGATACCCACGGCATTCTCCGGGGTCCAGGTTCTGGCAGGATTGTATTTGGTCGTGATCAACCGATGGCGCGGGTCCAAGGGTGTCGCGACGGGTGCACCGAGGTAGACGTCGCCCAGTCCCAGCACCAGATAGCTCGCCCCGAAGACAATGTCCTTCACCTGCTCGATGTTGGCGAGGCCATTGATCCGGCGGATGAATTCGATGTTGCTCGGACACCAGGGCGCATCCGGACGGACCGACTGCATGTATTTGTCGATGGCAAGGCGGGTTTCCGGGTCGTCCCAGGACAGGGGCAAACGCACGATCCGGGTTGGGATCTGCGCATCGTCGATTGCCCCGAGCGAGCGCTCGGCCTCCACCAACAGGTCGAGCAACCGATGGGTCGACAGCGAGTGCGGGTCGTAGTGGACCTGCAGGGACCGGATGCCGGGCGTCAGATCGAGGACGCCGTCCAGGCGACGCTCGCCTATCCACTGCATCAAGGCGTGCACCCGCAATCGAAGCTCCAAATCGAGAACAGCCTCCCCGTACTCGATGAGAAGGTTCCGGTCGCCTGCGCGGCGATACACCACCCGGGGGCGGTGACCATCGGGCGGCAGGGTTTCGAGGATTGGACCAGAAGCGGCGCCGGGCCGGTGGGCACGCCCGGCATCGGCCTCTCGTCCGGCAGACGGCGCGTCGCACAGTTGGTCGATGGTCGCCTCGTGTGCGAGGTCCAACGCCCCCGCCTCGTCCGCGGTGAGCCGCTTGAATCGAACCCGATCGTCCGGCCGCAGTTGTCCCAGTTTCCAGAGTTCTGCGGTTACGAGGGTGGCGGGACACACGAAGCCGCCCAGCGACGGGCCGTCGGGACCGAGGATGACCGGCATGTCGCCGGTGAAATCCACGGCGCCGATCGCGTAGGCGTTGTCGTGGATGTTGGACGGATGCAGGCCGGCTTCGCCGCCGTCGGTACGAGCCCACTTGGGCTTTGGCCCCAGAAGGCGCACGCCGGTGCGGCTCGAGTGGTAGTGCACGGTCCAGCTCGATGCAAAGAAGACCCGGATATCCTCCTCAGTGAAGAAGTCGGGCGCCCCGTGGGGTCCATAGAGCACGCCCAACTCCCAGTCGCGCCCTATCCGCGGAATGATCTGAGCGGGGATGGTGGTCGGCTCGTCCAGGGACAGCACGCCACGGCACAGGTGCAGCAGGTCGCCCGGCACGAGAGCCCTTCCCCCGTGCCCGCCGAACTTTCCAAGGGTGAACGTGGACCGGCTTCCCATGTAGCGCGGAACATCGATGCCGCCACGGACGGCGAGGTAGGCTCGGCATCCCGGGCCGTTTGCGGGCCCGATCGCGAGCGTGGAACCTGCCGCTACATCAACCGGTTTCCAATAGTCGACGGCGCGGCCGTCGAGCGTCGCGGACATCGCCGCGCCGGCCAGGCAAATCACCGTGGCCGTATTGAAGCGCAGGGTCGGCCCGGAGATCGTGATCTCGAGAGCGGCCGCCTGCGAAGGATTGCCGACGGCGCGATTGGCGAGGCGAAACGACAGGCTGTCCATGGGCCCCGACGGCGGCACGCCGACATCCCAATAGCCGAGGCGTCCCGGGTAGTCCTGCACGGTTGTCTGGGTGCCCGGGGCCAGCACCTCGATGCTCCGGGAAGCAAAGGCGAACCCATCGAGGGCGCGCGTGGTCATGCCGCCCGTCGAAAACGACGGAGTCGCGACGAATTGCCGCAGATAATCAAGATTCGTCTCAATCCCTGCGACTTCGCTCGCATCGAGCGAGCGCCTAAGCGCCGTCACCGCGGCGTTCCGATCCGCGCCGCGCACAATCATCTTCGCGAGCAGCGGATCGTAGTAAGGAGTCACCACAGTCCCGTTCTCGATCCACGAATCAATCCGAATGTCGCTCGGGAAACTGGCGTGGGTGAGCAGCCCCGTCGACGGCCGGAACCCGTGCGTCGGATCCTCGGCGTATACGCGAACTTCAATCGATGAACCGCTGATTGGCGGCGTCGTGAGCTCGAATCGATCTCCCGCCGCCACGCGCAGCATCCATTCGACCAGGTCGATGCCGGTCACCGCTTCGGTGACGCCGTGCTCCACCTGCAGTCGAGTATTCACCTCCAGGAAGAAGAACTCGCCTCTGTCCGTGTCGTAGACGAACTCCACCGTGCCCGCCGAGCGGTACGAGACAGATTCTCCCAGCCTCACGGCCGCCTCGTGCAGCCGTCCGCGCACCTGCGGCGTCAGCCCGGGCGCCGGCGTCTCCTCTATGAGCTTTTGATGCCGGCGCTGCACCGAACAATCGCGCTCGCCCAAGGAAATCACACGACCCTTGCCGTCGCCAAAGATCTGCACTTCGATGTGCCGTGCATGCTCGATGAAGCGCTCTACGAACACGCCGCCACGGCTGAAATTCTTGCGCGCGAGGCGATCGACGCTTCCAAAGGCCGATGCCATGGCTTCGGCGTCCGGCACCAAGGACATGCCGATGCCGCCGCCGCCCGCCGTGCTCTTGAGCATCACCGGATATCCAATTCGGGCCGCCTCCTGACGCGCCTGATCGGCATCCACGAGCAGTCCGCTGCCCGGCAGCAACGGAACGCCGGTCTCCTTGGCGATCTCGCGGGCCCGGTGCTTCAATCCAAAATCCCGAATTTGCGCCGGCGTGGGGCCCACGAAAACGAGGCCCGCCGACTCGCACGCCTCGGCGAACGGCGCGCTCTCGCTCAAGAAGCCGTATCCGGGATGGATCGCCTGTGCGCCGAAGGTTTTCGCCGCCGCAATCAACCGGTCCTGCCGGACGTAGCTCTCAGCCACGGGTGCCGGGCCGATTCGCACGGACTCATCCGCTTGGCGAACATGCGGCGAGTACCGGTCCGCGTCCGAGTAGACGGCGACCGAGGCGACTCCAAGCCGCCTCAAAGTTCTAATGACGCGGCAGGCAATTTCGCCCCGATTCGCGACGAGGACTTTACGAAACATCCGCCTCCCAGATCAGGATATCAAGCGGCGTCGGGTTATAGGCATTGCATGGATTGTTCAACTGGGGACAGTTCGAAATGAGAAGAATGAGGTCCATCGCGGCACGCATCTCGACGTAATGGCCGGGACCGCTCATGCCGTCGGCAAAGGTGAGCCCGCCCTGCGGCGTGACGGGCACATTCATGAAGAAGTTGATGTTGTGGCCAAGATCGCGCTTGCTGAGGCCGAACCGCTCATTGTCCGCGACCGCCAGCAGGTAACTGTCGCGGCAGGAATGCATCGTGTACTTATCCAGGGAATAGCGCACCTGATTTGATTCGGCGGCGCACGCGCCCCCCAAAGTATCATGGCGCCCCACAGTGTCATCGATGATCTCGGCAAGCACGTTCCCCTGGGTGGAGAGGAGCTTCGAGCCCTTCGTCAGGAAGACATTGCACTGTTCGCGAATCGTGTCCACCGCACTGTAGCGCTCGGCCGGATCCCGCGCGGAAAAGAGCAGGGTGTCCGCCGCCTGATTCCCTTCCACGTCGACGATGCGGAATCTGGCGCCCTCCCTGACGATGTCGATCCAATAGGCGCCTGCGGGAATTCTCGTGCTCAACGTCGGCTGCATCGAGCGTGACTCCGGTAAAGTTCGGTGTTGCGGAACCCACGGTCATTCTCGGGACGTGACCGGCGGCAGAAATCCTCGGCAACGACCTCGGGGGCTTGAGCCAAGCGGTACCGCACCGGAGCGAAGGGATGGCTTTTCGAGGTGTTCATCGGGTGTGGGCAGGTGTGAAACAGCACGAGTGTGTCCATCTCAAATCGCAATTCGACGAAGCCGCCCGCGCGGGAATTGTCCGGATCGAACCGTAGGGCGCCGTTCTCGGCCACCGACACCTTGCTGAACCAATTGACGTTGGCGACGAGGTCGCGCCGGCTCAGCCCGTACTTTCCGGCCTCCACGAGAAAAGCGTCGTGTCCGTTCTGAGTCCAACCGTTGCGATGCTCCTGGTACGTCTTGGTTCCCCACCGGCGGTCCACGAGCAGGCGATTGGAGTTGCCGCAGACGGTGTCGTGCCAGCCGACGGAATCTTCGACAATAGAGCAGAAAATCCGTCCCATATCCGAGTAAAGGCAGTGTCCGCGGGTGAGCTTGAACGTATGCTGGCACTTCAACGTGTCGGGCATGTTGTAGCGTTCGAGCAGATTGTGAGGGTTGTAGAAGATCATGCCGACATTGGCTCCGCCGCCCACGTCGACCAAGGTCATCGAAGTCCCGGCCGCCAACGCGAGCGACCAATGCTTGCCGCCGTCGATCGTCGACTCATGGTAGGGCGTCATGTCACTCCTCGGGCCGTTGCAGCGTGAATCGCTCGTGCTCGAGGGGATCTCTTCATCAGGACATCAACCCGCAGGCAGGCGATCATCCCAAGGATGCCGAAGGCCCCTCGACCGATCTCCCGGGCTTTTGTCCCGCCGTGTATCCATGGCAACCGTGCCGCTGGACTGCCTCTCTCGGACCGAACACCTGACGCATCGGGCTGGAACCCTAGAGGCACATTCACCGTAGGCGTCTGCAAGGGCTGTGCCGACTGCCTGCCGCTTGGCGCGATCGCGTTCATTTATGCGAAAAGTCCCCGCGTTTGCTTGCAAAGTCGCTCAGCCGGCCATCGCGGCGGACGTCGCCGCGCGGCACCCGGCGCACCGCGCTGGACCAAGGGGCGCGTTCGGGCGCCCTCATTTTGCGCACGAAATCGCGCCGCCCGGCTCGTCGACGCGAGGTATATTTCGCGGCATGCGCACCATCGACAGCTTCGTCATCGAAGACCTGCTTGCGGGATATCGTTCGGCTCGATTCACGCCGGCCGATGTCATGGACCTCGTGCTGGAGCGTGCCGAGGAGGCAGAGGATGCAGGCATCTGGATCACGCGGCTCACTCGCGCGCAGATCCTCGCTTACGTGGGCGCGCTCGGGGATCGATCGCCGGAATGCCGGCCGCTTTTCGGCATTCCCTTCGTGATCAAGGACAACATCGACCTCGCGGGTGTACCCACAACCGCCGGTTGCCCCGCATTTGCCTATCTGCCTGCAAGGTCCGCGTTCGTGGTCGGGAGACTGATCGATGCGGGCGCAATCCCGATCGGGAAGGCGAATCTCGATCAATTTGCAACAGGCCTCGTGGGGACACGGTCCCCTTACGGGGCGTGCCGCAACAGCTTCAATCCGGACTACATCGCCGGCGGCTCGAGTTCGGGCTCCGCGGTGGCCGTGGCTCGCGGCCTCGCGAGCTTTGCGCTCGGGACCGACACGGCCGGATCGGGGCGCGTTCCGGCGGCCTTCAACAACATCGTGGGCCTGAAGCCAAGCCTCGCCCGGCTGAGCTGCCGCGGGGTGGTGCCCGCATGCCGGTCACTCGACTGCGTATCGATATTTGCGCTCACCGCCCCGGACGCGGCCCGGGTTCTTTCGATCGCAGAAGGGTTCGATCGCGAGGATCCGTACTCGCGTCCCGCGGAGGATCGAGGGCTGGAGATCCGGCGGATCGGCATACCGGGCCGCGATCAGCTGAAATTCTTCGGGGATGCCGAGTACGAGCGGCTCTTTGATCGCGCGGTCGAGCGGCTTCATGCCCTTGGATTGCCGGTTCACGAGATCGATGCCTCGCCCTTCCTCGAAGCAGCGCAGCTTCTCTACGATGGTCCCTGGGCAGCCGAGCGCTACGTAGCCATCGAGGGGTTCATCAGGACGCATGCCGACGCCATGCACCCGGTGACGCGCAGCATCATTGAGCCTGCCGGCGCGCTGTCGGCAGCGGATGCGTTCAAGGGCGAGTACCGTCTCATGCAATTGAGGCGCGCGAGCGAAGCTGCATGGGACCAGGCGGACGCAATGTTGTTCCCAACCGCGGGATCGATCTATTCCATACGGGAGGTCGAGGCGGACCCCTTGGTGCTGAACTCGAACCTCGGCTATTACACGAATTTCGTGAACCTCGTGGACCTGGCCGCCGTCGCAGTTCCCGCGGGTTTTCGCGCCGACGGTCTTCCGTTCGGCGTGACGATCATCGGGCCTCGATCCACCGACGGAGCGCTGCTCGACCTGGCCGGCACCCTTCATGGCGCTCTCGTCGACACCCTGGGTGCGATGCCATGGCGGCTTCCCCGGGTGGCGGCAGCGCGGCCAGGGCCGGCGCAGGGTTTCATGGCGATTGCGGTGTGCGGAGCCCATATGGAGGGGCTCCCTCTCAATCATGAGATCCGGGACCGCGGAGGATATCGCCTGCGGCAAACGAGCACCGCGGCCTGCTACCGACTCTATGCCCTTCCGGGCGGTCCGGTTGAGCGCCCGGGCCTGGTGCGGGCAACGACCGGCGGTGCGTCGATCGAGGTCGAAGTCTGGGCGATACGCGCGGCCGACGTGGGTTCCCTCATCCAATCCATCCCCGCACCTCTCGGCATCGGCCGCATCGAACTCGAGGACGGCGAGATCGTGCCGGGGTTTCTGTGCGAGGCCTATGCCCTCGAGCGGGCGACGGACATCACCCGCTGGGGCGGGTGGCGCGCCTACTCCAGCCGGCAGCCCGCATCCCTACCCGCCGGGTGAGCACGCCGGTCCGCTGAATCCGGCGATTGGTTCACCAACCCTTGAACGAATACCCGACGCTGAAGCCGTACGTCCGCGGCCGGGAGACGATCGCTTGGTAGTTGGAACCGTAATTGAACGGGTCCGAATACGATTCGACCCCGAGCTGGTTGGTCAGGTTGTCGACATAGAGCGATCCGCGCCAGTGCCCTTCGGTGAAGTTCAGGCGGGTATTGAGCATCGTGTAGCCGGGGACGCTGGGAATCGTTGCCGAGAGGGCCGGGATCACGGAGCTGCGATAATGCGCGTCGAGCTCGTATGCCAGTTCCCCGCCGGCGACACTCATATGTCCATAGCTCACGGCGATGACGACGCTTTGCTTGGGAGTGCCAGGAAGCGCAGAGCCGACCGCAGGCGGCGGCACCGACAGCCCCTGCACGGCGAGGGACGAGAAACTCGTGAGCCGGGTGAAATCATACGTGTAATCGAACTGCATGGACAGGTGCTGCGTCAGATTGGCGAACAGTTCCGTCTCGACGCCGCGGCTGTAGGCTTCGCCCACGTTGATGGCTCCAGGGAGCACCAGCGGCGTGAGCTGCGCGCCCTCCTGGACGTGATGCCATTGGATGTCGTAGATGGCTGCCGAATAGCGAAAATGGTTGTCGACCGTGCCCTTTGCGCCGAACTCATAGTTGTCGGCGGTGTCCGGCGCAACCCGGTACAGTCCGGGGTTCGTCACATAGGATACGGCCGGTTCGGTCGGCGGCAGGGCATTGACGCTGCCGCGGCGGAAACCCTGGGACCAGGTGGCATACAAGAGGTTGTTGCGATCGAGCTCAAATGACGTGTTGAGCTTCCACAACACCCGGCGCCAAGAATCGCTCAGCGAATTGTTGTCGATGGAGATCGGTCCGTCGAACAGCAATCCCGTCTGCTGCGCCTGGGATAACGTCTGCTTGAAGATGCGGGTGCCGCCGGTGACGCTCCACGAGGAAGTGATGTGCCCCGTAATTTCGCCGAATGCCGCCAGATCCTTGAACCGCGTCTCGAAGTCGCCTATGTAGGCCTGGTCCTTGACGATCGGAATGCCATCGATGTACGTGGGTGGGTTGCCGGGCGTGTAGGCGGTCTCGCCGATTCCGCACTGCGAGGGAGTCACGCCGTTGCCGTTGCTGACCCCGTACACCGGAACGCATGCATTGAAGTAATCGAGGTAGCCCGGGTAGTACTCGTGTTCATTGATGTCGGTCGTCTGATCCTTGAAGAACAACCCTCCGACCCAATCAATCGCGCCGCCCAATTTGGACGCTAAGCGGATCTCTTGCGACCATGGCTTGTCGTTGAGCTCGTCGTGTCCGGTCACCAGCGCCCGCGGATTCGCGCCGTACAGAGACGGATAGAAGGGGAAATAGGTGTAGAGGTTCGTCAGATCGCTGCTCGCGCGGTTTACGTGATGCGCCCATGAGCTGTCCGACGTGAGCGTGGCGAATCCCAAATCTGCTTCCAGCGTCAATGCGGTCATATCGACGTCGTCGTCGGCGCTTGCCTGCGTATGATCCGATGAGGATAGTGAATCCGGGCCGTAGATGGGGGCCGCATAAGGAAAGCCATTCGCGAGTGATCGCTGGAAATAATACGACAGCTGGGCATGAAATTCGTCGTTCGGCTTCCAGAGAGTCGCGACCCGCCCGGTGCGATAGCCGTAGGAATTCGTGCCGTCCCGGGAATACGTCTCGGGCGGGCTCAGGAGATTCCCCGGTTGGGCGGCCATCGGTGCGCCCGACGAGTCGAGCCGGTAAAGATCCGGCTGATTGATGAATCCGGCTTCATCGTTCCAACTCGCGTTCAAGCGTACTGCCCAGGTGTCGGTCAACGGAATGTTAAGCATGCCGCTTACGTCTTCGTTGAGGGCCTCCGTGTGCTGGGTCTTGCTGAGACCTGTTTCCACCTTTGCGTCGAAGCCTGTGGGGTCCGGGGCATTTTGCACGAATCGGATGGTGCCGCCGAGCGAGCCCGAGCCGTAGAGGGTTCCTTGGGGACCCCGCAAAATCTCGACGTGATCCAGGTCCTGCAGCCGCAGATTGACGAAGAGCGGGGTGTCATCCACGTAGGTGGCGACGGGAGGCACGATGGGAGTCGCCAGCGCGACCTGTCCGCCCGTGGCTTCGCTATTCAATCCACGGATGATCAACGTGGCGCCGTTGACGCCGCCGAAGGGTCCCTTATCGGTGAAGTTCACCCCCGCCATCGAATTGGCGAGACTGGCAACATCCTCGATTCCCGACTGATCGAGAGCCGCCCCGCTGACCGCCGTGATGCTGATCGGCAAATCCTGCGCGGATACGGCACGGCGGCTTGCTGTTACGATGACCTCGTCCAATGCCTCTTCGTTCGCGACGGCCGTTGCGCCATACAGCACGCTCATGATTGCGCCCGCAATCGACGTCATTTTTTCGACCCGCCGTCGGCGAATTCGGCGGCCTACGGCGGGGGATTGCGGAGAGCGGGAAAATTTTTGCACGGGTCATCCTCTATGCCTCTCCCCCTATGTCGATGGACGAAGTCGCATACCCGACGGTGCGCCGGCGTGGGGCGCTGTTCTCGTCAGGTGCGAACCTGAATCACTCTTGGGAGGGATTTCGGGACTCGGGATACTCCGGCGCGGCAGATCACCCGAGGACGCACGAATGCCTTCCTCAAACTCGATCTCCCGGGCTTTTATCCCGCCGTGTATCCCAGTTGACGCGGCCGATGCAAACGATCGGAAGCCGCGACATCTTTGGACTGCCTCTCTCGGTCCAGACACCTGCAAGCAGGTCGGAACCCTAGACGCACATTTATTGCAAAGCAAAGCAAGCGCCGTGCCAACCATCCGACGGTTGCGATGGTTTCGCGGAATTGAAGGAATTTCTGCGGCGTTTCCGCGTTATCGCAAACGGCCAATCGAATTCCCTGAGTGATTGAGGCGCCTCGTTGCACCGGCACCGCGCATGCAGCGCTCCGGAATCGCGCGTAATGAAGGCGGCAGGGCCGGCCGCCGGCTATCGGCCCGTCTTGAACCCGGCGTAGGTCAAGTAGAGGCCGAGCAGCAGCGCCACGCTCGCATAGACATAGAACATCTTCGCGTATTGAAGCGCCCCGAGATAGAACTCGGCGGCGCCGTGCGATGCGAACGCCAGGAACAGGGTTCCCTTGAGCAGCACCGCCCAGCCGAGCAGCGTGACGATCCGCGCTGCGAGGCCGCCCGACCAAACGTTGTGGGCGAGCACCATGGCAAGCCCGCCGAGGACCATGAGCACCCCGAGCGTGAACATCAGCGGCGGGTCGCCGACCAGGGCCGTGACGATGTCCACGGTGGCGTCGCGACGCCCCATCATCAGGAGGCCGACGGTGGCGCAATAAAGACCCAGGAGCCGGCTCAGGAACCGCGTCGCAGGGCTCATGGCCGGCCCCCCTAGAACGCGGCTTCGGCGAGCGCCATCATGGAGCCCTTGCCGGATTTGATCGCGTACAGCAGGGAGCCGACCTGCGGCAGGATGCGATCGAAGTAAAATACCGCCGTCACGCCCTTGGCGCGGTAGAAATCCGCATCCTCACCCTGGGCCGCGGGCAGCTTCTCCGCGGCGATTTTCGCCATTCTCGCCCACATGAAGCCGAGCGATACCAGGCCCAGCATCCGCAGGAAATCCGTGGAAGCCGCTCCCGCCTCCTCCGGGTCGGAGAGGCCCTTCTGGGCGATGAAGCCGGTCGCGAGCTGCAGCGCGCCGAAGGCCTTGCCGAGCGCCTGCACCATCTGGCCGATGGTCGGATCGGAGCTGTTCGCCTCGATGAACGCGGCGACCGGATGAAAGAACGCGCGCAGCGAACGGCCCATGTTGGCGGGAAGCTTGCGCCCGACCAAGTCCAGGGCCTGCACGCCGTTCGTGCCCTCATAGATCATCGCGATTCGCGCGTCGCGCACGAACTGTTCCATGCCGTGATCGACGATGAACCCGTGGCCGCCGTAGGTCTGGAGCGCGAGGTTGGCCGACTCGAACCCCAGATCGGTGAACATGGCTTTCACCACCGGCGTCATCAGGGCGATGAGGTCCTCGGCCTCGGTGCGCTCAGGCGAATCGGGCAGCCGCTCCATGCGGTCGAGCGCGTTCGCCACCCACACCCCCAGGGCGCGGCATCCCTGGTTGTAGGCGCGCATGGTCATCAGCATGCGGCGCACGTCAGGATGCACGATGATGGGATCGGCGGGTTTGTCGGGATGTTCCGGCCCCGACAGCGAGCGTCCTTGCAGGCGATCCTTGGCATAGGCAACCGCGCTCTGATAGGCCACCTCGCCGAGGCCGAGGCCCTGAGTTCCCACCGACAGGCGCTCGCTGTTCATCATGACGAACATCGCGCGCATGCCCTTGTGCGGTTCGCCCACCAGCCAGCCGGCGGCCTCGTCGAATGCCATCTGGCAGGTGGAGGACGCCTTGATCCCCATCTTGTGTTCGATGCCCGTGCATTTGACGCCGTTGCGGGCGCCCACCGTGCCGTCAGGGTTCGGCAGAAACTTTGGCACCACGAACAGGCTGATCCCGCGAATGCCCGGCGGCGCATCCGGCAGGCGCGCCAACACCAGATGGATGATGTTCTCCGCCAGGTCGTGCTCGCCGGCGGAGATGAAAATCTTCGATCCGCTCAAGCGATAGCTGCCGTCGGCCTGAGGCACGGCGCGCGTGCGCAACATCCCGAGATCCGTTCCGCAGTGGGACTCCGTGAGGCACATGGTGCCGGTCCAGGTTCCATCCACGAGCTTCGGCAGGTACAGGCTCTTGAGCGCTTCGGAGCCGTGGCTCTTGAGCGCCAGGTACGCGCCGTGCGAAAGGCCCGGATACAGGCCGAACGACAGATTGCAGCCGCAGATCATTTCCTCGACCAGCTTCGCGACGCTGGCCGGAACGCCCTGGCCACCGTACTTCGGGTCGGAGCTCAAGGATCCCCACCCGCCGTCGACGAACGCCCGATACGCCTCCTTGAAGCCCTTGGGCGTGCGCACCACGCCGTCGGCGTAGCGGCAGCCCTCGGCATCGCCGGCGGCATTCAACGGCAGCAACACGGAAGTCAGGAACTTGCCCGCCTCCTCGAGAATGCTGTCGATCAGGTCGGGCGCCATGTCCTCGAGCCCCGGCAAGGTTCGCAGGGCCGCGCTGTCGTTCAGTTCGTGCAGCACGAAACGCATGTCGCGCAGCGGAGCAGTGTAGGTTTGCATGTGTTGAGGTCTCCGGTTCCCTAGTTGCGCAGGGGCTTGCCCGTGTTGAGCATGTGCTCGATCCGCGCCAGGGTCCCGGCGGTCTTCGCGAGCCGCATGAATCCCGTGCGCTCCAAGCTCGACAATTGATCTTCGCTCACCAGGTCGACCGGGTCGGCGCCGCCGCCTGACAGCACTTCGGCCAGTTCCGCGGCCACCACCATGTCGTGGTCGGTCGCGACGCCCCGGCGGTGGAAGCCCTCCGCGGCCATGCCGAACGCGAGCTTGCCCGAGGCGCCCGGCAGCTTGAGTTCGACCGGCTTGGGCGGCGCGTAATCGACCGTGAGCCTGAGGGCCAGCGCCTTCGCATCCGCCAGCAGCCGGTAGCGGTTCATGGTGATGCCGTCGGCGGGCCGCATGAACAACAGTTCCTTGGCCTCCGCGGCAGATTTCGACACGGTGGCCGTACTGATGGTTTCGAAGACCTTGGAGGGCGCGGGCATCGGCCCGCGCGGCAGCAGGCCGCTCGCGGACCAGCGCGCCAGCATTTCCTTGCAGCCGCCCCAGCCGGGCAGCAGGCCCACGCCGCATTCCACCAGGCCGATGTAGCTCTCCGCATGCGCCTGCACGGCATCGGCGTGCAGCAATATTTCGCAGCCGCCGCCGAGCGCCATGCCCGCGGGCGCGGCGACCACGGGGAAGGGCGCGTACTTGAGCGCCTTGTACACCTGCTGGCCGGCGCCGATCAGTTTCTCGATCTCGCCCCACGCGGCGATGTTCGCGGCGAACAACGCCAGTCCGAGATTGGCGCCCACCGAGAAGTTCCGGCCCTCGTTATAGATCACCAGCGCCTTGTACTTCTGCTGAACCAGCGGGATGGTCTTGCCGAGGAGGCCGATGATCTGGTCGTCGAGGGAGTTGCTCTTGCTGGTGAATTCGAAGCACAGCACGCCGTCGCCCAGGTCCCACACGGCGGCCGAGCCGTTGCGCAGCACCGGCTGCGAGACGCGCTTGACGTCCTCCAGCATGAGCACGCCGTCGGGGCGGACCAGGTCATGGTAGGCCCCATCGCTGGCGAGGTACTGGCGCCGGCCTTCCTGGAGCCGGTAGAAGGTCTTGCCCGCGGCTGCGCGCAGCAGCGCCGGTACCGCGAGGCCCTCCTTCGCCAGCTTGTCCGCGAGCCAGTCCGCGCCCAGCCTGTCGATGAGTTCGAAAGGCCCCCATTGCCAGTTGTACCCCAGCCGCATGGCCTCATCGATGGCATCGACCGTGTCCGCGGCCTCCGGCACCAGCGTTGCCGCATAGGCGAGGGTCTGGCCGAGCACCCGCCACGCATAGCGGCCGATCCGGCCGGGGGATTCCAGGAGCCCGCGCAGATCCTTCGAGGCCGCCGCGAGTTCGGGCAGTTCGGATTTGTGTTCGGGCCGGTAGCTGCCCGAGACCAGGTCGATCGCCTCCTTGACCTTGCCGCCGCCGGCGCGATTCAACCGGTAGAATCCGCCCTTGCCCTTGCGGCCGGTGTAGCCCTCGGCAATCATCTTGGAGATCAGCGGCGGAGTGCGGTTGGCGGCATGGAACGCGTCAGCCGCGGGCAGCGACTTCGCGAGGCTCGCGTTGATGTGCGGCATGAGATCGAGCCCCACCAGATCGATCAGACCGAACACGCCGGTCTTCGGGATCCCCATGGGCCGGCCGATGACCGCATCCGCCTCTTCGACGGTGAGTCCGAGGTCCATGGCCTCGATCACGCCGACTTGCAGCCAGTACACGCCGAGGCGGTTGGCGATGAACCCCGGACTGTCCTTGCACCGCACGATGCTCTTGCCGAGCGCCCGATCCGCGAACTGGGCGACGTTCTCCGCCAACGCCGCGTCGGTGCTCGGGCCCGTCACGATCTCCAGCAGCCGCATGTAGCGCGGCGGGTTGAAGAAATGCGTGATCAGAAAGTCGCGTGCGAAGGTCTCGGGCAGGTCTTGAGTCAGCAGCTTCAAGGGAATGGTCGAGGTGTTGGACGACACGGCGGTGCCGGGCCGGCGCACGGCGTCGATCTTGCGGTACAGCGACTGCTTGACGTCCAGACGTTCCACCACGGCCTCGACGATCCAATCGCTGTCGGCAATCTGAGCGAGATGATCCTCGATGTTGCCGGGAGTGACCAGCTTGGCGGCGCGCGAGGACATGAAGGGCGCGGGCTCGGTCTTCAGCATTTTCGCGATCGCCCCTGCGGCCAGCGCGTTGCGGTCGGCGGCTCCTTCGGGAACGATATCGAGCAGCGTGACGGGAACGCCGGCATTGGCGAATTGCGCAGCGATGCCGGCGCCCATTACTCCGGCGCCGATGACTGTGGCCTTACGGATCGGTTGCATGGATTGGCTCCTGATTAGATCCGCTCGAGAATCGTGGCAATGCCCTGGCCGCCGCCGATGCACTGCGTGGCGAGTGCATAGCGGCCTCCGGTGCGCTTCATCAAACTGGCGGCCTTGCCGACGATGCGCGCGCCGGTGGCGCCCAGCGGATGGCCAAGCGCAATGGCGCCGCCATCGATGTTGAGCGTCTCGTCCCGGATTCCGAGGTCGCGGGCGCAGGCGAGCGCCTGGCTCGCGAAGGCCTCGTTGAGTTCGACCACGTCGATGGCGCTCATCTCGAGCTTGGCGCGCAGCAGCGCCTTTTTCGTCGCGCCCACCGGACCGATGCCCATGATGTCCGGGGCGCAGCCGGCCACCGCCACGCTGCGGATCCGCGCGAGCGGCGTGAGGCCGTTCTTGGACGCATAGTCCTCGCTGCACACCAGGACCGCCGAGGCGCCGTCGGTCAAGGGCGAGGAGGTGCCGGCGGTCACCGTGCCGGTCTGCGAGAACGCGGGCTTCAATTGCGCGAGACCCGCCGCCGACGTGTCCGGCCGCAGGCACCCGTCGGCATCGACGCTGCCGCCCCTGACGGCGATCGGCACGATTTCGTCCTTGAAGTGGCCTGCCTTCGCGGCAGCGGCCGCCCGCTGCTGACTGCGAACGGCAAAGGCCTCCTGTTCCTCGCGGCTCAGGTGCCACCGGCCGGCGACATTCTCGGCCGTGTCGCCCATGCTGATGTACGCCGCCACCTTGGCCTGCAGCAGCGGATTGGGCATCGGGTTGAAGCCCATCATGGGGACGCGCGTCATGCTCTCCACGCCGGCGGCCACGAACACGTCGCCCGCGTCGAGTTGAATCTGGCCGGCGGCGATGTGGATCGACTGCATCGACGAGCCGCAGAAGCGGTTCACGGTCATGCCGGCAACCGATTGCGGCAACCCCGCCAGGAGGCTGATCAGGCGGCCGACATTGAAACCCTGTTCACCTTCCGGAAAAGCGCAGCCCACGATGACGTCCTCGATATCCTGGGGCCTGACCTTGGTGCGCTCGATGAGCGCGGCGACGACCTGGGCGGCGAGGTCGTCGGGTCGGACCCGCGTCAGCGCGCCTTTGTTGGCCAGGGTGAAGGGGGAGCGGGCGTAACCTGCGATGACGACGTTTTTCATTACTACTCCGAGTGGTTCTGAGGCGTCCGCAGCCGGATCGCGCTAGTCCTGGGTTTCCAATGCCGTGGATCGGTTCGAATTGAGCGATTTGCTCACCGGTTTCGTCGGGCCCGCCGCGCGCCGCGAAGCGCTCTCGAGGGAAGCGAGCGCCGCGTTCGCCTGCGATTCCACCTCGCGCAGTTCGCCCAAGGCTTCGTCGAGCGCGACGCGCTGATCCTCGAGCTTGAGAATCCGGCTTCGTACCGCCTTCAGGAGCAGGCGCAGCTGTTTCGCGCGCGTCGGGTCCGCGTCGTACAGATCAAGATACTCCTTGATGTCACGCAGCGTGAATCCGAGTTTCTTACCGCGCAGAATCAGGATCATTCGGCCCCGGTCGCGCTGGGTGTAGACGCGGTTGTTGCCGGCCCGCTTGGGCGCAATCAGGCCCTTGGCCTCGTAGAAGCGGATCGTCCGGGCGCTCACGCCCAGGTCGAGACCGAGCTGCGACACGGAAAAGAGCTTTTCGGCCGAATCGATCATTGGCAGTATTCTGCCACGCCTTGACCTATACGTCAAGGTAGTGCCCTAAAGGTATATGTCCGTGGCGTGGCGCGGGTTTCCTGCCTAAAGCTTGTGCGTCGAGAGCAATAGGCTGGTTTCGGTGCCGGAGATGCCCTCGATGCGCCGAATCCGGCTGAGGGCCTGATCGAAGGATTGCAGACTGTCGGTGCGAATCTCGGCCACCAGATCCCAGCGGCCGTTGGTCGAGTACAGGGTCGCTATGGACGGGTCGCCGCGCAAGGTGCGGACCACCGGCTCGATTCGAGCGCCTTCGACGGCGATGGTGGTGAAGGCGCTGATGCGCCGCTCATCGACGGCGGGACGCAGCCGAATCGTGTATCCGGCGATGGTGCCGTCGCGCTCGAGCTTGGCTAGACGGTTCTGCACCGTTCCGCGGGCCACCTTGAGCGCCTTGGCGAGCGCTGCGACGGAGGTCCGGGCGTTTTCCCTCAACAGTCCGATCAATTGCCGGTCGATGTCGTCCACGGAGTCAACTCCTAACAAAATGCCATAGACTTATGACTATATGCTCAGTCATTCCAGCATTTTGTGCAAATTGCTGGCTTCTTGTTAGCTCCCCGGCTGGTCATGATAGGGGTACGGGCGGGGTCTGAGACTCCGGCGGATTCAAGTTGCATGGGAGTTCGAGCATGATCGATTACATTGGCGTCAGCGATATTCTGCGGCTCGTCGGCCAGGTCGGGACGGGCGCCTTCATCGAGCGATTGGCCGCCGAGATCGAGCAGGATTACCGACGCTGGCCCGACTTCGAGAAGTCGGCGCGGCTCGCCAGCCATTCCTCCGTCGGCGTCATCGAATTGATGCCCACCAGCGACGGGAGGCTCTACTCATTCAAGTACGTGAATGGCCATCCCAAGAACACGGCGGCCGGGCTCCTCACGGTGACCGCTTTCGGCGTACTGGCCGACGTGCAGACCGGCTACCCCTTGCTGCTCTCGGAGTTGACCATCACTACCGCGTTGCGCACCGCGTCGATGTCGGCGCTCGCCGCGCGCCACCTCGCGCGTCCGGACAGCCGCGTCATGGCCCTGATCGGCAACGGCGCGCAAAGCGAATTCCAAGCCGTGGCATTTCATCGAATGCTGGGCATCCGGGAACTGCGGCTGTTCGACACCGACCCGAAGGCGACCGCAAAACTCGAGCGCAACCTGCGCTCCATGCCGGAGCTCGGCGACCTGCGTCTGTTGCGCGCCACATCGAGCGCGGATGCCTGCAAGGGCGCGGATATCGTCACCACGGTCACCGCCGACAAGCGCAACGCCGTCATTCTCACTCCGCCCATGATTGCCCTGGGGATGCACCTGAACGCGGTCGGAGGCGACTGTCCCGGCAAGACCGAACTGCATTCCGACGTGCTGCGCATGCCGAACGTCCGCGTATTCGTGGAATACGAGCCGCAGTCGCGCGTCGAGGGGGAGATCCAGCAAATGAATGCCGATTATCCGGTCACGGAGTTCGCGGGCCTTGCACGCGGCGTCGCATCGGGCCGGACGGGCGCGCAAGAGATCACGATTTTCGATTCGGTGGGCTTCGCGCTCGAGGACTATTCGGCGCTGCGTTTCCTGCACGCGCTGGTGCAGGAAGAGCGCGGCAGCGCCCGGCAGATCGACCTCGTGCCCGAGCTCGACAACCCGAAGGATCTGTACGGCGGCACGCTGGGGCTGCGTGCGCGGCCGCGTATTCGCAAGACCGCGTGAGACATCGACGGCAACGGCTCAGCCGGGGAGATATCATCATGACCCACCAAGTTACCTTGATCGGGGCGCCCAGCGACATCGGCGCCGGCACCCGCGGGGCGTCCATGGGGCCGGAGGCGCTGCGGGTCGCCGGCATCCACGGCATGCTCGAGACGCAGGGGCTCGACGTTCGAGACCGCGGCGATCTTCGCGGGCCGGCCAATCCGCTGCGGGGACCCGAGGACGGCTATCGTCACCTCGACGAGGTGACGCAATGGAATCGCGCGGTGCACGATGCCGTCCATCGCGAGCTCGCGGATGCGCGCATGCCCATCCTGCTCGGCGGCGATCACAGTTTGAGCATTGGGTCCATCAGCGCCACGGCGCGGTATTGCCGGGAGCAGGGCCGGAAGCTGCGGGTGCTATGGCTCGACGCGCATGCCGATTTCAACACGAACGTGCTCACCCCCAGCGGCAACATTCACGGCATGCCGGTGGCATGCCTGTGCGGGCTGGGCCCGAAGAGCCTCATCGAGATGTCCGGACGGGTGCCCGCGATTCAGCCGTCGAGCATCCGGCAAATCGGCATCCGCAGCGTCGATCAGGGCGAGAAGCGTCTGGTCCACGAGATGGGACTGGAGGTCTTCGACATGCGGTTCATCGACGAGACCGGCATGCGCCAGACGCTTGCGAATGCGCTGGAATCGCTGGACCGGGACACCCATCTGCACGTGAGCTTCGATGTGGACTTCCTGGACCCGGATATCGCCCCCGGCGTCGGAACCACCGTGCCCGGCGGTCCCTCGTATCGGGAGGCGCAGCTGTGCATGGAGATGATCGCCGACACCGGATTGCTGGGCTCGCTCGACATCATGGAGCTGAATCCCTCCCTCGATCTGCGCAACCGGACGGCCACGGTGGCGGTCGACCTGGTCGCTTCGCTGTTCGGCAAGAGCACGCTGATGAGGCGCGAAACCCCTGCCCAGCCGCTGCTGCGCGCGGTCTGAGGCAGGCCGCCGAGCCGGGCAGGGGCCGGCCGAGCGGCGGTTCCCGTGCGGCGGCGCGGGGCGCTTTTCATTGCCTGTGCCGGCGGCAACCCCGTACACTAGCGCCCCTCGGGTTCCTGCGTCGCGTAATCCGGCGAGCCAATGGAACCGGCGCTCGATTCGATCCTCGGGGTGTAGCTCAGACTGGTAGAGCGCTACGTTTGGGACGTAGATGTCGCAGGTTCGAATCCTGTCACCCCGACCATGACATAAAGGTCACCAACGCCGAATGTGCTCCGCTTTGGCGCAGATACGAAGCCGGCGAGTCGGTCCTCGGTATAGGTCGAGCGCTTTGCCGCAGCGCGGTGCCAGTCGGCCTGAGTCATGGGCGGTCAGATATATCGGCCAACCGATCATGGAACGATCTTGAACACCGTGCCGCAACCAATGGGATCACCTTCGAAACCTAAGCAAGACCCGGTTCCACCTTGGGAAGTCGTACCATAAAAGCTGCCGTCCGAACCTTGAATCAAACTCGCTTGAGGGTTCAACCCGTCCAATCCATCGGCTTGAAAATAGTACAGAACCTTCTCCTCTACTGCGTTCGTCGCGGCATTAATGGAGACACTAAATACGGTGCCGCAGCCGTTATCGAAGGTGCCGGATATCTGTATGGGGCAACCATCGTTCCCGCCGCCAAAAGTCGTTCCATAAAACACGCCGTCGCTCCCTTGCACCAGACCCGAATAAGGATAGGCGCCATCGGCGACTAGATTCCCGAACGCGTGCAGCACCCGCTCGGTTGCCTTACCGGTCGCTGCGTTGACGGAAATCCGAAACACGGTGCCCCAACCGATGAGCCCACCCTGGCTGGTCGTCCCATACAAGTCGCCGTCGCTGCCTTGTATGACCCCCGCCAAGGGGAGGACCCCATCATGCCCGTCGTTCTGGAACGCATGCAGCACGGTCTCGGTCGCGACACCGGTTGCGGGGTTCAAAGAAATCCGAAATACGGTTCCGCATCCGCCCGTGCAATTACCGCCGCCCCCATACTGAGTCGTGCCGTATAGATTGCCGTCCTTGCCCTGGATGAGTCCCATCGGGAAAGACCCATCGACGCCGTTTTGCTGGAAGGAGTAAAGGATCTTCTCGACCACGGCACCGGTGGCGGTATTCACCGAGAGTTGAAATGCCGTTCCGCAACCTGCGGCACAAGCACCGGTTCCGCCCTCGCTGGTCGTGCCGTAGAAGCTGCCATCGCCGTCCAGGATGAGCCCCGTATAGGGATACTTTCCACCGCTCTGCCCCTGGCGAAAATCGTATAGAACCTTCTCCACCACCGCGCCGCTGGTGGGTTCGACTGCGATCCGAAAGACAGTTCCGCAAGGAATGACCCCCGTACCCGTAGTGCAATTATGGTTGCCCCCCTCACTGGTCGTCCCATAGAAGGCACCATCCGCACCCTGAACAAGTGCCGCCAGCGGGTTATATCCATCGCGGCCATTGTCTTGGAAGGCATGGAGCACGGTCTCGGTCACCGCACCGGTCGCCGCATTGATCGAAATCTCGTAAGCCGTGTTCAGGTTCGTGCCGTAGAAGTTGCCGTCGGAACCCTGCACGAGACTGGATTGCGGATTGAGCCCATCCAAACCATTTTCTTGAAAAGAATACAAGACAGTCTCGGAGACCCCAGGCTTCGGCTTCTGCACCGGGCCCCCTGCACGTGCGGCTTGCTCGTGACTGAGACTGCCTGTGGAGTCTTGAGCGTTACCTAAGTCGGGTGATGGGTCCGATGTGGCGCGGGCCGCGTGAGATCCGACCAATCCGATGCCAGCGCCCACAAGAAAGATCGTCCTGAGATTCATGACCTAGCCCTCCCGGCCGATATGAAACTGCCTTGCGCATGGGTGGGCGTGTACTGCTGGCGGGCCCACTCCCTGGCCTTTGAATCGCAATCCGCTCGCGGATTATCTGCGTCGGCTATTGCCTATGTCAAACACGGCTTTTTGTGGAGCCCTGTCACCCGGTCCATGACATGACGGTCCGAAAGCACCGTGTCGATCCCGCGTTATCCGCCCCAGGATCGGCCCTTATCGAGCGATCAGCACCGAGCAATGCGCATGACTCATCACCTGCTTCGCCGTCGAGCCGGTGAGCCAGCGCTTCACGATCGACTTGCCCCGGTAGCCGAGAACCACGAGGCCTGCGCCCACCTCGGCCGCGTACCTTACGATCTGATCGCCCGGATGGCCTACCAAGCTGTGGCAATGCACGGTGATGCCGGCGCGATGAGCGCGTTCCTGCAGCGCTCGGGTCTGCTCGAGAAAGTGCCGTCGACCGTCCTCGATCATCGCGGCGGCCTCGGCTGCGCCGCCAAACTCGGGCGGACGAAGCACGCCCGCAACTTCAATCTCCGAGGAGAACTTCGAGGCGAACTCCAGGGCGTACTCGAAGGCCTTGTCGGCCGGCTCCGAGCCGTCGTAGGCGACTACTATCCTATGGATCACGGGTCTTCCCTCCAGCGATCTGCGCGTGGCTCTCGCACGCGGATCGCGGCGCCTGTTCCGCGACGTCCAGGCGATCCGGGTTGAGGATTCCAAATTGCGCGGGTATACGAGCGTAGAAGACACGGATCTTCTCCCGCTCGATCAAATCGAGGAGCTGACGGGACTCGGCCTCGGTCACGATGAACTCGACCTCAACCGCGATGCTGCCGCCGAGCTCGAAGAACCGCTGTTCATGAACGTGGTGGTGACGGCCGAAGCCGCCCATGGCGTGGAATGCCGACCCGCCGCGTACGCCCATCTTATTGGCCTGGTTGAGCAGCCACTCCCAGAGCGGGACATGCCGGTGGCGGTGGTCGTCGCGAACGTAAAAACGCAGAAAGTGACCGTCACTCATCCTGATCCCTCCCGCCATGCCATGCCGCTTACGGCCCGAGCCAAAGCAGCCAAATCCGCAAAAAAATAAGCCGACGTTGCCGGGGGGCGCGAGGGCTTTTCGATTCCCGATTCGGCTCTGGCAATTATACGCACGGGGGGACTTTGGGGCGCATGGTTCCCATCCAGGGACCTTATGGCGTTTATCCCGTTGCCGCAGCCGCTAATCCCTTGATTTGACCGAGGAATCTGCGCGCCGGCCATGTGCGGCGATGGGCCCCTAGAGGCGGGCCCGGTGCAGGGCCCGGCAGGCTTCCTCCAATGGACTCTGTCATGGGCACTCTATATAATCCGCGCGCACTTCCGATTCGGTTGGTTTGATACCCGAGCATCGGCCTGGAATTTACGTTTGGCGCTTTCTAGTCTCCACGAGGTTTAAGCGCCCGTAGCTCAACCGGATAGAGCACCGGCCTTCTAAGCCGGCGGTTGCAGGTTCGATTCCTGCCGGGCGCGCCACCTCGTGCCGGAAGAATGACGATGGTGGACGTAGCTCAGTTGGTAGAGCCCCGGATTGTGATTCCGGCCGTCGCGGGTTCGAGTCCCGTCGTCCACCCCACCCTCGGGGCTGAGGCGTCGAGTTGTTTGCGGAAAGGTTTATTGGGCCGTTAGCTCAGCTGGTAGAGCAGTTGACTCTTAATCAATTGGTCGTAGGTTCGATCCCTACACGGCCCACCAATTTTAATGGCTGACGGGCAATCGAAATTCCGTCGTTCAGTCGTTCGACGGATTCTTTACCGCCCGAATAGTCAATATTGAATCAACTTTCTATTCATCTCCGGACCATCCTCCCGCGCCCGCGCTCGAATTTGTTCGAGGTCTGCTGATGGTGAATCAGGAGTCGCGTCCAAAGTCGCGACCCATCTGACTTCGTATGCGGTCGCGTACTGTTTCGGATACCGGAGTTTCGTCGAGCAACACTTTCAAACGATCCTGTGCAACAAGGCCGCGAAATGCGAGTTCCGAGTGAATGCCAGATCCTTGTCGCGACCGGCAACGTACTTGGCGATTACGAGATCATGTGGATCCAAACACAGTCCCCGAACTCCGTCGGTCCCCCCCTCGGGCAGGTCAACCAACCGCGACTTCCATCCTGTCGGGAGCACGGCAGTACTCTCATTCTACCGGATCAGCGTAGTAGCCGAACTGCTCGTGAAAATGCGAATCCTGACCGATGACATTCAACCATTCCGGTCTAGGTCTATCTGGATATCGACGC
Source organism: uncultured Gammaproteobacteria bacterium (assembly GCA_963707765.1). GTDB lineage: Bacteria > Pseudomonadota > Gammaproteobacteria > Steroidobacterales > Steroidobacteraceae > Bog-1198. The sequence goes on along the minus strand of CAVPQZ010000001.1, from coordinate 2,106,963 downwards.
GCTCATGAGGCTTGGCAATATCAGCTTTCCGCCTGCGTTGGCTGCGGCGCAAACTCGTTATGGGCCGAGCTTCAACCCGCAAAACACTTTAGCGGCACGCGGATTGTCGATAACGACAATGGGCTTGAGTTATGAAGTCCATAGCTGCAACTTGCGCAGCGTCATCCATTAAGTCAAAGCGTCCCTGAAGTCTCGGCGGATTTAAGTCCGATGGGCGCTTGATTTGCCGCCGGACAGCGCCACGGCGTACTATCCGAAGGGGGGATGGCCACGCACACGCGAGGGCCGGGAGGCGCTCGCATGTTCCACCGTATCACTTCGGTCGACTGTTATCTGCCAAGCGGCACGTATGGCGTGCTGTCCACCGCTGATGGCGACTACGACAAGGCCTATGCAGCGCACACCGGCTGGGATTTTGCAACCGGCATCGGCACGGTGAACGTGGAGAATCTGGTCAACAGTTGGTAGCACGGCCGGTCGGATTCAGCGGCCAGCGGCCGCCCCTACCTCAGCTGCTGCGCAAGATAGGCAAAGCCGCGACCCATCTGATTTACCTGGACGAGGAGCGCACCGAAAAATGGGTCTTTTCGCAATACACTGCCCGTTCGTTCGTCTGGCACGCCTACCTGCTGGGTGAACGGCGTCACTTGTCGACCGGATACGGTGTTCCAACTTCAGCGGACGGCATGAACCTCCGAGGTTCCGCGCGCGTTTTGCTGGCGGTCACGGAGCCGTATTGACTCCGGTCAATCGCTCCTGCTGAATCCGGCGGCGTGCCGCGCGCACCTCGCCGGAAGTAACCGCCGAAGCCGCGTGTTGCCAGCTATTTCGAACGTACGTGGTCACCGCTGCGACCTGCGGGTCGGTGAGCTGCCAACCGTAGGTTGGCATCGCCGGCGCAGTTGGCTCCTCGGAGGTGGCGACGCTTTGGGCGCCTTCCAGCACAACGCGGATCAGGGTGTCAGGCTCGCGCGAGGCGACCGACGCGGCGGCGGCGATATTCGGGAAGAGGAACCGTACTCCGCTCCCGTCGGGCTTGTGACACGCGGAACACAGGTCGTCGTAGATGGCGCTGCCGGCCACCATCATGGGATCGTTGACGGAGAGCGGCCTCCCGCTGGAGATGGATCCGGAGCGCGATTTGAGGTAAGTCGCGATCGCACTGAGATCCTCATCGCTCATTCTCGAACTCGAATAGGAGATTTCTTCGGCCATGGGGCCCGAGGCTGCCACGAATTGATTATGGCCGCGCTTCAAATAATCGACAATATCAGGAGCCGACCAATGACCAAGTCCCATGCGCTCATCGTTGGTGAGATCGGGTGCGAACCATCCCCGGAGCGAATATCCCGCGAGCAGGTGCGTGGACTCATCGCCGCCCAGGGAGCTTTTCGGCGTGTGGCAGGCGCCGCAATGCCCCGGTCCCTCGACCAGATACGCGCCGCGGTTCCACGCCGCCTGCGCAGACGCATCTGGCTGGAACTCTCCTGGAGTGAAGTAGAGCGCATCCCAAACCCAGAGCAGCCATCGCAGGTTGAACGGAAAAGGCAATTGATTGGATTCCACCGCGTGGCGCACCGGAGTCACGGTACTGAGATAGGCACGAATCGCGAACACATCTTCACGCGACATCTTGGTGTAGTAGGGGTACGGCATCGCGGGGTAGACCCGCTTGCCATCCGGCAACCTGCCCTGGCGCAAAATCGCATCGAACTGCTCATCGCTCAAATTCCCGATTCCGGTGTCGCGATCGGGCGTGATATTGGGCGCGCGCATGGGGCCGAACGGCGTGGGGATTCGCCGTCCTCCCCCAAATGGTGCCTCGCCATCGGGATCGGTATGACATGCCGCGCAGTCCGCGACGATGGTGAGATAGCGTCCACGCTCGATTTGCTGAAAGTGCTGGCTGTCCGGTACCGCAGCGGCCGCAAGAACCGGTATCGCCAGCCCGAGCAGGGCACCGATGGTGCGGGCCAATAGGGCGCCCCGGCTCGCACCGATCATGCATGCACCAGCGGGCCCGGACTCTTGAGGTAGCGCGCGCGAATGGCCGCTGCGGACCAATAGGCCAGCGCGGCGAGCGTGCCGGTCGGGTTGTAGCCCGCATTTTGCGGAAAAGCGCTCGCCCCCATCACGAAGAGATTCGGCACATCCCAGCTCTGCAAGTAGCGGTTGGTGAAGCTGGTCTTGGGGTCGGTGCCCATGACTGCGCCGCCGCACAAGTGCGTGGTTTGATAGTCCGTCACATCGTAGGGGGCCCTGCGATATCTCTTGGTGAGCTTTTGAGCGCCCATCGCGTGAAATATCTCGGCGAATTTGTCGGTGAGGAAGATATTCTGCTTGAGCTCGTTTTCGTGAAAATCCATGGTGATGCGAACCAACGGCCGGTTGAAGCGGTCGCGGTAGACCGGGTCCAAATCGAGGTACACGTCCCGGTAGCTGTACATGCTGCCGTGCACCCCGGTGCCGGGCTTGAGCGAACTCAAGTAGTTGTCGCGTACCGCCTGCTTCCACTGGGCGCCCCACCGGGGCGTTCCCTCGGGTACGGGTGTGGTCTCGATGGGACGGCCATTTGTCTGCACCTGTCCCATGTAGCCCCCGCCGACGAATCCATGCGGACCGTGATCGAAATTGTCGCCGTTGAACTCGTCGATGCACATCCCGATCGCACCCGAAGAAATGAAAGGGTTAAATATGAATTTCGAATTGTCGAAGAAGCTCTCCACATCCGAAATCGTCTGGTGGGTGAAATTGCGGCCCACGACGCCGCCGTTCGTCTCCGGGTTGTAGGGCGCGCCAATACCGGAAAGCAGAAGGAGCTGCACATTGAAAATGCTGTAAGCCGAAAGAATTACGAGCTCGGCGGGTTGCTCCCACTCATCGCCGCTCGAATCGACGAAGGTCACGCCGGTCGCCCGCTTGCCGCTCGCGTCGGTATTAATGCGGGTTACCTCGGATAGATCGCGTGCGCTGAAGTTGGGTTTCCGCACGAGGACGGGAAGGAGCGTGGTCTGCGGACTCGCTTTCGAGTAATTGGCGCAGCCGAACCACTCGCAGTAGCCACAGTATGTGCATGGGCCCATTCGCACGCCCAACGGATTCGTGTAAGCCTGCGATAAGTTTCCGGACGGCTGCGGGAAGGGCCTGTAGCCGAGCTTTTGGGCCGCCCGGGCGAACAGCGTGTGGCTGAACGGTTGCGGCTGCGCCGGGGTCGGGTAGGGCCTGGAACGCGGGCCCTCGAAGGGGTTCCCGCCGGGCTGGATCTCGCCCTTAAGGTTACCTGCGGTGCCGGATGTGCCGCACAGATATTCGAACCTATCGTAATGCGGTTCGAGGTCGTCATAGGTGACACCCCAATCCTGGATGGTCATATCGGCAGGCAAAAATTTCCTGCCGTAACGCCCGGTCAAATGCGTCTTGACCACGAAGTCCGTGGGCATGAAGCGCCAAGTCTCGGCGTTCCAGTGCACGCCGCCGCCACCGACCCCATTCGGCGGCATGAATGCCCCCCACGTGCGGATCGGGAGCGCGTTCTGGCGCATGTTGTTTCGAAAAGTGAAGGTCGTCTGCGCCGGCTGCAGGAAGAGTTCATGCCGTATGCGGTAGCGCAGCTCATCCTGAGCGTAGTTCGGCGCAAAGTCCGTGGCGGTGTTGCGCCACGGACCGCGCTCGATGGCGACCACCTCGAGCCCTTCGTCGGTGAGTTCCTGGGCCAGAATCGAGCCCGTCCACCCGAGACCGACGATTACAACATCTGTGGGTGGGAGTTTACGAGCCATGCGACGCCTCTAGATGTTTTTCGGTGTCCATTCGGGTCGCCCCGAGATGCTGACCGGCGGGTGCGGATAGCGTTCATTGTGGCGCCCGACCCACTCTCGATAATCGTAGTGCGCGCCGGGGAAGCCGATCATCTTCCAACCGCACATGTCCTTGTTGCCGCCGTAGATCGGATCGGCGAAGAAACCTATTTGCACATCCTTGATCAGCGTCCTGAAGAAGGCCTTACCTTCGATACCCGGGAGCTCCAGGGCTCCGGAGTCGAGATTGTGCAGCATCCGATCCTGCTGTTCAGGCGCCAATTCCGCGAAGGTCTTGCCGCCCGCTACGGTTGCACAGAGATGGTCGAGCGCCGCGAGCGCTTTGCGGTACGCGACGGCAGGACCGTCGGCGGATTGCGGCCCTTGCTGCTCGACGCCCTTGGTGAACGGCGGACTGATATAGACCCCCGCCTGGTGCCCGTAGGGACCGGCGAGCTGGCGATCAATGAACACCGCGCATCCAGCATCTTTCCCGCCGGGTGTTTGCGGGTCCGGGGGAATGATCCGGTCGGCCAGCGCTTCCACCGCCGCCGCCTCCGATGCGGTGAAATAGAGCCATCCTCCGGGCTCGATTGCTTGCGGCGGCGAACCGGCCCCGGGTTGCCACGGCAGCTGTCCCGTTATCACGGCAGCCTTCGCGACATGCTCCCCCAAAACCGCGAGGAGGGCCCCACGCAATATATCGCGCCGATTCGTCATTGTTATTGGGGGCGAGCGGACATGAGGACCGCACGATACGTCGGCCTGGCGCTCGTTGATGTCGGCGCGCGGATCAATTGCGCGTAGGACGGTCAAGGTCAAGCATTGACCGTTGGTTGAACGTCACCTGTTCTTTTCGCCCTTTCCGCCGCGCACTCTTTCGGTCCATGCTCGATAGCCGCGGAAGCTGTACACATCAAGGTCTTTATCGGAGTCTCTATCAGCAGGCTTGACGCCAGGGGATGTCCGCAGGAGTGTTCCCGGCAGCCCTCCTGTACCTGCTCGTGAACCGTGTTCGCCCGACGTGTTTCGAATAGGCGGCTTATTGTCATTCATGGCGGCGATTTTCCTTCGTGAATAGAAAAGTCCGTCTTTTGCAGCGACGTGATTGCAGGGTCTCCCGAGCGCACGAGTGAGAGGCAGTCGAGATTTCGCGCTGCATGCTAATCGGTCAAAGGGACCGCGGGTAGTGGGCGTCATCGGACAAGACCATACGGCCAATGCCTACAGGCCATGGTGGAATGCGGCAATAGAATCGGTGGGCTCGCAAGGCTGTGAATCGCCCCGACGTTCCGCAATGGTCTGTCCTCTGTGAGGAGGGCGCCGCCCAATGGCAACTATTCAAGCAAACGCTGCAGATGCGGCATGCGCCACCCGCGATCGTTCGTACAATCCCGGCGCCGGTAAATCAACTGCGCCGGCCCTATCGACCGGCCCTCACGACGGTGAACCGCGTTGCGAAATGGCGCTGCCGGTCACTCCGCAGCACGCGACTGTGCGGTCGCGAACAGTTTGAAGATCTCACGATTGAAGGCAGGGATATCCTTCGGGTTGCGACTCGTGATGAGATTGCCGTCCACCACCGACTCCTGATCGACCCAATGGCCGCCCGCATTTTGAATGTCGGTCTTGAGCGAGGGCCAGGAAGTCAGCGTGCGACCCCGGACAGCACCAGCCTCGACCAATGTCCAGGGTCCGTGGCATATCGCGGCCACCGGCTTTTCTTCATCGAAGAACGCTTTCACGAAGGCGACCGCCTTCGGTTCCATTCGAAGATTGTCCGGGTTCATTACGCCGCCCGGCAGCAGCAGCGCATCATAGTCCTCTGCCTCGACCGACTCCAGGGTCTCGTCGACGGCAACGGCGTCACCCCATTCTTTATGGCGCCAGCCTTTAATCTCGCCTTTCTTGAGCGAGACCACCTCGGTTCGGGCACCCGCCTCATCCAAAGCCCGCCGGGGTTCTTGCAGCTCCGATTGCTCGAAACCGTCCGTCGCCAAAATTGCCACTCTCAACCCGTTTAACTCTTGCGTCATGGCGCATCTCCTCGAAATGCTAAGGTATGTGGGTCCTACTGCTTTTGGGCCAATTCGACCGCCTTGGCGGTTTTCTTCGCCGTGTCATAATCGGCATCCGCCCGGTCTTTGCACGATTTCTGTTCGGCGCCCTGGAGAACATTGCATTTTTCGATGGACACCCGATGGTCGCCATCGGCCTTCGCGATCATGATCTGATAGTCGCCCGTCGCTTGCGTGTTGTTCAAAGCCGTCAACTTATCGTTCGCCTTTTCGGCGGCCTTATCCGCCTCCTGGAGGGCGTCTTGGCGCGTTTCGGACACCTTCGCCTCCGCTTTCTGCTCCGCCACCGCAACATCACTAGCCACCGCTTCCGGTGACTTGGCATTGTTGCAGCCCTGCAAGCTGCAAACTCCGCATACCCCTAAGATCAACAGTAATTGAATTCGCATATGGCCCCACTCCTTACGCCTGAAGGTTGGGATCACCATAGTGGGATCGCTTGCCGGCCACCGTAGGCGAGACGCCCCATCAAGTGTCGGCGTAATCTTCGATGCTCCTACACAGGCCCGACAAACGGCCTTGATCGGAGGCTTTACAGGCTGCCAACGGCGCGCTGCAGTCGATAGTCGGCGACCAGGGCGTCAAACACCGCGTCGTCGCGGTTCGTGCTGGCAAGGATGCGCAGCGCTTCAGCATCGAGCACTTGATTGTTGGTGCCCAATCCGTTGGCGTAGAGTTCCTTGGCAATTCGCACGTTCTCCTCAGCCTGCGCTACCGCCGCCGAGGCCGCATGGATTCGCGCCGCGGCGTCCTCCCGATTGTAAAACGCCGTCTCGACGTCCAGCCGGATGACCGACTGGAGATCGGCGAGCCGCCGTTCCGCTGCGTGGGCACGACTCCGCAAGGCATTGGCCCTGGCCTGCAATTGTCCGCTGTCGAACAGCCGCCATTGGAACCCGATGCCGACCGACGCGAAATTCTGTCGGTCAAGAATCTCATTATCGACGTGGTTGTACCCGGCGTGCAGGACGACCTGCGGCAAACCTTGAGCCTGCTCGGCACGCGCCGCTTGTTCATACCCCTCCTGCTGAGCGATCGCTGCCACGAGTTCCGGTCGATGTTCCAGCGCCTGGACAATCAACGACTCGAGGCCATCGGCAGATGTCATTGATGGCTTTGAGGACGGGTCCTCGAGCTCCAAAGGTCGATCGAGCGGTTGACCGACCCATCGGTTGTAGGCGGCCGCTGCGAGTCGCAGGGCATTGGCGGCCCGAAGTCGTTGCTGAATCGCATTCGCGAGCGCCACCTGAACTGCAAGCACATCCGATTGCGCCACGGCCTGTTTGTCGTACATCACCTGCACGTCGTCCGCATGCGCTTGCAGGCTGGATTCGCTCGACTCGGCGACCTGCAGCGCCCGGCGTGCCCGGAACACGGCAATGTAGGATTCGGCCACGGCGAGCCGCAGGTCCGCCGTGGTTCGCACTTCGATGGCGCTAGCCCCGCGCGCGCCGGCGGCTGCCGAGCCGATGGCACCGCTGATCCTGCCCGCTGTCCACAGTGGCACGGAAACCTCGGCGCCCGCCAGGCCGTATCCGTCATGACGCCAGATCGGCGCTTGCAGCTCGCCGCCGGGCACCGCGATATCGAGAGTCGGCGCATGCTCGAATTGAGTGTAGGAACCATTCAGGTCCAGCGCCGGCCACCGCTGACGCACCGCCGCGCTTTTCTCCGCGTCAGCCGCCTCCCGATCGCTGCGTGCGGCGGCGAGGGAACCGTCGGATTGTAGGGCCATGGACCAGGCGTCGGTCAGAGACTCCGCTCCGCCGATGCCGGGCAGACCCAGCAGCGCCAACGCCAGCACATTCGCTGGAAAAAGTGCGGATATGAAACAGCAGCGATGTTGGCCGGTCATGTCAGTTTCCGCCGGTCATGAAGCGCGTTTCTTCAGCGAGACGATTCCGATCAATTTGAGGACGTAGGTCTCGTAGACCGGCGTCAGCGATCCGGTTCGCACCTTGCGCATGAAATACTTCTCGAAGGCGATCTTCGCCAGATGCACCCATTTGCCCTTCTTCGACCAAGTCACATTGCGCGGCGGTATCTGCGGCAGCGCCACAAAGGCCGCTCCCGTGTCGCCGAAATCGGCCAGACAGATCGCATTCCAAGTCGCCTCATGATCAGCCGGCTGTCCCGCGATTTCCGCCGCGATGTTCGCCGCGGCGGCCGAGACCATCGATTCGATCATGTAGCCGGTCTTGGGGGCGCCCGTGGGCACCGGGGTGAGCTCGACCGGGGGAATCGCCACGCAGACGCCGACTGAATAGATGTTTTTGTATTTGGGATTGCGCTGGTGCTTGTCGATCAGCACGAAACCGCGCGGATTGCAGAGCCCAGGCACCGCAGCGATCGCATCCACGCCCTTGAAGGCTGGAATGACCGCGCCGTAGGCGAACGGCAGCTTGTGCTCCTTCTTGAGGACGCCGTCCTCGGTCAGTTCCTGCACCGTCATCTCGTGGGCGCTGACCGAGGTTATCTTCGCGTTGGTGATCCATTTGATGTGCCGCTCGCGCAGCTCGGATTCCATGAGCCCCTTGCTGTCGCCGACGCCGCCGAGGCCCATATGGCCGATATAGGGCTCGCTGGTCACGTAGGTCATCGGCACGCGGTCGCGAATCTTGCGCTTGCGCAGGTCGGCATCGATCACCATGGCGGTCTCATACGCCGGCCCGAAGCAGCTGGCCCCCGGCGCGGCACCGACGATGATCGGGCCGGGATTTTGCAGGAATTCCTGGTATTTCGTCCACGCCTGCAGCGAATGGTCCTGGCTGCAGACCGATTGCGTGAAGCCGTCGGGGCCGAGGCCGGGCACCTCCTCGAAGGCGAGGCGGGGACCGGTTGCAATGACGAGGTAGTCGTAGGCGAGTTCCTTGCCGTCGTCGAGCGTGAGCTTCGAATTGTCGGCATCGATCTTGGTGACGGAGTTGATCAGCCAGCTGACGCCTTTGTCATCGAGGGGTGTTTGCATCTGCACCCGCGTTTCCGCAGGTGTTCGCCAACCGACCGCAATCCACGGATTCGACGGCGTGAACTCGAAATAAGGCCGCGCGCCGATCAGCGTGACCTTGTGGTCCTTTGCGAGATGCTTGCGCAGGTCGAAGGCGGCCGGAATGCCGCCGAGGCCTGCGCCGATGACGATGATGTGTGCCATAAACTTCCCCCAGTTAAAGGACGCCCTCGCGGGAGCGTCGTATATAGCCAAAATAGAGCAATGGAATCAGCAGCAACGTGAGCGCGGTCGACACCAGAATGCCGAAGATCAGCGAGATGGCGAGACCGTTGAAAATAGGATCATCGAGGATGAAAAACGCGCCGATCATGGCCGCTAGCCCGGTGAGCACGATGGGCCGCGCCCGGATGCTCGCGGCGCGCATCACGGCATCGGCTGGCGGTCGCCCCGCGGCGATCTCCTGATTGATGAAGTCGACCAGCAGAATGGAGTTTCGGACGATGATGCCGGCGAGCGCGATCATGCCGATCATGGAGGTGGCGGTGAAATTGGCGCCCAGCAAGGCGTGTCCCGGCATGACCCCGATGATCGTGAGCGGTATCGGGGCCATGATGATCAGAGGTACCGCGTAGGAGCGGAACTGCGCGACGACGAGCAGGTAGATGAATACGAGCCCGACCGCATAGGCGAGGCCCATGTCGCGAAAGGTTTCGTAGGTGATCGTCCATTCCCCGTCCCACTTGATGCTGAAGTCGCTGAGCCGATCCGGGGGGCTGATGAATCGCTGCGTGATTGCCTGATCGGCCGGCGGCTTCTCCCTGATCCGGGACACCAGGCTGAACATCCCGTAGAGGGGACTATCGAGTCGGCCGGCCATGTCGCCGGTGACGAATACCACGGGCAACAGATCCTTGTGGTAGATCGTCGGGTCCCAAGGCGTCTGGGTGACTGTAACCGCCTCCGACAGCGGTACCAGCGTTCCACTAGCCGATCTAACGGGGAGGGCGAGCGCAGCTCCGAGGCCCTGTCTGTCGGCGGATCCCAATTCGAGGCGTACGGCAATCGGGTCGCGCTCGAGGCCGGAATGTATGAATGTCGCGTCCTGGCCTCCAAGCGCCGCAGCGAGAGCATCGGCGACCTGCGCCTGCGAGACGCCAAGCAGTGCCGCCTTTGGGCGGTCGAGCGCGACGATATATCGGTGTACGGGCGCGCTCAGCGTATCGTCGGTGTCGACGATGTCCCTGGTGGCGTCGAACATGGCCCGCAGAGCGCGTCCGACCTGCTGCTGGCCGGCATACGTGGGGCCGTAGACCTCTGCGACAAGCGGCGCCTGTACCGGAGGGCCGGGCGGTACCTCGACGACTTGCACCGAGGCGGCGCCGAGTCGCTTGCCCTCGGCTGCGAGGGCCGGGCGAATCGCGCGAGCGATCTCATGGCTCTTGCGGCTGCGATCGCGCTTGTCGACGAGGTTGACCTGCAGATCGCCCTGGTTGGCGTCGCCGCGCAGATAGTATTGGCGCACCAGGCCATTGAAATTGATGGGCGCCGAAGTGCCCGCATAGGCCTGGAAATCAGTGACCTCCGGAACCTTCCGTACGAGGCCGGCCAGGCCGGAAAGCACGCGGGCCGTGTCCTCGACGGGGGTCCCCTCGGGCATGTTGACGACCACCTGAAATTCCGATTTGTTATCGAACGGCAGCATCTTCAGGACGACGAGTTGCAGGACTGCGAGCAGCACAGCCACGACGATGGCGCCGGCGGTACCGAGGTAGAGTCGATGGCGGTGCTTGCGCGCGTAGGAACCGGACAGGAACGGCGTCATCAGGCGCACGAAGAAGCGATGCAACCTGCCTTCTGCATGCGCTTCCGCCGGGGCATCGTGCTTTTCGCCGGCGAACAGCTTGCGGCACATCCATGGAGTGAAAGTCAGTGCGATCGCGAGCGAGATCAGCATCCCCATGCTGGCGTTGATCGGAATTGGACCCATGTAAGGGCCCATCAGGCCCGACACGAAGGCCATTGGCAGCAATGCTGCGATGACCGTGAAGCTCGCCAGAATGGTGGGCCCGCCCACCTCGTCGACGGCCATCAGGATGATCTCGGCGAAGGAACCCTTGTCGATTGCGAGGTGTCGGTGCACGTTCTCGACGATCACGATCGCATCATCGACCAGGATCCCGATCGAGAAGATCAGCGCAAACAGGGACACTCGATTGATCGTGAATCCCCACGCCCAGGATGCGAACAGTGTCGCTGCAAGAGTGACGATCACCGCGGTTCCGACCACGACCGCTTCGCGCTTGCCTACAGCGAGCAACACCAGCAGCACGACGGAAGTTGTCGCGAACAGCAGCTTCTCGATCAGCTTGGTCGCCTTGTCGTTAGCCGTGACCCCGTAGTTACGGGTCACCGTTACCTCGACCCCGGCTGGGATCGTGATCCCCTTCAACTCGTCGATCCGATTGATGACCGCGGTGGCAACGTCGATGGCATTCGTGCCCGGCTTCTTTGCGACGGCGAGAGTCACGGCGGGCGCCTGACTGACGGCCGGGATGCCCCGCTTGGCGTCGGCAGGGCCCGTGCCGAACCAGGCATAATGCGAGGGTGGGCCGGGCACGTCGGTGACGGTCGCCACGTCGTCCAGATAGATCGGCTTGCCGTCGCGGGCGGAGACGATCAAACCGCCGACGTCATCGCGGCTGGCGAGGAACTGGCCCGCCTGCACCGGCGACATGGATTTTCCGTCAATGACGCCGTCGGCCTGGCGAACGAGATTGGCTGCCTGCAGCGCCGCGGTAAGGTCCGCGACGGTGAGGCCTGCGGAGTTCAGGCGCGCCGGGTCCAGCTCGACGCGGATCAGGGGCTCGTTGTCGCCTACCGAATAGACATTGCGAGTGCCGGGTACGCGCTTGATTTCGCTCTCAGTAGTACGTGCGATTTGCCCTAATTCATGTGCGTTTAGGGCCGGACTGCGGCTCCAAAACGTCAGTGTGACGATCGGGACGTCGTCGATCCCCTTGGGCTTGATTAGCGGCTGCAGGATCCCGACGCCCGCTGGACGCCAGTCCTGGTTGGAATACACGGCGTTGTAGAGACGTACGATCGCATCGTTGCGGTGAATGCCGACTTCGTATTGCACCGTCAGCACGGAGAGGCCGGGCCGCGATACGGAATAGATGTGCTTGACGCCTGATATCTCGCCCAGCACCTTTTCCATCGGCGTCGACACCAGGTTCTCGACCTGCTCGGAACTGGCGCCGGGGAAAGGAATCAGAATATTGGCGAAGGTTACGTCGATCTGTGGCTCTTCCTCGCGCGGCGTCACGATCACGGCGAAGACGCCCATCAGCAGTGCGGTCAACGCAAGGAGCGGTGTGAGCTGGTTCTCGAGAAAGAACCGCGCCAGCCGCCCGCTCAGCCCAAGCGGCTGCGTCACTTCGCCGGCTCCGTGGCTGCGATGCGAGCGCTCGCCGCGATCGGATCGAGCGCGATGCGTTCACCGGCCGAGAGACCGGCCAGGATCTCGACCTGGTCAGCAAAGCGATGGCCGGGACGTACATACCGAAGCGATACCTGATGCTTTGAGTCAATCACGTAAACACCGGTTACTTCGCTGCGCTCGATCACGGCAGATGCGGGAACCAGAAGCCTGTCCGTGTCGCCGATGACGAGGCCCACCTTGACGTACATGCCGGGTGCCAGATCAAGAGCACCGGGAGGCAGGTCGAGGCGTGCGCGAAAGGTGCTGGAGGGGGTCGCGGCCTCCGGGAAGATCGTGATCTTGGTCGCGTCGATGCGCTTATCACCGACGTAGACGGCGGCCCGCTTGAGTTTGCGTACGCTCATAACGATGCTCTGCGGGATCGTCGTGTTGACCCGCAAATCGCGCAGCGACAAGCCGGTCATCAGCGGCGTTCCGGGCCCGACGGTTTCGCCAACCTCGACCAGCCGCTTGGTCACGACGCCGCCGTATGGGGCGCGGATCTCGGTATAGCCAACCCCCTCACGCGCGGTCGTCAGGCCCGCCTCCGCGGCGGCCAGCCTGGCGGCCGCGGAATCCCGGTTCGCCGTCGCCTGGTCGAGCTGCGACTTGGAGACGACCCGGCGCGCGAACAAATCGGCAATCCGCTGGTAGTTCGTGGCGGCTTCCTCGTTCCTCGCGCGCGCCTCTTTCAGTGCAGCCTCTGCGCCCTGCAGGCCCGCCCGCTGCTCGGTACCCTTCAGGCGCACGATGACCGCGCCGGCCGGGACGACATCGTCGACGTCATAGAGGATTTCGGCGACCCGGCCGCTCGTCTGTGCCGACACGGTCGCCTGGTTGACTGCCTCGATGGTGCCGTCCACGTCCCGCTCGAGCGGGGCGCGGACCGGCTCTACGACGGTGCTCGGCAATGGGGAGTCCGCCGACATGGCCGGCGGCGGCATGCTTTGGCCGCAACCCGCAGCCGCCAGACACAGGGCTGACAGAATGGTGCGAAGGGGCGCGCTATTTAAGAGGGGTGTACGCACGACCGAGCTCAGGAGAAGGCCTGGCCGGGACGGATGCCCAGTTTTCTCAGGATGATCGCCAAGGGGCAGAAGGCCGTAAAAGACGCTTGCAGGAGGTTGGCGCCGACGAACGCCGTCAGCCAGAGCCAATTTGAACTCTCGAAGTGCGCAAGAAGGAGGCTCAGCAATACCACCGTGCCTGCAAATCTCATGACCCAGCGCTCGATAGTCATTACAGCTCTCCGATTGGAATTTGACGCGTGATGGATGAAATTATGGCATAGTATATCAGAATCCGCTAAATTAGCAAGACACGATTTATAATCAATTGAATATGATCGAGGAAGAATCATGGTGGCTGCGCCGACGGCGGAAAAGAGACAGGTTCGCGTCATGCCGGCGATGGCGGAAGTGCGGGAACATGCTACCGAAGCGGCCGCCTTCCTCAAGGCGATGGCCAACGATCAGCGGCTCCTGGTCCTTTGCGCCCTACTGGATGGTCCCTTGTCGGTTGGTGACATCAATGAGCGCGTGCCGCTCAGCCAGTCCTCGCTCTCGCAACATCTGGGTGTATTGCGCGAGGCGGGGCTGGTATACACGACCCGTCAGTCTCAGACGATCTACTACACGCTGGCTCGTGGACCGGCGCTGCAGATCATGGAAGTGCTGTATTCGGCCTTCTGCGCACCTGCGCCGAAGTCCGGCGCAAGCGCGGGCAAGAGGCCATGTGCGTCCGGGAAGAAGCCCTAGCGCTGGGACGAGGCGCTGGTTCTCTCAAGGCGCTTGACCCAGGCGGACGAATCCCGAAGAACCACCCGCACCGATCGATCAATGGATTCGGCGGATTGCGCCGAGACGTCTATGACGATAGCCCCTTGCTGGATCACGCCGGGAATCATGCGTCGCGCATGGGCTGCGCCGATCACGCGCTTGAGCAGGGAGCCTGCGACTACGCCAATCAGTCCGTACTGAAGGATGTCCTCGGCCGACGGCATCAGGCGGCCGGCGAATCAACGGTGCATTCCAGCCGCCGTTCACCGCGCAGCGAGTTGGAGATCAGGCATACGTGTTCGGCGCGCTGCAAGAGTTCGGTGGCCTTCTGGCGATCGGCGCCGGGCTTCACCGTAAGCGCGGCCCGGGTGATGAAGCGCGTGAACTGGGTGACTCCATCAATTTTCTCGAGCGTCCCCTCGACCTGCGCGTGGAGCTGCTCCCACTCGAATCGCGCAGCACGTGCTACGCCTCGGAAGGTCAGAATGAAACAATCCGCGATCGCAGCGACGAGCAGAGTTTCGGGAGACCAGACGCCGCCGGGTCCATCGAATTCCGGGGGTGGAGCGGTCTCCAAGCCGCCCAAATCGGCGGAACTGACGCGCACCATCCCGGCCCCCGCGCCTTGCGCCGCGGCGTGATAAAAATGCGGATACGGCTTCATGACAGGCTCCTTGCGATCCGCTGGTTCAGACTCGTGAGATTACCGGGAGTCCCGCTGCTTTCCAGGCGGCAATTCCGCCGCCCATGTGCGCAGCATTCGACTGCCCGGCAGCCAGCCGCCGCTCCGCTGCCGTCTGCGACCGCTTGCCGCTGCCGCAGTGGAATATCACCCGGCGCGGACCATCGTCGGGCAGCATAGCCGCATCAAAAGTCGACAGCGGATACAGCAATGCACCGGCAATTCGTTCAGCCTCGTACTCGGCCGGCTCGCGAACATCGACCAGAAGGATCTTTCCGGCGCGCAAGAGCCGGGCGACCTCGGCGGGCTGGAGGGCTTCAACCGGTGAGGAATGTTCAGTCATGGGTTTTCCTGGTCTTTGAGGCCCGCGGGCGCCCAGGCGCCGCCGGCGTGTGGCAGAACATGCGGTAAAGAAACTTCGCCAAAGCCTTGGCCTCGGGCGCGAGCAGCCGGTAAACGACGGAGCGGCCCTCCCGGCGTCGGCCGATCAGTCTCTTGGCCTCGAGGATGGCCGCCTGCTGCGAGAGCGCCGGCGCGGCCAGGCGCGCCTGCCGGGCGAGTCGGGTGGCGGATAGTTCGCCTTCCATTAACGCACAGACGATCCGCAGGCGTCCCGCATGGGCAACCGTCCTGAGAAAGGCGGCCGCTTCCTCCGCAGATTCATCCAGGGCGTCGAGGGGCATCATAAGAAATATGCGTTGCCAATTGTGGTCATAAGGAATATGCGCTGCCAATTGTGGTCATTGGAGTCAGGAAATGTTGTTCACATCGGCCGGCCGAATACTGGCGTGTTTGTCCGAATCGAGCTCGAACCACATTGCATTCAGGATCGCGAATGCGCACGCGAGTCCCAGACCCAGTATCCAGCTGAAATACCACATCCATCCTCCTCAGTAGCTCGTCTCGCGATGCGCTTCAATGTAGGCACTTGTCACCGGCCCGCGCATCACGCGGTACACCCATGCAGTGTAGGCCAGCACGATGGGCAGGAAGACGATCACGGCGACGAGCATGATGCCAAGTGTGCGCTGACTGCTCGATGCATCCCAAACCGTCAGGCTGCTTTGCGGATGCGTCGAAGAGGGCAGCAGGAAAGGAAACAGGCTGACCCCCAATCGAACCGATGACCCCGGAAATGCCCAATGCGCTGATCACGAAGACCAGCAGCCGCCGCCGCGTCCCGGCTAGTGCCGCCACCAGCAATGGTGCGGCGAGGCCGAGCGCCGGAACCAGCCGCGTTGCCGGCCACCGCGCATAGTTTGCAAACCAGGCGCCGGTCTGCGCAATCGCGGTTTTGGCGAGAGGATCGGGCTCGCCGCCAGGCAGTGCGCCCGACGTAACGGCATAGCCGAAATGACCCAGCCAGAGCCAGAGGCCGGCGATCGAAAACAGCAACACCCAGCCGAATGCCGCAAACCGGGATATCGTGCGTGCGCGCTGCGCCACTGCACCGTCGGTTTTTACCGCCAGGTAAACCGCACCGTGCGTCAGTAGCATCGCCACGCTGACGAAGCCGCACATTAGCGCAAAGGGGTTCAGCAGATCGAACAGGCCAAAACTATAAGTGGCGCGCAGTTCGGAATCGAAGCTGAACGGGGCGCCCTCGAGGAGATTCCCCATCGCGACTCCAAACACGAGTGTCGGGACCGTCCCCCCGACGAACAGCGCCCAATCCCAGTTGGCGCGCCAGCGGGCGCCAGGCATCTTGCTGCGGAACTTGAATCCGACCGGCCGCAGGATTAGCGCGGCGAGTACGAGTAGCATGGCCAGATAAAATCCCGAAAAGCTGGCCGCATACAATGCGGGCCATGCGGCAAAGATCGCGCCGCCGCCCAGGATCAGCCATATCTGGTTGCCTTCCCAGACCGGCCCGATCGTGTTGATCACGACCCGGCGCTCCGTGTCGCCACGCGCTATGCCGGGTGCCGGTGTGCCGGGCCAAAAAACAGAAAGTAGATCGCCAGCAGCAGAACTCCCTTGATGAAGAGCGCAACAAAGACATCCCTTCCGGGATGCCCGGCGGCAGCCGGCTTCCAGCAGTTTTGCGTTGGTGATTTCATCGGCGACCTCAAGGGGTACTCAGCCGCGGACGATACTGAGATTTAGAAAATTGCGCAAGTATGCAAATAATGTAGTGAAGTCAGCAAAGATACGTAGGAGATGGGCGTGTTCAGAAGTTGAGCTGCTCGAGTTGCGTCAGGTCGCTGCTCAACGCACCGCTCAGTTCGAAATACGCGAGGACCGGCAGCAGGATCAGCGAGAGGATGCAGGAGATGCGCACGAATCGCGCCATGCCCTTGGTGCGGCAGTTGACCGCGCATCGGTACGTGCCGACGATGACGTAAGCGGAGTATAGGCAGCCACCGATCGTGTACAGCCGCATGAGGAGCGTGTTTCCCGGATCGATGAAAAACTCGAGGCAGCCATAGATCAGCGAGCCCACGATGCCGTAAACCCACACCATGCGCGAGACCGAGAGCTGCCCCTCGAGGGGCGATCGGAAGAATTGGGCGAGTTTCATGCTGTTACCGAAGCCTGGGCCTCCGCGGGCCCGAATCCAACAAACTGGAAATACGCTTGAGTTCGGCATACGTCAAGGAGAATTGGCCGGCCCCTGCCGGGCGCGAGGTGCAACGCTGTAGACCGCCCCAAATGCACCTATACTTACGCCATGAGTGTCGCGACTCCATGCGAAATCATCGTCGAGCCCGGCGCCCTTGCGTCCCCGTATTTGCGCCGACAGCGCGTTATGTCCCGGAGTAGCTGATGCCGTCCATGGGCGCGCGAATCATTGCATACGGCTTTCTCGGGGCCTTCACGATCGCGAGCCTGGTGCTCTTGGCCATCTTTGTCGGGTCGACGGCGCAGCGTACCGCATTGATCTTCTCCGGGTCGCACGCCGAAGGCACCGTTGTCGCGAAGAAGCAGGTGGGACACCTAAAGGGCGGCGCTGTGGCTTACGCGCCGATGATTCGGTTCACCGCGGGCGATGGGCGGACGTATGTCGTGACTTCGGACCTGTCGGGCCCGGAATCGGCATACCGATTCGGCCAGCATTTGCCAGTCCTCTACCACCCCGACCATCCGGATGGCGCCCGAATCGATGCCTTCGCGCCGATGTGGACCTTGCCGCTCGTCACCGGTGTCGTTGGCGCGGCCTTTTCAATCGTTCCCGCCATGGTCGTCGTCAACTGGCGCCGACGCCGGGCTGCCATGGGCGAAGCGCCGCAGGACGAGGACGGCACGGGCCGCGGCCTTCGCCGTGTCCTCGGCATCGTGCTCACCGTCGGCGGCCTTGCGCTGACGGGCGTCAGCCTGCAGACCGTGCGTTCTGCGCCGGACACCTCCGAACCCGGGGTCCTTGGCACCAGCGTGGGTGTTCTACTGGCAGCCAGTGGCGTGCTCCTCGGCCAGTGGGTCGCGACCGGCAGCCGCAGCTATCACGCGCTGGGCGGGTTGGCAACGACCTCCATGGCGGTCATGTTCGGATGGGTGGCGGTCTTTGGCCAAGCGTCCGGATTCAGCGGGAGTGCCAGCGTAGGCGGCATCGCGGTCGGCTGGGGCGGTGGCGTCACGGCTGCGCGCATTGCGTTCGGCATCGCCTCGGTCCTCACCGGCCTCGCTTCACTGTGGGCGTGGAGACAGGTCTTGCGCCACGCGGAAATTTAAAATGCACCGAAGGATCGACCGACTTGCGCGCTCTCGGTCGCGCGTGTCTCGCTCCCAATCTGGGTACCTCCCGTGCCCGAATTGGGTAGTTCTGCCGATTCAAGAGCATCTCCGATGCGGGACCATTCTCCCCGCCCCGAATTACCCGAACCATCGGAGATCACGAGCGTCTCCCGCTATCTGATCGAAAGAGAATTTCCGGACGGCCTCAGCCCCGGATTGGTTCGAGGCGCACGGGGATGCGCTGGAGAATGTCCCGGCATGGGCGGCCTGGTGCGTCCCGCTGCTGCTGGAAATCTACCATGCGCGGAGCAGGCTCACTTCACATTGACGGCGACGATGGGGCCCGTGCCCTGGATGTAGAGGATGCCGTTTTGCGAAAGCGCCAGCCTCCCGGGAAATGGGTAGCTGAAGACCAACTGGTGCGTGACCGCGTCAATGCCGTAGGTCGCCAGATTCGTGCTCACGAAGATCATCGAGTTCGTGAGCAGGACCTCGCTGTCGAAGGTGTTGTCGCCGGCCTGCGGCGGCGCCCATGACCAGAGCAGCGAGCCGTCGCTCTCACTGCGTGCCTCGAGCCGCAGCGGATTGTTGTTCGCAGCATAGAGGACGCCCGCGTGATAAGCGGGGTTGTATCCATAATCGCCGCTCAGCTGCCATGTGATGGTCTGCGTATTGACGTTGAAGTCGTAGAGATAGTTGCCCAGACCTCCGCCATTGATATAGGCATTTGCGTAACTGGCGGCGAAAACGGAACCCGGAGCGCCGAGAAAAGCGGATCCGTCGGCATAGTAGTTGAAGTCCTGAGAGTTCGGGTCCGCTATCGTGTCCTGGATCGCGCCCGTCACCGGATCGCAGACGGTGAGATTGAAGGCATAGGAATATACGTGGCTGTCATCGGCCGCCGGCGTCCACTGCGATACCTGAAGGAGGCTGTGGTTGAAGAAAAGCAGGTTGCCGGAGAAATCGAATCCATACAGACCGCCGTAGGTGCCGGCATTCGTATAGACGCCGTCCGGACCGATGGTGGGTGCGAAGTAGTGCTCCCATTGGGAACTCATCGCCGACTGGAACACGATCGCGCCGTCGGTTTCATCGAGCGCGAACAGGTAGGTCGAGGTTTGTTGGCCGGCGGCCATGTAGACGGTGCCATTCGCTTCGGCGGGCGGGTTGACCGAGGGAAACGGCAACCCCGAGACGTTGTACGACCAGACCTGGCTGGCGTCGAGTTCCTTCAGCGCATAGAGCGTGGTGCCGACGGCAATGTACAACTGCCCGCCATCCGTCGTGAGCGTATACGCAAAGGCACCGTTGAAATTATTGGGCGTATTGCCGAGCGTCGGGCCTCCTTGCCAGCGCGTCGTGAAGGTGTTTGGGTCGGTGGCCGCCGGGACGTATCCCGTGTGCGCAGCGTTGCCCTGGAACATGGTCCAGTCCGCCACCCCGCTCCAGGCGGCAAGCGGCGGTGTGTTGTTGCCGGGCCAGGTGCCCGTCGCGGACAGCACCTGAACATTGAAGGGCACGCCGATCGAGGCCGGCGTTTGCGGCAGGGTGCATGCCGCGTCGTGGCAGAGCGTGAGCAGCACATTGCCGGAGTAGTGACCCGCCGCAATCGCGCTCGATACGGTCAGTGCCACTGCATAGCCGTTCGCAGTACTCGTCACATTGACCGCGGGCACGAAAAGGTTGAAAGAGTCGGAGGCGGTGACATAGAGCGTTCCCGTCAGGCTTTGCGATTGGACGGCGAGTTGGATTACGACCGGAGTGCCGACCGCCACGAGCCGCGAGATTTGGGCCGGTGCCACACCCACCGTCACCACCGCAATCGGCAGGGCGAACGTCGTCGAGCCCGCGGCGTTTGCCGCCATGACGGTATACGTAGCGCCAGGCGTGAGAGCCGTCGGGGTCCCGGTGATTTGGCCGCTGTTGCCGTCCAGCGAAAGACCGGCGGGCAAGGCGGGGGAGACCGTATAGCTCGCGACGACGCCGACCACAAAAGGATTCAAGGGCGTCAGCGGGGTGCCCACGCCGAGAGTCTGGGGGGTCGGATAGGAAAGCGAACTCGGCGGCAGCAGCAGCACGGTGATCGACAGCAGAAAGTTCGATGATCCCGTGCCGTTGGACGCCGTGACGGTGTAGTTGACGGCCGCATGCGCCGCGGTCGGTGTGCCGGAGATCACGCCGGTTGTCGGGTTCAATGCGAGACCGGGAGGCAGCGCCGGCGAGACCCCATAGCTCGCGACCGTGCCCGATACCGTGGGCGAGAGCGGTATGATCGCGGTGCCGACATAGTAGGTCCTGGGGCTTTTGTAAGACAGCGCGCTTGGCGCCGCGATCTGCACCGTAATGACGAGACTGAAAGATGTGCTGCCGGTGCCGTTGCCGGCCGTGACCAGATAATTGGCGGCGGGTGTGGCGGCGGACGGGGTGCCGCTGATTCTGCCGCTCACGGGGTCGAGCGAAAGACCCGCGGGAAGGGCGGGCTGCGACGAGTAATAGGTGACGATTCCCGTTACGGTCGGGCTAAGCGGAGTGATGGAGGTGCCGACGGTGAAGGTTTGCGGACTCGAGTAAGAGAGCTGGCTCGGCGGCGGGACGAGCACCGTGATGGTGAGCGTGAAACTCGTCGCGCCGGTGCCGTTCGAGGCGGTCACGACGTAATTGGATTGCGCCACGGCCATGGTCGGCGTGCCGGAGATCTGACCGGTGGCCGCGTTGAGTACAACACCGGGCGGCAGCGCGGGCATCAGGGAATATTGGGTCACCTGCCCGGTAACACTCGGTAATATGGGTGTGATTGGCGTACCCGAGATCCAGGTCTGCGGGTTGGCGTAGGCCAGCGCGCTCGGCGGCGGGATGAGTACCGTGATGGTCAGCGAGAAGTTGGTCGATCCAGAGCCGTTCGAGGCCGTGATCACGTAGGCGGCCGTTGCGGTTGCCGCAGTCGGCGTACCCGAGATTTGGCCGGTGACGGCATCCAGCGACAAACCCGCCGGTAGCGCGGGCGCGACGGCGTACCGGGTCACGAGGCCGGTCACCATCGGGCTGGCTGCGCTGATGGCGATCCCGACGAGATAGGTGTTGGGACCGGAATAAGAGAGCGCACTCGGTGCCGGGACGAGCACGGCAAGCGAGAGCGTGAACGTCGTCGAGCCGGACGCATTCTGCGCGCTGACGACATAGGAGGTCGCGGCCGATTCGGCGACCGGTGTTCCCGTGATTTTCCCGGTTGAATCGCTCAGCGAAAGACCGGCGGGCAGCGCGGGCGAGATCGAATAGGTGGTTACGCTCCCCGTGACCGTGGGCGAAATCGTCGGCGTCTCCACGCCCTCGGTGAGGACGACCGGGCTGGCATAGGACAGGCCGCTCGGTGCGCTCTGCGGGGCTGCGCCACCACCTCCACCGCCGCCGCAGCCGGCGATGATGAGCGCCAGCAATCCGAGAACGAAAGCGTGGGAGAGGTCGTGCGGAATCCGGCCCGTATGATTCAGCATATGGAAATCGTCTCGATGTGGCGGCGCATGCATTCCCTGGCTTGGCGCGCCCGCGTCCGGTGTTATCGGTTGGTTGTGTGCGCGGGCAGCAAATGCTGCCACACGGTGGATCTGCAGTCCACCGCACATAATGCTCGCCCGGCGACCCGCAGCGGATCGACCTTCAGGAAATGGTTTGACCACATACTTGACGCGGTCAAGTATGTGGCTATCATCAAGCGGGAAATGAATCGCAGCAAAGCCAAGCCCCACGCCGATGGCCGATCAATCGCCGATGTCCGGGAATTCAACCGGTTTTACACGCGGCAACTCGGTCTGCTCGACCAGCACCTGCTCGAAAGTCCCTTTACCCTGACTGAAGCCCGAGTTCTATATGAACTCGCGCAGCGCCAATCCTCGACCGCGACGGAAATCGCCGCAGATCTCGGGTTGGATCTCGGCTATCTGAGCCGTATCTTGCAGACGTTTGAGCGCCGCGGCTTCGTCAAACGCGCACGCATGTCCGAGGATGCGCGCCGGGTTCAAGTCTGCTTGACTCCCACGGGGCGCAACGCGTTCCTCCCGCTGGAGCGGGCTGCCCGCAGGCAGGTCGAATCGCTGATGGCGCCGCTGTCGGTCAGCCGCCGCAATGCGCTGGTCAACTCCATGCGCACGATCCAAGAGGTGCTGACCGCCCCCGAATCTGCAGCGGATTTGCACCCGCATCCGTACCCGCACGCGGACCCGACTGCCAATACGGTTACGTTGCGCGGCCTCCGTCCGGGCGATGTCGGATGGATTACTCACCGGCAGGGGGTGCTGTACCACCAAGAATACGGTTGGGACGGCAGCTACGAGGCGCTTGTCGCGGAAATTCTTTCGAAGTTCGTCAAGTCTTTCGATCCCGGATCAGAGGCCGCCTGGATCGCCGAGACGGCCGAGCGCATCGTCGGCTGCGTATTTCTGGTGCACGCATCCGCGAAAATCGCCAAACTTCGCTTGCTGTACGTCGAACCGGCGGCGCGGGGCATGGGGATCGGCCGCAGGCTCGTGGATGAATGCATCGCCTTCGCTCGCGCCAAGCATTACGAAATACTGACGCTTTGGACCAATGATGTGCTGGTATCGGCCCGGAAGATCTACCTGGCGGCGGGATTTCGACTGACCAAGGAAGAGCCCCACCATTCATTCGGCAAAAATCTCGTCGGACAGACCTGGGACTTGAATTTGAAATCAGCGTAAGCATTCGCGGGACGGTATTTTGCGCAAAGGCGCGCCTTGAGCAACTGCCTTCCCGGCACCCCCTCTATTTGTCGATCTCGGCCTTGAGCGCCATGGCCAAAGCGATTGTGGCCGTCGGGGAGAACCATAGAAACAGCTCGGGCTCGATCACTTCGAGTTCCATCACGACCGGGACCTCGTCAACGTACACCAGATCAACGCGGGCATAGATCGTCGCCGACGGCGCGCAGGAACGCGCCGCCCCCGTAGGTTTGAGCCACCGTTGGCGGCGTCCCTTCAGGGCGAATCGGAGAGATATTTCTGGAGTATGGCGGCGGTGCGCGACCAGGCATCCTGCGCGGCCGTGGCATCGTAGCGACTGCCCTCGATGATGAAGTCGTGGCCGGCCTTCGGATAGGTCACCAGGTCGAGCGGAGCCTTGACGGCCGCCGCGGCGCCGGCTATCGCGCGTGCCGTTTCGACCGTGCAGCAGTCGTCCTTGAAGTGATCCTGCTCGCCGGCGAACATGAGCACCGGGACTTTGATCCTGCCGACGGTCGCATTGATGTCCTTGTAGACCTTGGTGAGCGGGTACATCACCACGACGACCGCCACTTGGTCTGCGTATTGCGGGGCGTACCCCAATACTTGTCCACCGCCGAGTGAAAATCCGACGGCTCCGACTTTGCCGGGCAGTGCGTTGGGCGCTTGCTGCGCGGCGTCGATCGCCGCCTTGACTCCGACTCCGTGGTCGCCGACGAACTTGTTCCCATCGTACAGAAATACGTCGTAGCCGAGACCTGCCAGTTTTTTGGCCGCCGGTTCGTAAGCGCCCGTGCCCATGGCGCCGGACACGGCGACGATCGCGCGGCCCTTGCCGGACGGCGGCTTGAATTCAATCTGCGCCCCGGCGGTGGTAACGGCGAGGAGGCAGGCCAGGGCCGGGACAATCTGGAATGGGTTCCGCATCGGCGTTCCATCCTTCCTCATGAGCCGCGATACGCCAAGGCTATAGTTCCGGGTGCAAGAAATCCAGCCCCTACCGATCTCCTTCCAAGGGTAGGGGCTGGGCCGCAATTCGTGCATCAGAACTTGTAGCGGACGCCGATCGTCGGGTTAATGTTGGTGGTAAAGAGGTAGCCACTCGCTGCGCCATCGTGCACGCCGCTGTACATCGCGCCCAGGTAAGCATCGAAGTGTCTGTTGAAGTGATAGTCGGCGTCGAAAGAGAATGCCTCCAGACGGCCGCTGCAACTGCTATGCGCCGACGTCGAGCAATCCGCCGCCTTTCCGGTGCCGTAGGCATTCTGCTGATAGCCGTAGTACGCCCCTGTGAGATCGAGACCTTGCATGACGGTGTATCGGACACCGGTCCAATACACTTGTACGGTCTTTGAATTGACGTAGGCGGTGTCGCTGACGAAAGCCAGGACATAGCCGCCGATGTCGGTGAATCCGGCGGCCAACGGATTCGATGGATCGGCGTATTTGATGTGCATGTAGCCGGCAAAGAACTTCAGCGGATCGAAGGCGTACAGTCCCATGAGCGCGTACGTCGTATTGTCCGAGACGGTCGCCGCCAGAGAGTTCGATGCCGAATACCCCAACGGCGCAAGCTCGGCGACCTGTGCCGCACTCAGGGATGATGCGGTGATGGCGTTATTGATCTTCGAATAGAAGGCGTCGATCGATGCGCCTGCGAAATGGCCGCCGATGTCCACCTGGACGCCGGTGTTGGACGCACCATTGGATCCATTGAATTTGTACATCGCGGCGATGTGCGCGAGATCATTGAAAGCCACATCGTACTTCAGCGACGAATCGAGCCGGTTGTCCTCGCTACTGCCGCCGCCGGAATACGTATTCGAGGCACCGAGCAGGCCGAACGCCGTCGCGTTGTAATTGGGGTCGTACGTGATGGTGCCCTCCGAGAGCAAGGTTACCTGGCGACCGAACGTGAGCGTGCCAAACTGCGCCGATTTGAATCCGACCCAGGCGGTCTGGAAGGCTTGACCGGCCGAACTGCCATCCACGCCGATGCTTTGGCTGGTCACGGGCACACCGTTGTTCATCGCCAGCGATTTCAGGGAATTGGCAATTTCGCCGGATTGGGGGTTGAAGAAGGTCTCCACCTGGAACACGGCAGACCAATCGCCGACCAGGGGCTCGGTACCCTGAAGGCCGACCCGCGACTGGCCCATATTGCTGGGTGTAAGGCCGGTCGCCGACTCATAGTCGTTGCTCCGCACGATGTTCCCGCTGGCAGCGGGCCGATAGGGGGTGAACGGCGCGCTATGAGTGTCATGTTGGAGACCGATATCGACGACTCCATAGAGCGTGATTCCATGCCAGGTCAGGGCATCCTCGTCCATGACGCCCGGCCCCGTCTTTTGTTGCGCAAAGGCCGGAGCCGACGCAGCCAGGGCGGCCAGCACGAGCCATGCCGGCCATCGGCGGGTCGATGTCTTAAATCCCATATGAATGCAGTCCAATGCCAGGACACCCCGATCAGATCCCTTCAATCGCATTTCAGTTTCTCGAGCCATGGCCTTTATTTCTCCCTTATTGCCAAAAATTATCAAAAACATACTAAGCGGATCGGAATAATATATATAACAATCGATCTGTCAAGTCAGGGTGACATAAGACAGGTGGCAGGGCAGCGGGGCAGCCAGCGCGGCGGTGAAAGGCGCGCCATCTTGCGGCGACTCGGCTATCCTACCGGCGCACCCGCGGCCGCCGGGCCCAGGTAGACACGCGGCCGCCGGGCCACCAGCGAGACCCAACGTGCAAAACACCCGACTAGCGGTCGATCCGGCTCCGAGCGGCCTGCGGCGCGCCCTGAAGATCCGGCACATGCAGATGATTGCGCTCGGCGGCGTGATCGGAGCCGGGCTGTTCGTGGGCAGCGGCGTGGTCATCCGGGCCACCGGTCCGGCCGCCGTGGTCTCGTTTGCACTCACCGGCGCGCTGGTGGTGCTGGTGATGCGCATGCTGGGCGAGATGGCGTCGGCGTATCCGGCGGTGGGCGGTTTCTACGAATACAACCGCCTCGCCTTGGGCGAGCTGGCGGGCTTCATGACGGGTTGGATGTACTGGTATTTCTGGATCATCGTCGTGGCGCTCGAGGCGGTGGCGGGGGCGCGGCTGCTCGGCTTCTGGTTTCCCGCGGTGGCTCCGTGGGTGTTCACCCTCGGGTTGATGACGGTCTTCACGCTGCTCAATCTGCTCTCGGTCCGCTCGTGGGGCGAGACGGAATACTGGTTTGCGTCGATCAAAGTGACGGCGATCATCATTTTCCTGGGCATCGGCACCGCGGCCGTGATCGGCCTGTGGCCCGGGGTGTCCGGGGGAGTCGGGAATCTGACCGCGCACGGCGGGTTCATGCCCATGGGTCTCGCTCCCGTGCTCACCGGCGCGGTGGCGGCCACCGGATTTTATTTCGGGTCCGAGATCGTCACCGTGGCGGCGGCCGAATCCGCCGAACCGGAGCGTGCGATTGCGCAGGCCATGCAATCGGTCGTCTCGAGGGTGCTGGTGTTCTACGTGGGCTCGATCCTGTTGGTGGTGGTCCTGGTCCCGTGGAACGATCCGGGAATCCTGCAGCCCTACGTGACGGCGCTCCAGGTGGCGCGCATTCCGGCGGCGGCGCAGATCATGAACGGGGTGATCCTGACGGCGGTATTGTCGGCGCTCAACAGCGGGCTGTTTGCCTCCTCGCGCATGATGATGGCGCTCGCGCTGCGCGGCGATGCGCCGCGCGTGCTGTCGCAGATCGACGGCCGCGGCGTCCCGGCGCGCGCGATCCTGATGAGCACGGCGTTCGGCTATGCCGCCGTGGTGATGAATTACGTGTCGCCGGAGCGGGTATTCGCATTTCTCGTCGACTCCTACGGCACCGTGGCGATCTTCGTGTATCTGCTGATCGCGCTGTCGCAACTGCGCCTGCGCCGCCGCCTGGAACGGGAGGCGCCGGAACGGCTGCGCGTGAAGATGTGGGGCTATCCCGGGCTGACCCTTCTGGCGATTGCGGCCATGTTTTGCATCGTCGGCGCCATGGCGTTCATCCCCGATCAGCGGGCGCCGCTGGTGTTCGGCGTTCTGAGCGCCGTAGGCATGCTGCTCGGATACGGCTTCCGGCGCCTATGGGGCGCGGCGGGGCCGCTCAGTCCATGATCTCGTGCACGTGCCGGGCAATGGCGAGTTCCTCGTTCGCCTCGATGCTCCATATCACGGCTCGCGAGCCGTCGCCGGCGAGCGAGACGTCGTGGCCCCGGTTGCGTTCTTCGTCGAGCTCGAGGCCCAGCCACTGCAGGTGCGCGACGATCTTGTGACGCACCACGGCGCTGCTGGATCCGATCCCCCCGGTGAACGCGACCGCATCCACCCCGCCCAGCGCCACGGCGAGAGAACCGGCATGGCGGGCCGCCCAGTAGCAAAAATGATCGATGGCGAAGCGGCTGGCGGCATCGTCGACGCGCATCAACTCGCGCATGTCGGAGGCGTGCCCGGATACCCCGAGCACTCCCGACTGCCGGTAAAGGAGCGCTTCGAGTTCCTCGAGGGACATGCCGCGGTCGCGCTGCAAGGCGATCAGCACCCCGGGATCGATGGCGCCGCAGCGGGTTCCCATGACGAGCCCATCGAGCGTCGAGTACCCCATGGTCGTGGCGACGCTGCGGCCGTCCTTCACGGCGCACAGGCTGCAGCCGTTGCCGAGGTGGAAGATCAGCAGCCGCGGGGGCGGGGCACCGCCCGCGAGTTCCGCGGCAACGCGGGTCACATGTTCGAAGTTCAGGCCGTGGAAGCCGAAGCGGCGGTAACCCGCGGCGTGCAGGTGCTCCGGAATGGCGTAGCGGCTCGCCACCTCCGGCACCGTCGTGTGAAAGGCGGTATCGAAGCAGGCGATCTGCGGCGGGCCGGGGGATACGGCCCGCAGCGCGCTGATCGCATCGAGGCCGTATCCGTTGTGCAGCGGCGCGAGCGCACGCAGCGCTTGCAGCTCGCTCAGGTTGTCCGGCGCAATGCGGGTGGGGGCCGTGTACCGGGTGCCTCCATGAACGATCCGATGGCCGCAGGCGGCGAGATGTTCGAGCCGAATTCCCCGTTTGCCCAGCGACGCCAAGATCCGGTCGAGCGCCGCGGCATGCCCGGTCTCGGCCGGCAGCTCGATCGCGGCGCCTGCTCCCTCGCCGATGCTGAATCGCGGCCGGGAGCCGATCCCTTCGGCCTGCCCATGCCAGGTGCGCTTCAGCCCCTCGAAGACGGCGAACTTGAGCGATGAGGAGCCCGCGTTGAGGACCAGCACGCGCCGGCCGCCGGCCGGCGTCATTCCCGCGTTTGCGGCCGCATGTCCTCGCGGCGAATGCCTGCGACGACCACCGGCTTCTTCATCGCATCGCGCCGGAACGGCTCGCCCAGCTCCTGGTTCAGGACCACCTCGATGAACGTGGTGATCCGCCGCTTCTGAGCGTCGCAGGCCTCGCGCAGTGCCGCCGTGAGTTCGGAGGTGCTCCTCACGGAGACGCCCTTGTGGCCGCAGCCCTGCGCGACTCGCGCATAGCTCAAATTCGGGTCGAGTTCGGTGCCGACGAAATTGTTGTCGTACCAGAGTATCGAATTGCGCTTCTCGGCGCCCCATTGATAGTTGCGGAAGATCACCATCGTGATGCCGGGCCATTCCTCGCGGCCGATCGAACTCATCTCGTTCATCGATATGCCGAAGGCGCCGTCGCCGGCGAAGCCGACCACGGGCGTGCCGGGGTTGCCGATCTTCGCCCCGATGATCGACGGGAAGCCGTATCCACAAGGGCCGAACAGCCCCGGAGCGAGATACTTGCGGCCCTGCTCGAAGGTTGGATAGGCGTTGCCGATGGCGCAGTTGTTGCCGATGTCGCTCGAGATGATGGCATCGCGCGGCAGGGCTGCCTGGATTGCCCGCCACGCCTGACGGGGCGACATCCGGTCGGCATCGCGGCGTCGCGATTCGGCATTCCAATCGGTGCCCGGGTCGTCGTCCTCGTGATCCATGCGGCCCAAGGCGTCGCGCCAGCCGGCCATGGTCTTGGCGATCAGCGCCTTGCGCGCCTCGCGCTGCGCCTCCCCGGCCTGGGGAGCGAGCCGCTCCAGAATCTGCCGCGCCACCTGCTTGGCATCGCCGCAGATCGCCACGGTCACGGGTTTGGTGAGCCCGATGCGGTCCGCGTTGATGTCGACCTGGATGACGGCGGCGCTCTTCGGCCAGTAGTCGATGCCGTAACAGGGCAGAGTGGAGAAGGGATTGAGGCGCGTTCCCAGGGCGAGCACGACGTCCGCCTGCGCGATCAGTTCCATCGCGGCCTTGGAGCCATTGTACCCGAGAGGTCCCACGGCCAGTGGGTGGCTGCCGGGAAACGAGTCGTTGTGTTGATAGTTGTTGCACACCGGCGCGCTGAGACGCTCGGCCAGCGCGGCACATTCGGGAATGGCGCCTCCGATCACGACCCCGGCGCCTGAGAGAACGACGGGGAACTTGGCCTCCGACAACCGCCGGGCGGCCTCGGCGATCGCCTGCGCGCCGCCGCTGGGCCGCTCGAACTCGACGCGCGCCGGCAGGGTGATGTCGATCACCTGGGTCCAGAAGTCGCGCGGGATGTTGATCTGGGCCGGCGCGGACAGACGCTTGGCCTTGCAGAGCACCCGGTTCAACACCTCGGCGACGCGCGACGGATCGCGCACTTCCTCCTGATAGCAGACCATGTCGCGGAACAGCGCCATCTGCTCGACTTCTTGGAAGCCGCCCTGGCCGATGGTTTTGTTCGCCGCCTGGGGTGTGACGAGCAGCATTGGGGTGTGGTTCCAGTAGGCCGTCTTGACGGCGGTGACGAACCCGGTGACGCCGGGACCGTTCTGGGCGATCACCATCGCGATGTTGCCAGTCGAGCGCGTATATCCGTCGCAGATCAGCCCGCCGTTGGTTTCGTGCGCGACATCCCAAAAGGTGATGCCGGCCTTGGGAAACAAGTCGGATATCGGCATGAACGCCGAGCCGATGATGCCGAATGCATTCTCGATCCCGTGCTGCTGCAACACCTTGATGAAAGCTTCTTCAGTGGTCATCTTCATCGCAAGAACTCCTCGTCGCACGCCCGCACCGGGGTGCCCGATCGAGCCGCCCCAAAACGGCGCATTTTAGCACCGTTGGGTTCGGGGGCATCCCGGGGGACACGGATCGCTTCAGGGCGCGGCCGGCGCGCCGATCCGATCGAAGCGCGCCAGGGTTTCGACGTGCTCGGTGAAGGGCATCAGGTTGAATGCCGTGAGCGCGCCCAGACGCAGCCGGCCGGCGCAGAGCAGGTGCGCGGCGTCGCTCAGGAACGACTCGAGGCCGCAGCTCACGTAAAGGAGCCGTCCCGGCGGGTGTTCGCCCAAGTGCCGGAGGAGGTCCGGGTCTAGACCCTTGCGCGGCGGGTCTGCGATCACCACGTCGGCGCCGGACGCGGCGGCGAGCGCGGCGCCGGCCGGGCCGGGAAACACCGAGATGCGGGCCCGCGCGGCGTTCTCGAGTTCCGCGAGCCCGAGATCGAGGCCGCGCAGGGAGTCGGGGCTCGCCTCGTTGAGGCGCAGCTCGGAGAACCGCCCCAATACCGATAACCCGATGGCGCCCACGCCGGCGTAGAATTCCGCGACCCGCGCGCCCGCGGGGATGTCGGCGCGCACCTGCGCGATGATGTCCTGCGCCACGTCGAGATTGCTCTGGCCAAAGGCGCCGGGCGGGTAGTGCACGCGGGCGCCGCCGAATTCTTCGATCACGGCGGCAGGTCCCCGCCAATGGTAGAACCGGGATCCGAGGATGGTGTTGGCGTGCTCGCAGTTGGAGTTGAACCAGAGACTGTGCAGTTCGGGCCCGAGCCGTTCGACGATCAAATCCAGACACTCGGTCAGGGCATCCGGGGCGGCGCTGTTGGCGACGAGGACGACCTGCGCGCTTTGCGTGCGACGTTCCACCACCACTTGAAGATAGCGCGCGAGCCCGAGGTGCGCGCGGTCCGAATAGCAGGGGGTTCGAGTATCGACCAGGGCGCGCCGCACCACACCCGCGACGCGGTTGATGAGCGGGTGATGCACGCGGCAGTTGGGGATGTGCACCACGCGGTGGGTGCCGAGTTCGAAGAGCCCGACCTTCGCCGATCCGACGCGGCCGCGGATGGCGAGCCGCGCGCGCAGCCGAAACCCGGAGTATGCGCCGTCCCTCACCGCCACGCCCGGCAGGCCGTGGGTGCCGGCGAGGGTCTCGAGCGCTTCCAGCGGGGACGGCGCCAAACCGGGCTCACCGTACCGCGGGCAGCCCGGGCAGGGGGGGCGATGCGGACAGGCGCCGAGGTTCAAACTCCGCGCTCCCGGGCCATCGGTGGGGGACTCAGGCAGCTCCGTAACCGACGATGCCCTTGGTCTCGAGGAATTCGAGGATGCCCCAGTCCGCATATTCGCGGCCGTTGCCCGATTGCTTGTAGCCGCCGAAGGGCGCATGCGTGTCCCAATCCGGATAATTGATGTTGACCGTGCCTGCACGAAGCAGGGCGGCCACCCGGCGGGCGTGTTCCAAGTTGGTGGACGACACGTAGGCGGCGAGTCCGTAGACCGAGTCGTTGGCCTTGGCGATGGCTTCGTCCTCGGCCTGATAGGGCAGGATCGACAGCACCGGGCCGAATATTTCCTCGCGCGAGACGGTCATCTCGTGCTGGACGTTTCCGAACACCGTGGGCCGCACGTAGTAGCCCGTCGTCAAGCCCTCGGGCCGGCCGGGTCCGCCGCACACGAGCGTGGCGCCCTCGTCGATTCCCGACAAGATGAGCCGTTGAATCTTGTCGAACTGGACCTTGCTGACGACGGGACCCAAGACCGTGCCCGCGGCCCGCGGATCGCCCACCGTGTGGGTGGCGGCCGTGGCCTTCGCAATCTCGAGCGCCTCGGCGTGGCGGCTGGCCGGCACGAACATCCGGGTCGGAGCGTCGCAGGATTGGCCGCTGTTGCTGAAGCACGCGGCGGCGCCGCGCGTCACCGCATCGGTGAGATCCGCATCGGCGAGGACGAGGTTGGCGGACTTGCCGCCCAGTTCCTGGGCCACCCGCTTGACCGTATCGGCGGCGGTCTTGGCCACGATGATTCCGGCGCGCGTGGATCCGGTGAAGGACATCATCGCGACGTCGGGGTGTCCCGCGAGGTATTGCCCCACGGAGGGCCCGTCGCCGTTCACGAGATTGAACACGCCCTTGGGCACGCGCGCCGCTTCCATGATCTCGGCAAACACGATGCCGCTGATCGGCGCGATTTCGCTCGGCTTCAGCACCATGGTGCATCCGGCCGCGATCGCCGGCGCCACCTTGCAGACGATCTGGTTCAGGGGCCAGTTCCAGGGCGTGATGAGCCCGACCACGCCGATGGATTCGCGCACGATGCGCGTAGTGCCGCGCTGGAACGAGAACTCCAGCCCTTCGAGCGCCTTGATCGTCGCCTCCATATGCACCTGGCCGGCCCACGCCTGCGCCTCGCGCGCAAACTTAGTCGGCGCACCCATTTCATCGGTCACCGCGTCGGCGATCTCGTCGTAGCGCGCGTTGTACAGCTCGAGGATCTTGCGCAGCAGCGCCAGGCGCTCTTCGCGCGTCGTGCGTGAGAATGCGGGAAAGGCGGCCTTGGCGGCGGCGACGGCGCGATCGACGTCGGCCGCGCTGCCGAGCGAGATCTGCGTGTAGGCCTGCTCGGTCGCGGGATTGATGACGTCGAGCGTGGCCGCCCGGGCGGGAGCGACCCAGGCGCCGTCGATGAAGAATCGGTCGTGATGGTTGCGCATGAATAGGTCCCGTCGCTTGAGGCCGTTGAACATGGATGACGAGCGGCGAGTATACGCGACCCGAGGGCGCGCCACGGCGTCGCGGCCCCGATCAGTCCGCCATTGCGGCGCGGGACCCATCGGGGCCCGGCGTCAGCGCGCTCCTGATCCGCTGCAGGTCGCGATGCCGGGTCGCGAGATCCGCGCGCGGCGCCGCCGAGCGCAGGTCGCGCAGCGTTTCGAGCGAGCGCAGCAGCACGGGCAGCGGCGGGCCGCTCGCGGTCAGTCCCTGAAGATGCGCGGGATCAAGGCGCGCCGCGGGAGCCTCGATGAAGCGCTTCACGAGCAGGTCATGGTGCTGCACGGCCGTCCGTCCGAACAGGTCACACACCTCGAGGAATGCGCCGGCATTGGCCTGGAACCAAGCCTCGCCGCGACTCGAATCCACGACCGCGAGGAACTCGTCCATCAGGCTGCGGTAGGTCATGCACGCACGAAGGCGCGCCTGATCCTCGGGCAGCATGAACAGCATCTTGTCGACGAGCAGCTGCGCATAATAGGGATCGCTGGCCCGGCACAGGCCGAGCAGGAGATCGATTTCATTGATGCCGGAGAAGTCCCCGGCGTTGGCGCCGCGATACTCCTGCCGGCCCACCCGGTAGGGCTTGTAGTACGGCCTCACGCAATAGAAAAACCGCTCCACGTCGAGCCTCGCGAACAAGCGCTCGTTGAACCGAAGCACGGCGTGCAGCGCCTGCCGGGCCGTCTCGAACAGAACGTCGGCGACCGCGCTCGAGACGCCGAGCGGCACGATGCGCCGCAGCGCATCCGCGGCGCACTGCAGGGATAGAATGCCGCGAGTATTTTCGTCGATGAACAGGAATTCGTCCGTCAGGGCCGTGAAGCTCTTGCGTACCCCCGCGACGGCCATGTTGTGGGTCGCGAGGTGCGCAGTCGCGAAGCGGGGCGCCATTCCCAGCGAGGCCCCGACGTGGAGTGCCAGCGCCGAGGCCTCCGCGAAGGGCGAGCGTTCTTCCCGGGCGGGGTTGGTCAGTTCGTGCCGCCGCAGGGCGCCGAGGTAGAGGCCGACGTTTCCGAGCACGCCGAAGGCGCTGTCGAAGCCGTCGTCCGTGTTGCCTTCGGCGAGCAAGTGGCGCACGTGAACCCGCCCCGCGTCGCGCAGCTCGCCCTTGATGACATCGCCCACCCCTTCGACGCGCGCGCGGTCCTCCTGCGCGAAGTACAGATTTTCCAGCGTCGTGTTCATCTCGACGAAAGAGGTGCGAATCCAGTGGTCGAAGGCGGCGGCATGTGCGGTCATGAATGATCGATCCCCGATCAATGGGTAACTTGGCATTATGGCCCAATCGGTCCTGAGTGCGTCTCGCCCATGTTTCCGGGGGATTGCAATTTCATGACGTGCTGCGGCGCGGGGCCAGCATTTGATTTGTTTGCGGAAAAGCGGCGGCGCATAATTTATGCGCGCCGCATAATTTATCCGCGCATTTAGTCAAATCAGCGTCAAATCGCTTTTTCTCGAGTGATAGTTTTTGCCGGTCGACTTCGCCCGTCATTTGTAGATGCGCGATCCTAGGGGAACCATTCCATCGATCGAAGCACGTCGAATCAAACAAACGAGTCAACTGAGGGGAATCGTCATGAGTGCACGTTCATTGCCGCGAGCGTCGGGATCCATCGGGTGCGTGAATACCCTCGTGAGGGACGCGGTGCGCTCCGCGTTGCGCTGGTCGCCCCCGGTGATTTTGGCCCTTGCGAGCGCGCAGGCGCTGGCGGGCACCGTCACGGTCACCGGCAATAACGGCACCACCGGCACGAACGGCACGGCAACCTCGCCCAACGGCACTGCAGGCGGCCCCGGCTCCGGCGCCGATGCGGCAACCACCACGCCCACGGATTCCAGCAATACCGCCGATGCCACCGGCGGGACCGGCGGAGGCGGGGGCAACGGGTACAGCCCGGGCGGCAATGCCGGCGCCGGCGGCGCCGGCGGCGATGCGACCGCGACCATCGCCGAGACCTCGCCCACCTCCGGCAGCGCGACGGCCAGTGCGGATGCGCAGGGGGGCACCGGCGGCAGTGCCGGTTCCCCGGGAACGGGTGGAGCGGGCGCCGCGGGCGGAGCCGGCGGCACGGCCACGGCCACCGCGTTCGCCACCGCAACCGGTGCGAACAGCGCGAGCACCACCAGCCAGGCCACCGGGGGTCAGGGCGGCGCCGGCGTTGGGAGCGGCAAGACGGCCGGCAATGGCGGCGTCGCCTCGGGCACCACGGCCAATGCGATCTCGGCCAGCGGCACGGCCCAGGTGGAAACCATCCAGAGCGGCGGCGCGGGAGGCTATGGCTACTCCGGGGCCACCGGCGGCGCGGGCGCCGCATCGACGCTGTCGAACGCGACCACCGGGTCCACCTCGGGCAATCTCTACCTGACGCAAAATGCTTATGGGGGAACCGGCGGCGGCGCGGCCAGCGCGGCGGCGGGCGCCGGCGGCAATGCAAGTTCCACCCTGAACGACACGGACACTTCGGCCAGCAACCTGATCATTTCCTTGACGGCTAACGGCGGCGGCGGCGGCACCAGCGGAACCGCCGCGGGCGGGGCCGGCGGCACCGGTGCAGTGAGCAGCACGGTCACCAGCACGGGATCGTTGAGTATCACGGGCAACACCACGGCGGGTGCCGCAGGGACCACCGGCAGCGGCGCGACCGGCATCACCGGGTCGGCGGCCACTTCCAGTTTGACCGGCACCAGTTCGAGCGGCGCCGCCACCGTCAGCGGCACCGCGTACGGCGGAACCGGAGGCGCCAACAACTCCGTCGCCGGCACGGGCGGTGCGGGCGGCACGGCGAGCAGCACGGCCTCGGCCGCCACCACCGGTGGCACCGGCAATGTGGAGGCCACCGGCAACGCCACAGGCGGCGCCGGGGGTTACGGCACCGGCGCCGGCCACAGCGGCGGCGAGGGCGGCACGGCGACCACCACGGCCTCGGCGGATGCGGCGACGAGCGGTGCCGTGTACACCAGCGTCACCCAGACGGGCGGCACGGGCGGCTATGGGTATTCTGGCGCCACGGGCGGCGCGGGAGCAGGTTCGACCCTGAACGACGCCGTGACCGGCGCGACCACGGGCTCACTCAATCTGACGCAGTACGCGGACGGCGGAGCCGGCGGCGGCACGCAAAGCGCGCTTGCCGGGGCGGGCGGCAATGCGAGTTCCACGCTGACTCTGACCAATAGCAACGCGAGCGCCGTCAATGTCTATCTGCAGGGCAATGGCGGCACCGGCGGCGCCACGGGAACCGGAGCGGCCGGCGCCGGCGGGACCGGCGCGGTGAGCGCCACGGTGATGAGCGCGGGAGGCTTAGGGGTCACCGCCGAGGCGAGCGGCGGGAACGGCGGCTACAGCAGCACCAGCACCAGCGGCGCCGGCGGGAATACGGGCACCGCGGCGGCGACCGGCACCAGCACGGGAGGCAATGCGCAGGTGTCCGTCAGCGCCTCCGGCGGCAACGGTGGTTATGGATACGGAAACGGGAATAGCGGCGGAGCCGGCGGCACCGGGTCGGCCACGGCAGCGGCCAATTCGACGTCGGGCACGGCGAATGCGTCGGTGACGCAGACCGGCGGCAACGGCGGCGCCGGTTACAGCGGCGCCACGGGCGGTGCGGGCGGTCTGTCGACCTTGCTGGATGCGGTGAGCGGCAGTACGACGGGCACGCTGCAACTCACCCAGAACGCGCAGGGCGGGGTCGGCGGCTCGACGGACACGGGCACGGCGGGTGCGGGCGGCAACGCCAGCAGCACGCTCGGCACCACCGCCAGCAAGTTCACGAACGCATCGGCCGCCACCATCAGCGTCTCACTGCAAGCCAATGGCGGCGCCGCCGGGGGGACCACGTCGGGGACCGCGGGTGCGGCCGGCACCGGCACGGTGGCGAGCGTGGGCGATACCACGGGCGCGTTGAGCGTCACGGGCAGCGCGAATGGCGGCGCCGGCGGCAACAGCAGCGGCGCCGCGGCGGCCACGGCCGGCGGGGCGGCGTCTACCAAGCTCACGGAAACCAGCTCGCATGCCGCAACGGTCGATGGTTACGCGAGCGGGGGCAACGGCGGCGATCATGGATCGGCGGTCTCGGGAACCGGCGGTGCGGGCGGCGCCGCCAGCGATACTACGGTGGCCACGGCCGCCAGTTCGAACACCGCCTCGAGCTACATCTCGGCGGGCGGCGGCAACGGCGGCTATGCCTATGGGGCGACCGGCGTCGGCGGCGCCGGCGGCGCCGCCACAGGCAAGGCCACAGCGACCTCGACCACGGGCAACGCCGCTGCCCAGGTGAATTTCACTGGCGGCAACGGTGGCACCGGCTATTCCGGCGCGACCGGCGGTGCCGGGAAGGCCGAGACCCTCGTCGGCGATGTGGTGGCGAGCACTACGGGCGGTGCATTGTCCCTTACCCAGAATGCGACCGGCGGCAGCGGCGGCACCACCGACACCGGCACCGCGGGCAAGGGCGGCGCCGCCAGCAGCACCATCGGCACCACCACCGCCGAGTACACGAACACCGCCGCGGGCACTGTGAGCCTCAGCCTAGCGGCCCACGGCGGCGCCGGCGGAAGCACGCAATCCGGAACGGAGGAAACCGCGGGGACGGGAATGGTCACCAGTGTGGCCGATACCACGGGCGCCCTGACCGCGGCCGGCGGCGCCTACGGGGG
The DNA here is from genome assembly GCA_963707765.1 of uncultured Gammaproteobacteria bacterium. Taxonomy (GTDB): domain Bacteria; phylum Pseudomonadota; class Gammaproteobacteria; order Steroidobacterales; family Steroidobacteraceae; genus Bog-1198. Next base: position 2,069,288 of record CAVPQZ010000001.1, on the reverse strand, counting down.
CACCGGCGGCGGCAGTTCCACCAACGGGAACGGGGCGGTGGGGGCGGGGGCGACCAGCACCATGACCGGCACCAGTGGCGCTACGGCGTCGGTGTCCGCCACGGCCGAGGGCGGCAACGGCGGCGGCGCCACGGGCAGCGGGAAAAAGGCGGGATCGGGCGGCGTCGGCACGGCCACCGCATCGGCGACGGCCGGCGCCGGCGACAATGCCACCGTTGCCGCGACTCAGTATGGCGGTAACGGTGGCGCCGGCTCGAGCGGGGCCGCGGGCGGCGCCGGAGGCGCTGCGACGCTGACCAACAGTGCGGTCTCGGCCAGCACGTCGGGCACCGCCTATATGACGTTGGTGGCCGATGCCGGAAACGGCGGTAACACGGATTCGGGGACCGCCGGCAAGGGCGGCGCCGCGTCGGTGACCTTCGGCACTTCCGGGACGCCGTTCACCAATACCGCGGCCAGCAACGTCAACGTCACCCTGGATTCCTACGCTGGCAACGGCGGCTCCGCCAGCAGCAGCGGCACGAGTGGCGGCGGCGGCATCGCCACGCTGAGCGCCGACGCCTCGACCACGGGTTCGATCACCATCACCGGCACCGCCAACTACGGCGGCGGGGGCAATACCAGCGGTACGGCGACAGCCCATGCAGGCAGCGCCAATACCGGGTCGATCAGCGCCACCAGCAGCGCGGGCTCGGCGTCGGTCAATCTGAACGTCGACGGCGGCAACGGCGGGGCCAACACCTCGGGTGCATCCGGCTCCGGCGGCGCGGGCGGTGCGGCGACGTCGAGTGCCACGGCCGACGCCAGCGGTACCCAAAACGCGACTGCCGATAGCACAGGGGAGGGCGGAAATGGTGGATATGGCTATGGCGCAGGGAAGACGGGCGGCGCCGGCGGCGTCGGCACCGCGACGGCCTCCGCCACCACGGGCAGCGGCCAGGCCAATGTCCAGGCCTATCAGTACGGCGGCAACGGCGGCACGGGCTATCTGGACGCGAAAGGCGGCGCCGGAGCGGCCTCGACGCTGACCAACGCGGTGTCGGCCGCGACCACGGGCAACCTGTACATCTATCAGTATGCCTACGGCGGCAACGGCGGGACGTCCTCCACCGGTACGGCCGGCGCCGGCGGCGCGGCGAGCTCCAGCCTGGGCTCGAGCACCACGCCCTACACTGATGGGTCCGCCGCCTACATCGATGCCAACATCTACGCCGACGGCGGCAGCGGCGGCAGCACCACCAGCGGCACGGCGGGCAAGGCGGGCGCGGCCACGGCGGCGCTGTACCTGGTCTCGACGGCGAGCGGCACGCCCTACCTCACCAGCGGCGTCACCGCCACCGGCGGTACCGCGTCCGCCGGTACCGGCGGCGCGGCTACCGCCACCACCAGCCTCACCTCCCCGTATACCGCCCTCGCGAATGCAACGGCCAACGGGGCCGGCGGATCGGGCAGCACGGGACCCGGCACCGCGACCGCGACGGCGACGGCGATCGCGAGTTCGACCAGCGACAATCAGATCCAGGCCGATGCCACGGCAAGCTCGCTGTACAGCACCACCGGCGGAACGGCCAACGCCACCTCCAACGCCACGTCCGTCAACACCGTCACGGGCTATTCCGAGAGCCATGCCACGGGTGCGACGGGCAATGCCATCAGCAACGTCACGGCCGAGAACGCGGTAACGAGTCCCACCCAGTCGGCGCTGGCGACCGCCACGTCCCCCACGAACACGGCGGGCGTCTATACGCTGGCCGAGGGCAACATCGCCGGAACCTGGTTCGGCAATCCGACGAATTCGTCGAACGGCTACGCGGCCTACGGTGAGGCCATGGGGAACCCGACGACGAGCGTGACGACGACCTATCTGACCAGCCCCACCCTCAATACCGTGGTGTACAACAACCTGCAAGCGAGCAGCTCGATCATCTTCGGGGCGGGCGTGCTGGGCGCCAACTACATCAACGGCACGGGAAGCAAAACGTACACGGTGACCAACACCCAGGACTTCAACCTGAAGGCGGCCAACACCAACACCATCACGCTGGGGCTCCTCGACTTCGGCAGCTACGGCAGCGGCTTCAGCAACCTCACCTTCGAGGTGAAGAACGGCAGCCAGGTGCTGGTTCCGACGCAGACGTTCACGAGTTTGAGCGCGGCCGACACCTACTTCACGGACGATCCGCTCGCGCTCGGCACGATCACCGGAAACGCGCGATTGACCTTGAGCTATACGCTGACGGAAACCGGAACGGGCGGCGTGGCCATCAGCTACTTGGTGGCCTACACGTCGACCCGCTCCGGATCGCCCACCGGCACGCCGGCCGACGGCCCCAGCCGCATCGCGCGGATCGGCGCGACGGACCTGCGCAACGAGCGGTTCTTCATCGCGGGCGACCATGGCCCGGCGGTGGCCGCGGTCCTGGCGGACTTCAACGCGCACTATGCCGCCACGAACAGGGCGACCGCAGAGGCATCGCCGCGGGTTGCCGAGCGCGTCACGCAGGAGCGCCTGCGGGAGTTGATCAAGCACGACCATCGTTGAACGCGTGGGGTTGATCGGCGGGCGGGGGCCTCACGCGCGCCTCCGCCCGCCGGAATCCCGCACACCCGGGGCGGCGACTCTGGTAAAAGATTGCCATGAACGCCTTCGCCGCCCCTGGAATTGCGCTCGTCCTTACGCTCATCGGCGCGGCCGCCTGGCCGGCGGGTGCATCGATGCGAAGCGCGGATGCCGAACTCAAGTCCCTCTACACGTCCGAATGGGCCTGGCGCCAAGCGCAATTTCCCGACGACGAGGACAGCCAGAAGCCGATCGCGGATTACCTTCCGAAGGCGGACCCGGACGCCGAGGCCGCGCGACTGCGCTATTGGGAGAACGTGCTGCGGCAATTGCGCGCCATCCCCCGGGCCGCGTTGTCGCCGCAAGAGCGGCTGAACTACGACGTCTACCGCCCGCAGATCGAAGTGCTGATCGCGAATCAGCGGTTCCGCGATTTCGAGATGCCGGCCAACTCCGACACCACGTTCTGGACCAATCTCGGCTACACGGCGCGGCGCCCGTTTCGCACGCGGGCGGATTACCGCAACTGGATCGCCCAGATGAGGCAGATCCCGCGGTACTTTCACGAGGAAATGGACGAAATGCGCGCCGGGGTGAAGCGCGGCTTCACGCCGCCCCGCGTCACCATGGAGGGCCGCGATGCCTCGATCACCGCGGTCACGGAGGCGGAGCCGGCGGCCAGCCTGTTCTACACGCCGTTCCGGGACATGCCGGGTATTGCGCCGGCGGAGCAGGAGGCTCTGCGGGCGCAGGCGGTGGCGATCATCCGCGACGCGGTGCAGCCCGCCTACCGGGAGTTGCTCGCGTTCATGCGCAACGAATACGTGCCCGGGTCTCGAACCACGCTGGCGGCGCGGGACCTGCCGAACGGGCGGGAATTCTACCGCGCCAAGATCCGGGAGTTCACGACGCTCGATCTCGAGCCGGCGGCGATCCATGCGCTGGGCGTGGCCGAAGTCGCGCGGCTGCACGGCGAGATGGTCGAGGCGATGCACGACGCGGGATTCGCGGGCGAATTCCCCGCCTTCCTCGCCGAACTGCGCACCGACCCGAAATTCTACGCCAAGACCCCCGAGGAGCTGCTGATGCGCGCGGCTTGGATCGCGAAGCGCTTCGACGGCAAGGCTTCGCAGTTCTTCGGCTACCTGCCCCGGATGCGCTTCGCGATCCAGCCGGTGCCGGAGGACCTCGCTCCTTTCTATACGGCCGGGCGTGGCGGCCCGGGCGTGTATCTCGTGAACACCTACGACCTGCCCAGCCGCCCGCTCTACAATCTCACCGCCCTCACGCTGCACGAGTCGGCGCCCGGCCATGCCTTCCAGATGCCCATCGCCATGGAGCACAAAGACCAACCCGAGTTCCGGCAGCACACCTACATATCGGCGTTCGGCGAGGGGTGGGCGCTCTACTGCGAAAAGCTCGGGTTGGAGATGGGCATGTACGACACGCCGTACGATCGCTTCGGGATGCTCGGCTACCAGATCTGGCGCGCCGTGCGCCTGGTCGTCGATACCGGCATCCACTCGGAGGGCTGGACGCGCGATGCAGGCCATTGCATACATGCGCGAGTACACGGCGCTGCCGGACCGAGAAATCGAAACCGAGGTGGACCGCTACATCGCCTGGCCCGCCCAGGCGCTGTCCTACTATCTCGGCGAGAAGGCCATTCTCGAAGCGCGCGCGGAGGCGGAAAAGGCGCTCGGCGAGCGCTTCAACATCCGGGCTTTCCACGACACCGTGCTTCAGCTGGGTTCGGTGCCGCTGCCGGTGCTTACGGAGCGGGTCCGGCGCTTCATCGCCGAGGGCGGCAAGGGCCCCTATCCCGACATGGAGTGACGCCGGCGCCGAGGTCCGCGCGAGTCAGGCGGTCGCGGCCGCCTCGTCACGCAGATGCCGGGCGAGCGCCGCCAGGAGTTCGTCGGGGCGTTCGGCGGGCAGCATATGCCCGGCCGCCGGCGCCACCACCAGGGTGGCGCGGGGCAGGGCGGCGGCGAGCGCCCGGCCGCTTTTGAGCGGCGTCATCTGATCCTTTTCGCCGCAGAACACCAGTGCCGAGGCCGTCACCCGCGCCGCGGCTGCCATGCCGCCCGCGAATTCAGCGCAGGCTGCGAGATCCGCATGCAGTACGCCGGGCCGGGCGCTCTCCAGGATCCGCGCGCCGATGCCCGTCATCCACAGGCCGGCAGCCGGACTCCCGCCGAGGCCGGCGCGAAATCCATGGCCCCACAGATTCACCATGTCGATCGCCGCGTGGTCGTCGGCTTTGGCCGCCGCGAGCAAATCCGGATGCACGGGCATGGCCGCGGCCGCGCCGATCAACGCGATGCGCCGAATCCGCGCCGGCAGCGCGGCGGCCGTCTCGAGCGCGATCAGCGCTCCCATGGAATGCCCGATGAGGGTGAGGTCCGCGGCGGGAAACCCGTTCAGCAGCGCGATGAGCCACGCGGACATCGCGCCGATGCTCGGCAGCGGAGCTCCGGCCGAGGCGCCGTGTCCCGGAAGATCCAGGGCCAGCACGTTCCACCCGTGAAAGGCGAGCCACCGGCTTTGCAGCGCCCAGGCGCAGTGGTCCATGCCGGCGCCGTGCAAGAGCACGGCCAAGGGGCCGGCCGCGTGAGCCCGCCCGCCGGTGGCCGCATACACGCACCGTCCGTCAACGCAGAGTTGCATGGGCCGCCTTCATCGTCGGCGCGCGGCGGTCCGCAGGGCCTGGCCCAGGTCGCCGATGATGTCCTCCGCGGATTCGATGCCGACGGACAGCCGGATCATGTCCTCGCCGATGCCGGCGGCCGCGAGCTGCGCGGCGGACATTTGCTGATGCGTCGTGGTCGCGGGGTGGATCACCAGGGTCCGCGCATCGCCGACGTTCGCCAGATGACTCGCGAGGCGCAGCGACTCGATGAACTTCGCGCCGGCGGCGCGGCCGCCGCGGATGCCGAAGCTGACCATGGAACCCGCGCCGTGCGGCAGCAGCCGCGCTGCTAGCGCGTGGTCGGGATGGTCGGGCAGGCTCGGATGCACCACCCAGGCCACCGCCTCGTTGTCGCGCAGGAACCGCACCACCGCCAGGGTGTTCTCGACGTGGCGGTGCATGCGCAGGCTCAGGGTCTCGACGCCCTGCAGCAGCTGGAAGGCGTTGAGCGCCGACATGCAGGCGCCGAATTGACGCAGCCCTTCGGTGCGCGCGCGCATGAGGAATGCGGCCGGCCCGAATTGTTCGCTGAAGACGAGTCCCTGATAGCTGGCGGAGGGCTGCGTGAGCGTGGGAAATTTTCCCGAACGCTCCCAGTCGAACCGGCCGCCGTCGATGACCGCGCCGCCGATGGCAACCCCGTGGCCGCCGATCCACTTGGTCAGCGAGTGCATCACGAGGTCGGCGCCGTGGTCCAGGGGCCGGCAGAGGCAGGGCGTCGCGAAGGTGCTGTCGATCAACAGCGGCACGCCGGCGGCGTGGGCAATCCCGGCCAGCGCTGGAATGTCGATGACCTCGAGGCCCGGATTGCCGATGGTCTCGCCCAGCACCAGGCGGGTCTGCGGCCGAAGCGCGGCGCGAAATCCATCCAGGTCGCGCGGGTTCACGAACGTCGTCGTGATGCCGAAGCGGGGCAGCGTCGCGCTCAGCAGGCTCATGGTTCCGCCGTACAGCGACGAGGAGGCGACGATGTGATCGCCGCTGCCGAGGATGGTCGCGATGGCGATGTGCATCGCCGCCATGCCGCTGGCCGTGCACACCGCGCCGACGCCGCCCTCCAACGCCGCCAGGCGCTCCTCGAGCACCGCCACCGTCGGATTCGAGATCCGACTGTACACGTAACCCGGCCGCTCGAGATTGAACAGCGCCGCCGCCTGATCGGTATCCGAGAAGACGTAGGACGTCGTCTGATAGATCGGCACGGCACGGGCGCCATGCACGGGGTCCGGATGCTGGCCGGCATGCAGGCTCAGGGTGTCGAACCCGGGGGGACGCGGAGCCGCCATGATTCAGCGCCAGCGGGCTAGGGAACGTTGCATGCGGGAAGGATACCGCGCGCCGCTCGCGAGCGCGCGTTGAAATAGACGACAGATAGCGATACCAGCAGGATGCCGGCGACCGCGGTCGCATAGGTCGCATACCGGAACACGGCCAGCCACTTCACGTGCACCATGCCGAAATTCCGCCACAGCAGCAATCCGCAGCTGCCGGCATAGCCCGCCGAGTCCGCGATGTAGATCAGGAAGGCGGCGTTCGCAACGCGTCCGCTGACCGCCACGAGCCGGTCGAACAGCATGGCATTGAACGGCGTGTAGACGAGATACAGTCCCGCGCCGTTCGCGATCATCCACGGCAGCGGACCGAGCCAGCCGGCGTCGAATGCCAGCGTCGAGGCGGCGAGCAGCACGAGTCCCAGCAGAACGATGCCGTGGATGACGGCCAGCGCCCGGACATTGTCCTTCACCTTCACGATGACGCCCAGCGCCACCAGCGCCACGGCAGCCACCGGAATTTCCGAATAGGTGAACACGGAACCCGGGTCGGCGAAATCGAGCGCCGTCCACAACTCGGCCGCGAAATTGTCGCGAAAATCGCGCAGCGCCGTCGCGAACACGTAGGTGATCACGAGCAACGCGACGCCGAGCCCGTAATCCGCGAGAAATGCGCGCCTCTCGTGCCCGTTCATGGGCGCGCGCCGCACCCGCGCCGCCTCGTCCTCCGCGCTCGGGGGAGGGAGCGATGCGAGCCCGATGACTCCGGCGATGAGTGCGGGAACGAACACCAGGCCGGTGGCGGCCGGCATCCAGAACACCGGGACTTCGAAGCGGTGCATCAGCCAGATGCCCACGGATTTGACCGCGCCCGAGGAGACGATGAAGCTCGCGCACAGCACGGCGCCCAGGATCTCGGAGACCCGCCGGCCTTCCATGTAGGCGAACACCAGTCCCCAGATCATCCCGAGGCACAGTCCGTTGCAGAACATCGCCGACACTTTCAGGAGCGGCGGCGCCACGGCGAAGACGAGCAACGCGGCCCACGATCCGCCGATGAGGCCGAGGATCGCACGGGCGCGATAGGTCGGCTGCATGCCGGAGATCACGCTGATGCCCACGAACTTGGCCGTGGCGTAGCCCAGCACCTGCGCGATCACCAGCGCGATCTTGAAATCCAGGGCATAACCCCATCCGTCGGGGACGCCGAAGGTGGCGGCCGCAAACGGCTTGCGGAACGCGTACATCGAAAAGTAGGTCGCAAAGCCCGCGAGCGAGGCGAACACCGTGAAGGCGAGCGGCGAGGCCGTGCGAAACCAGCGGGCGATCGTTTGGGACATGGGACTCGTGGCGACGGAACAGCGGACATGAAGCCCAGCGCGTGTTACAGCCTGATGACGCCGGCCGCCGGGCGTGTACTATAGCCGCCATCCGGGCGGCGGCGGCCGGAGGCGAAAAACTTTGTATTTTCTTGGGAGCGGCGGCAGCATGAGCCTCAAAGATCACTTCGACCTGGTCATATTCGATTGGGCCGGCACCATGGTCGATTTCGGGTGCGAAGCGCCGGTCAGGGCGCTGATCGAGGCGTTCGGTTCCGAGGGCATCCCGCTGGAGGAAGCCGCGGCGCGGCGCGACATGGGCAAGGCAAAAGTCGATCACGTGCGAGCGCTGCTCGCGGAGCCGACGGTGGCTGCGGCCTGGCGCGACCGTCACGGGCGGCCTTCAGGTCCGGCCGACGTCGAAGCGATCATGGTGCGCCTCGGGCCGCTGATGCGGGATCATGCCGCGCACGCCTCGACGCTCATCCCCGGCGCACGCGAAACCTTCGAGCGCCTTCGAGCCGAGGGTCTGCGCGTGGCGTCCTCCACCGGCTACACGCGCGACATGATGCAGCCGGTGCTCGCACGCGCGGCGGCCCAGGGGTACACCCCGGAGCATCTGGTGTGCTCCGGCGAGACGCCGGCAGGACGGCCGTCGCCGCTGATGATCTACAAGGCCTGCGCCGAGCTCGGGGTGTGGCCGCTGTCCCGGGTGGTCAAGGTGGACGACGCCGAGGTCGGGATCGGAGAAGGCAAGGCAGCCGGCGCCTTCACGGTCGGCGTGGCCTCGGGCAATGCGGTCGGCCTCTCGCTGCGGGCCTTCGAGGCCCTGCCGTCGGCCGAACGCCAGCGGCGTTTGTCGGGGGCCGGCGACGCGCTGCGCGCCGCCGGCGCCGACCTCGTCATCGATTCGGTTGCCGACCTCGTGCCGGCGCTCGAACGGCAGACCGCTCAAATCAAAAGTGATAGCTCACCATGACTTTTAGGAGCACCGGCGCCACGAGCTGGCCCTGCGTGCCTTCGACCGCCACCGACGGCGCCGCATTGGCGTAGTGATAAACCCGGAACTCCGCGTCGGCATAATACTTCCAGCGGCCAAAGGCCGCTTCGACCCCCGGCGACAACAACACGCGGCGATAGCCGCTGTTGTCGGGATCGGCGTTGATGCCGCTGTCGTGATGCCGGTCCGAACCGATGACCTGCGCGACCGCGGTGAGCGAGCCGCTTTGGCCGAGGGGGATGCCTTCGTACAAGGCGCCCGCCGCCACGTCCAGCTCGTTGCCCGGCCGGTAGCCCTCGCGCGTGTTGAAGGCGCGGTCGAGCAAGCCTTCCGCGAACCATCGGGCGTGGCTGTCGCCGATGGCGCCCAGGTGGTAGGCGCCGAGCAGCAGGTCGGTGGTTCCGGTGCCGATCGAGGTGTCGCGGTCGAAGTTGGGGTAAGTCCAATCCCCCGTCGCGAGCTTCAACCCCATCGTCACGCCCGTGGATAGATCGGGCGAGAAGCCGGTGTAGCGTCCCGTGATCTGGATGTCACCGAGCGCGCTGTGGCGGAACGTGGTCACATCCGGCGCCTGCGGCGTGCCGATGTCGGTGCGGAAAATCCGGTTCCAATACGGCACGCGCACCGCCGCACCCCAGTCGTTCGTGAATTGGTAGTCGGCTCCCAGACTGCCGAAGTTCGTCTCGATCTCCTTGTCAGTGTTGGCGGACGCGGGGCCTGCGTGCGAACCGACCCAATTCTGATCCTGATCCTGGTAATCGTCCTCGGCGTACAACTGCAGCCCCAACTCGCTGGGCAGCATGGTGGCGGTGCCGACGTCGAACACCCCGCAACCGCAGGCACAGGCGAGCACCCGCGGCGGCCCCATTCCCAAGCTCAACACCGAACCCAACATCAATCCAAAGCCCCATGCCGGGGCGCCCCATCCATTATCTCGGCAGGCACATGACATGACCGTTTTCCTCGCTTGGCGGACTCGAATACCGGCGCGGCGGGCAAAGCCCGCACGCGCGATCATGCGCCGCTTCGACAGGCGGACGCGCTGGGGTCTTCGGTCAGGCGGGAGGACCGCGCGGCGATTGCGCGCGGAATGAGACGGTAAAGAAATCGATCTGTGCTTCCGGGACCGCGAGGCCGGGCGGCGGCGGCGCCAGGGGCTTGAGCGTGGCGAATTCCGGGAGAGCGCCGAGCGCCGGGCCGGCGCCGTAGGGGCAGCTGCCTTGGTCCGGATGAACCGGGGCGGGCTTGCCGGAAGGCGCGGCGTCCGGCGGCGGATGCGCCGGGGGGGCCATCGCATCCATGGGCATGTCCATGGACATGCCCATGGACATATCCATGGGCGCCGCGTGCCCGGCGGGGTCGGCCGGCGGCAGCGGGGCGTAGCCGGGACACACCACGATCCGCAGGGTGAAACCGGGGCCGGCCATCGGCATGAAGCCGATGGGAATCAGCGCGCGCAGCAGGAGGCCGGGCAGCAGCAGCGCCACCCACCAACGCCGGCGCAGTCCGATGTGTCGCCTCAAGAAATAGCCCCGGTGACCGACAGGTCTGATCCCAACCGCGGCTGCGATACTGGAACGCCCCCCGGACTAAGTCAATTCCGGCGGGCGAGGCCGTTCAATCGCGGCGGGTGCGAGCCGCCCGTGACCTTCGGCGGCGTGAGAGCGCGGCCGGCCTACTTCCCCGGTCAGTAAAAGACCGCGCCAACCGTCGCGTACGAATCCGCAACCGCCGCCGCCGTGAACACCGCCGTCACACTCTCGGCGCTGCTGATCGGCGCGGTGATGAACGTCGCGACGTTCGCGCCCCAATCCCAGATCATGTCGACCTGGGTCATGCCGGTCCCCGCCGACGGGCCGCTCGCGCCGCTGCCGCCCAGGTCGCCGGAGCCGCCGGTGGTGTCCATGCTGAGGGCAACCAGCAAGGCCGGAACCTGCCCGGAGGCGACGGTGATGGGACCCGCCGTGACGTTGTTGGGGCCTGCGGGCAATGCAGTGACATTGCCATCCTGATCGTTGCTGGCGTGGCCTACCAGCGGCGCGGCGGTGGTTCCGGAAATTTCAGCGATCAGCACGCCCTTGTAATCATCGGTGCTCCAATTGACGGTCACGGTGTCGGGCGCGGCGCTGTCGCCGGCGATGTTCGCCGCATAGAAATGCGCCACCGTTTGCGCGCCCGGCAACGGGTCGTTCACCTGATCGAGCAGGGTGTAGGTATTGCCCTGCGTGTCGGAGACGGAAATCTGATGCACTCCGGCATAGTCGCTCACCGTCACCGCGATCCAGATCATGTCGCCCTTCTTGGTGAGGTTGTTGAACGACACCGTCGAGTTCACTTGGGTGTCATTGCTCTGAGTTTGATAAACGTTGTACTGGACCAGTGCCGGCCCGGAGCCCGGCGCCGCCCCGATCGTGAAGGTCGCCGCTTTGGAGGTTCCGCCGCTCGCCGCCGGATTGACCACGGTGACGCTCGCGCTTCCGGCGGCGGCGACGTCGCCCGCCGGCACTTGCGCCGTGATCTGCGTGGCGCTCACGTAGGCCGTCGCAAGTCCGGTGCCGGCCCAGTCCACCACCGAGGAGGGCACGAAGTTGCTGCCGTTGACGGTCAGCGTGAATGCCGCGCCGCCGGCCGTTGCGCTCGCTGGCGAGAGCGACGAAATCGCCGGCGGAGTGGGCGTTCCGCCGCTGCTGCCGCCGCTGCTGCTGCCGCCGCTGCCACCGCTGCCGCCACTGCTGCTGCCGCCGCTGCCACCGCTGCCGCCGCTTGGGTCGCCGCCGCCGCCGCCGCAACCGGCGAGGCCGAGCCCCGCCGCGAAGATCAAGGCCAGAATGAAACGCATCCATGAACTCCCGTTGCCGTCGCCGCATCTTAGAGCCGACGCCCGGGCGCTCCTGAGCGGGCTATCGCAAAATCGCCGTCGCCGGCAGGCTCTCGACCGCGAGACGTCGAACGCGAGGCTTCGGTCACAGCTCGTCCGGATTCTGTCAAATCGGCGAGCCTATCTCAACGCACCGTCCGGGGCCATCGCGGACCCATCCGGCCGCGCACCGCATCCCACCATCCCTGCCAGACGGCGAATATCTTGCTGCCCTTGTCGCGCTCGAAGAAGGCGATGCGGCGGCACAGCCGCAGGCACCGTACGATGCTCTTCACGACCCAGGGACCGCGACCCGGCTTGCGGTACTCGCGCAGCAACACCGTGTTGTTGCGCGCGATGTAGTAGCGCCGGTCGGGCGGATGATTGGTGGTCCAGGTCGGCGAACCGAACACCCTGTGCGAAGTGGGCGATCCGACCGTGTGCGACATGAGCGGCCGCCGGGTCTCGATGACCCGGAATCCCGCCGCCCATGCCCGCAGGCAATACTCAGTGTCCACGTGATCGATGAAGAAGTCGTCCCGGAACGGCCCTATCGTCGCATAGGCAGGCACCGACAGCAGACAACCGGAGGTGATCACGGATTCGACCTCTTCCCATTGGTCGCTGCGCGGACCGAGTCGGATCGGCTCGTTCGAGCGCCCGGTCGGGTCACGAAACCGCGAGCCCACGGCCGCCACGCGGCCGGCCTCGGGATGAGCGGCCAGCGCCGCCGACAATCGTTCGACCAGGTCCTCGTCGGCGAGCGTGTCCTGATCGAGCAGCAGAGCGAAGGGGTAGCCCTCCGCCCGGGCGCGCTCGACGCCGATGTTGAGCGCGCGCGCAATGCCCAAGTTCTCGGAATTGCAGATGAGCCTCACGGGGCTTTCGAGCGCGAGATCGCGCAGCGCCCGCAATTCTGCATCCGAGGACCCGTTGTCGACGAGCAGCGTGGCACCGACCTGCGGAAGGACCCGCCGCACGCGGGCGGCGACGTCCCCCTCCGGATGATAGGTGACCCAAACGGCGCAGACCTGCCCGCGCGCCGGCATGCGATCGGGTCGCTCACCCTCCATTGACGATAAATCCTCCACGCGCTTCGGCCATATGATAACCGCTTCGCGGATCGGTGATCCGTCCGGGGGCTATATTGGCCGCGGAATCATCATCGAGGAACGTGATGTCGACACAGCCGCAGGAACAGGCGCGGGCCTTCATGACCAAGCTTTTGACGGCGATGTCACGGGCGGGCGGATCGGATTTGTTCATCTCCGCCAATTTTCCGCCCACCATGAAGACCAACGGCAAGATGCAGCCCCTGGCTCCGCAAAAGCTGAGCGCGGCCATGGCGCGGCAGTTCGCCCTGTCGTTGATGAATCAGCGGCAGCGGGATGAGTTCGCGAAGGATCTGGAGTGCAATTTCGCCATCTCGATACCCGAGGTGGCGCGATTTCGCGTCAACGTCTTCGTGCAGCAGCAATGCACGGGCATGGTGATTCGGACCATTCCAGCCGAGATTCCGAGCTTCGCGACGCTCGCCCTGCCGGAGATTCTCAAGGACATCGTCATGACGAAGCGGGGACTCGTGCTGGTGGTGGGAGCCACCGGGTCCGGCAAGTCCACCTCGCTCGCCGCCATGATCGACCATCGCAACCGTTCCCACTCGGGGCACATCATCACGGTCGAGGATCCGGTGGAGTTCGTGCACCAGTCGCAGCAATCCCTGATCACTCACCGCGAGGTGGGAATCGACACGCATTCCTGGCACCACGCGCTCAAGAACACGCTGCGGCAGGCGCCCGACGTCATATTGATCGGCGAAATCCGCGACACCGAGACCATGGAGCACGCCATCGCGTTCGCGGAGACCGGCCATCTGTGCCTCGGAACTCTGCACGCGAACAGCGCCAATCAGACCATCGACCGAATCGTGAATTTCTTCTCCGAGGAACGGCGCAATCAATTGCTGATGGACCTGTCGAGCAACCTGCGCGCGATCGTTTCGCAGCGACTGATCCGCACCAGCGACGGCAACCGCCGCAGGGCCGCCATGGAGATCCTCATCAACACCCCGATCATCGCCGAGAAGATCCTCAAGGGGGAATTCCATGAGATCAAGACCATCATGGCCAAATCGCGCGAACTCGGCATGCGCACATTCGACTGGTCGCTGTTCGAGCTCTACAACGAGGGCGAGATCTCCTACGATGAGGCGATCCGAAACGCCGACTCGGCGAACGAACTGCGGTTGAACATCAAGCTGAACGGGACCCGTCCCGCTCCGTCCACGCCTCAGGCGGCGATCACGGCATCGTAGGGGGGCGCCGCCCGCCGCGGCGGGGGCGCAAGCTTCCGGCCGGCGGGCGAAGCCGGTACCCGGTCAGGCGGCGGCTGCGTCGTCCTTGGACGAATCCAGGAACAGCGCGTCGGTCGGCGCGATTTCCTCGCCCATCTTTTCCACCTGCTGCCAGTCCTCGGCGGTGAGCATGTCGCGCGCGCGGGATAATCTGACCACGACGTCGAGGAAGGCGCGGCGATTCATGGCAGCCGCGGCGTAATAGGTTTCCAACAGCTTCATCTGCAGGTCCCGGCGTTGCGGATCGCGCTCGATCGCCGCCTTCAGCACGTCGACGATGTTCATGCGGCGTTCGGACACCACCGCGTGATCGTGGAGCGCGCTCGGCATTTGAACATGCTGTGCATGGATGTGTTCCGCGGTCGCGTCCAGGTCGGTGAGGTTGTAGTCGAGCTTCGGCTTGGGTGCGCCGGCCGAGGCGTTGACAGGGTCGATTGCGTCCGGGCCGATCTTGGCCGACTCGAGGATTGCCGTGTGCAGATCGGCAGCTTCGATCGCCGTGTCGAGCTCCGATGCGTCCAGGGCGACCGTTTCGAGGCCCGTGCCCGTGGCATCGTGCGCCACGAAGTCCCCGTCATCGGCCGGATACGCGGCGGTGACGTCGGCCCGGCTCTGGATCGCGGAACGCTCGTGCGCGGTGTCCGCCGGCGCAGGGGGGGCGGCGTTCCTCCCGGTCTCCGAGGTGTCGATGCCAAGGGTATCGATCGCGAGCGCGTCGAGATACGAGCGCTCGAGCAGTTCCGTGTCGATCTCCAATTCCTGGGTGGTCTGATCGGTGGGAGCGTGCGCAGTCTCCCGTGCGGGAGGCGGCTCGATCGGCGCGGCCGTTGCAATCGGGGCTCTCGCGGCGGACCGCGCGATCGGCGGCGCAACGAAAGTGGTGGCCACGGCGGCCTTGATCGGCTCTGCCGTCCGGGGCGGCGGAGCGGCGGCTTCCACAGCTGGCTGCGCCTCGTCCGGCGGCGCGGAGCCGGTCTTCGGCTCCTCGGTGCGGGCGGGCTGGCGCGCGCGCTCGAGCGCCTTCAGCGCGCGCCGGCGGACGAACACCACTCCGCCGACGACGAGCGCCATCGCGGGGGCGATGGCGAGACCAATGGTGCCGAACAATCGGTTGTCGCTGGAGTTCTTGCCGGCGCCAAGATCGGCCGGGGAGGGCGTTGCTTCTTGAGGCGCTGCGCGCATGAGCTCGACGCGCGCGGCCGGGTGCGCGCCGCTCGCCGCGGGCGCCGTTGCCGGTGCCGCACTCGCCGGTACCGAAGCCGCTGTGGGCGGAACCGAAGCCGCTGTGGGCGGAACCGAAGCCGCGACGGCGGGAACCGCAGCCGCGATGGTCGGGGACGGAGCGCTGCCGGGATCCGGGTCGCCGGCTGCATGCGGCGCCTGGGACGGCTGCGATGCCGAACGGCCGGCCGCTTGAGCCGGCTGCGGCACGGCGTGGTCGGCCTGCTGCTTCAGGTTCTCCAGGACCGCGTTCTCCTGCGCCAGTTGTTTGTGCAAATCATCGAGCGCCTGCTCGAGCGACTGCACGCGCCCCTTGAGCATATCGGCGACCGGCGCGTCGGTCGCCGCATGCGACGTTGCGGCGGCCGAAGACTGCGCCGCCGCGGAGGGCGCAGCCTGCGCCGCCTGGGGCGCGGCTGTCTCGCTCGCGGCGAGCCGGCGTGCGGATGCGGGCCGGCCGTTGAGCCGCCATGCCGTCATCTGAGCGCGAACCTCGCGCTTCGCATCCGCGGAATCGATGGCCGTCACCGCGTCTTCCGACGGAATGGTGAGCACGGCGCCGACGTGCATGACGTTGATGTTGCCCCCGAAGGCATGCGGGTTGGCGCGGAACACGGCAATCATCATGCGCTGCGCGCGGGTCTCGGTGGACGCGCCGGCGCGGCGCACGATGGCGCGCAGGGTTTCGCGCGGCGCCACCGTATGACGGGTCGCGGCGCCCTGATCGTTCGAGGCAGCGGGGCTCGGCGCGGAGTCATCGGCGGTGCGTCCGGCGTGGGCAGTCTCGGCCGTGCGGTCCACGGGCACGGTTTCGATGGCGGGCTTCGCCGGCTTGGCGCGCGCCGGCGATTCCTGAGCGACGGCGGGGAGATCGGCGCCGGCCGCATCGGCTACGCGCGGTGCCGCCGGTTCGTCGGTCGAGGTGGCGGCGGGCGCGGCGGGCTTCGGCGACGCGAATCCGGGAGGGTCGAGCAACAGCGGATACTCGCGAATCAATTCGCCGTTGCCCCAACGCAGGTCCACCAAGAGGCTGACCACGGGGTCGGTGAAGGGCTCGCTCGATCGAACGTTCAGGACCGGCCGTCCGGCTCCGTCCAATCCCACCTTGAACGTGGCGGAGGCGAGAAACGACGGGCGGTCAGCGGCGTAGTGCAGGAACACGTCGCGATTCGCCACCTTGGCCGTGAGCGCGGCGAGTTCGTCGCGGGTCGCGCCCACGATGTCGATTTGTGCGGAAAGGGGTTCGTTGAGCGAGGAGTCCACGCGAATGTCGCCCAAGCCGAGCGACCGGGCCGCTCCGGGCAACGACATGGCCAAGGCTAACAAGATGGGGTAAGGCCCACGTGACATCGTCTGCTCCCAAAGTATTCCAACAGGTACCCGGCCAACCCGGCCGGGGCAATGCGGCGGGATTCTCTCGCCCATCGCACACCACTGATTTGTCTCTCGCAAATGCTATGCGACAGAATCTTGGGTTGGATAGCGGAGAGTTCCAATCCTTCGACGCAGTTCACGCATGTCATGCGGCCGGGTGACGCACTTCACGCATGCCGTCCGGAGGGGGTGTTTAGCCCCTGAATTGCCCCCTGTGGCGGACCCCGCCCACGGGTCCCAAGCGGCATCCCGGCCGCCCCCGGGTCTCCCCTATTGCCGCGAAGGCAAGTACTATCCCATCCCCAAGGGGACCTCATGCCGGAACACAGCTCGACGACCGCCTCCTGCCGCGTCAACGGCGACCGACTCTGGTCGAGGCTGATGGCCATGGCCGACATCGGCGCAACGCCGCGGGGCGGGTGCAACCGGCAGGCGCTGACGGATGGCGACCTGGCCGCGCGGCGGCTGCTGTCGGCGTGGGCGAAGGCGGCGGAATGCACGGTTCGCGAGGACTCGGCCGGCAACCTGTTCGCGCACCGGGCCGGCGCCGACGATGCGGCGCCGGTGGTGCTGACCGGCAGCCATCTGGACACCCAGCCCACGGGCGGAAAGTTCGACGGCGTCTACGGGGTCCTCGCGGGCCTCGAGGTCATCGAATCGCTCAACGACCGTGACGTCGCCACCCGATACCCCGTCGAACTCGCCGTCTGGTGCAACGAGGAAGGATGCCGGTTTCCGGCGGCCATGATGGGTTCGGCCGTGTGGTCCGGCCGCATGCCGCTCGCCGCCGCGCACGCGCTCACCGACCGCGCGGGGCGCAGCGTGCGCGAGGAGCTCGAGCGCCTCGGCATTGCAGCCGCCGCGCCGGTGGTGCGGTCCCGGGTGCTCGCGGCTTTGGAGGCTCACATCGAACAGGGGCCCATTCTCGAGCAACACGGCAAGTCCATCGGCATCGTGACCGGGGTCCAGAACATGTGCCGTTACGAGGCCGTGATCGAGGGCCAGGAAGCCCACGCGGGTCCCACGCCCATGAACATGCGGCGCGACCCGGTGCGGGCGCTGGCGCAGGTGCTGCCGGCGATTTACGCGGCCGCCGCCGCGCGCGGCCCGGAGGCGCGTCTCACCGTCGGCATCATCGAAACCTCGCCGGGGTCGCCCAACACCGTGCCGGGTCGCGTGCGGTTCACCATCGACGTGCGGCATCCCGACGCGACCGTGTACGCCGGGCTGCGCTCCGAAGTCGAAGCGTGCGTCCGAGAGGCACTCGCGCATCATGCGCTGGCGGGCGACGTCCGCTGCACCTGGGAGGCGCCTGGCGTGGTCTTCGATCCCGCCTGCGTCGGCGCGGTGCGCGCGGCAACCGCGGCTCTCGGCTACGAGGCGCTGGACATGGTGAGCGGGGCGGGCCACGACTCCTGCAACGTGGCGGCGGTTGCGCCGACCGCCATGATATTCGTCCCTTGCGCGGGCGGTTTGAGCCACAACGAGGCCGAGGCCGCCTCGCCCGCCGACCTGGCGGCAGGCGCCAACGTGTTGCTCCACGCCATTCTGGCTCTCGCATGCGCGGCCTGATTTTCGCGGCGAACCTGGCGCTGGTCGCGATCCCCGCGGCCGCGCCCGCCGCCGATGCGCCGGGCGCACCGGCGGGCGCGATCACGGCAGTGCATTGCGGCCACCTCATCGATACCGTCGCCGGCAAGACTCTGGGTCCCACGACGATCCTGATCGACGGCCCCCGCATCCGGGACGTGCAGCCCGGGGCGGGCGCGCCGCCCGGCGCGGCCGAGATCGATCTGTCGTCCCAGACCTGCATGCCCGGGCTCATCGACAGCCACACCCACCTCACGGGGCAGACCAGCCGTACGCAGTACGTCGATCAGTTCCATTGGAACATCGCCGACTACGCCGTGCGGTCCACCGTGTATGCGCGCCGGACCTTGCTGGCCGGGTTCACCACGGTGCGCAATCTCGGGGATCAGGACAACGAATCGGTCGCGCTGCGCAACGCCATCAACGCCGGGATCCTTCCCGGGCCGCGCATCTTCACGGCCGGGCAGGCGATCGGCTCCACAGGGGGCCACGCCGATCCCACCAACGGCTACCGAATGGACCTCGCCGGGGACCCCGGCCCGACCATGGGCATCGTCGACAGCCCCGAAGCCGCCGTCAAGGCGGTGCGCCTGCACTACAAGCGCGGCGACGATCTGATCAAGATCATGCCCTCGGGCGGCGTGCTGGATGAAAGCGCGAGCGGCGACAATTCCCAGCTCACGCTCGAGGAGATCCGCGCCGTCGTCGAGACCGCGCACGACTATGGATTCACGGTGGCGGCTCACGCCCACGGCGCCGAAGCGATTCGCCGCGCCGTCATCGGCGGCGTCGACTCCATCGAGCACGGCACGTTCATGGACGCCGCGGACATGAAGCTCATGGTCGAGCACGGCACCTGGTACGTGCCCACCATCGCCGCGGGCGACTTCGTCGCGCGCCAGGCCAAGGTGCCCGGCTACTATCCGGAGCAGGTGGCGGCCAAGGCGGCGGCCATCGGTCCGCTCATCATGGCGACCGCCGGCCGCGCCTACAAGGCGCACGTGAAGATCGCCTTCGGCACCGACGCCGCGGTGTACCCGCACGGCCAGAATGCGCATGAATTTGAACTGATGGTCGAGGCGGGAATGCCGCCCATGTTCACGATCCAGGCGGCCACCATCAACGCGGCGCAGCTGTTGAAGCGCGACCGGGACCTGGGGTCGCTCGCCGCGGGGAAACTGGCCGACGTGGTCGCCGTGCCCGGGGATCCCACGGCGGACATCAGCCTCATGAAGTCGGTGAGCTTCGTGATGAAGGACGGGGTCGTCTACAAGCTGAATTCGCAGCCCGTGCCGCTGCCTCCTTGAGATGCATTACGCGCCCCCGGGCGGCGCCCCCGCTGGATCGCCGTGCGCCTCCGCTCAGTCGCGCACGAAGCCGCTGCGCAGGGCGCGCGCCCAGTCGGGCTTGCCGCGTTGCTCGGCGAGCTGCGCCATGGATTCCCAGTCGTAGGGCACGGCGATCAGGTCAGCGACCCATCCTCCCGGGCGCTGCTCGAGGAGCGCGTAGCGCGCGTGCGGGGAACCCAACTCGACGGTGTGCGGAATCGGGTGGTGGCCGAAGTAGGCCTGGATGCCCACGCTGCCCGGATTGACGATGACCTGTCCCCCGGGAAGATAGGCCACGCGCGGTATGTGGGTGTGGCCGCACAGGATCAACGGCGCCTCGCAGGGCTTGACGCGCTCCACGATGCGCTCCAGCGGCGCCGGAACCAGCTCCCCGTCGCGAATGTCCTCGAGGAAGCACTCGACATCGCTGGTGGGCGTGGCATGGCACAGATGCGCCCCTCCGACCGGGAGGGTTTGCGGCAGCGCCGCAAGCCACTCGCGCTGCGCCGCGGTGACCGATTCCGCAGCATGCCGGTCCGAGTCTCCCATGACCTCCAGATCGCGCGCCAGGAGCTGGCGCTCGTGATTTCCCTGAATGGTCGGCAGATCGAGCGCCATCAGCCGATCGGCCGTTTCACGCGGCAGCAAGGGGCCCGACAGCAGGTCGCCGAGATTGACGATGATATCCGCGCCGCGCCGTGCGATATCCGCGAGCACGGCATCAAGAGCGCTTAAGTTTCCGTGAATATCCGAGACCGCTGCAATGCGCATGCGAGTCGACTAGCCCGCCTGCCGCCTCTCGCGCACGGGGCGCCCGCGGTTGATGCTTGCATGCAGCTGCGCGGCCGCCGCCCGGATGGGCGCCGCGCTCCCGCCGCCGGCGAAAATGATGCCGCGCGAGGAGCTGATGAGCAGCCCGGTGCCCCCGGAATTCAGTCCGGCGGCGAGCGTGCCCGCAAGATCGCCCCCCTGCGCGCCGATTCCGGGAACCAGGAACGTGAGCTCCGGGTGCGCGCGGCGCAGTTCGGACATCTCGGCCGGGCCGGTGGCGCCGACCACCAGCATGAGATTGCTGCCGCCGTTCCAATCGCGGGCCGCCCGCTCGGCCACCCGCCGGTAGAGCGGCATGCCCTCGATCAGCAGGTCCTGAAAGTCCCTCGCGCCCGGATTCGAGGTGCGGCACAGCAGCGCCGCGCCCCGGTCGGGGCGGTTCAGGAACGGCAGCACCGAATCCTCGCCCATGTAGGGATTCACCGTGACCGCATCGGCGCCATAGCGATCGAAGGCTTCGTGGGCGTAGGCCTCGGCCGTATTGCCGATGTCGCTGCGCTTGGCGTCGAGGATGATCAGGGCATGCGGTGCGCGCTCGCGGATGTATCGGATGCTGGCGGCGAGTTCGGGTTCCCGTCCCGCCGCTCCGTAAAACGCGATCTGCGGTTTGTACGCAGCGGTCAGATCCGCGGTGGCATCGATGATTCTGCGGTTGAAGGCCAGAATCGGCTGCCGGTCGGCGGCGATGTCCGGCGGCAGCTTGTCGACATCGGGGTCGAGCCCGACGCACAGCAGGCCGGCGCTGACCTCCCAAGCCTGATTGAGCCGTTCGGCGAATGTCATGGACATGCGCCATGATACCGGGCGCACCGCGCATAAGGGAGTATGCTTAAAGGTCGTGCGAGAACTGCCGTGCCAACCAAGCCCCGAACTGGACCGCGATTAGTTTTGCAGCCGGCCAGTCGCCGGGCGGCGCGGCATGCGGGCACGAGCGCGCTGAAGCGCTTTTTCAACATTGCCGATGCCTGGGAATTGTCCCCGTTGCAACAATGCCGGCTGCTGCGGATTCCCTCACCGCAGGTGCTGCGGCAGTACCGGCTTGGCCAGGGACCGCGCTTGTCCGCCACGCAGCAGGAGCGCGCGGCCTTGATCGCCAGCATCCAACAGTCCCTGATGGCCGAATTGGGGGCCAGGGATCGTGCCTGGGCCTGGGTCCACTCGCCGCACGCCGGGCCGCCGTTCGAGGGGGACAGCCCGGTGTATTTCATGCTGGAAAACGGCCTGCCGGCCCTGCGGGAGGTGGCCCGGATGCTGGTGCGCGAAAGCGAGCCGCGCTAAAGCGCCCCGAGGCGCCCCAGGGGGACGCCTCGGCCGCCGGTCTCGGTTATACTAGGGAGCTATTCCGATGCGAATGTGGCGGAATTGGTAGACGCGCCAGACTTAGGATCTGGTGGGGCAACCCGTGCGAGTTCGAGTCTCGCCTTTCGCACCACCTTCCGCAAAATCGGTTTCAACCCCAAGAAGGATTGACATGCAGGTTTCAGTCGAGAGCACCGGTAAGTTGGAGCGGCGCATGCAGGTGCAGGTGCCGGCCGAACGCGTCACGCAGGAGATTGCGTCGCGCTTGAAGCAGATCGGCCGCACCGCGCGCTTGAACGGCTTCAGGCCCGGGAAGGCGCCGCTCAACGTGATCCGCCGGCAGTTCGGCCAGCAAGTGCACCGTGAGGTGATCGGCGAGCTGATGCAGGAGAGTTTCTCCGAGGCGGTCACGCAGCGTCAATTGACGCCCGCGGGCAACCCGAGGATCGAGCCGCAGAGCGTCGACGAGGGCCAGGACCTGCGGTACGTGGCGACGTTCGAGGTGTTCCCCGAATTCGCGCTGCAGCCCGTCGAGTCGCTCGATATCGAACGCGTCGCCGCCGACGTGACCGAATCGGACGTTGACGCGATGATCGAGCGGTTGCGCAAGCAGCAGATGAAGTTTTCTGCGGCGGACCGCCCGGCGGCGGCCGGCGATCGGGTCACGATCGACTTCGAGGGCTCGATCGACGGGGTGCCCTTCGCGGGGGGCAAGGGCGAAAAGGTCCCCGTGGTGCTGGGCGCCAACCGCATGCTGCCCCAGCTCGAGCAGGGGCTGATCGGCTCCGTTGCGGGCGAGAGCCGTGCGATCGGCGTGGATTTTCCGTCCGATTACCGGGCGACGGAGCTGGCGGGCAGGCACGCGAGCTTCAACGTCGTCGTGGGTGCAGTGGAAGCGCCCTCGCTGCCGGAGGTCGACGAGGAGTTCTGCACCTCCTTCGGCGTCACCGAAGGAGGCGTCGAACGGCTGCGCGAGGACGTGGCCGCCAACATGCGCCGCGAACTCGAGCAGACGCTGCGCAACCGCAACAAGGCCGCGGTGATGGAGGCGATCTACACGGCGAATCCCATCGACCTGCCGAATGCCCTCATCGAATCGCAGATACGGGACATGCAGATCGAGGCAATGCGCCGCACCGGCGCCAAGGACCCGTCGCAGGCGCCGCCGCGCGAGCCCCTGGTGGAGCCGGCCCGGCGCCGCGTCGCGCTGGGGCTGCTGTTCAACGACATCGTGCGGCGCGCGGGCCTGGTGCTGGATCCGGCGCGCGCGGCTGCGCGCTTGGACGAGATGGTGGGCCCGTACGGCGACCCGGCGGCTTTGAAGCAGGCCTATCTGCAGAATCCGGAGGCCATGCGCCAGGTCGAGAACCTGGCGCTGGAGGACCAGGCGGTGGACTGGGTGCTGGGTCACGCCAAGGTGCGCGACAAGCCGGCAACGTTCAAAGAGTTGATGAACTTTGAGGGCTGATTCACGGCTGGGCCCTTGAAATGATCTCGCAACGTCCTAAAGTCGACCAGTTGCCGTTCTTCGTTGGATCAAGGGGCTCTATTTCATGACGACTCGCGCACTCAACCTGGTTCCCATGGTCGTGGAGCAAACCGCTCGCGGCGAGCGGGCCTACGACATCTATTCCCGCCTGCTCAAGGAGCGGCTCATCTTCATCGTCGGACCCGTGGAGGACTACATGGCGAACCTGGTGGTCGCCCAGCTCCTGTTCCTCGAGTCGGAAAATCCGGAGAAGGACGTCGCCATCTACATCAATTCGCCGGGCGGGTCGGTCAGTGCCGGCCTCGCGATCTACGACACCATGCAGTTCATCAAGCCGGACGTGAGCACCATCTGCGTCGGCCTGGCGGCCTCCATGGGTGCGGTGCTGCTGGCCGGAGGCGCTGCGGGCAAGCGCTATTCGCTGCCCAACTCGAAGATCATGATTCACCAGCCCTCGGCCGGCTTCCAGGGCCAGGCTTCCGACATCGACATCCACGCGCGCGACGTCCTGGAGACCAAGCAGCGGCTCAACGGCATCATGGCCAAGCATACGGGCCAGACCGTCGACCGGATCAAGCAGGACAGTGACCGTGACAACTTTATGACCGCCGAGATTGCCAAATCCTACGGAATCGTGGATTCCGTGCTGGAAAAGAGGGGCGAGATATTGGTAACAGCCTGATGGGCCTCGAAGTTCGCCCCGTGGCCGCCCCGGGGAGAACCCTAATTTGACACGGAAGGGACTCGGGTCACAACCCGGACGGCCTCGCCTTTGCGGAAGGTCAAATGGGTGCTATATAGTCTATGTGTCAGCCGCGTTTCAGCTTGAATTCCGGGACGCGGCCAACTTGAGGACAGCATGAGCGAAGATTCGCGCGGCAAACATGATGACGGCAAACTGTTGTATTGCTCCTTCTGCGGGAAGAGCCAACACGAAGTACGAAAGCTGATCGCCGGCCCCTCGGTGTTCGTCTGCGACGAATGCGTGGAACTGTGCAACGACATCATCCGGGAAGAGCTCGAGGAGCGCGCGGAGCGCACCCGCGACAAGCTCCCGAAACCCCAGGAAATCAAGAAGGTCCTCGACGAGTACGTCATCGGTCAGGAGCGCGCCAAGCGCGTGCTCTCGGTGGCCGTCTACAACCACTACAAACGCCTGCAGACGCGCGGCACCGAGGGTGTGCGCACGCGGGACGAAGTCGAACTCGCCAAGAGCAACATTCTCCTGATCGGCCCGACCGGGTCGGGCAAGACGCTGCTCGCCGAGACGCTGGCGCGGCTCCTGAACGTGCCTTTCACCATCGCCGACGCCACCACGTTGACCGAAGCCGGTTACGTGGGCGAGGACGTCGAGAACATCATCCAGAAGCTCTTGCAGAAGTGCGATTACGATGTCGAAAAGGCCCAGACCGGCATCGTCTACATCGACGAGATCGACAAGATCTCCCGCAAGTCGGATAACCCGTCGATCACCCGGGACGTATCCGGCGAGGGCGTGCAGCAGGCGCTGCTCAAGCTGATCGAGGGCACCATCGCTTCGGTGCCGCCGCAGGGCGGTCGCAAGCATCCACAGCAGGAATTCCTGCAGGTCGACACGACCAACATCCTGTTCATCTGCGGAGGCGCGTTCGCCGGCCTCGAAAAGATCATCATGAACCGGACCCACAAGAGCGGGATCGGCTTCATGGCGGAGGTCCGCGAGCAGAATGCGCGGCCCCACGGCAACGACGTGTTCCACGACACCGAACCCGAGGATCTCATCAAATACGGCCTCATCCCTGAGTTCGTCGGCCGGCTTCCCGTGGTCGCGACGCTCGAGGAGCTGGACGAGGACGCGCTGATATCGATTCTCCTGCAGCCGAAGAACGCGCTCACGAAACAGTACCGCAAGCTCTTCGACATGGAAGGAGTGGAACTGGATTTCCGTGAGGATGCGTTGCGCTCCGTGGCCCGCAAGGCCATGCAGCGCAAGACCGGCGCGCGGGGATTGCGCACCATTCTCGAGAACGTGCTGCTCGATACCATGTACGACCTGCCGTCGCTGCGCAATGTGCAGAAGGTGGTGGTGGACGAGCAGGTGATCGAGGGGCAGAACAAGCCTTACATCGTCCACCGGACCGAAGAGACGCGGTTGGTGGCGCCGGTGGAAGAACAACGGCGCCCGACGGGCTCCGATCATCTGTGAGTCGTATTTAACCCGGTACCCAGCCCTCTGAAATCCCTCATCGTCCTTGCATCCGAAGGGTGGACTTGAAACTCAAGGGGGGGCCCGCATGTTGACGCTTGACAGCCATACGTGCACAACCATAAGGCAGGCCTCGTGAGCGACGAACCCGTAGTAGAAGCATCCGAAACCCCCCAGGCCGGCATGCCCGTGCTGCCGCTGCGCGACGTGGTGGTGTATCCCCACATGGTGATCCCGCTGTTCGTCGGACGGGAAAAATCTATCGTGGCGCTCGATCTCGCGATGAAGGCGGACAAGCGCATCCTGCTGGTCGCGCAGAAACAGGCCGACGTGGATGATCCGAAGGGCGAGGACCTGTACCGCGTCGGCACGGTTGCGACCATACTGCAATTGCTGAAGCTGCCCGACGGCACCGTCAAAGTGCTCGTGGAAGGCGTCGACCGCGCCAGCATCGAGAAGCTTGTCGAGGGCGAGTTCTTCTCCGCCGAAGTCACGCCCATGCCCGACGTGGAGCGCTACGAAGAGCGGGAAATGGACGTGCTCACGCGCTCGGTCATCACGCAGTTCGAGCAGTACGTCAAGCTCAACAAGAAGGTGCCGCCCGAGATCCTGACGTCGCTCGCCGGCATCGAGCAGGCGGGGCGCCTGGCCGACACGGTCGCGGCCCACATGTCGCTCAAGCTGTCCGAAAAGCAGAAGGTCCTCGAGATTCCGGACGTCCGCAAGCGCCTGGAGCACATGCTCGCCGTGATCGAAGGCGAGATGGACGTGCTGCAGATCGAGAAGCGCATACGCGGGCGCGTCAAGCAGCAGATGGAGAAAAGCCAGCGCGAGTACTACCTGAATGAGCAGATGAAGGCCATTCAGAAGGAGCTCGGCGACCTCGACGAGGCGCCGAACGAACTCGGCGAGCTCGAAAAGCGCATCAAGGCCGCCGGCATGCCCAAGGAGGCCCGCGACAAGGCCAACTCCGAACTGGCCAAGCTCAAGCTCATGTCGCCCATGTCGGCCGAAGCCACCGTGGTGCGTAACTACGTGGACTGGCTGGTCAAGGCGCCGTGGAAGAAGCGCACCAAGGTGCACTTGGACATCGCCGCGGCGGAGAAAGTGCTGGAAGCGGATCATTTCGGCCTGGAGAAGGTCAAGGAACGCATCGTCGAATACCTGGCCGTGCAGCAGCGCGTCAGAAACCTCCGCGGGCCGATCCTTTGCCTGGTCGGGCCGCCGGGCGTGGGCAAGACCTCGCTGGGGCAGAGCGTGGCGCGGGCCACGAACCGCAAGTTCGTGCGCATGTCGCTGGGCGGCGTGCGCGACGAGGCGGAGATCCGCGGCCACCGCCGCACCTACATCGGCTCCATGCCGGGCAAGATCATCCAGAACCTCGCCAAGAGCGGGGTGCGCAACCCGTTGTTCCTGCTCGACGAGATCGACAAGATGTCGACGGACTTTCGCGGCGATCCCTCCTCGGCCCTGCTCGAGGTGCTGGATCCCGAACAGAACAGCACCTTTGCCGATCATTACCTGGAGGTCGACTTCGACCTGTCCGAGGTGATGTTCGTGTGCACGGCGAACAGCCTGAACATTCCGGCGCCGCTGCTGGACCGCATGGAGGTGATCCGCATCCCCGGCTACACCGAGGACGAGAAGTCGAACATCGCACGGCGCTATCTGCTGCCGAAACAGATGAAGCAGAACGGGCTCAAAGACGAGGAACTGGTCCTGGCCGACGCGGCGATCCTGGACATGATCCGTTACTACACGCGCGAGGCCGGCGTGCGCAACCTCGAGCGCGAGATCTCGAAGATCGGACGCAAGGCGGTCAAGCAGCTGCTGCTGGCGCCCGCCGACAAGACCGTGACGGTGGATTCGGCGAACCTGGACGATTATCTCGGCGTGCGCCGCTTCCGCTACGGCAAGGCCGAGGAGAGCAACCGGGTGGGTCAGGTCACCGGCCTCGCCTGGACGGAGGTGGGCGGCGAACTGCTCACGATCGAGGCGGCCGTGGTGCACGGCAAGGGCAAGCTCACACACACCGGTCAGCTCGGCGAAGTGATGCAGGAATCCATCCAGGCCGCCATGACGGTGGTGAGAAGCCGGTCGGCGCTGCTCGGCCTCGACATGGACTTCTATCAGAAGGTCGACGTGCACATTCACGTGCCCGAGGGGGCCACCCCCAAGGACGGCCCGAGCGCGGGAATCGGCATGTGCACGGCGCTGATTTCGGCGCTGACCAAGATTCCGGTGCGGTCGGACGTCGCCATGACGGGCGAGATCACGCTGCGCGGCGAAGTGCTCCCCATCGGCGGCCTGAAGGAGAAGCTGCTGGCGGCGCACCGCGGCGGCATCACCACGGTGCTGATACCCGATGACAACACCAAGGACCTCGCCGAAATTCCCGACAATATCAAAGAGAAGCTCGATATCCGGTCGGTGAAGTGGATCGACGAGGTGCTGCAGGTGGCGTTGACGCACATGCCGGTGGCGCTGCCCACGCCGGAGCCGAAGGCGGGGGAGGCCATCGCCGGCGAGAAGCGCCGCCGCAAGCCGGCCCGCGGCAAGGCCCAGGTGCGGGCGCACTAGGTGGGGCGCTGACGCGCCGAAGTTACGGCGTCGGGGCGACGCCGTCCCTCAGCGCTCGCTGCGCGAGCGGTCAAGAGGGCGGGGGCACTAGCCAATCGGAAGCGCCTCGCGTAGACTTCCGCGCCTCTTCCAGGGGGTGCTTAGCTCAGCTGGTAGAGCATCGCCTTTACACGGCGAGGGTCGGGGGTTCGATCCCCTCAGCACCCACCAGCACGCGGAGTGGTAGTTCAGCTGGTTAGAATACCGGCCTGTCACGCCGGGGGTCGCGGGTTCGAGTCCCGTCCACTCCGCCATTTCCTTAGGATAGCCCCTGCGGGCCAGCGGGCGCCCGCAGAGGGTGCCCCCGGGTCGGGGTAACGGGTAGGACCATGCTGCAGACGATTCACGATAAGTTGAAAGGATGGCTCGCGGCGGTCGTGCTGGGGGCCATCGGTCTCGTGTTCGTGTTCTGGGGCATCAACTGGACCTTGAGCGCGCCCAACTACGCGGCGAAGGTCAACGGCAGCGAGATTTCACGCAACGACGTGCGGCAGGCCTATCAGCAGCAGCTCGCGCAGGCCGAACGCCAGGCCAAGGGCCCGTTGGGCGACGCGGAGCGCAGCGAGATCAAGCGGCGCGTTCTCGACGAGTACGTCAACAGCGAAGCCGTGGTCACGCGCGCCGACTCGCTCGGCTACCGGGTGAGCGATCAGGAACTCATCAAGGAGATGTCGAAGGTGCCGGCCTTCCAGGTCGACGGCAAGTTCGATCAGGCCCACGCGGTGGCCGTGCTGCGCGCCCAGGGCCGCTCCGTCGCCGAGATCGAGGAGCTGTTTCGCCGCGACGCGAAGCTGCGGCAGCTCGATACCGCGCTCAACCTCTCGAGCTTCGCCACGGCGAGCGAATTGCAGCAGGTCCGGTCGATCGCCCGGCAGCAGCGCGAGGTCTCGTGGTTCACGGTGTCGGCCGCGAAGTACACCGCCGCGGCAGTGGCGGACGATGCCGCGATCAAAGCCTATTTCGAGGCCCACAAGTCCCAGTACATGACCGCGGAGACCGTGAACCTGCGCTACGTCGAAATCAGCCTGGCGGACCTCGAGTCGAAGGTGCAGGTGGACGAGGCGCAGCTCAAGGCCTACTACGAAGAGCAGAAGGCCAAGACGCCCGAACGTTTCGTGCAGCCGGAGCAGCGCCGCGTCCGTCACATTCTGCTGCAGGTGCCGGACCCGAAGGCAGACGCCGCGGTCAAGGCCAAGGCCGAGTCGATTCTCAAGCGGGCGCAGGCGGGAGAGGACTTCTCGAAGCTCGCCAAGGAATTCTCGCAGGACACGGGCTCCGCGCAGCAGGGTGGCGACCTGGGCTGGTCCGAGCGCAAGGCCTTCGTGGGGCCGTTCGCAGACGCGGCCTTCGCCATGAAGCAGGACGAGATCGCGGGCCCCGTCAAGACGCAGTTCGGATACCACATTTTGAAGCTCGAGGGCATTCAACCCGCCACGGTCCGCTCCTTCGATCAGGCCCGCAGCGAACTCGAGGCCGATTATCGCCGCAACGAGGCGGAGCGCTTGTTCAATGCGGCGCAAGATTCGCTGGCCGATGCGGCGCTGCAGAACGGCACCGATATCGACATGGTCGCCCGCAAGGCGGGATTGGCCGCGCGCGATATCGCCGATTTCAGCCGAACCGACGGCGGCGGCGCTCTCGACAAGTCGCCAGCGGTGATCGCTGCGGCCTTCAGTCCGGACGTGCTCGACGGCCACCTGAGTTCCATCATCGAGGTTGAGCAGGGGCGCGGCGTGGTGCTGCGGGCCACCGACCACAAGCTGCCGCAGCAAAAGCCGCTCGAGGCCGTGCGCAGCGATGTGGTGGCGGCCTGGAAGCAGCAGCGGGGTGCGGAACTCGCCGCGGCTGCGGCGGCGGATGCCGTCAAGCGCCTGTCCGCCGGCGAGGCCTGGGAGGCGGTCGCGAAGAGCCTGGGCGCTGCGCCGGTGCCCCCGAAGTTCTTTTCCCGCAGCGACCCGGCGCTGCCGGCGGAAATCCGCCGCGACGTCTTTGAAGCGCCGAAGCCGCAGGGTAAGCCCGTGTACGCGCGCGTGTCGCTCAGCAACGGGGACGCCGATGTGACCGCGGTGACCGCCGTCCGCGAGGATCCCGCGGGCGATCAAAAGACGGAAGACGCGATGCTGCGCCGGCAACTGGCCCAACAGTCCGCCTCCGGCGAGGCGCAGGGCTACGCCGCCGCGGCGCGCGCGGATGCCAAGGTGCTGGTCAATCCGCAGGCGCTTGATTAGGCGGCTCACGCAGATTACTCAGGCAGGCTCCGTTGACTGATTTATTGCACCAGTTTTCGAGCTGGTATTTGTCGGTACTGGCGCAGGGGGGCTACTGGCTCATCGCCGGGTTGATGGCGCTGGAGAGCACCGTCGTGCCCATTCCGAGCGAGGTCATCATTCCGCCGGCCGCCTACCTTGCCCGGAGCCAGGGAGAGTTTTCCCTCGGCGGGATCATCGCGGCCGGAACCGCAGGGTCTTGGGCGGGCGCGGCGCTCATGTATTGGGGCGCACGCTGGCTCGGGCGTCCGCTGGTGGTTCAGCTCGGGCCTTATGTCGGAATCGCGGCGGACAAAATAGCCCATGCCGAGACGTGGTCGGCCCACTACGGCTGGGCGGGGGTGCTCTTCGCCCGGTTGCTCCCGGTCATTCGCCACCTCATCGGCATCCCGGCCGGTATCCTGCGAATGGACTTCCGCTGGTACACGGCGGCGACTCTGGCAGGCTCCTGTCTCTGGACTTCCGTGCTGGCCTGGCTGGGCATGACCGTCGGCAATCATCCAGAGCTCCTCAAGGGCGACCTGCACCGATTTTTCCTGCTGGTCCTCGCCATGGCCGGGGTGCTCGCCGCGCTGTATTACGCGTTCGTCAAGCGCCCGGTGAACCGCGTCTAGCCGGTGGCGGAGTGCCCGGGGGTGGCCGGCACACCTACGGCGGCCGGGAACTTGGTGAAGATGGCCGCCGCCGCCGCGTTAATCCGCTCCACCGCGTGCGGCCCGGAGAGTTCCGATACGCTCTGGCTCACGCTCGCGTGCCAGATCGGCACGCGCGACTTGGCATCGAACAAGTCCACCGACACCCGTGTCTCGTCCTGTACGTAGGGTGCGTCGTAAATGCCGCCGCCCCAGCCCCACCGCGGACCATAGCCGCCCCAGCCCCAGCCGCCGCCCCAAGCCCAGCCGCCGTAATAATCCTCGAACACCTGCCGGGTGCCCATGGCGTAACCGACCACGCATTCGGCCGATTTTCTGTCATCGACCTTCTGAATGCCCTTGGCAGCCATGTTGGCTTCGATGGCCTCACGCAGGCGCTGGCCGTTCAACGGGTTGCCGAACGCCGATTGATGGTCGGCGTTGGCCATGTGTTCGTCGGCGAAGGCATAGGTATGGCAATTGGCCACCGACATGTTTGGGTTGACGTCCGTCTTGACCGCCAGACCGCTGCAGGCCTCGAGCCCGAGCAGCACGGCAACCGCACACAGCCCTGAGATCAGTAATTTACTTGACATAATATCGCGTCCTTCGACCGGGTCACCCACAACATTCTTGAAACGCGCAAACCTCGCCTCCGTTGACGGGCGCCCCGGAGCCTATTCGTCGTCCCCCGGGAAGCTCATCCCGACGGAATTGAAGCCACCATCGACGTAGGTGACTTCGGCGGTAATGCCCGCCGCCAGGTCGGAGCAGAGGAAGGCCGCTGCATTGCCCACATCCTCGATGGTGACGTTGCGCTTGATCGGCGCGACCGACGCGACGTGCGCCAGCATCTTGCGAAGGCCGGGGATGCCGGCCGCCGAGAGCGTCTTGATGGGGCCCGCGGATATGGCGTTCACCCGGATTCCCATGGGCCCCAAGTCGGCCGCCAGGAAGCGCACATTGGCTTCCAGGCTCGCCTTGGCGAGTCCCATGACGTTATAGCCGGGCAGCGAGCGCATCGCACCCAGGTAGCTCAACGTGACGATGGCGCCGGCGCGGCCGTTCATGAAAGGCAGCGATGCGCGCGCCAGCGCCGTGAGGCTGTAGCTCGAGATATCGTGCGCCACGCGAAATCCCTCGCGGGTGGTCGCCTCGATGAAGGTTCCCGTGAGCGCTTCGCGGGGCGCGAAGGCTACGGCATGGACGAGGATGTCGAATGCGTCCCAGTGCGTGCGCAGGTGCGCGAAGCCGCGCTCGATGGCCGCGTCGTCGGCGACATCCATCTCGAACGCGATGCCCGAACCCAGTTGCTTCGCGAGCGGGACCACGCGATCGGCCATGCGCTCGATGTGCGAGAACGCGAGCTCGGCTCCCTCGCGGCGCATCGCCTGTGCGATGCCCCAGGCAATGGAGCGGTCGGTGGCGAGCCCGACGATGAGCGCGCGCTTGCCCTGCAAGAATCCCATGTTTTTCCCCTTGTCGTTGTGGCTGCCGCGGCGCTTGCGGTCCAAACGCCGCCGAGGCCGACCGTCCCGGCCTACCCTTGCTGACGGTTATTGTCGAGATACATGACCAGGCGCTTCCCCGCCCGGATTTGATGACGCCGGTTGAGCCCGTTCCAGGTCTTGAGCTGTTCGACGGATACCTGGAATTGCCGCGAGATGCTGTAAATCGTATCGCCGCGGCGGACCGTGTACAGCACCCGGCGGCCGGCGGCCACGCCCTCGTCCCGATAGTGCCGCGAACTCGCCTTCAAGATCAGGCGCTGTCCCGTCGAGAGCGAGTCGCTCGTTCCGAGGTTGTTCAAGCGGGCGAGCGTACTCACGGAAATGTTGTGGCGGCGTGCAATGCTCGAGAGCGTCTCGCCGGCGCGGACTCGATAGACGATTTGGCGGCTCTTCGGTCCCGAGTCGGTCTCCGGTCGGTCGACCCGCGACGCTGCGGCCAGCACCTTGTCGGGCAGCTGGCCCGCGCTCTGCGGGATCTTCAGCGACTGGCCGGCGCTGACGCGCCCCCCGGCGAGGTCGTTGACCTTGGCGAGCACCGCCGCGGTGGTCCCGTACTTGCGCGCGATCATGGGCAGCGTCTCGCGCCGCTCCACCTCGTGCACGACGTATCGCACGCGATCTTCCGGCGCCAGGGACTGCAGGCCGATCTCGTAGGCGTCGGCATTGTCGATGGGCACGAGCATGCGATGCGGGCCGGACGGGTCGGTGGCCCAGCGGTTGTATCCGGGGTTGAGCGCGACCAGTTCATCGTAGGTGGTGCCGGCCAGCTGGGCGGCGATCTTCAGATCGATCTGCGAGTCGGTGTCGATGACCGCGAAATACGGTTCGTTCGGAATGGGGGCGAATTCCAGCCCGTAGCGTTCGGGCTCGGCCATCAGGCGCTTCATGGCCAGGAGCTTCGGCACGTACGCGCGCGTCTCGGCGGGGAGCCGCAGATGCCAGAAGTCCGTGGGCCGGCCGGCGGCGCGATTGTTCGAAATGGCGCGCTCGACCCAGGCCTCGCCGACGTTGTAGGCGGCGATCGCCAGAAGCCAATCGCCGTTGAACTCATCGTGCAGCTCCTGCAGATAATCCAGGGCCGCCCGCGTCGATTCGATGACGTCGCGCCGCCCGTCGTACCACCACGACTGGTTGAGCCCGAAGCGCACCCCGGTGCCCGGGATGAATTGCCATAGGCCGGCGGCGCGGCTCACCGAATAGGCGAATGGCTCATAGGCGCTCTCCACCACCGGCAACAGCGCGAACTCGGTGGGCATGCCGCGCCTCTCGACCTCGGTGATGATGTGGTACATGTACCGCTGGCCGCGCTGGAACACCCGCTCCAAGTACTCGGGATTGTGCTCGAACCAGGCCAACTGCTGGTCGATGGCGGGCTCCTGCACTTCATCGAACGCGAAGCCGGCCCGCATCCGGTCGAACAAATCGTCGTAATCCTCGCCGTTGTGGTGCTGCCATTCCCGCGGCATGGTGAGCGTTGGCGTCGCCTGGGCCGCTGCCGGCGGCGGCGCCGCCTCCTGCACGGACGGAGCCGGCTCCGCGGGCGCTACGACCCGTTCGCGCACGACCGGCGCCGGCGGCTGATGAGCGCAGGCGGAGAGCCAAAGGGCGCACGCCGCCAGGACCCCGCAGCGCACGAATTTGCCGGACCGATAGGCGCGGGTCATCGGAAGGAGTCTTTCCAGGCGCGCAGCACACCGAAAACCTGGGCAGGCTCGGGCAGCACCTTCCCGGCATGGGCCTCGGCAGCGGCGCGGATGGCGGGCGTGTCGCAGCGCAAAAACGGGTTGACGCGGGCTTCCAGGGACATGAGCGAGGGCAGGGTGGGCAGATCGGCGGCGCGGGTCCGTTCCACCGCCTCGCGATAATCGCGCGCGTCCGGATTGCCGGGGTCGACCGCCAGGGCGAACCGCAGATTGGCCGCTGTGTACTCGTGGCCGCAGTACATGCGGGTCTCAGGCGGCAGCGCGCGAAGGCGGTTCAGCGAGTCGTTCATCTGCGCAGGGGTTCCCTCGAATAGTCGGCCGCAGCCGGCACTGAACAGCGTGTCGCCGCAAAACAGCGTCCCGTGCCCCCAGAACGCGATGTGAGTCAAGGTATGCCCGGGTACCGCCAAAATCTCGAACTCAAGTCCCAACTCCGGCAGTTCGCAGCGATCCCCGTCGCGGACGATCCGGTGAGGCCAGGGGATGCGGCCGTCCTCCGGGCCGAAGACCGGCACCGGCCCTAAGTCCAGCAGCCGTTCGACGCCCCCAATGTGGTCGGGATGATGGTGAGTCAACAAAATCGCGGCTAAGCTTGCACCGCTGCGCTGCAGTTCGGCCCGGACGGGCGCCGCATCGCCGGGATCCACCGCCACCAGCCGGCCGGTTGCGAGCGACGAGTCGATCAACCAGATGTAGTTGTCGGTGAAGGCGCGAACGGGGCGTACGTTGAGGGGCGTTGACGGGTAGTTCATTTTGCGGCGTATTTAACCTGTAACATTGGAACTTCGCTAGTGTCTCCAAGGAGTCTCGATTGGCAGTGATGACTGACGCCGCGGCCGATTGGTTTGCGGGCCCCCTGGGCGACCGGGTGCTGCGCGAAGAGGCGGCGCTGGCCCGGGTGGCCTTGGAGGACGTCTTCGGTTTCGAGCTGCTGCAGGTGGGGGCCTGGGGCCGGTCGCAGCATCTTCTGGGCTTCGCCCGAACGCAGCACACCACGCTCGTGGCACCGGACTTGAGTCCGGGCGTGACGCTGCGGTCGCAGCTCGAATCCCTGCCGTTTGCCTCGGACTCCATCGACGCGATCCTGCTGCCGCACACCCTGGAGCTGGTCGAGGATCCCTATGCCGTGCTGCGCGAGGCGGAGCGGGTCCTGTGCGCCGAGGGGTGCCTGATGATTTGCGGCTTCAATCCCTTCAGCGGGTGGGGTGCGAGGCGCTTTTTCAGCCGCTATTTTCGTCGGCCGGCGTTCCCGCCGCAATCGCGCCGCATGCTCTCGGAGCGGCGCCTGCGGGACTGGATGGCGCTGCTCGATTTCGAGGTGGCCGACGTTTACGGCTATCTCTCGCCGATGCCGCTGACGCGCAGGCCGCGCCGCCTGGCCGACGGCTCCGTGCGCCAGGCCGAGTACCGCGCGCGGCGCGCGCTGACCGCCGGAGCCTACCTCCTGAAGGCCCGCAAGCGCGTGCAGACCTTGACACTGGTGCGGCCGAAGCGGAAGGCTCGGCAGCTGGTGCTGGTGCCGGCCGCGGAATCGACGCGCAAGGTGGGCTCCAGCAAGGTGCAATCGGACGCCGCCGCGGGGGGTCACACCGGCGGATCATGACGAAGGTCGACATTTACACCGACGGGGCCTGTCGCGGAAATCCAGGCCCGGGAGGTTGGGCGGCGCTGCTCATTTGCGGTTCGGAGCGCAAGGAAGTGACCGGCGCGGAGCCCGAGACCACGAATAATCGCATGGAGCTTCGGGCGGCCATCGGCGCCTTGAAGGCGCTGAAACGTCCCTGCAAGGTCAGGCTCCACACCGATTCCAAGTACGTGCTGCAAGGCTTTACCGAATGGCTGCCGGGATGGAAGGCACGCGGCTGGCGCACGGCCGGGCGCCAGCCGGTCAAGAACCAGGATCTATGGGAGGAGCTCGATTCGGCGGCCGCCTCGCAGGACATCGAATGGCAGTGGGTAAAGGGCCATTCGGGACACGAGCACAACGAATATGTCGATCAGCTCGCCAATCTCGCCATCGACGGCATGCTGGCGGCGAGGCCATAGCCGATGCGCCAAGTGGTCCTCGATACGGAAACCACCGGCCTGGAGGTGGAGCAGAAGCACCGCGTCATCGAGATCGGCTGCGTGGAACTCGTGCATCGCAGGCTGACGGGCCGTTCCTTCCACCGTTACCTCAACCCCGAGCGCGACATCGACGAGGGCGCGCAGCAGGTTCACGGTCTCTCCCGTGAACAGTTGTCGAAGGAACCGCTGTTCGCCGAGGTGCATGCCGAGTTCCTCGAGTTCGTGCGGGACGCGGAACTCATCATTCACAACGCCCCGTTTGACGTCGCCTTCCTGAATGCCGAACTCGGGCGGCTGGGCGCGGGCAAGATCACCGACTGCTGCCGCGTGCTCGACACGCTGGCGCTGGCGCGCCAGATGCATCCCGGCCAGCGCAACAACCTGGACGCCCTGTGCAAGCGCTACTCGGTCGACAATTCGCACCGGGATTTTCACGGCGCACTGCTGGATGCGCGCATTCTCGCCGAGGTCTACCTGGCGATGACGGGCGGGCAGGCGAAATTCACGCTGAGCGAGGAGCCCGTGAGCGCGCGGAACCGCGATGGGCAGGCCGTTCCCGGGCGTCTGACGCCGGGCCTGCGAATCGCCGTGGTCCGGGCGACGGCCGCGGAGGAGGCGGCTCATGAGCACATACTGCAGCTGCTCGACCGGGCGTCGGGCGGCAATACGGCCTGGCGTAAGTTGTGAAGCTGCTCGTAACCGGAGCGGCCGGCTTCATCGGATTTCACACGGCCCGTTCGCTGCTGCAAAAGGGCCATGAAGTGGTCGGGCTCGACAATCTCAATGCCTACTACGACGTCGAGCTGAAAGCGGCCCGGCTGCGCATGCTCGAGCAGGCGGACAACTTCCGCTTCACCAGGACCGACATCACCGACCGCGGCGCCATGCAGGCGCTGTTCGCGCGCGAGAGATTTCAACGCGTGGTGCATCTCGCGGCACAGGCCGGCGTGCGCTACTCGATTCAAAATCCGCACCTGTATGTTCAGAGCAACATCG
Source organism: uncultured Gammaproteobacteria bacterium (assembly GCA_963707765.1). Classification (GTDB taxonomy): domain Bacteria; phylum Pseudomonadota; class Gammaproteobacteria; order Steroidobacterales; family Steroidobacteraceae; genus Bog-1198. The sequence continues at coordinate 2,032,124 of CAVPQZ010000001.1, read as the reverse complement.
CCGGTTTCCTGGAGGTGATCGAAGGCTGCCGCGCCCACTCCGTGGAGCACCTCGTCTACGCCTCGACCAGTTCGGTGTACGGCGCCAACACCCGGATGCCCTTTTCCGAGCGGCAGTGCGTCGATCATCCTCTCACCTTGTACGCCGCGACGAAGAAGGCGAACGAATTGATGGCGCACAGCTACTCGTCGCTGTACGGACTGCCGACGACGGGCCTGCGGTTCTTCACGGTCTATGGTCCGTGGGGGCGGCCCGACATGGCGTTGTTCCGGTTCACCAAGAACATTCTCGAAGGTCTGCCCATCGACGTGTATTACGACGGCCGCCACCAGCGCGACTTCACCTACATCGACGACGTCGCCGAGGGCGTGGCCACCGCGGTGAACCACGTGGCGGCACCCGATGCGCACTGGGATTCCGATGCGCCCGATGCCGGCACCAGCCGCGCGCCGTACAGGATCTACAACATCGGCAACCAGCGGCCCGTGACGCTGCTGCGTCTCATCGAGGTGGTCGAGGAGTGCCTCGGCCGCAAGGCCGTCAGGAACCTGCTGCCGATGCAGATGGGCGATGTTCCGGATACGTCCGCGGACGTCGGCCGCCTGGCGCGCGACATGGGGTACCGGCCGGCGACCGGGCTGGAACAGGGTGTTAAGCACTTCGTCGAATGGTATCTTGGGTACTATCGCCAGAAAACGTGAAGTTGGGATCCGCCATGGCCACACAGAATTTCGGAACCGCGTGGGCCGCCGTCGCCCAGCACGCGCAGGAGATGAAATCCGCGCACCTCAGGGACCTGGCAGCCGACCCGGACCGGTGGCGGGATTTTCACGTCGAGTGGGGACCGTGGATGCTGGACATGTCGCGCCAGCGGGTCACCCGCAAGACTCTCTCGCTGTTGTCGGATCTCGCGCGCGCTTCGGACCTCGCGGGCCACGCAGCCGCGATGTTTCGCGGCGAGGAGATCAACGTAACCGAGCGCCGGGCGGTGCTGCACGCGGCGCTGCGTTCGGAATTCGCGGGCAGCGCCACGGTCCAGGCCGAGGTCCGGGATTCGCGGGCCAAGCTGTCCGCCTTCGCGGGCGCGGTGCGTCGCGGCGACAAGCGCGGCGCCACGGGCAAGAAATTCAAGCACGTGGTCAACATCGGCATCGGCGGCTCCGATCTCGGCCCGCTCCTGGTGTGCGAGGCGCTGCGCCACGAGTGGAACGGCGACATCACGCCCCATTTCGTGTCGAACGTGGATGGCACCCAGCTCGAGGACCTGACCAGAATCCTGGATCCGGCCGAAACGCTGCTGATCGTCTGCTCGAAGACCTTCACCACGCAGGAAACGCAGGCGAATGCCGATGCCGCCCGTCGCTGGATCGTGGGTGCGTTGGGGGAGGGCTCGCCGGCACGGCACGTCGCCGCGGTGTCCACCAACGCCGCCGCCATGGACGCGTTCGGAGTGGCCGGCGACCACCGCTTCACGATGTGGGATTGGGTGGGCGGGCGCTATTCGGTCTGGTCGGCCGTCGGCTTGGTGGCGGAACTCGTGGTGGGGAGCGATAAATTCCGGGAGTTCCTCGGCGGCGCACGCCAGGTCGACGAGCACTTCACGACGGCGCCCTTCGACCGGAATCTGCCCGTCCTGATGGGCCTGCTCGGCGTGTGGAACCGCACTTTCCTGGGGTTGCCCACCCTGGCCGTGCTGCCGTACGACGTGCGGCTGGCGCGATTGCCCGCCTACCTCCAGCAGCTCGAAATGGAAAGCAACGGAAAATCCGTCTCGCTCGCCGGGGACCGGGTCGACTTCCCCACGGCGCCGGTCGTCTGGGGAGAGCCGGCGTCGAACGCCCAGCATTCCTTCTTTCAGTTGCTGCATCAGGGCACGCAGGCGGCGGCCCTCGATTTCATCGCGCCGTTGCGCGGCTCGTGGGGCGGCACGGAGGGCCAGGATCTGGCCCTGCAGAATTGTTTCGCCCAGAGCCAGGCCTTCGCCTTCGGCCGCTCGCCCGAGGAGGTCGCGGCGGACATGCGCAAGAGCGGATCGAGCCCGGCCGACATCGAGCGCTTGCTGCCGCACCGGTTGTACGAGGGCAATCGTCCCAGCTCGCTGCTGATGTATCCCCGGACCACGGCCGGCTCGCTGGGCGGGCTCCTCGCCCTGTACGAGCACAGCGTCTTCGTGCAAGGCACCCTCTGGGGCATCAATTCCTTCGACCAATACGGCGTGGAGCTGGGAAAGAAGCTCGCGCTGGGAATCGACATGCGCGGCAAGACCGCCCCTTCCGGTCATGGGGCCGCGGGGCTGCAGGCGCTGATCGATTACGTCGCAAGGCACCGGTAGCCGTGCGAGCCTAAATTGCCGGGTTTTCACTTTAGTCCGGCAGTCGGACGCCGTTTCACGGTAATATTCGCCCCAAGATCCGAGGCTTGAGGAGCGCGAACCGACGGTTTGACAATCGCCCTCGATCGATCAGCAAGGCGGTATTTTTGGCGAAACTACGCAAGGGAATCATACTCGCCGGCGGAGCGGGCACGAGGTTACACCCGGTCACCCTGTCGCAGAGCAAGCTGCTGCTCCCAGTGCACGACAAACCGATGATCTATTATCCGCTCGCGACGCTCATGTGCGCGGATATCCGGGAGTACCTGGTCATTACGACGCCGCGGGACCAAGCCGCCTTCAGGGGCCTGCTGGGCACCGGGCGCCAATGGGGAATCTCGTTCGAGTACGCGGTGCAGCCCGATCCCAAAGGTATCGCGCAGGCGCTTCTCATCGCCGAACCGTTCCTCGACGGGGCACCTTCGGCCCTGATTCTCGGCGACAATATCTTCTACGGAGCGAATCTCCATGGGTTGCTGCAAACGGCTTCGCAGCGCTGCAACGGGGCCACTGTTTTCGGCTATTACGTTCACGATCCTGAGCGCTACGGCGTGGTGCAGTTCGACGCCCAGGGGCAGGTGGTCGATTTGCTGGAAAAGCCCGCCAAGCCCCCGTCCAACTATGAGGTACCGCCTGGCTGGACACCGGGACTCACAACTCGCTCCTCGATGGGGGCGTGTTCGTGCGCATCATCGAGGAGCGTCAGGGCTTGAAAGTGGCATGCGTCGAGGAGCTGGCGTGGCGCATGGGGTTCATCGGGACGGAGCACCTTCGGAGCCTCGCCGTGCCCCTGCAGAAGAGCGGCTACGGAGAATACCTGCTGCGCATTCTGCGCGACGAGCACCAGCCATGAGGTTCCTTCCAACGCCCATGCAGGGCGTCAGGCTGATCGAACCCGACGTCTTCGGCGATGACCGGGGATTCTTCATGGAAACCTGGCACGCGCCGAAATTCAGGAGCGCGGGAATCGACGCGTCCTTCGTGCAGGACAATCACAGCCGGTCGAGCCAGTGGACGCTGCGCGGCATGCACATGCAGGTAGAACACACGCAGGGCAAGCTGGTGCGCGTGACGAGCGGGTCGGTCTACGACGCCGTGGTGGACCTGCGGCACGGATCCGAGAGCTTTGGACGCTGGTGGGGCGTGGAATTGTCCGCCGCCAACCGCCTCATGCTGTGGGTTCCCGAGGGACTCGCGCACGGCATGCTGGTGCTGTCCGATACAGCGGATTTTCTGTATAAATGCACGGATGTTTACAGCCCGGAGCACGAACGCACCCTGGCGTGGGACGACCCGGCCGTGGGCATCGAATGGCCCCTCCCGGCGGGTGTGAAGCCGAAGCTATCCGCCAAGGATCAGGCGGGGAAGGTCTTCGCGGCCATCGAGAAATTTCCTTGAAGATCCTGGTGCTGGGCGGCGGGGGCCAGATTGCGAACGCGGTGGCGGCCTGCGCACCGGCAGCCCACGCCGTTGTGGTCAAGACGCGGCGCGACGTCGACATTGCGGACGCGGCGGCGCTCGATGCCGCGGTGGCGCAGAGCGGCGCCGACTGGATCGTCAACGGAGCCGCGTACACGGCCGTCGACCGTGCGGAATCCGAGGCGGGCGCGGCGCACGCGGTGAACGACGCGGCGGTGGCGACCATGGCGCGGGCCGCGGCCCGTTCGGGAGGCCGCCTGCTGCATCTTTCCACGGATTTCGTGTTCGACGGATCCCTGAACCGGGCCTATCTGCCGGCCGACGCGCCCCATCCCTTGAGCGTCTACGGTGCGTCCAAGCTCGGCGGCGAGCGCCAGGCCTTGCTGCAATGTCCCCGTTCCATCGTCCTGCGCACGGCGTGGGTGTACGCCTCCACAGGGAAGAATTTCGCCTTGACGATGCTGCGCCTGATGCGCGAGAAGAGCGAGGTGCGCGTCGTTAGCGACCAGATCGGCACGCCGAGCTGGGCGGGGGGAATCGCCCGCTGCATCTGGGGTCTCATCGACTTGGGAGCAGCCCCGGGCATCTATCACTGGACCGATCTCGGCATTGCCACCTGGTACGATTTCGCGGTCGCCATCCACGACGAAGCGCTGGCGCGCGGGCTGCTGACGCGAGCCGTGCCCATCGTGCCGATTTCGACGGCCGAGTACCCGACGCCCGCCAAGAGGCCGGCGTTCAGCGTGCTGGATTCCGGGTCGACCCGGGCGCTGCTACCGGGTCTCGGCCGGCACTGGCGGCACAATCTGGGAGTGATGTTGGACGAGCTGCGAGCCGAATAGCGCGTTGATCACCTGCGACGAAACGGCTACGGCAGGCGCTCGAGGCGCATTACATCGCCACGCCGACGCATCGGTAATGCGTCAATTCGCCGGTTGGGGTTGCCGGGATTGAGATAAAAGATATGATACGCGCCTTGCCGCCGATTTCCGCGCGTCGAATTACGCCGCACCTAGCGAGTCTGTATAGCAATGAATGATGGTCGAATCTTCGCCGAAAGGGCCGCCGCACCGGCCGTATCCGCAGCATGAGGACAATTCCGGGCATCATCGACCAAGGTCGCCAGCGGCCGGACCTCGTGGAGCGGCGGGGATGAGGAGCCGACTCGTAGCGCTTGCTTTCATGCTGTTGTCGATGGGATTGGTGGCTTCCGCTCAGACTCCTTCACCCGATCAGCTGGACCTCCTCAAAAGCCTGCCGCAGGACCAGCAAGACTCGCTCTTGCAAAATTTGACCGGCAAGCACACGAGCAATACCTCCAAGTCCGATCAGAAGCTCAATACGCCCGAGACGGTTCAGCCGAAGACGGACATGCAGGAAGAGCTGGTGCCGTATCCTCGAACCAAAACGAAGGACGGGCGGACGCTGCGCATTTCCGATGAAGATCCGGAGTTGCGGGCCAACGACACGATTCTGATCGACCTGACGCCGGTCGATATCGAGAATGGCAACGTCAACCAGAACAATCGGAACAGTCAGAACTATCCAGGCGGCAACAATCAGCCACCCAATGGGAACGGCACGCCCAATTCCGGCACGCAGGGCATGGTGATCAACGGGACGCCCGATGCGAATGCCATAGCGGCCAACATCGGGAACTCCAAGACCGGCACCAACAAGAACCAGCCCGGCCGGAACGAGTACGACTTCGGGCGAATAAAGCAAGAGCCCAAACCGCTGACCGACGACGAAAAGAAGGATTCGGAGAAAGTGCGCCAGCTCATCTTGCGCAACAATCCGTATCACTTGAACCGATTCGGCGTGCTCGAATTGCCGGGATTACCGGCGATACCGCTGGCCGGCTTGACGGCCGACGAGGCGACCAACCGCCTCAGCGCCGATCCGGATTTGCGGGCCTTTACGATCAAGGTCACGCTGCTGCGGCTGCAGCCCTTCGACGAAGAGTCGTTGAAACCGTTCGGCTACGATCTGTTCGAGGGCGTGCCAAGCACATTCGCTCCGGTGTCGGACATTCAGGTGCCCCTGGACTATCTGATCGGTCCGGGCGACACGATGAACGTGCAGCTCTACGGCAATGAGCCCGCGACCTATACGTTGACGGTGCAGCGGGACGGCAGGGTCAACTTCCCGAGGCTCGGTCCCATCCGGGTGAGCGAGCTGACCTTTGACCAGGCGCGCGCCGCCATCGAAGAGCGCGTGCAGCAGCAGCTTATTGGATCGCGCGTGAGCGTCACCATGGGCGATCTGCGGTCGATCCGGGTATTCGTGCTGGGCGAAGCCGAGAAGCCCGGTTCCTACACCGTGAGCGGCCTGTCCACCATGACGAACGCCCTGTTCGTCAGCGGCGGCGTGAAGAAGATCGGCTCGCTTCGCAACATCGAGCTGAAGCGCGATGGGCATCTGGTCACCGTGCTCGATCTCTATGATTTGCTGTTGCATGGCGACACCAGCCACGATCAACACCTGATGCCGGGCGACGTCATCTTCATTCCTCCCATTGGCAACACGGTTTCCGTCTACGGCTCGGTGCGGCGTCCCGCGATATACGAGCTCAAGGGAGAGAAGAACGTCGAGCAGGTGATAGAGGTTGCCGGCGGCCTCGTGCCGGATGCGGATGGAAAACTCGTTCAGTTGGAGCGCATCCGGCCGTCGCGCCTCCGGGAAATGATCAACATCGACCTGACCTCCAGCACGGGTCGGACCATCGCGGTGGACAACGGCGACAAGCTGCGCGTGCCGGCCATTCGCCCGACCCTCGAGAATTCCGTGGTGCTTTCGGGCTTTGTGTTCAGGCCGGGGTCGTTCGAGTACCGGCCGGGACTGCGGCTCAGCGACGTCCTGCCGAGTTTCGACGAATTGCGGCCCAACGCGGATCGACGCTACATCATGATTCGGCGCGAAATTCCCCCCGAAGAGAAGATCGAGGTGACCTCGGCAAATCTCGAGCGCGCGCTCAACGCCAGAGGGTCGAAGGACGATCCGGAACTGCGGCCGCGCGACAAGATCATCGTGTTCGATCTGTCCGCGAGCCGAGAGCGTGTCGTCGAGCCGGTGGTTCGCGAGCTGGAATTGCAGGCGTCGCCCGACCACCCGGCGCAGGTGGTCAGCATCGACGGCAAGGTCAAGGCGCCGGGCCGTTACCCGCTGGAGCCCACGATGCGCGTCAGCGATTTGATTCGCGCCGGCGGCAGCATGGATGATTCCGCCTACGGCGGCGAGGCCGAATTGACGCGTTATACGGTCGCGGACGGCAATGTTCGGCAGACCAGGCTGATTCCCATCGATCTTGCGGCCATACACAGGGGCGACGCGGCCGCCGACATCCAACTCATGCCCTACGACGTGTTGGTCGTCAAGTTGACGCCGCAGTGGACAGAGCCGGGTACGATCGAAGTCACCGGCGAAGTGAGGTTTCCGGGCAGATATCCGATCACGCGAGGCGAAACTCTGTCGTCAGTGCTGCGTCGGGCCGGAGGATTCACCGACCTGGCATTTGAAGAGGGCGCGGTTTACATACGCGAGGAATTGAAGAAGCGCGAGAAGGAGCAGCTGGACCTGTTGACCAATCGTCTGCAGAGCGATTTGGCCTCCTTGTCGCTCGAGGCCGTGGCAAGCAGCGCAGCTACAACCAATGCAAACGCGAGCGCCGGCGCTACGCAAGGCCTGGCCGTTGGGCAGTCATTGATCGAACAACTCAGGGAAACCAAGCCGGTGGGGCGCCTGGTCATCAACCTCGACCGCGTCATGCAAGGCCGGCCGGGCGGGCCGGAGGACGTGCAGGTGCGGGACGGAGATAAATTGCTGGTCCCGAAGAAGACGCAGGAAATTACGATTCTCGGCGAGGTTCAAAGCCCCACTTCGCACGTGTACGAGTCCGGACTCACGCGCGACGACTATATCGCCAAGAGCGGTGGAGTCACTCAAAAGGCGGATCGGAATCGGATATACGTCGTGCGGGCGAACGGCGACGTCGTCTCCGGAGCGCGCAGCGGGTGGTTCAGGCGCTCCAGGTCGACCGAGATGCGCCCCGGCGACACGATCGTCGTGCCGCTGGATACCGAACGGATCAGAGCGCTTCCGCTTTGGCAGGCGGTTACGACCATTATTTACAACTTGGCCGTGGCGCTGCTGGCGGTAAGGTCCGTGTAAGCCGCACGTTCCGGACCAAATCGTCCGCAATGCGAGTTCTAGTCGTCATTCCTTGCCTGAACGAGGTGCGCCATCTCGCGGGTCTGGTATCTGATCTAATTCGCAGTAACGCTGAAGCCGTGCACATCGTTATTGCCGACGGCGGCAGTACCGATGGAACGTTGGATCTCGCAAATGGCCTTGCGGCGAGGTATTCCAATGTGTCGTTGCTCATCAACCCGAAGCGCCTTCAGTCCGCCGGATTCAATCTTGCGGTGAGCGAATTCGGCCAAGATGCCGAGTTCGTGATTCGCATCGACGCCCATGCCGAATATCCCAGTGACTATTGTCAAGTGCTGGTCGACGAAGCGGAAAGAACCGGTGCCGCTGCGGTGGTGGTTGCGATGAAAACCATGGGTATCGGCTGGTTTCAGAGAGCGGTGGCGGAGGCTCAGAATTCAAGGCTTGGGAACGGAGGAGCGGCACATCGGCTGGCTCGGTCGGACGGGGCATGGACGGACCATGGGCATCACGCCCTCATGCGAATCGATGCTCTGAGGCGGGCGGGGGGGTATGACGAGTCATTCTCGGCCAATGAAGACGCAGAACTCGACATTCGCCTGCGGCGACTGGGACTCAAGATCTGGCTGACGGGCCGCACGTCGATCGTGTATTACCCGCGTTCCTCGGCGGGTTCGTTATTCCGCCAATATGCAAATTGGGGTACGGGCAGGGCGAGGACCGTATTGAAGCATCACACGCGGCTCAAGCTCCGGCAGCTCGTCCCCGTCGCCGTCCTGCCGATGGGTCTGATCGCGCTGGGAACGCCGCTCGTCCATGCGGCGGCGATACCGATCGCGAGCTGGGCGAGCGTTTGTCTCGTGTATGGACTGTATTTGGCCCTCAAGGGGCGAGATCTCGGCACGCTGGCCTCGGGGCCTGCGGCCATGATCATGCACATGGGATATTCCATCGGCTTCTGGAGAGCCGTCGTGAGGCAGTTTTTGCACCTTCCTCACTGATGGAAAAAAACCTTGAAACTCAACGTGTTGGCGACATTCGAGCGGCCGGGGTATAAGATAAACTAGATGAATCCATTGGTTTCCGTCATAACCGTATCGCGCAATTCGGCATCACGCATCGCGAAGGCGATCGACAGCGTTTTGTCGCAAAGTTACCGGCCGCTGGAATACATCGTGATCGACGGGGCCTCCACCGACGGAACCCTCGACATCGTGCGCAGTTTCGGGGCAGGCATCAGCAGGCTGATCTCCGAGAAGGACGGCGGCATTTATTTCGCAATGAACAAGGGTTTGATGGCAAGTTCCGGCACCCGCATCATTTACCTCAATTCCGATGATTCATTCGCCCATTCGGATGCGCTGAGTTCACTGGTGGGGGCGCGCGAGGCTGACGGGGATGATGGTCCGGCGATCTGCTACTCGGATTTCATCAAGGACTATCCGACACTCGGCCGCTCGATGCTGATGAAACCAGACACGGCGTTTGAGCGGGGATTCGCCCTTTGCCATCAAGCGATGCTCGTCGACAGGAGCGCCTACGATCTGGTGGGAAATTTCGACACGTCGTTCCGATATGCGGCCGACCATGACTGGACCGTGCGCGCGAAAAGCGCGGGCGTTCGATTCATTAGGGCCAATGTGGCCCCGACGGTCGTATTCCGGCATGGCGGCGTCTCGCACAGCAGTTACCGCGCCAGCCGAAGCGAGGCGGGAAGCGTAATATTGCGCGAATACGGGCGCATCGCCTATCTGCGTTATACGGCGCGTCAACATTGGGTGCACATGCTGCGGGTATTGTCCGATTTGCTATTGCGCCTCGTCGGCCCCCGATATCTGGCTGCATTGCAGCGGTTCTATTTTCGCGTCGTTCGACGATATCGTCGTTCGGACCAGACGTCCGCGAGCTAGCATGCTAAAACGGGTCGCGGCCATCTCGGGTTTCTTGCAGTGGGCTCCGGCGGTCGGCGTGACGGTTTACAACGGCCGGATGCTTTCAATCTACGAGCTGTTGATATTGCTGCTCCTTCCGGCCATCCTCATCACCTCGATCGAGACCAAACGATTGGTGTTCTGGGTGGTCGCCATGGGCATCAGCACGATGAGCTACTTGAACAGCTTGAACCGTGCGACCTCCGCGCTCTACCTGCAGTATTACCTGCTGGTGATCATTCCGCACATGCTGTTGTTCGTGCAGATTTTCGAGAATGACGAAGCGGCGCGTGCGTTCTTCATCAGCTTCGTAAAAACCGGCGTCTGGTTGGGACCGCTGGCCATTTTGCAGTTCCTGTCACCGGTTGCAATCCCCCTTGCGAACAATACGAACTATTACATCGTGACGGAGCTGCACCGCACTGCGCTCTTTGCCCCCGAACCGTCGATTCTCGCCGCGCTTTATGTCATCGCCATAAGCTTCGCGATCTACAACGCCTACACCCGGATAGAACCTCGCATACCGATGGGCGTTCCGTCTTTCGTCTCCATGGTGGCGGGTCTTGCGACCACCCTTTCGACTTCCATGTTGATCGTGCTCCCGCCCCTGCTCCTGTTCACGTTCCGGCTGTGCGACGTCCCCTGGAGGAAGCTCATACGATATGGGGCGCTCGGTTCCGTGGTGTTGGCCGCCTTTTACTTCGTCGGCTATTCGCACCGCGTTTCCGGCGGCGATTCCACCTCGAGCTCGGTGCTTCGTCTTGCATCCGTGCTCGGGGGTCTTTATATCATCCTCCAGCACTGGATGACCGGGCTCGGTCTGGGGATGAATAAGAACGTCGAGGATGCGGTCAAGGTAATATACTTCGCCCTGTCCCACACCATTACGAAGAAAGCGGGCGTCGATAGTTTTCAGATCGGACTGATGGCTGAAATGGGGGTCCTTCCCGGGCTTATCTCCATAGTCTTTGTTGTGGTCTGTTATAGGACGCTCAAGAGGAAGGCGGGCTCGACTCAGGGTACGACGGCGCTCATAGCGATGATGATGATTTGCGTGTCGCTGGTCTCTCTGCTCACCTCCGGATACCGGGGATTGGCCTACTGTTGGCTGTCGCTGCCCGCCGGATACATCGTGTATTTACGGAACAAGCGCAAGGCAGCCCGGCCTGTGCTCGACTCTGCGGCGACGTTGGTCGCCAGCGGGGGCTAGGCGCGTGCACCGTCTCCCGCTCCTTGTTTGTCGGTTCCAGCTAGAGTCATGCAATAAGTTTGGAGAAAGCGAAACCCCATGAATTTCGACGAAGCCTTGGATGCGAGAACGTGGAAATTGGCAATGCAGCGCTGGCACATACTCGTGCTCATGCTCGCGGTATCGTTTTTATTGGCCATGCTTGCCTACGCTCTCATACCCCCCTATTACCATATAACCGCCACGGTCATAGGTACACGCTATCAGAACGACATTACCCCCAGTAATCAATCGATGACGATCTCCGCCACCGCCTTGCTCGGCGGGACGCAGAACGATGCGCCGCCGATTACCGATTTCAGGCTATACACGCAGTTATTGACGTCCCCGGAACTGGGGGCGAGCATCGTCAACGACCCCTTGATCCATCGAATATTGTCGCGATCGTGGGACAAGGACCATTGGGCCCCCCCGGATACGCTGCTTCAACACGCCAGGACCTTTTTCTTCTCATTGATGGGTCGACCTGCCTGGTCGGCACCGGATGGATTCACGGTGGCGGCCTACCTGGATGATCATCTAACGATCGTGAGCGGCAAAGACTCAAAAATTCTGACCATCAGCAATTGGAATCGGGACCGCGAGCTTGGAAAAGCACTGGTTCGACTCGTGAGCGCCCGTGCGGATGAGATGGTCAAGCTATTGGCCCAGAAGCGCTTCACGGCAAAGGTGGGCTTCTTGAAGAAGGCCCTATCCCAGGCTGATGTCGAAGAGACGCGGCTGGCGCTGGGGGAAAAGCTGGCCAAGGCGGAAACCGATGAGATTTTCTCGTTCTCCGACCTGCCGTTCGCCGCGGAATTCGTCGAATCGCCGGATGGCCCGGCGCGGCCGCAATTTCCGAAATTCGCGATGTTGTCCGGTATCTTTGCAGGTTTGGCAGTGGTTGTCTTTCTGATCTACGTCATTTGGATCAAGCAAGCAAGCATGGCAATCAAGCTCAAGGAAGGCGCCGCCATCAATCCTCAGGACGCCATTGCGATCAAGCCTCGAGAAGGCGTTGCCGTCAAGTCTAGCGCTTGATGGCTGAGTTGGCTGCTTGGCACGTTTCTCGTATCAACATCCGGGATCCGCTTAATGGCTGATTTTCGACTCGCAACGCCCATTGCCTTCATGATCTTCAACCGCCCGGACACGACCGAGCGGGTATTCGCCGAGATTGCCAGGGCCAAACCCGGCAAGCTGTTGGTCGTCGGCGACGGCGCGCGGGCCGGCAGGCCCGGCGAGGCGGAGAAGGTGGCGGCCACGCGCGCCATCATCGAGCGTGTGGATTGGGATTGCGAGGTCATGACCAATTTCTCGGAAACGAACCTCGGATGCAGGCGGCGGATGTCCAGTGGAATAGACTGGGTATTCGATCAGGTTGAACAGGCCATAATCCTCGAAGATGATTGCCTGCCGGATCCTTCTTTCTTTCGGTTTTGCGATGAGTTGCTGGATTTTTATAGGCCGGACCAACGCATTGGACAAATCACCGGCGTCAATTTTCAGTTCGGCCACCGAATCAACGGCGACAGCTACTATTTCTCCAAGTATGGCCATATCTGGGGCTGGGCAACGTGGAGAGATCGGTGGAAGAATCACTATGATGTGGACATGAAGGCATGGCCTGAACTGCGAGATGGAGGTGGATTGTCGGATTTGATGGGCGGTCCGGCGGAGGAGAAGTATTGGACCGCCGTTTTCGAGCGGACATATCAAGGCAAGATCGATACCTGGGATTATCAGTGGGTCTTCGCCTGCATGCTGTACGGGCGGCTGGCGGTACTTCCGAATTCAAACCTTGTTTCGAATATAGGATTTGGTCCCGCGGCGACCCACACTTCGGGAAGCGGGGAGCTGTCGAATCTGGGGACGAGTCCCATGCAATTTCCGCTGCGGCATCCACGCGGGGTATTCCAATGCAGAACGCTGGATAGCCGGTATTTCAAAAGGTTTTTGGGCGTGCCGCTGTATCGGCGGATCGAGAAGCGGTTTCGGGACCTGGTTGTAAAATGATCACCAATAAAATCCATGACGCCTTCGCCTTGCGGTCGCGCTGCGGTTTGGGATTTCGCGATATATGGCGGCTTCGTCGTGCAGGCAGGGATGGACGCTATCGCCCAGGCAGTATCCGTTTCTTCGGCGTCGAGTTTTCCTATGTCGACGCCACATCCCTGTTGGCCGGTCTGCGGGAGATATACATCGATGAATGCTATAAATTCAAGTCGTCCAATCAGGAACCGCGAGTCATCGATTGTGGGGCCAACATCGGTCTATCTGTTTTCTATTTCAAACACCTTTATCCGCTTGCAAAGATCCTGGCGTTCGAGGCGGATCCGGGCATTTGCGGGACACTTCGAGCGAACGTAGCCAGCGCCGCATTCTCCGATGTCGAGGTGCGTAATCGAGCCGTTTGGATCGCAGATGAGCCGGTCGAGTTTAGAACCGAAGGGGGATTTTCCGGGCGCGTGACGATGCCGGGCGATGTGGCAAGCGTGATACGAGTCGACGGCGCCAGATTGAGAGATTTACTCGACGACCCGGTTGACTTGTTGAAGGTCGATATCGAGGGCGCGGAGAATCAAGTCATAGCCGACTGCGCGGATCGGCTGCGGAACGTGTCCTCGTTGTTCTTGGAATATCATTCGCATCAGCATGCGCCGCAGCAATTGGATGAGATTCTGCGCGTCCTAAAGGATGCGGGCTTCCGATACTACATAAGGGAAGCGTTCGTCCCGCAGCATCCGCTGGTCCGCCAGCATGTGTTGGATGGCATGGATCTTCAGCTTAACATTTACGGAATCAGGGTCTGACAGCGGGGCTCCGTCGAGCGCAAAGACTATGGGCACGTCCAAACGCATAATCTGCGTGATTCTTCATTACGGATCGGAAGTCGACACCTGGAATTGTGTTCGAACGATGATCGGACATGAAGGCGTGGACGTTCTGGTGGCGGACAACGATCCCGCTCAGACGATAGAAATTCCTCCCGAGTTCCTGGAGAGGGTCCAGCTCTTCAGGACCGGGGGCGCAGCCGGCTTTTCCGAGGCCAACAATATGGCCGTGCGATTCGGCCGGAAGGAGGCTCACGATGCCGTATTCATACTTAATAACGACACGCTCGTCGAGCCGGGCGCCGTGGACGAATTGGCGGCCGTCCTGCGCGGTGAGGACATTGGAGCCGTAGGCCCCTGCATCGCCTTTGCGAGCGAGCCCGGCAGGATCTGGGCTTGCGGCGGCACGATCAAGCGAGTGCGCCTAAAGATCGTCGGCTTGCTCACGCAACTCGGTGATGTGCCCTACGACGTGGACTATTTGCCCGGCGCGGCGATTCTATGTAAGTCCAAAGTGTGGGATCTCGTGGGAGGTTTGCCGGAGAGGTATTTTCTGGCGTATGAGGAGGCGGAGTTTGCGCTGCGCATAAAGGCGTGCGGCTACCGCGTGGTCGTGGCGCCCGGAGCACGAATCCTGCATCACGTCGGCATGTCATCGGATTCGCAGCCGATGTACGTCTATAATGCGGTCCGGAACCGGGTGAGATTCGGCCAGTATCTGTTTGGACGGTATTTGGGGTTTCTACTGGGCGCGGTCAATACGGTCGCCGAAATAGCGAAGTCGAAACACGGATACCGGTTGTGGGCATCCGGTCTGGGCGACGAATTGCTCGACAACCCGTTGGACCGGGCGGCCCTTCAAAAGATCCAACGGCTCTACGGGCCGCACTCCGCTTGACTGCGCTCAACTGCTCAAGCATCGGCGGACTCGGCAACCGGCTGCTTGCGGGGCGATTTCGGCACTGCGAGGATGTTCTGGAAGCCGAAAATCTCGGTTGACGTGACGCTCGTACCGAGGGGCAACAGCCCCTTCGGCAGGAGCCGATACAGATCGTAGTCGGAGAGAATATTCCTGAAGTCCCTGAAAAACGCGCGGCTAAAGACGTGCAGGGCGTTGAATTCGAACTGAATGTACCCGATCCGGTGCTCGCGCAGCAGCCGCGAGGCGCCCAGGAGCACGGCAAGCTCATGGCCTTCCGTGTCTATCTTCAGGAAATCGATGTAGTCGACCCCTTCTTTCGCCGCCACCTCGTCCAGTGTTTCCACGCGCACGTGCGTACCGACCGCCGATCGTTCGTGAAACTCTGTGATGGTAGCTTCGTGCAGCGACGCGTGCTGCGACCCGTCGTTGTCGGCGTGGTCGTACAGCGTCATCGAACCGCTGCATTGACCCAGCGCCATGTTGTGGCATTTGGCGCGGTTGGCCGGAAACGAGTGTTGCAATAGCTGCGAATAATTCCGTGGGTGGGGTTCGAAGGCGTGGACGAACGCCGTCGGAAAGCACTCCAGCATCATTTCACTGTAGTGTCCGATGTTGGCGCCGACATCGAAGAACACAAGCTTCGGCCCGCTGATCGCGCGCGGCAACCACGTGCGCAGCAGATACCTCTCCCCGCTGATCCCGTCGTCGTGATAGTTCAACACTCCGAGCCCGTGCAGCGACATATAAAAGAGCGCCGAGTTGAATTTGCGAAACATCGGCCGGGCGAAAACCGCCCTATGAATCCTGCTGAGAAACATCATCGGAACCGCCGGTGGGTGAAAAAGCCGTGGAAGGGCGCCGGCCTTGGCGCCGGGGTGGCCGGAAAGGACCGAGCGAGCCGGGACCGGACGGTCACTTTTCGGCTTCGGCGTAGATGGACTCCATGTCTCTTTCCGGCATATCGAGGCTCGGGTCGAACTTCCGCAGACGAACGTTCCGAAATCCCTTCGACTTCAAGATAAAGACCAGGTTCTCTTCGTCGAACATGTATTTATGTTCCCCAGCCATGTAAGCAATGTAGTTGATGCAATCAATGCGCGTCGTATGATCGTACGCAGGACCATAGCCCAGGAAAACCGCGCGGTCCAATGAACTCCCCTTCGCGTATGCGTCGATATAAATGCGGGCGTTGGGAACGCAGATCGAGAACCGGCCCGCCGGCCCGAGCACCCGTTTGCATTCGTCCAGGAACCCTTGGGTTTCCTTGAACGAAAGATGTTCGAAAAAATGGGACGAATAGATCATCTTGACGCTTCCATTCGGAAACGGAATTCCCTTGCGAAGGTCCCAATAGATATCGCAGCCCTGCGTTACGTCGATGGTTTTCCAATCACCCTTGCCGGTCTTGTTACCCGCGCCAAGCTCGATGTAAATCTCGCGTTTTTCGCGAAGGAGGCGCCGAATTTTGCGTTTAGATATCTGATGCAGGATCGCCGCAGCCAGGGGGAAGGCGAAGGGAATCGTTTTCGCCTTCACCATCGACTTTAGTCTGGAAATTATCGTCCGTCGGTCCTTTGCAAGCGACCCGAGCTCGCCTGTCGGACCATGCAAGGGTATGGTCATGCGGTAATTTTCGCATATTTCCGTGCTTTGCACGAGGCCGGGAAGGGCCGGGACATAGTCCGCGGCGGATTCGGCCGTGCAGGTCGCCAGGGGTCACACCGCCTTGGCCCCGGGCGCGCCGCGTTCACTGCGGCGATTTTTGCGACGTGAAAAGATGTCGCGGATATACGGATTTCAGTTGCAGCAGGAATATCGGCCGCGTGCGCGCGTCGAATGCATTGGCGAACACCCCTGCGAGGGCGTAGGACATCACGGTAGCAATGGCGGCACCCATTGCCGAATATCTTGGAATGAGCACGAGATTGAGCAGAACGTTCGCGACCGCACCCGCCAGAGTTCGGTAGAAAACGAGCTTCAGAAGATTCTGCGACACGTTCCACGGGCCTTGGGCAACGCCCAGAAACACGAACAGGGACGCCCATATGTGTACGGCGAGGACCGGAGCCGCGCCGCGGAAGGCATCGCCGTACAAAAAGTGAATGATCCAATGCGAACTGAGCGCTATACCTGAACCTATGACGAGGGCAATCAGCGACATCAGCGAAAAGAGGTGCGCTATGCGCTCGTAATAGATCTTCGGGTGATCCTTGACGCGCATGATCGCGGGCGACACCGACGATACGATCGCTGCAGGTACGAAATACCATACTTCCGAGATCCTGGTGGCCGTCGCGTACAAGCCGACTGCGGCATCGCTCTGCATGAATTTCAACATGACCACATCGATGCGCGAATAAATCATGATGGCCATGCCGGTGAGGATCACGGGCCAGCTCTGCCGGAGCAATTGAACCGCGCGCCACCTTCGGGCGCGCCACATTGAGACCCGGCCGCCTCGCCACCTGTACATGGCCATCAGGCCGAGCGCGCCAAGAGCCAGCTCCGCTACTTGAGCGCCTGCAAATGTCCAGAGGGGCGCTTTGGCATGCACCAAAAACAGCCTCACCCCCGCAATCAGCAGGAAGGCCGAGTTCTTGGCCCAAACGGTCGCCTTCGATTGAACTTGGGATTGGAAATATACATCGATGGTGTCGAAGGCCTGAAAGAACAGTCCGGCCGACAGCAGAGTCACCAGAAGCAGGGTGATCTTGTCGTCCGGTTCGATGATGTAAATGGAGGCGACCGCCAGCAGCGGGACGATGACGCCGCCGAGCAATCGAAGCGCGAACGCCGTCCCGAGAATGTCGTCCGACTGGGCCGCTTCGGTGACGAGATGTTTCACGACGATGCTGTCGAGGCCGAGCGTCGCCATGGTGCCGAACAGGGCGACGAACGATACCGCGAAACTAAATATGCCGAATTGCGACACCCCGAGATACCGGGCTACCCAGACTCCCACGAAGAGCTCCAGGCCCATCCGGACGAGGCGGTCGACCATCAGCCAAGCGGTATTGTGGAGGATCTTGCGCAATCCGGGCGTCAACGGCCCGATGATGTGTCGCATGCTAAGCGTTGACTTTTCCGCAAGTCGGGGTCGTGAAATGGTCGGATTCGCGCCGTGGGAATGGTGAACAATTCGCTCCGGCAATAGTATACACAGGTTGACGGCACCGGAAAGCCGGCCTCGGAGCGACAGCGTCGCGGGACCATGCGCGGCCCCGGGCCACAAGTATCCCCGCAAGTCGCCGTTCCATCGAGCTGCGGGCATGTGCACCATGGCTCTTGGGCGGGGCTTGCTCTAATATCGGCCGGGATCGATGCTCACAGACTTTGAACGGGCGACAAAATGTCAAGAATACTGGTTACGGGCGGAGCGGGCTTTCTCGGCTCGCATTTGTGCGAACGACTGATCGACGCGGGTCACGAGGTGCTGTGCGTCGACAACTTCTTCACCGGAACGAAGCGCAATGTGGCTCACCTGTGCCCCAATCCCTACTTCGAGGTTCAACGGCACGATGTCACCTTTCCGCTCTATGTCGAGGTCGACCAAATTTACAACCTGGCATGTCCCGCAAGCCCGATTCACTACCAGTTTGATCCGGTGCAGACCACCAAGACCAGCGTGCACGGCGCCATAAACATGCTGGGATTGGCCAAACGCGTCAAGGCGCGGATATTACAAGCGTCCACCAGCGAGGTATACGGCGATCCGGAGATTCATCCGCAAGTGGAGGCCTATTGGGGCAGGGTGAATCCCATCGGAATACGCAGCTGCTACGACGAGGGGAAGCGCTGTGCTGAAACCCTGTTCTTCGATTATCGCCGGCAGCACGGGGTGGATATCAAGGTCGTCCGGATCTTCAATACCTACGGTCCGCGCATGCATCCCAATGACGGCCGGGTGGTGAGCAATTTCATCGTCCAGGCCATACGCGGGGACGACATCACGATTTTTGGCGACGGCCAGCAGACCCGGAGCTTCTGCTATGTGGACGATCTGGTCGAGGCGATGTTGCGGATGATGGGCACCGGCCCCGATTTTCCGGGGCCGGTCAACATCGGCAATCCCGGAGAATTCACCATGCTCGAGCTTGCCGAGATGGTGATCAGGCTCACGGCGAGCAGGTCGAAGCTGGTTTATCGGCCGCTGCCTTCCGATGACCCCAAGCAGCGGCAGCCCGACATTGCCCTGGCGCGGCAAGTACTGGGGTGGGAGCCGCGGGTCAGCCTCGAGGATGGCCTGAGGGAGACGATCTGCTATTTTCGCAAGGCGTTGGGCGCGATCCAGTGATTCAACGGTTCTGCGAATGCACGGGTTGGTACACCCTGTTCTTCTCGAGTACAACCAGCGAGTCGTGGATATGAATGCCGGAACAGCTCTGGCTGACATCGGATAGCTTCACGCCGCCCTTGTGGTACCAATGATGCAGGTCGTCGACCAAATCCCTCAAATAGCTGAAAAAATTCCCCCTGGATCGAAGACCGCCGCCAAACTCCTTCCAGTATGAAGTATGCAGATCCTCGATCATGTACAAACCGCCATCGCTCAAATGCGGGAACAAGACTTGCAACGACCTGCGAATGTGTTCCATATGGTGGCTGCCGTCGTCTAACACCAGGTCCAGGCCCCCCATCTCCTCGATCACGGCCTCCAAGAATTCTCCATCGGCCTGGGAGCCGATTCTCACCTGACCCGCAAGCCCATTGAATTTCGAACACGCGGGATCGATGTCGATCCCGTATATGACGGCCTGGTCGCCAAAGTATCTGCGCCACATCTGGAGACTGCCGCCCTTGCTCACGCCGATCTCGAGAAATCTTATGTTTCGCCCGCGAAAGGGAGAAAAATAGCGTTCATACAGGGGGATGTAATGATGCCATTTGTGGACTATGAAATCCTTGTTGTCGGCGAACAGGTCGAGCAGGTCGCCGCGGTGGTGATACTTGTCCTGGATGTCCTTCTTAACGTCCAATGAGCTGTCGAAGGAGAATTCCTCAATGCGTTCCGGGCGCCTCTTGCGGATCTCCGCGAGAACGAAATCGGGAACGAACTTCTTTAGGATCATGATCAACCCCATGACGAATTTCTGCTCGACAATTGACCTGCCGGCCCCGATAAGACCCTGGCGTGTGCGGGCGGTCACCGTTGCGGTAGGCGCATATTACCTGCGGCGCCGGACCGCGGGTAGGACTTCGGCGGAAACATCGTGATCCATGAAGTTCTATCCGGGGCCCAATGCCGCGGGTAAGATATGCGCACTGCGAAGGACCGCATCCATACGCTTATACAGATGGTCGCAGAGACACCTCATGACAATGAAATCAAGCATTCAGCGGCTGGTCCGCCGGCTCGGCTGGGAAGTTCGGCCAATTACCAGCGCGAATATCGAGCAACAAGTGGTCAAGGACCTTCTGAAACTGACCGGGGTGAAGATAGTTCTCGATGTCGGCGCAAATGCCGGTCAATGGGGTGATTTGGTATTTGAAACCGGATTTGCCGGAAAACTGATTTCCTTCGAGGCCATACCGAATGTCCACGCGGCCTTGGTTGCTCGAGCCAAGAGGCGTGGCGCAACGTGGGTCGTTGCGCCTTGCGCCGCGCTTGGAAGCGAACGCGGTCATGTCGAATTCAACGTATCGGCGAACACCCTGAGCAGCAGCGTGTTGCCCATGCGACGCGAGCACGAGGCGGCGGCGCCCGAATCGGCATACGTTGCCAAGCAGATGGTCGCCGTCGAGAGGCTGGACGAACTGGCGTCCCCTCTCCTGCCCCCGTCGGGCGACGTGATGCTCAAGGTCGACACGCAGGGTTACGAATTGCACGTGCTGAAGGGAGCCTCCGGACTGCTTCACAGGGTCGTCGCCATGCAGTTGGAGCTGTCGTTGGTTCCCCTCTACGAAGGAGCGCCCACATTCCCCGAGATGCTCGCCTACGTGCAATCAATCGGCTTCGAAATCTTCAATATCGTTCCGGTGTTCAAGGATAATCGGACAGGCCGGGTGTTGCAGGTGGACGGCTATTTTGTCCGTGGCGACCGCATCCCGTAGTCGAGGAAGCTGCGGTCCCGATGGCGGCATCACCTTGTCATGGCCGTGTTCAGCTCCAATTCTTCGGCAAATCCCGCCCCAGCAGCAGCGCGAGCCGGCGATTCGGCTCCGCGAAGCTGTGCCGCATTTCCTGGATGAGGCCGGCATCGGGGGCGGGCGGGCGGGCGTGGTGGCGGACATTTAATGCGCGATAAGCCTTGAGGAAGCTGCGGTACGGCAGAAACTCGGGAGCCAGCCTTCGCATCGCGTACTTCGCGCGCGCCAGTACCGGACTGCGCACCACATAGGATTGATTTTCCGCTCGGAAGTGATAGGAATCGTAGAACGTGGCGTCGACCTCGATGCGACGGCAAAGGTCGTACATCAACGAACGTGGGTCGCTCGCGAGGTCGTCAAAGAAATAGACTTGAATACGCGAGCGGTCCACCCGGGAAAACCACTTCTCGAGCCACGTGTGGTAAACGCCGTGCGCGAAGGCACAGTTCAATATCTGGTCTCCGATGTGAACGCCATCGCGTGACGCGATAAAACAGTCACGGACGGAGAGACCGCGGCGAAGAGATCCGACGTTGTTCATCGCATAATTGAACAACGACAGCATCCGGTCGACGGGATCGCGAAGCAGAAAAACGATCGTGGGTTTGGTGGGCAGCCTCGTCAGTACCGACAATGCCGTTTGTTGATAGAGGTAATCCGGGGTTGCTTCCAGATACGCATGCACGCCGATGTGATACGGAAAAAGCTTGATATAGCCCTCCATTCCATCGGCCTGAAAATTATGCCGGGGGTTGAATAGCGGGTACCCCGGGTCATTCAAGAAGCGGGTTTCTTTCGTGTTCGGTGTGAAAATTTGCGGGTGAGCTGCTGCCCACCGGAACAATGATGTGGTTCCGCATCTAGGGGCGCCGGCGATGACGACAGTGGGCAAGGGCATGGTGATTACTTTGTGTTCTATTCGCCGGCAACCAGGATGCCCGCGGCGGGCGCCCGGGGCACCGACGGGGTTCGGCAATTCTTTTGAATGTAGAAAGAACCCGGCTCTCGGTCCGGAGACAGATACGGGCAAACCTTCTTGACGGCATCGAAGTGCCGGTGCTTCAGGAAATTGAGCGCGCCTATCACGGTCCAATCGGGATTATTGCAGAGAAACGCCTCGAGCAAGTACTGTTCATTCCATAACAATACCGAATTGATCACCCATTCCTCCAAATAGTCTCTTGGGGTGAACACATCGTGAATGTGCACAATGACGCCGGATCGTAGAATCGGCAGAATTTCCAGGTATTCCGTGACCACGTCGCCCTGCGGCCGGATCACGTGCGACGAATCGATGAACAGCAGATCGCCCTTGCCAAGTTCCCGGAACAAGGCCCGATCGACGAACTCCACGCGCTCCCGGAGTACTTCGACTCCGGTGCTCTCCAGCCATGGCGCCGCATAGGGTTCGATGCAGACATGTCGGCATTTCAAGTCGGCATTTTCCGCGAGATTCCTCTTGATGGCGGCTCGAGCGACCAGCGTGGAATAGCCGCTGCCGATTTCGAAGATCCTTGCCGGCTTGATCTTCCTGATGACCTGATAGAGGAATTCGGCGTCGCCGGATTCGAACATGTCGTTGCCGAACTTGAATTCGTGACGGTCGGTCGCGGGCTTTTCGAGCTGGCCCAGTTCATTCTCGAAATTCAGGGTGGATAGGAAGTCCAACTGGCCCTGCTCATTCAGATCTATGCCGGGAAGCTCCCGTTCCTGGCCGAGCGGACACATCAGGTCCTTGGACGTGACGAATGGCTCGTAGTAGTGGTTGCGAACGGGCAGTATGCCGATCCGCATCAAGACCGATCTTGTCAGCGTGAGGCGGGACAGGCCGAGGTGGCGCACGAATCTGAAAAGATACGCGGCGGGGATCGCGAGCACGACGAGAAAGACGTCGATCACCGGTGCAACCGCGTCTGCGATGCGCTTTCTATTCATAAAAAAATCCTGTTTCCCCCAGCCCCGGCTGCCGAGCCGGGCTGGCATGGTGCTGCGAATGGCGGGGTGGATCCTCCGCCCGGCCGCGATGATACATGGTCGACGTGCGGATGACCTCTCAGGAACCGATCGTTCCCCACGGCTTCCAGGTATCCGGGCTGCCCAGCGCCACGAGCACCCAGCCGGCCGCTCCGCCCGGCGACGGGGCGGGATCGTGGATCACGTCCCCGACCCGCCACGCGCCGTTGGCGCGCGACGGATTCGGCTGCGATGGGGCGTACTGGCAGCCGCGCCGGAAGGTGTAGGCGAGGGTGCCGTACATGATGTTGTCCATGGACAAGAAGCCGGTCGCGCCGCCGTTGTTCGTCAGCGTGGGCGCCGTCGGACCCACGCCGCGCAGATGCACGTTGGCGAGGTTGCCCGTTGATCCCACGACTTGGCGATTTTCATACAGTTCGGCGGTGAGCGGTCCCGCCGCGACCTGGTTCAGAATGGCGACCGCGGACTCGAAGTCATCCAATGCCGTTCCGATGGTGGTCACATACACGCTCGCGGCGCTCGAGGCCGATGCGGCCGTTTGATTGGCTGCCAACCCGCCGGTCCAATGGCAGGCCGTGCCCCCGGTGGCGACGGTGACGGTGCGGATTTCCACAACGGTTGATTTGCCGACGACTCCCCCCGGAAACTGGAACCTGTAGGTACCCGGCGGAATCGCCTTGGCCAGCTTTGCGGTCGTCGCTCCCGCCAATAGTGGCGCCGTCGTGTACAAGACGGATTGGCCGGCCGGAATTGCAATGGAGTTCAGCGGCAACACGGCGTTTCTCGATGTGCCGTCTTCGTCGAAGATCACCTTGCTGGTGACACAACCGTGGCGGGTCAAGCCACCGAAGTAGCTTGGGGCCGAGCACGAGGTGAGCGCGAGAACGTACTGCGGTGTCGTCGGGCCGCCCGCATCCTGCGTCGTGGCATAGTACGTGTTGTCGATCTTGTGGCCGTAGGTCTCCTGCAAATGAATGTGCGAGGAGTGATAGCCGGTTCCGTCGTTGATGTAGCCGCTACGCCAGAATTCGTTGTCCGAGATCACCCAGCCGGGATCCACGCCGTGCAAATTGATGGCGCAAGTATAGTGCGCGTCGAAGTGATTGCCGATGATCACGCAGCGCCGGCACCCGGCGCCGTAGCCGGCAATTCCCGGCGCTCCATTGAACTCGAAGCGGTTGCCAAAAATCTGGGAGTCGCCGGAGCCCGGCGTCATGTAAATCGTAGTCGAAGCAATCGAGCTGAAGCGGCACCCCCAGATCTGCATATCGACGATGGCGCCGGTGAACACCGTGGTCATCCCGGTGAATTGGCAATGGGAAATCCGCCATAGCCCAAAGGTGGCTGGGCTGTTGACCACATGATCCAGGTTTTGAAAGCAGCAGCCGATCATGCTGACGGCGCTGGCGGGAGCCGATTTGGCGTCGACGAAGCTGTCCAGAGTCCCCGAGGTGGCGCGCACGCCGCCGTATCGAAACACCAGTCCCTCGAAGGAACAGCCCGAGGCACCGATGAAGATCGGTCCGTGAGCCGGGGGAATGTATTGGATCGTGGAAGCGCTCTGTCCCCAGCTCGGAATCAGCGTCTGCCAATCGGTGTTGAAATTGGGGTACAGGTTCCTGCGGACGCCCGTGAGCGTGATGCCGGGCGGAAGCGTGAGCGGGGCTGAAATGCCATAGATACCGGCCGGGAAATACACTTGCGCGCAGCCGCCTGCTCCGGTCTGCGCCGCCTGATCGATTGCCGCCTGAATCGCACCCGTCATGTCGGTGGTTCCGGGATTGGCATTTGTTCCGTAGCGCGTCACCCAGCCGGTCGGGACGTCGAAGTTCGCCGGCATGGCGCCGCACGACCTCTCCGCGGCGGTCTGCGGGTGCAATACTCCGCGAGCGGTGGGGGAGCCCGGGGCGGGCTCATCCGCCGCGGCTGCGGCAGTGAACGCCGCGGAAACGAGGCCTGCGCTTCCGATCAATTGCCGGCGAGTTGCATTGAAAGCTCCCATGGACGGTCTGGAGTCGCCTCGAGGCACGGCCTAGATATCGGTAATGCGTAACCACTCGGCAGTGATTGCGACGCCATCCTGGAAGGTGGTCCGGCAGTCCCACTGGGTGGCATTTTTCAACTTCGCGGCATCGAGGACGATCCGCGGCACATCGAACGATCTCGAGGGCATCCAGGTCACCGGGACTTCGATGCCGACCACGCGGGAAATTCTGTTCAATATCTCGCGGATGGAAAGCCCGGTGCCGGTGCCGACATTGAAAACCCCCGAAATCGGGTTGATCGTCGCGAGATAAACGGCGTTTGCCACATCGCCGACATAGATAAAATCGCGCGTCACCCCGCCATCGCCCCACACTTCGATGGTTTGATGTTTCAGCGTGCGATGCAGGAACACGGTCAGCGCGCCCAGGGCGCGCAAGGGGCTTTGTCGTTCACCGTAGGGATTGGATAATCGCAGGGCAACATAGTCCAGCCCTCGGAGGTGCTTGTACACGTCGAGATAGTGTTCGATGGTCAGTTTCGAGACGCCGTAGGAGCACATGGGCCGGACGGGATGGGTTTCGTCGACCAGATCGAGATCGCCGATGTCGCCGTAGACGGTGCCGCCCGAGGACAGAAAAACCAGCTTGCCCACTTTGTGCTTGGCACAAATGTCGAGCAGATACAGCGTGCCGATGACATTGGACTGAATGTCGAATTCCGGCGACTCGTTGGAACTCTTCGGCGTGGTGGTGCTGACGCAGTGTATTACGGCGTCGAATCCGCTCGCTATCAGCTCCTCGAGCGCCCCGACATTGCCGAAGTCGCCGGTGTGGAATTTGATGCCGGCGGGCGAGCGGCGAAACCGCTCCGGGTACAGATCATAAACATAGACGTCGTGCTTTTCCGCGAGAAACTTGTCGACGATGTGCGACCCTAGAAATCCCGACCCCCCGAGTACCAATACTCTCATGTGTCGCTACGAGCGGGCCTCGTGCACCCGTGTCCAAAATTGACGCGCATGCTCAGAACACGTCGCGTCTCAGCACGACCCCGCGGAACGTCCTCCAAAGTATCCTAAAATCCAGCCCCAGGCACCGGTCGCGGATGTAGGTCAGATCGAAGTCGATCGTCTCTCGCTTGGTCAGCCGATCTCTGCCCGTGCACTTGGACAGGCAGGTCACACCCGGCTTCACCGAGAGGTACTGTTCCCGATAGTGGCCGTACAGCGGCAGCAGTTCCGGTATCTCGGGCCGCGGCCCGACCAGCGACATCTCGCCGCGCACGACGTTCCACAGGTTGGGAAGCTCG
This sequence comes from uncultured Gammaproteobacteria bacterium, assembly GCA_963707765.1. GTDB lineage: Bacteria > Pseudomonadota > Gammaproteobacteria > Steroidobacterales > Steroidobacteraceae > Bog-1198. The sequence continues at coordinate 2,005,894 of CAVPQZ010000001.1, read as the reverse complement.
TCGATGCTCATTTTGCGCATGAATTTCCCCGCGCGAGTAATGCGCGGATCTTCCTCGTGATGGAAATAGAATTCCAAGTCCGTGTGTTTCGCGTAGTCGTAATAGCTGGCAAACCGGGTGCGGGAATCGATGAACATCCCCCGCAGTTTCACGATCTTGAAGGGGCGTCCGTTCTTGCCCAACCGGGTCTGAATGAAGAACGGGGCGCCCTTGGAATCGAGCCGAATGGCCAGGGCGGACAGCAGGATGATCGGCGTCGCGATGAGCAGAAGCGGCAGGCCGATGGCGAGGTCGATGATCCGCTTTCCCGCCTCGTAGGCGATCCTGCCCGCCCTTGCACCGGGCTCGCCGTGGGTTCGGACATCGCCCTGGGCACGCGAGGGCGCTTGAACGAACGCCTTCAACGGCAGCACTTGTGCCGATCTCGCGACTCTCGTGTTAGATTCGCCGTCCCCGGCTGGGTTGAGGGCGACGGCATCTGTCTCCACATGGCTATGTTTTACGTTGGTATTCACTTTCACCAGAGTTTGATGCTTCGTCGGCATTCCGCAATTCCCCGTTTGCTTGACTCGAAACGCCGCATCCTATCGATTCGGCGGATCAAATGGCACTCCGGCCTCGCGCTCCTAGATGCCTTGCCGCCTCCCGCAAAACGGTCCTTCAACCATCCCCTAATTATTTATTGGCTCCGATTAATTCAATGAATTCAGGTCGTGCCGAAGGGGTCGATCAGGTCATGCCGTAGGGGTCACCACAGGTACATCTTCCTGTCATAATAGCCTATAAGCCATTAAAGATTCTTAACTGTTGTAAAAACAAGTCTGTCCCCGCATTTTGACGTGATCAACGCATGACCCATGTCATCGGTTGACACATAGGCTGGGTAGGCTGCCTCCCACAGCGCATGGGCTTAAGCGGCCGGCGATTTTGCCGAGGGGGTGCCCGATCCGGAGGATCGAGTGCTCCGCCGTTGGGCCGGGTCCCTGGCCATAGCGCCGCGAGCTTGTGCGAAAATGGCCACAGTTGGCTGCGGCGCCGGCGCCTTTGCGGCTCGATGGCGCAGCAGGCCTTGGAATTCCAGCGATCGGAGGATACTTGACCAAGACGGCGTTGATCACCGGCATCACGGGGCAGGACGGTGCCTACCTGGCGGAATTGCTGCTGGCGAAGGGCTATGAGGTTCATGGCGTGAAGCGCCGCGCTTCGTCCTTCAATACGGCCCGCATCGATCACCTGTATCAAGACCCGCACGAGACGAACGTGCGGCTCAAATTGCATTACGGAGACTTAACGGATTCGACGAATCTCATCCGGATCATTCAGGAGGTGCAACCCGACGAGATTTACAACTTGGCCGCGCAAAGCCACGTCGCGGTGTCCTTCGAGACCCCTGAATACACGGCCAATTCGGATGCCCTCGGGACCTTGCGGGTTTTGGAGGCCATCCGGATCCTCGGGCTGGACAAGAAGACCCGTTTCTACCAGGCGTCCACCTCGGAAATGTTTGGCAAGGTGGCGGAGATCCCGCAACGCGAGAGCACCCCTTTCTATCCGAGGTCGCCCTATGGGGTCGCCAAGGTCTACGCCTACTGGATCACCGTCAACTACCGGGAGGCCTATGGCCTGTACGCGTGCAACGGCATCCTGTTCAACCACGAGTCGCCGCTCCGGGGCGAGACGTTCGTGTCGCGCAAGATCACCCGCGCATTGACCCGCATCCATGTGGGGCTGCAGGAGGCCCTGCACCTGGGAAACCTGGATTCGCGCCGGGACTGGGGTCATGCGCGCGACTACGTCCTCGCCCAATGGCTGATGTTGCAGCAGCAGGCGCCGGAGGATTTCGTCGTTGCCACCGGCGAGCAGCACTCCGTGCGCGATTTCGTGTTCATGGCCGCCGCCCGGCTGGGGATGCGCATCGAGTGGCGCGGCCATGGAATCGACGAGGTGGGGGTCGATGCGGCGACCGGCCGGACTTTGGTGCATGTCGATCCACGCCACTTCCGTCCCACGGAGGTCGATTCCCTGCTGGGCGATGCGACCAAGGCCCGACAGAAGCTCAATTGGACTCCGGCGACATCGTTTCCGGACCTGGTCGCCGAGATGGTCGATGCGGACCTCGATGCCGCCAAGCGCGACGCGACGGTGGCCGGTCACGGCTACAAGATTTACAAGCCCCACGAGTAACGATGTGACACTGAATCCAACGTCCAAGATCTATGTGGCGGGCCATCGCGGCCTCGTGGGGTCCGCGGTCGTCAGGGCGCTCGAAGGCCGGGGATACACCAATCTCCTGGTGCGCACGCACGCCGAATTGGATCTGACCGACCAAGCGGCCGTTCGGGATTTCCTGGGCGCCGAGCGCCCCGCTGCCGTCATCCTTGCCGCGGCACGGGTCGGGGGAATTCATGCCAACGACAGCCGGCCGGCGGAGTTCTTGCGCGACAACCTGGTGATGCAGAGCAACGTGATCGACGCTGCACGTGTCGCGGGCGCCGGGAAATTGGTGTTCCTGGGATCGAGTTGCATATATCCGAAGCTGGCGCCGCAGCCCATCAAGGAGGAGTACCTTCTGACCGGGCCCCTGGAGCCGACCAACGAATGGTATGCCGTCGCCAAGATCGCCGGACTGAAGATGTGCCAGGCCTTCCGCCGGCAATTCGGGTTCAACGCCATTGCGCTGATGCCGACCAACCTGTACGGACCTGGGGATAATTTCGATCTGCAGAACTCGCATGTCCTTCCCGCCCTGATCCGGCGCTTCCACGAGGCCCGGGTCAACGGCGATCCGACCATGACCATCTGGGGCACCGGCACTCCCCGCCGGGAATTCCTGCACGTGGACGATCTCGCGGGAGCCGTAGTGTTCCTGCTCGAGACCTACGATGCCGAACCCATCGTCAACGTGGGTTGGGGAGAGGACGTGACGATCCGGGAACTTGCCGAAACCGTCGCAAGCGTCACCGGATACCAGGGCCGCTTGGCCTTCGACCCGAGCAAGCCGGACGGCACGCCGCGCAAGCTGCTCGATACCACGCGCCTCACCGGGCTGGGGTGGAGACCGGCCATCCGGCTGCGGACCGGAATCGAGCGCACCTACGCATGGTTCAAGGCTCATCACAGCGAGGCCCGGCTCGAATGCCCCTGAGTGCGCGGTCGAGCCGGGAGGGGACGGGTGGCTGAGCGGAGCATCCTGGTCACCGGGGGAGCCGGCTACATCGGCAGCCACGTGGTCCGGCAACTCGCCGAGGCCGGCGAGAAGGTGGTCGTCGTCGACAACCTTTCCAAGGGGTACCGGCAGGCTGTGATCGGCGGCGAACTGGTCGTCGGCGATGTCGGCGACCAAGGGTTGATTTCGAAATTGATGGCGCAGCGGGGCGTCGACACGGTCATGCATTTTGCGGCGCACACTGTCGTTCCGGAATCCATCGGGCTGCCGCTCAAGTACTACGGCAACAACACCTGCGCGACACGCAGCCTCCTCCAGGCATGCATCGACAATCACGTCGAGCATTTCGTCTTCTCCTCCACGGCCGCGGTCTACGGCATGCCGGCCGACGGCTACGCCGGCGAGGATTCGCCGACGCGGCCGATCAACCCGTACGGCGCCTCGAAGCTGATGAGCGAATGGATGCTGCGCGACGTCGCGGCCGCGAATCCCATGAGGTACGTGGCGCTGCGCTACTTCAACGTGGCGGGATCCGATCCCGGCGGGCGAATCGGACAGGCCACCCCGGGGGCGACCCTGCTCACCAAGGTGGCCTGCGAGGTCATGGTGGGAAAGCGCCCGCACGTGGCGATTTTCGGCGTCGATTACCCGACTCCCGACGGCACCGGGGTGCGCGATTACCTGCACGTCGAGGACCTGGCATCGGCGCATCTGCGCGCGCTCGACTACCTGCGGGCGGCGGGACCGTCGGTCACGCTCAACGTGGGTTACGGCCACGGCTATTCGGTGCGCGAAGTGCTCCGCATGGTCGAACAGGTCGCCGGAAAGCCCTTGGCCACCCGCGAGGAGCCGCGCCGCGCGGGCGATCCGCCCTATCTCGTGGCGCGGGCCGATCGCATCCGGACCGAACTCGGCTGGCAGCCCCGCTACGACGATTTACGGTCCATCGTGCAAAGCGCGCTGGCCTGGGAGGTTCAGCTTCTGGCGCAGCCCTGGGGCTGATTCCTCCCCCGGGGAGGTTGACGTCGCATACAACCTTTACACCAGGCGCCACAACCGTTAAAATTTTCGGCTAATTTTCCCTTTTAAATCAAAGACTCCTCCATGCGAATCACGATCTTCGGCTCAGGGTACGTGGGCCTCGTCACCGGGGCGTGCCTGGCCGACACCGGTAACCAGGTGATCTGCGTCGACGTGGATGCGCGGAAGATCGACATGCTCAAGGCGGGCGAGGTCCCCATCCATGAGCCGGGGCTGGAGGCCGTGGTCAAGCGGAATTTCGACGCCGGCCGGCTGGTGTTCACCACTGATGCGAAGGAGGGGGTGGCCCACGGGCAATTCCAGGTGATCGCCGTGGGCACTCCTCCGGACGAGGACGGTTCAGCGGACCTGCGGCACGTTCTCGCGGTGGCCCGGACCATCGGCGAGCACATGAGCGAGTACAAGGTGGTCATCACCAAGTCCACCGTGCCGGTGGGAACGGCCGACAAAGTGCGCGAGGCGGTGGCGCAGACGCTCAAGGGGCGGAAGGCGAACATCGAATTCGACACCGTGTCGAACCCGGAATTCCTCAAGGAGGGGGCGGCCATCGCGGACTTCATGAAGCCCGACCGGGTGGTCGTGGGCACGGACAGCCCGCGTGCCGCCGAGCTGATGCGGGTGCTGTACGAGCCCTTCACACGCAACCGCGACCGGATGATCATGATGGACGTGCGCTCCTCCGAGCTCACGAAGTACGCGGCGAATGCCATGCTCGCCACCAAGATCAGCTTCATGAACGAGTTGGCGAACCTGGCCGAGCATTTCGGGGCGGACATCGAGTCGGTACGCATCGGCATCGGCTCCGATCCCCGCATAGGATACGCCTTCATCTATCCGGGGGCGGGATACGGCGGGTCGTGCTTTCCCAAGGACGTCAAGGCGCTGCAACGCTCGGCCGCGGACGTGGGCTACGATGCCGGCATACTGGCGGCGGTCGAGAGGGTGAACGAACTGCAGAAACGCGTGCTGTTCAACAAGATCGAGCGGCATTTCGGCGATCTGCGCGGCAAGATCATCGCGATCTGGGGTCTGGCGTTCAAGCCCAACACGGACGACATGCGCGAAGCGCCGAGCAGGGTCCTCATGGAGGCGCTGTGGGCCGCCGGCGCGAGTGTCCGGGCCTATGATCCCGCGGCCATGGCGGAGTGCAGGCGCATTTACGGAGACCGCGCCGATCTGGCGTTGTGTAAAACGAGTCCCGAAGCCGTCGAGGGCGCCGATGCGCTGGTCATCGTGACCGAATGGCAGGAATTTCGCAGCCCGGATTTCGACCACATCAAGAGCGCCCTGCGCAGCCCGTTGATATTCGACGGCCGAAATCTCTACGACCCGGCGCACATGATGCGCGCCGGCTTCGGCTATCATGCCATCGGCCGGGCCAATCGAGAACCGTTGAGCAAAATATGACCGTCGTTCCAGTGATTCTTTCCGGCGGGGCGGGGACCCGGCTCTGGCCCCTGTCCCGTGAAATGTACCCCAAGCAGCTCCTGGCGCTCACGGGCCGGCACACGATGCTGCAGGACACCGCCCTGCGTCTGGCGCCCATCCCGGGCGCCAGCGCACCCGTCGTCGTGTGCAACGAGGCCCACCGGTTCACCGTCGCCGAGCAGCTGCGCGCTCTCGACATCGAGCCGGCCGCGATCCTGCTGGAGCCCGCCGGGCGCAATACGGCCCCCGCGGTCGCGCTGGCGGCGCTCAAGGCGCAGGAGATGGACCGTGACGCCGTCATGGTGGTGGCCCCTGCCGATCACGTGATCCGGGACGCACACGTGTTCCAGCGAGCCGCCGATGAGGCCGCCGAACTCGCGGCGACCGGCAGGCTCGTGACGTTCGGCATCGTCGCGCACGCGCCGGAGACCGGGTACGGCTACATCCGCCGCGGCGACGGCCCCGGCCCGTCCTATCCCGTGGCCCAGTTCATCGAGAAGCCGCCGCTCGACGTCGCCACGCAGTTCGTGGCTTCGGGCGATTATTATTGGAACAGCGGCATGTTCGTATTCAAGGCGAGCCGCTATCTGCAGGAGCTCGGCGCCTTCGCTCCAGACATTCTCGCCGCCTCCACCGCGGCCTATCGGGCGGCAAAGGCGGACCTGGACTTCGTGCGCATCGACAAGAAGGCCTTCCAGGCGTGCCGCAGCGAGTCCATCGACTACGCCGTCATGGAGAAGACCAGGGATGCGGTCGTGCTGCCGCTCGATGCCGGGTGGAGCGACGTCGGCTCGTGGTCCTCGCTCTTCGACGCGTTGCCGGCGGACGAGGACGGCAACGTGCTGCAAGGCGACGTGCTGGTCCACGACACGCAGGATTGCTTCGTGCACGCGACCAGCCGTCTGGTGGCGGCTGTCGGCATGGAGAACCACGTCATCGTCGAGACCAAGGACGCGGTGCTGGTGGCCCCCAAGGATCGCGTGCAGGACGTCAAGGAACTGGTGTCCGCGCTGAAGAAGGCCAAGCGCAGCGAGACCGCCTGGCATCGCGAAGTGTTCCGCCCCTGGGGCAGCTACGACAGCGTCGACGACGGCGAGCGGTTCCAAGTCAAGCGCCTATCGGTGAATCCGGGCGGAATGCTCGCGCTGCAGATGCATCATCACCGTGCGGAGCACTGGATCGTGGTGCAGGGTACCGCGCGGGTCACCTGCGACGAGAAGACGTTCCTGTTGTCGGAGAACGAGTCGACCTTCGTTCCGATCGGCGCGCGGCATCGCATCGAGAATCCCGGCAAGGTGCCGCTGCACATCATCGAAGTGCGGTCGGGAACCTATCTTGGGGAGGACGACATCGTGCGATTCGAGGACAAGTACGGCCGGGAAGGAACCAGTAATTGAGCGACATCACGTGTTTCAAGGCCTACGACCTGCGGGGCAGGATACCCACCGAGCTGAATGAGGACGTGGCGTACCGCGTCGGGCGCGGCTATGCGCAGTTCCTCGAGCCCCAGAGGGTCGTGGTCGGCCGTGACATTCGCCTGTCCAGCGCCGCACTCACCGACGCGCTGTGCCGCGGACTCACCGACAGCGGGGTCGATGTGTTCGACATCGGAATCTGCGGGACCGAGGGCGTGTACTTCGCGACCTTCGACGGCGGCTACGACGGCGGGATCATGGTGACCGCGAGCCACAATCCCCCCGACTACAACGGCATGAAGTTCGTGCGCGAGCAATCGAAACCGATCAGCGCGGACAACGGTCTTGCGGACATCCGCGCATTTGCCGAGCGCGGCGAATTCCCTGAGCCCGCGCGCGCGGGCGTTCGCCGCAGCGTCGACACCATGAAGGCGTACGTCGCGCACCTTCTCTCGTACGTCGACCCCGCGAAGCTCAAGCCCCTGAAGATCGTCGTGAATGCGGGCAACGGTGGAGCGGGGCTCATCGTCGATCAGCTGGAGCCGCACCTTCCGTTCGAATTCATCAAGCTGCATCACGAGCCCGACGGCCGCTTCCCGAACGGCATCCCGAACCCGATGATCGAGGAGAATCGCGTGCCGACCGTCGAGGCCATCCGGGCGCACGGCGCCGACCTGGGGGTGGCCTGGGATGGGGACTTCGACCGCTGCTTCCTGTTCGACGAAAACGGCGGCTTCATCGAGGGCTACTACATCGTGGGGCTATTGGCCGAGGCGCTGCTCAAGGGGCAGCCGGGCGGCAATGTCGTGCACGACCCGCGACTGACCTGGAATACCGTGGAGATCGTGCAGGCCGCCGGCGGCCGGGCGGTGTTGTCCAAGTCGGGCCATGCATTCATCAAGCAGCGCATGCGGGACGTCGACGGCGTGTACGGCGGCGAAATGAGCGCTCACCATTACTTTCGCAGATTTTCCTATTGCGACAGCGGCATGATTCCCTGGCTGCTGGTGGCGCAGATCGTGAGCGAGTCCGGCAAGCCCCTGTCGAAGCTGGTTGGCGAGCGAATGGCCAGGTTTCCGGCCAGCGGCGAGCTCAACTACCGGGTTCCGGACGCCAAGGCGGCCATTGCGGACATCGAATCCCGGTACGCGGGCACGGCGCTCGCGGTGGACCGCACGGACGGCATCTCGTACGAATTCAGCGACTGGCGGTTCAACCTGCGCACGTCCAACACGGAGCCGCTGATCCGGCTGAACGTGGAGACCCGGGGATCGGACAAGCTCATGCGCAGCAGGACCGCCGAACTGATCGAACAGCTCAAGTCGCACGGTGCCGTGGCCGCAAACGCCTGAGGAAGCGGCATGTCCGCGCCCAATCCAAAGCTCAGCGTCGTCATCCCGGTCTACAACGAGGAGCAGGTTCTGCCCAGCCTGTTCGCGCGCCTGTACCCGTCGCTGGACGCGCTCGGCATCACCTACGAGTGCGTGTTCGTCAACGACGGCAGCAAGGATCGTTCGGCGGCCTTGCTGCGTCAGCAGTTTCAGGCGCGGCCCGCGAACACGCGGGTGGTGCTGTTCCACGCGAACTTCGGCCAGCATTCGGCGGTGATGGCGGGGCTGTCGTACGCGCGCGGCGACTACGTGGTGACGCTGGACGCGGACCTGCAGAATCCTCCCGAAGAGATCGGCAAGCTCGTGGAGAAGCTGGAACAGGGCTACGATTACGTGGGGACCATCCGTCAGCAGCGCCAGGACATGCTGTGGCGGCGGCTGCTGTCGCAAACCATGAACGCGATCCGCGAGCGCATCACTCCCGTGCGCATCACCGACCAGGGGTGCATGATGCGCGGCTACGGGCGCTCGGTGGTGACGGCCCTGAATGAGACCCGCGAGATCAACACCTTCATACCGGCCCTGGCCTCGCTGTACGCGATGAAGCCGATCGAGGTGCCGATCCTGCACGAGGAGCGCCATGCCGGGCAGTCGAAGTATTCGCTGTACAGCCTCATTCGCCTGAACTTCGACCTGATCACCGGTTTTTCCGTGGTGCCGCTGCAGCTGTTCTCCATGATCGGGATGGCGGTGTCGACGATGGCCGCGCTGTTGATGGGCTATCTTCTGGTCCGCCGCATCATGGTGGGGCCGGAGGCCGAAGGCTTGTTCACCCTGTTCGCCGTCATGTTCTTCTTCATCGGCCTGGCGCTGTTCGGGATCGGCCTGCTGGGCGAATATGTCGGACGCATCTACGGCCAGGTGAGGGAGCGGCCGCGCTACATCGTCGAGGCCGTTCTCGAGGCCGACGATCAGCCCGGGCCGTGAGCGCATGACGCGAGCCGTGGTATTCGCCTACAGCGAGGTCGGAGTGCGCTGCGTCCGCGAATTGCTGGCCCAGGACGTGGAGATTCCCCTGCTGTTCACCCACGCCGACGATCCGGGCGAGAGCCATTGGTTCGGAAGCGTCGGGGAACTCGCGGGGTCGCGGGGCCTGCGCGTCGAGACCCCCGCGGATCCGAACACGCCGGACTGGGTGGAGGAGGGCCGCCGCGCTGCGCCGGATTTCCTCTTTTCCTTCTACTACCGGCATATGCTGAAGAGCCCGTGGCTCGGCGTGCCGCGGTGCGGCGCCCTGAACATGCACGGCTCGCTGCTGCCGAAGTTCCGCGGCCGGGCGCCGGTGCACTGGGCCATCATCAAGGGCGAGTCGGTGACGGGCGCCAGCCTGCACTACATGCGGGAGAAGCCCGATGCGGGGGCGCTCGTGGATCAGCAATCCGTGCCCATTCTGGAGAACGACACGGCGCTCGACGTGTCCATCAAGGTGGCGGAGGCCGCCCAGCAGGTGCTGCATCGCTGCCTCCCTGACCTGCTGGCCGGCCGCGCATCGGCGCGCGAGCTGGACCTGTCGCTGGGTTCGTATTTCGGGCGGCGCCGGCCCGAGGACGGCCGCATCGACTGGCGGCAGCCGGCGCGGGCGGTGCACGACCTGGTGCGCGCCGTCGCGCCGCCGTTTCCCGGCGCGTTCACGGTGGTGAACGGGTGTAGGCTTGAGGTGCTGGAGACCCGGGTCGAGGGGCCGGCGCGGCACGCCGCTTCCGCGCCCTGCCTGTACGCGGCGGACGGTGCCTGGTACGCGGACTGCGTGGACGGCACGCGGCTCAAGATCCTGCGCCTGGCGATCGATCACCGGCCCGTGGAGCCGCAGGCCGCACCGCCCGCGCTGTCCAAGCAGCCGGTCGCGTTGAACTGATGCGCATCATTTTGGGGGTTACTTGAAAAACGTTCTCATTCTCGGCGTCAACGGATTCATAGGCCATCACCTGAGCAAGTACATTCTTGCCAACACCGATTGGAACATCTACGGCATGGACCTGCAGTCGGAGCGCGTCGGCACGCTGCTCGGAAAGCCGCGGTTCCACTTCGTCGAGGGCGACATCACCATCAACAAGGAATGGGTCGAGTATCAGGTGCGAAAGTGCGACGTGATCCTGCCGCTGGTCGCCATCGCCACGCCCGCCACGTACGTGCGCGAGCCGCTGCGCGTGTTCGAGCTGGATTTCGAGGCGAACCTGCCCATCATCCGTCATTGCGTGAAATACAAGAAGCGGGTGGTGTTTCCTTCCACGTCGGAAGTCTACGGCGCATGCCGCGACAAGGAATTCGATCCGCAGACCTCGGAGCTGGTGCTGGGTCCGATCCACAAGCAGCGCTGGATCTACTCCTGCGTGAAGCAGCTCCTCGACCGCATCATCTGGGGCTACGGACAGCAGGGCCTGCAGTTCACGCTGTTCCGTCCGTTCAACTGGATCGGCTCGGGGCTCGACAGCATGGACGATCCGAAGGAGGGGAGCTCGCGGGTGCTGACGCAGTTCCTCGGGCACATCGTGCGCGGCGAGCCGATCAAGCTGGTGGACGGCGGCAGCCAGACGCGCGCCTTCACCTTCATCGACGACGCGGTCGAGTGCCTCGCCACGATCATCGACAATCCCGGGGGCATCGCGGACGGAAAGATCTACAACATCGGCAATCCCCACAACTCGTATTCGATCCGCGAGCTTGCGCAGATGATGCTCGAGATCGCCCTGGCCAGGCCTGAGTACGCCCCCACCGCGCGCAACACCCGGCTCGTGGACATCTCCGCACTGGACTATTACGGCAAGGGTTACGCCGACATTCCGGCGCGCCTTCCGTCGATCAAGAACACCACGGCGGAGCTCGGGTGGACCCCGAAAACCGACATGCGCTCGGCGCTGAAGGCCATCTTCGACTCGTACGCCCACAGCCTGCCGTCCGCGTCCGCGCTGTTGTCGAACAATGCTTGAAGGCGCCCGCATCGGCCTCAAGGTCGATGTCGACACGCTGCGCGGCACGCTCGAGGGCGTTCCGCGGCTCGTCTCCCTATTCAGGAAGCACGGCGTCGACGCCACGTTTTATTTCTCCGTGGGGCCCGACCACACGGGGCGCGCCATGCGGCGGGTGTTCCGCAGGGGTTTCGCCCGGAAAGTGGCCCGCACCTCGGTGCTCAAACACTATGGACTGAAGACGCTTCTCTATGGGGTGCTCCTGCCCGGACCGGACATCGGGGCGCGCGGCGGCGACGCGATGCGGGCGGTGCGCGACGCCGGATTCGAGGTGGGGCTGCATTCCTTCGATCACGTGCGCTGGCAGGACAACGTGGCGGAGGCCACGGCGCAGTGGACGCGGGAGGAATTCGGGCGCGGAATGCATGCGTTCGAGCGGGTTTTCGGATTCGCGCCTGACTCGCACGCGGCCGCCGGCTGGCAGATCAACGAGCATGCGCTGGAGCTCGAGCGCGAGTATGGGCTGCGGTACGCAAGCGACACGCGCGGCGGCCCGGCATTTCTTCCCCTGCTCGGCGGCGGCGCCAGCAGCTGCCCGCAGCTGCCGACCACGCTGCCGACCTTCGATGAACTGATCGGCAGCGGCGGCATCGACGAGGCGAACATCGCCGACGCCCTGTTCGACCGTACCGTGTCCACGGCGGAGCCGGCTGTCCAGGTGTTCACGCTTCACGCGGAGCTGGAGGGCATGCGGCTGCTCGACGCCTTCGAATCGCTGATCGGCAAATGGCGCGCCGCGGGCGCGGCTCTCCTGCGGATGGCGGCGCTGCATGCGTTCGTGGCCCAGCGGGGCGGCCTGCCGGCGCGGGCCGTGGTCCGGGGCGAGATACCGGGACGATCCGGCTTGCTGGCCGTGCAGGGTCCGGCGGCGGCCCCATCGGCGTGAGCGCCTGCAGCGCAGTCGGCCCGCCGGCGTATCGGACCTATGCCGGCATGGCGGCCATGATCGCCGTGCTGTGGCTGGCGGTGCTGCCGCTGCGCCCGCTCTTCAACCCGGACGAGGGCCGATATGCAGAGATTCCCCGCGAGATGCTGGCGAGCCACGATTGGATCGTGCCGCATCTGAACGGCCTTGCGTATCTCGAAAAACCGCCGCTGCAATATTGGGCCACGTCCGCCGCGCTGGACCTGTTCGGCAACAATGAATTCGGCGCGCGCCTGTACACCGCGCTCTGCGCTCTCGCGACTCTGGCCGTGGTCTGGCTGACCGCCCACCGGCTCTGGGGCGCGGCGGAGGCCTGGCGGACCGGCGCGGTGCTGGGCGGCATGCTGCTGTTCGTCGTGCTCGGCCAATTGCTCACGCTGGACATGAGCCTGACGTTCTTCATGACGCTGAGCCTTGCGGGTTTTCTCAGGGCGCAGCTGGCGCCATGGCCCGATCCACGCGCGGCGGCGAGGCCTTGGATGCTGCTCGCCTGGGCGGCCTCGGCCTTGGGGGTGCTCACCAAGGGGCCGGTGGCGGCGGCCCTGCCGGCGGCCGTTCTGTTGTCGTATACCCTTGCCGCGAGGGATGCCTCCCCCTGGCGCCGCCTGCACGCCGGATGGGGGCTGCCGTTGTTCCTCGCGTTGACGGCGCCGTGGTACTGGCTTGTCGCCCGGCGGTTGCCCGGCTTCCTGGAGTTCTTCTTCGTACATGAGCACGTGTCGCGCTATCTGACTCCGAGCGCCGACCGCGAGGAAGTCTGGTGGTACTTCGCCGCGGTGTTCGTTCTGGGCAGCCTGCCGTGGAGCCTTTCCGCGCTGCGAATCGTGGCCACGGGTTGGCGCCGGGCAGCCCCGAGGGGCACCTTCGATGCCGGATTGTTTCTGTGGATCTGGATCGTGTTCATCATCGGCTTTTTTTCCTTGTCGGATTCGAAGCTCATCCCCTACATCCTGCCGGTCATGCCGGCCCTGGCGCTGCGAGTGGGCGCCCTGCCGGCCGCAGCCTTCGGCCGCGACCTGCGGGCGACCGGCGTGCTGACGCTCGCCGCTGCCGCCGCGATGGCCGCCGCGGCCCTCGCCGGACCGCATTGGATCGCGCCCACGGAACGCAATCATTACTTCCTGATGCTCGCGCAGCCCTTGGGCTGGATCGCGGCATTGCTCGCGGTCGCGGGGCTGTTCGGACTGCTCGCCGGCAGGCGAGACGCCACCCGTGCGGCCGTGATCCTCGGAGCAGGCTGGTGTGTGTCGGGCCTGCTGCTGATGCAGGCGGCGGGGCTTGCGGCGCCGATCTATTCGGGTGCAGTGCTGGCGCGTGCCGGGGCGATTCCCCCCGGCGAGCCGATTTACAGCGTCGGCACCTACGATCAAACACTGCCTTTCTACTGGCGGCGAACCGTTAAACTGGCGGCGTACCGCGGCGAACTCGATTACGGGCTGAAGGCCGATCCCGCGGCGGAGATTCCGAGCGTCGCGGGTTTCGTCGCGGAGTGGCGCGGACGGACGGACGGCTATGCGGTGATGGAGAGATCCATGTTCGACGAGTTGCAGAGCGGGGGAGTTCCCATGCGCGAAGTGGCCCGGGACACGCGCCGCGTGCTGGTGGCGAGGCGATGAGCTGGGTCACCTGGGCGCTGATCCTGTCGGGCGTCGGCTTGAACGCGGCGGCGCAGCTGCTGCTGAAGGTCGCGACCCGGCCGCTCGCGCACGTGGCCGGCGTCGACTTCGAGTCGTTGCGCTACAGTGTGGGGACCCTCGGGATCAGCCTGCATTTCTGGGCCGGCATGGCGTGCTACGCCGCCAGCGTCTGCGTGTGGATTGCCGCTCTGTCCAAGGCGCCCGTGAGCACGGCCTACCCGATGCTGTCCCTGGGCTACGTCGTGGTGACCGCAGTGTCGGTGCTGTGGCTGGGGGAGGCCTTGTCTATGCCCAAGGTGCTGGGCATCGTCTTGATATGCGCGGGCGTGGTTCTGGTGTCGAGGAGTGCCGCTTGATGAAGCCGTTTCTGCCCTTTACGCGCCCCGCGATCGACGAGCAATGCATCGCCGAGGTGGCTGAAGTGTTCCGTTCCGGGCACCTGGCCAGCGGCCCGAAGGTGCAGGCTTTCGAGGCGGCGCTGGAGAGCTACCTTGGAGGGGGGCGGCGCGTGCGCGTCATGACGTCGGCGACCGCAGGCCTCGAGATGGCGCTCGAAATCGCCGGCGTGGGCGAGGGCGACGAAGTGATCGTGCCCGCGATGAGCTTTGCCGCCAGCGCCAACGTCGTCGCGCGCGTGCGCGCGCGGCCGGTATTCGTCGACATCGAGCTCGCATCGAAGAATCTGGATCTCGATCGGGTGGAGCGCGCCATCACGCCGAGGACCCGCGCCATCATGCCCGTGCATTTCGCGGGCTTGGCCGTCGACATGGATGCCCTCCACAAGATCGCCGCGCGGCATCGCCTGCGCGTGGTCGAGGATGCGGCGCACGCCATCGGATCGCGCCACCGGGACCGGCTGATCGGCAGCTTCGGGGACCTGACGGTCTTCAGCTTTCATCCGAACAAGAACATGACCTGCATCGAGGGCGGCGCTATCGCCACCGGGGATGAGCGCGCCGCCGAGCTCGTGGAGCAATACCGGTTCCACGGCATCAAGCGCAATCGCGACGGCGAGGTCGACGTGATGTTTCCGGGCGGCAAGAGCAATCTCACCGACGTCGCGGCGCAGGTCGGCATCGGCCAGTTGCGGCGCTTGAACGAGTTCAACGCGCGCCGGCTCGAGCTGGCCGGCTTGTACTTCGGGCAGCTCACGGGATGGTCGACCGTGGTGCTGCCGGCACGGGGAGACGCGGGGCATAGCTGGCACATGTTCCAGGTGCTGATCGACTTTCCCGCGCACGGCCTGACCCGCTCCGAATTCCAGAAACGCATGGCGGAGCGCGGGATCGGCGTCGGCGTACATTATCCGTGCATACCCGGCCTCAGCTACTACCGCAGCCGGGGCTACGATCCGAACGCAACCCCGGTGGCCGCGCGGGTCGGCCGAGAGACGGTCACGTTGCCCCTGTTCCCGGCCATGAGCAACGACGACGTGTCCCGGGTGTGCTGGGCGCTGCGCGACTTGCTGCGCTGACTGCCCAGTTGCGCTGACAGCCCTGTTGCCGGGGGCCCTGGGCTTGGCGCACACTCGCGGCAGCGTCGATAAACGCAGGCACATCAGGAGAAGACCCTCATGATACGTTCGATCCTTCTTGCGCTCGGAATCTGCATGCTCGCGGCTCCCTTGCACGCGGCCCTGGAAGTGGGGGCGCAGGCACCCGACTTCACGACCCAGGCCACGCTCGCCGGGAAGCCGTTCACCTTCTCCCTGGCCGACGCCCTGAAGCAGGGTCCGGTGGTGCTGTATTTCTATCCCGCGGCATTCACGCCGGGTTGCACGGTCGAGGCGCATGAATTCGCGGAGGCCACGGATAAGTTCAAGGCGATGGGCGCGACCGTGATCGGCGTCTCGCACGATTCGATCGATACGCTCAACAAATTCTCGGTGACCGAATGCCGCAACAAGTTCGCCGTGGCATCGGATGCGGACCAGAAGATCACCAAGGCCTACGATGCCGTGCTCAAGGTCAAGCCCGAATATGCGGATCGAACCTCGTACGTGATCGCCCCGACCGGAAGGATCATCTACGAATACACGGCGCTGAACCCCGACAAGCACGTGGGCAACACCATGGCGGCGGTGCAGAAGTGGCAGTCTCAGAATAAGAAGGGAAGCTAGGGTCGCGAGCGGGCCCCGGGGCGTGTCTTGAGTCATCCGCTCGCGGCCGGGCCGATGACTCGGGGCGCCTCTCAGCCGTCCACTCTCGGCATCAGCAGCTTTGCGATCAGGCCGGTCCAGCCGGTCTGGTGCGACGCCCCCGCGCCGCGCCCATTGTCGCCGTCGAAAAACTCGTAGAAGGGTATGTAGTCCCGATAATGCGGGTCCGACTGCAGCTGCGGGTATTGGCGCAGGACCGGGCGGCTGCCGGATTCGTCCCTCAGGAACAGGCGGGACAGCCGGTGCGACAGCTCGTTGGCGACCTGGGCGATGGTCATGAAGGTGCCCGATCCGGTGGGGCATTCAACCTTGAAATCGTCGCCGTAGTAGTGGTGGAATTTCTGCAGCGATTCGATGATCAGGAAGTTGACCGGAAACCAGATGGATCCGCGCCAATTCGAATTGCCGCCGAACTGCCGGCTGTCGGATTCCGCGGGCGTATAGCGCACCGTGAGATCGTTGCCGTCGAACCTCAGCACATACGGGTGATCGAGGTGCGCCCGCGACAGCGCGCGAACGCCGTGGTCCGAGAGGAACTCGGACTCATCCAACATGCGCCGCAGCACCTGCTTCATGCGGTGGCCCCGCAGCAGGGACAGCAGGCGCCGTTCGCCGCGTCCCGGCGACTGCCATCGCGACACGAGCTTCGCGAGGTCTGGGCGGTTCGCCAGAATCCATTCCAGCCGCCTGCGAAAGCCGGGCAGCCGGTCCAGCAGTTCGGGTTCCAAGGTCTCGACCGCGAACAGAGGGATCAGCCCGACCATTGAGCGGATTCGCAGCCGAATCTTCACGTCGTCGGGAAGGTTCAGGACGTCGTAGAAGAACTGATCCTTCTCGTCCCACAGTCCCGAGTCGTCGTTGTACATGCTGCTCATCGCCTGGGCGATACCCAGGAAGTGCTCGAAGAACTTGCTGGCGATGTCCTCGTATACGTGATTGTACTCGGCGAGCTCCAACGCGATGCGCATCAGGTTGAGCGCATACATCGCCATCCAGCTGGTGCCGTCCGACTGGTTGATGAATCCGCCGGTGGGCAGTTGGGCGCTGCGGTCGAACACTCCGATATTGTCGAGGCCCAGAAATCCGCCCTGGAAGATATTCTTGCCCGCCTTGTCCTTCTGGTTCACCCACCAGGTGAAATTCAGCATCAGCTTGTGGAACACCCGCTCGAGAAACTCGAGGTCGCCGGTCCCGCCGTTCTGCTTGCGGTCGATCTGGAATACGCGCCATGCGGCCCAGCCATGCACCGGCGGATTGACGTCGCCGAACGCCCATTCGTACGCGGGAATCTGGCCGTTCGGGTGCATGTACCACTCCCGCGTGAGCAGCACGAGCTGGTGCTTCGCGAATTCGGCATCGATCAGCGCGAACGAAATGCAGTGAAAGGCGAGGTCCCACGAGGCATACCAGGGGTATTCCCACTTGTCCGGCATGGAGATGATGTCGGCGTTGTTGATGTTGGCCCACGCGCTGTTGCGCCCGTGCTTGCGGCCCTCCGGGGGCGGAGTCTGCCCGGGGTCCCCCTCCAGCCAGCGGGGAATGTCCAGATGATAGAACTGCTTGTTCCAGATCATGCCCGCGAAGGCCTGTCGCTGGATGTTCCGTTCGTCGGCCGACGCCATCCCCTTCTGCAGGCCGGCATAGAACGCGTCGGCCTCGATCCGCCGTGTCTGCAGCCATTGCTCGAAATCGCCGAACGGCGCCTCCCGGGGCCGCCTGCACAGGCGCACCCGCCATTCGGCCTTCGCGCCGGGCGCGACGTCCCCACGATGCCACGCGGCCGCCTTGGTGCCGATCTGCGCAGGATTCACCCGATCCTGACGGCCATGAACGATGCGCTCGTGGAAGCCGTCCTTGCAGTAGCCGGTCGGCGCGAAGTTCCACAGCCGCTCGGCGTTCGATTCGTTGTCGGTGAACAGCAGCTCCGCCCCGCCCTCGACATACATGCGGGTCATGCCGAGCCGCTCCGGCTCGATACCGATGGCGGACGCGCCGAGCGCGCGCAGCGACGGCTTCACGGCCCCCGGTTCCCAGCTCCAGGTATTGCGCAGGACCAGTTGCGGGATGACGTGCAGCGATGCGGTCTCGGGTCCGCGGTTCCAGGCGGTGATTTTCATCAGCAGGTCGCCGGGCGCGGCCTGCGCGTATTCGACGAACACGTCGAAGTAGCGGCTCTCCGCAAAAACGCCGGTATCCAGCAGCTCGTATTCCGGCTCATCCGTGCCGCGGCGCGCGTTTTCGAGGAGCAGGTCGGCGTAGGGAAATTCGCGCTGAGGGTACTTGTAGAGCATCTTCAAGTACGAGTGGGACGGAGTCGCATCTAGGTAGAAGTAATGCTCCTTGACGTCCTCGCCGTGGTTGCCCTGGGAATTCGTCAGGCCGAACAGCCGCTCCTTCAGGATCGAATCGCGCCCGTTCCACAGGCCGAGCGACAGGCAGACGAGCTGCTCGGCGTCCGACATGCCGGCGATTCCGTCCTCGCCCCAGCGATAGGCGCGGCTGCGCGCATGGTCGTGCGGAAAGTAATCCCACGCGGTTCCACCGGGGCTGTAGTCCTCGCGAACGGTGCCCCACTGGCGTTCGCTCAGGTACGGACCCCAATGCTGCCAGCCGTCCCGGCCGGGCACGTTGCCGAGCAACCGCTCGCGCTCCCTGTTCATCGACGAGATACCTTAGTGTTTCGAGATCTTACGATCGAGGTATATCCACGAGCGCAGTATCTCAGCGACGCTCCAAGCCTGCGCGAAGCAGCCGCGGGCAATGTGAGGTGCGTCACCATCGAAGACCTCGCTGACCGACCCCAGGCAGGCCGCCGCGAGGTGTTGCGCGATTGGCGCGAGGTATCTCTGGGCCGCGACGGCGTCGCCGTGAACCCGGTAGTGGGCCCGCGCGAACGGCCCCAGCAGCCAGCTCCACACGGTGCCCTGGTGATAGGCGGCATCGCGCTGCCAGGCGTTGCCATCGTAACGGCCGAGGTAGGCGGGGTCCCTCGGACTCAAGCTGCGCAGGCCATAACTGGTCAACAGCTCGCGGGAGCACGTCTCCACGACCGCTCGCATTTGTTCCGGCGCCAGTACGCAATAGGGCAGCGACACCGCCAGCACTTGATTGGGCCGCACGCTCGCGTCGTGCACGGTGCCGCTCACGTCGATGACGTCGTACAGACAGCCGCCTTCCGCATTCCAAAAGCGCGCGAAGCCTTCGCTGGCCCGTTTCAGCAGCGCCTGGCAAAAGCGCTTCTCCGCGCTGTCGCGCAGCCGCCCGGCAAGGCGCCCGGTCACTTCCAAGGCGTTCAGCCACAGGGCGTTGATCTCGACGGGCTTGCCGATTCTTGGGGTGAACACGTGATCACCGTTCTTGGCGTCCATCCAGGTCAATTGGGTGCCCGCTTCGCCGGCCCGCAGCAGCCCATCGCCGGCATCGACCTTGATGCCGAAGCGGGTGCCGTCGACGTGCGCATGAATGATGCCGGTCAGCACCGGAAAGAGATCTCGGACCAGGTCGGGGTCGCGCTTGGCTTCGAGGTGCTCGCCGAGGGCCTGAAACAGCCACAAGGTCGCGTCGGCGGTGTTGTATTCGAGCGTCTCGCCGGCATCGGGGAAGCGATTTGGCAGCATGCCCCGGTCCACCACCCCGGCATAGGTCCGAAGTATCGCCGCCGTGAGGTCGAAGCGGCCCAGCGCCGTGGTCAGCCCGGGCAGGGCAACCATGGTGTCCCGGCCCCAATCCGCGAACCAGGGGTAACCTGCGATCACGCTCGCGGCCGTGGTCTTCTTGCCGCGGCGCACAATGAATTGGTCGGAGGCCACGGCCAGCGACTGCACCCAGGATGGGGCCGCCTTGGGCAACCGCGCGATGAGGCTCTGCGCCTGTTCGGCGCGCGCGGCGAGCACGATCTCCCCCGGGGCGGGATCCGATCGCTCGGCCGTGGCGGTGAGGAAAACCGGCCGTCCCACCTCGAGATCCGCCGTGAAGGTGCCGGGGTTCCATAGGTCCTCGGTCGCATCCAGGCCCCGCGCGAATTCTTCGCGGTGGAAGAAGTTCCAATTCCAGGTATCCGCCGCGGTGTATTGTCCGCCGGCGAGCTTCAGGCGATAGGGCGGGCCGCCGCCGCCCGCCACAGTGCAGCCTTCGCTTGCGGCCACCGCCTGCAAGCCCTGTGCGCCGTGGCCGTGCGAGTGGTAATCGCGGGACGTGACGAGCGGCTTGAAGGTCATGCGGATGACCGCCCCGGCACGCAGCGCCTCGACCCGCAAATAGCTGGTGTTGGCGCCCGGAGCCATAAAAATACGCTGTTCCAGCAGCGCATCGGCGAGGGCATAGCGCCAGACCGGAACTCCGTTCTCGATCGCGAAGGACTCCAGATGGACGAAGCCGCGCGGATCGACTGTGCCGTCGGCAAACTCGTTGGCGCTCAGACGGAACAAGCCGCCGAGATATTCCGCGCTCAGGTCGATCTTGGCGACGAGGAGCCGGCGCTCGACCGGGGGTTTGAGGCTCGCGATCAGGAAGCCGTGATAGCGGCGCGTATTGGCGCCGCCGATCGTGCCGCAGGCGAAGCCGCCCAAGCCGTTGGTAACTAGCCATTCGCGGCTCGCGGCCGACGTCCAGTCCCCGCAAATGTCGCGTCCGAGGATCAGAAGCCGCTCCTACTCATTATGGGATTCCATGCGGGTTCATTGCCCGATGCCAACCAGTATGTCAAGCGACTCGAGCGGAGCCCAACACGTGAGCCTCGACTTTGCATGTATAATGCACGTTTGCCTTCAATCGAGTACGCGATGGTAAATGAGCCCGCCGCCCGCAAGGCCGCGTTGATTTGCGGATCGGTCGCTTACGATACCATTCTGGTGTTTCCCGACCGCTTCCGGACCCACATTCTGCCGGACAAGCTGCACATCTTGAACGTGGCCTTCCTGGTGCCGGACATGCGCCGCGAGTTCGGCGGCTGCGCCGCGAACATCGCCTATGGACTGCATCTGCTGGGCGACGACGGCGTGCCCATGGCGACGGCGGGAAGCGACTTCGAACCTTACCGCCGCCGGATGATCTCCCTGGGCATGAACGTCGAGCACATCAAGGTGATCGACGGCGCGTACACGGCGCAGGCGTTCATCACCACCGACCTGGACGACAATCAGATCACGGCATTCCATCCGGGTGCGATGCAGCACGCCCACGTCAACCAGATTGCGCAGGCGCTGGCTCCGGCGTCCGACGGCCGGACACCCGCCGCCGCGCAGCGGCCCTCGAGGATCGCCCTTGGAATCGTCGCCCCGGACGGCCGACAGGCCATGATGGAGCATGCCGCCCAGTTCAGGGCCGCCGGCATTCCATTCATCTTCGACCCGGGGCAGGGGCTGCCGATGTTCGGTCCCAGAGAATTGCAGGAATTCCTCGATCAGGCGACCTGGGTGACCGTGAACGACTACGAATGGGAGCTCATGCAGCAGAAGTCGGGCATGACCGTCGCCGACGTGCTTGCCAAGGTCGAGGCATTGATCATCACCCGGGGATCGGAAGGCTCCATGATCCACACCAAGGAGCGTGTCTACGCGATTCCCGCGGTCAAGCCGCGGGCGGTGGTCGACCCGACGGGTTGCGGTGATGCCTATCGCGCTGGTCTAATTCACGGCCTGCTTCGGGGCTTGGATTGGGAGGCCACGGGACGGGTGGCCTCGCTGATGGGCTCGATCAAGATCGAATCGCGAGGGCCGCAGAACCACGCCTTCACCAGGGCGGAGTTCGACCGGCGATATCAGGATTACTTTGGCTGAGGAATCAACATGAGCAGAAGCTTCTCTTTCACGTCGGAATCGGTTTCCGAGGGCCATCCGGACAAGGTCGCCGACCAGATCTCGGACGCGGTGCTGGACGCCATCCTGACCGCGGATCCCCGCGGCCGGGTGGCCTGCGAGACCCTGGTGAAGACCGGTGTCGTGATCGTCGCCGGCGAGGTGACTACGAGCGCATGGGTCGACGTGGAAGCCCTGGTTCGAAAGACCGTACTCGACATCGGCTACGACAATTCCGACATGGGTTTCGACGGTGCGAGTTGCGGCGTGCTGAACATCATCGGCAAGCAATCGCCCGACATCGCCCAGGGCGTCGATCGCAAGGACGAGCGCAAACAGGGGGCGGGGGACCAGGGCCTGATGTTCGGCTACGCCACGAACGAGACCGACGTCCTCATGCCGGCTCCGATCACGCTCGCGCATCGGCTGGTCAAGCGCCAGGCCCAGGTGCGCAAGAACGGCAAGCTGGCGTGGCTTCGCCCGGACGCCAAGAGTCAGGTCACCCTGCGGTACGAAAACGATCGGCCGGTGGGCCTCGAGGCGGTGGTGCTGTCCACCCAGCATTCCGAAGACGTCAGCACCCGGCATCTTCGCGAGGCGGTGATGGAGGAAATCCTGAAGCCGGTTCTGCCTGCCAAGTGGATCGACAAGCGCACCAAGTATCACATCAATCCGACCGGCCGATTCGTGATCGGGGGGCCCGTCGGCGACTGCGGGCTGACGGGACGCAAGATCATCGTCGATACCTACGGCGGCTTCGCCCGGCATGGCGGCGGCGCATTCTCGGGAAAGGATCCGTCGAAGGTCGACCGCTCGGCTGCCTACGCCGCCCGCTACGTCGCCAAGAACATCGTTGCCGCGGGCCTGGCGGAGCGCTGCGAAGTGCAGGTCTCGTATGCGATCGGCGTTGCCGAGCCGACATCGATCATGGTGGAAACCTTCGGCACCGGAAAGCTGCCGGACCAGCGGCTCACCCAGATCGTGCGCGCGCATTTCGACCTGACCCCGTTCGGGCTGCGCGAGATGCTGGACCTCGCCCGTCCGATCTATCAAAAGACCGCCTCCTATGGCCACTTCGGCCGCAAGGAGGAGGAGTTCAGCTGGGAGCGCACCG
The DNA here is from genome assembly GCA_963707765.1 of uncultured Gammaproteobacteria bacterium. Taxonomy (GTDB): domain Bacteria; phylum Pseudomonadota; class Gammaproteobacteria; order Steroidobacterales; family Steroidobacteraceae; genus Bog-1198. The sequence continues at coordinate 1,982,858 of CAVPQZ010000001.1, read as the reverse complement.
ACAAGGCCGAAGTGCTCGCCGCGGAACTGAAAGCCGCGCGCGCTGCCTGAACCAGTGCCCGCCACGACAAGCATTATCTCGAGGAGCGATCGTCACATGAATGCAGCAATCAAGCCGTCCGCCGATTTCATCGTCAAGGACATGGGGCTGGCCGAATGGGGCCGCAAGGAGATCAGGATAGCCGAGACCGAAATGCCGGGCTTGATGGCCATTCGCCACGAGTACGCCGGAAGCCAGCCGCTCAAGGGTGCGCGCATCAGCGGATCGCTGCACATGACCATTCAGACGGCCGTGCTGATCGAGACGCTGAACGCGCTCGGGGCCCAGGTGCGCTGGGCGTCGTGCAACATCTACTCGACCCAGGACCATGCGGCCGCGGCCATCGCAGCCGGGGGTACCCCGGTGTTCGCGGTCAAGGGCGAGTCGCTGGTCGAGTACTGGGACTACACGCACCGCATCTTCGATTGGAGCGACGGCGGCTACTCGAACATGATCCTCGATGACGGCGGGGATGCAACGTTGCTGCTGCACCTGGGCGCGAAGGCCGAGAAGGATGCGTCGGTATTGTCGAATCCGGGCAGCGAGGAGGAGCAGATCCTGTTCGCAGCGATCAAGGCCCGGCTCAAGGCCGAGCCGAAGTGGTATTCCACCCGCCTCCCGCGGATCAAGGGCGTCACCGAGGAGACGACGACCGGGGTCAAGCGCCTCTATCAGATGGCCAAGGATGGGCAGCTCGCGTTCCCGGCGTTCAACGTGAACGATTCGGTCACGAAATCGAAGTTCGACAATCTCTACGGTTGCCGGGAGTCGCTGGTCGACGCCATCAAGCGAGCCACCGACGTCATGATCGCCGGCAAGGTGGCCGTGGTCGCCGGCTACGGCGACGTCGGCAAGGGCTCGGCGCAGGCGCTGCGGGCGCTCTCGGCCCAGGTCTGGATCACCGAAATCGATCCGATATGCGCGCTGCAGGCGGCCATGGAAGGCTACCGCGTCGTGACGATGGACTATGCGGCCGACAAGGGCGACATCTTCGTCTCGGCCACCGGGAATTTTCATGTGATCACGCACGATCACATGAGGCGCATGAAGGATCAGGCCATCGTCTGCAACATCGGCCACTTCGACAACGAGATCGAGGTGGCGTCGCTGCGGCAATATGCCTGGGACAACATCAAGCCGCAGGTCGACCACGTGGTGTTTCCCGACGGCAAGCGCATCATCCTGCTGGCCGAAGGCCGCTTGGTGAACCTGGGCTGCGGCACGGGCCATCCGTCCTATGTGATGAGTTCCTCCTTCGCCAATCAGGTGCTGGCGCAGATCGAGCTGTTCGCGAACACGGCCAAGTACCCCGTCGGCGTCTACGTGCTGCCGAAACACCTGGATGAAAAAGTGGCCCGCCTGCAGCTCACCAAGCTCGGCGCCGAGCTCACGGAGCTGACGGACGTTCAGGCCCGATACATCGGCGTGTCGAAGCAGGGGCCCTACAAGACCGATCATTATCGCTATTGAGCCGCCCCAAGGGGGCCCGACCATGAGCATCGAGACGAGGCGTTCCAAGGTGTATCCCGATGCCGCCAGTGCGTTGCGCGGCATCGTGCGCGACGGCATGAGCCTGTGCTGCGGGGGATTCGGTTTGTGCGGCGTCCCCGAGAAGCTCATCGCGGCGCTCCACGATTCCGGCGTGCGGAATCTGACCGTGGTGTCGAACAACGCCGGAACCGACGGGGAGGGCTTAGGGATCCTGCTCGCTTCGCGGCAGATCAAGAAGATGATCTCCTCCTACGTGGGCGAGAACAAGGAATTCGAGCGGCAGTATCTGGCCGGTGAGCTGGAGCTCGAATTCAATCCTCAGGGAACCATGGCCGAGCGCGTGCGGGCCGGAGGGGCGGGCATCTACGGGTTCTTCACCAAGGTGGGAGCAGGCACCATGGTGGCCGAAGGCAAGGAAACGCGGATCGTGAACGGCGAGACCTACATTCTCGAGACCGGCATCGTCACCGACCTGTCGCTCGTCAAGGCGTGGAAGGGCGACACCGAAGGCAATCTCATCTACCGCAAGACGGCGCGCAACTTCAATCCGAACATGGCAACCGCCGGCCGGATCACGGTGGCCGAGGTCGAGGAGTTGGTGGAACCGGGCGACCTCGATCCGGATGGCATCCACACTCCCGGCATTTTCGTACAGCGCATCATCAAGGGCAGTCCGTACCGCAAAAAGATCGAAAAGCGCACCGTCAGGCCGCGCAAGGAGGGCTGATATGCCGTGGTCACGTGAAGATTTGGCCGCCCGGGCCGCCCGGGAGCTCAAAGACGGGTACTACGTGAATCTCGGAATCGGGATTCCAACCCTCGTTGCCAACTACATCGCGCCGGGATTGAACGTGGTCCTGCAATCCGAGAACGGCATGCTCGGCATCGGTCCGTTTCCGTACGAGGGTGAGGAGGATCCGGACCTCATCAATGCGGGAAAGCAAACCATCAGCGAACTGTCCATGAGTTCTTACTTTTCCTCGGCGGACAGCTTCGGGATGATTCGGGGCGGCCACATCGACATGGCGGTGCTTGGCGCCATGGAGGTGTCGGAGAAGGGCGATCTCGCCAATTGGATGGTGCCGGGAAAAATGGTCAAGGGCATGGGCGGGGCCATGGACCTGGTCGCCGGAGTGAAGCGCGTCGTCGTGGTGATGGAGCACACGTCGAAGGAGGGCGATGCGAAATTCAAGCCCTACTGCGAACTGCCCCTCACGGGAACGAACGTCGTCGACATGCTGATCACCGATCTGGCGGTGTTTTCCAGGGGCTCGCGCCACGAACCGTTCAAGCTCGTCGAAATGGCCCCCGGCGTCACGGCGGCCGAGATCCGTTCGAAGACCCCGGCCCACTACGTCGGCTAGGCCGGCCGCCCCTGCGGCCGTGCAAACGACTCAGACCGGCTCCTCAGGCGGCGCCGGCCGACCTCAACGTGGCGCGGCGTTCTTGTTCTTCGCGAACGTCCGCCTGGGTGAGTCCCGTATTGGCGGCGATGATCATCACCAGGTTGTGCGAGGAGTCGCGCGGCAGGGCCACCTCGTGAATGCGCTCCCAAATCCGGATCCGTTCCTCCGCAGTCTTGAGGCGAGAGGACTGTTCTGCCAAGTCGAGCCGGCGCCGCTCCGCAGCCTCCGCTTGCTGATGGACCAGGCGGGCTCGGAAGTCCATCATCGGGTCCTCGCCGGAGGGCGGCAGGGTTCGGCCGGATGGGATCGGCTTGAAATAATTCACTCGAATCTCCCGTTGGGGGTTTGTCTTACCCACGGTACCACTGTCCGCGATCGGGCGGACCAGAATCGGCGTCGGAGTCACTGCTTGACGTGCTTGGTCCGAAATACCAGGAACCGGCTGGCCGCAAAATTGAAGCAGGTGCCGGCCAGCACCCCGGCCACGGCGGCCACCTGCTTCAGGGGAAGCATCGGCCACAGTGCGGTGGTGGTGACGTAGTTGACCACGGCACCGAGGGAGCAGGCGGCGACGAACCCCAGGAACTGGTGCAGGATCGACCGGTCCCGCGCATAGGAGAAGCTGAAGCGGCGATTCAGGGCGAAGTTCCACACCATGGAAACGAGGATGGCGATGGCCACCGCCGGTCTTTCGATGACCCCGACCTGCAGCAGAAGCGTCAGCACCAACAGGTTGATGCCGAGGCCCGATGCGCCGACGACCAGGAACTGCGCCAGATGGGACCAGGTGCCATAGCGAAACATGTACAGCCGGCGCAGGTGCCGAAAGTATCGGAGTTGCTCGGCAAACGAAAGCTTGCTCTGGCCGAAACGGCGGTTTTCGAAGTGTATTGGCACCTCAAAAACGTAGCGGCAACGGCACTTTACGATGATTTCTAGAAGTATTTTATAACCTATGGGGTCGAACTCCCGCCCAGCCTGGAGGGTCGAGCGGCGGACCGCGAAGAAGCCGCTCATGGGATCGCTGATGGTGGTGAGCGGCAGCGCCAGGAGCGTTGCCACGCGGCTGTTCAACCAGCGAAACGGCCCCCAATCATCGGCCGTCGAGCCGCCCTCGGTGAAGCGAGATCCCACCGCGACATCGGCGCCGTTGCGCAAGGCCGTCAGCAGCTCGGGGATCTTTTCGGGCGGATGACTGAGGTCCGCGTCCATGACCACGGCCAGCTCCCGCCGGCTGCGAATCAACCCGTCCATGACCGCCTGGCTCAGTCCCCGGTCGGTCGTGCGGGTCACCAGGGTGACCCAGGGCAGGTCCAGGGAGGCGATCAGCTCGGCGCTGCCGTCCCGGCTATCGTCGTCCATGATGAGCAATTCCAGATCGAGGCCGGCCTCGCGCAGCACGCGCAAGCGCTCCACCAGCGGACGAAGGTTGTCGACCTCCCGGTACGTCGGGACGATGACGCTCACCGAGGAGGTATCAACGGGGGGCGGCAACTTGGTCATGCAGCGAACAATAAGGTGCCGGGTTGGCGGGTGTCCAATTTTGCCGGTACCCACGGATATCGCCGGCGCAGCCCTGCCTCAAGGGCGCGATTCCGCAAAAAAGACGCCGGTGCGAGCGGCACCGGCGTCCCCATCATCGCAAGGCCTGCCTCAAACCCCGATCCCGCAGGCTCAGCGCCTGGCGGCAGCAGGGCTGAACAACTCGACGAACGCCTGCCCGTTGGGCGTACCCACGCCCGTCACGTCGTCCCAACCGGGAGCCGTCTTCAAGCCCGAGTCCGTGCCGAAGGTGATCACATATTCGGTGTCTTCGACGAGCGGATAGTTCCAGATGGCGCTGACGAACCGGGTCGTGGTCTCCAAGGGCCCGGCCATTTCGTCCGCCGTGTACTTGTCCGTCACGGTCGGCGACTCCACGAAGCTCGCGGTGACGTTGGTCGGCGAGGACACGGGAACGATGTCCGTGACCGCACCGGCCGGCAGCCCATAGAGATACTGCGCCGCCTGGCCCAGCGGCTCCCCCGCCGCCTGGTTCGCGATGGCCCATAGCGCGGAGAACATCGGGCAAGCCAGGCTGGTCCCGCCGTAGACGACGTATTCCTGAGGCGGGTTGACGAAGGGTTCGCTGATCACGATCACCCCACCGGTGAACGGGTCGGCCAGCCAGGAGATGTCCGGAACCAGCCGCTCCTTGCCGTGCAGACCCTTCTGGAACGACGGCTTGGTGTATACGGCACTCGGGCCGCCGCCCGCGCCATAGTTGAAGAAGCCGCACAGTGTCGGTGGATCGCAAACGTACCCTCCGCTTTGCAGGGACACGACGTTGGTCCCCCAACCCGCCTGCCAGGCAATCGAGTTGTCCGGGTTCAGCGCGAGGCTGACGCCGCCCACGGCCGTGGCCCAGGGCGAATCCGCCGGGGCGCTCACGCTGGCCGTGTAGTACTGCGGCAGGTCGAAGGTGAAGTCGCCGTCGTCGCCGCTCGAGAAATTGGCGGAAATGCCCCATACGGCCGCCATTTCGTTGAGGAGGTTCTCCGTCTGCAGGTCTGCAAGATCGGTGTAGAGTTCCTCGCTGCCGAAGCTTCCCGAGATGACCCCACCCAGGCCGTTGATGATCGCGAAGTACTCGGCGGTGTCGACGTCCGCAAAGCTGGCGCTCGGCGGCGTCACGAGATCGATGGTCGCACCCGGCGCGATGGCGTGCGCCCACTCCACGTCGATGTTGATCTCCGGATCCGGCGCCGCGCAGGTGGGCGGCGTGGACGAGTTGAGGATGTTGAAGTTGACCCCCGGTGTCAGCGCGGGCAGGCCGTATGCCGCCGAGAAGGTATTGGCATCTTTCGTGATGGTCGGCGAGCCGCACCAGTCGATGATGACGATCGTCTGGCCCGTGCCGTCCAGTCCCTCGTTATAGAGTCCGGTCAGATTGTAGGCCGCTTGAATCTCGGGCGGGGTGTAGCCGCATCCGCCCGGTCCCGCGTTCGCGGCATAACCGTTGCCATGGACGGTCACGACGGGATAGCTGCCTTCGTTGTTGAACGTCTCCTTCTCCACCCCCGAGAAGCACTGAGAGCTGATCGGGGGAGGCCTGACGCTCGCGGTCCGTGCGGCCGCCGAGGAGCCCGTGTGCGGGGTCGGCATGGACATCTGTTGCACGTAGGGATGCGTGTACTGCAGGTCGTGAAGGCCCGCCACCGCCGCCGTCAGCGCGCCGGCCGGTCCGTCGATCTGCGGGGCGCTGGTGTTCGCGTAGTAGGTCTTTCCATTGAGCTCGAAATTGTTCAGCTGGACGTGAAACGCCTTGTTCACATTGGCGACGGTGCCCCGCGCCCGAACGAACATGTTCTTCGCGCCGACCTCGACCACCGACAGCCCGTTGGCGGCCAGAAATTGCGATACGGTCTTGGCTTCCTGCGCGGTGGGCGCAAAGTTGCTCTCGAAGACGGCAGGCGTCAGCCACTGGTGGTAGTTCGGCGAGTTCCGGTCGTAGACATCGGTCGCCAGCGCGTCCAGCTGTGCCCGATTGTGAACCCGCAGCCAGATGACCACATCGATCACCTGCGCCGCATCGGTGACGCCCACGTTCTTGCCCGCCCGCGTCAGCCCAGGCACGCTGTTGGGGATGACCTGGCTCTTCAAAGACGCCGCGTCCTGCGCCGAAGCCAATCCTGCGCCGGCCAGCACGGAGGCTACGGCCACGGCTACGCTTCTGACCACTTGTTTTATCGCCATTCGTGAGTGCTCCATTGTTGATTATTTCCCTGACGCAGGATCGCTCCTTCGCGTGGAGAATTTCCTGCATATTGATTAGCCCGTGCAGGATACTCCGCCGGACGGGGGAGTTTGACATTTGATGGCGCTGTAAGCCCGTCCATCGCGGACCCGCCGCGGAACTCGCCCGGACCAGGCGAATGGGAAGTGTTCGAGGTAGGATTTCTAAGCTGTTGATATTATTGGTGGGCGGTACAGGGATTGAACCTGTGACCCCTGCCGTGTGAAAGCAGTGCTCTACCGCTGAGCTAACCGCCCGAAATGCGCCATGCTAAAACGGCGCTCAGTGTAGCAAAAAAAATCGGCGCGCACGGCAGCGGCGTGGGGCGCCTCAAGGGGCGGTGCGCCTCTGATAAACTGCGCGGTCGTTCGATCCTAAGGTGAAACGGCATGTCCGTGCGTACTCGCTTTGCCCCCAGCCCCACCGGCTACCTGCACATCGGCGGATTGCGCACCGCCTTGTTTTGCTGGCTCTATGCGCGGCGGCATTCGGGCACGTTCGTGCTGCGCATAGAGGATACCGATCTCGAACGCTCGACCGGCGAGGCCATTCAGCAGATCCTCGACGGCCTCGAGTGGGCCGGCCTCCAGCATGACGAGGGACCGTTCTTCCAGACCAAGCGGTTCGACCGCTACCGCGAAGTCATCGACATGATGCTGGCCGAGGGCCACGCCTATCGCTGCTACTGCACCAAGGAAGAACTCGAGCAGATGCGCGCCGAACAGACTGCTCGCGGAGAAAAACCGCGCTACGACGGCCGCTGGCGCCATCGTACCGGCGCGGTCGCAGGCGTCCCGCCGGTCATCCGGTTCAAGAACCCGCAGCGCGGCCAGGTCGTCGTTGACGACGTCGTCCACGGGCGCGTCGTGTTTCAGAATGCCGAGTTGGACGACCTCATCATTGCCCGGTCCGACGGCTCGCCCACGTATAATTTCTGCGTCGTGGTCGATGACATGGACATGCAGATCACTCATGTGATCCGCGGCGACGACCATTTGAACAACACGCCGCGCCAGATGAACATGCTGACGGCGCTGGGCGCTTCGGTTCCCGTCTATGCCCACCTGCCCATGATTCTGGGCTCGGACGGCGCCAAGTTGTCGAAACGGCACGGCGCGGTGAGCGTGCTGCAGTATCGCGATGAGGGATTCCTGCCGGAGGCCCTGCTCAATTATCTGGTCCGATTGGGCTGGTCCCATGGAGACCAGGAAGTGTTTTCGATGGAGGACATGATCCGCCTGTTCGACATTGCCGATGTGAACAAGTCGGCCTCGGCCTTCAACGGGGAGAAGCTCGCCTGGCTCAATCAGCAGCACATGATGCACGCTCCGGCAACACGCCTCGTGGCGCCGCTGCGCTGGCAGCTGGAGCAGGGCGGGGTGCACGTGGCGGCGCATGAGGATGTGCGGCTCGAGCAGATCGCCATCGCGCAGCGTGAACGCTCCAAGACGTTGAAGGAGATGGCGGCCAACAGTGGGTTCTTCTTCCGTCCTCCGGAAGCCTACGACGCCAAGGCCGTCGCCAAGCACGTGAACCCGTCGGTGCTGGAGATGCTCACGGCAGCGGCGGCGGATCTGGAATCGTTGACTAGCTGGACAGCGGTCGATATCCACCGATCAATCAGCGAGTTGGCCGAGAAACATAAAATCAATCTAGGTAAAATCGCGCAGCCGCTCCGGCTTGCCATGTGCGGCGGAACCATATCGCCGCCGATCGATGCGACGCTGGCGATCTTGGGCCGGGAGGAGGTTCTCTCGCGCCTGCGAACCGCCATCGCAGCCTGGCGAGGTTCGAAAGCCTCTTAAGATATTCGCGTGAGCCGGCCGGCGGGGAGGGGATCTCCCCACCGCCGGCCGCACCTCAGGGGGTGAAGCCCACGTTGTCGATGTACCAGCTGTTGTTCGACAGCCCGGTCTTGTCCTGAATGCAGAACTTGTAAATCGGCATGCCCAGAACGCCGAGGTCCGAGAGCGGCACGGTGTAGGTGTTCCATTGACCCACGACCGGCGCCGGGCCGTAGTTTGCCACGTCGATGGAAATTCCCACGGGGATGTCGCCCACCTTGACGAAGTAGACGCTCCAGGTCTGGTTCGCGACCGTCGGCTTCAGGGCGAAGGTCAGTTTGGTGTAGCCCTGCGAATTGAAGTCCCAGTTCTGCGCGTAGGGCAGCCACCCGCCGTACGCCGACGTCAAGGACACCTTGATGTCGTAGTCCCCGCTCAGCGGATTTCCGCTGGTGTCGTGGTAGTCGGGCACCAATACGTAGGAGTAGTCGCCCGGCCAGTCGAACACGCCGCTGTAATACACCCAAGACGTGCCCGGCGGCGGGCCCTGTCCCGAATTCACGTCCACGGTCGCGGAAGCCTGGACGCTGCCGCCCGCGCCGGTGCAGGACAGGGTGTACGTGGTCGTCGCCGTGGGGGAAACCGACGTGGACCCGTCGAATGCCTTGGCACCCGACCAGCCGTCGCTGGCGGTGCAGGAGGTGGCGTTGGTCGCAGTCCACGTCAGGGTCGACGATTCGCCCGACTTGATGTTGTAGGCGTTGGCACCCAAGGTGACCGTGGGCTGCGGGGGCGGGGTGTTCCCGTCAACCACGACCGTGGTCGACGCTTGGGCACTGCCACCCGGGCTCGAGCAGGTGAGCACGTAGAGTGTGGTCTTGGTCGGCTTCACATTGTGGCTGCCGCTGGTGGCCTCCGTTCCCTTCCAGCCGCCGCTCGCCGTGCACGAGGAGGCATTGGTGCTCGACCACTGCAGCGTCGAGGTGCTGCCGGCCGTAATCTGGGCGCTGGTCGGCGCCAGGCTCACCGTCGGCGCGGTGCCGCCGCCCCCGGAGGCTTGCACGGTCACGAGCACCGCCGCGTGGCCGCTGCCGTAGGGGTTGGTGCAGGTGATGGTGTAGCTGGTGGTGCTCGTCGGAGAGACCGCGATGGAGCCGTTGACCGGCTGCGTGCCCGACCAGCCCCCGCTCGCGGTGCAGGCGGCGGCATCCTGGCTCGCCCAAGTCAGCGTCGTGCTGGCGCCGGCGGTGAGGGTGCTCGGGGAGGCCGACAGGGAGACGGTGGGGAGCTGACCCGTCTGGGCGGGAACCACCGTGATCGAGGTCGGTTCACAGGAGGACATTTCGCCCTCGGAATCCGCCGCGCATACCGTGAAGTCATATTGGCCCGGCACGCTCGGGGTGCCGGTCAGGTTACCGCTCGGATTGACGATCATGCCGAGGGGCGGCGTACCCGCAGTCAAACTGCCGGAAGCGTACCGATAGGGCGCGGTGCCGCCCGAAATCGACTGGACCACCGTGCTCGAATAGGGCGACCCGACCTTCGCTTCGGGTAAAGCGCTCATGGCGGTGAGCGACAAAGCGCCGGCGGCTGCGGTCGCCGAGGAGAAATTATTGGTTGCCGAATCCGCGCCGGCCACGCTCACGATGAGCGGGGTAGTGAACACGTATCCGGGGAGCGCGGCGTTGACCGTGTAGGTCCCGCTCAGCAAGCCGGCGAACGAGTAATTGCCGGACGCGTCGGTGATCGTCGATCCCACATTGGAGCCGTTCAACGTGACGACCACTCCGGCCGCGACGCTGCCGCTCACCGTCCCGGCGATTCGATAGGTGGCGTCCGTGTTGACCGTCGCCGAGAAGTTCATGTCCGTCAATGAAGCGGCGGCGACGACGGCGGCACGGCTCACCGGAACGAAGACGTAGCCGGCCAGCGAAGGGGCGACCGTGTAGCTGCCCGCACCCAGCGTCTCGAAGCTGAAATTACCGCTCGTGTCGGTCGCGGTCGCGGTGGCCGCCGTTCCCGAGAGCGATACGCTCACCCCCGTGACGCCGTAGACGGATCCGGAAATCGTGTAGCCAGAGGTGGCGCTGGTGCCGCTGCTGTGACTCGTCGAACTCGCCGTGCCGGTCTGCGAGATCGAACCCGTGACCGACCCTCCGGTACTCGACGAGCTGCCCCCACCGCACCCTGCAAGGGAAATGCAGGCAATGAGAACCAGGGCTGCCGACGAGCGGAACAATCGGGTCATGAGTTGGGCCTTCTAATCGCTAAAGTGCGGACGAGGCGGCATTTTTATTGGAATTCGACCAGCCGTGCAATTGTCGCCGGGATGCGACCAGCGACATAATCTGGCGTGACCCACGTCACATCGACTGCCGCGCGAAGCCGCTACTTCGGCGCGCTCCGCCGATGGGCCCGCTGAAAAAAACGCAGCATGGGCAGTTCCAAACCGCGATGGATCACGATGGTTCCGGCGATGGTGAGGCCGGTCCCAAAGATCGCGAAGCCGATCGCGTCGGCGAGGGAATCGTGCACCAGGCCGGCCCGGGTCTACAGCAGGCGCGCGCCTGCGAGGCAGAACAAATGCCCAAGGTACATCGAATATGCAGCGTCGCCGAGATAGGCGAGCCATCGCATGGGGCGCCGCCGCCGCGATCCGCCGACGGCGCGGCGGGAACAGAGTCGCGGTGAACACCGCGTAGAAGAACATCTCCAGATTCAACGACCAGCCCGGAACCAGGAGGGGGAAGAGCTGCCCGCCCCGGCCCGGATTGGGATGGGGAATGAACACGAGGCTCTTGACGAGGTATTCGAGGCTCGCCGCCGTGGCTCAAAAGGCCTCCGGCTTCCACAGCGCCAACAGCATCAGCGCCCCCGTGAGCGCCCAATAGAGCGGGACGATTCTTATTATCCGGCGCACGGCGAAGTCGCGGGGCGCGGCGTTGCGCGGCGACTGCGCGCAAGTATTGGATTCCAATCAGCTGATCGGCGTTGGCGGACTTGGAGTCGGGCATGAAGGGAGCGGTCACGACACCCTAATTTGGGAGGCTGGGGTGCGCTGGCCATCGGCCGACACGGGCGGCCTGGCGCGCCGCGGTGGGGCGCCTCAAGATCCCGAGGTTCCTTGACGGACCTGCTGCCTTAGGGTAACTTGCCGCGCCTCCATGTGGGGCCATAGCTCAGCTGGGAGAGCGCTTGCATGGCATGCAAGAGGTCGGCGGTTCGATCCCGCCTGGCTCCACCAGAATCTGCTTCGGTCGCGCGAGTTTTCGATACAGAACCTTCTTTCCGTCCCCATCGTCTAGAGGCCTAGGACACCACCCTTTCACGGTGAGAACCGGGGTTCGAATCCCCGTGGGGACGCCACTTACTGAATATTCGTCAGAAGATCTTCCTAAGGCTCTGAATGCGCAGGCAATTAGGCTCTGAAAGTTGCCCGGCTCGCTTTGAACGCCGGCGACGCTGAGGCCGGGCACGTTACGATTCGTGCGTGGTCACGCTCGCGGCGCGCCCGGGCCGGCCCCACCGCCGCGGCATCACGGCGAAGCCCGCGGTCAACGCTGCAAAGGGTATCAGCCACGATACACGCGTCTCGTAGCGATCATGCGGGCCGGACAGGGCCCCGCATACCGCGGTGTCGATCAGAACGCCCATCGCCACCAGCGCGAGCATGTAAATCTGTTCGCGCTCGAATTCCCGCCGCCAGCGCGGCCGCACGAAAATCCCAAGCAACACCACCGCCCCTATCCCAAAGGTGGCGACTTGAACGACCGCAGCGCCCAGCGTCGGCATCGCGTCCCGATAGGCCGGGCTTCGGAGAAATGCGGCGCGGTATCCGGCCGGCAACTTCGCCACGCTGATGTCATGGTATGCGGGGCCCGTGAACTCATACAGGTCCATGAACACCAGCTGACGAAGCATATCCTCGATGGTCGTGACGGCGACGCCCATCGGGTCGTGGCGCAGCACCGCCCAGACGAAGCGATATTGCTCCGCCGACAATTCGCGGCGCGACTCCACGGATGCCGACGAAAACACGCCGGGCGGATTCCGGGACCAGAGGAACTCGTCCGCCATCATTGGCAAGCGTGGCAGGGACTCGCAGACCTTGAATCCGTTCGCCGGGCAGGTCTCCCGCAGGTACCGATAGCCGGGACCGTTCTCGATGAGGCGTGCCGTCAAGAACGGAGGCCGCAGCGGAGGCGCGCCGACCATGCGCGTGACGGCGACGTCGAAGGCCGCTTCGGCGGCCGCGGCGACCATCAGACAACCGGCGATCACGGCAAGGCCGCGCCAATTGGCAAAGGAGCGGCGAAGCACATCGGTCAAGAGCGCCAAGCACAGCAGGGCCGCGCAAATCAGCACATGCGATGAATGCGATATCAGCGAAAATGCGAGCAGCCCGGCCCACAGAGAGTAGTCGGCCCGGCTCAAGGTCGGCGCGCCGATCAGGCTGGCGCATGCCAGCAACGTCACCGCCGCAAACACATCCGGCATCAGAAAACTCACGTAGAACGATGCCGAGGTCAGGATCCCCATGGCCAGGCCCGCAACGGCCAGCTGCGGCCACACCGCTACCCCGAAGCTCCTGAAGAACAGCCCCATGGCCAACATCGACAAGACAGCCTGCACCAGCACCGTGGGCCAAAGGTGCCCGAAGCGATCCCCGAACCACAGCAAGGCGCCGTAGTACACGGAGCGTCCGGACAGCACGGACTTGTCCTTGACGGAACTGACGCTCGGGTCCTCCGAGACTTGGCCGGGCAGCGCCTGCGCCGGCCCACCGTCCTCGATCGGGGTCCAGGCGCTCGGCCGCCCGGTGAGCTTCTGCAGTCCGGCGTCGGCGCCGCGAATGTAGGTGATGGTATCGGCAAAGAACAACGGCTGGCCGTTGTACAGCGCCGGCCACATCAATGCCGCGATGGCGACGATCGATCCGATGGCGGAGAGGGTCAAAGTGCTGCGCATGGTTCGAAGCTCGTCCGGTCTCGAAGTTTCCGGCGGGCTATTCTGCAAACACGAATCGCCGCGCGACGAGAAAATTGACCATCAGTCCGGCCAGCGAACCGGCTGCGACGCCGATCACCGGACGATCGGCGCAATAGCGGCTCATATGGACCAGGCCGGCGTAAACTCCCAAGTTGATGGCGGCCCCCGACAGCTGCGACATGGCAAACCGCCGCCATTGCCTGAAGCGGTTCACCGCGGCGCGTCGCTCGAAGGTATACCGGCTGTTGAGCAGCCATGTGAAAGTCACCGCGACGAGATACGACAGCCCCCGGCCCGCGTAGAGTCCCAGGCCCAGGTACAGGGCGGCATAGAGCACCGACGTATCGACCACGAATCCCGCGGCGCCGACCACGGTAAACGAGAGGATTTGCGCGACGATGCGGTGAAAAACCGTCCGCTCAGCGCGCACGATAGCGCTTGGCACCGACACCGGGCTGCTGCAGATAGATAAGGCGCTTCATCTCACGGCGGCCCAGCGTCACCGTGCTCAACACGAGCCCGCAAGCGACGCTGAGGAGCGACGCGAGCACCAGGCCCGTCGCCAGGATGGCGGTCGGGAATCGACGCACGAGCCCGGTTTGGAGATACTCCATCAATACCGGAATGAAAATCACCACCGCCGCCAGGAAGAGCGCCAGGCCGATCGTCGCAAAAAAGGACAGAGGACGCTCCTCTTTGATCAGAACGCCTATCAGGCGCAATATCCGTGCGCCGTCATGGAACGTGCTCAGCTTGCTCGCCGAGCCCTCCGGACGGCCGCGGTATTCGGTCTCGAAATCGGCCATCAACATGCGCATTTCAAGCGCATGCACGATGATCTCCGTTTCGGTCTCGAAGCCTCCGGCGAGAGGAGGGAACGACTTCACGAAACGCCGCGAGAACACGCGGTATCCGGTCAACATGTCGCTCGTGCGCCGCCCGAACACCATGGCCACGAGCGCCGTGAGCAACCAGTTCCCAAACCGGTGACCCGGACGATAGGCCTCCTGCACCATCGAACGCCGCACGCCGTTGACCAGGTCCAGATTGCCGTCGAGCAACGTCCGGATCATGCGGGGCGCCGCCTCCGCCTCATAAGTGCAGTCTCCGTCCACCAACACGTAGATGTCGGCCTCGATATCGCTGAACATGCGGCGAACCACGTGACCCTTGCCCTGCAGCGGTTCAGTGCGCACGTGGGCGCCGGCCGCGGCCGCGGCCGCGGCCGTGCCGTCGGTGGAGTTGTTGTCGTAGACGTATATCCGTGCAGCCGGCAACGACCGCCGGAATTCCTCGACCACTGCGGCGACCGTGACGACCTCGTTGTAGCAGGGAATCAGGACGGCGATCTGCGCTTCGTCCTCGAGGGCCGGCACGGCAAGTGAAGTCACGGATTGAGTGATCAAGGTCAATCTAAAGTCCATTTAAGCTTGCGGCCGCCATGAGAGTACGGATGGAACGCGCTCATGATCGTCGCTGGGGTGGCTGGAAAATGCGGTTCGGAGCTTACGCTATGTTCCCCATAGTGGCTAGTGGAGCAACCGGGACCACGCGGCGGCGCTCCGCTGTGCGGCGGCGGTCGGGCGGGGAACGGCGGCCCTGCCCTCGGAGTGAACCGTCCACATTATGTTATTATTTTCAAGGCGTCCGGTGACGCCAGGGCGCGCTTGCCCGCCGGTTCCCAGGTTCGGGAGCGGGCAAGGCATCGTGATGTACTTCCTTGAAAACAACCCCGGGATCAGCCCCAATTAAAACCATGAGAAACACACCGGCGCGCATGGCCTCGCGCGCGTTCCACGCGCCTTCGACGCCAAGGTACCAGGCCCTTCCATGGCAAGCGGGGGCGCGCCACCGCGCCCTGATGCTGCTCTGCCTGCTCGGCGCGGCCACGGCCGCCGGGTCCGCGATGGCCGACGGCTTCCTGACCCCGTATGCCGCCGAGGATGTCGAGCACAACTCGAACGTGTTCGATCTGCCGAGCAACGGTCCGCAGCCCGTGGGCAAGAACGGCCCCACCCTAGCGGATACGTTCTTCGAGACGCGCGCCGGGGTCGAGGGCCAATATCTTCTCGGTCAGGACAGGTTCTTCGGCACGGCGGAGTTTCGCCACTTCATCTACGACAATTTTACCGCGCTCGATCACAATGAGGACCTGCTCGACGGCGGACTGAAGTGGAAGGCGGGCAATGCCGTCGACGGGCAGTTCGAGTATAAGCATGAAGAACGCATGGTCCAGTTCCAGGATCTCGAGGCGGCCACGCAGCTGATCCAGGAGACCGAGAACACGGCGACCGGTTCGGTGAACGTCAACGTGACGCCGGAGTGGCGCGTCGAGAGCAAGCTGCAGGACCATTACCTGGACTCGCCGCGAGTCGATATCCCGGGTTTGAGCCTGCACGAGGAGTCGATCACCGAGGGACTGAAGTACCTTCGGGTCGCGAACCTGGCGGCGGGATTTCAGGCGTCGTATCTCGAGGGCCAGTACAATCATGATCCGCTGGCCCTCGATCCTTATTATCACCAGATCACCGGCGGATTTGCGGCGACCTACAAAGTCTCGGGCCTGACGAATTTCGACGGCACGGTGGGTTACACCCATCGCACGGATCCGACCAACGCCGGCCTGTCGGGAGTCACCGGCGAACTGGGATACCAGCACAGCCTGTCCGCGAAGACATCCGTCAACCTGACGCTCAGGCGCGCGCTCAACTCGTATTTGACCACCGGCGGCAACGAGATCGACACCAGCGCCGGCGCCACCGTCAACTACCAATTGACCTACAAGATGCTGCTGCGGGCCGGCTATACGTACACGGACAGCAAGTTCCCGGGTTCGCCATTCGGCGCGATCACCATCGATCGGGTCGATCATTATGAAATCGCGAACGTGGACCTCACGTATCAGTTCCTGCATTGGCTGTCCATCCGGCCCTATGCGCGCTACCAGAGCCGCCGTTCCAACGAGGACATCTACACCTTTCAGGGCAGCATCGTCGGCGTGGAACTGCTCGCCAAGCAGATACGTCCGAATGGCGAACCCAATCCGTGAGGGGACGCCCGCCCGCATGCTCAATCCGGACAAGCCGCTCGCCATTTCATCTTCGCCCGGCATGACGACGGTGCAAATCAGCGACTGCGATTTGCCGCAGTTCATGAAGATCGCGGCCGATTTCGGCTGCGACCGCTATGCGTTCGCGGTCACCCCCAATGCGGATCATTTGATCCGCTATTGCGACGATGCCTCGTTCCGCGAGTTGTACCGCGCGGCGGAGTTCGTGCTGCTCGATAGCCGATTCCTGGCCTACCTGCTTCGTTTCGCGGCGGGCTTGAAGCTTCCCGTCAGCCCCGGCAGCGACGTCACGGCGCGTCTCTTCAAAGAGGTCATTCGGCCGGACGACAAGGTGGTGCTCGTCGGCGGCACCGACGAGCAGGCGCAGAAGCTGTCGCGTGAATATGGGCTGCGGGGGCTCCGCCATATGAACCCGCCGATGGGCTTCATCAACGACCCCGCCGCGGTCGACGAATGCCTGCGGTTCATCGAGAGCGAGAGCCCGTTCCGGTTCTGCCTATTCGGCGTTGGCAGTCCTCAGCAGGAAATGCTCGCCCGGGCGGTCCAAACCCGCGGGCGCGCGCGCGGGCTCGGCCTGTGCATCGGCGCCTCCATCAATTTCCTCACCGGAAGGGAACGCCGGGCGCCCGCGTTCGTCCAGAAGGCCGGTTTCGAGTGGCTGTACCGGCTGATCAACGATCCGGGCCGCCTCGCCAGGAGATATCTGGTGCGCGGGCCGCGCATTTTCCTGCTGCTCCCGCGGTTGAAGGTTCAACTACGCCCGGCGATGGCGCCCGTCCAAGAAATTCCACTCTCCTCGTGACGCCGCCGGTCCGCCACATTCCGTCGCTCGACGGGCTGCGAGCGATCAGCTTCCTGCTCGTCTTCGTCGCCCACGCCGGGCTCGAGAGCTTCGTGCCGGGCGGCTTCGGCGTCACGATATTCTTCTTCCTCAGCGGGTTTCTCATCACGACGCTGCTGCGCGGCGAGTTCGAGAAAAACGGGGTGATCAGCCTGAAGCATTTCTGGCTGCGCCGCATCCTGCGGATTCTTCCGCCGTTCTATCTCGTGCTCGTGGTCTCGATTCTGCTCAGCCTGGCAGTGGACCCGCCCGGCACCCTGGTGCCCGCGGCAGTACTCGCGCAAGCGCTGCAATACACCAACTACTGGATCATCGGACACGGCTATTGGGGCCAGCCCTCGGGCACGGGGGTCTACTGGTCGCTCGCGGTCGAGGAACATTTCTACCTGGCGTTTCCGTGGTTTTTCATCGGGCTGCAGCGGATGAAGGCCTCCGCCCGCACGCAGGCCTTCCTCCTCTGGGGGCTGTGCGCGCTGATACTCGCCTGGCGCCTGGTGCTGGTTTTGCACGATCACGCGCCGACATTGCGCACCTACCTGGCCAGCGACACCCGGATAGACTCGATCTTGTTCGGGTGCGCCCTCGCGGTATGGAGGAATCCGGTACTCGACGCCGTGGCGTTGAACGACCGGCGCTGGAAGTACGTCTATTTGCCGGCCGCGGCGCTGTTGCTGGCGTGCTGCCTGCTGGTGCGCGGCGACGCCTTCCGCGAAACCTTCCGCTATTCGCTGCAGGGGGCGGCACTGACCGTGCTGTTCATCGGCGCCATCCGCTACAACCGCTGGCCGGTGTTCGCGTGGCTGAATTCGCGGGTCCTCGTCTTCATCGGACTCTTGTCGTATTCGCTGTACCTGCTGCACTTGGCGGTGATCCTGCGGATCGCGCACACGCTGCCCGGCGTGGGCCACGCCGCGCAGGGCTGCATCTCGCTCGCCATTTCCGTCACGCTCGCGTGGTTGATCTACATCACTGTGGAGAAGCCCTGCGCGCGACTGCGCAGGAAGCTCACTGATTAGGCCTCCGGTCAGTCTCCTAAGTCGCTACCAGCGCGCGGAGCCGCGCCGCCAGCCGCAGCGCCAGGGCCACGATGGTGAGCGTCGGGTTGGCCTGGCTGGATGTCGGAAACACCGCGCAGCTCGCAATCGACAGGTTGCTCACGCCGTGAACCCGGCAGTCGGGGTCCACCACGCTGTGCGCGGGATCCGTGCCCATCCGGGCCGTACCGATGTGGTGACCGCCGTAGGCGCCGTAGCGCGTCATTTCGAACTCGATGTCGGCCGGATCATAGGTGAAAGTGCCGACTTCCGTGCGCTCGATCTCGCGGGCGAGCAACGCGATGGAACGGCTGACCGTGTCCACGTCGACGGGCGTGTAGCGCCAGTCCACGCGCAGCTTCGGCATGCCGAGCGCATCGACGTCCCGCATCAATTCTACGCGGCTCTCCGGGGCCGGCTGCTGCTCGGCGTGGAAATCCAGGCTGAACAGGTTCGCCTTGGGTTTGATGATGATCGACGGGAATTTTCGCTCGGCGAGCCTGCGGTCCTTCAGCATGTGCCACGCGAATCCGGCGGCGTCGAACGGACCGGAGGCGACATTGCGCACGTGCTGGAGCCACATGCGCAGCGTGGCGGGCTCGCCGCCGTGCAGGCGTTTGCCGTATTCGTAGGGAATCACGAATTTTGCGAGAAACAGCAGGGAAAGAATCGCGTTGTGATGCTCCGGGTCCGTGATTCTCGGATGATGCAGCCGGGCGATGAAGTTGCCGAGGCGATGCTCGCGCTGCGCCTCCGGCAAGAGCGCGATGCGCCGGCGGCAGTAGACCCCTTCGTCGGAGACGTCGTAGCCGTTCCAGACCGACCCGAGAGGCTTGTCGACGGCGAGCGCTCCGATGGTCCCGGCGAGGTGGCACATATAATAACGCCCGACCACGTCCCGGCCGTTCCCGATTCCGCCGGACTGGACGTCGCGGCTGGCCAGCAGCAGGCGGGCGACCTCGAGCCCGCCGGCGGCCAGGACCACTTGCTTCGCGGTGGCCTCGAGGCTCTTTCCCTGCAGGGTCCGCACGGCCAGGGATTGCACGCGGAGGCCTGCGGCATCGAGCTGAATCCGCGTGACGTTGGCATGCAGCACAATGCGAACATTGGGCGCGGTCCGCAGGCGGCGGCCGTACCGCGCGCCGAAATCCGTGGGGCAGCTGAACCTCTCGAGCGCATCCGTGGTGAAGAGGGGGCTCTCGAAACCCTCGATCATCGGGCGCAACGGTCGATGAAACGCCGCCGCTGCGCCGTAGGAAAACTCGCCCGCTTCGCACAGACGGTTCGCTTCGGGGTAGTAGGGCATCAGCGCGGACAGTTCGATCGGCCAGCCGCTGTTCGGCATGTAGTCGCGGCGTTCGAAGTCGATCGGGTCGAGCGGCATGCAGCGGCCGCCCCAGATCGTCGTGGTGCCGCCGAACCGGCGTTGCCGGTAGGTGTCCGGCGGGCTGTGCAGTCGCTCGTCGGCGACCGCGCCGGAATAGAGGTCCTGCGTCGCCTCCTCCGGGCGCAGGCCGCCGGATTCGAGCACGAGCACGTCGATCGAACCCTTGGCCAACTCGAGAGCCATGGTGATGCCCGCGGCGCCGGCCCCGACGATACACACGTCCGCAGTCAGGGTTTCACCATCCGGGAGCTCGCGCGCGTCGATGATCATCTTAAAGTTCGCGCGCCCTTCACTGCACGAAGGCGGACAGCAGCCGGATGTACGCGGACTGGTAATAGATGCCGGGCTCGGTCACCGCCCATGAGCTGTCGGGCCAGCCGCCGTTCCAGTCCTTGTACGATTTTTGCGGCGGCTGGCCGGTCGGGGGAGACAGGCGGCTCGGTACGCCGTCCTTGGCGGCCGCGGCGTTGGGACCGCCGGGCAGAAACCCCGGCGGCGGCCCGCAGGGCGAGGTCTTGGCATCGCTCCACCGGCTCTTGGCGGCAAACCAGACGTGATAGATCTCATTGACCGAGGCCGTTGCTCCGTAAGGGTACATGTTGCTCAGATAGACGATACCGAGCGGATTGACGCCGTGCAGGTAATGCAGGATTCCGGCGGCTCGGGCCCGTAGCCCTGGGGAATCGGCGATCCCCGGATCGTATCGGGCGGCATCGAGGTTCGTGTTGCCGTAATTGGCGCGCGGGTTGTTGCTTCCCCAATGGTATTGCGCCTCGTGCAAGAAGGCCCGGTAGAGATCATCGTCCGGATTGAATCCATAAATCCGGTTTCCGGCCTTCACATCCGCCTCCTTGTCCGCCAGGATGGAGCGTGAGAGGGTGCGGTCCGACCCCGGCAACGCGGCGTAGAACAGCAGCGCTTCGCCCTGATCGGGCTTGTAGCGCGACCAGCCGATGTCGTGGTAGGGGTGCGCCTCCTTGTAGTGTTTCGCGATGTAGGCGTCGTAGGCCGGATCAGCCGTCAGCGCGAACAGGTAGATCGCGGCCTCCACGGCCAGGCCGTTCTGATCCTCCAGCGGCAGGTCGGCCAAGCCGGCGTGCACCACTCCCGTGTCGCAGGCGGTCTGCTTGGGTTCCGCGCCCTGGTATTGCCTCCACGCCAGCGCCGCTCTTGCCTTAAGGTCGCGCGCCTCGGCGGCAAGCGGGGCGAAAGACCTGAACTCGTAGGCCGCGTGCGCCAGCATGCCGGCCCCGGCGATGGTCGCGGATGTGCAGGAGGGCACGTAGAATCGCGGCGAGTGGTCGGAACTCGGCGGACTCGCGGGAACGTAGTCGAGCTCTCCGACCTTCAGCGCGAAGCTCCCGTCGGCGTATTGCATTTTCTTCAGCCAGTCCGTCTCCCACCGGACCTCGTCCAGCACGTCGGGGATGCCGTTGCCCGATTCGGGGATCTGATAGTCGTCGCCGAATGCCGCCTTGTTGGCGCTGAACGCGGTGAGAAGCTGATGGACGGCCTGCGCCGCGAAGGTCACGTACTTGTCGGTGTCGCCGGCATCGAACCAGCCGCCCCCCAGGTCGCGGATCTTGGCGGCGTTGTCGCGGTCGGTGACATCGTGCGCCTCGGTGTCCTGATTCTTGCCCGCATAGGCCGCCTGGTCGGCCCAGCATGCGCCGGCCAGCCCCGCGGGCTTGGCCGTGCCGCTGCGCTGATAGTAGTACATGCGCATGGCCGCCTTGAGCACGTTGCGGTACACGTGCGGATCGATCGAGAAGGCGGCGGATCGCACATTGCGATCGACGTCGTAGACGAAGTACCGGCCCGGCGCGTCAACGGCGGAGAAATCGAACCACCAGCCGCGGTCTCCGGAGAGCGGTTCGGTGGCTCCGCCTTTCCAAGGCGCCGGCCGACCGGTCAGCACGGCCGCAGAATCGGTGGCGCGGCGCAGCTGATAGCGCGCGCCCGGGGAGAAGTGGTCGTTCTTGTCGTAGCCTGCCTGGGGATCCCGAATGACGGCGACCTTGGCCTCGCCGGGCAGGTACCCGAATTGGTCGACCAGGATGTGGTGGTCGAGGGGTATCCGGTCGGCGGAGTCAGGCTCCGCCCGCGCGGTTCCGGGATCGAGCGCGCAGCCGATCGCCGCGCCGGCCAGAGCGGCGACCTGGGCAAGAGCCATGAGCCGCCGTCTCATCACGCGGCAACGGGACCGTTGGCGCGCTCGTTCCGGTACGCGACGGCCAGCAGCACGACGACACCGGCCAAGTTGATGGACTCTCCCGCAACCTGGCCGATGAGCGCTGCTGCAGGACCCCAGTCCTTGATCCCCAACCACATGATGGTCAGAGAGGCGGCCGCGCTCAGCGCCGTCACGCCGGCCAGCGAGCGGAACTTCCGCAGCGCGAAAAGCCCCGTCTGCAGGAGATCGCGGTACAGGGCGATCAGCGACAAAAGCGCCCACAGGATCAGCAGCATGTCGCGGTTGGCGATGTTCTTGTGCATCAGGTCATGACTCGCCGCGTCCCTGAAGATCCACAACCCGATGCAGTACACGACGTCGATCAACGCAATGCCGGTCGCAAACAGCAGGAGTTTGCGGATGAGCCGGCCTACGCTCGATTCGGCGAGCCAGGACGCGGCCGTGGGCACCAGCAGCGTCTTGACGCCGACCGTCAGCACGATCGTGGGCATGAGCAGCAGCCGCGCGGCATTGACATCCGCGACGGCGGTAAGGTCGATGCGGGAGGCGAGCACGTAGTTGTAGCTTTGGTTATAAATCCAGTAGGTCATCGCGCCAATCGTCGCCCACACCGCGAGCGGCCGCATCTCCCGCCAAAACGGCGCCGCATCGCCGGTTGCAAAGCCGGGATCCTGGGCGAGCGAGCGGCGCGCGGCCGCCATGCCGGAGAGCGCCGAGGCGATCAGGGCCGCCACGGCCCAGACGACGGCCGGCTTTGGGCCATAAACCGCGATCAACGCGCCAACGAGCAGCACGGCCACGTTGATCACGTCGGCCCGGAGCATGGCCTGTGGGCGGCCGTAGATGAGCAGCACGCCCCGCAGGTATTCCCGCTGCAAGGCCGCCCAGCACGCCGCGATGGCCAGAATCACGACCAGCGTTTCGAGGCCGGTCCAAAAATGCAGGAAGAATCCGATGGCCGGAATCGCCAGGGCGGCGATGGCCGCGCCGCTCAGAAAGCGACGCTGGCTCGACTCGACCGATCCCACCATGAGCCGGCGTATTGCGGCGGGCTTGCCGGGGGCGAGCACCGCGAGGGGGCTGGACAGCCATGCCATCTGGCCGGAAATCAGCAGCATGATCGCCGACTGCACCAGGACGAACATGCCGTAGTCGGCGTCGCTGGTGCGGCGGATCAGCAGCAGCCCTACGATGAAATTCGCCGCGGACAATACGACCTGATCAACGACCGTCGTTGAAAACTGCTTGATCAGGCCGCCGCGCACGGGAGTTGCGACTGCTTCTGGTGCGCTCACACGTAGATTCTGGCTAGATGCGTTCGACGACCGCACTCTCGGACCTCATTGCGGGCGACTATCGCATGGTTTTCGCAGATCATGGCCGCCATCGCCCCGCTTCGGTCCAACAGGCCCGTATATCCGGATAAGTGTCGCGCTTCCAAGGCTGCGACGTCAATCGCGATTGTCGTGAGATGGGTCTCAGATGTCGCAAAATGGCGTCATGTTGCACGTGCAATGAGCCCGAGTTGCGGTATTCTTTCGCGATGATGAGGCCGTCGACCCTTAGCCCGCCGCGCTCGCCGCGTACGCCGCGCGTGCAGGCGCCGCGTCCGGCCCGTGGAGGCGTGCGGCCGCCGGATTCGCGGGGATCCCTGATTACCACCGCCATGACCTGGGTGCTCATCGTCTCCCTGGTGGTTCCGCTCCAATACTTCACCGGCGACATGCTTCTCAATACGGCCGTCGTGGCCATGGCGGCGCCGAATCCCATGGCGCGGGCGATCAAGCTCGTCCTGTTGGCTCTCAGCGTCGTGCTGCTGCTCTGGAAGAGCCGGACGGCATGGCTCGAGGCGAGAATGGTCAACCCCTTTTTCTGGGCATTCATGGCATTGGTGCCGGCGAGCGTGCTGTGGTCCGTCGCCCGGGATGCGACGATCAACCGGTACCTGTCGCTGTGCTCGATCGCCGCCCCGTGCTTCGCCTTCACGCTGCTGGGGTGGAATCGAACGCGGTTCCAAGACGTCCTGCGTCCCATGATGACGGTGCTGCTCGTGGCCTCGATCATATTCGGGATCCTGTATCCGCAGTACGCGATCGAGTTGGGCGAAGGCACCTTGAAGAATTCCTGGCGCGGATTGACCGATCAGAAGAACCAGTTCGGGATGCTCGCGAGCTTCAGCGCCCTGTTTTGGCTGCATGCGTGGCTGAACCAGGACAAGCGATGGTGGATCGCGATTCCCTGGCTGGGGCTGTCCATCGAGTGCGTGCTGTTGTCGAGGAGTTCAACGGCGCTGCTCGCGACCGCCTTGTCGACGCTGTTTCTGTGGCTCCTCATGGTGACGCCGTCGAATATGCGCCGCCTGATGCCATATGCCGTTTCCGGGTTCGCGATAGTCGTCGTCATGTATGCGCTCACGGTGCTCAACCTCATTCCCGGCATCAGCATTTTGCTCCAACCGCTCGCCACGCTGGTCGGCAAGGACCTGACCTTTTCCAATCGCGCCGTGATCTGGGGCATCATCAAGGAGCACATCGCGCTCGCTCCGATGCTCGGGTCGGGCTACGGGGCCTATTGGACGGGCGCCGTGCCGTCATCGCCGTCCTATGTTTTCATGGGGCGAATGTACTTCTACCCGACGCAGTCCCACAACGGCTACCTGGAGATGGTCAACGATCTCGGGTTTGTGGGGTTGACCTGCCTGCTGCTCTATTTGGTGTATTGGATCCGGCAGTCGCTGCAGTTGTTGAAGGTGGACCGCGGTCAGGGCGTGTTGTTCCTCGGCCTGTTCTTCCAACAGGCGATCACCAATCTGACGGAAAGCACCTGGCTTGCGATCAATTCAGCCTTCGCCATCGCCGTGGGAACGTTGGCCACGTTCTCGATGGCCCGCTCGCTGCTCGATCAACGGCTGCGCGCTCCGGGCCGCCCGCCCGGCGCGGGGGGCGTGAGATAGGCATCACAACCTTCGGGTGCCTGATCTGCTACTTTTCATGTCACGAAATTCCTACCGGTAACCATCGCCCATGCCCGCCCATTTCGACGTCATCATAGTCGGCACCGGATTCGCGTCCTCGTTCTTCCTGATGCGGTATTTGGAGCGCTCGCCGAAATCCAACCGGGTCCTGGTGCTGGAGCGGGGCAACGAGGATACGAAGCCCTGGCAGCTCGAGCACCGTCTGCACACCAGCATCGATCCCGACACGCTGTTCAACAACGACAATCCCGGAAAGGAGTGGTACACGAGCCCTGGATTCGGCGGCAACTCCAAATGCTGGATGGGGGGCACCACACGGATGATGCCGGGCGATTTCAAGCTCAAATCGCGCTATGGAGTCGGCATGGACTGGCCGTTGTCGTACGACGATCTGGAGCCGCACTACGGCGTGGTCGAGCAGGTCATGCTCGTCTCGGGGCCGGCCGACAGCCCAATGCCGCGTTCCCGTTCCGTTCCACTGGTGCCGCACCGATTTTCCGACCCGGACGCGCTCCTGAAGAAGCGCTTTCCCGAAGGCTGGTATCAGATGTCGACCGCGAGGGCGAGCACCGTCACCGGCCGGCGGGGAGTCTGCTGCGCGAGCGGCATCTGCGGATTGTGCCCGGTGGACGCCAAATTCACGATTCAGAATGGCCTGGCGGAAATCTACCAGGATCCGCGTGTGACGCTGCGGCTGCGCTCCGAGGTGCAGACCGTCGAGACCGCGGCCGGCGTTGCGCGAGCCGTTAACTACCGGCACGAGGGGGCGCAGGAGAGGGATACGGCGGATCTCATCGTTTTGGGCGCCAGCGCGCTATTCAATCCGCACATCATGCTGCGGTCCGGATTCACCCACCCGCTAATCGGCCGCCGATTGCACGAACAGATGCCGGTGTACGCCACCCTCGATCTTAAGGGCGTCAAGTGCTACAACGGCAGCACGGTGCTCACGGGCCTGGGGTACCTCTTCTACGAAGGCGACCATCGCGCCGATCACGCGGCCTGCATGATCGAGACCTGGAGCTCGCCCTTCGCGTACCGCCCCGACGGGGCGCTGCGCATCGAACGCGATCGGTGGAACGAGCGGTTCATGGTGGGATTCCTGTTCGACGATCTTCCGAGCCCGGACAACCGCGTGACCGTCAACGCATCGAATCCGTCGGTGGCCGACGTGCACTTCGGGGATTACTCGGAATATGCCCAGAGGGCGGCCGACCGCATTCCGCAGATGATCGACAAGCTGGCCGAGGCTCTGCCGGTGGAGCGGCTCGTGAGCACGTCGCTGGGCACGACCGCGGCGCACATACAAGGCACCGTCGTGATGGGCGACGACCCGGCGTCGAGCGTGGTCGACCGGCATCTCGTGCACCACGAGTACAGGAATCTTCTCGTGCTCGGCTCGAGTGCCTATCCGACCGCGAGCCCGGCGTATCCGACGCTGACCGTGTCGGCGTTGTCGCTGTGGGCGGCCGACCATCTGCTCGGGGGGGCCGCCGCGTGATGAACCGCCGCCGTTTTTTGCTGGGTGGGGCGGGGCTCGCGGTTGCCGGAGCCGGCGCCTGGGTCGTCGGCCACCGGGGGCTGGAATGGGAGATCGGCGCGATGCTGCGCCGGCGGCTGCCTTACCTGAGCCTCGATCCACAGGGTGTGAGGGCCTTCGCCAAGGATCAGACGGCGGCCATCCTCGGAAAGAAGATTCCGACGTGGAATCGCCTGCGCTATCACTTCCTGGCGTCGTCGGCCACCTCGTACAAGAGGTTCTTCCGGTCCGCCGACCGTCGCTCGCGCCGCGAGCGTCTCGAGGACGGCATTATTTCGACCTATTTGCTGTCGAGTGATTTTTTCACCGGCGGGATGGATGAGTCGCGCACCGTGCACTACGTGAGCTATTACGATGCAGGGCGGCCGTGTCAGAATCCGTTCGCGCGGCCCGTCGCGGACACACCGGCCACTGCGACGTGAACACGATGAAACTCCTGGTTGCCGCCCTGGCTTCGGCGCTCGCGCTCGCGGCGGCGGGTTGCGCCAGGAAACCGCCGGTGATGGTTGCGGAGCCGCCGGGTGCCTGGGTCAGCCTGTTCAACGGCAAGGATCTCGAGGGCTGGACCGTCAAGATCGCGGGGCATGACCTCAACGACAATTACCGCAACACCTTCCGGGTCGAGAACGGCATGCTGAAGGTCTCCTACGACCAGTACGACAAGTTCGGCGGGCGTTTCGGCAGCATTTTCTACGGCAAGAAGCTGTCTCATTACTGGTTTCGGGCCGAATACCGCTTCGTGGGCAAGCAGGCATCCGGCGCCCCCTCGTGGGCCTACAAGAACAGCGGCATTCAGCTGCACAGCCAGGCGCCGGAATCGATGGGCCGC
Organism: uncultured Gammaproteobacteria bacterium; assembly: GCA_963707765.1. GTDB lineage: Bacteria > Pseudomonadota > Gammaproteobacteria > Steroidobacterales > Steroidobacteraceae > Bog-1198. Next base: position 1,955,505 of record CAVPQZ010000001.1, on the reverse strand, counting down.
AACCAGGAATTTCCCGTGTCGGTCGAGTTCGACATCGTGGGAGACTGGCGCTTCAGCCGGCATCCCACGGGCGACGTATGCCAAAACGGGACGCAGGTGAAGATCGCCGGCGCACCGCTGCAGGGAAAGTGTTCCAAGCTGAGCCAGGTGCGCATTCCCGGGGACGAATGGGTGACCATACTTGCCGAGGTGCAGGGCGCGACGCGCGTGAGGCAGGTGGTCAACGGCGAATTGGTGGTCGAATACGGCGACCTCGCCCTGGATGAGAACGATCCCGATGCGAGGCGGCTGATTCAATCCGGAAGCGACAAGTCGCTGACCTCGGGCTACATCTCGATCCAGGCGAACAGCCACCCCCTCGAATTTCGACGCATCGAGATCATGCCCATCGGCTGAGCCGCTGCCCGGGCGGTTACGGCGCCTTCCCCGCAGCGGCCTGACGCACCCCTTCGGCGAGCGGCGTCCAGGTGAGCCCAAGGGCTTGCGCGGCGCCGTGGCTGCCTAGCGTGATGTCCTGGCCGCAAAGGTTCAGCAAGGACCGCGTGATCGGGGGTGGGAGCATGCGCGAAAGCCCCGGAATGCGAGTTCCCAAGAGTTCCAGAATCTTCAGCGGCGGAGCCAGCAGGCGTGATTCGATCTTGAGGCGGCGGGCGCCGATGCGGGAGACGGGCACGGCTCCCAGGGCGCGGGCGAACAGCGAGAAGTACTCGTTCCAGGTCGGCGGAGAGTCCATCGCGACATTGAACCGTGCGCCCTCAAGGTCCGGCATTCGCAGGGATGCGGCGATGGCGGCGACGAGGTCGTCCGCGTAAACGAGATTGCACCTTCCGTCGCCGTTCACCCCCAGGTCTCCCAGCCGATGCGACCACAGCAGGCGGGCGATGCGTTCGCTCCACTGCGGGCAGCCTGGACCGTATTCGCATCCCGGCCGGAGAATCACGCTGCCCTCGCAGCGGGCGGCGAGCGTCTCGGCAGCCACCTGCGCGGCTCCGTAAGCCCCCAGGTCCGCCCGCAGGGGCGTGCTTTCGGCCGCTACGCCCGAGTAGGATCCATAGACGGTCATCGAGCTCAAATGCACCACACGCAGGCTCGCCACGGAGCTTAGCGCCTGGTGAAGCGATCGGGCCGCATGCACGATGGCGCGGGGGCTTCCCATGGTGCCGTTGAACACGGCATCGATCCCCGCCAGGTGGCCCGCACAGATCGCGCCGGGTCCCTGAAACGGCACTGGCGACGCCCAATCGGACGCCGCCAGTGCCCTGATCAGCTTGGTCCCGAGGAAATTTTCAGCGCCGATGACCAGAATTCGGCGCTTCATCGACGCCTCCAACAGGCGACCCCGGGGCGGTTACCCCTCTCTAGGGGGTGAAGCCGACATTGTCGATGTACCATGTATTGCTGGACAACCCCGTCTGATCTTGTATGCAGAATTTGTAGATGCTCGTGCCCAATACACCAAGATCGGCCAGCGGCACGGTGTAGGTCGCCCACTTGCCGGGCACCGGCGCCGGGCCGTAGTCCGTCACGTTCAGGTAGATGCCCACCGGCACGTCGCCGACCTTCACGAAGTATACGTGCCACTGCTGGTTCGCAACAGTCGGCTTGAGCGCGAACGTGAGCTTGGTATAGCCGTTCGAATTGAAGTCCCAGTTCAGTGCGTAGGGCAGCCAACCACCCCAGGCGCTGTCGAGCGTCACCTTGACGTCATAGGGACCGGAGAGCGGCGCACCGCTCGTGTCCTTGTAGTCCGGCGTCAGCGCATACGAATAATCGCCCGGCCAGTCGAACACGCCGTTGTAATAGACCCAAGCCGTGCCCGGCGGGGGCGGGGGAGGGGGCTGCGTACCTCCCGATGATCCCACCGTGATCGACGTGGGTGCGCAGGTCGGGCTCACGTCGCCCGCGGCGTCGGCGGCACACACTTCGAACTGGTAGGTACCGGCGACCTGCGGCGTGCCGACCAGCATGCCCTGCCCCGTGAGAATCATGCCGATCGGCGGCGTGCCCGATGCGTACTCGCCCGTCTGATATCGATACGGCGCCTTGCCGCCCGTCACGCTGCGAATCACCGAGGCGGAGTAGGCCGTGCCGACGACGGCGGCGGGCAGCGTGGCCACCGGCGCGACCGCGATGTCGTTGCCGCCCGGCGTGGCGGCCGACGTGAAGTTGGTCGAGTTCGAGTCGACGGTGTCGATCTGCACCGTCCGCGCCTCGCTGAACGTATTTCCGGGAAGCGAGACGCTCAACCGGTACCTTCCCGCAGCCAATCCGGAGAAGCTGTAGCCGCCGTCGAGATTGGTCATGGCGGATCCGACATTCCCGCCATTCAACGTCACGGTGGCGCCGACGGCTCCGGGACCGACGATTGCGCCGGAGATGGTGTAGGTCGGGGCACTGGTGGCCCTCGAGGAGAAGTTCATGTTGTTGATGTTCGCGCTCGCGACCCGCGCGGCGATGCTCGCCGGCGTGAACACATTGCCCGCGACCTGCGGCAGGACGGTATAACCGCCATCGGCAACGTCTGCGAAGCTAAAGGTCCCGCCGGAGCCCACGCCCGAGATCCGGGTCGACTGGCCCTGCAGCGTGACCTGCGTGCTCGCGGGGCCCTTCACCACGCCGGAAATCGTGCCGGTGGTCGGAGATTTCTGGGCGACCGTGAAGTTGACGGACGTGAACCACGAATGCTGCGGGTTGATGAACCCAAGATGCGCCGTGGTGGCCCCCGGCGCAACGGTGACCTTCACCATGTTGTCGTTGACGACCTGGATGGGCGAATTCTTGGCAGCGCCGATCCATACCTGGGTGAGGCCGTTGAAGCCGGTACCGTTCACCGTGATGACGGTTCCGGGCGGCCCCGACATCGGCGAGAAAGTGCTCGGCATGGGCTGGGGGTAGTCTTTGCTGATGGTTCCTGAGACCGAGGCGGCGCCGAGGGCGACGGATGCGTACGCGGCGGCGATGGTCAACATGGCCAGCGTGGGCATGAACTTGGAGGGTGTTGGCATCTAGCTCACTCGAGAAAATTTGGAATTGGGGAAAACCGCGCCGAGGCCACCGGGCAAAAAAACTGAAATCCCTCAGAGGCGACAATGCGGACCACGGGGCTGTTTTACGGCCAACATAAGGTCGTCGCAATTGTCTCGAAACCACGACGAGCGCCGGGGGATCTGTCTTCGATCAGCGACGGATTATGTGCACCGTATGCAATTCATACAGCCGCGGGGGGTTATGTCGCAATTGGGAAGGCGCGGCGGAGCGCCGGGAGATCACTGCAATTCAGCGCTTTTCCCGATCGGTGCGCACCCACTCGTTCGACGTGCGCCGGCGCATCATCAGCAGGAGTTTCCAAATGAGGAAACCCGGCGCGCGCGCGAGATCGATCAGCCCGCGGGCGCCGATGCCGCTCAGCTGCCATCCGCGCAGCACGTACAAGGCGAGGCTGGCGGTGCAAGCCGCGCTGAGCCAGAGCCACCATCGAAGATCGGTGCGCCAGAATGCGCCGAGGGCGGCGAGGAGCATGAGCGCCATGACGTTGAGCGTGACATACGAGAGCGGCAGCACCAGCAGATCGAGCGCGAGATCGAGGCACACGGCGCTGCGCTTGCGAAATGCGGCCTGCAGCAGCGTCAACGTCTTCGCGCGGATCAGCTGGAAACGGCCGTGTTCCCAGCGCTGCCGTTGCTTGCTCGCGATCTGCTCGCCCGAGACCATGTCGGCGTCGGAATGCGATTCATCGGCATAATGGACCCGGAATCCGGCCAGGCCGAGATCGATCCCGTACTCGACGTCTTCGGTGAGCGAGAAAGCGCGGTACGGCACCGTGCGAAGCAGCTCGTGCGTGACGCACCAGCCGTTGCCGCGTATGCCGCATGAAACTCCGGCCCGCTCTCGGGCCCGGGAACGCACGATGTGAAACGCCGCCTTGGCGATCGTGATGAGGCGCGTGCGCCACGAAGCGAAGGGATTCAAGACGCCGTAGTGCGCTTGAACGGCGTGTGCGCCGCGCTCGATTCTCGCGGCGAAGGACTCGAGGAGGTTCGGCGAGGCCTCCGCGTCGGCATCGATCACCACGACGGCGTCGGCCCAACCCTCCGAAGCGCTGCGCTCGAAAGCGTAGGCGAGCGCATATCCCTTGCCGCGCAGTTCGGCGTTGCGGCGCTCGAGCACCTGCGCGCCGGCGGAGCGCGCGATGTCGGCGGTGGTGTCGCCGCAGTTGTCGGCGATGACGATGACGCGGAAGTGATCCGCCGGCCAGTCGAGCTGTCGAAGGTTCGCCACGGTGCGCGCGATCACGGCCTCCTCGTTGTGCGCCGGGACGAACACGTCGAAGCGCAGGCTGCGCGACGACGCGTGAGGCGGCCGCTCGCGCGCCGACAGGAGCGTGCACAGCAGCAGATATCCGCAGGCGAGCAGGGCCGGGAGCGCCAGGGCGAGGAGGCACAGGTCGAGGATCAGGAGCATGGCCGCTCACGCATATTCGCGGTACCGCCAGCCCCAGAACACCGAGAGCTTCCCGACGTTCGCCGACAGCGCCGTCAGCCAGCGGGCGGCGTGGTGACGGCCCAGCGGCAGCGCCAGCAGCGCGAGGGCCGCGGCGGCGAACGCCTGCGCCAGCGCGCGCGCGAAGAACAGTGCGCGCCTCGGCGCCGAAACCGCCCCGTATCGGCCCGCGAGCGTATGGCGGGCGAAATCCTGGCCTCCGGAGAGGGCGCGGCGCAGCAGCCAGCCGAGGGACAGGCGCGCAGGTTCCACCGGCTCGCGCACCACGGCTTCATCGCACCAGACGATACGCGCGCCGCGCTGCACCAGGCGCGACAGCAGGTCTCCGTCCTCCCCGCCGGTCTGGCCCAAGGCGGGGTCGAAGGGCGGCCCGGCGCCGCGCAGCCACGAAGCCTTGAGCAGGACGTTGCCGAACCGCAGGCGGTTGGGAGGAATCACGGTGCCGGTGGGCATGCGAGGAAAGTCGTAAAACCGCCCGCGGCGGATCCACGCGGGCGCGCTGGGCGGCACCACCGGATCGACCGGACCCAGCACGCCGTCGGCGGCGGACGCACGCGCCGCTTCGATGAGCTGCGCGAGCCACGGCGGCGGCGCACGTTCATCGTCGTCTATGAACGCCAGCCAGTCCCCGCCGGCGAGTTCCACGGTCTTGTTGCGCGTCAGCGAGATGTTCTTCTGCGGCTGGACGGCATAGCGTATGGGAAAGGGGGCTCCGGCGCCCAGGCGCTGCTCGACCACGCCGCGCGCGCTGCCCGCGGCGTCGTTGTCCACGACCACCACCTCGTCGGGCAGCCGGGTTTGGCGCGTCAGATCCTCGAGCACGGCGGCGAGGCGCTCCTGACGGCGGTACGTGGCGATACACAGGCTGACCGTGCTCATGGCAGTGTGGGTGCCCGGGTCGTGCGCGATCAGAAATAGTTGATCACGGCCCCGAGGATTCTCGCCTGGGTGCTGGCGAGGCGCCGCATCAGCGCGCGCGTGCTCTTGTAGGTCGTATGTTGAGCCCGTGAGAGCACCAGTGCGCGAGCCGCCATCGTCGCGACCGCCAGGCCGTCTGCGCACAGCGAAACCGGCGGCGTGTCCAGCACGATGAACTCGTAGGAATTCCGCCAATCGTTCAGCAGATTGCTGAACCGGCCGTCGGACAACAATTCCAGCGGATTCGGCGGAATCGGTCCCGCCGTCAAAAGGTGCATGAACGGCAGCCCGGCGACGGGGTGGAAGTAGGGCTTCTCATTGTGCGCAATGGCCTGAGACAGGCCGTGCTGATTGGTCGAGCCGAACAGCACGTGCTGCTGCGGTTTGCGCATGTCGGCGTCGACCAGCAGCGTTCGCCGGCCGAGCTGCGCGAATGAGATCGCGAGCTCGCCGCAAAGCTGGGATCGACCCTCGCCCGGATCGGAACCGAGGACCGCCACCATGTTCGCGCCCCGGCCGCTCTCGTGCAGGAGCAGCAGTTCCGTGCGAAGCGCCCGCATCCTCTCGCTTCGCGGATTGTCCGGGTCGTGCGCCAGGATCAATTTCGGGCTCGGCGTGACGCGTTCGCCCTGCCGCAGGACGATCCGGCGGTCCGATGAGATGCGCCTGATGGCGGTCTCGATCATTCCGGCCTCCTCCTCGTTGCGCCCGGATCGGATCTTGAGCAGCGCCTGTTCGATGATTTCGGGCTTCAAGATCCCCAGACGGGTCGCGGCGTCGACGAAGTTGGTGCCCATGGTGTGCATGACTTCGTAGATCCGCTCGACCACGACGTCCGTGAGGCCGAGCTCGGAGATCAGCGCGGCATGCAGGTGAACCTGGGAATTATCGGGCTGGTCCTGATTGTTCGGGGACGATGCGCTCATGCGGCGCTCCGGACGCCGGCGATCCGGTCGAATTCCATCAACACGGGCAGCTCGAAGTTGCGCTCGTAGTCGTCGCGGCAACGGATGCGCCGGTCGATCAGCAGTTCGTAAACCAGGGGGGCCACGAGGCCGATGAATATTCCCGCGAGCATGCCGAGGATGAGCAGCTTGGGCTTGTTCGGCTTCGTCGCCTTCTGCGGCGGGACCGCGGCGCTGACGACGCTGATGTTGGCCATGTGGCCGCCGGACGCGAACATGATCTGGTCATACCCGTCGAGCGCGCGCTTGTACACCGACTGTGCGGATTCCAACTCCAGTTCGTACTTGGTCCCTTCGTCCTGGAGCTTGTTGACCCCGAGCACCTTGATGCGTTGTTCCTCGACGGCGGCGCGCATCTTTGCCTCGAGTTCGCGCGCCGCAACGAGATCGGACGAATTGCCCGAGGAGACGCTGCGCAGCTCGGCCTCGAGATTGCGCTGGGTGGCATGGATCTGGTTCTCGAGTTCGAGCACCTTGGGGTGTTGGGAGCCGTAGGTCGTGCGCAGCTGGGCAAGCTCGGTCTGCTGGGTGTCGAGCTGGCCCTTGAGACTCTGCACCACGGTCGAGGCGGAGGCCGTGCTCGCGGTCTGCTCGGACATGGCCTTGACTTCGGCCGCCCGCCTGGCGTTCTGGGCGTCCTGCAGCTTGCCCTCGAGGCTCGCGAGCAGCGCCTGCTCGACGTTGATGTTCCGTTCGTTCGTGTCCGTGACGCCGGTGCGCTGGCGGAATGCGGTGACCTGGTCCTGCGCCACGCGCACCTTGTCCTTGAGCTCCGCCAGTTCCAGCGCGTAGCGCTTCGCGCGTTCGCTCGCCGGGCCGCTCACGCGCTGGCGCTGCTGCGTCAGGTAGACGTCCGCCAGCGTGTTGGCGATCCGGGCCGCGAGTTGCGCGCTGCTCGCCGACGCGTTGATGTAGATCAGCTGGCTGCCGAAGGCGCCCAATTGGATGTCCAGGTTCTTGACGAGGCCTTCGCGCACCCAGTCGCGCAGGTTGCTGCCGTCGCCGGAGTAGCCTGCCGTGTAATCCTTGTCCTGGGTCAGCTCCAGCCGGTCGATCACCGGCAGCAGCACTTCCGGGCTCTGCATGAGCTGCGACTCGGTCGACATGTAGTTGAACATGGGCGTCGCCATGCCCTGGTTGTTGTTCGCGAGCGGGTCGTTGCCTTCCGGGCTCACCATCAGGGTGTTGGTCGCCGTGTAGGTTTTGGGCATCAGCTTGATGATTCCCGCCATCAGCACGGAGATGGCGATGACGATCATCAGCGTCTGCATGCGATACGCGCGCAGAATCGAGAATATCTGCAGCATCGACAGTCCCGGGCCCGCGGATTCCTGCGCAAACGCGGATTCCTGGCTCGGTTGCGCAGAAAAAGCGACGGGCGCGGGATTGGCGACCGCCAGCACGGGAAGATTTCTACGTGACCTCAAAAAATGCTCTCCTTGACTTGGATGACGTCGTCGGGCTGCACCAGATCGCTTTGCGCGGCCTTGTTGATCATGTAGGTACCGTCGGGCTTCTTGCGCTTGATGAATACGCGTCTCTGGCTGCCGCGTATCGTGATGCCGCCGGCCCGGGCAATGGCTTCGATCACCGTCATCCCGGGTTCGACCCGGTAGCGCCCGGGCGTCGTCACCTCGCCGTAGATCGAGAACTGCTCGGCCTTGGGGACGAATACCGAGTCGCCCCCCTGCAGCGTCAAGGTCGGCACGGCACCGTTCGCCAACCCCTTCAGGTCGACCGGATAGCGGACCTCCTTGCCGTCCTTGTCATGACGCAGCACATACACGATGTCCGACCCGCCGGACGTGACGCCGCCGGCCTGCGCCAGGAGGTCGAGTATGGAGGTGTTCGATTCGATGGGGTAGCGTCCCGGCGTGCCGACCTGCCCCAGAACCGAAACGCGCTGGCTGCGCGTTTGCGACACCGTGATCGTCACGTGAGGGTCGACCAGGATCTTGGCCGATTTCAACGCCGCCTCGACGCGGCTGCCGGCCTGCGCCGGAGACAAACCGCCGACTTGCACGGTGCCCGCCAGCGGAATCGCCAGGGTTCCGTCGTCGCCCACATATTGGGTCGTGCTCAAGTCCGGCTGGCCGTAGACCTGGACATTCACACTGTCGCCCGGTCCCAGCTGAAGCAGCGGCGCCTTGCCCGCGGCCGGAGCGTAATCCGGGGCCGTGGGAATCACGGTGCCCGGCGCGGCTTGAGGAGTCGGGCTGGCGGGAGCCGCGGAGCAGCCCTGGACGGCCAACACCCACGCGCAGAGGGTCAGGAAGGCGAGCAAGTTCAACCCCAGGAAGCCTATCCGGGCGGCTCGCGAAGTCATGCGACTGTTCGATTCCATGATCAATTCAGCACCTTACCGTTATTTGACATAATGTGGCAGGACTGCATTATGTCCCAACCGACCGCGGATATATTACTATCGGACGCCGACCATGGAGCGCGATTCATCAACGGGGCGGCTCTACCTGGCGCTAGCCACCAGCGGCCTTTCAGCCTTAGTGCGCATTCTAGTCGCTCGCCGTCCCGGTATTTGGTAAGCGCGCCGCATTCTTTGTATAAAGATTCAGGCAAGATTGCCTCGGATACATAATGTCGATGCCATCTGCCCCGTGAAAGTCAGCGCGCGCCTATCACCCACTTCCTGGCTGACCACTAAAACGGTCTTTTCTCAGGTTTTTGCGGTACTGCTGTTCGCCATTCAGGCGCCGCTGCTCGGCCCGAAGGCCTTCGGCCTCATTTCCATCGTGATGGTATTCGTCGGCTTCTGTGAATACGTGCCCGGGGAGGCCGCAGCGGAGGCGCTGATCTCGGTCCGGGAGATCGAGGACGCGCACTTCCACACCATGACGGCCTTCAATGTGCTGTTGTCCGCGGTGATCGGCGTCGGCGTTTTCCTCATGGCCCCGCAGATTGCCGGCTGGTTTGGCGACGCCGAACTGAGCCGCCTCCTGCGCTGCATGTCGGTGCTCCCGGCCATCAGCGCCTTTGCCGCCGCGCCGACGGCCGCCACCAAACGCGACATGGAGTTCCGGCCGCTGGCGCTTCGGTCCATGGGCAGTCTGTTCGCCGGCGGAATCGTGGGATTGATCTTGACGCTGTCGGGGGCGGGGGTGTGGGCCCTGGTCTGGCAGGCCATCGTGACGCGGTTGGTTGCCTCCATCGTCCTCTGGTATACGGTGCCGCTGCGGTTCGGCATGCGGTTCTCCGCACGCCATTTCCGTGAGCTGGCCCGCTTTGCGGTGCCGACCATGCTGTCGCGCTTCCTCACCTGGAGCTGCAACCAGATTCCTCGCGTGATGCTCGGCTTGTATTGGGGCTCCACGGAACTGGGTCTGTTCAGCTTGGCGGCCCGGTTGGGGGACATCCTCATGGAAGTGGCGGTGGTGCCCCGATACGCCGTGGCGCGTGTCGAACTGCGAAAGTTCGCGGGGGATCCTGCCGGACTGGCGGCCGCGCTCGGGCGCATCTTCACATTCATGACCGTGTTCTGCTTTCCTCTGTGCGTGGGCGGCGCCGCGATCGTACCGACGCTGTTCCACGTTTGGCTCGATCCCCGATGGACCGGCGCCATTGTGCCCGCCCAATGCATGCTGCTGACGAGCCTCGCCCTGGTCACCCAGTATCTCGTGGGAGCCTCCTTGCTCGCGATGAACCACCAGAAATCGGAGGCCCTGGTGTCGGTCGCGCAAACCGCAGCCACCGTGATCGCCGTGGCCGCGTGCGCCCCATTCGGCCTGCTCCCTGCATCCATCGGCATTGCGGCGCGGCCGTTCCTGCTGCTGCCGCTGTCGTTGCAGCTGCTCAAGCGGCAATGCCAGATTCCCGCATCGTCGATATTCCGCCCGCAATGGCCGGCACTGGCGGCAAGCCTCGTCATGGGAGCCTGCGTGTGCGCGCTGCGGCTCGCCATCGGCTCCTCGGTCAGGGACATCGTGGTGCTGCCCTTGCTGGTGTTGGCGGGCGCCGGCGTCTACACGGTCATGGTGCGGCTGACGATGCCGGCCGTCGTGGCCCGGTTCACCAACCGCTTGCCCGGCCGAGCGTAAAGCGGGGCCGCCCCGCGCCAGGCCTTCAGATCTTTGCGGGAATTTGCTGGCCCGGCGCCAGATCGGCCGCGATGTGCGCCGCCATCTGGCTGCAACCCGGCTCCTGGAACATGGTGAAGTGATCGCCGTCCACGAAGCGCACATCGATGCCGCGCTTCACGAAGGCTCCCCAACCGGCGTCTTCCTGAAAAAACCAGCCGGTGGGTTCCAATCGGCTGCGAAGCAGCGTCACGGCGCCGTCGTAGGACTTGGGCGTGTAGCGGTTGGTCACGAGCTGCAGATAGGCGAGCAGCCACTGGTCGTAGGTCTCGGGCGTGGCCTGCTCGCCCGTCTCCACCACCGCAGGCCGGTTGCCGCCAGACCCGCGGAAGAGCCGCTGCAGCCGCATGAACAGCGTACGCCGCGTGACGAATTCCCACAGCGACTTGTCGCTGGACAGCACGCGTCGCAGGTCCGCCATCACGAGCTGCGCGCGCATCGTCCATTCGCCCACGATCCGGCGCCAGGCCGGGAGGCTCTCGAAATAATTCGGCAGCCATGAATCGATCAGGAACAAGCGTGACACCGCTTGGTCCTGCGCAAGGAGCTGGCGCGCAATCTCGAAGGCGAGCGCCCCCGCCACGCACCAGCCGATCAAATCATAGGGTCCCTGGGGCTGCACCCGCCGGATCAGCCCGACATAGCCCGCGGCGATCTCCTCCAATGAAGTCGGAAGCACCGAGTCTCGCACCGAGGGATCGAACAGCTGCAGGGAATAGACCGGCTGTTCGGGTCCCAGGCTCTTGGCGAGCCCGTAGTAGATGCCCGTGTTATTGATCGCGATCAGCGGCCGCTTCGAGCCGTGCGGCTGGATCTTGACCACTTGCCGGAAGTCGAATTCGCGCAAATCGGTCTGCTGCAGGATCTTGGCGAAATCGTGCAGCGTGGGGGCGAGAAACAGGGTGGCCAGCTTGATGCGGCGGCCGAACTCGCGCTCGACCCGCGTCAACATGCGTGCCGCGAGCAACGAGTGGCCGCCCAGCTCGAAAAAGTTATCGGCGGGATCGACGGAATCGATGCCCAGCATGGTTTTCCACAGCTCGGCCAGGCGCCGCTCGACGTCGCCGCTCGGCTGGCCGGAACTCGTGCCGCGGACCACCGGAGTCCGGGTGGCGCGCAGCGCGGCGCGGTCGACGGATCCATCCGCAAGGCGCGGCAAGGTCTCGCGCACCGCCACGGCGGGCGGAGCCAGATGATGCGGCAGGTTATTCGCCAGGTGCGTGCGCAAGGAGTCGATGAGCGCGGCATAGCCATCGGTGCGGCGCGAGCCGGGCACCACGTAAGCGGTTTGAGATGCGTCCGTGCCGGCCGCGGCGACCACCACTGCGTCGCTGATCCCGGCGTGCCGCAGCAGGACGCGCTCCGTCTCGGCCGGATCGCAGCACCGGCCGGAATGCATGAAGCGAGAATCCAATCGGCCCAGATATTCGATTTGGCCGTCGGCCCGCAGCCGCGCCAAATCGCCGGTGGGATAGAGCGGCGTCGCGGGGGAACCCACCGGAATCTCCCCGGCCTTCGAGCCGGGCCGGTCGTAGAACCCGTCTCCGCCGATCATCAATTCGCCGGTGGCACCGACCGGAGCGATCTGACGTTGTTCATCCAACACATACAGCGACGTATTGGCAATGGGCGAGCCCACGATGGTCGCGGCCTGCTTCGGCTTGAGGCGGTGCACGGCCGACCAGACGGTGGTTTCGGGATGTCCGTAGAGGGCCCACAGCTCGCCGCTCATGCCGGCCAGTTGGTCCAGCATCCCCAACGGCAATTCGGCGGCGCAGCACAACATCTTCAGCGCCGGGTAACCGACCCAGCCGGCCTCCAGCAGAGCGCGCCAGGTGTGCGCGGCGCCGTACATCACCGTTGCGCCGTGCTTCTGCAGAAGAGTGAGCAAGGAGCGGCCGCTGCCAAGGTCCCGTTCGCCGGCCAAGACGACCCGGGCGCCGAGCAGGAGCGGCGCGAACAATTCGAGCACGGCTCGATCCGTGGCCGGCGGGGATGCCGACACCACGACGTCGCGGCCGCCGATACCCGGGCGCTTGGCCAGTGAATAAACGGCGTTCGCGATGCCGCGGTGAGAAAGTCCCACGACGCCCGCCGCCTGGCGAGTTCCCGGGGTGATGAGGTAGCACGCCGCGCTGGAGGCATCTTGCGCCGCGCCCGCCGGCGCGGCGGAATCGCTCACGCCGGCGGCGAGCGCATCGTCGATCTCGATCGAGCGGACTGTGTCTGCGGTTCCCGCCGGCAACCGGTACTCGTGGCCGATGACGGCCGTGAGGCCCGCGGCGGCGATGCCTTCTGCGTGCCGCGCCGGCGGATCCGCCGGGTCCAGCACCAGGAAGGCGGCCCCCGACTTGACGACGGCCAGGATGCACAGCGGCCATTCCACCGACGGCCGCAGGCAAATGCCGACCTTGGCGCCCGCGGCCACGCCGTGCGCGCGCAGGTATCCGGCGACCCGATCGGCCGAGCCGTTGAGTTCGGCATAGCTGAGCTGCCGCTCGCCGCAGGCCACGGCAATGGCGTCGGGTGCGCCCTGAGCCTGAACCTCGATGAGCTTCGACAGGCTGAGGTCGCGAGGGTAGAGGGTGCGCGTGTCGTTCAATTTGTCGAGCAGCAGCCGCGCCTCGCCGGGCTTGCACAACTCGAGGCCCGAGACGCGCCGGCCCGGATCGGCGACGCCGCTCTCCAGCGTGTTCTGGACATACAGGAGGAGGCGCTCCGCCGTCGCGCTCTCGAATTGATCGGTATTGAACTGGCACGAGAAGCGCCATCCATCCGGACGCTCCACCATGAAGAAATTCAGATCGTAGATCGCGCCGGCCGGCAACGAGGGCATGTCGATGAGATCGAAGTCGCCGTAGTTCGCGTTCTGAATGAATGTCTTCTGAAAGATGAAATTGACCGAGATCGGCGGGCTGTTGGCCGAGTTGCGTTCGCCCTTGATCATGCCGAGGAGGCGTTCGATCGGTATGTGGCGATGCTCGAGCGCGAGCGCCACGGTGTCGCGGATGCGGACGATGAGATCGCCGAAGCTCGGGTCGCCGCCGAGGTCGTTGCGCAGGACCAGCGAATTGACGAATTGCCCGATCATCGGCTCGAGCTCCACCTGATCGCGGTCGGATACCTGCGTGCCGACGACGATGTCGCTTTCGCCGGTAAAACGCGCAAGGGTCGCACACAGGGCCGCAAACGCGGCGGCAAACAAGGTCGCGCCGCGCTCCGCGGTCAGCGCCTGCGCCCGATTCGTCAAGTCGCGCGGATACAATCGCGACACGATCGCGCCGTTGGTCGTCGGCACGGTCGGCCGCAACCGGTCCGGAATCACCTTGAACGGCCTCACGCCGGCCAGCTGCCTGGTCCAGTACGTCGTCTCCGCCTCGGTGCCGCGCACGCGCAGCCATTCCAGATGCCACAGGGAGTAGTCGGCGTATTGAATCGCCAACGGTTCGAGCGGTACCGGTTGTTCCTGCCGCAGCGCCTGGTAGATCGTGCCCATCTCCCGGGCCATGACGCCGATCGACCAGCCGTCGCAGGCGATCTGGTGGGAGGTGATCAGGATGATGGACGTGGTCGGCGAGAAACGCAGCAGGGTGACGCGAATCAACGGCCCCGATGCGAGGTCGAACGGCGCCCGCGCCTCCAGAACGCCGATGCGATCGCCTTCGGTCTGGCGCTGCTCGGGGCTCAGCGTGGAAAGATCGACCTCGTTCAGGCGAAACTGCGCCTTGGGTGCCACTCGCTGGATGGGCGCTCCGTCGACCTCGTGAAACGTGGTCCGCAAGATCTCGTGCCGCTCGATGATCGTCAGCCAGGACCGCTCCAGCAGGTCGGTCGCGACCCGACCCTCGAGCCGCCAGCGCACCGCGACGTTGTAGGACGCGTTGCCGGGGTCTAGACGATCCAGCAGCCAGAATCGCTCTTGGGCGATCGAGCACGGGAACTCCGTCCTCTCGGGGCCCGGCTCGGCGGCCGCGGGTTCTTCGCCCGCAGGCGCGGCAGATCCCGCCGGCGGAGAACCGGGCGGTGCATCGAATAGCTTGTTCGCGGGCTTCGACATCGCTCTTGAACTCAGATTACCCGGTCCGCCGGCTTCTCTTGAACTGTCCGAGGGTCGGCAACGCCGCTCCCATGTCGCCGGACGAGGCATCCGCCGCGCCCGCGTCGGCCGCCGCCGCGAGCGCCCGCGCGCATCGATGCTGCAACAGCTGCTTCGCCGTGATCTTGATGCCGCCGCGGTTGGCCCTGGCGGTGATTTGGAACAATTGAATCGAGTCCGCCCCCAACTTCAAAAGGTCGGCCGTCACGCTCACGCGCTCCAAATGCAAAACCTCCTCGAAGATCTTCGTCAGCGCCGCTTCCGATGCGGTCGCCGGTGCTTCGAATTCTACCGTTTCCATCTGCGCCGAGTCAGGCCGTGGAAGGGCCGCTCGATCGAGTTTTCCGTTGGGCGAGACCGGCAGCGAATCCAGCCTGACCCAGGCCGACGGTATCATGTATTCGGGCATCTCTTCGGCGAGAAGCTCGCGAAATGCCTCCGGAGGACGGGTATTTTCGCCCTTTTGAACATAATACGCCACGATGCGCGGGGCCCCAGGGGCGTCTTCCCGCAAAATGACCGCCACCGCGTCGAGCCCTGCCTTCTTGGTCAGAACGGATTCGATCTCTCCCAATTCGATGCGGAATCCACGCAGTTTGACCTGATGATCGATCCGGCCCAGGACCTGCAGGCCGCCCTCGGGCAGCCATCGCGCCAGATCGCCCGTGCGGTACATCCGGCCCGGGCAGAACGGATTCGGGAGAAATTTCTCCCCCGTCAGGGCCGCCCGCTTGTAGTAGCCCCGGGCGACGCCGTCGCCGCCGATGTGCAGCTGGCCCGGCACGCCGCTCGGAACCGGCTGATCGTGATGATCGAGCACGTAGAACTGGGTGTTGCCGATCGGGCCGCCGACGGTGATCGGCTCGTGGCCGGCGGTCACCCGGGTGCACGAGGACCAGATCGTGGTCTCGGTCGGACCATACATGTTCCAAAGCTCGCCCGACCCCGCCAGCAGGCGATTGGCGAGATCCCGCGGCAGCGCTTCGCCGCCGCACAGCATCTTGAATCTTTCGGGCGCACGGAATCCCGCTTCGAGCAGCAGCCGCCACCCGGCGGGGGTAGCCTGCATGGCGGTCGCGCCGACGGCGTCCAGCTGCTTCAACAGCTTGAAACCGTCCGCCACGGTCTCGCGCTCCGCGATCACCACCTTGGCGCCGACGATCAACGGCAGGAAGAGCTCCAGACCGGCGATGTCGAACGAGATCGTGGTCACGGCGACCAGCACGTCGCTCGGAGCGAGGCCAGGAGTGCGTGCCATCGTGGCGAGCAGGTTCACGACCGCGCGGTGAGGTATCTCGACGCCTTTCGGCTGGCCGGTCGAGCCCGATGTGTAGATGACGTAGGCCAGACTGTCCGGCGCCGACTTGACCGGCGGGGGCGACGGCGAAGCGGCCGCTATCGCGGGAGCGTCGGCGCGCACGTCGATGACCGGCACTCCGGCGGCGACGAGCGCGGCGCTCTCGGGGTTGTCTATGATGAGCGCCGCGACTTCGGCCTCGCCCAGAATGTGGCGCAGGCGCGCGGCGGGATGCAGGGGATCCAGGGGCACGTAAGCACAGCCTGCCTTGAGCACGGCAATCATCGCGATCAGCATGTCGAGCGATCGCTCGACGGACACGCCGACGAGCCTGCCGCTCTTGTTGGGCCCGGCGATCCGCTCGCGCAGGAGGTTGGCCATCTGATTGGCGCGCCGGTCGAGCGCCTCATAGGTGAGGGTGGTGCCCAGGTACTGGGCCGCCATCGCCTGCGGGGTCGCTTTCGCCTGCAGTTCGATCAGTTCATGGACGCTGCGCTCCTTCGGATAGTCGAAGGCCGTGGCGTTGATGCCATGCACCAACCGTTCCCGCTCGGGCGCCGGCATGCACGAAGCGGCGCAGAGGGGCTGCATCGGATCGGCGGCGACGGCCTCCAGCAGGGCCTGATAACAATCGAGCCAGTGCGTCACCGTGGCCTCGTCGAACAGGTCGGTGTTGTAGTCGCAATCCATGCGCAAACCGTCGGCGGATTCGATGACGTTCAAGAAGAGATCGAAGTTGACGTAGGCCTTGGCGTTGGGCGTCACCTCCATCGTCAGCCCGGGCAATTCGACCCGGTCGGCGAGCCGTTCCAGATTGAACTGAATCTCGGCCAACGGCAGCCGTCCCGGCTCGCGCGGCATCGCGAGTTTCCGCACCAGGGTTCCGAACGTGTAGTCCTGGTGTTCATACACGTCGAGCACGCGCTTGGCGGTGGCCGCGAGGAACTCCGAGATTCGCGTGTCGCGCTTCCAGCCGCCGCGGATCGGTAGAAAGTTGACGCAATGGCCGACCAGGATCTGATCCTCGAGCAGCGATTGCCCGGCGGTCGGTACTCCAACCACCACCTCGTCCTGGTCCGCAAGACGCCCCATGAGTGCCTGGAAGGCCGCCAGCAAGGTGACGAACAGGGTGCTGCCCTGGCGGGCGCCGGCCTTCTTCACCGCTTGATAGAGCTTGGCATCGATGCGGCGGCACAGGCTCGTCCCCTGGAAGGACTTGACGGAGGGCCGGGGCCGATCGGTGGGCAGCTCGAGCGATCGTGGGCGTTCCGCGAACTGGTCCATCCAAAAGCGTTCGGTCTTCGCGAGTTCCGCCGGGTCGCGCGCGGCCTGCGAGCGCGCGTACGCGCTGAATGCCATCGGCTCCGGCAGCTGGGGTTCCTCGGCGCGGCAGAGCGCGGCATAGATCTCCGCGAGTTCGGTCACGATCACGTTCAGCGACCAGCCATCGCAGACGATGTGGTGCGCGGTCAGCACGAACGCATGCCGATCGGCGGCGAGCTTGACCAAGTGCGCGCGCAGGCAGGGACCCTCGACCAGGTCGAAAGGCGTGCGGGCATCGGCGTCGAGCAGCTTGGCGTAGGCCTCCTCGGCCTGCGCTTCGGTGCCGGCAGACAGGTCGGTGAACGGGTAGTCGGCCGCGCCCGCGCCCGCGATCCGCATCTCCTCGCCGGTGGCGCTGAAGCGCGCGCGCAGGGCATCGTGGCGGGCGACGACGCGGTTCAGCGCCGACTGCAATGCGACCGCATTCAGCTCGCCGCGCAGCCCGAGGCTCACTGATTCGTTGAACGCGCAGGACGCCTCATCGCCCAACTGCGCCGCGAGCCATATTTCGAGCTGGCTCTCGGTGAGCGGCACGGCATCGGCGGCGGCCGGGCCGGCGGATGCCGCGATGCGGGCGGGCGGGGCGTCGCCCTGCGCCAGCGCGGGACCCACGATGCCCACCGACTCCAGCTCCTTGAGGCTTTCCTCGAATGCCGCGTAGATTTTCTCGAAGTCCGCATCCGAATGCGCCGTCGTCAGGAAGCAGGGGAAGCCGTCCTGGATGTGGATGCCGCGCTCGCGCAGATGATAGAAGAGCAGCGCGGTCAGCGGATGGTCGTTGTGCAAATGGAAGAAGAACCAGCTCGAGTAGCTCTCGATCCGGGCGGCCAGGCCGTGATGCGCGAACAGGGCGCGCAGGCGCTCGACCAGCGCGAGAGTCTTCCTGGCCAGCGTTTCCTGCAGCGCCGGACCATGGTCCTTGAGGTGGTTCAGCACCGCCCAGGCGGCCGCCAGAACCAGCGGATGCCGTACGAAGGTGCCTGCGAAGAAGGTCACGCCCGCCTCGGGAACGGAATCGTCGCCGAAACGCCATTGGCCGCCGTCCAATGCGTCCATGAATCTCGAGTTTCCGGCCAATACGCCGATGGGAAGACCGCCGCCGACGACCTTGCCATAGGTGGCCATGTCCGCACGAATGCCGATCACCGCCTGCATGCCGGCGGGATGCACCCGGAACCCGGTGACCACCTCGTCCATGACGAACGCGGTGCCGGACGCCGCCGTAATGCGGCGCACCTCGCGCAGGAAATCGAATGGCCGCAAATCCGCATGGCGGCTCTGCACCGGCTCGACGATCACGGCGGCGAGGTCGTCGGCGTTGTCGCGTATCCATTGCAGGGATTGATCGGACCCGTACTCGAGTACGATCATGTTCTCGACCGCGGACCCGGGGATTCCGGGTGCCACGGGAACCGAACGCGGCTCGCCGCCCGGCCGCTGTACGCCCTTGACCAGCACTTCGTCGAACTGGCCGTGGTAATCGCCGTTGAAGATCACGATCTTCTGCCGGCCGGTCACCGTGCGCGCGATGCGCATGGCCGCCATGACGGCTTCCGAGCCCGTATTGCAGAACGTCATCCGCTCGTTACCCGTCATTTCACAGAACAGGTCGGCCACCTTGCCGGCGAGCTCCGCCTGCGGGCCGATCGCGAAGCCGCGGTCGAGTTGAGCCTTGACGGCCTCGACGACGAAGGGAGGGGAATGCCCAAGAGCGGTCTGACCGAAGCCGTTGACGAGGTCGATGTACTCATTGCCGTCGACGTCGAGGAGCTTCGAACCCCCCGCATTCGCGACGACGATGGGATAGACCATGTCTTTCCATTCGCTGCGGAATCCTGCGGCGGCGCGCGGGTCGGCCAGCGTCGGGCGGTGGGCCTGCGTGAAGCTGCGGGAACCCGAAGTCTTCTGTGTGTAGCGGGCGACCAGCGCCTCGATGTGCTTGCGCTGTTCGGCGGTGATGCCCGAATCGCCCGATTTCTGAACCGGCACGAAGACGGCGAAGCGCGACGGCTGCGACCCATCGGCGGCAGGTGCGGCCACGGCCTGCGGGGACGCGGCAGCCGGCGCCGGTTTCGATGCCGCTGCGGGTTGCGTTGGCGCTGCCGGCTGCATGGCCGCCGGGACGGCCGGCGCCGCACCGGTGCCCAGGCTCTGCAGCATTTCGAACTGCCGGTTGATGAGTTGCGACATGGCCTGCAACTGGTCGCGGAAGATGCCTTCCACACCCGTCGGGGCAGGCGTGCCCTGGAGCGCAGCCTGAGGCGCCGCGGCAACACGGATCGCCGCCGGCGGTGGCGCCGCTGGCTTCGCGGCCGCGGGCTTCGGTGCGGGCGGCATTTTCTCCGCGAGGAATTTCGCAAGCGCCGGGATCGTCGAGAAGTCACCGAGCAACTGACGGAAGGTGATCTTCACTTTCATTTGCGATTGGATCTTCTGGGCCACCTGGGTCAGGAATAGGGAGTCGTAACCCATTTCCAGGAACGTTGTCCGAGCATCGGTGGCCGCCGGCCGCTCGCCGGAGAGATCCTCGATGATGGCGGCGACCATGCCGCTGATGTCGGAAATGCGATTGTCCACGGGTCTCTGCTCCATCGTGCTGTCGATCTGATTCGTCAAAAGAGGTGGTTCGTCAACGCCCGTCATCTGGGGCGGCTCGTCGCGGGCTTCGGTCGTTGCGCCGGACTCTGCGCCGGCGGCGATCTTGGGGGGCTCAATCCAGTGCCGCTTGCGCTCGAAGGGATATGAGGGCAACGACACGCGCGCGCGCGGCGCGCCGTGGACGGCCTGCCAGTCGGGCGTCGCCCCGTGAATCCAGAGGCGGCCCAGAGCTTCGAGCAGGCACTCGCGGTCACTGCGTTCGCGCGCCGCGTCCTGCATCGAGGCGATCACCGATACGCTGCGCCCGCGCATCGCCTGGGCGGCCAATGCGGACAACGTGGCGCCGGGGCCGACCTCGAGCAACGCCGCCGACGGCAGGTCGCCGAGTTTCATCACGCCGTCGGCAAACCTGACCGGCTCGCGCGCATGCCGCGCCCAGTAGCCCGGGGAAACCGCCTCCTCGGCGCGGATCCAGTCGCCGGTCACGCACGAGACGTACGGGATGGACGGAGCCGACAGCCGCACCGATTGCAAATGTGCGCGCAGCGGCTCGATCATCGGATCGACCATCGCCGAATGGAATGCATGGGACGTGTGCAGCCGGCGGTTCACGACGTTGCGGCCCGTCAGCGCCTTCTCGAGCGCATCGACCTCGCCATACGGCCCCGAGACCACGCACAAGGCTGGCCCGTTGATCGCGGCAATCGCGAGTCCGGGAGTCAGCAGCTGCAGCACTTCGGCTTCGGGCAGCCGAACGGCGAGCATCGCGCCGCCCGGCAGGTCCTGCATCAGGCGTCCGCGGGCCGCGACGATGCCCAATGCCGCCTCGAGAGAGAACACGCCCGCGAGCGCCGCGGCGACGAACTCGCCCACGCTGTGGCCGATCATGGCGCGGGGTTTGATCCCCCAGCTCATCCACAGATTGGCGAGCGCGTACTCGATTGAAAAAATCGCCGGTTGGGCGGCCACGGTCGACATCAACTGTTGCTTCGCATCCGCCGAATCGCTCGACGGGTACAGGAGCGCGCGCAGATCCCTGCCCATCATGGGCGCGAGGATCTCCGAACAGCGATCGATCTGCCGGCGGAACTCGCCCTCATGCTCGTACAGTTCGAGCCCCATGCCCGGGTATTGAGCTCCCTGGCCGGGAAACATGAATACGACGTCAGCCGCCTTGCTTTGCCGCGCTCCGCTCTGCACCAGGCGCGACTCGCCGCCATCGAGAGCCGCGACCGCCGCAGCACAGGTTTGGGCGACCACCGACAACCGATGATCGAATGCGCGGCGTCCCACCTGCAACGAGTAGGCGACGTCTGCCAGAGGGGGAGCGCCGGGCTCTCGCAGCCGGTCGGCCAGGTTGCGGCGAGCCGCATCGAGGGCCGCCTCGCTCCTGGCGGACAACACGAGCAGCTGTGCCCCGGCTGCCGCCCTGCTGCGTTCGGCCGGGTTGCGCGGCGCTTCCTCGAGAATCACGTGGACGTTCGTGCCGCCCACGCCGAAGGCGCTGACGCCCGCGCGGCGCGGGCCGGAGCCCGGCTCCCACGGTCTGAGTCTGTCGTTGACGAAGAACGGCGTCTGCGAGAAATCGATCTGCGGGTTCGGCCGCTTGTAATGCAGCGTCGCAGGAATCTGCGCGTGCTTCAGGGACAAGGCCGCCTTGATGAGCCCGGCGACTCCCGCCGCCGTGTCCAGATGGCCGATGTTGCTCTTGACCGATCCGATCGCGCAGAACTGGACGTCGCTCGTGCCCGCTGCGAACGCCTTGGTCAAGCCGGCCACTTCGATCGGATCTCCCAGGGGGGTGGCCGTGCCGTGGCATTCGATGTAAGAGATGGATCGGGCATCGACGCCGGCCGCCGCCAACGCCATCTCCACGGCGCCGGCTTCGCCCGCGACGCTGGGCGCGGTAAAGCCGACTTTCGAGGCGCCGTCGTTGGTGACGCCGCTGCCGCGGATCACGGCATAGATATGATCGCCCTCGCTCAGGGCGTCTTCGAGCCGCTTGAGCAGCACCACGCCCGCGCCGCTGCCGAATATCGTGCCGGAGGCATCGGCGTCGAACGGGCGGCACGTTCCGTCCGCGGACACCATGCCGCCGTCCAGATGCTGGTAGCCGCGCTTCTGGGGAAAGGTGATCGACACGCCGCCGGCCAGCGCCATGTCGGTTTCGTAGAGCAGGAGACTTTGGCAGGCTTTGGCCACGGCGAGCAGCGACGTGGAGCACCCGGCCTGCAGCGTGAGGCTGGCTCCCTTGAGGTCGAGCTTGTACGAGACCCGGGTGGCCAGGAAGTCCCGGCTCGCACCGAGGAGCATGGGGTAGCAGCCGACCTGATAGCTGCTCGTGTACTCCTCGATGGTGCGGCGGTCGCCGCACACGTTGTTCAGGAAATAGGTGCTTGGGCTGCATCCGGCGAATACGCCGATGGCGCCGCCGTAGGCGGCCGGGTCGTAGCCGGCGTCCTCCAGCGCCTCCCAGGAGCACTCCAGGAAGACTCGTTGCTGCGGGTCGGTGAGATCGGCCTCCTTGGCATGCATGCCGAAGAACGCCGCGTCGAACAGCTCGGGGTTCTCGAGGATGGGGCGTGCCCTGACGAAATTGGGCGCATGGCGGATCTCCGCGCCGAAGCTGTCCTCGAGATCGGAGTCTTCGAAGCGCGTGATGGACTCGACGCCGCCGCAAAGATTTCGCCAGAATTCCCGGAGATTTGCGGCGCCGGGAAACCTGCCGGCCATGCCGACGATGGCGATCGCCCCCAGCGGGGCGTCCTGATCATCCGTGTCCGTACGGTCAACCATTGCAAGAAACCGTCCTTATCATAGCGATCCGCAGGTATCCGTTGGGCCGTTGCAAGCCATGGCGCAGAGCCATCCACGGCGGCCGAAGGTGAATCCGGTCACATATTGCGTCATCGATTTTGAAGTCAATAGCGAGCCAATACCAGGACCGAGCACGCAAAATCCACCATGCTGCGGCGGCGCCGCGAATCCTTTGGGAGCGCCCCGGGGTCGGCCCGCCTGTCGGATCGGTCGGCGCCCGCCATGGGCCTCGCCGGTCAGAGACCGTCCCGCCGGATTTTGCGCTGCGCCAGCAGCGTTTCACGCTGCCGCTGCGCGCGTGCGCGACTCGCATTCGGGGCGGCCGCCTCCGCGCCGACCGAGAAGTGGGCCGCGAGCGCGCGCACCGTCGAGTGGGCGAAGAGTTCGGTGATCGAGAACTGGCGCCCGAGCAATTTTTGCAATCGGCCGTGCACCTCGGCCACGTGGATGGAGTTGCCGCCCACGTCGAAGAAATTCCGGTCGAGCCCGGGTTCCGGTATCTGCAGGACATCGCGCCAAATATCCGAAATTCCCCGCTCCAACGGAGTGCCTTCGGCGCCTGCGGCGAGCGCTGCCGCAGGCCGGGCGGGCGAGGGCAGCGCCTTGACGTCCAGCTTGCCGTTGACGGTGAGCGGGAGCCGCTCGATGAATGTGAACGTGGCGGGCACCATGTATTCCGGCAACCGGCGGCGCAACGCCTGCCTGAGCGTCCCAAGATCCAGGTCTGCGCCCGCGCTCTTCACGATGTAGGCGGCCAATTCCTTCTCGCCGGCCGCGGAATCGCCGACCACGACCACGCTCTCGCGGATTCCCGGGTGCAGATCGATCTCCGCGGAAATCTCGCCGAGCTCGATGCGAAAGCCCCGGATCTTCACTTGCTGGTCGATGCGGCCGAGATATTCCAGGTCTCCATTCGGCAAATGCCGGCCGAGATCGCCCGATCGGTACAGGCGCTTGCCCGGCACCGGCGCAAAGGGATCCTCGATGAATCGTTGCGCCGTGAGTTCAGGTCGATTCAAATAACCGCGTCCAACTCCCTCACCACCCACGTAAATTTCCCCTGGTTGCCCCACCGGAACCGGCCGCTGTTCGGGATCGAGGAGGTGCACCTGCAAGTCGGGTATCGGCACGCCGATGACGCTGCCGGCGGCGAGGTCCGCTGCCCCGACCGGGCGGTAGGTCACGTGGACCGTCGTTTCCGTGATGCCGTACATGTTGACCAGCTGCGGACGGACATCGCCGTGCCGGTCGAACCAGGGCTTCAAGCTCTTCAAATCCAGCGCCTCGCCGCCGAAGACCACGTAGCGAAGCGCGAGGCCGCCCGCCGCCGCATTCTCCTCCGCGCGAATCAGCTGACGAAATGCGGAGGGTGTCTGGTTGAGGACGGTTACTCCCTCGTCGCGGAGCAGCTGCAGGAACGCATCGGGCGTGCGGCTGAGGCCGAACGGCACGATGACCAGGCGGCCTCCGTAGAACAAGGCGCCCCACAGCTCCCACACCGAGAAGTCGAAGGCGCAGGAGTGGAACAAGGTCCAGACATCCTGATCGGTGAATCCGAACCACGGCTGCGTGGCCTCGAACAGCCGCACGACGTTATGATGAGAGATCAACGTGCCCTTCGGCGTCCCGGTGGAACCCGAGGTGTAGATCACGTAAGCGAGATCCTCCGGCCCCACCGGCACTTGAGGATTCGAGGCCGGCTCCGACGAGATCGCCGGCCAGTCCTTGTCCAGCAAGACCACCGCGGTATGCGGTGAACTCGGTCCCGGTGCGAGCGCCTCCTCGGTGACGATGATCGGCGATTTCGAATCCTGGAGCATGAACGCGCGCCGTTCGGGGGGATATTGCGGATCGATTGGAACGTACGTGCCGCCGGCCTTCAAGATCGCGAGCAGCCCCACGACCAATTCCAGGCGCCGGTCGAGGCAAATCCCGACGAGCACTCCGGGCCGCACGCCCAGGCGTACAAGATGGTGTGCCAGCTGATTGGCACGGTCGTTGAGCTCGCGGTAGGTGAGCCTTTCGCTGCCGAGCACGACGGCGTCGTTGTCCGGGGAGCGTTCGACCTGCGCCTCGAAGATCTCGTGTATGCAATCCGAATGGAAGGCGCCGGGGCGGCCTTGGGTTGACATGGCGCCTTGCGTCAGGAGGAAGGGGCTGGCGACGCGGAACTGCCCCGCGAAGGTCGCCATACGGGATACGCAGCGGCCGCGGGATCGCCCTTGATCGCCCGCCGGCGCAACATGGCGAGCAGCAGGTCCACGCCCACCGAGGCCTTTTCCTTGAAGGTGTCGCGAATCGCCGAGGTGCCTGGCGGCGAGGGCTTCATGCCGACGCGCCGTATGACGCGGTTCAGCGAGTAGATCCGCTTCATGCGCTTGTGCACCGAGATCAGATCGAAGTTGATGTTGATCGAAATGGACAGCTCATCGCCGTTCTCCACCCAGTGGGGTGCCGTGCTCGGGAAATGCACGCCATGTCCCGGCGTCAGGCAGTAATGATGTGCGTCGTTCTGCCGCTCGGGCTTGAAAATCGCGCCGTTATGGTCGCCGCCGCAATGATTTTCCAGCTCCTGATGCGGGACGATCGAGCGGTCGGCGTGATCGTGCACGTGGACGAACTTCTGGCCGGCAATCTGAAGGAGGAAATTCGACTCCAGATCCATGTGATACGCCGTCACGCGCCGCGGCGAATTCAGGAATATCAGCGACTCGCCGAGAACGATGTCGGCCTGCGATGCGGGTGAAGTAAAAGAAAAAATGCGCTGCAATATTTCCTGCAGCAACGGCCCGTACACCGGATCCTGCTCGGCGTGCTTCAGCACCACCAGCGAGTCGTTGTGGGCGATGTTGAGAATGGTCTCCTCGAGCGAAAGGCGGGTGCCCGGGTTCGCCTCCCACCGGTCATTGATCTTTACGCGCCCGTTTTGCCAGTAGACGAAGTCCTGGTATTTCGGAATCCGATTCGCGAGGCCGAGGAGCGCGCGCGGCTCGAACATGGGGTGATGCGCGAGGCCGTGATCGAAGAGAAAATCCGTGCGATTGAACTTGGCCGCGAACTCGCCGTTCGGCGGGAGCAAGTCCGCGCCCGTCGGGAACGAGAGCCCAGGACCGGGAGTTTGTGCAACGCTAGCACTCAATGTCACGATTCGCCCTCTCGACTGGCCTCCCGGGGTGCGGGAGCCGCCCCCGCGCACAGCCGTTGCGCGTCGATCATATCCAAAGTCCCTGTTCACCGCATGCGCAGACGCGGATGCGAACCGCGGCGCCATTAGGGGTTAAGCTTACCAATCAACGCATCGAGATTCGCCGCGCAAAGTGTCGACCCAATCGCAAATTCCGCCGGAGGCCGCCCGGTCCCCGCCTGCGCTCGCCGGGCTGTTTCCCGACGCGGTCGTGGTCCGGGAGCGCCGCATGCCGGGCGATCCCGCCGATCTTTGGCCGTCGGAGGCGGCTTTCGTCATGAACGCCCGTCCCAAGCGGATCCACGAATTCGCGGCGGGCCGCTGGTGTGCGCGGTCCGCGCTGGCGCAGCTCGGGCAGCCCCATGTTGCGCTGCACCCCGCCGGCGACCGACAGCCGAGCTGGCCGCCGGGCTACGTGGGCAGCATCACCCATACTACGGGCTTTTGTGCCGCCGCGGTGGCCCGGCGGAGCCAGATTCAGGCCATCGGACTCGACAGCGAATTGGTCGGTGCACCCTCGGCCGACATCTGGGCCACGATTTGCCGGGATGAAGAGCTGGCTTGGGTGACATCGCTGCCGGAAACCGCCCGGCCGGCCGCCGTGACGCTGCTGTTCTCCGCCAAAGAGGCGTTCTACAAGTGCCAATACCCTTTGGTGGCTGAATGGCTCGACTTTCACGATCTGGCCGTGCAGGTGCGTGACTTCGGGCCTGCCCTGGGCACCTTCGCGGTACGAGGCTGCCGGGAATTGCAGTTTCACCGCCGAGTGGAATTGCCCATCGATGGGCGCTACGTGTTCCACGAGGATTTCGTCTCGGCGGGCATCGCCGTCCCGGCCGACCCGAATCGGGCTCAGTAGGCCTTGTCGTCGCGAAAGATCTTCACGACCGTGAGCAGGATGATCTTGATGTCCAGCATGGGCGACCAATGGCGCAGGTAATCGAGATCGAAATTGACCCTCGCCTCCATGTCCTTCAATTCGGCGGTCTCGCCGCGGCAGCCGTTGACCTGCGCGAGACCCGTGATGCCCGGCAGAACCTTGTGCCGCACCATGTAGCCCTTGATGAGCTTGCGATACTCCTCGTTGTGGGCGACCGCATGCGGGCGCGGGCCGACGAGGCTCATGCGGCCCTGCAGTACGTTGATGAGCTGGGGCAGCTCATCGAGGGAGGTCCGCCGAAGGATGGCGCCAACCCGGGTGATGCGGCTGTCGGTGCGGGAAGCCTGGCGGATCTGGGCGCCGTCCTCCGTCACCCGCATGGTCCTGAACTTGTAGACGGCGATTTCCCGGCCGTCCAGCCCATAGCGGCGCTGTTTGAAGATCACCGGGCCCGGCGATGAGACCTTGACCGTGATCGCCACCAACGCCAGCAGCGGCAATAAGAGCACCAGGATCAACAGGGAGAGCCCGATGTCCGTCAAGCGCTTGGCGACGCCCCGGTAACCATAGAACGGCGTCTCGCACATGGCCACCACCGGGATCCCGTGAATCTCGCCGGAGCGGGCCTGGATGAGGTCGAAGACGAAAATGTCGGGGACGTAGTAAATGGAGGCCGTGGTGTCCCGAAGGTCATCGAGCAGGTTCATCACGCGCTTCACGTGGCGGATCGGCAGCGCGATGAAAATCACGTCCGTGCGGTGTTCCTTCGCAAAGGTGCCCAGGTCGCTCAGGCTGCCGATGAGCTTGGCGTCGGGCTCCATGCCGAGCCGGTCGCTGCTCCGGTCGTCGAAAAAGCCGGCGACGTCGAGGCGCATGCCGGGATTGCTTCTGAGGCGGCGGGCGAGTTCCAGGCTGCTGGTGTTGTAGCCCGCTATGATGGCGCTGCGGCTGTCGAATGCATTGATCAGGAATCGGCGCATGATTTCCTGCATGGCCAGGGTGGCCATGATGAGCGCCACCGGCGTCAATGCCGCCCACGTCAGAAACACCCGTCTGGGGTATGCCTGGAGGGGCGATTTCGTGATGTAGCCGATGGCCAGCAGAATTGCGAGCAGCAACAGCCACCGGAAAATGACGTCGACCACGGCCGAGACGCGGGCCGACGTGAACTGGGAGGTGACCTCGCGGGGCGGCTGGACCAGAACCAGGCACAACACCGCCACGATCACGATGGCCGACGACGACGGATCGAAGGTGTCGCCGAACAGGATGATCGTGGTGTAAAGCGATGCCACGGCAACCGCCGCAGGCATGATGGCCTGCGCCGCCGCCAAGATCGCGATCAGAAAGCTTTGCTTAGCTAGGACCGGCTGGGTCATTTCTAATCCGTTGAACCACCATCGTCGGCCGCGATTCCGGGCAGCCGAGGCTTGAACTGCGACAAATACTGCAGAGCATTATCAGGCATTCGCCCGGGGACATGCGTGACCGATCTCTATAATAGGGTTGGGAAAAGTCAAATTGCGGACCAGATGCTATTCTAGTGACAGATGATAAACGTTCCATTACTTGATCTTAAGGCGCAATACGCGCAGATTCGCGACGAAGTGATGCCGCTGATCGAGCGGGTTTGTGCGAGTCAGCAATTCATTTTGGGCGAACACGTGCGCGGGCTCGAGGCGGAAATCGCGGGCTATTGCGGCGCGCCTTTCGGGATCGGCGTGTCCTCCGGCACCGATGCGCTGCTCCTGGCCCTGATGGCGCTCGAAATCGGCCCGGGCGACGAGGTGATCACGTCGCCGTTCACCTTTTTCGCCACCGCGGGAACCATTGCACGCGCGGGCGCGCGCCCGGTGTTCTGCGACATCGATCCCATCACCTACAATTTATCACCTAACGCGCTTGAAACGTTCACCGAGCGCGAGTGCAATCCGAGGAGCGGCGGACTCGTCAACCGGGCGACCGGCGGCCGAATCAAGGCGATCATCCCGGTGCACCTATACGGCCAGTCCGCCGACATGGGGCCCATCATGGACGTCGCACGGCGCCACGGCCTCAAAGTGGTCGAAGATGCCGCCCAGGCCATCGGCACCGAGTACCGGGATGGGGCGCGGGTGGGTTCGATCGGCGACGTGGGCTGCTTTTCTTTTTTCCCGAGCAAAAATCTCGGCGCATTCGGCGACGCGGGGATGTGCACGACGCGCGATGCGGAACTCGCGGAGCGCATGCGCGTGTTGCGCGTCCATGGCGGCAAGCCGAAGTATTACCATGCCTTGATCGGCGGGAATTTCCGGATCGATGAACTGCAGGCTGCCGTGCTGCGCGTCAAGCTCAAGTATCTGGACGGCTGGACCCTGGCGCGTCAGCGCAACGCAGCATTCTATTCGGCGGCGTTCGCCGCGGCGGGCTTGGGCGATCGTCTGACGACGCCGTCGGTGGTGCCGGGACAGCGCCACATCTTCAACCAATACGTGATTCGCGCACGGGGCCGCGACGGCCTCCGGCAATTCCTCGCCGAGCGCGGAATCGGCACGGAGATCTATTACCCGGTGCCGTTGGATCGGCAGGAGTGCTTTGCCTATCTGGGATCGAAACCCGGGGCCTTTCCCCATTCCGAACGGGCCGCCGCCGAGACTCTGGCGCTGCCAATCTATCCGGAATTGACCGAAGCGCAGCTGGGAGCGGTAGTCGCCGGGGTGGTCGGGTACCTCAAGTCTTCTTGAAGTCGTCCGGCAGCAGCTGGTGGCGCGACAACAGCTTGTAGAAATCGGTTCGGTTGCGCTTCGCGAGACGGGCCGCCTGGCTGACGTTGCCGGTGGTGATCTGGAGGATTTGCGACAGGTAGTTGCGCGTGAACTCGTCGCGGGCCTCGTCGAAGGAGGGTAGGCGCGCGGGGCTGCCTCCCAGCGACTGTTGCACCAGCTCGGCCGTGATGATCGGCCCGTGCGAGAGCGCCACATTTTGCCGGACCACGTTGTAGAGCTGACGGACGTTCCCCGGCCACTCGGCGGTCGCCAGCAGCTCCACCGCCTCGGGCGCGTAAATCTTCCGATGGCCGGTCTCCTTGGCAATCCGCTCGAGGAAATGCGCCACCAGCAGCGGGATGTCCTCGCGCCGGCGTCCCAGCGACGGCATCTCGATGTGCACCACGTTCAGGCGGTAATACAGGTCCTCGCGAAAATGCCCGGCGACCATGAGCTGGTGCAAGTCGCGGTGGGTGGAGGAGATGACGCGGACGTTGATCGGCACCGGGGACTCGCCGCCGACCGGGCGAATCTGGTTCTCCTGCAGGACCCGCAACAGCTTGACTTGCAGGCGCATGGGCATGTCGCCCACCTCGTCGAGAAGCACCGTGCCGCCATCGGCCGTCTCGAACAATCCCTTCTGCGCGCGGGTGGCAGCGCTGAACGCGCCCGCTTCGTGGCCGAAAAGCTCCGACTCCAGCAGATTTTCCGCCATGGCACTGCAATTGATCGCGACGAACGGCTTGTTTCGCCTCGGGCTGGCGTCGTGGATGGCGCGCGCCAGCAATTCCTTGCCGGTGCCGCTCTCTCCGGTGAGCAGCACCCGGGCATCGGTACCCGCGACCATGTTGGCCTGGGCGAGCTTGTCCTCCATCAGCTGATTGCGCGTCACGATGTCGGCGCGCCAGTCCTCGTCCACCTGCGCAAATCCGGATACCTTGAGCGCCTTTTGCACGTGGTCGAGCAGTTCCTGCTTGTCGACCGGCTTGGTGAGAAAGCCGAACGCTCCGCTCTGCGTGGCGTGCACCGCGTCCGGAATCGTGCCGTGGGCGGTTAGGATGATCACTCGCAGACCCGGCCAGCGGCTCTGCAGCTCCTTGAGCAGCCCGATGCCGTCCATCTGATCCATGCGAAGATCGGTGATTACGAGGTCGGGACGGAATCGCGTACACGAAGCGAGGGCGGCCGCGGCGCTCTCCACAGCCTCGACCTCGTAGTTCTCGGCGCGCAACCGGATGGTCAGCAGGCGCAGCAGCCCGGGGTCGTCATCGACCACGAGAATTCTCGCCTTGCGCTTCTGCGGGGTGGACGTGTCCTTGGTGCCTGCATGGAGCCCGAAGCCCAAGGGAGTGGTGGCGGCGGTTGCATGGTTGTTCACTGGTCTCTCCGTCATCGGCGATTACTCGACCATCGGGACGTCCGTCCGGCGGCTTGCGTCGCCGGGCATTCCAATCGAAGGCGTCCGACTAAGGATTATGCGCCTCATTGGATTTGCGGTCGTTGATGGACCGTTCGATGTGAGTAACCGCGTCGAGTTTTGCCTGAGCTTCATCCAAGGCTTTGCGCAACCGCGCATTCTCATCCGACTCCGCCGACAACCGGCGGTTGACAGCCGCGAGCTTGTCGCGCGATTCGCGAGGAGCCTCCTCCCGCAGTTGCTGGTTTTCCTCCAATAGAATCAGCCGTTGATCGACTTCCTGCAATTCAACCATCGCCAACAGGCGTTCCACGGGCACCAGAGTCTCAGGCGTAGCCAGCAGTTCAGACAACTGTCGCTGTGCGGCGACGGGATCGGAGCCGCTGTGGCCCGGTGTTGCCAGCGCCAGGGCGTATTTCAGCCGATTACTCGTGGTGGGATAGATCGCGGCGGCATCCTTGGCCGACTGGAATATCTCGGCCTGGCGCGCCGGATCGCCGGCGGGCAGTTCCTTCATCATCTCGAGATCCGGAGTGACGGCGCTGATGTCGGCCGGCGGCGGAGGGGGCGGCGGCGACACCTTGGTGGGCGGGCCGCCTCCGAGCATGCTGCAGCCGCCCGCGGCTGCAGCCAGCGCGATCGCCGCGCCGCGCAGGCGCTTACGCGGCATGAGCTTCTGCATGCTTGGCCTCGACCGCCTGACGTAACGGCAAGCGGACGCGAAAATGGGCTCCTCCGGTCTTGGCTTCCAGAATCTCGATGGTCCCGCCGTGGGCATTGACGAACTCAGTCACCACCGAGAGGCCGATGCCCGTGCCCTTGACGTGCCCCCCCTGGGGGGTCTTGCCCTGATAGAAGGCCTCGAATATGCGCTCGCGCTCCTCGGCCGGGATGCCGGGCCCGCTGTCCATGACGTCGAGCACGAGTTGGGCGCCTTCGCCGCGGGCGTGCATCGTGATGGTGCCGCCGCGCGGCGTGAATTTGATCGCGTTGGACAGAAGGTTGTCGAGTATGAGCCGGACCTTGCCGCGATCGGCCAGGGGGGTTAGATCCTCGATCTGCACATCGAGGCGAACCCGCTGCGCCACCAGCGTGAGCTGCTGATTTTCCAGGACCGTCTTCACCAGCGGCCGAAGCTTGAACTCGCTGATCTCCAGGCCGACGCTCTTGGCCTGCCAGGCGCTGAATGACAGCAGATTCTCGATGAGTCGCTGAAGCTTCATCCCGTTCTCGCGCAGTATCGCGGTCACCTCCCTCTGGGCGCTCTGCAGCTCGCCGACCGCGCCATCCATCAGGAGTTCGGTGCCTTCGCGAATATTCGCCAGCGGCGTTTTCAATTCATGCGACATGTGTCGCAGGAATCGATTTTTCTCCTGGGCCAGCTCCAGGAGCCGGCCGCGGAGCCACTCGAGCTGCGCCGCCAGGCGCTCCAAGTCCGCGGGTCCGCTGATGGCGATGGGCCGCGAGAAGGTTCCGCGCCCGAGCTCGCTGATGGCGCGATCGATCGCCCTGATGGGCCGGCCGAACAGGTACGTGAAGACGCCGACCACCGCGAGCGTCATGGGAACCAGCAGCAAAGTATGTCGGAACAACTTCTGCTGTGCCATCTGGGCCGCGAGCTGAAGGCTGGTCAGCTCCTTGTCGATATGGGCGCTGATGCGGTTCGACACGCCGGACGCCATGTCCGACAAATGCGGATAGGCGTTGATGATCTCCGCCATATGCGGCGAGTTCGGCGGCGTGCTCTTCAACTCGGTCGACAGCCGGTCCGCCTCCGCGAGCAGGGCGCGTGCGTCGTCCTGCGACGCCGCATCGAGCGGCAGCGTCAAGAGATCGTTGATGGTCCCCACCAGGCGTCCCTGGTTGCGCGTGTAGACGTCGAGAAGCTCGGTGTTCCCGATGATCTGGTACAGGCGGGCGGTGCGCTCGAGCGCACCGATCTCCTCGAACATGCTCTGATTGTTGCGCGTGCCCTGGATCCCGTGGATCACCAGCTGCTCGCTGCGGTTCGACAGCCGGTTCATCTGCACGGCGGCGTTCACGATCGCGAAGAGCAGCGGCGCGGCCACGATCGTGAAGCCGATCAGCATCAATCCGCTCAATGACTTGGGTCTCGGAAGTCGCATCACGAACATTCTAGCAGCCGCGGCAACGGAGCGGTGCCATCCTACCTGTAGAATCACGGCGATGAATGCAGACGCGCCTTATTCGGGCCTTTCTCCCGAGGTCGTGCTGGATGCGCTCGAAGCCGTTGGATTCAACTGCGACGGGCGGGTACTGGCCCTGAACAGTTATGAGAACCGGGTATACCAGATCGGGGTGGAAGACGGCGAGCCGGTGGTCGCCAAGTTCTATCGGCCGGGCCGCTGGAGCGATGCGGCGATTCGCGAGGAGCATGCCTTCTCATCCGAGCTCGCGGCGCAGGAAATTCCCGTGGTCGCGCCCATCACGCGCAGCGGCGAGTCGCTGTTCGTTCGCGCGGGCTTCCGCTACGCCGTTTTCCCCAGGCGGGGCGGCCGCTGGCCCGAGCTCGGCACGGCCACGGACCGTGAATGGGTGGGCCGGTTCCTGGGGCGCATCCACGGGGTCGGCCGGGCCGGTCAATTTCTCCACCGAGGACGCCTCGATGCACAGCAGCTGGGGCGGGCCGCCCGGGATTTCGTGCTCGATGGGGACTGGATGCCCGACTATCTCGCCGACAAGTACCAGGACCTGACCGAGACCTTGCTGTGCGAAATCGAGGCGCGAGCGAGCGGGTGGGGCGGCGCGAGACTCGGCCGCATCCTCGGCGACTGTCACCGCGGCAACATACTGTGGACGGACGGAGGTCCGCATTTCGTGGATCTCGACGATTGCCTGACCGGACCTGCGATGCAGGATCTGTGGATGCTGCTGTCGGGGAATCAGGAGGAGATGCGCTCGGAACTCACCGACATACTCAGGGGCTACGAGCAATTCCTGCCGTTCGACCGGGGTGAATTGGCCCTCATCGAGCC
The DNA here is from genome assembly GCA_963707765.1 of uncultured Gammaproteobacteria bacterium. GTDB lineage: Bacteria > Pseudomonadota > Gammaproteobacteria > Steroidobacterales > Steroidobacteraceae > Bog-1198. Next base: position 1,921,679 of record CAVPQZ010000001.1, on the reverse strand, counting down.
GCTGCGGGCGCTGCGCATGATTCATTACTCGGCCTGGCTGGCGCGCCGCTGGGACGACCCGGCATTCCCGCGCGCTTTCCCGTGGTTTGCCGGGCCGCGCTATTGGGAAGAACACTACCGCGCGCTGGAGGATCAGCTGACGGCGGTGCTGGGTCCGCCGCTCGAGTTGTGATTAACTCCGTATTTGGGGATCATAGGTCAATGAAACCAGGGAGCGCGTTGCCGTTGATCGCGGTGCTGCTGTTGGCGGCCTGCCACGGCGAACCGAGCCCGGGTCCGGCAGCCAATGCCGCGCCGAAGACCAAGGCATCGGCCGTGCCCAAGCGGGGCCCCACGCAGGACGAGCTGACCGCCGGGATGGTCGAGGCGGTGACGGTCGGCAAGTCGACGGTGCCCATCTCGTTGAAGTTCGATCTGCCCGGGCGGCCGGTGGTGGGCCGGACGCTCGACATCGTCATCGCCGTGCTGCCCCAGGTGGCGGGCTCGGCCACCTTGCAGGTTTCGGGATCGGATGGGCTGCAACTGGCGCCCGGATCGGACAGGATCGACATTCCGTCGCTCGAGCCGACTCAGGCGTACCGGGTGACCATTTCAGCGACCCCAACCAGCGCCGGCGTTCAGCTGCTGAGTCTCGCCTTGTCGTGGAGTCACGAGGACGCCACGGATACCCGCACCTTCTCGGTGCCCATCATCGCGCTGAGCGCAACCGACGCGCCGGCCGGGTAATTCGGACCAGCCGAAGCCCCGCTCCCGGACAACCGCCCAGCGGCGCTGCGGGGGCCATCTCGAGCCAGCGCGGCGCCACACGCGGTGCCGCATATAACCAGCGCGGGGTTGAAAACTCCAACTTCCGTCACCATAAGACTCTATAATGGCGGGTTTCCCAAGGGCATACCGTGACGCAGAAACTTCGCAACATCGCCATCATCGCGCACGTCGATCATGGCAAGACCACGCTCGTAGACCAGCTCCTGCGCCAGTCCGGCACACTCGATACGCGCAAGGATCTGCAGGAGCGGGTGATGGATTCGAACGCCCTGGAGCGCGAGCGCGGCATCACCATCCTTGCGAAGAACACCGCCATCACCTGGGGGGACTTCCGGATCAACATCGTGGATACACCCGGCCACGCGGATTTCGGCGGTGAGGTCGAGCGCGTCCTGGCGATGGTGGATTGCGTTCTGCTGCTGGTGGACGCCGTGGACGGCCCCATGCCCCAGACGCGCTTCGTGACGCAGAAAGCCTTCAAGCACGGCCTGCGGCCGATCGTCGTCATCAACAAGATCGACCGGGACGAGGCGCGCCCCGGCTGGGTGCTCGACCAGACCTTCGATCTGTTCGACCGTCTCGGCGCCTCCGACGAGCAGTTGGATTTCCCCGTGGTGTACGCATCCGCGCTGCGGGGTTTCGCCGGCCTCGATTCCACCGTCCGCGACGGCGATATGCAGCCCCTATTCAAGACGATCGTGGACCACTGCCCGCCGCCGAATGTCGACTCGGAGGGCTCGTTGCAGCTGCAGGTCACCTTGCTGGACTACTCGAGCTACGTCGGCGCGATCGGCATCGGCCGAATCAAGCGCGGAACGTTGAAAAAGGGCATGGCGGTGACCGTCGTGAACCGGGAGGGCCAGCAGCGCAGCGAACGCATTACGCAGGTGTTGGGTTTTCATGGATTGACCCGCATCGAGGTCGAGTCGGCGTTCGCCGGGGACATCGTCGCCTTCGCGGGCATCAGTGAGCCGAAGGTCTCGGATACGCTTTGCGACCCTGCCAACGTCGAGGCCCTGCCCAGCCTGACCGTCGACGAGCCGACCATCAGCATGACCTTCGAGGTCAACACGTCGCCGTTCCTCGGACGCGAAGGTAAATTCGTCACCAGCCGGCAGATCCGCGAACGCCTGGAGCGGGAGTCGATCCATAATGTGGCACTGCGGGTCGAGCCGACCGCGGACCCCGACAAATTCGTGGTTTTCGGCCGCGGCGAGCTGCACCTCGGGGTTTTGCTCGAGAATATGCGGCGCGAAGGCTACGAAATGGCCGTCTCGCGGCCCCGGGTGGTCATCAAACAGGTCGACGGTGCGCCCCATGAGCCGTACGAACAAGTGACCGTCGATGCCGACAGCGATGCGCAGGGATCCATCATGACGGCGCTCGGCAGCCGCGGCGCCGAGTTGAAAGACATGCAGGCGGACGGGCGCGGCCGGGTGCGCCTCGACTACATGGTGCCCTCGCGCGGGCTGATCGGCTTTCAAACCGAGTTCCGCACCATGACCCGCGGCACCGGTCTGCTGCATCACGTGTTCGATCACTACGGTCCCGTGGTTCAGCGTGAGCTCGGCCAGCGGCCGCAGGGCGTCCTGATCGCGAACGGCCAGGGCGTCGCGCTTGCGTATTCGCTCTTCAGCCTGCAGGAGCGGGGGCGGTTGTGCATCGGCCCCGGCGAAGAGGTCTACGAGGGCATGATCATCGGGCTCAACAACCGCGAGGACGACCTCGTCGTGAATCCGTTGAAGGGCAAGAAGCTCACCAACATGCGCGCCGCGGGCAAGGACGAGAATGTCGTGCTGACGCCGCCGATCCGATTTTCGCTGGAACAGGCGATGGAGTTCATCGACGACGACGAATTGATCGAGGTCACCCCGTCGTCCATACGGCTGAGAAAACGCAATCTCCGCGCGCACGAGCGCAAGCGGGAGGGACGCGAGGCGGCCGACCCCGTGACCTGAACCGGCGGGTCCGGCGGCCTTTGCGGGCCACGCCGGACGCCGGCGCGGCCGGCGTGATTTAACCGATTATTGGCCGAAGCGAGACGCGCGTCACGCCGCGATTCAGGGATCTCCCTAATATTACGAATTGGCGCCCAATGCGGCGCGCCATTCATAGTTGGGAGATAAGGAGTGTCACGCGACAAAGCGGCAGCGCTTCGCGGCGCGCCAGCGCAGCGCCCAACGGGCTTGAATCGTGCGCTCGAACGCCAGCTCGACCAGGCGAGCGGGCGCGGCGGCGAGTTGGATGTCGACGCTTTTCTGCAGACGATCAGCGCCCATTACGATCGCCTGGATGCCGAGCGGCGCGGCGTCGTGCTGTCCATGCAGCTCATGTCGGACGAGGCGCAGGCTCTCACACGCGAGATCCGCGAGGAGACGGCCTGGCGGCTGCAGGCCATTCTCGACAACGTCAAGGATGCCATCGTCACCGTCGACGACGGTGGCCACATCGAGAGCTTCAATCCGACGGGTGAGCGCATATTCGGCTATTCGGCCGCGGAGGTTCTCGGCCGTAAGCTCGACTACCTGCTGCCGACCCTGACCGGGGACGCGGACGCCGGAGGATCGGATGGCGACCGGGAACAGGGCGGTCTGGTTGGGTTCCTGGACCGCTCCGCTGCGAAGGTCGACGATACTCACGTGGATCTGGCCGCGCTCCAAACCTGGGGCCGCTGCAAGGGTGGGGCGCGCGTCGCTGTGGAGATCGCCGTCAGCAAGGCGAGCCTGAGCCGGCGCGACGGCTTCATCGTCTGCATTCGAGACACTACGGAGCGCCGAATCGCCGAACAGGCAGTCCGCGACAGCGAGGCGCGTTACCGAACGCTCGTGGAGCACGCGCCGGAGGTGATCGTGGTATTCGACGCCGACTTGGGCAGGTTCGTCGACGTCAACGAGAATGCCTGCCGCTTCTTCAGGATGGACAGGGCGACGCTGCTGGCGAGCGGTCCGGAGAAGATCACCCCGGCGCGGCAACTCGGCGCTGCGTCGTTCGGCCTGGCGCGCGGCTACATCGACGGCGCCCTCGAGGGCCAGGCACCGGTGTTCGAGTGGGTGCACTGCGATGCGAACGGACGGAATTTTCCGTGCGAGGTGCGTTTCGTGCGTCTGCCGAGCTCCGACCGGCGGCTGATCCGCGCCAGCATCACGGACATCACCGAGCGCAAGCGCGCGGACGCCATCGCCGCCGGCGAGCGCCGGATCTTCGAGAAAATCGCCGCCAATGCCTCCCTGTCTTCCGTGCTCGAAGCCGTGGCCGAGGTCATCGAACGGGTCGTTCCGGACAGCTGCTGCGCCATCAATCTGCTCGACTCGGAATTGCAGGTGCTGCGCTACGGTGTGGCGCCCAGCCTGCCTCGCGAGTTCGTGGCCGCCATGGATCACGCGCCGGTGGGCATCCGGTACGGATCGTGCGCCGCCGCCGTGTACCTGAAACGCCAAGTCACGGTGGCGGACATCGAGGCCGACGCCCTCTGGGAATATCGCCGCGACGCTGCCCGGCAAGCGGGACTTCGCGGCGCGTGGTCCGCCCCGATTTTCGCCACGGACGGCGTCATCGTCGGCACTTTCACGGTCTATCAACGCAATGCGGGATTGCCGTCGATCCGCGATCAAGAGATGTTGTCGCGCATGGCGCAGATCACCGGCATCGCCATCGAACGGCGCAGCGCGGAGGATGCGCTGCGCCAGAGCGAGGCGAAATTCCGGGGTCTGTTTGAAAGCATGATGGAGGGCGTCTACCGCACCACGTGCGACGGCCGGTTCCTGGTGGTGAACCCCGCTTTCGTGCAGATGCTGGGATACGCGTCGGCGGAAGAGATCTGCGCGACCCCGGCCGCCTCGCTGTACTGGTATCCGGCCGACCGCGACGCCTATGTGCGGCGCATGGACGGCAGCGGCGAGGTGCGCAACATCGAATCCATATTGCGCCGCAAGGACGGCTCGATGCTGGTCGTGGTCGACAACGGCCGGGTGGTGCGCGACAAGCACGGGCGGGTCTGCGGCTACGAAGGCACCATCGCCGACATCACGGAACGCAAGAAGGCCGAGACCGAAATATTCCAGGCGAAGGAGCGCGCCCAGATCACCCTGCAATCGATTGGGGACGCGGTCATTACCACGGATTCCGAGGGACGCATCGACTACATGAATCCGGTCGCGGAGAGTCTCACCGGATGGGAAAGCCGCGAAGCGCAGGGCCGGTCCATCGCCGCCGTATTCAGCCTGATCGACGAGGCGACGCGGGCTCCGAGCGACAACCCGGTGATTCGTTGCCTGAGGGAGATCCAGGTCGTGGGGCCTGCCGAACATACCGTGCTGGTCAACCCGCGCGGACACGAAATCGCCATCCAGGATTCAGCCGCGCCCATCCTCGACCGCGCCGGCAATTTGATCGGCGCCGTCATGGTGTTCCATGACGTCAGCAAGGAGCGGCGCCTTCACCGCGCGCTGCACTACCAGGCCAGCCACGATGCGCTCACCGGCCTCATCAACCGGCGCGAGTTCGAGAGTCGGCTCACGGCCGCCGTCGAGGGCGCCCGGCAGGGCAACGGCCACGTGCATGCGCTGCTGTACCTCGACCTGGACCAGTTCAAGCTGGTGAACGATACCTGCGGACACCCGGCCGGCGACCAGCTGCTGAAGCAGATCACGGGCGTGCTGCAATCGCGGTTGCGATCCGGCGACACGCTGGCCCGCCTGGGCGGCGATGAATTCGGAATCCTTCTGCCCGGTTGCGGCGTCGATCAAGCGCAGCGCGTCGCGGAGACCCTCAGGCAGTCCATACGGGATTATCGATTCATGTGGCGGGACGGCAGCATGGCGGTCGGCGTCAGCATCGGGATCGTGGAAATTACCCGGGAGACGCCCAACGCCGCGAACGTGATGAGCGCGGCCGACGTGGCCTGTTACGCGGCCAAGGATCAGGGGCGGAATCGGGTGCAGTTGTACCATCCGGAGAACGTGCCCGAGCGGCATCGCGAGATGCTTTGGGTGTCGAAACTCACCCGCGCCTGCGACGAGAGCCGCTTCGAGCTCTTTTATCAGCCGATCGTGCCGATCGGGCAGAACAGCGTCGAGCGGGAGCAATTCGAGCTCGTGCTGCGCCTGCGCGACGACGAGCAATTGATAGCCCCGGCGCAGTTCATACCGGCGGCCGAGCGATACGACGTCATGCCGTCCATCGACCGATGGGTCGTGCGGCAGGCTCTGGATCGGTTCGTACATCGCAGCGGCACCGGGACCAAGCCCTACACCATCGCCATCAATCTGTCCGGAACGTCGCTCAACGACGAGCGCTTCCTCGAGTTCCTCATCACCGAGCTGTCCGGCCGCGAGCTCGGCGTGGGCGCCGTGTGCTTCGAGATCACCGAGACCGCGGCCATTGCGAACCTCGGGAACGCGGCCTACTTCATGCGCGAGATCAAGGCGCGGGGCTGCCATTTCGCGCTCGACGACTTCGGCAGCGGATTGTCCTCGTTCATGTACCTGAAGACTCTGCCGGTCGACTATCTGAAGATCGACGGTCAGTTCGTGGAAAACATCACGCGCGATCCCGTGGATCGAAGCATGGTCGAGGCCATCAGCCAGGTCGGCAAGGCCATGGGCATCCACACCATTGCCGAGCGCGTCGAGTCGGCCGAGGTCATGCAGGAGCTCGCGAGGCTCGGGATCGGATTCGCCCAGGGCTTCTTCGTGGCGGCGCCGCGCCCGGAAAAGGAATTCCCTTACCTCCGAGGTTGACCCCCGCGGGTGCTTGCACCGGCAGCTGTATGGATGTACAGTTACGCCATGAGCCGTGTGGTCGGTCGACAAGCCTTCAAGGGCAGAGGTGCCGTCTCCAATCCCGCCGGCCGCTTCGAGAGCCGCGACCTTGCGGCAGTGGACGACGGCTGGTATGCGGAGGATCCGCCCGAGAGCATCTCGACAACGGTCGGACCGGACCGGGCCCGGTCCGTCATCAGCACCAACGACTCGCCCGATATCCCCTTCGAGTATTCCATCAACCCGTATCGCGGCTGCGAACATGGATGCATTTATTGCTATGCACGCCCCAGCCACGCCTACATGGGCCTGTCGGCGGGCATCGATTTCGAAACCCGCCTCTTTTACAAGGAGGATGCAGGCAAGCGGCTCGAGGAAGAGCTCGCGCGGCCCCGATACGTGTGCAAGCCCATCATGATCGGCGCGAATACCGACCCGTATCAGCCCGTGGAGCGCCGTCTGGGGGTGACCCGATCGGTGCTCGAGGTGCTGACCCGGACGCGTCATCCCGTGAGCCTCATCACCAAGAGCGCGCTGATCCTGCGCGACCTCGATCTGCTCACGGACCTGGCGCGGGACGACCTGGTGAACGTCGCGATCAGCATCACCACATTGAACGCGGAAACCAAGCGCGCGCTCGAGCCGCGAACCGCCTCTCCGCCGGCCCGGCTTCGCACCCTGCGGGAGCTGAATGCCGCCGGCATACCCACCGCGGTCATGGTGGCGCCGGTGATACCGGCCCTCACCGATCATGAGTTGGAAGCCATTCTCGAACAGGCCGTGCTGGCCGGCGTGCAGCGGGCTGGGTACATCCTGGTGAGGCTGCCGCACGAGATCAAGGATCTATTCCGCGAGTGGCTGAGCGTCCATTTTCCGGATCGTGCTTCGCATGTGATGTCGCTCATCCGGGACATGCGCGGCGGCCGCGACAACGATCCGCGATTCGGCGCCCGCATGAGGGGCAGGGGTCCGCTTGCCGAATTACTGCGCAACCGCTTCAAGATCGCCTGCCTTCGGCTCGGGCTCACGCCGGGTCGCGGGACTTCGCAGCCCACGCATCTGTTTCGTCCGCCGGATCGGGTGGCCCCGCCGCGCCGGGACGGCGCTCAGTTGCCGCTCGATTTCTAGGCGCCGCGCACCCGCGGCAGTTTCGAGGCCCCGGCGGGATGTGATAGTTTTTCTTCCTGCCCACGAGGAAGGGTGACCATGAGCGGAGCGGCGCAGCGGCCGGCCAACGCCGAGCAGATCGATTACTGGAACTCGGCGGCGGGCGAGACCTGGGTGCGATTTCAGGCGCAGTTGGACCACCTGATTGCGCCCCTCGGAGCCGAGGCGCTGCGGCAGCTCGCCGCCCGTCCGGGCGAGTGTGTGATCGACATCGGCTGCGGTTGCGGGGACACCTCGCTGGATCTCGCCGCGAGAGTTGGGGCGCAGGGCCGCGTATTGGGCGTCGACATATCCCGGCCCATGCTCGACGTGGCGCGGCGCCGGCTGGCCGCGGAGCCGGGAGCGGCCGAGTTCCGCCAGGCCGACGCGCAGTGCGATGACCTGGGGCACGCCGAGTTCGACGCGGTTTTTTCCCGGTTCGGGGTCATGTTCTTCACCGACCCCGTCGCGGCTTTCGCGAACCTCCGGACCGCCTTGAAGCCGGGGGGGCGTTTGGCCTTCGTGTGCTGGCGAGCGCTTCGGGACAACGATTGGATGCGCGAACCCTTGGATGCTGCCGCGCCATATCTTCCGCCGGCCTCCTCGTCGGATCCCGCGGCGCCTGGCCCATTCGCCTTCTCAGACCCGGTCCGGGTGCGGTCGATTCTCACGGATGCAGGATTCGTCTCGGTGACCATCGACCCATTCGATGCCCGCATCGGCGGCGGTGACATCGGAGAATCGCTGCACCTGGCCCTTCGCATCGGACCGCTGGGATACCAGATGCGGGAGAATCCGCAGCTCATGCCGTCGGTCGCCGGCGCGGTGCGCGCCGCGCTGGAGCGATACGCCACGCCGCAGGGCGTCATGATGCCGGCGGGCGTTTGGATCGTGCGCGCCCAAAATTGACCCCCGAACCGGTCCGGCGATTCGCGCCGATGACCCGAACTTTGCCGGGCAGGGGATCCTGTAGGAGGACGCCTCCATGGCGAGGCGCGCGTTTACCGATGCCGCGCGCGCCGCAGCCGCATTAACATCCGGGCTTGAATCTCGCCCCAAAGTCCCGCGAGGAGCCGGCCATGAAGCGATTCGTCAGCGTTCTTCTCGCCGCATGTGTGCTGACCGGGTGCGTTGCCGCGAGCACTTCGCCGGGCGACGACGGTCCGGCGGCCCGGAATCAGGATCGGACTCCCACGCTGTGCCGCAACGGCACGCCACCCCCTTGCAACGATCGGGACTGAGCGGGCCCGGCGTGCGTCCGGGTTTCCGCACGGGGTGACCAAAGTCACTTCCAAAACGGGCCGCGGCGATCGCATGATGGCGAACGCCCGCTTGGCGGCTCGATGGAGGTGGCTGTGACTCTGGGTGAGCCCATTAAACAGGGAACGATCCGGATCGTGATCGCCGAGGATCAGGCGCTCGTCCGGCGGGGCGCGGCGATGCTGCTGTCCATGGAGCCCGACATGGAGGTCGTCGGCCAGGCGCGCAATGGCGCGGAGGCCGTTGAACTCGCCAAGACCCTTCGTCCCGACGTCATCTTGATGGACTTGCACATGCCCGTCAAAGGCGGAGTCGCCGCCACACGGGAGATCACCCGGGATCTGCCCGCATGCCAGGTGCTGGTGTTGACCACGCTCAACGACGATGAAACCGTGTTCGAAGCGGTGCGGGCCGGCGCGCAGGCCTATCTCTTGAAGGACGCCGACGAGGAGGAACTGCTCGAAACCATCCGGGCCCTGCGGCGCGGAGAATCCCGCCTGACTCCGCAGATTGCCCGCAAGGTGATGGATCAGTTCAGGCGTCTGGCGTCCCCGCCCGCGCACCCGGTGCGCGAGGAGTCGGCGGCGCGCGGAGCGCCCACCGCCGAGCGGCTGACCGACAAGGAAGAGCGGATTTTGCAGCTCATCTGCGAGGGCATGATGAACCGGCAGATCGCCAACGCGATGTTTCTCGCCGAGGGGACCGTCAAGAACTATGTCAGCCGGATCATGGAAAAGCTTCATGCGAACACGAGGACGGAGCTTGCGGTGCTCTCCAGGAAGCAGCCGCGGACGCAGGAGTGAGAACTTCCGGCCACGGCATTTCCCGCCTCCCTCCCTGACATGACTTTAGTCACCGCGGGAGATGACTTTCGGCCGCTGATCTTCTCCGCGCGCTCAACTAGAGTGAGTGCCCCGGCATTGAAGGAGCGGAAATGTCCGTCGTCGAAGCGGCTCTGAAGCGCCCCTACACCGTTGCGGCGATGCTGATTCTGATCGCCTTGATGGGCGCGGGCGCCGCGCTGCGCATGCCCATCGACATCTTCCCCGAAATCGACATTCCGGTGGTGGCCGTCGTATGGACGTACAACGGCATGAGCGCCGACGACATCCAAAACCGGATATTGACGCTGCATGAGCGGCAGCTCGCCTCCCTGGTGGACGACATCGCGCGCATCGAGGCCGTGAGCTACGAAGGCGTCGGCGTCGAGAAGATCTACCTGCACGAGGGCGCCGACGTTACCCGCGCGATCTCGCAGCTCGCGAGCAGCGCGCTGGTGGTGCTCAAGTACATGCCGCGCAACATCACGCCGCCGCTGGTCCTGCGCTACGGCGCCACGGACGTGCCCATCATCCAATTGAGCCTGTCCAGCAGCTCGTTGCCCGACACCGCGCTCAACGATCTGGGACAGAACATCATCCGGCCCGCGCTCGCCGTCGTGCACGGCGCCGAGGTGCCGTATCCGTACGGGGGCAAGCCGCGCGTCATCATGGCGGACTTGGATGCGAACGCCCTGCAGGCGCGCGGCCTCTCGCCCAACGACGTGAGCGCGGCCCTGGACCGGCAGAACGTGATCCTGCCGGCCGGCGACGTCAAGATCGGAGACAAGGACTACACGCTGTCGATGAACAATTCGCCGGACGTGATCGAGACCATCAACTCCTTTCCGATCAAGACGGTCGATGGCCGCACGGTGTTCATGCGCGACGTGGCGCACGTCCACGACGGTTTCCAGGTGCAGACCAACTCCGTTTCGGTGAACGGAACGCCGGGCGCCCTGATGGTGATCCGCAAGACGGGCGGGGTCTCGACCCTGGCGGTGATCGACGGGGTTCGCGCCGCGCTGGTCGACATCGAAAAGGTCCTGCCCAAGGGGGTTTCGATCAAAGCGCTGTTCGACCAGTCCGTGTTCGTCAAGGCGGCGCTCGACAGCGTGCTGATGAGCGCGGGCATGGCGGCCGCACTCACCGCCCTGGTGATCATCCTGTTCCTGGGAAACGTCCGGCTCAGCCTGATCATCCTGGCGGCGATCCCTCTGTCCATCATCACCGCCGTGCTGTTCCTCAAGGTCGCCGGCCAGACGCTCAACACCATGACTCTGGGCGGCTTCGCCCTGGCCATCGGCATCCTGGTCGACAACGGCACGGTGGTGATCGAAAACATCGAACGGCACGTGGCGATGAAGGAACCGCTCTATCAGGCGATCGTCGCGGGAGCGAGCGAGGTGGCCGTGCCCACGTTCCTCTCCACGCTGTGCATCTGCATCGTGTTCGTGCCGGTGTTCCTGCTGCAGGGCACCGCGAAGTATCTGTTCTCGCCCCTGTCCCTGTCGGTGATCGGGGCGCTGCTCGCAAGCCTCGTTCTCGCGTTCACCATGGCTCCCGTGATGTTCCATCAGCTGATGCGCAAGTCGGTGGATTCCTACGAATCAGAGCCGGCACATCGCGCGATCGGCGAACATCGGCGCACCGCCAACCCGCTCGCCCGGTTTCAGGCCGGATTCGAGCGGCGCTTCGAGCGGTTCCGCGAAGCCTACCGCAATGTGCTGGCGTGGACTTTGTCACAGCCGGCCGTCACCGTGGCCGCGTTCGGCGCGCTCATCGTGGTCTCGGCGCTGTTGTTTCCGTTGCTCGGCCGGGATTTCTTTCCGCAGGTGGATGCGGGGCAGATGCGGTTGCACGTGCGGGCGCCGGCGGGCACCCGGATCGAGAAGACCCAGGAGTATTTCGCCGAAGTGGAGGCGCAGATCCGCAAGATCATCGGCAGCGGTCAGATCGACGTCATGCTCGACAACATCGGGCTTCCCTATAGCGGCATCAACATCGCGTTGAGCGATTCGGCCACGGTGGGGCCCATGGACGGCGAGATTCTCATTTCGCTGACCAAGAGGCACTCGCCGACGGCCGGTTTGATCGCGGAGCTGCGGCGCGTTCTCCCCGCGCGCTTTCCCGAACTGCAGTTCTTCTTCCAGCCGGCCGACATCGTGGACCAGGTGCTCAATTTCGGCCAGCCGGCCCCGATCGATGTGCGGGTCTCGAGTCCCCACCCGGCGGAATCGTTCGCCGCGGCCTCGCAAATCGCGCACGCATTGAAGGGGGTGGCGGGCGTCGTCGACTCGCACGTTTTCCAGGTTCCCGATGCGCCGGCGCTGACCGTGAAGCTGGATCGCTCCCTCGCCACCCTCGAGGGAGTGACCCAGCAGGAGGCCGCCAACAACGTGCTGGTCGCCACCAACTCGAGTGCGCAGACGGCGCCGAACTTCTGGGTCGACCCGCGCAACGGCGTCAGCTACCCGCTGGTCGTGCAGGTGCCCGCCTACACGTTCAATACCGCGCAGGATCTGCAGACGATGCCGGTGGCATCCGGGAGCCGGCCGGGTGAAAATCAGCTGCTGATGAACCTCGCCGCCTTCGGGCGCGAGGCGGTCCCGATGGTCGATTCACAGCTGAACATCCGGCCGGTGTTCGACGTGCACGCGGACGTACAGGGCCGGGATCTGAATTCCGCCGCCCGCGACATCGACGGCGTGCTCGCCGCGCACCGGCCGGATGCGTCCAAGGCGCTCTCGATCACCCTGAGCGGACAGGTGGATACGATGCGCGAGAGCTATTCGGGCCTGTTCACCGGGATCGGCTTGGCCATCGTTCTCGTGTACTTGTTCCTCGTCATGAATTTTCAGAGCTGGATCGATCCGTTCATCGTTCTCATGGCGGTGCCGTTTGCGCTGGGCGGCGTGCTGTGGATGCTGTACCTGTCGCAGACGCCCATGAGCGTGCCGGCGTTGATGGGTACCCTCATGTGCATCGGATTGACCACGGCGAACAGCATCCTCGTCGTCAGCTTCGCGAATCAGCGGATGGACGCGGGCGATGATCCTCTTCAAGCCGCCGCGACCGCCGGCTTCACGCGGCTGCGTCCGGTGCTCATGACGGCGAGCGCGATGATCCTGGGCATGGTGCCGATGGCCTTGGGTATCGGCGAGGGTGGAGAACAGAACGCACCCCTGGGACGCGCCGTGATCGGCGGCCTGCTGTTCGCGACGTTCGCCACTCTCATCTTCGTTCCCACCATGTACCGCCTGCTGCGCCGTTCCAAATCGATCCCAGCGACTGATCCGCGGAGAGTTAATGCAACCGCCTGATACCGACAATCAACCGCCGGCCGCGCCCGGTCTGCGGCCTTTGGAGGAGATTCCCGACGACACGTCGAGGACGGAACCCAACTCCGTGTCGACGTCGTTCGAGGCCGGCACGGATCGGCGCATCAAAAGGGGGGTGCTGGCCGCGGGCTGCGTGCTCGTCGTCGGATTCATCGTGGTGAGCGTGGTGCACTTCTTCGAGGCACGCGCCGTCGCACGGCGCAACGACGCAGCCTATTCGATGGCGCCGCCCGTGGACGTGGTGGTGGCGCATCCGCCCGCTACGGCCCAGGAGCTGGTGCTTCCCGGAGAGACCGCGGCCTGGTTCGATACCACCATTTTTGCGCGGGTCAACGGCTACGTCGGCACGTGGCTGGTGGACATCGGCGATCACGTCAAGAAGGGCCAGCTCCTCGCGACCATCGAGACGCCCGAACTCGACGCCGAGCTGTCGGCGGCCAAGGCCGAGCTGCAGGCCGCCCGTGCCCGGGTGGAGGCCAGCCAGGCGGAAACCGCATTCGCCAAGACCACCAACGAGCGCTGGCGCGACTCGCCTAAGGGCGTCGTGTCCGATCAGGAGCGCGAATCGAAGAAGGCGGACTATCAAACGTCCGAGGCGCGGCTGTACGCGGCGCAGGCGCAGGTAGCCCTCGACCAATCGCGCGTGAACCAGTACACCGCGCTGACCGAGTTCAAACGGGTCACCGCGCCCTTCGACGGCACCATCACCGAGCGCAAGATCGACATCGGCAATCTCGTGACCGCTGGCAGCAGTTCGACCACGACCTTGCTGTACCGCATGAGTCAGACGGACCCGTTGCGTGTGTTCGTCGACGTGCCGCAAAGCGCGTCAGGGGAACTGATGCAGGCCGGGGTGCCCGCGGAGATTCGCGCGGCCGGCGCCGTGGGCGATGTGTTTCGCGGGAAGATCGCGCGTTCCGCCGAATCCATCGATGCCCAGGCCCGCACCATGCGCGTCGAAGTGGACATGCCGAACTCCGATCACCGACTGGTTCCCGGCATGTACGTGAACGTCGCCTTCACGCTGCAATTGCGCGGCTCGGTCGAAGTGCCGGCCGCAGCCCTGGTATTCCGCGCCGCCGGCACCCAGGTGGCCCGGGTCGGTACGGGCAACAAGGTCGAATTCGTCCCCGTGACCATTGCGCGGGACAACGGACGCATGGTCGAACTGGCGTCGGGGGTCAAGCCCGGCGATCGCCTGGTGTTGAACATCAGCAGCCAGGTCAGCGCGGGACAGGTGGTGGCGCCCGATCAACCGGCCAGCGCGCCTCCTGCCGACGCACTCGCGGCCAAACGATGATGCGCGCGCTGAAGCCGCTTTTGATCATCGTGACGGCCGCTGCGGCAGGGTGCGCCGTCGGCCCCAATTACCACCCCCCGAAGCCGGATTCACCCGCCGAGTTCGCTGCCTCCGGGGTTGCGCCCGCGGCCGGCGCGCCGGCGGGGAACGCCGTGGATCCCGCCACTTGGTGGAGGGGCCTCGAGGACCCCGAGCTCGATGCGCTGGTCGAACGGGCCGTCAAATCAAATCTCAATCTGGAGGCTGCGCTCACTCGGCTGCAGCAGGCCCGGACCTACGAGACCGTGGTGGTCGGCTACGCATTGCCCGACATCGAGGCGAGTGCCGGGGCTGGCCGCGGCACGGGGTCGGATCTTGCGCGCGGGCGCGCGTCGCAGACGTTGGTCTCCTCGGATGACACCAGCGGCCTGAAGCACATCAACACCTTGGAGGGTTTCGATGCGGTTTGGGAGATCGACGTCTTCGGCCGGTTCAGACGCGAGATCGAGGCCGCCCGGGCGGACATGCAGGCCGCACTGGCCGCGCGCAACGGCGTGCTCATCTCGGTGGTTGCGGACGTGGTTCGCGCCTATGTCGACCTGCGCGGATTTCAGACGAAGCTCGGCATCGTGCGCCGCGCGGCCGACGTGCTGCGCGATTCGCTGCGCATCGTGGACACGCGCTACCAGCGGGGCATCACCAACGAATTGGACGTGCAGCTCGCCCGGCGCGAGCTCGCCACCTTCGAGGCGAGAATCCAGCCGCTGCAGGCGCAGGCGAATGCCGCCATGTATGCACTGGCGGTGCTGCTAGGCGAGTATCCGGAGAACGTGGTCCACGAGCTCTCGCAGCCGGCCCTCATCCCCTCCATGCCGGCGGCGGTCACGGCGGGCCTGCCGGTCGACCTCCTGAAGCGACGTCCGGACATTCAGCAGGCGGAGCGTCAGCTGGCTGCCGCAACGGCGCGCATCGGCGTGGCGACGGCGAACCTGTTCCCTCAGGTGGTCGTGACCGGTGCGATCGGCGCCCAGGGGCAGGGGTGGGGTACGCAGCCCGCGGTCGGTCAGCACATCTGGTCGTTCGGTCCCGGGGCGATCTGGCCGTTGCTCGACTTCGGCTCCCTCGACGCCCAGGTCGACATCGCCGATCTGGAGGCGCGCCTGCGTCTGATCGAATACCGGCAAACCATCATCACGGCCGTGCAGGAGGTCGACGGCGCCTTGGATGCCTACTCGGCCGAGCAGGGAAGCTTGGACAACTTAGGAAAGGCGATGATGGCCGCACAGCGCGCCGTCGATCTCGCCACCGAGCGTTACAACCGCGGCCTCACCGACTATCTCAATGTGGTCGACGCCGAGCAGCAATTATATGACCTGCAGGAGCAATATGCGGGGGCGCAGGTCGCGGAAGGCGAGAGTTTCGTGCAGCTGTACAGGAGTCTGGGGGGCGGCTGGCAAAACTATGAAGCGCTTCCGTCCATCCGGCGGCCCCAACCGGCTATCATCGCAGCATTTCGCCGCCTATTGACGACCCCGGAACCTTAAAGCCAATCCTAGGAATGAACAAGGCTGGAATCTCCAACTCCCCGGCCGCTCCGCGGGCCAGCACCCGGGCGCGGGCGCCCGGCGCAGACCCGAGCGCGTTGAGCGTGGCCTGGCTGCTCGAGGAGATGGTCAAGGGGGATCTGATCACGGCGTCGGCTGCGAAGCAGGTGGCCGAGCCAGCCCGGAAGAAGGACGGCTCGCAGCCGCATCCGTTGGTGGTGGCCGCAGCCCAGGATTGGCCCGACCGGCGCGTCGAGGGCCGCAAGCTGTCGCTCGAGGCGCTCACGCAGTGGCTGGCGCACCGCGTGCGCCTGCCTTACGTGCGCATCGATCCCTTGAAGCTGGACGTGGCGAGCATGACCGAAGTCGTGCCCTACGCCTATGCGTCGCGCAGCGGGATCCTGCCGATCAAGAGCGGACCCACCGGCGTGGTCTTCGCGGTGAAAGATCCGTTCGACGTGGAATGGATGCGGGAGCTCGAGCCGGTGCTCAAGGTTCCGCTCAAGCGCGTTTGCGCGAACCCCCAGGACATCGACCGGTATCTCGTGGAGTTCTACGCCATCGCGCGCTCGGTGAAGATCACCGGCCAGGAGCGATCGCGGTTCGCGCCGACGGAGCTTCGAAATCTCGAACAGCTGACCGAGCTTTCCCGCGCCGGCAAGCTGTCGGCCGAGGACCAGCACGTCGTCGCCATCGTCGACTGGCTGCTGCAGTACGCCTTCGATTCGCGCGCGAGCGACATCCACCTCGAGCCGCGCCGCGAGACGGGCAACGTGCGGTTCCGCATCGACGGCGTGCTGCACGACGTCTATCAGCTGCCCGCCCCGGTGATGCCCGCCGTGACCAGCCGCGTCAAGATCTTGAGCCGGCTCGATCTGGCGGAGCGGCGGCGTCCCCAGGACGGCCGTATTCGCACGCGCTCGCCCGACGGCAAGGAAATCGAGCTGCGGGTCTCGGCGCTGCCCACGGCCTTCGGCGAGAAGCTGGTGCTGCGCATCTTCAATCCCGATGTGCTCGTGCACGACTTCAGCCGCCTCGGCTTCACGGAGCGGGAGGCCGGCACGTGGCGCCGGATGATCGGGCAGCCGCACGGAATCGTGCTGGTCACGGGACCGACCGGTTCGGGAAAGACCACGACGTTGTATGCGAGCTTGAAGGAGCTGGCCACGCCGGAGGTCAATGTCTGCACCATCGAAGACCCCATCGAGCTGATCGACGGCAGCTTCAATCAGATGCAGGTGCAGCCCAACATCGATCTGCATTTCGCCGACGGGGTGCGCGCCTTGCTGCGCCAGGATCCCGACATCATCATGATCGGCGAAATCCGCGACAAGGAGACCGCGGACGTGGCGGTTCAAGCGGCGCTCACCGGCCACCTGGTCCTGTCCACGCTGCACACCAACGATTCCCCGTCCGCGATCACGCGGCTTCTCGAATTGGGCGTGCCGGCCTACCTCATCCGCGCCACCCTGATCGGGGTGCTGGCGCAGCGCCTGGTGCGCACGCTGTGCCCGGACTGCAAGGCCACGATGGAGATGACCCGCGAATACTGGAGCCAGCTGGGAGTCGGTGCCGATGTGCCCATGCCCGACGCCGTCTGCCGGGCCGCCGGCTGCCTGGAATGCCGTCAGACGGGCTACAAGGGCCGCAGCGGCGTGTACGAGCTCATGCTTCTCAATGCGCCGCTGCAGGCGGCGATCGCGGACAACCCGGATCTGCAGAACCTGCGCCAGCTGGCGATTCAGGGAGGAATGCATCCGCTGCGCCACGCCGCCGCGAGCAAGATCGCCGCAGGGCTCACCACCATCGACGAGGTTTTGGCGCTCACGCCCGACCCGCGGGATCGATGAGCCAGTTTGCCGGGCCGCTCGCTCGCGGCGCGGCTTGGCCGAAATCGCCACGTTCGAACCACATCGACCGGCGAGATTATGACAAATAACGACCCTTCTCCCATGGGCTCGCTGTGGATCGCCGACATGACATATTGACGGCATATCCATTAAGGCGCGAGTTCGGCGAAGGCGTCATGTGTGAGAAGATCCCGGGTTATGAATTCAGCATCAGTCTGGTTGATCGCGGGATCCCTTCTAGCCGGGTCATCGCTCGCGCAGGCGCAGACCATAGTGCAACCGGTGCTGCAGCGTGGATATGACGCCAATGTATCGGGTGCGAACTTGACTGAAACCGTGCTCAACGCGTCCAACGTAGGCTCAGGGTCGTTCGGCCTGCTGTTCAGGCTGCCGGTGGACGAAAGAGTGTACGCGCAACCGCTCTACGTGCCCGGTGTCGCCATCTCGGGGATGGGTACGCACAACGTCCTGTACGTGGCAACGATGAACGATTCGGTGTACGCGTTCGATGCGGATGTTGGCGGCGCACCGCTGTGGTCGGTGAATCTCGCCAGTCTCGTGGGTGCGACCGCGCCGATATGGGCGAACTTCGCGATTCCCAATTTCGATCCCCCCGGCCATCTCGGCATCCTGAGCACACCCGCCATTGATCCGAACACCAACGTCATGTATGTCGTCGCGTGCACGCTGGAGGGCGGAACGATGGCCTACCGGCTCCATGCCATCGACATCACTTCCGGCACGGAGCCTTATGGCCCCGGAGTGCTGATCACCGGCAGCTACAGTGGAGTCGTCCTGAATCCGCCCTACGTCCTGCAACGCATGTCGCTCGTGATTGTAAACGGCCAAGTCATCTTCGGGTTTTCCGGGCAGCAGGTCGAGAAGCCGCTTAATTATGACGGCTGGGTGATGGCCTATGGCGAGACGACCCTGCAGCAGACCGGTGTTTTTGCGCCGGAGGTCAATGGCAACTTGCAGGGCGGGATCTGGCAATCCGGCCGTCCGCCGGCGGTCGACAGTTCCGGTTACGTCTACGTGTTCACGGGTAATTCGATGGGCGGTGGCTTTAACGGCGTGACCGACTTCAGCGAAAGCGCACTGAAACTCGATTCGTCAAACAGCCTGACGCTCGTGGATTATTTCACGGTCGGCAACTGGCAACACCTCGACAAAAAGGATCTCGATCTCTCCAGTTCCGGACCGCTGCTGATCCCCGGCACCGGCCTGCTCACCGGCGGCGGCAAGACGGGCTACCTGTATGTGCTCGATTCGTCGGACCTGGGTCACTGGAATGCAAACGACTCGCAGGTTGTGCAGAAGGATTATATCTCCGCCGGAGAGATCCATGGCGGGCCGGTCTATTGGACCGGATCGACGACGACGGGCGGGCCCCTGCTTTATGACTGGGGCTCGACCGATGTGCTCAAGGCCTACGCGTTCAACGGCACCACGTTCGCGACCAGCCCCACCATGGAAGGCACCTACACCGAGGCACTGCCCGGTGGGTTCCTCGCGATCTCTGCCAACGGCAACACGCCAGGCAGCGGTGTGCTATGGGCGAATACCCCCGGAAACAAACAGGTGGACCCCGTGCTCGTGCCCACCCTGCATGCCTTCAATGCCGAAAATATCACGCAGGAACTGTGGAACTCGCAAATCAACGCGACACGCGACGGAGCCGGCGCCTTCGCGAGCAACATGCCGCCGATGGTCGCGAACGGCAAGGTCTATCTGGCGAATGGATCCTTCCAGGTGCTGGTCTACGGCCTCGAATCCTTCTCGGTGTCGGCGGACTCCATGGCATTTGGCAACCAGGCGATCGGTACGCCCACCGCACCCCAGACCGTCACGGTGACCAACACCAGCACTGCGGCAGTGTCCATAGCGGCCGTTACCGTCACGGGCACAAATACCTCACTGTTCACCCAGGCCAACACCTGCGGAACATCGCTCGCGGTAGGCGCTGCCTGCTCGGTGAGCGTGACGTTCAAGCCGACCAAGGTGGGAGCCGCAAGTGCCGCGCTGAACATTCTCGCCGGCGGCGGAGTGGGAACCCAGACGATCGCGCTCAGCGGCACCGGCATTGCCGTACCATATACGGTGGCGCCGGCCTCGCTGGCCTTTGGCAGTGTGGGAGACGGCGCCTACAGCGCTGCCGAAGTGGTCACGGTCACGAACACCATCGATGCGACGGTGCCCATTGCCGACATCGAAATCGCGGGTGCCAATGCCACGCAGTATTCCGATTCCACGACTTGCGGTGCGTCCCTTGCCGCCGGCACAAGTTGCACGATCAATGTGACGTTCGCGCCGACGTTGACGGGAGTTCTCCCCGCAACGCTCAGTGTCGTCGCCGGCAGCGGCGATGGGACGGTATCCGTCGCGCTGCGCGGCACCGGCGTCGGAGGACTTGCCTATACTTTGTCGCCCGCGACGCTTTCGTTCGGCAGCGTGACATCAGGAACCTCCAGCGCGCCTCAACAGGTAACAGTGACGAACATCGGAGGTGCTGCGCTGCCCATCACCAGCATTACATTCACCGGCGCCAGTAAGGCCCAGTTCACCGAATCCAATAACTGTGGCGCTTCGATCGCGATCGGCACGAATTGCACGGTCAATGTGACGTTTGCACCGACCGAGACTGGAGCCATAAGAGCGTGGCTCAGCGTCAACCCCGGCGGCGGAGCTGGCGCGAAGACGGTGCTTGTCACCGGAACGGGCGATTAGGCCTGGTCGTGCAGTCAATGATCGACCGCTCGCACGAGAGCATATCTTCGTAGCATTGCCCAATCTCGATGCCCGCTTACCAGCGCGACTTGCTCGATGCGATAGCCGGCGTCGAACAGCCTACTGATCCCCTCGTGGCGAAGATCATGTAACGACAGGTCATCGAGCCCGAGTTTTCTGCACGCGCGGGTCACGTAGGTGCCCATAGTCTTGGAGTTGATGGGAAAAATGCGCGAGCCCTTTCGAGGTTGCCGTATTGCGATGGAGAAAGCGTCGAATCCAGTTGCTTTCAGCAGCGGCACTTCCTGGTCGTTGCCGAGCTTGTCTTGCGGGTGCTTGCGGTCGCGAATCATGATGGTGCGCTTCGACTCGTCGAGGTCAATCCACTGAAGGCGGCATGCCTCGCCGATCCGCATCGCGCTGGCGACACAGAACTGCAGGACATCCCGAACGGGCAGGGTGGTCGCCTTTTTCTCTATCTCCTTGATGACCAATTCCAATTCCGCGTCAGTTACGCGGCGATCTCGGCGCTTGGACTTGGCAACCATGCCAACCGAGGCGAGTGCCTTTCGGGCGTCCCTTGCGGCCTGCACGGGCACGTCGAGATGCCAGTGGGACCGGGCAACATCGAGGACGGCAATGATGTAACCGACCTGTGCGCTGACTACTACGCCGCCCGCGCCCTGGTTATTGCGATCTTGAAAATATTCAGTGAGGTCCCGGCTTGTCAATTCGGCCACCTTGCGGGTGCCGAGGTCGCGCTTTAGTCTGTGCAGGTCGGCAGTCTTGGACCGGCCCCATGGCTTTCGCGCATACTGTTCGCGGACGTAGCGGTCGATCACGTCGCCTACCGTCGTCGTTCCGGGGCGCATGAGGCCGCAGGACTTGAGTTCCTCGGCCTGGCGCTCGATGGTGTCGGCCCATCGACGAGCGGCGGCCTTGGTGTCGAATGTAGCGCATCGGGTGATCCCCGCCTTGCGCACGAGCGCGCGGTACCGACCGTCTCGTACAATGATTGAGGCCATTGGCGTATCACTCTTGTATCACTTGCCGTGTGACTCGATGTGATACCAAGGTGATTGAGAGTGATACAAAATGCAAGTGACTATGCTGGAAAAACGGGATTATACGCAAAAATCGGTCCAAGCCATTGATCGTAGAATATGCGTCGCGCCAATGATGGATTGGACCGATCGCCATTGCCGCTACATGCACCGCTTGTTCGCGCCGCGCGCCCTGCTCTACACGGAGATGGTGGTTGCGGCCGCGATCGTCCGCGGCAATGCCGCCCGGTTGCTGGAGCATGACCCCGCCGAACACCCGGTGGCCCTGCAGTTGGGCGGCAGCGATCCCAAGGAACTTGCCGAGGCGGCGCGACTCGGGGCGGCGGCCGGGTATTCGGAGATCAATTTGAACGTCGGCTGTCCCAGCGATCGCGTGCAAAGCGGAGCGTTCGGCGCCTGCCTCATGCTCCGGGCGTCCCTGGTCGCCGAATGCGTCCGGCGCATGCGGGACGCCGTGCAGATTCCCGTGACCGTGAAATGCCGGATCGGGATCGACGAGCGGGACGACTACGAATTCTTCGCCGGATTCGTCGATGAGGTGGCAGGTGCCGGCGTGGATGCGCTGATCGTGCACGCGCGCGCGGCCATCCTGGGAGGGCTGGGCCGGCCGGGATTGAGCCCCAAGGAGAACAGGGAAATCCCCCCGCTGAAGTACGGATTTGTACACCGCTTGAGGCGCGAACGCCCGGGCCTGCCGTTGGTCATCAATGGCGGATTCGCCGACTTGGCGCAGGTGCGGCTGCAGTGGGCGGAAGGGCTCGGGGTCATGATCGGCCGCGCCGCCTATCATCGGCCGGCGTTCATCTCGGATCTGGAGCGCGCCCTTCCTGACTCCGAATGGCGGACTCCGGAGCCCGCGCGTGTGGTGGAGTCCATGGTGTCCTACGCCCGGGCGCAGGCGCTTCGGGGCGTGCGCCTGCACTCGGTCACGCGCCACATGCATGGCCTCCTGGCCGGCCGGGAGGGAGCTCGAAGCTGGCGCCGCTTCCTCTCGGATATCGCGAGCCGGCCCGACGCGGCGCCCGAAACTCTGTTTTCGGCGCTGCCCATCCTCGACCAGGGCATGGCGGCTTAAACGCTTGAAGCGCCGGAAGCCAGGTTAAGTATAATTCAACGAGCGTATGGGACAAGAAATCGAACTTGCGATCGTTTTTGCCGATGTGGTCGGCAGCACCAAGCTGTACGAATTGCTGGGCGATCTGCGTGCCCGGGACATGGTCGGCATCTGCATCGACGTCATGCGCTCGGCGACCGAGCAGCATCATGGGACAGTGATCAAGACCATGGGCGATGAGGTCATGGCGACCTTCCCGACGGCCGATGACGCGCTGAATGCCGCCGCCCAGATGCAGAAACAGATCGTCCTGCACCCGGCGCTGAAGGTGGACGAGCAGACGGTCGCCATCCGGATCGGGTGCAATTTCGGGCCGGTGGTGCTGGAAAATCGGGACATTTTCGGCTCTGCCGTGCACACGGCGAACCGCATGACCAGCCAGGCCAAGGCGGGCCAGATCATCACGACCGCGACGATGGTCGAGCACCTATCGGATGAATGGCGTGCTTCGGTGCGTCAGATCGACATTGCGACCCTCAAGGGACGCAGCAGCGAGGTGGCCCTGTTCGAGGTGCTGTGGCAGACCGAGGACGTCACGAGCATGGTGCCCGCCATCGCCATGACCTCGCGCGCGCGCCCGAACAAGGGCCTGCGCCTGCGGCTGCGGTACCAGGGCCAGGAGGTGCTGGTCGACGACGGTCACGCCAGCATCACCATGGGGCGGGCCGAGGAGAATGATCTCGTCATCAAGGGCAACCTGATCTCGCGGCTGCATGCGCGCATCGAGATTAATCGCGGCAAGTTCATGCTCATCGATCAGAGCACGAACGGCACCTTCGTCGTCGGCAAGGACGGGGAAGAGGCTTTCGTGAGGCGCGACTCCATGCAGATCCGGGGAGAGGGCCTCATCGGACTCGGCAAGGCGCCGGACAGCAACTCCTCTCAGGTCATCCGTTATGCCTGCGAAGAGTAGCGGGGGCGCTGCAGATCACGGTTGGATGGATTCGAGGCGCAGCAGCGCCTCGGTCAACTCCATGTGCAGCGCCACCGGGACCCGGGACCCGAACTCATTGAAGTAGGCGGCGATTCCCTCGAGCTCGGTGCGCCAGGAGGTGCGGTCCACGCTGAGCAGCTCGACGAGCGCATTGGCGCTGATGTCGAGGCCCCGCGTGTCGAGATCCTCGACGTGCGGGAGGTGGCCGATGGCGGTCTCGTGAGCCCTCGCGGCGCCGGCGCAGCGATCGATGATCCACCGCAGTACGCGCAGGTTCTCGCCGAATCCGGGCCACAAGAACTTGCCGGAGCCGTCCTGTCGGAACCAATTGACGTGGAATATCGCCGGCGGCGCCTTCAACCTCGCGCCGACGTCGATCCAGTGGCTCCAGTAATCCCCGAAGTTGTATCCGGCAAACGGCTTCATCGCCATGGGATCCCGGCGCAGCACGCCCACGGTTCCGGTGATCGCGGCCGTCGTTTCGGAGGCGACGCTCGCTCCCACCAGCACTCCATGCCGCCAGTTCCGGGCCTGATAGACCAGGGGTGCCAGGGTACGGCGGCGCCCGCCGAATACGAGTGCGGTGATCGGCACGCCGCCGGGGGCATCCGCCAGCGCCGAATAGCTGGGGTTTTGGGCGGCGGCCACGGTGAAGCGGGAATTCGCGTGTGCAGCGGGCCCGTTCGCGGGATCGTAAGGCCGTCCCTGCCAGTCGAATGTGGGCCGGCCCTCGGTGAGACCCTCCCACCAAGGCTCGTTGTCCCCGGTCAACGCGACGTTAGTGAAGATCGTGTCCTTGCGGATGGTTTCATAGGCGTTGAGGTTGGTCTTGGGATTCGTGCCGGGCACCACGCCGAAATAGCCCGACTCGGGATTGATGGCGTACAGGCGGCCATCCTTGCCGGGGTGCAGCCAGGCGATATCGTCGCCCAGGGTCCAAACCTTCCAGCCCTTGTAGGACTCCGGCGGAATCAGCATGGAGAGGTTGGTCTTGCCGCACGCCGATGGAAATGCGCAGGCCAGGTAATGGATCTCCCCCTGGGGATTCTCGATGCCGACGATCAGCATGTGCTCGGCGAGCCATCCTTCGTTGCGCGCCTGCCAGCTTGCGATGCGCAGCGCATGGCACTTCTTGCCGAGCAGTGCGTTGCCGCCGTAACCGGACCCGAAACTCTTGATCGACAGCTCTTCGGGGAAATGCATGATGAAGCGGCGTTGCGGATCGAGGTCGCCGATCGAATGGAGTCCCTTGACGAAGCTGCCGTCGCGATTGATGCGTTCCAGAGCCGCCCGGCCCATGCGGGTCATCAGCTTCATGTTGAGCACCACGTAGGCGCTGTCCGTGATCTCCACTCCGCAGCGGGAGAAGGGCGAATCGAGCGGCCCCATGCAGTAGGGCACGACGTACATCGTGCGTCCCTGCATGCATCCGGCAAACAGCCCGTCCATCTTCTGATGCGCCTCGCGCGGCGACATCCAATAATTGTTCGGGCCCGCGTCCTCCCGGCTCTGCGTGCAGACGAAGGTCAGGTGTTCGACCCGCGCCACGTCCGAAGGGTCCGAGCGGTACAAATAGCAGCCCGGAAAGCTGCCCTGGTCGAGGGGCAGCAGCTCCTTCCTCGCCACCAACTCGCCGCGCAGGGTTTGAAACTCGGCATCGCTGCCATCGCACCAATGAATCCTGTCCGGCTTGGTCTGTCCCGCAACCTCGTCGACCCATTTCGAGATATCCCGGTTCAGGGACGGAAGACCCGGCACGTGCTGTGCTGCGGTAGCCATAAAACTCCCATGGACAGTCGGTTAGAATGATGAGAATGACAGATGGATCATCGGCTCGCCAACCCCCACGCGCGCCGTGCCGCGGCGCGAGGGGGCCCTTTCGTCCGGACTTCGGATGATTCTTGGAAAAATGCATCCCATGTCTCTGATTGTTATAAAGTAAGACGCTCCCGTTCCATGTCCTACCCGGTCATAATGCGCTTCACGTGTTGGGCTCTCAGCGCGTGCCTGGCGGCCCAGGTTGCGAGTGGTCAAGCCACCTCGCGCGGCCTGTCGATCAAGATGGTCGCTGAGGTCGAGATCAGGCCGGATCAGGGGCGGCAGCAGGCCAAGCTTGCCCCGGCGGATCGAGTCGTTCCAGGAGACGAGGTGATCTACACGCTGGAGATCCGCAACGTGAGTGCGCTCGCCATCCCGGCGCCGACGGTTGCGATCGCCATACCCGCCCATACGGTGTACGTTGCGGAGTCCGCAAGCGGGCCGGGCGCCTCGGTGAGCTACTCGACCGACGGAGGGCGTACATTTGGCAGCCCCGAGAGCCTGCAGGCGTCCGAGGGCGGCCATCAACGGCCGGCTGCGCCGAAGGATTACACGCACATTCGATGGACGCTCAAGAACACCCTCAAGCCGAAATCGATCGCGTTTGCGCGATTTCGCGCCGTCGTGAAGTGACCGCGGGCGAATCCACGTAGGCTTAACGGCATCGACACCGACTATAAAGACGTATTGGGTTCACAGGGACCGCTTGCGCGCGCGCTGCCCGGGTACTCTTTTCGCCCGGAGCAGGCGGCAATGGCGGCGGCCGTGGGTTTGGCGCTGGCCCGCGCGGAACCGCTCATCATCGAGGCGGGCACCGGCACCGGCAAGACCTTCGGGTATCTCGTGCCGGCGCTTCTGTCCGGCCGCAGCGTCATCATCTCGACCGGAACCCGCACGCTGCAGGATCAACTGTATCGCCGGGACATTCCGCTGCTTGCGCAGGCGATGGGGCTGCCGGCAAAGGTGGCGCTGCTCAAGGGACGGGCGAATTACCTGTGCAGGCACCGCTTGGAACTCGGGCTGCAGCAGCCTTCGCTATGGGCGGGCGAGCGGGGCATGTCCCGGATGCTCTCGCGCATCTCCCGCTGGGCGTCCACGACCTCGTCCGGCGATTTGGCGGAGCTTGCCGACCTGCCGGAACAGTCCCCGGCATGGCCGATGATCACCTCGACCCGGGAGAATTGCCTCGGGCAGGAGTGCCCACAGTTCTCTCGCTGCCACGTGATCGCCGCCCGGCGCAATGCACAGTCAGCCGACGTCGTGGTGGTGAATCACCACTTGCTGCTCGCCGACCTCACGCTCAAGGACGAGGGCTTCGGTGACCTCCTGCCGGGGGCGGAGGCGGTCATTCTGGACGAAGCCCATCAGGTTCCCGATATCGCGGCGCAGTTCTTCGGGCAGAACTGGTCGGTCCGGCAGGCGCAGGTTCTGCTGCGCGATCTCGGCGCCGAGCTGACCGCGGCCGGCGTGCGCGCGCCGGCGATCGCCGGCGAAGTCGCGGTCATCGAAGGGCATCTCGACGATCTGCGGGGCAGCTTCCCCTCGAATGCGGACCGCCACGAATGGGCGAGTCTCCCCGAGTCGTTCCTGGACGTGTTGCCGGAGCTCGCGACCGACCTTGCGCGCCTGGCCGCCGAAATCGACGGCCTGGGCGCCGGCGGCGGCACGGCAAGCTGCGCGCGCCGGGCTCACGGTCTCGCGGTGACCTTAAGCGCCCTGACGGACGTGTCGGAGGAGTCCGGCCTGCGCTGGGTGGAAGCGACGCCGGGCGGCTTGTCCCTGCAGTACACGCCATTCGAGGTCGCGGATCGATTGCGGGGCTACATCGAGGCGCGGCCCTGCGCCTGGGTGTTCACCTCGGCAACCCTCGCCATCGGGGATGATTTCTCCCACTTCGCGAACCGCATCGGGCTTCCCGAGGCGCGTACGCTGCATATCGGCAGTCCCTTCGATTACCGCGATCAGGCCCGCATCTATCTGCCGCGCAACATGCCCGAACCGCAGAGCGCACAGTTCGCGGCCAAGTTCATCGCGGCCTGTGCGCCTTTGCTCGAAGCCAGCGGCGGCCGGGCATTCCTGCTGTACACCAGCTATCGCGGCCTGGCCGAGGGCGTGGCTGCGCTCAAGGCGCAATTCCCCGAGCCGCCGTTTCCCGTGCTGGTTCAGGGCCAGGCCCCGCGCGAGGCGCTCCTGACTCGTTTTCGCGAACTGGGCTGTGCGGTGCTGCTGGCGACGGGAAGCTTCTGGGAGGGCGTCGACGTCAAAGGCGAAGCGCTGTCCATCGTGGCCATCGACAAGCTTCCATTCGCATCACCCGACGATCCGCTGCTCAAGGCCCGCCTCGAGGGCATCCGGCGGCGCGGCGGCAACCCCTTCAACGAATATCAACTGCCGCAGGCCGTGCTCGCCTTGAAGCAGGGCGTCGGCCGGTTGATCCGCGATTTCGACGATTTCGGCGTGATTGTCCTCGGGGATCCACGGCTCACGACCAAGGGGTATGGCCGGGCGTTCCTGAAGGCCCTGCCGCCAAGCCCGGTCATCACCGACGGCACCGCGGCGCGGCAGTTTCTCACCGAGCGGCTCGCGGCGAGGCGCGCGCAGCCTTCTGCGGCGCCGGCCGCTTGAACATGCGGCTGCTGGCGCTCGACACCGCGACCGAAGCTTGTTCGGTGGCCATTTTGACCGAACGCGGCGTGTTCGGAGCCTTCGAAGAGGTCGGGCGCGGGCACGCCGAACGTATCCTGGCGATGGTCGACGGCGTCCTCGAGCAGGCCGGCCTCGGGCTTGCGATGCTCGACGGCATCGCGGCGAGCGTCGGGCCCGGGGCGTTCACGGGAGTGCGGATCAGCGTGTCGGTCGCGCAGGGCCTGGCATTCGGAGCGGGCGTGCCGGTGGTCGGCGTGAGCACGCTGGAGGCGCTGGCGTGCCAGGCGATACGCGGCGGCGCCGACCAGGTGCTGGCGTGTCTCGATGCCCGGATGGGCGAGGTGTATTGGGGATGCTACCGGGCGGGAGCCGACGGGCATCCGGTAGCCTGCGGAATGCCTGCCGTCGGCGCCGCCACGACGATCGAGTTGCCCTTCACCGGCGCGGTCCACGGCATCGGGCGAGGCTTCGCCGCCTACCCGGCATTGGCCGCGTCGGGTGCCATCTGGCTGCCCCCCGGGGCCGACCGGGCGCTGCCGGACGCCCGCGACACGGTGCGCCTCGCTGCGAAGCGGTTCGAGGCGGGGGAGGAAGTGGACCCCGCGCAGCTCACGCCCCTGTACGTACGGGACAAGGTTGCCCTCACGGAATTGGAGCGGCGCGGGTGAGCGCGAGGCCGCGTTATGCCCAGTCACGGAACTGTCACGCGGCACGGTTGTAATAGCGGCTTTTAGAATAATCAACGGACTAGCGGTACATGACGGCAAAGCGCATCCTCATCGTGGAGGACGAGAAGAGCATTCGGGACATGATCGCCTTCGGGTTGCGTCGTGCCGGCTACGAGGTCCGCGAGGCCGAGGATTGCCGTGAGGCACGCGCATGCATCGCCGACGTGCGCCCCGATCTGATGCTGATCGATTGGATGCTGCCTGACATGAGCGGGCTGGAACTGACGCGGTCGCTGAAGCGCGCCAAGGATACCGAGGAGATCCCGGTGATCATGCTGACCGCCCGCGCCGAGGAACAAGACAAGGTCAGCGGGCTGGAAGGCGGAGCGGACGACTACATCACCAAGCCGTTCTCGTCGCGGGAGCTGCTGGCACGAATTCAAGCGGTGCTGCGCCGCGCGGCGCCGGCCGGTGCCGCGGACACCGTCGAAGTCGAGGGGCTCAAGCTGGATGATTCCAGCCATCGAGTCAGCGCGGGCAACCGGGAGATTCCGCTGGGGCCCACCGAATACCGCCTGCTGCACTTCTTCATGACCCACCCGGAGCGGGTATTTACGCGCGGGCAGTTGCTCGACCGGGTCTGGGGGGGCAATACTTACGTGGAGGAGCGGACGGTCGACGTGCACATCCGTCGGCTGCGCAAGGCGCTCGAGCCCTTTCTGCTGGAGCGGCTGGTCCAGACCGTGCGCGGCTCCGGCTACCGGTTCTCCGCGCGGGAAACCTAAGACGGACAATCTCCATCCCATGGCATCCATGTGGACTTTCGCCTTGGCGCGGCTCGCGGGTATTCTGCTGGCCGGCGTGTGCGCAGGCCTGCTGATCGGACCCATCTGGCTGTGGCTGCTGGGGACCGCCTGCCTGTACCTCGGATGGCAGCTGCTGAATCTGCATCGTCTGGACCGCTGGTTGCGCCTGCGGTCGCAGATCGATCCGCCGAATCTCGGCGGTATCTGGGGAGATGTCATCGGCCAGATCGTGCGGCTGCATCGCCGCAAGCAATTTCACAAGCAACGGCTGGTCCAGCTGTACCGGGAACTGCGCCGCTCGACCGCCGCGCTTCCGGACGGCGTCATCATCCTGAGCAGCCAGAACGACATCGTCTGGTTCAATCGCCAGGCCGCCCGTCTGCTCGGTCTGAAGCGCCCAATCGACGTCGGATTGCGGGTCGACAACCTGATCCGCTCTCCCGAGTTCGTCCGGTACCTGCACGGCGAGGATTTTGCGGTACCGGTGATCATTCGTCCGCCCGTGCACGCCGAGCTCCATCTGGCGCTGCAGCTGGTGCCCTACGGCGTCGGTCAGTCGCTGCTGCTGGTCCGGGACGTCACCCGGCAAATGCGCCTGGAGGCCACCCGCAAGGACTTTGTGGCGAATGCCTCCCATGAACTGCGCACGCCCCTCACCGTGATCTCGGGTTATCTCGACACGCTCGCGGAAGACCCGGCCATCGACCAGACCTGGGCGGGCCCGATTCGAGACATGCGGGCGCAGGCGCTGCGCATGAACGCCATCATCACGGATCTGCTCGAGCTGTCGCGCCTGGAGTCCACGGACGGCGAAGCGCCGCGCGAAGGCATCGACGTACCCAAGATGCTCGAGCGGCTGCACCGGGATGCGCTGGCGGCCGCCAACCGGCCGCGGCAGATTTCCCTCGATCTCGAGTCGGAGGATGGCTTGTTCGGGTCCCCCCAGGAGATCGAGTCGGCCTTCACCAACATCCTGGTGAACGGGATCAAGTACACGATGTCCGATGGTGTGGTGCGCATGCGCTGGTGGTCCGACGAGGACGGCGCTTGTTTCTCGGTGATCGACAATGGCATCGGCATTCCCGCCGAACATATACCGCGGTTGACCGAACGATTCTATCGCGTCGACGTGGGGCGGTCGCGCGACCGCGGCGGTTCGGGTCTGGGACTTGCGATCGTTAAGCACGCGTTGCAGCGTCATGGCGCGTGGCTCGACGTGCAGAGCGTCGAAGGCAAGGGCAGCACGTTTACCTGTCATTTCCCCCATCAGCGGGTGTGGCGCCGGGCGCTGTCGGCAACAGCGAGTGCGTAGCGTCACATTTATCGTGCAAGCTATTGACGGGCCGGTTGATCGGCTGTAAACGATCAGCGAACGAACCGGGCGCCCTGCGAGCCGGGCGCGGCGGGTGAAACGGGATTCCGGACGGATGAAGTTCGGGACCGCGGGCCAAGTTCTCGAAGGCTTTCTGGCAAGGTATACGATCATGGAAACGGCCGATTTGACCCATCACATTTCCCGGCGCTTCAACGAGGACCTGGAAAAGGTGCGCAACCAGGTGCTGCAGATGGGCGGCTTCGTCGAGCAGCAGCTCCACAAGGCGATCACCGCCCTTGTCGACGGGGACAGCCAGCTTGGCGAATCGGTGGCCACCGACGACTACAAGGTCAACGGGATGGAGGTTTCCATCGACGAGGAATGCAGCCGGATCCTGGCGCTGCGGGCGCCGGCGGCGGGCGACCTGCGGGTCATCGTCGCCATCATCAAGACCATCACGGACCTCGAGAGAATCGGCGACGAGGGCGAGAAAATCGGCTACATCGCCTCGCAGCTCGCGACGATGGAGCGGCCCGCGGACAAGTACCGGGAAGTCAAGCACTTAGGAAGGCAGGTCGCGCAAATGGTGCACGACGCTCTCGATGCCTTCGCACGCATGGATTCGCAGGCGGCGCTGCGCACCGCCCAGGAAGACCGGCTGGTCGACGAGGAGTACGAGGCCATCCAACGTCAAAGCATCACCTTCATGATGGAGGATCCCCGCACCATACGGCGGGCGCTCGAGATCATGTGGGTCGTGCGGGCGCTCGAGCGCATCGGCGATCATGCCAAGAACATCTGCGAGTACGTGATCTACATGGTCCACGGCAAAGACGTACGCCATACGGCGCTCGAGGACGTCGCCAAGCAAATCGACGCGGCCAACGCCATCGCCCGCCGCTGATGAATTCACGCACCGCCAATTCGCTGGGCGCCTTCGCGTGCGCCGCGCTGCTGGCGTACGCGTACTACGCTCAGTTCGTCATGCACCTCGATCCTTGTCCGCTCTGCATTTTCCAGCGCGTCGGCGTCTTCGCCATCGGTGTGTTTTTTGCGGCCGCCGCGCTGCATGATCCCGTGTCCTGGGGCCGCCGGGCGTATGCCGCACTGCTGGTGATGGCGGCCGGCGCCACGATCGGCGTGGCCGCGCGTCAGCTCTACATTCAAAGTCTGCCGCCGGACGCCGTGCCGGCGTGCGGTGCCTCGCTCGACTTCATGCTCAAGGTCTTTCCGCTGACCGACGTGCTGGTCAAGGTCCTGACCGGGTCGGGCGAGTGCGCCAAGGTCAATTGGCGCTTTCTGGGTCTCGCCATGCCCGCGTGGGTGCTCATCGCGGCAGTCGCGCTCGGCGCCTTCGGTCTGTGGGCCAATCTGCGGCGCCGGCCCCCCGTGCTGCGGTTCTGATGTCCACAGTGCTGGAGTTGACCCGGGACTTGATCTCGCGGGCTTCTGTCAGCCCCACGGATGCCGGATGCCAGCCGCTGATGGCGGCGCGCCTCGAGGCCGTCGGGTTCGAGGTGGAAAATCTGCGCTTCGGTCCGGTGGACAATTTCTGGGCGAAGCGCGGCCGTGAGCGGCCCCTGTTTTGTTTCGCGGGACACACCGATGTCGTACCGCCGGGCCCGGCCGACGACTGGCGCTCCGATCCGTTCACGCCCGTCATCGAGGACGGGATGCTGTATGGGCGCGGCGCTGCGGATATGAAGAGCGGCCTCGCCGCCATGGTGATGGCCACCGAGCAATTCGTCCGCCGCCACCCCGATCATCGGGGCACCATCGCCTACCTCATCACCAGCGACGAGGAGGGGCCGTCCGTGGACGGCACGCGCCGGGTGGTGGAACTGCTGCGCGATCGTCGCGAGACGATCGACTGGTGCCTGGTGGGGGAGCCCTCGAGCGAGAAGGTGCTGGGCGACACCATCAAGATCGGCCGTCGCGGATCCTTGAGCGGACGGCTGACCGTGCACGGCGTGCAGGGCCACATCGCCTACCCGCAGTTCGCGGATAATCCGGTGCACGCGCTCGCGCCCGCGCTCGCGGAGCTGACCTCAATGACCTGGGATCAGGGAAATGCGCACTTCCAGCCGACCACTTTCCAGATCTCCAACATATCGGCGGGAACAGGCGCCCCGAACGTGATTCCGGGCGAGCTCAAGGCGCGATTCAACCTGCGATTCTCGACGGAGCAGAGCGTCGAGCGGCTCCAGGCCACCGTCGAAGCGGTGCTGGCCAAGCACGCGGTGAAGCATACGCTCGAGTGGTTCGTTTCCGGCCTGCCGTTTCTCACTGCGCCGGGAGGAGCGCTGTCCAATGCCGCCTGCCAGGCCGTACGCGAGCAGCTCGGGCTCGATCCGAAATTATCGACCGGAGGCGGCACGTCAGACGGGCGCTTCATCGCGCCCCTGGGCGCTCAGGTCATCGAACTGGGGGTGGTCAACGACACCATCCACAAGGTCAATGAATGCGTAAGAGTAGCCGACATCGAGCGTCTGGCCCAAGTCTATTTCAGAACGCTCGAGCTGCTCCTGGCCTCGTAGGAGCCGGCCTGGCCTCCGGAGCCAGGCCGCCCCGCGGGGCTACTTGACGCTATAGCCCCGGCCTTCCAAGCAGGCAGCCTGCGCGCGCATGTAATCGGTGCGCTTGTCCGCTGTCGCCGACGCGGTCGCACCCTGAGTCGGGTCGAACCCGGTTTGCGACGCGGCCCACCGGTGGCATTCGAATTTGTCGGTGCGCTGCTGTTCCTCGGTCTGCCCCTTCGCGGGATACGCGATCAGGTCGGTGCCGACCGGCGCCTGCCCGGGCGGCGGGCCCTGAGCCGCCACCTTCTGCTGCAGTTCCGCGGGCGGAGCGACGGTCTCGTACTGTCCGAGATTGCCGTCGTAAACATAGTAGGTATTGTCGGCGTAGTAATAGGGCACTCCACCCCACCAGTACGTGGCGTAGTAGGGCGGCAATGCCGCGAAGTAGAGACCGAGCCCGAGGCCGCCCCAACCCCAGCCGCCCCAACCACCGTAGTAGCCGCCACGCCATCCCCAGCCGCCGTAATAACCGCCATGCCAGCCGGGATAGCCGCCGTAGCCGCCGTGTCCATAATAATGGCCGCCCGCCGGGCCTCCGAAATGCCCTCCCCCGGCATGGTTTTGCGCCAGCGCGGGGCCGGCGGATAGCGCCAGGGCGGCCATGGACGCAAGCAGCAGGGTCGGGCGAAGCTTGGTTCGGGTCTTCATATACTCACCATCCGTATTCAGCACCGGCGACGCGCCACGCGGGCTCTCGCCGCCGTTTCAAGCATGATCTTTCTGCGTCGAAGTGACGCGCTTCGATCTCACAAATTCGACCGCCAATGGCAGTCCCAGTTCAATAAACGCGCCAGGACGGTTTTAGTTTACTTATGCCGTAAGAGGGGCGCCGGCGCCTTTTGGCATTCGCGCGCGACGCCGGCAAGCTCCGGCTGTCAGAGCGTTCTCGCGGGCGCGCGGGTTACGGTCATCCGCACCGTGGCCTGACCAGAGCCGCTCAATTGCACCACAAATCGCGTCGTGCCGGTCAGATTGAATTCGACGATCTTGTGAGGCCCCTCACAGGCGTGCTGGCCCTGAAAATCGGTGGGAGCCAAGAGCTTGCCGTTCGCCACCACGTCGATCCACAGGGGCGCATCGACGGCGATGCGATAGTTGCCGGGGGCTTCCAGGCGAAGCTCGGCGAGGCCGGCATATGCGCCCTCACTGGCGGAAGGCCTCCCGGGCGGCGTCGCGAAGGCGACCTGGCCCTGCGGGAGCAGCGTCAGCTCGTAGAGGCGATCGACGGAGACCGGCGCGGCCGACGCGGTGTCCTTGCCTGCGGACAGCGGCGCGCTTAACGTGGCAAAGAGCGCGAGTTCCCGGCTCACGTCCCACTTGAATCCGGTGCAGGGCTCCGCGACGGCCGACTGCGCCGCCATCACCATCACCAGCAATGTGATCGACAGGGGTCTTCGCATGACGTCTCCGATCGGCCTTGTGCAGAGGTTGGCAAAAAACCCTCGTTTCGTCGAGCGTTAAAGCGCTTCATCGAGCCTCAAAGCGCTTCCGGCGCGAGCCGCAGGGCCACGCTCAATGTCGTGCCCCGATCCGGGGCGCTGTCGATGTGAAGTTCGGCGCCGATCAGGTGGGCCTGTTCGGCCAGACCGACGAGGCCATAATGTCCGGGATGCGGCGCGCGCGCATCGAAGCCGACCCCGTCGTCGGCGATGCGAAGGCAGAGACGGTCGTCGACCTGCATCTTCAGCGATACCTCGACCCGGCTGGCCATGGCGTGTTTCTCGATGTTGCGCAGGGCCTC
Source organism: uncultured Gammaproteobacteria bacterium (assembly GCA_963707765.1). Lineage (GTDB taxonomy): Bacteria > Pseudomonadota > Gammaproteobacteria > Steroidobacterales > Steroidobacteraceae > Bog-1198. The sequence goes on along the minus strand of CAVPQZ010000001.1, from coordinate 1,886,502 downwards.
CTCGGCCATTCGAAACAGGGTTTCCGCGCGCTCGTCGCCGGCCCGCGCGGCGGCGGGATCGGCGTCATAGGTGCCGGTCAGACCTGTGCGGTCCAGGAATCGGTCGAAGGCTCCGACGAGCGCCGGGCCCAGACCGGTGTCGCGCACCGCGTTGAGGCGCATCTGCGCGATCGCCGTGCGCGCTTCCTGCAATCCTTCGCGGGCGACCTCCTCGGCGCGGGACAGCTCGGCGGGCAAGGCCGCCGGATCGTGCGCCTGGAGCCTGCGCAGGAATCGAACCTCGCTCAGCATGGCCATCATGGAATGCGCGAGCGTGTCGTGCAGGTCGCGCGCGATCTTCAGCCGTTCGCGCACGATGGCGGCGTACCGGGACTCTTCCGCGAGGCGATCGATTTCGCGCGTCCTCACGGCAACGCGGCGCTCGAGCTCCGCGCTCAGCATCAAGAGCTCGGTGCGCTCCTGCCGCAGGTCGTCCAGGATCTTCGCAAACGCGGTGGCCAGCTGGGTAACCTCGTCGCGCCCGCGCGGAACTTCGATGCGCGCATTTTCGCTGCGGCCGGCGGCGGCGGCCGATTCGGTCAATCGTTTGAGGCGATTCGTGAGCTGACGCGCGCCGAGCGCCCCGATGAGTGCCGTGGCCGCGCCCAAGAATGCCGAGATCCACAAGATGCGCCCCGCGAGCGCATTGGCGCGCGCATACACGACCTCCTTCGACTCGGTGAGCTGCACCTGCCAATGCGCGGCGGGCCATTCTCCTGCGAGGCTCGCCGATGCACGAGCGACCACGACGATCCGGCCGTCCGGCAGCCGCTCGAAGTGCGGCGCGGCCGGGGCGGGGACGTCCGCAAGATCGATCGGCGGCATTTGTTCCAGCGCCAGGCCGTTCCAGGGACGGGTGCGCGCCCCGGCGCCCACCACGACCACCCCCGCGTCGTCCAGCACCAGGACGCCGGCGGCATTTCGATCCACGGAAGCCCTGAGGGTTCCCGTGTCCCGGGCGGTCCATGGTGACGCCAAATGCGCTGCGGCGACGCCGATGGTCCGGCCGCCGGCGTCTTTCAGCGGCGCCGAGAAATCGCCCAGCAGCGGAGTCGCAGCACCAGTACCGATCACGCCGAGCCACGGGCCTGATCGCCCCAGGGCAAACCAGGGTTGCCCGCTCACGTCGCTTCCTGCCGCGATCGTGCCGTCGCCGGCGACGACACGACCGTCGGCGCCGGCCAAGGCGATCCAGCACAGGCCCGGACTCGCCGCCAGACGATCAAAGGTTGCCGGACTGGCAACCCGGTCGGGCGCGTCATGCAGCGCCTGAAGGCGGGCGGTCATGGCCTGCTCCAGGTCCGAGGCGAGCTGGTCGGATTCGAGCACCAGCCGGCGAAGGTGCTGCTGGACGACGATTTCGCGCGCAACGCCTCCCACCCAGATCGACGCGGCCGTGGCAAAGCTCGCCGCCAGCGCAATCACGAGCCAGATGATGCGGGCCACCAGGCTGTGCCGCGGGTCTATCCCCTGAAGCGGGTGGTTCGAGGCGTTCGCGCGGGGGCCTTGGGGCATGAATCGGAAGCCAGCTGGTGCAACTGCGGCAGTGTTCCACGAATCGAATCGCCGTGGGAGTAGATGGGACCGCCAGGCGCCCGGGTCAGCGGTTGCTGCTGAGCCCGATGGAGTCCACGACCCGTGCGACGTCCTTGACCTCCCGGGCCGTCGATTCGGCCAATTGGCGCTCGACGTCGGTGTCGAGCAGACCCGTGAGGTACACGACGTGGTCGACCGAATGCACGTCGATCACGTTGGGCGGTCCGAGCGCGGGGTGCTCCGCGAAGAGCCGTTGCACCTCGGCGGTGATGGCGGCATCGCCCGGGCAACCACGGAAGCCGCATTTCTCGTAGGCTGCGTAGGCGCCGCAGCCTCCTAGCGCGCTCAAACCGATGAGCGCCAATCCGAATCCGGCAGGGACAGACCCCTTCATGGTTTCACCATTGCGCTGGCCGCGCCACGCAGGCATCGCTCGGCGCGCCCCAAGCCGGCGCACGCTTGGAATTAGGCGCCGCCGGCGACCGCGGGTTCAAGGCCATCCGCCGGGCAACCAAGCAGCGGTCGGAATGTGTTGTTTTATAGCAACAATTTTCAGTCACCCAAGAACCCGCTTACGGTTACCCCAACTTATTGTTCCATACAGTGAATTTCTCGACCGCTGGATTTGATGTTGCATTGAACATACGGGAATATTCATGATTGTCATTTATTTGTAACAATTCCTGGATTAAATTCCGCCGTGTTGTAACACCGGAGCAGACAGTGACGAACCAAAAAATCGCGCAACTCAAGGAACGAATTCACCAGGTCCTCTTTGGCTTGGGCGGCGCAGCGCTGCTCGGCACGTTGACCACATCCGCCGCACTGGCGCAAACCGCGGCCTCCTCGGACGACAGCCTCACCTGGCACGGCATCACCCTGTACGGAATCGTCGACGTCGGCCTGCAGTACGAAACGCACGGCGCGCCGATCAGTCCGTATTTCCCGGCCGGCAGCAACGACATCGTGCAGTCCGACAGCAACCGGTCGGTGTTCGGCGTCACCCCCAGCAACATGAGCCAATCCCGCATCGGCCTGCAGGGTCTGGAACCGATTCCGGAAATGGGCGATTGGTCGGGCGTGTTCAAGCTCGAGACCTTCTTCAACCCCCAGTCCGGCAACATCAGCGACGGCTTGAAATCGGTGACCGTGAACAACGGCGTGGCGCTGGCCAACCGGACCACTGGCATCGACACCAGCGTGGCCGGCCAGCCGTTTCAGCAGGCCTTTGCCGGTTTCAGCTCGCCGACCTTCGGCACCTTCACCTTCGGACGCCAGAACACGCTGCTCGCGGACGGCATCTCGAAGTACGACCCGAACTACGCCTCGCAGGCCTTCTCGGTGATCGGTTTGTCGGGCACCGCAGGGGGCGGCGGCGACACGGAGGATCGCCGGCTGGATGATTCGCTCAAGTATGTGGCGAATTTCAATCACCTGGTGCACCTGGGGCTGATGTACAAGTTCAACCAGTCGACCGGCGGCGGCAATACGGCGATTCAGGGCGATCTCGGCTTCGAATTTGCCGGCGCCTCGGTCGACGCGATCTACGTGAAGCAGTACGACGCCATTGCCGCGGGCATCTTGAGCGCGGCGCAAGTGGCGGAATTGCCGACCCTGGCCCAGCCGGTGGTTGCCCCGGCGGTGCCCGTCCCCGGGAGCCTCGGGATCACCGCGACCAACGCGATCACCGGCACCGTGTCCGACAATACGACCTTCGGGCTCATGGGCCTCTACAACATGGGCGCGCTGAAATTCTTCGCGGGCTACGAGAACATCAAGTTCGAGAACCCGTCGACGCCGTTGCAGCCGGGCTATGTCGACATCGGCGGCTACCGGCTGGCCTTCGTGAACAACGACGCCTACACGGTCGAGAAGATCCTGCAGGTCTACTGGGCCGGCGCCCGGTACACGGTGGTTCCGAACCTCGATCTGGCCGTCGCCTATTATGGGTATCACCAGAGCGCCTACGGCACCGGCAAGAATGCCAACTGCTCCACCAACGTCTCCGGCACCTGCAGCGGTGCTCTCGACGCGGTCTCGTTCGACGCGGACTACCGGCTGACCAAGCGCTTCGACGCCTATGCCGGCCTGATGTACTCCGTGGTCTACAATGGATTGTCGGAGGGGTACCTGCAAAGGATCAGCGTAAACCCGACGATTGGCATCCGCTATAAGTTCTGATTCGAAGTATGCTATGTATCGGCCTCATGACCTCGCTGCGGGGTCATGAGGCCGGAGTCGGTCGCGGAGGGGGGCGCGCAATGGGATCCCGCAACGGGGACCTTGGAGGCTCCGCGGGGGAGGGGGCCGCTGGAGGGTGCCATGACGGACGATACGGGCAAGAAGCGCAGGGGCTGGAGCTGGTGGTACCTCCTCTTCGGAATTCAGTTCGTGGTGGCGTTGTGGCCGCCCTTCTACAACAAGATCGACCCGACGCTCTTCGGCATCCCCTTTTTCTACTGGTTCCAGCTGCTGTGGGTGCTCGTCAGCGCGCTGCTCACCGCGGTCGTCTATTTCGCGACTGACCACTAGCGAAAGGATCCGAAAGGTGAGCGACGTGAACTGGGTTGCGCTCGGCATCTTTGCCGTGATTTTCGGCCTCATATCGTGGCTGGGATTCGCCGCCGCCCGCTGGCGCCGCGGCGATCTCGACCAGCTGCACGAGTGGGGACTGGGGGGTAGGCGCTTCGGCACGCTCATCACCTGGTTCCTGGTGGGCGGCGACGTCTACACCGCGTACACGTTCATCGCGGTGCCTGCGCTCGCGTTCGGGGCCGGTGCCGTCGCCTTCTTCGCGGTGCCCTATACGGTCATCATTTATCCGCTGCTATTCCTGGTGTTTCGCCGCCTCTGGCACGTGTGCCACCGGCACGGATACATCACCGCGGGCGATTTCGTGCGGGGCCGGTTCGGCAATCGCTGGCTCGCCCTCGCGGTTACGCTCACCGGCATCGTCGCGACCATGCCCTACATCGCGTTGCAGCTCGTCGGCATCCAGGTCGTGATCGGGGCGCTGGGGGTGTCGGGATCGGGCCTTGCGGGCGATCTGCCGTTGATCCTCGCCTTCCTGGTGCTGGCGGCCTTCACTTATTCGAGCGGCCTGCGTGCGCCCGCCTCGATCGCGGTGGTCAAGGACGTCCTCATCTACGTCACGGCGCTCGCGGCCGTGATCGTCATTCCGATCGAACTCGGCGGCTTCGACAAGATCTTCGCAGCCGTGCCGGCCAAGAAGCTCCTGCTGGCGATTCCGGGTCCGGGCACCACGGGATCCTACAGCGCCTATGCGACGCTGGCGCTGGGCTCGGCGTTCGCGCTGTTCCTGTATCCGCACTCGCTCACGGGCATCCTGAGCGCGAGCAGCGGGCGGGCCATCCGCCGTAATGCGGCGATGCTGCCTGGCTACTCGTTCATGCTGGGGCTTCTCGCGTTGCTGGGTTTCTTCGTCATCGCCGCCGGTGTCGACAAGCTTCCCGAGTACGCGGCCGGATTCAAGCAATTCGGCAACAATTTCGCCGTTCCGGCGCTCCTACTGCACAGCTTTCCCTCATGGTTCGTCGGCATCGCCTTCGCCGCGATCGGCATCGGCGCTCTCGTGCCGGCGGCCATCATGTCGATCGCCGCCGCCAACCTGTACTCGCGCAATATTCACCGCGAGTTCATCAACCCGAATCCCACCGGCCGGGAGGAGGCGCGTGTCGCCAAGATCGCCTCGCTGCTGGTGAAGGCCGGTGCGCTGGTGTTCATACTCTTCGTCCCGACGCAGTACGCCATTCAACTGCAGCTCCTGGGCGGCATCTGGATCATCCAAACCCTGCCCGCGGTGATGCTGGGCGCGTACACGCGCTGGTTCAATTCATGGGCGCTGCTCGCGGGATGGGCCGCGGGCACCTACGCGGGTACTGCCATGGCGGTGGCGAGCAAGTTGACTCCGACATTTGCGCTCGTGATAGGCGCACATACCTTTCCAGGTTACACTGCCGCGTATACCGTGGTGCTCAATCTCGCCATCGCAATCGTGCTCACCCCCGCGTTCAATGCGCTCGGTGGGCGGGGCGGAGCCGCTGATCCCACGGCCGCATCCGACTATCACGAGTGAGCGTTCACGGATCCCGCGCCGACCTGGCGACTGCGGGACGGTCATCACAATGAAATCTCGGGCATCGATACTCGCAAGTTATTATCGGCCCTCCGGGCCGACCCACACCCAGAAAGGCGCGCCCTCATGCGGAGCATTGCAATGATGAACATCAAACATTCGTTGGCGATCGGCGCCGCCGCGCTGCTGTGCACCGCGGCCCTCGGGTCCAACATCGCCGGGGCGGTCGACATTTCAGGCGCCGGCGCCACCTTCCCCTATCCGGTCTATTCGAAATGGGCGGACGCCTACCGGAAGCTCACCGGAGTCGGCCTCAACTATCAGTCCATCGGCTCGGGCGGCGGCATCAAGCAGATCAAGGCGAAGACAGTCACGTTCGGCGCCTCCGACATGCCGCTGAAGCCCGATGACTTGAAGGCCGCGGGCCTGGTTCAATTTCCGATGGTCATCGGCGGAGTCGTCCCTGTGGTGAACGTCAAGGGCATCGCCCCGGGACAGCTGCAATTGGACGGCGCGACCATCGCCGCCATTTATCTCGGCGACATCGCCAAGTGGGACGACCCGCAGATCAAGCGGCTCAATCCGAAGCTCGCGCTTCCGGGCACGGCGATCGCGCCGGTGTACCGGTCGGACGGCTCCGGCACCAATTTCCTCTTTTCGGATTACTTGTCCAAGGAAAGCGCCAAGTTCAAATCGACCATCGGCGCCAACTCATCCGTGCAATGGCCCGTCGGCATCGGCGCGAAGGGCAATGAGGGGGTGGCCAACATGACCACGCAGACCGACGGCGCCATCGGCTACGTCGAGTACGCCTATGCGAAGCAGAATAAAATGTCCTACGCCATGCTGCTCAACAAGGCGGGCAAGCCCGTCGGGCCGAGCGCGGAAACCTTTCAGGCCGCGGCGGCGAACGCCGACTGGGCGCATTCCGACAGCTATTATCTCATCCTCACCAACCAGGATGGCGCGAAGAGCTGGCCGATCACGGGCGCGAGCTTCATCCTGATGTACCGGGAGTCGCCGGATCCGGCCGCGGCGGGCGAGGCGCTGAAGTTCTTCGCCTGGGCCTTGAAGGACGGCGCGGGCATGGCCGCCGATCTCGACTACGTGCCGCTCCCCGCATCGTTGGTTGGCCAGGTCGAGGCCACCTGGAAGTCCAGCATCATGTCGGGCGGGCATCCCGTGTGGAGCGGCAAGTAGTGACCTCGGGAGTCTAAGGTTCCGGCCTAGATCAAACCCGCGTCCGGGAGCGAAACTGACATCGTGGCGATCATCGACCCGAGGCACGCCGCAAAGCAACTGGTTTACGAGAGGAGCTTCAAGGTCGCGACCCTGGCGGCCGCGATACTGGTCCTGCTCATTCTCGGCGGGGTTGCGGTCTCCCTGCTGATCGGCGCGTGGCCGGCCCTGCGCCATTTCGGATTTTCGTTCGTGATAACGCGAGGTCTGGAACCCGGTCACGGACGAATACGGCGCATTGGCGCCGATTTACGGCACCGTGGTGACTTCCCTCATCGCCATGGCGATTGCCGTGCCGGCGGGCTTCGGCATCGCCCTGTTTCTGACTGAAATGTGTCCGCCCATGTTGAAGCGTCCGATCGGCACGGCGGTCGAACTGCTGGCGGCGGTGCCGAGCATCATCTTCGGCATCTGGGGGCTGTTCGTGCTCGCGCCGGTCTTGCAGCGCCACACTCAGCCCTGGTTGATCGAGCATGCGCACTCGATACCCGGGCTCAACAAGCTTTTCATGGGTCCTCCCTATGGAATCGGCATACTGACGGCGGGCGTGGTGCTGGCCATCATGGTCCTGCCGTTCATCGCCGCGACCATGCGCGACGTGTTCGACACCGTGCCCACCATGCTCAAGGAATCCGGATATGGTCTCGGGGCGACCACCTGGGAGGTCATCTGGCACGTGGTAGTCCCGTATTCACGGGCGGGCATCGCGGGCGGCATCATGCTGGGGCTGGGGCGGGCCTTGGGGGAGACCATGGCGGTGACCTTCGTCATCGGAAATGCGCATCGCATCAGTTCATCGCTGCTGGCGCCGGGAACGACCATCTCGTCGTCCATCGCCAACGAGTTCACCGAAGCCGTCGGCGACCTGTACACCTCGTCGCTGATTGCACTCGGGTTGCTCCTGTTCATCATCACCTTCTCGGTCATTGCGGCGGCGCAGGCGATGCTGCGCCGGCTCGAGCGCCGGGTCTCGGGATAGCCCATGAATCGGCGCGCCTTTCGCAAGGCAAAAAACGGGGTATTCCTCGCTCTGTCCCTGATCGCGACCCTGATCGGCCTGGCCTGTCTGGCCGCCATTCTCTGGACGCTGATCACGCACGGCGTGTCGGGCATGTCGCGGCAGGTGTTCACGCAGATGACGCCGCCGCCGGGCGGCGAGGGCGGCCTGCTCAACGCGCTTTACGGAAGCGCCGTCATGACGCTGCTCGGTATCCTGATCGGCGCCCCCGTCGGCGTGCTGGCGGGCACCTACCTGGCGGAATACGGGCGCGACTCCCGCTTGAGCATTGCCGTCCGCTTCATCAACGACGTGCTCCTGAGCGCTCCGTCGATCATCATCGGCCTGTTCATCTACGAGATCGTCGTGGTTCCGATGGGCCACTTCTCGGCGATTGCGGGTTCCATGGCCCTGGCGATCCTGGCGATTCCGGTCACGCTGCGCACCACCGAGGACATGCTCAATCTCGTGCCTCCGGGCATGAAGGATGCCTCCGCCGCGCTGGGGGCGTATCCCTGGCGGACCGTGGTGAGCGTATTGTATCCGGCGGCGCGCAGCGGCATCGTCACGGGACTCTTGCTGGCGGTCGCGCGGATCAGCGGGGAAACCGCACCGCTCCTCTTCACCGCGCTCAACAATCAGTTTTGGAGCACGCACCTGAACGCGCCCATGGCGAATTTGCCGGTGGTCATCTTTCAATTTGCCTTGAGCCCGTACAAGGAATGGCAGCAACTGGCCTGGGCCGGCGCGCTCATCATCACGCTCGGCATACTCGTCCTCAGCGTCTCGGCGCGCATCATCCTGTCCCTGCTGCAGGCACAGCGGGGCTCCGGCCGATGATTCCCTCCGCCAAGACGCCGAGACGCCTGAAGTCGCGGGGACCTCTCCCGCCCGGGCCGCCCGACTTGGTCGACACGGGGCCGCCCAAGATCGAGATTCGGTCGCTCAACTTCTATTACGGCAACGCCCTGTCGCTGAACAACATCAACATGACGCTGGCCGACCGCTGCATCACCGCCTTTATCGGCCCCTCCGGATGCGGCAAGTCGACGCTGCTGCGCGTGCTCAATCGAATGTACGCGCTGTACCCGGAACAACGGACCGAGGGCGAGGTCCTGATGGACGGCACGAACATCCTGGACCCTTCGGTGGACGTCTCGGAACTTCGCTACCGGGTGGGCATGGTGTTTCAGAAGGCCACGCCCTTTCCGATGTCGGTGTTCGATAACGTCGCCTTCGGGTTGCGGTTGGCAGGAGGGGTGCGCGCCTCGGACGTCAAGGAGCGCGTGGAGTCGGCGCTGCGCGACGCGGCGATGTGGGACGAGGTCAAGGACAAGCTCAATGCCGACGGACGCAGCCTCTCCGGCGGCCAGCAGCAGCGGCTGTGCATTGCGCGGTGCATCGCGGTGCAGCCGGAAGTCCTGCTTCTCGACGAGCCCACCGCCGCCCTCGATCCGATCTCGACGCTGCGCGTCGAGGAAACCCTGCAGGCGCTCCGTGAGAGATACTGCATCGTGGTCGTGACGCACAATTTGCAGCAGGCGGCCCGAGTTTCGAACGTCACCGGCTTCATGTACCTCGGGGAACTCGTCGAAGTCGGCCCGTCGCGCGACATCTTCACCTCCCCGAAAAACCGCAAGACCGACGATTACATCACCGGGCGGTTCGGTTGAGGCGCGCCTGAATGCAAGAGGGAGCCGATCCGCGGAGTCCCGACGCCGCCTCCAATGTACCGGCGGCGCGCGATTCGGTGCACGACCCGGTGATGAGCGCGCGCGGCGTCAATGTGCATTACGGGGCGAAGCACGCGGTCAGGAACGTGAGCCTCGACATCGGACGCAATCAGGTGCTCGCGATGATCGGCCCCTCGGGGTGCGGCAAATCGACCTTCCTGCGCTGCCTGAACCGCATGAACGATACCATTGCGAGCGCGCGCGTCGAGGGCAGCATCACGCTCGAGGGGCAGGACATCTACGGCCAGAAGCAGGACGTCGCGCAGCTGCGCGCGCGCGTGGGCATCGTCTTCCAGAAGCCCACTCCGTTTCCGCACTCGATCTATGAGAACGTCGCGTACGGGCCGCGGATCCACGGCCTCGCCCGCAATCGCGGCGACATGGACGAACTCGTCAACACCAGCCTGCAGCGGGCGGGACTGTGGGACGAGGTCAAGGACCGGCTGTCGCAGCCCGGCACCGGCCTCTCCGGCGGCCAGCAGCAGCGGCTCTGCATCGCGCGCACCATCGCCGTGAACCCGGAGGTCATCCTGATGGACGAGCCCACGTCGGCATTGGATCCGATCGCGAGCGCCCGCATCGAGGACTTGATCGAAGAGCTGCGCGCGAACTATGCCATCGTGATCGTGACGCACAACATGCAGCAGGCCGCGCGCGTGTCGCAGCGCACGGCGTATTTTCACATGGGCGACCTGGTCGAGGTCGGACCCACGGATCTGATATTCACCAATCCGCAGCAGAGGCTCACCGAGGACTACATCACGGGCCGCTTCGGCTGATCTTCCGGGCGGGCCGTTTCCCGGGCGGGTCGGGCATCAGGAGCGTCGAGGGGTCGGCGGACGGCGGGCAAGGGTGGCGGGAGGCGGTCCTGGCCGCGGTGCCGCGGCCGCCAGCCGCTCCGCGAACGCGGTGCGGCACGCGCCCGGCGCTTGGCCGGTCTCGGCACGCCGTCAGTCGACGTTGCGCAGCAGGTCGTTGAGCGATGTCTTGGCGCGGGTCTGCGCGTCGACGCGCTTGACGATGACCGCGCAGGCAAGGCCGTACTTGCCGTTGCCGGAAGGCAGGGTGCCCGGAACGACGACGGCCCCGGCGGGTACGCGTCCGTAGAGGACTTCATCGCGTTCACGGTCGTAGATGCGCGTGCTCTGGCCGATGAACACGCCCATCGAGACCACTGCGCCCGCCTCCACGATCACGCCTTCGACGATCTCGGAGCGCGCCCCGATGAAGCACCCGTCCTCGATGACGGTGGGGCTCGCCTGCAGGGGTTCCAGCACGCCGCCGATGCCGACCCCGCCCGAGAGGTGCACGTCCTTGCCGATCTGCGCGCAGGAGCCGACGGTCGCCCAGGTGTCGACCATGGTGCCGGTGTCGACGTAGGCGCCGATGTTGACGTAGCTCGGCATCAGGACGACGTTCTCCGCGACGAAGGCGCCGCGCCGCACCGTTGCCGGGGGCACGACCCGCACGCCGGCCGCCGCAAACCGGGCTTCGTCCCATCCGCTGTATTTGAGCGGGACCTTGTCGTAGAACGCGAGCGGACCCGCGGACTGCGGCCTGTTACCCGCAACGCGGAAGGACAGCAGCACGGCCTTCTTCAGCCACTGATGCACCCGCCAGCCGTCGGGTCCCTTCTCGGCTACTCGCAGGCGCCCGGAATCGAGCAGTTCCAACACGGCCTCGATCGCCCGCACGAGTTCGGGGGAGGCGTTCCGCGGCGTGAGCTGCGCCCGGTCCTCAAAAGCGGCCTCGACGGCCGATCGCAGATCGTCATTCGTCATGTCACACCACGTAGGAGGCGCGCGACGGATCGCGGCGATCGAGCGCGGTCACCAGGGAGTCCTGTACCCGCTCGCAGGCCTCTTCCGAGAGAACCTGTCCGTCGTCATCGGTAATGTAAAACACGTCCTCGGCGCGTTCACCGACGGTCATGATCTTGGCGCCGTGAATCGCCACCCGCTCGGCCTTGAACACCTTGCCGACCTCCGACAGCAATCCGGGGCGGTCGCCTGCGATCAATTCGAGGATCGTGCGGGCGTTGCGGGAATCCACGCTGCAATTGACCTGGGTGGGCGTCGAAAACATGCGCACCTGCCGCGCCGCCCGCCGCGTGACGGTGAGCGGCGAATCCTCCGGCTGCTGCAGGTTGCGCCACAGGCCGCGCTCGATCTCGGTGATGCGCTCGGGCTCGGCGATCACCGCGCCGTTGTCCTCCAGCACCACGTAGGTTTCAAGGCTGAAGCCGTTCGCGCTCGTGATGAGGCGTGCGTCGACGACGTTGAGGCCCATCTGGTCCAGCACCGCGGTGGTGCGGGCGAAGCTGTGCAGGTGGTGCGGCGTGTACGTGAGCACGGCCGTGCCGCCGCGCTCGGCGAGCTGGCGTATCGCGACGAACGGCGCGTCGTCCCGCGAATCGCGCCCGGCCAACGCGGTGGTTTGCCACGCGATCTCTTCGGGCGTGTACCTGAGGAAATAGGCGTCGGTCCACTGGGACCACACGGCCGCGATGGCCTCCGGCGGGATCGACGGCATCCTCTCGCGGGCGTGGGCCTGCGTTTCCCGGATGAGTTCTTCCTGATCGACCGGAGTCTCCAGCCCCCGGCGCAGCGCCCGCTTGGTGCGTTCGTAGAACTCCTCGAACAGCCGGGCCTTCCAAGTGTTCCAGAGCTTGGGGTTGGTGCCCCGGACGTCCGCCACCGTCAGCACGTACAGATAGTCGAGATGCGCCTGATCGCCGACGGCCTTCGCGAACGCGTGGATGACTTCGGGATCGCTGATGTCCTTCTTCTGCGAGGTGATGGACAGGATCAAGTGGTTGCGCACCAGCCAGGCGACCAGGCGCGCCTCGTACCGGGCGAGCCCCTGTTCCAGGCAGAAGGCCTCCGCGTCGACGGCGCCCAATTCCGAATGATCGCCGCCCCGGCCCTTGGCGATGTCGTGGAAGAGCGCAGCGAGATAGGCGAGTTCCTGCCGCGGCAGGGACTGCATGATCTGGCTCAGGGCGGGGAACTCGTGGTTGAACTTCGGGATGGCCAGGCGGCGCAGGTTGCTCACCACGAAGAGCGTGTGGGCGTCCACGGTATAAGCGTGAAACAGGTCGTACTGCATCCGCCCCACCACGCGGCCGAACGATGGAATATACCGGCCCAGGACGCCGTAGAGATTCATCCGCCGCAGCTCGTGCGTCACGCCGACCGGCGCGCAGAGAATTTCGATGAACAGGCGGTGGTGGCGCGGGTTCTGGCGGAACTCCTCGTCGATGAGCGAGACGTGCGTGCCGATAAGGCGGATGGTCTCGGCGCGCACCCCGCGCACCTCGGGATGCTGCTGGAGGAGCACGAACAGCTCCAGCAGCGCGGACGGATAGCGCGCGAATACGTCCGGGTGCGCGACTTCGAGATAGTCGTTGCGTATCTGGAAGCGCGCGTTCAGGGGGACCGGCGGGCCGCTCTGGGTGAGGATCGCCTCGCGGAAGAGCTGCAGGAGCATCTCGTTCAGCAGGCTGATGTCCATCACCGTCCGGTAGTACTTCTGCATCAGCTGTTCGACCGCCAGGGTGAAGCTGGCGTCTTCGTAGCCGAACAGCTTCGCCAGCTTGATCTGGTAGTCGAACAGGAGCCGGTCCTCGCGGCGGTTGGTGAGCATGTGCAGGCCGAAGCGGACCTTCCAAAGGAAGGACTGCCCTGCCTTCAACTTGCGCAGCTCCTCGCGCGTCAGGAATCCATGGGCCACCAGCTCATCCAGCGTGTCCGTGCCGAAATGGCGCTTCGCGACCCAGCCGATGGTCTGAACGTCGCGCAATCCCCCCGGGCTCGACTTGACGTTCGGCTCCAGGTTGTACGCGGTGTCGAAGTACCGGTGGTGGCGTTCGCTCTGTTCGCGGCATTTCGCCTCGAAGAAATCCTGCGACGACCACAGCCGGTCCGGGGCCAGGGCGCGGCGCATGCCGGCGAACAGGGACTCCGGGCCGGCCAGCAGTCGCGCCTCGAAGAGGGTGGTGGCCACGCTGATGTCGGCGAGGCTTTCGCGCTGACAATCGTCAATCGATCGCACGCTGTGTCCGACCTCGAGCCCGATGTCCCAGAGGAACGTCAGGAACCGCTCGATGTCGGGCTGCCAGTCCGACGAATCGCTCTTCGGCAGCAGCACCATGATGTCGATGTCCGAGCTCGGGTGCAGCTCGCCGCGGCCGTAGCCGCCGACGGCGACCAGCGCCAGATCGTCCGCGAACCTTCCCGCGTGGCGAATCCACGCGGCCTTGAGGGCGATGTCGACGAGGCGGGCCCGATCGCGCACCAGGTCCTCGATCGCATCGTCGCCGCCGAAGCGCTGCGTGAGCAGCTCCGTGCCGTGTTCCAGCACCTGCCGGAACGTAATGGGGGAGTATTGGCCGTCCCGCAGAGCGTCCGGGGCAGCCGCCAAATAGGGCCAATCCGTGCCGGGTTGCAGGACCCTGTGGCGTGCGGTCAAGAGGCCGCCGCCACGGCGGGATCGGCCGCGCCCAGGGCACCAGCCTCGATCTCCCGCGCGCTCAAGGTCAGCACCTCGTGTCCCGACTCGGTCACCAGAATCGTATGCTCCCACTGCGCCGACAACGATTGGTCCTTGGTGACGACGGTCCAGCCGTCGGGCAGGAGCCTCACTTCGCGGCGCCCGGCGTTGATCATGGGTTCGATGGTGAAAGTCATCCCCGGGACGAACTCCAGCCCGGTGCCCGGCCTGCCGTAGTGCAGCACCTGAGGATCCTCATGGTAGATCCGGCCGATCCCGTGCCCGCAGTATTCACGAACCACGGAGAAATTGTTGCTCTCGGCGTACGTTTGGATCGCATATCCGACGTCGCCCAGCCGGGCGCCCGGCCGTACCGTGCGGATGCCGAGCCACATGGCCTCGCGGCAGACCTCGGACAGCCGGCGCGCGAGCACCGGAGCCGCGCCCACGAAGTACATTCGGCTCGTATCGCCGTGAAAACCGTCGCTGATGACCGTGACATCGATGTTGAGGATGTCGCCGTTCTTGAGCTTCTTGGCACCCGGGATGCCGTGGCAGACGACATGGTTCACGGAAGTGCATATGGTCTTCGGGAACCCGCGGTAGTTGAGATTCGCCGGAACCGACTTGAGATCATCCACGATGAAGTCGTGGCAGAGCTTGTCGAGTTCCTCCGTGGTGACGCCGGGTTGCACATGGGGCTCGATCATGTCGAGAACACTGGCTGCCAGCCGGCCTGCGGCCCGCATCTTGTCCTGCTCCGCCGGCGTTTTGATGGTCACGTTCATGAAAGTTGGGACTTTGTTTCGGGTGGGCGTTCATGGTATAAAGCGCGGCTATTTTTAACAACCCCGCACGCGTGTCGTCACAATCGGCCGGGTGCCCGGTGGATGCCGTGGAAGCTCGAAGGCGTTGCCTTAACGAGGTTCCTGGGCTGAAGACGGGTTGCCGATTGGGATGCGCGGAGGCTCAACCCGACAAGGAGATCGATTACATGACCAGCGTGTCCATGCGACAGATGCTGGAAGCGGGCGTCCATTTCGGACATCAAACCCGTTTCTGGAACCCGAAAATGGCTCCGTTCATCTTCGGCGAGCGGAACAAGATCCACATCATCAACCTCGAGAAGACGCAGCCGCTCTACGCCCAAGCGTCCAGCTTCATCAAGGGCGTTGCGGCCGAAGGCGGGAAGATCCTGTTCGTCGGAACCAAGCGTTCCGCCCGGGAGGCCGTCCAGAAGGAAGCCTTGCGCTGCAGCATGCCTTATGTCAACCAGCGCTGGCTCGGCGGGATGCTGACAAATTTCAAGACCATTCGCCAGTCCATCAAGCGGTTGAACGAGCTCGACGACATGGCCCAGAACGGGACTCTGGAACGCCGCGGCAAGAAAGAGGCGCAGATGCTGCGCCGTGAGATGGACAAGCTGCTGCGCAGCCTCGGCGGCATCCGCGAGATGACCGCGCTGCCCGATGCCCTGTTCGTCATCGACGTTGGGCACGAGGAGATCGCCATCCACGAGGCGCGCAAGCTCGGGATTCCGGTGGTGGCCGTGGTCGATACCAACTGCTCACCCGAGGGCATCGACTACGTGATTCCGGGGAACGACGACGCGATGCGCGCGATTTTGCTGTACGCGGGCGGCGTTGCCGACTCGGTGCTCGAAGGCAAGGCGTCGCTGCCGGAGGTGCCGGTCGGCGAGGACGAGTTCGTGGAACTCGACGAGGAGGGCAACCCGAAGAAGCGCAGCGCGGGCGGAGCCCGTCGGCCCGCACAGGCGCCCTCACGCGGTGCTCGCAAGCCGCCTCCGCGCCGCAAGGTGCCGGTGACTGTCATTCCCGGCGTGGCAGCCGCCGTTGGGGAAGAGGCGGAGATCGACGACGCCGACGTGCCCGATGCGGCGCCGGCGGAAACCCGGCCGGCAAGTGCGCCCCGGCGCCGGCCGGTGGGTCGAAGCGCGCCTCGCCGAGGCGCATGAGGACGGGCGTCTCGAGAGGCCGCTGCGCGCGGTCCCTCGAGGCCACACCCGGCGATTTGTTGGCTAAACATTGAGGAAGGCCGCCCGCGGCGG
Organism: uncultured Gammaproteobacteria bacterium; assembly: GCA_963707765.1. Classification (GTDB taxonomy): domain Bacteria; phylum Pseudomonadota; class Gammaproteobacteria; order Steroidobacterales; family Steroidobacteraceae; genus Bog-1198. Next base: position 1,870,303 of record CAVPQZ010000001.1, on the reverse strand, counting down.
CATTGAACACCATGAACATTACGGCAGAAACGGTCAAGCAACTGCGTGAGCGTACCGGCGCAGGAATGATGGAGTGCAAGAAGGCGCTCGTCGAGACTCAGGGCGACCTCGATGCGGCGGCGGAACTGATGCGCAAGAGCGGGCTGGCGAAGGCCGACAAGAAGGCGGCTCGGGTCGCAGCCGAGGGCGCGGTCATCGCCGAGCGCGACGGCTCGAGCGCGGTGCTGGTCGAGGTCAATTGCGAGACGGACTTCGTCGCGCGAAGCGACGAATTCCAGGCCTTCGCCCGCGATCTGGCCAAGGCGGCGCTCGCGAAGTCCCCGGATACGCTCGAGTCGCTGCTCGGATCGGCGAGCGGCGAGGGAAGCTTCGAGGAGCGGCGCCGGGCGTTGATCGCGAAGATCGGCGAGAACATTTCGGTGCGGCGATTCGCCAAGGTCGCTGCGACGGGGGCGCTCGGCGCCTACGTCCACGGCGGGCGCATCGGCGCGTTGGTCGCCCTCGAGGGCGGCGACGAGGCGCTGGCCCGCGACCTGGCCATGCACGTCGCGGCGGCGAATCCCGCCTACGTCGATGCCGGCGAGGTTCCGGCGGCGGTGCTCGACAAGGAACGTGAAATCCTCACCGAGCAGACCAAGGGCGAGAAGAAGCCGCCCGAGATCATCGCGAAGATGGTCGAGGGCCGGCTACGCAAGTACCTGGCGGAAATCACGCTGCTCGGGCAGCCCTTCGTGAAGGATCCCGAGATCACGGTCGAGAAGCTCGTCAAGAAGGCGGGCGCCAAGGTGGTGCGATTCGTCCGCTACGAGGTGGGCTCCGGCATCGAGAAGAAGCAGGACGACTTCGTGGGCGAAGTCATGGCCCAGGTCAAGGCGCAGAGCAAGGGGCAGGATGCCCCGAGCGGCGAAGCTCCCAGAAAGCACTGAGCCGCATTCGAAACGCACATAAATGACCCCGCGCCCGCGGGGTCTTTTATAGTAGGGTACTCAAGATGACGACCACCAGCAGCCCCGCTGCACGCTACCGCAGGATCCTGGTCAAGCTGTCCGGCGAGGCGCTGCTGGGCGGCGAGGACTACGGCATCGACCCGAACATCCTGAAGCGCATCGCGGGCGAGATCAGGGATCTGACTCAGATGGGGGTGCAGGTCGCGGTGGTGCTCGGCGGCGGCAACATCTTTCGCGGCGCCGGACTCGCGCGCGCGGGGATGGATCGCGTTACGGGCGATCACATGGGTATGCTCGCCACCGTGATCAACGCGCTCGCGATGCAGGACGCCCTCGAGGCCCAGGGCACCTACGCGCGGGTGATGTCCGCGATCCGGATCAACGAGGTGTGCGAGGATTACATCAGGCGGCGTGCGGTTCGCCATCTGGAGAAGGGCCGCGTGGTCATCTTCGCGGCCGGCACCGGAAATCCGTTCTTCACCACGGATACAGCCGCGTCCCTGCGCGCCATCGAGATCAACGCCGAGATTCTCCTGAAGGCGACCAAGGTCAACGGTATCTACGATTCCGATCCGAAGCTGAATCCGGACGCCAGGCGCTATGCGCGTCTCACCTTCGACAAGGTGCTGAGCGACCGGCTCAACGTGATGGACGCGACCGCCATCGTAATGTGTCGAGAAAATAACTTGCCGCTTCAGGTATTCAACCTGTTCAATGCAGGCGACCTGGTGCGTATCGTTCAAGGCGAGGACGTCGGAACCGTCGTCTCCGCCGGATCTTAGAGGGGGCGCGTTCACATGCTCGATGACCTGAAGAAGGACGCGGCGCAGCGCATGGCGAAGTGCGTCGCCACGTTCCGGGACCAGTTGAAAAAGCTGCGCACCGGCCGCGCGCACACCAGCCTGATCGAACACATCAAGGTCGATTATTACGGGTCGGAAATGCCGCTCAACCAGGTTGCCAACGTGGCCACCGAGGACGCCCGTACGTTGACGGTCACGCCCTGGGAGAAGTCCATGGTGCCCATCATCGAAAAGGCGATCTACAAATCCGATCTCGGTTTGACGCCGAATACGGCCGGAACCCTGATTCGCATCTCCATGCCGGCGCTCACCGAGGAGAGGCGCCGCGACATCACCAAGGTCGTGCGGTCGGAGGCGGAGGCCGCCCGCGTCTCGGTGCGCAACGTGCGCCGCGAGGTCATGACCGAATTGAAGGAAATGCTCAAGGAGAAGCTCATCGCCCAGGACGACGACCGTCGGGCGCAGGATGAGGTCCAGAAGCTGACCGACAAGTACGTCGCGGAGATAGACCAGGCAATGGCGGAAAAGGAAAAGGAACTGATGCAGGTCTGACCCATGCAGGACCCGCAATCATCGTGACCCCAATGGCCGACTCGCCGCAGCACGTCGCAATCATCATGGACGGCAACGGTCGATGGGCCCGCTCGCGCGGGTATCCGAGGGCCGCCGGCCACCGGGCGAGCGTCAAGGTCGTGCGCCGGATCGTGGAGGAGTGCGCCGGCCGCGGCGTGCAGTATCTGACCCTGTTTGCCTTCAGCAGCGAGAACTGGTGCCGGCCTCCCGACGAAGTCGGGATGCTCATGAGCCTGTTCCTGGACGTTCTGCAGCGCGAAGTCGACGACCTGCACCGCAACGGCGTGCGCCTGCGATTCATCGGCAACCGCGAGCTGCTGGGCAATGCGCTGGCGCAGCGCATGCGCGATGCGGAGACGTTGACGGCGGCGAACCCCGGACTGGGGTTGATGGTCGCCCTCGGCTACGGCGGACGCTGGGACCTCATGCAGGCGTGCCGCTCGCTCGCCGCCGAGGCGGCCGCCGGCACGCTGCAGCCGTCCGAGATCGACGAATCGCGGCTGGCCTCGCGGCTCGCCCTGTCGGGACTGCCGGACCCCGACCTGCTGATCCGCACGGGCGGCGAACAGCGCATCAGCAACTTCCTGCTGTGGAATCTCGCCTACACCGAGATGTACTTCACCGACGTCCTGTGGCCCGAATTCGGTCCGGCCCAGCTCGATGCGGCCTTCGAGTTCTTCGCGCGCCGGGAGCGACGCTTCGGGCGCACGTCGGCGCAGGTCGCGGTGAAGGCCAATGCTTAAGATCCGCATCCTGACCGCGATCGTCCTGGGCGTGGGGCTGCTCGTGAGCCTGTTCCTGCTGCCGGCGCGCTGGACGATCGTGGTGTTCGCGGCCATATTCACGCTGGCGGCCTGGGAGTGGTCGGGTTTCGGCGCGCTGCGCAGCCGCGCTGCGCGCGCCGCCTATACGCTGGCGATTGCCGCGCTGCTCGCGATTTGCTGGCGGTGGAGCGACGGCGTCGCGCATCTTGTGCTGCTGCTCGAGTTGGCCTGCCTATGGTGGGCGGCCGCGTTCGTTTGGCTGGCCCTTGCGCCGGGACGACATCGCCCGGCGGTGGCGCTCGCCTGCGGCGTGCCCGTGCTGGTCCCCGCGTTCATCGCGCTGGCGCGGGTTCTGCTCGCCTCGCGGGGTTTTGCCCGCGGCCCGGAGATGCTGCTGTGGATGCTGCTGCTGGTGTTCGCCGCGGACATCGGCGCCTTCTTCGCGGGGCGCCGGTGGGGGCGCCACAAGATGGCGCCGCGCGTCAGTCCCGGAAAGACCTGGGAAGGGGCGCTGGGCGGCCTCCTGGCCGTGGCGATGGTCGCCCTGGCGGGCACGCGGCACTTCGACCTTCCGGTGGCGGCCGGCGTCGGCTTCGGGTGCGCGGTCGGCGTGTTTTCGGTCATCGGCGACCTCACCGAGAGCATGTTCAAGCGCGCGGCGGGCCTCAAGGACAGCGGCAGCGTGCTGCCCGGCCACGGTGGGGTGCTGGACCGCATCGACAGCGTGACCGCCGCGGGACCTCTCTACGCACTGGGATTGTTCGGGTCGGGAGCGATCAATTGAGCGGACCGCGCGGCGTTGCCATTCTCGGCTGCACGGGCAGCATCGGGCGCAGCACCCTCGCGGTGATCGGGCTGCACCCGGAACGGTTTCGAGTCGCCATGCTGGGCGCCAATCGCAACTGGGAGTCGGTCGTCGAGCAGGCACGACGATTTTCACCCGACGTCGTGGTCATGGCCGATCCGGCCGCCGCCGCCCAGGCGCGGACGGCCCTTGAGGCCTGCGGCTCCACCACGCGTGTGGAGAGCGGCGCCTCGGCCCTCGCCCAAGCCGTGGCGGGCGACAACGTGCACATGGTCATGGCCGCGATCGTCGGCGCAGCCGGATTGCTGCCGACCCTCTCCGCGGTCCGCGCGGGGAAGCGGGTGCTGCTCGCGAACAAGGAGGCACTGGTGATGGCGGGCCGGCTGCTCATGGAGGAGGTGCACCGCGCCGGCACCGAAATCATCCCCATCGACAGCGAACACAATGCGATCTTTCAATGCATGCCGGCCGGCTATCTGCCCGGAGGCGCGGCCCCGGGGGTCACGCGCGTGATCTTGACCGCCTCCGGGGGACCCTTCCGGTGCACCGACATGGCGCTGCTGACGCACGTCACGCCCGATGAGGCTTGCAACCACCCGAAGTGGAAGATGGGCCGCAAGATTTCGGTCGATTCCGCGACGCTGATGAACAAGGGACTAGAGGTCATCGAGGCGACGTTGCTGTTCGGACTGCCCGAGTCGCGGGTGGAAGTGGTGGTGCATCCGCAGAGCCTGGTCCATTCGCTGGTGGAGTACGCGGACGGATCGCTGCTGGCCCAACTCGGCGCCCCGGACATGCGCACCCCGATCGCGCAGGCCCTGGCCTGGCCGGACCGGGTGGCCTCGGGTGTAGAATCCTTGAACATGAGCCAGGTCGGGCGGCTGGATTTCGAACCGCCGGACCACGCGCGCTTTCCCAGTCTCGGATTCGCCCGGGCGGCGGCCCGCGCCGGCGGTACGGCGCCCGCCGTCTTGAACGCGGCCAATGAAGTGGCGGTCCAGGCCTTTCTCGACCAACGCTTGAACTTTACCGGCATTGCCGCGGTCATTGACAAGGTATTGCAGCGCCTCGACTCCACTCCCGTCAAGGCTCTGGAGGATGTATTGGATGCGGATGCCGCCGCGCGACGCATGGCGGGCTCGCTGATTGAACTGGGCGCTGGAGCCATTGCATGAAAACGTTGATTTTCATCGCCGCTTTTCTGGTGGCCATCGGGGTATTGGTCGCCGTCCACGAGTTCGGGCATTACTGGGTGGCCAAGCGGCTGGGCTTCAAGGTTCTGAGATTCAGCATCGGATTCGGCAAGCCGCTCCTGACGCGGGTCGGTCGCGACGCGGACAGGACCGAATACTGCGTCGCCGCGATTCCCCTGGGTGGTTACGTCAAGATGCTCGACGAGCGCGAGGGCGACGTATCGCCGGCGGAGCTGCACCGCTCATTTACGCGCAAACCCGTCGGACAACGCATCGCCGTGCTGCTCGCCGGGCCGGCCATGAACCTGATCTTCGCCTCCCTGCTGTATGCGGTATTGGCGATGATGGGGTCTCAGGTGGTGAAGCCGGTGGTCGGACAGATACGCCAGGACAGCCCGGCCGCGGCGGCCGGGCTCAAACGGGGCGACGAGATCGTGCGCGTCGGCGATCGCAGCGTCAATGATGTCGAGGAGCTGCAGATCGCGCTGATCCGGAGGTTTTCCGGCGACGGCGTGGTGCCGCTGGTCGTCAGGCGCGGGGGGCGCGAGGAGGCGATCACCCTGCGGGTCGCCGGGGACCGCGTGGCCCTGACCGAACCCGGGCGGCTGCTTCCGGGGCTGGGCTTCGACCTGGCGACGTGGTCGGCGAAAACCCTGGTGCAGGAAGTGCCGCCGGGCAGCGCCGGCGCCCGTGCGGGGCTGCGCGCGGGAGACCGCGTCATGTCCGTGGATGGGCAGCCGGTGGTCAACATGGTCGACTTCCAGTCGGCGGTCAGCGGGGCACCGGGACGCGAGATCACCATCGAAGTCGAGCGGGCGGGCGCGCGATTGCGTATCGTAGCGGCCGTGCCGCGCGTGATGGAGGGGGGGCGCCCCATAGGGCGGCTGGGGATCACCCTCGAGGAGGGTGCGCGGGAATGGCCCCCGGGACTCGTCGGCGTGCGCCGTGCGGGACCGGTGGACGCGATCGGGCTGGGCATCGAGAAGACCTGGGACATGTCGTCCCTGACCGTGCAGATGCTCTGGCGAATCGTCACCGGACAGGTTTCGGCGAAGAACATCAGCGGGCCGATCAGCATCGCGGAGTTCGCCGGGATCAGCGCCTACCTCGGGTTGGCGGCATTCCTCGGGTTTCTCGCAATCATCAGCGTGAGCCTGGGCGTGCTGAATCTCATGCCGGTGCCGCTGTTGGACGGCGGCCAGGTGGTCTATCAGCTGGTGGAAGCCGTGAAGGGCAGTCCGCTGTCGGAGCGGGCGCAGAATTTTGGGCAGCAGGTCGGCATCGCGCTGCTGGTCGTATTGATGAGCCTCGCATTCTATAACGATATATCAAGACATTTGAATTAACGGGATATCATGATTCATCGAGTTTGCAATCGGTCGTTGTCGCGTGCGGCTTGAATTCAGGCTTTTCGGCCTGGTGGCTCTCGCCATCCAGCCGTTAGGGTCCGCCGTCCACGCGCAGGCGCCGGCGCCTCCCTCACAGGAAAATTTCACCGTCGGGGATATTCGGGTCGAAGGGCTGCAGCGAATATCCGAAGGAACGGTGTTCAACTATCTTCCGGTGAACATCGGCGATCACCTGGACGGGCAGCGCATCGGCGAGGCGATGCGGGCGTTGTACGCCACGGGCTTCTTCCGCGACGTGGAACTGCGGCGCGACGGCAACACCTTGCTGGTGGTGGTCATCGAGCGCCCCTCGATCGCGAAATTCGAGATCAAGGGCAACAAGGACATCAAGACGGAGGACCTGCAGAAGAGCCTCCGCAACGTGGGTCTCGCCACCGGCAAGACGTTCGACCGGTCGGTGCTCGACGAAGTGAAGCAGTATCTGACCGACCAATATTTCAGCCGCGGCAAGTATGCCGTGCGCGTGGACACGAAGATCACCGAGCTGCCGGGCAACAAGGTCGACATCGTGGTGGACATCAAGGAGGGCAAGCGCGCCAAGATCGAGATGATCAACCTGGTGGGCAACACCAAGTTCAAGGAGAAGGACGTTCTGGCCGGTCTCGAGCTGCATACGCCGAACTGGCTGTCCTGGTACAAGCAGGACGATCGATATTCGCGCGAATCGCTGACCGGCGATCTCGAGAAGCTGCGCTCCTACTACATGGACCGCGGCTACGCGAACTTCCAGATCGAGTCGACTCAGGTGACCATAGCGCCTGAGAAAGACAACATGTACATCACCGTGAACGTCAACGAAGGGGACATCTTCAAGGTCTCCGACATCAAGCTCGCGGGAACGATGGTGGTTCCGGAGGCGGAGCTGCGCAAGCTCCTGCTCATCAAGCCGGGAGACGTGTTCTCGCGCAAGGCCGTGACCAGCTCGCAGGAGCTCATGAGCTACCGCCTCGGCGCGGACGGCTACGCGTTCGCCAAGATCGACCCCGTGCCGACCCCCGACAACGACAAGAAGACCGTGTCCATAACCTTCTTCATCGAGCCGGGCAACCGCGTCTACGTCCGGCACATCAACTTCAACAACATCACGGCGATCAACGACGAGACGTTGCGCCGCGAGATGCGCCAGCTCGAGGGTGGCTGGCTGTCCAATTCCGCGGTCGAGCGCTCCAAGGAGCGCCTGCAGCGGCTCCCGTATGTGGAGAAGGTCGAGTTCGAGAACAAGCCGGTCGCCGGAAGCGCCGACATGGTGGACGTCGACTTCAACATCAAGGAGGGTTTGCCGGGTCAGTTCGGCGGCGGCATCGGCTACTCCGAGGCGCAGAAGTTCAGCCTGAACGGCAACTTCGTGCACAGCAACTTCATGGGGACCGGCGATCGCGTCGCCGTCGAGATCAACGCGGGCCGGTACAGCAAGAGCTACGTGCTCTCGCAAACCAACCCCTATACGACCATCGACGGCGTCGCGCGCACCGCATCATTGTCGTACCGTGACATCACGCAGTTCGTGGCGGCCAGCTCGAAATTCTCGACCAAGCAGCTCACGCTGGCGAACCAATGGTCGTACCCGATCACCGAGTATCAATACCTGCAGGCGGGCGTATCCGCGAACAAGAACGAACTGGTCGTCTCGCAGGGCTACAGCGCGCAACAGGCGGTGGACTGGGTCAAGGACAACGGCAGCACGTTCGAGCGGCAGCTGGAGGACACCAACGGCGACGGCGTCATCAATTCCCTCGACAGTCCATACACGGTCTACGGCACCGACTTCTACACCTACGAGCTCACGGCGGGCTGGAACTTCGATACGCGCAACCGGGCCATATTCGCCGACCGCGGCTTCCACCTGGCCGTTTCCGGGCGCTATGCGCTGCCCTTGAGCACCGTGCGGTATTACGCATCGAACTTCCAGTACCTGCAGTACATTCCACTGTGGCATCACTGGCTGCTGTCGTTCAATTCGACCCTCGACTACGCCGAGCCGCTCGGCAAGACCACCGCGCTGCCTCCCTATTTGAATTATTTCGCCGGCGGGCCGGACAGCGTGCGAGGGTATCGCGAGAGCACCTTGGGCCCAAGGGACAACATCGGCATCGGCAACCCCTATGGCGGCAATATGCGGGTGGTCGATCGCCTGGAGCTGATTTTCCCGGTTCCCGACAAGTGGAAGAGCGCCGCGCGGATCAGCTGGTTCTACGACATGGGCAACGTTTTCCAGACGGGTAACAAGGTGCAATTCCTGGGCGAAGATGACATTACGCCGGTCAATTATCACTTCAATTATGATAATCTGAAGCGGTCGACGGGCATCGCAGTGCAGTGGCTTGCGCCCCTGGGATTGTTCCGGTTCTCATATGGGATACCGTTGAACGCATACCCGGGCGACACGGTGAGATTCAACGACGAAACAGAGCGCTTTCAGTTTTCCATCGGTCAAGCGTTTTGACCCTCCATCAATCGAGGTCTTAAAGATCAACATGTCGACTTTCAATCGCAGCATTACGTTCATGGCACTGTGCCTGTGCGGGCTCCTCTGCGCCCATCCGGCACGTGCGGAAGTCAAAATGGGCGTCGTGAATTTTCAAAAGTTGCTTGAGGAGGCCCCTCAGACCAAGGCCGCCATGCAGGCGCTCGAGAACGAGTTCGCGCCCCGGCGCCGCGACCTGCTGACCATGCAGAACGACCTGAAGGCCAAGGACGAGAAACTGCAGAAGGAGGGCGCGGTCATGGCCGAGGCGGATCGCGCCAAGGCCGAGAAGACCCTGCGCGATCAACAGCGCGAGTTCTCCCGCAAGGCCGGGGAGTTCCAGGACGACGCGTCGACTCGCCGCAACGAGGAAATCGGCAAGGTGCAGCGCTACCTGGTGTCGGAGATCCAGTCCTATGCGAGCGCCCAAGGCTACGACCTGGTGCTGGGTGACGGCGTGTTCTTCGCGAAGGGACCGCTCGACATCACGGCGAACGTGCTGGCGGTGCTCAACACGAAGCCCGTGACGCTGCCGGCCTCTCCGCCGGGCGCGCCCGGCGGCTCCACGGCCAAGCCCGCCACGCCGCCCAAGTAGGCCCAAGAGCGCCGGTCTTTGCGCCGAGGGAATGTGCGCACGTGCAGGGTAGCCTAGGCGAGCTGGCGGTGCGGTTCGGGCTGGAGTTGCACGGCAACCCTGAGTTGAGCGTGGCGGGAGTCGCAACGCTCGCTCAGGCGACCGAAGGCACCTTGAGCTTCTACGCCAACTCCCGCTACAAGAAGCATCTGGCCTCGACGCAGGCCACGGCGGTCGTGCTGAGCTCCGGCGATCTCGCCTTGTGTCCCGTTGCGGCACTGGTGGCTCCCAACCCGTACCTCGCCTACGCGCGCATCGTCACGATGATGCAGCCGGCCGAGCCCGTGGCGGCGGCCATCCATCCGAGCGCCGTCGTGGCGGCCGCGGCGCAGGTTGCCGCCTCCGCGTCGGTCGGCGCGCTGTGCGTGATCGAGGCGGGCGCCGTGATCGGAGAGCGCTGCCGTATCGGCGCCGGGTGCACCATTCTGGCCGGGGCGCCGCATTGGAAACGACACGCAATTGATGCCGCGGGTCACGCTGTATCCGGCGGTGAGGATCGGGGAGCGCTGCCTGCTGCATTCCGGCGCGGTGATCGGCGCCGACGGCTTCGGTTTCGCTCCGGATGAGGGAACCTGGTTCAAGGTGCCCCAGGTGGGCGGCGTACGGATCGGAGACGATGTGGAAATCGGCGCCAATACGACCATCGACCGCGGCGCCATCGGCGATACGATCGTCGATGACGGCGTAAAGCTGGACAATCAGATCCAGGTGGCTCACAACGTGGTCATCGGGGCGCATACGGCGATAGCGGCCTGCACCGGCATTTCCGGAAGCACGACCATCGGCCGTCGCTGCATGATCGGCGGCATGGTCGGATTCGCGGGACATTTGACGATTGCCGACGACGTGACGGTCACCGGCTGCAGCCTGGTGAGCGCGTCGATCAGGCAGCCTGGGAGCTACTCGAGCGGCATGCCGGCGGTCGGGTCCCGGCTCTGGCGGCGCATGGTGGCCAATTTGAGGCGACTCGGGAAAAGGAGCGATGATGGCGGAACCCTACGGGATGGATATTGAGGCGATCATGCGGCAGCTGCCGCACCGGTATCCCTTCTTGTTGGTGGATCGTGTGCTGGCCTGCGAGCCCGGCAAGTACGTGCATGCCCTCAAGAACGTGACCTTCAACGAGCCGTTTTTTCCCGGCCATTTCCCGCATCGGCCCGTCATGCCGGGCGTCATGATCATCGAGGCGCTGGCGCAGGCGGCGGGAATCCTCGCGTTCAAGACCGTGGACGTCGTTCCGGACAACGATACCCGCTTCTATTTCGTGGCGATCGACAACGCGCGGTTCCGCAAGCCTGTCGAGCCGGGCGATCAGCTGATACTGAAGGTCGTGCTCAAGCGCGCCTTCAAGGGCATCTGGAAATTCGCATGCATTGCGGAAGTGGACAATCAGGAAGTGGCCTCGGCGGAGATCATGGTGGCGCCCGAGACCAAGGTGCCGGATGCGAAGGCGGTCGCCGGAGACGAAGGATGATCGATTCGCGGGCGGTGGTATCGCCGCAAGCGGAAGTCGCGGCAAGCTCCGAGATCGGGCCGTTCAGCATCATTGGGCCGGATGTGATCATCGGCCCCGGCACCTGGGTCGGACCCCATGTGGTCATCAACGGCCCCACCCGCATCGGCGCGCAGAACAGGATCTACCAGTTCGCTTCGATCGGCGACGCTCCGCAGGACAAGAAGTACAAGGGCGAGCCGACCCGGCTCGAGATCGGCGACCGGAACGTGATCCGGGAATTCGTGACCGTGAACCGCGGCACCGTACAGGGCGAAGGCGTGACCCGCATCGGCGACGACAATCTTCTGATGGCCTATTCGCACGTGGCGCACGATTGCCGCGTCGGCAACCAGATCGTCCTGTCGAACGTGGCTACCCTCGGCGGCCACGTCGAGATCGGCGACTATGCGATTCTCGGCGGGTTGTCGGCGGTGCATCAATTCACCCACGTGGGCGCCTATTGCTTCATTGCCAACAACGCCGCGGTGACCCGGGACGTGCCGCCCTACGTCCTCGCGGTGGGCCAGCCGGCCGAACCGCACAGCGTCAACGCCGTGGGGATGAAGCGGCGCGGTTTCACGGAAGAGCAGATTCGGAATGTCCGACGTGCCTATCGCGTGCTGTACCGTTCCGGCTTGAAACTGAAGGCGGCACTGGACGTGCTCGAAAAGGCCGCCGAAACCCAGGCGGAAATCCGTCCTTTCGTCGAGTTCATCAGACGCAGTTCCCGCAGCATCGTCCGCTGAAGGGCACTCGATGAAGACGCCGCTGCGGGTGGGTCTGGTGGCTGGGGAGGCGTCGGGCGACACGCTTGGCGCCGGCTTGATCGACGCCCTGCGCCGGCTGGCGCCTGACGCGGAGTTCTTCGGCGTCGCCGGGCCGAAGATGCGCGCCGCCGGTTGCGAGGCTTGGGAGCCATCCGAATCCCTGGCGGTCATGGGCTTGTTCGAGGTGCTGCGCGATCTGCCGCGGCTGGTGCGGTTGTTGGGGCGGCTGCGCCGGTCGTTCATCGCGGCCAGGCCCGACGTCTTCGTCGGCATCGATGCGCCCGACACCAATTTACGGCTGGCCCGGCGGATCCATCAGGCCGGCATACCGACCGTGCAATACGTGAGCCCCCAGGTGTGGGCGTGGCGTCAGAATCGCGTGCGCGGCATGAAGACCTCGATCGACCTGGTGCTGTGCCTCCTGCCGTTTGAGAAGCGCTTCTTCGACGAACAGGGGATTGCGGCGGAGTTCGTCGGGCATCCGCTGGCAGATGCCATACCGCTCGCGGTCGACCGGGCGGCGGCCCGCGGCACGCTGGGCCTCGACGCCGACGCCGAGATCGTGGCATTGCTTCCGGGCAGCCGGCGCGGCGAGGTGACCCGGCTGGCGGCGGATTTTGCGCGCATCGCGCGTTGGCTGGCGGTGCGCCGGCCCGCGTTGAAGTTCATCGCGCCGATGGCGAGCCGGCGCGTTCGCGACATCTTCGCCCCGGCTCTCGAGCGCTTGGCGCCGGGCGTTGCCGTCACGCTGCTGGACGGGCAGGCCCAGACGGCGCTGATCGCCGCCAACGTGGTGCTGGTGGCCTCCGGCACGGCCAGCCTGGAGACCGCTCTGTGCAAGCGCCCGATGGTGGTGGTCTACCGGCTGGGAGCGCCGACCGCCTGGCTCATCAAGAGGCTGAAGCTCGTCAAATCCAAATACTTTGCCCAGCCAAATCTGCTTGCAGATCGGCGCGTCGTCGGCGAGTATTTTCAGGGCGCCATTGTTCCGGAGTCGATCGGAGCCGAACTCTTGATGTGGCTGGACGACACTGCCCGGCGGGAATCCTTGGAGCGCGAGTTCCTCGGGATTCACGCGGCTCTCAAGCTGGATGCCAGCGCGCGGGCGGCGCAGGCCGTGCTCGCGCTCGCCTGCCAAGAGCGCATTGCGCGGCTGGATTCGCCGCATCCCGGGCGGCCCGTATGAGCTGGGTGGTGGCCGGTGTCGACGAGGCCGGACGCGGGCCGCTGGCAGGGCCGGTGGTCGCCGCCGCCGTGATCCTGCGGCCGAATCGCCCAATTCCAGGGGTCGCCGATTCGAAGGTCCTGACCGCGAGCCAGCGGTCGGACTTGAATACCGCCATCCGGCAGCGTGCGCTGTGCTTCGGCATCGGGTGGGCGGATCCCCGGGAGATCGACGCCCTCAACATTCTCCACGCGACCTTTCTCGCCATGCGCCGCGCGGTGCTGTCCATGTGGTGCCGTCCTGACCTGCTGCTGGTGGACGGCAATCGACTTCCCCAGCTCGGGGGCCTCGGGGGGGCGCTGGAGGCGCGTGCCATCGTCCGGGGCGACGCCACCGAGGAGGCGATCAGCGCCGCCTCGATTCTGGCCAAGACGGCCAGAGATCAGTATATGAATCAGATGCATGCGATCTATCCTGAATATGATTTCGCACGCCACAAGGGCTACGCCACGCCTTTGCACCTGCAGCAGCTGGCGGCGCACGGGCCGTGCCCCCTGCATCGGCAGTCGTTCGCCCCGGTTGGGATGACATGAATCCGTTCGTTCACCTGCGCCTGCATACCGAGTATTCGCTGCTCGACGGCATCGTGAGGGTGCCGGAATTGATGGCTGCGGTCGTCGCGGCCGGCATGCCCGCCGTGGCGCTGACCGATCAAAGCAACCTCTTTGCCATGGTGAAGTTCTACAAGGAGGCGATGAGCGCGGGCGTCAAGCCCTTGATCGGCGTGGATGCCTGGATTCGCGAGGCCCGCGCCGCAGCGCACGCCGGATCGACCCAGGCCGGAGCGTCCCGCGCGGTGTTCCTGTGCCAGAACCTCGCCGGGTACCGGAATCTCACCCGGCTGGTGACGCGATCCTTCCTCGAGGGGCAGCAACGCGGCGCTCCGATGATCGAGCGCGCGTGGCTCGAGCCCGCGGCCGTCGAGGGGCTCATCGTGCTCTGCGGCGGCCAGGAGGGCGACATCGGGCAGGCGTTCGCCCGCGGCAAGCACGATGAGGCGGCGCGCTGCCTCGACCGCTGGCAGGCCTTGTGCGGCGATCGCTTCTACCTCGAGGTGCAGCGGACCGGCCGGGCCGGCGAACAGGGATACGCCGAGGCGGTGCTGGATCTCGCGCAGGCGCGCGGGGTCGCCGCGGTCGCGACCAACGACGTGCGCTTCTTGACCAAGGGTGAGTTCGAGGCCCACGAAGCCCGCGTGTGCATCCACGACGGCGCCATGCTCGCCGACCCCGGGCGGGTACGGCGCTATTCCGAGGCCCAGTACCTCAAGAGCCCCGCGGAAATGGCGGAATTGTTCGCCGACGTGCCGGAACTCATCGTCAACACCGTCGAGGTGGCCCGGCGCTGCTCACTGGAGATCAGGCTGGGCGCCTCCATGCTGCCCGCCTATCCCGTGCCCGCCGGCAGCACCACCGAGGATTTCCTGCGCGAAGAATCCGAGCGCGGCCTCAAGCGGCGGCTCGAGCTTGCGAGCGCGCCCCGGAATTCGCCCGCCGATGAAGGCGTCTATTCCGGACGCCTGGCCTTGGAACTCGGCGTCATCTGCAGCATGGGGTTCGCGGGATACTTCCTGATCGTGGCCGACTTCATCCGCTGGGCCCGCGAAAACGGCGTCCCCGTGGGACCCGGCCGCGGCTCGGGGGCGGGCTCGCTCGTGGCGTACGCGCTCGCGATCACGGACCTCGACCCGATCGAGCACGATCTGCTGTTCGAGCGATTCCTGAATCCCGAACGCGTATCGATGCCGGATTTCGACGTCGACTTCTGCATGGAAGGGCGTGACCGCGTGATCGAGTACGTCGCGAAGAAGTACGGCCGCGAACGCGTGTCGCAGATCATCACCTACGGCACGCTGGCGGCAAAAGCCGTGGTTCGCGACGTCGGCCGGGTGCTCGGCCACAATTACGGCTACGTCGACAAGATCGCGAAGTTGATACCCTTCGAGATCGGCATGACGCTCGAAAAGGCGCTGGCGCAGGAGGAGGAGCTTCGCCGCCTGTACGAGGGCGACGAAGCGGTGCGCGATCTGATCGACCTGGCGCGCTCCCTGGAGGGGCTTGCGCGCAATGCGGGCACGCATGCCGGCGGCGTGGTCATAGCGCCGTCCGTGCTCACGGACTTCACGCCGCTCTATTGCGAGGAGGGCAGCAACGCGCCGGTCACGCAATTCGACAAGGACGACGTCGAGGCGGCCGGCCTGGTCAAGTTCGACTTCCTCGGGCTGCGCACTCTCACCGTCATCGACTGCGCGGTCCGCGTGATCAACCTCGAGCGCAACCGGCTGGGCGAGCCCCCGCTCGTCGTCAGCGCGCTGCCCATGGACGACGCACCAACCTACGATCTGCTCAAGAGCTGCAGGACCACCGCGGTTTTCCAGCTCGAATCGCGCGGCATGAAGGACCTCATCCGCCGCCTGCAGCCCGACCGGTTCGGCGACATCGTGGCGCTGGTCGCCCTATTCCGGCCGGGCCCGCTGCAGTCCGGGATGGTCGATGATTTCATCGCGCGCAAGCACGATACGACCGGCGCCACCATCGACTATCTGCACCCCGACCTGAAGCCCGTCCTCGAGGCCACCTACGGGGTGATCCTCTATCAGGAACAGGTCATGCAGATCGCGCAGATCCTCGCCGGGTACACCCTCGGCGGCGCGGATCTTTTGCGCCGCGCGATGGGCAAGAAGAAGCCGGAGGAGATGGCCAAGCAGCGTTCGATCTTCGTCTCCGGCGCCGTGGCTCGCGGCGTGGCCGAGGCGCAGGCGACGATGATCTTCGATCTGATGGAGAAATTCGCGGGCTACGGGTTCAACAAGTCCCACTCCGCCGCCTACGCGCTGCTCTCCTATCAGACCGCGTGGCTCAAGGCGCATTATCCCGCGGCATTCATGGCGGCCGTGCTGTCTGCGGACATGGACAAGACCGACAAGGTGGTCACGCTCATCGACGAATGCGCCGGCATGAAGCTCGTGGTGGAGCCGCCGGACGTCAACGAGTCGGCGTACGCGTTCCAGGTGTCGGGACCCGCCAGCATCCGCTACGGCATGGGGGCCATCAAAGGCGTGGGCGAGTCTGCCGTGCAGGCCATCATCGAGGAGCGCACCGCGCACGGTCCCTATTCGGGCCTCCCGGACATGTGCCGCCGCGTCGATCTTCAGCGCGTCAACCGCCGCGTGTTCGAGGCGCTGATTCGTTCCGGGAGCCTCGATCGAATCGGCGCGAATCGCGCCTCGCTGACCGCGCAACTCGAGCGCTCGCTGCATCTCGGCGAGCAGAATTCCCGCGCCGCGAGCGTCGGACAAGTCGACTTGTTCGGTCTCAGCGCCGCGGACGAGACCCCGGTTCCGGACTGGACCGAGGCGGAACGCCTGGCGGGCGAGCGCGAGACGCTGGGCCTCTTCCTGAGCGGGCATCCCATCACGCCGTACCTGCCCGACCTCAAGGCGCTCGGCTGCGCGCGTCTCGCCGACGTGGGGGGGCCCGGCCCGCATCTGCGAAGCCGTCCGCCGCGGGCGAGCGAGCCTGGTCGGCCGGCAAGCCGGCGACCGTAGGGGGCCTCGTGCTCGAGATCCGCCGCCGTCCCAATCGCGTGACGTTGATCCTCGACGATCGCACCGGGCGGCTGGAGGTCGGCCTGTACGAGGAGACCTTTCAGCAGCACCGCGACATCATCGTCAAGGATGCCATCGTGGTCGTGGAAGGTTCCCTGCGCTACGACGAATTCATCGAGGCATGGCGCCTTCAGGCCAAGTCGCTGATGGACATCGACCGCGCCCGCGAGCGCTTTGCCCGGCGCCTGTGGCTCAAGTGGCCGGCTGCCTTCGATGGTCCCGCGGGCATGAGTCGATTCGAGGAAATTCTGAAGCCGCATCTGCGCGGCCCGTGCGGAGTGAGCGTGGTGGTGTCGCGGGCCGAATGTTCCGGGCGGGTGAATCTGGGGGATGCCTGGTCGATCCGTCCGTCCCGGGAGTTGTTGGATAAATTATCGGCCCTGGTGGGACGCGACAGTTGGTACTTGGTGTATGGTCCGCGGAGCGAATCTCGCGGCGAGGAAAGCTCGACATGGCAATGAATTTTCTGGAGTTCGAACAACCCATCGCGGAACTCGAGGCGAAGATCGAGGAACTTAAGTTCCTGGGTTCGGATTCGAACGTCAACATCTCGGAAGAGATCAAGCGATTGCAGACGAAGAGCCGGGCGCTGACCAACAGCATCTTCTCGAATCTCTCGCCCTGGCAGATCACGCAGCTGGCGCGCCATCCGCAGCGGCCCTACACGCTCGACTACGTCTCCATGATCTTCACCGACTGGCATGAGCTGCACGGTGACCGCATGTACAGCGACGACCTGGCGATCGTGGGAGGCCTGGCGCGACTCGAGCGCATGCCGGTCATGGTGATCGGCCAGCAGAAGGGCCGGGATACGAAGGAGCGGGTGCGCCGCAACTATGGGATGCCGAAGCCCGAGGGTTACCGCAAGGCGCTGCGTCTGATGCGCCTGGCCGAACGCTTTCGGATCCCCGTGATCACGCTGATCGATACGCCCGGCGCCTACCCGGGCATCGGATCCGAGGAGCGGGGTCAGAGCGAGGCCATCGCCCGCAACCTGTTCGAGATGTCCGCCCTGGCGGCTCCGGTCCTCTCGATCGTCATCGGCGAGGGCGGTTCGGGCGGTGCGCTCGCGATCGGGGTCTGCGACCGGTTGGTGATGCTGCAGTTCAGCGTCTACGGGGTCATTTCTCCCGAGAGCTGCGCCTCGATACTGTGGAAGAGCACCGAAAAGAAGGAAATCGCGGCGGATGCCATGGGCGGGACGGCCGACCGCCTGAAGAAGCTTGGATTGGTCGACGAAGTGTTGAAGGAGCCTCATGGGGGCGCCCATCGCGATCCGCAGGTCATGGCGGATTCCCTGAAACAAAGCATGATCAAACATTTAGGCGAGCTTTGTAATCAGCCTGTTACGACTTTGCTGGATGCGCGGCAGGCTCGCCTGCGCAATTTCGGCGTGTTCCGGGACCCTTGAGAGCGCGATCGGCCTCGCCGCAGCCCATGAGTTTCTCACCGGCCTCGCTTCACGCCGTGCTCCAGGCCCATGTGCCGGCTGCGGCCACGGGTCTGGTCGTGGCGTTGAGCGGCGGTGCGGACTCGGCTAGCCTGCTGGCGGCGCTGGCGCAAACGCGGTTTGGCGATCTGCCGCTGCGCGCCGTTCACGTCGACCATGCGCTGCAGCCGGCAGCGGCCGGCCTGCGCGAGGCCTGCGAGACGCTGTGCAGGCGGCTCGGTGTGCCTCTCACGGTGATGGCGGTGGCGGTCGCGGCGGGCAACGGCGCGTCGATCGAAGAGGCGGCGCGCGATGCAAGGTACGCAGGGTTGGGGCGCGAGCTTCGGATCGGAGAATGCCTGCTGACGGCGCACCACGCCGAGGACCAAGCGGAGACGGTCCTGTTGCAGTTGCTGCGCGGGGCCGGACTCCAGGGGTTGTGCGCCATGCCGGTGTGCCGGCCCTGGAACCTGGGCTGGCATGTGCGGCCGCTGCTCGAAGTCGCACAGCGCGACCTGCGCGAGTTCGGCGCGGCGGCGGGAGTCGCCGCGTTCCCGGATCCGATGAATTTCGACACGCGTTTCGACCGGGTGCATCTGCGGCTCAATGTCTGGCCGTCGATCGAGGAGCGATGGCCCGGGGCCGCTGTCGCGTTGTCGCGGACGTCGCGCCACCTCGCGGAAGCGCAGGGCCTGCTGGATCATACGGCCTCTCTTGCGGTCGGGCGGCTGCGCGACGGCGCGACCCTGTCGGTGGCGGGCTTGCGAGCCCTGTCCCGGCCCGAGCGCATCAACGCCGTGCGCCACTGGCTGCGCTCCAGCGGCACCACGCCGCCCCCGGCGGCGCGACTGGCGGAAGCGCTGCGCCAGATCATCGCCGCGGATCCCGATCACCTTCCCTCGATCGAGTGGGAACAGCATGCGCTGCGGCGCTACCGCGACCGCCTGTACTTGACGGAGGCGCAGCCGCCGGTCATCGGGGAGCCCTGCGAATGGCCCATTGCCGCGGGCGCGACCCTGAACCTCGGGGGCGGGCTCGGCACGCTGCAATGGCTGCCGCAGATCGGGGGGCTCGACCGGGCACGCCTGCCCGATTCGCTCATCGTGCGCCGCCGGCTGGGCGGCGAGCGGCTCAAGCCCGCGCGGCGCGCGCGCGCGCAAACCGTGCAGCACCTCTGCCAGAGCGTGGGGGTGGTGCCGTGGATGCGCGATGCGCTGCCGATGCTATGCGCCGGAGACGACCTCGTCGCGGTGGGAGATTTATGGCAGGACGCCCGCTGGTGCGTCGCGCCCAAGGTCCCGGGCTTCAGTTGCCAGTGGCTGGATGCGCCGACCTTGATGTGATACGGCGGGGCAATCGTGCGCCATAACAGGCCCGTAGGGCGCGCGAAGCCGATTGTCGCAGGCGGCGCGATCTGGTAACCTGAATTCCCGTCGAATTCCAATTATTCCCTTTAGCCTTTTGCGTTCGCGCGAATTCAAGTTTCGTGCGGGGCTTGAGTGCAACCGGCGGTGACCCATCATGACACGTTTCGTATTCGTCACCGGCGGCGTGGTTTCCTCGCTTGGCAAGGGCATCGCGTCGGCCTCTCTGGGGGCCATCCTGGAAGCTCGCGGCCTCAAGGTGAGCATGGTGAAGCTGGATCCGTACATCAACGTGGATCCCGGCACCATGAGCCCCTTTCAGCACGGCGAGGTGTTCGTCACGGCCGACGGCACGGAGGCGGATTTGGACCTCGGACACTACGAGCGCTTCATCCGCACCACGACGGGCCGCAACAGCAACTTCACCACGGGCCGGATCTACGAGCGCGTCATCGCCAAGGAGCGCCGGGGCGACTACCTCGGCGCCACCGTTCAGGTCATCCCTCACATCACCGATGAGATCAAGTATCGCGTGCGCATGGGCGCGGGAGACGCGGACGTGTGCATGGTCGAGATCGGCGGCACGGTGGGCGACATCGAATCGTTGCCGTTTCTCGAGGCCATCCGCCAGATGGGCGTCGAGCTGGGGCGCAACCACGTGCTCTACATGCATCTGACGCTGGTGCCCGTCGTGGGCGGCGGCGGCGAGATCAAGACCAAGCCGACGCAGCACTCGGTGAAGGAGCTTCGAGGCATCGGCATTCAGCCGGATATCCTGCTGTGCCGCTGCGCGCAAGAGCTGCCGGACGAACAGCGGCGCAAAATCGCGCTGTTCACCAATGTGGAGGAGCGGGCGGTCATTTCCGCGGTGGATTCCGACGACATCTACAAGATCCCCATGCTGCTGCACGAACAGGATCTGGACGACATCGTGGTCGACAAGCTGCGCCTCGACGTTCCGCCCACGGACCTGTCCGAATGGCGGGCGGTCGTTGCGGCGAAGCAGAACCCGGAGGCCGTGGTCGACATCGGCATGGTCGGAAAATACGTGCAGATCCGCGATTCGTACATATCCTTGAACGAATCCTTGATGCATGGCGGGATCAAGACGCGCACGCGAGTGAACATCCATTATTTCGAGTCGCAGGACATCGAGCGCTCGGGTCCGTCGGCCCTTCAGTCGATGGATGCGATCTTGGTGCCGGGCGGATTCGGCGATCGCGGCATCGAGGGAAAGATTCAGGCCATCCGGTATGCCCGCGAAAACGGCATCCCCTACCTCGGCATCTGCCTCGGGATGCAGCTCGCCATCATTGAATATGCGCGCAACGTGGTGGGATTGAAGGGCGCGAACAGCACCGAATTCGACCGTGCGACGATGCATCCCGTGATTGCGCTCATCACCGAATGGCAGGATCTCGCCCGCGGTCAGCAGGTGCGGGACGAGGCATCCGAACTCGGCGGGACCATGCGCCTTGGGGCGCAGGAGGCGCGGCTGGTTCCGGGATCGCGGGTGCATACCCTCTACGGCAAGGACGTGATCTACGAGCGCCACCGGCATCGCTATGAGTTCAACAATCACTACCTCGACGAAATCTCGGCTGCCGGCTTGACGTTTTCCGGGTTCTCGGCCGACGGGCTGGTGGAGTTCATCGAGCTGCGCAGTCATCCGTGGTTCGTCGCCAGCCAGTTCCATCCGGAATTCACCTCGACTCCGCGCGACGGCCATCCGCTTTTTGCCGGGTTCGTCCGCGCGGCGCGCGAATACCGCGCGGCCTTGCGGCCGGGCCGCGCGACTGCATGAGACTCGGGGCCTTCGAAGTCGGGCCCGATCGCCCGTTCTTCTTGATTGCCGGACCTTGTGTGGTCGAGAGCGAGGAGCTGGTCATGGAGGTCGCCGGCCGGCTGCGCGACGTGACCGCGGCCCTCGGCATCCCGTTCATCTTCAAGGCCTCCTTCGACAAGGCCAACCGATCCTCCGCCTCGAGCTTTCGTGGGCACGGCCTGGAGGCCGGCCTCAAGGCCCTGGGGCGCGTGCGCCGGGAGATCGGCGTGCCGGTCCTCACGGACGTGCACGAGGACACGCCGCTCTCCGAGGTGGCGGCGGTGGTCGACGTGCTGCAGACGCCGGCCTTCCTCTGCCGGCAGACGAATTTCATCCTGAGCGTCGCGTCCCAGCAGAAGCCGGTGAACATCAAGAAGGGACAGTTTCTCTCGCCGTGGGAGATGCAGAACGTGGTCGACAAGGCACGATCCACGGGCAACCCGCAGATCATGGTATGCGAGCGCGGATTCTCGTTTGGATACAACAATCTGGTGTCGGACATGCGCTCGCTCGCCGTCATGCGCGGCACCGGGTGTCCGGTGGTGTTCGACGCCACGCACTCGGTTCAATTGCCGGGCGGACAGGGCGGCTCGTCCGGCGGCCAGCGCGAATTCGTGCCGGTGCTAGCGCGCGCGGCCGTGGCGGCGGGCGTCGCCGGCATTTTCATGGAAACCCATCCCGATCCGGCCAAGGCGCTGTCCGACGGCCCCAATGCGTGGCCTCTCGACCGCATGTCCTCGCTGCTCTCGACGCTGGTGGAGTTGGATCGGGCCGTCAAACGGAAGCCATTTGAGGAGTCTTCGCTATGAGCCGTATCGCCGACGTTCGTGCGCGCGAAATCATCGATTCGCGGGGGAATCCCACCGTCGAAGCCGATGTCGTCCTGGATTCGGGCGTGATCGGCAGGGCGGCGGTCCCCTCCGGCGCATCCACCGGGTCGAGGGAGGCGGTTGAACTGCGCGACGGCGATCCGAAGCGCTTCGCGGGCAAGGGCGTGCGCAACGCCGTGCGCAATGCCAATTCGACCCTGCGCGATCTCGTGCTGGGGCTGGACGCGGAGGATCAGGCCGGCCTGGATGCCAAAATGATCGCCGCCGACGGGACCCAAACGAAGTCGAAGCTCGGCGCCAACGCCATCCTGGCCGTGTCGCTCGCGGCGGCGCACGCCGCGGCGCGAGACAAGAGGATGCCTCTGTACCGGCATCTCAGCGGCCCTGGCGACCTGACCTTGCCCGTGCCGATGATGAACATCATCAACGGCGGCGCCCACGCCGACAACAGCGTCGACATTCAGGAGTTCATGATCCTGCCCCTGGGCGCGCCGTCGCTGTCGGAGGCGCTGCGCTACGGTGCGGAGGTCTTTCATACGCTGAAGAAGGTGCTGCACGGCAAGGGCCTCAACACCGCCGTCGGCGACGAAGGAGGCTTCGCGCCCGACCTGCCGTCGAACGAGTCGGCACTGACCACGATACTGGAGGCGATCGAGAAGGCGGGTTACCGCGCCGGCCGCGACATCTATCTGGGTCTCGACGTCGCGAGCACGGAGTTCTACAACAACGGCGTCTACGATCTGGAGTCCGAAGGCCGCCGGTTCAGCGCCGCCGAATTCACCGATTATCTGGCGGGCCTGGTCGCGAAGTATCCCATCGTCACCATCGAGGATGGAATGTCCGAGGACGATTGGGAGGGCTGGGCCATCCTCACCAGGAAGCTCGGCGGCAAGGTGCAGCTCGTCGGAGACGACCTGTTCGTCACGAACACCAAGATCTTCGCGGAAGGCATCGCCAAGAACATCGCCAACGCGATTCTCATCAAACCCAATCAGATCGGCACCCTGACCGAGACCCTCGCGGCGATCGAGATGGCCGCGAAGGCGAAGTACGCCGCCGTGGTATCGCACCGTTCAGGCGAGACCGAGGACGCGACCATTGCCGATATCGCCGTGGGCACGTCGGCCACTCAGATCAAGACCGGCTCGATGTCCCGGTCGGATCGCATCGCCAAGTACAACCAGTTGCTGCGCATCGAGGAGGAGTTGGGTCCCAAGGCGGCCTACGCCGGGCGCGGCGCTTTGAAGGTGGCGGTTCCTATCTCTTAAGAGTTTGTGCTAAGCTGCTGTCCCCATGAGGATTTCCGTAGTCATTCTTGGCCTGATTCTGGTGCTGCTCCAGTACCGGGTCTGGGTCTCGGATCAGGGGCTGCGCGAGGTTTCGCGGCTGGCTGCGGCGATCAAGGCACAGGCGGCGGCCAATGTCGCGCAGCGCGATCGAAACCGCCAGCTGGCGGCGGAAGTCAGTGACCTGAAGGGCGGATTGACCGCGCTCGAAGAGCGCGCGCGCAGCGAGTTGGGCATGGTGGGAAGCAGCGAGACCTTCTACCAAGTCGTCACGGCCGGGACTCAGGCGCCCGCCGCAGCCGCGACTGCCGTCACCGCTCGCGCCCAGTGAGTCCGGCATTGCGACGCGTATGGGCCGTCGTTCCGGCGGCCGGGCGTGGAATGCGCTTCGATCCCTCGAGCGCGAATGGGCCGAAGCAATACGCTCCGTTGCTGGGATCCACGGTGATCGGGTGGTCTTTGTCGGCGCTGCTGGCGGAGCCGCGCATCGAAGGCATCGTGGTCGTGCTTGCGGCCGACGACCTGCGCTTTGCCGAGATCGCCTCCGACATCCCGGGATCCAAGCTCCTGACGGCCATCGGCGGCGCCAGCCGCCAAGAATCGGTGCTGAATGGCCTCAGGGCGCTCGCCGGCCGTGCGGCGGGCGGCGATTGGGCGCTGGTGCACGATGCGGCCAGACCGTGCCTGACGCCCGCAGACCTTGCGGCGCTGATCGACGCGGTCCAGGCGGGCGATGCGGCGGTGGAAGGCGCCGTGCTCGCCGCGCCCATTGTCGACACCGTCAAGCGCGAGCGCGGCGGCATCGCGGTCGATACCGTGGATAGAAGCGGATTGTGGCGCGCACTCACGCCGCAGGTGTTCGAATTGGCGGGTTTGGAGGAGGCGCTGGGCGACGCGCTCCGATCGGGTCTTGCCGTGACCGACGAGGCGCAGGCGATGGAGCGGCGCGGCCTGCCTGCACGATTGGTGCGCGGTTCTCCATTCAACATCAAGGTGACCACGCCTGCGGACCTGTCGATGGCCGAGGCGATCCTGAAGGGTACGGAGCAAAGCCACATGCGGATCGGGCAGGGGTTCGACGTTCACGCCTTCGGCGAAGGCGACCACGTGGTCCTTGGCGGAGTGCACATCGCCTACCCACGGGGCGTGGTGGCGCACTCGGACGGAGACGTCGTGATACACGCGCTGTGCGACGCCCTGTTGGGCGCGCTCGGGATGGGCGACATCGGTCAGCACTTTCCCGATACCGACAGCGCCTTCAAGGGAGCGGACAGCCGCAGTTTCCTGCGCGAGTGCGCGGCGCACGTGAGCGCCGCCGGATTGAAGGTGGCGAATGCCGACATCACCGTCCTCGCCGAGGCGCCGCGCGTCTCGAAACATCGCGGCGCCATGCGCGACAACCTCGCGGCGGACCTAGGCGTTGCTGCGGAAGCCATCAACATCAAGGCCACCACGACGGAGAAGCTGGGATTCATCGGCCGCGGCGAAGGACTTGCCGCCAGCGCGGCGGTGCTTCTCGAAGCCAAAACCCGGCGGTGAGCGGGCACGGCCGATTTCCCGACCTATGGACCCGTGCGGCATTCGATCCGCCGCGCGCGCACGGCGCGCCGCTGCCGCCTGCGCAGTTGAAGACGCAGCCGGAGGATTTCCGGGTCGAGGAACTGCTGTCGTTTCCGCCGTCGGGCGCGGGCGCGCATTGGCTCCTGCGGGTCGAGAAGACGGGCGCCAACACCCGCTGGGTTGCCGCCGAGATCGCGCGGCTGGCGCGGGTTGCGGCCGACGAGGTGGGATTCGCCGGGCTCAAGGATCGCCATGCCGTCGCGGTGCAGTGGTTCAGCGTACCGGCGCCTGCCGCTCCGGCCGACTATTGGCGCGACGCTCGAACGGCGGACTTCAAGGTCCTCGAAGTGCGGGGCAATTCGCGCAAGCTCAGGCGCGGCGCCCTTTCGGGCAATAGATTCCGAATCCGCCTTCGCAAGACCTCGTGGTCCCGGGAACAACTGGAGCTCAAGCTGGCGTCCGTGCGCGCGCACGGCGTGCCGAATTACTTTGGTCCGCAGCGCTTCGGCCGTGACGGCTTCAACCTCGATCGGATCCAGGCCTGGGTGCAAGGCGGGGAGGCGCCGCGGGGCCGCGCCCAACGCGGGTTCGCCCTGTCGGCGGCCAGGTCGCTGATCTTCAATGCCGTGCTGGCGCGGCGCGTCGAGGCGGGCAGCTGGTCGCAACTCGCGAACGGGGATCTGGCGAGCCTCGATGGGAGCGCCAGTCATTTCCCGGTGACGGTCGTGGACGACGAATTGCAGCAACGCCTCGCACGGTTCGATATCCATCCCTCGGGTCCGATGTGGGGCGCCGGCGAGACTCCGGCGCGCGGTCCGGGCGCCCGATACGAAATCGAGGCCGCGCAGGAATTCCAGCCGGTGGCTTCGCTGCTCGCCGGGCAGGGACTCGCCCATGAGCGCCGCTCGCTCCGATGCCCGGTCCGCGACCTCGTCGTCGAGGGTGATTCCGGGTCCGTTACCTTCAGTTTCCTGCTCGGCCGATCCCAATACGCCACCACGGTGCTCCGGGAGATCTGCGAGATCGGGCCGTCGCCCGCGCTCGATGGCGAGGACGAGTGATCCTTCAGGCGCGCAGCAGCACGTACACCGCGCCGGTGCCGCCGTCGATGGGGCGCGCCGAGGTGAACGCCATGACGTCCGTGTGCCGCCGAAGCCACGAGTCGACGGCCGTCTTGAGCACCGGACCCCGCGCACCCGATCGATAACCTTTGCCGTGAATGATTCGCACGCATCGCCAGCCGGCGTCTCGGCCGGCGTGGAGGAATTGCACGAGCTGGTCGCGTGCCGCACTCTGGGTCAGGCCGTGCAGGTCCAACTCGGCCTCCACGGGGATCAGGCCGCGGCGCAGGCGCCGAACGGCCTGCGTGCGCACGCCGGACCGGTGGAAAATCAGCGCGGCGGCGCCGTCCGGCGCGCCTACGCTCGTATGGCCGCCGGTCTCGGACACGGGCGCCAGCGGCATCGCCGCGTCGAGGTCCAGGGTCTCGGGAATGGCACGCCGGCGCGCGCGCTTTTTCGGCTTGGCGAGGCCATGCGGCGGCGGCGTATGCACCAGGCGCTTCACGTCGCGCACGGCGGCGCGAAACGCCTGGGCGTCGTCGGTGGGGGGGGCGCCGGCGCCGGATTCGTTTGGTCGTTGCTTGGCCATGATATTTTGGTCCCGTCGCGCAGGGCTTCCGCCGTTACAGTATAGTCCGCACGGCGAGACCCGCCATATTCAGGCAGGCTGTTGAGAGCAGTGAAAATCCTTCTTTCCAATGACGACGGCTACCGGGCCGAGGGCCTGGAGGCATTGTGCCTCGCCGTCAAGCCCTTAGGGTCAGTGACCATCGTGGCTCCCGATCGAAATCGGAGCGGCGCCAGCAATTCGCTGACTCTGGATGTTCCCGTGCGGGCGACGACATTCGGAACGGACGCCTATTACTGCAACGGCACGCCCACCGACTGCGTTCACCTCGCCATTTCCGGCCTGTTCGACTATGAGCACGACATCGTGGTATCGGGCGTGAACGACGGCGCCAACCTGGGCGATGATACGTTGTATTCGGGGACGGTCGCCGCCGCGGTCGAGGGGCGCTTTCTCGGCCTTCCGGCCGTTGCCGTGTCCCTTTGCGTGGAGCCGGGGAGCCCGCGAAATTTCGCGAGCGCGGCCGGGGTGGCGGCCCGGGTCGTGGCGCGCATGGCCAAGACGCCGCTGCAGGAGCCCGTGATCCTCAACATCAATGTTCCGGATCTCCCGGACGGGGCGCTGCGCGGAGTCAAGGTGACGCGTCTCGGCAGCCGGCACCGGGCGGATCGGGTCGTGCGAGCCAAGGATCCCCGGGGCCGAAACGTCTATTGGGTGGGATCGGCCGGGGCCGGCCAGGACGCCGGACCCGGCACCGACTTTCATGCCGTTGCCGAGGGCTACGCGTCCGTCACGCCGCTGCACTTCGATTTGACCCGGCATGCCGCCCTGCGCGAGCTGGAGCGTTGGCTGAACATTGAGTAGCTTTATGGAAGGTTCACGTCTCAGCGGCATCGGCATGACATCGGCCCGCACTCGCGAGCGCCTGGTGCAGAGGCTGCAGGAACAGGGCATCAAGGACCAGCGGGTGCTCGATCGCATTCGCAACGTTCCACGGCACCTGTTCATGGACGAGGCGCTGGCGACTCGCGCCTACGAGGATACGGCGCTGCCCATCGGCTTCGGCCAGACGATCTCCCAGCCCTATGTCGTGGCGCGCATGACGGAGGCGCTGCTCGAAGCGGGCCCGACGCCCAAGGTGTTGGAGATCGGTACGGGCTGCGGATATCAAACGGCGGTTCTATCGCCGCTGGTGCAGGAAGTCTTTACGATCGAGCGTTGCGCCAGCCTCCTCGGAAAGGCGCGCCGCACCCTGCGCGAGCTGCGGATCCGCAATGTGCACTTTCGACACGAAGACGGATCGCTCGGCTGGCCGGCCCGTGCACCGTTCGACGGCATAATGCTGACGGCCGCGCCGCGCGAGGTGCCTCCGGCGCTGTTCGAGCAACTCGTGGTGGGCGGGCGCCTGATTGCGCCGGTGGGGCCGGACGGCCGCCAGGAACTGACGCGCTATACCAAGCTGGATAACCGGCTGCACAAACAGGTGCTTGGAGCGGTGAGCTTTGTTCCCTTGCTTTCAGGGTTGCAGCGCTAGTCGCATGACGCGGGCGATCGCCCTCGCCTGGGTTTGTTGCACCCTCACCGGCGGATGCGCGTCCAGCCCGCCGGCCCCCGCGCCGCAGACATACGTGGTCCGACCGCGCGATACGCTCTACGGCATTGCCTGGCGGCACGACCTCGACTACCGGGATTTGGCGAAATGGAACCACATCGGACCCGATTTCAGGCTCAACGTCGGCCAGGTGCTGGTTCTGTCGCCCGCGGCGGGGGGCATTGCCGCGCGGGCGCCTCCGGCGCCCGTGCGGCCCGCCGCATCCGCGGGATCGGCCGGGCAGGGTGCGGCGGCGCGCCCGGTGCCCGCCGCGCCGCCGCGCCCACAGACGCCACCCACCGAGGAGACCGGCCCGGGCGGCCCCAAGAAATGGGCATGGCCCACCGAGCGCCTGTCGGATCCGCGCCCCGTGCCGGGCGGCGGCATCCTGTTGCTGGGCCGGCTGGGCCAGGACGTGCGCGCCGCGAGTTCAGGGCGCGTGGTCTACGCCGGCAACGGATTGCGGGGATACGGCAATCTGCTCATCATCAAGCATGGCGACAATCTGCTCTCCGCCTATGCGCACAACAACGACCTGCTGGTGCACGAGGGACAAGAGGTCGAGCAGGGGCAGGTCATCGCCCACATGGGGTTGGGGCCGCATCAAGTGTGCGCGCTGTACTTCGAGATCCGCGTCAACGGCAAGCCGACCGATCCGCTCCCCTACCTCGCCGGCGCCCGTTGAGCCGCGCCTGCAGGGCGCGGACTCGCTGGGCCGCAGGAACCGGCGGGTTTCTCCGCGTTGTCAAACCGGTCAAAGTAGCGTAATTATCCGAGCGGAAACTACAACAACGCGAGGGTTGGCACATGGAAAGCAAACAACGAACGGCGCTGGTCACGGGCGGCATGGGCGGCCTCGGGGAGGCCATCTGCATCAAGCTCGCGGCCTTAGGCAACAGGGTGGTCACAACCTTTTCCCCCGCCAATAAGAAGGCCGAGGAATGGCTGGCCGCCATGCGCAAGCAGGGCTTCGATTTTCGTGCCTACCCCTGCGACGTGAGCGATTGGGATTCCTGCGTCGAGTGCCTGAAGAGGGTGAAGGCGGAGGTCGGCGAAGTCGACGTTCTGGTGAACAACGCGGGCATTACCCGGGACACCACCTTCAAGAAGATGGACCGGATCAACTGGGACGCGGTGATTCACGCGAACCTGGATTCCTGCTTCAACATGACCAAACAGGTATGCGACGGGATGGTGGAGCGGAACTGGGGCCGCATCATCAACATTTCATCGGTCAACGGCCAGAAGGGCGCATTCGGGCAAACCAACTACGCCGCCGCGAAGGCCGGCATGCACGGCTTCACCAAGGCGCTGGCGCTGGAGGTGGCGCGCAAGGGCGTGACGGTCAACACCATCTCGCCGGGCTACATCGGCACGCAGATGGTCATGGCCATCCCCAAGGATGTGCTGGAATCGAAGATCCTTCCGCAGATCCCGATCGGCCGCCTGGGGAAGCCGGAGGAGGTGGCGGGACTGGTGGCCTATCTGTCCAGCGAGGAGGCCGCGTTCGTGACCGGTGCGAACATCGCGATCAACGGCGGGCAGCACATGCAATAACGGGCGCGCCGGCCGCGGCGCGCCGTCACGATCCGCCGGGCCTCACCATGAGCGCCTCGCCCTCGACGCTGAAGCCCCACTTGTTAATCTCGTTGGGGAAACAGTTGGTGTGGTAGTTGAAGTTCCTGAGGTTGAAGTTCTTCACCACCAGAGGCTTCATCTGCTCCACGAGCTCGCAGTCGCCGGCCTCGACGAATCCCGGACGGCGGGGAGTCAAATCCACCCGCGTCCACTGCGCCATCGCCGAGTCGGCTGCGCCGGCTGCGGGGGCCGGCGCGGGCACATAGAACTCCGCATGCACCGATGCCGTGTGGCTGGGGATGTCCGGGCCCACCGGACAGCCCCGCGCCGAGACGCTCACGGTCCTCGCTCCCAGATAGGACAGGATTTTGCGAACCTGCACCTCAAGGGCATTGCAGGTGTAGCTCGATGTCGTTCCGAAATAAGCGAAATCTCCCGCTCGATGCTGCCATGCGACGGCCGTGGCATCGGGAGCGGCGTTTGCCGCGAAGGCGGCGCCCGAAAAGAGCAAGCCAGATAGAACAGCGTTGAGGTGTTGCATGGCCAATTTCCTCCAGAGCCGTACTGTAGCGCGATCGGCGCGACGCCGCTTCCATGCGCCGCACGGCGGTCGGGAATCGATTCATCGTTTTGCCGCAGTGAGTTTCAGGGTGCATGAACGAGTCGAGGGGATCAATCGCGCGCGGCGTGGAGTATCGTCCCTGCGGGCATCATTTCTACAACTGGGAGATTGTCTATGGCTACGGCAACGGATCCACAGTTGAAACAGTCAGGAAGAAGCGAGTCGGCACATCGTGACCAGCGGCGCGAACTCGCGTTGAGCGGGCTGATGCAGAGCACCGGCCGTCTCGATGCGATGGCGCGCACGGGCAATCCGCTCGACGCGATTTGGCAGCTTTCGCGCGAAATCGATCGGCTCATGGGGTCCGCGTTCGGCCTGTTCGGCCACACGCAGGGGATGTGGTCCCCGCAATTCGACGTGGAGCATCGCCCGGACTCCATCATCGTGAAGGCGGATCTTCCCGGAATCAACAAGGAGGAATTGTTCATCGAAGCGGCCGACGAGGCGTTGACGGTCCGGGGCGAGCGGCGGCAGGACGGCGACATCAGCAATGAGGCGCTCGGATACCGCGCCTACGAACGGAGCCAGGGCAGCTTCTTCCGAAGCATACCCCTGCCGCAACACGCGAAAGTCAATGAGCTCAAGGCCAACCTGCGCAACGGTGTGCTGACGGTGACCGTGCCGCTCGATGAAAAGTCGAGGCCGCACCGGGTCGCCATCGAAACCTAGCGCAATTCCGGAGGGCAGTTCGGGGACGGGGCGGCGGGCAGGAGGACCGCCGCTTCGCGCGCCTGCACCCAGCCCTCGCCCATGCAGGGCCGCGGATCGGCGCCGCAGGGGTCCCACGTTTGCCACCGCGTTTTAGGTTTGGCTTCCGGGCAGGATGCGGGTCAAGCTACGCCGGGGAGCACCCATCTTCGGTATGATCCTATAAACCTAAGTCAAGCGCATGGCAGGTGAAGGCATGGACAGGGCGACGTCCCCGCCGCTGCAAGCCGCGGTGACGGCGGCGCGCATGCAGTTCTCCCAGCGCAATCCGCGCAGCCGCGAATGGGCGGAGGAGGCCGCGCGATTCCTGCCGGGCGGCAACACCCGCACGTCTCTCTGGCACCCCCCGTTTCCGCTCTACATGGCGAGAGGCGTGGGAAGCCGTCTGACGGATGCGGACGGCCATGACTACGTCGATTTCCTCGGCGACTTCAGCGCCGGCATCTATGGACATTCCCCACAGGTGGTGCGCGATGCGATCACCGGTGCGCTGCAGGAGGGCATGAGCTTGTCGTCGCACACCCGCAGGGAGCGGCTACTTGCCGAGCTCATCTGCGCGCGCTTTCCCTCCATGAAACTCGTCCGCTTCACCAATTCGGGCACCGAGGCCAATCTCCTGGCGTTGGCGGCTGCGACGGCGGTCACGGGCCGGCGCAAGGTGCTGGTCTTCGAAGGCGCCTACCACGGCAGCATTCTCGCATTCCCGCCCGGGGGCTCGGCCCTGACCGTGCCACACGAGTTCA
The DNA here is from genome assembly GCA_963707765.1 of uncultured Gammaproteobacteria bacterium. GTDB lineage: Bacteria > Pseudomonadota > Gammaproteobacteria > Steroidobacterales > Steroidobacteraceae > Bog-1198. The sequence continues at coordinate 1,838,452 of CAVPQZ010000001.1, read as the reverse complement.
TCGTGGGCCGGTACAACGACATCGTTCACAGCCGCGGGCTGATCGAAGAGCATGGCCGCGAGCTGGCCGCCATTCTGGTGGAACCCATGCTGGGAGCCGGCGGATGCGTGCCCGGTACCGCGGATTTTCTCTCATTTCTGCGCCGGTCCGCGAGCAGCATCGGGGCGATTCTGATATTCGATGAAATTCAGACGTCGCGCCTGTCGGTGGGCGGGCGGCAGGCGCAGCTCGGAATCGCTCCGGACATGACCACCATCGGCAAGTTCTTCGGCGGCGGACTCGCCTTCGGATGCTTCGGCGGAAGGGAGCTCATCATGGCGCGCTTCGATCCCCGGCAGCCCGATGCGCTGGCCCATGCGGGGACCTTCAACAACAATACGCTGACCATGGCCGCCGCAGCGGCGGCGATCGGTATGCTGAGCGGGGAGGCGCTGGATTCCCTCAACCGGCGCGGTGAGCGCCTGCGCGAGGCGATTTTGGCGCTGTTCCGCCAATCGGGCGCGCCTTTCACGGTGACGGGCTTAGGCTCGCTGATGAACATCCACCCCACGGGTCCGAGTGACACGCCGGGCTTGCGCGAGCTCCTGTTTCTGGACCTTGTGGCGGATGGAATCTACATCGCCGCCCGCGGCCTGGTCGCCCTGTCGCTCGCCATCACGGACCAAGACACCTCTATGCTGCTGGAGGCGATCGGGCGCTTTCTCGAGAGCCGGCGGCCGCTGCTGTCCCAAGATGGCTGCGTATGAAATCGGCCGCCGCCTTTCGCCCGCAACGCAGGTTAAGATAGCGCAACTTCCGCGAGGGACTCTCCGCCGTGCTTTCCCAGAAAACCCGATACGCACTCAAGGCTCTACTCGAATTATCCGCGCTTCCGCCGGGCGCCACGTTATCATCGGCGGCCATTGCCGCCCGGCGAAACATTCCGGCCAAGTTCCTCGAGGCCATTCTGGTCGAGTTGAAGACGGATGGCCTGGTCCGGGGGCAGCGGGGCCGCGGCGGAGGGTATCAGCTCGGGCAGAGCCCCGAGGTGATCTCCTTCGGTGCCGTCGTGCGCCTGATGGAAGGGCCCCTGGCGCTGTTGCCCTGCGTCAGCCAGACGCAGTATCGCCGGTGCGTGGATTGTCCCGACGAAAAAGCCTGCGAGCTGCGGATTCTGTTTCGCGAAGTGCGGGACAGCACCGCGGCGATTCTCGACGGACGCACGCTGGCCGATGCGCGCCGGAGCGGCGGCAGCTCGACCCGCAAGAGCGGAACCGGGCCTGCGCCGAAGGCGCGAAAGCGCTGACCGGCGCGGCATTCTGGCTCGCCGGCCGTACGGCGCCCGGACTTCCGGCTACAACAAGAGCAATGCGACCACCCGCCGGCGCTCGCTCACGAGAACGTTGAAGGTCCGGCAGGCGGCGCCGGTGTCCATGACCTCGAAGCCGATGCCGGATTCGAGGAACCGCGCGCCGAACTCGGCCGCCGGAAACGCCTGTCGGCGCCCGGTCCCGAGCAGCACCACATCGGGCTCGAACTCCAGAATGCGCGCCGCGTGTTCGGCTGCGAGCTCTGCCGCGGTCGCAAGCGTGGGCTCCTCGCGGATCGCCGACGCGCCGACGATCACCGATCTGCGGTAGACGCCGTCGTTGATGCGAATTTCCCCCGGGTCGTAGCCGCGGATGAGGTTGGGGGCTGAGGCAGGGTCCCGGGTGAAGCGCATAACGGTAAGATACTCAAAATCACTCCGGGACGCCCTTGTCGATCGTCTATATTCGGTTTGCTGCCCATAAGCCGGTCGAGCTGCGGCGTTCGCCACTGTTCGAGGGGCTGCTCGCGCGCGCGGCGCGGCCGGTTTCCGTGGCGGACTGGCGCGCCGATGCGTTCCGGGCGCTCACGCCCGGGGCTCCTATGCCACCGATTGGCGCCGCGGCATGGCGCGCCGGTTCCGCGGCGGACGAAGAGTGGGCGTGGGTTTGCGTGGCAACGCCCGTCCACATGAGCGCGGGGCAGACCCACGTGGTCCTGCCGCGGGAGGGCATCCTCCGCCTCGGGCCTTTGGAGGCAGACGCACTGGCAACGGATTTCAACCGGGTGTTTGGCGGGGACGGCGTACGGTTGGCGAGAGGCCGCGCGGGACTTTTGATGTGCGCGTTCGATCAGCTCATGGAGGTGGACATGCACGACCCCGAGGCGGCGGCGGGACACGATGTGTTCGGATTTCAGCCGACGGGGGCCCACGCGGCGCGGCTGCGCCGATTGACGAGTGAAATCGAAATGTGGCTGTTCGAACACGAGGTCAATCGCTCGCGCCTGAACCGGGCGGAATTGCCCGTGACGGGACTCTGGTTGTGGGGCGGAGGCCCGACGTCCTCGGTGATGCCCGTTACCCGCGGGTGGACGGCGGGAAGCGATCCCTTCTTCTCGGCATTCGGCAATGAAGAGACGTGGCCGTCAGTGCCGGGCCCCGGGGTCGTCGTCTGCGACGCGCTGCCCGGGTCCGAGGAATGGGCCGAGATCGAGCGGCGCTGGCTGAAACCGGCCGCCGAAAGACTGCGGTCTCGGGGATTGTCGGGCCTCGTTTTGTCCGCCGGAGGATACCGAAGCAGCATCGAGGCGGGAGTGCACTGGCGAATCTGGCGGCGCCCGCGGCCATGGTGGGAATCGTTTGACCCGGCCGGCGAGCGCGATGCGGCGGGCGGATCGACTCGATGACGATCAGCGAGATTCGGCGGCGGCCCACGGTGGAGCCGCTGGGCATGGGGGAGCTGCATCCCGTATTGCGGCGCGTCTACGCGGCGCGCGGCATTTCCCACGGGGAAGGACTGGATCTGTCGGTCGACCGGCTGCTGCCGGTGAGTTCACTCCAGAGCGTCGCGGCCGCGGCGCAGCTGTTGGCGGCGCATCGCCGGGGACGGATTTTGGTCGTCGGTGATTTCGACGCGGATGGGGCGACCAGCAGCGCGCTGATGGTTCGCGCCCTGCGTTCGATGAAATTCAGCCACGTCGATTTCCTGGTGCCCGATCGATTCCGCTTCGGCTACGGGTTGACGCCCGAGATCGTCGCTCTCGCGGCGACACGCACGCCCTCGTTGATGGTGACTGTCGACAATGGCGTGTCCAGCATCGAGGGCGTGGAGTCGGCGCGCGCGCTGGGGATTCCGGTGCTGGTGACGGATCATCATCTTCCGGGCCAGGCGCTGCCGCGGGCCGAGGTGATCGTGAATCCCAATCTCCCGGGCTCCACATTCGGCAGCAGCGCGCTGGCGGGAGTCGGAGTGGCGTTCTACGTCATGGCCGCATTGGCGCGCGAGTTGGATGATGTCGATTACCGGCCCGCCGAACTGCTCGACTTGGTGGCGCTCGGCACCGTCGCCGACGTGGTCACGCTCGACCATAACAATCGAATCTTGGTCGCGCAGGGCCTGCGGCGAATCCGCGCCGGCCGCTGCGTTCCGGGGATTCGGGCGCTGATGGAGTCCGCAGGGCGCCGCCTGGATCAGGCGACTGCATCCGATCTCGGGTTTGCCGCGGCGCCGCGATTGAATGCGGCCGGCCGGCTGACCGACATGAGCGTCGGCATCGCGTGCCTGCTGGCCGACGATCCGGCCGCCGCGGCGCGGTTGGCGGCGCAGCTGGCGCGGCTCAATGAGGAGCGGCGGGAGATCGAGCAGCGCATGCAAGGCGAGGCGGTGGGCATCGCGGCCGGCCTGTGCGTCGACGCCGCGGGCGGTGAGTCCCCGGGGTTGTGCCTATTCGACGCGGGCTGGCATCAAGGGGTCGTGGGTCTGGTTGCCGGCAGGATCAAGGACCGGCTGCACCGGCCGGTCGTGGCGTTTGCGCGGGCCGAGGACGGTTCGCTGCGAGGCTCGGCGCGTTCCGTGCCGGGCGTGAACGTCCGCGACGCGCTGGATGGGATTGCCGTGCGCAATCCGGGCCTCATCGCGAAATTCGGCGGCCATGCGATGGCAGCGGGGATGACGCTGGCGGAGGCGGATCTCGACCGGTTCCGGGTGGAGTTCGCCGCGGAGATCGCTTCGCGCGCGGACCCTTCGGCCCTCCGGGGCGTGGTTCATTCGGACGGCGAATTGCAGGGCGGCGAGCTGTCGATTGAAACTGCTCGTGCGCTGCGCGGCGCCGGCCCGTGGGGCCAGGGATTTCCCGAGCCGGTATTCGACGGGACATTCACGGTGCTCGAAGCGCGGATCCTGGCGGGCCGGCACCTCAAGATGCGGCTCGAGCCCACGGGCACGGCCGCGCGCCGCGGCATCGATGCCATCGCATTCGGCCAGGCCGGCGACGCCCTGGATCCTGCGGTGCGGCCCGGGCGCCGATTGCAGGTCGCGTATCGGCTCGAGGTCAACGACTTTCGGGGCGTCGAGAGCATGCAGCTGAACTGTCAGAACATCCTGCCGGCCTGAGCCGCCGCCCCGGGCCGTTGTGCTAGAGTATCGGTCATGGAAATCAATCAACTCAAACGATCCATCAAAGATCTCGAGGAACGCACCGATTCCTTGAGGAGGTATCTTTGATTACGACAACAAGAACGAGCGCCTCCAGGAGGTAACTCGCGAGCTCGAGCAGCCCGGCATCTGGGACAACGCGGAGCGCGCCCAGGAACTCGGAAAGGAGAGGGCCAAGCTCGAGGCCGTGGTGGCCAACCTCGATCGACTGACGAGGGGACTGCGAGACGCCGCAGATCTGCTGGACCTCGCGGCCGAGGAATCGGATTCGCGGGCCGCCGACGAGATCGAGCGCGACGTCGCGGACCTGTCCTCCGTGGTCGAACGGCTCGAGTTCCAGCGCATGTTTCCGGGGCAGATGGACTCGCACAGCGCGTACCTCGACATCCAAGCCGGGGCGGGCGGCACGGAAGCCCAGGATTGGGCCGCCATGCTGCTGCGCATGTACCTGAAGTGGGCCGACGCGCACGGCATCAAGACCGAGATCATCGATCAAAGCGACGGCGAGGTCGCCGGCATCAAGGGAGCGACCGTGAGCATGGCCGGCGACTACGCCTACGGGTGGCTTCGCACCGAGACGGGCGTACATCGCCTGGTGCGCAAGTCGCCGTTCGACTCGGGCAATCGGCGCCACACGTCGTTCGCATCGGTCTTCGTCTCTCCGGAAGTCGATGACGACATCGATATCGAGATCAATCCGGCGGATTTGCGCACCGACGTCTACCGCTCCAGCGGGGCGGGGGGGCAGCACGTCAACAAGACCGAGTCGGCGGTGCGTATCACGCACGTTCCCACCAACATCGTGGTGGCCTGCCAGAGCGAGCGCAGCCAGCACAAGAACCGCTCGACGGCGATGAAGATGCTGAAAGCCAAGCTCTACGAACTCGAGTTCAACAAGCGCAACGCGGCGGCGAAGGTGCTGGAGGATTCGAAGTCCGACGTGAGCTGGGGCAACCAGATACGCAGTTACGTCCTCGACCAATCTCGGATCAAGGATCTGAGGACCGGCGTCGAAATCGGCAACACCGGTGCGGTGCTCGACGGCGACCTCGACGTGTTCATGCAAGCCAGTCTGAAGCAGGGCCTATGAAAGAGAACGAGTCCCCCAGCGACGAAAATCACCTGATCGCCGAGCGGCGCGCGAAGCTCTCGAAGCTGCGCGAGCGCGGCAACGCCTTCCCAAACGACTTTCGCCGCAATGCGCTGGCCGCCGATCTCCTGATGGCGTACGGGGACCGGAGCGCCGGGGCCCTGGAGGGCGAGCCTATTCGCGTCAGCATCGCCGGCCGCATGCGCGCGAAGCGCGTCATGGGCAAGGCGAGCTTCGCCAGAATCGAGGATGGGAGCGGCGCGATCCAGGCCTTTCTGCAGCAGCAGACGCTCGGAGCGGCCTACGACGACTTCAAGGGATGGGACGTGGGGGACATGGTCGGCGCTGAAGGCACGCTGTTCCGCACCAAGACGGGCGAACTGTCGGTGCGCGCCGACCGGCTGGTGCTGCTCACCAAGTCGCTGCGGCCGCTCCCGGACAAGTGGCATGGCATCGCCGACACGGAGATGCGCTACCGGCGCCGGTACGTCGACCTGATCATGAACGAGGAGACGCGGCGGGTGTTTCAAACGCGGTCCCGGATCGTGCGCTACCTGCGCGCCTTTCTCGACGCGCGCGGCTATCTCGAGGTGGAGACGCCGATGCTGCATCCCATTCCGGGGGGCGCCGCGGCGCGGCCCTTCAAGACTCACCACAATGCGCTCGACCTGGACATGTACCTGCGGATCGCCCCGGAGCTGTATCTGAAGCGGCTCACCGTCGGGGGCTTCGAGCGCGTCTACGAGATCAACCGGAATTTTCGCAACGAGGGCGTGTCCACCCAGCACAATCCGGAATTCACGATGCTCGAGTTGTACCAGGCCTATGCGGACTACGCGGATCTCATGGAGATGATCGAGTCGTTGTTCCAGGGCCTGGCCGACACGCTGCTGGGCTCGCGCGTGCTCGCGTATCAGGGCGCCGAGTTCGACCTGTCCGGCCGCTTCGCCCGCAAGACCATTGAGGAGATCATTCTGGCGAACAATCCCGATCTCGAGCGCGCGTCGCTCCGCGACGCCGAGTACCTGCGCCGCGCCTGCGACCGGCTGAACATTCCCCACAAACCGGGGGACGGCCCGGGCAAGCTGCAGATCGAGATCTTCGAGCGCACCGGCGAGCACACCCTGGTTCAGCCCACTTTCGCCTATGCATACCCGGCGGAGGTGTCGCCCCTCTCTCGGCGCAACGACGCCGATCCTTTCATCACCGATCGATGGGAATTCTTCATCGGCGGGCGGGAACTCGCCAACGGCTTCTCGGAGTTGAACGATGCCGAGGATCAGGCCCAGCGATTCAAGGATCAGGTGGCGCGCAAGGATGCGGGCGACGAAGAGGCCATGTACTACGATGCGGACTACGTGCGCGCCCTGGAATACGGCATGCCGCCGGCGGCCGGCCTCGGCCTGGGCGTGGACCGCATGGTGATGCTGTTCACCGACTCGCCGTCGATCCGCGACGTCCTGCTGTTCCCGCACATGCGACCCGAAGTTTGAGCGCCGCCCGCGGGCCGATCGGCGTTTTCGATTCGGGAGTCGGCGGCTTGACCGTGCTGCGCGCTCTGCGCACGGCGTTGCCGGCGGAGGATTTCATCTATCTCGGCGATACCGCGCGGCTGCCCTACGGCACCAAGAGCGCCGCGAGCGTGGTCCGCTATTCGCTGCAGTGCGCGGACGCGCTCGTGGGCCGGGGCATCCGCTGTCTTGTGGTGGCCTGCAACACGGTCTCCTCCTGCGCCCTGGGCGCGTTGCGGTCCCGCTATCCCGACGTTCCGGTGATCGGCGTCATCGAACCGGGCGCCGCCGCCGCCGTGGCCGCGTCGCACTCCCGGCGCGTAGCCGTGATCGGCACCGAGGCAACCATCACCGGGGGCGCCTATCAGGATGCCATACGACGGATCGATGCCGGCGTTCGCGTCACGGCGAGCGCTTGCACGCTGTTCGTCGCCATGGCCGAGGAAGGGTGGACCCGGGGTCCCATTGCCGAGGCCGTGGCGCGGCGCTACCTGGACCCGATTTTCGAGGACGCCGACGCCCGTCCCGACACGCTGGTGCTGGGATGCACCCACTTTCCCGTGCTGGGGGCGCCGATGCGCGCGGTCCTGCCGGCAGGCGTGACCATCATCGACTCCGCGGCCACGGTGGCGGGCGTGGTGGCGCGCGAACTCGATTCCCCGGCCCGACCCGGCGGGGGCGGCGCCGTCACGTGGCTCGCCACGGACGGGGCCGCGCGCTTTGCCCGGGTGGGAGGCATCTTCCTCGGCCAGGCATTGCGCGCGGACGAGATCGAGATCGTCGACCTGTAACCCTGAGCGCCCGCCGGCTCGCGCTAGACGAAGTAATAACCGTACTCGAATATCGCCCCGATGCCGGCGACGATTCCAATGGCGAGAAGCCCCTGGGCAACCCTTGCGATGACGTGCAATTCGTTCATGATGTGACTCCTGACGTGAAGTGGATCGACGGAGCCACTGTGCCCAAGGACCCCGGGACGAACAAACACAATGCCTGACCCCTGGTTAAGTAAAACTTAACATGCCCGCGGCGCATGAGAGACTGCCGCTGGGAGCGCTGCGTGTGTTCGAGGCGGTGGCATCCTCGTTGAATTTTTCGGCCGCCGCCGATGCGCTCAACGTGTCGCCCGCGGCGGTCAGCCAGCAGATCAAGGCCCTCGAGGAATACCTTCAGGTGCCGTTGTTCCGCCGCCACGGCAGGCGCGTCGAGATGACCGATGCGGCGCTGGAGTTCCTGCCCGCGGTGCGCGACGGCCTCGAGCGGATCGAGTCGGCGATGCACCAGCTCAAGCAGCACCGGCGCTCCGGCCCCCTGCAAATCAGCCTGCTCGCCTCCTTCCTGCAAATGTGGCTGCTGCCGCGAATCCGCTCGTTCCGCCGCAAGCATGCGGAGGTGGATCTGCGCTTTCACACCTCGCGCGAGCTGATCGATTTCTCGCGCACCTCCACGCACGCCGCCATCCGCTTCGGTCACGGCAGCTACCCGAATCTGCACAGCGAGAAACTGCTGGACGATTGGCTGGTCCCCGTGGCGAGCCCGGAACTGATCAAGAGATATGGAACCATCGATCGGGGAACCGACCTTTCGGACTTTCCCTTGCTCGAGAGCGACGATGAACCCTGGAGCGCGTGGCGCAGGTCGGACGCCGAAGTGGCGTGGGCCTCCCGAGCGCCCAAGATCGACGATTCGGCGGGCCTTCTGGCGGCGGCCGAAGAAGGGCTCGGATTCGCCCTTGCGCGCTGGACGCTGGTCACGCGGTCGCTGCGGCGGGGGAGCCTGAAGCGCGCGGGAAGCGGCTTGCTCCCGTTTCGTTCGGCTTATTACTTCGTCTGCCCGAAGCCATTTCTCGCCATTCCCAAGGTCGCCCATTTTCGCGAATGGATCATGGCGGCGGCGCGCGATTTCCCCGGCCCCGGCGAACCGCGGAGCGGTGCATGATGCCGGGCGATTGGCCGGTGCACCCCCGGCGCCTATAATTGAGCGGGGGCGCAGAGTCCCTTGCAGGAGCGCGATCATGACCGATGAACGAAACACGATTTCACGGCGCGAGTTCGCCATGCTGACCTTGGCCGCCGGGCTCTCCACGGCGGCCGGCGCCGCGGCCGAGGCCGAGGTGATCGATACCGACGTATCGGTCAAGACTCGGGACGGAACTTGCGATGCGGCATTGATCCATCCGACGGCCGGCCGCTGGCCGGCCGCCATCATCTTTTCCGACATCTTCGGATTGCGCCCGACCATGCGCGAGATGGCGAAGCGTCTGGCCCGCGACGGCTACACGGTGCTGGTTCCGAACCCGTTCTACCGGTCGACCAAGGCTCCCGGACTGTCCCTCGACTTCGATTTCTCGAGCCCGGCGGACCGTGCGAAACTCGCAGGCTACCGCGCGCCGATGACCCAAGAGGCGGTCATGAGCGACGCCGCCGCGTACGTCGCGTATCTCGACGGCCAACCGAGCGTCGAGCGGCGGGCGAAGATCGGCGTCGTGGGCTATTGCATGGGAGGGCCGATGACTCTGCAGGCGGCCGCCGCAATTCCCGAGCGAATTGGCGCCGGGGCTTCCTTCCACGGCGGCGGTCTGGTGACGGACAAACCCGACAGCCCGCACCTGCTCGTGCCCAGGATCAAGGCGCAGTATTATTTCGGAATCGCCGAGAGCGACGACGCGAAGCAGCCCGATGCGAAGGTCAAGCTGAAGGAAGCCTTCGACGCGGCGCAGCTTCCGGTCAAGGTCGAGGTCTATGCCGGCACGCTGCACGGCTGGTGCGTCAAGGACATGCCGCTGCAGGCCGGGAAGCCCATCTACAACGAACCCGAGGCCGAACGGGCCTGGAAGGAACTGGCCGCGCTGTATCGGCGCGCGCTCGCCTGAGCGGGCGGGCGCTCCTTTTCGAGACGCGCCTCGCGGATTGGGGGTCCGCAAACTGCGCATACTCGGCTCCCGACATTTCGAGAGGCGAGCGCATGCGCGAATGCGTAGCGGTTAAATCGATCCTGAGCGGGCCCGAGCAGCAATTGTACGGCCGGCTGGTGCGCGCCTTCCCCGGGCACGTAATTCTCGCAAAGGTCGCCTTGCTCCAGTGCCTGATCGGCGAGCAGGCTTCGGACACCGCTCTCGATTCGTTCCCGGACCTGCCCGGAGCGATGGTGGCGGACTTCGTCGTCTGCAGGCCGGACTTCACCGCGGTTGCGGTGGTCGAATTGGCCGCGGCTGCCGCCTCCTGCGACGCCCGGTGCGATGGCCGCGCGCCGCAGGACGAACTCCTGCGCGCATCCGGCATCAAGGTCCTGCGCCTCGACGCCGGCGACATTCCCAACGAGCAGGCGCTGAAGGCGTTGATCGCCGCCCTGCCGGTGCAGAGTTCCGCACCGCCGATACGACGCGCCTCTTAAACGCCGCGCCCGCGCAGGCGGGCATTTCGGCAGCCCCCCCAAAGCGGACAAAATTCACCCGATTGGAGCTACACTAGGCGCAGTCGGTCCTTCGGGGATTGGGATGTTCGAACTGCGGGTGAATGGCGAACCACACGCCGTGGATGTCCCGGCGGACATGCCGTTGCTGTGGGTACTGCGCGACGTCATCGGTCTCACCGGGACCAAGTTCGGCTGCGGCATCGCCCAGTGCGGCGCGTGCACGGTGCACCTGGACGGGCGGGCGGTGCGCTCCTGCATCCTGCCGGTGAGCGCGGTCGCGGGGAAGCAGGTGACCACGATCGAAGCCGTGGCCCTCACTGCGAGCGGGCAAAAGATTCAACGAGCCTGGCTGGACGTCGATGTAGTGCAGTGTGGTTACTGCCAGTCGGGCCAGATCATGTCCGCGGCTGCGCTGCTGTCCCGAACGGCAAACCCGACCGATGCCGACATCGATGCCGCCATGTCGGGCAACATTTGCCGCTGCGGGACCTACGTCCGGATCCGGGCGGCCATCAAGCAGGCGGCGACGGGCAAGGCGGAGGTTCCCCAGACCCTGGCCCCGGCACCGAGAGCCTCGTGAGGCCGCAGATCCTTCCGGGGAGTCCTGGCGAAGGCGAGGTCGACGCGGGCCGGCGACGCGCCGTGCAGCTCGGCGGATTGACGATAGCCTTTTTGTGGACGGGCGCTCGCGGTGCGGCGCGCGCCGCGATCAATGCGCGGCGTCAACCGGGCGACGCCGCCGCGGCTGCGGCCGACGGCAATCCGCCGTTCGCTCCCAACGCCTTCATCCGCATCGACGCCGATGGAGTGGTGCGGCTGGTGATGCCGAACGTCGAGATGGGACAGGGGATCTACACCGGCGCCTGCATGATGCTGGCCGAAGAGCTCGACGTCGGGATGGATCAGATCAGGGTGGAACACGCGCCGCCCAATGAAGCTCTGTACGCCACGCCCTTGCTGGGAGAGCAGGCCACCGGCGGCTCCACCAGCACCCGCAGCCAGTGGCAGGTGCTGCGCGAGGCGGGCGCCGTGGCGCGCGCCATGCTGGTCGCGGCCGCGGCCGAACGCTGGCGCGTCGATGCGGCAAGCTGCAGCGTGACGCGCGGGGTCGTGACGCACGAGCCGTCCAAGCGAAGCGCGAGTTTCGGGGCCTTGGCCAAGGCGGCCGCCGGCATGCCCGAGCCCGCGAAGGTCACGCTCAAGAATCCGACGCAGTTCACGTTGATCGGCAAGCCGCTGCGACGGGTCGATTCCGCCGACAAGGTGAACGGCGCCGCCCGCTTCGGCATCGACGCGCAGGTGCCGGGGATGAAGATCGCAACGGTCAAGGCGTGCCCGACCTTCGGCGGCAAGCTCGTCGGCGTCAATGCGGATCGGACGCGCGCGATTTCCGGCGTGGTTGCCGTGCTTCAGCTCGACGGCGCGGTCGCGGTCGTCGGGGACCATTTCTGGGCGGCCAAGCAGGGGCTCGATGCGCTCGACATCGCATGGGATCGCGGCGACAACGCCGATCTGACGACCGCGGAATTGCGTTCGGCGCTCGCGGAGCGATCGCGCAGCGGTACGCCCATCGTCGCCCGCGAGGTCGGCAAGAAACCGGCCGGCGGCAAGCTGGTCGAGGCTCTCTACCAGCTGCCGATGCTCGCGCATGCGCCGATGGAGCCCCTCAATACGACGGTGTGGGTGACCGCCGACAAGTGCGAGATCTGGGTCGGGACGCAGGTACCGGCGCGCTGCGTGTCGGCGGCGGCCAAGATCACGGGACTGCCCGAGTCCGCCATCGTCGTGCACAACCACTACCTGGGAGGCGGGTTCGGCCGCCGGCTGGAAACCGACTCGGTGGAGCAGGCCGTTCATCTGGCCAAGCAGGTGGCCTATCCGCTCAAGGTGATCTGGACGCGCGAGGAGGACATCCGCCACGACCTGGTGCGACCGATGTACCACGACCGAATCTCGGCGTTGCTCGACGCCGGCGGAAAGCCCGTATGGTACGGCGATCGCGTCACCGGCGGCACCGTGCTCGGGCGATGGGCGCCGGCCGCCATGGGCAAGAACGGACTGGACGACGACACGGTCGACTGCGCGGCCGAAGTGCCCTACGACATACCCAATCTGAAGGTCGAGTGGGTGCGCCACGACATGCCCGAGGGCTTGAGCGTGGGCTGGTGGCGGGGAGTCGGACCCACGCACAATCTATTCGTGGTCGAGAGTTTCATGGATGAGCTCGCGCACGCGGCGGGCACGGATCCCGTGGAATTCCGGCGCGGATTGCTGAAGAAAAATCCGCGTTCGCTCGCCTTGCTCGAACTGGCGGCGCAGAAGATCGGCTGGAACGCCGCGCCGCTGCCGCCGCGCGTTGGAAGAGGCGTCGCCCTCGGAGAACCGTTCGGCAGCCGAGTTTGCGCGATCGTGGAGGCCGAGGTCTCGCCGCAGGGCGGGGTGGTGCTTCGCCGGGTGGTGGCCGCGCTCGACTGCGGCGTAGCGATCAATCCGAGCTCGGTGGAGGCGCAGGTCCAGGGCGGCTTGCTGTTCGGGCTGTCCGCGGCGCTGTACAGCGGCATCACGATCAGGGACGGCGGCATCGAGCAGAGCAACTTCCACGACTACCGCAATCTTCGCATCAACCAAACTCCGGTGATCGAGCTGTATCGAGTCGAGAGCGGCGATGCGCCGGGCGGTCTCGGCGAACTGTGCACGGCCATCGCGGCGCCGGCGCTGGGCAATGCCATCTTCGCCGCCACCGGAGTGCGCCTGCGCAACTTGCCGGTCGACAGCGATTTATTGGCGCAGAACGCGGGTGCGTTCAAGGCCGTCGTCGGCGACAATGCGGCGGTCGGCACGAATCCCGGGGGGGCGGAAGCGTGAAGCGGGCTCTGATTTTCCTCGGATTGGCGGCGGTAATCGCCGCCGCCTATGTCGCATTGAATCGCACCGATGACGCCCCCGGTGCTGCGCCGGCGCTCTCCGGTGCGCCTGAGTCGGCTGCGGTGCTGGCGCGCGGCGAATATCTCGCGAAGGCGGCGGACTGCACCGCCTGTCACACCGCGCCCGAAGCGGGAATGCCCTTTGCGGGCGGCGTGGCGTTCAAGCTGCCCTTCGGCACGATCTATTCCACCAACATCACGCCCGATCCCGAGTACGGCATCGGCGGCTGGAGCGACGATGAGTTCGTGCGCGCGGTGCGCGACGGTGTGGGCAGGCACGGCGAGCATCTCTATCCCGCGTTCCCGTACACCTCCTATACGCAGCTGAGCCGCGGCGACGTGCTTGCGATCAAGGCGTACCTCATGAGCCTGCGGCCGATTCCGCGGAAGAATCGGGCCAACGATCTCGGCTTTCCGTTCAATCAGCGCTGGGCGATTGGATTCTGGAATGCCTTGTTCTTCAAGGACCAGCGCTTTGCGCCGGATGCATCAAAGCCGGCGATTTGGAACCGCGGCGCCTATCTCGCCGCCGCTCTCGGCCACTGCGCCGAGTGCCACACGCCGCGCAATTCGGCGTTCGGCCTGGAGCGCGGCAGGGATCTCGAGGGCGCTGAGCTGCAGGGCTGGCGGGCCTACAACATCACTTCCGACCCCAAGTTCGGAATCGGTTCTTGGAGCGATGCCGAGCTGACCCGCTATCTGCAGACGGGCCTGGCGGCGGGGCACGCGTCGGCCGGCGGACCCATGGGTGAAGCGGTTGCGCACAGCCTGCAATTCCTGGATGACGGCGACATCGCCTCGCTGGTGGCGTACCTACGCTCGGTGCCGGCACGCACGGGCGCGCATCCGGTCGATGTCGACCGGAGCCCCGCACCAGTCGTGGCGTCGTCGGATTCGATGCCCGGACCCGGCGATGCGACGGCCCATCCGGACGGTCTCAGGCTGTTCGAAGGCGCTTGCGCCAGCTGTCATCAATGGAACGGCCAGGGCCAGCTGTCTCAATACGCGGCGCTGCTCGGAACCCGCGGGGTCAACGACGCGGACGGCGCGAACGTCACGGAGGCCATTCTCCACGGCGTGAAGATGAGGATCGGCGGCCGGGACGTGTTCATGCCGGCGTTCGGCGGCGCTTATTCGAACTCCGAAGTGGCCGCTCTGGCGAACTACGTGATTGCGCACTTCGGCGGCAAGAGCGGACAGGTCACGCCGGAAAAGGTCGCCGAGCGCCGCAATTTGTAGCAATTCAGGGCGCCGCGATCGGAAAAAACCGCCAAACGCCGACGAGCCTCGTCCGAGCCACCGGCGTGGACCGGTGACGGTTACCCAGCGGGGTTCCCGGATGCGGGTCCCATCGCATAGGGCAGCGGCAGTTCAACGGCCTCGATGTCGCCGCCCGGGGCCGCCTCGCCGGGACCCGGATCGCCGGCGCCGCTCATCGAAGCGTCGGTGGTGAGCACGGCGAGCGCCTCGAAGCGCGCACCGGATTCCGCCAGCTCGGTCAATCGGCCGCTGCGGCCATCGGTCAATCGGAGAGCCTGGCCGATCGACCAGGTTCCGGCGGGAAGACGCAGGCGGCACATGCGGCGCTTGATGCGTCCGAGGTGCTGCGTGCGGGCCACGATTTCCTGTCCGGTGAAACAACCCTTGGTAAAGCTGATCCCGTCGATCAAGTCCAGATTGAGCATCTGGGCGACGAACAATTCGCTGGTTGCCGCGTACACCTGGGGGAGGCCGGATCGAATGTCCGCCAGGCGCCAATCCCGCTCGACGTGCTTGGGATCGGACCCGTGGCCCGCATCCGTCGGCGGCGCGAGCGCCGCGACGTCCCCGATGCTGCCGACGACCCAATATCGCGCGACCCCGGCTCGCGCAATTCCGATCCCGCCGCGCTCGGCGTAGTGACGCTCCCGGTCCCCGACGGGTGACCCCTCGAAGCACAGATCCGGCGCGGCGTGCGCAGCGGCGGCGTGGAGCCCGAAGCACGCGAATTGCCCGCTCAGGTCCTCGATCTTGACCTTGGCGCGCAGGACGTATTTGCGCAGCCGCTCGAGCACGGGCTGGATTAAATCGCGGGGCAGCAGGGCGATGATGCCGCTCGAGTGCGGGAGCAGGTGCATCACCGAGACGACCCGGCCCTGAGGCGTCGAGTAGGCGGCCAACAAGGGCGCCTGCTCGCTCAGGCGCCGCGTGTCGTTCGACACCTGGCCCTGGAGAAAGCTGGCGGCCTCGGGGCCCGCAAAGCGCAGCAGGCCGAGGTGAGGCAGTATTCCGGAGGCAGGTTCGACCGGGTTGTCGGTGGCGGGTTCGCCGAGTATGTCCATGGCAGCATAGCATGGGTACCCCATGGCGCATGTCAACCCCCCTTAGCCATGATCGCGCCTGGCGCAAATTCAGTGCCGCGAGCGTTTATGAAGGCGGTTTTTCTGGCACACTTTGCGCCGTGACTTTCATCGCGAAGATCTGCGGACCCGGATCCGAGGCGCATCCGGCCGCCCGATTGCCGGGCGGCCGTGACGCCGGGAGCCGGCCGCCGGCCCTCGCGGCCGTCGAATTGGCGGGTTCGGGGCGGGATTCCTCGCAGGAGCGCCCCGCCGAGGGCGATGGCCTGCGAGAGCGTCAGGCCGCTGATCGGCCGCGCGAGGTCGGCGGCCGCGAGGGACCGGATCCCACGCGTTATGGCGACTGGGAACTGCGGGGCCGCTGCATTGACTTCTGAGTTCGAGGATTGAACCGACCATGCCCCCGCGATCGCGCCCCACATCCCCGCATTTGCAAGTGTATCGCTGGCAGATCGGCAGCACCTTGTCGATCTTGCATCGATTCACCGGCGCCGCGCTTGCGCTCGGACTTCCCGCGCTGTCGTACTGGCTCGTATCCCTGGCAGGCGGCAGCGAGAGCTACGACAAGGCCATGGGGTTGCTGTCCGGCCCGGTGGGCCAGCTGTGCCTCGTGGGGTGGACGTTCGCTTTCCTGTATCACCTGTTGAACGGCGTGCGGCACCTTTACTGGGACGCGGGCTACGGGTTCGAACGGCCGCAGCGGCATGCCAGCGGCTGGTTCGTGGTGCTCGCGGCACTGGGGTTGTCCGTCGGGATCTGGCTGGCGATTTGGCTTGGAGCCCACCCATGAGTTTGCTTGGAGCCCACCCATGAGTTTGCGATCGCCCTTGGGCCGCGTGCTGGGCATGGGTTCCGCCAAGAACGGGACGGGGCACTGGTGGGCGCAGCGGGTGACGGCGATCGCGCTGGTGCCGCTCACCTTGTGGCTGTTCTCGTCGCTGCTTTTGCTGCCCGCGCTCGATTACTCCACGGTCAAGGCCTGGCTGTCGCTGCCCGTCAGCAGCTTCCTGGCGATGCTGACGATCGCCGTGCTCGCCTACCACGCCAGCCTGGGCTCGACGGTGATCGTCGAGGATTACGTGCACGGCGCCGGATTGAAGGTGCTGTGGTTGCTCCTTCTGCGGTTCTCCTACGTCATTTGCGCCGGAGCGGGCATGTTTGCCGTGCTGCGCGTGGCTTTCGGATCCTGAGTGCCCATGAGCGAATATAGGTTCATTGACCATACCTACGACGTAGTCGTGGTCGGCGCCGGCGGCGCCGGATTGCGCGCGACGTTCGGCCTCGCCGAGGCGGGACTGTCCACCGCGTGCCTCACCAAAGTGTTCCCCACCCGCAGCCACACCGTCGCGGCCCAAGGAGGCATATCCGCGGCCCTCGGCAACATGGGCGACGACGACTGGCGCTGGCACATGTACGACACCGTCAAGGGCTCGGATTGGCTGGGCGATCAGGACGCCATCGAATTCATGTGCAAGGAAGCGCCCGCCGCGGTCATCGAACTCGAACACTATGGGGTTCCGTTCTCGCGCACGGAGGAAGGTAAGATCTATCAGCGCCCCTTCGGCGGCATGACCACCCATTTCGGAAAGGGCATCGCGCAGCGTACCTGCGCGGCCGCGGACCGCACCGGGCACGCCATGCTGCACACCTTATATCAGCAATCCTTGAAGCATGAGGCGACCTTCTTCATAGAATACTTCGCGCTCGATTTGCTCATGGAAAACGGCGAATGTCGCGGGGTCATCGCGCTGGACATGTCCGACGGAACCCTGCACCGCTTCCGATCGCATCGGGTGATCCTGGCCACCGGCGGCTATGGCCGCGCGTGGTTCTCCTGCACCTCCGCCCATACGTGCACGGGCGATGGAGGCGGAATGGCGCTGCGCGCGGGGCTGCCGCTGCAGGACATGGAGTTCGTGCAATTCCACCCCACCGGCATCTACGGCGCCGGCTGCCTCATCACGGAGGGTTCCCGCGGCGAGGGGGGTATCTGACCAATTCCGCGGGCGAGCGATTCATGGAGCGCTATGCGCCCAATGCCAAGGATCTGGCGTCGCGCGACGTGGTCAGCCGCTCGATGACCATCGAGATTCGAGAAGGCCGGGGCGTGGGCAAGAACAAGGATCACATTCATCTGCATCTCGAGCATCTGGGTCCGGCGGTCATCAAGGAGCGGCTGCCGGGCATCGCCGAGACCGCGCGGATCTTCGCCAACGTCGACGTCAACAAGGAACCGATACCGGTGCTGCCCACGGTCCATTACAACATGGGCGGAATCCCCTGCAATTTCCATGGCGAGGCGGTCACGAGCCGCAACGGGGACACGGACTCGGTGGTGCCGGGACTCATGGCGGTGGGGGAGGCCGCCTGCGTCTCGGTGCATGGGGCCAACCGTCTGGGGTCGAACTCGCTGCTCGATCTCGTGGTTTTTGGGCGCGAAGCGGCGCGGCATTGTGCGCGGACCGTCAAGCCCGGCACGCCGCACCGCGCCTTGAGGCCGGATGCCGCCGACGCAACGCTCGCCCGGCTCGACCGACTGCGCCACGCCAAGGGGTCGCTGCGAACCGCGGACATTCGGCTGGCCATGCAGCGAGTGATGCAAAGTGATGCCGCGGTATTCCGCACGGGCCAGACGCTGACCGAGGGCAAGCGCCGCCTGGCCGAAGTGTTCGCCTCGTTCAGCGACGTGCAAGTGACTGACCGCTCCATGGTGTGGAACACCGATCTCATTGAAACCCTGGAACTGGACAATCTTCTCGGGCAGGCCGTCGCCACCATGCACTCGGCCGAAAACCGCAAGGAGAGCCGAGGCGCTCAGGCTCGCGAGGATTTCCCGAATCGCGACGACCAGAACTGGCTGAAACACACCCTGTGTTGGGTCGACGGCGGAGGCGCGACCCGTTTCGAGTACCGGAACGTGCACCTGAACACGCTCACCGACGAGGTTGAGACCGTTGCGCCCAAGGCGCGGACCTATTGATGCGCTGCGAAGGAGTTTTTAGCGATGGCTGAGTTTTCGCTGCCTGCGAATTCCAAGGTGCGCAAGGATGGTCGGGTGTTCAAAGCCCCGGCCGGCGCCAAGAACGTGCGGGTTTTCAAGATCTACCGCTTCGATCCCGACTCGTCGGAAAACCCCCGGCTCGACAGCTACGAAGTGGACATGGACAATTGCGGACCCATGGTGCTGGACGCCCTGATCAAGATCAAGAACGAGGTCGATCCGACCCTGACCTTCAGGCGATCCTGCCGCGAAGGCATCTGCGGATCCTGCGCCATGAACATCGACGGCAAGAACGGGCTCGCCTGCATCAGCGCCTGCGCGGACGTCAAGCACGACGTGCGCATCTATCCCCTGCCGCATATGCCGGTCATCAAGGATCTGGTTCCGGACCTCACGAATTTCTACGCGCAATATGCCTCGATCAAGCCCTGGCTGCAGACGCGCACGCCGGCGCCTCCCGACGCCGAGCGCCTGCAGTCGAAGGAGGACCAGGAAAAGGTCGACCGGCCCTCCGCGTGCATACTCTGCGCATGCTGTTCCACCAGCTGCCCGAGTTATTGGTGGAACAGCGACCGCTACCTGGGTCCGGCCGCGCTGCTGGCCGCCTATCGGTGGATCGTCGACAGCCGCGACGAGGCCACCGGGGAACGTCTCGATCAACTGGAGGATCCGTTCCGGCTCTACCGTTGCCATACCATCATGAACTGCGCGGAAAGCTGCCCGAAGGATTTGAACCCGGCCAAGGCCATCGGCCAGATCAAGCAGGCGCTGGCGCATCGCCGGTTTTGATGGATGCGGAGCTCGGCAGGCTGCGCTGGCAGTGCCGACGCGGCATGAAGGAGCTGGACCTGCTGCTCACCGGCTACGTCGACGGCGCCTACCGGAGCGCCGGTCCGGACCACCAGGAGGCGTTCCGTCGCCTGCTGGACTGCCCCGATCCGACGATCTACGACTACGTGCTCGGGCGGGTGCAGCCGCCCGACGCCGTCCTGGCCGACCTCATCCGCCGAATCACCGGGACCCCGGGCGGGTAATGCGGCCGCACGCGGCTGGTAGAATCGACTCCGTGAGCGAATTCACGAAAACTGCCCATCCTAAGCGGAAACCGTCGAACTTTTCCTGCCGCCGTCGGTCTATCGCGACAGGCTGGAGGGTGTGCCGGCCCGTTTGGGATCGCTCATGAGCGTCGAGGAGAGCGATCTCAAGCTGGTCGAGAAGGTCCAGCGGGGCGAGCGCGCGGCCTTCGATCTGTTGGTGCTGCGATACCAGCACAAGGTGCTGAAGCTGATCATGCGATACGTGCACGATGCAACCGAGGCTGAGGACATTGCACAAGAGGCGTTCGTGAAGGCATACCGGGCGCTGCAATCGTTCCGCGGCGACAGCGCGTTCTATACCTGGCTGTACCGAATCGCGATCAACACGGCCAAGAACGCCCTCGTGGCGAGCAAGCGCCGTCCCATGGATTACGACCTCGACCTGCAGGATCCCGAGCAGTACGACCTGCATGCGCGCCTGTCCGAGTCCGAGACCCCCGAGGGGCTGCTGCTCACGGACGAGATTCGCGATACCGTCAACCGCGCCATCGAGAACCTGCCCGACGATTTGCGGACCGCCATCGTGCTGCGTGAATTGGAAGGCTTGAGCTACGAGGATATCGCGCAAACGATGGATTGCCCGGTGGGCACGGTGCGTTCGCGTATCTTTCGCGCACGCGAGGCGATTGACAAGAAGCTTAGACCCATTTTCGAAGGGGGCCTTGGTCGGCCAGAGGACACATGAGCGAACAGATTCGTGAGCAAATCTCCGCTTTTCTCGACGGCGAGCTGCCCAGTTCGGAAACCGAGTTGCTGCTGAAGCGCCTCATCCGGGATGCGGATTTACGCGAGAGTTTCGGGCGCTATGCCCTCGTCGGCGAATGCGTACGGGGCGGCGGCCATGCGCGCCTGACCCGGGATTTCGCGGTGCGCGTGAACCGGGCGATCGACGGTGAAGTGGTGGCCGATGATCCGCAGCCGCAGCCGCGGCGAGCCGCGGGGTGGTGGCGGCCGTTGGCGGGCGCGGCGGTGGCCGCCAGCGTCGCGGCAGTGGCGGTCGTAGCCCTCCAGCAGCGGGCAGTCTCGCCGGCGGCAGTGCCGGCAGTCCAGATTATGGCAAGCGGCAGCGTGCCGGCGATCCAGCGCGGCGCCGACTCGTCACCGGCCCCCGCGGTATGGAATGCGGCCGTGGTTCGGCAGGTCTTACCGGGTCAGGTTACGGAGCCCGGATCCTATGTAGTGCCCCCGTCGTCATCCGAGGGGCCGACCGCGTTGCCGGCGGCGCGACTCACCAATTACGTCTTCGCCCACAGCAAGTATTCGTCCGTCATGGGGCAAAACGACGTGCTGAACGACCTGTTGTCCGAAACCGATGCCGACGCCGCCGGCGATATGTCCCAGGACCGGCGCGCCGCTCCATGATGGTCGCCCGATGATGGCCGACAATAGCAGCCGGGCGAACTGGTTCGCTCCGTGCGCCGTGGTCGGTGCGCTGCTCACGACCGCTCCCATGGCCCGGGCCGGGGATGCTGCGCGCGATTGGCTGCAAAGGATGAACCAAGCCCTGGCCACGCGGAACTACGACGGTACCTTTTTTCATCTGAGCGACGGCCGGGTTGAGACCATGCGCATCGTCCACCGCGTCCAGGGAGGGCGGGTCACCGAGCGGCTCATGTCGCTGGACGGGTCGGGCCGGGAGTTCGTGCGCAATGGCGACGCGCTCACCTGTTATCTCCCGGACCAGCACACGGTGCTGGTCGAGCCCCGTGAGGAGCACGCTCCCTTCCTCGGGTCGCTGCCGCAATTCGACGACGACGTGTCCGGGTACTACCGCATCGAGGCCCAGGGCGAGGCCCATGTCCTGGGCCACGCGGCCCAAAAGATCATCGTCACGCCCAAGGACCAGTATCGATTCGGCTATCGACTGTGGCTCGACGAGAACACGGCCATGCCGCTCAAGACACAGTTATGCGATCCGCGCGGCCAGGTGATCGAACAGATCCTCTTTGCCCGTCTCGTAATGCCCGACAACATCCCGGACAGCGACCTGGCACCCGGCGTACACACCCAGGGAATGCGCTGGGTGAGGCAGGGACCGGCGGGCGATTCCGCCTCACCGGCGTTGTCGGCATATCGGGCCAGCGAATTGCCGCCCGGTTTCCATCTGACCATTTCCGGCGCGCAGACATTGGGCGGCGCAAACGTCCCGGCGGCGCACCTCGTCTATTCGGACGGTCTGGCGACCGTGTCGGTGTTCGTGGAAGCCGAGGCGCCTCCCCGGCAGGAGGGCGGCGGCGCCGACGTCAGGCTGAGGCCGCCTGCCGAAGCGCCGATGGAGGGACTGGCCCGGGTGGGCTCGGGCTTCGCGTATTCGACCGTCATTCAGGGACATCAGGTGACGGCGGTGGGGGAGGTCCCGGCGCAGACGGTGGAAACCATCGCCCATTCGGTGCGGTCCTTCAGCGGCAGCGATTTGCCGCCCCATTGACATTTCTCCTCTATTCGCGCCCGGGATGCGGGCTGTGCGAGGAGATGCTCGCTGAATTGAGCGCGCTGCCCGGGACCCGCGGGGTGAAGGTCGACGTCGTCGACGTCGACACGGACCCGGAAGCGCGCGTGCGCTTCGGCCACAAGATCCCGGTTCTGCTGTTTGCCGGCGAACTGGTGTGCCACGGACGTCTCGACCCCAACGAAGTGCAGAAGACCCTCGCGCACCACCGCCGACCGGTATAATGAGGAGTTTGCCCTCAAGCCCACACTAGATGAAAAATATCCGCAATTTCTCGATCATCGCGCACGTCGACCACGGGAAATCGACGCTGGCGGACCGATTCATCCAGGAGTGCGGCGGACTCGATGCCCGCGAGATGCACGAGCAAGTGCTCGATTCCATGGACCTGGAGCGCGAGCGCGGGATCACCATCAAGGCGCAGAGCGTGACGCTCGGCTTCGAATCGGTCAGCGGCGAGACGTATCAGCTCAATTTCATCGATACGCCCGGACATGTGGATTTTTCCTACGAAGTTTCGCGGTCGCTGGCCGCCTGCGAAGGGGCGTTGCTGGTGGTCGATGCGGCCCAGGGCGTGGAAGCCCAGAGCGTCGCCAACTGCTACACCGCGCTCGAGCAGGGACTTGAAGTGCTGCCCGTCATCAACAAGATCGACCTGCCGTCGGCGGATCCGGCCAAGGTCATTCACGAGATCGAGGAAATCATCGGCATTCCAGCCGACGATGCCGCGCTGGTCAGCGCCAAGACGGGATTGGGGGTTCGCGATCTGCTGGAGCAGCTGGTCAAGCGAATTCCGGCTCCGAAGGGCGACCCGGAAGGTCCGCTGCAAGCCCTCATCATCGACTCGTGGTTCGACAACTATGTGGGCGTGGTGTCGCTGGTGCGAGTCATGAATGGTGCGCTGCGGGTAGGGGCGAAAATCCGCGTGATGTCCACCGGCCGTAGTCACCAAATCGACCGGCTGGGCCGGTTCGCGCCGAAGCCGGTGCCGCGGGAGTCGCTCGAGACCGGCGAGGTGGGCTTCGTCGTCGCCGGCATCAAGGAGATCGACGGGGCGCCTGTGGGCGACACGATCACGCTGGACGCCAACCCGGCCAAGGCGCCTCTCGCGGGTTTCAAGCAGGTCCAACCGCGCGTGTTCGCGGGCCTGTTCCCGGTGAGTTCGGACGACTACGAGCAATTTCGCGATGCCCTCAAGAAGCTCAAGTTGAACGACTCGGCGCTGCACTTCGAGCCCGAGGTCTCGACTGCGCTGGGTTTCGGTTTCCGTTGCGGATTCCTGGGGCTGCTGCACATGGACATCGTGCAGGAACGGCTCGAGCGCGAGTACAACCTGGACCTGATCACCAGCGCGCCCACGGTGATCTACGAGGTGCTGCTCACCGACGGAACCGTCACCAACGTCGACAATCCGACCAAGCTGCCGCCCCAGGACCGCATCTCCGAGCTGCGCGAACCCATCATCACGGCCAACATCCTCGTGCCGCCCGAGCACGTGGGCGCGGTGCTCACGCTGTGCAGCGAAAAGCGCGGCGTGCAGAAGAAGATGCTCTTCCTCGGCAGCCAGGTATCGCTGCAATACGAGCTGCCGATGGCCGAGGTCGTGCTCGATTTCTTCGACCGCCTCAAGTCCGCGAGCCGCGGCTACGCCTCCTTCGACTACGAATTCAGCCACTTCCAGACGGCGCCGTTGGTCAAGCTCGACGTGCTGATCAACGGGGACCCGGTGGATGCGCTCTCCCTGATCGTCCACCGGGACAACGCCTACGCGCGCGGCCGCGAATTGGTCGACAAGATGCAGGAGCTCATTCCGCGCCAGATGTTCGACATTGCCGTGCAGGCGGCCATCGGAGCCCATATCATCGCGCGCGCCAGCGTGAAGGCCATGCGCAAGAACGTGCTCGCCAAGTGTTATGGCGGCGACATCACGCGCAAGCGCAAGCTCCTCGAGAAGCAGAAGGCGGGCAAGAAGCGCATGAAGCAGGTCGGGCAGGTGGAGATTCCGCAGGAGGCATTCCTCGCGGTGCTCCAGGTCGGCAAGAAGTCCTAATCGTTGGGGGGTCTTTGGTGAGTGACGGCGATACGCTTTTCATGGTTTTTCTGTGCGCGAGCCTCGCTTGCGTGCTGGTGGTCCTGATCGACGGCTGGTTCCTGCGGCCGCAAAGGGATCCCGGCGCGACCAGCGTCGATGAGCCCATGCTGCCGAAACTGGCGGGCTATGCGCTCATGGCCCTCGCCCTCGGCATGCTCTGGCGGCTGTTCCGCTACGAGGCCGTGGATTTCAGCCTGATGCTGGTGGCCGTGGGTGCGCTGTCGGGCGCCATCTGGGGCCTGGACCGGCTCTTGTTCGCGAATCGACGCCGGGCCGCGGCCGCGGCCGCCGGCACGCCGGCCGAACGGATACGCGAACCGGTCGCCGTGGAGTACGCGCGCTCGTTCTTTCCGGTGATCGTGCTGGTTCTGGTGATCCGCTCGTTCCTGTTCGAGCCCTTCCGGATACCTTCGGATTCCATGATGCCGACGCTGTACGACGGCGACTTCATTTTCGTCAGCAAGTACTCCTATGGCCTGCGGCTTCCCGTCACCAACACGCTGGTCGTTCCCACCGGCGAGCCGCAGCGCGGGGACGTGATCGTTTTCAGGCTGCCGCCCAATCCCAAGATCAACTACATCAAGCGCCTCGTGGGGCTTCCGGGCGACCGCATCCGGGTGGACGCCAATAATCAACTGTACGTGAACGGGGTGCCCCAGCCGCAGGTGCCGGGCCCGCCCTACACGGGGCCCAAGCAGGATGCGTGGAATTATGCGGGCGCTCCCACGGCCGTGGAAACCCTCGGGACCAAGCGGCACTTGATCATGTTCGCCCGCACCGGTCCGGGCGGCGTGAGGGAGGGGGAGTGGGTCGTCCCGGCGGGGCACTACTTCTTCATGGGCGATAATCGCAACAACAGCAAGGACAGCCGGTGGCTGGGCGAGCCGGACGCCCCGGGCTTCGTTCCGGAGCAGAATTTGGTGGGTAAGGCGGTGCGAATTTGGCTTAATCTCGATACTCGTGACGGACCTCTCTGGAGACGAATAGGAACTGCGATTCAATAGGAGGTCAATTAGGGAGGTTTTTATGGTGACGTATCACACAGCACGCCGGGACAGCCGAGCGCAGCAGGTTTGCCCGAATGGGTTCGTTCCGGCGGCCGGGGGTGGCCGGCCACGGCGCGGCGCCGGCAGCGGGCTCGCCAAGCGCCGTCAGCGGGGCGTGACGATGATCGGCATGCTGCTGATCATGGGGATGGCGGGTTTGATCGGCTACGCGGGGCTGCGGCTGATTCCCCTGTACTTGAACTACATCAAAGTCGCGCGGAGCATGAATGCCGCGGCGGCCGAGTTCAAGAGCGACACTCCCGACCAGGCAGCGGTGCGCCGCTCTCTCGACAAGCACTGGCAGATCGAGGACATCACCGGCGTCGAGTCGAAGGACGTCGAGATCGTCAAGGATGACAACGGCTTGTCGCTGCACGTGGCGTACGACGATTCGGCCCCTTACATCGCGAACGTGTCGGTTACCGTGCACTTCGATAAATCCGTGAAGGTGCAGTGAACCCGCAGGGCAGGCCGGATGAGATCTTGCAATGGGTCGAAGGAGCGTTCGGACATGCCTTCGCGCGGCCGGCCCTGTGCCGCGCTGCGCTCACTCACCGTAGCGCGGGATCCGATCACAACGAGCGGCTCGAGTTCCTGGGCGATTCGGTGCTCAACTGCAGCGTCGCGAGAATGCTCTTCGACGCGCATCCGGATGCCGACGAGGGGGCGCTGTCGCGGTTGAGGGCGACCCTGGTGAGCGGTGAAGCGCTGGGCGAGATTGCTCTAGAACTCGGTCTGGGCGAGCATTTGCACCTGGGTGCGGGCGAATTGAAATCCGGCGGCTTCCGCCGCGCTTCGATCCTCGCGGATACTTTGGAGGCCATTTTGGGCGCAATTTTCCTGGATTCCGGATTCGACGCGGCGGCGGCTGCGGTGCGGCGCATCATGGATGCGCGGATGTCGGCGCTGCCGGCTGCGGAGGTGCTCAAGGACTCGAAAACGCGTCTGCAGGAGGCGCTGCAGGCGCGCGGGCTGGCTCTTCCGGTCTATACCCTAACCGGGGCCACCGGCGAGAGCCACGCTCAATCGTTCACGGCCACCTGCGAAGTGCCGGCCTTCGACATCGCGACGGTGGGAGAAGCCGGCAGCCGGCGGCGCGCGGAACAGGCGGCGGCGGCAAAGGCGCTCGAACTGCTGCCTCGCGACGTTCGCGGGACCGATGGCCGGAACCCGGGTGCGGCGTCCCCGGAGCGCAAACCATCATGACTGCACCGGCATTCCGTGCCGGCCACGTCGCCATCGTCGGCCGCCCCAATGTGGGCAAGTCCACGCTGGTGAACGCGTTGGTGGGGCGCAAGGTGAGCATCGTGACGGCCAAGCCGCAGACCACGCGTCACCGCATCCTCGGCGTGGTGAACCGGCCCGAGGCGCAGCTCGTGCTGGTCGATACGCCCGGTCTTCACGAATCGACACGACGCATCATGAACCAGTACATGAACCGGGTGGCGATTTCCTCCGTGCAGGATGCGCAGGTCATCGTGTTCGTCATCGAAGCCATGCAATACACGGAAGAGGACGAATGGGTTTGGGAGCGCGTGCGGGGCCTGAAGCAGCCGCTGTTCCTGGTCATCAACAAGGTGGACCGCGTGTATCCCAAGGAGAAGCTCCTGCCGTTTCTCGAGGATATGACCGCCCGCGTGCCGGCCTCGGGAATCATTCCGGTGTCGGCGCTCGAATCGGACAACCTCGACCGGCTGGCCGACTTGGTGGGCTCGCGACTGCCCCTGTCCCCGCCGCTGTTCGCCACCGGCGTGCTCACCGACCGCGACGAGCCGTTCCACGCGGCCGAAGTGGTGCGGGAAAAGCTGACGCTCAAGCTGCGCGAAGAGCTGCCCTACGGCATCAACGTGCAGATCGAGCGCTTCGCCGACGAGGGCAGCCGCCTCATGATCAACGCGGTGATCTGGGTGGAACGCGCCGGCCAGAAGGCCATCGTCATCGGCCAGGGCGGGGAGCGGCTGAAGGAGATTGGCCGGTTGGCCCGCATCGAATTGAACGATTTGTGGCAGCGCTCGGTGCACCTCGAACTGTGGGTCAAGGTGAAGGAAAACTGGGCCGACAGCGAGATGGCGTTGCGGCAATTCGGATACGATACGCTGTAGGGATCAAACGCCGGGGGGCGACGTCATCATCAATTCGGGTCACAGCGGTGCGCGGAGGGTGGCGTTGGCGCCCGGCTACATCCTGCACCAGCATGCCTACCGGGACACCAGCCGCATCGTCGAAGTGTTCACGGCGGAGCACGGGCGGCTCACTCTGTTCGCGCGCGGCGCCAATTCGCCCAAGTCGTCCCTGAAGGGCGTGCTGCAGCCTTTCCAGAGGCTGCTGCTGTCGTGGAGCGGAAAAGGCGAGGCGTGCACCCTGATCGCGGCGGAAGTCGATGGCACCCGCACGAGGCTCGGCAAGGACCGGCTGATGAGTGGGTTTTACCTGAACGAACTGCTGATCAAGCTCACGGAGCGCTGGGATCCCCACCCGGAGATCTTCTGCTCGTATGCCTCGTGCATTGAGGCGCTGTGCGCCGGGGCGGACGAAGAGGCCGGGCTGCGGCGCTTCGAAATGCGCTTGTTGAACGATCTGGGATACGGATTGCAGTTGATCCGGACGGAGGAGGGCGTGCCCGTGGAGCCGGGGAGCTATTATCGGATGGCCGCCGAACGCGGCCCGCAGAGGTGCGTGGCGGAAGCGCCCGGCGCGGTGTACGGCCGCTCCTTGACGGATCTGGAGTCGGGGATTTTCGCTGACGCGCGCTCTCTGCGCGACGCCAAGCGGGTTTTGCGCGCCGCGATCGACGCGTGCCTGGACGGACGCCCGCTGAAGTCGCGGGAAGTGATGCTGGCGCTGCGGCGGCACGGTCCGGATCGCCGGGCGGCGCACTCCGGGGAGCCCGTGCCGCAGCAGGAGGAATCGTGAGCACCCCCGCACCGGGGCCGGGGGGCATTGCGCTGGGGGTCAACATCGACCATGTGGCCACCCTGCGCCAGGCGCGCCGCGGCCGCTCCCCCGATCCGCTGACGGCGGCGCTGGTCGCGGAGCAATCCGGCGCCGACAGCATCACGCTGCACCTGCGCGAGGACCGGCGCCACATCCAGGACCGCGACGTGGCCGCCATGCGCGAGGCGCTGCAAACTCGCATGAATCTCGAGATGGCGGTGACCGACGAGATGATCGCAGTTGCGCGGCGCGTGCGGCCCCAAGATTGCTGCCTGGTCCCCGAATCACGCCAGGAAATCACCACCGAGGGCGGCCTGGACGTCATCGGACGGTCGTCGAAGGTGGCGGAGGCCTGCGCCGCGCTTCTCACTGCGGGCGTCCGGGTATCGATCTTCATCGATCCCGACGCCCGGCAGATCGAGGCCGCGCACCGGGCGGGCGCTCCGGTGATCGAACTGCACACCGGCGCCTACGCCAATGCCGAAGGCGCGGCACGGGCAGGGGAATTCGCGCGTCTGCGCTCGGCGGCGACTCTGGCGGCCTCCCTCGGGTTGACGGTCAACGCCGGCCACGGTCTCGACTATCACAACGTCGAACCGATCGCCGCAATCCCCGAGATCGTGGAGCTGAACATCGGCCACGCCATCGTGGCGCGCGCGCTCTTCGAGGGTCTGCCCGCGGCGATCCGCTCCATGAAGGAACTGATGCGCGCGGCGCGGCGCGCGCTCTAGGGTCGCGATGATCTTCGGGATCGGAATCGACGTATTGAAGGTGGACCGAATCGAGCAGGTGTTCAACAAGCACGGCGAGCGGTTCCTGACCCATCTTCTGATGCCCGAGGAGCGTGCCCAGCTCGGGCGTACGGCCCGTCCGGTGCGGTTTCTCGCGATGCGATTCGCGGCCAAGGAGGCGATCGTCAAGGGCATGGGCACGGGATTCGCCCACGGCGTGTGGATACGCGACGTCGGCATCGTGCAAAATTCCTGGGGCCGGCCCGAGGTCGTGTATTCCGAGCGGGGCGCGCGCGTGCGCGACGATCTGGGCATCGGGGAGGGACACGTCACGCTCACGGACGAAGCGGGACTGGTGGTCGCCGTGGCGATATTGATGCGCCGCCCGTCATGAACACCCTGGTCTTCGACATCGAGACGGTGCCGGATACGGATCTCGGCCGGCGCTTGTACGGCCTCGGGGACGTGTCGGACGAGCATGTCGGGCAGATCATGTACCTTAAGCGACGGGAGGAAACGGGTGCCGAGTTTCTCTCCCACGAGCAGCATCGCGTGGTGGCGATCTCGGTGGCGATGCGCTCCCGCGAGTCCTTCAAGTTGTGGAGCCTGGGGGAGGAATCCTCCTCCGAAAAGCACCTCATCGAGCGCTTCTTCGAGGGTCTGGACAAGTTCACGCCGGAACTGGTGTCGTGGAACGGGTCCGGATTCGACCTGCCCGTTTTGCACTACCGAAGTCTCCTGCATGGCCTGACGGCCGCGCGCTACTGGGAGACGGGGGAGACGGACAGCAGCTTCAGGTACAGCAATTATCTCAGCCGATTCCACTGGCGGCACATCGACCTGATGGACGTGCTGTCGGGATTCCAGGGCCGCGGCAGGGCGAGCCTGGACGATGTGGCCACGTTGCTGGGTTTTCCAGGCAAGCTGGGCATGCACGGCTCGCAGGTTTGGGACACCTACCTCTCGGGCGGCCTCAAGCGCATTCGCGACTACTGTGAAACGGATGTGCTGAACACCTACCTGATCTATCTGCGCTTCGAATTGCTGCGCGGTCATTTGAACCCGGCGGAACACGCGGCTGAGGTTGACCGGGTGCGCAGGATGCTTCGCGATTCGAGCGCCCTGCACCTCCGCGCGTTCGCCGCGGCGTGGCCCGGCGGCGGCGACGATCTCTCGCACAGGCCCGCCGGAAGTTGAGACCCGGCGCGATTCAAGAAGCGCAGGTCGTCGATCTCGCCCACGATGGCCGGGGGGTCGCGCGTATCGACGGCAAGGCGGTCTTCGTCGACGGCGCCCTGCCGGGCGAGCGCGTCCGCCTGCGCATATTCAAGAGCCGGCGCCAATTCGACGAGGCGGTCCTGGTCGACGTGCTGGCGCCATCGCCGGATCGCACGACCCCCAAGTGCGCCCACTTCGGGGTATGTGGGGGATGTTCGCTGCAGCATCTATCGCCGGCCGCCCAGCTCGCCGCCAAGGAGCGGCAGCTGCTCGAGAATCTCGAGCGCATCGGCCGGGTCGCGCCGGACCGCATCATCGCGCCGCTGCAGGGTCCGCATTGGGGCTATCGCCGGCGCGCCCGGCTCGGCGTGAAGTACGTGCACAAGAAAGGCCGCGTGCTGGCGGGCTTCCGCGAACGCGAGAAGCCGTATCTGGCGGATATTCGCCGTTGCGAGGTGCTCCTCGAGCGGTTCGCCAATCTGCCGGAACAGCTGGCTGCCCTGGTGGAAACTCTGTCCCTGCGGGAGAAGATTCCGCAGGTGGAACTGGCGGTGGGCGATCCGCCGCGGGGAAGCCGATCGCCGGGCGAGGCGGCACTGGTGTTTCGGGTCATGGAGCCTCCCCTCCCGTCGGATCTCGATGCACTCCGGGCCTTTGGCGAGCGGCACGGCGTTCAGGTGTACCTGCAGAGCGGCGGGCTCGACACCATCGAGGCGCTCCGGGAGGGTTATCCGCCGCTCCAGTATTGGGTCGACGATCCCCCCATTACCATCGAATTCGGGCCCGCGGACTTCATCCAGGTCAATCGCGAGGTCAACGTCTCCATGGTGTCGGCGGCCATGCGGCTGCTGGCTCCGACCCCGGCCGACGCGGTGCTGGATTTGTTCTGCGGACTGGGGAATTTCACCCTCAGTCTGGCCGCCCGCGCCGGCCGGGCGGTGGGGGTGGACGGCGACGCCGCCCTGGTGGCGAAGGCCCGCGCCAACGCACTGCGCAATGGCGCGGCGAACACGGAATTCCATGCCGAGAACCTCTTCGAGCCGCAACGCCTGGGGTCGTGGGGGCAGGATCCCTATGATTTGGTGCTTCTGGACCCCCCGAGGGCCGGCGCGGCTGAAATCCTGGAACGCATGCCACAGTGGCGGCCGCGGCGGGTCGTGTATATTTCCTGCCACCCAGGGAGTTTGGCGAGGGATGCTGGGGTCCTGGCGGGGGTACAGGGCTACCGTCTGACCGGCGCTGGAGTGATGGACATGTTCCCGCATACGACACATGTCGAATCGATCGCGGTGTTCGAGAAGGACCCATGAGCCTCGGCCCGCTCATGGTCGACATCGCGGGGACGGATTTGACCGCCGAGGATGCGGGCGTGCTCCGCCACCCGCTGGTGGGCAGCGTTCTCCTGTTCACGCGAAATTACCGGGACCCGGGCCAACTCGCCGGCCTGACCGAGTCCATACGGGCATTGCGCACCCCCCATTTGCTGATCGCGGTCGACCACGAGGGAGGCCGAGTGCAGCGCTTCCGCGAAGGGTTCACCCAGTTGCCGGCATCCCGGAGCCTGGGCCGGCGCTTTGACGGGGACCGCCGCGACGCCCTGGCACTGGCGCATTCCGTCGGCCAGCTCATGGCGGTCGAACTGCGCGACGTCGGCGTAGATTTCAGTTTCGCCCCCTGCGTGGATCTCGACTACGGAGTCAGCGAGGTCATCGGCGACCGGTCCTTCCATCGCGACCCCGAGGCCGTGGCCGCGCTGTCGGCGGCCTACGTGCTGGGCATGCGCGACGCCGGGATGGCGGCGACCGCCAAGCACTTTCCCGGGCATGGGGCGGTGGTCGCCGATTCCCACGTGGCGATGCCGGTGGATCGACGCGCACTCATCGACATGGAAGACGACCTGCGGCCCTACCGGCTTCTCATCGACAACAACCTCTCGGGAGTGATGGCGGCGCACGTCGTCTACACTGCCGTCGATCCCCGGCCGGCCAGCCTGTCCCGCCGCTGGATCACCGACATCCTGCGCGGCGACATGGGCTTTCACGGCTGCGTGTTCGCCGACGATCTTTCCATGGCCGGGGCCGCCGCCTTCGGCGACGTCCTGCAGCGGGCGCATCTCGCCCTCGCTGCCGGCTGCGACGTGCTTCCAATTTGCAACGACCGGGCGGCCGTGAGGACCGTGTTGGACAGGTTCGAATCCGGCTACGCCGATCCCGCCTCGCAGGCACGGCTGGTGCGGATGCGGGCGCGCGGCGCCCCGCCCACGAATTTGGATGCCGGGGAGCGCCAGCAAACCGTGCGGCGAATCGAGGATCTATCGGCCGCGCCACCTTTGGTCCTGACCGAGGAGAGGTCGTGAGCGACTTCAACGCGGACATGTTCCGCCGCATGCTCGAGAACTCGCCGGAAGGGGTGGTGCTCGTCGATGCGCTAGCTCCCGATCATCCGGTGGTCTATGTGAATCAGGGCTTCGAGACGCTGAGCGGCTACGCGGCAGGCGATCTGATCGGCAAGAACCTGCGCCTGATGCAGGGCGACGACCGCGATCAGGACGCGCGCCACCGGCTGCGGGAGGCGTTGAATGGGGGCCGGCCCTGCCGCGCATTGCTGCGAAATTACCGCAAGGACGGCACGGTTTTCTGGAACGAGATGAGCATCCTGCCGATGCGCGACCCGGATGGGCGCGTCACTCATTTCGCGGGATATCATCGGGATGCCGGCGAGCGTCTGCGGATCGATCCAAAGCTCTCCCGGGACTCCTTGAGCGGCGCCCACCAGCCCACGTCGGTCGCCATACGCGACGACCGCTTGACTGGATTGTTCACGCTGCCGTACCTCGAAGAATTGTTGAAGCGCGACTGGGCGATTTCGCAGCGGGAAGGCCGCAGCATCGCCATGTTCGCCATCGACATCGATGCGCTGGATTCCTACAACGCGACCTTCGGTCGCGCCGCCGGCGATTCGGCCATCCGCCGGGTCTCGCACTGCGTGAGCGGGTGCCTCCGCAGGTCGAGCGACGTCACGGCGCGCATCGACGGCGGCAGCCTGATGGCCTTCGCGCCGGGGCTGGCGATCGAGCAGGCCATGAGCGTCGGGCGCACCATGGCGGAGCGAGTGCGGGAGATGCGCATTCACCATCCCCGATCGGCGGTGCTTCGCTATGTCAGCGTCAGCGTGGGCGTGAGCGCCATGATTCCGGGCGCGGCGGACGAGCCGACCGCCTTGATCGAGAATTCGCAGCGGCACCTGAAACTCGCCAAGCAATCCGGCCGCAATCAGGCGGCTTGATCCGCGGGCCGGGCCCGCGGCCCTCGCCGCGAGACCGGCAAGGTCCGGTCGCCGCGATCCCGATGTGAGATGGCTCTCACTCGCGGCCGCGGTTGCGTGACCCATTTCCGAACTCCCCGACTGCGGCATCGCAGGCGCGGCCGAAACAAGACGGCCGTTCGCCGTCGATCGATGAATATCCGGTATGAAGAAGACCATGAACGTTCGCTCGAAAATGATTGCGGTGCTGGCGCCGCTTTTTGCGCTGACGGTCACGGCGGAGATCGTCGTGCAGCAGCGCGTGCTGATGCCGAATTTCGCGCAACTCGAGCGCGACGACGCCCGCACCGCGATGAAGCGGGTCGAGTTCGTGTTCCAGTTGGCGTTCGACCGCCTCGGCATGGCGGCCGCCGATTGGGGCAACTGGATCGACGTCTACCGATTCGTTCAGGCGCCGAGCGCGGATTTCCTCAACGCCAACATCACCCCGGTGGCATTGAAGCAGCTGCAGATCAATGCCCTGCTGATCGTCGACCGTGAGGGCAATGTGGTGGCCGCCAGGACCGGCGACCCGCAAACCGGAGAACCGCTCGATCTCGACCTGGCTGCGCTCCGCGCCCTGCCGGCGGATTTCCCCTGGCGGCGACAAATCGCACTTGGAACTCCCGCGCGGGGGCTGCTTCGCACCCAGCAGGGCATCATGATGCTGGCCGCCGGGCCTGTGCTGAACGGCACCGGCGGCGGGCCCCCCTCGGGCATGGTGATCATGGGCAAGCTGCTGACCTCCCGCCAGCTGCGCGCGATCGGCGAGGAGGCGCAGGCCGATTTTTGGATGACTCCCGCGAGAGACGTGGCCGGCGACCGGCTGGTCGAGACCGACGGCGAGACGCAGGTGTTCAGGCCCTATGCGGACATCTACGGCAAACCCCTGATGAGTTTCGAGGTCGCGCTGCCGAGACGAATCTCGCAGAACGGGCGGGGCGCGCTGAACTACGCGTCGATGGGTCTCGTCATTGCCGGACTGTCCGCCCTGGGGCTCGTGGTGCTCGTGCTGAGCCGCGTCGTCCTCGAGCCGCTCGCGCGCGTGACGAAACACGCAGTGAGGATCGGCGAGGGTACGGACCTGACGGCCAGGCTCGATCTGCCGGCTCGCGACGAAGTGGGCGTGCTGGCGCGCGAGTTCGACCGCATGGTCGCACGGGTCGCCGAATCCCGGCGGGAGCTGATGGACCAGTCGTTTCAGGCCGGGTTTGCGGAACTCGCCAAGGGAGTTCTGCACAATCTGGGCAACGCCATGACCCCGCTCGGTGTCCGGCTGTCGACACTGGAGGGCCGGCTGCGGGCGGCGCCGGGGGCGGATCTCGAATTCGCGGCGGCCGAACTCGCGGCCGAGCGGGCAGATACGAGCCGGCATGCGGACCTGCAGGAATTCCTGCGTCTCGGGTGCCGGCAGATGCGCGCGGCGCTGGAGGATGCGCAGGCGGATCTGGCCGTGATCCAGCGCCAGACCGTCGTCGTCCAGACCGCGCTCGTCGAACTCATGCGCTCGGCGCGCAACGATCATCTCGTCGAACCGGTGCGCCTGCCGGAACTCGTTTCGCAGACGCTGGAAATCGTGCCGGATTCCTGCCGGCAGGCGCTCGTCATCGAGGCCGACGAATCGCTGCGGCGAGTCGGCGTGGTGCAGGTAGCGCGCACGGTGCTGCGCCTGGTGCTGCAGAACCTCATCATCAACGCGGCCGACGCCGTGCGGGTCGCGGGCCACGAGCGAGGCGTGCTGAAGTTTGCGGCCGAGATCGTGCGCGAATCCGACCGGGATCAACTGCATCTGCGATGCGACGACAACGGCGCGGGCATCGCGCAGGCGGACCTGGTCCGGGTATTCGACAAGGGGTTCACCACCAAACCGCGCGAGACCAACCACGGCATCGGGCTTCACTGGTGCGCCAATGCGATCGCCGGATTGGGCGGCCGGATCTGGGCGGCCAGCGAAGGTCCCGGGTGCGGCGCGTCCCTGCACCTGATGCTGCCGCTCCAGACTTCCACCGCCAGCCATTCATAGCGCCATGCACGATTGCCGAGGCCAGAAACTTGTCAAACGATAAACGCAAACCAATCAGGGTTCTCGTCGTCGACGACGAGGCGGATGTGAGGGACGCTTACCGGGCCATATTGCTCGATGCGGGCATGAGCGGCGAGACGGCGGTATTCCGCAATCTGCGCGACCGGCTGTTCGCCACGAGCGCGTCCGCGCAGCCGGTGAAACAGCTTGCGGCCCCCGGTACAACCTTCGCGCTCGTGCTCTGTGCGGGCGCACAGGCGGCCGTCGCGGCGGTTCGCGACGCTTTGGCCGCCAACGATCCGTTTGCCGTGATTTTCATGGACATGCGCATGCCGCCCGGGCCGGACGGTGCTTGGGCGGCCGCCCGCATACGCGAGCTGGACCCGGCGGTCGAGATCGTCGTTTGCACCGCCTTCTCGGACGTCGACCCCGCCGACATCGGCATCATGGTGCCGCCCGAGGAGAAGCTCTCGTACCTGCAGAAGCCGTTTCACGCGCATGAGATCCGGCAAATGACCATCTCGCTGGCGGGCAAGTGGCGGGCGGAACACCGGATCGTCAGGCTCGCGTACTTCGACCCGCTGACCGGGCTTCCCAACCGGGAGCAGGCCCGCAACCGCCTGGGCACGGCCCTCGCCGCTGCGAAAGCGGAACACCGAATGGCGGCGGTGCTGTATCTCGACCTGGACAACTTCAAGCGCATCAACGACACGCTGGGACACGCCATGGGCGACGAGCTGCTGCGCGTGGCGGCGGAGCGGCTGCGTCAGGCCACGCGGGAGGCGGCCGCGGAGCCGGACGGGCAATCGCCCCTGCGTCATACGCACATCGGACGGCTGGGCGGCGATGAGTTCATCGTGATCATCCCGGATGTGCGTTCCGCCGACGCGGCGTCCGAGGCGGCGTCCAGTCTGATCGCGCACCTCAAGGAGCCCATGCACCTGGCCCGCCACACGGTGGTGGTGACGCCGAGCATCGGAGTCTCGCTGTACCCGTCGGACGGCGAGGACGTCGATGCCCTGCTGCGCAATGCAGATCTTGCGATGTACTTCGCCAAGCGCAAGGGCCCCGGCATGTTTGCGTTCTTCGATCCCGCGATGAACGAGGCGGCGCTGCATCGTTTCACTCTGGAGGCCAAGCTGCGCGGCGCGCTGGAACGGGGCGAACTCATGCTCCACTACCAGCCGCAATTCGACGTGACGAGCGGCGCGGTCTCGGGAATGGAGGCGCTGCTGCGCTGGACCAACGCGGATCTGGGTGCCGTGCCGCCGTCGGAGTTCGTGCCCGTCGCCGAGGAGACCGGCCTCATTCTGCCCATCGGCGAGTGGGTGCTTCGAACCGCCTGCCGGCAGGCGCGCGAATGGCTGGACGCCGGGCTGCCCGTGGCGCGCATGGCCGTCAATGTCTCGGGGCGGCAGTTCGCGCTCAAGGACTTCCCCACGACCGTCGCATCCGTCATTCGGGAAGCCGGCATCGCTCCCTCGATGGTCGAGCTCGAGATCACCGAGTCCGTCGTGATGAATGACGAGACTTGGGCCGAGGTGGCGCTGCGGGAGCTGAAGGAGCTGGGCGTGCAGATCGCGATCGACGATTTCGGCACGGGGTACTCGAGCTTCGCGCGCCTGCGGAATTTCGCGGTGGATCGCCTGAAAATCGACCAGTCCTTCATCACCCGCCTGATGGAGCGAACCGACGACCGCGCGATTGCAGCCGGCATCATCGCCATGTCGAAGTCGCTGCGAATCAGCGTGACGGCGGAAGGGGTCGAAACCTTTCCCCAGCTGCTGTTCCTGCAGGAGCACGACTGCCACGAGGCGCAGGGGCATCTGTTCAGCCGGGCCTTAAGTCCGGCCGACGCGCAAAACCTGCTGCGCCGGGCCGCCGAGAGCAGCGGGGCGAGCCGCACGCAACGATTGAGATCCCTGATCGGCTAGGAGCCGTCACCGGCCCGGCGGAGGCTTCCACTGCTCCAGGAACTCGGTGACGGCCGCCGGCTGCAGGCGCCGCATGGCCTCGAACTCGCCGGTTTTCTGGCTGTACAGCAAGGTGCCGTCGCCGGCTAGAACGGCGAGCGCCGGGACGCCCTTCTCGATCGGGATCCGGAATCGCTCGGCCATATCCAAATTCCGGTCCAAGCGCCCGACGTTGACGTGGACCAGCACGAAATTGTCATCGAGAAGCGGCCGATTGGCGGGATCGTGGAAATAGATGTCGAGCACGCGGCAGTCGGTGCACCAGTTGCCGCCGAAATCGACGATGACCCGGCGATGTTGGGCAGTGGCGTTTTGCAGTGCAGCAGCGAGGTCGGCCGCAGCCCGGTCCGGGTCGGGGTAGAGGTCCGCGGCGCAAGCGACCGGCCCGTGCGCGAGACCGACGCACGCCGCCAGCGCGGCGGCGATCCGGCAGATTTTGTTCATGCTCGCCACTATCGCTCAATCCGGGAATCGCGTCGAGACTTGCAGCGCCGGGCCGGCCTCGGTTCAAGCGGGTTCCTTGGCGAAGACCAGCAGCTGGTTGAAGGCCGGCAGGTCGTGGTCGGCGGCGAGCGAGAGTCCAAAGCTCGCCGCCAGGGACGTGACGGCGGCCATCTCGCGCAGTCCCGACCGCGGGTCGCGCTCCTGCAACATGCCGTCGAATTCGAGGTTGCTGGGCGAGGTGTAGCGCCCGTCGTATCGAAATGGCCCGTAGATGCAAAGTGTTCCGCCGGGAGCGAGCGTCGCTCCGATGCCCTGGAACATCGAGGTCACTTCGGACCACGACATGATGTGCAGCGTGTTGGCCGTGAATATGCCGTCCACCCTCGAGAGCGGCCAGACCGGCTGCATGACGTCGAGCACCGTCGCAGGGCGCACATTGGGGCCGCCTTCTGCCTCAATCCGTGCCGCGAGGTCCGGAAGGAATCCCAGCCTCTCGGTCGGGTGCCAGGTCAGATGCGCGAGCTGCGCCGCGAAATACACCGCGTGCTGCCCGGTTCCGCTGCCGATCTCCAGCACCTGCGAGCAGCCGGCGAAATGAGTCCGCAGCATCTCGAGTATCGGCCCCTTGTTCCGCTCGCAAGCCTCCGAGAATGGCAACACACGCATCTCCCTTGAACCTTTCCGAGAGTGTTCGGCCACGGCCAAATTATTACTCTTCGGGCCTCGCTTTCGCTACAGTGTGCGCCTGACCCGACCGGGCATGAGAGGAGAACCGCGATGACGATTTCAGTTTACGATATTTCCATACCGGCGCTGAGCCGGGGGTTGACGAACCTGTCGGCCATTTTGGACAAGGCCGCCGCGCATGCCGCTGCCCGGAAATACGATTCCGGCACGCTCGCGCATTTGCGATTGTTTCCGGACATGCACCCCCTGACCCGCCAGGTCCAAATCGCCTGCGACACGGCCAAGGGCGCGGCCGGGCGCCTCGCCGGAATCGAGATCCCGAAGCACGAGGACAACGAGACGACGCTCGACGAGCTCAAGCAGCGCATCTCCAAGACGGCCAATTTTCTCAAGACCGTGAGCCCCGATCAAGTCAACGGCGCGGAGACCCGCTCCATCGAGATCAAGTT
Source organism: uncultured Gammaproteobacteria bacterium (assembly GCA_963707765.1). Classification (GTDB taxonomy): domain Bacteria; phylum Pseudomonadota; class Gammaproteobacteria; order Steroidobacterales; family Steroidobacteraceae; genus Bog-1198. The sequence continues at coordinate 1,799,285 of CAVPQZ010000001.1, read as the reverse complement.
TCCGACGGGCGCGTGGAAGTTCACGGCGCTCGCCTACATCACGGATTTCGTGCTGCCGAATTTCTATTTCCACGAAAGCATGGTGTACGCGCTGCTGCGCAAGAGCGGCGTGGAGATCGGCAAGACCGACTTCCTGGGCGCCATTCAATAGGGTCCGAGCCGGCAGTTCCCCAATGCCGACACCGGGTCAGGGAGCGAACCCCACGTTGTCCGCGTACCAAACGTTGTTGGCCAGCCCGGTTTTATCCTGAATGCAGAACTTGTAGATGGACTGGCCCAGGACGCCCAGGTCGGCGAGCGGCACGGTGTAGGTGTTCCATTGGCCGACCACCGGCGCCGGACCGTAATCCAGGACGTTGAGGTAGATGCCGACCGGGACGTCTCCCACCTTGACGAAGTACACGGTCCATTGCTGATTGGCGACCGTCGGTTTCAGCGCGAAAACCAGCTTGGTGTATCCCTGTGAATTGAAGTCCCAATTTTGAGCATAAGGCAGCCATCCGCCGTAGGGGGCGGTCAGAGTGATCTTGATGTCATAAGAGCCGCTCAGCGGACCGCCGCTCGTGTCGTGGTAGTCGGGCACCGCCACGTACGAATAGTCGCCCGGCCAGTCGAAGATGCCGTCGTAGTAAACCCACGAAGTGCCGGGCGGTATGCCGCTCGAGCCCACGGTGATGGTCGCCGCGGACTGTGCGCTGCCGCCGGGCCCGGTGCATGTCAGCGTATAGACCGTGGTTGCCGTCGGCGAGACCGTATGAGTTCCGGTGATCGACTCCACCCCGCTCCAGCCGCCGCTGGCCGTGCAGGAGGCGGCGTTCGTCGTAGACCATGACAGCACCGCGGATCCGCCCTGAGCGATGCCATAGGGATTCGCAGTCAGGCTGACCGTGGGAGGCGCTTCGGGCTGTGCGACCGTGATCACCACCTGCGCTTGGGCGCCGCCGCCAGCGCCGGTGCAGGTGAGCGTGTAGCTGGTCGTCGCCGTGGGCGACACCGATTGCGATCCGGTGATCGGCTCGGTTCCGGTCCAGCCGCCGCCGGCCGCGCAGGAACTGGCGTTCGTCGCGGACCATGACAGCGCCGCGGATCCGCCCGCGTCAATGGCGTAGTGATTCGCGGACAGGCTGATCGTGGGGGCGGGCTCGGGCTGCGTGACCGCGATCACCGCCTGCGCTTGGGCGGTGCCGCCCGCGCCGGTGCAGGTGAGCACGTAGAGCGTAGTCTCCGTCGGACCGACGACACGCGCGCCGCTGATGGTTTGGCCGCCGCTCCATCCTCCGCTCGCGGTGCAGGAACTCGCCTGCGTGCTCGACCACTGGAGCGTCGACGTGGCGCCGGCGTCGATATTCGGATTGGTGGCCCAGAGGTTCACCGTAGGCGCGCCGGCGGCGACCCCGACGCCTTGCACGGTCACGAGGACTGAGGCATGGGCGCTGCCCTGCGTGTTCGTGCAAGTGATCGAGTAAGTGGTGGTGCTCGTCGGCGCCACCGTGCTGCCACCGCTGAACGTCAGGTTGCCCGACCAGCCGCCGCCCGCCGCGCACGACGTGGCATTCTCGCTGGCCCATTCGAGAACCACGCCCGCGCCCGCCGTGATGGTGTTCGAGCTGGCGGTCAGCGAGACCGTTGGTGCGGGCGCGCTGGGCGCCGCGGCTGCCGCCACGGTAATCGCCGCGGGCACGCACGCAGAGACGTTGCCTTCAGCATCCGTGGCACACACGGAGAACTCATATTGACCCGGTGTGTTGGGCGTGCCGGTCAGGGTCCCGTTCGGATTGACGATCATGCCGAGCGGCGGCGTGCCGGTGCCGAGGCCGCCGAGAGCGTAGCTGTACGGCGCCGCTCCCCCCGATATGGACTGCACGACGGTGCTGGAATAAGGTGATCCGACCGTCGCTTGCGGCAGGCCGCTCACCGCGTTGAAGGCCAGAGTCGCGGCGCTCGCGCGCTGCGAGGAGAAATTCGCGGCGCCCGGATCCCCGTTGCCGACGCTGACGATGACAGGTGTGGAGAAGGCATACCCAGGGAGCGCGGCGCTCACCGTGTACGTGCCGCTCACCAGGCCCGAGAACGCGTAGCTCCCGGCCGGGTCTGTTACCGTCGATCCGACATTGGAGCCACTCAGCGTGACGACCACGCCGGCGCCGGCGCCGCCGCTCACGATTCCCGAAACATCGTAGGTCGGCGCGGCGCTCGCCGTCGCCGTGAACGTCAAATCGCCTGCTGACCCCGAGGTCAAGGTCACGGCGCGGCTTACCGGCGTGAAGACGTAGCCGGGCTGTGCCGGACTGACGGTGTAGGCGCCCGCAGTGAGGGTCTTGAAGCTGAAATTGCCGGTTGAATCCGTGGGCGCGTTCGTGGCCGCCGACCCCGAGAGCGTTACGTCGATGCCCGTGATTCCAAAGATGGTTCCGGCAATTGCATAGCCCGAGCTCGAGTTCGCGCCGCTGCTCGTCGTGCCGCTTTCGGCGGCAACACTCGCGGCCGCTCCGGAATCAGAGGAGGCATTCGACGAACTCGCGCCGCCTCCACCGCATGCCGCCAGGGACACGCAGAGAATTGGAATCATCGCGCCGAAGAGCCGGTGCTGTCGGATCATGTCGTTTGCCTTCGTCGCCCGGGATGGGGATGGAACTGCGTCCTTTTAAGGGGAAATCTGCCGAGACGCAATTGTCGTCGGGATGCGACCGACGAAGCCCCGCGCGTCACATTGCGGTCATACAAATCGTCGATAATAAGGCGGCGTCGCGGATGCCGGCGGATTGCGCCGGTTCCAGGCGCTGTGCGCGGCGGCGCTGAAATCCCTAGGCGAGCAATTCGACCAGCAGCTCGATTCGGGTGAAGAGCTTCTCCTCGGTTCGAGCATCGTGCGCGAAGCGCAGCTTCAGCGGACCGTCGAGCCGATAGTCCTTCGGCTTGCCCTGCACCAACATCAACACGCGTTTGGCGTCGATCTTGTTCTGTTCGTCGAAGACGACGTACCCGCCGGTTGCGCCGGCGTCGATCTTGCGTATGCCGAGCTCCGCGGCGCGCAACTTGATCTGCGCCGAGCGGAACAGCGACTGCGCAGGCTGCGGCAGAGGCCCGAAGCGGTCGATGAATTCCGCCTTCAACTCGTCGAGATCCTCGCGCGACTGAGTGCCCGCGATGCGCTTGTACAGCACCAGGCGCAGGTGCACGTCGGGCACGTAGTCCTCCGGGATCAGGACCGGCAGATGCAGATCCACCTCAACGCCCGAATCCATCGGGCGCTCGAGGTCGGGCTGCTTGCCGGACTTCAGTGCCGCCACTGCGCGCTCCAGCAATTCCATGTACAGGTTGTAGCCTATCTCGTGGATCTGGCCGCTCTGTTCATCGCCCAGCAGTTCCCCGGCGCCGCGAATCTCGAGGTCGTGCGTGGCCAGCGTGAAGCCCGCGCCCAGCTCTTCGAGCGACTCGAGCGCCTCCAAACGTTTCACGGCATCCGCCGTCATCGCCTTTCGCGGCGGCGTGATCAGGTAAGCATAGGCACGGTGGTGCGACCGGCCCACGCGGCCGCGCAGCTGATGGATCTGCGCCAGCCCGAAGCGGTCGGCACGTTCGATGATGATGGTGTTCGCCGTCGGCACATCGATGCCGCTCTCGATGATGGTGGTGCAGACCAGCACGTTGAAGCGGCGATGGTAGAAATCCAGCATGAGCTGTTCCAGGTCGCGCTCGCGCATCTGCCCGTGCCCTACGGCAACCTGCGCCTCGGGCACCAGCTCGCGTAAGGCCTGTGCCGCCTTCTCGATGGTCTCGATGGCGTTGTGGACGAAGTATATCTGGCCGCCGCGCCGTATTTCGCGCATCGCCGCCTCGCGCACCACCGTCTCGTTCCATTCGAGGACGAAGGTCTTCACGGCGAGACGCTCCGCGGGCGGCGTCGTGATCAGGGACAAATCCCGCAGCCCGCCCATCGCCATGTTCAGGGTCCGGGGTATCGGCGTCGCCGTCAGAGTAAGCACGTCGACCTCCGTGCGCAGCGCCTTGAGCTTCTCCTTGTCGCGCACGCCGAACCGGTGCTCCTCGTCGATGACGACCAGCCCCAGGTCCTTGAAGCGAACCCTGCCCTGCAGCAGGCGCTGGGTCGCGATGACCACATCGACCGAGCCTGCGGCGATTCCGGCGATCACCGCCTCGGCCTCCTTGTTGGTGCGAAAGCGCGACAGGCTCTCGACGCGAACGGGCCAGTCGGCGAAGCGGTCCGTAAACGTGGTGTAGTGCTGCTGCGCGAGCAGGGTGGTCGGCACGAGCACCGCCACCTGCTTGCCCGCCTGCACCGCGACGAATGCGGCGCGCAGCGCCACCTCGGTCTTGCCGAATCCCACATCACCGCAAATCACCCGGTCCATCGGCTTGCCCGACTTCAGGTCGCCCAGCACCTGCTCGATGGCGGCCGCCTGATCGGCGGTCTCCTCGAAGCGGAAGCCGGCCTGAAAGGCGCGGTATTCGGCCTCCCCGGCCGCCATGCGCGCGCCTTCCCGCGCAGCCCGCCGGGAGTACAGATCCAGCAGTTCGGCTGCAACGTCGCGAATGCGCTGCGCCGCCTTGCGCCGGGCCTTCTGCCACTGTTCGCCGCCCAGCTTGTGCAGCGGCGCGGTCTCCGCCGGCGCGCCCGTGTACCTCGACACCAGGTGCAGTGCCTGGACGGGCACGTACAACTTGTCTCCGTCGGCGTATTCCAGCACCAGGAATTCGCCCGTGTAGCCCGCCACGTCCATGGTCTGCAAGCCGAGGTAGCGCCCGACGCCGTAGGATTCGTGCACCACCGGGGCACCCATGCGAAGATCGGAGAGTTCCTTCAGGATCTTCGCCGGATCGCGCTCGGCGCGCCTGCGGCGGCGCTCCTGCCGGGCCCGATCGCCGAACAATTGCGCTTCGGTGAGTATCTCCAGCCGCGGCGAGTCGAGGCGCAGACCCGAGACGGCGGGGGACACGGTGATGCCGAGCGCCTGACCGCCGTTCAAGAAAGCCGCGAAGTCATCGAACACCTTGGGCCGGATGTCGCGTGCGCGCAGCAGGTCCAGCAGCAGTTCGCGGCGCCCCGCCGATTCCGCCACAAGCAACACCCGGCCCTCGCCCAATGCCAGATGCGCGGCCAATTCCGCGGCCGGTTGCTCGGCCCTGGGGTCGAGGCGTACGGCAGCCGGAGCCGAGCTGGGGAAGTTCTGCACCGGACCCACCGTTTCCGGCGGCCACTCGAAACCATGAAGCTCGATCCGCGGCCACGCCGACTGCAGGTCGTGCAGTTCGGCCGGCGCCAGATACAGCTCCGCCGGGTCCAGGATCGGCCGCTGACGGTCGTGGCGCAGCTGTTCATGCCGCTGGGAAATTCCGTTCCAGACGGCATCCGCCGAGTCGCTGGCGTCGTTGATGTCGACCAAGGCGCTGCCGGGAGGCAGGTATTCAAATAGATGCGAGGTCCGCTCGAAGAACAGCGGAAGGAAATATTCGAGGCCGCCCGACGCCTGGGCCGCGCTCACATCCCGATAGACGGCCTGTTCGGAAAGATCGCCGGTGAACCGAAGGCGATAGCGGCGGCGAAACTCCCGGACGGCATCGGGATCGAGCGGCGTTTCGCGCGCCGGCAGCAGCTGGATGCGCTCCAGTTTGTCGCCGGATCGCTGCGTGTCGGGGTCAAAGACGCGGATGGTCTCGACGTCACGGTCCAGCAGGTCGATGCGGAACGGGTCGTCCGAGCCCATCGGAAAGACATCGAGCAGCGAACCTCGGACCGCGAATTCGCCGTGCGCCACCACCTGGGTTACGGCGGCGTAGCCTGCCAGGGTCAGGCGCGCGCGCAGGGCATCGAGGTCGAGTGCCTCGCCGACGTGCACCTTGAGGGAGTGCGCCTCGACGTAGCTGCGCGGCGCCAGGCGTTGCAGCAGCGTGTCGATCGCCACCAGCCAAACGCCTTTGCGGGCGCGCGGCAGCTCGGACAGCGTCGCGAGCCGCGCCGATGTGATGTCCGGGTGCGCGGAGAAACCGTCGTAGGGTAGGGTCTCCAGGTCAGGAAAGACTCTCACCGGCATACTCGGGCCGGCGAAGAAGCCGATCTCCTCGCCCAAGGATTCGGCGTTGCGCGAATTCGGTGCGACTACGATGAGCGGGCCGGTGGCCTTGGCCGCCGCCTCGGCGATGGCAAGGGCGGCGGCGGCGCCATATAGCCTTCCCCATTTGACGCGCGGGGAATCGGCGGTCGGGAGACCGGGGCCTAAGAGCATCGAATCTACTCGCTTAAGACAAAAAACGCCCGCCGCGATTCGACATCGCGGTGAGCGGGGGATTCAATCAGGGGCGGATGTTACGCGAATCGACTCAAGAATTCGCGACCACAGTGTGGATCACATGCGTGTTCTCGAAATAAACCACGAATCCCGGATATTCCCAGCGGGCGATCGGCGGCCGGCCGACGGCCGGCACTTTAGTCACGGGCGCGCCGAATTTTGCCGCTACCTCGTCCATGGACATACCTCGGGCCGGCGTGGCCACGTCCGCTTGCTTGACGGCGATCCCATTTTCCGTGGCGACTGTCTCGGCGCTGGCCGAGTACACCGCCACCATTCCCGCGACGAGAACTGCGCAAGCCAACGGGATTCGTGAGTCCATGGCACACCTCTTTCGATGATCGGATGCGGATATCCAGCGTCGAATTATATCACCCGCCAGAATCAGCAATAGTTGATCGATTTAACAGTTTGATTGCATTGATTTTTTCTGTTCACGCTCAACATCCCCCGAACTTTGGCGGCCTGTGGTTTAATCGCCGCGAATGTTTCAGCCCGTTCCAGTCTTCGTGGGCCTGCGTTATTCGCTGGCCCGTGAGCACAGTTTTTTCGTTTCCTTCATCACCTGGGTGTCGCTGCTCGGCGTGGCGCTGGGCGTCGCCATTTTGATCGTGGTGCTGTCGGTCATGAACGGGCTCGGCACCGAGCTTCGAGACCGGCTGCTCAGCGCTTCCGCCCATGCCACCGTGAGTGCCGGCGGAGCCCCCATCGACGATTGGCGTCGGGACATCCAGAGGCTCGAGGGATCTCCGGGACTGGTGGGCGCCGCTCCGTACCTGGACACGGATGCCATGTTGAGCCGGCAACCCGCGATGAGCGGCGCGGTCGTGCGGGGCATCGACCCGAATCTGGAGCCGCAGGTGTCGTCCATCGGGCAATCCATGCGCGAGGGAAAGCTCAGCGACCTCAAGGCGGGCGAGAACCGCATCGTTCTCGGCCGCATGTTGGCGTACCAACTCGAGGTGGGCGTGGGCGACACGGTCACGGTCATGACGCCGGGCAGCGCGGCGACCGGTTCCCAGGGCAGCGCCGCGGGGGCAGCCGAGGGCAGCGCCGCGGCGGCAGACCAGGGCAGCGTGGTCCCGGTCCTGCGGGAATTCCAGGTCTCCGGCATCTTCGAACTCGGCCTCCAGGAGCACGACAGCGTGCTCGCGTTGATCAACCTCGCGGATGCCGAGGCGCTGCACGGGCTGTCGGGTCCCACGGGCATCCGGCTCAAATTCGACGACGTCCTGAAGGCTCCCGCATTGGCCCGAATTGCCGCGAAACGCCTCGGGCCGGGGCTCGAAGTGCGCGATTGGACGCAGGACAACCAGGCCTACTTCCGCGCCATCCGCATCGAAAAGACCATGATGACGCTGATCTTGATGCTGATCGTCGCGGTCGCTGTGTTCAATATCGCGGCCACCCTCGTCATGGTGGTCAGCGACAAGCGCACGGACATCGCCATCCTTCGAACCCTCGGCTTGAGCCCCCGGGGCGTGCTCGGGGTTTTCGTCACACAGGGCGTGCTCATCGGCTGGATCGGCACCGCCATCGGCGTGGTCTTGGGCTGCGTCGTCGCGGTCAATGTGCCCTTCCTGGAACAGGCGCTGAATCTCCACATCATGGATCCGGACGTCTACTACATCTCGACCGTCCCCAGCGAGATGCACTCGGGCGACGTGGTGGGCGTCGCGCTCGCGGCCCTCCTGCTCACCTTCGCGGCGACGATTTATCCGGCGCGCCAAGCGGCGAGAACCCTTCCCGCGGAGGCGTTGCGCTACGAATGAGACCCTACTGGTACGAGGGATTCCTGGGACTGCGCTATCTGCGCGCCTCGCCGCGGCGGGGAGTGGTCTCCTTGATCGCCGGAATCGCGATGATCGGGCTCGCGCTGGGAGTCGCGGTGCTGATCGTCGTGCTGTCGGTGATGAACGGCTTCGAGGAGGAGTTGCGTACGCGAATTCTGAGCCTCACCGCGCACGCCACGATCTCGGGTCTGGAGGGCCGCCTCTCGGACTGGCGGCGGCAGATCGCCAAGCTCGACGGATTTCCGGGAATCGTCGCGGCGGCGCCGTACATCGAGGAGCAGGGCATGGTGACGCGCGGCGGCAGAGCCTCGGGAATCTTGCTGCGGGGAATCGAGCCCGATGCGGAGCGCAAGGTCGCGGACCTCACCCCGCACCTGCTGAGCGGCCGGTTGAGCGACCTGGCTGCCGGCAGCTATCGCGTGATCCTCGGCAGCGACCTGGCGCAGGAAATCGGGGCCAAGGTCGGCGACCGGGTAGTCGTGATGGTCCCGCAGGGCGACGTCACGCCCGTCGGGGTCATGCCGCGCATGCGGGCCTTCGAGGTGATCGGGATCATCGAAGTGGGCATGTACGAATACGATCGGCGCATCGCGCTCATGGCGATGGGGGACGTCGCCAAGCTCACCGCGCATGGGCGAGGACATCACGGGGATCCGCCTGAACGTTTCGGACATGTACGCGGCCCCGCGCGTGGTGCGCGCGGCCGCCGTTGCGCTCGGGGGCACCTACCTCGTGGAGGACTGGACGACGCAGCACGCGAACTTCTTCCGCTCCATCGAAATCACCAAGCACATCCTGTTCATCATGCTGTCCGCGGTGGTGGCCGTTGCGGCCTTCAACATCGTCTCGACCATGGTGATGGTGGTCAAGTCCAAGCGCCGCGACATCGCCATCCTGCGCACCTTCGGCTCGTCTCCCCGCAGCATCCTGTCGGTATTCGTGGTGCAGGGCAGCCTCATCGGCACGCTCGGCATCGCGCTCGGCATCGCGCTCGGGGTGCTGGTCGCGGTCAATCTGCAGACCCTGGTCCACGGATTGGAAAGCCTCGTCGGATTCAAGTTCCTGGACGCCCGTGTCTATTTCATGAGCGACCTGCCGGCACACGTGCGGGCGTCCGACGTCGGCAAAATATGCGCCATCGCCTTCGTCCTGGCGTGCGTGTCGACCCTCTATCCCGCATGGCGCGCCGCGCGCCTGCTGCCCGCCGAATCATTGCGCAATGACTGAGGATCCAACCACCGTGGCTGACACCGACGAAACCGTGCTCGAAGGCGCGGATTTGGCGAAGGACTTCATCCAGGGCGGCGTGACGCTGCAGGTGCTGCGCGGCGCCTCGATCACGGTGCGCGCGGGAGAACGTATCGCGATCGTCGGGTCCTCCGGGTCCGGCAAGACCACGCTGCTGCAGCTGCTCGGCGGATTGGATCTGCCGACCCGCGGAACCGTCAAGATCACCGGCGCCGCCATGAATTCGCTGAACGACACGGAGCGCGGCCTGCTGCGCAATCGGGCGGTGGGCTTCGTGTACCAATTTCATCATCTGCTGCCCGAATTCACCGCCTTGGAAAACGTCGCCATGCCGCTGCTGGTCCGGCGCACGCGTCCGGCCGCGGCCAAGGCTGCCGCCGAGGCGATCTTGGGCCGGGTGGGCTTGGCGGCACGGCTCGGCCATCGCCCGTCGCAGCTGTCGGGCGGGGAGCGGCAGCGTGCGGCGGTGGCGAGGGCGCTGGTGACCCGGCCGGCGCTCGTACTGGCCGACGAGCCGACCGGCAACCTGGACGGTGCGAATGCGGAGCACGTGTTCGAATTGATGCTCGAACTCAACCGGGAACTCAACACCAGCCTGGTGATCGTGACGCACGATGAACGGCTGGCCGTCCGGCTCGACCGGATATTGACCCTGGCCGACGGCGTACTAACGGAACGCGGTCCGCTGCAGCCCCATTCTCAGGCGGCGCCGGCGCCACAAGAGGCCGACGCGCGCGCGCCACGCGAATTGCGCTAGCAAATAGCCGACGGCCGCGGCACACACCCCGAGCACCAGCGCGCCGAGGAGCAGGGGCTCCCATAGCTTGTAAAGATCGCCGGCCAGAGTCCGGTAGCTTGCCTCGTGCAGCATCGGCCTGAGGTCGAGGCCCATGAGCCTCGACCCGACCCAGAGGGAGCCGGCTATCTGCGGAAACCAGGTAAGAGGGTTGCTGAGGAACACGGTCGCGATCATCACGGGAATGTTCAGCCGCAGGAGCACGCCCAGCACCATGCACAGGGTGAGATGCAGCGGCAACGGGGTCGGCGGGACGAAGGCGATCATCAACCCGAGCGAGAATGCGCGTACGACGCTGGTCCGCTTGAAGGTCCAGCAGCCCCGGTCGACCACGAGCGCGGCAATAGGTTTCACGCACCAGAGCTGTTCCAGCGCATGGCGCTCAGGCGTGATGCTCTTTATCCACTGCCGCATGGATTCTTGCGATCCAACTCTCCCGGGCCTCCATTATGCCGCGTCGGTGTGCGGAAGGGTCGGGCAACCGACGGATTTGCGGTGCCGGCTGAAAAAATCTCGACCATTTCGCAAAACAATGACTTAGGTAGGCCGGGCGGTATCTGAACAGTCGGCGCTCAAGTATTATGCCCGTAGGTCGAAGGGTTACGGAAAGAGGACGCAATGTGGGAGATCATCCGGGCCGGCGGCGGCTTCATGTGGCCCATCATCCTGTGCTCGATCGCATCGGTGGCCATCATATTGGAGCGGTTGTGGACCTTGCAGAGCAGCAGGGTCATCCCCCGGGACCTGTCCCAAAAGGTCTGGAACTGGATCGAGGCTGACCAGCTCAGCGACAAGCTCATTGCGGCCCTGGAACAGAATTCGCCGCTCGGCAAGCTCCTGGCGATCGGGCTGACCAACCGCTACAAGCCGCGGGCGCTCATGGTCGAGCGCCTGGAGGACGGGGGCAGGCACGTGATCCACGAATTGGAGCGGTTCCTCAACACCCTGGGCACGATCGCCTCGGTGGCTCCGCTGTTGGGCCTGCTGGGAACGGTCGCCGGCATCATCCACGCTTTCAATGCGATCACGGCCAACGGTCTCGGCGACCCGCGGGTCCTGTCGGGCGGCATCGGCGAGGCGCTCATCACCACCGCCGCCGGTCTTACGGTCGCGATTCCGTCGCTGATCGCGTACCGCTATCTGCGCGGCAAGGTCGAACGCCTGGTGGTGAGGATGGAGAAAGAGGCCATGAAACTCGTCGACGCGCTCGATGAGCGCGGCAGCGGGACCAATCTCGCCGCGATGGCGGGCGCCGGCCTGGTGGATGTGGATGCCGCGAGCGCCTGAGGGGTGAATTTGCGGCCGCGTCATCGGGAGGATCCGGAGATCAACTTGATCTCGCTGATCGACGTGCTCCTGGTGCTGCTGATTTTCTTCATGGTGTCCACGACGTTCCAACAGGAGGGGCGGGTCAAGGTCCAACTACCGCAGGCCAGCCAGATTCCGCTGCCGCGCGGGGCGAGGGAGCCGCTGGTCATCACCGTGACCGCGGAGGGGACCTATCGCGTGAACGAGCGCGCGCTCATCAACGCCTCGCCGGACACGCTGCGCGCGGCGCTCCTCAAGGAGGCCGGCGCCGATCGCGGCCCGATCACGATCAAGGCGGATGGGCGCAGCACCCATCAAGCCGTGGTCACCGCCATGGACGTCGCCGGCAAGCTCGGATTCGCGCAGTTGAACATCGCCACGGTGCACGAGGACGGCCCGCCTTGAGCGCCATCCCCGCTCCGAGAGCGGCCAGCCCGATACCCCCGATAGCACGTCCTGGTCGATTTACCGGCGGCTGTTGCGCTACGCCAGGCCGCATGCCGGGGTTTTCTTCGTGGGCGTGCTGGGCATGATCCTGTTCGCGGCCAGCCAATGGGCGCTCGCCTACCTGGTCAAGACCTTCATGAGCGGCGCCTTCGTGAACCGGGATCCGGCCATCCTCTGGGAGATCCCGCTGGGCGTGGTCGTGTTGTTCGCGCTGCGCGGCATCGGGGATTTCGTCGCGAACTATTATCCGAGCTGGGTGGGGCGCCAGGTGATCAAATCCCTGCGCCGGGACGTGTTTTCCCACTACCTGCGGCTGCCCACGGCATTTCTCGACCGCCAGCAGTCCGGCCACCTCTTGTCGAAGCTCACCTACAACATCGAGATGGTCGCCGATGCGGCGACGGGCGCGTCCATTTCGCTCATCGGCGATTCCATAACCATTGTCGGCCTGATCACCTACCTGTTCTATTTGAACTGGCGGCTGGCGTTGTTCTGCATCCTCGCGGCGCCGGTGATCGGCTGGTTGATGCAGGTGGCCAATCGCAGCTTCCGCCGCTACAGCGAGCGCATCCAGAGTTCGATGGGCGACATCACGCGCGTCGCCAAGGAAGCCATCGACGCGAATCGTTTGATCAAGATCTTCAACGCCGAGGACCACCAGGAGGAACGTTTCGAAGCGGTCAGCGAGCACAACCGCGCGTCCCAGATGAGGCTTGCCCGCGCCAAGTCCGTCAGCAATCCGGTGGTTCAGATCATCGCCTCGATGGCGCTTGCGGGCGTGCTCTTCGTGGCGATCCGCCAGATTTTCGCGCACAACATGCGCGTGGACGAGCTGTTCGGATTCCTCACGGCCCTGATGCTGGTCCCGGGGCCGCTGCGCAGCCTCGTGAACGTCGGCGGCCCCCTGCAACAGGGCGTCGCCGCCGGCCAAAGCGTCTTCGAGCTTCTGGACGAGCCGACGGAGGGCGGCGGCGGCACGCGCAGCATCGGTCGGGCGCGCGGCGACATTGAATTCCGCAACGTGTGCTTCATGTACGGCAGCGACAAGGGTTCGGTGCTGCACGACATCACTTTTCACGTCCGGCCGGGCGAGACCGTCGCGATCGTCGGCCGCTCGGGCAGCGGGAAGACCACGCTGGTGGGCCTCGTGCCGCGCTTCTACGACGTCCAGGAGGGAACCGTGTTCCTCGACGGGGTGGACGTCCGGGAGTATCGGCTCAAGGATCTTCGCGCGCAGGTGAGCCTCGTCAGCCAGGACGTCGTGCTGTTCAACGACACCATCCGCAACAACATCGCATTCAATGCGACCGACAAAACCGAGGCGGAAGTCGAGGCCGCCGCCCGGGCCGCCAACGTGATGGAGTTCGTGGCGCAGCAGCCTCAAGGGTTCGAGACGCCGCTGCACGACCGTGGGCAGAATCTGTCCGGCGGCCAGCGGCAGCGGATTTCCATTGCGCGCGCCCTGCTCAAGAATTCTCCGGTGTTGATCCTGGACGAGGCCACCGCGGCGCTCGACAACGAGTCGGAACGGCGGGTGCAGCAGGAACTCGCCGTGCTGATGCGCGGGCGCACGACCCTGGTCATCGCGCACCGGCTGTCGACGGTCGAGGGGGCGGACCGGATCATCGTGCTCGACGAGGGGCGGATCGTTGAAATGGGCAATCATCAGGAGCTGCTCAAGCGGGGCGGCCTGTACGCCGCGCTGCATGGGATGCAATTCAACGCCTAAAGACATGTCGGTTCAATCCTGGCTCAATGAGGTCTGGTACGAGCGGCCGTCGCCGCCCTGGTGGCTGGTGCCGCCGTCGCTGCTCTATGCCGCCGTCGCCGCGGCGCGCCGCCTTGCGTATGCGCGGGGGCTGTATCGGTCGGTGCGCCTGCCCTGTCCGGTTGTCGTGGTCGGCAATCTGAGCGTCGGTGGCACGGGCAAGACGCCGCTGGTGTGCTGGCTGGCGGCGAATCTGGCCGGGCGCGGCTATCAGCCGGGCATCGTGACCCGGGGCTATGGCGGAACATCGCGGGAGGCTCGGCGGATCTCGGCGTCCGACGATCCCCGCGAGGTGGGCGACGAGCCGATCTTGCTCGCCCGGCGCACCGGCGTTCCGGTGGCGATTGGATGCAACCGTCCGGCGGCGGCGCGGCTGCTGACGGACGAAGGGTGCCGGGTCATCGTGAGCGACGACGGCTTGCAGCACTATGCGCTGGCAAGGGATTGCGAGATCGTCGTCATCGACGCCGAGCGGCGCTTCGGCAATGGCCGGCTGCTGCCGGCGGGACCGCTGCGAGAACCAGCCGATCGCCTGCAAGGCGTGGATGCGATCGTCGTCAACGGGGGCGCGGCCGGGGATTTCGGCGGGCTTCGCATGCGGCTCGATGCAGGCGACGCGGTGGCGCTGTGCGGCGGGGCCGTGCGGCCGCTATCGGCCTGGCAGGGCACTGCGGTTCACGCGCTGGCCGGAATCGCCAGCCCGCAGCGGTTCTTCAACATGCTGCGGGGCCGCGGCATCGAGGTCGACGGCCGTCCGCTCGCCGACCACGCACGTCTCACCCCCAGCGACGTCGACTTCGGCGATGATCGGCCGGTGCTCATGACCGAAAAGGATGCCGTAAAATGCCGGGCATTCGCCCGAGAAGGGCATTGGTACGTGCCGGTGACCGCGCGCTTCGATGCGCCCGATGGGCGGGCGTTGCTGGACGTCGTTACGGCCAAGATTGACAATCGCGGGATGTCCCGAGGATCGACAAATGAATAAGCGCCTGCTCGAGTTGTTGGTATGTCCGGTGTGCAAGGGCCCGCTGCGCACGGCGGGCAGCGGCAGCACGATGGAGCTCGTGTGCCGGCCGGACCGCCTCGCCTACGCGGTCCGCGATGGAATTCCGGTGATGCTTCCCGAGGAAGCGCGCGTGCTGGGCGCCGATGATCCGCTGCTGATGCGCTGATTCTCCCGGACTGCCGCATGTTCCACGTCGTCATACCGGCCCGATTCGCCGCGTCGCGCCTGCCGGGCAAGCCCTTGCTCATGATTGCCGGGCGGCCGATGATTCAATGGGTGTGGGAACGGGCCGGCGCCAGCGGCGCGGCCTCGGTGGTCATTGCCACCGACGATGAACGCATTCGCGCGGCTGCGGTGGGCTTCGGCGCCGACTGCATCATGACCTCGGAACGGCATGCTTGCGGAACTGACCGAATCGCGGAGGTGGCACGGGTGCGGGCGCTGCCCGCCGAAGATGTGGTGGTCAATCTGCAGGGCGACGAGCCGATGATGCAGCCCTGCGTCATCGCGCAGGTGGCGGCCGCGCTCGAGGGCCGGTCGGCCGGCATCGCTACGGCGGTCGCGCCCATCGCGAATCTCGATGAATTCATGGACTCGAACTGCGTCAAGGCGTTGCGCGCCCTCGACGGGAGTGCGCTGTACTTCAGCCGCGCGCCGGTGCCATGGCCGCGCGAAAACTCGGCATGCGGCCGGCCGGCGACTTGCACCGGATCCTGGCGCCACATTGGGATTTACGCCTATCGCGTGCGCAGCCTACTGCAGTTCGCCTCATGGGAGCCGACCCCGCTCGAGATGCGGGAAAAGCTCGAGCAATTGCGCGCATTGGAACACGGCATGGGGATTCACTTGGTGGCGCTCGACAGCGCCCCGCCGGCCGGCGTGGATACGCCGGAGGATCTGGAGCGGGTCCGCGCCGCCCTCGCCCGGTAGCCGAGGCGAGCGCTCAAGGCCGCGGCCGCGGCCTTCAGGCGGCGCGCCGGCAGGCCGCCGACCGATGCGTCGAAGCCGGCGCTGGATCCCAGTACCGCCATCACCGCTGCCGCGCGCCCGGCGGCGTCGAAGATCGGGGCGGCAATCGCATCGATGCCCGGGAAGAACAATCCGTGCACGGCGGCCATCCCGTGCGCGCGGACCTCGCGCAGGCGGCGCTCGAAGGCGGCGTCGCCGTGGCGCGACGTGCCGTCCGTGCGGGCGGCGGCATGCGCGTCCGGGAGATATGCGGCAAGCGCCAAGCCGCTGGCCGAGCATCTTAGCGGTAGCACGGAGCCGATCCGGGTGATCACCGTGACCTGTCGCGGGGGCAGTTCGACGCGCACCACCGTCGCGCCGCGGTTCGCCCAGACGGACAACAGCACGGTCTCGCCGACTTCGGCGCAGAGCGCGGCGATGGGTCCCTCCGCCATGGCGATCACGTCGATCCCGGCCAAAGCCGCGAGACCCAGGCCCAGCGCCTCGGCGCCTAGGCGGTAGCGGGCGGTTGGTCCATCGTGATCCACGAAGCCGGTGCCGATCAGCGCCCGCAAATACCGATGGGCTTTGCTGGGCGGCAGTCGGACGGCAGCCGAGAGCTCGGACAGGGAGGCGGCGCCCGCGAGCCGGGCCAGTGCGCTCAAGATGCGCACTCCGGTCTCCACGGCCCGAACCGATTGACGTCGGCCGTCGCCCGGGACGGCCTTGGGCGGCCGGTCCGGGCGGCGCCGACCCGAAGCGGCGGCGCGGCGCCCCACGGACCGCTTAGCCGGCGACAACGATCCCTCGGCACTCCCCAAATCCGATCGACGCAAACCCGGCTCGCTGCGCCCGCGCCTTGAAGAGGACCTCGTCGCCGTCGACCAGGAAGGTGCGTGTTTCGCCGTTGGGAAGGCGCAGCGGCTCGGTCCCGCCCTTGCTGAGTTCCAGCAAGCTGCCGCTGCCGGCCGGGTCCGATACGGTGCCAGACCCCAACAGATCGCCGGCGCGCAGGTTGCACCCTCCGCTGGTGTGGTGGGCCAGCATCTGAGCCGCCGTCCAATACAAATATCGCGCGTTGGGCGCGCTGATGCGCTCCGCATCGAGTCCGCCGCGGCGCATCGATTCGGTGCGCAAATAGACGTCGAGATCGAGGTCGAGAGCCCCGCGGGCCTGGTCGTCGGAGTCCCAAAGGTAGGGCAGCGGCGGCGGGTCGCCCGGGGGGCGGGTCGCCTGCGGGATGCGGAAGGGCTCCAATGCCTCCGGCGTGACGATCCAGGGCGAAATGGACGTCATGAAATTCTTGGCGTTGAACGGTCCCAGCGGCTGGTATTCCCACGCCTGAATGTCGCGCGCCGACCAATCGTTCAGCAGGCAATACCCCGCAATATGGGTGGCCGCCCGGTCGATGGTCACCGGTGAGCCCAGGTCGTTTCCGGGGCCCACCCAGATCCCCAATTCCAATTCGAAGTCCAGCCGCCGGGTGAGTTCGTAGGCCGGGGAGGCGGCATCCGGCGGTTTGACCTGACCGCGCGGCCGCCGCACGGGCGTCCCGGAGACCCGAATCGAGGATGCCCGGCCGTGATAGCCAATGGGCACGAACTTGTAGTTGGGCAGAAGCGGCGCGTCGGGGCGGAACAGCCTTCCCACCGCCTCGGCGTGGTGAATGCCGGCATAGAAGTCCGTGTAGTCGCCGATGGCGCAAGGCGGGAAAATCCCGCAGTCCTTCGCCTCGTGCACCAGCCCACGCAGTTCGGCCGGCGGATCGGCGGCGCACAGGAGCGCGGACACGGCCTGCCGCAGGACGCGCCGATGCGGGGCGCCCATCTGGAGCAGCGGATTCAGGGTGTGTCCTGCGGCCGCCGCCGCCGCGACTCCGGCCTCATCGCGCAGCAGGCCGTTTTGGGCCAGGCCGCCGATGTCGAGTATGCACTCGCCGATGGCGATTCCTCCGCGGGCCGGCCCGCCGGGCGGGGCGAAGATTCCGAGGGGAAGATTCTGGACCGGAAATTGATCGTGCCCAGCGGCCGAGTCCACCCAACACCGCAACTGCGGATCGTGCGTGCCGTCCATCAGGCACCCGGACGCGTGAACGTTTTCGTAAGGCCATCCCAGCATGCGTCGTAGTCGCGCTGCAGCTGTTCCGCCTGCAGGGCCCGGCGCGACGGACAGATCATGGCGCTGGTTTCGAGCATGAAGGCCAGCGTTTCGGCCGGCTTCTCGGGTTCGAGCCTCGCGGAGAGCGCGCGGCGGGTCGTTTGTGCGTCCGGACCATGGGCGCTCATGCAGTTGTGCAGGGAACCGCCCCCGGGCTGGAAGCCGGTCGCCTTGGCGTCATAAACGCCGCGGATCAATCCCATGTATTCGCTCATGCAATTTCGATGAAACCACGGCGGCCTGAACGTGTCTTCCGCCACCTGCCAGCGCGAGGGGAAGATGACGAAGTCGACATTGGCGAGCCCGGGGCTGTTCGTGGGCGAGGTCAGCACCGTGCCGATGCAGGGATCCGGATGGTCGAAGCTCACCGTACCCATCGCGTTGAAGCGGGCCAGGTCGTACTTGTAGGGGACGTGAGTCCCATGCCATGCAACGACATCGAGGGGCGAATGATCGAGGCACGTCGACCACAGGTTGCCGCCGAATTTCTGTACCAGCAGGGTCGCCTCGTCGCGCTCCTCGAACCAGGCCGTCGGTGCGAGAAAGTCGCGGGGGTTCGCCAGCCCATTGGCGCCGATGGGGCCAAGGCCGGGAAGGCGCAGCGGCGCGCCATGGTTCTCGCACACATAGCCCCGCGCCGGACCGCCCATGAGCTCGACCCGGAATTTGATCCCACGCGGTACGACCGCGATTTCCCCCGGCGCTACGTGCAGCAGTCCGAATTCGGTCGCCAGCCGAAGCTCGCCGCTCTCCGGAATCAGCAGCAACTCGCCGTCCGCGTCGAAGAAGATCCGGCGCATCGACTCGTCGGCGCGGTAGATGTGTATGGCGGCGCCGCCCGGAACCTCCGGGCAGCGCGCGGCTCCGATGGTGAACAGCCCCGCGATGAAATCCCGCGGCCCCTGTGCCGCAGGCAGCGGCAGGGGATTCCACCGCAGGCGGTTCGGAACCGGATCCTCGAAGGGGCCGCCGAGGTCGCCGTTGTCGATCCGCCGGAACGCCGGGTGGGCGGCGGACGGCCGTATTCGATACATCCACGACCGCCGGGATTCATGACGGGGCACCGTGAACGCCGTGCCGGAAATCTGTTCCGCGTAGAGTCCGTGAGGGGCCCGCTGGGGCGAATTCCGGCCGGCCGGCAGGGCGCCCGGCACGGCTTCCGAGGAAAACTCGTTGCCGAATCCGGCCATGTAGGACGGCGTCCCCGGGTTGCGCATGATTGCTCCGTACAGTTTGCGTAATGAGTTACGCAATTCGTGCTGCGCGGATTGTGCGCGCTCCGGGTAATTTTTCATATACGCCGTTCAAACCCGGACGGCCATGCCGCCTGATGCGCCGCCGCGAACTCCGCAGGCCCCACGGGCAGTCCCGTGCGGGGAAACCACCCATGCACGACGGCCGTCCATGGCCGCAATCTGCAGGCCTGCCTCTTGAATTGTCGCGGAGCGGCCTTAAGTCAGGGACATCGCCTTCGGCCGCCGTGCGAGGGATGTGTCAACTACCAGAGGAGTGTCGGTATGAGCAGTGTGATGCGACCGGATTATTGGAGCGCGATGCCGCGATTGCAGGACGAGATCAACCGTCTGTTCGGCAATGCGCGCGAAAACGACAGCAGTTCTGCGACCGCGACCTGGGTCCCACCCGTGGACATTCACGAGTACTCGGATCGGTTCGAGCTGTATGTCGATCTGCCGGGCGTCGAGCCCTCGAAGGTCGAGCTTACCCTCGACAGCGGGATCCTGACCCTGTCGGGAGTGCGTCCAGAGCAGGGGGTCAGCGCGCGCGGAGAGGACGTGCAGGCGCGCAGGACCGAGCGCGGACAGGGCACCTTCCACCGCCGGTTCGTGCTGCCGGATACGGTTGACGGCGAGAAGGTCAACGCCACGGGCAAAAACGGGGTCTTGACCGTCACCATTCCCAAGCAACCGAAGGCCGTGCCGCGGCGCATTCAGATCGAAGCCTGAGACGCGGAAGGCGCCTCGCGAGCGAGGCGCCTGATCCGGCCGCGTCGTGAAGTCCGGGCCGGGCGAGGGCCCGGCCCGGACCCGTGCGTACCGAGTGTGATGGGCGTCGCATATATGGGCGGCTGACTGCAGATTTGCGGCGTTCGCCCGTATTCTCATCAAGGCCATTGGGCATTACCCGCCGGTCCGCCGGCCAATTGCGGTCCCTCACGTTGATCGACAAACACTCGGCTCCGCTCTCGGATCGACCCGCCTCAGCGCGCTCGGACGTCATCCTGGTCGTCCGACGCGACGGCGTATTGCTGGAATACGTCGCGGGCCACGGGGTCTTCGACATCGACCCGGCGGCCGAGCCGGCAGGCCAATCGCTCGAGCGGTTGTGGCCCATGCCCATCGCCCAGGCCGTCAAGCATTTGGTGCGCCGCTCGATCGCGGATCGCGGCACGGCCCAGGGCAGGTTCCACCACCACCAGGAATATCTCGCGCGGGCCACCGCTCAGGGGCCGGACCGGGCCGTGTGCGTCATTCAGCCGGTTGCCGTCGCGGCGCCCGGCGAGGCGGAGGAGCGGCCGGAGAATTGCGCGGACCGGCCGTTCGACCGCCGCGGCTTCATGCGGCGATTCAAGCACTCGATGTCCTCGGCTGCGCTGCGGGAAAGTCCGACCGCCATCGTCTACGTTCAGGTCGACGGAATCGCTGACATTGCCCGCTCCATCGGCAGCTTGGTGGCCGGACAGGTGAGCGAGATTGCGATACAGCGGCTGATGCAGGTGCCCGGCCATGCGGCGTCGGGCGGCGATCCGCCCTGGTACATGGGTCAACTGGGCGAAGGCGTGCTGGCCTTGGTGCTGCAAACGGCGGACCGCGCCGCGATCGAGGCCTGCGTGGGCCGCGCGTGCGAGTCGTTGAGCGAGCCGGTCGTCGTCGGCGACGCCGCCTTTCACTTGGCACCCCACGCCGGGGTCGCGATTCTGGGCCGGGATGCGTCTTCGCCCAAGATGCTGCTCGACCATGCACGCGCCGCCGCTTCCGAGGCGCGGCGCAGCGGTCCGCAAGCCGTGTGCTTCTTCTCGGACACGCTGAAACTGCGTTCGCTGGCACGCCTCGATGTGGCGCGGGAGCTCGCCGATGCCATCGAACAGCGAGCCATACACCTGGAGTACTTCGGCCGTCACGACCTTGCCACCGGCCGCTTGACGGCGCGGGTGGCCTATCTGCGCTGGAGGCATCCTCTGCGGGGCGATGTCAGGCCCGCGGAATTCGTGAGCGTCGCTGAAGCCACGGGGTTCGGCCACGCGCTGTCGTGCTGCGCGCTGGAGCGCCTGCGAGAGGACTTTGCAATGATGGCGCAGCACGAGGATCCCGAGGTGCGGATCTCCTTCGGCGCGCTGCGGCATCATCTCCTGCGCGACGATTTCGTGGAAGAAATGTCGCGATTCATCGCCGCCGGAGGGATACCGCCCGAGCGATTCGAACTGCGGATCGCCGAGAGGGCCTTCCTCGTGATCGAACCGGCGACGTTGGGGCCGTTGCAGGATATGGGAGTGCGGCTCATCGTCGATGAGGTGGGGCGCGGGATGACCTCGCTCGACCGGCTGGCGCGCGCGCCCTTGTGGGGGCTGCAGCTGGATCGCTCGTGGGTTACGGCCCTGCATCGCGATCCGATCGCGATGAAGGTGTGCAGGGCGGGAATCGGCATGGCCATGGCGCTCGGCCTCGTTCCCATAGCCACCGGCGTCGACACCTCCGCGCAGCAGCGCGCCTTGTTCGAGCTCGGCTGCCGCCATGGCATGGGCGATCTTTACCTGCCCAAGGCCCAGGCACCGAGTTCAGCCGCCATTTGACCGATGCTTATGTGACCGCCGTCTCAATCGGGAGGCGGTCGCCCGATAGGGCCCGCGCCGCTTCCCTTTCCTTGTTGCCGTTTAATGGATGCCATTCCGGGTCAACCGGCTTTTCCATCAAGGTAACGACAATGCGGACAAACAAATTGGGCTACTCGAGATGGCTGATCGCGTTTGCCGTCGGTGCATCCGCGGCCGCCGGCACCGCCGTGCCTTCTGCCCCGCACACGGCTGAGCCCACGGCGATCCGCGAGGCCTCCGGCAGTTACATCGTCGAAGCCTCAACCACCGATGGGGCCCGCCAGAGCGTTGCCCGGGTCGGCGGCGCGGTGGAGCGCAGCCTCGACATCATTCACGGCGTGGAGGCACAGCTCAACCCCTGGCAGAAGACGCGGCTCAGCAAGCTGCCCGGAGTTCGCCTCTATGAGGATCGCGGAGTGAAGACCGAGGGTGCGACGGCCGCCGCGACCAGCGCCTTGTCCGCCGTGACCTCCGCCATCGTCTCGCAGGCGAGCAGCAGCGCCCCGCTCACGGACGGCACGGCGGTCGACGTCCCCAAGGTGCTTTACCAGACGGATTACACGGTGCAGGTCGGCGCGAACACGCTGCAGTCGGCCGGCACCACCGGTAAAGGCGTGACCATTGCGGTGCTGGACACCGGATTGTGGATCGCCCCGGGTCAAACCTTCTTGAGCCGGATTCTCGCCACCATCGACGTCACCACCAGCGCGTCGGGTCCGGTCACCGGCGACCCGGACGGCCACGGCACGCACGTCACGTCGATTGCCGCAGGCGGCGCAATGAATATTGCAGGCGGGTATTTCGGCGTCGCGCCGAAATCCAACCTCGTCATCGTGCGTGCCTTCAATGCCGAGGGCGCGGGCACGTACGCGGACGTCATCGCGGGCCTGAACTGGATCGTCGCCAACAAGGCGAAATACAACATCCGCGTGCTCAATCTGTCTTTCGGGGCGACGCCGCAGTCGGACTATTGGAATGATCCGCTCGATCAGGCCGTGATGGCGGCGTGGAAGGCCGGCATCGTGGTGGTCGCGGCGGCGGGCAACGACGGTCCCAGTCCCATGACGGTCGATGTGCCCGGCAATGTTCCCTACATCATCACCGTGGGCGCCATCACCGACAACTACACGCCCTACGTGTATACGGACGACCGCCTGGCCTCGTTCTCGTCCACGGGCCCGACCTACGAAGGCTTCGTGAAGCCCGAAGTGGTCGCTCCGGGCGGCCACATGGTCGGCTCGATGCAGAGCACGTCCTATCTGGCCAACATCGATCCGGGTTCGATGAATCCGACGGAATCGCTCTTCACCATGTCCGGCACGTCGCAGGCGGCGGCCGTGACCAGCGGCGTCGTCGCTCTGATGCTGCAGGCGGATCCCTCCCTGACGCCCGATAACGTCAAGTGCCAATTGATGGCCTCTGCGCGCCCCGCCCTCACCTCGGCCGGAACCTTGGCGTATAGCGTATTTCAGCAGGGTGCGGGACTCGTCGACGCGGTGTCCGCCGTCAACAGCACCGCCACCGGTTGCGCCAACGTGGGCCTCAATATCAGCGCCGACCTGGCCGGCACCGAGCACTTCGGCGGGCCCGCCAATGTCGACGCGAGCGGAAATTACTACGTCATGAACATGGCTGCCTCGTCGGCGGCCACGCCGCTCAGCGGCGACGGCCTGCACTGGTCGTCGGGATACGTGATGGGGGCGTATACGTTCACTGAAGGCTATCTCTGGTCGCAGGGGTTCGTCTGGGCCAACGGCTATCCGTGGTCGAGCAGCGTGAATTGGACGAGCAGCACGGCATTCTCCCAGGGTTATCTGTGGCGCAAGGACGTGCCGTGGTGGAACACCACCGGCACGGCCGGCGGGACCACCTCGCCGGCTTCGATCGAGGATTGGGTGCCCAACCAGTAACGGCAATATCAAGGCAGGCACCTGAAACGTGATGCAAGTCACCGAAAGCGCGGGAATCCTGGAAGGTCAACCGGAAGTCGGTCAATGAACCGGCCGCCGACTTTCGGCAAAGTCGGCGGGTGAGCAGGAACGCACAATCTGGGGGCTGGCGGACGCTGTGGATCTGGCTGCTGTCGGTCCTGACGGCAGGGGCGGCGCTGGCCGATTCGCCCCCCATCGTTCTCGAGCACCTGACGACCAACGACGGTCTTCCGCAGGGGACGGTGCTCGCGGCTCTGCAGGACTCTCAAGGCTTCATGTGGTTCGGCACCGAGGACGGACTGGTCCGGTACGACGGACACGAGCTGACGCGCTATGCGTACTCGCGCACGAACCAGGGCGGCCTGCCCGCCAACTACATTCAAGACATCGCCGAGGATGCCCACCACGACTTGTGGATCGCGGTGAACGACGGCGGCCTGGTGCAATGGCACCGTGCAACCGATCAATTCACGGTGTACCACCATGACGCCAAGAATCCGGCCTCGCTCGCCAGCGATCTCGTCTGCAGCATCCTGATCGACCGCCGGGGCCGGATATGGGCCGGCACCCGCGACGCGGGCATCGACGTCCTCGATCCAGCCACGGGGCGCATCGAGCACGTTCGACACAATCCCTCGATCGCGAATTCGCTGGTGGACGACCGGATTCAAGTGCTGGCCCGCGGTGCCTCGGGCGCGGTCTGGGTGGGGACCGAAGGCGGACTCGACCGTACGGCGGAGAATGGGCGCGTGTTTGCACACTACCGCCATACGGCCGGCGATCCGCAATCGCTCAGCAGCGACGACATCTCGCAGGTGCTCGAAGAAGAAGACGGCACGGTCTGGGTCGGCACCTTGGGCGGCGGCATCGATCGCATGGATCGCACGGGACAGGTCACCGCCGTGTACCGCCACGATCCGCACAACGCGGCGTCCCTCGTGAGCGATGACGTCAACGCCATGCTGGCGGATCGTCAGGGGCGGCTGTGGGCGGGAACCATCGAAGGGCTCGAGCTTCTGGATCGACTGAGCGGCAAGTTCACGCACTACCAGCACGACGACCGCGACGCCGGCTCGCTGCGCGATTCGTGGGTGAAGTCGCTCTACGAAGACGGCAACGGCCTCGTTTGGATCGGGACCCGCGAAGGCGGGGTCAGCCGCTGGAATCCCCGCAGCTGGGAACTCGGCGGCCGCCGGCCGGCCTGGCTCGCAGACAAGCCCGTCACGGCGTTTGCCGATGCGCCCGAGCAGAAGATCTGGGTGGCGGCCTTGGATGGCGGGTTGAGGCTCTTCGACGCCCGGAGCGGAGAATCGACGGACGTCGACGAGATCGCACACCGGCCGAACGCCGTCGGCAGCCGCCGCGTGATGGCGCTGCATCTGGACCGCCAACGCACCCTCTGGATCGGACTCATGGACGGCGGCCTGCGCAGGCTGTCTCTGGACGGGCGCATCACGGCCATTGCCTCCAAGCCGGGCGATCCTCGCGCGTTGAGCGCCGCCGGGGTGATGGCGTTCTACGAAGCATTCGACGGCAAGATCTGGGTCGGAACCCACGGCGGAGGCGCCGACGTCATCGATCCGGTCACCGGCCTGGTCAAGCAGCTTCCCTTCGATGCGGCCAATGGTGCGACCACGTCGGCGAATGTCACCGCCTTTGCCGAGGACGCTCATGGGAACATGTGGATCGGCACCCAGGGCGGCGGCCTCGATCTGGCCCGCGGCGACGGCACCGTATTCAAGGTGTTTCGGCACGACCCGGCTCAACCGGCGAGCCTATCGGCGAATACGGTGTTTGCGATCACCGTGGACGCGGAAGGCCGCGTGTGGGTGGCGACGGACGGCGGCGGCCTCGAACTGGTCGTGGGGTCCTCGGCCGAGCCCGACGCCATCCGCTTCGACAACGTCTCACAGTCGGAGGGGCTCACGAGCGACACGGTGTATGGGGTCTTGCCGGATCTCGCCGGCCACCTCTGGCTGAGCGGCAACGCGGGACTCATGCGTTACGATCCGCGCACACGGGCCATCAAGACCTTCCATGTGGAACAGGGCGCGCAGGGCGAGGAATTCGACTACGGCGCGGCATGGCGCCTGCGCGACGGGCGCCTTTGCTTCGGCGGCCCTGCCGGGATCAATATCTTCGACCCCGGGACATTGACCGAGTCCTCCCGCCCGCCGCGCCTGGCGCTGACGCGGGTGGACGTACTCGGCGTCCCGATGAAGAGCGAGACGCCTTACTGGCTGCTCGATCGCATCGACGTCGATTCCCATGCCTCCATTGTGTCGCTCGATTTCGGTGCGATGGACTTCACTTCTGCGAAACGCAATCGCCTGTCCTACCGGATGCCCGGGCTGACGGACAGATGGATCGACCTCGGAACGCAGCGCCGGGTCACGCTGACCAATCTCGATGCAGGCGACCACGTCCTCGAAGTTCGCGGCGCCAGCGCCGATTCGGTGTGGAGCGACACGCCGCTGCGCCTCAGGATCCACCGGAGCCCGGCGCCCTGGAGATCGAGAGAAGCCTTCGCCGCCTACGGGATCGGGCTGCTCGGACTCGTTGCCAGCATCCTGTGGCGGCAGCGGCGCAAGATCGCACTCGCCGTCGAGGCTCAGCGGCGCCTGGAGGCCGAAGTCGAGGCGAGAACCCAGGACCTCTCGGCCAGCAACCGTCTGCTCGAGGAGGCGGCAAAGGCCAAGAGCGACTTCCTTGCCCGGATGACCCATGAGCTTCGCACGCCGATGAATGGCGTCGTGGGCATGACCGAACTCCTGGAGCGAACGTCGCTCGCCGCGAATCAGGTCCCGCTCATCAGGACCATACGTTCCTCGGCCGACGTTCTGCTGCAGATCGTCAACGATCTTCTCGACCTGTCCAAGGCACAGGCGCGCAGGATCGAGCTCGAGCAGCTGCCGATCGACCTGGCCGTGCTCCTCGAGGAATCCATGGCGCTGTTCGAGGCGCCCGCGGCAGCGAAGGGGCTCGAATTGACCGTATGTCCGCCCGCGCCGATTCGTCGGCAGCTGATCGGGGATCCGCTTCGCATTCGGCAAATTCTCCTGAATCTCATCGGCAACGCGGTCAAGTTCACCGATCGCGGGCAGGTCGTCGTGGTCGCCGACCTGGTGGAAAACGGCGAACGGGCGATGGTGGAGATCAGCGTCGCGGACAGCGGAGTCGGGATCAGCGCCGCAGCGGCGGAGAAGATCTTCGAACCGTTCACTCAGGCGGACGAGTCGACGTCGAGGCGCTTCGGCGGAACGGGACTTGGGCTCGCCATTTGCCGTGAGCTGGCCATGCTCATGGACGGCGCCATCAGCGTGGAAAGCCAGCCCGGCATCGGTTCCACCTTCAAGGTCAGGCTCGAGATGCGGCTCGGTGGCCCGCTGACGGTCTCGGAGACGACTCCGCCGCTTGCCGGCCAGGTTCGAATCATGGCGCGCCAAACGGCGCTTGTCGAGGCGCTGGCGCGGCATGCCCATTCGTTCGGCCTCACGGTGATCCCGGCAGATCCTCCCGGCATGACGCGCGCCTCGCCCGACGCTTCGCCGGCGCGGGAAGCGGACCTGGTCATCGCGGATGCCGCCGCCTACGCGGAATTCGCACAGCGACATACATCGTCAGCCGGCGCTCCTCCGGGCGCGCTGGTCGTCCTTGCCACCCCGGGTGAGGCTGAGCGTCTCGACCTCGCGGAGCGCGGCGGCGCCGCGTCCATCGTACGCAAGCCGGTGAAGCGCGCCGACCTCTACCACGCCTGCGCCAGCGCGCTCGGCACGGGCGCCCGGGCGGATGGTGCGGCGAGGCCGGCCGTCACCGTCGGGAGGATGAGAGGTCATGTGCTGGTGGTCGACGACGAACCGGTGAACGGCGCCGTCGCTCAAGGGTATCTCGCGGCCCTGGATTGCACCTCGGTGTGGGTGGACGAGGGAACGGCCGCTCTCGCGCGGTGCAGGGTGGAGCGCTTCGATGTGATCCTCATGGACGTGAGCATGCCGGGCATGGACGGATTCGCCACCACGGCGCACATTCGCGCGTTGGACGGACCCAACCGTCACGCGCCCATCATCGCCTTGACTGCGCATGATTCGAAGAGCTATCGCGCGCGGTGCCTCGCCGCCGGAATGAATGAACTGCTGGAGAAGCCCTATACGCTCGAGGCATGTGCGTCGCTCATCGGCCGGCTGATTGCCGGCGAATTTTCCCCCGGCGACCCGGATCACGCGAACGCCGTGATCCGTGGGTTGCCGGATTCGAGCGACGATGCGAATCGGGCGTCCGCCTCGCCAGCACTGCGTATGGTGGACCAGGCCGTGGTTGCGGCCGTGCGCAAACTGCCGGCACGAGGCAGGGGCGATCTGTACACCCGTCTGGTCGAACTGTTCCGATCGTCGGCCGGCGGCGACATGGCGGGACTGCACGCCGCGCTTGCGGAGGGCAAGTCGCAGGCCGCGGCAGCGATCTGCCACAAGCTCAAATCGAGTGCGGACAACGTGGGCGCAAGCAGCTTCGCAGCCGGCCTGCGCAACCTGGAGCAGCAATGCAAGGCGGGCGGCATCGAAGAGTGCAGACGGCAGTTCGAACTCCTCGAGAAGGCATTTCCGGCGCTGCTCGATGAGCTCGAGCGCTTCACCTTGAAGGCCAGCGCGTGACCGAGAGGCGCGCCACACGCCCGCTGGTCGTCATCGCGGATGACGAACATCTCGGCCGGCTGCTGCTGTCGGAAGCAGTGGCGGCCGCGGGTCTCGTCCCTCTCGACCATGCCGACGGCGCGAGCGCGCTGCGTGCCGCGATGGAGTCGGAGGTATCCATGGTGCTGCTGGACGTCGAGATGCCCGGCATGAATGGCGTGGACGTGTGCAAGCGGCTGCGTACGATACCGCGATTCGACAGCGTGCCCATCGTGATGGTGACCGGCCAGGACGACGCCCAGGAAATCCGCCTCGCCTTCGAGGCCGGCGCCACGGACTTCATTCGCAAGCCCGTCAATTGGACGCTGTTGCCGTATCGGCTCGAATACATCCTGCGCAATGCCGCCCAGGTGCGAACCATCGCGGAGCGCGAACTGCAGATCAGGACGCTCGTCGAGGCGCTTCCCGATCGTCTCTGGATCGTGTCGGCGGACGGCGAAATCGAGTGGAGTCCGCAGGCCGGATTCAACCAGGCGGATGGCCAGCCGGGCGCTTCGGCCGAGCCGCACGCCGCGATCGCACCTCCTTCGCAGATGCAGCGCGTGAGCGAAGCCATCCGGGCGACCGCGGCCGATGGATTGCGGCGCAAGCTCGATTACGGCGAATCCGCCGGCGGCGATCAGGGGGGCTCCTACGAACTGCGCCTCAGCCGGCGCGAGGGCGGCGACGTCGTCGTCGTGAGGCGGGATACCAGCGAGCGCACGGCCGCCGCCAGACATATCGAACGCCTGGCCTATTTCGATGCACTGACCGACCTTCCGAACCGCCAGGGCTTCCTCGAGGCCGCCGAGCGCCACATTGCCGAGGCCCAGTCGAAGCATGGCGTTGCCGTCATTTACCTGGATCTCAACGGGTTCAAGAGGATCAACGACGCGTTCGGGCACCCAGTCGGCGATGCGGTGCTGCGCACGGTCGCCCGCAAATTATCCGAGACGGTCGGCGGCTTCCCGCAGGCGAATGAGCATACCGTCCTCGCGCGTTTCGGAGGCGATGAATTCGTGATCGTCCTGCGGCATGCGGCAGCCCGCTCCATGGCGATCGAACTGGCAGGCAAGTGCTGCGCGTCGCTGCAGGATCCCATCGCGTACGAGGGACTGGAGTTTCATGCGGCACCCAGCATCGGGATCGCGTGCTACCCAGACGATGGCGCCGATTTGACCACGGTACTCAAACACGCCGATACGGCGATGTACCAGGCCAAGACCGGCGCCGCGCCCGCGGTGGCGGTGTATTCACCGGCGATGAGCAGCCGGCTGCGGGACTGGTTCGATTTGGAGGCTCGGCTGCGCCGCGCCGTGCTGGATGACGGGCTTACCCTGCAGTTCCAGCCGAAGTTCAGGCTGGCCGATGACCGTATCGTCGGCGTCGAGGCGCTGCTGCGTTGGTGCGACGACGAGTTCGGGGAAATTCTCCCCAGCCAGTTCGTCGCCATCGCCGAGGACAGCGGCCTCATCATCGATTTGGGGGCATGGGTCATCCGGGCCGCGTGCCGGCAGGCCCGTGCTTGGGCCGACCGGGGTCTGGCCGTCCCGGTGGCGATCAACGTGTCCGGCAAGGAACTGCTGCATGGGGATCCCGCGCGTCTCGTGGAGTTGGAGGCGCGGGCGGCCGGCATCCCGACGTCCCTGATCGAGATCGAGATCACCGAGTCGCTGCTCATCAAGGACTCGCCTGCGGTTCGCGCCGCGCTCGACCGGTTCCGGTCTCTGGGATGCCGTATCGCCCTGGACGACTTCGGCACGGGCTATTCATCGCTCGCCTACATCACGCGGTTTCCTCCCGACCGGATCAAGATCGACAAGACCTTCGTCAGGCACGTGGACGAGTCGCCCGGCGATGCGGCCATCGCCAATGCGATCCTCTCGCTCGGAGCCAGCCTCGATCTGGTGGTGACGGCCGAAGGCGTCGAGCGATCCGGTCAACTGGAATGGCTGCGGCGGCGCGGCTGCCAGGAAGTCCAGGGATTCCTGCTGGCGAGACCGATGGCGGCGCAGGCCGTCGAGGAGCGTTTCCTGCGGGCCCAGCCGCCGCCGGCAATGCCGGCGGCCGGCGGCACCTGAAACCCGGCCGTAGGCTGCTGCGTTGCGCCGCCCGCAGCGGAATTGCGCTTGCGGACATCACGTATGGTCGGATCGCCCGGCGTCATCGACCATGAGATCCGAGATCAAGCCCATGGATGCACCGCGAAAACACGAGAAATACGAGGCGCTGATTCGGGCGTGCCGCGGTTTTCCTCCCGTGACGACAGCCGTGGCGCATCCCTGCGATGAGATTTCATTATCGGCCGTGACGGGCGCCGCGGCCGCCCAGCTGATCGAACCCATTCTCGTGGGGCCGGCCGCGCGAATCCGCACGCTGGCACAGTCGCTGCGGCTGGATATCGCGGGCTTTCGACTGATGGACGCGCCTCATAGTCATGCGGCCGCGGAAAAAGCGGTCGCCCTCGCGAGATCCGGCGAGGTTGCCGTGTTGATGAAGGGCAGTTTGCACACCGACGAATTGATGGGTGAGGTGGTGCGCAAGGACACCGGGATCTGCACCGGCAGGCGCATGAGCCACGTGTTCATCATGGACGTGCCGACTTATCCGAAGTCGCTGTTCATCACGGATGGAGCCGTGAATATCTTTCCGAGCCTGGAAGACAAGGCCGATATCGTCCAGAACGCCATCGATCTGGCGCACTCGCTGGGCGTTCCGCTCCCCAAGGTGGCGATCCTGTCGGCCGTCGAGACCATCACGTCCAAGATTCCGTCGACCATCGATGCCGCGGCGTTGTGCAAGATGGCGGATCGGGGCCAGATTACGGGCGGGATCCTCGATGGGCCTCTGGCTCTGGACAATGCGATCAGCCGCGAGGCGGCCGCGGTCAAGCACATCGACTCCGCGGTGGCGGGCGACGCCGACATATTGGTCGTGCCGGGCCTCGAGGCGGGAAACATGCTGGCGAAGGAGTTGAGTTTCCTTGCCAATGCGGACGCCGCGGGCATCGTGCTCGGGGCGCGCGTGCCCATCATCCTCACCAGCCGGGCCGACAGCATTCAGGCGCATTTGGCGAGCTGCGCGGTGGCCGGCATCTATGCGCGGTCGCTCGCCGCGGGGCGAGGGCGCTGATCGTATCGGGCTCAATGGAGCATGTAGACCGCGAAGGGCGCCTCGTCGATGAGCGATCGCGTCACTCCTCCAAAGATCAGTTCGCGCAGGGGGCCCCGGCCGAAGCCGCCGACCACGAGCAGATCGGCCTGCAGCTCCGCAGCGGCCCGCGGCAGCTCGACGGCCGCGTTGCCGGTCTTTCGGGCGATGACGCGCGAATGTGCGGCGATGCCGTGCCAGCGCAGTTGACGGACCATATCGTCGAGGCTGCCGGCGACCGCCTGCTCATTCTCGGTCACGCCGAGGATGATGACGCGCTGCGCCGCCCGCAGGATCGGCATGGCCGCCGTGAGGGCGCGGGCGGCTTCCGGAGTTTCCTTCCATCCGACGGCCACAGTGCCGGTCAACTGCTTCGGCGGCGAATCCGGCGCGATCAAGAGCGGTCGGCCGCAGTTCATGAGCAAATTCTCGATGAGCCGGCCCGGCAGGTAATCGACGCGTTTCGGCCGGCCGAGCACCACCAGATCGCTGTGCCGGGCAAAAATGGCCAGGCGGGCCTCGGCGTGATCCGTCACCTGAATCCAGCCGGCTGATACGGCGTCGGACGGCGTCGGCTCCGTGACCAACGGCAGCGCATTCTTCCGGCAGAACTCGTCGTAGTGCTAATGCCGTCTTGGCCAGGCGCGCCTCCTCCTCGCTCAAATGATCGAGCGCCTGCGTCAGCGCCTGGCCCATGCAGAAATCCACGTGCGGCGCACGCGCAGCCGCCTCCGCCGTGGGGATGCGCACATGAAGAAACGCGAGGTGCGCGCCCAAGGGCCGGGCCAGCGCCAGGGCGGCGCCGAAAACGCCCCGGTCGGTGGAGCTCCCGCTCGCGGTGACCAGTATGTTCTTGATCATCGGCGCCGCTCGTCAACCCGAGTCCCAATTCGGGTGAGGTTCGATCAAGCCGCATCGCGCGTTGATTTCGAGTTCGGCGGCCAGCCAGTCATCGAGTTCGCGTCCCGGCTCGAAGGCGCGCTTCTCAGCCTTGAAGTAGGCCGCTTGGGCGATCATCCGATGCCTCTCGTCGGCCCGCGACACCCGCTCCACGGAGGCACTGCGAAGCGGCGCGTGCTCGGTCAGAGTGTAGGGATCGGGACTGCATGCCGGCCCGGCGGGGCTCTTGCTATGGGGAATGCTCGCGGAAGTCATGGCGTTTACTCCACTGCCGGAGCCCGAAAATTCGGGAGACGGAATTCATGCTGCGGCAGGATCCGGCCGGCGGCAATTGGGGATTCCTTGCACGCGTTACGTGGTTGCTGCAATTCGGTAAGTCGCATGTACGAACGGGGCGGCGCGCGGTATGGTGGCCGCGAAAGTTTCAGGAGATCGACCTCTGATGGGTGGCGCAAAAAGCGACGGCACCGAGCCGTGTGAGATGCTGGGTCAGCTGTTGGAAACGGCCAGAGCCACGGCCCTTTCGGAACTGGCCGCCGGCATCGCGCACGAGATCAACCAGCCGCTCGGAGCCATCGCCACGTATGCGCAAGCGGCGGAGCGCATGCTCGCCAAACCGGCACCCATGATCGGGCAGTCCATCGACGTGATGCGCCAGATCCACCAACAGGCGCTCGACGCAAGCGCCAACATGCGCCGGATTCGCGCCTTGTTCGACCCCGAGGAGCTGCCGCGCGATACGTGCCGGATGGGAGAGGTGATCGCCGATCTGCGGCCGGTGCTGGATTTCATGGCGAGTCGTTTTGGCGGCCGCCTTGCGGTCGATCTCCCGAAGGACACTCCCGCACTCTGCATCGATCGCTCCGGCATTCAGCACGTGCTGTTCACGCTGGTTCGGAATGCCTGCGAGGCATCCACCGCGGCGGCCGATCCCGTGATCGAGATCTCGGTGCGCGTCGACCGGTACACGGTCGAGAGCAGCATCGCCGACCGTGGAACGGGGGTGCGACTTGAACTGCGCGAGCAGCTCTTCCGGCCCTTCTTCACGACCAAGCCCAAGGGCACAGGGCTCGGCCTCGCCTCGTGCCGGGCCATCGTCGAGGCGCACGCCGGCAGCATGGGGTTCGAGGATCGGCCGGGCGGCGGCAGCCGCTTTTGGTTCCGGCTTCCGATCGCCAACCAGGATCGTCATTCATTCAAGAGCGGACCATGAGGGCGAATTGACCGGCATTTTTCCAGGGCTTATGCCCACCGGGATCATCGGCATCGAGCCGCTGCTCGAGTTGGCGCTCGACATACGCTGGTCGTGGAACCACGCGGCGGACCGGGTATGGATGCAGCTCGACCCCGAAATGTGGGAGCTCACGCACAGTGCCTGGGCCGTCCTGCAGTGCGTCTCTCAAAGCCGCATCGAAGAGCTGCTGGGGGACCCCGGCTTTCGAAATCAGATCGATGAATTGCTGGGGGCGAGAAAGGTCGCCGAGCAAACCGCCGCCTGGTTTCAGCGTCGACATGCGTCGGCCCTGGGCGGCGTAGCCTACTTCAGCATGGAATTCATGCTCTGCGAGGCGCTGCCGATTTATTCGGGCGGTCTGGGAAATGTCGCCGGGGATCAGCTCAAGGCGGCCGGCGACCTGGGCGTCCCGGTGACGGGTGTGGGAATCCTGTATGCCCAGGGTTACTTTCGCCAGATCATCGACCGTGGCGGCGCGCAGCGGGCCGTGTACCCGTACAACGACCCGGGTCAGCTGCCAATCACTCCTCTGCGGCGCGAGAACGGGGAGTGGCTGCGTTTCAAACTGGACCTGCCGGGCCACCCGGTCTGGTTGCGCGCGTGGCAGGTGCGCGTCGGCAGACTCAAGCTGTTTCTGCTCGACAGCAACGATGCGGCCAACTATCCCGCGAATCGGGGAATTACCAGCGAGCTATACGGGGGCGGCCCGGAAACGCGGTTATTGCAGGAACTAGTGCTGGGAATCGGCGGCTGGCGCCTGCTGGATCTGCTCGGCATGGCTCCCGAGGTGTGCCATCTCAACGAAGGCCACGCGGCATTCGCCGGGCTGGAGCGTGTGCGAACCTACATGAGGAGAACCGGCCAGCCCTTCGATGCTGCGCTGGCGGTCACGCGTGCGGGCAACCTGTTCACGACGCACACGGCCGTGCCGGCGGGCTTCGACCGATTCGATCCCGAGCTCATCGTGCACTATCTCGGCGATTACGCCGAATCCTCCCTCGGTCTGTCGAAGACGGATCTGCTTGCGCTCGGCCGGGTGACGGGCGATGCGGCAGAGCCCTTCAGCATGTCGAACCTCGCCATCCGCGTGAGCGGGGGCGTCAATGGCGTCAGCCGGCTGCATGGACAGGTGAGCCGGCACCTGTTTGCGCCGCTCTTTCCACGGTGGCCGCTCGCCGAGATTCCGATCGGCCATGTCACCAACGGCGTTCACGTCGCCAGCTGGGACTCGGCGCAGGCGGACTTGCTCTGGACCGAAAACTGCGGAAAGGAATGCTGGTTGCGCGAGGACGATGAGGTTAGCCGCGGCATCGACAATGTCAGCGATGCCGAGCTGTGGCGGTTTCGCAATGCCGGCCGCGCGGAGCTGGTCGAATGGTCGCGTGCGAGGCTGCGGCGGGACCTTGCGGCCTCGGGCGCCAGCCCGGAGGAAATCGAGGCCGCCGGCCGGATCCTGGATCCCCATGTGCTCACGTTGGGATTCGCCCGGCGGTTTGCGACCTACAAGCGCCCCAATCTGCTGCTGCACGACCCGCAGCGCCTGTTGCGGCTGCTGAACGACCCCCAGCGGCCGATTCAGCTCATCATTGCCGGGAAGGCTCATCCCGCCGATTCGGCCGGCCAGGCGTTGATCGAGCAGTGGACGAGGTTCATACGAGGCACCGAGGCTCGCGGCCGCGCGGTGTTCCTGGCGGACTACGACATGATGCTGACGGAGCACCTGGTGCGCGGGGTGGATCTGTGGATCAACACGCCGCTGCGTCCGTGGGAGGCGAGCGGCACGAGCGGGATGAAGGTCCTGGTGAACGGCGGTATCAACCTCTCGGAGCTGGATGGCTGGTGGGCCGAGGCCTACTCGGCAGACGTGGGCTGGGCCCTGGGCGACGGACGCGAAGGCGACGGCGAGGCCTGGGATGCCGCTGAGGCTGATGCCCTGTTCACGATTCTCGAGCGGGAAGTGATTCCGCAGTTCTATGACCGCGACCGGAACGGCGTGCCCACCCCTTGGGTGGCCCGCATGCGGCAGAGCATGGCGACGCTCACTCCGCGATTCTCCAGCATCCGTACGGTGCGCGAATACGTCGAGCGGCACTACATTCCCATGGCCGAACGTCATCGACGCCGGGCCGCCCGGCATGGCGCCGAGGGAGCAAGGATCGCGGCCTGGCAAGTGGCCCTGCGGCGCCATTGGCCCGAGGTCTCCCTGGGCAAGCCCGCCGTCGAGACGGCGGCGGGACGTCATCGATTCGATATTCCTGCGAATTTCGGCCGTCTCGATCCCGATGCGGTGCGCGTGGAAATCTACGCCGAGGCCCTGGACGGCGGTGCGCCCGAAAGGCATCGCGCGGTCAGGATCTCGGGTGTCGACGGAATTCCCGGCGGGTACGTCTTCAGCGTGTCGGTGACCGCCGTTCGTGAGGCCTCCGATTACACGGCCCGTGCGCTGCCCGATTTCGACGGCGTATCCACGCCTTTGGAGGCGAGCCAGATCGTCTGGCGGCGTTGAGCAGAAATGCGCGAATTCCGCGGCGCTCCCGCGATAACATGCGAGGCCATGACCCGCGCGCTCGAGGGCGATCAATTCTCGGTTCTGTTCGTCTGCCTCGGCAACATCTGCCGAAGCCCCACCGCGGCGGGCGTCTTCCGGCAGGTGGCGGCCGAGGAGGCGCCGCATCTCGACATCCGGGTCGACTCGGCGGGTACGAGCGATTATCACATCGGGAATCCGCCCGACGAGCGTAGCGTGCGCGCCGCCCTGGGGCGCGGCATCGATATCCGCGCATCGCGGGCGAGGCAGGTGACCGCGCGGGATTTCGAGCGCTTCGATCTCATCCTCGCCATGGACCGGCGCAATTTACGCGACTTGCGGGCCGTGCAACCCGGTGCGTCGAGGGCGGAGCTGCGCCTGTTTCTCGAGTTCGCCGCCGACGCGCAGGACGTGGAGGTACCCGATCCCTACTACGGCGGGCCCGACGGCTTCGAGCGGGTGCTCGATCTTGCGATGCGCGCCTCGCGGGGTGTGGTCGCGCACCTGTTGCGGGGCCCGAGGGGTCGAGGGGTTGCGCCAGGCTCCTAGAGCAGCGTGCGCAGCAGCCAGTACAAGCCGCCGGCCAGCACGATCGAGACCGGCAGGGTGAGAATCCACGCCATGGCGAGATTGCGCACCGTGGCCCATTGCAGTCCGGAGCGATTGGCGACCATGGTTCCGGCGACGCCGGATGAGAGCACGTGAGTGGTGCTCACGGGAAGTCCGTACATGTCGGCCGCACCGATGGTCAGCATCGCCACGAGTTCGGCGGAGGCGCCCTGCGCATAGGTCAGGTGCGTCTTGCCGATGCGCTCGCCGACCGTCACGACGATGCGCTTCCATCCGATCATGGTGCCCAGTCCCAAGGCAACGGCAACGGCGACCTTGACCCAGGTCGGAATGAACTTGGTCGCGTTGTCGAGTTGCCGCTTGTAGTCGCCCAAGGTCTTCTTGTCGGCCTCCGACAACGAGATCTGCGGCGATTTCCCCACGAACCGCAGCCCCTCGCTGATGAGGTACATGTCGTTGCGAATGTTGACCATGGCGCTCGGCGGCACCTTCGCAAGCGAGTGATAGGTGTCGACCCGCTGTGCGACCGATTGGGACAGGGCGACGATCGCGGGCAGGGTCTGCGGGCTCACCGAGCGGGTCCTGACGATCTCGACGGCGGCCGCATGCGGGTCCGCGGGCGCGGGGCCCGTCGCATAGCCGCCGAGAGCGGTCTGCGCCTTGGTCGAGACCGCGACGAACGCGGCGACGTCGGTCTCATGCATGGCCCGGTTCAAGGCGTAGGCGGTCGGGACGGTGCCGATCAGGATCAACATGATGAGGCCCATGCCCTTCTGGCCGTCGTTCGAGCCATGCGCGAAGCTCACGCCGGTGCAGGTCAGCACCAACAGACCGCGAATCAGCAGCGGCGGCGGTTGATTACCCTGCGGCTCCTTGAACAGCGACGGCACCGGAATCAGCGACATGGCGAGAAGCATGAGCAGCGCAGCGGCGCTGAACCCGACCAGCGGCGACAACAGCAACGATTCGCCGATTTTCGCCGCCTGGTTCCAATCGACTCCGCTGGTGCCGCTGGAGGAGGCGGCCATCAGCTGGTTCATGAGGCCTACTCCCATGATGGAGCCGATCAGCGTGTGCGAACTGGATGCAGGCAGTCCGAAGTACCAGGTCCCGAGATTCCACAGGATGGCGGCGATCAACAGCGCGAACACCATGGCGAAGCCGGCGCCGCTGCCCACCTGCAGGATCAACTCCACCGGCAGCAGGGACACGATGCCGAACGCCACCGCTCCGCTCGATACGAGCACACCCAAGAAGTTGAAGAAACCCGACCAGACGACGGCCAGGTTGGGCGGCATGGAATGGGTGTAGATGACCGTGGCCACGGCATTGGCGGTGTCGTGAAAACCGTTGACGAATTCGAAGCTCAGCGCGACGAAGAGTGCGATGCCCAGCAGCACGTACGGATAGACGCGCGTGTCGCGAACCACCGATAAATCATCCGCCAAGTGGTATCCGGCATATATGATGCCCAGCACCACGACCACGCCTGCGAGCACGTTGAACCATGGGCTTGGCCTGTGGAGCGCGAGCGGAGAGGAGCGGGGTGGTTGATCGGCGAGGGCGACATCGGACATTCTAATGGGCCCGCGTGTGAATGGAGGACTGGTCCGGTTTTATAAAGCCGTAGTATTACAGTTGGATGACAGGTTAAGGTAATTCGATGCCCTTCACGATCTCGCACGTTGCAGTCGTACTGCCCTTTTCCCGTCTATTGGCCAAATGGCGCCTGCTCTCGGCGACCATCATCGGCAGCATGGTGCCGGATTTTGGAATTCTGCTGCCCTGGCGCCCCGAACGCGGTGAGACGCATAGCGCCATGGCCCTGCTGACGTTCTGCCTGCCGGTGGGGCTGGCGTCTTTTTGGATCTTCCAGCTGCTGTTCAAGACGCCGATCATGGAGATACTGCCGGATTCCACCTACGCGCGCTGGCGCAACTTTGCGGCACCGGCTCACCTGGGGAGCCTGTCTCAGTGGCTGCTGGCCGCCTGCGGCATCGAAGCCGGCGCCGTGACGCACCTGGTATGGGATGCCTTTACCCATGAGGGCGCGCGAGGCGTGCGCATGATCCCCATGCTGGACGAACCCATGCTCGATCTCGCGGGGCATCACCTCATCGGTTCGCGGCTGCTGCAGGACGTGAGTTCCGTCGTGGGCTTCTGCATCGTGCTCGCGTTCGTGGCCTACGCGCTGCGCCCGGGACGCGACCGCTCGGCCTTGCCGGCCCGCCAGTTGCAGCCGGCGGAGCGGCACGCGTGGCTCGCGACCTATGTCCTCGTGGCGCTGGCGCTCGCGTTTGCGTTCCTGATCATCAGGCGGCCGCATTTCAACGCCGGACGATCCCTGGCCATGATCATCGCCAACTATGCAATCGCCGCGCTCCGCGGGTTCGCCGCGGCGCTGGTGGTGGTCAGTCTGAGCCTGATCCTAAGACTGCGCGCGAATCGTTGAGATTCGCGCGCATCGTCCACAGGCCTTGCTCCTGGCTGCGTCCTAGCGCTCCTCCGGTCCGCTGCGCGGCTCGTCGCTCGGCGCGGACGACCACACCACGTACTTGCGATCTCCAGCCGGGGTGCCGGCCGGCCCCTCAGCCGGCCGGGGGGCCGGCGGGGCCTCTCGTGCCGGAGCGGGAGCGGTTCCGGGCCCGGAATCGCCGCCCTGGGGAGCGTCGTACCGCGGTGCGACCTCGAGCCTCGGTAGGGAATTGCCCGGCGCCGTATCGGGCACCGGCGGCGCGTCTGACCGGGGAGATCCCTCGGGCCGGGCGCCTGCCCCGTTTCCTGCGGCATCGCCGCTCATCGGCGCATTGGATGCACTGTCGCCGCCGCCCTCCCGGCGGCCCCGGCCGCGCCGGCGCCTGCTGCGCCCGCTGCGCTCGCCACCGGCCCGCGGTTCACCGCTGGCCTCTCGCTCGCCGCTCCTCGGCGATTCGTTGCCGCGGCCGGCGTTGTCCGCGCGCGCTGGCTGATCGCTGCGCTGGCCTTCGGGGCGGGGGCTCTCGTTTCGGGGCCCTTCGCTGCGAGGTGCCTCGCTACGGGGCGCCTCGGCACGCGGGCCTTCGCCCCGCGGAGCCTCGGGTCGTCCAGGGCCGCCCTGGGGTCGTCCCGGTCGATCGCGCCGGGCGTCGCGCCCGAAGCCTTCGCCGCGACCCTGGCCGTCGCGTGCCGGGCCCTGGCCGCCGGAGCCTTCCCGGCGGCTGCGATCCCGATCGCGATCACGGTAACGGTCGCCACTGCCACTGCCACTCCCGCTGCCGCGATAGCGGTCCGAGCGGTGTTCACGCTGCGACGAGCGCTCGCGATGGGCGGGGGCGGGCGATTCAGCGACGGGTGCAGCCTCCGGGACGCGCGTCCCGAACAGCCATCTCCAAAGCCGCACGAGCGCGCCCTCCTGCGGCACTGCGGCAACCGGGGGCGGTGCCGCCGGCGCTTCGGGGACCGGGACTGGAATGGCGGGTGCGGCGGTGGCGGGCAGGATGGTGGGCACCAGCGGCGCTTCCGTTTGCGGCTTCTTGTCGCGCTCCCCGATATTCGTATCATCGATGGTCGGCTGGTCGGCCAGCTGGTAGCTGGCGGTGTTGTTTTCGGGCAGTTCCTTCTCGTCGTCGCGGATGCGCCGCAGGGTATAGGCGGGTGTCTGCATGTGGGGGTTCGGCACGATCACCAGCGAGACCTTGTCGCGCTGTTCGATCTGGTTGAGCCAGTCGCGCTTTTCATTCATGAGATAAGTCGCCACGTCGATCGGCACCTGCGCGATGACGCGCCCGGTGCGCTCCTTGCGCGCCTCCTCGCCGATCAGCCGCAACAGCGCCAGCGACATCGATTCCACGCCGCGAATGGTGCCCATGCCGTTGCACCGCGGACAGTTGATGTGCGTGGTTTCGCTGAGCGCGGGACGCAGGCGCTGCCGCGACAGTTCCAGGAGTCCGAAGCGGGACAGGCGTCCCAATTGAATGCGCGCGCGGTCCATCCTCACGGCATCGCGCAGCATGTCCTCCACCGCCCGCTGGTTCGCGGTCGACTCCATGTCGATGAAATCGATGACGATCAGGCCGCCGATGTCGCGCAGCCGCAGCTGGCGCGCGATTTCCTCGGCGGCTTCGAGATTGGTGTTGCGGGCGGTGGCTTCGATGTCGCCCCCGCGGGTGCTGCGCGCGGAGTTGATGTCGATGGACACCAGGGCTTCCGTGTGGTCGATGACGAGGCTTCCCCCCGACGGCAAGGTCACCTTGTGCGAATACGCGGATTCGATCTGACTTTCGATCTGATAGCGCGTGAACAGCGGCACGGGGTCCTGGTACAGCTTGAGCTTGCGCTGGGCCTCGGGCGGCATGAAGCGCTGCATGTACTCCAGGGCCTTCTGGAAGGCCTCGGGCTGGTCGATCAGGCATTCGCCGACGTCGTCGGCGAAGTAATCGCGCAGTCCGCGGGTGACCGCGTCGCTTTCCTGGAAGATCAGGAAGGGAGCGGGGCGCCCGTCATTGGCGGCCACGATGGCGTCCCAGGCCGTTTTCAAGTTGTTCAAATCCCACTGCAGCTCTTCGGTGGTGCGGCCGACCCCGGCCGTGCGCACGATGGCTCCCATGCCATCCGGGATCTGCAGTGCGCTCATCGCCTCGCGCATCTGGTCGCGGTCCTCGCCCTCGATCCGCCGCGACACGCCGCCGGCCCGCGGGTTATTGGGCATGAGCACGAGGAAGCGGCCCGCCAGACTGATGAACGTCGTGAGGGCGGCGCCCTTGTTGCCCCGCTCCTCCTTTTCGACCTGCACGATCAGTTCCTGCCCTTCCTGGAGCAGATCCTTGATGTTCATGCGGCCGCCGTTCGCCGGCTGGGTGCGGAAGTATTCCTTGGAGACCTCCTTCAGCGGCAGGAAGCCATGGCGCTGCGCGCCGTATTCGACGAAGGCTGCTTCGAGGCTGGGTTCTACGCGGGTGATTCGACCCTTGTAGATGTTGGATTTTTTCTGTTCCCTGGACGGGATCTCAATCGATAAATCGTAGAGTTTCTGACCGTCGACGAGTGCGACTCGCAGTTCTTCTTCTTGAACTGCGTTGACGAGCATTCTTTTCATTTGCCCCAACTAGTGTGGTAGGGGCCGAGGAGGAGAGATTGAGAATGGAAGCCGGGGCCGCGGCGTGGCATGCGACGACAATTGCAGTCAAGCCGAACGCGAGCCACGCGATCGGCATCAGATCAACCCAATTGTGCCAACACCCCACACTCAGAAAAAGCATACGGCAAGCCCGGGACCTGGTTCTCGGTAATCCGCTTGTCGGACTTGGGAGCTCCGAAGGCTCTCCAGCGTCCGTCTCATCGGCCGAGCGATGGTCTGGAAATCCAGAACCAACTAATATGCTGCTCCCCATCAGGATGGGGGGCCGCTGAATCCTGTGTCGCCTTTGGCTACTCGCGTAACCTCAAGAACTTGGGCGGTACCACGAAATGGTTAAGCGCCCGACACGGTTTTGCGACATTATCACGACAACCCGTCAGGGTCAATGTAATCAATACCTTAAGAAGATTGCTAAACGAAGATCCGCAAACTATGAGCCATTACACCGAACCTGCGACTTCGCACCTGCCGAAGAGCGCGGTCGAGATGCGCACCATCACCTCGGACGAAGCGGGGCAGCGCATCGACAACTTCCTCATGCGCCACTTCAAGACCGTGCCGCGGAGCCGCGTCTACCGCCTTTTGCGCAAGGGCGAGGTGCGGGTGAACCGCAAACGCGTGGACGCGGAGTACCGGATTGCAGCGGGCGACGAGGTGCGGCTGCCGCCCGTGCGCATCGATGCCGGAGAGAGTCCGGGGCGCCCGTCCGCAAGCTTGCTGGCCCTGATCGAGGGGTCGGTGATATTCCAGGACAAGCATGTGCTGGTGCTCGACAAGCCCGCGGGCGTGGCGGTGCACGGGGGCAGCGGCATGAGTTACGGGGTGATCGAGGCCCTGCGCGCCTCGCGTCCGCGCGAGACTTTGGAGTTGATACATCGGCTCGACCGTGACACCAGCGGCTGCTTGATGGTGGCACGGGACCGCCCAACGTTGACGGCGCTGCATGCTCTCATCCGCAATGGCGGCATGCACAAGACTTATTTGGCCCTCGTGTCCGGGAACTGGCAACTCGGCACCAAGCGCATCGACGCGCCGCTGGCGACCGACAACCGGCAGCATGGGGAGCGGCATGTGAGGGTGGCCGCCGCCGGCAAGACGTCGGTGAGCGTGTTCAAACCGGTGCAGTTCTTCGGTTCGCTGGCCACGCTGATGGAGGTGGACATTCCGACGGGCCGCACCCATCAAATACGCGTGCACGCCTCGTTCGCCGGGCACCCGCTGCTCGGCGACGACAAGTACGGTGACCGCACGCTCAACGCAGAATTCAAGCGCCATGGCCTGAAGCGCACGTTCCTGCATGCCCAATCGGTGGCGTTCGAATGGCCCGGGTCCGGCAACCCGTTCCATGTCAGCGCGCCGCTGCCGGCCGAACTGTCGGCCGTGCTCGATGCCGTCTCGGTGGTCAAACGCGGCGCCAAGCGCGAAGCGGGGGCCGCGGCCGGCCGGCGTCCGAAAGCTCGAGGGGCCTAGGAGCCTGCGCCAGTCATCTGCGCCCGCGTCCGCGCAGCTGACGCGAGACGCGCTCCCCTTAAGGCAGCGCGAACCCGGCGTTTCGCAGGGCTGCGCTCAAGCGTATCAGGGGCAGTCCGATGAGCGCCGTGGGATCCTCGGTATCGATGGATTCGCACAGCGTGATGCCGAGACCCTCGCTTTTGAATCCCCCCGCGCAATCGAGCGGCGACTCGCGGGCGACATAACGTTCGATGGTCGAGCGGTCGAGGGGCCGGAAGACCACGCGGGTGGTATCGATGAATTCGCTGATTGCGCCGTCGCGATGCCGGACCACGGCCACGGCCGTCACGAAGGACAGGGTCCGTCCAGAGCATTGGGTGAGCTGCAGTCGATGCAGTTGGCCACCGAGCCCGGCTTGCCCAGGAGGGTCTCATTGCGCCCCGCCGCCGGGCAGCACCGCCACCTGATCCGATCCGATGACCCACGCCTCGGCATCCGCCGCGCCGACCGCCCTGGCCTTGGCCCGCGCCAAGCGCGCCACCAGATCCAGTGCTCGCTCGCCCGGCTGAGCCGTCTCATCGACGCCTGGGGCCCTGGCATTCGAACGGTATTCGCAGGCGGGCCAGCAGCTCGCGCCGGTAGATCGAAGTGGACGCCAGAACGAGGAGGGGCGGAGACTTCAAAAACAACGACTTGCGGTTGGCTGATTTTTGACAGGGGTCGGCACGGGCCCTATTATACGCGGCCCATGGCAGCCGGCTCGCCCGACCTCGTCGATTGCACGCGCCTCGCCGAGGAAAAAGCCGTGCTTGCGCCGGGACTATGAGCTCGACGGAGCTTCCTCGCATACGGGACTTGCTGGCGGAGCCG
Source organism: uncultured Gammaproteobacteria bacterium (assembly GCA_963707765.1). Classification (GTDB taxonomy): domain Bacteria; phylum Pseudomonadota; class Gammaproteobacteria; order Steroidobacterales; family Steroidobacteraceae; genus Bog-1198. Next base: position 1,755,260 of record CAVPQZ010000001.1, on the reverse strand, counting down.
AGCGGCGTTCTGCGCGCGAGCTTTGCGTTCGCGAAGCAGCCCACCGGGACTGCCCGGGGCGAAGGTCGCGATCGAGGCGACGGCGCCGCTCATATGCCAGCGTTGCCTGCAGGGATTCGGCCACCATGTGCTGGCCGGAAGCGATGTCGAATTCTCGGCCTCCGAGAGTGCGGGTCCCGGATCGGAGCGGGAATTCTACGTGACATCGGACGGCCGGGTGTCGCTCAAGGATCTGGCCGAGGAAGAATTGTTGTTGGCCCTGCCGATCGCACCGGCGTGCGATACGCCGCTCACGTGCGGCAAGGCCGAAGGCTACGTGACGGGCGATGAGGAAGTGGACGAGGCCGCCGGAAAGCGCCGGCCGTTCAGCGCATTGCAGGATTTGTTGAAGAAAACTTGATAGGACACAGCACCCATGGCAGTTCAGAAAAGCAGAAAGACACCGTCCAAGCGCGGCATGCATCGTTCCCATTCCGCGCTCGCGGCGCCTGCGGTATCGATCGACTCCAAGAGCGGCGAAACCCATTCGCGCCATCGCATTTCGCGCGATGGGTTCTATCGCGGTCGCAAGGTGCTCGAGACCAAAGCGGATATTGCGGCCAAGGACAGCGAAGAATAAGCCGCGGGCGGGAGGCGGCGCCGAGCCGCCGGGCCTGCCCGGATGCACATCGTGGCTGAGCTGCTCCGCATAGCGATCGACGCCATGAGCGGCGATCGCGGACCCTCGACCTGCGTTCCCGCTGCAATGGCCGCGGCGCAGGAATTTCCGGACGCGCGATTCACGTTGATCGGCCGTCAGGCCGACCTCGCGCGCGAGTTGGAGGGCCGCCAGCCGCACGCGAACCTGTCCTGCCGCTATTGCGAGCAAGTGGTGGAGATGACCGACCATCCCCGAGAGGCCCTGCGCCGCAAGAAGGATTCCTCGATGCGCGTGGCCCTCGACATGGTCAAGGAGCACGAAGCCGACGCCTGCGTGAGCGCCGGGAATACGGGTGCGCTGATGGCCATGGCCCATTTCGTGTTGAAGATGGTGCCCGGCGTGGAGCGCCCGGCCATAGGCTCTGCGATTCCGTCGCGCGGCGGGCACACGTACATGCTGGATCTCGGCGCCAACGCGTCGTGCACGCCCCAGCAGCTCCTTCAGTTCGGCGTGATGGGCTCGATACTGGCGGCCGACCTGCCAGGCGCGCACGAGAAGCCGCGGGTCGGCCTCCTGAACATCGGCGAGGAGGAGATCAAGGGCAACGAAATCGTCCGGGCCGCGCACAACCTGCTGGCGGCCAGCGGGCTCAACTATGTGGGTTTCGTCGAGGGGCACGACATCTTCTCCGACAAGGTCGACGTCGTCGTGACCGACGGATTCACCGGCAACGTGGCCTTGAAGACGATGGAGGGCGCCGCGCGGCTGATTGCAGATACGCTACGCGAGGAATTCACGCGCAATGCCGCGCGCAAACTGGGCGCGCTGGGCGCCAGGCCTGCGCTCAACGCGCTTCGCACCCGGCTGAACCCGACGCGATACAATGGCGCGACCATGGTCGGATTGAACGGCATCGTCATCAAGAGCCATGGGGGCGCCGACGTGTCCGGATTTCAGCGCGCCATCGAAGTGGCGATTCAGGAAGCGCGCAACGGCATACCAGCGAGAATCGCCGAACGGCTGGGTGCCTCCGACGGGGCATGAAGGATCTCGATGTACTCACGCATTGCGGGCACCGGCAGTTACCTGCCGGAGAAAATTCTGACCAACGCGGATCTCGAGAAGCTGGTCGACACCAGCGATGAGTGGATCCGCAGCCGCACGGGGATCCAGCGCCGGCACGTCGCCGCCGAGGGCGAAACCACGACGGACCTGGCGGAGCATGCGGCCCGGCGCGCCATGGCCGCCGCGGATGTGTCCGCCGCGGACGTCGACCTGATCTGCGTCGGCACGACGACCCCCGACCTCGTGTTTCCGAACGTCGGAACGCTGCTGCAGGATCGGCTGGGCATCCACGGCTGTCCGGCCTTCAGCCTCGAAGCGGCGTGCACGGGCTTCATGTACGCGCTGAGCGTCGCGGACAAGTTCGTCCGCTTGGGGGAGGCGAAATGCGCGCTGGTAGTGGGCGCCGAGACGCTCACCCGCATCGTCGATTGGAAGGACCGCGGCACGTGCGTGATATTCGCCGACGGTGCGGGCGCCGTGATCCTGAAGCCGTCGCCCGAACAGGGCATCATCAGCACCCGGCTGCACTCCGACGGCAAGTACAAGGACCTGCTGCTCTATCCCGACGGCGTCTCCAAGGGATTCCATCTGGTGCGCGAAGGCAAGGCCGCCGTTCAGATGAAGGGAAACGAGGTGTACAAGGTCGCCGTCAACACCCTCGGACAGCTGGTCACCGAGACGCTGCAGGCCCACGGGATCAGCAAGGATCATCTGGATTGGCTCATTCCCCACCAGGCCAACATCCGCATCATCGAGGCGATCGCCAAACGCCTCAGTCTGCCGATGGAGCGCGTCATCGTCACCATCGGCGATCACGGCAACACATCGGCCGCCTCGGTTCCCCTGGCGCTCGACACCGCCATACGCGACGGGCGCGTGAAGCGCGGTCAGCTGCTGCTTCTCGAGGCCTTCGGCGGCGGCTTCACCTGGGGCTCTGCGCTGATCCGCTACTGAGCAGGCGGCGCGGAATTCGATGCGCCCGGCCGGGGGGCGAAAAAAAACGCCGCGGGTCACCCCGCGGCGTTCCATGTCGCATCGATCGATCGAAATTACTTCGACACTGACTTCTTGAACATGCGATCGATCTTCTCGTTGATCGCCTCGATCGCCGTCGAGTTCGACTGCGCGGTCGACAACGCCTGATTCGCAGTGCTCTGCGCGCCGGAAGCGGCCGAATTCGCCTTGGCGGCGGCGGCGGCGGCGGCGGAAGCATCGCTTTCAGCCTTGGCCGTGTCGCTCTGGTTCTTGGTGACCATGGCCTTCAGATCGTCGATCTGAGACTGGATCGGCTTCAGGTCCGTGCAACCCGCGAAAGCAATGACGCAGGCGGCGGCCGCGGTGGTCTTGAGTGTCGTAGAAAATTTCATATCAATAGTCCCCTAGGGTTAATTCATTGGTATCGGCAAGCCCGAAGTGTTGTCGCAAGCAGGTCCTTTCTGAAGGTTCGGGCTCACATGCGTCGCAACACAGTCGCACATCAAGCCAAATTTGCGCGGTGAATGCAACTGAAATGCGCCTTTGTCGGCCCGGAGCGACTACATATCGAGCCGATGGTGCTATTTCAGCCGAATTTTATCGCATGGATATTAATTCGTCTTAAGATTTGCCGGCTGAAATGTAAATTCTGGCTCCCGGGCCGCCTCATGACTCGCGGCCGCCCAGCAGTTCCAGCGCTGCGCGATGACCCTGATCGATGGCCACGTCGGTATATGCGCCGCCGCCCGAATCGGAATTCGCGATGGCGATCCTCCCGAACCGCGCTCGTCCAATGACGTGCGGCATTCCCGATTCTGCAACCTCGGGATCCCAGAGCGGGTTGTATTCGGGCGCATAGCCGTGCGGCCATCGGTTTACCGTGATGGCCGTGATGTCGCGGGCCGGATCGAAGCCGCCGTCCTTCAGGGTACGAGCCAGCTGGTCCCGAATGCGGCGCTCGAAGGTCTCGAAGCTGGTCTGCAGCAGCTCGGCCCGCCCGGCCCGGTTCTGTTCGTGCTCCGGAAGGCCAGCCTTGCAGGGCGTGCGGACCATGTGCACCAAAATGGGATCCTTCGGCGAAGCAACGCTTCGATACGACCCGATATCGACGTGTTCGTTCAAGTGAAGATAGCAGTGGTAGGCGCCGGGGGCGTAGACCCGGTACAGCTTGAGCCGGTCGAAGGCCTCCCAGTTGCGCAGCGCGACGCTCGTGTACACGAGCGGGGTCTTGACCAGTTGATGCAGCGCATCTTTTTGGGCGGCGGGCAGCTCGGGGCACAGGTACGGAATCATCATGTTGTAGCAAGCCAGGATGGCGCCGCGTGCTCGTGCGGCGTGCGGCCTGCCGCCGTTCAGATAGGTGATCTCCACCTGCTGCGCTGAAGAGGGCTCGCCCAGGTGGCGGGCGCGGACGGCGATGCTGTTGAGGCGCAGGCGCACGGGCGAGGCCGGCCGGTCGAGTTCGGCGTAGTCGACCCTCGCGGTGACGACATCCTCGGCACTGCGGCCAGGAACGGCCTTCGGAATGAGATTGCGCACCAACAACCGCGCAATAGTTGCGTTGCCGTCCGGAAAATGGAAGTGGAACGATCCGCCCGTATCCTCGTAGCCGGCGGGCGTGAATCCCATCCGCGATATGGATCCCTTCGCGAGCTTCATGCCCTGAAATCCGGACATGCCATACCCCCAGCAGTCGAGGGCGGAGACGGCGTCCGCGCCCACTCCCCATTCTCCCATGGTGCGGGCGTAGTAGTACTTGACCACCGCGGGATCGACCCGGACGACCTCGTTCAGGAACGTCACGTAGCTCATGCGGGACAGGCGTTGTTTCTTTTCATCCGAGGACAGGCCGGGCATGTAGTCGATCTTCGCCGTTTCGATCTGGGCGATCTCCCGGCGGGCCCGCTCCGGGATCGGCGCCTGGGCGAGCAGCGTCTCCCAGGGTACGTCGCCGGTGCCGACCACGAGTTTGTCGTCGCCAAAGGTCTCGCGATCGAAGAAGGCGCCGGTGCGCATCCCCAAGCGGTCGTAGAACTTCAAATTCTGCGACTTCTTGATGAGCGAGGGGACGTCGATGCCCAGGGTCCGGAGCAGTCCGGCGGCCACCGGGCTGTAGGGGCGCGGGCTGTCGATTTCGAGCGTGCCGCCGTTCAGTAGGTGGAGACGGCCATCCAGGTTGAATTCATTGCGCTTGGCATGTCCCCCGAAATCGTCGTGGTTGTCCAGAATGAGGATGCGGCTCTGGGGCGCCTGGGCACGATAATAATGCGCAGCCGCCAAGCCGCTGATGCCGCCGCCGACCACGATCAGGTCGTATTCTTCGGCTGGGTCGGCAGCCGGCGGCCAGCTTCGGCCGTCGCGCAGCGCATGGGCGTCTTCGAACGACCCGGGATGGCTTCCTCGCAGGCCGGTGAGAAGCGGGGGATAGTAGGCGGGTGCATCCTGGGCGGCGGCTGATGCGGCGGCGGCTGATGCGGCGGCCGCTGATGCGGCGGGGTCAGTGGCGCCGGCGAGGCTGGCGGCCAGCAGGGGCGCCGAGGCCGCGGCGGTGGCACCGATGGCGATCCCGTTCAAAAAGTCGCGGCGGGTGATCGGGCGGTCCATCCCTAGAGCGCGGTCGTTGGATCGATCGTCGGTTCTTTTCGGCATGAGGCTCACTGGAGGGGTTTCGGGGCGATTCACGATCCGGCAAATTACCCCGGTGCGTTGCCACTTGCCAGAGCCCGGATACTGTATATAATGACAGTTACTGGCTACATATACAGGTGACGCATGTCCGACCTCACGCCCCGTCAAACGCAGATCCTTCGGCTCATCCAAGACGCCATTGCCGAAAGCGGCATGCCGCCTACCCGCGCCGAAATTGCGCGCACCCTGGGCTTCAAGTCCCCGAATGCGGCTGAAGAACACTTGCGCGCCCTGCAACGCAAGGGTGTCATCGATCTGATACCCGGCGCTTCGCGCGGCATTCAGCTCAAGGACATTCTGCGGGAACAACTGGGGTTGCCGCTCATTGGCCGGGTGGCAGCCGGGCGTCCGATCTTGGCCGAGGAACACATCGAGGCGCGTTATCAAATCGATCCGCATTTATTTCAACCGCAGCCGCATTACCTGCTGAAGGTTCAGGGCATGAGCATGAAAAATGCCGGCATCCTGCACGGTGATCTGGTCGCTGTGCATCGCACTCCCGAGGTCCGCAATCGGCAAATCGTCGTGGCTCGCCTGGAGAACGAGGTCACCGTCAAACGCTATCGGCAAGAAGGTACCATCGTCTGGCTGTTGCCCGAGAATGCCGATTTCGAACCCATTCGGGTCAATCTCAAGGAACAGCCCATGATCATCGAAGGGATCGTGGTCGGGGTGCTTCGCCGCGGTAAAGACGTGGATGCTGCGTGAGAAATCATCCCTTGCGGAAATCTTGGCCGATGCGCGCGTCTGGAGGCTGAAAGACCCGGCTGGTCGTCGTTCCACCGCCTCTCGTCCGGTCTGGTCCACCGGCCGGAGCGAACTCGATGCACGCTTGCCGGGCGGCGGCTGGCCGGCGGCCTCGCTGGTCGAAGTGCTGCTGGAGACGGCGGGTCTCGGTGAAATACAGCTGTTTTTACCGGCTTTGGTGGAATGCCAGCGTGGAGCCGATGAGGTGCCTTGGCTGGTCTGGATTGCGCCGCCCCATGAACCCTATGCGCCGGCCCTGGCGCAGCGTGGGATCGAGCTGCGCCGATTGCTCGTCGTGAGCCCTGCAAGCGCCACCGAGGCTCTGTGGGCGGCCGAGCAAGCGTTGAGCTCGGGAGTGTGTGCGGCGGTGCTGCTGTGGCTGCAGGGTTCCGATGACCGCTGGTTGCGACGCCTGAAGCTCGCGGCGGAGGCCGGCGGCGCGCTCGGCGTGTTGTTTCGTCCCGAGCGCCATCGTTTCGAGCCTTCTCCTGCTAGTCTGCGCGTGGCTTTGACGCAGGGCGAGCACGAGGCGCATCTCGAATTGGTCAAGGTGCAAGGCGGTCGACCCGGTCCCGTCGAATTCCATTCGCCATGAAACCGCGCGGTCGACGCATCGCCGCCGCGAAATTTGCGCGGCCGGTTGAGGCGGCGGATTTATTCGATGCAATACCGGCCGAAGCTCCGGTCCCCCAGACCCTGCCCTTGCCGGCTGCGCCCCTGCCGGCACCGCCGCCCATCGGGCGGCCGCGCATCCGGCAGCTGTGGTATGCCGTCGTATTTCCGGAATTGACGGACCCGCAGCGGGCGGCATCCCTGCTGCAGCGCCTCGCCCTGTGCGCACAGCAATTCACGCCATTGGTCAGCATCGAGCCGACCAATGCCTTGTTGCTGGAAATCAAAGGCAGCGTGAAGTTGTTCGGTTCGCTGGCTGCATTGCATGAGTCCATCGATGCGGCGTGGATGCGCTTCTCGCTGCGCGCGCACAGTGCCGCAGCTCCGGCCACGTTGGCGGCGCTGTGGCTGGCACGCGCCGGCAAGCGGGCGTGCATCGAAGATCCGGGACAGCTGGCGGGTGAACTTGCGCAGTTGCCGATTGCCTGCACGTCCTGGGATCCTGCATGGCTGCAAACGCTCCGCGCCATGGGCGTGACTCGAATGGGCGAGTTGCTGCGGCTGCCGCGATCAGGGGTGTCGCGGCGACTGGGCCCCGCTGCAGTCCTGGATCTCGATATTGCATTGGCGCGGCAAGCCGCCCCCCGCCGCTCGTTCGTGCCGCGAGAGCGGTTTCGCGAGCGCTGCGATTTCGAGACGGAAATCGCAACCGTCGTTTATTTGCAAAAGGCGCTGGAGCCGGTGGTCGAGCGCTGCGCACGGTTCCTGCGAGAGCGGCAGGCGGGCGTCCAGGCGGTGCAACTCAAGCTGCGGCATCGCGTGCTGCCGGCCACACGGGTGCGCGTCAGCTGGGCAAGCGTGACGAGCGAGCGCCGCCGCTTGGCGGACGTACTGAATGAAAAACTGCATCGGCTCGAACTGGCGGCACCGGTGCGGGGCATGGAACTCGAGTCGGGTTCTCTGCAGCCCCTTTCGCCCGACTCCCTGGATGTGTTCGCCGGCCTGCGCGCAGGGGGCATGCGTGCAGCCGGCGCGGTTCCGCAGTTGGTGGAACGTTTGCGCGCGCGGCTCGGCGGGGCGGCGGTATACGGCCTCGTGTCCGTCGCCGAGCATCGGCCGGAGGCCGCCTGGCAGCGGGTGCATGAACCGCACCTGGCCGCCGTGCGCCCAGGCGGCGTGCGCACCGGCGGGGCGATCGCCGCCGACGTGCCGAGGCCGGTGTGGCTGCTGGATCGACCGTTGCTGCTCTCGACGAATCTGCAGCGCCTGCTCGATGAGGGGCTGATTCTCGAACAGGGTCCCGAGCGCATCGAAAGCGGTTGGTGGGACGGCAAGGGCGTTGCGCGCGACTACTATATCGCGCGCCAGACCCGCGGGGCACGATGGTGGGTATTTCAGGAGCGGCGCAGCCGGTCCTGGTATTTGCACGGTGTCTTCGCTTGAGGCCTCATGTACGCCGAATTGCACGCCTTGAGCAATTTCTCGTTTCTGCGCGGCGCCTCGCATCCCGAGGAGCTGGTGCTTCAGGCGCGAACATTGGGGTATCGCGCGCTGGCCCTCACCGATGAATGCTCGCTCGCCGGGGTGGTGCGTGCGCACGTGGCGGCCAAGCAATCCGGCCTGCAGCTGATCATCGGCGCGGAATTCACCTGTGCGGACGGCCTCAAATTGGCGGCGCTGGCGACGGACCGGGCAGGCTACGGCGCGCTTTCCCGGCTGATCAGCCGGTGCCGCCGCGCGGCGGCGAAAGGCGGCTATGCGCTCGAGCGCACCGGTCTCGAGGATTCGCTCGACGGCTGCCTGCTCATCTGGCTGCCGCAGACCGGCCGCGCGACGTTGCCGCAGCACGAGGACGGGCGCTGGCTGCGCGAGCGCTTCCCCGGCCGCCTGTGGATCGGGGTGGAACTGCTGGGCGGCTTCGATGCGCGCCGTTTGCAAGTCCTGGAGGCACTCGGCAGCGACCTCTGCGTGCCGCGAGTGGCTGCGGGCGACGTGCACATGCATCGGCGCAGCCGCCGGGCATTGCAGGACGTGCTGACCGCGATCCGCCTGAACACGCCCCTGAACGCTGTCGGTTACGCCTTGTTCCCCAACGGCGAACGCTGCCTGCGGCCGGTACGGCGCCTTCGGGAACTCTATCCGGCGCCCTTGCTGGCCGAAACGCTCGCGATTGCCGAGCGCTGCACGTTCACGCTCGACGAGCTGCGCTATGAATATCCCGAAGAGATCGTGCCCGCCGGCGCAACGCCCACGGGTCATTTGCGGGCGCTGACGGAACAAGGCTGCGCCAGGCGCTGGCCGGCGGGCGCGCCCGCCGGCGTGCGCGACGCCATCGAGCGCGAGCTGCGCCTGATAGCCGAACTCGGATTCGAGCCGTTCTTTCTCACCGTGCACGACGTCGTGCAGTACGCCCGTTCCCGGAAAATACTCTGCCAGGGCCGGGGCTCCGCCGCCAATTCGGTGGTCTGCTACTGCCTGGAGATCACCGAAGTGGACCCGTCGCGCATGGCCATGCTGTTCGAGCGCTTCATCTCCAAGGAACGCAACGAACCGCCGGACATCGACGTGGATTTCGAGCACGAACGGCGCGAGGAGGTGATCCAATACATCTACGGGAAATATGGCCGCGAGCGCGCTGCGCTCGCCGCCACCGTCATCTCGTACCGGCCTCGCAGCGCCCTGCGCGACGTGGGCAAGGCGTTCGGCCTGAACCAGGCGGATGTCGACAGGTTGGCGCGCAGCTTCCAGTGGTGGGACGGTCAGCGCATCGACCCGCGGCACATCCGCGACGCCGGATTCGATCCGGACGATGAGCGAACACGGCTGTTCGCGGAGCTCACGGCGCAGATCCTGGGCTTCCCCCGCCACCTATCGCAGCACGTGGGCGGATTCGTCATCGCTCGCGGCCGCCTGGATGAGCTGGTTCCCATCGAAAATGCGGCGATGCCCGACCGCACGGTCATCCAGTGGGACAAGGACGATCTCGATGCGCTGGGCCTGCTCAAGGTCGACGTCCTGGGTCTGGGGATGCTCTCGGCGATACGGCGCGCCTTCGGGCTGGTCAACGAGTTCGGCGGCTCGAAGTCCGTGTCCGGACAGCTCGATCTGGCCTCCGTGCCGGGCGAAGACCCGGCGGTGTACGAGATGATCTGCCGCGCGGACACCGTCGGCGTCTTTCAAATCGAATCACGGGCCCAGATGGCCATGCTGCCCCGCTTGAGGCCGCGCAATTACTACGACCTCGTCATCGAGGTGGCGATCGTGCGGCCCGGCCCGATTCAAGGCGAGATGGTGCATCCGTACTTGCGCCGGCGCAGCGGCGAGGAGGCCGTGATCTATCCGAGCAGGGATGTCGAGCTGGTGCTGAAGCGCACGCTGGGTGTGCCCATTTTCCAGGAACAGGTCATGCAGCTCGCCATCGTGGCCGCCGGTTTCTCCCCCGGCGAGGCCGACGGCTTGCGGCGCGCGATGGCGGCCTGGAAGCGCAAGGGCGGTCTGGAGCCCTTTCAGAAGCGGCTGATCGAGGGCATGCAGGCCCGCGGCTATCCGGAGAGCTTCGCGCAGCAGATATTCAACCAGATACTGGGCTTCGGGGAGTACGGATTTCCGGAATCCCACGCGGCGAGCTTTGCGCTGCTGGTCTACACCTCCGCCTGGCTGAAACATCACGAGCCCGCCGCGTTTTGCGCCGCGCTCATCAACAGCCAGCCCATGGGTTTCTACGCACCGGCCCAGCTCGTGCGCGACGTGCGGGCGCACGGGGTCGAGGTGCGGCCGGCAGTGGTCGAGGCCAGCGACTGGGACTGCACGCTCGAGCGGCGGGAGGACGGCCGCCCGGCGCTGCGATTGGGCCTGCGCGTGGTGAAGCATCTGTCGGCGGACGGCGCTCTGCGATTGCTCGCCGCACGCGCCGTGCGCCCCTTCGTCAGCACCGCGGATCTCGCGGAGCGCGCCGATCTCGACCGGGGCGATCTCGGGGCGCTGGCGGCGGCCGGCGCGCTCGAGGGCCTCGCCGGCCATCGGCACCGGGCCGTATGGCAGGTGAGCGGGGTCGAGCGGCCGCTGCCGCTGCTCGGCTCCGGCACGGCTGCCGCAGAGGGCGTACCGCTGCTGCGCGCCCCGCGCGAAGGCCAGGACATCGCCGCCGATTACGGGAGCCTGGGGCTCACCTTGCGCCGCCATCCGGTGGCTCTTCTGCGCGGAGCGCTCGCCAGACGCGGCATCCTGCCCAATCAGGCGCTGTGGGAGCAGCCGAACGGCCGCATCGTGACGGCCGCGGGCCTGGTGATCACGCGGCAGCGGCCGGCCAGCGCAAACGGTGTGACCTTCGTCACGCTGGAAGACGAGACGGGCTACGTGAATCTGATCGTCTGGGAGAAGGTGGCGGAGGCGCAGCGCGCGGCGCTGCTGCAGTCGCGGCTGTTGATGGTACGCGGCAGGCTGCAGAGGGAGGGCGATGTGCTGCACGTGGTCGCGCAGCGCCTGACGAACCTATCGCAACTGCTCGGCGATCTCGTCGTCGCTTCGCGCGACTTTCACTGATCTTCGGCGGGCATTGACCTCCGGCGGGGCGCGCCTGCGGCGTCGGCGGTACCGCAGCACGGCTCTCAATGAGCCCGCCGGTGCTTCTTCTTCTTCCTACCCGCAGCCTTGCCGGTGTCCTCGCCGTCGGCGAATTCCGCCTCGCCGATCTCGTAGTCGTCGAAGTCGCTCAGCAGCTCGGCGGTGCGCCGCTCCTCCATCACCCGCTCCAGGCGTCTCCAGGCGGGCTCCGCGCCCTTCGGCGCGCGGCGGCGCTGCGATTCCACATCGCGCATGATGTGATCCACGTCGACATCGTCGCCGCCCGGCGCGACGTCTTCGGCATCCTCTTCCTCGAACTCGTCCGATTCGGGTTTTTCGTTCATGCCACGGGAGCTTTGCCGCTTCACGAGTGAACTGACACGCGCGCGTTATAAACGGAAATGCGTCCCGGGCGCAATACCCTGGTTCACACTAGAACGGCGGCTCGCGACGCACGTCGCTATTTGACGAGATCGTTGAGCTGAAATATGGGCAACAGCAGCGCAATGACGATGAACATGACCACCGCGCCCATGAACACCACCATGAACGGACCCAGGAGGTTGGTGAGGGTGGAGAGCAGACCGTCCATCTCCCGCTCCTGGTTTGCCGCCGCGCGTTCCAGCATCTTCTCCAACTCGCCGCTGCTCTCGCCGCTGCTGATGAGATGGATCATCATGGGGGGAAAGACCTTGCGGGCGGCGAGCGACTTGCCGATGGGCGCCCCCTCCCGCACCCGCAGGGCCGCCTCCTCGACGGCCCGCTTCATCGGCAGGTTGTTGACCACTTCGGCCGATATCCTGAGCGCCTCGAGGACCGGCACGGCGCTTGCTGTGAGGATGCTGAAGGTCCGGGAAAATCGCGCGGTGTTCACCCCTCGGATGAGTTTGCCCAGGAGCGGCACGCGCAGCAGGAACCGGTGGAAACGCAGCCGCGCCTCCGGCGCCCGCAGCCACCTGCGGAATGCCCACACCGCGAGCCCGGTCACGATGACGCCGTAGTACCAATAGAGCCGCACCATGTCGCTCAGCGCGATGAGGAAGCGGGTCGCGAAGGGGAGTTCCTGGTGTCCGGATTCGAAGACGGCGACGACCTGCGGCACGACGTAGGCCAGCAGGAACGACACGATGGCGAAGGACAGCACCATCAGCACGATGGGATAGACCAGCGCATTGCTGACTTGCTGGCCCATGACCTGGCGGGATTCGGTGTAGTCGGAAAGCCGCTCGAGCACCGAGTCGAGCTTGCCCGATTGCTCGCCGGCGGAGACCGTTGCCCGATAGATCTCCGGAAAGGCGCTCGGAAAGTCCTTCAGGCCATCGGCCAGAGGGTGGCCTTCGACCACCTTGCTGCGCACGCCGAGCACGATTCTCTGGACTCGCGGTTTCTCGGTCTGCTCGGCGACGGCCTGGAGCGATTCCTCCAGGGGCAGGCCGGAGCGCAGCAATGTCGCCAGCTGGCGGGTCAGGAGGGCCAAATCCAGCGTCGACAGGCTGCGGCGCATGAAACGGCGCGCACGCCGCTGCTTGAGCTCGCGCTCGGCGCTCTCCTGGATCTCCACGGGCAGCAAATGCTTCTCGCGAAGCAGCTGCCGGACGTGCTTCGGCGTGTCGCCTTCGATCAGCCCCTTGCGCTCGCGGCCCTGGGCATCGAGCGCAATGTACTCGAAGGCGGCCATCAATCCTCGCGCGTGACGCGCAGGACTTCTTCGAGCGTCGTTTCCCCTTCCAGGACCTTGCGACGCCCGTCGTCGCGGATGCCGGGGCTTGCCGTGCGCGCGTAGCGCTCGAGTTCCTGCTCGGAGGAGCCGTCGTGAATCATGGTGCGCATGTGGTCGTCGACGGCGATGAGTTCGTAGATTCCGGTGCGGCCGCGGTACCCGAGCGCCGGATCGCCGCAGGGGCGGTACATCTGCACCGGGGGCCCTTTGGGATCGAGATTCAGGAGGCGGCGCTCGTACTCGCCGGCGAGGAAGGGCTCGCGCGTATCGGTATTCAGGACCCGCACCAGGCGCTGCGCGAGCACGCCGATCAAGCTCGAGGACAGCAGGAACGGCTCGATGCCCATGTCGCGCAGCCGGGTGACGGCGCCCACCGCCGTATTGGTATGGAGCGTCGACAGCACCAGGTGGCCGGTCAAGCTGGCCTGCACGGCGATTTGCGCCGTTTCCAGGTCGCGGATCTCGCCGACCATGACGACGTCCGGATCCTGGCGCAGGATGGCGCGCAGGCCGCGGGCGAAGGTCATCTCGACCTTTGTATTGACCTGCGTCTGGCCGATGCCGTCGATGTAGTATTCGATGGGATCCTCGACCGTCATGACATTGCGGGTGTTGTCGTTGATGCGCTCCAGGGCCGCATACAGCGTGGTCGTCTTGCCCGAACCAGTGGGTCCCGTCACCAGTATGATGCCGTGCGGTTTGTGGATGATGTCATCCATCAGCTCCTGCGTGCGGGGATCCATGCCGAGCGCGGTGAGTTCGATGCGCCCCGCCTGCTTGTCGAGCAAGCGCAGCACCACCCGCTCGCCGTGGCCCGACGGCAGCGTCGAGACGCGCACGTCGACCGCTCTGCCGGCGATCCTCAGGGAGATTCTGCCGTCCTGCGGCAATCGCCGTTCGGCGATGTCGAGCTTCGACATGACCTTGATGCGGGACACCACGAGCGGCGCCACAGCCCGTTTGGTCTGCAGGACCTCGCGCAACACGCCGTCGACCCGGAAGCGGATGACGAGGCGATTCTCGTAAGGCTCGATGTGGATGTCCGAGGCGTTTTCCTTCACCGCCTGCGTGAGCAAGGCATTGATCAAACGGATGATCGGCGCCTCGTCGTCGCTTTCGAGCAAGTCGGAGGATTCCGGAATGTCCTCGGCCAGGTGGGCGAGATCGGTGTTGTCGTCCAATCCCTCGAGCATCTGCATGGCGGCGCCCGATCCGGCCTCGTAGGCGATGCGCAACATCGAATCGAAGGCGTCCACGGAGACTCGCTCGAGCTTCAACGGAACGCCCACGAATCGACGGACCTCCGCGAGCGCCTGGGGCGTCACGCCCGGGCGGCATACGGTCTCCGCCACGTCGTTGACGACGCCCCGGATCAACACCCCGTGGCGCTTGGCGAACGGAAAGGACAGCTTCCGTTGGGCACGGTCTTCCTGCAGTTCGGCGCTCATGGCTTGCCCGTGGGACCCGCCGGCGGGGGGGCCGGAGCCGGTTGGGCGGGTGCCGCCGGCGTTGCCGATCCGGACTGCGGGGCGATGGCGCCTTCCGGATTGACCTGGGACGGCGGCGGCGCGGCCGGGGCCATGATCTTCGGCGGAATCGACGGGATGGCCGGCTGCTTCTCGCCCGGCAGCAGCGTGATTTTCCCGTGATTGAGAGAGCGCTCGTCCTGGCGCATCTCGTTGTACTTCGCTTCGCTGGTCTCCTCGGTCGACTGCGAGTCGCGCAGGATCTTCGGGCGGATGAACACCAGCAGGTTCTTCTTCTGGCGCGAGCCGCTTCGGGACTTGAACAGGTTGCCGATCAGAGGGATGGCCCCCAGCACCGGGACGCGGTCCTCGCTCTCGCTGACCGTATCGGACATGAGGCCGCCGAGCACGAGGATTCCGCCGTCCTCGATCAGCACCGTGGTCTTGATGGAGCGCTTATTGGTGGAGATGTCGGCCGAATCGGTCAGCTTGGCCCCCGGGGACGAGTCCTCCTGCTCGATCTTGAGCTGCACCGAGTTGCCCTCGTTGATGTGCGGCGTCACCTTGAGGATGGTGCCCACTTCCTCGCGCTGAATGGTCTCGAACGGGCTGGTGGTGCCGGCGACGGCGGCGGTCGTGTTGGTGTACTGGCCCGTGATCAACGGGATCTCCTGCGTCACCTTGACCTCGGCTTCCTCGTTGTTCATGGTGATGAGCGACGGCGTCGAGATGATGTTGCTGGTGCCGTCGCTGCGCAGCGCCTGGACGATGGCGGCGAAATTCGTGCCGGACGTCGGGTTGTAGCGGCCCACGGCGAACGTGGCCCCCGTCGGAATGGCGCTCGATAGGGCGCTCGCGGCGGTGCTGTTGGTGGAGGTGGTCGTGGTATTGGTCGCCGTGGTCGACAAGTTGGTGACGCCCCCGAGTGCCGTGGCCGCCAGGTTGACGATGCTGGTGCCGGCGCCGGGCAGATTCGTGATCGCCGCCGGGACGGTCGAGTTGCCCTGGCCGTAGAGTATCCACTGCACCCCGAGATTCGAGCTCTTATTGACGTCGACCTCGACGATGATGGCCTCCACCTGCACTTGGGCTCGGCGGATGTCCAGCTTGTCGATGACCGCCATCAGGGAGCGCATGATCTTGGGCGGCGCCGTGATGATGAGCGCATTGGTCGGCACGTCGGCCCAGATGGTCACGCTTGCATCCACGTTGGGCGTCCCGCCGCCGGCGGACGGCTGCGCCGACGCCTGCGGCCCGGCCTGCGCCTTGGCCGTGGCCGTGGCCTGGCCCTTCAGCTTGTCGGCAATCTTCTCGGCGTCCGCGTAGCGCAGGTAGCGCACCTGGGTGTCGCCGCCGGCCACGCCGGGCGTGTCCATGTTGATGATGAGCGCCTTGGTTTTCAGGCGTATCGACCGCTCGCCGCTGAGCAGCACGCTGTTGGTGCGCTCGTCCGCCACGACCTTGACCGCGGTGCCGGCGCCTTCGGCCGCCTGACCCTGGTTCAGCTGGTTGATCGTGCGCACGAGGTCGGTCGCGCTCGCATTGTGGAGCGGGATGATCTCCGGGGACTCATCGCCGCTCTCATCCATGCGCTGGATGATCCTCATGATCCGGCTCACGTTGCTGGCCCGGTCCGAGATGATCAGCATGTTGCCGGGGGCGTAGGCGGCCAGATGCCCCTGCTGGGGAATCAGGGGACGCAGCAGGGGCACGAGCTGAGCCGCGCTCACGTTCTTCATGGAGATGATCTGCGTGACGATCTCGTCGGAGGTCGAGCTCACGTCGTTCGGCAGGTCGATGGAGGGGAGCTGGCGCTCGTCGGTGTTCGGAATGATCTTGATGACCTTGCCGGCCGGCACGGCCACGTAACCGTAGACCTGGAGCACCGCGAGAAACGCCTCGTAGAACGCGGCCGGCGACATGGGGGTCGCGGACAGCATGGTGACCTTGGCATTGACGCGCGGATCGATGATGAAATTCTTGCCGGTGACCTCGCTGACGGCCTGGATGATCTGGGTCAGGTCGGCGTCCTTGTAGTTCGGCGTGATCGTCGGACCGTCGGTCAGCGGCGGCTTCTGCGCAGCCGACGGAAAGGACGCCGCCACCAGTACGATCACGAGCAGGCATGACGAGCTGCAGTAGAGCATCCGCCGCAGGATGTGAATGCCGGGCACTCGGCCCCCTGGGGGCGGCGGACACGATCGGTCGAGGCTCGGGCTACTGGTCATTGGTGGTCTCATTGGTGCTGTTGGGCGGATTCGGGGGCGGCGCCCCCCCTCCGACATTCGGAACCGACGATGCGTTCGACGGATCGCCTTCCAGGTCCTTGGCGGCCATTTCCGCCACCTGGCCCACGTTGAGGGAGATATCCTGTTTGACGCCGGCTCGCTCGATGGTGACCGTCACATGATCCGACGACTGAATCGTGTTCAGCACCTCCTGACTGTGCTGGGGATCGTCCAGCACGGTGCCGTTGATTGCCGTGACCAAATCGCCAGGTTTCAATCCCAATTTGCCGAAAAGCCCGCGATTCCGGCCCGGGTAGGCGCGAAACCCGCGCAACCGGCCGGCTACGTTGTCATAGGAGGGGACCGTTCGCATGACCTGGTCCAGGAGTCCCGGATCCTGCTGAACCATGCGGCGAATGTTTTCAACCGCCGCGGTTCGGGCGGGGGGCGGGCGGCGACCTCCCGGTTCCTGGCGGCCGCCTGCCATGAGCCGCGGCAGCACCAGCGTCTCCAGGGCGCCAGCCCGGTTCAAAATCACGTGATCGAGGTACACCGAATGCAGCGTGGCGCCATTCACGTTGTCACCCACCCCATAGACCTTCCCGGGGCCTCCGTCGCTGATGATGGCCACCCCACGCTTGGGGTTCTGGGTGGCAATGGTGCCGGCCAGCACCAGGTTGGCGCTGCTCAGGGGCGCGCTGGCCGGGTCCTGGGAAGTGGTATCTACGGGCGGCACCCCGAACAGGTGGGCCGACATCACGCTCTGGACATCGACTCCCGGGCGCTTCTGGGGCTGGGTGGCCCGCGTCAAGACCGGGGCCGGGGATTTGACCGGGCCGTTCAGGAGGGTGATGGCGAGCCGGGCCAATTCCACGGCAATGAGCGCGGCCAGGGCGAATGACACATAGTGGGGGCCGTTGACCCGCAGGCGGGATGGCCAATCGGTTGTTCGCGTATCGAGCATTTAGCGGGACAGGAATGACTGCAAAAGTTGAACGGCGACCATGCGGCGTGGGTACGAAGGCGTTAAGTTACCCAATCATACGGATTATTTCCATGATCGCTCAAGCATTTGTTTTTGCTTGTGAAAGTAAAGTGACACCAATTGGCGACAATGGCGCAGCCGGCGGGCTTTTGCCGGGGAGCCTTGTAAACCGCGATGGCGCGCCCTATAAACACTCGACGCAGCTTATTAACCGATTGTATTCATGAGTGACACGGAACGCGGTCGAGACGGAACGGGCCTGGTCGTCGAGGAATCGGCGCCGAAGCTCAAGCGTCCGCCGCTCTACCAGGTAGTCCTCATCAACGACGACTACACGCCCATGGAGTTCGTGGTCGATATCCTGCAACGATTCTTTGCAATGGACCGCACCAAGGCAACTCGGGTTATGCTCGAGGTTCATACCAAGGGGAAAGGCGTGTGCGGGGTCTTCACGTATGAAATCGCCGAGACCAAGGTGGCCCAAGTGATCGCTTATGCGCGACAACACCAGCATCCGCTGATGGCAACGCTAGAAGAGGCATAGCCTGTGCTAAGTCAAGAACTGGAATTCTGCTTGAACGATGCATTTGCCAGCGCACGGGAAGCGCGGCATGAGTTCATGACCGTGGAGCATCTCTTGCTGGCCATCGTCGACACGCCGAAGGTCAGGGAGGTGCTGAAATCGTGCGGCGCCGATACCGCCAAACTCAAGACCGAATTGAAGCAATTCATCGAACAGACCACGCCGCGGTTGCCGGCCGGCGAGGACCGGGACGTCCAGCCCACGCTCGGCTTTCAGCGGGTGCTGCAGCGAGCCGTGTTCCACGTTCAGTCCAGCGGCAAGAAGGAAGTGACCGTGGCCAACGTCCTGGTCGCGATCTTCAGCGAGAAACAGTCGCACGCCGCCTACCTCCTCAGCATGCAGGACGTATCCCGGCTGGACGTGGTGAATTTCATCGCCCACGGCCTGTCGAAGGCCGGCGGCGAGGAGCGGATCGAGCGCGAGGAGAGCGGGTCGGCGGCGGATGCGGAACGCGACGGCGACGGCGGCGGCAATGCCCTGGAGAAATACGCGACGAACCTCAACGAGGCGGCCCGCAAGGGCAAAATCGACCCGCTCATCGGGCGCAAGCTCGAGGTGGAGCGCACCATCGAAATTCTATGCCGGCGACGCAAGAACAACCCCCTGTACGTGGGCGAGGCCGGGGTCGGGAAAACCGCCATTGCGGAGGGGCTGGCCCGGATGATCGTCGAGAATCACGTTCCGGACGTGCTGCTCGATGCCACCATTTATTCCCTGGATATGGGATCGCTGGTCGCGGGCACGAAGTACCGCGGCGACTTCGAGAAACGCCTGAAGGCCGTTCTGGCCGAGGTCAAGAAGCAACCCGGCGCCATCCTGTTCATCGACGAGATCCATACGGTCATCGGCGCGGGCGCGGCGTCGGGCGGCGTGATGGACGCGTCGAACCTGATCAAGCCGGCGCTCGCGAACGGCGAGCTGCGCTGCATCGGGTCGACCACCTACAACGAGTACCGCGGAATCTTCGAGAAGGACCATGCGCTCGCACGCCGCTTCCAGAAGATCGACATCACGGAACCCTCGGTGCAGGACACCGTGGACATCCTGCGGGGTCTGAAGAGCCGGTACGAGGAACATCACGGCATCAAGTACGAGGACGATGCGCTGCAGGCGGCCGCGGAGCTGGCGGCGCGCCACATCAACGACCGTCACATGCCGGACAAGGCGATCGATGTCGTGGACGAGGCCGGGGCCAACCTCCGGTTGAAGCCGGTCGAGAACCGCGAGCCATCGGTCACGGTGAGCCAGATCGAAAACGTCGTCGCGCGCATTGCCCGGATTCCGCCGAAGAACGTCTCGATGTCGGACCGCGACGTCCTGCGCAACCTCGAGCGGAACCTCAAGCTGACGATCTTCGGCCAGGACAAGGCGATCGACGCCCTGTGCGCCGCCATCAAGATGTCGCGGTCGGGGCTGGGCGACCAGCGCAAGCCCGTCGGTTCCTTCCTGTTTTCCGGCCCGACCGGAGTCGGCAAGACCGAGGTTACGAGACAACTCGCCATCGCCATGGGCGTGGAGTTCGTGCGATTCGACATGTCGGAGTACATGGAGCGCCATACCGTATCGAGGCTCATCGGAGCGCCGCCGGGCTACGTGGGATTCGATCAGGGCGGCCTGCTCACCGAGGCGATCACCAAGCACCCGCACAGCGTGCTGCTGCTCGATGAGATCGAGAAGGCGCATCCCGACGTGTTCAATCTGCTCCTGCAGGTCATGGACCACGGCACGCTCACCGACAACAACGGGCGCAAGGCGGATTTCCGCCACGTCATCATCGTCATGACCACCAACGCCGGCGCCTTCGAAATGAGCCGGCCGAGCATCGGCTTCACTCAGTCGGACTCCGCGCCGGATGCCATGGAAGCGATCCGGCGGCTGTTCTCGCCGGAATTCCGCAACCGGCTCGACGCGGTGGTGCAGTTCGCCGGGCTGGACCAGGACACCATCGAGCGGGTCGTCGACAAGCTGCTGGTGGAAGCCGAGGCGCAACTCGAGCAAAAGCGCGTGTCGATCTCCGTGGACGAGCCCGCGCGCCGCTGGATCGCGAAGAAGGGTTACGACCCGAAGATGGGTGCGCGTCCGATGGCCCGTATCATCCAGGAGCACATCAAGCGGCCCCTGGCGGAGGAACTGCTTTTCGGCAAGCTGGTGAACGGCGGTCATGTGGAAGTGACCCTGAGCGAGGAGGGCGACAAGCTCAAGCTCGAAACGCGCTCCATCGACGAACCCGCGCTGCTGTCGCACGAGAGCTGATCGGCCGGCGGCAGGCCTCCTCGCAGAGGTGCTCGGGAGGGGCGGGCCCCTGAATGGGTGGAAAGCCGCCTATGCCTTGGCTGACGAGCCGCCGGCCGCGGCAAGCCGCGAGCTACGCGCCGCGGTAGGCTGCGAGGCTACCGGCCGCGGTAGACGATTCGGCCCTTGGTCAGATCGTAGGGGGTCATTTCCACGGTGACCTGGTCGCCCGTGAGGATTCGAATGTAGTTCTTGCGCATCTTGCCCGAAATATGGGCCGTGACCACGTGGCCGGTCTTGAGCTTGACGCGAAATGTCGTGTTGGGCAGGGTCTCCACGACCTCACCCTCGAACTGAATTGCCTCTTCTTTTGACATGCGTCCTTAATGATGCGCGGGATGCGGTAAGCCGCGCGCATTGTGCATAAAGCACCCTGCTAAAGCAATTATCCGCGTCCCGCCACTAAGGATTTTTCCACCGGCCGCAGGGCGTCCGGCGCGCGTGGAGACGCAGCATCGCGGCGAAATCGCTCCGCGACACCTCACGGGCGCCCAGGCTCTCGAGATGGGCGCTTGCCACCTGACAGTCGATGAGGCGGATGCCGCGCTGGCTGCACTCCTCGACCAGCCGGGCCATGGCCACCTTGGAGGCGTCGCTTGCGCGGCTGAACATGGATTCGCCGAAGAACACGCCTCCCAGGTGGATTCCGTACAAGCCGCCCACCAGATCTTCTCCCCGGTAGGCTTCGATGGAGTGGCCGAACCCCAGGTCGAACATCCGCTCATAGGCGCCGATCATGTCCTCGTTCAGCCAGGTTTCGGGCCCGGAGCGCCGGGGCGCCGCGCACTGCCGTATGGTCGCGCCGAAGTCGTGATCGACCCGGGTGGTGTAGCGGGCGGAGCGCAGCGTCTTGCGCAGGCTTCGCGAGATCTTGAACTCGCTTGGAAACAAGACCATGCGCGGGTCCGGCGACCACCACAAGATGGGTTGCTGCGCCGAATACCACGGAAAGACACCCCGCTCGTAGGCTGCGAGCAGCCGTCTCGGGTGCAGGTCGCCGCCGGCCGCCAACAGGCCGGGCGGATCGCGCAGAGCTTGCTCGAGCGGCGGGAACCAATCCGGTTCCCCGTGCTCGCCCAGCCATACCAGCCTGCTCAGAGCCGCAACTCCTCATCGGGCGCGCGATGGTAGGGCACATGCTCATTGACCTCGGCCGCATAGTGGTCGACGCCTCGCGCCTCGCGCACCGCGAAGTCGCGAATCGCCCGCGCGAACCGCGGGTCGACGATGTCGTGCGCGGAGCTCATCAGCGTGGGAATGAAACCTCGCGGCACCTTGTGCTCTCCCTGGGTTCCGGGTTCGAAGCGCTGCAATCGATGCTCGATGCAATAGTCGATCCCCTGGTAGTAGCAGGTTTCGAAATGCAGACTGTGAAAGTTGCCGCCCGCTCCCCAATAGCGGCCGAACAGGGCATCCTCGCCGACGAAGAAAATCGCCGCCGCAATGGGCGTATTGCCGTGTCGGGCGATCTTCAGCATCAGAGAATCGGGCATGGTTGTTGCGATGCGCTTGAAGAAATCGAGATTGAGGTAGGGCGCGTGTCCGTGCCGATAAAAGGTGTCGGCGTAGAATTCGTACACCGGCCGCCATGCGCCGTCGTCCATCTCCCGCCCGGAGCGCGTGTCGAATTCGATGCCGGCCTCGGCGACGCGACGCCGCTCGCGCCTCGCCTTCTTGCGCTTCTCGGAGGTGAAGGTTGCCAGGAACGCCTCGAAGGAGTCGTAGCCTCGGTTGAACCAGTGAAACTGGCAGTCGCGGCGCTCGATGAGTCCCGCCTGCGTCAGCGGCGCCAGGGAATCCTCGTTGGGAAACAGCACATGCCACGAGGAGAGCTGTTCGGATCGCGCATAGTCCTTGGCCGCTCGAATCAACGCCGCCGCGACTGCGGGCGCGTCGGCGCCGCCGCTGCACAGAATGCGGGCGCCGCGCACCGGCGTGAAGGGGATCGCAGTGACCAGCTTCGGGTAGTAATCGACGCCGTGCTGGGCGTAGGCGTTCGCCCAGGAAAAATCGAACACGAACTCGCCCCGGGAATGCTCCTTGAGATACAGCGGCATCGCGCCGATGGTCCGGCCGGCCCGGTCCTCGAGCACGAGGTGGCGGGGAGTCCAGCCGGTTCGCGGCGCCGCGCAGCCCGACTCCTCCATGGCCAGCAGGAACTCATGCCGGGCGAAGGGCTGCGCGCTGCCGGCAAGCGCGTTCCAACTCGCCGCGTCGATGTCGGCGATGCGGGTCAGGAACCGTGGGCGCCCGGTCACGCGTGAGCAGCGAGCGGCGCGGCTTGAGGCGCCGCCTCGAGCTGCTCCAGATACCTGTCGGCATCGAGAGCGGCCATGCACCCCGTGCCGGCGGATGTGACGGCCTGCCGATACACATGGTCCGCCACGTCGCCGGCGGCAAACACGCCCGGCAGGCTGGTGGCCGTGGCATCGCCGTCGAGGCCCCCTTTGACGACGATGTAGCCGCCGCGCATGTCGAGCTGCTTCTCGAACAGCTGGGTGTTGGGTTGATGCCCTACGGCGATGAATACGCCGTCGACGTGCAGATGGCGCGAGGCCGTCCCTTGAACCTGGCGGAGCCGGGCCCCGGTGACCCCCGACGGATCGCCGAGAATCTCCTCCACGGCGTGATTCCATACGATGTCGACCTTGCCGGCGCGCTCCAGCGCAAACAGCCGATCCTGAAGGATTTTCTCGGATCTCAAACGTCGCGGCGATGCACCAGGGTGACGTGCGAGGCAATGTTGCTGAGGTAAAGGGCCTCCTCGACTGCCGTATTGCCGCCGCCGACCACGGCAACCCGCTTGCCCCGATAGAAGAACCCGTCGCAGGTGGCGCAGGCCGATACGCCCCTGCCGCGAAAGGCCTCCTCGGAGGGCAGGCCGAGGTACTTGGCCGATGCGCCGGTGGCGATGATGAGGGCGTCGCAGGTGTACTCGCCATTATCGCCCCACAGCCGAAAGGGGCGCTGCCGCAAGTCGGCGCGGTGAATGGTGTCGGCGACGATTTCGGTGCTGAATCGCTCGGCATGCCGGCGCATCCGCTCCATGAGCGCCGGGCCTTGAAGGTGTTCGGCGTCACCCGGCCAATTGTCGACATCCGTGGTCGTCATGAGCTGACCGCCCTGTTCCAGGCCGGTGATGAGCAGCGGCGAGCGGTTGGCGCGTGCCGAATAGACGGCGGCCGTGTAGCCTGCCGGGCCCGAGCCTAAGATGAGGAGGCGACTGTGCCTGATTACGCTCATGTATAATTTGCCTCTCTTCTCAAAGGGTGGTCCTTAAGCGGGCGTCTTCGCCGCCGGCTCATGGTAAGTAAATCTGTGGGCGCGGGCCACATCCTGCAAGGTGTCGCGCGCCCTCCCACCGTGCGCAAGGGTGCGGCAATCCGGAATTTGACTATTGTTGCATCATATTCAACCAGTTAAGATGCAAACATCACTAAAGGTCTAGAATTGGCTGAAGCCACCCTCATCAAGAAATCCAAGCCCGCGCTCAAGTTGTCCGCGGCGGTGTCGCGGGCGTTGCGCGAG
This sequence comes from uncultured Gammaproteobacteria bacterium, assembly GCA_963707765.1. Classification (GTDB taxonomy): domain Bacteria; phylum Pseudomonadota; class Gammaproteobacteria; order Steroidobacterales; family Steroidobacteraceae; genus Bog-1198. The sequence goes on along the minus strand of CAVPQZ010000001.1, from coordinate 1,731,168 downwards.
GGTACCTTATGGGTTTTGGGTGCGCTTGCGCTTCTCCTGATCCTCGCGCTTCTGTCCTATCACAAGGACGATCCCAGCTTCTGGAACACCGGAGAGTCCGCCGAGCTGCACAATTGGATCGGCCCGGTGGGGGCCTGGCTTGCGGGCTTTTTCTTCTCGCTGTTCGGCCGGCCGGCGTACCTGTTTCCCATGATGCTGGCGCATGCGGGCTGGCTGGTGCACAAGGAACAGTCCTTGCCCGACGCGCGGTCGCGGATCAATACCCTGCTGCGGTCGGCGGGCTTCGCGCTCACCTTGCTGACGAGTTGCGGGCTCGCGACCCTGCATTGGGACGGGACGGCATTCCCCAGCACGGCCGGCGGCGTGGTGGGCGAGTTCGTCGGCACGAACGCCGAGCATGCGCTGAGTTTCCTTGGCGCCACGCTCTTGTTGCTCGCGCTTTGGCTTTCCGGCGTGGCGCTTTTCCTGGGCGTGTCCTGGTTCGAGATCATGGACAAGCTCGGTTCGTGGGTGCTGTTCGGCATCGATTGGGTGATTACCCGCATCGAGCAGCGCCGCGAGCTCAAGTCGGGCCAGGAGCGCAAGCAGGCCCGTCAGGAAGTGGTGCGCGAGGGCCAGAAGAAGGTCGCGAACCGTCCGCCGCCGCGTATCGAGCCGGTGGCTCCGCTGCCCGAGCGCAGCGAGCGCACCGAGCGCGAGCGCCAAGTGCCGCTGTTCGACGCACCCAAGTCGAGCGAGTTGCCCGCCCTGTCCCTGCTGGACGAACCCGGCCCGCGCGAACAGTCCTATTCCGACGAGGCCCTCGAGGCGATGTCCCGGCTGGTGGAGATCAAGCTGCGCGATTTCGGCGTCGAGGCCGAGGTGGTGGCCGTCCAGCCGGGTCCGGTGATCACGCGCTTCGAGCTGCGCCCGGCGCCCGGCGTCAAGGTGAGCCAGATCAGCAACCTCGCCAAGGATCTGGCGCGCGCCCTGTCGGCCATCAGCGTGCGCGTGGTGGAAATCATCCCGGGCAAGTCCGTGGTGGGCCTGGAAATACCCAACGAAAAGCGCGAGATCGTGACGCTCGGCGAGATCATCAAGTCGAAGCCCTACGACGAAGTGACCTCGCCCCTGGCGCTCGCACTCGGCAAGGACATCGGCGGCGTACCCGTCGTGGCCGATCTCGCGCGCATGCCGCACTTGCTGATCGCCGGCACCACCGGATCCGGAAAGTCGGTCGGCATCAATGCGATGGTGCTCTCCCTGGTGTACAAGGCGACGCCCGAGCACGTGCGCATGATCATGATCGATCCGAAGATGCTCGAATTGTCGGTGTACGAGGGCATTCCGCACCTCCTGGCGCCCGTCGTCACCGACATGAAGCAGGCGGCCAACGCCCTGCGCTGGTGCGTGGCGGAGATGGAACGGCGCTATCAGCTGATGTCGATGCTCGGCGTTCGCAACATCGGCGGCTTCAATCGGAAGGTCAAGGATGCGGCGGAGGAGGGCAAACCCATCAAGGACCCGATCCGGATGCAGAAGATCGCCCAAGGTGTCCCGGGAATAGTCGCCGAAGACGTCGAGGACCTGACTCCGCTGCCGTTCATCGTGGTCATCATCGACGAATTGGCCGACCTGATGATGATCGTCGGGAAGAAGGTGGAGGAGCTGATCGCGCGGCTGGCGCAGAAGGCGCGGGCCGCCGGCATCCACCTCATCCTGGCGACGCAGCGGCCGTCGGTGGACGTCATCACCGGGCTCATCAAGGCGAACATACCGACGCGCATCGCGTTCCAGGTGTCGGCCAAGGTCGATTCGCGCACGATCCTCGACCAGAGCGGCGCCGAGTCGCTCCTCGGCCACGGCGACATGCTGTATCTGCCGCCGGGGACATCCATCCCCACCCGTGTGCACGGCGCCTTCGTCTCCGACCAGGAAGTGCACCGCGTCGTCGCGGGCCTCAAGTCGGCGTCGCCCCCCGTGTACATCGATGAGATTCTCGAGGGGCCGCGCAATGCCATACCCGGATTTCCGGACGACGAGGCCGAGGGCGAGAGCGGCCCAGAGGATGCCGAAGCGGATCCGCTCTACGACGAAGCGGTGCGGATTGTCACGGAGACCCGCAAGGCCTCGATTTCCGGCGTGCAGCGGCGCCTGAAGATCGGTTATAACCGCGCGGCGCGGCTGGTCGAGGCCATGGAGGCTGCGGGTCTGGTCGGCCCCTTGCAGCCGAATGGCGCCCGCGAAATCTTCGGCGCGGCGCCGCCGCAGGAGTGAATGCGGTGACCCGTCAAATCTCAAGCCGCTCCGGGATGATATTCCGTGCCGCAGCGCTTTCCCTGGTCCTCGCCCTCGCTGGTGGCGCAACGGGGCTGGCGGCGGCGAATGCCGCGGCGGCCGGCTCGACGCCCGCGGCGGCCAAGGTGGAGAAGTACCTGGCCGGGCTGGCCACCTGGTCCGCCGATTTCACGCAGGACATCGGCGACAGCAGCGGCAAGGTGTTGCGCAGCGCCGCGGGCAAGCTGTATCTGCAGCGCCCGGGAAAATTTCGCTGGGATTACAGCGAGCCGTCGGAGCAGCTGGTGCTGGCGGACGGCAAGCAGATCTGGTTCTACGACAAGGACCTAGCCCAGGCCAACGTGCGGGACATGGACAGCACCCTGGCCGCCACGCCCGCGAGCCTGCTGTCGAACGGAGGCTCGGTGAGCAGCCAGTTCGACATCACGACGCTGCCCCCTTCGGGCGGACTGGAGTGGTTTCAGCTGATCCCGAAGCGCGCCGACACCGACTTTCAGCTGGTGCGCATCGGCTTCGACAAGGGTGAACTCGCATCCATGTTCCTCGCGGACAAGCTCGGCCAGGTGACGCGGCTCACGTTCACCCACGCCTCGCGCAACGCCAAGTTCCGCCCTGACCTGTTCACGTTCACACCGCCGCCCGGAGTCGACGTCATCGGACGCGCCGCGCAGTGACTGGCAGCGGCGGCACGTACCGACCGCTGGCCGATCGGCTGCGGCCGCAAACGCTCGACGAGTACGTCGGGCAATCGCATCTGCTGGGCGCGGGCGCGCCGCTGCGGCGTGCGCTGGAGTCGGGCCGCCCGCATTCGATGATTTTGTGGGGACCGCCCGGCACCGGCAAAACCACGCTGGCGCGCCTGGTGGCGAGTCGCGCGAACGCCGAATTCATCTCCCTCTCCGCGGTGATGGCCGGCATCAAGGACATTCGAGCCGTGGTCGAGCAGGCGCGAAGCCTCCGGGGCACCCGGGACACCGTGCTGTTCCTCGATGAGGTGCACCGGTTCAACAAGTCCCAGCAGGATACGTTCCTTCCCTATGTCGAGGACGGCACGCTCATCTTCATCGGCGCCACCACGGAGAACCCCTCCTTCGAGGTGAACAACGCGCTGCTGTCGCGCGCCCGCGTGTACGTGCTCAAGTCCCTGACCGCGGCGGACCTTTCCCTGCTGCTCGATCGCGCCCTCGGCGACGAAGAGCGCGGCCTGGGAAGGCTCAGGCTGCGGATCGATGCCGGCGCCCGCGAGCTGCTGCTGGCGGCCGCGGACGGCGATGCGCGGCGCCTGCTGAATCTCCTCGAGACCGCGGCGGATCTTGCGGCCGAGGACGGCGAGGGTCGGCGCCTCGACGTCGACACCACCCGCGCGGTCATCGGCAGCACCTACGTGCGCTTCGACAAGGGCGGCGAGAATTTCTATGATCAGATCTCCGCCCTGCACAAATCCGTGCGCGGCAGCGATCCGGATGCCGCGCTGTACTGGCTGTGCCGCATGCTGGCGGGCGGCTGCGATCCGCTTTACATCGCGCGTCGCGCGCTGCGCATGGCGAGCGAGGACATCGGCAACGCCGATCCGCGCGCCTTGACGCTGGCCCTGGAGGCCTGCGCCGTCTATGAGCGCCTGGGCAGCCCGGAGGGGGAACTCGCTATCGCGCAGGCCGTCGCGTTCATGGCCTGCGCGGCCAAGAGCAACGCGGTCTACACCGCCTACCAGGCGGCATCCGCCGATGCCGCGAGTTTCGGATCGCTCGAAGTGCCCTTGCACCTGCGCAACGCGCCGACGCGGCTCATGAAGGAGATCGGTTATGGCAAGGGCTACCGGTACGCGCACGACGAACCCGGAGGCTATGCCGCCGGCGAGCGCTATCTGCCCGACGGCATGCCGGAGCGCCGATACTATGTCCCCGCGCCCCGGGGACTCGAGATCAAGATCGGCGAGGCGCTCGAGGCAAGGCGTGCCCGGGATCGCAGCGCGCAGTCCTCCAAGGATTCCCAGATCAACGACCTCTAAGGAAACCATGCCACGTCCCGCCGCCATACCCACGGTTCAGATCGACAACGAGAAGGTGAAAGTCACCGAGTGGCGCTTCGCGCCGGGCGCGGAAACCGGCTGGCACCGGCACTCCATGTATTACGTGGTGGTCCCGCAGACCACCGGACCCTTGCTGCTGGAGACGCCCGAGGGGACCGTCACCAGCCAGCTCAAATCCGGCGTTTCCTACGCGCGGCCCATCGGCGTCGAGCACAACGTGATCAATCCGGGCGCCGCCGAGTTCGTGTTCGTGGAGATCGAGTTGAAGGCCCCCTAAGGACCGTACAGCTGGGCCATAATGGGGGCCGGCCAACTTCAAGGGTGTCACCGTGCTCGATCCGAAGCTGCTGCGCAGCGATTTGTCTCAAGTGGCCGCCCAGCTGGCGCGACGCGGTTTCGTGCTCGATGTCGCCGCGTTCGCCGCGCTCGAGGAGCGGCGCAAGCTTCTGCAGATCGACGCGGATCGCCTGCGCGCCGAGCGAAATGCCGGGGCGAAGGCCGTAGGGCAGGCAAAGGCCAAGGGCCAGGACGCAGCGCCGCTGCTGGCTCGCGGCGAGGCATTGGGCGTCGAATTGCAGCAGGCCGAGCAGCAACTCGAGGGGATTCAGTCGCAACTCACGGCGCTGCAGCTGGGGCTGCCCAATCTGCTGCACTCGAGCGTGCCCGATGGCCGCGACGAGTCGGCCAATGTCGAGGTGCGCCGCTGGGGCGAGGCGCGACGATTCGACTTCGAACCGAAGGACCATGTGGCCCTCGGCGAGAAGATGGGCATGGATTTCGAGGCGGCGGGCCGGATCTCCGGGGCGCGCTTCGTGGTCATGAGCGGGAACCTCGCGAGGCTCCATCGCGCGCTCATCCAGTTCATGCTCGACCTGCACACCTCCGCGCATGGATACCGCGAAGCGTACGTGCCTTACCTGGTGCACGCGGCGGCTCTGGAGGGCACCGGCCAGCTGCCGAAGTTCGAGCAGGACCTGTTCGCGGTCCGGGGCGATCCAGGATATTTCCTGATCCCGACCGCCGAGGTCCCGGTCACCAACCTGGTGCGGGACCAGATCCTCGCTCCGGAGCTGCTGCCGCTCAAATATGCGGCGCACACGCCGTGCTTCCGTTCCGAGGCGGGCGCGTCGGGCAAGGACACGCGCGGCATGATCCGCCAGCATCAGTTCGAGAAGGTGGAGCTGGTGCACATCGTGCGCCCCGATCGGTCGTACGAGGCGCTGGAGGAGCTGACCGGTCATGCGGAGGCGGTGCTCAAGGCATTGGAGCTGCCCTACCGCGTCATTTCCCTGTGTTCGGGCGATGTCGGGTTCGGCAGCGCGAAGACCTACGACCTCGAGGTGTGGCTGCCGTCGCAGCAACGTTATCGGGAGATATCATCCTGCAGCAATTGCGAGTCCTTTCAGGCGCGCCGCATGCAGGCTCGATGGCGCAATCCCGCCACCGGCAAGCCCGAGCTCGTGCATACCCTGAACGGGTCGGGGGTGGCGGTCGGCCGGGCCCTGGTGGCGATCCTGGAGAACTACCAAAACGCGGACGGCTCCGTCACCGTGCCGTCCGCCTTGTCGCGCTACATGGCCGGAGTGGCCACCCTCGGACCTTGAGGGAGCGCCGGCGCCGCGCGAGTGTCCGGACTCCGGCCACCGCGCGGCGAGCGCACCTCCGTTAGTTGCGGTTGCCCATCAGCAGCCGCAGCACATACCAGAACATCAGGGCGATCGACGCAAACAGCTGCATTGCGGCCGACACGTAGCGGTCCTCGGGATAGTAGTTGATGATGTTCGACGTGTCGTAAAGCACCGCCGCGCCCGCAAAGCCGATCATCAGCACCGAGAACCAGGTCCCGAGCTGGAAGCCGAACACGGCCCCGCCGATGATGGCCAACAGGGCCAGCACACCGCCCCACATCAGTATCGCGCGCAGGAAGGAGAAGTCCCGGCGGGTCTGGTGCGCGACGAACATCAGGCCGCCCGCTCCGAGGGCCGTGATCAGCACCGCACTGTCGATCGTGCCCGGCGCCTTGCTGTCGGCAATGTAGAGCAGCGGCACGAAGATGAGCGCCTCGGCGACGACGTACATCGCGTATGCAAAGTACTGCATCCCGATGGACGAGCTGGTCTGCGCCGTGCGAGACGCCAGCCAGCCGGTCAGCATGAAAGCGCCCAGAATGAGCATCCAGTTGAAACCGATCATGAACCGGAAGATCTGCTCGGCGAGCCCGGACTCGAACAAACCGAGTTCCACCAGGATGAATCCCAGGATCCCGGCCACCAGGTGAGTGTAAGTGCGGGTGATGAACAGGCTGCGGCTGTCGATTCCGCCCCGCGGAAGTGCAGCGTTATTCGGGAAATTCGCCATGGTCGCAAGTCCTCTCTATTTAAAGAGTCGAAAAGCTGAAAACTTCAGCTCGTGAATTCTACCACCCTTGGGCGGCAGGTCCTGCCGCAACCACCGGGCTCCCAGCGAAGGTGGGGGTGATTCTTGCGGAATCAATGCGCTGGAAGTGCTTCTCGCGGCGGGCGATTGGATCCGGAAGTCTTGGTAAATATATAGAAAAAACAATTATATAAGACATTTTAATAGAAATGACATCCGTTATTTCCAAAGCAGGCTCAAGCGTCATCGATCCGCCGGTCGAAACCATCTATTGGCCGAACGGATCTTATCCGTTAGAGCGCATCGAGGGATCGCGCTACAGTGCGCAAAACGATGAAGCAACCCGTTCGAAAAGGAGTCTTCGATGGACGTCATCAACCCCGTATTCACCGCGACGGCTTCCGTGACCGGCGGCCGCAATGGGCACGCCGAGGCTCAGGATCATTCGGTCTCGGTCGATCTATCGGTTCCCAAGGCCATGGGCGGGCCGGGAAAAGCGGACACGACCACACCGGAGCACTTGTTCGCGGCGGGCTATGCGGCTTGCTTCGGCGGCGCGCTGGATTATGTAGCGAGCCAGAAGAAGAAGAACGCCAAGGGCGCAACCGTCACGTGCAGCGTATCCATCGGCCCGCGAGAGGCCGGCGGCTTCGGGCTGGCGGTGAAGCTGCACGTTCAGGATGCAAGCCTGCCCCAGGCGGAGTTGGCGTCGCTGGCGAACGAGGCGCACGAGAAGATTTGTCCCTATTCGCATGCGACACGCGGCAATGTTCCCGTGGAGCTGAGCGTCGAGGGTAGTTAGCGCATCGCCCTTTATTTGGACGCCTGAGGAGCCGCCTATCTTGGTCGCGCCCACCGCCGAGAGAATCCTGGCGGAGCTGCGGGCCCGGCCGCCGCGCAATACGCCGGCCTGGCGCACGCTGCGACGAAAGTGGAGCGCCGAACTCGCCGGACAGGCCCCGATACGGGTCATCGCGATCGCACAGGCGTTGGTGGGAGAAGGCCCTTGGGAGCGTCTGACCGCCTACGAACTGATTGCCGCGCATCGCGGCGCCGTGGATGCCCTGGGGATCGCCGCCATCCGCCGGTTGGCGGCCGGCTTGGGTGATTGGCCTTCGGTCGACACCTTCGGATGCTACATCGCGGGGCCGGCGTGGCGGATGGGCATCCTTGGCACGCGCTGCATCCGGGATTGGGCGCATTCGCGCGATCGATGGCGCCGGCGATTGGCGCTCGTTTGCACGGTGGCGCTCAACGTGCCGGCCCGCGGCGGGCAAGGCGACACCGGCAAAACCCTGGGCATCTGCGGCCTCTTGATCGATGACCGGGACGACATGGTCGTCAAGGCCTTGTCGTGGGCCTTGCGTGCGCTGGTGCGCTGGGATCGGGCGGCGGTGAAGCAATTCGCTGCCGACCACGAGGCGCGGCTCGCCCCCCGCGTGATCCGCGAGGTCCATACGAAGCTCCGGACCGGCCGCAAGAACGGCTGAACCAGTCGCCGGCATGCGGTGCTCAGTCGCCGGCGCCCACGGCGACCCAGGCCAGGTCCTTGTTGGAAACCGATTCGACGTCGAAGCTCCTGGCTGCAGCGGCCATTCGCATGAGCGCCTGTCCGATCGGCATGGGAGGCTTGGCGCCGGTTTTCTTCATGTCATGGAATCGCACAGGATTGATGCGCGCCACCACGTAATTGCGGAGATACGGTGACTTGAAGCCGCGCGCCGTCAAGGCCGCGATGGTTTTCTTGACCTGGGCATCGATCTCGAGCAGCCGTGCCGCGTATCCTTCGCGTTCGCGCAGACTTGCAGCCAAGGTGCGTTCGCTGAACCGGTCGACCTTCTTCAGGAACGCGCTGTAGGCGCCGCCGGCAAACCGCGATGCCTGTTCATAGACGATGCCGAGCGTGAGCAGGGCGGGGGCCTCGAATTCGGCGGAGAATTCCACCTCCTTGGCGCCCCCGCGCTGTTTGGCGAGGCTTCGCGCCATTCGAACAACTTCCAGGCTGCGGTCGCGCAGGTTGTGCGCCTTCTCCGTGTTGAGTGCCAGTATCCGATAAGCTAGATTTTCATCGGGAGAGATCAATGCCGTTATCTGCTTGAGGCCCAGCACCTTGGCCGCCGCCAGCCTGTGACGACCATTCGGCGTCCACAGCTTTCCATCCAGACCGCGCACCACGATCAGCGGATCGAGAAACGCCTGGGCTTCATCGATCTTCTCGGCCAGGCGCTTGGCATGAGTGGGCGACAGATCGCGCTGAAACGGCGTGGGCTGCACCGAGTTCAATGGTAGGCAGGCGAGCAACAGCGGGCGGCCTCCCAACGGCTCGCGGTAGGCGCCGATCACCGCCCCTCCCACCGATCGCACCTGAGCGGCGAGGTCCGAGATCTCCTCGGCGTCGCCGGCGATGGGAATGTCGCTCGCTTCCAGTCCCTGCGCACGGGCGCCCGGGGCGAGCTTGCCGCGGGCGCGGCTGGAAGTCTTCTCGCCCGGGCGTTTACCCGCGGCCACGTGTTTTCGCGACGCCATGCAAACGAGTGTACACCGGGGAACAAAGTTGAAGCATGGGCCCCAAAAAGCGCGATAATGGAAGGCGCCGATCGGCCTCAAGTCATCGAATTCAAGAACGCCGGAGAGGTGGCAGAGCGGTTGAATGCACCGGTCTTGAAAACCGGAGACCCCTCACGGGGTTCGCGAGTTCGAATCTCGCCCTCTCCGCCAAGATAGTAACCGCGGGTTCGACGGCCGGGCTGGCGGTTAGGGTCTGGTCGTATTGCGCGGGCTCTGGATAGTTTCGGTCAGGGGTGCGCTGCGGCTTGGGCCAAAGCCTGCGCTTAGTACCGAGTAGCTGGCCACGACGGTATACGACCCCACGGGAAGCGTAGCAGTCGTGTAGTGGGCCGTCCCGGCCGCGTCGAGTCGAGCCCTCACGGCGAATGGCTCGTTCTCGGCCGGAAAAAAGAGAAATTCGATGCTCCCTGCCGGCACACAGCCGGATACGCCATCCTCGTCAGGCGCGGCGCACGCGACGGTTGCGGTGAAGGTCACCGGCTGGCCGGCGGTCTGTGGATTGGCGCTGGACGACAACGTAGTGAAAGGGGTGGTGGTCGGCGCACGCAGATCGAGCTTTGTGATGAAGGCGTTGGAATATCCTCGATTGGACTTCTGATAGGAATCGTCCGATACCGGAAAGTCCAAGGATGTGGCATTGCCGGACACATACACGATTCCACTGCGTTCAACCCACAATGCGTTCCCGTAATCGACGCCTGCTCCACCCAGATAGGTGGACGTCACGAGGCCCGTGCCGGCGCCGTCCAATTCGGTCACAAAACCGCTGACTCCGAAATTGACGACGGGACTGGCAGTCTGAAATGCATGGTGGGTGACGGGAAAATCGGCGGAGGAAGTGATTCCTGTGACATAGGCATGTCCAGCCAGGTCCAGCGCGATCGAGTTGATGGCGTCGCCGCCGACGCCGTCGGTGCCTGGCCCGACTCCGCCGCCGCCTAGAAAGGTGGAATAGATCAGCGCATCTCCCGTGGGATCGAATTTGGTGACGAATCCATTGTTGCCCGGATATTGGCCAACGCCGGCTGCCCGGTTCTTTCTTTGAAAAGCCCCCGGCGTGACGGGAAAGTCCCGAGAGACTGCCGAACCGGCGACGTAGGCACTGCCCGAACCATCGACTGCCAGAGCATTGACGGCGTCCCAGCGCACACCCCCGGGGTTGGTTGCGGGGTTCCCGCCCAGGTAGCTCGAGTACACCAGCGCGGTCCCCGTGGCGTTCAACTTGGTGACGAATGCGTTGCCGCCGCTCAATTGGCTGTTGATGCCCCGGTTCGTGGTCTGGAAAGCGCCCTTGGTGACGGGGAAATCCCGCGAGAATGTAACCCCGGCGACGTAAGCATTGCCCTCACGATCCAAGGCGATTGCATTGGCGCTGTCGCCTCCTATCCCGAGAACGCCGCTTCCGCCTAAGTACGTTGAGTAGACGAGGTCGCTGCCGGCGGCGTTCAACTTCGTCACGAAGGCGTTCTGGTTCGGCCCGGCGCGCAAGTGGGTCTGGAAGGCCGCCGTGGTGACGGGAAAATTGCTCGATGAGGTGTATCCGGTGACGAACGCATGGCCGTCGCCGTCCACCGCCAGCGCCGTCGCCGCATCGCCACCGCTCTCACTACCACTCCCGCCCAGATAAGTGGCGTAGAGGAGTTCGTCGCCTGTGGAATTCAACTTGGCGACAAACGCGGGGGCCCCGCCTGCGGGGATCGTGGTCTGAAAGGCGCCCTTGGTCACGGGGAACTCTCCGGAACACACGGAGCCGGCGATATAGGCGTTGCCCCCGCCATCCACTGCAAGTCCAATTTGCGGCACGGGATCCAGGCCATCGTCCAAGAGCGGCATACTGTAGCAAGCGCCGCTTCCCAGGTACGTGGAATACAGCAGCCTCGTGCCGGAACGATTGAGCTTCGATACGAAAGTGACGAACAGGTTATCTGGATTGTGGTACTTGGTGTCAAACGCCCCCTGAGTCACCGGGAAGTCGGCGGAGTCGGTGTCGCCGGCTACGTACGCATTGCCGTCCCGATCCACCGCCATCGCTCGTACCGAATCAAAATTGCCGCCGCCGAGATAGGTCGAGTACACCAGCACGGGGTCGATGATGAGCGATTTGGAGCGATCGTAGTGACCGAGTGAGAAGCCAATACGATGGTCGTCTCGCAGCACAAATCGTCCGGAAATCCGCTGGCGCCGGCCGTTCGCTTGCTGATAGATGATCGGCTTGAGGAACGCGATTTGCCCATGGGTCGCGGCCACGGTGAGGTCCCCGTCGGCCGCTAGCCCTATGTGCCTGGCCCCTGCAAACTGCAGTTCAATCGCACTCGGGTCCGCGCCTGGAGCCACGATGAAATCATATTCCAGTCGACCCTGATTACCGTAATACTCGAGATCCACGCCGGGGTAGACGCGGCTGTAGCGGACCCGCGCATAGGTGGGGACGTTGCGGCGCCATTCGGCGGGGTCCCGGCCGATGAAATAGTTGGCGAACCCGGGGAGCTGTTCCGCGCCTGTGATCGGTCGGTCGCGATTGGCACCACGCAGTTCCATCCGGATTTCATCCGCACTGCCGAGGTGGGCGAGCCTGTTGGCGCGCGTTAGCGCAAGGATGGCCGCTCGGTCGGTCAAATAGACCGAGTATCCGTTTCCCCGAGATACGAACTTGACCTGGCCATCGGTTTGCCCTCGATTGGCCTCGAAGCTTAAAGGCAGGCGACCGTAGTTCTGCACTGTTTGCGCTTCGTCACGAGCTTCCGGGGCGGCGGCGAGGTCGGTGGCCGGCGACTGACCGGCAGACGCCGCCGCCTCGGCCACGGCACCGGCTGACAAGATCATTCCCAGGACCGCGAGCACTCGCGAGCGCGTCGGTTTTGAGTTGGCGCGCATGAGTCCCTCCTTACATCGTGTTTAATGCGCCTGATGCCTGATACAGGATACGGATTCTGGCCCCGAAACCGGACAGGGATTCGAGTAGTCCCGGCGCGATTCTTGGACGTCGCACCCGAATCAGATCATTCGGCGATCAAGGCCCCCGGCCGTCGTCTAATCGAGCCCCGCGCCGGCCAACGCGCCATCCGGACCGATCTCTAGGAGCCGGCGATCGGTGGCGGGGCAGAGCCAGCTACTTGCCGCATCGATGGGCCCGCCGACGTACTTCGCCTCCTCGGGGAACTTGCACAACGGCATGGTGCGCCCGGTGGTGGTGTTGTGGGCGTGGAGGGCCTCGGGGGCGACGCCGTTCGCGACCCATTCGTCGAGCGCCGTCAGGGTATCGAAGCTGTTCGGCCCGGAGCCTCCCTGGCAGTGCCCCATGCCGGGCACCATGAACAGCCGGGCATGATCTTGCAGCGACGCGTAGCCATGTTCCTGCCGCGCGAGGGCGCGGTAGAACCAAAGCGAGCGATACGGCGAGACTTCCGCGTCGCTCTGCCCATGATAGAGAATGAGCTTGCGTCCCTGCTGCAGGTAGGCTTGCAGCTTGGCGGGGTCATCGGAATCGCCCGCGCCCTGGCGCCGTTTCAACAGCCGGACGGCGCCGGTGGCAATGATATTGCCGTCCTCGGGCCACTCGTTGTTCACGTCGTAGGTGGGTTCGTACTCGACGTAGTAGCGGATGCCCGCGTCCCCGATGACCCACGCGGACGGGCCCATCCCGATTCCGCCCCAGGGCTGCGCACCGGTGGGATCAGCGGCCGGTGCCGAAACCTCGGCCTGTCCCTCGAAGCCTGAGGTCGCGTAATCCCCCACGATCATACCGGGCGCCACGGGCCGTCCCGCGGAGTCGACGACCGCCTCGAGATACTGCTCGAGCCCGTCCGCCTGCGCCTGGCTCAACGTGGCCGGCACCAGCGAATGCGGGTCGAAGGAACATATGGCGGGATTCTGGATGAGCCCATCGGCGATCCCATCGAGCGCGTCGCAATTGGCCAGGACGGCGGCATCAATCGACGCCATCAGCGGGTACGGAATGTAGGCGGTCGTCGGCAGGAAGGCCTTTGCCTGCTTGATGGTCGCTGCGCGCTGGGTGTCGAGATCCATGACCGGATCGCCGGCGATCAGGCCGTCATAATCATCAGGATAGCGCTGCCCCTCCATCAACGCCTGGCGCCCGCCGGTCGAGCAGCCATCGAAGTAGGCGTATTCGATCTCGGCGGAGTAATAATCCTGGGCGAGCGTCTTGGTCGCGACGGTGACCTGGTGCACGGCACGATAGTAGAAATCGACGATGGCGGGCTCGTTGGGTACGCCGGGTGCGAGCAGTATCCAGGTCGGGTCCGGCGTGGACGGGTCCTGTTCGTGACCGGCGTCGGTGTTGACGGTTGTAAATCCCAACGATAGCGCCGCCGCGACATCGACGGCATTGGCCGATACCGAGTCGACCGAGCCGCAATTGCCGCCGCAGCCGAAGAATACGTAGCGATGGTTCCAGGCGGCCGGAAGCTTGAGCACGAATTCCGCCACGCCGGTGCCCACACCGCCTCGGGTCACAATCGATCCCTGGACGCGGCAAAATTCCGGATTGGGCGGCAGGGGGGCTTCGTCGGTGGCCGACGCGATCGAAACACCATCGACGTCGAAACCGGACAGCATTGAAGCAGAACAATTCGACAACGTGGACGGCGGCGCGGGCCAGGCGCAGCGCAAGCCGGCGAGGGAGCCGGCACCGGCGAAGGCCAGCAGCAAAATCCACTCCCACACCGTCCTGCGCCCCATGGAAAGCCCTGTCTCCCGCGTGACCTGCGCTGCAACATCCGATAGGGCCATGCCCGCCAGGCAAGTCCTCAGGAATTGCTCAACTTTTCTGCGGAGCGGCCGACTACCGTGCCAAGAGGTGAAATTTGGCTCCAGTCGATGCGACTCCACAAGGCCTGGCCGACAGCATACGCGAACTGGTAACCCTGCCGGAGGTGGCGCTACGGGTTACCCGATTGGTCGAAAACCCGAACTCGTCGGTGGCCGACATCGGCAAAGCCATCAGCCAGGATGCCGCCCTCACTTCGCGCGTGCTGCGGATCGCCAACAGTCCGGCCTATGGCCAAGACGGCAAGATTGCCACCATCAGCCGCGCGATAACCGTGCTGGGCGTGCGCCAAGTGCGGGATCTGGCCGTCGGCCTGACGGCGGTGCGAAGCTTCGACGGCATCGGCAACGAATTGGTGAGTATGGAGTCCTTCTGGCGGCACAGCGTGCTGTGCGCGGTCGCTGCCGGCAAGATCGCGGCGCGGGGCGGCCGGAAGGGCGACGATGGCGCGTTCGTCGCCGGCTTGCTGCACGACATCGGACAACTCGTGATGTTCAGCCGCGTGCCCGATCTGGCGCGGCAGGCGCTGCTGATGTCGGTGGATTCGGCCAGCGACCGTCCGTTGTATCTGTGCGAACGAGACGTTCTGGGTTTCGATCATGGAGCTGTCGGCGTGGCCCTGGCCCGAAATTGGGGCCTGCCGCTTGCGCTGCAGGAATGCATCGAATTTCACCACGAACCGGAGCGGGCCAAGGCCCACCCGGTCGCCGTCGCCACGGTGCACATCGCGAACAGCGTGGCCGTCCTGGCCGAATTAGGCAGCAACGATCTCGAGGAGGCCCCGGCCATTTCCGCAGCGGCGTTGCGCGCCATGCGGATGACGCCGGACGAGGTGATCGAAATGGCCTCGCAGACCCAATCAGCGGCGGCGGAAGTGCTGCCGCTGATGATCGCTGCTTGAACCCGGCCGCGGATTCAACGGGCCGCGGCAGCGGGATTCCCGCCGCGGCGCGCCGGCCGGGATCCGGGTTCCCAGCCTGTCAAGTTTTGGCGGGCACGGACGATACTCCTGCAGTAGTACACGCGCATGAGCGATGAGTTGGATCGAGCGGAGACACTTTCACATGGCCAAGACAATACTCGCGGTGGATGACTCGGCGTCCATGCGGCAGATGGTGCTGTTCACGCTGAACGGCGCCGGCTACGAGGTCGTGCAGGCATGCGACGGCGTCGAAGCACTGGACATCGCCAGGCAGTCCGCCGTCGACCTGGTGCTCACCGATGTGCACATGCCTCGCATGGACGGCATCACGCTGGTGCGCGAGCTGCGAAACCTCTTGGATTACAAACTGGTGCCGATGTTGATCCTCACGACGGAGTCGAGTCAGGAGAGGAAGTTGGAGGGCAAGCAAGCGGGCGCCACCGGATGGATCGTCAAGCCGTTCAATCCGCCGCAGCTGCTCGCCACGGTGGCGCGAGTCATCTGACGCGGGACCGTCGTCGGTCGCCCCAAGATCAATCGAAGGAATCGAGAATGTTGATGGATCCTGAAATGGCGGAAATCGCCAAGGTCTTCTTCCAGGAGAGCCGCGAGGGCCTCGATGTGATGGAGTCGGGGCTCCTGAGCCTCGGCACGAATGGCGGCGCCGAAAGCATCAACACGATCTTCCGGGCGGCGCATTCCATCAAGGGCGGCGCGGCGACGTTCGGTTTTGCCGAAGTGGCGCAATTCACGCACGGCGTGGAGACGCTGCTCGACGAAATGAGAAACGGCGTGCGGCCGGTGACGTCCCAATCCATCCAGACGCTGCTGCAAGCGTGCGACTGCCTGCGGGAAATGATCACGGCGACCGAGAGCGAACAGCCGCTGGATCAGGGGCGCATTGCGACCCTCAACGCGGACCTGGGGCACATTCTCGGCGAGGCGTCCCAGGCAGCGCCGGCTCCGGCGCGGACCGAGCCGCCTGCGGCCCCTGCGCCGTCGGCGGCCGGGTGGCGGATTCGGTTCAATCCCGTCCCCGATCTGCTGCGCGTCCGCAATGAGCCGACCCGAATGTTCGCCGAGCTGAAGCGCTTAGGGCCCTTGACGGTCGTCGCCGACGTGTCGCGGATCCCCTTGCTCGAGCAGATCGACCCGGAGACCTGTTATCTCTCCTGGAACATCGAGATGGAGGGATGCATCCCTCGCGAGAAGCTCGCTGAGATATTCGACTGGGTGGATCCGAACTGCGGGCTGGATTTCATCGCCAAGGAGTCGCCCGAGAGCGGACCGGCGCGGCCGGAGGAATCCAAGGCCGATGCCGTGCCGGCGGCTGCCGACACCGAACCCGCGGCGGCACATGATCCGGCGTCCGCTTCTGCGGGCGATGCGCCGTCCGTCGACGTCAAGAAAGCCCCTGCCGACGCGGAGCGGTCGCCCGCGCCGGCCGCGGGATCGGCGCACAAGGCCGGTGCCGACTCGGGATCCATCCGCGTAGCCACCGGAAAGGTGGACAACATCATCAATCTCGTCGGGGAGCTTCTCATCACTCAGTCGATGCTGTGCGGATTCGCCGACGGGATCGATCCGAACGAGCTCGATCGCCTGCGTCAGGGGCTCTCTCAACTGGCACGCAATACCCGGGAACTGCAGGAATGCGTGATGCAGATCCGCATGCTGCCGATCAGCTTCGCCTTCAATCGTTTCCCCAGAATCGTGCACGACCTTTCGCGAAAGCTGGGAAAGAAGGTCGAGCTCAAGTTCACGGGCGAGGGCACCGAACTCGACAAGACGGTGCTGGAGAAGATCACGGACCCCCTCGTTCACCTGGTCCGAAATGCCCTCGACCATGGCCTGGAGACGCCGGACCGCCGGACGGCGGCCGGCAAGCCGGAGACGGGAACGATCGAACTGGCGGCGTTTCACGAGGGCGGGAACATCATCATCGAAGTGCGCGACGACGGCGCGGGGCTCAACAAGGCAAGGATCCTGCAAAAGGCGCGGGAGCGCGGGTTGATCGATCCCACCCAGGAACTCACGGACGAACAGGTCGACAACCTGATATTCATGCCGGGGTTCTCGACCGCCGAGCAGGTGAGCGACGTGTCCGGTCGCGGCGTGGGCATGGACGTCGTGCGCCGGAACATCCACGATCTGGGCGGCTACGTCCAGATCACGTCCCGGGAGGGCGAGGGCAGCACCATCCGCATACGGCTGCCGCTCACGCTGGCCATTCTCGATGGCCAGCTGGTGCGAGTGGGCCAGGAGACCTACATCATCTCGCTGGTCGCGATCGTGGAGACCATTCAGGTCACGCCGGAGCGCGTGAATACGCTGGTGGGGCGTACCGAGGTGTTCCGCCTTCGCGACGAGATCCTGCCGGTCGTCAAGCTGTGCGATCAGTTCGGAATCGAGCCCGACAGCAGCCGCGCGGAGGATGGATTGTTGGTGGTGGTCGAGGCGGACGGACGGCGGGCCGGTGTCCTGGTTGATGAACTCCTGGCGCAGCAGCAGGTGGTCATCAAGAGTCTCGAGTCGAATTTCAAGACGGTATCGGGAATTGCCGGTGCCACGATATTGGGCGATGGACAGGTGTCGTTGATCATCGACGTGCCGGAACTCATCCGGTCGGCGGTTGGCCGGGGTGCGGGCGCCGTCACGGCGCGCGCGGCTTGAGCCGGGGGCGCATGGGTCATCAGGCGGCTTAACTTTGGGGCGGGTGTAAGAGGTATTGAATCAATGAGCACGGTGAAAGCACAAGCGAGCGCGGACAAGGCCGGCGCGGAAGCCAGCGAGCAGTACTTGACGTTCATGCTCGCAGGCGAGGAATACGGCGTGGACATCCTGCGGGTCCAGGAAATCAAAGGCTGGGACAGGGTGACGCGCATTCCCAATACGCCGCCCTACGTGCTCGGGGTCATCAATCTGCGGGGCGCCGTGGTGCCCATCATCGATCTGCGGCGCCGCTTCGGGCTGGAAATGATCGATTTCGGGCCGACGACGGTCGTAATCGTCGTCCGGGTCGCCGGGGAGCGCGAGGAACGCACGGTCGGCGTGGTCGTAGACGCGGTGTCCGAGGTTTACGACGTCGGCGCGGCCGATACCAAACCGCCGCCGGACGTTTGCGGGAGCGTCGATACCGTGTTCGTCAAGGCGCTCGCGACCGTCGGCGAGAAGATGCTCATTCTGCTGGATATGGACCGGCTCATCGGCAACAGCATCATCGATCAGCCGGCACCGGGAGCGGCGGCGGCATGAGCAAGCGCAAGGCACCGCGGGCGCCGAAGGCCAAGAGCAAGGCTCAAAGCCCCATCGTCCTGGCGGGTAGACTGACGATCGTGGATGCGACGCAGCTGCGCCGGACGCTGCAGGCGGCCCTGGCCGGCGGCGGCCCCGTCGTATTGGACGGCACGCGGGCCGAAGACACGGATACCGCCATTCTTCAGCTGCTGGCGAGCCTCTGGCGCACCTGCCTCGCGCGGGAAATCGGCTGCCGGTGGGAGGGTGTCTCGGAGGCGCTCAGGGAATCGGCGAATCTGATCGGCCTCACGGAGGCGCTGCACATGCCGGGCGCGATACCCGGACAAGATCGCCAGAATGCCGCCGCCTGAACCCCTGAGGGAAGCCGGCGACCCGGGCCATGACGTTCGCCTTGCGGAGCGTGATCCGGCCGGCAGTGTCGTCGACCAATGCCGCACCTGGCTAGATTGGGCGGCAGCCCAGATTTCCGAGAGCCTCGAGAACGACACCGCGGCCAACAGTCAGCTGCTCGCATCCATCTCCGAAATGATGGGTCCGGGAAAGCCCGGTGCGGGCCGCACGCGCGGGGCCGGCGCCCCTGCCGAGGATCGGAACATGTCGGCCGTCATCACGGCGGTGCAAGCGCACGACCGCGTGATGCAAGGCCTGGCGCATGTCGCGCAATCGCTGAGGGAGTTGAGCGTTCATTTGGGGGATTGCGGGCGCATCGAGTCGCCCGAGGCCTGGAGGCAGCTGCGCGAGCGGCAATATCGCGTGTTCAGCATGCACGAGGAGCGCATCCTGTTCGCGCGCATGGTCGGAGGCAACGTCGACTCGTCCGTGAGGGATTCGTTCGAACTGGTGGAATTGTTCGCGCCGGAAGAGGCTCCCGGGTCGCCATGAGCCTCGAGCGCACGTCCACCAGGACCGAGTTCGAATTCACGGACTCGGAATTCAACCGGTTGCGCGGCCTCGTGTACGCACGGACGGGAATCGCCCTGTCGGACGCCAAGCGGGAGCTGGTTTACGGGCGTCTCGCGCGCCGCATACGCGAGCTGCGGCTCGGCTCGTTCACGCAGTATTGTGAACTGGTGGAAGCGGGTGACCCCCATGAGACCCAGGAGCTGACCAACGCGATCACGACGAATCTCACCTCGTTTTTCCGCGAGAATTACCATTTCGAGCAACTGGCGGCGGAAGTGCTTCCGGAGCTCGAGATCAAGCGCGCCGCCGGCCGGCGGATGCGCCTATGGTCGGCTGGCTGTTCCACCGGGCAGGAGCCGTATTCGATGGCCATCGTCCTGCGCGAAGCGATGACCCGGCTGCAGAATTGGGATATCCGGGTGCTGGCGACCGACATCGATTCGAAGGTGCTCGGCGCCGCCGCGGAAGGGGTCTACGCGCAGGATCGATTGAACGGCATGAGCCCCGAACGGGTTCGCACCGGGTTCTCGCCCGTGCCGGGGCGGCCGGGGTTCAGCGAGGCGCGCCCGGAGCTTAAGTCGCTCATCACGTTCCGGCAATTGAACCTGCTCGCAGACTGGCCGATGCGCGGCCCGTTCGACGTCATATTCTGCCGAAATGTCGTGATCTATTTCGACAAGGATACTCAGCGGAATCTCTTCGAGCGAATGGCCGACCTGCAGGAGCCGGGCGGGTGGCTTTTCATCGGGCACTCGGAGAATCTGGTCAATCTGACGCGCCGCTACGAACTGGTGGGGCGCACGGTTTACCGGCGGGCGGACTGATGGCACGCGAGGCGGTCCAACGAGCGGGCGAGGCGGCCCCACGAGGCGAGGCGGCCCCACGAGGCGAGGCGGCGCCACGTGCGGACGAGATGCCCCGGCTTCCGCCGGCGCTGCCGAGTTTCGGCCACATTCGGCGCACTTGGGACCCGGATCTGGGGATGCCCGTCGCGCGGCTGCTGCCGGGCGAGTACTACGTGACCCGCCACGAAGAGGCGATTTTCACGGTTCTCGGCTCATGCGTGTCCGCCTGCGTGCGCGACCAGGTCCTCGGTATCGGAGGCATGAACCACTTCATGCTTCCCATCGATCGCACGGGCGGCGGCAGCGCCTGGGCGGACAACCTGGTGAGTTCGGCCACGCGCTACGGCAACGTTGCGATGGAGCGGCTGATCAACGACATCATGAGCCTGGGCGGGCAGCGCCAGAACCTGGAGTTCAAGGTGATCGGCGGCGGAAAGGTTCTCGATATGGCGCTCGACGTGGGTGCGCGAAACGCCGAATTCGTGCGCCACTTCCTGAAAACGGAGGGTTTCAAGATCACGGCCGAGGATCTCGGAGACTCCTTTGCCCGGAAGTTGTTCTATAGCCCGAAGACCGGCAAGGTGAGGGTGAAGCGCCTCACGTCGACGGTCAACCGCGCGGTGTTCGAGCGCGAGCGCCAGAGCGAGCCCTCGGCCGTGCAGGTCGAATCCGGCTCGGTCGAGTTGTTTTGACGCAGGGAATGCCCGATGGAAAAGAACATCCGAGTGCTGGTGGTCGACGACTCTCCGACGATGTGCCGTCTCCTGACGTCGATTCTGCGCTCAGATCCCGCGATCGAGATCGTCGGAATGGCGCCCGACCCCTATGCGGCGCGCGACATGATCAAGAAGTTGAATCCCGATGTGTTGACGCTCGATGTCGAAATGCCGTTGATGGACGGCCTCGCCTTTTTGCGCAATCTCATGCGGTTGCGCCCCATGCCCGTCGTGATGTGCTCGACGCTCACCCAACAGGGGGCGGCGGTCGCCCTCGATGCGCTTGCGATCGGCGCAGTCGATTTCGTGGGCAAGCCGGCGGCGAGCGGGGCGCACAACCTTGACTCCTTCGCGCAGGAACTCATCGGCAAGGTGAAAGCGGCCGCGCATGCGCGGGTGCGCTCGCTGCCCGATGCGCCCACGCCGGACGGCGGTAG
Source organism: uncultured Gammaproteobacteria bacterium (assembly GCA_963707765.1). Classification (GTDB taxonomy): domain Bacteria; phylum Pseudomonadota; class Gammaproteobacteria; order Steroidobacterales; family Steroidobacteraceae; genus Bog-1198. Next base: position 1,710,048 of record CAVPQZ010000001.1, on the reverse strand, counting down.
GCGCCCGATGGGCGGCCAAATCGCGCCGGCGCACGGCCAGTGGCCGTATGGCGCCTTGACCCATCGGATCATTGCGATCGGGGCTTCGACCGGGGGCACGGAGGCCATCAAGCAGGTGCTCGTGGACCTGCCGAGGGAGATGCCCGGGGTCGTCATCGCGCAGCACATACCGAAGGCCTTCAGCGGCAAATTCGCACGCCGGATGGACGAGGCGTCGCAACTCGAGGTGTGCGAGGCGCAGGATGGACAGCCCGTCCTGCCCGGGCACGCCTACATCGCTCCCGGAGACCAGCACTTGATCGTCGTGCGGGATGGCGAGGGCTACCGCTGCCGGTTGAGCGATGGAGAAGCGGTTAACCGGCATCGTCCGTCCGTCGATGTCCTGTTCCGCTCAGTGGCCCAGTGCGCCGGCCGCCATGCGATCGGCGTCATTCTGACCGGGATGGGCCGGGACGGTGCCGAGGGCATGAAGGAAATGCTCGATGAAGGCGCGGCAACCGTGGGCCAGGATGAAAACACGAGCGTCGTATGGGGCATGCCGGGGGCTGCATGGCGCATCGGCGCCGTCGAGGCGCTGCACCCCCTGCCGGAGATCGCGGGACACATCATGGAACTCGTCGCCGCCTCTTTGGATCCGTTGCGACACCCCGCCAAGAAACCGCCCCGCACCATGGCCGGGTAGGTTCAAGAATCCGGCCGGACGGCCGATTACAGATTGTGCCTGAACTGCGGCAAAGCCAAGCCCCGAGGGGGACTCACGTTCATGAAGATTTTGATCGTCGACGATTCCACCGCAATGCGCATGATTGTCAAGAAAACCCTGCGCCTCGCGGGTTTCGAAAACCACGAGATCGCGGAAGCTGAGGACGGCGCCAAAGCGCTCACGTCCATCAAGGCATCGAAGCCGGATCTCGTGCTGTCGGACTGGAACATGCCGAACATGACCGGCATGCAGCTGCTGGAGGCCCTTGCCAAGGATGGAATTGCGGTGACCTTCGGCTTCGTCACCACCGAGGCGACTCAAGACATGCGTACCAAGGCGTTTGGAGCCGGTGCCAAATTCCTGATCTCCAAGCCGTTCACGCCCGAGTCGTTCAAAGAGCACCTGAGCGCCCACATTCACTAGCCCCGGATGGGGCTTGACCGGAGAACGCCATGGCGACCGCCTATCCTCTGCCCGACGAACTGAAAACGAAACAACTGCTGGAGCTCCTATTCGATGGGCTCGATGTCAAGCCGGGCGGCAAGTTCGATTCATCGCCCGCCGGCGGCGCCTGGTTCGGCGTGTTCGTCTCGGACAGCGGTGCGCCCGTGGCATTGTGCGGCGCGGACTTCAACCTGGTCGCGATCTTCGGCGCTGCGTTTTCGATGCTTCCGGTGGCGGCCGCCAAAGAAGCCGCAAAGACCCGCGATCTGACCCCGGTCATGATCGACAACGTGCGGGAGATCATGAATATCTGCACGCGCCTGGTCATGGACAATGCGTCGCCGCATCTGAAGCTCGATCAGGTCTACCCGAGAAAGTCGCTCCCGGCGGCGGCCGCCACGCTCTTGAGCGCGCCGGCCGGCAAGCGCGAGTTCCAGCTGCAATTGCCGAAGTACGGCGCCGGTGTGCTGAGCGTTCTCACATGTTGACCGGGATGCCGCGGGCAAATTGCGGAACTTCGTCACATCCAGATAGGTCAGGGCCTGCCGATAGGTGGTCCTGTTGTGTCAAAAACAGGCGATCTGAGATCGCTCGAGGAGACCATCGTGTTGTCAACCTTTAGAACGCTTCTGGTGGTCGCGGCAATAAGCGCGCTGCCCCTCTCCGTCATGGCCGCACCTCCGTCCAAGGACGAGGTCGTGGCCGTCGTGAAGAAGGCGGCGGACTTCCTCAAGACCAATGGACGGGACAAGGCGATCGCCGAGTTCAACAAGAAGGACGGGTTGTTCGCCAAGGGCGAGGACTACGTCGACGTGCACGATCTCGATGGGGTATGCGTCGCGCATCCGATATCTCCCGCCAAAGTGGGGGTCAACCGGATGGACCAATCCGACTCCGCCGGCAAATTCTACGTCAAGGAGCTGGTGGAGGCCGCCAAGCATCAGCCGTCCGGATGGATCGAGTACGTCATGAAGAATCCCACCAGCGGCAAGCTCGAGAACAAGATGGCCTATTGGGAGGTGCATGACGGCCTCATCCTCAAGGCGGGAACCTACTCCGAGTAGAGATCACGGAAGACATCGAAATGAAATTCATCGGGGACATGTCTTTGCGATGGCAGATGCTGTTCGCGCCCGCGTTGTTGATACTTTCAATACTCGTCCTCGAGGCGTTCGACTATCACCATCAGACCGAGCTGGAATCCGCCACCACCCGGTTGTTCGACGAGACCGTGCACCGCCTGACCTCGCTCGACAAGGCGGACGCCTTCGCGCTGGAGATCAACGGGCGCATGTTTCGCGCCATGACGCTGGTTCAGGGCGGGGCGCCGGCCAAGATCGTGCACCCTCTCGTCGACACGCTGCCGGCCGATCTCGACAGCCTCGGCGAACAGCTCTCCGCCGTGGCAAAAATGGCCGGCGAGAGCGGCCACGCGGCCGAGGGCGCCAAACTGCTGGATCTGGCGGCGAAATATCATCGTTCGTGCACGGAGTTCGCCAAAGTTCTGTTCGTGGACTCGAGCGTCGCGGGGGATTTCGCGACATCGGGGGGAGCGTTCTTTCAGGACCTGCAGGGCATCTTCAAGGGCCTGTCGCGGAGCTACAACGAAGCCTCGGCGGCGGAATTTGCGGCAATGGAGAGCGGTGCGGTGACCGCAAGACACCAGATGTTGCTGGGCGGCCTGCTCGCGGTCGTCGGCGGATTGGCCGCAAGCCTCTGGCTGGCGCGCTCCTTGACGGCGCCATTGGTCGAATTGACGCGGATCGTGGGTGCGCTGGCGCGCTCGGACTGGTCCGTCCGCGTGCCCTATGCCGGCCGCGGCGACGAGGTCGGCCTCATGGCCCGCGCGGTCAATGTTTTTCGGGATCACGGCGTCGAGAACGAGCGTCTGAAGCATCTGGAAGAGGAGGCGCAGCAGCGCGCCGTCGCTCAAAGGGCCGAGGAGACCGAGCGGAATCGGGTCGAACGGGTGCGGGCCGAGCAGGAGGCGGAGCGGGCGAAGGCGCTGACGGCCATGACCCAGCGGTTCGATGAGAATGCGCACACGGTGATTCGCAGCTTCGGAGAGTCGTTCGCCTCGCTGCAGGAGACCGCGGGTACCATGGGCTCGGCAGCCGAGACGACCCGCGACCGTGCGGATCGGGTTTCGAGTGCGGCCGTCGAGGCATCGAACAACGTGCAGAGCATCGCGACTTCCATCACGCAGCTGGGACAGTCGATCAACGAAATTTCCACCCAGGTGGGCGGATGCTCGACCATGGCGGAGGCCACGACGCGCGACGCCGAAAAGCTCAGCACGACGCTTCAGTCGGTGAACGGCGCCGCGCAGGAAATCGGATCGGTGCTTGACTTCATCAAATCGGTGGCTAGCCGTACCAACCTCCTGGCGCTGAATGCAACCATCGAAGCGGCGCGCGCGGGGGCGGCCGGGCGGGGTTTTGCCGTCGTCGCCAACGAGGTCAAGGCGCTCGCGACCCAGACCCGCGAGGCCACCGAGGGCGTCGCCTCCAAGGTGGAACGCATTCAGACGCTGTCGGGCGATGCCGCCGGGGATGTGACCTCGATAGTCGAGACCATCCGCGCGCTGCATCACGGCTCCGCCTCGATTGCGGCCGCGGTCGGCGACCAGAACGCCGCCATGCGCGACATCACCAACACCGTGAGGTCGGCTGCGGAGTTCACGCGGGACGTCAGCGATCAGATTCAGGAAGTCAAGAAGATAGCCACGGAGACGGGTGAAGCGGCGAATGGCGTTCTCCACGCCTCGGCCGAACTCGCCCAGCGGACGGACATGCTGGAAAAAGAAGTGTCAGGATTCCTAGATGCAGTGAGACCGAGTGCCCAGAGCCGGCAATCGGACAGGGAGGTTGGCAACCGAATGACCAACGAGCGACGAAAGGCCGGATAGCGTCGTTTGACGCCACGCCAAGGCCGGATGACAAGGCGCGTCTGCGTGAATTTGCGCGGCCATGGTGCACGGGCACGATGGACACAGAGGACAGAAGCATATGAGTATTCGTGATTCCGTTGAAGCCCGCCTTAGACTAGTGATCGTCGGAGGAACCGCCGTTTACGGAGCCTCCATGGTCGCCTTCATCAGCCAAACGGTGCCCGCCGCGTCGCATCGCAGCGCACTCGGCGTCCTGATCGCGCTGTCGGCCGCCGCCGTGGCCGGAGCGTGGGTGCTGGCGGTCCTTCTGGCCCGGACGATCAAGCGGCCGCTGGACCATGCGATCGAGGTCTTGGCGGAAATCGAACGGGGAAACTATTCGACTCCCGTGGATACCGGCTCGGAGGACGAAATCGGGCGGGCCCTGAAGGGGCTCGAGCGCATGCAGTGCGCGTTGCGCGAACGCACCGCAACCGAGCAGGGGCTGGCCATGGAGAATACACGAGTTCGCACCGCGCTCGACCGGGTGGCCGTCGGGGTCATGCTCGCCGATCCGGCAGGAAAGATCATCTACCTGAACGAGTCGGTTCTGACGATGCTCCGTGCGCGCGTCGGCGAGCTGCGCAAGCACCTGCCGCATTTCGACCCCGACCGGTTGCTGGGCCAGCCATTCGACTCCTTTCACCGATTATCGTCGCATCAGGGCGAACCGCTCGCAGATATCCGGGGCACCCATACCTCCGACGTCAAGTTGGGCGAGGCGTCCCTGCGCATCATCGCGAATCCGGTGACGGATCGCGAGGGCGTGCGTGTCGGCACGGTGCTGCAGTGGGTGGACAGGACGCAGGAACTGGCGACCGAGGACGAAGTCCGGACGATCGTGGCGAAGGCGATCGACGGGGACTTGACGGCACGCATCAGCGAGCAGGACAAGGATGCGTTCTTCAAAACGCTCGCGGAAGGCATCAACCGGCTGCTCGCGAACATGGCGGACGTGGTTCGTACGATGTCGCGGGCGGCTTTCGAGGTTCAGACGGGATCGGAGGAGATCTCGCGCGGCAATGCCGAGTTGAGCCATCGAACCGAGGAACAGGCATCCAGCCTGGAGGAGACGGCGTCGTCGATGGAAGAGATGACCGCGACCGTCACGAACAACGCTCAGAATGCCGAGCAGGCGAGTCAGCTGGCCGCCTCGGCCCGGGAACAGGCGGAACGCGGCGGCTCCGTGGTGGGCGCGGCAGTCGCCGCGATGGGCGAGATAAACGCCTCGTCCAAGCGGATCGCGGACATCATCACCGTGATCGACGAGATCGCCTTTCAAACGAATCTTCTTGCCCTCAACGCCGCGGTGGAAGCGGCGCGGGCGGGCGAGCACGGGCGGGGTTTCGCCGTGGTGGCTTCGGAGGTGCGGAGTCTGGCCTCGCGCAGCGCGGAGGCGGCCAAGGAGATCAAGACGCTGATCCAGGAGTCGGTGGGCCGCGTGACGGAGGGCACCCGGTTGGTGGACGAGTCCGGCAAGGCGCTCGGGGAAATCGTGGTGCGGGTGAAAAAGGTCACCGATGTGATCGCCGAGATCGCAAGCTCGGGACGAGAACAGGCCTCCGGCATTTCCCAGGTCAACAAGGCGATCACGGTCATGGACGACGTCACCCAGCAAAATGCCGCACTGGTCGAAGAGGCGTCCGCCGCCGCGCAGGCGCTGGCGGAACAGGCGGCGAATCTGACCCAACTCATCGGGCGGTATCGGATTGGGGACCGCACGGCCGATGACGTCGCGCGCACGGTCCCGGCACCGGCTGCTGCGGCGCCTGCCGTGGAGCGCCGCTCGCCCAATCGTCCGTTCTCGGCCCGTAAGCCGGCGCCCGGAGCAATCAAGAGCCCGAACTCCGGTGTCAAGAGCGCGACGGTCGCGGGCCAAAAGAGAATTGCCACGGCCGCCGACGCCGAGGAGTGGAAGGACTTCTAACCGAACCCGGGTTGCCGGGCTGCTGAAAATCCTCGAATCCGCCCTGGGCCCCCGGCGCCGCGCCTGGGTTATGGTAAATCGCCGTAACCGGGATTGGGTCGTCTCACGCCGCTCGTCGATGTGTTGAAATGTCGCCCAGCCGTGCTGCGAGCGCGGCCTCAGCATTAGGGAGACAGGAGTCACACATTGATTCATTCGCGTCGGGAAATGCCGCAGGGGATGCTGGTAGATGACCTTCATCACGCCCCCGGATCGGCGCTTATGGCAAAACTCGTCCCTTCAAGGTGCTGCACCGCAGCCTAACTTTCGACCCCGTATGCGGCAGATCAAGAGCAGCGCACTGATGTGGATGATGGCACTCGCGGGAGCCGCCGTATCGCATGCGGCCGCCGGGCAGACCTTCGCCGACCGGGTTGAAATGCTCGATTGGGCCGATCCCGAGCGCGCGGCGGAACTCGTCGACGCCGTGCCCACGCCTGCTGAAGCGCGCGTACCCGAAGTTCAGATGCTTGAGATTCGGGGCATGGTCTACACCGACATGCACCGCGACCCGGACGTCGACGCGACGATCGCCCGCCTGGACTCGATGGCTCGCCAGGGGAACCGGCAGGCCGTCGTGGCGGAACATTTCGTGCGGGCCTATTCGCTGTACGAGCGCGATCAGTATTCGGCGGCGAGCGCCGAACTCAGCCACATCGACGTCGAGTCCATCGAATCGGCATCCGAACGCTACCGGGTGTCGATACTTCGGGGGAACATCCTGCGCACGCTCGGGCAGGCGGAGGCGGCGCTGCCGTACCTCGAACGGGCCCTGGATTTGGCGCACGAGATGCACGACGACACGCGCACGCTGCAGGCCATGCTGTCGCTGGTTCGCATCTACACGAACACCGGCAATCTGGACCGGGCCTCGGCGCAACTCGAGTCCGCCCGCAGCCTCGCGTTGATGCTGGGCGACGAAGCGGCGCTCGTCGAGGTGGAGGGCCGCATCTCGGACGTGGCCGATACCCGCGGCGACCGCGCGGAGGAGCGCCGCGCGAGCCTGGCGGCGCTGGCGCACGCGCGGCGTTCGGGAAGCAGCAAGTGGCTGGCGCAGGCGCTGATCAATCTGGGCGACTCCTATTTGAAGACCCGCGACTTCGCCGAATCGCTCAAGTACTCCAGGCAGGCTCAGCCGCTGGTGTCGAAACTGCACATCAGCGGCGATCAATCCATTCTCGAATTCAACGAAGGCCTTGCGCACATCGGCCTCGGCAACATCAAGCTCGGTGAGAAACTGGCGGAAGAGTCCATTTCGGAGGCTCTTGCCGGCGAGAACGTTCTCGACGTGAAGGAACTCCTTCGCGAGTACGCGGATGCGCTCGAGCACGCGGGCTACCTGATGATGGCGATCCAGGTCTATCATCGCTACGATCAGGTGAGCGAGCAGTTCATGACGAACGCCCGCCAGCGGGCGTTCCTCGAAGTGTCGGCCAAGTTCGACGACGAGCGCCGGGCGCGCGAACTCGAACTGCTCCGGCGCGACAATGCGCTCAAGGCGTCGGAGATGCGCGGGCAGCGCCTGCGCCAGCAACTCATCCTGGCCGGGTCGGCGCTGGTCCTTTGCATTTGCGGCGCATTGGTCTGGGCCTTCGCCCGCGTGCGCAAGGCCAATAATCGCCTCCGCTTCGACAGCGAGCGCGACGCGCTCACCGGATTGCGCAACCGGCGCTACTTCAACGACAACGTCCTGTCGGTCGAGGGCGCGCGGCCGGTCGGCGGTTGCGTGCTGCTCGCGGATCTGGATCACTTCAAGCGGATCAACGACACGCTGGGCCACCCGGCGGGCGACGCCGTGCTGGCCACGGTGAGTCACCGGTTGTCGGCCGCCCTGCGGGAGAACGACAAACTCGTGCGGTGGGGCGGAGAGGAGTTTCTGGCGATTCTCGATCCGATCTCGCCGGATCAGGCGAACTCGACCGTGTTGCGGCTGCTTCAGGCCGTTCGCCGGGATCCCGTGATGTGGAACGGCAAGGAAATCCGCTGCACCATTTCCATCGGGTACGCCTTCTTCCCGATGGAGGGCGCCACGACGCCCATTTCCCTCGACAGCGCGATCTGCCTCGTCGACAAGGCCCTGTACGAGGCCAAGCGCCGCGGTCGCGATCGCGCCTGCTTCATCAGCGCGGTGAGCGCACAAGACGAGAAGGACCTGACGATCATCAGCGCCGAGTTCGAATCGGCGGCCGCGGACCGGCGGATTCGCCTCATCGAAACGGGCGCTGCCGCTTGAGACGCCAAGCTTCCGGCCGGCGGGGCCAGTTCCCTCGAATATGCCTTCAGTCGGTGATCGAGGCGGCAGCCCGCCCGGGCGTCCGGCCACCGGCCCGGGCCGGCCACATGCGCGCGAGCAGGCCGTCGCGCCGGTAGAACTGGTGCCACAGAGCGGCGCCCGCATGCAGGCTCGCGAGCCCGAATATGGCATAGGCGAGGTAACCGTGGACATCCTCCGTCGGGTGAAAGATTGCGCGGTTCTTGGCAATGCCCGGATCTATCCGGAAGAGACCGAAATCGAAAATCCGGCCGTGATAGACGAACGTCACGACGCCGATCATGGGCGTGACCAACAGCAGGGTGTAGAGCGCCCAGTGCACGGGCCCGGAAAAGCGCCGGGCGACGTCGCCCGAGTGCGCCGGCAGCGGCGGCGGGGCATGCCGGCTGCGCCACCCGAGGCGAGCGATGACCGTGAACCAGAGTACGAGCCCCAGCACCGCATGGAAGTTGATCCAGAACGCCTGGCTTGCGTCCGGCCACGAGTCGTGCAGGAGCCCGAGGGTTCCCACCACCACCACCAGGGCGAACGTCGCCCAGTGGAAGGCCATGGCGCCTGCATCGTAGCGGCCCGGGGCCGGCGTCGATTGCGAGAGATTCGGATTTCCTCCAGTCATGATTCTTTCCCGTCCTTTTCTGGGTCGAGGGGATGTACGCGGCGTCGATAGAGATACGCGCTCGGCAAGCCCATGCGCCGGCATGACTGTGCAGGCGGGCTGTCGGGCAGCAGGATCTTGTCCGAGACCGCACCGGCGAATTTGATCAACATGCGTTCCGGCGGACGCAGCCCGTGGGATTCGTCGAGACGCAGGCGCTCGCGGATCCAACCGGGAACGAGTTCCACGGCCGCCCGCACCAGCATGGGCTGCAACCCGTGCAGCGGCGCCGGCAAGGCGGGCGCCTGGCGCATGATCCGCAGGAACTCGAATATGATCGGCGAGAATTCCAGCCGCCCCCGCTGCGATTCGAACAGGGCCCGCATGGTGTCCGCCGAACGCGGCGCGCTGCAGGCGCCGTAAAGCAGGGAGGCCGGCGCGCCTTCGCGGTACAGGCGGTCGAAATCCGATGTGGAGAGCGGTTCCACATAGCGGCTGTAGGCCTCACCGAAGCCGAAGCTCGCCGTCGCCTGGACCCAGTCGAGCAGATGCGGATCATTGGCGCAGAAAGCTTCGCCCGACGGCGTCCTGCCGTTGATCCGGGCGTGCATGCGGACCACGCCGCGGATCATCGGCTCGGACAGGCTGCGAGCTCCATAGACGGTCACCATGGCCGCCGTTCCGGTGCGCCGCAGGCGCCCCACGGGATCGTCGAGAAATGTCGAGTGCTGCCACACGCCGGTGCGCACGGCAGGTTCGGCCAATTCGAGTATCACGGCGGCAATGCCGCCCACCAGCAGGGCCACGGGGTTCTTGAAGATGCGCCAGGACAGCGAGTCCGGCGCAGCCAACGCGGCCTCGCCGAGGGGCGCGCCGAAGTCGATCCGGGGACCGTCGCGCGGTTGAACCAGCGCGCCCGCGGCGGCAAGGCCGAGCTGCATGCGGCGCGGCAGCTGGATGACCGGAAACATGCGTCAGGCCTCCTGGAACAGGCCGGCAATCGTATCGACGGCGTGCTGCGCTTCCCGGCGGTTGGGCTCGGTGGTGGCGTCGTCGAACCCGTAATAGTCGTCGTCGCCGACCACCTGGAACACCAAACCATCCCGCCGCGGCACGAATGCGACGTCGCGGTAGAACAGCCCGTAGTTGATCTCCGGCTGGGGAATCAGGCGCGCCAATTGCCCGCGCACGGGCGTGATCGACCGGTCGTTGAACAATGCCCGCGCCCCGTAACCGGTGGCGTTGATCAAAGTCCTCTGAGGCAGTGCCGCGAAATCGGCCGGCACGTGGAACTCCGCGATGTTGATCTTGCCGCCGTTGGCGAGGAAATCGGAGAACAGCAGGTGCGAATAGGAACTCAGATTGAACATCATCAACGTGCTTTTCCTCAGATAATGATTCCCGAGCGGGTGCCTGCCGGGTGGGAACGGCACGGCGTTGGGTATCAGATCGGGAATCAATTCACGCTGCAGTTCGGCGAAGGCCGGGCGCACATCGGAAGGCGGCGCGCGGCGGCGCCCCGTGGCCGCGGCATCCGAGACGAAATAGGACTCGAAGAACTCCACCGGGTTGCCCGGCAGCCCCAGGTAGGATTGATACCTCTCGTAAGACGCGCGGGCCATCGCCGCCCAGCTCTGCTTGAACGCCGGGGTCGCGTGCTCATCGAAGCAAATCCGCGAATCCGGCGTCCATACGCCGGTGGCGAGCGAGGAACGCACGTCCGGCGGAAGTTCCTTCGCGTGGATCGTCACGCGCGCGCCGGCCCGCTGCGCAAGGATCGCCGACGTCAGCCCGAGCGCGCCGCACCCGATGACGCCCAGATCCCGTTCGCCCGTGGCCATGGCGAGCTGCACCGCAAGGGCGCCCGATCCCCACGACAGCGACCAGCCGCTGCCTCCGTGACCGTAGTTGTGAACGACATTCTTGTCCCCCACCCGTTCGACTTCGATCCTCGGGCCCTGTGCGCGAAAGGGCCGCGTACAGACCGTGATCCGAGTGATGCGGTCCGCGCCGGCGCGAAGCGGGGCCAGCTCCAAACGCGGTTCCGTGCCCGGATGCGCCCGATCATCGCGCCCCACCGACGCACAACCGGGCAGCGCACTCACCGCCAGAACGGCGCCCGCACCGGCCAGGATGTCGCGGCGTCGAATGGGTCGAGGCATCGTGGTTTCCATGATTGTCTTCGACGCACATACTACCTAAGATCGCCGTGACCCGGCAGCCAATCAATTCGCTCAACTGCGGGCATTGGGATCAAGAATGCCGCCACGCGGTTCGGCCATGCACAAGGTTCGCGCGCTGCTGTATGCCCAGCTCGATCAGGCCGTCGCAGGGCTGCGGGAACTCGGCGCGCGGGACCCGGCCGTGCACGACGCGCGCAAGGACCTGAAGCGCGCGCGGGCGATTCTGCGGCTGTTGCGAGCCGGCATGGGAAAAGCCGCCTTTCGGCGGGAGAATCTGGCGCTCCGCGACGCCGCGAAACCGCTCGCCGCAGTCCGGGATGCGAAGGCCGTCCTGAATGCGTTCGCGGCCCTGCGCTCGCCGGAGGATTCCGGAGGAGAGAAGGCCTTCGGGGTCTGCGTAACGCGGGCCCTCCAGCACGATTGGCGCGAATGCCGGGAGCGGCTGCAGGTCCGGTCCGGCACGGGCAAGTCGGTCCAGGACGTGAAGCGCCGCATCGCCCGATTGGCATCCGGCGGCCTCGAGCGGGGCGCCGGCGCCGGCGTGTCGAGGGTCTACCGGAGCGGACAGCGGGCATTCGCGAAGGCGAGAAAGAGCCCCACCGATGAGCGGCTGCACGAGTTGCGCAAGCAGGCGAAGTACCTTTTCAACCAGATCGACCTGCTGTCGCGGATTTCGGGCGCCCGATTCGCCGCCGTGAGAAGACAATCCGACCGGCTTGCCCAGTGCCTCGGCGAGGATCACGATCTCGCGGTGCTGAAGCGGCGCATGGAACAGATATCGAGCGCCGAGGGATTGGCCTGCGATTCCAGCGTCGTGCAAGTGTGGGCCGGGCGGGTCCTGGCGCGCCGCGCCTCGTTGCAGCGCGAGGCGCGCTCGCTCGCCAAGCGCCTGTACTCCCGGCGCGCGCAGGACCTTCGGGCAAAGATCGACCGCAAGCTGTAGCACGCCCGTCCGAGTCGTGCGCGGCAACGCGCGCCGCCCGGCCCGAGGGCCCGGGTCAGAGCGCCATGAGCAGGGCGCCGGCGGCGACGCAGATCGCGCCGAAGCCGCTCTTCCAAGTCAGGCGCTCGCCGAGAAACGCCGCCGCGAAGATCACGACCAGGACCACGCTGAATTTGTCGATGCTGGCCACGCGGGAGGCGGTCCCCAACTGCAGGGCGCGGTAATAGCAGAGCCAGGACAGACCGGTGGCGATTCCGGACAACACCAGAAAAATCATTCCCCGTCCGGACAGGGCGCCGGGCCGCTGCCATTCGCCGCGCGCCGACACGATCGCCGCGCTCACGATCAGGATGACCACGGTTCGGATCAACGTGGCGAGGTCCGAGTTCAGCTCGGCGACGCCGACCTTGCCGAATATCGCCGTCAATGCGGCAAAGACCGCGGATCCAAAAGCGAATGATCTCCAATCCACCCGCGACCTCCCGGTGCGACTCACTCCATGCGGTCAATGCGCGGCCGGCCCGGTCGATGCGCGACCGGCGCCGGGATGCGCCAGCGCGGAGACCTGCGCAGCCGTGACGGTCTCCTTGAAATGATTGCCGAAGTTGCTTCGCACGTAGTTGACCACATCCGCAACCTCGGCGTCGGTCAGGTAAACCATCACGAAATTCAGGAACCCGGAGTAGCGCGCGCCCGGCCGGCCGAACGGCGGCATTCCCTTGCGGCCGTTGAGCACGGTCGTCGCCGCGTATTGCCACGAGGCCAGGGCGGGATCGCCGGCCAGCTGTGGGTAATGGCCGGCGCCGGCCGCGCCATGCGCGTCGGGCATGTGGCATCCCTGGCAGATGTGGGAGAAGATCCGCGCGCCGCTGCCCGGGCCGCCTGCTTCGGCGGCGGCGGGCGCGGGCGCCTCGGCGTGCGCGGCGCAGCCGATGATTGCGGCCAGCAGTGCGAGGGCGCGGCTCCAGGGCAGCCGGCCGATGGTTGGCTGCCTCATGCCTTGTCCCCTTCGGCTACGGCCCGCTGCTGCAGGCGCCCGACGGCATCCAGCGCCGAGGTGACGGCGCCTTCCTGCCAGGCCGTGATGAACGATGCGTGTTCTCCTGCCAGGGCGATCCTGCCGTCGACCTGGCACAGGTCATCGTAGTGCGCGGCACGCGCATCCTCGCTCCAGATTCCGAAACAACCCATCGTGAACGGGGACCGATGCCAGGCCACGGCGACGCCGTTGTCGAACTCGGCCGGATACTGCGGATGGATCTGGCTGCCGTACTCGACCGCCTTTCGAACCCGCTCGGCGGGGGTCATCGCGGTGAACTCCATGGCGTGCGGCCCCCATATGTAGGCGCCGAGCAGCACGCCCTTGCCGCCGCTGTGGTACCCGGTGCTGGGGTAGCCGATGTTCAGGATCGGCAGGTTCGTGTAGGAGATCCCGCCGTAGATGTGCTCGTCTTCCTCCCAGAAGCGGCGCTTGAACTGCAGTCCCACTTTCACGGCCGACGCGTACGGAACCGCAGAGATCGCGCGCGCCATCGGGGGGCTCACATTCATGGGTATTTGCGCCAGGATGGACAGCGGAATCGTGCACAGGCACCAATCGGCGCGCGCCGTCATCCGGACATCCGGCGCGGCCGGATCCACATAGGTGGCGGTGACGCCGCGATCATCCTGCCGGATGTCGACGACTTTCGCGTTGTAACGGATCAAGGGTCCGAGTTCGCGCCCGAACGCCTCGCCGATCCGGCCCATGCCGCCCACCGGCTGGAACAACGCCGTCTGCATGTCGTAGATATCGCCGTTCGGAATGTTCTGCCAGAGATCCGATTTCAGGATGTCGGTCAGGCCGATGGGCTCGGACGGCGTGGGGCGCGCGGTCAACCCTCCGCCCGGCGGCTTCTTGAATCCGCGCCGGTCGCTGGTCTCCTCGCTCGACACGTACTGAAAATTGGCGTCGAGTGCGCCCCACTCGCGCAGCGATTCGAGCAGCTTCTCCCGGTCCTCCGTGCTCACCCGGGAATCCAGCGCACTCTGGCGCGTCGCCTTGGCGAGCAGCTCCGCGACATGGCCCTGATAATCGGCCTTGATCTCGCGATAACGTTGCGGCTTGCCGCCGAATGCGCCGCTGTTGTGCAGGTAGGCCTGGTAATTCACCTGCACGAATGCTTCAAGCGGCACGCCCAGGGTCTTGCAGTAGTGGAGCATGCCCCGGTGATGGTGCGGAATGCGCCACGGGCCCGGATTGACGTACAGGTCCTTGTCGAACTGGCATTCCTGCACGGCCCCGCCCAGTTCGGTGTACCGGTCGCCGCCGCGCAGCGACCAGTTCCGCCCGCCCGCCCGGCCGTTGAATTCGAGCACTTGGACACGATAGCCCGCATTGCGCAGCTCGTACGCGGCCGTCATGCCCGCCATGCCGGCGCCCAGGACCAGCACCGACGCGCCGCGCGGCGCATGCTGCAAATCGACGGGGCCCGCATAGGGCGAGTCCGCGGCGAAGCCCAGCGCGCTCATGGCTTGATACATCGCGGCGCTGCCCGCCGTGACGCCTATCATGCGAAACAGGGCGCGTCGGCTCAGCGCGGATGAGGCACGATCATCGTTCATCATTGCTCCAGGGGGATGTGGGCAGGTCGAGGCGGCGAGATTGTCGGTCAGTCATCACCTGTGCGCCAGGCCAATTAGGCAAGCCTAACCCAGCATACCTTGCTGTACCATCGCAGGAAACACGAGGGGCTTGCATGGCTGAGAGTGACTACCCGAGCGATCGGCGGAATTTTCTCCTGCAGGTGGGTTTGGCGGGATTGGGATCCTTTGCAAAGCCGCAGACCGCGGCGGCCGACGCGGAGGCTGCGGCCGCGACTCCGACCGGCGCCACGAGCGGATCCGCCGCGTCGAATCCTTATTATTCGCTCGGCCCCGACGAGGCCGCTTTCGTGGAGACCTTGGTCAACCTCATGTGCCCCGCGGACGAATGGTCCCCCGGCGGCGTGGATTGCGGACTCGCCGCCTACATCGATCGCCAGCTTGCGGGCCCCTTCGGCAAGGGAGCCGGCCGCTACCAGCGCGGTCCGTTCCGGCACGGCAAGCCGCAGATGGGCCTGCAACTGCCGCTCACGCCCGAGCAATTTTTCAAGGCCGGGCTGGCTGCCGTCAATGCCGCGTGCCTGCGGGAGCGCGGCACGACCTTCGACCAACTGAGGGCAGTCGACGCGGAAGCCGTGCTCGAAGGGATTGCGAGCGGGCGGGTGACCGACGAGCGTCTGCCCCTCGCATCCTGGCTCGACGAACTCGTCTACCCGCTGTTCGTCGAGGCCTGCTTTGCCGATCCGATCTATGGCGGCAATCGCAAGGCCGTGTTCTGGAAGTTGGTGGGCTATCCCGGTCTCCCGGCAACCTATGCGCTGGACATGGTGCGCTACCGCGGCAAACCCCATCCCGGTGCCAAGGCTCCCAAGTCGATCGACGATTTTTCGTGAGGGCGGCGGCCATGACCAAACGCCTTCCGCGCCGCACCGTCGTCATCGTGGGAGGAGGGCTGTGCGCCGCCCTGGTGTCGCGGCAGTTGACGGCGCGGGGCATCGACGTGCTCGTGCTCGAGCGGGGCGTGGACCACACGCTGGGCGCCGAAGCGCGCTTGCCGTCGCAGCGCGACGAACTGCGCTGGGCGCAGCGCCAGGGCCTCATGCAAAACTGGCAGCGGGAAACGTACACATTGCGCCATTCGCGGCACGAGACCTCGCTGCCGGTGCGCTACATGAAGGCGTTCCTGCCGGGCGAGGGCGTTGGCGGCGCGGCCAGCCATTGGAACGGGACCACGTGGCGCTGGTCGGAGTACGATCCGGTGCTGCGCACCCGCTACGAGTCGCGCTACGGAAGGTCTGCGATACCCGCCGACATGCCGCTGCAGGATTGGGGCACCGCGTACGGCGAGATGGAGCCCTATCACGAGCTCTTCGAGCAGATCTTCGGCCTGTCCGGGAAGGCGGGCAACATCGGCGGGATCCTGCATCCGGGCGGCAACCCGTTCGAGGCGCCGCGCCGCGGCGAGTATCCGCAGCCGCCGCTCGAGGTCACCGAGGCCGGTTCGAT
Source organism: uncultured Gammaproteobacteria bacterium (assembly GCA_963707765.1). Lineage (GTDB taxonomy): Bacteria > Pseudomonadota > Gammaproteobacteria > Steroidobacterales > Steroidobacteraceae > Bog-1198. The sequence goes on along the minus strand of CAVPQZ010000001.1, from coordinate 1,693,924 downwards.
CTTCGCGGAGGCCGCGGCGGGTCTCGGCCACGAGCCGTTTCCCGTGCCGGCCGCAAACTCCTCAGGCGAGTACCTGAACCCGGACGGCCGGCGGCTGGGCCGCTGCCAGTATTGCGGCCACTGCGAACGCTTCGTGTGCGAGGCGCTCGCCAAGTCGACCCCCGATCACCTCCTGTATCCGGTACTGCGGGCTCGCCCGAATTTCGAGCTGCGCACGCGGGCGCAGGTCCTGCACGTCGATTACGACAGGTCCACGCGGCGCGCCCTCGGCGTGCGCTACCTCGACCTGGAAACGGGCGACGAATACGAGCAGCCGGCCGACGTCGTGGTGCTGGCGGCCTTCACGATGACCAACACCCGCCTGCTGCTGCTGGGCGGCATCGGCGAGGCCTACCATCCGGCGGCGCGACGCGGCGTGGTGGGCAAGAACTTCTGCTACCAGACGGTCTCCGGCGTCAGCGTGTTTTTTCGCGATCGATGGATCAATCCGTTTCTCGCCGCAGGCAGCACCTTCACCGCAATCGACGATTTCAACAACGACAATTTCGATCATGGCCCGCACGACTTTTTGGGGGGTGCGAACATCACCGCCGGCGTCAGCAACGGGCGCCCCATCGGCTGGCGCGGCGCGCCTCCCGGCACGCCTCGCTGGGGCAGCGCCTGGAAGAAGGCCAATGCCGATTGGTACGCCCACTCGTTCGGCGTGGCGGCGCAGGGCAGCTGCTACCCGCACCGGGAGAATTTCCTCGACCTCGACCCCGACTACACCGACGACTTCGGCCTGCCTTTGCTGCGGATGACTTTCGATTTTCGCGACAACGAGATCAGGATGTCGCACTGGGTGACGCAGCGGATCGGCGAGATCTGCAAGGCGATGGGCCCCGACATCATGGGCTCCGTCCGCGGCTACCGCGGCCCGTTCGATACGCGCGAATATCAAACCACCCACGTGACCGGAGGCACCATCATGGGGGCCGATCCCCGTTCGAGCGTCGTGTCGCCGCATCTGCAGCACTGGAGCGCGGACAACTTGTTCGTGGTGGGCGCGTCGGTCTACCCTCACAACTCGGGTTACAATCCGACGGGACCGCTGGCTGCACTCGCCCTGCGGCTGGGGGACGATCTGCTGCGCTATATCTCGAGGCCGAATCGGCTATGACGAGCGCCTGCCGCGGTCCATGGTTGGCCGCTCTGGCGTGCAGCCTGGTGGTGTCGGCGCCCTGCAAGGGCCAGCAGCCGGCCGCGGCCGGGGATCTGGGGAGTGCGCGCCCGGGCCTCTGGGAGGCGGCCCCCGCCGGCTTCGGCCAATGCGCCGTTTGCCACTCGACGGATGGCAGCCTTGGCGCCGGACCCACGCTCAAGGGCGTCTTCGGCCGCAAAGCCGGCAGCGTGGCCGGCTTCCGCTACAGCCGTGCCATGCGGGCCGCCGGCATCGTGTGGGACGAGGGCACCCTGGACCGCTACCTGGCGAACCCGCAGGACGTCGTGCCGGGCAACCTCATGCCGTTCTCCGGAGTCCCGGATTCCGCGCAGCGGGCGGCGGTGATCGACTATCTCAAGACCCTGAAGTGACGATTCCGTGGTAGGGCGGGTCGGGGAAACCCTCGATCCTGGCAAAGGTTGCGGGTTCGGACCATGGGTACCCGGCGCGCAAATCGCCCATTCAGAGGCCTAATCCGGGCCTTAAGGTCAAATTAGCGCACTTTTTTTCGACACTTCCCCGGCGCCGTGTCAAACTCTGCGCCCGTTAGCAGCCTGGCTAGTCGCACACCCCAAGCACGTGATCGTCTGAAGATGGCGATGACTTGGCGTTGCCTCCAATCCGGTTGGATCCATTCACCTTGAACTGTCATGGAATCTTGAAATGGCCCGCACAACCCCACTCTCCGATATCCGCAATATCGGCATCATCGCCCACGTCGACGCCGGCAAGACGACGACGACCGAGCGCATCCTGTATTACACGGGGCGTAAGCACACCATCATCGACATTCACGATACCAAGGATTTGAAGACGTCGACCACGACCGATTACCTGGAACAGGAGCAAAAGCGCGGCATCACCATTCAGAGCGCCGCGGTCTCGGCGTTCTGGCGCGACAAGAAGATCAATCTCATCGACACTCCGGGCCACGTCGACTTCACGATCGAGGTCAATCGCTCGTTGCGCGTGCTCGACGGGGCGGTGGTGGTGTTCGACGGCGTCGCCGGCGTGGAGCCGCAATCCGAGACCAACTGGCGGCTTGCCGACAACTACGGCGTGCCGCGCATGTGCTACGTCAACAAGATGGACCGCAGCGGCGCGAATTTCCTGCGTTGCGTCGACATGATCAAGAAGCGCCTCGGCGCGCGCCCCTTGCCGGTGCAGTTGCCGATCGGCTCCGAGGACAATTTCAAGGGCATGATCGACCTGGTCGAGATGAAGGCCCTCGTCTGGGACTCGGACGACAAGGACGCCCAGTGGCAGGTTCTCGAGATCACGCCCGACATCGCGGATCAGCTCAAGATCACCGTGCCCAGCGACCGCGCGATTCTGGCCTCCATCGAGAAATTCCGCACCGAGCTGATCGACACCTGCCTCGAGCAGGACGATGAGGCCATGGAAGCCTACCTCACCCACGGCACCGTGCCCTCGGCCGACGTGCTGCGCAAGTGTGTGCGCAAGGGCACGATCACTTCGGCATTCACCGCGGTGCTGTGCGGCTCGTCCTACAAGAACAAGGGCGTGCAACAGGTCCTCGACGCCGTGGTCGACTACCTGCCGGCTCCCACCGACGTTGCGGCCATCAAGACCGTGGACGCGGACGGCCACACCATCGGCGAGCGCAAATGTTCGGACGATGAGCCGTTCTCGGCGCTGGCCTTCAAGGTCATCAACGACGCGTACGGCGCGCTCACGTTCATACGCGTATATTCCGGCGTCCTGACCAAGGGCGCCTCGGTGCAGAATTCGACGCGCGGCAAGCGGGAGAAAATCGGCCGCATGGTGGAAATGTTCGCCAAGGAGGCGAACCCCATCGAGGAGGCGCGCGCCGGCGACATCATCGCTCTCGTTTCTCTCGCGGAGACGGAGACCGGCGACACGCTGTGCGATTCGGCGAATCCGGTGGTGCTCGAGCGCATGCGCTTTCCGGACCCCGTCATCAGCGTGTCGGTCAAGTCCAAGGTCAAGGCGGAGCAGGAAAAGTTCGGCGCAGCGCTCGGCAAGATGGTCCGCGCCGATCCTTCGCTGCACCTCGAGACCGACCGGGAGACGGGCCAGACCATCCTGCGCGGCATGGGCGAGCTGCATCTGGAGGTGACGCTGGACCGCATGCGCACGGAGTTCGGTGTCGAGGGCACCATGGGCGAGCCGCAGGTCGCCTATCGCGAGACGATCACCAAGAAGATCGAGGAACAGTACATCCACAAGAAGCAAACCGGCGGATCCGGCCAGTTCGCGGAAGTCTGGATCACCTTCGAGCCGCTGGAGCGCAGCGCCGGCTTCGAGTTCGTGGACAAGACCGTCGGCGGATCGGTCCCCAAGGAGTACGTGCCGGCGGTGGAGAAGGGCCTGAAGATCCAGAAGGAAGACGGCGTGCTGGCGAAATATCCAACCGTGGATTTTCGCGCGACCCTGACCGACGGCAGCTACCACGATGTCGATTCGAATGCGCTCACCTTCGAAATCGCGGCCAAGGCCGCCTTCCGCGAGGGCATACGCAAGGCCGGGCCGATATTGCTCGAACCGGTCATGAAGGTCGAGACGGTCACCCCGGGTGATTATCTCGGCGACGTGATCGGCGACATCAACCGCCGCCGCGGCATGATTCAGGACCAGCTCGAGCGCGGCACGCAACATCGCCGTAGTGGCGACGGTGCCGTTGTCGGAGATGTTCGGCTACATCGGACAGCTGCGCGGGATGACCAGCGGCCGCGCCTCCTACACCATGGAGTTCTCGCATTACGAGCCGGTCCCGAAAAACGTGGCCGACGCAGTGATCGCGGAGGCTGCCAAGCCGACGGCGGTGGCGAGCTAGGGGGAGAGCGTCGCGGCGTCGATTGACGCCCGGGGGAAAGCATGTCGGCAGTGATGCGCTTGGGTCTCGTCATGGGGGCGTGGTTGGGCGTTGCGGCCGCGCCTTTTGCGGCGGAGGCAGGGTTCGGGCCGAACAATCCGTTTTATGCGCCGAGCATCCTGCCGTTCCAAGCGCCGCCCTTCGACCGGATCAAGGACGCGGATTTCCAGCCGGCCATCGAGGCCGGCATGGCCCGCCAGCAGGCCGAAGTGCGCGCCGTGGCGGAAAATCCGGCCAAGCCGACCTTCGAGAACACGTTGATCCCGCTCGAGAAGAGCGGCGAGCTGCTGGAACGGGCGCGCGCGGCGTTCTTCGCGGTGGCCGATGCGAACACCAACCCGGCACTGCAGGCCGCCAAGGCCGCGCTGGCCCCGAAATTCGCCGCCCACTACGACGCCATCCATTTGAATCCGAAATTGTTCGCCCGCATCGCCTCCGTCTACGCGCGGCGCAATAGCGGCCGTCTCGACGCGGAGTCCCGCCGACTGATCGAGGTGACGTACGACGATTTCGTGCACTCGGGCGCAAAGCTCGGGGACGCGGACAAGGCCGCGCTGCGGCGCTTGAACGAGGAGGAATCGAAGCTCTCCGACTCCTTCGCCACGAAGCTCCTGGCGGCGACCAAGGAGGCCGCCTTCCACGCGGCCACGCCGGCCCCCCTGGCCGGATTGAGCGATGCGCAGCTGGCGGCGGCGACCCAGGCGGCAACCGAGAGGAAATTGGACGGCTATATTTTGGCGCTGCAAAATACCACGCAGCAGCCGGTCTTCTCGTCCTTGACCGACCGGGCGACCCGGCGGGCAATATTCGAGAACTCGTGGGGCCGGGCCGAACGCGGCGACGCGAACGACACGCGGGATGCCGAAACGCGGCTCGCCCAGCTGCGCGCGCAGCGGGCAAAGCTCCTCGGCTACCCGAATTACGCGGCCTGGAAGCTTCAGGATCAGATGGCGAAGACGCCGGACGCGGCGCTCGAGTTCATGAACGCCCTGGCGGCGCCCGCCGCGGGCAAGGTCGCACAGGAGAGCGGGGACATCCAGGCGCTGATCGACGCGCAACACGGCGGCTTCACGCTCGAGGCCTATGACTGGAACTTCTACGCCGATCAGGTTCGCAAGGCGAAGTACGGCATCGAGCAGGCCGCGGTGAAGCCGTACTTCGAAGTCGGGAACGTGCTGCTCAACGGCGTGTTCTATGCCGCGACCGGGCTGTACGGGATCACGTTCAAGGAGAGGAAGGACATTCCCGTGTGGCAACCGGACGTGCGCGTGTTCCAGGTGGACGACGCGGACGGAAAGCCTCTGGCGCTGTTCTACTGCGACTATTTCAAGCGCGACAACAAGAACGGCGGCGCCTGGATGTCCTCGTTCGTGACGCAGTCATCGCTGCGGGGCACGCTTCCCGTGGTCTTCAACGTGGCCAATCTTCCCAAGCCCGCCGCCGGCGAGCCGGCGCTGATCACCTTCAATGACGTGCGCACGATGTTCCACGAATTCGGCCACGCACTGCACGGCATGCTGTCGAACGCGCGCTACCCGAGCTTGGCCGGCACCGCGACCGCGCGGGACTTCGTGGAGTTCCCCTCGCAGTTCAATGAGCACTGGGCGTCCTATCCCGCCGTGTTCGACCACTATGCCCGGCACGTCGCGACCGGGCAGGCGATGCCCGCCGACATGTTCGAGAAGCTCCAGAAGGCGGCGAATTCCAATGAGGGATACGACCTCACCGAGTTGCTGGCCGCGGCGGAACTCGACATGCAGTGGCACTCGCTGCCGGCGGACGCGCCGCTGCAGAATGCGGACGACTTCGAGAAGCAGGCGCTGGCGCGGGCGCATCTCGACATCGCCGCCGTGCCGCCGCGCTATCGGTCCAGCTATTTCAGCCACATCTGGGACGGCGACTACGCGGCGGGCTATTACGCCTACCTGTGGACGCAGATGCTCGACGACGACGCCTACCAGTGGTTCGAGGAGCACGGCGGGCTCACGCGCGCCAATGGCGAGCGGTTTCGCCGCATGATCCTATCCCGCGGCAATACCGAGGATCTCGCCTCCCTGTACGCCGCCTGGCGCGGCCGGCCGCCCCGCATCGATGCCATGATGAAGTATCGGGGGCTCACGCCGGCGAGATGAAGGGGCGGCCGGCGCGGCTCCGGGCAGCCGGAGCCCGAAGCGGAGGCGGCTATTCGCGGAGCGCGTCGATGAACTGCTGGCCGTAGCGCGCGAGCTTGCCCTGGCCCACGCCGCGGATGCCGGCGAATTCGTCGAGCGTGGTCGGCCTGCGGGCCGCCATTTCGCGCAATGTCGCATCGTGAAAAATGACGTAGGGCGGCAGGCCCTGGGTATCGGCCAATTGCTTGCGCAGGGCGCGCAGCCGCTCGAAGAGGTCGTGCTCCCTCGGGGACGCCGCGGAGACCGGCGCCGGTTGCTCGCTGCGGGCCTTGAACGCGCGGGCGACCATCACCGGGCGCTCGCCCCGCAGCACCTGCCAGCTTGCCTCGTTGAGCGACAGGACGGAAAAGCCGTCCTGGCTCTGCGCGATCAACCGCTGGTGCACAAGCGAGCGCGCGAGGTTGCGCCATTCATCGGCGGAGCACTGCCGGCCGATGCCGTAGACGCTCAGCGAGTCGTGGCCGCGGCGCAGCAACCGCTCGGTGCGCGCGCCGCGCAGAATCTCGATGATGTAGGTTGCGCCGAAGCGCTCGCCGCGCTGGCCGAGGCGCGCGACGCATGAGAGGAATTGCTTCGCGTCGACGCTGCGGTCAAGGGTGTCACGTGGCTCGCAGCAGTTGTCGCAGGCGCCGCAGGGGGCCGCATAGCGCTCATCGAAATACTGCAGCTGGATGGCTCGCCGGCACTCGCTCGATTCCGCGTAACTCAGCACCTCGCGCAACTGCTGACGGGCGATGCGCTGCTCATGGTCGAGCGGTTCCCCGGTGTCGGGATCCACTTTCTGCTGAATCAAGAACTCCGCGGTTCTAAGGTCCGATGCGCCGAAATACAGCGTGCAGCGGGCGGAATCCCCATCCCGGCCCGCCCGCCCCGATTCCTGATAGTAACTCTCCAGGCTCCGTGGCAGATCGAAATGAACCACCCATCGGACGTCCGGTTTGTTGATCCCCATTCCAAAGGCGATGGTCGCAACGATCACCTGCACGTCATCGCGGATGAAGGCTTCCTGATTGCCGCGACGAGTCGCGGCGTCGAGTCCGGCGTGATAGGGCAGCGCCCGGATGCCGGCGGACTGAAGCTCCGAGGCGAGCTCATCGACGCGGCGCCGCGACAGGCAATACACGATGCCGGCGCCGCCTTCGCGCGCCTGCGCCAGCAAATCGTGAATGCTGCGCTTGGTCTTGGACCGGACCCGGTAGAACAGATTTGGGCGATTGAAGCTCGCCACGTGGACGACCGGGTCGCGCAATGCCAGCTGGGCGGCGATGTCGGCGCGCACGCGCGCGGTGGCCGTTGCCGTGAATGCCAATATGGGAATCTCGGGATGCCGCCGGCGCAGGGCGGACAGCTGGCGGTACTCGGGCCGAAAATCGTGGCCCCACTCGGATACGCAGTGCGCCTCGTCCACGACGAAGGCGTTGATGCCGGGGTTCGCAGCCAGGCGCCTGACAGGACCATCGAGAAACTCGCCAAGCATGAGCCGTTCGGGGGCGAGGTACGCCAGCTTGTAGCGGCCTTCGAGCAGCCCGGCCAGCCGCCGGGAGATCTCGGCGGGCTCGATGCTGGAATTGATGAGGGTTGCAGGTATGTCGTTGTCGAGCAGTTGGCGCACCTGGTCCTGCATGAGCGCGATCAGAGGAGAAACGATGATGCTCACGCCCGGCTGCAGCAGCGCAGGCAGCTGGTAGCACAGCGATTTTCCCCCGCCCGTGGGCATGACCGCCAGGACATCGCGTCCCGCGAGGATGTCGCGAACCACGGACTCCTGGCGCGGGCGAAAGGCGTCGAATCCGAAGGCGCGCTTCAACGCGTCGTGCAGTGCGTCGGTCATGGCGCGCATTCTAGCGTCCCGCAACGCCGGTGATCGGATATCATGAGGGGAGCGTCGTTTCGGTTCTGAGGTCCCATTGAAAGCGCGCGGCCCACTGCTGTTGATTCCAACGCTTCTGATGGCATTGGCGTGGAGCCTGCCGCGCGCAGTCGCGGCGCCCACCGCGCGCGTGCAGGTGCGAATCGTGACCGGCCACACCGAGCTCGCGGCCGGCAGCGTCGTGGAACTGCGGATATACGAGGCGGGGAAGGGCGTGGTGCGGGCGCCGCTGACTCATGGGGAGTCATGGCCGGGCGATTCGACACGCCTGATCCCGGTGATCCTGAGCGCGCCGATCGACCCGCAGGCCGTGCTGCGCTTCGCCCTCTACTACCGCGCCTCCAGTCCGCTCTCGCCGCCGTGGGAGGTGGTGGCCGCGGACGTCGACGCGTCGACGGGCCTGGTGCCGGATTTGCTTCTGAACTCCACCCTCTCCGGCGTGATCACGGGACAAGGCGAACTGGCCACCGAGGAGCGGGCCGCCGGCTCGATCACCTGCGTCACCGATTCGGACTGCGACGACCACCGCCGGTGCAATGGACGAGAGCGCTGCGGGCCCGGGAACCCCGGCGCCGATGCCCGCGGCTGTCTGAAGGGCGCTCCGGTAGTGTGCCCGGTGAATCAGGTATGCACGGAAGACCATGGCTGTCGTGGGCCGGACGCCGTGCGCGGACCGCCTGCGGCGCAACCTCAGCCGTGAATTCATCGGGTGAGCGGGCATTATGCGCGCGCATCCGTGCGCGCGACTTTTTCGGAATCGACACCCTGACGATCACATCCATGCTGCCGGGTGTCGCGGGCAATTATCAGGATTCGCAGGCGCGTTCGCGCTGTGATGTCGCACGATTTGCGAGCCGATATGTAAAAAACTCGACGCGCGCTGTCGGGGAAACGCTGAATCGCCGGGTGAATGCCGGCGATCGGCATGGCCGGCGCGTCCCGCCGGTGCGGTCGAGCTCAGCCCAGCGCCTCCTGCAGGCAGCCGAGCTGATACTCCGTATGAGTCAGGATGTCGGCGTTATCCTTCTCGGAAAGGCCGATCGTTTCGAATGAATGGATGCCCTCGGTCTTGACCACGCGTGGCACCGGCTTGCGCAGCGTCTCGCCCAGCACGATGCTCGCGACGAGGACATCGGACAAATTGGGTTCTTTGTTCCGGAGGTCGGTCTCGGATTGAACTGCCACGGCCTCGCAGAGTTCCTCGGGGAAGCCCCAGGTCTCGAGCACGGCCTTGCCGATCGAGGCATGCCAGCCGTCGATCAGCTCGCGGAAAGCGGCCGACATGCCGAACTCTTCGCCCTTTTCCACGGCCCGCACCATGATGTACAGCCGGCCGATCCCGTGCATCAGGCCGGTCAGGAATGCCTCGTCGGGAGTGACCTTGGTACGCCGCGCCACGGTTTGACAGATCATGGCGACTGATATGCTCTCCTTCCACAACTCGTTCATGCGCCCGGCAATGGATCGCAGCGATGCCTCGTTTTTCATGTGCTGCACGGCGAAGGACATGGCCGCGCTCTGGACCATTTGATGGCCGAGCCGCGTGATCGCGGTGCGCAGGTCGGTGAGGGGCTTGCCCGAGGGATTGAAGGCGGCGGAGTTGGCCGTTTGCAGCAGGCGGGCGGCCAGCTGCGGCTCCGCGCTGACCACCGTCACCGTCTTTTCCGGCGTGTTCTTCGGGTCCGACAGCGTCTTGCGGATGCGCAGCACGACGTCCGGAAAGCAGGGCAGATCGACGGTGCCGGACGACACCTCCGCCGCAAGGCCGCCCAGGAACTGCATGGCGGCGGCACGAGCGTCGTCGGGGGACATCACCCCGGTGGGTGCGACCGATTTGTTCTTTCCGACCTTGTAGGTGGGTGCCTCGTGCGACTTCATCATGATAATGCGCTACTCCGTTGACAGGGTGGTTCGCCGGCCGTCGTACCGGCGTGGGAGTGCACTCCCCATGCCTGCTATCGGCGGGAGTCGCAAAAACTCAAGTGCCCGCCCGCATTTTCCGCACTGCAGCATCGAACACCAGCCGGGCCAGGCCCATATAGCTGCCGAGGTCGCTCGCGGCGCTGCGGCAGCGCTCCCGCACGGCGGCGCTGAGGGCGATGTCCTCGCCGCCGATTTGCGCGGCCTGGCATTGAATCTCGGCCGCGCGCTGCACCGTCCAGAGCAGGACGAACGTCGTGGGAATGTCCCTTTCGCAGACGGCCACGCCGTGATTACGCAGCACCAGGACGTGCTTGTCGCCGAGACTCGCGAGCATCCGGCCTCGTTCCTCGGGATAGAGCGTGATGCCCTCGAAATCGTGATAACCCACGCGGCCGGCCAGCTGCGCACCGTAGAAATTATTGTGATCGAGTCCACATTGTTTCATCGCCACGGCCGACACGGCATTGGTGTGCGTGTGCGCCACGCAGCTCACGTCCGGGCGATGCTCATGGATGGCCCCGTGCAGGGCGAAACCGGCCGGATTGGCGGGGTAGTCGGAGGGTTCGACGAGCCGTCCGTCCACGCCGACCTTGAGCAGGTTCTCCGGGGTGACTTCGTAGTAATTCAGGCCGAAGGGGTTGACCAGGTATTGATGGCCGGTTCCCGGAACCCGGACCGAGATGTGGTTGAAAATGAGCTCGGTCCAGCCGAGGTGGTGAACCAAATGATAGAAATCGGCGAGCTCGCGCCGCAGGCGCAACTCCTCGGGATTCATGCGGGCGGACGCCGAAGATTCTTCGAGCATGGCGTGATCTCTGCCGGTTGAACCAAGCGCATCATACAATCACACCCCATGCACATGAATCATTTTCGCCGCGGCGGCTGGCCGGTGTTCGCCATGGTCGTCGTGGGGTACGCGTTTTGCCTGCGGCTGCTGTACGCAAAACTCGTCGAACTGCTTCCGGAGGAGACCTACTATTGGAACTATTCCCGGCACCTCGACATCGGGTATCTCGACCATCCGCCGATGGTGGCGTGGCTGATCAGGGCGGGCGGCGCGGCATTCGGTGACGGCGAATTCGGCGTCCGATTCGGGGCGTTGTGCTGCGGGGCGTTGGCGGCGCTGTTCATCTACCGCCTGACCCGAAACGTATTCGGAGAGACGAGCGCGCTGGTGGCGGTGGTCATGGCGCAGGCGCTGCCGTTCTTTTTCCTGTCCGGATTGCTGATGACACCGGATGCACCCTTGACGGCGGCCTGGGCCGCCGCGTTGTATTTCCTGGAGCGCGCCCTGATCGGGGGAAGCGCGCGCGCTTGGCTGGGAGTCGGCGTCGCCGTCGGCATCGGCCTGATCTCCAAGTACACCATCGGATTGCTGGGCGTCGCGGCCTTGCTGTTCATGCTGCTCGATCCGCCGTCGCGCCGCTGGTTCCGCAGGTGGGAACCGTACGCGGCGCTGCTGATCGCGGTTTGCGTGTTCGCGCCCGTGCTGATTTGGAATGCGCAGCATCAGTGGGCATCCTTCGCATTTCAGACCTCGCGACGGCTGGCCGAGGCGCCGCGATTCTCTCTGCACAAGCTGGTGGGGGGCGCGATGGTGCTCCTGACGCCGGTCGGGTTGGTGGCGGCGGTATTTGCCGTGTGCGGCGACATGGGCGGGCGGGCGCAGAGGCTGCTGCAGGTGGCCGTCCTGGTGCCGATCGCCGTGTTCGCGATGTTCGGTCTGCGTCACGAGGTGAAGCTCGATTGGACCGGAGCGCCGTGGACGGCGGCTCTCCCGCTGATGGCCGGCGGATTTGCACGGGCCGCCGGCGGCGGAGCGGGGCGCTGGCTGCGCGCGGCATGGCCGCCGACCATGCTGGCGATGCTCCTGTTCTACGGCTTGGGTCTGTATTACCTGGTCGCGGGCGTACCCGGCGTCGGATATTCCCGGCACACGGAACTGGTGCCGGTCGGGTGGCGCGACTTCGGGCGGCAGGTCGGCGGCGTCGCCGATGCCCTGCGCGCGAAGTACGGCGACAATCTGCTCGTCGTCGGCATGGACCGGTACGCCATCGCCAGTGAACTCGCGTTCTATTCGAACGACCAGGCGAGGGCGGTCGCATCGACGACGAGCGCCCATTTGTTCGACGGTGTCGGGCTCATGTATGAACGATGGTTCCCGTCCGAGCGGCAATCGGGACGGCCGCTGCTGCTGGTGGCCTGGGATCCCGCCGACCTGGCGGAGCCCCGACTGCTGCATCGACCGCGCGGTCTGGGGCCGGTCGAAGAGGGGGTCTTGATGCGCGACGGCGTCATCGTACGGCGCTATTACTATCGTTTTGCACGCGACTATGAGTATCCTTGAGGCCTCATGATGCCGAGGCGTACCGGAGTTCTCGTTTGAGCGATCTGAACCAGGTCCTGGCGGAAATCAGCGCGATTCGAGCGCAGGTGGCGCGCGGCACCCAGTTCCGCGGCTACGGCCCGGCGTCGGTGGCGGCGAGCGGAATCCTGGCCCTCGCGGTGGCGGGCGCGCAGTCGTTTTGGCTGAAAGCCGCCGCGCGCGACGTCGCGTCGTTCGTCGCCGTCTGGGTGGCGACCGCGGCGGTCGCCGTGACCCTCTCGACCCTGGAAACCGTGATGCGGGCGCGTCGCGTGCACTCGGGGTACGCCCGGGAGATGATGCAGTCGGCCTTGGAACAGTTCCTGCCGGCCATGATGGTCGGCGTGATGTTGACCGTGGTGGTGTTCGTGTCGGTACCCGCCGAGCGCTGGATGCTGCCGGGGCTGTGGCAGTTGATCTTCAGCATCGGCGTGTTTTCGTCCTGCCGGTTCCTGCCGCGCCAAATGTTCGGCGTCGGGGTGTGGTATCTCGCGTGCGGCCTCGGCTGCCTGGTGGCGCAGGGCGGGGCGCGGACGTTCTCACCCTGGGAGATGGGCATCCCGTTCGGCCTGGGTCAATTGCTGGTGGCGGCCGTTCTGCAGTACGGCTTCGAGGAATCCGGTGAAGATCGTTAACACCCGCGATAAGCACGGCTCCCGCTTCGCCTATGGGGGGCTCGATCGGGTCATTCACGAGCGAGCGCGCCTCAGCGTCCTCACCTCGCTGATCACCCATCCGAAGGGGCTGCCTTTTGGCGAACTGAAGCAGCTCTGCGGCTTGACCGATGGCAACCTGAACCGCCATCTTTGGGTGCTGGAGGACGCGAAACTGGTCGCCGCAGCCAAGAGCGCCGACCGCGGCCGTCCCCACACCATCTGCCGGATCACGCCCCTCGGCCGCAGGCGCTACATCGAGTATCTTGCGGTTCTGGAGCAGGTGGTGCTGGACGCATCATCGGCCATCAAATCGGACGCGAACTCCCGCGGCGGGCACAGTCCGGCGAGCGCATAGGAGGAAACGAGCATGACCGAATACAAGCTGTACGGGCGTCCCGGCTCGGGGTCCCTCGCGGTGCAAATCGCACTGGAGGAGATCGGGGCGCCTTTTGAGCGTATCTGGGTGGGCACCGGCGCGGCGCAGGTAGCCGAGTTTCGGGCCGTCAATCCGACCGGCAAGGTGCCGGCCCTCGTGCTGCCCGACGGCACGGCGATCTTCGAGTCGGCCGCCATGCTCATTCATCTGGCGCTCGCGCATCCGGAGGCGGATCTTGCGCCGCGGCCCGGTACGACTCCGCATGCGCAATTTTTGCAATGGATGGTGTACCTGTCCGCCAATGTCTACGCCTCCGCCCTTCGCGTGTATTACGCGGATCGATTTTCATCGCGGGGCGAGGACGATGCCGAGGCGATTCGCGAACAGGGGACGCGCGATTGTCTCGCGCAGCTCGGGTTCGTGAGCGGATTCCTGAATCCCTATCTATTGGGGCAGCGCTATTCCGCGGCCGACCCCTATCTGCACATGCTGGTCTCCTGGTTTCCGGGCGACAGCACGGCGCTCCACGCGAAGTTTCCTTCCCTCGGCGAGCATGCCCGGCAGGTGGCGGCGAGGCGCGCGGTGGCGAAGGTCGAGGCCGATCACGCTCAGGGAGCCGCACCCGGCACGTAAATCGCCCGGCCTTGGCCGCTGGTCTTGAAGATGCCCACCACGGCGCCCAGGCTCAGGTTGACGGTGCCATGAGCCGAATAGGAATCCGTGCCGGCACCGCCGCCGAGGGACAGGGTCTCGGCCTGGTCGAAGCCGTCGAGCAGCAGGCCGTTGGCGCCGAGCTTGGCGGCTTCGACCTTCAACCGTTCGAGGACCACATCGGTGCTGTGCTCGCCGCCCCCGTTGAACAGCGTTTTACGGTGTACACGAATCACCGCAATTTCCTGGAATACCGGCGGTGCAGTCGAGTACACGGTGACCCGCGAGGGCGAGGTTGCGGGATGCGGTGTCCCGGTCACGACGTGAGAGGCGCCCGCGCAGCCCGCCAGGCATGTCGCGGCGAGGACCGCGGCCTTCCCGCCCGAGCCGCCGGTTCCTCCCCGCATCCGCGGTTTTCCTTACGGCTTCTTCGGCCGAGCCGGAGGAACCGTCAGCGAATCGAATTTCAAATCGATGTTCGAGCCCGATTCCTGATGGGGAACGCAGGTCGTGTGATTGTCCAGGGCGCGAGTGGTGAACATCGGCAGCACGCTGGCTCGAAATTGATCGACCAGTTCGCAGTCGCCGATGGCGAGGTAGCGTGGGTTATGATCGGTGAACGCGACCGCCTTCCAAACGGCGTCGACCGGTGCGGCTCCCGCTGAATTGGCGGTGCCGGCAGGGACCAGGGTGTAAAATGTCAGATCCGCCCGCGCCAGCTTGTCCGGCCGCCCGAAAGGCGATGCGCAGGGGCCGGGTACCGCCTTGGAATCCGGACGCGCTCCCGCCGTGATGAGCAGCTGCTTCAGCTTGTCCGCCAACCCATCGCAGGAATAGGTGCTGGTGAAGCCCATGAACACGAACGAATACTCGTGCTTCTGCCACTCACCGGATTCGTGCGCGGCAGCTGCCGCGTCCCCCGGCGCCTCCGCCAGCGCCGCTGCGGCCGCCAGCATGGCGCATATCGCAGCGCCGCGGGCGATCGATCTCAACGTCTTTGAATCAGCCACGACCCACCTCCGGAACCAAGCGCCAAGCAATTAATGAACGAAGCAGGGGCCCCCCGGGTTGACACGGCCCCCGGCGGAACCGCCGGCCGGCCGCTGGGCCGGCCTTCGAATGACCGGCACGGCCGCCGCATCAGGCCGCCACGGCGTCGTTCAGGGCCTTGATCGCGCCCACCAGGTGATAGAAGCTGCTCGCCGGCGAGGGTGCATCGACGATCGTGCCGTCGGGCCGGCGGATGTCGAGCCACAGCCCGGCGACCCGGGTCTCGATATAAGGCAGGAAGCTCGCCGCCGCGGCAACCGCCATGGACCAGTACGCGGGCTCGCCGGTGAGTTGGGCGGCGCACAGCGCGGCCTTGAGCCGTTCCGTCTGAGGCCAGAAACGGGCTTTGGGATCGTGCACGGAAAAATCGTCGAGCAGCGAGTTGATCGCCACTCCGTCACGGACTCCGGCGCTCTCGCCGATGGCAATCAGCCGGAGCGCCGCATCTCGCAAGGGACCGCTCTGGCCGCCCGCCGCGCGCAGCAACAGCCAGGCCCACTCGAACTGATGCCCGGGTTCGACGAGGCGCCCGGCGATCCCCGGCGCGGGCCGCCAATTGGGGGCGAAGAATTCGCCGAGCGCGCCGGTGCGGGGGTGAATGAAGCGATTCGTGGCGAGCTCGACCAGGCGTTGCGTCCAGACCTTCCAGGCGGGATCGCTGCCGATCTCGCCCCAAGCGAGACAGGACTCCAGCAAATGCATGTGCGGATTGGATTCGAAGAGCTCGCCTGGGTTCTCGTCCGAGTGGAACGCGCCATCGGACGAGCCTAGACGCGACTCGATGGCCTGGCGCAGCGCCACCGCTCGCGGCTCGAATTCGTCGAGCGCCTCGAGCGCGCTGGCCGCGGCGGCGTATCCCAGCAGTGCGAACGCCTGATCATAGAGGCGCGCCCGGTCGTCCAACGGGGTCCCGTCGACACCGGCGAGGGTTCGAAACAGTCCATCGGGCCGCCGGTAATGGGCCGCAAAGTAGTCGATCCCTCGTCGCACGATTTGCCGGCAGTCGCCGTTCCAGCCGAAGCCGGGAGCCTGGGCGAAGGAGTAAACCTGCCGGGCCTGAACCCGGGCGCGGCGACCCTCCGGCAGCGGGTCGCCGTTCTGTGCCAGCGCCTCCGCGAATCCGCCGTTCTTGGGATCGATGCCGTTCCGGGCCCACAAGGGGTAGGCCGAACCCACCAGCCACCCGACGAGTTGCCCGCGCAGGTCGTGCAGGCGGGTCCGATCCGTAGCGATTTCATGAGTCATGGAGCCGCGATTGTCTCACATCCCGACAACCGGGGCAGAGCGGCGCCCGCGCGCTGCGAAGGCTTGGGTGCGTTAGCCGTGCGCCGCGGGGCGCGCCAATGTGGTTGAAAAAAATATTTATAAAACAGAATTGTATATTGCTATTGTGAACTAAAATGTGCACCTCTATCCGACTCGTGAGCGCCATGCGGCGGTTCGCTTGTGCCGCGAAGGTAGGTCACAATGACCCCTCGGAATTTGAAGGGAGGGTCGCAGCGATCATGACGCACAGTGGGCTTAAACACCGGGGGGCCCGGTGGTTGGCGCTGATGCTGACGCTGCTGGGATCGGCGGCAGCCGCTCCGGCATCGCAGGCGCGCGCGGCCGATGCGCAACGTCCGGCCATCGTGATATTCGCGGCCTCGTCGCTGACCGATGTGCTCGGACAACTTGGCGCCGGCTTCGAAAACTCGACGGGTATCCCCGTGAAGCTGTCATTCGCCGCGAGTTCGGCCCTGGCACGGCAGATCGAGAACGGCGCTCCGGCGGACGTGTTCTTCTCCGCCGACGTCGATTGGATGGATTACCTGCAGGCACGCAAGCTCGTCGCGCCGGGAACGCGGCGCAACGTGGTCGGCAATCGGCTGGTCCTGATCGCGCCGGCCGCCAGCACCGTGCGCCTCAAGATCGAACCGGGGTTTCTTCTGGCGGAAGCGCTCGGCAGGGGCCGGCTGGCCACGGGCGATCCCGATTCGGTTCCGGTCGGGCGTTATGCCCGCGCGGCGTTGACGAAATTCGGCGTTTGGAATTCGGTCGCGGGTCGGATCGCGGGTGCGGAGAACGTGCGCGCGGCCTTGAGCTTGGTCGACCGCGGCGAGGTGCCGCTCGGCATCGTCTACGAAACCGATGCGTTCATCGACAAAGCCGTGCGCATCGTCGATACGTTCCCTGCCGACAGCCATCCGCCCATCGTCTATCCGATCGCACTGACTGCGACGGCGAAAACCGGCGCCGCACAATTCGAGGATTATTTGCGTACGCCCGCGGCCGACGCGCTGTTCCTGAAATACGGCTTCATGCCGCTCCACTGAGACGTCATGAGCAGCCCGATCGACCTGCGAAGCGACACGGTGACGCGGCCGTCGCCGGGCATGCGTGCGGCGATGGCCGCCGCTGCGGTCGGCGACGACGTGTACGGCGACGATCCGACCGTCAATCGGCTGCAGGACGCCATGGCGGATCGTTTCGGCTTTGAGGCGGCGCTGTTCTTTCCCACGGGCACGCAGAGCAACCTCGCCGCCTTGATGGCGCAATGCGCGCGCGGCGACGAGTACCTCGTGGGCCAGGACGCGCACACCTACCGGTACGAGCAGGGCGGGGCCGCGGTGCTGGGCAGCATTCAGCCGCAGCCCCTCGACAACGAGCCTCATGGGGGCATCGCCATCGAGCGAATTGCCGCCGCCATCAAGCCGGACGATCTGCACTTCGCGACCACGCGGCTGTTGGCGCTGGAGAACACCATGGGAGGCAAGGTGCTGCCCGTCTCCTACCTGCGGGAGGCGACCGCATTCGCGCATTCCCGCGGGCTGCGAACTCATTTGGATGGCGCGCGCCTGTTCAATGCTGTGGTGAAGCTGCGCACGGACCCCAGGACGGCTGCGGCCGGATTCGATTCGGTGTCCGTCTGCCTGTCCAAGGGACTGGGCGCTCCGGCCGGCTCGGTGCTGGTGTCCTCCCGGGAGGTGATCTCAGCCGCGCGCCGCTGGCGCAAGGCGCTGGGCGGCGGCATGCGGCAGGCCGGCATCCTGGCGGCCGCCGGGCTCTATGCGCTGGAGCACAACGTCGAGCGCCTTGCCGAGGATCACGACAATGCCGCGTATTTCGCCGACGGCCTGCGGGACCTGGGGTACGAAGTCGAAGCGCCGCAAACCAACATCTTTTATGTGGACATCCCGGCCCGCCGGGCCGCACCGCTGTCGGAGCATCTGTCGCGGCGGGGAATCCTCGCATCCGTCGCGCCGCGCACCCGGCTGGTGACGCACCTGGACGTCTCGCGCGCTCAGATCGACAGCGCGCTGCGCGCATTTCGAGAGTTTCCCGGCCGGCGGGAATGACGCAGGGGGCGCGGGCGAGGCGATCCCAAAGGGCCGCAATTCTTCACATCAAAATCACACGCCAACGTCTAGCATTCGATGCTCGGCAAGCACGAGGAGACAGGCGCGTGGACATGGTATTTGTCTTGGGTTTGGGGATCCTCTACGCGGTGACCCACCTTCTGGTGTGGGCCGTCGGACGGCTGGGAGGGCAGGAATGAGCACGAGGTACTGGCTCGGCGGCCTGTTGGCCGCGTTCCTGTTCGCGTACCTGCTGTACGCCCTCATCAGGGCGGAGAAATTCTGATGACCTCCGCAACGGAATTCTGGTTGCTGCTGCTCACGCTCATCGGCCTCGCGCTTTTGTGCGTGCGGCCGCTGGGCGCGTATATGGCGGACGTCATGGAGGGCAAGCCCAATTTCATGCTGCGCGCGGGCGGCGCCCTGGAGGCGCGGCTGTACCGGCTGTGCGGCGTGGATGCGCGCCGGGAAATGGCGTGGGCGGAATATGCCGTCGCGCTGCTGATGCTCAACCTGCTGGGCGGCGTGGCCGTGTACGCGCTGCAGCGCCTGCAATTCTGGTTGCCGTTCAATCCGCAGGGCATGACGGCCGTGAGCGCCGACTCGTCCTTCAATACCGCCGTCAGCTTCATCACCAACACGAATTGGCAGGGCTATTCGGGCGAATCCACGATGGGCTATCTCGTGCAGATGGCGGGCCTCGCGGTGCAGAACTTCCTGTCGGCCGCGACCGGCATCGCCGTGGCAATCGCGCTGGTCCGCGGCTTCGTGCGCAACACCGCGGCCACGATCGGGAACTTCTGGGTCGACGTCACCCGCGCGGCGCTCTACGTGCTGCTGCCCTTGGCTGCCGTTCTCGCCCTGGCGCTGGTCGGGACGGGGGTCATTCAGAATCTCGACGGCTACAAGGCGGCCGCGACCGTCGAGACATTGACCTATCAGAACCCTAAGACCGACGCCGCGGGCAACCCGGTCAAGGATGCCGCCGGCAATCCCGTGACGGAGACCGCCACCACCCAGTTCCAGACGCTGCCGATGGGCCCGGTCGCTTCGCAGGAGGCCATCAAGGAACTCGGCACGAATGGCGGCGGATTCTACAACGCGAATTCGGCGCATCCCTATGAGAATCCGACGCCATTCTCGAACCTGCTCGAAATGCTGGCGATCATCGTCATTCCCTTCGCGCTCACCTACACCTTCGGCCGCATGGTCGGAGACACGCGCCAGGGCTGGGTGCTGCTCGCAGCGATGCTCGTGCTGCTCTTGCCGCTCGCCACGACGGCCTACTTCAGCGAGCAGCGCGGCAACCCGCTCATTTCGCATCAGGAGGTCGACCAGGCGGCCACCGCGGGCCAGGCTGGGGGCAACATGGAGGGCAAGGAAACGCGCTTCGGCATCGCGGCATCGAGCTTGTTTGCCGCCGTGACCACCGCCACCTCATGCGGCGCGGTCAATACGATGCACGACTCCATGACGCCTCTGGGCGGTTTCGTTCCGCTGTTTTTGATACAGCTCGGCGAACTCGCCCCGGGCGGCGTCGGCACCGGCCTGTACACCATCCTGATCTTCGCAATCCTCGGCGTGTTCATTGCCGGGCTCATGATCGGCCGCACCCCGGAGTATCTCGGCAAGAAGATCGAGGCGAAGGAAATGAAGCTCGCATCCATCTTCATCCTCACGACCCCCTTCGTGGTGCTGATCGGCACGGGGGTCGCCGTGACGGCGGCGGCGGGCAAGGCGGGGGTTGCCAATCCGGGGCCCCACGGCTTCAGCGAACTCCTGTACGCCTTTTCCTCGGCGGCGAACAACAACGGCAGCGCGTTCGGCGGCATTTCCGCCAATACGCTCTTCTTCAACGTGGCGACCGGCCTCGCGATGTGGTTCGGCCGGTTTTGGCCGATCGTCGCGGCACTCGCGATCGCGGGCGCGCTGGCCGCCAAGAAGCGGGTGCCGGTCACCGAGGGAACGATGCCCACGCACGGTCCCCTGTTCGTCGTGCTCCTGATCGGGTCGATTCTGCTGATCGGGGTGTTGACATACGTGCCGGCGCTTGCGCTCGGGCCCGTCGTCGAGCACTTCATGCTCACCGCCGCTCATTGAGAGAAACCATGTCCCGGCAAGAACTGACTTTGTTCGATCGGAAACTGATCGGCCCGGCGCTCTTCGAGTCGGTGAAGAAGCTCGACCCTCGGGTGCAGTGGCGAAATCCGGTCATGTTCGTCGTGTACATCGGCACGATCCTGACGGCCGCGCTGTATGCGCAGGCGCTCACCGGCCGCGGCGAGGCGTCTCCGGCGTTCATTCTCGCGGTCACCGTTTGGCTGGCGTTCACCGTGCTGTTCGCGAACTTCGCCGAGGCGCTGGCCGAGGGACGCAGCCGCGCGCAGGCCGCCGCGCTGCGCGGCATGCGCCAGACCGTCTTTGCCAAGAAATGCACCAACCCCGACAATGCGCACGGCGGCACGGTGAGCGTCAAGGCGGATGAACTGCGCAAGGGCGACGTGGTGCTGGTCGAGGCGGGGGACATCGTCCCCGTCGACGGAGAGGTGATCGAGGGCGCTGCATCCGTGGACGAGAGCGCCATCACGGGCGAGTCGGCGCCGGTGATCCGGGAATCGGGCGGCGATTTCGCCTCCGTCACGGGCGGCACGCGCGTCCTGTCCGATTGGGTCGTCGTCAAGGTCGCGGTCAATCCGGGCGAGACTTTCCTGGACCGGATGATCTCCATGGTCGAGACCGCAAAGCGACAGAAGACCCCGAACGAGATTGCGTTGACCATTCTGCTGGTCGCGCTCACTCTCGTCTTTCTCGTCGTCATCGTCACCTTGCTGCCGTTTTCGATCTTCAGCGTCGAGGCGAGCAAGCTTGGCAGTCCCGTCACCATCACGGCCCTCGTCTCCCTCCTCGTATGCCTCATTCCGACCACGATCGGCGGACTCCTGTCGGCCATCGGCGTCGCCGGGATGAGCCGGATGATGCAGGCCAACGTCATTGCGACCTCGGGCCGCGCGGTGGAGGCCGCGGGCGATGTCGATGTCCTGCTACTCGACAAGACCGGGACGATCACGCTCGGCAATCGGCAGGCGCATTCCTTCGTGCCGGCCCCGGGAGTCGGCGAGCAGGAACTCGCCGACGCCGCGCAGCTCGCGTCTCTGGCCGACGAGACGCCCGAGGGCCGCAGCATCGTGGTGCTGGCGAAGCAACGCTTCAACCTGCGCGAAAGGGATCTGCGGTCCCTCGATGCGACGTTCGTGCCGTTCTCGGCGCACACGCGAATGAGCGGGGTCAATCTCGGAAGCCGTCAGGTGCGCAAGGGTGCCCAGGACGCCATCGTGAAGCACGTGGCATCCCTGGGGCAGCAATGTCCCCGTGCCGTGATCGACATCGTCGATCGCGTGGCACGCCAGGGCAGCACGCCGCTGGTCGTGTCGGACGATGCGCGCGTGCTCGGGGTGATCGAACTCAAAGACATCGTCAAGGGCGGGATCAAGGAGCGCTTTGCCGACCTGCGCCACATGGGCATCAAGACGATTATGATCACGGGCGATAATCGACTCACCGCGGCGGCGATCGCCGCCGAGGCCGGCGTCGACGACTTCCTGGCGGAAGCGACTCCGGAAGCGAAGCTCAAGCTGATTCGGGAGCATCAGGCGCAGGGCAAGCTGGTGGCGATGACCGGCGACGGCACGAACGACGCGCCGGCGCTCGCGCAGGCGGACGTAGCCGTTGCGATGAACACCGGCACGCAGGCCGCCAAGGAGGCCGGGAACATGGTGGACCTGGATTCGAACCCGACCAAGCTGATCGAGATCGTCGAGACGGGGAAGCAGATGTTGATGACCCGCGGCGCGCTCACCACCTTCAGCATCGCCAACGACGTCGCCAAGTATTTCGCGATCATTCCGGCCGCGTTCGCGATGACCTACCCGCAGCTGGGGGCCCTCAACGTCATGAGGCTCACGACACCGAACTCGGCGATCCTGTCGGCCGTCATCTTCAATGCGCTGATCATCGTGATGCTGATCCCTCTCGCCATCAAGGGCGTCAAGTACCGGGCGCTCGGGGCGGGGCCGCTGCTGCGGCGAAACTTGCTGGTCTACGGTCTGGGCGGGATCATCGTGCCGTTCCCCGGCATCAAGCTGATCGATATGCTGTTGTCGGCCGCGGGCTGGGTTTGAGGAGGATCGTCGCATGTTCGCACGCAGTTTGAGACCCGCGGTGAGCCTCCTGGCGCTCATGACGGTGATATTGGGGATCGTTTACCCGCTGCTCATCACCGGGATCGCCCGGGTGGTGTTTCCGGCGCAGGCGGCCGGGAGTTTGATCGAAAAGGACGGCAAGCTGATCGGCTCGCGGCTGATCGGGCAAAGCTTCTCGGGACCGAAGTATTTCTGGGGACGGCCCTCCGCCACGGCACCCCAACCGGACAATGGCCTCGCATCGGGCGGCTCGAATCTGGGGCCGCTCAATCCGGCGCTGCTCGATCAGGTGAAGGCGAACGTGAAGGCATTGCGAGACGCCGATCCGGACAACCACGCGCCGATTCCGGTCGAACTGGTCACTGCGTCGGCCAGCGGCCTCGACCCGGAAATCAGCCCTGCGGCCGCCGCTTTCCAGATCGAGCGGGTGGCCCGTGCGCGCGGCATGCCGGTCGCCGAGCTCCAGGCGCTGATCGCCGCTCACCAGCACAACCGCCTGCTCGGGTACATCGGCGAGCCCCGGATCAACGTTCTCGAACTGAACCTGGCCCTAGACAAGCGTTGAATGGCCGACTTCGAGCGCCGCAATCCCGATGAGCTACTGGCCGCGCTGAAGCGGGACGAGGCGCGATCTAAACGCGGCCGCCTGAAGGTCTTCTTCGGGGCCTCCGCGGGCGTGGGGAAGACCTACTCGATGCTGGAGGCCGCACGGGCCGCGCGGGCGAATGGCGCCGATATCGTGGTGGGCTACGTCGAACCGCACGGCCGCGCCGAGACCGAGCGCCTGCTCGAGGGGCTCGAGTGCCTGCCTTTTCTCAACGTGCAGTATCGCGGCCTCGCGCGGCGCGAGTTCGACCTGGACGCCTCGCTGAAGCGCGCTCCCGCAACGCTGCTCGTCGACGAACTCGCCCACTCGAATCTCGTCGAGGGCGAGCCGCGGCCGCGTCACGCCAAGCGTTGGCAGGACATCGAGGAATTGCTCGAGGCGGGAATCAACGTCTGGACGACGATCAACGTTCAGCATCTCGAAAGCCTCAACGACGTAGTCGCCGGCATCACCGGCATCCGCCAGAAGGAGACGATTCCGGACCGGATTTTCGACGAGGCCGACGACGTCGAATTGATCGATCTTCCGCCGGAAGACCTCCTGGAACGCCTGCGGTCCGGCCGCGTCTACATCTCCGACCAGGTGGGCACCGCCGTCGAGCGCTTCTTCCGCAAGCCCAACCTGCTGGCGCTGCGTGAACTCGCGCTGCGCCGTACGGCGGACCGCGTCGATGCGGCGGCGCGCGCCTATGCGACGGCCGACGGTTCATCTCGGCCGTGGCTCGCCCGGGACCGGTTCTTGATCGCGGTCGCCCCTGACGATCAGGCCGAGCAGTTGATCCGGGTGGGAAAGCGTTTCGCGGCCGCCCTGGATGCGGAGTGGCTGGTGGTGTCGGTCGAGACTCCGGCGCTCCTCAAGCTCGGGGAAAGGGCGCGTAACCGGCGCATCGACAGCCTGCGGCTGGCGGAGTCGCTCGGCGCGCAGACGGTCACTCTCGACGGACCGAATGCCGCGGAAGCCGTCATCGAATACGCGCGGCTCCGTGCCGTGACCCGGATCGTCGTCGGAGAGCCGAAGCGCAACGGATGGCGGGCGATCATCCGGCCGTCCACCGCGACGACGCTGGTTCGGACCGGAAGCGGCTTCGATGTGTCGGTAATCGCCCGCCGGGAGGAGCCGCCCAAGCGGCCGCAGCGCGATCGGGCGATGCCGCGCGAGATGCACTGGGGCCGATATTGGGCCGCGCTGCTGGTGTCGGTCATCTGCACCGGCGTCGCCGCGCTCATGTACCCCTACTTCGAATTGACCAACCTGGTCATGATTTATCTGCTCGGCGCGACCATCGCCGCGCTCCGCCTGGGACGGGGCCCTGCAAGCCTCACCGCCGTGATCAACGTCCTCGCGTTCGATTTCGGCTTCGTTCCGCCGCGGTTCAATTTCGCGGTATCGAATTTCGAGTACCTCGTGACCTTCGCCGTGATGCTGTCGGTGGCCCTCATCATTGCGACGCTGGTGGCGAACGTCCGCGCGCAATCCCGGGTCGCAGGCGCGCGCGAGCGGCGCACCACGCTGCTCTACGCCATGAGCCGCGAGCTCGTCGCAACGCGAACCTTGGAAAACCTGGCGGCGGTCGCCATCAAGCACGTTGCCGAGACCTTTTCGAGCCGCGCCGTGGTGCTCATTCCGGATGATTCGGGGCGGCTGCGTCATCCCAGCGGCACGCCCGGGCCCGGCGCATTGCGTGGGGCCGACCTCTCGGTCGGGCAGTGGGTGCTCGACCACGGACGGCCGGCGGGACTCGGCACCGACACCCTGCCGGCCGCTCCGGCGCAGTACCTGCCGCTGATCGGCAGTACCCGGACCCTCGGAGTGCTCGCGGTGTGGCCGGAGCAGCGGCGCCGCCTGCTGCTTCCCGAACAACAGCATCTGCTCGAGACATTTGCGGGCCAGATTGCCCTGGCCATCGAGCGGGCTCACCTGGCCGACGAAGCGGAAGCATCCCGCATCGCGGCAGAGACCGAGAGCCTGAGAAACACCCTGCTCGGATCGATTTCGCACGATTTGCGCACGCCGCTGGCGGTGATCGCCGGCGCGAGCAGCGCATTGGGCGACACGCGGCTCTCGCTGGACCCGCAGACACGGTCCCAGCTCGCCGCCTCGATCGAAGCCAAAGCCCGCGAGATGTCGGAACTCATCTCGAACGTGCTCGACTTGATGCGGTTCGAGGCGGGGGAGGTAAAGCTGCGCCGCGATTGGCAAACGGTCGATGATCTGGTCGGCCCGGCGCTCGACCGCGTTGGCGACCGGCTCAAGGGGCATTCGCTCGACGTGCAGCTGCCGAACGAATTGCCCGCGGTCTACGTCGATGCTCCGCTCATCATCCAGGTATTGGCGAATCTTCTGGAGAACGCCGCCAAGCACACGCCTCCCGGAACCCGAATCACGGTCACGGCGGCGGCCGATGGCCAGAAGGTGTACGTGACCGTGGACGACGACGGACCGGGTCTGCCGTCGGGCGATCCCGAACGTCTATTTGCGAAGTTCCAGCGCGGCCGCGACGAGGGCAACGCCGGCGGGGCGGGCCTCGGGCTGGCCATTTGCCGGGCCATCGTGGCCGCCCATGGCGGGCGCATCTCGGCTTCCAACCGGCCGGAAGGGGGCGCTCGCTTTTCGTTCACTCTCCCGGCCGCGGAATCCGAACCATGACGACGGCGATGTTCCTCATCCTGATCGTGGAGGACGACGGGGGCCTGCGGTCGATACTCGCCACGCTGCTCGAAGCGCATGGGTACCGTTCGGCCGAGGCCGAGGACGGTGAGCGCGCCGTCATCGAGGCGCGCACTCGCCGTCCTGACCTCATCATCGTCGATCTGGGCCTGCCGGATCGGGACGGCATGTCGGTCATTCGGCAGATTCGCAGCTTCTCGCCGGTCCCGATACTGGTGTTGTCGGCCCGGACGATGGAGACCGAGAAGATCTTGGCGCTCGATGCGGGGGCGGATGACTACGTCACCAAGCCCTTCAGCACGCCCGAGCTGCTGGCACGAGTGCGCGCCGCCCTGCGGCGCGGAGCGCGCAGCGGCGAGAGCTTGCCGGTGCTCAACTTCGGTCCGGTAACGGTTGACCTGACCGCCCGAACGGCCAAGGGTCCCGACGGGCCGGTTCACCTGACGCCGCTCGAATATCGGGTGCTCGAGTGCCTGGCGCGGAACGCCGGGATGATCGTCACCCAGAAGCAGCTGATCGTCGAGGCCTGGGGGCCGGAACGGCTCGGCGATTCGCGGGGCCTGCGATCCTACGTCAAGACGCTGCGGCAGAAGCTGGAGCCGAATCCGGGCCGACCGCGGTTTTTGGTGACCGAGGCCGGCTTGGGCTATCGGCTCTTCACCGACGAACGCCCTGCCGCAGGTAGCGGCTGATGCGCGAGCCGGGCATGGGCCCGGCCACGCCGATCACCCGGCGTTCCTTCGGGCTGCCCGAGGCCGGCCGAATCCGGCGCCGCGCCCGTTCCAGATCCGCTGCTGTGTCGACGTCCGCTGCGGCGGATGGCATCGCCACCAGGCAAACGGCAGCGTCGGGGAGCCGGCGCACCAGGTCGCGCAATCCGCGATCTCCCTGCAGTCCTGCGGTGCGCGGGTACAGCCAATGCGGCAGCACCAGTGGGGCCGCGGCGCCTGCGACGTCCCGCGCGACGACCTTGCGCGGCGCCGCCCGCCAGCGCCGGATGAGCCGTGCGACGTCCCGGGCCGTGAGACCGGCCAGATCGACCGGCAGAATCAGAACTCCGGCCGAGTGCCGCGCCCGACGCAGGCCGGCGAGCACGGAGCTCGACAGGCCGGATGCGCGTCCGGGGTTCGGCACGAACTCGGCCGGAATGCCCCCTGCGGCAATCCGGTAGCGGGCCGCGCGAGGAGGAACGACGACAATGATTTCCCTCGAGGCGGCAAAGGGAAGCAGTACACCCAGCGTTCTGCGCAGCAAGGGGACGCCCTGTATCCGGACCAGAGCCTTGGGGCTGCCCAGCCGGGTCGAAAGCCCGGCGGCGAGCACCACGATCCGCAGCGCCGGCCGCACGCGTCCCTTCATTGGTATGATGCCCTCATGGAAGTGCATCGCGACAGCCCCCGATCAGCGCATCCCGCGCGGCTGAAGCGGGGCCCATTCTTGACGCCGATTTGGCTGTCGGTTCTGGGCGTATTGCTCATGCTGGGGTTCCTCGGCTTGGAAGCGTGGGTCTGGGTGACCGCGGATTCGACCATGATCATCGTCGTGCGCCACGCGGAAAAGGCACCGGGTGATTCCCGAGACCCTCCGCTCACGGCGGCCGGAGAAGCGCGCGCCGCATTGCTGGTCCGGATGTTCGGCGATGCGGGCGAGCCCGGGCACATCGACGCGATTTACGTGACGGACACCGTGCGCAACCGCATGACGGCCGCCCCCCTGGCGGCGAGTCTCGGGTTGACGCCCAGCGTCGTGTCCATGAAGGACGCCGGCGGCTTCGCGCGGCGTATCCTCCGCGAACACGAGGGAGGCCGGGTTCTGGTGGTGGGCCATGCCGATACGGTGCCCGGTCTCGTCGCATCCCTCACGGGTGCCAAGTCGCTGCCGCCGATCGCGGACGACGAGTACGGCACGATGTACATCGTCACGGTACCCCGCATCGGCCGCGCGGATTTTCTGCGCCTCACGTTCTAGCGCTCCCAAGTCCAGCGCTCGGAAGCGTTCCTACGGCAGCGTGGCGCGCAGCAAGATCGCCTTGCGCACGAACTCCTCGTGCCGCCCGATCCGGAAATCGGCCAGCACCGAATCGCGAATCCGCCGGCTACCATCGATCAGGTAGGTGGCGCGGCGCACCCCGATGCCGAGAGGCCCATTCACTCCGTACATCTTGATGACCGCCTTGTCGACGTCGGAGAGGAGCGCAAAGGGCAGATTGTACTTCGCACGAAATTTGGCGTGCGATTCCGGGTTCTGCGGGCTGATTCCCACCACGCGCAGGTTGGCATTCTGTATATCGGACTGCAGGTCGCGCATGGCGCAGGCCTGCCGCGTGCAGCCCGGCGTGAAATCGGCCGGGTAAAAATACAGTATGGTTGCGCCCACGTTCAGGAAGTCGGTCAATGACCGGTCCCTTCCGGAGTCGTCCGGCAGCGTGAATTCGGGCGCGCGATCCCCTTCCGTAAGCATCAATATGTACCTCCCGAGCTGCAGATCCTAACGGCTTTCCCGGACGAGCGTGCAGACTTTGGCGAAAATCCGCCTTTGCTGCTAATATTCGTGACCCTTTTTGGGGGAGTAGCTCAGTTGGGAGAGCGTCGCGTTCGCAATGCGAAGGTCGAGGGTTCGATCCCCTTCTCCTCCACCACGCAAATGAGGCCGGAAGCGCCTGGCTTCCGGCCTCATTCCTCGTGGCCTCGGTAGCTCAGTGGATAGAGCGAGTGCCTCCTAAGCGCTAGGTCGCAGGTTCGATTCCTGCCCGGGGCACTTTTTGTGGTTTTCAAGGTCCAATCAATAGAAGTCATTCGAATTGCGGGTGGTCGGGCATGATCTTGGCGCGTCACAACGGCGCGCCGCGCGATGACAAGAAGGGTCGACGAACATGGACGAATTCGCTGCGGAACACTCCAAGCCGCGGGTCAGCCTGCAGATCCTGGCCTCGCTCCTGCCGGCGGCCCTGTTGTTTGCGGCTTGGCCCCTCCGCCTGCCGGCCCAACAGGACGCGCAGGTTCCGGCGGCATCGGCGCCGAATTACGCACAACAGAGTCCCGAGCAGCTGCAGCGGCTGGTCGCGCCGATCGCGCTGTACCCGGACTCGCTGGTGGCGCAGGTCCTGGCGGCATCCACGTTTCCCGAACAGATCGTGTTGGCGGAAAGATGGGTGCAAGCCCATTCGGGTCTGCAGGGCGATGCTCTCGGGCAGGCGGTGGACCAGCAACCCTGGGATCCGAGTGTCAAGGCACTTGCTGCGTTCCCAACGGTGCTCGGGAATATGGACAAGAACCTGTCCTGGACGTCATCGCTCGGAGATGCCTACTACAATCAGCAGCAGGACGTGATGGAGGCCGTGCAGGTGATGCGGCAGCGCGCGCAGGCGGCCGGCAATTTGCAGACCACGCCGCAGCAAACCGTGGCGACGCAGCATTCGTCGATCGTGATCGAGCCTGCGAGCCCCGATGTCGTCTACGTCCCGGCCTACGATCCCTGGGTGGTCTACGGCGCTCCGGTCCTGGCGTGGCCGTTTTGGTACCCGTATCCCGGAATCTGGGCCGAGGGGCCCTACCTCTCATTCGGAATCGGCTTCGGGATCGGATTTTTCTCGGGTTTCGGATGGGGATGGGGCCATTGGGGATTCGATTGGCACCGGCGGTACCCCGTGTTCGATCACGACAGGTATTTTTCCCATAGCAACACGTTCTACAACCGTAGCGTCTATTACCGCGGAGGCGGCGAGCGGGGCGTGGCGAGCAACGTGACGCGCGGGGTGGGCGCAAGCCGCGGCGGGAACGCCGAGGGAGGACGAGGTGTCGAGCAGGGAGGACGAAGCGAGCGGGGCGCAGGTTCTGAAAGTCCGGGCGGCGGCCGGCCGGGCGAAGCCGGCGATCCTTTCGGCGGACGCAACGAGGCGGCTCGAGGATATGCCGAACCCCGCGGCGAGAGCGGGGTGCATTCGGGCGCGTTCAGCGGCTACGACCACGGCGGGCAGACCCGCGGCTTTTCCTCGCGCGGAAGTTCCAGCTTCGGCGGCGGCGGTCACGGCGGCGGCGGGGGTCACGGCGGCGGCGGACGGCATTAGTATGACGTCGCCGGCTTTTGGAAAATTTCAATCGAGGCGGTTCTCCATGCGGCGAACGAAGCAGGCGGTGGGCACGGATCATGGCGACCGACGAGGGCCGGCCACGTGTGCGCTTCTCTTGTCGGTATGCTTTCCGTTCTGCGCCACGGCGCAGCAACCCGGCCAGAAGGTGTTCTCATCGGCGGAAGAGGCCAGCAACGCGCTGGTCGCGGCGGCGGAGAACAACGACGAAAAATCGCTGATCACCCTGCTGGGACGCGACGGGAAGGACATCGTCTCCTCGGGAGACGACACCGAGGACGCGCGCAACCGGGCTAATTTCGTCCGGGCCTATCGGGAAATGCATCGGCTGGTGATTGAACCCGATGGCACCACCACCCTGTACGTCGGCGCCAAGAATTGGCCCACGCCCATACCGCTCGTGCACAAGGGTCGCGCGTGGTATTTCGACACAGACGCGGGCAAGAAGGAGATCCTGTACCGCCGGGTCGGCCGGAACGAGCTATCGACCATCCGCGTCTGCCACGAACTCGTGGCGGCGGAGAAAGATTACCGCCGCACGCAGCCCGAGGAATTTGCCGGAAAGATCCTGAGCGACGCAGGACGGCGCAACGGTCTGTATTGGCCGTCGGCCGCGGGCGATCCGCAGAGCCCGATCGGACCGCTGGTGGCATCCGCCGTCTCCGAGGGATACACCGGCGGAAAGGAGATGGAACAAACTCCGTATCGCGGTTATTTCTTCCATATCCTGACGGAGCAGGGGAAACATGCCCCGGGCGGCGCTAAGAGTTACATCGTCGACGGCAAGATGACCGGCGGATTCGCGTTCGTCGCCTATCCTGCGCAGTACCGCTCCTCCGGCGTCATGACGTTCATGATCGGCAGCGATGGAGTCGTGTTTCAGAAGGATCTTGGCAAAGACACCGGCGCCGTCGCGAAGGCCATGAAACGATACGATCCCGACGCCAGTTGGTCAAAGGCGGAGAACGCGGCGGGGGAAACCGCGCGCGAGCACGGCGCCCCGTAGGGGCCGAGGGCGGCCATGTCTGTGGAATCGGTCGAGAGACATACCGGACAATGCCTTTGCGGCGGGGTCAAATACGTGGTGAGCGGCGCGCTGCGCGAGGTCGTCGCTTGCCACTGCTCGCAATGCCGCCGGACCAGCGGGCATTACGTCGCGGCGACGAGCGCGCCGGCCGCGCGCCTCCGCTTCACATCATCCGGGACGCTGGCCTGGTATCGCTCTTCTGCCTCGGCGGAGCGAGGCTTTTGCAATGTCTGCGGAGGCAACCTCTTCTGGCGGCAGGTCGGGGACGATTCCGTCAGCATCATGGCGGGGACCCTGGATCCACCGACGGGGCTGCACATCGCCAGGCACATCTTCGTCGGCGACAAGTCGGATTACTACGCCTTGCATGACGACGCGCCGCAGCTGCGGGGTTGGCACTGATATCGGGCAGCCGGGAGCCCGGTATCAGTGGCAAACGGCCTCGCGTTGGACCTACGAGTCGGAGCGGGCTACGCGGCGTCCCGTTGTGCGGCGTGCGGTCGCCCCTGGGGCGGCACCCGCCTGCCGATCCAGTTGGCCCCGCAGCTGGGCCGTCGCTCCGGTGGAGATTGCGCCGAGTTTCGATTCGATGGCGGCAAGGTCGGGCCGCGGTCCGCGCACGTGGCGCTCCAGCGCGCCGCGCATGAACGCGAGATGCTCTGGCGTGGTCCCACAGCAACCGCCGATGATTCTCGCGCCTGCGTCGTAGGCGAGGCAGGCATAGGCGCCCATCAGTTCGGGAGTGCCGTTGAAGCGGATCGCGCCGTCCACGAATTGAGGAATTCCGCAGTTCGCCTTTGCGACCAGAATGGCGTCCCCAGCGGCCGCCGCCAGATTGACGATGGATGCCACGAGTTCCGAAGGGCCGGTGCCGCAGTTGCTGCCGCAGCCGGCCAAGTGGTGCTTGTGCTGCAGGCGTCCAAGTTCCGCCGGCGTGATTCCCATCATCGTGCGCCCATTGGTGTCGAAGCTCAGCGTCGCGACCACCGGCAAGCCGGTGCTGCGGGCGCCTGTGATGGCGGCTTCGGTTTCTTCCACGGACGACATGGTCTCGATCCACAAGATGTCTGCGCCGCCCCTGGCGAGGGCCGTCGCCTGCTCTTCGAAGGCCTCCCGGGCCGCGTCGATTCCGAGCGGACCCAAGGGTTCCAAAATCTCCCCGGTGGGACCCATGCTCCCGCCGACCAGAACGGTGCGTCCGGAATGCGCCGCCTCCGAGGCGGCGAGGGACGCGGCCCGTTCGTTCAACTCGCCGACGCGCGACTCGGCGCGGTGCAGCTTCAGGCGGTGACGGGTGCCGCCGAAACTGTTGGTCAAGATGATATCGGCTCCCGCCTCGATGAAGCTGCGGTGCAGATCGCGGATCCGCTGGGGATGGTCGGCATTCCACAGTTCAGGAGCATCGCCGGATTGCAGCCCACGCTCGAACAAGTTGCTCCCGGTGGCCCCGTCGGCCAGCAACCAGGGGCGCTCCTCGAGTAGAATCGTCAGTCGATCGGTCATCTTGCTCGCTCCAATTCCGCGGCGTCTTTGGTCAGCCGACGATCCTACCGTTTTTTCGACATAAATCAATTCATTAGCAGAGCCGGCCACGCCTCTCGTGGCCACTTCGCGGCAGGCGTTGGAGAAAAGACTACCGCTTTCGAGCAAAACGGCCGCACATTATGCTCGAGCCGATCACGGGTCGATAATGAGAGGCGCGCGGCGGCCTCGAGGAGCCCTATGCAAGAAGAGGCGGAAATCACCATCAACGGCGCGAAGCTTACCGATGCGGAGTCCATGACCGTTCGGGTGGCCATCGATACTCTCGCCAACGTCTTGGCCGAGGACGTGAGCGAAGGAGACGGCAGGCAGCTCGCGGAACGTTACCTGACCTCTCTCGCGCGAATTCAGAGCCTTCTCGAAATCCGTCAGACGCGCAAGCAATGACGGGCGCGCGTCACCCTGCGGCCCCGTACAAAACGCTTGCGTCGCGCGCGCATCCCATATAGTTTGCGTCGCAAAGTCAAAGCTCCCCGGTCTGCCGAACAGGCTGATCGAGCGGATCAGCACATAGAGGATCTTAGGCCCAAGATGACACGTAATTGGTTGCCGGCTGCGGCATGTCTCGTGGCCGCGCTGCTGCCTGCCGTGGCGTGGAGCGCGGATGAAACCTCCGGTCTGCGCACGGCATGGGAAGACACCGAACAATACTTCACGTCGCCGCTGCGCTGGGACGCCGAGGATTGGAGCTACTTCGGAGTCTCCCTGGCGGCCGTGGCTGCCGCGCATGCGTTCGATTCGAGGGTTCGGTCGGATTTCGCGACCGGGTCGAACGCGGTTCTGAACGGCGGCAAGGACAAGAACAGCGGCGTCGACGCCGCGCCCGCCGTGGCGCTGATCGTCGGGACCTGGTTTACAGCCGGGTATCTGCGCGACCCCGACGGCTTTGCCGAGACCTGGCGCCTGCTGGAGGCGGGCGCCTTCAGCACGGTGACCGCCGAGGGCCTGTCGCTCGCGGCCGGGCGCGAGCGGCCCGACGGCACGACCTCGCCCAACGAGTGGCGCAAGGGCGGCGATTCGTTCCCCTCGGTCCACACGAGCGCGGCATTTGCCATCGGCATGACCTTCGCCGAGTCGGGCAACGACGATTATCGCTGGGTACGCCGGATTCTGGGCTACGCAGTCGCCGGCGGCACCGCGTACATCCGCATGAAGGACAACGTGCACTGGCTGTCCGATACGGTTGCCGGCGCCGCGCTCGGAACGGCCACCGCGCGCTTCGTCCTCAATCGCGAGGACGGCGGCCCTTCCCGGGGCAACCTCTCCTTCGCGCCGCAGAAGGGCGGATGGATGGTCTCGTACAACGTGCCCTTGCGGTGATCCGGAGGCTTGCGCCTAACGGTTCAGGCAGCGTTCGAAGCGCTGGTTCACGCGGTTCGCATACCACGCCGTGGTGAGCCGGCGGGTGAGTTTGGGCCCGCGCAGCTGGATCGTCGGCACCTGTGCGCGGGGCAGCGAGTGCTTCACGCTGCGTTCGGCGAGCGCGAACACGCGCTCGTAAAGCGGCGATTTCTCGAACTCGGCGGTCTTGCCCCGTTCGAGCGCGTCATGGGCCGCGGCTTCATCCAGGTCGAGGCGCGGCGCGAGCGTCAGCACGGCCACCTCGGTTTGCCCGGTCCCGTCGTGCGGCAACAGCGCCCCATCCGCGATGAGATCGACGCCTGCGGCCACGCTTACCGCGCGTTGAAACGCCGCGTTACGGCTCGCGTACTGCCCGGCATTGAAATCCGCAAACCGATACAGAAACCGGTCGTAGGGTGCCGTGTACGCCAGGAGGTGGGCAATCCCGAAATACACGCCCCCGCGGCGCGTGAACACCTCGTCGGCGATGCTCCGCTGCACGGAATACGGGTAAGGCCGCCGGGCCGAGAACTGCTCGGCAAAGTTGACGTGAACCTGCATGGGGCCGCGCGTGCGGATCGGGTTTCGGTCCGCAAACAGCGAGCGGCCCATAGGCACGGCGCCGATGAAATCCTCATAAACGTCGCTCAGATCCCGTTCCGTCCTCGCATGGTCGATGCGCTCGGCGTAACTGCGGCCGCCGGGCGACTCGAGCTTCAGCACGCCGTGCACGACCACCTGCGGTACGCCCGCGCGGGCGGCGCGCTCGTCGATCTCGCGCCAGGCAATCGCCGGCAGTCCGGGAATCTCAGGGTCGGTGACGAAACCCGATTCCTGCTCGATCACCGCGACGACCGCGCAAACGTTCTCGCGCGTCGGTGAGATCCCGAGGAACTTGAAGCCGGCATACACATCGTCGGCCCAGCCGGCGCGGTCCGGGACGGCGGGCAGCGTTCGCTCGACCAGGGCGCGGCCCCCCGCCGCGGCGGCCGGCTCAGGCTCCCGTCCCGCACAGCCGGACAGCAGGGCCGCGCAGGCCGCGCCCACCGCAAGTCCGCCTGCCATGCCCCTCACCGGACGGGCCATCCGGTGTATGCCGCGCGAACTGGAAAGCGCTATCCTTGCACGATTGTCCCGACCGGCTGCCCGAGGTCTCATGATGACGCTACGCCCCCTTGCCTTGCTGCTGTTCGCGGCAGCGCTGCCGTTCGCGGTGCTTTCCGAACCTGAATCGCCGGCGTTCCTAGGATACAGCGCGCCGGGCACGGCCGTGCAGCGAGGATGGGAGGCCAAATTCCGGGATGGGGTCGCGCCCGACAATATTCGCGAGTACATGCGGCGGTTGACCGCTCGCCCGCACCATGTCGGGTCCCCCTACGACAAGGACAATGCGGAATGGATTCTTGCGCGATTCAAGGAATGGGGTTTCGACGCGAGAATAGAGACCTTCAATGTGCTGTTCCCCACTCCGAAGGTGCGGGTGCTGGAGATGCTGAAGCCCAGCGTCTTTCACGCCGCGCTGCGAGAGCCGGCCATTCCACAGGATCCGACCAGCGATCAGGTCGGCGAACAGCTGCCGACCTATAACGCTTATTCGGCGGACGGCGACGTGACCGCGCCGCTGATCTACGTCAATTACGGCAACCGCGACGACTACGAGCGTCTCGACCGGATGGGCATTTCGGTGAAGGGCGCCATCGTCATTGCCCGCTATGGCCACGGGTGGCGCGGCATCAAGCCGAAGGTGGCGGCCGAGCACGGCGCGATCGGCTGCATCATCTATTCGGATCCCAGCGGCGACGGTTACTTCCGCGGCGACGGATATCCGGCCGGCGGGTGGCGTCCGAGCGGCGGCGTGCAACGCGGCAGCGTCATGGATACGGATTATCCGGGCGACCCGTTGACGCCCGGGGTGGGCGCGACGCCGGCCGCCAAGCGCCTGGCGTTGAAGGACGCGAAGACCATCCAGAAGATTCCGGTCCTGCCGATCTCCTATGCGGACGCCTTGCCCCTGTTGTCCGCATTGACCGGCCCCGTGGCGCCCGAGGATTGGCGCGGCGCGCTCGCGATCACCTACCACGTCGGACCCGGGCCGGCGCTGGTGCATCTGCAGATGGCATCGAACTGGGACATCAAGCCCGTGTACGACGTCATCGCCACCCTCAAAGGCGCCAAGGCGCCGGATCAGTGGGTGCTGCGCGGCAACCATTTCGATGCCTGGGTCAACGGCGCGGAGGACCCGATTGCGGGCCAGTCGGCGATGCTCGAGGAGGCGCGGATGCTCGGCTCGCTGCATGCCCAGGGCTGGTCGCCGGCGCGCACCATCATCTACTGCGCATGGGACGGCGAGGAGCCCGGGCTGCTGGGATCGGTGGAATGGGTGGAGACGCATATCGACGAGCTCAAGAGCCACGCGGTCGCGTACGTCAACTCGGACACCAACGACCGGGGCTTCCTCAGCGCGGGAGGCACGCAGGACCTGCAGACGCTGGTGAGCGCCGTCGCCTCGGAAGTGCGGGACCCGGAGACGCCCATGTCGGTGTATCAGCGGTCCCATCTCGCCAGCATCGCGAAGGCCAAGGACGCGGATCAGCGCG
Source organism: uncultured Gammaproteobacteria bacterium (assembly GCA_963707765.1). Classification (GTDB taxonomy): domain Bacteria; phylum Pseudomonadota; class Gammaproteobacteria; order Steroidobacterales; family Steroidobacteraceae; genus Bog-1198. The sequence continues at coordinate 1,657,399 of CAVPQZ010000001.1, read as the reverse complement.
CGGACCTCCGCAAGCGAGGCGATCTCGTGCTGGAGGCGCTGGGGGACGGATCGGATTTCACGGCATTCCAGGACTATGCCGGCATCCCCACGCTGGATCTCGGCTTCGGAGACGAGGATGACGGGGATCAGTACCACTCGATCTACGACGACTTCTATTGGTACACCCATTTCGTCGACAAGGACTTCGTCTACGGCCGCGCGCTGTCGCAAATGGCCGGCAGCGTCATCATGCGCCTGGCGGACGCCGAACTCGTGCCGGTCGACTACGGGCCTCAGGCCGAGGCCATCGAGAAGTACGAATCGGATCTCGAGAAGCTGCTGAAGGACAAGCAATCGGAGTTCACGGAGCGCAACACGGAGCTGGCCGAGGGGGTGTTCACCGCGACCAACGATCCCCGCCGGCCGCTGCTTCCCCCTCCTGCGGAAGCCGTGCCGCCTTACATGAATTTCGCGCCCATGAAAAACGCGATCGGCGCGTTTCGCAAGAGCGCCGACCGATTCTCGAAGGCGCTCGGAACTTTCAGGGGGAAGGGCTCGCCGGAGCTGAACGAAAAATCGCTCATCCTCGTCAACGCCGATCTGATGAAGGTGTCGCGCCTGTTTCTCAATCCAAAGGGGCTGCCCGAGCGTCCCTGGTTCAAGAATCAGATCTACGCGCCGGGGGCCTACACCGGCTACGACGCCAAGCCCATCGCCGCGGTACGCGAGTACATGGACGAGAAGAAATGGACACAAGCCGAGGCGCAGGTCCCGCAGGTGTCGCAGGTCATCGAAGCGGCGGCTGCGGGGATCGACAAGGCGGCGGGCGACCTCGAGCGCGCGATCGATGCGCATTGAGCATCCTCGCCACCGGCACGGCGTGTGACGGCCGCGGCCGCCGCGCGGCGCGCGCGACCGCTGGTCGCTGTTGCGGCCGGGCTCGCGGGGGCCCTTGCGATCGCGGGGCTCGCGATGGCGTCGGCCGAGATGCCCGCGAGTGAGGCGGCCAATGCGGGTTCCGCCGGGAATGCCCCCGCGGTCGCGCCACCGGCGGTGCGGGGACCGGCGACGGGCTTGGCGGACTCCGCGGCGCTTCGCGCCACCGTATTCGGGACGCCGCCCCAGGATCGGGCGCCGATGCCGGATCGCGTTCCGCTCGTGGAGATCAACGTCCCCATGCCGTGGGCACGGCCGGTACCTGCCATTTTCTGGTTCGATGGCAAGCTCCGAGTCTGGTTTTCCGCACAGGACAAGCCCGCGCCATTGGCGATCGTCATCGCCGGCACCGGCGGGGACGGCAACACCTCGGCGATATCCATCCTGCGCGGCGCCCTGTACGGAGCCGGCTATCACGTCCTGACGGTGCCGTCGCCCACTTTTCCCGGCTTCATCGTCTCGACCTCCAGCACCGGCGTGGCCGGCGACCTCCTTCAGGACGGTCAGGATCTATACGCCGCGATGCAGGTCATCGTCGCGCACCTCCCGGGCAAGGCCGTCGTCACCGACATCGACGTCATCGGATACAGCCTGGGCGGCGCCAATGCCGGCGTGGTCAAGTCCATCGACGCGCGGGAGCACAAGCTGCACATCCATCGCGCGGTGATGATCGAGCCTCCCGTGAGCATCTTCGACTCCGTCGGTCGGCTCGACAAGCTGTTCGCCGAGAACATCGGTTCCGGCGAGGCCGGGGTGGAGCGCTTGTATCAGCGCTTGTATGCGCAGCTCGCGAATTTCTACCGGGCGTCAAATCGCGTGAACATCGACGAGACCTTCCTGCTGGGCGCCGCGGGAGCCATCCTGACCACCGACGCGGAATTCTCCGCGGCCATCGCGCTCGCCTTCCGCATCGACTTGATGAATGTGTTCTTTGCGGGCGACCTGTATGCCGGCAGCGGCGTCGTGGTGGACCCCAGGCATCCGCCCAGGGTCGGCGATTCGCTCGAGCACACGGAACAGGTTCTGCGCGGAAAGGCCTTTTCCGAGTATTACACGAAGGTGTTCGCCCCCTACTACCTGAAACACCGCCGCAATGCGACTTCGGCGTCGTTGATCGCCGAGAACCGGCTCGACGTCATCGGCGACGACCTGCGCAACAATCCCGACTACTACGTGCAGACCAACAGCGACGATCTGATTCTCGACCGGGAGGAGTTGTCCTGGTTGAAGGCGACGCTGGGCAGCCGGATTGCCGTCTACGATCACGGCGGCCACCTCGGGAATCTGGGCGACCGGCAGCAGGTCGGTGACATGCTGGACATGCTGGCGGGACGCTGGCAAGGCGCCGGGCAATGAGGATCGCAGGGATTGCGGCGGTCGTGCTCGCGGGCCTGGCGGGCTGTGCGAGCACGGGAATCGTCATCCACCGGATGCCGCCGGAAACGCCGGCCGCCGACAGCGCGGCCGCGTTGGAGCGGGCCAGGGCGCTGCCGGCCAGCGGTCCCCGGCCCGCGGCCCAGGGCGCGGATGCAGCGGCCGCGGCGCCGCCGCTGACGCCGGAGGATGCGCCGTCGATGAAGACCTACGACCCGTGGGAGCGCCTCAACCGCTTCGACTACAGGTTCAACGCGAGGTTCGACGAAGCCGTGTTCCTGCCCGTCTCGAACGCCTACCGCCGGCTGCCGTCGCCGCTGCGAACCGGCGTGCATAATTTCTTCGGGAACCTGTCGGAGATCTGCAGCGTGGTGAACTACACGCTGCAGGGGCGGTTGGGCCTTGGAGCGCGCAGTCTGGGCCGCCTCGTCGTCAACAGCACGCTCGGCATCGCCGGCTTGTTCGACGTTGCCACCGGATTTCATCTCGCCTACGCGCCGACGGGATTCGGCACGACTTTGGCGCGATGGGGCATGCACCCCGGCCTATACCTGGTCCTCCCCCTGCTGGGTCCCTCGACCTTGCGCGAAGCGGTGGGATCGCTCGGTGATTTCACGACATTGTACGGAATCAATGTCGCGAACCTGTATCGCGGCGATGCAGCCTGGGGACTGGGGCCGGGCAACGCCATCGACACCCGCTCGAACGAAAGCTTCCGTTACTACTCCACGGGTTCGCCGTTCGAGTACGAGAACGTGCGCTTTCTCTACGTGCGCAAGCTGTTGCTGCAGGACGAAGGGCTGCACCGGACGAAGCCCCGGGAGAGGCCGGCTCCGGACGTGCCCGCGGGGCAGTGAACGAGATAGTGCTGCGCGGCGCGCCTAAAACCGGCACAGTATCGAGATCGATGGTCCAGGGATAACCATGCCGCCTCCCCCGCGATCTTCCACGGTGCCCGTCCGGTGGCGAATCTTTTCGCTGCTGTTCGGCTTCGGCTTCCTGGCTTATGTGCAGCAGAAGACCATCACGGTGGCCGCCGAACGGATGATGCCGGAGCTCGGGCTTTCCCAGCTGCAAATCGGATATCTGGAGCAGGCCTTCGTGTTGGGCTATGCGCTGTTTCAGATGCCGGGGGGCGTCTTCGGGCAGCGAGTGGGCGCTCGCAGCACCTTCGTCATCATCAGCCTGACCGCATTCTTTGCAACCGTCGCCACGCCCCTGGCGCCGAAGATCTTCAGCGGCGAAGCGCTGTTCGTGGCGTTGTTCGGCGCGCAGTTGCTGCTCGGCTGCTCGCAGGGCGCCATCTTCCCCGTGACGGCCGGCGTATTCGAACACTGGTTCCCGCCCAACCGCTGGTCCTTGGTGCAGGGCTTGTCGACCATGGGTCTGCAGCTCGGGGCGGCATTGACGCCGCCGCTGATAGCGCAACTCATGAGCGCGCTGGGATGGCAGCGCGCCCTTCTATGGGCCAGCCTGCCCGCGCTCGGCCTCATCGCCGCGTGGGCCTGGTACGCCCGCAATACGCCGCGGGAACACCCCTCCGTGACTCCGGAGGAGCTGGCGCAGATCGGCACTCATGCGGGGGACCCGGCCGAGCCCGCGGGCTCGGTCGGCCTCCGGCAGCTCGTGGCGCTGATGGGCGACCGCAACGTGCTGTTGCTCGCGATTTCCTACATGTGCATGAACTACACGTTCTATCTGCTGGCGAACTGGGTGTTCCTGTACCTCATCCAGGAGCGCGGGTTTTCGGCCTTGGAGAGCGGCTGGCTCGCAACGGCGCCGCCGCTGGCGGCGGCGGCAGGGGCCGGGCTCGGCGGCGTGCTGGCCGGCCTCGCGTGCCGGCGATTCGGCAATCGCTGGGGATTCCGCCTGGTGCCCCTGACCGCCTTGCCGGCCGCCGGGCTGCTCCTGCTGTTCGCGGTCAGCGCAGCCAACCCCTACGTCGCGGTGGCCGCGCTCGCCCTCTGCTATGGGTGCGTCGAGCTCACCGAGGGAGCGTACTGGGGCGCTGGAATGACGGTGGGTCGCGGCGATACGATGGCCGTTTGCGGATTCATGAACACCGGCGGCAATCTCGGCGGCATCATCGGAATTCCGATCGTGGCGTATTTTTCAGCCCAGCATCTGTGGTCCACGGCATTTCTCGTCGGCGCGGGTTTCGCCATGATCGGCGCCGTCTCCTGGTTGGGCATCGATGTCGCGCCATCGGCCGGTGGCGCGCCGTGAGGCCGGAGTCGGGGAGGAGAGCCCATTGAAAACCATCGTCGTCACCGGTGCGGCACAAGGCGTGGGCCTTGCCACGGCGTCCTTGCTGGCGCGCTCGAATCAGCGCGTGATTCTCATGGACCTGCAATCCGTGGATACCCAGGTTGCGCATCTGCGTGAGGGGGGGGCCGAAGCGGCCGGCATCTCGGGGGACATCTCGTCGGAAACCTTCGTCGAGCGCGCTGCGCAGCAGATGCAGGACGACTTCGGCGCGGTGGACGGCCTGGTGAACAATGCCGGCATCAGTCTCATCACCCCGGCCGAGGAGACCTCGGCCGAACAGTGGCGGCGGGTGCTCGACGTCAATCTGTTCGGGCCGTTCCTGCTCTGCAAGCATCTCGGCCGGTCAATGTTGAAGCGGGGTCGCGGCAGCATCGTCAATGTAGCGTCGGTGGCCGGGCTCGCCGGCGTCAGTCATCGAAGCGCCTACAACGCGTCGAAGCATGGTCTCGTCGGATTGACGCGCACGCTGGCCGCGGAATGGGGCGGACGCGGCGTGCGCGTCAATGCGGTGTGCCCGGGGTGGATCAAGACTGAGATGGATGTGGCGGACCAGGGCAGCGGCGCCTATTCGGACGAGGACATCGTCAATCGCGTTCCCATGGCGCGATTCGCGCGGGTGGACGATGTGGCGGAAGCCATCGCGTTCCTGCTGGACGAGGCGCGGAGCGGCTTCATCAACGGCGCAAGCCTTCCGGTCGACGGGGGTTGGACGGCGGACGCCAGCTGGGAATCCCTGCGAATGCGCACGCGGTCGCAGGGGACCGCGACGCCGGGCTAGATGAAGGTTCTCTTTAAATCTGGGGCGAGCCGCCGACGCAGGCCCATGGCGATCCGGCAGCGCCGGTGTGGCGGCCGCCGGAGCGAATCGCGCTGTGGCCGGGCAACCCGCCCGGGATGCGGCGCTCGACCGGACGGGTCGGCCCTGTTGGTACTGCCGGGCGGCGGATATGGCTTCTTGTCCGTGCAAAACGAGGGCATGGAGTTGGCCCGCCGCCATGGGCCGCTTGGGACCCAAGTGTTCGTGCTCACCTACCGCCTTCCCGGCGAGGGCTGGCTCCAGCGGGGTCGCGTGCCGTTGCAGGACGCCCAGCGCGCGATGCGCGTATTGCGCTCCATGGCGTCTCGGTTTTCCGCGGATGCCGATCGAATCGGCGTCATCGGATTCTCGGCCCGCGGGCACGGATTCGGACTACGCTCGTCCCCCGACGTGCCCGTCTCGCGGTGGCCGGTTCTGTTTGCAACGTGGATGCGCGGGCGTAAAGCGAGCGCTCCATGAGCCGGATGCAGCCGGTCTCGAGACGCCGGCTGCTGCGTGCCGCCGCCGCGGGGGTGGCCGGCCACTGGCTCGGATCGAGAGCTCTCGCCGCGCCGTCCGCCCGCGACTTGAAGCTCGGCGTGCAGCTATGGACCGTCAAGGACGAGCTGCAACGCGATTACCCGGGCACGCTGCGCCAACTCGCCAGCATCGGGGTGCGGCGCGTCGAGCTGTACGAACTCGGCGGGCCGCCCGCGGCCGAAACCCGGGCGGCACTCGACGCCGCGGGCCTCGAGTGCATCAGCGCGCATGTCAGGTTGTGGGAACTCGAGGGCGGTTTACAGCCCTTGATCGATCGGGCACGGCGGATTGGAATTCGCACCGTGGTGGTTCCGGTTCCGTGGTTGCCCGACGATTCGCTTCAGCGCGCGCTGGGGGGCGACATGCTCCGGGTGCTCGCACAGGAGATGACGCTCGACAATTGGAAGAGAACCGCAGAGCTGCTCAATTCGTACGGCGAGCGGCTGCATGCCGAGGGTCTTGCACTGGCGTACCACAATCACAATATCGATTTCAAACGCTTCGGGGATCGGATCCCGTACGACGAACTGGTTGCCGCGACCGATGCGCGCCATGTGCGCCTCGAGCTCGATTGCGGATGGGTTGCGAGCGCGGGACTCGATCCCGTGACCTACTTGAAGCGCTGGCCCCGCCGTTACATGGGGCTGCACGTCAAGGACGTGAAGGCCGGATTCGTCCCGAATGTCGCGATGGCGACCGAGCCCACGGAGGTCGGCAGCGGCGTCATGGACTGGCCGTCCATCCTTCAGGCGGCGTATGGGGCCGGCGTTCGCGAATACTACATCGAACAGGAACCGCCATTCGTCCGGCCGCCGTTGGAATCGGTGAGGATCAGCTTCGATTTCGTCGCGCGGGCGGCGCGCCGATTGAAGGGCGGCTGATCGTCGCGCGGCGCTCAGCCGGATTTGCTCGATTCAGCCCAGATGTTCAGGCCGCCGTCCAGCGCATGGCGGTCGATGGAGTCGAGCTCCTCGCGGCTGAACCCCGGATTGTGCAATGCGCCCAGGCACTCCTCGATCTGCGCCCAGGTGCGCGCGCCGATGAGCGCGCTGGTGACCGCCGGCTTGGCGAGAACCCAGGCGATCGCCATTTGTGCGAGGCTCTGCCCGCGCGCGCGCGCGATCAAGTCGAGGGCGCGCACATTGGCCAGATTGCGCTCGCTCAACATGGCCCTGCGGAAGGAACCGTCCGCAGCGGCGCGCGATCCGGCCGGGACGCCTTGGGAGTATTTGCCCGTCAGCAACCCCTGGGCCAGCGGCGAAAACGCGATGCAGCCCAGGCCTTCCTGCGCCAGGACGTCCAACAACCCGTTTTCCACCCAGCGGTTCAGCATGGAATACGAGGGTTGGTGTACCACCAGGGGAATTCTCGAGTTTCGCAGGATTGCTGCCGCGTCGCGGGTCGGTGCGGGCCCGTACGAGGATATCCCGGCGTAAAGGGCCTTGCCGCTGCGCACCGCAGACTCGAGCGCGCCCATCGTTTCCTCGAGCGGCGTGTCGGGATCGAACCGATGCGAGTAGAAAATATCGACGTAGTCCAGTCCCAGGCGCTTCAAGCTTTGGTCGAGACTGGCGAGCAGATACTTTCTCGATCCCCATTCGCCGTAAGGCCCCGGCCACATCTCGTAACCCGCTTTGGTCGAGATGATCAATTCATCGCGGTGCGCGGCGAGGTCGCCGGCGAGGATGCGCCCGAAGTTCTCCTCGGCGGAACCCGGCGGCGGCCCGTAATTGTTGGCGAGATCGAAGTGCGTGATGCCACGGTCGAAGGATTCGAGGATCATCTCACGGGCATTGTCCGGCGATGTGTCGCCGCCGAAGTTCTGCCACAATCCGAGCGAGATGCGCGGCAACTTGAGGCCGCTGCGCCCGCAGCGGGCGTAGGGCATTCGTTGATATCGATCGGCTGCAGCGGGGCGCATAAGCGGATTCTATAGTATGACGGAGCTCGAGCGGGGCGACGTTTGCGGGCGGGGCGCCGATCGGGCAGGATGCGCGAGCTAGGTCACGCTGTGGCCCGTCAGCACCGGCCGCGTCTCCGGATGCTCGGCCAAGATCTGCGTGATGCTGTTGAGGAATACGATTTCCACGCGGTTGCCGTCGAATCGGCAGGTGACCGTGTCGCGATTGCCCTTTTCGTAGTAGCGCCATTGCAGTTCCAGCGTGCGTCCATCCTTCCATGCGCAGGCGGCGGCGACCTTGGCCGGCCGGCGGGCGCTGCGCGAGGGGAAATCATCCCACGGCGCCACCGGCGGCGTACCCGGCATATCCGTCGAACCGTCGATCCACCGGCCCATGCCGCAGTGGATGGCCGATGAGCCGCCCGCATGCGTCAGCGTGAACAGGCATGATCGGTCGCGGAAATCGATGAGCACGCTGTCGGCGCGCATGGCATTGGGCTCCAGGCGAAAACGGCGCCGCGAGAACTGCGCGGGGTTCGCAGCCTGCCCGCCGGGGGGCGGCAAGGTCAGCGATGCCAGGTCGCTCTGCAATGCCGCCGCCGATGCGGCGTCGGGCAGCGCCGCGTCGTGCATGGCCGGCAACAAGTGGTCCCATACCAGGTTCAAGACGCCCTGCATGTCGCCCGTCTCGCTGGTGATGGCAATGACGGCATCCTGGTCCGGAATGACGATGCAAAACTGGCCGAACGCGCCGTCGCCGCGATAGGCGTTGTGGCGGCAGCGCCAGAATTGGTAGCAATAGCCCTGGTACCAATCGTTGGTGGCCTTCAGCCTCTCGAGCTCTGCGTCCGGGTCGGGCAGCGCGACCGGACCGGCGGCAGCGCGCCAGGAGGATGGTTGTTGAATCTTGAACGTGGTTGCCTCGTCGATCCAGCCGCGCCCCAACAGCTGCCGGCCGTTCCACTGGCCGCGCCGCAGATAGAACTGTCCGAGCTTTGCCACGGTCTCGGTGACGGCGCTGAGGCCCCAGCCGCCCGTATTGATGCCGTGGGGCCCGAATTCCCAGTCGATTTTCCCGGCCTCGATGGGATCGAGGAAACGCGGCGTCAGGTAATCGAGGAGCGCCTGATCCGTTCGCCGTTGCACGACCGCCGACAGCATGAAGCTGGCCCAGTTGTCGTAGGAGAAGGTGCTGCCCGGAGATTTCTCGATGGGCAGGGACAGAAACTCCTTTACCCAATCATCCTGTTGCAGGATGCCGGTGTAATCGTCGATCGAACGGCCCACCGACATGGTGAGCAGATCGCGTACTCGAAGCTGGCGGAGGTGGCCGCCGGCGTCCTGCGGAATCAATTCCGGAAAGACCTCCGCGATCCGCTCCTCGACCCCGAGTCGTCCTTCCGCCACCGCAAACCCGACGGCCGTGGAGGTGAAGCTCTTGCTCAATGAATGCAGCAGATGGACCGAACCGGGGCGGTAGGGGGCCCACCAGCCTTCCGCGACGACCTGCCCATGGCGCACCATCATGAAACTGTGGGGTTCGCTGTGAAGCACTTCGCGCGAGCGGTCCCAGGCCGCGAGGAACGCGGAGATGGCATTCGAGTCCACGCCCTGGGCCTCGGGCACGCTGCGCGGCAGATTGCCGCGCCAGGGCGCGCCGGCCAGCAGGCGCCTCGGAAACGCCGGCACGGCGGCCCAGGCCGCCGCGCCGAGTCCCACTCGATTCAGGAATGCTCTGCGATTCAGCGGCATGCGCGGCCTCCCGGGGAATGGCGTGCCGCAATGGCGTTGACACGCGCTCTGGTGTATTCAGTGGGTCCGGAGAGGATCGTCATGAACACTCGATTGTCACCCTATTCTCTATACGACGACGAGCCGCCAACCGGGGCGAGCGCGGTCGACCTCGATCCATTCAGCCTCGAGTTCTTCGCGGATCCCTACCCGGGTCACGGGTTGCTTCGAGACGCGGGCCGGGTCGTGTGGCTGCCCAGGTACAGTATCGCCGCCACCGCGCGATATGAGGAAGTCCGCCAGGTCCTGGTGGATCACAAGACCTTCTCCTCGGCTCGAGGCGTGGGGCTGGCGAACCTGGAGCGCCACGGCCGATTTCGCCTTCCGAGTCCGATATTGGAGACCGACCCGCCGACTCATACGCGCGCACGCGCGGCCCTGACCAAGGCCTTGTCCACGGCGGTCATGCGGTCATTGCGGGAGCGTTTTTCGGCGGTGGCGGACGAGATGGTGGCGGCACTGGTGCGCAGGCGGGAATTCGACGGCTGCGTCGACCTGGCCGAGGCGTTCCCACTGCGCGTGTTTCCCGACGCGATCGGCATGCGGGCGGAGAACAGGCATTATCTCCTGCCGTATGGGGACATGGTGTTCAACTCCTTCGGCCCCGCCAACGAACTGTTCCAAGCGGCTGCGGCGCGCGCCAAGGAGGTGTTTCCCTGGGTGGAGGCGGAGGCTCTGCGGGAGCACCTGTCGCCCGCCGGATTCGGGATGATCCTATATCAATGCGCGGATGCGGGCGAGATCACGGAGGAGGAGGCGCATCGCCTGGTGCGGTCCGTGCTCACGGCGGGCGTCGACACCACGGTCAACGGCATCGGCGCTGCGCTCTACGCCATGGCCCGCCATCCGGCGCAATGGCACAAGATGCGCGCAGACCCGGCGCGTCTTGCCCGGGCCGCCTTCGAGGAGGCCGTCCGCTTCGAATCCCCGGTGCAGACCTTTTTCCGAACGACCACCTGCGCGACCGAGGTCGGCGGCGTTCGAATCGAAGCGGATCGAAAGCTCCTGCTGTTTCTCGGCGCAGCCAACCGCGATCCGAGGCAGTGGGAGAATCCCGACGACTACGACATAGAGCGCAAGGTGCTGGGGCACGTGGGGTTCGGCGCGGGCATCCACGTGTGCGTCGGCCAGCTGCTCGCACGTCTGGAAGGGGAGGTGGTGCTGCAGGCACTCGCCCGGCACGCGGCGCACATCGAACTGGTCGGTGCGCCTCTGCGGCGGTACAACAATACTCTGCGAGGCCTGCAGCATCTGCCGCTGCGGGTGACGGCATGAGGGCCGCGATGACTTCGAAGTGCCGGTCGGTGTACCCTTGCGCGTGAGTGAAGCCCCTGAGTCGAGCCGCGTTCCGCTCATTCCGCATCCCACGGCGAATGCGGGCGGAGAGTTCCGCATCGTTGCCCATGCCGGCTTCCGAGAGCCTGACGTGCTCCGATTCCAGTATCGGATCGACGGCGACCTGGGCCGGATTCGCGTTCCGCGGGCCAAGGACCCGGAACGTGCGGATTATTTGTGGCAGCACACCTGTGTCGAGGCCTTCGTCAGGGCGCCTGGCGCGGCGGGCTATCACGAGTTGAATTTCTCGCTGTCCGGAGACTGGGCCGTCTACCGTTTCACGGGATACCGCGCAGGCATGTCCTCTCCACAGATCGATCCGCCTCCGCAGATGCGTGTTCGCCGTCTCGGGCAGGGGCTCGAAGTCGACGCGGACGTTCGGCTTTCCAATCTGGCCGGCCTCGGGGAGGCGCCACGCCTGCAGATCGCGCTCTGCGCGGTCATCGAGGAAGTTGATGGTAGGCTGTCATATTGGGCGCTCCGCCAGCCCCCGCAGAAGGCCGATTTTCACGATCCGGCCGGGTTTGCGCTGGACCTGGCGATGCCGCGCCCGGCGAGACCCGAGGCGTGAGGCGCAGGCATCATCCATGAAGTTTGGACTGGACCGACTCCTAGAGGAACCTGCGCTGCGCAGGCCGCTCGCGGGGCGGCGCGTGGCGCTGCTCGCGCATCCCGCCTCGGTGACGCGCGATTTGCGTCATTCGCTCGACGCCTTGGCGTCGAGCGGCGACGTCCGCCTGAGCGCGGCGTTCGGCCCCCAACATGGGTTGCGCGGGGACAAGCAGGACAACATGGTCGAATCGCCCGATTACCGCGATCCGGTCCATGGCATTCCGGTGTTCAGCTTGTACGGGGCCGTGCGGCGGCCGACGCCGGCCATGATGGATACGTTCGATGTGCTGCTGGTGGATCTGCAGGACCTGGGCTGCCGGATCTACACCTTCGTCACCACGCTGCGCTACGTGCTCGAGGCGGCGGCGGCGGCCGGTAAAGCGGTGTGGGTGCTGGACCGGCCGAACCCGGTAGGCCGTCCGGTGGAAGGACTGACGCTGCGCGCGGGATGCGAGAGCTTCGTCGGCGCGGGCGCCCTGCCCATGCGGCATGGATTGACGCTGGGAGAACTCGCGGGTTGGTTCGTGACGACGCTGGGCCTCGACGTGGAGTATCGGGTCATTTCCATGTCGGGGTGGGAGCCCGACGCTGCGCCCGGCCACGGCTGGCCGCTGGCGGCCCGAACCTGGGTCAATCCCAGTCCCAACGCACCCAATCTGTGGATGGCCCGGTGCTATCCGGGCTCGGTGCTGCTGGAAGGGACGACCCTGTCCGAGGGACGCGGCACCACGCGCCCTCTGGAATTGATGGGAGCTCCGGACGTCGATTCGCAGCCGCTCCTGGCCGAAATGCGCGCTCTCGCACCGGCCTGGATGAACGGTTGCCGCCTGCGGCCGTGTTCGTTCGAACCCACCTTCCACAAGCATGCAGGCCTGCTTTGCGCGGGATTTCAGGCTCACGTCGAGGATCCCGCCCAGTATCAGCACGCCGCCTTCAAGCCCTGGCGGTTGTTCGCGCTGGCGTTCAAGGCATTGCGCCGGCTGCGGCCGGATTATCCGATCTGGCGGGATTTTCCCTACGAATACGAGAACGACCGGCTCGCCATCGACGTCATCAACGGCAGCGACCTGCTGCGGCGTTGGGTCGACGACCGCCAGGCGCTGCCGGGCGACCTCGAGTCGCTGGCGGCGGCGGACGAAGCCGATTGGCGGGCGGCGCGCGAGCCGTTCCTACTTTATTGAGGATTGCGGTCGATGGCCATTTACGAGTTGGACGGTATTGCGCCCAGGCTGGCACGGGGCGCCTGGGTGGCGGATTCGGCCCAGGTGATCGGCCGCGTGGTGCTGGCGGAGGACGTCAGCGTATGGTTCGGCAGCATCATCCGGGCCGACCAGCCGGAGCCCGTGCGCATTGGACGCGGCAGCAACATCCAGGACTCCTGCGTGCTGCATTCCGACCCCGGGGTGCCGCTTACCCTGGGCGAGTTCGTTTCGGTGGGTCACCATGTCATGCTTCATGGATGCGACATCGGCGACGGCTCCCTCATCGGGATCGGCGCCATCGTGCTGAACCACGCTAAAATCGGCAGCCATTGTCTGGTGGGGGCCGGCTCCCTGATCACCGAAGGCAAGGAGTACCCCGACGGTTCCCTGATCATCGGCAGTCCAGGCGTGGTCAAGCGGGCGCTGACTCCGGATGAAATCGGCGGGCTCGACAAGATTGCCGAGCACTACGTCGAAAACGCCCTGCGCTACCAGGCTTCTCTGCGCAAGCTGGCTTGAGCGTGGGCGTCCGCTCCGCGCGGTCCTAGAGCTGCACGGTCGCCGTGATTCCAACCGTCATGGGCCGGACCGTGTAGCCCTCCTGCACCGAGTTGACCGACGGGTACTGGATGATGTGGTCCCAATTGAGCAGGTTCTTCGCATACAGGCTCACCGTTACCTTGTCGCGGGTGATGCCTGCGCTCATGTTGACGATCCCGTATCCCGGTTGGAATACGTGCGGCAGGCCGCTGCTGTCGAAATAGCCGCGCGAGCGCCCGGTGTAGGGAAAGTCGGCGCGGGCGAAAACGGACGTGCGATCGCCGATCGGCGCGTCATAGTCCAGGCTGGGCGTGACCGTGTATTGCGGCACGCCGAGAATCTGCTCGCCCACGTTGACGATGCCCTGGCCTTCCGGGGCGACCGACGAGATGTAGGCGTGCGTGCTGCCGGCATTGAGCGACAGCGTCACGCTGGGCGCGACCAACGCGCGCAGCTCCAATTCGCTGCCGTAGATCTTGGCGTCTCCCACATTCGTGGTGAACAGGTATCCGCACGTGGGCAGGTTGATGGTCTGCTGGATGTTGGACCAGTCGATGGCGTACACGGCGGCGTTGATGGACAGCTTGTTGTCGAAATACCTCCCCTTGCTGCCGAGCTCGTAACTCCACAGCCAATCCGACTGATATTCCTTCGGCGCTCCCGTCAGGCCATAGGTCCGGTAATCCGAGTCGCAGGTGCCGGGGGTCGCGGGCGGAGGACCGTTCGGCTCGTACGTGGGGTCGGGTCCGGTGGGGCCGCCGAGCCGAAATCCCTTCGCGACGGTCGCATAGAGATTGCTCGTGGAGGTGACCGCGTAGTCCAGCGAGAACTTCGGGGTGGTCGCGCTGTACTTCTCGTGGTCGACGTAGGAGGCCGGCAGGCCGTAGGCGTAGAAGCCGCCGCTGTCGACGACTTCCGATGACTTGGCGGACACGTAGCGCAGGCCGAGGGTGCCCTTGAGTTCCGGTGTGATCTCGACACCCAGCTCGCCGAAGGGCGCAATCTGCTCCTGGATGGGATAGGTGTGCCCGAAGTAGATCAGATCGTTGGCGAAGGACACGCCCGGATAGGCTGCGGTCGGTGCGTAATAGTAGGGACCGACCACCGATTCGTTCGAGTTGATCGGGTAGCCGTAGATCTTCTGGAATGCCGCTTGAACGCCGGGTATGTATTCGTCGTCCAGGAAGCGGCGATGCTGGTCGTTATAGTACAAACCGGCCGTCCAAGTCGTGGTGATGCCGGCAATCGTGGTGTCCCTGGAACTCAAGCGCAGTTCCTGGGAGATCTGTTCGGTTCGGGCGTCGTAGTTCGCCGGCGAGGGCAGGAATGCCAGCACGGTCTGGGTCTGGTAGATCTGCTGCGCGGTGGGGACGGGCGTGGGTGGCGTGGTATACCCGCCGCCGACCACGTAGTCGTTGGCAAATATGTTGGAGTTGTACAGCGTGCCGTCGGTGACGCGGCGGAAATCGCGTTGGAAGTAGCTGGTCACCGACGTGAGGTCCGCCCAACTGAAACTCTTGTTCACGGTCAGGCTGGGCAGGACTAGATCGTCGGCGGAAGGTTCCGCGACGCGCTTGTCTTGATCGTACAACCCGATGTCGGGATAGAAGATGTTGGTGTCGGAGGCCGCGGTGCGCTGCCAGAGGAAGGCCGGCGTGATGGTCCAGCCCGCCGGGGCGGCGATCTTTCCGACGAGGCGGAACACCTGGGTGCGGACGTCGTTCACGCCGCGTTCCCCGAGCACGCCCGTGCTGTCGTTGGTGCCGAGCGTCAGCACGTTGCCGTTCGAGCCGCCGGGAAAAGCGGCGTTGTAGCGGTCGATATAGCCGCTCTCGTCCGAGAGGTCGACGCCGACCCGGAGCGCAAATACGCCCTCGATGACGGGAATATTCAGGATCGCGTACTCGTCGTTGTTGATCCCCCCGTGATGGGTCACGGACAGGTCGGTGCTCGCCGCGGCGCTGAAGGCATCGAGATCCGGCTGCTTGGTGATGAAGCGGATGGTGCCGCCCATCGAACTGGCGCCGTAAAGAGTGCCCTGGGGACCGCGCAGCACTTCGATGCGATCCAGATCGAACAGCTTCGGCTGCACCGCGCCGTCGAACTGGCTGTTGCTGACGGTCACCGATACTTCGTCGATGTAGATGCCGACGGTCGCCGATCCCGACATGGAGCTGACGCCACGAATCTCGATGTTGTCGAGACCCGGCCCGGGCCCGGCGGCGAACGAGATGCCGGGCACCGTGCGGGTGATGTCGTCGTAGTCGGCGACATGCTGCAGGGCGAGCTGCGCGCCGCTGATCGCGGACACGCTGATCGGGATGTCCTTGATGTCTTCGGCGCGCTTCTGCGACGTGACGATGATCTCCTGCAGCTGGCCCGCGGCCGATTCGGCCTCCCCGCCGGGCGCGGCATCGCTCGCATCCGCCAAGACCGTGAACGGCGCCGCAACGGCGAGACATGCCAGGATATGCACCGTGAACGGCGCGCGCGTCTTCGTCATTCATCATCCCCTATGCGTTGTCGGCTTCGCCCTTCGGACGTCGCCTCGATATCGATCGACCCCTCCGCTGCCGATGGGCACCCGCGCGGCGCAGGCTTCCTCTATCATCGGGCCGCAGGGCGCAAGCCGCCGGCCCGCACCCGGCGAGGAGGGCATCCGTCCGCCGCTCGTGCAGCTTAAGCGAAAGTGCGGTCTGCTCGCAGAGGATTCCGTGAGGAGAGGCGAAGGATGACCCCACGTTGAGCAGCCGCGTCCCGCACGGTCCATGGGCCGCGATCTCGCTCGCCATCGGCGGGGTCGTGCCGATCCTCGGCATGCCGATCATCGTCGAGGGCTTGGAGGATCATTGGCTCCTCACGGGAGCGCAGGCCGGCTACGTCACATCCATCGATCTGGCGGGCCTGTTCGTCGGTTCGAGCATTACATCGGCTCTAGCTCCCAGATTGCATTGGCGCGCCTACGTCTCGGCGGCCCTGGCCTCGGCTGCCGCCCTCAATGCCTTCTGCATGCTCCATCCAGCGCTCATCATGCTGGCGGTGCTGCGTTTTGGTGCAGGTATGGCGTCGGGGGCGGCTTATGCCTCGTCGCTTGCGCTGCTCACCCGGGAGTCCGATACGGCGCGGGCGTTCTCGTTGATGATATTTTCCCAAGTCGTGGCGAACGCCGTGATTCTTGCGGTGTTCCCGCACATCGATGATGCGTGGGGACCCGCTGGATTGTTTGCCGCCGTGGGCGCGTTGTTGGCCGCGACTCTCTGCGTGATACCGAGGCTTCCGGGGCGGCTGCAACCGCCCGTGCACCACGGGGGTGCGCGGCCGCCATCCCGGTCGGCCTTGGCCCTGGCCTGTCTGTGTCTCGGCGCCGTCGCGTTCGTCTATGTGGCGATAGGCTGCTACTGGGCATATGCCGAACGCATGGGCGTGAGCGCCGGAATTCCTGCGGCGTGGGTGCATCGATTTCTGACCGCGGGCGTCCTGTTGAGCGGCCTGGGGTGCCTCGCGGCATTTCGCCTGAGCCGGTGCATGGGTCAGGCCCGGCCGCTGCTGATGGCACTCGGGACCCTGTCGGCGGTGTTGCTGCTGAACGGCGTGTGGGGAACGCCGCTGATGTTCGTGTTGACACTGGGGACGATGCAGCTCTGCTGGAACTTCATCGACATCTTTCAGCTGGGGACGCTCTCCACCGTGGATCCCTCCGGCCGCGCAGCGGCCTTCGTACCGGCGGCACAGGGGGTTGCGCTGGCCATCGGGCCGGCCGCCGGAGGCCTGATCCTCGATCTTGGGCAAGGCTACTCCACGGTGCTGCTGACGGCGGGTGCCTCCGCGGCGCTGGCGGCCGGCTGTTACACTGCGGTGTACCTGTTGCACGAGCGCGGGCGGGTCGAGCCCCGAGCCAACGAGTGAGGTCTATGCAGGGCCGCCATCGCAACGACCCAGCCGACGAGCTGCTGCAGATCCGAGAGGGTTGCTTGTGGATCGAGGGCTGCAGCGCCGTCGAGATCGCCGCCCGCTTCGGCACCCCGGTTCACGTGCTGTCCGAATCTCAGCTGAGGCGAAACTGCCACAGGCTCCTCTGGGCCTTTTCGCGCCACTGGACCTGCGGCCCCGTGGCAATGCTGCCCTCACTGAAGGCGAACTACGTTCTGGCGCTGCGGCAAATCCTGAACGACGAGGGCGCCGGTTGCGACGTGTTCGGGCTGAACGAACTGCTCACCGCGTTGCGGGCGCAGGTGCCCCCCGCCTCGATCTCCGTCAACGGATCGGCCAAGGATGCGCCGCTGATCGCGGCCGCCGTGGAGGCGGGCGCGCAGGTGACGCTCGACAGCGAACGCGAATTCGAGCTGGTGGTCGCGGCCGCAGAACGCTTGCGCCGGCGTGCGCGCATCCGGTTGCGCGTGCGGCCGGATCACGCCGAACTCACCGAGCAATCCGATTTCTTCCCGGGCATGACGATCCGCGATGCCGCGCAGCTCTACAAGCCCGGCATCGAACCCGGCGCGGCGCTGGACATCGGCCGCCGGGCCATCGCTCATCCCGCCGTCGAGTTCACGGGGTTGATGACCCATCTCGGGCGTCATAGCGCCGACCCGCGAGTGTGGGCCAAGGCGGCGCGCGGATTCGGCGAGGTCGTGGGCGAGCTGTGCCGGGCATGGGTCCCGTGGCGGCCGCGCGAGCTGGACATCGGCGGGGGTTTTCCCGCGCCGCGGGATCCCACCCACCCCCGGCGGGCCGCGGCCAGCGATATCGAGGTCTACGCTGAGGCGGTGGGCACGAGCCTGCACGAGGCGCTGGCGCGCAAGGGCGTGGACGCAGCCGGCGTGGCGCTGCAAATCGAGCCGGGTCGCGGCCTTTTTGCCGACTGCGGAGTGCACTTGAGCCGTGTCCGGCACGTGAAGGTTCAGCTGAGGCCGGTGCCGCGAACCTGGGTCGAGGTGGATACCACGGAAATGTTCCTGCCGGATTTGTTGATCGAGCGGGCGCATTTCCGGCCGTTATTCGCGTCTCGGGCGGCGTCGGCACCGCATCAATCCGTCGACTTGGTGGGCATCTCCTGCGGCTTCGATCTGCTCGCCCGGGACGTGCCCGCGCCCGAGGTGCGGATCGGGGATGTGGTTGCCTTCCTGGATACCGGAGCCTACCAGGATGCGGCCGGGTCGAATTTCAACGTCATGGGCCGGCCGGGGACGGTCCTGGTGAAGGGCGATCGCGCTCGGCTGGTCAAGCGTCACGAGACGCTGGACGAGGTGCTTGCGCGCGATCAACCTCTCGCGGAAGATTGGCGATCATGATGGCGCTGCATCACGTGGGCATCACCGTTCGGAATCTGCGCGAGTCCGTGGATTTCTACCGCCGGCTTCTGGGCTGCACGGTTCGCGGCGAGTCGATGAGCAGCGGCGAGGATGTGGGAATGCTCACCGGCCATGCAGGCGCGCGCCTCGCCATCGCGGACCTCGATCTACCGGATGGCGGCGCCTTGGAGTTGATCCAGTATCTCGAGCCGCAATCGGCACCGTTGCAACAGCAGCGCTCGCAGCCGGGACACACGCACATCGCTTTCCTGACCGGGGACGTCGATGCCGCGTACCGGCGGTGCGTGGAGCAGGGCATATCGCCCACCTCCCCGCCCGTCGAGGTCGTCGACCCCGGCGGCGAGTGGGACGGTGCCCGTGCGTTCTATGCGACCGATCCCGACGGACGCACCATCGAGTTCGTGGCCATGCGCGCCCCGCCGCCCTAGCACGGGGGCCGCCCAGGGCTCGGCATGGCCGGGTCTCAGCGCGGCTGCATCCTGATGGCGCCGTCGAGGCGTATCGTCTCGCCGTTCAACATGGGCGACTCGACGATGGATTGCACCAGCCGCGCGAACTCCGCGGGCTGGCCCAGCCGGGAGGGGAAGGGCACCTGCTTGCCCAGCGACTCCTGGACCTCGGGTGGCAGGCTCGCCAGCATCGGCGTCATGAAGATCCCGGGCGCAATGGCCACGCAACGAATGCCCGATTTGGCAAGTTCGCGGGCGATGGGCAGCGTCATGCCTACCAGCGCGGCCTTGGTGGCGGAGTAGGCGACCTGGCCGATTTGGCCCTCGAACGCCGCCACCGAGGAGGTGTGGATGATGAGGCCGCGCTCGCCTTCCTCGTTGGGGGAATTATCCTGCATGATGGCCGCCGCGGTCTTGTCGCACAGAAACGTGCCGATCAGGTTGACTCGCACCACCTTCTCGAAGAAATCTCCGCTCATCGGGCCGTCCTTGCCGACGAGCTTGCCCGCGCCGACGACGCCGGCGCAGTTGACCAGAAGATTGAGGCCGCCCTGCGCACGGCGGGCGCCGTCGATCGCGGCCGTGACCTGCGATTCAACCGCCACGTCGCACTTGAAGAACGAAGCCCCGATCTCGCGGGCGGCGGCCTGGCCTGCGGCTTCCTGCAAGTCGAGAATTGCTGCCTTGCCGCCGGCTCCGATCACGCGTTCGGCGACCGCCCGGCCCAAACCCGAGGCGCCGCCCGTGACCACTGCCAATGTCTTGCTGAAATTCATGCTTCACCTTGAGTCTGAGTTGCACATGGAGGTTCACTTGCGGCGCAGCACCGATCTCTCCAAATCGCCGAGCGGGTGGGTCCCGCCGCGCCAGCGCTCGCGGAAGAACGCATCCACCGACGCCTCCGTCACATCCTCTGCCCGGGCGGGGTTCCATCGGGGCGCGTTGTCCTTATCGATGATGAGCGCGCGGACCCCTTCGATGAGATCGCCGTGCTGGAAGGCCTGTTCCACCATGCCGAGCTCCATGCGAAAGCAATCGGAGAGATCCATGTGCTTTCCCCGTTGCAGCTGACGCAGCGCGACGGCCATCATCGTGGGCGAACGGCTGCGCATGAGCTTCGAGGTCTGCAGCGCCCAATCCTGGTATTCCGGGCGCGATTCGGCGGTCAGCGATGCGAGGATGGCGGACACCGTGGAGTGCGAGAAATGCGCGTCGATGGCGGCCCTGAGGACGCTCAATGACGGGGCCGGCAATCCCAGCGCGGAGCGCGAGTGGATCAGGCGTCGCAGTTCCTCGTCGCCGTCCTCGTTCCATGCGAGCGATTCGAGGTCGTCGATGAGCGAGTCCACGGCGGCCGGCGACAGGTAAACGTCGGCAAGCCGCGCGTACACCGCGTCGGCGCCGCGTATCTGCGCTCCGGTCAGCGCGAGATAGGGGCCCAGCGATCCCGGCAGCCGCGATAGGAAAAAACTCGACCCCACATCGGGAAACATGCCGATTCCGACCTCCGGCATGGCGATGCGGGTCCTGTCGCCCACGATCCGCAGCGTCGAGGCCTGCGCCAGCCCCATCCCGCCGCCCATGGTGATGCCGTCCATCAACGCGACATACGGCTTGGGGAAGGAATGCAGCATGAAGTCGAGAGGGTATTCGGCGAGGAAGAACTCCCGGTGCTGGGATTTGCCGTCCTTGAAGCTCTGGTAGAGCGAGCGGATATCGCCGCCGGCGCAGAAGGCCTTGTCGCCCGCGCCCTTGAGCAGGATCGCGCGCACCTCCGGCTCGTCCGCACAACCCTTGAGCACCGAGCGCAGGGCCACGAGCATCTCATAGGACAAGGCGTTGAGCGCCTCGGGCCGGTTCAGTGTGATGATCGCGACCCGATTGCGGATCTCGCTCAACACCGCGCCGGCCGTTGGCGCCGGGCCGCTCACGAATTCGTCCAGACCGGCCTGCGCTTCTCGAAGAACGCCTTCACGCCTTCCTGCAGATCCGCGCCGTCGAACAGATCGACGAAGCGCTCGCGTTCCAGGGCAAGCGCGGCGCCGCGCGGAGTGCCCTGGCGCGCATGATGGATCAGGCCTTTGCTGAAGGTCACCGCGCGCGGGCTCAGCGCGCAGACGCGTTGCGCCAGCTCGAGCGCCGCCTGCCGGCTCTGCCCCCGGGGGACGACTTGTTCGACCAGTCCGATGCGCAGCGCGGTTTGCGCGTCGATGCGCTCGTTGGTGAGGATCATGCGCTTGGCCCATCCCTCGCCCACCAGCCAGGGCAGCGTCTGGGTGCCGCCACCACCCGGCAGCAGTCCAACGGACGTCTCGGGAAGCGCCATCTGCGCGTGCTCCTCGGCAATGCGCATGTCGCAGGACAGCGCGCACTCCAGGCCGCCGCCCATGGCATAGCCGTTGATCGCGGCGATGATCACGGGCCGCGATTCCTGTAGGGCCTCGAACGCGGCCCCGAACAGCTGGATCATGCGGCGCGCTTCCGCCTTGTTGCCGTCCGCGAAGCTCTTCAAGTCGGCGCCGGCACTGAAGAATTTGTCGCCCTGGCCGGTGACCACGACGGCGTAGACATCCATGTTGGCGTTGAGTTCGCGCATCGCGTGCGCAAGCTCGACGAGTCCGGTCGCAGTGAAGGTGTTGGCCGACGGATTATTCAGGATGACGAGGGCGACATGTCCGTCGATGCTGCATTCGATCATTGATGGCTCCAAGCTCTTGCCATGAGCGCGATACTCATCCGCCCGTCATTTGAGGCTGATCGTGGTGTTGACGCCGGTCGATATGGCGCCGTCTTCGAACCAGCGCGACGTGACGGTCTTCGTCTGCGTATAGAACTGCACCGACTGCTTGCCGTACGGCCCGAGATCGCCCAGCTTCGAGCCGCGCGACCCGGTGAAGCTGAAGAATGGGACCGGCACCGGGATCGGCACGTTGATGCCGACCTGGCCGGCGTCGATCTCGTTCTGAAACTTGCGCGCGGCGGCGCCGCTTTGCGTGAATATGCCCGTGCCGTTGCCGAAGGGATTGTCGTTGACGAGCCTGATGGCCTCGTCCAGCGTATTCACGCCGACGATGACCATCACCGGTCCGAAAATCTCCGTCGAATAGATCGACATCTCGGGCTTCACGCCCGAAAAAATCGTCGGTCCGATGAAGTTGCCGCTCTCGTAGCCCGGGACCTTGATGTTGCGGCCGTCCAACTCGAGCTTTGCCCCTGCCTTGACCCCTTCCTCCACCAGTCCAAGAATGCGCGCCTTTGCGCTTCTCGATATCACGGGCCCGAAATCCGCGCCCTTTTCGGTGCCGGCGTTGACCTTGAGCGTCTTCGCCTTGGCGACGATGTCGGGGATCCATTGTTGGGCCTCGCCCACCAGCACCGTCACCGACGTGGCCATGCAGCGCTGGCCGGCCGCGCCGAACGTCGCGCCGACGAGGGCGTTGAGAGACTGTTCCTTGTTGGCGTCCGGGAGCACCACGGCGTGATTTTTCGCGCCCATCATGCATTGCGCGCGCTTGCCGTGCTGCGATGCAAGGTTATAGACGTGAGTGCCGACGTGC
Source organism: uncultured Gammaproteobacteria bacterium (assembly GCA_963707765.1). Lineage (GTDB taxonomy): Bacteria > Pseudomonadota > Gammaproteobacteria > Steroidobacterales > Steroidobacteraceae > Bog-1198. The sequence goes on along the minus strand of CAVPQZ010000001.1, from coordinate 1,634,806 downwards.
GTCGAGCCGACGAAGGAAACAGCCGCGATGTCCGGATGCGTGCACAGGGCGTCGACCGCGCGCTTGCCGCCGTGGACGATGTTGAGCACGCCGGGGGGCAGGCCCGCCTGCAGCGCGAGCTCGGCCAGCAGCATCGGCGTCATCGGATCCTGTTCCGACGGTTTGAGCACGAAGGTGTTGCCGCAAACGATGGCCATCGGAAACATCCATAGCGGCACCATGGCCGGGAAATTGAACGGCGTGATTCCGGCGCACACCCCGATCGGCTGGTGCAGCGTGTAGGTGTCCACGCCGCCCGCGACGTTTTCGGCGAATTCGCCCAGCTGCAGCGTGCCCACGGAGCAGGCGTGCTCGATGACCTCGAGCCCTCGAAATACGTCGCCCTCGGCGTCGGCGAGGGTCTTGCCCTGTTCCGCCGTCAGGGTGAGGGCGATCCTGGAGAGATGCTCGCGCACCAGCGCCTGCAGCTTGAGCATGATGCGGGCTCGGGCGGCAATAGGCGTGTTCTTCCAGGTCTTGTAGGCCCGTTTGGCCGAGGCGACGGCCGCGTCGATTTCCGCATCCGTCGCGAACGGAACCTGGGCCAGCACGGCCTGGGTCGCGGGGTTGACCACGTCGTGCCATTCGCTGGTCTCCGATTCGACGAATTTGCCGTCCAAAAGCATCTTAACCGTGGGTGGTTGTTCAACGAGCGTTGCGGCCTGGGTGGTCATGCTTTCCTCACGTCTTTGGTACCTGCGAGGTGCCTAGTTTAGCCTGAGGAGCCTCGGAGAGGCAGGCAAAACCGTCCGCCCTCGGGGGCGCGCGACGGGGCGTGGCGCCTCCGCGATCCCCGCATGGCGTAAACTATGGCGTTGGAATATGACGGGATCGGTGCCCTGACCACTCAAAATGAGTGAGAAAAAATGCAACAGCCGCCGGCCGCCCTGAGCGCTGAGCGCATGCTACCCGCCCGAGCCGAACCCGGCACCGTGGCGATCTGCTTCGTGGCGGCGGCCCTTCAGGGGGTCCGCGCCCGGAATCTGGATCCGGACGGATTGCTGGCCCAGGTGGGCCTGTCTCCCGGGCTCCTGCAGGTTCCTCAGGCGCGGGTATCGGTCAACCACTACGGTCAACTGTGGCGCCTGGTGGCGGTCGCCTTGGACGACGAGTTTTTCGGCCAGGACTCGCGGCGCATGAAGGCGGGCAGCTTCGCCATGTTGGTCCATTCGGTGGTCGGCTGCAGGAACCTGGGCCAGGCTCTGGAGCGCAGCCTGCGCTTCTATGGGCTGATCCTCGACGACATTTCGGGGTCGCTGGAGCGCGAGGGCGGGGAGGCTGCCATCGTGCTGCGCCAGCGCGCCGGCGTGTCGGCCCGGGTCTTCGGGCACGAGGTGCTGTTGATGCTGCTCCACGGGGTCGCATGCTGGCTGGTGGGCCGCCGAATACCCGTGCTGCGGGCCCGATTCGGCTATCCCGAACCCGACCACAGCGCCGAGTACCGTCTGATGTACTGCACCGATCTGGCATTCGGCAAGGCGTGCACGTCGATCGCCTTCGACGCGCAGCATCTGGACCTGCCCATCGTGCAGAACGAAAAAACGGTCAAGGAGTTTCTGCGCACGGCGCCCGAGAACATTCTGGTGAAGTACAAGAACGGCAGCAGCCTGGGCGCCCGCATTCGCCGCCGTTTGCGCCAGCAACTGCCCGGCGAGGTGCCGGACTTCGAAAAGCTGGCGGGCGAACTTAGCATGACCACCGCCACGGTCCGCCGGCGCCTGCATGAGGAGGGGGTCTCCTACCAGGGCATCAAGGACCAGCTGCGGCGCGACCTCGCCATCGGCTATCTCAGCCATACGGATCGCAGCGTGATGGACATCGCGCTGGAACTCGGGTTCTCGGAACGCAGCGCGTTTCACCGCGCCTTCAGGAAATGGACGGGCGCGGCGCCGGGCGAGTTTCGCCGCGGACTGCGGACCTAAAGGAACCGGCCTGCGCAAACCGCCCGCTCAATCTAGGTCCGGGGCCGGGAATGTTGCAATTTCGCTCATCGGGGACGGCGGATTTGGGCACGTCCATCCGGTGCCGTTTGCTCTAAGATACCCCGTCGTTGCGACCACCCATTTCGACCCGAGGCGACCCCATGAACGCCGCTACCGCAGCCGCCAAGCCCGCCGCCTACCGGCCCGCCAACAAGATCCGGTTCGTGACCGCCACCTCGTTGTTCGACGGCCACGACGCCTCCGTCAACATCATGCGCCGGGTGCTCCAGGCCTCGGGGGCCGAGGTCATCCACCTGGGCCACAACCGCTCGGTGCGGGAAATCGTCAATGCCGCCCTGCAGGAGGACGTGCAGGGAGTCGCGATCACCTCTTATCAGGGAGGGCACGTCGAATTCTTCAAATACATGATCGACATGTTGCGCGGGAGCGGCGGCGAGAACATCAAGGTATTCGGCGGCGGAGGCGGCGTGATCGTGCCGGCCGAGATCCGCGAATTGATGGCCTACGGCGTCACCCGCCTCTATTCGCCGGAGGACGGGGCCCGGATGGGCCTGCAGGGCATGATCGACGACGTCCTGCGTTCGAGCGATTACGATCTGTGCAGCTTGGCCCCGCCCGAAGCGGACGCCGTCGACATGCTGCATTCGGGCAACCGCCGCCATCTGGCGCGCGTGATCACGGCGCTCGAGAACCGGGCCTATTCGATGCGCGCGCGGCAGGCGGTGCTGCAGGCCGCGGCGGGCATCAAAACTCCCATCCTCGGCATCACAGGCACGGGCGGCGCCGGCAAATCCTCGCTCACCGACGAACTGATCCTGCGCCTCCGGCTCGACCAGGAGGATCGGATCCGCGTGGCCGTCGTCTCGATCGATCCGTCCCGGAAGCGCACCGGCGGCGCGCTTCTGGGCGATCGCATCCGGATGAATGCCATCGAATCCGAAAAGATCTTCATGCGCTCGCTCGCCACGCGCGATACCGGCACGGAACTCTCGGCGGCGCTGCCGGAGGTGCTCGCGGCGTGCAAGGTGAGCGGATTCGATCTGATCGTGGTGGAAACCTCCGGCATCGGCCAGGGAGAATCCGCCATCGTGCCGCTGGTCGACTCCTCGCTCTATGTTATGACCCCCGAATTCGGCGCGGCCTCGCAGCTCGAGAAGATCGACATGCTCGATTTCGCCGACTGCGTGGCCATCAACAAGTTCGACCGCAAGGGTTCTGAAGATGCGCTCCGCGACGTGCGCAAGCAATACCAGCGCAACCGGGAACGATTCGCCGATGCGCCCGAGAACATGCCCGTGTTCGGCACCATGGCGTCGCGCTTCAACGACGACGGCGTCACGGCGCTCTACCAGGCGCTGCTGCCGCGCCTGCAGGAAGCGGGACTGAAGCTCGGCGAAGGCAAGCTGCCGCGCGTCGCGGTCAAGGCATCGTCGCTGGGGCGCGCCATCGTGCCGCCCGAGCGCGTGCGCTACCTGGCGGAGATCTCGGAGACGCTGCGCGCCTTCCACCGGGATGTCGCGCGGCAGGCGCGCATCGCGCGCGAGCGGCAGTCGCTGCGGGTCTCGCGGGACCTGTTCGCCGATGACGGCCGGGACTTGGGGGGCTTCGACCGGCTGATCGCCATGAAGGACGCAGAGCTCAGTCCGGCCGCCGCGAAGCTGCTTCAGCTGTGGCCGAAAACGCAGGAACTGTACGCGCAGCCCGAGTACGTGGTGAAGATCCGGGACCGGGAGATCCGGACCAACCTCACCCACGAGTCGCTGTCGGGCACGAGGATCCGGAAAGTGTCGCTGCCGCGGTTCGAGGATGACGGCGAGATCCTGCGTTTTCTCCTCCAGGAGAATCTTCCCGGGTCGTTTCCGTTCACGGCGGGCGTGTTCGCCTTCAAGCGCGAGGGCGAGGATCCGACCCGCATGTTCGCCGGCGAGGGCGACGCCTTCCGAACCAATCAGCGCTTCAAGCGCCTGTCGGAGGGTATGCCTGCGCACCGCCTGTCCACCGCGTTCGATTCGGTGACCCTGTACGGCTGGGATCCCGACCCGCGCCCGGACATTTACGGCAAGGTGGGCAACTCCGGAGTGTCGATTGCGACCCTCGACGACCTGAAGGCGCTGTATTCGGGCTTCGACCTGTGTTCACCGACGACTTCGGTGTCCATGACCATCAACGGTCCCGCGCCCATGATCCTCGCGATGTACATGAACGCGGCCATCGACCAACAGCTCGAAAAATTCCAGCGGGACAACGGACGGGATCCGACCGCCGACGAATGCCAGAAAATGAGGGCCTGGACCCTGTCGACGGTGCGCGGCACGGTGCAGGCGGACATATTGAAGGAGGATCAGGGCCAGAATACCTGCATCTTCTCCACCGAGTTCGCGCTCAAGATGATGGGGGACATCCAGGAGTATTTCGTCCATCACAAGGTGCAAAACTTCTACTCCGTGTCGATCTCCGGTTACCACATCGCCGAGGCCGGGGCGAATCCCATTTCGCAGCTCGCGTTCACCCTGGCCAACGGATTCACCTACGTCGAGTCGTACCTCGCCCGCGGCATGCACGTCGACGACTTCGCTCCCAGCCTGTCGTTCTTCTTCTCCAACGGAATGGATCCCGAATATTCGGTGATCGGGCGGGTCGCACGCCGGATCTGGGCGGTCGCGATGAGGGACAAATACGGCGCGAACGAGCGCAGCCAGAAGCTCAAGTACCACGTGCAGACGTCCGGCCGTTCGCTGCACGCGCAGGAGATGGCCTTCAACGACATTCGGACGACGCTGCAGGCGCTGTGCGCCGTCTACGACAACTGCAACAGCCTGCATACCAACGCCTACGACGAGGCGATCACCACACCCACCGAGGAGAGCGTACGGCGGGCGATGGCGATTCAGCTCATCATCAACCGCGAATGGGGCCTGTCCAAGAACGAGAATCCGTGCCAGGGCAGCTTCATCATCGAGGAACTGACCGACCTGGTGGAGGAGGCGGTGCTCAAGGAATTCGACGCCATCGCCGGCCGCGGCGGAGTTCTCGGCGCCATGGAGACCGGATACCAGCGCGGGAAGATTCAGGAGGAGTCCCTGTATTACGAGCGCCGCAAGCACGACGGGACCTATCCGATCATCGGCGTCAACACCTTCCGCAATCCTGCCGCCGCGGGCGCGGCGCACACGATCGAGCTGGCGCGTTCGACGGAGGCGGAAAAGCAGTCGCAGTTGCGGCGGCTGGAGGCGTTCAGGGAGCGTCATGCCGCCCAGGCGCCGGTGCTGCTCGAGCGCCTGCGCCGCACCGTCATCGAGAACAGCAATACATTCGAGGTGCTGATGGACGCCGTGCGCTGCTGCTCGCTCGGCCAAATCACGCACACTCTGTACGATGTGGGCGGGCGTTATCGCCGCAATATGTAGGGGGAGCGGATCATGCAGGAGTATCAGGCGCCGTTGAGCGACATGAAGTTCGTGCTGCGCGAGCTGGCGGATCGCGATCTGCTCGCGCAACTGCCGGGCTACGGCCATGCGACGCTCGATGTGATGGAAGCCGTGCTGGAGGAGGCGGACAAATTCGCCACCGGCGTCCTCTCGCCTCTCAATCGCCGCGGCGACCTGGAGGGCGCACGCTGGCACGAGGGACGGGTGGCGACCGCCGGAGGCTGGAAGCAGGCCTACGAGCAATTCATCGCCGCCGGCTGGAACGGGCTCTCGTGCCCGGAGGACCTGGGCGGCCAAAACCTGCCCCGAGCGGTGTCCGCATTGGTCGAGGAGATGTGGAATGGCGCGAACATGGCTTTCGCGCTGTGCCCGATGCTGACGCGCGGCGCGATCGACGCGATCGAGGTATGCGGTTCGGCGGGCCAGCTCCAGGCCTATCTGCCGAAGATGGTCGCGGGTCAATGGTCCGGAACCATGAACCTCACGGAGCCGCAGGCCGGATCCGACCTCGCGGCGGTGCGAACCCGGGCGGTGCCGACCGGAGACGGCCGCTACCGGCTGGAGGGCCAGAAAATCTTCATCACCTACGGCGACCACGACCTCACGGAGAACATCGTGCACCCGGTGCTGGCGCGCATCGCCGGCGCGCCGGAGGGCGTCAAGGGCATTTCACTGTTCCTGGTGCCGAAGTTCCTGGTGAATGCCGACGGTTCGACCGGAGCGCGCAACGACGTGCACTGCGTGTCCATCGAGCACAAGCTCGGCATCCGCGCGAGCCCGACATGCGTGCTGGCCTTCGGCCAGAACGGCGGGGCCGTCGGCGAACTCGTCGGCGAGGAGAACCGCGGGCTCGAGTACATGTTCATCATGATGAACGCCGCCCGCTATTCGGTCGGGGTCGAGGGCGTGGGCCTCGCGGAACGCGCCTACCAGGCCGCATTGGCCTACGCGCAGGAGCGGATCCAGGGCACCGAAAGCGGGGTGCGCGGCGGACCCCGCGTACCCATCGTGCGTCATCCGGATGTGCGCCGCATGCTGCTGCTCATGAAATCGCAGGTCGAGGCCATGCGGGCGCTGGCATGCGTGGTTGCGGTGTCGCTCGATGCCGCCCGTCTGCACCCGGACGAGCAGGTGCGCCGCCGGCATCAAAGCTTCGTCGATTTGATGATTCCCGTGGTCAAGGGCTGGTGCACCGAAAACGCGGTCGACATCGCCTCGCTGGGCATTCAGGTGCACGGCGGCGTCGGATTCATCGAGGAGGCCGGCGCGGCGCAATACCTCCGGGATGCGCGCATCACGCCGATCTACGAGGGCACGACGGGCATCCAGGCCAACGATCTGATCGGCCGCAAGCTGGCGCGCGACGGCGGTCTGGCGGCACAGACGGTCATAGCCCAGATGCGCACCCTCGTAGGGGACCTCGGCACGCCGGACTTGCGGCCCCTCGCCGCGGCGCTGTCCGCGGCGGTCGACGCCCTCGAGCGCTCGATTCGCTACGTGGTCGAGAATTACGGGCAGGACGTTCGCAGCGTGTCGGTCGGCGCGGTGCCTTTGCTCAAGCTGTTCGGCATCGTGGCGGGGGGCTGGCAATTGATGCGTTCGGCGCTGATTTCGAGCGGGCACCTCGAAAGCACCGGGTCGGAGGGCGCCGCTGCCGCCTTCCACCGGGCCAAGATCGCCACGGCACGGTTCTATGGGGATCATGTGCTGCCGCAGGCATCGGGCCTGGAGCAATGCATCACCCACGGTTCGGCGAGCGCGCTGGCCGAGGGCTTGTTCTAAGAACGCATGGACGGCCGATTTCCGAGCCGGATCGTGTGCCTGACCGAGGAGCCCACCGAGGTGCTCTACGCGCTCGGGGAGGAGGCTCGGATCGTGGGCATCTCGGGATTCACGGTGCGTCCGGCGCGCGCGCGCCGTGAAAAGCCCCGGGTCAGTGCCTTCACCAGCGCCAAGGTGGACAGGATACTTGCGCTGCAGCCGGATTTCGTGGTCGGCTTCTCGGACATCCAGGCGGACATCGCGCGGGAGCTGATCAAGCACGGAATCGAAGTGTGGATCAGCAACCATCGCTCGGTGGAGGGGGTCCTGGGCTACGTGCGCAGGCTTGGCGCCATGGTGGGTGCCGCTGACCGGGCGCTGCGCTATGCGTCGGAGCTCGAGGCACACCTGGACTGCGTGCGGCAGGCCGCCGCCCAGCTGCCCCGGCGCCCGCGCATCTATTTCGAGGAATGGGACCAGCCTCTCATCACCGCAATTCGCTGGGTGAGCGAACTGATCGAAATCGCCGGGGGCGATGACGTATTCCCCGAGCGCGCAGGCTGCGCGCTCGGCAAGGATCGCATCCTGGCCGACCCGGGGGAGGTGGCGCGCCGGGCCCCGGACATCATCTTCGGCTCCTGGTGCGGCAAGCGCTTTCGGCCCGATCGGGTGGCGTCCCGAGCCGGCTGGAACGGCGTACCCGCGGTTCGCGCCGGGGAACTGCACGAGATCAAGTCCCCGATCATTCTGCAGCCCGGCCCGGCGGCGCTCACCGACGGGCTCGATGCCCTGCACCGTGTGATCCGGCGCTGGTCCGGGCGGGACGTCGGGTAGAATGGGCGCCTCCGGCGCGGCCTCCTCGAGGTGTGGCATTTATTTGCAGCGAACTTGATCGCTTTGGTCACCCGCTCGCAATGGCCGTGCATTTATAGTTTCAGCCCAAAGGGATCCAGCATGACTAGGTTGACCGTTGGCGAGGAGGGAGCGTGACCGCGGCCCCCCTGACATCGGCCGGGGCGCGCCTGCGTGCCGCGGTTGCCGAGGAGCGGCCCCTGCAAATCGTGGGCGCCATCACGGCTTATGCCGCGCGCATGGCCGCCGCCTGCGGCTTCAAGGCCCTATACCTATCGGGCGGCGGCGTGGCCGCCAATTCATTGGGAGTCCCCGACCTCGGCATCAGCACCATGGACGATGTGTTGATCGACGTGCGCCGCATCACCGATGCCTGCCCACTGCCGCTGCTGGTCGACGCCGACACGGGATGGGGCGGCGCCTTCAACATCGCGCGCACGGTAAAGTCCTTCATCAAGTTCGGCGCGGCGGGCCTGCACATCGAGGACCAAGTCCAGGCCAAGCGCTGTGGGCACCGGCCCGGCAAGGAGGTCGTCTCGAGGCAAGAGATGGTGGACCGGGTCAAAGCGGCGGTGGACGCGCGCAACGACGAGCATTTCGTCATCATGGCGCGCACCGACGCCCTGGCCGTGGAGGGGATCGACCGCGCCATCGAGCGGGCCGTTGCCTGCGTCGAGGCGGGCGCGGACATGATATTTCCCGAAGCCATGACGGATCTTGCGATGTACCGGCGCTTCAAGGATGCGGTGGGCGTCCCCATTCTGGCGAACATCACCGAGTTCGGAGCGACGCCCTTGTACACGCGAGAAGAGCTCGGCACGGTGGGCGTCGACATCGTGCTCCATTGCTGTTCTGCGTATCGGGCCATGAATGCGGCGGCCCTCGCCGTGTACCAAGCCATCCGCAGGGACGGCACGCAGAAGCACGTGTTGGACCGCATGCAGTCCCGGGCGGACTTGTACCAGTACCTGGACTATCACGCCTACGAAGAACGACTCGACCGGCTGTTCGCCGAGGGGAAGGGCAAGTGACCGCCGGCGGCCAATGGAACATGACCAGCGAGGGAGAGAGGCAATGACGGAGGTTCAATCGGCCGGGTTCAAGCCCAAGAAGTCGGTCGCGTTGTCGGGGGTTACCGCGGGCAACACGGCGCTGTGCACCGTCGGCAGGACGGGGAACGATCTGCATTACCGCGGATACGACATTCTCGATATCGCCACGCGCTGTGAATTCGAGGAGATCGCCCACCTGCTGGTGCACGAGACGCTGCCCACGATCGCCCAATTGGCGGCCTACAAGGCGCGGTTGAAATCGTTGCGCGCGCCGCCCGCCGCGGTGCTCGACGTGCTCGAGCAGCTCCCGGCCTCCAGCCATCCGATGGACGTGCTGCGCACCGGAGTGTCGGCCCTCGGTTGCCTGCTGCCGGAGGCGGCCGGACATTCCACCGCCGGCGCGCGGGACATCACGGACCGCCTGCTCGCCTCCTTGGGCTCGATGTTGTGCTATTGGCATCACTTTTCGAACTCCGGGCGGCGCATCGAGTTGCAGACCGACGATGATTCCATCGGCGCGCATTTCCTGCACCTGCTGCACGGGCGCGCGCCGACCGCCTCCTGGGTGCGGGCCATGCACACGTCCTTGAATCTGTACGCCGAGCACGAGTTCAATGCATCGACCTTCACCGCGCGTGTTATCGCGGGGACCGGCTCGGACGTGTACTCGTGCATCGCGGGGGCGATCGGCGCCCTGCGTGGACCCAAGCACGGCGGAGCCAACGAGGTGGCCTACGAGATTCAAAGCCGTTATGCGACGCCGGACGAGGCCGAGGCGGACATCCGCCGGCGCGTCGCGGCCAAGGAGGTCATCATCGGCTTCGGCCACCCGGTGTATACGGTCGCCGATCCCCGCAATCAGGTGATCAAAGAGGTGTCGAGGGCCCTGGCGCAGGAGGCGCGCGACACGCGCGCCTATCTGGTCGCCGAGCGCATCGAATCGGTGATGCGCGACATCAAGAACATGTTCCCGAATCTCGATTGGTTTTCAGCCGTGTCATACCACCTGATGGGAGTGCCGACCGCGATGTTCACGCCGCTGTTCGTCGTCAGCCGAACGGCCGGCTGGGCGGCTCACATCATCGAGCAGCGCATCGACGGCAAGATCATTCGTCCGAGCGCCCACTACGTCGGCCCGGAGAACCTGAAATTCGTCCCTCTGGCCGAGCGGACGTAAGCCGGCCGCACCGCCCGAGAAGTCATCAATCCCAAGGAACCACCGCCCTTTCATGTCACACGATACCAAGTCCGCCGAACGGCCCGCTCCCGATCCCGTCATCACCGCGATCGCCGATTACGCGCTGAGCCACGACATTTCGAGCCCGCTCGCCTACGAGACCGCCGCCTATTGCCTGATGGACACGCTGGCGTGCGGATTCCAGGCGTTGAAGTACCCGGCCTGCACCAAGCTCATGGGTCCCGTGGTCCCCGGCGCCACGCTCACCGGGGGCGCGCGCGTTCCCGGCACCTCCTACGAACTCGATCCCGTGAACGCGGCATTCAACATCGGCGCCATGATCCGATGGCTCGATTTCAACGACACGTGGCTGGCCGCGGAATGGGGACATCCGTCGGACAACCTCGGCGGCATCCTCGCGGTCGCTGACTATCTGTCGCGTGGCGGCCGGCGGCTCACCGTGCGCGACGTGCTCACTGGGATGATCAAGGCGCACGAGATCCAGGGCGTGCTCGCCCTCGAGAACAGCTTCAACCGAGTGGGCCTCGACCACGTGTTGCTGGTGCGCGTGGCCTCCACCGCAGTGGTCACCGCGATGCTGGGCGGCACCCGCGATCAGATCGTCAATGCCGTGTCGAATGCCTGGATCGACGGCGGCGCGCTGCGAACCTACCGGCATGCGCCGAATACGGGTTCTCGCAAGAGTTGGGCGGCGGGCGACGCCACCAGCCGGGCAGTCCGGCACGCGCTGTTCGCGCTCAAGGGCGAGATGGGATACCCCTCCGCATTGTCCGCGAAGACCTGGGGCTTCCAGGACGTGCTTTTCAAGGGCAACGCGATTGCCCTGCCGCAGGCCTTCGGCAGTTACGTGATGGAAAACGTGCTGTTCAAGATTTCGTACCCGGCCGAGTTCCACGCGCAGACGGCGGTGGAGGCGGCGATGACGCTGCACGCCGAGATCGGCGGTAGGCTCGGGATGATCGAGCGCGTCTCGATCGAAACCCAGGAACCCGGGGTGCGCATCATCGACAAGACGGGAAGGCTCGGCAATCCGGCCGATCGCGACCATTGCATCCAGTACATGGTGGCGATTCCTCTGTTGTTCGGCCGGCTGGAGGCATCGGACTACGAGGACGGGGTGGCCACCGATCCCCGCGTCGACGAGTTGCGCGCGAAGATGCAGGTCAAGGAGAACGTCACGTTCACGCAGGAATACTATGCGCCCGACAAGCGCTACATCGGCAATGCGGTGCAGGTGTTCTTCAAGGACGGGAGCGCGAGCCGGCGGGTGCAGGTGGACTATCCGATCGGGCACCGCAAGCGGCGGGCCGAGGGCGTACCGGTCCTCGTCCGGAAATTCGAGTCGAGCGTTGCGGCGCATTTCGGCGCAAAGCAGGCCGATTCCATCAAGAAAATGTTCTCCGACCAGGCCGCCCTGGCGGCGATACCCGTGAGCGACTTCGTGGCCCGCCTGGTGAGTGCGGCATAGGGCACCGGCATCGCGCCGGGGTTCGTCCGGGCCGATCGCCCGGCCGGTATACTACCGGCGTGAAGCTCTACACCTACTTTCGTTCTTCCGCCGCTTATCGGGTGCGGATCGCCTTGCACCTGAAGGGGCTCGCGTTCGAGCCGGTGCCCGTGCATCTGCGGCGGGGTGAGCAGGCGGCGGCGAGCTATCTGCAGGCGAATCCCGACGGACTGGTGCCCGCGCTCGAGGATTCAGGCGAGGTTCTTTCCCAGTCGCTCAGCATCATCGAGTATCTGGACGAGGTTCATCCGTGGCCGCCGCTGCTGCCGTCCGAGCCGCGCGATCGTGCGTTCGTCAGAGGCGTGGCCCTCGGCATCGCATGCGACATCCATCCGCTCGACAATCTGCGCGTGCTCCAGTATCTGCAGAGCGACCTCGGGATCGATGAGGCCGGGCGGAACCGGTGGTATGCCCATTGGATCGCCCTGGGATTCTCGGGACTGGAGGCGCGCCTGTCGCGCGATGCCCGCGTGGGGCGTTTCTGTTTCGGGGAGACGCCGACGCTCGCTGATGTCTGTCTGGTGCCGCAGATGGCGAATGCGGAACGCATGAAATGCGCGCTTGCCCCATATCCGACCCTGTGCCGCATCGTCGCCAACGCGCGGGAGCTGGCCGCTTTTCGCGCGGCCGCGCCCGATTCGCAGCCCGACGCACAATAGCGTGCGGCCGCGGCGGTCCGCCCGCTGCAGGTCGCGTGGCATGACTGACCGGCCGCTTCAGTGCAGTGCCTGATAGACCAGCGCCCGCAGCAGCGAACGGTACCGGGCGCGGACCTGCAGGTTGAGTTCGGCCAACATGAACACGACGCTCAAGGTCTCGGCCGGGTCTCCCCAGAAGTAGGGGCCGAGCGCGCCGCCCCAGCAAAAATCGCCCACGGATCCGGGCACGGGTGAGAGCCCGGCGTGAGTTCGCACGCCCACCCCCAAGCCGTATCCCTGCCCGAGCTGCGGCAGAGGGGCGGCCACGCCCAGGTCCGCCGTGTGGTGCCCGTAGGCCAGCGAGGACGGCAAGTGGTTTTGCAGCATGAATTGCACGGTCTTGCGCGCCAGCAGCCGCACGCCCCCGAATTCGCCGTCGTTCAGGAGCATTTGAACGAAGCGGGTATAGTCGGCGGCCGTGGACAGCAGACCGCCGCCGCCGGAGTACCAGCGGGCGCGCCACCCGGGGTCAGGGGGCGCCGAGGCGGGAGCGCCGGCCTGGGCGGGGCCGCGGTGCGGCTCGGCCAGGCGATGCTCCTCGCCGGGGTGAACCGTGAATGCCGTGTCGGCCATGCCGAGCGGGCCGGTGATGTGCTCGGCGAAGAAGCGATCCAGTTCCATGCCGGACACGGCCTCGATCACATGCCCCAAGACGTCCGTCGACATGCCGTATTCGAAAGTCGTGCCCGGCTGGTGCGCCAGCGGCACCAGCGCAAGTTTCGCCGTCATCTCGGCATTGGTCTGCTGATAGTCCATCAGGTTCTGCGCGCGCCACGCCCGGTGCACGAGCGAGTCCCCAAATTGGCCGTAGGTGAATCCGGCCGTGTGGCGCATGAGATCGTGAATGGTCATGGCCCGGCGGCACGGCTGCAGCGTCAGCTGGCGCTGGCCGGTCGAATCGGTATCCTCGACGCCCACCTTGACGTCGCGCAGGGCCGGCAGATAGCGCCACACGGGATCGGCGAGCAGCAGCTGGCCCCGTTCCATGAGCATCAACGCGGCCGTCGTCGTGAGCGGCTTGGTCATGGATGCGATCCGAAACAGGCTGTCGCGCTGCATCGGCCTCCCCGCCGGCCGGTCGGCGAAGCCGTAGGCGTCGAACAGTGCGACCCGGCCCCGGCGGACGATGAGCACCACCGCGCCGGGGATCACGCTTCGGTCGACGTCGGCGCGCAGCAACCCGCCCAATTCGTCCAGGCGCGCCGCCGAGAATCCGGCCGCTTCGGGGCTGGCGGCATCTGACAGCTGTGGAGCGGGTATCGGCATGCGCGTGCTTATGACCGGGCGCGGCCGGTATTGAAATAAATATTGCGCCGCATGGATACATTATGACGCATCGAGCTTGCCCAGTCGCGATGCGGTTCGGGATAGTGTGAGCGATGAACCCCATTGACCGGCCGATTGAACGAAGGGACTGGGAGTCGGCACAGGCGGAGGGGACGGCCGTGCCGGCTCCGGTCCCGAAATTCGAACGCCGCGACCGGACGGACCGCCGCAGCCGCATCTTGTGGTCGATCGTTTACGGCAGCTTCAATCCGCGCCGGCGGCGCCCGCCGCGGCGGGCGGGCGAGTCGCGCTTTCATTCGCTCGATTGGCATTCATCCCACCTGCTGGCCGTGTCGATCGGGATCCTGCTGCTCAGCGTGGCGGACGCCTTCATGACGGTGAGGCTCCTGGCCGGCGGCGCCGTCGAGGTGAATCCCGTCATGGCCGCGGTGGTGTATCGAAGCGCTGCCGCTTTCGCCGCGCTGAAAATGATGATGACCGGAGTCAGCGTGACGCTGATGGTGCTGCTCGCGCGATACCGCTTCATGCGGATGGTCCGCGTCGACGTGGTGATGTACCTGGTGTTCGCCGGTTACGTCGCGTTGCTGGCCTACGAATGCCGGCTGGCGCAGTCGCTCTTAGCGCCGTTCGAATTCTGAGATTGGCGCACTGCGTCACATTCCATATTACGTCACATTGGGCTAAACTAATCCCCTTCGTGGATCTCAAGAATTCCTCTCTCCATTACCTTGAGCCGCTCGAGGTTTTCGTAAGTCACAGCGCACTCATGAGCCAATCACCTGCAGACCAGCTGACCGCCACGGCCCTGTCTGGCGGAAACGCCGATTTCATCGAAAATCTCTATCGGACATTCTTGAAGGACCCCGGGGCGGTGGGGACGGCGTGGGCCGCGTACTTCAAGGGCCTGCAGTGCGAGTCGGGCCAAGAAGTTCCGCGCCGCGAGGCTCGCGAAAGGGCCGCCGCGGGCGGCGGCCCCGCACCGCAGCCGCCGATCGGTGCAAGCGCGGCGCCGGGTGCGGCCGATGTGGCGAGCGCCGGGAAGATTGCAGTGGATGTGGCGCGCGCCGGACAGGTCGCGGTGGATGTGGCGAGCGCCAAGCAGGGCGCGGTGTCGCGCCTGATCCAGGTGTATGCGAATCGCGGCCACCTGGCCGCCAATCTCGACCCTCTCGGTCTGCAGGAACGGCCGTGGCCTTATGTGCTCGATCTGGAGCACTTCGGCCTGTCGGATGCGGACCTGGAAACCGAATTCTTCACCAACAGCCGCAGTGCGGCCGTTGCCTCGCGCGCCAAGCTCAAGGATATCCTGAGCACGCTGAAGTTCATCTATTGCGAGACCATCGGCGCGGAATTTGCGCATGTCTCGGACAGCGACGAGCGGCTCTGGCTGCAGGATCGCTTTCAAACCGAACGGATGCTCCATCGATTCACCGCCGACGAGAAGAAGAGCATTCTGTGGCAGCTGACTGCCGCGGAGGGGCTCGAGCGGTATCTGCATACAAAATACGTGGGCCAAAAGCGCTTCTCGCTGGAGGGCGGCGACAGCCTCATTCCGCTGCTCGACGATCTGGTGCAGCAGGGCGGCAGGGCGGGCGTCGAGGAGACCATCATCGGCATGGCGCATCGCGGCCGCCTCAACGTGCTGGTCAATCTGCTCGGCAAGTCGCCGAAGGATCTGTTCAACGAGTTCGAGGGGCATTACGACCTCGCGAACCTGCGCGGCTCGGGCGACGTGAAGTATCACAAGGGATTCTCGGCCGACCTCAAGACCGGATCGGGCAACGTTCACGTGGCCCTGGCATTCAACCCGTCGCATCTCGAGATCGTCAACGCCGTCGTCGAGGGATCGACCCGGGCCCGGCAGGAACGCCGCGGCGATGCCAAGGGCGACAAGGTGCTTCCCGTGCAGATCCACGGCGATGCGGCCTTCGCCGGCCAGGGTGTGATCATGGAGACCCTGCAGCTGTCGCAGGCGCGCGGGTTCTACACCGGCGGCTCCATTCACGTCATCATCAATAACCAGGTGGGGTTCACCACCAGCGATCCGCGGGACGCCCGCTCGACGCTGTACTGCTCCGACGTGGCGAAGATGGTCGAAGCCCCGATCTTCCACGTCAATGCCGATGATCCCGAAGCCGTGTGCTTCGTCATCCGGTTCGCGCTCGAATATCGCAGGAAGTTTCACAAGGACGTCGTCATCGACCTGGTGTGCTATCGCCGCCACGGGCACAATGAGGCCGACGAGCCGGCCGCGACCCAGCCCCTGATGTACCAGGTGATCCGCAAGAAGCCGACCGCGCGCCAGATCTACGCCAACCGGCTGGCCGCCGAGGGCGTTCTCACGGCGGCCGAGGCGGCGGCCATGATGGATCAATACCGCAAGGGTCTGGACAACGGCGAGCCGCAGGCGCGGGCGGCGCTCGGCCTCATCGGCAATAAGTACACGGTCGACTGGAGCCTGTACCTCGGGGCGGATTGGTCCGAACCCGTCAAGACGGCAATCGACATGGGGCGGCTGAAGGCGCTCGGGAAGGCGATCACGACCTATCCGACGGATTGGACGCTGCATCCGCGGGTCCTCGCGATCATGCAGGCGAGGGAGCGGATGGTGGCGGGCGATCTTGCGCTCGATTGGGGCTGCGCGGAGAATCTGGCCTACGCCAGCCTGATCCAGGAAGGCTATCCGGTGCGGCTCACCGGACAGGACAGCGGGCGGGGCACATTCTTCCACCGGCATGCGGTTCTGCACGACCAGGCGACCGGGCGCCGCTTCGTACCGCTGCAGCACCTCGCGACCAACCAGCCGACCTTCACCGTCACCGATTCGGTCCTGTCGGAAGAGGCGGTCATGGGATTCGAATACGGGTTCTCCTCCACGGAGCCGCATTGCCTGACCATATGGGAGGGGCAGTTCGGCGATTTCTGCAACGGCGCACAGGTCATCATCGACCAGTTCATCAGTTCGGGCGAGGCCAAATGGGGCCGGCTGTCCGGACTCACGCTGTTCCTGCCGCACGGCTACGAGGGGCAGGGTCCCGAGCACTCCTCGGCGCGCCTGGAGCGCTTTCTGCAGCTCTGCGCCGAATTCAACATGCAGGTGTGCGTGCCGTCGACGCCCGCCCAGATGTTCCACATGTTGCGGCGGCAGATGGTGCGCGCGCTGCGCAAGCCCCTCGTCATCATGACGCCGAAGAGCCTGCTGCGCCATCCGCTGTCGGTTTCGCGGCTCGAGGAGCTGTCGACCGGCGGCTTCCGCAACGTCATCGACGAAGTGGACGACCTCAAGGCGCAGGCGGTGACCCGGGTCGTGCTGTGCAGCGGCAAGGTCTACTTCGATTTGTTGAAGGCGCGCCGCGAGGCCAAGATCGACAAGGTCGCGATCGTGCGTCTCGAGCAGCTGTATCCGTTTCCCGCCGACGAGTACGAGGCGGTCATCCAGAAGTACTCCAATGCCCGCGAGGTCGTCTGGTGCCAGGAGGAGCCGCAGAATCAGGGCAGCTGGTACCAGATACGCCACCGGCTGCAGGCGCCGCTCTCCGTCAAGGACGAGCTGCTGTACGCCGGCCGCGCCGGCGCAGCAGCCCCGGCCACGGGCATCACGGCGTTGCACGAACAGCAGCAAAAAAATCTGGTGATCACCGCGCTGCAGGGCGTTCCTCCGGAAGAAGCCACCCGACAAACCATGCGCCTACCGATAATTCAAACTAGGATTGGATGATGACTATCGAAGTTCGCGTGCCTCGGCTGCCTGAATCTGTGGCCGACGCGACGCTCGTGTCTTGGCACAAGAAGCCCGGCGATGCCGTCGCCCGCGACGAGAATCTGGTGGATCTCGAGACCGACAAGGTGGTTCTGGAAGTCCCGGCGCCGGCTGGCGGAGTGCTCACCGAGATCAAGCAGACGGACGGCACCACGGTCACGAGCGGCACGCTGCTGGCGCTGATCGAAGAGGGCGCCTCGGCCGCCCCCTCGGCAGCGGCCGGCGCCGCGGGTGCGGCCGGCGGAGCGGCGGCGGGCAACGGTTCGGCGGCCGCCGCCAAGTTGAGTCCCGCGGCGAAGCGAGTGGTCGAGGAAAATCGCGTCGATCCGGCTGCCGTCTCGGGGAGCGGCCGTGCCGGCCGCGTGTCGAAGTCGGACGTGGTGAACTATCTCGCGGCGAAGGACGCGCCGCCGGCCCGCGCCTCGCCGGGGCCCGCACCCGCGAGCGCGCCGGAGGCGCGCGGCACGAGGACCGACCGGCGCGTGCCCATGACCCGGCTGCGTGCGCGCATTGCCGAGCGATTGATCCAGGCCCAGTCGACGCAGGCCTTGCTGACGACGTTCAACGAGGTCGATCTGACCGCCGTCGCCGAATTGCGCAGCCGCTACAAAGACGCATTCGAGAAACAGCACGGGGCGAAACTCGGATTCATGTCCTTCTTCGTCAAGGCATGCGCCGAGGCCCTGAGAAGGTTCCCGCCGGTGAACGCCTCCATCGAGGGGAACGACATCGTCTACCACGAGTACTTCGACATTGGCGTCGCCGTGTCCACGGACCGTGGGTTGATCGTCCCGGTGCTGCGCGACGCCGATCGGATGACATTCGCCGACATCGAAAAGTCGATTGGAAATTACGCGGCGCGCGCGCGCGCCGGCACCATCACGATCGAGGAGCTGGCCGGGGGGACGTTCACCATCACCAATGGCGGCATATTCGGCTCGATGCTGTCGACTCCCATCGTGAACTCCCCTCAGAGCGCGATATTGGGCATGCACAAGATCCAGGATCGAGCCGTGGTCATCGACGGCCAGGTGGCGGTGCGGCCGATGATGTATGTTGCCCTGACCTACGATCATCGCATCATCGACGGCCGCGATTCGGTGCAGTTCTTGGTGACGGTGAAACAGTGTCTCGAGGATCCCGCGCGCATGGTGCTGCACGTATGAGCGACGCCTTCGACGTGGTCGTGATCGGGGCGGGGCCCGCCGGTTATCCTGCCGCCATACGCGCCGGGCAGAACAAGCTCACCGTGGCCTGTGTCGACGAGTGGAAGAACTCCGACGGATCGTCCGCGTTCGGCGGAACCTGCCTCAATGCCGGCTGCATCCCCTCGAAGGCGCTGCTGGAATCCTCGGAACTGTTCCAGCGCGCCAAGGATGAATTCTCCGTCCACGGCATCGTCCTGGGAGACGTCAAGCTCGATCTCGCCGCGATGCAGAAGCGCCGTGCCTCGATCGTCAAGACCATGACCAACGGCATCATGGCCCTGTTTCGGGCCAATGGCGTGACCGGCATTCACGGTCACGGCCGCCTGCTGCCGGGGAACCGGGTGCTGGTCACCGGCCCGGACGGCTCGGAAAGAACGCTGCAGGCCCGGCACGTGGTCCTGGCATCGGGATCGTCGCCGATCCGCCTGCGCGCGGTGCCGCATGACGGAGTGCACATCGTCGATTCGTGGAACGCATTGGAATTCGATGCGGTGCCGCGGCGGCTAGGCGTCATCGGAGCCGGCGTCATCGGACTCGAATTGGGCAGCGTCTGGCGGCGCCTGGGGAGCGAGGTCACGGTGCTCGAGGCATTGGAGCAGTTCCTGCCGGTGGCGGACCAGGCGATCGCCAAGGAGGCTCAGCGGCATTTCAAGAAGCAGGGGCTCGACATCAAACTCGGCGCCAAGGTGTCGAGCGCCGAGGTGAAGGGCGATGTCGTGGAGGTCCGCTACTCGGATGCGGCGGGCGACCATGCGCTGGAAGTGGACAAATTGGTCGTCGCCGTTGGGCGAAGGCCATTCACGGAAGGATTGCTGGCCGAGGGCACAGGGGTTCTTCTGGACGATCGCGGGTTCATTCAGGTCGACGAACATTGCCGCACGCACGCCTCCGATGTCTGGGCGGTGGGCGATGCCGTTCGCGGACCCATGCTCGCGCACAAGGGCAAGGAAGAAGGCGTGATGGTGGCCGACCTGATTGCGGGTCACTTCGGCGAAGTGAATTACAAGGTGATTCCGTCGGTCGTGTACACCGCCCCGGAAATCGCGTGGGTGGGGCAGACCGAAGAGCAGGTCAAGGCCGGCGGGCGTGCCTACAAGGTGGGCACGTTTCCCTTTGCCGCGAGCGGACGGGCTCGCGCGATGGAAGCCGCACAAGGCATGGCGAAGATCATATCCGCCGTGGATGACGACGAGGTCCTCGGGGTTCATGTGATCGGACCGATGGCCGGCGAACTCATCGCCGAGGCGGTGCTGGCCATGGAATATTCGGCGAGCACCGAGGACCTGCAGCGGACCATCCACGCGCACCCGACGTTGTCTGAGGCCTTGCACGAGGCGGCTCTCGCGGCGGACAAAAAGGCCATCGACGCCATCAATCGCTAGGGAACCCGACCGGGCAATCGTCATGAACCGCCTGGATCACTCAGACGGGCGATGTCCGGGTCAAGGTTCTCCGCCGAGGGAGCGGCCGTAGTCGCTCAACAGGATCTGGATGCCGGCATACGCTAGGAACTCGGGCTGGCCGGCGGCCGTTCCGCTCACGCTGCGGCCCGCCATGAACAGCGCGAAGAAGCTGCGCGACAGCCGGTAACGCCCTCCGCAGTCCAAGGCCGTGAAATGGGGTTGCGCACCCGATGCGCGGTCGTCATAGAGTTCGGCGTCGAGTTCGAGCCGGTCCGTCAGCGAATGCCCCAGCACGAGCCCCAGAATTCGCTCCCGCGCACCGTTCTTGGGGAGGTAGTACCCGGCTTCGACGTCGACGTGGATGGGTCCGACGGCTCGCGACGCTTCCAGGGGCAGCAGTAGCCGGGGTCCAGGGTCGGCGATGCCGCGTTGCTGCGCCCAGATCGATGAACCCGTTTGGACCTGTGGAAATGCCGAGGCCTGCCACCCGTCCTCGCCCTGATCCAGGAAGCGCCACTTGAGCCCCGGGAAGGCATTGCTCCAACCCGACTGCTGTGGCCCATGGCCCGCGGATTCGATGACGTAGGGGATCTCGAAGGTCAGTTGCACGCGCTCGCCGACGCCGTAATTCAGGTCGATTTGCGGCATTTGAAGGCTGCGCACCCCATGTTCGGTCGTCTGCATGGAGGCAAGGTTGATCTCCCAGTTCGCCTGACCCGGCGTCCCGGGATCGTTGGTGAGGAACGGCGGCCCCGCCTGTGCCAGGGAGTTTCCGGGTGCGATCAGGCCGGCGAGGACGAGGCACGCCGGCAGACACCCCAGATGGGTTAGGGTGTGCCGGCGCCGCCCGGCCCTGGCGACCGGCGGCCCGAGCCTGCGCGAGTACATCGCGCGAGTTGTTGTAATGGCGGGCAATGTCGGTATCGTGGGAGCAGGGTCGTTCCAAAAGAACTAGGGTAGCTGAATCGGGCATGGATACGTCAGCCGAGATCCGCGATCGCGCAATGATGGTGCCCCGCCACAGGCTGGTCACGAGGCTCACGCATTGGACGAATGCGCTGGCCATGGCGATTCTGCTCATGAGCGGTCTGCAGATCCTCAACGCCCACCCGGCACTGTACTGGGGGCAAGCCGGGTATGCGCCCAATAGCGCGTGGCTCGACATTTATGGCGATACCGAGACTCCCCCTCAAGGCATTCTTCGGATCGGGCGAACGGTATTCCGCACCACCGGACTGCTCGGGGTGTTCGGCAGCGGGGACCATCTCGTGATGAAGGCGTTCCCCGGCTGGCTCACCATTCCCAGCTGGCGCGACCTCGCGACCGGGCGCCGGTGGCACTTTTTCTTCGCCTGGGTCCTGGTATTGAACGGCGTGGCGTATCTCGCACACGCCGCATTCACGGGCCATTTGCGGCGTGACCTGCTGCCGGATGCCGGCGAACTCGCTCCGCGTCACCTGGCGCGCGACCTGTGGAACCATGTAAGGCTGCGCTTCCCGAAGGGTCCGGCGGCGCTTGTCTACAACCCGCTGCAAAAGATCTCCTACCTGCTGGTGATCTTGATGCTCGCGCCGTTGATGGCGCTCACGGGACTCGCCATGTCGCCGGGATTCGACGCGGCCAGCCCCTGGCTGCTCGATCTGTTCGGCGGCCGGCAGTCGGCGCGATCGCTGCATTTCATCACGGCGAATCTCCTGGTCCTGTTCTTCCTCGCGCACATGGCTGCGCTTCTTGCGGTGGGCGTCTGGAACGAGCTGCGCTCGATGATCACCGGCCGCTATCGCATCGATCAGCCGGAGTAGCCGATGGCACGCCTGAAAATGTCCCGGCGGCGGTTCCTGCAAAATTCGGCGCTGAGCCTCGGCGCGCTCGCCGCCGCCGGCTGCGACCGGCTGAGCGGGTCGCCGTCGTTCCGGCGCATGCTGGATTCCGCCGACGCGCTGACGATGCGGGGCCAGCGATTGCTGATCGGAGGGCAGACGTTGGCGCGGGAATTCACGGCGGCCGACATTTCGCCCACTTTTCGCGCCAATGGGACGTCCATGCCCGCGGACGAGGCCTATCAATCACTCCTGCAGGACCGGTTCGCGACCTGGCGGCTTCAGGTCGACGGCGAGGTGGAGCGCCCGACCAGCTACAGCCTCGCGGAGCTGCAGCGGCTGCCGTCGCGCTCGCAGATCACGCGGCACGATTGCGTCGAGGGCTGGAGCGCAATCGCGCGCTGGCAGGGCGTGCCGCTGTCCCTGCTCCTCAGGGCCGCGGGGCTCAAGGCCGCGGCGCGCTACGCCGTGTTTCATTGCGCCGACACCTACGGCGGCAGGGCCCACAAGGGGGGCGACGAACGCGCGGGCCGGTACTACGAATCCATCGACCTGATCGATGCCTTCCACCCGCAGACCATTCTCGCCTACTCCTTGAACGGCGGCCCGTTGCCCGTGGAGAACGGTGCGCCCTTGCGCCTGCGCGTGGAGCGGCAATTGGGCTACAAGCAGGCGAAGTACCTCATGCGCGTCGAGATCACCTCGCGGCTCGATCTGATCGGCGAGGGCCGCGGGGGATTTTGGGAGGATCGCGGCTATGAGTGGTACGCCGGCATCTGAGTGCGGCGAGCGGACGTTTCACCTGCCCGCTATCGCCTGCGGCGGGCGCTGACGACGTTTTGAACCTGGGCGATGCGCTCGAGCACCCGGGAGAGCTGGGGCAGACCGGTGATGGTGATGCCGATGTGCATCCGCGCCATGTTGTCCCGCTTGTCGGTGAGGGTATTGGTCCCCTGGATGCTTATCCTCTCGTCCGCCAATACCGCGCTGACGTCCCGCAGCAGGCCGCGCCGGTCGAAGGCTTGGACCTCGATGTCGACGGGGAATTCCGCGGCGACGTCCATGGGGCCCCATGCGACGGCCAGGATCCGCGCGGGCGCCCTTAGACGCAGCCGCGCGAGGTTGGAGCAGGTTTGCGCGTGGATGCTGACGCCGCGGCCCACCGTGATGTAGCCGACGATGGGCTCGGGGGGCACGGGCGAGCAGCACCGGGCGTAGGTCGACAGCAGGTCGCCGATGCCCTGTACTTCGGCCTCCGGCTGCCGTTCGGCGGCGGGTTTCTGGCGGGCGGGCTCGGCGCGCGCCTCGCGCGCATGCAGCAGGCGCTGGACGGCGCCCGCGACCTGGGTGCCGCTCACCTCGCCGAGGCCCAGAGCCTCGTGCAGAGCGTCGGCGCTCGGCATCTTCAGCTCCGCCAGCAGATCGGGCATGGGCGGGCTGTTGACACCCAGGCGCTGCAACTCGCGCTCGAGCAGCGACCTGCCCTCGGCCTTGTTCTGGGCCTCGTTCTGCTTGCGAAACCACGCCCGCACCTTGTTCCGGTGACGGGGGCTCGCGAGGAATCCCGATTGCGGCGACAGCCAGTCGCGCGAAGGCTGCGGCGACTTTCCGGCGATGATCTCGACCGTATCGCTGTTCTCGAGCTTGCTGTCGAGGGGCACCATTCGGCCATTGACCTTGGCGCCGCGGGTCCGATGCCCCAGATCCGTGTGGACCTGGTAGGCGAAATCCAGCGGGGTGCCCCCCACCGGCACGTCGATGATCTCGCCCTTCGGCGACAGCACGTAGATGCGGTCCTGGAACAGATCGACCCGCATGCGGTCCAGGAAGTCGCGGCTCGTCTCCGCGCCCTCGGCGGGTCCGAGCAGCGTGCGCAGCTGGTTGATCTTGCGCTCGTATGCCTGATCGCTGCGGCCGCCCTCCTTGTAGCGCCAGTGCGCGGCGACGCCGTGCTCGGATTTCTCGTGCATCTCGTACGTGCGAATTTGAATCTCCACCGGCAGCCCGCCGGGTCCGATGACGGCCGTGTGGATGGACCGGTAGAGATTGTCCTTCGGGGTCGCGATGTAGTCGTCGAACTCGCCAGGGATGAAATGCCAGAGCGAATGCACGACGCCGAGCGCGCCGTAGCATTCGGCGACGCTGCCCACCAGAACCCGCGCCGCACGGATGTCCATGAGCTGATCGAAGGCAAGTTGCTTGGCCTGCATTTTGCGCCAGATGCTGTAGATGTGCTTGGGCCGGCCGTAAATCGTGGCCTGGATGCCCGCCGCCTGGAGCTCGGCCTGCAGATGGGTCTTCAGCTCCTCGATGTATCTCTCGCGCTCCGAGCGCCGGGCCTTCAGCGCAGTCGCGATGTGCTTGTAATGCGACGGCTCGAGGTACCGGAAGGCCAGATCCTCCAGCTCCCATTTGATCTGCCAGACACCGAGCCGGTTGGCGAGTGGCGCGTAGACCTCGCGGGTTTCCACGGCAAATCGGCGCTGGCTCACGGCATCCAACGCCTTGGCGGAGCGCATCTTCTGCAGCTGCTCGGCGAGCCGCACCACGACCAGGCGCACATCGCCAATCACCGCAAGCAGCATCTTGCGCAATGCCTCCGCCTGCCCCGGCTCGAGACCGCGTTCCGGGGTCCAATCCGGCGGCAGGCCGAAGCGGCCCAGGTGGCGCAGGCCGCCGGCCAGCCGGACAGGCTCCGGGCCGAATCGTGCGACGGCGCTCTCGTGGCCGATGCAATCGGCGTCGAGGAGGGGCTGCAGCGCCGCTGCCATGACGACGTCGTCGTCGGCATCGAGGCTGCGCACGATCTCGGCCACTTCGAGCGCGCCGCGGCGTGCCGCATCCGCGGCGGCCGGCAGATCGAGCGAGCGCACCGCCACGAGCCCCTCCTGGAGCTTGCTGCTGGCCGTGCGGCCCGTCGTGGTGGTTTCCATGATGTGCGGTCAAGACGGACTATTGCCGGTATCATACGCGGCATGCCAATTCCCAGCGCTTCGAGCGTCACCGTCCGCGTGCTCGGCATCGATCCGGGCTCGCAGTGCACCGGGTTCGGCGTCGTGGATGCGACCGGGCCGAGGCTGGCTTATGTGGCGAGCGGCGTCATCCGCACGAGCCAGGGCGATTTCGCGGCGCGCCTGTGCGAGATCTTTCGCTGCGTGCAGACGGTCGTTGCGCAATACCGGCCGCAGGAGATCGCCATCGAGCGGGTCTTCGTGAACCGCAATCCCGACAGCGCCTTGAAGCTCGGCCAGGCGCGCGGGGCGGCGATCTGCGGCACGGCGGGCGCCCATGCGGAGCTGTTCGAGTATGCCACCCGCGAGATCAAGCAGGCGGTGGTCGGCTCGGGCGGCGCCGAGAAATCTCAGGTGCAGCTCATGATGAAGAGCCTCCTCAAGCTCGAGGGGCCGCTGGCAAGCGATGCCGCCGACGCCCTGGCGGCGGCGGTTTGCCATGCGCTGCGCGGCCGCGTGCGGATGTCCATGCTGCGAGCAGGCGGGGGCGCATGATCGGGTTTCTCAAGGGCCGATTGGCCGTCAAGCAGCCGCCGATGCTGCTGGTGGACGTGGGCGGAGTAGGCTACGAACTCGAAGCCCCCATGTCGACCTTTTACAACCTGCCGGCCGCGGGCGAACCGGTGGCCCTGTTCACCCACCTGGTGGTTCGGGAGGACGCGCACATCCTGTATGGATTCGGCTCGGAGGGCGAGCGGCGCCTGTTTCGCGCGTTGCTCAAGGTGTCCGGCGTGGGTCCGAAGATCGCCCTCGGGATCCTGTCGGGAGCCAGCGTCGAGGATTTCGTGCGGACCATCGAATCGGAGGATGTCGCGATGCTGACCCGAATTCCCGGCATCGGGCGCAAGACCGCGGAGCGGGTGATCATCGAAATGCGCGACAACGTGCAGAAGTTTGCGGGACCGCCGGCGGCGGCGCCCGGGTCGTCCGGTGCGCCCGGCACGGTGGGCGCGGCGCCGAGCGCGCAGAGCGAGGCGTTCAGCGCCCTGTTGGCGCTCGGTTACAAGCCGCCCGAGGTGACGCGGCTGTTGAAGTCGGCGGACGAGCCGGGGTTGTCCACCACGGAAATCATCCGGCGCGCGCTCAAGTCGGCGGTCAGGGGCTAGTTCCACGTCATGAGCATCGAGAAGGATCGCATCATTGCCGGCACCGGCGGCCGCGACGACGAGCTGGCCGATCGGGCGGTGCGCCCGAAGAGCCTCTCGGACTACATCGGGCAGCCGAACGTCAAGAATCAGATGCAGATCTTCATTCAAGCGGCGCGCCAACGGGGCGAGGCGCTGGATCACGTCCTGATATTCGGGCCGCCGGGTCTGGGGAAGACCACGCTGGCCAACATCATCGCCAACGAATTGAAGGTGAACCTGCGGCAGACCTCCGGACCCGTGCTCGAGCGTCCGGGAGATCTCGCGGCGCTGCTCACGAACCTCGAGCCGCGCGACGTGCTGTTCGTCGACGAGATCCACCGCTTGAGCCCGGTGGTCGAGGAGGTCCTGTACCCGGCCATGGAGGATTCGCAGCTCGACCTGATGATCGGCGAAGGGCCCGGAGCGCGCTCGATCAAGCTCGACCTGCCGCCCTTCACCTTGGTCGGGGCAACGACCCGCGCGGGCCTGCTGACGTCGCCGCTTCGCGACCGGTTTGGAATCGTGCAGCGCCTGGAATTCTATTCCACCGAGGAATTGACCAAGATCGTGAACCGTAGCGCGTCGATATTGAAATTGCCGCTCCAACCCGACGGCGCCGATCGCATTGCCGAGCGCTCGCGCGGCACGCCGCGCATCGCCAACCGCCTGCTGCGCCGGGTGCGCGACTTTGCGGAGGTCAAGGCGGGAGGGATCATCAGCGGCAGCGTGGCGCTTGCCGCCCTTGACCTGCTCGAGGTCGACCCGCAGGGCTTCGATATGCTCGATCGAAAGCTGCTGCTCACGGTCATCGAAAAGTTCGAAGGTGGTCCGGTGGGCGTCGACAGCCTGGCCGCGGCGATGAGCGAGGAGCGCGGCACCATCGAGGACGTCATCGAGCCGTTTCTCATACAGCAGGGCTTCCTGATGCGCACGGCGCGGGGCCGCGTCGCGACGCGAGCAGCGTACACCCACTTCGGCCTCGCGGCCCCGGCGGTGGAGCGCGATTCGAACATGCCGCTCTTTTGAGGATGCCCCCTAGTTGACCAAGCCCGAAGACAAGCGGAATCCCGCGTACGCCAGTAGAATGAGGGTTTATTGGGAGGATACCGACGCCGGCGGAGTGGTCTACTACGCGAATTATCTGAAGTTCATGGAGCGCTGCCGGACCGATTGGCTGCGGTTTCTCGGCATCGACCAACATGGCCTGCGGCTCGAACGCCAGATTCAATTCGCGGTGGTCAGCGTCGTGGTGGATTTCCTGAAGCCTGCCGTGCTGGATGATGAAATTCTCGTCACCGCCGAACTCGTGCGCTTGAGCGGTGCGACAATTTGGTTCAAGCAGGCCGTCATGCGCGAATCACGTGCAGCTGATCGATGCGAGCATACGAGTTGCCTGTCTCGATTCCGGCACGCTGAAGCCGCGTGCCATCCCCAAGGATCTGTTCACGGAGTGGCGTAATGGGCAATGACTTCTCAATCTGGCTCCTGGTGCTCGATGCGAGCCCCATCGTGCAGGGAGTCATCGCCTTGCTCATGCTGGCCTCGGTGGCGTCCTGGGCCATCATCCTGAAGAAGAGCAGCGTCATTTCCCGCTCGAGGCGCCAGGCCGACAAGTTCGAGACCGCATTCTGGTCCGGAGGCGACCTCTCCACGCTGTACCGGGGCATCGAACCCAAGGGGCGCCAGGGCACCGGTGAGCAGAGCATATTCGAGGCCGGATTCGGCGAGTTCAGCAGGCTGCGCCAGCAGGCATTGCCGTCCGAGCAATTGTTGGAGGGCGCGCGGCGCGCGATGCGGGTGGCCCAGATGCGCGAGCTGGACCGGCTCGAACGCAGCCTCGCCATGCTCGCGACGGTCGGCTCGACGAGCCCCTATGTGGGCCTGTTCGGCACGGTCTGGGGAATCATGAGCGCCTTCCACAATCTCGGCAACGCGCAGACGGCGACGCTGGCGGCGGTTGCGCCCGGTATTGCGGAGGCGCTGATCGCGACCGCAGTCGGCTTGTTTGCGGCGATTCCGGCGGTGGTGGCCTACAACCGGTTTTCCGAGCAGGTAAGCCGTCTGGAATTGCGGTTCGACACCTTCGTCGAGGAGTTCTCCACCATTTTGCAGCGTCACGGTCCGGTCCGTGCGCCCCAGGCGTAGCCGCAATGCCGATGAATCGCCGGCGCAGGCTGCTCGCGGAAATCAACGTCGTGCCGTATATCGACGTCATGCTGGTGCTGTTGGTGATATTCATGATCACCGCGCCGCTCCTCAAGGAAGGCGTGAAGGTCGACCTGCCGACCGCCGCGGCCCAGCCGTTCGATCCTTCGTTCCTCGTCAAGCATGAGCCGCTGGTCCTCACCATCGACCGGACAGGCCGCCTGTACCTCAATTTCGGCCCGGATCAGGACAAGCCGGCTTCCGAGGCCACGGTGACCTCGCGCACGGGGGCGCTGTTGCGGCGGGATCCGCTGACGCCCGTGCTGGTCAGGGCCGACACGTCGGTGCCCTATGGCACCGTGGTACGGGCGATGGTGCTGCTGCAGCAGGCCGGAGCCGCCAAGGTCGGCTTCCTCACCGACCCTCCCTTGAAACCGATCGGCGGACCGCACTGATGGCGGGCGTCATTCGCGAGAACTCATGGCCGGTCGTGGGATCGGTGGCATTGCATGGACTGGCGGCCGCCGCCGTGGTGCTGACCGCGTATTTTTCCAGCAGCCCGCGGGTTCCGGAGCTGCGCCCGCTGCCGATCGATGCCATGGTCGTGGATTCCAGGGTTCTGCATGCCGCGCAGCGCGTGCAGGCGGAACGCGCCGAGGAGGCGCAGGCCCGCGCCGCGGCGGAGGCCAAAGCCGCGGCCGAGCAGAAGGAGGCTGCGGAGGCCAAGCGCGCCGAGGCCGCCGCGGCCGAGCAAGCCAGCGCCGATGAGCGCCGTGCGGCGGATGAACGCAAGGCGCTCGAGGCGCGGCAGGCCGCCGAAGCAGCCAGGCAGGCGGAACAGGCCCGGCAAGCGGCCGAGGCGAAGCGCGCCGCGGAGGACAAGAAGGCCGCCGAGGAGAAACAGGCCGCCGATGCGAAGCGCGCCGCCGACGAGCGCGCCAAGCGGGAGCGCGAGGCGGAGCTGAAGCGGCAGTTGGCCGATGAAGAACACAGGGAGGCCGTCGAATCCGGTCCCCTGCGCGACAAGTACATCAGCCTGCTGCGCAATAGGATTCAGAACGCGTGGATCAAGCCGCCGTCCGCCACGGCGGGGGTCGATTGCGTGGTCGAGGTGACGCAGGTCCCGGGCGGCGAGGTCACGGGCGCACGGGTCACGCAATGCAACGGCGACGCGGCGGTGCGGCAGTCCATCGAAAATGCCGTGTATCGCGCCTCGCCGCTCCCGGATCCTCCGGACCCGGCGCTGTTCGAGAGAAATCTGGTGTTGAGGTTCAAGCCCAATGAATAAGCCCATCATCCTGGTCGCTCTGGTCGCATTGTGCGTGTTTTGCCCGCGAAGCCGTGCCGAGCTGGTGGTCGAGGTCACGCAGGGCCGGGACGACGCGATTCCTATCGCGATCGTGCCGTTCAACTCGGCGGCGGAGGCTGCGGCATCGTTCGACGTGGCGCAGGTCATCAACGACGATCTCACGCGCAGCGGACGATTCAGGGCCATGGCGCGCAAGGACATGATCGAGCAACCGCACGTGGGAGCGAACATCTCGTTCGACGACTGGCGCCGCTTGAACGATGACTACATCGTAGTGGGGCAGGTGCAGGTCCAGGGCGCCGATGCCTTCAATGTCGTGTTCGAACTCTATAACGTGCTGAATCGACAGCGCCTGCTGGGATACCAAATCACGGCCAATCGGGCGGGGCTGCGCCTCGCGAGCCATCAAGCGGCCGACATGATATTCCAGAAGATCATCGGCGTACGCGGCGCCTTTGCCACTCACATCGCCTACGTGTCCGTGCTCGGCCAGCTGCCGAACCGGACCTATCAACTCATCGTGGCGGACGCCGACGGATTGAATCCCCGCGTGGTGATGGATTCGCGCGAGCCGCTCATGTCGCCGGCCTGGTCGCCGGACGGCGGAGCCCTTGCGTATGTATCGTTCGAGGACCGGCTTCCCACGGTCTATGTACAGATCCTGAAGACGGGCGAGCGGCGCCGGGTCTCTGCGCGGGCGGGCGTGAACCAGGCGCCGGCCTGGTCCCCCGACGGCACGAAGCTCGCGTTGACCTTGTCCACCCGCGACGGCAATCTGGACATCTACACGCTGGATCTCGCCACCCAGGCATTGACCCGGATCACGGACGATCCGGCCATCGACACCGAACCGCAGTGGTCCAAGGATGGACGGAGCCTCTATTTCACCTCCGATCGGGCGGGTGGGCCGCAAATCTACCGCATCGGCCTCGGGCCGGGCGGCAGGCCGCAGCGCTTGACGTTTCAGGGTTCGTACAACGCCCGGCCCCGGCTGTCGCCGGACGAATCGCAAATGGCATTCGTGACCCAGGAAGACGGCGCCTATCATATCGCCACGATGGACCTGAAGGGGCGCGGCGACGTGCAGGTGCTGACGCACGGCCGTTTCGACGTCTCCCCGAGCTATTCGCCGAACGGCGAGGAAATCCTTTACGCGACCCGCAATCGCGGGCGCGGGGTGCTTGCCGTGGTGAGCGCCGACGGCCGGGTTCAGGAACAGCTGGTGGCGAGCGAGGGCGAGGTACAGGAGCCGGCGTGGTCGCCGTTCTAGGAGCCCGTACGAATGCCGGAACCGGTGTTGCTGCCGCGGCGTCCGACTTAATGGCACTATTGCAGTGTTCGACGGTTGCGTTTAGGTTCAATTCAATTTGTTGGAGAATCGCATGAAGAAAATCCTCATCACCGCCTGTTTGCTGGCGGGCACGGCGCTCTTGACAGGATGCCCCAAGAAGGCGACGACGATTCAACCGCCGGCTGCCGGGGCGCAGGTCGGAGGAGGGGCGAGCACCTCGCCGGGCGCCGGAGGCGCCGCCACCAGCGGCAGCGCGTTGGCGAACGACGGGGGCGCCGCAACGCGCGGAGCCGGCGGCGCCGGCGGCGCCGGCGTGACCGGCGGCATCATCTACTTCGACTTCGACAAATCGGACATCAAGCCGGAATTCACCGACATCGTCTCCTCGAACGCGCGCAATCTGGTCAGCCATCCCGGGCTGAAGATGAAGCTCGAGGGAAACACCGATGAGCGCGGCACCCGCGAGTACAACATCGGACTCGGCGAGCGCAGGGCCCAGGCGGTGAGGCGGGCGCTGATGCTGCAAGGCGTTCCGGACAGCCAGCTGTCGACGGTGAGTTTCGGCGCCGAGCGGCCGGCCGTCGAAGGCGACGATGAAGCCGCCTGGGCGAAGAACCGCCGCGTAGAACTCGTTTATCTGCCATGACCGCGCGCGCCTGGCTGCTGGCCACCTCCTGTCTTGCCGTGCTGGCGGCGGGAGGCTGCTCGCTCACCCGGCCCGAGGACGATCCGGTTCAGATCAAGCTCCGGGATCTCGAGACGCGGCTGGAGAAGATCGAACGCATCCTGTCGAACCAGAGCCTTCTCGACCTGTCCAATCAGGTCGAGGGGCTGCAGAGCGACATGCGATCGATGCACAACGACATCGACCAGCTGAATCACTCGATAGAGACGACCCGAAAGCAGCAGCACGACCTGTACGCCGATCTCGACGCGCGCCTGAAATCCATGGAGCTGCGAGGGCCGGCCGGCGGAACGGCGGCGGGCGGCGGGAGCGGCGCCGACGCCTCCTCGGACAGCGCCGAGAAGGCCAGCTATCAGGCGGCCTTCGAACTGCTGAAGAATGGGCAATATGACCAGGCCATCACGGCCTTCCGCGGTTATCTGACCACTTATCCCAACGGGCAGTTGTCGGACAATGCGCTGTTCTGGCTGGGCGAAGCCTACTACGTCAATAAATCCTTCGCCGAAGCGCTGACGTCGTTCCAGCACGTGGTGGACAATTTCCCGGCCTCGCGCAAGCTCCCCGATGCGCTGCTCAAGATCGGCTACTGCGATTACGAACTGAAGGATTTCTCGGGCGCGCGTGCCGCCCTGTCGCGCGTGACATCGAGGTTTCCCGACTCTCCCGCGGCCCATCTGGCACAGCAGCGCCTGGACAGCATGGGGGCGGAACAGCATTGACCGCGGAGCCGCGCAAGCGCGAGCGATTGCGCATCAATGAGATATTCTTCTCATTGCAGGGCGAAGCGGATGCCGTCGGTTACCCCACCGTGTTCGTGCGGTTGACGGGCTGCCCGCTGCGCTGCCAGTACTGCGACACCGAGTACGCGTTTCACGCCGGAGAGTGGCTGGATCTCGAATCCATCGTCGGGCAGGTCGGCTCCCATGGTGCGCAACACGTATGCGTGACCGGCGGGGAGCCGCTCGCCCAGCCGAACTGCCTCATTCTGTTGAGCCGGCTGTGCGATCGCGGATTCGACGTGTCGATCGAGACCAGCGGCGCCATGGACATCAAGGATGTGGACGCCCGCGTGTCGCGGGTCGTGGACGTCAAGACCCCGGGGTCCAGGGAGTCGGCGCGCAACCGGATCGACAACTACCCGTGCCTCACCCGGCGGGATCAGGTGAAGTTCGTCATTTGTTCGCGGGAAGACTACGAGTGGAGCAAGGCTCATATCCTGGAGCATGGATTGGCCGGCCGTTGTCAGATACTGTTCTCGCCGAGCTACTCGCAGCTCGAGCCGCGGTCTCTCGCGGATTGGATTCTCGCCGATCGCCTTCCCGTGCGGTTCCAGCTGCAGCTCCACAAGATCTTGTGGGGCGACGTTCCGGGCAAATGAAGCCGGCCGTCGTTCTGCTGTCGGGAGGTCTCGATTCGGCCACCGCGCTGGCGATGGCCCACGCGCTCAAGTTTCGGACCTACGCCCTCAGCGTGCATTACGGCCAGCGCCATGCGGCGGAGCTCGAAGCGGCGCGAAGAGTGGCGAAGGCGCTGGGTGCCTTCGATCACCGGGTGATGGGAGTCGACCTTGCGGGCATCGGCGGCTCGGCGTTGACCGACCCGGGCGTTCCGGTCCCCGAGTCGGCCGCCGCCGGTATTCCGCCCACCTACGTACCCGCGCGGAACACGTTGCTGCTGTCCCTCGCGCTCGGCTGGGCCGAGGTCGTCGGGGCTACGGACATCTTCGTGGGGGTCAATGCGGTCGATTATTCCGGTTACCCCGATTGCCGTCCGGAATTCATCGAGGCCTTCGAGCGCCTGGCGCAACTCGCGACCAAGGCGGGCGTCGAGGGCGCGCGCTTCAACATTCGGGCGCCGCTTCAGGCCATGACCAAGGCCGACATCATCCGCTTAGGCGCCGGGTTGGGCGTCGACTACCGGCTCACCGTCTCCTGTTATCAGGCCGATGGCGCGGGCCGGGCCTGCGGAAAGTGCGACTCCTGCCGGCTGCGCGCTGCGGGCTTTGCCGCCGCCGGGATCGTGGATCCGACTCGCTACGCGTGAGCGACCCCGCCGGCCGTTCAATCCGCGATGAACTGGCTGAGCACTTCGGCTATGATTCGTCGTGCAACGGGACGGTAGCTCAGTTGGTAGAGCAAGGCCCTTTTAAGGCTTTGGTCCTGGGTTCGAGTCCCAGCCGTCCCACCATATTATTTCTATATAAATCATACGTTTATTTGATTTATCCAGATTTGTTCGAGGTCTCGCATGAATGAGATCGTTTTCTACCATTGGCCACAATCGCGCGGGCGCATGGTGCACTGGATGCTGGAGGAGGTCGACGCTCCCTACCGGATCGAATTGATAAACCTCCAGAAGGGGGCGCACAAGACGCCGGAATTCCTGGCCATCAACCCCATGGGCAAGCTGCCGGCCATCGTGCATCGAGGCACGGTGATCACGGAGACCGCCGCGATCATCGCCTATCTGGCCGACGAGTTTCCGGCCGCGGGCCTGGCGCCGCGGATTGGCGACCCGGCCCGCGGTGCGTTCCTGCGCTGGATGTTCTTCGGTGCCGGCTGCATCGATGGCGCGTTGATCGATCGGATGCTGGGCCGCCCGGCGCCCGAGCAGGTGGGCGCGCTCAGCTACGGCCGCTTCGAGGTGTTCGTCGAGACCCTGGACCGGGCGGTGAGCGGCACACCTTATCTTTTCGGCGAGGCGTTCACGGCGGCGGACCTCTACGTCGGTTCCCAGATCGGCTTCGGCCTGATGATGAAGGCGCTGGAACCGCGTCCGAGTTTTCAAGCCTACGTCGATCGAGTCACCTCGCGCCCGGCGCACCGCCGGGCACTGGAGCAGGGCGAGGCCCTGATGGCGCGTGCGAAGGCGGAGTCATGACTGAACCCGTGATCGCCCAGCGGGCTCCCTTTGGCGTCGATGTGGAGGCCGGAAAGACCTACTACTGGTGTGCCTGCGGAAAATCGGCGACGCAGCCGTTTTGCGATGGGTCCCACAAGGGGAGCGGTTTTTCGCCGACGCCATTCACGCCGGCGGAGTCCGGGAAGGTCTGGCTGTGCGGCTGCAAGCGTTCCGCGCACAGTCCCTACTGCGACGGCGCCCACAAGACCCTGGTTTGATGGCCGCACGTGCGTCGGTACGCACAACACCCCGGCTGGATGGCCGCGCGCAAGGCGGCGTGACCCTCGTGATCGATCCGGTCGCGCAAGTCCGATGAGCGCCACCACGCTTCTTTCGATCCACTCGTTGACGGGACCCGCGGGGCTTTCACTGATCACGGCCAATGTGCTGGCGGATCAACTCGGCCTTCCCGTCCCCGCCGCTCCCACGCTGCTCATCGCCGGAGCCTTGGCGGTCAACCACCCGGAGTGGGGAGCCGAACTGTTCGTACTCGCCACGGCGGCCTGCGTCGTGCCGGATCTCCTGTGGTATGCGGCTGGGCGGGTTTATGGCAACCGCGTCATGCGCCTGTTGTGCCGCGTCTCCCTGTCGCCCGATTCTTGCGTGAGCGATACCCAGTCTAGGTTCGAACGCTGGGGCGGAAAGGCCCTCGTGATTGCCAAATTCGTTCCGGGACTTGCGGTCATTGCGCCGCCCCTGGCCGGGGCGTTGCGGATGGGCTGGATGCCATTCCTGGTCCAGAGCGCCGCTGGCGCCGCACTGTGGGTCGCCGCCTGCCTGCTGGGCGGCGCGCTGTTTGCTCCGCAGATCACTCGGTTGCTGCCGTACGCGGCGCAGTACGGAGGCCGTGCCATCGCCGGTCTGGCGGTGCTGCTCGCGGCCTACGTCGCCTACAAATGGTGGGAGCGCCGGCGTTTCTACGCCGCGTTGAGAATGGCGCGGATCGGCGTCTCCGAACTTTACGCGCTGATGGAAGCGCGCCGCGCGCCCGTGGTTCTCGACGTAAGATCGCACAGTGCGCGCAAGCTCGAGCCGCGCTCGATCCCGGACGCGATTCACGTGCCGCCGGATGAGGTGGGGGCCCGCATATCGCACCTGCCGCGCGAGCGCGAGATCGTCGTCTATTGCACCTGCCCGAACGAGGCGACCGCCGCCCGCGTCGCCAAGATGCTGATGAGCCACGGGTTCAACCAGGTGCGCCCCCTGCACGGCGGTCTCGATGCCTGGGTGGAGGCGGGATATCCCGTCGACGGCGCTATCGAAACCGGAGCGCAAGCGCAGCCGGCGCCGTGAGCCGGCTGCAGTCGCCTCGTGGGCCGGGTGGCGCCTCGTGGGCCGGCGGTGGCGCCTCGTCAGCGCTTGGGTCCCACGAATCTCGTGAACCGCCCGAGCTCCGGGTGTTCGACACCCGGAAGCACGCGGCCGTCGTCCACCGGAGCCTTCAGGCCCACCTCCAAGGGAAGCACTCCGGCCCAGATGGGCAGCCCATAATCCTCGTCGTCGTCCACGGGAGGGCCCCGGCGGATCTTGGCGGAAACCTCTTTCAGCGGCAGCGCGAGCACGCTGGTTTGCTTGAGTTCGAGCGTGTTGGGGCCGCGCACTTCCGCCCACCGGCCCGGCACCGCATGGTCGGTGATGATCTCGAGCGCCCGCATTCGCTCCGCGGGGTCGTCCACGAGCCGCGCGTTGCCGAGCGCGACCACGGATCGATAGTTGATCGAATGGTGAAAGGCCGAGCGCGCCAGCACCAGACCGTCCACGAGCGTGACGGTGACGCAGACATTCACGCCCGCCGCCAGGGTGCGCAGCATGCGGCTCGCTGCGGAGCCGTGAAAATACAGGGTCTCGCCGTCGCGGGCGTACAGCGTCGGAATGACGAAGGGTTGGGCATCGACGGCGAATCCGACATGGCACAGAAATCCTTCGTCGAGGATGGCGTGGACGGCGGCCGCATCATAGGCGCCCCGCTTCTTCAGCCTTCGTACCGTGGTTCGTGCCGTGGGCTTGTAGTTCATGATAAAAGCACTGTACCGCGGGCAGTGGCGGCCTAAAATGACCACTTTGGGCATTTTGGTGCAGTCCACTCATGGCCTCGAGCATCAGCATCGATGGGGCATCCGGCGTCGCGGTTCACCGGCAAATCTATGAGGCCTGGCAGCGCGGCATTCTGGACGGGCGGTTCGTTGCCGGCGACCGCCTCCCCTCGTCGCGCGAATTGGCCGCGACGCTCGGCGTTTCGCGCAGCACCGTCACGCACGCGTATGAGCAGCTGATCGCCGAAGGATACCTCCAGGCGCTGCACGGCGCCGGAACCTTCGTATGCAGGGAGTTGCCGGAGCGGTTGCTGCGAGTCCAGGACGCGGCCGGGCGCCGCCCGTCGGCGGCACGCCGCGTGACGCTCTCGCGCTATGCGAAGGGGCTGATCGAGGACGATGCCGTTGAAGGGGCGAGGCCCGGCCATATTTGTTTCTCCCAATGGGGACCGGATCCGCAGCGATTTCCGTGGAGCCTGTGGCGGCGCCTGCTGTCCCGGCAACTGCGCCACGTCAGCCGCGAGGCCTTCGACTATGCGCAACAGGTGCAGGGCTACGAGCCGCTGCGCCGGGAAATTGCCGGTTACGTGTCCCGGTCCCGCGCCGTGAACTGCACGCCGTCGCAGGTCATCGTTGTCAATGGGTCCCAGCAGGGGCTGGACTTGTGCGGCCGGCTGCTGGTCGAGCGCGGCGACCGCGTGGTCGTCGAGAATCCCGGATATCCCGGTGCCATTCGAACCTTTCGGGCCTATGGGGTGGATCTGGAGCCGGTCCGCGTCGACCGCGACGGCATCGTCTGCCGCGATCTCATCGGCGGCGCGAGAGTGGCCTATGTGACACCCTCCCATCAATATCCGACCGGCGTGGCCATGTCGCTGAACCGCCGGCTGGAGCTGCTCGACTGGGCACGCCGCGGCGGAGTGGTCGTCATCGAGGACGACTACGACAGCGAGTACCGGTACAGCGGCGCGCCCTTGCCGGCCTTGCAGGGCCTGGCGGACGATGTGCCGGTGATTTATTGCGGTACGTTCTCCAAGGTCATGTTTCCGGGATTGCGCCTGGGGTACCTGATCGTGCCCGAGGTGCTGGTGCCCATCTTCGTGCGGGCAAAGCGCTTGATCGACAATTTCACTCCGGTGTTGGAGCAGATGGCGCTCCGCGAATTCATCGCCGCGGGACACCTGGAGCGGCAC
The DNA here is from genome assembly GCA_963707765.1 of uncultured Gammaproteobacteria bacterium. GTDB lineage: Bacteria > Pseudomonadota > Gammaproteobacteria > Steroidobacterales > Steroidobacteraceae > Bog-1198. The sequence continues at coordinate 1,597,155 of CAVPQZ010000001.1, read as the reverse complement.
GTTCGGCGCATGCGCCGGCTGTACGGCGGCCGCCGCGAGGCGCTCATCGCGTCCTTGAACCGCCATTTCGGGGCCGGCGCGACGCTGTTCGGCGAGGCGGCGGGAATGCACGCCTACGTGCGGATCGCCGACAAGGCGGTGCGCGACAGAGCGCGGCGCAACAAGGTTCAATTGCGAGGCGCAGGCTCCTGTTACCTGGGCGGCGATGATCGCGAGGACTGCGACGATTACCTGTTCAGCTTTGCCGCGCTGGATGAGCGGGCGATTCGTGAGGGCATCCGGCGCATCGCGCGCCGCTGAGCGAGGCGCGGACGTTCCCCATCGGTGCGCGTCTGGAAAGGTCGTCGAGCGAGTCGGGTGGCGCGGCCCCGGGCCTTCAAGAAACCCACTGGTAATACAAATTTTGGGGATGCCGGGCCTGGGCAAAGAAAAACCAGCGCTCCGCGACCAGTCCGAGATATTGGAGCACGAATGCGGCAATGAACCATGCCGGGCGCGAGGACGCCCAAGCAAGAACACTCAATGCGGCGGGCAGCACGAAGCCGAGCGACAGGAACGCCCATTTCACCCAGCGCAGCGTCCCGGGGCCGCGGCCGTGAAAGAACGCGTGCGCGCCATAGGATCCGCCGGTCATGCCCTGGGATATTTGCACCAACCGCCTCTGCTTCAGCCCGGTGGCGGACTGCAGCGTCGACTTGGGCGTAAGCCGCGCGTTGCGCGCGAGGATGGATGCACGCAGGATCAGGCCCGACAGCGTGAATGCAAGTGCCGCCCCGCCGAACGGAATCGCTGCGGCGGGCCAGGCAATCGCGCCCAATGCCGCGGCCAGCATGCAGCCCGAGGCAAGCCCGAGGACTATGAAATTGAACACCGTGAGCGGCGTATGCCATTCCTGCAAAAATCGGAGGCAGGCGTAGATCATGCCCGTGCAGACAAACAGTGCGGCGCACAGCAAGATCCCGGCAAGGCCGGTCCAAATGGCCGCCTCCGGAGAGTGGCGCCAAGCCCACGCATGCACGAGGGTGATTGCGCTGAACGCGGGCAGCACCAGCACCTCGCGGGAGAGCCAGGACGTGCGCCACATCGCGACGGCACGCCATCCCCGCAGCGGTTTCCCCAGGTGAAAGAACGAGGCCGCGAGTCCGGCGGCGAGGAACGCGAACGACAGCAAACTCGCCTGCACATGCAGACTCGCCGGCAGCCCGCCGATCCAGCCGGCGCGTGCGGCCAGATCGGCCGCGAAAAACGCGACGAACAGACCCTGGCCTGCGCCGATCAGAGTCGTCAGAAGAATGACGGAATAGGCAGGCCGCATGAGGCGGGAACGCTCAGCGGCCCGTGGTGGTGGGGGGGCCCATGCAGCGCCGCGTCATGATCGTGGCCGCTTGGGCAGATAGTGGTTCGCCGGTCGCGTGTTCCACTCCGGCATCAGCGTGTAGCCGCCCCTGTCGCGAATCGCCGCGCTGACCACCGATTCGGGATCATGGATGTCGCCGAACAACCGTGCGTTCGTCGGGCAGGCCATGACGCAGGCGGGTTTGCGCTCGGCCTCGGGGAGGTCCGGGTTGTCGATCCGATCCACGCACAAGGTGCATTTCTTCATGACCTCTTCCCGAGGGTCGAGCTCGCGCACGCCGTAGGGGCACGCCCAGGCGCAGTACTCGCAGCCGATGCACTTGTCGTAATCGACGAGCACCAGGCCGTCCTCGGCACGCTTGTAGCTCGCGCCGGTCGGACAGACGGGAACGCAGGGCGGATCTGCGCAGTGCAGGCAGGATTTCGGGAAATGCACCGTTTCGGTGTCGGGGTATTCGCCGGCCTCGTAGGTTTGCACGCGATTGAAGAAGGTGCCGTTCGGGTCTGCTCCGTAGGGGTGCAGGTCCGACAACGGGCCGGCCGAGCCCTGGTCGTTCCATGACTTGCAGCTGGTGACGCAAGCGTGGCAGCCGACGCAGACGTTCAGGTCGATGACCAGGGCAAGCTGCCTGCTCAAGTCCGGCGTCCCATGATCCGCGCGCGCCAGCCCCGGGCCGACCCGGTGCCCGGCAACGCGGGCATCTCGACGAATTGCGGGGCGCTCTGCTCCGTTTCACCGGGTGCGCAGGGACGGATCCGCACTCTGACGTCGTACCAACCCGCTTGACCCGTGATGGGGTCGGAATTCGACATGCGCCGGCCATCCGCGGTGCGCAGCTCGTCGGAGATCAGGTGATTCAGCAGGAATCCCTTGCGCGACTCGTCCGCGTCCGCCTCCAGGCGCCAGGCGCCGGAGGCCTTGCCGATTGCGTTCCACGTCCACACGGTACCCGGCTCCACGGCCTCGGAGTGGCGCGCCATGCAGCGCACCTTCCCCCACTGCGACTCGGCCCATATCCACGCTCCGTCGCGGATTCCGGCGGCTTCGGCGGTGCGCGCATTTACGTACAGATAGTTGTGACTGTGGATCTGGCGCAGCCAGGCGTTCTGCGAGTCCCACGAGTGGTACATCGCCATCGGCCGCTGCGTTACGGCGGCGAGCGGATAATCCTTCGCGTCGGTGGCGAGCGACTCCAGCGGCGCATAATAGAACGGCAGGGGATCGAAGTAGGTCGCAACGCGTTCGCGCAATTCGGGCGGGGGGCGGCGCACCGACGGTCCGCGCCCCTGCGCGGCGAGACGAAACTTCTGCAGCGCCTCGCAGTATATCTGCACGACGACGGGATCGGCATAGCGCCGCATCTTCGCCTGCAACGCCCAGGCCTGGTAACCGGCATTCCAGTTGCGCATGTACTGGTGTTCGGGGGGCAACGCATGATGATAGAAGCAGCCGTTCTTCGCGTACATCTCCCATTGTTTGGGATTGGGTGCGCCGATCAGAGACTGGGAGCCGTCGGCACCCCGCCAGCCGATGAGGAACCCCTGCCCCGAGCCGGCTTCCGTCTCGAAGCGTATGACGAAGTCCTTGTAATCGGCGAAACGCCGGGACCCCTCCGGCGTGGTGAATGCCGGGAGCTTCAATCTCGACGCCAGCTCCACCAGCACATCCTGGAACGGCCGGCACTCGCCCAGCGGTGCAACCACCGGGATGCGCACCGAATCGCACGGCCCATCGAAGTCCGAGATCGGCCTGTCTAGCATCGACATCACATCATGGCGTTCCAGATACGTCGTGTCGGGCAGCACCAAATCGGCGAACGCGGTGGTCTCCGACTGGAAGGCGTCGCACACGACGAGGAACGGGATCTTGTACTCGCCGGATTCGTCGCGATCGTTCAGCAGGCGCCGGGTTTCCTGCGGATTCATCGCCGAGTTCCATGCCATATTGGCCATGAAGAGCATCAGCGTATCGATGGGGTAGGGGTCGCCGCGGCAGGCATTGGCGATGACGTTGTGCATCATGCCGTGCACCGCCAATGGATATTCCCAGGAAAACGCCTTGTCCAGGCGCACCGGGGCGCCGTCGGCGTCGACGAACAAATCATCGGGACCGCCCGGAAACCCCAGCGCCGCGCCGTGCAGCGGCATGTTCGGCTGGATCGCGTCGGGGCTGTTCGGGGTTCTCGCGTACACCGGAGGCGTGGCGCGCGGAAACGGCGCCTTGTGCCGAAAGCCGCCGGGCCGGTCGATTGTGCCGAGCAGCGTCATCAGCACGGACAGCGCGCGGATTGACTGGAAGCCGTTCGAGTGCGCCGCGATGCCGCGCATCGCATGAAAAGCCACCGGCCGGCCAATGACGTTTTCGTGGCGCCGCCCCCAGCTGTCGGTCCACGCGATCGGCAATTCGAAGCTCTGCTCGCGCGCGACCAAGCCCATCTCGCGGGCGAGGCGGCGAATCGTCTCGGCCGATATTCCGGTGATGCCGGCCGCCCAGTCGGGCGTGCAGCCGGCCAATCGTTGGCGCAACAATTCGAAGGCGGTCGTCACCGGCGTGCCGTCGTCGAGGATCCGCTCGCCGAACAACAGAGGTTCGGCGCCCGCGGTGTGATTGCGCACGGTACGGCCGGTGCGTTCGTCCCACCACAGCTGGCTGTGCCGGCGATAGGGGTTCTTCTCCGGATCATCCGGATCGCAAATCGCGAGGCCGAACTCGTTGCTTGCCTCGTCGGCGTTGATCAGATGTGCCCGCGTTGCTGTAATCGACGACGAAGTCGCGATCGTAGAGGTCCAGCCGGAGAAGTTCATGGCACAAGGCGAGGATGAGCGCGCCGTCCGTGCCGGGCCGGATCGGCACCCACTCGTCGGCGATCGCCGAATAGCCGGTGCGGATGGGGTTGATCGAAATGAACCGCCCGCCGGCGCGCTTGAATTTGGAAATGCGCGATCTTGAGCGGGTTGGAGTGATGATCCTCGGCCGTGCCCATCATCACGAACAGCTTTGCGCGATCAAGGTCCGGACCACCGAACTCCCAGAAGGAGCCCCCGATGGTGTAGATCATCCCCGCGGCCATGTTGACCGAGCAAAAGCCGCCGTGCGCGGCGTAGTTCGGCGTCCCAAATTGCCGGGCGAACAGGCCGGTGAGAGCCTGCATCTGGTCGCGTCCCGTGAACAGCGCAAAACGCCGCGGGTCGGTGGCGCGTATCTTCGCAAGGCGATTTTCGAGGATCCGGTACGCATCATCCCACGAGATCGGCTCGAAGTCGGCCGCGCCGCGTTCACTTCCGGGTTTTCGCCTGAGAGGCCGCGTCAGGCGTGCGGGCGAGTACTGCTTCATGGCGCCGGAGGCGCCCTTGGCGCAGATCACACCCCGGTTGATCGGATGATCCGGATTGCCGTCGATGTAGCGGACCGTGCCGTCCTTCACCGTCACGCGGATTCCGCAGCGGCACGCGCACATATAACAGGTGGTGTGCTTGACTTCGGCGTCAGCGGTGTCGTTCGGTACAGCGGTGGGCTTCATACGCCCGAGGTATCCTTGTATTGAAGGTCATTTCGCAATCGGCCCGTGCGCCAGGGATCAAGCCGTGCATTGCGGTGACGAAGGTTACACACTGCGGTGGAGCATCACAAGGACAGGTCCGGCCGCGGGTTATCATGGCTCTGCCGATCGAATGCTCGGGCAGACCATGCAGCGGACCCACTCATTTGATGAGGGCGCGCGGCGCGCTATTGCCACCCGCCGCCAAGCGCCTTGCCGAGCGCCACATAGTTGCGCGCGAGCTGTGCCCGGCTGGCGACGTCCTCGTCCTCGGCCTGATTCATGGCGAGTTGCGCACCGAGGACTTCGATCATCGACGCATCTCCGGCGGCAAAGCGGCGCCGTTGAAAGTCGACGTCGGCATGCCGGCCGGCCATGGCCTCGGCCAGCGCGGCCTCGCGGCGGCGTTCAGTCGAGAAGCGCACGATCGAGGACTCGGCGTCCGACAGTGCGCGCAGCACAGCTGCGCGATAGGACCCCAGTGCGGCATCCCGCGCCGCTTCGGAAGCCTTCACCTGCTGCCGCAGGCGGCCCCCCGAGAACAACGGCACCGTCAACTGCGGCGCAAGGTTCCAGTACCGGCTGGCCGCGTCGACCAGATCGCCCGTATGCACGGAGTCCCATCCAAGGTCGCCCACCAGGGTCAAGCGGGGGAATTGTGCGGCCACCGCGCTGCCGACGTCGGCCGTGGCGGCCGCGAGTTCCCGTTCGGCCTGCCGTACGTCGGGCCGCCGCCGCAGCACGTCGGCAGGAACTCCGACGGGCGCCGTCGCGGGTGCCGCCGGCAAATCGCCAGATTTCGAGAGTTCCCCCGCCAGTGTGTCGGCGGCGCTGCCCGTGAGAGCGGCGAGTTCGAACAACGCGCTCTGCCGCTCCGCGAGGAGCGGCGGCAGCGCCCCGGCGGCTTGCAGGCGGTCCGCTTCGGCGCGGCGGCGGTCCGCCTCGCTGGCAACGCCGGCATGGGCTTCGAGGATCACCAGCCGCAGCGTTTCATCCCGGGCGTCGAGGGTGCGCTGCGCAATGTCGAGCCGCCTCGCGTCGGCCTGATGGACGATGTAGGCGTCGGCCACGTCCGCGGCCACGACCAGCCGCGCATCGTTCCGCGATTCGACGCTGCCGCCGAGCCGGGCAACCGCGGCCTCGACGTCGTGCCGCGTCTTGCCGGCCAGGTCGATTTCCCAGGAGGCGTCGAAGCCGAGGCGAAAATCCGTGAACTCAGTGGTCTTTGGAACGAATGGGACCAGCGAGAGAGTCTCGCTGTGACGGCTGAAGCGATCCTCCGAAACCTGGCCGCCGGCGTTCACGGAGGGATAAAACTCGGCGCCGGCGACCCGCGCCACCGCCCGGGCCTGCTGCACCCGCGCCTCGGCTGTGGCGAGGTCCGGATTGCCGCTCAGCGCGCGCTCGATGAGGGAGGTGAGCGTGGCGTCGCCGAGCGCGGGCCACCAGCGGTCCGGCGGAGCATCCGCGGAGAGTGCTGCGTCGCGGGTTGCAAACGCGCCGGGCGCCGCGCCTGCGTCCGGCGCCGTGTAGCGGGGGCCCACCGTGCATGCTGCGACCCCGGCCAGGGACGCCGCCAGCAGCGCGGCAGGCGCGCCGCGATGGCGGTGAAACAGGCGGGAACCCAAATTCATAAACGCGGCCTCCGATCAGGCAATTCTGCGCCGGAACATCCAATACCCGGCCGACATCGTGAAGAGGGTGATGAGCAACAACGGCCAGAGATTGGGCCAGATGAATCCGATGCCGTAGCCCTTCAAGAACAGCCCCTTGACGATCACGATGAAGTGGCTCAACGGATCAATCCAGGCCAGGCAGCGGAACAGCAGCGGCATGTTTTCTATCGGCGCGACGAATCCCGACAGCATGACGGCCGGCACCATGAACGAGAACACGCCGAGGAATGCCTGCTGCTGGGTTTCGCAGAGGGCGGAGATGAAGAGGCCGAATCCGGCGAGCGACAAGCCGAAGAAGAGCATGCAGAAGTACAGGAGGAAGGGCGACCCGTGGAACGGCACGCGGTAGACGAACACTGCCGCGAGCGCGATGAGCGTCGCCTGGCCGAATGCGATCATCAAGGCCGGCACCGTCTTGCCGAGCATGATCATCCCCGGCGTGAGGGGAGAGACCAGCAGCTGATCCAGCGTGCCTTGCTCCCGCTCGCGGGCCACCGACAGGGCTGTCACGATGAGGCTGCCGAGCGTGGTGATGATGGCCACCAGCACGGGCAGGACGAACCACCGGTATTCGAGATTCGGATTGAACCAGTTGCGCACGACCACGCGGCTGGCCGGCGGCTGGGAGGCGGCGGCGGCCCGCTCGTCGGAGTAGTCGTCGACGATGCTCTGCGCATATCCCGCGGCGATCTGAGCGCTGTTGGAGCGCCTCCCGTCGATGACGGCCAGCACCTGCGCGCGCCCGCCCCCGGCCAGGGCGCGCGAGAAATCCGCCGGGAATTCAACACCGATCAATGCCCGCTGCTCGTCGATGGAGCGCGCCAGATCCTGCTGATCGTGCACCACCAACAGGGTCGAAAACGCCTGCGCGGCGGCAAAGCGCTGCGTGAGTTCGCGGGACTCCGCGCCCTGGTCCTGGTTGAAGACAGCCAGCACCGAGTTCTTGACCTCGAGAGTGGCCGCAAAGGGGAACAGCGCGAGCTGCAGGATCACCGGCAAAATCAGCAGGCGGCGGCTCTGCGGGTCGCGAAACGCGAGCTGCAGCTCCTTGCGGATGAGCGTGAGGAGGCGTCCGGGCACGGCGTCAATCCAGCCGGCGCCGCGTCTTGAGCGCGGTGAGTCCCAGAAAGAAGGTCATCGAGGCCAGCAGGAAAAGGCCATCCTGGAGCAGAATCCGGCCGACGAAGCCCGCCTGAAACAGCGTCTGCAGCGCGTTGATGAAGTAGCGCGCCGGAATGAGGTAGGTCACCGCGCGCACCGGCGCCGGCATGCTGGAGATCTCGTACACCCAGCCCGAGAGCATCAGGGCGGGAAGGAACGCGAGGTTCAAGGCCGCCTGCGCGGCGTTGAACTGATTGCGGGTGAGCGTCGATACCAGCAGTCCGAGGCCCAGCGAGCTGCCGAGAAACAGACTGGTATAGAGGGCGAGGAGCAGGAGCGAGCCGCGAAACGGCACGCCGAAGAGCCACACTCCGATCATCACGCACAGCGCCATGGAGAGCATGCCGAGGACGTAGTAGGGCAGAATCTTGGACAGCAGCAGTTCGGTGCGCGTGACCGGCGTGGACAGGAGCGCCTCCATGGTCCCCCGCTCCCATTCGCGCGCGATGACGAGCGAGGTCAGCAGGGCGCCGATGATGGTCATGATGACCGCCATGGATCCCGGAACGATGAAATTGCGGCTGATCGCCGCGGGGTTGAACCAATAGCGGGGGATGAAGTCGATCGGCTGACGCGCCCGGAGCCCCTCATCGGCGGCGCGTCCGGCGGCCCACGTCGCCCAGACGCCCTCGACATAAGAGGCGACGAAGTTCGCCGTATTGGGTTCGGCTCCGTCGGTGATGACCTCGACGGGGGCCGTCGCGCCAGGCCGCGCCAGGCGCGCCCCGAAATCCGACTGCAGGATCACCATGCCGCGAACCTCGCCTGCCATCAACCATCCATCGAGCGCCGCGCGCGACGCGGCAAAGTGCGGCTCCAGGTAGGGCGACCCGGCCAGGGCCGCGGCGAACTGAGTCGCCGCCGCGCCCGGATCCTCGCTGAACACGCCGATCCGGATCTTGGTCAGATCGAGGTTTACACCGTAGCCGTAGATCATCAGCAGGGCGACCGGCAGCAGAAACGCGATGATGATGCTGGAGGGATCGCGCACGATCTGGTAGCTCTCCTTGCGGCACAGGGCGATGAGCCGGCGCCACGCGATCGGAGAACGTCCGCTCACGCGGCGGCCCGCGATTCCGGCGGGGAGTGCCGTTCGATGAGCGCGATGAACGCATCGTCCATGCTCGGGTCGGGCGCCTCCGGGGAGGCGGCCTGCTGCTTGAGCTCGTCGGGTGGACCGATGGCGATCATCCGGCCCCGGTACACGAGGCCGATGCGATCGCAGTATTCAGCCTCGTCCATGAAGTGCGTGGTCACCATGACCGTCACGCCCTTCTGGACGACCCCGTTGATGTGCGCCCAGAATTCGCGGCGCGTGACGGGGTCGACGCCGGAGGTGGGCTCGTCGAGAAACAGCACCGCGGGGTTGTGCATCAGCGCGCAGGCGAGCGCGAGGCGCTGCTTGTATCCCAGCGCGAGCTCGTCGGGCGTGGCGCGGAGGTGTGGGCCGAATTCGAACGTCTCCACCATCTCGGCGATCTTTGCCGCCTGAGCCGCCCCGGTGAGACCGTACACGCCGGAGAAGAAACTCAGGTTCTGCGCAACCGTCAGATTGCCGTAGAGGGAAAATTTCTGCGCCATGTAGCCCAGCCGCTGCCGGGCGCGGGCCGCGTGCCGCCGAAGATCGATGCCGAGCACGCTGGCGCGGCCGCTGGTGGGCACGAGCAATCCGCAGAGCATCTTGAAGGTGGTCGACTTGCCGGCGCCGTTCGGTCCCAGGAGCCCGAAAATCTCACCCTGCGGAACGCGGAAGGTCACGCTGTCGGCGGCGGTGAAGGCGCCGAAGGTCTTGGTCAAGCGGTCCGCTTCGATGACCGCGGGCCGGAGCGCGGCGTCGATGGTGACCGCCGGCATCACGCGGGCAAGCGGCGAATCGCCGCCGGGGCCTCCGCCGAGGAGGTCGATGAAGGCGTCTTCCAGGCGCGGCGGCACGTCCTCGATGCGCGCCCCCGCGCCTGCGTCGAGGGACGCGAGATCCGGACGCTCGCCCGTCCGGCGCAGCACGAGCCGTATGCGGCTGCCCTGGATCACGCCGTCCATCACCGCGGGCGACCGCAGGGCGCGCTCCAGAATGGCTCTGCGGTGCGCCGAAATGCCGGTGATCTGGGCGCTGCGGCCGAGCAGACGATGCGCGAGATCGGCGGGCGGACCCGCATAGGCGAGGCGTCCGGCATTCATCAGCAGGATATGAGGGCAGCGCTCGGCCTCGTCGAGATAGGAGGTGCTCCAAATGACGGACATGCCCTCGGCCGCCAGCGTACCCACCATCCGCCACAGCTCGCGCCGCGAGATGGGATCCACGCCGACGGAGGGTTCGTCGAGCAGCAGCAGGCGCGGGCTGCCCAGCAACACGCAGGCAAGGCCAAGCTTCTGCTTCATGCCGCCGGAGAGCTTGCCGGCGGGACGCGAGGTGAAACGGGCAAGATCCGTGAAATCGAGCAATCGCTCGAAGGCGGCGTGCCGCGGCGCGCCGACGACGTCGCGCAGATCGGCGTACAGATCGAGGTTCTCCAGCACCGTCAGGTCCTCGTAGAGGCCGAACTTTTGGGGCATGTAGCCGAGCGTCCCGCGCAGCGCGTCGCCCTCCGACAACGGATCGAGACCGGCCACGCGGAGCGATCCGGCGGTCGCCTTGAGAAGGCCCGCCATCAATCTCATCAGCGTGGTCTTGCCGGCGCCGTCCGGTCCGACGAGTCCGGTCACCTCACCGGCAGGCACCAGGGCGGTGACGCCGTCGATCGCGTTCGCCGCGGAGCCGGCGAAGCGGTGAGTGACTCCCTGCAGCTCGACCGCGAGATTCACGGCTGGCGCCCGGCCGCCGCGGAATCGGGAGCGAGCCTCACGGTGATCGGCATGCCTTGGCGCAAGGCCGGGTCGGGGTCTTCGACGACGATGCGGGCACGGAACACCAGTGCCGTGCGCAATTCCGGCGTCTCGACCGTTTTCGGCGTGAATTCGGCGGTGGTCGAGACGAAGCCCACGTGGCCGTGATAGGGCTGTTTCGGGCGCGCATCCGTGTACAACAGCACTTTGCGCCCCGGGGACACTCTTCCGAGGTCCGGCTCGCCGACATAGATCCGTGCCCAGACGGGTTCCTTGAGCGAGATCGTGAACACCGGCGTACCCGCGGCCAGGATCGCACCGGCCTCGACCGCCCGAGTCAGAACCACCCCGTCCGAGGGTGCCATCAGCACGGCGTCCTCGAGCCGCTGTTCCGCTTCCGCCGTCGCAGCGACCGCGCGCGCGTGATTGGCCTCGCCCTCGGCAATCTCCTGCCGCCGATAGCCGTGTTCCTGCTCGGCAAGAGCCTGCTCCGCCGCCTTGAGGCGCGCGCGCGCCTCGTCGCGGGCCGCGAGCGCATCGTCGTAAATCTTCGCCGCCACCGCGCCGGTGCCGCGCAGTTCACTTTGCCGCGTCAGCGTCCGCTCGGCGTCGGCCAGGGTCGCGCGGCGCTCGGCCGCCGTGGCCCGCGCAACCCCGATTTCCTCGGACCGGTAGCCGGATTGGAGCAGCGCCATGCGCCTGCCGATGGCCGTGGCGTTGGCGCGGGCCTCGTTCACCTCGAGCTGCAGCGGCGCCGCATCCAGGCGCGCGAGTTCCTCGCCGGCGTGCACCGGATCGCCTTCGTCGACGTCGAGCACGGCCACGCGGCCCGCGACGCGGAAACCCACGGTGACCTCGCGGATGTCGACGTTCCCGAAGAGCACCAGTGCGCCGCCTCGGGTGCGCTGCATGAGGAGATAACCGGCGCCGAGCAGCACGGCCGCCGCCACGACGCCCGCCGCGAGGAGTTTTCGCCTGCGTGGAGCCGGGCCGGAATGGCTGTCTGCCCCGGTTCCGGGGTTGGGTGCGTTCATCAGGATCCTTCGGGAGTCAATCCACGGATGGCCCAATCGAGCCGTTGCACGATCCGGTCGCGATTGCCCGCGATCCGGCTCATGCGGGTAGAGAACGACTTGTTGAACAGCGCGGGTCCATGCCATGCGCTCGCGATGATGTGCGGCAGGGCCACCGACGCCATCAGAAAGGCGAGCACCTGCATGGGATCGTCGTCGACCAGCGCCCCGTCCGCCTGGGCGGAGGCGATGATCCGCATCAGCACGCGCGGGTGGCGTCCGGAGAGCGAGCGCAGGAAATCGCGGGACGGCTGGTCGTTGTCGGCCGCGGCCATCAGAATGCGGCCCACGAAGGTGCCGTGTTCGAGGGCGAAATCGACCAGCTGCAGGATGGCGCGGCGCAGGCGGTCGAGCGGGCGGCCGTCGCCGGCCGCGGCATCGCTCACCCGCGCGAGGAGGGGCGCATACCACTCCTCGATGAGTGTGCGCACGAACGCGTCACGCGATCCGAAGTGGTAGACGAAGCTGCCGAGGTTGGCCCGCGCGGCGCTCGCCACTTCGCGAACCCTCAGATTTCGCAATCCGCGCTCGATGGCGACCCGTCGGCCGGCGGCGAGCAGGCGGTCCCGGGTGGGCGAGCGCGCCACGACCGGCGCGGTCACTGTGCGGGCCATCATCGCGTGAATTTATACATTTGTATAAACGACTGTCAAGCTTGGATCCGGGCGCCCATGCCGATGACGCGATGCAGCCGCGGCCGGGGAGGGTGGATCCGCCGGGCGCCGGCGCCGCAGAAGCGGCACGCCGCCGCCCGCTCAGGCCGCCTTGGGCGGAACCGCGATTTGCGAGAAGTACCACTGGTGGAACGTGACCACCCGACGCTCGTGCTCCGAATACCGTCCCGGCTGGTAACGCCTCGACTGGATGCCGGCCTGATTGTTCTCGGTGATCTCCTTGTCCTGCAGGGTCGTGCGGTCCCATCCCCAGGTCATCCTCTCGATGTCCACCGCGCCGGCCGCGGCATCGACCAACCAGTAAAGATCCACGTCGGTCTGCATCGTGGCGCGCGGCGTGAACAGGAAGAGCACGGCAAAGTCGCTGGTCGCGACCAGCTGGGTGAACGGGCTGAACGACAGATACATGCGGCCCCGATCGAAGTCGAGGCGCTTTCCCATGAGCGGGGCCGCGGGCCGCCCGTCTTTGGTCTCGGTCTCGTAGCCTTCGCGGATGGTCCGCTGCAGCAGCATGCGCAGGTGCGAGGAGTCCGGGCCGTCGTCGACCGTGCCGATGGGCCTGCCCAAAGCGGCGGCCCGCTGTTCCCAGGCCCGCAGCGCGGGGAGGTATTTCTCGACGGCGTCGGCGGGACCCGATCCGGGGCCGGCGCCGAAGGCGATGAGGGCCTCGGGCGGATGCATGGAGGAAAACTCGGGATGCGCCGGGCCGCAGTGGTAGCACTCGAGGAAATTCTCCACGACCAGCTTCCAGTTGGCAGATGTGGGGTAGGACTTGGCATGCGCGATCCTCGCGTTGCTCAGGCCGTGATAGTCGAGGTAGGGCGCAAGGTCGGCGAACGAGGCGTCGAAGTCGACCGGCTCCCGTTCCGACAGGTTGATGAAGATCAATCCGTGAAACACCCGAATGTGGCAGGGGTGCAGCCCATTGTCCTCCTTCCGGAAGTCGGCGGGCATCAGGCGTGCGGCGAGCAAGGCGCCGTCGAGCCCGTAGCTCCAGGCATGGTAGGCGCAGGTGAGCCGCGCAACCCTGCCGCGGGACTCGGTGCAGATCAGCGAGCCGCGATGCCGGCAGACGTTGTAGAACGCATTGATGGTGGCGTCGTCGCTGCGGACGATGATGATGGATTCATCGCCGACCTTGAACAGAAAGTAGTCGCCCTTGCTGCGGACGCGGTCGACATGGCCGGCGACCAGCCACTTGGTCCCGACGACCCGCTCCATGTCGGCTGCGAACACGGAGTCGGCGCAGTAGAAGTCCCGGGTCAGGCTGTAGCCGGGCCTGGCACCCGCCGCCAGGGCGGCGATGACGTCGGAATTGGCCATCGAATGATTCTCCGTGCTGGTTGATGTCGCCGAAATCCAAAATGCCTTTTGCCGGGCCGAAGCTTCACGCCGCGGAGCGCACCTATTGCTTGATCCGTTCCCCTTTCGGATCGTAAAGCGGCCTGAGGGAGGCGAGCGCCGGGTGGCGGATGCCGGCTACCTCGATCTCGTAGGAATCGGGGTCGATGGCGCCCGGCGCTCCGCCGCCGGGCGAGGTCACGTATCCCAGGCCGACGGCGGCGCCCAGCGTGTGTCCGTACATGCCCGAGCGGATGTAGCCCACGAGCGCATCGCCCTGCCAGACGGGTTCATTGTGGTAGAGGAGCGGCTCGGGGGACTTCAGCTGAAATTGCAGCAGCCGCTTCGCGAGTCCGGACTGCTTCTGGCGCAGCAAGGCTTCGCGCCCGATGAAGCCGCCGGGCTTGTCCATCTTCACTGCGAAATGAAGGCCCGCCTCCAGCGGCGAGTCCTCGTCGGCAATGTCGTGACCCCAATGCCGGTAGGCTTTCTCGATGCGCAGCGAATTGAGAGCATGGTAGCCCGCGTGCACGAGTCCGTGGGACGGCCCAGCGGCGATCAGTTCGTCGTATACGCCCTGCATGAATTCGGTGGGCACGTACAATTCCCACCCCAGCTCGCCGACATAGGTGATGCGCGAGGCGCGCACCCGCGCGTAGCCTAATTCGATGATGCGGCTGGTGGCGAATGGGAACCCCGCGTTCGACAGGTCGTCGGGCGTGAGCGTTTGCAGGAATTCCCGGGAGCGCGGGCCCATCACCGACAGAACTCCGGACCCCGACGTGACATTGGTGAGGACGCAACGATCGTCGGGATCGATGTGCCGCCGTAGCCAGTCAAAATCCTTGGTCTCGGTTTCGGCGCCGCCGACGATCAGATAGGCATGCTCGCCCAGCCGCGTGACCGTGAGGTCCGCTTCGATGCCGCCCCGATCGTTCAGCCACTGCGTGTAGACGATCCTGCCGGGCGCCACCGACAGGTCGTTGCCGGAGACCCGATTGATGATCCGCTCCGCATCGCGGCCCTCCAGGCGGAACTTCGCGAACGAGCTTTGATCGAACAGTCCCACGCCCTCGCGCACGGCGCGGTGCTCGCGGGCGCTGTGCTCGAACCAGTTCTGCCGGCCGTAGCTGTACTCATAGCGAGGCTCGACGCCCGCGGGGGCGTACCAGTTGGCGCGTTCCCAGCCGAACGCTTCGCCGAAGCAGGCGCCGGCCGTCCTCAAGCGGTCGTGGAGCGCCGACTTGCGGGCGCCCCGCGCCGTCTCGTACTGCCGGAACGGCCAGTGCGTGGCATAGAGCAGCCCGAGGCTCTCGGAAACGCGCTCGCGCAGATATTTGCGGTTGATTTGGAAGGGCATGTTGCGCCGCACGTCGACTTCCCAGAGATCGACGGGCGGATGGCCATCGCGGATCCACTCGGATATCACCTTGCCGATGCCGCCGGCCGATTGCAGGCCAATGGAATTGAGTCCGGCGGCCACGAAGCAGTTCCGCAGCTCCGCGGATTCGCCCAGGTGGTAACGCACGTCGGGCGTGAAGCTCTCGGGACCGCAGAAGAACTTCTGGATGCCGGCCTCTTCGAGCGCCGGGATGCGGCGCATGGCGTCGAGCAGCACGGGCTCGAAGTGGGTGAAATCGCCCGCGATCTCGCCGAAGCAGAAATCGTCGGGGATTCCGCCGGTACCCCACGGGCGCGCATGCGGCTCGAAGGCGCCCACGAGCAGCTTCCCCGCGTCGTACTTGAAGTAGCTGCAATGGTCGTAGTCGCGCAGCACGGGCATGCCGGGCGTGAGCCCGGGCACGTCCTGGAAGAGCACATAGTAGTGCTCGCAGGCATGCAGCGGCACGGCCACGCCGATGTCCGCCGCCAGATCCCGGGTCCACATGCCGCCGCACAGCACCACGTAGTCGGCGTCGATGCGGCCCTGAGGCGTTTGCACGCCGCGCACGCGGCCGCCCTCGTGATGGATTCCGGTGACCTTGACGTCCTGGACGATTCGCACGCCGCTGCTGCGCGCGCCCTTGGCCAGCGCCTGCGTGATGTCCACGGCGTTGCCGTAGCCGTCGCTCGGGATGTGAATGCCGCCCTGCACGTCGTCGGTGTTGGCGAGCGGGTAGAGCGAGCGGACTTCCTCGCGGGACACCACGCGCACGTCGAGCCCGAATACCTTCGCCATGGACGCGTTGCGCCGCAGTTCCTCCATGCGGCCGGCCGTGGTGGCGAGCGAAATGGAGCCGCATTGGCGATAGCCCGTGGCCTGTCCCGTCTCCGCCTCGAGTCCCCGGTACAGGCCCGCGGTGTAGCGGGCGAGCTGGGTCATGTTGATGGATTGGCGCAACTGGCCGATCAGGCCTGCGGCATGCCAAGTGGTGCCGCTGGTCAACTGCTTGCGCTCCAGAAGCACGACGTCGCTCCAGCCGAGTTTCCCGAGGTGGTACGCGATCGAGCAGCCGATCACGCCGCCACCGACGATGACGACTTGCGCCCGCGATGGAAGATCGATGCTCATGGTCAGGCTCGCATGCGTACGTTGTCGGGATCGAAGGCGGGCTGCGCGAGCACGGTCGCGCGGCGCCGCTCGTCCTGGATCAGGATGTCGAAGACGCTGCCCGGAGCCGCGAACTCGGGCGGCACGCAGGCGAAGGCGAGGCTCTTGCGCACGCGGTGCCCGTAGGCGCCCGACGTGGTCACGCCGATGCAGCGCGTGCCGTGCAGCACGGGCTCGCCGCCGCGCGCATCGGTGCCCGCGGCGTCGATCTCGGCGTACACGATCCGCAAGGGGCGCGCGGCCTGCGCCAGCGTGGCGCTCTTGCCGGCGAAGTCGGGCTTGTTGAAGTCGATGAACCGGGGCATGTCGGCCTCGATCATGTTCAGTTCGTTGGTGAGTTCCGTTCCCCAGGCTTTGTAGCCCTTTTCCACGCGCATGCTGTTGACGGCGTAGAGGCCGTAATTCGCCATGCCGAAATCCTTGCCCGCCGTCCACAGCGCGTCGTACAGCGCGGGCATGGCGGCGATGGGAGGATGAAGCTCCCATCCCAACTCGCCCACGTAACTGACCCGAAGCGCGCGCAAGTCGTGGCCGGCCACCGTGATCTCGCGGGCACGCAGCCAGGGGAACTGCTCGTTGCCGAGATCCGCGTCGGTGAGCCTTCCGAGCAGGTCGCGCGACCGCGGCCCCGACAGCACGAGCACGCCGCGGCCTTCCGTGACGTTCTCGATGCGGACATCCTCGTCCGGCCGGCGGCCCTGGGTGAGCGTGTCGAGATCGCGCAGTTCGGCCGCCGCCGCGGAGAGCGCGTAGAAGCGGTCGTCCGCGAGGCGGGTGACGGTCATCTCGCCCAGGATCCGGCCGCCGCGCGACAGGAGGTGGACCAGGGCGATGCCGCCGATCTTGCGAGGCACGCGATTGGCGCACAAGCGGCCCAGGAACTGCTCCGCCCCGGCGCCGCTGATGTCGTACTTGGCAAAGCCCGTCAGATCGAGGATTCCCACGCGCTCGTGAACGGCGGCGACCTCGGCCCTCACCACATCGAACACGTTGTTGCGGCCGTAGCCGCAATCCTCGACCCGCCCGTCGAGCGAAAACCATTTAGGCCGTTCCCAGCCGAAGGTCTCGGTGTGGACGCAGCCCTGAGCCTTGAGCCGCTCGTGCAGGGGGCTCGTCCTGCGCGGGCGGCCCGCCATCTCTTCCTCGCCGGGCCGGCGAGTCGTGAAGGTCAGCCGGTAGTCGAGGAACACCTTGTCGCGCGTATAGGCAGCGTCGGCGAACTTGCCGAAACGCCGCGGATCGAACTCGGTCATGTTGATCTCGGCGTCGCCGTGGACCATCCACTGCGCGAGATACTTTCCACAGCCGCCGCCTTGCGCGATTCCGAACGACGTGCCGCAGCACATCCAGAAATTCCGCAGGCCCGCGGCGGGCCCCAACAGGGGCGCGCCGTCCGCCGTGTGCGGGATGGCGCCGTTGATGACCTTGCGTATGCCCGCTTCGCCGAAAATGGGCAAGCGCTCGATCGCGCGCTCGAGCCAGGGCGCGATTCGCTCCAGATCGTCGGGGAACAGCTCGTTGGACGAATCCCACTCCGGAACCCCGTGCGGCGCCCAGGCCTCGCGCAATTCCGCGGTTTCGTACACACCGATGAGGCCGGATTTCTGTTCCTGACGGAAGTAGCCCGATGCGTACGAATCGCGCATCACCGGAATTTCCGTGGTTCGGTCGATGAACGCCTGAATCGGATGCGTCACGATGTAGTGATGCTGCATATTGGTGATAGGCGCATCGGCGCCTACCATGGCCGCCACCTGCCGGGCGTAGCACCCCGCGGCATTCACCACGATCTCGGCCGTGAGAGTGCCTTTCTCGGTCACCACGTCCCACTCGCCGCTGTCGCGCCGCTTGATGTCGAGCACGCGGTTGTGGCGCATCACGGTGGCGCCCAGATCGCGGGCGCCCTTGGCCATGGCGTTGCACAGGCCCGAGGGGTCGCCGTGGCCGTCATCGGTGGTCCACGCCGCGGCAATCACGTTGTCGGTGGTGAGAAACGGGTTCAGCCGCCTGATCTCCTCCAAACCCACGATTTCCATGCCGAACCCGATGCTCTTTGAGTAGCCGTGGATGTACCGGAGCCACGCCAACTCGTGCTGATTGTTGGCCAGCCGCAGGCCGCCGGACGCATGCCAGCTGACGTACTGGCCGGTCAGAGCCTCCAGCCGCGGATAAAGCTGATTGCTGTAGTGGTGGATCTTGGCGAAGTTGTAGCTGCCGGTGATGCTGGGACATTGACCGGCGGCATGCCAGGTGGAGCCGGAAGTGAGTTCGTTC
This sequence comes from uncultured Gammaproteobacteria bacterium, assembly GCA_963707765.1. Lineage (GTDB taxonomy): Bacteria > Pseudomonadota > Gammaproteobacteria > Steroidobacterales > Steroidobacteraceae > Bog-1198. The sequence continues at coordinate 1,578,687 of CAVPQZ010000001.1, read as the reverse complement.
TTCTCGACGAGAATGGTGTCGGTGCAGCCCTCGAGCGCCAGGTGGTACAGGAGACTTGCGCCCATGATGCCGCCGCCGACGACGACGACCGTTGCGTGTGTTTTCATGAATTCGTGGCTTGCAGGAAGAGATGGCTACACTAATTTGATCCAAGACCCCACGCAACTGAGTATTTTGCTACCTTTGGCCATAAAATTTTGGTGCATCGGTGTTATGTGAATACTGTTCGACCGCTGGCGGGATTGCCGAACTTGGCCTGGCTCAGATCTTTCGAGGCCGCCGCGCGCACCTCGAGTTTTGCGGCCGCCGCCGCGGAACTGCGCCTGACCTCGGGGGCCATCAGCTACCAGATCCGCGCGCTCGAAGCCCACCTGGGCTTCTCGCTGTTCGAGAGGCTGCCGCGCGGGGTCAAGCTCACGCCCATGGGTGTCGCGTACCTGCCGCCGGTGCGCAAGGCTTTCGAGGAACTCGTGGACTCGACCGTCGGGTTGTTCGGCGGATGCGACCGGCTCCAAGTGACGGTGCATGCGCCGGTGTCGCTGGCGGCGCTGTGGCTCGCGCCCAAGCTGCCGGCCTTCAATGCGGCCCATCCGTCGATCGACATCCGGCTGTCCTCGGTGATTTGGGACAGTGCCGTACCCGATGAGGCAACCGACATCGAAATCCGATACGGGCTGGGCCATTGGCACGGGTATCGCGCCGTGCATCTCATGCACCAGGACATCCTCGCGGTGTGCTGTCCGAAGGTGCTGCGCGCGGCCCAGCGCAAGGGCGAGGCGGAGGCTCTGGTTCCGCAACGCCTGATCCACATCATGGGCTTCGAGAACCACTGGATGACCGTGCGCCGCAGCCTGGGATTCGCCAACGTCGGGATCAACCCGGGACCCACCGTCGATACCACCCTGGCGGCGCTGGAACTCGCCGCGGCCGGCGCCGGCTGTGCGCTGGCGCATCGCGTTTTTCTCGCCCCCTACCTGTCGACCGGACGGTTGGTCGCGGCCATCGATCGAGAGTTTGTCGACGACAATTCGTATTTCGTGGTTACCCCGGAGCGGCCGCAGCGGGCGCGGCGCGAAGTGACCCTGTGCCGGGACTGGCTCATAGCCGCCGCGGCGGCCGAGATCGCTACTTGATCAAGTCGCGGTACGCATGCCAGGTCGCATGTCCGAGGAGCGGGGCGACGATGAGCAAGCCGCCCAAGAACGGCGCATAGCCGACGACGGTCAGAATGAGTATCAGGGCGCTCCACACGATCATGGCCGGGATGTTGCCGAATGCCGCGCGGATGCTCGCGCCCATCGCCTGCCCGGCGCTGGCGTCCCGGTCGACGATGAGCGGAACCGAGACCACCGAGAGCACGAACACCAGTGCGGCGAGCGCGCCGCCGGCGGCGAGATATCCCTCCACCTGCGAACGGTTCATTTGGTCGATGAAGCCGCGGTACACGGTCTCCGAGAGAGTCGGCGCCGTGATGTGAAAGATCGTGCCGAGCATGACGGCGGAGGCCGCGAACCAGGCCACGGCGAACACTGCGAGCAGGCCCCCGAACGCGAATAACGGTCCGGGCCTGCGCGAGAAGCCCGCCAGGGAGTCGTCGAAGGTCGCCTGCTGCCCTGCGGCGTAGCGGCGGGACATTTCGCTGAACGCCGCCGATATCATCGGCGCCACGAGAAGGAATCCGGAGAAGGCGGCGGCGACGAGGTAGGGGTGGGTTCCGCAGAAGATGAGGACGGTCCAGCCGATCGCCACGATCAACGCGCCGTAGCCGAGGCTGGCGCCCCAGTTGCGGCGCATGTCCGCCCAGCCCCGCGCCAACCAGGTCAGCGGCCGGCCCATCGGCACTCTTGAAACGCTGATGCGCATGGTTCTCATTTCGCCGGAAACGGACATGGTTGTCATATCGAGCCCCTGATTATCCCCGATCATCGGTTCCCTCGAGGTTCGAGTGTACTACCGGGGTGCGCACGATCATAGCGCGCCGCGAGCGCGCGGCCGGGCGAGAACGCGCCGAGCGGCGCGCGCGTGCAGCCCGGCGCGAGCGCGGGAATCGATCAATCGCCCGGCGAATTGGGTCCGTCATTCTTTCCAGGCTTCTCTTCGTCATCCTTCTTGTCGGGGCGCTTGGGTCCCATGGCGACGAAGAGGACGGCGAGCAGAAACAGTATGAACCCAATCGTTTCGATCATTACGCATCCCAACAGAGGCTTCGACGTTCCCGATGTTTCGACGCTGCCGAGGTTAGCACCGCGCCTGGTTCATTGCATCGTGGGGACTAGGGAAAGTGCGTAGTGCGGACTATGGATTAGGGGCGGCCAGTCGTAGTAAGCTCCCTGATGATTCTGGAAATTGGGGTGTTTCCGGATGTCGGGTGGCGTCGTCGAGTGGGCGGGGGAGGCGGATGGAATCGATTCCGGCCGCATCGCTCAATTATAAGGAGGGTGGGTTGTTATGCGTTCGTTACTGAGTAAATTCGCGGTTGCTTCGATTCTGGCCAGCGTGGTTCTGTGGTCGGTCGACGCGGTCGCGGGCGATGAAGCTTCGGCTCCGCTCCCCACGGTCAAAGGAGATGGCGGCATCGGAGTGGGAGGCGAAGGCGCCAGCATCAGCGACGCATCGGTCGCCAACGGCAAAGCGATCTTCAACAACGGCAAGGGCGACACGGTGCCTGCCTGCATGACCTGCCACGGTGCCGGCGGCTGGGGCTTGGACGCGATGGGAGCGCCCCGCATCGCCCGCATCGGGTATCCCTACCTCGTCAAGGAACTGTCCGACCTCGCCAACGGCAGGCGCACGCCCGCAGGTGCCGGCGCGGTCATGGTGGTATTCGCCGGCGGACTCACCGAACAGGAGCGGCGCGATGTGGCCGCCTACGTCAGCACGCTGGATGCGCCACCCGACCTGTCTGATCTCGGCGCGCTCAAGGAGGGCGGCACGGCGATCGGCGAGCGGTATCTCGGCGAAGCCATCGTCAAGTACGGCGTCTATGGCAAGGTGTCGGCGTGTTCCTCGTGCCACGGTTTCAACGGACGGGGCGCCGCCCCGCTGTTTCCGGTGATTGCCCAGCAGAAGTACGTTTATCTCGTCAATCAGCTGAACTCCTGGCGCGACGGCAGCCGAGCGAACGATCCCTACGCGATGATGCGCAAGATGGCGGCGAACCTCACGGATGCAGACATCAACAATCTCGCCACCTTTTTGTCCTCGGCACCGACCACCACGGGTGGGGACAGCATCGTTCCCGTGACGACTAAGTGATCGTCAGGTCACTCCGACATCATCAGGGCGTCCGCTCGAGGACAAGGGACTGGGGATTCGAGGGTGACCGGTCGCACGCACCGCAGCCGCGCCGATGAAAGGCGGCGGCTTGCGGTTGGGCGAGAAGATTCTGTTCGGGATCGCCGGGCTTTTCGTCGTTTTTGCCGTAGTCAGTTTCATTGCCATGGAGATCTATCGCGCGCACTCCGGTAAGAAGATGTACGCGATGACCTCGCACTACGACTTCTCCCCGGAGGGGCTCAAGGGCTCGGAAAGATTCCGGGACGATGGCTGCACCAGCTGCCATCGCGCCGTGAGAAACGGCACCAACCAAGGCGTGAATTTGGACGGCATCGGGTCGAAGCGGAGCTTCGATTATTTACTCACGTTTCTGCATCAACCGGAGACCACCTACGAGTCGCAAACCATGGAGCATGGTCCCGCCAAGAGCGCCGCCTATGTGGCCGGATTGCCGGAAAGCGATCTGCATTCCATTGCCGTCTTCCTCTCGGAGCTGAAAGCGACTCAAGGTTCGCCCGACGCCCGCCTGCCGGTGGAAGGGCGCTCCGGCTTCATCGACGAGATGGTGAAGATCTGGGCCCCCTCCACGTGGAAGTCCCAATATCATGATGTGCGCGACGAGGACAAATCCGCGCACCCCGAGGATCACTAACATGCCCGAGGCACCATCGATAGCGGCCGGAATCAACGACCGCGAGTACACGCACATGACGCTGCTGTTCGTGTACGCGTGCATCGTCTACGCCATCATCGGGTTCTCCTGGGGAGCCGTGATGGGCGGAGTTCCGGTGCTGCGCATGTACGTCGACACGGCGCCGCACGGGCATCTCATTCTGCTGGCGCATGGGCACATCAACCTCCTGGGGTGGGTCGAAATGGCCATCTTCGGCGCGATTTACTATTTCATACCGCGCCTGGTCAATCGGCCGATCTACAGCCTGCGGTTGGTCAAGGTGCATTTCTGGATGCACAACGTCGGCCTCGTCGGGATGGTTGCGTTGTTCACGCTGGCCGGCATCATCGGGGGATATGACCCGGGCGAAGCCGTCGAGCGGACGGTATCGCATCTGATGGCGGCGGTCGGCAGTTTCGGCATGCTGGTTTTATTGGCAAACATCATCTGGGGATACAACATCTACAAGACCGGTCAAGGCCATTAGTCATGAGAGCGCCGGGCATTCGGGCGCTGGTAGCGCCGCTGGGGCTGGCGGCATTGTGTGCGTGCGGCGGAGTCCAGCAACAATCGCTCAACGGAACCTTGAATCTGCACGTGGGCGAGCAGGCGCCGCGGATCAGGACGAAGACCCTGTCGGACGTGGACGGCGACGTAACCCGGATCACCACCTACCGCCAGCCGGACGACCGGATGTATTCGTACTCCGTGGATCAGGCCCTGGCCAGCGGCAAGCCGGTGTTGCTCGAGTTCGCGACCCCGGCGCACTGCACCCCCTGCGACCGGCAATTGCAGATCATCAAGTCGCTGCTGCAGAAATACCAGGCGCAGATGATCTTCATCCACATGGACCAGTATGACGATCCGGAAGCTTACAAGGCCTACCGCGTGCCGGGCGATCCTTGGACCTTCCTGGTCGACCGGCGGGGCGTCGTCCGGTTCGAACAGGCGGGCTCGATGCTGTACAACGAGCTCGACGATGCCATAAAGAGCGTGCTGTAACGCTCGCCGTGCGAATCCGAGAATTCTTATTCGGCTCCCCGACCGGCTGGCTGCTGCTCCCGTGGGCCGCGTTGGTGGGATTCGTGCTGCGCACCGGCCCGTACGGCCTCACCGAGGAAGGATCCAAGGCGCTGCTTCTGGCGTGGTCGCTGGGCGACCAGGTGGCGAGCAGCGTTTTCACCCTGGGTGCCCCCGATGTTCGCGCGTTTGTTTTCCTGCCGCTGGGATTCCTGTGGTCGGGACAGGTGATTGCCGCCAAGCTGGCGACGTTGCTGGTCATGGGGGGCGCTGGCGCGGCCCTTTATTCCTGGCGCTCCCGGGACGACCAGGCCGAGGCCGCGCTGCTGGCGACCGGGCTGCTGCTGATCGCGCCGATCACCGTGGACGGCATCGACTCGGTGGCGGCAGGCCCCTTCCTGCTCGCGATCGTCGGAGCGGCCTCCTGGCTGCTCCGGATGGCGGACCGCGAACCGGGCAAGATGGGCGGCTGGTTCTTCACACAGTATCTCCTGTGCGCCGCTGCGGTGAGCCTGCATCCCGCCGGTCTCGCCTATCCTGCAGCGCTGACGCTTCACTGGCTGCGCCGCCCACGCGACCGGCGCGACCGTCAGTTGGCGCTGATCGGCATCCCGCTGGTCGCAGGCCTTGTGTTGATCATGCGCATGGGTTGGCCCGGCATGCCGTGGGGACAGAACCCGCTTCCCGCCGCCGCCGCCGTCTTCGGCGGCAGCCTGCCGCAGGACACCTGGTCGAGCGCGACTTGGCTGGGCGCCGTCGTGCTCATCGCCTCGACCTTGGCGGTGGCCATTCACGAGCGCACCCGCCTGATGAGCGACTTGACGGGCGGCAGCTTGCTTCTCGGCGTGCTGTTCGGCGGCTTGGCGGCGGACCGAACCTTCGGACTGCTCATGCTGGCACTCGTGCTCTACGGCGGCTTTCCGTGGCTGTTGCGGGCCTGCGCGCCCTTGGCCAGCCGCGGGGTGCTGGTGCAGCGGGGCTGGCTGTGGGTGCTGCTGCTGCTGATCTGCACGGCGTTCATGCGCACCAACCGGAGCGACTTCGAGGCGGGGCGCCGGGGAATGCTTTCCGCCGACGACGAATTGATCAGCGACTTGGCCCATGGCATCGAAAGATCGTCGGGAACTGCCACCGGATCGGCGCAGTCCCCCGAAATCCTCGTGGCAAGTCCCTGGCCCGCACGAACTTCGATCGCATGCCGATGCGCATCACTGCCGCTGCCGCCGGCCGCGAAGGATCCGGAAAGCCAGCTGGCCATGATCCGAGGTCTTGCCTATCTGGTACTCGCCGACGACATGGAAAGCCGGGCCCTCGCGAACAATTTCTCACAGCTCGGGTCGCGATTCGAGGTGGTGGCCAAGGAGCCCGGCGGTGTCATATTGCACTTGAAGCCGCAGGCTGGGCGGCCATCGGAGAACCCCTAGAGCCTAGGGGGATTCCTTTGGCACGCTTGTGCCGGCCGTGTTAACTTACGGATCCAGGTTGCTGCGTCTCGGCCGGCGCAGAGTGCGCAGTCGCGGGCAGCCTGCAGTTGGCGGCGATACGAAGGAGTTGGACGACTATGATGAATGTGGGCTATATGTTGATTCCCGTGGTGCTCTTCGTCGGCGGTATCATCGTCTCGTCATGGCTTTTCAGCCTCGGCATGACCCGGGTCGAGGAATAGGCCAGGCGGCTCGAGTCCGTGCAGTCACCAAGCGCCGGTGCGGGCGCGCTGACCGGCGGGAAGCTTTGGGGATTGCGCACCCGGGCCCAAGCCCTCCATCCGGCGTTGGCCGGTGTTTCGCAAGCGGCGCCCGTTGAGGGCGTTTATCATCGATACCTGGTCAAGTTCCTGCTCATATCGGCGCTTTCGCTGCTGATCGGGGCCATGCATGGCATGCTGCAGGTGCTGCCGCCGATACGCGCCTGGCTGGACTCCATCGGTAGTCCCTACGGCGGCCCCGGGCACATGATCGATCCGCTCGCCCATGCCCACATGAATCTTGTCGGCGGCGTGGTCATGCTGCTCATGGGGGTTACTTATTATTTGTTGCCGATTTTGAGCGGCCGCCGGATTTACTCCCTGAAGCTGGTGCAGTATTCATTCTGGCTGACCACGCTGGGTGTCTACGGCTTCTATACGGCTCAAATGGTGTTCGGGATCTGGGAGGGTAACTTGATGTTCCACGATCCCGCGGCATTTCATGCCTTGCATCACTGGTACGGACGGCTGGTGGCGGCCGCGGGTACGGTGATGGCATCCGGGTTCCTGGCGTACTTCGTCAATGTGTCGCTCACGATGCTGACCCGGCCGTTGCCGGCGGCGCAGGTTTGCGAGTAAACGGAAAGATCAACACCGTTTCGTCGCCTTCGGCGCGAATCCGGACCTGCACGCTGGAGTGGTCCCGGTCGTCCACCTTGGCGGCCCGCCGATAGACGCCCACATAGCCGTCCTCGATCGCCTGTTTCCACGGATCCTCGTCGGAGGTTCGAATCTCGACCCGGCAGTTCCAAGCGGGCAGCGTGCTGCCCTTGTTGATGTACACGAGCAGTTCCTTCATTTCCGGCACCGCCCCGTAGCCCCGCGATTCGACGTGGATTTGCAGATCACGCCACAGCAGAGTGGGTGAGTCCTGGATCCCGCCCCCGCATCCGGAGGCCAGGAGCGCCATGGCCCCCATGGCGGCGTGCCGGTGCCGCCGAACCCGGCTCCGCACCGGGTCAGCCATCGTCGCTCGGGTTGACCGGCTTCGACTTCTGCGGATCCGAATCCAGGCGGCCCGCCCGCGACGAGCCGTACATGCGGACCATGAACCAGACGAAGTACGCAGCGACCGCGATGTACGCCAGCGCGATCGCATAGCCCCAGTCGAGCCAGGGACGCGTGTCGCCGGGGCGAAGTCCCCAGAACGGAAAGCTCAGGCCGACGGCGACCAGGAGCACCACCACCACGATCGCAAAGAACCAATACGGGACCGGCTTTTGGGATTCGGGAATCTTTTCGACGAGTTCCCAGTCTTCCAGGCCGCGTTTGGCCTTGCGATCCTCTTCGGATTCATAACCGAAGTGCTGCGCGTCCGTCTTGCCCCACTGCGATTCGGCCGTTCCCAAGGCAGAGTCGGGTTTTTCCTGGTCTTGCATCACGGCGCCCTCACTCTGAAAAATGTTGTACCGCAAAGCTGTCGTGCCATCCCTGGGCTTGCACTTCGACGGCGAAGCCGTGTATGCCGTGCGACAGCTGGCCGGACAGCGACAGCATCACCGACTCATGTCCTGCCGGGGGCAGGGTGATCTCGGTGGCGCCCAACGCATAGTCCGCGGCCGGCAGGCCGGTCACCCGCACCTGCACCGTCCGGTCGTGGTAGAGCTTATTCGAAATCGCAATGCGATAGTCGCGGTTGCCGGGGTGATGCTGGACATCTGCGCGGTACACGACGACGTGCATCGGTTCCCAGGTCCACAGGCCCCACGCGAACAGCGCGGCGCCGAACGACCCCAGCGCCAGCACCCATTTGCTGCGGGCGGCCAACGAAGTGGCATTGTCGCGAAACCGGGAGCGGGATTTGGCGCGCGCCGCGGGCTCGCCGAATTCGAAGGCCAGCAGTCCCGGCTGGTCCGATTTTTGATGCATGCGATTGCACGCATCGATGCATTCCCCGCAATTGATGCAGCTGTCGTACACGTCCGCCTTGCGCGGGTCGATCTCGATGAAGCAGGAACTCACGCAGTAGGTGCACTTCGTGCAGCTGTCCGCCCGGGCGGCATCGTAGCGCACGTGCAGCGTCTCCCGGGTACGGAAGCTGTGCTGCCAGACACGATAGACGCAGGCGAAGCGGCACCAGAAGTGCCGTATCAATGCGACATCCAGCAGGATGATCAGGACGAAGACGAAGTAGATATAGTGCAGCGAGCCGGCCAGGTGCCGGTCCGATCGCCAGGTCACGAACGACCAAACGGTTCCGGGCGAATAAAAATAAAACAGCGGCACCACGGCCACGATCATCGAGGCGGCGAGCAGCGACAGCCCCAACAGCACCCAGTTGAGGGCCCTGTCCTTGGTCGAGGCGACGATCGGGGCGCTGCCGTCCAAGGCGACCTTGGCGCGCCGGCCCAAGAGCTTGCGGGTCATGAAATTCGCCCACTCCGAAAGGATGTTCTGCGGGCACACCCATCCGCAAAAGACCGTGCCGGCGACGGAGTAGAGCAGAACCAGCCCGCTGGCGAGCATGATCCACAGACCCGCGACGAGGAAGAAATCGGACCACCAGATCTGCCGGTCGAGAACGACCATGGCTCCGGCGGCGGGGTCGATGCGAAACAACCCGGAGGCGGGCACCAGGATTGCGAGGGCGAACGAGACAGCTTGCACCAGGCGCCGCCGGCCGTGATAGCGCACCGAGTTGGCGCGCGCAGGATTGGATGAGCCGGGGAACCCCGAAGGCGGTGCCGCTCGCGGGTCCATCACCGCGCTGGAGATACGATTCATTATCACTCGCATTCGGTGAAGGGCGTGAGGGTGCCCATGCAGGCCGAGCCAATTACCAAGCCCACTTGACAGATGAGCAATTATATCATCATCGCGACGCGATCAGCGGAGGCGATAAGTCCGCTGGCAGCGACTTCCATGTAGCTCGTAGCGGAATCTACGGGGGGTGAACATTTGACAACGAAGGCTGTTCGGTTGGACACTATGATCGTTCGAATCAGAGAATAATCCGTTCGGCTCGTTGGCCGAAAGATTTCATCAGTCACATGCTTCGGGGGTTGATTGCAATGGAAGACCAAACTAAACACTCGCGCCGAAAAATCATCAAGGCGGGCATGACGGCGCTTGCCGTCGCTCCCTTGGTCGGATACTCGACCCAATCGCTGGCTGCGCAGAACGCGGCGGTCCGGACGGCGCTGAAATTTCAGAACACGCCGAACGGAGACAAGAACTGCAAGGTGTGCGTCAATTTCATTCCCAACAAGGACAAGCCCGACAACGACGACGCCATCAACGGGTGCAAACTGTATCCCGGTGACACGGAGATTTGCCCGCACTGCTACTGTGTGGGATTCGTCAAGAAGCCAGCCTGACAAATGACCCTGGGTTTCGCACCGCAAGCCCGGGGTTTTTCTCTTTTGGGAAGGACGATTTTCGGATTGGCGCTTGGGCGGCGGACGGCGGCCGCTTGAGCGGGGATGGGGCGGGTTCAAGGCATTGGAAGCACGATTTGCGCGGTCGCGGTCAGGAGACCTGGCATCAAAGCTGATACCCCGCGTGCCATTCCATCGGCGAGATCAACGTTCAATACTGCAGATCCGGCCAGGCGCCGGAAACTGCGGAAGTCTTGTGGGGGATGAAGCGTGCTCAAGTGGTCACAGTTTCGCGCGTGGCGTTTGTCGGTCTTGCTTTTTCCCTTATTGGCCGGCCCGATTGCCGCCCTCGGCGAACCTTTTCAGCAGGGCGGCCCCATCGGCAGCCAAACCAGCGACGGTTACAACGCGCTCGGGCCCGTGGTCACGCAGCCGATCGAGTTTCCGCATTACATACACGTCGAGAAGATGGGCATCGACTGCCTGTACTGCCACACCTACGCGAGACGCAGCGCCGTTTCGGGGATCCCGCGCCTCAACAAATGCATGGGCTGCCATCAGAACATCGAGTCGGTCAAGGACAAACCGCGCATCAAAAAGCTGTTCGATTATTGGGCGAAGCAGGAGGCCATTCCCTGGAGGAAGGTCCACGACCTGCCCGATTTCGTGCGCTTCAATCACGAGCGGCACATCCAGCGGTTCATCTTCGACCAGGGACGTCCCACCCGCGAAGCCTGCGGCTACTGCCACGGCGACGTGGGGAACATGACCACGGCGCGCCGGGTCAAGGCGATTTCAATGGGTTGGTGCATCAGCTGCCACGAGAAGGACCACAAGGTCGACGCCGTGAGCCAGGAAACCAGCCATGGGCCCGGCGACTGCTGGCAGTGTCACAAATGAGCTGCGCTGCGATGCGCGGCATCTCGGAGAATTTTGTGGCTGCGGGGGAAATTCGATGAGCGCTAGCGGCATCAGCCGCCGGGATTTCATGCAAATTGTCGGCCTCGGCGGCGCGTCGGCGGCGCTCGCGGGCTGCGGCAACACCTCCATCGAATCCGGCGCCGAACTCGTCGAGTCTTACGTTCAGCCGGAAAATTTCGTGGTGCCCGGGGTCGGCGTCTACTACGCCTCGACCTGCACGCAATGCCCCTCGGCCTGCGGGATCATGGGCCGCGTGCGGGAAGGCCGCATCCTGAAGCTGGAGGGCAACCCGAATTCGGCGATCAGCGGCGGGAAGATCTGTGGGCTGGGACAGGCCGCCGTGCAGCGGCATTACAGCCCCGACCGTTTGACCGTGCCGATGATCCGCAAGTCCGGCGCGTTGAAGCAATCTTCTTGGGAGGAGGCGATGACGCTGCTGACCAACGCGGCTGCGCCTGGGGACAAGGCCGGGCGCCGCGTCATCCTGACGGGGCCCACCAGCGGCCACGAGCAGGTGCTGCTGCGCGCGCTGGTCGAGGCGGGCGCCGCCACCGATCACGTCGTGTTCGATGCCTTGTCGACCGCGGTCGCGGCGTCGGTCAACCGCAGGATGTTCGGCGTGGACGATCCGGTGACGCTGATCGACCGCGCCGGCGTAGTCGTGTCGTTCGGCGATGATTTTCTCGGCGCGGGCGAATCGCCGGTCGCCGCCGCGCGGCAGTATGCGCGGTTTCGCCGGGGCGCCCGCCGGGGCGTGCTGGTGCAGGTCGAGCCCAGGATGACGTTGACCGGAGCCAACGCCGATCGTTGGATCGTCATCGTTCCAGGGACGGAGGGCGCATTCGCCCTGGGTCTGGCGCGGGAACTCCTGCAACGCAAGGAGGCGACGGGCAGCGTGTCGCCGGCGCTGGCGGCTGTGATCGAACCTTACACCCAAGCCGAGGTCAGCCGGATCACCGGAGTTCGCGGCGACCACATACCGCGAATCGCCTCCTTGTTGTGGGAGCATTCGCCGACCCTGGTGCTGGCCGGGCGCTACCCGCAGGGCCACCCGCATGGATCGCAGAACACGGCCGCCATCGGGATACTCAACGTTATCCTTCAGAACCACGGCAAGACTGTGATGCGCGCGGCCGAACTGCCGTTCCCGCAATTGGCCCCGACCGCGGGCAGCTTCAAGGCGCTGCGGGACTTGAACGACGCCATGGCCGCCGGGCAATGCCGCTCGATCCTGGTGCACGGCTCCAATCCGGTGTACAGCGCTCCCGGCTTCATGGGGTTCGCGGAGAATCTGCAGAAGGTGCCCTTCAAGGCGGCCTGGGTCACGGAGCTGGACGAAACCGCCATGCAATGCGATTTGGTGCTGCCGCTGCTCTCGCCCCTCGAGGATTTCGGCACGCACGTGGCGTCCAATCAATCCGACGGGACCGAAATTTCCATCCAGCAACCGTTGATGGAGAAGCTGTACCCACAGACGCGCGCCTTCGGGGATGTCGTGCTCGACCTGCTGCGCAAGGCCAAACCCGACAGCTACAAATCCTTTCCCGATTACTACGCTTACTTGAAGAGCGCGGTGATCAATGCCAAGCCGGCGTATGACGCCGAGGCCGGGGACGAGGTGTTTTGGGAGAATACCTTGAGCGCGGGGGTTCTGCACCGCGAGGCTGCGCTGACGCCGCTGCCCGGCATGCAGGTGAGTCCGGAGATGATCCACCAGCCGGAACCGCAGGGCGACGATCTTCAATATCCGTTCAGGCTGATTCCGGCCGTGACACCCAGCTTGCGCGATGGCCGGCCGGCCAATCTGCCGTGGCTGCAGGAGTCCCCGGATCCCCTGACCACGGTGGTATGGGACAGTTGGGTCGAGCTTCACCCGAGCACGGCGCGGGCCATGCAGATCCGCGAGGGCGACGTGCTGATCATCACCTCCGCCACGGGCTCCGTGCGTGCCAAGGCGTATCTCTTCCCGGGGATTCACCCGGGCGCGGTGGGAGTGCCCATCGGCCGGGGTCACGAATCGTACGGCCGCTTCGCCAGCAACGTCGGGGTCAATATCCTGAAGATCATCAATCCGATCTTCGACCGCGACAGCGGCGAGCTTGCGCTGTATTCGACGCGCGTCTCTGTCGCCAAGACCGGCCAAAATGAGCGGATCACCAAGGACGAGGGACCGACCACCCTGCAACAGGACCGGAAGCTGGTCGCGACGCTGGCCGCCGACCAGGTCGATCTCACCAAGGAGACGCCGTTTGTCATTAGATAACCTCACCTCCAACTGGTCGAAGCTGCGGGTCAAGCGCCCGCAGCCGGATCAATACAAGGATGCCCCCTATAAATGGGGCATGGTGATCGATCTCGATGCCTGCACGGGGTGCAATGCCTGCACCACCGCCTGCTACGCCGAGAACAACCTTCCCGTAGTGGGCAAGGAGCGTTTCTCGAGGGGGCAGGTGATGCACTGGCTCCGGATCGAGCGCTATTGGGGCGAGGGCACGGAGAACACGCAGGAGTTTCCCGAACACGGCGCCCAGTTCCTGCCGATGATGTGCCAGCAGTGCGAGGCGGCGCCCTGTGAGATCGTGTGCCCGGTGGGCGCCACTCACCATACGCCGGATGGCCTGAATTCCCAGGTCTATAATCGCTGCGTCGGCTCGCGTTATTGTTCGGCGAATTGTCCCTACAAGGTCCGATATTTCAACTGGTTCAACTACCCGGAGAGCGCATGGCCGAGCCCTCTGGAGCAGCAGCTCAATCCCGACGTCACGGTGCGCAGCAAGGGCGTCATGGAGAAGTGCACCTTCTGCGTGCAGCGGCTGACCGAGGCCAAGGACCGGGCGCGCACCGAGAAGCGCACCGTGGCCGACGGCGAGGTCCTGACCGCATGCGCCCAGGCCTGTCCGACCTCCGCCATCCACTTCGGCAACATGGCCGACAGCACGTCCGCCGTGGCGCGCATGTGGAAGGCGCAGCAGGTGGAGTTGTCGGCGGACCGGCAGGCAAAGGACGACCAGCGCGAATTCGACGAGCAACAGGGCAAGACCGACGGGGTTCTGCGCGGCTATCGGGTGCTCGAGCAGCTGCGGACCTATCCTTCGGTCGTGTATCTGGAACGCATTCGATCCTCGGAAGTGTAGCGACCATGCCCAGCGTAAATTCATTCAGCCTCGAGGGCCATCTTCGATGAGTGATACGTTCGAGGAAAAAGAGGTCCACGTCGAACTCCGGTTCAAGCCGAAGCCGAAGGACATCGACGAAGACATCGCGTGGGCCCAGATCAACGGTGACGTGCTGCGCAGCTTGGAGCGGCCGAGGCCGCTTTACTGGGTGCTCTTCTTCGGGTCGCTGGCGCTGTTCCTGTGGGGCGTGTACTGCGAGATCTACCAGTACAACACCGGCCTAGGCGTCGCCGATTTGCAGAACCCGCAGGTTTGGGGGCTCTATATCGCCACGTTCATCTTCTGGATCGGGATGAGCCATTCCGGCACGCTGCTGTCCGCGATCCTGCTCCTCATGCACGCCGACTGGCGCAAGCCCATTTACCGCTTCGCCGAAGCCATGACCACGTTCTCGCTCATGACGGCGGGATTGTTCGTCCTGGTGCATCTCGGCCGGGTGTGGCAGTTCTACTATGTGGTGGCGTACCCCAATGAGCGCTGGGCGTGGCCTAATTTCAGCTCGCCGCTGGTGTGGGACGCCACGGCGATCGGCAGTTATCTCACCACGTCGGTGATCTTCCTGTATTTCGGCATGATCCCGGATCTTGCCATCTGCCGCGACAATGCCACCGGGTTCCGACGCACCTTTTATCGGGCACTGTCCATCGGGTGGCGGGGCACGGACCGCCAATGGTCCAATTTTCGCGTGACCTATCTCACCATCGGGTGCCTGCTGATTCCCCTGGCCGTCTCGGTGCACTCCATCGTGGCCACGGATTTCGCCGTGTCGCAACAGCCGGGCTGGCACACCACGTCGTTCCCGCCGTACTTCGTGGCCGGCGCCCTGTACTCCGGTTGTGCGGCGATCATCACGCTGTTCATCATCCTGCGATACACCTTCCGCTTCGAGCAGTACATGACGATTCCAATCCTCGAGAAGCTGTGCAAGCTCACCTTCGCGATCTCGATGGTATGGACCTACCTGAACTTCATCGAATACGCCGCCGTCTGGTACGGCACCGACGAATTCGCCAAGCAGGCACTCATCTACCGGGCGACGGGCGACTACGCCTGGTGGTGGTGGTCGATGAACATCTTAGGATCGGTGGTGCCGTTTGCTCTGACGTTCAAGCGGCTTCGCACCAATGTCCCGGCGATGATGGTGGTGTCGCTGCTCCTCAATCTGGGGATGTGGATCGAGCGCTTCATGATCGTCACGCCGACGTTCGCCCATGGCTACTATCCCTGGACGTGGACTCAGGGCTGGTGGCCCGATTGGGTGCAGGTCGGCATCGTGCTGGGCAGCTTCGGCTGGTTCACCATGCTGTTCATGTTGTTCTGCAAGATCTTCCCGTCAGTCTCGATGTACGAGGTGAAGGAGATGGTCTATCACCGCCGCCTGCGTCGCAAGAACCTCAAGCCGCTGCCGGCGGAGGGCTGATCCATGGCCAAGAGATCGTATATTTTGGCATTGTTTGGAGATTTCGAAGTCGCCGCGACCGCGATTGCCGCGCTGCGGGAATCGTCCATCCCGGGCTTCAAGATGAAGGATGTCACGCTGAAGTCCCCGATAGACCACCCGGAGTGCGCGGAAGAACTGGGGCCGCGGCCCGTGTATATCCAGATCTTCTCGCTCATGGGGGCGGTACTCGGCAGCACACTCGGATTCCTGGGGATTTCATCGGCGCAGGCGAACTTTCTGCGTCAGCCGCGCGGTGGATTCCCGATCGTTCCGATTCCGCCCAACATGGTGATCACCTACGAACTCTTCATCCTGACCGCCGTGTTCTTCACGATCACCGCCTGTCTTATCGTGTGGAGAAAGCACCGGGTGCACAGCAGCCTGTACGACGTGCAGATCTCGGTCGACAAGATCGGAATTCTCGTCCAGGCCGAGCCGCAGGCAATCCCGCGCATCCGGGATCTCTTCACCCGGTATCACGCGGTCGAAATTTCGGAGGGCCTCTGACATGCGGGGCCCTGGAGACCTGCGGATGAGCATCGCGGCGGGTTGCCTCGTGCTCGGCTGCCTGTCGCTGCTGCCGACCGTCGCGGGCGCGTGGCCGTGGAGCCGCGACATGGCGAACCAGATCAGCATCAAGCCGCAACACGGCCCGGACTCCATCCGGCCGTTTCCGCAACGCTCGGTGCCGATGGCGGGCACCAAGACGCTCATCCACGTGCACGACCGCGACGGCGCGATGAAATTGACGAACCCCAATCCGGCCACACCGGAGTCGATCAACCGGGGGCGCAAGTTCTTTCAGATCTTCTGCACCCCCTGCCACGGCGCGTCCGGCACCGGCGATGGCCTGGTCGGCGCAAAATTCCTGATTCGTCCCTTCGATCTCACCGCCGACAACGAGCAGAAGGTGCTGCCGGAGGGGTATATCTTCGGGACCGTGTCGTTTGGAGGCGCGCTGATGCCTTCCTACGGGAACGACCTCTACCCCAGCGAGGTGTGGGACGTCGTCAATTATGTCCGCCACGGCCTGGTGGCCGATGGCGTGAAACCCATCAGCGTGGCCAGCGCCGCCGCGCCCGGCGCCGCCAAATGAGAATGATAATGACCATTAATAAGAGTGGGTCTTCGCCCCTGCGTCGCTTCGCCCTTTCCCGGCTCGAGGAATAATTCGACATGCCGTTCGCCAGCTGGTCGGTACTTACGGTGGATTTTCTCGTCGTGCTGCACCTTGCCTTGGGCGGGGTGACGCTGGCGGCGTTGCTGCACCTCGTCAATGCGAAGTGGCGCTTCGAGATCCGCTACATCAGCGTGAGTTTCTTTGCCCTGTTTCCGCTGGCGTTCTGCCTGTTGTTGATCCTGTTGATCAACGGCGCCAAGACCTTCCCCTGGGTGGGCAATTTCGAGGCCATGCCGGCTTGGAACAATTTGGGGTTCCTGGCGGCGCGCGAGATCGCGGGCTTCATCGTGGTCGGCGTGCTCTACGGACTTTTCATCAAATATCAGGCGGTGGCCACGCGAAGCGCCGCGGAGGCGGTCACGTTCCGGAACATTGCCCTGCTGATCCCGTTTGCCCACGTGCTGTTTTGCACCATGGTGGCCTGGGATTTCGAGATGACCCTGGAGCCGGGCTGGGCCAGCGCGGTCTATGCCATGTATCACTTCGTCAGCTCGTTCGGCATGATGCTCGCGGTGCTCGCGCTGACCGTGATGCTGCTCGTGCGCAAACAGGCGCTGGTCAACCCTCCGGGGGAATACATCTTCAATTACCTGGCGCAGCTGATGCTGGCCTTTACCATCCTGTGGGTCTACACCTTCTTCGCCCAGTATCTGATCATTTGGTACGCCAACCTCCCAGATGAGACCGGGCGCTGGTTCCACAACCAAAACGGACCCTTCGGGACTCTGTTCTGGCTATTTTTCATATTGAAGTTCGTGGTGCCGTTTCCGATTCTCATCGTGCCTTATTCCCGTTACTCGCGCGGCGTCATCGCCTTCGTGGCCGTATCCATCATCATCGGCTACTGGATCGAGCGCTATGTGTGGATTGCGGGCTCTGAAGCGGAGTCGCCGTGGCCCATGTTCTCTCCCTTTGCCTTGGTCACGTCGCTCGTAGTGTTCGGCGCGGCATTCTTCATGGTGCGCGGTGCCATGACTAAATACGGACTGTTGCGATCTAGTGGTAATCCCGGGATTGCAATGCCGGGGAAAATCGATTAGCGTTCGGGCGACTGCGAGATACCACTGGATGGACTCGCAGGGGATGTGAAGCGCCGCGCAGAGAAGGCGCAGCGCCGGCAAAGCACAGCGCTCGGCAACCGGGCGATTTTTAGAGTTTGACGTCAGACACGAAGTGGGGGACCGAATGTTCAAGTATCTCTTGGCCAAGAATGAGGATATTCCGGCGGGTTCCGCTGCGGTCTATTTCGGCTTTTCCTCGATAGTCTGGTTCGTCATCGGGACCGGGCTCGGGGCCTTCAATGCCGCCAAGCTGGCCTTCCCGGATTTCGTGCATGGCCTGGAGTTCGTCTCGTTCGGCCACATGCGCCAAGTGCACGTCCACGCCGTCATCTTCGGCTGGATTTCCATGGCGTTCGCCATGGCGATGATGTACATCACGCCGGCCCTCGGGAACACCAAGCTTTGGTCCGAGAAGCTCGGATTGTGGAATTGCTTCCTTTGGAACATCGGATTGTCGCTCGGCCTCACGCTCCTGTGGCTGGGGATGACCTCGGGGCGCGAATACTCCGACTTCCCCTGGTTCATCGACCTCTACATCTCGTTCTTCATGGCGATACCGCTCGGCGTCAACGTGTGGATGACGATCATCAACCGCCGCACCCAGGGCATCTACACCACGAACTGGTTCTTCGCCGCGGCGACGTTCATGCTGATCATCGTGTTCATCGTCGGCAATCTGCCGGAGTACTTCCACCTTACGGGTCTCACCGAGGCGTACCTCACCTGGTGGTTCGCGCACAACGTGCTGGGCCTGTGGATCACCCCGGTGGCCGCGGCCATCGCGTACTACACCATCCCCAAGGTGACGGGCAACCCGCTGTACTCGCATCGCATCGGGCACCTGCATTTCTGGTCCGTGGTGGTGTTCTATTCGACCCCGGCGGCCCATCACTTGATGTCGGCGCCGCTCCCTGAGTGGCTGAAGTCCTTCGCCTCGGTGGAGGGCGTGCTTATTCTGGTGCCTGCGATCGCCTTCGTGTCGAACATCCTGCTGACCATGGAAGGCAAGTGGAGCATGTTCGTGGAGAATCTCGAAGTGCGCTTCACCGTCACGGGCGCCCTCCTGGCGATCCCGCTCAACATGCAGGGCGGCTTCCAGCAGACCCGGGCCATCAACTGGTACATCCACGGCACCGGCTGGATCGTGGCGCACGCGCATTTGGCGCTGCTCGGATTCTCGACCTTCATGGAGGTCGCGGCCGTGTATCTCGGCCTGCAGATGATCCTGAAGCGCAAGCTCTGGTCCCTCACGCTCGGGAACATCCATTATTGGGCGCTGCTGATCGGCTTCTCGATCTACTGGGTGTCGATGACCATCGCCGGACTGATTCAGGGAGCCGGCAAGATTTACGAGGTTCCGTACATCGACGTGGTGATCGCCGAGCACCCGTACATGGTGGCGCGCTGGATCGGAGGGTCGCTGGTATTCCTGGGCAACATCGTGTGGCTGTACAACATGTGGATGACGACGCGGGTCGGCACCGTGGTGCCGAAGGGCCGCATGCCGCATGAACTGGCCTACGAACGATAAGTTGCGCGGCGAAACCGGAGGCTAAGACATGAATTTCAGAGAATACAAGATCGGTAGTCGCATGTTCGCCGTGGCGCTGGGTGGCTCCATGTGCATCACGCTGCTGCTGCCCAGCTTCGATATTGCCGCAGTGGATGCCACGTCGATATCGATGGATAAGCAGCTCACCTCGGGGTATGAGACCGGATTCAACGTCTACGATCCTTTTCTGCTCGGGCAGAACAAGCCGGTCAAGGTGGCGCTGAAGGCGGACCCGAAGAGCGGGCAGGCCATGGACCCGATCTACGCCTACGTGTATCAGCCGGGCACGCCCTTCCCGGGCGGCATCCGGCATCCCGACAACTTGGGTCCCGCCGCCAAGGCGCTGAGCCTCGCTGACGGCAGGATCGGGGATGCCCGCGAAGCCCAAGGCGCGGTTTTCCTCGTGCGCAGCAGCGACAAGAACGTGGCCTATATCGAGGATGCCACCGCCACCCGGGGCTGGGAGCCGGCGAGCGTCCTCAAAGCGGCGGGCGACGAGAATGCAATTCATGCCGGCGCCGGCAAGACCTTGTTCGTGCGCGAGGGATGCTGGTGGTGCCACACGCTGCTGCCCGAACAGACGCAGGACTGGCAGGTGTTCGGCGCTCCGCCGATGCTGGGCGACTTCAACGGCGAATCGCCAACGGCCTTCGGCTCCGACCGCAAGGCGCCCGACCTGCTGCACGTGGGCTCGCGGAACTCCTCGAAGGAGTGGATGATGCTGCATTTCTGGAATCCGCGCCTGGTGCAGCCGCATTCCATCATGCCGCGCTTCGATTATCTCTGGGGAGAGGTCGACGCGAGCGGCAACAAGATCGATTACGCGAAGTGGAACGAAGAGTTCGACGCCTACCGCGAGGGCAAGCGGGATCTGCCGCCGGACGTGCCGGCCTATGCCCCGGACAGTCAAGCGCGGTGGCTGATCGATTTCGTGTTGAACCTGAAGTAGTCTCGCGAACGAACCGGAGAGAGCGAATGGCCTGGACTTTTAATGCACCGATGGCGACCTTGAGCGACACTCCGACGGTCGCGAAAGCCGAGCGGCTTTGGGAAGCGGAGAGCCTGGGCGGGCTCACCGAGGACAACAATCCCATTCCCTTCCCCGTGATCCTGCTGGTCCTGCTGACCACTTGCACGGCGTTCTTCGTAACCTTCCCGCTGTGGGGCCAGCGGCCGACGGCGGCGCTGTATGCGCCCTACGTGAACGCGATGTCGGATCCTCGCGTCGTGGCGGCCAAGACGGATGGCGAGGCGATCAGCATCATCCGCTCGATTTACGAGAATACCCCGAGCGAGCGCAATGGCCGGAGCGATGCGCTGTTGGCGCGCCATCCGGTCTCAATGGACCAGCTGCGGCAGATTGCGCCGCAGATCAAGGCGCTCGAGGCGCAGCCGGGAGTCGACCTGGCGGATTACAGCGTGGTCGGTGACACCATCACGCTCGCGAATTTCGAGGGCAACTATCGGCCGGACGGCACGAGGATCCGGCAGCAGCCCTGGTGGGACAAGGGCTATACCATCGATTTGTTCTATTTGTCGGCGTTCTTCCTGGGCGTGTTCCTGGTGGTGAAGCGGCTGCCCCCGACCGAATGGCAGCCCCGGCACGGCATCGAACACTAGCTCTGGGCGGCGTCCTTTGGAATTGGAGTGAATACCCTATGATCGATCTCGACTACGGCCCGTTGGCCATCTTGCTCCCCATATCCCTCGCGTTCATCGCGCCGTTCATTTATGGGTTCTTCGTCGACCATTACGACAAGAAGAATCCGCAGATCAAGCGATAGGCCGGTGGGGTGATGATTCTGGCGCTGAATGCGCCGGGTCCACGGATCGACCTCAGTATCGAAGGGCTTCATAGCCAGCGATTTGGGGTCGGCGTGTTCTTCTTGCTGATGCTGGGTATTTTGCTGTTTGCCGGAATCATCGTGGCGGTGATGAACGGCTCGGGCGGCAATAAAATCACGCGAACCGGCGAAAGGGTGATGTTCGGGGCTATCATCTTCGGGGTGGTCGTCGCCGTGGTATTCGCTTCCTTGCAGATGCTGTCCGGCGTACTCTTTTGATTCGGCAATGGCCTGGATGGAGGGCGAATTATGAGCTTTCTCGAATCACTCGGTGACGGGTGGAGCATCTATCTCTGGCTGATTGTCGGGGCCGGCATCATCGTGGTCAGCCTGTTCGGCATTCGCTGGGCATGGCAGAACGAGCAGTTCGACGAGGACATCAAATACCTGGTCTTTACCGATACCGACAAGGACAAGATGACCCCGGCCGAGTTCCGGCACAGCCGTGAAGTGCTGAAGGAGCAGATGGCAAGCCGGGATCGGCATCTTGAACTGCAAGCGGAGTCGCGCCGACCCCCGACATGAGGCGCGGCGAAGCGTTGATATTGGCGACGATGGGTGTGGTCGTTGCCGGCCTGATGGCGCGCAACCTAATCAGCCTTCATTCCGATAAACAGGGCGACCCGGGAATTCCCTTCTTCACCACGGCCGATGCGGCGCTCACGCGTCGCGCGGGCGATCTGTACCGCGACCACGGCTGCCGCGAATGCCATTCCCTGTGGACCCTCAAGAGCGCATTCGATTCCGTTCCGGCCCCGGCACTCGATGGTATCGGGTCGCTGCGCAGCGAGAACTGGTTCTACGAGTATTTCTCCTCTCCGGACCCCCAGTCCATCTTGCCGAGCCGGTTGAAGGTGGAATACCGCATGCCGTCGCTGGCGGCCCTGCCGGAGGAAGACCGGCGGATCCTCGCCAAGTACATGGCGAGCCTCAAGGCCAAGGACTGGTATGTGGAGACTGCCCGGGCCGCCGAATATGAAAAGCTGACGGGGAAAGAGTATCCTCGAGCGCATGCGGAACACTAAATTGGGAGCGGTTTACCGCGGTACGGGCGCGGTCATTCTGGCATCGGTCTTCAACCACTTTTGCGACCGACTCCTCGGGGTTACCATCGAGGCCTTCACCGGCGGCATCGGCTATTTCAGCCCGTTCTGGGTGGTGGACCTGTTCCTCGTGCCGTTCCTGGCCGGGATGATCGTCTCGCTGATCTATGGATTCGGCGGAAAATGGCTGTCCTACATTCCGGCGCTCATCGTCCGCTGCATCAGCTACTTCGGAATCCTCTATCACGTGATTCCCTTGGCGCCGGGCTCCTCGCTGATGCCCATGGGGTGGTGGGGGTTCTACGTCATCCTGGCCTTGGAGGCGGCGGCCATAGGCGGCGTGATCGGCGAGGTGGTGATCAAGCGGACCTACGGGCGGGCTGCCGGTAAGAAGGCGGTCGAGCAGGCCAGGCCCATTCACCGGTAGGTTCAGCCATGGCCTTGGGTCCGTATCGAACGTCCGCGCTCTCCGAGCAGGACAGGCACCAGCGCCGCCGCTTGCTGTCGATGACGCTCATCACCTGTCTGGTTTTGGCGCTGATCGGCGGAACCATTCACGTCGTCATGCTCGGCAAGCTGCGCCTGGGGGACATGCGCCGCATGGCGACCTACGACCTCTCGGAAGAGTCCACGCGCGTTCGCGCGGCGGGAGAAGAGATCACCCTGCACCAGAAACACGAAACCGGACCCATCGCCGCCGGCTACAACGTCGTCGAGGCGGAGCGGTTGGTAGGGCGCGAGGAGTGGGAGGACCTGGACCGAATGATGCTCGTGCCCGGCGGCCGATTCATCATGGGCACGGACCTAGATCGCGCCGATGAGCAGGATAAGCCGCGTCATGTGGTCGTGTTGCCGGCCTACTACCTGGACCGGTACCTGGTGACCAACGCGCAATACGCGCGTTTCGTCGCCTCCACCGGCCGGCGTGCGCCGCTCAATTGGAAGGGTGGCCGCATACCTCAGGGCGAACTGCTGAAGCCCGTGTCCATGGTGGCCTGGGACGATGCCGCCGGCTACTGCGCATGGGCCGGGCGCCGCCTTCCGCACGAAGCCGAATTCGAGAAGGCGGGGCGCGGCACGGAGGGGCGGCGCTGGCCCTGGGGCGACAAAATGGACCCCACCCGGCTCAACACCTATTACAACGTCGGTTCGTCGACGAACGTGGCGACTTATCCTCAAGGGGCCAGCATCTACGGCATATTCGATCTATCCGGCAATGTGGAGGAGTGGATGGCGGACGATATGCGGCCCTATGAAGGCTCCAAAGCGTCCTTGAATTCGGCAGAGGGAACCCCTGCCGGGGAATCGCATGCGGCGCAGATCGGGGACTACAAGGTCCTGCGCGGCGGATCCTGGAAGGGCGATCCGTTCTCGACATCGCTCTACCACCGCGACTACGCGGCTCCCAACCACGCCACCGATTTCTACGGCTTTCGCTGCGCCAGCAGCAGCGCGCCTTCGGACCGGGGGCCGAAATGAGGCCCGTGCTCCGGGCAGCGTCGCTGGTTCTGCTGTCGTTGCAAGCCGCCGCAAGCTATGCGATCGACAGCTATCGCTACCTGCACGTCAGCATCGAGACGCCCTGGATGATCTTCATCTTCCTGCTGGTGGCGGTGTTCGTGCCCTTTGTCCTGATGCTGGTCTTGATGTGGCGGCAGCCGATGAAGAAGGCGCCTCCCCCCCTTCCGCCCGAGGAGACGGACGGCGATGAGTAGGGCCTTTCGCGCGCTGCTGATCGGGCTCCTCGTATTCCTGGCACGCGGCCCGGTTTGCCTCGCGGATTCCGCGCAGCCCGGGAATACGAGTACGCAGATACTGGAGCAATTCGGCCGCCAGCAACTGCCGGGCGCCAATCACACCACCGTGATCGGCGACCATGAGAAGCAGGTCATCATGTTCTCGATCGGGGCCGCGCTCCTGGTGCTGCTGATCGCCACGGCCTCGGTCGGCATCGCGGTGGCGGTGTTCGGGAAGCCGCTGTTCCTCGTGCACATGATCCTGGCCGGCCTGACCGTCACCGTGGCGCTGATCCACGTCATCGTCGGGGTGGTCTGGTTCTTCCCATTCTGACGGGCGGGAAACCGCGCCTGAGCGTGCTCCTGGCGCCGCTCTGCGCTCTCTCGGGGCTGTGCGGGCTGGCCTACGAGGTCCTGTGGGCGCGCATGCTCAGCCTGCAATTCGGGGTCAGCACGCTGGCAGCTGTGGTCACGGTCAGCGCCTTCATGCTGGGTCTTGCCGGCGGAAGCGCCGCCATGGCTGCGCACGCGGCGCGCGCAGCCCGGCCGCTGCAGCGGCTCGCCCTGCTCGAATCGGCCGTCGCGGTGTTTGCGCTGCTGCTGCCCTGGGGTGTGCGGTTCGCGACGCCGCTCATCGATGGCGCGGCCGGGTCGTTCTCGGCGCCGCAATGGCATGCGCTCCTGATGCTGGCCGGCCTGTTGCTGCTGACGCTGCCCGCCGCGGCCATGGGCGCCGGCTTCCCGCTGATGGTCGAGGCGTGGATCCGCAGCGGACGCACACTGGGGGGAGCCTACGGCAGCAACACGGCGGGTGCCGCACTGGGCGCGCTGGCGCCACTCCTGCTGCTGCCCACGGTGGGGTGGATGGATGCGGTGCGCTGGGTGGCCGCGATCAACCTGGGTGTGGCGGCCGGGTTTCTCGCCCTGGCTCGGCAGGGCACCGGCAGCGCACCGACCGCCGCTCCGGCCGCGGGCAGGCCGCCGCGGCTGCTGCTGCTCAACTACGCCGTCATCGGCGCCGCCAGCTTGCTGCTGGAGATGGCATGGCTGCGGCTGTTCAGCCTCGTCATGCTGCGCACCGAGTATGTGCTCGCCCTCATCCTCGCGGTGATGCTGCTCGGCATGGGGCTCGGCAGCCTGATGGCCTCGCGCCGGCCCGGGTCGAGAATGATGGCCGCATTGCCCTGGTGTGCCTCGGTGTACGCCATCGCGGGTCTTTGGCTGCTTCCACGGGCCTCGGCGTGGCTGGAGGGCGCGAACTTTCGGTCGCTCACCACCGCGCTGCTCGCGCAGGGACTGATGCTGGCCGCGCTGACGCTGCCCGTGACGCTGTCGCTGGGGGCCTGGCTGCCCGCCCTGGCGGCGAGATTCCGGTCGAATGGTACCTGGCTCTACGCCTCCAATGCGCTCGGCGGAGCGTTCGGGGCGCTGCTCTATGTCCTTCTGGTTCCCGCCATCGGCAGCGCCGGCGTGCTCGCATCGGCCGCCATGCTCCTGCTGGTCCCGGGACAGATCCTTGGGCAGTCCCGCCGGGCGTGGGTCGGCGTGCCGCTCGTCGCCGCCGCCGCTTGGGCCCTGGCCGTCCTGCCGCCGGTCAAGGATTTCCTGCCGCGAGCCATGGCCGGCAGCCGCGACCTGTATCGCTACGAAGATGCGATTGCGACCACCCACGTCATCGAACAGCCGGACGGACAGCGCGTTCTGCTCACTGATCTGCGCCGTCAGGATGCCTCGACCGATCCGACGGCCGTGTTCGTGCAGGCCAACCAATCCCGGCTTCCACTGCTCCTGCATCCGAATCCGCATAGGGTGCTGTTCATCGGCTTGGGTACGGGTATTTCGATGGCCGGTTCGCTGCCGTTCCCCGGCCTCGACCGAAGCGCGGTGGAGTTGTCCGCGGGGAGCATCGAGGCCGCGCGGCGGTGGTTCGTCGAGAGCAATCGAGGGATCCTGCAGGACGCCAAGGTTTATCACGACGATGCGCGCCACTTTCTGGCCGCAACCGCCGGAACGTACGACGTCGTCATCGGCGACGTCTTTCATCCGGATCTGGCCGGGGTGGGATCGCTGCTCGCGGTCGAGCAATTCGAGCGGGTACGGGCGCGGTTGGCCGCCGGGGGCCTTTATGTTCAATGGCTGGCGCTCAACCAATTCGACCCGGACACGCTGTGCGTGGTTCTGCGCAGCTTTCGCACGGTGTTTCCGCAAGGTCAGCTGTTCCTCGACGGCATGCACCTGGCGATGGTGGGGCCGCGGGACGAGTGGCAGGGTGCGCCGTCGCTCTCCGCGCATTTGAGTTCGTTGACCCCGGATGAGCGGGCCGAGGCGGCGTCCGAGGGCGAGAGCGAATGGCTGGGACGCTATTGGGGTCCCATCGAACCAGGCAGAGGCTCCGTGCAGCATGAATGGGCGCCGGTGATCGAATTCATGCTGCCTCGGCTGCATTACGATCCTCGTGCCGACATCCCCTCGATGCTGCGATGGCTGCTGGCCCGGAGGCCCACCTTGGAGCAGGCGGCGGCGGCGTTGACTGTATCGCCGTCGCAACAGGAGGATTTCAAGCGCGCCTTCATCGGCACGGAACTCCTGGTGCGAAGCGAGGTTGCGAATTCACAGGGGTCCGCGCTCGAGGCCGATCATTTGCTGGGGCTGGCCTTCGAGGCCGACCCGCGCGATCGCTGGATCCTCGATGCCGTGTCGGACCGGCTGTTGGCGAGCCTCGACGCGGCGCCCGGGCGCGGGCTCTCCCGCGAGGATCTTATACGTAGGATCCTAAGTATTAACCCGTGGTCGGTCGATGCATGGCGGGCGCTGTGGGAATTGCAACGTGCGCACGGCGATGCAGGCGCGGCCGCGAGCCGCGCGCGGATGCTCGAGTTGAGTCCGCTGGATCGCGAGGCGCGGGAGTCCGCGAAGTGATTCGGTGCGCGTTTGCATCAGCCAAAACCTTCGCGTAGGATCGGACTTGGGGCGAAATGCATTAATTTCAGGGGCATTCGAGGCTAAGGTACCTATGGAACGACAATCAATCGCATCTCGGGCGTTTTGGACCATCATCATTGGCGGCTTCGTGACCGGCATGGGCAATGGCAGCGTGTTCGGTGCGGCGATGATGTGTTTTCTCGGCCGGGGTCAGTTCGCGAACTGGGGCGGGTGGTGGCCCATCAACTACGATCCGCGCACGTTCACGGGCTTCATCGATTGGTGCATGATCGTGTTCGGCATCGGCTTCGCCGGTATCCTCGCGGTGGCGTTGAAGCGTCACGATGTGGCTGAGCGCGGCGCCGAAGCCGTGAAGCATTGAGCGCGAGCGAGCGAGTGCGATCCGGATCAGGCTGCCGTCAAACTTAAGCGGAAACTAGACAATGCTGTCACTAATTGCGACGATTTTCGGGCTGAGCTTGGCATTTTCCAGTATGTTGCTATCATGGTACATATTGATGCCCCGGAAGAAGAAGGGCTGAGGACCGTTTCTTCTGGCCTTGGGTTTCTTCTGGCCTTGGCTGGGATATTCCAGAACAAGGCAGCCGGGCCACGACCCAGAGCTGCCGGATTAGGGATTAATTTCGAAGCCGCAACGCGGTAAGCACGTATTCATGAATACGGCTGAGCGTGTGATGGTGCGACCGTTAAGTGTGATGCCCGTCGCTCGAGGATGGGCCCGTCTCGTGCGGATGGGTGCGATTTGTTGAAGCAATAATTTCAAGGGGGGATTCAGTGCTATGAATCATGTCAGCGGATTTCGATTGAACGCGTGGTGCCGGAGCGGGGGCCTCTTGGCGCTGCTGCTCGGTGTCATGATTGCCCGCCCGGCCGGCGCGCTGCCGCTGTTCGCGCGGCAGACCGGCGAGGCCTGCGCGGCCTGCCACGTCAACTTCCCGGAACTCACCCATTTTGGCCGCATGTTCAAGCTGCAGGGCTATCAGCTCGACAACGGCAAAGACCTGGAGATGATCTCCGATGAGGGCAAGCAAATCCTCTCGTTGCCGGCGATTCCGAATCTGTCGCTGTTCATCATGAGCGGCTATGTGGCGCTGGGCAAGGCGCTGCCGGACAGCAATATCCCCGGCGCGAAGTCGCTCAAGGACGGCATTCAATTCCCGCAACAGGTGTCGCTCCTCTACGGCGGCAAGATCGCGCCGCACTTCGGCGCGTTTGCCCAGGTGACCTACGACAGTTCGGCCGACACCTTCAACATCGACAATACCGACTTCCGCTTTGCCGACACATTGGTGCTGCCGAACAAGACCAAGCTGACTTACGGCGTATCGATCAACAACAATCCGACCATCGAGGATCCCTGGAATACCACGCCGGCGTTCGGCTTCCCGTATGTGCCGCCGGAAATCGCCGTGGGTTCATTGGCCGGCCCCGTCATCAACGCGGGTTTGGCCTATCAGGTAGCCGGACCCGTGTTCTACGCCCTGTGGAACGAGCAAGTGTACGGGGCAGTCGGCTTCTATCGCGCCGCGGAGACCGGCTCGACTTCTCCCGGCAACCCGATCACCGGCAGCCCGGCGCCCTACGATTCGGCCACTTCCAATGTCCCGGCCGGAAACAATCCCTACTGGCGGTTGGCGTATGAATACGATTTCGATCGTTACGCCTTCGAAGTGGGAACTTACGGGTCCCGCTTCAGGCTCTACCCGGGCGGCGGCAACGCATTGTCGGGTCTGACCAATAACTACACCGATGTCGCCGAAGACTTCCAGTTGCAATTCATCGGCGAGAAGAACATCGTGACTTGGAAGGGCACTTACGTTAAGGAAAACCAGTCTCTCGACGCGTCGTCCTTTCTGGGCGCTTCGAATCCGAGCGATTGGCTGAGCTACCTCTCGACCGACGCGACATATTGGTATAATCGCAAAGTCGCCTTGACGCTGGGGTATATCTCGACGAAGGGATCAACGGATCCGATTGCGTATCCATCCGCGCCTACGCTGTGCGCTGCGAATACCTGCGGTGTTGCGGCCGGCACACCGGGCGCCTTTCCGGTTGGTGTCACCAACAGCGCCAACAGCAATCCCACGACCAATTCGTGGATCACCGAGCTGAAGTACCAGGCTTGGCTGAACGTTCAGTTCACGTTGCAGTACTCGCACTACACGAAGTTCAACGGCGGTACGACCAACTACGATGGCAACGGTCGCAATGCGTCAGACAATGACACGACGTACCTCCTCATGTGGTTTGCGCTGTAATCGGGAGAATCATTATGAAAATCAAACAAATGACGATTCTCGCTGTGGCCTCGGCGGCCGTTTCCCTACTGTCCGCATCGGCAGCCATGTCACAGGTGTTGCAAACGCCGCTTGTTACTGCCTCTCCGGCGGAAGCGGCGGAGTATCTGGCCTACAGCAAGTGCCAGCTGTGTCACGGCCCACAGGGGCATAGCATATCCCCGGTCTACCCGGCGCTTGCCGGTCAGAAGGCGTGGTACATCGTTGAACAGCTGCAAGCGTTCAGGGACCACACGCGAGGGGACCCGTATGCGCGGGGCATGATGTGGGGGATGGCCTCCCAGCTCGACGACACGCAGATCGCGGCGCTGGCGGACTTCTATAGCAAGCAGACACCGTTCGCTAGCGACCCGGCGCCGTTCTTGGGGTCCTACATCGCCGGACAGGTCGCGAAGGGCAAGAGCATCTACAACGAGGGTATTGCGGCAACCGGCGTTCCGCCGTGTTCCGCATGCCATCAGGCAGATGCCGCGGGCAACGATCAATTCCCGCGCCTCGCCGGGCAGCATGCGGCCTATCTCATCAAACAGTTGATCGCTTTGCACAACGGCACCCGCGTGCAGGTGGTCATGAACGGCGTGGCCGCACCGCTCAAAGACGAAGACATGAAGGCCGTCTCCTACTATTTGGAGTCGGTACACTAGCGCTCCTTGGGTTGCACGGCGGGTACTACCGCCGTGCAACCCTCGATTTACGACCTGCCATCTGATTCAATGATGGCTATGGACGATCTCCCCTCAGAACCCCATGCCCCTCTTCAGGAGGCAAGGAACGTTCGCGAGCGCGTTGCGGAGATACGGGCTCGGCTGCAGGACCCGCACGCAAACCTCGACCCTGCGCAGCTGATTAGCGACCTGGAGTGCCTGGCGGTGCGGGCCCGCGATCGCCCCGATTCACGGCCGGAGCTGCGCCAGCTGCTCATCTGCTTAGGGATGCTGGAGTACCGGCGGGGCGATCGCCTCAAGGCGCGGGGCCTGCTGATCGACGGGATCGCGATCGATCCGGGCGCGGCCGACCCCGATCAGTTCGTGCGAGACCACTATTTCCTGGCGGGCGTTGCGAGCGACCTCAGGAACTTTCAGCTCGCAGCCGAACATTATGCGAAGGCGGCGGAGTATTCCGCGGCGGCAGCCGAATTCGACGTCAATCAACGGCTCGGCATTCGCCAGAGACAGGCCTTTGCCCTGCACGAGGCAGGCCGGTTCATGGAGGCCTACGAGGTCAACCGGCGCTTGCTCGAGGAGGGTGAGGGGCGCTTTGGCGCCGACGACCCCCGGTTGGGCACCGTGATCGTGAACACGGCGCAGAATCTCTACGGGCTGCATCGCTTGAAGGAGGCGGAGACCTATCTGCAGCGCGCTCTGGTGTTGGCGCAGGCGGGCGGCGAGATCGATCGGGAACAGGACCTGCTGTACCAGCTCGCCGTGTTGGCCGCCGAGCAGGGACAGGCGACGGCCGCTCGCGGCTATCTCGCGGAGCGCGTGGCACGCCTGGAGCGGGGGGCTCAAGCCAGCTGCGGGAGGCTGCACGCCGCAGCCTCGAGGACTTCGACCGACAAAGATCTCGAGCTCAAGCGTCTACGTAATATTATCGGCCAAGCTGTTGTTATTTTTGACATAAAACGAGCTCACCGCCGGATGTCGCAAATCGGCGCCTATTTGCGTTATATGCTTCAAGTGCGCCCGATTGTTTCTTAGCAGCGGGTCGTCGATTGAACGCTACGAAGGGTGCCAAGGCCTCGGCTTAGAACGACAAGGAGCACTTACCTATGATGAGCTATCGACTGGGATTCGACGGTGTGGCCAGCCCGGAAGTGTCGCGGCTGTTGAGTGCCGTGGAAGGGCGCCTGAATTTGCACGCGGTGAATTGGCAGGGCGTGCAGGCTCAGGCAGTGGACGTAGGGTCGAAGGGCGTGGGGACGCCGGGCAACCCGTGCAAGCCGGGGGAGAACTGCGTGTACACCCCCCCTGAGAATCCTCCGAACGTCGTCGTGGCGCTGATTGGGACCTTTGCAATCGGTCTGGTGGCGGGTGTGCTGATCGGCTATTTTCTCGGCAAGCGGGCTGGGTCGGTCGCCCGATAGGACGGACCCGAGCTGAGCCGATCAGGGTTGCTGCGCGCCGTGGCTGGCGGCGGCGACAATGCGCTGAGCTTGCTCAACGGCCGCGCTCTCGGGCGCATAAAAGCGCAACGCCGCGCTCCTCGCGCGCTGCGCCAGCTGTACCGCCGAGCCGCTATCGCCGGCCATCAGCAGGGCCTGCGCACGCACGCCCCACACATAGGGACCGATGCGGATGTCGAAGCCTCCTTCGATGTGATCGAGCTGATCCATCGCGCGGCCGCTGTTCTCCACCGCGGCGCGCACGTCGCCGCCCGATGCGGCGATGGCCGCGATTCCGGCCCGCGCAAGGATGGCCGATGCCCTCGGATGGCCATCGGATAAGCGCAGGACCTCCTCGAACTCGCGGTAGGCGTCGGCGGGATCGTTCTGGGACAACAGAAACCGTCCCCAGCGCTCATGGGTGATCTCCCGCAAGGCCGGGACACCCTGCACGAGGAGCGCGTCGAGGGCGGCCAGGAACGCGGCTCGGGCCTCTGGGATGCGTCCCAGGGCTTCATAGGCCTTGGCAAAGTCCAATTGCAGGTAACCGGCATTGCCGGCGCGCGCGCCGGACTGCTTTTGCAGCGCCTGAGCCTGCTCCAGCAGCTGCAACGACCGCGCGCCCTGTCCATCGGTTGCGAGACAGTGGCCGTACTTGCGCAGCACGAGAGCCGTCTCCCGGGCATCGGTGGCATTGCGAAACCGGGTGCGATCGGGAAGCTCCTTCAGGAGAGTTTCGAATGCCGCCAGCGCGGCTTCGCGCTCGCCCCGCTGCTCGTAGCGGAATTGCGCCCAATCGGAGGCGATTGCCCAGTAGTTGTGGCTGTCCCGGCCGTAGGTGTGCAGGGCGATGTCCGCGCCGCGCTTGAACGCCGCCGCCGCCCCGTCGAAATCCCCCAGGTGCTCGAGTGCCAGCGCCAGACCTGCCGTGGGCCAGAGCAGTCCGCCCGCCTGCGGCGGACTCGCGGAGGACACAGCGATGGCCTGCCGGTAGTACGCGGCGGATTGCGCGAACTGAAATCGTTCCAGCGTCAGGTTGCCGAGATCGCTCAGCGCATCGGGGTAGCGCGGATCCCCGGGCGAGACGTTCTTGAAGATCGCTACGGCGGCTAGCAGCGCCGTTTGTGCATCGTCGCCTCGCCCAGGGTCATCCATGAGCGCTTCGCCGCGTATCAGCAACCAGCGCGCTCGAAGCGCGGTGTGGTCCAAATGGCCGCGGCGGAGCAGCGGGTCGGCTTGAGCAAGCATCTCGAGGCAATGGGCATGGTCGCCGTTCAGGCGAGCGTTGTTGGCCTGCCCCAGCAGTCCGTCGATGGCGTGCGCATCCGCCGCGCCGCCGTAGCGGGCGGCGAGATCGGCTTCGCGGGCGTACAGCGCGCTCGAGCGCTGTGTTTCGTCCAGCTCCCGATAGATATCCGCGGTTACCCCGAGCAGCTCGATCTGAGTCTCGGGCTGCTGGGCGAATCCGCTCTCGATTTGCTGCGTGCTGACGTCCAGCAGCTCCCGCGCCGTGATCTCGCCGCGCGGCTTGTCGGCGGCGATGCGCGGGTCGCTGGCACGGAACACGCCGATCAAGAAATCCTTGATGGTGGTGGCGCGCTGGGCTTCCCGCTGGGCGCGCACCGCCTGCCACGCAATGCCCGCGCTGCCGCCGATGAGGGCGAGCGCGAGGCCCGCCGTCATGGCGGCGCCGATCCAGTGGCGGCGCATGAACTTCAATGCGACCGTGGCCGGCGTGACGCGCAGCGCCGAGATCGGACGGTGCTGGCGGCTGGCCTCGATATCCTGCGCGAAGGCCTCGGCGGATCGGTAACGGCGCGCGGGGTCGGCTTCCAGGGCTTTGGCGATGATGGCGTCCAGGTCGCCGGAAAGTGCGCGCCGCAGTTGCCGGGGTTCGAGGCCGCCGACGAAGGGAGCGTGCGCCGAATCGATTCGCGTCGAGGCCCGGGCCGCATCGCCGGGGCCGGAGGATCCATTGGGCTGCTCCCGATCGGGGCGCTGCCCGGAGAGCAACTCGTGAAGGACGACACCGAGGGCATACAGGTCCACGGCCGCGGTGATGGGCCGGCCGGCCAGCTGTTCCGGCGCGGCGTAGGCGGGGGTCGCGAGGCACGTCCCGACGCGCGTCAATTGGGTCGCGCCGCCGCCGGTGTCCTCGACCAGGAGCTTCGCGATGCCGAAGTCGAGCAGCTTTACCTGCGCATCGCGGGTGACCATGATGTTGGACGGCTTGAGGTCGCGGTGGGCAATCAGCTTCGCGTGCGCGTGGCCCACGGCATCGAGGACCTGCAGAATCAAATCGAGCCGCGCCTCGATGGGCAGCTTGTTCCGGCGGCAATGCTCATTGATCGCGATGCCGTCGACCCATTCCATAGCGAGATACGGATGCTGCGAATCCGCCACGCCGGCATCGTAGAGCTGCGCGATGTGCGGATGGGACAGTCCCGCCAGGATATCGCGCTCGCGCTCGAACCGGCGCCGCAGCACGCCGGCCATCAAGTGCACGTGCGGCAGCTTGAGCGCGATCTGCCGATTCAGCGATCCGTCGCTGCGTGCGGCCAGCCATACTTCGCCCATGCCGCCGCTGCCGAGCCGCTCTTGCAGGAGGTAGGGTCCGATGCGTGCGCCTGCGCTCCATTCCGGGGCCGCCGATTCGCCGACTGCCGGGGTTTGCAGGAAATGGGGCTCCGGCGCGGCCGCTGCCGTGGTGATGACGCGGGCCAGCCAGGGCCGCACGGCTGCGTGCTCCGACCCCAGCGAGGCCAGCCATGCCGGGCGCTCGCGATCCGGAACATCCATGGCCTCGTCCAGCAGAGCTGAAAAGGCCGGCCACAGGTCGGGCGGGCAGGGCAGTTTGGCCATCGTTCGAGAAAATATCCCGGCTTAAAACGGAATATTACGGGATTATTGCGCGATACCTGACATCAAGCCTCAGCCGTGATCGGACAGCATCGCCTGCAGCAGCAATCGCGCCTTCTGCCAGTCGCGCTGCACGGTTCGCGCCGTGATGCCCAGCGCTTCGGCGACCTCTTCGTCGCTGTAGCCCCCGAAATAGCGCATCTCGACCACTTGCGCCAGGCGTGGCTCGACCTTGGCCAGGTCCTCCAATGCATCGTCGACCCGCAGGGGCTCCGATTCGGCCGCCACCGCATCGCCCAGCGACGTGCTCAGGGTGATCTTTCGGTCGCCGCCGCCCCGGCGCTCGGCGTTCTTCTCGCGCACCATGTCGATGATGATCGAACGCATGATCCGCGAGCAATAGCCGAGAAAATGCGCCCGGCTTTCGATGCGCAAGCCATGCTGCATCGCCAGCCGGCGGTAGGTGTCGCTCACCAGGCCGGTCGTGTCCAGCAGCGTGAGCGGACCCTGGGTGCGCAGCCGCGATCGGGCCAGCCGGCGAAGGTCCTCGTACGCGGATGCGGTGAGGGCGGCGATGTCGATTGGGCCCGGCGGCGTTGACGTTGGCGAATCGTGCGGCAAGGCATCCGTCCTTCCTGCGCTCAGGTGCCCACGAGTATAGCTCCGGGCGCATGGGCCGGCTGAACTTCCCCGCGTGTCGATGGTCGATGTCAGTGGCTCGCGGCGGCCGGCTGGTCCCCGCTGCCGGATGAACGAGCCTAGAATTCACGATATGGACACATTGGGCGCACGATTTTACGGAATCCTGGTCGGGTTGGCTGCAAGCCTGTTTCTGGCCGCCACGGCATCCGCCGACCCCGCCGTCACCGCGAAGATCGATCCGGCCGAAGTCTCGCTGGGCGAGGCGGCCAACCTCACCATCACCGCATTGGATGGCAATGCCAAGATCAATCCGCCCACCGTCCCCGGACTTCAATTCACCCAGGTCGCGCAATCGCAGAGTCTGCAGTCCGTCAACGGCGTGACGAGCTCGTCGATTTCGGTGACCTACCAGGTGACCGCGCAGCAGGCCGGGACCTATGTCATCGCGAGCATTGCGCCGGGCGTGGGGCCCCTCACGTTCAAGGTCGATGCCGGCTCGGGCCAAGGTGCAGCGCGGGGGACGCCGGCGCCCGACTCCTCGCATGCGGCGCCGGACGGAACCGCATTCGTGCGTGTGCTGCTGCCCAAGCAGGAGATATACGTGGGCCAGAGCGTTCCGGTTGACATCGAGGTGGGAACGCAGGATGGGGTCGTCGCGTCGATCAACGGCGTGCCCACGCTGAACGGCGATGCGTTCACCCTGGACAAGCTCGCTGCAGAGCCCGAGCAGCGCAGTCATGAGGTCGTCGACGGCAAGCCTTTCACGGTGTTCACGTGGCACAGCGTGCTTTCGGCCGTGAAGGCCGGTCGCTTCACCTTTTCGGTGCAGGCGCCGATGACGGTCCGCGTGCGGACGCAGCGCCCCGGCGGCGTGTTCGGGGGATCGGGGTTCGCCGATCTGTTCAACGATCCGGGTCTCGCGAATTTTTTCGCTGCGACGGTGAACAAGGACGTCAACGTATCGAGCCCGGCGACGGCCTGCAGGGTGCTCGATTTGCCGGCCGAGGGAAGGCCCGGGGACTTCACCGGAGCCGTGGGCCAGTTCAAGGTCAGCAGCCAGCTCTCGGACAGCAAGGCGACGGCGGGCGATCCGCTGACCCTGCGCATGAAGGTCAGCGGTCAGGGAAATTTCGATCGCGTCAGGAGCCCGATGCTCGGCGACGTCGATCACTGGAAACTCTATCCGACCACGAGCAAATTTTCGCCCTTGGACCACTCGAACTTTCGAGGCGACAAAACGTTCGAGCAGCCGGTCGTCCCGACCGATCCCGGCCGGCAAACGCTGCCCGGTCTCACATTCAGCTTTTTCGATCCCGACAAGCGCCGCTATGAAACCGCGCGGACCGATCCCGTGACCGTCGACGTTTCCGCGCCGGCGGTCGCGCCGGCCCGGGTGGTCGGCAGCGCGCCGGCGCCCGGGCCTGCCGCCGCCCGCAATGCCGGTCTGCGTCCGGATCATTCGCCGCAAGGCAGCCATGGCAATTCGCTGGTTCCGTATTATTTCCAGCCCCGGTATCTGGCGCTGCCGTCGCTGATGCTCCTGGCCCTGCCGGGCGCATGGTTCTGGTTGTCGAGGCAAGAGCGGCGTGCGCGCGGAGCCGGCGACGCGCGCCTCATCGAGCCCGCCCATCTGGCCGCCGCCATGGATCGTGCAACCGCTGCCGACAACGTTCCGGAATTCTTTCAGGCGGCGCGCGCCGGCCTGCAGAACGCCTTGGCCAGGCGCTGGCAGCTGCCGCCGGATGCCGTGACCTTGCAGGAGGTCGACGCGCGGCTCGGCGCACAGAGCGATGTCGGTAAGATTTTCATCCTTGCGGACGAGGCGCTTTACTCGGGCCGCCGCTTTGCGCGCTCGGAATTGATCGATTGGAAGCGGATCGTGCTGCGTCAAATGGGACTGGAGACGGCGTCTTGAGAGGGCGCGAGCGCAAGTGCCGGCGGCGGACGGCGGCGCTCGCCCTCCTCTGCGCCGCCGCTGCGCACGCGTCCGGGCCGGCGGGGCCTGCCGATGCCGCTCCCGGCGAATCTTCCCCCGCCGCACTGTACAACCAGGCCAACGCCTACGCGCGGCAGGGGAACGCCGCCATGGCGGTGCTGTACTACGAGCGCGCGCGCGTGCGCGCGCCGGACGATCCCGACGTGCTGGCCAACCTCCATCAGGTTCGCGCGGCCGCCGGTCTTCCCGATGAAGGCCTGTCGTGGCTCGAGAGCCACGCGAGATTCGCCGATCCGGATTTCGTGTATTGGCTGGGCCCGATCGGACTTGCCCTCGCCTCGGCAGGGTTGCTGGCGGTTCGTTTCCGGCCCCGGCGAGCGCTGGGACGGGCAGCCCTGGTGGCCGGAGCGTCGCTTCTATGCGTGGCTGCGCTCGATGCGGCGGCCACCTGGCCCCTGATGCATGAAGCGGTGGTGGTGCATGCGGCCACGGCGCGCGTCTCGCCGGCCGGAGGCAGTGCCGCCTCGTTCACGGTTCCGCCCGGGCAGGTCGTCGCGATCTCCGATGATTATGGTGAATTTGAACTGGTGCGAACACCTTCGGGGCAGGCCGGGTGGGTCGCACGCTCCGACCTCTTGTCCGTGATCTGAATCGGAACGCTCGGGCGCCCACGGCGGGTTCGAGGTCAGGGCCCGCAATCCAGTATCATGGCCCGGTGACTCAATCGCGCCAAACGACCGCTCCATGAGCCCACCAGGCCGCGGCCGGCACAGGCCGGCGCCGGCGTCACGGCGCCGCGGTGTGCTCTCCGAAGGCAGGCGGATCCGGCTCTCGAATTCGGAGATCTGGGTCGAGGGCCTGCCGCGCAGGGTGTGGCAGGACCTGTATCACCGCTGCATGACCGTCAGCTGGCCCTGGCTGATCGGCAGCGTCGCGGCGTGTTTCCTCGGATTCAATCTGATCTTCGCCGCGCTGTACGCGCTGGTGCCGGGCTCGATCGCGAACGTGAATCCGCCGGGATACGCGGGGTCGTTCTTCTTCAGCGTGGAAACCCTGGCAACCGTCGGCTACGGGGACATGCACCCCCAAACACTCTACGGCCATGTGCTCGCGTCCATACAGATTTTCATCGGCACCCTGTACCTCGCCTTGCTCACCGGCATCGTATTCGCGCGGTTCTCGCGGCCGATTGCGCGATTCCTATTCGCCGAGTCGGCGGTGGTCCGGCCCATCGACGGCAGGCCGACGCTGATGTTCCGGTCGGCGAATGCGCGCCATAACGTGATCGTGGAAGCCTCGGCCCGACTGCGCATGATTCACGACAGCGTGAGCAGCGAGGGGTATCGCCTGAGGCGAATCACGGATTTGAAGCTTGTCCGGGAGGAGCATCCGCTGTTCATTCTCGGCTGGAATCTGATGCATGTCATCGACGAATCGAGTCCCCTGGCCAACGTGACGCCCGAGTCGCTGTCGTCCATGGAGGCGACCTTCAGCCTGACCTTGAGCGGCACCGACGAAACGACGGGACAGGTGCTCATCGGCCGAGCGGAGTATCCGAGCCATGCGATCCAATGGAATCACAGCTTCCGCGATGTGCTGGAACCCGACGCGAACGGCGCCTTGACGTACGATTACTCCCGCTTTCACGAGGTGATACCGCTCGAGGCTCGTCCCAAGCCGGTTCGGCATACGGAGACGAGACCTTAGGTCCGCCATGGCCGACCCCGCCACGACGTTGCGATACGACCAGCTGGCGCGCCGCGCCCTGGTCGGATTCATCCTGACCTTCATAGCCGCCCGGTCGGCCGTGTTCCTCATCATGTCGAAGCGCATGCCCAACCTGTATTTCTTCCTGGGCGCCACCCACGTGCATCACTTGAATTACGGAATATTCCTGCTGGCGGCGCTGGCCGGCTACCTGCTGTTTCGCGTCCCGACGCGGAGGAATTCAGGCGTATCGGCGCTGGCGTACGGAGTTGCGATGGCGCTGACCTTCGACGAATTCGGCATGTGGCTGCACCTGGGGGGAAGCTACTGGCAACGGGCCAGCGTGGACGCCGTCGTGGTGGTCGCGGCGCTCCTCGCCCTGATAGGTTTCGCGCGCTCGATACGCAGCTACGAGTCCCGCCACGTCAAGGCGTTCGCGGCGCTCACCATCGCGGTTTTGGCGTTCACCGTGGTGTTGTACGACGCTTCGGTGCGCATCGGCCGATTGGAGGGACCGCGCCTGCGGGAGCTGGAAATCGCCTCCTCGCCCTAGCTGTTCCGGCCCCGATTCCGTTTCCCGTCTCAGAATCTGAGCGTCAGCGAATCGCAAAAGGTGAGGCGCGGGCCGTAGGCGGACTGGAATATGCCGATTCCCTCGGCAGGGCGGATCAGGTTCACCCGGTCGAACAGGTTCAGCACGGTGATTCTGTTCTCGAGCTCGCCGATTCCGGGAATCTGGAATCTACGCCGCGCGCCCAGGTTGAATTGAATCACGTGGGGCAGCTGCTCTTGGTCCGCGAAGCCGGCGCGCAGCCCGCTGCTGTAGATCGCGTCGATGCTGAGCCCGTTGGTGCCGCGCTCATAGGCCAGGCCCGCGGACGCTCCGTAATGAGGCTGATGGTCGAGCACGATGGCGTGGCCGTCGATGAAGTTCAGCTCGTCTTGCGGGAAATTGAACTGCCCGGTGACCACGCCCCTCTGCAGGTTGGTTCCCACGGTGAGGTTCGCGTAGGCGCTCAACGCGGGCCCCTTGTAGCGGAGCGCGGACTCCGTTCCCCAGATGTGTCCGTGAGCGTAGTTGAACGGCGCGAAGATCGGGACCACGCCGAATTGGCCGGTGTCGAGATATCGGAGCGTCCTCTCGTAATAGTTGTCGACGGACAGGGTGAGTCGCTCGTTGAACCGATGGATTGCGCCCAAATCCCATTCATAGTCGTCTTCGGTCAATGGAGTGGAGATGCCGGCGGGTCCCGCGCCGGTGGTGCCGGCAAAGGCGGCCGAGGCCGTGGGCGATATGCCCTGGAAGCTCGGTATCTGCATGTATCGCGCGAACCCCGCGTGCACCGCCGTATCGGCGGCGACGCCGGCGGTGATGTTCACGGTGGGATCGATTTGCCGCCCCCTCGTGAAGCCGCTGAGTCCGTCGCGCCGCAGGCCGATGTTGGCGCGCACCCGGTCGCCCAGAGTCCACAGATCGTTCACGTAGACGCCGCTCACGA
Organism: uncultured Gammaproteobacteria bacterium; assembly: GCA_963707765.1. Taxonomy (GTDB): domain Bacteria; phylum Pseudomonadota; class Gammaproteobacteria; order Steroidobacterales; family Steroidobacteraceae; genus Bog-1198. Next base: position 1,538,719 of record CAVPQZ010000001.1, on the reverse strand, counting down.
CGTTCGTGGCATGCGCGTCGTTGGTCACGCCGATGGGCGTGTCGAGGGCATGCTCCGTAGCCGGGTCGATCGGGAACACCAGGGACGCGTCGTCGGCCGCGACGCGGTACTGGCCCAGGTAGAAGCCGGTCCCGATGGCGTGGGCGCCGCTCTGGACGGCCAGATCGCCTTGCAGCGTATTGTCGACATCCGTGTGCGAAGCGGTCGATGCAACTCCCTGGTAGATCAGCTCGCCGGCGTCGTCTGGCCGGAATTCCTCGGCGATGGTGTGCGCCGAGTATGCCACCGCATAGGAGGAGTTCTCGGTAGGCTGCCCGGACAGCGCGAACATCGCGAGGGCATCGCGAAAGTTCAAGGTCGAGCCGATGTCCGCCGACGCCGGATTGGAGACGCCGGCCAGCGCGTATTCGGGCGCGAGTCCGGGAACGTTCGGCAGTTGATTATCGCTGTTCGTGCCCGACAGCAGGAGGCTCAACCGGCTCGACGAATCGAGCGGATGGGAGAAGTAGCCGAAAATTTGACCCGTGTGGGTCATGTCGTGAACGGGCGTCGGACCCGGCGTGGCCGAGCTGAAGGCGGTGTTCGACCGATCGTAACGGGCGCTGACGAAGTATCCCAAGCTTCCGTCGCAGCCGCTCGTCAGTGCGCTGGGCTCGAGGGTGTCGCGCTGGCCGGCGAGCAGTGTGACTTCGCGGTCGGCGGCGTCGCAACCGTCCTTGGTCTGAATGTCGACCACTCCGCCGGTGGCGTAGCTGTAGCGCGCCGGCAATACGCCGACCTTGAGGTCCAGTTGCTTGACGAACATCGGATTGAGCATCGACAGGAACGGCGGATTGGTGTTGATGTCGAGGGGGACGAGCACGCCGTTGATCTGATATTGGAATTGCGGCCCTTCGGTGTTTCGAATGTGGATTTGCTGGTTTTGGTCGATGGCCACTCCCGGCATCTGCACCAAGACATCGGTCAGGGCGGAGTTCGTTCCCGCGGGAAGGGCGGCGATGTCGTCGGCCGTGGCCGTGTACTGCGCTGCGCCATCGGGCGCTACGCCGGGGCCGCCTAGGCGCTGCGACAGCACCGTGATGGTGTCGAGCATGGGTTGGCTGGACAGGGAGGCCATCACGGCGCCATCGTCGGCCGGATCAGCCCGGCTCGCCGCGGCGGCCATGCACAGGGCGATTCCCAGCACTGCGGAGCCGCCCGTAAGCCAATTCATGCGTTTGTGTTCCGTTGAGAGTACAAATACGAATGATAGTGATTCGCATTCGTAATGTACAGCATCCGACGGGCGGCGGATACTGGGGGGCGTGGCAGCCGCTGAGGCTGCGGGATCGGCGCTGATTAGGCGGCTTGAGTGGCCCGGGCGACCAGGCCCGCGATCTTGTGCCTCACGTCCGACCTGGAGACGCTTTCCCGCGAGTCCTCGATCTCCTCGGCGAGAAACCAGCCGCTCACGCAATTGCCCTCGACCGTGACGGTCAGGGTGGCGCCGCTCGGGGCGGGACGCGAACCGTGCAAGTCGAACATGACGCAATGCGACTCGATGCCCATGCGACGGAGCGCCTCGCGTGCCTCGGCCATGATCCGGGTCTTGCCATGTTCGAATTCGCTGATCGACATCGGTGCCGCTCCTTCGGGGGTCATTCGACGGTGATATAGGGAGCGCATTTGCCGTCCTGGGAGAGAATCTCGAATCGCGCGCGCGCATCGGCGTATTCGCAAATCAACAAAGGAGCGCCGCGGTAATACCCCTGCACGTGCTGGCCGACGAGGGCAGCCTTCGCGGCCATCCCGGCATTCGCCGCGGCCGCAAACGTGAGACCCAACATCGCCATGATCTTCAAGGCCGCATCTCCTGCAAATCACGCCTCGGGATCATTGTGCGGGGACCGGCCGCGGGCGCGTGACCAACGGTGTCTCAGGTTCATCGCCGAGGCTCGTGCCCTGCGTCACTGTTTTGAGCGGCGGCCCGTCGATGCAACGTAATCCGCCCGCGCCCGGCCGGCGGATCCGGGCCGAGCGATCCGCGGCCGCAAATGAAATCGGCCCGGCGCGTCAATCCATTGACGAGGCGGGCCGCGGCATGAGCCAGATGTTTCTTTGCGGAAGCCCGAATCAGCCGGCGGGACTGCCCTCGACCTGGATCCGAAGCTTCACGCCCATCTTGAAGCCATAGGCCTCGCCGTAGTTGACGCCGAACGCGGCGCGGTCGATATCGGCCGTGGCATCGGCGCCGCAGACCTCCTTCTTGGTCATGGGGTTCGGCTTGCACAGGAACGAATCGATCATGAGCGTGACCGGCTTCGTCACGCCGTGCAGGGTCAGTGTTCCCTGGGCCTCGGTGGGCGACGTGCCGTTGAACTTGGTGAACTTTCCGCTGTAGGTTGCCGTGGGGAATTTCTCGACATCGAACATTTCGGGCGATCGGGCGTGCTCGTTCAACTTTGCAAGGCCGAAATCGATCGAACCGACCTTCACCGTCACATCGATGGTTCCGGACTTCGCGTCCCTGTCGAGGACCACCTTGCCGGCGGATTCGGTGAACAATCCGCGCCGAACGGACAGTCCGCCCAGATGGTCCGCCTCAAAGCTTGGGAAGGTATGGCTTGGATCGAGGACGTAGGTTACGGGCGCCGCGAACGCGGGCGCAGTGGACAACGCGGCGATGGTCGCCATCACGAGTCGATTCATTAAGGGCTCCTTTAAAAACAACGGCTATAATTTCGATGTCGTCCACCCGGCGGCCGCGTGCGGCGCCGTGCGTCGAGGGTCGGCGAATCATAGCCCAAACAGGAAACGTCAATGGAATTACTGACCGCCATCGATACCCGGACCTCGGCTGCGCGCCTGGCCGCACCGGGTCCGACCGCTGCGCAGCTTGCCCGAATTTTGGATGCCGCCGCACATGCGCCCGACCATGGCCGCCTCAGGCCCTGGCAATTCACGGTGCTTGTCGATGAGGTTCTCGAGCGCTTCGCCACGGCCGCAGCCGCGGCCAAGCGCGCGCTCATGCCGGCCATGAGCGACGAGCAATTCGCGTCGGAGCGCGAGAAGTTCCTGCGCTCCCCGACGGTGGTTGTCGTCGGCTGCCGCGTGCGCCGCGGGCAGGTGAAGATTCCGGAGATCGAGCAGGTGGCGGCGGTGGCGGCGGCGGCTCAGAATCTGTTCCTCGCGGCGCACGACCTGGGATTCGGCGTGATGTGGAAGACGGGGGCCGCCGCCTACGACGCGGCGGTCAAGGCGATCGTGGGCCTGGCGGCTGACGATCACATCGTCGGGATCATGCATTTGGGCACGCGCGTCAAGTAGGCGCCTGGCGCAGATCCGCCCGCGCGGCAAAGGCGTGCCCGCGCAGCGACATCGATTTGACGAGGGCCCACGCCTGCATTCCCGGACGCAGTGACAATTCGCGGGTCGCCGATTTGGTGATGCGCGCCAGAATCGTCTCGCCGCCGATGTCGATGGTGATGAGATCGGAGTCCGAATCGTCCTGGACGCTGGTCACGATCCCGGCAAGGCTGTTGCGCACGCTCAGATGGCGGGGCATCTGCGTGGACACGATGACGTCCCTCGCGAGGAGCTGAACGCGCAGCGCGGTTCCGGCGGAGAGATTTCCGGCGTGCACATTGACCTCGCCGGACCCCAGGCGAACCCGGGTCAGGGTGCTGATCGGATCGATGCCGAGCACCGTGCCGTCGATGATGGCGCCCACCTCGTCGGGGCCGATGATCGAGCGCAGCCGGCGGTCGAGGCTCATGTCGGCCACCTTGCCCTGCGCAGTCACGCAGCCGGCCTCCATCAGGACGATGTGGGTGGCGAGCCGCAGGACCTCCGCGAAATCGTGAGTGACGTACACCATCGGTATGCGCAGCTGGTCGCGCAGCGACTCGAGGTAGGGCAGGACCTCCGCGCGCCGGGCCTCGTCGAGCGCGGCGAGCGGCTCGTCCAGGAGCAGCAGGCGGGGCTGGCTCAACAGCGCGCGCCCGATGGCGACCCGTTGCCGCTCGCCTCCGGAGAGCTGGTGCGTGCGCCTGTTCATCAGGGACCCTAGAGCGAGCAGGTCGACCACGGTGTCGAGGCTCACGTAGCGTGGGCCCGCAGCCCTTCGCAGGGCATAGCGCAGGTTGGCGGCGACCGAAAGATGGGGAAACAGCCGGGCGTCCTGAAAGACATAGCCGACTCGGCGCCGATCGGGCGGCACGTCCACCCCCGATCCGGTGTCGAGCAACACGGCATCGTCCAGTACGATGCGGCCGGACTGCGGACGCAGCAGACCGGCCATGATGTTGATTGCCGTGGTCTTGCCGCAGCCCGACCGGCCGAACAGCGCGACCACGCCCGGTGTTGGCGTTTCGAATCCGACGTTCAGCACGAATGCGCCGCGGCGGAACGAAGCGGACACCGCCAGCATCAACGGCCCAGCACGCGGCGCAGCCGCCGCGCGAGCAATTCGGAGGACAACAGGCCTGCCAGTCCCAATGCCACGGACAGCGAGGCCAGACGCGCCGCTGCGTGCTCGCCTCCGGGCTGCTGCAGGGCCGTGTACAGCGCCAGGGGCAGCGTCCTGGTTTCGCCCGGAATATTCGACACGAAAGTGATCACCGCGCCGAATTCGCCGAGTGCCGCCGAAAACGCGGTGACCGTTCCCGCGAGAATTCCGGGCAGCATCAGCGGCAGCGTGATCGTGAGGAACCGGTCCGGCGCGCGTGCGCCGAGCGTGCGGGCGGCGTCCTCGAGGCCGCGATCGACATTCTCCAGCGACAGGCGCATGGCCCGCACCATCAATGGGAAGGACATGACGGCGGTGGCGAGCGCGGCGCCGTTGCGCGTGAACATCAGCTCGACGCCGAAGTCGGCCGCCAGCCACGACCCGACGAAGCCGCGGGCGCCGAATATCAGGAGCAATCCGTACCCGACCACCACCGGCGGCAGCACCAAGGGCAGGTGCACCACGGCATCCAGCAGCGTCCGGCCCGCGAAACGTTTGCGCGTGAGCAGGAAGGCCAGGGCGACGGCCGGCGGCAGGCTGCAGGCGACGCTGCGGGCGGCCACGGCCAGGCTGAGTTGCAGCGCTGTGCTTTCATCGGCGGTGAGCCACATCATGATCGAGGGATGCCGGGCTTCATTCGGATCGCAGTATACTGTGGACGCCGATTATCACAGGACCGGATCAATGGCTCATTTTCGCGCCGTGGCGCCGCCGGCGGCGCCCGGGCGAATCGGCGTGCTGCTCGTCAATCTCGGGACGCCCGATTCGCCGTCGTACTTCGCCGTGCAGCGCTATTTGCGGCAATTCTTGGGCGACCGGCGCGTCATCGACACCTCGCGGTTCATCTGGCTGCCGATATTGTACGGAATCATCCTGCCGCTCCGGCCGTTTCGCACCGTGCCGAAGTACCGTGCCATTTGGACACCCGGCGGGTCGCCGCTGGCGGTCTTCTCCACGCGTCTTGCCGGCAAGGTGGCCGGGGTCCTGCGCGGCCGGATGGGAGACGAGGTGCGGGTGGCGCTCGCCATGACCTACGGCAACCCGAGCATCGGCGATGCCGTGAGGTCGCTGGCGGAGCAGAACGTCCGCAGGCTCATCGTGTTGCCGCTGTATCCGCAATACTGCTCGTCCACCACGGGTTCGGTGTTCGACGCAGTCAGCAAGGTGCTGCAGCGCTGGCGTTGGCTGCCGGAGACCCGCTTCGTGAACGATTATCACGACGACGCCGGATATATCGACGCGCTGGCCGCTCGAGTCGGCGCGCATTGGGAAGAGACCGGCGGGCGCTCGCACCTGCTGCTGTCCTACCACGGGATTCCGGCCTCGTACGTGGCGCGGGGCGATCCGTACCAGGCTCAGGCGGAAGCGACCACCCGGATGCTCGTCTCGAAGCTGGGTTTGTCCGAGGAAGACTATTCGCACTGCTATCAGTCCCGTTTCGGCAGCGTGGTCTGGCTGCAGCCCTACACGGAGGATACGCTGCGGCTCCTGGCGGCCCGGGGCTTGCGCCGGCTGACCATCGTGTCCCCGTCCTTCGCCGTCGATTGCCTGGAGACCCTGGAGGAGTGCGCCATCGAGTATCGGGACAAATTTCTCGAACTGGGAGGCAAAGAACTGACGCTGGTGCCTGCATTGAATGACGGCGACCGCCATGCAGAAGCGCTCGCCGGCGTCATTCGACGCCAGCTGGCGGACTGGGCCGGGGCGGCTTCCTGACGCCCGCTGTGGTGCTCTCCGTGCTGTCGTCCGGCATTTGGCTGTACCTCGTGTTTGCGCACGGCAGGTTCTGGCGGTCGACGCCGCAACTGGCGCCGGCCGTCCCGTCCCAGGCGCCGGACGTCGACGTCGTGGTGCCGGCTCGCGATGAAGCAGCGACCATAGGCCGGGTGATCGCATCGCTGGCGGCGCAGGACTATGCCGGGCGGTTCCGCATTTTCCTGATCGATGACGGTTCGAGCGACGGCACCGCGGCGCGCGCGCGCGCTGCCGTGCCGGCGGAAATGGCGTCCCGCCTGCGGGTCGTCGGCGGGAGCGCCAAACCCGCCGGCTGGTCCGGGAAGCTATGGGCATTGAGTCAGGGCGTCGCGCTCGGAGAGGCGCCGGTCATCCTGTTCGCGGATGCGGATATCGTCCACGATCCGCGCCACCTGGCCACCCTGGTCGCGCGCCTCGAGTCCCCGGCCGTCGAACTGGTGAGCGAGATGGTGCGCCTCGAGTGCTCGAGCCTCGCGGAACGCGCGCTCGTGCCGGCTTTCGTGTACTTCTTTCAGATGCTGTATCCATTCGCGCGGGTGAACGATCCGCGGTCGGGGGTTGCGGCCGCGGCCGGCGGCACGGTGCTGATTCGACGCGCCGCATTGGACCGAATCGGCGGCCTCGCATCCATGAGGGGGGCGCTCATCGACGATGTCGCGCTGGCCCAGTCCGTGAAACGGAACGGGCCGATTTTCCTGGGCCATTCCGCTCTTGCCGCGTCCATTCGTCCGTATCCCGGATTCGCCGACATCTGGAACATGATCGCTCGCACGGCTTTCACGCAACTGCATTACTCGGCACCGCTCCTCCTTGCCACCTTGGGCGGTCTCGGTCTCCTGTGGTGGGTGCCGATCGGCGAGGCATCGCTGGCCCACGGGTGGCCGCGATGGTGCGGATTCTGCTCATTCGCGCTCAGCTGTGCGAGCTTCGCTCCGACGCTCCGGCGCTATGGCCGCAACGTCGCTTGGGCGCTCGCCCTGCCGCTGATTGCGGCGTTCTACATGGCGGCAACCGTGGGGTCCGCCCTGCAATACTGGCTGGGCAGCGGGGCCCGCTGGAAGAACCGCGATTACGGCGCGCCACGGTAGACGACGCTCGGCCAAGGTAGACCACCAGGGTAGACCACGCCCGGCTTGCGGCACGCCCGGCTTGCGGAGGGATTAGGATCAATGCTAGATTCCGAAAATATGCATTCGATGCAGCGCAAAAATCACTCAGCCATCCAGAGTGGGCTCCTTTACAGACCCGCTTCCCTGCCGCTGCTCACGCTGCTGCTGCGCCGCTAGGCGCACCTAATCGCGCTAACGGTCGGCGCTTACAAGACCGGAACCATTTCAGAGCAGGCAGGCGACGCGCGAGTTTGAATCCGTGGCGCTCTATTTCCGAGTGAGAGAACATCATGCTGCATAACCCGTCGATCAAGTACCCGGCGTTCAAACCCATCGATTTGGCGGACCGCCGCTGGCCCAACGTGGTCGTCAAGGCACCCCCCACGTGGTGCAGCGTCGATTTGCGGGACGGCAATCAGGCGCTGATCGAACCGATGGACCCGGTGCGCAAGCGCCGCATGTTCGACATGCTGCTCAAGATCGGCTTCAAGGAAATCGAGGTGGGATTTCCCGCCGCATCGCAGACCGACTACGATTTCGTGCGGGAGATCATCGAGCAACGGTTGATACCCGACGATGTGACCATCCAGGTGCTGACTCAGGCCCGGCCCGAGTTGATCGCGCGCACCTATGAAGCGCTGCGGGGCGCACGGCGCGCCATCGTCCATGTGTACAACTCCACGTCCCCTGCGCAGCGTCGCCTGGTGTTCCGGATGGAGCGGGCGGGCATCATCGACATCGCCGTGCGCGGCGCGACGGAGGTGCGTGAGCATGCGGAGCGGCATCGCGGCACGGAATGGGTGTTCGAGTACAGTCCCGAGAGCTTCACCGCCACCGAACTCGATTTTGCGGTGGAGATCTGCGATGCCGTGAATTCGGTTTGGGAGCCGACACCGGAGCGCAAGTCCATTCTGAACCTGCCGGCAACGGTCGAGATGTCCACTCCCAACGTCTATGCGGACCAGATCGAATGGTTCGCGCGGCATGTGCGTCGGCGGGACTCGGTGGTGCTCAGCGTCCACCCGCACAATGACCGGGGGACCGGCGTCGCCGCGGCGGAATTGGCGATGATGGCGGGGGCCGACCGCGTCGAGGGCACGCTCTTCGGCAACGGCGAGCGCACCGGCAATGTGGACATTGTAACGTTGGCTCTGAACCTTTACACGCAAGGCATTGATCCCAAACTGGATTTCTCCAACATCAATGAGGCTGCGCGATGTGCCGAGGCGTGCAATCAGCTTCCCGTTCACCCGCGTCATCCGTACGTGGGGGATCTCGTGTTCACGGCATTCTCGGGTTCGCATCAGGATGCCATCAAGAAGGGCCTGGCGGCGCGCGGTGACGGCCGGCGTCTGGGATGTACCCTACCTGCCGGTCGACCCATCGGACCTCGGGCGCTCTTACGACTCGATCATTCGCGTCAACAGCCAGTCCGGCAAGGGCGGAGTGGCCTACCTCCTCGAGCGCGACTACCAATGGTGATGCCGCGGCGTCTGCAGATCGAGTTCAGTCAAGTCGTGCAAGCCGCGGCAGACATCACCGGCAAAGAATTGAGTTCACAGGAATTATGGGACCTTTTTACGAAGGAATATCTATCAGCACGCCAGCCCTTCGTGTACCGCGTCGCACCAATTGGCCGCCTCCACCGACGGAGCGGACACCGAGCGTCTGTCGCTGCAGGTGGAGAATTCGGGGCGGCTGGAGACCTGGCATGGACAGGGTTCGGGTCCCATCGATGCCATGGTCAAGGCCATCGGGCTGCCGTTCGACGTGCTGTCCTATGAGGAGCACTCCCGCGGCGAGGGCAGCGGCGCCAAGGCCGTCTCTTACATCGAAATCACCACCCATTCGCGCCGCACGCTGTTCGGTGCCGGCATGCACAGCAACATCATCACGGCATCGCTGTTGGCCATCCTGTCGGCGGTGAATCGCGCAGTCGCCGTGGCGGCGTTGCCCGCGCGCACCGGGAGCATCCTGACCGGAACCTAAACGTCCTCCGGTCCTGGAATGGAAACAACAGGAATACAATATCAGCTATTGATAACTGATTTATAGAGATAAATTATTCGTAACCTTGAAGTATCTGGCTTACCGGCCCCAATCCTGTATAAGCCGAGGGGCGGCCGCCTCTCGCTCTAGTTGAATGCACGGCAGAATCCGATATAGTGCGCAGCTTCATGCAGTCGGGCTGATCGATCCTATTGATTTCAAGGGCTTTTCTCGAACAATGAGCGAACGCGACGACGAACATTTCGATATCGATGATGAGTTTCTTGGCGAAGCCGAAGAATCGCATGACTTCGATCCTCTCATTGACCGGGCCGAGCGACGGCCGAAAGCGGCCGCCGTAGGCAAGCGGGGCAAGGCGGCCTGGAGCCGCGTCGAAGACGTCCTTGCCGAGCGCCAGTTGGAAAAAGAGCTGCGCGACATTTTCGAAGACGATTGAGTCGACGCTTTTGAGGGCGCCGCTCAAAGCGGGCCGCAATCTCCACATGCCCGGAAATTCCGTGTTTGAAAAATTCGCCCCCTGGGTGGTCCTGAAATTCGGGGGCACCAGCGTTTCCTCCGCCTCGAATTGGCACAACATCGCCGGCGTGCTGCGGGAGCGCATCGCCGCGCACATGTGCCCGGCGGTGGTGCATTCGGCGATGTCGGGGGTCACCGATCGTCTCGATTCGCTGTTGTCCGCCGCGGTGACCGGCGGCCATGAGGCGGTCCTCGAGCGGATCGAGGAGGCCATCGCGACCTGGCACGGGACTTGGGCGTGGTTCCGGACGCGCAGTTCGAGCGCTTCCTGGGCGAGTTGAGGCGCATGGCGGAAGCCGTCGCCGAGACACGGGAGGTGAGCGACCGCGTTCGGGCGCGGGTCATGGCGATGGGCGAGCTGCTCGCGACCTCGCTGGGAGCCGTCTACTTGAATGCCCAGGGAATCGGTACGGCGTGGGTCGATGCCCGGCATTTTCTGCGGGCGGAGCGCCGTCACGGCGCGAATGAGAAGGCGGGCGTGCTGTCGGCCACCTGTGATTTCGCGCCGGATGCGTCCATGCAGGAAGCATGGCGCGCCCTCGGCAAGGTCGTGATCACTCAAGGTTTCATTGCCGCCGACGAAGACGGCGAGACCGTGCTGCTGGGGCGCGGGGGATCGGACACTTCCGGATCGTATGTCGCCGCCAAGCTGGCGGCGGCGCGGCTGGAGATTTGGACGGACGTGCCCGGACTGTTCAGCGCCAATCCCCGGCTGGTGCCCACCGCAAGGCTGCTGCGCGCTCTGCATTACGACGAGGCGCAGGAAATCGCGAGCAACGGCGCCAAGATCCTTCATCCGCGCTGCGTCCTGCCGGTGCGCCAATACAAGATTCCTCTTCACGTCTATGCGACGCAGGCGCCCGGTCTCGAGGGAACCATTGTGTCGGCGTCCGTCGCCGACTCCGCCGCGCAGGTCAAGGCCATCGCCATCAAGAAGGGCATAACGCTGATCTCGATGGAAAGCCCGGGGATGTGGCACCAGGTCGGCTTTCTGGCGGATGCCTTCCAGGTCTTCAAGCGGCAGGGCCTGTCCGTCGATCTCGTGTCGACCTCCGAAACCAACGTCACCGTCTCGCTGGATCCGTCGGCCAATACCCTGGATCCGGCCGCGCTCGCGCGCCTCACCGATGCGCTGGGCGAATTGTGCCGCGTGCAGATCCTGGGGCCCTGCGCATCCCTGAGCCTGCTGGGGCACAACATTCGCGGCATCTTGCACGAGCTGGGATCGGCGTTCGAGCTGTTCCAGGACCACAAGATCTATCTGGTGACGCAGGCGGCGAACGATCTGAATTTCACCTTCGTGATCGACGAGTCGCAGGGGGATCGCCTGGTTCATCAGCTGCACGAGAGGCTGATTCAGAGCATCGGATCCGACAAGGTGATGGGGCCCACCTGGCAGCAGTTGTTCGCCTCGGAAGAGACGCCTTCCCGCACGGCCAACTGGTGGGAGGCGCCGGCGAAGCGCCGGCGCCTCTGCGAAATCGCCGCGCGCGAGGCCGCGGCGTTCGTCTATGACGGGGACTCGTTGGATGCGGCCATTGCCGCCATCAAGCGGGTCGCGTCGGTGGACCGTTGGGCCTATGCCATGAAGGCCAATTGGCACCCGCAAATCCTCAGGCGCATGCATGCGGCGGGACTGATGCTGGAATGTGTATCGCGAGGCGAGCTCGATCATGCCTTCAACTCGGTGCCGGGCCTGTCCGCCCAGCAGGTGCTGTTCACGCCGAATTTTGCGCCCCGCGCAGAGTACGAGTACGGCCTGGAGCAGGGCGTGCACGTGACCCTGGACAATCTCTATCCGCTCAAGATGTGGCCCGGCGTGTTCCGCGACCGGGAAATCTTTCTGCGCATCGATCCCGGCTTTGGGCGCGGCCATCATCACCATGTGCGCACCGCCGGCGCGCATTCGAAGTTCGGCGTGCCGATCGCGGAGGCCGAGGAACTGGCGGCGCTGGTGCGAAGCGCCGGCGCGCGCGTGGTCGGGCTCCACGCGCACACGGGCAGCGGCGTCTTCGACGTGGCCAATTGGATGGAAACCGGGGAGATGTTGAGTTCCCTGGCGCAGCGGTTTCCAGAGGTCCGCATTGTCGATCTGGGCGGCGGGATCGGCGTGCCGGAACAGCTGGGCCAGGCCGAGGTCGATCTGGCGGCGCTCGATGCAGGCGTCGCAACCTTGAAGCTCAAATTTCCGAAACTGCAGTTCTGGATGGAGCCGGGCCGCTTCCTGGTCGCCAAGGCGGGGGTTCTGGTGGCGCTGGTGACGCAGCTCAAGGGCAAGGGGGACGTGCAGTACGTGGGCATCGCCACCGGCATGAACTCGCTCATCCGACCGGCGCTGTACGGCGCGCATCACGACATCCGCAATCTCACGCGCCTCGACGAGCCTTTGACCCAGCGGGTGAACGTCGTGGGGCCCATCTGCGAGAGCGCCGACGTGTTGGGCGCGGACCGATGGTTGCCGCCCACGGTCGAGGGCGACGTGGTGTTGATCGCGAATTGCGGCGCCTATGGCCGCACCATGTCGTCGAATTACAACCTGCGGGCGCCTGCGCCGGAGTTTATCATCCAGTCATGACGAAAATCGGCATCATCGGGTGGCGGGGCATGGTCGGTTCGGTGCTGCTCGAGCGCATGCGCGCCGAGCTCGACTTCGACCTGGTGGAACCCACGTTCTTCAGTACGTCCCAGGCGGGCGGGACGCCGCCCGACATCGGCCGGCCCACGCCCGCCGTGCAGGATGCGAACGACATCGACGCGCTCGCGTCACTGCCGCTTCTGATCAGCGCCCAGGGGGGCGATTACACGACGGCGGTCCACTCGCGGCTGCGTGCCGCCGGGTGGCAGGGGTACTGGATCGATGCCGCATCCACACTGCGGATGAAGCCGGACGCCGTCATCGTGCTCGATCCCGTGAACCTGCCGGTGATGCAGACCGCCGTGAACCGCGGCGTGAAGGACTTCATCGGCGGCAATTGCACCGTCTCGCTCATGCTGATGGCGGTGTGCGGCCTGATGCGGGCGGGCCTGGTGGAGTGGATCTCGGCGATGACGTATCAGTCCGCCTCCGGCGCGGGAGCCCAGAACGTCCGGGAACTCCTCGAGCAGATGGGATACCTGTACCGGTCGGCGTCGCCGGCCTTGCGTGATCCGGCCGCGACCATTCTCGACGTGGACCGCGCCGTGAGCAGGGCGCTGGCCGATCCCGGTTTCCCGAAGGAGCAATTCGGCGCACCGCTCGCGGCCAGTCTCATTCCCTGGATCGACAAGGATCTGGGCAATGGTCAGAGCCGGGAGGAATGGAAGGCGGGGGCGGAGTCGAACAAGATCCTGGGTACGGAGGAGCGTCCCGTCCCGGTCGAGGGCATCTGCGTCCGCGTCGGCGCGATGCGATGCCACTCGCAGGCACTGACCATCAAGCTCACCAGGGACGTACCCTTGCACGAGGTCGAAGCGCTGCTCGCGGCGGCGAATCCCTGGGTACGCGTCGTGCCCAACGACCGCGAAACGTCGATCGCCGAGTTGTCCCCCGCGGCCGTGAGCGGACGATTGACGGTGCCCATCGGCCGGCTGCGCAAGCTGGCAATGGGCCCGGAGTACCTGTCGGCGTTCACCGTGGGCGACCAGCTTCTCTGGGGGGCCGCCGAACCCCTGCGCCGAACTATGCGATTCCTGCTTCCCACTGTGTGAGCAGGCTGATCGGCACGGACTTCACGCGCCATATGTCCGAGCAATACTCGCGGATCGTCCGATCCGAGGAAAATTTGCCGCTGCGCGCCGTGTTGAGGATCGACATGCGCGTCCAGCGTTCCGCATCGCGATAGACCTCCTCGACCTTCTTCTGGCATTCGATATAGGACTGGAAGTCCGCCAGCAGCAGATAGGGGTCCTCGTGCAGCAGCCCGTCGATCAAGGGCCGGAACAGTTCCGTGTCGCCGCGCGAGAAGAAGCCGCTGCGTATCAGATCGATGACGTCGCGCAGGCTCTGGCTCCCGTTGTAATAATCCATGGGACGGTAGCCGGACGCCTTCAGATCGTAGACCTCCTGCGCCGAGAGACCGAACAGGAAGAAATTGTCGGCGCCCACCTCGGAGCGGATTTCGATGTTGGCGCCGTCCAGCGTTCCGATGGTGAGCGCGCCGTTCATGCTGAACTTCATGTTTCCCGTGCCCGACGCCTCCTTCCCGGCCGTTGAAATCTGTTCGGACAGGTCCGCCGCCGGGTAGACGCGCTGCGCGTTGGTGACGTTGAAGTTCGGGAGAAATACCACTTTCAGCCGATCGCGGACGTCGGGATCGCGATTGATCACCTCGCCCACGGCCGTGATCAGCTTGATCATCAGCTTGGCAAGGTGGTATCCGGGCGCCGCCTTCCCGCCGAATATGAACGTGCGGGGAAGGACCTCCGCCGAGGGATTCGACTTGATCGAGTGATACAGCGAGACGATGTGCAGGACCTTGAGGTGCTGCCTCTTGTACTCGTGGATCCGCTTGACCAGCACGTCGAACATGGAGTCCGGATCCGTGACGATGCCGGTGCGCTCGAAGGCAAGGGCGGCGAGAGCGCGCTTGTTGGACTGCTTGATCTCGCGCCAGCGGCGGCGAAAGTCCGCATCGTCGGCCAGCGGCTCGAGCCGCTGCAGCTGGGCCAGGTCCTTGATCCAGCCGTCGCCGATATGTTCGCTGATGAGATCCGACAGCCGAGGATTGCATAGCACCATCCAGCGCCGCGGCGTCACACCGTTCGTCTTGTTGGTGAACTTGTAGGGCCACATCTCGTAGAAATCCTTGAGCACGTCGCGCTTCAGCAGTTCGCTGTGCAGATCCGCGACGCCGTTGATCGCATGGCTGCCCACGCATGCGAGGTGCGCCATGCGCACGTAGCGTTCGCCGCTCTCGTCGATCAACGACAGGCGCGCGATGCGCGCTTCGTCGCCCATGAAGCGGATGCGGACCTCCTCCAGGAAGTGCGTGTTGATCTCGTAGATGATCTGCAGATGCCTGGGGAGGACCTCGGCCGAAGACGGCGATCGACCACCGCTCCAGCGCCTCCGGCAGCAGCGTGTGATTGGTGTAGGCGAACGTCCGGCAGGTGATGCTCCACGCGTCGGCCCACGGCAGGACGTACTCGTCGACCAGCAGCCGCATGAGCTCGGCGATGGCGATCGAGGGATGCGTATCGTTCAACTGCACCGCGAACTTCTCATGGAACTTCTCGACGGGAAGGTTCTGCCGCCGCAGGATGCGGAACATGTCCTGAAGGGAGCAGGAGACGAAGAAGAACTGCTGCTCCAGGCGCAATTCCTTGCCGCGCAGCTCGTGATCGTTCGGGTAGAGAACCTTGCTGAGGTTCTCCGAGGCGACCTTCTGGTTCACCGCGCCGTAGTAGTCGCCGCTGTTGAAGATGGCGAAATCGAAGGACTCGGGCGCTTCCGACCGCCACAGCCGCAGGGTGTTCGCCGAGTTGGTGCGATAACCGAGGATGAGCGTGTCGTACGGCACGCCGTTGACGATCTTGTGGGGCACCCAGCGCACGCGCAACCGATTGTGCTCGTCGATGTACTGCTCGGTGGTGCCGCCGAACTTGACCTCGACCGACCACTCCGGGCGCGCCAGCTCCCAGGGATTGCCGAATCGCAGCCACTTGTCGGTCTTCTCGATCTGCCAGCCGTCGACGATTTCCTGGTGGAAGATCCCGAATTCGTAGCGGATGCCGTAGCCCATGCACGGCACTTCGAGCGTCGCCAGCGAATCGATGAAGCAGGCGGCGAGCCGGCCGAGGCCGCCGTTCCCGAGGCCCGGCTCCTCCTCCTGGGCGAGCAAGCGGTCGAAATCGAGGCCGAGCTCCGTGACGCATTCCTTGACGGTGTCGAAGATCCCGAGATTGATGAGATTGTTTCCAAGGTGCGGACCCATCAGGAACTCGGCGGACAGATACGCCACGGTACGCGAGGCGTTCTTCGTGTATACGGCGGCGGTGCTGATCCAGCGCTGCAGCATCCGATCGCGTATGGCATATGCGAGCGCCATGTAATAGTCGTTCTCGGTGGCGAGGGCGGGGAACTTGCCCTGCACGTAGAAGAGATCGTCCAGGAACGAACTCTTGATCGCGTCTTTGCCGAGTGCAGTCCGCTCGTCCTCGATGCGACGGTCGGGCTTCACGGGTTTCAAAGTCGAACTCACTGAATACCTTCTTAGGGGCACGGGGCCTCCCTACGGGGACCAAAACACATTGACCGGCGTACGCCGCTGCCGCAATACGGCACGCACCGGCATGCGCTCGGCGGGGCCGGGTCGGCTGGCGGCACTATAGGTCAACCACTTGGATTCGCCGGTGATGAGGATCACGATGTGGCGAGATTCGAGCAGGGCCGCGAGATTCAGGCTCAGGCGCGCCTGTGGGGGTGTGGGGGATAGCATCGCGACGCACCCCGGCGCCGCGGACTCGTCCAGGGCGGCCGCGAGATTCGGCGAATCGGGAAAGAGCGATGCCGTGTGCCCATCGTCGCCCATGCCGAGCAGGACGGCATCGAATGGCCGCGCCATGCCGGCGATTGCGGACCACGCGGCGGCGGCGCCCGCATCCGGCGTCGGCTCAGGCCTCTTGAGACCCGTGAAGCGGGCGTCCGCGGCACGCTCCTTCAACAGCTCGTCCCGAACCAGACGTTCGTTGCTCGCGGGATCTTTGGGGTCCACCCAGCGCTCGTCGGCCAGGGTTACCGATACGCGGTCCCATGCGAGGGCGGTGCCGCGCAGCTGCTCGAACAGCTTGACGGGCGAGCGGCCCCCCGAAACGACCAGGCTGGCCCGGCCGCGCTGCCCGATCGCGGCCGTGAGGCCCGCGGCGAGCTGCCGCGCCAGCTCCCGCGACAGGGTCTCAATATCTGCGAATCGAATGGCGGGCGGGTTGGGGATCATCGCGCCTCATAGTTCATCGTGCCAGGAGAATCCGTCGCGGCCGATCAAGGCGCTGGCTGCCGCAGGGCCCCAGCTGCCCGCGATGTAGCTCTTGGGCCGATCGTCATATTGCTGCCACCCGGCGATGATGGGGTCGATCCATCTCCAGGCGGCGTCGAGTTCGTCGCGCCGCATGAACAGTGTCAGGTTGCCTTTCACGGTGTCCATCAACAATCGCTCGTAGGCATCGAGGCTGCGGGTCTTGAAGGTCTCGCCGAGGTCGAGGGCCAGGCTCACCGGCTTCAAGCGCATTCCCTCGCCCGGATTCTTCGCGAGGATGGTCATGGTGATGCTTTCGTCCGGTTGCAGCCGGATCACCAGTTCGTTCGCCGTGCGGGACGTCTGCGGTTGTTCGAATATCGGGTGCGGCACCTCATCGAAGGTCACCACGAGTTCGGTGAGCCGGTCCTGCAGCCGCTTGCCGGTGCGCAGGTAGAAGGGCACTCCCGCCCATCGCCAGGTGTCGATCTCGACCTTCAGGGCGGCGAAGGTCTCCGTCGCACTGTCGGGTGCGATGTCCGCCTCCTCGAGATAGCCCGGTACCGGCGCGCCGTGCACGGCGCCGGCTTTGTACTGTCCGCGAACCGTCTTGGTGAGCACATCGCGGTCCTGCAGCGGGCGCAGCGCCCGCAGCACTTTCAACTTCTCGTCGCGAACGGCGTCCGGATCGCTGCTCGCCGGCGGCTCCATGGCCATGATGCACAACAGCTGGAGGAGATGGTTCTGCACCATGTCGCGCAGGGCACCCGTCTTGTCGTAAAACTGGCCCCGGCGCTCGACGCCGAGCTCCTCGGCCACCGTGATCTGGACGTGTTTGACGAGTCCGCGCCGCCACAGCGGTTCGAACAGCGCGTTGCCGAATCGCAGCGCCATGAGATTTTGCACGGCCTCCTTGCCGAGGTAATGGTCGATGCGATAGATCTGCTGTTCGGTGAACGCCGAGCCGACGTCGTGGTTGATGGAATTCGCGGAGGCCGTGTCGTGACCGAGCGGCTTCTCGAGCACGACACGGGACATCGGCGTGACCACTCCCGTCCTCGCCAGATTCTGGCACATGACGGAGAACAGGTTCGAGGCGGTGGAGAAAAAGAACACGCGCACGAATGCTTCGCGGCCCGCCAGCGCCGCCGCGAGCTGCGCGTAATCGCTCTCGGCGCCGGCGTCGATGCGAAAGTAGGACAGGAGCGCGCTGAAGGCCTCCCAGGCCGGGGCGTCGAACTCCTGGCCGAGGAATCCCTTGCACGCGGCTTCGGCCTGAGCCAGGTATTCGCCGCGGGACAGCGCCGTGCGTGCGATGCCGTAGATGCGCGATTCGGCCGACACTTGTCCGGCCACGTAGCGGCGGTACAGCGCCGGCAGCAGCTTGCGGGTGACGAGATCCCCGGTGCCCCCGAAGAGCATCATGTCGAACGTGGGCAATACGATCACCGTCGCGAATTCCTCCATTTCGTCGGGGCTGCAGCTTAACACCTGCGCCAGCCCGCTAACAGGGACCGCCCCGTGGCACAAGCGAAGGCTCAGTCCGGCTTCGAGGACTTCCGCGCCGCCTGGTGCCGCAACTCCAACTCCGCGACCACTTCCCCGAGCGACAGATTCTTGACCTGTAGCAGGAGGAGGGTGTGGTACATCAAGTCCGCGGCCTCGCCGATGATTTCCCCATTCGACTGCGCGACGGCGGCCAGCGCCAGCTCCAGGCCTTCCTCTCCCACCTTCTGCGCCACGCGCAGCGCACCGTCGCCGAGCAACTTCGCCGTGTAGCTGCCTTCGGGTCGCGACGCAATGCGCTGCCGGATCACCTGCTCCAGTCGGGCGAGGAAGGCGAACGATGCGGCCGCGAACGCCGGCGGGTCGTCGCCGAAGCATGTGCGTGTCCCCCGGTGGCAGGCGGGACCCGTCGGGTCCGCGAGGACGAGCAGGGTGTCCGCGTCGCAGTCCATCCGGATCGCGCGCAGCTCGAGGTGGTTGCCGGAGGTCTCGCCCTTGGTCCACAGCCGCCGCTTGCTGCGGCTCCAGAAGGTGACGCGGTTGCTTGCCAGCGTGGCGGCGAGAGCCTCGCGGTTCATGTAGCCCAGCATGAGCACGCTGCCGTCGGTCGCGTCCTGCACCACGGCAGGCACGAGCCCGTCTCCCTTGGCCCAGTCGAGTTTCGAAGGATCGATCACGGTCGCACCTCGATGCCGGCGGCCCGCAGCTGCCGCTTCAGCGCGGCAATGCCGATCTCGCCGGAGTGAAAGACGCTGGCCGCGAGCGCGGCGTCCACGCCCGCTTCCAGGAACACCTGCGCGAAATGCTCCGCCGCCCCAGCCCCGCCGGAGGCGACCAGCGGCACGCGGCAGGCGGCGCGCACCGCACGCAGTTGCGCGACGTCGTAGCCCTGGCGCACGCCGTCGCTCGCCATGCAGTTGAGCACGATCTCTCCGGCGCCGCGCCGCTGCGCCTCGATCACCCAGTCGAGGGTGTCGCGGCCGGTGTCGCGCGTGCGGCTCGCATCGCCCGTGAACTGCTGAACGCGGTAACCTTGCGTCGTCGACTGGCTGTCGATTCCGACGACGATGCACTGCGCTCCGAAGCGCTCACTCAAGGCGTCGATCAAATCCGGCTGCTCCAGAGCAGGCGAGTTGACGGAGATCTTTTCGGCGCCCGAGGCCAGGACTTCCTCGGCCTCCGGGACCGAGCGGATGCCGCCGGCGACGCAGAACGGGATGTCCAGCATGCGCGCGACGCGCGACACCCACGAGCGGTCCACGGATCGCCCCTCGGGACTCGCGGAGATGTCGTAGAACACGAGTTCGTCCGCGCCTTCGTCGCGATAGCGGGCCGCCAGTTCCAGGATGTCGCCGACCACGCGGTGATCGCGGAACCGCACGCCCTTGACGACCTGCCCGTCGCGCACGTCTAGGCAGGGGATGATGCGTTTGGCAAGTATATGCGCAGCTCCTCGAGTGGAATGAGTTCGTCCAACAGCGCCCGGCCGCTGATGGCGGCCGAGGCCCCGGCCTGCTTCAGCGCGTGGAGGTCGCGGGCGTCGCGTATCCCGCCGGACGCCTGCCATTCGATGCGCGGAAAGCGGCGCGCGGCCTCGGCATAGAGGTCGACGTTGGGCCCCGTCAGTGCGCCGTCTCTGCTCACGTCGGTGCACAGCACGTGCCGCAGGCCGTGGCCTTCGAAACGCGCCAGCGCCTCCCAGAGCGAGACGGCCGATTGGTCGCGCCAGCCATGGATGGCGACCCGGGGAATGCCGTCGGGATCGACGCGCACGTCGAACGCGAGCGCCACGCGCTCCGGGCCGAACTCGGCCAGCCACTCCCGCACCAGGTCCGCCCGGGTCAACGCCGCGCTGCCGATCACGGCGCGGTCGACGCCCGCCTCGAACAGCTGGGCGACCGCCGCCGTGTCCCGCAAGCCGCCGCCGACCTGCAGGTTGAGCGCGCGCTCCTGCGCCAGTGCGGCGATGACGTCGCGGTTCCCGCCGCAGCCGTCGCGGGCGCCGTCCAGGTCGACGACGTGCAGCCAATCGGCGCCGGCGCTCCGGTACCTCGCGAGCAGAGCGCGCGGGTCGGCGGCGTAGCGCGTTTCGGCGGCAAAGTCGCCGCGCAGCAGCCGCACACAGCGCCCGCCCAGCAAATCGATGGCGGGGACGAGGCGCATTCAGCGGAGGTCCAGGAAGTTCTGCAGAACACGCGCACCGAGGGCCGCCGAGCGCTCGGGGTGGAATTGCACCCCGTAGAAGTTATTCCACCGGACGCAGGCGCTGAAGGGCGCGCCGTAGACCGTCGAGGCCAGCGTCGCAGCCCCCACCGGCAGGGCATAGCTGTGCACGAAGTACGCGTAATCGCCCGCGTTCAAGCCGGCGAGCAGCGCGGACTCGCGCTCGATTCCCAAGGTGTTCCACCCGATGTGAGGCACGGGGCGGCCAGGTGCGTCGAGGAAACGGGCGGCGCGCCCGGGAATGATCCCGAGACAGGGCGTCTGTCCCTCGTCCGAAGCCTCGAACAGGAGTTGCATGCCGAGGCAGATGCCGAGCACGGGCTGGCGCAGCCCGCGCAGCACCTCGACCAGGCCGAGGCGTTTCAGGCGCGCCATGGCGTCGGCGGCCGCGCCCACGCCCGGCAGGATCACGTGCGTGGCGCCGCGCAGGGATTCGGGGTCGCCGGCGACGCGCGACGTCATGTTCAAGCGCTGCAGCGCGAACTGCAGGGAGGCGATGTTGGCGCCGCCGCTCGCCACGATGGCGACGTTGCTGCCCGCGCTCACAGCGACCCCTTGGTGCTGGGCAGGTCGCTGCCCTCGAGGCGGACGGCCTGCCGCAGGCTGCGGCCCACGCCTTTGAAACACGCTTCGATCATGTGATGGGCGTTTTCGCCGCGGACGGTCAGATGCAAGGCTGCGCCCAGCGTCTCGGACAGGGACCGGAAGAAATGCGGCACGAGCTCCGTCGGAAGCTCGCCGACCCGTTCGCGGCTGAACCGGCCTTCCCAGGAAAAGAACGGCCGCCCGGACAGGTCCAGCGCGACCTGCGCCTCGGCCTCGTCCATGGCGAGCAGAAATCCGTAGCGGCCGATGCCGCGCTTGTCCCCGAGGGCCTCGCGCAGGGCGGTTCCCAGCGCGAGCGCGCAGTCCTCGACGGTGTGGTGCTCGTCGACGCCGAGATCGCCGCGGCAGGTCAGGTTCAGCGCAAAGCCGCCGTGTTTCGCGATCTGTTCCAGCATGTGGTCGAAGAACCCGATGCCCGTGTGGATGGTGCAGGGCCCCTCGCGCGATAGATCCACGTCGACGGCGATGTCGGTCTCCTTGGTCGTGCGCGTGATGCGAGCCCGACGCGCGGCGCCGCGAATGTGCCGCACGATCCACGCCCAGGTGTGCTCTTCGCCGCCGTGCGCCAGCACCCGCAGCCCCGGGATGCCGAGATTGGCCGCAAATTGAAGGTCCGTGTCGCGATCCCCGATCATGTAGCTATGGGCCTTGTCCAGGGGATTGTCGACCAGGAACTTCTCCACGAGGCCGATGGCCGGCTTGCGGCAGGCGCAGCCCTCGTACGGGTAGTGCGGGCAGATGAGCACCGCCGAAAACTCGATGCCCTGCGAGGCGAAGAGCTCGAGGAGGAACTCGTGGGCGAGATCGAACTTGTCCCGGGGCAGCGAGGGCGTGCCCAGCCCGTCCTGGTTCGTCACCATGACGAAGCGGAATCCAATCCGCTGCAGATCGAGAAGTGCCGGGATCACGCCGGGCAGGAGGCGAATCTTCTCCAGCGAGTCGACCTGCTCGTCCGGCGGTTCCTCGCACAGGGTGCCGTCGCGGTCGACGAAGACGATGCGCGCGCCGCTCATGCGGCCCCCAGGCCGGCGAGCAGGGCGTCATTTTGCGCCCGGGTGCCCACGGAGATGCGCACGGAGTCGGGCAGTGCCGGGTTGGCGCGCAGGTCGCGGACGATGATGCCCGCCGCCATGCTGCGCTGCATGAAGCGCTCGGCGTCATGGCAGTCGACGAGCAGGAAATTGGTGTCGCTGGGCCACACCCTGGCGACCCCCGGCGAGGTCCGCAACCGCTTCGCCAGGTATTCGCGCTCCTCGAGCAGGCCCCCGATCCTGGCCCGCGAGGCCGCGATTTGCGCAGGCTCGAGGGCCTGGAGCGCCGCCTCGATGGTCGGTTGAGCGAGGGCATACGGGGGAATTACGCGCTTCGCGAGCTCGATCATCTGGGGAGATCCCAGCAGCGCGCCGATGCGCGCCCCGGCCAGGGCATAGGCCTTGGACAGGGTTCTCAAGATCACGAGCGTCGGAAAGCGCGCGAGCCAGGGGGTGAGACTCCGTCCCTGCGACCATTCGATGTACGCCTCGTCGATCACGACCATGGCCTTGTCCGCGAGTGCGGTGCACACCGCCTCGAGGGCGCGCGCGTCGAGCGCGTTGGCGGTCGGGTTGTTGGGCGAGCACAGATAGACCAGCTTGACTCGCGGCTGCCAGGCCGCAAGAACCGCCGCAACGTCCAGCTCCCAGCCTCGGGCGCGGTCGAGGGGAACCTCGAGAACCTCCGCGCCTTGAAGACGGGCGGCGACCTGGTACATGCCGAAGGTCGGGGTGCATTGCATGATGGCGTCCATGCCCGCGCGCAGATAGATGCGGGACAGCACGTCGATGGCCTCGTCGCTGCCGCGGGTGGCCAGCAGCATCTGCGCAGGGACGCCGTAGAGGGCGGCGAGGCGATCCACCAGCGCCTGCGGCTGCGGCTCGGGATACCGGTTGAGGCCCGCGAGCGTCGTGTCGCCGGCCGGCCGCCAGGGCGCCTCGTTGGCGTGCAGCCGGGTGAGCGCGGGCAGCCAGGCGGCATGAGAATAGGGCTTCAGCGTCAGGATCTCGGGCCTGGCCAGGGAACGCACGGGGCTCGCGGGCTCGTTCACGGCAGCCGCCCGGGTGCGGCCGGCCCCCCGGAGGCGAGATGCCGGAGCCGCACGGCGACGGCGGCGGCATGCGCGTCCAGGCCTTCGAGGCCGGCGAGGACCTGCGCGGCGGGCGCCAGCCCCTGCAAACCCGACGGCGTGAGCTCCTGTACGGTGATGCGCTTCTGGAAATCGTCCAGCGACAATCCGCTGTAGGCCCTGGCGAAACCGTAGGTGGGCAGCGTGTGATTGGTGCCGCTGCAGTAATCGCCCATGGATTCCGGCGACCAGTCTCCGAGAAACACCGAGCCCGCGGCGGTGACGCGGCCCAACCAGGACCGCGCATCCCGGATCTCGAGCATCAGGTGTTCCGGTGCGTACTCGTTGGCGACGCCGAAGGCCG
This sequence comes from uncultured Gammaproteobacteria bacterium, assembly GCA_963707765.1. GTDB lineage: Bacteria > Pseudomonadota > Gammaproteobacteria > Steroidobacterales > Steroidobacteraceae > Bog-1198. The sequence continues at coordinate 1,515,111 of CAVPQZ010000001.1, read as the reverse complement.
TCTCCAGGGAATCGACCACGAGGAGGCGAATGTTCGCCACGGACTCGGCGAGGATCGCGGCGCGCGTGAGCGACTTCGCCTGGCGGCGGACCTCTTCTTCGACGCGCTCGGCGAGCTCCAGTGAGGTCGTAACCAGCAGCGCCTGGGCTTCGGGGCTGTGCTCGGCCTGGGCGAGCAAGTCCGCGGCGACGAATGCGGCATGCGCCCCGTCGTCGGCGATCACCAGGACTTCCGACACGCCGGCCGGCAGGTCGGCCGCCGCGCCTGCCGCGTCGCCGGCGCATAGCAGCTTGGCGGCCGTGACCCAGGCATTGCCGGGACCGAACAGCTTGTCGCACTTCGGCACCGATTGCGTGCCGTAGGCCATCGCGGCGATGGCCTGGGCGCCGCCCACCTTGAACACGACTTCGACGCCCGCCTTTCGCGCCGCGACCAATACGGCGGGATCGGCCGCGCCGTCGGGTCTCGGGGGCGTGCACATGATGCGCACCGGACAACCGGCGATGGCGGCCGGAACCGCGAGCATGATGGCGGTCGACGGCAGCGGCGCGGAGCCCGCGGGAACGTAGAGTCCCACGGCTCGCACCGGCACGGTGATGCGCTCGCAAACCACCCCCGGCGCCGTCTCCACCCGCAAAGGCGCGGCGGCTTGCGCGCCGTGGAATTTCCGCACCGTGGCAATCGCGGTGTCGATCGCGGCGTGCTGGACGGTGCTGAGGGCGGTGGCCGCGTGCGTGAATTCCGCCTCCGAGACCTTGAGCTCCCCAAGCCGCGGGCCGTCGAATCGCTGCGTCAGGTCGCGGAGGGCGTCGTCGCCGGCGCGCCGCACGGCCGCGATGATCGCGGCGGCCGCGGCGGCCGTCGCCCGAGGGTCGCGCTGCGCGGGGCGGGCGAGCGCCGCGTCCCGCTCGGGTTGCGACAGGGAATTCCAGTTGAGCAGGCGCATGTCGCGTACCTCGAATCCTCAGGCCAGCATCTTCTCGACGGGCAGGACCAGCACGGAGGTGGCGCCGGCGCTCTTCAGGTCTTCCAGCAGTTCCCAGAAGACGCTCTCGCGGCAAACCGCATGCACCGCAACCCGGTCGCCCAGTCCTTCCAAGGGTATGATCGTGGGGGCTTCGCTGCCGGGCAGGAGGCGCGCGATGGCCCCGAGGGCCGAGCGGGGCGCGTGCAGCATGATGTACTTGCTGCCCTTGACGGCCTCGACGCCGTCGATCCGCATGAGCAGGCGGCGGGTCCAGTCCTGCTTCTCCGGGGGAATGGGAACGGGCGTGCGGATCAATGCGGCCTGGCTTTCCATGACGACCTCGGCCAGCCGCAGGTGGTTCGCCGCGAGCGTCGATCCGGTGGACACCAGATCGCAGATCACGTCGGCCCGCCCCAGCCGCGGGGCGATTTCCACCGCGCCCGACAGAACCACCACTTCCGCCGCGATGCCGCGCTCCGCGAGGAAGCGCGACAGGATGTTCGGGTAGGTGGTCGCGATGCGCTTGCCGGCGAGCGAGACGGCTCCCCGGTAGTCGAAGCCGTCCGGCACCGCGATGCACAGCTTGCAGCGTCCGAAATCGAGCAGCTGTACGATCTCGAAGAGCGGCGCCACTGCGCGCGCCGCGAATGCCAGGCGCTTCTCCTCCACGACGTTCCGCCCCACCAGGCCGAGATCGCACACGTCCTCCTGCACCAGGTCGGGAATGTCGTCATCGCGGACGAACAGCACGTCGAGCGGCATGTTCTCGCCGTAACACATGAGCTGGTCCTTGCCGCGGCTGAACTTCAGGCCGCAGCGCGACAGCAGGTCGAGCGAGCTCTCGGTGAGGCGGCCGCTCTTCTGGATTGCAATCTTCAGGCGCATGGGAGTCTAAGGTACTCAGGCGTTCAGCTTCAGGCGGTCGGTGACGGCGCGATAGCCGCCATTTCCCGAGGTGAGGTAGCGGGCCACCCGACCGATCGTGGTGACGCTGACACCGGTCTGCCGGTGGATTTCGCGGTACGGGAATCCGCGCTCAAGGAGCTCGACCACCGCCCACCGGTCCGCCATCGCCTGCAGCTCCGCCGGTGTGCACAGGTCCCGGAAGAAGCTGCGGCATTCCTCGACGGTGCGCAGCGCGAGGATGGCCGTGCACAGGGCGCGCTCGTGCTGCTGTTCCTGGCGGATGGTCACCGGGCGATTGGTCTTCATGGCTATTCGTCAAATGTATTAATACGTTAATACATTAGCGCACTGGATCGGGAAAGGCAAACCGCGATGCTTGACGCCACCCGACCGTGTCCCTAAAATTCCTGCGCCCATCTAGACCGGCTGAGGGAAAGGCCCTTAGAAGCCGGGGCAACCACCGGAGAATTTTTCGATTCGCCGGAACGGTGCCAACTCCTGCGGTGGCGACCTGCGTTTGGAAGGTCACCGGTAGATGGGCGGCGAGCTGCAGCGCGTGATCGCTGCTCGTCGCCTCGAGAGCGCGGCGCTCCTCAGGGGTTATGTCAACTTCGGAGGAGCGACAACTCAAGTGCGCGCGAAAGTCCTGTGAATTCCCTCGACCCTCCGGCGGGCCGGCCCTCGGAGGCCGCGGCCCCGGGGCCGCGCCCCGCCGCCTGTGTGATCGCTTCGATCCTCGGCCTTCCGGAGCCATGGCGTCTGTATTACGGGGATCTGCTCGAATCGCCGCGGGTGGCCTACCGCTTGGTGGGGCCGTCGGATGCGCCGGTGGTCGCGGTCCTGGGCGGAATTTCGGCGCATCGGGTCGTCGAGGGAGCGGACGGCTGGTGGGCGTCCACCGTGGGCCCGGGTCTTGGCGTGGACACCACCCGTTACCGGGTGCTCGGGATCGACTACCTCGGCGGGCGGGGCTCGAGTTCGGCACCGGGGGAAAGCGCGACGCCGTTTCCGCCAATCAGCTCATTCGATCAGGCCGAGGTGTTGCGGCGCGTCGTGGCGCACCTGGGCCTGCCGCATCTGCACGCCATCGTGGGCGCATCCTACGGCGGCATGGTGGCGCTGTGTTTTGCGCAGCGTCACGGCGCGTGGGTGAAGCGCATCGTGCTCGTCAGCGCGGCCGACCGCGCGCAGATCCTCTCCACCGCCTGGCGCAGCGTGCAGCGCCAGATCGTGCGTGAGGCCCTCGCACGAGGCGAGGGCGCCGCCGGCCTGAAGCTGGCCCGTGCCCTCGCCATGGCCACCTATCGCAGCCAGGTGGAATTCGCCCGGCGCTTCGACGGGCCCCCGGTGCGCGAGGGCGGGCGCTTCCGCTTTCCCGTCGAGGGATATCTGTTCGCCCGGGGCGACGACTACGTGCAAAAGCATCGCGCCGAATCGTTTCTGGCGTTGAGCGAGTCCATCGATCTGCATACGGCGGACGCGGCGCTGGTGCGCACTCCGGCCACTCTGGTCGCGGTCCGTGAGGACCAGCTGGTCCCGGTTGGCGACATGCGGGCCCTGGCCGCGCGGCTGGCGGGTCCTCACGAACTGGTGGAGATCGATTCCATTTTCGGGCACGACGCCTTCCTGAAGGAAAGCGCCGTGCTGAATCCCATATTGGCAAGGGCACTGGCGGAGCAGACGACATGAGCGACTACGGCAAGGGTACGAAGGACATCGCGACGCGCTCGGTGCGCGCGGGGCTGGAATCGGATGCGCAGCACGGTTCCGTGGTGCCGCCGATCTACCTGTCGACGAATTTTGCTTTCGAGGGTTACCGGCGGCCTCGCCAGTACGACTACACGCGCTCCGGCAATCCGACGCGGGACCAGCTTGCAGGAGCGCTGGCGGATCTGGAAGGCGGGGCCGGGGCGGTGGTGACCTGCACGGGTCTCGCGGCCGTCACGCTGATCGTGTCGCTGCTGCCTGCCGGCGCGCGGGTCGTCGCGCCGTTCGATTGCTATGGCGGCACCTACCGCCTGCTGGCGGCACTGGAAAAGCGCGGCAGCCTCGTCGTCGATTTCATCGACCAGAGCGACGCGGGCGCGCTCGCGGCGGCGCTGTCGCACAAGCCCGCGCTGGTCTGGATCGAAACGCCGAGCAATCCGCTGCTGCGGATCGTCGACATCCGGGAGGTTGCCGCGGCCGCGCACGCGGCCGGCGCGTTGGTGGCCGCGGACAACACCTTCTTGTCGCCCCTGTGGCAGCGGCCGCTGGCGCTGGGAGCGGACTTGGTCATGCATTCAACGACCAAGTATTTGAACGGGCACAGCGACGTGGTCGGCGGCGCCGTGATCGCCGCGAGCCCGGAGCTCGCCAAGGATCTGGCCTGGTGGGCGAACGCCATCGGCGTCTCGGGCTCGCCTTTCGACAGCTTTCTGACGCTGCGGGGCGTGCGGACGCTGCACGCGCGCATGAAGGTGCACGCGGAGAACACGCGAGCCGTGGTCGATGCCCTGAACGGCCATGCGGCCGTGCGGCAGGTGTTCTATCCGGGTCTGCCATCGCACCCGGGCCACGAGCTGGCCCGCCGGCAGCAGAGCAGTTTCGGCGCGATGCTGAGCTTCGATCTCGTAGGGGGTGACGCGGCCGTGAGCGCCTTTCTCGGGGGACTCGAGTGCTTCACGCTTGCCGAATCCCTCGGGGGCGTGGAGAGCCTCATCTCGCACCCGGCGACCATGACGCACGCCGGCATGGACGAGGCAGCCCGGCAGCGCGCCGGAATCGGGGCGGGACTGCTGCGCATATCGGTGGGAATCGAGGCGCCCGAGGATCTGGTGGCCGACGTGTCGGCCGGTCTCGCGCGGGCGCTCGCCTGCACGCCGGGCCGGGCCGCTTCCGCCGCGTCCACGCGGGTGGCCTAGGGACGCGGAGCGCGCGGGATCGCCTGCGGGCCGGATCGCGTCCTTCGAACGCTAGAGCGCGGCCAGCACGGCATCGCCGGCCTGCCGGGTCGATGCAGGGGCGGAGCCGGGCGGAGCGAGATCCGCGGGCAGGGCGCCGCCCACGATGGCACGGGAAACGGCCGATTCCAGAGCCGCTGCCTCCACCGGCAGGTCGAGCGAATAGCGCAGCAGCATCGCGGCGCTCAGGATGGCGGCATAGGGATTGGCGATGCCGCGTCCCGCGATATCGGGCGCCGACCCATGGATGGGCTCGAACAGGCCGCCGCGCGCCGCGGCGCCGAGCGACGCGGACGGCAGAAGTCCCATGGAGCCCGCGAGCATCGACGCCTCGTCGGTGAGAATGTCGCCGAACATGTTTTCCGTCACGATGACGTCGAAGTCCCGCGGCCGCCGCAGCAGATGCATCGCAGCAGAGTCGACCAGCATGTGCTTGAAATTCACGTCCGGGAATTCGCGCGGCAGGATCCGTTCCACAACGGAGCGCCACAGGCGCGAGGTCTCGAGGACGTTGGCCTTGTCGACGGAGGTGAGCTTCTTGCGCCGGCCCTGTGCGAGGCGGGCGCCGAGCCTTACCACGCGCTCGATTTCGGACACGGTGTAGCGGCACACATCGACGGCCTCGGTGGCGCTGCGCCGCTTGTCGCCGAAGTAGATCCCGCCGGTCAGTTCGCGCACCACCATGATATCGACGCCGTGAAGCAGTTCGGGCTTGATGGGCGACGCGCCGAGCAGCGCCGGATGGGGCACCACCGGGCGCAGGTTGGCGAACAAATCCAGCGCCTTGCGCAGGCCGAGCAGCCCTTGTTCCGGGCGCACCGGGGCGTCCGGCGCGGACCACTTGGGTCCGCCGACGGCACCCAGCAGGATGGCGTCCGACCGGCGGCACAGCCCGAGCGTGGCGCCGGGCAGGGCCTCCCCGGTGGCATCGATCGCGGCTCCTCCCACCAGCGCAGATTCGAACCCGATTGAATGTCCGAATTTGCGCCCGACCGCCCCGAGCGCCCGAACCGCCTCCCCCGTGACCTCGGCGCCGATGCCGTCGCCGGCGAGCACCGCGATGGTCGCGCTCACCATGGACGGGCGCGCTCGTAGCGTTCGATGTCCGGCAGCTTGCCGCGCAAGAAGTCGAGTTCATCGGTCCCGTGCATCAGGCAATAGCGCGCAAACGCTTCGATCGGGAAGCTCACCGCGGCGCCGTTCGGCAACCGCAGGCAAGTTTCCTGCAGGTCGATGTCGACCTCGGCGCCTGGATGTTCCAGCAGCCATTGCGCCGTGCCCGCATCGACGGTGATGGGCAGCAGGCCGTTCTTCAGCGCGTTGGACTTGAAGATGTCCGCGATTTCGGTGCTGATGACGGCCTGAAATCCGTAGGCAAGGAGCGCCCAGGGCGCATGTTCACGGGACGAACCGCAACCGAAGTTGCGTCCGGCCACCAAAATCCGGCAGCCGCCGGCCTGCGCCCGGTTCAGGATGAAGGCCGGGTTCGGCGCGCCGTCGGCCAGATAGCGCCAGTCGGCGAACAGGTGCTCGCCGAGGCCCATCTTGTCGGTGGTCGTCAGAAACCGCGCCGGGATGATCTGGTCCGTGTCGATGTTGGTCGAGGCGATGACCACGGTCCGGGAGCGCACCTGCGTGAGCGGGGTCATCGCAACAGCTCCCGCGGATCCGCGATCCTGCCCTGCACCGCGCTGGCGGCGGCGGTCATCGGGCTCGCGAGCAGCGTGCGCGCGCCGATGCCCTGCCGTCCCTCGAAGTTGCGGTTGCTGGTGCTCACGCAGTACCGTCCCGCGGGAACGGTGTCGCCGTTCATGCCGAGGCACATGGAACACCCGGACTCGCGCCACTCGGCGCCGGCGTCCTTGAAGATCTGCGCGAGTCCCAGCTCTTCGGCCTCGCGCTTGATCTGTTGCGACCCGGGCACGATGAGCAGCGTCACACCGGCCGCCACCCTGCGGCCCTTCAGGATTCGCGCGGCGGCATGCAGGTCCGTAAGGCGGCCGTTGGTGCAGCTGCCGATGAAGACGACGTCGACCGGCTTGCCGAGCATGTTCTCGCCGGAATGGAAACCCATGTACTCGAGGGACTTTTCCAGCACCGGATCCGATGGCGCGGACGCCGCCGGAATGGCCGCCGTGATCGGCACCACCATCCCGGGATTCGTGCCGAAGGTGATCATGGGCTGCAAGGCGGACGCGTCGATGTCCACGGACGCGTCGAAGCGGGCGCCCGGATCGCTGACCAAGGACCGCCAGCGTGCGACGGAAGCATCCCAGTCGCCGCCGCGCGGGGCGCGCGGCCTGTCCCGCAGGTAGGCAAAGGTCGTCTCGTCGGGCGCTATCATGCCGGCACGCGCCCCGGCCTCGATGGACATGTTGCAGATCGTCATGCGCTCGTCCATGGACATGCCGCGAATGGTCGAACCGCGATACTCGAAGACGCAGCCGGTCCCGCCGGATACGCCGATCTTGCCGACGATGGCCAGGATCAGGTCCTTGGCCGAGACCCCGGGCGGCAGGGCGCCTTCCACGTTGATCGCAAACGTCTTCGGTTTGCGCTGCAGCAGACACTGGGTCGCAAACACGTGCCCGACTTCGGTGCTGCCGATGCCGAAGGCGAGGGCGCCGAACGCCCCGTGCGTGCTCGTGTGACTGTCGCCGCAGACGATGGTCATTCCGGGCCGGGTGCACCCGAGCTCGGGGCTGATGACGTGCACGATGCCGCGGCGCGCATCGCGCATGTCGAACAGCTCGACGCCGAATTCGGCGGCGTTGACCTGCAGCTGGCGCACCTGCCGCGCGGCGGCGTCCGCCTGGGGCGCGCGCCCGTGCACCTGGTCGCTGATCGTCGGCGTCGAGTGATCCATGGTCGCCAGCGTGCGCTGCGGCCGGCGCACGGGGAGTTTCAACGACCTGAGCACGCTGAACGCCTGCGGAGAGGTGACCTCGTGGATCAGATGCAGATCCACGTAGAGCACTGCCGGGGTTTGCGCGGTTTCCGGGACGACCTCATGATCGGCCCAGACCTTGTCGAACAGCGTGCGGCTGGCCACGACCCGCTACGCCCGCGAGGATTCCAGCCAGGGCATGCGCGCCCGCAGCTTCGCCCCGACCTTCTCGATCGAGTGCGCCATATCCGCCTTCAGCAGCTTCGAGTATTTGCGCCGGCCGCTCTTCGTCTCGGCGATCCATTGGCGGGCGAACTTGCCCTGCTGGATTTCGGCGAGGATCTTCTTCATCTCCCGCTTCGTGGCCTTGTTGACCACGCGCGGCCCGCGCGTCAGATCGCCGTACTTGGCCGTCTCGCTGATGAAGCGGTGCATCTTGGTGATGCCTCCCTCGTGCAGCAGGTCGACGATGAGCTTCAATTCATGCAGGCACTCGTAGTACGCCACCGCGGGCTGGTATCCGGCCTCGACCAGGGTCTCGTAGCCCTTGACCACCAGTTCGGTGGCGCCGCCGCAGAGCACGGCCTGTTCGCCGAACAAGTCCGTCTCGGTCTCCTCGGCGAACGTCGTCTCCAGGACGCCGCCGCGCGTGCCGCCGATGCCGTGGGCATAGGCGAGCGCCTTGGCCTTGGCCCGGCGCGAAGAATTTTGGGCGACCGCCAACAGGCATGGAACGCCGCGCCCCTGCTGGTACTGGCGGCGCACCAAGTCTCCGGGACCCTTCGGGGCGATGAGCACGACGTCCAGATCCTTGCGGGGCTTGATCTGGCCGAAGTGCACGTTGAATCCGTGGGCGAACAGCAGCGTCGCGCCCTTCTCGAAATCCGCCTTCAGCTCGTTGTACAGCGCCTTCTGCCCCATGTCCGGCACCAGCATCGCGACCAGCTGCGCACCGTGAACCGCTGCCTTGGGCTCCGTGACCCGCAGTCCGTCCTTCTTGGCCTTGGCCCAGCTGTCGCCCTTGCGAACGCCCACGACGACGTCGTAGCCGCTGTCGCGCAGATTCAGCGCGTGCGCCCGGCCCTGGCTCCCATACCCGAGAACGGCGATGCGCGCCCCGCGGAGTGCCTTGAGGTCGACGTCTTTTTGCGAATACAAACGCATGTGGTGCTCCTGAATGAACCCGGTTGCAAGATGTCTAGAGAGTGGAATCTTAAATAATGCAGAACCCCATCTTGGGCCTTCGAGCCCGAGCGGAGTCCCTGATAGCTTAGGGGAGTTTCGCCGTCCTGTTATCGAGCCGCAAATAGCAACACAGAATCTCATATCATGCAAGACTTTGACCGGCATGCAAGACATTGACCGGCGTTTGATCCTCAAGACTGGGCGGCGGCCGCGGTCCACCGGCAGCGGCCGGGATCCTCAGCCGGCCGGCATGCCGGGTCTATGGAACGATTGCCACAGAGAGCTTAAGGTTTGCCATCCATGACTTTCGATGCCGACAATTCCATTCCCCTCTGGTTGCTGTACGAGGATGAGATCGAGCCGTGGCGGACGGCGCAGGAGCCCGCAGTCTCGACATGGCTCGCCGAGCAGCACTTCAAGGGCGAGAAGCACCGCGTGCTGCTGGTGCCGGATGCGAGCGGCAGGCTGCAGATGGCGGTGGGCGGCCTCGGCAAGCGCCTCGGGGGCATCTGTCTCTGGCATGCCGCGGGATTCCCCGAGCGACTGCCGCCGCGGCGGTTTCACCTGGCGCAGTCATGGAGCGAGGCAGAGGCGACGCATTTGAGCCTGGGGTTCGCGTACGGATCCTACCGCTTCGATCGCTATCGTGCGGGCGGCAGGGACCGAGGAGCCGCGCTGACGCCGCCGCCGAACGCCGACGCGGCCTTCGTCGATGCCGCGGGCGAGTCCCTGAAGATGGCGCGCGACCTGATCAACACGCCGGCCAACGACCTCGGGCCTGCCGAACTCGCGGATGCGGCTCGGGCGATTGCCGCCCGTCATTCCGCCGGCTTTCGCGAGTGGGTCGGGGATGAGCTGCTGACGGCGGGGTTTCCCGCCATTCACGCCGTCGGCCGCGCGAGCGCGTCGGCGCCGCGGCTCGTCGAGATCGATTGGTCGCCGCCGGGATCGGATGCGTGGCCGCGGTTGACCCTCGTCGGCAAGGGTGTGTGCTTCGATAGCGGCGGGCTGGACATCAAACCGGGTTCGGGCATGGCGCTCATGAAGAAGGACATGGGCGGGGCCGCCGTGGCGCTCGCCCTTGCGAACATGCTGATGCACGCGCGCGTGGGGGCCCGGCTGCGGGTGCTGATTCCCGCCGTGGAGAACTCGATCAGCGGCAACGCCTACCGGCCCGGAGACGTCCTGTCGACGCGCAAGGGCCTCACCGTCGAGGTCGGCAATACGGATGCCGAAGGGCGCCTGGTATTGTGCGATGCGTTAGCCCTGGCGGACACGGAGCGCCCCGACCTGCTCATCGACTTCGCCACGCTGACCGGCGCCGCCCGCGCCGCACTCGGCCCGGAGTTGCCGGCGCTCTTCGGCAATGACGAGGCGACGGTGGCCGACCTGGCTCGGGTCGCGGCGGCCGAGCACGATCCGGTATGGCCCATGCCGCTTTGGATGCCGTATGACGATGAACTCGCCAGCAAAGTCGCGGATTTGAACAACGTGGCGTCATCCGGACTGGCCGGCGCCATCTTCGGGGCGCTCTACTTGAAGCGCTTCGTGACGGAAACCGCGAATTGGCTGCACCTCGACCTGTTCGCCTGGAATTCGAAGGAGCGGCCCGGGCGGGGCGTGGGCGCGGAAGTGCAGGCCGCGCGCGGCGTGTACCGCTTTCTCGTGGCGCGGTATGGGCGCGCTCCGGGCGGCGCGGCGCCTGGCGGCATCACATTCCCGTTGCGCTCCGCGGGCGGGCGCGTTTAAGCTTCGCGCCCGATTCCGCGACGCCGAGTCGCCGCATTCAGGACACATGAAGAAGAAGCCCAGTCTGGTGGATATCCGTCCCTATTCCCGATTGGTGGTGGACGGCATCAAGCAGGCGCCGGCGCGCGCCATGCTCCATGCGGTCGGATTCTCCGACGCGGACTTCGCCAAGCCGCAGGTGGGCATCGCCTCCACCTGGAGCAACCTGACTCCGTGCAACATGCACATCGATGAACTGTCGCGCCTGGCCGCGGCCGGCGTCGAGGCCCAGGGAGCCAAAGCGGTGACCTTCGGTACCGTGACGGTGTCCGATGGAATCTCCATGGGCACGCCCGGCATGCGATATTCCCTGGTGTCCCGCGAGGTCATTGCCGATTCCATCGAAACGGTGGTGGGCGCGCAAGGATTTGACGGCGTGATCGCCATCGGGGGTTGCGACAAGAACATGCCGGGCTGCCTGATGGCGATCGCGAGGCTCGATCGGCCGTCGGTATTCGTCTACGGCGGCACCATACGCCCCGGAGCGGGCAAGCGCGACGTGGTGTCGGTGTTCGAGGCGGTGGGCGGCTACGCCCAGGGCACGGTATCCGAGCAGGAACTCAAGTTCGTCGAGCGCAGCGCAATCCCAGGTCCGGGATCCTGCGCCGGGATGTACACGGCCAACACCATGGCGTCCGCCATCGAGGCGCTCGGCATGAGCCTGCCCAACAGCTCTGCCCAAGACGCCGTATCCAGCCAGAAGCGCGACGATTGCGGCCGTGCCGGGGCGGCCGTGGTCGAACTCATAAAACTGGGCCTGCGGCCGCGCCAGATCATGACGCGGCGGGCCTTCGAGAATGCCATCACCGTCTGCATTGCCCTGGGAGGATCCACCAACGCGGTGCTCCACTTGCTGGCCATTGCTTCTTCGGCCAACGTCAAATTGCAGCTCGACGATTTCACCCGCATCGGCAAGCGCGTGCCGGTTCTCGCGGACCTGCGGCCGAGCGGCCGCTATTCGATGTCCGAGCTCGTGGCCATCGGGGGCATTCAGCCGCTGATGAAAACTCTGCTGGAGGCGGGATTGCTGCATGGCGATACGCTGACCGTCACCGGCAGGACCCTGGCGGAAAATCTCCGCGCCGTCGAACCGTACCCCGAGGGACAGGACATCGTGCGGCCGCTCGGCGACCCCATCAAGAAGGACAGTCACCTGGTGATCCTGTACGGCAATCTCGCTCCCGAGGGGGCGGTGGCCAAGATCACGGGGAAAGAAGGATTGCGCTTCAACGGGACCGCACGGGTGTTCGACTCCGAGGAGGCCTCCCTGAAGGGCATCTTGGGCGGCAAGGTCAAGGCGGGCGACGTGGTCGTGATCCGTTACGAAGGACCGAAGGGGGGGCCCGGAATGCGCGAGATGCTGAGCCCCACGGGGGCCATCGTCGGGCGCGGCCTCGGAGCCGAGGTCGCGCTGATCACCGACGGCCGATTTTCAGGCGGCAGCCACGGATTCGTGGTGGGACATGTAGCGCCGGAGGCACAGGTCGGGGGGCCGTTGGCGTTGGTCGAATCGGGGGATAATATAACCATCGACGCGGAGCGCCGAGAAATCACGCTGCACGTGAGCGCGGCGGAACTCAAGGCGCGCCGCAAGCGCTGGAAGGCGCCGAAGTTGTATGCGCGCCGCGGCGCTCTGGCCAAGTATTCAAAGGCGGTCAGCAGCGCATCGCTCGGTGCCGTAACCGACTTGGAGTAAGTCAAGTCGTGCTTGCAGTACGGGCGAGATATGTGTCAGTCTCTTTACTCGTTAAGGGAAATGGATTGCTCGCCAAGGGATTCTGATTGAGGGCCGCCGCAGGGGATTGCCGCGGAGGGCGTAGGGGACGAAGGGTGACGTATGTCGTGTGGTGGACGGTGAATTCCGTTCGTGGCTGCGGCCTCTCGAGAATGATGCGCGATTGTCCAGTTCGCATACGCGCGGGTCACTGAGATCAAACGTAGGGGCTTAAGGGCGCGACCAGAATGATGTATAGATACGAAGAGCCATCTCTGTTCACGGGCAAGAGAGGTCTTGCCCTCCTTGTCGTCATCATATTGCACGTCGTCGTAGGCTGGGCGTTCTACACCGGCCTGGCGCAGCGCCTGGCGCAGAACATCATTCCGCCGGTGGAAATTGCCCAGATCGACAAACCCAAGGACGTCGACAAGCCGCCGCCTCCGCCGCCGAAGCTCGAGGAAATCAAACCCTACGTGCCGCCCCCGGAGTTCGTCGACATCCAGGCGCCCCAAGAGCAGACCAACGCCATCCAGACCGTCACCACGACGCAGCCGGTCGCTCCTGCACCCGTGGTCGCCGCGCCCGCGCCCAGGGTGGCCGGCACACCGCCGCGCATGGATCCGAAGCACCCGTTGCATATCGGCGAGGAGTGGTATCCGGACGCCTCGAAGCGCGCCAATGAAGAAGGCCGGTGCGTGGTGACGATGACGGTCTCCGCCGACGGCAAAGTGTCAGCCGAGACCATACAGACCAGTTCAGGGTTCCCGCGGTTGGATGAAGCGTGCCTGAAGGCCGTTCACGGGCAGCGGATGCTGCCTGCGACGGAGGAGGGCAAGCCGGTCGAGAAGACGGTATCCATACCCATTTCCTGGAAGCTGACCAACAAGTAGAGCTCGCTGGTGGAGCGGAATTTTTCAATAATCAATTTTTAGTATCTCAAGTAGAGGAATCGGTCCATGCCAACGAATACCGTAGAAAATCCATTTGGCTTAGGCGCCCTCATCCAGCAGGGTGACTTGGTCGCAAGGTCGACGCTCGTGATTTTGCTGATCATGTCGCTGCTCACGTGGTTCATCATGATCACGAAATTCTTCGACCAGCGGCGCCAGCGCCTGCAGGCGATCGAGGCCGAGAAGGAATTCTGGTCCTCCGCAAGTCTGGTGGATGCGCTGGGCAAGCTGAAGGGCGACTCCAATCCCTTCCGCGCCCTGGCCGAAACGGGTCGTCAGGCTTATGAATACCACGAGACCAACAAGGCCCGGCTGTCGGGGGCCATCGGCACCAGCGATTGGATCACCGAGTCGTTGCAGCGGACGGCGGACACCATCATCGGGCGCATGCAGGCCGGGCTTGCCGGTGCTCGCCTCGGTGGGTTCCACCGCACCTTTCGTCGGACTGTTCGGAACGGTGTGGGGCATCTACCACGCGCTTGATCGCGATCAGCGCCTCGGGGTCGGCCTCCATCGAGAAGGTGGCGGGACCCGTCGGCGAGGCCTTGATCATGACGGCCATCGGCTTGTTCGTCGCCGTGCCGGCCGTGCTGGGCTACAACGTACTGCTGCGCCGCAATCAAGCAACCTGCAGGAGGGCGTCAGCCACTTCACGCACGAGTTGCATGCCTACCTGATCTCGGGCGCCAAGATGGGCTTGGGCATGGAGAAGACTCCGCCGCCCGTCGGCAAACCCGCTCCTGCTGCAGCGCGCTAGGAGTTCGCCCTCATGGCAATGAGCGCTAGCGGAAGCAGCGAAGGCGAGGTGCTCTCGGACATCAACGTGACGCCCCTGGTGGACGTCATGTTGGTGCTCCTGATCATCTTCATCATCACGGTCCCCGTGGCTTTGAAGGAGCACAAGGTCAATCTGCCGAAGGCGAACAATCTTCCGACGGTCACCAAGCCGGAAGACGTGACCATTGCCGTCGACAAGTCGGGCGAGATTTACTGGAATGCCCGGCTCCTCGAGAACCAGGACGCCTTGAAGGCCGAGCTGCGGTCCATCGCCCGCGATGAACCCGCAGCCCGAAGTGCATATCCGCGGCGACAGCGATGCGCGCTACATGTATGTGGGCCAGGTGCTGGTGGCCGCCCAGCAGATCGGCATCAGGAAAGTGGCGTTCTTGACTTCGCCGCTGCACCCCGGCGAAGCGCCCTAGGAGATATCGAAATGGCGATGGCAATTGGCAGCGCCGAGGGCCAGTCCTTTACGGACATCAACATGACGCCGTTGATCGACGTCATGCTGGTGCTGCTGATCATTTTCATCATCTCGCTGCCCCCGCAGACGCACGCGGTGAAGATCGATAATCCGTTGCCGCCGCCGCCGAACTTCGTGCCGCCGCCGCCGCCCGAGGTCATCAATCTGACCATCGATTTCGACGGCACGATGGCTTGGAACGGCAATCCCGTGGACCGGGCGACGATTGCAGGCCTACATCGCGCAGGAGGCCGTGAAGGATCCGCAGCCGGAAGTGCACATCCAGGTCGATAAGTTTGCCAAGTACGAGAGGGTCGCGCAGACCTTGGCGGACTTGCAGAGCCGAGGCTTGAAGAAGATCGGATTCGTCAACAATAATTTGTTCTGATAATAACGATCCGGCGGGTATTACGGCGCGTCAGCCCCTTGGCGCGCCTTTTGTTTGATTCAATCTGCAGAACAAAATCGAATTCAAGGTTGCGAGGTTAGCCAATGTCCCATTCCACCCAGAACGTTCGACATAAGTTGGTTCTTGCCATGGTGCTGGCCGTCGCAAGCATGGCCGCGGCGCATGTGTCGTTCGCGGCGGACAAGAAACAGGAAATCAGCCGCGTCATTGCCAAGGAAATGACCGCGGCACAGAAGGCGCTGCAGGCCGGCCAGTGGCAGGAAGCGCTGAAGAACCTGGATGCCGCCTCGGAAAAGTCCGGGCTCACGCCGTTCGACAAGAAGACCATATTCGATTTCAAGGCGTTCGCCGACGTCCGGTTGAACAAGCTCAAGGACGCCCAGGAGAACTATGAGCAGGCCCTGGCCACGGGCAGTACACGCCCGAGGAAGCGGCCAAGACCAAGCGCACGCTGTTCCGCCTGGCCGCAGGCAACCAGCAGTACCCGAAGGCGCTGGAATACGGCAAGCAGGTGGCGGACGCCGGAGACGCGAACGGGGACGACCTGTTGGTGATGGCGCAGATCTATTACCTGCAGAAGGACTGCAAGGATTCCGGACTCTGGGCCGACAAGGCCATTGCCTATGCCAAGAAGTCGGGCGAGGCGCCGAAGGAGACGCTCTACCAGTTCAAGCTGCAGTGCGCCTCCGATGCGGGCGACAACGCGGCGATGGCGACGGTGCTGGTCGATCTCATCAAGCTCACGAACAAGACGAACTACTGGAACACGCTGCTTGCGCATCGAGCGCCAGGACGAGCGGGACGACCACAACCTGCTGATGATCTACCGGGTCATGTACGACACGAATGCCATGGACAAGGGTTCGGATTACATGGAGATGGCGCAGCTGCTGGGTGATGCGGCGCTCCCCGGCGAAGCGGAGATGGTGATCGAGAAGGGCATGTCGGCCGGCTTGTTCACCGACCAGAAGGACAAGGACCGCGCCAGCCGCCTCCAGCCGCGCTGAAGACGCGTGCGGACGCCGACAAGAAGGGAGCCGCGCAGTTCGACGCCGAGGCCGCCAAGAACCCGGCGGGCGAACTCGACGTCAAATCGGGCGAGGTGTTCTTCGGGTTCGGCGACTATCAGAACGCGGTGACGGCCATCAGCCGCGGCCTGCAGAAACAGGGCAATCAAACACCTGGACGAGGCGTACGTCTACCTGGGCCGGTCGCGAGGTACAGCTCAAGAACATCGCGGACGCAAAGAAGGCGTTTTTCGGATTGAAGAACGTGCCGAACATCAGCCCGCGCGTAATGCGGCTGTGGGATCTGTATTCAGAGAAACTCGGCTCCTAAGCCCTAAGGGAGGCAACATGTCCATCAAAGCGGGCGAGAAAATGCCCGAGGGCAAATTCACTCGCATGACCGGCGACGGCCCGAAGAAGGTCACCACGGGCGAACTGTTCGAACGGCAAGACGGTGGTGCTGTTTTCGGTGCCGGGCGCCTTCACGCCCACCTGCGATGCCAAGCACTTGCCGGGCTTCGTCGAACATGCCGAGGCCTTCAAGAGAAAGGGCGTCGACACCATCGCCTGCACGGCGGTCAACGATGTGTTCGTGATGAACGCGTGGGGCAAGTCGGGGGGCGTGGGCGACAAGATGTTGATGCTGGCGGACGGCAACGGCGAATACGTCAAGGCGCTGGGCCTCGAATTGGACGCCACGGGATACGGCATGGGCCACCGTGGCCAGCGCTTCGCCATCATCGTCAAGAACGGCGTCGCGCCGCATGTCAACATCGAAGCACCGGGTGAATTCAAGGTTTCCGCCGCGGACTACGTGTTGAAGCAACTGTAGCTTGCGCACGTTGCTGGCTCTGCGCAGCGCCCCGCCGGTGTTCGGTGCGGCCGAGGCGCAGCGGATAGCGCGCGAGCTATACGGCCTGAGCGGGGCCGGCTGCGCCGCTGTCCGGTGAGCGCGACTGCAACTTTCACATCGGCGCAGCGGGGGCAGCCGGGCACGTCCTCAAGATCGTGGATGGGGAAGCCCTTCCGGAATCCACGGACTGCCAGATCCGGGTGCTGCGTCACCTGGCCGAGCAGGACCCGGGGTTGCCGGTTCCGCGCCTCGTAAGGACCTTGGGCCTTGCCGACCTCGGCAGCGTGGAGCGCGACGGCAGGGTTTATGCCACCTGCCTCCTCACGTACATTTCCGGAGTGCTGCTCAGGAGCGTTCCGCCCAGCGTGGATCTGTTGGGCCATGTGGGGAGGACCCTGGCGCGAATCGACCTCGCGCTGCAAGGGTTCTTTCACCCCGCCCTGGACCAGCACATTGCCTGGGACGTGCGGCGCCTGCCCGAACTCCTCGAGCATGCCTCCTATCTGGAACCGGCGGCGCGGCGGTGCGTGGAGGGAAACTGCCACGCCTTCGTCGAGCGTTTGCCGGAGCTGCGCGCGCTGCGCAGTCAAGCTGTGCACGGCGATTGTCATCCGGGCAATCTGCTGGTCGATTCCACGACGAGTGCGGTATGCGGCGTGCTGGATTTCGGCGACATGATCCATGCACCGCTCATCCTGGAGCCGGCCGTGGCGATGTCCGAACTGCTCACCGAGGGCCTCTGCGGCCCCGAGGGAATCGCCCGGCTGCTGTCGGGCTACGCGCAGGTTCATCCGGTGGAGGCCCGCGAGGTCGACTGGCTGCACGACCTGATTGCGGCCCGGCTCTCGGTCACGCTGCTGGTTCACGCGTGGCGCACCCGCCATGATCCCTTGGGCGCGCGGCTGCTCGACGAAGCGGCAAGCAATGCCATCCGGTCGCTGGAGCTGTTGCAGGAGCTTGGGCGTGCCCGCTTGACCCATGAATGGCGCGAGGCGGCGGGCGCGTCGAGCGACCTTCCGGAGGGCCCCTGGTTGCAGCCGGAGGCTGCGCCAACCCTCGCCAGGCGGCATCGGCTGATGGGCGCCGGCGCCGAATTATTCTATGAAAAGCCGCTTCATCTCGTGCGCGGCGAGGGGGTTTGGCTGTTCGACCCGCAGGGGCGGGCCTATCTCGACATGTACAACAACGTGCCCCACGTCGGCCACTGCCACGCAGTCGTGGTTCGCGCGATCCAGAGGCAAACGGCGACGCTCGTCACTCATACCCGCTACCTGCACCATCTCATCCTCGAATATGCGGAACAGCTGACCTCGCGCTGTCCCAAAGAGCTCGATGCGTGCATCTTCGTCAATTCCGGCAGCGAGGCGAACGACGTGGCATGGCGCTTGGCGCAGTTCGCGACGGCCAATCGGGGGGCCGTGGTGACGGCTCATGCCTATCACGGGATCACCGATGCCGTGGCGACGCTCACGCCGGGCGCCGGGGAGCCGCTGGATCCGCGGGTGGTGACGTTGACGCTGCCGCCCATCGGACTCACCGCGGAGGCCGTGATGGACGAAGCCCAGGTCGCCGCCGCGGCCCGCGACGCAGCCGGCGCCGTGCGCAAGCTGGCTGGCCGCGGATTCGCTCCGGCGGCGTTCTTCATCGACAGCGCCCTGACCAGCAGCGGCATCCTCGATCCGCCGCCGATGTGGGCCGCCGCCGTCGCGTCGGCGCTGCGGACGGCCGGCTGCCTGGTCGTCGCGGACGAGGTGCAATACGGGCTCGGCCGATCCGGTTCGCATTTCTGGGGATTCGAGCGGCGAGGGTTTGCGGGTCCGGGTTTGACGCCGGACATCGTGACGCTGGGCAAGCCCGTCGGGAACGGCTATCCGATCGGCGTCGTCATCGCCAATCGGGCGCTCATCGAAGCCTTTCAGGCGAAGAACGGGTTTTTCTCGACCTTCGGCGGCAACCCGGTCGCTGCGGCGGCAGGGCTTGCCGTGCTCGAGGTCCTGGAGCGCGAACAGTTGATGGCCAACGCCCGCACAACGGGGGCCTATCTGCGGCAGCGATTGCAATCCCTCGCCGGGCGGCACGATTGCCTCGGGGGCGTTCGCGGCCACGGCTTGCTGCAGGGTCTCGAGGTTCTGGGGCCCGATGAGGCGTCCGCCCGGACTCGCACCCGGCAGATCGTGAACCGGTTGGCATCGCACCACCGGGTGCTCATCGGCTCCGAGGGACCGTCGGCCAACATCCTCAAATTGAGGCCGCCGATGCCCTTTCGCCCCGAGCACGTCGATCTCGCCGTCGCTGCGATCGACGCGGCGGCCGCGTTTTCCTGACCGCCCCGACGAACCGGGAGGCCTGCCGGCCAAGCGGCCTAACCGCCGAGAAGGCGCTCGAATTCCGGGACCACCTGGAACAGGTCGGCCACCAATCCGACGTCGGCCACCTCGAAAATCGGAGCCTCGGCATCCTTGTTGACGGCCACGATGGTGCGGGCGTCCTTGATGCCGGTGAGATGCTGAATCGCACCCGATATGCCGAAGGCGATGTACATCTCCGGCGATATGATCTTGCCCGTTTGACCCACCTGCATCTCGTTCGGGGCGTAGCCCGCGTCGACCGCCGCCCGCGAGGCGCCGACCGCCGCGCCGATCTTGTCCGCCAGGCTGTACAGAATCTTGAAGTTGTCGGCACTCGCCAGAGCACGGCCCCCCGAGACCACACGGGAAGCGGTCTGCAGGTCCGGCCGGTCGGTGCCGCCCACCCTGGCGCCCACATAGCGTGTGTGCGAGGGCAGGGCGACGCTCAGGGACCGGGACTCGATCGCGGCGTTGCCGCCGTTTGGGGCCGCCTCGAAGGAGGCAACGCGCACCGTCGCCACGAGCGTGCGCGAGGCGTCGGCATCGACTGTGACGATGGCATTGCCTGCATAGATGGGGCGGCGGAACCGGTGCGAGGCCTCCACGGCCATCAAATCGCTGACCTGGGCCACGCCGAGCAGAGCCGCAACGCGCGGCATGAGGTCCTTGCCGAAGCTCGTGGAGGGTCCGAACACATGCGTATAGTCCGCGGCGAGCGCAACGACCTGCGGCGCCAGGATCGCGGCCAGGGGATGCTCGTTTTCGGGTCTGTCGATTCGCAGCACCGTCTTGACGCCGGCGAGCGCCGCGGCTTGCCCGGCCACCGCGGCGGTATCCTTGCCGAAGATGCCCAGCGTGATTTCGCAATCGGGGATGGCCGTCGCGCACGTGACGCATTTGGCGGCTGCGGGATTCAGGCTCTTGCCGTCGTGCTCGCCGATTATCAATACCTTGTTCATCAGATTAGGCCCTTCTTCTTCAATACGTCCACGAGTTCGGCCACGTCCTTCACCATGATGCCGCGCTGGCGCTGCGCCGGGGGCTCGGTCTTCACGGTCTTGAGATACTGGCCGGCGCTCACGCCAAGCGCGTCGAAAGTCGTGACGTCGAGGAGTTTCTTCTTGGCCTTCATGATGTCCGGCAGCTTGACGTAGCGCGGCTCATTGAGCCGCAGGTCGACGGTGATCACCGCCGGCAGGTCTACTTCGATGGTTTCCAGACCGGCATCGACCTCGCGCGTGACGGCCGCCTTTGCGCCGTCGATCTGCACCTTGGAGGCGAAGGTCGCTTGCGGCCGCTCCCACAGCGCGGCCAGCATTTGTCCGGTTTGATTGGCATCATCGTCGATGGCCTGCTTGCCGAGGAATATGAGATCGGGATTCTCCTTCCGGGCCAGGGCCAGGAACGTCTGCGCGGCCGTGAGCGGTTCGACCACGAGATCGGTCTGGACCAGCATCGGCCCGATCGGCGCCCATCGCCAGCGCGGTGCGCAGCTGTTGCTGAGTGTCGGCCACGCCGACGCTGACCGCGATGACCTCGACGTTGCCGACACGCTCCTTGATGCGCAGCGCCTCCTCGAGAGCGATCTCGTCGAACGGATTGACGCTCATCTTGACTCCATCGAGCATCACACCCGAGCCGTCGGGCTTGACGCGCACGCGCACGTTGTAGTCCACGACCCGCTTGATGCAAACCATTATCTTCTGCATTGACACTCCTTAGGCGGCCCCGCGCGGCGCGCTGGCCGATGGCGCCTGGGCCTGATTTTCCGACAACAACGTGGCGATCCGGGCGGCGCACGCGCGCAACCCCGGCAGGAACCGCTCCAGCCCGGCGTTCACGGGCACGGCCGAGGACATGAATCGCACGCAGAGCGCCGCCCACAGCCGGCCGGGCGAATTCACCGGGACGGCGACGGTCACCTCATCCTCCGGACCGCGATCGCGCATCACCACGGCGTAACCGTGCGCCCTGACGTCGCCGAGCGTCCGCAGCCATTCCGATTGCTGGGATTCGGCCGGCTCGCCCCCCTTCTTATTCGACGGGGTCAATTGTTCGAGAAGATTATCACGCTCGGGCTCTGGGCAGAACGCGAGATACGCTCGGCCGGCGGCGGAGCCGAGCAGCGGGAAGCGAAGCCCGGCCGACCGGCGTACAGCGACCAGCGGCGAGGTGTGATCGGTGGCCTCGCGCACCAGCATGGAGGTGCCGTGCAACGTCGCCAAGGCCACAGGCCAGAGAATGTCGCCGGCGAGTTCGGACGATGCAGGGCTTCGCGATTCGCGCCACCCAGGCCTCGTCCCGGAATCCGCCGCTCAAGGCGCGCACGAGCCCGGTCACCCGATAGCGGTCATCGAAACGATCGCGAAACGCGAAGCCCGCCTCGCACAGCGTTTCCAGAATGCGGTAGGCGGTGGTGCGCGGCAGGCGGATTTCGTGGGCGACCTCCGACACGGTCGCGCCGTCGCGCGAGTTGAGTATCGTGAGAGCGTCAAGGCCGCGCGCCAGCGCGCGGATTGGGCGGGTGGATTCCATGAAACCTCGTTGCACGTCATGGTCGCGCGACGAGGACATCCGCGCCGCGCACTTCAGTGCCGGCATTACCCTAAATCGGCCGGCGCGGTAGTGTAAGGACGGCCGCTTCGCTTGTCCACCTTGCGGACAATCGCTAGACTGCGCCGGGAGATGACTCGCTATTTCCTCAAGCGGCTCGCGGGGGCGATACCCACGCTCTTCATCATCATCACAGCCGCGTTCTTTCTGATCCGCGCCGTTCCGGGAGGACCCTTCGACCAGGAGCAGTCGCTGCCGCCCGAGATTCTCGCCAATCTGCAGCGCGCCTACGGGCTGGACCTGCCGGTCTGGCAGCAGTATGGCCGGTATGTGAGCGCGCTGGCGCATGGGGACTTCGGACCCTCGTTCAAGTACAAGGATTTCTCCGTCACCGAACTCATCGCCCAAGGATTTCCGGTGACGCTCGAGATCGGGGTCGTCGCGCTGCTTCTTGCGGTGCTCGTCGGAATTCCTGCCGGCGTTTTCGCGGCGTTGCATCGCAATTCCGCCGCCGATTACGCCACGATGTCGCTGGCCGTGGTCGGCATTGCGGTTCCCTCGTTCGTCGTGTTGCCTTTCCTGGGCCTCTTGTTCGGGATCCGCCTGCATTGGCTTCCCGTTGCAGGCTGGGAGCCGGACTCGATCCGTCATTTGATCCTGCCCGTGCTCGCGCTCAGCCTGCCGCCGCTCGCGTACATGGCCCGGATGATGCGCGGAAGCATGCTCGAAGTCCTGCGCAGCGATTTCATCCGTACGGCGTTCGCCAAGGGTCTTCCGCTGCGCGTCGTGATCCTTCGCCATGCGCTGCGGCCCGCGCTGATTCCCGTTGCGGGCTATCTTGCTCCCGCGGTTGCGGCCATCCTGACGGGTTCTTTGGTGGTGGAGTCGATCGCCGGGCTGCCGGGCATCGGACGGTATCTGGTGCAGGGCGCGTTGAACCGCGACTACACGCTGGTGATGGGCATGGTCGTCATTTACTCGGCATTGCTGATCGCCATGGGCCTCGTCGTCGATCTCATGTACGCCTGGCTCGATCCGCGAATCAGGTACGCAGGGTGAGCGCGCTCCGGCGCCTGCGCTCCAATCCCGCCGCCGTGGCCGCGCTCGGCGTCATCCTGCTGTTGATCGCGACCGCGCTGGTCGGGCCCTGGCTCAACCCGAACGACATCGCATCCCTGGATTGGGCGCACGTCGCCGCCGAGCCGGGTTTCGTCGGGGCTCACTGGTTCGGCACCGACCGGCTCGGCCGCGATTTGTTCGTGCGCACTCTCGACGGAACCCGCATGTCGATGACGGTGGGCCTCGCCGCGAGCGCCGTCAGCCTCTTCATCGGAATCGCCTACGGCGCCGTTGCGGGCTATCTGGGCGGCCGGACCGACCACGTGATGATGCGCGTCATCGAAGTCCTGAGCGGCCTGCCGCTGGTGTTCTTCGTCATATTCCTCACCGTCGTGTTCGGGCGCAGCCGCTACGTGCTGTTTCTCACCATTGGCGCAGTGGGCTGGCTGTCCATGGCACGCATCGTCCGCGGCCAGACCCTGAGCATACGGCGGCGCGAATTCATCGAGGCCGCCGTGGCCTCCGGCGCCGGCACGGGCCGGATCATCGCGAAGCACGTCGTGCCGAATCTGCTAGGATCCGTGATCGTGTACGCGACGCTCACGGTGCCGCAGATCATTCTCTTCGAGAGTTTCCTGAGTTTCCTCGGGCTCGGAGTTCAGGAGCCGCATTCGAGCCTCGGCACCCTGATCGCCGAGGGCGCCGGCGAGATGGAGGCGGCCCCGTGGATGCTCCTCGTGCCGGGGACCTTCCTCGCCGCGCTGCTGCTCTGCCTGAACATCTTCGGCGACGGCTTGCGCGATGCACTCGACGTCAAGGATGGGGGCTCCTGCCCTTGACGCCCGTTTTCGCCATCGAGAATCTGAGCGTCGAGTTTGCGCGGGCGGACCGGAAGGTTGCCGCGGTGCGCGCCGCGTCCCTGGCTGTGCGGCCGGGGGAGTGCGTCGGCATCGTCGGGGAGTCCGGGTCGGGCAAGACCCAGATGCTCATGGCCGCAATGGGGCTGCTCGGCCAAGGCGCCCGCGCCAGCGGCAGCGTGCGATTCGAGGAGCGGGAGATTCTCGGGCTGCCGGCCGCGCAGCTCAATCGAGTCCGCGGCTCCAGGCTCACCATGGTCTTTCAGGATCCGATGACGGCGCTCACGCCGCATTTGCGCATCGGCACGCAGCTCGCGGAGGTGCTGGTCCGCCACCGCCAGGTGACGTGGCGCGGCGCCGAGCAAATGGCCCTGCGAATCCTCGAGCGGGTGCGGATTTCCGAGCCGCGGCGGCGTCTCAGGCAGTATCCGCACGAACTGTCCGGCGGCCTGCGCCAGCGTGTGATGATCGGCATGAGCCTGCTGTGCGAGCCCTCGGTGTTGATCGCCGATGAGCCGACGACGGCGCTCGACGTCACGGTGCAGATGCACATCATCGGCCTCCTCCGGAGCATGCGCGAGGAGTCGCGCATGGCCATCGTTCTCGTCAGCCACGATTTGGGCGTCGTCGCCGGCATTGCCGAGCGCATCTATGTGATGTATGCCGGCCGCGTCGTCGAGACGGCGGGGACCGCGCAGATGCTCGGGGCCGCCGAGCACCCCTACACCGCAGGATTGCTCGCCTGCATTCCGGATCTCAACGCCCCGAGGCAGGCCCGCATGCCCAGTCTCGCGGGGCAGCCGCCGGACCCGACCGGCATCGAGCGGGGATGCGCGTTCGCGCCGCGATGTGAACGCGTCCAGGAGCGCTGCCACGTGGAACGGCCGCTGTTGCGGGATCTCCCCAAGGACCATCAGGTCGCATGCCATTTTCCGCTCTCGGCATGAGCGGCGAACTCCTCGAAGTCACGGGGCTCCACGTGCGGTTCGGCAGGGTTGCCGTTCTCGAGGATGTGGCGTTCGCCATCCGGCCCGGGGAGACCGTGGGACTGGTCGGCGAATCCGGGTCGGGGAAGTCGACGATCGCGCGCGCCGTGCTGCGCCTGATTCCGATCACCTCCGGACGCGTCGAGTTCCTGGGCAGGAATCTTTGGTCCCTGGAGTCCCGGGAGCTGCGCCGCCTGCGGCGCGATCTGCAGATCGTGTTTCAGGATCCGCTGGCCAGCCTGAACCCGCGCATGGCGATCGGCGACTGCGCTTGCCGAGCCGCTCCGCATCCACGAGCCCCACCTGACGGGGCGTGAACGGGAATCCCGGGTGAGCGAAATGCTCGAGCGCGTGGGCCTTTCCGGCGACATCGGGCGCCGGTACCCCCACGAGTTCAGCGGAGGCCAATGTCAGCGGATCGGCATTGCGCGCGCCATGATGCCGCGGCCGAAGCTGCTGGTGTGCGATGAACCGGTCAGCTCCCTCGACGTATCCATTCAGGGGCAGATCGTCAACCTGCTCGCCGATCTGCAGCGGGAGACCGGCACCGCCCTGCTGTTCATCAGCCACAATCTCGCGGTGGTGCGTCACCTGAGCCGCCGCGTGCTGGTGATATACCGGGGGCGGGTAGTGGAATCGGCCGGGTGCGACGAGCTCTTCGCCCGCCCGGTGCACCCGTACACCCGGGAACTGCTCGCGGCCGTGCCGCACCTGTCGGCGCCGCCGCCAGGGCGGATGGCCGCCGGCGCCGAGGAGTCCGGCGCCGCTCCAGGCGCCGGCGGCTGCTCGTTTTACCCGCGTTGCGCGTTCGCGCAGGAATCCTGCCGGCGGAGCGTGCCGCCTCTCGCGCAGGTGCAGCCGGGTCACCTCGCGGCTTGCCACCGGTGGCCCGAGCTCGTGTAGTCTTAGGCCCATGAAACATCCCGCTTCAGGCGCCGGCGAAGAGCGCCGAGGACGTCCGGCGCTTCGTGCCAGCGGCGGCCTCGCCAACGTGCGCTATGAAATCCGCGGCAAGCTGGCGCGGCGCGCGCTCGAGCTGGAGCGGCTCGGCTACGACATCGTCTCGTTGAACATCGGCAACCCGTATGCGTTCGGGTTCCGCACGCCCGAGACGATGCGGCTGGCCATGATCGAAAATCTGCGCCACAGCGAGGGCTACGTGCACCAGAAGGGAATCTTCCCGGCGCGCGAGGCGGTGGTCATGCAGCAGCAGGAGCGCGGCGTGAAGGGCGTCACCGCCGAGGAGGTGTTCATCGGAAACGGCGTGAGCGAGCTCATCGACTTGACGCTGCGCGCGCTGCTCAATTCGGGCGATGAGGTGCTGGTGCCGAGCCCCGATTACCCGCTGTGGACGGCCGCGGTCAACCTCAATTCCGGGCAGGCGGTGCACTACCCCTGCCGGCCGGAGCGGGGGTTCGTCCCGGACCCCGAGGAGATGGAATCGCTGATCACCCGGCGCACGCGCGCCGTGATCGTGGTGAATCCGAACAATCCCACGGGCGCGGTATACCCCCGCGAGACCCTGGCGGCGATCGCCCGGCTCGCCGAGAGGCACGGTCTGGTGGTGTTTGCCGACGAGATCTACGATCAAATCCTGTACGACGGCGCCGAGTTCGTGCCGATGGCGACGTTGGCGAGCGGAACGCTGTGCTGCACGATGAGCGGTCTGTCGAAGGTCTACCGGGCCTGCGGGTACCGCGTGGGATGGGCCGTGTTCTCGGGGGACTTGGAAAACTCCGGCGAGTACTTGGGCGGCCTGGAGCTGCTTGAGCTCGCTGCGATTATGCAGCAACGTGCCCGGTCAATGGGCCGTGCAGACGGCGCTCGGCGGACATCAAAGCATCAAGGAGCTGACGCGCCCGGGGGGCGGCTGCACGTCTCGCGGCAGGCGATCGTCGAGGGCGTCGCAGGCAGCAAATATCTCCGGCTGGCGCCTCCGATGGGCGCGCTGTACGCCTTCGTCGAGGTTCGACCCGACGTGCTGCCGGATTTCGACGACGAGGTGTTCGCCCTGGAATTGCTGGAGAACAAGCACGTGCTGGTCGCTCCCGGCGTGAGCTTCAACGTGCCCTATAGGAACTGTTTCCGCATCACGAATCTCCCCGAGCCGCAGATCCTAGGCACCGTGTTCGAACGGATCGAGGAACTGCTCGACATGCGCGCGCCCGCCCGGCCAGCGCCGCATTCAGGCGGGATCGCCGGCCTTCGCGGACAGTCCGCCGAAGCGCCGCTGCCGGCTGGCAAAGTCGTTTAGAGCTTCCCGGAACCGCGACTCGTCGAAGTCGGGCCAGAGGCAGTCCGAGAAGTGCAGCTCCGCGTACGCGCATTCCCAGAGCAGAAAATCGCTCAGGCGGCGCTCGTTCCCGGTGCGGATCAGGAGATCGACCGGGCCGGCATCGGATGCCGAGTGATCGACCTCGTGCAGGGACCGTTCGAATTCTTCCGGCGCCAATTCGCCGCCGGCTGCGCACCGGCGCGTGGCGAGCTCGGCGGCCCTGAGGATGCTGTATTGCGACGAGTAGTCGAACGCAATGCGCAGGTGCATGCCGGTGCAGGATGCGCTCAACCGCTCGCTCTGGTCGATGGAGCGCAGCAGATTCTCGCTCAATCGATCCCGGCGGCCGATCACGTTGACGCGGATCGATTGCTCCACGCAGCGCCGCGTCTCGGTGAACAGGTACTGGCCGAACAGTTTCATGAGGGCCGCGATCTCGGCCGACGGGCGGGACCAATTGGCCGACGAAAATGCGTACAGGGTCAGGGTGTCGACCCCCGATCGGGAGGCCGTCTCGACCGCAGTGCGCACGGCCTTCGCGCCCTCCACGTGTCCCGCGGTGCGGGGAAGGCCGCGCTTCGTGGCCCAGCGCCCGTTTCCATCCATGATGATTGCGACGTGCATGAGGAATTGTAGATAACTTTGCGGTGTAGAGCGAAAGGTTACTGAAAATTTGTGATTCAGTTCCGGCGGGTGGCCCTGATTACCGCCTCGATGTGTTCGAGGTAGCGCAGCAGCGCCTTGCGCCCGACGGGCGTGATGCGGTACTCGGATTTCGGCCGTCGCGCCTCGAAGGATTTCGTGCAGGCGATGTAGGCCGCCTCCTCGAGCTTGCGGGCGTGCGCTCCCAGGTTCCCATCGCTGACGTTGAACAAGGCCTTCAGTTCGTTGAAGGTCAGCGCTTCATTGGTCGCCAGTGCGCTCATGATGCCAAGCCGCACCCGCTCGTAGATCAGCCGGTCGAACCCGTCCTCGCCGATCGGCCCCGGCCGCGGCACCACCACGGGCTTCGGCTTGGGTTTGGCCGCCGGCTGTTCCGCCGTCTCATCGCGCTTGGTCGCGGTGACCCTATTCCCCATGACTCACCTGGCCGATCAGCAGCCCGAAGATCGTGTGGAGCGCACCGAACCCCAAGCCCAGTATCAGGGTGTGAGTGTGCGGCGGCGCCGCAAATGCGAGCAGACCCAGCAGCATGAACAGTGCGCCCATGATGCAAATCAGCCGCATGGTGCGGGGGATGGTCACGGTACTCGCCGAGAGCACGGCGCAGCCGTACAGCAGCAGCCAGGAGCCCGGTATGAGGCTGGTGGATCCCGCCCGATACAACACGACGGTCAGGATGGTGCCTGTCAGCAGGGCGGGACACAGGCATAGAAGAAATTTGCGGACCGGACCTAAGTAGCGCGCGTGGCCGCTCTGGGCGGCTTCACGCGCCATCATGGCTCCTCCGAGCGCAAATGCCCCGGCGGCCGCCAGGAGCCAAATACCGAGCCAGTGAGGGGCTCCCCGCGGCATGGAGGCCGCGACGGTGGCGATGATCCCGATGATGCCCATCAGGATGCCCGCCATGCCCGGCACCGCCATGGAGCGGGAGGACTCGATCGACGTGCGAATGTAGGCGAGGGTTCCGAGCGCGCGGCTCTCCAGCGAAATTGGGCTGTCCATGACCGCACCTTAAGCGACTGCACACTGGATTGTCAAGTACTCTGCGCATTAGAGTAACCTCCTGCGACGTTTCCGAGCTGGGGCCACGGCAGGGCAGCCTCGCCTCAAAGAGTGAATTCAAGCTCGACCGGAATGCGGCCCTGCGCGTCGCGCGCATGCAATTGACCCAGTTGGTCGACTTGGGCGCGCAGCGCCGGCGCTGCGCCCGGCCGCGCCCTGATCGTGCCTGAGAGCATTCCGGTGCCCCCGCCGGCGGCGATGCGAATCGTCGCTTGGACCTCCAAAGGTCCTCCCGTGTCACTGAGTTCGGCGGTCGCGTCGGCGCCCGGCGTGATCGAGGCATTCGCCACGTGCAGCGCATACCCGCCCAAATCGGCGCCATTGGCCACCGCCGTCGAGGACAGATTCGAGACGCTGAGATCGCCGACCGCGGATTCCGGCAGCAACACTCCGTTCGCGCCGGCGAAGGCCACCCTGATCTCGCGGAACTTGAATGCCGCATTGCCGCGCCAAGCGTCCGCGATGCCGAGGTCGCGCAGGTCTTCGATGGGACCACCGCCCTCCACGTCGCGCAGGGTCAAGCCGCGGGCGTCGATGTTCGCGGTTGCGTCCGCCACGAAGCCGATTCTGACCCAATGCAAATCCGCCACCGCGGACAGCCGGAGCAAGGACCCGGGATGGAGGCGCCATTCGACCGCGCCTGCGCTGTGGCCGTTGTACGCGATATTGCCCGCGGAGCCGTGCCACAGGCTTCCCGAAAAATCATCGGCGCGGATGGACGCGGGCAGGAAGCGCGCCGCCAACGAGGCGGGCAGGGCGAAGACGAACACCGCCAGCGCCGCCAGGGCGCCGATCAAGATCAGACCCTTGAGGAAGCTCGAGGCCGGAGGCGGCGGCTTAGCGCCGCGACGGGGTGAGCGTGACGTTGACATTGACCAGTCCCGGCCGCTCCGTGCGATCCACGGAAATCGACTCGACTTCCAGCCCGTGGCGTTCCTCGAGCGTGGCGAGCCAGGCGACCAGCGTATCGAAGCGCGCCGCCTCCAATTGCACGCGCACGCCGGCGCCACTCGGCTGGGTTCCGCGCATGGTGCTGCCCAGGCCTGCCTCGCGGCCGATCCGATCCACCAGGACCATCGGGGCCTCTCCGGTATCCGGAGCCACCATCGCGCCGCCCGCGCGAATTTCCGGCAGGTTCACACTCATCCACGCAAGGTCGTCGCGCCGCGTCTGTTCGGTCGTCACCGCGTTCGAAACCGCCGATTCCAACGGGAGCAGCAGTCCGCCGAACAGGACCAGCAGGCTGACGGCGATCGCGCCGACCAGCACCATGCGCTGTTCACGGACTTGAAGGCCCGAATACCATTCCAGGATCTTGTTCAAGGGCGAGCCTTGGACCCGGCGGTCCGTATCTGCAGATGAGCCTCGACGGCCGAGCCGACCGGGGTGGAGGATTGGATCTCGGCAGTCAGTCCCTGCCTGGCGAGTTGCTGCGTCAGCTGCGACAGATCGGAAAGACTGGGCGCCGTCACCTTCAACTCCACGGAATTTTCGCGGTAGCTCAGTGAGTCGATGCTGGTCTTGCCCGTGGCCGGCATGGCACCGCTGAGGGCCTGCAGAGTGCGCAGGAAATATTCGGCACCCGGTCCCGAGTGCCGAATGCGGTCGAGACGCGCCTGCATCTGTTTGCGGGCATCGTGCAGCTTCTCGGCAGGCATGGCCTGGGAGAACAACTGCGCGATCTGGGAGTCCAACTGCGCGGTCTCATGCCGCGCCTGCCGTATCTGCACGGCCTGGGCGGCCATGTGAACCACCAGAAGAGCGATCGCGAGCGCTGCCGCCGTTCGCCATTGGCGCCACGTCGCGCCGTAATCGACCGACCGAGCGAATTCGCCCTGCAGCAGATTGACCGCGTCGGTCTGCGACAGGCTGCGCCCCAGCCACGGCAGCGGTCCATCGGGAAGCAATTGCACCTTGATGGATGCGAATTGGTCCATCAATTTCTCGACTTCGTCCGCCACGCCTGCCCAGTCTTCGTGGGTCGCGTACAAAATTGCGCTCTGCGGCTCGGCGACGCTGCCTTCGGCCAGCGGATCGGGGATGACTCCCGCCACGATCAGCGCCTCGGTGAGCGGCGTGATCTCCACGGCGAACGGCAGCTTGCCGGGGTGGCGCACCGACAGGCGCGACTTCTCCAGCCACAGCACAGTCTGGCCCGGATTGGAGGGAAGCAGCGACATGTCCGGGTAGACGGCGGCTGGCTCGATGCCGGCGGCATCGAGCGCGGCCAGCCAACCCTGCAGGGCGCTGCGCGACACCACCGCCACCGGGGTTGCGCCCGTGGAGCGGCGCTTGCCCAGGGCGAACACCAGGTGATCGAGATCCTCGGTCAGCTGCTCCTCGAGCGCGAAGGGCACCGCGCGCGCGAGCTTCGCTCCGCTGCCGGGAGGCAGTTCCGGCTCCGCCAGGAGAATCTGCGTGGCGGGCGCGATCACGACGACCTGCGACGAGCGCGCCACCGCCGCCGCCAGCGAAAGGGGGCCGCGCTGTCTCGTCGTGAGGGGCGTTCCGGTGCCGTCGACGGTCAGCCAGTCGGCGTCTTCCTGGCCGGGCGCGGGCAGGCGTAACAGCAATGTTTGGGCCATGTACTAAAGCGTTCCGAACGTGCGCAGCAGAGGCGTTACCTTACCATTAGCCTGGTACAAAAGGCTGTACAAGGTGAATTCCGTGGTGCCCAGCGTAACGCGCGTGGTGAGGCGGAAATACGACGAGGTCGTGGTCCAGGGTATCGACGCGGCCGCAGGCTTTCCCGGCAGGCCGCTCAAGATGTTCGTAAAGGCTTGAGGCTCCGGAAAACAGCCCGCCTTGCGGCTGTTCACCAGCAGTTCCTGATTGCTCGAGTACTCGCCGCTCAAGCCGTCCGCCAGGCTTTCGATGACGAAGCCGGAGGCCGTGCAGATGTTGATCTTCGTGTAGGCGGGCAGCGCCGTCACGTAGGGCGCGATCTTGCGGTAGCGATCGGCGCCGAAGCCGGGCATGTTCATCAACTCGGTGGGGCTCATCATGGGCCATTCGCCGGTGCGATAGGGCGGAGTCTGCGCGGTGTAGATCGCATCCTTGGCGCCGTCCGGTGAGCTGGGCTGGTCCGTCGCCGTGATCCAATCCCGGGCGATGCCCGCCCATTTCGGCTCCAGTCCCACGGAGACGAGCAGGCGCTGGAATTGCAGGAGAGGCTGGGGGTCGAGCTGCATGCGCTGCGTGGCCCCCTGCGGGCCGCTGTTCACGAGGACGGTCCCTTGGGCTGACTGTGCGCCGGCCTGAGCGGCCACTTGGACGAGGTGCGCGAGATTGTTCAGGTTGAACCGGCCCTGCATGTCCTCGAGCGCGCCCTGCAGCGTGCCGATGGGTTCGCCTTCGGCGTTGTCGTCGGGGGTGATGGGCAGCGGTTGAGTCGGCTGCGCCCAGGCCTGCGCGAGAGTGACCTGCTGGCCCGCATTGGCCGATACGGTTTGGGATTGCGCCTGGGCGTTGGCAAGGGGATTGCTGCTGCTGGATTGGCCCAGCACGTCGGCGGCCAGCGCCTCGGCGCCCATGCCGAAGTGCAGTGCCTGTTCCGAGGCCAGGATTGTCGTGGTGCGCCGCCGCTCGAGCCAGCCGTCGTAGCTCAGCTTGGTCGCAAGAATGGTCGCAAGGGCCACCAGCACCAGGGCGATGATGAGCGCCACGCCCCGCTGCCGCCGCGGTGCGGCCCGCCGCCCACCGGAGCGGGGCCTCATCCGGCCACCTCGATCACGCGGCGAATCGTGCCCCAATCCTTGAACTCGACGGTGACTTCGACCGCGACGGGTCGCACCCACAGGCTCCCGGGCGGAGCCAGGTTGGGAGGTGGCCACTGGTTCTGCCAATTCTGGTTGGTGTCCAGATAGCGCAGCTGAATGGTCTTCACGCCGGTGAGGAGATCCTGTGTCACCGGCTTCGTGCCCTGGATGATGTCGAGCGACGTGGTGTAGCTGCGCTTCAGCACATCGTTCAACAGCGTGTAGGAGACGCGCTGCAGCGTGCTGCGCTGCTGGCCGGCCGTGTTCGACCACCCGCCGCGGGTCAGCTCCGCCAACGGCAGATTGGTGGTCGTGGTGCTGCTGAAGCTCGACTGGAAGCCGGGGCCGGAATCGAAGTGCATTTTCGAATCGGCCCCGAGCGAGCCCGCCTCGTTGGTGGCCGCGGAGGTGCCGTTGCCCTGGCTGCCGCGCAGCGCGGGCAGGCGGTCCTGCCCCAGCGGATCGCGCACGGGCCGCGGAACCATCTGTGCAAAATCCATGAACAGGACGCGCATGCCGAATTCGATCTCGCGTGACCGCTTCAGGGAATCCTCGGTGCGCTCGGCCGAAATGCGGGCGGCCCGGTAGGTGCCGTATCCCAATGCCGACATGATGCCCAGGATCAGGAGGGCGACCAGAATCTCGATCAGCGTGAAGCCCCCGGTTGCGCGGCCTGCGCCGCGGCGCGCTGGGGCCGTCATGGCTGCTCCGGCGGAGTGGGGTTGGTCGGGGCCGGGGTCGGATTCGGGTTCGGCACCGGATTTCGAACCGGCGCCTGCAGGCCGGGCGACGTGGTCGAGCCCGGCGTCAAGGCGGGCGATACCGTCGTCGTCTGGCCCGCCGTCCAGTCGCTGTTGTTCGAGGAGCCCGCTGCCGACATGGCGGTCCCGGTGAAACTTGCAGCCTCGGCCAGCGGATTGCCCTTGGTCTTGGCATCGCCCGCATACACCCGAACGACGATGCGCTTCATGCTGGTGAAGCTGGTGTCGAAGTAGCGCGTGTCGTAGTGCCAGGTGCGGTTGGCGAACTTGACCTCGGTGGCATCCGAGCTCTGCGAGCTCAGCGTGCTCTGCGTCGTAGTGGTCAACCCGGACTTGTTCGCGCTCAGTCGCAGCTCCGACAAGTGGTTGAGCGCGATCCACTCGGCGAGCGTCTTGTCGCGCAGGTACTTGCTGGTGCGGGCCGTGCTGGTCACCGCGACCATCAATGCCCCCAGCCCCAGGGCGACGACCATGAGCGCGACCATGACCTCCACGAGGGTGAAGCCGCGCGCGTGCGCGCCTTTCATGAGCGCTTTTCCACCTGATTCGAGCTCTCGTGCGAGATCTTGCCGAAGGCGTCGCCGTCGACGGACGCCTGCGCATGGGTTTCGTCGCGCAGCAGCGTAAGCCGAAACGGCGTGCCTTCGCCGCTGGCGGCGACCGCGATCTGTGGCGTCGGAACCAGATCGGTCGAGAGGTTCTGATCCACCGGCTTCAACACCACCGTGTGCGAGTCGAGCTGCAATTGAAGGGACACGCCCTTCGGCAGGTCCCGATGCCGGAATTCGCGCTCCTGGCTCATTCTCTCCCAGCGGTCGTGGGCGGGGACGTACATCAGGAACTCGTACGCCGTGGGTTCCACGCGGAGGCCGAAATCTCGGCCCTCCAGCACGGCCCGCTCGTGCAGCAGTCCGAGCAGTCCCTCGATGCGGCGTGTCTCCTCGTCCAGCTGCGCGTCGCGGCCGGAAGTGCCGATGGACAGGACCGCGATGGAGATGACCACGGCCATGATGAACACGACCACGAGAATCTCGATCAGGGTGAAGCCCGTTTCCGCTGGGCGCTGGGTGCGCATGTAACGGCGCCCGACGGCGGGCCGATCAGTGCTGATCGATGGTGTTGGTGCTGATGTCGGCGTCCGGCCCTTCGCCGCCGAGCTTGCCGTCGCGGCCATAGCTGGTGATGTCGTAGTCGCGTCCGTCGGCGCCCGGGGTCACGTAGATGTAGGGATTGCCCCAGGGGTCCTTGGGCACCGACTTCAGGTAGCCCCCCGGCGCATAGTTCGTGATCGTGGGATCGGCGGGTTGCTTGACCAGCGCCGGCAGGCCCTGCTCCGTGGTCGGGTACTTGAAGTTGTCCAGGCGGTATGATTCCAGCGCCCCGGAGATGGTGCGTATGTCGGTCTTGGCGGCCGTGACCCGCGCCTGATCGACCTTCGACAGAATTTGGGGCACCACGAGCGCGCCGAGCACTGCCAGAATGACGACCACGACCATGATCTCGATGAGGGTAAAGCCGCTTTGCCGATTGCGCATGATGACCTCGAAAGTTCTGTCCATAATACCAAATTGGGCGATCCCGATGCCCCGTAAGGACGCACACCATGCTCGCTGAAGGCGCCGATCGCCTCTCGCGCATGGGCGCCGCCCTGCAGTTGGACCACGGCCGCTGGATTTGGTTGCTGCTGATCGTGGCCGCGCTCGGCGCCGTGCTCGGGCTGGGCGATGAGGCGAGCGCCGTGCTGCGCTACGATCGGGGCGGCATTGCGGCCGGCGGCTGGTGGCGGTTGCTCACGGCTCATCTGGTCCACCTGGACGCCCATCACCTCACGTTGAACGTCCTGGGGTTGATCCTGATGTGGTCGTTGTTCGCAGACGACTACGATGCGATCGAATGGACCATCATCGTGTTCGCGGGCGCTTTGGGCATCAGCGCGGGACTGTGGT
Organism: uncultured Gammaproteobacteria bacterium; assembly: GCA_963707765.1. Lineage (GTDB taxonomy): Bacteria > Pseudomonadota > Gammaproteobacteria > Steroidobacterales > Steroidobacteraceae > Bog-1198. Next base: position 1,479,989 of record CAVPQZ010000001.1, on the reverse strand, counting down.
GGCTGAGTCCGCGCGTGGAATGGTACGTGGGGGCTTCCGGCGTTCTGCATGCGGTGGTGGCGGCGGGAACCGCCAGGCATCTGGCGACGAAGGCCTGGGACCGCTGGATCCTGCTGGGCGGGGTATGCGCCAAGCTGGCCTACGAGCAGCTGGGCTTTCCGGAACCCCCGCTGGTGGTCGTCGATGCGCATCTCTACGGCGCCATCGCCGGATTTGCGGCAGGGGCTGCGCTCTCCTGGCGTACCGCTATAATCCGCCACCGTTCCAGTGCCTAGGAGCCCTGAAGTTCATGTCACTTGCGTTCACTTTTCCCGGGCAGGGGTCCCAGTCCGTCGGCATGATGCAGGCGATCGCCCGGATCTCGCCGGTTATCCAGGCCACCTTCGCCGAGGCCTCGAGCGTCCTCGGCTACGACCTGTGGACACGCTGCCAGGAGGGGCCGGCCGAGGCGCTGAACGCCACCGAGTGCACCCAGCCCGCCATGTTGACCGCCGGCGTGGCCACCTACCGCCTGTGGCGGGAGCGTGGCGGCCCCGTGCCCGCGATGATGGCTGGACACAGCCTGGGCGAGTTCACGGCCCTGGTGGCGGCGGGGTGCCTGGATTTCAGGGCTGCCGTCGATCTGGTGAGATTCCGCGCGGAAGCCATGCAAAGTGCGGTGCCCCAGGGTCAGGGGGCCATGGCGGCGATTCTCGGATTGGAGGATCCGGACGTCGAGGCGGCCTGTTCCGAGGCCGCCGAGAACGGCGTGGTCGAGGCCGTCAATTTCAATGCGCCCGGCCAGGTGGTGATCGCGGGAACGAGCGCGGCCGTTGATCTCGCCATCCAGGCGGTCACGGCCCGGGGAGCCCGGAAGGCAATGCGATTGGCTGTGAGCGTCCCGGCCCACAGCTCCCTGATGCTCCCGGCCGCGCAGAAGCTGCAGGAACGGCTGGTCTCGACGCCGGTGGCGGCGGCCTCCGGAATTGCGGTCTACGGCGTCGACGTCAAGGTGCACAGCCAGCCCGATGAGATCCGGGCCGGCCTGGTCAAGCAGCTGCATACGCCCGTCTACTGGGCCGCGACGGTGCGCACGATGATCGCCGCCGGCGCAACCCAGATCCTGGAATGCGGGCCCGGCAAGGTGCTGACGGCATTGAACCGGCGGATCGATAAGAACCGTGACCTGAAGATGCTGGCGCTGGAAGAACTCCCCGCCTTCGACGAAGCTTTGGCGCTGGCGCTCAAGATTTAACCGGAAGGATGACCACCATGTTGAACGGACAAGTAGCCTTGGTGACCGGCGCGTCGCGCGGTATCGGGGCGGCCATTGCGGCCCGCCTGGCGGCCGACGGAGCGCGCGTCATCGGCACGGCCACAACCGCCGATGGCGCCGCACGCGTCACCGATCATTTAAAGGACGCCGGCGGCCGGGGTGCGGTGCTCGACGTGACGAACCAGGAGTCGGTCGATGCGGCGCTGGCCGACATCGAGGCAACGGAGGGCGCCGTCGGAATTCTATGCAACAACGCGGGCATCACGCGCGACATGCTGCTCGTGCGGATGAAGCAGGACGATTGGGACGCCGTGCTGCAGACCAACCTCGGCGCGGTGTTCCGGCTGTCGAAGGCGGTGCTGCGTGGGATGATGAAGGCCCGCCACGGCCGGATCATCAGCATCGCCTCCGTGGTGGCCGCGACGGGCAATGCCGGCCAGGCCAACTATGCCGCGGCGAAGGCGGGCATGATCGGATTCACGAAGTCGCTGGCGCGCGAGGTGGGCTCGCGCGGCATCACCGCGAACGTCGTGGCGCCGGGCTTCATCGACACGGATATGACCCGGGCGCTCAACGAGTCGCAGCGCGCCTCCCTGCAGGCCCAAATCCCCCTGGCCCGGTTGGGATTGCCGGCCGACATCGCCGCCGCGGTGGCGTTCCTGGCGTCCGCGGAGGCCTCGTACATCACGGGAGAGACGCTGCACGTCAATGGCGGCATGTACATGGTCTGACCCCCGCCAAAAACCACGAAATCAGCCGGGGAACGGGCACCTTGCGGCCCCCAAAACGCCGCCGTTGTCAAGGCGCGGTTGGGCGCCGGGCGGCGAAATGCGAGGCCACGGTAGCCGCCGGGATCGCGTTCACATAAAATACGCGCCCTGCCGATATCGGAGGCTGGCGGCGAGCCCTTGGTCGAGCGGCGAACGAATTTATAGCTATCCCGAAAGGACACCATAACGATGAGTACTGTTGAGCAGCAAGTTAAGAAGATCGTGGCCGAACAATTGGGCGTGAAAGAAGAAGAGGTCACCAACGACGCCTCGTTCGTCGACGATCTGGGCGCGGACTCGCTGGACACGGTTGAGCTGGTGATGGCGCTCGAAGAGGAATTCGAGACCGAAATTCCGGACGAGGATGCGGAAAAGATCACGACGGTGCAGCAGGCCATCGATTACATCAATTCCCACAAGGCCAAGGCCTGAATCAGCCGGGGGCTGTGTGCTGCAGCGTTTCCGAGGTGCCGATGGAGACCTTCGCTGCCCTAGCTGAATTCCTTTCCTTTAGGAGCTGCCGTTGAGCAAGCGACGCGTCGTGGTCACGGGCCTGGGAATCGTTTCGCCCGTCGGAAACGACATTGCAACGGCGTGGGCCTCGATCATGGCGGGGCGCAGCGGAATCGGCCCGGTGCAGCGCTTCGATGCCGGCAACTTTCCCACCCACTTCGGCGGCGAGATTCGCGAGTTGAACCTGGATCCCTACATGACCGCGAAGGATGCGCGGCGCATGGACGCCTTCATGCAGTACGGCGTCGTCGCGGGAATCCAGGCCATGCGCGATTCGGGCTTGCAGGTCACGCCGGACAATGCCGAGCGAATCGGCATTCTCATGGGCTCCGGCATGGGCGGCCTTGAATCCATCGAGGACACCTACGACAGGTTCCTCGAGACGCACTCGCCGAAGAAGGTGTCGCCGTTCTTCATTCCCGGCAGCATCATCAATCTGGTGAGCGGCCACCTGTCCATCGAGTTCAAGATCACCGGGCCGAACCTTGCGGTCGCCACCGCTTGCACGACCTCGACTCACGCGTTGGGTCTCGCCATGCGGATGATTCAGTACGGCGAGGTCGACGCCATGCTGGCGGGGGGCTCGGAAATGGCCACCTGCGTGACCGGCATGAGCGGCTTCTCCCAGGCACGGGCGCTCTCGCAACGCAACCATGATCCGCAGGGCGCCAGCCGCCCGTGGGACAAGGACCGGGACGGCTTCGTGATGGGCGACGGTGCGGGGGCCATGCTGCTCGAGGAGTACGAGTCGGCCAAGTCGCGCGGTGCGGCGATCTACGCCGAGATCCTGGGATTCGGGATGAGCGGTGATGCCTACCACGTGACCGCGCCGCCCGAGGACGGCGAAGGCGCGCGCCGGGCCATGGCCAAGGCGCTGACCGATGCGGCGGTCAATCCGGACCAGGTGCAATACGTCAACGCTCACGCGACGTCGACCGAGCTCGGCGACCGTGCCGAGACCACGGCCATCCGCAGGGCCTTCGGCGCGGCAGCCGACAAACTCGCCGTGAGTTCCACGAAGTCGATGACCGGCCACCTGCTCGGCGCCGCCGGCGCCGTCGAGGCCATCTTCTGCGTGCTGGCGCTGCGCGACCAGGTCGCGCCACCGACCATCAATCTCGATCACCCCGGCGAGGGCTGCGATCTCGACTACGTCCCCAAAGTGGCTCGGCCGATGCGCATCGAGTACGCCCTGTCAAACTCGTTCGGCTTCGGTGGCACCAACGGTTCGCTCATTTTCCGCCGAATTTGAGCCATTGCGGCTGGTCGGCCGGTTTCCGGACGCCTATCCGGGGCTGCTCGAGAGCGGCACGTCGGCTCGGGGTCCCGCAGGCGCCAATCGGTTCGACATACTGCCCATCGCCAGCGGCGAAACGCTGGAGCTCGGCGCCGACGGCCGATTGTCGGGGCCGCACGCGGACGCGGGAGGCTTCCTGAATGCGCTGGAGCGCTGGTTTCGCGCGCTGCGCAGGCCGGCCGGCGCCTCGCCCCTGCCGTTCACCGGCGGGTGGCTCCTGTACCTTGGTTACGAGCTGGCTGCGGAGATCGAGCCCTGCTTGACGCTGCCCCGCAGTCCCGACTCGATCTCGGGCCTGGCGATTCGCACTCCGGCCGGATGGATCCGGGACCGCGCCACAGGCCAGTCCTGGGTGGTGGCCGAGGCGGGGCACGAGGGGCTCCTCGATGCCTTCGAAGCACATGTGCGCGCGGTGGCCGGCCCGCCCGGCGCGGATCCGAAGGCGGCTGCGGGCGAAACGGTCCTCGAATTGACCGGCGGCGAAATCACCGTCCTGGAGGACGACCCGGAGCGGTTCCTGAAGGCCGTGACGCGCGCGCTGGAGTACATTGCCGCGGGCGATGTGTACCAGGCGAACCTGTCCCGCCAGTGGCAGGTGAGCTGCGAACGGCCGATCGATCCGGTGGCACTGTACGCCCGACTGCGGTCGACCAATCCGAGCCCGTTCGCCGCCATGATGCGCCATCGCGGTTTTTCCGTGATGAGCTCGTCGCCGGAAAGGCTGCTGTCGATCCGCGGGGGCATCGTTTCCACCCGGCCGATAGCCGGGACGCGGCCGCGCGGCGCATCGGCGGTGGCCGACGAGGCCCTCATCGAGTCGCTGCTGAGCGACGAGAAGGAGCGCGCCGAGCACGTCATGTTGATCGACCTGGAGCGCAACGATCTTGGACGGGTCTGCGTGGGCGGCACGGTGCGCGTCGATGAGTACATGGCGCTCGAATCCTATGCCCACGTGCACCACATCGTGTCGAACGTGAGCGGCCGGCTGCGGGATGACCTGTCCCCGATCCAGGCGATTCGCGCGTTGTTCCCGGGCGGGACGATCACCGGATGCCCCAAGGTGCGTTGCATGGAAATCATCGCGGAGCTGGAGGGAGGCGGGCGGGGCGCCTACACGGGTTCGCTCGGATACTTGAACCGCGACGGCAGCGGCGATCTCAATATTTTGATTCGCACGCTCACGGCGCACATCGACGAGCCGGCCGCGCCGGCGCCGGGCCGTGTCGGGGAGACGCAGCCCCCGATCGCGAAAATCCGGTTCCGCGCGGGAGCCGGCATCGTTGCGGATTCGCGTCCGTCGCAGGAACTCGCCGAAACGCGCGCCAAGGCCTTGGGGTTGCTGCGGGCGCTGGAATCCCGCGCATGAAATTCTGGATCGACGGCCGGCCCGGACGACTGGTCGACCCGCGCGATCGCGGCCTGAATTACGGGGACGGCGTGTTCGAGACCATGAGGGTGCGGCGCGGCTCCATTCGTCTGCTCGATTTCCATTTGGATCGGCTCGACGGGGCGTGCCGGCGCCTCGGGCTGCGGGCGCCGAAGGCGGCGAGGCTGCGCGGCGAGCTGGCGCGCATCGCCGCGAAGGAATCGGAGGCGGTCGTGAAGCTGGTGCTGACCCGGGGAGTCGGCGCGCGGGGATATCGGCCCACCGGCGATGAGCGGGGTACGCGCATCGTCTCGATTCATCCTCTCGAGCGCGAGCCGGCGCCCGGCGCGGCGCGCGCGCGAGTGTGCGCGATGCGGCTCGGCGTCAACGAGAGGTTGGCCGGATTGAAGACGCTCAACCGGCTCGAGTCCGTGCTCGCCCGCTGCGAATGGAAGGACGAGCGGATATGGGAAGGGCTGTTGCGGGATCCCGAGGACCACATCGTGTGCGGGACGATGTCGAACTTTTTCCTGAGGCGCGGGTCGTCTTTGACGACGCCGATGCTGGACCGATGCGGCGTGGCCGGCGTGATGCGGCGGTGGGTTTTGGCGCAGGCGGCTCGTGCCGGATTGCGCGCGCGGGAGGCCCGCATTCGCTGGGACGACGTAGAATCGGCGGACGAGGCCTTTGTGACCAATGCCGTGGCGGGCATCGTGCCCCTGACGACGATCCAGCACGGCCGATTGCGCGTCGGCTTCGCGGGGCTGGAATCCGCGCGGGCGCTGAAGCAGCTCCTGGAGCTTGAGTGAGACGTCTGTTGCTCGGCATGCTGACCCTGGCCGTCCTGGCCTTGTCGGCGGTCGCGGGATTCGAGGCCTGGACGGGGTTGCGCAGTCTCGATCAGCCGCTGAACGCCGCCGCACCGCTGCGCTTCAAGGTGCTGCCGGGCTCGCGATTCAGCCGCGTGGCGGCGGCCCTGGCCGAGCAGGGCGTCGTCGCCCGCCCGCGGAGCTGGGCCCTGTACGCCCGATGGAAGGGTCTGGATACCGCCATCAAGGCCGGAGAGTACGAAATCCTGCCGGGCATGACGCCGCGGCAGCTGCTCGACAAGATCGTGAGCGGCCAGGTCCTGCTGCACTCCCTGACCATCGTCGACGGGTGGCGCGTGACGGATCTGATGCTCGCAATCCGGCGCAATCCCGACATCCTGTCCACGCTGCCCGCGGATATTCCGGATCTCATGGACACGCTCGGTTTTCCGGGCCTGAACCCCGAGGGACAGTTCCTGCCCGAAACCTACCGGTTTCCCAGCGGCACCAGCGATATCGAGCTGCTTCGCCAGGCGCACTCGGCCCTGACGCGCGTGCTGGAGGCCGCGTGGGCCGGCCGCGATCCGACGATTCCCCTGCACGGTCCCGGCGAGCTGCTGATCATGGCGTCCATCGTCGAGAAGGAGAGCGGATTGCCCGAGGAGCTGCCCAAGATCGCCGGACTGTACCTGCGGCGCCTGGGCATCGGCATGCGGCTGCAGGCCGACCCCACGGTGATCTTCGGGTTGGGCGACGCCTATGACGGCGCGCTGCGCACGGTGGACTTGCGCACCGACGGTCCCTACAACACCTACACGCGAACGGGGCTGCCGCCCACGCCCATCGCGCTCGCAGGCGCCGCCGCCATTTCGGCCACTGCGCATCCGGAAAAGACCGACGCGCTATACTTCGTGGCTTCCGGAAAGGGCGACGGCAGCCACGTGTTTTCAGCAACCCTCGAGCAACACAATGCCGCCGTGGCGGAATATCTGGCGCGGCAGCGTCAAAAGGCCGTGCGATGACGGATCTCGGGGGGCGGTTCTTGACCGTCGAAGGAATCGAGGGCGTGGGCAAGTCCACCCAAGTGGCGCGGCTCGCCGCCACCCTGGCCGGGTGCGGCATTGCGCACCTGGTGACGCGCGAGCCCGGGGGCACCGCGTTGGCCGAAAGAATCCGCGATCTGGTGCTCCAGCCGCGCGAGGAACCCATGCCGCCGACGGCCGAGTTGCTGCTCATGTTCGCGTCGCGGGCGGTGCATCTCGCGAACCGGATCGAGCCCGCGTTGAGCGAGGGCAAGTGGGTGGTCTGCGACCGGTTCACCGATGCGACCTACGCCTACCAGGGAGCCGGCCGCGGCATGCCCGATGAGGACATCCGATCGCTGGAGAAATTCGTGCAGGGCGGCCGCCGTCCGGACCTCACGCTGCTGCTCGATGTCCCGGTCGAGATCGGACTGGAACGGTCGCGGCTGCGCGATGCCGGGAAAGCGCGCGACCGTTTCGAGAACGAGCGCATGGATTTCTTCCAGCGGGTTCGGGACGGCTACCTGCGCCGGGCGCGCGCGGAGCCGCGGCGCATGGCCGTCGTCGATGCCTCGGCGCCGCCGGAGGAAGTCGCTGCGCGAATCACGGCCGTGCTTCGATCCCGCGCATGGATACCCTGAGCGCCGACCGCCTGCCCTGGCTGTGCGAATCGCAGCAGCGGATGCGCGAAGCGCTGCAGGCGCAGCGCCTGCCGCAATCGTGCCTGTTGCTGAGCGCGCCGGGCCTGGGCGCCGAACTGCTTGCGCATTGGATGGCGGCGCTCGCGCTGTGCGATTCCCCCGCGGCGCGCCCCTGCGGAACCTGTGCCGCCTGCGTTCTGTTGCGCTCCGGCACCCACCCGGACTTCCACGTGGTGCGCATCGAAGAGGACGCGAAGCAGATCAAGGTAGATCAGATTCGCGATCTGATCGGTGCGCTGGCGTTGAAGAGCTACCGCCGCGGGTACAAGGTCGGCATCATCGAGGGCGCCGAAATGCTCAATGCGGCCGGTGCCAACGCATTCTTGAAGACGCTCGAGGAGCCCGGCGCCGGGACCCTGCTGATACTGATCGCACGTCCCGCGCATCGCCTGCCCGCGACCATCGCCAGCCGCTGCATGAAAATGCTCCTGCGGGCGCCGCCCCCGGAGGAGGCGATCGCGTGGCTGCGGGCGCAGGGTGGTCCCGCTGAGCAGAACTGGGATGCGGCGCTGGCGCTGGCGGGCGGGGCGCCGCTGCTGGCGGCGGAGCTTGGTACGACGGCCACGGCGGCCCTCGACGCGGAAATGGAAGAGGGCCTGCGGGCGATTGGGGCCGGGTCGGTTGATGTTACGCTGCTGGCCGAGGAATGGGCGAAGTCTAACCTGGGGCAGAGGCTCGCCTGGCTTGAGAACTGGATCACACGGCGCGTACATGCGGGTCTCGTCGGCCGGAATTCACATCAAACTGCGGAACGTGCACGCTTGCCTGCCGCTTTACTTAAGCCCAAGATACGAGCCTTATTCGACTTATTGGACGGAGTGCGGGACCTGCGTCGTTTGGCGTCGACCGGCGTCAATCAGCAGCTGGCTCTGGAGGTCTTGCTGCTCGGCGGTCGAGTGGCATTGGGGTAGTTGCGTAATTTGGGAATTGTTCATTGCGAAGTCCAAGTAACAAGCCAGGATTGCTGACGCTCACGATCAAGGACAAGAGCGCACTGTACCTCGCCTACATGCCGTTCGTGCGCAACGGCGGCCTGTTCATCCCGACGAACAGCAATTACCGCCTGGGCGATGAGGTGTTCATGCTCCTCAATCTCATGGGCGAGGAAGAGAAGCTGCCCGTGGCGGGTCGGGTCATCTGGATGACGCCGAAGGGCGCGCAGGGCAAGCGGACGGCCGGCATCGGCGTGCAATTCAGCGACCAGGACCGCGGCAACACGCAGAAAAAGATCGAGAACTACCTCGCGGGCGCTCTCGGCGGCGACAAGCCCACCCACACCATGTAGATGAGGGCTGATTCGGCCGGCGCCTCTGTGGCACGCCGCCGGGCGGCCTTTCGTCCCGCCCGGCCCGACAGCGCCCTGGACCGCAAAGGCCCGTCCGGCGTGGCTACTTCTTGGCCTTCGCCTCCGCGGCCGCAATCGCCTCGTGCGCCTTGGCCATGGCGCCGTCCACCGCCGTCTTCACGCAGGGCTTGTCGCCGGATGCGGGCATGGCCAGGGGATATTGCTTGTCGATGGCCGCACAGCCCTTCTTGGCGTCGGCATTGATGCGGTGTTCCAGTTCCACTGCGCCGGAATGGGTCGAGAGATCCAGATCGGAATACATCACCGCATACTTTATGGAGATGAGATCGTAGTGGACGGTCGCACCCGCCGGGCCGGGCGCGCGTTCCACATGGGCGGGCGAGGACTCGACGACGATTTCGTTCATATCCTGGGAGAAAGCGCCGGCCCCTAAGAGGACTCCGGCGGCCAGCGCCACGGCGGACGGCAGCAGTTTGCGATTCATTTTGCGACTCCTTCCTGTCTTGTTGGGATCCTGAGGAAGGAGTGTTGATCCTGGATCCGCACAAGGGAATCCGTGGAAGCCGCACCGGACTTCCTCAGGCGCGGCGGCGCGCATACCGCCGCCGGGCGACCCGAAGCGAGCGCTAACTTCTGCGGGAGCGCGCGGCTTCGGTGGCGGCCAGGCCGCCCTTCAGGACATGTGCTTCGAATCCACGCTCGCTCAGGATGTAGGCGGCTGCGGAGCTGCGCCGGCCCGTGTCGCAACACACCACGTAGGGGGTTTTCTTGTCGAGCGCGTTCAGCTTCAGGCGGATGAAGTACAGCGGGATGTTGACCGCCTCGTCGATGCGGAAATTCTGGAATTCGCTGGGGAGCCGCACGTCCAGCCACTTTCCGCCCTTGGCCACGATTTCCCGGGCGCCGTCGTAGTCGACCCATTGCAGCAGCGGTTCGTTGAGCAGCGTCTGGAAATCGGCCTTGCCGAGCCGCATCAAGGTGCCGTCGGTCGCCATGGTCACCGTGGCGTTGCGCTTGGCCTCGGCGATCAGGGCCTCCTCCCCGAAGCTGTCGCCGGGTCCGAGTTCGGCCAGCTTGATGCCCTCCTTGTTCAAGGGCGTCTCGCGGGTCACCAGGCATTTTCCGGCGACCACTACGTAGAAGTAGTCGCCCTCGGTCCCTTGCTTGATGACGATGTCGCGCGCCCGGTAGTTGATCCGCTGCATCCGCATGAAGATGGCCTGGATGTTCGCGGGAGGAATGCGGTGAAACGCCTTGGTTTGCAGGAGAGTGGTCATCCAGTCCCCCGAAACGTCCATCCCGTCGCCGCGCAACTCGGCCACTTCGTACTGGCCCGTCTGGTCCCAGGTCAAAAGAACGTCGAGCAGGTCGCTGTCGATGACGATGTATTGGATGTCGGTCAGGGCGCGGGCGCTGAATTTCCTCGGCAAACCGGGCGCCAGCGCGGCGCGGGCCTCGGGGCTTCCGGAGCGCACGATTCCAATGGTTTTGTCGTCCGCGCGCAACTCGACCTGGCCGGCGACGAGGTAGAAAGTCCGCTTGTCCGTGTCGCCCTGCTTGAACAGCAGACGCCCGGCGTCGATCTCCAGAATCTGCGTTTTGCGGGCAAGCGCATGCAGGTTCTCCGCCTTCATCCCGTCGAGGGGCGAGAACGTCTTCAATATCGAGATGTCGATCGGTCTGTCGTCCATCGAGAAATAGCCCGCGCCTTCGTTTACAACCCTATGATTTTGGTTGTGAATGCTATCACACGCTGCCGGGGGTGCGTCCCTGTATTAGGTCACATTGACGCATGCCCGGCCGGGCGGCATGAAGCTGGTCGCACAGGCCACTATGCGGCTGCCTTGGCATGGGCATGGATGGTGAAATCGCAAATCAGGGGCAGGTGGTCCGAGAACTGTACCGGCGGAATCTCGAACCGATTCACCTCGATACGGCCGCTATGCAGGATGAAGTCGAGCTCTTTGCGCGGGCTGTTGCTCGGATAGGAGGGCAGGCCTCGGGCATTGGCGTTGGTCAAGCCGGCGGCCTGCATGAAGAGGTACAGCTCGTGATCACCCCAATAGGTGTTGAAGTCGCCGGCGACGATCACGGGCTTCGAGGATTTGCGCACCAGATCGTAGAGATAGCGCAGCTGATATTGGCGATGGCGGAACTTCAGGGACAGGTGCACCAGGAATATGGCGATTTCGTCCAGTTCCAATTCGATGATGAGCCGCTTGATGCCGGTGTCGAAGTAGTGAAAGCGCTCACCGCGAACCCGAGGCGCCGCGAGGAACGCGTTGGCCTGTTTGCGGATGATGGGCATCAACTGGTTGACGGAGGACACCCCATATTTGCATTCGAACGTCGAGTAATGTCCGAGAGAGCGCGCGATGAAATCGGCCTGGTTCACCATGCCGGTCCGAATGCTGCCGGTGTCCACCTCGATCAGGCCCACGACGTCAGGATCCTGGCACTTGATGAAATCGGTAATCTGGGTCAATACTTGCCGGCTGGAGCGCAAATATCCGGCTCCTGGGACGGGAAGGTGGAATGCGGGCCCGGTGCCCGTGGCATAACGGATGTTATAGATCAGTAGGCGCACGGTCGCGATTGTATCGACGCCTCACGCTTCGCGCATGACCATCGTCACGCTACAATAGGCCCATGTCGAGCCCGTCGAACCCGATTCGCCTCTTCGTCACCCATGTTTGGGTGGAAACGGAGGACTACACGAGGGTGTTCGAATACCTGGAGGCGTCGGGGACGTTTTATTACACGAACACCAGCCAGCCGCATGCAAAGCGGCCGATCGACAAGGAAAGCCAGCGTGAGGAGCTGCAGGCGCCAAATCGCCCCCTGCGAGGTGGTCGTGGTGGTCCCGGCGGCATACCTCATAGCGCCTGAGCTCGTGGCATTCCAAATGACCTTCGCCAAGGCCGCGGATCGGCCGGTGGTCGCCATGGAGAATTTCGGATCCGCCGAGCCGCTGCCGAAGGCCATTTTGGAAATGGCGGACGAAGTTGCGGCGTGGAACGAGCGGAATTTGATTGACGCGTTGCGTCGCCAGGCGCGGCATCAGGAAACGACGCGCTGGGACACCATCGAGTTCAAACTCGACTAATGGGCGGCTATCAACGCGGGCACGTCGAAATCGGCGAGCTCCCGTTCCGCCTCAGGCTCCCGCTCCATGCCGTGCAGTTGGACCACCGAGGCGCTGGCCCGGGCGGCGTTGAGGAGCACCCGGCAGGTAATGCCGAAGATCTCGACGATGTGGGCGGCACAGTCATCGGCGTCCTGATTGGACATTTTTCGCACGGACGCCGCCACCGCGTCTTCGCCGCGCAGCGGCGGCACGCACCGCAGTGAATCCATCAGCCTGACAAACGATTCGCGGACTTCGGCCGGGAGTTGGTCCTCGGGGATGGCGGCAAGGTGCTTTCGGTAGGCACCGATCAGTCGTTGTTTAATTGGCGTCGAGCGGACCAATTCAAGCGTTGCGTAATGCAAACTTTCCCAAGCGCTGATCATTCTTGCCCCATCTTCATCGCAACGTTGAAACCTTAAAGTAGTTTCGAGGTATGGTCCGGTACACAGAAGCCTTGCCAATCAAGCCTCTGCATCGCGAATATACAAGACATTGAACAAAAGGCAACGCGAGATTGTGGATATTCTGAAGCGTTCCTCGACCCGCAGTGCGATAGGGATGTTACGGGGGATTTCTACGTAACGAAATCACAATATGACAGTAACCTATTGATTTAAAGTTTGAATAAGATATTTGCATTGATCAGCTGATTGTGTCTGGGTTGGGGAGCGTCTCCTCGGACTCTTCGCGGCCGTGCACGGCGCCGACCATCATGTACACGCCGGGCACGACGAACAGCGTGAACAGCGTGCCGATGGAAAGTCCGGCGGCTATCACCAGGCCGATCGCGAATCGCGACGCGGCGCCGGCGCCGCTGGCGAACACCAGCGGCACGACGCCGAGCACCATGGCCGCGGTCGTCATCAAAATCGGACGCAGACGTATTCCGGCCGCAGCCACGATGGCCTGGCGCTTGGACTTGCCCGTTCGCTGCTCGGCATTGGCGACCTCGACGATCAGGATGCCGTGCTTGCTGATGAGGCCCATGAGGGTCACCAATCCGACCTCCGTGTAGATGTTGATGCTGGCGCCGTGCACGCCGAGGGCGATGAAGATCAGTGCGCCGGCGATCGACAGGGGCACCGAGATCAGGATCACGAAGGGGTCGCGGAAGCTCTCGAACAGGGCGGCGAGCGCCAGGAAGACGATGATGATGGCGAAGGCAAAGGTCGTCATGATGCCGCCCGACTCGGCGACGAACTGGCGGCCCTGGCCGCCGTAGTCGATGGAGTAGCCCTGCGGCAGGGTTCGGGCCGCCAGGCCCTGCAGGTACTTCAAGGCATCTTCCAGCGAAACGCCGGGGAACATGACTCCCGACAGCGTGGCGGAATTCAACTGCTGGAAGTGGTTCAAGGTTTCAGGAACGGTGACGGTGCGAATGGTGGCGATGCTCGACAGCGGGACCGGCACGCCGCCGATGCTGGCCACCGGATAGTTCAGCAGCTGCTGCACGTTCAGCCGCGACAGCCGCTCGACCTGGGGAATGACCTTGTAGGAACGCGTGTCCATGCTGAAGTAATTCACGTAGTTTCCGCCCAGCAGCGAGCCTAGGGCGTTGCCCACCTGCGTCATCGTGAGTCCGAGCTGCGCGGCCTTGTCGCGGTCGATCTGGATCGTGGATTGAGGCAGGTCGTACTTCAGATCCGTGTCGATGAAGATGAACAGCCCGCTCTTGGCGGCCGCGGCGAGCATGTCCTGCGAGACGTCGTTGAGACGGGCCGGGGACTCGGTGGTGGTGATCGCGAACTGGATCGGATAGCCGAAGGAGCCCGGCAGGGAGGGCGGCTGGAAGACGCCGATTTTCTGGCCGGCGATCGCCGAGAGGGCCCGGGCCAGCTCCTGCTGAATCTCGTTGGCGCCCTGAGTCCGCTTTTCGCGCGACGGCAGCGCCAGCCCCATGATGGCCTGCGAGGGTGCGTCGATCTGAAATACGTGGTCGGGATGCGTGACGGTCGAGGCGATCTGGAAGGCCTGCTGATCGTAGATGGACTTGCCCTGCAGCGTCGCATCGGGCGCCGAAACGGCCTGCGCGAGCACGAAACCCTGATCCTCCTGCGGAGCGAGTTCCGCCTTCGACGTCGAGTACATGAAGTAGATGCTGCCCAGGATCAGCAGGACGAAGACGGCGGTGACCGGCGTGTAGCGCAGGCTGGCCGCGAGCCTGCGCTCGTAAGCGTGCAGGATCTTTTCGAAGCGGCTGTCGATGAGTCTCACCAGGCGCGATTCCCAGTCGTGCGCATCGGGGCGGTGGGGCTTGAGCAGCCGCGAGCACATCATCGGCGAGAGGGTCAGGGCGATGACCGCGGACACCGTGACTGCCGCCGCCAGCGTGAACGCGAATTCCACGAACAGCGCGCCCGTGAGGCCGCCTTGGAAGCCGATGGGGATGAAGACGGCGAGCAGCACCACCGTCATGGCGACGATCGGGCCGGCCAGTTCGCGCGCGGCCAAGCTCGCGGCCGCGGTCGCCGGCATCCCGCCTTCCAGATGCCGATTCACGTTCTCCACCACGATGATGGCGTCGTCCACGACGAGCCCGATCGCCAGGACGAGCGCGAGCAGCGTCAGGAGGTTGATCGAGAAGCCCAGGGCCAGCATGGCCGCCAGCGTACCGATGAGCGAAAGCGGAATGGCCACGATCGGAATCAGCACCGAACGGGGCGATCCGAGGAAGGCGAAGATGACCGCCATGACGATGATCAGGGCCTCAACCAGCGTCCGCGCCACTTCATGAATGGAGCTGTTCACGAAATCGGTGGAGTCGTAGACGATGGTGCCGTTCAAGCCGTTCGGCAGCTGGGCCTTGATCGGCGGGAACGCCGCCTTGACGCCGTTGATCACCGTCAGCAGATTGGCACTGGGCGCCACCTGGATGCCGATGAAAACGCCGGGCTTGCCGTCGAAGGCGACGCGCGCCTCGTAGGAATCCGCGCCGAGCGACACGGTGGCGACGTCGCTCAGGCGGATGTTCGCGCCGCCGGATTGCTTCACGATCAGATCGCGAAACTCCTTGAGCGTGTGCAGGCTGGTCGTCGCGGTCAACGTCACCTGCACCATCTGTCCCTTGGTGTTGCCGACCGCCGCGATGAAGTCATTGGCGGCGAGGGCCGCAGCCACGTCGGCCGCGGTCATTCCGTATGCCTCGAGCCTCTTGGGGTCCAGCCACGCCCGCAGCGAGAAATACTGGCCGCCGAGGATCTCGGCCGTCTGCACGCCCGGTACGGCCTGCAATTTGGGCTGCACCACGCGTTGAATGTAGTCCGTGATCTGATTGCGATCCAGGGCGCTGCTCGAGAACCCCATGTACATGGCGTCGGTGGTCTGGCCGACCTTCACGGTGATCGTCGGCAGCTGCGATCCCGTGGGGAGCTGGTTCAGCACCGAATTCACCTTGATGTTGATCTCCGCCGCGGCCTTGGACGTGTCGTAGTTCTGCCGCAGGTTCACCGTGATGGTGCTGACGCCGCTCTGGCTGGTCGAGGTCATGTAGTCGATGCCGTTGCTCTGCGCCACGGCCGCTTCGATGGGCGTCGTGATGAATCCCGCGATCGAATCGGGGTCGGCGCCGGGAAACGAGGTGCTGACCGTCACGATGCCGTTTTCCGTCTTCGGATAGGCGAGCACCTGCAGCGAGCTGAAGGACCGGAGGCCAACGACCAGAATGGCGAGGCTCACGACGCTCGCGAGCACGGGCCGGCGGATGAAGATGTCGGTGAAGTTCACTTGGGCTGTTCCGGATTATTCGTTCGGCGGCGACGGATTCTGGTCGTCGCTCGGTACAACCTGGTTGCTGACGACGATCGGAGTGCCGTTGTGCAGCTTCATCTGTCCGGCCGTGACCACTTCATCGCCCGCGGTGAGGCCGTCGGCGACCGCCACCTGATCCCCGCGCGTGTCGCCGAGCTTCACGAAACGCTGCTGGACGGTGAGCGCCGGGTGGTCCTTGTCGGACCCGGTTCGCTGCACGACGTACACCGTGTCGCCGTACGGATTGTAGACAATGGCCGAGGCCGGTAGCGTGATGAAGGAGGCGCCGCTGCCGTTGTCGATCTCGACGTTTGCGTACATGCCGGGAACGAGGCGCCCCTCCGAATTGCCGAAGGAGCCCCGGACTTGTACGTTGCGGCTCGACGAGTCCACCTTCGAATTGATCGACGTGATCGTGCCGGGAAAGGCCGCCTGCGGGTAGGCATCGACCGCGGCACCCACCGTCTGGCCCACCTTCAGGTGGCTCAGCGCCTGCTGCGGCACGTAGAAATCGATATAGACGGGGTCGAGCGCCTGCAGCGTGACCACGGTGCGTCCCCGCGGCGAGATACTGGCCTTCGTCGACCTGGCGAACGCCCAGGGTCCCCGCGAAGGGCGCGCGCACCGTCTTCTCCTCGATGAGCGCTTCTTGCGCCGCCACCTGGGCTCGCGCCGACTTCAGGTTCGCACTGTCGGCGTCCACCGTGGCCTGGCTGACGGCCTCCGCGGCCAATTGCTCCTGATCCCTCTTGAGGGTGACCGCCGCGAGCTCGGCCTGGGCCCGAAGCTGGGCGAGCTTCGCCGGGTCGTCATTCGGCTTCAAGGTGAGCAGGACGGTTCCGGCGCCCACCTTCGTGCCCGATTCGATGTGGATGGTGTCCACCACGCCCGAGGCCTGCGCGGCCAGGTCGGCTCCGCGGACGGCGCGCACGGTGCCCAGCGCCTGGGTGCGCGATTGCCAGACCGACGCAGCGGCGACGATGGTCGAGACCTTTTGCGGGATGCTGGCCTGGCCGCTGATGGATTTGCCGATCATCTTTCCGATGAACCGCTGCCACCCGAAGATGCCGCCCATGATGACTGCCACCGCCAGCAGCACGATCACCATCGCCTTCGTCATCGCAGGCGGCTTCGAACTCGTTGCGCCATCCGCTTCGATTCGGTTGTCCATGACGTTCACTTATTGGATCCCTTGCAGCTCGGTTAAATCGGCCAGGTCGGTGCGGTTCCACCAACCGCCGCCCAGTGCTTGAAACAGCGCCGCGGTGTCTGCCAGGCGTTGCGCGCGCGCCTTGATGAGCGCGACGACGGCGTTCTGATACGCCTGCTCCGCGGTGAGCACCTGGAGGTGGCTGGCGGCGCCGCTCTTGTATTGCGCCTGGACCAGCTTCAGGGCCCCTTCCGCCGTTCCCAGCGCCTCGCTTTGCGCCGCGAGCGTGTCCGCGTCCGCCTGCAGTGCATACAGCGTGTCGGAGACGTTTTGAAAGGCGGTGATGACCGTGCTCCGATAATTGGCCGCCGCTTGTTGTGCGGCGGCCACCGCGGCGCGGCGCTGATGGGTCAACTGGCCGCCCTTGAACAGCGGCTGGGCGACCCCGCCGATCAGGCTCCACACCACGGAGGAGGGCGAAAAGACGTTGGAGAATTGGGTGGCCGCTCCGCCGTAGCTGCCGCTCAGGGTCAGCTGCGGCAGCAGGTTCGCCGTGGCCACGCCGATTTGCGCGGTGGCCTGGTGCAGCAGCGCCGCATATTCCTGGATATCCGGCCGTTGCTGGACCAGCTTCGACGGCAAGCTCAACGGCAAATCGGTCGGAAGCTGCAATGAATCGAGCGTGAACTCGGTGCCGGCGTAGTCGGCCGGATACTCACCGACGTAGGCGGCCAGCAGATTGCGCTCCTGGGCGAGTTGGCTGCGCAGCGCGGGCAAACCGGCGAGCGTGGCGTCCAAGGCCGCCTGCTGCTGCAGCACGTCGGCCTGCGAGGCCCCGCCGGCGCTCACACGTCGGCGCGTGATATCGAGTTCGGCCCGCTGCAGTCCCACGATGTCTTCGGTGGCGGCAATCTCGGCACGCAGCGACGCTTCGTCGACCGCGGCCGTGACGATGTTGGCCGTGAGCGTCAGGTAGCTCGCCTCCAGGGCAAAGCGCTGGTATTCAGTCTGGGCTTGCAACGCTTCGACCTGCCGGCGGACGCCGCCGAAGGCATCCAGCGTATAGCTCACGTTCACGGTTGCGCTGTTGAGCGTGTACAGGATGGAGCCGAGTTGAGGCTCACCCAGCTCGGCGCCGGATTCCTTCGCGCGCTGGGCCTGGTATTGGCCGGATACGCTGGGATAGAAGGCGCCGCGCTGCGCGGCCATGGTTTCATTGGCCTGTCGAAGCGCCGCTTGGGCCGCGTCGATCGTCGGACTGTGGGCGAGGCCGCGCTCGATGAGCTGGTTGAGCTGCGGCGATTTGAACAGGGTCCACCATTCGCCGGGGATGTCGCGCCCATCGACGAAGTGCTGCGCCTCGCCCCCCGGCCTGGGCGCCGAGGCAGTCGTGGACGCGGCGCCGGGGGCGGCATATCCGGACGTCTGCGGAGCGGCGGGCGGCTTGTAGTTCGGTCCCACCGCGCAGGCGGACAGCAGCAAAGCCAAGCACAGGAATATCGATTTCATACGGTTAGAAATATTGTTCGAGGTCAATCCGCAGGTCCATAAAATGACAGGTGTTGTTTTTTAACTCAATAGTAGTTACGAAATTTATATTCCTTTGATAAACTATTGTCCACGGAATGGTTAGTGGTCAAACGATTATTATGTCGCTCGAGATCGAACGGATGGAAGCCAACCTCGAACGGTTGCGCGAACGCATGCCGGACTTCCCCGTGTCCAGCGTCATGCTCAGCCGCCTCCTGCAGCACGTCGGCCGGGGCATGGCGGCCATGCTCGAGGACCGCATCCGGCCTCTGGGCTTGAACGAAACGGAGTTTCGGGTGCTGGGCATGCTGTTTTCCCAGCCGGACGGCGTCGCCCATCCGTCGGATCTTTGTTCGTGCACCTCCCAAAGCCCCGCGAATATGACCAGGATCACCGATGCCCTGGTCGCGCGCGATTTGATCACGCGCGTGGCGAGCCTTCAGGATCGGCGCAAGCTGGTGCTGCGCATCACGCCTCAAGGCACGGACCTGGTGCACCGGTTCCTGCCCTCGATGCAGCGGGGGCTGCGGGACGTGCTCAAAGACTTCTCCGTTGACGACCAGCAGCGGCTCATCGACCAGCTCAAGCGGATCAGCGCGGCGCTCGAGGACGCGGCAGCGGCGCCCGGCGAGGAGCCTGCGGAGTGAGACGGGCACGGGCTCTGGCTGCGATCGTGGCCGCCAGCGTGGCCGGCTGCGCATGGCTACCGCCGAAGCCCCCGGCGGCGGCATTGCCCAGCGAAGCGCCTTTGAGCGGCTTGGCCGAAGACGGCGGCGCGTGGCCCGCGAGCGACTGGTGGAAGCGGTACGCGGATTCCGATCTCGACCGCCTGGTCGACATGGCCTTGGCCTCGTCGCCGACGCTGGCAACGGCGCACGCGCGATTCGACAGCGCCCGGCAGGCCGTTCGGATCGCGGGCGCCGAAAGCGGGGCGCACGTGGAAGCCGAGGGCGATGGCTCGAGGCAGCGTCTCAGCGACAATGGGCTTTTTCCGCCGGAATTGCTCGGTTTCCATTGGTACGACCAATACGACCTCGGCCTGCAGGCGAGCTATACCTTCGATTGGTGGGGCAAGCAGAAGGACGCCGTGCAATCGGCCGTCGACGATGCGCACGCGGCGCGCGCGGACAGGACCGCGGCGGGATTGATGCTCGCGAGTTCCGTGGCCGATGCCTATTTCGGCTGGCAGGCGGATCAGAGCCGCCTGCAACTGGCGCGCGAGCACGAGGCAACCATCCTTCGCGAGGAGGGGATCACGGCGGCGCGAATCCATGCGGAGCTCGATGCCGCGGACGAGGCCAACCGGACTGCCGCAGGACTCGCGGCGGTGCGCGAGCTTATCGCCGAACTCGAGGGCTCCGCGAAGCTGCGCGTCGTCGCGCTGGCGGCCCTGGTGGGGCGTTCTCCCGACGAGCTTCCCGCACTGTCGCCGAGGCCGCTGCCCGCAGTCGGTACCGGACTGCCGAAGGAGGTCAAGCTCGATCTGATCGCGCGGCGGGCCGACCTGGAGGCGAGCCGCTGGCGGGTCGAGGCGGCTTCGCTGCGCCGGGACGAGGCGCGTGCCCAGTTCTACCCGGACGTCAGCATCAACGCGCTGATCGGTCTGCAAAGCCGCGACCTTGGAAAGATCCTCATGTACGACAGCCGCGTGCCCGATTTCGGGGCGGCCATTCATCTGCCGATCTTCGATGCCGGCCGGTTGAAGGCGCGCTACGGCGCGTCGCAGGCGATGCTGGACGCCGCCGTGGCGGCCTATCGCGACACCTTGGTCGGCGCGGCGCGGGAGGTCGCCATGCAGGCGACGTCGCGCGCGCAGATCGCGGCGCAACGCACGCAGCGGCAGATCGAGGTGCAAGCCGCGGAGCGCCTGAGGGCGACCGCCGCGGCGCGCGTCGCACAGGGGGTGACGGATCAGCGGGCGGAGCTCGCGGCCACCGAATCCTGGATGGATCAGCGTGACGCCCTCCTGCAGCTGGATGCGGCCGCGGTGTCGTCGGATATCGGATTGCAACGCGCCCTGGGCGGCGGATACCAAGAGGATGGCAGGAAACGATGAACGCAACGGCCGAAGCCGCGCAAGCCGCGCCGAACACCAAGCGGCGCAAGGTGCTGGGGATCATCGCGGTGATTTTCATCTCCCTCGGCGTGCTGTGGGCGTTGCTATGGTTCTTCGTGCTTTCGGAGCGCGAGCGCACCGACGACGCGTACGTGAACGGCAACAAGGTCGTGATCTCGGCGCAGGTTCCGGGGACGGTGGTCGCCGTGCTCACCGACGACACGCAGCTGGTGACGGCCGGGCAGGTGCTCGTTCGCCTGGATCCCGTCGACGCGCAGACGGCGTTGGCGCGCACCGCGGGCGCCCTGGGGCGGACGGTGCGTGAGGTTCGCCAGCAGAAGCTCACGGCCGGCGAATACGATGCGGCCATCGAGTCGCGGCGCCTGGAGTTGGCGCGGGCCGAAGCCGACCTGAAGAAGCGGGAGCCCTTGATCGCCGCCGGGGCCATCGCACCCGAGGAGGTGCGTCATGCGCGGGAGACGGTGCAACTCGCGCGCGCCGCATTGACCCAGGCGGTGCGCCAGGCGGGCGCATCCCACGCCCTGGTCGACGGCACGGACGTGGAACAGAATCCGGCCGTGCTCGAGGCGGAGGCCGCCTATCGCGACGCCTGGATCGCGGCCCGCCGCAACGCCGTGGTCGCCCCCGTCGGCGGCTATGTGGCCGAACGCAGCGTGCAGCTGGGACAGCATGTCCAGGCGGGACAGGCGCTAATGACCGTGGTCCCGTTGAACTCCCTGTGGGTGGACGCGAATTTCAAGGAGGTGCAGCTGCGCAACGTGCGCATCGGGCAAGCGGCCGAGGTGCGCAGCGATCTCTACGGCGGCTCTCACGTCTACCACGGTAAGGTGCGGGGCATCTCCGCCGGCACCGGCGCCGCGTTCGCGCTGCTCCCCGCCCAGAATGCGTCGGGCAATTGGATCAAGGTGGTGCAGCGGGTGCCGGTCCGCATCGCGATCGACGAGGCCGATCTCACGAAGTCCCCGCTGCGCATCGGCCTGTCCACCACGGTGACGGTGGACACGACGGACCGCGGCGGACCGGTGCTGTCCGGCGTATCGGCCGACCAACCGGTGGGCGACACCCAGGTATATGCGCAGGATCTGGAAAAGGCCAACGCGGAGGCGCTCGCCGTCGTTCGCCGCAATCTCGGCGCCCTAGACTAGGCCCTGCCGCCGACCATGGCTGCGAAGCCCGAGGCCGCCGACCACGAATACCCGCCGCTGCGCGGCGGCAGGCTCTTCTGGATGACGGTCGCCATCGCGATCTCCTCGTTCATGGAGATTCTCGACATGACCATCGTCAACGTGTCGGTGCCGTCCATATCGGGGAGCCTCGGGGTCAGCAACTCCGAAGGCACGTGGGTCATCAGCTCGTACATGCTCGCAGCGGCCGTCATGCAGCCCCTGACGGGGTGGATCGGCCGGCGCTTCGGCGAGGTGCGAACCTTCGTCACGTCGATCTGCCTGTTCATGCTGTTCTCCGCGGTTTGCGGGCTGGCGACCAGCATGGGCATGCTGGTCGCGGCGCGGCTCATCCAGGGTTTCGTCTCCGGCCCGATGATGTCCGTGGCGCAGGCCATTTTGCTGCGCAACTACCCCATCGAGCGGCGGGGCATGGCCATCGCGCTGTGGGCCATGGTGCTCATCATCGCTCCGATATTCGGCCCGATCATCGGCGGCTGGATCACGGACAACCTGTCGTGGCCCTGGCTCTTTTACATCAATCTACCCGTGGGGGCGGTGTCGGCCGGCGCGAGCTGGATGCTGCTGCGGCATCGCGAATCGAAAAAGGTGCGGCAACCCATCGACGCCGTGGGCCTGGCGTTGCTCATCGTCGGCGTCGGCTGCCTGCAGTTCATGCTGGACAACGGCAATGAGAAGGACTGGTTCAACTCCCCGACGATCGTGGCGGCCGCCGCGGCGTCCCTGGTGAGCCTTAGCTTCCTGGTGGGATGGGAATTGACGGACCGGCATCCGGTCGTGGACCTGCGCCTGTTCTCGCGGCGAAATTTCGGCGTCGGCACGGCCGTGATCTTCGTCGGCTACTTCGGCATGACGGCGACGAACGTGGTGTTCCCGTTGTGGCTGCAGACGACGGTGGGCTACACGGCCACATGGGCGGGACTCGCGGTCGCTCCGGTGGGCGTTCTGGCGATCTTCGTGGCGCCCATCGTGGGGCGGAACATGCAGCGAATGAACCTTCGCCTGGCGACCAACATTGCGTTTTGCGTGTTTGGAATCGCGGTATTGTGGACCTCGACTCTCAATGCGACCGCCAGCTTTGGGCAATTCGCGGCGCCGCGATTCTTCCAGGGTCTCGGCATCACGCTCTTCTTCCTGCCGCTGAATCAAATCGTGTTGTCGGGGCTTCCGCCGAGCGAACTCGCATCGGCCTCGGGCCTCAGCAATTTCGTGCGCACCATGTCCGGCAGCTTCGCGACCGCGATATCGGTTTGGATATGGAATCGCCGGACCGACTTCCACCACGCGATCCTGTCCGAGCACGTGCGGGAATCGGCCTCCGGCTGGACCGGGTATCAGGCGGATCTCGCCGCGCAGGGGATCGCGGGGAACGGGGCGTTCCAATATGTCGATCGCCTCATCGAGGGCCAGGCATCGACCCTTGCCATCAGCGACGTGTTCCTGATGCTCGGTTGCATGTTCTTCATGTTGATCCCGCTGATTTGGCTGGCCAAGCCGCCGTTCGCCGGCGGCCGCGCCGGCACGGCGCATTAAGGCCGGTCGATGTCGTCGCGCAGGCCGAAACGATCATCGCGCGAATCGTCTCGCAGATTTCTCGTCGTCCGTCGCCAAAGCGTGTAGACCACCCATACCAGCAGGACCACCGCGAACACGGCGAAAACCAGCAGGCGGCCCAGGTGCCGCAACGGGAAATGGGGATGGAGCATGTGTAAGTGCATGCGCCGATGATAACGCGCGGCGCAGATGCCGTTGCCCCCTGGAATCCGCCTGTTATTATATACAGCATGGGTGCGGCCGAGTTGCCGGGCAGTCCCGATCCGCTGTACTACCTGGCCAATTTTCAGATCATGCTCGACACGATCGTGCGCCGCGACGGCGACCTTCTGTCGGCGGACGAACGCCGCTTCGTCGTGGATTTTCGGGCGTTGCCGGCCAACGCCCGGGCTTTGCTGGTTCGTATGGCGATGCGCAAGGGGTCGTTGTTCCGGGCCAGCCGACTGCGATACGCGGAGATTGAAGACCTCGCTGGAGCCCTCTCCCGGCTCGCCGGGACGGGCTGGATCGACGATCAGCCGCTGCTCAGCGTGGAGAATTTATTCTCGCTGTTCACCAAGTCCGAAGTTGCCAGAATCCTCGGCTTGCCGCGAACGGCGCTCAAGGAGCGCAAGGGGGCGGTGCTGTCCGGTGTTCGCGACGCGTTCGCCCGGTGCCGCCGCCTGCCGGATTGGGGTCCCGCCCCGGACGCGGTTTATCGGCTCGAAGTGGCACCGCTCGCGCTGCGTCTGCGGTTGATGTTCTTCGGCAATTTCCACCAGGATCTCAAGGAGTTCGTGCTGTCGGATCTCGGTATTTTCAAATACCAGCCGATCCGGCTGCATCCCGGGTCGAGACCGTTTCGGTCGCGACGCGACGTGGATGGCTTTCACGCCTTGTACCGCTGCCGGGAACTGCTGCGCGAGGGCGTGGATCCGTCCATCGCCGAGGCCGCGCTGCCGCCGCGCATCGTGGACTGCGAATGGCTCGAGGAGCGGCGCGAGAGCCTGCGTTTTCGCATCGCTCGCGCCCACGAGAGGGCGGGCAACGCCGGCCGCGCCTATGAGATTTATTCGACCTGCGCGCACCCCGAGGCGGCCATCCGCGCGCAGCGGTCCGCCGCCGCGCCCGGAAGGGCGGGCCTGCGCCGCAAGCCGGGCACCGCGGCCTTCCCCGGCTTCGAATTACGGATCCGGCGAACCGCCGCGGATCGTCCTGTGGAACACCTGGTGGCCGAACTGCTGGTCGGCGCCTCGGTGGAATGCACGGAAGCTCACTTCGTCGAGAATGCGCTGGTCAACTCGCTGTTCGGGCTGCTGTGCTGGAGCGCGGTGTTTGCGCCGCTCCCCGGGGCTTTCTTCCATCCCTTCCATCGCGATCCGGCGGACCTCGCGAGCGCCGGATTCGTGGACCGCCGCCGCGGTGAATTTGCCGCGTGTCTCGCGGGACTTCGAACGGGCGCCTACAAGGACAGCATCCTGCGGCGATACGCGCAGAGCCACGGTACCTCCTCGTCCTTCGTCGCATGGGCGATCGTGGATGAACCGCTGTTGCGTACCGCCCTCGAGTGCTTTCCCGCCGCCCATTTGAACCTCTGGTTCCGTTGGATGATGCAGGACCTCAAGGCCCACCGGAGCGGATTTCCCGATCTGGTCCAGTTCTTCCCGAAGTCGGGTCGCTACCGGCTGATCGAGGTCAAAGCGCCCGGCGACAGGCTGCAGGACAGCCAGCGGTCGTGCCTGCAGTTCATGCTGAGCCACCAGATGCCGGTGTCGGTGTGCCGCGTGCGCTGGGATGACGGCGCCGATTTGAACCGGGATCCGCAAACGTGCTACATCTGAATTCGTGCTTAAACTCGGCTACAAGGCTTCGTCGGAGCAATTCGGCCCCACCGAACTCCTCGAGTATGCGGTGCTGGCGGAGAACGCCGGGCTCGACTCGGTGTGGATCAGCGATCATTTTCAACCGTGGCGGCATACGGGCGGGCACGCCCCCTTCTCGCTGGCCTGGCTGGGGGCGCTCGGCGCGCGCACGAGTCGGATCACCCTGGGCACGAGCGTCTTGACGCCGACCTTCCGTTATCACCCCTCCGTGGTCGCTCAGGCGTTTGCAACGCTGGGCGAACTCTTTCCGCGGCGGGTGGTGCTCGGTCTCGGCACCGGCGAGTCGATCAACGAAGTGCCGGCAACCGCTCTTCGCTGGCCGGATCAGAAGGAGCGCACCGCCCGGTTCCGGGAGGCGTTGCGCTTGATGCGCCGCTTATGGAGCGAAGAGCGCGTCAGCTTCGACGGGCAATACTACAAGACCAGCAAGGCGACGATTTACGATAGACCCAAGGATCCCGTTCCCGTGTTCATCGCCGGGGCCGGGCCCTTCATCGCCAAGCTGGCCGGGTTGGAAGGCGATGGATTCATCTGCACCAGCGGCAAGAACCGGGAACTCTATACGGACACCTTGTTGCCGAACGTGCAGGCCGGATTGCTCGCATCGGCGCTTCCCGGCCGTCCCTTCGAGCGCATGATCGAGATGAAGGTGTCCTACGATTCTGATCGGGAGCGGGCGCTCAAGGATACGCACTTCTGGGGCGCTCTGGGTTTGACTGCCGAAGAGAAGGCCAACGTGGAGGACGCGATGGAACTCGAGAGACTCGCCGACGCACTCCCGGTCGAGCGTACCGCCTCCCGCTGGATCGTGAGCGACGATCCGGAGGAGATGGTGGAGCAGATCGGCTCCTACGTGAGCCTCGGATTCGATCACCTGGTTTTCCATGCGCCCGGCCCGGATCAAGCGCGGTTTCTGAAGCTGTTCACGGAACAGGTGGTCCCGCGCCTTCGCCGCAGATTCGCCTAGGAACCACAGGCTCTCTTAGGGAAAGAGATTTTCAGCAGCCGGGCGGATCAGGTCGGCTGCAGATCCCGTGCCGGAGAAGGGCGGGAGTCCGCGGACGATGACGGCCGGCAGGCCTTCCGCCGCCTGACCCATCATCAGCGAGGCGGCGGCGGCGAGTTCGTCGCCGGTGGCCACCTCGCTGGTGCGCAGGCGTCTGCCGAATCGGTCGGGCCGCCCCCGCAGGTCGACCAAGGCCGCGAGACCGGCACAGCCGATGGCCACGCCGCAGGTGCCGCGGCGCCAGGGGCGGCCAAAACTGTCGTTGATGAGGACGCCGACGGTAACGCCGCTCCTGCGCGACAACGAATCGCGCAGGACCGCGGCCGACCGGTCGGGATCGGCCGGCAGCAGCAGCGCATGTTCGTCGCCCTCCATGACGTTCGATTGATCGATTCCTGCATTGGCCACGGTGAAGCCCAGCCGGTGCTGGACGATCAGCACGTCGCGGGTGCAGCGCACGACGGAGGTCGACTCGCGCAGCACCAATTCGACCAAGCGCGCATCCTTGCGGCACACGGCGGCGAGTTCCCGGGCACGGGCACCGGGTTCGACGTCAGCAAGCCGGACCATCCGACCCTCGGCTTTGGAGATGATTTTCTGTGCGACCACCAGAACATCGGTCGGATGAAACGCCAGTTGGGACGCGGCAGCCGCGCTGTGGATGAGGGCGGCCAAATCGTCGCCCGCGCCGATCTCGGGAACGCCTTGGATGGGCAGAATTTGCAGTGAGGACGGCGTGGTCATCGAGCGGGGCCTGCTGGCAACGGCATGCACGCCGGGGTTTCGCAGCACGGATGATAGTATGGCGGTCGAACCGAAGGGGAGTCTGGCGTGCGCGAGACGGTTGAGCCGAAAATTTGGGCGGTGGTGCCGATCAAACGGCTGGACTGCGCCAAGCTGAGGCTGGCGCCGATCCTGGGTTCCCGCCGCGAGGAGTTTGCCTTCGTCCTGGCGTGCCGAACATTGGACATTCTCGCCGCTTCAGGCCTCTTCGACGGCGTGGTGGCCGTTACCCCGGATCAGAAGGTCGGCGCGGCCGCCCTCGAGCGGGGCGCCGTGGTAATCGACGACGGCGGCATTGCGCTCAACGGCGCCTGCGCGCTGGGGCTGGCTGCCGTCGCAGAGCGCGCCGCCGATACCTGCGTGCTGCTGCCGTCGGACCTCGCGACGTTGTCCGTGCGCGGCGTCGTGCGCGTCTTGCGCCAGTATCGGCGGGTGCGGCGCCGGCACGGCACGCACTCCATCGGGCTCGTGCGCTGCAAAGAGGGTACCGGGACCAATATGGTCATCCTGAATCCCACCGACGGGTTTCAGCCGGCGTTCGGTCCCGACAGTTTTGCCTCGCACCTGCGTGGGGCGTCCGGCCGGGCCTTCGAACTGACCTCGGCGCAAGTGGCGTTCGACATCGATTCGCCCGCGGATCTGCGGGCCCTGGCTCTGACGGTGATCGCGTCCGAACCGCGCGACTTGCTCGCGCGCCTCGTGAGCGAGGCGCCGCCGCCGCAGGCATCCGAGCCGGCCGAGTACGAGGCCGGATCTCTCGCCCTGTGCCCGGCGGCCGCCCTCGGGGCGCGTGCCGCGTCTCTGCGAGATCAGGCGCACGGCCCGCTGGTGACCTATTCGCGCAAGGTCTTTCTGCCGCTGACCCATTTGTGCCGGGACTCCTGCCATTACTGCACCTTTGCGAAGGCTCCACGAGGCGTGCACAGTCCTTACATGGCCCTGGACGAGGTGCTGGCGGTGGCGGGAGAGGGCGCGGCACTGGGATGCAAGGAGGCCTTGTTCACGTTGGGAGACCGGCCGGAGTCGCGATACCGGGTCGCGCGCGAATGGCTCGCCGGTCACGGCTTCGACAGCACGCTCCACTATCTCGCTCACGCCGCCGCCGCGGTTCGGGACCGCACGGGACTGCTGCCGCACGTCAATGCCGGCTGCATGACCGCCGACGAGATCGCGATGCTGCGCCCGGTGTGCGCGTCCATGGGCCTGATGCTCGAGAGCGCGGCCGAGCGCCTGTGCCGCCGGGGCGGCCCGCACCATGGGTCCCCCGACAAGTTGCCCGCCGTCCGTCTGGCGATGATCGACGAAGCGGGCCGGCTCAAGGTCCCCTTCACCAGCGGGATCCTGATTGGCATTGGCGAGACCCGCGACGAGCGCATCGATGCGCTGCTGGCGATTCGCGAACTTCACGAGCGCCACGGGCACATCCAGGAAATCATCGTCCAGAATTTCCTGCCGAAGCCCGGCACTCGAATGGCGCACGCGCCGGCCCCCGATGCCGAGGAACTCTTGTGGACCATTTCAGCGGCGCGAATTCTGTTCGGGCCGCGCATGAACATCCAGGCGCCGCCGAACCTGAGCCCTGCTCCGTTGGCCGCCCTCATCGAGGCGGGCATCAACGACTGGGGCGGCGTGTCGCCGCTGACGCCGGACTTCGTCAATCCGGAAGCGCCCTGGCCGCACGTGGAGGAATTGCGCGCGCAAACCGCGGCCGCCGGCAAGACGCTGGCGGAACGGCTCGCCATCTACCCGGAATATGCGGCGCAGCCGTCGAGGTGGCTCGACCCGTCCATGCGGCGGGCGGTCCTCGAGTTGAGCGACGGCCGTTCGCTGGGCCGCGAAGATCGCTGGCGCAGCGGGCGCAGCACCGAGCTGCCCGCCTCGCCGGCAGCGGGACGGGCTCGACCCGCCTCGCCGATTTCGTCACTGGTGCACCAAATCCGCAAGCACGGCGCCGACGGTCTGGAGACCGACGCCCTGGCGCGGCTCTTCGATGCACGCGGGGCCGACTTCGCCCTGGTGTGCGAGGCTGCGGACGAGGTTCGCGCGGCGACCAACGGCGACTATGTCACCTACGTCGTGAACCGAAACATCAATTACACGAACATGTGCAGCTATCGCTGCACCTTCTGCGCCTTTTCGAAGGGAACGCGCAGGCATGAGGGCGCGGAGAGGGCCTACCTCATGGAGCATAGCGAGATCGTCGACCGCTCGATCGAGGCGCGGCGGCGGGGGGCGACGGAGGTCTGCCTGCAGGGCGGCATTCACCCGAACTTCACGGGCGACACCTATCTCGAAATCGTTCGCGCGCTGAAGCGGGCGGATCCGGCCATGCACGTGCATGCCTTCTCGCCCTTGGAGGTCTGGCACGGAGCTTCCACCCTCGGCATGGCGCTTCGCGACTACCTGTCGCTGCTGCGCGCCGAGGGACTCGGCAGCCTCCCCGGGACGGCTGCGGAGATTCTGTCCGACGACGTGCGCCGGATTCTCTGCCCCGACAAACTCGACACCGGCCAGTGGCTGGAGGTCATCGAGACCGCGCACGAGGTGGGCCTGCGCACGACGGCGACCATCATGTTCGGTCACGTCGATGAATACCGCCATTGGGCCGTCCACCTGCAGCGGTTGCGGGACCTGCAGAAGCGCACCGGGGGGTTTACGGAGTTCGTTCCGCTGCCGTTCGTCGCGCAGGAGGCGCCGTTGTACAAGCGGGGGCAGGCGAGACCGGGACCCACTCTGCGCGAGGCGATTCTCATGCACGCCGTGGCCCGGCTGGTCCTGCACCCGTACTTTTCCAACATCCAGGCG
Organism: uncultured Gammaproteobacteria bacterium; assembly: GCA_963707765.1. Classification (GTDB taxonomy): domain Bacteria; phylum Pseudomonadota; class Gammaproteobacteria; order Steroidobacterales; family Steroidobacteraceae; genus Bog-1198. Next base: position 1,450,122 of record CAVPQZ010000001.1, on the reverse strand, counting down.
TCTTGGGTCAAACTGGGGCCGGCGGGCGTGCGCGAAGCGCTGTGCGCGGGGGCCAACGACCTCGGCGGCACCTTGATGAACGAGAGCATCACTCGTGCCGCGGGTGCCATCCACGGTCAAGAGATGGGGGCGGCCGACCTGCGAGCAATCGCAGCCGCCCTGGGGCGCGTCCCCGCCCGCCGCACAACGCTGTATCAGCGGGTGGAGGGCGACCGCCCCGAGCCCGGGAGCCCGAATTCGCGGAGGCGCTGCGACACGAATCGGGCCAGGGCCTCCCGGTCTCCCAGCGAGGACATCAGGGTGTTCGCGGCGAAGACGGGGACGGGGACCCGGGATGCCGCGTGGACGTCCGAGGCGTCGATCACGAGCGCGTCGGCCAAGCCGCGGTAGTGCTCGAAAATCGCTTCCGGCGAGGTGTCGATGCCGAGTTCGGACATGATCTTTGCGGTGGGTCCCTTCACCGCCTTGCCGCCGATCAACGGGCTGACCACGATCGAGGGCGCCCGCCGGGCCTCAAGCGCCGCGCGCAGCGCCGGCACCGCCAGGATCGGATCGATGCTGAGATAAGGATTCGAGGGGCAGATGACGATCCCTTCGACGCGATCCCCGGCAAGCGCTTCGATCACGCCCGGAGCGGGAAGGGCCGCGGCCGCGCCCTCATAGCGTATCGAGCGAACCCTGGGGGCGCAGCGCAGCTTGACGAAATATTCCTGAAAGCCGAGATCGCCGTCCTCGGTATCGAGACGCGTCGCGACGCATGAATCGGTCATCGGAAGGATGGGGGCCGAGAGGCCGAGGCGCGACTGGAAACGGCCGACGACCTCGGACAGCGAAGCGCCCCCGGCGAGTTCCCGCGTTCGCAGGATGTGGGTCGCGAGGTCGCCGTCGCCCAATCTGAACCAGGTCTCGCCGCCCAGCGACTCGAGGACGCGCATCATCGTCCAGGTCTCGTCCCGGCGACCCCAACCTTGCTCCGGGTTCGCGAGGTCGCAGAGCGTGTAGAGCACCGTATCGATATCCGGGCAGATGCGAAGGCCCAGATGGGTGAAGTCGTCGCCGGTGTTCACGATGAGCGTCAATCCGCCGCGCGGCAGAGTGCGGTACAAACCGAGCGCCAGTTTCGCTCCGCCCACGCCGCCGCACAGCGCCGTCACGGTCACTCGAGGATCTCCGGGCCGCCTGCCAGCTTCGGGTCCACGGGAACGAAGCCCACGGCCCGTTTCATGTCGCCGACGACGGTACGGATGGCCCGGTAGGCATGCCAGGTCGCCCAGAATCCCGTGGGCGCGAGCACCAGCAGGGCCAGCCGCAGCGAGGCGGCGTCGCCATGACCCCCGGCGAACCAGTCGCTCATCAGGCCGACGGCCTGGGGCGCCACAATCAGGTTGAACAAGTTGCCCACCAGGAGCGACCAGGCGATGAACATCGAGCGCATGTTGTTGGGAGCGAGATTCTGCAGCAATCCCATGCACGGCCCGATATAGAAATAGATCGCCGGAATGAACACCCAGAACATGCATTTCGCGAGCCACAGAGTGTGAGTCCAGTACGCCATGATCGAGGGCACGGTCGTCCCGCCCAACCCCACGATCAGCACCCACAACACGCGGCGCGGGTCGCGCATGTTGGGAAGGGACAAGATCCAGGCGGTGCCGAGCGAGGCGGCGATGCCCCCCACCAGGTGGACGGGGCCGGTGATGGCGCCGGCCTCGCCCACATCGAGGCCATAGGTGCGCATCAGGAAGGTCGGCGTCCAGTAGATCAACCCCCAGCCCCACAGAGAGCTCACGCCGGTGGTCATGAGCACGTGGAACGCCGCGCGCTGCGACAGGAGGAATTTCAAGGACCCCGCCATGGTGGGTTTGCGCGAGTCGGCGACGGCATCGAGGCGGCCGCGCACGGGCTCCCGGATGGTCAGATAGACCAGGATGCCCAAGATCAAGCCGGGCAGCGCCAGGGCGATGAACGCGGCCCTCCAGCCGTGGGCGCGGGCAACCGCGCCTGCCACGTCGGCCGCGAGCCAAGCGCCGATGGGCGCGCCGAGCGCGAGCACGGTGAAGGCCATGGGCCGCCGATCCGCCGGAAAGCAGTCGGAGATGATGGAGGAGGAGGGCGGCAGTCCCCCGGCCTCGCCGACGCCCACGCCGATGCGGCTGCAGAGAAACTGCAGGTAGGTCTGCGAGCGCCCGCACAGCACCGTGAACGCCGACCAGGTCACCAGGGCCGCCGCGAGAATATTGCGCCGGTTGGAGCGGTCGGCCAGCCACGAAATGGGCAGGCCGAAAGAGACGTAGAACAGGGCGAGCGGAACGCCCGTGAGGAAGGCCACGCCGCCGTCCGTCAGGTGCAACTCGATCCGGATGGGCTCGAGAACCGTGGACACGACGTATCGATCCGCAATGTTGATGGCATAGATCAGGCAGGCCATCACCAGCACGTACCAGCGCTCCACCGAGGAGGGCGCCCGGGAGTTCGCAAGATCGAGGGCCGTACCGTGCAGCATGCGGTCATCTCCTGGGACTTGCGTCCAAGATACTCGAAGTGCGCCCGGCCTGCGCGTACCATGCGCTGCTGGGAGGATATGAGAATGCAAGGCTTCAGCATGGGCGGATTGATCGGCCGGTTCCTGTCGTCGCTGGTGCTGGTGGTCGCCACGTACAATCCGACCGGATACTCGTTCATCGGCTGGGTGAGCGCCGGTTTTCCACACATTCAGCCGGCGCAGGCGGTGGTGGGTCTGGCCCTGCTCGCGGTCTGGCTGTTCTTCGCTCATGCCACCTGGCGCTCGCTTGGAACGTTGGGCATCGCTCTCGGCTTGGCGTTCTTTGCCGCGGTCATCTGGCTGGCATCGAGCCTGGGCTGGCTCAGCGTGTCGAATCACGGTGCGCTTGCGTGGGTCATCCTGTTCGTCATTGCCTGTATGCTGACGCTGGGCCTGTGCTGGGCGCTGATTCAAGCGCGAGTTTCCGGTCAGGCGGTGGTCGAGGAGGTGCGGCGCTGAGTCCCGGCGGCGGGGCGGAGGATTCGCGCACCGGACCTGCCGCCGTCGCGTTCCATCCGCCGCCGAGCGCCTTGATCAGCAGTACGCCCGCATTCAACAGCCGGATCTGGATGTTCACGTTCGCCAGTTGCGCCTGCAGGTAGGCCGTCTCGTTGATCACCACATCGAGATAGGTCACCAACCCGGCCTGGTATCGGTACTGCGACTGCCGCAAGGCCCTGGCGGCCGCCGTCACGGCGGCGCCCTGACTTTCCCGTTCTTCGCGCAGACGGCGAATTGCCGCCAGGTTGTCCTCGACCTCCCGGTACGCCGAAAGGACGACGGCCCGGTAGTCGGCGGATTGCTCGTCCAGGACGGCGCGGGCTTGGTCGGCCTGCGCGCGATGGCGGCCGGCGTCGAAGACGGTGAGGACGCCTGCGGGCCCGGCCGACCACATCCGGCTGGGCGCATTCAACCAGTTGGCGGTCTGCGTGCTGTCGTATCCGAAGGACGCCGCCAGGGTGAACTGCGGGAAGTACGCGGCCCGCGCCACGCCGACGCTGAAGTTCGCGGCGGCCACCCGGCGTTCGGCGGCCGCCACATCGGGCCGCCGCTCCAGCAGGCTCGACGGCAGACCGGGGTCGACGGCCGGGGGCGAGGCATCCGCAGCCAGCGGCGCCGCGTCCAGATGATAGCTCGACGGGTTTTCTCCCAGCAGCACGGCGATGGCGTGCTCGGTCACTGCGCGCTGCAGGCGGGTGTCGGCTGCCTGGGTGCGGGCCGTTTCGAGCTGCGCCCTGGCCTGATCGACGTCGGCGGCCGCAGCTCCGCCCCCGTGATACAGATTCTCCGTCAAATGCAGGGATTTGGCGTAGTCCGCGACCGTCGTGTCGAGGAGCTCCTGCTGCGCGTCCTCGCCCCGAAGATTGAAGTAGTCGGCTGCGAGCTCGGCGCGCACGGACAGGTCGAGCGCGCCGAGATCCGCGGCGCTCGCCTGCTGGCCCGCCTTGGCGGCATTCACGGAGTTGCGAACACGGCCCCACACGTCGAACTCGTACGACAGGTCGGCCTCCAAATCGAAATTGTTGATCAGGGTTTCGTATCCGGCGGGAAACCGCGGCGAGTTCGGCGAGGTGCGCGAGCGGCTTGCGCTGGATGCCACGTTGAGATTGGGAAACAGGCCGGCGCGCTGAATCCGGGTCTGTGCGCGAGCCTGCGCCAGGCGCGCCACAGCGGCCTTGATATCCTCATTGGCCGGACCGACTTTCGCCTCGAGCCCGTCGAGGGTCGGATCCTGGAACGTCTTCCACCACTCGCCGCGAGGTTGCTCATCGCCGGGCACGGCCACCTTCCAGTCGCCGGCATCGGGATAGGCCGCGGCCGGCACGCTGCTGGCGGGCACCCGGTAGGCGGGCGCAAACGAGCAACCGCCCATCGTGCACGCGAGCAGCAGCATCGCCGCCCGGCGAATCGCCTGTCGCCGTGGCGGGCACCCGTTCATGACGTGCGGTCGCCGCCCTTCGGTGCCGGGGCCGCCGCGGCCACGTGGACCGGCATTCCGTCGGTGATGGAGTCGGGGGGATTCAACACGATCCGGTCTCCGGCATCGATGCCGGAGAGCACCTCGATGGTCTGGCCGAAGTCGCGCCCCTGAACGATGCTCTTTAACTTGATGTGCTCGGTCGAATCCACCGTTGCCACCTGCAGTCCGGCGGAACGGAACAGGACCGTGTTCCCCGGCAATCGCAGCAATTGGGGGTTTCCGGACAGCTTGAAGTGCACCTCGGCGTAGGCGCCCGGATAGAGTTCGCGATTCGCGTTGTCGAGTTGCAACTCCACCTGCAGGGTCCGGAGCGTCGGATCCAGCGCATTCGACGTGCTGACCGCCTCGGCAACATAGTGCCTGCCCGGCTGCTCCGCGAAGCGCAACTCGGCGCGCAGGCCGGGCTGGGCCGCCGCGGCATATTGCTCCGGAACCTGCACGTAAATGCGCAGGCGATGCGTGTCCGCCACCCGGAACAACTCGCTGCCGGCGCTTTGACCCGCGTTGATGAGCGCGCCGATGTCGGTGTTGCGGGCGGTCACCACGCCGTCGAACGGCGCCACCACCCGCTTGAAGGACTCGAGCTCCTGGAGTCTTGCCACATTGGCGGCCGCGGAGGCAAAGGCAGCCTTCTTCGCGGCCCAATCCCCGGCCTTCTCGTCGGCGTCTTGCTGCGACACCGATTCGGTGGCCAGCAGCCCCTGCCAGCGCTTGTTGGTCGTGCCCGAGAGGAGTTCGTTGGCCCTGGCCGTTTCGAGGTCCGCCTGCGCCTGATGCAGCTGCTGGTCCACTTCGGGCGTTTCGATCTCCGCGAGCGGCTGCCCCTTCTTCACGATGGCCCCGATGTCGGTGTACCAGGTCTTGAGGTACCCGCTGGTTCGCGCGTATATGGGCGCTTCGACGAAGGCCGAAACGGTGCCGGGAAGCGCCAGGTCCTCCCCCGCACCGCTCCGTTCCGGCACGACGGTGAGCACGGTGGCAACCGAGTTGCGAACGGCCTCCTTGGCTAGGGCGTTGCGCACCGTGATGCGGCCGACCACGCCCCAGGTTCCCAGGACCAGGGCGAGCAGCAGCAAGAGCAGCGCGTAGCGGCGAATCCGGCGGGACAATCCCACGTCCCGGTCGGCAGAGGATCGTTCAGGCATGGAAAGCCTCCGGCGGCTGCGGCGCTCTTGCGGCGCCGCGCCCGTGGATGATGGAGAATACGGTGGGGACGAAGAACAGCGTCGCAACCGTTGCAAAGATCAGGCCTCCGATGACGGCGCGGCCCAGCGGCGCGTTCTGTTCGCCTCCGTCGCCCAGACCGAGCGCCATCGGAATCATTCCGATGATCATCGCGAGCGCGGTCATGAGCACGGGACGCAGCCGCGTGAAGCCGGCCTGGAGGGCGGCTTCGTAGGCATCGTCACCCGCATTCATCCGCTCCCGCGCGAAACTGATCACCAGAACGCTGTTCGCCGTGGCGACTCCCATGCACATGATCGCGCCCGTGAGCGCCGGCACGCTGACCGTCGTGTGGGTGATGAACAACATCCAGACGATGCCGGCCAGCGCGGCCGGCAGGGCGGTGATGATGATGAACGGATCGAGCAGGGACTGGAAATTCACCACGATCAGCATGTAAACCAACACGATCGCGGCGAGGAGGCCGATGGTCAAGCCGTTGAACGAGGCCTTCATGGTTTGGACCTGGCCGCGGACGACCACCTGGGATCCCTTGGGAAGGTCCTTCCTCGCATCGTCGACGATCTTGGCGACTTTGCCGGCCACGAAGCCCAAATCCATGCCCTGCACCGCGCCGAAGATGTCGATGGTCGGCGTGGCGTTGTAGTGCGTCACGATCGCCGGGGCGACGCTGCGATGAATGGCGGCGACGCTGGAGAGGATCTGCGGCGCGCCGCCGGCCCCTGAGAGCGGCGTGTTTGCGAGGTCGTTGAGGCTGTCCATGCGAAACTGCGGCGTTTGCGTGGCCACCACGTATTGGGTGCCGCTCTTCGGGTCGATCCAGAACGACGGAGAGGTCTGGAAGCTGCCCGACAGCGACACCAGGAGATTCGAGGCGACGGCCTGCTCGGTCAGGCCGAGCAGCGCGGCCTTGCTGCGGTCGACGTCGACGTTAAACTGCGGATAGTCCCCCGCCTGTTGGATTCGCAGGTCCACCGCGCCCGGAACGCTCCGCAGCTTCTGCAGCAGCCGGTCCGCGAATTCGCGATTCGCCTCCACGTTGAATCCGCTCACCTGCACGTCGATCGGGGAAGGCAGCCCGAAATTCAGGATCTGGCTGATCATGTCGGCCGGCAGGAAGGCAAAATTGACGGATGGGTAGGCGGCGTTCAGCCGATCGCGCAGCTTGCGCACGTAATCCGCCGTCGGTGCATGACCCTGGGACAGGTTCACGAAGATGTCCGCATCGCCGGGACCCGCCGGCGCCGAGGTGCTGTAGGCCAGGTTGATGCCGCTGTAGGGCAATCCTATGTTGTCGACGACGTTGGTGATCTCGGCGGCCGGAATGGCGTCGCGGATGGTCGCCTCGATTTGATCGCAGAGCACCGCGGTCTCCTCGATGCGGGTCCCGGTGCGCGCGCGCAGGTGCAGCTTGATCTGTCCTCCGTCGACGCTCGGGAAGAAATCCTGGCCCAGGCCGGGCAGGGGTCCCAAGGGGAAAGCCAGCAAGGCCGTGGCCGCCATGCTGGCGAGGAATATGGCCGCGAAGCGCTGGCCGCTGTCCAGGGCGGCGGCCAGCAGCCGGCGGTAGCCTTCCCGCATGGTGTTGAAGCCCCGCTCGAATCCGGCCTGCATCCGGCTGAACGCGTTGGTGCCGGGGCTCTTGACGTGCTCGTGCCTCCTCAGCCAGAACTTGGCGAGAGTGGGGACGAGAGTCCGGGACAGCAGGTACGAGGCGAGCATGGCGAACACCACGGCCTCGGCCAGCGGAATGAACAGGAATTTCGCAATGCCCGCGAGCAGGAACATGGGGACGAAAACGATGCATATCGACAGCGTCGACACCAGCGCCGGCAGGGCGATCTGGCGGGCGCCGTCGAGAATCGCCGCCTCGACGTCCTTGCCCTGCTCGAGATGGTAGTTGATGTTTTCGATCGTCACCGTCGCATCATCGACCAGGATGCCGACCGCGAGCGCAAGGCCCCCGAGCGTCATGATGTTGATGGTTTCCCCGAGCCACGACAGGCAGACGATGGACGCCAGAATGGACAGCGGAATGGAGATGGTGATGATGAGCGTGCTGCGCCAGCTTCCGAGGAACAGCAGGATCAAAAGGCCCGTCAGGCCGGCCGCAATGACGCCCTCGCGAATGACGCCGGAAATCGCCGCCCGCACGAACACCGATTGATCGCTCAGCGGCTTGATGCTCAGCGACCCGGGGAGCGAGGCCTGCGCCTGCGGGATGATCTTGTAGACATCCCGGATGATGTCGATGGTCGATGCGTTTCCCGTCTTCAGCACGTTCTGCAGGATCGCGCGCCGGCCGTCCACCCGCACCATGTTGGTCTGCGGCGGATAGCCGTCCCGGACGTGGGCGACGTCGCGGATGTACGTCACGGTGCCGTTGCGCGTGCGAATGGGCACGTCGTTGAGATCCTTGATCTGCGTCGGGCTCTCGTTGAGCTTGACGTAGTACTCGATGTCGCCGATCTTTTGCGTGCCCGCCGGCAAAATGAGGTTCTGCGCATTGATGGCCGCGACCACGTCGTCGGCCGTGAGCCCGGTGGCGCGCAGCGCCTGCGGGTCGAGATCCACCTGGACCTGGCGCTGCTTGCCTCCGTAGGGATAGGGCGTCGACGCCCCGGGAACCGTGGCCAGCTGGGTGCGAAGGATGGTGTTGGTCAGGTCGAAAATCTGCGATTCCGACAGCGTGTCGCTCGACATGGCGAGCTGCAGGATCGGCACGCTGGACGCGCTGTATGCCAGCATGAACGGGGAGGTGGTCCCAGGGGGCGAGAACGCGAGCTGGGACTGGGAGACGGCGGTGATCTGCGCGATGGACAGGGCCTGCTCCACGCCGGGCTGGAAGAAGTACTTGACCACGGCCGTGCCGTTGACCGACAGCGATTCGGTATGTTCGACGTCGTTGACGGTGGTCTGTGCGATGCGCTCGGAAAATAGCACGATGCGGTTCGCGATCTCCTCGGGCAGGATGCCGCCGTAGCGCCAGATCACCGCGGCGATCGGGATCCGAATGTTCGGGAAGATGTCCGTTGCGGTGTTCACGATGGCGTAACCGCCCATGAGCACGATCAGCACGGCCAGGACGATGAACGTGTACGGCCGGTTCAGCGCTACCCTAACGATCCACATCGAGCGCTCCGGGGACGGTTCTGGTCATCAACGCGGCGGCCGCGAACGGAGGTCGCGGGCGGTGTCATGGAACTGGGAAGTGCATCGCGACGCTGTACGGAAGGAGGACGCAGCAGATCGCGGGTGTTGTGCGGCGCCTTTCATGAGTTTCTGCGCGCATGTTAGCGCGAATTGACCCCGCAGTGAATCCGAGACGCGGGATGGGCGGTTCACCGCGCGGTGTAGTGGTGCGGCTATGTCCTGACGGCGAGCACCCCGTCGCCGCTTCGCTCCGCCGCGAATCCGGCCCGCTTCAGGCGCCCGATGATTTCCCTGGGCACGTCGCGGCCGCTGGTCAGTTTGTTCGGCGTGCCGGTGTAATGGAACAGCTTGCCCCCGCGCTTCAATACGCGGGCGAGCTGGCCGTAGAACGTCCCCGAGTAAAGTTCGCCGGCTGTGCCGAATCGCGGCGGGTCGTGCAGGATGGCGTCGAAGGCGCCGTCCGCGATGGTGGTCACCGCGGCGGTCACGTCCGCCTGCGCGAGCTGCAAGACGCCGTCGGCGGCCGGCGACCATGGGTTGAAGCGGCGCAGCCACAGGACGTCGGGATTCTTCTCATAGGAGCATATCCGCCGGGCTTGGCCGCGTACGCACCAGGCGGCGAAGTATCCGAGACCCCCGCAGGTGTCCAGGATCATTTTCCCCCGCGGCTGGATCAAGGCCACCTTGTTCTCGGCGTCCGTATACGGCGATACCCGTGCCGTGGGCAACATCTTGATCCCGTCGATTTCGAATGTGGGCGCGCCCCATTCGGTGGGCACCAGCTTGATGAGCGAGGACGAGTAGCGGGCGACGGGCCGAAAGGCGCCGTTCTCCCAGTAATAGATGGTCCGCGGCTTCCAGCGCTCGGGATATGGGTAGCGGTGCCCGCGCCATGCCCAATCCGAGGCGCCGATTTCGACGCGGGTCTCGCTCAGCTTCAGGTCGAGGGAGCACTCCACACTCGACGAGCCGGCACGGCGAGCCAGGGCCAAGTGCTCGAATTCGATCGCGGTGAGCAGCGGCGGGGCTTCGATGGTCACTCGGATGAGAATACCGGCAGCGGACCGGGGGCCGCAAGGAGGCCGGCGCATACGAGGTCCCACGACCGTCCCTAGGTAGATTCGCGGATCGATACGCGTGCGCAGCGTACCCATTATCGTTGAGAACCCCGGGATCCCCCCGGTCGCGCGAGGGAGAATTCACATGAGCCTGGTACGCTGGAATCCCTATGCGGAGTTCGATTCGATGTTGAACCGCATGATGCCCCCGGCCTTCATCAACCGGCCGCGGCTGCCGGTCGAGGGCGGCGTCGCATGGGCGCCGTCCGCGGACATCAGCGAGACGGAGAAGGAGTTCTGCATCCGCGCGGAGCTCCCCGCCGTGAAGAAAGAGGATGTGACGGTGACCTTGGATGATGGGGTGATCACGATCAAAGGCGAGCGGAGGCAGGAGAAGGAGGTCAAGGAGCAAAAATTCCACCAAATGGAAACGTTCTTCGGCTCCTTCGAGCGGCGCTTCGGCCTTCCGGAGAACGTGAACGCCGAGGGAGTTCGCTGCGACTACAAGGACGGGATGCTTTCGATCCACCTTCCTAAGACGGAAGTGAAAAAGCCGGCGCCGAAACACATCACGGTTCAATGAAGGCGGCGCGGGGCGCGGGCCTGGCAGCCCCCGGAGAGGGGCTGCCAGGGAGAGGTTTGCGTTTCGGGGCGAACGAGCGTGCCAAAGGGTTTCTGCCATAATAGCCCGACCATCGTTTTCCACCGGCAAGCCCCATGTGCCTCATATTGGTTGCCTGGCGCACGCATCGCGAGTACCCCTGCGTCATCGCGGCGAACCGGGATGAGTTCTTCGAGCGCCCGAGTTCCGCGGCGCACTGGTGGCAGGATGCTTCCGGCGTTCTCGCGGGGCGCGACCTGTCGGCGGGAGGCACCTGGCTCGGGATCACGCGCATGGGGCGATTTGCCGCGCTGACCAACTACCGGGGCGCGCAGCCGCATCGGGTGGACGCGCCCAGCCGGGGCCTCTTGGTCGGCGACGTCCTGAAGTCATCGCACACGACGGAGCAGGGCCTGATCCAGCTGCAGCGGGAGGGTTCGCGGTACAACGGATTCAACCTGATGCTGTCCGACGGCAGAAGCCTGGGAGTCCACGAGAGCATCCCCGGCGCCGGGCGACTCCTCGCGCCCGGCATCTACGGACTTTCCAATCACCTGCTGGATACGCCATGGCCCAAGGTGCGACTGGCCAAGACCCGACTGCAGGCGGCGCTCGCAGATCCCGGGGACACCACGGCAATGCTGGAGCTGCTGCGCGACCCGCGGCCCGCAAACGACGAGGAATTGCCCCGGACCGGCGTCGATTTGCACTGGGAACGCCTGTTGTCGAGCGCCTTCGTCCGCGGCAGCGAATACGGCACCCGCTGTTCCACGGTCATCCGTATGCACCGGAGCGGTGAGGTGTCCTTCGACGAATGGTCGTGGGATCGCTCCGGGGCGCTCGCCGGCCACGCAAGCTTTCAGTTCGAGTCGTCGATGGAATGATCGAGGAGGCGCGCGCCCGCCCGGTACCCGCGGCGCCTCAGGCCGGGGCAGCGGCCGGAAACCGCCGATACACGCTGGCCTCAGGCGCAGGCAGCGCTCCCGTCAGCCTCGCCCCGACGCGGCTCAGATGCTCCTCCGCGGGAGGCAGGACGCGTTCGTAGATCGTCCGGCACAGCTCATAGGCGGCGAGACCGGGCCAGCCGGGCGGGAGCAGCGAGGGCGGCAGCAGCGGATCGCGCAGATGGATCTTGCGATATTCGTGGACCAGCAGGGTGCGCACGAGGAACGCATCTTGGGGATCCGGCCGCTGCCGCCTTTCCAGCCTGGCCGCGACCGGAGCGAAGCCGCGGATGAAGCGGCCGTAGTGCGCCGCCAGGTTGCGAAGGTCCCAGCCCTGTGCGATCAGGCGGCGGTGATCGGCCGCGGCGACCGCGCGCGATTCAAGCAGGATCGGAACGTCGGCCAGCTGGTTCATCGCCAGATACTCGCGCGCCTCGGCCGGCGTCAGAGTCGGGTGGGCGAAAACGCCGGGGACGAGTTCGCCGAAGCCCTCCCAGTGCAGGAGTTCGCGGATCCGCTGCCGTACCGCCGCCGGGATTTCGGGCAGCAATATCAGCGTCCAGCGTCCCAGCCACTCGGTTTCGGGACCCATGTAGATGCGGCGGGTAGCCTCGACGAAGCGCCGCGTCCCGACGGCCGATAGCCGGTATTCGCTCAAACGCCCGGTCCGCCGGCTGTCGAGCCAATCGTCGTCGGCGAGCCGCACCACCGAAGTGCGCACCAGCCGCTCGGTAAGCCCGAACGGCGCCAGCAGCGCGATGAGGCTGCGGAGCGTGATCGCGCCGCCACGGGGCGCGAGCGCGTCCCCGAAGACGGTGATGATGAGGGAGCCGCCGCGCAACGGGCGTTGCCGGCGAAACCGGGAGACCAGGGCGTCGGCAGGCGAGCGTCGCATCATTGGGCCGTGCAGCAGGAATGACTCGGATATTCTGACACAGAAATGATTGCCATTCGCATTATCGCGTGTCAAGATTCGCATATCCCGGCTGGCGAAGGAGTTGGCGCTCATGTACACGCAGGGTCTCAACGAGCCGTCTGGCAAATCCCAGGCGGAGGCGGTCGTGGAGGACGCCGAGCGCCTGCGCCGATTCCAGGCGCGCATCGACGCCGAGGAAAAGATCGAGCCGAAGGACTGGATGCCTGACGCCTACCGGCAGACCCTCATCCGGCAGATTTCCCAGCATGCGCATTCCGAGATCGTCGGCATGCTGCCTGAGGGCAACTGGATCACGCGGGCCCCGACGCTGCTGCGCAAGTCCATCCTGATCGCCAAGGTGCAGGACGAGGGCGGCCATGGCGCGTACCTGTACAGCGCGGCCGAGACCCTCGGCATTTCGCGGGCGGAGATGATCGACCAACTGCTCAGCGGCAAGGCGAAGTACTCGAGCATCTTCAACTACCCGACGTTGAGCTGGGCCGACATCGGCGCGATCGGCTGGCTGGTGGACGGCGCCGCAATCATGAATCAGATCCCGCTGTGCCGCTGTTCCTACGGTCCTTATGCGCGCGCGATGATTCGCGTCTGCAAGGAGGAGAGCTTTCACCAGCGCCAGGGTTACGATGTGATGCTGAAGTTGGCGCGCGGCACTCCCGGGCAGCGGTCCATGGCGCAGGACGCGTTGAACCGCTGGTGGTGGCCGTCGCTGATGATGTTCGGCCCGTCGGACGGCGCATCGCAGCACACGGCGTTGTCGGTGCGCTGGAAGATCAAGCGCTTCACGAACGACGAGCTCCGGCAGAAGTTTGTCGATTTCACGGTCCCCCAGGCGCAGTTCCTGGGGCTCACGATGCCGGATCCCGAGCTGCGCTGGGATCCGGCGGAAAACCGCCATCGCTTCGGCGCGATCGATTGGCGCGAGTTCCAGGACGTCCTCAAGGGGAACGGGCCCTGCAATCGCGAGCGCATGGCCGAACGCCGCGCCGCCCACGAGGACGGGCGCTGGGTCCGGGAGGCCGCGATCGCGCACGCCGCGAAGCATTCGGCGCGCGCCGCCGCCTGACGAGGAGGGAACGATGTCCGAGAATCGCGATTGGCCGCTCTACGAGATCTTCATCCGCTCGCGGGGAGGGCTCGATCACAAGCATGTCGGCAGCGTACACGCCGCCGACGCCCGCATGGCAATAGAACACGCGCGCGATCTCTACACGCGCCGCCAGGAAGGCGTCAGCGTCTGGGTCGTGCGCTCCGTCGACATCGTCGCCTCGGATCCGGCGGAGTCCGATGCGCTGTTCGAACCCGCGCGCGACAAGGTCTACCGCCATCCGACGTTCTACGACATTCCCAAAGAGGTCGAGACCCTGTGACCGCCGCCCGCAACGGCGTTGCGCCGCAGGGGGATCGGCTCCGGTACGTGCTTCGGATCGCCGATACGAGCCTCGTGCTGGCCCAGCGCTTGGGCGCCTGGGTCGGCCATGCGCCGGCGATCGAGGAGGACCTCGGCCTCGCCAACACCGCGCTCGATCTCCTCGGTCAAGCGCGCCTTCTCCTTTCCTATGCGGGTGAACTCGAGGGGCGGGGCCGTTCCGAGGATGATCTCGCGTTTCTGCGCGAGGAGCCCGACATCCTGAACGCCACCCTGGCCGAGATGCCGAACGGCGACTTCGGCGACACGATCGTGCGTCAATTCCTGCTCGACGCATACCAGGTCGAGCTGTACGAGCGGCTCGCCGCTTCGACCGACGCACGCCTCGCCGAGATTGCCGCCAAAGCGATCAAGGAGGCGCGCTACCACGTGCGCTATAGCGCGAGCTGGCTGGTGCGGCTGGGCGACGGCACGGATGAGAGCCGTGCACGCGTGCAGTCCTCGCTCGATCGCCTCTGGCCGTACACTCACGAACTGTTCGACGCCGACGAAGTCGACCGCGCCGCCGCCACCGACGGCGCGGGTCCCGATCTTGCCGAGCTGCGCGCCGCATGGTCGAGCCGCGTCGACGCCGTGCTCGCCGAGGCGACGTTGACCCGTCCCAGGGACTTGCCGTACCGGTGGTACGGTAAACACGGGCGCCACAGCGAACACCTGGGGCACCTGTTGTGCGAGATGCAGTACCTGCAGCGCTCGCACCCTGGAGCCGCCTGGTGACGTCCGCGGCGGTCCGGGCGGGCGGCGAGACCGCGGCGGCGGCGGCGAAGCGCGCGCGCGCTGTCCTCGCAGGCGTGCCGGATCCCGAGATTCCGGTCATCAGCGTGGTCGATCTCGGGATCGTGCGCGACGTCGTGGCGGACGAGGACGGCACCGTGCGAGTCGCCGTGTCTCCGACCTATTCCGGCTGTCCGGCGACCGCGGTCATTCGCGCCGACATCAAGGCGGCGCTCGAGGCGGCGGGTTTTGGGAAGGTCCTCGTGCGGGACGTGCTCTCTCCGCCGTGGACCAGCGATTGGATCAGCGCCGAAGGCCGCCGCAAGCTCGCCGAGTACGGCATCGCTCCGCCGCCGGCGCCCGTCGCTGGCGGATGCGCGCGCCCCGGAAGCGAGACCGGGGTCGCCTGTCCGCGCTGCGGGTCGATGGACACCGAACTCTTGAGCGAATTTGGTTCGACCCCCTGCAAGGCGCTGCACCGCTGCCGCGCATGCCGCGAGCCCTTCGACCGTTTCAAATGCATCTGACCCGCAGCGAGCGATTCCATGCTGACGTTTCATCCCCTAGAACTCGTGCGCCGGCGCCCGATCGCCGAGGATGCGGTGTGTCTCGAGCTGCGGCCGCCGCCGGGCCTCGAGACGGCATATCGATTCGAAGCGGGCCAGCATCTGGCGGTGCGCGCGACGATCGGCGGCCGCGAACTCAGGCGCACGTACTCGATCGTCAGCCAAACGGGCGGACCCCTCAAGATCGGAGTGCGCGTCCAGGGTGAGATGTCGCGCTTCCTCGCGAGCGAACTTCCGGTGGGCGGGAGCCTGGAATCGCTGGAGCCGACGGGGCGATTCCGGCCGACGCTCGATCCGGGTGGACACAAGCGCTACGTGGCGCTGGCGGCGGGCAGCGGCATCACTCCCGTGCTCTCGATCGTGTCGACGCTGCTCGCCGCGGAGCCGCAGAGCCGGGTGTGGGTCGCCTACGGCAACCAGTCCATCGCCCGGTCGATGTTCGTCGACGAGCTCCTGGCGCTCAAGAATCGGTATCTCGGGCGCCTGTCCGTGGCCTTCGTCATGAGCCGCGAGCCGCAGGACGTCGAGCTGTTCAACGGCCGTCTCGACGGGCCGCGGTTGCGCGAGCTTGCCCGAAGCGAGTTCGATCCAAGGACGATCGACGAGTTCTTCGTATGCGGACCGGGCTCCATGGTCAAGGAACTCACGGCGACGCTGAAGGACCTGGGCGCGGCCGGTAAGATTCACGCCGAGCGCTTCGCGGTCGACACCCAGGCGGCGCCGGCGGCCGCGCCGAAGCCGCAGCGCGCCGACGCGGACGCTGCGGGCGCCGAGATCAGCATCACGATGGACGGGCGGCGCCGAAGCTTTCGAATGACGCCGGATCGCACCATCCTCGATGCGGCCGAAGCCGCGGGGTTGTCGCTGCCGTATTCGTGCCGTGCCGGGGTGTGCTCGACCTGCCGGGCGCGGGTGACCGCGGGCACCGCCGTGATGGAACGCAACCAGGCGCTCGAGGACTGGGAGGTCCAGGCAGGATTCATCCTGTGCTGCCAGGCGCGCCCGACGAGCGGGCGCCTCGACATCAGCTACGATGAGAAATGAGCCGTTATGAGCTACCAATGCATCCTTCTCTCGATCCAGGATGGCCTCGCCCGCCTGACGTTGAACCGTCCGGACAAACTCAACAGCTTCAACAGCCTCATGCATGCGGAGGTCCGCGAAGCGCTCGGCCGGGTGCAGGCCGAGGGCGCCCGGGTCCTGGTGCTGACCGGGGCCGGCCGCGGCTTCTGCGCCGGCCAGGACTTGGGCGACCGTGCCGTGTCGCCAATCGGGGAGGGAACGGATCTTGGGGAGTCGATCGAGAAGAACTATGCGCCGCTCGTGCTCGCGCTGCGTGCGCTGCCGATGCCGGTCATCGCAGCCGTCAACGGCGTTGCCGCCGGCGCCGGCGCGAACATTGCGCTCGCCTGCGACCTGGTGATCGCGGCCCGCTCGGCGAGCTTCGTGCAGGCCTTCTGCCGGCTCGGCCTGGTGCCCGACTCGGGCGGCACGTGGTTGCTGCCGCGCCTCGTCGGAAATGCCCGGGCCCTCGGCCTTTCACTGCTCGGCGACAAGCTGGCTGCCGCCCAGGCTGCGGAGTGGGGGCTCATCTGGCGCTGCGTCGACGACGCGGAGCTCACGCCCGCGGTCGACGCGCTCGCCGCGCACTTCGCCGCGGCGCCGACCCTCGGGCTCGCTCGCACGAAGGAGGCGATCTACGGCGCCTGGAGCCGCCCGTTCGCCGAGCAGCTCGACATCGAGCGCGACATGCAGCGCGCGCTCGGCGGGTCGCATGATTACCAGGAAGGCGTGGCCGCATTTCTCGGGAAGCGCACCGCGCGCTTCCTCGGCCGCTGAGGCTGCGCCGTGACGCATCCCGATGACGAGGAACGGCAGGCGCGCGCGGAGCGCTCGGCCACAGCGCTCCACGGCGGCGACCGCGCTTCGCAGGCCTTGGGCATCCTCATCGTTGGCATTGCGCCGCAACGCGCGACGGTGACCATGACGGTGCGGGAGGACATGGCCAACGGCCACTCGATCTGCCATGGCGGGATCATTTTCACGCTGGCCGACACAGCATTCGCGCTTGCCTGCAATTCCGGCGGACACGCCACGGTCGCCGCGAGCGGATCCATCGACTTCCTCGAGGCGGCGCACGTGGGCGATCAGCTCACCGCGACGGCCCGCGAGCTGTGGCAGCGGGGCCGCACCGGCATTTATGAGGTGACGGTCAGCGATCCCCGGCGGGGAACCATCGCGCTCTTCCGGGGCCGCTCGCATCGCCTCAAGACCCACCGCACCGAAACCGAGGACTCGCATGATCGACGCCTACCTCTGTGACGCCATTCGCACACCCATCGGCCGGTACGGCGGCGCGTTGGCCACGGTCCGCACCGATGACCTGGCGGCCGTGCCGCTCCGCGCCCTCGTGCAGCGCAACCCGGGCGTCGACTGGGCGGCGGTCGACGATCTGATCTTCGGCTGCGCCAACCAGGCGGGCGAGGACAATCGCAATGTCGCGCGCATGGCGGCGCTGCTCGCGGGTTTGCCGAAGGAGGTGGGCGGCGTTACGCTCAATCGGCTGTGCGGCTCGGGCCTCGATGCCGTGGCGAGCGCTGCGCGTATGATCCGCGGCGGAGATGCCGATCTCGTCATCGCAGGCGGCGTCGAGAGCATGAGCCGCGCGCCGTATGTGGTCGCCAAGGCCGAAACCGGCTTCAGCCGCGACGTGCAGATGTACGACACGACCATCGGCTGGCGTTTCGTCAATGCCCTCATGAAGAAACAATACGGCGTCGATTCGATGCCGGAGACGGGCGAGAACGTGGCGGCGGATTTCAATGTGTCGCGCGCCGACCAGGACGCGTTCGCGTTGCGCAGCCAAATGCGCGCGCTGCGTGCCCAGGCCGACGGCACCCTCGCCGCCGAAATCGTCCCGGTCACGATTCCGGCGCGCAAAGGCGATCCGGCCGTCGTCGTCCGCGATGAGCATCCCCGCGAGACCTCCCTCGAAGCGCTCGCGAAACTCGGCACGCCGTTCCGGGCCGGGGGCACGGTGACCGCCGGCAACGCCTCGGGCGTCAACGACGGGGCCTGCGCGCTGCTCGTGGCGAGCGAGGCGGCAGCGAAGCGCCATGGCCTCACGCCGCGGGCGCGGATCGTCGGCGCCGCGGTGGCGGGGGTCGAGCCGCGCATCATGGGCATTGGACCCGCGCCGGCGACCCGGAAACTCCTCGGTCGCCTGGGCGTTGCGATCGGCGCCATCGATGTCGTCGAGTTGAACGAAGCGTTCGCCTCTCAGGCGCTTGCGGTGCTGCGAATGCTGGGCCTTGCGGACGATGCGGCGCAGGTCAATCCGAACGGCGGCGCAATCGCGCTCGGCCACCCGCTCGGCATGAGCGGCGCGCGCCTCGCGACCACGGCGACCTACCAGCTCGCGCGCTGCCGCGGGCGCTACGCGCTCTGCACGATGTGCATCGGCGTGGGGCAGGGCATCGCCCTGCTGCTGGAGCGGGTGTGATGGGGGGCAAGCTCGAAAGCTATGTCACGGGCGCGTGGCGCGCCGGCAGCGGCGACGGCGTGGCGCTGCGCGACGCATCAACGGGCGAGGTGGTCGTGCGCGCGACCGCGGAGGGCTTCGACACGGCGGCGATCCTCGATCACGCGCGAACGGTCGGTGGGACGGCGCTCCGCAGCCTCACCTTTCACGAGCGCGCCGGGCTGCTGCGCGCCCTCGGCAAGAAGCTGCTGGAATTCAAGGACGAGTTCTACGAAATATCGTACCGCACCGGCGCCACCAAGGCGGATTCGTGGATCGACATCGATGGCGGCATCGGCACCATGCTCGCGTTCGCGAGCAAAGCCTCGCGCGAACTGCCCAACAGCCGGGTGCTCCTCGACGGCGACGTCGAGGGCCTGTCGAAGCTCGGCACCTTCGTCGCCCAACACATCTGCGTCCCGCTCGAAGGTGCGGCGGTCCACATCAACGCCTTCAATTTCCCGGTCTGGGGCATGCTGGAAAAGCTCGCCCCGGCGGTTCTCGCCGGCATGCCCGTCGTCGTCAAGCCGGCTACCGCGACCGCCTACCTCACCGAGCGGGTGGTCCGGCGCATGGTGGCGGCGAACTTCCTGCCGGCCGGGACGCTTCAGATGATTGCCGGCGGCGTCGGAGACCTGTTCGACCACCTTGGGTGCCAGGATGTGGTGTCGTTCACGGGCTCGGCCAGCACGGCGGCGCGGCTGCGCACCCACCCGGCCGTCGTGCGCCACTCGGTGCGGTTCATCGCCGAGACGGATTCACTGAACTCGTCGATCCTCGGCCCCGACGCGCGGCCGGGCACGCCCGAGTTCGACCTGTACGTCCGGGAAGTGGTGCGCGAGATGACCGCCAAGGCCGGCCAGAAATGCACGGCGATCCGCAAGGTTCTGGTGCCCGCGGCGCTGGCCGACGATGCGGCCGGCGCGCTGCACGCGGCCCTCGGCAAGGTGCAGGTCGGCGATCCTCGCTCCGACGGCGTCACGATGGGTCCGCTCGCGAGCCGGGACCAGCGCCGCGAGGTGCTCTCGCGCATCGACGAGCTGCGGAGCGAATCCGATCTCGTCTTTGGGGATCTCGAGGGCTTCCGGCCCGCCGGCGCCGATGGCGAGCGCGGCGCCTTCGTGCCGCCCGTTCTGCTGCGCACGCGCGACCCGGCGCACGCGCGGGCGGTCCATGCCGTCGAGGCCTTCGGTCCGGTCGCAACCCTCGTGCCATACCGGGACCTCGGCGATGCGATCGTTCTCGCACGCCGCGGCGAAGGAAGCCTCGCGGGCTCCGTGTTCACCGCGGACGATGCCTGTGCCGCGGAACTCGTCCTCGGCCTTGCGCCGTACCATGGGCGCATCCTGGTCGTGAACCGTCATTGCGCCAAGGAATCGACCGGTCATGGTTCGCCGCTTGCGCCTCTGGTTCACGGCGGTCCGGGCCGAGCGGGCGGCGGCGAGGAGATGGGCGGCATGCGCGGTCTGCTGCATTACATGCAGAGAACCGCGGTGCAGGGTACTCCCGACGTATTGGCGGCGGTCGGCGGCCGGTGGGTGCGCGGCGCCTCGCAGCGCGATCCGGGTTGCCACCCGTTTCGCAAGCCGTTCAACGACCTTGCGATCGGCGACAGCCTCAATTCGGCCGAGCGCGAGGTGACGGTCGCGGACATCGAGTCGTTCGCAGCGCTCACCGGCGACACGTTCTATGCGCACATGAGCGAGACGGAGGCCGCGCGCAACCCGCTCTTCGGGGGCCGGGTCGCGCACGGCTATTTCCTGATCTCGGCCGCGGCCGGCCTGTTCGTGGATCCTTCCTACGGTCCCGTCCTCGGTAACTACGGGCTCGACAGCCTGCGCTTCGTCAAGCCGGTGAAACCCGGCGATCGTATCAAGGTGCGATTGACCTGCAAGCAGAAATCCCTGCGCGCCGACAAGGGTTGGGGCGAAGTCCGCTGGGACACGGAGATCTCGAACCAGCACGGGGAGACGGTCGCATCCTACGATGTGTTGACGATGGTCAGCGTTCACGCCGAGCCGGACCGGGCGGCCGGTGCCCTCCCGTGACCTCGAAGGGATTCGATCCGATCGAGACGGCGAGCCGTGACGAGATCGCGGCCCTGCAGCTGGAGAGGCTCAAGTGGTCGGTGGCGCATGCCTACCGCAACGTCGAACACTACCGCAAGGTGTTCGACGGCGCCGGCGTGCATCCGGACGACATCAGGACGCCCGCCGATCTCGCGCGCTTCCCGTTCCTCAACAAGTCGGACCTGCGCGACCACTATCCATTCGGGTTGTTCGCCGTGCCGCGCGAACAGCTGGTGCGCATCCACGCCTCGAGCGGCACCACGGGAAAGCCCACCGTGGTGGGATACACCCGCGGCGACATCGACACCTGGGCGAATCTCGTCGCGCGCTCGATCTATGCTGCCGGGGGGCGTCCGGGCGACATCGTACACGTGGCCTACGGCTACGGGCTCTTCACGGGCGGGCTCGGCGCGCACTATGGCGCGGAGCGGCTCGGCTGCAGCGTCGTGCCGATGTCGGGCGGCCAGACCGAGAAGCAAGTGCAGCTGATCCTCGATTTCCAGCCCCACGTCATCATGGTCACTCCGTCGTACATGCTGACGATCGCGGAGGAGTTCGAGCGGCGCGGCCTCGACGCCCGGGGCTGTTCCCTGCGCATCGGCATCTTCGGTGCCGAACCCTGGACGGGCCGGATGCGCGAGGAGATCGAGGAGCGGCTCGGCATCGATGCCGTGGACATCTACGGCCTCTCCGAGGTCATGGGACCGGGAGTCGCCAACGAGTGCATCGAGACCAAGGATGGGCTGTGCCTCTGGGAGGATCATTTCTACCCCGAGATCATCGATCCGGAATCCGGCGAGGTACTGCCGGACGGGGCGGAGGGCGAGCTCGTACTCACCTCGCTGACGAAGGAGGCTCTTCCGGTGATCCGCTACCGCACGCGCGACCGCACGCGACTTCTGCCGCCCACCGCGCGATCGATGCGCCGGCTCGGGCGCATCAACGGCCGGACCGACGACATGCTGATCATCCGTGGAGTCAACGTGTTTCCGAGCCAGATCGAGGAGATCATCCTCAATCAGCGCCTGTTCGCACCGAATTACCTTCTCGAGGTGGATCGGGAAGGCCATCTCGACACCCTTTCTGTGCAGGTCGAATGGCCGGCGACGGGAGCCGCGGGCAGCGAGGCGCGCCAGGCCGCGGCGCGCGATCTCGTGCACCACGTCAAGTCGTCGGTCGGCATCAGCGTCAAGGTGCGCGTCGTCGACCCGGGAACGCTGGAGCGCTCCGCCGGTAAGGCGCGCCGAGTCATCGATCGGCGGCGTCCGTAGGGCGTCCCCGCCGGGATCACCTACAGGGTGGCGAGGTTTTCCGATTCGCGCCGCAGATTGGTGAGGAACTGCTGCAACTCGGCCCGGCGCCGCGGCGCGCGCGCGCGGCCGGCCGGTGACAGCACGCGGCCCGGCACCTGGGCGAGGTTTTCCTCGAGCATCTTCACGGCGGCCGGTCCGTCCGGAGAGCCCCCGTTGGGGTCCACCAGCGCGATGACCCGCGCCACGCCGATCGCGCCAAGCCAATCGAGCGCATCGGCATCGTGCAGGTAGAGGGCTTCCGGCCCCTGCGGGTCGCGGTAATACATGTGGCTGCGGATGGCGCCGCGGACGGCGTCGAGCTTGGCCCGCGGAAATGCCGTGCCCTCCAGCACCTTCGCCGCCGCGTCCGCGCCCACGTCGGAGTGATCGAGCTTCTCGTCCTCCCACGGCTTGAAGGCGGCGATATCGTGCAGGAAGGCCGCGGCGAACAACACGTCGTCATCCAGCACCGCGTGATCGGCGGCCGCCAATTCGCGCGCGAGCGCGTAGTCCCGCAGGCAATGCGAGTATCCCCACGCCGGCTGCTTGAAGTGCTCGGCGGCGAACGCTCGAACGAAACCTCGCCAGTCGCCGGCCTCGGGCGGCGTGGCGCCCTGAGCCTGGCCGGCGGCGGAGGTCCGGGGCGGGGCGGCGGCCGGGGGCGCGGCAGGCTCCGCTCCCCCGGCGGGGGCGATGGCGCCGAGACACAGCAGCAGGGCGATTCCGGCGGTCCAGGGGGCATTCGCGCGATGGAACATTGCGATTTCTCCGAATGGTTTGGGTCCGAGGCCGCAGTGTCGCACAGCACAACCTCGCGGCGCTCGCGCGAAGATCGGGCGGCGCGGGCCACCTGATACGCAAAAAATTGTATTGAAAAAAACTTTGTGTCACAGTTGGCCGAGAATTATGCCCCGGCGCATCGCACGGCGGCTTCGGGATGATTTGCCGATGGTTGTTGTCAAGGAGTCTTGAGCATGCGGATTCGCAGCGGTGGTGTCGCTTGTTTGGGGGCCGCGTTGGCGGCCGCGGTGACGGTGACGGTGGCGGCGGCGGCCGACGAGACCTCGGGATCTGCGACGCTCGAGGCCATCACCGTCACTGCGACGAAGCGCGCCGAGACGGAGCAGAACGTGCCGCTGTCCATGACCACCTTCGGCGCCGTGCAGCTCGACGAGAAGGCCATCAACACCTTCTTCGATTACGCCACCAAGATCCCCAATCTCGCGTTCGCTCCCACCGGTGACGGCGTAGGCACCGCTCGAACCATTTCGATCCGCGGCATCTCGGGCAACAACGTCACCGGCTTCTACATCGACGACACCCCGCTGCCCGACTCGCTGGACCCGCGCGTACTCGACATCGACCACATCGAGGTGCTGCGCGGCCCGCAAGGCACGTTGTATGGAGCGCGCTCGATGGGCGGCACGGTTCGCATCATCACGAAGGAAGCCGACCTCGAGGACTTCAGCGCCCAGGTCCATGGCGCCGGGTCCTCGACGGAACATACCAACCAGCCGAACTATACCGGCGACGCCGTCGCGAACATTCCGCTCATCAAGGACGTGGTCGCCCTGCGGCTGAGCACCTTCTACGATTATCAGGCGGGCTACTTCAAGCGCAGCTACTGCACGGATCCGGCCGCCGCCATGGCGTTGACCTGCACCCCGCTTTCCTCCACGGGCATCACCACGGTCGACAACGTGGGCGCCATCAATACCTACGGCGGCGCGGCCAGCCTGACCGTCAAGCTCAACGACTCCTTGACCATCACGCCGCGGCTCATGATGCAGAGAGCGGGCTACAACGGGTTTCCGATGGGGGACTATTTGACGGACACGGCCAACGGCATCGGATATCCGGTGCCGACGCCGGCGACGGGCGTTGCGACTCCGTCGCTGATGTACCCGACCAGCCTCACGCAGAGGCGCTGGTTCAACGTGCCCGAAGGCGGGTACGACGCCTGGGGCCTGTATTCGGTTGGCGTGAACTGGAAAACCGGCTTGGGGGACTTCGTGTCATCGACCGCCTTCTTCAGCCGCAAAGTCTTCGAAACCGAGGATGAAACCGACTTCGTGTTCGGGAACATCACGTCGGGTGCCGCGGGCGCGCCTGAGCCCGGCGGCATCAGCGAGGAGAAGGATTATCAACGCTTCGTCGAGGAGGTGCGCTTCGCTTCGGCGCTTCAGGGTCCCGTGCAGTTCGTCGCGGGCGGGTTCTATTCGGATTTCCATGGCCGGTTGCCCTTTGCCGCCTATTACCCGCCGGCCGAGATACCGAATCTCGACAACACGCTCGGCGGCCCGAACAACCCGTACTACCCTAATCTCATCTTCGCTCAGGACTTCCATACGGACATCAAGGAGCCGGCGGTGTTCGGCGAAGTGTCCTATCAGCCCGTGGACGCGCTGAAGGTGACGGGCGGACTGCGCTGGTACCAGGTCAAGACGACCTCGTCCGGCTACGAGGAGGGCCTGGCGGCCGGCGGCGGCCCCGCCGTGGAGAGCCCGCTCGCCACCACCACGGAAACCGGCGTCAATCCCAAGATCGAGGCGGACTATCACATTACGCCGGACCAGATGGTCTATACCCTGGCTGCGAAGGGCTTTCGCCCCGGCGGACTCGTGCCCATCGTGCCTGCGGGCACGCCCGGAACCGGAACCGACTGCGTCGCCGCCTTGCACGAAGTGGATCCCAATATCACGCTGGCGGACACCCGCAGCTACCGTTCCGATTCGCTGTGGAACTACGAGATCGGGACCAAGACCGCATGGCTGGATCACCGCCTGACCTTCGATGCGGCGGTCTTCTACATCAAGTGGAGCAACATCCAGCAGGAAATCCTGCTGTCATGCGGTTTCCAATACAACGCGAACGCCGGCGCTGCGGTCAGCAAGGGCGGGGAGATGGAGTTGCGCGCGCGCCCGACCGAACCACTCGAGTTGTCGCTGGGCCTCGGTTATCAGGATGCGAAGATCACGGCCGCCGGCCTGTCCTCGCCCCAGACCGTGGGATCGCCGGTATACGATGTCCCCGATTGGACGGGAAACGGCTCGATTTCCTATACGACGCAATTGTCGAGCGCTTGGAAGCTGGTGAGCGGCGCCGACTATTCCTATATCGGCAGGAGCTACAGCGGGAACAACGATGCGGCGGATCCGCGCGAGATTCCCTCCTATCGCCTCATCAATGCGCGATTCGCGTTCGTGAACGGCCTCATGGAGATCTCCCTGGTCGGCAAGAACCTCGCGGATGAGATCACCAACCTGGGCGACAGCCGGTCCATCGCGGCGGAGACCCCCGGCCGGCCGCGGCTGCTGGTGAATCAGCCCCGCACCATCGGTCTCGATTTCAAGAGATCGTTCTGAGCCGGCGGCGGGGTCCCGCGGGACCTCGCCGGCCCACCCGCGCCCCCGCCGCGCCGGCCGGACGCCCGTTTCAGGGGCCCCTCCAGGCGGTATTTGAGATATACCCTGCCGATTGACCTGCCAATTATGTGAATCGCTGCCCACCTTCCCGGCCCGAATATGACGAAGATGGGCGCGCAGGAGGTTTAAAACCGGTCGAAATGAGTCGCGGCCGCCGACGGCGGAATTGTCAGATGAACGCTGGAGACGTTGAAGATGGCTAGAATGATACTCACGGTGGACGATTCCCCTTCGATTCGTCTGCTGATGAAGCTGACTCTGACCGGAGAAGGTTACGAGGTCATGCAGGCAACGGATGGCGTCGAGGCGCTGGAATATGCGCGTAAGCACGAGGCAGCACTCGTGCTGACCGACATCAACATGCCGCGCATGGACGGTCTCACCCTGATCAAGGAACTGCGCGCATTGCCTTCCTACAAGTGCGTGCCGATCCTGGTTCTGACCACCGAGTCGGGGCAGGAGAGAAAAATGCTTGGTAAGGAGGCAGGCGCAACCGGCTGGCTCGTGAAGCCCTTCAGCGCCGAACAGCTGATGGCGACCGTCGCCCGGCTCATGTAGCCCTTCAGGACGAGGACATTCAGGAAGAACCGCTATGAGCGAACCCGCAAAACAGGTCCGGACGCCGGAACCGAAATCCGTGGACACGCTGGCGTCCATGCTCGGAGTCGTCACCTCGCAGATCGAGGCCGCACTGCACGAGACGAATGCGCCCGCAACCACCCTGGTGGAGACGGCCCACGCCATGGGAAAGGCGACGGAGGTCGTGGCGCGGTGCCTGTTCGACTTCGCCAAATCGCCCACTCGGGTGTTCCAGGATTTGATGGTACTGCACGACGACCTTCACGCGCGTGCGGCCAAGGCCGCCACGGCCATCCAGTTCCACGATCGTCTGGTTCAATGCCTGACGCACGTCTGCGCGAGCCTGACGCATCTCGCGGAGTTCACCGAATCCGGAAATCGCCAGAAAACGCCCGAGGAGTGGAGCGCCCTTCGAGAGCGCATCCGGGGCATTCACAGCATGGAACAAGAACTCGCCCTTTACGACCTCCTGAGCAAGGGAGCGTCCGCGGAGGAGAAATCCGCGGCGATGGAGAAGAACCCGGGCAACGCCCCAGGCGCCGGGCACGTCGAACTCTTCTAGCCTGCGGCCCCGGAGCGGCTAGCCTGCGGCCCGGGAGCGGCTAGACTTGCGCCCCGGGGACGGCGGCCGGCCTCAGCGCCACACGACGTACGTCTTGCGCAGTTTCTCGTGGATGGTCCACACGCCGCGGGTGTGCGGGGGGAAGTACACGGCGTCTCCCGCCCGGAACTCGTAGGATGCGCCGTCTTCGGCGACGAACGTGGCGTGCCCGGCCAGAAACTGGCTGAATTCCGCATCGACGACGGCCCTGGAGAACCGCCCGGGTGTCGCTTCCCACGTGCCCACCTTGACGCTCCCTTTCGGATCCTCGAACGCCGCTTTGGCGAACAAACGTACGCTGGGCGCTTCGCCCACGGCTGGCGGGTTTCCGGCGGCGGCGAATTCATCGGCGGGAATGCGCGCCGGGGCGACGATGTGGACGATGCTCATGATGGATCGGCTCCGTTGGCTCGAGAACCGGGCCATTATCGCCCGTATCGCGGCGATTCGCCTGGGATGTATGATGCGGGCCGGCGCTTCGGCCCTGAGCGAAGGTGGTAGCGACGCATGACGGCAGGGTCAACGCCTCGTTGGATCAAGAATCTGCCTGCGGCCCTGATCCTGGGTGCCCATGGCGCCGTCGCGGATCCGCCGATGGCCACCTGCAACGAGCCGGTGAAGGCGCCGTTCTGCCAGGCCGTGCGCGGAGATCGCGCCGAGGGTTGGCTCGAACAGGGACGCTCCGAGGTCATGGCGCAGCGTGGCATGGTCGTGACCAGCCAGCCTCTTGCCGCCCAGGTCGGGCTGCAGATCCTGAGACAGGGAGGCAATGCCGTGGACGCCGCCGTCGCGACGGCGGCCGCCCTGAATCTCATGGAGCCGATGATGGTCGGCGTGGGCGGCGATCTGTTCGCGGTGATCTATTCGGCCAAGCAGCATCGGCTGTTTGTGTTGAACGCGAGCGGCATGGCCCCAACCGGCGCAACGCCGGAGCGGTTCAACGCGCTTGGATACCATGCCGATCCCGCTGTCTGGGGCCCGGGTTCCGGCATGCCCATGCACGGCATCCTGACCGTGACCGTGCCCGGCACGGTGTGGGGCTGGGAGGCCGTGCTGAAGCGCTTCGGCACGCTCACTTTCAAGGAAGTGCTGCAGCCGGCCATCGACTATGCCGAGGCCGGCTTCCCGGTGAGCGAGCGCATTGCCCATGATTGGAAGTTGCCGCCGGCGCTGCCGCTCAAGGGCTGCTGCACCGAGCGCGACCCCGACTCGATCAAGACCTGGATGATCGACGGCGAGCCGCCCAAGCCCGGCCAATCGTTCAGGAACCCCGATCTTGCGCGAACCTTCAGGCTGCTTCAGGCGCAGGGCGCGGATGCCTTCTACCGCGGCGAAATCGCCCGGGCCATCGTGGCCAAATCGAGCGCGCTGGGGGGGACCATGACCCTGGCGGACCTGGCGAGCTACCGCGGCGCATGGGTCGAGCCGGCGGTGACCCGTTACCACGGCTTCGATGTCGCCGAACTGCCGCCTCCGTCGCAGGCCTGGGCTGCCGACGAGATGCTCAACATCCTCGAGGCCTGCGTGCCGCGCTGGGCGCCGGGACAGACGCTGGCCAGCCTCGGCCCGCGCAGCGCCCAGTTCTGGCATTTCCTGGTGGAGGCCAAGAAGCTCGCGTATCGGGATCTGTACCGCTTCAATGCGGACCCTGACTTCGCTGCCGTGCCGGTGCAGAAATTGCTCGCGGTAACCTACGCCGAGTCGCTGTGCGCCCGGGTGGATCCGGCGCGCGCATCATCCACCGGGCCGCGCGGACCCGGCGAGGATCGGGGCGACACCATCGTGCTCTCCACGGCCGACAAGGAGGGCAACATGGTCTCCTGGGTCAACAGCAACTACGATCATTTCGGGTCCGGCCTCACGGTGCCGGGCTACGGCTTCATCCTCCATGACCGTGGACATCTGTTCACGCTGGACACCAAGAGCCCGAACGTCATCGCACCCCACAAGCGCCCCTTCAACACGCTGTCGGCCGGCTTCGTCATGCAGGGCGGCGAGCCCCGGATGACCGTCACGTTGATGGGCGGCGATATGCAGGCCCAGGGGCATGCCGAACTTCTGGTCGACGTCATCGATCTCGGCGCGAATCTGCAGGCGGCCGCGGAAATGGCACGGTTCCGGCACGATCAAGTGGCGAATGAACTCAGTCTGGAGTCGCCGCTGTACCGCCTCGTGGGCGCCGAACTGGCCGCCATGGGCCACAAGGTCGTATCGGTCGACGGCTCGGGGATGGGCGGGGTCCAGGCCATTCTATTCACGCCCGACCCGCCTCCGACGGATCGCGCCGTGCGCGACCGGGTGGCCGGCTTCTACCGCGCCGGGTCGGACCATCGCAAGGACGGGGAGGCCGTCGGTTGGTAGGCTGCGGGACGCGCCACCTTGGGCTAGGCGGCGGCGGTCCGGATCGCCTTCCCGGCGGTGGGTCGTTGCGCGTTGGAGTCGCGCACCGTGTATCTCGACATCATCTCGTCGAGGCGCGCTGCCTGATTGAGCAGGGATTTCGCCGCCGCCGTCGTCTGCTCCACCAGGGCTGCATTCTTCTGGGTCACCTGATCCAAGGACATCACGGCTCGGTTGACCTGTTCGATGCCGCTCGCCTGTTCTCTGCTGGCGTTCGACATCTCCCCTACGATGTCCGTGACCTTCGCCACCGCGCGCACGATTTCCGCCAGCGACTTGCCCGATCGGTCGACCAGGCTCGTGCCATGGATCACCTTGTTCACGCTCTCCTCGATGAGCCCCTTGATCTCCTTGGCGGCCGCCGCGCTTCGCGAGGCGAGCCCGCGCACTTCGGCGGCAACGACGGCGAAGCCGCGGCCATGGTCGCCGGCGCGCGCCGCTTCGACCGCGGCGTTCAAGGCGAGCAAGTTGGTCTGGAAGGCAATCTCGTCGATGACGCAGATGATCGTGGCGATCTTGTTGCTCGAGTCGGTGATGCCCCGCATCGCGGTGACGGTGTCCGACACCACCCCGCCGCCGATCTGTGCCTGGGATCGCGCGGCGCCGGCGAGCTGGTCCGCTTGAGACGCGTGCTCGGCGCTCATCTGCGCCGTCGAGGACATCTCCTCCATGGATGAAGCGGTTTCCTCCAGCGCCGATGCCTGGGCGCCGGTTCGTTCGCTCAGGTCCATGCTGCCCCTGGATATTTCATCGGCATCGCTGCGCACGGCGGCTGCGGCCTCCTGAACGCGGGACACGAGATCGGCCATGGTGCCGAGGAGGCCGTTCAAGCCCGTCGTGACCGACGCGAAGAAGCCCGTCAAGCCGTCAGCGGCAACCCGACCGCTCAAATCGCCCTTGGCGGTCGCCGTGACGATCGATTCGATCTGCGCCTCCGTGGCGAGTTCGCGCGTTCGGTCAGTCCATTCCACCACGGTGCCGACACGGCCGTGCGCCTCATCGAGGATCGGCGTGATGACGAGGTCGAGCTTGCGCGCGCCAAGGGTCAACCGGGTCTGCGTGGCGACCGCAAGGCGGGAGAGGGTGTCGCGCTGAAGCGGCGATTGGCCGTGAAATTGATCCATGTTCGCCCCCACCACGCGCGCGGCGTCGAAAGCCGGAAGACTCTGGCGGATGTCCGCTTCCGCGGCCGCGAACATCTCCAGGAGGGACCGATTGGCGTAGACGATATCGAAGCTCGAATCGGCCACCATGACGTTGGCCGCGGCCACATCGAGAGCCTGACGGATCCGCGTATTGTCCAGAACCAGGTTGCGGCTGTTCGCGAGTTCGAAGCCCACCTTCGTGCGAAGCGACTGCAGCGAGCGCTGCAGCGCGGCCAACTCGTCCTCACCGCTCGCCTCGAAAATCCGGTCGAAGTTTCCCTGGGTGAGCTCCTCGACGTGGGCGGCGACCTCATTGAGCGAGCCCGCAGCGCGGCGGATGAGCCGCCACAGTGCCGAGAGGCCGGCGATGCCGAACGCCAGCGCCGCGGCCGCCATGGCCCATCGCAGGGCCACCGGAAAAACGGGCCCTTGGATGGTGGCGCACAGGGCGAGCGTCAGCGCGCCGGCCGCCGGGGCGCCGGCGACCATCGCCTGTCGACCGAGCGAAGTGCCTGCAACGCAGGTCAAGCGCCGCGCCAGCCCCTCGCGCACGACCTTGCCTTCGCGGATCATCCGGTGTCCAGCGCGCTTCTCCCGGAACAGGCGGTACAGTTCGTCCGCCGCCGTCACCTGCGCCCGGGTGGGCTTGGATCGCACGGACATGTAGCCCGTCACGACCCCTCCCTCGCGCACGGGCGTGGCATTCGCGATCACCCAATAGTAGTCGCCGTTCTTGCGCCGGTTCTTGACGAGCGCGGTCCAAGGCCTTCCCACCTTCAACGTGTCCCACAGATCGGAAAAGGCCTCCTCGGGCATGTCCGGGTGACGAACGAGGTTGTGCGCTTTCCCGAGGAGATCGGTCATGCTGAAGCCGCTGGCCTCGATGAACGCATCGTTGGCGAACGTGATGTGGCCCTTGAGGTCGGTCTTCGAGACCAGCATGGCATCGTCCGGCAGTACATACTCCGTCTGCGTAATCGGAAGATTTTTGCGCATGGGTGTTGGCTAGGGTGAGACTGTCGCGTGCATGGGCACCAGTTCGGCACCGCGCAGAGGATCTTGAGCGTGCAGGTCTCACCTACACACGTTGTGCTGCAACAACCACGCTGCGACTAGGCAGCGTACTCCGTCATCGGTGGGCACGAGCAGTGGAGATTCCGGTCGCCGTGCACGTTGTCGATTCTTCCGACGGGCGGCCAATACTTGTCCATCGGTGAGACCCCGGCGGGTACGCATCCCGCACTGCGGCTGTAGGGCCGCGTCCAATCGGCAACCAAATCGCGCAGAGTATGGGGCGCGTGACGCAATGGGGAGTCCTCCAATGCAATGCGCTTTTCCTCGATCTCCCGGATCTCGCGGTAAATGTTCGTCAGCGCATCGCAAAACCGGTCGAGCTCGCGCTTGGATTCCGACTCCGTGGGTTCGATCATGAACGTGCCCGGTACGGGGAAGCTCATAGTCGGTGCGTGAAACCCGTAGTCGATCAGCCGCTTGGCGATGTCGTCGACGGTGACGCCGCACGAATCCTTGAATCGTCGCGGGTCGATGATGCATTCGTGGGCGACACGTCCCCTCGTGTTGCGGTACAACACGGGGAAATACGACTCGAGCCTCTGCGCGATGTAATTGGCAGAGAGGATCGCCATTTCACTCGCACGCTTGAGCCCCGCGCCGCCCATCATCCGGATGTACATGTATGCGATGGGCAGTATCGATGCCGATCCCATGGGTGCCGCGGACACGGCCCCGGCGCCGCTGCCCTGCGCCGCCAGCGGGTGGCGGGGAAGGAAGGGCGCCAGATGCGACTTCACGCCGATCGGGCCCATACCCGGTCCGCCGCCGCCATGCGGAATACAGAACGTCTTGTGCAGGTTCAAGTGCGATACGTCGGCGCCGTAGTCGCCGGGCCGCGCGAGTCCGACCTGCGCATTGAGATTCGCGCCGTCGATGTAGACCTGGCCGCCGGCGCCGTGCACGATGTCGCACAGCCGCCGGATGCCTTCCTCGAATACTCCGTGCGTCGACGGGTAGGTGGCCATGACGGCGGCCAAAGCATTCGCATGCCGGCCGCACTGGGCCTGCAAGTCGTCCAGGTCCACGTTCCCGTGTCCGTCGCAGCGGACCACCACCACCTGCATTCCGGCCATGGCGGCGGACGCCGGATTGGTGCCGTGGGCGGACGCCGGGATGAGGCAGATGTTTCGATGGGGTTCGTTCCGGCTGCGGTGATAAGCGCGGATGGCGAGCAGGCCCGCGTATTCTCCCTGCGCTCCGGAATTCGGCTGCAGCGACACGGCGTCGTAGCCCGTTATCGCGCACAAGGCCCGTTCTAGGGCGGCGCAAAGTTCCGTATAGCCCTTCGCGTGGTCCGGCGGCGCGTATGGATGGAGCGAGGAAAACCCGGGCCAGGTCATCGGGATCATTTCCGCCGTGGCGTTCAGTTTCATGGTGCAGGAGCCGAGCGGAATCATGCACCGGTCGAGCGCCAGATCGCGATCGCTCAGGCGCCGCAGGTAGCGCAGCATTTCGGTTTCGGAGCGGTGGCGATGGAATACGGGATGCGTCAAGTACGGCGAGGTCCGGCGCAGCGCCGCGGGCAGGGCGCCGGAATTGCCGGCGCGCATCTCGTCGAACTTGAACGAGCCGCCGAAACACCGCCAGATCGCCTCGACGGTTCCGTCGTTGCTGGTCTCGTCCAACGACATACCGAATGCCGGCGCCCGGCGGAGCGGGTGCGCCGGATCGCCAGGTGCCACGCCCGGCGGTGCCGCGTCGATCAGGCGAAAGGCGAGCCCCTCCTTGCGAGCCTGTTCGAGAATGCGCCCCGGATCGTCGCCGCCCTCCACCGTCAGGGTGTCGAAGTAGCTGTGGTTCAGTATGCGCACCCCAAGCCGGCGCAGACCGGCCGCCAGGATGGCGGCGCGGCCGTGAACCGCCAGCGCAATACGTCGGAGACCGTCGGGACCGTGATACACCGCGTACATCGAGGCGGCCACCGCGAGCAGCACCTGTGCCGTGCAGATGTTCGAGGTCGCCTTGTCCCGGCGGATGTGCTGCTCGCGCGTCTGCAGCGCGAGGCGGTAGGCGGGGGTCCCATTGGCATCCACCGAAACGCCGACCAGGCGGCCCGGCAGATTGCGCTGATAGACCTGTTTCACGGCCATGTAGGCGGCGTGGGGGCCGCCGTATCCCAAGGGTACGCCGAATCGCTGGGTCGAACCGATGGCGACGTCCACCCCCATTTCTCCCGGCGGCTTCAAGAGCGTCAGCGCCAAGGGGTCCGCCGCCATCACCGCAACGCCGCCGTGCGCATGAACGCCGTCGACCGCGGGCCCGAAATCCTGCACATGCCCGTACGTGCCGGGGTATTGCAGCAGCGCGCCGAAACACGGCCGGGAGAAACCGCCCGGCTCATCGACGACGACGATCTCCCAGTCCAGAGGCTCGGCGCGCGTACGCAGCACCGACAGGGTCTGCGGGTGAACGTGGGCGTCGACCAGGAACGAGTTGGAGGTCGACGTGGCGACGCGCCTGGCCAGCGCCATCGCCTCCGCGGCCGCCGTCGCTTCGTCGAGCAACGAGGCGTTGGCCACGTCGAGCCCCGTCAAGTCGCAGACCATGGTTTGAAAATTCAGCAATGCTTCCAGCCGGCCCTGGCTGATTTCCGGCTGATACGGCGTGTAGGCCGTATACCACGCGGGGCTCTCCAGAACGTTGCGCAGGATGACCGGCGGCACCACGGTGCCGTAATAGCCCATGCCGATGAGCGGCGTCACGATGCGGTTCTCGGCGGCAAGCCGCTCGAGATGCTTCAGCGCCTCTCTTTCGGACAGCGCCGGCCCGACGTCGAGGCTGTGCGCAGTGCGAATCGATTCGGGCAACGCTTCGCCGATCAGCTGCTCGATGGATGCCGCGCCGAGCGAGGCGAGCATGGCGGCGGCTTCCTCGGGCGTTGGTCCGATGTGGCGGTCCGCAAATTCCTCCTCCGGCATCGTCATGTTCGAGCTCAGCGGTTTCATTTGGCGATATCGCGGTAGGCCTGCTCACCGAGCAGCTGATCCAGTTCCGCGACATCGTTCAATTCCATCTTGAACAGCCATCCCTTGCCCATGGGGTCGCTGTTCACCAGCGACGGATCTTCGACCGTTGCGGAATTCACCTCGACGATTTTGCCGGAGAGCGGCGCGTAGATGTCCGACGCGGCCTTGACTGATTCGACCACTGCGGCCGGGGCGCCGCGCGAAGCGGCCGAACCGATGGCGGGCAGCTGCACGAATACCAGGTCGCCGAGGGCTCGTTGCGCGAAGTCCGTGATCCCGACCGTGGCCCGGGTGCCGTCGACGGCCACCCATTCGTGTTCTGCGGTGTAACGGATGTCCATTGATCGTGTGGCTCCTCGGGGTCGGTCGATCTGGGGTGGCGATTAGCGGTGATAACGATGCGGAACGAAGGGCATGCGGCTCAGCGTGACGGGTATGCGCTGCCCGCGCACGTCGGCGTACAGCCGGGTGCCGATCTGCGAATGAGAGGAGGGAACGTAGCCCATCGCGACGGGACACTGCGCGGTGGGCGCAAAGGTACCCGAGGTGACGCAGCCCAACACCGTCGCCGATGTCGCATCGGCAAAAATGGAGGCGCCCTCGCGCACGGGCCTCGCGTCGCCCTTGAATCCGACGCGCTTGCGCGCGGCGCCTTGCGACAGCTGCGACAGAATGATTTCGGCGCCGGGGAAGCCGGCGGCGCGCGGGCCGCCCTCGCGTCGAGCCGGCCCGATGGCCCAGTCGAGCGCCGCCTCGACCGGCGTTGTCTGCTGCGTCAGATCGTGGCCGTACAGGCACAGACCGGATTCCAGCCGCAGACTGTCGCGCGCGCCGAGCCCGATCAGCTTCACCGACGGGTGATCCAGGAGCCGCTCGGCCAAGGATCGGGCCATCGCGGCGGGAACCGAGATTTCAAAGCCATCCTCGCCCGTATAGCCGGAGCGGGTGATGACGCAGGGCTCGCCGTCGATGGAAAAAACGTCCGCGTCCATGAAGCGCATGGCGGCGACCATCGGCACCACGGTCGCCAGCGCCGCGCAAGCTCGGGGTCCCTGAATCGCCAGCAATGCGCGCTCCGGCAGGGGCTCGATGCTGCATTGATCGGACAGATGTTGCCGAAGGTGCAGGGTATCGGCCGCGGCGCCCGCGGCATTCACCACGAGGTGGAAATGCGTGCCCAGGTTCGCAATCATCAAGTCGTCGCTGATGCCGCCTGCCTGGGTCGTGAAGAAGCCGTAGCGCTGGCGGCCCGGTCGCAGCGACGCAAGGTCCACGGGCACCAGCGTCTCGAGCGCCAGGGCGGCATCGCGAATTTCCCCGGAGCGCGGGCGCAGGATGATCTGGCCCATGTGAGAGACGTCGAAGAGTCCGGCGGCGTTGCGGGTGTGGCGGTGTTCGCCCAGGATGCCGAGTTCATAGTGAATGGGCATCGACCAGCCGGCGAATGGTTCCATTCGCGCGCCGCTGGCGAGGTGAAAATCATGCAATGGCAGCTGCCGCAGGGCCGGAAGCGGCATAGTGGGACGGGCATTCACGATGGCGATTCCTTCGGCAGCCATCGGCCGCCAGCAAAGTAAATCGCCCCATCTGTCGGATGCGCCTGAGAATGTTATTCCTTCGGCGGGCACGCCGTCGTGCCTCTTTCCAGATGTTTCGCGTCGTGGTCCTTTTGCCTGAGAGATTCCGGGGCGGTTGCTCCTTCGGCGCCGGCGCCTATGTGCCGGTCTCTTCCAACGACGCAGCCAGCCTATGCCACGTCAATCGGTCGGTCAAGTGCACCGTTACCGCGGCGCCCCATCCGGCCGATTCAAATCGAGGAGCGCCTCGGAGTTCCCAAGTCGCGATATGTAATCAGCCAGAGCGTCTTTCTCCTGATCGCGCATGCCCCGAAGCGCGCTGGTCATCTCGGGTGGGGCAAGGGCGCGATGCAAGGCGGCGGCGGACTCGATCTGGCGTCTGAGGTACGGGTAGTGCTGACCGGCGATGCGCGGGATTCGATTGAGCGCCTCGCCGCGACCGTCGAAGCCGTGACAGGCCGCACAGATGTGCGTGAACAATTCCTGCCCGATGCGCAGATGCTCGCCGGAACCCATGACGGGATGCGTAGTCGGTTCCAGCGCAGCGAGGTAGGCGGCCACTGCGCTGCCGTCTCGGGGATCGCTGAAGGACGGGTGCTCGGTGACCACCTGCATCGCCTCGTCGACGCGCGCGCCGGATCGAAACATCTCGAGCTGCCGCTCCAAGTAGCGCTTCTGCTGGCCGGCAAGGGCCGGAATGGCGCCGTCCTGAGATCCCCACGCACTCGGCTGGTGGCACACCACGCAGGGGGCGTAGAGCCGGCTTGCGCCGGCAGGGGGAGGCGCGGCGCGAGCGAGACTCGGGGCCGCCAGCATCAGCGCGGCGGACAACACCGGGATACCCAACCCACGAGACGCAATTCGCATGAGACGTAGCTTAACGGAACGACGGTCGGCAACAGTCAGGGGAATCACTTAGACGGCCGCCGGCAGTCGTCGCCGCTAATGATGACCCGGCGCGTGGGAGCGTCCGCCTCCCCGCGGGCCATGACGGCGCGGGAAGCGGTCCGCTCCTCGCACGAGCCGAGCACCGAGGTAGGCGGGTTCATCCGGCGCGAATCCCGGTTCGTCTGAAACCATTTCAGGCCGGTCCGGCGATCCGGGACTTTCGTAGATCACCGGCACAGCCTCCATTCGATTCGGCTCGCGGATGTCGAGGGCCACGGCTCCGGCTCCGCAGGGGGCATCGGAAAAGATGCGCAGTCCGTTGGTCGAGCATTCCCAAATCCGGGGACCCGGTGCCGGGACCGGCGGTTGCAAGGCCGCGGTACCGGAAGGAGCGGCGGGCGCCGCCGAGGGAATTTCCGGGGCCGCGAACTTCAGGGGCGGTGCCAGCGGCGTGGGCGGCCGCGGCGATGACGCCGCAGCCAGCGCCGCCGATTCGCGTGGGGAGGGGTCGAAGGCGGCGATTCCTATGGCGATGGCCGTAGTCGCCGCCATGAGCGTGCCCACCAGCCAGGGGAAGTAGTCGCGTTCGGGATGAGTTGCAGCATCCATGGGCGCAGATCCTACCCTGAAGCTCGTGCACGGCGCCATCGGCCCGCGAAATAGCCGGCTGCAGCGGCAATTCCTACGGTATTCTCTCGACGCCATGCCGCCGCTACCCTCCACCATGCGCGCCGTCCAGCTTACGGGTCACGGCGGATTCGATCGGCTCGAGTATCGCGGCGGTTTGCCGCTGCCCCTCCCCGGCCCGGACGAAGTGCTGATTCACGTCCGGGCGGCGGGCGTCAACAACACGGATATCAATATGCGCGTCGGCTGGTACTCGAAGGCCGCGGCCGGATCGGCGGCCGCTCCGCAGGATGGCGGCTGGACGGGCGCTGCGGTGGCCTTTCCCCTGATACAGGGCGCCGACGTTTGCGGAATCATCGTGTCGAGCGGCGCTCAGGTATCGCCGGCCCGGATCGGTCAACGGGTTCTCGTGGATCCGGTGCTGCGCGCGCGTCCGACGGCATCCGGACTCAAAACGTTGTACCTCGGATCCGACTGCGACGGCGGCTTCGCGGAATTCGTGAGGGTTCCGGCGGGCAATGCCCATCCGGTCGCCACCCGTCTCGCCGACGCGGAGCTCGCGTCATTCCCATGTTCGTATACAGCGGCCGAGAACATGCTCTCGCGTGCCGACGTTGGGCGCGAGGACGTCGTGCTCGTGACCGGAGCGTCGGGCGGGGTGGGATCGGCCGCCGTGCAGCTAGCGGCGCGGCGCGGCGCCACCGTGATTGGGATGGCGGGCGAACCCAAGCACGCCGAGGTCACCGCCCTCGGCGCCGCGCGCGTCCTGCCGCGGGATGCCGATGTGGTGGCAGGGCTGGGCCGCGATTCGGTGGATGCGGTCATCGACGTGGTGGGCGGCCCGCAGTTCCCGGGACTGCTCGAGGTCCTGCGCCCCGGAAGCCGGTACGCGGTCGCCGGGGCGATTGCCGGGGCCGTCGTGCCGCTCGATCTGCGCACCTTGTATCTGAAGGACCTGCGATTGATCGGCTGCACCATTGCCGAACCCGTCGTGTTCGAAAATTTGGTGCGCTACATCGAGCGCGGCGAGATTCGCCCCGTGGTCGCGAAAATCCATCGGCTGGCCGACATCGCCGATGCGCAGCGGGAATTTCTCGCCAAAGGCCACACGGGCAAGATCGTCCTGGTGCCGTGACCCGCGATCCGGCACCCGGGAATCACCGGCGCATCGATCGGCCGGCTCATTCCACCGGATGCAGCGTCTGCGTCATCCCCTTGCCCTCGGCGATGAGTTCCGCGGGAGCCGTGCCGCGCTCGACCCAGCCCTCGAGAGCCGCCAGCCAGTTCACGCTGGTAGGCGCTTCGCCGCCGCCGCAGTGGAGCATGCCGGGCACCATGTACAGACGATAGAATCCGTCGATGGCACCCGTCGCCGCCTTGAGCCGCTCGCGATAATCGACCGAATAGCCGGCGGGAATGGCGGGATCGTTCCAGCCGTGGTATTGGATGAGCTTGCCGCCATGCGCCTTGAACGCGGACAGATCAGCGCTCTCGGAATCGATGATGGGGGCATACATCCGCTCGCCGCGCACCAAGTCGGCCGTGGTTACGTGAGCCATGTCGAACTTCGGATCCTTCATCACCATGTACGCGAGATAATTCCACACGAATCCGGCGGCGGCCGGCGGCGAGCGATCGTCGGGGCCGGTGATCCATGCATCCCAGCTGCCCTTGAGGCCTTCGGCGCCGGGCAGTTGGGCATACAGCGTGGCGCCGCTGCGCGGATCCTTGCGCTCGGTGTAGATCGCCCGGGCCGTCATGATCTGCGACTCCGTCAAACAGGACTCCGAGACCTCGCCCGGACATTTCAAGGCATTCAAGTCGACGTGGCACGATCGCGGATCCTGAAGATACGCCGACCCGTTGCCGCAGCGTTGCAGCGCGCGCGTCTGCAGCAGCATCAACTGCGGCGCACCCAGATGGCCGGCGGGATCCCGCAGGTCCGGTTGGAGCAGTGCGCCGCTCGTAAGCAGCCGGGTCATCGAATAGGCCGGCGCACCCGCGATGATGCCGTCGAAGTACGCGGGAAATCGCTGCGCCATCATCAGCGCCTCGCGGCCTCCGTCGGAACACCCGAAGAAATAGGACTTGGAAGGCGACTTCGATTCGAGCTTGCGCAGGATGTACTTGGACGCGCGGGCGGTTTCGTCGAGGGCGCGCCAGCCGTAGTCCTTGACCTTCTCTGGGTGATTGAGCGCCCAGCTCGCGTCGATCCCTTGTCCGGACTCATGGCCGTCGTCGGTGCCCGCAACCGCGTAGCCGAGCGACAAACCCCGTGTCATGGAGCGGTAGGGAAGGGAGCCTGCAAACCCGCCATTGCCCACCTGCTCGAATTTACCGTTCCAGGCGGCGCCGGAAGGCACCCACAACTCGAAGCGAATGTCGGAATCCGCAGTGGGCTTCGAGGTGCCCTGGACGCGGCAGTAGTCGGACTTCGCAGCGCCGATCTCCTCGCCGCCCGCCGAGATGGGCGAGCCGGCGGCGAGCGGCTGCGCGGCGGTGACGGTCACATGCCCGAATTTGAGGTGCGACAGCCCGCCGCAGTCCGTGGCGTGCGCCGGGACGCACATCGTGGCCAGAACCAAGTTCGAAACCAGGAACGTATGCCGCATGAGCATCCTGAACGACGTCGATGAACAGATCCAGGGAGAACGGACGTAATATACCCGGGTCTTGGCCGTGAACCCAAAAGCCTATGTCTTGGCGCAGGACCCCGGCGGCCGGGGTGCTTCGGGAAGTGACTATGACCAGATGCAGATTTCGGCGTCTTCCCCTGCTGGTGCTGGCATTGGGGCTGGCCGCGTGCGGCGGCAGGCCGCCGGGACAAGCTCCCGCCGCCGCGCAGAACGCCGCCTCCGCAGAGTCCGCGGAAGAGAGGGTGGTGAACGTGTATTCCTGGCTCGACTACATCGCGCCGGACACGGTGCCGAATTTCGAGAAGGAGACCGGCATCAAGGTCCGGTTCGACATGTACGACAACAACGAGGTGCTGGAAACGAAGCTGCTCACGGGCCATTCGAACTACGACGTGGTGCTGCCGACGGGGGCTTTCTTCGAGCGGCAGCGGCTGGCGGGCATTTACCGGAAGCTGGACAAGGCCGCGCTGCCGAATCTCGCGAACGCCGATCCCGACATCATGCGCCGCTTGGCCGTGCACGATCCGGGCAATCAGTACGCGATCCCGTACATGTTCACCAGCACGGGTATCGGCTACAACGTCGATCAAGTGCGCGCACGCCTGGGCGCCGCCATACCGGACGGCTGGGCTCTGCTCTTCGATCCGGCCAATGCCGCCAAGCTAAAGGACTGCGGCATCGCCATCGTCGATTCGGAAATGGACGTATTTCAATCCGCCATGCTGGCCCTGGGGCGTGACCCGAACCGCTTCGATCCGGCGGACGTCGCCGCCGCCTCGGAAGCGCTGCAGAGAATCCGGCCTTTCATCCGCTATATCGACCCGGCGCAATACATTCCGGATCTTGCCAACAACAGCATCTGCGTGGTGCTGGCGTGGTCCGGCGACATCGAACAGGCGCGCAGCCGCGCCGGCGAGGCGAAGACCGGCGTGAACATCGTCTATCTCGTGCCCCGCGAGGGCGCGGTCATGACCGTCGACATGATGGCCATTCCCGCCGACGCGCCGCATCCGCGAAATGCTCAAATTTGGATGAACTACCTGATGCGCCCCGACGTCATGGCGTCGATCACGAACTACATTCACTACCCCAACGGCTACACCGGCTCCTGGCCCCTGGTTCTGCCGTCGATCCAGAGCGACGAAGCCATCTATCCCAGCAAAGCGACCCGCGCGAGGCTCGTCAGCCCGAAGGCCGTGCCCCTGGACTATTCGCGCCTGGTGACCCGCGAATGGACGCGCTTTCGCACGGGAAACTGAGTTCGTGGATCGCGGGGGCGGGCGGCGTAGGAGCGCCCTTACGGGCACGCTTGCTGCCAGCCGACAGTTTTTCGCCGGGCAATTTCCTAGACTGCGCCTCCGAGAACAGACCATTCCCGCAACGGAGAGGCGCATGAAGACAAACGTTCGTTGGACCGGTTACGCGCTCTTGCTGTCATTTCTCGCAAGCGCCTCCGGCTGCATCGTGACGCCGGTGAGATACCATGACGGATATTGGGACCGCGACCACAATCGGTATTGGTACGGCGGCGTCTGGCATCCGTGCTCGGAGAACGGGCAATACTGCCGCTGATGAAGGCAAGCGCGCCGTGCGGCTCAGCTCTCATTCGAAAGCCGGCGGAGCCGCTTCGGGGACAGTTCTTCTGCGGTGATGCCGAGCCGCAGGAGATCATCCGGCAGCGGTTGGCCCCGCAGGAGCGACGCGCAGGCGCGGGAAAGGGCGGGCGAAGTCTTGATGCCGTAGCCGCCCTGGCCCGCGAGCCAGACGAATCCTTCGGCGCTGTCCTCGGCGCCGACCACTGGCGATGAGTCGCGGGCGAAGGTGCGCAGACCGGCCCAGGCGCGCGACACCCGGGTCACATTGACCGTGGTGGCGCGCTCGAACCGGTCGACGCCGGTTGCCACGTCCAAGTCGTCGGGTTGGGCATCGACGGGAGGCGTGGGCGTTGCGTCCTCCGGCGAGGCGAGTATTTGTCCGGCCTCGGGCTTGAAATAGAACTCCTCGCCGGCGTCGCCCACCATGGGCCATGCGCGGATGTCCACGCCCGATGGCGCGGGCAAGAGGAAGGCCGTGCGCCTCTTCGGCACCAGCCCCAGGGGCGCGATGCCGGCCATGGACGCCACCGTGTCGGCCCAAGCGCCCGCAGCGTTCACGATGACCGGTGCCTGATAGGCGCCGGTGCGCGTCTCGACGATCCATTGGCCGTTTTTGCGTGCAACGGCCAGCGCCTCGGAATCGACTCGGATGACGGCACCGCGCGCCTTGGCGCCGCGCAGGAATCCCTGATGCAAGCCGCTCACATCGAGGTCCATGGAGTGGGGTTCGTAGATCGCCCCTGCGACGTAGTCGGGCCGCAGAATCGGGGCCCGCGCGATGGCGGTCCCGGGCGTGACTCGGACAATCGAGGGAACCAGTGCGCTGGCGACCGCCAATTGCTCGTCCAGAATCCCCAACTGGTCGGTGCGCGCAATGGTGAGCAGCCCGCGCGGCGACAGGAGCGCATGCTCGCAAAATCCCGCGGGGGGAGAATCCAGGAACGCGCGGCTCGCCATCGCAAGACGCCGAATCACGCGATTGCCGTAATTCTCCGTGAAACTTGCGGCCGAACGTCCGGTGGAATGATAGCCGCAGTGAGGTTCGCGCTCGAGGAGCGTCACCGTCGAGAACGCCGCGATTTCATAGGCCGCCGCCGCGCCCGCGATCCCGCCGCCGATGATGAGAACGCCGGACGAGCCGGTCACTTAGCGCGCCTGGGTGTCATGGCACGAAAATCTATCACATGATACAAGGTGGCTCCAGGCGCCCTACCAGGCGCATTTTGCCGCTCGCAGCCATTCTCGAGATCGTCATGGACCCCTTATCGCTCAAACAAGCCAACCAAATCATCGAAGCCGCGCTCAACCTCGCCCGCCAGCGCAACTATCGCGCCATGGCTGTCGTGGTCCTGGATGCGGCGGGCCACGTGCGGGCGCTGCAGCGCGAGGATGGGGCCACCCCGTTCCGCGTCGACATCGCGAGCGCCAAGGCATGGGCGTCGGTCAGCATGGGCGCGAACAGCCGGGCCCTGGGTGAGCGCGCCCGCGACAACGCCAATTTCTACAACAGCCTGCCTGCGATTTCACAGGGCAGGTTCATCGCGCACACGGGGGCCTTGCTCATCAAGAATTCCGCCGGTGAGATTCTGGGCGCCGTGGGCGCCAGCGGCGGATCCGGGGATGAGGACGAAGCCATCTGCAAGGCGGGCATCGAGGCCGCGGGCCTGCTGGCCGCATGAGCAACCCCGACCTGAAGGAGGACCGAAAGCAGGCCGCGCTCGATTATCACGAGTTTCCGACGCCCGGCAAGGTGTCGGTCACTCCGACGAAGCCGTTGAGCGGGCAGAGCGATCTCGCGCTGGCATATTCACCCGGCGTCGCCGCCGCGTGCAACGCCATCGTCGAGAACCCGCTGGACGTGTTTCGCTTCACTGCCCGCGGCAATCTCGTGGGGGTGATCACGAACGGCACGGCTGTGCTCGGGCTGGGCGCCATCGGCCCGCTCGCGGGCAAGCCCGTGATGGAGGGCAAGGCGGTCCTCTTCAAGAAATTTGCCGGAATCGACGTGTTCGACATCGAGATCGATCAGCGCGATCCCCTGAAGCTGGTGGAGGTGATCGCCGCGCTCGAGCCCACGTTCGGCGCCATCAATCTCGAGGACATCAAGGCGCCCGAGTGCTTCATCGTGGAGCGCGCCTTGCGCCGGCGCATGAAAATTCCGGTGTTCCACGACGACCAGCACGGGACCGCCATCATCGTCGCAGCCGCATTCCTGAACGGCCTGCAAGTGGTG
Organism: uncultured Gammaproteobacteria bacterium; assembly: GCA_963707765.1. Classification (GTDB taxonomy): domain Bacteria; phylum Pseudomonadota; class Gammaproteobacteria; order Steroidobacterales; family Steroidobacteraceae; genus Bog-1198. Next base: position 1,406,388 of record CAVPQZ010000001.1, on the reverse strand, counting down.
GGCAAGGAGATCGCGCGGGTCAAGCTGGTGGTGAGCGGCGCCGGAGCCGCCGCCCTGGCGTGCGTCGACCTGTTGGTCGACCTGGGGCTTCCCCGCGAGAGCGTCTGGCTCGCCGACATCGTGGGCGTGGTCTACGTCGGGCGGCAGGAATTGATGGATCCCGACAAGAGCCGGTTTGCGCAGCCAACCGATGCCCGGACCTTGCACGACATCATCGGCGGCGCCGACGTGTTTCTGGGCTTGTCGGCCGGCGGCGTGCTGAAGCCGGACATGGTCCTGCGCATGGCGGCGAGACCCCTGATATTCGCGCTGGCCAACCCGACGCCCGAGATATTGCCTGACGAAGTCAGGGCGGTGCGCGGCGATGCCGTGATCGCCACCGGGCGCAGCGATTATCCGAATCAGGTGAACAACGTGCTGTGCTTCCCGTTCATATTCCGCGGCGCGCTGGACGTGGGCGCCACCACGATCACCCGGCCCATGGAAATCGCCGCGGTGCACGCGTTGGCGGAGCTGGCCCGCCAGGAGCAGAGCGACGTCGCGGCGGCCGCCTACGGCGGCTCCGAGGACCTGGCATTCGGGCCGGAGTACCTCATCCCCCGACCCTTCGACCCGCGGCTCATCGTGAAGGTCGCGCCTGCGGTCGCCAAGGCTGCGATGGACTCGGGCGTGGCGACGAGGCCCATCGCCGATCTGGACGCCTATGTCCAGCATTTGCAGCAGTTCGTCTATCACAGCGGCGCGCTCATGCAGCCGATCTTCTCGGCCGCGCGGACCGCGACGCCGGCGCGGAGCCGGATCGTGTACGCCGAGGGAGAGGACGAGCGGGTGCTGCGGGCCGCACAGATCGTGGTGGACGACCGACTGGCGACCCCGATTCTCGTCGGCCGTCCGGTGGTGATCGAGCGCGCCATCAAGCGCCATGGGCTGCGGATACGCGTCGGTGAGCATTTGACGGTGGTGAATCCCGAGCAAGACTCGAGATATCGCGAATACTGGCAGGAGTACCATCGGATCACGGCCCGCGACGGCGTCACCGCGCAATACGCGAAGCTCGAGATGCGCCGCAGGACGACCCTGATCGCCTCGATGCTGCTGCGGAAAGGCGAGGCGGACGGACTGATCTGCGGCACCATCAGCACCACGGCTCGCCACCTGTACTATCTCGACCAGGTCATCGGCCGCCGCGCCGGTGCCCGCGTCTACGGGGCCATGAGCGGGCTCGTTCTGCCGGGGCGGCACGTATTCATCGTCGACACACACGTCAATCTGGAGCCGACCGCGGAGGAGCTGGCCGAGATCGTGGAACTGGCGGCGCACCAACTATGCGCTTTCGGCCTCGTGCCGAAGGTGGCGCTCCTGTCGCATTCGAATTTCGGCAGCAGCAAGGCGCCGTCCGCGATGAAGATGCGGGCGGCGCTGCGAATCCTGCACGAACGCCGCCCGGACCTCGAGGTGGACGGCGAGATGCACGGCGACGCCGCACTGGACGAGGGGATGCGCAGCGCCGTCCTGGCCGGCAGCACGCTGCACGGCAGCGCCAATCTGCTGGTGTGCCCGAACCTGGACAGCGCCAACATCGCCTACAACCTGCTGAAGTCTGCCGCCGGGCAGAACGTGGCCATCGGTCCCATTCTGCTCGGATGCGCGGCGCCCGCCCACATCCTGACGCCGGCGGCCACGGTGCGCCGCATCGTCAACATGACGGCGATCACCGTGGTCGAGGCCAATCGGTCCCATGACAAGACGCCATCGGGGCCGGATCCGGGCAACGCCTGAGGTGGCTCAGTTTGCGGTGGGCCGGCCGGCAAAGCCGCCGGCGCTGCGCAAGGCATCGGCGTCCATGAACTTGCCGTCCATCACCACGATGCGGGTGTGCCGCAGGTCTCCGATGGCTCGTTCCGGGTCTCCGTCGACCAGCACCAGATCCGCAATCTTGCCGGGCGCGATCGACCCGGTGCGGGCGTCGACCCCTATCAGCCGGGCCGGAGCCAGGGTGGCGCTTGCCAGCGCCTCCGACGTCGTGAAACCGGCCGCCACGTACAATTCGAGTTCGCGCACCAGCTCGAGGCCCGTTCCATCGGTGCCGGCGACGATGGGCACGCCCGCGCGATGCAGGGCCCCCACCAGGTCGGCGAGCTTCGCGAAGCTGCGGCGGTAGTCAGCCCGGGTCAAGTCGGGCGGCACCGAGAATCCGCCCTGGCGGAACCCGCGTTCGACGGCCGGCGGCAGGGTCCCCACGTAGGGCGCGTAGGCGGGGGATAGGTCGCCGTTCTCCGGCACGAACAGGCCCTCGTACACGACCAGCGTCGGGTCGACGGTGATCTTGCGTCGGGCCATGGTCGCGATCAGCGATTTCATCGGCTCCGCGTCCAGATCGACATCCTTGGCATACCGACCGGGTCCCTCGAATCGCGCGATGCCGTTGGATTGCGCGACCACCGCATCGGGCATCGCCTGCATCATGACGAAATTGATGTGGGTGATCTCGTCGTAGCCCGCTTCGATGGCCTGCATGGGCCGCACGCCGGCCGGCAAATGCCCGTGCACGTGCAGGCCCAGCCGGTGGGCCTCGGCGATCGTCGCGGGCAGCCATTCGGGATTGAACGTGCCGTAGATCTTGATGGCCACGAAGCCGTCGGCCTTGGCTTTTCGTACGATGGCGAGCGCCTCGGGCAGGGAGGTCGCGACGCTCGCCGCCTGGGCGGTACGAGGCCCTTTGCCGTCGATCAGCACGGAGGGATAGACATGGGGCATGAGCAGTTCATTGGCGGCGCGGCGCAGGGCCCGCGACATGGTGAGTTCGTTGACGTTGCCCGGATCGCGGGCGGAGGTGATGCCCAGCGAAAGCAGCATCGGCCCGCTCGCATCGTCGCCGAAATGCATGTGCGAATCCCACAGGCCGGGCACGAGCGTCTTGCCCGCCCCGTCGATGATCCGGGCTCCCTTCGGGACGGTGGCGCCGGCACTCGGCTCGACGCTGGCAATCAATCCGTGGTCGACGATCACCGTCTCGTCGTCGACAAAACGATCGCCGTCGACGAATGCGCGCACGTGCGTGAACGCCACCGGCCCGGACGGAGATTTCAGCAGCGACTTGAGGATGCCCGGCGACCGCCTGGCCAGCGCTTCGTCCTGAGCCTTTTGCAGCAACGGCCGCGCATTGGTCTGATCGTCGGGCATCCAGGAAAGGCTCCCGACCAAGGCAAAGAATCGACCCTGCCCGTCCACCCAGACCGGAACCGGCGTATTCGCGAGGCCCGTGACGGCATAGGCGGTGACCCGCTGCCTCGATGCGCCGTTCCCGAGCGCCACCGTGGTGAGCAACTCCGCCCGCAATTCGCCGCCCGGCAGCAGCTTCAAGGTCTTACCCGGCGCGGCGACGAGCCTCTCGACCAGGTGCGCCGTCAAATCCATGGGTCCGCCGAAGGGTGCATACATGGCCGGCGCGGCATATTGGGCGGAGCCTTCGTCGACCGGACTCTTCCACGCGGCCTTGCCGTCGGCGAGGCTGAACTGCTCTGCGGCATCGCCGTTGGGCGTGAAGCCGCGCACTTGCACGGCATCGAACATGCCGTCCCTGCCCAGATGCGCGGCGCTGTCCAGCTCGAAAATTTGGCCGCGCAGATTCATGCTCTCGCGGCCCATGCGGACACCCGCCGGGGTGGTCCAGCGCACGGAATCGCCGTGTTTTCCCGCCGACGACACGATGGTGAAATGCCGGGCCTCGGGCGGGGGGACGGCGAGGTCGGCCACCGGCGCTTGAGCTGCGGCCGACATGCAGGCCAGCGCGGCGAGGATGGTTGCGATGAATTTCATTCAGGTACCTGCGGACGTTCGAGCATTCCCTGTGCGAAAGACAGCCCGTCGGACAGGACGGCGCGCCTTTGCGAAGAGGCGGCGAGTATAATAACAGGCGCTGTTGTCGCCTGTGGGGTGGGTCATGCGGGGATGCAGATTGTGGATCGGGGCCGCGGCGTGTGCGCTGGCCATGGCGCAGGCGGGGCCCGCGAAGGAGGCCGCGTCGGACGCCGACAAGGGCGAATCCGGCCAGTTCGAGCCGTTCAAGCCCGAGACACAGGTCACCACGGGAACCGTCGCGGTGGGCGGGAAATCGATCACGTATCAGGCCGTCGCCGGCACCCTCGTCGTGCACCCCAAGGGCTGGGACGATGTTCCGCGGGACCCGAAGGCCGACAAGGACGGCGCCGCCCCGGCGGAAGGCGAGGGCAAGAATCCCACAGCCGAGGCGTCGATGTTCTACGCGGCCTATTTCAAGAACGGCGATGGCAAGAACGGCGGCGGCGTCCGGCCCGTGACGTTCCTGTACAACGGAGGACCAGGTTCATCGAGCATGTGGCTGCATCTCGGAGCCTTCGGACCGCGGCGCGTCGTCACGGCGACGGACGGCCATACCCCGTCCGCGCCTTATTCCCTGGTCGACAATGGCTCCAGCCTGCTCGATGCCACCGACCTCGTATTCATCGACGCTCCCGGCACGGGCTTCAGCCGCATCGCCGGCAAGGACAAGGAGAAGGCCTTTTACGGCGTCGATCAGGACGCCTACGCGTTCGCCGAGTTCATCTCCCAGTTCCTGACCCGGTACGGACGCTGGAATTCGCCGAAATTCTTGTTCGGCGAGAGCTACGGAACCACGCGGTCCGCGGTGCTCGTCAACCAGCTGCAGGCGGACCGCAAGATCGATTTCAACGGCGTGATCCTGCTCTCGCAAATCCTCAATTTCGATCTGAGCCCGGATCAGCCGACCGCCAATCCGGGCGTCGACCTGCCGTACCAGTTGGTGCTGCCCACCTACGCCGCCACCGCCTGGTATCACCATAAGCTGCCTGCCGACCATGGGAACCTGGAGGCGCTGCTCGCGGAGGTCGAGCGGTTCGCCGTGGGAGACTACGCGCACGCGCTCGCGGCGGGCTCCGACCTGAGTGCGGCCGATCGCAACGACGTGGCGGCGAAGCTGCGCGAGTACACCGGGCTTCCCGTGAATTACATACTAAAGGCGGAACTGCGCATCGACAGCGGGGAATTCCGCCAGACGCTGGAGGGCGACGACAACATGACCACGGGGCGCCTGGACAGCCGCTTCGCCGGCCCCGATCTCGATCCACTGAGCCAGCGCGCGAACTACGATCCACAGTCCACGGCGTTGAGCTCCGCCTACGTCTCGGCATTCAACGACTACGCGCGCCGGGAATTGCACTACGGCGAGGACAAGAGCTTCAAGCCGAGCATCGCCATCTACCGCCAGTGGAGCACCCTGCACCAGTTGCCGGGCCAGAGCCAGCCGCCGGTGTCCTCCGAACAGGGCTGCAATGTCATGCCGGATCTCGCCAATGCCATGAAGATCAACCCCAATCTCAAGATCCAGTTGAATATGGGGTATTTCGATCTGGCGACGCCGTTCTACCAGGGCATCTACGAAATGCACCATCTGGCGATGCCCGTCGCCCTGCAGGGCAACATCGAATACAAATTCTACGATTCAGGGCACATGGTCTACGCGAAGGATTCCTCCCTCAGGGCCCTGCACGACAACGTCGCGGCCTTCATACGCCGCAACGGCAACCTCGCCAATCCCTGAGGGCCGGGAGGCTACAAGCGCGTGGTCACGACCACGCGGGACCCGCCCCGCCGCGGAGTCTCCAAATGCATCTCCCCACCCATCATGCGGGCGCGATGGTTGATCATCCGCAGGCCGATGTCCGAGCCGACCAGCGTGCCGCGCTGGTATCCCAAGCCGTCGTCGGAAATCGACAGCGACAGCTTGTTCTCCGTGACGCGCAGCTCGATCTCGATCACCGAGCAGCCGCCGTGCCGGGTGGCATTGTTGACCGATTCGCGCACGATGCGATAGACGTGATCCGCTTCCGATGCCCCGACCGGCGTGCCATCCATGTCGAATTGCAGGTCGACGCGCACGCCGAAGGCATCTCGCGTGCGGTCGGCGAGCTGCCTGAGCGCGCCCTCCAGGGACCCTCCGGCGAGCTGCAGCGGCGCGAGCCCCGTGGCCACGCTGCGCGCGGTGCCGATGGTGCGGCTGATCTGGTTTCCGATCACATCAAGGGATTCTTGCAGCGCCGCGGGGTTGCGAATGGACTCCTTCTCCAGGCCCTTCAACATCAGGGATATGCCGATCAATTCCTGCCCCAACCCCTCGTGAATTTCGGTCGACAGGCGCTGCTGCTCGCGGGTAGTCACGTCGACCAGATCCCGCTCGAGTCGGCGCTGTTCCGTGACGTCGCGAATCGTGAGCGTGATGCCGCGGATTGCCGGGTTGTCCCGCTGATCGCTCCCGATGACGTGAACGACGCGCCGTTTGCCTGAAGGCGGGTGGATCGGCAATTCCATCTCGGCGCGCGCGGCGCGCTGTTCGGCCACATTACGCAGAAACGGGGCAAAACGCTCCTCGCTCGCAGGGCCTAGCAGCCGTGCCGCCGGCGTGCGAACGAGTCCCGGGGGCGAAACGCCGAGCAGTTCCTCGGCGGCGGGACTCAAGTACGCCAACTCTCCCGAGGCGTTGATTACGCCGAATACATCCGCAGATCGCCGAACGAGTTCGGTCAATTTCGCTTCCGCTTCGCTCAATGCCAGGCTGCGGTAGAGCCGCCGAATCTCGTGCTGCGCCGCAAACTGCCTCGCGGCAAACAGCGTCATGACGCAGATCAGAGCGCCCACCAGCACCGCCTTTCGCACGCCGATGGGACTCGCATCGACGGCAATGACGCCGGCAATCCCGAGCAACACCACCAACGCGGGGAGGAATCCCGCCACGCCGCCCGCGCGCGCGCCAGTCGCGGCCCGTAGCACCGGGTTGATGCGTTCGCACAGCGCGCCCGCGCTGAGCAAGGCATAGGCCATGCAATAACAGCCGGCGGCGAGCCAGGAGTCCGCATCAAGCTGCTCGCGCGCTTGGATCGCGAGCCACCCGATGTCGCCGATCACGAAAAGAGCCTGGCCGGAAATCAGGAACAGCGACGGCCACTGCGCACGCCAGTCCTGGATCTGGATGATCAGCAAGGCGAGGAGGACGACGATCAACCCATCCTCGCAGGTATAGGCCGTCACGAGAACGTACTGCAGGCCATGCAGGCCGGGGTTGATCGACGGACCGAGCAGATAAAGCCACGCCATCGCGCCGAAGCCCGTCGCCAGCACGGCGGCATCCAGCCATAGGCGCCAGGAGCGGAATGTCCCACCGACATGAAGGAACATCGCGACGATGGACGCCATGCAGAAGGCAAGACAGACCAGGAAGAGGGCGCAGGGCCATGGGTCGTAGGATGCGTCCGGGTTCGGCAAATAGTTCAGCAGCAGCGAGGCGGCCAAGTCGCCTACGAGGGCGCCGAGAACCATGAGCCAGGCAAGCCGGCGCCGGTCCGGACGCATGGTGCGCAGCGCGCCGATCAACAGGACGCCGGCGACCATTTGCGGCGGCAGCAGATACCAGTTGGTCAGGACCGATATCAGCCACGGGGTGCCCCAATTTCGCGCGAGCACCGTGCTGACGAGCGCGGCGTATAGGGCCATGCCGAGGACGGCCCCCCACATGAGGCGCGTTGGCGGCGCATCGGCGGTCATCTCGGACGGAGGCCCGCTCATATCCGCGGCTGCGAGTGATCGCGCTGCTTGGTTCTACACACATCGGGGCTGTCCGTGCTCTTGCACACGGCACAGCCCGCCAAGGCAGCGATCATCATCAGGCAAATGATTTTTTTCATAAACCCAGGCTTTCGAGCCGCGGCCTCGCGGAGGAATCCGGCTCCCAACCGCGGCGAGCGGCCACTCTACTCGAAAGGGGCGCGGAACGGTAAATTGACCGCGCGATGCTAAACTGGCGTGGCATTCAGTGGGCAAATGTGGACATTGGAGGGCATGGACATGGTAATCACCGGGCTCATACGGTCGGGTGGCTTGGCGATACTGGCGGCACTGGCGATGTCAAACGCGGCCGAAGCTCCGGCGGACGGGGCTTTCAGGCTCGAAAGTCCGGGGTTGACTCCGGGCGCCAAGATCCCCAATGCGCAGGTCTTTGATGGGTTCGGGTGCAGCGGTGGGAATATGTCGCCCGCCCTCCGGTGGAGCGGTGCGCCCGCCGGCACCAAGAGCTTCGCCGTCACCATGTACGATCCCGACGCGCCCACCGGGTCGGGGTGGTGGCATTGGGTGGTCTTCAACATTCCGGCGGCCGTGAACGAATTGCCCGAGAAGGCCGGCAACGCCAACGGCAAACTGCCGGGGGGCGCCGTGCAAGGACGCACGGACTTCGGCGCGGCCGGTTACGGTGGTCCGTGCCCGCCCGCCGGCGACAAACCTCACCGGTATATCTTCACGGTTTTTGCGCTCAAGACCGAGAAGCTCGACGTGGCGGGCGACGCGAGCCCGGCCATGATCGGCTTCATGATCAACGCCAACGTGCTCGCGAAGGCCAGCTTCACCGCGCTCTATGGCCGTTAGTGATCGCGGGGGGGCGGCCGCGGGTCCGCCGTACCGGACCCTAGTCCAGGTCGGCGCCGAGCGCTTGGCGCACGGGCGGCGGCAAAGGATCGACCGAGTGGCGGTAAGCGTCGTGGTCGACGCCGAGACTGATAGGCGCGGAAGCCTTGATGGCCTGCACCATGGGCGGCGACAGTTCGAAGCGCAGGAAGTGAACTGCTGAGGTCTTCTCGTCATTTTCCCGTTCGAGATCCTCGTCCGACACGGCGAATACCTGGTCCGGACCGACCCTGACCCAGCAGCGATCCTCGATATCGATCATTTGCTCAAGGGCCACGCGCCGCTGTTCCGGATCCGGAAACTCGATCAGCAGCGTGACCTTCCAATTGCTGCCGTCTGGAATGAGCGGATTGTATGTGTCGAGCTCGTCCTGGATCCCCTCGGCCTCGAATATCCGCTCGGCCCGCAGCATTTCCTGCACCTGGTACCGGATCGTCTGGCGATCCTCGAAGCACCAGGTCATGTTGGGTCCCACCTGCACGTTGCGCCTCTTCTTGTGCTCGATGACCTCGGCGCGCATGCGCGGCCGCGCCTGCGCGTATTGCTCCAGACTCAATAGATCGCCACGCACGAGCTTATGCATGCCGGTACCTCACAACCCGTAAGCCATCCGCAGCAGCGTGAGCGGATGCGTGGGCGGTGGGTGGCCGTCGAGGCCGCTTTCGATCTGATGTCCTGCCATCGGACAATCGCTGGCGTAAAAATCCGCGCCGGCCCCCTGGACGCGCTGCATCACTGGCCGGCCGATCTTCATGGACGCGTCGCGAAACTCCCGCTTGACCCCGTAGGTCCCGTCGTGGCCGGAGCACCGCTCGATCGGCTCCACAGCCGTGCCCGGGATGAGCTGCAGCACGTCGCGCGTCTTGAGGCCGATATTCTGAACCCGCAGGTGGCACGCCACGTGATAGGACACCTTGCCCAGCGCCCGTGAAAAATCCAGGCGCAGCAGTCCCGCCTTGTGGCGCAACGCGAGGTATTCGAACGGGTCGAAGATGTGGTCCCGCACCTTGGCGATGTCTTCGTCGTGGGGAAACATGAGCGGCAGTTCCTGCTTGAACATGAGCACGCACGAGGGGATCGGCGCGACGATATCGTAACCGCGCTCGATCATGGCGAGCAGCTGCGGAATGTTGGTTTCCTTCAGCCGCGCGACCGATTCCAAGTCGCCGAGCTCGAGTTTGGGCATTCCGCAGCAGTTTTCCCGCTCGGCGAGCGCGACCTCGATGCCGTTGTGCTCGAATACGCGGGTGAGGTCCAGCCCGATCTGCGGTTCGTTGCGGTTGACATAGCAGGTCGCGAACAGCGCGACTCGGCCGAGGGTTCCTTCGCCGGGCTTCGCGGCTGCGCCGGCGGCGGGACGGTGCGCGAGCTGCTTGCGCAGCGTTTTCGACGTGTAGGGCGGGACGGGCGCCTCCGGATGCACGTGCAGGGCCGCATCCAGGAGCTTCCGTCCCAAGGCGCTTCGATTGACGGCGTTGACGGCATCGACGATCACCGGTATGCCGGCAATGCTGCCCACGAGATCCGTGGAACTCAGGATCCGGTTGCGCAGCGGAGCGCCATGGTTTTTAAACTCGACCGCCTTGGCGCGCAGCATCAGGTGAGGAAAGTCCAGGTTGAACGGATGCGGCGGCACATACGGACACTTGGTCATGTAGCACATGTCGCAAAGGTAGCAATTGTCGACCACCTTCGAAAACGAGCGCTTGTCGACGCCGTCGAGTTCGCCCGTGCTCGATTCATCGATCAGATCGAACAGCGTGGGAAAGGAGTTGCAGAGGTTGAAGCACCGGCGACAGCCGTGGCATATGTCGAACACCCGCTCGATCTCCTTTTCGAGCGCTTCGGCATCATAAAACCCGGGCTCCTGCCAGCCGAGGGCGTGCCGGCCCGGCGCCTCGAGGCCGCCTTCACGGGCAGGTTTCACCGGATCGTCGGACAAGGGTGTCTCCCAGGGAAAAGGGCAGCGGGCTCGGATTCACGAGCCCGCCTGCCGCGCCGCGCTTTGGCAGCGCGGCATGACCTCGGCTACAGTGTATCCAGAGCCTTCTGGAAGCGGTTCGCGTGCGAGCGCTCCGCCTTGGCCAAAGTCTCGAACCAATCGGCGATCTCGCTGAACCCTTCGTCGCGAGCCTGCTTGGCCATGCCGGGATACATGTCCGTGTACTCATGGGTCTCGCCGGCAATGGCGGCCTTGAGGTTCTGCGCGGTCGGGCCAATCGGCAATCCGGTCGCCGGATCGCCGGCCACTTCCAGATACTCGAGGTGACCGTGGGCATGCCCGGTTTCGCCCTCTGCCGTTGAACGGAACACAGCCGAAACATCATTGAATCCTTCGACGTCCGCCTTGGCCGCGAAGTACAAATAACGACGGTTTGCCTGCGATTCGCCGGCGAACGCGTCCTTCAGATTCTTTTCGGTCTTGCTACCCTTTAATTGCACGACTCACTCCTCCAAAATATTGACGCTGCGACTCATTTACCGGCAGCGACGTTAGACCTGCCGACCCCGTTAAGTCAATCGATGAACTCTATCAGTCCGATTGATGGCCTCTATGCGCGCACGCAACGCGCGGCCCCGACATTCCAAGCTCGGCAAGGCCTCTTTGCTGCACGCACGTTGGGGTTTTAAATAGCTATAAATCATGCTATTAAACGCTAATATTAATCAACCTTATACGAAATCCGGAGCGGCCACGCCGAATGCATCAGCTCGACTCCCTGTCCGGCCTATCGAAGCACGCAGCCTACCGTAGCCTGCATGCTCAACTCGCGTCCCTGTTCGCGGGCGAGCGCAACGGGATCGCCAACAGCGCCAATGCCGCCGCTGCCCTGTTCCAGGCCCTGCCCGATCTGAATTGGGCGGGGTTTTACTTCCTGCAGGGCAGCGAACTGGTGCTGGGACCGTTCCAGGGAAAGGTGGCCTGCGTGCGAATTGGACTCGGCACCGGCGTTTGCGGTACGGCAGCGCTGCGCCGGGAGACGGTTGTGGTTCCCGACGTGCATGCATTTGCGGGGCACATTGCCTGCGACGCGGCGTCTCGATCGGAAATCGTCGTGCCCCTCATCGGTGCCGGGCGGCTGGTGGGCGTACTCGATCTCGACAGCCCCTCACCCTCGCGCTTCGACGACGACGACCGACTCGGCCTTGAAGCGATCGTGGAGCTGCTGGTGAATGGCTCCGATTTCCACGGGGTCGCGCCGTGACTACGCTGAGCGTCAGCGAAGTTGACTGTCCTTGCTGCCGCGGCGGTTATAGCCGGAAAACTTCGACGCGTCCCGGTCCTCGGCGTCCTGGCACTGGATACAAAGCCGCACGCCGGGGACGGCAATGCGCCGGGCTTCGGGAATCTCGCCGCCGCATTCGGCGCAATGCGTCAAACCGGGACCTTGCGGCAACCGGCTCTTGGCGCGGTCGACCGCATCTTTGACCGTCGCATCGATCTGATCCTGCACCGCCCCTTCGGCCGCCCAGCCCGTCGCCATCATCGTCTCCTTGACCCCATCCGCGAGGTCATTCCTAGAATATGATCCCACATCGCCCATTTACAAGACCGGGGCCGGCTGGACGACGGACGACATGCAGACCCTGTTGATCAACGGCGCATGGATCGAAGCCGGGTCGGGCGCCACGCGGCGTATTGACAACCCCGCCACGCGCGAGCCGGTCGGAGTCGTGTCCGAGGGGGGCTCGACGACGCTCGATGCGCCCTTGCCGCGGCCAAAGCCGCTCAGCCTGACTGGTACCGGCTGCCCGCCGCGGATAAGAGCCGGCTTCTGGCGGCGGTCGGCGCTCGCATCCGCGCGGACTGCACGGCACTATCGGCGCTGATGACCCGCGAGACCGGCAGCCCGCTGAGCGAATCAATGGACTGCGTGAACTGGGCCGCGGCGTGCTTCGAAATTTGCCGGGCCGACCGGTGTACCGACCAGGGCCATGCGGGACAGGCGAGTCCCGCCCCCGGGTCTCGGGCCGGCACGCCGGGCGTGGTTGCCGCGCTCGGGTCATTCCATTGTCCGCTGCTCTTGATGGCCTCGAGCGTCGCGCCGGCGCTGGCGGCGGGCAACGCGGTGGTATGCAAACCGCCGCCCGAAACGTCCCTGTCGAACCTGAGGCTGGCCGAGGCCTACGAAGGCCTGCCGCCCGGCGTTGTCAATATGGCGACCGGCGGCGCCGAGATCGACCGAGCCCTGGCCGGTGACCCGCGGGTGACGCTCATTACCTGGACCGGGCCGCAGCGGGCAAGCCTCGAGCTCCTACGGGAAGCGGGTTCAGGGAAGCTTCGGCTCGAGGCCATTGCGGCCGGACCGGCCATCGTCCTGCAAGATGCCGAGTTCGAACTCGCCGTTCCCGGTGTCGCGTGGGAGCGATTGCGCCGCTGCGGTCAGGATGGTGCAGCGGATCGGCGCATTTACGTGCACGCATCGCGGGCCGCAGAATTTGCCGATCGAATTCACGAATACGTCGCCTTCTTGGAGGTCGGCGATCCCATGAAGCCGGATACCGATCTTGGACCGCTCATCAGCCTCGAGGCGGCGCATCGCCTCGAGTCTCAGGTGGCTCATGCGGCGAAGGAAGGCGCGCGCCTCAAGCTGGGCGGCAGATGCTTCCGGCCCTGGGGCTTGCCGGGTCACTTCTTCCAGCCGACGATCCTCACCGACGTGCGTCCGGGCAGCGCCGCGGCGCGCGCGGGGATGTTCGGACCGGTGCTGCTTATCATTCCGGTGACGAGCGCCGAGCAGGCGATGCGCCTGGTGCTCGAGGAGGGCCGTGGCGTCTCCGCCTCCGTCTACACGAGCACTCCGTCGCGCGCACAGCAGGCGGTCGAATCGTCCGGGTACGCGGTATCTTGGATGCCCGACGAGCCGAGCGGGCCTCTGGCGGCATTTGCCGGCGGCAGACCGTTCTGGCAGCCGCCCGCGCAGGCTCAACTCCAACACATTGCGACGCGCAAACCCTGGTGGTTCCCGTATCGGGATCGGCGACCGTGCCCACCCTCGAAAGCCTAGCCACGGAGGCGGGCGCCTTGGGGCTCGCGCTGCGCGGCGCGTTCCACGCGGAAACGCAGGACGAGGTTCCCGGCTTTTCTGACGGCACCCCGGTTCAAACGGTGGTGCTGTTCGGTTTCGTCGGCGGCGTGCAGTGGCCGATATTCGCCGCTTCGCCCGAATACGTGGATGGCCGGCCGGATCCGCTGGATCGCTGGTCGCAGCGGGTCATCGGCGAGATGGCCGCCCGGCACGGTGCGGTCGCATGGTACCCCTCGATGGGGCCGCCTTGGCATCCCTTTCAACGATGGGGAATGCGGGCTGAAGCGGTGCATCCATCGCCGCTCGGCCTGTTGATTCATCCTGAATTCGGCCTCTGGCATGCGTATCGCGGAGCGCTGGGATTTCGCGCCCGCTTAAGCGTGCCCGAGGCCGATCGGCGAACCAGCCCCTGCGCAACCTGCGCCGGCCGGCCTTGTTTGAACGCTTGTCCCGTCGGGGCCTTCCGGGCCGGGGCGTACGAGCGATCGATCTGCGCCGCTCATGTCGCCTCGGACGCGGGCCGCGATTGCCTCGCTCAGAGCTGCCGCGCGCGGCGCAGCTGTCCGGTGGGCGAAGGTTACCGCTATGGCGCCGACCAGTCCGTCTTTCATATGTCGGCGTTCTTGGCCCGTGATGCCGCAGGCGCCCCTTCGTCGGGGCGCACCTCCCGCTGGACAGCGCTGGTGGTCGTGATCGGTTGCCTCTGCTCTTGGAGATCCCTGCCCCAGACGGATGAAATCGAGATCTACACGGCGGAGATCGCCGCCCCCGGAGTGTTCAACCTGACGCTGCACGACAACTACACGCCGGATGGGCGCACGACGGCCACGTTTCCTGGGGGCATCGTGCCCAACCACACCCTGAACGGTGTCCCGGAATGGTCCTACGGTGTGACTCCTTGGTTCGAGGCAGGCCTGTATCTGCCCCTATACAGCCTGACCGGAAGCGGCCGCCTGAACTACGACGGCTTGAAAGTGCGAACGCTCTTCGTGCTGCCGGACTCGGCGAACCAGACCTTTTTCTATGGCGTGAACTTCGAGTTCAGCCGAAACACCGCTCATTGGGACCCCAGTCGATATACGCAAGAAATCCGCCCGATCATCGGCTGGCATTTAGGAGCCGTCGATTTGATCGTCAACCCGATTCTGGACAATTCCTGGAAAGGCTTTTCCCGGCTCGATTTCGCGCCGGAGTCGCGCGCGGCCTACAACTTCAGCAAGACCTGGGCTGTCGCAGTGGAGGAATACGATGACCTCGGGCCATTGCGTGGATTCCTGCCGGCGTCGCGCCAGCAGCATCAGCTATTCGGCGTGTTCGACTTCAGCGGAAAGCCCTGGTCGATCGAGGGCGGGGTCGGCGTAGGGCTGACGAGCGCCTCGGATCGCCTGGTGTTGAAGCTGATCCTATCCCGTGACTTGAATTAGTGAGGAGGCCGGCAGGCCCCGCTCGGCGCGTATTGCTGCTTTTCCATCAAGACCGCGCCGGTGGCGCCGAGTATTCTGCGGCGCATGGACATTGGAAGCATCCGCATCAGGACGCCCAGCGGAAAAGTCAGCGGAAACGGCCTATTCACCAATTCCGATGCCTCGCCGCTGGTGATCAATTCCTTGGCCGACCAGCCGGTGGCGAGAAAGAATTTGAACCAATCCTTGACCTGGAACAATAGCGGCGCCGCCTTGAACGCCTCGTCCCAACTTCGGGGCATGGTCCGCCGCTCGCCGGCATTGTCGAAGTCCTGGATCCAATAGCGAAGGGAGGGGACCGCATGGGCATCCTGCGAGAGGAGGGCAACCTGACCGGTGGAAAAATACGGGATCAATCCTTCCGTGATCAGCAGCACGCGTGCCGACTCCACTCCAAGCGCCGCAAAAAGCTCGCTGCGCTTTGAGCGGTCGGCGAGATCCAGGCCGATGCGCTCCACCGTGCAAACCGGCTGCCGGCCCCGAAGCTTCGAGTTCTTGTCCGCGATCAAAGCCGGGAAATCCACCTCGATCCAACGCAGATCCGGCGGCAGGCTCAAGCGATAGGGTCTCGTATCATAGCCCGCGCCCAGATTGAGCACGGTGTCGACGCGCTCCTGCAGCGCCGCCGCCACCAGCCGGTCGATGGCGTATGTCCGGACGACGACGCCCCACGCGGAAAGGGTGGCATTCGGAATCGACCGCTCGATCTGTGCGCCTTCGTCGCCGCTCAGATGAGCCGCCAAGGCGTCGCGGAAAACCGCGTCCGGACGGCATGATTCCCGCGCGCGGATGCTCGCCATCCAAAGTGCGGTATCGGCAACGTGTAAGATGCTTCGCTTGTCCATCATCCGATTTAGTGCGGGCGAGATCCCGGCGAAGTTTGACGGGAGCGGCCGTCGATGTCGAATATGGAATGCGACATACGCCGCTGCGGATGCCGCCGCGATCGCGCCCACCGGGAGAATCCGTGACGACACCCATCGATCCAAGTCCGGACGGCAGACCGTGCGCCGAGCGCCCGGACGCGGCAGTGCTTCGTTGGCGCAAAGCGGAGCGCAATCGGCTTCTTGCGATCCGTGGTGCGCTGCCCCAGGAGTATCGCGCCGCCGTCACGGAGAAGATCGTGCATCGCTTGGAGCAAATCATTCCGCGGGAGGAGGGCACGATCGTGAGCGCGTATTGGCCCATCCGCGCGGAGCCGGATCTACGGCCGTGGCTGCGCGCGGTGCGTGAACGCGGAGGGCGCATCGCGTTGCCGGTTGCTTTGGCGGTGGGTGAGCCGCTGGAATTTCGCGAATGGCATCCCGGCGCACGCCTGGCCCACGGATTGTGGAACATCCCTTATCCGGCCGACGGACCCAAGGTCATTCCCACCGCGATCCTGGCGCCGCTCGTGGGCTTCGACCAAAACTGCTACCGGCTTGGCTACGGGGGCGGCTTTTTCGATCGTACGCTCGCGGCCCTCGGCGGATCTCCGCTGGTCATCGGCGTCGGATACCCGGAGGCGTCGATACCGACGATCTTTCCGCAGCCGCACGACCTACCGATGAGCTGCATCCTGGCCGGAGCGGAGCCCATCCGGCGCCGCTGACCGGAAGCGGCCGATTCTCGTTGCAGTCCAGCGCAGCCCATGTTGCGCTGCACCAGCATATGCTTATGCGTATTTGCTTATTGATTCCCGCTGCGAGTGCTGCGAGTATCCGCGCGCGCAACGGGGCGCTGTAGGCGAGAGCATTGATCGATGGCGATAGTGGGTCAGGAGCGGGTGTTGTCGGTCCGTCACTGGAACGATTCGGTGTTCAGTTTTGCCACGACGCGCGATCCGAGCTTGCGCTTCGAAAATGGCCACTTCGTGATGCTCGGGCTGTTGATCGATGGCAAGCCTCTCATGCGCGCCTACAGCATCGCGAGCGCGAATCATGAGGAGTGTCTGGAGTTCCTGAGCATCAAGGTCCAAGACGGGCCGTTGACGTCCCGGCTTCAGCACATCCAGCCGGGAGACGAGGTTCTCGTGAGCCGCAAGCCCACCGGCTCGCTCCTGCTGCGCGACTTGAAGCCCGGCAAGCGGCTCTACCTGCTCGGATCCGGCACCGGCCTCGCACCCTTCATGAGCCTCATCAAGGATCCTGAGACCTACGAACGCTTCGAGCACGTCGTATTGGTGCACGGGGTGCGCTATCGCAGCGAGCTCGCCTACCGCGATTTCATCGAGTGGGATCTGACGAACCACGAGTATCTCGGCGAAAGCGTCCGCAAGCAGCTCATCTATGTGCCGACGGTCACGCGCGAGCGCTTCCGTTATCAGGGACGCGTCACGGAACTCATCGAAACGGGGCGGCTGTACGAAATGACGCATTTGCCGCCGCTCGATCCGCAGACCGACCGCGTCATGATCTGCGGCAGCCCCGCGATGCTCGCCGATCTCTCGGCCCTGTTGGATGCCCGGGGGTTCTCGGCGTCCCCGCATATCGGAGAGCCCGGGGATTATGTCATCGAGCGCTCCTTCGTCGCGCGTTGACGCCGAGCATCGCACTCATCGAGTCCGGATCGGCGCCGCCTGCGGCGGTGTGCGATCCGGACGTCGCCAAGTCAATGCTTCGGCGCGGCCAGGATCCCCAAACTGGATAACCATGGTGTCAAGACTTCCAGGGGCATGGCACCCGCTTGACGTCCGATCTCCCGACTTTGCCTAAAGAGCAGAATGGTCGGAATGCTGCGAATCTGCAGCCGCTGTGACAGGGCGGGGGCTTCGTCGCTGTTGACCTTGGCGACGATGATCTGGGGTGAGAATACCGTGGCCGCCCGCTCGATGACGGGTGCAAATGCTCGACAGGGCGCGCACCAGGGCGCCCAGAAATCGACCAACACGGGAAGGTCGTTGCATGCGAGGAAACTGCCGAACGACCCGTCGTCGAGCACGACAGGTTCGCCTGCGAAGATGCCGGCCTTGCAGGAAGGGCACCGGGGGCGGTCCGATAGACGTATGGCCGGAATTCGCACCACTTTTCCACATCCCGGGCAGGTGGCGTGTATGCCATTGGCGGTCGGCGAACTGCTCATGTATCGGCCCTAAATGGCGGCGGCACGTCCACTTTCAAGAGGCCGTCGGCCGCCGAATCCACGCGTGCCGTCGCGCACGGTGCGCAATTGTCCGTGCTCGATCAGGACAGGTCCTTAATTCACGGGTGATCGCCACAGACCTTCCGCGACGTCGTCCCGGATGATATCGATGCATTGATGGATATTTTTCGCGATTCCGTGCGACGGGTGGCGCGCCGCGACAACAGTGAGGAGCAGGTGCTGACGCGGGCCCTAGATGCCATCGATCGAAATGCTTGGGCGCCCCGCCGCTCGTTGTGGAACATTGGGACTGCCGAAGTGTCCAATTAAGTGGGTTCACGGGCTGAGGAAACCAATGGGCCTAGTTCACCTCAACGGAATCGCTGATATCGATTCCGGCCTGTGAACTCCCGCCGGAGGCCGCGTCCTTCCGCCGAATTGGATGGGGGAGCCTTCAGCTGTAACCGAGTCGAGGAGGACCCTCATGAATCCGCGGAGTGGAATCATAATTCTCGCAGTCGCTGCCTTGACGACGTCTCGTGTCGTGGCCGCTGAATTGGATGACGTGGGAGACCCGGTGCGCAATGCACAACGATTGAAGGATTGCGTGGCGCGCTACGCCGAGACGACTCGGAACAAGGGTCTGACAGGACGGCAAATCATCGACGCCTGCATCAAAGCCATCAACGACCGCGACTTCAAGGATGGCAACATCAGTCTTGACGGAATGATCAAATCGCCTACGCCCGCGATGTGATCAGCAGGGCGACGATGGTGCACGACCGTTGGGTCTTGCAAGCATTTTCGTTGCCCGATTGAAATCCAACCATTCCCGGGAAAGCAAGAACTCAAATGGGGCGGCAAGACAGCCGTCTTTGAGGATCATCTCAGCCATGCGTCCTATAATCCTCGGAATTGACCACCGTCTGTTCCGGCAGGGAAGACCTAGGGGGCTTGGAATTGCCTGGAAAATCCGTCGACGCCAAGGTTCACTTCAACCGCGGGAACCTCTTGTCGGCGCTCAATCAGTTCGAGAGGGCGCTGGCGAGCTACGACGCAGCCATCAGCGCCAAGCCCGACTATGCCGCGGCCTACAGCAACCGGGGCCTCGCGTTGGCGTCGCTCGAGCGTTGGGAGGCGTCGCTCGCCAGCTTCGATCGCGCCATTTCGATCAAGCCAGACCTCGCGGAAGCCCACTCGAACCGCGGAAATGTGCTGATGCAGCTCGAACAATGGAGCAGGGCGCTCGCGAGCTTCGACCGGGCGATTGCATGCAAGGCCGACTACGCCGAGGCGCACTATAATCGCGGCAACGCCATGTTGGCGCTCAAGGATCCCGCCGCGGCGCTGGCGAGCTACGACGCGGCCATTGAGATCCAGGCCGATAACGCCCATGCCCACTGCAATCGAGGGCTGGCACTAGGAGAACTCAAGCAATGGGAGGCGGCCCTGGTCAGCTTCGATCGGGCCGTGGCGATCAATGCGGATTTTGCCGAGGCGCATTCGAACCGCGGCAACGCGCTCACGGCGCTGGAGCAGTGGGAGGCGGCACTCGCGAGCTACGATCGGGCGATAGGCCTCAAGGCGGATCTCTCGGAGGCTCATTCCAATCGGGGCAATGTGCTGACCGCGCTCGACCAGTGGCACGAGGCGCAGAAGAGCTACGAACGGGCCGTGGCCATCAAACCCGATTTTGCGGACGCCCACTTCAACAAGGCATGCCTGAAACTGCTGCTCGGAGACCTGGAAGGCGGGTGGGTCGACTATGAGTGGCGCCACAAGAGGGCCGGACCGGGCGCTCCCAAGGAGGCCGGGCCGGCTGCCCACAAAGGGGCCGGACCGGATCATGTCCGGCCGCTGTGGTTGGGCCGGGAATCCCTGCACGGCAAGGCGATATTGCTCCATGGCGAGCAGGGGCTGGGCGACACGATCCAGTTCTGCCGGTACGCGAAAAGAGTAGCCGCCCTCGGCGCGCGAGTGATCTTGGCGGTGCCGCGGCCACTGATCCGCTTGCTGTCCTCCCTGGAGGGGGTGTCGCAGATCGTCGCCCAGGACAGCGAGCCGCCGGACTGCGACTATCAGTGCCCGCTGTTGAGCTTGCCGTTGGCGTTCGGGACCCGCCTCGATACCATACCCGAACCGACTCCGTACCTGAGCGTGGCCGGCGACGCCGTGGAGCGATGGCGGAAGAGGCTGGGGAACAAGGCCGGATTGCGGGTGGGGCTGGTGTGGAGCGGCAACAAAGCCCACCGCAACGATCATCGCCGCAGTATTCCACTGGCCCAGTTGATCGCCGGCCTTCCGGCTCAATGCGACTACGTCAGCCTCCAAAAGGAGCTGAGTGAGCCGGACCTGCAGACCCTGCGGTCCAACCCCCAAATATCGGATTTTTCTCGAGAGCTGCACGACTTTTGGGAGACGGCCGCGCTGTGCGAATGCATGGACGTCGTGATCAGTGTGGACACCAGCATGGCGCATTTGAGCGCCGCGCTGGGGCGGAATACTTGGATTCTGCTGCCCCGTTACTCCGACTGGCGCTGGCTGTTGAACAGGAGCGACAGTCCCTGGTATTCCACGGCAACCCTCTACCGACAGGAGAGCTCGGGTGACTGGAACGGCGTCTTGCAGCGCCTTGGTGCGGAGTTGCTCAAGGCGGACAAGGCCGGCCCTTCGACGTCACCCGCGGCCGGCCCTACGATGTCACCCGCCGCCGGTCCGGCGCGCCCGTTGCCGTCTGCCGCCTTACGACAAGCTCTTGCACTACACCAGAGGGGCGAATTGACGCAGGCGCAGAGGAGGTACGAGGCAATCCTGGAGGTTCAACCCAGGCATTTCGACGCGTTGAATATGCTGGGTGTAATTGCGCTCCAACGAGGCGACCCCGAGCAGGCACTGCAATGGCTGGGGAGAGCCAATGAGATCGATCCCCAGAATGCCGCAATCCATTTCAACCGTGGCGTCGTGCTGCAACAGCTGAATCGACCGGACGAGTCATTGGCAAGCTACGACCAGGCCGTTGCCCTGAAGCCGGACTACGCAGAAGGCTTTTGCAATCGCGGCCTGGTGCTGGCCGGACTCCAGCGCTGGGATGCGGCCATCGCGAGCTACGACCAGGCTATGGCGATCAGGCCAGACTTCGCGCAGGCGCATTTCAATCGCGGCGTCGCCCGCAAGGAACTTGGGCGATGGGACGATGCGTTGTCGGATTATGAGCGGGCGATTTCGCTCGAGCCCGGGTTTGCAGAAGGCCACTGCAATCGAGGCCTCGTGCTTGCTCACTTGGGCCGCTGGAACGCCGCTCTGACCGCCTACGACCAAGCGATTGCCATCAAGCCGCAGTTCGCCGAGGCGCATTTCAACCGCGGCCTGGTGCTGACAAAACTCGAGCAGGCCGGCCCGGCGCTGGCCAGTTTCGACCGGGCCATTGCGCTCAGGGCCGACTTTGCCGAGGCCCATTACAACCGCGGCCTGGTGCTGGCGCACCTGAAGCGGGTAGAGGAATCGCTGGCCAGTTATGACCGCGCCATCGAGCTTAAGGCCGGGTACGCCGAAGCTCATCAGAATCGGTCATGGATGCTGCTGCTGAGCGGCGATCTGGCGCGGGGATGGATTGACTACGAATGGCGCTGGAAGGATGCCGATGGAGCCGACATCCGGCACAAGCGTGATCTCAGGCGGCCCCTGTGGGTGGGAGATGCATCGATCGCAGGCAGGACCGTCTTGCTGCACGCCGAGCAGGGTTTGGGGGACACGCTGCAGTTCTGCCGCTACGTGAAGGAGGTCGCCGCATTGGGCGCACGAGTGACACTCGAGGTTCCGGCCCCGCTTGCGCCATTGCTCGCCAATCTGGAGGGCGTATCGACGCTCATCACACGGGGAATCGCGCTGCCGGATTTCGATTGTCACTGTCCGTTGTTGAGTTTGCCGTTGGCCTTCAACACCACGCTGGAGACGATTCCCGTCTCGGCAGGCTATCTTCGTGCCGATCCGGTGAAGACAGCGCATTGGCGCTGTACGCTTGCGCAGAAGTCCGGCGTGCGAGTGGGTCTGGCGTGGAGCGGCAGCACCTTGCACAAGAACGATCAGAACCGCAGCATTCCTTTGGCGGAGTTCCTCAAACATCTTCCGCCCGGGTTCGAGTACGTCAGCCTGCAGAAGGAGTTGCGGGACATCGATCGGCGCGTGCTCGAATCGACGCCGAGCGTCTCGGATTTTTCCGATCGCCTCAACGACTTCAGCGACACGGCGGCCCTGTGCGCATGCATGGACGTGGTCGTCAGCGTAGATACGAGCGTGGCGCATCTCGGCGGCGCGCTGGGCAAACGCACTTGGGTCCTGCTGCCGTACCATGCCGATTGGCGTTGGCTCACCGACAGGGACGACAGTCCCTGGTATCGGTCGGTCAGGCTCTTTCGGCAAGCCGAAATCGGGGACTGGTCGGACGTGTTGAAGCGCATCGGCACGGATTTGATCCGATGGCGGGAGGCGAATGACGATGCCAAGCGCTAATCGAATTTGACGACATAATCGAGCCTGAGCAAGTTGCGCCGATCGAGCACCTGCAGCGCCCGGTCGGCGGCGGCGCCCCAGCTGAACCGCTCACGCATCGTGATGCTGTTCTTGCGCGCCTCGGCCAGATAGTCCGAATAATGGTCTTTCATCTCGATCAAGCACCGAGTCAGACCGGCAATCGACGGCTTGGCCCAGCGGCCGATGTCGCCGTCCGGAGAAGGCCATGCCCGGTGCATTTCGAGGTCGCGGATCGGCTCCAGCGTGAAATCCACCTTTAGCAAGGAACTCCCGGTCAGCGCCAGAAATTCGGTGTGCCCGCTGTAGTAGGTGCTGATGACCGGCATTCCAGACGCAGCGGCCTCGAGGAGCGGCAGCCCCCAACCTTCCGCGCGTGACGGAAGGATGAATGCGTCGCAGCAGTTGTACAGGGCAGCCACGTGCTCCTTTGCCCAATTGCCCCACTGAGGCCTGACGTTGCGCAGACCGAGCGCCGTGATCCGCTGCTCGAGCGCTTTTTTCTTGGTCTCGGAATCCAGGAAATAATCCGCCTTGACGACGAGTTCGACGCCCGCGGAGTTTCCGAAGGCCTGTTTGAACGCGTCCAAAACCTCAGGATACGACTTGCGTTCCTCGTACTTGCCCAGCATCAAGAATCGGAACGGCTGGCCGGACCGATTGAGCGCGCCGCGCAGGTAGGGATGAAATGTCTCGGCCGCCACGCCCTCCGGAATGACATCGATGATCGCACGATCGATCCCGTTCGCTTCGAGAATGCCGCATCCCCAGCGGCTTGGCACCCATACGAGGTCCGCGTGGGCACGAAGAAATTCGACGAAGCGTGCCGGGAGCTTCTCGACTTCGAAGATCGCCCAAACGATGTGCCTGCCCTTCAGGTGCCGGATCCGCGAGTCGATGCAGAACCAGATGTTGACATCCGAATCCGTGCTCGATCGGGCGGCCGCGGTGAGTTCGGCTACGTTGAACGCGTCGACCTCCTCGATTAGCGTGTCGAAAAAGTAGAACTTCTTGAGGGCGTCGACGAAGTGGGCGAAATGCGTGCCCGGACCCAGGTGATTGCGCTGGCCGATGAGCCGTAATTTCACGCGCCGGCGCTTATCCGCAGCCGCTTCAGCGCCCCGTCAAGCCCGCGCAAACCGTGGGGTCTTGTATATTCGTATTCCACAAATTGTCGTTGGCAAGGATATTGTCCTCGATGGCCGTGAGGAATGCGTTGGCCGTGACCTGCTTCATCGTCACGAATCCATTGGCGTTCTGGACCGCCTGGTAGGCCGCCTTGCTGTAGTGGTCCTTCAGGAACGAAACCACGCCCTTGCCCACGGCAGCACTCTGGTAGCACTGAGCCACCACGAATTCCGTATACCCGACGATCGGATAGCCCGTTTTGACCTTCCCCATGACGGGAATCCACCCAGCCGGATTGGCACCTTCGGGCGCATTCATCGGAGGCGCCGAATTTTCGACGTACCCGGATACGGGGTTGAGCAGCCCCTTGGCGACGTTGGCGTTGGTCGGCTGGAAGAAATTCTTGCCATTTTTCAGGGCGGCCACCCCGAGCGCGCTGTGCGCGCCGTTGGACAGTTCGGTCTGCGCATCCGGATACAGCGATGTCCAACCCGGCGAGACGTAGCCAACTGCGTACGGAACCTCCCCGGAGAGGCCCGACAGGTAACTCGCCGCCCCAGCATCCCCGGTTTCGCCGACCGCATTCGGTATGTAGGTATTGATCCCGCCCGGAAACAAGCTGGCGAAGGTTGTGGTCGCAGTAAAAGTAACGCCGGCTTGAGTGTTTGAGACATTGCAGACGGCGCTCAGGTGATTGGTGAGCAGGGAGGTCAAGCCGTTGGCGTCGCTGCGATAGACCAACTGGAACTGACCCGGGGCCGGCGCTGGACTCACGTCGGTGATCTGACTGAAATCGGTGATGAGCCCCGAGTAGATGCCGCACAAGTCGTTGTCGGTGAGTTCCACCTGGCCGTTTTCAGTGAGGCCGTCGTCGTTCACGACGATGGCGGGCGCGATGCCGAAGGCGGGAATCTGGATCAGGTTCCCCGCGCTAGCTTGGCCGAAGGAACTCGTGGCCCAGCTTGAAATCTGGGAGGCGTTCAGCGGGTCCTCGGGCGCCGCGTAATCGACGGTGTTGCCCGAACCGCCGTCCGGACCCGAACACGCTCCCGCGCCGCTGTCGCAGGTGAGGTCATCGTAAATGAACGCCTTTTGGGACGTGCCGCCTCCGGCAGCCCAGAAGGTGCCGAACACCGCCTTGTCGGTGGTGGGTGCATTGAACAAGGCAAACTCGCCCCCGGACCCAGCCAAGACCTCGCTGCCCAAGGTACTCCCACCCCCATTCATGATAACGGGTGAGGCGGCCGCTGCCGCCGGGCTTGCCGGCGCGGCGCTTGCCAGCAGCGCGCAAGTCAATACGGCTTCGGGATGGTCGGACAACCGGCGTTTGTTGGCGCTCATGATTTCCCCAGTCGAACGGTGGTGTGCGCCGCAAACTTGCCGGCCCAAGTTGATTTCTGATTAATATCAAATTCCCCGGATAAGGTCAAAGGTGGCGGGCGGCCCCGCGGTCAGCCGGTGAGCAACCCTCAAAGCAACGCCAACAACTCGTCCGCCCGGATCGGCTTGCTGGTGATACGGAGGTAGGGATCAAGGGGCAGCTGTTTGATTGCGGTGGAGGTGTCGCCCGTAGCGAGGACGGCTTTGAACGAATGACCCAGTAGATCGCGCAGCGCTGTTATGACTTGCGTGCCGGTTTCGCCGCCGTCCAAATGATAGTCCGTGATCAGCAGATCAACCCCGTGGCCCTGGTGGATGTGCCGCAGCGCTTCAGACAGCGAGGAGACCGCAGTGACGTGGTAACCCTCCAGCTCGAGCAGCATGCAGGTTGCCCTTCGGACGGACGCGTTGTCTTCCACCACCAGTATCCGCGCTTCGCACATAACCTGCTGAGCGTCAACCGGCAATCCCGACGGCACGGGGGGCGGCGCATTGCCGTCGCCGCCTCCTGCCGGCAAGACCAACGAGAATGCCGAACCTCTTCCGACTTCGGAACGCACGTCCAGTCGGAGGGTGAGCAGGTTCACGAGCCGCTGCACAATGGCGAGTCCGAGGCCGTAGCCATCGCGCGAACTGTTGGCGGGAACCCCGACCTGATAGAACTCATCGTAAATATAGGAAAGTTGATCGGCCGGAATCCCGACGCCCGTATCCAACACCTCGATGCGAACCAGCGCCGCCTCGTGCATGCAGCGCAACCGAACGCAGCCTACGCGCGTGTACTTGAGTGCATTAGAAATCAGATTCCGCAGAATCTGCTCCACCAGCGACGGGTCGCTGTGCACGGCATCCTCGCAGGCCTCGATTTCAAACTTGAGGCCCTTGTCGGCCGCCAAGCTCGCGAATTCCATTCGCATCTCCTCAAAAATGGCGGCCACCTTGAAATCGGTGGGCTCCGGTCGAATCGCTCCAGATTCCAGCTTGCTGATGTCGAGGAGGGCATTCATCAGCCTGGACATCGCTCCAATCGCCTGGGCTTGTTGCGACAGCGCCTCGACGGCGCCGCAATCGGTCACGCGCCGACGCAAGGCGCCATTGAGCAATTCGAGGGTCTGTAGCGGCTGCCGCAGATCATGGCTGGCCGTGGCGAGAAAGCGACTTTTGCCCAGATTGGCGCGATCGGCGGTCTCGCGCGCCACGATCAATTCGGCTTCGACCCGCTTTCGATCGGTCACGTCGCGAATGGCGGCGGCGACCAGCGTCCGCTCGCCGTCATCGACGGGGCTCAAACTGATCTCGACTGGAAATTCCGTGCCGTCTTTCCGGCGCCCAAACAGATCGAGTCCCACCCCCATGGGACGCACCCGCACCGTGCTTTGGTAGTGCTCGCGATGTGCAACATGACGGGCATGAAATCGCTCCGGCATCAGAATTTCGACATTGCGGCCGACGATTTCGTCGTGCAAATAGCCGAACAGCGCGGAGACCTGCCGATTGGCAAATCTAACGATACCCGAGCCATCGATGACGAGCATCGCATCCGGGGCGGCATCGAGGACGCTGCGGGCGAGATTGGGTGGCGCCGTAAGCATTGATCCGCTCCTAAGATCCAGCGTCGCCGGCACGACGTCCGCGGCGGATATTGTAAAGGGGTATCGATCGACGTCGCAATGCGTGGTGAAAGAAGACACTGCAGCCGGGTCTACAGCCCGGTCCCCGCGTAAGGGAACCGAGCCGGCGCGCCTCAATTGCGAGTCCTTCCGTCGGTAATCCGCCCATGCGGGTCGCGTAGTCCTTTGCCTACGAGAACGATCAATCTTTAGGGAGTACCTGTAGGCATCCCTTTGTTTGTATATAAGACATGCTCTCCCACCGATGCCACCAACGGTGGTGCGCTCGTATCCACGACCAGTCAATGGCAAGGGAGAGGTTGTCGTCACTATGGCAAGCCATCGCGATCAGCTGACAGAGCGGGGTCGCCAGATGCTTGAAGCCTCGCGCGACGGTGTTTGTGAGGTGGATGCCGCCGGGTGCTGCACCTATATCACTACGCGCGGCGCTCATCTCCTCGGATATAGCGCGGACGACTTAATCGGCAAAACCCTGCATGAGACCCTTCACCCGCCTCTCGCCGATGGACGAAGACCATCGTCCGCGCAGTGCCCACTTTGCCAGGCGCTTCAAATACGCGAGCCTCAACCATCGCTCAAAGGGTTTTTCTGGCATGCGAGCGGGTACACACTTCCCGTGTCCTATTCCGTCGTACCTATCATCTCCAAATCATCGCCGAACGGCGGCGCGGTGGTGGCGTTTGCCGATGACTCGGAGCGACAGCGATATGAGGATGAGATTATAAGATTACGGGCGGAAAACTCGGAGGCGGAGCGACGTCGAAGTGAATTCATCGCGGTTCTCTCGCATGAACTGCGAAACCCATTGGCTCCTATTCGCAGCGCTTTGCAACTCATGCGCAAAGCCGGCGCGGCCGACGAATCGATGACCCAATTGCGCGAAATGATGGAACGCCAACTCGGCCACCTCGTTCATTTGGTGAACGATTTGATGGATATCGCGCGTCTCACCAGCGGCAAGATCGCGCTCAAAAAGGAGCGCATCGCACTCCAGGAAATTCTGTCGAACGCCATCGAAGCGAGCGCCGCGTTGATGACCGCAGCGAAGAATCCACTCACTGCCGACATGCCGAATGAGCCTTTGTTTCTTCATGCGGACGGAACCCGGCTCACTCAAGTGTTCACCAACCTTTTGACCAATGCTTCGCAGTACTCCGCCGCCGGTGACCCGATCACCCTGCGCACTGTGAGCGACGGAGAACATGTCCAAGTGGACATTGCCGATCGCGGTATTGGCATCGGCCCGGAAGCAATTGACCAGATCTTCGAGATGTTCACGGCCGTAGGCCGCACTGCGGACGGCAGCTGCGCGGGACTGGGTATTGGTTTGAATCTGGCGCGGCGCTTGGTCGAATTGCATGACGGCACTCTCATTGCTACGAGCGAGGGACTCGGCCACGGCAGCCACTTTCTCGTTAAACTACCGCTCGCCGAGCCAGCGACAGGTGATTTGAGCCGGTTAGCATCGCATCCGAATTCTGATACGAGACGCGCCATTCGTGCCCTCATCGTGGACGACAATGTGGATGCGGCCGAAAGCCTGAGCCTGTTGCTCAAATATGAAGGTCACTCGACCGCGATCGCGAACAATGGCCTCGAGGTTCTGGGTAAGCTGCCGGAGTTCAAGCCCGACATCGTGCTGCTCGATATCGGCCTGCCTGGAATGAACGGCTATGACGTGGCCCGTGCGATTCGATCGCTGCCAGGACCTGAACGCACCACTTTTTTGGTGGCCATTACCGGCTGGGGGAGCGAGGAGGACCGGCGGCGATCCACAGCTGCGGGATTCGATGAGCACCTCACCAAGCCGGTCGATATTTCGATGATCGAGTTGCTTTTCACGGCTTTGCGCGCTCGCGCGACCGCCGGACAGCCTTTACCGGCATATACGGAGTCGCAGACGGCCAATATTCAACAAAAGCCCACTTGATGGGATAGCCAAGTGCTACACGGCCATCCAGAGCTAGCCCGCCTCGCGGATCACCTCACGGAGCAGCGCGAAGCGCTGTTACAGGCGTGGGAAAGCACCATAAGAACAGATCCCCTGCTGGCCCCTGGGCATTCTCTGCCCAAGGGACAGTTGCTCGATCATATCCCGCGATTATTGACGACCTTCGAGCAAGCGCTGCGTCGGTTGGCGGCCGCCAGTGAAGCGATCGATCAAGGAGAGGAACATCGGACCGGCGCTGCCCACGGCTTGGAGCGGTGGAAGCAAGGTTATGATTTGCGGGAGGTCGCGCGCGAGCTTGGCATACTGAATGAATGCGTGGTGGCTGAATTGGACCGGTTTGCGACCCTCGCTCCCGGCCTATCGCATACTGCGATGACCGCGGCGCGTCGCATATGGGCGAAGCTCTGCCGGACAGACATCGAAGCGAGCGTTGCCGAGTATTTTGCGCTCCAGCAGGAAGAGGCCGCCGGGCACGTCAAGGAGCTTGAACAAGCACTGAAGGACATTGCCGAGCTGGAGCGGCAGCGCGGTGAATTATGGAGGCAAGCGGCGCATGATCTTCGCGGGAATCTGGGGGTTGTCGCCAATGTCACTGCTGGGCTGAGGCGGCATGGTGACGAGGCGTCCCGCAGCGAGTTCGTTCGCATTTTGATGCGCAACCTCACAACCTTCCATCATCTGATCGACGATGTGACGAACCTTGCGCGTTTGGAAGCCGGGCAAGAGCGGGCGGTTATTGAACCCCTCGACGCAGGTGCCGTCGTTCGGCAGTTGTGTGACGGATTGCGCCCAATCGCCGAGGAGCGCCAACTCTACCTTCGCTGTGAAGGGCTGCCGACATTGGCTGTAGACGGCGATGCGGTGAAGATTCGCCGTATCGTCCAGAATCTTATTCTCAATGCGCTCAAGTACACGCGAGAGGGCGGAATTGTCGTGACTTGGGGAGATAGCGACCCCAAAGATTCAAAGCGGTGGCGTCTGTGCATCAAGGATACTGGGCCCGGATTCATAATCGGCGCAAACGGTAATCCACAGGGTGACACAACTGTGAACCCAGAATCGGTTGCAACCTCCCAAGAGCAAATTGGTAATCAATGGGAGCGGGGCGAAGGAATCGGTTTGTCGATCGTCAAGCGCTTGTGCGAAATGTTTGATGCGACGATCGAGATCCAATCGGTCCAAAACGTGGGAACGACCTTTTGCATCTTATTCCCGAGACGCTACGACGACCGATAGTCGGATTGCCGTTCGACGTGATTCTGAGGACCGCGCCCGGACGCAGTTTTTGGACCAGAGCGTTAGAAGCTCTGTGCTTCCCGGCCTTGGCCGGCAATCCCGATTCTCGAAGTCGTCGCTGTTGCTGCGCAATCTCGGCCTTGGACTGAACTGCAATCTCAAGATCTTCGGGTGACAGTTCCCGTTGCGTCTTGGTACCGGCCAGCTTGTGACGCGGAACGATCTGTCCGTCTGCACGATGAGCAGTCGAGGGCACGTTCACGGCTCGGTTGTCGCGCTTGGACTGAACTTCCTGAGAGATCTGCAGGACGTGGCCAAGTCGTTTGCTGTCGACGATCGCTCCTTGGTCAACGGCGCCCAATTTATCGTAGACGGAGTAGGGCAG
Source organism: uncultured Gammaproteobacteria bacterium (assembly GCA_963707765.1). Lineage (GTDB taxonomy): Bacteria > Pseudomonadota > Gammaproteobacteria > Steroidobacterales > Steroidobacteraceae > Bog-1198. Next base: position 1,376,086 of record CAVPQZ010000001.1, on the reverse strand, counting down.
TGACACCCCTGCTGCTCGAATCTCAATGCGACCGTCGGGAAACTGAAATACGTCGAGGTACTTGCCGATGAGACCTCGGTTGATGGCTGTGTCCGCTAGGATATAGAGCTTGCGCTCATAGTGAAGCGTGAGCGCCTTGGTCACTTTGCGCAGCTCGCGCCAGCTGAAAATGGAACCGAGATCTTCGTCGTCTCTGACGGCGCGGTGCGCGTTGTGGCTGTTGCGGGCTTCCTTCGCAAAACGCCTGTTGTACTCGTTGATAAAGCGCGGCATGAAGGCATTGGCGGCCTCGATGCTCGAGATGCCCTCGAGCCTCAGCTCTTTGACCAGGCGGTCCTGCAGCGTCAAGTGCGCCCGTTCGACGCGACCCTTGGCTGCGGCGGTATTAGCGCAAATCCCGTCAATATTGAGCTCATAAAGCGCCCGTCCGAACTGCGTGTATCCGGGTCCCGTGACGGCGCCTGGCTGGTTGATGCGGAAAATGCTGGCCTTGTCGCTGTAGAACGCGAGCGGTTTGCCGAAGTGCCTCAGATACTCGAGCGTGGCCTCGAAGTATCCGAATGTGGACTCGCTGCCGGCGAATCGAACGACCATCAGTCGGCTCGTGGCATCATCGACGTAAACAAGCGCAGTGCACATCGGTGCACGTTCTTCGAGCCAATGGTGCTCGCAGCCGTCGATCTGAATCAGCTCGCCAAAGCACGCACGCCGCGCCCGCGGCTGCTGGACCTTCGGCGGCCGAAGCTTGCGTGGAATCCACAATCCAGCATCCATCTGAACGCGCCGCAGGGTCTCCTTGGCGACCGTGATGCCGTGACGCTGCTGAAGCTTCTCAGCTGCCAATGTTGGACCAAAATCGGGGTATGACTCCCTCAGAATCTTCACGACTTGGGCCTCCAGGCTGGCATCCAGGCGGTTGTTGCTGGGGCGACTACAGTGCTTGGAAATCAGCCCGGTCGGGCCCTCAGCACGATATCGTTGCGCGATCCGGCGCAGCTGCCGGGTCGAGATACCTAGCCGTTCGGCAGCGATGCCGGGACATAGTTGTCCGTCAACGACTGCCTGTATGCACTTGAGCCGATCTAGTTCGCGCATGCTCATCGTCACCCTGGCTGCGTGGCGCATTGGCAATCTCCGAGTCCCAAAAAGGACAGCAGAGACTGCGGGTTAAAGCATCCAAAGCGGACATTTGAACTTGGCTCAAAGCGGACATTTTAACTTGGCCCCTATACTCTCTCACTGGCGATGTTACACTTGGCATACCCGCCAACAAGGGGTATGGTAAGTGAGCGCCGTTTCTGCCGGCAACGGTTTTCGCCCGGACATTTCGTCATTTGACTGCCGCCGGCTATGGAGCCTGTGGTAAATGTACGAACTGAACGCTTCTAACTATCACGAAGTGGTAACTACCTTGCAGCTGACGCTTTCAAGGATAGATGGCCATGCCAGTTTTTCGCAGACCGACTCCATGGGTACCGAGCAAATCAATTGGGCTGTAAACCTCCTAACTAAGATGGCTCAAGCGATTGCTCCGCTACACGTTCCTATTACGGCAATGGCGGCTATGGAATGTCTAAAGCATCTCGAGCCGGGCAAGCTTACATTTGGGCAATTTGGAGTTTTATTGCTCAGCATATCTGACACATTGCGACGCGAATTGACCATTAGAAAGGTTTTTTGCCTGGATGCCAATCGCGCGGACTTTTATGCGCCCAGCGAACCGCTGTGGGGAATAGAGGTTGCCAATAAATTTCCGGGTATCGCTTATGAGATAGATCAATCGGGAAAGTGTTACGCATGTGACCTAACCACCGCCAGCGCATTTCACTCTGTCAGGGCGTTGGAAGCAGGGATTCGTGCAATAACGCGATGTCTTGGTATTCCAGATCCGACCACTGGCAAAGAGCGAAATTGGTCAAGTGTCAGTGGATCTATAAAGACAGCTATTGATAAGCGATGGCCGTCATTCACCGGCCGAATGAGCGGTGACGGCCATCTTTTTGACAAACTCTATGGGGCTATTGTGGGAATGCAAAATCCCTACCGCAATGAAACTATGCACCTGAGTGCCACGTACACGGCGCCCGAAGCCCTTCATATCTTGGAATTGGTCAAGGGTCTTATGCAGAAGATCGCTTCCCGGATGGACGAGAACGGGGAACCGAAGGCTTAGCCGTGACCTTGCCAAATGCATTGTCGAAATCCTTTGGATCTTCTGACGCTTCGACTTTGCGGGACGCCTCGAGGAAGCGCGCGTGTTGTTTCTGGGGCGTATCTTTGCGAGATTGTTTGCGGTTACCACTCATATTCGCTCTTCTCCTAATTGGCATCATTACATGGGGGGCCATGAACGGCTCCTATGAATATAAGAATTTTGCTATGCGTAGCTTCTTGCGGCTTAGTTGGATCACTAACCACCTCAACTGGACTACATACTTCAATGAATCTTCTTGGGGTATTGGGGAAGGCATCATTGTATTCAATCCGACTCATTACGAACAACGGCACTTTCCTTTCCCAAGCGTCAATCACCTCCTGCAAATCGATGGGTATATATATGCATTTCAACGGCTCATGAGGTCCGATCGAAACCTGTTGCACAGCCGAGGTTTTGGATTGTGCTTCAAGTTCGGCAATTGTATGCCCTTTACCCGTGTGGCAACTCACATGGAAAGCCGGAGTATTGCCGTCGTTTCTAAACTCAAAGACCGCCTGAGCGCCCATGGGAACTCGGCCCGGATCCAAAAATATGTCTGCAGTCAAGCTGGCGAAGGACATCCACGCTCGCTGCGACTGAATCAGAGCATATTGGCCATCATCCCTGGCGTTTCGCATTTCGCTCATTTGGCGATAGAACACAACATCGGCTGCGAACGAGGCGAGAAGTGTGCCGAATACGAGCCATATAGTAAGCCATTCCCGAAATCGCTTCTTTCGTTCGTTGGAATCGCTTCGTTGATTTGTAGCGTTAAGTTGGTTGGAAATGCCGTCAAGCGCAGCGACTATTTGCATGTAGTCTTTGTACTGTTGGCGTTTCCACTGTTTGCTATAGGGATTGGAGTTCTGCTTTTTGAGAGCGGGCTGGCGCCTCTGCTCTTTAAACCACACTAAGAGGCGCCACATTTTTTATTTTCTCTTGCCAGCATTTCCGCGTTTAAGCCAATGGAATACCAACTGTTCGATGATTGCTAGCTTCTTGCCTTTAATGAGTCGTTTCGTAGGTCAATCGCTTGCCCGCGAAGCCCTTGAGTGCGATTTCAGCGCGCTGTACGTCATTGAAGCCAAGCTTGACGCGGGTATTCATGCGGAAATCGAATTCGGACAGGTACCGGTGAAGGTGCTTCTTGTCCATGTGCTGATAGACGCCGACCAGACCGCGCTTGAAGATGCTGAAATAGCCTTCAAGGGTGTTGGTGTGAACATCGCCGCGCACCCATTCGTACTTGGAGTGATCGACCGATTCGTGCTGATCCTGGGTCGGCATCACGAACTTGTAAGCCTGCGCGCCATCGGTGACCAAGCGGCTGTCCATATGCAAATGAACATCAATGGCGCGGCGCACGTTGCGATGGTCCAGGTACATGGAACGGATGTTGCCGCCGCGCTCGACCAAAGCGAAGACCATCGGCGCGGGCTTGGCGTTCAGGGCGCTTCCAGTCGGCTTGCGGGTCTTGGGAGACTTCGACAGATAGGTTTCGTCGGCTTCGACAGTCTTGCCGAACCCGCCAATCATGCCGCCAGTGTCCTTCATAGCTTCACGGATACGGTGAGTCAGGAACCACGCGGTTTTCATGCTGCAATCCAGCATGCGCTGAACTTGCCGGGTGCTGATGCCTTTCTTGCTGGCGCACATAAGGTGAATCACTTGGAGCCACAGGTGCAGCCCCAGATGGCTGTCCTCGAAGATGGTTCCCATACGCACAGTGAACGGCTTTTTGCAGCTGTAGCACTTGCAGAGGCCCACACGGGTGGTCTTGCCGTTCAACCGGCCTACGCGATCCCCAGAGCCGCAGAACGGGCAAACAGGACCATTCGGCCAGAGATGCGCTTCGACGTAGGCGAAGGCAGCGGCTTCGTTTTGGAAATGGGGGGCGTTCAGTACGGATTGGGCCATGGCGGAATCTCCTATGGCCTGAATTCTAGGCTAGGAGCCTAGGTATGTCAAGTGTAACATCGCCCTCTCACTTCGCATAATGTATATTATGTCAAATAATGCGCAGTGAACCGAAGGGAGTGTCCCAATGTCGGTACCATGGATGGTTGGCGATGTACCCAAATAGATGGTGACGGCCCTGCCCCGAAAACAATCCGCATGCCCACCTCAGCCGACTTGCAGAGTTGCTTCCGGACCGCCGGCAGCCTACAACGCTCAGCCACTAGTCAAAATGCCTCAGCCGAGAATTTATAGGGAATCCGCAATGTCCCAGCAATCCGTCATCCCTTGCCTGCGCTACACCGATGCACTCGCGGCGATAGAGTTCCTTTGCGTCGCATTTGGGTTCGAACGTCACGCCGTATATGCCGACGAGGCGGACCCGTCGCTAATCCACCATGCCCAGCTTCGGCTTGGCAACAGTTTGGTGATGTTGAGTTCGGCCAGCCCTGGCCCCGCCGCCGAACGCTATCGCTGGCGCACCCCGTCCGAAGCCGGCGGTATCACCGCCTGCGTCTGCTGCGTAATCGATGATCCAGATGCCCACTTCCAACAGGCAAAGGCAGCCGGTGCCGACATCGTAACCGAGCCGCACGCGAATGAGGGATATCCAGGACGCAGCTACAACGCACGCGATCCAGAAGGCAATGACTGGGACTTTGGGACCTATGATCCGTGGGCGCAATAACGCACCTCCAGTCAGCTGCCAGGTTTAGCAAAAGGGTGTCTTCCCCAGCCGCTTAGTACGCAGGGATAAACCGGCGAGAAGGAGAGAATGGAAGAGTCTCACATCGAAGGAGTAGCGATCCACGATGACCCCGAGACGCTGTTAAGCGAAGCGGAAGGCAACATACGTCAGAGGCGGAGCGCAAATTCGCTTGCGGCCGGGTGATACTCCTGACCGCTCGAGATGGGTCGACGCGGATCGCGCTATTTCTTGGGCTCTTTGAAGTCCTCCTTGAGGTCACCCAACTTCGATTGAACCTTACCAAGGTTCTTTTGTATGTTGCCCTTTGCCTCCAGCGTCGGGTTGCCCACGAGCTTTTCCGTGGCTTCCTTGACGGAACCTGTCGCCTCTTCGACGCGGCCCTTAACTTGGTCTTTGTTGATGTTCATGATCTAGTCCTAATGATGGATATCGGCAAGCGGCCGGCGCGCCCGGTTACGGCGGTGGATCCTGATGGGCGTCGCCAAAACAACACGAGTACATCGGGATGTAATAGCGCCGCAATCACGGTTAACCCGTCGTTCACGCAACGATAGCCTAGGTTCCCTCTGGACTTCGATCTGTGCGGATCGTGCCCCAGGGCGTGGTGTATGAGTCGTGAGTCTTGGCTCGATTGAACTCATGCTCAGTTGACGACTGCAGACAACCGAGCGGTTTGATTGTCGCTGAGAGTCTGCAAGCCTTCAAGTTGCATGTATCGGCGTTGTAGCTGCCATTCGTCGTTCTGTTCGAGCAGTAGCGCACCGACCAGCCGCGTGATCGAGGCCTCGTTCGGGAAGATGCCCACGACATCGGTACGCCGCTTGACCTCGGCATTGAGCCTTTCGAGCGGATTGGTGCTGTGGATCTGCGTGCGATGGGCCTTCGGAAAGCTCAGGAAGGACAACACGTCCGGCTCAGATTTATCCATCAAGCCGGAAAGCTTCGGGAACTTCGCCCGCAGCTGATCCGCGACCGTACGCCACTGCGCGACCGCCGCTTCCTGCGTATCCTGGGCGAAAACGGTGTTGATCATGGCCAGAACCATCTGACGTTGGCCTTTTCCGGCATGCGCCAGGGCATTGCGGATGAAATGGACGCGGCAGCGCTGCCAAGTGGACTTCAAAACCTTGGCGGCAGCGGCTTTTAAGCCTTCGTGGGCGTCGGAAATCACCAGCTTGACGCCACGCAGACCTCGGCGCGTCAGAGAACGCAGGAAATTCGTCCAGAAGGGCTCCGCTTCGGAGGGTCCGACGCTCATTCCCAGCACTTCCCGTACGCCATCGGTGTTCACGGCGATGGCGATTATTACCGCCACCGAGACGATCCGGCCGGCCTCCCGCACCTTCACGTAGGTCGCGTCAATCCACAGATATGGCCAGTCCCCTTCGATCGGACGATCCAGGAACGCATGCACTCGCTCGTCGATTTCCCCGCACAGCCGCGACACCTGGCTCTTGCTGATGCCGCCCATGCCCATCGCCTTGACCAGCTCATCGACTGAGCGGGTTGAGACGCCTTGGATATACGCTTCCTGAATCACGGCCGCGAGCGCCTTCTCGGCGGTTCGTCGCGGCTCCAAAAAACCAGGAAAATAGCTGCCTTTACGTAGCTTCGGGATCTTCAAATCCACGCTCCCGGAGCGCGTCTCCCACAGCCGTTCCCGGTAACCGTTGCGGCTATTAGCCCGATCCGGGCTTCTCTCCCCGTACGCCGCGGCGCACAGACTCTCAGCGTCCATCTCCATCATCCGCTGGGCGACAAACTGGATCATCTCACGCAGCAAATCTGTATCAGCACCCTTCTCGGCAAGCTCGGCCAGTGACATAGTTGGCTTGGTGGTCATCGTCGGGATCCTCGGCAATGTTAAGTGTGGTAACTCAACCTTACCAAGTCTCACGATGACCGCCATCACCGGCCCGCTCTTACACCACTAACCGGGACACGATCTCTGTGCGGTCACCCACACAGACGGCTCTATCAGCCGTCCGAAGGTGCCCGGAATGGGCGGATACCTATCGGACACCCGCTTGCGTTAATGCCGAACTCCAATCACAGACTCGTCTAAGTAGGTTCCACCGCGACTACGTTCGGACCCGCACAAACGCGGGAATCTTTTCATGATCGAATGTCACGTCGGCATTGTTGATGAAGACTCTTCGATATGTATCGCCTACGGGTCGCTCAAATTCATCCGGCCCGCCGCCTTAGCGTCGCCCCGAGAATGACGCCGGCGTCTGATACCGCACAGACCGAAGTGGCGGGCGAGCGTAAAATTCTCGCTATGGATTTACACACTAGCATCGCCGCCGTCTTTAGGAGCCGTCGCCTTGATTCATTCAGCCGCAAATTTGCGCAATACGAGTCATCACCAAACGTCGCCGCGCGCGCCATGGCCAGCAATAATGATTGGATGGGCAAAGAGACCGCCCGAAATTGGATGCGTCAAGACCCGGCCCGTGTAAGAAAGCGGCATATTTGATCGAGGAGGCCAACCCCAAAAGCGGCTCGTTGCAACGGGTCGGGCGGCTTTCGGCCGCCGAAACTGCTGGACGCCTTTGCGTAGCCGCTGTGTGTCAGCGAACGGACGAACCTAAGTAGACGCCTTACCGTGGCAGCCGATCCGCAATGGATTCACATGAGGAGATCTGACAATGCTACGTAGCGTGAAGAGTTTGGAAGGGTTTTCGATCGGGGCCACCGACGGAACAATCGGTAAGGTAAAAAACTTCTATTTTGATGATGAGGCGTGGGTCGTTCGCTACGCGGTCGTCAACACGAGCCCATGGCTCGGCCGTGAAGTGCTGCTTTCGCCTTACTCGATCGGTCAGGCAGACTGGGCGGGAAACACACTCCCTGTCACCATTACCAAAGAACAGGTCAAGAACAGTCCAGGCATCGACACCGACAAGCCCATATCGCGACAGTGCGAGAGTAGCTACCTGGGTTACTACGGTTATCCCAATTATTGGGGCGGAACCGGGGTCTGGGGTGAAGGCAACTATCCCCGGACGATGCTAACCGGCATGGAGCCCAGTGACTTTCGTGGCTATCTACGAGCGCCGTCGGCTGGCCCAAGGGAAGACGCGCACCTGCGCAGCTGTAACGCGGTCATCGGCTATCACATTCATGCCCGCGACGGCGAAATTGGCCATGTGACGGGCTTTTTGGTCGACGATTACCGTTGGTCCGTTCGGTATCTGATCGTGAACACCAGCAACTGGTGGGGCGGGCACCAAGTACTGATCTCTCCCGAATGGATCCAAGACGTGAGCTGGTTGAAATCGACGGTCACGATCGATCTTGATCGGCAAGCGATCAAAGACGCTCCGGCATATGATGAACGCGCGCTTCTCGATCGAGATGCGGAGCTTCGGATTTACAAGCACTACGGCCGCAGTGGGTATTGGCAGGACCAGCGAGATCGCGCAGTCGCCTAGCTCGGATGGGGACGGATGGCTTCAGGTCGCAGAGGCGACCCAGGCCATCCCCGGTAGCCGGCTGGGAGACGGGCGGCAACTAATCATGCGTCCCAAGCCTTTACTGTGGAGACGGTCGATCACCCGTCATTCAGCTGTTCGTCCTGCCAATGAGCGGCTTCCTCCTCGGTCGTTCGAACTGCTTCTGGCAATGCCAGAAGCCGAGCCAGCGGTATCGGTAGACCGCAGACATCGGAGAATCCGTAGGTGCCTTCGTCAATCTTGGCGAGGGCACGGTCGATCGCGCGCCGCTGTTGCGCCAGAGAAGCGATCAGCGTCCGATTATTTTCCGTATTGGTCCGATCCTGCGCCCGATCCTCCGATTCGGCGGCCTGGCCCTGTGCCGCCAGGTCGGTCAGGCGGTTTTCGTTCTCGCCGCGATCGATTGCACTCGTGATTCTGATGCGATCGTCAACGAGCTTTTGCCGTTGACCTGAAATAAACTCTTGATCGCGGGCTGGTGTCGAGCTGTTCATGTGGTTTTTTCTCGTCGATTGCAGATTCCCCTTGCCGGCTACCGGCATCCGCGAATCGGGCGAGACCACTGAAACGCCCTGAGAACAGGGAGCATTTCAGCCGGTTGTCTCGCCCGACGCGGACCCAGGCGACGGGGCCCCTTATGCGGCCTTCGCGGCTCCATCGTGCTTCGTTGCTTGAATCTTGCTCACGTGGGCCGCGCACTCCGTGGCGTGCGCAAGATGGCCGTGTGCCGCCTCAGCGTGAGTGGCCGCCTGCTCCGGCTTGCCGGCATCGAGCGCCTTGGCCGCTTCGCGATGATGCTTGGCGGCCGACTCGTGGTGCTTGGCGGCCGACGTATGATGTTCAGCAGCCGTAATTTTCGTTTCCATGGTTTGTTCCTGGGTCTCTTAAGGTTTGTTGGGATGATGACCGCGAAGAGGCCCTCGTAATTCGACCCCTCGCCAATCGTCGCCGGGATAGGCCGACGACTTGACGAGAGCCTAGCCCCAAATGGTCCGGCGTTCTGTTCGTCCGCGCACGGACACCGGCGCGGCGGGGGCACCTCTTTCCTTGTGGAGTGGACACTTATTGGAGAGCGGTCCATTCCGGGTGCTGGCGCATCTGCGTTTCGCTTCTTCTCGCTTCGCACATGCGTCGTAAGTCTTTGATCGGCGGGAACCGCTAAGCTGTTTTCGGCCCGGCGGACTGCTATTGACCGGCCGCCAGCACGCAGAATGGACCACTCTCATTGTGCGTTGCTCCCCCTCGGATCCAGTTACTCGCCCTATTGCACACCTTGGCAACGTTAGAGCAACTCAATCGCGTCTCCGATCTGTTTGATTGCTTCGTTCACACCAGGTGGAACTTCAGCCTGAGCACGTTCGGTGATTCCCTCCGCGCCCGACCCAACGCGCGGCGGTATCACCTTAGGCAGCTGCTCAAGCTCAGTTGATATCGCGAGCAGATCAGTTTGCGCGCTGATAGCGTCGTTGCGCCACAAGGGATCGCCAGGCGTCAGATTCCGCTCAACCATCCTGATGCGTACCGACAACGGCTGCTCCGGGCCGAGTGCCAAGCGGGCCAAGCATAGGTGGTCGCGAATTGCCTTTAGGTCCATTGGCTCTCCCTCCTTGCATCCGTGGCGCCGAGATCTCGACTATAAACCAGGCGACGGCACGCGGGCCGGCCGCAGTTTCGGTCTTGATCAGTCATCTTTAGTTGCATCGCACACCCCAGGAAATGGTTACTCTCCTACGTCGAGCGCGTCCTCCATGCGAGACGGCGCAACTCACTGAGTGAAATAGCGGCGGTTCAATAGCGCCCCGACTATCGCGTAGCGTGCTTCCAACTGGGCCTTGGTCGTCTCCAAGAACTTCCTCAGGGCCGGGTCGGTTTCGAGCCCCACCATCACCCCGGTAAGATGACGTTGCTCGTTGAGCGCGCTGTAAAACATGAGTAGCGCCTCGCGCTCAAATTCAACGCCCGTCTTGCCAATGAGCGGGGCAAAGTCTTTGGCTAGGTCTTCGCCAATGGCTTTACGCTCTTGGCCCTCGATCTCGGACATTGCCGCCACGTCGATGCGCATGGCGGGATATTGCTTGGATAGCCTCTGCATGGTGTCGGCCAGCTGCCGGTAATAGCTGATCAGATCATTAGTGACCCGCCCCATTTCTTCAGGTTTGTCCTTAAACATGAAGATCCACTTTAGCTTAGGAATCCCATCGGCCTCTTGGTAAAGCAGGCTGTAGCCGATGGACAGCTGCGCGCGTGGCGCGTTCTTGTCCGGGGTGGGTTTTCTGGTATCGCTCAATTGGCTACAAGCCGCGAGAGTCAGCAACAGGGCTGTCGCAAGGCAACGAATCAGGGCTGACAGTCGGGGCGCATGCAGCGCTTCAATGTGCATCGGCTGCTGGTCCGCACACCGTTCGGGAAGATGGGCTCTTGGAGAAGTGGTCGGGCCGGGAATGCGCGACATCACCATAGGCCAAATAAACCTGCACATCACCGCCGAAGAGGATTTTCGGAGCCTCCCTAAATGGGCCGAACACTTGTATTGCGGTGAAATGACCACAGCGATTTTCTCAGTGAGCGCTCATTCCGCCTATCCTCACCAACTGACGATATCACACGCCTATCGCATTAAGGATGAGTCCTGTGACGAATCGCCGGTTCGGGGGTCTGGACCATGGCGAAGAGAGCATGGATGCGTTCAATGGTAATCCCGGCAAAAAGGAGGCCAAAAAGCGGTGCGTCTCGCCGTGATGGATATGTGGAAGTCGTTCCGCATCTCGACAACCAGGATTGCGCCGCTGGCGGCGATCTCGTGCGACAAATTCCACATCATGGGTCACCCGGGGCGAGGCGCTCGACCGCTGGCAAGAAGCAGGTCAACCAGCAGTTTCCAGGCCCGCCTTAATTGCTTCCGTTCGTCGGTGCGCATCACTAAGTTGATCATCAGGCCATCGAGCGCCATCTCAGCGAGCCGCGCAATCGACTCGATCTGAGCATTCAAAACAGCCGAAGGAAGACGAGCGCGTAGGGCCTCGACGACGAGGAGGTGCATGTTGGCAGCACCTTCGGATAATCTGGCGTTCATTTCGCGATCGAATATCGCTCTAGTGACAAAAACCGCTTGGGCTTTAAGCAGGACGGGATCAACCTGCGCAGCACGGACGAGTTGGCCGCCGAGGCCGTCGAGATAGGCGCGAGCCGACGTCGATTGGTGTCCTTCAAGCTCCAACGACTGACGCCAATCACACGCAGCGAGCAGGATTTCCTCGACCGACCCGAAGTGATGAAAGATCGTCGCCTTGCTCACGTTGACCTCTCGCGCCAGCGCACCCGCACTGAACGCGTCGGGGCCGCCTCGCCCGAGCAAACTCAGCGCCGCGTTCAGGATTTCCTTCCGAGTTTCTTCGCCTGCCGCAGTGCGCTGTCCCTTGATCGCCATGAGTTATATTTACTATTGACCGATCGATCGGTCAAGTGATATCGTGATTTTATCGACGGCTCTAGTTATTGGGGCCGCAGGAGAACGCAAATGATCGCACAGTTGCAAGGGTTTCCCGAGAATGTCGTCGCCTTCGCGGGTCGGGGGCAGGTAACGAAGGCCGACTACGTTTCGACCCTCATTCCAGTGGTCGAAAAGGCTTTTGCCAGCCACGATCGCCTTCGTCTCTATTACGAACTTGGAGGCGATTTTGCTGGCATAGACGCCGATGCGATGATGGAAGATTTCAAGATTGGAATGCAACACATCACCCGCTGGGAACGGGCCGCGGTCGTCACCGACGTCCAGTGGATCGCTCATGCGATTTCACTCTTTAGCTTCCTGATGCCGGGTGCGATGAAAGTTTTTTCGACAAAAGATACCGATCGAGCGCGTCTGTGGATCGTCGCTCCGGGGTGAAGGGCGAGCCGTAGGCCGATCTTTGCCAATTGTCTCCGAATGTTCGATCCAGAGCGCTAAGCGTGCAGAAGTTTGCGATTCGTGAGCGGACTCCACAATAAACCGCACCAATTTGCACGAATCCGTAGACCCGGTCGTATTCCAGACTGGGCGGGTCCAGAAGCACTAAGCCTGTTCGGAACGCCTCTTGCTACAAAGGTTTCTAGACCCGGCGAATAAGCCAAACTATAAGCAGGACGACAAGAATAGTTCCGAGGATGCCGCCGCCGATGTACATGGAAATCTCCTTTTGATAGTGTTCGATGGTTATTCAAGCATGATCGGTACGAACTGTCGGTGCTGGGCCGTACATAGCGGCGCGTCATTTCACACTGGTTCTATCCCTAGTGGCCGCCACCCCTTCGTCCGCGATAGGCAAATAGCAGGAAGCAGACGACAACGACGGGCAGGATCAATCCGATCGGGCCAAGTCTCTACCCTACGCCCATGCCCCAGTACAAGCCTCCTCCGCCACCAAACAGCAACACCATTGCCATCAAGACGATGATTAGATCCACGCATTCTCTGCTACCGGGCGTTGAATCGACGACACCGTGGTGAGTACGGACACTGATATCGCGCCCTTTGACCCACTTGTCTTCGGCAAATGTTGCCTAGACCTTGGTGGTGATGGTCCCATCGTCCAGATACTGGCCATTGGTGCCCGTGGACGTGTCGGCGGCGTACACAACCACGGGGCCGAGCAACGTTGCCAACAAAACCAGCGTCCCTGGGAATTTGGTGTTCATAAACCCTCCATTTGGTTGGCTTCAAGCTGGGCGGGCGACCATTGAATCCTTGCTCCCCCGCCGCATCACCGTTAAGCCTTCTTTATGGTCTTCTCGATATTATCCTTGGCATCGCCCATCGATGCCTGGACCGAACCGACGTTCTTCTGGATGTTGCCTTTGAACCGCCCCGACTTTCCAGGAGATCCCGCAACTTGAGAGGATGGAGTAACGGAACCACCAGATCGGAATTGACAGGAAGTCCAGGAGCTAACGGCGCGGATGATGGCAGAGCACCCCCACGTGTCCGACGGGCGAAATGTGTGAGTGTCATCGGCAGTGGTCAGAAGGATCCACTCGCCTCATCGTCATTCGATCTCCCTCAATACCTCTGTTAAATTCAAGTTCCGGCCGTGATCGGAACGATCTCACCCGTGATGTGCGACGCGCCGGCAAAGGATAGCTATAGCGGCACAATTGTTTGGACGCACTGTCGGTCGCGCTACCCGGTGCGGCGGCGAACCGGGCGTCCGGCCACCTTATCCGAGAGGTCTTTCGGGGACCTGTCCAGGAATCGTACGAACGGCCACTGGAGCACCCACACGGTCGCGCACAGGGGCCATACCGCGATCAGTATCACCACGCAGAGAACCACCTTGATTTGATTCATGACATGTCCCGCCATTCAAACCCACCATAGCCGACACCACCAATCGGAATCGACAGGGCCATTGACTTCCGAATCCATCTATTGAACCAAATAAGTCGCTCTGCTAATCATCTTCCGGCACCGGTATTGGAGCCCAGGATGACGCGCTGAGTCTGTGCGCTGGCGCACCGGCCGGTTGCCGCAATATCAGCGTGCGGGTGTCCACTACTCGTCGTGCAGCGAATTCTCTTCAAGCGGTTGTGCCCCAACCGCCAGCCGGATCAAAAAACGCAAATGCAGCCCAAGAAGCCCGCCGATGAATACCTGCAGGTTACCGGGTGCCGGTGGGTACGCAGCGAAATGCTCTTCGCGGTGTGCTTGCGTACAGACACACGATGGCCCTTGGAGCACGCTTGCCACAATTCCACGAAACCTTGTGATGAGGGGCGCTTATTTTGCCATTAGATTGGCCCATCAATAGGAGACTGCATGAAATCCACGACGTCTGGTGAAGACCTTTCCGCTACCGGAGAGACGATACCGCTTGGCGGAGGCTTTCTTTATAAAACCATCGCCATCTATCCCGAGTTCGCCGATGTGACCGATGCCATTTTGTTATTGAAAAATGAGGGATTCTCGGATGACCAAATTAGTTTGCTCGGGCAGGAGCAGGCCCATTGGCAGGAAACGACCGGACATGAATGGGAGCGGCGTAAAACCGCAAAGGGTGCTTTGGAGGGCGCAGCAATGGGCGCGATCCCGGGGCTGGTGCTGGTCACCGGCATCGCGTTGACGGGTGGCGTTGGGCTGCTAGTGGCCGGGCCAATGGTTGCCGCCATGTCTGCGCTTGGTATGGGGTCGCTGGCCGGCAGTTTGATGGGGGCCGTCACTGGCGATTCCGGAAATGCCGAAAGAATACCCGCTGTTGAAGAGGAAGTGGCTGATGCCATCAGCCATGGACGTTGGGTGATCGTCGTTCATAGCTATACGGAACTCGAAGCCGCGCATGCGTTGGAATTGCTCCCCAATAGACGGATCCGTCGCGAAAATGACCCGAGAGCGCCGCGACCTTCTGCGGCGGATGCAGAACGAGTCGATATGGAAAAACTCGGCAAGGTCGTTGGAGAAGCGCTCGAGTCGATCAGGAGGATGTCTAAACGTCCGCCGCTAGAAGTGATGCGCAATTTCGCGGATATCGACGATGCGGAACTGCAGCACGCGACCCGGGAGGCGTTCAAGCAAATATTCACGGCAACGGACCTCGATCGCGATCAAATTACCGACATTCTCAAGACCTATCCGGATGCCAGCATGATTGACATCGTTGACCGGCTACGTGAACAAAGCAAAGTCAAAAGGGCTACATGGTAAGGAACCGCCAATATGGCGCGTTATCGGTTCCGGACCGACCCGCCGCGGCGTAAATTGCGATTTGCCGCCGGCGGTGCGCCAAATACGGATCAATCGAGTCCGACTGCCAGCGAGGCGGCCTCCGTGTCAGCGCATAAGGGACCGCAGAAATGAACGTGGGTGTCTCATCAATTCAACTCCGTGCCGTATGACATCGAGTCGCGCCGGACCGGGATCGCTCGGCTGTCGCACGGCATCAGTCAGTCCCGCTTTACGAGTTCTCATCCAGCTTCCCCAGTCCTCGCTCAGTGAGCCGCTGACCACTTCACTGGCCCGCTGCGCCGTGTTCACCAACGAGAGAAACAAGCCGTGGCAATATGCTTCGTTGCCTCGTGGTTGCCAGTCCCTGGCCAACTGACACACGTCGGCCAGGCGCGATCGGTCGTCCATGGCCGCAAGATATTGAATGTAGGGCAGCGGCAGTCCGCGGGCAATCTCGAAGGCCATTTGCCCGTACCCGCGCGGATTGAAGTCGATCAGCAAGAACTTGCCTTCGCGTACGATGAATTCGATATCAAATATGCCGTAATAGTTCAGATCGCGGAATAAGTCTGCAACCCGTGCGACGAGCGCGGAATCCACGGTCGCTGCCTCAAAGCAGACGCCGATCCCCATGTTTCGGGGTCGCTGCATCAGCTTGGTGGCTGCCCGTATCAACGGAGGGTTTCCCGTTAAATCGGTGAAACCGGCCAGGGTGTAAATGCGGTGCGTCTGGCTACTGTGATACGTCTGTAGCATCGGCCACACGACATCTGCATCATGCGTGGCGATCTTGGTGCCGTAGCGATTTTCCCGCATGAACCGTGAGTAGGAATCGACCACGCTGCCGGTTCTGGGAACTACGCTGCCCTTCGTCTTGCTTTCGAGTTGAATCTGCGACTTGGGCTTGACCATGACGTCGGCCCGAATCGTCGGCGCGAGCTCTCGCACTTCAGCCTCACCGCGGGGATACCAGGTTACCGGGTAGTCGATCCCAACACGCGCGCAGGCCTCGTAGAGCCGCTGTTTATTGAGTATCCGATAGACGGTGTCAATGTCCGGTTGATACAGGCGAAAGTACCGCGACAACTCGCGTCGATGCTGGGCGAACAGAAACACCTGTTCGTCATTTGCCGGGAACAGAACGCGACCAGCGTAGTTCGGCCGTCGCTTGCCTCGACCGCCCCCTCGTCCGCGATCGATCAGCCACTCCATGAAATCGCCGGGGCGGCGAATCGGCGGCGAGCGCTCGAAATGTCGCACATACCGGGAGGCGCGTGCCATGGCCATGGGAGAATCGTCAGCAAGTGCCACGTCGATCCCGCAGCGGCCCAGACAGCGGGCCGCCGCCAGGGTACCGTTGTAGTTACCCAGAAACAGCAGTGCGCCCTCGTTGGCCATTGTTTGAACGTACTCCGTGACGCGCGGCGGCTCGTCCGTGTCGACCCTAGATTGCTGAATAGTAGCCATTTTCCCTCCTCGTCCACGTCATCTTCCGGCTGACTCAACACCTTCTCGTAGTCGCCCTTAAATTCCTCGGATGCCTCGGTTTGGTCCTCGGCCCATCGACTCGACGCCTCATCTTCGCCCGATTGTTGGCGCTAGCCGGTCGGGATCGTCTTGTGCAAGGCGCAGAAGTGTTTGACGGTCAGCCGCGTAGCTCGCCGTTATGGCCCCTTTCTCCACATGTTCACGGGCTCGCTGACGTAATGTTTGTATGTCGCTCATGCCCGGTGTGGTACTCCTCCCCTCCTGCTTCATGTGATGTCTCTTACCGTTACCTTGCCAGTATTCGTCGTGACAGGGTGGTCACGCACCGATCGCACTGAAGAGGTTAATCACGTAGCGATTCGACGTCCGTACGCTTCCGAACGTAATGGAAATCGATGTCGACACGGTTGGGACGTAGCCAAGATGCCGAACTGCTGTAGGACCATGCCGGACCTGCCGCGCAGCGTAAACAACATGGCCAGACCGCGCTCCGTCCCGAATCCAGGGCCGCAGTACGACATACCGTGCGCACCTAGACGGCGCTGCAGGCATCGTTCAGGCGGTAATCAGGTGGCGAAAATGTGTGCGACGCGCACTATGCAGTATGGCGCTACTCTTCAGTTGCCACGCGGCGGAAGAATAGATGGTAGATGACAAGACAACCGACGGCGCCGATGACTGGGACGATCAGGCGACTTATGTGGAATCCGGGTTCCCCGGCACCGCCATAGATTTTGAATAGCCATCCTGCCAACACGGCACCGACGACGCCCAGCACAATATCGACCAACTTTCCGTCGCCCGTTCTGTTGATGATCCGGCTACCGACAAACCCGGCAATCAGTCCAAGGCCGATCCAGGCGGCAAATGACATTTGTTCGCTCCGGTTGGCGCGCCGTGTGGAGTCCGCTGTGTTAACGACAGTTTATCGCTTCTGTGCTGGCACGTCCGGAACGGGCGCATCAGAGATCTTTATGCGCGTTCTACCTAGGAGCGCGGCGTCTATCAGTGCGGATCCTTGATCAGGCCGAACATTGGCCCCGTCGCGAATGTTCCGCTTGCCGCGCGTGGAGTCGACGAACCGGGTCTCTGCCTCGTTAAATCGTTTCCCGGACCCCGGATTGCCTTCGCCGTGGCGCATTTTCGAAATAGTCGCCATTGTAGATTTCCTCGGAAGTACGTGTACTCTCTCGACACGCGATGCCGGCGATATCGCTGCGAGCCCGCCCCGTCGAGCGTGAATTGCAGCGCACAATTCGCCTCCGGCCATGCGCGTCATCTAGCCCAAAAGCTCTCAGAAAATAGCGAAGCCGCAGCTGCCAGCGGCCCACGGAGAATCGCAGCGGCGCGACACGATGTCTGTACGACACCGTACGTACGCTCGTTGTCGAAGCAGAATCGAAGCGGCGGAAGGCGATGGGGCACGTTCTTGGTCTTGACCGTTCGGTACCGCACAGCACTCTGCGCCTGCGACCTGATTAACTGCAGGTCTTAACTCCATTTGTTATAGGAATCCGCGATGCAAACGCAGTTAGTGCCGGTCCGTGCACCGCCGGGCAGGGCGCGGCGGGTTGCGTTGACTGATTGTTGCCGGATGGGAACAGGGAGGAACGAAAATAGTGGCGAGAACTGTCCGTGTGGTCACTGCATCGGGCTTTGGCGGTGTTGTCTGACATACATCCGCGTCTGGACACGCGATCGCTTGCCATGGGAGTTCTGGTCAGTGGCCACTGTTGAGAGAGCTAAATGAAACGCCTCGATCCGTTGGGGGAGTGGTGAACACCGAGGCCGTTGGGGCGACGGTGGTTCTGCGATCCGTTGCTGGGCGAGGCAACGCCGGGGATTCCAAGGCGCACGGTGGGATTGCGCCCGGCTGTCTGCTGAGGGAGCGGTATGTCATTGTGGAAAAGCTCGGAACGGGCGGCACAGGGACCGTGTTCAAAGCGCTCGATCGGTATCGTGAGTCCCTTCCCGTTGCAGAGCAGCACGTCGCGTTGAAGGTATTGCATGGCGGCAGCGAGTCTCCAGACCAGGCCATGAAGGACCTTGCGCGCGAATTGCACTCCGGCAGGGCCCTGTCCCATCGGAACATCGTGAGAATTTACGAACTCGACCGAGATCAGGATATCGTCTTCTTCACGATGGAGCTCCTCGACGGTGAGCTGCTACAAGACCTCATCGACCGCATGCGGCCGGGCCCGATTCCGCGATCGCAGGCGTGGTGGATCATCAGGCAGCTAGGCGAGGGGTTGCAGCACGCGCACGAGCGCGGAATCGTTCATGGCGACCTCAAACCACGGAACTTGTTTCTGAACCGTAACGGCGAGCTGCGTATTCTCGATTTCGGCAATGCCCAAACAGTCGTAACGCCGACGACGACGGATCGCGTGTCCGACACGCTGGCGACCTTCGGCACTCCTGCCTATGCCAGTTGTGAGCAGCTGGAGGGCCGCGCCGCAGATCCCAGCGACGACTTGTACGCGTTTGCGGTCATCTGCTTTCAGTTGCTGGCTGGGATTCATCCGTTTGCGGGCCGGCCGGCAAACCAGGCCCGCAATTACGACGTCAGGGCCAAGCGCCCTCTTGGGCTCACTGGCGACCAATGGCGTGTGCTGCAGGCGGGGCTATCGTGGCATCGATCGGGCCGGTCGATGCCCGTTCACGCCTGGGTACAGCGCCTCACGCGCGACGTGGCGGCGGGTGCTTCGTCAACAACGCTGCATGGCCTCGCGGCCGCCGACACCACGAAGCCACGGTCGAGGGGTGCACCCGTGGCAGCGTTTTTCGCGTTGCTTCTGATCGCCGCGATTGGCGTGGGCGAACTTTGGTCCCGGCCGGCGCAAAAGCCGGGTGATGGCACGACCGACGCGCTGGCAAGCGCCAGCCCAGATCCTCGCGAGCGGTCGCCCCCGGAGGATACGCCCTCGGTGCGGGCAGTCGACGACGGCGTCCGGACGACGGGCGCCCAGGAGGAGTCTGTGGCAGCGCTTCAAGCCAGGCCGTCGTCGACGCCGGCGCCCTCCAAGATCGTCGTCAATGGCTACCAGGCCGTCGGCGATCGCTTCGTTGAAGTTCGCGTCCACCGCAATCACTTACTGCACAACTCGTCCTTCGTGTGGTGGACCGAGCCTGCGACGGCGAGACAAAATATTGATTACATTCACCAGGAAAAGGCGATTCAGACGTTCCCCTCCGGCGGGCGCTCGACGCACGTCTACATCAAACTGCTGCGGGAGGCAGAGCGGTCGCAGCGTGACTACTTTTATGTCGTCATCGCGCAGCCAGGGCTGAATCGGACGGGAGGCAAGGTGACGCGCAACCAAATATGGCTGCCCACTCCCCGAGCGGTACTTCAGGCGAGTCGTTGACTTCGCGACCGGTCGGCGCCGGCTGAGACCTCAATGGCCCCATCAGCCCCTGCTTTGTCGTAGTCTCCCGCTATCCTATCCAATGTTTGTTGCCGCAACAGATCCCGTGCGAGAAACTCCGCAGTGGTGGTCCGTTTCGTGAGCTGACCTCCAGGGTGGCGCCGCTGCGCTGCGCCTTGCACACGCCAATGAGGATATGCGCGGTGCCGTGATCAATGGACGCGTGCGATGTAAAGCCGTAGCTCGCGAAGTCCTGATCTGCGGCATTCGCTGCCGGCGCAAGGCTCGGTGCCAGGCCATGCATTGACATGATCCGACCGTCTGTCAATCCGCGGTGGAAATCACTCACGAAGTTCAGAACATCATGGCCGAGGCTCGCGAGCGTCGCGTCAGCCCCTGAGGCCAGAGTGAGATATGTGCCGCTGCCGGCGGCAGTGAGCGCGAAATGATCTCCCGTAAAGGCGCTGTTGAATTGGATGTCGAGCGTATCGCCAATGGCAAAGCCGTCGATGCTGAGCGTGTGCGCAGTCAAGTCCGCCTTGGTCGCATCCACCGTGCCGCTCGCCCCGGAGGCAAACTCGAGCGTCGAGAAGCCCGTGAACTGCGTGCCCAAGGTGATCGGCGTGCCGCCGGATTGTCTGCCGGAAAGCTCCAGCACGTCGTTGACTGCCGCACTGGCGGCCACCTGGCCGTGGAACACCGCGCCCGGCTTGACAATGAGCGTGCTCGCCACGCTGCCGAACAGTACTGCGTCGCCCGCTGCGCGCCGCCGCTGCCGCCGCTGCCGCCGTTACCGCCGTAGTACCCCTCGCCGCCGGATCCGCCTCGAATTTCGACGCTGGCGCCGGTGGTGTACATACCGGGCGGAAGATAATGGCCACCCCCAGTCTTAGGACCGCCAAAGCGCTGACACTACGGCCGCGCCGCGCGGCAACGGCGCGTGCTTTTTTCAGCAACGCAGGATCGATTGCCACGGTGATGTTGTGCTTGGCAGCCATGGCGTCCATCCGCTCATAGTAATACAGCGACTTGTTGGATTATTGTCAAATGGCGCCTAACCCATTGATTTAGCGGCCGCGGGCGGAGCGCCACGCTACGCCACCACGCTGACGCCCTTCCAGAATGCCACGCGACCCTTGATCTGGCATGCTGCATCCTTGGGTTCGGCGTAGTACCACACGGCATTCGCGTTACGTTCGTCGCCGACTCTCAGCGTGTAATAGTTCGCCGTGCCCTTCCAAGGACACACGCTGGTATGAGTGCTTGGTTCCAGAAGCGCAGCATTCACCGACTCCAGCGGAAAATAATGATTGCCTTCCAGAAGCACGGTGTCCGGGGACTCCGCAACCACGGTGCCCTTCCATATCGCCTTCATGGTGATCCCTCTTTGGGTTCATTCCCGCCCGGCGCTCGGTCGCCCAGCGCTGTACTCCACGCGTTGACGAGGTTGCGCGCGCTGATCGTGCCGATGCCGCTCGGGTAGTCGTATCCCGGATGCGCTTTGAAGGCCGGTTCGTAGATCGAATCCGACGTTGACATGACGCCATAGGTTGCCGACGGCAGGAAGCAATTCGCAGGTCCCCGGCAGTCCTGCGAATCGGTGCCCAGAGTGACGTCGTGAAACACACAGCGAGAGTCCCCGTGCGGCCCCAAGCTGGAATCGCAATGCGCGTCTCCGTTGGCACCGTATTCCTGCCGGGCGAGCGCGTAGTAAACATAATTCGGGTTGCCCTGCTTCGCGCCCATTTTTTGGTTCACCAGCGCCTGAATGCCCGCGGCGATCGGCGTGGCGTACGACGTGCCGCCGCCGCCGAGGCCCCAATTCACCGGGTTCCCTTGGCAGGCAACCCCGCCTTGGTTCGGATCGGTGAAACAAATCAGGTACTGGTGCCTCCACTCCCACCCGTCGGAGGCGAACATCGACACATCGGGAACGTCGCGCACGCCGTCCGTTGGCATTCCGAAAAGCGCTTGGTAGCTCGGCTTGGGCCATCCGGCACACGTGCCGCTCACGACCCCTTTGATCGACGGCGTGCCCGTGGCACAACCGCTGGGCCCTCCCTCCCCGCCGCCGGTGCCGATGTAATAAGGATCGGCAGTGGTGCTGTTGCAGAAGCCATCGGCGCCAAAGCTCGTCTCATATCCGAAGGTGATGATGGTCTGATCGCTGGCGCAGGTGTCGTTCCACGCCATCTCGGGAACATAGGATTTAGCCGTCCCCCACGGCGCGCCCTGGCTGATGCCCCAATATTCCTGGTTAGTGCCGTTAAAAGTGTCGCTGAAATCCGTGCCCCCGACCGCCACGTTGTTCACCGTCGATGCCCAGCCATTGACGCCGATGCCAAATTTTGCCGGACTCGTGTAATTGGGTGCACAGTCCTCGGGTCCTGAATCACCGGTGGCGACGAACACGGAAATGCCCTCGGCCACCGCCTGTTGGTAAATGGCAGAGAAGAATGCGTTGGCGGTGGCACCATTCTCGGTCTCGCAAATGCCATAACTGACACTGATGATGGGCGGGGGCGACGCGCTCTCGATGAGATAGTGGATGGCCTGCCTGACCCCGTCTACCGTGGCGGAGTCGCCGCAGGAGGCGACCAGAATGGCGGCATCGGGCGCCGCGGCACTGGACCACTCGGCGTCGAGCGTCGCCTCGACGTCGTCGCCGTTTCTGTTGACTCCCGGATCCTTACACGGCGGCGCTCCATGCGTGGGCGGCGGCGGATGGACGGTGGAAATACTGCCTTCTCGATAGACGTCGAGGCCGAAGATGCGGCGGAAGTGGGTCCAGTCGCTATCGTTGTACAGATTCGTATCCTCGGCCACCGCGATGCTCTGACCCTTGCCGGTGACCGGCTTTGTCCCGTGGAACAGGTCATTGAAATCGTAGATCGTGGCCAGATCGGCCGGCGCCATGAGATAACACGGGCTGCCGCTGCAACTCCCGGAATACCGGGGGCTCGGCCGGTGTTTGCGCATCGGACGAAAGTCGTTCAGCTTGACGATGCCGGCGACCCACGGCGCCAGTGCTCGCGGAATCTGCGGATCGTTCACGTTGGCAAAATGAGTCTCCCCGCCGACGCGGAGTTGATGGATGGAGGTGTGAAATGCGGCCGAGAGTTGCGCCGCCGTGCCCGAAAAATCCATCACCATGGCGCCGGGATAGACCGGACCGACCCGGAACCCGTACTTTTCCAGCCACCCACGGACCGCGGCAATGGCCGGAACGGAGGCGCCGAACCGCTGACCAAATTGCTCCGCGGTGAGCCATCGATGGAAGCTGGGCGAGGCCGGATCGTGCAGAGTCCGGATGAAGGTCTCGACCTCGCGCTCCTGGTCGGGCGGGCGTCGCAGTTGCAACTCGAGATGTTCGAACGGCATGGCTGGATCGACGGCGCCACGGTCATTCGCCGACGTTGCCTCGGACCTGGTGTTGCCGCCGAGCGTCACCAGATCCCCATCATCGATGGCTTGCGGGGCTTGTTGCGCCCCGGCCACGGCGCAGACCGCCAAAGCGCTGATTAGGATCACCGACGCTTTGAACGGTCGCATAACGCATCCCCCGGAATTTTAAGGCGGACCCGTGAAAAGCAGAACGAACGCCGCCATCTCGACTCTATCGCCGGGCAGGTCACGTCGCAAGGCAGGTTGGCTCCTTCCTGGCGACCGACCTTACGGCGGCGGCTAGCGAGTTTTGATCCGCCGAGTTGATGCTGTGCAGACGACATCGGCCCCAGCCGGAATCGACGCAGAGCTTCATTATTCGAAGACCGAGATGAGTATCGCGGTGCCGGCCGAGTCACTGCTTGGTAGGACCGCGTATCGGGCGCGGCACCCAGCGCCGGACATTGGCCAAAGGTTTTGACGGTCGAGCCTGCGTGGCGATCATCTGGCGTCACAGAATCCTCCATAATGTTTTCAAATATTTCTCAACTATATGAAATATATGGTTAAGTGCCGCCCCGGCGCCCGGCTTCGGCAATTCCTCCCCTGCTCCCAGCAAGCATTTGAAGAGCCCGATAAATCCCCGCGGACCGGCTGCGGGTATCAAGCATCACGCGCACAATTTCTTTCGGAATTGTTGTCGTGGGATCACTGGAACGATCTCAACGTGGCGCTGACTCGTGATGCCAGACTAAGTGGTGCGCGGCGATCTTTCTTGCCGCATCCGCGTGCTGGAACGAAACCGAAACTCGACATATCCCACCCAGATTGCGAATATAGACTGCACCCAACAGCCAACGAAGATAAGGATTCGCCATGGAACACAGCTTGCCTCCCCTGCCTTTCGACCGCGCTGCCTTGGAGCCCCACATGAGCCGGGAGACGCTCGACTATCACTATGGCAAGCACCACGCGGCCTATGTCACGAACCTGAACAACCTGATCAAGGGCACCGAATTCGAGAACATGGGCCTCGAAGACGTCGTGAAGAAGGCGCCCGCGGGTGGCATCTACAACAACGCTGCGCAGATTTGGAACCACACGTTCTTTTGGAACAGTTTGAAGCCCAACGGCGGTGGCGAGCCCACCGGAGCGCTTGCTCAAGCCATCCACAGTAAGTGGGGCACCTACGCCGCATTTCGCGAGGCCTTCGTCAAATCGGCCGTCGGCAACTTCGGCTCAGGGTGGACCTGGCTCGTGAAGAAAGCCGGTGGCGGCGTCGACATCGTCAATATGGGCCCCGCCGGCACACCGCTGACCACCAACGACAAAGCGCTGCTGACGGTGGACGTGTGGGAACACGCCTACTACATCGATTACCGCAACCTGCGCCCGAAATTCGTTGAGACCGTCATCGACAAGGTTGCCAACTGGGAATTCGCTCAGAAGAATTTCGGATAGGCCCGCGTGTCGGCGGACCCGCCGTGGGTCGGTCTATTTTTGGAGTCCGCCGGCGGCACGGACCGGCAGGGGCACATTGCATAGGTCGATGTGCCCTGGGTTGAACTTGAACCACGATTCTTGCCGATTTCGCCGCTGTTCGAGCACCGACGCGAACGTGGCGCTGTCGGTACGAAGGACCTCGATCGGCGTGCGCTCCGCCGCTGGTACATCCGAGGCGAGACGCATCGACGTGATCGGCACGGGGGATTCCGCGGCGACGTAGAACCCCATCTCGCCGCTCCCGCGCGGGAGGCTGGAGAGAAGCTCCATCCCCTTCAAAACCCGCCCGAACAAAGCGACATTGCGATCGAGATGCCGCGGCGCATGGCCGATCACCACATACATTTCCGTTGCATCGCTCTCCGGCTGCTCGTCGCGGCCCGCACCCACCATGCCATAGCAATGCGCAAGCCAGACCATGTGCGTGCGCCGGTCGCGCGCCGCCGGGAAGCCGTCTAGAAAGCCGATCTCCGGGGCATAGGCGTCGCGGTCGGGCAAGGGCTGGAATCGCGCAGCCGCGCGGGTATTGGCCGTGAATTCGACGGCAGGCTTCAGCCCGTCCGGAACAGTGTGCCGGTGATCCGGGTCGCCCCATTGAACGACATAATTGTCCTGCACTCGAATGATCGCTATCCCATCGAAGTAACGACTGCGCACCAGCGTCTTGAGATTTGCAACGTGCAGGGGTGCGACTTGCGTCGCGAGTTCAATTACCACTCGTCCCCGACCGAACTCGACGTACAGCGTGTCATCGGGATCGGGCATGCGCCAGTCGCCGGCCGGCGACTGCGCCAATATGTCGGCAAAAGTGGGGGGCTTCGCCTCGAGATCTGACACGGTGCCGAGACCGAGCACCATCAGCAGTCCGGTGAGCACGACCGCAGCAGCACGACTCATGGGTTGATCCCTCTTCATCGGCACAACGCCGCAGGCACCGTGGATAACATACTGGTTGATCACAGCGATACGCAAGACCGGGATTCGGTGTTCGTTCGCGCCCTGCCCGCCCGCCCGCCCGCCCGTCCGCCCGGCGCCGACGCTGCTCGGAGCGCTAAAGGGCTCTGTGCGGTAACGTCCAGACCACAGGCGCGCCCCATGCTTGAATGCATTCGAAGAACGCACGTGCATCCATATCCATTCAAGCTCTGGGAGAAACGCATCATGGACAAGAATCGCATCGACGGGTCGATCAAGCAGGTAAAGGGCAATGTCGAGGAAGCTGTCGGCAAAGTGCTTGGCGACGCCAAGTTGACGGCCAAGGGGAAGGCAAACAAGGCCGCCGGGAAACTTCAGAACGCCGTCGGTGGTTTGAGCGACGCGCTCAACAAGGAGCCCAAATGAAAGTACTTTCCCTGGCCGCATTACTGATCATCGGAGGAACTGCGGCATCATTCGCCGTCGCGGACCAAACCATGGACTCCGACGCAGCGCAGGCTGGCCAGTTCGTCAAGGATTCGGTGATTACCACCAAGGTGAAGGTCAGGTTGGCGGAAAAGCACCTGTCGACGCTTACCAAGATCCAAGTGAACACCGACGAACAAGGGGTCGTTTGGTTGAGCGGCCTGGCGCCGACGCGGGACGCCAGCGATCTCGCAGAGATGCTGGCCAAGGGCGTTGAAGGCGTCAAGTCGGTCCACAACAGAATCGCGATTCAGGAGTAACGCCGACGATCAACGGTCGAGTCCTCTGGGTGCGTTAGCGAACAGACCACCCGATCGGATCGTGAGAGATTAATCGGAGATTGCAGAGAATCATCACCGGCGGCCGCCGAATCGCCGCCGGTCCGTATACCGCGGCTAATCGACATCAGAAAGACTGGAGAACATCATGCGTATCGATTCACGGAGACTGATAGGGGGCGTCGCAGCAATAGTGGCGGCAACGTCGCTCGGCGCGTGCGCGAGCACTCCCGTTCCGAATGCAAAAATCGCGGTGGCGAAGGCATCGTTGCAGCGCGCCGAAGGGTCCGGGGCCCCCGAGTTCGCGCCGGTCGAAATGGCTGCTGCGCGCGACAAGATTGCGAGCGCGGAAAAGGCCAACTCGGATGGAAAGCTTCAGCCGGCGAACATGCTGGCGGAGCAGGCCAACGTGGACGCGGAGCTGGCCGAGGCGACCGCGCAAAAGCAACGATCACACAAGGCCGCAGCGGAATTCGATACGAGCATGCAGGCGCTGCGCCAAGAATCGATGCGCAGCTCACAACCGACTCAATGAGGTAATGATATGAACGCAAAAATACTGATGGGAATGGGTCTGGCGCTTGTCGCCGCCGGTTGCGCTTCGACCCCCGTGCCTAACGCTGCGCTGCAGAATGCGCAGACGCTCGTCCAGGCGGCTGAAGCGGATCCAAATGTTCAAAAATATTCGGCGCTGGATTTGGAATCGGCGAAGAATCAGCTGGCTATTGCCGATGCGGCGGCGATGCATAATCAGGAAGCCGCCATCTCGCAGCCGGCGTACCTCGCCGCGCAAAATGCTCGTCTGGCGATGGCTCATGCGGCCGCGAGAGCCGATGACGCACGCGTTGCGGCGGGTCAGGCGGAGCGAGATCAAATTCAACTGGCCGCTCGGACCCGCGATGTCGACAATGCCAAGATGGCGACGAATGCCGCTTTGGGGCAGCGAGATGAGGCTGCGGAACAAGCGGTTCGCCTGCAGGCGGAGGTGGACGAGCTGAAAGCGAAGCCGACGCCGCGCGGGCTGGTGCTCACCCTTGGTGACGTACTATTCGACACCGGCAGATCCGAGTTGAATCCCGGAGCCGCACGCACGCTCGATCAACTGTCGCAGTTTCTCATGGAGCATCCGGAGCGGCGCGTTCAGATCGATGGCTTTACGGACAGCGTGGGCACGGATTCGTACAACCAGGATCTTTCGCAGCGTCGCGCGGACGCCGTGAAATCGGCCCTAATCATGCGGGGCATCGATCCTACTCGAATTGGCAGCCAGGGCTATGGAAAAAGCTTTCCGGTGGCCAACAACGTCGACTCGGGCGGACGACAGTTGAATCGTCGCGTGGAGGTCGTGATCGGCGGAGACAATGGCGGATCGATCGCGGGCCGCAGCTGACACGGCAGCAAGGACGTAGCAACATGAGCCGGCAATCCTATGCCGGCTCATGCATTAGGGTCCGCCGATGACGGGGAATCCCGATCGGCCGGCCGCCTCCGGGGCGCCCTCCGGCACAGATCCGGAAAGCCTCTCCGGTTACATCATCTCGATCTGCAGGGCAACCTCCTGACGGAGCAGAAGGTGACGCGGAGGGTTGCTGCTGCTGATGCAGCCTGACAGGACGGGTACACAAAGGCATAGGGCTGCTAAAAATCTCATGTTCGCTTCCTCGCCTAGATCTCGCTGCTCATTCAACACCTCGGCCGCGAGGGCCAAAATGATCCCACTGCAGTCCTCGTGGTTCGCGCCTGCACCGGGTCCGCCCCTGCCGACCGCCGGGAAGACCGCGTAGCCGTCATCTAGATGCGGCGACCCTGGATGAGCTGGACCAGAACCAGCACGACGGCCACGACCAGCAGCACGTGAATGAAGCCGCCCATCGTGTACGAGGTCACAAAACCCAGAAGCCACAATACAAGCAGGACCACCGCAATCGGGTACAACATGGTTTTCTCCTTTCCTTTGAACGACGCGAGATTAGCCCCTTTCAATTGCCGGGTCTGTTCGCTTGGGTACAGATACGATGCCGGCATTGTGCCATCCTGATCGATGATCTGCAGGATTGCAGGGCCTCAGGCACGCGAGCGCATCTGCTCCCTGACCACGGCATAACACTCGCAAACCCCTTCGCTCAGGCGGGCCCTATCCATGACCGAAATATGCCCGCGGCGATACGAGATCGCCCCGGCACGCTGTAATTGGCCGGCGATCTCGGTCACGCTCTCGCGCCGCACGCCGAGCACGCTCGCGATCATTTCCTGGGTCACGACGATTTCGCGCGACGGAATCCGGTCAATGGTCGCCAAGAGCCAGCGGCGGATCTGCTGATCGACGGAATGATGACGATTGCACGCTGCCGTCTGTGCCATCTGTCCGATCAGTGTCTGCGTGTAACGGAGCAGGAGTCGCTGCATCGGCCCGCATCGCAGGAACTCGCGCTTCAGCTCAGTCGCGTCGAGACAGTATCCATGCCCGGCGATGCGCACAGCCGCCGAACTGGAGGTTGTCTCCCCTCCCATGAACAGCGGAATTCCGACGAGGCCTTCATAGCCAACCCAGGCGCTTTCCGCGGATGCACCGGAGTCGAGGACATAATGTAGCGAAACTATCGAAGTAGTCGGAAAGTAAGCTCGCCGCAGCGCGAAACCCGGCTCGTAGAGCATTTGCCCCAGCGGCATGAGAACTCGCGTGAGATGCGGAGCCAGACGCTCAAAGTCGGCTGCCGGTAGCGCCGCAAGCAGGGCGTTGTGCTTGGCAGGGAACGATTCGAGGACGGCGCCCACGAAAACTCTAAGCCCGCCCGGTCAATTCGATGCCGACGCCGCGATAGCCGATGAATCGGCATGCCCGATCGAACATGGGTTGGCCGCTGACCTGAAAGCATTGCATCGAGCCGTTCGAATTCACACGGCTCAAGAGGAAATCCAAGAATGGCTCACGCGCGGCGATCAAATCGCGCAGAGCGTCCCTCTGCACATCATTCCACCCGGCGGCGGCCGGCGGCGCCCCGCCATCGATGAATGATTCGACCTTGATGCCGAGCATATCCAGCACGGGGCCGGAAACACGCGTAAATGCACCGTGGATGTCCTGTTCCCAGAACCAATCCGCGGCCAATTCGGTCAGACTTCGGTAGCGCGCCTCACTTTCGGCCAGTTCCGCAGTTCGCTCCTTCACTCTTGCCTCCAGCCGCTCGTTTTCCTCCCCCAATCGCTTGTACAGCAGGCGGACTTCCAACATGTTGCGAATCCGCGCTTTGACCTCGACAAGGTCGAACGGCTTGCTGATGAAATCCCGCACGCCGAGTCTGAGCGCGCGTACTTTGTGCGCCGGTTGGGCCGTAAGCACCAGCACCGGAAGATAGCCGTCGACGATGTTCGTCTTCAAACCTTCGATCACCTCAAACCCGTCCATTCCCGGCATTTGCAGATCCAAGAGAATAAGGTCGTAGCCATGCGTGCGATGCAAGGCGCACACATTCCGTGGCTGCATCGAAGATGTCACCCGTGTGTATCCCGCATTGGCAAGTACGCCTTCGAGCAGGTTGACGTTGATCTCCTGATCGTCGACGATGAGGATGCTGGAGTTGCGTATGTCGGACTCGGGAATCACAGTACTGGCTCCTCGGCCGCGGCCGGATTCGCATCGGCATCGACGCTCGCCAACGCAAGATCTATCGTGCTGATGAATTCCTTCACTTTGAT
Organism: uncultured Gammaproteobacteria bacterium; assembly: GCA_963707765.1. Lineage (GTDB taxonomy): Bacteria > Pseudomonadota > Gammaproteobacteria > Steroidobacterales > Steroidobacteraceae > Bog-1198. Next base: position 1,345,954 of record CAVPQZ010000001.1, on the reverse strand, counting down.
GGGCTTGGTCAAATAGCGGAAGAAGCCGGCCTCGAGCCCGCGCGCAATGTCGCGTGGACCGGCGTTCGCGCTGAGCGCAATGATCGGTATGCGGGCGGTAGAGGAATCCAGCGACAGGATCCTCAGGGCCTCGACACCGTTGATCCCGGGTAGGTTGATATCCATCAAAATCGCGTCCGGGAGCATGCTTCGCGCCAGATCGACGCCGCTCTGTCCGTCCCTAACACTCACCAACCGGATGTCGGGACACCGGCTAATCAGCTCCTCAACCAGCAGCAGGTTGTCCGGGTTGTCTTCCACACACAGAAGCGTACGCGACCGGCTATCGCCAATGCGGGGCGCCGGGAGCGACATCGTCGGGTCGATCGAGACCTCATGATGATTTATCGGGGCCGTGACCTTCAGATCGACCCAGAACGTGCTGCCGACGCCGACCGTGCTTGTGACGCCGATGATCCCGCCCATCAACTCGACGAGCCGCTTGCTGACGACCAGACCGATCCCGGTGCCCTCGCCCACGTGCGCTTCCCGCCCCAGCCGATTGAACGGCTGGAACAGCTGCGCCAAATGTTCCTCGCTCAGACCCTCGCCCGTATCCGTCACGGCAATTCGAATCTTGCCGACTCCGCTCACCGAGCAAGCGACGACGATGTTCCCGCCCTCGCGGTTGTATTTGATTGCATTCGACAACAGGTTGATCAGAACCTGTTTGATCCGCATGCGGTCGGCGGACACGAAAAAGGCCAAATCGCCCTGCGGAAACTCCACGTGAATGCGGCGCCGGATCGCCTGCGATTCGATCATGGAGCGGCTCTCGCGCAACACCTCCGCCAGCATGATGGGTTCGATCGACAAGGACATCTTGCCGGATTCGATCAGCGCCAGATCCAGGATTTCGTTGATGAGATCCAACAGGTACCACCCGGCTTTGATGATTTGCGCGACGCTCTTCATCTGGCCCGGTGCCGGCGTTGGAGTGCCGGATTCGATGAGCTGCGCGAATCCCAGTATCGCATTCAGTGGCGTACGCAGCTCGTGGCTCATGCTGGATAGAAATTCAGATTTGGCGAGGTTCGCCTGATCCGCGGCGGCGATTGCGTCATTGAGCTCACGCTCCACCCGCTTGCGCACGGAGTTGTGGCTGCCGATCAACAAGTAGCCGATTATTTCGCCGTAGTTGTCCAGGAGCGCCGTGATTGAAACAATGGCCGGAAAACGCGTTCCGTCGGCGCAGATATACGTGAGCTCGTAGATGTCTTCGATCCCGCGGGAGGCCTTGAAGGCCAAGGCTTCAAACCCGGGCGCGATCGCGACGCCAAATTCCGCGCTGAGCGCCTGGGCCCTCGCCAGCACTTCTGCCGGATCGTGTAGATCGCTCGGCCGGATCTTGTTGATCACGGTATCGGCGCCGTAGCCCAGCATGCATTCCGCGCCGACGTTGAACAGCTGGATGACGCCTCCACGGTCCGTGGCGATGATCGAGAAGTTTGCGCTGTTGAGAATCGCTTTTTGCAGAGCTCGCGTTTTAATCAGAAAACTCTCCCTCAATTGGGAAACGGAGCAGTCTCGCGCGCAGTTGCCGGATGGGTCTGTGCGGTGCCCCACAGAGGGTCGAAATCAGTGAAAAAGGCACCGGGTGGTGATTCGGGGGTTCGCGAGTATGGACAGTCTGCATTACTCTTCAGGCGATCGTCTGTTCGGTATCATACATAGGGCGGCCTGGTGGGCTCCTTATTGTGTATACTACAGACATACAGTTCCTGGGCTGCGCGGATCGGTTAACAATGTCTGCGGCGTCGGTCGAATCGAGAAATGAAAATCAGCTTTTGGCGGCGCTCCCGATTGCTGTGCAAGAGCGGATTTATCCGCATTTGAAGCGGGTGCCGATGCCGCTCGGCAAGGTCATCTATGAGTCAGGCGCGGAGCTGCGGCATGTCTATTTCCCTACGGACTGCATCGTTTCATTGTTGTATGTCCTTGAAAACGGCGCCTCCGCGGAAATCTCCGTGGTCGGCAATGAGGGTCTGATCGGCATTGCCCTGTTCATGGGCGGAGAAACGACTCCCAGCCGCGCGATAGTTCAGAGCGCCGGGTTTGCTTATCAGCTCGCCGGTCAGCTGCTTAAAGACGAATTTCACGGCGATGCCGACATGCAGCTGCTTCTGCTTCGCTACACCCAATCGTTGATCACGCAAATGGCGCAAACGGCGGTGTGCAATCGCCATCATTCGCTCGATCAACAGCTGTGCCGTTGGCTGCTGCTGTCGTTGGATCGGCTGCGAACGAACCAGCTGACGATGACCCAGGAGCTGATTGCGAACATGCTCGGTGTGCGCCGTGAAGGCGTGACCGAAGCGGCCGGGAAGCTGCAGGCGCTCGGGGTCATTCGCTATCAACGGGGCCAGATAACGGTACTGGACCGGCCCAAGCTCGAATCGCTCTGCTGTGAGTGCTATGCGGTGGTCAAGAAGGAAACGGATCGACTGCTGCCGACTCGGCGATTGTGAGCCAGCGAACGGATGCCGCCCCGGGTCTTGATGGATGTGTGCGGTATCGAACGGTGCGCCGCCTGATGACCGCACATCATGTGTCGTCAACTCAAACGCGAGTACGGCATGTTCACATTTTCCGGGCGGGCGAGAAGTTGCATTGTTCAGGCCGCCTTGATCCTGACGATCGGCGCAGCGGGACCCGCAAGCGCGTTTGCGGATGGGTTTGATCCGCCGCCGATTGGCGTCCATTCGAGCGTGGAGCATCACCCCGGCAAGGTGATCTGGGTCGAGTTGGTGACCCCGGACCTTGCTGCCGCGGAACGATTCTACGGCGGTCTGCTCGGTTGGACGTTCCACGATATCGGGGCGGCTGATACCCGGTACGCTCTCGCCCAGTTCGACGGGGAATCCGTCGCAGGTCTGGTCGAGCGTGCGGTGCCGGCGGGGGAGAAACGCCAGCCCGCATGGCTCACCTTTCTTGCGGTCGCCGATGTCGAGGGCGCCGCCCGGGCCGTCGTCGCAAACGGCGGCAAGATCCTGGTGCAGCCGCGAACCTATGCATCCCGAGGGCGGCAGGCGGTTTTCGCCGATCCACAAGGTGCCGTTTTCGCGGTGCTCGCTTCGCACAGCGGCGACCCGCCCGATTACCTCGCCGTTCCGGGGGCGTGGATATGGACTTCGCTCCTTGCGCGGGATGCCGACCAGGACGCGGGTTTCTACCAAGCCGTGTTCGGGTACGACGTGTTCGATCTCGATGACGAGAGCGGATCGCGCCACATGATACTGTCCACCGACGGCTATGCGCGACTGAGCATCAACCAACTGCCCGCGGACGCCGCCCGACGGCACCCGCATTGGCTCAATTTCGTGCGAGTCGCCGATGCCGCGGAGGCGGCGGCGAAAGCCGTGGTATTGGGAGGACGCGTACTCGTTCCGCCGCGGGTCGATCGCCATGGCGGCAAGCTCGCGGTTCTCGCCGACCCCACCGGGGCGCCGTTTGGTGTCATGGAGTGGACCGTTGGCGACAGCAAGCAGGAGGCGAAATGAGCCGTATTACCGGACGGTTTGCACTTGCGGGACTCGCCCTGGGGGTCGCTGCGTCGCTGTTTGCATGCGTAGCGGGCGTTGGCTACGGCGGCGGCGGCGCCTATGGCCCTGGATACATTGAACCGGTGGGATACGATTATGGGGGCTGGGGCGCAACGTACCTCGTCGGCCCTGCCCGGGGCGGAGAGCGCCGCGCGGCTCCGCCCGCGCGGAACTATCGGCCGGCGCCGGCATCGAGGTCGGTACCGTCGATCCCGAACCGCTCGGGTGGGACCGAGCGCAGCCGCGGACACTGAAGACCTTAGAATCCCGAGATCCATGCCCGTTCCCGTGAAATCGGCAACGACGGCCGCGGACGAGGGCCTCAGCAGCGACGAAGCCACGCGCCGGCGCAATCAGGTCGGTCCGAATGCGATACCCGATACGACCCGCCACCCATTGGCGATGGCCATCGACAAGTTCTGGGCGCCGGTCCCCTGCCTGCTCGAGGGAGCGATCGCACTCGAGTTGATCCTCGGCAAGTACCTCGAGGCGGCTGTGATCGGTGCGCTCCTGGTGTTCAATGCTGCGTTGGGAATCGTACAGGAGAGCCGTGCGCAGGCGACCCTGGCCGCATTGCGCTCGCAATTGGCGCTTCTTGCCACGGCCCGGCGCGATGGCGCCTGGCAGACATTGCCGGCCGATGCGCTCGTTCCGGGCGATATCGTCAAACTCAGTCTGGGGGGCATCGTCCCCGCGGATATGCGCCTGCTGTCCGGCGAGGTGCTGCTCGACGAGTCAATGCTCACGGGCGAATCGGTTCCGATCGAAGCCGGTCCTGGTCATGAAACCTATGCCGGCGCTCTGGTGAGGCGCGGTGAGGCCATTGCGGAAACAACCGCCACCGGAATGAACACCAAATTCGGCCGCACCGCACAACTCGTCCGGACTGCACATGCCGTCGGCTCTCAGCAGCAGGCGGTGCTGCGCATCGTGCGAAATCTGGCGATCGGCAGCGGCGGCGTCATCTTGCTGATGGTGGCGTTTTCGGTCCATTTGGGGATGTCTCTTGCCGGAATCATTTCCCTTATTCTGTGCGCCGTGCTTGCGTCGATACCGGTCGCATTGCCCGCCACCTTCACATTGGCCGCCGCACTCGGCGCCCGCGCGCTGGCGGGGCGCGGCGTCCTGCCAACCCGCCTATCCGCGGTCGATGAAGCGGCACAGATGGATGTCCTGTGCGCCGACAAGACAGGAACGCTGACGCGCAACGAATTGAAAGTGACGAGCGTCCGTCCCATGCCCGGCTTCGCTCCGGAGAAAGTGCTGACACTCGCTGCGCTCGCGAGCTCTGACGGGGGGCAGGATCCGGTCGACCAGGCAATCCGCGCGGCTGCCGGCAACGGCGGCATGAACGGAAAACCGGCCGTCCGATTCACTCCTTTCGATCCTGCCACGAAGACATCGGAGGCGACCGTCACCGAATCCGGCGGTGCGCTCCAGCGCATCGTCAAAGGCGCCTTCGACTCCGTCGTAGCCCTTGCGCCGCCTGTCGCCGCAGCCGCCGCCGCTGCCAGGGAACTCGAGTCGCAAGGATTCCGCGTACTCGCCGTCGCTGCGGGACCGCCCGGGTCGTTGCAGCTCATTGGCATGATCGCGCTCAGCGACCCGCCGCGTGCCGATTCGGCCGCGCTGGTCGCCGAGCTGCGCGCACTCGGCGTACGCACCGTGATGGTATCGGGCGACGCCGCGCCGACCGCCGCGATCGTCGCGCATCTGGTGGGTCTCGACGGTGCCGTATGCCCGCCCGGGCCGATCCCGAAGGCGGTTCATCCGGAGTCATTCGCGGTCTTCGCCGGCGTGCTTCCCGAGGACAAGTACCTGCTGGTCAAGGCATTTCAGGCCGGAGGCCACATCGTGGGCATGTGCGGCGACGGCGCCAATGACGCGCCGGCGCTGCGCCAATCGCAGATCGGCATTGCGGTGTCCACGGCAACGGATGTCGCCAAATCCGCCGCCGGCATCGTGCTGACCGAGCCGGGACTCGCCGGGGTCGTGTCTGCGGTCAAGGAAGGCCGGATCATTTTCCAACGGATATTGACGTATACGCTGAACAGCATCACCAGCAAGATCGTACAGGTTTTGTTCCTCGCGTGCGGCTTGGTGATGACCGGCCGCGCGATTCTGACACCGATGCTGATGGCGCTCATCATGATCACCGGTGATTTTCTCGGGATGGCCCTGACGACCGACGCCGTCCGCCCTTCGGCGCTGCCGAATACCTGGGATATCCGCAAGCTCACCGTGGCTGGAGCAGTGATGGGAGTCGGCGCCCTCGCCTATTGCGTGACGGTCCTGGGCCTCGGCCTGTGGCATTTCGGCTTGGATGCAAAAAGGCTGCAGACATTGGCCTTCGTCGCGCTGGTATTCAGCAAACAGGCAACGACGTACGACAACCGCGAGCGCCGGCGGTTGTGGTCTTCGTGGCCCAGCCGTTGGCTGCTGGCTTCGTCGGTCGCCGATATCTCGATTGCCTCGACGCTCGCGGTCGGTGGAATCGCCATGACGGCGCTGCCGGCCGCGGCCGTAGCCGCGGTCCTGGCCTCGGCGGCCGCTTTCGCCGTATTGCTGGATCTCGTGAAAGTACCCGTCTTTCGGCGGCTAGGGATCGCCGAGATCTAGGGTCGCACGCGGCTGACACGGGGTCGGTGCGCTACCCCACAGACGTCAGCGGCCACGGTCTTTACCCTTCTACCATGACCGTCTCGTTTAGGCCTATGGCTGCCACGGGGAGCAACGATGTCCAACTGGACTGATGGCGCCCTGGCATTGGCAGCCGTTGTCTGTCTAACCATGGGCGCCATGCCTGGGCATAGGGCGTACCGGTCCCTGTACTGGGTCGGCGGGACCCTGCTGGCAATTACGGCCGTCTATCCACGTCCCAGCAATCTGCTGGGCCTACAATTGTTCTCCTCCAAGACCGGCGAATCCTGGCTGCCAACCGAATTCTTTGGCGTCATTTGGTGGATTCTCGGTGCGTGGCTGCTTACGAAGATCCTCGATCTGATCTTATTGAGGACGCTATTTCCGGAAGACAACCAGCCGCACGCGCGGCGCCTGTTCGCCGATCTGGCTTCTGCCTTGATCTATATCGTCGCTTTCGTCGGCATCACCGACACGGTGCTGAAGCAACCGCTTTCCGCAGTACTCGCCACCTCGGGAGTCCTGGCAATCGTGCTCGGTCTGGCGCTCCAGAACACGCTTGCCGACGTGTTTTCGGGGCTGGCGATCAATATCGAACGTCCGTTCGCGGCCGGCGATTGGATCAGCGTCAAGGACACTCTCGAGGGTCTCGTCATCGAAGTCAATTGGCGGGCCACGCGGATCAGAACTGCGTCCAACGACCTCACGATCGTTCCGAATGGCGTGATTGCCCGGTCGGTCGTGACCAATCGCCGCCGCCGCATCGATCCGCATCTCGGAACGATCGAATTGGCCATCGACCATTCAGTGCCCCCGGCACGCGTCATTGGCCTTTTGCAAGGAGCAGCTGGCGAAAGCCCCTGCCTGGTGCGCGGAATCGCGCCAACCGCGTTTGCGACCCGCTTTTCCGGCCGGCTCATCGAATACGAGTTGAATTTCGCGATCCCGGATTACGCGTTGATCGAATCCGCGCGGTCGGATTTGATCACGCGCGTGGTCAATGCCCTTGGAGCCGAAGCGATCGAAATTGGAGTATCCGCAATGGACATTCGAATCGCCCGCTCTCCCATGCCGGCGGTTTCACCCAGGGAATCCGCCGATGGCCGCTAGTGCAGGGATCTCGGTTGCCGCGCTGCGTGCCTTCACGACGCGCGGCCGTAAAAGCATGTTGGCATGTTTTGCGGCCGGAGGGCTGTGCGGCGCGGGCCTGTCCGGTTATGCTTTGGCCATCCCGCCCGCCAGTGGCAGATCCTCGCTCTCCACGATTGATCCGGTGAGCCCAACTTCGTTGGCCAGGACCCGGTCCGCAGCGGGCCAAGAGCCAACATTCGCACCGCTGTTAGATCTGCAACTACGCAAAGAAACTCCGGCGGCGGTCGCTCCGGGCCGCGGTGCATTCATGGATTTTTCCGGCGGCCATTCCGGTGATCCCGTGGTGCGGCCTGGTTTCGGCGCGACTGAGGCGCGTTTTCCCGCCCAAAGCGAACCTGAAACGTGGCTGCACCGTGTGCACCGGGAGGGCGTGCCGATCATTCGGCTATGGGACAGCAAAGCGGCATGGCTCAGCATCGGCCTCAATCAAAGAGGCAAGCCGGGATTGTGGCTCGTTCAGAAGGTTCGCTAGCCCGGGATAATCCCCCGTCTGCAATTTAATGTGGCGGTTGGATTCGGGGCGCCCCATCGCCGAAATACGTGCGCACTTTCGCGATGAGCTGCCTATCCGTCATTTTGTCTGCCGTCTCGACCGCGGCGACTCGCGCGCCTAGCTTTGCCTTGACCAGCCGGGAGTGAAGCTGTTCCTTCGCCTCGCCCGGCCCCAGGAGCAGCAGAATCCCGTAGCCGCGAAGACTCGCAATGACTGCGTCGTAGTAGATGTTGAGCCCGCCCGTGAGCGCCCGTTGGCGGCTGTCGTCCGCCGGCACTTGACGCGACTCGAAGGTGCCTTCCATCGGTGAGTCGCCGCCGCGTTCAAGATGCTTTTCCACTTTGGAGAGAATCACCGAAGTAACCTCGCCGTCCGGTGTGAGGCCGACGATGATGGCCTTGTGATGGTCGATCCAGACGCCTGCGTGGTCATTCATCGGAAGGACTGATCCGGGTGGGGACGGCTAATCGATTCTATCATGGTGCGCTCTGTCCTGCGTCATGGGTGCCTAGGGCTGTCGATCGACGCTAAAGCAGCGGGCAGCCTGTTCCGGGGCGCGCCATGCGGCGGAATGTCGTTCTGTTGGGTTATTTGGTCCTTGCAGGTTTTCGCCGCCTCGTTGTAGGAGACACGCTGGTCGATGGCCATCCGCTTTCTCATGCAACCCACGGTCTTCAGATTCATCTGGTGCCTGGTCATCGGCGGCTGACGAACGGTATCGGCCGCTGCCTGCGCCGCGGCCAGGGCCAGCGCGGCCGTCGCAATCATCGTCAATCCATTCCACATCAGCCTCTCCGGCAGCACATCAGAGCGGCCATTAAAACCTGCGGGGGGTCGCTTGTCGGGGCGCTACCGTACGTTGGGCGCCGGCGGTATTCGGATCGCAGGTGGGTTGGCGTACAGACCACCTCATGAGGGTGAGATATAACATCTTCGACAAATACTGATCGGCCTGGCCGATCCGGGCCCGCTAAGCACATGGAGTGCCCTTCTTTGGGTATACAGCCTCGCATAGTCGATGACGCACATTCGAAGCAGTCACCACTGAGGATTCTGCACCGCAGCACCACGCGTGAAAGTCCCCCAATGCGCAAGCCGGATGCTCGTGGAGAGTCCCTGATACGGGAGATTGCAGCTTTGCGAGCGCTGTTGGCCAAAACCCAGGAACAGCTGGCCGGGGCGCAGGAACAAGAGAAACGCGCCCGCCATTTGGCACTTCACGACGATCTAACGGCTCTGCCGAACCGCCGCTTTTTCCGCGAACGCCTCGGTCTTGCGCTGAGGGGTAAGGGCGCAGGCATCACTCCGCTCGCTGTACTCTACCTCGATCTCGACGGCTTTAAGGCACTGAACGACTTGTATGGACACAATACGGGTGACGCGGTACTCAGCACCGTCGCCAGGCGCATGTCCCACGCATTGCGAGCCGAAGACCTGGTGAGCCGGTTGGCGGGCGACGAATATGCGTGCTTGATCAGCGGCGTCTCAAGCGGGCAGCGCTTGCACCAAATCGCGGCCACCCTGTTTCACGCGGTGTCCGCGCCGTTCAAGATCGGCATGCAGGAAATCACCGTGCGCCCGAGTATCGGCGTTGCAGTGTATCCCGGTGATGGGTCTACGACGGATGAACTCATGAACGCCGCGGACGCCGCGATGTACAGGGCCAAGCGCCACGGATCCTCGATTGCCTTTTCGTCCACGCGCTTGCGATTGATACCGCAACTCGAGTAGCGGCCGTGGGAAGTAGTCATGTCGTGTCGGCATTCCGACGTTGCCGAGAATCTCCCCCATGGCCAATTCCACCGGCTCGCAAATCGCGAGCAGCCGAGATCTCGATTGACTCGGCAGCAACTCTATCAAATGATTGTGGTCCGTGGGCAAGGACGCTCACCAGCTGATGCCGGCGCACTTGAGGCGGCCTGGGCCCACCGCCCAGGCCGCCTACCGGCTCATGATTTCAGAGCTTATCTGTCTATCTTGTTGATCTTAGATCCTTCCAAGGACAGGTCCGCGATGAGGCCCTTCTCGGCAAAAACGAACCCCATCACCGGCTTCTGCAGGGTCTCCGTATCGTAATCCGCACCGGCTCCTTTGGATATCATGGCGACCCCGGTATCCGCGCCCATGGACCATCCTTTGCTGGACGTGAACTTCGCGAGGGCATCCGGTGTCGTGAACACGATGACTTCGCTTCGCTTGGCCGCTCCGACCGTGAGTCCGATCGATGCGGAGGACACGCTGTAGTAACCGACCGTCTTGCCGTCGACTCGCAGGGCCCCTTCCCCGTATTCGCCGGCGACTCCCAATCCACCCTTGGTGACGCGGGGAAATACCAATGTTCCGGCCGCAGTGCTCAGCAAATGCGCATTGTGCGAGTTGAGGTCGTCAAACTGCTTGAGCGTCTCGCGCACGCTCACGTCGATCTCCGGCCTCGTTTCGGCGAACGCTTGCGCGGTGACAAATATGGAAGAGGCGGCGATTCCGGCCGCGGCGATGATTATGGGAAACTTCATGATTGCATTCTCTACTGAATAATTGATGTGAGTCGGGGACCTGGTGACGAATGGACGCGGATGCGGCAATTCCGCTAATCGCGCCCTGCCTCGCGTTCCGCACCCGGCCTCTTGGCCTGGGTTTCACGCAAAGACTGCTGCTCGCTCGCGTGGCGTTGCACCAGCGCCTGAGTCTGCGCCTGGTGCTGTCGCTCGAGTTCCTCCCCGCCGGCATTTCGAGAGGTCGCCTGGGCAGCGCGTGCGTGATCGGCAGCTTGCTGCTGTTGGAGTGCCTGCCGCTGCTTCTCCTGGTTATCGCGCAATTTATCCTGTTGCTGCTGATTCACCTTGTCGCGCGCGGCATCGCCGGTGCTCGGGACGGGTTGGTGCACGATCGCGGGTAGGTCTGCCGCATGTGCCGGCGGGCCGGCAGGCCTGGCCGGGGCCACCGTTGCCGGTCTGCCGTGATCGACCGCAGCCGCGCGGACGGGCTTGGCCATGGCCGCCTGACGATTCTGCGTTTGTGCGGCAGTGGCCGGTTGGTGAGCCGCGCTCGCTGCAGCCAGCTCCGGGCCGGTCGGGCGCGACGCGACACCGCCATTGCCGCCATTGAAGCTAACGCGGCTGGCCGGGGCATTATTGACCGTCTGCACGTAGGTACTGTGAATGTTGGCGACATTCACGCGACTCACGGCCGTGTTGTAATAGAATCGCTGCCCCTGCCAATGGCCGCCCTCATATCCGTGGCCGAAGTAGCCGAAGCCGTAGTTGATGCCACCATAGAACCCAACCGTCGGGCCCCAGTATCCGGCATTCCAGGCATAGCCTCCATTGCCCCATCCCCAGTACCCCGGTGTCCACAAAAACCCGACCGTTGGCGGTTGGACCCAAGCCCCCGGCACCCAAAAGTATCCGCCTTGATCGTAGTCCCAATAGCCCGGGGCCCAGATAGAGCCCTCTTCGACGAGGATTGGCTGCTCGTACACAGGCAGTGCCGGCGGTGCAAGCGTGATGGCCACGGAGATCTGCGCCGGCGCGTAGTCCGGTGCCGCCATTCCGGCGAAGCCCAGCGTCAAGGCGCATGCGGAGCGGATGAGAATGGATTTGGCTGTCTGTTTCATGCTGATTACTTCCCTAGGGAATGCGATGGATGGCGGAATGGAGGTGAGCATGGGCTGCCGGTCACCGTGCGTCTGTGCGCAAGCGTACTTCGGAGAGGGTATTGAACACTTTCGCATTGCACCAAGGCCCGGTCGAAGTATGCTTACGGCAATTGCGCTACACGCGAGTTCCCCCATGCGACACCGTTTGGTCAAATCAGCCGCGGCCGTGCTGCTGGCGGTCGTGACCGTAACGGGGGTGCGCCTCGCCGGGAACACGGACTATTGGCGCGCGAGCTTCAGCCGCTTTGTGTCCTGGCAAAGCGGTCGGCCCATCGCGGTGCACGGCGCGATGCATCTGCACCTATTCACCAGAAGTCCGCGGATCGAGGCAGAACTGGTCACGATTGGCAATCCGCCATGGACTAAGCCCGGGATCATGGCAGAAATCGCAAAGCTCACCGTGACATTCGCACCCCTGCTGAGTCATCAATCCGGGCTCAGCCTCCTTAGAGTCGACAACGCGAAGTTGTACTTCATGCGGGATGGCGGCGGACACGCCAACTGGCAGCGCGTTGACCCCGCTTTATCTCCCGGTGGACCGTTGCCCATGATTCGCGAGCTGGAGCTGACTCATACCCATCTGACGCTGACCGATGAGCGCCTGCACCTGGTCTATGACGGCGACCTGTCGATCGTGGGCCCCGATTCGGCTCAGAGTTTGCAAATTGAAGGCTCCGGCACGCTCAACCAGCACATGGTCACGTTTCGGTTGACCGGCGATTCGTTACCGTCGGCCGCGCCCGACAATCCGTATGCATTTGAGTTCGATGAACGCTCGAGCGGTTCGCACATCACGGCGCACGGCGCTCTGCCGCGGCCATTCGATGTGGCCCTGTTCGAGGCGAGTTTTGACGCCAGCGGCGACGATTTGCGCGACTTGTACTATTTGGTGGGAACCCGCCTGCCAAACACGGGCCCGTTCCAGGCGAAGGGCCGCCTGTTGCATCGGGGCAGCGAAACGCGTTTCGAGGACCTCCAAGTGCTATCGGGCCAAAGCGATGTGCATGGCCGCGTGTCGTTTGTCACGCAGAAGAACGGACGAACCCTTCTGCGCGCCGACCTTGGCTCCACGCAATTGCGGCTGGCCGATGTGGGGCTCCGGGCTGCGGGGCGCGATCCGCATCCGGCCGCGCCACCCACCGTGTTTTCCGATGTGCAGCTCATCACTCCGGCGGCTCGACGGGTGGATGCGATTGGGAGATACAGCGTCCGGCGTCTGTTGCTGGCGCAAGTGGAGGTGAGTGATCTGTCCGCCCCATTTTCCATCACGGACGGCCTGGTCGAGGCGCCGGAGGTCTCGGGGCATTTGCTGGGCGGCAGTTTCGTGCTGCATCTGACCGCTGACGCCAATCAGACTCCGGCGGTCACCCACATTGCGATGACTTTCACAGGCCTGCAGTTGGCGCAATTGCCACATCGGTCCGGACCGTCCCCCTACGAGGGCTCGCTGCTCGTGAAAATACACGCGCAGGGACCGGGCGACTCGCTGCACGCCTTGGCGTCCGCTGCCGAGGGCACTTTGAGTGCGCGGGTTTTTCAGGGGGCCATCCGTGCCTCTCTGGCGGAACTGATCGGCGTTGATCTACGTGGGCTGGGTCTGACTCTGGCGCGCAGCAATCGGGAAGTCCCGCTGCGTTGCGCTGCCGCCGACTTTGAAATTCATGCCGGCGTAATGCACCCGACGCGCCTTTTCGTCGATAGCGATCCGGTATTCATCAGTGGCGATGGCCGCGTGCTGCTCGACTCCGAGACCCTGGACCTCAAGCTGCATGGCGAGCCCAAAGGGCTTCGGCTGCTGCGCCTCAAGGCGCCCGTATTGGTGCAAGGGACGCTGCGGCATCCAGAGTTCCGACTGGATTCGGCCGACTCGACATTGAAACTCGTGGACCGTGGCACACCGCACGAGAACGACTGCACCGAGCTGCAATCGCCTGATCACGGCACTTCGGAATCCCCGTCGAATGGATCTACATCGATTCGCCACGAAAATTAGCGCAGGCGCCCATGGTCAGCGATAAAGCGCCGAACCTCTGGTAAGATCGGCAGCCGTTGTTGCCCCAGAATCGAGAACGCAGCCACGAGATCGGCATGGCCGGCGGTCTCAAAATAGCGGGTAGTGACCTGTCCACCGGCTGCCTGCATGGCCGCGGCCAGGTGGCGCGTGTTTTGCGGATCTACTCTGCGATCCTGAAGCCCGCACATCAACAGCAGCGGCGGAGCGTCGGGTCGCACATAGTTGATCGGTTGCGAACGCGGAAAATTGACCGGGGGTCCAAACAGGTCATTCAGATAGGCTTCCGTGAATGGTAGAAAATCATAGGGACCGGCCAGACCCACGGCGCCACGCAGCCACTGGGTGGTGCCCCCGGCCTGCTCCAGGTATTCGGCATCCAAGGCCAACAACACGGCGATTTGCGCGCCCGCGGAATGCCCGACCACATAGAGTTGTTCGGGATCACCGCCCCATGCCGCCGCGTGATTCCGCGTCCAGGCGACTGCTTTCGCGGCATCCTGCATATACACCGGAAATCGGGCGGTCGGGTACAGGGTGTAGTTGGGCAACACGGCAATGATCCCGGCGTCCGCCAAGGCCGCACCAACGAACTTGTACGAAGCCTTGTCACCACTATCCCAGCCGCCGCCGTAGAAGAACACCACAACCGGGCTATGCTCGGGATGAATAGGGAGGTATACGTCGAGCGTGTTGGCGGCAGACGCGCCATACACGAGGTCCGTATGTCGCGAAAAGCTGTCGAATTCAGCGGCCACATTGAGAGTCGCGACACCCAACTGCGTGCAGCCGCCGAGTAACAGGGTCGCGGCGGCCCACAGCGTCCACGGCCCTCGCCGCGTCACGACCTCGGCCGCATCCCTGTGCAGGGCCCGCCGCGCTGCCTGCACAACGGGGCTAGGCCTCGCGCCGCGAATCGGGGACCACGGTGCTCCACGCAATCAGCGCCAGCAGAGCCACCTGCAACGGCAGGCGCAGAACCAGTGCCCAGTGCGGAACGCCGAACAGATCGGCGTGTTGCATCATATAAACATTGGCAGGTGTCACGGCGATGGTCAGCGCGAATAGCCCCACTCCGGCCGTCCGTCGTGTGGTCTTGAACAGGATCCCCGCGGCGCCCAGCAGTTCGCATACACCGCTGACCAGCACGGCACTGCGCGGCCAAGGGATATAAGGTGGAACGATGCGCATTTCGAGGCGAGTAGCGGCAAAATGCGCCACGCCTCCGATGGAAAACCACAGAAACACGAATCCGAGACCGATATCCCGCGCTCGGGGACGCCGGTACGCCTTGGAAGCCAACGTGATCATGGACAGTCTCCGCTCATGGGCCCGCAGTTTCGAGCATGCAACTCCGTCAGTACGGTTTACGTACCAAACGGCGTTACGGATGCAGGCGATACAGAGCGAAGCGGCGTCGTGCCGCAGTATCCTGAACTGACAGCGCGAACATAGAAGTCCCGGGGATCCCGCGAGCCGGGCTTTTTAGCGCCAATCGTGGTAGTGGTAGTAGCCGCCCCGTCCGCCACCGGGCCCAATAAATCCGACGCACCCGCTCAACACGCCACCGAGGATCAACACGACAAGAGCTAATCTACGCATGACCGGTCTCCTTCACTATGAAACATTTTCGACATGGCCGCCACAAGACCGCCAATAGCCCCGGGCGGGGTCGCCTCATTGGATCGGATGGGCATGATCCCACTCGAGAAAGCGGGCAGTCTGCGCGTCGGTGCGATCCGGCATGCAACAGCGGGAGACCGCGATCTTATCTCCTCGAAACTCGCGAATTCCCCAAAGTATGATCCGCTCGGCGCCGGCCTTCTGGATATTGGCGCTGCGCGCTTCGAAGCGCGTGACCAGGACGTTGCCCGAGAGGTAGGTGTTGAGAGGCGTGACGTGCCGGCTCTTATCCGTCACGTAACGTTCGAAGTCCTTCCCGATGGCGGTCTTGCCGGTGCATGGGGTCTTGGCGCACAAACCGCTTTCGGAATCGATTACGGCATCGTCCGTAAACAGCGAGAGGGCCGCCTGAACATCGCCTCGGCCAAGGGCGTCCACCAATTGCTGCTGGACGGCTACGGGATCCGCCCGTGCAGCGGCTCCGCCCACACTTGCAGCTAGAATCAGCACTGCGGCGGCCAAATTGGGCATCGCTACGGCGAAAGACTTAGGCATGACGCGCTCCTCCACTGCTTTTTAAAACATTACCGTCGATCGCACGCATTAGACTACCGTGGACTTCTTTTCTCTGTACGCTGCCGCACCGAACCTCGGGAAAAGGCGCGGGTTTGCGGATCAGGGGCTTCCGGGCCTCCAACGGTGCGTCCGCCCGGTAAGACGCCTCCGACGAGGCAACGCGCCAATCTCTGCCGTCCTCGGTCCGAAACGCCGATACGACGGATGCATCGCGGACAGTACGCTGCGCTCATGGAAGGTCGGTCATCCGCGTGGATCTTCGAAAAAACCCGGGGGTAGGTCATGTCGCCACGAATGTTCTTATGGTCTGCAACTGGATTACTCGGCTGCATCGTCGCGGGTTGCGCGTCGGAATCGGCGATCCCGACCGATGAATTGGCCAAGGCCCGCACGGTGATCGAACAAGCGGACAAGGGCGGCACCGCACAGCGCTACGCCGCGGCGGATCTGCAGCGCGCGCACGACGAGTTGAGCGATGCGGAACGCTATAACTCCGCGAGGAAGTACAACGAGGCGCGCGCCTTCGCGGACCGCGCGGCAGTTGATGCCGATGTGGCCGTCGCGCGCGGCAACAGCGCCGAGCAGCAAAAGGCCGCGCAGGATGTCGCCAACGCCAACGCGGCGTTGGAACACGAGACCGAACGCAACCCGGACAGCAGCTCCGCAAACCCCTAAATCACACCCTCAAATGGAGTCAGCCGTGAAAACCCTCATTACGGTCGCCGCTCTGGCCGCTCTTCTCGCGGCGTGTGCGTCCGCCCCACAGCGGAACGATCAGCTCGAGCAGGCGCGGATGGAAGTTCAGGCGTTATCGGCGGAACCGCTTGCGCAGCAGGCGGCAAGCGACGATCTCAACCAGGCGCGCGCCAGCCTGAACCAGGCGGATGCTGCAGTCCAGAATCGGCGCCCGCCGGACGAGGTCAACCAGCTTGCCTATTTGGCATTGCGTCACGCGCAAGCTGGCGAGGCGCGTGTTTCCGAAGCGCGCGCCCGCCAGGAGGTGGCCCGTGCGCAGCAGGACCGGGACCGAATCCTGCTCGAAGCGCGCGAGCGCGAGACGCAAAACGCAAAGGCGCAGGCGGCGGCGGCGCAAAGCGAACTCGCCAGTGCACAGCAGGAATTGGCGGACCTGGCCAAAAGGACCGATCGCGGCCTGGTCGTGACTTTGAGCGACGTGCTTTTCGATACGGGCCGCGCCACGCTGAAGCCCGGCGCGGATCGCGATCTGGATCGCCTGGCGACGGCGCTGAAGCATAATCCCAACATGCGAGTGATGATCGAGGGCCACACCGACAGTGTTGGAAGCGATGATTACAACGAAGCATTGTCGGAGCGGCGCGCCGAAGCGGTCGAGGACGCGCTGCGGATGCGTGGCGTACCGGCGGACCGTTTGGAAGCGCGCGGCCTCGGTAAGGCCTACCCGGTTGCCTCGAACGACACACCGGCCGGGCGGCAGCAGAATCGCCGCGTGGAGATCGTGTTTTCCGACGACTCCGGCCACTTTGCCCAGGGCGATTCGGTGCCCGCGAGCGGGCGGTAGTGAATGCCGCGCGCTCTTTGGAAGGGTGCAATATCGTTTGGCCTGATCTACGTGCCCGTGGAGATGCATAGTGCCGCGAAGGAAAACACCCTGCCGCTTCATATGCTCGACAGCCGCGACTTCGCCCCGGTTGGCTACCGGCGCGTCAATAAAACCACCGGAAAGGAAGTGGACTGGGGACACATCGTCAAAGGCTACGAGTACAAGAAAGGCGAATACGTGGCTCTCGCGGAGGCGGATTTCAAGCGCGCCAATGTGAAGGCGTCCGAGACCATTCAGATAGAGACCTTCTGCGACGTCGCCAAGATTCCATTGCTGTACTACGAGAGACCCTATTATCTCGCACCTGTGAAGGGAGGCGACAAAGTCTACACCCTGCTCCGGGAGTCGCTGGCGGCGACCAATACCGTTGCGGTGGCCACATTCGTAATGCACCAGAGACAGCATCTTTGCACCGTCTCTCCACATGGTGCATCGCTCTTGCTCATGACTCTCCGTTTCGCCGACGAGATGCTTCCCTCGAGCGGCTACAAGGCAACTGCCAAGGTGCGAGCGGATGAGCTATCGATGGCGAAGCAGCTGGTCCAGAGCATGGAAGGCGACTTCGACGCCGGTAAGTTCAAAGACACCTATCGGGCGGATCTCAGGGCGCGGATCCAGGACAAAATCCGCAAAAAGCAAGTACACTCGGTGGATGTCGAGGAACCGCCGAACATGGACCGGCCCAAGGCGCAGGTAATCGATCTGATGGCGGCGCTCAAGGCAAGTCTCGCCCGGTCAGGCCACGACTCGCCCAAAACGGCGCGCAGAGCGATCAAGTCGCGGAAGCGGGCCTAGCGCAACCGCCATCCACCACTCTGACAGGACGCCTAAATGCCTGCGAGTCCGCGGAGTCTCCCGAAAAAGGGGTTGCTCGCAAAGTACCGGCAAAAGCGCGACTTCTCGCGAACCCGAGAGCCAGAAGGCCGCAGGGGTAGGGTGATCGTCTCGTCGCGGTTACGATTCGTGATTCAGAAGCATGCGGCGAGGCGCCTGCACTACGACCTGCGCCTCGAGCTCGACGGGGTGTTCAAGTCCTGGGCGGTCACGAAGGGCCCTTCGATTGACCCGAGCGACAAACGTCTCGCCGTGGAAGTGGAGGACCATCCGCTCGACTACGGTGACTTCGAAGGCACGATTCCGAAAGGCCAGTATGGAGGGGGTACGGTTCAATTGTGGGATCGAGGGTATTGGAATCCGGTCGGAACTGACAACCCCGCCCGCGCTTTGCGCGGGGGTGAACTCAAGTTCCGATTGCAAGGCGAACGGCTTGCCGGCAATTGGGTATTGGTTCGGCTGAAGAATGGCGGCGCTGGCAGCAAGCGGAATAATTGGCTGCTCATCAAACACCGCGATGAGTTCGCGAACACAAGCGATGCGCAGGCATTGCTCGACCTCGACCGGTCCGTGGCCTCCGGACGATCGATGGCCCAAATTCAGGCGGGCGAGCCTCGCAAGCAGCCGCGCGCCTCCAAGTCGGTGGTGAAAGCGCTGCCCGTCTTCGTCGATCCCGAGCTTTGTATACTGGTGGATCGCCCTCCCGGAGAGCCCGGATGGGCGCACGAAGTCAAATTCGACGGCTATCGAGTGCAGCTGCGCGTACACAATGGGGAGGCTCGAATTCGCACTCGCAAGGGCCTCGACTGGACGGCACAATTCGGCGCGATAGCCGAGCGGGCGGAGGGATTGCCGGATTGCATTCTCGACGGTGAGGTCTGCGCGCTCGACGACGACCAGAGGCCGAATTTTGGCGCGCTTCAAGCGGCCTTGTCGGAAAGGCGCTCCGAAGCCCTGGTGCTCTTTGCCTTTGATCTTCTTGCCGAGGGGAAGGAGGACTTGCGGCCACAGACGTTGGCTGAGCGCAAGCAGCGGCTCCGGGCCTTGCTGGAGAGGGGCGCAGACCGGTCGATTCGTTACGTCGAGCACTTCGAATCGGGTGCCGAGGCCCTTCTGGAGTCCGCCTGCCGAATGCACCTCGAAGGAATCGTGTCCAAACGGCTCGCTGCCCCCTATCGGTCCGGGCGGACGGGCGACTGGACCAAAGCGAAATGCCGTGCCGGCCAGGAAGTAGTCCTCGGGGGTTGGACCACCCAGGCCGGTACGCTTCGCTCCTTGATGGCGGGTATCCATCGAGATGGGCATCTCGTTTACATCGGCCGCATTGGCACCGGCTTCGGGGCGGCGGTCGTCGCCGACCTGCTGCCGAAACTCAAGACCCTAACTCGCAAATCGAGCCCGTTTTGGGGCGACGATGCGCCGACAAGCGAATCGAACGTTCGCTGGCTAAAACCCATTTTGGTTGCGGAAATAGAATTCGCGGGATGGACCGCCACGGGATTGATGCGTCAAGCATCGTTCAAGGGGCTGCGTAACGACAAGCCCTCAAAGGAGATCGTCGCCGAGACACGGGGTTCCGTCGGGCCGGGCGTAGGGGCCGTCATGGGGGTTGTTCTATCGAACGCCGAGAAAGTGCTGTGGCCTGATGCCGGGGATGGCAAGCCGGTCAGCAAGCTTGACCTGGCGCGATACTACGAGGCCGTTGGCGAATGGATGCTGCCTCATTTGCAAGGCAGGCCATGCTCCCTGGTGCGTGCACCGGACGGCATTGGCGGTACGCAGTTCTTTCAGCGCCATGCCATGGGAGGTTTGTCCGACCTCTTTACGTTGGTGAACGTCGGGGATGGTCCGCCCTACATGCAAATAGATCGAGTTGAGGCGCTCGCCGCCGCCGCCCAGGTCGCGGCGCTCGAGATTCATCCCTGGAACTGCGCTCCCGATGCTCCGGAAGTGGCCGGACGGCTGGTGTTCGATCTAGATCCTGCGCCTGAAGTGAAATGGGCCGCAGTCATGGCGGCCGCTCACGAGATTCGCGAGCTGCTGAGCAAGGTAGGGTTGGAGTCATTCTGCAAGACGACCGGAGGCAAGGGACTGCATGTGGTCACGCCGCTCAAGACCGGAAATCGCGCGGTCGCTTGGCCGGCGGCTAAGGATTTCGCCCACCTAATCTGTTCTAAAATGGCACAGGACTCGCCCACCCGGTACGTGGCAACCATGTCCAAAAAGGAGCGAGTGGGCCGAATATTCCTGGATTACCTTCGCAACGATCGGGCCGCAACCGCCGTAGCCGTGCTCTCCTCGCGCTCACGGGCAGGTGCAACAGTCTCGATGCCGATCCACTGGAAGGAAGTCAAGCAAGGTCTCGATCCGGCTCGCTATACCGTGCGCACCGCGCCGGGCATTCTACGGCAGTCCAAGCCTTGGAACGACTACGGGCGGGCGGCTCGGCCGTTGGCTCCTGCGATCCGCAAGCTCACATCCTCCTGAACAATTCCACCACTCGAGCCTTGCGGCAGCGCAATCCAGCGGCATTCCCGCCGGCATCGTCGGCGAAAACCGTAAGCTTGATTGAACCGCGATGCAGGCGAGGTTGTTGGCGCAACCCGCCTGCGTGCGATCAATCCCGAAAAGGCTGGAATCCGCTGAGCAGGATCGCGGCCAACGCCCCGACGCCGGCCGAGATTACAATGGCCGTGATCGGGTTATCCTGAGTAAACGAGACGACACTGTCACCGACGCCCGAAATATGGGCACGCACCTTCTTGGCCTGAGCACTCACTCCGTCAATCGTGTGGTTGGCCATGGATTGGACTTGATCGGCCACATCGCTCAAGGTCTCTACCGTATCCATAAAAGCTGCTCCGTTGTGGGAAACAAATTGGGCGTGCCGCGATGCCCAGAAGCTATATACGCCGGCCGTGCATGACGAACGAAATGATTGCGCCAATCAGGAACACCACAAACAGAACTTTGGCGATTCCCGCAGCGCCGGCCGCGATGCCGCCGAAACCGAATACGGCGGCGATCAACGCTATGATGAGGAACACGACTGCATAGTGAAGCATTTCAATCTCCTTGACCTAGTGGTCTCGTTGCCTTGTGAGTAACGCACCCATCCCGATGCCGATCGCGGCCGCTATGCCGACGGCGCGCCACGGGGACTCCCGGAGACGCTCGCCCGGCCAGTGCATGGAGTTCGTCATTTGCTTGCTCGCAAAGTCGGCCGTATCCTGCCAGGCGCTTTTTGCAGCACTGACGGCAATTTGAACCTTGGCGCGAATCTTCGGTATATCGGGGCTATCGATGTCCGAGATTCGATTCAACAGCTCATCGACGCTCGTTACTAACTCATGGAAGATGGCATCGCCGCGAGTAGGCGAAGCAGCGTGTTTCATGATTACTCCTTACTCTGGCGGTTATCGCAAACCCATCGTGGCGTGCGGGTCGTTCCACCGCAGTCGGCCGGCGAATTCAGCTCGGGTAAGACGTTCCCTACGCCAATTCCGATCCGGGGTGGAAAAATGCGCGCGTGGCCGGGACCCCCCACCGGCCTCATTTCTCCTCGTCCTGTCCGTGGCCGGCGTCATTGATGAGCCCGACCTCGTCCATCGCGGAAACTACGGTGGCGGTATCGGCCGTTTCCTGCAGTGCCGCCGCGTGAGGGTCGTCCCGGTCTTTGGCCATGGGCAAATCACGCCGTAGTTCTTCGATAAGATGAATCAGCTTCGTGACCTTCTGTTCCGTCAGGAGGCTCACCTGCAGATCCAAGTGCCGGTGCTGAGTCTCCCGCTTGGTCTGGCGATTCTGCGCGATCAGGACAATGGTGGTGGTTACCAGCGCGCTGAACGTCAACATGCCGTCGAGAATTGCGAAAGGAGGTGGATCGAAGGGTGAAATGCCAAACGGCCTCAAGGTATTGATGGCGACCCATACGGCGATGAAGTTCAGCATGCCGAATAGATAGGCGGGCCGACCCAGTATGCGGCTGATGCGCTCAACCAGCCGCTGGGATCCGCTGGTCATCTCGTCGTCGCGCCGCTCCAATGCGGCTACGGACTTAACATTGTCGGCAATGTGATCCGATAATGAGCGCGGCGCGTTCATATGAGTGGGCACTATCGATTCGCGGACGCCAGCTGCTTGCCCTGGACCGTTTGGTCGATGAGGGCCGCGCAGTTGGCGTCCTTGGCGAGGCCGCCATCGACAAATGCCAATATGGCGGCGGCGGGCGTGAGCAACGTTCCCAGCACAGCCGCAGCGCCGGCCTGCCCGAGTACCTTGGCGGGGTCGAGACCGATGACCGGGTGCAACAGGGTGCCCGAAATCTTGATGGGCGATCGCAGACGAACCAAGCGCAGCTCCTTGGGTTGGCCGCGCAAGAATAGATTTAGCGCCTCATTCCGAAGATTGATATCACCGCCGCCGGTTACGAGCACATGGGTCGTATCGATCACCAGAGCCTTGGCCTTGAGGTCACCATTGTCGGCATGGAAGCTCCCTACGCCGCAGCGTATTTCCGTGCTGGCCCCATTCTTGGTCAATAATAGACCGAGGCCCCTATCGACATCGACGCCCGTCAATTCGGCAAATGCGGCCCGCATGTCGCCCTTCGGAATGACCACGGTCAGGTCCCCATCGGCACTGGCGGCAGTCTTGTGCACGGAGCTTCCGGTGCCGTGTAAACGCACACGCCCGAGCATGCGACCGCTAATGGGTGCCGTTGCACTGTCCTTGGATTTGAATTGAGCCAGATCGAGGTCATGGAGTTTCAGGTCGATATCGGTTTGCGGGATGGTGCCCCGGGCGTTGATTGCGACACTGCCGACGAATTGACCCTCGGGGAGCGTGAATTCGAGCGGATTCAAGGCCAGGATCCCATTGTCCAGGCGCAGACGAAATCGGACCTTTTTCATGGGTAATTTTTCCGTCGTGATCGCCGCTCCATCGAAACGAACATCGGCATCCATTGACCGGACACGATTGACCTGCAGATCCGCGTCCGGCAACAGGAAACCGCTACTATTGGCCTGCGGGTCGGCCGCCGCGACGGTTGAAGGCGCCTTGCTCGTCGGGGCGACCTTGCCGCTCAACGCCCGCGGATTCACGCGGCTCGAACCCCCGGTTGAATACGCCAAGGTGTCGGACTTGAGCTCCGCGGACGCCTGTGTCCCCAGAGGCGTGGCTAGGTCGGCCAGATTCAGGAGCTTGGAACTGAGATTGCCGGTGACCTTTGGGCGCACGGGGCCCGTGTCGAGGACTAGTATTCCCTCGATGTCGCTGTCGCCCAAGCGCCCCTGGAGGTCATTGATACTGAATTTGAGTTTGTCGCGTACCACGGTTCCATTGACATCGTAGGGCGGGGTGTTGGGCAGGGCCAGACCCGTCAGATAGTAGACATCCGCGAGATCTTTGCCTGTGATGTGAAACTTCGACGTCATGTCTTGCAGGTCGAAGGCGTGGCGGATGTCCACGTGGGTATTGAGCTTGATATCCGCCGCGCTGATGGCTGCGTCGAAGCCATAGGGCTTGCCGGGGTCGACATCGAAAAGCGGGTCCCCATCGACACGCAAGTCAAACGGCTTCCCGTTCAATTCTCCCGAGCCGCGCAGCGAGAGCGCCCGGTCCATGGCCGCCTTGGGCCGCTCGCCAATTGAAAAACTGCCGTGAAACTTGATCTTGCGAATGGCGTCGTTGGCAGTTAGCATCCCGTCCCGGACGCTCAATTGACTAACCAGCGGCAGGTGCGCGGGCGTTGTGCCGCCGCCCTTCCCGGTTCCGGCAGCCGCCGGTGGGGAGAAGTCCCAATTGGCCCGATTGCTCGCATCGCGTTCAAGGTCGATGATTGGCCGCACGATCTGTACGTGGCGGAACAGCAGGCGCAGCCGGAACAAGGCCCAAAGACTCACTTGGGCATCGATACGGTCCACGGCGAGCATCGACCTCCCCTTGGCCCATTGCGGGTTGGCCAATCGAAAGCCTTCGATCACAAAGTCGGGATCGAGGCGCAAAAGGTGAACGCGAACGGCCCCGTCGATGGATGCCTCGCGGCCCGTGGCCCGGGACACCGTGCGAACGATGAATTGCTTCCAGACGCTGTCGGGCATCACGATTACCGTGATCGCCAGGGCCGCCAAGAGCCCCGCAAGGGCAAGTGCGCCGCGTTTTGCGACTACCCGCAGGCGAGCCGCCCTCGCACCGCCCGCCTCTCCCGGCACGCTAGGGTTGGCCGGCCCCACCCGACGATCCATAAATTTGGCCGGTCGCAAAACTTCCCTCGTCAGCAGCCAGCTGCACGAAGATGCCTGCGAGTTCGGCGGGCATCCCTGGGCGCCCCAGCGGAGTGTGACCGCCGAACTGTCTCTGTTTCTCCGGCGAGGCACCGCCACTCACCTGCAACGGCGTCCAAACCGGGCCCGGAGCAACGCCATTGACCCTGATGCCCTTGCGTGCCAATTGTTTGGCGAGCGACTTGACGAAGTTCATGGTGGCGGCCTTGGTTTGTGCGTAGTCGTACAAATCGGGGGTGGGGTCGTAGGCCTGCTCGGAGGTCGTGGCGATGATGCAGGAACCGGGCGGCATTCTCGGTAGTGCCGCCCTGATGATCCAGAACGGCGCATAGATGTTTGTTTTCATGGTCCAATCGAATTGCTCGGTGGATAGGTCCAGGATCGATGCATGAGCCTGTTGCCGACCGGCATTGCTCACCAAAATGTCCAAGCCCCCCAGCTCACGGACGGCGCGCTCGACAAGGTCTTTGCAAAACGACTCGTCTCGGAGATCTCCCGCAATGCCGACGGCCGTTCGGCCGGCCGAGCGGATCAGTCCGACGACCTCGTCGGCATCGGGTTGTTCTTCGGGAAGATAATTGATCGCGACATCGGCGCCCTCGCGCGCGAAAGCGATCGCGGCGGCGCGCCCCATTCCCGAGTCCCCGCCCGTAATCAGAGCCCGGCGCCCGAGGAGCCGGCCGGATCCGCGGTACGTGGCTTCTCCATGATCCGGTACGGGTTGCATTTTCGATGCAAGCCCGGGCCACGGTTGGTACTGCTCGGGGAATGGCGGATGGGGATACTTGATGCGCGGGTCTTGACACACTCCGCTCTTGCCGTCACTAGCCGAAGTCGCGACTTGAAAATCACTCGAAGTCGTGCCGCTCATCGAAGTGCACCTCCAGCCAGCAATAGGCGGGAATCATACGTCGCGCAGCTTTCGCGGGAATCGCTCAACCTCGCGTCAGTGGGTCGGATAGCGCCCACATTGGCACACGCACGGCCCTTGGATCGCAACGCAGCCCTCTGCGCCTCATGCGGCCTCTGCCTACGCGCAGTCTCGACACAGGCCGACATACGAATCGGGCTTCGTGGGTCAAGCTTCCCAATCGGAGTCAAGGATATCTTGCCGATGAGGGGGCCTGGCGAGTGACTCATGCGGAGTACGAGTTGAAGGCCGTGGTCGCCGCCATTGCTGCCGTGGCCGGTGGAATTGAAGCGCAACAGGCGCTAATCCAGCTAGCGGTCCTCGCCGTCACCCGCGCCAATGGCCCGATCCCGAGCGGTTGCGACAAAGAGCATTGCCCCGGTGAATCGTGCGCCGAGGCAACGCAGTGATTAATTGCGTTCCTCGGCGCGCCGCCATTGTTATTGCCAGTACGGCTCCACGCCGTAAAAGCGATGAACGTCCGCCGCCCACGTTTCGTGCGCCATGGACGGCCAGTGATCCTTGTCGAACCCGGGCGCGGATTTCAATTTCTCTTTTTCAATATTCAGGACGAATTTCTTGCTGTCCGCATCCAGCGTCAATGCGGACCATGGAATGGCGAACAGCTTGTCGCCCATTCCCAGGAATCCGCCGAATGACAGCACCGCATAGGCGACCCGCCCCGTGGGCACGTCGATCATGATGCTGTCGATTTCCCCCAGGCTCTCGCCCACGTCGTTGACCACGTCATCGCCCTCCAGCGATTTCGCTGCCATGACCTGAGGGCCGGGTCCCGAGTGCTGTGGATTGTCCGATTTCGCCCTTCTGATCGTCGCCATCGTTGCCTCCAAGATTGAGTGATTGATCGGTTGCCATTCGAGTGACGTAGCATGCGAGATGAGCGCGACGGTGAACACTCATCGCGCACCGATTGGGGTGTCAGACTCCTCCGATGCCCTACAGGAGCGCTACGGGGCAGGCACGCAATTGGCGAGTCCGCGCGGCCTTGCGGGCGGCTGCGGCGCGCTCGCCGGGCGTACGCTTGCGGGCGGCGCTGCGCGCCTGGGCCGATAGGGCTTCATGGCTGGCTGCGGCTTGACCTTCGCGCTTTAGAGCCGCGACGGTTGCGCGTCTCCGTTTCGGCGTCGAGGCGCTTCCGCGCGGCGCGCCCTGGCCTCGGGCATGGTCCCGGGACGCCTTTTTGCGGGTCCCCTCGGAGGCCTTCCCCGTGGCCGGCGGCGGCAAATCCACGCCGGCCCGTCGTGCCTCGGATAGTCCAATGGCGATCGCTTGTTTGGTCGACCGGGCACCGTGCTTGCCTGCGCGGATACGACGTATTTCCTCGCGAATGAATTCTCCTGCCTGAGTGCTCGGGGCTTTACCCGCGCGGCGATCTCGCCGCGCCTTCTCGAGGGCCTTCTTCTCTGGCATCGCAGTCTCCTTCGTTGGTCGAGGTTGAGGCAATCGCCCGGCCGAGCCTGCAGCGGGCATTCGCGACACGGCAATTGGATGTCTCCGATGGTCCCGGTCGGACGTTTCCTACGGCCTGCGCCTTCATCCGTCTCGTCAGCCGCGCCTTACGCCATTTCATCGAAGATCCCCACTGCGCCGGTACTCGCGACGCGGTACCGTGGCTTCAGCACAAGGAGAAAACGCTATGTCCCTCGGAACAATTCTGCTGATCGTCGTAGTCATCCTATTGTTGGGCGCCTTGCCGACGTGGCCGTATAGCACGGGCTGGGGCTACTATCCGAGTGGCGGGATGGGCCTGCTGCTCGTGATCTTGCTGATTTTGGTCGCCACCGGACGCGTGTGAGAGGCCGCATCGAAACCATCATCTAGGAGTTCATCATGGGCCGTGGAATTTTGTTGTGGATGCTGGGGGTTCCTCTGCCGGTCATATTGCTGTTGGCCATGTGTTCACACAGTTGAGGTGATGTCATGAACGATGTCGCTGCCGCGCGGCCCGCTATCGACGATATTGAACTGCTGCGTGCGGGCTCTGGTGCATCCTGGGGAGCAATTGTTGCAGGCGCCTCGGTGGCCATTTCCGCAGCTGTCATTCTGCTCACCTTGGGTGCGGGCCTTGGATTGGCATCGATCTCGCCTTGGTCCGACCGTGGCATGTCGGCCGGCGCTCTGACGGTAGCCGGGGCCATATGGCTGATCGTGACGCAATGGTTGTCCGCAGCCCTTGGTGGTTATATCGCGGGGCGCCTGCGCGAGCGCTGGCTCGCAACGCACGCCCATGAGGTGTTCTTCCGCGATACCGCACATGGACTCGTGACCTGGGCGGTGGCCACGCTCGTCGTCGCGGCCGGGATATCGGGGTCCGCCGCCTCTCTGATCGGGGGTGGCGCCCGCACTGTCGGAGGCATCGCCGCGGCAGGCGCTCAAAACGCGGCGGGTGCGACAGGCCGCACTGTCCAGGCGGGAACGGTTGACTTCATGGCGGCGGTTGGGCCAGAGGGCGCCTATGACCTCGATAAATTGTTTCGTAGCGGCGTCCCTGGGGCACCTGCGATTATCGGCGGCCTCCAATCGAGCAGTGATGACTCGCGGCTCCAGGTAATGCATATCGCCGCGATCGCCGTTGGCGGCGGCCCGATCAGCGATGAGGATCGCGCCTACTTGGCCAATCTGGTGGCGTCGAAGGCCGGGATTGGCACCGATGAGGCGCAGAAGCGGGTCGATGCCTTCGTTCAAAGCGTGAAAAACGGCGTCGAGAAGACCAAAGCCGCGGCGGACGAAGCGCGCAAATCCGCCGCGACCGCCGCGCTCTACACCGCACTCTCGCTGCTGGTCGGGGCGTTCATCGCGAGTGTCACCGCTGCCATCGGCGGCCGCCTGCGCGACGAGCACCAATAACGCGGCGGGTCCACTCACGGTTGCGAGTCCCCCTGTCACGGTTGCGAGTCCGCTTGGCCGGACTCAACCGGGCGGTGCCCCCTCCTCCTCCCAGCCTCCTCCGAGAGCCTTGTAGAGCTTCACCAGGTCGCCGCTTTGCGTCAGTCGGCTCTCGGTCAGCTGCTGGCGTGCCTGCACGGCCTGCAGCTGAACGGTGAGTGCACTGATATAGGAAATCACTCCATGACGGTACGCGTCGAGTTGCGCGTCGAATGCCCGCTGGTCGGCCGCCGCGGCCTCCTCGAGCATCTGTGTCCGCTGCGCGTCCGCATGCAAAGTGGCAAGGGCATCCTCGACTTCCTGGAGGGCATTGAGGACCGTCTTGCGATATGCGAGAGCCGCCTCTGCCGCCTGCGCACGGGATAGGCGCACGTTGGCATAGAGCGCACCGCCGCGAAAGATCGGCAGCGAGACGTTGGGCCCGAACGTATAGAACCTGCTCTGCCAGTCGAATAAATAGGCCGTGCCGAGGTTGCGCACGCCGTAGGTCCCAGCAATCGATACTTCCGGAAATAACGCGGCGACCGACACGCCTATCTCGGCGGTGGCGGCATGCAGAGACGCCTCGGATCGCCGGATGTCCGGTCGACGCCGTGCGAGCATTGATGGCACGCCGATCGGTACCTGAGCGGGGAGCCCCGGCAACTCGCCGGTCGCGCCAAATTCCGCGTCCAAGGCGCCCGGCGCGGCCCCGGTCAGGACCGCCAGGGCATGCTTGGACATTGCGATGGTCTGCTCGTACTCGGGCAACTGGGATTGCAGATTCGCAAGCTGGGCGCGCGCGGCGTCGACGTCGGGCTGTGCGGCGAGCCCATTCGCGCGACGATCGGCGGTCAGGGCCGCGATCTCCTGCTGCGCCGCAATCAATTCGATCGCCACTTGCCGAAGCGCCTGCCCGCCTCGCAACTGAAAATAATCGTGGGCGATTTCAGCCTCCAGCGAGACCACGAGATCGTTGCGCGATTCGACCGCTCCTGCGCTCGCGGCGTCGGCTGCCTCGACCGCCCGCCGCACCTTGCCGAACAGGTCGATTTCCCAGGAGGCATCGAATCCTAGCTGATACACACTCACTGGACGCTCGAGCGCCGCGATGAGCTGCTGCGCCGTGGGCGAGGCAGTGGGCCCGGTGTTGCCGATTCCCTGCGACTTGAGAATCCCCGCCAGCCCGAACTGTTCGCGATTGACGGCCCCCGACGCGGCGAGATTCGGAACCCCCTGGGCGCGCGCGGCCTGCGCTTGAACACGCGCTTCCACGATGCGCAGGTACGCAGCCTTGAGGTCGAGATTGCCCGCGCGCGCCCGCTCGACCAGCGCGTCGAGTTCGGCGTCGTGAAATTCGCGCCACCAGAAAGAGTCCGGGGCGGCGTCGCTCGCCGGGCGGGGCCCCTTGTATGCGCCCGGTTCGTCGATCGCTTCTGCATAGCGGGCGGGAACCGCCTCCTCCGGCGGCTTGTAATTAGGCCCCACCTTGCAGGCCTGGAGGGTCAAGGCAGTCACCAGCGTCGCTGCGGCGGTTCGCGGCTTCATGATCTAGTGTCCTGCCGCAGCGGGACCCGCAGGCCCTTTGACGGGTGAGAAGAAGAAGGTGAGCGGCGTCAGTGCGAATGCGAGCAGCGCGCAGTAGAAGAAGACGTCTTGATAGGCGAGAAACCCGGCCTGCGCAACCAGCGTGCGATAAAGCTGGCCATTGGCCATGGCCAGGGATTGAGAATCCGCGGTGCCGAGACCGTGGATGGCAGCCGCGAGTCGGACCAATGCGCCATGGGCGAACGGGTCGGCCCCAGGCATGTGATAGGAAAGATACGCCATATGAACCTGCGTGCGCGACTGGATCAGCGCAGTGGACACCGAAATGCCGATCGACCCGAATACGTTTCGGAACATCGTAAAGAGCGCGGTTGCATCGCCGCGCAGTGACTGGGGCACCGACTGATAGGCTAGTACGCTCACCGGAACGAAGAGAAACCCGATTCCCAGCGATTGCGTGATTCGTATCATCACCAGGTGGAGATAGTCGATGTCCGGAGCGATGTCGCGTGAATACAGCAACGAGCAGCCGAGCAGCAGAAACCCGCAGGTCACAATGAACCGGGCCTGTACGTGGGGCATGAGGAGGCTCAATAGCGGAATGAGAAAAATGACGCAAAGCGCTCCAGGACTCAAAATCAATCCGGCCAGCAACGCGGTGTACCCCAAGTGCTGTTCGGCCAACTGCGGTAAAATGACTGCGCTCGCGTACAGGATCATGGCGAAGCACCCGATCGCGACCGAGCCCAGCGCGAAATTTCGATCCTGGAAAACCCGCAGTTCCACTACGGGCTTACGCGCGTACAGAAGCCATGCGCACGCGGCCGCCGCGCCGACCGTGGCCAGGACGGCAAATGCGCCGATGAGGCCCGAGGCGAACCAATCGTCGTCCTCCCCGCGGTCCAGCATGACCTGCAGAGAAGCGAATGTAATGGCGATCAGACCGACCCCGATGTAGTCGATGAAGACTTTGCGCTGCGCCTTGGCCCAGGGTGGATCCTCGACGAGGCTCATGACCGCGAACACCGTCAACACGCCAATGGGAACGTTGATGAAGAACACCCACCGCCAACTGAAGTTGTCGGTGATCCACCCGCCAATGGTCGGTCCGAGCACCGGCGCCACCACCGTTGCGACGGCGGTTAGGGAGAACGCGCGGCCGCGCTGCGATGCGGGAAAGGTGTCCAGGATGATCGACTGTTGGTTCGGCTGCAGACCGCCCCCAAAGAACCCTTGGAGGAGCCGGAAAACGACGAGTTGGGTCAGGTTCTCCGCGACGCCGCACAGAAACGAGCAGGCGGTGAACGCCGCAATACAAATCACGAAATAACGCCTACGGCCGAGCCACCGGACGAGAAACGCGGATAGGGGCAATACGATGCTGTTCGAGACCAGGTAGGAAGTCAACGCCCAGGTGGCCTCGTCATAACTCGCCGACAACGTGCCGGCGATGTGCGGCAACGAGACGTTGACGATGGTGGTGTCGAGCAGCTCCATGAACGCCGCGAGCGTCACGGTCACCGCGATCAGCCAGGGATTCGCCGACGGCTTCCAACCGCGGTCCTCGTTGAGCGATTCGGCGGGCACACTCACCGGATATGCACTACGGGAGAAACCGACAACCCAAGCGGCAGCGGCCGGTTGCGATCGAGTCCCCGGTCAATTGAAATCTTCACCGGCACGCGCTGCACGATTTTGACGAAGTTGCCGGTCGCGTTTTCGGCAGGAAACGTGGAAAATCGGGAGCCGCTCCCGTACTGTATGCTCTGGATGTGGCCTGCCAGCTTGTACCCGGAATAGGCGTCGATCGTGAGGTCCACCGGATCGCCCGGGCGCATGCGGCCCAGTTGCGATTCCTTGAAGTTCGCAGTCACCCACACCTCTGGCGTCACGATCAGGAACATGGTCGCACCGGCCGTAACGAAATCGCCGAGCTGCACGCTGCGAATCGTGACGAACCCATCGACGGGCGCGCGAATCTCCGTGTAACTCAGATTGAGATTGGCCTGGTCGAGCTGCGACTGCGCCTGGCTCAACTGCGCCGCGCGCTCCTCCACGGCGACCTCGGCCTGGCGAATTTGTTCGGATACCAGGCTCGCGATCGCCACCTGCGCTTTGGCGCTCTGGAGGGCCGCCCGCGAACTCAGCTGCTGGCTCGTGGAGGCATCGATCATTTCGCCGGTAGTAGCACGCCGGTCCACCTCGTGCTGGCGCACGTACTGGCGCCGCGCCTGCTCGAGCGCCGCGCTCGCCGCCTCCTGCTGCGCCTTGGCCGAGGCGAGCTGCGCGGGATACTGAACCCTTGCAATGTCGAACGCGTCCTGCGCCGAATGCAGCTGAGCCCGGGCGAATTGAAGGGCGGCTCGTGCTTGAGCCTGCGCCGCGAGGTAGTCACGCGGGTCGATTCTCACCAGCAGGTCGCCTTTCTTCACATGGACGTTATCGTTGATCGTCAGGGCCACCACGTAGCCAGAGACCTTCGGCATCATGGTCACGACGTTGCCGTCGGTGTAGGCATCGTCGGTCGACTCTTGATTGCGGTGCGCGAACCAAACGAAGAACGCGACGATCGCCCCGGCGAGGACTACACCCGCAACGATGATGAGGGGCGACTTGCTGCGAGACGTGGGTTCGCCCTTCTGCCGGTCAATCGTTTTTGTTTCGAAGCGCTCTTCGCCGCGCCCCGCGTGGTCGTGGGCCATCGAGTTTCCCTGAGCACGGATTGCTCGCCCGGTGGGGATTTTTTACACTCCCAGGCCCGGGGGGGCTAGCGCCTAACGATCCCGACAGCTGCCGGAAATTCCCTACATGGGACGTTCATCGGTCGTATCCTACTCAAACGCCCGTACTTTGACGGCTACCGGCGGCGACGGCGCCATCGTTGTATTGATCCATGAACGCCCTGGTTCGTCGGCACGTTCACTCCATGTGGAACATGGCCCGATTGGCGGGACGATCGATTCATGCCTGGCTGTCGCACGACGCCGCGAGCATGGGGGCTGCTCTGTCCTTTTATACCCTGTTCTCGATTGCCCCGGTGCTGCTGCTGGCCACCTGGATCGGCGGCACCCTGCTTGGCGAGGATGCGGTGCGACAGCACGTTTTGGCGCAGATCCACGGATTGATAGGCGATGCCGGAGCCGCCGCCGTGGGCGCCCTACTGCGCGGTTCCGCCCATATGCGCGGGGGAGCGATTGCGACGATCGGCGGGATCGCCTCGTTGCTGATCGGCGCCACCAGCGTGTTCGGTGAATTGCAGCGCGACCTCGATCGGATCTGGCAGACACCCAAGGTCGCCGCAACCCGCGGTGTTTGGGAGGTAGTGCGCACCAGAATCCTGTCGTTCGGCCTGATCCTGGGCGTAGGCTTTCTATTATTGGTATCGCTCATTATGAGCGCCGCTCTCGCCGCCATATCCGCGTGGATGGAATCGCTCATATCCGGCTGGAAAGAACTGTTGTTCGTTGCCGACATTGGCCTCGGACTGGGTCTTGCCACGCTGCTGTTCGCGATGATCTATAAGCTTTTACCGCATCAGACGATTGCCTGGAGCGACGTGTGGACGGGGGCGCTGGTGACCGCCGTATTGTTCACCGTGGGGAAGGCATTGATCAGCATGTACCTGAGCAGGAGCGCGTTCACGTCGGGCTACGGCGCGGCGGGTTCATTTCTCGTGCTGCTGCTCTGGATCTACTACTCGGCTCAGATCTTCCTATTGGGCGCCGAGTTCACGAGGATTTTCGCCTATGCGCACGGCACCCGCGTCCAAGGCGCCATTGACGATCCTCACGAACCCAGCATGCGCCATGGCGCCCGCCGGCCGCAGACCTCGTGAAGCCGCGGCGTACTAGGTCCGGGTAACCCGGCGCTTTCTGGAGTGTCTCGGGCGCTGGTAGCCCGTATCTCCTTCGTCGAATATCGCCCGCTGCACCACAACGGACGATATTCGCCGCGAATTCCCGTCAGAAGGACGACCTTATCGCGATTGCCGGCTCACTCCGCCGAGTGGACGGATTTCGCAGTGTGAGGCGCACTAATTGCGGGTGCGTCTGTCGGAGGCGTAAAGCTTACCAACGTCATGCTTTGGAGCGGCGATTCGCAGAACAACGCCTTCTTCGGCTTGGCGCTAAACGGATCCTCCGGGTACAAGGTCACGCCATACGAGGTGATCGTACCGCCGGTGGCGGTCCCTAAGGCGCCGAAGTCGAGGGTGATATCAAACGTGAAGTAATTGTCGGTCGCAGAAAACGTGACCTTTCCACTCGGTTTGATGACATAGTCACCGCCGAAGCCCCAGCCAGTGTTGAGCGTGTAGGGGGGCTCGGTTCCGCTGACGTTGCAGGGCTCGATGAAACCGATACCCAGTGACGTCACCGCAGTAAATCCGTTA
This sequence comes from uncultured Gammaproteobacteria bacterium, assembly GCA_963707765.1. Classification (GTDB taxonomy): domain Bacteria; phylum Pseudomonadota; class Gammaproteobacteria; order Steroidobacterales; family Steroidobacteraceae; genus Bog-1198. Next base: position 1,311,786 of record CAVPQZ010000001.1, on the reverse strand, counting down.
CTGTCAGTTGAGACCGTGAACGTCTGTTGTGATGTATCTGCCGCCTCGAAAACGTACGTGCCGTCCTCCACCGTTAGGGCGGCTGCCGGGGTTGCGAGCGCAGCCGCGATAATGGCGGCGCCGCTCGCGCTGATAATGTGCTTCATCCTCATCGTTCATGCTCCTGGTTGATGTGCGAGCCCGATTTCTTCTGCTCGTAACCAACAAAGGCGCAAAGCCGGGGCGAAACATGTCATCCAATCGGAATATTCTTGGAATATGACAGGCGCGCCGTGCGCGGCGCGTTTCTGACCGGCTAGTGGGCGGCCTAGAACGGAAAGTCCTTCGAGAGCCGGGCCCGCAGGCCAATGCCGTAAAGGACGTTTCCCGTCGCCAGGGAGAGCGGATTGAATTGTTGCAGATAGGGCCCGGTGTAGTGCGCGATCATCACCCCCGCATACACGTCGAAGCGCTTGTTGAACCGATAGTCCGGCATGATCGAGAACTGCTGGTTGGTGTACTGGTCGTTGTGGCTGTTGCCGCCGTTGTTGACGTTGTAATAGCCGACGCTGAGGCCGAGGGCCTCGGTGAAATCATAGTCACCGCCCGCCCACAGCACGAGAATGGGCGCATCGCCCCAACTCGAACCGAACGCCTTGGCCGTGACGAATCCGGCGAGCGGCATGCCATAGTACGACGTGATTTGGGTGCTCCAGTTGTTCGAATTGGAGGGGATGGTCTGATCGGTGTGTTCGACACCGGCGTACACCGAGGACTGCGAGGTCAATTGGTACTTGGCCCCCAGCATGAATCCGAAGGTGTTCGACACCCGCAGCCCCACGTCATTCGTAAAGAGCTTGTATGACAGGGCCGGCGTATTGCGCGTCTCGGATCCGGCCAGTTCCACGCTCAAGGGACCGCTGCGATAGCCCACCATCCCTTCCAGAGCCGAGCCGACGTCGGCGGCTTCCGAGCTGTCGGACTGGCCGATCTTGTACTGCAGGCCGAAGCTCACGGGGCCAAGCTTGTCCTCGTACCGGATGCTGTTGTCGAAACGGCCGTTCTCGGTGATCCCCAACCCGCCGCCGATCGTCCCGGAGTAGCCGATGGGCGAGTACAGCCCGGATGCGTGCAGGGGATCGAATTCGGAGATCTGCTCCGTGGAGAAGGCGATCGTTCGTCCCAGTTCAATGGAGCCGAACAGGGGGGCCGAAATGCCCACATATTCGGCGCGGGAGAACGCCTGGCCGTTGATGGACGAGGCGCTGCTGATGGTGGTCAGGCTGTTCGCGTTGTTGAGGACCGACCGGCCATTGTTGGCGATCTGGCCGGAGGCGGTGTTCATCGCGCCCTCCAGCTTGAAGAAGGCGCTCATTGCGTTGCTGAACAGTTCATTGCCCTGGAGCCCATAGCGCGACATCTGTTCGGCGCCGGAGACCACGGCCCACCTCGACCCCTGGTCCTGCCCCGGAATATTGTACGAGTTGAACCCGAACGTATGTATGTCGCTGGTCGGCAAGGAATGCTCGATGTGCCCCACGCTGTCGTCGATGATCGCATAGATCTCGATCGAGCTATCGGCGGCATGAGCCGCGCCGGCGATGGCGCTCGCGACGGTCAAGGCAAGAGCTGCTTTTTTCATTGTTATCCCTCGGTAAGAGGATTCATCCCTGGCGTTATATTCGGACGTATATATCGTGACATGCACGCCGGGACGATGCAACCCGGCAGGCGGGCGATCGTCGACGCGCAGGCACGAAGGCGCCGCGCATTCCCGGTATGGACGAAGTGCGTTAAACTTCGCCCGGAGGTCAGCCATGTCAAAGCCCGGCATCAAATTTCGCATCGATTTTGGGCCGGACGAGGCCATCGGCCCCGGCAAGATTGCGCTCCTGGAACACGTCGGCAGCAGCGGCTCCATTTCGCAGGCGGCGCGCGACCTCGGCATGAGTTATCGTCGGGGCTGGCAACTGGTCGTGAGCTTGAATCAGTCCTTCGAGGAACCCCTCGTCACGGCCAGCACGGGCGGCCGGGGCGGGGGCGGCGCGACCCTGACGCCTCTGGGCCGCGAGGTGATCCAGGCCTATCGGGACTTTGAGACTCACGTACAGGATGAGGCTGCCCACCATTTCATGCGCCTCGCGCGCCGCGCCCGCAAGGTACCCGGCCGCGCGAAGACCGCACCCGTCATGCGCATGAACACCCGCTAGGCAGTGCCCGATCTCGACGCAAAGCCCGGCCGACCAATACCCACCGTTTTCCTGAGCTATGCGTCGGAGGACCGTGAGGTGGCTCGCTCCCTTGGAGCAATCCTTCCCTCCTACGGCCTCGAGGTTTGGTACGACGAGAGCGAACTGGGCGGCGGCGATCTCTGGGATCAGAAGATCCGCAAGCAGATCCGCGAGTGCGACTATTTCATGCCGCTCGTGTCGGCCCAGACCGAAGCGCGGCGCGAGGGGTATTTCCGCAGGGAGTGGCGCCTTGCGGTCGAGCGCACCCTGGACATGGCGGATGACCACCTCTTTCTGCTGCCCATCGTCATCGACGACACGGACCAATCTGCGGCGCGCGTTCCCGAGAAGTTCCTGGCCGTCCAATGGTTGAAGGTTCCCGGAGGACGCCCGACACCCGCTTTCGAGTCCCTTTGCCGGCGCATCGCGGCGGGAGAGATCGCGGAATCGGACCCCAAACGGAAGACCGCCCGACCCGCCGCGAAGCCGCCGACCGCACTCGCCTACCCTGAATTTCCGAAGGAGGAACCCGGACAGAGGGTTGCATTCTGGGCGCACATCCTGGGTTGGATGTTCCAGTCGGCGCGCATCGCCTTCAGGCGGCTGCCCCGATGGGCCCGAGTGGTCGTCTTGATCTGGTTGGGCATCGTCCTGCTGTCCCGGGGGTGCACTCCCCATCATCACGAATCGGATAGGATCTCGCCGGCCGCGGCCGATAAACTCAAGACCATCGCCGGTCAGTATCAGGGCAGTTCCAATGCCGCGGACATCGCGAAGCTCGGCGACCAGATCGCCCGCGAGTTCGCCGAGGACGACTCCGACGCTCCAACGGCGAAAAGGCCGATCCTCGCCGTTCCGTTCACGGCACCCGCCGGCAATTCCGCCGCGCAAAAGGTCGCGGATTCGGTGTTCGCCATGGTGTACGGCCGGGTCGCCATCGCACACCACGGACAGGTCGGTCTGTCGCCGAACCCCCTCCCCAAATGCGATCTGAGCAGCGCTCTCGAGCGCGGGCGCGCCAGCCGAGCGAGCTATGTCCTGTGCGGCGCCATCGATGCGGCCGCTCCGAATGAGCTCACGGTGAGGATCACGGCCGTTGCCGATAAATCGATCGTCTGGTCGAAGTCATACCCCGTGGCCGGCGCCGACGCCGCGAAGGTGGCGGCGGAGGTCGCAGGTAGCGTGCCGTCGTCCGACGACGACTAGGTCGCTCGAGGCAGGCAGCGACCGCTGGAGCGGTCTCTGGCCTGCCATCGAGTTGCGATTGGCGCCGCGCTGCAGGAGAATCCTTCTCTCATGCCAACCTCTTCCGACCCGGTCGCGCCGCTGCACGCGGGCGACGCGGCGCACTCGCGCCGCTTCAGCTCACCGCACCAGGCGGCACCGCTCACCCATCTCTTGTCGAGCGGCCCCTATTCGGTCATGGTGACCACCGCCGGTTCCGGATACAGCCGCTGGCGCGATATCGCGCTGACGCGCTGGCGCGAGGATGTGACCTGCGATCCCTGGGGTTCCTATGTCTTCTTACGCGACGCCGGTACCGGTGAGGTCTGGTCGGCGGGTTATCAGCCTCTGGGCACGGAGCCGGACCGCTACGCCGTGGAATTCTTCGAGGATCGAGCGCAGTTTTCCCGCCAGGATGGGCACCTCGTCACCGTGATGGAGATTTTCCTGGCGGCCGCCGGGGATGCGGAGGTGCGCCGCATTTCGATCACCAATCTGGATTCCTGTGCGCGCGATATCGACGTGACCTCCTACGCGGAAGTCGTCCTGGCCACAGCGGCGGCCGACTCCGCGCACCCGGCGTTCTCCAAGATGTTCGTGCAAACGGAGTTCCACGCTGCTGCCGGGGCTCTTCTTGCCACACGCCGCGGCTCGCCGGAAGTGCCGCAGCTATGGCTTGCGCACGTGAGCGCAATGGAGGGCGCCGGTGCCGCCCTGGAGTTCGAGTCCGACCGGGCGCAATTTCTCGGACGCGGGCGGGAGCTGCGGAAGGCCGCCGCGGTGTTCGGTGGGCGACCCTTGTCGAACACCGCAGGCACGGTGCTCGATCCGGTGTTTGCGCTCCGGCGCCGACTTCGGGTCGAGCCCGGCCATACGGCCAGAGCCGCATTTTGGACCATCACCGCGCCGACTCGGACGCAGGCCGTGGCGGCGGCGGAGGCGTATTGCCAGCCATCGTCTTTCGATGCCCTGAAGGCATCGAGTGCGGGGCGGGCCGACGCCAGTCTGCGCGAGTGGGGCATCGATCCTGGCGAGACCCACGCATTTCAGCGCGCCGCCAATTGTGTGCTGTATTCCCAGCCTGCCGTCCGCGCTTCCGGCGATGTTCTCGCGCGAAACCGCCTCGGTCAGGCATCGCTCTGGACCCACGGCATCTCGGGCGACCTGCCCATCGTTCTCGGCCGCATCGACGCTCGGGACCTTAAGCTCGTGCAATCGCTGCTGCGCGCCCACACCTACTGGCGGGCGAAAGGCCTGGCCGTGGACCTCGTCATCCTGAACGACGGGACACCGTCCGAAGCGGATGGTATGCAAGCGCAAATCGAGGCAATGGCCGCAACGGCGGCTGCTTCGGTTCGCGCCGACTCGTTGCCGGGGAGCGGCCGTGCCTTCTTGCTGCGCGCGCAGTCGCTCGGCGATGCGGACCGCGAGCTGTTGTACTGCGCTGCGCGCGCAATTTTTGCGGCCAGTCGCGGCCAACTCACCGATCAGCTGGCAGCTTTGGGGGGGCTGGATGGTCCGCCGCGTCCGCGCGCCCCGGCGCCGAATCCGGCAACGCCGGGAGGGGGGGCCCCGATGCCCGACCTCGCCTTCTTCAACGGCCTCGGCGGCTTCACGGCCGATGGCCGCGAGTATGTGACGAGGATCGACGAGGATCGCTGGACGCCCGCGCCCTGGTGCAACGTCATCGCCAATGCCGACTTCGGCTTCATGGCGTCCACCGACGGCAGCTGCACCACTTGGTCGCTCAATTCGCGCGAAAATCAGCTCACGCCTTGGTCCAACGATCCGGTCGCCAACGCACCCGCGGACGTGATCTACCTGCGGGACATGGATTCCGGCGCGCTGTGGAGCGCAACGCCCTTGCCGATTCGGGATGAGGCGCCCTACCTCGTTCGTCACGGCTTCGGCTACACACGCTGCGACCACGAAGCAGATGGAATCGCATTGGAGTTGACGCAGTTCGTGCCGCTCGACGGGCCGGTCAAGATCGCGCGGCTGCGGATCACCAACCGCAGTGGACGCGCGCGCAATCTCGGCATCACGCATTATTTGGATTGGGTGCTCGGCAGGGAGCGAAGCCGGTCCGCGCAGTTCATCGTCACCGCCATCGATCCCGTCACCGGTGCGCTGCTGGCGCGAAATCCTTGGAATGCCTCCTACCCCGCCCGCGTCGCCTTCATGGACCTGTGCGGCCGCCAGCAAAGTTGGACCGCCGACCGGCGGGAATTTCTCGGTCGTCACGGGTCCTTGGCGGAGCCCGCGGCGCTCCTTCACGGCCGCGCCTTGTCGACCCGGGTTGGCGGCGGGCTCGATCCCTGCGGCGCCTTGCAGACGCAGGAGCGCCTTGCGCCGGGCGAATACGTGCAGCTCGTCTTTCTGCTCGGCGAAGGCGTGTCCGAGGATGAGGCCGCGGCGCTGGTCACGCGATATCGCACCCTGAATCCCGACGACATCCTGCAGAAGGTTTCCGCCTTCTGGAGCCAGACTTTGGGCGCCGTGCAGGTCAAAACGCCGGATCGGGCGTTGGACTTCATGGCGAACGGATGGTTTCTCTACCAGGCGCTGGCGTGCCGGCTCTGGGCGCGCATGGGGTTTTATCAGGCCAGCGGTGCCTACGGCTTCCGAGATCAACTGCAGGATGTCATGGCGCTTTGCGTCGCACGCCCGGAGCTGGCCCGTGAACACATCCTGCGCGCTGCTGCGCGGCAATTCCAGGCCGGAGACGTGCAACATTGGTGGCTGCCCTCAGGCCCGGGCATTCAAACCCGCATATCGGACAATCGCATTTGGCTCTCATTCGTTACGTCGCACTACATGTCGGTAACCGGGGACGCCGCCATCCTTGACGAGCAAGTTCCGTTCCTCGAAGGCGGGCCTTTGCCGCCCGACCAGCATGAATTGTTCGCCTCGCCACGCGCAGTGGGGTCGGGATCGCTGTTCGCGCACTGCGCCTTGGCGCTCGATTACAGCCTGCAGACCGGTGAACATGGTCTGCCCCTGATCGGCACGGGCGATTGGAACGACGGCATGAACCGCGTGGGCGCCGCCGGACGCGGCGAGAGCGTGTGGCTCGGTTGGTTCCTCTATACGGCGCTGCTGGCATTCGCTCCCGTTGCGGAGGCGCGCGGCGAGTCGGCCAGGGGTTCCGCATGGCGCGATCACGCGCGCGCGCTGCTGCGGGCGATCGAAGGCGCCGCGTGGGACGGCGAGTGGTACCGCCGCGGCTATTTCGACGACGGCACACCGTTGGGATCGGCAAACAGCGACGAATGCCGGATCGACTCCATCGCCCAATCCTGGGCGGTGCTCTCCGGGGCCGGCGAAAGATCGCGTGCGGCGCGCGCCATGTCCGCGGTCGATGCACAACTGGTCGACCGCGGCGGCGACGGCCTCGTTCGGCTGTTCACGCCGCCGTTCGATCGCACGCCGAAGGATCCCGGATATATCAAGGCCTACCCGCCCGGCATTCGCGAGAACGGCGGCCAATACACGCATGCCGCCGCGTGGGCGGCTTGGGCGTTCGCGGCACTCGGCGACGGCGATGCCGCGGCACGCCTATTTTCCCTGCTCAACCCCATCAGTCACGCAAGCACCGCGGCAGCGGTCGACCGGTACAAAGTCGAGCCCTACATCGCGTGCGCGGACGTGTACTCCGCACCGCTGCACGTCGGGCGCGGCGGCTGGACGTGGTACACGGGTTCCGCCGGCTGGATGTACCGAACCGCCCTGGAGGCCATCCTCGGGTTCACGGTGCATGGCGGGTCCCTGCAGCTCGATCCATGCATCCCCCGCCACTGGCCGGGGTTCGAGATCACCTATCGATTCGGCTCATCGACGTACCACATCAAGGTGGCCAATCCGTCGGGGGTCAACCGGGGCACGCGCGAGATCGTCGTGGACGGGGTTTCAGGATCGGCGGGTGCCTCGGCCATTCCGCTGGTCGACGATGGAGGCGCACACGAGGTTTGCGTGACACTGAGGTCGGAATAGGAGCGGAATGCAATGCAAGAGGAAATACGCCAGGTCTTGATCGGCGATATCGATCACTATCGACAAAAGGCGGAATTCTACAAGTCGCTACGCCTGTTCGAAGCGGCGCACTTCGCCGCAAAGCTGGCGGACAACATCGAATTGGCCTTGACGACGATGCCTCGCGACGGCGATCCGCCGATCGCATAGCCGGCGTCGCCGCCCCTCGAATCAACGCGGGACGAAGAATTCCTTGTAGGCCACGATCAGTCCGCCTCGCGTCTCCACGAGATCGACGAGTTCGGTGCGGACCGTGATGCCAGTCACCTTCGAGTGAATGTCGACATGCCAATTGGCGGCGATCCGCGTGCCCTCGACCAGCAACAACTCCAGCGAGTAATTGCTGAATCGAAACACCTTCACCATCATGGCAAGCCAGGGGCGGAAGGCCGCCAGTCCATCGGCGCTGATCGAGATGGGCTTGTCGGCGCTTGCCCCCGCGATTTCGAAGCGGCCCGTATCGGAAAAATGGGCGCACAGTGAGCTTAAGTTTCCGCTCAGCCGCGCGCCATGCAGCGACTTGATAATTGCTTCCGCATCCGAACGCTGGCTCATTCGCGCCTCTCCAGTGCCTGCCCGGGCGCTCTCACCGGCGGCAGCGCCGCCCGGGTGAACGCGCCCTGAATCTCCTCGCCGATCGCGGCCAAGGCCCGGCCGGCCGACGGAATGACCGCCTTCAACCCATAAAAAAAATGGATCATCCCCGGATGACACGTGTACGTGGCCTCGCATCCCTCCCGGTTCAATCGCTCGAAGTACTGCCGCCCTTCATCGCGCAAAGGGTCGTACTCTGCCGTGTGGATGAACGTCGGCGGCATTCCGCGCAGACTGGCCGCCCTCAGAGGCGATACGCGTGGATCGGCTGCATCCATGCCTCGCGGCAGGTAGTGGCCGAGATCCTGCGCCAGGGTTGCGGTGTCGATCAGATAGCCGCTTGCGAACTCCCGCCACGACGGCGTCGATCTCGCGTGGTCCAGAATCGGGCATATGAGAACCTGCAGGGCAATCGGTTGCGTCCCGGCGAGCGCGCGACCGGCCTCCGCGGTCAGGGTGGCCCCCGCCGAATCCCCGCAAATCCCGAATCGTCCGGCGTCGATCCCGAATTCACTCGCGTGGGATGCGATGTACGCCACGGCACACCGCGCATCGTCGATGGCGGCGGGAAAGCGGTGCTCGGGTGCCAGACGGTAGTCGATCGCCACGATCCGGCACCGGCCGGCATTCGCAAGATCACGCGCAATCGACTCGTGCGTGTCCAGACTCCCCGCCACATGGCCACCCCCATGAAAATAGGCCAAGCCCGGAAGGTCGGTCTCGCCGAGGCCGAGCGGTGTGTACACCCGGGCTCGCAGCGGACCGGCCGCTCCAGGCACGCTTCGCTCCTCCACTCGGCCGATCGGAGGCGCCGGACCCCCCAGTTTCATAAGCGCCTCGAGGCCGGCACGGCGCTCGGCCACCGACAGGCAGGGCGCCTCGCGCCGATGACTCGCGTCCAGCAGTTGCAGAAGTCGCTGTATTCGGGGATCGAGCGGCATACGCGTCCCCCAGCCGCCTCAGATCGACAGCACGTGCCGCGTCGCCGCCGGCCACCGCGCGGGATCCAGGCCGTGCACGGCGAACAGCGCCACCGTCAACCGGTCCATCCCGAACGCCACGCAACCCGTGTGCGCCACGGAATTGGCCGACGCCTCGAGATTCCAGACGTTGCCGAAATGATCGCGGTGGTAGTTGAAGCTCATGCAAGCCGTGGGTGTCGCGCCCGCATAGTAGGGAACGAGCAGCTCGAATTTGAGTGTCTGCTGGCGCTGACTCACGGCCTTGATCTGACCCACCCGGCCGAAGAACGGGTCGCTCGCCACCTCGATGGTGGTTGGCAGGCCGAGGTCGATGGCGATTTGCCCCGCCGCCGCCATGTGCAGCTCGCGAAATTCGACGACCTGCTCGGCGGTGCCGAGGCGCACGAACTCGCGCATTCGAAACGACTGCATCCGGTCCAGGTGCTCCGAGGGTTCGCGCCTGAAGCAATCGGCCTCGATGTCGAACAGCAAACCGCCGGCCGGGATGGCCCCGCGGGCCGCCACGATGGGATAGAGCGGATAGCAAGCCGCGGGTGTCAAGACCAAATCCGACGGTGCCAGGGCACAGGTCCAGTCGCCGCCCGAATCGAGCTGGTCGGCTGCGGCGCGGATATCGCGCTCGCTCCCGTGCAACGAACACACGCAGCCGAGGAGATTGGGAAAGCTGCCAAGGTACCCGGACCTTTCCAGCTGGCTGCGGCTCATCACCGGCGGGAAGCGCATGACCTCGCTCCGCGGGTCGCGCAACCTGTCGACGTAATGCTCCAGCCGTTCGAGGATCCCGGTGTACAGGGCGGTTCGAGCATAGACGCCGCTCGCGCCCATGGGCTTGAACAGATGACCTTTCAGATGCGCGAGCGGCCCGGTCGGTGCGGCGGGCGTCTGCCAAGGGCGTTCGACGGGCGACTCCATGGGGCCGTCAACCGGTGATCGACGTCGGGAGCGGCGTCATCAACGAAGTGGTCGCAAGATTCGCCAGGATCCGGTCGTTGTTGATCATGATCGGAGCGGAGAGCACGTCGCGAAGGTGACGGCCGATGCTGAATTCCGAATCGTTTCGGTAGCCCGATAGTCCGCAGGCCCGCATCGCCGCCATCACCGTAGCCGCGGCGAGTTCCGAAGCCTGGACTTTGAGGAGCGTGATCATCGACTGAAATTCAAGCGACGAGGTTGCCTGGTTATCGGCCATTACCGCCTCGTAGCTATGCAAGGCGGCAGCCAAGGCCCCGCGAAGCGCCCGCAGGGACGCGACGGCCTGGGTGAAATGCGGGGCGCCCGGCGGCAACTGCCCTCCCGATTGCCGAGACGCGTGGCGCACAAACGCCTGCGCTTTGGCCGTCGCCGCGGCCGCGATCCCCGCCCATGCCGATCCCCACGCCAGGTGAGCGTGCGGGACCATGGTCTGCACATGAATCTTCTCATACGGCTCGGCCAGGATCTGGTCGGCGGCCGCGCGCGCGCGCAGCGTGAAACCTTCGCTGGCCGTGCCGCGCATCCCCAGCGTATCCCAGCTGTGGCTCGGCTCGAGGGTGTAATCGGGCTTCAAGAGCACCAACAGGACCTGATCGGAAGCGGCGGATTCGGCGCTGCGTCGCGCAGTCGTGACGATCCCGTCCGCATCCCGGCCATAGGAGATGACCGTGGCCTTGCGCTCCAACGTCACCTGATCGCCGTCCCGCACCACGGCCGCTTCACTGGAGCGGATATTGCCGCCCGCCTGGGCCTCGGTCGTCGAGGAGGCGAGCAGCAACTCATCGGACGCGACGCGACGCAATATCCGTTCGATCGCGTGGCTGCCTCCTGCGTGCCGCGCTACGCAGGCGACCTTGACCTGATGCATGGCGTAAATCAGCGCCGTCGAGGCGCACGACTGCCCGAGTGCATAACAGATGTCGAGCACCTGTCCAAGACTGGCTCCGGCCCCGCCCATCGACGCTGGAACCATGACCCCAAGCAGCCGTTGCCTGCGAATTTCCGCAAAGCTCTCGTGAGGAAACCTCGCATCCCGGTCGACCGCGCCGGCAAAGGCCCTGGACACGTCGGTAACAGCGAGGATCCGCGCCCGCAGATCGTCCTCGTGAAAGGTTTCCCTCGCCGCGTCAGCCGACGATGGCGCTTGAACTGCCATGTAATGACTCCTCCATCTAGGGGTTCCACGGATGCGCTCGATCCGGCTTACGGCCCATTATGATGGTGTCTGGCTCTTCCAACAATGCATGATCGCGGGAGCGAGCCACTTTCGGGGTCATCGCGATGACTATGTTAACTGCGGGTGCCCCCCGGCACTTGTTGGGCCGCCCGCGGACTGTATGATAATTGGCTTTGCCACGGAGATTGCGATTGAGTGCAGGGACCATGGAAATACGAGACCGGCTGGTCGCACTCGCCGCCGCCATCTTGGGGCCCACGGCGCCCGTTCCGGATCCCTTTCCCACGGGCCGTCAGCTCAGCGATTTGGGCGTCAGTTCCATGAAAATGGTGAATCTCATGCTTTCGGTGGAAGCGGAGTTCGATATCGCCATCCCTCAGGATGAAATCACCCCGGAGAATTTTCGGAGCATCGACTCCATCGCAGCCTTGGTGGGCAAGATGCTGGGCGGGAGCGCTTAGTCCGACCTGGATGGCGCGATCCCGCCTATGACGGCACGCTAGCCCGGGGTATGCAACACCGTGATGAGTTCATCGATGTCGTCCTCCCCCGTTTGCCCGTGCGTCGCGCAAATGCGCACGACGTCCCGGCCCTCGAAAGTAGCGGGAGCGACCCAGGCGCGTCCGGAGGCGACAACCCGGCGCGCAACAGAGCGGGAATCGCCCAGGGCGGCCGGGGGCACGGCGTCGAGGACCGCCAATTTCGAGTCGTTCACGACGCGCCAGCCGCGGGACTGCAGCCGCCGCTTGACGATCTCGATCACCGCGACGCTGCGCTCCACGTGCGCGCCGAGCCCCTTCCAGCCCGCGGCTGCCATGGTCAGGAACAAGCGCAGGCCGATGAAGCGGCGCGACCATTGCACGCTGTTAAGATAAGGGTCCACGTCCGCGACGCTCGAGGGCATGAAGCTGGTCGAGGCATGGAAAGCTTGCGACAGGAGATCGGGACGCCGGGTCAGGTACATCGCGCACCCCATGGTGGTGGCCAGCCACTTGTGCGCGTCGATCGTGATCGAATCGGCGCGGGAGATTCCATCGAGCAGCGGGCGCAAGGTCTCCGAGGCCAGCGCGGCGCCGCCCCAAGCGGCGTCCACGTGATACCAAAGATGCTCCGTCGCAGCGACCTCGCCGCAGGCGTGCAGCGGGTCGATCATTCCCCCCCCGTGGTGCCCGCGGTGGCCACGACCATGACCGGTACGGCGCCCATCGCCCGGTCGGCACCGATGGCCCGCGACAATGCCGCCGGGTCCATGCGTCCGCCGCCGTCCGTATCGACCAGCCGCAAGGCAGACCGGCCGACGCCCACCTGATGTGCGATCTTCAACCAGGCGATATGGCATTCCCGCGATGTGTAGAAGCGCGCCGGACCCGGAAGGGCGCGCGCGCCATCCGAGCCGAAGGCCGGGTGCGCCGCGGTCAGCGCGCAAATGAGCGCCGTGTAATTGGCCTCGGAGCCGCCGTTGGCGAAGGTGCCCGTGGAGCTCGGGCCGAGCCCGGCGCGCTGCGCCCAAGCCGAGAGCAGATGGCGTTCGATCTGCACCGGCGCCGGCGAAGAGGCTGAACTCGCCAGCTGGGGATTGTATATGCTCGCGATGCGGTCGGCGCATTGCGCCGGAAAGGAGGCGCCGGGATTGAACAAGCCGAAGTAGCGAGGACTTCCCATCTGAACGATCCCGTGAGCCAGGCACCGTAGCGTCCACTCCGCCGCTTCTCGAAGCGGTATCGACGCGGCGAAGTCGAAGGCCGCGAGTTCGCGGCGAAACGCCTCCATATCGAGGTCCGGCGTCACGGACCCGGATTGAATTTTTGGCAATGCCGCGCCCAACTCGCGGGTCAGCCACGCCTCCACACCCTCGCGTTCACGGGCATCCGGGAACAGGGCGGCAACGACCGGCGTCAAGTCTCGATCGCTCATGGTCGCGCCCAGTATCTGGACCGCCCGTCCGGGACGCCGGGCGCGTAATGCCACTCCTTCGGCAAATGCGTCACCCTCCCGCTGCGGCCAGAGCCTGGGTCAGATCCTGCACGATGTCGTCGATGTGCTCGATGCCCACGCTCAGTCGGATGGTGCCGGGCCGCACGCCGGCCGCCCGTTGCTCCTCCGCAGACATTTGACGATGAGTGGTGGATGCGGGATGACAGGCCAGGGATTTTGCATCGCCGAGATTGACCAGCCGCTTGAACAGCTTGAGCGCATCGTAAAACCGCGTCCCCGCCTCCGCGCCGCCGCGGATCTCGAAGGTCAACAGAGAACACGCCCGGCCGCCAAGATACTTTCGCACCAGCGGATGAAAGGGGCTGTCTTGGAACCCGGCGTAATTCACCGATTCGACCTGGGCGTGCCCGTTGAGGAACTCGGCCACCATTCGGCCATTCTCGATGTGGCGGTCCAGGCGTACCGCGATCGTTTCGATGCCCTGCAGCAGCAGGAACGCATTCAGGGGCGAGAGCACCGCTCCCATCGTGCGCTGATGGACGCTGCGGCACCGCCCGACGAATGCGGCCGCGCCGTAGTGCTTCGTGTAGACCAGGCCGTGGTAGGAGTCGTCAGGCCGGGTGAACATGGGAAAGCGCTCCGCATGGTCGTTCCAGGGAAAGCGGCCGCCATCAACGATGATCCCGCCCAGCGTCGTCCCATGACCGCCCATGAACTTGGTCAATGAATGCACGATCACGTCGGCGCCATGGTCGAACGGCCTCACCAGCAGCGGGGTGGCGACGGTATTGTCGACGATCAAGGGCACCGAGTGCCGATGCGCCGCCGCCGCGATGGCCTCCAGATCACAGACATTTCCCGCCGGATTCCCCACCGTTTCGCAGAATACGGCCCGCGTCTCGCCGTCGATCAGCGCTTCGATGTCCGCCGCGCGATCCGATTTCGCGAAGCGCACCTGGATGCCCATTTTCGGCAGAATGTGAGCGAACAGCGTGTGGGTCGTCCCGTACAACTGCGGCACCGACACGATGTTGCGGCCGGCTTCGGCCACGTTCAGGGCAGCGTAGTAGACGGCCGCTTGCCCCGAGGCCACGCACAGCGATGCCACGCCGCCTTCGAGCAGCGTCACGCGTTCCTCCAGGACGGACGTGGTCGGATTGCCGATCCGCGTATACCGGTATCCATCCACCTCGAGATTGAACAGCGCCGCGCCATGCTCCGCGCTGTCGAACGAATAGGCCGCCGTCTGGTATATGGGCACGGCGACGGCCTTGGTCGTGGGATCGGAGTCGAATCCTCCGTGGATTGCAATGGTTTCGCGCTTCATTTCCCGGTTCCGTCACTGCGATGCATTGAAGTGTAGCGCGTCTCTCGGGGAGCCACGCGCCGCGCGATGCCTGCGTTTGACATATCAGATGGGGCGGGCAGATATTTACCCGTATCATCAGCGCCTTCGGCGGGATACGCGTGCGGTTCTGAGCGACGAGGAAGGAAAATGCGCGACTTCCGGGCTTCTTGCGCGATGCTCATTCCCTGTTTGGCGTTGGCCGGCGTCGCCCGACCGGCTGACTCATCCATGGGAGCGGCCGCCGACCCCGATCAACGAGCCGCCGCGGTCGAGGCGCGCCTGACCGATCCCGAGCGGTTTCAGCTGCTGCATGGAATCATGGCCCTCCCGCCCGGGCCGAATGATCACTGGACCCTGCCGCCGGGACTCAAAATCACGGCGGGCTACGTCCCGGGGGTCGCTAGACTCGGCATACCGGATCTCATGGAAACCGACGCGAGCTTAGGTGTGGTCAATCCGCTGCAATTGCGTCCCGACGACGTCGCCACGGCGCTGCCGTCGGGATTGGCCATCGCATCCACCTTCGATCCGGATCTCGCGTATCGGGCCGGCGCGACCATCGGTGCCGAGGCGCGCGCCAAGGGTTTCAACGTGATGCTCGCCGGGGGTGTGAATCTCGCGCGCGATCCTCGCAACGGGCGCAACTTCGAGTACCTGGGTGAAGACCCGCTGCTCGCCGGGACGATGGACGGGTCGTCCATTGCCGGCATCCAGAGCCAGGGTGTGGTATCGACCATGAAGCATTTCGCGCTGAACGACCAGGAAACGCTGCGGGCGACCCTCGATGCGCGGATCGACCGCTCGGCGCTGCGTGAGTCGGATTTGCTGGCGTTCGAATTGGCTCTGGCGCGCGGCCGGCCGGGTTCGGTGATGTGCGCCTACAACAAGGTGAACGGCGAATATTCCTGCGGCAACGACTGGTTGTTGAACCGCGTGCTCAAGGGCGACTGGGGATACCCCGGCTGGGTCATGTCGGATTGGGGCGCTGTGCATGATGCGTCCGATTTCTCCAAGGGTTTGGATCAGGAGTCGGGTTCGCAGCTCGATTCGAAGGTCTGGTTCGGCGCGCCGCTGCAGGCCGAGCTGGCTGCGGGCCGGATCACGAAAGCGCAGGTGTCGGCCGCCGTGCGCCGCATTCTGCGCTCCCTGTACGCGGTGGGTGCGGACCGCGCCCCCGAGGAGGGGCCGATCGATTACGGTGCGCATGCCCAGGTGGCGCAGCGGCTGGCCGAGGAAGGCATCGTGCTTCTCAAGAATCGCGGTGCCCTGCCCTTGCCCACCGGCACGCACAGCATTCTCATCGTCGGCGGACATGCCGATGTCGGCGTCGTGTCCGGTGGAGGATCGAGCCAAGTCACCCCCTATGGCGGCAAATCGGTGGTGATCCCCGTGGGCGCGCCGGGCGAGATAGGCGCTGTCGTCCGCGCGCTGTACATGCCCTCACCGCCGCTGGCCGCGCTCCAGACGGCGCTGCCCAAGGCGTCCGTTGAATTTCAGAGCGGCTATGACGTGGCGACGGCCGCCGCCGCGGCCGCCCGCGCCGACGTGGTGGTCGCTTTCGCCACGCAATGGCAGAACGAGGGATACGATCATGCGTCGATGGGTCTGCCCGAGGGTCAGGATGCGCTGATCGAGGCGCTCGCCCGCGCCAATCGCCACGTGGTCGTGGTGCTCGAGACGGGAAACCCGGTGAAGATGCCATGGATCGACGACGTCGATGCCGTGCTCGAGGCATGGTACCCGGGCGAGCGCGGTGGATCGGCCATCGCGAATGTGCTCATCGGCGCTGCGAATCCCTCGGGGCGCCTGCCGATGAGCTTTCCCGTCGACGAGAGCCAGCTGCCGCGACCGGCAATCCCCGGGCTCGGCCTTCCGGAGGGAAGCCCGGCCACCGTCGATTACGCGGAAGGTTCCGATGTGGGCTACCGCTGGTATGCGAAACGCCGCTCGACCCCGCTGTTCCCGTTCGGATTCGGTTTGAGCTACACCACTTTCGAAGTATCGGGATTGCGCGTTGGGGCAACACCGGGCGCACGATTGGGGCTCACCGCCCGCTTCGCCGTGACAAACACGGGCCTGCGCGCGGGGACGGCGGTTCCGCAGGTCTATCTGGTGTCGAGCTCCGGCGTGCCCACATTGCGTTTGGCAGGCTTTACGCGGGTGGCGCTCGAGCCCGGCGAGAGCCGGAAGGTGGAACTCGCCCTCGATCCGCACCTGCTCGGCCGCTGGGACGAAAAGCGGAACGGATGGCGCATCGACGCAGGCCCCTACGGTTTCGCTCTGGGGACCTCCGCGGCGGATCTGGGCGAACGCTCGACCGCCGTTCTGGCGGCCGCTCGGATCGCGCCTTAGCCGGCTCGCAGCGCGGCGAAACTATATCTCGAGATGGAGGCGGCGCAGCCGACGGGATTCGTCCTCACGCAGGCCGCCGAGCGTGGCTTCCAGCGGCTCCGGCCGACCGGTGGCCTCGCCCAGCAGATGGCCTATCCCGAGACGCCGCATGTCGGCCGCCGCCCCCGGCGCATCGACGCTCCCGGCAATCGTTTCGACGGACAGTGAGTTCGCGAAATCCACGATGGATCGTATCGTCGCGGGCACCAGGCCGGGCGCCAGCAGGAGTGCTGAGATCTCCAACTGTCGAATATGCAGGAGCGCGTCCCTGTCCATCCGGAACCCGCCCAGGGCAAATCGGCAGCCGAGGGCCTTCAGCCGCTCGACGAAGCTCTTCGACTGCCCGAAGGATTCCCGGGCCGCCTGTTCGGGGAGCTCGATCGTGAGGCACCCGTGCGGCAAGGCAGCCTCGCGCAGCAGTTCGCAAGCCTGGCTCACGAAATCCGGATCGGCGACCGACTGCGCCGCGACTCCGATCCAGATCCCGATACCGCGCGTCGCGATCAGAGTGCGGTGCGACACCAGAAGGCGCAGGACGCCCTGCACGGTCCAGCGATCGATGCCCGGCCGCAGCCCATAACGCAGGGCGCCGCCGAGCAGTCCGTCCGGCGTGACGATGACGCCCTGCTCGTCCCGCATCCGAAGCGTCACCTGGTAACGGCCGGTCGGAGCATGCGCGCCGCCACTCATGGGTCGCGCGAATAGCAACAGGCGGCCGGATTTCAAGGCGGCGCGCAGCCGGCCGGCGCCCAGGATGTCGTCGTGCCGGCGCCTCGTGGATGCATCATCGATGGTGTAGAGTTCCGCGCGATTGCGCCCGCGGCTCTTGGCCGTCTTGCACGCGAGTTCCGCCCAATGGCCCGATCCAGGCCGTCCGGCGTCGCCACAAGATCGGCCACACCGCAGCTGAGCGACACGGCGGCCGGAGATTCAGCGGGGCCGATCTCGAGATCGTCGGCCGCGGACTGGATTCGCTGCGCCAGCAACAGCCCGGCGGCGAAAGCAGATCGGCAACGCGCACGGTCAGTTCATTCCCGATTTCGAATCCGTGCAACTCGTTGACGACGTGCATGTGATCGACGTTCAGATACAGGATGCAGCTGTGGGAAGGCGCTGCGTCGTCCGCCAGGGACGCGTGCATCTTCTCCAGTCCGCTTCGGGTGTACAGGCCCGTCATCAGGTCGAATTGCAGGTCGATCACCGCGGCCGCCTGCAGCCCGAGGTGCTTCGCGAGGTAGACATGGCGGCTCGCATAATTCGCGGCAAACGGCGGATTGTAGAAGGCAAGGACGCCGATCACCCGGCTCCCGTCCCGCACCACCGGCACGGCGAGAATCTTGCACCGGGGCGCCGGATCGCCCCTGCTGAGGGCGCTGTTGACCACCAGCGGGCTGTTCTTCCTGCTTGCCCAATTGAGCAGGTGCTGGCGAGTCTGCAGCCACACGCCGTGCAGCGTCTTTTGATCGCTCCATCCGCCGCCGCGGCGAGCAGTTCCTTGATCGCGTTCCCGTCGTCGGAGCCGCCCTTTAGATGACTGGTGACCTTGAACAGCCATTCGAGCTCGGCCGTTCGCTCCGTCAGGGTCTGCACGCGTTCGCGAACCTGCTGGGCGGCCGAGAGTTCGCGGTGCACACAATCGAGCAGTGGTCTGAGGAGCTTCGCGATATCGGCGGCGTAACGAGCGGGATACGTGGGCAGAATGGCCACCGACTGCTGGACGCAGAATACCCCCAGCAGCATCGTGTCGGATTGTTCCAGGGGAATCGCGGTGACTCATTCTCCGGGACTGATCGCCACTGCGCCGGGCAACCGGGGCTGGGTCCCATTCCAGCCGAGCGTTCCCGCCCATTCCTGGATCAGGAGTCCCGAAATGCGTCCGCCGTGCCCGCGCAGGCGCCAGTGCGCGTCGAACAGGCACGCGCCCGAGAGTTCTCCCAGGAGCCCTTTCGCCAATAGAAGGTAGGAATCGAATGCCGTCTCCACCGGCTTATGTCCACTGACGACCGATTCCACTGTCTGACCGCTCTTTCGCCGAAAAGGGCCCACTATCGCAGGCGGCGGCTCGCAGAACCACCGAACAGCCGACAAACCGGCCGTCAATTCACCGCTGAATCACGCAGCAACATCGACGACGACGCGGCCGCGAACCTGTCCCTTCAGGATTTCCGATGCCAGCCGCGGGATATCCTTGAGGCCGGCCGGAACGATCATCGATTCGAGCCGTTCGGTCGGCAGGTCCGCGCTCAGCCGTCGCCATGCCTCAATTCGCCGGGGGGTCGGGCACATCACCGAGTCGATCCCCAGCAAGTTCACGCCACGCAACAGGAACGGGATCACGGTATGGTCGAGCTTGCTGCCGCCGGCCAGTCCCACCGCCGCAACCGAGCCACAGTACTTGGTCTGCGCCAGAACCCGGGCGAGCGTATTTCCACCCACCGAATCGATGCAGCCCGCCCAACGTTCGCCCTCCAGCGGCCGCTTGGCCGGTTCCGCGAAGGGCGCCCGATCGATGACCGAGTCGGCGCCCAGTGCGCGTAGATACTCGTGGGCCTCGGCGCGGCCCGTCGATGCCGTGACCTGATATCCCCGCTTGGCGAGAACGGCCGTGGCGATCGAACCGACACCGCCGGCAGCCCCGGTGACGAGCACTTCGCCCGATGCAGGCGTGAGTCCGTGGCTTTCCAGCGCCATCACGGCCAGCATGGCGGTCAGCCCTGCCGTCCCGATGCCCATCGCATGACGCGGCGTGAGCGCTGCGGGCAACGCGACCAGCATGTCGGCATTGACCCGAGCCCGCTGCGCGTAGCCGCCCCATCGGACCTCGCCCACGCGCCAGCCCGTGAGAATCACCTCATCGCCCGTCCTATAGGCCGGATGGTCGCTGGCGATGACCGTGCCGACGAAGTCGATGCCGGGAACATGGGGGTATTGCTTGACCAAGCCCCCGGCGCCGGTCACGACGAGGCCGTCCTTGTAGTTGACCGTCGAGTACTTCACCGCCACCGTGACCTCCCCCGCAGGCAGGTGCGACTCGTTCAGTTCGCGCACTCCGGAGGTAATCGTGCCGCCGATGTTATCGACCACCAATGCCTTGAACATGATCGAAGCCCCATTGCATGCCGGAATTGCGAATTTTTCGGGACGAGCGCGCCCCACGGTTCCAATGATAGATCAGCCACCCGGGCAAGGTCAGATCGTTTTCGCCCGCTGCAGGTCCGGCATCGGGGGGGTATCCGGAACCTCGAAGAAGCTGGTCGCAATCAAGGCGAGCACCCTCACGCCGCTTTGATTCCCGACTTCCCAGCGCCAGCGCACGATGCCCGTAGTTCCGGACGAAGAAATGCGCGATGACAGCACGGTTACGCACAATTCCAGACGATCACCGGGGCGCACCGGCTTTTCCCAGCGCAATTCGTCGATTCCCGGCGATCCGATGGATCCCGACCCATCGAGAACGCTGCGCACCGCGAGTTCCATGGCGACGCAGCACGTCAACCAGCCGCTCGAGATCAACCCGCCCCAGCGGCTGGAACTCGCCGTCTGTGGGTCGATGTGGAAGGGCTGCGGATCGTAGCGCCGCGCGAATTCGACGATCTCCTCCTCGGACACCTCGCGCGGTCCCGCTCGAAATACCGCGCCGGGAATGAAATCCTCGAACCTCATTGGGCGGCAGATCCGTAGAAGCCGGTGCCGTCGCGCGCCATGCGCGCGAGCATCGGCGCGGCCGCCCAGTACTCGGCGCCGAATTCGCGGGCGAACGCCTTCATGCCATCGATGAGTGAAGCGGCGCCGATGGTGTCGGCCCAAAAGAGCGGACCGCCGCGGTAGCGCGGGAATCCATAGCCGTGCAGCCACACCATGTCGATGTCGTCGGCAGTTTGAACGATGCGTTCCTCGAGGATTTTCGCTCCCTCGTTGATCAGGGCATAGAGGCAGCGCTGCAGAATCTCCCGGTCGCTGATCGTGCGGCGGGTGCGGCCGACCGCCGCCGAATGGCGAACGATCAACTCCTCCACCGCGGGGTCAGGCGTTCCGCGCCGGTCTTCGTCGTACACGTAGAAGCCCCGGCCGCTCTTCTGGCCGAAACGGCCGAGACGGCAAAGCTGATCGAGAATGTCGCAGGATCGCTCGCGTGGCGTAAGCCGATCCAGGCGGAACTGGCGGTTTCGCCAGCCCACGTCGAGCCCTGCAAGATCCCCCATGGCGAACGGACCCATGGGGAAGCCGAAGTCGAACAACACACGATCGATCTGCCAGGGGGTCGCGCCCTCCTCCAGGAGGAAATACGCTTCACGCGTTCGCTGTGCGAGCATGCGGTTGCCGGTGAACCCGTAGCAATTGCGCATCGGTACCGCGAACTTGCCGAGGCGGGCGCCCAAGCTGACCCCGGTGGCCATGACGTCCGGGCTGGTGGCGGTCCCGTGCACCACTTCGAGCAATTTCATGATGTGCGCCGGGCTGAAGAAATGCAGCCCGATCACGTCCTGGGGACGGCGCGTGACGGCGGCGATCTGGTCCAGATCGAGGTAGGAGGTATTGGATGCGAGCACGCACTGCGGCTTTGCGATCTCGTCGAGCCGGCTGAAGACGTCCTGCTTCACGGCGAGGTCCTCGAACACCGCCTCGATGATCACGTCCGCCCGGGCGGCGTCTGCGAGATTCGCCGATTGGTCGATGAGCGCGATGCGCCGCTCCGCCGTCTCGCGGCCGAGGAGGCCGCGTTTCACCCGCCCATCATAGAACTTGCGTATTGCCGTGTCCGCCCGCGCCAGGCCGGCGGCGTCGGCGTCGATCAGCGTGACCGGAATGCCCGCCTCGGCCAAGCACAGGGCGATGCCCTGTCCCATGGTGCCCGCCCCGATGACGGCGGAGGCATCGACGGGACGTGCCGCGGCCCCGGCCGGCAGGCGCGGCTTGCCGAACGAGCGCTCGGCAAAGAACACATGTCGAAGCGCCTTCGATTCCGGCGATGCGACCAGCCCCGTAAATGCAGCCCGCTCGAGCGCCATCCCCTTCTCGAAAGGCAGATCCAGCGACGCCCGCACCGCTTCGAGGGCCTTCAGGGGCGCCGGAAATCCCCGTTGCCGGGTCGCCAACCGTGACGCCTCGGCCTCGAACAAGTCCGGCGCGTCGGGCGGCGGTACCGGCAGTTCACGCGTTCGACGCAGCGTGCCTTCGGCCGCCAGCCGCCCCGCGAGCCGCAGGGCGCCGGCCCGCAGGTCCGCGTCGATCCCGTCGAGGAGTCCCAGGCCCAGCGCTTCCGCGGCCGCCACCGGTTTGCCTTCGACGATCATGCGCATTGCCGGCTCGATGCCGATCAGCCTCGGCAGTCTTTGCGTGCCTCCGGCACCCGGAAGGATGCCGAGAGTCACCTCGGGCAATCCCATCGCCGCGGATGGGTCCGCGATCCGCGCCTGACATCCCATGGCCAACTCGAGGCCGCCGCCCAGCGCTGTGCCATGAATGGCCGCGACCACGGGCTTCGATGAGCTCTCGATCCGGTCGATCAGCGAACGCAGGGACGGGTCTTGAGGCGGCTTGCCGAATTCGCGGATGTCGGCGCCCGCAAAGAACGTGCGGCCGGCACAGGCGATGACGATGCCCTTGACGGAGGGATCCGCGTCGGCAGCCCCGACCGCCTCCAGCAGGCCCGCCCGGACCTTCGTGGACAGTGCATTCACCGGAGGATTGTCCACCGTCACCACGGCGATGCCGCCCTCGTGGACCACGGTGACGATCGCTCGCAGGTCTTGATTCGTCGCCATTTGCGCTGCATCCGTTGTCGGTCGGCCGGGAGGCGCTCATGCTACCCGAACCGGCCGCACCGATCACAGCCGAAACGCAGCGTCTGATGTTACGGCGCCTTGGTCGCCATCGGACAGGTTCGGATCCCCAGAATCGTGTAAAGCGGGCAAAGGCGCAACAATCCGGTCAGAACCGGCACCGCGCCGATGTAGCCCCACCAGCCGATCTTTCCGACCGCGGCAAGGGCGATCAGGGCCAGGCCCACGACGATTCGCAATACTCGGTCCACCGTTCCCACATTGGCATTCATCACACATACTCCTTAGGTCAACCATCG
This sequence comes from uncultured Gammaproteobacteria bacterium, assembly GCA_963707765.1. Classification (GTDB taxonomy): domain Bacteria; phylum Pseudomonadota; class Gammaproteobacteria; order Steroidobacterales; family Steroidobacteraceae; genus Bog-1198. The sequence goes on along the minus strand of CAVPQZ010000001.1, from coordinate 1,288,838 downwards.
CAGATTGACAGGCCGGAGATCTGCGCTCTGTGACTTTGGTTACAGACCTCGGGGTGCCTCCTCCCGTCCGCCGGCAATGGCTCGCAGCCGTATGGGATCGACGATCTCGATGCATTCCCGGCTGAGAGCCACCAAGCCCTCGCCATGGAAGCGCTCCAGCAGGCGCGAGACGATCTCGCGCACGGTTCCCAACTCGTCCGCGACCGCCTGATGAGTCAAGCGCACGTATCGTCCGCGCCCGAGCAAGTAGTCCGCCAGGCGCTGATCCAGGTGTTGAAACGCCACCGATTCGACGACTGCCATGAGGTCGGTCATGCGCTCGGCGAACGTGCCGAATATGAACCTGCGGAAGGGCAGGTGCCCGGTCCACTTCTCGAACAGATCGGGCGACAGGAGCAACAGCCTCGTCGCCTGAGTCGTCGTGCCGTGCGCGATCATTGCGCACCGTCCCAGCAAGCCCGTCGCCGACACGACGCACACCCCGCCGGCGGAAACACGATAGAGTTCCATGGATCGGCCGGCGCGCGACCGGCGCGCGACTTGAACCTCGCCTTCGAGAACCATGGGGAACCCCCGGCACACCGCCCCCTCCTCAAATAGGCGGGTATCAGGCGGCGCGCTGACGGATACCCCATCGCGCTCGAGATCTTCGGAGAGTTCCTCCCTGGACAGTCCGTCGAGGGTCGGATACGTGCTCGCGAGCTCTGCAATCTGTGTTTTCGACACGCGCTTCATGGCAACCGAACCTTACAGCACCGCCGCGCCCCCTGCACGGCGGCCTCCCGGGGGCCGGGGCTGCGCGCGGCGCCCGCCCCGGCCCGATTGTGAACCGCGTCACTATCCCCGGCGCGGCGCTGCAGAAGTCCGCGGGGCGGCCGACTCGTCTTGGTTAGGCGCGTAAGCCATGACTACGACCACCCGACTCATGTCATCCAGAACCTCCCGGCCGGCGTCCCTGTTGGTCAAACTGACCGCGCCTCTCGCCGCCGCCGCCCTGTGCTCGATGATCTATCTCGCCTACACACTCGCGGTGTTTCACGAGAACAACGCGCGCCTTTCCGACATCCGGGACATCGAGATCCCCGCCCTCGCGAGCGTCGCCAAGAATATCGCCGCGCTCGACAAAGTCGCCGATGCGCTCAGCTCAGCCGAATCCACCAATGAGCGCGAGACGCTGCAGGATGCCAAGGAGCAGGCGCGCGCCGTGAGCGACGCATTTGCCGAGCTCGAGGCGATCGACGCCCCGCAGTCGGCCGCCGTCAGGCGCCTGCGCGCGGAATTCGACCGCTACTTCGCCGACGCCTACGCCGTCTCGGCCGCCTTGCTGGGCCCAAAGCACGCCGCGCCACCCGGTCTCATCGGCGCCATGGACGACGAACTGCCGGCCTTCCGCAAGGACCTCGGTGCCTTCCGCGACGGAACGGAACAGCGGCTTGCGGACGCGGTGGCGCTGTCCCTCCGTGATTCGAAACGCGCCGCAATCGCCGGCGTCGCCATCGCCGGCGCCGGCCTCACCGCATGCCTGCTGTTCGGGCTCATGGCGGCGTTCGCCGCAACCCGCCAGGTCGAGGCGCTTGCGGAGGCGTTCAACGACACCGCGAACGACGATGGGGCGCTGAACCGGCGCATAGCCGTCACTTCCCGCGACGAACTGGGGCGGCTGTCGATCGGCTTCAATGCGTTCGTCGACAAATATCAGGCGATGGCCGCCCAGCTGTCTCGCGTCGAACAGGACAATCGCAAACTCGGCATGGCCGTCGCCCAGAGTTCGAACGGCGTGGTCGTCACCGATGCCGCAGGGCGCATCGAATTCGCCAACGATGCTTTCCTCGTCGAGGCGGGCATCAGCAGCGATCGATTGATGGGCCGCGATCTGCTGGAACTTACGGCGGGTGCGACCGCACGCGAAACCCTCACGCAACTGGCGCAGGCGTTGAAGGCCGGCGTTTCCTGGCACGGCGCGCTGGTGCGCAGCGTCGCCGACGGCGAGGTCCATACGAGTCTCACCCGGGTTTCGCCGATCCGCGAGCCCAATGGGCGCATCCGCCAGCACCTGTACGTGCGCCGCGACGTCACCGAGGAACTGCGCTCGTCCGCCGAGCTGCTGATGTACCGGGAAAAGCTCGAGGAGATGGTCGCGGAGCGGACGGACACCCTCGATCGCGCGCTGCGCGCGGCCGAGGCGGCAAATCGCGCGAAATCGATGTCCCTTGCGAACATCAGCCATGAGATGCGCACTCCTCTGACCGCCATCATGGGATTCAGCCAGCTGCTCGAGTCGAGCTGCGCCGATCCGCTCGAAAAGGAGCGGCTGCGCAAGATTCGGACGGCCGGTGGGCATTTGCTGGCCGTCATCAACGACGTGCTGGACATCTCGAAGATCGAGGCGGGAAAGTTCACCCTCGATGAGGAAGTTCTTTCCATCGCGTCGATATTCGATCAGGTGTCCGCGTTGGTCGCCGACAAGGCCCGCGAGAAGGGCCTGGTGCTTCGCTTCAGCGTGGACCCGGGCGTGCCCGAGACGCTGCGCGGCGACCCGGTCCGCCTGGCGCAGATCGTGTTGAATCTGGTGGGTAATGCGGTCAAATTCACCGAGAGCGGATCGGTGTCGGCCGAGGCCGAAGTCGTCGAGACCGGCGAGGCGAACGTCGTGGTGCGCGTCAAGGTGACCGATACCGGTCCCGGCATCCCGTCCGAGCAGCAGCAGCTGATATTCCGCGCCTTTGAACAGGGCGACGCCTCCGCCACGCGCCGCTACGGGGGCACCGGCCTTGGGCTGGCGATTTGCAGCCGGCTTGCGGGCCTGATGAGCGGCAACATCGGAGTGCAAAGCGGCCCTGGGTCCGGAAGCGTATTCTGGTTCACGGCGCGACTGCTGCATGCGGCCCCGGCGTCGCAGACCACGTTGAATCGGGGCATGAGGTCCACCGCGGAGACGACCATCGCGCGCCGGCGCGTCGCTCCCCGGGTTCTGGTGGCCGAGGACAATGTGGTCAACCAAGAGGTGATCACCGAGTGGCTGCGGGGGCTGGGAGCCGAGGTGGATGTCGCCGCCGACGGCCGGATCGCGGTGTCCATGGCGATGCGAAATGACTATCAGCTGATATTGATGGACATGCAGATGCCCCTCATGGACGGCCTCAGCGCCACGCGCGAGATACGCGCCATCCCGGGCAAGGGATCGGTGCCGATCGTCGCGATCACGGCGAACGCCTACGCCGAGGATCGCGCCCGCTGCCTTGCGGCAGGCATGAACGATCATCTGCGCAAGCCGATCGAGCCTGAGACCTTCTACAGGGTGCTCATTCGATGGCTCAAGGAACGTCCGGCCAAAGACGAGCCGCAACCCGCGCAGGTCGCCTAGCGCAAGGTGGGCCTTTCGCCGCGCGCCCTAGAACGAGCCGTAGCCTGCGAACCCTCCCGTCGCCCGGCTGAGGATGCCGAAGGCCACGGCCAGCAGGATCGTGCACACGACCGCGGCAGCCGTGTAGCCGAAGGCCTTGTCCTCGGGGCATTTCATCGTGATCGGCAACCCCAGGTACAGAAGGTAGATGCCGTACAGCCCGGCCAGCAACTGCAGCAGCGCGCCCAAGCCCCCGATCAAGACGAACAATGACGCGAGCCACCCCGGCGTGAACGCATACGCCGCGGTCTTGAGCGCCTGCCGGTTGTCGCGCGCCGTGGAGAACGTGGGCGCAAGGCCGTTGATGATGAATCCCACCACGAACACGCCCAGCAATCCGGCCAGCAGCCGGACCAGCAGCATCGTAATCCCGTCCCCCAGCGGCATGCGGAAGGTGCCTCCGAAAGGCGTGGTCACGCCCATGAGAGACAAGCGGACGAACGACATGAGCGCGGCAAACGCCACCAGCGGAACGACATAGCCGGTGTACAGCTGAACGATCGCCGTTGGTTCGCGCTCGATGACCGGCCACTCGGTCTTGGGGCGGAGCAGGATGTTCTTGATCCGCTCGATCAGGCCGGGCAGTTGAGCCGCGGCGCCTGACCATGCGTCCGGGCCGGCGCTGGCTGCCGCGCTGGCCATGCCCGGAACGCCGGAGTCCGGCGCCGGCGGGACGCCCGCCCCGCTCCGTATCGATTCGCCACAATGGCTGCAGAATTGCGCGTCGTCGGAATTCGCGAGATGGCACTTGGGACAAATCATGACCGGTACCCCTTATGGTTATAAAGATGTCGCTCCGATCTGCATTTGCGCGCGGGGGACAGGTATCCGGGACCGCGTGGCCGGATGATGCGTCAATTCTCGGCCGCGGTCGACCCTGTCATCCATTACTCATGGCGGCATGACCGGCGGTTGATACGAGAGCGTCGCTCCCAATATCCATAGAAGCGCGAGGACCAAAGGTGCATTCACCAGGAACTGCACGAAGGTGAAGCCGATGAGATCACGCGCCTTGACCTTGAGCATGCCCAGAACCGGAAGCATCCAAAATGGATTAATAAGGTTCGGTAAAGCCTCGGCGGCGTTGTAGATTTGTACGGTCCATCCGAGATGATAATGGAGCTGGTTGGCGGCCTGCATCACGTAGGGTGCTTCGATCAGCCACTTGCCGCCGCCCGACGGCACGAAGAAGCCCAGCACCACGGAATACACGCCGACCACCGGCGCGAATGTCCCCGGGGTCGCAATGGACGTGAATGCGCCGGCAATGTGATGGGCGAGGCTCAGCCCTTGCCCATTGGTGGCCGTGGTCATCAGCCCCGCGATTGCGCCGAGCAGCGGGAACTGGATCAAAATGCCGGCGACGCTTGGCACACTGCGGTTCACGGCTGCGAGAAAACGGCGCGGTCTCCATTGCAGGGCCAGTGCCAGCATCAAGAACAACAGATTGTAGGTATTGAGATTGGCGATGGCTCCGCCCAATCCCTTCAGATGCACCTGCCGCGCCAGCCACCCGGCGCCCAGGCAGACGATGAGCAGATTGAGCAGCGGCGAATATTCCAGCCACTCGCCGGGCCGCGTGCGCCCCGGCAGCGAGTGGTCGGTTTCGGCCACGTCGATGCCCATGTCCCGCGCGGTCCGCGCCTCGCTGCCCGCGGGCGCGGACTTCCAGGCGACGAAGGTGCTCACCGCCGCCAGGATGGCGGCGAGAACCATCGACTGCCACAGAAAAATCGTCGATCCGAAGGGAATGACGCCGGTCACCTTGAGCATGGCGGCCGGCATGCTGGCGGGGTTGGCCTGCAACTGCGCGGAGGATGACGACAGTCCAAGAGCCCACACGGTGCCGGTTCCGAGACACGCCGCGGCGCCGGCCGCCCGGTAGTCCATACGCAGCTCGGCGCGGCGCGCCAGTGCGCGAGCCAGAAGGCTGGCAATCACCAGGCTCAATCCCCAATGGATCAGCGAAACCAGGATCCCGACCAATGCGACCAGGCCGATCGCGGCCCTTGGCGATTGCGGAAGCGCGCCCAGCCGGCGAATCAATCGGGCCACCGGCGGGGAGTCCGCGGCGACATAGCCGCCGATTACGATGAAGCACATCTGCATCGTGAAGGGAATGATGCTCCAAAACCCGTCGCCGAAGCTCACGGCGACCTGCAGCGGTGACACGCCGATGGACAGCGTGCCGGCCACGACGATCGCCACCGCCACCAAGGCAAACGCAAAGGCATCGGGAAACCAGTGTTCGGACCACGCGCAGGTGCGCTCGGCCAGCCGCTTGAGTAAAGGTCCGCGTTGCGAATCCATGGCGCCCCCTTTGATCGACCTCACTCCCCGAGCCAGTCCTGGATCACGTCCGCACTGTGCTGCCCCAGCGTGGGCGGCGCACGCCGATAGGTCACCGGCGTCTCCGAGAGGCGCAGCGGGCTCGCCACCTGCCCCACCGTTCCGGCGGTCGGATGCGCCAGGCGCACGGCCGTGCCCCTCGCCACCACATGAGGATCCGAAAAAACCTTGTCGAGCTGATTGATGGGTCCACAGGGGACGCCCGCCGACTCGAGGAGGTCGATCCACCCTTGCGTGGTTCGCTCGCGGCTCGCCGTCCCGAGGAGGCTGATCAACGATGTGCGATGCTGCACCCTGGCCCCATTGTTCGCGAAGCGCGGGTCTCGCGCCCACTCGGGCCGGCCCATGGCCTCGCACAATCGTGCAAATTGTCCGTCGTTGCCCACCGCGATGACGATGTGCCCGTCCGCGGTCGGAAAGTCCTGATAAGGCACGATGTTCGGATGGGCATTGCCGAGCCGCTGCGGCGAATGCCCGGTCGCGAAATAATTCATGGCTTGATTGACGAGCCCCGCGATCGACACGTCGAGCAGCGCCACGTCGATGCGCTGCCCTTCGCCGGTGCGTTCGCGATGTCTCAAGGCCGCGAGAATGCCGATCACCGAGTAGAGCCCGCTCATCACGTCCACCAGGGCCACGCCCACCTTCATGGGACCGCCTCCCGGCGATCCGTCGGGATGGCCCGTCACACTCATCAGCCCCCCCATGGCCTGAATCATGAAATCGTAGCCTGCGCGGGCGGCATAGGGCCCGGTTTGGCCAAATCCGGTGATGGAGCAGTAGATGAGGGCGGGGTGGAGCCGGTGCAGCGATTCGTAATCCAGACCATATTGAGCCAGCCCGCCGACCTTGAAGTTCTCGATGAGTATGTCCGCCTTGCCCGCCATGGCGTGCAGCAACCGCCGGCCCTCGGGGTCGCCGAAGTCCACCGCGATCGAACGCTTGTTGCGGTTGCAACTCATGAAATAAGCGGACTCGCCGGTGGGCGAGCCCCGCTCGTCGGGCATATAGGGCGGGCCCCATGCCCGGGTGTCGTCGCCGGTTTGCGGCCGTTCCACCTTCACCACGTCTGCGCCGAGATCTCCCAGTATCTGCCCGGCAAAGGGCCCGGCGAGGACCCGCGACAGATCGAGCACCCGCAGGTGCGACAAGGGTCCGGTCGAAGGTTGGCTCACGGCGTGCTCACGGATTGGGAAAGCTCGATATTACCGGTCAAGCCGGCGGCGGAGCTACCGGCTTCGAGCGGCCTTGAGCGGCCTCACCGCTCGAGCTGCTTGCGGATCGAGCGCAGGATGCGGCGCCGCGCGGGGTCGAGCCTCGGATAGGTCATTTTAAGCTCCCGCAGCCGGTTGACGATGACGCGGGACACGATGAGCCGGGCATCATCCTTATTGTCCGCGGGAACGATGTGCCAGGGCGCGTGGCGGCTGCTGGTGGCGCCGAGACACTGCCCGTACGCCTTCATGTACTGCTTCCAATAGGCCCGCTCGTGGATGTCCGCCCCGCTGAACTTCCAGTTCTTGCCGGGCTCGTTGATTCGCGCCAGAAATCGCCTGCGCTGTTCGGCCTTCGAGAGATGCAGGAAGAACTTGACGATGTGGGTGCCGTTGGCCGACAAATGCCGCTCGAACTCGACGATCGACCGATAGCGATGCTCCCAAAGCCTGCGCCCCCGGACGGGGGGGCTGGCCGCGGTTTCCGCCTCGAGGAGTTCCGGATGCACGCGAACGATCAGCACCTCCTCGTAGTAGGAGCGGTTGAAGATGCCGATCCGCCCGCGCTCCGGGAGGCGGCACGCCGCGCGCCACAGGAAGTCGTGCTTCAACTCCTCGGGGCTCGGCGGACGGAAGCTGAACACCTCGCAGCCCTGGGGATTGACCCCGGACATGACGTGCCGGATCATGCCGTCCTTTCCGGCGCTGTCCATGCCCTGAAAGATCAGCAACAGCGCGTGACGATCACTGGCATACAGCAATTGCTGCTGGGCGCTCAATTCGGAAACGTGTTTTTCCAGCAGCCGTTGATACCCGTCCTTGGAGCCGCACAAAGGCTTCACGCGGGTGGGCCACTTCGCAAGGTCCACCGGGTATCCGGGGCGCGCGCGACAACGATTCGTGTTCATCGGGCGCAACCCATCGCTGCTCCGTCGCTGCGCGGATCGGTGGCCCCGAGGTATCCGCCGCCGGCGGTGCGCACGACGGCGCCGGCGTGGCCCATCAGCTGATCGAACGGCCCGACCCGTTCGAGGGGGTGTCCTGCCGCGGCGAGTTCGACGAGCAGCCCCTCGGGAAAGCGGCTCTCGAGGCGCAGCGACGTGGCGGGATCGCGCCACGTGCGGCCGAGCACCCATCGTGGCGCCGAAATCGCATCCTGCAGATCCTGGCCAAAAAACGCATACCGGGTGAACACGGCAGCCTGGGTCTGGGGTTGTCCATCGCCGCCCATGGCGCCGTATACCATGGCGCGTCCGTCCCTGAACCGCGCGAATGCCGGGTTCAACGTATGCAGCGGCTTGCGCCCCGGTCCCAGCACATTGGGGCCTCCACCGTCGAGCCGAAACGCGCAGCCCCGGTTCTGCCATACGAAACCCGACTCGGGCAGCCCCACCCCCGAGCCGAACTCGAAATAGAGGCTTTGAATCGCGCTCACGGCGCGGCCCGCCCGGTCGATGACGCCGAACCACACCGTATCCCCGTCCCCGGCCCCCTCCTGCCAAGGTGCCGCCCGCCGGCGGTCGATGATCGAGGCGCGTGAGGCGAGGTCCTGCGCCTCCAGATAGCGATCGAGACTCGCGTGCGCAGCGTCGCGGTGTCCGATCTCGCGGGCGCGGACCGCGAAGGCCAGCTTCGTGCATTCGACGATGCCGTGGACATGAGCAAACGACTCCGCCTTGTCGACGCCGAGGCGCTCGAACAGTCCGAGGATCATCAGCGATGCGAGGCCCTGCGACGGCGGACGGCAGTTGTAGGCGTCGGCCATGGGCAGCGCCAGCCGCAGCGGCGTGCCGACGGCGGCACGCTGGCCGGCAAGATCCGGCGCCGTCAAGGGCACGCCGGCCGCGGCGAGTTCCACCGCGATCCGCCGCCCGACCGCCCCGCGATAGAAGCTGTCGAGTCCTTGGTCCGCGAGCAGGGCCAGGGTGCGCGCGAGCGCGGGCTGATGCAGGAGATCCCCGGCCCGTGGGGGCGCGCCCGCCGCGAAATGCAAGACCTTGAATCCGGGCACATCTTCCAGTTCGGATCGGTACTGGGCGGCGGCATCCGCGTGAGTTTCGGTGACGAGGATTCCGTGCTCGGCGGCGCCAATCGCGTCCTCGAACACCCGCGACAGGGGCAGTTGCCCGCCCCAGCGGGCATTGATCGCCCAGGCGGCGTCCCAGGCCGACACCGCGCCCGCCACGGTATTGGCCGCCAATGGGCCGCGCCACGGAACGGCGCGCAATCCCAGGCGCGCATAGAGTTCCGGAGTCATGGCCGCGCCGGCGCGGCCTGCGCCATCGATGGTCAGCGGCAGGCGGCCCGGCTCGGCGATCAGCCAGAACATATCGCCGCCGAGCCCCGTCATGTGCGGATACACGACGGTGAGCGCCGCCGCTGTCGCCAAAGCAGCCTCGATGGCGGTGCCGCCTTCGGCGAGAACACGCGCGCCGGCCTGGGTTGCCAGCCGGTGCGGTGCCGATACCATGCCGCCGTCGGCTCGCTGAGTCACCGGCATCGGCGCCATTGGGGCGGGATGCATCATGTCGCCGGGGCGGCCCCGCGCGTGAAGGACCAATCCATCCATCGGCTGACGACCCCACCCAAGCTTCGGGAGGCGAGTTGAGCGAGGTCGAAGGGTGTCCCGAGGAGAATGCTGTCGGCTGCCCTGAAGCCGCTGCGAATGGCCGGTCCAATCCCCTCGCACAGATCGCGGGTCGCAAGCCCGGCCGCGTCGCCGACCAGGTAGGCGTTATCGAGGCGCGCCGATTCGACCGGTCCTCGAACGTAGTAGCTATAGCCGGGAGGGTCATCGGGCAACGGGATTCCGAACTCGCGCGACAACCGCTCGGCCAGCTGCCGCCAATGGTCGCGAATGTGCTCGCCCCGTTTCTTGAGCCGGGCGGCCATCGCGCCGATACCCACATTGAGCCACCCCGCCGCCTTCGGCACGTACCAGCTGTAGCCCGGGAGGCCGCGCTCGAAGAACCACAGATGACAGTCCGGATCCCGCCAGTCGAATGGGAACTCCACCTCCAGCGTCACGGTCTGAAGATCCCGGGAGCGCGGCTGAATCTCGTCGAACAGGGCGCGCCTCACCGGACAGGCCGTGCCGCCGGCGCCGACCAAATGCCGGCAGCGAAACACGCCGTCGACGACGTAGCCGTCCCCGTCCCGGCGGATCTCTTTCACGGCGTGCAGGATCGTTTCGGCGCCGGATCGCCGCAGCAGCCAGTCGTCGAACTCGACACGCCGTATCGAGTGCTGCACACAGGGCAGCGGCAACCGGACGCCGGCGACATGCCAGTGCAGACGCCGAAAGCTCAGGAACCCATGCGGATAGCGCGCAACATCGAGCCCCAGGTCATGCACGACCTCGGGCGTGATCCATCCGGCGCACAGCTTGTGTCGGGGGAAACTCGCCCGGTCCAGAACCAGGACCTCGGCACCTCCCTTGGCCAGCCGGTCCGCCGCCGCCGAGCCTGCCGGACCGCCGCCGACGACGATGACGTCGGCGCTACGCATCGAGGCGTCTATCGGGCGTACAGATACTCGCGGGTGAGCGGGATCGCATTGTTCTCCTGTCTCGCGAACAGCACTTGAAACAGCTGCATGGCGCCCGTCTCGAATCCCGCGATCGACCCCGCCAGGTAGAGCCGCCACATGCGCACGAACGACTCATCGGAGAACAGCGCCCGCACCTTCGGCACGGCGGCCTCGTAGCGATTGCTCCAATCCCGCAGCGTGCGGGCGTAATGCAGCCGCAGATTCTCGACGTCGAGCACGGACAGGTTGAACGGCTCGAAAATCTGCATCATTTCGCCGAGGGAGGGTGGATACGCGCCGGGGAAGATGCGCCGCTCGATCCACGGGTGAAGTGGTTCGGGCCGGTTGCGTCCGATGGAGTGAATCAATCCGCGCCCATCCGGTGCAAGGACGCGCGAGATCACGGCCCCGAGCTCCGCATAATTCTCCCGTCCCACGTGTTCCAACATGCCGACCGACACGAATACGTCGCAAGCGCCCGCGATGTTGCGGTAGTCGTCCTCAACGAACTCGACGCGTTGCGCGAGTCCCCGAACCTGCGCCTGCCGGCGCGCGAATTCGATCTGCTCCCGCGAAATGTTGAAGGCCCGTACCTTGGCGCCGAAGCGCCCCGCGATGTGCAGCGCCAGGCCGCCCCAGCCGCAGCCCGCCTCGATCACCGAGTCCGCGGCGCCTATCCGCAGCTTTCGGCACACGTGGTCCATCTTCGCCCGCTGCGCTTCATCCAGCGTCGCATCCGCCGTCGGGTAGTACGCGCAGGTGTACGCCATGGTATCGCCCAGCCACAGCGAGTAGAAGTCGTTTCCGAGATCGTAGTGCCGGTGAATGTTGTCGCGCGATCCCGCCAGCGTGTTGCGGCGGGGCCGGCGCAGCCAGCCGGCCACCCGCGTGCCGATCGAATCCTGGGAACTGCGCCGGTTGAGGCTGCGGAACACCGTCGACACGAGTTCCACGAGATCGCCCTCGACCTCGATCAGGCCGGAGCGGTACGCGTCGCCGAATCGAAAATGCACGTCGCGCACCAGGCCGCGCAACGTGCTTCGGTCCGCGATGCGCACCCGCTGCGCCGGCGTAGTCGGAACCGATGCGACGCGTTCGCCCGACCAGGCCAGCTCGAATTCGATGGGTGGGTCGCCGAGACTGCCGAGCAGCCGGCGCAGCAATCGCGCCTCGAGAGACGGACGCGCGCGACCGGGAGCCTCCAGCGTTGCATCGTTCCCTACGACGTTTCGCGAGTCTGGGCCGGTCGCCATGGCTACTCCATTGAAATCCTTCTCAGATCACAACAAAGGGCATGTCAGGTCACGACGAAGGCGATCTGCTCTCCGAGCTTGCGCATACGCTGGTATTGACTCGTCAAGCCATGCTCCAGTTCCTGCAGGCGGCCCTGCAGATTGGAACGCTCCCAGCGTTCATGAACCGCGCGCTTCGCGTCCACGAGCCATTGTTCCCGCAGGTGCGTCCACGTGGCGACCGCATTGCTGAACATTTCGTACTCCTCGGCCACCCGGCGCTTGAGCAGCTCGATTTGCGCGCGCCCGGACTGTTCCGACAGCTGCCGCTCCGCGCGCTTGAATTGCGCGTCCAGCATGGCCCGCTGAATCTTGAACCAGGGGATTCGCTTGAGGTTGCGGGCCAGCCCCAGCCAGCTCATGGCCGCAATGAACCACTTGGACGGGTCCCATTGCCATGCGCGCACGCCGTTACGATAGTCGTGCGCGAACATGTGATGGAAATTGTGGTAGCCCTCGCCGTAAGTGAGCAGCGCCACGACCGGATTGTCGCGGGCCGTGTTCTCGTCCGTGTAGGGCTGTGAGCCCCAGATGTGCGCCAGGGAGTTGATGAAGAACGTGAAATGATGGCTCACCACGAGCCGCAGCACACCCGCCAGCAAAAAGGTCCCCATGACATCGCCGCTCGCCCAGCCGAGAAGCAGCGGCAGACCCACGTTCATCCCCACGGCCAGCGGAACATAGTAGCGATGCTGCAGGCGCAGGAGCGGATCCCGCTCGAGTTCCCGCACCATGCTGAAGTCCGCTTCGCCGCTCGGATAATGGCGCAGCATCCATCCGATATGGGAGAACCAGAATCCGCGGCGTGCGCAATACGGATCGCGCTCGACGTCATCGATGAAGCGATGGTGCTGCCGGTGCCCGGCACTCCACACCAGCGCGCTGTTTTGCAGCGCCATGGCGCCGAACAGCAGATACGCCACTTTGAGCACCGGATGGGCCTCGTAGGTGGCGTGCGAAAACAAGCGGTGATATCCGCAGGTGATGGCCATCCCATTCGCGCCCAACAGCAGGGTGAACCATATCCACGCCGCCGCATGGTAGCCCACGGCGAATCCGTACCACGGTACCACGGTTACCGCCGCTGCGAACGTCAAGGCGAACATCGCCGTGGTAATCCAGTTTCTCGGAGCCGAATCGGAGTCAACTGACGTCATTTATATAGTCTCGTCGGGCGTCACGCCCTGTTTGGCACTCATGAACAACCGCTTCGACGCGGCGAACCCTCGGTGCAGGCCCCGGAACCTGCAAATAATTTACAATGAAGCGGCAGGAAAAGTGAAGGCTGCCGCCAGCCGTATTTCCAAGATGGGGCCGCGCGGGCGCAATTCCAGTGCGCTGATGCCCCGGCCAGCGCTCGACTCAGCCCGCCCGCCACGACCGCTTGCGACGGCGCCCAGGCACAGTTTCTCATGCCCGGGCGGCGGACGTCGTTGGGAATTCCCGTAGCCGCCGTGATATGTGCGTAACCATGCCGTATTCGGCGTCGATCGAAAAGGCACGGGTTCATAAAACGCAGATCGGCGCGTCGGCGAAGGCCCGGCCGCCTCCCCGGCCGTCGGATCGGCTCCCAAGCACCGTGACGAATGGTTCATGTTGGCGATGTTCGCCCGCGCCGCCCCCGACTTGCCGCGGCGGGGGCGCGATCACGTTAAAAGCTCGCATAAACGTGTGCACTGACAATGGGTTATGCTCTTTTTGCAATATCACACATGATGTCATCGTCCGCTTCCCGCGGGCGCCACCCGGGAGGTCTCGGCCCCATCGAAGGCGCGCGTTCGCCCCTCGCACCGGCCGGGGCTCAAATGGCACGAGAGGGTAAAAACCTTGTATTATCCGCGACTAACCACGCGATGGCACCCTCGAGGCATGAGAGTAATGACCGAAGAATTTTCCTCCGCAGCCGGCTTCCGGACCCTATTCCTCCAGGCGCCGTCCTTTGATGGTTTCGACGGGGGCGCCGGCTCCCGCTATCAAGCCAAGCGGGAGATCAAGTCCTTCTGGTTCCCGACCTGGCTGGCGCAACCGGCGGCGCTGGTGCCGAACTCCCGGGTGCTCGATGCTCCTGCCGACGAACTGACGGTGGATGAGAGCCGCAAGATCGCCCGGGACTACGACCTCGTCATCATGCACACGAGCACCCCGTCGTTCCCCACGGACGCCCGATTCGCGCAAATGCTCCGGGAGGACAACCCGCAGATCCGGATCGGGATGGTCGGGGCGAAAACCATGGTGGACCCGGAAGGCTCCCTGAAGGCCGCCACCGCGGTGGATTTCGTATGCCGCGAGGAGTTCGACTACACCTGCAAGGACGTCGCGGACGGGCTGCCGTTGAAGGAGGTCAAGGGGCTCTCGTACCGCGATCGCCGACGGGCGGATCATCCACAACCTGCCGCGCGCCGATGATCGAAAACATGGACGACCTGCCGTTCGTCGCTCCGGTGTACAAGCGCGATCTGAAGATCGAGAATTACTTCATCGGGTACCTGAAACATCCCTACGTCAGCTTCTACACCGGACGCGGCTGCCGCTCGAAGTGCACTTTCTGCCTCTGGCCGCAGACCGTCGGCGGACATCGCTACCGCGTGCGGTCGGCCGCCAACGTCATCGCGGAGGTGCGGTGGATCAAGGAGAACATGCCCGAGGTCAAGGAGGTCATGTTCGATGACGATACGTTCACCGACACGTCCAACCTGCCGCGAGTGGAGGAGATCGCCGTGGGCATGGGCCGGCTCGGAATGACCTGGAGCTGCAACGCGAAGGCGAACGTGCCCTACAAGACGCTGAAGATCATGAAGGACAACGGGCTGCGGCTGCTGCTGGTGGGCTTCGAATCGGGCGACGACCAGATTCTGCACAACATCAAGAAGGGCCTGCGCACCGACATTGCGCGGCGCTTCAGCAGCGATTGCCGCAAGCTCGGAATCTTGGTCCACGGCACCTTCATCCTCGGTCTGCCGGGCGAGACCAAGGAGACCATCGACGAAGACCATCGCGTTCGCGAAGGAGATCAATCCGCACACGATCCAGGTATCCCTGGCGGCGCCCTACCCGGGCACCACGCTGTACAAACAGGCCGTGGAGAATGGCTGGCTCGAGGAGAACGAGGCCGTCAATCTGGTCAACGACAAGGGCGTGCAGCTCGCCGCGATCAGCTATCCGCACCTGTCGAAGGAAGAGATCTTCCACAGCATGGAAGTGTTCTACAAGGAGTTCTATTTCCGGCCCAACAAGATCTGGGAGATCGTGCGGGAGATGCTGTCGAGCTGGGACATGATGAAGCGGCGATTGCGCGAAGGAGTCGAGTTCTTCCGCTTCCTGCGCGCGCACGCGGCCTGAGGGCGCCCCGGGCCGCCGCCGGGACTCGGTATGTTTTTTGTTCACACGCTCGCGGCGACGCTAGGCCTCGTCGCGCTGAGCTTGGCTGCGTGCTACGCCGCTCTCACTCTCCTGGCGCTTGCGGCCTGGCATTTTCGCAGGCCGGATAAGGCCGGCGCCGACCTGCCGCCGGTTACCGTGCTCAAACCCCTGTGCGGCGCGGAGCCGGGCCTGTACGAGCACCTGCGCGGCTTTTGCGAGCAGGACTATCCCGAGTATCAAATCATCTTCGGCGTACGCGATCCGGCCGATCCGGCGTGCGCCGTCGCCCTGCGGCTGATCGGCGAGTTCCCGTCATTGCAGATCGATGTGGTCGTCGATCCGCGTCAGCACGGCAGCAATCTGAAAGTCAGCAACCTCATCAACATGCTCGCCACGGCGCGCCACGAATACCTGGTGATGGCCGACAGCGATGCCTTCGTGGGTCCCGATTACCTGGCCGCCGTCACCGCGCCCCTCCGCGACCCGTCGGTGGGCCTGGTCACCTGCACGTACCGCGGACGTGCCCACGGGCAGCATCTGGTCCCGGCTGGGCGCGATGTACATCAACGAGTGGTACCTGCCGTCGGTGCTGCTCGCCTGGCTGTTCGGCTATGAAGGATACGTCTCGGGCCAGACCATGTGCATGCGGCAGGACACGGTGCGAAAAATCGGCGGATTGGCCGCCGTCGCGGACCATCTGGCCGACGATCACCGTCTGGGCGAACTGGTGAGCGCGCTGGGATTGCGCATCGTGCTCTCTCCATACGTGGTCGAAGGCGAGCATCACGAGCAGGACTACGCGTCCCTCGCCCGCCATGAAATCCGCTGGATGCGCACCATCCGCGTGCTCCGGCCGCGCAGCTTTCGATTGATCTTTCTGAGCTTCAGTTTCCCGGTCGCATGCGCCGGCCTGCTGCTCGCGGCCGGTGGGCAGGGGCCCGCGCCGGGCGCCTGGGCGCTGTTCGGCATCACGGCCCTGGTGCGGCTGGTCTTCTACTTCGTGCCCCGCATCGAGGGGAAACGGTGTCTCTGGGACGATCTGTGGCTGCTGCCGGTGCGCGACCTTCTGCTGTGCTGGATATGGTGCCGGAGCTTCTTCACCTCCCGCGTCACCTGGCGCGGCAGCGAGTTCGACGTCGACGCCAACGGCTACATGCGCAGGTTGACCTGAGGTCGCCGATGTTCACGTGAAGACCGCCGGATACATCGGAGGGGTGCTCGGCCTCGCGTTGTTCGTGGCTCTGGTCCTGCGCGCGGACCTGCCCGCGATGCTGCACACGCTGGAGTCCGCCGGCCTGCAGCTGCTGTGGCTGATTCCCTATCGGGGCCTTTATTTCCTGCTGTACGCGCTCGGGTGGTTTTGCCTGCTCAGGCCCTATGACCCGGGAGGAAGCGCCGGGCTGGGATACCTCCTCTGGGTGACGAGCGTGCGGGAAGCGATCGACAGGCTGCTGCCGGTCGCCAGCGTGGGCGGCGGCGTCGTGGGAGTGCGCCTGGTACGCTGGCGCGGATTGGGGGGCGCCTCCGTCAGCGCCACGGTGATCATCGAGATCGTGCTGACGCTGATCGTTTCGTATGTCTTCACCGCGGCCGGCCTGATCCTGCTGCTCGAACTGGGCACGCCCGGCGCGCAGTTCCGCCGCATGCTGCTCGCCTTCCTGATCACGCTCCCAGCCCCGATCCTCACCGTGATGTTGCTCCGCTACGGCTCGGTGTTCGTCAGGCTCGAGAAATTCCTCGGCGGTTTCGTGAATGCCGGCGCATTGACGGAGGGGGCCGCGACGCTGGACCGCGAGCTTCGCGCCTGCCTCGGCCGCTGGCGCGGCCTTCTTGCCGCGGGGCTGCTGCAGTTGGCGGCCTTGACGATGGGGTCGTTCGAGGTTTGGTTCTCATTGCGCCTCTTTGGCCATCCGATCAGCGCGGGCGCGGCCGTGATCCTGGAGAGCATGACTCAGGCGATGCGGCACCTCGCCTTCGTGGTGCCGGCCGGCCTCGGGGTGCAAGAAGCCGCCTTGATGCTGTTCGGGCACGCGCTCGGCATCAGCGGCGAGTTGGCGCTGGCCGTGTCCATGGCCAAACGCATGCGAGAAGTGCTGTGCGGCCTGCCTTCGCTCCTGTCGTGGCAGTGGGCCGAGGGATGGCGGATCAGGAATCCCGTTCGCGATTCTTCGGGCTAGCCAGGCCGATGAAGTGGAAGCCGGTTGCACGCAATTCGGCGGCGTGTTGGATGACGGCTCCTCCCGAGGAGAATTTCTCGACGGACTCGGCCCGGTCGGTGACCAGACGCCATTGAGACGGCGCGGCGGGCGCCTCCGAGTCGACCGCCGCCGATAGCGCTCGCAGCAGGACGTCTGCCGGGAGCGAGTACACCAGGAAGCCCTCGTGAGCCACCGCCGCAAACCCCAAGCGCAGAGCGGCGCATAGACGATTCTTGATCTCGATGTCCGGGGCCAGCGTCGCCCGCCAGTTCGCGATGTCCCGGCCCGTCTCGGCGCTCATCACCGAGCCGTCGCGCATGAAGATCGGATGATTCGCCGCCCACGCCTCCGGAGGACAGGCCTTCATCCGGGGCTCGATCCGCAGGAAGGGGTTGATCTCGGCCGGGTAGATCCGGCAAACCAGCGGCCGGCGCTCGTAGATGCGGCAGCGCTGGTCGGGGAGCAGATTTGGGCATTTGTCCTGCGCGTCGGCCACCAGCGTGGCCACGATCCGCGTCGGCAGGGCGCCGCTCGCGGCCGCGAACGATCGATTCTTCAGGAACGCGATCTTCGGGTCGAAGCTCGACCTGTCCTCGGTCCACGGCCACGCCTCGCAGATGATCTGCACCGAGTTCCCGTCCCGCAGCCAATCCATGGCCTCCACCACGGTCAGGGGAACCTTGGTATTGCGGCAACAGGCGCCGCACTGGGTGCAAGTAAAGTTGATGTCCACGCCGAGATTTACCGCCTACCGGCGAGGCCGGCCACCGGGCATGGTACGCCCAGGCCCTGATAATATGTCGTTCTTGGTGATAAAAATCATATAACTACCGAATTTATAAGTACTTTGTCATTTCATTTGCGCTTATGCAATATCGTTCGAATCGCGAAATCGTGACGCAGTTGCGCTTGTGCGATGACCTTCTTTGGGCGCAAGGTGTGCTGCTGCCCGCGAGCGCTCGACCAACGACGGATCGTTGTTTACGTGAAAGTTACTCCCAGCAATCAGACGCTGATTCTTGCCGGCGAGCGCGACGCGTTCGGCGTCCGGCCGCCCGCGTCCCGCGAGGGAGCCTCGGGCGATTCGGTGCTGCAGCGTCTCACCATCGTGGCGGCGCGGCCGAATGACACGCTGTGGTACGTTCAGGCCGACTACCAGCCGGCGAGTTCTCTCGCCGTTGCATCCAGCCCAACCCTTGCACTGGCGGTCGATCCGCAAACGGACACGCCGGCGGCCGGCAAGCCGCCGGTGCCCCGCCCCGCTGCCGGTTTGCCGCGCGGCGTGGGGCTGTACGCCAGCACCCAAAACCTCCTCACCGATGCGCCGGCGTCCAGGCGACTGGACGTCCACGCCTGAGCGGCGCGACCGGCCCGTAATAAAGCCGCCGCAACCGCGGTCTTGTCCGGTATGTGATCCCGCCTGGACGGCAACCGCATGATCGCCTGCATTGAACCTCCCCCGATCCCCCAAGGTCTGCCGGCAGCCGCCGGTATCGGCTTGCGCGCGCAGCACCATTTGGAGGTACTGTCCGGGTCGCCCCGTGTGGGCTGGTTCGAGGCGCATAGCGAGAACTACTTTGCCGCAGGGGGCGCGCGGGTGGCCTGCCTGGACCGGATCAGGTCCCGGTATCCCCTGTCGCTGCACGGGGTCGGCTTGTCGTTGGGCTCGGCGGATCCGCTGGACCGGGTGCACCTCGGCCATCTCAAGCGCACCGTCCGGCGCTTCGATCCCATGCTGGTGTCCGAGCATCTGTCCTGGAGTTCCAGGCACGGGCTGCACGCGAATGACCTCCTGCCGCTGCCCTACACCGAGGAGGCGCTACGCCACGTGAGCAATCGCATCGCCGCCGTTCAGGATCTCCTGGGTCGGCAGATCTTGATCGAGAACGTGTCGAGCTACCTGGAGTTTGCCTGCTCCCGCCTGACGGAGTGGGATTTTCTCGCCGGCGTCGCCGCGGAATCCGGATGCGGCATCTTGCTCGACGTGAACAACATCCATGTGGCCGCCCGCAACCATGGGTTCGATTCACACCGGTACCTGCGGGCCATTCCGCAAGCGGCGGTGCAGGAGCTGCATCTGGCCGGCCACTCCCGAATGAGCCTGGGGGAGCGAGAGATCCTGATCGACACCCATGGAGCGCCCGTCTGCGAGGAGGTGTGGGATTTATACCGCGCGGCGCTGCGCCGCTTCGGCGCCCTGCCCACCTTGATCGAGTGGGATACCGACATTCCGCCTCTTCCGGTGCTGGTGGGCGAAGCCGACAAGGCCAATGCCGTACTCGGGGAGCTCCATGCAGCTGCCTGAACTGCAGGAACGCTTTCTGCGCGCGCTGCTCGGTGGAAATTCAAATCCCGCGTTGCCGCTGATCAGCGCGCGCACGGGTCGTCCGACCGAGCGGCTGGCAATCTATGCCAACAACGCGGCGACCAACTTCGAGGAGAGTCTGCGTCTGTGCTTTCCGGCCGTGCTGCGATTGGTCGGCGCCGGCTACTTCAGCCAGTGCGTTTCGACCTTTCGAAGGCGGCATCCGTCCCGGTCGGGCGACCTTCAGCACGCAGGCGACTCCTTCGCGCCCTTCCTGGGCGAACTGCACGGCCACGGCGAGTACCGCTATCTCGGGGACGTTGCGCGCCTCGAATGGCTCTATCAGGAGGCCTTGACGGCAGCCGACCACGAGCCCCTCGATCTTGGCCGGTTGGCCCGGGTGCCCGCCGAGCGCTGCGACGAGTTGCGTTTCTCGCTGCACCCCGCAGCACGCCTGTTCACCTCGGACGTTCCGGCATTGCAGATTTGGGAGGCCAATGTCGGCGAGGCGGAACCCACGACCGTCGATTTGCGCGCCGGCGGCGATCGGCTGCTGCTGGCGCGCACCTGCGGCCGGCTGGAGTTCCATCGTCTCGAGCCGGGCGAGCACGCCTTCCTCGCGGCCCTCCGGTCGCACGCCGACTTCCGGTCGGCCCTCGATCACGGGCTCGGGTGCGATCCAACCTTCGACGGCGGGGCCGCACTGCGGCGATTCGTGTTGATTCACGCGATCGTGGATTTTTGATACGGCCCGACCCCTGGCGCAACATTCACTCAGCCGGAGCAGAGCATGTCCATGATAGATACCCTTCTGGCGCCAAATCGTCTGGCCGTTCGTGTCCTCAATCCCTTGCAACCGCTGTTCGCCGCCGGCGCCCGCGGCTATGTCAGCTGGCAATTCCTGAAATCCGGCTACATCAAGGTCACGTCATGGGACACCACGCTCTACCTTTTCGAGAACGAATACCATACGCCGCTGTTGTCGCCCCATGTCGCCGCGGTTGCCGGATCTGTCGGCGAATTGCTGTTTCCGGCTCTGCTGGTCGCCGGATTCATGGGCCGGCTTGGAGCCATCGGCCTCTTTGCGGTCAACGCCATGGCCGTGGTGAGCTATGCGCATGTGCTGCTCGCCGAGGGATACGAAGCGGCCCTGGCCCAGCACGTGCTCTGGGGATCCATCGCGGCATTTCTCGCCGTCTACGGGCCCGGAAGATGGTCGGTGGACCAACTTCTCGGCAAGGTCGCGTAATAGATCTGCGCGCGCTCCGGTCTACTGCGGGTACCTCCAACTCGGAGTATGCGGGGAGACGGCGCCGCCGCCTCCTTCCCGGCCCATCAACTAGGAGAATCATGATGCAACTATTGGAAAAACCCCGCTCGATCGCCGCCGGCGCCGTCGCGTCCTTATTGGCGCTTGGATTCATGGCAACGAGCCAGGCGGCGAAGGCCGCCGACATGGAGAAGTGCGCCGGGATCGCTGCCGCCGGCAAGAACGATTGCGGGACACCCGTCAGCGCCTGCGCGGGCTCCGTGATGAAGGATCGCGATTCGCACGCCTGGGTGCTGGTTCCCAAAGGCACCTGCGAGAAAATCGCCGGCGGCATGGTGACCACGGACCCGATGAACAAGCACGGCGGCGGAGTGTCGAAGTAATCGCCCACCTTGAATTGGGCGCCGCACGGCACGATCCCGGCTCCCGCCGGGATCGTTTCGCCCGCGCCGTGTCTCAGTGTCCGCTCCCCCCATGTAGCGCCGCGAAGCCCTCCAGCCAGCCCTGCACGGCATGCGGGTCCGGCAACTGCCACGGCGACTGAAGCGGCGTGCCCACGGTAATCGCAAGGCCGCCGTGACGATGAACGGCTCGGAAGGCATGGCCGTCAGCAAGCCTGTCGCCGAGACAGATGGGCCGCCGCCCGGCGAAGGGCGGCTCGGCCATGAAGGCCTCCAGGGCCGTGCTGATGTTGCCCGCGCTCGGCTTGAGCTCGAGCACGTACGCTCCATCGTGAACCGTCAGCGTGGGCCCGAGCGCGCGGACGAGCGCGTGCAGCGAGCGGCGTAGCGGCGACCCCAGATGCGGCTTCCGGCGGAAGTGCAGCGCAATGGCCAGCCGCTTGTCCTCCAGCTCGACCTCGGGATACTCCTCGAGCAATTCATGCACGGCCCGGCGTGCGCGGTCGAGGCCGACGTAATCGACCGGGCAGCGGGAAATCTGGCCGCCGGCATCGCGGCGCTCGACCCCATGCAGCGCGGCGCAGGGCAGCCGCAGCGGCGAGAGCAATTGATCGAGATCCGGCACCGAGCGCCCGGAGACCAAGGCGACGGCCTGATTCAACGATTCTGACACGCGGCGCAAGAGCGGCGCGAGTTCCGCAGGCACCTCGACTCCGCTCGGGCTGTCGGCGAAATCAAGCAGTGTTCCATCGACGTGCAGGAAGAGGCTCCATCCCCTTTGCGGGCGGGCCATGGATGCGGGCCGGGTCGTTGTGCGCAGCAATGCGGGCTCCAAGATGGATGGCGGCATGGGTTCCTCCTTCACTTGAGCTGACGCCCAAACTCCGCGAGGAGTTCCCGGGGATTTGGGTCTGGCCGCGATTTGAGCGCTGTTGCATGCCGTCGTTCGGACATCGCAAAACGACGGGGATCAGCCTGTGTTCTCGAGGACCCAGAGCACGGCATGCCGCACGAGTTCGGCGCCGGTCCGAAGTTCCAGCTTCGAGCGGATTTTTTCGCGGTGGGTCTCGATGGTATGCACGCTCAAGTGCAGCTGCTCGGCAATGGCGCGTGTGGGATGTCCTCGCCCGATCAGCGAGAACACCTGCATCTCGCGGTCCGTCAGGGCATCGATGCCGTGGCGTTGCGGCCGGCCGCCCAGCGCTTGGTGCGCAAGCCGCTGCGACATCGCGGCGCTCAGATACAACTCGCCGCGCAGCACCATCCGGATGGCTTCGATGATGGAACCCTGGAGCTCCTGTTTGTTGATGTATCCCTGCGCACCCGCGCGCAGGGCCCGTTCCGCAAAGAGGGCCTCATCATACGCGCTCACCACCAACATCTTGGGGCCCGACCCCGACTCGGTCACCCTTTTGATCAAGTCCAGTCCGCTTCCGGATCGGAGCGCCAGGTCGACGACCGCGATCGCAGGATGCACGAGGCGCATCAGCCGCAGCGCCTCATCGGCGTCGGCCGCCTCGCCGCACACCCGCATGTCGGATTGTGCGCCGATGCGCGCCACCAGCCCCTCCCGGACCAGCGGATGATCGTCCACGACCAGCACCGAAGCCGGCGGGCGCGATTCCGCGGATTCAGCCCTTTTCACGCGCGCCGATCTCCGCACCCGGAACGATGCACGCGACCCGCGTTCCGCCTTCGGCCTGCCTCTCGACGCTGAACCGGCCGCCGATGATCGAGCACCGGTGCTCCATCAATCGCAATCCGATGCCCACATGCGGGGCGATCTTCGGAGAGATCCCCTTCCCATCGTCCCTGATCTCGAGGGACAGCAACCCGTTGCCGTCGGCCAGCCGGACGCTGATGGCTTTCGCCTTCGCATGCTTCACCGCATTGCCGACCGCTTCTTGGGCAATTCGAAACAGATGCGTTGCGGTGTTGGCGCTGTTGACGGTAACCGGCTTCGGGCAATCGAATTGGCATGAAAGGCCGTAATTTTCCGCAGTGGAGCGGGTCAGTTCGCCGAGCGCCGCCGATAGCGCCTGCGGATCGACCGGTACCGGCACCAAGCCGCGAGCCAGGGTCCGAACGTGGAGATTCACCTCGGCTATTCCCGCGGCCACGCGGCGGGCCAGTTCCGCATTCGCCCCCGCTTTCGTCGCCAGAGTGTCCATGAGGTTCTGCGCCAGCAGGCCGAGCCCCGTCAGCTCCTGCTGGATTCCATCGTGCAGCTCCTGGCCGACGCGGTGTTGCTCGAGCATCGCAATGTTGAGGATCTCGTTTTGCAGCGTCCTGGCGTCGGTCAAATCGTGAATGATCCCCACGAAGAGGCCAAGGTGATCGATCTCGGCGACCGACAGGCGCATCGGGAAGATGGTGCCATCGCGCCGGTATGCGTTCACCTCCCGGGGCCTGCCCAGGATGCGGGCCTGATGAGTCTCCAGGTAGCGCGCCACGAACCCGCGATGCTGCCCGCGCTCGGCCGGCGGTATCAGCATGCCGACATCCATGCCGATGGCCTGCTCCGGCGCGTAGCGGAACAGGCGTTCGGCGGATTTGTTGAAAGTCACGATCTTCCCGGCGCGGTCGATCGTGACGACCGCGTCGGTCGCAGCGTCGAGAATCGCGCGCATGCGCTCGCGGCTCTCGGCAAGCTCCCGGGTTCGATCGCCGACCCGCTTCTCGAGAGTGGCGTTGACGGCGCGAATTCGCTCCTCGGTCTGCCGGCGCTCCGTTATGTCCCGCTCCGTGATCGCGACGCCCGCGGGCGCACGCCAGGCATCCCGCAGCAGCGTGGCGCTGGCCGAGACGTCGAGAATCCGTCCATCGCGCATCCGGCGCTTGGTCTCGCAGGCTGGAATGTCCTCGCCCCGCGCCGCGCGCGCGATGAAATCCAGCGCATGGTCGCGGTCCTCCTCGACTGCGAGATCGCGCACGCTCAACTTCAGCGCCTCGCTCTCGGAATAGCCGTACATGGCCTCGGCGCCCCTATTCCAAGCGGTGACGCGGCCCCCGAGATCGCAGACGTACACCGCATCGAGGGAATCGCGCAGCACGGCCGCAAGCCGCCGATTCTGCGCCTCGGCTTGAAGACGATCCGTCGCGTCGAAATACACGACCACCACGCCTTTGGGTCCCTCCGAATCCCGGTAAGGCAGGATGCGCCTCAGGTAATCGCGGCCCGCCGCCGAACGTACCTCGCTTTCGGCGGGCACGCTCGTCTCGAAGACCCGGCGCGCTTCGGAGGTGATGTTGCCGCCCGTCAGGAGGGGGGCCAGATCGTGAACCGGCCGGCCGATGTCGCCCGGAAGCGTGTTCAGCAGTTTTGCCGCGGGTGCCGTGAATCGCTTGATGCGCAAGTCCCGGTCGAGAAACAGGATGGCGATGTCGGTCGCCGCCATCAAGCCGCTGAGGTCGCTGTTCACCGCATCGAGCTCGGTCACCTTCTCCTCTAGCTGGGAATTGACGGTCGACAGCTCCTCGTTCAACGACTGCAGCTCCTCCTTCGAGGTCTCGAGCTCCTCGTTGGCCGATTGCAGTTCTTCGTTCATCGACATGTTTTCTTCGTTGGACGCTTTGTGGTCCTCGTTGGAATGCTCGAGTTCCTCGATCGTCCTCTGAAGATCGTCGCGGGTGGCATGCAGCTCATCCTCGAGCTGGCGCATGGCGGAGAAGTCCTGGACGGACCCGCGCCCGCGCAAGGCGGCGGGAACCGGCCCACCGTCCCGAAAGACGACGAGCAGCAGCCCTTCCATCGGCCCCGGTTCGACGATGGGGCGCACCGAAATATCGCACAGGAAAATGCGCCCCTCGCGCCTCACTCGGGCGCCCACGTCTCGAACCACGCGCCCCGTGGAAATGGCCTTGTGACACGCTCCCCGAATTCGGGTCCGCAGATTGTCCCGCGCCATGGCCATCAGGTCGTGACTCAGCTTGCCCCTGGGAAACTCGAGATAATCCACGACCGGCCCGTGAACGGAAATGATCTCGTATCGTCGATTCACCAGCATGGCCGCCGGCGCGAACTCATCGAGGAGAATCTTGCGGATCAGGTCCGTTCCGGCTTCGCCGCCCATGCGGTCGGTCTGCGGCGCGGGCGGCGCGCTCGCGCGAGAATGCCCCATGGGCAGGCTGAGGTCTCGGCGCGCGACTCCGATCCGGCGATACAAGCGCCATCGGCGGGAAACGGGCTCGTACAAATCGATCGCGCTCCCGATGCTCTCGGCGGGTCCGAGCAGCAGGTGGCCACCCTCCTTCAGCGCAAAGTGCAGCAGGGATAGAACCTTCGCCTGAATGTCGGGTTCGAGATAGATCAGCACGTTGCGGCAGCTGATCAGGTCCAGCCGCGAAAACGGTGGATCGCTGATCAGGTTCTGAAGGGCGAAGACTACCGCCTCGCGCATCGGGTTGCTCACCTGATGGTGCCGCGAATCCGTGGGCACGAAAAAATGGCGAAGCCGGTCCGCCGGCAGGGGGGCGAGAGAGGCGTCCGCGTAGACCCCGCGGCGGGCGAATTTCAGCGACTCCTCGTCGATGTCCGAGGCGAAGATCTGCAGCTGAGCTTCCTTGCCCAGGTCACGGAACTTCTCGAAGAGCAGGATCGCCAGGGTGTAGGCTTCCTCGCCCGTGGAGCAGGCCGGCACCCAGACGCGCACCGGAGATTCGGCGCTCGCCCGCTGCACCAGCTTCGTCAGCACCTTGTCGGTCAGCACGGCGAAAGCCTCCGGCTCACGGAAGAACGCCGTCACCCCGATCGACAAACCGTGTCGCAGGGCCAGTAGCTCCGCATCGTCGCGGCGCAGCCGATCGACGTACCTGTGCAGGTCGTCCATCTTCAGCAGCGCCATCCGCCGGTGGATGCGCCGAAGCAGCATGTTCTTGCGATAGGGGCGAAAATCGCCTCTCGCGCGGCTCCTCACGAGACCGAGAATGGCGTCCAGCGCATTGAGGGTGTTTGCGTCGGGCGCCTCCGCGCTGCGCGCCACGCCGGCCGACACGTGTCTCGCATACCCCACCAGGGTTTCGCCCATTTTATCGGGCGGCAGCACATAGTCGATGGTCACGCCGGCCGCCAGCGCGTTTCGCGGCATTTGGTCGTGCTGCGCGGTTGCGGGATCCTGCACCATGACCATGCCGCCCGACTGCTTGATGTCCTTCAGGCCGGCGGTGCCATGGCTCCCGGTGCCGGACAGCACGATGCCGATGGCGTCCTCCTTCTCGTCCTCGGCGACCGAGCTCATCGCATAGTCGATCGCGGTCGCCGCCAAACTGAACGCGGGGGGAGCACTGAGGAGCAGCCGACCCTGGCGAACCGCAAGATACCGGTCAGGCGGGATCACATAGACGTGATTCACCCGGATCGTCACCCGGTCCTCCGCCTGCACCACCGGCATCGTCGTCTGCTTGGCGAGCAGTTCGACCATGAAGCTCTTATGAGTCGGATCGAGGTGGGGAATGAGCACGAACGCCAGCCCCGGATCTTCCGGCATATGGCTGAACAGCTGTTTGAACGCCTGCAGACCGCCCGCCGACGCGCCGATCACGACGATCGGGAATCGGTCCCGCCGCGGCGATTCGACCGCCAGCGGCAGGGGCTTGGCCGGCGCCGCCTTCGTGGCGGGCCGGCGCACGGCGCGCCGCTTGGCCGCGGATCGGCCGGCCTTGCCCGCTCCGGTCCGGGTCTTCTTCGACGCCATGACATCCTCGCGCTGCCCAGTGGCGGGATTTTAACAGCTTGATTCAGCGCCATCATGGCCCGCTTCTCGACCGCCCGCCGTGGCAGTCCCGGCCTCGTTCGGGGCGCGACGCCATGACCTGGTGGAATCCACCATGCGCGTTTGGCGGACCGTATGATTCCGCCGTCGGCCATGCTGCCGCATCCTCCGCTCGAACCGCCGACATGCGCTGCCAACCGAGAGACGGAGGGCGCCCCGATGCCCATCTCCTTGTTGATCGCCGACGACCACCCGCTGATCCGGGCGGGGTTGCGGCGCGTATTCGGTCGCAGCGGGATCGCGGTCGCCGGCGAAGCGGCATCGATTGCCGAGGCAATCGACGGCGCATCGGACCCGCGGGTCGACGTGGTGCTGCTGGACCTGCGCTGGATCAACGGTGCCGAGATACCCACCGAAGAGGCGGGGCTTCACATCTTGAGGAAGATCAGGGCGGCGCGCAACGAGCTCGCGATTCTCATGTATTCATCCGTCGACGCTCCGAGTTGCATTGCTCGTTGCCGTGAGCTGGGTGCGGACGGCTATCTCATCAAGGGCGTCCACGATGCCACGCTGCCGGCCGCCGTGCGCGCCGTCCACGCCGGTGACCAGATATGGCCGGCGCCCCGGAGTCTCCCGAGCACGGGCTGAGCGCGCTGCAGGGGAACCGAGGGCCCATCGTGACGTTCCACCTAACGCTCCTGTCGATCCTGGCACTCGGTGTCCTGATCGGTTGGAGTCTATATGCCCTGTGGCGCGATTGGGTCGACCGTAACGATCAAGATTCGTCCCAATGCCCGCCCTCTGCTACAGGGAGGCGACCTCGACCAGGCAGTCGTAGAACAGCGGAGCCCGGCCCATATCGGTGAGGGCATCGCTGGTGGTCAGCTCGTTGGCATTCTTGCGGTCCCGGGCGAGCTTCTTCCACCATACCGACAAGGCCACGACCACCCCGGGCCTCGCGCGATCGGTGACTCGCGCCCGCAGTTCGAGGCTGCCCCGGTCATTGAACACCCGGACGTACTGCCCGTCCGCAATCGAGCGCGCCGCGGCATCGTGCGGGTGCAGATCGAGCCACGGTTCCCCTTCCACGGCCCGGAGGCTCTCCACGTTCACGAAGCTGCTGTTGAGGAAGTTGCGCGCGGGCGGCGATATCATCGCCAGGGGATAGCGTTCCGCCAGGACTCCGCGGGTGTCTTCCAGCGGTTCGATATAGGTCGGCAGCGGGTCGTACCCCAAGTTCTCAGCCGTTGCCGAGACGAACTCCACCTTGCGCGACGGGGTATCGAATCCGCCCTCGGCGAATCGCGCGATCCCCTTCGCAGGCCCGATGCGCTTCCAGCCCTGGCGCCGCACATTCTCGAAGTTCCAATCCTCCGCGACGGCGGCTTGCGCAATCGCCTCGTCGGAATCCGCGAAGCATGCTTCGGTGAACCCCATGGCCCTCGCCAAGAGACGGAAGATCTCGGTGTTCGGCTTCGCCTCGCCGAGCGGCGCGATCGCCGGACTGTTGGCCACCATGTAGTAGTGGCCGTAGGGCTTGACCACGTCCAAGTGCTCGAGCTGGGTGGTTGCGGGCAGCACCACGTCGGCAAAATCGGCCGTGTCGGTTTGAAAATGCTCGAGCACCACCGTGAACAGATCCTCCCGCGCGAAGCCGCGGGCCACTCGCGCGGAATCGGGCGCGACCGCCACCGGATTCGCGTTGTACACGATTGCCGCGCGGATCGGCGGCCGCTCGGAGAGCAGAGCATGTCCGATGGTCGACATGTTGATGGTCCGCGGGTTGCGGGCCCCGAGGAGATCCGGCCGCGACAGGGCGGCGTTGTCGATCTTGAAGTTTCCGCCCGTCGACAGCAGCAGCCCGCCCGCTGCGTCGCGAAACGCGCCGACCAGGGCCGGCAGGCAGGCAATGTTGCGCGCCGCCATGCCGCCGCCGCGCGCGCGCTGCATGCCGTAGTTCGCGCGGATCAACGCGGGCCGGGTGGTGCCGTACAGGCGCGCCAGCGTTTCGATCTCCCCGGCCCCGATGCCGCAGATCGCGGCGACGCGCGCGGGATCGAATTCGGCCGCCCGACCGCGCAGCTCGGCGAAGCCCAGGGTGTGCCGGTTCACGTAGTCATGGTCGATCAGATCGTCGCGGATCAGGACGTGCATCACGCCCAGCGCGAGCGCCGCGTCGGTTCCGGGCAGCGGCGCGATATGGATATGACACTTTTCAGCCGTGAGCGAGCGATACGGGTCGATGGCGATCAGCGTGGCGCCCCGTCGCTTGGCCTGCTGCGCACGCGCCCAGAAGTGCACGCTCGAGGTGATGGCATTGCACCCCCAAAACACGATGAGCCCGGCTTCGTCGGTGAGTTCCATGTCCATGCCGATCCGCGAGCCCAAGGTGACGGCGTGACCCGCGGAGCCCGCCGAAGCGCAGATCGTACGGTCCAGGAGGCTGGCGCCCAGCCGGTGAAAGAATCGCTGCGCCATGGATTCGCCCTGAACCAGTCCCATGGTTCCGGCGTAGGAATACGGCAGGATCTGCTGCGGATCCTCGGCGGCGATCGCACCCAGGCGCTGCGCAATCATAGCGATGGCTTCATCCCAGCCCAGGCGCTCGAACCGGCCGTCGCCCTTCCGGCCCACCCGGCGCATCGGATACAGCAAGCGGTTCGGGTGGTAGGTACGTTCCGTGTACCGCGCGACCTTGGTGCACAGCACGCCGGCCGTGGGCGGGTGCTCCGCCGATCCGCTCACCTTGACCGCGATGCCGTTGCGGACGTGGACTTCGAGCGCGCACGTATCCGGGCAGTCGTGCGGACACGCTCCCTTCACCCTCGTTACCGCGGAATTGTCCGAAGCGGGCCTCAAGCGGCGTATCCCGTGTCCAGCATTCGGTCCATGAAGGCTTCGCATTGCGCAAGCTGCTCGAGCGCCACGAACTCGTTGGGGCGATGAGCCTGGGCAATGTCGCCGGGTCCGCAAATCACGGCGGGCACGCCCATCTTCTGGAACAGCCCCGCCTCGGTGCCGTAGCACACCTTGCCCACCGACGCGCTCTTCGACAGGCGCATGGCCCACTGGACGATGGCATCCGTCTCGGCCGCGGCGAGCCCGGCGGTTTGGGTGACCCAGTTGAGATCGATGCCCGATTGCGGGTCCACCGCCTGCATCTCCCGGGCCAGCGCCTCGGCACAGGCACGAATCTCCTGATACAGGGCCTCCGGCGAGGCCTGTGGAAGCGTGCGCATGTCGAACTGGAATTCGCAGTCCTTAGGAATGACGTTGGCCGCGATGCCGCCGTGAATCAGCCCGGTCGACAGCGTCGAATACGGTACGAGGAAGCCGTAGTCGCGCGTCTCGAGTTGCGCGAGGCGGTCGGCGATCTGACGAATGAACACGACCAAGCGGGCCGCGTACTCGATGGCGTTGACCCCGTGAGTGACGTAGCTCGAATGCGCCTCGCGCCCGACGACCTTGCAGCGGAACCGATGCGTGCCCTTGTGGGCGATGATGGGTTGCATCGACGTCGGCTCGCCCACCACGCAACCCGCAGGGCGGATGCCGTTCTCCTCCAGATCGCGGATCAAGCCGCGCACTCCCACGCAGCCCACCTCCTCGTCATAGCTCAACGCGTAGTGCAGCGGGGCATCGAACCGGTTGTCGTTGAGCGCGCGCACGAACTGCGGGGCCTTGGCGAGAATGACCCCGATGAAGCCCTTCATGTCGGCGGAGCCGCGCGCGAACAGCTTCCCGTCCCGCTCGACCACCTTGAACGGATCGGAGTCCCAGGCTTGACCATCCACCGGGACCACGTCGGTGTGGCCGGACAGGATCAGCCCCGGTTTCGACGAATCGCCCAGCGTGGCGAACAAGTTGGCCTTCTTGCCGGTCGCATCGTGCGTCAGCCGCGTCTGGGCACCGAGGGATTGCAGATAATCGCGCACCCATTCGATCAATCCGAGGTTCGAATCGCGCGATACCGTCTTGAATTCGATGAGACGGTCGAGCATGTCGCGCACTTCGGCGCTGGGAGCGGCACCGGAGCTCGGCGCTTGGGTTGCGGCGTTCATGGCGTTCACGAGGTCTCACTTTACCTCATGGTGCCCGTCGTGTCCCGGTGCCCCACGGCGTGGGCCCAGCGGGCAGCATGCGCCTCGGCGCGGAATTTCCCGGTCCGCGGGGGCGTTATCTAGCCGACCGCGCGGATCAGGGTCGGACCGTCGGCGACGCTGGAGTTGATCAGGGGACTGACGGCATAAGCCCGCATCCACTTCGCCGGATATGGCTGAAGGGCGGATCGAGCGGCCTGCGGATCACCGTGCAGCCAGGTCGCATAGTGCCGGCGCCGCAGGATGGATGGCATGCCCCGAACCGGGCCCGCGATTCCGGACACCAATTCGTTGGCGGGAACCGAAATCAGGGTGACGCTTTCGATCACGTCGTCCTCCTCGCTGACCCAGCGGTCCCACAGGCCCGCAACGCCGAACACATCGCGATCCCTCACGTGCACGAAATACGGCTGGCGGTGCTTCTCCTGGGTGAGCTGCCACGCATAGAATCCGGCCATGGGGATGATGCAGCGTTGTCCGCCCACCCACGCGCCGCCGCAGATCCTGGAACTGTCGACCCGGGCGGCGCTGACGTTGATGCGCGGCGGGCCCTCGGGTCGACCCTCCAGCCAGGATGGAATCATTCCCCAGCGGAGCATTACCCCTTCGGTCTGGTTCTCGTGTAGGCGGATGGCGGGCACGAACTGCTCGGCCGAGACATTGTATCTGGCCTCGAACTTCCACCACGCCGCAGCGGGCATGAACTCCCGCTCCACGATCCACGGCTCCGACAGGACATAACGCTGACACATCGGGGCACAGAATACGGCCCAATTCGGCTCAAAACCGTGACGAATCGCCGGTCTTTGACATTACCCCCCCGGGGTCCACCCCGAGGTTGCGCGCGCCGAGGTTAATGCAAAGAAGGCCGTATTCTGTTAGCGTTCAATATTGACCCGCCGTTGATTGACATTCGCTTGAAACCCCGGCTCCCATCGGCCTTGTGCTGCCGGGCCGTGGCATCCCGCGCTCACCGCCGCGGTTCCCCGGCCGCGCAGCCGCGGCCCTCCGGTCTAGCCCCGAGTTCAACGTATTCGAGCGAGGCGCCCGTGCGATTCCGGGCGGCCCTCATGGATTCAAGGTTATTGGAGGCGATTTTTTAATGGGCAGACGTTCAATCATGGCAGCCGCCGCCGGCGCCGCGGGGCCATTCATCATCCTGTTTGTCAGCTACGCGGCGATCGCAGACGCCGACGACTCGACGATTCTTCCCGCCATCGTGGTCACGGCCCAGCACCTCGACGAAGGGCGCGCCAACATCCAGACGGAAACCGGCGCATCCACCTACACCTTCGACTCTACGGCGATATCCTCCATGCCCGGGGGCGACAACACGCTGCTGAATCAGGTCATCCTGCAGGCGCCGGATGTCGCGCAGGATTCCTTCGGGCAGTTTCACATTCGCGGCGAGCACAACGGCCTTCAATATCGACTCAACGGCATCATCCTCCCCGAAGGGATCAGCGTCTTCGGGCAATCCTTGGACCCCCGCTTCATCGCCTCGCTCAGTCTCGTCACGGGCGCGCTGCCGGCCGAGTACGGCCTCAGGACCGCCGGAATCATCGATATCACGACGAAGAGCGGCATCGAAGCGCCCGGCGGATCGGTGTCCGTCTACGGCGGCAGCCACGGCGAAATCCAGCCGAGCGTCACCTACGGCGGGGGCACGGGTTCATTCAGCTATCTGGTCGAAGGCGACTTCCTGCGCAATGACCTCGGCATCGAATCGCCGGACGGCAGTTCCAACCCGATACACGACCACACCACCCAGTATCACGGATTCGGGTATTTCGAGGACATCCTGGACGATGCGAACCGGTTGGCCCTGATCCTGGGAAGTTCGGTCGGGAAATTCCAGATCCCCGACTTGAACGGCGAACAGCCGTCGCTGGGCTATACCGTGAACGGAATCTCCGCCTATCCCAGCCAGGCGCTGAACGAGAATCAGCGCGAAGTCACCCAGTTCGGGGGCTTGAGCTGGCAGCACTCCGAAGGGTCTTTCGACCTGCAAAGCTCGCTCATCGCCCGCTACTCGAGCCTCGCCTTCGTGCCCGATCCCTTGGGGGACCTCCTGTTCACGGGCGTGTCGCAGGACGCCTTCAAGCAGAACATGGCCTATGCGGCGCAATCCGACGGCGCCTACAAGCTCGGCGACGAGCACACCCTGCGCGCGGGGGCGTTCATGCAAACCGACCACTCCGCCAGCGACACCACTTCCCAGGTATTGCCGACCAACGAATTAGGGATGCCGGTCAGCGACGTACCGGCCTCCATCATCGACGACGGCACCAAGACCGAATGGATCTACAGCGCCTATGTGCAGGACGAATGGAAGCTGCAGCCGACGTTCACAGTGAATTACGGGTTGCGCTTCGACAAATTCACGGCCTATGCGAGCGACCAGCAGTTGAGCCCCCGATTGAACGCGGTGTGGCAGGCGCTCCCCGACACCACCGTGCATGCCGGCTATTCCCGCTACATCTCCCCGCCTCCCTTCGAACTGGTGGGCAACAAGGACATCGCGGAATTCGACAACACGACCAATCCGCCGCTGACGCCGGAAGCGACGCTGCCGAAGGCCGAGCATGCCAACTATTACGACTTCGGCGTGGCGCAGAAGGTCGCGCGCGGCCTGACGCTCGGCATCGACACGTACTACAAGCAGTCGGTGAACCTGATCGATGAAGGCCAATTCGGTGCCCCCATCATATTGACGCCGTTCAACTACCGCTTCGGCAAGCAATACGGCGCCGAATTCATAGCCAGCTACACGGCGGCGCATTTCTCCGCATATTTCAACTTCGCCGCGCAGAGCGCGAAAGGCAAGGGCATCGAATCGGCGCAGTTCAATTTCTCCCCCACCGATCTTGCCTACATCGCCAACAACTACATCCACCTGGATCACGAGCAGCAGAAGAGCGCATCGGGCGGCGTTTCCTACATTTGGCACGATACCCGCCTGGGCGCAGACGCGATCGTCGGTTCCGGGCTGCGCGCCGCGCTCGAGCTGCCGCCGGGGCAAACCAACGGCTATGGCGGCGACGACATTCCCAACGGCGAGCATCTGCCCTACTATGCCCAGGTCAACACCGCTCTTACGCACGTGTTCACGATTCCGGGTGAAGGCACACTGACGGCGCGGTTCGACGTGATCAACCTTTTCGACAAGATCTACCAGATCCGCAACGGCACCGGGGTGGGCGTCGGCGCGCCGCAATACGGACCGCGGCGGGGCCTTTTCTTCGGCCTTTCGAAGTCGATCTAGTTCGCAGCGGGACGGCCGGGAACTGCCCCGATCCCTCGTGAACGCTATCCGTGTGGGCGCTTACTGAAGAACTGCGTGATCCGCTTCGATGCATCCGGCGCCAAACCTTCGTTCTTGAACATCTCCAGACGATGCGCGTCATGCAGGCTCAATCCGTCGATCTCGATCAGCGCGCGTTTGTTCACCTGGTTCGCATACCAGGAGTTGCGCAGGATGTCGGCGGACAGGTCGGCGAGCTCCGCCTCGAATCGATCGTCCGGCCAGCAGAAATTGGCGAGGTGCATGGCCTCGGCCTGTCGTCCCGAATAGCTGCGGCAGCTCAACATCATTTCGCTCGCCTTGGCGGTGCCGATGCGGTGCGGGAGCCGCAGGCTCAAACCCCAGACGGGTGTCAGGCCCCAGCGGGCATAGACATCGGAGAATTGCGCCGACTCCGCGGCGACGATGAGATCGGCCGCCAGCGCGAGTTCCATGGCCCCCGTCGAGCAATGCCCCTGAACGGCGGAAATCACCGGCTGCGGAAGGTTGGCGGTCTTCTTGATGATCTCGGAGTGGAAATGCGGTTTGGCGCGGGCCTTGACCTGCTCGAGCATTTCGCCCATGTCATAGCCCGCCGAGAAATTGCCGCCCGCGCCGCGCAGGACGACCAGGCCGATGCTCTTCGACTCTCGAGCAATGTGGTTCAACTGCACATCGAGCGCCTCGAACATATCCTTCGTGAGCGCGTTCAATTTCTCGGGACGGTTGAGGGTCAGGGTCGCCACCCCGCCGTTATTCTCCCGTCGGACCAGTTCGCTCATAGCGGGGCTCCTCGGTACGGTTCCACCAACCGCCGCCCAGTGCCTGAAACAGGCCCGCGGTGTCGGAATATCGGTTGGCTTCGGCCTGGACCAATGCCAACTCGGCTTGCTGATAACTCTGTTCGGCGTTCAACACGGCAACCTGGCTGATCGTTCCCAGGTCCCGTTGACGCTGCGCCAGGCCGAATGTCCGCTTCGCCGCGCGCTCAGCCTCCGCGCTCGCCTTCAGCGCATCGGCGTCCGACTGCAACGCCCGCAGGGTGTCGGCCACGTTCTGGCAGGCGAGTATCACTGCGGCGCGATATTGGTCCGCCGCCTGATCGAGTGCGGCGTCTGCGGCGCGCTTCTTGTGCAAGAGCGCGCCGGTGTCGAACAGCGTCTGGGTGAGCGAGGCGCCCACATCCCAGAACCCCGTGTAAGGGGAAAACAGCTGCCCAAGCTTCAGCGCGGAAGACCCGATGTCGGCGTTGATCGTGAATTGCGGCAGCAGGTCGGCGATTGCGATGCCGACGGCCGCCGTGGCGGCATGGAGGTTCTCTTCGGCCTGGCGCACGTCGGGACGCTGCTCGATGAGCTTGGACGGCAGGCTGACCGGAAGATCGGTGGGCAAGCTGAGGTCATCGAGGCGGAACGTCTCCGCCGGTTCCCCGGCGGGCAGCCGGCCCAGCAAGGCGGTCAAGGCATCGCGCGTTTGACCCAGTTGCTTCTGCAGCGGCGCCAGGGTCTGCGCGGTTTGCGCTTCCAACGATTGCTGGGCGAGCAGGTCCAGGTCACTGGCGGTGCCGAGCAGCCGCTGATGCTGCACCTTGTCGGTCAGCTGACGTTGCAGCTCGAGCACCCGCTCGGTCGCCGCGATTTGGCCCCGCAGCGAGGCCTCCTGCACGGCTGTGACCACGACGTTGCTGCTCAAGGTGAGGTAGGTCGCCTCGAGTTGAAACCGGCCCACCTCGACCTGGGCCTTGGCGGCTTCGACCGCGCGGCGAGTGGCGCCGAACACATCGGGCAGGTAGCTCACGGTGAGCTGGGCCGTATAGAGGTTGTAGTACGGATTCGCCTGCGGGAGGCTGGTGGGATTGGAGATGCTGCCGACGGCGTTCTTGGCCCGGGTGCCGCTGAAGCCGCCCTGAACGACCGGAAAGAAGGCCGTCCATTGTGCCAAATACAACTCGTGAGCCTGGCGCAGCGCCGCCTGCGCCGCACCCACGTCCGGATTGGACTTCAACGCCTGTTCCACCAACCGATTGAGGGCCGGCGACTGGAACAACGTCCACCACTGGCTCGGAATGTCCATGCCGGCCACGAAGTGCTGCCCCTCGCCGGCCGGCATCTCGGTCGGC
Organism: uncultured Gammaproteobacteria bacterium; assembly: GCA_963707765.1. Taxonomy (GTDB): domain Bacteria; phylum Pseudomonadota; class Gammaproteobacteria; order Steroidobacterales; family Steroidobacteraceae; genus Bog-1198. Next base: position 1,252,305 of record CAVPQZ010000001.1, on the reverse strand, counting down.
GCGGTCGCGGCCGCCGTATCTCCCCGCATGGGGGCGCTCCCGTAAGTGCCGTCGGCGGGCGGCGTCGGGCGTTTGAAATTCGGTCCGACCGCGCAGGCGCAGAGCAGAGCGAGCAGACCGCCGCCGATCGCCGCGGCCGACCTGCGGGCCATCATGCGCCCCACCGGGCTTGGCCGTGGCGCTGCTCGGCCCAATGCTCGATGACGTGGTACATCGACGGCAAAACCACCAGGGTCAGTACGGTGGAAATGGCGAGGCCGCCGACCACCACGGTTGCGATTCCGCGCTGCACATCGCTGCCAACCCCCGTGTGAATCGCCGCCGGCAGCATTCCCAAGGTCGCCACGGTCGCCGTCATCAGCACCGGCCGCAAACGCTCGGTCGCACCTTTCATGATGGCCTCGTGCAGTTCCAATCCGGATTTTCGCATGCGGTTGAGATTCGACACCATGATGATCCCGTTCTGCACCGCCACGCCGAATAGCGCTATGAAGCCGACGCCGCTCGCCACATTCAAGTTCTGACCGGTGAGATGCAGTGAAATCAGTCCGCCCAGCGTGGCGAGCGGCACCACACCCAGGATCAGGACTGCCTGCCGGAACGACTTGAGGCCGACCGTCAGAAAGATCAGCATCATCCCCATCACCAGGGCCAGGATCACCAGGAGCCGGGCTTCCGCGCGCCTCTGGTTCTCGAACTGGCCGCCCCATTCCAGCCGGATCTTGTTCCTGTCGAAACGGACCTGCTCGGCGATCTTTTTCTGCGCCTCCTCGAGAAACGAAGTCAGATCGCGGTCGCGGTTGTCGATTCGGATGGTCAGGTTGCGCTGGCCGTTCTCCCGCGTGACCGTGCTCTCGCCGGTGCGCGCACGAACCTCTGCGAGCTGGGACAACGGGATTTGCGCGCCGCTCGCGGTGGTCACCAGAAGATTGCCGAGCGCCTCGGGCGAGTTTCGGTCCCCTTGCGTATATCGCACCGTCAGCGGATAGGTTCTCTCGCCCACGTACACCGTGGACACGGGCGCCTGGCCGACGCCGGTTTGGATGACGTTCAACACGTCCGTCATGTTGATCCCATAGCGGGCCGCGCGTTCACGATCCAGGCTGATCTCCATCTGCGGGACCGGCGGCTCCTGGAAAATCGACGCGCTGGACGTGCCCTGGATGGCATACAGCACGCGCACGATCTGCGCCCCGATGTCGCGCAACTCATGCAAATCGTCGCCGAAAATCTTGATCACCAGCGGGCTGTGGGCGCCGCCGATCATGTCGTTGACGCCGTCGATGATGGGTTGACTGATGCCGATGGAGTAGCCCGGCAGATCCTTGGCAAGGCCGGCGGCGAATTTGTCGAGAAACTTCCTCTTGGACTCATGGCCGGGCCAGGTGTCGTAGTCCGTGAGACCGACGGGCGCCTCGATGTGGGACATGGTCCAGGGATCGGTGCCGTCGTCGTTGCGGCCGGTTTGCGTGACGACGTAGGACACCTCGGGGTACTTCAAGATCGCCCGGCGCAGGTCGCTCGCCATGTCGCTCGCCTTGTTCAAGGCGAGCCCGGTGGGCATCTGCACCTGCAGCCACAGCGCCCCTTCGTCGAGATCCGGCAGGAAGTCCCGGCCCACGGTGGCCCCCAGCCCCACCACCGCCAGCAACGCGAAGCTCGCGACCCCGTAGATGATGCGCGGCTGCTCCAGGCACGCCGCGAGAACGCGGTCGTACCATAGGGTCAGGCGCTCGAGCCAGCGATTGTGATAGATCCGGCCGGGCTTGCGGAACGCCATGTAGGCGAGGCCGGGCACCAGAGCCAGCGCGGTCAGGAGCGCGCCGAACAAGGCATAGCCCATCGTATAGGCCATGGGCGTGAAGAGTTTGGCCTCCGCCCGCTCGAAGGAGAACATGGGCAGATAGGCCGTGATGATGATGAGGCTGGCGAAGAAGATCGGGCGCGTCACCTGCAGCGTCGCGGCCTTGGCTTCATCCTCGCTCAGCACCTCGTCGGGCAGGGCTTCGCGGCGCCGCAGCACCGACTCGGTCACGACGATGGCCCCGTCCACCAGAATGCCGAAATCGATGGCGCCCAACGACAGGAGGTTCGCCGACACGTGGGTGAGATTGAGCAGCGAGAACACCGCCACGAGCGCGAGCGGAATGGTCACCGCCACCACCAGCGCGCTGCGCGGGCTGCCGAGGAACACGATCAGAATCAGAAAGACGAGCGCGATGCCCTCGAGAATCGTTTGACCGACCTTGTGCACGGTGGCCCGCACCAGATTGTCGCGATCGATGTACGGGACGATCTTGACGCCGTCCTGCGCCAGCGCGCGGTTGAGCTCGACCACCTTGGCGTGAATGCCGTGCAAGGTCTCCGACGGGTTATGGTACTTCAGCATCAGCACGATGCCCTCGATCGTGTCGGGATTGCTGTCCTTGCCGAGGATCCCCTCGCGCTCCTGGTGGCTGAGGGTGGTGCGCCCGAGGTCGCGCACCAACACGGGGGTACCGCGCGCCTGGGTCACGACGATCGAGCCGATCTGTTCCAGGGTGCGGATCAGGCCGACGCCGCGGATCACGTAGCTCTGATCGCCCCGCGAGACGCGTCCACCTCCCGCATTGGTGTTGTTGCTGTTGATGGCATTGATGACGTCGGTGATTCCGAGACCATAGTGTTGGAGCTGCTTCGGATCGAGATCGAGCTGATATTCGGTGGTGAAGCCGCCGAAATTGACGTCGTCGACCACGCCGGGAACGGATTTGAGGGCTGGAATGACCTTCCAGCGCTGGATTTCCGACAACTCCTGGAGATTCTTGCTGTCCGACTCGAGGGTGTAGCGATAAATCTCGCCGCCCGGGCCGGATACCGGGTCCGTCGACGGCGCGGCACCGGCCGGCAGCACGGCTTGACTGATGCGTTCATTCAACCGCTGCCGCACCCAGTAGTCGTCGTAGCCGTCGTGAAACAGCACCGTGATGAGCGACAGGCCGAAGGTGCTCTGCGAGCGCATCAGGATCATGCCGGGCGTCCCGTTGATCGCCCGTTCGAGCGGCACGGTGATGAGCTGCTCGACCTCCTCGGCCGCGAGGCCCGGAATTTGCGTCGTCACCTGCGAGGCGACGTCCCCGAGCTCGGGGTACGCTTCGACCGACAAGGTCTCCCAGGCATAAATGCCGAACGCGGCCAACAACGCCGCCAGCACGATGACCGCGACGCGCCGGTGCAGGCAAAAAGTGACGAATTGATCAATCATTGAGCAGGATTCCGCCCTTCACGACGACCTGATCGCCGGCGTTGATGCCGGAACGGATGGCGACCGACGTTCCCTCCTCGAGTTCCGGATCGACGGTGCGCCGCTCGAAGACCCACGGGGCAACGGCAACGAACACGCTGGTCCGGTCGTTGTTCATCAGCAGTGCCGAGCTCGGCAGGACGACGCGCGAGCGCGGCGAACCCAGCAGCGTCACCGTCGCGAACATGTTCGGCTTGAGGGCGTGATCGGGGTTCGCGAATGCGATCCGCAGCTTGTTCCGGTGTGAATCAGGTTCGATCACGTCGGATACGAAGAGCACCTTGCCGTGCAGCGCCCGATCGGGATATGCCATCAGGCTGACCTCGGCGTCCTGATCCTTCGAAATCGACGCGACGTCCTTCTCCGGCACCATGGCCGTCACCCACACGGTGCTGAGGTCGGCGATCGTCATGAGCGGCTGCGTCGGGTCATTGATGATCGTACCGGGCGTCACCGCCAGGGTCGTGATGCTGCCGCCGACGGGCGCGGTGACCGTCAGCAGCCGGGACGGCGGCTTGTTGTCGGCGGACGCCCCCAGCGTCTTCAGGCGCGCCTGGGTTCTCGCGTATTCCGCCTCGGCTTGCACGAAGTTGCTCCGCGCCTGGTCCAAATCCTGGTCCGAGACCGTGCCGATCTTCGATTGCTCTGTCTGCCGCGCCAGGGCTTTGTCCGTCAGCCGGAAAGCATCCGCCGCCTTGTCGTTGTCCTCATAGGCCTGGGCAAGATCCGGCGAATCGATGAGCGCAAGGACCTGACCGCGCACGACGCGCTCCCCCAACGCGATCTTCAATTCAAGCACGCGGCCTGCGAGTGCCGGCAGCACCAAGGCGGTGCGCGCCGGATCGGACTCGACCACCGCCGGCAGCACCAATTTGCCGCTGACGGCCTGCTCGGGCGCCGGCATCACGGCGAGGCGGCTGCGCAGGGCGGAGCCCTCGGGAACGAGGATCCTGTCCCCCTGGCGCGTCAGCAGATCCGGCGTTCCCGCGTCCTTCGCGGAACCGCCCAGCAGGCCGAAGCCGTGGGTGAACACCGCCGCCAGGAACAACACGCCGAGTGCGATGCCGCCCCACAAGAAGGCGCTGCCCCGTGACGAGGGCTGATGATCGTAGATCGGCATGGCATATCCCCATCGGCGCAAAGTCGGCGCGCAACCGGAGGCTATCCAGTCGGCCATCGGGATGCAAATGCCGCCCCAAACGGCGGGATGCAAAGGCCGCCCCAAACGGCGGCCGGCCCGCTCCTACCCCCACACCTCGCGCGCGGTCTCCACGATCAGCCGAAGCTTGGCGGCCTGCTCCTCCATCGTCAGCGCATTTCCATCGATGGTGGATGAGAATCCGCATTGCGGGCTGAGCGCCAGCTGATCCAATGGAACGTGCTTGGCTGCCTGGTCGATCCGCCGCTTCAACGCGTCCTTGCTCTCCATCGCACCGCGCTTCGAGGTGACCAGCCCCAGGACCACCCTCTTCCCGCGCGGCACGAAGCGCAGGGGCTCGAAACCACCCGATCGATCGTCGTCGTACTCGAGGAAGAAGCCGTCGACGTTCAGCCGGCCGAACAACGCGTCCGCGACATGATCGTAGCCGCCCTCCGCGACCCAGGAGGAGCGGAAATTGCCCCTGCACAGGTGCGTGCACACGGTCATCCCGGCCGGCTTCTTCGCGAGCGCCGCGTTGATGGTGTCGATGTAGACGAGATGCTGCTTGTCCGCATCGCCGCCGATCTGCGCCATGTGCAGGCGCTGCGCCGGATCGTTGAGATACGCGAGGCTGGTGTCGTCCAGCTGCAGGTAGGTGCAACCGAGCCGGCCGAGCTGCTCGATTTCGTCCGAATAGGCGCGGGACAGGTCACGCCAGAAATCCCCCATGTCAGGATACACACCGGCATCGATGGCCGCGCGCCCGCCGCGGTAGTGGATCATGCTGGGGCTCGGAATGGTCAGCTTGGGCGTGCCCTTGGCGACCGATTTGAGGAACGCGAAGTCCTCGCCGAATATGCATTCCTTCAACGAGATCCTGCCCGTGACCTGCAGGGCGGCGGGCGTGAACTCGATATCGCCTTTCTCATTGTGGAACCGGACCTTCATCTGCTGCTCCACCCGCGTCACGCCGCCCAGCCGGTACAGGAAGTCCATGTGCCAGGAGCCGCGGCGAAATTCCCCATCGGTGATCCCGTGCAGTCCCAGGCGCTCCTGCATCGCCACAGCCTCGCGGATCGCCGCGTCTTCGACCGCGCGAAGCTGCCCCGCCGTGATCTCCCCCGTCCGGAAGCGTTCCCGCGCCGCTTTTAGCTGCGGAGGGCGCAGCAGGCTGCCCACGTGGTCCGCGCGGAACGGCGGGCGATCGTCGCTCATGGCGCCACCCGTGCGCGTGCCGACAGCATCCGGTCGAGCCGGGGAAAAACCCGGCGGGCATTGCCCTCGAAAATCTTCTGGCGGTCGTCCGCGGGCAGCGCATGGGCATCCAAATAGCGCTTGGTGTCGTCGAAATAAAAGCCCGTTTGGGGATCGACGCCCCGCACGGCGCCCACCATTTCCGACCCGAAGAGGATGTTGGCGGCCGGAATCACCTTCAGGAGCAGGTCGATCCCCGGCTGATGGTAGACACAGGTATCGAAGAAGACGTTCTTCAACAAAGATTCCTCCAAAAGCGGCCGCTTGAGGTCTTGCGCCAGGCCCCGGTACCGGCCCCAATGATAGGGCACCGCGCCGCCGCCGTGGGGAATGATGAAGCGCAGAGTCGGGAAGTCGTTGAACAGGTCGGCGGTCAAGAACTGCATGAACGCCGTCGTATCGGCGTTGATGTAGTGCGCGCCGGTGGCATGGAAATTGGGATTGCACGACGCGCTCACATGCACCATGGCCGGCACATCGAGCTCCACCATCTTTTCGTAGAGCGGATACCAGTGCCGGTCGGTCAGCGGCGGCGAGGACCAATGTCCGCCGGACGGATCCGGATTCAGATTGCAGCCGACGAAGCCCAGATCCTCCACGCAACGTTGCAGCTCGCCGGCGCTGTTCGCCGGCGCGACGCCGGGTGACTGCGGCAGCTGGCACACCCCGGCGAAATTCTCGGGATACAGCCGGCATACGCGGTGGATCAGATCGTTGCATGCACGCGTCCACCGGAGGCTGGTCGTCTCGCCGCCGATGTGGTGCGCCATCGCGGAGGCGCGCGGCGAGAAGATCGTAAGATCGGTCCCGCGGGCGCGCTGCAGCTTCAGCTGCGCGTTCTCCAGGCTGTCCCGGATCTCCTCGTCGCTGATCGGTCCCGCCGCCTCCAGCGGCACGTCCCGGTGCTCTTTCAATCCGGCGAGCTGAGCATCGCGGAATTTTTGCAGGGCGCCCGGCGCCGTCGTGTAATGCCCGTGACAGTCGATGATCATCGATCCCTCCTTCCGTCAATCCGTCCAGTACATCCGGGTCGGATTGTCCACCAGAACACGCTGCCTGATCGCCGCATCCGGGCACATCTCGCCCAGCAGATCCACGAGCTCGCCGTCGTTCGGCATATCCTTGCTGATGTTCGGATGCGGCCAGTCCGTGCCCCACAGAACGCGCGCAGGATCCGCGTCGAGCAGCGCCTGCGCGAATGGAACGGCATCGCGGAAGGGCCGTTTCCCGGCAGACACCCGTTCCGCCCCGCAGATCTTGATCCACGCGAGCGGATTGCGTCGATATAGGCCGAGCAGCGCCTGAAATGGCGGCTGACCGAGGCCGTCCGCCGCCTTGACGCGCCCCATGTGATCGATGATGAAGGGTACCTCGATGCGCCCCAGCAATTCATGCTGAGCCAGAATGTCCTCGGCATCCAAGTGCAGGACGACGTGCCAGCCCAGCGGCTTGACGCGCGCGAGCAGCCGATGGAACACGCGAAGATCCGGAACACCGCCCAGATGCCTGACGAAATTGAAGCGGATTCCGCGGATGCCGCCCTCGTGCAGGGCGTGCAATTCGCGATCGGTCACTGCGTCCTCGACGCAGGCAACGCCGCGATACGCCCCCCCGCTCGAGGCGATCGCGTCGAGCGTCACCGCCATGTCGGTGCCGTGGCAGCTCGCATGCACGATGACCGCGCGGGAGAGCCCTAAGTGCGCATGCAGCCGGCGGAGGCTTTCGACCGGGGCATCGGGGGGTGTGTAGCTGCGGTCCGGCGAATAGGGGAACCGTGTCGCCGGTCCGAACACGTGACAATGGGCGTCGCAGGCCATGGGCGGCAGCATCAAGGCGGGCCGGGCCGGATGCGGATCCGGGGGAAGACAGCTCTTCGACGGATCCTTCGTGGACGCGGTCATTTCCGCGACTCGCGCAGCCAGGCGGCCTCATCCTCGAAATATCTCAGTCCCGCCTTGGCGAGCGGCTCGCGCATGCCGTAGATGTCGAGCCCCAGCTCACCGGACGCCAGCCGCTTGCGGTTTACGGCCTCCTTCGCCTCGCGCTGCGCCGCCGCCGCAGCCACGCCGGCGGCCGACGCCTTGGGCACCACGACGACACCGTCGTTGTCCGCGACCACCACGTCGCCGGGATTCACCAGCGCGGTGGCGCAGACAATGGGCGTATTGACCGATCCGACCGTCGCCTTCACGGTCCCCTTGGCGTTGATGGCCCGCGACCATACCGGAAACTCCATCTCGTGCAGATCCGCGGTATCGCGGCAGCCCGCATCGATCACCAGCCCCACGGCTCCGCGTGCGTGGAACGAGGTGGCAAGAAGGTCGCCGAACATGCCGTCGCCGTTGTCCGACGAAGTGGCCAGAACCACGATGTCGCCGGGCTGCAGCAGTTCCGCCGCCACGTGCAGCATCCAGTTGTCGCCGGGATGGGCGAGTATGGTCACCGCCGTGCCGCAGGCCTTCGCATGGGGATAGATCGGGCGCAGGTACGGGGCGAGCAACCCCACCCGCCCCATCGCCTCATGGACGGTCGCGACGCCGAATCTGCCCAAGGCTTCGACGTCTTCCTTCGCCGCCCGCGTGATGTTTCGCACTGCACAGCCGGATTGTCCGATCATGACGTCGCCTCGTTGTGTCGGTCGCAGGTAGTTCGGAAATTCATTATCACGTATACTTGAAATGAATGACCCATATATCAGCTATGTGATTTCTGCATAGCTTGGCGGGAATGGCGGCATGGATCTGAAACAGCTGGAGTATTTTCGCCACGTGGCAGAACTCGGCAGCTTCACGCGCGCCGCCGCCTTTCTGTCGGTGGTACAGCCCTCCTTGAGCCGCTACGTGCGGCAGCTGGAGGTCGAACTGGGCCACAATCTCTTCGAGCGCAACGGGCGCGGGGTCGTCCTCACCGCCGCAGGCTCGCGCCTGCTGGAACATTCGCGCGGCATTCTCGCGCAGGTCGGACGCATTCGCGCAGACCTCGAGGATCAGCGCCTGGGCGATTGCGGAAGCGCGGCGCTCGGCCTGCCCCCGAGTCTCGGCAGCACCATCACGGTACCGCTCGTCAAGGCCTTCGGCGAAATCCTGCCCAATGCACGCCTCGGCACCGTCGAAGGCTTGTCGGCCTACATCCTCGAATGGCTCAACATGGGCCGCGTCGACTTGGGCCTGGTGTACAACGCAAGCGCCTCGGCGAACGTCGATGTGCTGCCGCTCCTCAACGAGCCGTTGTACCTGATTGCCCCGCTTCCCGAGCGGCCGGCCGCCGGCCGGCGGTCCGGTTCGTCCGGCGTCCGCAAGGCGCGCCGGGTTGTGCTCCCGTCCACGGTCACGCTCGCGAAGCTCGCCGAGCATCCGCTGATCATCCCGAGCCGGCCTCACGCCATGCGCATGGTGGTCGAAGGCGCCGTCGCCTCGGTCGGCCGTCAAATCCGCGTGGCTCACGAGATCGAATCGATCCCGGCGGTCGTCGATCTCGTGCGGCAGGGATACGGTCATGCGGTGCTGCCGGCGAGCGCCGTCCGCTCGAGCGCATTCGGGCATCAAGTGGAAGCCATCCCGATCGGCGCCCAGGGGCTATCCATTCCCTTGTGCATCGCGACTTCGACGCAGCGGCCGACGACCGCGCTCATGCGCAAGGCGATCCAGGTGATTCGCACCATCGTCCGCCAAGAAATACTTCCGGATGACCACGCCGCAATCCGAGCCGCCGGCTAGGGAGCTTTCATGTCCACCCCTCGCGATTACGAAACCATACCCGGAACCTACGTCTACGATGCCCAGCGCGGCCGTACCGGTTACGCGTTGAACATGTTCTGCATGTCGCTGGCCAAACCGGAGAACCGCAAGAGCTTCAAGGAGAACCAGGCCGCGTACCTCGACCGGTTTCCCTTGAGCCCGCAACAACGCCGAGCGGTGCTGGAGCGCGACTGGCTCGGCATGCTCAAGGTGGGCGGCAACATCTACTACACCATCAAGATCGCCTTCTGCGACGGCCTGACCTTCCAGGATGTCGCGGGCATGATGTGCGGAATGTCCACCGAGGCCTATGCGCAGATGATGCTCGCCGGCGGCCGGAAGGTGGAGGGCAACCGCTTCAAGCAGCCGGAAGCGGGGCCGGAGGCTCATCATGGCTAGGGTCGTTGCAGGCATCGCCTGTTCTCACGTGCCCGCCATCGGCGTGGCCATCGACAAGGGAAAGACCGGAACACCGTACTGGGAGCCGCTGTTCAAGGGCTACGAGCCGGCGCGCAAATGGCTGGCGGAGCTCAAGCCGGACGTCGCCATCGTCGTCTACAACGACCACGCAAATGCGCTCTCGCTGCAGATCATTCCGACGTTCCTCATCGGCGTCGCGGGCGAGTTTCCGATCGCGGACGAGGGGTTCGGACCGCGGCCCGTTCCGAAGGTGCTGGGTCACCCCGAACTCGCCTGGCATCTCGCCGAATCGCTCATTCTCGACGAGTTCGACATGACCATCGCGAATGAAATGCCCGTCGACCACGGCCTCACGGTCCCTTTGTCGGTCACCTGCGGACAGCCCGCCGCGTGGCCGTTTCCCGTGATACCGCTTTGCGTCAACGTCGTCCAGTATCCGCCGCCGACCGGCGCGCGCTGCTACAAGCTCGGCCAGGCGATCCGCAGGGCCGTTGCAGGATTCGCCGGGGACCTGCGCGTGCTCATCTACGGAACGGGCGGCATGTCGCACCAGCTGCAGGGCGAGCGTGCGGGACTCATCAATCAGGAATTCGATGCCGCCTTCCTGGACGGCCTGACCCGCGACCCTGTGGCGCTCACGCGGATCACGCATACCGAATACATGCGCGAGTCCGGCTCCGAAGGCATCGAAATGGTGATGTGGCACGTCATGCGAGGCGCCCTGGACGAGGATGCCATCGAGGTTTATCGCCACTATCACGTGCCGGCCTCGAACACGGCCGCGGGGCTCATGATATTGGCCAACAGGAGCGCATCATGAAGGTTTGCCTCGCCGGACACGGCGCATTTGGAATCAAGCATCTGGAGGCGATGGCCCGGATACCGGACGTGCAGGTGGTGAGCCTTGCCGGTTCCAACGCGGACGCCGCGCGGGAGGTCGCGAAGCAGTGGAATATTCCACACTGGACCGCGAACCTGGCGGAGAGCCTGGCGCAGCCGGGACTCGACGCGGTGATCCTGACGACGCCCACGCAGATGCACGCCTCCCAGGGGATCGAGTGCATGCGCGCCGGCAAACACGTGATGATCGAAATCCCGATGGCCGATTCCCTGGCCGACTCGGAGCGCCTCGTGCGCACGCAACTCGAGACCGGCGTGGTCGCGATGGCCGGTCATACGCGCCGCTTCAACCCGAGCCATCAGTGGGTACACCGGCGGATTCTCGCAGGCGACATCAAGATCCAGCAGATGGACGTCCAGACCTACTTCTTTCGCCGCACGAACACGAACGCGCTCGGCAAACCGCGCAGCTGGACCGACCACCTGCTCTGGCATCACGCCTGCCACACCGTGGACCTCTTCGCCTACCAATGCGGCGAGGCGGTGGCCGACTGCTTCGCGCTGCAGGGCCCCAAACATCCCACGCTCGGAATCGCCATGGACATGGCGATCGGCCTGAAATCGGGCTCGGGGGCGATTTGCACGCTGTCGCTCTCCTTCAACAACGACGGGCCCCTCGGAACGTTCTTCCGCTACATCTGCGACAACGGCACCTACATCGCACGTTACGACGACCTGCTCGACGGCAAGAACAATCCAATCGACGTCTCCAAGGTGGACGTGTCGATGAACGGAATCGAATTGCAGGATCGGGAGTTCTTCGCGGCCATTCGCGAGCACCGCGAACCGAACGCGAGCGTGGCCCAGTGCCTGCCGGCAATGAAGGTCCTGGACCGCCTGGAACAGCAGTTAGAACGGTAGCCCGACGTAGTTCTCCGCCAGGCTCCGGCGCGCTGCGTCGGATTGCGACAGGTAGTCGAGTTCCGCCAACTGCAGCTCCTGCGCGAACGGATCGTCGCCGAAGCGGTGCATCAACGTCGTGAACCACCATGAGAACCGCGTGGCCATCCAGACCCGCCGTAGCGCCCGGGGCGAATACTCGTCGATCAGGCGCATCCCGCCGCCCCGGTAGAATTCGCCGATCGCCTGGTGCAGCACCCTTACGTCCGACGCCGCAAGATTCAAGCCCTTCGCTCCCGTGGGCGGCACGATATGCGCGGCATCCCCCACCAGGAACAGTCGGCCGAATCGCATGGGTGATGCCACGAAGCTGCGCAGGGGCGCGATGCTCTTTTCTATCGACGGCCCGGTGGCCAAATGGGCCGCGACGCTGCCCGGCAAGCGCGCCGCAAGCTCGCGCCAGAATCGCTCGTCCGGCCAGTCCTCGACGCGCTCGCTCAGCGCGCATTGGACGTAGTAACGGCTGCGAGTTCGCGATCGCATGCTGCATAGCGCGAATCCCCGCGCGTGATTGGCGTAGATCAGTTCGCCGGACACCGGCGGGACGTCCGCGAGGATTCCGAGCCAGCCGAAGGGATAGCTGCGCTCGTGCACGGTTATGCGGTCCGGCGGGACGCTCCGGCGGCATATTCCATGGTAACCGTCGCACCCTGCGATGAAATCGCACTCCACCTCGTGACGGGCGCCCTGCAGCGTGTACGCCACCCGTGGCCGGGCTGCGTCCCATCCGCTGATCGCGACGTCCCGCGCCTCATAATGCACGGGACGGCCGGACGCGTCCCGAGCCTCGGCCAGATCGCGCTGGATGTCCGTCTGACCGTACACCGAGACCCGCCGGCCGGTGAGCCCCGCAAGGTCGATGCGCTGCACGCGGTCGGCGAAGGCGATCTCGAAGCCGTCGTGCACCAGTGCTTCTTCGCGCAAGCGCTCGGCGACCCCCGCCTCCTGCAGCAGATCGACCGTGCCCTGCTCCAGCAAACCGGCGCGAATGCGCGCCTCGACGTATTGGCGCGAGCGCTGCTCCAGCACCACCGAGTCGATGCCCTGCCGGTGCAGCAATTGCCCCAGGAGGAGGCCCGACGGGCCGGCTCCGATGATGACCACCTGGCATTTCTCCATGATCGGGACATGGTGGTGAAGAGCGCCGGCACGGAGGAATGGACGCGGACGACGGAAACTTGTACTTTTCCGTCATGCAATCGGCTGCGTCACACCGCGGGCGTGCTCGGGAGGCGCCGGCGATTCCGGCCTACTTTCTCTACGGAGAGCCGCCGCGCCCGCCGGACGAGGCCACGGTACACGTCGAGACGATCGCCGCGCGCAGCGCTCTGCACGACTGGACCATCGCCGCGCACCGCCATTGCGACCTGCACCAATTGCTGGTGATCGACCGCGGGCGCATCGACCTGCGGCTCGACGATCACCGGAACGTCCTAAAGGGCCCTGCGATTCTGCTGGTGCCCCCCGGAACCGTGCATGCGTTCGACTTCCAGGAAAACACCGCCGGCCTCGTGGTCTCCTTCGCCGGCGGGCTGGCGCACGCCCTTGCCTCCGCCGCCGCGGGCCTGAATCCCGTGCCGCTGGAACAGCCCGCGGCCGTGGCCCTTTCGCGCGCCGAGTTCGACGCCACGGATATCGCACAGATCGGGAGCCTGCTGCTCGGGGAGTTCGGCCGGGCGGCATTCGGACGCGACGCCGCCCTGCGCGGTCTCCTGGGCGCGCTGCTTGCCAACGTACTCCGGGTCGCCCGGCCCGAGCCGCGCGATCCCGGGACGCGGCTCGGCGACCGCGAGCTCGTGGCAAAATTTCGTCAATCCATCGACCGGCGCCACCGGGATGGCGCCACCCTGACGGATTACGCTCGCGAACTCGAAGTCTCGTCGTCGCGGCTGCGCCGCGCCTGCCTGGCGGCGGCGGGACAGCCGCCGATTGCGCTGGTGCACCAGCGCAGGCTGGTCGAAGCCGAGCGGCAGCTGCGGTATACGACCATGCCGGTCGCGCAGGTCGCCTACTCGCTCGGCTTCGAAGATCCGGGGTACTTCACCCGCTTCTTCACCCGCGGCACCGGCAAGTCCCCGCAGGCCTTCCGGCGCGGCCTGCATTTAACGTAATCTCGGGTTTTGCCAAGATTTTACATTCCCGCCCGCCGGCGTCCTCTCAGTGTGTGACGCAATCCCAACCGTTAAGGGCTTCCCCGACGCAAGATTCTGCACTGCAATGGCCCGCGAATTGATTCGGGGCCGATTGCTGAACACATTGAGGTCCCGAGGAGCAGCATACGGACACCCGTCTCGACGCGTTGGCGAAGGATTTTGCAAGCGCGCACGCCGTCATTTACGCCCCGTCGTTGTTCGCAGAGCGCGTCATACCGCCGCCTGCGCCGGCGACGGCCGCCGTCATCATGGACATCGCCAAGAATTTCCTGTGGCCGATGGCCCGCGCAGGAATCGAACATCCGATCATGAACCGGGTGCGGCTGAAGCAGAAGGCGGAAGTGCTCCCCTACCGTATCTTGATCTGCGCTCTTGGCGCGGGCTCCGCCGCAGGCTTCGTGGCGCTCTTGCGCACTCACGACCAGCCATCGTTCTGCGCCTCCGACCTTGCGGCGCTGGAGGAGACCGTTCCCGCCTTGAAGCTGATGCTTGCCGCGAGGCTCGACGGCACCACGGGGCTGCTGCAACGTCCGGACTTCGAGGCCGAGGTGGCCTTTCGCAGCCGTTCGAACGCCACGGCCTGCGTGGTGTACGCCAACCTCGACCAGGTCCACGTGGTCAATGAAATGTCCGGATTCGAAGCCGGCGACGGGCTCATTCGCGAAGTGGGACGATACTGGCTGTCGCGGCTCCCGCCCGACGGCAGCATCGCGACGCATCTTTCGGGCGACCGGTTCGCCGCCGTGTTGTTCGGGCATACGCTCAACCAAGCCCGGCATTGGGCGGACCAGACGCGCGAGGGCATCGAGCAGCTCGACGAGTCGCGCATGCCCGTTCGGGTGACCGCCAGCCTGGGCGTCGCCGAGCTCGAAGACGCGACCTCCTTTCAACACGCCCTCGCCGCCGCGGAGACCGCCTGCCGCGTCGCCAAGGAGCGCGGCCGCAACCGCATCGAGCTGTACGTGACGGGCGATCATACCGTCATGCGGCGCCATCAAGAGGTGCGCGAATCGCGCGAAATGCTGGATGCCCTCGATCATGACCGCTTCGTGCTGTATGCGCAGCCCATCCTGACGTTCGGCGAATCCACCGCGCCTCGCCATTTCGAAATACTCCTCCGGGTCCAGCGCGAGGTCGGCGGCGAGGTCTCGATCGCAGGGTTTCTCGACGCCGCCGAGCGCTATCAGCTGCTCGAGCGGCTCGACCGCTGGGTTCTCGCCCGGGTTCTGACGACGCTGGCCCCGAAGGCCGAGGAACTGCGCGCCATGCGCGCCAGTTTTGCGATGAACATCACCGGCCAGTCGCTGAGCCAGCCCGCCTTCGCCGACTTCGTGCGCAGCGAGATCAAGCTGCACGGCATTCCCTCGGGAATGCTCGATTTCGAGCTCACCGAGACGGCGGCGGTTCGCAACCTCAAGGCCACGCAGCGTTTCATCGCCCGCATGACGCAAATCGGCTCCCGCGTGGCCCTGGACGATTTCGGGACGGGACTCTCCTCGCTGATGCACCTGAAGGACCTCGACGTGCATCGGATCAAGATCGACGGCAAATTCGTGCGCGATGTGCTGAGCAACGCCCGCTCGCGCGCGCTGATCCGCGCGCTGGTGCAGATTGCGGGTGAGATCGGCCTGGAGACCGTGGCCGAATTCGTGGAGAACCAGGAAATCTCGGACAGCGTGAGAAAGCTGGGCGTGCAATGCGCGCAGGGATATTTCTACGGCCGCCCGATGCCGCTGGTCGACGCGCTGCAGGGCCTGCTGGGCTTCCCGGACGCCGCGGCCGATACCGCCGGGCCCGCGCGGCGCCTCTCGGCCTAGCGCCGCCGCTGGCCTGCGCACCGCCCGCCGGTGGCTTGGCATCCCAAGGTCCCGGCACCCAGCGCCGACCTACACCCGCTTGGCCGCCCAGGTCCTGCACCAACCGCCGGGCGGGACGGTGTGGTCCGGGAAAATGTTGCAGCCGCCGACGGCGTCGCCGGCCCTGCCCAGGTACTGCACGCAGGTCAGGCACGTCTGGCCGGGCCTGTAGTTGGGATTCGCCTTGGGATCGACGTTCGACGCTTCGCGCGTGAAGCCCAAAGCCCGAGCCATCGGATCGTTCGCATCGAGGAGCGGCGGCACCGCGCCGGCCAAGGTCTTCAAGGGCGCCAGCGCCGGGACCAAGGCACCCGCGGCGAGCCCGAACCGGACGAGCGATCGGCGCGACATCTGCGAGGACATCAGGGGGACCTCGCCGCCTGCGGCTTGTCGGGCGATTTCTCCCCGGTCACCGCCGCCTTGGTCCTCGCGGCGCCGGTCTTGGCGGCGGATGCCGCTTCCTGGGCGCCCTGCTTCGCGGCATCGGCCACTTCGACAGCCACGTCTTTGGCGGCGACGGCCACCTTTTGCGCGCCATCCTTCACCGCCTCGCCCACCACCACCGCGTCGTGCTTGACCGCCTGGGCGGCCTCCCGGCTCTTATCCTTGGCGACGGCCGCAGCCGACGCCGCGCTCTCCTGGGCCGCCGCCAGCGCTGCCGTGAGCAGTTGTGCCGCCCCCAGGACGGCGCACGCCACGGTCGCAAGAAGCACGTGTTTCGGACCCCGCATGATCTCTCCTCGAGCAGCGCCACTGGCCCCCTTATACACCAGGAGTACCCCAGGCCGTTCCGCCGCGATCATTACGCTGCGGTAACGTAGCGTTCGCGGAAGGCTTCGCGGAGCAATTCGGCACCCGGCTGAAAATCCAGATTGTCGACGGCCTCATGTAGTCCCGCGAAACGCGCGGCATCGAGCATTTGGCGCAGCGCCGGAGCCATGGCCTCGAATTTGTCGACTGCCGCCAGATTTTGCGTCTCGAGAAGGGCGCACAGCTCATCGATATCCCCGCAATCGACCGTCTCCCGGCCGAAGGAAGGCTCCGGGTCCCGCGCCTGCGGGCGGCCTGCGCCGGGCTGCGGCCGGTTCGACAAATACTGCTCGGCATCGGCACGTAGTCCGGCGAGCGCGACCGAGAGTTTCTTGAATGCGCCGTCGATCGCCTCGTCCGGGCGGGATTCCTGCAGCGTGCGTTCAGCCGCCCCCGCGAGGCGCATGATGTGTGTCGCGCCGATCATCCCCGCGCTGCCCTTCAGCTTGTGGACGCGTCCCTTGAGATGGCGCCGCGCGATCTCGTCCGAGGGCGCGGTAACCGGGCCTTCCAAATCCGAGTATTCGCGCAGCATCCGCCCGAGCAGCGACTGGAACAGCGCCACGTCGTCGCCGAATAGCTGTTGGACGACGCCCGCGTCGATCGATTTGCCGAACGGGGCGCCGCGGTGGTCGATCGATTTTCGATCGTCGAACACCATCGGTATCGGCACGCCGCGCTTCAGCTCGACCAGGCGCCGCACCTTGCGGATCAGCACCTGCGGATCGAAGGGCTTGCTCACGAAATCGTCCATGCCGGCATCGAGCGCCCGCTGACGCTCGCCCACGAGGGCGCCCGCCGTCAGCGCGACGATGGGCACATCGAGGCCCAATTGCTCGCGTATGCGCCGCGCCGCCTCATTGCCGTCGACGATCGGCATCTGGACGTCCATGAGCACGACGTCGATCTCCCGGCCGTGCGATTCAAGGTGCGCGAGGGCCGCGGGGCCATCGCAACAGGTGGTGACCGCGGCGCCCTGGTGCGCGAGGATGCGCTGCGCCACCTCGAGGTTGATGTCGCTGTCGTCGACGACCAGCACTCGCACTCCGCTCAACCATCGCGCATGCAGCTCGTCGAAATTGGTGGACTCGAACACGCGGTCGCCGCAGTCCGACTGGCGGGACACGGCGAGATTGATGGCGTTGAACAGCGCCGAGCTCGACACCGGTTGCGCCAGAAGGACCGCCGTTTCCCGCATGCGCTGCCGCTGTTCCACGTAGGCCTGGGGGGATTCCGCCACGACGATGATGGGCGCTGACACACCTTTCCCCCAGCAGTCGTCGAGCCGCGAGATCAAGGCATTGGCTTCGATCGCGCCGGCCTGGAGGTCGAGGATCAGAGCATCCGGCTGAGCCGGCCACTTCGCCTCGGTCAGCAGGCGGAGCAACTGGTCGCCCGTATCGACGATGATGGGTATCCAGCCGAGCGCCCGGACCATGGCCCCCAAGCCCTGGGGGGTGTCGCCGCGCGGATCCACGATGCCGATGCGCAGGGCATTGGTCGGGGCTCCATCCGCCTCGGGCGCGATGCGCAGCGGAATCTCGATCCAAAACGTACTCCCCACCCCGACGCTGCTTTCCACGCCGATCTCCCCGCCCATCAATTCCACGAAGCGGCGCGCGATCGACAGTCCCAGCCCGGTTCCACCGAATCGGCGGGTGGTGGACGCATCGGCTTGCGTGAACGGCGTGAACAGGCGCTCGCAGGCGGCCTTCTCGATGCCAATTCCGGTGTCGGTGACCTCGCAGCGAAGACGGATGCGGCCTGCGCCGTATTCGGTGCAAAACGCCGTGAGCCTCACCTCGCCGATCTCCGTGAATTTGATGGCGTTGTTCAGCAGGTTCGTGAGAATCTGCCGCACGCGCGACGCATCCCCGATTACCCGGCGCGGCAGTGAGGGCGCGGGCTCGATCTTGAGCTCGACACGCTTCTCCAGAGCCTGGGGCAGCAGCATCTGACTGACGTCGCGCACCAGCTCCGGCAACTCGAACGGCTCATTCTCCAGGGCCATCTCGTCCGCTTCGATCTTCGACAGATCGAGCACGTTGTTGATGACGCCCAGCAACGCGCGCCCCGCGAATTGGATCTTCGCGAGGAACTGGCGCTGCTCGTCGGTGAGCGTCGTCTGTTCCAGCAGGTATCCCAAGCCGATGACCGCATTCAGCGGCGTGCGGATCTCGTGGCTCATGTTGGCGAGGAACTGGCTCTTCGACCTGCTGGCCCGGTCCGCCGCCGCAAGCGCGTCGCGCAGCCGCTGCTCCAGTTTGCAACGATCGGTGATGTCCTGGATTGCGCCGACGATTCTTGCCGGAACGCCGTTCTCGCTCTCCACCTCGGCCGCCATTCGGATCCATATCGCCCGATTTTTGGCGGTGACCATCGGAATTTCGAGGTCGTAACCGATGCCCGATTCCCGGGCCAGCTGCGTTGCCTCCTGCAGCCGGGCGCGGAATTCCGGCGACAGGAACGAGTCGGCCCAGGCCGGATCCGGGGCACGGCGTTCGTCGACCTCGTGGATGCGATACGTCTGTGCCGTCCATTGCAGCTCGCCGCTGGCGAAGTCGAGCATGAACCCGCCGACGCGCGACACGGTTTCGGCGCGCTGCAGCAGCTTTTCGCTCTCGGTCAGCCGTCGCTGCGCCTCCCGATGGGCCGTGATGTCGTGGCCGAGAAGGTAGAACCCCTTGACCTCGCCATCGAGGACGTCTGGCACCAGATTCAGCAATAGGCATCCCGGGCCGGCGCCGGCGCGCCCTGCCAGAACCTTCTCATAGGTCACGCACTCGCCGCAGAGCGCCGCCCGAATCGCCTGCCAGTCCGCCGACGATGATTCCCTGCCGAACAGCTCCTCCAGGTGCGTGCCGCGCAACACCGACGGATCGACGTCGAACCATCGAGAAAATGCCCGGTTGGCCATGCGATTGACGAGGTTGCGATCCCAATAACCGATGATGGACGGCAATACGTCGAGAATGGTGGTGAGGTCTCGCTTGACCGATTGGAGCTGCCCGCTGCTGCGATTGACTTCATCCTCGAGGCGCCGGTGACGCACGAGCGTCAAGAGCGCGGCGATCAGCGCTCCCGTCAACAGTGAAACCAGCATGCCGAGCGCGGTCACGATGCCCTCAAATTCTCAACTCGGGAGGCGGCATCGGAAGGCCGAAAGCGGCGGCGTCCACGAACTCGGCGCGGTGGCCTCCGCCCGACCTTGCCCGCAGGATCGCCTGCTCGGCGGCCGCGATGAGATCGCCCGGCGCGCCGCACGCGGACGGATCGTGCGAGGTTCCGGCCGCCGCCGCGTTCGTCACGGCGCCGACCGATACGGTGACCCGCAGGTCGCTCTCGGCGAACAGGGGCGGCAGGTCGTCTATGGCCTTGATCGCGCGATCCGCAACGATCATGGCGCCTTCGCGGTTGGTTTCCGGAAGCAGCATCGCGAACCGCCCGCCGGCATGGCGCGCGATGAGATCGCAGGGCCGCTGCGCCACCGAGCGCAGCGCATCTGCGATCGTGCGCAGACAGGCGTCACCCGACTCCTCCCCGAATCTCTCGTTGATGGCCGTGAAGCCGTCGATGTCGGCCAATACCAGCGAAAGCGGCGCCAGCGAACGCTGAGCACGCAGCCATTCCTGCGCCAGCGACTTTTCGAGCTGGCGGCGAGTCAGGGTGCCGGTGAGGAAATCCATCGTCACCGCGCTGCGCACGGTGTCGGACAAGGCCTTGAGCTGCTGGTAGGTCCGCACGCGGGCCAACACGAGGGGTGCGTGAGGCGGCTTGCTGATGAAATCCGAGCCGCCCAGCTGCAGACCCACGCTTTCCAATTGCTGGCTGTCATGGCTGGTGACGAAGATGATCGGGACCTGCGCCAATACCGGATCGCCTTTGAATGCCTTGCAAATTTCGAAGCCGGTGAACTCCGGCATCTCCACATCCAGCATCACGAGATCCGGGACGGCCTCGCGGGCCAGCTTCAGGGCAACCTGCCCCGAGGTCGCAAACCGCAGGGGCGTGTACTCGCCGAGGATGCGCGACAGGACACGAATCGCCGTCGGGTCGTCGTCGACCAGCAGAATGCTGAACTTCTCCTTGGGCTGCACCGGCGGGCCCTTATAGGCCGCTGGCCTGGGGCAGCCAGTGATCCCCGGGGGACAGCGCGGATTCGATGGCGTCGGCGAGCGTGGTGGCGTCGAAAGGCTTCTGCAGAAAGGCGGCGGCGCCCGAGCTCATGGCGCGCTCGCGCCACACCGGATTTTCGCTCGCCGTGATGAAAATGATGGGAGTCGCCGCCGATACGACCAGATTCTGCAGGCGGTCCGCGACCAGGAAGCCGTCCCCGGCGGGCAGCGAGACGTCCAGAACGACCACGTCCGGGTCGTTCTTCACGACGGCGGACACGGCGCTCACGGCATCCTTGGCGGTGTACACCGTGTATCCCATGCTCTTCAGCCGAACCCCGGTCCCAAGAAGGATGGAGCTGTCGTCGTCAACCAATAAGACTGTCTTCATTGAATCGCTTCCTCGCGGGGCAGCTCCTGATGCGGAGCGGGTAATGGCTCAACACGGAGCCGGGTTCGTTGGGCGGCGATCTGGCCTGAAACTTGAATCCTTCGATGCTTGCGGTCCGATCGTCAAAATTTCGTCTCTCGAACGAGACTTACCCAGGGATTAAGCAAGTTTTGTGCCATTTCTCACACCTGCCGGTCGATTGTGAGAAGGATGTCTCGGAAGTGTGGGCCCGTTCCGGCTTAGGCTCTCCTCGCATGAATGATCCGCTCACCCAATCCCTGGCGGCCCCGGAAATACTGCTCGTCGACGACGATCCCGGCGCCATTCATTTGTTGGGGACGATGCTGGCCGGCCTGGCGCGGCTGCGATTTGCCACCAGCGGCAAGGATGCGCTGCGGCTGGCGTGCGACTTGCCGCCGGACTTGATCCTCCTCGACGCGGAAATGCCCGGAATGAGCGGGTTTCAGCTGATGGAGTTGCTCAAGGCCGAGCCCCTGCTGGCGGACGTGCCCGTGATCTTCATCACCAGCCATGCGGAGACGTCGTTCGAGGTGTCGGCCCTGGACGCGGGAGCCGCCGACTTCATTGCCAAACCCTTCAGGTCCTCCCGGGTCACGGCGCGGGTCAAGACGCATCTGCGCGTGAAGCGCATGGCGGACGAGCTGCGGCGCCTCGCATCGACGGATGCCCTGACCGGAGTCGCGAACCGGCGAGTGCTCGACGAATCTTTGACGCATGAGTGGTTGCGCGCCCGCCGCAGCGGCGATCCGCTCGCGCTGCTGCTCATCGACGTCGATCATTTCAAGCGCTACAACGACCGCTACGGCCATCAGATGGGCGATGACTGTCTGGTCCGGGTGGCCCAGGCATTGCGCACGGCGTGCCGGCGGCCTGCGGATCTGGTGGCCCGATACGGCGGAGAGGAGTTCATGCTGTTGCTGCCGCAAACGCCCCGCTTCGGTGCCGAATGTGTGGCAGCGACGGCGCTCGAGGCGGTCAAGTCGCTGGACATCCCCCACGAGGACTCTCCGACCTCCCGCCGTGTCAGCGTGAGCATTGGCGTCGCGGCGCACGATGAGGAAAGCACGTGCCGCGAGAGTGCTCATTCGCGCTGCAGCGCCAGCGACCTGGTGCTCGCCGCGGATGAGGCCTTGTACGCGGTCAAGCGGGGCGGGCGGGCGCATGCCCGGGTACGGGACCTCTGCGATGCATTCACCTGGTCGCAGACGCTGCACGCAGAGGCCGGCGCGCCGTCCAAGCCCGCCGTCAACGGCTGACGCCGCCCCCCAGCGGCCCGGCCCGCTCGCCGCGCTCCCGAAGGTGACACCCGCACGCGTTCAGGCTACCGTCTGCCCCATGACCACGGCGACTCAACAGATCGGCCGCTCGATCGTCAAGCTGCGAGGCATCGTGCCCGAGAATGCGTTCACCGCCGGCATCCTGGGTTCGGAGCGCATCGGAAGCGGCGTCGTCATCGATTCCGACGGTTTGATCCTGACGATCGGATATCTCATCACGGAGGCGACGGATGTCTGGCTGACGGTGAACCATGGGCGTCTGGTGGCGGGACATGCGCTCGCCTACGACCAGGTAACGGGTTTCGGATTGGTGCTTCCGCTCGAAAAGCCGGATGTCCCGCCGCTCGAACTCGGATCCTCGGCGGACATTGACGTGGGCGACACCGCGCGAGTATTCAGTTGTCCGGAATTGGCCAAGCACCAGACCGTCAAGGTGGTGGCGCGCCGCGAGTTCGCCGGAGCGTGGGAATATCTTCTGGAAGGCGCGATCTTCACGGCGCCGGCCCATCCCCACTGGTCGGGTTCGGCATTGATCGACGGGGACGGCAAGCTCGTCGGCCTGGGATCGCTCCTGGTGAGGGAGACGCTCGCGGGCGAGGACACCAATGCGAACATGTTCGTGCCCATCGACGAATTGAAGCCGATACTCGCGGACCTCAAGACCGGCGGCGGCGCCCGGCGCCCGCCTCGTCCCTGGCTTGGCGTGTACGCCGTGGAAGTCACGGGACGGGTCTATATCACCGGCGTCGCCGAAGGCAGCCCGGCCCAGGCAGCCGACCTTCGCGAGGGCGATCTCATAAGCCAGGTCGGCGATCACGAAGTCGCGACTCTCCCGGCGTTCTACCGGCAGCTCTGGGCCTTGGGATCGGCCGGCGTCGTCGTCCCGCTCACGGTCGTTCGAAGCGGAACCACCCTGCGGCTCACGCCTCGCTCGGTCGACCGCAACGATCTCCTGAAGAGACCCCAGGCGAACTAGCCCGACGGGGGGCCGGCCTTGGTACGGTGCGCCCGCGGCCGCGGGTCTTTCGCGAGCGACCCGTTCGTGCCCGGCGACTCATTCGGCCGCGCGGGTTCGTTCGCCCGCAACAGGTCGCGGCCGTGCTCCAGGACGAACTCCTTGAAGGCGACCGCGGTCGGCGACAATCGTTTCTTCGCCAGGTGCGCGACGTGCCATTGACGGATCACCGGGGTGCCGCGAACGTCGAGCACCACCAGCCGCTGAGTCAGGATTTCCAAGTCGATGGTATGGCGCGAAATGAAGCTCAATCCCATGCCGGCCATGACGGCCTGCTTGATGGTTTCGTTGCTCGCCATTTCCATCGCAACGCGGCAGGTGACGCCGTGGCCGTCGAAGAAATGTTGCATCGCCAGGCGCGTGCCGGACCCCGGCTCCCGCACGATGAAATTCTCGCCCCCCACCAGGTCGACCGGCACGTCGCGCCGTGACGCCAGAGGATGCTCGGGCGATGCAATGACCACGTGCGGATTATCTGCGAACGGCTCCGCCACGACATCGAGCGACTGCGGCGCGCGCCCCATGATCGCCAGATCCACTTCGTTGCCGACCAGTTGCTCGATGACCGAGTCCCGGTTGTTCACCGCGAGCCGGATCTCGAGTTCGGGAAACTCCCTGCCGAAACGGGCCAGCAATTGCGGCGCGAAGTACTTCGCCGTGCTCACGACCGCAAGGTTGATGCGGCCGCGGCGCAGGCCCCGCAGGCCGTCCAGGGTATCCTCCGCATCCTTCAGGGCGCGCAGGATCTCTCGCGCCCTCGCCAGCAGTTCCTGGCCCGCCTCCGTGACGTAGAGTTTCTTGCCGATGCGCTCGAACAGCGGCAAGCCGGCGCTGGCCTCCAGCTCCTTGATGTGCATGGACACGCCGGGTTGGGTCACATGCAAAGCCTCGGCCGCCTTCGAAAAGGAACGAGTCGTTGCGGCCGCCTCGAACACCCGGAGCTGGCGAAGGGACACGTGTTGAATCGACATGGTCAAATCCACTTGAATATCAGTGAAATCTTAACATGCGCTGAATCATTATTGATTATCCCTTATGAAAATGATTGACTAGAGTAGGCGCAGCGGAATAAACAATAGAACGCCAAACGCATCTCGAAAGCCCTTGACCTCGAGACCGGCGGCGCGAGAGGACATCATGTCAGCGAAACACCCCGTCATTGCGGTCACGGGATCGTCGGGAGCCGGCACGACGTCCGTCAGCCGCACGTTCAACTGGATATTTCGCCGTGAGCGCATCAATGCCGTGATGG
This sequence comes from uncultured Gammaproteobacteria bacterium, assembly GCA_963707765.1. GTDB lineage: Bacteria > Pseudomonadota > Gammaproteobacteria > Steroidobacterales > Steroidobacteraceae > Bog-1198. Next base: position 1,227,780 of record CAVPQZ010000001.1, on the reverse strand, counting down.
TCGAGGGAGACTCCTTCCATCGCTTCGACCGGGCCGGGATGAAGCAACAGATGGCGGAAGCCTCCGCACGCGGCGATCATCACTTCAGCCACTTCGGCCCGGACACCAATCTGTTCAAGGAATTGGAGGAGCTGTTCCGGAGCTATGGCGAGACCGGACGGGGCAGGATTCGCCGCTACCTGCACGACGAGAAGGAAGCGGCGCCCTATCAACAGGAGCCCGGAACCTTCACCGAATGGCAGGACATTCCGGCCGAATCCGATCTCATGTTCTACGAGGGACTGCACGGCGCCGTGGTGACCCCCGAGGTGAACGTGGCCCGGTACGCCGACCTCGCCATCGGCGTGGTGCCCATCATCAATCTGGAATGGATCCAGAAGCTGCACCGCGACCGGGCGACGCGCGGATACTCCACCGAGGCGGTGGTGGACACGATCTTGAGACGCATGCCCGACTACGTGACCTACATATGTCCGCAGTTCTCCGAGACTCACGTCAACTTCCAGCGGGTGCCCACGGTCGACACCTCTAATCCGTTCACCGCGCGCTACATTCCCGCGGCCGACGAGAGCTTTGTCGTGATCCGTTTCTCCAACCCCAAGGGGATCGATTTTCCCTATCTGCTGTCGATGATCCATGACTCGTTCATGTCGCGGCCGAACATCATCGTCGCCCCGGGCGGGAAAATGGAACTGGCCATGCAGCTCATCCTGACCCCCATGATATTGAAGCTGATGGACGGACGCCGCCGCGCCATCGGCGCCGCGCCGGCCCGCGCCCGCGTGTACTGACCGCCCTCGCGGCCGCAAAGATCGCTCAGACAGGCTCCCGACCCGGTCGAGCCCCGCTCCGGGAAGAGGCGCAGGCCGGGCCGCCGCCTGCGATACAATGCCGTCCCGTTGAACCATGCATCTTCGCGACCACCCCCACCATCGACTGCGCGGCATCGGCTTCATGATCGCCGCGGTATTCATATTCGCGATCATGGATGCGTTGATGAAGCGGCTGTCCGCGCACTACGAACCGCTGCAGATCGCGTGTATGCGCGCCCTGTCCTCGTTCGTGTTCCTGACGGTGCCCGTCGTCTGGGGCAGGTCCTGGGCGGCACTGCGCGTGTCTGCGCCCTTGCTGCATGCGTTGCGCAGCGTTCTCGGCATCATCATGCTCGCGAGCTTCGTGTTCGCGGTGCACCGGCTGACCTTGGCGCAGACGTATTCGCTGTTCATGGCCGCCCCCCTGCTGATGACCGCACTGTCCGTTCCGATCCACAAGGAGCGGGTGCCTGCTCGGCGCTGGATCGCCATCGGCTCCGGAATGAGCGGCGTGCTGCTGATCCTGGAGCCCTGGAGCAGCGGCGCATTCTCGATGACCGCCGCCGCCGCCGCCGCGGTCGCGACCATCTGCTACTCGTTGAGCGCGCTCACCGTGCGTACCCTGGGAAGGCGCGACTCCAGCTTGTCGATGGTCTTCTGGTATCTGGGACTGGTGGGCCTCGGGTCGGGGGCGTTGGCAGCCGGCCGGTGGCACGCCATCGAGCCGGGCGATTGGATATTTCTGGCCGGCGTCGGCGTTTCAGGCGGCCTCGGGCAACTGTGGATCACCGAGGCGTTTCGCCGGGCGCCGCCGTCGGTGGTGGGGCCGTTCGAATACACCGCGATACTGTGGGCCTTCGGCATCGATTGGCTGTTCTGGTCGGCGACGCCGTCGACCAATCTGCTCATCGGCGCATCCATCGTGGTGGCGAGCGGGATCGTCGTCATTCTCGACGAGCGGCGCATGGCGGCTCTCGCCCTGAATCCGCTGTGCCCGCCGCCCTGAGGTGACCCGACGCGCGCGGTCCGTAGGCCGCGACATCGTGGGCGCGGCTCACGCGCCGCGCGGTCCGCCGTCACCGGCCGCCCGGGGCTGCGCTCCTGTCGGCCAGGATCGCCTGCCAATTGATGATGGCGTTCCACACCATGCGGTGATCGCCCACGTTGATATCCCGGTGGAGCGGATTGAAATTGAACGCGACAACATGCCCGCGCCCGACGGGCGAGTCCAGTATGGCGGGACGGTCGATGAGGTTGTCCTCGCCCCAAGCCTGCCCGCTGACCACGAACGGGGCGCCGTCGCGGCTTCCCCACCGTAGCACAACACTGCGGTCATCGATCGGGCCGTCGAGACAGGTCGTGCAGTAGGCCATCCGCAACCAGCGCCTCGGCATCGAGTACAGAGCGAAATTCTGCCGGAAGACGTACGTGGATCCGGAATAGCCGTAGGCGATCGGATGATCGGGACGCGCGAAGCTGACGCGTACGTGCGACCCGGGGGTGCGGGTCACGGCGTCCTGCGCGGCCGCCGCGGCGGCCGCTCCCCCGCCCGCCGAACTGCGCGGCACGCCGCCGGAATCCCTGCGCACGCCGCGCACGATGCCTCCCTCGATCGGCAACATGCTGCCGTTGCCCAATGTCACCAGCAACCCGCCCTGCTCGACGAAATCCTGAATTTTCGCGAGCCCCTCCCAGCCGATGCCGCCAGTGATGTCGTCGGACTCGGCCGGTGTGCCAAAGCTCGGCGTCTTCGGCGTTTTCTTGAACGGCATCGGACCCCAGATCTTCGGGATGCCCTGAATCTGCTCCGCCAGTTCCAGGTCCACGTGCCCGTAGAGCAGCACGTCGACGGATTTTCGCAGCATGCCCGCACGGATGTCCTCATCGCGAACGTAGGTATAGGGAATCCGCCGCTGGTCCAGCGAGTACCGGATCCAGCCGATGGAGTCGGTATCCGCCCACGGCACCCACAACCCCAGGCGCGGTGCCGCCGCTGCGTGGCGCGCCACATCGGGCTCCCGCGCCGTGCTTGCGAATTGCAGCCCCAGCCGCTTCGAGACGCCGCGCAGGGCATCGGCAATGCCTGCCTGCGCCGGAATGATCCACGAGCCCGCTGGATAGTCGGCTCCGCCTTCCGAGAACGCGCGCTCGGCGATCGTCACCCTGTACCGGGCCAGCGCGTATCGGGCCTCGAGCAACCCCTCCTGCCCGGTTTCGCGCAGCAAGAACACGGGTCCGTTGCCCCCCACGGCGCCCTCCGGGCTCGGCGCGACGGTGAGCAGGGAGATCTTCGCGTTGCCGACGGCCTTGTCGGCGGTGGCGATCGCCTGCAGGTGATAGTAGGCGGGGAATTCCCACGAAATGTCGTCGTACGGCTCGGGCCCGTCCTTGGGATACTTTTGGGGCGTCAGGAGGTCCACGGCATAATTGCGATAAGGCTGGTCGAGCCGCACCACATAGGTGCCGGCGGGAAAGGCGCCCTCCTCCAGGGTGAACGGCGTCTCGCTCCGGCCGACCTCGATGTGCTGCGCCATCAGCCGTCCCACCATCTGCGCGACGCGTGCCGGATCCCCCTGATCCGACGGGATGATGAATGCGTAAGGCGCCTCTTCGGCTCCCTTGCGCCAGCTGTGGAAGCCTTTGACGTAGAAGTCGTGCAACAGCATCTGCGCATTGCCGGCTGCATAATCGAGCGCGGCGAGGGCGCCGGTCTCGTTGTAATTGACGTTGTCCCGCGCCGACCACGAGAACTTGTCCTTGGGGGCCGGCAGCACCCGGTACCATTCGCGCGACGTATCCTCGGGAGCGAGCGACTGCACCAGCGTCTCGGCGGTACCGTTGCCGAAGGTCTCGTAGCCGCGCCCGATGGCATTGTGATTCATCGCCACGGAATCCGTGAACATGTGCGCAAAGCCGTCGCCGAAATTCCAGGTGCTGACTCCGGGCATCCCGAGGCCGGTCATGGTTTCGACCTCGTGAAAGCTCAGCGCCAGGAATTCGCTGAAGGTGATGGGGTCGATGTTGGGATTGTAGGGACCGGTGCCGTTCCAGGTCATGAGCAGCGGCACGCTCTCGTGCAGATCGTGCACGATCACGGGATGCCAATCGAAGAACATCCGGCTGATGGCCTTGGTGGTCTCGTGCGTGAGCTGGTGCGCATCGCGGTTGATGTCCACGAACGCGTACTTGGACCAGTACGGCGGAGACTGCCGCGGCAGCGTGTCCCGGTCCGTCCTGCCCTTGAGATACCGGTAGAACCACTCGACCTGCTTGTCGCGGCCGTCCGGATTGGATACCGGATTGATGAGAACGACCATCTTCTCGCGTATCCGGCGAATCATGGGTTGATCGGAAACGGCGAGCCGATAAGCGAGTTCCAGCACCGACTCCGTGGAGCCCGTCTCATCCGAATGCAGCGCTGCGTTGAAATAATAGAACGGCCGGGACTTCGCAATCAGCGCGTCGGCGGCTTCGGGAGCGGTCGTCCGGGGTTCGGCGAGCGCCGCCATCGCCGCTTTGAGCGACGCGAGCTCCTCGATGCCGCGTTCGTCGGCCACCGCGACGAGGAGGATTTCGCGCCCCTCCTCGGAGTGGCCGATGGTGAAGACCTTGACGCGCGGCGACGCGGCCGCAAGCGCACGGCAATAGGCGTAAGCCTGCGCGGAATTGACCAGCTCCCCCGCAGCCCCGGCGATCCGCCCGAAGTAGGCCTTGGGCGAGGGCACCGTGGAGGATGCCGGCACGTAGGACACCCAGGGCGAGGAGAATCTGGGGTCCGTGGTCGCCGCGGCGATGGCCTCCACGGAGCCCGCCTCGGCCGTGTCGGGGGCGGTCTGCGCACGGCCCAGCGACGAAGCTCCGGCAAGCAAAATCACGAGCAGAACTTTGGCGCGCATACATCCCCCGCTAACGAGCAGCGCGCCTCGGGGCGCTTCAGCCGGTGAAGTCTACACGAGCGCCCGATGACGGCCCACGCCAGGCAAACCCCGAGCGACCGAGTACCCGATTCATGTCATCATGGAGACGCGCGACACACTCGGGGAGTGTGAGCTATGGAAGAATCGGCCGTTGCAGCAGCATGCCGGTAGGGAAGATGCTGGACGAGGCGGGAATGGCGGGGCTCGAGTGGGACTTCATGCGCCAAGGATTTGCGCAGCGGTGTCTCATACTCGCCGGATTCGGCCTCGCGCTGGGCCTGCTCATCGTTCTGGGCTATGGGCTGCGCGACCCCTCCGAGAACCTGACGGTCATGTGGCCGGCCACCGGTCTGCTCTTCATGGCGCTTTGGACCGCGCCCCCGCGCAATTGGATCTGGATTCTGGCGGTCCAGATCCTGGTGCAAGGCTCGGTGTATTTCGCGTTCGCCGACTCGGCCAACTGGCGCTGGGACCCTGTGTTCGCGGTGGCGAATTCGCTCGACGGCCTCGTGGGCGCCGTGATTGCCAAGCGGCTGGTTCCATCGATCACCACCCCCCATATGGGGCCGATCTTGAAATTCCTCGCGGCGATCACGGTGGGGTGCGCCACCGGCGCGCTGGTCGGCGCCTACGCGTCGGTCCACACCGCCGCGGGCACGCACTTCGCCCGCCAATGGCAGCTCTGGTGGACGGGCAGCTGGCTGGGATCGCTGTTCATCTTCCCGATGCTGTTGTCGTGGGCCGTGAAGCTGCGCCACCCGCAACTCGTCGCACCGGTGCCAAGACCCGCCGATTTCGCGCTCACCGCAGGCGCTTTGCTCGGCATGACGTACTGGACGTTTTCGTCCGCACCCGGGGTGCTCACGTCCATCTTCCAGTCCCCCTTGCTGGTGTTGGCGCTGGCGGTCGTGATCGCGTTCCGCATGCCGCCCCGCTGGGCGACCACGCTCACCGCGCTCTCCGTGCTCATGGCCGTCTACTACACGAGCCGCCACTTGGGGCCGTATTCGGTGCAGCCCGCCGCATTTGCCCGGATTGCGAGCGTTCAGCTGAGCACCTCTGCGCTCATCATCGTCAACCTCATTCTGGTCATCGGCGTCTACGATACCCGCCGCGCGCTGACGCTCCTTCGCCGCAGCGAGGAGCGCTACCGGAACTTCGTCGAGAAGACCTCGGAGGCCGTGTGGCAGGTCGAGCTGAAGGTGCCCATGCCCCCGGGACTGCCTTTGCAGGCCCAGGTCGACTGGATAAAGGAGCATGCCTACGTCGACGAATGCAACGAGGCTTATCGCAAGATGAACGAGGCGGTCGGCTCGGCCGGCGCCCCGGCGCGCGAATGGCGCGCCGATTCGCCCTGGTCGGCCGTCTACCTGCAGAATCTCGAAACCGCCGCGAAGCAGGGCTATACCGTCGACGGATTGCAATTCACCGTGGCGGCGGCGGGCCGCAAGATCTACCTCGCCGGATTCACCGGAGTGATCGTGGACCAGGCGCTCGCGGGCATCTGGGGCGTCGCACGCGACATCACGCAGCTCGTGGAGCTCAACGAGTCGCTGAAGCTGAAACAGGCGCGGCTGCAGCTCTATGCGAGCCAGCTGAGCGGCGCGGAGGAACGGGCAAGGCGCTCCACCGCGGTCGATCTGCACGACGGGATCGGTCAGCAATTGGCGGGGCTCGCCCTCACCCTCGATGCGAGCGCCGTGCACGCGCCGCCCGACGTCCGTCTGGTGCTCAACCAGGCTACGCGAACCTTGCGGGACATCCACGCCATGACGCAGCGGGTGATCGCGGACCTGAGTCCGCCCGGACTCTATGAACTCGGGCTCGAAGCCGCGCTCAAGTGGCTGAGCGTGTACACGCGGTCGCGCGACGGCCTGCAGGTCGACCTGCAGGTCAGCGCCGACGATTCCGCATTCGATCTGGACCTGCGGATCCTCGCGTTCAAGCTGATCCGGGAGCTGCTGCGAAACGTCGTCAAACACTCCGGCGTCACAGCGGCCAAGGTCAGGGTCAGTATGACGGCCGATGAGCTGTTCATCGACGTGAGCGACCAGGGGGTGGGGTTCGAGTGGCAGCTCAGTCTCTTCGAGGCTCGCGATGGAGGATTCGGGCTGTGGAGCATCGCCGAGCGGGTGCGCGAGGCGGCCGGTGAATTGAACGTCGATACGGCGCCCGGTCTCGGTTGCAGCGTGTCCATCACGCTGCCGCTGAAGCGCGACAAGGCGGCTCGAAGATCCGGCTTCGGCGGACCGCGGACCGGCGAACTCGCTCGGGTCGATTCGCAGGCGAAGACCGGGTAGTCGCGCCGCCCGGCCTTTTTCTAGGGCCCCGCGCCCGCAGGATCCGGCGAGGCAATACGGCATTGCTCCGCGACCCCCTCGCGAATGATTTGCGCCAGCCGCTGCGCGCCCGGGCCGGCGTAATCCCGATCGGCGAACACGAGGTATAGCTCGCCCCAGCGCTCGCCGCCTTCGCGCAGCGGCAACGGCCGCAGCTCGCCGCGCTCGAGTTCGCCCCGCACCGTCTCCTCCGCGTACCAGGCGAACCCCAACCCGAGGCCGGCCGCCCGAATCGACGTGGCCTTGTGGCTCACCGTCCAACCCTGCTCTGCGCCCAGCCAGCCGCCGCTGCGCCGCTGACTGCCCGTGTCGCGGATCACCAGATGGCGGTGCTTGCGCAGGTCCTGCAGCGTCAATTCACGGCCGATCTGATGCAACGGGTGCGCGGGATGCGCCATCGCGATGAACCGCAGCCGCATGAGCGCATCGCCGGCAAATCCGGGTGGTATGCGCGAACAGATCGCGAGGTCGACCCGTCGCTGCATCAGCGCCTCCTCCGTGCCGCTCAGCACGGTTTCGTACAGCTCGATGTGCGTCTGCGGGCGCTCTTCGCCGAAATGCGCGAAACATTGCAGCAATAGCCACGTAGGGAAGACGATCTCCACCGCCAGACGCAGCTCCGGCTCCCAACCCGCGGCCAGCTGCCCGGCCGCCACCTCCAGCGCGCCGGCCTCCTCCAGCAAAGACTTGGCGCGGCGATATAGAACCTCCCCCGTCTGCGTCAACCGTGCCTTGCGTCCGGCCACTTCGAAGGCCTTGACCCCCAGAAGGGCTTCGATCTTCTGCACCGCATAGGTGACCGCCGACTGGCTCTTGTGCAGCGCCGTGGCGGCTTGGGCATAGCCGCCGGCGTCGACCACGGTCAGGAGGGCTCGCCATTGCTCCAATGAAATCCGGGGGTGAACCATCTAATAATCTTATAGGAATGCGCGTATTTTTCTACTTTTTTATCGATTTAATAAATATTTAAATGACGCATCGCAAGCCGCGCCAACTCACCCCAAGGATCGACCCATGACCAACCTCCTTCAGATCAATGCCAGCATCAACAACGGCAACGGCCAGTCCAGCCTGCTGGCCAATCGCTTCGTCGCCGCCTTCCGTTCGAGCCATCCCGAGGCGCGCATCGTGGTGCGCGACGTGGCCGCCCAGCCGGTTCCGCACCTCGACGGCGAGCGATTCGCAGCGTTCATCACGGCGGCGGAGCGGCGGAGCGCGGCGCAGAATGCGGCCGTTGCGTACTCGGACGCGTTGATCGACGAACTCAAACAAGCCGATCTCGTCGTGCTTGGCCTGCCCATGTACAACTTCGGCATACCCTCGCAGCTGAAAGCCTACTTCGACCACATTGCGCGGGCCGGAGTGACCTTCCGGTATTCCGAGCAGGGGCCCGTCGGCCTGCTCACCGGCAAGCGGGCGCTCGTCTTCGCGGCGCGCGGCGGAATCTACGCAGGGTCTCCCTTGGACACCCAGACGGGCTATGTACGCGACATCCTGCGCTTCATCGGCCTCAGCGACGTGGAATTCGTCTACGCCGAGGGTCTCAACATCAGCCCGCAGAGCAAGGAGGCGGGCCTGGCGAAGGCGCTGGCCGAGATCGAGCGTCTTGCCGCTTGAGGCGGAGCGGACAGCGCCGTTGCGGTATGGCAGAGTTCACCTGTTTCCAACCGGAGACCCGCATGATCACCCGTTCCATCGTTGACGTAATCGAGTCCATTGCCACGTCCGACGGCGCCGGCGTCCAGTTGCGGCGCAGCGTCGGCAGTCGGCGCGGCCTGTACGTGGATCCCTTCCTGATGCTCGACGAGTTCTATTCGGACGACCCTGACGACTACATCGCCGGCTTTCCGGCGCATCCTCATCGCGGCTTCGAGACTGTCACTTACATGCTCGACGGCCACATGCGTCACGAAGATCACCTCGGCAACCGCGGCGACCTCGGACCGGGCAGCGTGCAGTGGATGACGGCGGGCCGCGGCATCATCCACTCGGAGATGCCGCAGCAGAGCGCGGGGCGGATGCGGGGCTTCCAGCTGTGGATCAACCTGCCATCGAAGGAGAAGATGAGGCCGGCAAGCTACCGGGACATCGCGCCCAGCGAAATTCCCACCGTGAAGCTGCCCGATGGCGGCGAGATGCGGGTGATCGCCGGAACGGTCGAGGTCGGCACCGCTGCGCAGGGACCGGTCAACGGGAGCGGCCCCAAACTCAGCACCGATCCCCAGTACCTCGACGTGCACCTGCCCGCCGGCGCGCGGTTCACCGTGCCGATGCCATCCGGGCGCAACGCATTTCTCTATGCGTACGAAGGCAGCGCCCGTGTCGGCGCGGCCGGCCAGGACAAGGCGCTGCCGCATCGCGCGGCAGGCATCCTCTCCGACGGCGATCAGGTAAGCCTCGTGGCGGGATCCGACGGCGTGCGGTTCCTGCTGTTGTCGGCCAAGCCGTTGCGCGAGCCCGTGGTGCAATACGGACCGTTCGTGATGAACACCCGCGAGGAAATCGAGCAGGCGCTCGCCGACTACCGCGATGGGCGCCTGGCCGGCGCCGCATGAAGGCCTCGAGGACGTGGGCAACGCGCGAGATTCCGCCTGTGATCTGCCGATGCCGCCGATCATCTACGGCACTGCGTGGAAGAAGGGGGCCACGGGCCGCCTCGTGACGGCGGCCATACGTCTCGGGTTTCGGGGGATCGACACGGCCTGCCAGCCGAGACATTACGATGAAGCCGGTGTGGGCGCCGGGGTAGCGGCGGCCCTCGGCGCCAGGGTCAGCCGTGCCGACCTTTTCCTCCAATCCAAATTCACGCCCGTCTCCGGGCAGGATCCTGCAAGCATCCCCTACGACCCGGACGCCCCCGTTCAGCGGCAGGTGGCCGAGTCGCTCGCCGTGTCGCTGCGCCACCTGCGGACCGACTATCTCGACTGCCTGATTCTTCACTCGCCGCTGTCGACCGCGCGGCTGACGCTGGAAGCTTGGCGCGCCATGGAATCGTTGGTGGCGGGCGGCGGCGTACGGCATCTCGGGATCAGCAATTGCCAGCGGCTCGAGCAGCTCGAAACGATCGTCGATTCCGCCCGGGTGAAGCCCATCGCGGTCCAGAACCGGTTCCATGCGGCGACGGGCTTCGACCGCGCAATCCGCGCGTACTGCAGCAGCCACGGTGTGCGCTACCAGAGCTTCTGGACCCTCACCGCCAACCCGCAGCTGCTCGCCGGCCCTGTGGTCGCCGCGCTCGCCGCCAAGCACGGGCGGACTCCCGCGCAAATCCTCTTCCGGCACCTGACGCTGTCGGGCGTGGTACCGCTGACCGGAACCCGCGCCGAGGATCACATGCGCGAGGATTTGGAGATATTCGACTTCGAGTTGTCGAAGTCGGAGCGCGCGACCGTGGACTGCGCGTTGGATGCCGCCGGCCGGGACCACCAGGCATAGAAGGGCAGTCCGACCAGCAGCACCGTGACCCCCTCCAGGGCCTGCTTGGGCGCGGCGATGAAGGTGTTCACGAGCAATGCGAGCGTGACCAGCAAAAATATCAGCGGAACGACCGGGTAACCCAGTGCCCGATAAGGCCGGAGCGCATCCGGCATGGTTCGCCGGAATACGAACAACGACCCGATGCTGAGCCCATAGAACGCCCAGGACACGAATATGACCGAGTCGGTCAGCGCATCGTACGATCCCGACAGCGCCAGGACGCTGGCCCAGCCCGCCTGGGCCACGATGGCGCGGACGGGCACGCTGGAGCGGGGCGACAGTTTGGCGAGACTTCGAAAGAACAGCCCGTCGCGGGCCATCGCGAAGGGAATGCGCGAATTGGCCAGCACGCTGGCGTGCAGCGACCCGAAGGAGGAGACCATCATGGCCACCGCAGTCAGGGAAACCGCGACGGGTCCCAGGAACTTCTTCAGCACCTCGGTGGCCACCGAGGAACTCGCCGGGATGTTCGCGATCTCGAGCGGCGACATGGCGTAGAAATACGCCAGGTTCACGAACAGATACAGTGCGCCCACCACCAGCATTCCGCCCACGAACGCGCGCGGCAGATTCCTCTGCGGATTGCGGATTTCGCCCGCCAGGGGCGCCACATTGTTCCAGCCGTCATACGCCCAGAGAGCGCCCAGCATGGCCGCGCCGAAACCCGCGACCCCTCCCCGTGCGCTCGAGGCGACCCCTTCGCAGGTACCCTGCAAACCCGAGCCGAAGTGGGACCAGCTGCCAGGCGCGAACAAGAACGCGGCCAGACCCACCCCGGCCACCAGTAGGACCTTGGCGAGAGTCGCCGCCAAGGCCGTGCGGCCGCCGGCGACGACCGAAGCGCAATTGATGAGCGCGACGGTCCAGATGGTCGCGAGCGCGGCCAACGCGAGACCGTCGACGCGCCAGGAGGCGCCCGCGAAACTGCCCCCCACCTGCCATCCGCCGAGCATGCCGCCCAGCGCCACGTTTAAAAAGATCGCCAGGCCGAAGGCCAGCGCCGCCTGCGATCCCGCGCGGGAGACGGCAAACACCATCCAACCGTAGAGGAACCCGGCCAGGCGGCCATAGGCGCGGCGCAAGTAAATGTAGTCGCCGCCCGCCTCCGGCATCATCGCGGCAATTTCCGAATAAGAGAAGGTTCCCGCCAGCGACAGGAGCCCCGCGGCGAGCCAGACCAGCAGCACCGTCCTCGCGCTCCCCACGTTGCAGGTCATGACGCGGGTTTTCAGGAACACGCCCGTGCCGATCATGTTCGCAACATTGACCGCGACCGCGGCCCACGGCCCGATTCCCCGGATGAGTTCGGGACGAGCGGGCGCAGGCGTGAGTCCGGTCATCCGCCGTAGTATCGGCCAAAAGCAGTGGTGATTTCTACAGCGCTGGACTATGGAAATCCGGGCGACGCGGCCCGGAAGATCAGGGGGTCGTGCGACCCCACCTGCCGCGGCAGCGCTGACGGCTGCGGAGGCGCTTCCGGACGATGAGGATGAAGATTACTTGGCTAGGACGAACAGCGCATAGGTGAGCACTGCCATACCGACGAGCAGCACATTGGTGCCCCAGCGGGCGACGATTGCAATCATGATGGTCTCCTGAAAGTTGGATTTGAAGCCGCATCCGAAAGGGGCTGCGGCATGCCCCGAATCATGGGGGCGAAAGCTAACATTTCCAGGGGTCCAGGACTTGTCGTGAGTCTCAAAAACAATCGAACAATCAATACACTTACACGCTATGTTGGAATTATTGTTACATGGCGCATTTGTCATGAAATGGAGGCCGGAAACGTCTCAATTCTGTGGTAGCGGAGGCAATATTCACGGGTGCCGGCGCTCTCACGGCCGCGCCAGCTGCGCGCCGACCCATTCGTGAAATTGCCGGATGATGTACTCCTCCGGCATGACCACGCCGGCCTCGTGAGGCCCCGCATGCAAGCCCATCTGGTTGAGCTCGCATGCTTGCGCGTCCTCGTTCATCACAGTGTTCGTGAAATCGACGACGTTGCGGATGTCGAACGCCGGCTCCGCCAGCGACTCGGCGGAGAACAAGTACTCGACGCGCAGCTCGGTTTGTTCGGGTCCGAGCGGCCGAAGGCGCACCACCCGCACGTAATCGGCGTGCGCGACGATGAATACGGAGGGCAGCTGGGTGAGGTAGATCGCGCCGATCCTTCGATCCTCTTCGGCAATGTTCGCGAAGGGCCTGCCCGTCAATTGACCGTTCAGGGACCAGCTGCCGGCACCGTTGCGCAACCCGCCCTTGAACTTCGGATCGGCGTCGGCGGCGTGCTTCCGCCAGTTCGGGTCATCGTGCTCTTCGAGGAGGCCGCGGCCATAGATCGGGACCAGCTGCGAGAGCTGCGGATGCACGCCGGGACAGTGCAGGCACTCGTTGTAGTTCTCCCAGAATATTTTCCAATTGCAGCGCAGGGTCTTTTGCAGGACGTGGCTCACGACCAGATCGTCGAGCGGCCAGGCGTCCAGCCGGCCCGGAGGCAGATCGAAGCTCGCCTCGAAAGGCGGAGGATCCTGATTGAACGCGACGAACAGGAATCCGCGCCACTCGTGCACCCTAATCGGGTAGAGAGAATGTTCGCGCAGCTCGAACCCTGCGGGGAGCCTCTTCGAGGAGGTCCGGAGCAAATCGCCCTGCAGGTTGTACACCCAGGCATGGTAGGGACAAACGATGGCCCCCGACCGCATCACGCCCTCGCTTTCGCGGCACAGGGCCGAGCCGCGGTGCCGGCAGGTATTGTGAAAACCCTGAACCCGGCCGCCGTCGTCGCGCAGCAGCAGCAGCTTCTGGGTGCCCAGCTCGAACGTGCGGAACGACCGCGGTCGTCCGATTTCGCTGGAGCGGCACACGTAGATCCAGTGGCGGTGCCAGATCTGCTCGAGCTCCCGCTCGTAGCGGCGAGGTTCGAAATAGGCTTCCGCGGGCAACCCGCGGGTGTGAGCCGTCAAACCGTTGTATTGCTCCAGAGCCGAATCCGGTGAATGCATGCCCGCCTCTCCTACGACCCGCCCGGCGCGAATCTCAGCCGCGCATGAGGGCGCCCTGCGGATCGTACACCGGCCCGGCCAGCGGCGTCGCGCGGCGTCGCTCGCCGATGATTTCGATCTCGAATCCGCCGGCCGCCGACGCCAACGGCGCCGGCACGTAGCCGAGCGCCAGCGAGGCGCCCGCGCGATGCCCGTAGGCTCCCGAGGTCACCCAACCCACCGCTTTGCCGTCGTGCCAGATGGGCTCGTCGCCGAGCGCGTCGGCATCCGCCGCTTCGACCGTGAAGCCGACCAGGCGTAACGACCCGCCGGCATCCTTCTCGGCGGCCGCGGCCCGCCTTCCGATGAACTCACCCTTGGACCAATCGATGAACCGGCCGAGTCCGGCCTCGAAGGGACCGTAGATCGGGCGGTATTCGCGCGCCCAGGTGCCGAAGCCCTTCTCGATGCGCATGGCGTTGAGGGCTCGGCCGCCGAAGGCCTTCAGCCCAAGGTCGCGCCCGGCCTCGAGCAGCGAGTCGTACAACGTCCGCTGATAATCCGTGGTCACCCACATCTCGTAACCCAGTTCGCCGGTGAACGACACGCGGCCTACGTACGCGGGCACCATGCCGATCTCCATGCGCCGGAACGACATGAACGGAAACCCCCCGTTCGAGAGGTCGTCGCGCACCAGCCGCTGCATCAGGGCGCGGGAGTTGGGCCCCGCGACCGACAATCCGGCGTACTCCATCGCGCAGGGGCGAACGGTCACCCCGGCCGCCGGCATGTGCCGTTCGAACCAGCGCATGTAGAACGTTTCGGCCGCATAAGTGCCGATGAGCAGAAAATGGTCCGCAGCGATGCGGCACATCGTGAAGTCGCCGATGAGCTTTCCTCGATCGTTCAGCATCGGCGTGAGCGCGACACGGCCCACCTTGGGCACGCGGTTCGCCATGACCCCGGACAGCCACTCCGCGGCGCCCGGCCCCCGAACCTCGAACTTGCCGTAATTGGAGATCTCGAGCAGCCCCACGGCGTCGCGCACGCCCAAGCATTCCGCAGCAACGTGCGGATGCGCGTTGGAGCGGCGGAAGCTCGCATGGTCGACCGCCTCTGCGGCGCTCGGCGCGAACCACAAGGGATGTTCGAGGCCGCAGTAGTCGCCGAACACGGCGTGGGCCGCCGCCAGCCGTTCATATATCGGCGTGGTGCGCAGCGGCCGCGCGGCGGGCAGTTCCTCGTTGGGGAAGCGAATCCGGAAGCGGCGCGAGTAGTTTTCGCGCACCTTCGCATTCGTGTATCGGAGGGTCGTCCAATCGCCGTACCGCGCCACGTCCATGCCCCAGACATCGGCACCCGGATCGCCGTCGACCATCCAATGCGACAGCGCCAGGCCCACGCCGCCGCCCTGGCTGAAGCCCGCCATCACGCCGCAAGCCACCCAGAAATTCGCAAGGCCGCGCACCGGTCCGATCAGCGGATTGCCGTCCGGGGCGAAAGTGAACGGGCCATTGACCACTTTCCGGATCCCGGCGCTCTCCAGCGCGGGAAAATGCTGAAAGCCCACCTCCAGGCTGGGCGCGATCCGCTCGAGGTCGTTGGCGAGCAGGTCCTGGCCGAAGTCCCAGGGCGTCGTCACGGGCGACCAGGGCACGCCCGCGCGCTCGTACGTGCCCATCAGCATGCCGCCGCGCTCCTGCCGGAGATAGATCTCGCCCTCGAAGTCGATGGCATGGAGCTGTTCCGGCCTGCCCGCCAATTCGGGCATGTCGCCGGTGATCAGGTATTGGTGTTCCATGGCGAGCACGGGCAATTCGAGGCCGACCATCCGGCCGACCTCGCGGGCCCACAGCCCGCCGGCGTTGACGACGTGCTCCGCATGGACGTTGCCGTGGTCCGTGATCACGTCCCAGGCGCCGTCGGGGCGATGCTTCAGATCCGTGACCCGCGTGTGGCGCACGATGTCGGCGCCGCCGATTTGCGCGGACTTGGCATAGGCGTGCGTGACCCCGTAGGGATCGACGTGCCCCTCGATGGGATCGTACATGGCGCCCGTAAAATGCTTCTTCTCCATGAGCGGGAATATCTTGGCCGCTTCGTCGACCGAGATGATCTCGAGATCCATGCCGAGGTAGCGGCCGCGCGCCTTGGCCATCTTGAGCCAGTCGAGCCGCTCGCGGGTGCCGGCGAGCATGACCCCCCCGGTGATGTGCACGCCGCACGACTGGCCCGATATGGCTTCGATTTCCTTGTACAGGCCGATGGTGTATTGCTGCAGTTTGGCGACGTTGGGATCGCCGTTCACCGTGTGCATGCCGCCGGCCGCGTGCCAGGTGGAACCCGAGGTGAGTTCGGCCCGCTCGATCAACAGAACGTCCTTCCAACCCGCCTTCGTCAAGTGATACAGCACGCTGGCGCCGACCACGCCGCCGCCGATCACCACCACTTTCGCGTGGCTCTTCATCGATGATTCTCCCGCTCAAGGGCGCGCGCGGCCGCGCGCTCAATCATTCGAAACCGCCAAATGCATGTTCGATCCCGACCGTGCCGCGCCGGTTCCGAACCGCTCGATGAGCCATGAGCGGAACAATGCGATCGCCGTGTCGCTCAGGGCCTCCGGATGAGTGGTCAGGTAATAGCCGTAACCGTCGTCGAGGCTGTCCGGATAGGGGCTGACCAGGCGTCCCGTGCGCAGGTAGTCCCCGAACAGATAACCGTCGAGCAGCGCGATGCCCTCGCCCGACAGCGCGTACTGCACCGCGAGCATCGCCGTGTCGAAGACCAGTCCGCGCTCCACGCTCGCCGCGGGCAGGTTGGCCTGCCGCGCGAACTGCAGCCACAGGTGGTGGCGCGGCACGTCGGAAATGCGCACGTGGACCAGCTCGTTCGCGGCGATGAAATCCGCCATGCCTTTGCCCTGATGCCGGGCCGCGACGCTCGGATGACACATCAGCTGCAGCCGCACCGGCCACAGGAGGTCGGTCACGAGTTCAGTGACCGTGGGCCGCGAATAAACCACCGCCACGTCCACATCGCCCGGCGGCGGACCGACGCCGTGGGGGCTCACCAGGTCGATCTCGACATCCGCCGCCGCGCGCTTGAAATCGCGCAGAATGGGGACCGCGAGATGGACGGCGAAGCTCGGCGGCATCTGCACCCGCAGGGTCCGCACGCTGGCGGCGCTATCGTTGCGGATGTCGTCAAGGGCGTATTCGAGCCGGTCGAACGACTTCATCACCGCGGGCAGCAGCGTCTGGCCGGCCTTGGTGAGCACCAGGGCGTGCGGGCGGCGGTCGAACAGCTGCGTGCCGATCAGCTTCTCCAGCGCGATCACGTGCCGCGACAGCGCGCTTTGCGATATCAACAGCGCGTTCGCGGCGGCGGTGAAGCTCGAGTGCTTGGCCACACCCTCGAACGCGCGCAACGCGTTGAGCGGGAGCCAGCGGCGGTCGATGGTGGTTCGTGCCATGGCGTCAAGGTGCCCAGGTCTTGGTGTAGGCAATGGCCCTCTTCTGATCCGCGGCGATGGTTCTCGCCGCCAGGAACAGATGATAAGCCGCCCAGAATCCCGTGGGCGCGAGGACCAGCAGCGCCATCCGCAGCGAGGCCGCGTCGACCGCGGGACCGCCGGCAAACCACACGCTCAGCATTCCCACCAGCTTCGGGGCGACGATGAGGTTGAACACGTTCGCCACGAGCAGCGAGATGGCGATGAAGATCGAGCGCATGTGGCAGGGCGACAGGTTGTTGAGCAGCCCGAAGCAAGGCCCGATGTAGAAGTAGATCGCCGGGATGAAGATCCAGAACATGACCTTCGCGACCAGGAGCGAGTGTGTCCAGTACGCGATGATCGATGGAATGGTCGTGAGCGCGACGACCCCTCCAAGCAGCCAGACGACGCGGCGCGGGTCGGCCATGAAGGGCCGCGACAGCACCCAGGCGGTGGCGACCGTGGCTATGGATCCGCCGATCAGGTGAATGTTGCCGGTGACGTCGCTGGCCTGCTGCACATCCAGCTGATACGTGCGCATCAGGAACGCGGGCGTCCAGTACATCAAACCCCAACCCCAAAGCGCGCAGACCCCCCCGCCCATCACGACGTGGTACGCCGCCTTCTGCTGCCAGAAGAAATGCCAGGTCTCGCCGACCGACGGCTTGAGCTCGTCGACGATTTCATCCAGTCGGCCGCGCGGCGGCTCCCGAACGGTCAGGTACACGATCAGGCCGACAATGAGACCCGGAACGCCGAGCGCCAGGAACGCGTGGCGCCAGTCATAGGCGCGGGCGACGGCCCCCGCGAGGTCGAGCGCGATCCAGGCGCCGATCGGCGCACCCAGGGCGAGGACCGTCATCGCCATCGGCCGGCGGCTCGGCGGGAAGCAATCCGACACGATGGCCGTCGAGGGCGGCGTACCGCCGGCTTCGCCGATGCCCGCGCCGATCCGCGCCAGCGCGAACTGGATCCAATCCCGCGAAACGCCGCACAGCGCGGTGAACGCCGACCAGACCACCAGCGAAACGGACAGAATGTTGCGCCTGTTGGAGCGGTCCGCGAACCACGAGATGGGGATGCCGCAGGTGACGTAGAACAGGGCCAGCGGCCAACTCGTCAGCATGCCCACGCCATCGTCGTCCAGGTGCAGGTCGAGCCGGATCGGTTCGAGCACGGTCGACACGACGTAGCGGTCGGCGATGTTGATCGCGTAGATTAAGCACATCAAGATGAGAACATACCATCGCTCGACCGTCGAGGGAGCATTGGCGCGCGGGATGTCGATCGCACTGATACTCAAATGTCACCTCGGGCACGACGGGATGACTGCACGATACAGGGTTCGGCCCCGTTGCGCGACGGATCGGGGCTTTTCGAAAAATGACATGGGCGGATCGCGAAATGGCATAGCAATGACCGGCGATGAGCTTAAGCTGCCTGCAGCATGGAAGAGTTCGACTTCATCATCATCGGCGCGGGCTCGGCCGGCTGCGTGCTCGCGGAGCGACTGTCGGCGAGCGGCCGGCAACGGGTCCTGATTCTCGAGGCGGGTGGATCGGACGCCCGCTTCTGGATCAAGACGCCGATCGGTTACGGCCGCACCTTCGCCGATCCCGCGGTCAACTGGCGATACCAGACGGCACCCATACCGGGCCTCAAGGGCCGCACCATGTATTGGCCGCGAGGCCGCGTGCTCGGAGGCTCGAGTTCCATCAACGCGCTGGTTTATTGCCGCGGGATGCCCGCCGATTTCGACGACTGGCGGGCGATGGGGCATGTGGGCTGGGCCTGGGACGACGTGCGGCCGTACTTCGAGCGGACGGAACGCCGCGTCGATCCGGAGGGGCGGGCTCGCACCGCCGGCCCTCTCGACGTCAAGGACGTGACCCCGTACCTGCACGCATCGCGCGCAGCGTGGGAGGCGGCGGCCCGCGAACTTGGCGTGCCGTGGACGGATGATTTCAACGGCGAACATCCCGAGGGGTTCGGCTGCTACCAGCTGACCGTTCGCGACGGCCGGCGCTGGTCGGCGGCGGACGCCTTCATGAGGCCGGCGCTTCGCCGCAACAACGTCAAGCTCGAACTGCATGCCTGGGCCGCCAAGATCCGCATCGAACAGGGCCGCGCGACGGGCGTGGAATGGTCGCGCCATGGCCACCGGCACTTTTCGGCGGCCTCGGGCGAGGTGATCCTGTGCGGCGGCGCGGTGAACTCGCCGCAGCTCCTGCAGCTCTCGGGCGTGGGGCCCGGCGCCACGCTGGCGGCGCATGGCATTGCGCCCATCGTCGACAATGCCGCGGTCGGCGGCCATCTGCAGGATCACCTGGCCGTGGTGTATTCCTTCAAGGCGACGCGTCCGACGCTCAACAACGAGCTCGGCTCGACGCTGGGGAAGCTACGCAACGGCCTGCGCTACCTGCTGTCGAGAAGCGGACCGCTGGCGCTCAGCGTGAATCAGTTCGGCGGCTTCCTGCGCGCGGATCCGGCGAGCCCGCGGCCCGACGTTCAGCTCTATTTCAATCCGGTCACCTACGGCCCCGGCTCGTCGAATCGCAGGCGCATCGCGGTCGATCCGTTTCCGGGTTTCTATTTGTGCTTCCAGCCCACACGGCCCGCGAGCGTCGGCCGCATCGACATCGCGGGGCCGGACTACCGCATGCCCCCGGCCATCGCCCCCAATTACCTGTCCACCGACAAGGACGTTCTCGACGTGGTGCATGGAGGCCGGCTGCTGCAGGCCATCGCGGGCACCCGGGCGCTGCGCGATTTGACTCTGGCGCCGCTCGCGCCGGATCTCCTCTCGCTGGGCCAGGACGGCCTGATCGCCGATTTTCGCGAACGCGCGGCCACGGTATACCACCCGGTCGGCACCTGCCGGATGGGCTCACGCCCGGGCGATGCCGTCGTCGATGCCTCGCTCCGCGTGCATGGCGTGGAGCGCTTGAGGGTGGTCGACGCCTCGGTATTTCCCACCGTGACGTCCGCCAACACCCATGCCCCGACTCTCATGGTGGCGCAAAAGGCCGCCGACCTCATCATCAGCGGCGGTGCCCGCGCAAGGTGTGACTCATGAAGCTCGACAGCGTCAAGGTATTCGTGGTCGGAAACCCGCCGCCGGGCTACGGCGGCCGCTACTTCGTGTTCTTGAAGCTGAAGACGATCTGCGGGATCGAAGGCCTGGGGGAGGTGTACGCGGCAACCTTCGGGCCGCACCTGATCGCCGCCATGATCGAGGACGTGTTCATGCGTCGCTTCGCCGGACGCGACCCGTTTCAAATCGAGTCCATGTGGCGCGAGAGCCATGGCTCGGGATTCAGCCTGCGCCCCGACCTCACCCTCATGGGCGTGGTGAGCGGCCTGGAGATGGCGTGCTGGGACATCATCGGCAAGTCGGTCGAGCAGCCCATCTACAATCTCATGGGCGGGAAGGTGAACGAGCGCCTGCGAAGCTATACCTATCTCTACCCGGCCGAGGGCGAAGGGGACGAGTTCTATCACGATCCGGAGCGTTCGGCGGAGCGCGCAGCCGAGTACGTGGATCAGGGTTTCACCGCCCTGAAGTTCGATCCCACGGGCGGCTATTCCGCCTACGATCCCCGTCAGCCGACCCAGGAAGCGCTGGAGCGCACCGTGCGCCTGGTGCGGCTGGTGCGCGAGGCCGTCGGACCCAGGGCGGATCTTCTATTGGGCACCCATGGGCAATTCACGCCGTCGGGCGCCATCCGTCTGGCACGGCAACTCGAAGCGTACGACCCGCTCTGGTTCGAGGAGCCCGTTCCTCCGGAAATGCCGGAGCAAATGGCCCTGGTCGCGCGGGGCACGCGGATTCCCATCGCTACGGGCGAACGTCTCACGACCAAGTACGAATTCGCGCGCGTGCTTGCGGCCGGCGCGGCGAACATCCTGCAGCTGAACCTCGGGCGCGTCGGCGGCCTGCTCGAAGCGAAGAAGGTGGCGGCGCTGGCGGAGGTCCACTACGCGCAGATCGCACCGCATTTGTATTGCGGGCCGGTGGTCGGCGCCGCCAATATCCAGCTGGCAACCTGCTCGCCCAATTTCCTGATTCTGGAGAGCATTCAGCAATGGGGCGGCTTCCATGCGCAGATTCTCGAGACGCCGGTGCGTTGGGAGGACGGTTACGTGATTCCGCCGACCGCGCCGGGCCTCGGAGTGGAATTGAATGAAGCGGTGGCGCTCGCCCATGCCTATCCGTCGGACGGCCCGCTGCATCTCGAGATGATCGACCGCCCGCTGGGTTGAGGAGCGACCTTGAAGTACGGCTTCATCGGACTGGGACACTTAGGCAGGCACCTCGCGGCCAACCTGGCTCGCCATGGCTTCGACGTCGGGGTGTTCGACCTCGACCGGTCGGCCGGCGAAGGGCCGCTGGCCGCCGGCGCATGCTGGGCAGACTCGGTCCCGGCGCTGGCGGCGCGTTGCGATGCCCTCATCACCTGTCTGCCCTCCCCGGCGGCCACGGCCCGTGTCCTGGAATTGGCCATGCCGGCCATGCCGCACGGCAGCACCTGGATCGAAATGAGCACGAATGATTTCGTGGAGGTGGAGAAGCTGGCCGCGCAAGCCCAGCAGCGCGGCATCGCCACGCTGGTGTGCCCCGTCACGGGCGGCGTGCACCGGGCGGAGGCCGGCGACATCACCGTACTTGTGGGCGGACCGCAACAAACTTTTGCGCTCCACGAGCCGGCACTCCATGCCATGGGCGGGCGCGTGATTCATTTGGGCGGCATCGAGCAGGCGGCCGTCACCAAGGTGGTCACGAACATGCTGGCATTCATTCATCTGATCGCCGCCGGCGAAGCGTTGATGTTGTGCGCCAAGGCGGGCGTGGAGCTGCGCGCCGCCTTTGATGCCATCGCAGCCAGCTCGGGCAACAGCTTCGTGCACGAGACCGAGAGCCAGGTGATCCTGAATGGCAGCTATGACATTGGTTTCACGATGGATTTGGCCTGCAAGGACGCCGGTTTCGCGGTCGAGTTCGGGCGCCGGTTCGGGGTACCGCTGCGCCTCGCCGGCGTCATGGAACAGATCTTCATCGAAGGACGGGCCAAGTATGGCGGCGCGGCCTGGTCGTCCATGATCGTCAAGCTCCTGGAGGACGCCGTCGGGACACCGCTGCGGGCGCCCGGCTTTCCGGCAAAACTGGGTCCCGGTGATGCATGAGAACGCACCAACAGGCGGCCGAATCCAATTTCCGCATGGCCGGATCGAAATTCAGCATGCGCCCGATGCTTGGCAACAACAGAATAACGGCTTAGGGTCGCGACAATGGTGTTAGGCTTTAGGTGATCGTTACAAAATTATGACGGCCGGCCCGGCGCCGGCGAATTCACATGGTCGGGGGATGACGGGAATGAATTCAAATCCGAAGCTTTCTTATGCGATTGCGGCCATCCTGAGCGGCGCGGCGCCCGGCCTCAGCCTAGCGGCGGCGGCCGCCGCGGACACCGAGACGAGTTCGGATTCCATCCAGGAAATTACGGTGACCGCGCAGCGGCGCGCGGAAAGCATGCAGGACGTGCCCATCTCCATCCAGGCGATGACCGGCGAGTCCCTGGTACAGCTCAACGTCACGACGTTCGAAGATTTCATCAAGTACCTGCCGAACGTCACGTCGGAAAGCGCGGGCCCCGGCCAGAGCAGCATCTTCATGCGCGGCGTGAGCTCCGGGGTCACCGGCGAACAAGGCACCGGCACCACCGGCCCGATCCCGAACGTCGCCGTGTACTTGGACGAACAGTCCGGCGCGCTTCCCGGCCGCAACCTCGATGTGTATGCGGCCGACCTGGAGCGCATCGAAGTTCTCGAGGGGCCGCAGGGGACCCTGTTCGGCTCGGGTGCCGAGGCGGGCGTGCTGCGCTACATCACCAACAAGCCCAAGCTCGACGTGACGGAGGGCAACGTCAATGCGGGCTACAGCTACACGGCCCATGGCGACCCCAACAGCAGTGTCGATGCCATGATCAATCTGCCGTTGATCCCCGACACGCTGGCGGTGCGCGCCGTCGTCTACGACGACAGCCGCGGCGGCTACATCAATAACGTGCCGGCCACCTTCACGCGGCAGGGCACCGACGAGGGTTTCTCGCGCTACAACGGCGGCGTGGTACCGGCCAACAGCGTGTCGATCAACAACGCCGCCGAAGTCGGCAATGCCATCAACCCGGTCACCTATCAGGGCTTTCGATTGTCGGGCCTCTTGAAGATCAACGACAATTGGAACGCGCTGCTGCAGCAGAGCTACCAGAACATGAATGCGCAGGGCGTGTTCTATGAAATGCCCAATGGTCCCGAGGGCCTCACCTTCAATGCGCTCGGCGAGCCGGTGGGCGGCCGCTCGCTGCCGCCGCTGTCGGTGGCCCTGTTCAATCCCTCATACGACAAGGACAAGTTCGAGGACACGCAGCTCACGGTGAATGGCCAGGCCGGCCCCTTGAAGCTCGTCTACAGCGGCGGGTATCTCGTGCGCAACGTGGAACAGCAACAGGACTACACCAACTACTCGCGCGGCGTGTTCGGCTATTACTATCAATGCGCGGGCTATTCGAGCAAGTCGGCCGCAAAGGGCCAATGCTTTTCGCCGAGCGCCGTTTGGCAGGATAATGAGAGCAACACCCACCAAAGCCACGAGTTCCGGGTGAGCACGCCCGACGATGCCCGGGTGCGCGGCATCGGCGGCTTGTACTGGGAAGAGTTCGTGATCACCGACCAAACCCAGTGGCTGTACAAGACGGTGCCCAGCTGCTCGGCGGCGTACAACGACAACTGCTTCAACAATGTCCAGCCGTGGCCGGGATCCTTCACCACGACGCCCGGCGAGCAGGGCGACAACGTCGGGTTCTTCGACAACGTCAGGCGCAACATCATCCAAAAGGCCGCCTTCGGCTCGGTGGACGTCGACCTGATTCCGAAGACGCTGATATTCACCGCCGGAACGCGCTACTACAAATTCAACGAGGACGAGGTCGGCGGCGACGTCGGCAGCTTCTACTGCAAGAACTTCTCCCCGACCACCTACTTCGGGCCGTGCACGTCGTCGACCAACGGCAATGGCAAGCCAGGCGGCATCGGGATCGCGGACAGCGCGCCGTACGGCACCAACCTCAACGTCCAGAACCCCAACAGCTCCACGTATCACGGCTTTCGCAGCCGCGCCAACCTGAGCTGGCACGTCACCGACGATGTGCTGCTGTACTACACCTGGTCGCAGGGCTTCAGGCCCGGCGGGTTCAATCGCGGCATCAAGTACGTGCAGCCCGATGCGAACGGCGTCCCCCAGTACATCACGCCGGCCACCTACTCGCCCGACACGCTCATCAACAACGAACTCGGCTGGAAGAGCGAGTGGCTCGGCCATCGCCTGGAAGTCAACGGCGCCGTATACCAGGAGGATTGGAAGAACGCCATCGTGGAATTCTTCGATCCGCAGGGCGGCTTCGGCAATCTGACCTTCGACACGAATGGGCCCAATTACCGGGTGCGGGGCGTGGAGCTGCAGGTGGTTGCTCGAATCACGCAGGGCTTGACCGTGCTGGGATCGGGTTCGTACAACAACGGCCAGCAGGTCAATTCGCCCTCCTTGATCGACAACAATTCGGCCAGTCCCGGCTTTGGGAAGCCCCTGGCGGTGACGAATGTGTTCGGGCCTACCGGCACGCCGCTCGCCAATTCGCCGGAGCTGCAGGTGAACCTGCGCGTCCGTTACGATTTCACGGTGGGCGAGTACAAGTCGTTTGCGCAAGTCGGAGGGTCGCACATCGGGAGCTCCAATTCCGCCGTGGGCACGGTCGACAACTACTTCCAGCCGGGCTACACGACCTACGACCTGTCGGCGGGCTTCGCCAAGGATGCCTGGAACGTGCAGTTCTTTGCCCAGAACCTCACCAACGTGAACGCCAGCACCTGGACGAACTCCGCCCAGTTCATCATGACGGAGACCGTGCTTCGTCCGCGCGTCGCCGGCGTCAAGTTCGGCTACAAGTTCTGACGGGACGCCCGGGGCCGGTCTAACGGGACACCCGGGGCCGGCGAGCATGCCGGCCCCGGCTTACCGCGGCTGGTTTAGAATTCGAAGCGGGCGGCACAGCCCGCTTTTTTTGCTTTCGTGTCCTTCGAATTTCGGACGGTCATGCCAGCCGCGAGTCCCCAGCCTGCTCCCTCTCCCGTCGAAGCCGAAGTCCGGCGGATACGCGCGCTCCTGCAGCGCGACCAGTTCGCACCGGCGCTCGCGGCGGCCGAAGCGCTGCGCGCCCAGGTGCCCGAGAACCGCGACGTCCTGTACCTGGTCGCGGTCAGCCAGCGCTATCTCAAACGCCTGGGCGAGGCACTGGCGACCCTGTCGGAGCTGCAGCGGCTGCACCCCGCCTACCCCCGCCTGTATCAGGAGCGCGGCCACTGCCACGTCGCGCTGCGCAGCGCGGGCCCGGCGATCGAGGCCTTCGAGCAGGCCGTCGCCTTGAGCCCCTGCCTGCCCGCGAGCTGGCGCGCTCTCGAGGCGCTCTACCGCATCCAGGGGCGCACGGCCGACGCCGAGAGGGCCGCGGCGCAGCTCGCGAATCTCGCCGCCCTGCCGGCCGAGATCGTCACGGCCTTCAGCATGTTCGCGGATGGGGAGATTCTCGATGCGGAGCGGGTGGTACGCGGCTATCTGCTGGCCCATGGCGATCATGTCGAGGGCATGCGGCTGCTCGCCAAGATCGGCATGCAGCTCGACGTGACCGACGACGCCGAGTTTCTCCTCGAGAACGTCTTGAAGATGGCGCCGCAATACCACGAGGCGCGTTACGACTATGCGGTGGTGCTGCTGCAGCGTCACAAGCACGTGCGCGCGCGCGAGGAAATCGAGAAGCTGCTGGCCGCAGACCCCGGCAACCGCGCCTACCGCACCACGCACGCGACGGTGTGCACCGGCTTCGGGGATTACGCGACGGCACTGCCGCTTTACCGGGAGATACTGGCCGAGACGCCCAACGATCCCGAGCTGCATCTGTCGATCGGGCATGCGCTGAAGACGCTGGGAAGCACCGCCGAGGCCATCGCTTCCTATCGCGCGGCCGCGGCGGCCCGGCCCCGCTTCGGGGAGGCGTACTGGAGCCTCGCCAATTTGAAGACCTATCGCTTCACGGACGCCGAGGTGGCGCAAATGCGCGCCGGCGAGGCGGCGGGCGACACGCTGCTCGCCGACCGTTATCACCTGTGCTTCGCGCTCGGCAAGGCGCTCGAGGATCGCGGAGATTACCGGGAGTCCTTCGCCTTCTACGAGCGCGGCAACGCCTTGAAGAAGACCGAGTGCCGATACAAGCCGGAACCGCTGGAGCGCACTGCCCGGCTGCAGGCGGCGCTCTGCACGCGCGAATTCTTCGCGGCGCGGCAGGGCTTCGGCTGTCCGTCCCCGGCGCCGATCTTCATCGTCGGACTGCCGCGGTCGGGATCCACGCTCATCGAGCAGATCCTGGCCTCGCATTCACAGGTCGAGGGCACCATGGAGCTCGCCGACATTCCCCGCCTCGTCCAGGAACTGCAGGGCCGCGAGAACATCGACGGGGCTCCGCGCTACCCGGGCGTGCTCGCGACCTTGAGCGCCGGCGATTTTCGCCGGTTCGGCGAGCGATATCTCGCCGATACGCTGCCGTACCGGACCGGCCGTGCCTTGTTCGTCGACAAAATGCCGAATAATTTCCGGCACTTGGGACTCATTCGTCTGATGTTTCCGAATGCCAAGATCATCGATGCCCGCCGCCACTCCCTAGCCTGCTGCTTCAGCAACTTCAAGCAATTGTTCGCCTCCGGTCAGCAGTTCACGTACGGCATCGACGATCTTGCCCGTTACTACCGGATGTACCTCGATCTCATGGCGCACTGGGATCACGCGCTGCCGGGCTGGATTCTTCGCCTCCAGCACGAAGACCTGGTGGAAGATCCCGAAGCGCAGGTGCGCCGCGTCCTCGATTTTTGCCGCCTGGAATACGAGCCCGCCTGCCTGGAATTCCACAGGACCGAACGGCGTATACACACGGCAAGCTCCGAGCAGGTGCGCCAACCGATCAATCGCGAGGGCGTCGACCAATGGCGCAAGTTCGAGCCGTGGCTGGGCCCACTTAGGACGGCGCTGCAATCCGCCGGCGTGACGGCACCCTGAGCGGTCCGCGGCCCACCGATGCCGCCCGTTTCGCCCGATTGTTGGCTGTGCACAACGAATTTTGAACCGCGCTTGGCATGCACCTCCACAGGTCGCCTCACGCTGCCGATGCGTTCGGGGAAAGGAGAATTGCCGATTCACATTATTGTTACACGGTCGTTACATCCAATTCTTGCATGGGCAAATCGAAATTCTGCATTGATCGATGCGCAGCCACAACAAAATATTATTGGCGGCTTGGCCCCCCATGCTATTCTGCCGCGCGACTGATGGCCGTGTCTCGCTCGATCGAGATTATTCCAAATAAGAGAAGGGATCCCAGACAATGAACGCAAATTCGAAGCTGTCGTACGCTATTGCGGCAATCCTGAGCGGTTCCAGCTTGGGAATGGGCGCAGCGCATGCCGCCACGGGGGCTGACGCGAGCGATTCCGAGGGCATCCAAGAGATCACGGTGACGGCGCAGCGCCGGACGGAATCGGTTCAGGACGTGCCCATCACCATTCAGGCGATCACGGGCGATCAGCTGAAGCAGCTCAATGTGCAGACCTTCGACGACCTTCTGAAGTACACGCCCAACGTGACCTTCAGCGGCAACGGTCCCGGCACCGGCAACATCTTCATGCGCGGCTTGAGCTCCGGCGGCTCGGGCAATCAATCGCAGTCGACCACCGCGCCGTTTCCGAACGTCGCCTTGTACCTGGACGACCAGTCCATGCAGTTCCCGGCACGCAACAACGATGTGTACATGGTGGACATGGAGCGCGTGGAGGTGCTGGAGGGTCCCCAGGGAACGCTGTTCGGCGGCGGATCCCAGGCCGGCGCCATTCGCTACATCACGAACAAGCCCAAGCTCGACGTCACGGAAGGCAATGTCAACGCCGGCTACGGCATCACGGCCGGGGGCGATCCGAATTCGAACGTCAACGCCACGATCAACATCCCGCTGATCGCCGACACGCTCGCCGTGCGGGCCACCATATTCGACGACCATCGCGGCGGCTACATCTCGAATGTGGCGGGCACGAATTCCTTCATCAGCTACCCGACCGCCGCGGCGCTCAAGGCGTATCCGGGCACCCCGCCCACGCAAAGCGCAGTGGCCACCAACGGCGCCCTCGTCGGATCGGACACCAACCCGGTCGACTATTCGGGATTCCGCGTCTCGGCGCTGCTGAAGATCAACGAGGACTGGAACGTCCTGCTGCAGCAGAACTACCAGAATTTCCAGGCCGATGGATATTTCGCCTCCGAGCCCGTCGCACCGGATGGCCAGCACCTGGCCCCCGACCAGATCTCGGCGTTTGCGCCACAGTACGACAAGGACCGTTACGAGAGCACGGCCTGGACGGTCAACGGCAAGATCACCGACCTGGTGAAGATGGTCTACACCGGCAGCTACATGGTGCGGCACATCGAACAGCAAGGCGACTATTCCAACTACCTCACCAGCAAACACGGTTCTTATTACGATTGCTCGGGACGCGGTGCGGGATATGCCTATTTCCGTTCGGCCAAGCCCACCACCTGCTACGCACCGGTCGGCGACTGGGTCGATACGGTCAGGAACACCCATCAGAGCCACGAGTTGCGCCTGTCCACCTCCGAGGACAATCGGCTGCGCGGTCTAGTCGGCGTGTACTGGGAGAAGTTCGTGATCGACGACGTCATGAACTTCAACTACATGAACATCCCGCAATGCGATGCCGCCAACCTCGCGATCTCCGAGGCCGGCGGTCCGGATTGCGTCGCTGCGGTGGGCCCGATTCCCGGCTACTACGCGACCGATCCCAGCACACGGCTGAATTCGAACACGGCGTTCGGCGAGGACGTTCAGCGCGGATACGTTCAACTGGCGGAATTCGCCTCCGTCGACTTCGACCTGATCCCGAAGGTGCTGACGCTGACCGGCGGGACGCGCCATTATCACTACGACGAGTTCGAGCACGGTTCCGAGTACTACAGCGCGACCTCCACCATTCTGAATCAGCCCAACGGCTCGGTGGCTCACGATGGCTTCGGCATCAACCTCAAGAAGAGCGAGAGCGGCTTCCGCAGCCGCGCCAATCTGACCTGGCACATCACTCCGGACGTCCTCGCCTACTACACGTGGTCGCAAGGGTTCCGCCCGGGCGGCTTCAACCGTACCGAGACGAACCTCGACGGCAGCATAGTGACCCTGAAGGCGGTGGCGCCGATCACGGCGGGTGGTCCGAAGCAGCTGCTCAAACCCGAGGGCTACGAGTCGGACAACCTGGTCAACAACGAAATCGGCTTGAAGAGCGAGTTCCTGAACCACCGGATTCAGGTCAATCTCTCCCTCTACCAAATGGATTGGAGCAACGTCCAGCTGCCCCTGTTCGATCCCACGCACTTGGGCAATACCACCTTCGACATCAATGGACCCACCTACCGCGTTCGAGGCGTCGAGCTGCAGCTCGTGGCGCGCGTGACCGAGGGCCTCACGGTGCAGGGATCGAGCTCCTGGAACAGCTCGTCGCAGACCAATGCGCCTTGCTTGTCCAGCAGCGGTCCGGCGATCAAGGGCAACCCGACTCCGGCCGGAACCTGCATCACCGAGATCAACGGTCAGCCCTACACCAACCCGTACGGCGTGCTCGGCACGGCGCCGGCCTTCTCGCCGCCGCTGGAGTTCAACCTGCGGGCCCGCTACGACTGGACCGTCGACCGAATACAAGCCGTTCTTCTCCGTGGGCGCGAATCACATCGCTTCCATGCGCAACGAGCCGGCCAGCTTCCCGAACGGCAACAGCCCGACGGAAGCCGTGCCGACCACCACGTTGCTGCTGTACACGATGCCCGGCTACACGACCTACGATGCAGCGCTCGGGGTGGCCAAGGACAACTGGACTGCCCAGCTCACGGGCAACAACCTGTCGAACTCGGACGCCAGCACCAACACCACGTCGGGCCAGTTCATCAAGCAGGAGATCCCGCTGCGGCCGCGCGTGCTGACCTTGCAGTTCGGCTACAAGTTCTGATGCAGGACGGGTGATCCCCGGGGCGGGGCGCGCTGCCCAACCGGCGCCCCGGCCGGTTGGAGTAAAATCAAGGGCGGACGCCGATGTCCGCCCTTTTTACTATGGAACTCTATGGTTGCCACGGTCGCCGAGAACCCCGCCCCAGCCAGTGCCGGCCAGATTCGCGCGCTCCTGCGGCAACAGAAATTCGCCGAGGTGCTGGCGGCCAGCGAGACGCTGCTGGCCGGGGCTCCCGAGCATCGCGACGGGCTCCTGCTCTGCGCCATCGCGCAGCGCCGGCTGGGCCTGGTCGAGGAGGCCCTCGCGACGCTCGAGCGCCTTCGTGCGCTCAACCCGCGCTACAGCCGATTGCATGAAGAGCTTGGACAGTGCTATGCCGTGACGCGCCGGGCACCTCAGGCCATCCAAGCCTTCGAGCAGGCGGTGAGCCTCAACAACGCTCTGCCGGCCAGCTGGCACATGCTCGAGGGGCTGTACCGCATGATCGGCAGGCCCGCAGAGGCGGCTGCGGCTCGCGCCCAGCTCGCGACCTTGCGCGGATTGGCGCCGGACGTGGTGTCGGGCACGGCGCTGTTCCTCGATGGGGACCTCGATGCGGCCGAACCGATGATTCGCGCCTATCTGCTGAAACACGGCGACGATGTGGAGGCCATGCGGCTGCTCGCGCGCATCGGCATGGCGCGCGAGGTCTTCGATGACGCCGAGTTGCTGCTGGCCGCCGTATTGGAGCTCGCCCCGGACTACAGGCCCGCGCGCGCGGAATACGCAGAAACGCTGATCGAGCTTCACAAGTACCCGCAGGCGCACGCCGAGCTCGACCGCCTGATCCAGGCGGATCCGGCGAACCGCTTGCACTACCAGGGACTGAAAGCCACGGCCTCCGTGGGGCTCGGCGAGCACGAGCGGGCGGTCGCGCTGTACCGGGAGGTGCTGCAGGGAACTGCGGCGGACGCCGACATTCACCTGTCCATCGCGCATGCCCTGAAGACCATGGGCCGCAGCGACGAGGCGATCGAGTCCTACCGCAGGGCGGCGCATACCCGCGACGGATTTGGCGACGCCTACTGGAGCCTCGCCAACCTCAAGACTTACCGGTTCAGCGACGCCGAACTCGACCGGCTGCGCGCATTGCAGGCCGACCCCGCACTTCCCGCCACCGACCGCGTTCATCTGTGCTTCGCCCTCGGCAAGGCACTGGAGGACCGGGGCTCCTACGCCGAGTCGTTCCAGTACTACGAGCAGGGCAACGCGATGAAGCGCGCACAGAGCCGCTATCGGCCCGACATCATCGAGAACAACACACGGCAACAGGTCGCCCTCTGCACCCGGGAGTTCTTCGCCGAGCGCCAAGGTTGGGGCGCGCCCGATTCGGATCCGATTTTCATCGTGGGACTCCCCCGCTCCGGATCGACGCTGATCGAGCAGATCCTCGCGTCCCACTCGCAGGTCGAGGGCACGGCGGAACTCGCCAACATTCAGCAAATCGTCAACACGTTGCGGGGGCGGGATCCGGATTTGAACGACCCGCGCTATCCACGCGTCCTCGCGCAGATGAATGCCGATGATTTTCGGGGACTGGGGGAGAGGTATCTCGCCGCCGCCAAGGTCTACCGCGCCAGTACACGGCCCTTCTTCATCGACAAGATGCCGAACAACTTCCGGCACCTGGGATTGATTCGCCTGATCCTGCCGAATGCCAAGATCATCGACGCGCGGCGCGAACCCATGGCGTGCTGCTTCAGCAATTTGAAGCAGCTCTTCGCGAAGGGCCAGGAATTCACCTACAGCACCGAGGACATCGCCCGCTACTACCGGACCTACCTCGAGCTCATGCGCCATTGGGATCGGGCGTTGCCGGGATGGATCCTGCGGGTGCATCACGAGGATGTGGTCGACGATCTCGAAGGCAGCGTGCGCCGGATCCTGGGGTTTTGCGGGCTCGAGTTCGAACCGCAATGCATCGAATTTCACAAAACCGTGCGCAGCGTGCGCACCGCAAGTTCCGAACAGGTTCGACGCCCGATCTTTCGCGAAGGCCTTGACCAATGGCGGCGATTCGAACCGTGGCTTGGTTCACTGAAGGGCGCCCTCGGCGATGCGCTCAATCGCTACCGCGATGACTAGCATGGCCGGTCCGGGCCCCCTCGAGATCGAAGCGCTGGTCGGATTGGTGCATCAGAACCGCCCCGATGAGGCGGAACGGCGCGCGCGCGCCCTGCTCGCCCTGCACCCCGACGCCGGCATGCTTTGGAAGGTGCTGAGCGTAGCCCTGGTGCGCCAAGACAAGGATGCGCTGGTGGCGCTGAGGCGTGCCGCGGATCTGCTGCCGCACGACGCCGAGGCACAGCGCAACCTGGGCGCGGCGCTTCACGACCGGGCGCAGTGGGCCGAGGCGCTGGCCCGGTTGCGCAAGGGGCTCGAGATCGAGCCCAATGACGTGCAATCGCTCGTCGACTCGGCCAATGCCTTGAGAGCGCTGCGCCGACCCTCCGAGTCGGTGCCGCTCTACGAGCGCGCGCTGGCGCTCGATCCGACGTTGGCGGAGGCCCGCAACAACCTCGGCAATGCGCATCTGGAGCTGCGCCGCTATGCGCCGGCGGTTGATTGTTATCGGCGCGCGCTCGAGCTCGAGCCCGCGGATGCGCAGATTCTGTGCAACCTCGCCAATGCGCTGCGCGCTCTCGGGCGCCGCGAGGAAGCCATCGGCCACTTCCGGCGCTCGCTCGAGCTCGACCCCGCCAACGTGGATGCGTTCAATGGCCTCGGCAACGCGCTGCGCGATCTCGGGCAGCGCAGCGAAGCCTTCGCCCTTTACGTCCGTGCCCTGGAACTCGATCCATCCCGCCCCGAGAGCCACTGCAACCTCGGCACCCTGCTGTTTGAGCTGCGCCGGGTCGAGGAGGCTGTGCAATGCTACCGGTCCGCGCTGCACCTGAAACCCGACCATGCAGCTGCGCACCTCAACCTGGCAGTGGCGCTGCGCCAGCAGCGGCGCCCGGCTGAGGCCGAATCGACCTGCCGCGCGGCGCTCGCGCTGGACCCGAACTATGCCGACGCCCTGTCGTTCCTCGGTGAGCTGCTGGCGGACCGCGGCCGCTTCGCCGAGGCGGAAGATCTGTTCCAGCGCGTCATCCGAATGGACCCGAGTTACTCGTTCGCGTATGCCAGCATCGCCACGCATCGCAAGATGACATTGGACGATCGGGCCTGGCTCGAGGGAGCCCAGTCATTGCTCGGCACCGCGCTGCCGCTCGCGCAGGAGATCGGCCTGCGCTACGCGCTCGGCAAGTGCTTCGACGACATCGGCCGCTACGATGAGGCGTTCGCTCATTACCGCGGTGCCAACGAGCTGTGCAAGCGCCAGGGACGCAGTTACGACCGGGACAAGCTGAGCCGGCGCATCGAGACGATCATCCGCACCTTCGATGGTCGATCCGCGGGCCGACCCGCCGGCGGATCGGATTCTCAAGTCCCGATCTTCATCATCGGCATGCCGCGGTCGGGCACCTCCCTCGCCGAACAGATCCTGGCCTCGCACCCCGAGGTCTTCGGCGCCGGCGAAGTAACCTTCTGGAACACCGCCTACGATGCCTTCAGCCGGGCGACCGGCGGCGCCGGTGAGGCGCTCATTCCGGGCATGGCGAGTGCGTACCTCAAGCTCCTGACGGCAGGCGCCGGCGCGGCCTCGCGGGTGGTCGACAAAATGCCGGCCAATTTCCTGTATGCGGGTCTCATCCATGCGGCCTTCCCGAACGCGCGCATCATCCACATGACCCGCCATCCGATCGACACCTGCCTGTCGATATACTTCCAGCATTTCTTCAACATCGGCCCCTACGCCAACGACCTGGGCGATCTGGCGCATTACTTCGGCGAGTACCGGCGCATCACGGATCACTGGCGGGCGACACTGCCCCGGTCGTCGCTCCTGGAAGTGCCCTACGAGGCGCTGCTGGACGATCAGGAGGGTTGGACCCGCCGATTGCTCGACTTTGCAGGTCTTGCCTGGGATGCCCGCTGTTTGGACTTTCATCAGACTGACCGCGTGGTCATCACGGCCAGCAAATGGCAAGTGCGCCAAAGGATGCACAAGGCATCGGTCGGACGCTGGCGCAATTACGAGCAATTCCTGGGCCCGCTGCGGCCCCTGGCCGATCCGCGGTTCGAGGACGGGCGCGCTGCCTGAGCGCTCGGCGCGCTCCGGCAGCGGGTGGAATCATGGACCCTGAACCACGCATCGCCGCACCCTCCCCGGTCGAGACCGAAGTCCGGCGCATTCGCGGACTCCTGGAAGGGAAGCGGTTTTCCGAGGCGCTCGCAGCGGCCCAAGCCCTCGCGATCACGGTGCCGGAAAATCGCGATGTGCTCTACATGATGGCGGTGAGCCAGCGCTATTTGAACCACCTCCCCGACGCGCTCGCCACCCTCGCGCGGCTCGAGCGGCATCACCCGCGCTTCAGCCGCCTGTACCAGGAGCGCGGCCATTGTCACGTGGCGCTCAAGGACGCGCGGCAGGCCATCGAGGCGTATCTGCGGGCCGTGAACGTCAATCCGGCGCTGCCCGCGAGCTGGTCCCGGCTCGATGCGCTGTACCGCATGGTCGGCGAGACGCAGAACGCGGCCACGGCGGCCGCCCACGTCGCCACCCTCGCGGCACTGCCCGCGGAGGTCGTCACGGCGACGGGCTTTTTTTCGGACGGCGATCTCGCTCCGGCCGAGCTCATCATCCGGCACTTTCTCCTGAAGCACGGCAATCACGTCGAGGCGATGCGGCTGCTGGCCCGCATCGGCATCGAGCGGGAAGTGTTCGACGATGCCGAAATCCTGCTCGAGGCGGTATTGAAGCTGGCGCCGGAGTACCGCGCCGCTCGAGCGGACTATGCCCGCGTGCTTCTGGAGCGTCATAGGCACCGGGAGGCCCGCGAGCAGCTCCAACGCCTGCTGGAACTCGATCCCGCCAACCGGCAGTACCGGACACTCTACGCGACGACCTGCGTGGGTCTCGGGGACCATGACGAGGCGCTGGCGGTCTATCGCGGGCTTCTGGAGGGGGCACCGCAGGCGGCGGACCTGCATTTGTCGATCGCCCACTCGCTCAAGACTCTGGGCCGGCGTCAGGAATCCATCGACGCCTACCGGGCCGCCGCGGCCGTCCGCCCCGACTTCGGCGACACCTACTGGAGTCTCGCCAACCTCAAGACCTACCGGTTTACGGACGACGAGCTCGGGCGCATGCAGGCGGCCGAGTCGGAACCGGCCACGGACCTCGTCGATCGATATCATCTGTGTTTTGCGCTCGGCAAGGCCTTCGAGGACCAGGGCGATTTTGCGCGATCGTTCGGCTACTACGAGCGCGGCAACGCGCTCAAGCGGTCCGAGAGCCGCTATCGGCCGGACATCCTCGAGGCCAATACGCAGCGGCAGAAAGAGATCTGCACGCGTGAGCTGTTCGACCGGCATCGCGGATCCGGCGCTCCCAGCAACGCTCCCATCTTCATCGTGGGATTGCCGCGGTCGGGCTCGACGCTCCTCGAGCAAATCCTCGCGTCGCATTCCGGTGTCGAGGGAACGCAGGAACTGGCCGACGTTCCGAGAATCGTGCATGAATTGCAGGGCCGGGACCCCGACCTCAACGACCCGCGCTATCCCGGGGTGCTCGCAACGCTCGCCTCGTCGGACTTCTTGCGGCTCGGGGAGAGATACCTCCGTGACACGCTCGCTTACCGGACGGGCAAGCCGCGATTCGTCGACAAGATGCCGAACAACTTCCGGCACCTCGGGCTCATCCACCTCATGTTGCCGAATGCGCGGATCATCGACGCCCGTCGCGAGCCCATGGCCTGCTGCTTCAGCAATTTGAAGCAACTGTTCGCCCGCGGGCAGGAATTCACGTACAGCATCGAGGACATCGCCCGCTATTACCGCACCTACCTCGACCTGATGCAGCACTGGGACACGGTGCTGCCCGGCCAGGTCCTGCGAGTGCACCACGAGGACGTGGTCGACGACCTCGAGGGCAGCGTCCGGCGGCTGCTCGATTTCTGCGGCCTTCAGTTCGAACCCGCGTGCATCGACTTCCACAACACCGAGCGCAGCATCCGCACGGCGAGTTCGGAGCAGGTCCGCCAGCCGATCTTTCGCGAGGGGCTGGACCAGTGGAAACACTTTGAGCCCTGGCTGGGGGGGCTCAAGGATGCCCTGGGCGATGCGCTGACTCGTTACCGCGCCTGAGGCGCCGCCCCCGCGGCGCCGCCCCGCCTTGGCCCGGGGCGGTGGCCACATTGAATGTCCAAACAGCCGGATTCGCGGGCTCCGAGACCTGTCTGCTGGTCGAATTAGGCTCGCCTGGTCATTGAAATATCGAATTTTTTGCAAGTCATCTTCGCGGCATTCGTCATGCAGATCTTCCCGCCGGTACGAACTGCAGTTAGTATCGCTCAAGTGTTGATCGGCCGTTCAACCGCCAGGGCATCGAGCGGGCCGGGTCGGCAATCGATGAGGGATGCCTTTGCGGGAGACGTACCGGCCTCACGAGCCCGGGATGCATCCGTATAACGAACGTAATTAACGAGGGATGCAGCATGAATTTCAATCCGAAGTTGAGTTACGCCATCGCAGCCATTCTGGGCGGCAGCGCCGCGGGATTTTGCGTCGCCGCTCCCGCGTCCGATGCGGATACCTCCGATGCGATCCAGGAGATCACGGTCACCGCCCAGCGCCGCGTGGAGAACATGCAGGATGTGCCGATCCAGATTCAGGCACTCACCGGCGAGACGCTGAAACAGCTCAACGTCACGACGTTCGATGACTTCGTCAAATATCTGCCCAACGTGACTTCGGCCAGCAATGGTCCGGGCCAGGGCGTCATTTTCATGCGCGGCCTTGCCACCTCCACCCTGGCGACGCAGGGCTCGAGCGGCATCGGGAGCTTTCCCAATGTCGCGGTTTATCTCGACGACCAATCCGGCCAGTTGCCGGGCCGAAACCTCGACGTGTACGCGGCGGACATGGAGCGCATCGAAGTGCTCGAGGGACCGCAGGGCACCTTGTTCGGCGCCGGATCGCAGGCGGGGGTGTTGCGCTACATCACCAACAAGCCGAAGCTCGACGTCACCGAGGGCGCCGTCAACGCCGGCTACGCCACCACCAGCGGCGGCGATCCCAGCAGCAGCGTCGATGCGATGGTCAACCTGCCGTTGATCCCCGACACCCTGGCCATTCGCGGGGTGATCTACAGCGATTCTCGCGGCGGCTACATCAACAACGTGCCGGGCACGTTCACGCGGCTGCCCACCGACATCGGCATCCACTATGCCGGATACGCGACGGGCTGCTCCGTGGGCAGCCCGCTGGCCGGCGCCTGCCCGAACGGCTCATCCATCACCTCCTACGGCGTGCCGCCCGGCAGCCCCAGCGCCAGCAACGCGAACCTGGTCGGCAATGCGATCAATCCGGTCACCTATCAGGGAATCCGCCTGGGCGCGCTGTACAAGATCAACGCAGACTGGAATGTGCTGCTCGTCCAGTCCTACCAGGACATGCGGTCGGAAGGCGTGTTCTACGTGACTCCGGAGAGCTCCGCCGGACAGGCGCTGCCGGACCTCAGCGTCCAGCTGTACAACCCCGCGTACAACAACGACCGCTTCGAGAATACCGCCCTCACCGTCAACGGCAAGCTCGGCGACATCAAGGTGGTCTACGCGGGCAGCTACATGGTGCGCAATATCGAGCAGCAGGGGGACTACACGAACTACGCCCGCGGCGTGTACGCCGATTACTACCAGTGCACCTCGCCCGTCACGGAAGCGGGCACCACCTCGCACTGTTATTCGCCGAGCGCCTTGTGGCACGAGGCGGACAATGCCATCCACGACAGCCAGGAACTGCGCTTCAGCACGCCGGACGATTGGCGGCTGCGCGGTATCGGCGGCGTGTTCTGGGAGGACTATGTCGTTCACGAGAACATCGACTGGTTGTACAAGACCCTGCCGGCCTGCACGACCGCCGCCCAAATCGGCTGCTTGACCGACATCGGTCCGGCGCCCGGCGCCCAGGTGCGCAATCCCAACGTCCGCCCCGACAATGAATCGTTCTTCGACGACGTGACGCGCGGGTACACCCAGAAGGCGTTGTTCGGCTCGGCCGACTTCGACATCGTGCCGAAGGTTCTGACCATTACGGCCGGCACCCGCTATTACCAGATCGACACCACCGCGGTGGGCAGCTCGGTCAGCAGCTTCGGCTGCTACGCCGACGGCCCGCCGCCGTGCACCGGCAACGTGCCCTACAGCAACGACCTGAGCGCCCATGATCTCAACATCACGTACAAGGGTTTCAAGAGCCGGGCGAATTTGAGCTGGCGGCCCATGGAGGACGTGTTGCTCTACTACACCTGGTCTCAAGGGTTCCGGCCGGGTGGCTTCAATCGAGGCTCGAAGATCGCCAATCACACGAACGCGGTGGTCGACGGCGTGGCGCCCTCGGGCCCCGTCAACGGCGAGAGCTATGTGTACCAGAACCCGCAGTCCTACGCCCCGGACACCCTGGTCAACAACGAGATCGGCTTCAAGACCCAATGGTTCGACAAGCGGCTGGAGTTCAACGGCGCCGTGTACCAGGAGGACTGGAAGAACGTTCAGGTGCAGATATTCCAATCCTGCTGCTATGGAAACCTGAGCTTCGTCACGAACGGACCGGATTACCGCGTGCGCGGCGTCGAGATCGAATCCATCGGCCGAGTGACTCATGAGTTGACGGTGATCGGCTCGGCTTCCTGGAACAGCAGCAACCTGACCAATGCGCCGTTCCTGCTGCAGCCCAGCGGCCAGCCCATCCAGATCCCGCTGGTCAACGGCATCGGCGGCAGCGCCTTCGGAACCCCGGGCAGCCCGCTGGCCGAGTCGCCGCCCTTCCAGGCCAGCCTGCGCGCGCGCTACGACTTCGACGTGGCCGACTACAAGGCCTTCTTCCAGGTCGGAGGCACCCACCAGGCGCACTCCTACTCCGCGACGGGCAACATCACGACGTACGACCAACCCGGCTTTTCGACGTACGATGCGTCGCTGGGCGTTGCCAAGGATGCCTGGACCGTTCAGCTCTATGGGCAGAACCTGTCCAACACGCGAGCCGACCTGTTCGAAAACGGCAATCAGTTCGTCACGGCGGAGACCATCAACCGCCCCCGGACCATGGGCGTGAAATTCGGCTATAAATACTAGACCACCCAGCAGGGTTCCCCGGCCGCGGGTCGAGCGATGATCGTCAACGCCCGAATGTATTCCGTCACTCCGGACGTTGCCGACCGGTGGCGCCGGCTGCTGTCGGCGATCGTCGCAGCGGCAGGCGGGCGCGCGACCCTGATCGAGCATGCGCCGCCGGCGCCGTTGGCGCAGTTGTGGCACCGCGATGACCTGGGTGCCGTCTTCATGTGCGGATTGCCCTATTCCCAGGCGGTGCCGCAGGCCGTGGCGCTCGCCGCCCCCGTACCCTCGCCCGCAGAATTCAGCGCCGAACCGGTATACTGGAGCGATTTCGTGGCGCGCACGGACAGCGGCATTCACCGGGTCGAGGACGCCTTCGGCGCGCGCATCGCATTCACCGTCCCGGATTCGCAATCGGGCTGCATGGCGGCGCTCAGCGACCTCGCCGGGCGGCAGCCGAATCCTGACCGCCCGCTGTTCCGCGAGGTCGTCGCACCCACCGTCACGCCCTTGGGTGCGCTGTCGACCGTCGTTTCGGGCGGCGCCGAAATCGCTCCCATCGACTCTTATGCGTTCCGCCTGCTCCAGCGCCATCAGCCCGCTCTGACCGGTGCAGTGCGGGTGGTCGGGCGGACCGCACGCACTCCCATCCCCTTGCTGGTCGCCTCGCCCCCGGGAAACGAGGCGTTGCGCTCGGCGTTTCTCCAGGCACACCGGGAGCCCGCCAGTGCAAGCCTCATGGGAGAGCTCTTGCTGCATCGCTTCGTCCAGCCCGACCCCGCCTCCTATGACATCCTCCGGGAGCGGGCTGCGGCGGCCCGGCATCAGTGGATGGCGCACCGCTTCGCCGCCGTCGTGCACCCGGACTTCCAAGCCTTGCTCGCCTAGCCAAGCGGCGCAGCGCAGGGAAACCATTGACGCGGCGGCGCCAGTGTTGAAGAGTATTGCGATGAGTAGGCTCGCCCGTGGATTCCGCCGAATCGATGGACCCACTTGGCTGGTGGCGTTTGCCATCTATGGCTCGTGGGTTGCGCTGATCTGGTTCGCTGCCCGGTTGCCGTGGTGGATCATCATGCCCGTGGGGGCGTACCTCCTCGCCTGGCATTTTTCGTTGCAGCACGAGGCGATTCATTCCTTTCGGGGAGTTCCCGCGTGGCTGAGATTCGCGGTGGTGTTTCCGCCGCTCGGGTTGTGGTTTCCGTACCCGCTGTACCGGCGCAGCCACACCACTCATCACCGGGACGTCAATCTCACGATACCCGGCGTGGACACCGAGTCCTATTACGTGCTGCGCGCGGACTGGGAACGCATGGGACCCGTCAAACGCGCCCTGCTGACGTTCAACCAAACGATGGCGGGCCGGTTGCTGATTGGACCGATGCTGCGGCTATGGATTTTGGTGACCAAGGAGAGCCGGCGGGTGCGCCAGGGAGATTTCAGCCACCTGCCCCACTGGGCCGCGCACGCGGCGGCGGTGGCGCTGCTGTTCTGGTTCATTTCCGGGGTTTGCGCATTTCCCTGGTGGCAGTACTGCCTGTTGGTGGCCTATCCGGGCCTGAGCCTGAGTCTGCTGCGGGCCTTCACCGAACATCGCGCCGCCGAGGATTCGCAGCAGCGCACGGCCGCGGTGGAATCGAACCTGATCTTCGGCCTTCTCTACCTGTACAACAACATCCACGTCGTGCATCACCTGAAGCCGACCATGCCCTGGTATGACATCCCGGAGTTCTACCGCCTCAATCGAGAGGAACTCCTGAAGAACAATGGACATTTCGTCTTCACCGGATACGGCCAATTGGCGCGGCGTTACTTATTCCTTCCGGTGTTCAGTCCCGTGCACCCGTTTCTCTGAAGTCGTCCAGGGTGGCCCGCATCCACGCGGCCAAATGATCGACGTAGACCCGATCGGCGAGCAGCATGATTTCGCCCGCTCGGATGCACAGGCAGGTGGCGGTCACGTCCGCGAAACGTCCGGTGAATGCCTGGCCCACGCCCGGCACCGCCACGCTCGATCCCAGGCGCGCGAGGAAGTCGGCGGCCCGCGCACCGCTCACGCGGCAGCACCCGAGGCCGCCCGTCTGTTCCACCAGGCATCCGTCGGTGCGCGGCGCGGCGAAGCGCTCGATCGCGTCGAACGTCGCTGCGTTGCATAGCACCCATGTCTCGGTGGGACTGCGAAATGCGAGAACGATCCCGGGCGGCTCGCCGGGGTCCGGCCCGGCGCCCTCGGCGGGGGGTCGGGGCGCGGCGCCCGCGGCGGCGTAGTGCACCGCCCGCAGCGGTTGCGGCAGCGCTCCGCCCGCATGGGCCGCGAGATCCCTGGCGAACGCGCCCGCGGCGTCGAAATAGCGCAACGCACCGATGCGCGCGAACGCGATCGGCCCCACGGAAACGCCCGGAGCATGGTCCTCAGCCATGGACCTTCTCACCGGCGGGATCGATGAAGGGCCCCTGTACGACCAGCGCATCGAACGTGGCGCCCAAATGGTGCACTTTCAACCGCTCACCCAGCCGCCGGGTTCCTCCGGCGAGCAACCCCAAGGCCACCGGCTCGCCGAGCGTGGGGCTCACGTAGCTCGAGGTCACATAGCCCTCGGAGCGCGCCGGCGGCGTCCCGGCCGCGAAATGGGCGCCGACCGGCAGCCGTTCCCGCGACCGCAGCGCCACCAATTGCAGCCGATCGGGGTCACGGGCAGCCGGCCGCTGCAATGAGCGTCGGCCGACGAAATTCGCCGCCTTGCGGTCGATTGCGCGAGCCATGCCGATATCGCCCGGCAGCGTGGTGCCGTCCGTGTCCGTACCTATGTGAATGAATCCCTTCTCGGTCCGTAGGATCTCCAGCGCTTCGATGCCGTAAAGCACGGCATCGACACCTGCCGCAAGCCCCCAGAGCCGATCGAGCAGCGACTCCAGGTGTTGCGCCGGAAGATTCACCTCGTAGCCGAGCTCGCCGCTGAAGCTCGCGCGCAGAACCCGCACCGGGACACCGTCGAGAACACCGGCGCGCAGCGTCATGTGCTTCATCGCGCCGGGCGCGAACGACGGATCGAAGCCCGCCGCCGACAGCCATTGCCATGCCCGAGGTCCGGCCACCGTCACATTGCCCCAGTGCGAGGTGACGGGGGTGACGACGACCTTCAAGGCCGGGTACTCGCACTGCAGCCATTCCTCGAAAGCCGCAGTGGTGCGCTCCACGCCGGCGCTGGTGGTGTTGACCCAAAAACGCTGCTCGCCCATGCGCGCGACGATTCCGTCGTCCACGACGATGCCGTTTTCGTTGAGCAGCACGCCGTAGCGGGCCTGACCCACGGTCAGCGTCGATAGGGTGCCCACGTACATGAGATCGAGGAATTGCGCCGCGTCGGGTCCGAAGACCTCGAGCTTGCCGAGCGGCGAACCGTCGAGCAAACCTGCGCTGCGGCGCACGGCGTGCGCCTCGCGCTGCGCGGCCGCCTCCAAGGATTCGCCCGGCCTCGGGTAGGCGGCGGGGCGGTACCAGCTTCCGAACTGCTCGAACAGCGCGCCCTGTGAGCGGTGCCAGCCCTCGGCCGGCAGCCGCTTGAGCGGGCGGTAGAGGGGACCCGTGCGCCGGCCGGCGATCAAGCCGAGCGGCACCGGTGCAAACGGCGGGCGGAACTTGGTGGTTCCGACGGCGTCCGGTTCGCGTCCGGTGAACTCGCCCATGAGCACCAGAGCGTTGATGTTGCTGGTCTTGCCCTGG
Source organism: uncultured Gammaproteobacteria bacterium (assembly GCA_963707765.1). Lineage (GTDB taxonomy): Bacteria > Pseudomonadota > Gammaproteobacteria > Steroidobacterales > Steroidobacteraceae > Bog-1198. The sequence continues at coordinate 1,184,679 of CAVPQZ010000001.1, read as the reverse complement.
TCCGTGCCCATCCCTAAGGTCGTGTAGCGTTTGAGGTGCTCGACGGATCGGTAATTCTCGCGCGCCGCGAGCTCCACGTCGTCCACGGCGACGTCGTTCTGCAGATCGACGAACTGTTTGCCGCGAACGCCTCGCAGACGGGTGGTCCGCAAGGATCGCCCGGCGCCCCGCATGCCCGCGGCCGGGAGCGGTCCGCCGGAGGCCAGGGCCCTTCCTACGTCGGCTGCATGATTGAGCGCGGTTTCACGGTCGAAAATGCCCGCGCAGGCGCCCACGCTCACCAGCCCGTTCGGCGCCTGGCCGTCGGGAACGAACATGGCCGACTCGGGCAGCCAGCGGAGCTTGCCGCCGGCCTGCGAGTGCAGGTGCACGGCGGGCGCGTGACCGCCCGCGCTCAAGATCGCATCGCAGTCGAGACGAACCGAAGACCCGTCCGCGGCTTCCGAAGACACCGTGCAGCCGCGCACCGCCGTGGTTCCGCGGACCTCGACGATCCCCGAGCTGTGGAACACGCGGGCCCCGGTGCCTTGGGCGCCCACGGGACCGCCCCCCGCATCCGCCGGCGGGCGGCGATCGACGATGGCCACGACCTTAACTCCGGCCGCCTCAAGCGAGATCGCCACTCGATACGCGGAATCGCTGTTCGCCGCGATGACCGCGCGCGCACCGCAGGCGACGCCGTAGGCCTGCGCGTACTTGTCGGCCGCGCCCGCCAGCATCACCCCGGGCCGGTCGTTGTCCGGGAACAGCATCGGCCGTTCGAACGCGCCGGCCGCCGCCACGATGTGGTGGGCGCGAATCTTCCACAGCCGTGCGCGCAATACGCCGCCGCCGGCGCCAGATCCCGCGCCAGCATCATTGGCCGGAGCCGCGCATTCGCACGCGCAAATCAGGCCGTGATCGTAAACGCCGAAGGCCATGGTCCGGGTCATGATGCGCGCCCCGGCGCGCTGCGCCTCGTCGATCCACCGTTCGATCCCCGCCTCGCTCCGCCACCCCAGGGCGCCGCCCAAGACCGGTCCCTGAGCGAGGATGAGCGTGTCGGCGCCGGCGCGCGCAGCGGCGGCCGCCGCACTCAAGGCCGCGATCCCTCCGCCGACCACCACCAGTTCGGCGGTTGCGGATACCTCTTCGTAGCGATCCCGATCGGCCTCTCCGGACACCCGGCCGAGTCCCGCCATCCGGCGAATCGTCGGCTCAAAGAGATGCCACGTCGGCCATTTGAAGGTTTTGTAATAGAAGCCTGCCGGCAGCAGGCGGGACAGCCAGTCGTTGACGGCGCCCAAGTCGAAGCCCACGCTCGGCCAGCAATTGACGCTCGCCGCCGTCAGGCCCTCGGTCAACTCGACCAGGGTGGCGCGCTGATTCGGCGTTCTCGCCGCTCCGGTCCCCACATCCACCAGGCCGGTCGGCTCTTCGATTCCGCAGGAGAAGATTCCGCGGGGCCGGTGCAGCTTGTAGCTGCGGCCCACCAGCTGCACCCCGTTGGCGAGCAGCGCGGACGCCAGCGTATCGCCGGCATAGCCGCTCATGCGCCGGCCGTTGAACTCGAACGACACCTTGCGCGAACGATCCAGGCGCGTGCCGCACGGCGCGGCAAGACGCGAGGAACTCATGAGCGCACCGTGAGACCCGCCGCTGAAGGCCCCGTGAGAGGCGCGGCGCTCATGGCGGCGTACCCGTCATCGGATATACGAACCCGATCTCATGAGTCACGGTGTCGCGGGCGACATTGAACCACAGGCCGCACCCATGCACGTGACGCCAGCGCTCGAGATGAACGCCCTTGGGGTTCTCCCGGAAGAACAGGTACAGGCCCCAGGCCTCATCGGTCGCATCGAGCGGCGGCCGCTCGATATGCGACGTGCCGCCGCAGACGAACTCGTTCTCGTCGCGAGGACCGCAGCAGATACAGGGAATTCGCATCAATGGATTCGCTCTCCTAGTGCGCGATGCCGGAGGCCGCCGCTTCGTCGATGAGGCGGCCGTCGCTGAAACGCGAGAGCTGGAAGGGCTCGGCGAGGGGGTGATTCCGGCCGGTGGCCAGCACGTGCGCGAGCGTCCAGCCGCCGGCGGGAATGGCCTTGAAGCCGCCGGTGCCCCAGCCGCAGTTGATGTACAGGCCCGGAATCGGCGAAGGCCCGATGATGGGACTGGAGTCGTGCACGACGTCGACGATGCCGGCCCATTGGCGCAACAGCGCAAGCCGGCTGAAGCTCGGAAACAGCGCAAGCGTGGCGGCGACGATGGACTGCTTGACGGCGAAGCTGCCGCGCTGGGCATACGAGGGAAAAAGATCGAGCATCGCGCCGAACACGATCTCTCCCTTGTCCGATTGGCTGACATACGCCCCGGTCCCGGGCGAGAGCACGACCGTGTCGAGCACGGGCTTCACCGGTTCGCTCACCATGGCCTGCAGCGCGTAACTGGTCACGGGGAGCTTGAAGCCCGCCTTCGCGGCCAGCACGGAGCTGTGGCCGGCGGCGGCGATGCCCACGCGATCCGCGCGAATCCGGCCCCGCACGGTGTCGACGCCGACGATCTTGCCGGAGTCGCGCAGGAATTCCCGCACCTCGCAGTCCTGAATGATGTGCACTCCGAGGGCCGAAGCGGCCCGCGCATAGCCCCACGCCACGGCATCGTGGCGCGCCGTGCCGGCGCGGCGTTGCGCAAAGCCGCCCAGCACCGGCAGGCGAGCCTGCGGGGACAGGTCGAGCGCCGGAGCGAGTTCGCCGACCTGTTCCCTCGTGAGCAACTCCGCCGCAATGCCGTTCATCCGCATGGCGTTGGCCCAACGGGACATGGAATCGAGATCATGGCGGCTGTGCGCCAGCATCACGAGCCCGCGCTGGCTCAGCATGATGTTGAAGTTCAGGTCCCTGGACAGGCCCTCGTACAATTTCAGTGAGAAGTCGTAGAGCCGCGCACTCTCGGGAAACAGATAATTGGACCGCACGATGGTGGTATTGCGGCCAGTGTTGCCGCCGCCGATCCAGCCGCGCTCGAGCACCGCGACATTGGTGACGCCGTGGTTCTTGGCCAGGTAGTACGCGGCCGCCAGCCCATGACCGCCGCCGCCGACGATGATCACATCGTAACTCGGGCGCGGCTCCACCTCCGCCCAGGCGGGAGGCCAGTTGCGGTGCCCCGAGAAGGCGCCCCGCAGCAGCGACCAGGCAGAATAGTTCACGGCTGTTTCCTCAGGAGCGGCCAAGGATAGCAAAACCGCCGCTGCGCCACGGGCTTTCAGCTACGCTATCGATTTTTTAGATCACCCGGGCTTCCTGGGTCACTTACGATAGGCGGCGCGCGCGCGGGCGCCGCCGGCTTGAAGTCACATTCGTCAACCCAAGGTCCATGATGAGCCATGCACAGTCGCCGGCCTGTGAGCCGCCGGCGCAGGAGGAATCGCCGCTCCAGAGCCTATGGCTCGGACTCGACACGGGCGGCACCTATACCGACGCGGTACTGCTCGCCGCGGGGCGCCGAATCGCCGCGAGCGCCAAGTCCCTGACCACTCCGTGGGACCTCGCCATCGGCATCGGGTCTGCGATCCGCTCGGTGCTCGCCGCCCTTCCGGAGGGCCGGACGCGCGGGGACATCGACCTCGTCTCGGTGTCCACGACGCTCGCGACCAACGCCGTGGTCGAGGGCCGCTTCAGCCCCGTGTGCACGCTGCTCATCGGCTTCGACGACGGCATGGTCGAGCGCTCGGGCCTGCAGCGGCGCGAGGGCCTGCTGGTGCGCATCGCCGGGGGCCACGCCGCCACCGGAGAGGAATCGGCCCCGCTCGACGAAGCCGCCGTCCGCCGTGCCGTCGAGGCCCACCAAGACGGCGTCGAGGCCTTTGCGGTTGCCGCGAATTTCTCGGTGCGCAATCCCGACCATGAGCTGCGCGCGCGCCAGATCATCCGGGCCTTGTCCCGCAGGCCCGTCACCTGCGCGCACGAATTGACCTCGAAGCTCGACGCCCCGAGGCGCGCCCTGACGGCCACGCTGAACGCCCGCCTCACGCCGCAGATCCGGCATCTGATCGAAGCGCTAAGCCGCGTGCTCGAGGACGAATCGATCGATGCGCCGCTGATGATCGTCAAGGGCGACGGCTCCTTGATGCGAGCCGACGTCGCGCTCGAGTATCCCGTCGAGACCATACTATCGGGTCCTGCGGCCAGCGTCGTCGGCGCCGGATTTCTGACGGGCCTCGAAGACTTCCTGGTGTCCGACATGGGCGGCACCACCACCGATATCGCGGTCGTATCGGGCGGCCGTCCGGTCATCCGCGCGGAAGGCGCCCTCGTCGGCGGCTGGCGAACCATGGTCGAGGCGGTGGACGTGCGCACCAGCGGTCTCGGCGGCGACAGCGAAGTGGGCTTCGATCGCCGCAGCCGCCTGCAGGCCGGCCCGCGCAAGACCATGCCGCTCAGCCTGCTGGCGCACAAATTTCCCGCGGTGCTCGGCAAGCTGCGCGGTCTCGCCGATGTGCCGCGCCTTCCCGACAATGCCGCTCATTTCGCGTTCCGCAATCCGGAACGCGCGCCGCCCGCGCATCTCTCCGCGCTGGAACGCCGGGTGTGGGAATCCCTGACCCTGGAGCCGGTCGAAGTGTCGCAGGTCGTGCGCAATCACTCGGGACTGGAGGCGCTGCGCCGGCTTGCCGACGCCGGACTCGCCACCATTGCCGCCTTCACGCCCAGCGACGCCATGCACGTGCTCGGCCACCAGCACGGCTGGTGCCGCGAGGCGGCCGAGTGCGGTGCGCGCATTCTCGCCATCGAGGAGCGTAACGCGCGCGCACTCCGCGACTGCGCGACTCCCGAAGCGATCTGCAAGAGAATCTACGAATACGTCCTGCGCGAAACGGGACGGCTGCTGCTCGGAGCCGCGCTCGCGCACGACCCGGGCATCGAGCCTGGCGAGGGCCGCTGGGGCGCGCTGGGAGAACGGCTGGTCGACGACATCGTGGCCGGCCGGCCCACCTCGGCGCTGGTGACGGCTTCGCTCCGGCTGGCGCGCCCACTGATTGCGATCGGCGCCCCGGTCGGCGCCTACTATCCCGAGATCGCGCGCCGCCTCGGGGCCGCGCTCCTCATCCCGCCGCATGCGGAGGTCTGCAACGCCGTCGGCGCGGTCGCCGGGGTGGTGTCGCAATCGGTCGAGATTCTCGTGAATCAGCCGACGTTCAAGGTCTTTCGCGTCCACGACCCGCACGGACTGCGGGATTATCCGGACCCTCCCGGCGCCGTCGAACACGCCCGGCGCGTTTCGCGGGAGCTGGCGATAGCCGCCGCGCGCCGGGCAGGCGCTGCGGACCCCCACGTCGAGACCACCGTCATGGAGAAACTCGCCCATGTCGATGCCGGCGCGGAGTACCTGGCCGAGGCCGTGGTGCGCTCGACGGCGACGGGCCGTCCCCTCGCCGGCCACGTTCATGCGCCGATCGCTGCAGCGCCGGCGCAGCTCTACCATCCAAGGAGCATCACCCCATGAAAACCCCGGAGGAACAGACCGGCCGGCGCAGCCGGCGCCGCCCCGCCACGGCCGAGGCCAGTCATGCCGTCTTCGATCGCACCCGCACCTACCGGCACCTGCGCAATCCCTTCGAACCACTGCGGATCTTCTCGGACGACCAGGTCGGCGCCATCCATGACGCGGCGCTTCGCATCCTCGAGACGCAGGGCATGAAGGTGCTGTCGGCGGACGCGCGCGTGCTGTACGGCCGCGCCGGCGCCCAAGTCGACGAGTCGACCCAGATCGTGCGGCTGGCGCGCGAGCTCGTCGGCGCCTCGCTGGCCACGGCGCCCCGCGAGATCACGATGCACGCCGTGAAGCCGGAGCACGACGTGCCGCTGGCGGACCGGTGCGTCGCTTTCGGACCGACCTCGGGGCCACCCAACATCATGGACACGGCGCGGGGGCGGCGCGCCGGCACCTTCGAGGACTTTTGCAACATTACCAAGCTGTGCCAGAGCTTCGAGGTCATCCATTTTCTCGGCGGCTCGACCGAGCCGCAGGACATTCCGGTGCACGTGCGGCATCTGCACGTCACCCGCGCCCAGCTGATGCTTTGCGACAAGATTCCGTTCATCTTTTCCCGCGGCCACGTGCAAGTGGCCGACAACTTCGAGCTCATCCGGCTTGCCCACGGGGTCTCTTACGAGGAATTCCGCTCGCGTCCCCGCACCTACACCATCATCAACACGAACTCGCCGCTGCAGCTCGACGTCCCAATGGCCGACGGCATCATCGACTTCGCAGCCGCCGGGCAGATCCTGGTCATCACGCCATTCACCCTGGCGGGCGCCATGGCGCCGGTGACCATCGCGGGCGCGCTCACGCTCGCGCACGCCGAGGCGCTGGCGGGCCTTACGCTCGCGCAGATCGTGAACCCGGGAGCGCCCGTGGTGTACGGCAGCTTCACCTCGAACGTGGATATGAAGTCCGGATCGCCGGCATTCGGCACGCCCGAATACGTGAAGGCCGCCTTCGGCGCCGGCCAGCTGGCCCGCTTCCTCGGCCTGCCATGGCGGTCCTCGAACGCCACCGCATCGAACATTCCCGACGCACAGGCCGCCTATGAGTCGCAAATGAGCCTTTGGGGCGCCCTGCAGGGCGGCTGCAACTTCGTGCTTCACGCCGCCGGCTGGCTCGAAAGCGGTCTCACGACGTCCTATGAGAAGTTCATTCTGGACGTCGAGATGCTGCAGATGTTCGCGGAGATCTTTCAACCTGTGGGCGCGGCGACTGCGGACCTCGCTCTCGAGGCCGTGGCCGAGGTGGGAGCCGGCGGGCACTTTTTCGGCTGCGCCCACACCATGGAGCGGTATCGCAGCGCGTTCTATGCGCCCCTGGTCTCCGATTGGCGCAATTCAGGCAGCTGGGCGGAGGACGGAGCCAAGACTGCCACCGAGCGAGCCTCCGGCATCTGGCAGGACACCCTGCAGCGTTATGTTGCCCCGCCCCGCGACCCGGCCGTGGTCGAGTCGCTCGATGCCTATGTCGAGCGCCGCAGCGCTGAAGGCGGCGCTCCGCCCGTGAGCTGAAAGTGTCGCATCCCGGCATGCTACCGTCGCAATTTCACAACTGCCGAACCGAATTGCGACATACCATGCTGTGGTGGTTGGCCGCGTAAGGTACGGTGGCGGCTCGCAAAATACTGCTTTGGAGAAGTTGATGTCTGAGGCGACTGAAGGTGAATTTGATCTGGCGGCCCTCAACGACGAGGAGCTCACCGAGCAGGTGCACGACGACCTCTACAACGGGCTGAAGACCGAGGTCGAGGAGGCCACGCACATCTTCCTGTCCCGCGGCTGGTCGGCCGAACGCGTCCTGAACGATGCCCTGGTCGAAGGCATGCGCATCGTGGGCATCGACTTTCGGGACGGCATCCTGTTCGTGCCGGAGGTTCTGCTCGCGGCGAACGCCATGAAGGGGGGGATGGAAATCCTCCGGCCGCTCCTGGCCGAGACCGGCGTGGAACCGATCGGCAAGATCGTCATCGGCACCGTCAAGGGCGACATCCACGACATCGGCAAGAACCTGGTGTCGATGATGCTCGAAGGCGCGGGCTTCGAGGTCATCGACCTTGGCATCAACAATCCGGTCGAGAAGTATCTGGACGCGCTCGAGAAGCACAAGCCCGACATTCTCGGCATGTCCGCGCTGTTGACGACCACCATGCCGTACATGAAGGTCGTCATCGACACGCTGAAGGAGCGTGGCATCCGCAAGGACTTCATCGTCCTGGTCGGCGGCGCTCCCCTCAACGAAGAATTCGGCAAGGCCGTCGGCGCCGACGCCTACTGCCGCGATGCTGCGGTTGCGGTCGAGACGGCCAAAGGGCTGATTGCCGCCCGGCGGGCCGGCGCCGCGGCACACTGAGAGCCAGCGCCATGGCGCACGAGGACACACCTGCGCAGGCGCGCGCTGCGCAGGGCCGGGGGGTGCTCATCATCGCGTGCGGCGCCCTGGCTCACGAAATCACCGCCATCCAGCGGGCCAACGGCTGGGATCAGCTCGAGGTGCGCTGCCTGCCGCCGGAACTGCACAACCGCCCGGAGCAGATACCGGCTGCGGTACGCGCGCTGATCCGCGCATCCCGCTGCCACTTCCGCGCGATCTTCGTGGCCTACGGCGATTGCGGCACCGGCGGGATGCTCGACGCCGTGCTTCGAGAAGAGGCCGTGGAGCGAATACCGGGCGCGCATTGTTATGAATTCTTCGCCACCGCGCCGGTGTTCGCCGGGCTGGCGGAGGCGGAAATCGGGACCTTCTACCTCACGGATTTCCTGCTGCGCCATTTCGAGCGCCTGGTGATCCGCGGCTTAGGGCTGGATCGGCACCCTGAACTGTTCCCCGCCTATTTCGGCCATTATCGCAAGCTCGTGTACCTGGCCCAGGCGCCCCGACCCGAGTCGGAAGCTGCGGCACGCCAGGTGGCCGAACGCATGGGGCTGGCCTTCGAGTACCGAGCGACGGGTTACGGAACCCTGGAGACGAGCCTGCACGATGCGGTGCAACGCGCCGGCGCGCCGCAGGACGAGGCCGTGGTCGCATGGCATCGCTGAGCATCATCTCCTGGCGGGATATTCCCGCTCAGGTCGTCGTGAAGCGCGGCCGGGAGACTGCGAAGGTGCAGCTGTCACAGCGCTTCCAGGAAGCGGTCGATCGCGCGGCGATGCGCGCCGGCAAGGGAAGCTCGGATGCGTACCTCGCGGACTGGCGGCGCAGCGAGCCCCGGCCCTGCGGCGAGGACCTGCAGGCCGAGGCATCCGCGGAGGCGGCGCGCCTTGAGGCGAAGTTCACCGACGACGAACTCGAGAGATTGGTTCGCGCCAAAGGGCTGGCCTGATGTATTCCGTGCGGCTATGGTCGGTGCGCCACGCGCGCGGGCTGAATGCATTCTACCGCGGCTTCGAGGCCGTGCTGGTCCGCCTGCATCGCGTGTTCGAGGCCCTGGGATACGAGCGGGTCGAACGCCCGGTCGCCGCGGTCGAGCGCACGGTCAAGGGCCTGCTCTTCGACTGCCGCATGTGCGGCCAGTGCATCCTGAGCTCGACGGGGATGTCCTGTCCCATGAACTGTCCCAAGAACCTGCGAAACGGACCCTGCGGCGGCGTTCGCGCCAACGGCAACTGCGAGGTGAACGAGCACATGCGCTGCGTCTGGGTCGAGGCCTTCAAGGGCAGCGAGCGCATTCCGGGCGGAGTGCAGGAAATGCGCAAGGTGCAGGTCGCGGTGGACCAGCGGCAACAGGGCCGCTCCTCCTGGCTCCGCGTGGTCCGCGAAAGGACCGCGGCTCCCAAATGAAATTCGAGGACGAACCCGTGCCGGGCTATCCCCTGCCAATCCTGCCGGGGCACACATCGCCGGGACGATTCGAGCGGGTGCTGCGCGCCGGCGGCTTCGCCGTCACCACCGAACTCGCGCCGCCCGATTCGGCCGACCCCGAAGATGTGTACAAACGGGCGCGCGTGTTCGACGGCTACGTGGACGCCATCAACGCAACCGACGGCAGCGGCGCGAACTGCCACATGTCGAGCGTGGCGGTGTGCGCCCTCCTGACGCGCGTTGGATACGCACCCATCATGCAGATCTCCTGCCGCGACAAGAACCGGATCGCGATCCAGGGCGACATCCTGGGCGGCGCCGCCATGGGGGTTTGCAACGTGCTGTGCCTGACCGGCGACGGCGTGCAGGCGGGAGACCACCCGCAGGCCAAGCCGGTGTTCGACCTGGACTGCATGTCGCTGCTGGGAATCGCGCGCACGCTGCGCGACGAATCCCACTTCGAGAGCGGCCGCAAGCTCACCTTTGCGCCGCGGGTGTTCCTCGGCGCGGCCGAAAATCCTTCCGGCCTGCCCCACGAATGGCGGGCGCAGCGCCTGGCGAAAAAGGTCGCCGCCGGCGCCCAGTTCATCCAGACCCAGTATTGCTATGACCTGCTGCTGCTGCGCGCCTTCATGGACCAGGTGGAGGCGCTCGGATTGATCGGCCAGGTCTTCATTCTCGCGGGCGTCGGCCCGCTGCGTTCCGCCAAGACCGCCGAATGGATGCGCAGCAACGTGCCCGGGACGCACATCCCCGACAGCGTCATCGCGCGGCTCAAGGGAGCCCAGGACCAGGCGCGCGAGGGCCGAAACCTCTGCGTGGAACTGGTCCAGGCGATGCGCGAGATCCGCGGCATCAACGGCGTGCACGTCATGGCGTACCGCCAGGAAGAATCAGTGGCCGAGATCGTCGACCGATCCGGCGTGCTTCAAGGTCGCGCGCCATGGTACCCGGCGCGCGATGCATCCCTACCCTCCCCAAGGACTGCTTCATGACCGACACCGTTATCAGCTCCGCCACCAAGGAAGTCGTCATCGGCTTCGACCGGCCCTTCGTCATCATCGGCGAGCGCATCAACCCCACCGGGCGCAAGATTCTCGCCGCTGAAATGGCGGCCGGAGACTACAGCCGCGTCGAGGCGGACGCGCGCGCCCAGGTCGAGGCGGGCGCGCACATGCTCGACGTCAATGCGGGAATTCCGCTCGCGGACGAGCCGGCGATTCTCGCCCGCGCGGTGCAGCTCGTGCAGTCGATCACGGACGTGCCGCTGTCGATCGATTCCTCGATCGTCGCGGCGCTCGAGGCCGGTCTGTCGGTCTACAAGGGCAAAGCGCTCGTCAACTCGGTGACGGGCGAAGACGAACGTCTGGAGTCGGTGCTGCCGCTGGTCAAGAAATACGGCGCCGCGGTGATCGCGATCTCGAACGACGAGACGGGCATTTCGGAGGATCCTGACGTGCGGTTCGCCGTCGCGAAAAAGATCGTCGAGCGCGCGATGGATCACGGGATTCCGGCGTCCGACGTGGTCGTCGATCCCCTGGTCATGCCCATCGGCGCGATCAACTCCTCGGGCGTGCAGGTGATGCGCCTGGTGCACAGGCTGCGCACCGAGCTCAAGGTGAACACCTCCTGCGGCGCCTCTAACATCAGCTTCGGGCTGCCGAACCGGCACGGCATCAACAGCGCCTTCCTGACCATGGCGATGGCCGCCGGCATGACGTCGGCCATCACCAATCCCCTGCACGAGGAAGTGATCAAGGCCGTGATGGGCGCCGACGTGATGATGGGACACGACCCGGATTGCGCGCGCTGGATACGCCGCTTTCGCGAAGCACCGGCGCCCGCCGCTCCAGGCGCCGAGGCGCCGCGCGGCCGACGCGAAGGCGGCCATCGCCGCCGCCCCGCCTGAGGCCGGGGACCCGCAATGGCCTCGCGCACCCCGCTCGTCGTGTTCATGCCCTCCGGAAAGCGGGGCAACTTCCCCGTGGGCACGCCGCTGCTGCAGGCCGCGCGCAGCCTCGGCGTCGACATCGACTCCGTGTGCGGCGGCCGGGGGTTGTGCGGACGCTGCCAGGTGAACGTCGCGGACGGCGAATTCGCCAAGCTCGGCGTGTCGTCGTCGAGCGCCAGCCTGTCCCCGCTGAGCGAGCCGGAGCTGCGTTTCGGGCGCCTGTCCCGACTCGCTCCTGGACGGCGCTTGTCGTGCTCCACGCGGGTCGAAGCCGACGTCGTCATCGACGTTCCGGCCGACAGCCAGGTGCATCGACAAGTGGTGCGCAAGGATGCCGATGAGCACGACATCGAGCTGTATCCCGTCGTGCGGCTGCACTACGTGCAGGTGCAGCAACCGGACATGCACGACCCGTCCGGCGACCTGCGTCGGCTGTACGCGGCGCTCGAGGCCGAGTGGGGCCTCAAGGATCTGATCTGCGATTTGTCGACCCTGCAGGCGCTGCAATCCGCGTTGCGGGCCGGAGAATGGCAGGTCACGGTGGCTGTGCACGGCGAGAAGCAAATCATCGCCGTGTGGCCCGGATTGCACGAGGTGGCCTATGGACTCGCGGTCGACGTCGGCTCGACCACGATCGCCGCGCACCTCTGCGATCTGCAAAGCGGCGACGTGGTCGCCTCCGCCGGGGTCATGAACCCGCAGATCCGCTTCGGCGAGGATCTGATGAGCCGCGTTTCCTATTCCATGATGAACCCGGGCGGCGCCGCGGCGATGACCGCCGCCGTGCGCGAGGCGCTGTGCGCTCTGGCGGCGGATGTCGCGAAGATGGCCGGCATCACGGTCGAGGACATCCTCGAAGCGACGCTCGTCGGCAATCCCATCATGCATCATCTGCTGCTCGGCATCGATCCGGTGGAACTCGGCGGCGCCCCGTTCGCCCTGGCGGTCGACCACTCGCTCACGCTGCGCGCCAACGTCATCGACCTCAGACTCAACCGCAACGCACGCGTGTACATCCTGCCCTGCATCGCCGGACACGTCGGGGCCGACGCGGCCGGCATGGTATTGGCCGAGAGGCCCGACCTCGACGCCGCCATGACGCTGCTCGTGGACGTGGGCACCAACGCGGAGATCGTACTCGGCAACGATCGGCGGCTGGTCGCCTGTTCCAGCCCCACCGGCCCGGCCTTCGAAGGGGCACAGATCAGCTGCGGCCAGCGCGCGGCGCCCGGAGCGATCGAGCGGGTGCGCATCGACGCCCAAACGCTCGAGCCCCGCTTCAAGGTGATCGGCTGCGATCTCTGGTCGGACGATCCGGGTTTCGCCGCCGCCACGGTCGCCACCGGCATCACGGGAATCTGCGGCTCGGGGATCATCGAGGTCATCGCAGAGATGTACCTGGCCGGCGTCATCAATCAGGACGGCGTCCTGGACGGACGCCTGGCGGCGCGTTCCCCGCGCATCGTCCCAAACGGCAGAACCTTCGCCTACCTCCTGCATCAGGGCGCGGTTGAGATGAAGATCACGCAGAACGACGTGCGGGCCATCCAGCTCGCCAAGGCCGCGCTGTACGCCGGCGTGGCGCTGCTCATGGAGCGGCTCGGCATCGATCATGTCGACCGGATTCGCCTCGCCGGCGCGTTCGGCAGCCACATCGACGTCAAATACGCGACCATCCTCGGGATGATTCCCGACTGCGATCTCGCCCAGGTGCGCTCGGCGGGAAACGCCGCGGGGACCGGCGCCCGGATCGCGCTCCTCGATGCAACCTCGCGCGGCGTCATCGAAAACCTGGTCCGCCGCATCGACAAGGTGGAGACCGCCATCGAGCCGCGATTTCAACACCATTTCGTCGAGGCCATGGCCATACCGCACAAGACGGCCGCCTATCCCCACTTGCGCAAGGTGGTGCACCTTCCCGCGCCGAAGGAATCCACGAGCCAATCCGAGACTCGAGGCCGGCGCCCTCGACGTAGCGCGGACCCGGTGAAACCGGGCTGAACGCCGGCCCCTAGCCGGCGCGGCCCGCGAGAACCTGCAACCGCATGGTATCGCCCGTGGCGCGCCGCAGTTCGGCATCGCGCAGCACGCGTTTCGACGAGTCCGCCGGATTCATGACGGCCGCGCGGCAATCATCGAGCTGCTGTTTCAGCAGCGGCAACAGCGCCGCCTGACCCGCCGAGTTCTCGGCGAAATTGGCGTCGCAAAAGAGCTGAAAATACTCCCGGTAGACCTGCTCATAGCGCTCCATCGGATCCAGGAAACCCGGGTCGTGCACGACGTTCCAACCGACGTGGCTCGCGCACAGGTAGCTGCAGGCCTTGCGGAGGTACGCGGCATGCTCGCCGATGACGGCATGATCGTATGAGAGCGCGGGATGAAAGAAGGCAAAAATACGGCGGCGCATCTCGCTGCGGATCCGGTTCTCGCGCAGATATTCGAACAGCGCCTTTCGCTCGATGAGCCGCATCGCAGCCCTCTTCAGGATCGCCGCCTGGGTGCGGCGGAAGCCGTCGACGGCGACCCGCCTCATGAGACCGGAGTGCTCGCTCTCCCACTGTTGCCAGGCACAGGGATTCTCGAGCACGCGCATGGCGACGAGCTTCTCTTGCGAGTTGTCGCTCTCCAATGCGCTTTCGATGCAGTCGGTCGACTCGCGCATGAGCCTTCCGTGACTCAGATCAATACCAGGCACCCCTTGAGCTCCTTCCCATCGAACCTTGCCCCGGCGACCGCCTTGCGGCGGATCCGTGGGGTCAGCGTCACAATCGGGGAATCCCCGGGGGATGTCAAGCGGAACTGCTGCGCCGGCCTGCGCTCAGACGTTCGAGTCGGGAGCCGCCGCCTTACGGCGCGCGATGTAGTCGAGCAGCGCTTCGTCGATCGAGGGGTCCATGGGCGGTTCGACATATTCCGCGAGCTGCCTCTTCCACAGCGCATTGGCGCGCTTGGCCATGTCGGGCGACCCTTCGGCCTCCCATTGCTCGAAGCTGTTGTTGTCGGCCAGCGGCGAGCGGTAGAAGGCATTCTCGAAATTGGCCTGAGTATGGGCGCAGCCGAGGAAATGCTTGCCGGGCCCGACCTCGCGCACGGCATCCAGCGCCTGGCCGTTTGGCGACAGGTCCACCCCCGCCAGCAGCGTGTGCATCATCCCCGCCTGGTCCACGTCCATGACGAACTTCTCGTATCCCATGGCGAGCCCGCCTTCGAGCCATCCGGCCGTGTGCAGCACGAAGTTCACCCCCGCGAGGCAGGTGGGGAGGAGCGTGTTCGCCGACTCGAAGGCAGCCTGCGCATCCGGAATCTTCGACGCACAGAGGCTCCCGCCGGAGCGAAACGGAACGCCCAACCGGCGCGCGAGCGCCGCCATGGTGTAGAGCACCAGGGCCGGCTCCGGGGTGCCGAAGGTTGGAGCCCCGGACTGCATGGAAATCGAGGACGCAAAGCTGCCGAGCACCACCGGTGCGCCGGGATTGACCAATTGCACGAACGCCAGGCCGGCCAGCGCCTCGGCGAGCGTTTGCGCGACCGTGCCCGCCACCGTCACCGGGGACATGGCGCCCGCGAGAATGAACGGTGTGATGATGGTGGCCTGATTGGCGCGGGCGTAGACCTTCGCGGCGCCCAGCATGGTCGCGTCGTACGTCATCGGGGAGTTGACGTTGATGAGGTTGATGATGGTCGTCTTGGGCCGCCCCGTCGCCGGGTCCTCGAGTTCCGCCCCAAAGACGATGTTCGCCAACGCGACCGAATCGGCGGCGCGATCGGGCGCCGTGACCGAGCCCATGAACGGCTTGTCGCTCAGCTTCAGGTGGCTGTACACCATGTCGAGATGCCGCTTGTTCACCGGCAGGTCCACGGGCTCGCAGATGGTGCCGCCCGAATGGTGCAAGGACGCGGCCATGTAGGCGAGCTTGACGAAATTCCGAAAATCCTCGATGCGCGCGTAACGCCGGCCTTCGTCGAGACTGCGAACGAAGGGAGGGCCGTAGGCGGGCGCGAAGACGGTGTTCTTGCCGCCGATGACGACGCTGCGGGCCGGATTGCGCGCGTGCTGCGTGAATTCACGCGGCGCGCTGCGTTGAATGATCGACCGGCACATGCCCCGGGCAAAGTGGACCCGCTCGCCTTTCACGTCGGCGCCGGCCTCGCGCCACAGCTGAATCGCCTCCGGATCGTCGCGGAAGTCGATTCCGACCTCCTCGAGGATGGTGTCCGCGTTGTGCTCGAGCAGCGCCAGCCCTTCCTCGCCGAGCACTTCGTAGAATGGGATCTTGCGTGTGATGTACGGCACCGAGGATGCCGCGCGCGCCGCACGGGACGCGCGCTTCGCATCGCGTCCGCTCGGCCGTCTCGCGTGGGCCTGAGTGTGTGTTTCGTCCATCGTCGCTCCCCGGTTCCGTGCGTTTAAGATATCAACAATCCCCCGGGCGACGTAGCCTCGAAGCGACGTTTTCGACCCCATAAACGACAGCGGCCGGGCAGCGCGCTAGAATCCCTAAGATGCCGGGCCCGCCACATTCGCGATCTTTTGGCCGGCGCCTGCGGGCCCTTGGAGCGTGCTGTCCGACGCTCGCGATGGCGTTTTGCCTGGCGATTCCGGCCACCGGCGCGAACCCGGCGTCCGCTACGAGCCCGGCCGCCGCCGCGAGCGCGGCCGCCAAACCCGGCCCGGCTCCTGCCGCCCGAAGCCTGGCCATGGGATCCCTGGAGTTGAACGCCTGCGGAAGCGCCGGCGCCTATTGCGGCATCCTGGAACGCGCCCTCGATCCGCAGGGCGAGGTGCGCGGCGGGATTTCCGTATATTTCGAATTCTACCCCCATTCGAACCCGGGACCGCCGGCCGGTATGCTGGTCGCCACCGAAGGCGGGCCGGGATATCCGGCCACGGACTCGCGCGACGACTATCTCGGGTTGTTTGCGCCCTTGATGGCCGACCACGACGTCATGATCATGGACAATCGAGGCACCGGCCGATCTGGCCCCATCGACTGCCATGCGCTGCAGACCGCCGAGAAATGGACCGTCGAATTGGTGGCCGCCTGCGGGGAGTCGCTGGGCAACCGCGCGCCGCTCTACAGCACGGCCTACGCCGCCGATGACCTCGCGGCCATCCTGCGCGCCCTGCGGGTGCGGCGCATCGACCTGTACGGGGACTCATACGGCACCTATTTCGAACAGGTCTTCGCCCTGCGCCATCCGGACATGCTGCGCTCCATCGTGCTCGACGGCGCCTATCCGCTCGCCGGGCCCGACTATGCGTGGTATCCGACCTACGCCCCGGCCATGCGCAGCAAACTGAACTGGGCCTGCGAGCGATCACCCTCCTGCGCCGCCCTGCCCGGCACGTCCATCGATCACATCATGCCCGCGTTGCGGCTGCTGCGCGCGGAGCCCTTCCCGGCGCGCGCGTTCGACGTCGACGGCCGGGAACGGATCTTCCAGGCCAATGCTGCGCAGCTGGCCATCGTGATGTTCGGCAACGCTCCGGCCTTCACCACCACGCGCGAGGTGGACGCCGCCGCGCGCGCCTTCGCGCAAGGGGACCGGCAGCCGCTGCTCCGATTGATGGCCGAGACCGCCTCCGCGGTCGACTCGCGCGATCCCACGGGAGACGCCGCGAAATGGAGCGCCGGATTGGCCGCCGCCGTCCTGTGCCAGGATCCGCCGCAGATCTTCGACATGAGCCTCCGTCCCGCCGAGCGCGCGCTCGACCGGGACCGGGCCCTGGCCGACCGCGGCCGCGCGTTTCCCGACACCTACGCCCCGTTCACCATCGACGAATACCGCGCCATGCCGCTCGACTACAGCTTCCTGGACGAGTGCGCCGGCTGGCCGGCCCCGCCGCCGAGCCACCCGGCCTCGCAGCTGGGGACGAATGCGGCCTATCCGGACGTGCCGGCGCTGGTCATTTCCGGCGACCTGGACAGCATCACCACGCTGGCGGACGGCGCGGCGGTGGCCGCCTCGTTCCAGCACGGCAGGCAGGTGCGCATCGCCAACGGCTTCCATGTGAATGCGCTGGCCCGCGGCCGCAGCACCTGCGCGGCGACGATCGCCCGGCGATTCATCGCAACCCTCGACGCGGGCGACGTATCGTGCGCCGCCCGCACGCCCCCCGTGCGGCTGGTCGGGGGTTTCGCGCGTCGCGCCGCCGACTTGCCGGCGGCGTCGAGCCTGCCGGGCAATAAAGCGGACGCTGACGCCCTGCGAATCGCGGCAGCCGTGGCGCAGACGGTGGGCGATGTCGTTGCCCGCGCGACCCTCAATGCGTCGGGCCGGGGGTTCGGATTGCGCGGCGGTGAGTTTCGCGTGCGACGCACCGGCGCAAGACTCCTCATCAGGCTCGATGGGGTGCGTTGGGTCGAGGACGTGCCCGTGAGCGGCGCCATCGCCCGCACCTCAGGCCCCAATGCGCTTGTTCAGGCCGACGTCCGGATCCCGGGGGGGCGGTTGAAGATTCAGTGGACCGAAGGCGCGCAACCTACATGGGCGCATGTGAGCGGGACGCTCCGCGGGTCCGCGGTGGTTGCGCACCTGCCGGCGCCCTGAGTCCTCCATGCCGGCGGCCACGCGACGGCCGCCTCAGTCCTCCGCGCTGGGCGAGTTTTTGCCGAACCGATAGGACAGCCGCACTCCGAATACGCGCGGCTCGTTCACCGTCTGGCGCAGGTCGAAATTGCCCTCGTTGGTATAGATCACCGCATTCTTGTTGGTGAGGTTGGTGATGTAGAACTCGGCAGTCCAATGCTCCGCCGTCTGATTCACTCCGAGGCGAAGGTTCATGAGCGAGTACCCGGGCTGCAGCACGCGCGGCAGGCCGTTGGACCCATTCGCCTGCAGGTCGTTGAACATGTCGCCCTTGTGGGTGGCCTCGTATTGCACGTAGCCGCGCAGCGCTTCCTCCAGTGGCTTCTCGTAGCGGGCGTTCCCGCTCCAGTTGAAGTAGGGCACATAGGGCAGGCGTTCGCCGGGCATCACCTCGAGTCCCGGCAACGCGGTGGTCACCCGCGAGTCGTTGTAGCTCGCCGAGACCTCCATGCTGAAAAAGCCGTTGGGCTGATACTTGACGGTGGATTCCGCGCCATAGATGCGGGCATCGCCCACATTGGCATTGAAACTGCTCGACGGACAGTAGCCGGGATCGAACAGCAGCGTCTGCAGGTTCTTCCAGGGCATGTAGTACAGGGCGCTGTCCCAGGTCATGTGCTTGTCGAGCATGGTCGTCTTCAAGCCGAGTTCATAGTTGGTCAACGTGTCCGGCTGGAATTGCAACGGGATGCCCTTGGCGGTGCATTGCTGCGGCAAACCGCTGTTGACGCCCCCGTCCCGGAATCCCTGCGCCGCATCGGCATACACCAGCACATTGTCGAGCGCGTTGTAGCTCACGCCGAGCTTGCTGTCCCACTTGTGGGAGGAGCCGGGCGCTTGGCTCGGCGCCTGCGGTGCATACCAGAAACCACCGTAGGTGGAGGAGTTGAAGCTCGAGTGAAAGTGGACCGTGCCGGCCTCCAGGTGCAGCCGCTTCGTGACGTCGAAGGTGAGGTTTACGAATTCCGTCGCCTGCAGATAATCCGAACGCCCGATGTAGCTGTACCAATCATCGGGTTTCGGCGGCAGCGCTCCCGGATTGTTGTAGTAGACCGTGGCGGACTCCCAGGCCTGACCCGCGGTCTGCAGGCCGGGCATGTGATAGTAGTCGCTGTAAAGGTCGCGGGTCTTCTCCCAGTAGGTGCCCACCAGCCAGTGAAACCATCCGCCCTCCTTGGACTGCAGGCGCAATTCGTTCGACCACCGGTCGATCTTGTTGACGTAGTCGTAGTACTGGACCGACGGCTTGCAGCCGCTGTAGGGCGACGCGCCGCCCGAGGACACCGGGTCGGTCAGGCAGGTGTATCCCTGCTGCGAGGCGGCGGTGAGATCGTCGGGCGGCCCCGTATTGATGTACTGCATGTACTCGGAGTACTCGTTCACCCAGCGATCGTCCTGGGCCCAGTAGGTGCTGGCATACACCAGGTCGCCGATGCCGACGTCGCCGTCGAGATGGAAGTCGAGCGTCTTCGCGTAATATTGCTTGTATTCCGGGCCGAAGCGATCGACATTGCGCGCTCCCAGCGATCGGACGGGACCGTCGGGCAGGTTGCCGTAGTAATTGACCGCCCCGCCGATGGTGTTGTTCTGGTCCCAGGCGCCGTGTGTGAGCTGGCGCTGGTAGCTCCAGGTGAGCGAAGCCTTCCAGCCGTCCGCAATCTTCTGGCCGATCGCGACTCGCGCACCCTCCACCTTCTCCACGTTGTAATTCTTGCCCGCCCACTCCGCGTTGTTCGACACCGCGCCGTTGACCCAGGTACGCGTGGTGTTCAGATTGTTGATGTAGCCGCCGTGATAGTCGTTATAGGCGGATATTCGCAGGGCCGTCCAATCGGCGATCAGCGGGATATTGACGAAGCCCTCGATGACGCCGTTGTGGGATCCGCTCTCGACCTTTCCGCCGTCGGCATCCACCCCGGCGCTGAAAGCGGTGGGATCGGGCTTGTTGGTGATGAAGCGCAGCGCTCCGGCCATGGCGCTCGCACCGTAGGTCGTGCCCTGCGGGCCGTTCAGGACTTCGATCCGCTCGACGTCATACAAATGCAGATCGGGAGTCGTGCCGTAATAGTTCATCGACATGTCGTCGACCAGGAATGCGGTCGTCGCCGTGTTGGCGTAGTTCGGATTGCTCCCGTCCGACACGCCGCGCATGACGAAGGTCTGCGTCCCGGGACCCGCGCTCACGAAGGAGATCGAGGGACTGACGGCGGCGTAGTCCTCGAACTGCGAGATGTTCTGATTCTGCAGATCCTTGCTGGTGAACACCATCAGGCTGAGCGGCACGTCCTGCAGATTCTCGGTGCGCTTGCGGGCGGTGACGATGACTTCCTGAAGGGTCGTATCGGCGGTCGCGTCCGCGGCCAGCGACGGCATTCCATGGAATCCGCCGGCGCCCGAGAGAATCGCCGCGATGGCGATTCGCAGCGTCGGGCACGCGGGGCTCGCGGCCGGAGGGCGGCCTCTCGAGGTGTCGCTCGCGGGTCGCGCGGGAATTCGGCGCATCGCATCATCCCCTTGACTTTCGAATTTCCGGGTGCCTCGGCGGGCACGGTCTTATTCAGATCCCGGTCGGATCATGTCCCGCCGGGGCGATCGTTGTCAATGTTCCCCCCATCGGGCTAATCAATCGTTCAATAAGTGTTCCAGGCCGGCCCATGCGGGCAAGCCAGCCCATGCGGGTGCGGCAGGGCGCCGCCGCGCAATCAATCGGCGAAGCGATCCAGGCTGTCGCCCAGAGCCCGGCGCAGCGGTTCGAGCTGCGCGGCGAATTTCTTCCAGTAGCCGATGCCGGACGAATACAAGGGCTGTCGAACCTGCTCCGAGCTCGCGGTGCGGACCGGGCGCCGGGTCTCGTGAAAGGTGAGGCACGCGGGCTCGAATTCGAGTCCACAATGCGCTAACAGGCGGCGGATGTTCGCTTCCGGATCGCGCACCAGATCCTCATACCCGACGCGAAGCACCCTGCCCGGCAGCACCGCGTCCCAGTGGTCCATCAGGTCGAGGTAGCAACGGTAATAGCGGCCGAGGTCCTCGAGATCGTAGCTGAACGATTGTCCCTCCGCGAAGAACTGCTTGTAGGTGCTGAAGCATGCGTCCATTGGATGGCGCCGCGCGTCGATGATGACGGCATTCGGCAGCATCGCATGAATGAGGCCCACGTGGCTGAAGTTGTTCGGCATCTTGTCGATGAAGCGCGGCCGGCCGCTGCGCAGCGGCGTGGTTTCTTCGATGTAGCGCCGGCCGAGCATCGCAAAGCGATCCATGGGAAGCGCCGGAACGTTTTCCGGATAGGCGTCATGTTCGCGAATCGGCATGATCGAGCTGCCTTACGATGGTGAGCACGTTGGGCAGCTCGAAGGTGCCTTCGATGCTCGAATGACTGGCAAGTATCTGCTCGATGAGCGTGGAGCCCGACCGCGGCAGGCCCACGACGAAGATCGGCGAGGGGTCCGGCCATCCCGTCCCGGCACGCCGCGCAAAGAACTCCGCATCGAAGCACCGGCGTACGCGCTCCGTCTTGTTCTCGAACATGGCGATGTCGAAGGGCACGGTGCGCCGCCGGCGGCTGTTGCCGATCGAGTAGTGATCGAAGGCCGCCGCCGGGTCGTTCCTTTGTTCGTAGGCGCGGCCCAGCGCGAAATGCAACAGCGCCTGGTCCACGTCGTCGCCGCCGCCCTGCACCAAGCCTTCCATGGCCGCGACCTCGCCGTCGCTGAAGCCGTAGTTCTTCAGGTCGGCGAGGCTCCAATAGGCTTCGCTGAACTTGGGGTCGAGCCCGAGGCAGTCCTTGTAAGCCTTCTCGCAGTCGGTTCGCCGGCCGAGCGTCTTGTGCAGGTGCCCGATCGAAAGGCGCAGGCGCACCTCCTGCGGGTTCAGGCGTGCCGCCTCCTCGAAGGCCGGGAGAGCGTCCGCCTGCCGCATGAGCCGCGTGTATACCGTGCCCAGGAGCACCCAGTTCTGCGGATTCTCGGGCTCGATCTTCAGCAGTCGGCGGACCGCGGCCTCCGCCTCCGGCAGGTTTCCGAGCTCGACCATAGTCCGGCACAGGCCGCGCCAGGCCAGCGGCAGGTGGGCGGATTGCTTGAGGGCGTGGCGCAGCAGCCGCACGGCATCCTCGCCGCGGCTGACGGTGAGCGCGATCGCCGCAAGGCCGCATACCGCCGCGACGTGTCCACCGTCCAGTTGGACGATGTCGCGAAATATGATCTCGGCCTTCTTGCGGTCCTCGGCCAGGAGCGCGGCGCTCGCCTCTTCGATCCGGCGCACATGCGGATCGCATTGTTGCGCCCGCTCGTAGGCCGCCCTCGCATCGGCGTACTTTTCGAGGTCGACCAGCACGTCGCCGTAGGCAAGCCACGCCGCGTCCAACGCGGGCGCCGCCGCCACCACGCGCTGCAGTTCCTCCCTGGCCGCCTCGAGCCGTCCCGCCCTGCGGTAGGCGCGCGCCAGGTCGGTGCGCGCCTCCCAGTATTGCGGCGCCGCCGCGACGGCGCGCTCCAGACTCTCGATGGCCGGCGGCACCTTGTCCTGATCGAGCAATGCCACGCCGAGCAGACGCAGGCTGTTCACCTCGCCCGGCGCCCGGGCCTGGATGGCCCGCAGCTGCCGCTCGGCCGCCGCGGCCCGTCCCAGGCGCAGCGTCCGCCATGCCTCGCCGCAGGCGGCGCGCAGCCGCCCTTGCGCCTCCGCGCCCATCATTCCTCGGCCATCTTGAGATGCTCGAATTCCGGGAGGACCGAACCGGAGCGGGCGGCGGCGCCCGCCTTGCGCTCCGCGCTCGGCGGGTAGCCGAACTGATTTCGATAGCATTTGGAAAAATGCGGCGGCGATTGAAATCCGCAGGCCGCCGTGATGTCCATGATGGGCATGGCCGTCTGTTGCAGGAGGGCGCGCGCGCGGCGCAGTCGCATTTCGAGATAATAGCGCTTCGGAACGCAGTTCAGGTCACGCTTGAACAGCCGCTCGATCTGCCTGCGCGACAATCCCGTCGCCTTGGCGATCTGTTCGAGCGACAGCGGCTTCTCGATGTTCTCCCCCATCAGCTGCGCGACCCGAATGAGCCCGCGGTGCGAGACGCCGATTTGCGCGCGCAGCGGCACGTACTGCCGGTCGGTGTCCTTGCGGACGCGTTCCACCATGAACTGTTCCGATACCAGCTGTGAAATTCGCGGCCCGAGCTTCGACTGGATGAGATTGAGCATCAGATCGAGCGGCGCCGTGCCGCCGGAACAGGTATAGCGGTCGCGATCGATGGTGAACAATTGGTCGCTGATGCGCACGCGCGGAAACTCCTCGCGCAATGCCGACAGATTCTCCCAGTGAATCGTGGCGTGGTAATTGTCCAGAAGTCCCGCCCGGGCCAGCGCATAGCCGCCGGTGCACAGCGCCCCGAGCGCGATGCGTCGGTCGGCCAGCCGGCGCAGCGCGGACGACAGCTGCGGGGACACGGCGTCCCGGACATTGATGCCGCCGCAGACGAAGAAGATGTCGACCGCGCCCACCTTGTCCAGGGCGCCGGTGGGCAACAGCTGAAGGGCGCTGCTGGCATCCGCGGGCAACCCATCGACGCTGATGATCGACCACTCGTAGACCTCGCGGCCCACCAAACGATTGGCCATCCGCAGCGGCTCGAGCGCATTGGCGACTGCAATCAACGAATAGTTGGGCAGGGTCAGGAATGCGTATCTGCACTTTCGCAGGACG
The DNA here is from genome assembly GCA_963707765.1 of uncultured Gammaproteobacteria bacterium. GTDB lineage: Bacteria > Pseudomonadota > Gammaproteobacteria > Steroidobacterales > Steroidobacteraceae > Bog-1198. The sequence continues at coordinate 1,161,107 of CAVPQZ010000001.1, read as the reverse complement.
ATCGGCGCATCCACGGTGGCCTCCGGGCCGGCAGGTCGGGTGACGATGCACTCGATTATGCCATCAGATGACTTGGAGTTGCCCAATCCCGACAGAAATATGTCGTTTCCGGATAGGTTTGGCGGAGCAGCCGCACGCTGAAAGACCAATGCCTGGCCAGTCCGGCGCGTTTCAGCAAGCGACTGTCGCAATTGGCGTCGTGTTTCCGCCCATGGTCGTTACACTGCCTGACGCATTCGCGATGGGAGGATTGGATGAAAACTCATGCCCGTGTGGTCGTCGTCGGCGGCGGCGTGGTCGGCGTCAGCACGCTGTACCACCTCACCTCGAAGGGTTGGACGGACGTCGTACTGCTGGAGCGCGCCGAACTGACCGCCGGTTCGACCTGGCACGCGGCCGGTCTGCTGCCCCTCTTCAACATGAGTTACACCGTCGGTCAGCTCCATAAATATTCGGTCGATCTCTACAAGCGCCTGCCGGCCGAGACCGGCCAGGACGTGAGCTTTCACGTGACCGGCAACTTGAGGCTGGCCACCAACCGCGATCGCATGGACGAGTACCAGAAGTACTGCGGCACGGCCAACACCATCGGCGTTCCGTTCCAGGTCATCGGTCCCCGTGAAGTGCAGGAGCTGTGGCCCCTGGCCGACATCGGCAACGGCGCGGACACCCCGAAAATCATCGGCGCGCTGTATCACCCGGACGACGGCCACATCGCGCCTGCCGATCTCACCATGGCGCTGCGCAAGGGCGCGCGCACGCGCGGCGCGGAAATCTACGAGCAAACCGAGGTGACCGCCGTCAAGCGCACGCCGTCCGGCGAGTGGCATCTCACCACGAGCAAGGGGGACATCGTCGCCGAGCATGTGGTCTGCGCGACGGGCAACTACGCACGCCAGACCGGACGCCTGTTCGGCATCAATGTGCCGTCGATTCCCGTCGAGCATCAATACATCGTGTACGACGAGTCGCCCGAATTGAAAGCCTACCGCCAGAAGGGCGGACGCGAGCTCGCGGTGCTGCGCGAATCGGACCAGTCCTACTACCTGCGCGAGGAGCGCATGGGATGGATCCTGGGGCCCTACGAAGCGGGCGCCCCCGCGCGATTCGCCGACGGTGTTCCCGACTGGTTCGGCAAGAGCCTGTTCGAAGGCGACCTGGAGCGGCTCCTGCCCCACGTCGAAGCGGCCCAGCGCCGCGTGCCGTGCCTCGCCCACTGCGGCATCAAGGACATCGTCAACGGCCCGATCGCCTACACCCCCGACGGCAGTCCCCTGATCGGGCCGGCCTGGGGCCTTTCGAATGTTTGGCTCAACGAGGGGCACAGCTTCGGCATCACGGCGGCCGGGGGTTCGGGCTGGCAGCTCGCCGAGTGGATCGTCGAGGGCGAGCCGGGAATCGACATGATGGCCGTCGACCCCCGCCGCTACGGGCCCTACACCAGCAAGCGGTATGTGGTCCAAAAGAACGAGGAAACCTACCGGAACGTGTTCGTCATTCATTACCCGGACGAAGAACGCCCCGACGCGCGCCCCGCGAAGACCAGTCCGGTGTACGACAAGCTGAAGGCCATGGGCGCCGTGTTCGGCCAGCGCTACGGCTGGGAGCGCGCCAACTGGTTCGCGCCGGCAGGCACCCTCCCCAAGGACCAATGGAGCTTCCGGCGCTCGAACTACTTCGAGCACGTGGGCGCCGAGGCGCGCCGGCTGCGCGAGCATGTGGGCGTCATCGACCTCACGCCCTTTACCAAACACGAAGTCACGGGCCCGGGCGCCGAGAGCTGGCTCGACGGCCTGGTGGCGAACAAGGTGCCCACCAAAACCGGACGAATTGCGCTGTGCCACGCGCTGACTCGCCACGGCGGCATCCGCTCGGAATTCACCATCACCAAGGTCGCCGATCAGCACTACTACGTCGTGAGCGCCGGCGCCGCCGAGCGCTACGACAGCGATTTTCTGCAGAAAATGCTCCCGGGTGCGGACACGGGCGTGTCGCTCAGGAACATCACGTCGAGCCGCGGCTGCTTCGTCGTGGCGGGGCCGCGTTCCCGCGAGGTCCTATCCAAGCTCACCGACACGAAGCTCGACAACGCCTCGTTCCCCTGGCTCACCGGCCAGGTCGCCGAGGTCGGTCTGGCCGTCGACGTGTACCTGCTCAGGGTGAATTTCGTGGGCGCGCTGGGCTGGGAGCTGCATTTTCCGATCGAATATGCGCATCATTTGTTCGATGCGATCTTCGCAGCGGGCGCGGAATTCAATATCGGCATGGCCGGCATGCGCGCCATGGAATCGCTGCGCCTGGAGAAGTCCTACCGCATGTGGGGCACGGATCTGAGTCCGGATTATTCGCCCTTCGAGGCGGGCTTGGACCGCTTCGTGCGCATGAACAAGGGCGAATTCGTCGGCAAGGCGGCCCTGCAACGCCAGCTGACCGACGGCGTGCCGCACCGCTTCGTCACCTTCGAGGTGCATGGCGTCTCGGATGCGGATCCGTTGGGCAATGAGCCGCTGTTCGACGCCAAAGGCACGCTCATCGGCCGAGCGACCGCCGGCTATTACGGGCACGCGTTGCGCAAGAGCCTGGGATTGGGGTATGTGAAGCCCGAATATGCGACGGTGGGCGGCGAGATGCAGATCGAGATATTGGGGGAGCGAAAGCGCGCCACCGTGCTCGTGGACTCGCCGTACGACCCCGAGAACAAGGACCTCCGGGCCTGATGAACGGCCGGTCCCATTCATGAGAAGGCAAGCTTTTTCGGCCCTGGCGTTGATCCGGCGCGGCCTGTCCGGCCACCTCGACTGGCAGAACCAGTGGCGCAAGGCAGCGCCCAAGGCATCCTACGACGCCGTCATCGTGGGCGGGGGCGGCCACGGCCTGGGCGCCGCGTACTACCTCGCGAAGGAGCACGGCCTGACCAACATCGCCGTGGTGGAGAAGGGCTGGATCGGCGGCGGCAACACCGGCCGCAACACCACCATCATACGGTCCAACTACCTCTTCAGAGAGAGCGCGGCTCTCTACGATCATTCGGTCAAGCTCTGGGAAGGGCTCTCCCAGGCGCTGAACTACAATGTCATGTTCTCGCCCCGCGGCGTGATGATGCTTGCGCACACGGTGCATGACATCCAGGTATTCAAGCGGCACGTGCACGCCAACCGGTGCAGCGGCGTGGACAACGAGTGGCTCGAGCCGGAACAGGCGAAGGACTTCTGCCCTCCTCTGAACATCGGCAGCGACATTCGCTACCCGGTGCTCGGAGCCGCGCTGCAGCGCCGCGGCGGCACGGCGCGGCACGACGCGGTCGCCTGGGGCTACGCGCGCGGCGCCGATGCGCTCGGGGTCGACATCATCGAGAACTGCGAGGTGACGGGAATACAGCGCGACGCCCGGGGCGCCGTCATGGCGCTGCAGACGTCGCGCGGAATCATCCGCACGCCGAAGGTGGGCGTATCCGCGGCGGGCAACACCAGCGTCGTGTTGGAGCTGGCCGGCGTGCGGCTGCCCCTCGAGAGCTATCCGCTGCAGGCGCTGGTGTCGGAACCGGTCAAGCCCATATTTCCCTGCGTGGTGATGTCGAACACCATCCACGCCTACATCAGCCAGTCGGACAAGGGCGAGCTGGTGATCGGCGCCGGCACGGACGCATACACCTCGTATACGCAGCGCGGGGCGCTGCACGTCAACAGCCACACGCTCGACGCCATCTGCGAACTCTTCCCGAGGTTTCGGCGCATGCGCATGATGCGCAATTGGGGCGGAATCGTCGATGTGACGCCGGACCGGTCGCCGATCATCGCGAAGACGCCGGTGAAGGGCCTATATGTAAACTGCGGCTGGGGTACGGGCGGCTTCAAGGCGACGCCCGGCTCCGCTCACGTGTTCGCATGGACCATCGCGCACGACGAGCCGCATCCCATCAACGCCCCGTTCACGATCGAACGCTTTCGCGACGGCTACCTGATCGACGAGGCCGCGGCGGCGGCCGTGGCGCACTGAAGAATCACCCGCATGCTGCTCATCAACTGCCCCTATTGCGGAAGCCGGCCGGAGATCGAATTCACCTACGGCGGCCAGGCCCATCTCACCCGCGCGGCGAGGCCCGCCGAACTCGACGATACGGCATGGACCGATTACCTGTACGTGCGCGCCAATGTCAAGGGCGTGCACGCCGAGCGCTGGCGCCACGCGCGGGGCTGCGGGCGATTCTTCAATGCCCTGAGGGATACAACCACCGATCATTTTCTATGCGTCTACAAGACCGGGGAAGCGCGGCCCGACTTCGCGGCAGGCGCGCCGGGGGCCGCGCCTTGAGCGCGCGCGCCCCGGGCGGAGGCGTGGTCGATCGATCGCGGCCTCTGCGCTTCACCTTCGACGGGAAGCCGTACACCGGCTTTGCCGGCGACACACTGGCCTCCGCCCTGCTCGCCAACGGCGTGCATCTGGTTGGGCGCTCGTTCAAATATCATCGGCCGCGGGGCATCCTGGCCGCGGGATCCGAGGAGCCGAGCGCGCTGGTCACCGTCAGCCGCGACGCCGCGCGCTCCACCCCCAACCTTCGCGCCACCCAGGTCGAACTCTACGACGGCCTGGCGGCGGTAAGCCAGAACCGCTGGCCCAGCCTGCAGCGGGACTTTGGCCGCATCAACGATTGGCTGTCGCCGTTCTTCCCGTCCGGCTTCTACTACAAGACCTTCATGTGGCCGCGCTCGGCCTGGAAGTCCCTCTACGAGCCGGTGATTCGCCGCGCCGCCGGCCTGGGCGAGGCGCCGACGCGCGCCGATCCCGACCGCTATGCGCAGTGCTATGCGCACTGCGACGTGCTCGTGGTGGGCGCCGGACCCGCTGGAATCGCCGCCGCGCAAGCGGCCGCCGATGCGGGCGGGCGCGTCATGTTGTGCGACGAACAGGCGCAATTCGGCGGGAGCCTCTTGAGCGACGTGGCCTCGCGCATCGACGGGGAAGCGGGGCCGGCCTGGGCGGCCGCTGCGATCGCCGCGCTGAGGTCGAACCCGCGGGTCACACTGCTCCCGCGGACCACGGCGTTCGGATTCTTCCCCCACAATTTCCTGGGACTCTGCGAGCGCCTGACGGACCACCTGGAAGCGCCCCCTGCCGGCGCGACCCGCGAGCGCCTGTGGCAGGTGCGAGCCGGCCGCGTAATTCTCGCCACCGGCGCCATCGAACGGCCCCTGGTATTCCCGGGCAACGACCGGCCGGGCATCATGCTCGCCGGCGCGGCACAGACCTACCTCAACCGCTATGGCGTCAAGGTCGGCGGGCGCGTGGTGATCGTCACCGCCCACGACGCCGCCTACCAGGCTGCGCTCGATCTGCGCGCGGCCGGCGTGACCGTGGCCGCCGTGGCCGATCTTCGCAGCGCGCCCGCCGGCGCCCTGTACGAGGCCGTGCGCGGCGCCGGCATCGACGTCATCGGCTCGTCCACCGTGCTCGGCACGGCCGGCGATCTGCGTGTCCGCCGAATCGATCTTGGGCTCGCGGACGGCACGGTGCGCGCCGGACTCAGCATCCCCTGCGACGCCGTGCTCATGTCGGGCGGATTCACGCCCACCGTTCACCTGTTTTCCCAATCGCGGGGCCGGCTCGAATGGAGCGCCGAGGCGCAGGCGTTCGTGCCCGGCCGTTCGGCGGAAAACGAGCGGTCGGCCGGTGCGTGCCGCGGCGTGTTCGGTTTGGCCGAGGCATTGGCGGACGGCGCAACCGCCGGGACCGCCGGCACGGGGCGCGAGCCGCGCCGCTTCGCGGTCGAGGCTGCGCCGGGGTGCATGGACGCCCACCTCGGGGCGCTGCCCGCGCTTGCCGGGGCCGCCGCGGGCAAGTCCTTCGTGGATTGGCAGCACGACGTGACCGCCAAGGATCTCGGCCTGGCCACGCGCGAGGGATTCCAGTCGATCGAGCACGTCAAGCGCTACACCACCACCGGCATGGCCACGGACCAGGGCAAGACGTCGAATCTCAATGCCATGGCCGTCGTCGCGGGACGGCTCTCCGTGGGAATTCCGCAAGTCGGCCACACGACGTTCCGCATGCCCTATACGCCGGTCACCTTCGGCAGCTTCGCGGGCATCTCGCGCGGCGATCTGTTCGACCCGGTGCGCACCACGCCGACTCACGAATGGGCTGCCGCCCGCGGGGCCGTTTTCGAGAACGTCGGCCTGTGGAAGCGCGCGCGCTACTTTCCCCGGGACGGCGAGGACATGCATGCGGCGGTGGCGCGCGAGTGTCTCGCGGTGCGGGGCGCCTGCGGCATTTTCGACGCCTCCACCCTCGGCAAGATCGAGGTCGTCGGTCCCGACGCGGCGGAGTTCATGAACCGCCTGTACATCAACAGCTGGACCGGTTTGGGGGTCGCGCGATCGCGCTACGGGATTCTGTGCCGCGACGACGGGTTCATCTACGACGACGGCGTGGTGGCGCGGCTCGCGAGCGATCGGTTTCACGTGACCACCACCACCGGCGGCGCGCCGCGCGTGCTCGCCATGATGGAGGACTATCGGCAGACCGAGTGGCCGGACCTCAAGGTGTGGCTCACGTCGACCACCGAGCAATGGGCCGTGATCGCCGTGCAGGGGCCGCGGGTACGCAGCGTGCTCGAATCGCTGGTCGAAGGCGTCGACTTGAGCGGCGCGGCCCTGCCGCACATGGGCGTGGCCCGGGGCCGCATCTGCGGCATTCCCATGATGTTGTTTCGCGTGAGCTTCACCGGTGAACTCGGTTTCGAGGTCAATGTACCCGCCGACTTCGGCGCCGCCGTGTGGGAGGCGGTGCACGCAGCCGGGCAGATGCACGGTATGGTGGAGTATGGAACCGAGACCATGCACGTGCTGCGCGCCGAGAAGGGCTACATCATCGTGGGCCAGGACACGGATGGTACCGTGACGCCTGACGACGCCGGGCTGACCTGGGCCGTCGGAAAACTCAAGGCGGATTTCGTCGGCAAACGGTCACTGGAGCGCCCCTCGATGAAGGATCCGCGCCGCAAGCAGCTCGTCGGGCTGCGTACGCGCGGCGACGGGCTCATCCTCGAGGAAGGTGCGCAGGTCGCGGCCAAGGCGCGCCAATCCCCGCCGATGGACCTCATCGGCCACGTGACCTCGGCCTACGGCAGCAGCGTGCTGGGATATCCCATCGCATTGGCGCTCGTCGCCGGCGGCCGCTCGAGAATGGGGCAGACCCTGTACGTGCCCATGCCGGGCGGCGACATCGAAGTCGAAGTGACGTCGCCGGTCTTCTACGATCCCACCGGAGCGCGCATCAATGGTTGAAACGGCGGCGCGCCGCGCACCCCGAATCCACACGGCCGAGTGGCTCGAGGCCGCTCCACCCGCCCTGCGATTGGCCTTCTATGGCGGCCGCGAGGCGCGTGCGGCGGCGGCTCCGGTTTGGGGAACGGAGTTTTCCGAAGCCGCCTGCCGGGCGGTCGCGAATGACTCGCGCGCCGCGCTCTGGCTGGGTCCGGATGAATACCTGCTGCTCGATTTTGCGGCCGATGCGGCCGCGGCAGGCGGCGTGCCGCCCGCGGAGGCCCCGATCCATCGCGCATTGGAGGGCGCACTCGGCGCCCTGCCCCATGCCCTCGTCGACGTCAGCCACCGGCAATTCGCCCTCGAGGTCAGGGGCCCGCATGCGGCCCGCATCCTGAACGGCGCCTGCCCGCTGGATCTCGACCCGCAGGCCTTTCCGGTCGGTATGTGCACGCGAACGGTCCTTGCCAAAGCCGAGATCGTGCTGTGGCGCACCCGCGAATCGGCGTTTCACCTCGAAGCGTGGCGCTCGTTCTCGGGCTACGTTAGGGGAGTGCTCGGCGAGATCGCGAGCGAGTTCTACCCGACCAAGCGCATGGCACCTACGGCGTAATCTCGGGAGATCGTGGAGCAACCGATCGGAATCCTAAGAAATGCATTTTAATGTATTGAAAATACAGGATAAACAGTTCTAGACTCGGTTATCCGTCGAGCAAATTTTTTTCGATCAATCTCACAACGACCGGGGATGAAGCATGAATACAAATCCGAGATTGACTTATGCCATCGCGGCGATTTTGGGCGGCAGCGCCGCCGGCATGAGTTTTGCGGCGCCGGCAACCGATACCGAATCTTCCGATACGATTCAGGAGATCACGGTCACGGCACAGCGACGCTCCGAAAGCATGCAGGACGTTCCCATTTCGATGCAGGCGTTCACCGCGCAAGCACTGCAGCAGCTCAACATTCAGACGTTTGACGACTACATCAAGTACCTGCCCAACGTGACCACGGCCAACAACGGGCCGGGTCAGAACGAGGTGTTCATGCGGGGCCTCTCGGCCGGCTCCCAGGCGAGCCAGGGAAGCGCGGCGACCGGTTTATTCCCCAATGTAGCCATCTATCTGGACAACCAGTCGGTCCAAATGCCAAACCGCAATCTCGATATCTATGCCGTCGACCTGGATAGGATCGAGGTCCTCGAGGGCCCTCAAGGCACGCTCTTCGGCTCCGGCGCCGAGTCGGGCGTCATCCGCTACATCACCAACCAACCCAAAATCGACGTCACCGAGGGCAGCGTCAATGCGGGCTACGGCACGACCGCCCATGGCGACAACAATGCGAATGTCACGGCGATCATCAATCTCCCCTTGGTACCCGAGCATGTGGCCATGCGCGCGGTCATCTACGACGATCAGCGCGGCGGCTACATCGACAACGTGCCGGGAACGTTCACGCGCGCGAACAGCGACATCGGCATTCACTATGCCGGATATGCCGCCGTCAACGGCGCCTGCCCGAACGGCCAGCCTCCCGGTGGAACCGGCTACTGCGTACCGCCGGGTAGCCCGTCGATCAATAACGCCAATCTCGTCGGCAACGCCATCAACCCGGTGACCTATCAAGGTCTGCGTGCCGAACTGCTCTACAAGGTCAACGACGATTGGGACGTGCTCCTGACGCAGCTCTACCAAACCACGGATTCGTCGGGGGTATTCTATCAACAGCCCAACGCCTCCGACGGCGCCGCGCTGCAGCCGCTCGAGGTCACCTTGTTCAACCCGGCCTACGACCGGGACAAGGCCGAACAAACGTCATTGACGATCGACGGCAAGATCGACTGGCTAAAGGCCGTCTACACAGGCGGCTATCTCGTGCGCACCGTCGATCAAGCGGGTGACTACACCAACTATTCGCGCGGCGTGTACGCCGACTATTACCAGTGCTATGGCGCAGCCGATCTGAAACCGACGTGCTTCTCCCCGAGTGCATCATGGCACTCGAACGAGCAAAACCGGCACATGCAGCACGAGTTTCGCCTGAGCACGCCCGATGATTGGCGCATTCGCGGCATCGTCGGCGCGTTCTACGAAGACAATAAGCTCTACGACCAGACCGCGTGGATGTACAAGAGCGTGCCTGAGTGTACGGCAGACCTCGCCACGGGCTGTTTCGCCAATTTGGGAACGTTCCCGGGAAGCACGGTGGTCAATCCCGGGGTGCAGCCCTACGCTGACTCGTTCTATCAGGACACGGTCCGTGAAACGAAACAGACGGCGTTCTTCGCCTCGGCCGACGTCGATCTGATCCCGAAGACGCTTACGCTCACCGTGGGAACCCGCCATTTCATGTTCGAGAACTCGTACAAGGGAAGCGTCATGTCGACTTTCGGCTGCTATGAGGCCGGCACCCCGGCCGGCGGGTGCACTTCCTCTTCGTCCTATGACCTCGACGCGCAAAATCTCAACGACACGGAAACCGGCTTCAAGAGCCGCGCAAATCTGTCGTGGCACATCACGCCGGATCTCATGCTGTACTACACCTGGTCTCAGGGATTCAGGCCTGGTGGCTTCAATCAAAATGGCGGTACCCCGCACATCGTCGGCACCGACGGCACTGACCAGTATCTGCTGCCGAAGGCGTACCATTCCGACGACCTCACGAACAACGAAATCGGCTGGAAAACGGAGTTCCTCGACCATCGGGTCCAATGGAACGGGGCCCTGTACCGCGAGAATTGGAACAATGTCCAGATCTCGTTTTTCGATCCCGGCCTCGTCGGCAACTTGTTCTACAACACCAACGGCCAGAATTTCGTGGTCAAGGGAATCGAAACCTCCGTGGTCGCCCGAGTGGTGGCCGGATTGACCGTTCAGGGTGCCGGATCCTGGAATCAGAGCCGGCAGACCAACTCGCCGGCGCTCATCGACAACAATCCGGCCAGCAACAACTACGGACATGCCATCACTCAAGTGTGCGGCGCAGACGGGACCGGCTGTTCGGCCATCACCAATCCGTTTGGGCCGGTTGGGTCGCCGACCGCCAACTCCCCGCCCTTACAGTTCAGCCTGCGGGCACGCTATGAATGGACGTTCGCCGATTACAATACGTTCGTTCAGGCCGGTGCGTCGCACACGGCACATTCGTTCACGCAGGCCGGGTCCAACCCAACGTTCGCGGGTGCCGGAAGCATCTCGACGTCGCGCCTGCGGTTCGAGGACCCCGCGTATACGACCTACACCGCTTCGGTCGGAATTGCCAAAGATGCATGGAACCTCATGATTTACGGTGAGAACCTCGGCAACTCGAATGCGGCCACGTTCACCAGCACCGATCAGTTCATCGTGGAGCAGACACCGCTTCGACCACGCGTGGTGGGGGTATCCTTCGGCTACAAATTTTAGGGGCGACACAAAACGAAGCGGAAGGACAGCGCGGTCTTGAAATCCACTAAATCCGCCCCCGCATGGCGTGTCAATGCCTTGAATTCATCGCTGTGCCGCCTGCCAATTCTCGGCCGCGTGGAACGCCGCGTTCGCCGCAGGCAGCATGCCTTTTCCCAGGATGTGATCGGCGGCCTTCTCAGCGATCATGATCGTGGGGGCGTTCAGATTTCCGGTGGTGATCGACGGCATGATGGAGGAGTCGACCACCCTCAGGCCCTCCACGCCCCGCACTTTCGTTTCGGGATCGACCACCGCCAGCGGGTCGCCGTCGCCGCCCATCTTGCAGGAGCAGGACGGATGGTAGGCGCTCTCGACCTTGGCCCGGATGAATGCGTCGATCTGCTCGTCCGACTGCACATCGGCGCCCGGCTGGATCTCGCGGCCGCGATAACGGTCGAACGCGCGCTGCGCGAAGATCTCCCGCGTCAACCGCACGCAGGCCCGCATCTCCGTCCAATCGTCCGGCTGGCTCAGGTAGTTGAAGAAGATCCGCGGCTTGTCGCGCGGATCGGCCGACGCGAGGCGCACCCAGCCGCGGCTCTTGGTGCGCATCGGGCCGACGTGCGCCTGGAATCCGTGCTCCTTGGCGAGAGTCGAACCGTCGTAGGCCACCGCCATGGGAAGAAAGTGGTATTGAATGTCCGGATATCGAATGCCGGGCCGGCTGCGGATGAAGCCGCAGGTCTCGAAGTGATTCGTCGCGCCCAGGCCGTCCTTGCGCAGCAGCCAACGCGTGCCGATCAACGCCCGGCTCCAAAGATTGAGCGATGAATAGAGCGTGATGGGCTCCTTGCACGCGACCTGGAAATAGAACTCGAGGTGATCCTGAAGGTTCTCCCCCACTCCCGGCAGGTCGTGCACCACGTCGATCCCGAGGCCGCGCAACTCCGCGGCCGGCCCTACGCCCGACAGCTTGAGCAGCTGCGGAGAATTGACCGGTCCGCCGCAGAGAATCACCTCGGCATTCACCTCCACCCGGTGTGTGGCGCCGCCCCGGGAATATTCGAGCGCCCGGGCTCGGCGGCCCTCGAACACGACGCGGGTCGCGAGCGCATGAGTCAGCACCTTGAGATTGGGACGGGACATCGCCGGCCGCAGGTAGGCGTTGGACGCGCTGCAGCGCCGGCCGTGGCCCACGGTCATGTCCATGCGCCCGAAGCCCTCCTGCTGAAAGCCGTTGACGTCCGGAGTGTGCGGATAGCCGGCCTCGCGGGCCGCCGCCAGCCACGCCGCGTGCAGGGGATTGCTCAAGGTGCCGTAGCGGGTATGCAGCTTGCCTGCGGCGCCGCGATACTCGTCCCCCCCTCCTCCCGGGCTTCCGCGCGAATGAAGTACGGCAGCACGTCGCGATACGACCAGCCGGCCGCTCCCTCGCCGGCCCAGCGTTCGAAATCCAGCGGATTGCCGCGGATGTACACCAGGCCGTTGATCGAGGATGAACCACCCAGCACCTTGCCGCGCGGCGTATGCATGCGCCGGCCGTTCAGATGCGGCTCCGGCTCCGTGTGATAGTACCAGTTGTACTTCGGCATGTTCATGGGAATCGACAGGGCGGACGGCATCTGAATGAAGATCGAGCGGTCGGATCCGCCGTATTCGAGCACCAGCACGCGCCTCGTGCCGTCCGCGGTCAATCGATCCGCCAGCACGCAGCCGGCCGAGCCCGCACCCACGATCACGTAATCGAAGCTCTCCTTGGACAAATCCGCTCTCCTGGTCAATATGGCGCGTCCACGTCGCCCATCGCGACGTAGACGCTCTTCAACTGGGAATACTGCTCGACGGCGGCCCGGCCATTCTCCCGGCCGAGGCCGGACAACTTGACGCCGCCGAACGGCAGCTCGATGGGAGTGACGTTGTAGTGGTTGATCCAGCATGTTCCCGCCTGCAGCTGCGCGACGACGCGATGGGCGCGGGTCAGATCGTTGGTGAATACGCCGGCTGCCAGGCCGAACTCGGTTGCGTTCGCCCGTTCGACGACCTCGCGCTCGTGATCGAACTCCAGCACCGACATCACGGGGCCGAAGATCTCCTCACGCACGATGGTCATGTCGTCCCGGCAATCGTCGAAGATCGCCGGTGCGACGAAAAAACCCCGGTCCAGCCCGCCGGCAGTGACCCGGTTGCCGCCGAGCAGCAGGCGCGCGCCTTCCGTCCGCCCCCGGTCGATGTAGGTGAGCACCTTCAGCAGGTGCTGCTCCGACACCAGCGGCCCGACCTGCGTTTGCGGATCCATCGGATCGCCGATGCGCATCGCGCCGGCCCGCTGCAGCAGGCGCTTGAGGAATGCCGCCTTGACCGACTTGTGCACGAAGACGCGGGTGGCGTTCGAGCACACCTGGCCTGACGAATAGAAATTGGCCAGCAACGCGCCGGAAACGGCGTTGTCCAGGTTGGCGTCCTCGAACACGATCAGCGGCGACTTCCCGCCGAGCTCCAGGGTGACGATCTTGAGCGTGCGCGCGGCATCCGACATCACGGCCTTGCCGGTGCCGACCTCGCCGGTGAGTGAAACCTTGCGGATGTCCGGATGGCGAGTGAGCAGCCGCCCCGTGTCCCCGAATCCCTGCACCACCTGGAACACACCCGGCGGCAAACCCGCCTCCAGGAGAATCTCTTCCAACTTGACGGCCGTGAAGGGCGTGAGTTCCGCGGGCTTGAAGATCATGGCGTTGCCGCAGGCCAGGGCCGGCGCGGCCTTCCAGCAGGCGATTTGCAAGGGGTAGTTCCAGGCGCCGATGCCGGCGACCACGCCCAGGGGTTCGCGCCGCGTGTAGCCGAACGCCTGCGGGCCGAGGTCGATGTGCTCGCCGCTCAGAGACTGCGCGACCGATGCGAAATACTCCAGGCACTCCACGCCGGACAACACGTCCACGGCCAGGGTTTCCTGGATGGGCTTGCCCGTATCGCGCGTTTCGAGCTCGGCGAGCTCTCGATTGCGCGAGCGCAGGATCGCCGCCGCGCGGCGCAGGATGGCGGCCCGCTCGGCGCCCCGCATCGCACCCCAGGACCCCTGAGCGCGCTGCGCGGCGCGGACCGCGGCGTTCACCTCGTTGAGTCCCGCGACGGTGACGTGGCCCAGCACCTCGCCGGTTGCCGGGTTGAAGGATGGAAACCGCTCGCCCGCCGCGGGCGCGGCCGCCCCGCGGCTCGCGCCGGCGTTTGCCGGATCGCCCGCGGCGCCCGGGGTGCCGCCCGCGCGCAACCGGCCGTCGACGAACTCCGTCAGCAGTGCCCGCGCGCTCTCGCTGTCCGCCTCGCGCCATCCCGACAGCGCGGCGCGCAGCCACACGCCGTCGATCATCGCCGCGATCATGGCGGCGAGGCTTCGGGCATCGTCCGCCGGCACGAGCTTCCTCAGCGAACAGCGCAGATTCGTCAAGGTGCGCTTCTGGTATACGGCCTGCACGCGGATCAAGTTCGGCGATTGCAGCACCTGGCCCCAGAATGCGAGCCAGGCCGAGCCGGTGCGCTGGGCAAACTCCTCCTGCGACAGGTTGGCATCGATCACCGCTTGGATCCGCGCCCGCGGCGTGCTGATTTGCCGCATCCGCGCCCGGACGTTGTCCCCCACCCGCCGCGCAAGAGAACGAAAAGCCGCATAGAGGAGGCCGTCCTTGTCGCCGAAGTAGTGCGCCACCAGCCCCGGGGAAACGCCCGCCCGCCCTGCGATCTGCGCAAGCGTTGTGCCGACATACCCGAGTTCAGCTAGGCTATCGATGGTGACGTCGATCAGCTGGCGGCGCCGGGACTCCTCCGGCGCCTCCGCCGACGCATCCGAGGCATTGATTGATTGACTATTCAATGACCGCCCCTAACGCTCGCGACGCACCCCGGTGGACGCTTGAACCAAGTACCGACTAATATGGCAGCGCAGAATTAAACCGTATATTTTCAATCACTAGGGAAGCATGGGTGAGCCAAAACCAGAAATCATTAAACGGCCGTTCAAAGCCTGATCGCCCCTGCCCATCATGCCGCCGCGGCGTCGATCGGGTCAAGCGCCGGACGGCGCCCGCCGCGGTGCTGTGGGCGTTGGCGCTGGCCTTGGCGGCGCCGTTCATCGAAGCTGCGGCGTTCGCGGCCGGGGCGCCCCCAGGCGCCGACGCTCCGGCCTGCCGAACGGTGCGATTCTCGGACGTGGGCTGGACCGACGTGACTGCGACGACGGCGCTCACGACGGAGCTGCTGCGGGACATCGGATACACCCCGACCGTGACCGTCCTGTCCGTCCCGGTGACGTTCGCTTCCCTGCAGAATAAGGACATCGACGTGTTTCTCGGCAATTGGATGCCGACCCAGGAGGCCGACCGCCGCCCTTATGAGGACAATGGCTCCGTGGTCGTGGTCGGCCCCAATCTCGTCGGAGCCAAGTACACGCTCGCAGTGCCGGCCTACACCTACGATGCCGGACTCAAGGACTTCAACGACATCCACCGCTTTGCGGCCGCGCTCAAGAACTCGATCTACGGCATCGAACCGGGCAACGACGGGAACCGGCTGATATTGACGATGCTCAAGCAGGATCAGTTCGGGCTCGGCGATTTCAGGCTCATCGAGTCGAGCGAGCAGGGCATGCTCGCCCAGGTCGAGAGGGCCTTCGCCGCCAAGGAACCCATCGTGTTCCTGGCGTGGGATCCGCATCCCATGAACATGCGGTTCGACCTTCGCTACTTGAACGGCGGCGACCAGGTGTTCGGACCCAATTTCGGCGGCACCGTCATCTACACGTTGGAGCGCAAGGGCTACAGCGCCGAATGCCCCAACGTCGGACACCTGCTCACGAACCTCAAATTTTCATTGCGCGGCGAGAGCGAGATGATGGGGGCGATCCTGGACCGCCACGAACAGCCCGGGGCCGCCGCGGCCGAATGGTTGAAGGGGCATCCCGACGCCGCCAAGGCATGGCTCGACGGCGTGCTCACCTTCGACGGCAGGCCGGCATACGCGGCGCTGGCGCGCGGCCCCGGACCCGCCCGCTCGGGCGGCTTCGAACAATGGATCGTCGGCCACAAACTCCCGCTGGGCGACGCCATGGCCTCCGGCATCGACGCCGTCAAACACCACGGCACCTTCCTGTTCGACGGGATCTCCTGGCTGATCCGCACGACCGTCGACGGCGTGACGGCGGCGCTGCAGATACTGCCGGCCCCGGCGCTGATCGCCGCAACCGCGGCACTGGCCTACGCCCTGCGCCGCTCGTGGACGCTGACGGCCTTCGTCGCGCTCGCGCTGCTGTTCATCCTGAACCAGGGCTACTGGACCGCCACGCTCGAGACGCTGAGCCTGGTGGTGGTGGCAACCGTCACCTCGGCGGCCATCGGCGTGCCCCTCGGCATTGCCGCCGCGCATCGCCCGCGCCTGTTCGCCCTCATGCGGCCGGTGCTCGATCTGATGCAGACCCTGCCGACCTTCGTTTACCTCATCCCCACGCTGGTATTGTTCGGTCTGGGAGTCGTGCCGGGTCTCATTTCGACGGTGATATTCGCGCTGCCGGCGCCCATCCGCCTCACCCATCTGGGAATCTCCTCCGTGCCCAGGCCGCTCATCGAAGCCGGCCAGTCCTTCGGCGCCACGCCGCAGCAGCTCCTGTGGAAGGTCGAACTGCCGAGCGCGGCCCCGACGATCGTTGCGGGCATCACCCAGTGCATCATGCTCAGCCTGTCGATGGTGGTCATCGCAGCGCTGGTGGGCGCCGGCGGACTCGGGGTTCCGGTCGTGCGAGCCTTGAACTCCGTGCAGGTCGGCATGGGATTCGAGGCGGGATTCGCCATCGTGCTGCTCGCCATCATCCTCGACCGCATGAGCCGCCCCAAAGAGCGCGGAGATTCCCGATGAAGGCTCCCGCGCCGGCCGATCCGTCCACCGCAGGACATGCCCAACGCCCGGCGGCGGTGGAGTTCCAGGAGGTCGACATCCTGTTCGCGCAGCAGTCCGGCGGCCCGGGGCGCAGGGCCATCCGCGACGCCCTGGCGGCACTCGATGCCGGCGACACGCGGGCGGACATCCAAAGCAAATTCGGCGTGATCGTCGGCGTCGCCGGCGCATCGCTGCGCGTGGCGCGCGGTGAAATCTCGGTGCTGATGGGATTGTCGGGTTCGGGCAAGTCAACGCTGCTGCGCGCGGCCAATGGATTGAACCCTGTCACTCGGGGCCACGTGCTGGTGCACGGCGGCGACACGGACGCCGCGCGTGCGGGCGATTCCGGCGCCGCGCGGGCGGTCATCGACGTGGCCACCTGCGACAAGTCTCAATTGCGGCGCGTGCGCCGGGAAAGAGTCGCGATGGTGTTCCAGCAATTCGGCCTGCTGCCCTGGCGGACGGTGCGCGAAAACGTGGGTTTCGGGCTGGAATTGCGCGGCGAGGACGCGGCCGTCCGGCGCAAGGTCGTCGAGGAGAAGCTCGAGCTCGTCGGCTTGTCGCAATGGGCGGAGCGTCACGTCGGCGAACTCTCGGGCGGCATGCAGCAGCGCGTGGGCCTGGCCCGCGCGTTCGCAACCGATGCGGACATTCTGCTCATGGACGAGCCGTTCTCCGCCCTCGATCCGCTGATCCGCGGCAGGCTGCAGGGTGAGTTGCTCGCACTGCAGGAGCGCGTGAAGAAGACGATACTGTTCGTCAGCCACGACCTGGACGAGGCGCTGCGCCTCGGGGACCGGATTTCGATACTGCAGAATGGCCGCATCGTCCAAACCGGCACCGCCGAGGACATCGTGCTCGCGCCCGCGGACGACTACGTGGCGGAGTTCGTGCGCCACATGAACCCGCTGGACGTGCTCACGGGGGCCATGATCATGTGCGGCCGGGAGAATATGTCCCAGGAGGACCGGAGCCTGTGGCTCGATCCGCGCCGCCGCTACCGCCTCGTCCTGGGACCCGCCGACGAGCCCCTTCGCCTGTACCTGGACGGAGTTGCCCAAGCCCTGCATTGGGTCGGCGAGGCGGTCCCGGAGCGGCTCGAACCCGGCCTCGTGGTCGCCCCCCCATCGATGTCGTTGCACACGATCATCCAGCTGCGCCAGGCATCGGGGCATCCGGTGTTGCTGGCGCATGGGCTGCGGGTCGTGGGGGTGTGCGGCGAGACCGAGATCATCAAGGCCCTCGCCGGGAGCCGGCAATGAACCCGCGTCAAAATTCTTAAATATTATCGTCGATATAATATAAACTTCGGGGCAGTAATCTCGAGACCGCTGGGGGAGCCATGAATCACGACGTCATCATCACCTGCGCCGTCACCGGCGACGACACCAAGGTCACCAAGAGCCCGCACTGCGCGGTCACACCCGAGCAGATCGCCGCCACCGCGGTCGCCGCCGCGCAGGCGGGCGCCGCCGTCGTGCACATCCACGTCCGCGATCCGGACACCGGCGCGTTCAGCATGGAGACCCGCCATTACCGCGAAGTCGTCAAGCGGATCCGCGAGAGCAAGGTGGACGTCATCGTCAACCTGACCTGCGGCATGGGCGGCTACATCGTCGTGGGCGAACAGGGCCTGAAGGACACGCCGGCCCCCGGCAGCGACTTCGTGACCCAGGAGGACCGAATGCGGCACGTCATCGACTTGTGCCACGAGGGCCTGTACCGGCCGGACATCGCGACCCTCGACTGCGGCTCCTTGAATTTCGGCGACGGGAATCGCGCCTACGTCTCCACGCCCAACTACCTGCGCCAGGGCGCCGCCATCGCCAAAGATCTCGGCGTGAAGCCCGAGCTCGAGATCTTCGACACCGGCAATCTGTGGTTCGTCAAGCAGTTGATCAAGGAGGGCCTGCTGACGGCTCCCACGCTCATTCAACTGTGCATGGGGATCCCCTGGGGCGTCCCCGCCGATGTCGGCCACTTGCTGGCGATGGTCAATTCCCTGCCGGAGAATTGCAACTGGGGGACCTTCGCCATCAGCCGCATGCAGATGCCCTGGGCGGCCCAATCGATCCTCCTGGGCGGCAACGTCAGGGTCGGCCTGGAGGACAACCTGTATTTGAGCAAGGGCGTCTACGCCAGCAACGCACAGCTGGTGGAGCGGGCCCGCACCATCGTCGAAGCGATGGGCGCGCGCGTGCTCACGGCGGCGCAGGCCCGCGAAAAGCTGCAGCTGCGCTGAGGCCGGGAGCCTTGGACACCCTGCCCCCCTACCGGCCGACCATTCAGCCGGAATGGATCGACTACAACGGCCATGTGCGCGATGCCTACTTCGTGGTGGCGCTGAGCCAGGCAATCGACGATCTCATGGACCATCTGGGGCTGGACGCCGAATACCGGGAGCGCACCCGGTGCACGCTGTACACGCTCGAGCTGCACATGCACTACCTGCGGGAGGTCAAGGCCGGGGATCAGCTGCAAGTGACCACGTCGATCTTGGATGCCGACGGCAAGCGCATCCACGCGGGCTGCCGCTTTACCAGCGGTTCATCGGACGAGGCGGTGGCCACCGGCGACGTGATGCTGCTGCACGTGCATCAGGGCGACAAACCCGCCAGTGCGCCCTTTCCGCCCGCGGTCGCAAGCCGCCTTTCCGCGCTCGCGCTGGGTGCGGACGAGAGCGCGGCCTGGGGGCCCCGGTCGCGCAAGATCGAATTGAAGCGCCGGCCGCCGCCATGAAGCGGGCTCGCCCATGATCGACATCCGCCGGCTCATCGCGCCGCGCAGCATCGCGCTGATCGGCGCCGGGGCGTGGACGGATGCGGTTGCCGCGGGTAACGCCGCGGTGGGCTATCGGGGCGAGCTCTGGCGGATTCACCCCACCCGCCCCTCCACGGCGGCGACCACGTATTACCGATCGGTCGCCGAGCTGCCGGCGGCGCCCGATGCGGCCTTCATCGCGGTTCCCAACACCGAAGCGCCGGCGGTGGCCGCAGCTCTGGCCGAGCGCGGCTGCGGCGGATTCGTGTGCTTCTCGGCGGGATTCTCCGAAACCGGCAGCGACCTGGGCGTCAAGCTGACGCAGGACCTGCTGCGCAATGCCGGCGAAGTGCCCTTCCTCGGACCAAACTGCTACGGCTTCGTGAATTTCTTCGACCGCGCGGCCATGCTGCCGGATCAGGTCGTGGGCGAGACCCGCGCGCGCGGCGTGGCGGTCATCTGCCAGAGCGGCACCATCGCGCTGACCCTCATGTTCAATCATCGCTCGCTGCCCATCGGCTATCTGCTCACGGTCGGCAACCAAAGCCGCCTGGCCGTGGAGGATCTCATCGAGGTGCTCTGCGACGATCCCCGAGTCAGCGCATTCGGGCTCTATCTCGAGGGCGTCAAGGACGCCGCGGCGCTGGCACGGGCGGCGGCGCGGGCGCGCTCGGCGGGCAAGCCCATCGCGGTGATCAAGGCCGGCCGCACCGCGGCAGCCGCACGCACGGCCCACAGCCACACGGGCGCCCTCGCCGGCCAGGATTCCGTATTCGATGCATTCTGCCGGCAGGCGGGAATAGCACGCTGCGAAACCCTGGGATCTCTGTGCGAGACCCTGAAGGTGCTGCATGCCGGCGGTGCGCTGCCGGGGAACAAGGTCCTGGTCATGGGCGCCTCGGGCGGGGACATGGCGATGACCGCGGACGTCTCGCGCAATCTCCATCTGGACTTTGCCGCCATTCCGCAGGACAAGGCCGCCGCGATGCAGGAACTGCTGACCGATCGTGTGACCGTGGCCAATCCCTTCGACATTCACACCTATCTGTGGTTCGACCCCCCGGCACTCGGCCGCGTCTTCAAATTGACGCTCGATTCCGGCTACGACGCGGTCGGCTTCATGCTCGACTGTCCGCCGGAAGACAAGGCGGATACCTCTGCCTATCACGTGGTGATCGACCAGTTCATCGCCGCCTCCCGAACCCCCGGCGCCTCGCGCGCGGCGCTGATCGCCTCGCTGCCGGAAACGATCAGCCCCGATCTGCGGCAGCGCTGCCTCGACGGCGGCGTCGTACCGCTCCAGGGTCAGCGCGAGGCCTTGGAGGCGCTGTCGCTGGCCGGCGGCATCGGCAGCGCATGGCGCGGCAACCCGACCCCGCAACTGCACGTTCCTCCCAAGCGGGCCGCCGGCGCGCCGGCGCGCTCCTTGAGCGAAGCCGAGGGCAAGGCGGCCCTTGCGGCCTTCGGCGTCTCCATCCCCGCAGGCCGGGTCGCGACCGTGGACGAAGCGCCGGGCGCCGCCGCAGCCGTGGGCTTTCCCGTGGTCATCAAAGCGGTGGCCGCCCACCTGGAGCACAAGAGCGAAGTCGGCGGCGTGGTCCTCAACGTGCGCAGCGCGGCGGAGGCCGCTGCCGCGGCGGGGCGCCTTGCGACGCTGTCGAGTTCCCTGCTGGTCGAACCCATGATCACCGACGGCGTCGCGGAGATCCTGATCGGCGTGATCGTCGACCCGCAATTCGGCCAGGTGCTCGTTCTCGGCGCCGGCGGCATCTTGACGGAACTGCTATCCGACAGCGTCGCCCTGCTGCCGCCGTGGACCCGCGAATCCATCGCCGCCGGACTGAACGGGCTCGCAGCCGCCCGGCTGCTCGCGGGTTATCGCGGCAAGCCGCCGGGCGACGTCCCCGCGCTTGATCGAATGCATTGCCGGCGTCGCCCGCTACGCGGAGGCCAACCTGGCGACCTTGATCGAGATCGACGTGAATCCTGTGATTGTGCGTCCCCTGGGCAAGGGCGTGGCGGCCGTGGACGCCATGATTCGACTCGACGCGTCGAACCGATGATCAAGCCACATCGATACCTATAGAACATCGATACATAGAGAGGTGCGCACATGTCGGATGGAGTCACTACCGTCAAAGCGGGCGATGTCCTGGAAGTCACCATCGACCGGCCCAAGGCCAATGCCATCGATCTCGCGGCGAGCCGCAGGCTCAACGCCGTGGTCACCGAATTCCGGGACGACCCCTCCCTCAAGATCGCCATCATCACCGGCGCCGGCGATCGCTTCTTCTCCCCGGGCTGGGATCTGAAGGCCGCCGCCGCCGGGCAGAAATCCGACGAGGACTGGGGCGTGGGCGGCTTCGGCGGCTTCAACTATCCGCGCAATCTCAACAAGCCGATCATCGCGGCGGTCAACGGCATCGCCTGCGGCGGCGGGTTCGAAGTGGTCCTGGGCACCGACATCATCGTCATGGAAGAGCACGCGAAATTCGCGCTGCCGGAGATCAACGTGGGCGTGCTCGCCGACGCCGGCACCATCAAGCTGCGCCGGCGCATTCCCTATCACGTGGCCGTGGAATTCCTGCTCACGGGACGCTGGATGGATGCCGCGGAAGCCAAGCATTGGGGGCTCGCCAACCACGTGGTGCCGAAGGGCGAGGGGCTGAAGAAGGCGCGCGAAATCGCCCGCCAGCTCGCCGACGGTCCGCCGCTGCTGTTTCCGGCCATCAAACAGCTGCTGCGCCACACGGAAATGGTTCCGGAGCATGAAGCATTCGAACTGCACGACTCGCTGGATATGGTGCAGCGGGTGGTCCGCTCCGAGGATCTCCTGGAAGGCACGCGAGCGTTCGCGGAAAAGCGCAAGCCGCGCTGGACGGGCCGATAGCCGGGCGTCCGCCCGAAAAATACGCGGCGGCCCGCGCGGCGCCGGCCGCCGGCAAACTGCGGCGGCCGCCGCAGGATCTACCAGCGATAACCCGCAGCCAGGACCAGCGAATCCTGGTTGGTCCGCTGCGTGATGGGACTCCTGGCCGCGCTGCCGAGGAGCCGGTCCAACCCAACGTCGAGATGCAACAGCCAATGCGTGTCCAGGAAGCGGGTGGCGCTGAAGCCGAATCCTGCGGAGTCGGCGCCGGCATGGGCGAGGTAATCCGGATATCCGGATGCCGCTGACTGATTGGGGCTGACGCCGAACAACGTTTGCATGTGCAGCCGATCGGCAAATGTGAACGATGGGCCGGCGAACATGGCGAGCTTCTCCGAGCTTCCGGGGAGAGGCAGGTACGCCTCCATGTCGCCGGCGAGTCCGTTCGCCCCCCCCGCGTATTGGCGCAGATCCCCGCGCAGCACGAGCGGAAAGTTCTTCGAGATCACGTACGAACCGAACAGCTTGACCACCGGGGCCGCGGAGACGTTGCCCATGCCCTTGAGGTGATCGAGATCCTGGTCTGCGTAGCGGCCGAAATCGTAGCCGACCGAGATGCCCACGCGGTAATTGGGACCGCGGATGTAGTTGTAACCTATGCCCTCGCCGGAGGAGACGAAATACAGATCACGGTATCGGACATCGATGACCGGGCCGCCCAATTCCCGATACACGGACGCACCTTCGAACAGCGGCCGCGATTCCAATGCCGCGCCGACCTGGGCCTGCCAGTCAGGCATGTTGGGTTCGAACATCTTGTACAGCGGGACGCCGCTCGAGTATTGCCATTCCTGCAGCGGCGAGGGCGTTTGCGCGGCCGCAGGACGCGCCGCCCAGAGGCAAAAGAGCGCAGCTAGAGCGAATCCGGCGAAGGCCCCGAGCGGCGCTGATCGTGTCAAGGGTCGGGACGGGTGTGTGGGACCATTGCGGCACAATGCCCGCCTGACGGCCCGCCGACGGTAGGCCCGCGTCGGCGGCTCGCGTAGGACTATTCAGACGCCCTGCCCGGGGCGGGCCCCCTACCCGCCCAGCGGCCGCAGGAGGCTGCGCGAGATGATGTGCCGCTGAACTTCGCTGGTGCCCTCCCAGATCCGCTCGATACGCGCATCGCGCCAGATGCGTTCCAGCGGCAGGTCGCTCATCAGCCCCATGCCGCCATGGATCTGCAGGGCCTCGTCCGCGACCATGGCCAGCATTTCCGTGGCCTTGAGCTTGGCGATCGCCATGTCCATGTCGGTATCGACCTTGTGGTCGCGCTTCCAGGCCGCCTCGAGGACCAGCAGCTCCGCGGCCCGCAGTTCCACCGCCATGTCCGCGAGCTTGAAGCTCACCCCCTGGAATTTTCCGATCGGCTGGCCGAATTGAACGCGGTCCACGGCCCATTGCTTGGACAGGTCGAGCGCCCGCTCGGCGCGTCCCAGGCAGGTCGCGGCCACCTGCAGGCGCGTTGCGCCGAGCCACTCGTTGGCGACCTCGAAGCCGCGGTGGACCTCGCCCAACACGGCCGATTTCGGCACGCGGCATTGGCTGAACTCGAGGATGCTGTTCGTGTAGCCGCGGTGCGAGACGTTCTTGTAGCCCGGCCGCATTTCGAATCCCGGGTGGCCCATGTCGATCAGGAACGCGGTCATCTTCTTGCGCGAGCCGCGCGCCGTCGCCTCCTCGCCGGTGGCCGCGAACAAGATCACGAAGTCCGAGTGGTCGGCGTGGCTGATGAAATGCTTGGTGCCATTGATGATGAAGTCGTCCCCGGATGCCACCGCCGAGGTTCTCATGCTGCGAAGGTCCGACCCCGCTCCCGGCTCGGTCATCGCCAGGCATTCCGTCTTCTCGCCGCGCACCGCGGGCAGGAGATACCGTTCCCGCTGTTCCCCCTGGCAGGCCAGAAGGATGTTCGACGGCCTGCCGACGCAGGACCAATGCAGCGCATAGCCGGTCCGGCCCAGTTCCTTCTCGTAGAGCACCCACGCCACCGTGTCCAGGCCCCCGCCGCCGACGTCCGCCGGCATGTTGGCGGCATATAGCCCCGCCTCGATCGCCTTGGCCTTGAGCTCCCGGTACAGCTCCCGGCGCAGCACGCCGGTCTCCTCGACCTCCTTCTCGTGCGGAATGAGCTCATTCTCCACGAAGTCGCGCGTCGTCTTGATGATGAGCTGCTGCTCGTCGCTGAGAGAGAAATCCATCGCCATACCCCCTGTACCTGGACTCTAAAGCGGCTTCGACTTGGCCCAGCGGCGCAACAACTTCAACTGCAGATCGAGCTGCGCGATCTGCGATCGCGCCGGCCAGTCGCGCGGGCTCGTGACGGCGCCTGCGGTCAGACCGTTGATGAACGTCACCACCGAGCGCAGCACCCCGTCCTGCGTGCCTTTCGGCCAGGAGGACCATTCCGGCCAGTGCTCGGCGAAGCAGCGCGCGAACAGGCGCATGTATTCGCGGTGGACCCAGGCATTCAGCCGCTTCAACTTCCGGTCGGCGGGCACCTGGCCCCAGAACGCCATCCAGAATGCGCACTCGGTAAAGCGCTGCGCATCGACCGCGAGCGCCTCCGACAGCACGCTCAGGAGATTGGCATCGCCGATCTCGCGCTCCCGGGTCAGGCGCTCCTCGATGCGGATCAATATCAGCCGCAGAGCCGCCAGGATGATCGCCTGCTTGGAGTCATAATAATGGGCCACCATCCCGGTCGTGTAGCCCGCGGCCCGCGCGATGCGCGCCACGGTGGCCTGTTCGAAGCCGCGATCCGCCACCACCTCGCATGCGATGAGAGCAATTTCCTCGCGACGCTGCGCGTGGTCGACGATCTTCGGCATGGGTCAGCCCTTCGCGCGGCTGCCGACGGGCTTGCCGGCCTCCGCGGGAACCGGCAGGGCGGCATGCGCCTGATGCAGGATGGCGAGCTTGGCGCGCACGGAGGGCTCCATCGACGCAGCCCTCGCCGCCGCCGTGTCGACGTGCAGCATCATCTGCTCGCCGGTGGCGATCAATACGCCGTCGCGGCCGCGGTGCATCCGGTGCAGTACGTGCAGCCGTTTGTCGTCCACGTCGAGCACCTGCGTGGTGACGTAAAGCGGCTCGCCCGCCTTGATCTCCTTCAGGTACCGCACATGGTTCTCGACCGTGTAGAACATCCGTCCCGATTTCCGATAACTCTCGTCGACTCCCACTTGCCGGAAAATCACGTCCATGGCGTCGCCAAACACGTGTGAATAGCGAAAATCCGTCATGTGGTTGTTGTAGTCGACCCACTCCGCCCGGACCAGCGAGTCGAAACGCGGCAGCTCCGTGCCCTTCGGCCGGGGCATGGCGGCGGCCGCGTCGCGATACAGCCGCGCCTCCAGCGATCGCAGCGTCGAGCCCGCGCCGATGTCGTACTCGCGCAGCACCTGCTGGATCGCCACCAGGTAATTGTCGCGCAGCCTCTCCAACTCCCGGATCGACCGGCCAGCGGCCTGCGCCTGCGTGCCTTCGACCATGCGGTCGATCAGGGTTTCGGTGAGTTCCGGCGCCTCGAGCTTGGTCCACGGCCATTTCAGCGCCGGGCCGAATTGCGCGAGCATGTGGCGCATCCCCGCCTCGCCGCCCGCGAGGTGGTAGATCATGTTGGTGCCCATCGCGGCCCACCGCAGCCCCGGCCCATAGACGATGGACTCGTCCAGCTCCCCGGTGGTGGCGACGCCGTCGTTCACCATGTGGAGAATCTCGCGCCAGATCGCCTCCTGCAACCGATCGGTCAGGTGGCCCGGCACTTCACGCCGCACCTTGAGCGCGTGCATGCCGATGTACGTGAAGAAGCGGGCGGCGGCATCGAGGGTCGCCGGCGCGGTCTTCTCCCCTCCCACCAACTCCACCAGCGGCAGAAGGTAGACCGGATTGAACGGGTGCGCCACCAGGAAGCGCTCGGGTGCGACCATGTCGCGCTGCAGATCGGTCGGCATCAGCCCGGAGGTGCTCGAGGCGATGAGCACGTCGTTGCCGGCATGGCGGCTGACCTCGGCCAGCATGCGTTGTTTCAGAGGCAGCTGCTCCGGAATGTTCTCCTGGATGAAATCCGCCCGCTGCGCCATCACCTTGAGATCGGTCGTGAAGGAGAGCTTGCCCTTGGGGGGCAGCGGCGCACTCGTCAGCCGCGCGAGCGCCGGCTCGGCGTTCGCCACGGCGCCGCGTATCCACTCCTCCATTTCGGGTTTCACGTCGGCGGCGATGACGTCGATCCCGAAGTGCAGCGCGCGCGCCGCCCATCCGCCCCCGATGACTCCGGTTCCCAATAGGCCGAGTGTCTTGACTTTTCTCATCGCGTCCTCGCTGGCAGGCGGCTTTTGTAATGTCACGAGTATAATATAAAAAGCCCGTTGCGTCCCTGCGGCCCGCCCGCAGGCCGCGCGCCTATTGCGCCGACAGCACCGCGGCGATTGGCCCCGCGGCCTTGGGCACCGCGGCGTGGTAATCCTTGCCGACGAAGGCCGCCAAGGTCGCGGCGATCTGCGCCTGCGCCACCGGCGCGACCTTGGCGCGCTCGCCGAGCGGCGCCGTGTCGGGACCGATCACGGCTATCCAGATGTTCTCGGAACCCTTTTCCTCGACGCCGTGCTCTTTCCACTCGACGGGACCGCTGCCCCTCCCGTGGTCGGTCGTGACGATGAACGTCGTCGTGCCCCGGTATTGCGGCATCGCCTGCATGGTGTTCCACAGCTGTTCGACGAAGTGGTCCATCCGATGGGCGCTGTCCAGGACCAGGTCATAGCGTCCCTGGTGGGCCCAATTGTCGGTCTCGCCGTAGCCGACGAACAGCACCCGCGGAGCGCCCGATTTCACGTAATCGAGGAGCGGAATCTGCAGGAAGGAGTTGGGCACGTCCTCCTCGTCGAATTCGGTGGTCGTGGCGTAGAGTTCGCGCAGCAGCGCATCGCGCTGGGTCTCGTGGTCCGGCTTGTTCAGCGTCCAGCCCGCCTGGATCACCAGGCCGCTGCGCGTTTGGTTGAATATCCTCGTGTAGGCATTCCAGGTGCCGTAGACCGCCACCCGGCCCTTGAATTCGTCGAACTTGTTCAGCCATTCGAACACGCTCGCGTTGGGGTTGTCGCCGAATTCGTTGCTGTCGATGGCATCGTTGGGATAGCCCGTGCTCATCTCGTTGTACCCCGGATAGGAGAATGCCTTGCCGTTGGTCACGTGCGCGACGCTGCCGATCCCCTGGTTGCCGTAGATCTGCCCCTGCTTGGCGACGGTTCCCCATAGGAAGGGGAAGAGCAGCGCGCGGCGCTCCTGCGCGCTCGCGCGCCAATAGCGCTTGCGCAGGTCCTCCGTCGGGACCCAGCTGCCGCCCTCCTTGTCGTTCAACAATCCCTCCTCGGCTCCCGTGAAGATCTCCTGCCACCGCAGGCCGTCGCTCACGATCAGCACCACGGTGCGCGTCTTGTGCGGCGGAATCGCCGCCGCCGCGCAGATCGCCGGCACGGTGCCCGCCGCCCACAGGCCGAGGACGATCAGCATCGCCCCGCAGAGCCGCCCAAGTCCTCGATACCGCGAAAACGCTTTCATCGGCGACTCCCTGGATTCACATGGATGGAGTTTCGGGTTATTGAGCCAGGACGACGGCGCCGCCGGCCGACCAGCTCAGGTAGACCTCGTCGCTCCAATCGATCGACCACTCGGAGGTCCGCCGGTCGTTCTGGGCGAACACCGTCACCAGCTTGCCGGTGCCGGTCTTGATGCGGTAGGTGGATCGATTGCCGAGATACCCCAGCTCCCACACCACGCCCTTGAGCTGATTGACGGCGGCGCCCTCCACGGGGGTCTTCGTCAGCCGGATTTTCTCCGGGCGCAGCGCGACCCAAACCCGCTGGCCGGAGCCGAAGCGGCCGACCTCGTCGACGACGATGTCGCAACCGGCCTCGGGACTGCGGACCACGATGTGACCGGGACGATTGTCGTCCACCGTACCCTCGAAGAGATTCGTCGTGCCGACGAAGTCGGCGACGAACCGGCTCTGGGGGAATTCGTAGATCTCCGCCGGCGTGCCCACCTGCAGCACCTGTCCCCGGTTCATGACGGCGATGCGCGTGGACAGCGCCATGGCCTCGTCCTGGTCGTGGGTGACGAAGACGAAGGTGATGCCGACCTCGTATTGGATGTTCATCAGCTCGAACTGCGTCTGTTCGCGCAGCTTCTTGTCCAGCGCGCTCAGCGGCTCGTCCAGCAGCAGAACCTTGGGCCGGCGGATGAGCGCGCGCGCCAGGGCGACGCGCTGCCGCTGGCCGCCGGAGAGTTGATGGGGCTTGCGCTTCGCCAGCGCGCCAAGCTGCACCATCTCGAGGGCCTCGCGAATGCGCTTGGTCCTGGCCTCCGACCCGAGGGACATGCGCCGCAGGCCGTAGCCCACGTTCTGCTCGACGGTCATGTGCGGGAACAGCGCATACGACTGGAACATCATGTTGACCGGACGCTCGTGCGGCGGGACCGCCGTCATGTCGACATCCTCGATCAGGATCCGGCCGCCGGTGGGCGTCGCGAACCCGGCCAGCATCCGCAGGAGCGTCGTCTTTCCGCAGCCGGAGGCGCCCACCAGGGCGAACATCTCGCCCTTGTAGATCCGCAGGTTGACGGTGTCGACGGCAGTGAACGCGCCGAAGGACTTGTTGACGCCTTCGATCACGATCTGCGGCTTGGCGCCGGGATCGAGCCAGGGCCGGTCGGCCAGCGGCTTCTGTTGCGTCGACGGCACGCCGGGCGCGCCTAAAAATCAGCCGGCGGCGTTGCGCGGCGCCGGGACGGTGAGAAAAACGGACGCTCCACCACCACGGCACGCGACATTCGACGCTCCCACACGAGTTCGCGGTTGAGATAAATCTCGGCCCAGACCGCCGATCCTAACTGGAAACGGGGTGCATCGACCATAGCCAGGGCGATGTTGCGTTTGCAGGTGGGCGACCACGCCGCCGAACTGATGCTGCCGATCTCGGTCTTGCCGTCGTCTGCCGCGTACAATAGCGCGTTGTGGGCCGGCTTGTTCCCGGCAATGTCCAGACCCACGAGCTGGCGGCGCGGCCCGCGCCGCCGCTCCGCAAGCAGGGCGCGGCGCCCGTTGAAATGTCCCTTGTCGAAATCGACCAGCCAGTCGAGGCTCAACTCCAGCGGGGAGCGGTCCCTGCCCGTGCGGATCGTGTGCTCCGCGGACACGAAATCGAGGTTCGGCATCAGGAACCCCGCCTCCAGGCGCGCGATGTTGAGCGCCTGCGAGCCGATGGCGCGGATTCCGCGCGTTCGCCCCGCCTCCATCAACCCGTCCCAGACGGCCTCCGCGTCCTGCGGAGACATCCACAGCTCATAGCCCAGGTCCCCGGTGAATCCCGTCCGGGAGGCCATCAGGGACTTTCCGCCCATCGTGAAATGGCCGATTTCGAAGGGCTTCAGCATTTCGATGCCGCGAAGTCCCGCCGACTTCAATACCGCGCAGGATGTGGGTCCCTGCACCGCGAGAGCCGCGATCTCATCGGTGATCTCGGAGATCTCGACATCGAAGCCTATGCTCGAGTCCAGAAGCCAGTCGATCTGCCGCTCGGCGGTGCACAGGCGAAACTCGCGCTCGCCCAGCCGGAACAAGGTGCCGTCGTCGATCAGGTGGCCGGCATCGTTGCACCATACGCAGTACTGGACCCGGTCGATCTTGAGCTTCGCGGCATCCCGGGTCACCAGCCGGTTGAGGTACGGCAAGGCATCCGCCCCCGCGATCCGGTACTTGACCATGGGCGTCAGGTCGTAGAGCGTCGTGCCGTTTCTGATCGCGAAGTATTCCTGCTCGACCGTGGTGAACACGTCCACGGTCGTGTAGCCCGCCCAGGGGATGAAGCTGTCGACCTGGCAGAGGGCCCGGGCGCGGGCATGAAACGGCGTCTCGAGCAGCGGCCGCTTGAAGTGCGGCGGGAGATTGGTGCCGGGAAGTGTCTTCATGCGGGCAGCGCCCGTGCTTCGGCCGCCAAGACCTGCCGGGCGGCATTGCGGCCGGCGATACCCATGACTCCGCCTCCCGGATGGCAGCCGGCGCCGCACAAATACAGCCCCGGCAGCGGCGTGCCGTGTTGCGCGGCTCCCGGCACGGGGCGGACCATGAAGAATTGATCGAACGCGAGGTCGCCGTGATGCCAATGACCGCCGTCGATCCCGCACTCCCGTTCGATGTCCGGCGGCGCCGAAATCTCGGCCCGCAGGATGCTCGCGCCGAGTCCGGGCGCCGCGGTCTCCAGCACATCGAGGCAGGTCTTCATGAATGCGCCGCGCTGGCTGTCCCAGCCTCCATTGAGCGCATAGGGCGCGTACTGGACGATGGCCGACAGCACGTGTTTGCCGGCCGGCGCGAGACCCGGGTCATTGTACGTGGGCACGGTGATTTCCATGGCCGGCGCCTGGGAATACTCGCCGTATTTCGAATGATTGTAGGCCCTCTCGAGATACTGCAGCGACGGTGCGATGAGCAGACGCCCGCGCACCGCGGCGGCGTCGACGCCGCTGAACTGCGGCGCGCGATCCAGGGCGAGGTGCAGCTTCGCGGCGAGACCTTTCGCCCGCAGATGCTGCACGCGCCGCACGAAGCCCGTGTCGAGGTGGCGCGTTCCCAGGAGCTTCAGAAACGTGGTCTTCGGGTCGGCGTTCGACACGACCGACGCGGCCGCAATCCGCTCGCCGGATTTCAGTTCCACGCCGACCGCGCGATCCGCCTCGACCAGGATCTGCGCCACCGGGGCGTCCGTGCGAATGACGGCGCCGGCCGCGGACCCGGACTCGGCGAGCGCGTCGCACAGGGCGCCCATGCCGCCCGCAGGCTGCGACAGCGCCGCTCCGCCGGCGAATTCGCCCGCCAATCGATACAGCAACGTGAGCACCGTGCCCGGCGAGCGCGGCCCGAAATTCGTGCCGAGCACCGCATCGAACCCGAGGGCGCCCTTCAAGGCGTCGGATAGAAAATGCTCCTCGAGGAGGTCGTAAACGTTCATCCCGCCGATGCGCAGCAGTTCGCGCATGTCCCGCCGCCCGAGCTTGCGAATCTGCCACCCGAGGCCGAGCAGCGACCAGCGGTCCGACCAGGCCGTGGTGCCCAGGCGGGGCGGCACCTTGCCGAACAGCGGGACCAACGCCTGCGCAAAGCGGCGCATCCTCTGCGAGTACGCCGTGAAGGCCGCCGCGTCCGGGCCGGCGAGCCCGGCCGCGCTCACGGCAAGCGGAGCGCCGTTCAACGCGACCGCCGTGGTGGGCAGGCCCCGCGCGCTCCACGTCAGGCCGTGCGATTCGAGTTGCAGGCCATTGATCATTTCGGCCGGCATGAGGTGCAGCAGGTGCGCGCCGCTCGACACGCGGAATCCCGGGGCGAATTCCCGAGTCTGGGCCGCGCCGCCGACGCGCGCATTGGCCTCCAGAACCAGGACGCGGCGACCTGCGCGCGCCAGGGTGGCCGCACAGACCAGGCCGTTGTGCCCGGCCCCGATGACGATGCAATCGTATCGGGCGCTCATGAGGGCGTCCTTCCCAGGTCCCTGAGCACGGCCCGCGCGGCGTTGGCGCCGGGGGCGCCCATGACGCCGCCTCCCGGGTGCGTGCTGGATCCGCACATGTACACGCCCCGCACGGGCGAGCGGTATTGCGCGTAGCCCGGCACCGGCCGGTTGAACAACAGCTGATCCATGGTGAGCTCGCCCTGGAATATGTTCCCTTCGGTGAGGCCCACCTCGTTTTCAATGTCCCACGGAGTGCGGATCTCGGCGTGCAGGATCAAATCCTTGAAATTCGGGCTGTGCTGCGCGATGGTGTCGATGACCGTGTCGCCGAAGGCGCGGCGCTTCTCCGCCGTCCACTCGCCGTCCGCGAGTTCGTAGGGACAGTACTGCACGAACACCGACATGTAGTGTTTGCCGTTGGGCGCCATGGTCGGATCGATCTGCGAGGGGATGAGCATGTCGATGTACGGCGCCCGCGACCATCGGCCTTCCTTCCAGTCGTCGTACGCCCGCTCCATCATCTCGATCGTGTCGGTTACGTGCAGGTCGCCGCGCGTGCACGGCGCCCCCTCTGGTATGGCCGGAAAGCGCGGCAGCCCGTCGAGGGCGATGTTGAGCTTGCCGGACGATCCGCGAATCTTGAAATTCCGCACCTGGCCCAGGAATTCGTCCGGCAGGTCCTTCGGGTCCATGGTCTTCAGGAACGTGCGCCGGACGTCGAGGTTCGACACCACCAGAGGCGCGCGGATCTCCTCTCCGTCCTCAAGCAGCACGCCGGCGGCGCGCCCGTTCTTGACCAGGATCTGGCCCACCGGCGCGGCGCTGCGAATGGTCCCGCCGCTCGCCTGGAACGATGCGCCCAGCGCCTTGCTGATGGAGCCCATGCCGCCGCGCGCGAAACCCCACGCCCCGACCGTGTCGTCGATGTCGCCCATATAGTGGTGCAGCAGCACATACGCGGTTCCCGGCGAACGGGGTCCGAGCGCGGTTCCGATGATGGAACTGCCGGCGAAATGCGCCTTGACGATCTCGCTCTCGAAATATTCGTCGAGAAAATCGGCCGCGCTCATGGTCCAGAACCGCAGCGTGTCGTACATGCGCTCCTCGCCCATCCCGTGAAACCGCCTGGCGAGATACAGCAGCTCCTGGAGGTCCCGCGGTTTGAATGAGGTCGGATCGGGCGGTTCTCTCATCAGGAGCGGCTTGATGAACTTGCACTGCCTCATGACGTCGCGCGAATAGCGGTCGTAGGCCTCAGCGTCGCGCTTCGAATGGCGCCCGATTTCGCGGCGCAGGGCGTCGTGATTGTCGTAGAGCGCCAGGTGCCCGCCGTCCCGCATCATCGTGCAGCCGCCGTCGTAGGGAATGATCTGCAGCCCGTGCTTCGGCAGTTCCAGGGTGCGCATGATCTCGGGACGAAGGAGACTGCACACGTAGGAGCAGTTCGAGTAGGTGAAGTCCTGGTAGAGCTGGCGGCTGACCGCCGCGCCGCCGATGAAGGGATTGCGCTCGAGGACCAGCACCTTCAGTCCGGCGCGCGCCAGGTAGCACGCCGCCACGAGGCCGTTGTGCCCGGCGCCGACGATGATGGCGTCCAGGTCCTTCGGGGAGCGCGCCACGGCCTTCCCGGCCCCTGCGTCACCGGCGGCGCTCAAGCCGGCA
Organism: uncultured Gammaproteobacteria bacterium; assembly: GCA_963707765.1. Lineage (GTDB taxonomy): Bacteria > Pseudomonadota > Gammaproteobacteria > Steroidobacterales > Steroidobacteraceae > Bog-1198. The sequence continues at coordinate 1,127,701 of CAVPQZ010000001.1, read as the reverse complement.
CTTTATGCGTCGCGCCGCTGTTTCGGAGTGTGGCGTCCACGGCGATCTCGAAGCCCTTGAGCGTGTCGGCGAGACACGACGCGTCGTGGGCCGCCGAGACGAACCACGGTTCGCGCGAATCCGGCTCGCACAGCACGCCCTCGTCGTGCAGCACCTGCGCCATCGCGTCATAGAACGAGTAATCGCTGCTCTTCCAGGCGCGGTAATTGCGCGGCGGATCGTGCGCGAAATAGAGCCCGCTCATCGACGGGTGCCCGACGAAGCTGTGGGCGATGCCCCGCGCGGCCAGGATCGCATGCATGCCGTTGCGCAGGCGCGTGCCGTAGTCGGCGATGCGCTCGAGCGCGTCCGTCTCGTCGAGGATCTCCAGACATTTCTCGGCTGCGGCGAGCGACACGGAATGCGCCGTATAGGTGCCGCCGTGCGCCACGCCATGGCCGATCTTGCGCATGATGTCCTCGCGGCCTGCGAGCACGGATATGGGATAGCCGTTGCCGACCGCCTTGGCGAACGTGCACAGATCCGCCTTCACGCCGTACAATTCCTGCACTCCGCCTCGCGCCACGCGGAAGCCCGTCTTGACCTCGTCGATGAGCAGCACCACGCCATACTTGTCGCACAGCTCGCGTGCGGCCCGCAGGTATTCGGGTTCGGCCGCTATCCCGAGGCAGTTGCCCATGATGGGCTCGATCAGCATGCAGGCTATCCGGTGCGCGTGCCTCTTGAACACGTCCGCGAGCTGATTGGCATCGTTGGCCTGGACGAAGTGCGCGAAGCTCCGCGTGCTGATCGGCACGCCTTCGCTGTACGGCTTGATCTCCGGTTCACCGACCTGCGACCACTTGTCCATGGGAGTGAACCACATGGCGGCGTCGAACAGGCCGTGGTAGCCGCCTTCCAGGATCACGTAGTCGTCCTTGCCGGTGTACGCACGCGCCAGACGCAGGCCCGCCATCACCGCCTCCGTGCCGGAATTCGAGAATCGGACCAGCTCGGCGGCGGGCACCATCTTGGAGATGCGCTCCGCGACCTTGAGCTCGCGCTCCGTCGAAAGGGCGAACACACCGCCCACCTCCATCCCCTCGCGCGCCGCCGCATCCACGCGTTCGTCGGCGTAGCCCAAAATCGCCGGCCCATAACCCATGCGGTAGTCGACGTACTCGTTGTCGTCGAGGTCGACAATGCGCGCGCCCTTGCCGCGCTTGACATAAATGGTCCGATCTTCGCCCCAGTAGCGGAAATTGGAGGCCACCCCCAGGGGGAGCTTCTTGACCGCGCGCTTGAATTGGGCGTTGTTGTTGGTGAGTTTTCTCGCCATGGCGTCCTCTTGATGCAATATGGTGGCCGGCCGCGTCGGCGGCCGGCGCCGCTTCGCGGACCTTGAGATGGGAAAGTTATCATTGGCCGCGCGGGGCGTCCACAGCTTTTATATAACCATATAATTTCATCGTTCCCGGCCGCCAATGAGCCCCTGCGAGGCCTGCCCGGCATCCGAAGAAATCGCCCATTTTAGGTGATTTATCGTGCTGCGCTGCTCTTCGCTTGCCAACCATCGGCCCCAGAGGGTAAATTAAACGCCCATATAATCGTGACGGAGAAACGCCGTGAACAGCCTGTCCGCCGCGACCATCAACGACGACGCGGGCGCCCTGATCCCGCATGCCCTGCCCGCCTGGGTGTACAACCATCCGGAGCTGACCCGGCTGGAACTCGATCGCATCCTGAAGCCCAGCTGGCAGGTCGTCTGTCACGTCAATAACATCCCCAAGGCCGGCGATTACGCCACCTTCGATCTGGGCCCCGAGAGCGTGATGGTGCTCCGGGACCGGGACGGCTCGATCCGCGCCTTTCACAACGTGTGCCGCCACCGCGGCGCGCGCCTGCTCGACGGCGAGGGCAATTGCCCGGCGACCATCACCTGCCCGTATCACGGCTGGACCTATCGCCACGACGGCGGACTGATCGGCGTGCCGGTCAAGGACAGTTTTCCGGGACTGAACCGCGCGGATCATGGACTCAAGTCCGTGGCGGTCGACATCGCCTTCGGCTTCGTCTACGTCTGCTTGGCGCCCGACCCGTCCGGGAACCTGCCCGAGCCGGTGGCCAAAATGTGGGGTGCGCTCGGCGACGAACTCGCGCCGTACCGGCTCGAGGAGATGGTGCCGCTCAGCCCCATCACCACGGACGTGTGGAACGTCGACTGGAAGATCGCGATGGACAACTACCTCGAGTCCTACCACGTGCCCATCGGTCACCCCGGGCTCTACCGGATGTTCACGCCCGACTACGAGGATCAGCGAACCGTTCCGGGCGTCGCCCGCGGCGTGAGCTGGCTGCGCGACAACCGGTCCGCGAAGTGGTCCGAGGGTCTCTACCAGTCGCTCATCGGGCGGGCCGTGGCGCACCTCCCCGAGGACCAGCGGCGCAACTGGCGCTTCTACAGCGCTCTGCCCAACTTGGGCATCGACATCTTCCCGGACCAGATGGACTTCTTCCAGGTCCTGCCCGCGGGGCCCGGGCGGTGCATGATTCGCGGCGCGGTCTTCGGCCTGCCGAACGCCACCCGAGAGATGCGCGCCGTGCGCTACTTGAGCAACCGCATCAACACCGCCGTGAACGAGGAGGACCGCTGGTTGTGCGAGCGCGTGCAGCGGGGCCTGGCGTCAGGCAGCTACAAGCCTGGGCCCCTGTCGCGGCTCGAAGGCTGCATGCTCGAATTCCACAACCTGCTGCGCTCGCGCATTCCCGAATTCCGCTTGCCGCAGGCGCCGAAGCACTTCAACTGAAACGAGGCCGTCAGCCGAGGTGAATCCACGCGGATTTGGTCTGCGTGTAGGAGATCAGGCTCTCCAGGCATTTGTCGCGGCCCTGACCCGACTGCTTGTAGCCTCCGAAAGGCTGCGTCATGTCGCCGTGGTCGAAGCAATTGACCCAGATCACGCCGGCCTCGAGGTCCCTCACGGTCTTGTGCGCCACCGTCAAGTCGCGCGTCCACACCGACGCCGCCAGGCCGTAGATCGAGTCGTTCGCCACGGCGAGCGCTTCGGCGATGCCGTTGATCTCGATCACCGAGGCAACCGGCCCGAAGATCTCTTCCTGCGCGATGGTCATCCGATTGTTCACCCCGGTGAACAGCGTCGGATTGACGTAGGCGCCCGGCAGCTCCGGCGAATTTCCGCCGAACTCGAGGCGCGCGCCCTCCTGCTTGCCGCGGGCAACGTAGTCCATGACGCGCCTGCGATGCGACGCGGTAACCAGGGGCCCCAAATTGGTGGAAGGGTCGAGAGGATCGCCCGCCTGGTAGGCGGTCTTGCCCTTGGCAATGAATTTCGCGATGAATTCCTCGGCGATCGGGCGGTCCAGCAGCAGCCGCGAACCGGCATTGCACACCTCGCCCATGTTCCCGTAGATGCCGTTGATCGCGTAAGTGACCGCCGTGTCCATGTCCGGCAGGTCGGACAGGAAAATCTGCGGCGTCTTGCCGCCGCATTCCAGCGCGACCCGCTTCATGTTCGATTGACCGGCGTAGATCAACATCTGCTTGCCGATCTCGGTCGAACCGGTGAATGCGATCTTGGCCACATCGTTGTGCAGGGCAAGCGGAGCCCCGGCCGCCTCGCCCAGGCCGTTCACCACGTTGAACACTCCCGGCGGGCCGCCGGCCTCGAGGAACAACTGCGCCATCAGCAGCGCGGACAAGGGCGACTGCTCCGCCGGCTTGAGCACCACTGAATTGCCCGCGGCGAGCGCGGGGGCGACCTTCCAGGCGGCCATCATCAACGGGTAGTTCCACGGCACGACGCACCCCACGACGCCCAGCGGTTCGCGCAATATGTAATGAAACGCATCCTGTGCCGTAGACGTCACGGCGCCGTCGATCTTGTCGACGAGCTCACCGAAATACGCGAACGTCTTGGCCGATCCGGGAACGTCGATGTTCAGCATGTCGCTGATGGGCTTGCCCATGCACAGCGTGTCGAGCAGCGCGAAGCGCTCGGCGCTCTGCATGATGAGCTCCGCGTACCTGGCGAGCACGGCCATGCGATCGCGGGGCGCCATGCGGCTCCACACCCGCGACTTGAAGGCGCGCTTGGCGGCGGCAACCGCCATATCGACGTCCGCCGAGGTGCCGGCGCTCACCTCGCACAGGGGCGATCCCGTGGCGGGATTGACGACGGTGAACCGGCCCTTGGCCGCCGAATCGACGACCTTGCCGTCGATGAAATGTCCGGTCTCATAGCGCAGGCCCGCGGCGCGCTTGTGCCAGTCGCCGGTGGTCAGTGTAGCCAGGTTCATGTTTGAATCCCCCAATGGTGGTCGATGCGTGGCGGCAGTATATCAAGAGCCGCCGCCGGACCGCTCTGCTGCCCGCCGAGCCGCGTCCTCGAGCTACGCTGCGCCGTCCATTTCGGGAATGCGATGCCGCAGCCGGTCGCGGAACCAAGCGACGGCGGCGGAACTCGAGGTCGGCGGAAGTTCGTAGCCGTACTCAACGATGCCCCGTTGCATCGATTGCGCCGCGTCCCGGGTCGATCGCCGGCTGAACGGGGTGAGCCGCTGCGCCAGGTGCAGCGCCGCGCGCGCCGGGCGGTCGGCCGCGACGCGGGTGTAGTCCAGCCGCCGAACCACACACGTCCCCGGGCCCGACGGAACCGCCTGCAGGACCGACATCCCGTCGGGCCGGGTCTCCAGCAATTGATGAGGCGCGATGAACTGGCGGCGCCATTCGCCCGCTCCGCCCGGAACCAGCGTACGGTAGCGCCCCTCGCTCCACCCCGGACCGCCGGCGCGCGCACCATGCCAAACCAGCGAATCCATGGTGGATTCCTGTGCGAGATCCCCCATGGATTCCAGCCATAGTTCGACCACCACCTTCCAATCGGCCGCGACCGGCGTCTCCCACGGCCGGCCCAGCATCCTCAACCCGCCCGGCGCCGGCGGCTCGAGCGATGATTCGGGGCCGCGATCGGCGCCGCGCCCCGGCCCTCCGGGCCGCGCGAACAGAAACCCGCCCACGGACTTGAATTCGAGAACACCGAGGTCCTCGCGCCCCGCTCCCGCTCGCCGGCCGTCCAGGGTGAAGCGCAGCCCATGCAGCCTGCACTCGATGGCGTCCAGACGTCCGCTGCCGCTCGTGACCAGCGCGTGAGGCGACTCCGGGCAGCTGTTGCGCAGAGCGCGCAACGACCCCGATTCCCCGCGCACGACCAGCAGCCGTTCCGAGCCGATGTCGGCGCCCAGAAAATCCCCGCGGCGCGGCACCTGCGATTCGTGACCTACCACGATCCAGGCGCCATGGAACAGCCGCTCGCGCTCCAGCGCGTGAATCCGCGCATCCGCGTATGCCCAGCCGCGGACGCGCCGCGCGCCGGCCGCCGGCCGAGACATGCCTCCCGAGGGCACCGGAAACTGCCCGGGAAATATCGAGCGCAGATACGCCATGCAGCGCCTCTTGGCCGCCGGCCGATCGATGTCGAGCTCCGTCTTGAAGGCGAAGTCCTGCCAGAGCATCTCCAGCACGCCGATGAGCCCCAGCGCGACCCCGTCCGGGTCGAGTTGCGGCTGCGAGGTGTCGATGATGAGGTTCTCGATCAACTGGCGCACCAGCACCGCGAAGCTCTCGTCCTTCTGTCCGCAAATGTCGTAGTATTCCTGTCGTGAACTCGCCTCGCCCCAGAATGAATACCATACCGACACCTTGCGGGGACTGGCGAGATCCGGATCGAGATAGAGATCCACCAACAGCTCGAGCGCGGCCACCGGCGTCGATTTGAGCTTCGACACGGGAATCAGCAGCTGTTGTTCGAATTCGGCGGCCAGGAACTGCAGCGATGCGACCAGCATCGAGGCCTTTGAATTGAAATAGAAACGGACGATACCGGGTGACATTTTTGCGATCGCCACCACTTTTTGGACCGTCGTCCGCGACGGACCGTAGATGTGCAGCGCCGATATGCAAGCCTCGATCAGGCGCTGCCGCTGCCGGCCGCGACCCTTGCGCGGCCGGGGTGCGGGGCTCTCGCCCTTGGGCTTCTTCCGGCGCAGGCTCACGCGCGGGTCGCGCCCATGATTGACGCGCAGCCCGGACAGGTGGCGCGCGCACCCCGCACCGGGGCGTGGCTCAAGCGGCACGGCAAATGGCTCATCATCCTGCCGCCGCTGCTGTATCTGCTGGTGTTCTTTCTCATACCCTTTGCGTTCGCCCTGGTCATCAGTTTCGCCGACACGGCGGTGAGGATACCGCCGTTTACGGACATCTTCTCCGTCGGCGCGGATTGGCACGTCAACATGACGCTGAACCTCGGCAACTTCAAGTACCTCTTCACCGACGAAGTGTATGGCCTTTCCTATCTATATTCGTTAAAGACTGCCTTCTTTTCCACCCTGATCTGCCTGGCGATCGGGTACCCCATGGCCTACGCCATCGCCCGGACCTCGAAGAGCACCCAGAGCATCCTGCTGCTGGTCATCATCCTTCCGTTCTGGACCTCGTTCCTGCTCCGCGTGTACGCCCTGGAGGGCATCATTCGCGAAACCGGCCTTCTCAACACCGCACTGCTGTGGCTGGGGGTCATTCACCAGCCGCTGCAGATCATGCGGACGAACCTTGCGGTGTACATCGGCATCATCTATTCCTATTTGCCGTTCATGGTGCTGCCCTTGTTCGCGACGCTGGAGAAGCTGGATCATTCCCTCCTCGAGGCGGCCGCCGACCTGGGAAGCCCTCCCTGGCGCGCCTTCATCGACGTGACCCTGCCCATGTCCATGCCGGGGATCATTGCCGGCTCCATGCTGGTGTTCATTCCGGCGATCGGCGAGTTCGTGATCCCGACGCTCCTGGGCGGGCCCGACAACCTGATGATCGGCAGGGTGCTCTGGGACGAGTTCTTCGGCAATCGCGATTGGCCTGTGGCTTCGGCCGTGGCCATCGTGTTTCTCGTGCTGCTCGTGGGGCCGATCGCCCTGTATCAGCATTACAGCACCAAACAGCTGGAAGCCTGATGTGAGCGAGCGCGCCTCACCGCTGCTGATTTCCATCCTGTGCGTCGGCATCGCGATTCTGTACCTGCCGATGCTGGTGCTGATCGCGTACTCCTTCAACGCATCGCCGCTGGTGAGCGTATGGGGAGGGTTCTCCACCTCCTGGTACGCGGCGCTCGCGCACAACGATCAGATATTGGACGCGGCCAAGCTCTCCCTTCAAATAGGCGTCGCCGTCTCCACCGGATCGGTGATCCTGGGCACCCTCGCCGCGATATCCCTGGTGCGCTTCAAGGCATTCCGCACCCGGCTCCTGCTCACCGGCATGGTCAATGCCCCGCTGGTGATGCCGGAGATCATCACCGGAATCACCCAACTGCTGCTGTTCGTGTCGATGCTGCACCTGTTCGGATGGCCGCATCGGGGCTTTACGACCATCGTCATCGCGCACATCGCCTTCTGCACCGCCTACGTCACCGTCACGGTGCAGTCGCGCCTGCAGTCCGCCGACCGGTCGCTGGAGGAAGCGGCCATGGACTTGGGCGCCGGGCCCGTGCGCGCCTTCGTCGACACCACGCTGCCGCTCATCGCGCCGGCGCTTGCCTCGAGCTGGCTGCTGAGCTTCACGCTGTCGCTCGACGACCTGGTGATCTCGAGCTTCGTCTCCGGACCCGGTGCGAGCACGCTGCCGATGGTCATCTTCTCGAAGGTCAAGCTGGGGGTGAGCCCCGACATCAATGCACTCGCCAGCCTCATCATCTGCCTCGTGGGGGCGGGCGTGCTCACCGCCGGCTATCTCATGCGCCGCACCGAGCGGCAGCGGCTGATCGACGCGCAAATGGCCGAGCGCTAGGCGCCGACGAACCTCGGATCGTGCGCGGGCCGGGAGAAGATTTCCCGCACCAGCGGCTCGAACCTCGACAGTGGCTCCCAGGCATACTCCGGATCGAAGGAGCACTGATCCCAATGCGCGCAAAAATCCGCGCACGCCTGATACCAGGGATGATTGCGGAACCGGTCGCGCCCGTGACGATTGCCGCCCAAGTGGTGCGCATAATAGTAGCTCTGGAAGACGCCATGCTGTTCCACGATCCACGTCACCTCGGGGCGCACGTACGGCCGCAGCATCCCGGCGGCAATGGCGGCGTGATTGTACGGGGCGAGCTCGTCTCCCACGTCGTGGAGGAGCGCGGCCACGACGAGTTCGTCGTCGGCTCCGTCCTTGAGCGCGCGGGTTGCGGCCTGCAGCGAATGCTCGAGCCGGCTCACCGGGTAACCCGCCAGGGTGCTGTCGAGCTTGCGGATCGCGGCGAGCACGTGGTCCGGCAGCCTACGGGCGTACTCGCGCTCCGACGCGTCCAGCATCTCGTAGTCCTCGCGCGTTCCGTCCTCCATGCGCCGGAAGCTCACCATCGTCGTTTTCGGGGCGCTCATGCTTCGCTCATTGCGGCTCATCCGTGTCGATCATTTCGCCGTCTTGATGCGGGTCCAGGTGCGGGTCCGAATGCGCTCGGTGGCCGCCGTGATCTCGGTCGAGCGATACAATCTCGCCACCACGGCGGGGGTAGGGTACAGGTTCGGATCGTTCAGAATGGCCGGATCGACCAGGCCGCGCGAGGCGATGTTGTCGTTGCCGTAAAAAGTGGTGTTGGTGATGTCGGCGATCACGTCCGGCCGCAGGATGAAATTGATGAATTCATAGGCGGCCTGGGGGTGCGGAGCGCCCTCCGGGATCAGCAGGGACGAGAAGGTCTGATTGGCGCCCTCCTTCGGCACGGTGAACGACAGATTCAGCTTGATGCCGACGGCCCGGGCGCGCGCGGATGACTGGGCGTAGTCGCTCGACCACGACATGGCGATGCAAACCTCCCGGTTGGCGAGCCCGTTCATGTACTCGGACGAGTCGAACGCGCGGATGTAGGGGCGCACCTTCATCAGCATCGCCTCGGCGGCGTGAAAGTCCTCCGGCCGGCTGGTGTTCGGATCGAGCCCTAGGTACTTGAGCGCCAGTTGCAGAACGTCCTCCGCAGAGTCGAGAAACGTCACGCCGCAATCGGCGAACTTGGAGATGATCTCCGGCTTGAACAGCATGTCCAGGCTGTCCACCGGCGCATTCGGCATGCGCGCCTTGATCATGTCGACGTTATAGGCAAAGCCGTTGATGGAATGCAGGTACGGGACCGCATGGGCGTTGCCCGGATCGTAGGCAGCCTGGATCGCGAGTATGCCGGGATCGAGATTCTTCCAATTCGGCAGCTTGGACCGGTCCAGCACCTGGTAGACGCCGGCCTTGATCTCGCGGCTGAAGAAATCCGTGGACGCGCTGACCACATCGTATCCCGAGCTGCCCGCCATGAGCCGGGCCTCCATGGTCTCCTCCGCGTCGTAGATGTCGTAGGTCACCTTGATCCCGGTGAGTTTCTCGAATTTCGCGATGGTCTGCGGACCGATGAAATCCGCCCAGTTGTAGATGTACAAGCGCTTCTCTTCGGCGGCGGCCGGCTGCGGGGCGATGCTGCAGAGGGCGTACAGCAGTCCGAACAGCGCGAATTGATGCCGGAGCGGGAAGAAAACCATGCGGTTAGTCTACCATTGCGCAGGCGCGGTCGAATTAGGCCGCGCACCATCGCCGAGGATGGCCCCTTGAAGGAGTGGACAGTGCGTGATTATCTTAAGTTCGGCATTCTGCCCCTTGCCCTCGCCGCTCTTGCGGCCGGATTCTGCGCCGCTGGCGCCGCGCAGTCCGCCGAAGTGCCGCAACCTGCCGGCGCGGCCGAGCCCGCCCACGCGGCGCAACCGGCCGGCGGGGCGCAGCCAAAGGTGCGCGCGCGCGATCTGGGCGTGCCGTTCGACGGCGATCCCGGCCCACTGAACGCCATCACGGACGTCGACGGCGTTCAGGTCGGACACACCACGCTGATCTCGGGTTCGGGCAAACTGCGGGTCGGTGCGGGGCCGATCCGCACCGGCGTCACCGCCGTTCTGCCGCGCGGCCCGGAGTCCAAATCCAACCCCGTATTCGCCGCCTGGTTCTCGCAGAACGGCAACGGCGAGATGACCGGCACGGCCTGGATCGATGAATCGGGATTCCTGGAGGGTCCCGTGATGATCACCAACACCCACAGTGTGGGTGTGGTGCGCGATGCGGCTATCGCCTGGCGCGTCACGCACGGTGCGGCGGACGCCACGGGATATTGGTGGTCGCTGCCGGTGGTGGCCGAGACCTGGGACGGCTGGCTGAACGACATCAACGGTTTCCACGTCAAGCCCGAGCATGCGTTTCACGCGCTCGATACCGCACACGGAGGCGCGGTCGAGGAAGGCGGCGTCGGCGGCGGCACGGGAATGATCTGCAACGGCTACAAGGGGGGTATCGGCACGGCCTCACGGCGTCTCACCGCCGGAGACGGCGGCTACACCGTCGGCGTGCTCGTGCAATGCAACTACGGCACGCGCGAGAATCTGCGCATCGCCGGAGTTCCCGTTGGCCGCGAGATTCCGGCACCGACCCCCTACGCCTTCGTGCCGTCCGACATCCAGGAGCATGGCTCCATCATCGTGGTCGTGGCCACGGACGCGCCGCTCCTCCCCCATCAACTCAAGCGCGTCGCGCATCGGGTCACGCTGGGTCTAGGCCGTAACGGCAGCATCTCTGGAAACGAGTCGGGCGACATCTTCATCGCGTTTTCCACGGCGAACTCGGGGGCGGCGGGGGCCGCTCAAGCCGTCGAGATCAAGATGCTGCCCAACGATTCACTGGACCCGGTGTTCCGAGCGACGGTCGAAGCGACCGAGGAGGCCATCGTCAATGCGATGATCGCGGCCTCCGACATGACCGGCGTGGACGACCACCGCGTCATCGCCCTGCCGCACGACAAGCTCCGCGACGTTCTCAAACGCTACGGACGCCTCGCCGGCCCGCAGGAGCCTTGAAGGCGCCGGGAGGGCTGCGCGGGCGCCCTAGGTGCTTCCCGTGGCCGCTCCCCGCGCGGCGTGCGCGTGCGTCTTGGGGTGCGACAGCGCTTCCGCGATGGTCGCATCGAGCAGCGTCACGGCTTCGTCGACATCGGATTCCTGGATCATCAGGGGCGGCATGAACCGCACGGTGCTTTGTCCGCAGGACAGGAGGATCAGCCCATTGTGGTAGGCGCCGTTGATGACCGCGTCGCACAGGTCCTTGGCCGGCGTCTTGACCAGGGAATCGCTGATCAATTCCATGCCGATCATGAGGCCCTTGCCGCGCACCTCGCCGATCACCGGATACTTGTCCTTGAGCGCCCGAAGCTTTTTCATGAAGTACGCACCCACCACGGCGGCGTTGTCCGCATAGCCCTTTTCCACCAGGTCGAGGGTCGCCAGCGCGGCCGCACAACACACCGGATTCCCGCCGTAGGTATTCCCGTGCGCGCCTCGGGACCACTTCTGCATGACCGTGCGCTTGGCCACCACCATGCCGATGGGCAGTCCGGAGCCCAGACCCTTCGCCAAGGTGAGGATGTCGGGAGCCACGTCCCAGTGCTGGCACGCGAACATCTTGCCGGTACGGCCGATGCCGGACTGCACCTCGTCGAAAATGAGGAGAATGCCGTGGCGGTCGCACAGATCCCGCAGGCCCGCCAGGAATCCGTCCGGCGGTACGAGGTATCCGCCCTCGCCTTGGATGGGTTCCACCAAGATCGCGGCCACTTCGCTCGGAGGCACGTTGTGAACGAACAAAACGTCCTCGATGTAGCGCAGCACCGCCCGCCCTTGATCTGCGCCGGCGAACAGAGGCCGATAATTGTTCGGGTACGGCACGTGGGTGACGCCCGGCATGGTCGGAAAGAAGCCCTTTTGCTGGGTGTACTTGCTCGACGTGAACGACAGGGAACCCATGGTGCGGCCGTGGAAGCCGCCGAGGAACCCGATGAACCGGCCGCGGCCCGTGACGTAGCGCGCCAGCTTGAGGGCCGCCTCGACGCTTTCGGTGCCCGATTGCGCGAAGAAGCTCATCGCCGGCTGCTTCAAGGGCGACAGCTCGTTCATGCGCTCGGCGAGGCGCACCTGGCCCTCGTGCCAGTAATCGGAGGAAATGTGCAGGAAGCGGTCCGCGGCGTCCTTGATGGCGCGCACCACCGCCGGATGGCTGTGTCCGGTGCTGCACACGGCGATCCCGGCCGCAAAATCCAGGAACCGGTTGCCGTCGACGTCCCACACCTCGGCGCCCTTGCCGTGGGACATCACGAACGGATAATCGCGCGGATAGGACGGCGACACCACCAGGGCGTCGCGAGCGAGAAGCTCACGGGCCTTGGGTCCCGGCAATTCGGTCTTGATGTGCGCGCTCTTCATGGTCTTCCCCCGTTTGCTCCACCGCTCAACTAGGCATCGTCCCGCAAAGAGATTACGATCGGTCGGATGCGGCATGTCAATGGTTGAGAGCCTCTGATGAACCCATGACCTGGTGGCGATCGATGGTGGCCGTGGCGATGGGTGCGGTGTTGGGAGCCTTGCTCCGATGGGCGCTATCGCTGGCGCTCAACCGGTATTTCCCCACCATCCCGCCGGGTACTCTGGCGGCCAATCTCATCGGCGCCTATGTCATCGGCATGGCCATCGCCCTGTTCACCGCGAACCCGGCAATCCCGATGGAATGGCGTCTGTTCGTTACCACCGGTTTTTGCGGTGGATTGACGACGTTCTCCACGTTTTCGGCGGAGGTCGTCACTTTGATACAGGCCGGCCGTATGGCGTGGGCCTTCTGTACCATTGCCGCTCATCTCCTCGGATCCCTCCTCATGACCTTTGCCGGGATGGCCACGCTCGTCTGGGCCCGGAAACTGACCGGCTGATCGCGGCATATCACTCCGGAGGCCGGATGTTCTCCATTTTGATTTCGTGGTATTTTAGTTAGCTATCTAATGATTAGAGAGCTGCTTCATGGACCTCGCGGAACGCTTTTCGGTGGCCTTGCACGGCACGGCCCGAGCTTGGCGTCAGGTGGTCGATCGGCGCCTGAAATTCCTCGGGTTGAGCCAGGCCAGCTGGCTCACGATAGCGGTCGCCGCCCGGGCGCCCCGCCCGCTCTCGCAATCGGAACTCGCGGACCAGCTCGGGGTGGAGGGCGCGACCATGGTCGCCATGGTGGACCGCCTGGTCAGGGCCGGCTTGGTCAGCCGGGAAGTGCAGCCCTCGGATCGGCGGGTCAAGCGCGTCGTCCTCACTGAGGCGGGATACCGGCTGCACGACCAGGTCAAGACCGAGGCGGCCAAGGTCCGCACGGAGTTGCTCGCTGAGGTCGATCGCGCCGATCTCGAGACGGCGACCCGACTCCTGGAGGATCTGCAGAGCGTGATCGCCACCGTTTCATGAATCGCCCGCTCAACCGGGTCATGATCACGGTGTCCATCATGTTGGCCACGATCATGCAGAGCTTGGACAGCACCATCGCGAACGTGGCGCTGCCGCACATGCAGGGTTCCCTGTCCGCGTCGCAGGACCAGATCGCGTGGGTTTTGACTTCGTACATCGTGGCGGCGGCGATCGCCACGCCGCTCACCGGATGGCTGGTCGACCGATACGGCCAGAAATATGTGTTCATGGCGTCCACCATCGGGTTCACCGTCGCCTCGGTGCTGTGCGGCCTGTCGAGCTCACTGGCTGAAATCGTCGCCGCCCGGCTGCTGCAGGGTGTGTTCGGAGCCGCCCTGGTGCCGCTGTCGCAAATGGTTTTGATGGACATCAATCCGCCGGAGCGCCAAGGGCCGGCGATGGCCGTCTGGGGCATGGGCGTCATGGTGGGTCCGATACTCGGCCCCACGCTGGGCGGCTGGCTCACCGACAGCTACGACTGGCGCTGGGTGTTCTTCATCAACGTTCCCATCGGCGCGATGGCGACCTACGGGATCTGGTGGTACATCCGGCCCACACCGGCCGCGAGGCGCGTGCAATTCGATCTGTTCGGATTCGCGTCCTTGAGCCTGTTCGTGGGCGCCTTGCAGCTGTTCCTCGATCGGGGGGAACAGAACGACTGGTTCGGCTCGACGGAGACCTGGTCGGAGGCGATCGTCATGACCGTCGCCTTCACCTATTTCGTGGCGCACACCGCGATGTCCCGGGTGGACAAGTCGTTCCTGGACTACCGCCTGCTCAAGAACGCCCACTACGTGACTGGATCGGTGTTCATCTTCATCGTGGGCATGGTGCTGTTCGGATCCCGCGCCCTCACGCCCACGATGCTGGAAAACTTGCTCGGCTATCCGGTGGCGACCACCGGCCTCGTGATCGCGCCGTCGGGGCTCGGCACCATGGCCACGATGATGATCGCGGGACGTATCATGGGCAGGGTCGATCTGCGCCTCATCCTCTTCGCGGGCCTCGTGCTCACCGCGCTGCCGTTGTGGCAGATGACGCATTATTCGCTCGATCTGTCGCAGGCCGACATCGTGTGGCCGAGCCTGCTTCAGGGCATGGGGATCGGTCTCGTGTTCGTGCCCTTGAGCGCGGCGACCTTCGCCACCTTGAGTCCGGGGATGCGGGCGCAGGGGACCTCCATTTACTCGCTCATCCGGAACGTGGGATCGAGCATCGGGATCTCCATCGCCCAAACCGTCCTGGTCCGCAGCACCACGACCACCCACGCCGCGCTGGTGGAGAAGATCACCTACGCCAATCCGGCCTGGAACGACCCGGCGGTCGCCGCCGCCTTCGATCCGGCCCGCCCTGCCGCCGCCGCGGCGCTGGATGCGGCGATCTCGCAGCAATCCGCGATGATTGCCTACGTCAATGATTTCCGGCTGATGATGTATCTGACGCTCGCGATGATTCCCCTGTTGTTCATCGTGGGTGCCCGCACCGCCCAGGCTCCCGCCGACCCACACGCCGTCATCGACTAGGAGCCGCCTGAGCGCTGCGCACGCGCTGAGGCGCCGCAAAATCCTGGGTCCAGTACACGAGCTCGCTGCTCGAATAGCTGACCGCGAACGCAATTCCGATCTCGGAGAACCGCGCGTCCATGATGTTCTCGCAATGCGGCGCACTTCCCAGCCATTCCTCCGTGACCTCCGCGGGCGTCATTGCGCCCGCCGCAATGTTCTCGCCGACGATGACGTAATGCGTGTAACCGGCGCTCTCGACGCGCGCCGCGGGCGAACTGCCGTCGTGCCCCCGGTGATCGAACTCGCCGTGCGCGGCCATGTCGAGGGAATGCGTGAGCGCCGCGCTCGTCAGTTCAGTGTTCAACTTGAGCGGAGCGGCGGGAGGGTAGCTCTTGGCGCCGCAACGGCGGCCGGCCTGCCGCGCCTGGTTGACGAGGTCCAGAATCTGCCGGCGGATGAGCGGCGCATCACGCAGCGACGGGATCGCCGCGGGAGCCGCCAGTACGATCCACACGTCGCGCCCCCGCCGCTGAACGCCTATCTCCTTGAATTGCGCATCCGTCAGCAAGGCGCAATCCTGCGCGGCCAGCAACCCGCTCACTTCGCCGTCGCTCATGGCACCCGACACCTTCAGCACCGTGGCGTGCGTCGCGCGGTACCCGGCGGACCCGAGGGCCGAGTGGAGCGTTTCGCCGGAGGCCATTTGCTGCGCCACCTGCCGCAGCCGCGGGCTGTCCTGCAGCGGAACTCGAGCCGGCCGGACGCAGGCCCGCAGCCGCGCCGAATTGACCGCTTGCAGAAGATCCGCACGCGCCACGGCGGGCGCGGCCGCCAGCAACGCGGCGAATATCAAGGCGGGTGCGGGGTGCATACTCGAAGAACGCGCGACCGCACCGCGGGTTTACCGGCCGCCCGGACGCCCGGACCGGCTCAAGCGGGGCGGCCGGCTTGCACGGGCCTCGGCGGCTCCTCCAGGCTCGGTGGCTCCGCCAGAAGTTTCCCCGCCTTAGGTCCCATCCAACGCTCGATGTCGTCGAAGATCGTGAATATGGCCGGGACGATGACCAGGGTCAGCATCGTCGATGTGACCAGGCCGCCGATCACCGCGATGGCCATGGGCGATCGGAAATCGCTGTCCCCGCCCCATCCGAGGGCCACCGGCAGCATGCCGGCGATCATGGCCACGGTCGTCATCACGATGGGCCGCGCACGCTTGTGTCCGGCCTGCAGGATCGCCTCGAGCCGGGGCTTGCCGGCGCGCATTTCCTCGATCGCGAAGTCCACCAACAGGATCGAATTCTTCGCCACGATGCCCATCAGCATCAGCAATCCGATGACCACGGAAATCGAGAACGGCCGGTTGGTGAGGAGCAACGCCAGCGCGGTTCCGCCGATCGACAAGGGCAACGCCGAGAGAATGGTGATGGGCTGGAACAGCCGCGCAAAGAGGAGCACCAGCACCGCGAGCACCATGAGCACCCCGGCGCCGATGGCCAGCGCGAAATTCCGCATCATCTCCTGGAAGAACTCCGTGTCGCCGACCGGCACCTTACGCACACCCTCCGGCAAGTGCTTCATAATGGGCAGCTGATCGATCTTCTTGGTGGCCGTTCCCAGCTCCACCCCGGGGGCGAGGTCCGCGCCCAGTCGAAAGCGCCGGCTCTGGTTATAGCGGCGTACCACGGAAGGCCCCTGGCCGAAGGACAGGTCGGCCACCGTCTTCAGCGGAACGGCCGTTCCCGATGCGGTGGGGACCGGCAGGTTCTCGAGCGTGGCGAGGTCCCGGCGCGCGCTCTCGGTGAGGCTCACGCGAATCGGGATCTGCCGATCGCTCAGCGAGAATTTCGCCCCATTCTGCGGCAGATCGCCCAGTGTCGCGATGCGGATGGTCTGGCTGATGCTTTGCACGCTGACGCCCAGCTGCGCCGCCATGTCGAGCCGCGGCTTGACCACGATTTCCGGACGCGGCAAATCGCCTTTGATGCGCGGCGCCCGCAACTCGCTCAAGGTCTGCATTTCCGCTACGGCCTGCTGTGCGGTCCTCTCCACCAACCTCGGGTCGTCCCCCACCATGTAGAACTCGACATCCCGGCCTCCGCCGTTGGAAAAGTCCAGATGCCCGTCCGGCACCTGGGCGAGCAGCGGCATCATGGACTGCTCCCACTGCTTCTGACTAAGGGAGCGCTGCGACCGCGGCACCAGGCTCACGTACATCGTGCCGTCCTGGATCTCCCCCGTGGTGTCGCCGACGAATTCGTTGATGTTGACCACGTCGGGCGACTTCCTGAGCACGGCCGCCGCGGCGGCGGACACCCGCGCCGTGTCCTCGAGCGTGCCCCCCGGCGGCACCTCGACATTCAACTGCGAGCTGCCGAAGTCCTCCGGCGGCACGAATCCCTGGGGAATGATGGTCATGGCCAGGATGGACAGCGCGAAGAACACCAGGCCGCCGGCCACCGTCTTCCAGCGGTTCGCCACGCACCAGCCAAGCATGGAGAGGTATTGCCGCATGAAGGGGCCGTCCGGGTGCCGCGCCATGTCCATGGCGTCGCGCCGCAGGAAATAAGCCGCGAGCACGGGCGTGATCAGACGGGCCACCAGCAGCGACATGAACACCGACACGGCCACGGTCAGCCCGAACTGGCGGAAGTACTGTCCGGTGACCCCTCCCATGAAGCTCACCGGCAGAAATACCGCGATGATGGTGAATGAGGTGGCGACCACCGCCAGGCCGATCTCGTCCGCGGCATCCATGGCGGCCCGATAGGCGCTCTTGCCCATGCGCATGTGGCGCACGATGTTCTCGATCTCCACGATGGCGTCGTCGACGAGCACGCCCGCCACCAGCGACAACGCCAGCAGCGTGATCTGGTTGAGCGTGAAATCCATCCATTGCATGAAGGCGAAGGTCGGAACCGCGGACAGCGGGATCGCGAGCGCCGAAATCAGCGTGGCCCGCCCGTTGCGCAGGAACAGCCATACCACGATCACCGCGAGTATCGACCCCTCCACCAGTGCGCTCAAGGAGGCATCGTAGCTGCGCAGGGTGTGGTCCACCGTCGTGAAGGTCATGGTCATCTGCACATCCGGCTTCTCGGCGCCGATCTTGTCGAGTTCGGCCTGCGCAGCCCGGAAGACGCTCACGTCCGAGGCGCCCTTGGCCTTGAATATGCCGAACGCCGTGGCGGGTCGGCCGTTGAGGCGCGCGAGGCTTCGGACCTCCGCGACCCCGTCGTGCACGTCGGCGATCTCGCGCAGCCGGAACATCTGGCCGGTCCCGGACATGATCTGGGTGTCCGCCAGGGCCTCGGCACTGCGCGCGCTCGCCAACACCCGGATGGATTGCTCGCCGCCGCCGACCTGCGCGCGCCCGCCGGGCGCATCGAGATTGAGCGCCCGAAGCTGTTCGTTGACGTCGTACGCCGTGAGGCCGAGCGCCTGCATCCGGCCGGGATCGAGCTCCACGCGGATCTCCCGGGTGACGCCGCCGCTCCTCGAAACCTGGGCGACGCCCGGCACGGCCAGCAAGCGCTTGGTGACGGTGTTGTCGATGAACCAGCTGAGCTGTTCGGGCGTGAGTGTGGTGGTGGTCACCGCGTAGTAGGCGATGGCGTCGCCGTCGACGTTGATCCGCTGCACCAGAGGTTCCATGATCCCCTGGGGCAGATCGTTGCGCACCTTGGCCACGGCGTCGCGCACGTCGGTGACCGCGCGGTCGATGGGCGTGCCGATCTGGAACTCCAGGTCGATGTTCACCGTTCCCTCGATGATGTAGGTGGTGATGTTGCGCACGTTGCCGATGCTCGCGATCGAGCCTTCCACCTTTTGCGCGATCTGGGTCTCCATCTCGACCGGGGAAGCGCCCGGTTGCGAGATCGAGACGCTGACCAGCGGAAAGGAAATGTCCGGCATGAGGTTGATGGGCAGGCGAATGAAGGCCACTATGCCGAGGAAGAACAGCACGACGAACAGCACGATGGGCGTGATGGGGTGACGGATCGCCCAGGCCGAGATGTTCTTCACGATGCGCCCTGCTCGGCCACGGCCGGCGCCGGTCCCGCGGCGGCGGGGCCGGCCGGCCCTATCGGTACCGGTCTCACCACCTCGCCCTCCTTGAGGAACGCCCCGGCGGTCGCGATCACGGAGTTCTCGCCCGCCAGCCCCTCATCGATGGTCACTCCCGCCGATACGATTCCGGAGACGTGCACGGGACGTCGCTCGACCTTGTTGCCGGCGGCGACCACGAGCACGTAGGTGCCCTTCTCATCGGTGAGGACGGCGGTCTGCGGAAGGACAGCGCGCTTCTCCCGGCTCACCGTGACCTGCGCGCGCGCGAACGCTCCCGGGCGCAGGGCGGGATCGGGCTGCAGCGCGACGCGCACCGTCCCCAGGCGGGTCTTGGGATCGATGACCGCGCCGAGCAGACGCACCTTTCCAGGAAACGGCTGGCTCATGCCCGTGAGCTGCACCGAGGCATCCTGACCGACCTTCAACTGCGGCAGATCCTGCTCGGCCACCTGGCCCCGCAATTCCACCTCACCTCCCTCGGAGAGGCGGAACAAGGGCTCGCCGCCCGGCGTCGCCGTCTGGCCCACTTCGATGGTGCGCGTGAGAATGACGCCGTCGGCCGGGGCGCGCACTTCGGCCCGCGCCAGCCGCGCCTGCGCCTCCGCCAGTTGCGCCTGGGCCAGCTTGACCTTGGCCGCCGCCGTCACCGAAGCGGATTTGCGCCGCTGTGTGTCCTCGGCCGACAAAGCGCCCGCGGCGCCGACCGTCTCGGCGCGATGGTATTCGGCATCGGCCAGCTCCTGCTCGGCGCGGGCCTGTTCGAGCGCGGCTTGGAGATTGGCGACCTGCGGCTCCAGGACGGACACGTTGAGACGCGCCAGGACCTGGCCCTTCCTGACATGGTCGCCGGCTTCCACGTAGAGCGCGGCAACTCGGCCGCCGTCGCCCTCGACGCCGATGGGCGTGTCGTAGCGCGCCGCAATGGTGCCGGTGATCTCGATGGTGGTGGGCACCGTGCTCACCCCCACCCGGGTGACCGACACGGTGGGAATGCCCACCAGGTTCACCGCCTTCTTGGGACCGAAAGCCTGGGTCAGGCGTACTGCCAGCACCACGAGCACCGCGACCCCCACAACCGCCAGCAGCCAGCGCGCCAGACGCGGCGTGAACCAGATGCCCTCGGCAGGCGAATCGTTCAGCAAGATGCGGTTCCTTATTCGGCTATTCGATCGATGACCAGATCGCGCGCCCCGTCGTGGCCGACATCATAAGTAAGCTCGCCGTATAAGTCGCCTGCCGCCTGCAACGGCTGTCCGCTGAAGGATACCCGCGCCGTGACGGACACCTGATGCCCCGCGACGAGGCTGCGCCCCGGCATCAGGGAATCCGCGGCCGACAGCTGGATTCGGGTGCCGATGGCCGAGCTGGTGAGCCGTTTGACCGCCAGGGGAGGACCCGACCCGCCGGGTTCGCGCGCAAACACGAAGAGCGGCGCGTCCGCCTTGAGACGGGACTTGAGCGACGGCGCAATCTGCAGGTTCAGCCACACCTGTGGGCCCGCCGCGGGGCTGCCCCCGGGCGGGCTAGCCCCGGCCGGACCCGCCGCGCCGCCACCCATCGCCGCCGCATCCGGCGCCGCTGCGGGGCCGGCCATGGCGGGGGGGACGTCTGCGGCCCCGGCGGGTCCGAGCTCGGCGATGCGCGAGTCCAGAAGTTGCTCGATCTGCGCCGGCGGGTTCATGGCCTTGAGCGCCAGCCAGCGCTTGCGCGCGGCGGCCAAATCGCCGCGTTGGGCCGCCGCGAAGCCCCCATAGAGCAGCGCCTTCGGGTTGTCGGGATCCAGGGCGAGGGCCTGTTCGAAGAGCTGCGAGGCCTCGGGCGAGATGCTGCCCCCGGCGCGCAGGCTCATGGCCTCCGCCAGACCCAATGCCGCCTCCGCGTTGGCCGGATCGAGCCGGCGGGCGTGATCGTAGGCCGTTACGGCGTCGTCCATCCGCTCGAGAGCTCCGTACGAGCGCCCCAGCATGAGCCATCCCTTCAAGTCCTTCGGATCTTCGACCAGATGCTTCTCGAGCTTCGCGACCATCGCGAGCACTTCCGGACTCGCCGTGACCTCGCTCGGCGCGTGCCAGTCCCAATTCGACCACAGGGGATAGAGCCCCGCGGCGGCGGCGGCCACCAACACCCCGGCGATGGCGCCGAGCACGCGGGTTTGACGGTGGCGCCAAAGAGGCACCGCCACGGCGGCGGCTGCGAGCGCAGCCATGAAGGCTGCGACGACGATGAATGTTGTCATGGATTACTTCTGTTCCGGTGCCGGCGCCGGATCATCGTCCAGCGGCATGCTCGAACGGCGGCGCACGATGCGATAAATGATGGCGGCTCCCAGGACCAGGGCCAGGAATGGAGCTCCCCAAATCAGGGCCGTCTTCGGCTCCAGCGGCGGGTTGAAGCGCACGAACTCTCCATAGCGGTCCGTCATGAAGTCGAAGATGGCATCATCGCTCTTGCCCGCCTCCAGCATCTCGCGCACCTGGCGCCGCAGGTCGCTGGCGAGTTCCACGTTCGAATCGGCGATGGACTCGTTCTGGCACACCAGGCAGCGCAAATTCTGCGCGATGTGCTCGAACCGTGCCTGCAAGGCGGGATCCTCGAGCTGGCCATTGGCGTCCAGCCCCCAGGCTCCGGGTCCTGCGGCCAGCGGCCCCGCGAGGAGCGCGACGAGGACGAACCCGCGCAGACGCGTGCGAAAGGTCATCCGGTTCATGCTCCGGCCCGCCGGGCCGCGGCGATGCGCGGCAGGAACTCCTGCTGCCAAACCTCGGCCGTCATCGGCGAAATGAATTTGTAGACCACCCGCCCCTGCCCGTCGACCAGGAAGGTCTCGGGCGCTCCGTAGACTCCCCAATCGATGACCGTGCGGCCGTCGGTGTCGATGGCGACCGCCGTGTACGGGTTGCCCAGCTGCTCAAGCCACGCCTTGGCGTTGTCCCGCTGATCCATGTACACGAGGCCGATGATGGGAACGACTTTCTGCCGCGCGATCTCGAGCAGCGCCTCATGCTCCTGCCGGCAGGCCTCGCACCACGTGCCCCAGACGTTGACGATGTACACCTGGCCTTTGAACGCCGAGTTGCTCACCTGCGCGCCCGGGTCGAGCACATTGGTGAGCGAGAAGGACGGCGCCGCCTTGCCGATCAGCGGCGAGGGCAGCGCACGTATGTCGCGCTTCGGATTGAGGCCGAAGGCGAACAGCACCGCGAGAGCGACGAATGCCACGAACGGCAGGAGAAACTTCCACATCACGCCACCTTGAGTTTCGGCTCGCGATTCGGCGATGTCACGGCGTCCTGCGCCGGCACCCGGGTCCGATAGCGCCGATCGGTCGCGGCGATGAATCCGCCGATCGCCATCACGAGTGCCCCCAGCCAGATGTAGCGCACCAGGGGCTTGTATTGGATCCGCATGCTCCAGGCGCCGTCGCCCAGCGGGTTCCCCATGGCCACGAACAGGTCGCGCGCCCAGTTGACGGAGATTGCGGCCTGGCTATTGTCCGATTGCTGCGCCCAAAAGTGCCGCTTCTGCGGCTTTAGGATCGTCACCAGCCGGCCCGCGCGGGTGACCTCGACCACCGCCTCCACCGCATCGAAATTCGGCCCGCGCAGGTCGTGAGCGCTCACGAAGCGGAAATCGTAACCGGCCACCGCAAAGCTGCCGCCCGGCTTCAACGCCACGTCCTTCTCGATCTTGTAGCTCTCGACGCCGCTCGCGCCGATCGCGAACATGCCCACCCCCAGGTGCGCGATCGCCATGCCCAGCAGCGCCGGCGGGATCGACTGACCCAGCCGCAGGCGGCGCACCGGCTCGAACAGCGCGGAGAACATCACCCACAGGCCGAATCCCATGCCCACCAGGCCGACCCAGTGGAAGGAACGGAAAAACAATCCCTGCACCAGCACGGCCAGCACCACCGCCGCCGCGAACAGCGACCACATCGCCTTGGGCGCGACCGTGAATCGTCCGCGGCGCCACACCGAATGCATGCCGATCGCCATGAACGCCATCAGCGGCAGGACGGGCACCAGGAACATCACCGCGAACACCGGCGGCCCCACCGAGATCTTGCCCAGTCCCAAGAGCTCGTAGAGCAGCGGCGACAGCGTGCCCCACAGGACCAGGCCCGCCACGCTCACCAGGATGACGTTGTTCACCAGAAGGAAGAATTCCCGCGAGAACAACTCGAAGCCACCCGGCACGTACAGCTTCGGCGCCCGCCAGGCGTACAGCGTCAGCGATCCGCCGATGGTCACGACGAGAAACGCCAGGATGTAGAGGCCGCGGGTCGGATCCGTGGCGAAGGAGTGCACCGAGACGATCACGCCGGAGCGGACCAGGAAGGTGCCCACCAGGCTCAGCGAGAAGGCGAATATCGCCAGCAGCAGCGTCCAGCTCTTGAAGATCCCCCGCTTCTCCGTCACCGCGAGCGAGTGAATGAGCGCCGTGCCCACCAGCCAGGGCATGAACGAGGCGTTCTCCACCGGGTCCCAGAACCACCAACCACCCCAGCCCAGTTCGTAATAGGCCCACCAGCTCCCCAACGCGATGCCGATGGTCTGGAAGATCCACGCGAAGATGGTCCACGGCCGGGTCCACTTGGCCCAGGTCTGGTCCAGCTTGCCTTCGAGCATCGCGGCGATTGCGAACGCGAACGCCACGGAAAAGCCCACGTAGCCCGTATAGAGCATCGGCGGGTGGATGGCGAGCGCGAAGTCCTGCAGCACGGGATTCAAATCCGCGCCGTCTTGGGCCGCCGGTATCAGCCGCTCGAAGGGATTGGAGGTCCACAATGTGAACAGCAGAAAGCCGCTGCTCACCAATCCCATGACGCCGAGAACTCGGCTCCGGAAGGTCAACGGCAGGTTGCCGCTGAAGGCGGCGACGCAGACGCTCCAGATGGACAGGATCAGGATCCACAGCAGCAGCGAGCCCTCGTGGGCTCCCCACACCGCCGCCACCTTGAAGAACATCGGCAGATGCGAATTGGAGTTGCGCGCGACGTACAGGACGGAAAAGTCCTGGTTGACGAAGGAGTACACCAGGCACCCGAACGCCACCACCACGAACACGAACTGTCCGGTCACGGCGGGGCGGGCCACCGACATCCAGGCGGGCTTGTCCCGCCAGGCGCCCACGAGCCCGAAGAACGACTGCGACAGGCTGAGGCAGAAAGCCAATATGAGGGCGAATACCCCGAGTTCTGGTGTCATGATTTCTGGAGCCTCAGCTGGTGGGCTGTCCGTGGTTCGGGCTGGCGGCTGCCGCCTTCTGCTTCATGGAGGCGGCAACCTCCGGCGGCATGTATTTCTCATCGTGCTTGGCGAGAACTTCGTCCGCCACGAAGGCGCCGTCCGCATTCAGCGTTCCGTGGGCGATGATGCCCTGCCCTTCACGGAACAAGTCGGGCAATACGCCGGTATATTCGACCGGAATCTCGTGCGCCATATCGGTCAGCACGAAGCGCACCGTCAGGTCTCCGGACTTGCGTGCCACGCTCCCCTTCACCACCATGCCGCCGACCCGGAAGCGCTTGTTGGCCGGCGCCTTGCCGGCGGCGATCTGGCTGGGATCGTAGTAGAACATGAGCTTCTCGCGCGACGCCATGGTCGCGAGCGCCACGGAAGCGGCCACTCCGCCCAGAATGGCGAGCACGACGTACAGCCGCTTGCGCCGGGGTGTCATACGCCGCCCGCGGCGTGGCTCCCGGCGGCCTCGTCCATGGCCAGCGCACGCTTCGCGCGCAGCCGGGCGGCCGCCAGAAAGCGCTCCGCCGACCACAGGTTCCACGCCAATACCGCGAGGGCGATGCCGATCGACGGCCATACGAAGCGGGCGTATCCGCCCATGGACCAAAAATTGTCTCGAATCATGATTTCATCGCCTCCCGCACCCACGTGGCCTGGCGCTCCCGATTGAGCACCTCGCCCCGCAGCCGAATGCACAGTACCGCCCCGAAGAACAGCATGAAGCCCAGGAACATCGACAGCAGCGGCCACAACATGCTGCTCGCGATGAGCGGTTTGCCGAGTTTAGCAACCGTGGCCCCTTGGTGCAGCGAGTTCCACCACACCACTGAATAATGGATGATCGGCACGTTCACGACGCCGACGATCGCCAGCAAGGCCGCCGCCCGGTCGCCGCGCCCCGGATCCTCGAAAGCCGGGCGCAACGACATAACCCCGACGTACAAAAACAACAGTATCAGCTCGGAAGTCAAACGAGGGTCCCAGGCCCAATAAGTTCCCCACATCGGCCGTCCCCACAGCGACCCCGTGAGCAGCGCCGCCGCCGTGAACGAGGCCCCGATGGGAGCCACCGCGGCGGCCACGGCATGTCCCACCTTGATGCGCCAAATCAGGCCGATTCCACCCGCCAGCGCCATCGACGTAAAGGCGAACATCGACAGCCACCCGCTCGGCACGTGCACGTATATGATCCGGAAGGCATCGCCCTGCTGATAATCCGGCGGCGCGAAGACCAGGCCGTCGATCAGCCCGAAACCGATCGCGACGGCGGCCGAGGCCAGGAACCACGGCGTCAATGCGGCGGCAGCGCGGTAGACGTGCGGCGGCGATGCGAGCCTGAAAAACCATGTCCACATTGCCGTTCCGCCTCACTCCAGATTGATGCGCAACGCGGCCGCAGCCGCGAAAGGCGCCAGGGTACACGTCATCACGCAAAGCGCCGCCAGAAGATACAGAGCGCCCGCCGGGCTGATGTCCGAGATGGCCCGGTCGGTGGCCCCTGCGCCGAAAATGAGCAGCGGCATTGCCAGCGGCAGGACGATCAAGGACAGGAGCACGTTGGCGCGCTTGAGTCCCACGGTGAGGCCCGCGCCGATCGCCCCCAGCCAGCTTAAGGTCAAGGTGCCCAACCCCAAGCTCCACATCATGGTCCCAAACGCCGACGAGGGCATGGCCAGCGCCATGCCGACCACCGGGGACACCACCACCAATGCGGCACCGCTCACCAGCCAATGCGCCAGCGTTTTCGCCACGACGATCACATACAGCCCCTGTCCCGACAAAGCCAGCTGTTCCAGGGTCCCATCGTCCGCATCGTTCTTGAACATCGCGTCGAGCGACAGGAGCGACGCCAACAGGGCCGCCACCCAGAGCACACCGGGCGCCACCGCGCGCAGCAACGACAGCTGCAAGCTGAGCCCCAGCGGGAACAACGTCGTCACGATCAAGAAGAACACCAGCGGTTGGATGAGCTGATCCGGCCGGCGGAAGCTCAAAGTGAGTTCCCGCCGCAGCATCAACACCATGGCTTCCGCGGTCCCGGTCATCCGTGAAGAGCCAGCCGACGGCTCTTCCCAGCCACCTGTAGGTCATGATGCGCCACCACGAGCGCGAGACCCCCGCGCCCGATGTGTTCCGCCAGCAAGTCCGACACGAGCTCCGACCCGGCGGTATCCAGATTGGTGAAGGGTTCGTCCAGCAGCCACAATCGCGCGCGCAGGGCCAGGACGCGCGCCATGGCAACCCGGCGCCGCTGCCCCGCCGACAGCACCCGCGCCGGCAAATCCGCGCAGCCCTCCACCCCGGTCCGCTCCAGGCACGCCGCGAGTTCATCGTCCGCCGCGCGGCGCCTCATGCGCACCATGAAGCGCAGATTCTCCAAGGCGGTGAAGTCGCCCTTGAGAGCCGGCTCATGCGATGAGTAGGCCAGCTCACTCTGATAATCGTACGGAGCGCCGGCGATCGCCTTGCCGCACCACACCACGCGACCCTGTTCCGGACGTAAAAGACCCGTGACCACCCGGAGCAACGTGGTCTTGCCGGTGCCGTTGGGACCCGAGACGTGCATCAACTCTCCCGGGCCCACCTCGAGACTGATCCCCCGAAGCACATGACGGTCGCCCCGCCAAACATGGACCTTCTCGACGCAAAGACCGTCAGTGGGACTATTCATGAGGACGCAAGGGTAACAAAATCAAAGGGTTAAATCCACTAATTCACATGGGGCCGGAATCTGCGGCAAAAGGCGTCACCGCTTCGGCGCTGAGGGTCGGAAGCGTTCTGACGCTGCGTATCACCTCAAGCCGGCGCGCCACGAGCGAGAGCAGCATGGCAGTGCTGCCGGCGAAACCCAACGCCACCCGCAATCCCAGATGCTCTCCCAGCCAGCCGCCGAGCAGCGCGCCCGGACCCGCCGGCAACAGGATCAGCCAGCGCATGGTGCTGGTCATGCGCCCGAGCATGGGCCCAGGCGTCACGGACTGCCGCAAGGACAGGAAGTTGATGAAAATGAACACCGCGCCCACGCCGAAGGAGAACAGCATATAGACGTAGGCGGCCACGCCGAGGGCATTGAGCGGCGCCACCGCCAGCACCAGCCACCCTACGCCGCTGACCCCAAAGCCCAGCACGAGGGTGGGCCCATTGCCCATCCAGCGCACCACCCGATACCCGATGGCGCTCGCCAACACCGTGCCCGCCCCCAGCGCCACGTAGCAGAGCCCCACGCCCCGCTCGGTGAGCCCCAGCTGGCGCGTGGCGAACAGGATTTGAATCACCATGGCGGCCTGATTGCACATCTGCCAGATTCCGACGCATGCGGCCATGGTGACGAGCAGGGAATGGCCGCGCACGAAATCCAATCCCTCGCGCATGGCGGGCCAGAACGGCGGATTTCGCAGGCTCGGCGTTTCCTTGACCGCCACCCCGCGCAGGATGCTGGCGGAGACCATCAACAGCACCGCATCGGCGAGCAATGCGACCGGCGCGCCGGTGATCTTGATGAGGGCGCCGGCCGCGCCGGGTCCGGTGACCTCGGCGGTCGAAGATGCGAGCGCGTTCTTCGCGTGCGCCTCGACCAATCGCTCGCGGGGCACGATCTGCGTGAGCACGATCTGCGCCGCGCTGCCCGCCGTGGTGTTCACCGCGCCGATGACGAATCCGACCAAGTACAACCACTCGATCCGCAGCCATCCCAGCCACCATGCCAGAGGTACGCTCGCCACCGTGACCGCTATCGACAATTCGCCGACCACGTAAACGGGGAGCTTGCGGACGCGATCGAGCCAGACTCCGGTCGGAAGGGAGAACAGGACGAACGGGGCAATCTCCATGGCCGTGAGCAGGCCCATTTGAGTGGGCGAGGCATGCAGCAGCACTGCAGCCGATAGCGGCAGCGCCAGCAGGGTCACCTGGCCCCCGAACGAGGAGATCAATATGGAGCTCCAGAGGCGCCGGTACGTGGCGTCTCGCAGCAAATCCGTGGGTGCGAGCCTCAATCGGCGTAAGAAACTGAGCGGTGCCAAGGCGGTATTTCTTTCGACAGGGGGTGAGCGCCTCGAGCGCACGACCAGGCGCGGCAGTGCCGAAGCGCAATGCCGCATTATACGGGCTGCACCGGCCGCGGGCGAGATTTCTTCAGCAAGCGCAGCACCTGCCCGTCGCTCAGCTGCTCGAAGTGGCCGTACCACTCTCCGATCGAGCTCAAGCCTGGGGGTGTCTGCAGGACGGCGGCCTCGGCGCCCTCGCCCTCGACCAGCGCCACCGCTTCCGAGGACGCCACCGGTGCGGCCGCAAGAACGCGCACAGCGCCGGCTTTGAGGGCTGAGCGCACCGCAGCGACCATGGTCAAACCGGTGGCCAGGCCGTCATCGACCAGCACGACGGTCCGGCCCTTAAGATCGAGCGGCGGCAGGCCGCAGCGATAAGCCTGCTCACGGCGCGCGAGTTCCATACGTTCCTCATGCACGATGTGCGCGGCGTCGCGGTCGCCGTGCGCCAAGCGCGGGTCCCACACCAGCACGCCCCCGCTCGCGAGCGCACCCACGGCATACTCCGGCCGCCCGGGCATGCCGATCTTGCGCACGACGAGCACGTCCAATGGAGCCCCCAACGCGCACGCCACGGGATAGGCCACCGGTACACCGCCCCGCGGCAAGCCGAGCACCGCGACCGGCCCCTGAAGCTCGCGCTGGCGCAGCGCCGCGGCAAGTTCCTTGCCGGCCGTTTCACGGTCAGGATAAATGCGCGGGGTCTTCACCTTTAAATCGTCCAACCTGCTCCCATATCTGCAGGGTAAACCCGGGACCCGTCGCCCCGCGATCCGCAGTTTCCGCATCCGATGGTTGGCGTGCACTGCAGCAAGCTTAGGTATTTTCGAGATCGGTTTGGTACCCTGATTGGATGTTGTTCATGAACCAGCCCCGGACCGAGTCCCGGTGGCAGCGCCCTGTCGCGGTTGCCGCCGTCCTCCTGATATCGAGCCTTCCGGCCGTCGGCCAGGCGGGCGAAGCGGCGCGTGCTGCCTGCGAAGACACGTCCACGCAGCAAATTCCAGCCCGCGCCCCCGGTGCCACCGGCGGACGGCAATTTGCCCAGACGATCGCGGGGCTCGCCGGCGACGAGCGCGAGGCCATGATCAGCCGGGAGTTGCTGGCGGCTAATATTCCGCAATCTCTGCGCCGCTTCGTGCCGATCTCGCTCACGGCACGTCAGAAGGACGGGCGCACGTCCAACATCGTGGTGTGCGCAGCTCCGGATTATCTGGCGATCGGATCGGACCAGGACCACGTGCTGATGCCGATGCGGCTGCAGACGGCGCTGCAGGTGGCCGACCGGTTCGGACTCAGCCTGCCCACGCCCAAGGTCGTCGACGCCATTTACGCACAGGCGACGGTGCGCCTCACGCCGCAGCCGCTTCCTGCCAGTGATGAAATGCGCTCGACGTTCTACCTGGTTCACCACAACGAACTCGTCGCGGCGCAGCGCGAGGCGCTCGGCGCTCCGGTCGGCGCTTTGACGGCGGGCCACAAGAAGGATCTGGTGCTGACCAACCTGCTCTGGCAGAAGCTCGACCGCGTCGCGATCTATGGCTGGCACACGGCGCCGAGCGCGCCGATCCAGCCGCTGAGCACGGTCCACGGATGGCGCTACGCCGACTACAGCCATGGTGCGCGGCTCATCGCCACCCGGGTCTGGGTCGACGGCGTGCAGCGCTCGCTGTTCGACCTGCTGCAGGATCCCGTTCTGGCGCCGGCGCTCAGCAAGGAGGGCGGGATTCAGCACGTCGTGCGGCTGATCCAGGAACTCACCGGGCGCACCTGACGGCCTTTCGATTTTGCCGTCGCCGCTCGCCTCACTCAGCGACGGATGCAAGGGACGGTTGAGTGATCAATCCAGCGCCACCGTGCTCCCGCCCTCCGATGACCAAGGGCGGGAGCACAGCCGAATGGAAACGCCGATAGCTCAAGGCCAGATTCGCGTCGCCGACGACGTGCCGGTCACCTCTTGCATCGGCTGGCCGGTGATGTAGATCTTCTGTTCATTGGTTCCGCTATACGAGGTGCGGTCGCTGGAGATTTCGTCCGTCTCGTTTTCGGTAAAATACCCCGCCAGGTTTCCGTTCGCATAGAGCCAGCCAATGTGGTGCCGGAAAAAATGCGTCTCATCGAGCTGCTTCCACGAACCCAGGCAGATGGTTCCGGCCAGGACCGGAAGATTGATGTTTTCCCACTCCGTCCCGTCGCTGTGCCATTGAATGAGCGCGTCGGCAAACAGCGCTCCCTCGACCGTGTAGGTCACATGCCAAGTGCCCACGATACCGGGTACATGCGATCCGTTGTCCCATCTCCCCTCACCGGCTAAATTCTGCAGCATCAGGGGGGACATCGGTTGATACGCACCCTGCTGCCCCGCCATTCTCGGGTCAGCGCAGCTTGCATGGGCCGAAAATCCAGTGACGGACAAGGCCGCCAGTGTTGCGGCCCCGATAAGTGCACGCTTCATAAGATTACTCCTTGGGTTGCTGGTTGGATTCCTCGACGACTGCTACGCTACCGCAGAAGCCGGCGGAGAAATCGCTGCCCTCGTGCACCCTCACGAATCCCTCACAAACGGGATGCCACTTCGGTTCTTCGTTGGCGGACACTTCGGGGCGGCAGCGGGTAATTGCGAGCTACGGAGGACATTCAAATGACCATTGCGTACCCCGCCCTCAGCCCCGCGATTCTCGAGGCATTTAGGTCCAAGCTGCGCGGTACCACGCTGTTGCCGAGCGACTCCGCGTACGATGCTGCGCGCCGCGTCTGGAACGCAGCCATTGATCGGCGCCCATCGGCCATCGTCACGTGCGCCGACGCCGAGGACGTGTCGCTCGCGATGCGTATTGCGGCAGATAATGGATTGGCGCTCACGGTCCGGGGAGGAGGCCACAACGTCGCCGGCCGGTCGATTCGCGACGGCGTCCTGCTCCTCGACCTGTCCAGACTACGCAACGTCTCGGTGAACAGCGAGTCGAGGGTTGCCACCGTTCAGGGGGGCGCGTTGTGGCGAGACGTGGATGCGGCCACGGAGGTTGGGGATTTGGCGACCACGGGCGGTCTCGTATCGAATACCGGCGTAGGCGGGTTCACCCTCGGCGGCGGGGCCGGGTGGTTGATGCGCAAGCATGGCCTGGCCTGCGACAACTTGCGTCGGGCGGGCGTCGTTTTGGCCGACGGCAGATTCGTATTCGCCTCCGCGGAGGAACATCCGGATCTATTCTGGGGACTGCGCGGCGGCGCGGGGGGTCTCGGTGTGGTGACCCAATTTGACTTTCAATTGCACCCACTGCGTGAGGTGATGGCAGGTCTGGTGGTCCACTCGGCGGCTCACGGATTGGAAGCATTGCGCGCCTTTCGAGATTTCGCCGAGAGCAGCCCCGACGAGTTCTGCGGTATCGCAGTCATCGCGAACGCGCCGCCGCTCCCGTTTCTCGATCCGGCCTGGCACGGTCGCGCCGTCGTGATATTTGGGGTGTGCTGGTGCGGTGAAATGGCCGCCGGGCAGCGTGTGCTGGCGGCGCTCCGCGGTCACGGCCGCCCGCTCGCGGACCACATCGGCCCCATGCCATACGCACAATGGCAGCAGATGCAGGACGCCGGGGCGCCTGCAGGGCGGTACTACTATTGGAAGACGGCGAACTTTACCGCCTTGGACGACTCCACGCTCGAGCGACTCGCCGCGGCGGCCCAGCATCTGCCGACGCCGCAAAGCGAAATTCATCTGCAGCACATGGGCGCCGCCGTTTCCCGCATTCCGGTCGACGAAACCGCGTTCGCGCATCGCGATTGCCGGTTTTTCATCAATGTCATCGGCATCGCGCAGGAAGAAGCTCAGGTCGCCGGCATGCGTGATCGCGTCCGCGCCCTGCACGGCGAACTATCGCGCAACGCCTCGCTTGGGGCCATGGCGAATTTCAGCGATCGAGACGACACCGATGAACTGCGCCGGTTTGGCCGCGGGCATGCGGCCCGACTCGAGATGCTGCGTCGGCAGTATGACCCGGCGGGAATTTTCGCGGGTAGCTAAGTCGTCGCGGCGGCGCTGAATTCCCGCAGCAGCGAGGCGGCTTCGTTGACGACATCCTCCTGCCGCATGCGCGCTCCTTCGCCGATGGCCCTCTCATAGCCTTGCCGACCGAGCGCTGATCGAAGGGCCTCATTGGCCGCCTCATTGTGCCGATACCAAAAGCTGAACAGGGGCATTTCCGTGCGTTTGCGAATCTCCGCCGCGGCGCTCAGAAAGCGGCATGCTTGAACCCATTTACCCCGTCGCTCGGCAATATAGGCGCATCCTTCGACCGATCCCGCGGCCCCCCGCGAATGTCCGACGGCAACGGCATTGCGCATCGCCTCGAGCCATTGACTTGCCGCCAGCTCCAAATCACCGCGCCGGAACCAGCAGAGGCCGATGTACATGTCGACAAAGTGATGCTGATGATAGTCGCCGCCAACATTGCGCACCCGTCGCAAAGTGGTAAGGGATTGATTTACATCGCCCTCCGCCAAATGCACCCACCCGCGGGCCATGCCGGCAAGACCGCGTAGGATTCCGTCGGCGAGCTGCTCGGCGGCGCGCTCGGTCATTGCAATATGCACAGATCCTTCCTGCGGTCGACCCGCATGCGCGAGCCAAAGCGCATAGGCCCCGCTCGAATAGGCGGCCGCCCACTCATCGCCCACGTCCCGGCTGATGCTGATCGCCTCCAGAAGCGGCATTTCCCCACCGGCCTTTTCCCCCAACGCAAGATTGACGCCGAGGCACATCAGTGCGAGCCCGCGCTCGCGAGTACGCGCGACGGACGCGCCCGCGAGGGCGCGCTCGCAAAGGCGCCTTCCGAAAGTCCAGGCCCCGTGCGCCTTGAAGTACAGCGTCAGCAGACCCACGATGCGTAGCGCCGCCAGACTGTCATTGGCCGCGCCCAGCGCATGCTCGCAGGCGGCGGCAATATTGCCGTGCTCCCGCATCAGCAACGCGATGCGCTCACGCATGCGTCCGCTCAGCATGTCCTTGTGGGCCGCTTCCGCCATGTGCAATACGAAGGCCAGGTGGGCGTCCCGTGCCCGGAGCTCATCGCCCAGGACTCGCAGTTGTTCCAACGCGAATTCACGCACGCTCTCGAGTAAGCGATAGCGCGGAGGACTCTGGCTCTGATCGACGACGACCAGCGATTTTCCGGCGAGCCCGGTTAGCAAGTCGACGACCGCCTCCGGCGTGCTGCCGAATGGCGCCGCAAGATCCATTGCGGCTTCGGCTGTCCAGCCTTGAACGAACACCCCCAGCCATGCCAGGAACCGCTGCTCGGCGGGCGACAGCAACCCGAAGCTCCACTCGAGCAGGGCAACTAAGTTGCGGTGGCGATGATCGCGTCCCGCGATATCGCTGCTCAGAAACCGAAATCGCTGATCCAGCCGGTCGAGCACCTGATCCGGCGAGAGCAAGGAGAATCGCGCCGCCGCGAGTTCGAGGGCGAGCGGCATTCCGTCGAGACGCTCGCATATGTCGGCGATAGCGGCTGAATTGTCGGCCGTCAGTGTGAAGTCCGCCTGAGCGTCGCGAATGCGCGCCAGCAGCAGCGAGACGGCCGGCGTGCCGGCAAACTCCATCAGTTCGGTCTCGTCGGTCGGGTGCCGGATCGCCGGCAGGCGCAGCGGCGGCATTCGCAGCACCCGCTCTCCCACGAAACTCAACTGCTGTTGGGAGGTGGCCAGCACTTTAAGTTGGTCGGTGGCCCGCAAGAGCTCGACGATCAGCGCGCCCATGTCGCTGGAAAGCTGGTCACAATTATCGACCAGAAGGAGTGCGCGCCGACCTGCCATGGAATGGGCAATCTGGGTCAAGAGATCGGTCTTTCCGGACGCCTCGATCGAAAGTGCAAGCGCCAGCGCGCGAAGCCATTCCTCGGCAGCGCGCATCGGTACCAAATCAAAGAACCAGATGCCGTCCGGGTAGCGCTCTGCCTGCTCATGGGCGAATGCCAGTGCGCACTGCGTCTTACCCATTCCACCGGTGCCGATTATCGTCAATGACCGGCTGCCCAGGAGTAGATCGTCGATCTGCCTCAGTTCGCGCTCCCGGCCGATGAGTGTTTGGAGTCGGGCAGGTGGGCGGGCGGATGCGGGCGGCCCAAAGCGCGCTCGCGGTTCCGCGCTTCCGGAAGCGGCGGATGCGATCGG
Source organism: uncultured Gammaproteobacteria bacterium (assembly GCA_963707765.1). Taxonomy (GTDB): domain Bacteria; phylum Pseudomonadota; class Gammaproteobacteria; order Steroidobacterales; family Steroidobacteraceae; genus Bog-1198. The sequence continues at coordinate 1,093,342 of CAVPQZ010000001.1, read as the reverse complement.
TCCGACGTACCGGTACCCTGCGCCGTGCACCGTTTGGATGAGCTTCGGCCCTTCCGCATCGTCCGAGAGGGCGCGCCTCGCCAGTGATATCACACGATTGAGCGTGGAGGGGGTGACATATTGGTGCCCCCAAACCGCATCCAAGAGCTGTTCGCGCGTCAGCAGTTCCCCCGGGCGCCTGACCAGCTGAACAAGTACGGCGAATACCTTGGGCTCCAGCGCGTGTTCCTTCCCGTCGCGCGTGAATCGGCGATTCGCGGAATCGAGCTCACAGTCGCCGCAGCGGTAGATCACCTGGTCCAAGGTCATCCTCCCTCTCCGCGGCTGCACCCAAAACCGCCGCCTAGTTTACAGGCTCCGCCACGGTCGCGTTGGCCCGGCCTACTTGACGGTCTTGCAGCAGCGGAACCCCAGGTGATAGTTGGCATGGCTGTGCGGATCCATGACCCGCGTCCCGTGCCAGAACGGCGCGCGCCACCGGCACCAATCCTCATGCGCCCGATAGGTGTCGAAAATGAACCAGCTGCCCTTCATCTCCGTGACGCCGAGCACCTTGCTGCCGCGGCTCGACATCTGATCCTCGCTCAGCGGCAAATTCATGTGCTCGGCTGCATTGCCGTTCAGGTCATAAACGTAAAGCGGGCTGCGGCAGGCCGGAAAATCGCCCGTGGGATAGGTATTGGAGCCGCACAGATTCCAGCCGCCGCCCGGACAGCCCGGCGTCTTGTGGCTGCCGGTGGCGCAGATGCCTGGCTGGTATTGCGGGCCATAGCTCCAGCTCTTGCCGGCTGCATACGCCCGATTATGGGCCGCGCGCATGCGCTCCACCGCCACGTTGTCCGGGACGCCGCGCGCCAGATCGAAACGATAATCGGGCTCGTCCAATTCGCCTGCGCAGGCGCCCTCCCACTCGTGCGCGTCGCACAGCCGCTTGCCTTCGGCCTCGCAAATCTCGGCGGCCTCGCGGGCCTTGACCCAGACCACGGGATAATCACAGGGAACGTCGGGGTACTCGAACTGGTCGATGCAGGCCTTGGCCTGGTCCGCCCGGGAGGCCTTCGGGTTGTACAGCGGCGCCATGTACTTCGCACCGCAGATCTTCTCGAACTCGGGGTTCGCGTACACGATCCCCATGTCCTTGAGCTTCGCGCGGCACTGCGCCGGCGTTTGCGGATGCTCGCTGATCGCAGGATTGCCTTGCCCCGCAAATCCGGAGCGCGCGAAGAGGTCGCGCAAATGCTGCATCTGGCGCGCATCGAGGCCGCGCGCATCCACGATGTCTTGAAACATCAGCTCGTTCTGCTGCACGAGTTGCGGCTGCGCCGCGACGGCGCCGACGCCTACGCCGATCCACAGCGCGCCCAGGATCGCAGCGAGTTTGGGTGTGTTCATCTTGCCGGCCTCCGCAGCAGATAGAAAAAGTCCCGGTCGTCGGGAAATCCGAGAAACCGCGGCGCCATCTGGTCTCCGCCCTTGCGGTCGACCTCGGCCATGCCTTGAATCAGATGCTGCACCAGGAGTTGTCCGTTGCGGCGGGTGTACAGTGCGAAATAGGTGTGCTCCAGCGCATTGATGTCGAGCTGCATCGCGTATTTGCAGCCATAAGCCTGGAACACGCGCGCCATCGCCGACGGGGTCGCGGCGGAGAAGTAGCCGAATATCAGGTAACGCCGCTCCTTCTCTTGCAGGCACGCGCCGGCGCGCACCGTTCGCAGCTGCACCGAGGCCGAACCGGACCAGCCGCCCGCGCCCCATTGATCGACGAGCGCGCCCGGCGCCGGATTCCCTGTGGCCGGATCGGCTTCGATCAGCGGCACGCCGTTCTGGCGCGCATCGGCGATCTGCGCGAGAGCCGCATCGTCGCCTGGACTCCACGTGCCCATGTGCGCGGCACCGTCGATGGTCCGATAAAGCGTCGAGAGCCCGGGCTGCAGCTTGCTGAAGATCACGCCCTCCTGCATGAACCCAAAATGGCTGCCGTGGTTACGCTTCGCCAGATCCCCGTAGCGGAACGCGCCGTGCTCCCGCTTGAAGCCGCCGGCAAAGGCCACGGCGACGCGCGGCGTGAGGCTGGGGCTCACCATGCCGTTGCGCGCCAGGGGCGCATCGCTGCCGATCCCATCCGGGCCCGGCAGCTTCGGGTCGCGTTCCTCGTCCTGTATATGCTCCGACCAGCCGACCCGGGGATGGTCCGTGCCGAGCGCGAAATGCACCTCGAATTGCTGCAGATCCATCGCGACCAGATAGTCGAGCGCGCCGGATTCCACGGGGTCCAGCTCGTTCACGAATTTTCGATAGCCCGCGAGGATCGCCTGGGGCACCGCGCCGGGGCGCATGAGGCTGAGATAGAGGCCGGGCGCGTCCTTCACCGGATACCAGGCCCCGGTCAACAGGTCCTGCGCCGTCCCGAGATCGATGGCGAGATTCTCCGGCTTGATTGCGACGCCGGCGTCCTCGTTCCGAACCTGCGCAGCGGCGGGCGCGCCGGGCGCCGCTTCGAGCTTTTCCCCGGCCGGGACGGCCGTTCCGGTCTCGGCGAATGCATCACGGTATACCGTCTCGCGCACGAAGTTGACGATGGTATCGCCGCCCCAGACATGGTCCCGCAGGAACTCCGTCACGCGCTCCACGTGGCTGAAGGTGCCGGGCACGGCGTTGCGCAGATAGAGCCTGTTCCCGCAGAGCGGCGCGTACGGCAGCCCGCCTGCCCGGGCCTGCTCCAGTAGGTCCGGCTCCCCCGACCACGGAGCGCAATTCGCCGGCCGGCCCGACTCGCTGATCTCGAGGCCGCCGGCGCCGCCCAGCGCGAGCGCCTGCGTCCCGGGGCTTGGATTCTCCAGATGATAGCTGCGTGTTCCCCGCGAGTCCCCCCAGTTCAACACCAGCAGGAACCATGCGTTCACGGCCGGATTGAGGTTGATCAGGGTCGCCGTTCCCGCCCGTCCCTGCGCATCCCTCACCGCCGCCGTCGCGCTGCGCCGGAACGGCTGCAGCTCCACGATGGTCTTGGCCACCGGTGCGTTGTATTGCGCCATCTGCGCCGCCGGATCCGACGAGTCCGTCCCGGGCGCGGCACCCGGCTCCAGCGCGAGCGCGATGCCGAGCCCCATGGCCATTGCCAGCCCTGAGCGCAATTTCGCAGGATTCCTAGACGGCCAGCCAGGCGGTCAAGCCCATGGCCGCCCCCAAGGCAAGGCTCGCGGGATTCTTCAACGCGAACAAGACGGGATCGTGCGAAATGCGCCCGCGTCCCGCCATCAGCCACATGTAGTTGATCCAGTACAGGAGCAGCACGCACAGCAGCCAAAACAGACGGTGATGCGTGTACAGCCGATGCACCAGATCCGTGTTCGTATAGAGGGCGAGCACCAGCACCGCGACGTTGCCGCTCGCGATTCCCTGCGCCGCCACGATGGGCGCGTCGACGGTCAGGTAGCCCCTTCCGCTCAGGGTCCCGCCGCGCGGCTCCCGCGGAGCCGCCCCGACCGCCATCAGCTCCACGTAGCGCTTCAGCAGCGCCAGGCTCATGAACAGCGAACCGCATAGCGCAATGAGCCAGCTCGAGACCATGATGCCGGCAACCGCCGCGCCGGCCGCGATGCGCAGAGCATACCCGGCCGCGAGCACGAACACGTCAAGCACGACGACGTGCTTCAACACCAGCGTGTACCCGCTCATCATGGTGTAGTAGGCAACGAGCGTCCAGAAAAAGGCCTTGTTCAACGACCAGGCGATCGCGAGCGCGCCCCCCAGCAGGACGAGTTGCAGCGCCAGCACCCCGCCCGTTCCGACCTCCCCCTTCGCGAGCGGCCGGGTCGCAGTCTGCGCGCGGCTGCGGTCCGCGGGCAGGTCGACCAGGTCATTGAACAGATAGCCGCTGGAAGCGCCCATGCAGAAAGCCGCGAAGGCCAGAAGGCAGGGCCACAACGCCTGCCAATCGCCCAGGTTGTGAGCCGCGGCGATCGGCACGAATATCAGAAGATTCTTGATCCACTGGTGCGGGCGCATCTCGTGGAAGTAACTGCGCCAGCGGTGGGCCGCGGACGCGCGCGCAATCCCGGCATTCGCCGGCTCGAGCAGGAACTGGATTTTTGGCAGGTTCAGCACCGGTGCGCCGTCAAAAGAAAAATTTGGCCAATCCGAGCACGCCGTGCCGCCATGGAACGCGGTGCGTCACGCCGATCTTGCCGGAATATTCCCCGCGATGCGCCACGTACCAGTCGTAGTTTCGCAGCAGCGCCGAGACGTTCGAATGACGCGGCGAGAATGACAACGCCGTCTTCAGCCGCTCGACGGATGCGAAGCTGTCCTTGCCGGCGGTGTCGTAGATCCAGGGATAAAGCGGCGACAGACCCAGCAGCGACAGCAATTTGAGGATCGCGACGGCAGGCCCCGCCGGCAATCCCACCACCTTGCGCCCGTGTCCCGCGCGGTCGAGCACCGCCTGGAAATTTTCGCGCATGGTGGTGAACTGCTCGGCGCCGACGTTGAAAGTGTCGCTGACGAGCCCGGCGTCGAGCGTCGCGCAGCGGTGGATCACCTCGCACAGATCCTCGACGTCCAGCAGCTGATACGGATTGTTCCCCGATCCGATCACGGGAAAATTGCGTCCCTCGTATGCGAAGTCGTAGAGCAGCTCGAATACGCCCAGCCGTTCGGGCCCCACGAAGGTCTTGGGCCGCAAGATCGGCAGGCACAGCCCCTCGCAGCGGAATTCTCGGCAGATCTGCTCCGCCCGGATCTTCGACTCGCCGTACGGCCCGACGCCCTGAAGGCGGTCGGTTTCGACGATCGGGTGATGATCGGGAATTCCATACACTGCCGTCGACGAGATGTAGATGAAACGCTCGATGCCGTTGCGGCGCGCGCTCTCCAGCAGCACGCGGGTGCCGTCGATGTTGGTCGAGAGAATCTCGCGGTCCGGACTGCGCGGCAGCTTGGCGGCGCAGTGAACCACGATTCCGACTCCCGTCATCGCCGCATCCACCGCGGCCGGATCGCGAATGTCGGCCTTCACCGCCTCGACCCGCCCGCGCTCGGGGTAGTTGAACTCAGCGATGTCCAGCGATCGCAGATCGTGGCCCCGCTCGAGCAGGTAGCGGCACAGGTTGATGCCGAGAAAACCTGCCCCGCCCGTGATGAGGAATTTCGGTCCCACGGGAAAATTATCCGACGAATCCCGCGCGGGTCATAGCGGACTTATACTGAGTTTATGAGCCCGCACCCTCCCAGACCCGGTTTGGCGGCGAAAGTCGCCTATCTGAGCGACTCCAAGAGCTATTCGGATGGAACCCGGCGCGTCCGGGCCATCGAAACTCATTTCGCGTGGGTGTTCCTGACGGCTTCGCACGCCTATAAGCTGAAGAAGCCGCTGCATCACGACGGCATGGACTACCGCACGCTGGCCGGCCGACGTCGGGGTTGCCTGGCGGAGTTGCGGCTCAACCGGCGCCTCGCGCCCGCGGTGTACGAGGCGATGGTGCCCTTGTCGACGGACCGGACGGGCCGCCTGAGGATCGGCCGCGGTGCGCGCACCGAGGATCACCTGGTCAAGATGCGCCGGCTGCCGTCCCGCGACATGCTGGACGTCATTCTCGCCGGTCGATCCCCGAGCCCCGCGCGCCTGGACCGGACCGTGCTCCGGCTGGCGCGGTTCTACCGGAATTCCCGACGATACTCGGTCGCCGGCGCGCGGTACCTCGCACGAATGCGCCGCCAGGTGCTCCGCGACGGCCGCGCGCTCGCCCGGCTGCACGACGCCCCCAGCCAGCGGTTGCTGTGCCGGGTCACGGCCGCTCAGCTTCGGTACCTGGCGTCGGAGCATGGAGAGCTGGCCCGACGGGGCCGCAAAGTTGTGGAAGGACACGGGGACCTTCGCGCCGAACATATCTACGCCGGCGATCCGGCGTGCATCATCGATTGCCTGGAGTTCAACCGGGAGCTGCGCCTTCTCGACCCGGCCGCGGAGATCGCGCAGCTCGCGCTGGACATCGCGCGGCTCGGCCGCGAGCGCACAGCCTCGGCGCTGCTGCGGCGGTTCCGCCGCTTGAGCGGCGACGAGCCTGGCGAAGCGGTGGTGCAGTTCTACATGAGCCAAGGCGCCCTGACGCGTGCCAAGCTGGCGGCCAATCACGTCGGGGATCCGCAATACCCGGACCCGCGCCCTTGGATCGCGCGAACCCGCCGTTATTTGCGTGATGCGTTCAGGCACGCACGCAACGCGCTGCACGAAGCCGGGGTGCCCTCAGGGCGCGGGGGGCGCGCCCAGCAGCAGCGGGGAGACCGGCTCCCCCCGCAAAATTCGGCCGATCACCCCTCCAAATAACGGGCCCACAGGCAGTGTGGTGAGCTTCGGATCGAGGGCCGCCCGATGCATCGGGCCCGCACTGTCGGTGGTGACGACGCTGGCGATGCGCTCGTCCGCCAGGACGGCGGCAACGCCCTTGGCGCTCGGTGCGTGCGTGAACGCCACATGCACGGCCGCGGCCCCGGCCGCCCGCAGCGCCTCCGCGGCCCGAATCAGCGTGCCGCCGGACGCGCATAGATCGTCGACCACGATGACCTCCCGGCCGGCGGCGCGGCCGACGATGGTGCCTCCCGATACATGCCCGGCCGCGCGGCGCTTCTCGACGAAGAGCAGGTCGATTTCCTGTCCCGTTTCCTGCGCCAGCGCTTCCTTGAACAGCTGCGCTCTCTTGATGCCGCCGACGTCGGGCGAGGCGACCGCGAAACTCCGTGCACCGGAAGCCGCCCCGCCGGGACCGCCGGGGCCGCCGGGGCCGCCGGCGCCGATGCGTTCCGCAAAATGGACGGCGAACTGGGGCAGCGCCGACAAATGGTCCACCGGAATGCGGAAGGCGTTGTCGAGCGCCGCCGGGTTGTGGACGTCAAGCGCGATGAGATGATCGAGACCCGCCGCCTCGAGCAGCTGCGCGACGTAGCGCGAGGTCACCGGATCGCGCGGCTGGGTGCGGCGGTCCTTCCGGGCGTACGCGAGATAAGGAACGACGGCGCTGATGTGGGCTGCGCCCGCGCTGCGCATGCCGCAGATGAGAAACAGAAGCCGCACCAGGCGCTGTGCCGTCGGCACGTCGGCGCTCGGCGCCAGCGTCTGCACCAGAAAGACGCGCCGGTCGCGCGCCGACACGAGCGGGCGCAGCTTGAACTCGCCGTCCTCGAAGTCGCGCGACTCGAGTGGTGCGACGTCGAGCCCGCACTCGAGGCCGATCTGCGCGCCCAGCGGCAGGCTCTCGCCTAGGGCGAACAGCAGCGTATCGGCCGGCTTACCCACGAGCGGCCCTCGTCAAGGAGTGGAGCCGGGCTTCGCCTGGTGTTTGAGGCTCTTCCGCAGGCGTGCGCCCGGCTCTTCCAGCGGCGCGCCCTCCCCGGGGAGTTCATTCACGGGCGTGGTGTATTCCCATGCCTCCTTCCCCGCCTTGAGGGGCTGCAGCGGTTCGTCCCAGTCGGCCGGCGACATTCCAGTCTCGGCATAGCCGAGATCATCCGGCTCCACTTCGACGGGACCGGTGGAATTCTCCGGCTCCTCGGCGAGTTCCAGCGGCAACCCCCACCAGAGGTCACGATCCAACTCGTCCAGATCGCCGTCGAACGACTGGATTTCGATGGTGCCGGCCTGCTCGTCGATGCCGGTCACCACGAAATTCTCGCCCTTGTCGGTGCGCGAATACCACTGTCCGATGATCGGACTGCCAACGGATACTTTCATGCGACTCTCCGGTTCAATCGGTTCCAGACCATTTTGAACCGGTCCGCGCCTCGGCGCGGTCCGTACAAATGCGTAGGTACTCGCGGTCCCGCTCAGCCAAAAACGCCGTATTGGACCTGCAGGATCTCCCCGTTGGCGGTGTTGATCAGGAGCGCATCCGCGCCGTCGCGCACCCACTCGAAGCCCACCGGCGGCACGGTCAGGGCGAACAACCAGTAGTCCGCCAGCACGTAGGGCGCAGCCCAGTAGGGCCGCGGCAGGACTTCGCCGAAGACCCAGTGATGCTCACGCCAGCCCGGGGGACGATGGTAGGGTCCGATATGGTAGGCGCGGGCCGCCTGATAATTATGCTGGTAGGCCCCGCGGTCCACGGCAGCCGGCCGGTTGTTCCAGCCCGGTGGTTCGGTTACGCGTTGATAGCGATTCGGCCCGGGATACGGTTCCGGCTGATGCATGCCTTCGCGCCCGCCCGGATGCTCGCCGCCATGCTCGCGCTCCTGATCGGCCGCGGCCGCGCCGGCCATCAGCAACAGCGCCAGGGGGATACTGATCTTCAATCCATGGGACATCGCCGCACTCCTCTTGGTGGCACACGGGATGTTTGAGTCGCAAGGGCCGCCCCAGGTTCCCTTCGTCCCTCGCGGGCGCTGTGTTGGTGCCCTCGCCCGGACTCGAACCGGGATGGCTCTTAACCGACGGATTTTAAGTCCGTTGCGTCTACCGATTCCGCCACGAGGGCCTGCGGCTTGCAGAGTCTAGCAGAGCGCCGCTACAGCGAGGCGCGCTCCGTGGCGGGGACGCACCAGATGTCGAGCGGCGCGGCGCGCCCGCGCAGCGCGAACTGCGGAAGATGCAGCACGGGGATCGGCCCGACCTTGAGTTCACGCTCGCTCCGATCGATGTCGAGCGCCGCCGCCACCGTGCAGGACAACAGCACCTCTCCCGCGCGAGCTCGGCTGCAAAGCCGGGCTGCGACGTTTACGGTATCGCCGACCAGCGTCGCCGACTTCTGGCCCGGCGGTCCCAGCAGCCCCACGGCCACGTCGCCCATGTGCAGGCCCACGCCGATGCCGCTGTCGATGGAAAATTCGTCCCGCCAGCGCGCGGCCACCTGCCGGAACCGCTCCAGCATCTCATGGCCCGCCGCGAGCGCATCACGGGCTCCATCCCGCTGCGGATCAGGTCCCCCGAATCCGGCCATCATCCCATCGCCCGCCATGTAGTAGATCGTGCCGCCGTTCGAACCCGCCGCCCCGGCGAGCACGTCGAAGAATTCATCCAGCAACGGCACCAGCTGCGCCGGGTCGAGGCGCTCTGCAAATCCGGTGTAGCCGCGCAGATCGGCGAACAGCACGGTCCGCCGAAGCGTCCGCGTCAGCGGCGGCCGGGCGGCGCTCTTCACGGTCAGGGTCCCCTCGGGGCGCAGCGGGACCGAACCGAACCGATCTTGCATGCTCATCCGCGCGATTATGCACCAAGCGGCGTGCAGGCTAGAACGGATAATTGAGGCCGGTGAATATCGCAAGGCCCTCGCTGCCGTATCCCACGTCCACCTTGCCGACCACGAAGGGCTTCGCGATGCCCCGGAATCCGACGCCGAACACGTGATGCAGCTGTTCGAGGGGATCGGTGTTGGTTCGGGCAAAGACGCGGCCGAGATCGACGAAGGGCGCGAGTTCCACGTCGACGCGTGTGGAGACGGCGTCGAAGGACAGCACCGTGCGGCGCAATTCCAGCGACGTCGAGAAGGAATTTCGATCGTAGTAGCGTCCCTCGCCGAATCCGCGCAGGGGCTGTTCGCCGCCCACCACGCTGGAGCCTCCGCCGAGGCTGCTGAGCGCCCAAAAAGGCACTTCGTGGGAGGTCGGCATATATCGCAGGGCCATGTGCCCCGCGAGCACCGTGTCGGCGTAGATCGGCCAGAAATCGCGGCCGTCGACGCCCGCCTCGCTGTACATGGAATCGTTCATAATGCCGCTTCGAGCGGCGCCGCCTCCGTACGCGACCCATTCCATGCCCCGGGTCGGAACCACGAGGTCGTCGCGCGTATCGTAGATGATGGACAGCCGATTGAGCATCTGGGTGTTGGTGCCGACGCCCAGGATGGGTCCGAAGCGGGTCTCGATGGACTCGACGTCGCTCAGCGTCCCGGGAGTCACGTCGTCCACGAGATAGCGCCCCGTATACAGTATCTGCCACGCGTGATTGAGATTCAGCCCGACCTGCACCTGCGCCAAATCCTGGGTATTCGTGTAATTGGTCTGGTAGATCTCCGGCGATTCGTTGCCGATCCCGAAGAAGCGCGGCGTCCCGCTGCGATTGAAGATCAGGCTGTAGTTCACCGACCACAGCTGGTCCCGCAGCCGGCCGACTTGATATTCGGCGTCGACGTCGCGCTCGACGCGTTCCTTGATGCCGCTGTCGATGGACCATTGGGCGTCCTTGGACGAATACTCGTAGATGCGCGCGTCCACGCCGTAGCCGAAATACGGGTTGTGCAGCACGTCCGGCGCGATGATCCGGCGGATCTCATGCTCATCATCGGTCGCCAGCCACACCGGCAGCAGGCCCAGGGTGGTGCCGCTGTTGGGATCCGACCCGATCAAGGGAACCGGAATGAACGGAGCCGTCGAGGGATCGAGCCATCTCGACATCAGGCCGGGCTCGTTGGGGGCAGCGCCGGCCGCATCGGGCGCCGGCGCATCCGGCGCCGGCGCGGCCGATGCACGCCAGGCGCAAAGCAGGATCGCGGCGATCGCGCAGCAAGGCAGGCGCACGACGCCCTCAGGAAGGCATCGGCCGGCCGCAACGCGCGAGCACGCCGCGAAGATCGCGCACGGGCGGGAACACCTCATTGTTCCAGTCGTTGCCCTGCGCCTCATAGGCCCGCTGTTCGAATTCCACGATTTCCTTGTCCTCGCGGAAGATGTTCTCGGTGAACCAGGTCACGAACGGCCACACCGCATGGATGATCCCGGGCAGCGCCGGCTTCTTGACGGACAGATATCCGTAGGTCCGGTTGGTACGCTGCTCCGCATCCAACGGCGTGTAACCGAGCCACACGTCGAGCACCGGCGGATTCTCGGGCCGGATCTCGCGCCCCACCCACACCTTGAGGCTCTGGTTGGGATAATCCGTTCGAATGCGCATGTAGTCGGAAAAGTCCTTCTTGGCTTCGCCGCGCTTGCGCATGAGATCCACGATGACCTGCTCGCCCACCGATGACCTCCCCGCCGTCCGGCTGAAGGTGTATTCCACCTGGGCCCAGGTGTCGCCGTGGCCCTTGCCGAGACAGCGCGCCCGGATCGACCCCATCTGCTTGCGGTGCAGGAACTGATGGTTCATGTCGAACAAGTTCTCGTGCATGAACGTATAGTGACAGGCCACTTCGCGGTTCAAGCGCCGCGTCTTGTAGGTCTTCAGCCGGGAGGAGCCGAGCGCTGCCGGTAAGCGCCCTTCCGCGAGCGCCGGATCGCCCGGAAAGATGAATATCAGGCCGTCGACCTCGCGCGCCGGATAGCTCTTGACTCCGTTGGGCAGCCGGTCAAAGCCCAGGTACGGCACGCCCACGCACTTCCCGGCGCAGTTGTAGCTCCAGCCGTGATAGTGGCACTTGATCTCATCGCCGTTGACCACGCCCAGGTGCAGCGGCACCTGGCGATGCGCGCAGCGGTCCTCCAGGGCGAACACCTGCCCGCTCTGGCCTCGATAGATCACGACGGGGTCCCCGGCGAAACGGCGGCCGAGCGCGCGTCCGGTCTTCAGCTCATCGGACCAGGCCACGGGGTACCAGTAATCGGGATGGGCGCCCACGCGCCGCAAGTCGAATCCGTTGGGCGAATTCGCCGCGCGCGACGCCGCCAAGTTCGAGCCATCATCGGACATCGATCCATCCCCCGTGGATTTAAACTCGAAGAATACCGCGAACCTGGCGCGCAGGGTGGGCATTGCGGCAGCTCACGGGCCCTGCGCCGGGCCGGGGGACCGCGCCGCGGGGTTTGGAGGCTAAGGTCGGAATCGAACCGGCGTACACGGCTTTGCAGGCCGCTGCATGACCACTCTGCCACTTAGCCTTAAACAGCCAACCGAAGGGCCTGCCGGCGAGTCCTTGGGAAACTGGAGCGGGAAACGAGGCTCGAACTCGCGACCTCAACCTTGGCAAGGTTGCGCTCTACCAACTGAGCTATTCCCGCCCGAAACAGAGGCGCAATTGTAGGGCCGCGCCTGCCGGAGTCAAGGACCTGGCTTTAGGCCCCTTGGAACCCAAGCCGGCGGTCACAGGTTGGCGCTTCCCCGCAGATCGGGCCAGGCCAGCCGTAAATACACGATCATCGACCACAGGGTCAGCACCACGGCCACCCCGGTCAGGACGATCCCGAGCTTGTACACGGGTATCATGAACAGGTCCTCGCGGTACAGCAGCAACGACAGGCCCACGATCTGCATGATGGTCTTGTACTTGCCGATCAGCGTGACCTTCATCTTGCCCCGGGCGCCGATTTCCGCCATCCACTCCCGCAGGGCGGAAACCGTGATTTCGCGGCCGATGATCACGATCGCGGCAATGACCAGGAACCAGCGCGGGTCGCGGCTCACGATCAGGATCAACGCCGCCGCAACGATCAGCTTGTCGGCCACCGGGTCCAGGAACGCTCCCAGGCGCGATGTTTGCCCGAGTTTGCGGGCGTAGTAGCCGTCCAGTGAATCCGTGATGCCGGCGAGCGCAAACGCCGCGCAGGCGGCCGGATCGCCCCAGGGACTCGGCAGCCAGTAGTAGAGGGCGACGATCGCCGGAATCATCAGGATCCGCAGCCAGGTCAACGTATTGGGCAGATTCCAATGCGCCGCCGGCGGCCGGCCCCCGCTACTGCCCTGGGTGGAGGTGTTCATAGATGACTTGGGCTAGTTCGCGCCCAAGACCCCGAACTTGGGCAAAATCATCGATGCCCGCACGCAATATTCCTTGTAAGCCGCCGAATTGCTTGAGTAATTCGCGTCGCTTCACGGGCCCCAAGCCCGGAATGGATTCGAGTATCGACTGATTGTGCCGCTTCGCCCGCTTGCGCCGGTGGCCCGCGACCGCAAATCGATGCGCCTCGTCGCGCACGCGCTGAATCAGATGCAAGGCACTGGAGTCCGGCGGCAGTATAGTAGGCGTCTCCTGGCCCAACAAGAACAGTTGTTCCTGCCCGGGACGCCGGTCCGCCCCCTTTGCAACGCCGATCAGCGTGACTCCGGAGACGCCGAGTTCCTCGAGCGCCTTGGCCGCTTCCGACAGCTGCCCCTTCCCGCCGTCGATCAGGAGCACGTCGGGGGCGGCCACTTCGCCGTCGCGAACCCGCTTATAGCGCCTCGTCAGCGCCTGATGCATGGCCGCGTAGTCGTCGCCGGGCCGGATCCCGGCGATGTTGAATCGCCGGTAGTCGTTCTTGAGTGGACCCTCGACCCCGAAAACCACGCACGAGGCCACGGTGTCCGTCCCCCCGGTGTGCGAAATGTCGAAACATTCCATGCGGGCCGGCGGGCCGTCCAGGTTGAAGGCCTCGCGCAGGTCGTCCAGCCCGGATTCGATGCTCGACCGCGTCACCTGACGCGTCTTCAGCGCCTGCTCCGCATTGTTGCGCATCATGTCGAGCCAGCGGGCCCGCAGTCCGCGCACCGCGGAAGCGATGCGCACCTTGTGCCCGCAACGCGCCGCCAACGTGGACTCGAATACCGGCATGTCCTCGAAGTCGCGCTCGACCAGGATTTCCGGAGGCACCTCGCGCTCCAGGTAGTACTGTCCGATGAACTGCGCCAGCACTTCGGGCGTGTCCGCGAACGGCGCCCGCGGAAAGAACGTCGTCGAGCCGAGGCTGCGGCCGCCCCGGATGAACATCAAGGCGACGCAGAATTCCCCGCCCCCCGAGGCCACGGCGATGACGTCGGCGTCGTGATCGGTCCCCGCCGTCACGATTTGCTGCGCCTGCAGCGCCTTCAGGTTCGCCAGCTGATCGCGCAGCCGCGCCGCCTCCTCGAATTCCAGGCGCTCGGCTGCGGTTTCCATGCGCCGCCCGAGATCCTGTTGAACCTCGTCGTCCTGCCCCTCGAGCACCATGACGGCCGCCCCCACGTCGCGGGCGTAGCGGTCCTTGGAGATGAGCCCGACGCACGGGGCGGTGCATCGCTGAATCTGGTATTGCAGACAGGGACGCGAGCGGTTCGCGAAATAGGTGTCCTCGCAGTTGCGCAGCCTGAAGAGCTTTTGCAGCTGCTGCAGGGCCTCGCGAACCGCACCCGCCGAAGGGTATGGCCCGAAGAACCGGCCGGGCTCCTTGCGCGAGCCCCGGTAGAACGAGAGGCGCGGAAAATCGTGGCGCGTGTCGAGATGCAGGAAGGGAAAGCTCTTGTCGTCGCGGAGCAGGACGTTGAAGCGCGGGCGATGCGCCTTGATGAGGTTGAACTCGAGCAGCAGCGCCTCGGTGTCGGAGTTCGTGATGGTGACTTCCATGCGGGCGGTCTTCGCCACCAGCGCCTGAACCTTGGGGTGCACGTTGCCCGGCTGGAAGTAGGAGCTCACCCGGCTCTTCAGGTTTCGCGCCTTGCCGACATAGAGAATCTCGTCCTGGGCATCCAGCATGCGATACACGCCCGGACGCGCCGGAAGACCGTCGACGAACGACTTCGAATCGAACGGCGCCGGCTCCGTATCCACGTCGTTCATCCGATGCCGGCGAGCCCTGCGGCCCTTTCGACGACGGCCTCGAACATCGGCGTGGTCAGGCGGCGGGTCTGGGTGTTGTACCGGCTGCAGTGATACGAATCGATGAGCACCCGGCCGTCCTCGAGACCATGCTCCGCGCCGTGCGCGAAACGATGCGCCTTCGGCGGCAGGCCGCACGCCCGCAGGACGGCGCCGTGGGCGATGCTGCCCAGGGCGAGAATGGCACGGACCGATGGGCTTTCCTCGAGCTCCGCCCGCAGGAACTCGTTGCAGGTCTTGATCTCCTGCGGCAGCGGCTTGTTGGCGGGCGGCAGACACTTGACGGCATTGGTGATGCGCACGTGCGCGAGTTCGAGTCGGTCGGCCGCCACGGAGCGCGCGGCGCTCGCGAGACCGAACTTGTGAAGCGTCGCGTACAGAAGAATGCCCGCGTGATCGCCGGTGAACGGCCTGCCGCTGCGATTGGCGCCGTGCATGCCGGGCGCGAGGCCGACGATCAGGAGCCGCGGCGCCGCGTCCCCGAACGGCGGCACCGGACGGCAGTGGTAGTCGCGATGGAGCTGTCTGACCGAATCGAGGAATGCGGCGAGGCGCGGGCAGCGGCGACAGCCGGGATCGAACATTCTATGCATTGACCGATGGCCGCCGTGGATTGCCGGATGGCGCGTGCGCACGTCCTTCATCGCACTTAAAAAAACGGGCTACGCGGATGACCGCGTAGCCCGCCATCGAGCGCGCCTGGACTTTGGACTAACCCGAGCGCAACCCAAACTTCGCCAGTTCCTGGCCATGAACTCGTTCGACCTGGCCCCAACTTCGGGCGGCGACTCGTACGACGCCGGCTTAAGGATGCATCGCGCCAACGGCAGGCCATTTGCGCATGGTCCAGAGCAGATTGAGGCATCGACAAAGTGACTGACCCCACTCACCGGGCGGGGCCGAAAAGGCCGGACGGCAGAATATCACCTGGACGCATCCAGGCAACCTAAGTTTTTACAAAAGCGCCGCACCATATTACAGGTTAAATATGGATAGTTATTACAAGCTACTGATTTATAATGACTTAGCTATTTTGTCCGCTTGTCCCTGACGGCTGCGGTTCGCCCCTGCCCGCCTCGGCGATCATCATGCCGAGCTCCAGCGCCTGTTCGGCGTTCAGCCGGGGGTCGACGGGCGACTTGTACGCCCGCGCCAGATCCGCTTCGGCCAGCCCGCGTGCCCCCCCGATGCACTCGGTTACATCCTCGCCCGTCAACTCGATGTGCACCCCGCCGAGTACGGACCCGCAGTCCTCGTGAATGCGGAATGCCGCCTCCAGCTCGCCCAGAATATTGTCAAATCGGCGCGTCTTCACGCCACCGGCCGTCGTTTCCGTGTTCCCGTGCATGGGATCGCATACCCAAAGCACCGGGGAGCCGGTGGCGCGCACGGCGTCGATCATCTCGGGCAGGCGCTGCTCGATGTCCTTGATGCCGAAGCGATGGATGAACGTCAATCGACCCGGCTGGTTCTGCGGATTCAAAACTTGAACCAGCTCCTGCAGCCACTCCCCGCTCATGGCCGCCCCCACCTTGACGCCGACGGGATTGGCAATGCCGCGGAAATACTCGACGTGAGCCCCATCGATCTTGGCAGTGCGCATCCCGATCCACGGCATGTGCGTGGACAAGTTGTACCACTTCTTCTGCCGCTCAATGTAACGGGTCTGCGCCTGTTCGGACAGGAGATGCAGGCCCTCGTGGCTGGTGTAGAAATCGCATCGCGTGGCGGCGTGAACCCGCAATCCGCTCATGGATTCGAAGAACTCCAGCGATTCGGCGATGGAATCGACGATCTTCTGATAGGCCTCGCGCAACGGCGCCTGGTGCAGGAAGCTCAGGTCCCAGTACTCGGGATGATGCAGGTCGGCGAACCCGCCGTCGATCAGCGCCCGCACGAAGTTCAACGTGAGCGAGGCGCGCTCGTAGCCGCGCAGCAGCAGCTCCGGGTTCGGCTCGCGCTCTTCGAATGAGAACCCCGGACGGTTGACATTGTCGCCGCGGTAGCACGGCAGCGTCACGCCGTCGCGGGTTTCGGTGTCGGCGGATCGCGGTTTCGCGTATTGCCCGGCGAACCGGCCGACGCGAATCACCGGCTTCTTCAATCCCTGCAGCAACACCAGGCTCATCTGCAGCAGGATCTTCAGGCGCCGGGCGATGTTGTCGGACTCGCAATCGTCGAAACTCTCCGCGCAATCGCCGCCCTGGAGCAGGAATTGCTCGCCGAGCTGCGCCTTCGCCAGCTTGTCGCGCAGGGCCTCGACCTCCCACGACACGACCAGCGGGGGAAGCCGGCTCAGCGCGGCGACGGTGCGCTCCAACGCGCGCTGATCCGCGTACTTCGGCTGTTGCATCGCCGGCAGGCCGTGCCAGCTCGCCGGATGCCAGTTCGTCAAAGCGTGGCTCTTGGACATGGCGGCGATGCTACGGCAAAATGCCGCCCCCGACCAACATCCCGGTACCGTCATGCACAAGACCACCGATACGCTGAACGCCTTGGGGCTGCGCGCCCTCAACCCGGGCGCCTGGTCCGGGGTTCGCGGCTGGAGTGAACAGCAATCCGGCCTCCTGATCGAATCGATCAATCCGACGACCGGACAACGGCTTGCGGAAGTTCGCGGAGCCACCGTCGAGGATTACGAACATGTCATGACCGCGGCCGTCGAGGCCGCGAGGCTATGGCGCCAGGTGCCGGCACCCAAACGCGGCGAGGCCATCCGGTTGATGGGCGAAGAGCTGCGCCTGCACAAGGATGCGCTGGGAAGCCTCGTGTCGCTGGAGAACGGCAAGATCAAGGCCGAGGGCGACGGCGAAGTCCAGGAAATGATCGACATCGCCGATTTTGCAGTCGGCCAGTCGCGCATGCTGTACGGTTCGACCATGCACTCGGAGCGCATCCAGCACCGGATGTACGAACAGTGGCACCCGCTCGGAGTGGTCGGCGTGATCTCCGCCTTCAACTTTCCGGTGGCGGTGTGGTCCTGGAACGCGTTCCTCGCGGCCATCGCGGGCAATGCGGTGGTCTGGAAGCCCTCCGCCAAGACCTCGCTGTGCGCGCTCGCCGTCCAGCACATCTGCAACCGCGTCCTGGAGCGGCACTCGCTTCCGGCCATATTCCAATTGTTCATCGACCCGGGCACGCACCTCGCCACGCGGTTCGTCGACGACAAGCGCGTGGCCCTCGTATCCTTCACCGGATCGACTCATGTGGGCCGCCATGTTGCCGTGCGGGTCGCCGAACGGCTCGGCAAGGTGCTGCTCGAACTCGGGGGCAACAACGCCATCATCGTCGACGAGACCGCCAATCTCGATCTCGCCGTTCCGGCGATCGTGTTCGGGGCGGTCGGCACGGCCGGCCAGCGCTGCACGACCACGCGGCGCGTGCTGGTGCATCGCTCGCGTGCGGCCGAACTCGAGCGCCGCCTGGTCGCTGCGTATCACCAGGTGCGGATCGGCGATCCGCTCGATGCAAAAACGCTCATGGGACCCTTGATCGATGCCAACGCGGTCTCGCGCTACCGGGCCGCCATCGCGGCCGCCCGCCATCAGGGCGGCGAGCTGCTGTGCGGCGGCAAAGTGCTCGAAGGTGCGGGAAATTTCGTCGAACCCACGCTGGTCCGCGCATCGGCCGACATGCCGATCGTCGCCACCGAAACCTTCGCGCCGATCCTGTACCTCATCGGCTACGACACGCTGGAGGAGGCCGTCGCGCTCCAAAACGCCGTCCCCTACGGATTGTCGTCGGCTCTGTTCACCGACCGGCTGCAGGCGGCGGAGCGGTTCCTGTCCGCCGAGGGCAGCGACTGCGGAATCGCCAACGTGAACCTCGGGACGTCCGGCGCGGAGATCGGCGGAGCCTTCGGCGGCGAGAAGGATACGGGCGGCGGCCGCGAGGCCGGGTCGGATTCCTGGAAGGCCTATATGCGGCGGCAAACCACCACCATCAACTGGAGCTCGCAGCTGCCGCTGGCACAAGGCATCGAATTCAACGTGTGAGCCAGGCCTCGATCTGCGCCTCCCGCGCGCGCAGGCGTGCTGCGGACACGGGACTCGGGGTGCGCAGCTCCTGCGCATAGAGGGAGACTCGGTACTCCTCGATCCACACCGCGAATTCATCGAGTTGCGGCGGTGACCGCAGTTCCGCCTGAGCCTGGGCGCGCAGAGAGCCTGCGCGCTCTCGCCATTCGACGAGCTCGCGTCCGATCGCCGGCGGCTCGCCGCCGCGCACCAGGAGCCGTTGCCAGCGGCGCTCTTCCGCCTTAATGTACCTTGGAAGGTATCTGATGTATTCACCTGATAGATAATACATTCTATCGGTATCTAATAACTGCCGGAGATGCCCATGGCTCTCGCTGGCCAGCTCGTGCGCCGATGTCGCCCGCGGGTCGTCCAGCAGCCGGCGCACACCCCTGGCGTCGGCGAACCAGGTGCGCGCCGCCGCGGCGACGTCCTCGAGCGCCGGATACAGCCGTTCCCGTCCGCCGTCCACGGCCGCCTCGAACAGGGATCGCGAACGCGGGGGCGCCGAGTCCTCGAAGCAGGCCTTTGCAAAAACCAGATGCAGCAGCAGGTCCGTCAGCGACTCGCCATTGAGGTACGGTCCGGCCGCGAGCACCAACCGGGTATCGGCCGCGACCCGTCTCGCCAGATCCTTCGCCTGCCGCTCGAGCATCAGCCGGGCAAGCGACGAGGCGCCGCGCCGAAAGCGCCGTTCGGCCTCCTCGCGCGACCACTCGAATCTCACCTCCACCCCCTGCGCGGATGCGGCGAGAGTCGGCCATACCGGCACGCAACCCTGACCCACGCCGATCTCGGCAGGCCCGGGCAGGTCGGCCTCGAACCGTCGCCAGGGTGAGGGATACGCCTGGCGCGCGAGCCGGTCGAGTTCCGCACGCGCGGCCGCGGAGCAGCGGCGTCGCAGGTGCCGCAAATCGCGGCCGCGCGCCAGCACTCGCCGCGGCGCGCGGTCGGGTTCCTTGGCGTGCCCGGCCGCTTCCACTCTCGGGTCCCGCACCGCATCCCCATCCGACCGAAGGACCGCGATCTGCGGCGTCAAATGCGCCGGTATCGCGCCGAGGTCGAAATGAATGAGGGACGCGGGCAGTCCGCGGGCCTCCTGCAGCCACCCGGACAGCCGCCCCACGTCGGTGCAGGGACGGCCGGCGGATCGCATGAACTCCAGCGCGCAGGCGCCAATGGGTATCAAGCTGCGCCGAGCATCCTTGGGCAGCGATCGCAGCAGGGCCTCGATCCGCGGAGCCGCCAACCCCGGCAGCGCGGCATCGACGGCGGCGCGGGTCAGGTTCGGCAGGGCCAGGAGCGGGAGATCCAGAGTGGCGCCGTCGCACTCATCGCCGGGCGCGAACCGGTACTCGATCGGCACCCGCAGGTGCGCAAGCGCTGCATCGGGCTCGCCGGCGCGGCCCTCCGTTCCCGCAGGCAGCATCAAGGCCTCGGGAAACTGTGCCAGCAACTCGCGGTCGGGCTCGCGCGCGAATATGTCGCCCGGCTGCAGCTCGAGAGCCGCCCGCTGCGCATCGGAAAGGTTCTTGGTGAAATATTCAAGCGTCGCCGCGCTCGACACCTGCCGCGGCAGCACCCGGTCGTAGAAATCGACGAAGATTTCCGGTGCGCGCACCAGGTCGCGCACGCGCAGCCGATCCTCCATGCGCTGCGCCGCGAGTATGGCCTCGTCGTTGGCCCGCAGCCAATCCGGCCTGCGCGCCAGCCGTTGGTGGACCAGCGCCTCCCGGGAGAAGATCCGCCTCGACTCCTCCGGGGCGATGGGCCCGTAGTTCACCTTGCGGCCGGCGCTCAAGATCAACCCCAGGAAACTCTGGCGCTCGCGTGCGACCACCTCCTCCCGATCCTCGTCCCAATCAGGCTCCAGGAATTCGCGCTTGATCAGGTGCTGCGCGGCCGACTCGATCCACACGGGCTCGACCTCGGCGACGCGCCGGGCGAACACCCGCGAGGTCTCGACGATGTTCGCCGCCATCACCCAGCGGGGCCGGCGGCGCTTCAAGGGCGAGCCCGGGAAGATGTGGAAGCGAAGCCCGCGGGGACCTAAATACGCGCCGTCCTCGCCGAGCGTGCCCACCGAGGTGCAAAACCCGGACAACAGCGCCCGATGCACGCCTGCGTAGCTCGCCGGTTTCGCCATGGGAATGATCCCGACTCCCGCGGCACGATCCGCGACCTGGCCGTAGACGTCCTCCCACTCCGACAGGCGCAGCAGCGACAGGCCGCGCTCCTTGCACCAGCCGCGGAGCTCGCGGCGTGTTCCTTCGCGCGCCTTGCGATAGGCGCGCCACAGCCGCACGGCCCCGGAGAATTCCGATTTGGCGTCCTCGAGGAGGCGTGCCGCGGCCGGAATTGCATGCGCCCCCTCCGAATCCGCCATGCGCGCATCCGGGACGCTCAGGTAGGAGACGATGGCGAGCAATTCCGCCTCGGAGTGAAATCGCTTGGCTTCCAAGAGCGCGCGCGCGAGTTTAGGATCGATGGGCAATTGCGCCATCGAGCGGCCCAGCCGCGTGATCCGCCGCTGCGCATCGAGCGCCTGCAGCTCCTGCAGCAGGCGGTAACCGTCGCCGAGTGCGCGCGAATCCGGCGCGTCGATGAACGGGAATTCCTCGGCCGCACCGAGTCCATCGGCCGCGAGCCGCAGCAGCAGCGCCGCGAGATTGGTCCGCAGCACCTCCGGCTCGGTGAACTCCGGACGCTCGATGAAATCGGCCTCCGAGTACAGCCGCACGCAGAGCCCCGGGCCGAGGCGGCCGCATCGGCCTTTGCGCTGTTCGGCGCTCGCCCGCGAAACCCGCTCGATGGGCAGCCGCTGCAGCCGGTTGCGCGGGCTGTAGCGGCTGATGCGCGCGAGCCCCGAATCGATGACCGCGCTGATTCCGGGCACGGTGACGGAGGTTTCGGCGACGTTCGTGGCCAGCACGACTCGCCGGCGGGGGCCGCGCTCGAATATCCTCCGCTGCTGCTCCCACGCCAGGCGCGAATACAATGGGAGGACTTCGACCTCCCCATCGAGTTCGCGCCCGAGCGTGTCGCCGACGTCGCGAATCTCCCTCTCGCCCGGAAGAAACACCAGCACGTCGCCCCAGCCGCCCGCGCCGGGATTCCCGGCGATGTCGCGGTAGGCATCGAGAACGGCCAGCGGCAGATCCGGGTCCTCGACATCCTCCGCCGGCGCGGCGTAGCGCACTTCGATGGGATGGTTGCGGCCGCTGATCGTGACGGTCGGCGCATCGCCGAAGAATCGCGCCATGCGCTCCACGTCGAGTGTCGCGGAGGTCACGATCACCTTGAGATCCGGGCGGCTCGGCAGGAGGCGGCGCAGCACGCCGAGCAGGAGATCGACGTTGAGGGTTCTTTCGTGCGCCTCATCCACGATGATCGTATCGTAGCGGCGCAGGAGGGGGTCGGACTTGAGCTCGGCCAGGAGCAGCCCGTCGGTCAGCAGCACCAGCCGGGTCGCGGCGGACACGCGGTCGGCGAAACGCACGCGATACCCCACGGTGGCCCCAAGGGGCTGCGACAACTCTTCCGCGATGCGCGCCGCGAGCGCCCGCGCCGCGATGCGCCGCGGCTGGGTGTGGCCGATGAGACCCGGCATGCCCCGCCCGAGCTCCAGGCAAATCTGCGGAAGCTGCGTGCTCTTTCCTGATCCCGTGTCGCCGGCGACAATGATCACCTGGTTCAGGCGTAGCGCCTCGGCGATTTCCGCGCGGCGTGCGAAGATCGGCAGGTCGGCGTCGCGCTTGAAGACCAGCCGCGCCGCGCCCCGCGCCTCCCCGCTCAGGGCCTCATTCTCCACGCTTGACTTCTTGCCACAGCGCCTCCTGCGCCGCGAGATCCAAGTCCTCGAACCGTGCGCCGCGTTCCGAGGCCAGGCGCTCCATGCCGCGGAAGCGGCGCTCGAACTTGCCGTTGGCGGCCCGCAGTGCCGCCTCCGCGTCGACCTCGAGCTTGCGGGCCAGATTGGCCGCCGCGAACAGCAGATCGCCGATCTCCTCGAAGATCGCCTCCGGCGAGGGCTTGCCCGAGCCGGCGCCGGCCGCCTCGCGCACCTCGGCCAGCTCCTCGGCAACCTTGTCGGCGGTCTCGCGCGCGTGCGTGAAATCGAAGCCGACGCGCGCCGCACGCTTGCTCAACTTGAGGGCGCGCATCAATGCGGGCAACGCTCCCGGAAGGCCGTCCAATGCGCTCGGCGCGGGCGATGCGCCCGCCCCGGCGGCCGCAGCCGCGGCCGCCCTCTCGCGCGCCTTGATGTCCTCCCATGAGACGAGCTGTGCGGCCGCATCCGCAGGCGCCGGCGCATCCGGCGCCGCGCCGCCGAACACGTGCGGATGCCGGCGCTTCAGCTTGTCGCAGATGGCCGCGGCGACGGCGTCGAAATCGAATAGACCGCTCTCCCGCGCCATCTGCGCATGAAACACCACTTGGAACAGCAAATCCCCCAGCTCATCCCTGAGGTGGGGCATGTCGCCGCGATCGATCGCATCGGCGACCTCGTAGGCCTCTTCGATGGTGTAGGGCGCGATGCTGGCGAACGACTGCGCGCGGTCCCAGGGACAGCCGTCCACGCCGCGCAGCCGCTCCATGATGGCGAGGAGTTCACGCACGCGGGTGGTCATCTCAGGGATTCACGCATGAGCCGGCGGCGCGCGCCTTCAGGAGGCGGTGCAGCGTCAGCAGCATGCCGGCAGTCGCGCCCCAGATGTTGCGCTCGCCATAGGGAATGTCGTAGACGGTCAGCGCCGAACCCGCGAGGACGCGGGTTCGTGCCCTGTGGTTGGCCTCATCCAGGACGAAGGCCAGCGGCACCTCGAAGACGTCGTGGACTTCGGCGGTTGCGATGCGCAATTCGTACCTCGGGTCGACGAAGCCCACCGCCGGAGTGACCCGGAATCCGGTTCCCACCCAGTGATCCGGCAGGTAACCCGCGAATTCCACGAAGCCATCCGACAATCCGATCTCCTCATGGGCCTCGCGAAGCGCGGCCTGCCAGGCGTTGGCGTCCTCCGTTTCGATGCGGCCGCCCGGAAAGCTGATCTGCCCGGCGTGGGCCTTGAGCGTGGTCGAGCGCTGCGTCAGCAACACGGTCAGGCCCTGCTCGCGCTCCACCAGCGGCACCAGCACCGCCGCCGGGACCGGGGCCGCGGACAGCGACGAGCGCATGCGCTCCAGCGCCTCCGGCGAGGCGCCGGTGAGCCACAGCATCTCGGCCGCGGGGCCGGACGGCTGGGGCGAGAGGACCTCGCGGATCCTCGCTTTGCTCTGCATGGGATCGGTCACCGCCCCCTAGGACCCCGCGTCCTTCACGCCGCCCGTGGCGAGACCCCGGGGATCGAGGAGCCGCTCCAGATCCTCCAACGGCAGGCCGGTCATCTCCGCCGCCACGTCGATCACCGGACGCCCCTCCGCATATGCCTTCTTGGCGATGGCCGCCCCCCGCTCGTAGCCGATCACGGGATTGAGCGCCGTCACCAGAATGGGATTGCGGCCGAGCGCCTCGGCCAGGCGCGTACGATTCACCGCAAATCCGGCGACCGCATGATCGGCCAGATTGCGGCATCCGATGCCGAGCAGCTCCAGGCTTTGCAACAAGTCATAGGCGATCAACGGCAACATGACATTGAGCTGAAAATTGCCGGATTGGCCGGCGATAGTGATGGCCGCATCGTTCCCGATCACCTGCGCCGCCATCATGGCCACCGATTCGGGGACGACCGGATTGACCTTGCCCGGCATGATGCTGCTGCCCGGCTGAAGCGCGGGCAGCGTGATCTCACCCAAACCCGCCAACGGACCGCTGTTCATCCACCGCAGGTCGTTGGCGATCTTCATCAGGCTCACCGCAAGGACTTTCAGTTGTCCCGACAATTCGACGGCGGTGTCCTGGCACGACAGCGCCTCGAAGAAATTGCGGTTCGGCACGAAGGCGAGGCGGGTCTGCGCGGCGAGGCTGCGCGCGAACGCCGGCCCGAACTCGCGGCGCGCGTTGATGC
This sequence comes from uncultured Gammaproteobacteria bacterium, assembly GCA_963707765.1. Lineage (GTDB taxonomy): Bacteria > Pseudomonadota > Gammaproteobacteria > Steroidobacterales > Steroidobacteraceae > Bog-1198. The sequence continues at coordinate 1,068,853 of CAVPQZ010000001.1, read as the reverse complement.
CGGTTCCCACGGCAGTGCCGCCCTGGGCGATCTCGAGCAGGCGCGGCATGACGGACCCGAGTCGGGCGCGATCCTTGTCGATCTGCGCCCGCCATCCTCCGAGTTCCTGGCCGAGCGTCATCGGCATGGCATCCATGAGATGCGTGCGGCCGGTCTTCACCACATCGGCGCATTCGTCGGCGCGCGCGGACAGCGTTCCCGAAAGACGGCCCAGAGCCGGGAGCAGCTGCTCCTCCAGCATGAGCGCCGCAGCGACGTGGATGGCGGTGGGCACCACGTCGTTGCTGCTCTGCCCCATGTTCACGACTTCGTTCGGGTGCACCGGCGCCCCCAGCGCGCGGCCCGCGAGCGCCGCAATCACCTCGTTCGCGTTCATGTTGCTGCTGGTGCCGGAGCCGGTCTGAAATACGTCGACCGGAAACTGATCGTCGTGCAGCCCTTCGGCCACGGCGAGCGCCGCGGCCTGCACGGCCACCGCCACCTGAATATCGAGGTCGCCGAGCTCGGCGTTCGCGGCCGCCGCCGCGTGCTTGACGAGCCCGAGGGCCCGAATGAACCCGCGCGGCATTCGAAGGCCGGTCGGCGGAAAATTCTGGACGGCCCGCTGGGTTTGTGCGCCCCACAAGGCCTCCGCCGGCACCTCGAGCGTGCCCATGCTGTCGTGCTCCACGCGCGCCCGGGTTGTCATCGCGCAGTTCTCCGCCGAATTCCAAAGTCGATTACGGTAATATCGCTGCATTCTACACCTTAGCTCCTTGGTCCAAAGAGATGTCCGCCACCACTACCGATGCCCTTTCTCCGCTCGACGGCCGATATTCGGGCAAGCTCGCCGAGGTACGGCGCCTGTTCTGCGAGGCGGGACTGCTCCGCGAACGCGTGCGCGTGGAATGCGCCTGGATGCTGGCGCTCGCCGACGGCCCCGCGGCGAAGCCGCTGGCGGCGCTCCCGCACGAAGCGCGCTCCTGGCTCGAAACCCTCGCGCGGGATCCGGGCGGCACCGACGCAGCAGCCATCAAGCGGATCGAAGCGCGGACCAATCACGACGTGAAGGCGGTCGAGTACTGGATCCGGGAGCAGCTGCAGGCACGGGGCGCGCTGCCCGCGCAGCTCGAGTGGGTGCACTTCGGATGCACGTCCGAGGACATCAACAATCTCGCCTACGCGCTCATGGCGAAGGCCGCGCTCGGTGCAGTGCTCTTCCCCGCGATCGACGCCCTGCGCTCAATCCTCGATGCCATGCGCGAACGTCACGCCGCGGTGGGGATGCTGGCCCGTACGCACGGACAGGCGGCCACGCCCACCACCGTCGGGAAGGAATTCGCCAATGTGGCCGCGCGGCTTCGCGGCCAGCGCGACGGACTCGCCCGCGTCGTCATCATGGGAAAGATGAACGGCGCCGTCGGAAACTTCAACGCGCACACCGCGGCACTGCCGCACGTCGACTGGGCCGCCTTCAGCGCGCGGTTCGTCGAGTCCCTGGGGCTTGCGTACAACGCGTACACGACCCAGATCGAACCGCACGACTGGATCGCCGAATACTGCCACGCGCTGATGCGGGTCAACACCGTGTTGCTCGACTTTGCGCGCGACATGTGGAGCTACATCTCGCTGGGGTATTTCACCCAGCGCACGGTGGAGGGCGAGGTGGGCTCCTCCACCATGCCTCACAAGGTGAATCCCATCGACTTCGAGAATGCGGAGGGCAACCTGGGCTTGGCAAATGCGCTGCTCGGGCACTTCGCGGAAAAACTGCCGATCTCCCGTCTGCAGCGCGACCTCACCGACTCGACGGTGCTGCGCAACTTCGGCGTCGCCATCGGCCACGCCGTGCTCGCATACCGGTCCCTCGCCGCGGGCATGGAGAAGGTGGAACTCGATGCGGGGCGGCTGGCGTCCGATCTCGATGGCGCGTGGGAGGTCCTGGGCGAGGCCGTGCAGACGGTGATGCGGGCCCATGGAATTCCCGATGCCTACGACCGCCTCAAGCGCTTCACCCGGGGCCGGCCGATCGACCGGCTCGCCATGCGGGAGTTCATCCATTCCCTCGAACTGCCCGGGCCCGTCAAGGACCGCCTCCTGCAGCTGACCCCCTCGGGCTATCTCGGCCTGGCCCCCGAATTGGCCCGCCAGCCGCCATAACCAACCCGCATCGCGATTCGGGCCATGCGAAACGTGACGCAGTTGGCACGAGGCCGGGCGGAGCTGACGGTAGTATCAACCTCGTTCTAGCGAGGCCGGGGTTTTTGCCCGCTTCCTCCACGAGGCAAGGATCTATGGCGGGCATTTCCGACGAACAAACGCGAACCCTGCGGGAGACTGCGACAGCCGACCTGTCCGCCGCCTCCGGTACCCGGATCATCCTCAGCACCATGCCGGAAGTGCGCGAGGCGAGCCTTCGAGTGGCCAAATCCGCGCAGCGATTGCTCTCCATATTCACGCAGGATCTGGAGCCGCTGATCTACGGCGAGGAGCCGTTCCTGGAAGCCATAAAGCGGTTGGTGCTGGCGCGATCCTACGCCAAGGTCCGCGTGCTGCTCGCCGATCCCTCCCGCGCCATGGTCGACAACAACCGGTTCCTGGCACTCGCGCGCCGGCTCACCAGTTGCATCGACATGCGCTCCATGAGCCCCGAATACCCTGCCAGCGCAGGCGCCTTCATCATCGCGGACGACAAGGCCCTGGTCTACCGCCTGCAGGCCGATCGCTGGGACGGTATTTCCGACATGAACGATCCGCCGAACGCCCGCCGCTATCTCAACTTCTTCGACGAGGTGTGGCAGACGAGCATGCAGGAATCCCAGATGCGCCAGATGCTGATGTAGATCGCCTCCTAGATCCGCATCCGCCTTGCCCCGGGGACGGTATAATTCCCGGATGCCCCCAAGCCCCAGCCCTCCGGACAGCGGTACGGTGATCGTCGGCATGTCCGGCGGCGTCGATTCAGCCGTGTCCGCCCTGATCCTGCGCGATGCCGGGTACCGGGTGCAGGGGCTGTTCATGTCGAATTGGGACGCGGACGACGCCTACTGCACGGCTGCGGCGGACTTTCAGGACGCCCGCCGAGTCTGCGGCATGTTGGGCATCCCTCTGCATGCCGCCAACTTCGCCGCCGACTACCGCGAGCGGGTGTTCAAGCACTTTCTGGAAGAATATGCCGCAGGGCGCACGCCGAACCCCGACGTGTTGTGCAATCGCGAGATCAAGTTCGGCGTTTGCCTGGAGTACATGCATCGACTGGGCGCCGCCTGGATCGCCACGGGCCATTACGCCCGCCTGCAGCACGCGGACGGCGCGGTTCGGCTGCTGAAGGCGGCCGACGCCGCCAAGGACCAGAGTTATTTCCTGCACCAAGTCGCGCCTGCGGCGCTGCGAAGAACGCTGTTCCCGATCGGCGGGCTGACCAAGGCCGACGTGCGGCGCAGGGCGCACGCGGCCGGCCTGCCCGTGTTCGACAAGCCGGACAGCACCGGCATCTGCTTCATCGGCGAGCGGCCGTTCGCGCAATTCCTGGGCCGCCACCTCGCGCTGAGCCCGGGCCCTATCGAGACGCCGACGGGCGAGACCATCGGCGAACACAACGGGATCGCCCTCTATACGCTCGGCCAGCGGGCGGGACTGCGCATCGGCGGCCGGGCCGGAGCCGCGGCCGCGCCGTGGTACGTCGCCGCCAAGCTGCCCGAGCGCAATGCGCTGATCGCGGTCCAGGATCCGGATCATCCGCTGCTGCAATCCGACGAATTCGAGGTCGAGGACGTGCGCTGGATCGCCGCGGATTCGCCCGGGGACATCGATTGCGCCGTCAAGACGCGTCATCGCCAGGCGGATTTGCGCTGCCGGATTCGTGTCGCGGGCAACACGGTGCGGGTGACGCTCGGCGCGCCGGCGCGCTCGGTGACCCCCGGTCAGTATGCGGTCCTCTACGACGGCGACAGCTGCTTAGGGGGAGGCGTCATCGCGCGCCGCTGGAACTCGGGGGCCGCGCACGGACACGACCAGCCGGGCGGCGCGAACGCACACGCGGGATCGGCCGCCTGAAAGCGGCGCAATCGCCTATAATTCCTTTTTTTCTCCCGTGGAGGGATCATGACGGATAGCTTCAAGGCACGCACCACGCTTCGCGTCGGCCCCAAGACATACGGGATCCACTCCCTGGCCGCGCTCGCGGAGCGCAATGTGCGCCGTCTGCCCTTTTCGTTGAAGATCCTCCTGGAAAATCTCCTGCGCTTCGAGGACGGCGTGAACGTCACCAAGGGCGACATCGATGCGCTGCTCGACTGGAATCCGCAGGCGCAGCCCAGTCACGAGATCGCCTTCACCCCGGCACGCGTCATCATGCAGGACTTCACCGGCGTGCCGTGCATCGTGGACCTTGCCGCGATGCGCGAGGCCATCGTCCGGCTCGGGGGAGATCCCGAGCGCGTGAATCCGCTTGCGCCGGCCGAGTTGGTGATCGACCACTCCGTGCAGGTGGATGAATACGGCGCGTCCGATTCGCTTCGCCGCAACAACGACATCGAATTCAGCCGCAATGGCGAGCGCTACATGTTCCTGCGCTGGGGCCAGACCGCCTTCAGCAATTTCAAGGTGGTTCCTCCGAATACGGGCATCGTGCACCAGGTGAACATCGAGCGGTTGGCGCGCGTGGTGTTCGAGGTGCAGGACGGCGCCGCCGCCGCGGCCTATCCGGACACGCTGGTGGGCACGGATTCTCACACCACCATGGTGAATGGACTGGGCGTGCTCGGCTGGGGTGTCGGAGGCATCGAAGCCGAGGCTGCCATGCTGGGCCAGCCCGTGACGATGCTGATCCCGCAGGTGATCGGCTTCAAGCTCACGGGCGCGCTGCCGGCGGGCACCACGGCCACGGACCTGGTGTTGACCGTGACCGAGATCCTTCGCAAGAAGGGTGTGGTGGACAAATTCGTGGAGTTCTTCGGCGACGGCCTCAAGGGTCTGCCGCTCGCGGATCGGGCCACCATCGCCAACATGTCGCCCGAATTCGGCTCGACCTGCGCAATATTTCCCATCGACGAGGAAACCATCCGCTATCTGGAACTCACCGGCCGCGCGCCCGAGCAGGTCGCTCTGGTCGAGGCCTATGCCAAGGCACAGGGCTTGTGGAGGGTGCAAGGTGCACCCGCGGCCGACTACACCGATGTCGTGGAGCTCGATCTATCGACCGTGGAGCCCTCGCTCGCGGGCCCGAAGCGGCCGCAGGACCGCGTGCCGCTGCGCTCGGCGAAGCAGGCCTACCGCTCCAGCGTCAAGAAAATGGCCGAGGAGCGCGGCCAGAAGAACCCCTCCGCCACCGGCGCTGCACCGGCCGTGGTCGGCGGGAACCGCTTCGAGGTGGCGGACGGCGCGGTGCTGATCGCCGCGATCACCAGTTGCACGAACACGTCCAATCCGGCGGTGTTGATCGCCGCCGGACTGCTGGCCCGCAACGCCAATGCCCTCGGCCTCAAGTCGAAGCCCTGGGTCAAGACCTCGCTTGCGCCGGGCTCGCGCGTCGTGACCGACTACCTGAACAAAGCCGGCCTCATGGGCGATCTGGAGGCCCTCGGCTTCTACACCGTGGGCTACGGCTGCACGACCTGCATCGGCAATTCCGGCCCCTTGAAGCCCGAGATTTCGGAGGCGGTGCGCGCGGGCGACGTCATCGCCGCCTCGGTGCTGTCCGGAAACCGGAATTTCGAAGGCCGGGTGCACCCGGAGATCAAGATGAATTTTCTGGCCTCCCCGCCCCTGGTCGTGGCGTACGCACTGGCGGGCACCCTCGATCTCGATTTCGCCAGTGAGCCGATCGGCCACGGCAAGGACGGCAAGGCGGTCTACCTGAAGGACATTTGGCCGAGCGCCGCGGACGTGGCGCTGGCGGTCGCCGGGTCGGTCGATTCGGCGATGTTCACCAAGGGCTATGCGAACGTATTCGCGGGCGACGCCCACTGGAGCGGCATCAAGACTCCTGCGGGAAAGATCTACGCGTGGGACGGAAAATCCACCTACGTGAAGAACCCGCCCTACTTCGACGGCATAACGATGAACCCACGGCCCGTCGCGGACATCAAGGGCGCGCGCGCCTTGGCTGTGCTCGGCGACTCGGTGACCACCGACCACATCTCGCCCGCGGGCAATATATCCAAATCGAGCCCCGCCGCGAAATACCTGATCTCGCAGGGGGTGCAGGCGGTCGATTTCAACTCCTACGGCGCCCGCCGCGGCAACCATGAGGTCATGATGCGCGGCACGTTCGCCAACATTCGGCTGCGCAATCTACTGCTGCCGGGCACCGAGGGCGGCGTAACGGTGCACATTCCGAGCGGCGACACGCTGTCGATATTCGATGCGGCGATGCGCTACAAGGCAGAGCACACTCCCCTTGTGATCCTGGCCGGCAAGGAATACGGCACCGGCAGCTCGCGCGACTGGGCCGCCAAGGGCACCATGCTTCTCGGCGTCAAGGCCGTGATCGCCGAGAGCTTCGAGCGCATTCACCGGTCGAATCTGATCGGGATGGGCGTGTTGCCGCTGCAGTTCAAGGCGGGCGAAAGCATTCAGACGCTCGGGCTGACCGGCCGGGAACGCTTTGAGATCGCAGGCCTCGATCGGGGCTCCGCCAAGCTGGTCACGGTCATCGCGACGGCCGATGACGGCAGGCAGACCCGCTTCGAGGCGCGGCTGCGCATCGATACTCCCAAGGAGCTGGACTACTATCAGCACGGCGGGATCCTTCAATACGTATTGCGGCAGCTGGCGGCACCGCACAAGGCGGCTTGAAGGGAGCGATCTGGGGGGGCCGCCCCCAGATCGCCTCTCGCATCAACCGGCGAGGATCGGCCGCGTGTCAGTTCGATTCGGTGAATTTGATCGAAGGATTCGCCCCGCCCGCCACGCTGCAGGTGCCCAGATCCAGATTATTGGTCTCTCCGGTCGAGCCGGCGTTCGCAACGCACGCCGGTGCCGAAGTGGATCCGTCGCTCACCGCCGCCTTCACGGTGACCGAGACGCCTTTGTTGAACACCGCTCTCGAGCCGCCGGCGTCGCCCACGACATTGAACTCCGACTCGTTCCAAACGGTCGCCAGCTTGACGACGCTGTCCTTGCCCGTGATGGAGTACGCATCGGTCCCGTTGTTGAACACCACCGTATCCTTGCCCCCCGCCACCACGGCGCCCGACAGCGTCAAACCGCCGAGGGTCGTGATCTTCATGTCCGGAGCCGTGACGTAAGCGCTGTTCTTGTAGCAATCGCCGCCGCCTGCGCTCATCCATCCGCCCGGACACGCGGAGCTGCCCCAGTCGATCAGCCAATACTGCATGAATACCGCCGCCTCGCCTTCCGTGAGGTAATCCGTCGAGTAAATGAACTGCTGCCACACCGTGCAGCCGCTGTGGCCGGCGCAAACGGAAGTGGTGCCGTTGTAATTGGAATTGAGCTGCAGCGTATATTCGTTCGGCCCGAGAATGCCGTTATCGCCGAACGCCGCGACGCCGACGCTCTTTTCAGTCTTCACGCCGGTCACGGACGGGAAGGTGCCGAGCGTCTCGGTGATCAATCCCGCAGCTTTCACGACGTAGTCATGGCCGTTGCCCGTGACGTCCGGCGCGCCTTCGCGGCGCTGCCGCGGCACCGGATGAACCCGGGGCTGGCCGACCGCGCATGCGACGCTCTCCCAGACCAGGCTGGGATAGGCTGCATGAAAGCAACCCTCCGCCGATTCCGGATTGTGGGACATCGCGGCGCGCCAAACGTCGCGCGCCTCTGCCCCCGCCGGGTCGGCCGAATCTGAAGCCCGATCGGCGAACACGGGCTGGAGCCAGCAGGCGCTCACCACACCCGCAACCGCGATCCGTATTACATAATGCGACACCCCTGTGCTTCGCGTATGCATGGAATTCCCCTTAAGATCAGGTTGATTTTGAGATTCGACGAATCGTTCCGAACGCAACAAGGTTACTTGACGCTGCCCGCCTCCACCAGGATCATGGAATCCGGATTCAGGTGAGCCTTGATGGCCTTGTTGACCTGGGCGGCCGTCAGGGCCTTCAGCGCCTCCGGGTACCCGTCCAGCCAGTCGAGATCGTAGCCTCGTTGGATGGTCGTGATGATGGTCCCCGCCAACCCGGCAGTGGTCGACAGACCGACATGATAGCCTCCGATCAAGCCTTGCTTGTGGTCGGCCAGCTCAGCATCCGTGACCCCGCCCGACCACCATTTCTGCAATTCACGGCGCGTCGATTCGATGCCCTTGTCGAGCAGCGCCGGGGCGAAACTCGCGCCGATGTCCCAGACGCCGTCCGCAATCGTGTCCTCCGACACCCCGGCGCCGATGTTGTACGTCAGACCCTCCTTGTCGCGCACCGTGCCCATCAGGCGCCCGGTGAAGCCGTGGCCGAAAACCGCCGTGCCCATGCGCAGCGCGAGCGCATCGGGATCTTTGTACGTGAGTCCGGTAGCCTGGCCCAGGATCACGGTGACGCTGGGCTTGTCGGCGAGCTTGACGGTGATTTCGCGAGGTCCCGCCGGTACGGCCGGATTGGCGGGGCGAATGTAGTCTTCGCCTCCGCTCCAACCCGCGAAGACTTTGGCCACCTCGGCCTCCGTGTCGCCCGCCTGCACGTCGCCCACGAAGACCAGCGTGAAGTGCGCGGGACCGTAATATTTCGCGTGGAAGGCTCGGACCTCCTCCAGGGTCGCCGATTTCGCCGCCGCCAGATAGTCCGCAATGGAATGGGGGTGATTCGGATGGCCTGCCGGGAACACGGCGCTGCCGAACGCCTCCTGGGCGCGCCCCTCGGTGTTGTGGAGCGAGGCCTGCAGGGAACCGATGAACTGCTCCTTCGCCTTCGCAAATTCCGCCGCCTGCAGCGCCGGCGTGCGCAACTCCGCGGCGATGAGTCCCAAGACCAGCGGCAGATCCTTCTTCAGGCACCGTGCGTGAACTTCGAGGCTCTGAGTGCCCACGCCGAACGAGATTTCCGCACCGACGTTCTCCAGCCGGTCGGCGATGGCGAATTTATCGAGCGCCTTCGTGCCGCGGTCCAGCATCATTCCCGTGAGCGTCGGAACCGCGATGTTCCCGGCCCCCGCCATCGCGTCCCCGCCCGGCATGGCGCCGATCACCGTCACGACATCCTTCACGGACGTCGGATAGGTGACGACATCGACGCCCGCGGATTGGGCACGATGGGCCTGCCCCGCCATGTTGGCGTTGGCGCTCATGCTCGCCGCCAGCAGCAGCGGCCACAGGCAATTCTTGATCGTCCTCAACTCGACCACGCCGTTCCCGCTCATGAGCCCTTCTCCGTTCCGCCGTGCACGGGCACGAACCACCCCGTCGTGCTCTGATCCTCCAGGAGATACTTCGCGGCGACGCGTTGCACGTCGGCGGGGGTCACCTCCTGAACCTTCTGGGGAAAGGTCACGTACAAGGTCCAATCCCCGACGGCGATCCATTCGTTGAGTTCGCTCGCCACCGCCGCGGTGCCGTCGCGCTTGTACGCGTCGGCCGCGACGTATTGCTGCTTGACGCGCTCGATTTCCGCCGGGGTCACGCCGTCCGTCTTGATCTTCTCGACCTCGTTGAGCAATGCCTGCTCGACCTGTTCCAGAGTCGAACCCGGAGCCAGCGTTGCGTACACGGTGTGCAGCGACAGGTCCCGGTGCAGATCCGTGCCCGAGCCGGCATTCAGCGCCACGCCCTTATCGACGAGCGAGCGGTACAGCCGCGCGTTCTTCCCGGAACTCAAGATGGCGTCGAGCATTTCCAGGGCGGGCTGGTCGGCATCGCGCCCGTCCGGCACCTTGTGCGCAATCATCACGGTGCCGAGCTCGCCCGGGCGCTTGACGACGACCCGCCGCGCGCCGCTTTGGGCGGGCTCCTCGGTATAGATCGCCGGAATCGGCTTCGGCGACTTCGGGTAGCCGCCGTAATATTTCTTGATCAATCCCAGCGCGGCCGCCTTGTCGATGTCGCCCACGACGGTCACGGTGGCGTTGTTGGGCCAATAGAAGGTGTCGTAGAACTCGCGCAATTTCTCGATGGGCACATGCTCGATGTCGCTCTTCCAGCCGATGGTCGGGTGATGGTACGGCAGCGCCTCGTAGGCCGCCGCGTTGATCTCCTCGACCAGCACGCTATCGGGGTCGTTCTTGCCGCGCTCGTATTCGTTGCGCACCACGGTCATTTCCGACTGGCGGTCCGCCTCGTGCAGCCACAAACGGCGCATGCGGTCGGCCTCGATCGCGATATATCCCTCCAGGCTGTCGCGGCCGATGGTGGCGAAATAATTGGTGCGGTCGGCCGACGTGCTGGCATTGAACTGGCCGCCCACGCGCTCGAGGAACTGCTTGACGCTGTTCCCCTTCGGGTCGTTGAAATTCTCGCTGCCCTTGAACATCATGTGCTCGAGGATGTGGGTCGCGCCGGTGGTCCCCGTCACCTCGTTGCGCGAACCCACGCGGTAGGTCACCTCGAACGTCACCACGGGCGCGGAATGGTCGGGGGATAGGAGCACCGAAAGGCCGTTGCTGTCGAGCTGGTATTCCTCGATTCCGCCCGCTGACTTGACGAAGCTGAACCCTTGAACCGATGCCGGCCCTGCGGAATCCGCAGCCGCAGCGGGCAGCGCCGGGGTCACGCACGCGAGTGCGAAGCCCGCGATGACGATTCGAAGCGCCCGGCTCGGCCCGGCGACTGGTCTCAAACGATGATTCATGTCATCCCTCTGATATGAACAGGTCGGCGGGCGATTCTAGCCTATGCAGCGCTCATCGAGCGGCCGACGTGCGGTTTGGCGGGGGATACCCGGTATAATTTGCGCATGGATCGACCGAACACCGCCAGCCTCGCGCGGCTCCGAAGCATCGCGCGCCGCGTGATGCAGGAACGGGGCCTGCAGCCCGACTTTTCCCCGGAGGCCGTGGCGCAGGCCAATGCCATCGCCGGGCCGGCGCCGCCGGGAGCAGATGCCCGGGATCTTCGCGATCTGCCGTGGGCATCGATCGACAACGACGACTCGCGGGATCTCGATCAGCTCTCGGTGGCCCAGCCGCAGGGCGACGCCGTCCGGATCCTGGTGGCGATCGCGGATGTCGATGCGGTAGTGCATCGGAATTCGCCGCTCGACCGTCACGCGAGCAACAACACGACCTCCGTGTACACGGTGCCGCAGGTCTTCCCGATGCTCCCGGAAAAGCTGTCGACGGACCTCACCTCCTTGAATGAAGGACAGGACCGGCTGGCGTACGTGGTCGACTTGGTGGTCGAACCGGCCGGCACGCTGGGCCGCTCCGAGGTATACAGCGCCATGGTGCGGAATCGAGCGAAGCTCGCCTACGGCGGCGTGGGCGCCTGGCTTGAGGGGACCGGTCCGGCGCCCGGCCGACTGGCCGCCGTGCCCGGGATGGGGGAGCAGATGCGCATGCAGGACCGGGCGGCGCAGGCGCTGCAAGGCGTGCGTCACGCGCACGGTGCGCTGACGCTGCAAACCACGGAAGCGCGCCCGGTTTTCGACGGGGACGTGCTGCTCGACCTGCGGCCCGATGCGAACAATCGCGCCAAAGAACTCATCGAGGACTTCATGATCGCAGCCAACGGCGTCACGGCGCGATTCCTCGCCGCCAAGGGCTATCCGTCGCTGCGCCGGGTGCTGCGGACGCCGGAGAAGTGGGACCAGATCGCCGCACTCGCGGCGCGCCTCGGCGATGAGCTCCCGGCCGCGCCTTCGGCGCCGGCTCTGAATGACTTCCTCGGGAGACGGCGGCAGGCCGACCCCGCCGGATTCGCCGATCTGTCGCTCTCGGTCGTGAAGCTGCTGGGCCGGGGCGAGTACGCGCTCGATATGCCGGGAGAGTCCGTCCCGGGCCATTTCGGTCTTGCCGTCAACGACTATGCCCATTCCACCGCGCCGAATCGACGTTTTCCGGATTTGCTCACGCAGCGCCTGCTGAAGGCCGCGCTGAGCGGCGCTGTACCGGAGTACTCTCCGGCGGAGCTGCGCTCGCTCGCGGCCCACTGCACCGCGCAGGAGGACAACGCCGCCAAGGTCGAACGCCAGGTTGGCAAGTCCGCCGCGGCCTTGCTGCTCGCCGGGCGCATCGGCCAGTCCTTCGACTCGGTCGTGACGGGCGCCGCGTCCAAGGGAACCTGGGTTCGCATCTCCTCGCCCACGGCCGAGGGACGGCTGGTGGGCGGGTGCGCCGGGCTGAAGGTCGGCGACCGGATTCAGGTCAAGCTGGTCCGCACCGACGTCGACCGCGGATTCATCGATTTCGAATGCGTAGGCCGCCCATGACCACCGATGATGCCAACCGCCCCGGGCTCGCCTATGAGGACCCGAGCTTCCTCAACGGCGATGATGGCCGACCCCTGCGCATCCTGGCGGAATACCTGGAACCGCTGCGCCGCTTTCGCGCCGCCCAGATTCACGACACCATCGTGTTTTTCGGGTCGGCGCGGCTGGCGGCGGACGGCCCGCTCGGGTCGTACTACGAGGCGGCGCGCGAGGTCGCTCGTCTCATCACCCTCTGGTCCAAGAGCCTGAACTCTCGCACCCATCGGTACGTGGTCTGTTCGGGCGGCGGCGGAGGAATCATGGAGGCGGCCAACCGCGGCGCCTCCGAGGCCGGCGGCAGAACCATCGGCTTCAACATCAGCCTGCCTCACGAACAGCACGCCGAACCCGTACATCACGCACGGTCTTTCCTTCGAGTTTCACTACTTCTTCATGCGCAAGCTCTGGTTCGCTCATCTGGCGCGCGCGCTGGTCGTGTTTCCGGGTGGGTTCGGCACCCTGGACGAGCTCACGGAGATCCTGACGTTGGCGCAAACCCGCAAGCTCGACCGCCCCATCCCGGTGATTCTCTATGGCACGGCCTATTGGAAGGAGATCATCAACTTCGATGCGCTCGTCCGCTACGGCATGATCGACCGGGAGGATCTCGGGCTGTTCGCATTCGCCGACGATCCGGCGAGCGCCTGTGCGCTGCTGAAGGCCAAGCTCACCCCGGTGGCCGAGCAGGCCAGCCCCGGCTTCGCTCATTCGCAGACCGGCAACTCGGGGAATGCCTGACCGCCTGAAACCGGTCCCCGCCGGCAATCCGCCGAGCCCGGGCACGGCCCGCCGGCGCTGCACCCCCGCTCACCGGTCGGGCCCGCGGCTTACGGGCGGCTCTTCCTCTCGGTACGAACCAGCAGCACCGGCACCGGCATGATGCGCACGACCTCCTCCGCGTCGCTGCCCAAGGCCAGCCGCGCGAGGCCGCGCCGTCCGTGCGTACCCATCACGATCAGATCCGCCGGCCACTGCCGCGCCTGGTCGGCGATGGGTTCCGCTGCCGGCCCCCCGATCGACTCCAACAACACGGACTCGGCCTCGACTCCCGCCTTGCGCACCAGCACCTCGGCATCCTTCAGGATGCCGGCGCCGATATCCCTCAAGGATTTGAGTATGTCGTTGGTGTATGCCCCCGGTCCGTAGGTGGCGTCGATGATGAACTCGTTGACGACGTGAACCAGCCGGATCCTGCCCCCGAAACTCTTGGCGATCTTGATCGCCTCGGCGAGACCGCCTGCGGCAGGGTCGCTGCCGTCAACCGGAACCAATATCTTCTCGTACATCGTTCCTCCCACGGCGCACTTCACCCAGGATCGCATTTTAACCTGGAATCACCCCATCCCTGCGAGGAATTCCCGTGGCGGAGTGCGGCAACCGCCTAAAGGCGGGAGCCGCGTCAACCCTTGGACCGCCGCGGCTCCCGCACGGGCGGACTCCGCGAGCCGGTCGACTCGGGATGCCCTTATGGAATAGGTGGCCTCGACTTGGCACTGTGCGCTCATGTTCGGAATACTGCATATTGCCTACAAGCTGCTGGTCAACGATCGCGCGAAATACACCGCGTTGCTGGTCGGAATCACCTTTGCCGTGTTCCTGATGATCGAGATGACGTCCCTGTTCGCGGGTATCCTCACGCGATCCTCCGCCACCGTGATCAACATCGGCGCGTCCATTTGGGTGATGGATCCGGCCATTCAAACCGTCGCCAACACCATACCCCTGCCGGACTACGTGCTCGACGAGGTGCGCAGCATCCCCGGGGTCAAGTACGCCGTTCCCCTGTACTCGGGAGCCGCCCTGCTGAAACTCCCCGACGGCGCCTACCAGGCAGCCAACGTCATCGGATTGGACGACACCAGCCTGTTCGGCCGGCCCTCGCTCGAGACCGGAAACATCCAGGACATTTTCGCCGAAAACGCCTTCATCGCCGTCCGGGATTCGGAATTCTACAAATTGGAGAACCCGCGGATCGGCAGCGAATTCGAACTCAACGACCACCGGGGCGTGATCGTCGGGATCGCCCGGGTCGCCTCGAGCGGCCTCTTCGGAGTGCCTACGCTCTACACAACGTACAACCGGGCGCTGCAGTACATCCCCAACACGCGCTTTACGATCTCCTATCTGCTGGTCGAGCCGAAGAGTCTCTCCGACGTGGCCGAGATCAAGAAGCAGGTTGCGGCGGCGGGCTACCTCGCGCTCACGAAGGACGAGTTCGTCACGAAGATCTCGGATTTCTACAAATACCACACCGGCATCGGCACGAACATGCTCATCATGACGGTCATCAGCTTCATCATCGGATTGTCGATTTCGGGGCAGACCTTCTACACCTTCGTCCTCGAGAACATGGAGAAATTCGGCGCGCTCAAGGCGATTGGCGCCAAGGGCCGCGAGCTCATCTCGATGATTCTCTTTCAGGCGACGTTCGTGTCCCTCACCGGCTATGGGATAGGGGTGGGATTATGCGCCGTCATCATCTGGCTGGCCCGGCTCAACCTGCCCGACTACGCCGCGACCATCACCTGGTGGAATCTCGCGCTGGCCTTCTGGATGGTCGTCGTGATCGCAGGGATATCCTGCTACATCGGCGTGCGCAAGGTCCTGAAGATCGAGCCTTTCGACATCTTTCGGGGCTAGCGATGGCGAAGACGGCAATTCAAGCGATCGGCCTGAACAAATGGTTCGGCGAGGGCGAGGCCAGAACGCATGCCGTCAAGGACGTCAATTTCGAGGCCAGCTTCGGCGAGATTCTGTACGTGGTGGGCCCCTCCGGCAGCGGCAAAACCACCATGCTCAGCATGATTTCCGGAATCCTCCGGCCGAACAGCGGCATCGTGAAAATCGAGGACACGGAGATCTGGGGATTGACCAACGACGCGCTCGCGGAATTCCGGCTGCATCGGATCGGGTTCGTCTTCCAGGACTACCATCTCTTTCCCCGCCTCACCACCGCGGAGAACGTCGCCATTCCCCTCATCCTCCAGAAGCGCGATTGGAAGGAATCGGTCAAGGAGGCGGAGGCCGATCTCGAAATCGTCGGCCTCAAGAACCGCGCACAGCTTCCGCCGGTCAAGCTGAGCGGAGGCGAGCAGCAACGAGTCGCGATCGCGCGGGCCATCATCAGCCGCCCCGACATCCTGATCCTGGACGAGCCCACGGCATCGCTCGACGGCGACACCGGGCGCAACATCGTGAGCTTTGTCCGCAAGAACATTCTCAATGACAAGCGTTGCATCGTCATCGTCACGCACGACTCGCGGATATACGAATACGCCGATCGCATCATGCGGATGGAAGACGGGAAGATGACTGGAATCGGCCGAGGAAACCTGGATGCGCAGTAAACTCTTATTCATCTTATCGGGCGTCGGCCTGTTGCTGGCGGTCGTCAGCGCCTTCATCTCGGCCCAGCAGCCGGCGGCGCTGCCGCCCGCGTTCAATCCGGCGGCGAACCCCTATGCCAAGGGCATTTATGCCAACGGCATCATCGAGAGCGCCCAGGCCCAGGGCGAGAACATCAATATCTACCCCGAGGTCGCGGGCCCCATCATGCGGGTCCTGGTTGCCGAAGGCGCTGCGGTCCACAAGGGCGACACCCTCCTGACCATCGACGACTCGGTACAGCGCGCCACCACGGAGCAGCTGCAGGCGCAGGCCGACGCCGCCCGCGCGCTGTTCGAGGAGCTCAAGGCCGAGCCGCGCCGCGAGAGCCTGGCGGTGGCGTCGGCCCAGGTGGATCAGGCGCAGGCGAATCTCAAGAACATGCAGGACCAGCTCGCAAAGCAGGAGCGCTCCTACGCGATCGAGCCGAAGTCGGTGAGCCTCGACGCCCTCGACAACGCCCGCAACGCCGAGCGGATCGCGGCGACCAACCTCGAGGTGGCGCAGCGTCAATACGAGCTCACCAAGGCGGGCGCCTGGGTTTACGACATCCAGAATCAAGAGCGGCAGTACACGGCGCTGGCCAAGGCCTATGCGGCTGCGGCCGCACTGCTGGGCAAGTACTCGGTCAAGGCGCCGGTCGACGGTCTGGTGCGCTCCATTCAGGCCGAAGTGGGCAGTTACGCGTCCCCACAGGGCGCCTATGACTCCTACACCGGGGCGATGAATCCGCTCATCGTCATGAGTACGCCTCCCGACAATCTCCAGGTTCGCGTGTACGTGGATGAGATATTGATTCACCGCCTGGCCGACCCGTCGAAGCTGAGCGCAGAGATGTTCATTCGAGGGACCGAGACACACCTGCCGCTGAAGTTCACCCGCATTCAACCCTACGTGTCGCCCAAGATCGAGCTCTCCGATGCCCGCCAGGAGCGCGTCGACCTGCGCGTGCTGCCCCTCATTTTCCGCTTCGAGAATCCCAAGAATCTCTCGCTCTATCCCGGCCAATTGGTGGACGTGTATGTCGGCTCGAACTAGGAGCCTGTCCGGCCTGGCGCTGGCGTGTCTTCTCCCGGCGTGCGCCGTGGGTCCGAATTTTCACCGCCCGGCGGCGCCCGCCACGCCGCAGTACTCGAGCAAGGACCCGGCTACGACGGCGGCGGCGCGCGGGATCTCGCAGAAGCTCTCGAGCGGCTCGGACGTCGCCGCCGATTGGTGGACGCTGTTTCATTCCGAGCCGCTCGAAGGCATCGTGACCGCGGCGCTGCGCAACAATCCCAGTCTCGATGCGGCGGAGGCCAGCCTGCGGGCCAGCCAGAACACCCTGCGCAGCGGCTACGGGATCTTCTTCCCCTCTATCGGCGCCGATGCCGGTGCCGAGCGCGAGCGCTTCGCCCCCGCCAACTTCGGCCAGAACACCCCCGGCAGCGTGTTCAATCTGTTCACGCTCGGCGCGTCCGTCAGCTATGCGTTCGATCTGTTCGGCGGCCAGCGGCGCCTGGTCGAGGAACTGCGGGCTCAAGTCGACGTGTCGCGGGCCGAGGAGCGGGCCGCTTATCTCGCCCTCACCTCGAACGTCGTGAACTCGGTCATCGCCGAGGCCGCCTATCGCGCCGAAGCGGACGCCACGCGAGCGCTGGTCGATTTGCAGGCGCAGCAGGTCAAGATCGCCGAGATTCAGGCGGGCGCCGGAACCGCGCCCTACTCCTCGGTGCTGAGCCTGCGCAGCCAGCTTGCGGCCGGCCAGGCCGCGATTCCGCAACTGGAGCAAAAGGCGGCGCAGACGGAGGACCTGCTCGCGGCCCTGTCCGGGCGCGTCCCGGCCCAATGGAGCGATCCGCACATCAATCTGGACGATCTCGCCCTGCCCGCCGATTTGCCCGTCAGCGTGCCCTCAGCGCTCGTCCAGCATCGCCCGGACATCCTGGCGGCCGAGGCCGCGGCGCACGCCGCCAGCGCCGCCATAGGAGTTGCGACGGCCGCCATGCTGCCATCGGTGACCTTGACCGGAAACTTCGAACGCCTCTCCAACACGTCCAGCTCGCTGTTTCCCCCGGCCGGTCTCGCCTGGAATGCCGGCGCCGGCGCCACCGCTCCGCTGTTCGAGGGAGGTGCGCTGTGGTTCAAGCGCAAGGCGGCGGTCGACACCTATGCCCAGGCCGATGCACTGTACCGCCAGGCCGTGCTCGGTGCATTTCAGCAGGTGGCCGACTCGCTGCGCGCACTCGATCATGACGCCGTCGCGCTGGCGGCCGAAGACGAGGCGCTCGAGTCGGCACTCCAGGCGCTGCACCTGGTCCAGGCCAATTTCGAAGCTGGCATTGCGGGCTACCTCGACGTCTTGAACGCCGACTCCCAATATCACCAAGCCCAGATCGCCGACATCCAGGCATTGGCGCTGCGCTACCAGGATACGGTAGCCCTGTTCGCCGCCCTCGGCGGCGGCTGGTGGAACGCTCCAGCCCACCGCGCCGGGAACGACTGAGGAACCGAAACGCTACGCCGCTTTCGGCTGCTTGACCTTCGAGGGCTCCTCACGCACCAGCAGCACCGGGACCGGCGAGGTTCGGATGACTTGCTCGGCATCGCTCCCCAGGGCAAGCCGACGCAGCCCGCGGCGTCCGTGCGTGCCCATGACGATAAGCTCAGCCTTGAGTTCGACGGCCTTGGACACGATGAACTCCGCGGCCGGGCCGCCGATCGACTCCAGCATGACCGATTCAGGCTCGAGGCCCGCTTGGCGCACCAGCGCCACCGACTCGTCGAGAATGACCTTGCCCCGCTCGCGCAACGAATCGATCACATTGGCGGCGTAAACCCCCGGCCCATACGAATAGTCGAAAATGAACTCGTTCACGATGTGCAGCAGGCATACGGTGCTGCCCTGGCTCTTCGCGATCTTGATGGCCTCTTCCAGTCCTTTGCGGGACGTCCCGCTGCCGTCCACCGGCACTAATATGCGCGCATACATGGGATTCTCCTCGAGCGGCGTAGCCATTGAACCTCGCAAGCTTGTAGCATAGATTGCTTCGTCTTAAGCCCCGGCATTTCCCGTGCTGCCGTGCGACATACCCGTAATCGGTGGCGCCGGCGCCTCATCCGGGTTTAAGTTGGCGGCATGTCGGAATTCAATGCCGCCGCCGTTGACGGACGCAGCCCCGGTTTCGCCATAGGCGACATGCTGGATCCGGCCGTATATCCGCACCCGGTATCGCATTTCATCGAGCGTGAGACGCCGATCTCATGGGTCATCCTGACCGGGCAGTATGCCTACAAGATCAAGAAGCCGGTGCGGCTCGAATTCCTCGACGCGAGCGAACTCGCCGCCCGCCGCGACATGTGCGATGACGAAATGCGGCTGAACCGGCGCCTGGCGCCCGAGCTGTACCTCGAGGTGGTCGCCATCACCCGGGAACGCGGGCTGCTGCGGGTCGGGGGCTCCGGCGCGGCGGTCGAATACGCGGTCAAGATGCGGGAATTCGAAGAGTCCGCGGTTCTGGCATCGATCCTCGAGCAAGGCGCCGTCTCCACGGCGGAGCTCACCGACCTGGCCGAGCGCCTGGCGGCGTTCCACGCGCGCCTGCCGGAGGCGCGGATCGAGGGCCGATTTCCCGGTACGGAGCATCTGCAAACCGCGGTCCTCGGGAACCTCGCCACCCTGTTGTCCCATCTGAACGAACTGGACGGCCTTGCCGAGATGGGAACGCTCATCGACTGGACGCACGACGCCCTGCACGAGCTGCTTCCGGTCCTGCGCCGGCGCGAACAGCTCGGGTTCGTCCGCGATTGTCACGGCGAT
The DNA here is from genome assembly GCA_963707765.1 of uncultured Gammaproteobacteria bacterium. GTDB lineage: Bacteria > Pseudomonadota > Gammaproteobacteria > Steroidobacterales > Steroidobacteraceae > Bog-1198. Next base: position 1,049,335 of record CAVPQZ010000001.1, on the reverse strand, counting down.
CTGCATGCGCGCAACATCGTGCGCTGGAACGCGAAGCTGGTCCCCTTCGATTGCCTGGACTTTTCCCGAGAATTGCGCTCGATCGACGTCATGAACGACGTCGCGTTCCTGTTCATGGACCTGGCCGGGCATGATCGCATGGATCTTGCCACGGCCTTCCTGAACCGGTACCTCGAAGCCACCGGGGACTACGACGGGCTGCGCCCGCTCGCCTTCTATGCAGTGTACCGCGCCCTCGTCAGAGCCATGGTCGACTCCCTCGATGGCGGCCGGTCGCCGGCGGCGCGTCAGGCAATCCACCGCAAGATGTGCGGGCGCATTGCGACCGCGGCACGCTTCGCCAGGCGCGCAGCGCCCCGGCTCTTTCTCATGCACGGACCGTCGGGCTCGGGCAAGTCCTGGTTGAGCGAACGGCTCGCCGCACCGCTCGAAGCCGTCCGGATCAGCTCGGATGTCGAGCGCAAGCGCCTCGCCGGCTTGACCGCCGATACCCGCACGGCTTGCGCCCTCGAGCACGGCATCTACGACCTCGAATCGACGCGCCGAACGTACGCGCGGCTGCTGGACTGCGCCGGCGCCAGCCTCGAGGCGGGTTTCAACACCATCGTCGACGCCACCTTCCTGCGGATGGAGGAGCGGCGCCCGTTCGAGGACTTGGCCGACCAGCATCGCATTCCCCTGATCATCGTCTCCTGCGAGGCCGATCGGGCCGCCCTCGCGCCGCGCATCAAGGCGCGGCAACTCGCACAGAACGACTTCTCCGAAGCCGATCTGAACGTGCTCGACTGGCAGCTCGGCCATGAGCAGCCGCTCAACGCCTTGGAGAAGGCGCGCGCCGTGTCGGTGCGCACCGACGCGGACAATCCCACGGCGGCGGCCATCGACGCCCTGCGGCGCGCTTAGTCCGCGACCACGCCGTCGTCGCGCATCTTCTTCCGGTCGGTGCGGGGTCCGGTCAAGCGGGACAGGTAATCCGCGGTCGCACTCCTATCGCGTTCCTCGAAGCCGCCGAGGAAACGCATCAGGTCCTCGTCCAGGTTGTGCCGGTATCCTTGCGCCAGTTTGCGCATCTGAACATTCAAGTAGGCGTAGTGTTGATGACGGAGCGAGGGTACGAATCCATCCTCATCGCCGCCGGCATCGCCGCCGTGACAGGCGGCGCAATGCGCCGTGAAGACCTCCGACCCCCGCGCCAGGTCCCGGCCGGGTCCGCTCGTCAACGGCGATCGGTTCGGCATTCCGTTCAAGTACGCGCCGATGTCGGTCCAGGCCTGCGGACTCTGCAATGCGGTTTCCGAAACGACCGCGTGCATCGAAGAGCTGTCGCGCTGGGAACCGGCAAAGTTCGCGAGCTGCCGCACCAGGTACGCATGCCGCTGTCCGGCGAGCGCCGGAACGAGACGCTTCGCGTCGCCGAGCGCGCCCGCGCCATGACATCTCGAGCAGTATTGGGCGAACAGCCGCCCGCCGCGGTCCGGATGCGCATCCATCGCCAGCGCGTCCTGGGTTTGGCGGTCGACGGCCTCGGCGCCCGCGGCGCCGAACGCCCCGCCCGCCGGTGAACACAGGAAGGTGATCAGGCTTGAGGTCGCCAGAAAACCCGCCCGTGGCGCGGGTCCGCGCCCCACCTCAGATCACTCGCGACATCGGCTTCGGCGCGGCGGCGGCGATGTACGCATCGAAGGTCATGGCCACGTTGCGCATCAGCAGGCGGCCCACCGCGGTGAGAGCGATCAGCCCGGGAGACCGCTCGATCAGGCCGTCCGCCTCCAGGGATTTCAGCGGCCCGAGCTCACGCGCGAAATAGCGTTCGAATTCGATGCCGTGGCGGCTTTGCACCGCGCCGATGTTCACCATGCCGTGGCACATGATCTGGCCGATCACGTCCTTGCGAATCGCATCGTCCGCGCTGATGTGCACGCCTTGGAACGACGGCAGGGCGCCGCTCGCGACGGCCGCCTCGTATTCGGGAACCGATTTGCGGTTCTGCACGTACAGATCGCCCACTTGTCCGATGGCGCTCACACCGAAGCTGACCAGATCGCGGTTCGCGTGCGTCGTATAGCCTTGGAAACTGCGGTGCAGCGTGCCGCTCCGAAGCGCCCGCGCCAAGCCGTCGTCCGGCAGCGCAAAATGGTCCATCCCGATATATACGTAGCCCGCGCCGCACAATCGATCGACGGTCAGCTGCAGTAGCGCGAGCCGCGTGGCCGCGTTTGGCAGGTCGCCCGATTTGATCTTGCGCTGCGCCTTGAACAGCTGCGGCATGTGGGCGTAGCCGTAGACCGCCAATCGGTCGGGGCGCATGGCAATGACTTGGTCGAGCGTCGCGCCGAAGGTCCCCAGGGTCTGGCGCGGCAGCCCGTAGATCAAATCGAAGTTGATGGAGCGGAATCCGAGGTGGCGCGCAGCATCATAGACCGCCGCCACCGCGCCGGCCGGCTGAAGGCGATTGACCGCGCGTTGGACATCCGCGTCGAAGTCCTGAACGCCCAGGCTGACCCGGTTGAATCCGAGTTCCGCAAGCACGCGCAGCACGCCCTCGTCGGTGCCTCGCGGATCGATCTCGATGGAGTAATCGCGCGAATCGTCGCCGGTCAAGCGGAATTCGCGTCCGAGCCGGTCCATCAACGCCGTCAACGAATCCTTCGGCAAGTACGTCGGGGTGCCGCCGCCGAAGTGCAGCTGCTCCACGATCCGGCTGCGATCGAAATAGCCGCTGCGCAGCGAGATCTCCTCGAGCAGATGCTGCACATAGGTATCGACGCGGCCCATCTGACGCGTGACCACCTTGTTGCAGCCGCAATAGAAGCAGGGGCTGGAACAGAAAGGCAGATGCGCGTAGACCGACAGGGGGTTTCCCTGAAGCGCGCCGATGCTGCCGCGCGCCGCCTTTTCATACGCATCCCCGGCGAGCGGCCCGCGAAACTGCCGCGCACTGGGGTACGAGGTGTAGCGCGGGCCCTCCCTGTCGTAGCGCCGCATGATCTTCGGATCGAAGCGCACGCCGAGGCCGCGCTCCGCTGAATCCATCTCTCGAGTCGCCTCTTCCACTCTCAACGCTCCTGCTGGCCGCCGGCCCGTGCCGGGGAAGATTCAATCGCCGCGGCGCACACAGCCATAGGGAGATACACCTATCGCGTGGAATCTACGTGGATTGCCACGACCGTTACGTATGGCGGCGATGTATGCCGAGTTCCTAATATGCGTGGGTTGTCGAACACGCCAATCATGAGGGTTCATTATAATGCAAACTGCGCCGGACTCGGGAACTAACGCCCCGGTGATTTATAACGACCTGGTCGTGAAGCGGTTCGCCTTCATGACCGTGATCTGGGGCATCGTCGGCATGCTCGTCGGCGTGATCATCGCCGCGGAACTGATCTGGCCCGACCTCAACTTCGGCCTGCCGTTCCTGAGCTACGGCCGCCTGCGCCCTCTTCACACCAACGCCGTGATATTCGCCTTCGGCGGATGCGCGCTCTTCGCCTCGTCCTACCACATCGTGCAACGCACCTGTCAAGTGCGCCTGATTTCGGACAAGCTCGCGAACTTCACCTTCTGGGGATGGCAGCTGGTGATCGTGCTGGCGGCCGTCAGCCTGCCGCTCGGGTTCACGCAGGGCAAGGAATATGCCGAGCTCGAATGGCCCATCGACATCCTGATCACGATCGTGTGGGTGGCCTATGCCGTCACGTTTTTCGGCACGCTCGCGATCCGCAAGATCAAGCACATCTACGTCGCGAACTGGTTCTTCTCGGCGTACATCATCACGATCGCGGTCCTGCACATCGTCAACAACCTCTCCGTGCCCGTGTCGCTGACCAAATCGTACGACATCTACTCGGGCGTGGTCGACGCCATGGTGGAGTGGTGGTACGGGCACAATGCGGTGGGATTCTTCCTGACCGCGGCTTTCCTGGGGATGATGTACTACTTCGTGCCCAAGCAGGCCGGCCGGCCGATCTACTCCTATCGCCTGTCCATCGTGCACTTCTGGGCGCTGATCTCGATCTACATGTGGGCGGGCCCGCACCATCTGCACTACACGACGCTTCCGGACTGGGCCCAGACTCTCGGCATGGTGTTCTCGGTGATCCTCCTCGCGCCGTCGTGGGGCGGAATGATCAACGGCATCATGACGCTGTCCGGCGCATGGTACAAACTGCGGACCGACCCGATCTTGAAATTCCTGATCGTCTCGCTGTCCTTCTACGGCATGTCCACGTTCGAAGGTCCGATGATGTCCATCAAGACCGTAAACGCGCTGTCGCACAACACGGACTGGACCATCGGGCACGTTCATTCGGGAGCCCTCGGTTGGGTGGCCTTCATGACCATCGGTTCGATGTATTCGCTGATGCCCAAGCTGTGGGGCCGCAAGGCGATGTGGAGCACGCGCCTGATCGACCTGCACTTCTGGATCGCCACCGTGGGCGTCGTCCTGTACATCGCGGCCATGTGGATTGCGGGCGTGATGCAGGGCCTGATGTGGCGCGCGACGAATGCGGACGGGACGCTGACCTACACCTTCGTCGAGTCGTTGAAGGCCACGTACCCTTTCTACGTCGTCCGGCTCGCGGGCGGCGTGCTCTTCCTGGTGGGCATGCTGATCATGCTCTACAACGTCGTCAAGACCATCTCGGCCCCCGAGCCGCGGGTGGAAGCCGTCCCAGTGCCGGCGGTTTGAACCACGAGGCAATTCATGAATCACGAAATCGTCGAAAAGCGCGCCTGGCTCCTCGGAACCCTGATCGCCCTTCTCATCAGCGTGGGCGGACTGGTGGAGATCGTGCCGCTGTACATGCAGGCATCGGTGATCGCGCCCGCCCCGGGCATCCATCCGTATGGCCCGCTGGAACTCGCCGGCCGCGACGTGTACGTCCGCGAAGGCTGCTACCTCTGTCACACACAGATGGTGCGTCCGCTGCAGGCCGAGGTCGAGCGCTACGGCCACTACTCCCTCGCCGGCGAGTCCGTCTACGACCATCCCTTCCAATTCGGATCGAAGCGCACGGGGCCGGACCTGGCGCGGGTCGGCGGGCGATATTCCGACGAATGGCATCGCGTGCATTTGAACAATCCCCGCGACGTCGTGCCGGAATCGAACATGCCCGCCTTCGTCTGGCTGGTCAAGGCCAACGTGGACGCTGACGAGGTCGCGGCCAAGATGCGCGTCCTGCGGACCATCGGAGTGCCGTACACGGATGCGGACATTCAATCCGCGGCCGAGCGGGTCGCAGGCCATACCGAGCTCGACGCGCTCATCGCGTATCTGCAGGGGCTCAAGTTCCATGGAGAGGCGTCCCCATGAACATCGCACTGGTGCGCGGGGTGCTCACGCTGGTTCTGTTGCTCGCGTTCGTCGGCCTGTTGCTGTGGGCCTGGAACGGCCGCAGCCGGCCTGGGCGCGAGCCGGACATTTTCGATCAGATGGCGAAACTACCGTTGGATGAAGACGCATGAAACAGGGCATAGCTTATTTCGTTGTCATCGCGGTGCTGGGCAACATCGTCGCCGCCTTGTGGCTCATGTGGTGGACCAACAAGGACTCGGGCAAGATCCCGGCGAAGGACACCACCCACGTTTGGGACGACGACCTCACCGAGTACAACAATCCCCTGCCGCGCTGGTGGCTGTGGATGTTCTTTCTGTCCATCGTGTTCGGCCTCGGCTATCTGGTGCTGTTTCCGGGACTCGGCAATTACCCGGGGCTGCTGCACTGGTCGTCGGTGTCGCAGCTCAACGCGGAAGACAGCGCGGCGCGCGCCGCCTTCGAGCAGCGCTTCGCCGGATACAAGGACAAGAGCCTGACCGATCTGTCGAAGGATCCCACCGCGATGGCGACGGCGCGCAATCTCTTCGCGCTCAACTGCTCCTCTTGCCACGGATCCGACGCGCGGGGCGCCAAGGGTTTCCCCAATCTGACCGATCAGGACTGGCTGTGGGGGGGCACGGAGGATGCCATTTACCAGTCGATCGCCAAGGGACGAGAGAACGCCATGCCAGCCTGGGGACCCGTGATCGGGCCCGAGGGGGTGGAACAGGTCATGGCCTACGTGCTCAGTCTGAGCGGCCGCCAGGGACCGGGGCCTCTGGCCTCCGCCGAGACCATCGCGGCCGGCAAGACTCGCTTCGACACGCTGTGCGTGGCCTGCCACGGACCCGACGGCAAGGGCAATCAGGCCCTCGGCGCGCCGAATCTCACGGACAACATCTGGCTGCACGGCGGATCGGTGGACGACATCCGCGAGACCATCACCAAGGGCCGCATCAATCACATGCCGCCGCATCTCGAGCGCCTGGGCGAGACCAAGGTGCGCCTGCTCGCGGCCTACGTGATCAGCCTGTCCTCGGCAACTCATGGAGAGTAATGGGTTCAAACCCGGCCGGCGCCCCGATCTCGGCGGGATGATCGCCGCGACCACGGGGCCGCGGCCGCCAGCGACCTCATGAAAGCCGACACACCCGCGACGCAGGGGCTCTACGCGGCGCATCGGAAGGTGTACGCCCGCGAGGTCGGCGGCCGGTTCGCCAGCCTGCGCGCCATGGCGGTCATGGTTCTGCTCGGCCTGTATTACGGCCTGCCCTGGCTCCGATGGAATGGACGCCAGGCCCTGCTGTTCGACCTGCCCGCGCGCAAGTTCTATCTGTTCGGCCTGACGATCTTCCCGCAGGATCTCTATTTGCTCACGTGGCTGCTCATCATGGCCGCCCTGTCGCTGTTCTTCTTCACGGCCCTCGCGGGCCGCCTCTGGTGCGGCTACGCCTGCCCGCAGACCGTGTGGACCGAAATCTTCGTGTGGATGGAACGGCTGGCCGAAGGCAGCCGGTCGCAACAGATGAAGCTGGACCGAGGTCCCTGGACCCGGGCCAAGTTCGCGCGCAAGTTCGCCAAGCAGGCCCTGTGGATCGGCTTCGCGGGAATCACCGGGATGACCTTCGTCGGCTACTTCTCGCCCATCCATGCCCTGGTCGGGAGGATCGCGGGCGGGACGCTCGCCGGCTGGGAGCTGTTCTGGGTGGTCTTCTACGGCTTCGCCACCTACGGCAACGCCGGCTTCATGCGCGAACAGGTCTGCCTCTACATGTGCCCGTACGCGCGCTTTCAAAGCGCCATGTTCGACCGCAACACGCTGATCATCTCCTATGACGCGAAGCGGGGCGAACCGCGCGGCCCCCTCTCGCACAACTCCACGCGCGCGGAGGGCAAAGGGGATTGCATCGACTGCACGCTGTGCGTCCAGGTCTGCCCCACGGGCATCGACATCCGCAAAGGCCTGCAGTACGAGTGCATCGCATGCGCGGCGTGCATCGACGCGTGCGATGGGGTCATGAAGAAGATCGGCCTGCCCGTGGGATTGATACGGTACGGCACGCAATCCGAGATCGACGGCAAGCCGACCCGCATCTTCAGGCCCCGCATCCTCATCTACATGGCGCTCCTCGGCGTGCTGCTGGCGGGATTCGCCTATGCCGTGGCGCATCGCAGCCTGGTGGACCTGGATGTCCTGCGGGACCGCAACACCCTGTACCGTGAGCTCGACGACGGCCGGATCGAGAACGTGTTCACGGTGCGAATCATCAACAAGGACCAGCACGCGCATGCGTTTCGCCTGTCGGCGACCGGTCTGCCGAACGCCGTGGTGGACAGCGACGACGGCGCGCAGGCCGTGGAGGCGGAGAACGTGAAATCCATCGTCGTGCGGGTCCGGATACCGGGGTCCCAGGAACACGGCGGCAAGAATTTCGTCATCGCCGCGCAGGCCCTGGACGAGCCCACACTGCAGGCGAAGAGCCGCGCCCGATTCTATTCCAAGCCTTGACCTCGAGGAGCTAGACCATGAACGACGACCGAGCCCAAGCCTGGTACCACTTTCCGATCATGTGGCTCGTCGTCGGCGGGCCCGTCGGAGCCGTGATTGCCGGCATCATCACCTTCGCCCTGATTCTCGCGCATCCGGATCCCGTGATCGACACGATGCACCCCGCCGCGCAGGTCCTGCAGGGCGGAACCACGAATCCGATGGCTCCGCCCGCCGATTGACGACCATGGCGGATCCGGCCGACTGCTACCACTGCGGCGAGCCGCTCCCGGAGGGCGACTCTGCGGGCCGGCGCCCGCTCGTGGCGCGCCTGCAGGGCAAGGAGGTGCCGGTGTGCTGTCCGGGATGCCGCGCCGCCGTGGAACTCGTCGGCGAATTGGGTCTCGATGACTTCTACCGCTTCCGCACGGTGGCATCGCCGAGGCCGGGCGATTCGCCCTCCGAGTGGTCGGCCTACGACGATCCCGCCCTCTACCAAACGCTCAGCCGCGCCGGGAGCGAAGGCCGCTCCATCGTGCTCACCATCGACGGCATGACCTGTGCCGCCTGCAGCTGGCTGGTGACCCGGTCCCTGCAGCATCTCACGGGGGTGCGCAGCGTCAGCGTCAACGGCGCCACCGGCCGCGCCCGCGTCGTGTGGGACGATGGGACGCTCAAGCTCTCGCAGCTGCTCGGCGTCGTCTCGGATCTCGGGTACCGCCCGCAGATCTCGGCCCCGGAGAGGGGCGCCGCGCGGGTTCAGGACGAGCGCCGTGCGCTGCTCAAGCGGTTGGCCCTGGCGGGCTTCGGCATGATGCAGGTCATGATGTTCGCGGTGGCAATGTATGCCGGCGAATTTCAAGGGATGGATGATCAGGTGCGGGCGTATCTTCGCATCGTCAGCATGCTGGTCGCGACTCCCGTGATGCTGTACGGCGGATGGCCCTACCTCGCGGGCGCCGTGCTCGCGCTATCCCGGCGCACGATCACCATGGACGTGACGGTTTCCTTGGCGCTGATCCTGGCCTACGGCGCCAGCGTCTTCAATACCTGGCGCCACGCCGGTGCGGTCTACTTCGACTCGGTCACCATGTTCATCTTCTTTCTGACGGCCGCGCGCTACGTGGAGATGGTGGCGCGGCACCGAAGCACCCAGGTGAGCGACTCCCTGAGCCGGATGCTCCCGGCCGTCGCGCATCGTCTGACGAGCGCCGAGCCCGGCGACTCGGTGAGCGACGTCGCCGTGGCGCAGCTGCTCCCCGGAGACCGGCTGCTGGTGCGCTCGGGAGAGGTCGTGCCCGCGGACGGGGTGCTGTCGAACGGACGCACACAACTCGACGAGTCCATGCTCACCGGAGAGTCTTTGCCCGTCGAGCGCGGCGCGGGCGAGCGCGTCACCGGAGGCACGATCAACCTTGGCCCGCCCGTGGAAGTCCGGGTGAGCGCCGCCGGCCAGGACAGCATCCTCGCCGGCATCGTGGCGCTTCTCACGCGCGCCCAGGCGGAGCGGCCGCGGATCGCCCGGGCGGCCGACGCCTTCGCGAGCCGCTTCCTCGCGTGCGTGCTGGCCGGCGCCGCGCTGGTGTGCGCATACTGGAGCATCGCCGACCCGGCGCGCGCCTTCGCGGCCACGCTGGCGGTCCTGGTGGTCGCCTGCCCTTGCGCATTTTCGCTCGCCACCGCGGTGGCCGTGGCGAGCGCGAATGCGGCGCTTGCGCGGCGCGGCGTTCTGGTCACCGGCGCCGACGCCGTGGAGGGGCTGTCCAAAGTGACCCGGGTCGTGTTCGACAAGACCGGCACGCTCACCGACGGGGTCATCGGCATCTCCCGGTGCACGCCCTTGGGCGCCTCGTCGCAGGATGAGTGCCTGCGGATCGCAGCGGCACTGGAGATGGAGTCCGAGCATCCGATTGCCCGCGCTTTCTCGCGCATCGCCCACCCCGGGCTGCGTGCCGAGGACGTGCGCACGGTCGCCGGGGGCGGCATCTCGGGCCTCCTCAACGGCAGGCGCTATCGGATCGGGTCGCGCGCCTTCGTGGACGGATATGGCGAACCCGACGCCCCGCCGCGCGCCATGGGCCGCGGGGATGCCCGCCGGACTGCGGCGCCGGGCGACGATGCCATCGTGCTTGCCTCCGACGAGGGAGACCTCGCCGTCCTCTGCCTGGCCGATACCGCCCGCCCGGAAAGCCGCCGCACCATCGCCGATCTGCGCGCGGCAGGAGTGGCCACGGAGGTGCAGAGCGGCGATTCGCTCCCGGCGGTCGAGCGGCTCGCGCGACACTGCGGCATCGACACATTCGCGGCGCGCCAGTCCCCGCAGGCCAAGCTCGAGCGGGTCCGCGCCTTGACCGCCGCCGGCGACTTCGTCGCCATGGTGGGCGACGGCGTCAACGATGCGCCCGTTCTCGGGGGATCCGGCGTATCGATCGCGATGAGCCGCGGATCGGCCCTCGCCCTGGCCAGCGCCGACCTGATTCTGGTCGGCGATTCCTTGCGCGCCCTGCCCGCGGCTCTGTTGCTGGCCCGCCGCACTGCCCAAGTCATCCGCCAAAACCTCGTCTGGGCGGCGGCCTATAACCTGGCGGCGATGCCGATGGCCGCCCTGGGTTTGGTGCCGCCGTGGGCGGCCGCCATCGGCATGTCGACGAGTTCCATCCTCGTCGTGCTCAATTCGCTGCGCTTGATCCGCGTTCCGCGCACCCGGCCGGATGCACCCCAATCGCACCCGTCCCCGCGCGTGTTGCCCGGCGCGGCAGGGCTTGCGTTGCCCGCGGCGGGGTCGCGCGCGCCCGGGAGATCGACGCCATGAGCCTGATATCGGTGTTGATCCCGGTGACCCTGGTGCTGGTCGGCTTCGGCGTGTGGGCGTTCTTCTGGGCGGTGCGCTCGGGACAATTCGACGACCTGGACGTGCCGGCCTGGGAGATATTGGTGGAGGAACGATCCCCGCCCGAAGGCAATCCGCAGGCGCCGAATGCCGCATCGGGTCCCGCATCGCCGTCTCGCGCGCCCGCCGACGGGCAAGCCGCCGCGGAACCCTAGCGCATGATGCACCATGCCGGCACTTGCGATCCCGTGTCCTTGTCCGCGGCGTTTGCCGTCGGCATCGCCGGCAGCGTCCACTGCCTCGCCATGTGCGGCGGCATTGCGGGGGCGCTCGGGATGCGCGCGTCCGCCACGACGCGAGCCCCCTTGATCAGCGCGTCCTACCAGATCGGGCGGATCGGCAGCTACACGCTGGCCGGAGCCATCGTGGGCGCGTGCAGCGGCCTGATCCAGGATCTGTTCGATCCGGATCACGTCGTGCTGGTCGCGCGCAGCCTGGCGGGGCTGGTGCTCATCGGCGTGGGGTTGAGCGTGCTCCGCAGGTGGCGCCCGCTGGCGGGGTTGGAGCGTCTCGGCGGCCGGCTGTGGCGCCATGCCGCGCCCCTAGCCCGCGCCATCCCCCCTCAGGGGGTGGCCGGAGCGATCTTGCTCGGCATGCTCTGGGGCTGGCTGCCCTGCGGGTTCATCTACTCCATGCTGATCTTCGCTGCGCTCAAGGGAGGCGCACTGCAGGCCGCCGCCATGATGCTCTGCTTCGGCCTGGGCACCGCCCCCGCGGTGCTCGGGGCCGCTCTGGCGGCCACCCACGCCCGCCGCTTCGCCTGGGCACGCGGCTTGAACGCCGCCGCCGGATGGCTGCTCCTCGCGTTCGGTGCCATCACCATCGCGGGGCCGCTCCACCCTCTGGGGCACTGACCGGCTCCCTAAGTCTTCCGCCTCGAGGTGAATTTGCGCACGGCGTCCACGAGACTCGACCGCGTTCCGTCCCTCTTCAAGTCCCGCAGCTGGCGCCTCGCGCTGTCGTAGGCTTCGCGCAGCGCCGAGAACACGTCCGTATGCGGCTCTCCCCGGCTACCGAGGCTGTCGGCATGAATTTGCGCGCCGGGCACGCTGAGGTGGATCCTGGCCTCGACCGCCGCCGGGTTCGCCGCCGGATCGCGCAGGAGAGTCACGTGGCACGAGGTCAGCCGGTCGTCGCATCGCTGCAGCCGCTCGAAGATGTCGCGAATTCGCGCATCCAGGGCTCCGGAGCGTTCGATGCCCCTGAGCGTCAGAATTAACGATTCCATTGATCTCAACCTAGAGGCCGTGCCGGGTGGGTATCTTCCGGGTACAGGGAGCGCCGGGAAATCGGTACTTCCACGTGCGGTCCTTTCGGACATCAGTGCGGGCGATCGAGGCTCATCTGCAGTTTGACGAGATGCGCCACCGAGCGGGCGCCCATCTTCTCCATCACCTTCGCCCGATGAATCTCGACGGTTCGCTCGCTCAAGTCCAGGTCGATGGCAATGACCTTGTTGGCCGCTCCGTCCACCACCATCGCCATGACCTGCCGCTCGCGCGGAGTCAGCGATTCGAGCCGTCGGACGACTTCGGCGCGGCGCGCCAGCGTGGCGCGGTTCTCCGCATCCTGCTGCAGGGCGTGGTTGATCCGATCCAGGAGGTCCTGGTCCCGGAAGGGCTTCTGGATGAACTCGAAGGCGCCCTCCTTCATGGCCTGCACCGCCATGGGAACATCGCCGTGTCCGGTGATGAATATGACCGGCAGCATGGAGCCGGTCTTGTTGAGATGCTGCTGCAGCTCCAGGCCGCTCATTCCGGGCATCCGGATGTCCAGCACGACGCAGCCGTGCGTGTCGGACTCGAATTGGGCGAGAAAATCGGCAGGATTCGCGAACGCCAGCGTTCTGTATCCCACGGTGCTCAAGAGCAAACTGAGGGCGCGACGCATCCCATCGTCATCGTCGACTACATAGACGGTAGGTGTGGTCGCCTGATCTTCAGTGGCCTTGGTCATGGCGGATCCTATTTTCATTCAGTAATGGGCAAACGAAACCAAAAGCGAGTGCCTCCGGCCGGCTCGCTCTCGAATCCTATTGTACCCTCATGCGCCTCCACGATGGCCCGGCTGGAAGCCAAACCCAACCCGGTGCCGCGGGGTTTGGTGGTGAAAAACGGGCGGAACAGCTGCCGCCGGGTCTCCTCCGGGATACCGGCCCCGGAATCGGTAATACTGGTCTCGACGGCATAGCGGTCGGCCCGGGAACTCAGGACGACCCGGGGCGAATCCTTGATCTGCGCGCTCACATCCAGCGCGTTCTGGAACAGCGAGAACAGCACGTGCTGGACGCGCAGCCGGTCGATGGACACCGCCGGCAGCCCCGGCGAGACTTCGATGGTCAAATCGACGTCGGCCCATTGCGCGATCATCTCGAACACCGGCCGAAGCTCATCGATGACCTCGCTCATGAAGTATCGCGCGCGCGTCAGGTCATCCTGATCGAACAGGCGCCGGATGCGCCGGATGCCCTCCCCGGCGGCCAGGGCTTCGGTGTTGATTTGACGAAATACGTCCAGAGCGCGCGCCACCTGCGGCTCGGGCCGGTTCAGCAGCCGATCGCCGGCCTGCGCATAGGTCGCGATGGCACCGAGCGGCTGGTTCAGTTCGTGCGCCATGCCGCTGGCCATTTCCGCCAGCGCGGAGATGCGCGCGATCTCGAGCAACCGGCTTAGGATCGCAGCGGAACCGCGTGGATTTGACTCTGCTTCGTGCAAAACCGCCCTTGACTTAAGTAATGGACGACGAGGCGAACCAGCGCCCGTGATCACAGGTGAAGTCTGCCGCAAGGCTTGGCCGTGCATATCGGCGGTTTCCACAGTATCCTGCGCCCTTCCCGTAGATCGAACGTCGCTACTATGGACAACGTCGCTGGCTTTTCGCAACATCTGCTGACTTTCGCGCCCGATGCGCTCATCCTGGTCGATGTCCAAGGGCGGATCATCTTCGCCAACGTCACCACCAGCGCCATATTCGGCTACAGCAACGAGCAGCTGCTCGGCCGGCCGATCGAGATGCTGGTGCCGGAGCGGTTCAGGCTTCGACACGGCGCCCACATCGCATCCTTCCTCAAGGATCCGACCAACCGGGAGATGGGCGCGCGGCTCATCGACCTGTTCGCCCGCAAGTCGGACGGCTCCGAATTTCCGGCGGGCATCCGCTTGGCGCCATTTTACACGGAGGGCAAGGCCTACATCGCGGCTGCCATTCGGGACATGACGGAGCGGCGGGCCATCAACGAGGCGTTGATCGCCGCGCGCGAGGAGGCGGACCGCGCCAACCACGCGAAATCGCGCTTCCTGGCCACCGCAAGCCACGATCTGCGCCAGCCGCTCCAGACCATACGGCTGCTGAACGCATCGATCATGAACCTGATCGAGGGCAATCCCGAGGTCGTCGCGCTGCTGCGCACCCAGCAACAGGCGATCGACGGGGCAAACCGGATGCTGAATGCGCTCCTGGACATCACGCGCCTGGAGTCGGGAGCCATCAAGCCGGAACTCGCGCCGGTCGCGCTGAATGCCATTTTTTCGGATCTGCAGCGGGAATTCCAGCCATTGGCCTCGGCGAAGCACCTGCTGTTCACGATTCCGGAGACGACGACGGCGATCAACACCGATAGGATTCTGTTCACCCAGCTGCTGCAGAACGTGATCGGCAATTCGCTCAAATACACGGCGGCGGGATCGGTCCGGGTGAACCTCAACTCAGAAGCCGACGCGCTGACCATCGACGTGGTGGACACGGGAATCGGAATACCGGAGGACAAGCTCGACCGGGTGTTCGATGAGTACTATCAGGTCGATACGAAGGGTTCCAAGCGCTCCGGCGTCGGCCTGGGGCTCGCGATCGTGCGCGAAGTGTCGCGGTTGCTGGGCTACTCCGTCGCCGTGGCCTCCCAAGTGGGCAGCGGCACGCAGGTCCGCATCCGGATTCCCGTGCAGCGTCTGGCCGCGCCGAGCCCGGCGGCGCTTCACGAGGCGGCGGCCGCCGCCGCGGCACCGAAGCGAAATCGGCTCCTGCTCATCGAGGACAACGATTCGGTGCGGGGCGCGACCGAGTTGTTCCTGACCCTGGAGGGCTACGAGATTCGCAGCGCCGGCACGCTGGAAGAAGCCGAAATGCTGCTCGGCGGATTGCGGCCGGGCGACCTGCTTATATCGGATTTCCATCTGGACGCCAAGCTCACAGGGCTCGACGTCCTGCAGGAGCTGCGCGCCCGTCATGCCCGCGACGTGCCCGCCATCCTGCTGTCCGGGGACCTGCCCACCATGATTCGCGCCGTCAAGACGCCGATCCCGAAGTGCCGGTTCCTGAGCAAGCCCGTCGACACCGGCGCCCTCCTGGCCGCCATCCAAGAGCTCACGGACGGCTGAAGAGCCTCAGGTTTCCAGGAACAGGCGGTGCAGACGCTGCGATTCGTCGCGCGTCAGGTCCTCCAGCAATTCGGCGAGCGGCAGCGGCTTTCCAATGCCGTAGCCTTGCGCATAATCGACGCCGAGCAGGCGCACTTCCTGCGCAATGGTCTCGGTTTCGACATATTCGGCAACCGTGCGGATGCCGAGCCCCTTCGCCAGCTCGACGATCGCCCGCACCGTCGCCTGGGAGTTCCGGTCCGAAATGATGTCGCGCACGAAGCTGCCGTCGATCTTCACGCGACCCACCTGCAGCGCCTTCAAATAGGTCAGGGAATTCGCGCCCGTGCCGAAATCGTCCAGAGCGAGCTCGCAGCCGAGCGCCTTGACCCGCGACACCATTTCCTTGGCCTTGGCCATGTTGGTGATCGCCGCCTGCTCCGTCAGTTCGACGCTGACGCAGCCCTGAGGCAGATTCGCTTCCTTGAGCAAGCGGGTGAACTGTTGAATGAAGGCCTCGTCGCCGATGGATTGCGCCGACACGTTGATGGACATGCTGAGGCCGCGGGTTCGGAACATGCCCCGATGCGGGGCCAGCATCTGCAGAGCCCGCTGCACCACCCATCGATCCACCGAGGGCAGGATCTGATAGCGTTGAGCGGCATCGATCAGAGGCCCCGGCGCCACGAGAGTCCCGTCCGTTTCCTGCAGCCGCAGCAACAGCTCGTATCCTCCGGGCAGGGACCGGTCCTGCAGGGGAGCGATGCGCTGCGCATAGAGGATCAGCCGGTCGGCCTTGAGCGCCGAACGCAATTGTCCGACGAGGATGGCGTCCCGGTGACGCCGCATCATGCTGCCGTCCTCGAAGGCGTACAGCTCGACCCGGTTGCGCCCGCGATTCTTGGCCGTCTTGCACGCAAGTTCCGCCGCCGCGATGGCGCGGGCGAGTCCTTCCGGCATGGGGAGCAGCGCCGCCACGCCGCAACTGACGGAGATGTCGACGACTTCCTTGGACGGCCCGATCACGAGGTTCGAGACGGCCGCCTGCACTTTCTTCGCGACGGCCACCGCTTCGGTGGGCGTGGCTTTGGGCAGCACGACCGTGAATCGGTCGCCGGAAATTCGCGCCGCCAGCGAATCCTCGGGCAAGGTCGGGGTGGCGAGGATGTCCGCCACGCGCACGATGAGTTCGTTCCCCACCTCGAACCCATGCAGCTCGTTGGCCACGTGCATATGGTCGATGTCGATGTACACGACGCTGCGGTCGAGACACTCAGCATCCTCCAACCCCTTGTACATCTGGTCGAGGCCGCTGCGCGTGTACAGGCCGGTCATCAGGTCGAATTGCGCCTCGACGAGGCTGGCTGCCTGGCGGCCGATGTGCCGTGCCAGAAAGACGTGCCTTGCGAGGAAATCCGGCATCGTGGGCATCTTGTAGAATGCGAGTGCGCCTATCACGCGGCCCGAGTCGCGCACCACCGGCACGCAAAGCACCTTGCAGCGCGTGAGATGGTTGGAGCCGCTGCCGACCTTGTTGACCAGCAGCGGCCGGTTCTGCCGCTGCACCCACGTGATGAGATGCTGCTGCGTCTGCGACCAGGCCTCGAGGAGCACGGATCCCGCCGCCGCATCCGGCGCGTGCTTCAGGGTCATGTGCTTGTCGGGGATGCACAGGATGCCCAGGCCGCATTCCAGGCGGGCGGTGGCCGCGGACAATAATTCCTCGATGACCCGTTGGTCGTCGACGGCCCCTTTCAAATTGCCCGAGACCTGGAACAGCCATTCCAATTCCGCGGTCCGCTCGGTGAGATTCTGCACCTTGGTTCGTGTCGGCACCGCCGCCGCCAGATCTCGGTGCACGCAATCGAGCAGCGGCTTCAAGCGCAGAGCCAGCGCATCGGCCAGGCGCGATGGCTGGGTGGGAGCGGAAGCTTGACGCTGGGTGACGCAGAAGACGCCGAGCAGCCCGCCGTCGGACTGTTGAATCGGGATCGCGACCCACCACTGGCCCGCCTCTCCGGCGCGCGCCGCCGGTACGCGCTCCTGCAGGTCGGTCCAGCGCAGCGACTGGACCCATTTCGCGACCTGAGGTCCCGGCAGCTCGCCGGATTGTCCGGTCGGCTTGAGCGCTCCGTCCAGCAGGCCCACGCCGGACAGGTCGCCGACGAGGCCCATCGCGAGCGCCACGTAGGACGAAAAAATAGGATTCGCCGGCTTGGACGATGACTTTGCGAGGCTCAATTTGGTTCATTCTCCCGAAAAGCGCACGGCCAAGGGCATGCGTAGCACTGCTATCGGCAAGTATCTCCGATACCTGATTCGGCGACCCTTGCATAGTGCGCATTCGTGGAGGAATGCCCGCGGCCACGAAGGTCACTCGGACAGGCTTCTAAGGTAAACTTCGGCGAATTTGCCGCATTTGCGGCGCGAGGTTGCCTGCCATGAAGACTCCGCGAACGACCCTCACGTTAGGGTTGGGCCTGGGCCTGATCGCCTTGTTGTTCAGCCGTGAGTCCCCCGCCCAGACCAAGGCCGTCCTGGATGCCGGAGTCTCCCAAACCGTGAACCAGTTCAACCTGCTCGATCCGCGCCACGAAGAATTGGAGCATCGGGCCGCCGGCATGCTGGTATTTCCACAGGTGACCAAGGGCGGCATCGCGCTGGCGAGCGAATATGGTGAAGGCGCGCTGCTGATCCAGGGCGCGACCGCCGACTACTACAGCATGGCGTCCGCCTCCGTGGGACTCACCGCCGGCATGGCCACCCACAGCGAAATCATCCTGTTCATGACGCCCGTCGCGCTGGATAATTTCCGCAAGAGTAAAGGTTGGTCGATCGGTGCCGATACCGGAATAGCGGTAGTCTCGAAGGGCGCCGGCACCGATTACGACAGCGCCGGCATGAAAAAGCCCATACTGGCCTTCGTGTTTGCCGAGAAGGGTCTGATCGCCGATCTGTCGCTGCAGGGCTCGAAGATCAACAAGATCAAGAAATAGAAACCCTTAAACTTTTGCATTGACGCCTATATATTGCCCGAATGCCTGCAACTCGCGCGGCCGCCCCCAGCCCCTGGGTCGCCGTGTTCGATCTCGACGGGACCTTGACCTGGCGCGACACGCTGCTGCCCTATTTGCTGGGATACGCGGCGCGCCGCCCGGGGCGGCTGCTCGGGCTGTGGCGCATGCCATTCGCCCTCATCGGCTATCTGGCTTGGCATCGCGACCGCGGCGTCTTGAAATCGCAGTTCATCCGCGCATTGATGGGCGGCGACGCGCGCCCCGACATCGACCGGTGGTCCGCGGACTACGTGTCACGGCTGGACCGGCGGCGCGCCTACCGGCCCGCCGCCCTGGCCGTGCTCGAGGCGCATCGCGCGGCGGGGGATCGGCTGATCCTGTTGTCGGCGAGTCCCGATCTGTACGTCCCGCTCATCGGCCGGCGGTTGGGATTCGAGCGCACGCTGTGCACGGAGGTGCAATGGCGGGAGAACCCGCCCGTGGACCGCCTCGACGGCACGCTGCGCGGCCCAAACCGTCGCGGCGCCGAAAAGTCGCATTGCCTCGCCTGGCTGCGGGCGCAGTATCCGGGAATGCCCGTGGTGGCCTACGGAAACAGCGACTCCGACCTGCCCCACCTCGCCCAAGCGGACCGTGCGCTGTTGGTCAACGGCAGCGCCCGCGCCCGCCGCCTGGCCGCTGCCGCGGGAATCGCCGTCGGGGACTGGGCCTGAGGCCGCGCCGAACGCCCGGCATCAGCGCGCCACGCGGCGCAGCGATTCGTGCATCTTGAGCAGCAGGCTCTCGGTGGTCTGCCAATCGATGCACGGATCCGTGATCGAAACGCCGTATTCGAGCTTGGACAGGTCCTTCGGGATGGATTGATTGCCGGCCTTCAAATGGCTCTCCAGCATCAGCCCCACGATCGATCGATTGCCGTCGAGGATCTGTGAAACGCAGTTTTCCGCTACCATCGGCTGCAGCGACGGCTCCTTGTTGGAGTTTCCGTGGCTGCAGTCGACCACGATGTTCGGCGGCAGATTGGCCGCGGCCAGCTCCCGCTCCGCCACGGCGATGCTCACGGCGTCGTAATTGACCCGCCCGCCCCCGCCCCGGAGGACGAGGTGTGCGTGCATGTTGCCGCGCGTGTGAAAAACGGCCGACTGGCCCTGCTGAGTGATGCCGAGAAAATGATGGGGTTGCCGCACCGACCGCAGGGCGTTGATGGATGCCGACAGGGATCCGTCCGTGCCGTTCTTGAACCCGACCGGCGTGGACAGGCCGCTGGCCATTTCACGGTGCGTTTGGGATTCTGTGGTGCGCGCGCCGATGGCGGTCCAGGTGATCAACTCCGACAGGTATTGCGGCATGATGGGATCGAGGGCCTCCGTGCCCGCCGGCAGGCCCATATCCGCGAGTTCCAGCAGGAGCTGGCGCGCGATCGTGATTCCCTTCTCGATATGGAAGGAGTCGTCGATGTCCGGGTCGTTGATGAGCCCCTTCCATCCGACCGTGGTGCGCGGTTTCTCGAAATACACCCGCATGATGAGCAGCATCGTCGACTCGACGCGCGCCGCCAACGTTCTCAGCCGGCCGGCATATTCGCGGGCGGCAACCACGTCATGAATGGAGCACGGGCCCACGACGATGAAGAGCCGCGGATCGCGGCGCTCGAGGATGGCGCGCACGATCTCGCGGGACCTGAAGACGGTCCCGGCGGCGTTCTCCGTGAGCGGGAGGCGGCGCTTGATCTCGTCGGGGGTCGCGAGGAGGTCGCTCGAGGCGACGTTTACGTTCTGCAGCTGGTCTTGGATGTTCGACACTTGACCCTACATGGACGTCCGGATCGTCCATAATTCAGGAAAGAACCTCAGGTCCAGCGCCTTGGTCAGGTAAGCGACTCCGCTCGTGCCGCCCGAGCCGCGCTTGTACCCGATGATGCGCTCGACGGTCTTGGCGTGGGCGAAGCGCCACAACTGAAACTTGTAATCGAGATCCACCAGCCGCTCCGCCAGCCCGTACAGATCCCAATCCTTGGCCGAGTTGTGATAAACGCTGAGCCACGCGGCGGCAACCCGCTTGCTCGCCTGGTAGGGCTGCGTGAAATCCCGGTCGACCGCCTCCGCGGGTATGTCGAGCCCGCGTCGGCTCAACAATCGCAGGACCTCGTCGTACAGGCTGGGCGCCCGCAGCGCGCGATCCAATGCGTCGTAATTTGCCGCATCGCCGCGAAACACCTTGATCATGTCGGCGTTCTTGTTGCCAATCAGGAATTCGAGCATGCGATATTGCGGCGATTGAAATCCCGATGCCCGGCCGAGGGAGTTGCGAAACGCCGAATAATCGGAGGGCGTGATGGTGGCCAAGACGTCCCATGACTGCTGCAATTGCGTCTGGATGGTCGACACCCGCGCCAGCATCTTGAACGACGGACCCAGGTCGTCGCGGCGCACGCAATCGATCGTCCCGTTGAGCTCGTGCAGACACAGCTTCATCCAAAGCTCGGATACTTGATGAATGATCATGAACAGCATTTCGTCGTGGTGATACGACAGGGGATGCTGGGCATCGAGCAGTTTGTGCAAATGCAGGTATTGCGAGTAGCTGAGGTGCTCGCTCAAGTCCCAGTGGACTTCCTCATCGCTCAGATCGACGAACGGCCTGACCGGCGGTGTCGCTCCCTCCACCCTAGCTCCTCATGACCCATGCGGGCACGGTGCGCCAGCCGGCGAGCAGCTCGCGGTCCAGGCACCGGTAGTCGGGTTCGAGCCTTTCCACCAGCCGCCAGAAACTGGCCGAGTGGTTCATGTGCTTGGTGTGGGCCAATTCATGGACGAAGAGATACCGGACGATCTCGGGACGCAGAAAGACCAGCGAGCAGTTCAAGCTCACGGTGCCGCGCGTCGAGCAGCTTCCCCAGCGCGTGCGCTGGCAGCGTATGGCCACCCGCGCCACCGGGTAGTTCAATTCCGCGGCCAAGCGCAACAGCGGCGGCGCCAGCCGCTCGGCCGCCGCGGCCTTGAGCCAAGAGCGCAGCAGCAGACACGCCGTCGAGTCGTCCTGCGCGTGCATCAGCAGCTGGCCGCCCTCGTGCGTCAAGCCGCGCCTCGGCGAACGGATCCAGGCCACCTCGAAGCGCTCGTCGCTGAAGGCGAAATGCACGCTCCGGGGCACCGCCGCAGCCGGTTCCGCGTGGCATTGCATGGCCGCCACCTTGCGGTCGATCCACGGCGTGAAGCGTTGCACGAAATCCCGCACCGTTCGCGCGCTCACGCCGACGGGCACCACGATCTCGACGCGCCCGCCGACGTGCACGCGCGCAGTGAGCCGGCGCGCGCGCGGGCTTACCCGAACGGCAAAGGGGTCGGCGGAGCTCCTGGTCTCGAACAAAGACAACTGCGTACCAAGTGCGTTCATCGCGCGCAATCATACCAGGTTCGTCCCAGCCGGCATCGTCGGGCGCGCGACTCGCAAGCCCTCCGTCCCGCGGCTCCCGCTCAGCGCTGCACCAGCGTTGCCAGCTGTCGCTCGGCCGCCTTGAAGTCGGGAGCCGCGATCAGCGACCGCTCGATCCAATTTCGGGCGCCGACGGAATCGCCGCGCGCCTGCAGCTGCCGGCCCAATTCCAGATAGGCATCGGCGTGACCCCAACCGGGCACGTCGTCGCCGGTCGCCGAGGATCCCTCGAACAACGAAACGGCCAGCTGCAACTGCTGAAAGGCGCTCTGATATTCGGCCGTGCCGGGTCGCGCCGAGTCGAGCGCGGCCAGGGCCTGCAGGTAGACCACGCGTGGGTTGCGCGGTTCCAGGCGCGCCGCCGCCCGGAGGCGGTCGGCGGCGCGGGAGCGGTTCAACGCCGCCTCCAATTTGCCGTATCGCGCCAGATTCGAGTAGCAGGCCGACTGCAGCGCCATGGCTTCCGCCGAATTGGCATCTTGCTGGAGAACCGCCTTCAGCTCCTGCGTGCAATCCTTGAACGCTTCTTCAGCCTCCTTCGCCCGTGCCGGCGCCACCAGCAGTCCGAAGCGGTACTTGGCATGCGCCAGATGGTAGCGAAGCGCAGCATCCGCACCGCCTCCCTGGACGCGGGTGTCGAGCGTCTGGATCAGCGTCGCCAACTGACTGGCGTCCTCGGCGTGAAAGGCATAGACAATCCGCGCCTGGAGGTCGCCGCCGAGCTGAGCCTGCGCCGACAGCGCGGCCGCGCACAGCGGCGCCAGGACGAGTCTGCGCAATAGCGGCAACCGACGCATCATATAATCACGATACACCCCGGACGGCGGCGCTTGCACTATGGAATTGATCGATATCGGATCCAACCTCACGCACGAGAGTTTCACGGATGATCGCGCCCGCGTCATTTCGGCCGCCGCGGCCGCGGGCATCACCCGCCAGATCGTGACCGGCGCCGACCTCGAGAGCTCGCTCGCCGCCGCCGCGCTCGCCGACGGGCACCCGGCTCGCCTCTG
Source organism: uncultured Gammaproteobacteria bacterium (assembly GCA_963707765.1). Classification (GTDB taxonomy): domain Bacteria; phylum Pseudomonadota; class Gammaproteobacteria; order Steroidobacterales; family Steroidobacteraceae; genus Bog-1198. Next base: position 1,026,823 of record CAVPQZ010000001.1, on the reverse strand, counting down.
GAGCACGGCGGGCGTGCATCCGCACCGCGCCGCCAGCCTCGATGCGCGGGTGCGAAGCGAGCTTCTCACATTATTGACAAATCCGCGGATCGTCGCCGTCGGCGAGTGCGGCCTCGACTACTTCCGGAATCTTGCGCCGCCCGCGGCGCAACGAGCCGCGTTTGCCGCGCAGCTGGAGCTGGCCGTGGCCGTCGGCAAGCCGGTATTCCTGCACCAGCGTGACGCCCATGAGGATTTCAAGGCGATTTTGGCGGATTTTGCCGGGCGCTTGGCGGGCGGAGTCGCCCATTGTTTCACCGGCGACCCGGCGCAGCTCGATGACTACCTGGCGCTCGGCCTTTCCATCGGAGTGACGGGGTGGGTCTGCGACGAGCGGCGCGGCACTGCGCTGAGGGCGTCCGTTCCGCGCATTCCCGCGGACCGGTTGATGCTGGAGACCGACGCTCCCTACCTGCTGCCCCGGGATCTCGATCCTCACCCTCAATCGCGGCGCAACGAACCGAAATACCTGGCGCACATCGCCCGCGCCGTCGCGCGCATGCGCAACGAGCCGTGCGAGAGCCTCGCCGCCTCGACTACTCGAAATGCGGTCCGCTTCTTCCGCCTGGATGGCTGAGCGACCCCGCCCCCGCTAGAGATTCGTGAACTGGTGAGGGCTGGGCTGCAGCTGCGCGACCAGCCGCTTCCACGCCTCCTTGTAGGCCGGAAACTCCGGGAAACCGGTCTGACTGCGGTCCACGGCTGGAAACTCCACTTCAATGCCGTCCAGCATCACCACGTGCTTCGGCCGGCCCTTGGTGAACTTGCCGATGTTCGAAAAGAGCAGGCGTCCCTCCACGGGCACATCGCCCACCAGCGCCTTAACGGCGGCGATGCGATCGTAGAGCGCGGGCTGCGGGTTGTCGAACGTGAAGCGCCTGCCCCGGCCCATCACCGTCCAATCGCTCATCTGGTCGCCGCCGAATATGAGCCCGGCGACCCGTCTCGTATCGAGCACGAGCACGCCCCGCGGGGTGAGCAGCAGGTGATCGATGTGGATATGCCCGCCCATTCCGTCGGGGACCAGCACTTGATGGGCTGCCTCGTAGCCGATCCTCTCCAGACGCGCGAGCAAGCCCTTGCGCCGCGACCGCCGCGTGTAGGCCCCATAGGCCATGTAGACGATGGAGCACACCACCACCACCGCCGCGGCGGCGACCACCCACTGCGGATCGATCCGCAGGTCGTTCATTCGAGCGCTGCAGCCAGCGCCGGCAGCGTCGGCGGCATATCGACGACGTGGCGCGGCAACTCGAGCAGCCGGGCGAGACTCGGGGGGACGTCCACGGCCTTGCCGATGAGCGGCTCGACGACCTCGCTGAACTTCGCGGGATGCGCCGTCGCGACCACCACCCAGGGATGATCCCGCCGCTCTGCGGCGGCTAGGCGGGCGTAAACTTCGGCCGCCGTCGCGGTGTGGGGACACCACTCGCGCCCATAGTGTCTGAAATCCTCTCCGATACGCCGCCGAATTGCAGCGTCGTCAACGCTGTCCGCGGACAGGTGTTCACGCATGATGCCGAGCGACGGGTAGAAGGCGCGCATGCGCTCGAAGTTGCTGGGATTTCCCACGTCCATGGCCGAGGCGAGGGTGGGCACGCTCGGACGCGGCCGCCACGTCCCGCTGTCCAGGTAATCGGGGATGGTCCTGTTGGCGTTATGCGCCAGCACGATCCGCCCGATCGGGAAGCCCATGGCCCGGGCCCACACGGCCGCGAAGGCGTTTCCCAAATTTCCGGCGGGAATGATGAACGAGGGCCTCTCGCCGGTGCCCCTCTGCACTTGCAGACTGGACGCCGCGTAGTAAACCATCTGCGGCAGGAGGCGCCCGACGTTGATGCTGTTGGCCGAACTGAAGTGGTGCCTGGCGCGGAGCGCCGGGTCCACGAACGCCTCCTTGACCAGACGCTGACAGTCGTCGAATGTCCCGCCGACGCGCAGCGAGAGGACATTGTCCCCCCAGCAGGTGAGCTGCTGCTCCTGCCGCGGACTCACCAGACCCTTCGGGTACAGCACGACGATCCGCACCCAGGGCCGCCGGTGGAAGGCCGCCGCCACTGCGCCGCCCGTGTCCCCGGAGGTTGCCACCAAAATCGTCAGGCTCGGTCCCCCGCAGTGCAGGCGCTGCAGGCTCTCCGCCAGAAAACGCGCGCCGAAGTCCTTGAAAGCCGCCGTCGGCCCGTGGTAGAGCTCGAGCGCGAACAACCGGTCCGCCGAACCGGCGACTGGAGTCGTCGGCGCGTCGATGCCGAGCGCCGCCTCCGCAATCTCCGGCAGCTTCGGCTGGAGAGGATCGCCCGCGAAGAATCCGGACAAGGTGGCGCGCGCGATGTCGGGCAGGCGCGACAGCGCGCCCACCGCAGGAACGTCCACGGGCGGCAACCGCGTGGGAACATACAGCCCGCCGTCGGGCGCCAGGCCCTGGCGGATGGCCTCGCTCACCGTGACCTCGGCCGCACCGCCGCGTGTGCTCGCGTATCTCAAGGTCGACATCAAGCCTTCACCACGCGGGCCCCGAAGTTCTCCAGCGGGGATATCCAGCAGTCCGACTTCAGCCCATGTTCGGCGAACGCCGCGACCATGGCGCCGCGCACGGCCTCGGCTTGCTGAATCTCGGCCCAGGCGAATATCGTGGGTCCGGCGCCGGAAATCGAGCACCCCAGGGCGCCCGCCGACATCGCGCCGCGCTGCACGTCCTTGAAGCCGGGGATCAGCAGATGACGCTGCGGCTCGATGATCACGTCGTTGAAGGAGTCGCGGATCATCTCGAGGTCGTTGGAGTAGCACCCGCTGATGAATCCGGCGAGGTTGGCCGACTGCCATATGAAATCCGACCGGCTCACGTCGGTCCGCAGCATGGCGCGAGCCTCGCGGGTCCTGAGGAACATGTGCGGATGCACGAGAACGCAACGCAGCGACGGCGGCACGGGGATCTGCTTGACCCGGGGCTTGTCGATGCCGACGGTGAGGATCAATCCGCCGAAGAGACAGGGCGCAATGTTGTCGATGTGCGCGGATCCGCTGGCGACAATCTCCCCCTCCATGGCGAACTTCAGGAGCTGCAGGCGCGGCACGGGTTGCTCGAGCAGCGCATTGGCCGCGACCACGGCGGCCACGGCCGATGCGGCGGAACCGCCCAACCCCGAGGCCAGCGGAATGCCCTTGTCGATGTCGATTTCGAATCCATGCCCGAGGCCCAGCGCCGAGTGCATGGCCTCCACCGCGCGTCCCGCCGTGTTGTGCTTGATGTCGAGCGGCAGCTCGCCCGCGACGCCGCTGATGGCGCCGATGCGCACCACGGGTTGATCGATGCGGCGCACCCGAACCCGGTCGCCCACGGCCTCCACGGTGTGCCCCAGGATGTCGAAGCCGATGCCGACGTTTGCAACGGTGGCTGGCGCGAAAGCGGTGACGTCGGTAAGCACTTGCGGATCCTCGGTGGAATGCGGAACTAAAGATGCGCGCCCAGGTAGGCCGACAGGCGCAGCAGATCGGCGAACACGCCTCCGGCCGTCACCTCGGGCCCTGCGCCGGGACCCTGCACGATCAGCGGATTATCGCAGTAGCGGCGGGTCGCGAAGCGCACCACGTTGTCCGTGAGCGCAATGTTCGCAAACGCGTGTTTGGCGTCCAGGTGGGTGAGCCCGACGGTCGCCTTGCCCTTCGCGTCGATCCGGCCGACGTAGCGCAGGACCTGCCCTTTCCTGGCGGCCTCCTTCAGCATCTCCGACATGTCGGCGTCGAATTCGGCGAGCCGCTCCATGAACTCCTCCACGCCCGCATTCTCGAGACTCTTCGGCACGAGGCTCCCCACCTCGACGTCGGACAATTCGAGCGTTAGCCCCATTTCCCGCCCGAGGATGATGAGCTTGCGCGCCACGTCCATCCCCGACAGGTCGTCCCGGGGATCGGGCTCAGTATATCCCTTCGATTTGGCGGCTCGAACGATCGAGGAGAACGACTCCCGGCCATCGAAGACGTTGAACAGATAGGCGAGGGTTCCGGAGAAAATTCCCTCGATGCTGGTGATGTCGTCGCCGGTCTCGCGCAGATCGCGCAGCGTCTGGATCACCGGCAAGCCGGCGCCGACGGTGGCCTCGTACAGATAATGCGTGCCCGCGGCGCGGCCCGCCTCCTGCAACGCGCGATAGTAGGGCATGGGACCGCTGTTCGCCTTTTTGTTGGGCGTGACCACGTGAATGCCGCGCGACAGCCACCCGCCATACTGCGCCGCCACGTCGCCGCTGGCCGTGCAGTCGATGAGCACCGTGTGCGGAATGTAATCAGCCTGGCAGTGGTCGGCAAATTTGGCCAGATCGAGCGGCTCCCCCTTCTCGGCGAGCAGCCCGGCCCAATGATCGAGGTCGATGGAGGTTTCGCTCAGCAGCATGCGCTTCGATCCGGCAATGCCGCGCACCCGCAGGTCCAGGTTCAAGGCGCGCAGGCGCTCGAGCTGGCTGCCGATCTGCGACAACAGCACGCGTCCGACGGTGCCCGGCCCGATCAGTCCGATCGACAGGGTATTCGGGGACAGGTAGAAGGCGGCGTGCACGGCGCGCAGCGCCTTGGCGGCGCCCTTGCCGTCCACCACGACGGAGATGTTCCGCTCGGAGGCGCCCTGCGCGATGGCGCGCACGCTGATCGCCGCGCCGCCCAGGGAGTTGAACACCTTGGCCGCGACTCCGTGGGCGCCCGCCATGCCGTCGCCGACCACGGCGAGAATGCTCAATCCCAAGCCGACGTCGACACGCTGAATCTGCCCGTCGCGCAACTCCGTATCGAAGGCCCGCCGCACCGCCGCTTCGGCGCGCACCGCCTGGACTTCGGGGATGGCGAAGCAGATCGAATGCTCCGAGCTGCCCTGGGAGATCAAGATGACCGAAATGCCCGCGTCGCGCAGCGCGCCGAACAAGCGATGCGCGGTGCCGGGAACGCCGATCATGCCGGCGCCCTCCAGGTTCACCAGAGCCACCGGGTCGATGGTGGTGATGCCCTTCACCATGAGCGCCGACACCGGTTTGGCGCAGATCAAAGTGCCGCGCTTCTCCGGGGCGAAGGTGTTGCGGATGTAGATGGGGATATCCCGCGCGACCGCCGGCTCCATGGTCTGCGGGTGAATGACCTTGGCCCCGAAATAGGCCAGTTCCATCGCCTCGTTGTAGGAGAGCTGATCGATGACCTGGGCATTGGGAACCAGGCGCGGATCGGCGGACAGCACGCCGTCCACGTCCGTCCAGATGATGATCTCGGCGGCCCCGAGCAGGGCCCCGAATATGGATCCCGAGAAGTCGCTGCCGTTGCGCCCGAGCGTCGTCTGCATGCCGCCGGTGGTGGTGGCGATGAATCCCGTCACGATCAACCGGCCGGTGAAGCCCTGGGGCACCAGCCGCAGCAAGTTTTGCTCGCTCGCAGACCACTGCACGGCCGGCCCCAGAGGTCCCCATTCGACGATGACGACCTCGCGGGCGTCGACCCATCGCACGGTGCCGGGGATGCGACCGCGCTCGCGCAGGAAATGAGTGAACAAGCGCGTGGACCAGATCTCGCCATAGCCGGAGATGACGTCCCGCATGCTCTGCGGCGCAGCGCGGATCAGGCGCACCGCCTGCAGCATGCCTGCAATATTCCCGCAGTCGTGATCCAATTGCGCGGCGTAGTCGGCGCGGGCCGCCGGCGAAATCAGCTCCGCCGCGAGAGCGAGGTGGCGCGCCTTGAGGGCCTCGATGGCCGACATGAAATCGCCATCCGGGCGCTCCGCCAGGCTCACCGAGGCCAGCAGCGCATCCGTGACGCCCCGGCAGGCGGACAGGACCACCGCCTCCCGCGGATTGGGGGCGCCTTGCGGCGACGCCTCGACGATGTCGGCCACCCGCCGGAAGCAATCGGCGTCCGCAACGCTCGAGCCGCCGAATTTATGTACGATCCATTTGTCCATACTCATTCGCGCTTCGTCCGGATGTGGCTGAAGCGCCATCCCTTAAGATCTTGAAATTGATGAATTGCGGCTCGCAGCCGCGAGACAGCCAGGAACTTTAATCGCACGGCCGGAAGGCGGCAAGGGGAAAGCGTCAGCGCACGGGACGCCGCTTCGCGCTGCCGGCCCCGCCCCGGGCCGCAGCCTTGGGCACAGGCGGGGCGGCCGGGCCCGGGGACCGGCGAGCCGCCACGGCCGTTCCGGAGCGCGGAAGGCCGGTGTGCTGCGTCCTGAACGGCAATGCCGCCGCACCGCGCGCTCCTAAGCGGCCCGCCGCCGACGCCACCGGTTGGAAGGCGGGAATCAGATGGTGCTTGCCGTTGCCGATCAAATCGGCGCGGCCCATGCGCTTGAGGGCTTCCCTCAACAGGGGCCAATTGGCCGGGTCGTGATAACGCAGGAACGCCTTGTGAAGGCGGCGAACCTTGGCGCCCTTGGGAATCACGACCTCCTCGCTCTGGCGGGAGACGCGCTTCAGCGGATTCTTCCCCGAATGGTACATCGCCGTCGCGGTGGCCATCGGCGAGGGCAGAAACGCCTGCACCTGATCGGCCCGGAATCCGTTCCGCTTCAACCACAGGGCCAATTCCAGCATGTCCTGATCGCGCGTGCCGGGATGGGCGGCGATGAAATACGGAATGAGATACTGTTCCTTGCCGGCCTCGCGCGAATACCGGTCGAACAATTGCTTGAATTCGTAGTAGGCGCCCACGCCCGGCTTCATCATCTTCGAGAGCGGCCCGTCCGAGATGGCCTCGGGGGCGATCTTCAAGTAGCCCCCCGTGTGGTGCGTCGCCAGCTCCTTGACGTACTCCGGCGATTCGATCGCCAGGTCGTAGCGCACGCCGGAGGCGATCAGCACCTTCTTCACGCCGGGCAGGGCCCGTGCCCGGCGGTACAAGTGGATGAGCGGCGCATGGTCCGTGTTGAGATTGGGGCACACGCCCGGAAATACGCAGGATGGCCGCCGACAGGCCGACTCGACCGCCGGACTTTTGCAATGCAGCCGGTACATGTTGGCGGTGGGGCCGCCCAAGTCCGAGATCACGCCTGTGAATCCCGGAACGGTGTCGCGGATGGTTTCAACCTCGCGGATCACCGAATCCTCCGAGCGGCTTTGGATGATGCGTCCTTCGTGCTCCGTGATGGAGCAGAAGGTACACCCGCCAAAGCAGCCGCGCTGGATGGAAACCGAAAAGCGAATCATGTGGTAGGCCGGAATCCGCGCCGAGCCGTAGCGCGGGTGCGGCCGCCTCGCGTACGGCAGTTCGTACACGAAGTCCATGTCCGCGGTGGCGAGCGGAATCGGCGGCGGATTGAGCCACACATCGAAGGTGCCGTGCCGCTGCACCAGCGCCCGCGCATTGCCGGGATTCGACTCCATGTGCAAGATTCGGGACGCGTGCGCGTACAGCACCGAATCCCGGCTCACCTGATCGAAGGACGGCAGCCGGATGACGCTGCGTTCGCGCTGCGCGTTCGGCACGTGCCGATGGAACCGCACCACCTGGGCGGGGATCGGGCCCGAGTCGGCGGTCGGCTTCATCGCGGCCCCCAGGGCCTGCCGGCGGCCGCTCTCGTCGGCATACGGATCGACCGGAGGCGTGGGCGGCCCGGGCGCGTCCAATTCCGTCGAATCGATCTCCACCCAGCCCTCGGGAATGCCGCGGCGCACGAATGCCGTTCCGCGGACGTCCGTGAGGTCCGCGATGCCCGAGCCGTCGCGCAAGCGCTGCGCGATATCGACGATCTGCCGCTCCGCGTTGCCGAACACCAGCAAATCCGCCTTCGCATCCGCCAGCACGCTGCGCCGCACTTGCTCGGACCAGTAATCGAAGTGGGCGATGCGCCGCAGACTCGCCTCGATGCCGCCGATCACGATGGGGACGCCCTTGTAGGCTTCGCGGATGCGCTGGGAATACACGATGACGCAGCGGTCGGGCCGCCGGCCGCCGACCCCGCCCGGCGTGTACGCGTCGTCGCTGCGCACACGCCGGTCCGAGGTGTAGCGGTTCACCATCGAATCCATGTTGCCGCCGGTGACGCCGAAGAACAGCCGCGGGGCCCCGAGGGACTCGAAATCGGCCGTACCGTGCCAGTCCGGTTGGGCGATGATTCCGACCTTGAAGCCCTTGGACTCCAACAACCGGCCGACGATGGCCATGCCGAAGCTCGGATGGTCCACGTACGCATCGCCGGTGACGATGATGACATCGCATTGACTCCAACCAAGCGCCTGCATTTCCGCGCGCGTGGTGGGCAGAAACGGCGCCGGCGGGCCGGCGGCGGGCGCCTCGGGGGTCAATAGGGGGCGGGACTGCATCGCCGTCATTAGACCCGATCGGGTGCGCTAATTACAGCTCATCCCAGATCGATCGCCACGTAGATCTGAGCGTCGTCGCGCTGGATCAGCAGCGCGATGTTGTGCCCCGCGCGCGCCACCTCGCGTTTGAGATCGGCCACGGTCGACACTCCCGCTCCGTTGACGCCCAGCACCACGTCGCCGGCCTGCACTCCGGCCGACAGCGCCGGGCCCGAGACATCCTCCACGACCAGATGGCCGCGCGTGTGCAGTTCGCTCTGCTCCTCCGGCTTGAGCGGGCGCAACATGAGCCCCAGCTTGCCGCCGCCGTCCTCGCTCGAGGCTTTCGCGGCCTGAGCGGGCGTGTCCTCCAGCAGCACGGTGCGAACCATCACTTCACCGGCCTTGCGGTCGCGCCAGAGTCCGAGCTTCGCCTCGGTGCCGGGCGTCAGCTGCGAGATCACCGCGGGCAGGTCGTACGAATGGTCGATGCTGCGCCCGTTGACGCTGGTGATGATGTCGCCCGCCTTCAGACCGGCCCGCTCACCCGGACTTTGCGGCTCGACCGCGCTCACGAGGGCGCCGTGCGGCGTGGCCATGCCGAAGGATTGGGACAGGGACTGGCTCATGTCCTGGACCTGGACACCGATGCGGCTGCGCTTGACCTTGCCGTTCTTCAGCAACTGCTCCTTGACGTTCAATGCCACGTCGATGGGAATGGCGAAGGACATACCCATGTAGCCGCCGGTACGGCTGAATATCTGGGCGTTGATCCCGATCACCTGGCCGTCGAGATTGAACAGCGGGCCGCCGGAGTTGCCGGGATTGACGGCGGCGTCGGTTTGAATGAAGTTCACGTAGGAGCTGCCGCTGTCATCGGGCAAGGTGCGGCCGGTGGCGCTGACCACTCCGGCCGTCACGCTGTTCTCGAAGCCGAAGGGGGATCCGATGGCGATGGCCCATTGGCCGGGCCGCACCTTCGAGGGATCGCCGAATTGCACGAAGGGCAGCCCGGTGGCGGCGATCTTGATGAGCGCCACGTCGCTGCGCTTGTCGGCGCCGATCACCTTGGCCGCGAATTCACGGCGGTCGGTCAGGCGCACGATGACCTCGGAGGCGTCCGCGACGACATGCGCGTTGGTGAGCACATAGCCGTCCGAGCTCACGATGAATCCCGAGCCGATGCCGTGACTTGGCGGGGCATGCTCCGGACCCGGGCCCTGGAACCGATGGAAGAACTGCGACAGGGGATCGTCGCCCTGGTCGCCCGAATCGCCTCCGCCCCCGCCCATCGGTTTCGGCGCCTTCTCCGTCACGCTGATGTTGACGACGGCCGGCCCGGCCTCGGCCACCAGCCCGGAGAAATCGGGTAGGCCCGTGACACGGCCGACCGCGGGCGCCGGCGAGGTCGGAACGGCGGCGGCCTGCCCCGAATCCGCGCTCGAAGGCTGGTGGGCGACCACCATAATGACGACGCCCGCCACCGCGGCGAGCGACCAGGTTCTCAAACTACCCATGGAATGCGTCCTCTTCAGACATCGGTTGACTTGCCCGTCAGACTCGCACGGTGGGGCAATGGTTTCAAATTTCGAGGCCCTAGGGCGCGATTTGGGGTCAAATTCGGGGATTTGGCAGGCCAAAGCGGTGAAATGCCGTCCCGGAGGGCCAGAAAATGTGAAATCACAACGGGCGGCCTGCCCGCGCCCCGGCTACTCTCGACGTCTGTTCAACGTCGTCGACGACTTCCTATGTCTTACACGAAGGGGCCGGTGCTGTTGGTGGTGGGCGGCGACCCGAAACGCCTCCTATGGATGACCCATCACGTCACCAGCCACTGGCCCAATGCCCATGTGACGACGACCTCGGCGGACGACCCGGAGTCCGCGGCGGCGCTGGTGCGGCAACGGGACCCCGATGCCGTGATCCTGCAGATGGATTTCGGCGGCGAGGCATGGGCCAACGCGAGCCTCGACTATCTGGCGAAGCTCCTGCGTGCCGCCCCCGGACTGCATGGCATCGTGCTGGCCGAAAACGGCGACGAGGTCTCGGCGGTTCGCGCCATGAAGTGCGGCGCCAAGGACTATCTGCCGCTTGCGCGCATCAGCCGCGAGTCGCTGCTCAAGGCGGTGAGCGAGGCTGCCGAGCGGCGGCGGGAAGCGGCCATGGCGGCCGAATCGCTGCTGGTGCCGGCCGGCGAGGCGCCGCCCATCCAGGTGCCCGGCTACGGCATCGTGAAGGAAATCGCCACCAGCAACTTCTCATCGGTGTATCTCGCACAAAGCCACCGTCTGCGGCGAAATGTCGTGCTCAAGGTCATGAGCCGGGGCACGTCGTCGCGGGAGATGGACGACGCCGACCGCTTCCAGCGCGAATACGAAATCATCTCCAGCATTACGCACCGCAACATCGCCGAAATCTACGACTTCGGCACCCTCCCCGACCACAAATATCTCGCCATGGAATACATCCCGTGCGGCGACCTTCGCGACCGCCTGCGCAATCCCATGAGCATCGATGAGAGCCTGTACTACCTTCGCACGATCGCCGAGGCCTTGCGCGTCATTCACGTGTTCGGGATCCTGCACCGCGACCTGAAGCCGGCCAACGTCATGCTTCGGGAAGACAACTCGCCCGTGCTCATCGATTTCGGCCTGGCGCGCCGCTCCGTGGAGGATGCCAGCACCACGGGGGTCGGCCAGGTGCTGGGGTCTCCGTATTACATCAGCCCCGAGCAATCCCAGGGTCAAAAGGTCGATGCACGCACCGATCTGTACAGTCTGGGGGTGATGTTCTATGAAATGCTCACCGGCCAGCGGCCCTACAGCGGCCGCACCGCCATGGCCATCATGGCGCAGCATGCGGGCTCGCCGGTACCCATCTTGCCGAGCAATGTTGCAATGCAACAGTCGTTGATCAATCGCCTCATGGCCAAGCGGCCGGAAGAGCGGTATGCCTCGGCCGAAGAACTGCTGGCCGATCTCGGGCCCCTCACGGCCGTCGCCTGAGCGGCGATCGACCCGGCGCAGCACCCTGAGACCTGCGTCGCATTCGAGGCGAGCCGCTTAACACAACACACAGCGCTGTGACAGCCATCAATCTCATCATCGCCGCTCTTTGGCACCCTTCCCGACCATGTTCATCACGGTAAAGCGCCATGAGCGCGAGAAGCAGGAGCTTCTCAGCATCAGCAATCGGCTCACCGAGGCCATTCTTAAGAACAGCGCGGTGGGCTTGTTCCTGCTCGACGGCAAGGACCGGATACTGCCCCCCGTGTCGCAGTCGCTCGCCGGCCTGTTCCGGCGCCAGGAATTCGCGAACCTGAGCTTCGAGAAACTTCTCGCGCCAGTCGTGACGGCAAAGACGCTGACCGTCGTCAGAAACCACATTGCCGCGCTGTTGGGCGGTACCGTGAAGGATCCCGCGGAGGTGAATCCCCTCCGTGACGTCGACGTGCGCCTGACCAACGCCGACGGCACCTTCGATAGCGCGCATTACTCGTTCGAATTCGAGCCGGTGTTCGTCCCGAACGAGCCCAGGGGCTGGCTGGTCTGCGTCACCGACATCACGGCGCGCGTCCAGAGCACCCGGGAGCTGGAGGACTTGCGCGTCCAGTTCCAGACTCAGAGCGAAATCCTGCGCGGCGTCCTGCAAATGGGTGGGGCGCGCTTCGGGACCTTCATGCAAAAGGCCGACGGGTCGATGAAGACCATCGCGAAGGTGCTCAAGAAGCCGGCCCGCGAAGAGGAGGCCTTTCGCCACAAGCTCGACGAGATCCTCGACGAGGTCGACCGCGTGCGCCGCGAAGCGGCGGCGTTCAAGCTCACGGGCCTGGAGAGCGCCGCGCGCGTATTCGAGGATGCCCTTCACGAACTGCGCAATCGGGCCGCCCTATCGGGCAGCGACTTCCTGCCGCTCGCCGTCAAGCTGGACCAGCTCTACAATCAGTTCGCGCTGATCAAATCGTTGACCATCGCGGCGAGCCCCCCGCGCGCGCCCGACTCAGCCGCGCCGGACGTGCGCATGACCAGCGGCGGCACCCAGATCATCGAGGCGCCGAAATTTGCACCGCAGGCCGCGCCGCCCACGGTTCCCGGCACCCAGGAGTCGGCGCCTGCCGGCAGCCTCGACAGCACGCTGAAGGCGCTGACCGAACACGTCGCGCACGAACACGACAAGAAGGTCGAACTGGAGACCGTGGGCCTTCACCGCGTGCCGCCGCAGTACCAATCCGCCATCAAGAACGTCGCCATTCAGCTCATCCGCAATGCCGTCATGCACGGGATCGAAGCGCCGGCCGTGCGCGCCGCCGCCGGCAAGCCCGCCGCAGGCACCCTGCGCATCGAGTTCAAGGCGCGCGAAAAGCAGTTCGAACTGCTCTTTGAAGACAACGGCTGCGGGCTCGTCCCCGACGCCGTCCGCAGCACCGCCGTGGCGTGCGGGGTGGTTACGCAGGAGGCGGCCACGCGGATGCGCGACCGTGAAGCCATCAAGCTCATATTTAAGTCGCGCTACACGACCATGACCAGCGCCCCCGGCGAAGCCGCGCACGGCAGCGGCATGTCGCTGGTGCGCCGCTACGTGCACGATGCCGGCGGCAAGATCGCCCTCGCGAGCCTTCCCGGCTTCGAGACGCGCTTCAAGATCACGCTCCCGCCGTTGCCGTCGGTGGGTAAGGCGCCGGAAGGAATCGCCGCGCCCGAAAAAACCGTGGCGCCGGAAGCGAGCGCGCCGCCGGAACTCCAGGCCCCGCTCGACCCGGAGCCCGCTCTCACCGACGCCAAGGTGGCCTGAACAGCCGCCGCCTAATCGAGGATGACTTCTCTGCGCGTGTCCGAACCGGCCGGGTCGTGCAGGAGTGTGCTGAACGACACCAGGATCATCACACCGCTGCCCGTGTTGCAAAAGGCGTGAATGACGCCGGGCGGAATGGTGAAGCGCCAGATTTCGCCGTCGGGAACCTCCACGTCCCGAACGACGGCGCCCTCCTTCAAGCGGACGCGGCAAGGACCCACGACGCTGGTGGTTTCCACCGCGGTGCGGTGCACGTGGTTGCCCCGCACCTCGTTCGGCTGGGTCAGCACCACATGCACATTCTTCTGGGCGGCAAGCTCCAGGTCGGTCAGCGGCTCGAACAGGGCGCCGCGTGCATCGCGGTGCGTTCTCACGGGTTCGATCCGGACGGAGGAGCTCACCTGAAGTTCCCTCCGGCGCGCCGCCGCCCGGCCAGCAGCAGGCCGGCGGCCAGCAGCGAATCCCACCATGCGAGCGCCCCGCCACCCCCGCCGCTGGGCGCAATGACGGTCAGCGTCGCCGACGCAGGCTGGGCATTGGCGCCGGCGGGACCGGTGACGAGCGCCTGCGCGGACACCGAGTCGGTGTAGCTGCCCGCGACTGCGCTATGCACCGGCACCAGGATCTGGCAGCTGCCGTCGGCCGGGATATTGGCATCGGCCAGGGAAAGGCCGCTGACGGTGCTCGTGAGCGAGATCTGCGCGCCCCCGCAGGTCGTCGTGGTGGCCACCGCCGATGAACCCGACGACGTGACGATGGTCAGGTTCGCGGGCAGAGTGTGCTTCAGGCTCGATTGCGTGAGCGCGAAGGCATTGGTGTTCCCGAAGGTGAGGATCAGCGTCGTGTTGGAATTCTCGGCCACGCTCGCGGGCTCGAAGCTCTCCGACACCGTCGGCGGCGCGGGAGCCACCGTCACGGGGGTCGGGCAGGCCGCGGCTGCCGTGCCGGCGCTCGATGGGGTCAGTGCCGCCTTGCTGATGGCACCCGTGGCGCTCACGGTCAACGCGGCGGTGTCCACGGCACCGGTCTCATCGGTCACCGTGAGGGTCAGCGATCCCGTCCCGGAGGGAACCACGGTGACCTGCGCCGACCCGGCGCCGGATTCGAGCGTCACGCCGCCGCTCGCCGCCCACGCGTAGGCAGCGATGCGCCGGCCGCAGGCGGCGACGCTTCCGGAAGCATCCAGCACGGCAGAGCGGCCCGCGGCCGTGCCGCCCGGAACGGCGACCGCGGCGATCGGCCGCTGCGCCTCGATGACGGCCTGCCGCGCATTCACCATGCCGGCGCCGCATTCGCTGCCGTCATTCGGGCATGCGCACTGACCCGACCCGTCGGTGGCGAGGGCCGGGCATACGGGGAGCCCGGCCGGCTGCGGAAACGGACTAGCGCTCGCCTGCAGCCGTGCAATGAGCTGCGCCGGCGTCAGATTGGCGTTGACCGCACGCATCAACCCCGCGATGCCGGTCACGATGGGCGCCGCGAAGCTCGTGCCGAGGTTCGGATTCAACTCGTTGGTGTAGATGCTCTGTGCGGGGACGGTCAAACCGGAATTGGTGGTCGTGTCGATCGACCGGAGGCAGGGCCCCGATGGATTGACGCAGTTGCCCGCCGGCGCGGCAATTCCCACTTGCGGGCCGAAACTGCTGTAGCCCACTTTGGTGCCGACATTGCGCAGGCCGGCCACCCCGAGCACGCCGGCACAATTGCCCGGTGCATCCACCGGTCCGCTGGCATTGCCGGCCGAGGCGACGATCAGCACGCCCATCGAGGTGAGCGTGGCGACGGCATCGGCATAGGCCGAGGGGCAGGATCCGCTGGCCCCCACGCTCAGGTTCACCAGGTCCGCCGGATAGGGATTGTCGGGCACGCCCGTCGCCGGCATGCCGACCGCCCACTGCATCCCGGCGATGATGTCGGAATCGTACCCCCCGCACTTGCCGAGGGCCCGGACCGGCAGGAGATAGGCACTCCAGGTCATGCCCGCCACGCCGACGTCGTTGTTGGTGAGCGCCCCGAGTAAACCCATGACGCGAGTGCCGTGCCACGAGCTGTCGGCAATGGGACAGGACGATGCGGGGAACAGGATGTTGGTTTGATCGGTGGCGTCGATCCAATCGCCGGGATCGGAAGGATCCGGATCCCACCCGTCTGCGTCGTTCGCGATCAGATAGGTGCCGAGCGGCGCACCCGTCCCGGGGTTCAAGTCCTCCGACACGAAGTCGTAGCCCGGCAGCAGCCGGCCGCCCAAACCCGCGCGCTTCAGGTCCGGATGCTCGAAGCGCACCCCCGTGTCGACATCCGCGATCACGATGCCCGTGCTGCCGGTGGTGATCGACCACGCGGACACCGCATCGGTCGCTGCGGCATCGCTGGTCGGGGTGAGCGCGCTCGGCGTCAGCATGAACCATTGACCGGAGGCGTTCGCCGAGGGATAGAACAAGGGATCGTCCGGCAGCGTCAGCGGATAGCGGCGCTGATCGGGATCGGCGAAATCGACCGCGGGATCGCCGCGCAGGGCACGGAGGGCCGCGTCGACGTCGGCACCGTAGAGCGGCTTTCGCAGGTACAGCACGTGCATGCTGGGGGTCAGCTGCCGCGTCTGCCGTACGTCGAGATGGGCGCGGCCTGCGAGACTCACGGCATCCCCCGGGGTCGTCGAGGCCTGCCTCAGGGCGATCGTCCGGCCCTGGCCCCCCGAACCCCGGATACGTCTCACCACCGTGTTGGCCGGCGTGGTGCGAAATCCGACGATCAGCCGGTCGGCCTGCGGGCCGATGGACACGGGTTCGCGGACAACGGGGTTGTACTCGGGGGGCGTTGCGGCGCGGATCGCGGCCGCGGACATCAGGAACAACGCCGCGCAAGCACCGGCCCGCAGCTTAGGGCTCAGCTTTGCGGTCATCCACCGGACCCTATTCGGATTCTCGGTCCCAATCAAGCCCGGCAAGACGCGCGATGAGGCATCCGGGTAAACTCAGCGCCCTGGCAACGCCCTTGGACGCAACAGAGGTAGCGAATGATTTACGATGACAGGAAATTCTACATCGACGGCGCCTGGGTTGATCCGATTGAGCCGAAGGAGTTCAAGGTGATCAATCCGGCGACCGAAGAGCCCGCGGGCGTGATCTCGATGGGCGGACCGAAAGACGTGGACCGCGCGGTGGCGGCGGCGAAGCGGGCCTTCGAGGGGTATTCGGCATCGGCTCCGGCCGAGCGCCTGGCACTGCTCGAGCGCGTGCTGGCGGCCTACAAGTTGCATTACGACGAGATTGCGCAGGCGATCTCCACCGAGATGGGCGCGCCCATCTCGCTCGCCAAGGGCTCGCAGACGCGCATCGGCGTGGGCCATATCAGCGCAATGATCGAAGTCCTCAAGAGCTACCCATTCGAGGAGGTGCGCGGCACGACCCGGCTGGTGCAGGAGCCGGTGGGGGTTTGCGCCCTGATCACACCGTGGAACTGGCCGATGAACCAGGTTGCGGCCAAGGTGGTGCCGGCCCTTGCAGCGGGCTGCACCATGGTGCTGAAACCCTCCGAATACTCGCCCTTCAGCGCGGTTCTCTGGGCCAAGGTCATGCACGAGGCCGGAGTCCCGGCCGGCGTGTTCAATCTCATCAACGGCGACGGTCCGGGTGTCGGCGCCCCGCTGGCCTCGCACCGCGACATCGACATGGTGTCCTTCACCGGCTCCACCCGCGCGGGGAGCGACGTGGCGAGGAGCGCCGCGGCCACGGTGAAGCGGGTTCATCAGGAACTGGGTGGAAAGTCGCCGAACATCCTGCTGGACGACGCGGACTTCGAGCGCGCCGTGAAGCAGGGCGTGCTGCACGTGTTTCAGAACTCCGGCCAGTCCTGCAATGCGCCAACCCGCATGCTCGTCCCGGCGGGCAGGATGGCGGAGGTGGAGGCGATCGCCAAGCGGATCGCACAATCGGTGGTCGTGGGAGACCCCGCATCGGACAAGACGACCGTCGGCCCCGTCGTGTCGAAGCTGCAGTTCGAGCGCGTGGAGAACTACATCGCGAAGGGCATCGCCGAAGGGGCGCTGCTCGTGACCGGCGGCACCGGGCGGCCGGAGACGATCGTCCGCGGCTATTTCGTCAAACCGACGATTTTCTCGAACGTGCGCAACGACATGACCATTGCGCGCGAGGAGATTTTCGGGCCGGTCCTGTGCATCCTGCCGTACGGCAGCGAGGATGAGGCCGTGCAAATCGCCAACGACACGCCCTACGGGCTCGCAGCCTACGTCTGGTCTTCGGATCCCGCCCGTGCCCGGCGCGTGGGCGGCCGGATCAGGGCCGGCCAGGTCTCCCTGAACGGCGCATCCGGCGACATGAAGACGCCCTTCGGCGGCTTCAAGATGTCGGGAAACGGCCGCGAGTACGGTGAGTTCGGACTGCGCGACTTTCTGGAGGTCAAGGCCGTCATCGGCGTCGACGCCGCTTGATCGCCCGGACTCGGCTCCGAGCGATCACGAGCGACGATGGCTGAGCCCGCCATCCTTCGGCTGGAGAATCTTACCAAGCGGTATGGCCGGGATCGCCCGCCGGTTTTCGAGAACTTGAATCTCGAACTGCGAGCCGGCGAGTATCTCGCCGTGATGGGCGAGTCCGGCGTGGGCAAGTCGACGCTGCTCAATTTGCTCGCCGGGCTCGACCGGCCGGATGCCGGCCGGGTGCGGCTCATGGGCCAGGATCTCTCGGGGATGGACGACGACGCAACCACGCTGCTGCGGCGGCGCTGCGTTGGCTTCGTATTTCAGGCATTCCACGTTCTGCCCTATCTCACGGTCGAGCAGAATATCGCCCTTCCGCTCGAACTGCTGGGCACTGCAGCGGCCGAGCGGTCGCGGCGCACGGCCGCCATGCTCGAGGGCGTCGGCATGGCGTCCCTGGCGCGGCGCCATGCACGGGAGCTGTCCGGCGGCGAAATGCAGCGCATCGCCATTGCCCGCGCGCTGGTGCATTCGCCGCAACTGATACTGGCGGACGAGCCGACCGGCAACCTCGATCCACGCACCGCCGGCCAGGTCCTCGAGCTGCTGCGCGCGCAGATCAAGGCGAACGGCGCGGCCGCATTGTTGATCACGCATTCGCGCACCGCCGCCGACACCGCCGACCGCATCCTGACCCTCGATGCGCACGGACTGCAGGGCGCCGGGATCCGAGCGTGAACCTGCGACTCTGGTGGGTGCTCCTCGCGGCGCAGGCACGCGAGCAGCCGGTGCGCCTGTCCATCATCGTGCTGGCCATTGCGCTCGGCGTGGCGCTCGGCACCTCGGTGTATCTCGTGAACGCCACGGCGCTCGACGAATTCGGGCTGGCCACCAAGCGCCTGGTCGGCGAAGCCGATCTCATCGTCCGCGGTCCGCGCGACGGATTCTCCGATGCCCTGTTCGTCCGGCTCGCACGCGACCCGGGCGTCGCCGCGGCGAGCCCTGTGCTCGAGATCCAAGCGGCCGTGCCCGGCGAGCGCGACCCCTTGAAGATCCTCGGCATGGACCCTTTCCGGGCCGCCGCGCTGCAGCCCGCGGTGTTCGGCGGTGCCTCGGGCGAGATCGTCGATCTGTTCGACCCCCACGCGATTCTCCTGAGCGCCGCCGCCGCGCGCGAATTGAACCTGCGCCGCGGCGCCCCCCTGCTCGTCCTGGTCGGCGGCTCCGCCGTCACGCTGCGCGTGGCCGGAATTCTGCCCGACGCCGCCTACCCCCAGGCGCTCGGGCTGATGGACATCGCGTCGGCGCAGTGGACCTTCGAGTCCCTGGGACGGCTGAACCGTATCGACCTGCGGCTGGCCCCGGGCACCTCCGCCCGTGAGTTCCGCGACCACCTGCAGCTTCAGCTGCCTCCGGGAACGCTGGCCGTCACGCCGGCGGTCGAGCGCGACCGCGCCGTCACGGTCACGCGGGCCTACCGGACCAATCTCAACATGCTGGCGCTGGTCGCGCTCTTGACCGGCGCCTTCCTGGTGTACTCGACGCAATCGCTCTCGGTCCTGCGCCGGCGGCGATCGCTCGCGCTGCTGCGCGCCCTGGGGGTGACGCGCGGAGGAATCGAGCGCGCGCTGGTGGGTGAAGGTGCGATTCTCGGGGCCTTGGGTTCCTTGCTCGGCGTGCTGCTGGGAGTGGCCTTCGCGCAGGCCGCGCTGCGCGTGCTCGCCGGCGATTTGGGCCACGGTCAAATGCCGGCAATGCCGGGATTGGTGCACGCTCCGGCGCTCTCGATGGCCTTCTTCTTCTGCATGGGAACGCTGGTCGCCGGCGCCGGGGCCTGGATGCCGGCCCGCATGGCCGCACGCCAGCCGCCGGCCCGCGCCCTCAAAGGGGGGGACGGCGACTATGCGACGATCGCGCGAACTGGCTGGCAACTGGGTGTGGCCCTACTGTTCACCGGCGGCCTGCTCGCCCGGCTGCCCGCCGTGCGCGGCTTGCCGGTCTTCGGCTATGCCGCCATCGCAGCCCTGCTGTTCGGCGCCGTGTTGCTGGTGCCGGTTTTGACGGTACGCATCCTCAAGGCGGCGCCGCGCACCAATCGCGTGGTGTGGGACGCCTCGATCGCGCAGCTGCGCGAGAACGTCGGCCTTTCGACCTTGAGCCTCGCCTCGATCATCGTCAGCTTCAGTCTCATGGTGGCCATGGCCATCATGGTCTATTCGTTTCGGATCTCCTTCGTGAATTGGCTCGGCAAGCTGATTCCCGCTGATTTGAATCTGCGCGTGCCGCTGGGCAGCGACACGGCTTACTGGCCGGCGGACCTGCAGGCGAGGCTCGCCGCCGTACCGGGAGTCGGGCGCATCGAGTTCCGCCACACGCAGCAGTTGATGCTCGACGCCGGGCGGCCTCCGGTCACTCTGATCGTCCGCGGCTCGAGCGCGCGCGAGACCGCGGAGGAATTGCCGCTGCAGCAGCGCGCGAATCCCGCCGGCGCCGAGCCCCTGGAACCGGCCTGGATTTCGGAGTCGCTGCAGGATCTGTACGGCCTGTCGCTCGGAGCCGCGCTCGATCTGCCCCTGGGCGGTCGGGTCCGGCATTTCAGGGTGGCCGGCGTCTGGCGCGATTACGCGCGGGAATTCGGTTCCATCGTGATCTCCCGCCCCGCCTATGCCGCCGCCACGGGCGACGACAGCGCCACGGAGGCGTCCGTCTGGTTGGACGGACGCGAGGCGCCGTCGGACGTGACAGCCGCCCTGCGAGCCTGCTTCGCCTCGGGCGACGCGCCGCAGATCATGACGAGCACCGCGATCCGCGAGCGCTCGCTGCAGATCTTCGACCGGGCGTTTGCCATCACCTACGCCCTGGAGGCCATCGCGGTCATCATCGGCCTCACGGGCATCAGCTTCGCGGCCGGCTCGACCGCCCTCGCGCGGCGCGCCGAATTCGGCATGCTGAGACACATCGGAATGCTGCGCCGACAGGTGCTCGGAGTCCTGGCGAGCGAAGGCTTCCTGATGAGCCTGTTCGGAGTCCTGTACGGACTCATCCTCGGCGGCTTCCTGAGCCTGGTGCTGGTGTACGTGGTGAACCGGCAATCCTTCAATTGGAGCATCGACCTGGCCGTGCCCGCGTGGCAGCTCGCAATCCTCAGCGTCACGTTGATCGCCGCTGCCGCGCTCACGGCACTTTCGAGCGGCCGGGCAGCCACCAGCCAAGATGCCCTGCGGGCCGTGCGGGAGGATTGGTGAAGGCGGTGCCGCTCGTGTCGACGATCGTCGCCGTACTTCTGTGGCTACCCGGCGCGCCGCACCGAGCCGCGGCGGCCGCGGCCTACGCACAGGTCGCACCCGGCCGCACCCTCGCCTTTCCCCGCGATCTCGGCAGCCATCCCGACTTTCGCACCGAATGGTGGTACGTCACCGGATGGCTCGCCACCGAGGACGGCGAGCCGCTGGGCTTTCAGGTGACGTTCTTTCGCACCAAGCCCGACATCGCGGCAAATCCCAGCGCCTTCGCGCCGCGCCAGCTGCTCATCGCGCACTGCGCGCTGAGTGATCCGAAGCATGGACGCCTGTGGCAGGACCAGCGGATTCGGCGCGCCGGGCTCGGCCTCGCCGAGGCGGCCGAGAACGACGCCCGGGTCTGGGTCGACGACTGGTCGCTGACGCACGAAGGCCGCTACCGGGTGCACATCGCCGCCGCGGATTTTGGCCTGGAGCTCACGCTCGCCGAAACCCAGCCGATCATGCTGAACGGCAATGCGGGGTTGAGCCGCAAGGGACCCTCGCCGCAGGCGGCCAGCTATTACTACAGCCTGCCGCATCTGCGCGTGAACGGCGACATCCGGCGCGGCAAGGCGGCCTCCCGCGTGACCGGCGAGGCCTGGTTCGACCACGAGTGGTCCAGCGACTACCTCGACCCCGACGCCGTCGGCTGGGAATGGATCGGCATCAATCTGAACGACGGATCCGCGCTGATGGCGTTTCGCATTCGAGGCGCCGACGGCGCCGCGCGCTGGGCCGGCGGCACGCTGCGGGGAGCCGATGGGACCATGACTGTGCTCGATGAATCGCAGGTGCGCTTCGAACCGCAGCGGACCTGGATCTCGCCGCGCACCGGCATCAGCTATCCCGTCGAGTGGAGGGTCACCGCGGGCGTCCGGCAGTTCGATCTGCGGCCGCTGCTCGACGATCAGGAAAACGACACCCGCGTATCCACGGGCGCGATTTACTGGGAAGGCGCCGTGCGGGCCTACAGCCAGGGTCGGCTGGCCGGCCTCGGATACCTGGAGCTGACCGGCTACGGCGAGCGGCTCAAGCTGGGGGTCGATCGCGCGCGGCAATGAATTGCGCCGCCGCGAGCAGCGTGTCCACGACGGGGCGCGCGTTCGCCTTCGCCCAGTCCACCGAATCGGAGCCGTGGCCGGTGGTTACCAAGATCCCGGTGCCGCCGATGGCGTCGGCCAGTTCGAGATCCGCGCGCTTGTCGCCGATCACGTAGCAACCGGCCAGACCGAGATTCCACTCTCGGGATGCGGCGAGCGCCATCCCAGCAGACGGCTTGCGGCATTCGCACGGGACTTCGGGCGCGTGCGGACACATGTACCAGGCGAGGACGTCGATCCCGTTCTCGCGCAGCACTTCGGCAATCCGCGCATTGACTCGCTGCGCATCGGCCTCGCTGAACAGGCCGCGGCCGATGCCGGACTGGTTCGACAGCACGATCAGTGGATGGCCGCTCCCCTGGAGCATCGACAATCCCGGCACGACGTCCCGCTCGAGGCTCACTTGGCCCGGGTCGCTGAGATAGTGCTTATCGACGATCAACGTGCCGTCGCGGTCGAGAAACACGGGTGGCGCGCTCACGGCTTGCCCGGCTCGCTGCGCACGGCATCGACCAGGCCGGTGGTGCTCTTTCCGGGCACCAGCGCGCAGGTCAGCACCTTGCCTCCGCGCGCCAGCACTTGCCGCGCCCCCACGATCTCCTCGATGCGGTAGTCCGCGCCCTTGACGAGGACATCCGGATTCAGGGTCTCGACCAGCGACTGCGGCGTGTCCTCGTCGAAGACGACCACGGCGTCCACGGCGGACAAGGCGGCCAGAACCATTGCGCGATCGTTCTGCGCATTGATCGGACGGCCCTCTTTCTTCAGCCGTCTCACGGAGTCGTCGCTGTTCACAGCCACGATCAACCGGCCGCAGTTTTCTCGGGCAAACGCCAGCAGCGCCAGATGCCCGACATGCAGGATGTCGAAGCAGCCGTTGGTGAAGCCGACCTTGAGTCCGTTCTTGCGCCAGGTGTCGGCCAGGGCCGCGGCGGCTTGCCGCGACACGATCTTGCCTTCGAGGCTCCTGAGGCTGCCCCGGCCGAGGCGAAAAACCTCGTCGTCGAGCTCCGTGCGGGTCACGGTTGCGGTGCCGCGTTTGCCCACCGCCACGCCGGCCGCGAAGTTCGCCAATCGCGCCGACTCGGCGAGACCGAGCCCCGCCCCGAGGGCCAGCGACAGCGTCGCAATCACGGTATCGCCGGCGCCCGCCACATCGAACACCTCGCGGGCGCTCGATTCGATGTGCACCGCCGGGCCGCCGGCGCGCACCAGGGTCATGCCGCGATGCGCTCGGGTCAGGAGCACCGCCTCGACGCCGGCGTCCCGCAGGATCGACTCGCAGGCCCGTTCGGCGGACGCATCGTCGTCGGCGGGATCGATGCCGGTCGCCTCCAGCGCTTCCTTGCTGTTCGGCGTGAGCAGCGTCGCGCCGGCATAACGGTGCAGATCAACCGACTTCGGATCGACCACCAGCGGCACGCCCCGCCGCCTGGCGATTTCGATGCAGGCACGGATCACCGCATCGGTGAGGAGCCCCTTGGCGTAGTCCGACAGCACCATGACGTCGTGCGCGGGAGCCAGCCGTTCGATCGAAGCGATGAGTTCCTGCGCGGTCGCGTCCTCGATGGGAGCGGTGAATTCCGCGTCGGCGCGCAGCATCTGCTGTCCCTGCGCCACGAAGCGGATTTTCTCGCTGGTCGGGCGCTGCCGGCTCACGCGGAATTCGCAGTCCAGCCCCTCGATGGCGGACAGGGCCGCGCGCAGATCTTCGCCCGCGGGATCCTCCCCCACCACGCCGGCCAGGGTGCAGTGCCCGCCCAGCGATGCGATGTTGCGCGCGACGTTCGCAGCCCCGCCCGGGAAGTTTTGCCTGCCCTCGATCGACAGGATGGGCACCGGACTCTCGGGCGATATTCGCTTGACGTGTCCGTGCACGAACCGGTCGAGCATCACGTCGCCGATGCACAGCACGCGTACGCTCTCGAATTTGTCAGTCGCGGTCATAGGGGCTCCAGTGGACATCGCATGGCGCGACAGTTTATGCCACTCTGGCACCTTGGTCGCGGGGAGAGGGTCCATGGGTCGCGATGCTCGATTCGACATCCTGTTCGAGCCGGTCAAGATCGGACCGGTCACCGCGAAGAATCGCTTCTTCCAGGTGCCCCACTGCAACGGCATGGGCCATGCGCGGCCGCGCAGCCACGCGGCCATGCGCGGCGTCAAAGCCGAAGGCGGTTGGGCGGTGGTCAGCACCGAGGAGGTCGAGATTCATCCGACCAGCGATCTTTCCCCCTACATCGAAGGCCGCCTGTGGGACGACCGCGACATTCCGGCGCTGGCGGTGATCGCGCAGGCCGTTCATGACCACGGGGCCCTCGCGGCCATTGAACTCGTGCATGCGGGGATGAACGCCACCAATCTGTATTCGCGGGAAATCTCCTTGGCGCCGAGCCACGTCATGAGTCCCGCCGGTCACGCCGGAACGCAGGCCCGCGGCATGAACAAATCCGACATCCGCGATTTTCGGCGCTGGCATCGGGAGGCGGCGCTGCGTGCGCGGCGCGCCGGATTCGATATCGTCTATGTCTATGCCGCCCACGGCCTGTCGCTGCCCATGCAGTTCCTGCAGTCCCGCCACAACCATCGAAGCGACGAATATGGCGGCAGCCTCGCCAATCGCGTCCGGTTGCTGCGGGAGCTGATCGAGGACACCAAGGACGCCGTGGGGACCACCTGCGCGGTGGCCGTGCGCCTGGCGGTGGACGAACTGCTGGGCAGCGCCGGCATCGAACACCAGGGCGAAGGCCGCGAGATCGTCGAGCTCCTGGCGGAACTGCCCGACCTCTGGGACGTCAACATAAGCGACTGGGCGAACGATTCGAGAACCTCGCGCTTCGCGCCCGAGGGTTATCAGGAGGAGTTCGTGCGCTTCGTGAAGACGGTGACGAGCAAGCCGGTGGTGGGCGTCGGCCGGTTCACCTCCCCCGACACCATGGTGTCGCAGGTGCGCCGGGGCGTGCTCGATTTCATCGGCGCCGCCCGCCCATCCATTGCGGATCCCTTTCTTCCGAAAAAGATCGATCTGGGCGAAGTGGACGACATTCGCGAATGCATCGGCTGCAATATCTGCGTGTCGGGGGACTACACCATGACGCCCATACGCTGCACGCAGAATCCCACCATGGGTGAGGAATGGCGCAAGGGCTGGCATCCGGAGCGCGTGCCGCCGCGCACCTCCGAGGATACGTTCCTCATCGTCGGGGCCGGACCCGCCGGTCTCGAATGCGCCCGCGTGCTGGGTCAGCGGGGCTATGCCGTGCACGTCACCGAGTCGCGCCCGCAGCTCGGGGGCCGCGTGACCCTCGAGGCCGCGCTCCCCGGACTCGCCGCCTGGATCCGCGTTCGCGATTATCGGGCCGCCCAGCTTGCGAAACTGCCGACGGTGGCGGTTTATCGCGGGAGCCCGGCAACGGCGGACGACATCCTCGGCTTCGGCGCAACGCGCGTGGTGCTCGCGACCGGCGCCCGCTGGCGCCGCGACGGCGTGGGCAGGGCCAATCCGTTTCCCATCCCGGGCCTCGAGGACGCTTCGAACGTGGTGCTGACGCCCGACGACGTGCTGGCGGGAGCGACGGGGCCGGATCCCATTCTGGTGTTCGACGACGATCATTACTACCTGGGAGCGGTGCTCGCGGAACATCTGCACGCCGCCGGCCACGAGGTCGTTCTCGTCACACCGGCCGACCGGGTCTCGGCGTGGACGGTCAACACCTTGGAACAATACGCGATCCAGAAGCGGTTGCTCGAGCTCGGCATCGGACTGGCGCTCGGCCGCAATCTTCGCGCCTTCGACCGGCAGCGCGCCGTTCTCGCGTGCGTATATACGTCGCGCGAGTCGAGCCTGGAAGCAGGCTCCATCGTCTCGGTGACCTCGCGGCTGCCGGACGACCGGTTGTATGCAGATCTCACGCGGCTGCCGGAACGCGTAACCGCCGCCGGCATCGCATCCATCAGCCCGATCGGCGACTGCCTCGCGCCGGGCACGATCGCCGCCGCGGTTTACGGCGGCCACCGCCATGCCCGGGAATTCGACCTGAACGCGGCGGATCCGCTCCTCTTCCGCCGCGAACTCCCCACTTGACCCCTCATACGGAGAACCCTCATGCGAATCGGCTTCCTGGGTCTCGGACAAATGGGCGCGGCCATCGCCGCCAATCTACTGGACGGGAACGAGATGACCGTCTGGAATCGCACCGCGGCGCGGGCGCAGGCCTTGGCCGCGGCCGGCGCGACGCTCGCCGCCACGCCTAAGGAGGCCGCCCGGGGCAGAACCGTCGTGCTGACGATGCTCGCGGACGATGCGGCGCTCGAGGCCGTGGTCGACGGCGAGTCGGGGCTGATCGCCGGCCTGGATGCGGGCGCGCTGCACGTTTCGATGAGTACGGTCTCGGTCGCCTGCGCCGAGCGGCTGACCGGGCTGCATCGCGCTCATGGACAGCGCTTCCTGTGCGCTCCGGTGTTCGGCAGGCCGGACGCCGCGGCGGCGCGTCGATTGTTCATCGTCGCCGCCGGCGAGCCCGCGGACATCGGCATCGCGGATCCTCTGTTCGGCGCCATGGGGCAACGCACCTTCATCGTCGGCAGCCAGCCTTCGGCCGCCAACCTGGTGAAGCTGTGCGGAAATTTCATGATCATGGCGGTCATCGAATCGCTGGCCGAGGCGATGACGCTGTCGGAGAAGGGCGGCGTGCCGAAGTCCCGGCTGCTCGAGGTGCTGACGGGCAGCCTGTTCGATGCGCCCATCTATCGCAATTACGGCGCGGCGCTGGCGGGCGCGCGATTCCGGCCGGCGGGGTTCGCGGCTCCGCTGGGCCTCAAGGACATGCGCTTGGTGGGTCAGAGCGCCGAGGCGTTGCGCGTTCCGATGCCTCTCCTCGGCATCTTGCGCGACCATCTCCTCCAAACCCTCGCCGTCGAGGGTGAGGACATCGACTGGTCGGGCATCGGCCTATCCATTGCCAAGAACGCAGGACTTGGCGGCGGCGCCGCGAAATCTTAGGCGACGCGTTTCAGGGCGGGGTATTCGGCCAGACCGCCTGTGGCGGCTCCTGCAGGAACCCGCGAGTCTCCGTTTCCGCCGCTCGCGCCATCAATTCACGCAGCCGCGCCCGATTCAACCTGACCGCCATCGGGTCCGGCGACCAGTAAATCGCGTGATGGCAATCCGCGATTTGCGCCTCGAGACTTCGGCCTTCGACAACTGCACTCATAAAACCTCACGCCTTTCATTGCGTCTTGAAGTGATTTTTCGGTCACTATTGAAGTTAATTCCTGCAATTCGCATCGGCAACCTCAAGCGGACAATTCGCGGCGTTCGTCCCAAAGCGGATGACGTTAAGTAATGGCCGAAATTACCCTCTCCGGCTCGAATCCGCGGCAATCCGCAGCTCAAGCGCGGCACACGATTCACGACATAACGCCGAAGGACATCGGAGCTTAGTGAACGAGCGACGCTGTTCCGCTATCGCGGCTTTCTGACAAATAGATCCACCAGGGTTCCGCTTCGCTGATTCGGCGCCAGGAATGTGACGACGATCTGGCGGCGGCCGCCGCAGCGTTCGCATCGCAACTTCTCGCGAACGTTCCGCAGCGGATAGTCGTCACCCAGCCGGGCTCGCAGCTTCGTCAGGCTGAGTCGTGCATGATGACCGCACGCGCGGCAATAAGCTCCGTAGTAGTACGTGTCGTCGACGTGGGCGAGACAGGCGGACTCGAATTTGGCGTATTCCACGCGGCAAGAGTACCGCCGGGCGCATCTGCACATCCTGTGCGGAAAATTTTACACAGGTCTCGGCCCGACCGACTACTGTACGAGTTCAACCGGACCCCGATCGACTTCGGTTCCGGGGTCATCGGAATGAATCCGGCGACGAGTCTGACCTTCAGGGCTTCCATCGGGTGAAATCGCTCTCCGGGGGGACCGACACGGATTCCGTGCCGGCGGCGCCGCGGACGAACCCTTCCACGAAGCTTTCCTGCTCGCCCCAATCGTGCGGCCACCCGGGCTGCGACTGCCAAAAGAGTAGCGCCTCCGCGAGTGCCCGCTCCCCGGCTATGGTCAACAATTGGTCGCCTTCGCCTCCCGTGTTCTCCGTCGCCCGCTTGTTCGTCAACATACTGGCGTAGACGCTCCGGTAGTCCCAGACGCCCAACGCCTCATGGTGCTGCAGCCAGCCGCAAAGGTTGCGCGCCTGCGCCTCGTGTGCCGTACTCCAGATCCGGCCTGCCTGAAGGCCCCGGCCCAGCGCCTCGTCATCATCGCTCATGGCTCTGCCTCCAACCGCCTAAACGCGCTCATGTACCGCCCCCCGGCATCTGCTCGTCCACATCCAACTTGCAATGGGGACAGCGCTGCTTGCGCAACCCCACGGCGGCCGCGAACAGGACGAACCCCAGCGGCTTGCCGCAGCTCGGGCACGAAAAACCGGCGAGGCGATCGATGATGAACAGCGTGACGACGCACAATGCAACCATGTCGAGAACGAACGGGATGGACCCCGGAGTCAACACTTGCGTCAGGAGCAGACCCGCAAAATACACGAGCGCCACGACCCCCACATAGGTGAACAGTTGCCGCCTAACCATGTCCCTGATCGTCATTGGGCCGGGCTTCAAGCCGCAGGCGGCTGGCGCAAGATCCACCCATTGCCGTCGGGATCCTTGAACAACCCCCCGGGCTTCATGCTGTCAAACCAAGTGACCAACGCGATCGGCATGGCTCGCTCCTGGTGCTGGAATCTCTCCAGTTTAGCAGCCTACGTGAGTATAGTGCCTTGCTGGCTCGGCGCCTCGGCGCCTGGCGCCAAAGCGAACGTTTACGGGGGGACCAATGAACGCGAATTTTTCTTATCCATCGGCCGTATCGGCGGCGTGCCTGCTCTTGACCGCCGCCGCGGCCATCGCCGCACCCGCCGCCAGCGTCGACGTCGATGCGAGCGAGGCGTCGCGCGGCATCGAACGCGCGCACCTCGAGCTGCCGGTCAAGCCCGGGCCACTGACGCTGCTGTACCCCAAGTGGCTCCCCGGAGAGCACGCTCCCGATGGGCCCATCGGCGGCCTTTCCGGGCTTAAGTTCGAAGCGAATGGGCGGACTCTGGCTTGGCACCGCGACCCGGACAATATGTACGCATTTCATCTCACGATACCGGCGCGGACAAGCACCCTCGATGTGTCCCTCGAGGTTCTGGCGGTGAGCGACGCGCAGCCACCGAATGATGCGCGTACCGTCACCGAATCACTTGCGATCATCCTCTGGAACCAGCTGCTCCTGTATCCGTCAGGCACCCGTTCGGACGACCTGCGGTATGCGGCGCGCCTGAAACTGCCGGCCGGTTGGACCCTGGCGACGGCCCTGCCCAAGGCCGGTTCCGCGGCAGACAGCGTCCAATTCCAGCCCGTATCACTGACGACGCTGATCGATTCACCGGTGCTCGCGGGGCGCTATTTGAAGACCGTCGCACTGGGCGGCCAACCAAGCACATTCGTGCATTTCGCGGCCGATAGCGCCGCCGCTCTCGACGTGCCGGAGACCACGCTCACGCAACTGAGAAGGCTCGTGGGTGAAGCCAGCGCCCTGTTTGGAGCGACCCACTACGGCGAATATCACTTTCTGTGGACGCTCAGCGATTTCATCGGCTACGAGGGCATCGAACATCACGAATCGAGCGACAATCGCACCCCCGAACGGTCGCTGATCGACGACGACCTGCGGCGCAGCTGGGAGGTGAGCACATTGCTGCCGCACGAGTACGTGCACTCCTGGAACGGCAAGTATCGGCGCCCGGTCGGCCTGGCCACCGGCAACTACGATGCGCCGATGCGCGGCGACCTGCTCTGGGTGTACGAGGGTCTCACCGAATATCTGGGCATGGTGCTCAGCGCGCGCAGCGGGCTGGCGACGCCGGAGGAATTCCGCGACGGCTGGGCGGAGGTCGCGGCCATGATGGAATCGCACAAGGGTCGGGAATGGCGCCCACTGGCCGATACCGCGGTCGCCGCCCAGTTGGGCTACTTCCTGCCGGAAGACTGGAAGGCCCGTCAAAGGGGCACCGACTTTTACCGCGAGTCAGCATTGCTCTGGCTCGAGGCGGACATGCTGATTCGCAGCAAGTCCGGCGGCGCAAAAAGCCTCGACGATTTCTGCCGGCTATTTTACGGGCCGCCGAACAGCGGCCCCAAGGTCATCGCCTACGACTTCGAGGCCGTCGTCAACGCCTTGAACACCGTGCTGCCCTACGACTGGCGCGGTTACTGGACGGAGCGGCTCGAGCGAATCAAAGCGGGCGCACCGCTCGAAGGGCTCACCGCGAGCGGCTGGCGCGTGGTCTACTCGTCCGAGCCCACCAGTGCGGCAAAAGGCTACGAGGCCATGTACAAGGAGGTCGACCTGCGGTATTCGCTCGGTTTCACCCTTCTCGACGACGGAAACGTCATGAGCAACCTAATTCCCGGCTCCGCGGCCGATCAAGCCGGGGTCACGCCCGGCGGCAAGCTCGTTGCGGTCGACGGACGCAAGTACTCGAAGGAAGTACTGGGAGACGCGCTCAAGACGGGCGGCGCGGAGCCGCGCGCCATTGCCCTGCTCGTCGAGAAGGACAATACGTTCAGGACTATCGAGATGCGCTATGCGGGAGGACCACGCCACCCGCGGCTCGAGCGCGATGCCGCGATACCGGACACGCTGACGGCGATCGGCGCCGCGCGCACTCCATGACAGGCGAGCAAATGCTCGGCTCCCGCCGCCATTACCGGAGTGTTAGGCTGCGTCTCGTGACGCAACGGCACCTGAAGCACCTGATCGCCGCGCTCCTGCTTGGTGCGCTCACCTGCGCCGGCGCGCACGCAGCCACGGACGAAGCCCTACCCAAGGTCCGCACGATCACCGCCTTTGTGCGCCTCGATCGATCGAAGTACCGGGAGCAGGTCGACGAGGCGATGCGCGTACTCGGCGCCGCAAAGGCCGAATTCACCCGTCGCGGCTACGAGACGCAAACCCTGCGAATCGTGACGCAGCCGTTCCCCGAACTCGTGAAGGGCCTCTCCGACACGGAAGCCCTCGCGTTCCTTCGATCGCTCGATGATCTGTCTCAGCAAGATGGCTTCATGCCGAACATCGGCCCGGCCATGCTTCACGACACCGACGACCCCGCGGCGATGCACCTGTTGGCCCGGGTGCTCTCGACCCTCCCGCATCTCAACGCAAGTGCCATCATTGCGGATGACGAGGGGATCCACTGGAAGACGATCCGCGAGTCGGCGAAGCTCGTGCTCTACGTGGCCGACCACAGTGTGCACAGCCAAGGGACCTTTCTATTTGCGGCGACCGCGATGCTCAAGCCGCTCGGACCGTTCTATCCGGGCGCCTATCACACCGGCGCCGGCAGGCAGTTCTCGCTGGGATTCGAGAGCGCCAGCGTCGTGCAGCAGGTGTTCGGGTCGACGCTTGGCGACTTCAATGCGTCAGTGGCCGAACTTACGCGGCAATTGTCGATCCATGCGCGGGTCGGAGAGGAAGTGGGCAATGCAGTAGCCGCATCCAGCGGGTGGGAGTTCGTCGGCGTCGATCCCACGCCGGCGCCATTGGCCAACGCGTCGATCGGGGACGCGATCGAGCGCTACACGGGCGCGCCCTTCGGTTCGAACGGCACGCTGACGGCGGCGCTCGCGATTACCACGGCCGTCAAGGCGGTAAAGGTGAAGCAGGTGGGCTATTCGGGATTGATGCTCCCGGTGATGGAAGACAAGCGTCTCGCGCAGCGCTGGGCGGAAAATACCTACGAAATCGATTCGCTGCTTGCGTATTCGTCGGTGTGCGGAACCGGGCTCGACACCGTGCCCCTCCCCGGCGACGTCAGCGAAGAACGCCTGGTGAAGATCTTCGGCGACGTGGCGGCGCTGGCCTGGAAGTGGCACAAGCCGCTTACGGCTCGGCTGCAGCCGGTTGCGAACAAGCGGGCCGGCGATAGGACCGACTTCGATAGTCAGTACCTTTTCAATACCACGCTGCACGCCGCCCGTTGACCTCGACCCGAAGTCCCGACTGATCGAGATGCACCAGCTGCGTTCGCTTGACATAACGCATCCCGCGCACTACCCCGCCCGAGTCCGACGTGTTGTTCGAGACCGCGACCTTGGTCGTCCGGTGTCGCCGGTAATTGTTGGGGGGCATGTTCATGGGTATAGTGAACTCCGCCCCGTGAGAGCCGCCGTTGAACAATAGGACTGAAAATATTGCTGGCAGCCCGCTCGTTCGCAGACCCACATTGGGGATCGACTTCGGCGTGGATGGAAATGCAGACGAGTTTGTGCTGAGGGGCTGGTCTAAACCTACACGCGACTTTCGCTGGATGACGGGAGCCGAAAGTGAGTTGAGGTTCGAGCACGATTTGGGCGGCGGCGACTGCATCATCGACCTCGACCTCAATCCATTTAAGAGGACAACGGAGCTCCCTACCCAGCGGCTGGCGGTTTCAGTCAACGGCATCTTGGTCGGTCGATCGACCATCGCGAACGGAGGTCGGTTTGGCTACCGCGTACCTGCCGCTGCGTTCGCCGGCCGGTGCTCCACTTCCATCGTATTCACGCATCCCGACGCGGCGCGCCCCTGCGATAGTCGTCCAAGCAATGACATGCGTCTTTTGTCCTTCGCAGTCCAGCGCATGAGGGTGACGCCCGTCCGGCACGGCGCACCGGGTCAAGTAATGACCGCGAAGCGAGGTATCGGGCTGGCGCAGGTTGAGAGAATCACAGGCATGGATCCCGCCAGGTTCATTTTGAATTTCGAAAGTCTTGGTAACAACTGTGAGTTTGGACTGGTGCAGCGGAATTGTGGCGCAGAGGCATTCCTGAGCCTCCTGCGATTTGCCGGTATGGAGCTTCCAACACTGCTTCGTGCGCTGGATCTCGGCATGCAGGATTTCGGCGACCCAGCTAATGTCGAAATCCGGCCGGATGACAAACCGAGGCCAGAGTTTGTGGTGCATGAGAATCGCTACCGCGTATTTTTCCACACGTTCCGATATGCCGATGAAGCAAACGCAGAGCTTCTGCACGCGAGCGAATCGCAGAGGATCGCATATTGCGCGCGGCACTTCCTCAGGCACTTGCGCGGGGGAAGCAAGATCTTGGTGGTAAAGCGCAACGAGCCGCTGCAGGAAGAGGAAATTCTGCCCCTCTTCGCGGCGCTTTCTTCCTACGGACCGAATGTACTCTTGTGGGTGGTTCCGGCCGACGCCACACATGCAGCCGGCACTGTGGAGGTCGTCATTCCTGGACTCTTGAAAGGTTTCATCGATCGATTTGCGCCCTACGAAGATGCCCCCGATATGTCGCTCGATGTCTGGTTGGAGATCTGCGTGAATGCCTATCAACTATCACAGGCGGACAGGATGGCCTGTCAGGAGGGGGCGAAAGAACCGGACACGAGGAATCCGATGCCGGATACCCCACACCGGCCGTGACCTCGGCCTTGTTCACATGTGCCACACGTTTGTGGTTCTCGATCAGGGAACCCACTCATAAACGGTTCCCCCACCCCATGCACCGCCGACTTCAGTCATCCCGATGATGTTGCCCGCCGTGTCTCCCGCAAGACCGGTCTCGGGAACCCCTCCAAGACCACCGCCCACGAAGCTGTAGACGGGCTCATAAGTCAGTGAATAGTGCGTCGTCCCGGACACTTGAACTTTGAAGAGAGTCCCGTAGTAATTAAGCGTGCCACATTGGGAAGCTCCTGCATGAGCTGCGCAGCCGCCCGTCGTACCCCATGCGGCCGAGCCGATCCTGGCAAGACCAGTCTCCGGGTTGTTGCCATCCGTTCCATCGAAGGCATGCAGGATGGTATCCGTCGCAACCTGCCCCGCATAGAACGGCAAATTGATGGCAAATACGGTGCCGCAGCCTGGTTGAACGAACTCGCAGTTCGTACTGCCGCCGCCCGCGAAGGTCGTACCGAGCAAATAATAATACTGAGGCTGGTCGCTGTAGGGAAAAGGGCCGATGACCCCGCCGTAGGGCAGAGCACCGTCCGTACCGCCCTGGAAAGTGTAAACCGTGGACAGGGCGCCAGTCGACGTGTTGTACGACCACACCACACCTGCCGCGTTTGTGCCGTATATGACTCCCTCGGGATCCCCCGCCAGCGTTCCCGACGGCCATGCACCATCGGCGTTGCGCGTGAATGAATACAGGATGGTCTCCGTCCAGGAACCACCGGCCTCCGCCGGCGGGTCCAGGCGGAAAATGATACCCATGTAGCCGCTTTCGTTGTAAAGCCCTCCGCCCGATGTCGTGCCATACAGCGAGCCGGTGCTGCTGTCGTACAGAAGTTGCGTATTCCACGGATAGCAGCCGTCCGCGGGATTGCTGGCTTGAAAGCTATACAGCACGACTTCTTCCCACGTACCGGTGGGACTCTGCGCCGGCGGCGTCATCTGATACACGACGCCGCAATTGGCCGCACCGCCCTCGCTGGTCATGCCATAGAGAATGCCATTTGCCCCCAGGGTCAAGCCGCCGTAGGGGACGGCCCCGTCCGCCCCGCCCGCAAAGCGATGAATCACGTGATAAGCCCAATTCGGGTCGGTCTTCGTAGGTGGGACCAACTGGAATACAACGCCGTTTCCCTCGCCCACTGCGGAGGATCCATAGAGGGCGGTGCCGACCACGTGTCCGTTGGGCAGAACCACGGGATAGCCGTTGTAACTCGGCGAACTTCCCGAGTCAAAGGTCCTGAAGCTGTGGAGCAGCTGCTCGGTTTGCGCGCCGGCAGCCGTGGCAAGAACCACGAAGGCCAGTGGGAGCCATCGACTGGGCGCGATTCCCACCCAGGTTTCCTGGCGTCTGCGGAACCAATGCGTACAAGCGGGCGCACCCCGGACCACGGTCGTTGCTGGCATCTTCATGTCGAGACCTCCTTTGCCGGCGGATTGTCAGTTCCAGGAGCGAATCAAGTCCCGTGAGATGAACTGATCTCCCAAACCTTAAATCGGAATTTGGTTTGTAAACCCGACAATGAATTTGCGCCTAGCGGATAGGAAATTCACATCGCCCCGTTCCCGCCTTCGGGCCAAGGTCACATCCGAGCCGCCGCCGGCCCCGGTGAGCACGAAACGATCGCCCGTGAAGACACTGTTGTACTACAGGTCGATCGTGGTCGTGCCCTGGGTGATCTTAAGGATCTCGGTCTCGGCGTTGAGGGACGCCGAGGTACGCTTTCGGGTCAATTTGTGATGTCGAGCGGTTCGCCCAACACAAACCCGTCGATACGCCTAATCATCATCCGGCCCGATGGGCGGACGCTTGTCGTTGATGAAGTGGGCAGCATCAAGCGCCGCCGGAATAGCTTGGAATGTGATCGGCGCTTGAGTGAGGTTGAAACAATCGGAGAGATTGTCAGCAGGACCGTCCGCATAGCCAAGCGACGGCAGGTTAAAGTTGTACTCGATGAACTTAATAATGCTGCCGAAGTCATGCGCGACATGAGAAATATAAGCCGCCTTGGCATAGGGGGAAACGACTATAAGCGGGACGCGGAAGCCGTAGACGTAGCCCGATCCCCAACTGACGCCGTCGCTGATCACTGTCGGGGCGACGTGATCGTACCAGCCCCCCCAATCATCCCAAGTGATGATAATTGCGGTGTTTGCCCAATACGGGCTGTTGCCGATTGCATTGACGATCGAAGCCACCCAGTCCGGCCCGCTGCCATCGTTGAGGAGGGCGTGATCCGAACTGGTACCATCGGGAATGACCCAGCTTACCTGCGCGAGTTGACCGTTGGCGATGTCGGTCAGGACCTGCGTTTGCGGGATGGCCACATTCTGATTCCAGATGGGGCCCGTGCAGGTGAGCATTCCGTTGACGGCCTGAGGCTGGCAGATATGATCGATCGCGTCAGGTCCGCTCCAGATCGCACCGGGGGAAATTGTGTAGTAGCGCCAGCTCAGCGCCTGGGCATCGAGAAGGTCAGTCAGTGTGGGATGCTCGAAGCAAGGATATTCCGGCGGCGAATTTGTTTCACTCCCGGTGGCATCAACCATCGTGACTAGGTTCGTCGGCATGGCGATGCATCCTGCCGCGCTCGCGACTGGATCACCGACTGAAGTCAGCGTTGGATTGTCGGCCGCGAATAGGGAACTGGTTGCAGTGGGGGCTGACGTGCCTGAAATGATGAACTGGTGAGCGGGAAAGCTGGGGCCTTGGTTGGTTTGGAACATGCGATCGGCGAACGTGTATTGCTCGGCCAGAGCGAAGTAAGGCTGAACGTCGGATGGAATTACCGACCTGAACGCCGCTGCAGGCGCCCCATCCATTTTTCCGCCGTCGTACATGGTCACGAAGTCGGCATGTTTGTGGCCGAGGTCGTAATTTTGTGGAGAGGGACCCACGGTGCCCAGGTCAATGGGGGTGAGCGGAACGGTCTGACCTTGTGCATTCAAGCCGCTGCTTGCGATATCAGCACCTGCCGCAATCAGCACCGGATCTTGGAAGAGATTGTCCGGGGTGCGGTTCTCCTGAAAAATAACGACAATATGCTGGATAATGGACGACGTGGTCAGCGACAACCCCTGAGGACCGTTAATGGGGGCCAGATTATTGGCGTCTGCAGCACCAACGGAGATTGTGTAGCTACCGGCGGGCGTACCACTCAATGTGGATACCGTCAGTATGGAGGTGCCGGCGCCTGCGCCGCTCAGCGCCACAGACGACGGACTAAAGGAACAACTGGGAGCCGGAGTGCCGCCCCCGACGACGTTGCATGAGAAATTGATCGCGCCGGTATAGCCATTTGCCGGAGTCACGGTGATGGTTGACGTTGCCGCGCTTCCGGACGTGAAGGAGGCAGGGCTCAAAGCACTTGCAGAAAGTATGTAGTCAAGCGAACCGGCGGGCACTGCTGGCAAAGTCAGCAACTGAGGGCCATTACTGGGGGTCAGATTATTGGCATCGCTTCCGGTGACAGAGATTGAGTAGTTTGTCGCAGGTGTGCTGCTCGACGTGGACACCGTCAGCGTGGAAGTCACTGGCGCGGTGGCACTGATCAATATGGACGCCGGATTGAAGGAACAAGTAGGTGCTGGAGTCCCGCCGCTAATGATATTGCATGAAAGTGTGACGGCACCTGAATAACCATTTGCCGGAGTAACAGTGATGGTCGAGGATGAGGT
This sequence comes from uncultured Gammaproteobacteria bacterium, assembly GCA_963707765.1. Classification (GTDB taxonomy): domain Bacteria; phylum Pseudomonadota; class Gammaproteobacteria; order Steroidobacterales; family Steroidobacteraceae; genus Bog-1198. The sequence goes on along the minus strand of CAVPQZ010000001.1, from coordinate 989,728 downwards.
GCTTCCTGGAGTAAACCAACTCGGGTCTAGCCCTGTGGCGGCGAGTGTGTAGCTGAGCGCGCCTACTGAATTCACCGTCTGTGTCAGGGTCGCGGAACTGGCTGTAAAGTTAGTACTTCCGGCGAAATTCGAGGTAATACTGAGTGTTCCTGAAGTCAGCAGGGAGGTGGCCAAGGTTGCCACGCCGCCTACTAGTATAGCGCCACCCAGGGTTACGCTCCCGCTGCTGAAAGACACGGTACCTGTCGGTATTCCTGAGGGCGACGACACCGTGGCGGTAAACGTCACCGATTGCCCGAAAGTTGAGGGGTTGAGTGACGAGGCCAGCGCAGTCGTGGTCGCTGCCGGATTCACCACCTGACTTAATACCGAGGATGTGCTGCCACCGAAGTTGGTGCCGCCATTGTATACGGCAGTCATGGACTGAGTGCCCACACCCAGCGTCTTCGTTGTCAAGGTCGCTACACCGCCTACCACGTTTACGGTACCCAGCGCGGCGTTGCCGTTCATGAAGGTAACACTGGAAGTCGGAGTGCCGCTGAATTCCGGTGCCACACTTGCGGTTAATGTTATCGGTTGTCCAAAAGCTGAGGGATTCGGCGTCGCGACCAGGGCGACTGTGGTCGTGGCCTGATTGACCACCTGACCCAGTACCGAGGATGTGCTGCCGGAGAAACTAGCACTCCCGTTGTATACCGCCGTCACCGAGTGGGTGCCCACGCTCAGATTAGTCACGCTCAAACTCACCGCACCGCCGGCCAGCGCCACGGTGCCCAGTGTTGCACCTCCATTCTTGAACGTTACGGTGCCTGTCGGTATCGATGACGACGAAGAAACCGTAGCGGTCAACTTCACCGATTGCCCGAAAGCTGAGGGATTCGGCGACGAGGCCAGGGCGATGGTGGTCGCGGCCTGATTGACCACCTGACTCAGTACCGAAGATGTGCTGCCGGAGAAATTGGCGCTCCCGTTGTATACCGCCGTCACCGAGTGGGTGCCCACACTCAGATTAGTCACGCTCAAACTCACCGTACCGCCGGCCAGCGCCAGGGTGCCCAGAGTTGCACTTCCATTCTTGAACGTCACGGTGCCTGTCGGTGTCGCTGACGGCGAAGAAACCGTGGCGGTCAACGTCACCGATTGTCCGAATGCCGAAGGATTCGGCGACGAGCCTAGGGCGACAGTCGTCGTGGCCTGATTGACCACCTGACTCAGCACCGAGGATGTGCTGCCGGAAAAACTGGAATTCCCGTTGTATACGGCGGTCACGGGCAGAGTGCCCGCACTTAGCGTCGTGGTGGTCAAGATTGCCAGGCCGCCTGCCAGTGTCACGGTCCCGAGAGTCGTACTCCCATTCTTGAACGTCACCGTTCCCGTTGGCGTTGCCGACGCAGACGAAACCGTGGCAGTAAACGTCGCCTGCTGCGCAAAATCTGATGGATTTGGCGACGAGGCCAGTGTAATCGTGGTCGCAGCTTTATTGATCGCTTGGCTCAGTCTCGCGGATGTGCTGCCAAATAAACTGCTGCTCCCGTTGTATACCGCCGTCATGGACAAGGTACCCACACTCAGCGTCGTCATGGTCAAGGTCCCCACACCGCCTGCCAGTGTCGCGGTTCCGATTGTCGTGCCACCGCTCTTGAACGTCACCGTGCCTGTCGGAATTGCCGAGGGCGAGGAGACCGTTGCAGTAAAGGCGACCGACTGCCCGAAGGTTGAGGGATTTGGCGACGAGACAAGAGTAATCGTCGTCGCAGCCTTGTTGACCACCTGGCTCAGTTTGGAGGATGTGCTACCGGAGAAGTTGGTGCCTCCGTTGTACACTGCAGATATGGTCTGGGCGCCAACGCCGAGAGTGCTGGTGCTCAAGGTCGCCATGCCTCCGGTCAGTGGCACCGTGCCCAAGGCAGTAGTCCCGTCAGTGAAAGTCACCGTTCCAGTCGGTGTTCCCGCCGCGGAGGAAACCGTGGCAGTAAAGGCAACCGACTGCCCGAAGGTTGAGGGATTTGGATTGGCAGCGATGCCGGTAACGGTCGGCGCCTTACCCAGCGTCAACTTGAAGTTCTGGATTGCAGGCGGGGCAAAATTGTTCGATGCGGTAAACGTGATATTGAACACGCTACCAGCGTCCGGCGTGCCACTCAAGGTCCCAGTTCCATTATGATTGTCAACGAAGGTCACGCCGCTTGGAAGCGTACCTGCTTCCCTGATGCTCGCAGTCGGAAATGCGCTCGTGGTTACCGTGAACGATCCTGCTGCCCCTATGGCAAAGGTTGCGCTTTTCGCGCTTGTGATGGTTGGTGCCTGGTTCACGGTCAAGGTGAATGTTTGCGTTGCGCTCGGAGAAAGGCCGTTCTGCGCAATGAACGTTATAATGTAGAGGCCCCCTGTACCGGGACTAGGAGTGCCAGAGAGAGTTCCCATGCCGTTGCCGTTATCGATGAACGTGACGCCGACTGGCAAAACACCGCTCTCGGCAATACTGGGATTTGGAGAACCTGTGGTATCAACGCTGAAGGCACCGGCCGCGCCCACGCGGAAAATGGCATTATTGGCGCTGGTAATCGCGGGAGACTGACCAATACCGAGCGACACGCTCACAGTCTGGTTATCGACCGTGGTTGTGGCACTCCCCGCGCCTGCGGTGGGTCCCGCCGTAAATAGTGAAATCGCCTGTCCACTTGTGGTTGTCGACTGGACCGGGTTGTCCGTCCCTAGTGTGGCGCCAAAAGCGACAGCGGTCCCATCCGGAACGTCAAATCCGCCGGCGCCGTCAACATTGTGCGTGAGATCAGCGGTCAGAGTCGTCGAACCATTTGGAAGTACTTGCGTTGACGAAGCGCTGATGCCAAGCACGAGCCACGGGCTGACGATCCCCGCGCTCGACACACTGTCGCAACCGGCGCTATTTGGTCCGGCATTGCACCCCCACCAGTTATTAACGGCAGTGTCTGCACTTCCCGGACCGCCGATAAAGACTGCGGCCGCGCTGTTTCCTACGATGCGCGAATTGGTCACCGTGATCAATCCGCTTCCATAAATGGCGCCGCCTTGCCCATCCGGTCCCGGCGCTTGATTTCCGCTGAAGGCAGAGCCCGATACCGTGGCCGCGTTTCCTACTCCTGGAGTGAGGTAAAGAGCGCCGCCGAAATCGTTTCCAGGAGGCGACAGACTCGAGGCGTCCGTCGCTAAATTGTTAGTGAACGTCGAATTGGTGAACACCAGGTTGCCCTGACCATCACCAGAACCGCACGCGCAGGCTCCACCAACCGATTGCACGGCCGTGTTGTTGGCAAATATGGAATTGGCCACTGTGAGATTGGCGACCGCAAAATTTAGCGCACCCCCAGCCTGGGCGGATGCGGTGATATTATTGCTCATCACGGTGTCCACAATTGAAAGATCATCACCGTTGCTTCCGCCTCCCAGAATGGCTCCCCCGCCATACTCGGCATCGACGCCGACGGAGGGCGCGCCCCCGGATAGCGTCACATTCGAAATCGAAACCGACACGTTGCCAACCAAGAGCTGATCCTGCTCGAATACACGATCGATACCGTTCGTTTGCTGGATAACCGTATTCGCCACGGTTCCTGTCCCCACAATTGAAATGTTGGCGCCTGCCGCAGTCCCCAGCTGGAGTTCGCCGCCGTAAGCGCCAGTTCCATTCCCGCCGAACGCGCTAATGGTCAGACTAAAGGTTCCAGGCGGGACGTTGATGACACTGGTAACGGCACCGTTATTGTTCGCCTCGCAAACTGCCTCGCGCAAACTGAGTACTCCGTCACTTCCGGGGCCGCTCGTGACCGTGCTGGCATTCGAACACGAGCCCGCATCGTCCTCGTCATTGACGGTGCTGACGACGAAGGAAATATCCGTGTCGGCAGGTAAAAGCGTCGGAGCGATCTGGCCCGTGGTCAGCACGACAATGTCGCGCTCCCCGTTGATCTTCTTAGGTAATGCCAGTGCCGCTACCGGTGTAGCGGGAAACGAAGCGGTTGCGCTCGAACTTGCCGTCGAGCCGGAAGTGTCGAGAATATTGACCTGGTTTCGCCCCGCATCGATCGCCATTAAGTCGTAAGTTGGAGCGGCTGCCAGGCGCGGCGAGCTAAAAGCGGAAGGGGAGACCGGGCCGGAAGGAGCCAGCCCCATGTACGGCAGTTGCTTGGAAAGCTTCCATCGGCCCTGGGAAGTCGGATTTCGTGCCTGCTTGCTTCGCGCAACCGTCGCCGCGCGACGCCCCGCATTATCCGAGGGCGCAAGAGGCCGTGTGTCGAGGGATCCATGTTGCAGGATGTGAATGTTCCCGTCAGCAGTGAGAACGGATATCTCCGAGCGCCCGTCGCGATCCCAAATGAAATCGCCCAATGTCAGAGCCAACGCCCGAAACGGGATGGTGACGATCTCGGATTGTGGGTTCGCGGCTAGCGCGTCATAGATAATCACGATGTGGTCGCCAGCCCCGACGGCCACATCGGCTCCGCCTCCAAGATTCCCCCATTCCACAGTATCGCCGCGAGCTGGCAACGCGTGGGTTGCACCTGTAATCAGGCCCTTTGAACTAGGGGCAAGGATGACTAACTGCGGGCCAATAGGACCATCGACGCTCACCGCTATATGAGCGTCGCCTGCGACCGCCAAGGCCACCACGGGACCGGGTAGCGGCACCTCTTTTGGAGCCCGGAGATGAGCTCGTCCATCCCCTTCCATTAAATATAGAGCCCCGCCGCGAGCAGCAACCAGCAGGTCCTGGAAGCCATCGCGGTTGAAATCACCTGTCAGCAGCAAATCCGGAGCCTCCGGAACCGTTATCACATTGGCTTTGGGCAAGAACGTTGTGGGAACGATGCCCCGCATGGCTTGCTTGAAAAAGGAGTGATTCCTCGGAGCATAGGCGTCCGGGTTTCCCCGAAGCAATGCCAGAACTCCACCACTATTAGTGGAATATCCAGCGACTACGTCCATAGCCCCATCCGCGTCAAAATCAGCAGCTGCCAACGCTGTGGGAATAGCAGTTCCCGACTGCAGCGACGTCACAGCACTCGCATTGCCCGTGAACGTGATCTGGAGTCTTTGGGGCTTATTCAGGTTGACCAGATGCCTTCCCGCACTCGGAAGAATCGTCGCTCCCGCATTCGCCGCGTGAATTCTGATCAACGGGAAGCAAAGCAAGACAACAAGGCCCGCGGCTGCCAGAAGAGCCAGAATGAAACCACGGTTCAGTGGAGCGAACCTCATAATAACTTCCCCAGAGCGCGAGGTTTAGTTGATGCTGCGTAACCTGCCGTTTGTGGCGGCGGCTCATTTATGTGCGATCTATTTTCGCTCCCGCTTGTGATCTTGCGACTCCCGAGCCTTCTCCTGAATGTGTGCTCACTGCAGCTCGCCTATATAGATCAGCCAATCGGCGCTGGAACATCCATGTGGCCAGCTCGAATGTTTATCTTCCGGAGGATCTCGCTCACGTGTCAGCCTAACGAAGCAGCATTATGCTGATCGCGGTGCTCGAATTTGTGATCCGAGAGTTAGGTCGCAACTCAGCAATATTGGATGAAGCGACGCAAAGGCCTTCTCCGTTGGCACGAATTATTCTTGCTGCAAACTGCCGTGGTTGTTTCTACACCGTCCCCCTATCGGCGTCAATTTTTTCCGATCTACTTGGTGCAGCGCCAGCGGAACCTCGAATTGATTTTCTTGGGGCTACAGGATCCAAACATCCACGAGCTTCGACAGTACGCCTGGAGTTGACCCGGTTTCGTGGACACCTCACTGTTAGTTTTGGAGGTGTTCGAGATGGCGACCAAGAGTGTCCGGTATACGCCGGAGTTTAAGCGGCAGATGGTCGATTTGGTGCGCAGCGGCAAGAGCCCGGCGGCCCTGGCCCGGGAGTTCGAACCGAGCGCGTGGACGATCTCGTTGTGGGCCAAGCAGGCCGCACGGGATGGCGGCAAGGGCGACGGCGGCCTGAGCACAGCAGAGCGCGAAGAGCTGTCGCGGTTGCGACGCGAGAACCGCAAGTTGAAGGAAGAGCGGGAGATCCTCTCAAAAGCCGCGGCCTGGTTCGCGACCGAGGGCGGGACGTCGAAGCGCTCTTCGGGTTCGTGAAGGCGAACCAGGCCATTCATTCGGTCGGGGTGATGTGCCGATTGCTGCAAATTTCGAGAAGCGGATTCTATGCATGGCTGGTACGACCCATGAGCGCGAGACGACGGGCGGATCTGGGGTTGACGGCGAAGATCGAGGCGATCTATCGGCGTTCGCGGGACACCTATGGGTCGCCGAACATTCACGCCGAGCTCGCCGATGACTACGGGATCCGCGTTGGGCGCAAGCGTGTGGCACGGCTGATGCGTGCGGCGGGCTTTCGAGGCGCCACGCTTCGCAAGTATGTGGTCACGACACAGGCCGATCCGAAGGCCGAACGCGCGGTCGACCTGGTGGAGAGGCAGTTCTTTGCGGACGGCCCTAATCGATTGTGGGTGGCGGATATCACCTACATTCCGACCTGGGCAGGGTTTTTGTATTTGGCGATCGTGCTCGATGTGTATTCGAGGCGAGTTGTCGGCTGGTCGATGGAGACCCACTTGCGGACGGAGTTGATCTTGGCAGCGCTGGAGATGGCACTCACGCAGCGCCGGCCGCTGGAGGTGATCCATCATTCCGATCACGGTTGCCAGTACACCAGTTACGCCTTCGGCAAGCGATGTCGTGAAGCCGGTGTCATGCCCTCGATGGGGACCGTGGGCGACGCCTATGACAACGCCATGGCGGAGAGCTTCTTTGCCACGCTCGAGCGCGAACTATTGAGTCGCCGGCGATTCAAGAGCCAAGCGGAAGCCAAGATGGCTGTGTTCGAATGGCTCGAAGGTTGGTATAACCCTCACAGGCGTCACTCCTCGTTGGGCTATCGATCGCCGGTCAACTACGAACGTGCGCATCAGCGGCCAAACGAAGAAACCCAGAGCTTCTGCCGCCTGCGGCGGCAGACTGCGCTTGTAGTGAACGATGCATGAAGATGATCAAGAAGCTAAGACGATATACCGTCCACGGAAACGGGGCAGGTCCACGCCATGACCTCCAGCGTGCTCTCGTTAGTCTGCGTGGCGCCTCGTGTCAAAATCCTTCCTAACCCTCTATTTTTAAATGGTCCTGAAAATCGAGGGGGTTACACGTGCACTACGCCTTAAAGCGCTTGAGGGCCTTGACCAGATACACCGAAGCCGGGCACCTGGATGCATCGAACAATTATGTGGACCGCTGCATAAGAAATACCGCCGTCGGGGGAGAAGCATTTCTCTTCGTAGGCTCCGAGCGCGCCGGTAACGAGGCGGCGATTTATTTCTCACTGGTCTAGTCGTGCAAAGCAAACCAGGTCAAGCCGCTCACATATCTGACGTATGTGCTCGCCCGCAACAAGACAATGGCCTTGCCGAGGCCGGATGAGTTTGCGCCTACGGCCGCCTCCCTCCGGTCGCCGCGTGCGCTCTTTAGCAATCTGGCGTAGGATCCGCTGTCAGGGAAGACGCTGATTTGCGGACGGGCACCACGATGGCATCACATAGGCCTTCGATCTCGGGGCGCGCGCCGAGCGCGTCACCCAAACGAATGGTGGCAGCGTGTGTGTTGGCACTGCTGAGACCTGGACGCTGGGCGATCCTTGTTTTGGTTAGCTTACCTCTCCTCTGGGCCGCAAGCACCGGCCGCACAGTCGCGCAGAATCCCGTTTGCGGAACTCCGTCCTACTGTCTCGAGTACGCCTACCAGGCTAGTACGTCTGTGCCACCCACGAGCTTTGGTGGAGGCGGGGGCATCGATCTAATTTGGGGAAGCGGCAATCCCCCGACCGACATCTACCCGGTCCAGCAACTAAACTTCAATTTGGGGTCTCCCGTACTAAACACGCAATCCGTGACCGCCATTGATCCTTGCGGAAACGACCTCCTCACTGTCAACGCCGCGGCAAATATTTATATACAGTCCATCCAGCCTGGGATTCTGAGCGAATGGCTTGCCACCTCCGGTGGAACGGCGGATTCAACTTGTGTAATAGTCGAAAGTTCGGCCGATGGCGTGGTCTTTTGGACTGATGAGCTGGCGGTCGCCGGCCTTCCCCCCGGAACCCCCGTAACTTTGGCGCTGACATTCGATGTATGGGGCGACTGCACGGTCTCACCGCCGCTGCCTCCAGCAGCGAGCCCCGCGTGCTACACAATCTTTGCCATAGGAGGAATTGATCAGCAGCTATTCTCCAAACCGTCGGGATCGATGACATCACGTCACGTGCATCGGCTTAAAACGACCTCGGGAGCGCAACTCAATCTGATTCAACAGATGGTAGGGGGTTACAACGGCGGGGGCGCCGGCGCCTCACAGTGGGCATTCGCGTTTGATGGGACTGCTGTTATGCGCGTTGACGTTGTGACGCCGGGCGCGGTGGTCACCGGCGCGAACGGGGTCACTTACCCTACGTCTGCCAATCTAGTTGCCGTTCCGGCAGTCGCGTCCAAGACACAGGGCACTGCCGTGGTGGATCTGCTAAATGCAGGATTGGTAATCGGAACGATTGCGAACGCACCCAGCAAGGCGCTGGCAGCCGGAGTGGTTATCGATTCCTCACCGCCAGCCGGAGCCCTTGTCCCACCCATGTTTCCGGTCAATCTCGTTATCAGTGATGGGCGGTCTCCAAAGCCCGCTGCGGCAGACGTATCGACACTTGTGTCGGTAAGTCTTTCCGGGTTTGAGTACAACAAGGTCTCGGAGCTCTATCGTCAAACTGTGACCGTGACGAACACGAGCGCCACGTCAATACCAGGACCGATCAATGTCGTTGTTGAGACTCTCAGTGCCGATGCGAGCGTGCACAACTCCGCCGGCACAACGAGCTGGTTTGCTCCCGGCAGTCCCTATGTGACAAGGGCCGGATCGCTTGCATCCGGTCAGAGCGTAACTATACCGATTCTATTTTCCGATCCGACGAACCAGGCCATTGCCTGGACGACCGAGGTCAACGCTGGAGGAACACCGTGAGCCTGCATAAACCTTGTGCACGGTTCTCGGGCGTTGCTGCGACCGCGTATGCCCTCGCCTAGGTTTCAATCAATGCATCGAGCCGGGCCGGATTCAACGCTCCCCCTGCTTGGTGAGCACTGTCGGCCCGGCCCCCGGCGACGGAAACCGGCATTCCAGCGGTGATCCTTCGGGATGCGGCGCCGCCGGGCCCATTAATCTATCCAACGGATTTGGCCGGGTATTGGGGGTGGGCAATGGAGTCGCAAAGAGCAACACCAGGGGTGCCGAGGCGACGCAGGTCAAATCGATTCCGTTCCAGAAGCTGCATTAGAGCCGCGGCGATGACCCCACTACAAATTGTGGGGGTGCTGCTGCTCGTATTGGTGCCCCTCAGGTTTCTGCTCTCGAGAGCCTCACGCCGGCCCCAGAAACCATGGACCGGGAGCAGATCGATCTCTTGGCCAGCCGCATTAGCGTGGACGATGTTGGTTGCGATTTTGGTCGCGCCCTGTTCGCTGATCGATGCCCGCATTGTGATCACATATTTCCATTGCGACCGAGGGCGTCGCGTAAGAGGTGCCCGGCTCGCAGAAAGATCTTCCATCGCGCGACCATGCCGGGCTATGGTCAGATGTGTGACCGGAACTTGGCCACAGCCTTGGCCACAATGGTTTTTCGAAAGTGAGTTTGAGATTGGTCGGGGCGACAAGATTCGAACTTGCGACCCCTTGCACCCCATGCAAGTGCGCTACCAGGCTGCGCCACGCCCCGACCGTTTTTGAATGATAGCCCAAACGGGCCTGCGGCAGTTGAGAAGCCGCGGAAAAAACCTCTAGCGGCGCAGAATTCGGATCAGCTCTTCGAGCTCGAGCCGCATTTGATGAATCAGCTGCTGGCTCTGATTCAGGTCCACCTGCGCATCGTCGCCCGCCAGGCGATTCCGCGCGCCGCCGATGGTGAACCCCTGCTCGTACAGCAGGCTGCGAATCTGGCGGATGATGAGCACGTCCTGCCGTTGATAGTAACGTCGGTTGCCCCGCCGCTTGACCGGCTTCAACTGCGGGAACTCCTGTTCCCAATAGCGCAGCACATGCGGCTTCACGCCGCAGAGGTCGCTGACCTCGCCTATCGTGAAGTAGCGCTTGCCGGGGATCGCCGGCAATTCGCTATTGTTGCTTGGTTCCAGCATAGGCCTCGACGCGTGCCTTCAATTTTTGGCCGGGACGAAAAGTAACCACACGTCGGGCGCTGATGGGAATCTCCTCGCCCGTTTTAGGGTTTCGCCCGGGTCTCCGATTCTTGTCGCGCAGGTCGAAATTGCCGAAGCCGGAGAGTTTCACCTGCTCCCCCGACGACAACGCTGCACGGATCTCCTCGAAAAACAGGTCCACCAGCTCTCGCGCTTCACGCTTGTTGAGGCCCAATTGATCGAAAAGGGCCTCGGCCATTTCGGCCTTGGTCAGGGCTGCCATGCTTATTGATCTCTTATTGAGGCGCTCAATTCATCCCGTAACCGCGCAACCACTGCGGTTACCACGGCGTCCGCATCGACGTCGGTTAGAGTGCGCGAAGAGTCCTGTAAAATCAAGCCTAAAGCGATACTTTTTCGACCAAAATCTATCCCCGGTCCGCGATATACATCGAAGACTCTGAGTTCGCTGAGAAGGCCGGATGCGCTAACAGTAACAGTTTCCTGCAAAACTGCGAGAGGCACGCTCTCGTCGACGACGATGGCGAGGTCCCGGCGCACGCTAGGGAACTTAGATATAGTTTTGTATTTCAGATACTTCGAGCTGAAAGCTGGCTTCAATTTCTAATTCGAACAAAATTGCTCCGGGCGGCAGACCCCAGCGCCTTGATGAGCTGCGGATGCAGCTCGCCGAGCCAGCCCACGGCCGCGGTCTCGCGGTGGATTCGTGGCGGTGCGCCCCGGCCGAAGACACCCGCAATCATCCGCCTCGAAACGCACCGCATCGCCTCGGCCGGCGAGTGCCAGCACGCGCGTCAGATCGGCTTTCACGTCGTAGAAATCCAGCGCCTCTCGGCCGCTGCCCCATTGCTCCGGCCAACGTCGGCCTACGGCAATCCCCGCAAGGGTTTCGATTTCGCGCAGATGTCCGTCCCGTACTTCGAATTTCTTTCCGATTTCGAACAGGCGCACGCGCACTTGCTGGCGGTGCAGGTTTTCGCGCGCCGCCTCGATCAGGCCGGTCCACAGCGAGACCCGCATTTCGCTCAGGTCCGCCGATATCGCATTGGCGAGCGCCAGGCCCGGTTCGTTGGGAAACAGCTGGCGCTGCAGCAAGGGATCAACGAAGGTGTAGGTGATGACTTCCCGATAGCCCGCGTCGGCCATCGCGGTAAACAGCCGCTCGTTGTCGACACGCGTTTCGGTGGCGTACCCGGCGATCTGCGGCGCCGCAGCGTGACTTTCGGCGATGCTGTCGAAGCCTCGCAGCCGCGCAACCTCTTCGACGAGATCGGTTTCGATGCGGATGTCGAAGCGATGCGACGGCACGGGTACGCGCCAGCCTCCGGGTGTGCTCTCGACTCGTCCGGTCACCGCGGCGAGCAACGACGACACCTCGGCATCCGGCACAGCGACGCCCAAGAGCCGTTCCAGGCGATCGCGCCGCAGAGCGACCCACGCCGGTTCCGGCCCGCTCCCGGGTACCGATCCTGCGCGCGTCAGCTGGCTGGGACCCGGCACGCCGCCGGCAATCTGGCACAGCAAGTCCGCGGCCCGCTCGAGCGCGAGCGCCGGCAGGCCAGGATCGACGCCACGCTCGAAGCGCTGTGCGGCATCGGTGAACAGCCCCACCCGCCGGGCCCGGCCCGCAATGATGTCGGGCGTGAAATGAGCTGCCTCCAGCAGCACGTCCGTGGTCGAATCCGAGATGGCCGTGGCCCGCCCGCCCATGATCCCCGCGAGTCCGACCGCCCCGCTGCCGTCGGCAATGACCAAGAACTCAGGATCGAGCACGTACTCCTTGTCGTCGAGCAGCGTCAAGCGCTCGCCCGATGCCGCCATCCTCACGGAGATCGAACCCGAGAGGCGCGACAGATCGTATGCATGCATCGGCTGGCCGAGTTCCATCATCACCAGGTTCGTGACGTCGACCACGGGAGAGATGCTGTTGATGCCGACCCGGCGCAGCCGCTCGCGCAGCCAGGCGGGCGAGCCGCCCTGAATGCGCAAACCCCGGATGACCCGCGACCCGAATACCGGACAGCCCTCGGCCGCGTCGATGGCCGCCGGGAAAACGTCGGGAATCTGCGCCGCAACCGGCGCCACATCGTGCGTGAGATACCGATGCTCGCGTGCCGCCGCGTAGTCCCGCGCGATCCCGAACACGCTCATGCAGTCGCCGCGGTTCGGGGTGGCGTTGACCTCGAGTGTCGTGTCGTCCAGATCGAGCGCCTCGCGCAGGTCCACCCCTAAGGCCATCGACGCGGGCAGTTCCATGATCCCCAAGTGATCGTCGCCCAAGCCGAGCTCGCGCGCTGAGCAGAGCATGCCGTTCGATTCCGTGCCGCGCAACTTCGCGCGTTTGATGACCAGGCCGCCCGGCAGATGCGCGCCCACCATGGCGACCGCCACCTTCAATCCGCCGCGCACGTTGGACGCGCCGCACACGATCTGCAGCCGATCGGTGCCGGTTGTGGTCACCTCGCACAGCGAGAGTTTCTCCGCATTCGGATGCCGGCCGGCGCTCAATACTTCCCCGACCACGACGCCGGAGAACGGCGGCGCCACCGGGGTCACGGCCTCGACCTCCAAGCCCGCGAGCGTGAGCCGCGAGGCGAGCTGCGCCGGCGTCGCCTCCAGAGGCTTCAAGAATTCCCCCAGCCAATGATGGGTGATCTTCACGGGAATTGCTTGAGGAACTGCAGGTCGTTTTCGAAGAACAGCCGCAGGTCATCGACGCCATACCGCAGCATTGCGAGCCGCTCGATGCCCATGCCGAACGCATATCCCTGCCAAGCTTCGGCGTCGATGCCGGCGGCGGCGAGCACATTCGGATGAATCATTCCGCAGCCCAGGATCTCGAGCCAACCGGTCTGCTTGCAGACGCGGCAGCCCTTGCCGTGGCAGAACACGCATTCGATGTCGACCTCAGCCGACGGCTCGGTGAAAGGAAAATACGACGGGCGCAGCCGCATCCCCAAGGGCTGCTCGAAAAAATGCTCGACGAAGGTGTGCAGCATCGCCTTCAGGTTCGCAAAGCTCGTGCGCTCCCCGACCACGATGCCTTCGACCTGGTGGAACATGGGGGTGTGCGTCATGTCCGAGTCGTTGCGATAAACGCGGCCGGGCGCGATCACGGCGATTGGCGGCTTCTGCGCACGCATGGCCCTGATCTGCACCGGCGAGGTGTGCGTGCGCAGGAGCCGGCCGTCGGGGAAATAGAACGTGTCGTGCATCGCCCGCGCCGGGTGATTCTTCGGGATGTTGAGCGCCTCGAAGTTGTGGAAGTCGTCCTCCACCTCGGGCCCCGTGGCGACCTGAAATCCCGCCTGCGTGAATATCCGCTCGATGCGCAGGCGCGTGCGCGTCACCGGATGCAGGCTGCCCGGGTCCTGGCCCCGGCCGGGCAAGGTCACGTCGATGGCGCCTTGGGCGAGCTCCGCCCGCAGCGCCGCGTCCTCGAGATGCCCGCGCCGCGCCTCAAGCGCCGCCTGGATGGCGGCTTTCGCATCGTTGATCCTCTGCCCAGCCGCCGGCCGAAGTTCCGCCGGAAGCGCACCCAAGCTCTTGAGCTGCTCCGTGAGCAAGCCCTTCTTGCCGAGCACGCGCACCCGCACCTCCTCCAGCGCACCGAGGTTCGCGGACGCCTCCACCTGAGCGAGGGCCTGCTCCACCAGAGAAGTCAACGGTTCTTGGGCAGCCATTCTCGAGTCCAAAGGTTTCCGCGGGGATGACCTCGGAATCAAGGCCAGTCCCCGCGAATTTCCCGGCGGCCTCAGGCCGCGTGGCTGGCCTTGGCCGGCAGACTCGCCTTGGCCTTCTCGGCGATTGCCGTGAAGGCGGGCATGTCATGCACCGCGAGGTCGGCAAGCACCTTGCGATCGATGGCCAGTTCCGCCTTGTTCAATCCGTCGATGAGGGTGCTGTAGCTCATCCCGCACAGACGCGCTGCCGCGTTGATGCGGGTGATCCACAGTGCGCGAAACTCGCGCTTCTTCTCGCGGCGGCCGCGATAGGCGTATTGACCCGCTTTGATGACGGCCTGCTTGGCGGTCCTAAACACCTTGCGCCGGGCATTGAAATAGCCCTTCGCTTTCTTGAGGATCTTCTTGTGACGTCGACCGGCGACGACACCGCGTTTTACTCTTGCCATATTCCTTTAGCTCCCTTGACTCAAGCGTACGGAAGCAGTTGCTTCACGCGATTCACGTCCGTCTCGTGCACTTCGCTTTCGCGACGCAGCTGGCGCTTACGCTTGCTCGGCTTCTTCGTCAGAATATGACGACGGTGAGATTGGCCGCGCTTGAAGCCGTTCGCAGTTTTGCGAAAACGCTTCGACGCGGCCCGTTTGGTCTTCATCTTGGGCACGTTCGACTCCTGATTTTATGGCCCTGTTCACAAACGCCGGCCTCGAAGGAAACGGGACGGTCGATCCGACCCGATCCTTTGAGGAGCGCCGCTACAGGCGGGGTGACGGACTTCTTTAGGGTCCGCCGCTCACTTCTTTTTGGGCCCGAACACCATGACCATCTGCTTGCCCTCCATCAGCGGACTCTGCTCGACCACCGAATAGGGGGCGAGATCCTCAGAAATCCGCGCCAGGAGGCGCCGGCCTATGTCCTGATGCACGAGCTCACGGCCCCGGTAACGCAAGGTCACCTTGGCCTTGTCACCCTCGGTCAGGAATCGGACGATATTACGCAGCTTGACCTGGTAATCCGCCTCTTCCGTCCCGGGACGAAACTTCACTTCCTTGACCTGAATCTGCTTCTGCTTTCGCTTCGCCGCGTGCGCCTTCTTGTTTTGTTCGAACAAGAATTTGCCGAAATCCATCACTCTGACCACCGGCGGTTCCGCCATCGGTGAGACCTCTACCAGGTCCAGAGTTTGCGAGCTGGCCAGTTGTAGCGCTTCGGCGCGCGTCATGACCCCCGCTTGACTTCCATCCGCTGCGATCACGCGCACCGACGGTGCGGAGATCTCCTCATTGCGCCTTACGCGCTTCGACGTTGCGATAAGCGATCCTCCAAAACAAGACGGCCGCGGCTCGCGACTTCGTCGCAGAGCAAGGCAGTGAGTTCCTTGAACTCCAGACTACCCAGATCTCTGCCACTTCGCGTGCGTACGGCCAGGGTGCGTGCCTCGACCTCCCGCTCGCCGGCGACCAGGAGGTAAGGCACACGCTTGAGTGTATGCTCCCGGATTTTAAAGCCAACCTTCTCATACCTCAAGTCCGTTTCTACCCGAAGCCCCTGATTTTTCAGGTTTTCCGCAACTTCCAGGCAATATTGGTTCTGAGAATTGGTAATTCCAATGACTACGGCCTGTACCGGAGCCAGCCAGGTCGGCAATTTTCCCGCGTGATGCTCGAGCAAAATGCCGATAAACCGCTCCAGGGAGCCGAACATGGCCCGATGTAACATGACCGGGGTGTGTTTCTGGCCGTCTTCGGCGACATATCCCGCCCCCAGGCGTCCCGGCAGGTTGAAATCGACTTGCAGCGTTCCGCACTGCCAATCCCGCCCGATGGCATCGCGCAGTACGAACTCGAGCTTCGGACCGTAAAAGGCCCCCTCGCCGGGGTTCAGGGTGGTCTCGATGCCGGCAGCCGCGGAGGCCTGGCGCAGGGCAGACTCGGCCTTGTCCCACACCTCATCCGAACCCACCCGCTTCGGCGGCCGGTCGGAGAATTTGATCCGTACGTCGGTGAACCCGAAGTCGCGGTAGATGCTCAAGATCAGCTCCGTGACCTTGACCGCCTCCTCCGTGATCTGATCGGGCGTGCAGAAGATATGCGCGTCGTCCTGGGTAAACGCCCGCACCCGCATGAGCCCGTGCAGCGCGCCGGATGGCTCGTAGCGGTGAACCTTGCCGAATTCGGCGATGCGCAGCGGCAGCTCGCGATAGCTGCGCAGGCCCTGTTTGAACACCTGAATATGGCCCGGGCAGTTCATCGGCTTGATGGCGAAGACGCGCTCGTCGGGCGTCTCGGTCATGAACATGTTCTCGCCGAAGGTCTCCATGTGCCCCGACTTGATCCACAGCTCCCGGTCCATGATCTCGGGGGTGTTGACCTCCTGGTAGCCGGCCTCGAGTTGCCGATCACGCATGTAGGAAATCAGCTGCTGAAACAGCATCCAGCCCTTCGGGTGCCAGAACACCGCGCCCGGCGCTTCCTCCTGCAGGTGGAACAGATCCAATTCCTTGCCGATCCGCCGGTGGTCGCGCTTCTCAGCCTCATCGAGGCGCGTCAGGTAGTCCTTGAGCTGTTTCTCATTGACCCACGCCGTGCCGTAGATCCGCTGCAGCATTTCATTGCGCGAATCGCCGCGCCAGTAGGCGCCCGCCACCTTCATGAGCTTGAACGCCTTGAGCCGGCCGGTGCTGGGCACGTGCGGCCCGCGGCACAGATCCTCCCAGCTGCCCTGGCCGTACAGGCTGATGGGCTCGCTGGAGGGGATCGAGGCGATGATTTCCGCCTTGTAGATCTCGCCCAACGTCTTGAAATGTTCGACCGCGGCGTCGCGGGGCATCTCCCGCCGGTGCACGGGCAGATCCTTGGCGGCGATCTCGGTCATGCGCTGTTCGATCGCCGCCAGATCCTCCGTGGAAAACGGACGCTTATAGGCAAAGTCGTAGTAAAACCCGTCCTCGATCACCGGTCCGATGGTCACCTGCGCATCCGGGTACAGCTCCTGCACGGCGTTCGCCAGCAGGTGCGCCGTGGAGTGCCGGATGATCTCCAGCCCCTCGGGGTCGCGATCCGTCACGATGGTCACGTGGGCGTCGTGGTCCACCATCCGGGAAGTGTCCACCAGCATCCCGTCGACCTTGCCGGCGAGCGCCGCCTTGGCGAGTCCCGCGCCTATGGACGCCGCGATGTCGCGCACCGACACGGCGGCATCGAAGCGCTTCTGGCTGCCATCGGGGAGAGTTATTACGGGCATAGAACCTTATTACCAAGCCGCCTGGCACCCCTCTTGGGAAGTGGTGCGCGCTAGTGGGATCGAACCACTGACCCCCACCATGTCAAGGTGATGCTCTACCGCTGAGCTAAGCGCGCGTCAGGGCCGCGAAAGATACCGGATTCGGGGGCTGTGATAAAGAGCCAAGCCGGTGAATTTGCGCAAATTCCCGCCCCGCGGGTCCGCGCGGCGCCTCAGGAAGGCGGCCCGGACCGCCCCGTCCGGGCGGCCGGCCCTACTGCGGAGCCTGCGGGCCCGCGGACGAATGCTCCAAGGCGCGCGCCGCGAACTTGATGCTCAGGCGGAACAGGGCCTCGCCGATCGCCACCACGTCGCCATCGTGCAGCAGCTGACGTGACACCTTGCGCCCATTCACCAGCACGCCGTTGGTGCTGTTGAGGTCCTCGATAATCACGTCGCGCGCGCCCGTGAGAACCAGCGCATGGTGGCGGCTGACCGAACTGGACTCGATGTGCATTTCGCACCCCGTCGCCCGGCCGATCCGGGTACGGCGCGCCAAGGTATATGTGGTGTTGTGGTTACCATCGATGCGAACGAATTCTGCCACGCATTCGACGGCCGCCGCCACCGACCCGGCATTGGGGCTCGCGGATCCCAGCCGCTCGATGCTCGTTTGAATGCGGCCGAGGACGTGCGCGTTATTGGTTTCACTGCGCTCCAATCGCCGGATCAGGAACTCGCGCTCCTCCAGCGCGCCGCGTGTGCGCTCCAAAGCCGCCCGCAACGAGCGGTTATCCTCGTTCAACTGTTCGACATCGGCCGCCCGGGAGGCCAATTCGCCGGTCAATCGCTTGACCTCGGCCTCGATCGGCTCAATCGGACCGCGCGCCTCCTTAAGCTGCGCCGCCAGGGCCGCCATCTCCCCGTCGCGCAGGCGAAGGTCGGCCTTCAGGCTCTCGATTTGCGCCGCCAGTTCGGCATGCGCCTTTTCCGCGGCGGCCCGCGTGTCATTGCCGCGAGCGGACTCCGCCAGCGCTGCGGCCTTCGCCTCGTCGACCGCCGCCTCCCGGCGGCCCAGCTCCTCGTTCATCCGATCCCGCTCCTTCTCGAGGGCAGCGATCCGTTCGCTGAGGTCCGCGCAGGCCCGTTCGACCTGTTGCAGCAGCACCTCCCGCTGTGTTCGCGACTCCTCGGCCGTTGCCGCGGCCGCCTTCAGCCTTTCGATGTCCTGCGTCCGCGCCGCCAGCTCCTCCTGAAGCCGGCTGCACTCCCCTTCCAAGGAAGCCGCCTGCTCCGCAAATTCGGCGCGGGCCGATTCCAGGTGGCGCATGGATTGCGCGTGAGTCATGAGCGACGTGTCGCGCTGCGCGACGGCCGACTCGAGCGCGGTGATCCTGTGCTGCCGGCTTGCGAGTTCGCGGTCCAACCGGATGCGCTCGTCTTCCACGGCATCGACCTTCTGCACGAGCGCAATTCGGGCCTCCTCGACCCGGACGAGTTCCGCCTCGAGGCGCGCGTGTGTCGCCCGGTCGCCCATCGAATCGGTCCGCCATTTGGCAATGGTCTCATCGCGCGCCTTCAGCTCGCGCTCCAGACCGGCCGCCCGCTGCTGGATCTGGTCGCGCTCGAGCCGCATCGCATCGCGCTCGACATGCGCGGCGGCGATCGTCCCTTCCAGTTCGCGGCGCAGATTCTCGTCAAACCCTCGGCGCCACTCGCGCGTCCGCAATTGATCGAGGTAGGAGGTGGCCTGAGTCTTGATAACGTTCAGTTCGCGGCGGGCGGCGACGAGGTCCTCCTCGCCCGCCCTGAGCTTCACGGCCAGCGACGCCGCCGACTGCTGGGCATTCTTCAGGAGCTCCGAGAGATCGGCGGTGCGCTTGCGCTCCGCCTGCAGGTCCGCCGTGAGCTGTGCTCCCACGCGCGCGCGCTCCTCGAATACTGGAAGCATCTGGCCATGATCCCGCTGCAACGCGGCGAGCTGCGCGTCGCGTTCGCCCAGCGAATGAGTGACCTGGACGATGGTGGCATCGCGCGCCGCTAACTGGTCGCGAAGCGTCTTCGCCTCGCTCTGGTGGCGCCCGGCATCCTGCAGCGCTTCCTCGGTGCGCGCGCGCGCGGCATCGAGCAGCCCGTTCCTCTCGACCAACGACTTCTCGGCGGCGCTCAGCCGGGTTTGCTCCGACTCGAGGAGCGCGCGCACGCCAGCGATCTCCGATGCAAGGACGTTGGCGCGCGAAACCGCGGCAGCCTCGGCCTCCCGGGACTTTTCATAGGACCGCGTAAGCGCCTCGAATTCGGCGCTCTGCCGTGCGATGCGCTCCTCTACCGAGCGCACGCTCTCCGCCAGCGACGGCAGATCGACGCCCGCCGCGCGCGGGAATTCGGGCCGGATACTGTGCACGACCGGCGAATATTCCATTCGCACGGCGTCATCTTCCACGTCCTCCGCGATCTCCACCCCCTCCAGGATGGGCAGCTGATCCGTGCTGTCAAGGTCGGGTTCGTGCGGTTGGCTTTTTTCCACGGTCATCCAAATCTCCGTTGGGATCAACCCACCAAGCTATCGGGTATGCCCAATGCTACCTGACGCAGCTTATGAATCTCGTCGCGCACCCGTGCAGCCTGCTCAAATTCGAGGTTCCTGGCCAGGCGGGTCATCTCAACTTCCAATTTCTTGATGCGTTTCACGGCCTGGTCGGGCGGCAGGAAGGCGTATTCGGCGCCCGCCTCCCGCGCTGCAGCGTCCTGGACGTCGCGCGCGCCCTCCATCACGTCGCCGACCGCCTTGATGATGGTGCGCGGCGTTATGCCGTGCAGGACGTTGAATTCCACCTGTTTGCTGCGCCGCCGATCAGTCTCGGCGACGGCACGTTCGATCGAACCGGTGCGGGTATCGGCGTACAGGATCGCCTTGCCGCGGATGTTACGGGCCGCCCGGCCGATGGTCTGGATCAGCGAGCCCTCCGAGCGCAGGAACCCCTCCTTGTCCGCATCGAGGATCGCGACCAGGGACACCTCGGGCATGTCCAATCCTTCGCGCAGCAGGTTGATGCCGACGATGACGTCGAACTTGCCGAGGCGCAGGTCGCGGATGATCTCCGAGCGCTCCACGGTTTCGATGTCCGAGTGCAGGTAGCGCACCTTCACGCCGTGCTCGTTCAGGTAGTCGGTGAGATCCTCGGCCATGCGCTTGGTGAGCGTGGTGACCAGCACCCGCTCGTGCGCCTGCGCTCGCAGGCGGATCTCGGACAGCAGGTCGTCCACCTGGGCGCGCACCGGACGGATCTCGACCACCGGATCGATGAGTCCCGTGGGGCGCACCACCTGCTCGACGACCTGGCCGGAAACGCGCTTCTCGTAGGGTCCGGGGGTCGCCGATACGTAAATGCCCTGGGGCGCCATCTGTTCGAATTCCTCGAAGCGCAGCGGACGATTGTCGAGCGCGGACGGCAGGCGAAAGCCGTATTCGACCAGCGTCTCCTTGCGCGAGCGATCGCCCTTGTACATGGCGCCCAATTGAGGAATCGTCTGGTGGCTCTCGTCGATCACCAACAGCGCATTCTTCGGCAGGTAATCGAACAGGCAAGGCGGCGGCTCGCCAGCCATCCGTCCCGACAGGTAGCGCGAATAGTTCTCGATGCCCGCGCAATATCCAACCTCGTTCATCATCTCCAGGTCGAACAACGTGCGCTGCTGCAGGCGCTGCGCCTCGACCAGCTTGCCGGCGGCATTGAGCTCCAGCAGCCGCGTGCGCAATTCCCCGCGGATCTCCTCCACCGCCGACTGCACGCGCTCCTTCGGGGTCACGTAGTGCGTCGAGGGATACACGGTATAGCGGGGAAGCTTGCGCATCACTTCGCCGGTGAGCGGATCGAACAGGCTGAGCGTTTCGATTTGATCGTCGAACATCTCGACCCTGAGCGCCTCGCGTTCCGACTCGGCGGGAAATATGTCGACCACGTCGCCCCGCACCCGGTAGGTGCCCTGGTGCAAATCGATTTCATTGCGGGTGTACTGCATGTCGGCCAGCCGCCGCAAGAGCTTGCGCTGTTCCAGGCGGTCGCCGCGCGACATGTGCAGCACCATGCTGAGATAGGCCTGCGGGTCGCCGAGACCGTAGATCGCGGACACCGTCGCCACGATGATGGAGTCGGGCCGCTCCAGAAGCGCCTTGGTCGCCGACAGGCGCATTTGCTCGATGTGTTCGTTCACGGACGCGTCCTTCTCGATGAAGGTGTCCGATGCCGGCACATACGCCTCGGGCTGGTAATAATCGTAGTAGGAGACGAAATACTCCACCGCGTTCTTCGGGAAGAACACCTTGAACTCGCCGTAGAGCTGGGCGGCCAGCGTCTTGTTGTGCGCGAGCACCAGCGTCGGCCGCTGCACCTGATGGATCACGTTGGCGATCGTGAAGGTCTTGCCCGAGCCCGTGACGCCGAGGAGCGTCTGATGCGCAAGGCCGCTGGACAGGCCGTCGACCAGCTTCTCGATGGCCTGCGGCTGGTCGCCCGCCGGACCGTAGTCCGAATAGAGCTCGAATCTCATGACCCTATTCTCTCACGTTGGAAATGCGGCAACACGCTCGACCCAGAACCGCACGCCGCCCGGCGGCGCGCCCGGCCCGCAAACTGGCGCCCGGGGGTCATTTTTCGTACACTTTGCCGCCCTCTTAACATAGGTAGCCCCCCTTGGCCGTTTCCCTCTCAAAGCGCGTACAAAAGGTCAAACCGTCCCCCACCCTGGCCGTCACCGCCCGGGCTGCGAAGCTCAAGGCCGAAGGCAAGGACATCATCGGCCTCGGGGCCGGCGAGCCGGATTTCGACACACCCGTCCATATCGCAGATGCGGGCGTCGAGGCCATTCGCAAGGGAATCACGCGGTATACCGCCGTGGACGGCACCGCCGAGCTCAAGGACGCCATCATCGCGAAGTTCAAGCGAGACAACGCGCTCACGTACGAGCGCAGCCAAATTCTCGTCTCCTCGGGGGCCAAGCAGACCTGCTTCAATGTCTGTGCCGCCCTGCTCGATCCGGGCGATGAATGCGTGATTCCGGCGCCCTATTGGGTGTCCTACCCCGACATGGTACTGCTGGCCGACGGCGTACCCGTGACCGTCTACGGCGGGGCCGATCAAAGCTACAAAATCACTCCCGCGCAGCTCGAAGCCGCCATCACGCCGCGCACCAAAATGCTGTTCCTCAACAGCCCCAGCAATCCCACCGGCGCCGCCTATAGCCGGGCCGAGCTTCAGGGGCTGGGTGCCGTGCTCGAGCGGCATCCGCAGGTCGTCATCGCCTCGGACGAGATGTACGAGCACATCTACTGGGCGCCGGAACCCTTCTTCAGTTTCGCCCAGGCGAATCCGCATCTATATGATCGCACGGTGACCATCAACGGCGTTTCCAAGGCATACGCCATGACCGGCTGGCGCATCGGCTATTGCGGAGGCCCAAAGGAACTCGTGGCCGCCATGAGCACCATCCAGGGACAGTCGACGTCCAATGCCTCGAGCATTTCCCAGCGGGCCGCGACGATCGGCCTGAATGGCGATCAGACCTGCGTCGCGACCATGAACACCGCGTTCAAGCAGCGCCATGACTTCGTAGTCGCCGGCCTGAACGCCATTCCCGGCATTTCCTGTCGACCGGGCGCGGGGACGTTCTACGCGTTTGCCGACGTGAGCGGCGCCATGCGTGACTTGGGCCTCAAAGACGACAACGCGTTCGCCGAGTACCTGCTGGTCGAAGGCGGCGTCGCTGTCGTCCCCGGATCCGGTTTCGGCGCGCCCGGCCACATGCGCATTTCCTTCGCCTGCAGCATGGAAATGCTCGAGGACGCACTGCGGCGAATCGGGCGCGTGCTGCAGGTCGCGGTGGCGAAGCGCGCCTGAGATCGCGCCAGGACGCCGCCGGGATCAGGCCTTACCCCGGAGAGGGCCCCTCGTGCGAGAGGTCAGCTTGCCGCAACACTGGCCTGAGAATTTACCTGCGTAATATTGTGTACCCTATTGATTTATAAAGATGCCAATGCAATATGTCAACTTAGGCAGCACCGGACTCAAGGTCTCGAAACTCTGCCTGGGCTGCATGACCTTCGGCGTGCCGGAGCGCGGCGATCATCCCTGGACGCTTCCCGAGCCCGAGAGCCGCGCCGTCATTCGCCGGGCCTTGGACTTGGGCATCAATTTCTTCGACACCGCCAATGCCTATTCGGACGGGACCTCCGAGGAATTCCTCGGACGCGCGCTCAAGGATTTCACGCGGCGCGACGAGGTGGTCATCGCGACCAAGGTGTTCTTCCCGATGACCCAGGACCCGAACGGGCGCGGGTTGTCCCGCAAAGCCATCTTGACCGCCATCGATGCGAGCCTGCGTCGCCTCGGCACCGACCACGTCGATCTCTACCAGATTCACCGCTGGGACCATTCCACGCCCATCGAGGAGACGCTGGAAGCGCTCCACGACGTCGTGAAGGCCGGCAAGGCCCGCTACCTCGGCGCCTCGTCCATGTACGCCTGGCAGTTCAGCAAGGCCCTGCATCTCGCACGGGAACACGGATGGACCCGATTTTCGAGCATGCAAAACCACTACAACCTGCTGTACCGCGAAGAAGAGCGGGAAATGCTGCCCCTGTGCGCCGACGCCGGGATTGGTCTCATCCCGTGGAGTCCCCTCGCCCGCGGCCGGCTCGCCCGTGCGTGGTCGGCGGAGACGCCGCGCACCCGGACCGACACGTACGGCAATGCCCTATACGTCAACACCGTGGAATCGGACCGGCGCATCGTCGATGAGGTCGCAGCAATGGCCAACGCACGCGGCGTGCCGAACGCGCAAATCGCCCTCGCCTGGCTGACCCAGAAGCCCATTGTTAGCGCACCCATCATCGGCGCCTCCCGCATCGGACACGTCGAAGACGCGGCCGCGGCGCTCACGCTGAACCTGACGGCAGCCGAAGTCGCCCGGCTGGAAGCGCCCTACGTCCCGCACGCGGTTGTCGGTCACTCCTAAGGATTGCGGCGCGATTTCTTGACTTAAGGGCCGGGCTTCCCGACAATTCGCGGCTCTTCTGAATTCCCCGGTAGCTCAGTGGTAGAGCGACGGACTGTTAATCCGTTGGTCGGCGGTTCGAATCCGTCCCGGGGAGCCAATCATTTTTGGCCCCAAATACCGATTTTAGTCAAGGCCGATCCACGGGCCAGAATTCGAACCGCCGACAGACAAATCAGCCGGTTCGACAACTCGGCCGTCCGGCCGAGTTGAGCGCCGCGCACGCGGCGACCCCGCAGGGGCGAGGCGCGCAGCGCCGAGTAATCCGTCCCGGGGAGCCAATCATTTTTGGCCCCAAATACCGATTTTAGTCAAGGCCAAATCACAGGCCAAAATTCGAACCGCCGACAGACAAAGTGACGGTTCGACAACTCGGCCGTCCGGCCGAGTTGAGCGCCGCGCACGCGGCGACCCCGCAGGGGCGAGGCGCGCAGCGCCGAGTCATCCGTCCCGGGGAGCCACCAAAACAGGTTGATGCTTCAACAGTCGGCGCTGCCGGGTTTACCATACAGAACCTCCGACGGAAACTTTGCAGGCATCGCGGGAGCGACCGACTGATATTCGAACCAGGAAGTTAAATTTAACAAAATAGGAGATCGGAATGATGAATGGAAAATCATTATCGATCGCAATCTGCGCATCGATGGGAATTGCGATTTCATTGGCGGGTTACGCGAGCGCCACGCTCGAGGAGACCGTGCTCCACTCCTTTTCTGGCGATAAAGCCGGCAGTACTGACGGCGGATACCCGTCGGAAGGTAGCCTCGTGGAGGGCGCGGACGGCAACTTCTACGGCGTGACCGTCCAAGGAGCGGAACACGGGGATGGCACGGTGTTCATGATCACCCCGACCGGAACCGAGATGGTGCTGCACTCCTTCTCTGGAAGGTTGAATCACGGCAGTACCGACGGGGGAGAGCCGTTAGGGAGTCTTGTGCAGCCCGCGGACGGCAAGTTCTACGGTGTTACCTATACAGGCGGGGAGTACGGGTCCGGTGTGGTCTATAGGATGAGCCCGACGGGGAGCAGAACCATTCTGCACACCTTTCCTAGCCCGAACTCCGGCAGCGGTGACGGCGGATTTCCATCGGGAAGTCTCGCGAGGGGCAGGGACGGCAACTTCTATGGTACGACCGGTGATGGCGGGGAGTACGGGGACGGCGTGGTGTTCACCATGACCCTTTCAGGCACTGAGACCGTGCTGCACTCCTTCTCTGGCGACTTCGCTGGCAGTAACGACGGCGGACGTCCGGGTAGCCTTGCACGGGGCACTGACGGCAACTTCTACGGTATGACCTTCGCCGGAGGCGAATACGGGTACGGGACGGTGTTCATGATCACCCCGACCGGGTCTGAAATTCTGTTGCACTCATTCTCGGGCAACGCAGCCGGCAGTACCGACGGGGGGTTGCCGTTGGGAGGCCTTGTACAGGGCACGGACGGCAACTTCTACGGTATGACCCAACTCGGAGGCGAATACGGGTATGGCGTCGTGTTCCAGATCACCCCGACCGGCACTGAAACCGTGTTGCACTCCTTTTCCGGCATGAAGGCTGGCAGTACCGACGGTGGCTACCCGTGGGGAAACCTTGTACAGGGCATTAACGGCGACTTATACGGTATGACATATGAAGGAGGGAAGTACGGGTTCGGCACGATATTCCAGATCACCCCGACCGGCACTGAAAGCGTGCTGTACTCCTTTTCAGGCCTGAAGGCCGGCAGTACCGATGGCGGCCAACCAACAGGCAGCCTTTTGCTGGGTAGCGACGGTAACTTCTACGGGACGACCAACTCTGGTGGAGAATACGGGTACGGCGTGGTATTCAAACTCGTGCTTTGACAAGTATGGGGTAGGGACGCAGTTGCGCTCGAAGCGTCGACAGGTGCAAGTTCCTGTCGCCGCCTCGACTGACAAAGTTCCCCCGGTTTGCTTTGTGCTCTGTGTGACCAAGCCACGGCGCGGGGCTTGTCGGTTGCGTTTGGACTGCCCGCCGCCATGCCAGGACTTAGGAAGGGAGCCGGTCTAATTTCGGCGTCTGTCTCCTATCGCCCGAAAGGCACTTGAGAACCCTCCCACGCTTACCCTCAGTGTGGACCGGAGAATGTTTCCCAAATGTCTCCCACGCAGCTGCACTTGGGAGTATTCGGCAGGGTCGGAGCGCTCTCTCGCCACCTCAACTTCTTGATTCGCTACGAGCGGGTACAGTATGCGCCCGGTCGGCCTCCCTGTTAATCCGCTGGTCGGCGGTTCGACAAATCGGCGGTCCGGCCGAGTTGAGCGCCTCGCACGCGGCGACCCCGCAGGGGCGAGGCGCACCGGCTAAGGAGTCTAAAGACCGTATACGGGCGTGACTCCGCGCGGTCTTTTCTCTCACTCCCCGGGTTGGCGTTTAATGGATCAATTCGAAGACAGATCCATCGCTGTAGGTGTCGTTCGTCACGCCAAACAGCTCGCCGTCTTGTCCAACGACAACGTTAAGCGGATTGCTGGCCGGACCCTGGGTGAAGTCCCAAATCTTCTGGTAGCCCACTGCGTCCCATCGATGGGCGGCATCAATTCGAATGCGTCCCCCGCATAAAAGTCCTGATCGCCATATGTCACGCCGATCAAGGTCCCGGCCGGGCCGGCCGCGAGCGAAGTGGGGCCATAGCCGCGAGAATTAATAATGGCGATTGCTCGCGGTCCACCGGTTTCCCGCCGAGCGCGCCACTTCAAACGCCGTGCCGCCGCGTGTCCGCGTAGTAACGCCGTACACCACACCATCAGCCCCGGCCACCAGACTCGTCGGGTAGGTCCCCAGCACGCCGCCAAACTGCACCATCGCCCGGGGTTGCCATTCCCCCGTTGGCTGCAGAGCCAGCACCAATACTCCACCAGAGTGCAATGAGGTCGAGGCGAATAACAGATGACCGTTGGGGGATGAGGCGATCCATGTCGGCTGGCCGTCGGCCCCAACCCCCGTGAACGAATACAGCGTGGTCAGCGCCCACGATCCATCCGTAAGGGGTTGCAATCGAAAAATACTGCCACAGGCTGCGACGCGCCAGCGCCCGGAGACGGAATGCCATATAGGGCTCCATCCTTCCAGATCAGTGGCGAAGACTCAGAGAAGATTGCCGTTGGTCTTGTCCTTGAACGTGTAGAGAATCTGGAACTTCCACTTGCCCGTGTCGGTCGAGGGTGGCAACAGGTGGAACACCGTGCCCCAAGTCCCACCGGAGGTGTACCCATACGGCTACCATCGGGTCCCACCGTCACCGGCGCAGCAGCGTACGAGCCTCCGGCATCTTCCCGAAAGCTGTAGAGGGCGCGAATTGCCCAACTGGAACCCGCGGCAGCCGGTAGTACCTCATAGACTGTCCCACAGCCGGATCCGCCGTCGCAGAGACCGGTGCCGCCGGCAGTCGTCGTGCCAAACAAATGACCGCGGGCATCGGCGACTACGCCCGCAGCTGGACTGGCGCCCGTCTTATTATCGAATGCCCCAAGGCTCACGGCCTGCCAATCGGAATCGGCGAACCCCGCTCCCGCGGTCGCCGATACAAACACTAAGCAAAACCACACCCACGACTTGATACCACGATCCATGTTCGATTCTCCCTGGGCCGTAGGCCCTGGTCCATTCGCAATGACCTGATGGGTTTCATTCGCGATGGTTACGATTCGCTATATAGAACGAATCCATCGCGTTGTCCATCGCCTTCGGCAACTATTTGAGGGCGCCCCCGGGCACCGACTACCTCACGCGTCGTCGCCGTGACCTCAAATTGCACCGGACGTTGGAGATCGCGTCGCTTGAGCAACAATGAGCGGGCATCCAGGCGGCACTAATTAAGCTGCAACCCAGGGATGAACTCCGAGATCGCCGCAAATCAACGATTCCCGGCGGTCGACTCTCCTTCGCCATGTTACAAAATTGTCAAACAACATTAGTACATGAGGGCACTATCTAATCCTATTACAACGACCGGGGGATACACGGCGCGTGCAATCGCAGAGGAGCGGACGGCGCTCGCGTTGGTATCGGGGCCGGTGGTGGTGAACGGCGTCAGTCTTAACCGACTGGGAGACGACTTAAATGGACACGAAAATACGTTCGCATTGATTTCCGCTGCGGGAGCGCTCGCCCTTGGGGCCGTTGCGCTCACGCCTCGATCGCGCACCCCAGCGGCAGCTCCGATCCATTCTGTTCGCAGAGAGCGTCGACGCTGCCGGTAACGGCTGCCGTGGCCTCCTACGCCGCGACACGGGCATCAGTATCAGCACCATCATTAAGGGCCTGTCGGGCACCGTCACGGTGCTGGCTACCGACCCCAATTTGGCCAAGCTGTTCAAAGCGGATAAAAAGGGCGACACCGTCGAATTCGCGGTTCTCGGGGGCCAGTACACCGGTTCGCCCAGCCTCCCGAACTTCGAGCATAAGGGCATCGCGCAGTTCCTCACCTCGACCACCAACAACAGCACCACCTCGATCGATGCCGCCACCACGGCCAGCCTGACCAAGATGGCGGGCCTCAATACCGACGTGGCCACGATCAACGTCAACAGCGGCGGCGCCAAGTCCGTCGAGGGGAGCAATCCCGCGACCTCGGGGGTGTGGGACATCACGAATACGGCGGGCACCGCCTACTGGGACGGCGCCGGTATTTTGAACTACAACGTACTCGGCACCATCGAGAGCCTGTACTACATGACGGGTGGCGGCGCCATCGCTTCGAAAACGGTCGACACGTTGGAGGCCACTGCGAGCTTGAGCAAAAACGGCTTGGTACTGAAGAAAAAGCGCGCCGCCCTTTCGGATGATGCAGCATTCGGTCTGTCAGATGCTGGAACCGGAGATGCGCCCGTTCCGCTCCCGGCTACCTCCTGGCTACTGCTGAGCGGCTTGGGCGGACTTGGCGCGATGTTTAGCCGCCGTAGGGCTCCGGCATGACCGCTCGATAAACGTCGAGCCGCGGCCAACAAAGGATCCCGCCCATCGCCGGGCGGGTGTCGAGGAGACGACATGGACGTGATGTATCCTGCGCCGACTGGGATCAGGGTATTTCCCGGCGTGGGACTGTTGGCATGGTGTTTTCTGTACGGCTCGATGGCGCAGGCCCAGCAATACACGGTGACGGCTCTCGGCACGCTGCCCGACGGGTACAGCGGGGCCGGCTACGTCTCGGGCATCAACAGCGCCGGGCAGGTGGCGGGCTACTCGGGTGCCGCCAGCGGGGAATTGCACGCGACGCTGTGGAATGGCACGACGGCCACCGATCTGGGTACGCTCGGCGGGACGAACAGTCAGGCCGACGCCATCAACGCCACCGGCCAGGCAGTGGGGACTTCGAACATCGTCGGCGATGCGGCAACGCACGCCGTGCTGTGGAACGGGACCTCGGTGACTGATCTCGGTACCCTTGGCGGGAAGAACAGTTATGCCCTGGGCATCAATACACTAGCTCAGATCGTGGGATATTCGGATACTGCCACCGGTGGGGACGATGCCACGCTGTGGGCTGACGGAAAGATCATCGATCTGAATTCCGTCCTCACGGGGGCCCTTGGAGCCAATGTATCGCTGACCGAAGCCGTAGCGATCAACGACAGCGGCTGGATTATCGCTGACGGCACAAATGGCCTCACGAACTATAGTTACGCCTATTTGTTGAAGCCCGTGCCGCTGCCTGCGGCGGCGTGGCTGCTCGTGTCTGGGCTGGCTGGGCTAGGAGCATTGGCGCGTAAGAGACGCTGTTGGGAGAATTCTCAAAGCTCCTTCCTCATAAGTGCGTTGGGTATGACAACACCTCGCACAACGGGCTGTCGCTCCTCAACGATCGAAAATCCCCAATGCCGGAAAAATGGCCGCGCGGTTCGACTCACATGGGACGTAAGAAGGTTGATGCCCTTGGTCGCCGCCTCGTCGTGTATTCGATGCATCAGCTTTGATCCCACGCCTTGTCGGGCAAAGGGCGCGGATACATAGAAGTGATCCATATAGCCACTTGGCTGAATATCGGCGTAAGCGATTGGTTTTCCGTCATGCTCGACCACGAAGGGCGCAATTCCTCGCATGCGATCAGCCCAAAGCGCCGGGTCTACAGACTCTGGTGCCCATGCGTTCACCTGTTCCGTTGTGTAATCCTTTATGGCGATGCCATGTATCGCTGAAAGAAACACTTCGTGCAGGTCTGGCTCATCGCCAACGTGAAACGCTCGGACTAACATGTGTACTCACATCGTGCGACGGCCGCGAGGGGCCCGTGAACGCAACGGATCTTCTGGGACGCCGGCCAATCGCGACAGGCCGCGTCCAGGTACTCCATTCAGCGCGCGGCTGGCTATTTCACGTTGACATGGATGGGCTCTGAGGCGACGCCGTTCGTAACGACCTCAAGCAGGCTCGGGCCCTGTTCCTGATTGGCGGGCACGTCGAACCATGTGGAGGCCGGCTGCCGGTTGGCGACCGCCATGCTGCTGAAATCATGCGTGTGGCTGTAGAAGACATGGTGGGTTTGATCATTGGTGATCCGCACCAGAGGGTAATTGGTCGCCATCTGGTAATCATCGCCCTCCATGGCGCCCTGCGAGACGCCATTGAGCAGCCGCCCCTCGAGGCGGTAAGTCTCACCGGCGGAAAGTTCCTTGGGCACCTCGATATCGGATGGGGCATACCAGGGAGGCGCCTCATCGACAGCGGGCGTGTAGACCTCCACATCGGTGTTGCCATCGAATTCGAGGATCTGCCCGGACGGGAGCACCAGGAAATACACACCGCCGTCTATGCGTGAGTCGGGAATATCCGGTTGGGGGATCAGCCGTTGGCCGTCGAACTCGAAGAACCGGGTGGGCGGGGCTTCACCGTAGGTATCCGCAGACTGCAGCACATGACCGTTGGGCAGGAGCGCCGCGCCGGTATCCGAGGCCAACAGTTGGAGCTTCTGTCCATTGAAATCGATCGTGGGAAAAGACGGTCCCGGCGACCAGACCTTCTGGTAGGAATCATAGAGCGAGTTGGCCCCTTCCGCCCCCGTGGCAAAGACGATCCCGTCCGGCATGAGGACCGCCGGTCCCATCTCCCCATCCGGAAAGGCCGTCAGCAGTCCGACGGTCTCCCCGGCGCTGCTCCAAGTACCGGTCTTCGGGTCGTAGACCTCTGAGTGGCCGACGTGGTAGTTGGGCACCAGCCCGAACCAGTAGTCGAGGTCGGTGTCCACGGTGAGTACCTTACCATCGGGCAAAAGCGTCCAGCCTTCCTCGGAATTCACATCCCGCTTGCCTGCTCCGGTCAAGGTCCACGTGAGCGTCGTGGCATCGAGCAGCGCCTGCTGGCGGCTCAGCTTGCTCGCAAGCATGAACGTGCCGTCGGGCAGAACCACGCTTGACGCGTCGCCGATCGCGTCCACCAAGTCTGAAGTCAAGGGAACCGGATATCGAGGATAGGTGTAGATGCTGTTGAAGCCCGGCAGGTCGGGCGGATCGGCGGGATACAAGTTCTCGAAATTTGGCGGCGCCACCACGGTCCAAATGTCGTCGCGGGGATCGTAGATCGCACCCTGGCTGCTGAGGGCGAACTGCCCGCCGTTGTACTCGCCGCCTTCGTAGATCACTCGGCCGTCGGGAAGGACCGCTGAGGCGAAGGCAATCGGCCCCCAACCGGTCGGGTTCACGGAGGTTTGCGCATTCGGGAGCGATGCCACCCGCGTCCAGGTCCCGTTCACGTAGCTGCCGAACCGGTCGGGCCTGAGCGCGTACTCGACGAAGGCATAGTTCAAATTGTCATCGACGGCGACGGCCTCGACGAGGATGCGCCCGTCGGTGAGGAGAGTTACGTTTTCAACGCCACCATAGGAATAATTCCCTGGAGGAGCGCAATTGGCGTTTGGATATTGGATGCATTCGCTCGGCGGGTTGAGGAAGGTCGGTTCGTTGGCGAGGGCAGTCCAGTGGCCCGCCTGCGCTGAGCCAACGCCGCAAAGCGCGATCGCAATGATCAGCACGCTCCATATGCTTTTGTTCATCATGCCCCCCAAAGGTAGTTTTGCCGCCCTTCCGAATGGTGCAGGTTTGGTTCGCCGTGCGCAAATATTGCAATTACACAACCCCTGTAGCAAAGCACGCATCAACAAGCTTCACAGGCCGTCGATCGGCACTGTGCCGTTGACCACCGAAGGTGCACCGCACAAGACGCATCAACCCTGCCCGCCGACTCGCATCTCCAGCGCAGGGGGCCAGTTGGGCAGTAGAAATGCTGGATAAAACACCAGGCCCGATGGCCGTATGGAACCCAATGGGCGGCCGCTGTTTTTATCACCGCCCGCGATCCAGAAATCACGAAGCATTCGGATGAATTGGGCTATCGGGTTCCAGGGCTTGGCAATGGCGGCCCGACCAGTTAGGGTACGATCAAAAGAAGAGCAATGGCGTACATGCAACGGGGCCAAACGACCTTGTTCTTTTCCTGTCACCTGTCCCGAACCTTGGCATGCGCCGCTCTGACCTCAGCGCATGATGGCGACGCTGCGCAACGGCCCGCGCTCGACTCACGGCCGAATCGCTTGGAGGATGCCGCGCTCAGGCATTGCCCTTCAGCGATCCCAACACCCCACGGGAGACGACAGTGAACCAAATGGCGCGAGCAAAAACGGGCATTCCGGGCTTGGACGAAGTGATGTGCGGCGGATTGATTCCGCGGCAGCTATACCTCGTCGATGGCTCTCCCGGGGCCGGCAAAACCACCTTGGCGCTGCAGTACTTGCTCGAGGGCACCCGAAACGGGGAGAAGTGCACCTACGTCACCCTCTCAGAAACGAAGCGCGAGCTTGAAGCCGGCGCGGAATCTCACGGCTGGTCCTTGGATCGCATCGAAATTCTCGAATTGGTCCCGGATGAGGAAGAACTCGGGAGCGAGCGGGAGCTGACCATGCTGCCTGCCTCAGAAGTAGAGCTCGGCGAGACCACACGGCGGATGCTCGGCGCGATCCAGCGCAGCGCTCCCAGCCGCTTGGTGCTCGATTCACTCTCGGAATTGCGATTGCTCGCGCAAGGGTCATTGCGGTATCGGCGGCAAATTCTTGCCTTGAAGCAATTTTTTATCGGACGCCAGTGCACGGTAATCATGCTCGATGACCGGACGGGCGAGGGACCGGATTTGCAACTACACAGTATCGCCCACGGTGTCATCGCCTTGAATTCCAGCGCTCCGGCCTACGGGCCGCTTCGCAGGGAGCTGCAGGTGATCAAGTTTCGCGGCAGCGACTTCATCAGTGGTTACCACGACTTTGCGATTCGCCGTGGGGGCTTGACGGTGTATCCGCGCTTGGTGGCTGCGGACCACACCTCACCGTATCGGAGAGAATTCCTACCCAGCGGCGTCGCGGCGCTCGATGCGCTGATGGGCGGCGGCATCGAACGCGGGACGAGTACACTGCTCATCGGTCCGCCCGGCTCCGGAAAATCCACTCTCGCACTGCAGTACGCCACGGCCGCCGCTGCGCGGGGGGAGCACGCGGCAACCTTCGTATTCGACGAAACGAAATCGGCACTGCTGGCGCGATCGACCAGCATCGGCATGCGCATTCACGAGGGTAGCGGCGCCGGGAAGATTGCCATTCGCCAAATCGATCCGGTGGCAATTTCGCCCGGGGAGTTCGCGCACGCCGTTCGCGATAGCGTGGAGGGAAATGGCGCCCGCGTGGTCATCATCGATAGTCTCAACGGCTATCTTAACGCAATGCCGCAAAACAGCTTCCTGACCGCGCAGCTTCATGAGCTGTTGTCCTACTTGAACAATCAGGGGATTGCGACATTTTTTACGGTGGCGCAAAGCGGCATAATTGGCGCCAATATGGCCTCCCCGGTGGACGCAAGTTATCTTGCTGATTCGGTCGTGTTGCTGCGCTACTTCGAACTCGCCGGCACGGTGCGAAAAGCGATCTCGGTACTCAAAAAGCGTACCGGTGGACACGAGGACGCCATACGAGAGCTGCGCTTCGACCAACTCGGCATTCACTTGAGTGCGCCCCTGCTCCAGCTGCGCGGCGTACTGACCGGAGGACCGATCGAGATTGGGCATGCCGGCGCGGGGGTGGAGCGGCTCCGGGCGGACGGCCCAGGCAGCTAGGAGGTGCCGCGATGG
The DNA here is from genome assembly GCA_963707765.1 of uncultured Gammaproteobacteria bacterium. Taxonomy (GTDB): domain Bacteria; phylum Pseudomonadota; class Gammaproteobacteria; order Steroidobacterales; family Steroidobacteraceae; genus Bog-1198. The sequence goes on along the minus strand of CAVPQZ010000001.1, from coordinate 955,427 downwards.
ATGCCTATCGTGTCTTGTTGATGGCTCCAACGCGACGGGACCGAGAAGCGACCCTGGAATTGCTCCACCATGCCGATATTTCGGCCCTCGCGTGCGATGGCGTGACGCCGCTCCTGGCGGAAATCGAGAATTCGTTGGGCGCCATTGTAATGACCGATTCCGCGTTCGCCGATCCTCATATCGATCGCCTGCTCGCGGCCTTATCGCATCAGCCGCCCTGGTCGGATATTCCCATCGTTCTCCTGTGCCGCACCGGCGCTCCGGCGTCCGGCACGCAGCGGGTGCTCGATTCTTTGCGCAACGTCACGCTGCTGGAACGCCCCACTTCCTCTCGCACCCTCTTGAGTTCAATACAGGCGGCGATCCGCGCTCGAGCGCGTCAGTACCAGTTGCGCGATCAGTTCGAAGCTCTGCGGGCGACGGAGGCGGCGCTTCGGGAAGCGGACCGCCGAAAGGATCTTTTTCTCGCAACGCTGGCGCATGAGCTGCGCAATCCCCTCGCCCCCATACGGACCGCCTCTCACGTGCTTGCCTCCCCGAGGCTGGCGGCCTCGCAGATTCAATGGGCGCAGACCGTGATTCAACGCCAGGTCGGGCACATGGCGTTGCTGCTCGATGATCTCCTCGACATCGCGCGGATTACCCGGGGCAAGCTTGAACTCAAAAAGACGCATGTCAGGTTGACCGAGGTAGTCGATTCCGCCATCGAAGCCGCGCGCCCGTTGATCGACGGCAAGAATCATCAACTCACGGTCACGCTGCCCTCCGAGAATCTGAGTATATATGCAGACCCGTTGCGCCTCTCGCAGGTGCTTTCCAACCTACTAACCAATGCCGCCAAGTACACCGATCCTGACGGTCAAATCCGGCTTGCAGCGAGCGTCGTGAATGACATGCTTTGTCTATCGGTCAAAGATGACGGTATCGGTATTGCGCCCGAAGCGCTCACGCGGATATTTGAGGTATTCTCTCAAATTGATGGCGCATCTTCTCGCTCCGACGGCGGTTTGGGCATTGGGCTGTCCCTCGTGAAGGGTCTGCTCGAATTGCATGGCGGAGCGATTGAGGCGCACAGCGACGGACCGGGGCGTGGCAGCGAGTTCATCGTGCGGTTGCCTTTGAGCACTTCCGGATTCATTCATTCGCGGCCGAGCGGACCGGGCTCTCCTCGCCATCCCACACCGCGGCGTCGTGTGATGATAGCCGACGATAATAGCGACGCAGCCGATACTTTTGCCGCGCTCCTGGAAATCCTCGAGCACGAGGTACGCGTGGCCTATACCGGCAGGTCGGCGCTCACGCTGGCTCAGACGTTCCGCCCAGAGGTCGCATTTATCGACCTCGGAATGCCCGACTTGAGCGGCTATGAGGTCGCCCGATCACTTCGCCGAGAACCCTGGGGCGCCGCGATAGGCCTGGTGGCCGTGACCGGATGGGGCCGAGATGATGATCGGCAACAAGCAAAGGATTCCGGCTTCGACCGACACATGACCAAACCGGTAGATCCCGAGGCCATCGATACGCTCTTGGCGGAGCCGCTCCCTCTCCATTGAGGACCCACGGAATCCCAGCGGCCCGCCCGAAGCGTGCCATCGCAGTGCAACCAGCGTCGGTGATTTCCTATGGCCGGAGGCGGAGCATAGCCAATTGTCGGTAATTTCCGGCTGCGGCACCGTTCGGGTAGCCATGCGACAGGTGGGCTCCGACATCGAGCGCGATCCGAGCGCCTCATACGCACGCAAGCTGGCCCTGGCGGGGGTCGGCGCCGCGGCGCGAATTCCCCTGCTGCGCGCTCCGTTGCAGTTGGCCTACGAGCATTACTTCAACCGTGCTCATGGTACGGTTCGGCTCTTCAGCGGCGTGTACCCGGACTTCCAGACGGCGCTGCGCGCCATCCCGGCCAATCGGTTGGTCGGCTATGACAATCCAGCCGGTGCGCGGCGGTTGGCTCATGACCTGTTTCGCGTGTTTCCGATGGATTATCCCATCCTGTTCTGGCTCACCCGATTGCTGCCGGACTGCCGCCTGCTGTTCGATTGGGGAGGGAACATCGGCATCAGCTACTGTGCCTTCCGCAAGCATCTGCGTTATCCACCGCAATTGACGTGGCTCGTCAACGACCTGCCCGCAGTGGTTGCCGAAGGCATCGATGCAACCGCCGATTTGGATGCGCCCGGTTTGTGCTTTACGACCTCAATGCTGCGGTTGTGCGAGGCCGATGTATTGCTGGCGGCGGGGGTGCTGCACTTCATCGAGGCGCCTTTCGAGACCTTGCGCCGCCAAACAGCGCTGCCGCCGCACGTCCTTGCTGAATAAGGTACCCGTTTATTCACTCGCATCCGCGGTCACTCTGCAAAACATGGGAGCCGGGCTGCTGCCGAACCATTTGTTCAATGAGGCCGAATTCACGGGTGTGTTCCGGTCGTTGGGCTATCAATTGGTGGACGAATGGGAGACGCCGCTCGGATGCCACATTCCATTGCACCCCGAGCACTCGATACGCGCCTACAAAGGCTACTATTTCGCCAAATAGACCACGGTTGGGGCGGCGCGGAGTCCGCGGATGATGAAACCGTTCAATTTGCAAATGGGTTCCGGCGGCGCGACCCACGCACTCGGGATATGCGAATCCCCCGCACGGGACCGCGTGCTCATCGTGGATCCGCTCGAATTCGAGCGGAAGTTCAATCGCCGCCCGTTCCTTTTTCGCCATGGCTTCGCAGGCAGCAAACTTTTCGAGCTGCCGCGCTTGGCCGCCGTCGCCGAACGCATGCTCTCGCGCGGCGACTTGCACAAATTCGTTGCGCGCAGTGCCAAAACGGCACTCGCGGATGCGAAGTTCAAGCATATGCCGCTGCAAGCCCAGATGGCCGAAACCATCCGCCAGCTCGGCGAGTCACGGATTTGGTTGAAGCTGACCAGCGTGGACACCGTCGATCCGGAGTACCAAGAGCTCATGCTTCGCGTGCTGCGGGAGTTCGAGGAACTGTCGGGCCAGCCCCTGCACGACACGATCACATGGTCGTCGCTGACGGTGTTCATGGCATCCCCGGGCGTGACGACTCCCTTCCACATCGATCACGAATCCAATTTTCTCTTCCAGGTCCACGGTTCGAAGAACGTGAGCGTGCACAATCCCGACGACCGTGACGTGGTTCCGGAGGATCACATCGAGCGGTTCTACGCCGGGGATTTCGAGGCTGCCCAGTATCGCCCCGAGCTGCAGAGCCGCGGCACGGTGTTTCGGCTGGATCCCGGCGCCGCCGTGCACCACCCGCCGTTGGCTCCCCATTGGGTGCAGAACGGCGACAACATTTCCGTAAGCGTGAGCATCGGCTTCAGCTTCCGAGCCATCGATCGGTTGGCACGAGTGTATCAGGCCAACAGTCTACTGCGTCGCCTGGGACTGCACCCGACCTCGCCCGGACGGTCGAAGCTTCGCGACGCCCTGAAAATTGCCGGCATCGGCATGATCTCGAAGTCGAACCCGACCACTCCGGACGAGATTCTGTTCTCGGGACTCCACCGGTTGGCCGCGGGAGCCAGAGCCGCCCGGCGCCTGCTGGGCCTGCGCCGGCAACCGAACTGATTCGCTGGCTCCCGCTCTCTGCACATCACCCCCGGTCGAAGCGATCCAGGTTCATCACTTTATTCCAAGCCGCTACGAAGTCCCGCACGAACGCCGGCTGCGAGTCGGCGCACGCATAGACTTCCGCCAGGGCTCGGAGCTGGGAATTCGAACCGAACAACAGATCGACAATGGTGCCGGTCCACTTGAGCGCACCCGTTGCCCGATCCCGACCCTCCAATAGGTCCGGAGCGGCCGCGGATTTGCGCCACGTCGTGCTCATATCCAGCAGATTCACGAAGAAGTCATTGGTCAACGCCCCGGGTCGCTTGGTGAAGACCCCGTGCTGCGACTGGCCGACGTTCGCATTCAAGCTGCGCAGGCCGCCGATCAGGACGGTCATCTCAGGGGCGGTCAGCGTCAACAACTGCGCCTTGTCCACCAACAGTTCAGCTGCCGATCCCTCGAATCCCTTTCGGGCGTAGTTGCGGAACCCGTCGGCGATCGGCTCCAGCACGGCGAACGAATGAACGTCGGTCTGCTCTTGCGAGGCGTCCGTCCGGCCCGGCGTGAAGGGCACTGTCACGTCGACGTGGGCCTTTTTTGCCGCCGCCTCGACGGCGGCGCATCCGCCGAGAACGATCAGGTCCGCGAGCGAAACCCGCTTACCGGGATGCGCGCCGTTGAACTCTTTCTGGATTTTCTCGAGTTCCTGCAGGACCCTGATCAATTCTGGCGACTGATTGACTTCCCAATCCTTCTGCGGCGCGAGGCGAATACGTGCGCCATTGGCCCCACCGCGCTTGTCGCTGCCGCGGAAGGTTGCCGCTGACGCCCAAGCCGTGTTCACCAATTGGGAGACGGAAAGCCCGGCTGCGAGGATCCTCGCCTTCAGGGCGCCAATGTCCTCACCGCCGATCAGCTCATGATCCACCACGGGAAGCGGGTCCTGCCACAACAGCCGCTCCTTGGGCACGAGCGGGCCGAGGTAACGCGACAGGGGCCCCATGTCGCGATGCGTCAGCTTGAACCACGCACGGGCGAATGCATCCGCGAACTGATCCGGGTTCTCGAAGAAGCGCCGCGAAATCTTTTCGTAGACGGGATCCAAGCGCAACGCGAGATCGGTGGTCAACATGGCCGGCGCGTGGCGCTTCGACGGATCGTGAGCATCCGGGATGGTACCCGCGCCCGCGCCGCCCTTCGGCTTCCATTGATGCGCACCGGCCGGGCTCTTCGTCAGCTCCCAGTCGTAGCCGAACAGATTCGAGAAGAAGTCATTGCTCCACTTCGCCGGTGTGCGGGTCCATGTCACTTCCAGCCCGCTGGAGATCGTGTCGCCCGCTTTGCCAGTGCCAAATCGGCTCTTCCACCCGAAGCCCTGCTCCTCGATACCGGCAGCCTCCGGTTCGGGACCCACCAGCGCGGCATCACCGGCTCCGTGAGTTTTGCCGAACGTGTGACCGCCGGCAATCAGCGCCACCGTCTCTTCGTCATTCATCGCCATGCGTGCGAAAGTTTCGCGGATGTCCCGCGCCGCGGCAATCGGATCCGGGTTGCCGTTCGGGCCTTCCGGATTGACGTAGATCAGGCCCATCTGTACCGCGCCCAGTGGATTTTCGAGATCCCGATCACCGGAGTAGCGCTTGTCATCCAGCCACTTGTTCTCAGAGCCCCAGTAGATGTCTTCGTCCGGTTCCCAGATGTCCTCGCGCCCGCCGGCGAAACCGAAGGTCTTCAAGCCCATCGATTCCAGGGCCACATTGCCGGCGAGGATCATGAGGTCGGCCCATGAAATTTTCCGGCCGTATTTCTGCTTGATCGGCCAGAGCAGCCGTCGCGCCTTGTCGAGGTTGACGTTATCCGGCCAACTGTTCAGCGGAGCAAATCGTTGACTGCCGCTCCCCGCGCCTCCGCGGCCGTCGCCGGTGCGGTACGTGCCGGCGCTGTGCCATGCCATCCGAATGAACAAGGGTCCGTAGTGCCCAAAATCTGCCGGCCACCACTCCTGTGAGTCCGTCATCAAGGCATGAAGATCCTTGACGACGGCATTCAGGTCGAGGCTCTTGAACTCCTCGGCGTAGTTGAAGTCCTTCCCCATGGGGTTCGACTTGGAGGAATGCTGGTGCAGGTTGCAGAGCTTGAGTTGATTCGGCCACCAAATCGCGTTCGACGGGGCTCCCGCCACGGTGTTTTTGCGAGCATCGCCCGAGAACGGGCATTTGGATTCACTTGACATGGGGTCTCCTCGACCGGTCCGGCATTAGAACTACACGCTGGACAGGTTAAGCGCAGGAAACGAATTGATCCAGACAATTAAACCGATTAGAGCGATTGATGATGTCTATCGCAACGGCGCCCGAAGCGGTGACTCGCCCGCATCACCCGGGACCTGAACCGCGAATTCGCCGAAGACCCGCCCGGCAAACCTTTTCGCTGATATTGGGCACTCACTTACTGCCAGTCGCTGCCGTGCGAGCAGGCAGGAGGCCTGTTACCGCATGACGCTGCGTCCGCGGGCACGGAGGCGGTCGCTCGAACAGGAATTTCATCTGTCTATAAAACAATCGATTATGGGGTTTATTTCCATTGAAGCGATGGCCGGATCCGCGGGTCCATGGTGAATCTGCGCGCGCCGCTGTTCGCGAAGGCCAGGGCGGCATGCGACTCGATCGGGTACGCGAAGTTGACTGCGGCTCGTGCATGCCCAATGCTGGCGCCCGGCATTGGGATTTGCCGGATTGACTCAAACCCACGACGCGATGCTCGACACCGTTTCTGTTGGCCGCGACCAGGCGCGCTTGATCCGCGCCTGGCTGATATTGATGACGGCTGGCGCTGCCATGGCGATCCCGTGCAGGGCCGCCGATGTGTGGGGCGGTTCGATCGAGTTCACCAGCGACTATCTGGTCCGCGGCATATCCCGGAGCGACGACCAGGCTGCGGTTCAGCTGGATTTGCACTATGCGAATGCCTCGGGGTTCATCGCCGGCGCGTTTGCATCGACGGTCCGCGTCGATCCCGGCTCAGGCACTTCGGGAGAACTGGCCGGCTTCGTCGGGTATGCATGGACTCCAGGCACTGACTGGCGGAGCCGGCTGCTCGCGTCCCATTACGCCTATCCCGGAACGGGAAACGCCTCGCGGTACGATTACGACGAACTGGATTTCGCCACCACCTACGGAGACTGGATCGAGTTGAGCGTGCAGTACTCGCCTGATACCCCGCGCATTTTGGACTATGGCCAGTTCGAGAGAGTGGCCGCTGAATCCGGGGAGGTCGATGTGCACCTCCCCCTCATCGGTCGGCTCAGCGGCAGCCTGGGGGCGGGTTGCTACCATCTTGCCGGAGCCGCTAGGTATGCCTACGGCAGCGCGGGCCTGCTTTACGATATTGCCCGGATCTCGTTCGCCGTCACCTTCGTCGACGCGGGGAACGCAGCCAAGTCCTTGTTTTATAACACCGCCGCGGGCGGAGTTTGGACTGGAACAGTGATTTGGCGGTTCTAGGGCTTGGCAGCGCAACTTTATAGCGCGCCGGCGGTACCTACAGGTGTAGCTTGTGGAAGCTGGAGCGACGGCCGACGATGAACGTGCATGCCAAAGGCTCGATGGGATCGAACGACCGCGACTTGCTGCGCGCCGTGGCGGGTGGGGATCGGCGTGCCTTGGAGGAGCTGTATCTCGGCTATCACCGCCGCCTGACTCGGTTCCTGTCGCGATTCACGCCGCGCTATGAAAACGTCGAGGAGATCGTCAACGACACGTTCATGATCGTCTGGCAGAGCGCCGGTGATTTCCGCTATGCATCGCAGGTGTCCTCGTGGATCTTCGGCATTGCCTACCGCGTGGCGCTCCGGTGCGTGCGGCGGCAGAGCCACCACTCCGCCACGGTGAGTTTGAGCGAACAGCAGGAACCCACGTCGGATCCGGTGCTGGCCGCCGAGATCACGGATTGGGTGGCGCATGGGCTGAGCCAGCTTCCCATCGAGCAGCGGCTGACGCTCGAGCTGGCGTACACCATGGGGTACTCCTTGGAGGAAATCGCAGCCATCACGGATGCCCCCGTAGGTACCGTCAAGGCGCGGATGTTTCATGCGCGTCAGAAACTGCGCCAGTGCCTGCCCGCCATGGGTGGGCTTTCAGCCGCATCATCAGCGAGGGTCGAATGAGCATCGGTGTTAGCGTCGGTGGGCCGGAACACGAGGAACTCCAAGAGCTGCTGCCCTGGTATGTCAACGAAACCCTGGCCGGACCGCAGCGCGCCCGGGTGGAATCGCATCTGCGCGAGTGCGAGGCTTGCCGCGCGGAATTGGAGCGCGAGCGGCTCATTCGCGGACGGATGGCCGGCGATGCGGCCATCGAGTATCTGCCCGCGCCGGCGCTGAAACGCCTGCACGCGCGGCTCGATGAGGTCAATCACCAGGGTTCCCGGCCCACGGCACCCGAAGCGGACCGTGCTGCGTCGCGAGGCGCGCCTCCGAGGCGCGCCCTGTGGGCCGCGGGCGCGGCCATCGTGGCGCTCCTCGGGATGATGTCGGCGAATCGATGGATGGATGTTCATCGCAGCCCCACGCAGGACGGTTATTACACCGTTACCACATCCGCGCGACATCCATCGGGCGAGGTCATTCGGGCGGTGTTCGCTCCCACCGTAACCCTGGTTGAGCTGAATGCCATCCTCGAGGAATCGCAGCTGCGCATCGTCTCCGGACCGACCGAGGCGGGCGTGTATTCACTCGCATCGACCGGGGTCCGCCCGGTCGCCGACGCGTTGGCCACACTGCGCCGGCACGCGAGCGTTCGATTCGCCGAACCGACGCAGTACCCATCCACGTCCGACCGCCCGGTCGATCCGACGCCCGAGCCCTCCCGCGGGCCGCTGCGATGATCCGATACGGCGCGGCGCGAGCGGCCGCCCTGCTGGCGGCCGCCTGGCTTTCCGGCTGCGGCATCATGTCGGTGAAAATACAGCCCCGCGCACTCGGTGTGCCGGAAACGTTTTCACCCGACACCCTCATCATTGCGGGAGTGGACAGCGGCTCCGCCGCCTTCATGGCGCATGCCGGAAGCACTCCGCGCGGCTACGATGGCATCGCGGGCTACGGCCCTACGGCCCGCGCGCTGTCGGTGATGCGCTCCGTGGAACACGACTACGGGCTGCGCGAGGTGAGCGGCTGGCCGATCGAGCCCCTGCACATGCATTGCGCCGTGCTGGAAACCCCGCCCGGAACCGACCGCGCGGCGCTCCTCGCCAAACTCTCCCAGGATCAGCGCATCAGACTCGTGCAGCCCTTGCAGACTTTCGCCGCGCGGACGGGAGGCGCCTACAACGACCCATACGTCGGCCTGCAGAGCGGATTCTGGCAGATGGATGTCGCCGGGGCCCACTCCTGGTCGCAGGGCCAGGGTGTTCGGGTGGCTCTCATCGACACGGGCGTGGACATCGAACACAAAGACCTGCGTGGAAACATCGAATCGGCGGCCAACTTCGTCGATGCCGACAGCGGCCAATTCATCCGCGACCGGCATGGAACGGAGGTCGCGGGAATCATTGCCGCCGTGGCCAACAACCGGGAAGGAATCGTCGGTGTGGCGCCGTCAGCTCGGCTCCAGGTGTACAAGGCGTGCTGGCAACTCGAAGCCGATGCGGATTCCGCCCGATGCAATTCCTTCACCATCGCCCGCGCGTTGGCTGCGGCATTCGATGCGCAGGCGCAGGTCATCAATCTGAGCATCGCGGGACCGAAGGATCCGCTGCTCGAGGATCTCATCCGCGAAGGCCTGCGGCGCGGCATCGTGTTCATCGGCGCGGCATCCCCGGGACTCGTCCATCAGTCCGGGGTCATCGAGGTGGCCAGCGCCGAAGCACCCGAATCGGGGCCCACCCTGCTCTACGCCCCTGGTAGGGAAATCCTCACCTTGCTGCCGGGCAACCGATACGATTTTGCCACAGGCTATTCCGTGGCCACTGCCGAGGTGAGCGGCGTCGCCTCGCTATTGCTGGCCATGAATCCACGACTCACACCGGCCGCCGTCTACCAGATCTTGCGCGACAGCTCCGCGCTCCGGCCCAACGGCGCGGCGCCGCCGGCCGCCGCCGCGTCACCCGGTGAGCACCTCCAGATCGATGCCTGCGCGGCCGCGGTCACGCTCCTGGGGCACGGATCCTGCGGGCAAGCGCCCGATGTCGAACGCAAGCTTGCGGGGGAGCGGGACCGGCCCGCCGCGCATTGACACGGATCATGCGCTCCGAGGGTGGGAGCGCTCCTACCCCGCCCGCTTCAGCTCCGGGCGTCCAGCGTGAGCATCCTGGCGATCAGCGTCCAAGCCGGGCGCTTCTTTCCCCGCCGTCGCGGGAATGTCGAAACTGACGAAGGAGGAAATGATGTACTTGTCCTCCGATCGAGGAATCTGCCCACAGTGCGCGTGAGTCCAGAAGGTCGGAAAGATGACGGCATCGCCGGCGATCGGCTTCACCTGCAGATCCTGCCGATGAAAGCTGGTCTCCCCGCCTTCCTGGACGGAATTCAGGTAAATGACCATCGCCAGCTGGCGCTCCCACGTGCCCGGCCCAATGGCGTCGAAGTGCCATTTGAAATGGCCTTCATTTCTCCGGTAGTGCTGGATCTTGTAGCCCGTCCACCACAGCGGCCAAATCTGCAGCGCCGGAACCTGCGCCACGATCTGCTGGAGAGCGGCATTGACGGCCCGGTTCACCCCGCCGAAGGCTTCGGTCCAAGCGCCTCCTTCGGTGATGACCAAGTCCGTGCTGACCTTGATCTCGTCCCCGGGCTCTTTTTCGCCGCGACCGCGGATGATGTATCCGGGATGGCTGCGCGGGTCCTGCTCATAAGTGGCGATGATCGACCGACACAGTTGCTCCGGGAGCAGCTCTTTCACGTAGAAAATGCTGTCGGTAGCCGGGATTATTTGCATCGTCACGCGTCCAGGTTCGATTCGTCATGCGTTCCTTGCAGAGGTATCGGCCGCGCACCGTGAAACCTTACCCCTCGCTTGCAAACTGCCCACCAGGCAAGATTATGTCAAGGCCGGCGCCGCCGGCGACGCCGCCCTTCGCATCGCCGAATTCAGCAGCCGCCCTTGGCTCCGAGGGTCAGTGCCCCCGATATGAAATCTTCCCCGCCGTAGACGTTCTCGTAAACACCCTTGCCGAGGTCGCCATCGCTGGCAGGGACTATGAACACCAGGCCGGCGTTCGAACCTGTGTCCGACCCCGCTTCGATGGTCACGACGAGGAGGTGGTTGACGATTATAAATGTGCCGACATCCGTAATGTCGCCCACCATCGGCCCGGATAACGAGGCCGAGCCGCCGTGCGGCGCTCCGGCCGTGCCGTTCTCGACCAATTTCAGGCAAGCCGTATCGGCGAACTGGGGCGGCAGGGCCACATGGACCGGCCAACTTCCGGTATAGCTCTGAGCCATGGCTGCGCCCGGCGCTAGAGCAAAGGCCGCCATCGGCAACGCCGCCGCCATCAATGATCGGGCGATCCTGGTCATTTTCCCACCTCCTGGATTGACGATTATAGGTCGATCTTCCAGTGAGTGCCGCGAGATGGGCGCCAGGTTCGAATGGCGGCGAAATATATTCGTGCAGGTCGCTGGGACGCACGAATAGCCACAGCGGCCTGACTTCGCCGCCGCCATCGAGCACCCCGGATGCCGTCTATTTCTTAGCGGCGGTTCCCCAGGGCGACCAGGCAGCCCCCGCCGCCGTCGCCGCCGGATTCTGCACGAAGCCGACGCAATAGCAGTGCGGGCAGATTTCCGTGTCGCCCGGATACAGCTTGCAGCCGTTCACCGCATCGTCGTTGTTCGGCTTGTCCTTGTTCGGCACGAAATTGACGCAGACGCTGCACCGCTTGTCGCCGTTCGGATGATCTTGAAACTTCAGGGCGGTCCGGACCGCCGCATTCTGCGTGGCGAACGCTCGCTCCGACAAGCCAGCCAGAGGCGCAACCGACAGCGCGGTAATGCCGATCTTGAGCACTTTGCGTCGTGAATGCTTTGCGTTACTTTCCATGTGAATCTACCTCTTCGATTGAAATCATGGTCGGGAAATTCAGTTGAGCGCGCGATCTTCTATGGACGAGGCCGTTGCGGGCTCATTATGATATTTTGTATTCAGTGCTGCCAAGTCCCGCTGCTGCTCTGCACCCGGGGCTTGATGCGGCGCACGGCCTGCGCCAACAGTGATTTCAACACGGACCGAGGCACATTAAATTTGCTTCACGATTCCATGGCAGAACATTGTCAACGAGCCGTTACGCGCACCTCATTAACCGTTCCCGTCCAGGACTCGGGCCGCTCGCGGCGGTAATCGAAGCGCAGCACCTGGCCCGCCTGCGCCTCGTGCAGCTCGATCTCGACCACATGCAACCCGAGACCGGTATCGCGGGTCGGAACCTCGGCGCCGGTGGGGCCGGCGTCGATGCTCGCTCGAACCGCACCGGGTGCCTTCATGCATAGGCAGACGCGGACCCCTTCCGGCACGCTCGCGATGGGCGCGTGCTCGCACCAATAAGCCGTGGTCAACTTCGGAATCTTCCCACGGTAGCGGCGCCAGACGGCCAGGGGCCGATCTGCCGGATGGCCGCGTCCCTGCGAGATGGCGAGTTGCACGAACTCGGCATGCGCCCAGGCCAGCGGCGTCGCCGAGCCCGTGGCCTTGCCCCAGTACAGGAGCCGTTCGGGAATGTCCGCGGCATCCCAAATCTGCTCGGGAAGCATGCCGCCAGCCGTCGCCGTGGCCGCCATCATGCGAAGGTAAGGCACGGGATCGTTGCCCCGGCACAGCTCGTAATGGCCCCGCTCGCCGGTCAGCAGCGGCCAGAGGCGGCCGCGGCCGACGCCGTCGAATTCCGAGCCGTCGTCGTGTTCGCCATAGCCGTCCCCGGTATAGCGATACCAGGCGGGACCGGCCGGCGTCTCCCGGCGCAGCAACGCGTCGAGCAGCTTCACGCTCCCCGCCACCGCGCCGTCGTCGGGCGACCGGAGCCCGAAGCGCACGAGCTGCAGGAAATCCCCGCCGACCTGATCGGCCGCAGGCACCGCGGCGCCATCCCGGCGGTTGCGGATCGGGATCGGCCACCCGATGGCGGAAGGATCGCTCATCACCTGCTCCGGAGCGGCGCGGACGTAGTAAATCGGTACGCCGTGGGCGAGCCCCAACGACGTGTCGTGCGCGGTGATCCAGTCCTCGATTTTCGCATTCCAGAAATCGGCGAGCGATCGTGCGAAGGCTGCGGCGGTTTCATCGAGGAACTCGGCGCCCGCCACTAGTGCGGCGATGCAGACCGACAGCGTGAAGGCATTCAGTCCGGCATCCTCCTCCCACCGGTCCTGGGGACTGGCGGGGCCGGTTCGCACCACGAAGCCGAGCGCCCTGCCGATCATTTTCGACACTTCGATCCCGCGCAGCTGTCCCCGGTCGGCCAACGCCGCCGCAAGCAGCACCGGAAACGCCGCCTCGTCGAGCTGAATTCCCTTCCAGAACTCCTTTCCTCCGAGCCATTGATTCTGGTTCCAATGCCCGTCCGTATGCTGAGTGGCGATGAGGTACTGAAGGATCTCGCGCGGCTCTTCGATGCTTCCAAGCGCGAGCAGCGCGCTGCCGCATTGAACCAGGTCGCGAGGCCAGACGAGATGGTATCCGCCGAGGTCGTCCCGTCTATTGCCCCAGGGCACGCTCAGGCTCGCGACCATGGAACCCGGGAAGATTTTGTCCTGATGCACGCGGAGCACCATGGCCGATATGGCGAGTTGCTCGACCAGATCGGGCGGCAACTTCGACGACGGGGCGAGTGCGGTGACTCGATCCGTGTGCCACACACGCCACATCTGGATTTGACGAGACCAGCTGATGTCGAACGGCTCCAGCGAAGCCGATACCGCCAGCGTGGCTGCGGCGCCCGGACTGCTGCCGAAGCCGAGCGTCAATACCGACCGCCGCGGCAGCTCGCCGCACAACGCCACGTTGCCGGGACCTGCCGACCGGTACTCCCAGGTCATTGCGCCATTCTTCGCGAAATCCTGCCAGCCGTCGCTCGTGCCCACGAAACCCGCGCTGAGGCGGCCCCAGGCGTCGCACTGCGAGCCGTCCACCGCGGCGAGCGCAAGCGCGAAGGGGCCCTGGTGGGCCCACAGAATTTTTCTATTGTGGTAAAGCGCGGCTTCCGCGTTGTTGTTGCGGCCCGAGCCGCCCAGATGAGGTGCCAGCAACGCGTACGGCCGGAGGCCCTCGTCTCCATCCAGCTCGGCTTCCACCAGCAGCACATCGCGATTGGCCGATGGCACGACGCGCAAGGTCAGTTGAAAGCGCGGGTGTTCGTGCACGATCCGCACCGCAGGCACGCCGGCGCCCGCAGGCTCGAGCTGGTAGGAGTTCATCCTCTTGACCTCGACCCAGAACCCCTTGCCGTCCGCGACGATGAAGCCGAGGTCGCGGATCTGCGGGATATCGACCCGCGGATGATAGATCTCGTTGATGATTCCGCCGCCGATGGTGAACCAGATTCGGGAGGCGCCGAGCGAGCAGCCGACGATTTCCTTGGTGCCGTTCGACCAGGTCGGGTCGATGCCGGGCATGCCTGGAGCCGCCGCCCCGCCGTTTTCGACCCAGTCCTCGGCCATGGTTCAACTCGACCTGTGGGGCGGCGCGCCCACCCCTATCGAGCCCGGGGCGGCGCGGCCGGTATGCTGATCGTCAGCATGTAACGGGGCGCGCTTCTCAGGGTCACCTGCGCCGGCCGGCAAGGCATGCCCGCGAGACTGATCCGCACCGTCTTCGTATAGGGAGCGCGCGCCGCGTCGTTCCACTGGGAATCCGCCAGGACGCCCGACAGCTGCGGCACCTCGGGGTTGCTCGCCAGCGAGCGGCACTTCCCCCACTTCACGGTGAACTCGTGGTCGGGATTGGTCCCCAGATAATGCAGGCTGACCACCAGAACATCGGCTTGCGCATCGTAGTGGGCTCCGACGAAATGGTCGGCGTGAGCCGGACGGACAGGGCCCATCAATGCCGCCCACAACATGACGGACAATGCGGAATACTCGCGATGGATGCCTCGGCGTTTCCTGCGCAGCATGGTCCTCTCCTTCACATCGACGCTGCGAAATAGTACTGCAAGCCGCGGCCAAAACAACGCCGATTGCCCCCCCCGCCCGCCTACCGGTGAACCGGCATCTCGACGTAGCTATCTCCGTACCATCGGACTTTAATCGGCGCCGCGTCCCCGTCGGCGAGAGATTCTTCGCTCACATCGTTTCCGGTGCCGTAATTGATCTCCCGGTCCGGGCGTTTGTCGATTCCGAGAACGATCACCAACCGGCTGCCGGCCTGCAGCCGTCGGCTCATCAAGCGCTCGCTCTTGAAGCTCAGCGATTGACGCTCGCCGGCCTTGAGCAGCCGCCGGCGGGTCCGGTCCTGCGCGTAGCTCGCACGGAATTCGTAGCTTGGGCTGAACAGCGGGACATAGTCTCCGCTCGGGAGGCGCTCGTACAGGGCGATGTACAGGTCCATGTCCATCTTGTTCACGGTGAAATCGAGCCGACCCGAAAACCGGCCGCTGAACTCCACCGGCTTCGACAGCGGCTCGCTCACGAACAGCGTGCCGAGACGCGCCGCCGCACTCTTGCCGACGAGATCGGCGGGCGCCGTCGTGCCTGCGTCCGAGCGGTCCGCGAGGCTCACGATCTGCTCCGTGTACGCGACCTGCGCCTTGCGGCGCTTCGTGAGGCGGTGGCCGGTCCCCGTGGCGGCCGCACTCAAGAAGAACCTGATCGGTTTGGCGCCCATCGCATCGAGGGACGCCGCATGGTGCCACTCGTTGGCGCCCATGACCTGGTAGTTGACGGGAGCGGTCAGCAACGACGGCGATGGTGCGTCCTTGAACACGTGGTCGAACCATCGGTAGCGCAGCTCGCGTTGATCGATCTGGGCCGCCGCATCGACCTGGTACCCGCGCAGCGCCGGCGACAAGCCTCGTTGCATCACGCCGTCGTCATAGGGACCGATGAGCAGAGTATGGTCGGCGCGAGGATTGAACCGATGGTGCTCCGTGAAGAAGTACAGGTCGCCCGGCTCGCTGGGTGCGAAATAGCCCGTCGTCGTCAACACCGGAATGTTGACGCGCGCGAACTCCTCGCGGAACGGGACCATCTTCTGCCAGTAGCGATCGTAGCTCGGGTGA
Organism: uncultured Gammaproteobacteria bacterium; assembly: GCA_963707765.1. Classification (GTDB taxonomy): domain Bacteria; phylum Pseudomonadota; class Gammaproteobacteria; order Steroidobacterales; family Steroidobacteraceae; genus Bog-1198. The sequence continues at coordinate 939,646 of CAVPQZ010000001.1, read as the reverse complement.
TTCAGCCAGCGGATGAACAACGGATTGGGATGGCCGAACAGGCGGCCCAAATCGCGGTACCGGCTTCCGCTCTTGTACCACTTTTCGTCGAATGCCCGCCACGAGGCCTCGTCTTCATATGCAGCATCGCCGAGCGCATCCGGATCCACGACATGCAGGGACCAGCGGTAGCCGGAATTCTGGAAGATATTGCCCTGCATGGGCAGGTCGATGCCCGGCGCGCTCGCCGCGGCCGTGGCAATGGCCTTGAGCGCCGATGGCGGACGTTTGGCGGCCGCCCAGGGCGTGAAGCCGCTGTATCCCTCGCCGTACATACCCACGCGGCCGTCGCTCCACGGCTGCTTGGCGATCCAATTGATGACCTCCCGGGCGTCCTCCCCATCGTGTTCGAAAGGAACCGATCCGCGGGACGCATCGGCATCGCGGCGAGCATAGGCCACCACGCCTGCGTAGCCTCGGGCGGCACTCTCCCGGGCGTACTCTTCCGACTGATGGATCGTGAACTCGAGCAGTGTAGGCACGGGGTCGGCGGCGTTTTTCGGGCGCACGATGAAGGCCGAGATGTGCGCCCCTCCCGCGACCGGCACCGCGGCTTCCTCGACCGAGTAACGGCGGCGTCCATCCTCCGCCTCGAGCGGCCCGATCAGCGGACCGAAGTCTCGATACGCCTCGTAGGCGATATACGCCCACATCAATGCCAGCGCGTCGGCCGTGCCGATGCTGCCCTTGGTCCGCAGCCGGTCGAGCATTTTTTGCAGCGTCTCGCGATAGCTGCCGGGCGGCGTCTGCAGCCACTCATTGGCCGCGTAGGCATCCTGATCGTCGAGCGGCGCGACGTCCTCCTGGAATGCCTTGGCAAACGCGTCGGGGAAGGACAACCGTTGCTCGAGTTGCATGCTCTTGGCATGAGCGTACAAGTCGAAGACCATCCCGCGCGTAACCGGTCGGTCCTTGTCGCCGTTGCGCCGCCGGTCGAGCAGCGACTGGCGCGACCCGTAAGCGGCCTGGAATTCGCCGGCGGTCATCTGCAGCACCGAAAGATTCGCGAGATACCGGTCCGGATCAGGATCCTCGTAGACGGGAACCATGCGTCCCGCCAGATCGCGCATGGCGGCGGACAGGGCCGGGGCCTGCACCGCTGCAGGCGCGTGGAAGTCGAAATCCGAGGGCGCGGCCCAAACCTGCGACGCCAGCGCGAGCCAAGGGAGAAACAGCAGTTTCGCCGCCCGCGCCCGCAGGATCTCAAGGCCTTGCGTCGGCGCTTCGCTCATGGTCTCTCTCCGGACTTCCGGCCCCGCGGCATGCGCAACTTGACGAGGTGCAGTACGGTCGCGAACAGCGCATGCGCCTCGCCGGGCCCGCCGATGTGGATGACGCTCGTGCTCTTGAGTTCCTTCGCGAACAGGTCGAGCACCAGTTCCAGCACATCCTCGTCGAGCATGCCGAAGGTGCCGTCTATCAGGACCCAGGGCGGCATCTGGATCAGGATGCGCGCAAAGGCGAGGCACAGTTGCTCGTCCTGGCTCAACTCCCGCTCCCAGCGGCGCGCCTCGTCGAGCATGGGCGCGAGCCGCTCCAGCCCGAGGCGGTACAGGGCCCGGGTGATGCCGGCCGTCTGGAAGCTGTCGGCCTTCATGGGATAGGCGAGAACCTCCCGCAAGGTGCCGCGCGGCAGGTACGGCGTGCCGCGCGGCAGGTAGAAGATCTGCTCGCCTTTCGGCCGGGTGACGCTCCCCGTCCCCCACGGCCACAATCCGGCCAACGCCCGGAACAACTGCGTCTTGCCGACGCCGGGCGCGCCCAGGATGAGCGCTCGCTCGCCGGCCTTCACCACGATATGGGTTTCCTTGAGCCGGTCGGCGTTCGCCTCCGACACGATCGCAAGATCGTCGATTCGAATCTCGCCGGGCTCGCCCTCCACATAGTCGATGCGGCTCTCGAAACCCTGCGGCTCGTGCGTCGTGATGAGCGCATGACGGAACGCCGCCACCCGGAACAGGTTGGCGCGCCAGTCGGCGATGGCGCTGAAATTGTCGATGAACCAGCGCAGCGACGATTGCGCCTGCGTGAAGGCTCCCGCGGCCATCATCAGGCCGCCGAACGACACCTTGCCGGTGAAGTACAGCGGCGCCGCGACCAGGATCGGCGCCACGATGGTGACCCATCCGAAGCCTGCGGTGACCCACGCCAGATTCGCATGGCCCATCACGATGCGCCGGGTGGCGGCGAGCACGGCGGCGAGGTTGATCTGGATGCGGCGCCGCTCGTCGGCCTCGCCTTCGGCGAGCGAAATGTCGTCGACGTGCTCGTTGGCGCGCACGAGCGAGAAGCGCAGATCCGCCTCCCGGCCGTACCGCTCCGCGCTTCGGTCGATGAGGCTGCGTCCGACGCGGTAGCTGAGGACCGAGCCGGCGCCCGCGTAGGCGATCGCCGCCCACAGCATGAAGCCGGGGATCGCATAGTCGCGATCCTCGATGCGGATGGAAAACCCGCTCGACAGGCCCCACAGCACGCCGGCGAAGGTGCCGAACAGGATCGATGCCTGGAATAGTCCGACGCCCAAGTCGGCCGACAGTTCGCACAGCTTGCGCGCGTCCTCATGCATGCGCTGATCGGGATTGATGCCGATCGTGCCCGCGCTGGCCAGCCAGAAGGCGCGGCGCGGCATCATCCAGTCGGCCAGCAGGCTGTCCACGAGCCCCTCTCGGAGCCGCAATTCCAGCGTCTCCACCAGCCACCGCTGCCCCACGTTGAGCACGAGGAGAAACCCGGCGATCAGGAAGAACACGCCCAGCTGATACAGGAAATCATGGAGGTCGCGGCGCGACAGCGCATCGTAGAAGGGCTTGTTCCAGCCGTTGAGACGGATCTGCCCGTACGCCGTGGCGAGCACGACCACGACCAGCGTGATCAGGAGCGCCAGCACCCGCTTGGCCACCGGCGAGGAGGCAATGGCGCGAAGTATCAGCCGGACCTGGTAAAACAGGCCCAGGTGAGCGGCGTCGCCCTTGGGGGCGTCGCCGGCGTTCGCGTTCGGCTGATCGTTCACCTTGGGTCGCGGCCTCTGGATCAGGAGGTGCTGCAGCGGATGTCCGCTGGAGTGTCGGTGACGATCACGGATTCGCCGTCGAAGTCCCCGTGTTCGACGCCGTTGACCGTCACGCTGCGAAGCGTGCCCGGCAGCGGCGGACGCAGCACCACCCGCGTCGCCATCCGGCTGCCGATCTCGCATTGCAAGGTCCGTGAATCGATCCGGCGCAGCTCGTACGCGAGGTTGCCGTAGGCGGTGGGCATGCTCACCTGCACCCCTGCCCCGTCCACCCATTCGGCGGCAACACCCGCGGCCAGCACGAGCGAGGCGTCGGTCTCGCGCTCGTAGGCGAACAGGCTGCGGACCGCGAGAACGTACTCGGCGGAAATCCAGGTGTGCGGGAGATCGCCGATATGCGCGGGGGACCTGCGATCGAGCCAGACGATCTCGGGCCACTGGTTCCAGGCGGGCGGCTGGCGGTCCGACAGGAAGAATCGCAGGAGCTCGAGCGCCGCATCTCGGCGGCCCAACCTCACCAGAGCGCCGATGTTGCGGATCTCATAGGGCGTGTAGTTGGGCGATACCACCGAGCCCCGGCGTTTGGCGCGCCAATCGGCGAGATAGGTATCGAATGTCCGCTCCACCGCCGGGCGGTCCATCTCCGGCGGGATGTCGAGCAGGTAGAGCGCGTTGGCGGTCGCCGTCGGATCGAAATCCGCCCATTCGACGCTGCCGGGTATGAAATCGAGATGGCGCTTCGCCCGCGTATCCGCGATCGAGGCGAACACCGACGTGGCAAGCCGTTGGGCGAGCGCGTCCCATCGCTGCGCGGCGTCCGGCAATCCGACGGCGCGCGCGAGACCCCCCGCGTCCCGCAGGCCCCGCAGCGCCCAGAAATCGTCCCAATAGGAATGCACCGGCTGCGCGAGGTAGCCCTCGTGGCTCGCGGATATGGGCAGCAGCCCGTCCTCGCCCAGCAAGCGCTCGATGCACCGGGCCGCCCGGTCGGCGAAGGGCCACGATTCCTCGAGGAATGGGCGATCCGAAGTGAATCGATAATGGTCGGCGATCAATGCGATCAATTGCCCGTGGCTGTCGTGTTCGACGAGCCAATCTATGCCCTCGCTGTCGACACAGCAAGGCACGAATCCGTCCGACCGCTGATTCGGGGCGTACCAGCGGATGAAGTCCCGTACTTCGTCCGAATGGCCCATGCGCAGCAGCGCTGCGCCCATGATCGCGCCGTCGCGGATCCAGGACCGGGTGTAGCGCCGGGGGCCCGGCTGCAGAGCCGGACCGCTCCGCGTGATCAGAATATGCGCGGTCGCCGTAAGCGCCGCTTGAACGACCCCCGCTACCCAGCCATTCCCGCCCCACTGACCGACCGGCAGCCGCCCGCTCCAATCGAAGACGGGCGCATTCACCGACGCCGGCGCATCCCGCGGTACGCAGTTCAGCACCCGTTCGCAGGACTCGCCGGCTGCGAGTTCCAGCCCAAAGGCGAGTGCGCCCGTCGCGAAGCCGAAGGAGTCATGCACCTCGATATTGCCCGGCAACGCGCCGGCCGCCAGATGCGGCGCGATGAAGCCCTCATCGAAGCACAGGCATCCAAATGCGTCGGGCTCGGATGAGGGCGCGACGATCGTCGTTGCGTTCACCAGCACCGCCCCGTCGCGCCACGCGAGGTCGCGGATCGGCGCAGCGCCGCCCAAATTGCGAAACCTCTGCCAGGGCGGCGTGACCTGGAACGGGCGCAAGACCGCGAACAATCGGGCCGACAGGTGCCGGCCGGCGAGATTGTCCACGCGATACCACACCCGCAGTCCATGGGTCACGGTCGCCTGCGCCTCGATGCGCAGGCGCCACTCGGTGGTTTCCCAAACCACGGCCGGCAGAGGCCAGAAGCGCTCGCGCAATTCCTGTTGCGGGGCCACGTCCGCCCAGGTGTAGAGCCGCTCCCCCACCCGCAGCATCGGCTCGATCGAAAAGGATCCCTGATCCACCTCCACCATGCCGTCCTCGTTCAACAGCGCACAATGAGTGCCGTTCGAGGTGCCGACCGGCGTCCACAGGCTTTGCTCCCGGTGCAGCCAGCGCGGACTCCAGGCGCGCGCCTCGCGCCCGGCGATGTGGTACCAAAAAGCGTCGATCGAGCGCGAAAAATCGAATGGCTGCGGCTGCAGGACCGCACCGGCCGAGGGCCCGAAGAGTTCGAGGCGAAGAAATCTCGCCTGCAGCCCCGGCAAATAGACGTTGCTGCGCGCGCCGCCCGCCCGGGCGGCCGTGTAGAGCGTTCTGAATCGGCGCCCATTGCCGGAGGCTCTGACGCGAAAACCGCCGGCGGGCGCCCCTCCGGTCCATTCGACGACCAGACCGCCGAAGGAACGGGACTGCAGCCCATCGATCATGACCCAAGGACGCCGGTCGCCCGGCATGGGTCTCCAGCCCGGCGCGCTCAACGCCTTCGATGCTTCGAACCCCGTCGCTTCGCTCGAGGCGCTGAGCGCCGGCGGCGCAGCCGGGGTGCAGTCCTCCACGCTCAAGTCGGCGATCCACAGCGCACCCTGGCCGCCCTGACCCGCGACGATGGCGAGTTCGATGAAGCCGAGTTGCTCGAGTTCCCCACCGCTCGACGGTCCCCAGGCAAAGTCGATGTCGCGGCTGTCGATCCGCAGTCTTCGCCAACGGTGCGGAAACTCCAGGTTCTTCAGCACGTGGCGCCACACGTTCCGTCCCGTCGCATCCACCAGCTTCAATTCGAGGTCATTGAGCGGACCCCGGCCGCGCATCCGCAGATTCACCGCGTACTCGCGCGGCACCGGCCGCTCCCAGGCACGGCGTGCGACGACGAACCCGCCGCCCCCCCGGAAGTCGAAATCCATCCGCAGCGCCGGGATGCGTCCCCCGACGGCAGTGAGCTGCAACTCCGCATTGCCGGAGGCGATCGGCTGCCATGCCTCCAGAGGCACTAAATCGGCGGGCGTTGGTCGGGTCATTGACTCCAGAGTCTAACGTACGGCACCGTCGGCCCTATAATCGGCTTTGACATCGGTCCTTTCGCCAGCAGGTCCCGGGCATGCAAACCACCGTCCAGTTCGACGACATCGAGTTCGATTCACTTCTCTACGCGTTCGTGGCGCGCGAGGCGTTGCCCGGCACGGGCATCGATACGGCCGCGTTCTTCAATGGATTCGCCAATCTGGTGCGCCGCTTCGCGCCGCGGAACGCAGACCTCCTGGCGACGAGGGACCGCCTGCAGGCCTCGATCGACGCCTGGCACCGCGAGCACCCGGGCGCGGATTTCGATGCGGCGGCCTATCGCGCCCACCTCATCGACATCGGCTATCTGGTGCCCGAAGGCGCCCCGTTTTCGGTGGATACCGCCCACGTCGACGAGGAGATTGCGCAGGTGGCCGGACCGCAGCTGGTGGTTCCCGTCAGCAACGCCCGCTACGCGCTGAATGCCGCCAACGCGCGCTGGGGAAGCTTGTACGACGCGCTGTACGGCACTGATGCAATCCCTGGCGCGGCGCGTAGCGGCGCGTACGATCCGCAGCGCGGCGCCAAGGTGATCGACTACGCGCGGCAGTTCCTGAACGAGGCGTTTCCCCTGACCGCAGGCAGCCATCGCGACGCGGTCGGATATCGGGTGGCGGGACACCGTCTCGAGGTGGCCATGCGCGCCGCCCCGCCTTCATTCCTCGAAACGGCCTCGGCCTTCGCCGGGTACCAGGGCGACCCAGAATCACCCGCCGTGATCCTGCTCGAGCATCACGGCCTGCACGTGGAGTTGCACATCGACCGTCGGCATCTCATCGGTAGGGACGACCCCGCCGGCATCAGCGACATTGTCCTGGAATCGGCGATCACGACGATCCAGGACTGCGAGGATTCCGTCGCAGCCGTGAATGCCGCCGAGAAGGTGCGTGTGTATCGGAACTGGCTGGGCCTCATGCGGGGAACCCTCGAAGCCCGGATCGACAAAGGCGCAGCGTCGGCCCTGCGGCGCCTGAATGCCGACCGCGAGTACACGTCGCCCGGCGGCGGTCGGCTGGTGCTCCCGGGACGCAGCCTCATGTTGGTGCGCAACGTGGGGCATCACATGATGTCGGATGCGGTCACGCTGCGGGGCTCGCCCGTTCCGGAGACCTTCATCGATCTCGTGGTGACTTCGCTGGCCGCGCTCCACGACCTGCGTAGGTGCGCTGCAGAGCCCGCTGCGGCAGGTGGCGCCGGCGGGCCGGCACCGGCGCTGCGCAATTCGCGGGCCGGGTCGGTCTACATCGTCAAGCCCAAGATGCACGGCGCCCAAGAGGTGGCATTCGCCGACGAGCTGTTCGCCGCCGCCGAAGACCTCCTCGGCCTGCCGCGTCATGTCTTGAAGATGGGGATCATGGACGAAGAGCGCCGAACGAGCCTTAATCTCATGGAATGCATCCGCGCCGCGCAGCATCGCGTCGTCTTCATCAACACGGGGTTTCTCGACCGCACGGGCGATGAAATCCACACCTCGATGGAAGCCGCGCCGGTTCCCCGCAAGAACGACCTGAAGAAGGCGGTCTGGCTCGAGGCCTATGAGCGGCAGAACGTCGACATCGGCCTCGCCTGCGGCCTTCGCGGTCACGCCCAGATCGGCAAGGGGATGTGGGCCATGCCCGATTTGATGTCCGACATGCTGAGGACCAAGGTCGCTCATCCGCTGGCCGGGGCCAACACAGCCTGGGTGCCGTCCCCCACCGCGGCCACGCTTCACGCCCTGCATTACCACCAGGTCGATGTGGCCGACGTGCAGGAGCGCTTGGCATCGCGCCGGCGCGCGCCGCTCGACGACATCTTGACGCCGCCGCTGGTCGGGAATCCGCGGTGGACCCGCGCCGAGATCGGGGAGGAGCTCAACAACAACGCACAGAGCATCCTGGGGTACGTCGTGCGATGGATCGACTTCGGCGTTGGTTGCTCCAAGGTTCCCGACTACTACGACATTTCGCTCATGGAGGACCGGGCGACCCTGCGCATCTCGAGTCAACACCTGGCGAACTGGCTCCATCATCGAGTTTGCACCCGGGAAGAGGTCATGTCCGCGCTGCGCGCCATGGCCGCAGTGGTGGACGCACAGAACGCCGGCGATCCCGCCTACCGGCCGATGACCCGCGACCTGGACGCGAGCGTCGCCTTCCACGCCGCCTGTGATTTGATCTTCGAGGGACGCCACCAACCCAATGGCTACACCGAGGGGATACTGACCCGGCGCCGGCGCGAAAAATTACGGCACCCGGACGCGCCCGTGCCACGCCAGCACGACTGACCGGTCATCGACCGCCCGCGGCGTGCTCTATGAGCATCCGATAGAAGGCGATCATCTGACCATAATTGGCGATCGATATCCGTTCGTCGGTCCCGTGAAAGCGCGCCAGATCCTCCGGCCGCGCGCGCACCGGGGAGAACCGGTACACGTCGTCGGCGAGCGGCACCATGTGCCTCGAATCGGTCGCCCCGATCATCAGGCCCGGCGCCACCACCACGCCGGGAAACAGCTCGCGCACGGTGCGCTCGATGGTTCGATAGGCCGCCGAGCGGGTGGATGCGACCGGCGAGGCCTCCTGGGCCTGCGGCAAAACGGCGATTTGGACGGACTCGTCGCGGACCGCTTCTCGAACATGCGCGACGACGACGCCGACCGTGTCGCCCGGAAGCAGGCGCACATTCACCAGCGCCTCGGCGGATTCAGGCAGCACGTTCTCTTTGTTCCCTCCGCTGATGACCGTGAAGGCCGTGGTGGTCCGCAGCATCGCATTGCCCGAGGGCGTTCCCATGAGCTGCCGCCTCACCAGAGGCTCGAACAACCACAGGTTCGACAGCGCAACTCGGTTCAAGCCGTGCATCTCCGGCGCGATCGCCGCCAGCGTCTGCGCGGCGACCCCGCCCACCGCCGCCCCGAAGGGCGCGCGGTTGATGCGCACCAGGGCCGAAGCCAGGGATCCGATGGCGGTGCGCGCACCGGGCATCGAAGAGTGCCCGGGCGGCGCCGACGCCGTCAGTCGGAGCGTGGCGAATCCCTTCTCGGCGATTCCGATCAGCGCCACGGGCGGCTCGAGACCGGGCATGATCCCGTCGGCGATCAGCAGGCCCTCGTCGAGCACGAACTCGGGGTGGACGGCGCGCTGGCTGAATAGGGCGGCCACGGCCTTCGCGCCCCTCTCGCCGCCGTTCTCCTCGTCGTACCCAAACACGAGATAAAGGGTGCGCCTCGGGGTGAATCCCGCCTCGACGAGCGACTCGACGGCCTCCAGCATCGCCATGAGATTGCCCTTGTCGTCCCAAGCACCGCGTCCCCAGACGAAGCCGTCGCGGATTTCGCCGGAAAACGGACCCGCATGCCACCGACTCTCGCTGCCCGGCGCGATGGGCACCACGTCCTGGTGCGCCATGAACACGATGGGCTTCGCGGCGGGATCCTGTCCGGCCCACGTGTACAGCAGGCTGTAGTCGTTGACGACTTCGCGGCGAAGCACCTGGTGGGTCCGCGGAAACGCCACCTCGAGATACGCATGCAGGGCGCGTATCTCGTGCAGACTCGCCGCCGACGGCTCATCGTAGGAAATCGTGCGCAGGCGCACCGCACCGGCGAGCCGCCCGGCTGCGGCGCCCGCATCCACGGCCGGCGCCACGAGGGGCGCGACCGTCACCTGGCGTGAACCCTGGCGCAGCGCATTGAACGACAGAACGGCCGCGAGCGCGGCGCACGCCATGATCGCCGCAGCGGGCAGCCGGCGGGCGACGCGGTTCATCGCCCACCCTCAAGTCGACGCATATCGGCCGCGCAATTCCGCGAGCCGCTGCGCCCACGGCATCTCGCGCTCCAGCCAGGCCGCCACCGACAGCAGCCGTGCATCGTCCCCGAGCGCCGCCGCCAACTGCACCCCGATCGGCAGCCCCACGGCGGAGACCGCCAGCGGCAGGGAAACGGCCGGCTGCCCGGTGGCATTGAATATTTCCGTGTACGGGGCGTACGCGTAGGATTCCGTGTTCCATCGATTCAGATCGAAGGACTCCGTCCTTCCGTCGATCTGACCGGTCATCACCGGCAACTCGGCCGTGGTCGGCAGCAGGAGCAGATCGAATTCCTCGAAGATCGCGCTCATGTCGCGCGTCGCCACGCTGAGCGCGCGGCGCGCCCGCACATACTCGAGCGCCGAATGGCGAGAACCCATGGCGATCGCCTCCCAAGTGAGCGCCTCGAGTTCGTGCCTTTCGGGTGCGCGGCCGACCTTGCTGCGATGGAAATCGATCTCCTCGGCGATGGCGGTCATCCAGATGAGGAACGCCGAATCCCCGATGTTGGCGGAATCGGGAAAGCGGAACTCCCGCACCGTGTGTCCCGATGCGGCGAACCGTTTCGCCGTCGCCTCGACGGCCGCCGCTATCTCGTCGCTGGGCCGTATGCCGCCCGGCGCCGCCAGCGTCACGCCCACGCGCAAGGTCGGCAGTCTGGCCGATAGCGCCGACTCGAATTTGCCGGCGGCCGCGTACAGGGGCGCGCGCGAGGTGGGCTCGGAACCTGCGGTCAAATCGAGCATCAGGGCAGAATCCCTCACCGATCGGGTGAGCACGTGCTCGCAGTCGAGGCCTCCGGCCAGTTCATCGAGGTGAGGCCCCACCGGCACCCACGCGCGCGACGGCTTGAAGCCCACCAATCCACAGGCGGCCGCCGGCACTCGGATCGAGCCGCCGGAATCGGTACCGTGCGCCAGCGGCACCATGCCCGATGCAACCGCGGCGGCGGAGCCGCCGCTTGATCCGCCGGGGCTGCGCGCCAGGTCCCAGGGATTGCGGGTCGGCCCGCGCCAGGTGGGCTCCGTGACGAATTCGGCCGCGAATTCAGGTGTATTGGTCCGGCCCAGGATATTGAGCCCGGCGGCCCGCCACCGGGCCGCCAGCGGCGCATCCTGGGACGCTGGAGCGAGACCGTCCAGCCATCGGCAGGAAGCGGTCAGGTGCAATCCGGCGACATCGATGTTCAGGTCCTTCGCCAGGAACGGCACGCCGCACAGGCGTGCGCCCGAGGTCGTGCGCAGGGCTGCGGTTCGCGCCGCTTCGTAGCAGCGCTCGACGACCGCATTCAAGATTGGATTGAGCGCCTCGATCCGCCGGATCGCCGCTTCCGTCAGGGCCTGGGGCGTGACCTCGCCGCGATGCACGAGTTCCGCAAGACCCCAGGCATCGAAGGCCATGAAGTCATCGGGGCGCATCGGGTCCGGGTAGCGCATCGGGGCGGGCGAATCGTCGGATGCCTTGTACGGCCAGCACCACGCTGCCGATCATCGCCAGGTAGCTGCCGGCCCCGATGGACACGTGCCGGGACACGAGGTCCGCGCCCCGATGCATCCAACCGCTGGCCAGTTGCAGGAGGCTTCCCTGCAACGACGCGGCGTCATCCGGTGCCGTGAGGAGTTCACCCGAAGTGCGCCAGTACAAAAGCGCGCCGCAGGTCAGCATGAGCGACACCGGTGCAAGATGACCGAGCCAGCCGGCCCGCGTCTGTGTCAAATGCGCGGCGACAGGCGCCGCCAGACAGGCGAGACAGACCAGGGCGAACAATGCGTGATGCACGGGGGTGTCGCCGCCGAAGAACAGCCGCGTTGGGTCGGCAATCACGGCCGACATCTCGAAGAACCGCACGCCATGCTCCAACGAACCCAGGCTCACGGCCAGCGTCTTCATGAAGAACCAGCCGAATACGACGCATACGATCGCGAGCTTGCTGGATGCGTCGAGCACCATCAGCGCCCGCCACAGCCGCGCCGGCAGCGGCGGGCGGGTCGCAATCCCCATGCTCTGTGGCGCGTCCATCTGGGCCCGTAGCCTAACCCCATTCGCCGCGCATTGCAGCCGCCCTACGGCCGCGACTGGACGCAAACCCCGCCGCCGGGTACACTGCGCTCAGCTAATGTAAGGCTGGTACTCGGTCAGTGCCGCCTTTGGCTCGCGGTCCGTCCATTCGGCGACTCCGTTTATTTACCCCTCCTCGCTGCTGACCGCTGCAGAGTCTTTGACGAGACCTGTCGTGCGAGTCCAAGTTTTTCAAAGGATTTCAATGTCATTTTCCGATCTCGGGCTGTTGCCCGAATTGCTGCGTGCTGTCGCCGACAAGGGCTACGATGCACCCTCCCCCATTCAATTACAGGCCATCCCCGCCGTTCTGGCCGGACGCGACGTGCTCGCGGGCGCGCAGACCGGCACCGGCAAAACCGCCGGCTTCGTCCTGCCGATCCTGCAGCGCCTGCAGGCCGACACGGCGCATGGCGCCAGCCGCGCGCCGCGGGCGCTCGTGCTCGCTCCCACTCGCGAACTGGCGGCGCAAGTGGCCGAGAGTTCCCGAAGTTACGGCAAGTATCTGCACCTGCACACCTTCCAGGTGTTCGGCGGCGTGAACATCAACCCTCAGATCAGCGCCCTGCGCAGCGGCTGCGACGTGCTGGTGGCCACGCCCGGCCGGCTGCTCGACCTGGCGCAGCAGCGCGCGGTCGATCTCTCGAAGATTCAAGTTCTGGTTCTCGACGAAGCGGATCGCATGCTCGACATGGGATTCATCAACGATATTCGCAAGATCATCAAGCTGCTGCCTCCCAAGCGCCAGAACCTGCTGTTCTCCGCCACGTACTCCGACGACATCCGGGGCCTGGCCGAGCGGCTGCTGCACGATCCCCTGTCGATACAGGTCGCACCGCGCAACGCGCCCATCGAACTGGTCGAGCAGCGCGCCTACCGCGTGCAGAAGGAACAAAAACGCCACCTGCTGGTGCATTTGATCCAGGAGGGCCAGTGGCATCAGGTCCTGATCTTCACGCGCACCAAGCACGGCGCCAATCGGCTCGCCCAGCAGCTCGAAGGCTGCGGAATCAAGGCGGCGGCAATTCATGGCAACAAGAGCCAGGCGGCCCGCACGAAGGCCTTGGACATGTTCAAGCGCAGCCAGGTGACCGCGCTGGTTGCCACCGAGGTCGCGGCGCGCGGACTCGACATCAAGGAGCTTCCTCACGTAGTCAACTACGAATTGCCCAACGTGCCGGAGGACTATGTGCATCGAATCGGGCGGACCGGCCGCGCCGGCGCCGTCGGCGAAGCGGTGTCGCTGGTATCCCCGGACGAGTCGGACTACCTGCGGGACATCGAACGGCTTCTCCGGCGCAGCATTCCGACGCTGCCGACACCGGCTTTCAAGATCGTCGAATCCGCAGCGCTGCCCGAGGGCTCGGGCCAGCGGCACAGTGGGCGCTCCGGCGCCGACCGGCCGGGCCACGGAGCCCAATCGCCGGGCCGCCCAGGTCAACATGCCGGCAATTCTCACGGCAACCGCGCTTCGGATCATCGTCGCGATGGTCGGCGCCATCCCGGAACGGGCCGCAGCCCGGGCCAGCGGCAACCGGGCCGCTTCCGCTAATCGGGCCGCTTCCGCTAATCGGGCCGCTTCCGCTAATCGGGCCGCTTCCGCCAATCGGGCGGCTTCCGCGGGACTGGGCGCTGGGCGGCAGCGCCCCTTCGCCCGGCCGGCTGCGGCTCAAAGCGTCTTCGCCAATTCCTTCAGGTAGGCGGCGAATTCGACTCCGAGGCTCCGATGTTTCAGGCCGAACTCCACGGTGGCCTGCAGATAGCCGAGCTTGCTGCCGCAATCGTAGCGCTTGCCCTCGAACTCGAAGGAATACACCGGTTCGCGCTCCATCAGCCGCGCGATGCCGTCGGTGAGCTGAATCTCTCCACCGGCGCCCTTTCCTATGCTCGCCAGGTCCTCGAATATCGACGCGGACAGCAGGTAGCGGCCCACCACCGCGAGGGTGGATGCCGCCTTGTCGGGCTTCGGCTTCTCCACGATGTGCGACATCCGGCCGACGCGCGGCGCGACCGTGCTCTCGAGCGTGACGATTCCGTACTTGTCGGTGTCCTGCCTCGGGACGTTCTGAACGCCGAGCACGCTGCCGCCGTACGTCGCGTGCACCGCCACCATTTGCTTCAGGCACGGCACCGGCGCATCGATCAAATCGTCGGCAAGATGCACCATGAACGGCGCATCGCCGACGACGGGCCGCGCGCACAACACCGCGTGGCCGAGACCGAGCGGCGCGGGCTGGCGGATGTACACGCAGGAGGCCCAGGTCGGCAGGATGCCGTGCAGCGCATCCAGCAATTCCTGCTTGCCCTGCGCCTGGAGCACGCCTTCGAGCTCCGGATCGGCGTCGAAGTGATCCTCGATGGCCCTCTTGGAGCTTCCCGTGATGAACACCAGGGTATCGGCTCCCGCCGAGAGCGCCTCGTCCACCGCATATTGGATGAGCGGTTTGTCGACGATGGGGAGCATTTCCTTCGGACTGGCTTTGGTGACCGGAAGAAAGCGGGTGCCCCGGCCCGCGACGGGGAAGACCGCAGTCTTGATGGGTTTGGTTTGCATCGTTAAATGATAGCGGATTTCAGCCCAATTTAACGATGGGATAGGTCTCAAAACTGTCCCAGGCGTCGCAGGCTGGACAGTGCCAATAGAATTTGCGGCCCGCGAATCCGCATTCGGCGCAACGGTACTTCTCGGCGCCGGCGAGCAAGGCGCCGATCTCATGGGCCAAGCGCCGCGCATCGCCGGGCGGCAGATCGTGCGCCTCCTCCACCGAGCGGCGGACGAGCTGCAGCGCCGCGTCCTGTGCGAAGACCGTCTCGATGGCGGTCCGCAGGGGAGCCGCATCCGTCAGCCCCGCCGCCATCGCCGCGAACACCAGGCGCTTCAGCTCGATCGGACCCCGCGATTCGGCCCGCGCAGCCAGCCCCTGGAGCATCGCATCGCGCTCGTCCGGGGCGGTCAGCCGAATCAGATGAGGAAGCTGCTCTTCCATGAGCTTGGGCGCCTCGTCGATCGCGGTGCGCAGCAGACGCATCGCCAGCGCACGATTCCCCTCGCGCTCGGCGATTTGGGCGCGAAGCACGGCGGCGCGCGGGAACGGGGCGGCCTCGCGGCGCGCCTCGCGCAGCAGCCGCTTCGCCCCCTCCATGTCCCCGCGCTCCATCGCCAAGGCGGCGAGTTCGCACAGATAGTGCGCTGCAACCACCCGCGGCGGCGCCGCCCCCATGGCGGCCAGCGAACGGTAGACGGAGAGCGCCTGCTGCCATTCGTGCTGTCTCTCGTACACCCAGCGCAGGGACGCCAGCGCGCTCGCGCGCAGCCGCGCCACTTCGGCGACCCGTTGGAACAAACCCTCGGCCCGGTCCAGGACCCCCGCACGCAGGTAATCCTGCGCGAGTGCGAGCAGCGCCTGTTCGCGATGTTCGGGGGCGAGGGTCTCGCGATCCAGCAGCGTCTGGTGAATGCGGATCGCGCGTTCCACCTCGCCGCGGCGGCGGTACAGGGAACCCAGCGAGAAATGCGTCTCGATCGTGTCCGAGTCGGCGTCCATGACCTTCAGGAACATGTCGAGCGCCCGGTCGGGCTGCTCGTTGACGAGGTAGTCGAGGCCGGCGAGATAATCCGGATGCAGCTTGGACCGCACCTTCAGCCAGCGCTTACCCCAGCCGAAGTGTCCGGCCAATATGCCGATGACGAGGGCCGCAATTCCCACGGTCCACGTCATCGGCGAAATTTCGGGCATTCGGCTCGAGTGGCCTAGTCGCGGATCGGCTGATCCGCACCGTCGTTGACACGCTCGCGCAGATCCTTGCCCGGCTTGAAATGCGGGACGTGCTTTCCGGCCAGGGCGACGGCCTCCCCGGTCTTCGGATTCCGGCCCTGACGCGGCGGCCGATAATGCAGCGAGAAGCTGCCGAATCCGCGAATCTCGATGCGTTCGCCCGTCGCCAGCGCATCGCTCATGATTTCCAGCAACTGCTTCACGGCGAGTTCGACATCCTTCGCCGGCAAGTGCTTTTGTTTGGCCGAAATGATCTCTATGAGTTCAGATTTCGTCATTATCGATCCGTGGACATCGCTTGACATGGTGGTGAGCGAACGCGGCGATCGATCGATCGCCGCGCTGCTTGGTCCCTCAATCCTGGCCCGAGATCTGCTCTTTCAGGAGGTCTCCCAGACTGGTGCCAGTCGGCGAGTCGGTTCGATAATTCTGCATCGCTTCCTGCTCCTCATGGATGTCCTTGGCCTTGATGGACAGCGAGATGCTGCGGCCCTTGCGGTCCACACCCGTGAACTTGGCCTCGACCTCTTCTCCCACCTTCAGCAGCAGGCGGGCATCCTCGACGCGGTCGCGCGACAGCTCGGACGCGCGCAGCTGGCCGTCCACGCCGTTGCCCAAATCGATGATGGCTCCCTTCGCGTCGACTTCCCGCACGGTGCCGGTGACGATGCTGCCCTTCGGGTGTTCGGCGATATATGCCGAGAACGGATCTTTCGCGAGCTGCTTGATCCCAAGGCTGATGCGCTCGCGCTCCGGATCGATCGACAGCACCATGGCGTCGACCTGCTGGCCCTTCTGGTAGCTGCGCACGGCCTCCTCGCCCGGCATGTCCCAGGAGATGTCCGAGAGATGAACCAGGCCGTCGATGCCGCCCGCAAGTCCGATGAAGATGCCGAAGTCGGTGATGGACTTGATCTGGCCGCTGACCTTGTCGCCGCGGTTGTAGTTCTCTGCGAATTCCTTCCAGGGATTCGTCTTGCACTGCTTCACGCCCAGGCTGATGCGCCGGCGCTCTTCGTCGATGTCGAGCACCATGACCTCGACTTCCTGCCCGACGTGCACGACCTTGGCCGGATTGACGTTCTTGTTCGTCCAGTCCATTTCCGACACATGCACCAGGCCTTCCACGCCTTCCTCGATCTCCACGAAGCAGCCGTAATCGGCGATGTTGGTGACCTTGCCGAAGAGGCGCGTGTTGGCGGGATAGCGGCGCGCGATGTTCTGCCAGGGATCCGCCCCGAGCTGCTTCAATCCGAGAGAGACGCGCTGCCGCTCGCGGTCGAATTTCAGAATACGGACATCGATCTCCTCGCCGACCTTGACCACCTCCGAAGGATGCTTGACGCGCTTCCACGCCATGTCGGTGATGTGCAGCAATCCGTCGATTCCGCCCAAATCGACGAACGCGCCGTAATCGGTGAGATTCTTGACCACGCCCTTGACGGCGGCGCCCTCTTGAAGGTTATCGAGCAGGGCGGAGCGTTCCGCGCTGTATTCCTGTTCCACCACGGCCCGGCGCGATACCACGACGTTGTTGCGCTTCTGGTCGAGCTTGATGACCTTGAATTCCAGCGGCTTGTTCTCGAGGTAGGACGGGTCGCGCACGGGGCGCACGTCCACCAGGGAACCCGGCAGGAACGCGCGGACATTGTCGATCTCGACCGTGAATCCGCCCTTGACGCGGCCGGTGATGACGCCGGTGACGATTTCCTGTTTCTCGAACGCGGTCTCGAGACGGGTCCAGGTGCGTGCGCGCTTGGCCTTCTCGCGCGACAGGCGGGTTTCGCCCGAACCGTCCTCGACGCTGTCCAAGGCCACCTCGACGGTCTCGCCGACGGCCACCTCGATCTCGCCCTTCTCGTTCTTGAATTGATCCGCCGGTATGACGGCCTCGGATTTCAAGCCGACATTGACGATGACGTAGTCCTGGCCGACTTCGACGATCAATCCGTTCAGAATGGTGCCAGGACGAATGCGCTGGCTCGCGATGCTCTGTTCGAACAGTTCCGCAAAACTTTCTGTCATGTTTACTCTTGAACGCTGCCCTAGCACCGGTCCCGTGTGCTTTGAGGGGTTACCATATAAAAACGGCGATCGATCCGATGACGGCCGCAACCTGTTTCTTCAAACCTGCCCGGGGCGGATTCGCTCCCGGACGATACTCAAGACCCGTTCGACCACCGCGTCGATGGACATGCCGGTGGAATCCAGCAAGACGGCATCTTCACTCGCGACCAGAGGCGACGCCGTGCGCTCGATATCGCGCCGATCCCGCTCCGCTATCTCTGTCGAAAGGGCGGCAAGGGTAGCAGCAACCCCCTTTTCTTTCAACTGCTTATAGCGTCTCTCCGCCCGTTCCAACGCGCTCGCCGTGAGAAAAATCTTCACCCGTGCATCGGGGAACACCACGGTGCCCATATCGCGCCCATCCGCCACCAGTCCGGGCGCCACGGCAAAGCGCCGCTGACGCTCCAGGAGGGCCCGGCGGACGGCAGGCAGGGCGGCCACCTTTGAGGCGTCATTGCCCGCGGATTCCGTTCGGATGTCCTGGGTGACCTCCTGGCCCCCGAGAAGGACGATTTCCGCCCCGGTCGGCGTGGAGCCGAACCGGATATCCAGGCTCCGCGCGAGACTCGCCAGCCCCGGTTCGTTGCCGAGATCGATTCCCGACCGCCGGCCGGCCAGGGCGACCAGACGATACAGCGCTCCACTGTCGAGGAGCGCCCATCCCAAGGCTTTTGCTGCAGCGCGGCTGACCGTGCCCTTACCGGAGCCCGAAGGCCCGTCGATGGTGACGATGGGCACCTCCCTCATGGGCGAATCAGCCCGGGGTCTCGGCGATATCGAGCCCGGCGCGGCAGGCGAGGTCCGCGAAGCCCGGAAAGGATGTCGCCACATTGGCGACATCGCGGATCCGAATCGGCCCCGATGAGCGCAGGCTGGCGACGGCGAAGGACATGGCCACGCGGTGATCGCCCTGGCTGTCGATCTCGCCGCCGCCGAAGGCGGCGCCGTGCGGGCGCCCTTCGATGCGCATGCCGTCGGGCAACACCTGGTGCGCGACCCCGAGCGCTGAAAGGCCCGCGCTCATGGCCGCGATCCGGTCGCTCTCCTTGACGCGCAGTTCCTGCGCGCCGGTCACGAGGGTCTCTCCCCGGGCGCAGGCCGCCGCGACGAAAAGGATGGGCAGCTCGTCGATTGCTATGGGAACCAGGGACTCGGGCACCGCGACACCCTCGAGCGCGGACCTGCGCACCTTGAGGTCGGCCACCGGCTCGGCGCCGCTCTCGCCCATCTTCAACACCTCGATGTCCGCGCCCATGGCGCGCAATATGTCGAGCAGGCCGGAGCGCGTCGGATTCATGCCGACGTTGCGAATCACCAGGCCCTCGCCGCCTGCGCCCAGCAGGCCGGCGACGATGAAGAACGCGGAGGACGAGAAATCCCCCGGCACGTTCAGCCGCTGACTCGCGAGGCGCGGCGGCGGTTCGAGGCGGCTTCGAAGCCCATCGGTCGTCACCTGCACGCCGCAGCTCTGCAGCATGCGCTCGGTGTGGTCGCGGCAAATTCCGGGGGAGGTCACGCTGGTGGCGCCTCGCGCATACAGCGCGGCGAGCAGAACCGCCGACTTCACCTGGGCGCTTGCCACCGGCATGACGTGGTCGATGCCGGTCAGCCCGCGCGACGCGCCGATCTCCACGGGCGGCTTGCCCTCGCGCGTGCGCACGTCCGCTCCCATCTGCCGCAGGGGTTTGGCGACCCGTTCCATGGGACGCTGCATGAGGGAGGCATCGCCGATCAGCGTCGATGCGAAATCCTGGGCGGACAGCAGGCCCGTGAACAACCTCATGGCCGTTCCGGCGTTGCCCATGTCGAGCGCGTGCGGTGCCTTTTTCAGTCCGCGCAGCCCCGCGCCATGGACGATCACGCGGTTGGCGCCGGGGCGCTCGATGGTCACGCCCAGGTCGCGCATGGCCCGCAAGGTCGCCAGGCAATCCTCGCTCGCAAGAAATCCCGTGATTTCGCTGGTTCCGTCCGCGAGCCCCGAAATCATGAGCGCCCGATGCGATATGGATTTGTCGCCTGGAACTTCCATGGCGCCGCAGACGCGTTGCGCGGGCCGCGCCTCGAAGCTGCGCATCAACGGTCCCGCCGCGTCACAGCACCGCCCTCGGATACGAACCGAGAATCTTGAACAGCGAGGCCCGCTCCTGCAGCGACGCGAGCGCCTTCGCCACCGACGGATCGCTCACGTGGCCTTCGACGTCGATGAAGAACACATAGTCCCACTTGCGTTTGTGCGAGGGCCTCGACTCGATCCGGGTCATGTTGACGCGGTGCTCGGACAGGGGCTGCAGGAGCCCGAACAAGGCTCCCGCATCGTCCGTGTCCTCCGCGGAGACCAGCAGCGTCGTCCGGTCGCACCCGCTCGCGCTGAACAGCTTTCTCCCCACGACCAGGAACCGCGTCGTGTTGTCGGGTCTGTCCTCGATCTCGCTGGCGAGCACCGTGAGACCATAGATGTCCGCGGCGGCACGGCTGGCAATGGCGGCCGAGCCGCGCTCGTCGCGGGCGCGGCGCGCGCCTTCCGCGTTGCTCGGCACGGCCACGCGCTCCACGTCGGGCATTTCGATGTCGAGCCAGCCGCGGCATTGGGCCAGGGCCTGGCTGTGCGCGCAGACCCGCTTGATGTCGGCAAGGCGGCTCATGCGCCCCATCAGACAATGGTGAATGCGCAGCTCCACCTCGCCGCAGATCTTGAGGGACGAGCTCAAGAACATGTCGAGAGTATGGTTGACCGTCCCCTCGCTCGAATTCTCGATGGGCACCACGCCGAAATCGGCGACCCCGCCCTCGACCTCGTGAAACACCTCGTCGATCGCGGCCAGCGGCAGCGCGCGCACCGAGGATCCGAAATGTTTCAGCACGGCGGCCTGGGTGAAGGTGCCCTCGGGTCCCAGGAAGGCAACCTTGAGCGGCTCCTGCTGCGCGAGGCACGCCGACATGATTTCGCGGAACAGCCGGGCGATTTCCTCGTCGCGCAGCGGTCCCTTGTTGCGGGCGAGCGCCTTGCGCAGGACGTCGGCCTCCCGCTCGGGCCGGTAGAAGTCGACCGCCTTGCCGGACTTGGTCTTGGATATTCCCACGAGCTGCGCAAAGCGCGCGCGCCGGCTCAGCAACTCCTGGATCTGCGCATCGACGTCGTCGATGCTCCTGCGGATGTCGTCGAGGGCCGGTCGGACTTGCGCGGGTGGGCGGCGCCGGGAGGCGGCGGGCGCCCCGGCTCGCTGCGATTTGACTTTACGACCTGCCATGCAGCGACCTCATCCGTTCCTGCGCTCGAAGTCGCGCATAAAATCCACCAGCGCCTCCACCCCGGAAAGCGGCATGGCGTTGTACAGGCTTGCCCGCATTCCGCCCTGGACCCGGTGGCCCTTCAGGCCCTTCAGTCCGGCTTGCGACGCAAGATCGAGAAACCGTCCGTCCAACTCCGGCCTGGCGAGAGTGAAGGTGACGTTCATGCGCGAACGCGAATCCACGGCCACCGGATTGCGGTAGAACCCGGAGCGGTCGATGGCCGAGTACAGCGTCGCGGCCTTGATGCGGTTGCGCTCGCCCATCGCCGCGACTCCGCCGTTTCTCTTCAGCCACTTGAACATCAAACCCGCCACATACCAGGCGAACGTCGGCGGCGTGTTCAGCAGGGAACGCTCGTCGGCCACCGCCTTGTAATTGAACACCGTGGGCGTGCCGGGTCGGGCCCGGCCGAGAAGGTCCTCGCGCACGATCACGACCACGAGTCCCGACGGGCCGATGTTCTTCTGGGCGCCGGCGTAGATTAGGCCGAACTTCGCCACGTCCACCGGCGCAGACAGGATGCAGGACGACATGTCCGCCACCAGCGGTATGGGCCCGGTCTCGGGAATGTAGCCGAACTCGACGCCGCTGATGGTTTCGTTCGGGGTGTAATGCACGTAGGCGGCGTCGGCGGACAGATCGAGCTCTCGCTGCGGCGGCACCCGCAGATACTGCCCGCCGGCATCGGCTGCCACGTGCACCTTGCAATAGCGCCGCGCCTCCGCGATGGCCTTGGCGGACCAATGCCCCGTATTGAGGTAGTCCACGGCCGCATCGGCGGCGGTGAGATTCATCGGCACGAAGGCGAACTGCGCCGTCGCGCCGCCCTGCTGGATGACGACCCGGTAGTTTCCGGGAATGGCCATCAGGTCGCGCAGATCCGCCTCGGCCTCGGCCGCCATCTCCATGAACGCCGGACCGCGGTGGCTGACCTCCATGACGGACATACCGCCGCCCTTCCAGTCGAGCATCTCCTCGCGCGCCTGTTCGAGCACCTCGAGCGGCAGCGCGGCCGGTCCCGGGGAGAAATTGATCGCGCGCATGTGCAGGCCCGGCCGCTTAAGGGTCGGACGAGCCGGCCCCCGGCCCGCCCTCCGCGGCTGCATCGCCGCCCTCCGCGGGCGCATCGCCGCCCTCGGCGGGCGCATCGCCGACATCGAAGCCGCCGCCCTCGGAGGTGTCGGCCGCCGCGGCGTCGCCCGGAGCGGGCCCGCCGTCGACCATTCCGTCGATGCGTTCCAGCCCCGACAGCTGATCCCCCTCCTCGAGCCGGATCAGCCGCACGCCCTGGGTGTTTCGGCCCACCACGGAGATGTCCTTGACCGGCGTTCGCACCAGCACGCCGGCCTGGCTCATGAGCATGACCTCGTCGTCGAGGCTGACCTGCAGCGCGCCGATCATCCGGCCATTGCGATCCGTGACCTGCAGCGCGATCACGCCCTGGCCGCCGCGGCCGTGCTTCGGGAAATCCTCGAGCGGCGTGAGCTTGCCGTAGCCGTTCTCCGAGGCGGTCAAGATGTAGCCCTGCTCGGCGACGATCAACGAATTCACGCGATGCAGGTCGCTTAAGCGGACGCCGCGCACACCGGCGGCCTCGCGGCCCATCGGCCGAACCTCGTCCTCGAAGAAGCGGATCGACTTGCCGCCCGTGGTGAACAGCAGTATGTCCTTGGTGCCGTCGGTGATCGCGGCGCCGACCAGCTTGTCGCCCTCCTCCAGATCGATCGCGATGATGCCGTTCGCGCGCGGCCTGGAGAACAGGCCGAGCGGCGTCTTCTTCACGGTGCCCAGGCTCGTCGCCATGAACACGAACTTGCCCTCGTCGAAGGCCTGGATGGCCAGCATCGCGTTGATCCGTTCCCCGTCCTGCAGCGGCAGGAGGTTGACGATCGGCTTGCCGCGCGAACCGCGGCTCGCCAGCGGCAGCTGATACACCTTGAGCCAGTAGAGCTTGCCGTGATCGGAGAAGCACAGCAGCGTGTCGTGGGTGTTGGCGACGAACAGCTTGTCGACGAAATCCTCGTCCTTGACGGTGGTCGCGGCCTTGCCGCGCCCGCCGCGGCGCTGCGCCTGGTAATCGGAAACGGGCTGCGCCTTCGCATATCCGCCGTGCGACAGCGTCACGACCACTTCCTGCGGCGTGATCAGGTCCTCGATGCTGAGGTCCTCGTGATTGGTGAGGATCTCCGTGCGCCGCTTGTCCGCGAACGTGTCGCGGACGTATTCGAGTTCCTTGCGGATCACGTCCAGCAGGCGCTTCGGGTCGGCGAGAATCTCGGAAAGATCCCGGATCTGCGCCAGCAGCTCCTGGAACTCCGCGACGATCTTGTCCTGCTCGAGGCCGGTCAGCCGGTTCAGGCGCATCTCCAGAATGGCCTGCGCCTGGATCTCGGTGAGCCGGTAGCCGCCCTCGACGAGGCCGAAGCCGGCGGGCTCGCCTTCGGGCCGCGTGGCTGCCGCGCCGGCCCGCTCCAGCATCTGCGGAACCGCGCCCGAGTTCCAGGGCCTCGACATCAACCGGACTTTCGCCTCGGCCGGCGACGGCGAGGCCTTGATCGCCGCGATGATGTCGTCGATGTTGGCGAGCGCGATCGCGAGGCCTTCCAGGATGTGGCCGCGCTCGCGCGCCTTGCGCAGCTCGTACACCGTGCGCCGCGTGACGATCTCGCGGCGGTGCCGCAGGAACGCGTCGAGCATCTCCTTGAGGGACAGCAGGCGCGGCTGCCCGTCGACCAGCGCGACCATGTTGATGCCGAACACGGTCTCCATCGTCGTCTGCGCAAACAGGTTATTGAGCAAGATCTCCGGGTTCTCGCCGCGCTTCAGCTCGATGACGACCCGCATGCCGTCCTTGTCCGACTCGTCGCGCAGCCCGTCCGATGCGATGCCGTCGATGAGCTTGTCGCGGACGAGGTCCGCGATGCGCTCGATCAGCTTCGCCTTGTTCACCTGGTAGGGCAGCTCGGTGATGATGATGGCCTGCCGGTCGCCCCTGCCCACGTCCTCGATCTGGGTGCGCGCGCGCACGTGCACGCGGCCGCGCCCGGTCTTGTAGGCCGCGACGATTTCCTGCGCGCCGTTGATGAGTCCCGCCGTCGGAAAGTCCGGGCCGGGGACGATCTGCATCAGCTCCGCCAGCGTGATGTCGGGATTGTCGATGAGCGCCATGCACGCGGCGATGATCTCGCCCAGATTGTGCGGCGGGATGTTCGTGGCCATGCCCACTGCGATGCCGGAGGAACCGTTGATGAGCAGGTTCGGGATGCGCGTCGGCAGGACTGCGGGTTCGCTTTCCGACTCGTCGTAGTTCGGGGTGAAATCGACGGTCTCCTTCTCGATGTCGGCCAGCAACTCCGCGGCGAGGCGCGACATGCGCACCTCGGTGTAGCGCATCGCGGCCGGCGGGTCGCCGTCCACCGATCCGAAGTTCCCCTGACCGTCCACCAGCAGATAGCGCATCGAAAACGGCTGTGCCATGCGGACGATGGCGTCGTACACCGACGCATCGCCGTGGGGGTGATATTTGCCGATCACATCGCCGACCACGCGGGCGCTCTTCTTGTACGCCTTGTTGTAGTCGTTGCCGAGCTCGCGCATCGCATAGAGGACCCGCCGATGGACCGGCTTCAGCCCGTCGCGCACGTCCGGCAGCGCACGGCCGACGATCACGCTCATGGCGTAATCGAGATAGGATTTGCGCATCTCGTCTTCGAGATTTACGGGCAATATTTCGCGTGCGATCTCGGCCATTTGCGAGAGTCCGGATTAGCCTTCGAGGCTCAATTTAAGCGGGTTTATATTAAGGGGAGACGTGGTCTCGACATCCGGTAATTCTAGCACACATCCCCACCGGTCTTAAGCCTCCGGCGCCGTTTAGCCGATATACTGGGCATATGCCCGCCGCCGCCGCCGATTTAGCCTTGAGTTCGCGCTGGATTGTGCCCATGTCCTCCCCCGGCGAGGCCCTCGAAAACCACACTCTGATCGTGAGCGACGGCCGCATCGCCGACCTGCTGCCCTCCCCCGATGCGCGGCGGGCCTACGACGCCGTGGTGACCGTGGAGCGCCCGAATCACCTGCTGCTGCCGGGCTTGGTGAACGCGCACGCGCATGTGGTGCCCGCGCGGGGCCGCGCGGCCCGGCCCGAGCGGCTGCACGATGCCGCGCAGCTGCGCATGGCGCAGATGCTGAAGGCCGGCACGACCTGTTTTTGCGCCGCCGGAGTGCACCCGGAAGTGTCGGCCCGCGCGGCCGTGGAACAGGGGATGCGCGCGCTCATCGGGTTGCCGATCGCGCAATCCGGCCCCTGCGGAGTGCCTGACGCGCGCCCTCGAGTTCCGGGACGAGTACCGCGATCATCCATCCATCGCGACCGCGTTTGCTCCGCTGTGCCCGGAGGACCTCGCCGATGAAACCCTGCGCAAGATCGCCACGCTGGCCGACGAGCTCGATGCGGGCATCGTGACGGCGCTGCACGAGTCGCACGCGGAGGTGTCGCGCTCGCTGGCCCGCCACGGCGTGCGGCCGATCGAGCGGCTGCAGGGGTTGGGCTTGCTCACACCCGCGCTGACGGCGGCGCACATGGTGCACGTGAACGCCTCGGACATCGCGCTCGCGCGGCGCGGCGGCGTGTCCGTCGCCTTGTGTCCGCAGGCGGATTTTCTCTCCTGCGAGGGCGCCCCGCCCGTCGCGTCGTGGGCCGCCACGGGCCTGCGCCTCGGCCTCGGCAGCGGTGCGGCCGCCGCCGACCCATGGACCGAACTGCGGCTGTTCGCGCTGCTGTCGCAGCTGCCGGACGGCCCGGGGACCGGGATGAGAGCGTGGGGGGCGCTCGCCGCCGCCACCCGCGGCGGCGCGGCGGCGCTCGGCCTCGCGGAGATCGGTACGCTGGAGCGCGGAAAATGGGCGGATCTTTGCTGCGTCGACCTGCGCGGCCCGGCCCTGCCATGGGATGAGGCCGCGCCGGACTCGGGTCCCCTCGCCGATCTGGTCTTCAACGGCGGCCGCGACCTGGTCAGCGACGTCTGGGTTTGCGGCCGGCAGCTGATCAACGAGGGCGCCTACACGCGGCTCGACTGGCCGGATCTCGCGGCCCGAGTGCGGACGTGGCGCGAATGGCCCACCACGGGAGATTGACGATGAACACCGCCGTAAACGCCGACCCTAAGGAACTCGCCAAGTTTGCCGCGCTCGCGCAGAGCTGGTGGGATCCGATGGGGCCGTCGAGACCCCTGCACGAACTGAATCCGTTGCGCCTGAAATACGTCGAGCGCGTCGCCGGACTCGCCGGCAAGCGGGTGCTCGACGTCGGGTGCGGAGGCGGCATCCTGGCCGAGTCGATGGCCCGCGCCGGCGCGCAGGTATTGGGCATCGATTTGGGCGGTGCGGTGCTCGAGGTCGCCGAGCTGCACGCCTTGGAGGCGAAGGTCCCGGTGGAGTATCGCGCGATCTCGGCGGAGGATCTGGCGCTCGCGAGCCCCGCCGCCTTCGACGTGGTCACCTGCATGGAAATGCTCGAGCACGTACCCGACCCGCCGGCGGTGCTGCGTTCGCTGTCCAAGCTGGTGAAACCGGGAGGCGATGTCGTCGTATCCACCTTGAATCGCAATCCCCGGTCGTTCGCGGTGGCCATTCTGGGGGCCGAATACATCGCACGGGTCCTGCCGCGCGGAACTCACGAGTACCTGAAGTTCATCCGGCCCTCGGAGCTCGCTCGTTGGAGCCGCAGCACCGGGCTCGAGCTGCAGGATCTCCAGGGGCTCGCGTACAACCCGCTGACCCGGGCGTTTCGCCTGTCCGAGGACACGAGTGTCAACTACCTCGCGCATTTTCGATCGGGCGCCGATGGGCGCTGAGCGCGCACCGGCGCTGCGCGCGGTCCTGTTCGACCTGGACGGTACGGTGCTCGACACGGCGCCGGACATGGCCGGTGCGCTGAACCGCCTGCGGTCGGAGAATCGCCTCGAGCCGCTGCCGTTCGAACGCATTCGGCCGTGCGTGAGCCACGGAGCGGCGCGCCTGGTCAAGCTCGGCTTTCCCGACGCCCCCCCTGCGGAGTTCGGCGCGCTGCAGCGGCGCTTTCTGGAACTCTATTCGGGCGCGGCCAGCGTGCAGACCCGGCTGTTCGAAGGCATGGATTGCGTGATCGAGTCGATTTCGGCGCGGGGCCTTCGCTGCGGCATCGTCACCAACAAACCGGGGTGGCTCACCGATCCCCTGCTGGCGCAGCTCGACCTCACGCCGCTGTTCGCCTGCGTGGTGAGCGGCGACACGGTGCGCCTGCCTAAGCCGCACGCGCTGCCGATGCTGCATGCCGCGAGTCTGGCCGGCGTCGCGGCTGCGGAATGTGTGTACGTCGGCGACGCCGAGCGCGACATCCAGGCGGCGCACGCGGCCGGAATGCCGGGATTGGTGGCGACGTACGGCTACCTGCAGCCGGACGAGGATTGGAGGGCCTGGGGCGGCGACGGCGCCATCTCCCGTCCCGCCGAACTGCTCGACTGGCTCGAGAACAGCGGGCGCCTGTGAGCGGCGCCGATCCCATCTGGCTCCTGGTGGCGGGCGCCGGCGGCACGGTCCTCGGCGTCCTGCTGGGCGCCCTGCTGGCGCTGGTGCTGCGCGCCCGTCGGGAACAGGCGCTGCGCATCGAGCTCGAGATCCTGCGCGCGCGGGTCAAGACCGACGAGACCGTGAACGCGGAGCGCGAACGGGCTCTCACCGACGCGCGGCTGCAGCTTCAGGGGGCCTTCGCCGAGCTTGCGCGCAGCAGCCTGACCGGAAACAGCGAAGCGTTCCTGCAGCTCGCCCGGGAGCGCCTGGCTCGCCAGGAACAGGATGCCGTGGCGGCATTGCGGGAACGCGAATCCGCCGTCGAATCGCTGGTGCGTCCGATCCGCGAAGCGCTGGCGAAGACCGAAAACCAGATTCAAACGATCGAGCGCGAGCGCACGCAGTCCTTTGCGGCCTTGAGGTCGCAGCTGGAGGTGCTGGGGTCGGGCCAAAGCCTGCTGTCGCGCGAAACGCGCAACCTGGTGAGCGCGCTGCGCCGGCCGCAGGTGCGCGGCCAGTGGGGCGAGATCACCTTGAAGCGCCTGGTGGAGTTGTCGGGGATGACCGCTCACGTCGACTTCACCGAGCAGCACCATCAAGGCACCGACGGCGGCGCGATCCGGCCCGACATGATCGTGCATCTGCCCGGACATCGCGACATCGTGGTGGACGTCAAGACGCCGCTGGAGGCGTTTCTCGCGGCCGTCGAGGCGCCGGACGACGAGGGTCACGCCGCGCAGCTGCGCCGCCACGCGCAGATCGTCGGCGCCCGCGTCCGCGAACTGGCATCGAAGCAATATTGGTCGCAGTTCGAGCACACCCCCGATTTCGCGGTGCTCTTCCTGCCCGGCGATCAGTTTCTCTCGGCCGCCCTCGAGGAGAACCCCGGTCTGCTCGATGATTCGCTGCGTCAGAACGTCATGCTCGCGACGCCCACCAGCCTCGTGGCGCTGCTGAAGGCGGTCGAGTTCGGATGGAAGCAGTCGCTGCTCGCGGACAACGCGGCCGAGATCCGCCGGCTCGGCGAGGAGCTGTACAAGCGGCTGGCGGTGTTCGGCGAACATCTCGGCAGGCTCGGCAAATCGTTGACGAACGGCGTGGAATCCTTCAACAAGGCCGTCGGTTCCCTGGAGCATCAGGTATTGCCGGCGGCCCGGCGTTTCCCCGAATTGGGCCTGCGCGTCAGCCGGGACTTCGAATCCATCGAGCCCGCGTCCGGAGCCACGCGCACGCCGATGGAGACAGCGCCGGCCGCGACCGCCCAGGGCACGAATGGCGACGCTTGAGGAACCGTACCGCAGCCGCGGGATTCCCGCCGGCAGTCCGCGCTATTGGAGCTGGCTGTTCGCGGCGCGCGAATCCCGCGATCCGCTGCTCGGCATGTATGCCCTGGCGGCCGAATGGCACGCCCTGATGGACCCGCGGACGGAGCCCGGCGTCGCGCATTTGAAGATGGCATGGTGGCGCGAGGAGCTCGAGCGTTGGTCGTCCGGCTCGCCCCTGCATCCGATCACCCGCTGGCTGGCGCAGATTCGGGGCGCGGCCGCGCTGGACGCGTCGCCGCTGCGGCAATCCCTCGAAGCCGCGGCGGTCCATGCGGCGGGCACGCCGCTCGAGCGCGCCGCTGATCTGGAAGAGCATGCCGCCGCCCTGTACGGAGCTCCGCTTGTGGCCGCCGCCCGGTTCGCCGGGTGCGCGGCGGGCAGCCTCCTCGATTGCACCAATGCATTGGCCTGCGGACAATATTTGGCGGTTGCCGTTGGCGGCTATGCCCGTGAGGCCCGGGCGGGGCGCACGCCCTTCGCGGTGGACGAGTTGCTCGCCGCGGGAATCGACGATGAGGCCCTCCGCGCGCCCGTTCCGCCGCCTCCGCTGCAGGAATATCTGGGACGGCTGCTTGGGCGCGCGGCAGGCTATTTCTCGGACGCCGCGGCAGCGTTGAGCCGGGAGGAGCGCCAGGGCCTGCGTCATCTGCTGGTGCTGGCCGAACTCGGCTCACGGCACTTGAATCCGCCGCGGCGCGTGCGCGAGCACGTATCCTGGCGGGACCTGTTCCACGCGTGGAGCGCCGCGCGGCGCGCGACCCGCGCCCACCAACACGACTAGACTGGGAGTCTTCAAGTGCCCATCCCGAAGGATTTCGCTCCCCATTCCGATTTGCTGCGCGGCCGCGCGATCCTGATCACCGGAGCGAGCAGCGGGCTCGGGGCCGCGCTGGCGCTCGAGACGGCTCGGGCCGGCGCCACGGTGATCCTGTGCGGGCGCAATCAAGCCAAGCTCGAGAGCGTCTACGACGAGATCGAGACCTTGTCCGCGCCGCGGCCGGCCATCGCGAGGCTGGACCTCGAGAAGGCGACCGCGGACGACTACGATCGCCTGGCCGGCACCGTCGGGGCCGAATTCGGCAGGCTCGATGGGCTGGTGCATTCGGCGGCGCTGCTCGGCGATCGCACGCCGCTGGCGCAGTACGACGTGCCGACGTGGTGCAAGGTGTTGCACGTCAACCTCACGGCGCCATTCATCCTCACGCAGGTCCTGTTGCCGCAACTGCGCAAGGCGCCGGACGCCTCCGTCATTTTCGTCAGCAGCTCGGTGGCGCCCAATCCGCGGCCATTCTGGGGCGCCTACGCGGTCGCCAAGTGCGGCCTCGAGTCGATACGCAACATGTGGTCGCAGGAACTCGAGATCGAGCCGAACATCCGCATCAACAGCGTGAATCCCGGGCGCATGCGCACGCGCATGCGCGCCGCGGCGTATCCGGCGGAGGACCCCAACACTCTGCCGTTCCCGAAGTCCGTCACCGCTCCCTTCCTATACCTGCTGAGCGAACTAGGCGGGGGCATCCGCGGCCAATATCTGGACGCACAGTAAACACGAGGTTCGAACCGTCATGACCGCACGAAACGCGACCGCTCTTTGCGCCTTCCTGCTCGCCGCCGCGGCGGCGGCGCCCTGTTCGCAGGCCGCGCCGATCGAACCCTCGAAGCTGAGCGAGGGCGACTACGTCGTCCCCAACTTCCATTTCGCCTCCGGCGAGGCGCTGCCGGAGCTTCGGCTCCATTACACGGTGCTCGGCAAGCCGCACCGCAACGAGCGGGGGCACATCGACAACGCCGTGCTGATTCTGCACGGCACCGGCGGCACCGGGCGCGGCTTCCTGGCCGACCGATTCGGCGGCGTGCTGTTCGGCAAGGGCCAGCTGCTCGACGTGAGCCGCTATTTCGTCATCCTGCCGGACGGCATCGGGCACGGCATGTCCAGCAAGCCCAGCGACGGACTGCACGCCCGGTTTCCACAGTATTCCTACGAGGACATGGTCGCCGCGCAATATGTGCTGCTCACCCAGGGCCTGCAGGTCGATCACCTGCGCCTTCTGATGGGCACCTCCATGGGATGCATGCACGCCTGGATCTGGGGCGAGAGCCATCCCGATTTCGTGGACGCTCTCATGCCGCTCGCATGCCTGCCGGCCCCGATCGTCGGACGCAACCAGGTGTGGCGCGAGCTCATCATGGACGCGATACGCGGCGACCCCGATTGGCAGAACGGCGATTACAAGTTCGAACCCCCGGGCGCCCTGCGCATCGCGGCCAGCCTCCTGCTCATCGCACGCAGCGCGCCGATCGAGATGCAGAAGCTGCTTCCGACGCGCGACGCGGCGGACGAATTCGTCGCGAAGTACCTGGGGCGCGAGATTCCGGAACTCGATGCGAACGACCTGCTGTACCAGATGAACGCATCCCGCGACTACGATCCGTCGGCCGGGCTGGAGAAGATCCGGGCTCCCGTCATGTGGATCAATTCGGCGGACGACTTCGTCAATCCGCCGGAGCTCGGCCTGGCCGAGCAGGCGATCAAACGGGTCCGGAACGGGCGATTCGTCCTGCTTCCGGCGTCGGAACAGACCCACGGGCACGGGACTCACAGCTGGCCGGCCCTGTGGCAGCAATACTTGAAGCAGCTCCTGGATTCTCCGCCGCCGCCTTGAATTCCGCCTTGGCGGCTGCGATTTCGTTGACCAGCGCATTGCGCTCGCTCGGCAGCATCGCGCGCGAGTGTCCGCGCGGCAGATCGCGCGACAGGTGCACGGGCCCGAAGCGCACGCGCATGAGCCGGCTCACGATGATTCCCCGGGCGGCCCACCAGTGGCGCACCTGCGCCGACCGGGTCGCCCTCACGGTGACGTTCAGCCAGTGATTGAATCCCTCGCCGAACTGCGCATCGGCCTTCACGATGCTCATCGGATCGCCCTCGCAATCGGCGGCCGCGCGGAATTCCTCGATCAGCGGCGCGGTCAGCGGCCCGCGCATGCGCAGCACGTAGTCGACGGTCAGCGCATGGGCGCCCTGGGAAATGCGGTGAGCCCACGTCCCGTCGTCGGTCAGGATCTCGAGCCCGCCGTCCACGGGCGGCATGGGCTGGATCGCCAGCCATCGGCCGCCGGACCGCGGCAGCTTCAGGAGTTCGGCCGCCCGCGACGTTGCCGCCTTGAGGTCGAGCGCCTCGCCCGGCGAGCGGTGAAACAGCAAGACGCGCGCCTCCTTGCCCTTGTCCGCATGCAGCCTCACCGGCCGGCCATCGAGCGTGATGCGGTCGCGGGCCTCGAGCTTCGCCCCGAGCGCGGGCACCTCGCCGTTGACCTGCAGACGGCCCTCGCGGATCCACCGCTCGACCTCGCGGCGCGACCCGACCCCGGCGGCCGACAGCAGTTTCTGGATGCGTTGCGCCGGCGGGGCCTCGCTGCGCTGTCCGCGCCCGGCGCGCGCTTTTGCGTCCTTCCGATGCGCGGCCGGCCGGGCGGGACCCGGTCGGCTGGGCCGGCGCGCCATCAAAACGGGTCGTCGGCGGCGCTGCCGGCAACCAGACCCTGGGGCCGTTCCGTCTGGGAAATCGTGTCGATGTCGTCTTCGTCGTCGCCCGATTCCTCGGCACCCGATGCGGCGGCGCCGGGCGGCCGGTCGGGCGCGAGCGATTGCGCAGGTTCGGCGTGCTGCGCTTCGCCGGGCGGCGGCGGAGCCTCGCCGGTGACCGCGGGTTCGGCGCCCGGCAGGCTCAACTGCACCCGCAGATCCTCGAGCTCCTTCAGCTGGGCCAGGGTCGGCAGGTCATCGAGCTTCTTCAGGTTGAAGTAATCGAGAAACTCGCGCGTGGTGCCGAGCAACTCGGGCTTGCCGGGCACGTCGCGGTGTCCGACCACGCGGATCCAAGTGCGCTCGAGCAGCGTCTTGATGATGCTGGGATTCACCGCGACGCCGCGGATTTGTTCGATCTCGCCGCGCGTGATGGGCTGCCGGTAAGCGACCAACGCCAGGGTTTCGAGCAGCGCGCGGGAATACTTGGCAGGCCGCTCCTGCCAGAGGCGCGAAACGGGGTGCGCCACCGAGGGCCTGATTTGAATACGGTAGCCGCTCGCGACCTCGACCAGCTCCAATCCGCGTGTCTCGTATTCGTCGCGGAGCGACTGAAGCGCCGCCCGAACCTCCTCGACGCCGGATCCGTCCCGCTCGTCGAACAGCGTCGCCAATTCATCCTCGGGCAACGGCCGGCCGGCGGCGAGCAATGCGGCCTCGATCACGTTTCGTACGTATTGGTCGTTCATGAAGTTCTCGCTGTGTCGTCGTTGGCGGCGTCGGCGGCCACCACCGTCAGATGCCGGGCGGGATTGCCGAGCCGCACGTGCAGGGGGCCATAGGCCTCCGGCTGCACTATTTCGATCAGGCCCTCGCGCAACAGTTCCAGGATGGCGACGAAAGTCACGGTGACGCCGCGGCGTCCCTCGTCGGCACGGAACAATCGCACGAAATCGACGAATGCCGTGGTCGTCAACGCGGCCATGACTTCGCTCATCCGCTGGCGCACCGACAAGGGTTCACGCTGCACGTGATGATGGGCGAACATGTCGCTTCGCGACAACACTTCCTGAAAGGCCAGCAGCATCTCCTGCAGCGAGACCTGCGGTGGGATTCGGACCACCTTCCGGTCGACCAGCTCGGCCGACGCCACCCAGGTGTCCCGGTCGAGCCGCTGCATCCGGTCGATGCCCTCGGCGGCCCGCTTGAAGCGCTCGTATTCCTGCAGGCGCCGCACCAGCTCGGCGCGCGGGTCGGACTCCTCGGTGGCATCCTCGGCCGGCGGTCGCGGCAGCAGCATGCGCGATTTGACCTCCGCGAGCGTCGCCGCCATCAGCAGGTACTCCCCGGCGAGTTCGAGCTGCAGCACCTGCATCAATTCGATGTAGCGCATGTATTGGCGCGTGATCTCGGCGATCGGAATATCGAGAATGTCCAGGTTCTGACGCCGGATGAGGTAGAGCAGCATGTCCAGCGGCCCCTCGAAGGCCTCCAGAAATACCTCGAGCGCCTGCGGCGGAATGTAGAGGTCGCGTGGCAGTTCGGTGATCGGCTGGCCCTCCACGACGGCGAACGGCATTTCACCCTGCGCGGGCGCGCGCTCCCTCGCCGGTTCGGACTCCCTCTGCGGCGCTTCCGGCTCGACGCTGCGGACGATGGTCAATTCGGGTTTCATCGGTAATTCATGGCCATGGCTTGGCGGACCGCGTCCAGGGTGTCGCGTGCGGCGGCGCGTGCCCGCTCGCACCCTTCGGCGATGATACCCCGTACCACTTCCGGATTCTCCTCGAACTCCACCGCCCGCTTTGAGATGGCCGACACCTCCTCGACCACCTTCTCGATCAACGGCGCCTTGCACTCCAGGCAGCCGATGCCTGCCGAGCGGCACCCCGTCTGCACCCACGCCTGCGTCTCGGGACTCGAGTACACCTTGTGAAGGTCCCAGACGGGGCATTTGTCGGGATCGCCGGGGTCCGTGCGCCGCGCGCGGGCCGGGTCGGTCTGCATGGACTTGAGCTTCTTGACGATGGAATCGGTGTCCTCGCGCAGGCCGATGGTGTTGCCGTAGGACTTCGACATTTTGCGGCCGTCGAGGCCCGGCACCTTCGGGGTCGCGGTGAGCAGCACGTCGGGTTCGGGCAGGATGGAAATGCCCGTTCCCTCCAGGAAACCGAGCAGCCGGTCCCGATCGGCGACCGTCAGGCGCGCATTCGACTCGACCAGCGCCCGTGCCCGGGCGAGCGCATCGGCGTCGCCCTTTTCCTGATATTCCTTGCGCAGCGTGCGGTACATGGCCGAATTTCGCGCTCCCAGCCCTTTGATGGCCTTTTCCACCTTCTTCTCGAATTCCGGCTCGCGGCCGTAGAGGTGATTGAAGCGCCGTGCCACTTCCCGGGTGATCTCGACGTGGGCGACCTGGTCCTCGCCCACGGGGACGTACTGCGACCGGTACAGCAGGATGTCGGCGGATTGCAGCAGCGGATAGCCGAGAAATCCATAGGTGCCGAGGTCCCGGTCCGTCATCTGGGCCTGTTGATCCTTGTAGGATGGGACGCGCTCGAGCCACCCCAGCGGCGTCATCATCGACAACAGCAGATGCAGTTCCGCGTGCTCGGGAACCTTCGACTGGATGAACAGCGTGGCGACGCCGGGATTGAGCCCGGCAGCCAGCCAGTCGATAGCCATGGTCCAGACGTATTCCTCGAGCCGGGAGGTGTCCTCGTAGCCGGTGGTGAGCGCGTGCCAGTCCGCGATGAAGAAAAAGCACTCGTATTTGTACTGTAGCTCGATCCAATTCTTCAGGGCGCCATGGTAGTTGCCGAGGTGCAGCATTCCCGTGGGCCGCATGCCGGACAGCACCCGCCTGTTCTGGATGGGACCGCTCATGCGGAGATGCCGAGCAGCGCGGCGATGAGCCTTCCGAGCACCTTGAACGCGGGCTCGAACAGCCAGTCGAGCCAGCGCATGACCGCACAGCCCAGCACCAGGAACATCCCCACCGGCTCGATTTTCTGCAGCCTCGCGCCCCATTGAGGGGGCAGCAATCCGCATAGCACCCTGCCGCCGTCGAGCGGCGGGATGGGCAGCAGGTTGAACACCGCCAGCACCACATTGAGCCAGATGCCCGCCTCAGCCATGAGGGCGACCCAATTGATCACCGTGCCGCTGAAGTGGCTGCGGGCGGCGGCGGCCAGGACGACGCACCAAAGGAGTGCCATGAGGATATTGGCGGCCGGCCCCGCCAGGGCTACCAGAATCATCGCCCGGCGCGCAGAGCGCAGCGCGCTGGTCGCGACCGGCACGGGCCTCGCCCATCCGATGATCGGTGCGCCGAGCGCGAGCAAAACGCCGGGAACCAGCACGGTCCCGACCGGATCGATGTGGCGCAAGGGGTTGAGACTGAGCCGTCCTAGCATCTGGGCCGTTCGATCGCCGAAGAGCCGAGCCATCCATCCATGTGCGACCTCGTGCAGGGTGATCGCGAAGAGCGCCGGAATCGCCCAAATAGAGATCTTCGTGAGGAATTCCGACGACTTCGCAATAATTGCAGATAAATCCAATGCTTACACTCGTTATTTAAAAAATAACGCGAGCGTCAAGCTCGCGATTCGACGCCATTATACGGTTGCCGAAGCCACAAAGGGACTGACGTCGCCGCGGCCGACGCGAACCACGGCCACTTGGTCTCCCGAGAGGTCGATGACCGACGTCGGCACCAACCCGCAGTTGCCGCCGTCCAGCACGAGATCGACGCTGTGCTCGAGCCGCTCGTAGATCTCCTTGGCGTCGGTGCGGGGCAGATCCTCCCCCGGCAGCAGCAGCGTCGAACTCATGATGGGTTCGCCGAGTTCGGTGAGCAACATCGCCGTGACCGGGTGATCCGGCACCCGCAGTCCGATGGTGCCGCGGCGCTCGTGCTTCAATCGGCGTGGAGTTTCGCGCGACGCCTTGAGCAGATAGGTGTAGGGGCCCGGCGTATGGGCGCGCAGCAGCCTGTATTGTGAATTGTCGACCACCGCATACTTGCCGACCTCCGCCAGGTCGCGGCATACCAGGGTAAAGTGGTGATTCCGGTCGGTCTGGCGTATCTCCCGGATCCGGTCCAGCGCGGCCTTGTCGCCGATCCGGCAGCCCAGGGCGTAGCAGGAATCGGTCGGGTAGACGATGACGCCGCCGTTTCGCAGAGCCTCGACCGCTTGTCGGATGAAGCGCCGCTGAGGCGACACGGGATGCAGTTGCAAATAGACGCTCATATTCGTCCGTTATGATACCCGCATGAACCAACTACTCGAATGGTCGCCGCTGATCGTATTTTTCATCGTCTTCAAGGTGTACGGCATCTATTGGGCCACTGCATCGCTGATGGTCACGAGTGTCGCCTTGATGTCCAGCCACAAGCTAAGCACGGGTCGTTACAAGAAGATGCACATCGTCACGGTGGTCGTGGTGCTGATCCTCGGCAGCGCCACCCTGCTGATGCACGACAAGCGCTTCATCCAATGGAAACCCACGGTTCTACTGGGATTCGCCGCGGCCGCGTTCCTCCTGAGTACCTTCTTCGGCAGCCGGCCTCTGGCGAGGCGCATGCTGGAAGGCGTGTTCACCGAACCCCTCGAGCTGTCGCGCCGGGAGTGGGCGCTCCTGAACCTGCTGTGGACCGCCTGGTTTGGGCTGCTGGCAGCGGCGAATATCTACGTTGCCCACAATTTCCCCGAGTCCGTCTGGGTCAATTTCAAGGTCTTCGGCATCACCGCCGCAATGCTCGTCTTCATGATCCCGCAGGTCCTCTGGCTCAACGGCAGGACCCGGCCCGTGCAGCCCGGGGGCGGCTGAGGTGCAACCCATGGCTCGCGCCGAGCGGCTGCGCGCCGCGCTCGTTGCCCGGTTCGCCCCGATACACCTCTCCATCGAGGATGAGAGTCATCATCACGCCGGACACGCGGGCGCCGCGGGCGGCCAATCCCATTTCCGCGTGCACATCGTGTCCGAGGCGTTCCGCGGCGTGACCCCGCTCGCACGCCACCGCATGGTCTACGACGCCGTCGGGGACCTGATGAAGACCGACATTCATGCGCTCGCCATCGACGCCTCGCCGCCGCCCGCCGGCGGCTGATCTTGCGTTCCCCGCCGGGAGGCTGTCCCTGCGTCCCCCGGGGCGCCGCCCGGCCCTCCGCCAGGCCCCCTCCGCCCGGCAGCGGCGCCGCCGGCACAATGATTGGCGGAATCAGCACGTTAAAGGCTAAACTTCCGCCCCCGGGCGCACCGGCCACGTCGGCCACCGCCGCCTTTACGTTCCGAGGACCCAAATGACCCTACTTTCCCGTACGCGGTGGACCGCGGTGTCCGCTATGGCGCTCCTTGCGCTATCGCTCACAGCCTGTAACAAGGGACCCCAGTCGGGCGCGCCCGCTGCGGCCGACAAGGGACCCGCCGCACCCGATGCCGTCGCCATCGTCGACGGCAAGCCCATACTTCGCAGCGCGTACGACGACTATCTGAAGAGCCTGCTGCGCGGCAAGCCGGCGACCGAACTGACGGCCGACCAGAAAAACGAGGTCCTGGACCAGATGATCAACATGCAGTTGATCTCGACGCAGGCGGTGAAGGACGGTTTGGACAAGGATCCCGACGTGGTGGCTCGGCTCGATCTGCTGCGCATGCAGGTGCTGGCCGAAGCCGGCGCGCAGAAGTATCTGAAGAGCCTCACTCCGACGGATCAGGAACTGCAGGCCGAATATGCGGCCGCCGACAAGACCGAATATCACGCCCGGCACATACTGGTGCCGACCAAGGAGAAGGCCGAGGCGCTCATCAAGAAGATCAACGCCGGCGCGAAGTTCGAGGACGTGGCGAAGGCCGAATCGACGGACGGCTCGAAGAACAACGGCGGCGATCTCGGCTGGTTCACGCTCGCCCGCATGGTCAAGCCGTTCGGCGATGCCGTGAAGGGATTGAAGAAGGGGGAGATGACCCCGACGCCGGTGCAGACGCAATTCGGATGGCACATCATCCGGCTCGAGGACTCTCGCGACACGCCCTTCGACCAGATGAAGGCCCAGCTCAACAACGCGCTGGTGCAGAAGAAATTCCAAGCCTACATCGAGAGCCTGAAGAAAAACGCGAAGATCGAAAAGAAGCTCTAACCATCGGATGGGGCGGACCCGGACGGGTCCGCCGCCTGGAGCCTGTTTGAGTCATCTGCGTGGCCGCCTAAATGACTCGGACAGGCTGGCTCATGTCAGCAGCTTGAGAAACGCCGCCTCGTCGAGGACGGCGACGCCGAGGTCGTGTGCCTTGCGCAGCTTCGCGCCCGAATCGGCCCCCGCCACGACGAAATCGGTCTTCTTCGAGACGCTGCCGCTCACCTTGCCCCCGCGCTGAGCGATCGCCTCCTGGGCCTCCTCGCGCGTCAAGCTCGCGAGCGTTCCGGTCAGCACGAACGTCTTTCCGGACAGCGCGCCCAGGGCTCGGACCTTGGGCGCCGGCCACGTGATCCCGCTCCCGAGCAGGCGATCCACGATCCCGGCATTTTCGGCATCGGCGAAATACGCCGCGACGTTCGCGGCGACGACCGGCCCGACGTCGGGAACTTCCTGGATCTCCTCGGCCGACGCGCGCCGCAGCGCCTCGATGCCCCCGAAGTGCTGCGCCAGCCCGGCCGCCGTCGCCTCGCCGACGTCGCGTATTCCGAGAGCGAACAAGAACCGGCCCAGGGTCGTCCTCCTGGCCGCCGATATGGCCGCATGCAGTTTCTGCGCGGACTTCTCGCCCATGCGCTCCAAAGTCGACAGCCGCGCGGCATCGAGTTCGAACAGGTCCGCGGGCGTCCTGGCCCAGTCGCGCTCCACGAGCTGGTCCACCAGCTTGTCGCCGAGGCCTTGGATGTCCATCGCACGGCGCGACGCAAAGTGCTTGATCTCCTCGCGCCGTTGCGCCGCGCAGGAGCGCCCGCCGGTGCAGCGCGCCACCGCCTGCTCCTCCTCGCGCACCACCGGCGACCCGCAGACCGGGCAGCGCGCGGGAAGCGTGACCAGGGGCGGGAACTCGCCCGCGATCTTGACCCGGCGTTCGGGCAGCACGCGCACCACCTCCGGAATGACGTCTCCGGCGCGGCGGATCACGACGGTATCCCCGACGCGCACATCCTTGCGGGTTAGCTCGTCCATGTTGTGAAGGGTCGCATTGCTGACCGTAACGCCGCCGACGAACACCGGCTCGAGACGCGCCACCGGAGTCAGGGCGCCGGTGCGTCCGACCTGGAATTCGATGTCCCGGACGGTCGTGAGGGCCTCCTCGGCGGGAAACTTGTGGGCGATGGCCCAACGCGGCGCGCGCGAGACGAAGCCGAGCCTCCGCTGCGACTCGATGTCATCGACCTTGTAGACCACGCCGTCGATCTGATAGGGCAAGGTGGACCGCGCCGCGCCCATGTCCCGGTAAAACTGCAGGCAACCCTCGATCGATTCGACCACACGGGATTGCGAACATATCCGAAAGCCCCAGCTGCGCAGCAGCTGAAGCTGCTCGCTGTGGCGCGCCGGCAACTCCGCGCCCTCGACGTGGCCGATGCCGTAGATGAACATGTCGAGCGGCCTTGCGGCCGTCGTGCGCGGATCGAGCTGGCGCAGGCTTCCGGCGGCTGCATTGCGCGGATTGACGAAGGGCTTTTCGCCGCGGACAGCGGCCTCCTTGTTGAACCGCTCGAATCCCGACAGGGGCATGAACACCTCGCCGCGCACCTCGAGCAGGCGCGGTGCATCGGGAATGCGCAGCTTGAGCGGCAGCGCCGCAATGGTCCTGAGATTCAGCGTGACGTCCTCGCCCGTCTCGCCGTCGCCGCGCGTGGCTCCCTGGGCGAAGGAACCATTCTCGAACACCGCGCTCACCGCCAGCCCGTCGAGCTTCGGTTCGGCGCTATACCGGACGGGGCCTTCGCTCTTCAGGCGCTCGCGCACGCGCCGGTCGAAGTCGCGCACCTCCTCTTCGCTGAAGGCGTTGTCGAGCGAGAGCATGGCGATGCGGTGGTGAACCGCGCCGAACGAGGCGACCGGCGCCGTGCCCACGCGTTGCGTGGGCGAGTCCTTCGTCACGAGCTGCGGGTGCTTCGCCTCGAGGTCCCGCAGTTCCAGCATGAGGCGGTCGTACTCGGCGTCCGGAACCTCCGGATCGTCGAGCGCGTAGTAGCGATGGTTGTAGCGCTCGAGCAGCTCCCGCAAGGTGGCAGCTCGCTTCGCGGCGCGTGGCTCCCCCGTGTTCACGGCCCACTGGTCACGGACAGCATGGATTGAAACTGCGCGACATCCTCGCGAATCGCCTCCGCCTGCCGCTGGGTGAGTGGGCGTCCCTTGGAATCCTGCACGTT
This sequence comes from uncultured Gammaproteobacteria bacterium, assembly GCA_963707765.1. Taxonomy (GTDB): domain Bacteria; phylum Pseudomonadota; class Gammaproteobacteria; order Steroidobacterales; family Steroidobacteraceae; genus Bog-1198. Next base: position 898,831 of record CAVPQZ010000001.1, on the reverse strand, counting down.
GCCGTGCAGCGTGGTCGCCAGCTGCCCTGCGGCCAGGATGAGTTCATTGAGGGTTTGCAGCGGTTCTATCGGCCCCGGCAGCACGGCAAACAGAGTGACCCCGCGAAACTCCTGCCGCGGCATCTGCGACACGTCGAAGGTGCCGGGTTCCACCAGGCTGGCCGCGCAAAACAGCGTGCGGCCGTCGCTATGCCGCCGGTGAAACACCTGGTAGCGGCCGAAGGCCATGCCGTGATGCTCCAGGGCCGCGAGGAGTGCGGAGCCCTGCCATCGCGATTCGCCGACGGCGCCCACGCGAATGGTGATGATGCGCTGGGTTTGGCTGGGATTGGGCCCTTCGGCGTGCGTGCCCGTGGCGGCCGTGTCGGCAACCGCCGGCGCTGCGGACACGTGCGCGGGGGTCGCGGAAGGCCGCGGTGCGGCCAGGGTGGGGGGCGGCGCGGCCAGCGGGGACGTCACCACCGCCGGAGCAGGCTGCGCCGGCGCTTCGGCCGCCGTGCCGCCGCCCGCGGCAGGGGCGGCCTGTTCGGGGGCGGGCGGCTCCCCCCTCGCGGCAGCCGGCACATGCGGCTCCGGGGCGATGGACAGCGGCTCCACGTTCACCGGCTCGAAATCTGCGGTCCGGATATTGAGGGGCTCGAGGGGCGGCACCCCCCAATCGCGCGTGCCGGCACGAAGCTCAAGTCCGTCCGTCTCCACGCCCGCCGCCACCGGAGCATGCATGCCGACCGGCGCGGCAATCGTCGACTCGCGCAGCTCCGCATTTCCCGGCGCCTGGCGCGAGCGCCGGCTGCCCCACCACCAGATTCCCATGATGAAAAGCACGCCCAGCGCGGCCAATATCCATCTTAGCTCGCTCGCCAAGACCGGCGCCCTACATTGCCGCCATGCGCACGGCCTCGTCGACGTCGACCGCCACCAGCCGCGACACCCCGGGTTCGTTCATCGTGACTCCGACCAGCTGCGAGGCCATTTCCATCGTGCTCTTGTTGTGGGTGATGAAGATGAACTGCACGCTGCTCGACATGTCGCGCACGATGTCGCAGAAACGGCCGACGTTGTTCTCGTCGAGGGGCGCGTCCACTTCGTCCAGGAGGCAGAATGGCGCGGGATTCAAGTCGAAGATCGAGAATACCAAGGCGACGGCGGTCAACGCCTTCTCGCCGCCGGAGAGCTGGCTGATGGTGCTGTTGCGCTTGCCCGGCGGCCGGGCCATGACGGAGACGCCCGCCGATTCGGACTCTTCTCCCGCCAGTTCCAGATAGGCGTGACCGCCCCCGAACAGCCGGGGAAACTTTTCCTTGAGGCCTGCGTTGACCCGGTCGAAGGTATCCTGGAACCGGGTGCGGGTCTCGCGGTCGATCTTGCGCATCGCCGATTCGAGCGTCTCCAGAGCGTCGGTCAAATCCTTGCACTGGCGGTCCAGGTACTCCTTGCGCTCGGACTGCTCCTTGAACTCGCCGATGGCGGCGAGATTGACCTGCCCCAGGCGCTCGATCTTGCCCTTGGTGTCCTCGAGCTGCGCCTCCCATGACTCGACCGTCGCCTGCGCGTCGATCTGGGCCAGCAGCGACGGATCGAACTGCGTGGCCGCGAGCTGCTCGGCGACGGTCTCGCGCCGCACCCGCACCTGCTCGGCGGCCAGGCGCGCCTCGTCCAGGGCCGTACGCGCCGCCTCGAGGCGCTCCCCGACCTCGGTGTGGCTCGACTCGCGCTCGCGCAGCACGGCGTCGAGCTCGTCGCTGGCGATCTTCGCGGCGCGCACCTCGTCCTCGATGCCGGCCCGAACCTGCAGCGCCGATTCGATGTCCTGTTGCAGAGCCGCCAACGGCGCTTCGCCGGCCGCCAGTTGCGAAGCCAGGTCGTCGCGCCGCAGTTCCAGAGCCTCCAGCTGCTTCTCGACGCGCGCCAGCGTGGAACTCAGGGAGACATGAGAGGACCTTCGCGACTCCACCTGCACGGCCAATTCGCGCGCGGCTTGCTGGATCGCCTGGGCCGCCGCCCGGGCGGCGCCCTGCGCCTCGCGCAGCCGCTCGCGCTCCTGTTCCAGCGCCACGCGCTTCGGCTCCAAGGCTGCCAGCGAATCGATGGCCAGCTCCATCCGCCCGCGCGCGGTGCGCAGATCCGCCTCCGCGCGCTCGAGCTCGGCGCGTACGTCGGCGATGGAGGTCTCGAGCTCGCCCAGGCGCCGGGCGGCGTCCGCAGTACGGGCGCGGGCGGCCTCGAGCGCCGCGCGCCGGTCAAGGTGTTCGCGATGCAGACGATTCACCTCGACCTGAACGCGCTCGCGCCGGTCCTCGTGCTCGCGCACGCGTTCGCGGGTGACTTCCAGCCGGTGCTCCGATTCCTTGACCTGCTCTGAGAGCTGGCCCACCCTCTTGCGGATGTCCCTGAGGGATTCCTCGCGCTCGATCACACCCGTGTGCGGATCCTTGTCGCGCGAGACGCGCAGCCAATCCGGACCCAGCCAGACCCCGTCGCGCGTGACCACCGACTGCCCCGCGGTGAGCCGATGGCGGCGCGTCAATGCCTCGCTTAAGGTTTCGGCCGTGAATACCGACGAGAGGATGGAGCCGAGGACGCCTGAGCCCTGCACCTTGGCCTGAAGCGAAGCAGCCTCGGCCGGGGCGCCTGCGCCCTCGCCGGTCGACACCACCGCCAAATGGCCGCCGTCGAAGCTGCCGAGCAGCTCCGCAACCCCGTCCAGGCCGTCGACGCAGACCGCCTCGAGATAGGACCCCAGCACGGTCTCGACCGCGCGCTCCCAGCCGCGTTCGACCCGCAGCTGCTGGGCGGCGCGCGGCTGGTGGTCCATCGAATGCGCCTTCAGCCATTGAGTCACGCTGCCGGACGCCTTTCCGAGCGCGGCCTGCTGCAAGGCCTCGGTCGACACCTGAGTCCCGAGGGCCTTTTGCCACTCATTGCGCAGGAAGTTGAGCGATTGGGCCTGCTCGCGTTCGCGGTCCCGCGTGTCGGAGAGCGCCGCCAGAATTTCCGCGAGCTCGGCCGCCGCCCGCTCGCCGGCATTGCGCGCCGCAGCCGTCTGCTCGGACAGCGACTCCAGCGACTCGGCGGGCTCCTGCTGCGCGAGCGCCGAACGCTCGGTCTCCTGCCGCTCCTGTTGCGGCAGGAGGCGGCGCTGCTGATTTTCGATCTGCTCGATTCGCGCGCGCTCGACCTGGGTCTCGCGCTGCGCATGCGCCACCGCCTGCGAATGCCGGTCCCAGGCGACCTGCCATTCGGCGAGCGCGCGTTCCCAATGCACCAGCGATTCCGAGGCGCGGCTCTCGTCCGCGTGCGCCGCGTCGAGACGCGGCAGCATTTGCTCCAATTGGGCGCCCAGCGCCTGGAACTGCACGCGGTCCCGTTCGATCATGCCCGTCAATTCCTGAACCTGGGCCTGCGACTGCTCCAGGTCCGCGGCTTGGCGCTGCCGCAACTCGCGCGCATGCTGGATGCTCTGCTCGATGCGGGTGACTTCGGAACCCGCCCCGTAGAAACGCGCCTGAATCGCGCTCAAGGCCTCGGTCTTCGCCGCTTGATCGACCCGGATCCGTTCGATCTCGGCCTCGACCTCCCGCAACTGGGCGAGCACGCCCTGCATGGCGGTTTCGCTGCGGCTGGTGGCCGCGTCGCGCGCTGCGGATTCCGCGTCCAGGCCCTGCAGCCGCAGCGCCAGCAGTTCCGCCTGCAGCTTGCGCTCCTCCTCCCTGAGCACCTGATACCGCCGCGCCGTCGCCGCCTGCCGCTGCAGGTGGCGCATCTGCTTTTCGACCTCCTCGCGCAAGTCGTTCAGACGATCCAGGTTCTCGCGCGTCTGACCGATCCGGCTCTCCGTCTCGCGGCGCCGCTCCTTGTAGCGCGAGATGCCCGCCGCCTCCTCCAGGAACGCGCGCAGATCGTCCGGCCGCGCCTCGATCACCCGCGAGATCATGCCCTGCTCGATGATGGCATAGCTGCGGGAACCCAGACCCGTGCCGAGAAACATCTGCGTGATGTCCTTGCGGCGCACCTTGGTGCCGTTGATGAAGTAGTCGGACGTTCCATCTCGATGCACCGAACGGCGCAGCGACACCTCGTTGTAGCTCGCGTACGCACCGCCGATCTTGCCCTGGCTGTTGTCGAACACCAGTTCGACCGACGCCGCGCCCAGCGGCTTGCGGGCGGCCGACCCGTTGAATATGACGTCCGCCATCGAGTCGCCGCGCAGATGCTTTGCGGAAATCTCGCCCATCACCCAGCGCACGGCATCGATGATGTTCGACTTGCCGCATCCGTTGGGCCCCACGACCCCGGTCAGACTGCTCGGGAATGTGATCGTCGTCGGATCGACGAACGATTTGAAGCCGGCGATCTTGAGTTTGGATAAACGCATCAAATTTGCTCAACCTTGAGGGGGACGTTAGGAGACGGCCAGCGGCGCGCACAGCCCTTCGAGGCTCGTGGCCGCCGGCGTGGCGCGTAGTGTAAAGTAAACGTCACTTTCGTAAACCCCTGGCACGCCCACGTCCATGACTCAGCCCAGCCGAACCTTGGAAACCTTCGTCAATCCCTCCCCAGGGAGGGATTACACCATTCGGATGAGCATCCCGGAGTTTGCCTGCCTGTGCCCCAAAACGGGCCAGCCCGACTTCGCGGAACTCCTGCTGGAATACGTGCCGGACGAGCGGTGCGTCGAGCTAAAATCCCTCAAGCTCTACGTCTGGTCCTACCGCGACCGCGGGGCCTTTCACGAAGCCGTGACCAACGAGATGCTCGAGGACCTGGCGCGGGCGACCGCGCCCCGATTCATGCGGTTGACCGCCAAATTCAACGTCCGCGGCGGGATTTACACCACCGTCGTGGCAGAACACCGGAAATCCGGCTGGGTCGCCGCCGCCCCCGCCGCCATGCCTTGAAGCGGCGCAGTAGCGCATAAAGGCCGCCGATCGCCCGAAAAACGGGCTCGCCGGCCCCAATTCCGTGTGGGTGGCGTCCGGGGATTGTCTTTTCAATCATGGAGTTGGAGAAATCGAATATGTTGGCGGGACGCCCTGTACAGGTCATCCCGCGTCGGTATAATCGCGCGCTCTTTCATAAAGAGGCGGAGATGGTCAATGCCCTCGAAGAAAACACCTAAAGTAGCCAAAAAGCCCATGAAGGCGACCCCGGCGAAGGCAAGCCACAAAGTAGCTGCCACGATAAAAGCTGCGCGACCTCACCCGAAGCATACGTCCGTAAGCGCCACATCGAAGGTAACAGTGAAAGCGAACAAGCCAGTGCCCAAGCCCGCTGCCGAGAAGCACGTCCCGAAGTCGGCCGTCTCCAAGCCCGTGCATCCGAAGTCCGCCGGCGCCAAGCCGGCTGCCCCGAAATCCGCGGCGGCGAAGCCGTCCAACCCTAAGTCGAGCCACGTGAAACCCGCGCCTGCGGTTGCCCAGACCAAGACCCCGCACCGTGAGGCCGAGATTTCCGAGAAATCGCAGCCGGTGAAATTCGATACCCGCCCCCTGGTCGCGCCGGTGCGGGCCCTCCCGAACGACGAGGATTCCGATGGCGAGGCGAGCGGCTCGGCCAGCCTGCTCGCGGGTCCGCGCAATGTGAAGCCGTACATCGCCCGCCGCGGCGAGCAGTACATGAACAAGGAGCAGTTGGAACACTTCGCGCGAATTCTGCAGAACTGGAAGCGCGATCTGATGGTCGAGGTCGACCGCACCGTGCTGCACATGAAGGACGAAGCCGCCAATTTTCCCGATCCCAACGATCGGGCGACCCAGGAGGAGGAATTCAGCCTCGAACTGCGCACGCGCGACCGCGAACGCAAGCTGATCCGCAAGATCGACGAGGCGTTGAAGCGCATCGAGGACGGATCCTACGGCTACTGCCTCGAGACGGGCGAGGAGATTGGCATCAAGCGGCTCGAGGCGCGGCCCGTGGCAACGCTTTCTGTCGAGGCGCAGGAGCGGCGCGAACGCCGCGAAAAGCAGTACGGCGACCGGGACGACCGCTACCGCTGACGCCGGGGCGGGCCCAGGCGGCGGGCGGTACGTGGGGCGCTTCGCGCCCACGCCGTCGGGCGATCTGCATGTGGGCTCGCTCTACACGGCCGCGGCCAGCTACCTCGATGCGCGCGCGCACGGCGGCCGCTGGCTGATCCGCATGGAGGATCTGGACGAGCCTCGGGTGGTGCCCGGATCCGCCGCGGGCATTTTGAAGACGCTGGAGCGCTTCGGATTCGAATGGGACGGCGAGGTGGTGTGGCAGAGCCGCCGCGGCGCACGCTACGCCGCGGCGCTCGACGGGCTGCGCGAGCGGCAATTCACCTTCGAATGCTCGTGCAGCCGCTCGCAGCTCGCGGAGGAGGCGCGCTACCCGGGCACCTGCCGCGCAAGCCCGCCCGCGTTTGGCGCGCCGACGGCGACGCGGCTCAAGATCGAATCGGAACGCATCGAATTCGACGATCGCATCCAAGGGCGTTTCCGGCAGAATGTCGCCGAATCGGTGGGCGACATCGTCGTGCGCCGCCGGGACGGATTCTTCGCCTACGTCCTGGCGGTGGTGATCGACGATGCGGCCCAGCGCATCACCCACGTCGTGCGCGGCGCCGACCTGCTGGACAATACGCCGAGGCAGATCTACCTGCAGCGGCTGCTCGGTCTCGATACGCCGCGGTATGCGCATCTACCGGTGCTCACCGAACCCGGGGGACAGAAACTCGCGAAGTCCTCGCGCAGCGCCGCGGTGGACGGCGGCCCGGTGATTCCGCAACTCCTCAGGCTGTTTGAATTGCTCAAATTATCGCCACCCCGCGGACTCACCGGCGCGACCGTGGCGGAGGCCTGGAAGTGGGCCGCTGATTCTTGGAATATCAACCACTTACCACGACGGCTGGAGCTGCCCTTGGCCCCCTGAACGCCGCCGCTGCGTGTCAGGCGAACCGCACCCGCCCTAGGGTAAATTTACTACTGTTGCCTTCGCGCTGCATTGCGCTATCCTTTGGCTCATTGATCGATGGCATCGATCATCATTGGCATCGGGCACGCACCGGCATCCTTCGGCTGCGCGTCGGCCAAGCACGAGCGAGGAGCCCCATGAGCGATCCGCGAGTGATTAAAAAGTACCCCAACCGCCGGCTATATGACACGGTCGAAAGCCGGTATATTACTTTGTCGGACGTGAGACGCTTGGTCGTCGACCGGATGGAATTCGTCGTCGTCGACAAGAAGAACAACGCCGACATCACGCGCAGCATCCTGCTGCAGGTGATCGCCGAACAGGAACATCTGCCAGATCCCATTTTGAGCCAGGATTTCATGATCGATCTGATCCGCTCATATGGAGGTCCGGCGCAATCCCAGGTCGGCGGACAGTTGGAACAGACGCTGCGTCAGTTCATGTCCCAGCAGCCGGCCGTTCGCGAGCGCGTGAAATCGTACCCGGCACGATCGCCCGAAGAAGGTTACAAGGCACAGTCGGGACGCGAGGCGCAGAACCTCCCGAAGTGACGCGGCGCCCGGGGGCCGCGTCCGGCGATCGACCCGAGGCCGCGGCCGCCGCGGCCCCCTCCGGCGTGTTCCTTCAGGCCGCGTCGACGTTGCGCATCGACAGGCGCACGCGCCCCTGCCGGTCGACTTCGAGAACCTTCACGCGCACCAAGTCGCCTTCCTTGAGCTTGTCGCCGACGCGCTCGACGCGCTCCTCGGAAATCTGCGAAATGTGAACCAACCCGTCGCGGCCGGGCAGGATCGTCACGAACGCCCCGAAGTCCATCAGGCGCGCAACCCGTCCCTCGTACACGCGGCCGACTTCGATGTCAGCCGTGATGAGTTCGATGCGCCGCTGAGCTTCGCGCCCCGCCGCGCCCTGCACCGAGGCGATCTTGACCGTGCCGTCGTTCTCGATGTCGATCGATGTGCCGGTCTCTTCGGTGATTTGACGAATGACGGCGCCGCCCTTGCCGATGACGTCGCGGATCTTCTCCGGATCGATCTTCAAGGTGATGATGGTGGGAGCCCACTCGGACATGTTCTCGCGAGGCTTGGAGAGCACCTTGTTCATCTCGTCGAGAATGTGCAGGCGGCCGCTCCGCGCCTGATCCAGCGCCACCTTCATGATCTCGCGCGTGATGCTGGTGATCTTGATGTCCATCTGAAGCGCAGTGACGCCGTCCTTCGTGCCGGCCACCTTGAAATCCATGTCGCCCAGGTGATCCTCGTCGCCCAGAATGTCGGTCAGCACGCAGAAGCGCGCCCCTTCCTTCACCAGGCCCATGGCCACGCCCGCCACCGGAGCCTTGATCGGCACGCCGGCATCCATCAGCGCGAGGCTGCTGCCGCACACCGACGCCATGGAGCTCGAACCGTTCGACTCGAGTATTTCCGAGACCACCCGGATCACGTACGGAAATTTCTCGACTCCCGGCATGACGGCCTTCACGCCGCGCTTCGCCAGGTTTCCGTGGCCGATCTCGCGCCGCTTCGGCGATCCCATCATGCCGGTTTCGCCGACGCTGAACGGCGGGAAATTGTAGTGCAGCATGAACGGCTCCTTGCGCTCTCCGGTCAGGCCGTCGATGATCTGCGCGTCCCGGCCGGTGCCGAGCGTCGTGACCACCAGCGCCTGGGTCTCGCCGCGCGTGAACAGCGCCGAGCCGTGCGTGCGAGCCAGCACGCCCGTTCGGATCTGGATCGGGCGCACCGTCTTGGTGTCGCGCCCGTCGATGCGCGGCTTGCCCTCGAGAATGCGCTCGCGAACCAGGCGGTATTCCAGATTGAAAAATTCGCCGCCCACCTGGTCGGCGGTGAACTTGGGTTGCGCGCCGGCGGCGTCGGGCTTGGACAGCGCCTCCAGCGTGGCGGCCTTGATCTCCCCGATCCTCGCATAGCGCTGCTGTTTCTCGGTCAGCGCATAGGCGTCGATGAGGTTCTTCTCGGCGAACGCGCCCACCGCGTTCTTCAATTCGGTGTTGGGTTTCGGGGCTTCCCACGTCCATTTCGGCTTGCCGGCCTCGGCGACCAGCTCGTTGATCGCCTTGATCGCCGTCTGCATCTGTTCGTGGCCGAACACGACGGCGCCGAGCATGACGTCCTCATCGAGGCGGTCGGCTTCGGACTCCACCATCAGCACGCCTTCCTCCGTGCCGGCGACCACCAGGTCGAGCTTGGATTCAGCCAACTGCGCCGCCGTCGGGTTGAGGATGTACTTGCCGTCGGCGAAGCCCACGCGGGCCGCGCCGATGGGACCCATGAACGGCATGCCCGAAATCGCCAGTGCGGCGGAGGCGCCGATCAACGAGGCGATGTCGGGATCGACTTCGGAATTGACCGAGAGGACCGAGGCCACGACCTGCACGTCGTTCGTGAACCCGTCGGGAAACAACGGACGGATCGGCCTGTCGATCAAGCGCGACGTGAGCGTCTCCTTCTCCGTGGGGCGCCCCTCACGCTTGAAGAATCCCCCGGGGATGCGTCCGGCCGCGTAGGTCTTCTCCTGGTAATTGACCGTCAAGGGAAAGAAGTCCCTTCCCGGCGTCGGCTTCTTGAGCCCCACCGCGGTCACGAGCACCACGGTCTCGCTCATGGTCACGAGGACCGCGCCGTCGGCCTGACGCGCGAGTTCGCCCGTCTCGATGGTTACGGTGTGATCGCCATACTGAAAACTTTTCTTCGTAGCGCCCACTTAGAGCCCCTTGTGTCGGAATGATTTATCGGAAGCAACGAGACGCGCCGGGCTCAAGCGAGCCGGCCGCATCCGTCAGCGGCGCAATCCCAAGCGTTCCACCAGCTGCGCGTACTTGTCCGGCGTCTTGGCCTTGAGGTAGTCGAGCAGCTTGCGCCGCTGATTGACCATCTTGAGCAACCCGCGGCGGGATGCGTGGTCAGCCTTGTGCGCGGTGAAGTGCTGGCTCAATCCGTTGATGCGTTCCGACAGCAAGGCAATCTGAACTTCGGGCGATCCGGTGTCGTGCGTGCTCCGCTGGAACTTGCCGACGACATCCGTCTTTTCTTCTCGAGTAAGTGGCATTGAAATCAAACCTCAATCAATAACTTAGACCTTTTAGGAAGGCGCGCATTGTACGCGTCGCGGCATCCGCTCTCAAGCTCGATTCGCGATTGCCGAAATCAGCCGCAACGGCACCAGCCGGCCGGCCGGTTCGATGGCTCCCAAACCGAGAAATCCGACCCCCGCAGCATAAATTCGGACGTTTCCGGGATTCTGGACGGGTATGGACACGGATTGGCCCTGCCGGATGGCGCTGACGCCGCCCGCCGGAAGATCGAATCGCCGCCAGTCGGACAATGCGGCATCCACGGGCAACAGCGCCTCGAGCTCGTGCGCGCGGGTCCATGGCGTCCAGATCCTGGAAGGTCCACTGTCGCTCCGCCGCAAAGGGCGCCACGCCGAGGCGGCGCAATCCGGCCAGATGGGCGATGGTGCCCAGCCGCGCCGCGAGATCCTCCGCCAACACGCGTATATAGGCGCCCTTACTGCAACGCACGTCGAAGGTGAGGTCCGGCGCCCGCCAATCGAGAAGGCGCATGTCGTGAACAAGGATGGTGCGCGGGGAGCGCTCGCGCGTGATGCCGGCGCGCGCATACTCGTACAAGGGCCTGCCGTCCTGCTTGATCGCGGAATGCATGGGCGGAATCTGCAGGTACTCGCGCGGAAATTCGTCCAGCGAGCGCTGCAGCGCCGCGATGGAAAAATCCGGCAGTTCGCGCCGCTCGATCACCTCGGATTCCCGGTCCGCGCTCGGCGTGCGCTCGCCGAGCCGCGCCGTCACCCGGTAGGTTTTGTCGGCGTCGAGGAGCTGGGCGCCGAACTTGGTGGCTTCGCCCAGGCAGATCGGCAGCATCCCGGACGCCAGCGGATCGAGCGAGCCGGTGTGCCCGGCCTTGCGCGCGCCGAACAGGTGCTTGACGCGCGCGACCGCTCCCGCCGAACTCAATCCGAGCGGCTTGTCGAGCAGCAGGATGCCGTCAATGTCCGTGGGCACGGGTCATGGCTCCTTCGGCCGGTTGACCGAATCGATCAGCTGCGTCAGGCGCACGCCGTGGTCGATGGAGGTGTCGAGCTCGAAGGCCAGGGTCGGGGTGTAGCGGATCATCAGCGATCGCGATAGCGCATTGCGCAGGAATCCGGCCGCGCTGGTGAGGCCGCGCTGGACGTTCGGGTCCGCACCCTCCTTGCCGAACACCAGGTAGTACACCTTGGCCGTGCGCAAGTCGCCGCTCACCGACACGGCCGTGATCGTCACGTTGCCGATGCGCTCGTCCTTGACGTCGCGGCGCAGCAGTTCCGTCAGCTCGCGCTGGATCTGCTCCCCCAAACGGCGGGCCCGCGGATTGTCCTTGGCCATTGCGGCGACGCTCGGGCGCGCCCCCCTACAGGGTGCGCGCGACTTCCACGCGCGAATAGCATTCGATCTGGTCGTTCTCCTGGACGTCGTTGTAGTTCTTCACGCCGATGCCGCATTCGGTTCCGGCGCGCACCTCGTTCACGTCGTCCTTGAAGCGCCTCAGCGATTCGAGAGCGCCCTCGAAGATGACCACGTTGTTCCGCAGCACGCGGATCGGAAAATTGCGGCGGACATAGCCGTCGATGACCATGCAGCCCGCGACCGTGCCGAACTTGCTCGACCGGAACACGCTGCGCACGGCGGCAAGCCCGACGATCTGCTCCTTGACCTCCGGCGACAGCATGCCCGTGAGCACCGCCCGGATGTCGTCGATGGCCTCGTAGATGATGCTGTAGTAGCGCACGTCCACGCCGTGATCCTTGATCGCCGCCCGGGCGGCCGCATCGCCGCGCACGTTGAACGCGATGATCCGCGCCTTCGACGCGGCGGCCAGGGTGATGTCCGACTCGGTGAGCCCGCCCACGCCCGAGGAGACGATGTTGACCGCAACCTCGGCCGTCGACAGGGCGTTCAACGCATCGCGCAGCGCCTCGACGCTGCCCTGCACGTCCGCCTTGACCAGGAGCTGCACCAGGTCGGCCTTGCTCTCGCCCATGGTCGAGAACACGTCCTGCATGTTCGCGCTCTTCTGCGCGAGCTTGACGTCGCGGGACTTCGCCTGGCGGTGCATCGCGACCTCGCGCGCCTTGCGCTCGCTCTCCACTACGAGCAGCTCATCGCCCGCGTTCGGCGCGCCCGACAGACCGAGCACCACCACCGGCATCGACGGGCCCGCTTCTTCCACGGGCTTGCCCGCCTCGTCGAACAGCGCCCGCACGCGGCCGAACTCCTGCCCGATCAGCAGCGGATCGCCGAGCTTCAGCGTTCCGCGCAGCACCAGCACCGTGGCAACCGCGCCGCGGCCCTTCTCGAGGCTGGATTCGATGACGTATCCGGCCGCGAGGCCAGTGGTCGGCGCCTTCAGCTCCAGTACTTCCGACTGCAGCAGGATGCTGTCGATCAGCTGATCGACGCCCTGCCCGGTGCGGGCCGATACCGGAACGAAGATGTTCTCGCCGCCCCACTCCTCGGGAATGACGCCGTACTTGGTCAGTTCCTGCTTCACCTTTTCGGGATCGGCCTCGGGCTTGTCGATCTTGTTGAGCGCGACCACGATCGGCACCTTGGCCGCCTGGGCGTGCTGAATCGCCTCGACGGTCTGGGGCATGACGCCGTCGTCCGCATCCGACCACCAGGATGACGATGTCCGTCACCTGGGCGCCGCGCGCGCGCATGGCGCTGAATGCGGCGTGGCCCGGGGTGTCGAGGAAGGTCACCATGCCCTTGGCGGTCTCCACGTGATAGGCGCCGATGTGCTGCGTGATCCCGCCGGCCTCGCCGGCCGCCACCTTGGTGCGCCGGATGTAGTCGAGGAGCGAGGTCTTGCCGTGATCGACGTGCCCCATGACCGTGACCACCGGCGGACGCGGCGACACCTCGAGCGAGGCATCGGTCTCGCCCTGCAGGTGGTCCTCGATGACGTTGTCCTTGCGGATGACGGCGGTGTGGCCCATTTCCTCGACCACCAGGACGGCCGTGTCCTGCTCGATCATCTGATTGATCGTGGCCATCACTCCCATGTTCATCAGCGCCTTGATGACCTCGGTGGCCTTGACGGCCATCTTCTGCGCGAGTTCGCCGACCGTGATCGCCTCGGGAATGGTCACCTCGCGCACGACGCGCGCCGTCGGCATCTCGAAGCCGTGCTTGGCGTCGGCGTCGCCGCCCATCGAGCGCCGGCGGCCGTCGCGCGACTTTTTCTTCTTGTGTCGGGAACTCACGTCGCCGACGATGTGCAGCTCCTGGCGGCCATAACGGGTGGCCTTGTCCTCCACCACTTCGCGGGCCGCCTTGCCCGGCTTGGGCGCGGCGGCCGCCTTCCGCTCGCGCTCGGCCTGCTCCCGCGCGGCCTGCTCCGCCGCGCGCCGCGCCTCATCTTCGGCGGTCTTCTTGCGGACCTCCTCGTCGGTGCGCCGCCGGCTTTCCTCCTCGAGCCGCTCGCGGTCCAGGCGCTCCTTCTCCAGGCGCTCGCGCTCGGCGCGCTCGATCGCGGCCTTGGCCTGCTCCTCCGATTCGCGCAGCTTGTCCAGCTCTTCCTGCTGCAGGCGCGCCTGATCCTCGAGGACCTCGCGCTTGATGTAGGTGCGCTTGCTGCGCACCTCGACATTCACCGTTCGGGCGCGGCCCTGCGGGCTCGCGAGCTTGAGTTCGGATTGCGACTTGCGGCGCAGCGTGATCTTGCGCGGCGCCGCGTCGGCCTGGGCGTCGTCGCGCCCGTGGCTGCGGCGCAGGTGCGTGAGCAGCTCGTGCTTGGCATCCTCGCTGATCATGTCATCCGCGCTGCCGACCCGGATCCCGGCTTGATCGAGCTGCTGAAGAAGCCGGTCGACCGGCACCTTCAACACCTCGGCGAATTGCGCGACGGTTACATCTGCCATGCTGCTGCTCCTAAACCTTGGCTTCTTCCGCGAACCAGTGCTTGCGGGCGTCCATGATCAACTGCGCCGCCTGCTTCTCGTCCACGCCTCCCATCTCGACGAGCTCGTCGACGGCGAGGTCGGCGAGATCCTCGCGGGTCTTCACCCCTTTTCGCGCCAGCGTCTTGGCCAGCGCCTCTCCCGCGACCTCGATGAGGTCCGCGGCCGGCTCGCCGCCGTCCATCGACTCCTCGCTGGCGATCGCCTGCGTCAGCAGCACGTCGCGGGCCCGGGTGCGCAGCTCCTTGACGATCTCCTCGTCGAACTCTTCGATCCCGTTCAGCTCGCTGGCGGGCACGTACGCGATTTCCTCGATGGTGGAGAATCCCTCCTGGACGAGGATGCTCGCGACGTCCGCGTCGACGTCGAGCTGCTTCATGAAGGTCTCGCGCAGCGCCAGCGACTCCGTCTCGCTCTTCGCCTCGGCCTGCGACTCGCTCATGACGTTCAGCTCCCAGCCGGTCAGTTCGCTGGCAAGCCGGATGTTCTGGCCGCCGCGGCCGATCGCCTGCGACAGCTTGTCCTCCGACACGGCGATGTCCATGGAATGGGAATCCTCGTCCACGACGATCGAGGTCACCTCGGCCGGCGCCATGGCGTTGATGACGAACTGCGCCGCGTTCTCGTCGAAGGGAATGATGTCGACCCGCTCTCCGGCAATCTCGTTCGACACGGCCTGCACGCGTGAACCGCGCATGCCGACGCAGGCGCCCACGGGATCGACGCGCGGATCGTTGCTCCGCACGGCGATCTTCGCGCGCACGCCCGCATCGCGCGCCGCCGCGAGGATGTTGATCAGGCCCTGGCCCACCTCGGGCACTTCCAGCTTGAACAATTCGATCAGGAATTCCGGCGCCGTGCGCGACAGGAACAGCTGGGGACCGCGCGGCTCGGTGCGCACCTCCTTGAGATAGGCCTTGATGCGGTCCTGCGAGCGGACCGGCTCGCGGGGAATCATCTCCTCGCGCGCGATGAAGCCCTCTGCATTGCCGCCGAGATCGACGTACACGCCGTTGCGGTCGACACGCTTGACGATGCCGCTCACCAGGGTGCCGGCGCGGTCCTTGTAGGCGTCGACCACCTGGGCGCGCTCGGCCTCGCGCACCTTCTGCACGATCACCTGCTTGGCGGTCTGCGCGAGGATGCGTCCGAAGGGCACGGATTCCATCGGCTCCTCGACGTATCCGCCTGGTTCCACGTCCTTGTCGATCTCGCGCGCGTCGTCCATCCGCAGCTCGCGCTCCGGGACCTCGAGCTCGGTGGAATCGTCGGCGAAAACCTTCCAGCGCCGGAACGTGTCGTACGCTCCCGTCTTGCGGTTGATCGACACCCGGACGTCCAGTTCCTCGCCGTGCTTCTTTCGGGTCGCCGATGCGAGTGCGGCTTCGAGCGCGTCGAATATGATTTCCTTGTCGACACCCTTCTCGTTGGATACGGCGTCGACCGCCATCAGTATTTCTTTGTTCATTCCCCTGAAACTCCTGGTCAATCCGGCCGCAATCGGGCCTTTAGAATCCGCTCGAGCGGCAGGCGGTGAGCCTGCCCGTCCGATTCCACCACTATCGAGTCGCCTTCAATCGACTTCAACAACCCGGCGAAGCGCCTTCGCCCGTCGATGGGCAGCTTCAGCTCGGCAAAAATCCGCTCGCCCAAGAAACGCTCGAAATGCCCGCGCTTGCGCAGGATTCGATCGGCGCCCGGTGACGAAACCTCGAGGGTGTAATTGCCCTTGATCGGATCCTCGACGTCGAGCACCTGGCTCACCGCGTGACTCACACGCGCGCAATCCTCGACCGTGACGCCGCTCGGCGCCTCTCCCGCCGCGAGGCTGCTCCCGGCACCGGCCGCCCCGCTGTGCGGGGGCCGGTCGATGTATACACGCAGGACCCCGCCCCGCCCCTGGGGCGCAAACTCGATATCCACCAGCTCATACCCGGACGCCTCGACCGGCGGCTCCAGCAAGCGCATCAAGGCATCACGCATCGTTGTCAAAACCTTCGTCAACCGGCCGCGAAAACAAAAAAGGGGACCATCGGCCCCCTCTTCCATCAATCCACGCGTGCTCAAAAAAAAGGCCCCGTTGGGAGCTTTCAAGACGATATCCTTGAAAGATCCACCGCTTAGGATCTCAAGGATTCCAAGCCCGACCCGGTATGCCTGGTGCCGCCCCGCCGAGGGCCGCGATTATAGGCAAAGCCGCCCTCATCGTAAACCCTGATTCGGCATGCCCGCTCCAGGGTCCCGTTTACAAAAGGCAGCGCGCCGCCTGCCCGCTCTGGATTCGACAGGGCAGCCGTACCCCGAGCCGGTTTGGAGCCGGCATCGCGGCATCGCAAACGACCGAGGCCGCATCACTGCGGCCCCGGTTCAACACTCAATCCTGAAACGCTTTACCAGCGCTTCGGACCGCGAGATCCACCACCACCGCCGCCGCCACCACCGCCGCCGGTGCGCTCCTGCGCCTCGTTCACCTTCAGCGCTCGCCCGTCGACATCGTGGCCATTCAAGGCCTGCATGGCACGCGCAGCGTCTGCGCTCGCCATTTCAACGAAGCCGAAGCCGCGGGGCCGACCGGTGTCGCGATCATTGATCAGCGCTACCGACTGTACGGGACCATGCTTTTCGAACAGGGCACGTACCGCGGACTCGTCCATTGAGAACGGGAGATTGCCAACATACATTTTCGTCATGTGAAGAATACCTACTACAAAAGATGCTATCGGCCGGTCACTTCTGCCCAATTTTTGAATCTGAAGCGTAGTGCCAGCCACCTGGATCGAAGAAACCTGCTTTGTGGGTTGTGGTCAAGCCGACGCCGGAAGGGCGGGGTGACCAGAAACGTACCAAGTAGAAGTTCACGAGCCGAGTTAATCGTACAGCAAATTGCTGATAAACACGAATAATTCTCATGAGCACCCCGATGCCCCTTGCCCCGCCCCTCCCCCCGGGCTCACCCTTGCTTCACTCTGGGGCTTCACTGCCGGCTCCAGCAGGAGAGCACCGCGGGTTCCGGCCGGTGGGCGCTCAATGTCCCGACTTCAGCCTGACGGAACATCAGGCGCATTCCTACTGCGTCGCACAATCTGGCCGCCCGCCCAGCCTCGTCGCTACCGTGGTTCACCATGACCAATCGGCCGTCCGGGTTGAGGTTACGGCAAATGCGCGCAAACAGGTGTTCGGGCTTCAACATCGACAGGGGGAGCCGCCAGGCCAGAATGGCGCCCGCAGTCAGGAACGGAAACCAGGCGGTTACCACGTCCGCCGACAGCTCGAGATTCGCGTAGTCCGCGACCACGAAGCGCGCGTTCGGCAGAGCGCCTACGTAGCCGGTCGCATAATCGATTCGCGCACGGCCGTCCTTGAACAGACGGTACCCCTCGACTTCGACGCCGACCAGTTCGCGCGGCCGAAAGAACGCTTGGAGGGCGGACGCATACCAGAAGCTCGCGCAGCCGACGTCGCACACCACGCCGCCGCCGGGCCGCGCCAGGCCGGACTTCTCCCAGGCCCGGTCGAGAATGTCGAGGTACTCGTAGTTGTTGGCGCTCGTGGCGGCGCTCAAGGCGAGTTCGAACCGCACGCCGTAACGCTCCTGCAGCGCGGCGATCCTGCCGGTCTGTTCGGCATCGTACACAGGCAAGCACCCGGCGGGCGTTTCGTGATATACACCGCGGGACCAACGCAACCGCTCGGAAAGGTCAAGCCAGAAGCGATGCCGCAGCGATCGCAGCCGTTGAATGAATGAATACACCATCTAGATGCTATGCGGTGGGTCCGGCGCCGTCGAGGCTTCGCGGACCCTCCCGGTGCGCATAGCCTTCCTGGCGGCCCAAATACTGGGCCACCTGGGTCGGCCTCGGCGTACTGCGCGGCATCGAGCTGCTGCCCTTCGCGGGACAGAGGCGGGTTGCCGCGGGGATCGGCGCGATCATCCGCCGACTGCCGCTCAGATACGTGCGCATCGCCGAGCGCAACATCGAACTCTGCCTTCCGCGAGCTGTCGGCGCCGGAACGAGCCGCCCTCGTCGAGCGGCACTGCGGAAGCCTCGCCATGGCGCTGTGCGAGACCGCGACGACCTGGTGGAGCGATGATGAACGCGTGGGCCGGCTGGCCGAAGTGCACGGCCTCGAGCATCTGCATGCCGCGTTCGCCAAGGGCCGGGGCGCAATCCTCATCGGCGGCCACTTCACGACCATCGAGATAGCCACCCGCATCCTCGGCACCGTCGTGCCGATGAACGTGGTCTACCGGCCCACCAAGAACGAGCTGCTCTCCCACATCATGCACTCGAGCTTCTGCCGGCACGGCAACCCCATCCGGTATGACGACATCCGGGCCATGATTCGCGCGCTCAAGCACAACGAGGCGGTTTGGTACGCCCCCGATCAGAGCTATCGCAACAAGGGGGCGGCGATGGTGAACTTCTTCGGCATCCCAGCCGCCACCACCACGGCCACCTCCCGGCTGGCCCGCATCTCCGGAGCCGCGGTGCTCACATATTTTCCCGAACGGCTGCCCGGCAACGCGGGTTACCGGGTGGTCATCGGTCCGGCCTTCGAGAACTTCCCGGGAACCGATGCGATCCGCGACGTCGAGCGGTTCCATGCGCTGCTGCAGACGCAGATTCTCAGGATTCCGGAACAATACCTGTGGATGCACCGCCGTTTCAAGGGATTGACCGCGGATTACCCGGACTATTACGGCCGGGATTCGCGGCCACGCACGACTCCCCGGCCTGCGCCGGCCGCGGTCCCGCCCGGGAGTCTGGGCTCCTAGAGGGGACCTGAGAGTTCCGTACGGCGCTTGGCCTTGAGTACGGTCCCGTAGATCAGCCCCGCGATCGCCCAGGCGACGCCGACCTTGACCGCCAGCGCGCTCATTCCGGAGAACACCATCAGCACGACCAGGATGCCGCAGATCGGGACCGCCCAGTGGGTCAGCCACGCGCGCGAGCGCAGCTTCCAACCGAACCGAGCCAGCACCGACACGTGCAGGAAGAAAAATCCGCTCAAGGCGCCGAAGTTCACGATCGAGGCGAGATCGTCCAGCTTGTTCTCCATGTACAGGGCGACGGCGAGCGAGATGGCGGCCGTAACCAGCATGCCCACGTAGGGCGTGTGATAGCGCGGGTGAATGCGGGCAAGCTGATTGGGCAGTTGCCGGTCTCGCCCCATGGCGAACACGACGCGGGCGACACCGACCTGCATGGGAAGCGCATTCGACAGCCCGACGACGATGGCATAGGTCCATGCCAGCACCGCCGCCGTCCAGGGGCCCGTGGCCCAGGCGGCCAGTTCGTACACCGCGGCGGACGGGTCCTTGATCCTGATTCCCGGCAGCAGGTTCCCGAGCACCCAGGTGATCCCCACGAAGAACACCGCCGCCAGGATCAGCACGGCGATGATGGCGCGTCCCACAACGCGCCGGTCGCCGCCCTCCACTTCCTCTGCCAAGGTCGAAACGGCATCGAAACCCAGGAACGACATGACGCAGATCGACGTGGCGCTGAAGATCCTTCCGGCATCGAAGGTGCGGGCATCGAACACGGGCTTCAGCGTGAGCGCG
The DNA here is from genome assembly GCA_963707765.1 of uncultured Gammaproteobacteria bacterium. GTDB lineage: Bacteria > Pseudomonadota > Gammaproteobacteria > Steroidobacterales > Steroidobacteraceae > Bog-1198. Next base: position 879,351 of record CAVPQZ010000001.1, on the reverse strand, counting down.
CCATTGCCTTTCCCGGAGTACAGTGCCGCCACGCACAGCGCGGCGAATCCGAGCAGGACGACGGTCTGGATCGCCACGGAGATGAAATTTGCACGGGAGGTCACCGTGATTCCGAACCAGTTCACGGCGGTCGTGAGGGTAATCAGAAGGATGATCCACACGGCCCGGTCGACGCCCGGCAGCAGCGTCTCGAGGGCCACGGCTATCAGCACGTAGACGAACGCGGGAATCAGCAGGTAGTCGAGCAGGATCATCCAGCCGGCGACGAATCCGGGAAAGGCGCCCAGCGAATGCCGGGCGAAGCCGTAGACGGAGCCGGCCGAGGGCAGCGCCTCGGTCATGGTCGCATAGCTTCTCGCCGTGAAGTACATGCACAGGCCTCCCAGCAGGTAAGCGAGCACGATCAAGCCGTTCGATTCGTTCCAGACGAATCCCAGCGTGCTGAGCGGCGCGAAAGGTGCGATGTAGGCGAGCCCGTACAGGATGAGATCCCAGTAATTCAGGGAGCGCTTGAGGCTGGCCACCGCCGCCGTCATCGGGCGAAGCGCTCCGCCGGCTGCCGGCGCGCCTCCGGCGCCCCCGGCACGGGCTGCACGCGCACCTCCACGCTGTGCACCGCCGAACTCTGGCCCATGTCGCTCTTGGCACCGGAGTTCAATACATTGACGTTGGCCCGCTCCGCTTCGAGCCCTAGCCAGCGGCCTTTGTGCGCAAGCGCGACGCCGCGGGGAATGTCGGCGCAGATCCGCACCTCGAGCACCAGCCGGCCGCAGTCGTTGTGCACCAGCGCCGGCTGCCCATCGCCAAGATGCCGCTCGGCGGCGTCGAACGGGTGCAGCGCAATCGTCGCCGGCCCCAGCCGCCGCGCGATCTTGCGCACGTTTCCGAAGCTGGTGTTGAGCAGCCAGTCGTGGGCCGGCGACAGCAACCGCAAATTTCCGGCCGCAGGACGCGCATCGGCCAGCGGCAGCGGAATCCGCGGCAGCCCGTCCGACTCGGCCTGGGCAGAGGCGATTTCGATCCGCCCGCTCGGGGTGTCGAAGGTCCGGTCCGCGAATTGCACCGCGGGCGCAGCCGGCACCCAGATGCTTCCCTGCGCACCGAGCGAGGCGAACGTGACCCCGAGGCGGCTGCGCTCGAGGATCGTGGATAACATGTCGGCGTCCGACTCCCGAAACTCAGGCTCGTCAAAGCGCATCGCCCGGGCCAGGCGGCGGAATATCTCCTGATTCGGCAGCGACTCGCCCATCGGCTCCATGACCTTCGTCTGCGCCGACAGCGTCAGATGGAAGTACGAGGCGATCAGGTCGTCGAACTCCAGGAAGCTCGCCGCCGGCAGCACATAGTCGGCCAGAGCGGCGGTGTCGGTGGGAAACAGATCGAGCACCACCGTGAGCAGATCCTCGCGCTGCAAGGACCGGCGCAGGCGCGCCTGCTGCGGACAGGAGCCCAGGGGATTCATGTTCCAGACGATGAGCGCCCGCGTTCGCTCCGGATCTTCGAGCGCATCGGCGAGGTCCATGTGGCTGATGGAAGGCGCCGCACCGGCGCCCAGGTGCGGCGCGGTCAGGTACGCCTCGTCGATTCCGCGCTGGCGCAGGTTCGCATTCAGGTACAGAAAGCCCGCTCCCGGCTTGCAAAGATTGCCGGTAGCCGCCGGCAGCGCGGCGCAGGCGCGGATCACGTTGCCCCCGGTGGCCTGGCGCTGCAATCCCTGACCCAGCCACAGCAGCGAAGGCCCGCGCGCGTACAGCCGCGCGGTCTCCTCGATCAAGGCAACCGAAACGCCCGTGGCCTGGCTCGCCCATGACGGGGTGCAGGCGGCAACCGCCGCGGCCAGTTCATCCCAGCCCTGAACGTGCGCGGCGACGAAATCGGCATCCACCAGTCCCTCGCGCTGGATCACGTTGAGCATGCCGAATGCCAGGGCGGCGTCGGTGCCGGGAAACGGCTGCAGATGAATGTCCGCCTGCGCCGCGGTAGGAGTTCGCACGGGATCGACGACCACCACCTTGCCGCGGGCCTCGGGCAGCCAGTGTTCGTGGGCATGCGGCGCCGAGGCGTGCGGATTCGCTCCCCACACCAGGATGCAGTTGGCCGCCTCCGCGGTGCGCGGATCGAAACCGTCGACGGAGGTGCCGTACAGGTAGCGCAACGCGACGTGGCCGGCCATGTTGCAGATGGTATCGGGAGCCACCTCGGTCGCCCCGATGCGGTTGAAGAACCGCATCGGCGCCATCCCGGCCAGCAGGGACACGGTGCCGGTGTAATGGACGTTCAACACGGACGCGGCCCCGTGCGAGTCCAGTGCGCGCCCGAGTCCGGCCGCGATCTCCTCGATCGCGGCGTCCCAGGAGATGGGTTCGAAGCCGCCGCCCTTCGGTCCCACGCGCCGCATCGGCCGGGTCAGGCGCCGGTCGGGATCGCGCCACTCGCGGTTGTAGGCCGTGGAACATTTGCCGCACAGGGTCCCGCGGCTGACTGCGTGCTTGGGGTTGCCGCGAACCGCGGTCACGACGCCGCCGCGCTTCGACACCACCATTCCGCAGGTATCGTAGCAATCGCGCGGGCACGTGGTCAGCACCACCTCGTCACGATTGCCTGCACCTGTCACGGCCGGGCGGACTCGCCCGTCTTGCGCGCTGCGGCCGCCTCACCGGCTTTCTTCAGCAGGTCGGCGTGCATTCCTGCCGCCTCGAGGCGCAGCGGCCGCAGCCGCAGCCGCCCGATCTCTTCGGCCGTGAAGGGCGCGAAATCGGCTGGCATGTGCCGCCGGTCGAATCGCCAGAATATCCAATTCATGACTTCGGCCAGGTCGGCGTCGCCCATCGGAGTGGTCGCCACGCCGGGCACCCGCCCGAGATACTCGCGACCGCCCGGAACCGTCAGAAATTTCGAGACCGTGTCCGCGAGCGGCGGAGCCGTGCCCTCGGAACCCGTGCCGTCCGGGCGGTGGCAGCCCTGACAGTTGAGGGTCCAGTTCTGCCACGCGCGCCGCGGATTCGCAACGCCGACCGGGGCGGGCTCGCCGGGTCCCGGCGCACCCTCGCGAATTGCCGCCGGAGCCGCCGATTCCGCCTCGACCGCGGCAAAGCCCCGGGGCGCTGCTGCCGTGAAGATCACTGCAATCATCCCGGCGGCCGCGAACGCGGTCCAACCGGCGGTGCGCGGCGCCCTGCGCCCGGCACGATCCGCCGGGGCGACTCCGTCATGGGGCAGGCGTCGGACGCAACGCACGGGTGGTCTGCGGCGTAGGGTCGGGATGCCGCGCCCGGATCTGCGACACATCCGCAGCGCCGAGCACGGGCGCCCCGGCGATCTTGCCCCGGTCGCTGGCGAGGTACGACAGCACCGCCGCCACTTCGGCCTCGCTCAAGGTCGACTGCGCGGGCATGACGCCGCGATAGGTGACCCCTCCGACCGTCAACTCGCCCATCAGGCCCGTGGTGACCACCATCACGAGGTACTCCCGGCCCTGGGGGATCTTGGCAAACCCGACGATTTGTTCGTGCAGCGAGGGGAAGCTGCCCGGAATGCCGGCGGCCTCGGGTCCATGGCAGACGGCGCAGCGGGCGGCGAACACGGCCGGACCCGCGGGCGCTTCGTCGGCGCAGGCTGGAGCAGCGGTCGCGGCGCCCAACGCGATCAACCCGCAGCGGGCGAACAGGACCGCCCTCCCGCGAAGCCTATTTCTGATCAATGGCAACCCCCAGAATCAGAGCCACCGTGCAGGTGTACGACTGACTCTGCGTGCCGAAGCACCAGGTCACCTCGTTGCTGTTCTGCGGCCGCACCACCGGCCGGTCTCCATAGTTGTTCTGGCAGGAGCATCGGCCCCACGGAACTCCTCCGCAGCAATCATTGTACGAAATGATGTAATTGCGCTGGTCCGCCGGATTGCGGCAGGTGCCGATCCAGGTGATCGGCGACATTTCTGTTCCCGGCGGACAGGCGTTGACCGTGCCGCCGTAGCACGTGCACAGGGAGCCGTCCACGGCGCAGTACCGCCAATAATCGCACTTGGTCTGATCGCCCGGATCCTGCGGATTGCCTGAAGTCTGCGGCGGGATCTCGCCCGAGGTGGGATCCCCCGAAGGCACCGAGGGGTTGGGCCCCGGCTCGGCGCCCTTGGCCACCGGCAGCAACGGCAGAGCGGCCGCTCCGGCCAGAAAACCGCCGAGAACGCTGAACACGCTGCGCCGCGAAGTCCGGCTCGCGAATCCGCGCAGCATCTTTTCCGTCAAATGATCGAATTGAGCCACATTATTCTCCCGAAGATGCACGCCTCTGCCCACGTTGACCGAGGTATTCCTGAATGGTCTTGATGCCGGTCTCCTTCGCCACGAACAGGCTTTCCAGGTGCTCGCGCGTATTGACGAGGCCGGTCGAGACCAGCTTTCCCGCCTCGTCGATCAGTACCGCGTACGGCAGCTTGGCGACGCCGTAGCTGCGGCCCAGCTGTTCCGAAACGACGTAGGGAAACTTCGCCAGGCCCTTATCGCGGACGTACCTTGCATGGTCGTCCGATGCGCCGTCGCTCGCCAGCACGATGTCCAGCCATTGCCGTTCCGCCGTCTGCGCCGATCGAACCGCCGGCAGCAACGCCTCGCAGATCGTGCAGCCGGGCGAGAGGAACAGCAGCATCTGGCTGCGGCCGCCGCGCCCTCCGCCGATCTGCACCACCGAGCCGTCCAATGCGGGCAGCTGCATTTCCGGCGTGGCGTCGCCGAGTTTCAATGGCTGGCGCAGCGACAGCGCACCCGCAGGCGCGATGCGTTGATGCAGCACTCCGATCTGGCGCGCCAAGGCCATGCAAACCACGCCCAGAACGAGCAGCCCGATCCACAGGACGATCTGCGATGCGATCACGAAGCTCATACGACCCCTCCGCTGCGCAGGGGCCGCAGACCCATGACTTGATCCAAGGCCCCGTACAGGGCGAGCAACGCCATTCCCGCCAGAAACTGCGAAGCCTGCACGGGCACCGCACCGTCCCGGGCCGACATCCAGACGAAGATCGCGAGGGCCGCCAGCGTGGCGTTACGCGCCGATTGAAACCCGCCCAATGGGCGCGACACCGGACCGAAACTGCACCCGCAATCGACATCGCGCCGGTTCTGCAGGATGGCCCGGACGATGAGCCCGAGATAACCGCTCCATATCGCCGCCGCCAGCGCGGCGCCGGCGGCGCGGTAGGGAACGCCGATCAGCATCGATGCCGCGCAGATCTCCGCCAGGAGGGCGAGCCCCAAGGCCACGCCCGCCAGCGGAGCCGGCACGCGGGCGAACTGGCGCGCCACGGTGCGAAGCTCACGCCATCGCAGGATCTTGTGAGCCGCCGACGCGGCCAGGAGCAAGGCCTGGAACGCGGCAGCCTGCGCCGCCAGCGATAGAATCGCGCCCGGCATGTACGCCCCGCCCATCATCAACGAATCGTCTCGATATCCAGCCGCGTGTTCATGCCCGGGAGGTCGAGGCTGCGCAGCAGCCGCCCATCGCGCGCATCGTATACGTCGAGCCGCTCGCCCGCCTGCACCAACAACGAGGGCACGGCCTCGTGGGTCAACGCAATCGACGAGCCCGGGCGCACGAGGGGCAGGCGCTTCACACGGGCCTTGGTCGCCGCGTCGTAGACCCACACTTCATTGCCCGGATCCTTGTGAGTGCCTTCGTGTGCATCGGACTGCATCACCACGTAGAGCAGCTTCGCATTGTCGCTCGCGATGAGCTGCCAGCCGCTCGGGCGCCAGTGTCCGGCGGCGTCCGCCGAGGGCACCAGCGGCCAATCCGGCAGAACCACGATGGCCTCGCCCTTGGTCTGGATGGGCTGGATGCGGCCATGCAGGCTCGGGAAGTAGCGCACATTGTCGAGAGTGGCCGAGGCGGTGAACAGCGGGTCGCTGTCGAGCGGATTGAACGGCTTCGTCTCGCTGCGCCCGGCGACGGCGCCGTTGGCATCGAGCCGCACGGTCAGCAGCGTGCCGCTGGCGCACAAGGTCGAGAATCCCCGCGGACCGGTGGGGTACACCAGGGAACAGCCGGGAATGTCGATGTCGCCCAGGATTTTCCGATTCACCAGGTCGACCACGGTCACCGAGGAAGCCGGCGTGAAATTGAAGACCAGCGCCATGCGCTCCTCGTCGGTGAAGGCGAACATCCCGTCCATGGCCGTGATCAGCGCGCGCTTCGCGCCCGGCAGCACGATTTCACCCAGCGCATTGAAGGTCTTCGCATCGTAGATCGTGATGAAATCGGTGCGGACGCCGCGCACGCCGCGGGACCATACCGTGTCGGCCACGTAGATCTCCGGACGCTTGGTCGACACCAGCAGGGTCGAGGAATCGCGCGCCTGCACGTGACCCTTCACCTCGCGGGTGTCGCTGCCCACGTTGCGAAGTTCGATGCGGTTGCCGGCGTAATTGAGAAATGCCCAGCTCTTCGGATAAGGCACCGGCAGGGTCATCACCTTGGCAGGCGCATCCGTCGGCAGCGGCGCGGGAAAATCCGCCATCGCGCCGGCCGCCCATCCCATCGAGATTGCCAGGGCGGTCGCCCGCAAATAGGTCATCGTCATGTCGTTACGCCTCTTTTTCAGAACCGCGTCCAAGTGCCCGTAATCCATGGTAATCATCAAGCGAAGGGTGGTCGTTGAAGGCCGTGCGGGCCGTCGTCGCCGAGCCGCTCGATCGGCTCATCGGGGGCGGCCTGGTCGAGCGCGGCGCGAAGCCTGGGCAACGCGGCGTCCGGTCCGTTGCCGTCGAACGCGAAGGCGCCATCCTTGATCGCCAGCGCCTCGGCCACGGCGGCCGCTCCGATCGCGAGAGATCGCAACCCCAATTATTTCCGCTCCCCATGACTTGAAGATTCGACGGCCGCGCGGCTGCCGGCGCGACGGCTTGGCAGTGTACGTCAACGGGCGCGAACTGAATACTCCGGGCCGCCACAGGGTATATTCTCCGAGATGAACGTCGCTCTGCTGGTCTTCTATCTCGCTCTCGGGGCCGCCGGCATCGCCTTTTGCATTGCCGGCTACCGTGCGGCGCTGCGTACCCGGGACATTCCGCGTCCCACTCCGGCCGAGCTCGGCATCGGATTTGTCGTGTGCTTCTTCGACACCCTGGGAATCGGCTCTTTCGCTCCGACCACTGCGGTGTTGAAGCTGTTCAAGATCACGGCGGATGAATTGATCCCGGGGACGCTGAACGTCGGACTGACGACCGCGGCCCTGTTCGAGTCGGTGCTCTTCGTCACGACCATTCAGGTCGAGCCGCTGCTCCTCGTCGCGGTGGTGTCGAGCGCGGCGGCCGGCGCCTATCTGGGAGCGGGCGTCGTGGCACGAATGCCGCGGCGGGCCATCCAGACGTTCATGGGTTTCGCGTTGCTGATCGCGGGAGGCGTGTTCACCGCCATGAATCTCGGCGCCCTGCCCGGGGGCGGCATGGCCACCGGCCTTCTCGGCTGGAAGTTCGGGCTGGCGGTCGCGGTCAACTTCGTGCTCGGCGCGCTGATGAGCGTCGGCATCGGCCTGTATGCGCCGTGCATGATCACGCTCGCGCTCCTGGGGATGAATCCGCGCGTGGACTTTCCCATCATGATGGGCGCGTGCGCCCTGCTCCAGCCCGTGGCCAGCCTGCGCTTCTTCGAGACCGGTACTTTCTCGTGGAGAACGTCCCTGGGTCTCACCTTCGGCGGCATATTCGGCGTCATCGTCGCCTTCTACATCGTCAAGTCCCTGCCCCTGGAACAATTGCGATGGCTCGTCATTGCAGTCGTCGCGTATGCGGCGGTCGCCATGCTGCGCTCCGCGTCGCGGCCCGCGGCGGCATGAACCTGCGCTACACTTTGCGGGTGACGACGTTCCGGGGTCTATAGGTGGCCATATCGCTGCGCAAAGCCGTTCCGGCCGACATTGCCGCTCTCGAGTCCCTGATAGCGCGGTCGGCGCGCGGCCTCAGCGGGGCCGATTACACGCCGGACCAGGTGGAAGGCGCGCTCAAGGGCGCGTTCGGGATCGATTCTCAGCTGCTCGCCGATCAGACCTACTTCGTCGCCGAGGAGGATGGCCGGATCGTCGGCTGCGGCGGCTGGAGCTATCGCTCGACGCTGTTCGGCGGCGATGCGCGACGCGGCCGCGATGCGTCGCTGCTCGATCCGCGCCGGGATGCCGCGAAGATCCGCGCGTTCTTCGTCGACCCGTCGGCAGCGAGGCGCGGCATAGGCTCGCGGCTCCTCGAACGCTGCGAGCAGGAAGCCCGCGCCCATGGGTTTTCGGGGGCGGAACTCATGGCCACGTTGCCGGGCGTCCGCCTGTATGCCGCGCGCGGCTATGCGGCAGCGCAAGTCGTGCACCATGAGATAGGTCCCGGCCAGACCATCGACTTCATTCCCATGCGCAAAACACTGTGAGACCTCAAGCCGATGCCACAAACCATTCCCGCCACGCTGATTCCCGGAGACGGAATCGGACCCGAGATCATGGACGCCACCTTGGCTGCCCTGGACGCCCTCGGCGCGCCCTTCACGTGGGACCGTCAGATCGCCGGCCTTACGGGCGTGAAAGCGGAGAACGACCCGCTTCCGGCCAAAACCATCGACAGCATCCGGCGCACGCGCCTCGCGCTCAAGGGGCCGCTCGAGACGCCTTCGGGCGGCGGCTACCGCTCCTCCAACGTGCGCCTTCGCGAGGAGTTCAAGTTGTACGCGAACCTGCGCCCGGCGCGCACGCTCATTCCCGGCGGCCGTTTCGACGACATCGATCTCGTGGTGGTGCGCGAAAATCTCGAAGGCCTCTACATCGGGCACGAGCACTTCATCCAGATCGACGACGATCCGCACGCGGTCGCCATGGCCACGGGGGTGAACACCCGCCAAGGCAGCCGCCGCTTGCTGGAATTCGCCTTCGACCACGCCGTCGCGCTCGGCCGCCGGAAAGTGACCATCGTGCACAAGGCCAACATCATGAAGGCGCTGACGGGGATATTCCTCGAGACCGGCCTGGATCTGTACGAGCAGCGCTACCGGGGGAAGTTCGCGCTCGAGACCGTGATCATCGATGCCTGCGCCATGAAGCTCGTGTTGAATCCCTGGCAGTTCGACGTCCTGGTGACGACCAACCTGTTCGGCGACATCCTGTCGGATCTGGTCGCCGGCCTGGTCGGCGGCCTGGGGATGACGCCGGGGGCCAATATCGGAGCGGACGCAGCGATCTTCGAGGCCGTGCATGGATCCGCCCCGGATATCGCCGGCAAGGGCGTCGCCAATCCCATCGCCCTGATGCTCGCCTCGGCCATGATGCTGGACCATTGCCGGCTGCCCGATCTCGCCCAGCGGCTGCGCAGAGCGGTCGGCGATACCCTGAACGTGGACAAGATTCGAACCGGCGATCTGGGAGGGCGCTCCACCACGGCGGAGTTCACCACCGCGCTGGTCAAGCGCATCGCCAACTCATGAGGCGATCGTCCCGCCGGCCCGCGCCCGGCGCGCCCCAGGGACCTGCCTGAGTGCCTGCGGTCATCTCCATCGCCGGCCTCACCAAATCGTATGCCTCCGGCGTGCAGGCTCTGCGGCCCATCACCCTCGACATCGACAAGGGCGAGATTTTCGCGCTCCTCGGGCCGAACGGCGCCGGCAAGAGCACGCTCATCAACATCATCTGCGGCATCGTTACGCCGAGCAGCGGCACGGTGACTGCGGATGGCTACGACATCATCCGGGACTACCGGGAGGCCCGCTCACGGATCGGGCTGGTCCCGCAGGAACTGACCACCCATGCGTACGAGACGGTGAGGGGGACGGTCGCGTTCAGCCGCGGGCTGTTCGGCCGCCCTCCGAACCCCTCCCTCATCGATGGCCTGCTGCGCGATCTGTCGTTGTGGGACAAGCGGGACAGCCGGATCATGACGCTGTCCGGCGGCATGAAGCGGCGGGTCATGATCGCCAAGGCGCTCTCGCACGAGCCGGACATCCTGTTCCTCGACGAGCCGACGGCCGGCGTCGATGTCGAGTTGCGCCGCGACATGTGGAACCTCGTCCGCGGGTTGCGGGCACGCGGAGTGACCATCATCCTGACCACCCATTACATCGAGGAAGCCGAGGAGATGGCGGACCGTATCGGCGTCATCGACCATGGCGAGCTGATATTGGTCGACGAGAAGCGCGAGCTCATGAAGAAGCTCGGCAGCCGGCAGCTGACGCTGCACCTCCGGGAGCCGCTCGCCGCTATTCCGCCGGAGCTCGTGCCGTGGAACCTGGAATTGAATGGGGGCACGGAGCTCGTGTACACGGTGGACGGCGACGGCCGCGTGGACGTCTCGCCGCTGCTCAAACGGATGAGCGAGCTGTCGATCGACATCCGCGACCTGCAGACCCGGCAGAGCTCTCTGGAGGACATCTTCGTCAGCCTCGTGAGCACCCGCGCATGAGCGCGCCCTCGACCCGCATGCGATTCAACCGGCACGGCGTATGGGCCATCTACAGGAACGAAATCGCCCGCGCGCTGCGCACGCTGGTGCAGAGCCTGGTCACGCCCGTCATCACCACGTCGCTGTACTTCGTCGTGTTCGGCGCCGCCATCGGCGGCCACATGAGCGCCGTGAACGGCGTGTCCTACGGGGCGTTCATCGTGCCCGGCCTCGTGATGCTGCCGCTGTTCACCGAGAGCCTGTCCAATGCCTCCTTCGGCATCTTCTTCCCGAAATTCATCGGCACGATCTATGAAGTGCTGTCCGCCCCGATTTCCTATCTCGAGGTCGTGATCGCGTACGTCGGCGCCGCCGCGACGAAGTCCATCGCGCTCGGCCTCATCATCATGGCGACTGCGTCGCTGTTCGTTCCCTTCCGCATCCTGCACCCGGCCTGGATGGTCGGCTTCCTGGTGATGACCGCAGTCACCTTCAGCCTGTTCGGGTTCATCATCGGGATCTGGGCCAAGGGATGGGAGCAGATGTCCTTCATTCCGATGCTGGTGGTGACGCCGCTCACGTTCCTGGGCGGCGCCTTCTACTCCATCGGCATGCTGCCGCCCGCGTGGCGGACCGTGAGCCTGTTCAACCCCATCGTGTACCTCATCAGCGGGTTCCGCTGGAGTTTTTACGGCACGGCCGAGGTGAACGTGGCGCTCTGCTTCGCGATCGCGGTGGGCATCTTCGCCCTGTGCCTCTGCGTGGTGGCGCTGATGTTCAAGACCGGCTACCGGCTCAAGAGTTAGGCGCCCATGTCGGGCATTGCATACGGCCGCGCCCGCGGCGGCCGCCACATCGAATCGGAGAATCGACCGCCATGATCCCCTTCACGCAATTCCGCTCCCCGGGCTGCTCGAGCGCATCGCTCGCGCTCACCGGCCTGCTGCTCCTCGCCCTCGTCCGGCCGGCGGCGGCCGCGCCGCCGCTGCAGATCAATCTCGACGCATTCGACGCCAGCCGGAAAAAGATGCAGCTCCCCGACGGCGAAGACCTGGCCTACGTCCAGACGGGCAACCCGTCCGGGCCCGCCGTGGTGCTGATCCACGGCTACACCGACAATGCCCGCGACTGGGTTCCCCTGCTGCCGTACTTGTCGAAGGGCTTCCGGCTGGTTCTCGTCGACATTCGCGGCCACGGCCAATCCAGCAAGCCGGAGTGCTGCTACAGCCGCCTCGATTTCGCCTACGACATCAAACTGCTGATGGACGGGCTCGGCATCGGCAAGGCCGACATCGTGGGGCACTCGCTCGGCAGCATCATCGCCCAGACGTTCGCGGAATATTGGCCGGAACGGACCGCGCGGGTCGTGCTCGTCTCCTCGACCGGCGGAACTCCGCCGGATGCGCCCAAGAAGCCCCCGCAGTTCGATTTCGCCGCCGAGATCCGCAAGCTCAAGGAACCGATCGAAGCCGACTCGCCCTTCATGATCGCGTGGTGGGACTCGCCCACGCCGGTGGATCCGGACTTCATCCGCCGGCAGCGCAAGGATGCCGCAGGCATTCCCCTGCGGGTCTGGCTCGCGGTGCTGGATCAGGCGCTGTCCGGCGACGACGCCTATTACGACCTGCAGCGGACCCTGCCGCGGCTGCGCGCGCCCACCCTGCTGATCTGGGGTAGCAAGGACCCGATCATGGAGGAACCGGCGCGGCGCAGCCTGCGCGAAGCGCTGCCGCAAGCCCGGGTCAAGGTGTTCGAGGGGTTGGGCCACAACCCCTTCTGGGAGGATCCGCGCGCGGTGGCGGAGTCGATCAACGAGTTTCTCGCGCACTGAGCACCGGCTCTTCGACGATTCGCGGCGCCGCTCACGGGTCCGCGGCGCCGCTCGGGGCCGCGATGCGGCGCGACTCAGGCCTGCGGCGCGTCGGGATCGAGGCCGCGGTCGGCCGCGTGAGCCTGGGCACGGTCGGCGACGAGATCCATGGAGCTGCAGGCCCACAGGTAGGTGAGCGAGGCCACGGGCAGGCCAACGAGCATGGCGATGTCCGAGCCGCCCAGGGCGACCGCCACCGGCCCCTTGAAGTGCTCGGTGCTGAAGAATGGGATCATCGACACGAATCCGACCCCGTAGGCCATGAGCCCGCGCCAGCTCCAACGCCCGTACATGCCGCGCGGGTTGAAGATTTCCCGCACCGAGTAATGGCCCTTGCGCACCACGTAGAAGTCGACCAGGTTGATCGCCGTCCACGGAGTGAAGAGGTACAGCAGCACCGCGAGAAATTCGCCGAACTGCTCCGCGAAATGCGGCGTCGGCGCCAGGGCCAGGCAGGTCGCCGTCAATGTGGCGAGCAGCAGCGTGCCGATCCGCTTGGCGAGGGTGAGCCGGATGGGCCTGCAGGAATCGAGCACGCTCAGCAGGGTGAGCGAGGCTCCGTAGCAGTTCAACGACGTGATGGTCACGAGCCCGAGCAGCGAGCACAGCAGCAGGGGTTTCCCGAATCCCGGCAGCACCAGATCGGCCGCGGCACGCAGCGCCGTGGCCACCTCGAGAGTCGGAAACAGCGCCGCCGCCAGCGTGCCCACCAGCATGGTCCACGCGCCCCCGACGAAGGCTCCGAGGAAGGTCCACCAGAATGAGGCGCCGACCCCGACGTCGCGCGGCAGATACCGCGAATAGTCCGAAACGTAGATGGACCAGGCGATCTGATAAGACGCCGCCGCGAAGAACTGCGCCAGAAACGGCACCACGCGGAACGCCCGCAGGTCGAGTTGCGCCGCCGGTATTTGCGCCCGGAGCATCACGGCGGCGGTGAACACCAGGAGCGCCGCGATCAGCAGATACGCGATGTAGCGCTGCGCCAAATGAATGAGATCGTAGCCCACGACCGCCAACGACACGGCCAGCAGCGCGAACAGCAGGATCGTGGGGGTGGCCGGCGCTCCGTACAGGGCGTGCATGGTCTGCGCGGCCAGGATCTGATTGAACGCGTTGAAGCCGATGTAGCAGACGAGCGCAACCACCCACACCAGCAGCGCCCCCATGTACCCGAACTGCGGCCGGGATTGGATCATCTGCGGGAGGCCGAGTTGCGGCCCCTGGGTGGAATGGAACGCCATGAAGAACGTCCCGAAGGCGGCGCCGAGCGTCACGGCGATGGCCATCCAGAGGAGATTTCCGCCGAGCGCGATGCCGACGACGCCCGTGGCCACGGTCGCCAGGTGCGCATCGCCCGAGAACCAGACGGGCCACAGGTGCCACACCTTGCCATGCCGTTCCGCGATGGGCACATAGTCGATGGAGCGCTTCTCGATCAGCCGGCTACCGAACTTCGCTTCCATCGAGTCCAACTTCTTTCGCAATTTTCCCGATACTATCATCATCGAGGGCGGCGGGACCGCGGTTCGTCGAGGACGGCGGTTCACCAACCGCGGCGGTGCCGGCCGGCGACGGCGCGGTCCGCCGCTAGTATTCGAAGGTATAGGTGATTCCGACGGAGCTTCCCGGATCGTTCTCGGGCGTCGTCCCCTGGACCGCGGACGTGCCGTTGCCCAGCCGGGTCTGCAGCTTCAAGTGCTTCGTGAGGTCCACGTCGACCTGCAATTGGCTGGTTCCGGCCGTGCTTTGCTTGGCCTCGACGTAGACGCGCTTGGTCACGTAGCGGCCGGCCTCGATTGCGGCGCCGTTGTTCTCGACGGCGCCGGTCGCGCTGGTGGTGGTGTTCGCCCCCACGGTCAGCCGGTCCAGTCCGAGCGATTTCTGCAGCTTCACCAGCGGATTGGCGCCGCTGCCGCCGACGCCCGTCAGCGTGGCGAGCGCCGCGCCGATCTGCGCAACCTGCAGCGCGGTCAGCTGCGCCGCGCTCTCGCCGAACAGCAGCCGGGCCATGATCTCATCCTGCGGGAGCGCCGGATTGCTGCTGAACTCGAATTGCGGCGCATCCGCGAGGCCGGTGATCCGCAGCGTCACGGTGGCATCGCCGACGTTCGCCTCGGCCGTGAAGTTGAGCGTCGGGTCGATCGTCTTGCGCAAGCCGGCGCCGTCGAAACCCACCCGGCCCTGGGTGAAGCTCAGCTTGTTGCCGGCGATGGTGAAGCTCCCGCGGTGCAGGTCGAATCCCCCGCCCGCCACCAGGTCCTCGGAGGTTCCGCTCAACTTGATCTCGCCGCCCAGTTCGGCGTCGAGTCCCCGCCCCTGCACCAGGACTTGCTGGGGCGCCTGAATGACCACGTCGATGCCGACGACCAGCTTGCCGCCCGCGGCGACCGGAGCGGTGCTGCCGCGGCGGCGCAAGTCGAGCACCGCGACGTCGGGCGGCAGCGAGTCCGGAATGCCGATGGTGGCGCGGTTCACGTGGATGGTCCCCGCCACGTCGAGGTGCTCGAGCGCCGTACCGCTCACCCGAAGATCGGCGTCGAGGTTGGCGGTGACGATGCTGCTGGCGATCGGCTGAGCGTTGCGGGCAGTCACCACGAGGTCCACCGGCACCCCATGCTGCAGCACGCCCAAGGTCCCGGTCACCGTCACGCTTCCGGTTGCCGCCTTGGCCTTGAAGGTCTTGATCTGCAGTCCCGCGTCGGTGCCGACGACCTCCGCGTTGATCTCCGATAGATTCACGCCGTGGCCGAAATCGCGCAGGCTCCCGCCGGACAGCGTGATCCCGCCGCCCACCTTGGGTGCCGTGGAACTGCCGGTCACGGTCGCCTCGAGGGCGAAGGCCCCCGTGGCGCGCATGCCCCGCGCCTCGAGCAGCGGATTCACGAGGCCGGCGTCCAGTTTTCCGCGCATGACGAGATCCCAGGCTCCGCTGGCGTTGAGCGGGACCTTGCCCTCCGCGGTGAGTTGCGAGGTGGGTCCGCCGCGGAGCGCGGCCGTGACGTTGGCGGTGTCGCCCGCCAGCTGCGCCTGCCCCCGCACGATGAGGGCGGGCAGCCCCGCCGCCGCTTCGTCGGCGAAGCGCACGTCCTCGGCGTCGAGCGTGACGCTCCCGGTCGGACTCGCCGGGCTGCCCTCGAGCCGGGCCTGTGCCACCAGCGTGCCGGAGGCGACCAGTCCCGGCGTGAATACATTGAACAATCCCGGGGTGACGTGCGTCAGCGAGGCGCGCAGATCGAGCGACGGCGCGATCTGACCCGCCAGGTCGAACACCGCCTCCTGGGCGCCGATCTGTGCATGATCGATGGAGATTCCCCGCGCGAACGACAGCACCGCCGGCGCCATCAACCGAAAGTTCTGACTCCGGTAATCGGCGGAGATGCTGGCGATGGCCAGTTCGCGGGCATCGAGGTTCAAGGTCGCGGCCGCGGACACGCCGGCGGGCCAGCCGTAGAACTTCGGCAGCTGCGCGGTCAGCTGCAAGTCCAGCCAATCGGACACGCCGCTGCCCTTGATCTGCACGTTGCCCGCCAGCGGCCCAATGGCGAGGTTCGCGCCATCCAATTCCAAATTCGCCTTCGTATGACCGTCGGACGGCACGAATCCGAGGCTGCCGTGGACGCTGCCGGCCACGTCGGCCCCCAGCAGCCGGCTGAAGTCGCCCAGCTGCTCCACGTCGAGGTGCAGCTGACCGCGGCTTTGCGTGAGTTGCGAGTCGCTGGCGACGTCGCCGTTGGCGTTTGCGCTCTTCCACTGGGCATGCCGGACCAGCAACCGGAAGGTCCCGGCGGCGCCGCGATCCATCGCCGCATCGAGGTCGAGCGGCGCGCCGTCGAGCGTGCCGTGCGCCTGGATGGACCCCGCGGGGGCGTAGGGCAGTCCGCTCAATCGCACCGACGCCTCCAGCGGCCCGGCGGCCGATCCGCGCACCGACAGCCGCGACGACAAATCCGCAGAGGCCGTCATGGATTTCAGCGTGCCCTTCACCTGGCCTGTGGCCTTCAAGTCGCCGGCGAGGTTGCTCGAGAACCGCGCGAGATCGGCGACCTCGAGCTGCCAGCGGGCCTGCAGATCCTTGATGGACGCGAGCGAACCGCCGGCCGTGTCGCGCACCGCGGTGCCGCTGGCGGTCAACGACGCCGCGCCGCCGACCAGACGCAGGTTTTGAATCCTGATGGCGCCGTCGGACACGGATCCCGATACCTTGAGATTGGCGCGCGGTCCCGCGAGCCCTATCCAGGGCGCCGCACCTCCGCTCAGGCCGAGGTAGGCCTCCAAATTGACGGTGTCCTCGCCGGCCCCGCGCGTGAGCTGCGCGTTGATCAGGGCGTCGCCCCGTGCATCCAGTGATATGAACGCGGCGAGTGGGGCGATGTCCGGAAGCTGCAGCTCGACGGTGGCGCGCTGGCCACCCCGCGCCGCCGCCCCCGCGACATGGGCATGCAGCTTGAAAAGAGGGTGCGAGGCGTTGATCTCGAGGGGACGCAGCGGCTGGCCGAGCTTAAGCGAGGCGTCGAGCTTCACCGGATCGCCGGCGAGGAGGCGCGGCTGAGGCCCCGGAATCTCCAGGCCCACGGCCTGCGAATGCACGCTGAGCGCCCCGCCGGCCGCAGCGAGCTGCGCGCTCAAGCGCAGGATGGCCACGGCGCCTGCTACTCTCAAGCCTTCGACTTCCAAGGTGCCGCTCGCCGCGGGCGCGGACCACGGGCCGTGCCACGCTCCTTTGAGATCCAGCCGGCTCCAGGCCACATCCGGGCGGGGCGCCAGGGCCGGCGCACTGAGCGCATAATCGAGATCGGCCGATGCGCGAACGATGTCGAGGCTGCCGTGAGCGGATGCGTGCAAATCCCCGGCGGCCAGCTCGGCGTCGACCCTTTCGGCGCTGCGCGGTCCCGCGAGAGTGACGTTGGCCGAGAGCGCGCCCAGACCCGGCAGCGACAGAAGATTCTCCAGCGGTCCGCTGGCGGGTTCCTGTACGGCGAGCGACGCGTCCATGCGTTTCGGATCGATCCGCAGATGCAGCAGGTAATCTCCCGCGCCGTCTTTGCGGTGCGCCTCGAGCTCGCCGCTCGCCTCCTCGAGGGAGCGCAGCTTGAGAGACCCTCGCGCGGACAGCGTCACCGGCGTCCCCGTCAGGGACGCGCCCAATTCCACGCTCTCGAGGGCGAACTGCCCGACTTCGATGTGGGGCAGAGTCCCGCCCCCGCCCTGACCGCCGCCGCCCTTCGGGGTCCGCTCCATGTGCACGCGCGCCGCCTGCAGGCGATCCACCACGATGCGCCTGTCGATGAGTGCGAGCGGCGACCAGGTCGCCGACAAATGCTCGGCCGTCAGCCAGACGCCGGCTGCGTCCCGGAGTTCGAGCGAGTCGAGAGTCAGATCCCGCGGAAGCGATCCGCCCAAACCCGTGAGCTTCACCGCCCCGCCGGACAGCCGGAAAGTCAGGTCCTCGATCCAGGTCCGGCCCGCGGCGGTATTGCCCGCCAGCCAGACGGCGCCGACCAGCGCGGCCGCGGTGACACACAGGGTCGCAATCGCGTATGCGGTGATCTTGAGGGCGCGGCGCATTAGAAAGCCTGACCCAAACCGATGTAGACCTGGAAGGCGCCCTCGTCGACGTTCGCCACCTGGTTGAGCGGAACCGCGAAATCCAGCCGTATCGGGCCGATGGGCGTGTAGTAGCGCAGCCCCGCCCCCGCGCCGAACTTGAACCCGGTCGGAAGCTGCTTCGAATCCGTTCCGACATTGCCGCCGTCGACGAACACCGCAACGCCCCAGTTGGACTCGATCCGCTGCCGGAACTCGAGCGAGCCGGCGGAGATCGTCGTGCCGCCCGTCGGAATCTGCGTGCCGGTGAACACCGGGCCGACGAGCTGGTAGGCGTAGCCGCGAATCGTGCCGCTGCCGCCCGCATAGAACCGCTGATCGGGCGGCAGGCTGGTATACGATCCGGTGCCCTGGGCCTGGCCCGCCAGCGCACGCATCGCGAGCACGCTGCGCCCCGGATCGGTGAAGCCCATCGTGTTGAGATCGAGATACGAGGCAAGCTTGATCTGCGAGATGATGAACGTGGCGCTGGGATGGCCCACCGAATGAGTAGGCGTCACGCTCAGCGAACTTCGCATGCCGTGCGTCGGATCGTCCAGCGGTGAGGCGAGGTGCGTCGAGTCGTAGCTCACCGACAGCGGGACGGCCACCAGCGTGTAATTCAGCGTTTCCAGATTCTGGACGACGGTCTCCACCGACGTCGCCACGCCGGCGCTCGCCGACCAGACACTGGACAATTTGCGCGAGAGCGTCAATCCGGTCGTGACCGCCTTCTGGTCGTAGGCCTGTAGGTACTGCTTGATCGCCTGGACTGCGACTTGCAGCGACTGGTCGCGATGACCGACGTCCGGAACGATGAACTTGGCGCTGGTGTCGTAGCCGACCCCGGTGGTATCGCTGCCCCCGAGGTTGATGACGTTGGCGGTGATGTTGAGCTGTTCGGCATTGCCAAACACGTTGCGGTCGGACCAGGTCGCTCCGCCGCTGCCCCCCAAGTCGCTGGAAAACGCCGCAGTGAAGGTCACGGCATGCCGCTTACGTTCTTTCAGCAGGAAGGTGACGGGCACCCCGCCGCTCGAATCGACGGCCTGGCCGATCCGCACCGACACCACACCGAACGGTCCCAGCGCCAGCAAATCGCGGCGCGCCGCCTCGATGGCGGCGGGGCTGTATCTCTGTCCCGTGTGCACGGTCAGCCTGCGCCGGACCCGCGATTCGTGCATGCGCTCCAATCCTTCGAAGCGGATTTCACCGATGTTCACCTGCGCCCCGGCGTCGACGCGGAAGCTCAGGTCCAGGACGGGCAGCGCTTGGTCCTCGTAGGCGACCGGTGGATCGACCTTGGCGAATGCATAGCCCTGCTCCTCCAGCGCGGCCTGCAGACGGCTGCCGGCCGCCAGCACGTTCGCCGCCACGGCGGGGTCGCCTTCGTGAATCGATAGAACGCCCGATACGGACGGCGGCAGCGTCCCCTCCACGGTGACCTTGCGCACGCGATACAGGGGACCCAGCTTGAAGCTCACCGCAACCCGCGCGCTCTGGCCCTTTGGCAGCGCGGCCAGCGCGTCGGCGAGTCCGGGGTTGCCGAGCGCGAGCCCATCGATCTCGATCGTCACGGCGGACTCATAGTAGCCGTAACTCTCCAACACCGACTTGAGGCGGTCGGTCTCTCCCCGCGCGCGCGCGATCAATCCGAACGGGCTGACCGGGGCGCTCTCGCGCAGCGACTCGAGCTCGGACGTGGCGCGCAGGGTCGAATCCATGGCGCCATCGCCGGTCGACGCGAGATCGACGCGGTAGGGCTGCGGATCCGCCGCATGCGCAACGAGACTCGCGCACACGGCCATGGCGAGCAGGAGGCGGCGGATTCCCGGGACATTGAATCGCATCGCACCGAGAATCCTCGAGAAGCTGTGGTACCCAATCGATGGACCGAACGCGACCGCAAGCGAACCGCGGCCCCGCCCAGCGTGTCTAGTTTACACGCCTTGCCGCAACCCATTCCGGGGAAGCGCGGGCGCGGGCCGGGGAAGCGCCGCTGTGGCGTGATACCCTGGAAGTAATTATGCTGATGCGTCAGGCGGCCGGTGGAAGGAGCGATGTTTAAGGCGGGTTCGATATGGCGTCGATGATCGTCTGCCATGCGTGCGACCTGGTGCATCGCGTGGACGCCGTCCTGGGCCCGGCCCGCTTACGCTGCACCCGCTGCGGGGCCGAGATCTACCGGACCAATTCCGCGAGCGTCGACACCGCCGCCGCGCTGGCCGTCAGCGCGCTCGTGCTGCTGCTCGTCAGCAACCTCTATCCCCTGGTGTCCCTCGAGTTGAACGGCAGCTACCGCGACACCACGCTGCTCGGCGCCGCGCTCGCGCTCTACGGCCAGGGCTATGCGCCGATTGCCGCCCTCGTGGTGCTCACCACCGTGCTGATTCCATCCTTCCAGGTCGCGGCCCTCCTGTATATCCTGCTGCCGCTGCGCAGGAATGGGCGGGCACGGGCGCAGAACGAGGCCTTCCGCGCCCTCACCCTGTTGCGGCCCTGGGCGATGACCGAGGTGTTCATGCTCGGCGCCCTCGTGGCGCTGGTGAAGCTCTCCGTCACGGGGCACGTCATTCCCGGCATCGCACTGTTCTCCTACGGGGCGCTCATGTTGACCCTGTCCGCGCTGGCCAGCATCACGCCCGCGGAGCAGTTCTGGCGCTGGGTGCGAGGAAGCCGGGCGTGAGCGTGCCGGTGACGGGACGCGCCGTCGGCCTTTGGGTGTGCGGTCACTGCCGCGCCACGGTGCGCGCGCGCGAAGGCCGCGCCGGGCTGTGCCCGCGCTGCGGCGGCGCGATCCACGAGCGCAAGCCGCACAGCATGGCCACGACCGCCGCATTGCTGTTGAGCGCGGCGCTCCTCTACATACCTGCCAATCTGCTCCCGGTAATGGACCTGCGGACGCTGTTCGACGACGAGCAGGACACCATCATGAGCGGCGTACTCTCGCTGGCCCGGGAGGGATCCTGGCCGCTGGCGCTGCTGGTGTTCGTCGCCAGCATCGTCGTGCCTCTCCTGAAGCTGGTCGTGATGGGATGGCTGCTGCTGTCGGTGGCCCGCCGGACCCGAGGAAACGTGCTTCAACGGAGCAAGCTGTTCCGGCTGGTGGAGTTCATCGGCCGCTGGTCCATGCTGGACGTCTACGCGATCTCGCTGCTGGTGGCGCTGGTGCAGATGCGCTCGCTCGCGATGATTCACGTAGGGATCGGGGCGCTGGCCTTTGGCGCGGTGGTGGTCCTGACCATGCTGGCGGCGCAGACGTTCGACGAGCGCCTGCTGTGGGACGCGAACGCCGATGGCTGAGCCGCCCTCCTCGCCGCTGGAGGATCTGCCGCAGGCGGTGGTCGACCCGCCCCGCCGGGGTAGGCTGCCCTTCATCTGGATATTGCCGGTGCTGGTCCTCGTGGTCGCGGCTTTCGTGGCCATCCAGCAGAAGCTGGCGCTAGGACCGCTCGTCGACATCGAATTTCTCGGCGCCGACGGCCTCGAGGCCAACAAGACCAAGATCCGCTACAAGGACGTCGACATCGGGGACGTCACCGACATCCACGTGTCGAAGGACCGGAAAAAGGTCATCGTCACCGCGCGCATGCATGCCGACGCCGCCGAGTACCTGGTGAAAGACACGCGATTCTGGGTCGTCAAGCCCCGCGTCGCGGGCGGCAGCGTGTCGGGCCTCGGCACCTTGTTCTCGGGAGCGTACATCAGCATCGACGTGGGCAACTCGACGGTCAAGCGGCGCTCCTTCCAGGGGCTGGAGGTTCCGCCCATCGTGACGTCCGACCTGCCCGGCCGGGAATTCATCCTGCGCGCCGAGGAGATCGGCTCGGTGTCGGTCGGATCGACGGTCTTTTACCGCCACATTGCCGCCGGACAGGTCGTTGCCTACGCGCTCGATCCGGGCGGCGCGAGCGTCACGATCAAGGTGTTCGTCGACGCGCCGTACGACCGGTACGTGACGCCCTCGACCCGCTTCTGGCAGGCCAGCGGCATCGACATGTCCATCGGTTCGGATGGCATCAAACTCGAGACGGAGTCGCTCTCCTCCATCCTGGAGGGCGGCATCGCATTCCAGTCGCTGCCCCAGGCGACGGCGATCAATCCCGTGCCCGCGGACACGGCGTTCACGCTGTTCACGGACCGGGAACGGGCCATGCGCCAATCGGACACCGACGTGCGCACGTTCACCATGTATTTCAAGGGCTCGCTGCGCGGCCTCTCGGTGGGCGCGCCGGTCGACCTGCGCGGCATCACCATCGGCGAAGTGAAGAGCCTCGCCGTGGAATACGACCGCGACGGCGGAACGCTGCGCTTCCCGGTGGAGGTGGACATCTTTCCGCAGCGCATTCGCGGGCGCAGTGCCCACCTCGATCACCCTCTCGGAATGGACGACACCTCCGACACGGCGAGCCGGACCCTCATCGACAGCTTGGTTGCCCACGGCATGCGCGCCGAGCTCAAGACGGGAAGCCTCCTCACCGGGCAGAAGTACGTGGCGCTCGATTTTCACACGGAGGTCCCGCCCGAGCACGTGGGTTGGGACGCCCATCCGGCGGTATTCCCCACCGCCACGGGCGGGCTCGATGAGATTCAGGATTCCGTCGGCAGCATCGTCAAGAAGCTCGACCGGCTGCCCTTCGACCAGATGACCGCCCGCCTGATGGCAACCTTGGCGACGCTGGACGACACGATGAAGACCGCGGATCGGCTGTTGAAGCGGGTCGACGGCACCATCGCCCCGCAGATCAGCGCCACGCTGACCGAGGCGCAGGCCGCGATGAAGAACGCCAAGGAGGTTCTCGGGCAGGATGCGCCGCTGCAGAGCGACCTCGACCGGACGCTGCTCGAGCTGTCGCGCGCCGCGAAGTCGGTCAGCGCGTTGGTCGACTACCTGGAACGACATCCCGAATCGCTGTTGCGCGGCAAGCCCGGAGACCCACCGTGAAATCGCCCTTGATTCGCGCGGCCCTGTCCGGCGCGCTCCTGCTCGGCGCCTGCGCTGCGGTCCCGGACCGCTTCTACGCGCTCAGCGCCATGCCGCCGGCTGCGCAGCCGGCGCACCCAGCCGCGCACCTGCGGCTCGATGTGACCGTCCCGTCGCTGATCGACCGGCCCGAGATGGTGGTCGCGACCTCGCAGAACGGCATCGTGATCCTCGAGCACGAGCGCTGGGCGTCCCCCGTAGCGGACCAAGTGGCGCAGGTCCTGGCCCGGGACATCGAACACGAGCGCAGCGATCTGATCGTCGCCGACCGCCGCTTCGATCAGCCATCGATGCCGCCCCTGTTGTTGAAGGTGGACATCGTGCGCATGGAGGCGCGGCGCGGCGGCCAAGCCGTTCTGGAGGCGCACTGGCGCTACGTCGACCGCAGCGCCGGCGAGGATCAGCTGGGCGCCATTGTCCTCAGTGCACCGGTCGGCGCCGACGGCTACGCGGCCATCGCCCAGGCCTACAGCCGGCTTCTGGGCGAATTGGCGGAAAAGATGGCGGCCGGCGTGCGGCGGCCATAATTGCGCGCGGCAGCGGCTCTGTTGCTCCTCGCGGCGGGCCCGATCCTCGGCGCGAACGCCCCCGGTGCCGATGCGCCCGCAAGCGGCGTGGAAGAACCCGCGCAGCCGGCCCAAAGCCGGGATTCCGGGCAGCGGGACTTCCTGGAAGCCATGCTGCGATTCCACCAGTACCAGAAGGATGCGCCCGATTCGCCCGCGCTTCGCTCCTACGTACTCTACGACTACCTCACGGCGGCCCGGCTGCGCCGCAGGCTGATCCTGAATCCGGGCGATGCACTGGACACCGAGATCGACGGATTCCTGCAATCGCGGGGGAGCCAGCCCGTGACGCGCAGCCTGCGGCGCGACTGGCTGGCGAGCCTCGCCTCGCGCAAGCGCTGGACGTGGTTTCTGCCGCGATCCATCGATGCGGCCGATGCACAGCTCGCCTGCGACCGGCTCGCCGGGCGTCTGGCAACGGGCGATGAGGCGGGTCTTGCGCAGGAGGCGCTCGCGCGATGGACGACGCCGCAGCAGCAGCCCGGGGAGTGCCAGCCCGTGTTCGACTGGCTGCGCGCTCAGGGCCTGCTCACTCCGGTGCTGGCGGAGTCTCGAACACGGGCCGCCCTCGAGGCCGACAATGCCCGCCTCGCCCGCGAGTTCGTCGCCGACGTTCCGGATCCCTTGTCCGGGCCGCTGCTGCTGTGGATACATCTGCTGGAGGCGCCCAAGGCCGCCGTGGCGCTGCTGTCGCTCGACCCGGACCGGCCGGTCGAGCCGGAAGCACTGGTCGCGGGATTCAACAAGCTCGGCATCATCGACAACGCCGCCGCCGCCGCGCTGCTGCCGGCGCTGCTGAAGCGCGGCGACATGACGCCCGCATGGCGGGCCCGGTTGCAACGCGCCCTCGCCATCGGCGCGGCGAAAGACCGCGAGCCCGCTGCAGTCGCCGATTTCGCCGGCTTAGCCATAGATCCCGCCGACGTGCAGGGGCTGGAGTGGCGGGTGCGCGCGGCATTGTGGGCGGGCGACTTCGCGACCGCCCAGGGATGGATCGGGGAGATGCCGCCCTCTCTGGCAACCCAGCCGCGCTGGCGCTACTGGCGTGCGCGCGCCGTGGCCGCGACCTCGGGCGCCGCCGCGGCCGCACCCCTCTTCGACGATATTGCCGGCATGCGCGACTATTACGGCTACCTCGCGGCGGATCGCCTGCAACGTCCCTACCGCTTGAACGATCGCCCGACGTCCGATGACCCCGCGGCGCAGGCTGCGCTCGCGGCGCAGCCGGGACTCGCGCGCGCGCGCGCCTTGTTCGAATGCGATATGGTGGACGATGCCATGGCGGAATGGTCGGCGGGGCTCGCCGGCGCCGCACCGGCCGCCCGGATCCAGGCGGCGCATCTGGCTGCGCGCTGGGGATGGTTTCAGCAGGCCATCGTGACGCTCGCGCAGGCCGGCGACTGGGACGACGTCGCCCTGCGCTACCCGCGCCCCTACGAAAGCATCGTCAACGAGGCGGCCAAGCAGACCCACGTTCCCGGCGACTGGATCCTCGCCGTCATGCGCCAGGAGAGCTTGTTTCGAAGGGACGCCGTCTCGCGCGCCGATGCGCGTGGATTGATGCAGATGCAGCCGGCGACGGCGAGCGCCGTGGCCCGCCGGTGGCATGTGCCGGCGCCGGCCCCCGCAGGCCTGTTCGACCCGTCGGTGGCCGTGCCTCTGGGCGCGTATTACCTGCGGGAATTGCTCGACAAGTACCAAGGGCAGCTCGATCAGACCCTGGCGGCCTACAACGCAGGCCCGATGTCGGTGGCGCGCTGGCTGCCCCGAACGCCCATGGACGCCGACGTGTGGATCGAGAACATTCCATACAACGAGACGCGAGCCTACGTCCAGCACATCCTGGAGCACATCGTCGCCTTCGCCGCCGTGCGCAAAGCGGAGCCGCCGCGGATCGCGACTCTGTTGCCCACCATCGAGCCGCCGCCGGCCGCACCGTGAATTCCGGCCTGTCCCCCCGATGGAGGCTGCGGGCGGTCGCCGCCGGATCGGCCGGCAATCTCGTCGAGTGGTACGACTGGTACACGTACTCGGCCACCGCGCTGTACTTCGCACCCGTGTTCTTTCCCAAGGGCGACCAAACGGCGCAGCTGCTGCAGACGGCGGCCGTGTTCGCCGTGGGATTCTTCGCGCGCCCCATCGGCGCCTGGGCGATGGGGCGGTATTCGGACCGCGCCGGACGCAAGGCGGCACTCACCCTGTCGGTGGGCATGATGTGCCTGGGCTCGCTGCTGATCGCCGTCACGCCCGGTGCGGACCGGATCGGCGTGGGCGCACCCATCGTCCTGCTGCTGGCCCGCGTGTTCCAGGGCCTGTCGCTGGGAGGCGAATACGGCGCCAGCGCCACGTACATGAGCGAAACCGCTGGACGCACGCGCCGTGGCTTCTGGTCCAGCTTCCATTACGTGACCTTGATCGGCGGCCAGCTCGTGGCGCTGTGTGTGCTCATCGTCCTGCAGCACGTGCTGTCGGGATCCGCCATGGCCGCCTGGGGCTGGAGAGTTCCTTTCGTGATCGGCGCCGGCCTCGCGGTGGTGGCCTTCTGGCTGCGCCGGAACATGTTCGAATCGCAGTCCTTCCTCGGTGAATCGGCATCCCGCGATGCGCGGGGCAGCGCCCGGCTTCTGCTGCGCAGCTACCCGCGCGAGACCCTCGCCATCCTCGGGCTGACCGCCGGAGGTTCGATGATCTTCTACTTGTACACGACGTACATGCAGAAGTTCCTGACCAACACCGGCAGCTTCACCAAGGACCAGGCCACCCAGTTGAGCGCCCTGACGCTCGTCGCCTTCATGCTGGCACAACCCCTGTGCGGCTGGCTGTCCGACCGGGTCGGCCGCAAGGCCATGCTCTTGGTGGCCTTCGGCGGTGGTGCGTTGGTCACCTGGCCGATCATGGACCGGCTCGCGGTGAGCAGATCCATGACCGTTGCGTTCCTGCTCATTCTAGGCGGAGTTCTCTTTGAGTCCGCGTACACCTCGATCAGCGCCGTCGTCAAGGCCGAGCTCTTTCCCACCCGCGTTCGTTCGCTCGGTGTGGCGCTGCCGTATGCGCTCGCCAACGCCCTGTTCGGCGGCACCGCGGAATACGTCGCCCTGTGGTTCAAAGCGGCGCGGATGGAGAGCGGTTTCTACGTGTATGCGTCCGTGCTCGCGGCGGTTGGATTCCTGGCGGCTCTCACCATGCGGGACACCCGAACGCACAGCCGCATCCTGGAGGATTGAGACGGGCCGCCGCTGAAGGCCGGGCAGCGATGCGTGACCCGCGTCGAACATTAACTTTCTTTAATTGTCCAACCACCCACCGGTAACGGCCCGAGGATGAATCTGCCCTCCATGAAACGGCTCCCCCTCGGGCGTGCGCTGTGCGGATCGTTATGCGCCGCGGTCGCTGCCTGCAGCGTGGGTCCCTCCTACCAGCGCCCGGACATCCCACCGCCGCCGAACTGGCAATCGGCGCCGGCTGCCGCGGCCTCCGTATGGCCGGAGACGCGGTGGTGGCATGAGTTCGGATCGGATCAGCTCGACGGGCTGATCGCCGAGGCCGAGCGCAGCAACGACGATCTGGCGGCCGCCATTGCCCGCATACGGGAAGCCGATGCGCAGGCGCGCATCGCGGGCGCGCCGCTGCTTCCGGCGGTGCAGTTCACTGCGGACGCGTCGCGCCAGCGCTCGCCGGTGTCCGGCGAAGGCCCGCAGGTCTACAACACCTTCAGCCCCGCGTTGGCGGCGAGCTACGAGATCGATTTCTGGGGTAAGAACCGCGCGCTGAGCGCTGCGGCGCGCGCCGCTGCCGTGGCCAGCCGGTACGATCGGGAAACGGTCGCGCTCACGATGATTTCCAGCGTCGCCTCGACCTATTTTCAGGCGCTCGAATTCAAGGATCGCATCGATGTTGCGACGCATAATCTCGCCAGCGGGCGAATGATCCTTCGGGGACTCAAGCTCGAGCAATCGGCCGGCACCGCCACGGGGTTGGATGTAGCCCAGCAGGAGACCGCGGTCGCGCTGCTCGATGCCGCGCTCCCGCCGCTGGAACAGCAATACCGGCAATCGCTGTTCGCGCTCGCCATCCTGGTGGGAAAGACGCCGGAGTCGATCGACGTGGCCGGCTCCCTCGCCGGCCTCTCGGGCCCCGTCCTCGTGGCGGGGCTGCCCTCGCAACTACTCACCCGCCGGCCGGATGTCGCGGAGGCGGAGCAGCAATTGATCGCCGCCAACGCGAACATCGGGGCTGCGCGGGCCGCCTTGTTTCCGAGCATCGAGCTGACCGCATCCGGCGGCTACGAGAGCGCCTCGCTGGCCTCGCTCTTCGATCCGGTGAATCGGCTGTACTCGCTCGGCGCGGGCCTCACCCAGCCGATCTTCGAGGGCGGAGCCCTGCGGGGCCAGGTCGCCTACAGCGAAGCCCGCTACGCCGAGTTGCTGGCCGACTATCACAAGACCGTGCTGACGGCATTCGGCAACGTGGAGAGCGCCCTGGTGGCCGCCCGGCAGACCGCCGACCAGCTGGAGCGGCAACACGCCGCCGTCGCCCAGGCGCGGCGCGCCTATGAATTCTCGCGGGCCCAGATGTCTGCGGGCATCGTGAACGTGCTCACCGTGCTCAACACGGAGAATTCCCTGTTCACCGCCGAGGACACGCTGGTTCAGGTCGAGTACGCGCGCCTGCAGGCGCTGGTCGATCTCTTCACCGCGCTCGGCGGCGGGTGGCATCTTGGATGAGGTACCGTTGATGAAGATCTCTTCGATGAGCCGCAACCACGCCCTCCTCGCGACGGCCGCCGCCGTGATCCTGGGCGTCGTCGCCTGGCGCTCCTTTCACAAGCCGGCGCAGGCGGCCGGCCGCGGCGCAGCGCCGCCCATCGCCGTCGACATGGTCGCGGCCGCGAGCAGCGACGTGCCGATCTACCTGCATGGCCTGGGGACCGTGCAGGCCTTCTATACCGTGACCGTCACGGCGCAGGTGGACGGCGAGCTGCAGCGGGTCGCGTTCACCGAAGGCCAGACCGTGCACAAAGGCGACCTGCTGGCCCAGATCGACCCGCGTCCCAACCAGGCCGCCTACGATCAGGCCCTGGCCGCCAGGGCGAAGGACGCCGCTCAGCTCGCGAACGCGCAGCGCGACCTCGAGCGCTACACGCTGCTGCAACCCGAGGATCTCGCCAGCAAGCAGACCGTCGACACCCAGCGCGCCGCGGTCGACCAGTTGAAGGCGCAGCTGCAGGTCGATCAGGCGCAGATCGACAACGCACGCACGCAGCTCGATTACACCCGGATCACCTCGCCCATCGAAGGGCGCACGGGAATCCGCCTGATCGACCCGGGCAACATCGTGCACGCGGCCGACACCGCGGGCATCGTCGTCGTCACGCAGGTGCAGCCCATCGCGGTCATATTCACGCTGCCGGAGGAGCAGCTCGGCGCCGTGACGGCGGCGCTGGCCGAGGGCCCGGTCGCGGTCAGCAGCATGCCGCGCGGCGGCGGCGACGTGCTGGATGAAGGGACGCTGGCCCTGGTGGACAATCAGATCGACCAGGCGACGGGAACCGTGAGGCTGAAGGCGATCTTCAAGAACGAGCGCAATCGGCTGTGGCCCGGACAGTACGTGGATGCCCGAGTGCTGGTGCGCACGGAGCACAATGCGCTGACGATACCGTCGGCCGCGGTGCAGATCGGACCCGACGGGCCGTTCACCTACGTGGTGAAGGACGACTCGACGGTCGAGGTGCGGCCGCTACGCCTGGGCGAGGAAAGCGGCGGAAGCACGATCGTCGCCGCCGGGCTGGCCTCGAACGAGCGCGTGGTCACGACCAATCAATACCGCCTGCAGGCCGGCGCGCGCGTCCGCCCGATCGAGGAGGCGAGGAGCGCACCGCAGCGCCCCGGCGCCCCGCTTCACGCCTCATGAACCTCTCCGCGGGCTTCATCCGGCGGCCCATCGCCACATCGCTCCTGATGGGCGGCATCTTCCTGGTCGGCCTGGTGGTATATCCGCTGCTGCCCGTCGCCCCCCTGCCGCAGGTCGACTTTCCGACCATTCAGGTGAGCGCCTCGCTCCCCGGCGCCAGCCCCGAGACCATGGCATCGTCGGTCGCCACCCCCCTCGAATACCAATTCGCGCAAATCTCGGGGTTGGCGCAGATGACCTCGGCCAGCGTGCTGGGCTCGACCCAGATCACCCTGCAGTTTAACCTGGGGCGCAGCATCGATGCGGCCGCGCAGGACGTCCAGACCGGCATCGACGCGGCCGGCGGGCAGCTTCCGAAGAACCTGCCCACACCGCCGACCTACCGGAAGGTCAATCCCGCGGACTCGCCCATCTTGCTGTTCTCGGTGCATTCGGATGTGCTGCCCGTCACCGCCGTCGACGACTATGCCGAGAACATCCTGGCGCAGCAGATTTCGCAGCTGCCGGGAATCGCGCAGGTGAGCATCGGCGGACAGCAGAAGCCGGCCGTGCGGGTGCAGGTCGACCCGGTGAAGCTCGCCGCCTTAGGGCTGCAATTGGAGGACGTGGCGAACGTCATTTCCGCCGCCACCGTCGATGCGCCGAAGGGATCGATCAACGGCCCGAAGCGAGCGCTGACCATTTACGACAACGACCAACTGCTGAAGGCGGCGCCCTGGAACGACGTGGTGGTGGCGTACAAGAACGGCGCGCCGGTGCGCATCCGCGACATCGGGGTGGCGGTGGACGGCCCTGAGAACAAACTGATGACGGCCTGGCAGAACGGCAGCAGCGGCATCCTGCTGCTGGTGTACAAGCGGGCGGGCGCGAACGTCATCGAAACGGCGCGCAGCGTCCAGGCTCTGTTGCCGCATGCATTGCTGTCCGTGCCGTCCTCGATCAAGGTCGACACCGTCGCCAACCGCACCACCACCATCCAGGCCTCGGTGCAGGACGTCGAGTTCACGCTGGCGTTGACCGTCGCCCTCGTCGTCATGGTGATCTTCCTGTTCCTGCGCAACCTGTGGGCGACCGTCATCCCGGGCATCACCGTGCCGCTGTCGCTGCTCGGAACGGCCGCAGCGATGTACGTGCTCAATTACAGCCTCGACAATCTGTCGCTCATGGCCCTCACCATCGCGGTCGGCTTCGTGGTCGACGACGCCATCGTGATGCTGGAGAACATCTACCGGCACATCGAGAAGGGCATGTCGCCGCTCGACGCCGCGCTCAAGGGCTCGGGCGAGATCGCCTTCACCATCCTCTCGATCAGCATATCGCTGGTCGCCGTTTTCATTCCGATCCTTCTGATGGGCGGCATTATCGGGCGCCTGTTCCGGGAATTCGCGATCACGCTCAGCCTGGCCGTCGCCGTTTCGGCGTTCGTGGCATTGACGCTCTCGCCGACGATGTGCGCGCTGTTCCTGCGGGACGAGAAGCACGCCGTGCACGGCCGCGCGTATGTCTTCGTCGAGCGCGCCTTCGACCGGCTGCTGGCGCTCTACGCAAAGGGCCTCGACGCGGCCCTGCGCCGTCAACGCCTCACATTGACCGTGTTCCTCCTCACCGTGGCGGTCAGCGTGGCGCTGTACGTGGAGATCCCGAAGGGCTTCTTTCCGCAGCAGGACACCGGGATCATCATGGGTCTGTCCGACGCGCCCCAGGACATCTCGTTCGAGGAGATGGTGCGCCGGCAGCATGCGTTGACGGACATCTTCGCCAGGGATCCCGACATCGCCAGCTACGGCACGGGCCTCGGCGGCAGCCGCGCGATCAACAACGGATTCGTGATCATCGGATTGAAGCCGCGCGACCAGCGCAAATCGAACGCCGACGAGGTCATCACCCGGCTGCGCCCGGAAATTGCCAAGGTGCAGGGTGCGACCCTGTTCCTGCAGGCGGCGCAGGACCTGAGCGTGGGCGGCCGTACCACGCGCACGCAATTCCAATACACGCTGCAGGACTCGAACATCGATGAGCTCAATGCCTGGGCACCCCGGGTCCTCGGCGAATTGCAGGGGCTGCCCATGCTGCGCGACGTGGCCTCGGACCAGCAGACCAGCAGCGGCATGATCGCCCTCACCATCGACCGCGACCAGGCCTCGCGCTTCGGCATCCTGCCTGCGACCATAGACCAGACGCTCTACGACGCCTTCGGGCAGCGCCAGGCCGCGCAGTTCTTCACCCAGGCCAACAGCTACCACGTGGTGCTCGAGATCACCCCGTCGCTGCAGGCCGATCCGCGGTCGCTCGAGAAGCTGTATGTGAAATCGCCGCTGACCGGCCAGATGGTTCCGCTGTCGGCGATGACCCGATACGACACGCGGCGCGTCACTTACCTGTCCATCAATCACCAGGGTCAGTTTCCCGCGGTCACCCTGTCCTTCAACCTCGCCCCCGGTGCCGCCCTGGGCCAGGCGGTGGACGCGATCAACCGCGTCTCCGCGCAGATGCACCTGCCGGCCACCATCACGGGCACCTTCCAGGGAACGGCGCAAGCCTTCCAGAGTTCCCTGAAGACCCAGCCCTACCTGATCCTGGCCGCCCTGGTGTCGGTCTACATCATCCTGGGAATGCTCTACGAAAGCTACATCCACCCCCTGACCATTCTCTCGACGCTGCCTTCGGCCGGGGTCGGCGCGCTGCTGGTGCTGTTCATTTTCCGCCTCGACTTGTCCGTCATCGCGCTGATCGGCATCATCCTGCTCATCGGTATCGTGAAGAAGAACGGCATCATGATGGTGGACTTCGCCATACAGGCCGAGCGCGAACAGGGTCTTTCGCCGCTCGATGCGATACGCCAGGCCTGCATGCTGCGCTTTCGGCCCATCATGATGACGACCATGGCCGCACTGCTGGGGGCGCTGCCGCTGGCGCTGGGCCGCGGCACGGGTTCGGAGCTGCGCCAGCCCCTCGGCTACACCATGGTCGGAGGGCTCATCGTGAGCCAGGCCCTGACCTTGTTCACGACCCCGGTCGTGTATTTGTACCTCGACCGGCTCAGCCTGTGGTTCAACCGGCGTCGCCGGTCGCATCCGGCGCAGGCGCTGCGATCCGCGGCGGTCCGAGCGTCGGCGGAGGACGCCCCGTGAAGATCCTGCTGGTCGAGGACAACGAGCGCGTGAGCCAGTTCGTGGTCAAGGGTCTGCAGGAGGCGGGGCATACGACCGATCACGCCGCCAGCGGGAAGGACGGCATGTTCCTCGCCGCGAGCGAACCCTACGACGTCATCATCATGGACCGGATGCTGCCGGGCGAAATCGACGGTCTGGCCATCATCGAAGTGCTGCGCAAGGCGGGCAAGCGCACGCCCATCCTGATCTTGAGCGCCCTCTCCGACGTCGACGACCGCATCCGCGGGCTGCGCAGCGGCGGCGACGACTACCTGACGAAGCCGTTCGCGTTCGGCGAGCTTCTGGCGCGCCTCGACGCGCTGCATCGCCGCGCGCACGGCGTCAATCACGAGGCGCCTCTCGCCGTGGGCAACCTCCACATGGACCCGATGACGCGCAAGGTGACCCGGGGCGACCGCCAGATCTCGCTGCAGCCGCGGGAATTCAAGCTGCTCGAGTACCTGATGCGGCATGCCGATCAGGTGGTGACCCGCACGATGCTCCTGGAGAACGTCTGGGATTACCACTTCGATCCGCAGACGAACGTCGTGGACGTCCACATCAGCAAGCTGCGCCAGAAGATCGATGCGGAATTCGAGCGGCCTCTGCTGCGCACGGTGCGCAACGCCGGCTACATGGTCACGGCGGCTGACTGAAAGGTGCGCCCATGACCCGGATGTTCCGCTCGTCCGCCGTCTCCCTGGCGCTCGGCTATACGCTGGTCGGGGTCGTCGCGCTGGTGCTGTTCGCCGCTCCTCTGTGGTACGCGTGGCAGGGAATCGTTCGGCGAGGGCCGCGCCGAAATATTTCAGGCGGATTCGCAGCAGCTCGCCGACATCTTCCGGCGCGAAGGACCGGAAGGCCTCAAGAGCTTCATCGACGCCCGCGTTCGAATGCAGATCGCCGGCGACAGGATCCTGCTGCTCGCCGACTCCTCGCGCCGCCGGGTGGCAGGAAACCTCTCCGCCTGGCCGGATGTCCCCACGACGCCCGGCGACTACGTCGCCCGCGGCGGCGCCGGCAGCGAGGGATTCGAGACCGCGCTCGTGCACGTCTCCTCGCTGAGCGGGTACAGTCTGCTGGTCGGCCGGGACAATCGCCTGCTGGCGCCCCTGGAGCGGCGGTTCTGGTACTGCCTGGCGGGCGCCCTCACCGTCCTGGTGATCGCGGGACTTCTGGTCGGGGTGATCACGCGTCGTGCGCTGATGTCCCGCGTCGAGAGCATCCGGCAGACGGTCTCGGCGATCATCAACGGCGACCTCACGCACCGGCTCCCCACGCCGTTGAGCGACGACGAGCTCAATACGCTGTCCCTCACCATCAACCGCATGCTCGAGCAGATCGAACTGCTGGTGCACGGAGTGCTCAACGTATCGAACGCCATCGCGCACGATCTGCGCACGCCGCTCGCAGAGCTGCGCTCCCGGCTCGAGGAGATCTCCCTCATCAAGCCATCCCTCGAGGCGACTTTCGCCGAGGTCGATGGCGCGGTGGCCGACGTCGACCGCGTCATCAGGATCTTCGACGCGCTGCTGCGCCTTGCGGAGATCGACGCCGGAGTGCGCCGCTCCGGATTCGTGGCCGTGGACGCCGCGGATCTCGCCGCGACGGCGGTCGAGTTCTACGCGCCCGCCGCCGAGCTCAGGAAGATCGACCTGTGCCTGTTGTGCGAGGGCCCCCAGCACGTGGCCGGCGATCCCGTGCTGCTCGCACAGGCGCTCGGCAATTTGATCGACAATTCCCTGAAGTACGCGCCCGAACAGGGCCGGATCGAAGTGTCGGTCCGTCGGCGCCCCGACGGCGCGGTGGAGATCGCCGTCGCGGACGACGGCCCGGGGATCAGCGACGCCGAGAAGCCCAAGGTCGTCGAGCGCTTCTATCGCGGCGACGGCAGCCGCGGCACGCCGGGGGTCGGATTGGGCCTGAGCCTGGTGCAGGCGATTGCCAAGCTTCACGGCAGCTCGCTGCAATTGTCGGACCGGCATCCCGGTCTGCAGGCCCGCTTCACGATCGCGGCCGATCCGGTGGCGCCGCCCATGCCGCTGGGAGAGGCCGGCCGCGGAATGCCGGCCGCCGGCCGGCGCGCCATGGCATGATGCGGCGATGAACCGTGGACGCATCGGGCTCTTTGCCATGCTGGTGGCCGGTCAATGGATCCATGCGGCCGCCGCGCAAACGCCTGAACAACAGCAGATGTGGGATGCGCAGCGCGCCACGGCCCTCGCCGACGAGAAAGCGCGCGCTCTGCGCCTGACGCAGGAGCGGGAGGCGCGCCGCGCGGACCCGATGGCGTGGGTGCACACCCTCGATCCGATGACGGCCGGCGGATGGGAGTTCCGGGCGGTGGCCACCGACGGCTCCTGGGCCGCGTACATCACCAACCATCAAATGAAGCGCACCGGGAGCGTCGTCACGGTTTGGCTGCGCCAGGAGTATGCGGAGGCCCAGGCGGGCGGCGGGGGCAGCCCGGGCAAGTTCTCGAGCGTCGTCCAGAAGATGCAATACGACTGCGCCAAGAACCGCGCCCGGGCCCTGCTCACGGTTTATTACTCGGGCAATAATTTGCAGGGCAGCGAACAGTCCGAGGAGGCGGACCCGAAGGAGGCCGTCTGGACCGCCATCGTCCCGGGAACGCGCGACGAACTCGACTTCACCTGGGCCTGCGGCGCCGGCAAATAGGCGGCTACCGGCCGGCCGAGTCGGCCACTCGCAGGATATCCGCCAGCAGCTGCGAGCGCTCCGCCCACGGCCCGACCAGTATCTCGACCTCGCCGGGCTCGAGGAGCGGCTCCAGGTCGGCGCCCAGGCACCGCAATTCCGCGACCGGCAGCAGCAGCGTCACGGTCCCCGTATCGCCCGGATTCAAGTGAATCTTGGCAAACCCTTTGAGCTCGAGCAGGGGTGCCGCCACGGCGGCGACCCTGCGATGGACGAAGAGAAACGCGGTCTCCTCCGCGGCGCGCGGCCCCTCGTTCGTCAGGTCCACGCGGATCACCGCGGTATCGCCGGGCCCTACGTCGCCGCGCGGCACGCGGAGGTTCGCGTACCTGAATCGTCCGTAGTTCAGGCCGAACCCGAAAGGGACCATCGGCGCATTGGATTCGTCCAGATATTTGCTGGTGAAGCGATCCTTCGGATCGGCCGGCCGGCCAGTGGGGCGCTGGCCGTAGAACAGTGGCAGCTGGCCTTCGGCGCGCGGCCAGACCACGGGCGTGCGCCCGCTCGGCGACACGCGGCCCAGCAGGACGTCGCCCACCGCATTGCCGGCCTCGCTCCCGAGGAACCAGGCGGCAAGCACCGCATCGGATTTCTCGACCAACCACGGCACCGCCAAGGGGCGGCCCGAAAACAGCACCGTGACCACAGGCTTTCGCAGCGCGCCGGCACGCTCGAACACAGCCTCCGCGAACTCGCGCTGCCTGCCGGGCAGCCCGAGGTGCGCCCGGCTGGCGGCCTCCCCGCTCATGGTGGCTGCTTCGCCCACGCACAGGACGATGGCATCGGCGTGGGCGCAAGCTTCGAGGGCGGCGGCGGCGCCCACAAGGGTGTCGCCGTCGATGTCGACACCCGCGGCATACTGGACACGGGATTCGCCGAGCATCTCGCGCAGGGCGGTGAGCACCGTGACATGGCCTTCCGGAGCGGCCGCGCCCCACCACGGACCCCGCATGTCGGCGGAGCTGTCCGCGAGCGGACCGATGACGGCCAGCTGCCCCGCGGGCGCGGCGAGCGGCAGCACGCCCTGGTTCTTCAATAGGACGATCGCGCGGGAGGCGACGGTGCGCGCGAGGCTGCGCCGCGATGCGATTGCGGCCGCGGGCTGCCGGGCGGAGCCCCGGCCGTAGGGTTCGTCGAAGAGCCCCAGATGCTGCTTGAGCGTGAGGACGCGGCGCACGGCCTCGTCGACCTGGGCGATCGTCACCCAACCCCGCTCCAGCGCCACCGGCAGCCCATGGCGGTAGGCGCCGGACATCATGTCGATATCGACGCCCGCATTCAGCGCGAGCGCCGCGGCCTGGGCGAGATCGGCCGCCACGCCGTGATGCATCAGTTCGGCGATGGCGTTGTAGTCGCTCACGACGAGGCCGTCGAACTTGAGCTTGCCGCGCAGCCAGCCGCGCAGCAGCGCCACGTGCGAAGTCATCGGCACGCCCGCGAGATCCGTGAATGCGGGCATGACGGCGCACACCCCGGCGGCCACCGCGGCCTCGAACGCGGGCAGGTGCACTTCATGCACGCTGCGCTCCGATATGTCCACCGACGCGTAGTCGCGCCCCGCCGTCGACGCGCCGTAGGCACAAAAATGCTTCGCCACGGCCGCCAGCGCGTCGGTTGCCGCGAGTTCGCTTCCCTGGAAGCCGTGCACCTTCGCCTCGGCGAAGCGCGCCGCCAGCCACGGATCCTCGCCCGGACTCTCGGCGATGCGCCCCCAGCGCGCATCGCGCGCCACGTCCAGCATCGGCGCGAACGTCATCGCCAATCCGTCCGCAGCGGCCTCCCGTGCGGCCTCGCGCGCCGTGGATGCCCACGTCCGCGGATCGAATAGGCCCGCCTCGGCCAGGGGTATCGGAAACAAGGTTCGGTGTCCGTGCAGGACGTCGAACCCGATCAGCAACGGGATGCCGAGGCGCGATTCCTCGACCGCCAGGCGCTGCATGGCGCGCACGTGATCGGCGCCGACCATGTTGAGCAGGTTCCCGATCGTGCCGGCCTTGATCGCCTCGGTCGAGTCGCCCGCGATCACCGGCCCCGTGGTGGCATAGGTCGAGGCCGTCATGGTCATCTGGCCGAGCTTCTCCGGCAGCGACATTTTCGCCATCAGGGTGTCGATTCTGCTCATGGGATATCGGGCGATCCGCACTCGATTGCATTCATAGGATGCATCACGCATTGTTGGGGACGGGCCACCATGGCCCCCCTCGAGAAACCCACACATGATACTAGAAAGGCCGCGCAGCGCCGCCAGCCCCTTGCTTGATCCGGAAGAGATCGCGCAGTCGGGACTCATGCCGCAGCTTGGAATGGTAATCCGGGCGCTGTGGGATTCCCCCGTGCGCAACGCGCTGCTCAGGCTCGGGATCGCGATGTTCCTGGTGATCGCGGTCACGGCCTACGGGCAGATTCGCCTCAACAGCTGGAATCAGCCGTTCTATGATGCGCTCTCCCGGCGCAATTACCCGCAATTCCTCGTGCAACTCGGCGTCTTCGGCATCATTGCCGGATCGCTCCTGGCGCTGAACGTGGGGCAGAGATGGCTCGCGGAAATGCTCAAGCTCAGGCTTCGCGAGGGACTGGCCCACGACCTGGTGGGGAACTGGCTGAAGCCGGGCAGAGCCTTCCGCCTGGCCAGCGCCGGCCCGATCGGCGTCAATCCCGACCAGCGCATGCACGAAGACGCGCGCCACCTGACCGAACTGTCGGCCGATCTCGGCGTCGGGCTGCTGCAGGCCTCCATACTCCTCGGGACCTTCATCAGCGTGCTATGGCGCATCTCGAGCGATTTCGTATTCGTCGTCGCGGGACGCAGCTTCCTCCTGCCCGGCTACATGGTATGGGCTGCCGTGGTCTACTCCGGGTCGGCCTCGATGCTCAGTTACTGGGTCGGTAGAAGCCTGGTCGACCGCAACGCGGACCGATATGCGCGCGAGGCCGATTTGCGGTTCTCGCTGGTCCGCGTCAACGAGCACATCGATGCCATCGCGCTGACGTCGGGAGAGGCGGACGAGGCACGGCACATCGACGCCGACATCGCCGGCGTGCTCAAGGCCTTGCGCCGTCTCGTGACGGGGCTCACGAATCTGACGTGGATTACCGCCGGCTACGGCTGGTTCACGCTGGTGGCTCCGATTCTCGTCGCGGCCCCGCTGTACTTCGCAGGCACCATCACCTTCGGCGGCCTCATGATGGCGTCGGGGGCCTTCATGCAGGTGCAGTCCTCGCTGCGCTGGTTCGTGGACAACTTCAGCTCCATCGCCGATTGGCGCGCGACGCTGCTGCGGGTGGCGAGTTTCCGGCGCGCCCTGGTGAATACCGACGTGGTGCACGGCACCCGGGACCGCATCAGCATCGAGGACGGTCCGCCCGGCCGGTTCACGATCGAGAACCTGCGGATCGACTACTCCACCGGCTGCACCTCCCTGGACCAGCCCCGCATCGAATTGCGGGCCGGCGAGCGCCTGCACATTCTCGGCGTGTCAGGCGCCGGCAAGACGCTGTTGTTCCGCAGCCTCGCGGGCCTGTGGACCTGGGGCAGCGGGCGCATCGTCCATCCGGCACGCGAGGAGATGCTGTATCTGCCGCGCGCGCCCTACATTCCGCCGGGGACCCTGCGCGAAGTGCTGGCATACCCCTCGAGCCCGGAGAACTTCGACGCGGCGGCCTTCGAACCGGCGCTGACGCGGCTCAACCTCCGCCGTCTCGCGCCTCTGCTCGATCTCGCCCGCAGTTGGGACCAGGTGCTGGGCGAGGATGAGAAGCAATCTCTCGGATTCGTGCGGGCCCTGATTCAGGTGCCGCCCTGGATTCTGATGGACGACGTGCTCGGCATCCTCGATCCGCCGACGCGCGACCGGGTCGTCGAGGTGCTCGGCAACGAGCTTCGCGGCACCGGCATCATCTACATCGGGCGCGACCCCGGGATCGAGAATTTCTTCGGGCAAACCGTGCGGCTGCTGCGCGAGCCGGACGGGCACTGGCTGGCGGGAGCCCCGCACGACGCCGCCCCGCCGCCTCCGGTTCCCGGCGCGGCGTGAGGCTGGGAACCTGTCTCACAAATATACGTGGCCGGGTGGACTTCGGCCAGGCTAGGGTTGGGATTTGGGCTCGACCTCGTAGAAGATCCGCTGCGGCGGCTCGGCGCCCCGGTGCAGGCGCTCGTGGACCGAGACGACGGCGAGCGAGGTGATCAGCGAGACGGCGACCGTCGTCACCAGCCCCAGAAACCCGTCCCGATGTTCCTGGTACCAGATCTCCATGCGCCCCAGCCGGGTGTGAAGCCGCATCGCACGGTCCGCGCCCGCAAACGTCACGGCGATCTGCACCATGCCGTCGCCCGTTGAGGCATATTTGATCAGCCGCCGGTAGTTGAGGTAGCGCAGAGGAAGCTCGCATTTCGACAGCAGAAGCTTGCGGCGCAGCTCGGCCGGGACGATCTCGGCGTCGAAGCTCTGCGGCTCTCCGTCCTTGGCCCACCCGGAGCCGTCCGAATAGGAATGTGCCGCCAGCCAGAGGACCTGTTCGGCGGTCACGATGAACTCCTCGTCCACGCTCTCGCGAAAGTAGTGAAGTCCGTGAAGGATCCGATCTTCGTCGTTTCTGCTCATTTCCGCTACTCTATCAAAGCGCCGCCGCCCGCGGATCCCGGCGCGGAATATATAACGGCTCGATGGTACCATTCGCAGGTGCTGCGGAGACCTCGGCCAAACCATTGAAGATTGCGATCTACATCGTCGTCGGGATCGTTGCCGCCCTCCTCGTGATCGGCCTTCGAATCGCGGCATCGACCTTCTGGAACGAGCGTGCCGACTACGTCCGCACGCCTCCGCAGCCGATATCCGGGCAGCCGGAGCGCACCGGCATCGCGAACCTGGCGGAGATCTCCCTGTCGGATCGGCAAGGGCATCGGCTGGCGGGCTGGTACGCACCTTCGCGCAACCGCGCGGCCGTGGTACTGGTGCACGGCACCGAGGCGGACCGATCCTCGCTCCTGTTCGAAACCGCGTTCCTCGCCCGGGAGGGTTTCGGCGTCCTCGGCATCGACATGCCGGGCCAGGGAGCGAGCGAGGGCACGACCCGCTGGGGCGTGCCGGAAAGGCTCGCCATCCGCGCGGCGGTCGACTGGCTGAGTTCGCGTTCCGACGTCGATCCGCAGCGCATAGGCGGCTTCGGCGCATCGATGGGCGCCTATGTGCTCATCCAGGCGGCGGTCCTCGATCCGAGGCTCCGCGCAGTATCGCTTGCCGCCTCGCCCAACGAGGTAGTCGAACAGAATTGGCTCGCCTCGAGCCGCTGGGGATGGCTTTCGCAGATCCCGAATTACCTGGCGCTGCGTGCCTATGGACAATCCCTGGACATGGCCCCGAAGGACGTCATCGGAGCGATTGCGCCGCGCGCCGTGTTCATTCTCGGCGGAGAGTTCGACGACGTGGTGCCGCCCTTCATGGCACATCAGCTCTACGAGGCTGCCGGCGAGCCGAAGCGGCTGTGGATCGTGCCCGGCGCTCATCACGTCGACTACGAGCAGGTGGCTCCGAAGGAGTACCGCACGCGCGTGACCGAGTTCTTCAAGGACACGCTGCTGAACTGACGGGTCGCTGCGCAGCACCAAGCCGCGCTGAAGCGCCGGGAGCTGTGAGCTGCATCACGTCGCCCGAGGTGCGGCTCGCCTGCCCCGATATCGCGCGCCGCGAATCCATTTGGGTGCAAAACAATAATTCTCGCTGACTCATGGGTTGAGTCACACTTTTTTTGTGATTGCGGGCCTTGAATAATTTGATGCGATGGCCGATCTGATATACAACAGTTACGCGAGTGTCGAATGAGTCGCGCTCCACTGAAGCTCGTTTGCGGCAGCTGAGCGTCGACGCCGATAGTGCCCAGTCCATTTCCCTAGGCGGAGGATCGACGATGGGAACATCAGAGCCAAGAACGGAATCCAATTCCTCGGATTTCCTCAATTCACTGACTGATTTCAGCAAGCAGCATCGCGCGCAGCGATGGGAAGGCTCTCTGGGCGACTACCTGACCCAGGTTCTGCCGGCGAGTCCGGCGGCGCAGGTCCGCACGAGCCACGAATACATCTGGGACATGCTGCTTTGGTACGGGCGCGACACGGCCGGCACCGATGTCCAGAAGGCCCGAGAGCTCTTCAAGCGCGAACTCTTCGGGGTCGACGAGCCGCTCGGCCGCGTAGTTGATTATTTCAAGGCGGCGGCGGCGGGTTCCGATGTCGGGCGGCGCCTGCTTTTGCTGCTGGGGCCGCCGTCGGGCGGCAAATCGACGCTGGCGATCCTCTTGAAGCGCGGCCTCGAGGAGTACAGCCGCACCGACGAGGGAGCGCTCTACGCCATCAAGGGCTCGCCGCTGCGCGAATCCCCGTTGAATCTCATTCCCGCCAGCCTGCGCGCCGATTTTCGCGAGATCTACGGCGTCGACGTCACCGGCGAGATGAGCCCCTGGGCCCGCGACTATGTCGACCGGCAGTGCGAGGGTGATTATCTTCGCGTGCCCGTTGAGCGCATTTTCCTGTCGGAAGCGTCCCGCTGCGGCATAGGAACCTACGCCCCGCACGACCCGTCCACGGCCGACATCGCCGACCTGGTGGGCTCCGTAGACCTATCGAAGGTCTCGGAAGTGGGCGACGAGGGTGATCCGCGCGCCTGGTCGTGGTCCGGCGCGGTGTACGCGGCGAGCCGCGGCGTCCTCGAAATGATCGAGATATTGAAGGTGAAGCGGGAGTTCCTCTACCTCCTCCTGACGATGACCCAGGAGAAAAACGTCAAGGTCGCCCGATTTCCCCTGATTTATCTGGACGAGACCATTCTCGCGCACACCAATCTCGCCGAATTCAACCGCTTCCTCCAGGAGAAGGAGAACGAGGCCCTGCTCGACCGGATGGTCATCATCAAGGTGCCGTACGCCCTGTCGTACCGGGACGAGGCCCGGATCTACAAGAAGCTGGTATATGGCGCACCGGCATTCCGCAACACCCACCTGGATCCTCACGTGCTGAATTTGGCGGCGGTGTTCGCGATTCTGACGCGGCATAGCAAGCCGGAGCGCGAGGGACTGGATCTGCCGAAGAAGGTCCGGCTGTTCGCCGGCGAGGCGGTGGAAGGCTTCTCCGAGGGCGAAGCCGCGCGGCTTCGGGCCGAGTCGCCGGACGAAGGATTGAACGGCGTCAGCCCGCGCTTCGTGATCAACGCCTTGTCCACCGCTATCACGCGCGGCAACTCCCGCAGCCTCACCAGCATGGAACTGCTGCTCGCGATCAAGGATTCGATCGAAAGCGACGCCCGCATGGACGCCAAGCAGAAAAAGCAATGGTTCGACCACCTGGTGACCGCCCGCAAGGAGTTCTACAACCGGTGGGTGAAGGAGGACGTGCACCGCGCGCTCTTCGCCTCGTTTCAGGACGAAGCGCAGCAGCTCCTCGAGAAATACCTCGACGAGGTCGAGGCCTCGCTCGACCAGCGCAAGGTTACGGATCCGATCACCGGCGAACAGCGCCCGCCGGATGAGCGATTTCTGCGGTCGGTCGAGGAGAAGATCAAGGTCTCGGAGTCCGGCAAGCAGTCGTTCCGCCAGGAAGTCATCCGCAAGGCGATGGTGGCGTTCAAGGCCGGCGAGAAATTCCGCCTCGCGAGCCATGCCCGCGTACGCGAGGCCATCGAGCAATACCTGTTCGAGGAGCGGCGCGACGTCCTGAGGCTGGTCACTTCGACAGCGCGGCCCGACGATGAGGCCCGGCAGAAGATTTCCGTGGTGCAGGAGCGGCTGGTCATGGAGTACGGCTACGACGAGCACAGTGCGCAGGAAGCGCTGAACTACGTCACCACGCTGTTGTCTCAAGAGTGAAGCGGCCTCATGACGCCTACTGTGCCGCAGGGTGATGCAATGAGTTCGGACAAGACCGGCGGCGGGACGGACGGCACCGCCCCCGGTAACACCAACGCCGTCAACGGTTGGTACGACCTGTTCTCGCGGGGCGCGAGAGATTGGCTTCGGCACAGCGAAAAGATTCGCGAGGCGGTACATCAGCATCTCCCGCAGATCGTGACGGGGTCCGACATCATCAACGACGGAACGCGCAAGGTGCGGGTACCCGTTCGGATGCTGGAACACTACCGTTTCAAGCTGCGGCCCGATTCGGAGCCCGAAGGCGTGGGTCAGGGCACGGCCAAGCCGGGCGATCTGCTCGGGCCGGGCAATGCCGGCAGCAAGCAGGGCGGCAAGGGCCCCGGCGGCACCGACAAGGGCGGACCCGAGTTGCTGCTGGAATTCAAGGTCGACGAAATCATCGACTGGATGTGGGAAGAGCTCCGGCTGCCGAATCTGAAGCCGCGAATCGGCAAGTCGGATGAGGCGGAATGGAAGCGTGAAGGCTGGGACCGCCGCGGAGCAAGATCCCGTCTCGATCGTCGCCGCTCCGTCAAGGAGTCGGTCAAGCGCCGGGCCCAGTCCGCGTCATCGCCCGCTTTCATCGACGAGGATCTGCGCTTCAGGCAGCTCGCGCGCCGGCCGCAACCTGTGGTGCGTGCAGCGGTGTTCTTCCTGCTCGATGTGTCGGCGAGCATGACCGACGCCGACCGTCAGCTGGCGAAATCCTTCTTCTTCTGGGTCGCCGCCGGGCTGCGCCGCCAATATCGCGCGCTCGACATCGTGTTCGTCGCGCATACGACCGAGGCCTGGGAATTCAACGAAGCGGACTTCTTCAAGGTCGCCGGCAGCGGCGGCACGGTGACCTCCTCGGGATTGAGCAAGGTGCAGGAGATCATGGACGCCCGCTTCAACCCGGCGGGCACCAACGTGTACCTCTTCTACGCCTCGGACGGGGACAATGCCATGGATGATCGGGACGCGGCCCGTGCGGCGCTGGAGAACGTCGCGAGGCAGACGCAATACGCCGGCTACGTCGAAATCACGTCGGGCCTGCGCAGCGGCTCCAGCGAAATCTCGCAGATATTCGACGCCGTCGGCGCCTCGGGGCTCGCCAGCAGCCGGTGTTCGGTCAAGGACTCCAACGACGTTGCCGGCGCGGTCCGGCATTTCTTCACCCACGAGGCGCGCGCGGCCGAAGAGTCCGGAACCGCGCCGGAATCGTCGCCGTGAGCGCCGATTGGCGCAGCCACCTGCCCCGCCTCGAAGAACTGGCGCGCGGCTTCGGGCTGGACTGGTACCCCGTCGTCTTCGAGGCCGTACCCGACAGTTTCATGACCGAGATCGCCGTGTACGGCCTGCCGGTGCGGATGCCGCATTGGTCGTTCGGGGCGCGCTACATCTATCAGCTGCTTCAGCGCCACATGGGTTATTCGCGTCTGTTCGAAGTGGTGTTTCCCGGAAATCCGGGACGCGCCTATCTGGCCTCCAGCAACGGCGTGGCCGACAACACGCTGGTGGCCGCGCACGTCCTGGGCCACGCCGACTTCTCGAAGAACAATCTGCTGTTCAGGAAATCGCAGCAGCAGGGCAGCGAACACATCATCGAGCATGCCGCGGCGCATGCAAGGCAGATCGAGCGCGACATCGAGTCTCATGGATTCAAGGCCGTCGAGAAGGTGCTGGACGCCGCCCTGTCGCTGGAACAGTACATCGACCTCGACCGCGGCCTGCAGCGCGACCCTTACCCCGAATACGCCGCAGCCCCGGTAGCGGGAGCCGAGGATCAATTCCGCTCGCGGTTCGCGACTCTGG
The DNA here is from genome assembly GCA_963707765.1 of uncultured Gammaproteobacteria bacterium. Lineage (GTDB taxonomy): Bacteria > Pseudomonadota > Gammaproteobacteria > Steroidobacterales > Steroidobacteraceae > Bog-1198. Next base: position 834,472 of record CAVPQZ010000001.1, on the reverse strand, counting down.
ACCCGGCCGCGGAAGCGGCTCCCAGCCTGCGCCGCCAGCGGGCGCCGCTGCCTCCGCACCCGGAGAAGGACCTGTTGTGGTTCATCGCCACCTACGCCTCCGACATGGAGGACTGGGAGCGCGACATCTTTCTGGCGGTCCGCGCCGAGTCGTTCTATTTCCATCCCGTATTTGCCACCCAGACCATGAACGAGGGATGGGCGTCGTACTGGCATGCGCGCCTGCTGCGCGAGGCCGATTTCATCCCTCAGGACGTGTACGTCGACGCCATCAAATGCCACTCGGACGTGGTGCGCCCCGTTGCGGCCGAGGAGCAGATCGCGCTGGCGGTGAACCCCTACCATCTGGGTTTCACCCTGTGGGAAGCCATCATCCAGGAAGGCGGCATCGACGCCGCGCGCCGCGTCATGTGCGAGGACGATGATTTCAGCTTCCTGCGCAACCACCTGACGCGGGATCTGATGTCCGAGATGAACCTCTTCCGCTACAAGAAGCAGGCCAACGGCCCCATCAAGGTGCTCGCCGAGGACATCGACGAACTGCGCGAATCGCTGCTGCAGGGCAAGTACAATTTCGGCGCGCCGCGCGTATCCGTGGCGGAGGTCCGCAAGGACGGCACGCTGGTTCTCGAGCACGACAGCGCCATCGACAGGCGCGGATTGGACACCGACAGCGCCAACAAGGTGCTCGAGTACGTCATTCACGTGTGGCGGCGCCCGGTGATCCTGCGCACCGTCGATGGCGCATCGAAGCCGGTCGAGGTCGTCGCGAACCCGGCCGCCGCGTAGCCCGCCGGTACCCCCGTGCCTCATGGCACGGGGGGCCGCCTGTCAGAACTTCTGCCCGAACTTGAGATAGATGGTCCGCGGCTGCGACGGGATGATGTAGGGCTGGTTGTCGTTCTGCGGGTTGGTCTGGGTGAACCGCGTGAGCTGCGCCAGCCGGTCCATCACGTTGGTCACGAGCAGCTGTACTTGGGTCGTGTCGGTATGCGCCCCCACGACGAAGTCCACCAGTCCCCATGCCGGCATCTTGCCGATGTTCTCCTCCTGATACCGCAGCAGCACCGGTGTGGTCTGGGTTTGATAGACCCATGACAGCTGGGTGAACGGCTTCCAGCCGGACATCTCGTCGAAGGCATAGCGCGCGACCGCATTGCCTTTGAACTTCGGCGTCACCGGCAGGTTGGCGCCCGCGGGCGCCGTGGGTCCGATCCACGGCTGGCCGCTGAAGGGCAGCGGCTCTCCTTTGTTGACCGTATCGTTCACGCCCGGACACACGGTAACGCCGGCCGTGCCGCAGACGGCCTGAGTGAGCCGCGGATCGAGGAACGTGAAGTTGGTGCTCAACGTGAACGCGTTGGTCACCGCAAACTCGATGTCGTTCTCGATGCCCTTGATGCGGGCGTTGCCGCCGTTCTCGATGATGGTCAGGCTGTTGGGACCCAGGAACGAGAACTGGAAGTCCTTCCAGTCCTCCCAAAACACGGCGCCGTTCCAGCGAATGTGATGATCCAACCACTGCGTCTTCCAGCCGACCTCATAGTTCGTCAGGAAGTCCGCCTGGTACGGACCGATGCCCGCCACCGCCGTGCGATTCACGCCGCCCGGCCGGAAGCCCTTGGAATAGGTGGCGTACACCAGCTTCTCCGGATCGATCTTGTAGGTGATGTTGGCCTTCGGCACGGTGCCGCTGGCGGAGACCGACTTGTCGAGGTCGGTGCACGGGGCGTACGGCGTGGAGGCCGCCGCAAAGCAGATGCCCTGTCCGGGATCGCCGCCGAAGTGGCCGTTGCCGTAGCCATAGAAGCCTTCCAGGGAGTTATCGTACTGGAAGTAGCGCAGACCGCCGTTCAGCGACCATTGCGAGGTGATGTCCCACTCGCCCTGGAAGAACACGGCCTTGTCGCGGTCGACACGCTGCTCGTCGGTGAGCCAGATGGTGTTGCCGAGCGTCGGCACCCCGAAATTCTGCCCGAGGCCGTCGGGATTGAGCGCATTGAGCGCGCCGTACGGATCGGTGAAGCCGTATCCCGGCATCACGTACTGCTCCCAGATGTCGTGCAGCTGGCGCTGGATGAACACGCCGACGGTGCCCTTCACCGGCTCGTCCTGCGGCGTGGTGAGCCGCAGCTCGTGGCTCCATTTCTCGAAGTAGCCTTTCGTGACCACCAGCTCCTGCGGCATGATGGGCTTGCCCGAGTTGTCCGTCCAGTAGGCGCCCGAGGCGAAGATGCGGTCGTAGAACTCGGAATAATCCGCGTAGTCGGCGATGGAGTGCGTGTCGCGCTTCATATAGGCGCCCGCGTACACCAGATCGAAGTTGCTCATCTTGCCCTCGATGGTCAACGCCGACTGCATGAAGGAGTCGTTCGATCCTTCCGGTCCGAAGTGCACCAGGTCAAGAGGTCCGACCGCGGGGTCATAGCCGAAAAATCCGTTCGTGGTCAGATCCTGTCCCATGACCGTGGGCGTGATGGTCCAGTCGTCACCCAGGTCGAGCTTCAATGCCGTGCGGCCGCCGCGAGTCTCGACCGTGTTGTAGTGGCTGCTCACGTAGGATGCATTGCTGATCGCGCCGGCGCCCACCTTGGCCGCCGGAGGGCATGGCGGAATGAGCCCGGAGGCGGTATAGGCACCGCCGGCGTAGGCAGGCTCGCCCGCCCAGGTCGGGAAGGTCACCGTGCCGTTTTGGATGCAGGCGTTGGCATCCGTGCCGGCGACGTTATTGATGTAGCCGCCGTCGTGCTCGTCCCAGCCGACCAGGCGAATGGCGGCAATCGGCGACAGCGGAATGTTGACGAAGCCCTCGGCCTCCCAGCCGTTTCCGCCGTGCTGAATGTGGTTGGCATCGACGTCGTAGCCCGCCTCGAATTTGGTCGGATCCGGCTTGTTGGTGATGATCCGGATCGTGCCCGACTCGGAGCTCGCACCGTACAGCGTGCCCTGCGGCCCCTCCAGGACCTCGATGCGCTGTATGTCGTAAATATGCATGTCGACCGTGCCGTCGATGGTGGTCACCGGCTGCTCGTCCAGATAAGTGCCGACGCTCGGCTGCGAGCCCGAATGATTGCCGTCGCCGCCGCTCACCACGCCGCGCATGTAGACGTGCGAGCTTCCGGGCTGGCCGTTGCCGCCCTGCCCCTGGCCACGGACGTAGGACACGCTCGGGCTGTACTTCACATAGTCGTCGAGATCGACGACGTTGAGCTGTTCCAGCTTCTGGGTGTCGAAGACCTCGATGCTGATGGGCACGTTCTGCAGGTTCTCCACCTTCTTCTGGGCGGTGACCACGATCTCCTCGAGGCCGCCCGACTCTGCGCCGCTCTCCGCTTCGCTTGCCGCATGGACCATGGGAGCGCCTGCAAGAATCGCAGAGATGGCCGAGGCGAGCGGCAGGCGCCGCAGCAATGGGCCGTAATGGCCGACCGGGCGGCCTGGCATGTGCGGGGCTTGGCGCCCCAGGGTTGTCGGACGGCTACGAATCATGATTTTACTTCGCTCCCATTTAATGATGGTCTTTGGATCCCCACATCAGCCGGCGCCTGCAGCGCCGCCGAAGTGCCCGTGCCGGGCACTTCGGGATAACGATCGAGCACGGCGCCGAGCGCGTCCCGCAACGGACCGAGCCACGGAAGGTAGTTCCGCCATTGCTCCATTCCCTCGCGAAATATCGGCCGGCGCACCTGCTCGGAACTCGCAGTGCGCACGGCGCGTTCGTTGTCGTAGAACCTGAGACATGTCTCCTCGAACGGCAGGCCGCAGCACGCGAGCAGCCGCCGGATTTGGGATTCCGTGTCCTCGATCACCGATTCGTGGAACATCCGGTGCACCCGCCCCGGCAGCACGGCGTCGAAATGCGCCATGAGCTCCACGTAGTCTCGGTAGTAGGCCCCGATGTCCCCCAGCCCATAGGCGAAATTCTGACCCCGCGCGAAATGCTGCTTGAACATGGAAAAGCAGCACGCCATCGGATGCCGCCGCGCGTCGATGATGGTCGCATTCGGGAGAATCAGGTGAATCAGACCGACGTAGAGGAAATTGTTCGGCATCTTGTCGACGAAGAACGGCGCGGCTGTCTTGCGCTGGATACGTGTTTCGGCCAGGTATCGCTCGCCGAGCGCCCGGCGCTCGGCGTCGCTCAAGGACGCGACGGCGGGGAGGAAACCCTCCTCGTTGCCGGCCAGCTCGCGCGCGATCTGAGGCAGCGTGGGCAGTTCCATCGTGCCCTCGACCTGCGAATGGCTGGCGAGGATCTGTTCCAACAGCGTCGAGCCGGCGCGCGGCATGCCCACGATGAAGATCGGATCCCGGGCAGTCGAGCCCGCGCCCCGCCGGGAGGCGAAGAATTCGGCCGTGAACGCGTCCTTGGAGCGGCGGATGAACGCCGCATGATCCTGCGCGCAATAGGGATGCTGTTCGAGCCGCAGCGCGTTGCCCGCCGCGTAATGGGCGAAGGAATCGGCGTGCGATTCCCGGTCCTCGAGGGCCTTGCCGAGCGCGAATTCGAAATGCAGCTCATCGTCGGCGCCGAGCCCGCCCCTCGATAGCGCGCTCTGCATGGCCGCGACATCCTCCTCGCCGAAGCGGAAGGTCTTCAAATTGGCGAGGCTCCAATACGCCTCGCCCAGCGTGGGCTCGAGCTGGATGGCCCGCCGGTAGGCGCCGATGCTGTCCTCGCGCCGTCCGGCCGTCTTCAGCGCATGGCCGTAGCTCATCCATATCTTCGGCTGCTGAGGATGATCCTTCAGCACCGTCTCGTACACTTCGATCGAACCGGCATAATCGCCGAGTTGGGCGAGGACTGCCGCCTGCAAGTTGCGATAACCCGGATTTCGCGGCTCTTTTTCGAGCAGCCGCTGCACCTGCGGCAACGCCTGCGCAGCCTTCGCCTGCCGGTTGAGAACCACGGCATAGTTGTGGCGGGCCGCATCGAAACTCGGCGCAAGCTCCAAGCAGCGTGCCAGGAGCTGTTCGGCGTCCGCATACCGGCGCAAGCGTCCCGCAACCTCGGCCAACATGCGCAGGGCCGCCACGTCCGTCGGATGCCCGGCCAGGTGCGAGCGCAATCGCATATCGGCGCGCGGCAGATCGTTGTCGACGAGCGCCGCGGCGGCCTCCAGCAGCTGCGGATCCTGGTTCGCGGCCTTCAGATAGCGGGCGCGCGCCTGATCGGCGCCGGTCGGATCGCCGACGGCATCGAGCTGGTCGGCCAGCAGGCGCCAGCCGTCGGGGGACTCCGGCGCCAAGCGCAGCGCGTGGCGGAAGGCCGCCACCGCATCGCCGGTCCGGCCCGCCTCGCCCAACGCCAGGCCAAGTTCCAGATGCACGGGCACCGAGCGCGCCTGCTCGCGCGCCAGGCTCGAGAGCATGGTCACGGCATCTTGGCTTCGACCGGACAGCCGCTCCGCCGCACCCAACACCAGACGCGCGTGCGGATGACCCGGAACCACCTTGAGAATTTCCGCCGCCTGTTCGGCCGCGAGAATGGGGTTCTTTCGCAACAGCCGCGTTGCATGTTCGAGCGCCACGTCGAGGCTTCCTGCAGGCTCACGTGCAGCACTCATCGATACATTCCGATTACCCCAAATAGTTGTTTGTGACCTTATAAGAATCTGCTGGGCTGAATTTGTCAACTTCGCGATGTATCGCCGGAACAACAGCGGCTGGCCGGCAGCCCGCCGGGCCGGCGTCGCGGCGCCGGTCCGGCGGGACGAGCGCCCTCTTTGTAAAATATTGTGGGGTTCATGGACGCGCCCTAGGGTTTGCCACTAGGCTTCCGCGGACAATGATCTTAAGGAGGGGACCCAATCATGGCAAAACGGCTGACGGCGGAATTCATCGGCACGTTGTGGCTGGTCCTCGGCGGCTGCGGGAGCGCTGTTCTGGCTGCGGCATTCCCGGCGCTTGGGATCGGGTTCGTCGGGGTCGCGCTGGCCTTCGGTCTCACCGTGCTCACCATGGCCTTTGCCATCGGGCACATCTCCGGGTGCCATCTCAATCCGGCCGTATCGGTGGGCCTGTGCGTCGGCGGCCGATTTCCCCTGAGCGATTTGCTTCCCTACGTGATTGCTCAGGTGCTGGGGGCAATCGCCGGCGCGGGTGTTCTTTACCTCATTGCCTCGGGCCGGGCGGGTTTCGACCTGGCGGGCGGGTTCGCCTCGAACGGCTACGGCGATCACTCACCCGGCGGGTATGCGCTCCAGGCCTGCCTGGTGACGGAGGTCGTGATGTCCTTCGGCTTCATCTTCGTGATCATGGGCTCCACCCATGGGAACGCGCCGAAGGGTTTCGCGCCGATTGCCATCGGGCTGTGCCTGACCCTGATCCACCTCGTCAGCATTCCGGTCACCAACACCTCCGTGAATCCGGCCCGCAGCACGGGCCCGGCCCTGTTCGCCGGCGGCTGGGCACTGTCGCAGCTGTGGCTCTTCTGGCTCGCGCCCATCACCGGAGCGGCGCTGGCGGGGCTCGTATACCGGTGGGTGGCCGGCGACGGCTCGCGGTAACCTCGAGTTGGCGCCGCGCATCTGTGTCGCGGGCGTGGGAGCGATCGGCGGCGCGTTGGCCGGCATGCTGGCGGCCGCCGGAGAGGCGCCCTGCCTCTTCGCCCGCGGCAGGCGACTCGAGCAACTGCGGCGCGAGGGCCTCCGCGTGCTGTTCGCGGGCGGGAGGGCCATCGAAATGCGCCTGCCGGCCAGCGACCGCGCCGATTTCGGCGTGCAGGACGTGGTATTCGTTGCGGTAAAAGCTCATTCGCTGCCCGAATTACTGCCGCAACTCGCGCCGCTGATCGGCGAGCGGACCGCCGTGGTCCCGCTCGTCAACGGCATACCGTGGTGGTATTTTGCGGATGGGCCGACCCGCGGCGCAGGTATCGCAGCGGTGGATCCCGACGGCGCACTGCGCGAATTGGTGCCGCCGGAACGGATCGTAGGCTGCGTGGCATTCGTGACGGCGCGGCTGGCCGGCGGCGTGATATCGGTTTCCGGGGAGCTGAATTTAAAAATTGGGGACATCACAGGCGGAACGCGCCCCCGGACACGCGCATTGGCGGCCATGTTGTGCCGTGCCGGCGTCGCGACCTCGGTGAGCGGGGAGATCCGCAATGAGCTGTGGACCAAGGTGGCGCTGAACCTCGCCACCAATCCGCTATCGGTGGTGTCGGGGGCGACGTTGGAGGAACAGTTCACCGATCCGCGTCTCCTGGCCGTCGCCTCCGCCATCCTCGCCGAGACGCGCCGTGTGGCCGCCGCCTACGGCGCCACGCCCACGTTGTCGCAGGACGAGATGATTGCCGCCGGACTCCGCGCCGGGAGATTCGAGACGTCGATGCTGCAGGATTACAAGGCCGGCCGGCCGCTCGAACTCGGGGCCATCGGCCATGCCGTTCTGGAACTGGCCGAGAAGGCGGGCGTCGACATGCCGACCGCCCGCCTCATCGTCGGGCTGGCCGCGCACCGCGGCGAGCTGCGCCCGGCGCCGGCCGCGCCGCCATGAACGCGCCCGCCCCTGCCGGCGCCCCGGACCACGTGTTCGCCGTACGACTCGATGTGGGCGGCGACGGCCCTCGCGTCGCCATCAAGGACTCGATCGACATCGCCGGCTTTCCCACGCGCATGGGCTGCCCCTGTTTCGGGGACTCCCCGCCGGCGGCCCGTAACGCGCAAGTGGTGACCGCGCTCATCGGTCGGGGTTGCCGGATCGTCGGCAAGACCACCATGCATGAACTGGCCTATGGAGTCACGGGAGTCAATCACTGGAGCGGAACGCCGATCAACCCGCGCGCGCCCGATCGCGTGCCGGGCGGCTCTTCGGGCGGTTCGGCGGTGGCCGTCGCTCTCGGGCTGGTGGACTTTGCCGTGGGAACCGACACGGGAGGATCGATCCGCATACCCGCGACCTGCTGCGGCGTGTACGGCTTGAAGCCGACCTTCGGCCGTATCAGCCGGGAGGGTGCGCACCCCGTCCGCTCCACTCTCGATTGTGTGGGACCCTTTGCCGGGAGCGTCTCCATGCTCGAGCTCGCCATGGAGTTGCTGGATGAGACCTTCCGGACCGAGCCCACGCCGCCGCACCCGGTCATTGGATGGGTGAACGCAGCGGCCGCGCCGGACATTGCCGCCGCGGGGCAGCGGATGCTGTCCGAGGCCGGTCTGACCGTGCAGCCGGCGCCGCTGCCGTCGTTCGAGCGCGCATTCGACGCCGGCTTGTGCATCCTCGGCGCTGAGAATTGGGCTGCATTCGGGCACTTGGCCTCGAACCCGCAGCTCGGGGCCGACGTGCGCGCGCGCCTGCTTCAGGCGCGCGCCATCACGAGGGAACAGGTCGCGGCAGCGCAGATCGTGCGTCGGGCCTTCAGTGCGGAAGTGGATGAGGCCCTCGACCGGTTCGCAGCGCTCGCGCTGCCCACGTTGCCGGAGCCCCCGCTCCTGCTGCGGGACGCCACCGACGCGCGGCGCGCCCTTGCCTCGAGTTCGCTGGTGCGGCCGTTCAACCTGTCCGGGCATCCGGCGTTGACCCTCCCATTGGCGCTGTCGGGTGGGTTGCCTGCAGGGCTACAATTGGTCGGACGCAAGGGCGCCGACGCCGCGCTGTGCGCGGTGGCGCGCTGCGTGGCGCGCTCCGCAGGAGGACAATGATCGGCCGGACCATGAACCCATCGAACGCCGTCGCCGGGACGGAGAAGGGAGTCGATCGCGCCATCCCGCGGCGCACCCGCTACTTTCGTCCGGCCGCGGCGCTTACCGCAATGGGAGCGTGGACTTACACCCTGGCGATCCCGGTCATCTTCGAGCGCTTCGGCCTGCAGCCGGACCAGGTGGCGGCGTTCGCGCCATGGATCGCCGTACCGGTGCAGGTTTTGGCGATACTGTCGGTCGCCTGGTTGTTGTTCGACCGGGCGCGGACGCCGTCGGCCCTGCGCGGCTTCTGGTGGCTGATCCTGGCGTTCACGGCCGTGAACTTGCTGGCCAACTACGTATGGAACCTTCCGCGCGACAGGCACGGCCGGGAGGTGTTCGACTACGCCGACGCGCTGTATTTGATCGACTACGGCCTGCTGACGGCGGCCTTCGCGTACTGTTTCGTGCGAGCCGGCGGAACGTTCAAGGAGCTGCGGGTCTGGCTCGACGGCGCGACCATGATCACCGTGCAATTCGTTGCGCTGTGGTGGTTCTTCCTGGCTCCCGGCCTCCCCCACCAATTGGGCAACGACATCACTTGGGGCACGACGATTTCCTACTCGCTCGCGCTGGGCGTCATGATGAGCATGGGGGCCCTGCTATACCTACGAATGCCGGAGGGTCCGGGCCGCGCGGGCATCCTGCTGGTCGTCGGCGCGGCGCTTGCCGAGGCCGTTTGGGAGATGATCTGGCTCGGCAGCTGGCTGGTGGACTTCGAGTTCATCGGGCCTTTCTACAATTACGGAGACGTGCTGTGTTGCGCGTGCATCGCCACGGCCGTCCTCGCCCCGCCGCGGCCCGCCGCCTCGGCCGCGGCCGCCGGCCCGGAGCCGCACGGTGATGGTTTCCTGCCGGCGCTGGCGGTTCTCATGGCCATTGCGATGGTGGCCGGAACGCTGGCGACCACCAAGCGCTTCGAAACGTGGCTGCTCGTCGTCCTGGCGGCGCTCGGCGCGCTGCTGCTCATAACCCGCCAGCACCAGGCGCGCCGCGACTGGCGTGCATTGAACCAGCAGCTTGCGGCGCGCCAGGCCGATGCCCGGCTCACCGAATTGGTGCGCAGGTCCAATGATCTCATCGTAGTCGTCGACCCGGCGGGATTGGTCAGTTTCGCGAGTCCCGCAGCGGAATCGATCTTGTGGATGCCCCTGCAGCGGCTCAAGGGCCTCCCCGCGGCGGCCCTGTTCGGTTCGTCGCATGAATCGTCCGTGTCGGGATTTCTGGCCGCGGTGTTGAACGGCGGCGATTCACCGGACGTCATGGAAATTCATCTCGAGCGCCCGCCCGGCAACGTCCGGGTATTCAAGCTTGCCGCCGCCAACCAACTGGCGAATCCGTTGATCAACGGCATCGTACTCACCGTCCACGACGTGACGGCGCAGCGCGAACTCGAGCGCGAGGTGCTCGACGCCGCCACACGCGAGCGCGTGCGGTTGTCCGGGGCCGTTCACGACGGACTGGGCCAGGACCTGACCGGCATCGCGTTGCTGCTGCATGCGGCGGCGAAAGCGCCGGATCTCGACCCAGGGAAGCAGCGCCGGCAGCTCGACGAACTCGTCGAGCGGCTCAACCAGACCATCGTCGCGGCGCGCAGTCTGGCGCGGGGGCTGTCGCCGCTGCACGTCGAACAGGGATCTCTCCGCTGCGCGCTGCGCCGCCTGAGCCAGGCGTCGGGCACGCCCGTGCCGGTTCACCTGCACATCGCCCCCCATTTCCGGGATGATCTGATCGACGGATTTTCCGCCGACCATCTGTACCGGATCGTCCAGGAAGCCGTCGACAACGCATCGCGCTACAGCGGGGGAACGCGGATCGACATTCACCTGGATGCGACCCGAAGTCGTCTGATTCTCGACATTTTGGACGACGGGAAAGGGATTGCGCCCGGCGACAAATCCTCGAGCGACGGATGGGGACTGCGCCTGATGGAATATCGGGCGCGCATCCTGGGGGGAGCCCTGCGCGTCACCAACACCGAGGACCCCGGCACTCGCGTGGAAGTGTCGATTCCGCTGCCGATTCCGCGGCCGGCCGGAACCGCGGGCTGGGGAACCGCCAACGAGGACATCGTGGCGGACATTTGCGACGCCGGAACATTCGGAAAAGCGGGTTAATCGCTCCTCGCATGGGCCAGCCCTGCCCATCTCCCCGCAGACCGGATCACCCGGCCCGATCCAGGATCGCGTCCACTATCGCAACGCCGCATTCCGGCAGCATGTGCCTGATGTCGCGCAGCGCCTGAACCGCCAGCTGGTACGGCGTCGGCACCGTTTCCACGAAGACCGGGATTTCCTCAACGGCCTCATAATCGCTCAAGTCGAAGCGTAAACTCAGCCGTTCCAGCATCAGCGCATGAGGATCAAATCCGGCCACGAGCGCATTGTCAGTCGAATTGAACACGTTGAGTTCCTCCGTTGAGTGAAACATGGGCTGCCCGATAGATGCGCCGCACAATACGGCGCTTTTATTCATACTATACAGATGTGTTTTATATGACCCGCCCATATTTTGTCAAGCCCCCATTCCCGACCCGAACCGAGACATTCTCTGGGCCAAATAAAGACATTCCTGGAATCTTAGCCAAACGGCTGGTAATGGCCGGCGGCCGATAATATACTTAGTTTCCCGATAGGGTTAATTCTTGGAGCGGCAACCGATGAAGCTCTTGGTTATCTATTATTCCGCCTTTGGGTACGTGACGATCATGGCGAAGGAGGTCGCCGAGGGTGCGCGAAGCGCCGGCGCCTTGGTCGACATCAAGCGCGTACCGGAGACCCCTCCCACCGCTTCGGCCCACGGCGCTTATTTCCGGCCCGAGCAGAGCGCTTCCGTGGCAGCCGTCGGGGACCTGCTGAACTACGACGCCATCATCGTCGGCAGCCCGACGCGGTACGGTCGGCCCGCATCGCAAATGGCCGCGTTCCTGGATCAAGCCGGCGATCTCGTGCGGCAGGGAGCGTTGAGCGGCAAGGTGGGTGGAGCATTCACGTCGCCCTCCAGTCAGTACGGCGGGCAGGAAACCGCCTCGATGTCCCTGCTCGCCAACCTCCTGCACTTCGGCATGATTGTCGTCGGAGCGCCCTTCAGTGCGGCAACCATGGCGGACTCCGCGGGACAGAGACATCCCAGCCCCCAGGATCTGGAGGGCGCTCGTCAGTATGGCCGGTCGATCGCGTTGACCGCCCAAAGGCTGGCCCGCTGACCTCGCGGCCGGCGCGGCGTGGCCCAGCGCTGTTCGGCCGGCTCAGCCTGGAGCCATGTCAGTTGATGGTGTAGAGGGCGCGGGCGACGGTCGACTTGACATAACCCGCCTCCTCCGCGATGGCCTTCAACGTTTCCGTTGCGCTGACGCTGATGGCGCCCGAGTACACCGGTGATGAAGCCGTCGGCGTCGATCCGTCCGTGGTGTAGTAGATGGTGGCGGAGGGGAGCGCATCCGTGAGCGTGACGCTCTGTCCCGCGGTGTAGGTGCCCGCCGCCGGCGAAAACACCGGTGGGGGCAGCGGCGGACCCGCCCCCGTAACCAGGAAGGTCTGGTAGCCAAAGACTGCGCAGCCTGTCCAGCCGGTCGGGTAATTCTCGACGAACACCTGGAAGCCGCCCGGCGCGGCAATGTCCGCGGCGGTCATCGGAACCGTCAGCTTGGTCGGATTCTTGTAGGTCACCGTCCGGTACTGCCCGTTCGCACTGACCAGCGACGTGCGCGTGAATCCAGTGCCGTTGAGCGTCAGGGTGAATGCCGCGCCTCCGGCGGCGGCACTCGACGGCGCCGTGCTGGTCAGCGTCAGGGGGACGTCCGTGGTGTTGAAGTTGGCGACCACCAGCGTCTCATCGTCGGCGGTGAGCTTCTTGGGATTGGTGAGGCCGGTCAAGTCGTAGGTCCAGCCGGCAAACACCCAGGAGGCGTCGGGAGTGGCGGTGAAGGTCAACGTCTTGCCCGTCGGGTAGAAGCCCGCGTTCGTGGATGCCGGCGTGATCGCGTTCGAGCCGCCGCAGGGCGGAAAATCCACGTACGTTGCGGGCTGGAACTGCGGCGTGACCGTCGCGATGTAGCTGGTCGATGTGCCCGGCAGCGAGGCGATGCGATGCGTGGCCGCGCCGCCGTCGCTCCAGCTCGCGAAGTTGAAGCGGCTGTTGTAGCTGTAGGGGTACTCCGGAGAAGGGAAGTCCAACTTGTGCCCACTGCCCGGCGTCCAGGTCGAATCATAGGATTGAGAAAAGTTCTTCGGCGTATAGGCGAAGTCCGAGTCGACATAGACCCAGGTGCCGGAGCTGAAGGTCTCCGGCGTCACATCCACCGTATAGACCGGCGTATCGGAGAACTCCACGGTCGTGTTCACCGGATTCCCGGTATCGGGGACATAGAAGCTCTTCGGATTGGCGCCGAGGCCGCCCGGCAGCCAGTACGGTGCGTTGTTGAACTCGTAGAAATTCCAACCGGCATTGGGCGTCGCCGTCAGGGTGGCCTCCTGGCGCGCCACGAAGAAGGCACCCGTCGCGCCCGGATAGACTTGCGGCTGCGGACTCACGGCGACCTGTCCCGGAACCTGTCCGTTGACCACTGAGACCGTGGCCGCATAGGGTACCAGCTGCACGAAATTTGCCGAATAGGTGGCCACGGCGGGCGAGGTGTTCGGGAATATCGGGCTGCCGTTTCCCGGGATCACCGTGATGGAATGGTTCTGCGCCGTACTGTCGCTCCAACGGCCGTAGGTATAGTAGAAGATCGCCGGCGCCGGTGGACTGCTGTTCAAGATGTAGCCCGACAGGGTCTGGACGTCGGTTTGCACACCCAAGGTATGCGTCGAGTACAGAGGCCACACGTAGGTTTGCGGCGTCACCACCGACACCCCGTCGACGACGACGGTCAAGCCGACCGGATTGGAGGTGACCGTGACTCCGGTCGGCGGCGCACCGTACAAGCGCAGAATCGTCTCCTTGTCGCCGGCCGAATAATCGAACAGCGGCAACGCCGGCGTTCCCGGTGCGCAGGTCTGTCCCGGCGGACAGGCGATTGACGGCACTCCCTCATAACCGGCCATCGGGATGCCGGCAGGACTGGACTCGATGACCGATCCGCCGTTTCGCGAAAAGGCATAGGGGATGTACTGCATGACGGACGCGTAGTCATAGGCGCCGAGAATCTGCACGTCGTCGGCGAGAATCACGAAATTGCCCCACGACCCTTTGATGACGTTGCCGTAGTTCACGGTGACGTACGTGTCGCGGTCGGCCCGCTGATGCTCGTGCCACAGACCGATGATGTGGCCCATCTCATGAAGAATGGTTCCGACCGTGCAATCCGTGGAGCCGCCCATCGCCTGCGCCGGCACGGCCTCGTAACCCTCGTCGGCCTCGCACACCCCGCTCGTATCATCCGCGCTTAGATTGATGTCCACGTAGTTGAGACCCAGGGACGAGTTCCACAAAACCCAATGGATCACGCCGGAAAAATCCGCATTGAATGTCGAAATGGCCGCCATGATCTTCGGCGTCGCGTTCGGATCGGAGGCGGCGTCGATATTGTAGTATACCGTTGCGATCCCGTTGACCTTCGGCCACAGATACTGCGGATAGGCGATCCCCAGAGAATTGGAAATGGCGCCCTGCGTGACGTTCGCCGCGGCGCTCTTTGGAGGACCGCCCAACAGCCTCGACTGCGCGTTCGCTCCGAGAGGCAGAAGCGCTAGCGTGACGAGTACGAGAACTTTGCGGCTAACTGCGAACATGCGCCCCCCCATTGATCGGCAAAATGCGCATTGATCGGCGAGACGATGAACGGCCGAGCGCCTTGCGGCCGTGGCGGCGAACCGCGTCCCCGACGTGCGATTGCCGCGATGATGAACCCCTGCGACAAGCGGCGTCAACTTGACGGCATGCGTGCCCGCCCGCGGGCCGCGGCATGGATGTTACATATCTGCAAACGCCGCCGGGCGCTGCATCGCACCGCGCCGCGCGTTACGTCAAATTCCGACCGGGTCGATATTCGACGGCGTGTTGTTCCGCGGGCTGTTCACCCGTGTGCTGACTTCGTAGGCCTCCATGAGAGCGGCGTCGTACGGCTTCAATGCACGGAGCGCCTGTTCGGCGGGGCCGTTGAGCCACGCATCGTGGTCTTCCCGCATCAGGATGGCCGGCATGCGATGCGGGTTGTTGCCCGCATTGTGCACATGCCTCATCAATTCATTGGCGGGCATGGTGATGTGGACGCAGCTTTCGACTGCCGAGCCGTCGGGCTTCACCGAGCGGTCCCACAAGGCGGCAAATGCGAAGATCGGCCGGTCTTTCACGCGGATGTAGAACGGAGCCTTGCGCCCTTGCGCATCGACGTGCCACTCGTAGAAACCGTTCGCCAATTGCAAGCACCGTTGACCGCGCTTCCAAGGTCCGCGGTACGACGGCGCAGTCTCCACGGTCTCGATGCGTGCATTGATGCAGGCGTATTTCGGCGGCTCGCCCTTGGCGAAGAACGGAATCAATCCCCATCGGATGCAGGAGAGCCGTGGCTCGCCGTCGATCTCGCGAACCACCGGCACCACCTGAGTAGGCGCCACGTTGAAGTTCGCCGGAAACTTCCACTCGGCATGGACCAGGTGGAATTCGCGCTCGATGGCCGCGTCGTCTGGGAATACGTAGCGTCCGCACATGGCACATAATAATCGCATGTCCGCCGATCCGAGGCGAATCGGCGCCGTTCCCAATCGCTCCCAAGGCGTCGCCACCTGATGAGGTCCTCTCCGGCAGACACGTTGCTGCCTCAAGATGCTCAACTGCATGGCCGCCCAATATCCCGCGGAATGTAGATCCGGGCCAATTAGGGATGGGGTGCGAGTATGATCCCAGCCCGTGAAGATCGTTGCCGTAGCAAACATCAAGGGGGGCGTCGGCAAGACGACGACTGCGGTCAACCTCGCCTTCCTATCCGCGTCCGGAGGCCGGCGCACGCTGCTGTGGGACCTGGACCCGCAGGGCGCCGCGACCTACGCGTTGCAATGTGAATCCATCGAGCATGCGTCGGCCAAGAAGCTGGTGTCCGGAAAGCGTCTGCTGCCCGAACTCCTCGTTGCAAGCGGGTACGACAAACTCGACGTCCTGCCTTCCGATTTCTCTTACCGCCATTTCGATCTGCGCTTGAGCGAGCGCCGACACCCCACCGAGCGGCTCCTGAAGATGAGCCGGCCGCTCCACGGTCTGTATGATCATCTGTTCCTCGACTGCCCCCCGGGAATATCGCTGCTGTCCGAGAGCGTGATTCGCGCGGCCGACGCCGTTGTCGTTCCGTTGATTCCCTCTCCTCTGTCGTTGCGCATGCTCGTGCAGCTGCGCGACTTCATCGCCGCCAACGATTGGGGCGACGTGGTTTTGCTGCCGTTCTTCTCCATGACCGACCGGCGCAGGTCGCTGCATGAGCAGGTCATGTCGGAGGCACGCAGGCAGTTTCCCGAACTGCTCGCCACCGACGTGCCGTATTGGAGCGAGATAGAGCGAATGAGCCTGCGCCGCGCCCCTCTGCCCGCTTACGCGCCCTCGGGTCCCGCCGGGCGGGTCTATGCTGCGCTGTGGAGCGAAATCGAGGCTCGGCTGGGGGGCGCTTGAACCGCGCATCGTCCTCGGATACCCACCGATCCGGCGGCGCTCGGCCAGTCGGTGGGCCCGGACATGCCCCGGGCATGGAGCCGCCCGTCAGCCGTAATTCTTCTTCACCCAGGCCGCGTAGTCGCGCCCCAAGAGGGCCTGCCACCAACCCGCGTTGCCCAGGTACCAAAGCAGCGTCTCCTCGAGCCCGGCCGCAAGGTTTCTCGCCGGTGCATAACCGAGCTCGCGCAGCGCCTTTCCATAATTGATGGCATAGCGCCTGTCGTGGCCCAGCCGGTCGCGAACGTGGGTGATCAGATCCCTCGCGCGCCGGCCCGACGCAGCCGGGGCGGCGGGAAACTGCCCCTGAAGGTCCGGGTGCTGCGCAAGGTGACCGTCCACCAGATCGCACAGCGTCCTCACGATCTCGATATTGGCGACCTCGCTGTTGCCGCCGACGTTATACACCTCACCGGACACGCCCCGCTTCAGCGCGAGCTCGATCGCGGTGCAATGGTCTGCGACGTGCAGCCAATCGCGGATCTGCAGCCCGTCCCCGTACACCGGGAGCGGCTTGCCGTGCAGGATGTTGATGAGGGTGAGCGGAATCAGCTTCTCGGGAAATTGATACGGTCCGTAGTTGTTGGAGCAATTCGTCACTGTCGTGTCGAGCCCGAACGTTTCGTGGTATGCCCGGACCAAATGATCGGAGGAGGCCTTGCTGGCCGAGTACGGCGAGTTTGGCGAGTAAGGGGTCGCCTCGTGAAACGGCGCGTCACCGGGTCCCAGCGATCCGTAGACCTCATCGGTCGACACATGATGGAACCGGTGCGCCGGAACGCCGCGTTGATCGAGCCAGTAGGATTTGGCAGCCTTCAACAGCGCATGCGTGCCCACGATGTTGGTCCGGATGAAATCGTCCGGACCCAGTATCGACCGATCAACGTGCGACTCGGCGGCGAAGTGCACCACGGTGTCGATGTTGAACCGCTCGAGCATCGCCCTGATCGCAGGCTCATCGCAGATGTCTCCCCGGACGAATGTGTAGCGCTGATCCCGCTCCAGACCGGCGAGATTGTCGATGTTTCCCGCATAGGTCAGGCAGTCCAGCACGACCACCCTGCCGCTCTTCGTCGTGGCCAGCCAGTGCCTCACGAAGTTGGTGCCGATGAACCCGGCTCCGCCGGTAATCAACAGGTTGTTCGGTTCGAAGTTCATTCAACTGCGCCCTCGGATGGGAAGCTCACGGGAATTTTTCGATCTCGGCAAAGCTCTTGCCGACCAGATCCTTCGCCGACAGCTTGGGCGACACGCCCGGCGGCAGCGGCCAGCGGATGCCTGCGGCCGGATCATTCCACGCCAGCGTCCGCTCGTGAGTGGGACTGTAGACGTCGGTGCACTTGTACAGGAAGTCGGCCATCTCCGACAGCACCAGCATGCCGTGCGCCAACCCGGGCGGGACCCACAGCATGTGGTGATTGGCGTCCGACAATTCCGCACCCCACCACTTCCCGAAGGACGGCGATCCACGCCGCAGATCCACGACGGCGTCGTACACCGCACCCGCCGTCACCCGTACCAGCTTGCCCTGCGTGTGCTCCACCTGCATGTGCATGCCTCGCAGCGTCCATTGCGTCGAGCGGCTGTGGTTGTCCTGCACGAACACCGCGTCGATGCCGGCCGCCCGGAACTTCTCTTCATGCCAGGTCTCCATGAAGAACCCGCGGTGATCCCCGAAGACCTGCGGTTCGATCAACATGAGTCCCGCTATCGGCGTGTCCCGAAACTTCACGGTTGGTGCTCATCGCGCAGGATGCGCAGCAAATATTCTCCGTAGCCGCTCTTCTGCAGCGGCGCCGCCAGCTCGCGCAGCTGCCTTGCATCGATGAATCCCATGCGCCAGGCCATTTCTTCGACGCAGGCCACCTTGAGTCCCTGCCGCTCCTCGATGATGCGGACGAACACTCCGGCGTCCAGGAGCGAATTGTGGGTGCCCGTGTCGAGCCATGCGGTTCCGCGACCCAGACGCTCGACGCGCAGGCTCCCCTCGCGCAGGTACGCCCGGTTGAGGTCGGTTATCTCGAGTTCTCCGCGGTCCGAGGGCTTGATGCCGCGCGTCAGGGCCGGTGCGCGCTCGTCGTAGAAATAAATCCCCGTCACCGCATAATTGGACGGCGCCTTGGCGGGCTTCTCCAGCAGATCGACCACTTCGCCATCGGCGTCGAATTGCACCACTCCATAGCGCTCCGGATCATTCACGTAGTATCCGAACACCGTCGCACCGTCGCCGCGAAGCGACGCGCTATGCAGCAGCACCGCGAGATTCGCTCCGTAAAAAATATTGTCGCCGAGGATCAGTGCCGAAGGCGCTCCGTCCAGAAATTTCTCGGCGATGAGCAACGCCTGCGCGATGCCGTTCGGCTCCGCTTGCACGGCATACTCGAATCGCACCCCCCACTGCTCGCCGGTGCCCAGCAATTGCGTGAATGCAATCTGGTCCCGCGGCGTGGTGATGATCAAATACTCCCGGATGCCCGCCGACATCAATGTCGCCAGCGGATAGTAGATCATCGGCTTGTCGTACACGGGCAGCAGCTGCTTGCTCTGCGACAAAGTGATCGGATGCAGCCGCGTCCCGGCCCCTCCGGCCAGTATGATTCCCCTGCGTTTGTTCACCAAAGTACCGCCCCACTGGCCGGTCGACGGCCAATTTCGAATGACAACACCCAAATCCGCCGCGGACTGCCTGAATTGAACTCAAGCGTCGATCCAATCGGTTTTGGCCGGAGCCAACCCCACCTGCGGCGCGGAGCCTCCTTATACCCGTGAATCCGCGATCAATCCATGCAATTGAAACATATTGCCCATTCTCACCCACGGCGGTCGCCAGGGCCGTTTGGCGCGCCGCGCCCGCGGGTGCATAATCGGCGTTCGGATGGCGATGTCATTAGGTTTTCTTTACACAAGGTACCCGACAATGCACCGAATAATTGCCAATTTCTGGCTCGCGCTGACTCTCGTCGCACCGGCCCTGCTGCTCGCTCAGACGCCGGAAGCCCCGCCCACCTGGGCCGGCACCGGCCCTTGCAAACAAATCGTCCAGGCATGCAGGAGCGCAGGCTTCGTGAGAGGCGATGCCAAAGAGGGATACGGACTATACAGGGACTGCGTGAACGTGATCGTGCGTGGAACGCCGCGGCCGGCCAACGCCGACAAACCGTTGCCCGCCGTTCCATCGCAGGTGGTCGCAGCGTGCAGGAGCAACCCGCATTTCGATCAAGGCAGAGCAGTTCCCGTCAATTGAATCAATCGCCCCGAGGCCGCCGCTTCGGGGAGAATTCGCGATATGTAAAGCGCTTGCGGCGACGCCCCCCGCGCACGCGGCGCCACCCCCCGCGCACGCGGCGCCACCCCATCTATTGAGGTGCGCGCATTCGGGCTCTTCATGAGTTCGTCCAAGACGCCGCGAATCTGCGGCGAATGGCGCAAAGCTCGTCCTGGACGGCACCATCGAGCGGGGTGGGCCGGTGGCTCGCCAGGATCCGACGCAGGTCGTCGTCGATTCGCGATACCAATTCCTGGTCGGGGCGTCCGTCCGTGCTGACGGGCAGATGGGGTCCGAAGTAGCGGGTCCCCCACAACTGTTCGCGACAGTGGTCGACCGTGTGCTGCTGCGCGAGATAATTCCCGCGCGGACCGACTTCACGCGCGAGGTCGAGCGCCAGCATCTCCGCATCGATGCGTACACCCTGCCACAGCGTGCGCAAGAGGCCGGCCAAATCCTCGCACAATAGCAGTGCATGCATGGAATATGTGAGGCCCTGGTCCAGCGACCCCAGGTAATCGACTGTGGCGGGACGGCTGTAGAACACCTGCATCATGCTCGCGGTGAGCTCCATCACGGCATCCTGGTTGAAGCGGCGCGCCGACGAATAGCCGGCGGCTCCCGTGAAGGACGGCAGCTCGAGGCTGCGCCGCACCTGGCACATCACCATGTCTGAAAGCGCCGTTTGGGCAAAATTGCCGATGCCGCCGGTTGCAGGCTCCATGAAGCACACATCCGAGCTGCCGATGCAATACGAGCCGCGGCGCACGAATTGCGCCAGCACCATGCCGGCGAAATCCGTGGCGAGGCTGTTGACCATGCTGCCCGCGGTCGTGATCGGCGTCGATGCGCCGCCGATGGGCAGCGTTCCCACGCTCACGGGAACTCCGGCGCGGGCGGCCGCAATGATCTGGTCCGAGTGAGCGGCGTGGTAATTCATGGGAAGCGGCGTCACGATCTGCAGGAAGTAGGGCTTCTCCATCAGAGCGTGCGCGCCGCCCCGAATCGCCGCCGCCATGTCGATCACGCACCCAAGCGACGCGGCGTGTTCGCACAGGTACTCGAGGGGCTTGGTCGTGTTCGAGGCCATGATGGCGAACTCTTCGATCTCGCCGTGAATGTCCGGGCGCGACACGTTCTTGCAGGCAATGCACACAGCGTCGATATTGGACAATGCGTCCGCCAGCCGAGTGATCATCGCCAGATCGTCGCCGTCGCTGTTTCGCGGCTCCCCGGTCTGCAGATCGTAGACCTTGATGCACGTCATTCCGGGAGCGAACCAGGTATGGCGGCAATCGAGCTCGATGAACCGCTCGCCCGTTCGATCCCAGAGCCTGACGCTCTTGGCGGCGGACAGCAACGCTTCGCGCACGATACCGCGATCGAATCGCACGATGCCTTCGGCATCTGCCGCACAACCGCCGGCGCGCAGGATCTGCGCAGCCTCCGATCCCACCTCGAACGCGACGCCGGAGTCGCTCATCAACGTCAGGGCACCTTCGATGAGTCGTTGTGCGAGGTCGTCGGGGAGAGGCTGATACGGCGCGGTGGCGCCGTGGTGCAGGCCTCGATCCGACGCCGCGCGCTCCGCGGGCGCCCGGCGCGGCCGCCTCGAAATCCGTGCTCCTGTCTGCATGCTGCTCCCCTCCCGTCCGCAAATTCGCCAATTGCCGCGTGTTTACCCTATCCTGGCAGCATAATACGTCCAAGGCACCCCCGGCATCGGGAAACATCGGTATTGCAAATGCACGTCGAACCACGCTATCAACCGCTATTCGAGCCCGTGAAGATCGGCCCCGTCACGGCCAAGAACCGGTTTTATCAAGTGCCGCATTGCTCAGGCATGGGCCATGCGCTGCCGCGCACTCTCGCCGCCATGCGCGCAATGAAGGCGGAAGGCGGCTGGGGCGTCGTGTGCACGGAGTACTGCTCGATCCATGCGACCTCCGACGATCAGCCGTATCCGTTCGCCTCGATCTGGGACGACGGTGATCTCGCCAACCTCGCCGCCCTGGCCGATCAGGTTCACGCACATGGAGCGCTGGCCGGAATCGAGCTCTGGCACGGCGGAAGCCTCGTGTCGAACCTGGCCTCGCGCCTCCCGACGCTCGGCGTACGGTCGATGCCGGGACGGGCCGACCCCGTTCAATCTCAGCCCATGGACCGGCGCGACATCCGCGCGCTCCGCCAATGGCATCGCGCCGCGGCGGAGCGGGCCAAGCGCGCGGGCTTCGACATCATCTACGTTTACCCGACCCACGGGTACCTGCTGTCGGAATTCCTCTCGCGCAGCTTGAACGGCCGCACCGACGAATACGGCGGCACGCTCGAAAACCGTGCCCGCCTGGTCCGGGAATTGATCGAGGAGACGCGTGAAGCCGTCGGCGATCGATGCGCCGTCGCGGTTCGCTACTCCGCCGACGGCCACGGCGATGCCCACCTGAGCGGCGACGAAGCGCGGGATGTGCTCGGCATGCTCGGCGATTTGCCGGACCTCTGGGATCTCGTCGTCTCCGATTATTACGGCGAGGAGATGGCGACCTCGCGATTCGTCAAGGAGGCATCGCTCGAAGCCAAGGTGGCCTACGCCAAGCGCCTCACCCGCAAGCCCGTGGTGAGCGTCGGCCGGTTCACTTCCCCGGACACGATGCTGCGCCAGGTGCGCAGCGGCATCCTCGACTTCATCGGCGCTGCGCGACCATCCATCGCCGACCCATTCCTGCCGATCAAGATTCGGGAGGGCCGGCTCGACGACATTCGCGAATGCATCGGCTGCAATATCTGCTACAGCTACAACTACCGCGGTGCCGCGATTCGTTGCACGCAGAATCCGACGATGGGCGAGGAATGGCGCCGCGGCTGGCATCCGGAACGCGTAACCGCGGGCGACGGCGGTTCGGTGCTGATCGTCGGCGCCGGCCCGGCTGGCCTCGAAGCCGCCCACATCCTCGGCAAACGGGGATATTCCGTGACGCTGGCCGACTCAGCCGGCGAGGCCGGCGGGCGCGTCACGTTGGAAAGCCGGCTGCCGGGACTCGCCGAGTGGGCCCGCGTGCGCGATTACCGTCTCGGGCAGATCAAGGCAATGCCGCGGGTGTCGATGTACCTCGGCAGCGCGCTGACGGCGGCCGACGTCCGGGAAATCGGCGCCGATCACGTGATGATCGCCACCGGCGCGCGCTGGCGGCGCGACGGCGTCGGCCGGTGGAACTCGACGCCGATCCCGGCGCTCCACGCCGAATCCACGCTGACGCCCGATGATCTGATGCGGGGTGCTCAGCCAAGGGGAAACGTGACGGTATTCGATGACGATCATTACTACATGGGGCCGGTGTTGGCGTGCCTGCTCGCAAAATCGGGGGCGAACGTCACCTACGTCACCACCGAGGGCAAGGCGGGTCAATGGAGCCAGTACACGGGGGAACAGGAACGCACGCAGCAGCAGATGCTGGAATTCGGAATGGAGATCATCGTCAGCACCAACATCCTCGGCTTCGATGGCGAATGCGTTACGCTCGCCTGCACCTACACCGGACGGCATCGTCGGCACGCGGCATCGACCCTCGTATTGGCAACCTCGCGGGAACCCTGCGACGAGTTGTACCGGGAATTGGTCGGTCCGGACGGCGAATCGCCGGATACCGGTGTTCAGCGCATTGGTGATTGCCGACAGCCTGCCCTGATCGCCCACGCGGTCTACGCCGGTCATCGGGCCGCGCGCGAACTCGGCGAGCCCATCGAGCGCCTGACGGCGAGGCGCGACCGAAGCGTGATTTGATACGCCGCCGCCAAAGGGCTTACCGCGCGTAGATCGTGCCTGCCGCGAATTGCGCCCACAACGTGCGATGAGCAACGCATCCCTGCGCATTCGGATGGACGTTGTCGGACGAGATGTATTGCGGGTTGTTCTCGTAATACGTCCAAAGATCGGGACCCGGGACAATTTCACCGTAAGCGGCATAGAGCGCTTGGACCTGCTGCTTCAAGGCCGGCGTATTCGCAAGGTGGGTCGGATCGGGCGACTAAGGAATGGTCGGGATTACCGGCACCTTGTTGATTGACGGCCGACACGACCGCCGCCGCGGGGATCCACGGCATCGCGCGTGGCTGCTTGCGGATCGACACGGAATGATTCTCTCGTTCTCGTTGGTTCGTGAAGTCTCGATTTGACGGCCCGTTATGTAATACGTAACCTGGCTTGTCAATGGTTCTCATGGAGGTCATCGGCCCCGAGACGGCTCATCGAGCAGCGTAGGCAAGCCCGGTGCCTGTGCGATAATCGAGCCCACCCCAGCGGCGCGGAAGCCCCAACATCGTCCATGGAATCGCGCGCCCCTGCGTCCGCCGACAGTACCCCGTCGCTCTTGCGGCGCGGATCGCAAGCGATTTTGAGGTCGCTCGGATGGACTTCCCTCCTGGTGCCGCTACCGGGCCCGCAGGGAATCGTCGTGGTCTATCCGCACACGTCGAATTGGGACTTCATCATCGGAGTGCTCTACAAAATCGGGGTGAGCCTGCGGGTTCGCTGGGTCGGCAAGCACACGCTGTTCCGGTGGCCCCTGCGCCGGTTGTTCCTGCGCCTCGGCGGCGTGCCGATCCGGCGGAATCAACGGTCGGGATTCGTGGATGCCGTACTCGCGGAGTTCGCGCGCGGCGAACCGATGTGGCTCGCCGTCACGCCGGAGGGCACCCGCTCGCGCACCAGTTCGTGGAAATCGGGCTTCTATCGTATCGCCCTTGCGGCAGATCTCCCGGTCGGATTGGGCTACATCGACTACTCCACCCGCACCATTGGAATCGACACCTACATCAAGTTGACCGGGGATGTGACCGCCGATTTCGCCCGCATCCGCGCGTTCTACAAGGACAAGCGGGGCCGGCGGCCGGAAAACGAGGGAGACATACGGCTGCAGCCATGATCGACGCGAAAGGCCCTTCGGCCGGCCTCAGTGGCTCGGGGCGGCCGCTCCCGGGTCGATCAGGTGGATCTCTTCGACGTCGAGTCCGCCGGTCGCCGAGCGCAGGGCCACCTTTTGAACCCTGGGCTGCACGTCATCGAACAATAGGACGAATCGCGCCGTTTTGCCGTATGAAATGTCGATCTGCGGACGTTGATCCCCATCCACATTGAGAAAAAATCCCGTCGCACGCGGGTGCCGATCGCCACGGTCGTCGACGATGAAGGCGTCCTTCCATACGTCGGCGGCGTGGACCAGGGTGTCCTGCTGATTCTGGTTGGTGAGTTCGGTCACGCACGCCACCTCCTTGTCCTGGCGGCCGCAGCCGTATATCACCAGTTTCGTGGTCTGCCATTGCGCCGCACCCAGGGCGCCGTCGGGAAGACCCTGCTGCGAGTTCTTCGAAGCGGGATCGCCCGCCGCGCCGTTCGACGATTTGTTGCCGAAAACGTTGGTCAACGCATTGGACATCGGGTCGCCGCCGCTCGCCCCGCCCGTGCCGCCCGTGCCGCCCGTCTTGCCCGATGTGCCGGACTTCGCTCCAGCCGCGGAGTTCCCGGTGGAACCGCCGCCGAAGATGCTGCCCAGCAGACTCGCCCACTGAGAGGCGCCCCCGCTCGACGCGCCGCCGCCGGCTCCATTGGCGCCCGCGCTCCCGGGCGTGCCGGCGGCGGCCGCGCCGGCCGGGAGGCCTTGCACCTTGGCGGCCGGCGGCGTGGCCGCTGCGCCCAGAGCCGCGGCCGCAGGCTCGCTCCATCCGGTGTCGATGACGATCTTCTTGGCATTGCGCAAGGCAGTCGATTGGCGCGCGATGAAGGTCATTGCGTTCAGTGCGCTGTTGGTCGGCGCACAGACGACGATGCCGTGGTAGGCGTATTGCTGCGCGAGGTAGGCCGCGAACCCGGTGCGAAAGCCTTGAATGGCGGCCGCCGGGCCTTGCAGCACGCCGCTGAGATAAACCGTGGGTAAATTGGCCTGCGACCCGCACACGCCGAATAGTTCCGCCGGCGCCGCCGCCCGGCCGCTCCTCGTCACGCAAATCCCGGCGAGAACACCTGCCATCACCACGAGGTATTTCCTGGGCACGCTCCACTCCTCGACATGCGGGTGCAATGGATCGATTATGGCCGATGAACGGTGCCCTATTCCACCTCGAATTGGCCCCGGCGGCTAGAATTTCAGCACTTTGACGTATTTGACATGAGGCAGCGAGCGGAGTCTGTGTTGGATGTCGTCGGGAACGAGCTGATCGACGCCCACGATGGCGATGGCGTCCTGCTCCGCAGCCTGCCGCCCCAGGTGGAAGGTTGCGATGTTGATGTTGGCCTCTCCCAACATGGTTCCCAAGGCGCCGATGAAGCCGGGTTTGTCCTTATTGTTGATGATCAGCATGACGGGGTGAAAATCCGCCTCCAAGGCCATGTCCTTGACCTCGACGATCTTTGCCGTGCCGGCGTTGACGGCCCCCGCCAGCGTCCGCCACCTTCCGCCGGTCAGCACCTTGATCCGGATCAAGGAGCCGTAGATCGGGGAGGTCTCGCGCCTGGATTCGGTCAGCGGGCTGCCTTTTTGTTTCAACACGGCGGGCGCCGACACCATGTTCACATCCGGCATGAGAGGCCGCATCAGGGCGGCCAGCGCGACGGCCGTGAGCGGCTTCGTATTGAGTTGCGCAACCTCCCCCTCGTACTCTATCTCCACCGCCTCGATCCCATCGTCGGCAATCTGGCCGGCGAACGACCCCAGCTTGTCGACGAGCCCGATGAAGGGCTTCAGGCGCGACGCATCCTCGGCGCTGATGGAAGCCATGTTGAGCGCGTTGGTGACGGCCCCGGTCAGCAGGAAGTCGGATATCTGCTCGGCCACCTGCAGCGCGACGTTTTCCTGGGCCTCGCTCGTGCTCGCCCCAAGATGGGGCGTGGCGACGAAATTCGGCGCACCGAAGAGCACGCTCTCCTTGGCCGGCTCGGTGGTGAACACATCGAAGCCGGCGGCCGCAACCTGCCCGCTTTCCAGGAACGCTCGCAGCGCGGCCTCGTCCACGAGTCCGCCCCGCGCCGCGTTCACGATGATGACTCCGCGCCGGGTCCTCGCGAGCGCTTCGGCCGACAGGATGTTGCGCGTCTTGTCGGTCAGGGGGGTGTGCAGCGAAATCACGTCGGCACGCGACAGCAAGTCGTCCAGTTCGACCTTTTCGACCCCGAGCTTGACGGCGCGCTCCGGCGAGAGGAATGGATCATAGGCGATCACCTTCATCTTCAGCGCAAGCGCCCGCTCGGCAACCAGTGACCCGATATTGCCGCAACCGATGAGTCCCAGCGTCTTGGCATACAGTTCAACGCCCATGAAGCGCGTCTTCTCCCACTTTCCCGCCTGCGTGGACGAGTCCGCCGCCGCTATCTGGCGTGCCGCGGCAAACAGCAGGGCAATGGCGTGCTCGGCCGTCGTGATCGAATTCCCGAACGGCGTGTTCATCACCACGATGCCGCGGGCGGTGGCCGCGGGAATGTCGATGTTGTCGACCCCGATGCCGGCGCGGCCGATCACCTTGAGTTTCGCGGCCGCGCCGATCACGTCCTTGTCGGCCTTCGTCGCGGAGCGCACGGCGAGGCCGTCGTAGTCGCCGATGATCTTGATGAGATCGGCCTTCTTGAGGCCCACGCGCACGTCCGCCAGTACGCCGCGGCTGCGGAAAATGTCGAGCGCCATCGGGCTCAGCTCATCGGCAATCAGTACTTTGGGCATTGACCATCCATCCTCACGCGATCCTGAACGAGTCGAGACATTCCGCAAACGCCCAGTCGAGCCACGGCGTGAGCGATTGCAGGTCGCTTTGCTCGACCGTGGCGCCGCACCATATGCGCAGCCCCGGAGGGGCGGACCGGTACGAGGCCGCGTCGAAGGCCACCCCCTGCTCGTCCAGGAGAGCCGCGAGCTTCTTCGCAAACTCGTTCTGACCCGCCTGCGCCAGGGAGGTCACGCGCGGATCGACCACCTTCAGGCACACGCTGGTGTTGCTGCGAATCGCCGGGTCGGACACCAGAAAATCGACCCAGGTGGTCCGGTTCGCCCAGTCCGCGAGCACGCCGGCGTTGGCGTTGGCGCGAGCTTGCAGAGCCGCCAAGCCGCCGATTCCCTCCGCCCACTTGAGGGCATCGATGTAGTCCTCCGTTGCGAGCAGCGACGGCGTATTGATGGTGGCGCCCTCGAACAACTCCTGGTCGAGTTTGCCCTTCTTGGTCAAGCGAAAGATCTTCGGCAGGGGCCGCGCGGGAATGAAGCTCTCCAAACGCGCCACCGCGCGCGGGGAAAGAATCAACATGCCGTGTGCCGCCTCGCCGCCCAGCACTTTCTGCCAGGAGAAGGTCACGACATCGCATTTGGGCCATTCGATCGGCTGTGCGAATGCGGCGCTCGTCGCATCGTTGAAGGCCAGGCCCTCGCGGCCCTCCGGTATCCACTCGAAGTTGGGAATCTTCGCGCCCGACGTCGTTCCGTTCTGCGTGAACACCAGGTCGGCCGATTTGCGGGCGAGGGACAGGTCGGGCAGCGCTCCGTAGGGGCGGCCGAGGTGCACGCGGCAGTCCGCGATCCTGAGCTGTTCCACCGTATCGGTAACCCACTCCTCGCCGAAGCTCTCCCAGGCGAAGAGGTCGACCGCACGTGCTCCCAGCATCGACCACATCGCCATCTCCATGGCGCCGGTATCCGAAGCCGGCACGATGGCGATCTTGAACTCCCCGGGCACCCCCAGAAGAGCGCGAGTGCGCGTGATCGCTTCGTTGAGCCGCGCCTTTCCCGGTTTGGAACGGTGCGAGCGGCCGAGGAGCGCCCCTTCGAGGGCGTTGAGGCTCCAACCGGGACGCTTCTTGGTCGGGCCCGAGGAAAACCGGGCGTCAGCCGGACGGACGGCCGGCAATGGCATGCGTGTCATCGATATACTCCCATCCTTACAGATGAGCGTCCGCCGTTGGGAGCGGATGGCCCGCCACGAAGAATATCGACACTGCGCTATCTGTCAATCAGTATTTTAACGCGGGCAGACATTGGGGGAATGCGCTCGCGGCGCCGGGGGCGCCGGTACGAACCGCCGGCTTCAATCGGCCGGCGCGAAGCCAAGGAGGATTGGCTCCTTGGCCCGCGCCGCCTCGCGAGCCCTTACGGGACGAGCAGGTCGATCAATCCCTGTCCCTTGGGCGAACCCAAGCCCGTCACCAGATCATAAGAGACCGTACAGCTGAACTTCCCGCTCTTGCCCTTGGTGATGTCGTGGAATCCCTTGCTGTAATTGCC
Source organism: uncultured Gammaproteobacteria bacterium (assembly GCA_963707765.1). GTDB lineage: Bacteria > Pseudomonadota > Gammaproteobacteria > Steroidobacterales > Steroidobacteraceae > Bog-1198. The sequence continues at coordinate 805,638 of CAVPQZ010000001.1, read as the reverse complement.
GGTCTGACCCAATGCATAGATCGACGGGTTGATGAACCCGACCACCGCTTGACCATTGGCGACGGCCTGTTGGTTCGCCAGCGCGATGAAGCCCGCCCAGATGGGCGAGGCAAAGCTGGTCCCGCCCCACCCGCCGGCGCAGGAACCATCCGAGCATATATACATGTCCGTATCGGCACTGGCGGCCACATCGGGCACGTTCCGCAGCGTCCTGGATCCCCCGTTTGCCGCGTCGATGTAGGGCAACTGGTAGGATTCGATCCCGATGTTCTTGTCGGTGGAGGGGCCGCCGGCACTATGGCTCCAGCCGGTTTCGCTCTTCCATGGTCCGCCGGCCGAACTCGTGACGAGGTCCGTGCCGCCGACCGCGATGATATTGGCGTCCTCTTCCGGCCACGGGCCGCTTGCGGTGAGCGTGGAATAATCCCCGCTCGCCGTGAGATTGGTCTGGCCCTGGGCGGCGAACTCCTTGAAGAGCCCGTCGTCGGTCTTGAAGTTCACGTTCCAGCCCCAGGAGGTGCTGAGGATCTTGCTGATGTTGTCGGACGCCATCGCATTGAGCACGTCCTCCGCCGTGTTGCCGACATAGACGCGCATGCTGCTCAATCCCGGCGCCATCGAGATCGAGTATTCGATGTCGAGCGCCTGCTCCGAGTCGTCGCAGCCGCCGGTGCAGGTGACCGGCGCGCCATCCGTGGAGATGAGGTGGATGGCCACGGAGTTCTTCGGGCCGTAGCCGTCCGCGAAGAACTTCTTCACGTCGGCGAGATTGACGCCCGCGAGTTCCATGAGCCCGATGGACTGCCCGGCGCCCGTGAGCGTACCCGTGGGATAATAGGCCTCGCGAATGTCGTTTCCGGTGAAGTTTCCGCCCGGTCCGGAACCCGTGGCCCTTTCCTCGGATTCGCCGCGTACGAGATGCCGATAGGGAAGCACGAAATCATCGAGTCCGATCACCTGCTGAATGGGTGTTTCCAGATCCAGCGTGGGCAGCCGATCCGGCGCCATGAAGTTTCTGCCCTCGGTCGGGTGCCGGTAGAGCCCCATCGTCACATGGAACACGCGCTCGACGTCAGAGACCTTGCCGTCGAGAGCGATCAGGTACCGGTTCGCGGCGCGCGGCCCCACCTTGAACCCGTTCTGCGAAAAGAACGCAATCGCCGAGTCGTAGTCCCGTGCCGAAGGGCCGAATCGATCCGTGAATTGCGCGACCGAGAGATAATTATGGTAGGCGGGACTCTGCGGGTCGTATATGGCAGGCAGCAACGCGTCGAGCTGCTCCATGTTCCGCAGCGGCAGCGACACGACGATGTGCATGCTTTGGTCGGCCGGCGGCGCGCCGGCGGGCACCGCCGCGTGCGATGCCACGAGGTCGGGTATGGTGCTTGCCTGGGTGGCGATCGGCTCGGCCCAACCGCTGCCGGAAAACACAGCGCACGCAAGAGGCACGACCGCCAGCGCCGCTCTCGCGCCGCGTGCAGTGCGAAGAAAGCTGTTCAACATGAGATTCACTCCCCGCCGATTGATGTTGTTGGGTAACGCGATTTTCAAGGATACGCCGGCCGCACCGCGAAGCTCACCGATCGCCTGGGGCTTCCAGGACACGCGCGCAAGCGTCAGGCTAGCCTTTTTGCGCCGAAGGCGCCACCGCAGCGGCTGAAATAAGTCAAATCCCCGCCCCGTCAGCGACTCAGGTACCGTTCGATGACGTTCGAGGTCACGCGCTCGACCAGGGCATCGCGCCGAAGGAGTGCCGCCACCCACTCGCAGCTTCCGGCGTGGAACACTTCGCCCCGTCCGCGCGGGAAGTTCACGATCATGCCGGCGCCCCGCTTCACCCGCTCCACCGCCGCGTTGCCGTCATTGCCCAGCAGAACCTCGGCAACGAACTTCGCATCCTCGTCCGAGAGGAACCGGCCGTCTCCCGGGAATTCGAGCGGCTCCTCCTTGAGCGAGGACAGGCCCAGCGCGAGGATCTGCAGGCCCTGCGGTGCGCCGCTGATTTCACTGGGTTCGGGCAGGCCGCCGCGGATGATGTAGTCCAAGCCGTCGACCTCGTACCCGAAGGCGTGTCCCTCGGCTCCGAGCAGGTCCCCATAGTAGATCCCCGTGCCGGCGAACGCCCAATGGTCGGGCCGATAGACTGGAAAGCCGCGGACTCCCCGAGGAGCGCAACCGCCCCATCCGGCATAAAGCCCGCTGGTCGCATTGAGGCCGAAGGTTTCGGCTCCGGGCCGTCCTATCTCGCGTGCCTCCCACGAACCGGAAGTTCGCGACGGATCGCCGGATTTGAACACCGGATCCTCGGCGCGAGCCCGGTACTTGTAGCAGACCTGTTGCCTGCCGCAGTTTTCCAGGCGGGTTTGCCACATGAAATTGCCCGCAAAGCGCGCCACGCGTCCGCCGCGCTCGACGTAGCCGTCGATCGCGTCGCGCATCTCCCAGGTCCAATACTCATCGTGGCCCACGCACACCACGCAATCGTAGCCGTCGATGATCTCCGGGTCGAAATGCAATTCGTGTTGGCTCGCGAGATCGACGGCGAATCCGGCCCGCTCCGCCCAGTGAAAGAAATGCCGGTCATAGCTCGCCCAGCCCGCGGAGGCATACTTTTCCGAATAGCCCTTGGCGAAGGCCCACTCGAGATGCGGGTAGCGTGGCGCCGTGGCCGGAGGGATCGAGAACTCGAGCGGCACGCGCGGCGCATCCGCCGGCAGGACGACGAACCCACGGCACCAGGGCCGCTCGAGACTGACCGTGGTTGCGTATTGGTCGCGCTTCGGCCCGGTGATGCCTCGATAATGATTGGAGCCGCCCCATGTATTGTAGGCGGTCCAGGTTCCCGTGGCCGCGATCTGCAGGATCCGCTGCGGGTGGAGGCCAGGTACGGGCCGGACGATGATCAAATGGTGGGAGGCGATCCGTGCACCACCGCGACTCTCCCCCGTGAGCGTGATCCGGTAGGCTCCCGACGGCCAGTCCTCGCCCACTCGAAACTCCAGCGACGGCTCCCACCCGCATCCCACCACAGAGCACTGTTCCGGAGTCTCCTGCCACCGTGCGCCATCGATACGCCGGGTCAGCACCGGCATGGCGACCCCGCCGTCGCGGACGATCGAAATCTCGCACCTAGGGGCCGTCGAACTCACGAACAGACGCACGGTCGCCCCGGGCGGGTACGCGAGCGCATCCGTGTAGGCCCAGATCTCGCCGAGTTCCCCGTCCATTCCGGGCCGCTCGTACCGATGCCCAAAAACCGCCTCGCGCCGTTGCTCCGGGCTGAGACCGAAATCCGGAAAGCAGCTCCCGGCCGTATCCACGTGCTCGATCATGATGGGTATACTACCGCAGCCGCCCCGCCGATGACCGAACACACCTGTAACGAGAGCCTCGCAGCATGACCGCTCCCGATAACGCTCGGAATCAGCCCGGCCAAAACCACCCCACACGCATCGAACAGCATACGATCTACCAGATCCCGCTCGACCAGCGGCACGGCCGGGCGCGCCACTTGTTCACGCTCTGGTGCGGCGCCAACATCAACGTCTTGACCGTGGTCACCGGCGCGCTCGCGACGACGTTGTTCCGCCAATCGTTTCTGTCGGCCGTCATCGCCATCCTCGTCGGCAACCTCGCCGGCACCGTATTCATGGCGCTGCACGCGGCCCAAGGTCCGCGCCTCGGCGTGCCGCAAATGGTCCAGAGCCGGGGCCAGTTCGGAGCGCGAGGCGCGGCGTTCGTCGTAGCGCTCGTCATCTTCATGTACGTGGGATATGCCGGCACAGCTCTCGTGACGGGAGGCCAGTCGCTGCACGCCATCCTGCCGGGCCTCGACGCGCGCGCCTGCATCGCGGCAATCGGGCTCATCAGCCTGGCTGCCGCAATATACGGGCACGACCTGATCCACTTGTGCACGCGGATGATGACGTACGTCGCTGGAAGCGCCGTGCTGCTCTGCTACGTCTGGGTCATTTTCGTCCGGCCCCTGCCGCTCAGCTTCATCACGCGGGGGACATTCTCGGCGGTCGGTTTTTTCAGCATGGTGTCGATGGGGGCCCTGTGGCAACTCGCCTACGCCCCGTACGTGTCCGATTACTCGCGCTATTTGCCGCCCGACTCCGGCCCGCGTCAGGCCTTCTGGTCGTGTTATTGGGGCACCACGCTCGGGGCCGTATTGCCGATGATTTTGGGCGCGCTCATCGGACCCGCGGTCGTCGACGGCGACGTCGTCGCCGCGCTCTCACGGCTCACCGGGAAAGCGAGCACCGCGATCGTGCTGCTGTTCGCGCCCGGGGTCGCGGTCGCGGGCGCCATCTGCTTTTACGGCGGTTCGCTCGCGATCATCACGCTGGCGCAGACCTTCGCCGCGGGCTGGCGAGCCACCCCGCGCGCCCGGACGTTCATCACGATCGGCATTTTCCTGGCCGCGCTGCTGATCGGCTTGGAGGGCGCATCGAACTTCCTGACGCTGTACAGCCAATTCAACGAGCTGCTTCTTTATCTCTTGATCCCCTGGACCGCGGTGAACCTCATCGACTATTACCTCGTGCGCTTCGGCAACTACCACGTCCCATCGTTCTTTGCGGCCGACGGCGGCATCTACGGCCAATACAACGTCCCCGCCCTCGTTTGCTACGGGCTCGGGATCGCAGTCCAGATTCCCTTCATCGCCAGCGATCTCTACACGGGACCGGTCGCGCGCGCGATGGGCGGGATCGACCTGTCGTGGATCGTGGGACTCCTCGTGGTGAGCCCGATCTACTATCTCTCGGTCCGCGAGCCGCTCGCGGAGCCCGAGGCGCACCGACTCTGAAACGCCGCCGCAGCGAGGCTCGTTGCTGTCGGCAGGCGGTTCAGTCGTCCGGGTCGCCGCCGCGCGGTGCCGAGTTGTTCTTGAACTCGTTCGGGTAGCGCACCCGCCCCTCGCCTGGATAGGGCCGCGTAAACCCGGTCGACATGTACCAGTTCAAATGATTCACGATGTCCGGGTCTTCGGCGTCGGGCGTGGTCAGCTTGCCGGCGAAGATCTGCGATCTCTTTTGCAGCCAAGCCGCCTTCAGGTCCGCGACCGCGTGGCTGGTCGCTTTGGGCGCCGCGACGGCGGGCGTCACGCCCTGGTCCAGCGGAACCTCGTTCGGCACGTGGTTCCACGGCAGGAAGTTGGCTTCGGGCGGCGCCCCCTCGACGAAGGCTGTCCTCATCGGCGATGCAATGAGGTCCATCTGCCCCATCGGGGGCAGGCCGAGGATTTGCTCGATGGTGCGGGTCATGTTGACCTGCGTGTAGTACGTATGGTCGGTGGGGCCGAATTGAACCGCGTACGGGCTGACGATATAGCCCGGACTGCGATGGCCATCGACGTGGTCGACCCCGTTCTGCGCGTCGTCCTCCTCGATGAAGATCGCCGACGAGGACCACACCTGGCTATGGGTGATGTGGTCGATGATGCGGCCCACGGCAAGGTCGTTGTCGGCCTGTTCGGCGTTCGGGGTCGGCGGACCGCCGGTGTGGTCGTCCATGATCCACAGGATGCTGAGCGCAGGCACCGTGCCCGCCTCGACATCCTTTCGGAAGTCCTGGACCCACAGATCGACGCGAAACTGATCGGGGATGCCCAGATCGAACTGCGGAAAATTCTTGACGAGGTGTTCGTAAACGGCCGGGATGGAGGATTCCGCCCGGATCGTGTGCTGATAATGGAGCGTCGGTTCCTTGCCCGCCTCGAAGGCGTTAGCGTCCGCGAAGAACTCGCTCCAGGTCGGCTCGTCGGTCGAGCCGTTCGGCTGCAGGAACGTATCGTTCTCGACATATTCGCCGTAGATTTTGACGGGCAGGCCGGCCGCCGCCGCTTCCGAGAACAAGAAACCCTTGGTCGTGTAGGCAAGCGCATCGCCGGCGTTGCCGCCCGGATAGCTGCGTACCCAATCCGGCGACTGGATGTCGTCGGCGTAGGGGGCCATGCCCTCGGTGATCCACTGATGTCCGTCGGCCGACTGGCGGCTTGGATCGTAAAAATTGTCGAAGAGCGGAAAACGCTTCACCAGCGCATGCGCGTTCGGGGTGTCCTTGCCGCCGAACACGGCCAACGAGGCGTCGCCATTGCCGGCGGCCACGTCGCCCAGAATCTGATCATAAGTGCGATTTTCGCGAATGATCAGGAACACGTGCTTGATCAGGGAAGGATCGCCGATTTTGGCCGGAACGGCGATCGGCTCCGCCTTCGGGCTGCCGCCGGCGGCGGACTTGATGTTCGGCGTCAGATCCCAGTGGTTGTTCTGGAACACCTGCGTCGTCATCGATTCCAAAGTCACGCTGTTCGGCACCGGGACTATGCTGACGGTGCCGTTGTCCTGGTGGGTGTTGTAGTCGGTGACGCCATAATCGGTCTCGAATGAATAGCGCGTGCCGATGCCCTTGTCGTTCGCAACGATCAGCACGTTGTCGGTCTTGTCCAGCACCACCGAACAAGGCGCATAGGCCACCGGAATCATGCCCATCACCGGGTGCTGCGCACCGCCGCTGAGGTCGACGACCGCGACCGCGTTGGCGTTGTACAGCGCGACGTATGCAACGCCGTGGTCGGCGTCGACGGCGATCGAATTCGGCGCAGCGCCGTAGGCCGGCCGGCTTTGCCCGGGCACCGCGATCGGCAGGCCCAGGTCGATGGTCCGGATTACTTCGTTGGTAGCCGTGTCGATGACCGAAATGCTATCGCTGTAAGTGTTGGCCACCAGCAGGAACTGTCCGAACAGCGCCATCCCGGTTGGATGCAGGCCGGTCGGGATGGTGGCCGTGACCTGCATCGACTTCAGATCGACCACGGAGACCGTACCGGTGATTGCGGCGCCCACCACCGGATCGGCGACGATCGGCGTACCGGCGGAGTAAATCTGGAAATCCGCCGCCGTGGCGGCGCGGCCGCCTTCGTTGCTGACATAGGCGGTCGTACCCGCGCCGCCGATCACGATGCTGTGCGGCGCGTTCCCAACGCGGATCTGCAAACCCTGCGCCGGCGGCTCGACGCTGAGGTCGATCCGCGCGAGGGTATCGTTCTGGTTGAGCAGGGCGTAGGCACTCTTGCCGTCGTTGGAGAACGCGAGGCCGCCCGGGTACGAAGTCCCGGGCGAATAGAACGTGCCGCAGGGCGTCGCATAGGCGCCGGGCGGACTGTTCGGGAAGCACGTGATGAAGGAATTATTCGGCGGCACGCTGACTTGCGCGTCGTCGGTCAGCAATCCCTCCGGTGAGACGTGGGCGACGGTGACGTTGCTGCTGTCCTGGCTGAACATCAAGTACTTGCCGTCCGGCGAATAGGTGATGCCGCTATAGCTGCCGCTGGGATCGAGTCCCTGCGTCAGGTAGGACTGCAGGACCTGTCCGCTGCGGGTATCGAAGATCTCGACGGCCTCCGCCGCGCCCAGGGTGAGGACGGCGGCGGTGTGACTGGTAGCGTTGGGGTTCAAGGCGATGGCCTTGGCGCGGACCTGATTGCCGAGCCCGACTTGCGTGCCGGACGGCGTGATGATTGCGCCATCGCTCACGACCCAGGAGCCGTTCGGCTGCGGTCCGGTGACGTAAGTGGGGTAAAGTTGGGAAGGGCCCGCAAACGCCGGAACGGTCATACCCGTCGCCAGCAGGCCGGCGAGCGGGCGCAGACGGTTGAGGCGAGATTTGCTTCCACACTTGTTACGAAATTTTTTTCGGGACATGTATAGAACTCCCTTTTGGATTACCCGGCTACTCTACCCTCGACCTGTAACGGGACTTTGACGGCGATATGACCATCGTTTGAAAGTTGTGTTACACGGGCCGCAGGGTGACCACCTCGGACCCCTCATCGATGAGCCCGCGCAGCGGCCCCAGCCAGGGTTCATAGCGCCGCCAGCGCGCCACGGAACTGCGATAGATCGGCTGGCGCGTTTGCCACTTGCTGGGCGTCTTCACAACGCGGGGATTGCATTCCGGGCGCAAGCACGCGTCATGCCACGGAAGGCCCAACGCCATGATGATCCGCCGGATCGCCGGCTCGGGTGCGCTGGTCAGATCCTCGTAATCGACCTCGATGAAGCGATCGGCCGGCAGCACGCTTCGCCAATGGTCGGTCAGCCGCCGGTAGCTGCGGAAATAGGCGACCAGTTCGGCCCCGCCGGTCGGAAACGGCAGACTGGAGTGGAAATAGGTCTGATGGATGGAAAGCGCCGTGTCGACCGCGCTGCGGCGGCAATGGACGAGGATGGCACGCGGCAGTGCAAGGTGGATCAGCCCGGCCCAGAGGAAATTGAACGGCATTTTGTCGGTCACCCGCGCCGCGCGCGGCGCGATGGCGCGGAGCACGCCGAGGTAATCGGTCGCCGCATCCATGAGGAAGCGCTTCTCATGGCCGGCCGCGACGCCGCGGTGCCATGCCGCCCCGCGCTCGTTCCAGAAGTTGAGCTCACCGCCGGCGCCGACCTCGGGATGGCTGGAGATGATCTGCTCGATGAGCGTAGTACCGGACCGCGGCATGCCCATGATCAGAACCGGGGTCGCATCGCTTCGGCCGAGCTCCGGCGCACGGCTGATCAGCTCGGGCGTGAAGCGCGCAATCAGGCGGTCCGTCTCGATGGCGAACTTGGCCGAGTCGAAGGCCACGCACCCGCGGCGAACGGAGTCTGCGGCGTCGAAATGCTGCATGGCCAGCGCGCATTCGCCGATATCGTCCGCCGCCTTGCCGAGCGCGAGGTGGAGCCTCAGACGCTGCGCCGTCTCCAGTCCCGGCAGGGTGAGGGCGGCTTCCATCCGTTCGAGCAGACCGTCGTCGGCACGCGTGACGGGTCGGCATCGGACCAGATCGTAGTAGCTTCCCGCCAGAAGCGGCGCGATCGCAATGGCGCGCTGAAAGCACTCGCTGGCCTCGATGAAACGACCTGATTCAGAAAGCAGAATGCCCAGAAGATCGTGCGCCATGGCGTTCGCGGGGTCGAGCGCAAGCGTCTTGCGGAGCACCTTTTCGGCTTCCGGGTCGCGGTCCTCGGTCAGCAGCGCCCGCGCTTTGCCAAGGCGGCCGAAACGAGTAGTGGCGCCGGTCGCCGCCGCCCGGCGGAAACAGCCGATCGCCGCCTCCCGATCTCCCAAGGTATGAGCCAGAGCGCCGGCCCGAAACCAAGCTTCGGTGAGCGAGGGCAGCAATTCAGTGGCACGGTCGTAGGCCATGATCGCCCCGCCGGCATCGCCCTGCTTCTCCAAGGCGATCCCCAAGCGGAAAAAGGCATCCGCGTAAGTCGGGTTGCCCGCCACCGCCCGCCGCAGCGCCGAGATGGCATCCGGTATCCGGCCGACCTCGAGGCATGCAAGGCCCAGATCGTGGAGAATGACGGGATTGGACGGCTGCAGCAGCGCCGCTTCGCGCAAGGGCACAATGGCATCGGCCGGCCGCCCCTCCTTCAGAAACTCCGTGGCCACCGCGAGCAGAGCCGCCACGGGCGGCGAGCGGCTCGAATCCAAGGATTTGGGCATGTCCCGAACCTAGCATCCTGGTCCGCGCCACTCAAGCGTACGCCGGTCGTCCGGAACCCATTGTCAGCGTCCCTGGTCACAGGTCATGTGAAACGGCGAATCGCAATCCTGCTTGGGTTCTGTCTGTTGGCAATGCGGACATTCGCCGGGCCGGTGAGCACGGCTTTACGCAAGTTCAGACGACTGATGGGAAAACCGGCTATTGCAAAGATTATGCGGGCATCGGCCCGCATATTCCCTGCCGACGATGCTTTTCCGAGGCCCTGGTCAAACGATACATCCGGAAACACGGAATCGGCGCGGAGCCGCGTTCGAGCGTCGCGGTGATGTCATCGAGGCTGTTCGTCGCAGCGCTGAGCGCGCGGTGAGCACCGCCCAGTTCCTGCAGCACGGCGTTCATGAGCAAGGTCTTACCGCTGCCGCGCGGGCCCCACAGGACGAGGTGTTGCCCACGCCCGAGACTCGCCGCGCGACGAGCGGCGAGCGCTCGATGCGCCCGGTCAGGCATGCTTTTCGGGAGCACGCGCCCGCACGAATGCACCCCGCCCCGCGTAGATTCCATCCGCCCCGAGATTCTCCTCGATTCGCAGCAGTTGGTTGTATTTCTCAACGCGCTCGCCCCGACAAGGAGCGCCGGTCTTGAGGTGGCCGGTCGCAAGTGCGACCGTCAGATCGGCGATGAACGGATCGACGGTCTCGCCGCTGCGGTGAGATACCATCGCGCCCCATCCGGCCGAATAGGCTAATTTCACGGCAGCGATCGTCTCCGTCAGCGTTCCGATCTGATTGAGCTTGATGAGCACGGCGTTCGCGACGCCTTCCGCAATGCCGCGCGCTATCCGCGCGACATTGGTGACAAAGAGGTCGTCGCCGACCAGTTCGATCCGGCCGCCGAGCTCCCGATTGAGAATCTTCCATCCAGCCCAGTCGTCTTCGGCAAGTCCGTCCTCGATCACCGCGATCGGATATTTTCGAACCCAGTCCGCATAGAGTGCCACCATCTCTTCGGCGCCGACCGAGCGGCCCTCGGTCCGCAACTGATACAGCCCGTTCTCGAAAAAGCTGCTCGATGCAGGATCGAGTGCGAGGACCACATCATCGCCGGGACGGTAGCCGGCGGCCTCGATCGCGCGCAGGATGAGGTCGATTGCGTCCTCGTTTCGCTTCAGCACCGGCGCAAAGCCGCCTTCGTCGCCGACACCCGTGGAAAGACCGGCATCCTTGAGCACCTTCTTGAGATGATGATAGATCTCCGCGCCCCAGCGCAGACCCTCGGTGAAATTGGGCGCTCCGATCGGCGCGATCATGAACTCCTGGAAATCCGTGCCTTGCCAATTGGCATGTGCGCCGCCATTGAGAATGTTGAACATCGGCACCGGCAAGCGGTTGGCAATGCTTCCCCCCAGGTAGCGAAATAACGGCAGCCGGGATGCCGTCGCCGCGGCGCGCGCGACGGCGAGGCTGACCCCGAGAATGGCGTTGGCGCCGAGCTTCTCCTTATTGGGCGTGCCGTCTGCCGCGCACAAGGCGCGGTCCACGGCGCCCTGATCCTGCGCGTCGAGGTCCCTGACGGCTTCGGCGAGAGTGTTGTTGACGTGTTCGACGGCAAGGCGCACCCCTTTGCCGGCATAGCGATGCTCATTCTGGTCGCGAAGCTCCACGGCTTCATGTACGCCGGTGGAGGCTCCCGATGGCACCGCAGCCCGGCCTTGCTCGCCGCCGACCAGTTTCACGTCGACTTCCACCGTGGGATTGCCGCGCGAATCCAATATCTCGCGTGCATGAATCGATCGAATTCGGCTGTCCATTCGTGTCTCCGGCAAGGTCGTCAGGTTGAACTCAGAAGGCTGGTCTGCAACAATACTCGCTCAGGAGGTGGCATACCTCCCCGAACCGCCGCATTCGCGGCTGATGATGCCTGCGCTTTGACCGGACGGTCGGCGTAGACAATGCGCGGCCTGTCCGATTCACGAGGACTGGCCGCTTGACGCCAAACATCGCGATTTTCAACGGTCTGGGTTCGAGGCCGGAATGGCCGCAGACCCCGCCGTGACTGAAACCTGGCTGCTGACTGCTCACGCCCTTGTTACTTCATCCGGGCGGGCTCACTGGTGCTGCTGCCCACATGGCTAGCCGCACCCCTGGGTTTCGCGGCCTTATTGCTCGGCAAAATGGCCTGTCAGTGCATTGGTGTTCATCCCGCAACGCAGCTCTTCCGCGCTCCGACGAACCGGAACCCTTAAGCTATGCCCTGCCCTGCGCCTTCAACAGATCCTCATCGATCCGCGCCACCCTCGATACGGAAGGACGCGCATTCCAGCGGTCGATGTAGGTCTTGATGGGTGGGACCGCCTCAACCAATCCAAACCCCGTCATCCAGGTCAGCGCCGTACCCCAAAGCACATCGGCCGCTGTGAATCGATCGCCGAGCAGCCACGGCCCTTTGGCGAGCTGAGCCGTCACCGCGCCAAGCGTCGTCGCCCAGTCGCCATACGGCATCATGCTGGCCGGCCCAGGTTCGCGCTTCAATGATCGGTCCACGAGCGCCGGTTCGAAGCATGCGGCGTAAAAGACGTACCAGCGCAGGTAGGGCCCGCGCAATGCGTCGCCGATCAATGGCGTGATGCCGGCCTCAGGAAACAAGTCCGCAAGATAGATGCCGATGGCCACCTGTTCGGTGACCAGCACATCGCCATGCAAAATGGCCGGCACTTTGCCCATTGGGTTGACGGCCAGATAGGCGCCCTGCCGCTGCTCTCCCGCCTTCATGTCGAGCGCGTGCAGTTTGTAGGGGGCCTTCAATTCTTCCAACAGGGCCAATATTCCCGACGATCGGGTTCGAGGCGAGTGGAACAGTGTGATCGGTTGAGTCGGCATATGAACCTCCCGTTGTTCATATCGTGCCAAATGAAATCAAACGCGTCCATCCAGTCCTGGCTGACCGTGGATACTGTACGCGGAGTTTCACGCAAAGTGCTAAATTGCCATGTCGATGCCAACCATGAGCCCCTGAATGGCCGAAGCAGAGAATCCTGGTGCACCTGCCGGCGATGCACAGGCGGCGGCGCAGGTGTTCATCAGCTACGCCTCGCAAGACAAGGCAATGGCCGATGCGGTATGCCGGGCCCTCGAGCAGGCCGGAGTGGCGTGCTGGATTGCGCCGCGCGACGTGGTTCCAGGCGAGTCTTATTCCGGCGCGATCGTTCGGGCGATTGATGCGGCCACCGTTGCCGTGTTGGTTCTGTCGGAAAGCGCCGCCGCTTCGCCGCATGTGCTCAGAGAGATCGAACGGGCCACGGCAAGGCGGCGCCCCGTGGTATCGTTTCGCATCGACTTCGCATCGATGACGGCGGACCTCGAGTACTTTCTCAACACCTCGCAATGGCTCGATGCCGCCACGATGGGTACGGAACAGGCGTTACCCCGGCTCGTCGCCGGCGTGCAGCACCTGCTCGCAGACCCGTCCCATGTGCCATCGGCGCCCGACCCGAAAGCACCGGCGCCCGTCGCCGAAATCTCTCGATTCAGGACGGCCGCGGCTCCGGCCGGCATCAGCCTGCGCTCGTTGCTGATCGCGATGGGGGCGGTGACCGGGATCGCCCTGGGCTACATTGCCGTGGATCAGATCCGGCACTCGACGCGCGGCATGGCGGACAATCGCGTTACGCCCACAGTACCCGCTGCGCCCTCCTTCAATCCGCCGCCGCGCTCCATCGCGGTGCTGCCGTTCGTGAACATGAGCGGGGACAAGGATCAGGAGTATTTCTCCGACGGCCTCACGGAAGAGATGCTCAACTCCCTTTCCCGCATCAGCGAACTGCAGGTCGCCGCGCGCACGTCGGCGTTCTCGTTCAAGGGCAAGGATGTCGATATAGGCACGATCGGGCGCGCACTCAACGTGGGCGCGGTGCTCGAGGGCAGTGTGCGGCGCTCGGCCCACACCGTGCGTATCACCGCGCAACTCATCAATGCGGTCACGGGATTCCACATGTGGTCCCAGACCTATGACCGGGATCTCGGGGACGTGCTCGGACTCCAGACGGAAATTGCCAATTCCGTGGCGAGCGTCCTCAAAGTGACGTTGCTGGAGGATGTGGCCGCGACCATTGGGCTGGGCGGCACGCACGATCCGGCCGCCTTCGATGCCTACCTGCGAGGTTCGACCGCCGTTCTCAAACACGATGCGCAGAGCCTGCAAGCCGCGATCGCGGCCTACAGCGAGGCGATTCGCCTGGATCCGAACTACGCGCTCGCCTTCGCCCACCGATCGTTCGTGCTCGCCTCCTTCGCCGAAGAGTTCGAGACCGGCAGGCCGGCTCAGATTGCGGATTTCGATCGGGCGCAGGCCGACGCGCGCCGAACGATCGCTCTGGCACCCGACCTTGCCGAGGGTCACCGGGCGCTGGCGACCGTCTTCGACACGGGGACTCTCGATTTCACGAGGGCTAGCGAGGAATACGAGCGCGCAATGGCACTGGCGCCCGGTAATGCCGAGCTTTTGGGGTTCTACGGCCGATTTGCCGTCTACATGGGCCGCACCGAAGCGGGCATCGCCGCCGCGCGGCACGCCGTCGTCGTGGACCCGCTCAACCCCAGAAGCCGCCGCAACCTCCTTCAGGCGCTGTTCGCCGCACATCGTTACGAAGAGACCCTCGCCGTCTTTCAGGACTTGCTGCTTCTGAGCCGCGATGATCCGCGGATCTACGGATACCCCGGGCTCGCCCACTTTGCGCTCGGCCACTTCGAGAACGCGCGCGCAATCTGCGAAATCAAACCCGGCTATTGGTTGAACCAGCTGTGCCTTGCGGTGGTTTATGACAGGCTTGGCCGGCGCCTGGATGCACGCACCGCGCTCGCCCAGATACGAGGCTCGTTGGGCGATGCGGCCGCGTACCAATATGCCGAGATCTATGCCCAATGGGGAGATGCCGTCAGGGCGCTGGACTGCCTCGACACGGCGCTGCGTCTCCGGGATTCGGGCCTGGAGTATTTGAGGACCGACCCGATGCTTGATCCGCTGCGCCGCGAGCCGCGCTACCTGGCGATCGAGCGGGCGCTGAAGTTTCCTGCCCGGAGGACCTGATCGAATCGCTGGACCGGACATTGGATTCGTTGCTCGAGAATTCGTCATTCGAATTCAAGCCATTGATTTCCATGTGCGATTGAACGAATCGTCGGCAGTTACTCACAGAGTTATCCTCCGTGAATGTGCGTACAATCCAAATTCGGGACCCAATTTGTACGCTCAGGATTTCGATCCCTATAGTCAGACGGCGAGAGTTGCCATGGCCAAGAAGAAAAGCCAGCCGGAACCTGTTGATGAGTTTCTCGACGCGCTGATTTGGATGCGCCGCAAAGCCAAGAAACATCAGCCGGTCGACGATCTCATCGACGCGCTGGTTAAAATGCGCCGAAAGGCGAAAACAAAATCGGTGGCCAAGGACGAGCCTGCGAAGAAAGCGCGACCCAAACGGAAATCCTGATGTGCCGGCGCGGCTGGCGAGCCCATCAAGGCACGCCCTTCGATGCACGGATAGGGATGAGATGAGCGCCTCGTTTGTGTTGCAGCAGGACTTCGCGGGTTCCTTCTGATCGTGCCGGGCCTGCGCTCCTCGCGCATCCATGTGCTCGACACCAAGCCCGGTTTCTATGTGAGCGCACTGGGTGCACCCGACGGTGAGGGCCCGGGCGGGTCACGACGTGCAGATCACCAGCGAATGGGGCACGCCCCACATGATCGAGAAGGGGCTGCTTCCGGGTGCGGGCCTCATGCTCCTGCCGGTGCTGCTGGGAATGCCCATGGGCATCCTGCATCACGATCATGCGCACATGGTGGTAGCAGGCACCCTGCGACAGCTCCGCCGTCACCGCGCTCGTCGCCGTCGCCGTTCATATGGCCGCTGTCTTGGCGGTTGGCGGTGTGGCGCGGCGCCGGTTCCCCATCGTGAAAAAATATTCCTCATCGATGAGGGGATTCCGCCCCCTCCTGCACATTTTCCCAGTGTAAGGGGTGAAAACTCCCCACTCGTTCAGGAGAGCGCGACTTGCAGCGGCGCTCGATCAAATCTCATCAACAATTACTTGCATTTATTTGGAGATAACAGTCATGAGAACGCTGATCCACGCAAAAGCGCACCTTGTCAGTCAACCTGCTTGGTTGTCCTCGGCCCCGCCGACCCCATTCCGCACGGAACCTTTGCGCCGCTCGATCAAACGCATCCTGATTGCCGCCGGCCTTGCGACCGCCGTCGCGGCACCCGCCTGGTCGGCCCAACTGTCGGACGCGGTCGCGAGCCAAAGCGCCGACGGAGCAGTCGACCGGGATTCGGCGGCGCTCCACGGGTGGCGCGCATTCATGAGGCAGAATCCTGCGCAGACGGAGGGATGCTTTCATGCGTCCTATCCCAATACGATTTGGGAGAATGTACCGTGCAGGACAGGTCAGCCACGCGTTCATCCCGCACACGTCAAGCCCGCGGACGGTGCGCCGGAGGTGGTTGGCAATGGTCACGACTATGTCGCCAAAGCGGCAGGGTTGATCTCTTCGGCGACGGGTGATTTTACGATCAGTGGCGTGACATCCGAAAAAAGCGTCGGCGTCGCTGCATTTGGCGATGGCGGCATTCTCGGCAAAAATGAATACTCGGTGCAACTCAACACCAACGACTTGTTGACCACCTCCGCATGTGCCGGCCATAGCGGCTGTCATGTTTGGCAGCAATTCGTTTACGCGACGGATTACACGGGCCCGGGCGGGGCCTCGGTGTTCATACAGTATTGGCTGCTCGACTGGGGCTCATCCGCCTGCCCGGGCGGCTGGGGCCAATATGAGTCCGATTGCTACACGAACAGCGCTTTGGCGGCGGCGCCCGATGTACCGATCACTGACCTCGGCGACGTGGTTCTCGGGGCAAGCGCGGCGGCCGGCAGTACGGATTCGGCCACATTCACGTACGATTCAGACGCCTACTCCATTACGGCCAGCGACAGGGTGCTTGACATTTCCTCCGTTTGGAACAAGGTGGAGTTCAATGTCGTGGGCGATGCCGGCGGCTCCCGAGCCCGGTTCAATAACGGCTCCTCGATCACCGTCACTATGTTGCTCGTCGACGGATCCAGCACCGCCCCAACGTGTGTCGCCAACGACGGAACAACCGGAGAGACCAATAATTTGAACCTGGGCACCTGCAAGACTGTCATCGGGATCTTTGGAATCCCGTTTGTCGAGTTCACGGAATCGAACTGAGACCCGGCGGCATCCGCCTTCAAGCGCGGGTATGACTGGACAGCTGAGGGGCCGGGAAAACCCTCAGCTGTCTCTTATCCGCCCCTTGCCGGGCGTACCCAGATCCGCGGCGCGTCAGGGCGCGCGCGATGCAGCGGCCGCAGCGAGCGCCCGTGTTTGCAGCAGGTAGACGCCGGAACTCAAGCCCAACAGGACGACCAATCCGAGGATTTCCGCACGAGAAGCGAGGGCGATCACCAACAGCATGCTTGCGATGCCGATGAGCACCGCGGCGCCGAGCCAGCGGAAACGAAGCGGCTCGCCGGCCACCGCGACGTCACGGCGCGCGAGCCGCCACGCCGCCGCGCACCCGAGGATGTACAGCGCCGCCGTGGCGAGCGCCGACAGCACGGCTAGCTCCGCAAAAGTGCCGGTCAGGGCGAGGACGATGGCTAGGATTGCGTAGACCGCGATGGCGATGTGGGGCGCACGCGTGCGCGGATGCAGGCGTCCCAGCAGCCCAGGCAGCAGACCGTCGCGCGCCAGGGCGAACAGCAGGCGCGGACTGCCCAAGATATCGCTGCCCAGATAGCCGAACATGGACATCGCGGCGCCGGCCACCATGATGAATTTGAGCACAGGACTGATGGGTGCCATCGCGTCCGCCAGCGGCACGGTCGAGGCCGCTAGCGCGGGTCCGAGCATTCCCTGCGCAACCGTCTGGATCCCCACGTACAGCAGGGTCGTGGCGAGCATGGCGATACCGAGTGCCCGCGGGATGGTCCAGTTCGGGCGTATCACTTCGCCGCTCGCGCACAGAGATGTTTCCATCCCCATGAAGGCGAAGACACCGAGAATCATGGCCCGGCCGATTCCCGCGATGCCCGGCGCCGTCGGCTGCACGAAATTCGCGCCCTTCACGAA
This sequence comes from uncultured Gammaproteobacteria bacterium, assembly GCA_963707765.1. Taxonomy (GTDB): domain Bacteria; phylum Pseudomonadota; class Gammaproteobacteria; order Steroidobacterales; family Steroidobacteraceae; genus Bog-1198. Next base: position 787,994 of record CAVPQZ010000001.1, on the reverse strand, counting down.
GGCCGCGCCCACCACGACGAAGATCACCAGCGGCACGAGCTTGAGGGCGGTCGCCGCACTCACCAGGCGCGCGCCGTGCGCCACGCCGCCGATGTTGACCAGGGCGATGCTGCCGATGGCCCCGATGATGGTGGCCGCATGCACCGCAGGGGCCATCGATGCCGATACGACACTTGTCACCACGTCGGCGAGCGCCGCGGCAATGCCACCGCAGGCCAGCAGATCGGCCACCCAGAACAGAGTACCCGCCACGTACCCCGTGAGCGGCCCGAAGGTCGCCTGGATGTAGCCGTAGATTCCTCCGCTGGTGGGCATACGGCTGCCGCCCACGGCGAAGCAAATGGCCACCGATCCCACCGCGACGGCGCAGGCGAGAAACGCGATGGGTGCGTACGGTCCGATCGCCGCGGCCAGCGCTGCCGGAACGACGAAGATGCTGGCGCCCACGACCATGCTCAAGATGCTGGCGGCCAGCGCCCACGGTCCTACCTCGCGGACCAACCCCTTGTCGCGTTGAATCTCCTCCACGGCCGCCACGTTAGCATGCCGACGGGTCTTTTCGTCTGATTGCGGATTAAGTCGGATAGGTCTGGCGGAAGGCGGCGGGTGCGGCGAAGGCGATCGGCGTCCCGACGCTAGCACCTCGAACGGCGGGGAACATTATCCTGCCGACAGGATAAGGACCCCGCCGCTTGCACGGGCTAAGGACAAGTTGCGGAAATCATTTTCACCGCCGACACCTTCATCGTGTGAGCGTTGCCCTTCCCCGGGACGGCAACGCCAGTGATCTCGACCTTGTGACCCAGGTGCGGCGTCAGGTTCGCCGTCGTCGACGCAATGACGACCACTTTCGGTCCCGACGCCAGATCCGTCAGCTTGAACGTTCCGGCGTCGTCGCCCTTGGCCAGACAGCCGGTCATGCTGTGTTCCTTGGGCGTATCCTGGGCTTGGGCGCCAGCCGCAAAACCCAGCACGCATGCGAATAACGATGCGGTAAACAATTTGGAAGTGTTCATCGATTCCCCCACTTTGGTATTGCCGAGATTCAAGGCCTTTGCCCGTGAAATCCTACACCGTTGCCCGATCGAATCAAACCCGGCCCGCGGCGAGCGCCGCGATGCTCGAAAGAGATCCTGGATCAAGTCGATGGGTCACCGCGGTAAATCCATTCACCATCGATCACGCAGATGCCCCGAGATCTACGGTCCCTGCTGTCGGCGCCGTTCCTAAACACCCTCGCGTAGCGCAACGAGTGTTGCGCTGCCACATTGCCGGCCGGCCTGGTCGGAGCTCGTCATGGCGATCCGATGTTCGTCATTCGGGCGATCAAATACGCGTGCCTCCCGTGACCTGAACGACCTCGCCGGTGACATACCGCGCGCCGGCACACAGATACACGATCACCTCGGCATAGTCTTGCGGTTGCCCCACGCGCGCCAGAGGCACGGAAGCCTTTGCCGCCGCATCCATATCGCCAAACGAGCATTCCCAATTTGAATTCACGTAACCTGGCGCAATTCCGTTCACTCGGACGGCCGGCGCCAGACCCCGAGCTAGTTCCCTGGTCAAACCCGCCATCCCCGCCTTCGCCGTGGCGTATGCCGCACTGCTTCCACCGCCGCCGAACGCCGCCTCGGAGACCGTATTGACCACCGCCCCGCACGCAGAGGTCAGCGCGGCGGCGACCGCTTTCGTCACCCAAAAAGCGCTCAACAGATTGGTCCGCAACATCCGGTCCCAGAATTCATCCGTCAAGGCGTCGAGGTCCGAGGGTGGAATGGGTGTGCGTGTGCCGGGAGCGCCAGCGTTGTTGACGAGATAGTCAAGCCCGCCGAGCAGTTCCAATGTCCTCAAGCCCACGGCGCACGCGCTCGCCGACACACTGAGATCACCGGGCAGCGCTTCCACCTGGAAGCCCCGAGCTTTGAAATCCCTGACGGCGCGGGTCAATGCGTCGGTCGGCAAATCGTTCATGGCGACGTGCGCGCCGCTGCGAGCGAACAGTTCGGCAGTAGCCAGGCCGATACCCGACGCACTGCCGGTCACGAGCGCCCGGCGCCCGTGCAACTTGAATTCGATCAGATTCGGCATGCTCATGGATACCTAAAGTTCTCAACTCCGAAAATGCCGTTCGGCTTCAGAGGTCGGGGCGCTTCGCGATGATTTCAGGCGGTACGGCAACGTGCTGTAGGAACCCGCTCACACGACTTGCCAAGAGGCGGCCCTAACTCGATGACTGCTCATAGGGGACCATGCTGGTAGCCTACAGTCTAATGGTTTATAAAGACGAGTGATTCAGGATGCACAGCCGGTCGCCGTGCGCAGCAACGGCTTCCCTAGCTCTCGCGTATGAAAACAACCACATTCGCGTGCGTACTCTCCCTGACGGTGTTGGTACGACCGAGGTTGCCCGTTTCGAGGCCATGACCCAACCGGCCAGCGCCTGTTCGGTTCGGCGAAGCTTGACGGCCAGCGTGCTCTCGGTATTGCCGATCGAACGGGAGTTATAGGGCGTCGTCGTTGCGAGCCGGTTCGAACGTACAGAAGGACAATGAGACATGGGCACCCCAGTAAGGCCGCGGCAGCCGTCCGCGATGCACGTCAGTCAAGTATCCGCCCTCCATTTGCTGGCGCTGGGCGCCTTGGGCGTGCTGCTCTACGTCGCGCACCAGGCGTTCATTCCGATCGCGCTTGCATTGCTGTTTGCCCTCATATTGTCCGGCCCCGTCGAAGCGCTGCACAAGTGGCGCGTTCCGCGCAGCGTCAGTGCGGCCCTGATTCTGGCCATCGTGCTTTCGGGCGTCGCCGGTATGGTCGATTTGATGTGGGCGCCGGCTCAGCAGTGGTTCACCACGGCGCCGCAAACCGTGCAAACCATCAAGAGCAAGCTCGCCCCCGCCACCAGGTTTATCGCCCACGTCGAGGACGTGTTTGCAAGCGCGGGCAGCATCGGCGCTGGAGGCCGGCAGCGCGCACCGGCGCAGCGGGTCTCCGCGCCGCCTGATCCGAGCGGGGCCCCAGTCCTTATCTTCGACGCGACCCGCGGAGCCGTGGCCAGTGTGGTGACCTTCGTCATCATCACGCTGTTCCTACTGGCCGGCGGCCCCCCGATGCTGGCGCGGATGACGGCGGCGTTCGTAGATGACCTGAATTCAGCGCACGTACTCGATGTCATCGAGAAGGTGCGCAGCGAGGTGGGCCGATTCTATGTGGCCACCACCATAATCAATCTCGGTCTTGGGTGCGCGACGGCGGGCATGATGCTGCTGTGGGGGATGCCTACGCCTTACCTTTGGGGAATTCTCGCGGCGGTACTCAATTTCATCCCGTATGCGGGTTCAGTGGCGACGCTGACCGTGGTGACGCTGGTGGCAATCGTCACCTTCGACGGCATCGCGCACGTCGCCGCGGTGGCTGGGAGCTATGTGTTGTTGGCGGCTATCGAGGGCCAGATTGTGCAACCCCTGTTCGTAGGGCGGCGGCTCGCGGTCAATCCGCTGCTCATTTTTCTCGCCCTGTGGTTCGGGGGCCTGTTCTGGGGCATCGCCGGCGTGGTTCTTGCGACCCCCTCCCTGGTCGCGCTCAAAGTCGTCGCTGAGCACGCCATCAACGGCCGGGCCATCTTGAGATTCCTGGGACCCAACGATCCGCCGGTCGGCGACGGGCGCGTGGTCGACAAAATTCTGCGCCCGGTGATTCGGGTTGCGGGGATCGGCGCCCGGTAGGCGTTCCCCAGGACTGCCCGACATACTGACGAGTTTCCTCGATGCGCATGGCAGAGCGCTCGCAAAGGCGTGGGCTTACGCTAAGTACCGATGAGCCCCTCAGCCATGGCAAGATACGCTGTAAACCACGCCAGCGGAGTCTGCGGAATGTCAATTCTCACTTTGCGTCTTGAAGCTCGAATGATGCTCGGCACACTCGCCATCGTCGCGCTCATGGCGATGCCCGAAAGTCCGGCGCAATCTCAAAACTCCGGTGCGTTCGTATCGGGCGAGCCACTCGTCGTGCCCTTCCCATTGCTGCCTCCGCCATTATCCACTGCCAAGGAGCAATTCCTCAGGGACAATCCGGCGGCCTGGAGTCAATTCCTCGCCCAACTGCCTCGACGGACGGACGAGTCACCGCAACTCACAGCGCCGCAAGCCGCTGCGCCGCTCGCCGGCGGCACATGGCAGTCGCCTTGTTGCACGTCCTTCTTCCCGAGCAATCCGCTGTTGCTGACCGACGGAACAGTCATCGCCCACGGAGGAAACTCCGCCGATTGGTACAAGCTGACCCCCGATATCAATGGCAGCTATGTAAACGGGAGCTGGTCGCAGATTGCTTCGCTCCCGGTGATCAACGGGACTCAGTACGCACCATTGTACTTCGCCTCCGCGGTGCTGCCCGATGGCCGCGTGCTCATCATGGGCGGCGAATACAACGGCGGCGTGGGCGACCATACGACCCTGGGCGCGATTTACGATCCGGTCGCCGACAGCTGGAGCGCCGTGGCGCCGCCCACCGGCCCCGCCTGGTTTGCGATCGGCGACGCCCAGAGCACCGTGCTGGCGGACGGAACGTTCATGCTCGCCGCCTGCTGCGCCGGGAGTCCGACTGCCGACGCGCTGTTCGATGCCTCGACATTGGGATGGACCGCCACTGGGGGCCCGAGCAACTCATATTCTTATTCTTACCAGGATGAGCAAGGCTATGAATTGCTGCCCAACGGCAATGTACTGACGATCGACATTTGGGATAGCTACCCAACTGGCAATACGACCAATGCCGAGCAATACGACCCTGCATCGGGGATGTGGCTCAGCGCCGGCAACACGCCGGTTCCGCTGGCCGATCCGTACGAATGCGGTAATTGGGAGATCGGGCCTGCGGTGATGCGTCCCGATGGAACCTTGGTCGCCTTCGGCGGCAACACCGGCTGCAAGGGCGTACCCAAACCGGACCCTACGGCGATTTACGATACGGCCAATGGCACGTGGAGTGCGGGCCGAAACGTTCCGGCCCTGTGCGGGACAGGCGGCAAGACCAGTTGCTCGCTTGCGGACGCGCCGGCGGCACTGCTGCCCAGCGGCAACATCCTGTTTGCGGCGAGCGCGGGTGCCGGCTCGCAACCGACCCATTTTTTTGAATACACGAGCTCGGATACCATCGTTCAAGTGGCCGACACGGTCTATTGCGCCGCGTCGGAACCCGGCTATGCGGTAAATTTCCTCGTGCTTCCGAACGGCCAGATTCTCGCCACGGATCTGTGCAATGCGCCGGAGTTTTACACGCCGACCGGCGATGCGAAGGCCGGTTGGGCACCGGTCATCACCGGTCATCCGAAGAAGGTCACTCCCGGGGAGTCGTACTCGATCAGCGGAACGCAGTTCAATGGCCTGTCGCAAGGCGCCTACTATGGCGATGACGTACAGGGGGCAACGAACTACCCGATTGTGCGGATTACGAACGTCGCGACCGGGCATGTTTTCTATGCCCGAACCGCCAATCACAGCACCATGTCCATTGCGCCCGGCACAGCCGGTTCGACGACATTTACCGTGCCTTCGGCCATCGAAACCGGCAGCAGTGAACTCGTCGTCATTGCCAATGGCATCGCGTCGAAACATGTGACGATCACGGTGGAGTGATCGACTGGAACCAGGTCAGCGCATTGAATATCGCTCGGGATCCCGACCATATGGCATGCATCTTGCTGATCCAGTGGGTCAACGCAGATAACGACTCTGCATTTGCCATATCGTCTCAACAGGAGGTCCCATGACATTGCTCAGCATCACCAGTATTCAGCAGGCATTCAACAGCACATACAATGGTACTAAGACCGGTACCGTCACCGACACGACGCAGGGAAGCGGAACCTATTCCGATACGATCTCACATCAAGGTGGGGTAGCGACCTTCGATGATGTGACGACATATGCGAATGGAAATACCGCAGAAACGAAGACTTCGATCAGCCAGAACGCCGATGGCAGCTTCGATGAAACCATTCAGAAATACGTCGATGGAAAAGAGGTGAAATCCGAATCCGTGACCACCAGCGCCGACGGAAGCAGTCTCACCAAGTCTTTTCAACTCTATAATGCCAAAGGCAAAGTGGCGAGCAGCGTGAACGAGGTCATCACGGGAAACTCGGACGGTTCCGAATCGGTCACGGGTACGCAAACGTTGGCCAACGGAAGCATCGACCAGATCGCCGGCTCAGTGACTCAGACGGGTTCGGGTGTGGACCAAGACGTCACCTTGACGAACGCGGCAGGACAGACCGCAACGCGCGACTGGCAGTTTTCCAAGAATGGCACTACCAGAACCGAATCATCGACCTACACCAATTTCGCCGGAACCGTCAAAACCGATACGAACACAAGGACGCAGGGCGATACCTGAGCGCATCGCGGCAAACGGGTGCACCGGCCGGCAAGTCGCGGCCGGTAGCGGCGGGGAACGGCCGGTTTGGAGCCGAAGGCGCACCCGAGTGAACCGGTCCGGAAAGGACCCAATGGCAGGTGCGCCTTACTCGCCGGCATCGCCCTCGGAACCACGCTGCACCTGAGGCGGTTCCCCGGAATTCACGGCCTCAATCTTTGGTCGCCAGGGATGTCGGTAATTGCCGTCCAATCACGTCGTTTGACATAACAATCAATGAAGGAAACCGATTCCATCGTGGTCGGCGAAAGCGAGGCAAGTCCGCCGATTTTCGAAACCTTCCACAGGAGATAGGGGCCGCACGGTAGGATGAATTAGGTCAAGGGACGACCTGTTTGTTGCGAAACTGCGCCGTTTGGAGCACATTTCTCATTTCGCGAGTCCGCTCGGGGGGACGTTCGAATCGGACGCCGCGCGTTACGCAAGCTGGTTGATGACAGTTGGCCTCGAGAAATTCAAAATCCATGAGGGGACCGCGATGAAATTCCGCATTCCGTGTGTTTGCACGCTTGGCTTGGCTGCGTGGACGCTTGCGTTGACGAGTCACGCGCGGGGCATAGAAGTGGACGAGACCATCACCTGTTCGAATGTGGTGACTTCGACCGGGACTCCTTCGATTAGTCTTACCGGCACCGGCGCAAAGGGGAATCTTGCCCAGTCTGGAGTCAATTTTCCGGTGTTGACATGCGCCGATTCAGTACAAGGCGACACGACGGTCACGTCCTTGCCCTATCAGCCGAAATATAGCGACATCTACACATGGGTCGACCTGTCGGTGGCAGGCATCACGGCATCCAGTCTGACCGGGCCACCGGCAAATCCCGACACACCACCGCTATCAAGTTTTCAAGGCTTGAACGTTGCGATCCCTGCCCAGGTGGCGGTACTCAAACTCAAGGGCAATTACCTGGGTGACTACGAGATCATCTTCAACTTTGAAACTTTCCCGGAGAATGCCTGCGACAACGTTTTCACGCCCATAGCGCCGTCCCTGACCTGGTACAAAACGACGTACGTGTTCACCGGCACCGGTGTGGTTGGCGGTCCATGTGAGAGCTCCGGCGGCAGTACGACTACGAATGATTTCCTGTTCGGCCCCGACGGTGTGCTCCTTGGGTATAACTCAGCGCCGGATGGCGGCGGCTTCGTTCTCACTTCAGGACTACCGCCGGGCTGGTCTATCCAATGAGGCAACTGTCTGCCAATGACCGCGTTCCGGCGGATTTTATTCATTCGTGGATGCTGCTCCCTGCGACGGCGACGTTCATCGATGCCGCGCGCTGCTCCAACCGTAGGACATAGAATCCCTGCGGGCCGAACCGTTTCACCAGCACGTCGCGTGCTCGCGCAAAGGTCACCCGCGCGTCGTCGGATCGACCGTCGAGCGCCATCAAGCCGGCGTTGACGGCATCCCATGCCGCGTAACGCCATTGCACGCTCGGATCGTTGGTGAGCGGATACCGTGATTCCAACACCCGCTTCGCCTCGCCCAACACGGGGGCGATGCCGTCAGCCCGGTGTGTGCTCAACTCGAGGTCCGCAGCGTTCAGAAGAACCTGATCGAGAATGGTATGATTGCGCAGGCGCGCAATCTGCAGCGCCCTGTTGATATCTGCTCGAGCGTGCGCGTGATCGCCCTCGTATAAATAGGCCATTCCCAGGCTGTTGAGCGGCGGCACCAGATCATCATGTGTGGGGCCTTTCAGCTTCTCGCCCATTTGCACAGCCTGCTCGAGCAGGGGGATGGCCTCATCGACGCGTCCGGTCATCAATGCCGAACGACCGAGATTATTGAGCAGCGTCGCCACCTCAGGGTGCTCGGGTCCGTAGACCTCCTTATACACCGGCAATGCCTCCTGCCACTCGGTCGCGGCCTCGGCATACCTGCCGGTTTGGTAAAGCAGAGCGGCGAGGTTGTTCATGGAAACGGCGGTGAGCGGGTGGTGTGTGCCGAAATGTTGCGTGCGAACGGCTAGCGCCTCCCGTATCGGCGCCTCGGCCTCGGTCAGCCGGCCCTCCCCGTAGAGAGCCTGCGCCAGAGTATCAAGCGTCTGCGAGAGCGTTTCCGACCCGTCCGGGCCGCGCTTTCGATCAACGACTAGTGCCGCCTCGCACAGTCGCTCGGCATCGCTGAACTGATTCATCTGGGTCAGCACGTCGGCCAAACCGTCGCGCGCGTCTGAAATGAGCACGCTATCTGCAGGAAGCTGCGCCCGTGCGGTGTCGAGCGCGCGTTGCAGCAACGGCTTCGCGTCCGCAAGCTGGTCCAGGCTCGCGAGCACAGCCGCGGAAGCGATCAACGTTCTAACTCGGGACTCAGGGGGTACGCCGTCCACCTCCTGGTCGGCCCGCGCCTGGGCCAACAGCTGTTTTGCGGGTTCATATAGTCCCAGCCCCGTATACGCCTGGCCCATGGCGGTCATGAGCTCGGCCCGAACCCGCGGTTCGCGCTCGAGCCCATGTCCGATGTCGCGTGCTCCGCGGTCGAGCACTTCGCGCACGGTCACTGAGTTTCCGCGGTTCTCGCTCGGATCGGCCAGTTTGAACAACGACACCATGAAGCGCGACGTGCGGTCTGCTGTCGTTGCCTCCGTCACGGCACGATCACGCTGGCGGGCGGCAATAAGGCCGGCAATGATGGAAACGACTCCGAGAATCGCTATGCTTGCAACGGCAATGTTCTTGATCCGCCGATTGCGACGCGAGCGGCGGCGCGAGCGCTCCGCGTATTCGGCCGTGATGCCGGGCGGCACCATCCTTTCGCGCTCGAGCTGCCCGAGCGTTGCGAGTTTGTCGGGAGCGACGCCGAGCCAACCGTCCGATCGATCGTGGGCCTCCCATGCCCGCGCGTCACGCTGCAGTTCATCTCTGAGCCGCAGCAGCATCGATTCCTGCTGCAACCATGTCCCGACACGCGGCCAGGATTGCAGAAGCGCCTCGTGCGCAAGGCACACCACCGGCTGACTACCGTGCCTATCGGTCACCGCAAGACGCGCGGTCACCAGCCGGTCGATCAGCTCGCGCTCAGGCGATGCGATGGGAAACCCATCCAGCATCGCGTAACGCCGTGTGGCCGACCCGTCCTCGCCAACACTTGTCAGCTCCCGCATGACTCGCCGAAATACCGCGTCGGCATCCGCCGCCGCGGCGCCGACCGCCCCCTCGGCGACTTCAACGAGCGAGGCGCGCAATCCGCCGTCGCGGCCGGACGGCTTGTAGACCTCCCAGAGCAGCGTCTTGCCGTCGCGGCGATCATAGAGCTGCTGCAAGGCATATTGGAGCAGCGGCAGCGATTCCGGATTGGCAGCGGCCTCCCGCAGGATCTCGCGCTCCAGGGACACGCCATCGCGCTCTTCGAAGTCGAGACCGGCGGCCGCCGCGGGCTCGCGGATCATGTCCAGCAGTTCATCTCCGCGCGGCGCAAGCAGAGTGTATGGCGGACTGCGGCGCAGCAACGCCATGATCTCCGGGTGGCTCTCGAGACGGTGCATGAAATCGCTCCGCAACGTCGCGACGACCCACACGCTCGGGAGCGCCGACAGAGCCGCCACGACATCGAGCAGAGCAGCGGATTGCGCAGCGACTGACGGCAGCGTGAAGATCTCTTCCAATTGATCGATATAGATTAATAGGCGGACCTGCTCCGCCGGGATCTGGCTACCCGCCGCCTCCGCTGCCAGGTACGTCTCGATCCGCCCAGCAGCGGCCGCCGGCTCCGTGCGCAGCACTTCGGCGAGTTGCGGGGCTGCCAAGCCAAACCGGGCCGCACCCGGAAGCGTCGCCCATATCCGGGCGGCCAGGGCGCCCAGCACTCCGCCGTCCGGGGCACTACCATCCACGTCCGAGGGGCGTACGCAGACGGTGTACCAGGCCGCAATGCCCTCGACGGGCCGGTCCGCCAGAAACGGCAGCAATCCCGCCCGGACCAGCGAGGTCTTGCCATTGCCACTCATGCCGTTGATGAGCAGCAGTCGAGCCCGCGCCCCCCGGCTTCGCCCCTCGAGTTCCGCGTCACGCAGCCGGCGGATCACCTCGCCGACCGCCTGGGAACGGCCGAAGAACACGTCCTGGTGTTCCGCGTCGAACGACTGAAGTCCCCGGAATGGCGAGCCGAACGTCCAGCGCGGGCGTAACTCGTGCTCGCCGGCCTTCTCGAGCTCACGGACCATCCACTTACGCGCGTGTTCGGTCAGTTGGCGCTCGAAGTCGGCGCCATCCGCAAAGCCGTGGTGCGCAACGATCGCCGCTCCCTCGGCGTCATAGAACGCCGTGCGACAAAACTCCGTGAGCTGTTTGTACTGTCGAAAGCGTTCCTCCGCGTCGGCGCTCGCCATGTCCACGTGAGGCGCCGCGCGCTTGCGATAGATCAAGAGGTTGGGACGACCGAACTTCTCGTATGCGGAAATGGCATCCCTGACCTCGAACTCCGTCCCCGTTGGTGGCGGATGCCCAGGTTCGGAAGCGAAGTCGGCTGGCAGGCGCGCTCCCAGGCGCGACCACAGGATGCTGACAACGAGATTACACTGCGACGGTCGGGGAATCTGCTCCTGAAAGCCCGAATGGGCGAACAGCGGCTCGTGCTCCCAAAGAATGGTCGTGAGGACCAGGGCGTCGGCGAATTCGCTTGCCAGGCGCCGAAACACTCGACCCGCCAGTGCCCGCTCCTCAGCCACGTCGCCGGGGGACGAAATGAAGACGCTGAGTTTTAGTTTTTCCGTCACTCCGATACCTAACGCCGCAAGATCGCCATCTTAATGGTCCGCCGGGGGTCGCGGGGACTTTTATCGCGGCACCCGAGGAGTGCACCGACAATTGGTCCGGGAGCAAAAGCTATGCCGCGTGGGGTAAGTCCATGTCGCTTTTTGCCCTCCGATTCCGATATCTCTCAGTGCCGGTACCTCGGATCGGCTGGGAGACCAAGGAAGTGATCACCATCGGAGGACGAACCATTGCGTACGCCAATTGAGATCAATTCAAGCCCGGCCGCGCTCAGATCCTTGGTTTGGCCCGCGACTACCCAAGACAACAATGAGCGGCCAAGAGGGCCAATTATCGTGAGGCATTTCATTTGGCGCCCGCTCATATTGATCGCTGCACTGGTCGCCGTCGCCGAATCGGCCTATGGACAAATCTGCGTGACCAGCGATGACTCCGAAGACACCGCCTGCGGGAGCTATTCGTTGGCAAATAATTCCGGCGCTTATAATTCCGCCCTTGGATTTGCGGCCCTCTTTACCAACACATCCGGCGCCGGAAACACCGCCTCCGGGTGGAAAGCGCTCACTCTCAACGCGACCGGCTCCTACAACACCGCCTCCGGGGCCAGCGCGCTCAATTCCAACACGACCGGCTCCTACAACACCGCCTCCGGGGCCAGCGCGCTCAATTCCAACACGACCGGCTCCTATAACACCGCCTCCGGGTATCAAGCGCTCAGTAGTAACACCGGCTCCTACAACACGGCCTCGGGATCGAACGCGCTCTTTGCCAACACGATCGGATCCTACAACACGGCCTCCGGGGTCAGTGCGCTTGTCTCCAACACGACCGGCAGTGACAATAGCGCCACAGGGTATCAGGCGCTCTATTCCAACACGGCCGGCAGTAGCAATAGTGCCTCGGGTGCCGGTGCGCTCTATTCCAACTCGACCGGAAGCGACAACACCGCCTCCGGGGCCAGCGCGCTCAATTCCAACACGACCGGCTCCGACAACACCGCTTTGGGGATCTCAGCTCTGCAGACCAATCAGACCGGAATCGACAACACCGCCTCGGGGGCGTATGCGCTCCTGATCAATTCGACGGGAAACGATAACACCGCCTCCGGTTATCAAGCGCTGGCCGACAACACGACCGGCAGCAACAACACCGCCTATGGATTCAACGCCCTCCTCTCCAACACGACTGGCAATGACAACATTGCCCTAGGGTATCAGGCCGGTATGAATCTGAGCAGCGGCAACAAGAATATCGATATTGGCAACGAGGGAGACTCCGGCGACGCCGGGATTATTCGCATCGGGACTGCTGGGAAAGAGACCGAGACGTTCATCGCGGGAATCGTGGATTCCAAGCTCACGGGCAATGAGGTGGTCATCACGGCCGCGGGGCAGCTCGGGGTCAAGGCCTCCTCCGAGCGCTACAAGACCGATATTGCACCCATGGGATCTGTGAGTGAAAAACTGCGTCAACTTCGGCCCGTGTCATTCCATCTGAAGACGAACCCAGAGGGAGAGGTTCAATACGGACTGATCGCCGAAGAAGTGATCAAGGTGTTTCCCGAATTGGTGATCCGCGATGCGGGTGGCCACATTGACGGCGTGCGCTATGACGAGCTTGCGCCGATGCTGCTCAACGAGATGCAGAAGCAGTCAGCCAAGATCGACCAAGAGCACAGCACGGTCGCGACGCTGGTGGCGCAACATGAGGCGGACGCCACGAAGATCGCGTCGCTTGAGCGGAAGGTCGCCGAGGTGGACGATCTGAAGCAGCGGCTGTCGGCGGTAATCGAAGATCTCAAGGCGCGGGACAAGTTGGTCGCGCAACGGTAGAGGTACCGTACTATGGATGGATGAGAAGCCGGCGCTCGATGCCTTGAAGTGCCTCCCGCAAGCGCTCATCGATGACGCTCGAGTGCCGCCGAGCCGCAGCGTGTCCAGCCGATGTCACTTTTGGGCTCCGATTCCGATATACCTGCGTGCAGGCATGTTGGAGAGGCCGAAGGGTAAAGAAGTGATCAACAACAGAGGTGGACTCATGCGTGGCAAGACTGACATCAAGTCAATATTAGGGCGCGCGATGGCGCTGGCGTTGCTGGCGGGCACCGCGTTCGGGCAAGTGCCTGCCGGGAACGGCACGAGCGACTCAAACGGCAATACGGGAGTGGGGAGGGGCGCGCTCGGCGGGCCGGCCGCCTCGAATGGCGGCCTTACCAACACCGCTTCCGGGGAGGATGCGCTCGAATTCAACACGACCGGCTACGGCAACACCGCTTCCGGGTTCATTGCGCTCCAATACAACACGACCGGCCACGGCAACACCGCCACCGGGGACGCTGCGCTCAACTCCAACACGACGGGCTACGACAACACCGCCTCTGGCGCCGGTGCGCTCATTTCCAACACGACCGGCGCCGGCAATACCGCGGCGGGGCAGCAGGCGCTGTTTTTCAACACCACCGGAAGCTTCAACACGGCCAGCGGTTATGCCGCTCTCTATTCCAACAGCGCTGGCAGCGGCAACACCGCCTCCGGGAACCAAGCGCTCTATTCCAACACGACCGGCGGCGACAACACCGCCTCCGGGAACCAATCGCTCTATTCCAACACGACCGGCTCCTACAACACGGCCTCGGGGAATACGGCGCTCGAATTTAACACGACCGGCAGCTACAACACCGCCTCCGGGTCGTATGCGCTCCTGATCAATTCGACGGGAGACGATAACACCGCTTCCGGTTACCAAGCGCTGGCCGACAACACGACCGGCAGCGATAATACGGCCTATGGGCTCAATGCCTTACTCTCCAACACGACTGGCAGTAACAACATTGCCCTAGGGTATCAGGCCGGTATGAATCTGAGCAGCGGCAGCAACAATATCGAAATTGGCAACGAGGGTGACTCCGGCGACGCCGGGATTATTCGCATCGGGACTGCCGGGAAGGAGACCAAGACGTTCATCGCGGGAATCGTGGATTCCAAGCTCACGGGCAATGAGGTGGTGATCACGGCCGCGGGGCAGCTCGGGGTCAAGGCCTCCTCCGAGCGCTACAAGACCGATATTGCACCCATGGGATCTGTGAGCGAGAAACTGCGTCAACTTCGGCCCGTGTCATTCCATCTGAAGACGAACCCAAAGGGAGAGGTCCAATACGGGCTGATCGCCGAAGAAGTGGCGAATGTCTATCCGGAACTGGTGATTCGGGATGCGAGCGGGCGCATCGATGGCGTACGCTATGACGAGCTTGCCCCGATGCTGCTCAATGAGGTGCAGAAAGAGCATGAGCACGCGCTGGCCCAGGACGCGCAGATCAGCGAACTCAAGGCGCAGCTTGCTGAGGTTCACGCAGCACTTGCTTCGCTCCAACCTAAGGATCAACTCGTCGCGCGGCGCTAATTGCCGAACGTCGGTGACGCCGTTGAGCGCGATGCATTTCGCAACACGCGGCCTGGCCGAGATTACCGACTGCTGACAGATATCCGGCAGCCCACATTATGACAAAAACCCGACCCTCCTCCAGTCGGCTCGCAACCGATCACCGATATCATATATTGACGTAATATCCATTGAGGCGCGACATCGAGGAAGGCGTCATCAACTTGGACGATGGGATGGTTGGCTTTGGGGGGATAAGAACATGAACCGTCACGCCTCGATGAACCGTATTTACCGATTGGTCTGGAGTCAGGTGCGCCGCGCCGCCGTGTGTGGCCCCCGCGTGAAGCAATGCCTCCGTTGCTGCCACGACGCATCCCCTCGGTGGGCAGGTACACAGACAGTCAGGGGCAAGTGGTCGGGCCATACATGATGCTCAGCAATGCACCAGCTTTTGCCGTTCCCACCGACTTTGTTTTTATAAGGGTGTCCAATACGAGCTTCGCTCTTTCCACTTTGAATCTCGTTCCGCCGTATTCGGTGCAATGACTACCGGCGAATTGGAGGGAGGATTTGCCGTTGCCGCGCGCCGGACTGGTTTTCGAGAAACCCGGCCGAAGACGGATGACGGTTAATGAGCCGCCTCCCGACAGCATCGTGCGCAGGTTCGCGAGCAGGGTGGTTTTTCGCCTTGATTCCATGGGCCGCGCACGCAGCTGGGCCGGCTACGCCCCCTGCACCCACTCCTCCGGGCGCAGGTTCACTCCTACAGCAGATCCAACCGGTGGAGCCGCCCCCTACACCCAGCGACAATCCGGGCCTGGTCATCGAACCGCAGGGCAACGCAACCCTACCGCCGAGCGCCCCATTCCCCGTGACCTCGATCCAGATGACCGGCAATTCTTCCTTCGATACCGCAACCCTGCACGCCCTGATCGCGGGGGCCGAAGGCCGGGAACTCACCCTGCCCGAACTCAATGACTGGGTGGCCCGCATCACCGAGTTTTACCACGCGCACGGCTATCCGCTCACCCGGGCTCTGATTCCCGCGCAATCCATTCGCAACGGCGTGGTAACTATCCAGGTGATCGAAGCGCGCTACGGCAAGATCATTCTCGACAACCGCAGCCGGGTGAGCGATGCGCTGCTTGACTCCGCGCTCGCGCCGCTGAAGAACGGGGCGATGATTGGGCAGGTCGAGCTTGACCGGGTGCTCTTGTTGTTGTCCGACACACCGGGCGCCGTGACGAGCGCTACGCTGAAACCGGGCGAGGCCGCCGGCACTTCGGACCTCCTGGTGCAGGCCGCGCCGGGACCCGCCGTGGCCGGGAATGTCACGGCGGACAACTATGGAAACCGCTATACCGGCAGCGCCCGCTTCGGGGGCGAGATCGCCCTCAATAATCCTCTGCGCCACGGCGATGTCCTAGACGCGAGCGTGCTGAGTTCGGGCAAGGACATGGACTATGGCCGCCTGATGTACGACTGGCTGCTGAATGGCGCGGGAACTCATCTGGGGGCCTCATATTCGGCATTGCATTACATCTTGGGCGACTCCCTCGCCTCGCTGCAAGGCCACGGCACCGCCGACGTGGACAGCCTGTGGGCCAAGCAGCCGCTGGTGCGCAGCCTCAATGTCGATCTGTACGCGCAGCTGCAATTCGACCGCAAGGGGCTCAAGGACGATATCGATGTGAGCGCCATCCGCACCCACCGGCACCTCGATGACTGGACGGCGGGCCTTGCCGGCGACGAACGCGATGCCCTGCTGTCCGGGGGCCTCACGACCTGGAGCTTGGGGCTCACGTCGGGCCGCGTCGGTTTCGACGATGCCAAGGCGGAACTGGCCGACGCGGCCACCGCCGACACGCGGGGCTCCTTCCTGCAGGGCAATGCTACGCTCGCGCGCGTGCAACGAATGGCCGCCAAGGACAGTCTGTACCTCACCGTGTCCTGGCAATGGGCCAATGCCAACCTCGACCCATCGCAGAAAATGATCGCCGGCGGCCCTTACACGGTTCGATCCTATGACATGAGCGCACTCACCGGCGATGCGGGAATTCAAACCACGATCGAATGGCGCCGCGACTTGCCCGCCTGGCATGGACAGTGGCAGGGGGTGGGCTTCTTCGACACCGAGCACCTGACCCTAAACGAGAACGTCTGGACCGCCGGCACCAACACGGCGATCATCAATGGCGCGGGCCTGGGGCTCAACTGGACGGGGCCGGACCAGTGGAGCGCGAAGGCGGCGCTCGCCGCGCGCCTCGGATCGGCGCCGATTCTGGCGGGCGCCAGCAGCTCGGTGCGTGCATGGATTATCATCGCCAAGGGATTCTGAGCGGGAATACAATACATGACCCATCCAACTTTCGTCGGCGTCACCGGGTTGCCCCGCGCGGGCTCCACCCTGCTGTGCCAGATGCTGGCGCAGCACCCGGACATTCACTGCGAGGGCTTAAGCTCGCCGCTGTGCAACCTCGTCCTGGGGCTGCGGCGCATGGTAAGCGACGACCAGTTCTTTCTCTCCCAGCTCGATCATTCCTTTGAGACGAGCTATGGTCATCTCGCTTCGGCCACGCAAGGGTTCCTGCGCGGCTGGAATCAGCACTGCACCAAGAAGGCGGTGGTGGACAAGAATCGGGCGTGGCTGCACTGCGTCGAGCTGCTGCTGCAGATCGAGCCAGGGGCCAAGCTTCTGGTGTGTCTGCGGGATTTAGGCCAGATCTATGGCTCGATCGAGGCGCAGCACCAGCGAACCATCTTCCTGGACTTCATGGATCACCTGGCCGATTACGACCGCTTCGGTCGGGCCGATCTGCTGTTCGCCAAGGACAAGACCATCGGTGCACCGATGATCTCGCTCCATGCCGTGCCGGATCTCCCAAAGGCCGTGCAGGAGCACTTGTATTTCATTCGCTTCGAGGATTTGGTCGAACAGCCCACCGCCTGCATGTCACATATCTACGCCTGGCTGGGGCTGTCCCCGTTCAAGATCAATCACGACAAGCTTGAATTGATGGGCCCTCAGGAGAGCGACAGCCACTACCGGATGAAGTATTTGCATACGCAATCCGAGCGGGTAACCAAGCCCAAGAGACACGAGATTCCGCCGCGCATCCAAGCTCAGATCGAGACCGCCTGCGCCTGGTATTACCAACTCTACTATCCTAACAAGGCGGCCTTATCGACGGGACCGGCGCCGTATCCAGGTCAGGGATCGAAGCGCCAGTGAACTTCGGTCGAGGCGACTCATCCGCTGCTACCAGCCGTCCGAGCGTTGCCTATGATCGATGGGCGTCCATGTATGCGATTGGCAGGCGATCACTTTGCCAACGCCGCATCGTTTGCTGGGCGATGCCTCGGCACAATCCGTGTGGGTTGGTTTTTCCAGAAAGGCGAAATCTCTATTGCGGCGGAAATTGCAGTGCCTCCTCAATCGCCAAGAAGTGCGGCTCCGTACGCAGTGGATCAACGAGCATGTCGAATTTCAGATCCCCCAGGCCCGGGTCACCCATCCGAACCGCTGTGTCCAACCACTCCAGTGCCTTGCTGCGGTTTCCCCATTGCGCATAAATCTCGGCGTATTGGTAAGCCGGGGCATCGCCCATGGAAGCCTCCATCTTCGCGAGCACGGTTTCCGCATCCGCATGTCGGCCAAGTTTATCGTAGACGATGGCGAGGCACATCTGACTCTGCCAGTTGTTCGGTCGAGTCTCGCATGATCTGAGTGCACCCTGAATGTTGCCGAGCGAATACTCTGCCAAACCGCGATGAGCATAGTTCTGCACGCGAGCGGGGTCCAGCATCAGCGCCGCTTGCGTGGCATTAATAGATTCGGCGTACTGATGGGCCAAATACAACGCAAGGCCAAGGTTACTGTGGCTGCGGCGACTCAATGGATCCAGAGCCACAGCGCGACGGGCAGCGGCGAGACCGGCAGCGGTGCGACCCATTCGCACAGCGAACAGCCCGTAGTCCCGCAGCACTTGCGCATTACCCGGCGCTAGTTCCACGGCACGTTCATACTCCAAAATAGTCTGTCTGAAATCAAGCGATCCCGCTTCGAGAACGCGCGCTAACGCCAGATGGCCTTCCGCCAGATCCGGCGCAAGCGCCACGGACCTGTGGGCATCGGCCCGCGCCTTGTCGAAGCCGTTCCGAATTGCCGCCCCAGTGGCATACTCCTCGGCGTAATCGGTGAAGGCTCTGGATCGGTCCGCGAGCGCAAGCGCATAGCTCGGATCCAGCCCCACCGCTTCCGTATATGCCCCGACTGCTACCAGCAGATCTTGTCCTTCATGGTAAAAATTGTAAGCCTTCGAGCCACGAAGGTAAGCGTCGAACGCAGCAGGATTACGTGTTCCGCCGAGCTCGATCTTCTCAGCGAGCCCACTGAGTAACGCGATCCTAAGGGAGCCCGTCACAGCTTCCGCGATGTTAGTCTGCAGCTTCAGCACGTCTTTTAGTTCCCGGTCATAGGTCTCGGACCATAAATGAAACCCAGTGACCGTGTTGATGAGTTGCGTGGTTACTCGAAGCTTATTGCCCGAGCGACGCACGCTGCCTTCAAGTACCGAGCCGACGTTCAGCTTGCGCGCGATCGTGCCGAGATCAAAGTCCTTGCCTTTGAAGTAGAACGAAGAGGTGCGGCCCGCCACTTGGAGCTCGTTGATCCGAGATAGTGAGTTAAGCAGTTCTTCAGCCAGCCCGTCTGAGAAGTACTCCTGCTCCTTGTCCCCGCTCAAGTTCACGAACGGCAACACCGCGATCGAGTGCGGCGGGGGGTTGAAGCCGGTGTCGGGAGCGCGCTGAGCCGCAGGCCCCGGCACCGCCCGCAGCTGCGCGCTATGCTTAAAGAGTACCAATCGGTTTGCTACGAGGTAACCGAGCGAGAGGACGACCACGGCGATCGTTACGAGGAGTGCCGACTTCGAGCGCCACAATGGCAGGACGGGCTTTCGGGTCGCCGGCGCCGCCGACGCGCAAACCGCCGCCGGGGCGCTCCTGGTCGGCTCCTGTGCCGGGTCCCCTAATAACAGACGCCGTACACGCTCGACGAAGGCAGGCGGCGCGATCCCGCCCGGCAGGCGCGTCCACTGCACCTCCCGGAGCCGCTCGGGAACTCGTTCATCATCATCACGCGTGCCGTCGATGACTACCGGCATCAGGAAGGCCATGTCGGCATCCATGAGGTGAGAGCGATCAACCGCCAGCTTCCATTCAAGACGGAAGTACCCCTCACGGCGATCGTGTGTGGTGTGCGAGATGACCGCAATAAACAGAGCGCAGGTCTTGATCTGCTTGCGGATGGTCTGGTCCCAGGCTTCGCCGCCCCGCAGCTCGCTCTGGTCGAACCAAACCTCGATTCCACCGGCTCGCAGTGCCTCGCAAATCCTCTGGGCGGCCTCCGCATCTTGTGAGGCGTAGCTCAGAAAGACCGCGTTGTCCTGACCGCTCACCGCGCTCTCGTCACGGACGGACTCCGAGGATTTTTGGTTCGGCACGGTTGGCCATGCGCAGGCCCTTCGTTAGTGTGCCACTAGCCTACCCTAAGCTATGAGCGGCCGCTTCCCTGCCGCGATTTCATCCGCTCGAATGCCTCTGATAAACCGCAGCCGTAGCCTCGCTCCAGACCTGTCGTTTCGCCGAATTTTACCATGCCCGTTTATCAGGGGCCCGGCGAGGAACATTGACCCACAGCAGTCCCTCGCGAACGGCAGCAATCGGGGGTGGCCGTGTGCCGCTCGAATGTTTGCTGATCCTGCGCGCTACGACTTGCACACGTCGACGGCGAAGTGCGCAAGGCCGTGATCGGTGAAACTGTGTAGTTGTCGCTGGGAGCCACCGCACCGGTGCCTCCGGTGATGCTTCCGCTGCGCCGATTGAAATCCGCCGTCGCCCGTGCAGCCGCCAACGCCGCCGGGGCCCCCACTCGTCCCTTTTGGATTGCCGTAGGTGCCGTTTGAACCCGCGCTCCCGGTGATGGCGGTGTTAAGTTTGGTGGTCATGGGACTATCTCAGGAAGATGGGTTGGTCGCTCGATGACTACGACGTGTGAACCGTGAACACGATTGCGGCGTCGTTAGGTGCTCGGGCACGGCTGGCCCGAGAGGCCTTGCGCCGTTGTGAAGTCGCGATGCCTTTAGCCACGATCGCGAGCATTAAATGATGGTTACGTGGGGAGCGGAACGGACCGGTTGGACATGGTGGCGGGGGCAGGATTTGCCGCCATTGTTACCCTCGATTCCGGGCGCCGACGCGGCCTTGCATCCACGGGCCCATTTGACTACGATGACCATCGTGACCATATATGAAGAGGTAGCATCATGGGCGCGGATACGTGGACAGTCGCGGAAGCCAAGGCCAAATTTTGCGAGGTGATCGATCGCGCCCAGTCGAAAGGACCACAGGTAGTTACACGAAGCGGACGAAAGTCGGTGGTTGTGGTTTCCGCGGACGAATGGGAACGCAAAACCAAACGCGCCGGCAATCTTGCAGAATTTTTCGCCTCATCCCCACTTCGGGGTTCAGGCGTACGAGTTAAACGCTCCAAGGCCGGTCCGCGCAAAGTCGAACTATGAATTTCTTGCTGGATACCAATCTTCTATCGGAGTGGACGAAACCCCGGCCGAATCCTGGCGTTGTGCGTTGGTTGGCCGAAGCAGACGAGGACCGCGTGTTCATCAGCGTGGTGACAATCGCAGAGCTTCGACACGGAGTCGAACTCCTCGTCGCAGGACGACGGCGCAAGAGCTTGAATGAATGGGTGGAGAGCGGGCTGCCACTTCGTTTCGAAAAACGAATATTGACGATCGACGCCGCTACTGCGGACGCTTGGGGTCGCATCGTCGCTCACCGCGAAGGGTTGGGTCGGCCGATCGCAGTAATGGACGCATTCATCGCTGCAACAGCTCGAGTCCACAAATTGACCTTGGCGACTCGCAACCAGGCCGACTTCGAGTCGTCGGTTGCGATGATCGTCAATCCTTGGTCAGACACCTAAGCCTGCCCGGCCCGCGCGATCATCGAGCCGCGGCACGATAAATTCAGTCCTGTTGCAAGGAATGTTATCGCGTCAATTTCAGTACCCGTCCGAAGATCCGCGGCGATGCATGTCATCTTCCCTCCAGCACGCTAGCCTGGGGAGAGCCCACCCACGCGGCCCTCGTAGCTTTCAGCGGCTTCGAGCACGTCACACAACGTCCGTTCGGAGATCCGCAGAAGCAAGCGCGCGTGCTGGCGCTGCTGCCCAAAGCAGCCGAGGCGTACCTGCGGCAGATCGAGGAGGCGTTGGAGGGGCGGACCCACAGCGCATTGTTCGGTCGGCTGGCCCTGAGGGACCTGATTGGCCGGATCGCCTATACCCCGGACCCGGACGGCTCGTTGTGGGCGAGCTACCACCTCAACCCCGGAATCCTGGTTTCAGCCGCCCACGCACGGAACAGATTTTGTGGTAGCGGGGGCAGGATTTGAACCTGCGACCTTCGGGTTATGAGCCGGATTCGGGGATATCAAGGGTCTTTTAAATCAATCACTTGCAGCGCTTGCCCGCCTCCATCCCCGCCACATCACGGCACACCCAATCTTACTTCGGCACAAATTGGACACAGGTGCCGGAGTGGGTGTCGCGCCAAAGCAAGTCCTGGTAAACTTGCGTTTCGCTTTACGACAGCATAATCGATCGGAAATTCGTATGAGCACCATAACTGTGTCGTCAAAGTTCCAGATCGTCATTCCATCGAAGATTCGCGAAGCACTCGGCATCAAGCCTGGCGAGAAACTCCATGCCATCGAGTATCGGGGGCGTATTGAACTCGTGCCGGTGCGGCCGACTAAAGCTGCTCGAGGGTCGCTCAAGGGCATCGACACCAGCGTGCCTCGTGATGCCGACCGTGTATGAACGTGGTGGACTCTTCCGCATGGCTCGAGTACTTGGCCGACGGACCCAACGCTTCGATATTTGCAAAACCGATCGAAGCCAAGCGATCATTGATCGTGCCGACCCTCGCGTTGTTCGAAGTGTTCAAGCGAGTCAGCCAGCAGAGGAATGAAGACGACGCGTTGCGAGCTGTTGCGGTCATGGAGCAAGGGAGAGTTGTGGATCTCGATCGCGCGACTGCGCTTGAGGCGGCGCGGCTATCGATCCAGCATGCCATTGCCATGGCAGACAGCATGATGCTGGCGACGGCGCATCGGCATCGCGCAACGCTCTGGACTCAGGATTCGGATTTCGACGGCTTACCTGGTGCGCGCTATTACGCGAAGCGATAGCGCGCGAAACTGGCGGGTCCGAGTCGATCGTTGTAGCGGCTTGCAATCGAAACACGCCGGGCTCGCAGTCAGTGCATTTTCCAGCTCAGAATAACTGCGACTGATCGACGGCGGCGGCTCAGATTATTTGCGAGCCAGCCTGCAATCAACGCCGCCGGCTCGCAATCCATCTTGACCAGCTCACGCTCTTTGCAACTCAACCGAGGCCGCCCCACCTGTCAAACTGAGCTACACCCTAACCTAGCGTCAGGAAGGGAGCCGAAAGGTGTCCAACTAAAGTTCCTATTCGCATTCATTGACACATACTGTCCAGGGTCTTAGATTCCAATTTGACAGTTTTGAGCGGAGGGACCCTCCATGCAGGGACAGCGCGTCGGTTATGTGCGAGTCAGCACCTTCGAGCAAAACACCCAGCGTCAGTTGGACCAGGTCCCGGTCGATCGGCTCTTCACCGAGAAGGCCTCGGGGAAGGACGCGCAGCGGCCCGAGCTCGAGTCGCTGCTCGCGTTCGTCCGCGAAGGCGATACGGTGGTCGTGCACAGCATGGATCGCCTGGCGCGCAACCTCGATGACTTGCGCCGCGTTGTTCAAAAGCTGGTCAAGCGCGGCATCCGCATCGAGTTCATCAAGGAGCACCTGGCCTTCACCGGCGAGGACTCGCCGATGGCGACACTGATGCTGTCGGTGATGGGGGCCTTCGCGGAATTCGAACGCTCCTTGATCCGCGAGCGTCAGCGCGAGGGCATCGCGCTCGCGAAGCAGCGCGGCGCCTACCGGGGCCGCAAGAAATCTCTGCCCCCGGAACGAATCGCCGAGGCGTGCCGACGCGTGGCGGCCGGCGAAGCGAAGGCGCGCGTGGCGCGCGATTTAGGCATCAGCCGCGAGACGTTGTACACGTATTTGGCCGCGGCCGATCGCGATGCCGTGCGCGCGGCGTAAGCAGATCCCAAGCGATTCATTGCTGCAATTGCGGCAGCGGCTTGAGCGCCTGTCGCACAAGAGCCCCGAGCGTGCGGCCCAGGTCGCCGCGATGGCGAGCTTGTACGGTGTCTCACCGGCCACCGTGTATCGGGCGCTGCAGGACTGCAAGCGGCCGCATGCCGCGCACCGAGTCGATCATGGCAAGCCGCGCGTGTTGCCGGCGGCGGTCAGATTCCAGGCCGAACACAGCAACGACTGTTGGCAGTTCGACATCACCTCGTCGGACTTGAAACATATCGAGCATCCGCAGTGGATCGATCCCACCAAAGGTGCGCCAACGCTTGCGATCTTCAGTGTTGTCGATGACCGCAGCGGCACGGCCTACCAGGAATACCGCTGCATCTATGGGGAGGACGTGGAATCGGCGCTGCGCTTCCTGTTCAACGCCATGGCACCGAAGGCGGATGCCGCCTATCCCTTCCAGGGACGGCCAGCGATGATTTATCTCGACAACGGACCGGTCGCCAAGAGTCGGGTATTCCAGAACGTGATGCAGGCCTTAGGCATCGAGTGGAAGACCCACGTGCCGGCGGGCAAGGACGGCCGGCGCACGACTGCGCGCTCGAAGGGCAAGGTCGAGCGACCCTTTCGGACCGTCAAGGAAGCCCACGAAACGCTCTATCACTTTCACAAGCCCGACACCGAGCAGCAGGCCAATGATTGGCTATTGCGCTACCTGCTGCGCTACAACGATCAGCGCCATCGCTCCGAACCCCATTCGCGCCTCGAGGATTGGGTCGCCAACCTACCCGCCGAAGGCCTGCGCGAGATGTGCACCTGGGAGCAGTTCTGCCGCTTCGCGCGCGAACCCGAGCGGCGCAAAGTCGGTCCCGATGCCCGCATCCGCATTGACGGCACCGAGTACGAAGTGGAACCGGACATGGCCGGGGACAACGTGGTGCTGCTGTGGGGATTGTTCGACGACGAGCTCTACGCTGAGTACGACGGCGAGCGTTATGGACCCTACCATCCGGTGGCTGGCCCCATCCCGCTGCATCGCTATCGGGCCTTCAAACGCACCAAATCCGACGAACGCGCCGACCGCATCCGGTCCCTCGCCGATCAGCTCGGGCTACCGATCGCGGCGCTCGCCGGAGATGACGTCCGCCTCGCGCCGAGCGCTGTCTCGGCGGCATCGATCCCACGCCAGCCGTTTGACTCTGACGCCCTCGAGTACCGCTATCCGACGGTGCTCGCGGCGAAACTCGCCATCGCCGACGAGTTGGCCATCTCCTTGGCGAAACTATCGTCCGAGGATCGTGCTTTCATCGACCAGATGCTCGCCGAGACGCGGATGCGCCGGGTGGTCCTCGCTCGAGTGCGAGAGTATTTCCGACAACGACAGGGAGAGCAGCATGCGGGTTGAAGTAATGCAGCATTTCGGCTTGCGCGTGCCGCTCAATCAAGCGGGCTACTACGAGACCGCGCACCACAAAGAATTGATGAAGGATGTCCGCGGCGCGATCAGCGAGGGCGGGCTAATTGCGGTCTGCGGGGTGGTCGACAGCGGCAAGACGGCGCTGCTACGCCGGCTCCAGGAGATCCTGGAAGAGGAGCGCAAGATCACGGTCCCAAAGTCGCTGTCGGTCGAGAAACGCAGCATCAAGCTCGCCACCCTGATCGCCGCACTGTTTTACGATTTGTCCACCGAAAAACAGGTACGCATTCCGAGCGGAGCGAAGCGCGAACGCGAGCTCCGCGACCTGGTGCGCAAGAACAAGAAGCCGGTGGTGCTCTTCGTCGATGAGGCGCATGACCTGAACCGGCACACGTTGGTCGAGCTCAAACGGCTGATGGAACTGGTCGAGGGCGGCGGCGGCCGGCTTGCCGTCGTGCTGGCCGGCCACCCGAAGCTGCGCAACGATTTGCGCCGGCCGACCATGGAAGAGATCGGCTATCGCACCGAGGTGTTCTCGCTCGACGGCATTGCCGGCAGCCAGCGCGAATATATCCGCTGGCTCCTTGGTACGTGTGCTGCAGACAAGAAAGAGGCGGAAACCATCCTCACCGTAGAGGCCATCGACGTGCTGGCTAGCATGCTGCGCACGCCGCTGCAGATTCAAATGCATTTGAACCTGGCGCTCGAGGCGAACTACCAGTCCGGCGAGCGGCCCGTGTCGGTCGAGGTGGTCGAATCGGTGCTCTCCCGCCAAATCGATGACCTGGAGCCCACCCTCACGCGCCACGGCTATAGCATCAAGGACCTCGTGGAGCAGTTCGACTCCAAAGCAGGGGAAATCAAGGCGCTGTTCAACAACACGCTGGATGCGACGCGAACCACGGCGCTGCGCGAGAGGATGTTGCGCGCGGGGCTGCCGATATGACGCCGCGAATCAACCCAGCAATCGGGCTGGAGTCGCTTGCATTCTTGAGCTATCTGGCCACCGGAAAGCAGGAGGGTTAGCAAGTGACGGCATCGGTGACTACGAATTTAGAGAGGAAAGTCATTGGCCTACGTGTGGTTTTGCTGCAATGGGCGGTCCTGATGGCTCTGGCGTTGCTGATCACTACTTTATTCGGCCCGAGGCCACTGTGGGCAGTGGTGGCAGATGGCAGAAGTATGGTCCGGCAAATCGGTACGGGTATCGCGATTGGTCTCGCGTTCTCCATATTGGCGTGGATCTTAGTCCTCAAGATCAAGGTCTTCGCAAACTTTAGAACTCAAATGCTGGAACTCGCCGGCCGAGCTGATCTTGGTGGGTTGAACCCATTGTGGTTCGGCCTATGCGCCGGCGTAGGCGAAGAGGTTTTGTGTCGGGGAGCGCTGCAGCCGCTCCTCGGAATCTGGTGGACTAGCTTGCTTTTCACGCTCGCCCACTATGGAACGGGTGGTTTCAAGTCGATGAATCCGACGAAGTTCGGATATGCCGGCTTTGTTTTTCTCGCGTCTGTGCTGTTGGGCCATGTACTGATTGAGATTGGTCTAATAGCCGCCGCCGTTGTGCATTCGGTGGTGGATGTGTTTGGTCTTGTGGTTTTGCGTCGTGAATACGGGCGCCAAATGCCTCGCACCCCGTGATAGCAACCACACAGAGCACGGACGATTGTCGTCGCTTGCACAGAGCGTGAGCCGGACAAGATGGAATGCGAGCCTGCGGCGTCGATTGCAAGCTCGCTTGCAACTAATGTGAGCCGACGCCCTCGGTCAGTTGCGGTTAATTTGAGCAGGAAAGTGCGCCGAATGCGAGCCCGGCCGGTTTCAATTGCGAGCCGCTACACCTAGTGTAAGGTTCGTCCTGTGACGTCACTGCACCTGCCATGAGCCGACGCAAAGGAAAATAGTGCACGCCAGGTTCCCCGTCGCCCGCTTCAACAGAACGGTACTCGATTTCTTCGACAAACCGTTCGCGATGCCGGATACGAAGGATCTGGGGTGGTTTGATTAGTCTGAGGGCAATCGCTCCAAACATGGGCTGCTCCGGACCTGCCGTTCGTGACCAGCCGACTGGGTCAATCCGAGTCATCCTGCGTGGGAGTGACCCGCTTCTTCGAGAACGCAGCAACCTGTCGGGCTCGTGATGCTTTATGCGCGCGCCGTGCAATCCGGTGCCGCGCGATTGATGTGAGGAATATCAGCATCATCGTCAAGGACGGCGCTGGCGATAAATTCCGCTTTGCTATGTCAGCGACGGGGATGGAATCGGAGCGATCATCGGGCGAAAAGTCCGAAGGTCGCTAATCACGCCGATCGGCAGCTGCAACTTCTTGATTTGATTGGTAGCGGGGGCAGGATTTGAACCTGCGACCTTCGGGTTATGAGATAGCGGTCATACGGAATTTGGATTTTTTCGACTTTTTAGTAGTTCTCAAGTACTTGATTTTTAACAACTTCGCTCGCGGGATGTCCGTTGCAAATCGACTCCAGAGCACGACGAAGCACAACAAAGCAGCACGAACTCCCGCAAAACTCCCACAATCTCCTGGTGCGCCTTTTCGACCTGCCGGAGCCCTTCTTGAAAAAACGATCTCCTGGTATTTCCCGGGTGTACACCAAGAGGTCGGAACCAGGACGCCGGCTCCTTTACTGTAATATTGCTGCATCACCGGACCCGGAGACCTCGCATGGAAAAGCTGGACCGCATCACACAACGGCCCGAAATTATGGGCGGCAAGGCTTGCATTCGTGGGATACGCGTTACCGTGGGCATGATCGTCGGACAGATCGGAGCTGGACGCAGTGTTGATGAACTTCTGGCGGAGTATCCGTATCTCGAACGGGAAGATATTCTCCAGGCGCTACGATATGCCGCGTGGCGGGCCGAGGAACGTGAGGTCGTGTTGGCCGACGCGTGAAGCTTCTCGTCGATATGAACCTGTCCCCGCACTGGGTAGATCGGCTGAGTGCGGCGGGTCTGTCTGCGGTTCACTGGTCGGGCATTGGCCGGATGGACGCGCCCGATGTCGAAATCATGGCCTACGCCGCCAAATACGACTACGTCGTATTGACGCACGACTTGGATTTCAGCGCCATGCTGGCGGCAACCCAGGGAACGAAGCCCAGCGTCGTGCAAATTCGCTCGGACAACCTCAGCCCAGCAGTCATCGGGGACCCACTGATCGCGGCTTTACAACAGATGGCTCCGGAGTTGGCGGCAGGCGCGCTGCTCACGGTTGATCCGGGTCGCACCCGACTCCATCTATTACCACTACGCTCCAATAAGCCGTGAATCGTTGAATCGCAAACGGTAGCCGAATCACGGCGGCTGTCACGGCATGCACGCAGGCATGGATGGATCGATGGCGTGGTGTCCAGAATTTCGAACTACGCGATCGGAGAATGCGCAAGGCCGCTGCTCAATGACGCTTTGGTGGTTGGTCGGTATACTTGCTGCAATGTTCCCACCGTTTCAGCCTCTTCAGTTGCTGCTCGTGATATTCGCCGGGTGGGTCAACCGCCATCAACTGGACGTGATCGAGTACCTCCAGGAAGAGAACCGCGTGCTCAAGGAGCACTTGGGTGGGCGGCGCATTCGCTTTACCGATACTGAGCGCCGTCGACTCGCCAGAAGAGCGCATGCACTCGGGCGCAGGGTCTTGAACGAACTTCGTACCTTGGTCACACCGGATACCCTCTTGCGATGGTACCGAGAAATTGTTGCATGCAAATGGACTACAGCCATCGGCGAGGTCCCGGTCGGCCTCGCGTCATGCAGACGATCGTCAATCTCGTTCTGCGCATGGCGCTTGAGAATCGATCGTGGGGGTACACACGGATCCAAGGAGCAATGGCCAATTTGGGGCATGAGGTCGGGCGCGGCACGATCGCGAACATTCTTAGAGAATACGGAATCGATCCTGCCCCTGAGCGCGATAAGCGCATCCCGTGGTCGACGTTTCTCCGGGCTCACTGGGAATGCCTGGTGGCGACAGACTTTCTCACCGTCGAGGTCTGCACGATCAAGGGATCGGTGACACACTACGTCCTGTTCTTCATCGATATCGCCAGCCGTGCAGTGACGGTCGCGGGTATCACTCCCCATCCCGACAGCCGGTGGATGACGCAGATCGCGCGGAATCTCACGGACCTGAACGACGGCTTCCTTCGCGGTAAGCGCTATTTGATTCTCGATCGGGATACGAAATACTCGGAAGCATTCCGCAGCGTTCTCGTCCGCGAAGGCGTTCAAGTCATTCGACTGCCACCACGATCGCCTAATTTGAACGCTTTCGCCGAGCGGTTCGTACGCTCAATTAAAGAGGAGTGTTTGAGCCGGATGCTCTTCTTCGACCGGCATCGCTTCAGCACGCAGTCCGACAGTTCATGGCGCACTATCATTCCGAGCGCAATCATCAGGGCCTGGAAAACCGACTTCCGCAGCCTGGATCCCTCACTGCCCTACCCCATCACCCTGTACAACGCCGACAGCGCCTCGGAGGAATGCTTAGCTACTACCACCGGGCCGCAGCCTGACGTCAGTCGATTCCATTTTTGGACAATACGCGCGTGTCATTTAGCGATTCTTGATCCTTTCATTGGGGATCTTTATCTCTCAGGGGTGTACATGGAGAAGTTGCAGCCGTTCATCGACAAGCGTCGCAAGGATGGGGTCAAGTCAAAGACGATCAATTTGTCACTCGAAGCGGTACGTCGAATTTTGAGACTGGCGGCGCATGAATGGCGGGACGAGCGCGGGATGACGTGGTTGGAGACGGCGCCGAAGATCAAGCTGTTTCCGGTCACAGATGCTCGTAAGCCGCATTCTCTCTCAGTGGAAGAGCAGGAGGTTCTGTTTCGCGAACTGCCGGATCACCTGCTGCGGATGGCGTCGTACAAAGTGAATGCCGGCAATCGCGAGGAGGAAGTTTGCAGTCTGAAATGGGCGTGGGAACGAAAAGTGCCTGAGTTAGAGACGTCGGTTTTTGTGATACCGGGCGACAAAGTTAAAAACGCGGAGGATCGATTGGTGGTGTTGAACCGGATCGCGAAATCGGCAGTGGAGGAAGCGCGAGGGATGCATCCGGAGTACGTTTTCGTGCGCCAGGAAAAGGATGGTCGCAGCATACCAATCAAGAAAATGTACGGCACCGCCTGGAAGAATGCCCGGAGCGAGCCGCCGACGCGTGGGAGAAAGCTCATGGGACTGCAGCGCCAGAAGGATTCAGGCGCGTAAGAGTTCACGATCTGAAACACACCTTTGGCCGTCGATTGCGTGCGGCGGGTGTGTCGTTTGAGGATCGACAAGACCTCTTAGGGCACAAGAGTAGTCGGATCACGACGCACTACTCGGAAGCGGAGCTGGCGAATCTGATTGCTGCGGCGGAAAAAGCCTGCGAGACGAAGTCCCGCAAGACTCCCGCAATCGCCTGGGCAACAGGGACAGTGGGCGCTCAAGTCGATGGTAACTCGTTGATCTAGAAGGGAGAAATTGGTAGCGGGGGCAGGATTTGAACCTACGACCTTCGGGTTATGAGCCCGACGAGCTGCCAGACTGCTCCACCCCGCACCGGAGAGCCGCTCATTGTACTAGCTACGGCAGCCAATGCAAGAGGGTCATCCGCCCGAACTCAAGCAGCCGGCTTGGGTCCCGCCTCTATGGCAACGCCTGCTGACACAGCGCGATCAGCGCCGCGGGGGCCACGCCCAGCGCGAACACCAGCAGCGCGTTGGCGCTCAACACGGTGCGCATCAGCATGGATCCGCCGATGACGGCCGAATCCACCGGTGCATCGAAGTACATGAGCTTGACGATGCGCAGATAAAAGAACGCACCCACGACGGAGAACAACACGGCCGCCACCGCGAGCCAGGTGAGGTTCACGTTGAGGACCGCCTGGATCACGCCGAGCTTGGCCCAGAAGCCGACGAACGGCGGCAGCCCGGCAAGGCTGAACATGAGTATTGCCATCATGCCGGCGAACCAGGGACTGCGCGCGTTCAAACCCTTGAAGTCGGTGAGTTTGTCGGCCTCGAAGCCCTGTCGCGCCAGAAGCAGGATCATGCCGAAGGCGCCGGCGGCCACCACCACGTAGCTCACCATGTAGAACATGGCGGCCTGGTAGCCCTGCGACGTGCCCGAGAGAATGCCCAGCAGGATGTACCCCACGTGCGAGATCGTCGAATACGCCAGCATGCGCTTGAGGTTCGTCTGGGCCACCGCGACGACGTTGCCGATGGCGATCGAGAGCATCGAGAGCACCACCAGCATTTGGCTCCAATCGGGCTGCGCACCGGCGAGCGCCTCGGGCAGCAGCCGCATCGCCAGGGCGAAAGCCGCCAACTTGGACGCCGTGCCGATGAACACGGTCACGCAGGTGGGCGAACCCTCGTACACATCCGGTATCCACATGTGGAACGGCACCGCGCCCAGCTTGAACCCGATGCCGACGATGAGAAACGCGATACCGAACAGCAGCCCGACGTTTCCGGCGAATCCGCCGTGCACCCCGATCGAGATGTTCGCGAGTTCGAGACTCCCGGTGACGCCGTAGATGATCGACATTCCGTATAGCAGCGTTCCGGATGCCATGGATCCCAGCACGAAGTATTTGATGGCGGATTCGGCGGCGATCCCGGAATCCCGGTCGAATGCGACCATCGCGTACAGGCACAGCGACATCAACTCGAGCCCGAGGTACAGAGTGAGGAGGCTTCCTGCCGAGATCAGCACCATCCCCCCGAGCGTGGCGAACAGGCCGAGAACGTAGTACTCGCCCTTGAGCAGCTGCCGGCGCCGCAGGTAGTCCGTCGAGTAGACGAACACCACCGTCACCGTGAGCAGCGTCACCACCTTCAGCACCTGGGCCAGCCGGTCCAGCTCGAACATCCCGCCGAGGGCCACCACCTTCGAATGCACCGGCAGCATCACCGTGAGCACGGCGGTCACGAGCAGCGCCACGACGGCGAGAACGCCGGTCAGGTGCCGCTGCGCGTCATTGAGCATCAGGTCCAGCATCAGGATCACGCACGCAGCCAGGCCGAGGAAGATCTCGGGTGCGGCGAGTGCGAGTCCCGAATTGAAATTGGCGACGCTGAAGGAGTTCATGGCACCCTTACGGAAGAATCTTCGAGACCAGCAACTGCTGGGCTAAATGCTGCGTGGTCGCTCGCATCACGTCGAGCAGCGGCGCGGGCCAGATGCCGACCAGCAGAACCGCGGCCGCAAGCGCGGAAAGCACGAAATATTCGCGTCCATCCAGGTCCTTCAACGCGGCCACCTTGTCGTTGGCCACGGCGCCGAAGATCACGCGCTTCACCAGCCACAGAGTATAGGCCGCGCCCAGCACCAGCGTCGTGCCTGCCAGGAATGCGTACCAGACGTTCGCCTTGAACGATGCGAGGATGACCAGGAACTCGCCCACGAATCCGGACGTTCCCGGCAATCCGGCATTCGCCATCGCGAACAGGACCATGAATGCGGCAAATGCCGGCATGGTGTTGACCACCCCGCCGTAGGCCGCGATATCCCGGCTGTGCACGCGGTCGTACATGACCCCGACGCACAGGAACATCGCGCCGGACACCAGCCCATGGGACAGCATCTGAACGATCGCCCCGTCGAGACCCATCTCGATGCCCGCCGTGCGGCCGGTGACGGCGACTATCTGGTAGCCGATGAACGAGCCCAGCGTGACGAAACCCATGTGCGCGATCGAGGAATACGCGATCAGCTTCTTCATGTCGGTCTGCGCCAGCGCGACGAAGCCGATGTACACCACCGCAATAAGCGACAGCGCGATCACGAGCCAGTCGAGATGGCGGCTCGCATCGGGTGCGATGGGCAGGGAGAATCGCAGGAAGCCGTAGCCCCCCATTTTGAGCATGATGGCCGCCAGGACCACGGACCCGCCGGTCGGCGCCTCCACGTGCGCGTCCGGAAGCCAGGTATGCACCGGCCACATCGGAACCTTGACCGCGAACGCGGCCAGAAATGCCAGGAATATCAGGATCTGTTCATTCAGGGTGAGCGGCATGGCCTGGAACGCCGAGAGCTCGTAGCTGCCGGATTGCAGGTACATATAGATCAGAGCGACCAGCATGAGGAGCGACCCCAGGAACGTGTACAGGAAGAATTTGATCGTGGCATATACCCGCCGCGGGCCTCCCCATACGCCGATGATGATGAACATCGGCAGCAGCATCGCCTCCCAGAACACGTAGAACAGCACCCCGTCGAGCGCGGCGAACACGCCGATCATCAGGCCTTCCAAGATCAGGAACGCGGCAAAGTATTGGGCGACCCGCTTCTCGATGCTCACCCAACCCGCGACGACGATCAGCACGGTCGTGAAGGTGGTCAGGAGGATCAGCGGCATGGAGATTCCGTCGACGCCGATGTGGAAATCGGAGTGAATCGCCGGTATCCACGGCGCCCGCTCCACGAACTGCATCGCCGCCGTGCCGGTCTTGAAGCCGGCCCACAGCGGGATGCTGAGCAGTAACGCGGCCGCCGACACGGCGAGCGACACCCAGCGTGCCGCAGCGGCGCGCTCGCCCAACCCCAGCACGGCGAAGCCTCCGGCGATGGGCAGCCAGATGAGCAGGCTCAGCAGGTGATCGTTCAACATCATGGCCGCCAGATCAGCCACAGCAACAGCGATGCCAGGCCGAGAATCATCGCGAACGCGTAGTGATACAGGTATCCCGACTGCGCGTAGCGCATCACCGAGCTCAGCCATCCGACCAGCCGCGCGCTGCCGTTGACCGCGCCGCCGTCGATCAAGACCTGATCACCCACCTTCCACAGGCCGGCCCCGAGCATCCGGGCGCCGGCCGCGAGCACGTGCTCGTTGAACCAGTCGAAGCCGTATTTGTCGACCAGGATCGTGTGCAGCCCCTTGAAGGACCTCTGACACCAATCCGCGAGCTCCGGCTTCTTCAAGAAGAACAGGAATGCGGTTGCGACTCCCGCGAACGCCAGGTACACGGGCAGGCCCAGGAAGGCATCCGCCACGAAGGCCCCGCTGCCGTGAAATTCCTCCGCCATGTGCCCGATGACGTCGTTGGCCGGCAGCACCTTGATGGAACCCTCGAAGAACTTGCCGAACAGCACCGGCCCCACGGTGATCCATCCGATGACGGCCGACGGGATCGCGAGCAGCACCAGCGGCAGCGTCACCACCCACGGGCTCTCGTGCAAATGTGCCTTTGTGTGGTGGTCCATGCGCTCCTCGCCGTGGAACGTCATGAAGAACATCCGAAAGGTGTACAGCGCCGTGATGAACACGCCGGCAACCACGCAGACATAGGCATATCCGGAGCCGAAACGGTGCGACGCCCCCACCGCCTCGATCAGCGAATCCTTCGAGAAGAAGCCGGCCGTGCCCGGAAATCCGATCAGCGCCAGCGAGCCTACCAGGCACGTCCAGTACGTCCAGGGCATGTACTTGCGCAGGCCGCCCATCTTGCGCATGTCCTGCTCGTGGTGCATGGCGATGATCACGGAGCCTGCCGCCAGGAACAGCAGCGCCTTGAAGAACGCGTGCGTCATCAGGTGGAAGATTCCGGCGCCGTACGCCGACACGCCCAGCGCCACGGTCATGTAGCCGAGCTGCGACAGCGTCGAGTACGCCACCACCCGCTTGATGTCGTTGTTGACGATGCCGAGCAATCCCATGAAGAGCGCCGTCGTCGCGCCGATGACCAGCACGAACGACAGGGCAGTCTCGGAAAGCTCGAACAGGGGCGACATGCGCGCCACCATGAATATGCCCGCCGTCACCATGGTCGCCGCGTGGATCAGCGCCGAAATCGGGGTCGGGCCCTCCATGGAGTCGGGCAGCCACACGTGCAGCGGCACCTGCGCCGATTTGCCCATGGCGCCGATGAACAGGCAGATGCAGGTGAAGGTGATCGCGGACCACCGGGTCGACTCGCCCAGGTGGATGTAGCCGCCGGCGAAGTGATCGGCGTGTGCGAACACGGTGGCATAGTCCAGCGAGCCCGTATATCGCAGCACCGCGGCGATCCCGAGCACGAACCCGAAGTCGCCGATGCGGTTGACGATGAACGCCTTGAGATTGGCGAACACGGCCGTCGGCCGCGTGTACCAGAATCCGATCAGCAGGTAGGAGACCAGTCCGACGGCCTCCCAGCCGAAGAACAGCTGCATGAAGTTGTTCGACATCACCAGCATCAGCATCGAGAAGGTGAACAGCGAGATGTAGCTGAAGAATCGCGTGTAGCCGTCGTCGTCGTGCATGTACCCGATGGTATAGACGTGCACCATCAGCGACACGAACGTCACCACCACCATCATCATGGCGGACAGGTGGTCGATCAGGAACCCGACCTGCATCGTGAGCCCATCGCTGACCAGCCAGGTGTACACGGTGCCGTCGTACGGCGCCATGCCTTGCGCCATGAACTTCCACAGCACGTACATGGAGAGCGCGCACGACAGCGCCACGGCGCCGATGGTGACGGTGTGCGCGCCCGCGCGGCCGATGATCCGGCCGAACAGCCCGGCCATTATCGCGGCGGCCAGAGGCGCGAGGGCGATCGTGAGGTAGATCGACTGCATTTTTCTTAAAGGTCCCCTTGCTTTCCCTTTGTCCTCAGCCCTGAAGCGTGTCGATGTCTTCGACGTCGATGCTGCGCCGTTCGCGGAACAGCACAACCAGGATCGCGAGCCCGATGGCCGCCTCGGCCGCAGCCACTGTCAGGATGAAGAACACGAATACCTGGCCGCTGATGTCGCCGAGGAAGCGCGAAAAGGCCACGAAGTTGAAATTCACCGCGAGCAGCATGAGCTCGATGCACATCAGCAGCACGATGATGTTCCTGCGGTTGAGGAACACGCCGGCCACGGCGATTGCGAACAGCACGCCCGAAAGCGCCAGCACCTGAGTGAGCCCGATCATGGCCGCTTCTCGGAGGCCATCTTGACGACCCGCAGGCGGTCCCGGGCGCGCACCGCGACCTGCTGGCCGATGTCCTGGGGCTTGATCCCCCGGCGCCGGCGCAGTGTCAGGACGATGGCGGCCACGCTGGCCACCAGAAGGATGCAGGCCGCGATCTGCGCCGGGTACGCGTACCGCGTGAACAGCACCGTGCCCAGCGCCCGGGTGTTCGAATAGTGCTCGGGCAGCGGCGGCGCGCTCTTGTAGCCCACTCCGCCCAGGTGCCTGACCACGATCACGTTGACGATGGCGAACACGACGAATCCGGCCACCGCCACGGCGAGCGGCCAGTAGCCCGCCAGGCTCCTGCGGAATTCTTCGACGTTGACGTCGAGCATCATCACCACGAACAGGAACAGCACCATCACGGCGCCCACGTACACCAGCACCAGCACGATGCCGAGGAACTCGGCATCGAGCAGCAGCCAGATGGCGGCGCTGGTGAAGAAGCACAGCACCAGGAGCAGAGCGCAATGAACGGGGTTGCGGGCCAGGATCACGCCGAGGGCGGCGCAAATCAGCACCGAGGCGAACACGAAAAAAAGAATGGTCGGAAACATCACCGGTACCGTGCATCGGCGGCGCGGTCGGCCGCAATCGTGGCTTCGTAGCGTTCGCCGATTCCGAGCAGCTTGTCTTTGCTCATGATGTTCTCGCCGCGGTTCTCCATGTGGTATTCGAGCAGCCGCGTCTCGACGATGGCGTCGACCGGGCACGCCTCCTCGCAGAAACCGCAGTAGATGCACTTGAAAAGGTCGATGTCGTAGCGCGTGGTGCGGCGGGTGCCGTCGCTGCTCACCCCGGACTCGATCGTGATCGCGAGCGCGGGACACACCGCCTCGCAGAGCTTGCAGGCGATGCAGCGTTCCTCGCCGTTCGGATAGCGGCGCAGCGCGTGCAGGCCGCGGAAGCGCGAACTCTGGGGGGTCTTCTCCTCCGGGTAGTTGATCGTGACCTTGCGCCGGAACAGGTTCTTGAGCGTGACCATGAGGCCCTGCAGCAATTCCCAGAGCAGCAAGGTCTTGAAGATACTGCGCACGCCGCCCATCACGAATGCCCCTTCCACGGTCCGACGTGCAAATACATCATGACGCCCTCCACGAGGAGCCACACCAACGTCACTGGAATCAGCGCCTTCCAGCCCAGGCGCATGATCTGGTCGTAGCGGTAGCGGGGAAAGGTCGCCCGCAGCCACAGGAAGGTGAACATCGGAAACAGCGTCTTCAGCCCCAGCCAGAAGAAGCTCGGGGCCGCGAGCCACTCGGTGTCCGGTAGGTAGCCCTCCAGAGGCGACAGCCAGCCGCCGAAGAAGAACACCACGGTGAGCACCGAGATCAGGATCATGTTGACGTACTCGGCGATGAAGAACAGCGCGAAGGCCATCCCCGAATAATCGACGTGGAAGCCGGCCACGATCTCCGATTCGCCCTCGGCCACGTCGAACGGCGCCCGGTTGGTCTCAGCGACGCCCGAGATGAAATACACGATGAGCAGCGGGAACAGCCAGAACCAGTTCCAGCTCAATGCCCCGCCCCGCTGCGCGCCGATGATGTCGCCGAGGTTGAGGCTGCCGGAGGCCATGAGCACCCCGACCATGGCGAAACCCATGGCGATTTCGTACGCGACGATCTGGGCCGCGGAACGCATGGCGCCCAGGAACGCATACTTCGAGTTGGCGGCCCACCCCGCCAGAATGATGCCGTACACGCCCATGGAGGTGAGGGCCAGCACGTAGAGCAGGCCCGCGTCGATGTTCGCGAATACGCCCACCGGAGACAGGGGAATGACGGCCCAGATGGCGAGCGCCGGGATCATGGCCAGGAACGGGGCCAGGCGGAACAGGAAGCCGCTGGCATCGGCCGGAATCAGGATTTCCTTGAACATGAGCTTGAACACGTCCGCGAACGGCTGCGCAGCTCCCGGAATCCACAGCAGATTGACCCGGTTCGGGCCCTTGCGCGCCTGCATCCAGCCGATGATCTTGCGCTCGGCCAGCGTGTAGTAGGCCATCACGATGATCAGGCTGACCACGACCATGACGGCCTGCACGAGGATGAGCAGCGGCGTGGTCCAGTAGGCCGTGATCCGCTCGGCCAGCCAGTCGCGAATTGGGCTCCATTCCCACATGGTCAGATCACGTCCCGGGCCAGGCGCCCGTCCTTTGTCTTGGCCAGCGCTTCCGATCCCCTGACCAGGGCGTCGCCCTGGTACGGAGGTATGTCCACCCACCGCCCGGCAGGTACCGGTGAGCCCGCGACCGAGGCGCTGCCGGCACCGGGGCCGGTAGCGCCCGGGGCCACCCGGGCTCCGCAAGCCTC
The DNA here is from genome assembly GCA_963707765.1 of uncultured Gammaproteobacteria bacterium. Classification (GTDB taxonomy): domain Bacteria; phylum Pseudomonadota; class Gammaproteobacteria; order Steroidobacterales; family Steroidobacteraceae; genus Bog-1198. Next base: position 749,553 of record CAVPQZ010000001.1, on the reverse strand, counting down.
CTTGAGCACATCGCGAATCTCATCGCAGCTGACGTAATCAACCGCCGGGATGGACAGAAGATTGGCGAGCACGCGCAGCACCTTCCACCCCGGCCGGCTCTCCCCCAGGAGCCGGGCGGCGCCGGGCCAACTCTGCCAGCGTCCTTCGATGCTGACGTAGGTTCCTGCGCTCTCGGCGAAAGAGCCGATGGGAAGAACCACGTGGGCGACGTCGCGCAGCGCGGGTGTCAAATGCGAGGTGGCCGCGACGACCAGGTCGGCCGCCGCCAGCGATCCGCCGCCTTCCCCGAGATCGTTGGCGGGGTCGATGCCGCCGAACAGCACGTAGGCCTTGAGCCTCGCCTCGAGCATCGCGCGCGCCGGCAGGCCGGGCTTCGCCGCCGCAACTCCGCCCGGCTCGCGGTGCGGCACCGCTCCGGCCAGATAGGCGCCGGCCGCGTTGGGCCCCTCGGTGATGAGTCCGAAGCGCGCGCCGGTCAGGGCCGCGAGCGCGCCGGCCAGCGACTTCAGCTCCGAATACGCCGGATGCCGCTGCGCCAGCGTGCCCAGCATGACGGCGCGCCGCGTGCCCGCCGTGAGCGCTCCCGCCAGGGAGCGGTGGGCATCCTGGACCTCCGACGGGCGCACGCCTTCGGGAACCGGCTTGTCGGCAGCCTGCGCGGCGGCGCGCACCACGGCGGCAAGATCGGTGACGAACTCCGCATCGCTGGCGCGGTAGGCCGCCACCGGAAACAGGTACTCGTACTCGCGGGGATTGAGAAAGGCCACCTGGGCGCCCTTGATCGCGGCCTTGCGGACCCGGTGAGCGAGCATCGGCATTTCATGGCGCAGGTTGGAGCCGACGATCAGCAGGCCTTCCAGGGAGTCGACGTCCGCCAGATTCACGCCGAGATTCGGATAGACCTGCTCCGACCCCTCGTCTCGAAAATCGAGCTGGCGCAGGCGGTGATCGACGTTGCTGGTGCCGAGTCCGCGAGCGATCCTCGCCAGAAGGTACATCTCCTCGATCGTGGCCGAGGGCGCGGCCAGGAACCCGGCCGACGCAGGTCCGCTCGCGGCGACGGCTTTTTGCAGGCCTTCCGCGGCGGCGTTGAGGGCCACCTCCCAATCCACGGGCGTGAGCGCGCCGTTCACCCGAATCATCGGGCGCGTGACGCGCTCGTCCGAATAGATCCCCTCGAAGCCGAAGCGGTCGCGGTCCGGTATCCAGGTTTCGTTGACCTCCTCGTTCTCGCGCGGCACGACGCGCATGATCTTGCCGCGCAGCACGTGCGCGAAGAGGTTGGTGCCGAAGGCGTCGTGCGGCGACACCAAGGGCTGCTGCTGCATCTCCCAGGCGCGCGCGTGATAGCGGAAAGGCTTGTTGTTGAGAGCGCCCACCGGGCACAAATCGATGATGTTCGCCGACAACTCGTGATCCACGCTCTGTTCGATGTACGTGCCCACCTCCATGTGCTCGCCGCGGCCGGTGGTGCCCATTTGCGGATAGCCCTGGATCTCGCGGCCGAAGCGGACGCAGCGGGTGCAGTGGATGCAGCGCGTCATGTCGGTCGAGATCAAGGGCCCGAGGTTCTTGTCCTTCACGGTGCGCTTGCGTTCCGCGAAGCGCGAGACGTCGCGCCCGAAGCCGACGGCGAGATCCTGCAATTCGCATTCGCCGCCCTGATCGCAAATGGGGCAGTCGAGCGGATGATTGATGAGCAGGAACTCCATCGTTGCCCGCTGCGCGGCGACCGCCTTCGGCGACCGCGTGAACACCTTCATGCCCTCGGTCACCGGTGTGGCGCAGGCCGGCATCGGCTTCGGAGCCTTCTCGACCTCGACCAGGCACATGCGGCAGTTCGCGGCGATGCTGAGCTTGTCGTGATAGCAGAATCTCGGGATGTAGATGTCCGCCGGGTCGGTGACCTGCATGATCATCTGCCCCCGGCGCGCCTTCAGGGGCACCCCGTTGACTTCGATATTGACCACATCGTCGCTCATCGCCCGCCTCTATGCCGCCGCTGCCGTGCCGATGCCTGCCGCGCCTTCGACGATGGAGCGGCCCTGGTGCTCGATCATGTACTTGAACTCGTGGAGGTAATGCTTGAGGAAACTCTGCACGGGCCATGCGGCTGCGTCGCCGAGCGCGCAGATGGTGTGCCCCTCGATGCGGTTCGCCACGTCGAGCAGCAGGCCGAGATCCTCGCTCCGGCCCTGGCCGGCGATGATGCGCTTCAGCATCCGGTCAAGCCAGCCGGTGCCCTCGCGGCACGGCGTGCATTGACCGCAGGATTCCGACATGTAGAAGCGGGACAGGCGCTCGAGCGCGCGCACCATGCAGGTGGTCTCGTCCATCACGATCATCGCCCCGGTGCCGACGGAGGAGCCAGCCTTCTTCACCGAGTCGTAGTCCATCGTGCAACCCATCATGGTCTCGCCGGGAACCACCGGCACGGAGGAGCCGCCGGGGATCACCGCCTTCAGCTTCCGGCCCTTCCAGATCCCGCCCGCGATCTCGAGCAGGTCCTTGAACGGAATTCCCATCGGCAATTCGTAATTGCCGGGCTTGGCCACGTGCCCGGACACCGAGAAGATCATCGTGCCGCCGGAGTTCGGCACTCCGAGACCCGCGAACCAGGCCGCCCCCTTGCGCATGATGGCGGGCACCACGGCGTAGCTCTGCGTGTTGTTGATGGTGGTGGGCTTGCCGTACAAGCCGAAATTGGCCGGGAACGGCGGTTTGAAGCGCGGCCGGCCCGCCTTCCCTTCCAGCGATTCGAGCAGCGCCGTCTCTTCGCCGCAGATGTAGGCGCCCGCCCCGATGAAGGTATGCAGGTCGAAATCGACCCCGGACCCGAGGATGTTCCTGCCGAGCAGGCCGGCCGCATAGGCCTCGGCCAGCGCCGCCTCGAAGCGCGGAATGGGCTCGGCGAGAAATTCCCCGCGGATGTAGTTGTAGCCCACCGTCGCCGTCATGGCATAGCCGCCGATGGCCATTCCTTCGATGACGGTATGCGGGTTGTAGCGCAGGATGTCGCGGTCGTGGCAGGTTCCGGGCTCGGATTCGTCGGAATTGCACACGGCGTATTTCTGCACCGGCGAGGAGCGCGGCATGAAACCCCACTTCACGCCGGTGGGAAACGCGGCGCCGCCGCGGCCGCGCAGGCCCGAGGCCTTGACCTCCTCGATGATCTTTTCGCGCGGCGTCTGTTCGCGCAGGATCTTCTCCCAGGCCTCGTACCCTCCGGTCTTCCGGTAGGTGGCGAGCGTCCACGGCTGCTCATGCTTCAGCGCTTCGAACAACACCAGATTCTGCTCGTAGGCCATTCAACGTCCCTTGCGCGAAATGCCCGAGGTCACTCGAGCGCGTCCAGAACCCGATCGATGGATTCGGGCGTCAAGTTTTCGTGATACACGTGATCGACCATCATCATCGGCGCGCCGTTGCACGCAGCCAGGCATTCCTCCTCGCGTTTGAGGTAGATGCGCCCGTCCGGCGTGCTCTCGCCGGTTTTGATGCCCAGTTTCTTCTCGACGTAGTCGACGATCTCCTGCGAGCCGCGCAGCATGCAGGAGATGTTCGTGCACACCGACACGTGATGGCGTCCCACCGGCTTGGTCTCGAACATGGAGTAGAAAGTCGCGACTTCGTACACATGGATGTTGGGCAAGCCTAGGTACGCGGCCACCGCGTCCATGAGCGCCGGGGTCAGGTAGCCCTGGTTCTCGTGTTGCGCCGCATGCAGCGCGGCAATCACCGCCGACCGCTGGCGGCCTTCCGGGAATTTCGCCACCCAACGGTCGATTTCCTGGCGCACGTGCGCCGACAGTTCATTGCCCATCGTTCCTGCGCTCATCGGTCGATCTCGCCAAACACGATGTCCTGGGTGCCGATCACGGCCACCACGTCCGCCAGCATGTGGCCCTGCACCATCTCATTCAACGACGCCAGATGCGCGAACCCCGGCGCGCGCACCTTCATCCGATAGGGCTTGTTGGCGCCATCCGACACGAGGTACACGCCGAGTTCGCCCTTGGGTGCCTCGACCGCGGCATACACCTCGCCTTCCGGCACGCAAAAGCCCTCCGTCATGAATTTGAAATGATGGATGAGGGACTCCATGTCGCCTTTCATCTCCTCGCGGCGCGGCGGGCGAACCTTGCGGTCGTCGATCATGACCGGGCCGGGATTCTCCCGCAGCCACTTGACGCACTGCTCGACGATCCGGTTTGACTGGCGCAGTTCCTCGACACGCACCAGATAGCGGTCGTAGCAATCGCCGTTCGTCCCCACCGGGATGTCGAAGTCGACGCGTTCGTACACCTCGTAGGGCTGCTTCTTGCGCAGGTCCCACTCGATCCCGGATCCGCGCAGCATGGGCCCGGAGAAGCCGAGTTGCATCGCCCGCTCGGGACTCACGACGCCGATGTCGACGGTGCGCTGTTTCCAGATGCGGTTGTCCGTGAGCAGCGTTTCGTACTCGTCGATGCAGGCCGGAAAGCGCCGCGTGAAGTCTGCGATGAAATCGAGCAGACCGCCGGAGCGCCGCTCGTTGAGCCGGTCGCAGTCGCGCTTGCTGCGCCATTGGGACGGCTGGTATTTCGGCATCACATCCGGCAGATCGCGATACACGCCTCCGGGCCGGTAGTAGGTCGCGTGCATCCGCGTTCCGGACACCGCCTCGTAGCAATCCATCAGATCTTCGCGCTCGCGGAAGCAGTACAGGAACACCGTCATGGCGCCGATGTCGAGCCCGTGCGCGCCCAGCCACATCAGATGGTTCAGAATGCGCGTGATCTCGTCGAACATGACGCGGATGTACTGGCCGCGCAGCGGCGGGGCTACCCCTAAGAGCTTCTCCACCGCCAGGACGTAGGCGTGTTCGTTGCACATCATGGACACGTAGTCCAACCGGTCCATGTAGCCGATCGACTGGTTGAAGGGCTTGCTCTCCGCGAGCTTCTCCGTCCCGCGATGCAGGAGCCCGACGTGCGGGTCCGCCTTCTGGATCACTTCGCCGTCCATCTCGAGCACCAGGCGCAACACGCCGTGCGCCGCCGGATGCTGCGGTCCGAAGTTCATGGTGTAGTTGCGGATTTCAGCCACTGGCCCGCCCGCCCGGAGCTTTCCCGCCCGGGTTGCCGGCGGTCGTCACCGCGTTGGTGAGCGCCGGGTCGTAGCGGTTGTCGTGTCGGATGACCTTCGGCACCAGGACGCGCGGCTCGATGCTCACGGGCTGGTACACCACGCGCCCCTTCTCCGGGTCGTAGCGCACCTCGACGTTGCCCGTCAGCGGAAAATCCTTGCGGAACGGATGGCCGATGAACCCGTAATCGGTGAGCAGCCGGCGCAGGTCCGGATGGCCCCTGAACAGGATGCCGAACAGGTCGAAAGCCTCGCGCTCGAACCAGTCCGCGCCTGCCCAGATGCCGGTGACCGAGTCGACCATGGGCTGCGCGTTGTCGGGACAGAACACCTTGAGGCGCACGCGCTGGTTTCGCGATATCGACAGCAGATGATAGACCACGGCAAAGCGCCGCCCCGCCGCGGGCAGCGCGGCATCCGGTGCCCGCGCCCGGCCGCGGGCGACGCCGCGGCTGAAGCCCGAGGTGGTCGCGTCCTCGGTCTTCCATTCGGCCCGGCCGTGCTCGAGGTAATCGACCCCGCACACGTCCATGCACATCTCGAACTTGAGGTCGTCGTGATCGCGGAACGCCGTGGCGACGTCGAGCAACCGATCCGCCGGCACCTCGCAGGTCAGCTCGCGTCCCCGGCCGGCGAGCGGCCTTAAGTCCTGCGGAAAAATCCGGATTATCGCCTGCTCCAGGAGTTCGAGGCCCGCGGGAGCGGACCCCGCGCCGGTGTCGCTTGCGCCGTCCGTCATCGGATGATGGCCTTGTTGCGCTTGATCTTGTTCTGCAGCTGAATGATGCCGTAGATCAAGGCCTCGGCCGTCGGCGGACATCCCGGAACGTACACGTCCACCGGTACGATGCGGTCGCAGCCGCGCACCACGGCGTAGGAATAATGATAGTAGCCGCCGCCGTTGGCGCACGATCCCATCGAGATCACCCAGCGCGGCTCGGCCATCTGGTCATAGACCTTGCGCAGCGCCGGCGCCATTTTGTTGACGAGGGTCCCGGCGACGATCATGACGTCGGACTGGCGCGGGCTCGGGCGGAATACCACGCCGAAGCGATCGAGATCGTAGCGGGCGGCGCCGGCCTGCATCATTTCCACGGCGCAGCAGGCAAGACCGAAGGTCATCGGCCACAGCGACCCGGTTCGGGCCCAGTTGATGAGCTTGTCGACGGTGGTGACTTCGAAGCCGCGGACGGTGGGAACATCGGCTGATGCGGCTTCTAGTCCCATTCAAGGGCCCCCTTCTTGTAGTCATACACCAGCGCCACCACCAGCACCAGGGCGAAGATCAGCATGGCCACCAGCCCGAAGGTGCCCGTCACGCCCAGCGACACGGCCCAGGGAAAGAAGAAGGCGATTTCCAGGTCGAACACGATGAAGATGATGGCGATGAGGTAGTAGCGGACGTCAAACCGCATGCGCGAGTCCTCGAACGCCTCGAATCCGCATTCGTAGGGGGAAAGCTTCTCGGCGCCGGGCCGTCGCGGTCCGGCAATCCAGCCGATCGTGAAAAGGGCCAGACCCAGCACCGTGGCCAGGCCCAGGAAAATCAAGATCGGCAGGTACTGTCGCAACATCGTCGCCGTTCGCTTGAACTTAATGCATCATCATATCAGGCGACCTCTGCTGCGTCGCGCTGCATCGCGTGAGGGATCCGCTCCCCCGCTCCGTCCCATGAGCCCGATGGGCTCATGCGTATGGATGGTGCCGACGGCCGGACTCGAACCGGCACAGGTTGCCCCACTAGCCCCTCAAACTAGCGCGTCTACCAATTTCGCCACGTCGGCATAAGTTACTTCTTCACCGGCTGGGCCGGCGCCGGGGCATTCAGCAGCGAACGCTCGAGAACGCTCGTAGGCTCGCCCGCCGATCGCGTACCCAAATAGGCCAGCGTCAAACTCGTCACGAAGAACAGCGCGGCGAAAACTGCCGTCAACTTCGAAAACAGCGTGCTCGTCCCGCGCGCTCCGAACACGGTGCCCGAAGCGCCCGATCCGAAACCAGCGCCCGCCTCCGCGCCTTTGCCCCGCTGCATCAGGACCAGGAAAATGATCAACAGCGCGAGCAACACATGCACCGCCAGAATGAAACCACGCAACATAACCAAACTCTCAGTGGCGCTCGCTGCCCGGGACGGTATGCCGTCCGGCCGCGGCCGCGCAAATCTGCTGAAACTCATCGGCGCTCAACGAGGCGCCGCCCACCAAACCGCCGTCGACATCGGGCATCCGGAACAGTTCCGCCGCGTTGCCGCCCTTGACGCTGCCGCCGTATAGGATCCGCAGTTGGCCCGCTATATTAGCATCTTGTGCGGCAATTCGGCCTCTTAAGTAGGCATGCACGGCTTGCGCCTGCGCAGGGGTCGCCGTGTGGCCGGTGCCGATCGCCCAGACCGGCTCATAGGCCACGATGGCGTGCGCGAACGCGCCGATGCCGTTCATGGCGATCACCGCGTCGATCTGCCGGGCCACCACCGGCTCGGCCTGGTGTGCCTCATGCTCCTCGAGCGTCTCCCCGACGCACAGCACCGGCGTGAGCCCCGCCTGCACCACGGCGGCGAACTTGCGGGCCACCAGGGCGTCATCCTCATGGTACAAACGCCGGCGCTCGGAATGCCCGACGATCACGTAGCGGCAGCCCACGTCCTTCAGCATCGCGACGCTTACCTGTCCGGTGAAGGCGCCGCCGGCCTCGGCGCACACATCCTGTGCCCCCAGCTTGATCTGCCCCTCGTCCAGGATGCGGGCCGCGTCGGCCAGGTAGACGTAGGGCGGAAACACGGCGACGTCGATCGGCCACTGCGGCTCCAGCCGCTGCTCCAGGTCCGCCAGCAGGGTCCGTGTCGTCGACAGCGATCCGTGCATTTTCCAGTTACCAGCGACTAAGGGACGACGCATACGCACCACCTCCGGGACCGGACAGAATTCCCCTCATGCATCGACGGCTCCCAAGCCCGGCAGGAAAGGCGGCGAAGATTAGCTGCGCGGACCTCCAACTGCAAGCCTTGGGCGCGTCGGCCAACCTCGGGGGCGCGCTAATCCGCCGCACCCGCGGTCGCCGCCGCCTCCACGGCCACCACGATGTCGCGCGCACCCCGTTTGACGAGGTCGGCATCCGCGCCCTCGACCATGACGCGAATCACGGGTTCGGTGCCCGAGGCGCGCAGCACGATGCGCCCCCGCCCCTCGAACTGGCGCTCCACCTTGGCCGCCGCCGCGGCAACGCCGGGATCCGTCATTGGATCGAACCGCCGCGCCACCTTCACGTTCAGCAGCACCTGCGGGTAGCGGCGCATCGGCGCCGCCAACTCGGCGAGGCTTGCCCCGGTGGATTTCATCACGGCCAGGACCTGCAGCGCGCTCACCAGGCCATCCCCCGTGGTGGTCTTGTCCAGGCACAGGATATGTCCCGAGGTCTCGCCGCCCAGCGTCCCCCCGGTCTCGTTCAGCAGCCCGAGCACGTACCGGTCGCCGACCTGCGCGCGGCGGAAGCCGATGTCGCGCTCGGCGAGCGCGTGCTCCAGCCCCAGGTTGCTCATCACCGTGCCCACTACCGGCCCGCGCAGTTCCCCGGCTCTTGCACCGGGCCGTGGCGAGGATGAAGAGCAGCTGATCGCCGTCCACGCAGCGCCCGAGTTCGTCGACCATCACCACCCGGTCGCCATCGCCGTCGAGCGCAAGCCCCACGTGCGCGCGCACCCCCGGCACGGTGAGCTGCAGGAGCTCGGGCGCGGTCGAGCCGCAGCCGTCGTTGATGTTGCGCCCGTTCGGCGAGCAGCCGATCGGCACGATTTCCGCGCCGAGATCGGCGAGCACGCGCGGCGCTACTTTGTAGGCGGCGCCATTCGCGCAGTCGATGACGATCTTGAAGCCCCTGAGGCTCATCCCGGCGGGAATCGGTCGATGCGCAGAATTCCTGGTATTGGGTCCTGCTGCGATCGATACGCACCGCCCGCCCCAGGTGCTGCGACTCCTGGGTGACCACCGGCCCTTCGATCGACGCCTCGATCAGGTTCTCGATCTCATCGGAGAGCTTGCTGCCCATCGAATCGAAGAACTTGATGCCGTTGTCCTCGTAGGGGTTGTGCGATGCGCTGATGACCACGCCGAAGCTGCATGCCAGCCGCTGGGTCATGTAGGCGATCCCGGGCGTCGGCAGCGGCCCGATGAGCATCACGTCGACCCCCGCCGCCACGAAACCCGCCTCCAGCGCCGACTCGAACAGATATCCGGACAGGCGGGTGTCCTTGCCGATGAGCACGCGCCCGCCTGCCGGCGCCAGCACGCGCGCCGCCGCGCTCGCAAGCCGCAGTGCAAAATCCACGGTCATGGGCGGCTGGCCCACCCGTCCACGCACCCCATCGGTCCCGAAATAACGAATTGTCACGTTGCCGCTCCCGGTCTGCCCGCGCCGCCCTTCAACACGGCATCCACCATTCGTATCGCATCGCGCGTGGGTCGGACATCGTGGCTGCGGATGATCCGCGCTCCCATGCTCACGGCCAGCGCCGCCAGACCGAGGCCTCCCGCCATCCGCTCCTCCGTCGGCCGCCCCAGAATGCGGCCGATGAAGCTCTTGCGCGACACACCCACCAGCAGCGGGGAGCCTAGCGCCGCGATCTGCGGGAGCGCCCGGAGCAAGGCCAGGTTGTGCTCCAAGCCCTTGCCGAACCCGACTCCAGGATCGAGAACGATGGCCGATCGCCGCGATGCCCGCGGCCTCGCATGCCGCGCGCTGCGTCCGCAAAAATTCGCAAACCTCCGCGACCACGTCCAGGTACGTGGGATCGTGCTGCATCGTACGCGGCTCACCCTGCATGTGCATCAAGCACACCCCGACTCCAGCCCGCGGCCGCCCACTCGCGGGCGCCCGGCGCGCGCAGAGCGTACACGTCGTTGACGATGCACGCGCCGGCGCCCGTCGCCGCCGCCATGACCCCGGGCTTGCTGGTGTCGATGGAGATCGCCACGTCCAGATTGCGCGCGATGCGCTCGATGACCGGGACCACACGATGCGATCTCCGTGGCTTCATCGACGCCGAGTGCTCCGGGCCGGGTCGATTCCCCGCCGACGTCGAGAATGGCCGCACCCTCGGCCGCCATGAGAGCCGCGCGCTCGAAGGCGGCATCGGGACGCTCGCATAGCGGCCGCCGTCGGAGAAGGAATCGGGTGTCACGTTCAGGATGCCCATGACCACGGGCTCCGACAGATCGATCACCCTATTTCGGCAGCGCCAGAGCATAGCGGGTTAATGGCGAGGTTATGTTAAAGGCGCGCCCGACTCCAGCCCCACTCCCACCCCGAGTTCTCTTCGAGGATTCACCCGCCGCCCGGCGGGCCGACCCGGGCTCGCTAGTGCTGGCCGGCCGGATTCACCAGCGGCGGCGCGGGCTTCTCGGCCGCGGGAGGTCGCGGCGTGGTCGTCGGCGTGTCGTCCCAGTCGCGCGGCGGACGCGGGACCCGGCCTTCCATGATGTCCTTGATCATTTCCTCGTCGATGGTCTCGTACTTGATCAGCGCCTGGGACATCGCTTCCAGCTTGTCCATGTTGGTCTGAATGATCTTGTACGCACGCTGGTAATTGCTGTCGATCACCTTGCGCACTTCCTCGTCGATGACGTGCGCGGTGACGTCGGACACCTGCTTGTGCTGGGTCACGCTGCGGCCGAGGAACACTTCGCCCGACTCCTCGCTGTAGGTCTGCGGACCGAGCCGGTCCGACAGCCCCACCGGGTCACCATGTTGCGCGCGAGCTCCGTGGCCCGCTCGATGTCGTTGGAAGCGCCGGTGGTCACGGCATCCGGGCCGAACACCAGTTCCTCCGCCACCCGGCCGCCGAACAGCGTCGCAATGCGGCTTTCGAGCTGGCGTTTACTGGTGCTGTAGCGATCCTGTTCCGGCAGGAACATGGTCACGCCCAGCGCGCGTCCCCGGGGAATGATCGTGACCTTGTAGACCGGATCGTGTTCCGGAACGCTCAGGCCGACGATGGCGTGCCCCGATTCGTGGTAGGCCGTGTTGCGCTTTTCCTCCTCCGTCATGACCATGGAACGCCGTTCGGCGCCCATCATGATCTTGTCCTTGGCGCGCTCGAATTCCTCCATGGTGACCGAACGCTTGTTGCCGCGAGCGGCGAACAGCGCCGCCTCGTTCACCAGGTTGGCGAGATCGGCGCCGGAGAAACCCGGCGTGCCGCGGGCAATGACCGCCGGCTTGACGTTGTCCCCCAAGGGCACCTTGCGCATGTGAACCTTGAGGATCTGTTCGCGGCCGCGAACGTCGGGCAGCGGCACCACCACTTGCCGGTCGAACCGGCCCGGCCGCAGCAAGGCCGGATCCAGCACATCGGGCCGGTTGGTGGCCGCGATGACGATGATGCCCTCATTGCCCTCGAATCCGTCCATCTCCACCAGGAGTTGGTTCAGGGTCTGTTCGCGCTCATCGTGCCCGCCGCCCAAGCCGGCGCCGCGATGACGGCCCACCGCATCGATCTCATCGATGAAAATGATGCAGGGCGCATGCTTCTTGGCCTGCTCGAACATGTCGCGGACGCGCGAGGCGCCCACGCCGACGAACATTTCGACGAAATCCGAGCCCGAAATGGTGAAGAACGGCACTTTGGCCTCGCCCGCGATGGCGCGCGCCAGCAGCGTCTTGCCGGTTCCGGGGGACCCGACCATGAGAACGCCCTTCGGGATCTTGCCGCCAAGTTTCTGGAATTTGCCGGGATCCTTCAGGAAGTCGACGATTTCGACCACTTCCTGCTTGGCCTCCTCGACGCCCTGCGACGTCGGCAAAGGTGATGTTGACCTGGTCCTCGCCCAAGAGCCGCGCCCGGCTCTTGCCGAAGGACATGGCCCCCCGGCCGCCGGAGGCGCCCTGCATCTGGCGCATGAAGTAGGCCCAGAAGCCGATGAGGATCAGGATGGGAAAGGCGGAGATCAGCAACTGCAGGAAGACGGACTGCTGTTTCGGCGGTTCGCCCCGGAATTTCACGCCCTGCGACTGCAGCAGGCCGATCAAGGCGCCGTTGCTGGTCTCGGGATTGTAGGTCACGAACTGATTCCCGTCGCGCCGCTTGCCCTCGATGATCTCACCCTTCAAGGTGACCGAATCGATGCTGTTGCTCTTCACGTCGGACAGGAATTGCGAATAATCGATGGTGGCCGGCTGACCGGTGCGCATGCCGAACTGGCTGAAAATCGCGAGCAGAATGACCGCCAAGGCGACCCACAACAGGATTTGTTTCGTCAGATCGTTCAAGTTTCACCTACAGCCGCAATTCCGTTACGACACTCAATGCGTGGCAGAGCTTCCGGGGGCCCCCGCGAGGCAATTCCGGAGAGGTTTGCCCGAACTTACACCATCCCAAACTGCCGCGCCAACAGATAGATCTCAGGACTGCGAGTTCGTGACGCTTTTGGCTTTTTCATGACCACCCGCCCGTAGCGGCGGCGGGCATTCTTGACGATCTCTTCAAATCCGGCCCCTTGAAAGAACTTCACCAGCAAATCCCCGCCGGGCCGGAGCACCCGGTCGGCGAATTCGACGGCCAACTCCGCCAGATACATGGACCGCGGCTGGTCGACGGCATCGATCCCTGCCATGTTGGGGGCCATATCCGACAAAACAAGGTCGACCTTGTCGGCGCCGACGGCCGTCAGGAGCTGATCCAGCACGCCCTCCTCGCGAAAGTCGCCGAGGACGAAATCGACGCCCGGAATCGCGTCCATCGGAAGGATGTCGGTGGCCACTACGCGGCCCGCGCCCCCCAATATACGTACAGCATACTGGCTCCAGCCCCCCGGTGCAGCCCCCAAATCCACGCATCGAATGCCGGGACGCAGCAACTTCTCCGACTCCTGGATCTCCTTGAGCTTGAAGACGGCGCGCGAGCGCCAGCCTTCCTGGCGGGCGCGCTTCACGAACTCGTCGTTCGCGTGCTCGGCGAGCCACTTGGCACTGCTCTTCGTCCGCTTCGGCATCACCGTACCCGCTTCGCGGCCTATAATGCGCCGCATGGACCTGTCCGAAAAACAAAAGAAACACCTGCGCCGCCTGGCGCACCCGATGAACCCGATCGTCATGCTGGGCAACGCCGGCCTCACCGACGGCGTCGTCAACGAATTGGACCGCGCGCTCGCGGACCACGAACTCGTCAAGGTCAGCGCGCGCCTGGCCGATCGCGCAGAGCGCAACGCCGCGCTCGAAAGCCTGGCCGCACGCACCGCGAGCTCGCTGGTGCAGCGGGTGGGTCGCGTGGGGGTATTCTACCGCCCGCGCAAGGAACTACCGACGATCCTGATTCCAGACCACTGACAGCAGCGCCAGGCACGCCAGCGCATAGAGGACCGTGGAAACGCCGTGCCAGGCGCCGAAGGTCAGGCCGCCGAACGCGCCGCGGGCGCGGGCGGTCTCCATGAGGGGCCGCAGAGCCCATTCGTTGACCGCCAGGAGGGCCGCCGCCGCGTAACCCCAGAGGAATTTCGACCTGCCGGGCAGCATCACCGCGAGCACGGCGACGGCTACCGCGAGGTATGCCTCGACGGTGAATATGCGCCCCGCCAGCATGCCGGCCAGATGCCGGTCCGACTGGGCGAAGAACAGCGTCGGCGCCACCCACAAACCCACCGACCAGAGGCTCCCGGCCCACAGCACCAGCAGCACGCGAAAGAGGCTGCGGATCACGGAAGCGGGCGGCGCCGGCCGGTCATGGGGATCAAAGGTACCGGACGGAGACGATTTCGTAGGTGCGCGTGCCGCCCGGAGCGGTCACGTCGGCCACGTCGCCCTCGTGCTTGCCGATCAGCGCCCGCGCGATGGGCGATGAGACCGACAGCAGCCCCTTCTTGATGTCCGCCTCGTCGTCGCCCACCAGCTGATAGACCACCTTGGCGCCGCCGCCCTGGTCCTCGAGCTCCACGGTCGCGCCGAAGACGACGCGTCCGCTGGCCGACAGCTTGGTGACGTCGATCACCTCGCAGTGGGACAGGCGATTTTCGATCTCGCCGATGCGCCCTTCGATGAAGCTTTGCTGCTCGCGCGCCGCGTGGTATTCGGCATTCTCCGACAGGTCGCCGTGGGCGCGCGCCTCCGCGATGGCCTTGATCACGTTCGGCCGCGCTTCGCTCTTCAGCTGCTTGAGTTCTTGCCGGAGCCGCTCCGCGCCGCGCAGCGTCATGGGAGTGCGTTTCACGTCGAGAATTCCTTGTGCAAATCCTGCAGCCGATTCACTTCGATGTCGCCGAGATGATCGAGCGCATCGCAGGTGGCGCGCGCGCCGGCCACGGTCGTGTAGTAGGTGACCCTTCGGGCGACCGCTTCGCGGCGAATCGACCGCGATTCGCGCACCGCCTGCTTGCCTTCGGTGGTGTTGACGATCAGCGCCACCTCGTCGTTTTTTATCATATCGACGACGTGCGGGCGACCCTCGCGCACCTTGTTCACCCGGCGGCAGTCGACGCCGGCCTGCTCCAGTGCGGCGGCGGTGCCGCCCGTCGCCGCGATTTCGAACCCGCGGGCGATCAGCATCTGCGCCAGGAGCACCGCGCCCGGCTTGTCCCGGTCGCGCACGCTGACGAAGCACAGGCCCCGCGTGGGCAGAATCACGCCCGACGCCGCCTGCGCCTTCGCATAGGCCTCGCCGAAGGTGTGCCCCGTGCCCATCACCTCGCCGGTGGATTTCATCTCGGGACCCAGGATCGGGTCGGCCTCCGGGAACTTGATGAACGGGAACACCGCCTCCTTGACCGAGAAGTAGCTCGGGATGCGCTCCGTGGTCTGGCCCTGTTCCTTCAGCGACCTCCCGGCCATGACCCGGGCGGCCACCTTGGCGAGCGGTATGCCGGTGGCCTTGGAGACGAACGGCACCGTGCGCGAGGCTCTCGGGTTCACCTCCAGGATGTAAATGACCCCGCTCTGGATCGCGAACTGCACGTTCATCAGCCCCACGACGTTGAGCGCCTTCGCGAGCTTGCGGGTCTGCGAGCGCAGCTCGTCCTGGGTCTCGGGCGTGAGCCCGTTCGGCGGCAGCGAGCAACCGGAGTCGCCGGAATGGACCCCCGCCTGCTCGATGTGCTCCATGATGCCGCCGATCAGCACGTCCTCGCCGTCGCACACCGCATCGACGTCCACCTCGATGGCGAGGTCCAGGAACCGGTCGAGCAGCACGGCAGCGTCGTTCGACACCTTCACCGCCATCACCATGTATTCGCGCAAGTCCTCCTCGTTGAACACCACCTCCATGCCGCGGCCGCCGAGCACGTAGCTCGGGCGCACGACCAGGGGGAACCCCACCTCGCGCGCCATCTGCACGGCCCCGTCGGCGGTGCGCGCGAGCGCGTTGGCCGGCTGCTTGAACTTCAACGCGGTCACCAGCTTCTGGAAGCGCTCCCGGTCCTCGGCGACGTCGATGCTGTCCGGCGTGGTGCCGATGATGGGCGCCCCGGCGAGGCTGAGGGCGCGCGAGAGCTTCAGCGGGGTCTGGCCGCCGAACTGCACGATGACCCCCTCGGGCTTCTCCTTCTCGATGATCTCCATCACGTCCTCGAAGGTCAGCGGTTCGAAGTACAGGCGGTCGGACGTGTCGAAGTCCGTCGACACGGTCTCGGGATTGCAGTTGACCATGATGGTTTCGAAGCCGTCCTCGCGCAGCGCGAGCGAGGCATGCACGCAGCAGTAATCGAATTCGATCCCCTGCCCGATGCGGTTCGGCCCTCCGCCCAGGATCATGATCTTGCGCCGCGACGTGGGGTTCGCCTCGCACTCGTCCTCGTAGGTCGAGTACAGATAGGCGGTCGAGGTCGCGAATTCGGCGGCGCAGGTGTCGACGCGCTTGAACACGGGGTGCAGGCCGAGTTTGCGGCGCCGGGCGCGAATCGCCGCCTCGTCGCGCCCCGTCAGGGCGGCGATGCGTGAATCCGAGAAGCCGTTGCGCTTCAGGGCGCGCAGCCGCGTGTAATCCAGGCTTTCGTAGCCGTCGGCGCGCAGCTTCTCCTCGTCGCGCACCAGCTCCTGGATCTGCGACAGGTACCAGGGGTCGATGCGGGTGGCGTCGAACACCTGGGCGGGCGTCCAGCCTGCGCGGAAAGCATCGGCCACGTACAGGATGCGGTCCGGGCCGGGCCACCGCAGTTCGAATGCCAGCTTGTCCGCCGCCGCATCGGTGAGCGGCAGCTCGATCTGCGGATCGAATCCGTCGTAGCCGAGTTCGAGGCTGCGCAGGGCCTTCTGCATCGACTCCTTGAACGTGCGTCCGATCGCCATGGCCTCGCCCACCGACTTCATCTGCGTGGTCAATCGCGTGTTCGAGCCGGGAAATTTCTCGAAGGTGAAGCGCGGGATCTTGATGACGACGTAGTCGATCGCCGGCTCGAAGGAGGCCGGCGTGGCGCCCCCGGTGATCTCGTTCCTGAGTTCATCCAGCGTGTAGCCCACCGCCAGCTTGGCGGCGATCTTGGCGATCGGGAATCCCGTGGCCTTCGACGCCAGGGCCGACGAGCGGGAGACGCGCGGATTCATCTCGATGACCAGAACCCGGCCGTCGTCCGGATTCACGGCGAATTGCACATTGGATCCCCCGGTGTCCACGCCGATCTTGCGCAGCACGGCGATCGACGCGTCGCGCAGGCGCTGGTACTCGCGGTCCGTGAGCGTCTGCGCCGGCGCCACCGTGATCGAGTCGCCCGTGTGCACCCCCATCGGATCCAGGTTCTCGATGGAGCAGATGATGATGCAGTTGTCGTTCCGATCCCTGACCACCTCCATCTCGTACTCTTTCCAGCCGATCACGGATTCCTCGAGCAGAACCTCGTTGGTCGGCGAGGCATCGAGCCCGCGCGCCACGATGGTCTCGAACTCCTCCCGGTTGTAGGCGATGCCGCCGCCGCTGCCGCCCAGAGTGAAGGAGGGCCGGATGACCGTGGGGAATCCGATCTCCGCCTGCACCGCCAAGGCCTCCTCCATGCTGTGAGCGATGCGCGCCCGCGCCGTCTCGAGGCCGATGTCGGTCATCGCGCGGCGGAACAGCTCCCGGTCCTCGGCCATGTCGATGGCGCGCTGCGATGCGCCGATCATCTCCACCCCGTATTTCTCGAGGACCCCTTCGCGGACCAGGTCGAGCGCGGTGTTGAGCGCG
This sequence comes from uncultured Gammaproteobacteria bacterium, assembly GCA_963707765.1. Classification (GTDB taxonomy): domain Bacteria; phylum Pseudomonadota; class Gammaproteobacteria; order Steroidobacterales; family Steroidobacteraceae; genus Bog-1198. The sequence goes on along the minus strand of CAVPQZ010000001.1, from coordinate 732,292 downwards.
GTTTGTCCGCCCATGGTCGGCAGCAGGGCGTTCGGCCGCTCCTTCTCGATGATGCGCTCGACGGTTCGCCAGTTGATCGGCTCGATGTAGATGCTGTCGGCCGTCTCCGGGTCGGTCATGATGGTCGCCGGATTCGAATTCACCAGGATGACCCGATAACCCTCCTGTTTCAGCGCCTTGCACGCTTGTGCTCCGGAGTAGTCGAACTCGCAGGCCTGACCGATCACGATCGGCCCGGCTCCTATGATGAGGATGCTTTGAAGGTCGGTGCGCTTCGGCATGGGGTTACCCTCCGGCCGATTTTTGCTTGGGGTGGCGATGTCGCGAATTCGCCTGGATGCGCTTGACCATGAGATACATGAAGTGCTCGAACAGCAGCTGCAGGTCGTGCGGACCCGGGCTCGCCTCGGGATGGCCTTGGAATCCGAAGGCCGGCCGGTCGGTGCGCGCAATTCCCTGCAAGGAGCCGTCGAAGAGCGATCGATGCGTGGTCTGCAGGTTCGCCGGAAGGGTGGCCTCGTCCACCGCGAAGCCGTGATTTTGGCTCGATATCAGCACGCGGCCGGACTCGAGCTCCAGCACGGGATGATTGGCCCCGTGGTGGCCGAACTTCATCTTCAGGGTTTTCGCGCCGCTCGCGAGGCCGAGCAGCTGATGCCCGAGGCAGATGCCGAATACCGGGATGTCGGTCTCGAGGAAACGCGAAATCGCCGCAATCGCATAATCGCAAGGCTCGGGGTCGCCGGGTCCATTACTTAAGAAGATACCATCAGGATTCATTGCAAGCACTTGATCTGCCTGTGTTTGTGCCGGCACGACGGTCATTCGACAACCATGCTCCGACAGGATGCGCAGGATGTTCCGCTTGATCCCGAAGTCGTAGGCGACGACGTGCACGCGGCTCTGCGGGCGCGGCGGCTTGACCTGGGTCTTCCAGACGGCCCCGTCGTTCCACTGGTAGATCTTCTTGGTCGAGACCGCCTTGGCAAGGTCCATCCCCTTCAACCCGGGGAACTTCTTCGCGGCGCGCACCGCGGCCGTCTCGTCGATGTTGTCGCCCGTCATGATGCAGCCGGCCTGGGCGCCCTTCTCGCGCAGAACCCGCGTCAGCTTGCGCGTATCGATATCCGCGATCGCCACCACCTTGCAGCGGACCAGGAACGATGCGAGCGACTCGGTGGAGCGCCAATTCGAGTGCAGCGCCGGAAGGTCCCGAATGACCAGCCCCGCGGCGAATACCGCACCGGATTCGAGATCCTCCGGGGTCGTGCCGGTATTGCCGATATGAGGATACGTGAGAGTGACGATCTGACGGCAGTACGACGGATCCGTGAGGATCTCCTGGTACCCGGTCATTGCTGTATTGAAAACTACCTCACCAGTCGTGTTGCCTTTTGCGCCCACTGAGACGCCACGGAACACGGTGCCATCTTCGAGAGCTAGCACTGCAGGTGTCGACACTCCGGTTCCTCGCTTTGCGCCACGCGCTTTCCGCAGATGCGCAAAGCGGGAGGCGCTCCGCTAGAACGTCCTCCCGCTTTCTAAGATTGATTCGCGCTTAAGATTCCGGGCGCGAATATTAACGAGACCCAGCAGGACTGTCTATGCCTGTTCCAGGCCAAGTGCGTCATTCATCGAATATAAGCCGGGCGGCATGCGCGCGAGCCACTCGGCCGCGCGCAGGGCGCCACGCGCGAAAGCCGCACGATCAGCGGCCCGATGCGTGATTTCGATGCGCTCCCCGGCGCCGGCGAACGTCACGGTGTGCTCGCCCACGATGTCGCCGGCCCGGAGCACCGCGAACCCGATTTCGCCGGCCGCTCGCGCCCGGCTGCCGTGGCGGTCATACACGGCCACGTCCGCGAGCCTGGCGCCCCGCGCCCCGGCCACCGTCTCGCCCAAGGCCAGGGCCGTTCCCGAAGGCGCGTCCCGCTTCATCCGATGATGCGCCTCGCTGATTTCCACGTCGTAGCCCGTCCCCAGCGCTGCAGCGGCCCGCCTGACGAGGTTTGACATCACCGCCACCCCCACGCTCGTGTTCGGCGCGATCAGGACGGGAATGACTCGGGCGGCCGATTCGAGCGCCGCTCGTGCCGCCGCATCGTAGCCGGTGGCGCCCACCAGCACGGGAACGCCGGCATCCATGCAGGCCCCGGCATTGGCCGCGACGCAATGCGCCATACTGAAGTCGACGGCTACCGAGGCCCCGTTCAAGGCGGGGCGCGGGTCCGAGGTTACCGTCACGCCGCACGCCGGTCCCTCCAGGGCGGCGTCCAACCCTAAGCGCGGGCTGTCGGGAGAGGCCAGGGCGCCCACCAGGCGAAGCGCGGCCGGGGCCGCCTCCGGAGAACCGGCCGCACCGCTCTCGCGCAGCACACGCAGCAGCGTTTGGCCCATGCGGCCCGTGACGCCGAATATCGCGATGCCGGTCACGCGAAGGCGGCGCCTAATCGACCGCGCCGGTGAAGAATTTCTTGACCCCCTCGAAGAAGGAGGCCTCGCGCGGCTTGTGTCCGCCCTCCTGCAGTGAAGCATCGAAGCGCCACAACAGCTCCTTCTGCTCGAGATTGAGGCCGATCGGCGTCTCGATCACCACGCGGCAGAACAGGTCGCCGGGGGCGCCGCCGCGCACCGGTTTCACGCCCTTCTCGCGAATCCGGAATACCCGTCCGGACTGCGTCTCCGGCGGAATCCGCAGCACCACCTCGCCGTCGAGCGTCGGCACCTCCACCGAACCGCCGAGCGCGGCCACGGTGAAGCTGATGGGCACCTCGCACGAGAGATGCGCCCCCTCGCGCTCGAAGATCTTGTGCTCCCGGACCCGAATCTCCACGTACAGGTCGCCGTGCGGCCCGCCATTGCGTCCCGCTTCCCCCTCCCCGTTCACGCGGATCCGATCGCCGGTGTCGACTCCCGCCGGAACCGACACGGAGAGCGATTTCTCCTTGCGCACCCGCCCCTGTCCATAGCAGGCATCGCAGGGATTGCCGATGAGCTTGCCCCGGCCCTTGCAGCGCGGACACGGCTGTTGAATGGTGAAGATGGATTGCTGCACGCGAACCTGGCCCTGGCCATTGCAGGTATCGCAGGTCTTGGGGACCGAGCCTTTGGCCCCGCCGGTTCCCTTGCAGACCTCGCATTCGACCAGCGAGGGGATCTGGATTTCGGTTTCGGCGCCGAATACCGCCTGCTCCAGGTCGAGTTCCAATTCGTAGCGCAGGTCCGCCCCGCGAAACACCTGCGAGCGACCTCGTTGGCCGCCCGAGAAGATGTCGCCGAACATCTCGCCGAAGATGTCGCCGAAGGCCTCCCCGGCGCTGAAGCCGCCGCCGCGGCCGCCTTCGAGCCCGGCATGGCCGAACTGGTCGTAAACGGCGCGCTTCTGCGCGTTGGTCAGCACCTCGTAGGCTTCCTTGCACTCCTTGAACCGGTGCTCCGAGGACGGATCGTCCGGGTTGCGGTCCGGATGAAATTTCATGGCCAGGCGGCGATACGCCTTCTTGATGTCGGCTTCTGTGGCGTTCCTCGGTAAGTCGAGGAGTTTGTAGTAGTCCTGCTTCGCCATCGCCCACCCTGTGATCCGGTCTCAAATAAGAACAAACCGCCGGTACGATCGCATACCGGCGGCTGTTTCACATCATCGATGTGACCCTCTGCGCTGTCAGGCCTTCTTCCGGTCGCTTTCCTTGACCTCTTCGAACTCCGCGTCCAGCACATCGTCCTTCTTGGGCTCCTCGGCGCCGCCCGGAGCGGAGCCCGGGGCTTGCGCGCCCCCGGCCGACTGCTCGTACATCTTCTGCAACAGGGCCGCCGAGGCCTGCTCGAGGGCCTGTGTCTTGCGCTCGATCTCGTCCCGGTCGTCGCCGCTCATCGCGCTCTTGACCGCATCGATCGCCTCCTTGGCCGCCTTCTTCTCGTCGTCCGATACCTTGTCGTTGACGTCCTTGAGCGCCTTTTCCACGCTATGGACCGCGGCGTCGGCCTTGTTGCGCGCACCCACCAACTCGCGGAACTTGCGGTCCTCCTCGGCGTGCGCTTCCGCATCGCCCACCATGCGCTTGATTTCGGCCTCCGATAGGCCGCTGGACGCCTTGATGACGATGCGCTGCTCCTTGCCGGTCTTCACGTCCTTGGCCGAGACGTTCAGGATGCCGTTGGCATCGATGTCGAAGGCGACTTCGATCTGCGGCATGCCGCGCGGCGCGGGAGGAATGTCCGTGAGATCGAAGCGTCCGAGGGACTTGTTGTCCGAAGCCCGATCGCGCTCGCCCTGCAGCACGTGAATGGTCACGCCCGTCTGATTGTCGTCCGCCGTGGAGAACGTCTGCGCGGCCTTGGTCGGGATGGTCGTGTTCTTCTCGATGACCTTGGTCATGACGCCGCCCAGGGTTTCGATGCCCAGCGACAGCGGAGTCACGTCGAGCAGCAGGACGTCCTTGACGTCGCCCGACAACACGCCGCCCTGGATGGCCGCGCCCACCGCGACGGCCTCGTCCGGGTTCACGTCCTTGCGCGGTTCGCGGCCGAACAGGTCCTTGACCGCCTTTTGCACCAGCGGCATGCGGGTCTGCCCGCCGACCAGGATGACCTCGCCCACGTCCTGCATGGACAGCCCGGCGTCCTTCAACGCGATGCGGCAGGGCTCGATGGTCTTCTGCACCAAATCCTCGACCAGCGACTCGAGCTTCGCTCGGGTCAGCTTCATGTTGAGATGCTTCGGGCCCGCGGCGTCGGCGGTGATGTACGGCAGATTGATCTCCGTCTGCTGGCTCGAGGAAAGCTCGATCTTCGCCTTCTCGGATGCCTCCTTGAGCCGCTGCATGGCGAGCGGATCCTTGCGCACGTCGATGCCGCTCTCCTTCTTGAACTCGTCGGCAAGGTAGTTGATGACCCGCAAATCGAAGTCCTCGCCGCCGAGGAAGGTGTCGCCGTTGGTCGACAGCACTTCGAACTGGCGCTCGCCGTCGACCTCGGCGATCTCGATGACCGACACGTCGAAGGTGCCGCCGCCCAGGTCATAGACGGCGATCTTGCGGTCGCCGCCTTCCTTGTCCAGGCCGTAGGCGAGCGCCGCCGCGGTCGGCTCGTTGATGATGCGCTTCACGTTGAGCCCGGCGATGCGGCCGGCATCCTTGGTCGCCTGGCGCTGCGAATCGTTGAAGTACGCCGGCACCGTGATCACGGCCTCGGTCACCGTTTCGCCCAGGTAGTCCTCGGCGGTCTTCTTCATCTTCATGAGGACGCGCGCCGAGACTTCCGGCGGGGCCATCTTCTTTCCCTGGACTTCCACCCAGGCATCGCCGTTGTCGGCCCGCACGATCTTATAGGAGACCATGCTGATGTCTCGCTTCACGACATCGTCGGTGAACTTGCGTCCGATCAGACGCTTGACCGCCGCCAGGGTATTGGCCGGATTGGTGACGGCCTGGCGCTTGGCCGACTGCCCCACCAGCACCTCGTTGTCCTTGGTGAAGGCAACGATCGACGGCGTCGTCCGGTCGCCCTCGCTGTTTTCGATAACCTTCGGCTTCCCGCCCTCCATGATCGCGACGCAAGAATTCGTCGTGCCGAGATCGATGCCTATCATCTTAGCCATATTGAATATCCTCTGAAGAATTCCGATCTTGTCGCTACTTGGGGGAACAATCTCATAATTTCAATCGCCGTCCCCGGCCGCCTTGCTGACGATGACCCGCGCCGGCCGCAGCAGCCGCCCGTTCAGGGAGTAGCCCTTCTGGATCACCGTCAACACGGTATTGGCCGGCTTGTCGCGGCTCTCCTGGGTCACCATGGCCTCGTGCCACTCCGGGTCGAAGGGCTGGCCTGCGGGATCGATGATCTTGATGCCGGCCTTTTCGAAGGCGCGCTGCAGCTGGCGGAGGGTCGCCTGGGCGCCCTCGAGCAGCACCGGCCCGGGATTCGCCGCCCCGGCCGCGATCCCCGCTTCCAGGGCATCGCCGACGGTCACCAGGTCCTGGGCAAAACGCTCGACGGCGAACTTGCGGGCATTGTCGACCTCCCGCTCCGACCGTTTGCGGAAATTGTCCAGCTCGGCCACCGACCGCAGGTAGCTGTTCCAATTCTCTTGCGCCTTGGCCTCGGCGGCTGCCAGGGCCGGATCCGCCGCCGGCGCGCTCGGGCCCCCGGCGTCGCCGCCTTGGGACTGGATGGTTTCGTTCACTTTAGCAACGCCCTCAAAGATTGGCGGCTCGATATTGCCGCTCGGAGCTGGCGACGTGGGGGCTATTTGCGCGCGTTCAAGGCCGAGCCGAGGAGTTTTGCGGTCACGTCCACGATGGGGATGACCCGCTCGTAGGCCATCCGGGTCGGTCCGATGATCCCGAGAACCCCTACGACCTTGTTGTCCAGCATGTAGGGCGCGGTGACCAGGCTGATGTCGTCGAGGATCCGGTACCCGGACTCCTGGCCGATGAAGATCTGGATCCCATCGGCGCGCAGGCAACTGTCCAACAGCTGCAGCATGGCATGTTTCTCGTTGAACGCCTCGAACAGGCGGCGCAGCCGGTCCACGTTGGACAGTTCCGCGAACCCCATCAGGTTGGTCTCGCCGGCAATGACATAATCCACCTGGTCGTCGGCCTTGGACTCGAACACCTTTTGGGCGACCTGAATGGCGTCGAGCATGACCTGGTTCATGTGCTGCCGGGTCTCCTGCAGCTGGTGCAGCAGGTGCGCCCGCACGTCGGGCAGCGAACGCCCCGAGAAGGTCTCGCTCAGGTAGTTCGCCGCCCGGCGCAGCTCGTCCGGCGAATAGTGGCGATCGAGCTGCACCACTCGGTTCTGCACTTCACGGTTGTCCATGACGATGACGGCGAGCGCGCGATTCTCGGACAGGCCGATGAATTCGATGTGCGACAGCACGATGAAATTCGGGTTGGGCAGCGTGACCAGCCCCGCCATGTGAGTGACGTTCGACAGCATCTGGGACACCGTCTGGACCAGCGAGCGGCCGGTCGGCGCATCGGTGTCCAGCCGGCGCTCGATCTCCTCGATCTCCTCGGAACCCAGGGGCTTGAGCTTCAAGAGCGTATCGACGAAAAATCGGTAGCCCTTGTCGGTGGGGATCCTGCCGGCCGAGGTGTGCGGCGATGCCACGAACCCGAGATCCTCCAGGTCGGCCATGACGTTGCGGATGGTGGCCGACGACAGGCTCAGGCCCGAATCGCGCGACAAGGTTCGCGAGCCGACGGGCTGGCCGTCTCGAATGTAATTCTCAATGAGCGTCTTGAGCAGCCGCTGGGCCCGCTCATTGAGACCATCGTCGGTACCTTCGGTCATGGCAGATCCCTATAGCGTCCTTGAAACTACCTAGCGTATCCCGGTGAAGTCAAGTCCGGCGGGTTGCCCCAGAGAGGCGATTCACGCCGACCCAAGAAGCGCTGATCATGCTACAAGGACGCCTGAGGAACCATGTCTCATCACTTCAAGTCCATCGCCCTGGTCGGCAACGCCAAGGACCACCGCGTCGCCGAATGCATGCTGAGCCTGGCGGGTCACCTGCATTCGCGGGGCCTATGCGCGCTGGTCGATCCGGGCGTGCGCCTCGAATTCGCCCCCGACAGCGTCGCGGTCTGCCCCGAACAATCCTTCGCGACCCGGGCCGATCTGGTCGTGGCCATCGGCGGCGACGGCTCCCTCCTGTATGCGGCGCACCTGGTCGCGGGACATGCGGTGCCGCTGATCGGCATCAACCGGGGCCGCCTGGGCTTCCTGACGGACGTGAGCCCCCGCTCCATGCTCGAGGACGTCGATGCGGTCCTGGAGGGCCGGTACAGCGAGGACCGGCGCTCCCTGCTCGCCGCGCGGCTGGAGCGCTGCGGAATGGCGCCGCTGCGCGCCCTCGCGCTGAACGACGTGGTCGTGAATAAATGGGAAACCGGCCGGACCATGGACTTCGAGACGTCCATCAATGGACGCTTCGTCAACTCCCACAGCGGCGACGGCATGGTGATCGCGACCGCGACCGGTTCGACCGCCTATGCGATGTCCTGCGGAGGCCCGATCGTCGAGCCTGACCTCGATCTGTGGGTGCTGGCGCCGATCTGTCCGCACACCTTGAGCGACCGGCCAATTGTGGTGCGCGCCGGCAGCTCCATTCAGCTTCGCATGGGAGAGCGCCTCGGCTCGCAGGCCCAGGTCACCTGCGACGGCTCCCTCATCGGCGAGCTGTCGCAGGGCGATACCCTGCTGGTGGGCGGCGCCGACGCCCAGATCACGCTGCTGCACCCGCCGGGCTACGATTTCTATCGCCTGCTTCGCTCCAAGCTCCACTGGGGCCAGGGCGGGCACGGGAACGGCGAATAGGCACGCACATGCTGTCGCATCTTAAGCTGCGGGATTTCGTGATCGTCGACGAGGCGGCGCTCGATTTCGGCCCCGGTCTCACGGCGCTCACCGGCGAGACCGGAGCCGGAAAATCCATCGTCGTCGACGCCCTCATGATCCTTGCCGGAGGCCGCGGAGGTGCCGACGTGGTGCGCCAGGGAGCCGAGCGCGCGGAACTAACCGGCAGTTTCATCGGCTTGCCGGCGGCGGCGGCGGCCTGGCTCGAGGGCCAGGCCGTCGAGCACGACGGCGAGGTCATCATCCGGCGCGTCATCGGCATCGACGGACGGTCGCGCGCCTACGTGAACGGCCAGCTGATGCCGCTTCAGCAGCTGCGCGAGTTCGCGGACCTGCTCCTCGAGATCCACGGCCAGCAGGAGTTTCAGCATCTGGTCAGGCGCGGCGCGCAGCGCGAGATGCTCGATGAGCGCCTCGCCGAAGGGCAGCTCCTGCACGCCGTCGCCGAGCTCTCGGTCGCGGTGCGCGGTTGCCGGCGCGACTACGAGGCGCTCAAGGCGGCGGCAAACGACCGCGACGCGCGCCTCGATCTGCTGCGCTACCAGCTCGCGGAACTCAAGGCCGAGGTCACCACGACGGCCGCGATCGACGAGTTGTTCGTCGAGCGCAAGCGCCTCGCCGCCAGCGGCCGCCTGGGCGCCGCCGCGCACGCGGCGCTCACGGGGATCTACGAGGCCGACTCCGGAAGCGCCCTCGATCTGCTCGCGAAGGCCGCGGGCGCCCTGCGCTCGGTGAGCGATGCCGATCCGGCGCTTAGCTCCCCCGCACAGCTGCTGGCCGAGGCCGGCATCTTGACGCGCGAGGCGGCCGACGCGCTCAGGCATTATCTGGAGGCGCTGGACGTCGACCCCGGGCGCCAGGACGAGATCGAGCGGCATGCCGCGGCGCTCGAGGCGCTCGCCCGCAAGCACCGCTGCGCCGTCGCCGAACTACCGGCGCACCTCGAGCGCACGCAGCGTGAAATTCTCGAACTCGATCACGCCGAAGAGAGTCTCGCCGGTCTCGAGGCGCGCCTCGCCGGCTTGGAGCGCGATTACCACTGCGCGGCGGACCTGCTGACGAAGGCGCGGCAGCGGGCCGCAACCGCGATGGGCGAGGAAATCACCGCCCTCATGCAGTCGCTCGGCATGGCGGGAGGCCGTTTTGCCGTGGGCTTGGCGCCGCTCAGCGGCGAATTCGGGCCGAACGGCGCCGATGAGATCGAATTCATGGTGAGTGCCAATCCGGGCCAGCCGCTGAAGGGCCTGGCCAAGGTGGCGTCCGGCGGCGAGCTGTCGCGCATCAGCCTCGCGATCCAAGTCGCCGGCGCCGCCAAGGCCTCATCCTTGTGCATGGTGTTCGACGAGGTCGACTCCGGAATCGGCGGCGGCATCGCCGAGATCGTCGGGCGGCAATTGCGCGAGCTCGGAAGCCGGTCTCAGGTCCTGTGCGTCACGCACTTGGCACAGGTTGCCGCCCAGGCGCATACCCAGTTCCGCGTGGTCAAGCACACCGGAAAGGCTACCCGCACCGCCGTGGAAGCCCTGAGCCAGGCCGAGCGGACCGACGAGATCGCGCGCATGTTGGCCGGCGTGAACATCACCGAACGGGCGCGGGCGCACGCCCTGGAAATGTTGAAGCAGGCGGCCAAGAAACGCACGAAGACCGCGGGATAGCCGGGCGGTCGCGCCCCGAGCCTACCTCGGGTGCTTCTGATGCGGGCAGCTCGGCTTGCGGCAATGCCCGTAGAGGATGAGCGAATGGTCTTTGATCTCGAACCCCAAGCCCTGCGCCACGGTGTGCTGCCGCTCTTCGATGCCGCCGTCCATGAACTCCTCCACGCGTCCGCAGTCGATACAGACGATGTGGTCGTGGTGGGCGCCATGATTGAGCTCGAACACCGCCATGCCGCCCTCGAAATGGTGGCGCGTAACGAGCCCGGCGGCCTCGAACTGCGTCAACACCCGGTAGACGGTGGCGAGTCCGATGTCCTCGTTCGACACCAAGAGCTTCTTGTAGATGTCCTCCGCGCTCATGTGGCGGGCAGAGCCGTCGGCGAGGATGTCGAGAATCTTCAGCCGCGGCAGCGTGACCTTGAGGCCTGCGTTGCGCAGATCATTGGTCTCGTGGGAGGCGGACGGCTTCAGGCGCTGCGGCATGCTCTATAACCCGGTATGATACGGCCCCGATTATCAATCATTTGTTGGTAGCGCACCATATTGACGAACATACTCCACCGTTTGCTGCTGTGCATGGCCTTGGGTGTCCTGGCGCCCGCCTGCGTCTACCGCATCAACATCCAGCAGGGCAATTATCTCGACCAGGCGGCGGTCGACCAGGTCAGGGACGGCATGACCCGCAGCCAGGTCCGCTACCTGCTCGGTACGCCCCTGGCGTCCGATCCGTTCACCAAGGACCGGTGGGACTATATCTACTATTTAAAGAAGGGGCGGTCGGTGCACGCGGAGTCGCGCCGCGTGACCGTGTACTTCGAAGGCGAAAAGGTCGCAAAGCTGGACAAGCCGAGCGCGGCCGTGGCGGCCGAGCAGGAGAAGTCCCTGTCGCAGATCAAAAACGGCCGGACTTACTAGCCCGGCCGCCGCTAGCAGCCCGGCCGCCGCTAGCAGCCCGGCCGCCGCTGCCAGCCTGGCCGCCGCTGCCAGCCCGGCCGCCGCTGCCAGCCCGGCCTTGACTTAACCCGGCCTTGCCTACCAGCCGGGGCCGCCCGACCGATCAGCGCGTCTTGCGCGCCTCCCGGGCTCGGGCGCGGCGCGCAGCCTTGGGGTCGATCGCGAGCGGCCTCAGGATTTCAACGCGATCGCCCTCCTCCACCACCCGGTCGGGCAAGGCCACGCGGCCGAAGACGCCCACAGCCGAATGCCGCACGTCGATCCCCGCAAATTCAGGGCACGCCGCCGCCAATTCGAGGACGCGGGCTATGGTCGCGCCCCGCGCCACGCGAAACGCCTTGAGCACGGTGCGCCCCGTTTCCGCGTAGGCCACTTCGACGCCGACTTCGGCGCTCTCCTCCGGCCGGCTCATGGCAAGGCGTAGGTCTTGCGGGCCCGGGCCACGAAGGCATCGACGATGGAGCCGCATAGGGTTTCGAAGGCCGAACCCAGGGCGGCGGCGGTCAGCCGATTCTTGAATTCGAACTCCACGCGAAAACTCACCCGCGACCCGCGCCCGCCGATGTCGGAAAAGGCCCAGACGCCGGTCAGGCTTCGGAACGGTCCGTCCACCAAGGTCATGAGAATCTGCGCGTCCCGGGTGAGCGTGTTGCGGGTGGTGAACTCGGTGCGCAGCAACCCACGCGAGATGCACACCGAGGCGAGCCGCTTAAGGTCGGACTCCTCCTCGACCCGAGCGCCCGTGCAGCCCGGCAGGAACTCGGGATACCGGGCGACGTCGTTGACCAGCGCGAACATCTGGGCGGCCGTGTAGGGGACGATGGCGCTGCGCTCAATGACCTGCAATATCGAACTCCGGCGGCTCGACGCCCCGCAGCCCGGCATTCTCGCACAACCTGCCGGCCGCGGTCGCGCCCGTGAGAAGACCTGGGCCGAGGGTCCCGGGCAAAAGCGCGCGCCGCTGACTTCAAATCGGTAGACTCTGGAGTCACGTGAAGACCGTAGACACCCTGCCGCCCATCGCCGTCAATCGCAAGGCTCGCTTCGACTATTTCATCGAGGAGCGCTTCGAAGCCGGCATCTCCCTGATGGGTTGGGAGGTGAAGAGCATGCGCGCCGGGAAGGCCCAGATCGCCGAAGCCTATGTCTATTTGAAGAACGGCGAGGCGTACCTGTTCGGAGCCCACTTGAACCCGTTGAACTCGGCGTCCACCCACGTCGACACCGACCCCACGCGGACGCGCAAGTTGCTGCTGAACCGGCGTCAGCTGGACCATCTGGTCGGGGCGGTGGAGCGCCGCGGTTACACCCTGGTGCCGCTGCAGCTCTATTGGAAGGACGGGCGCGCCAAGCTCGAGATCGGTCTCGCGAAGGGCAAGAAGCAGCACGACAAGCGGAATACCGAAAAGGACCGCGACTGGCAGCGCGACAAGGGCCGGATCATGAAAGCCGCGCGGCGCTGAGGGGCGGCGTGCAGGTCGGGGGGATGCCGTGAGATTGGGCGGAACGTTCACCGTGGCGCTGATGCTGTGTATGACTGCGCTGCCCCTGACCCTGCGGGCGGCCTGCAACTCCGCCTTGTCGACCCGCTCCTTGCAAGGCCTGGACGATCAGATCGACCGGGACCCGGCGGCCGTGGCCTCGGAGGCCGAACGCCGCCTGAAGGCCCTGGGTGGATCCGACGCGCTGCAGGCGGCGGAGCTGCAGGCCCTGCTCGCCAGCGCGTACAACATGTTGGACGACGGGACGGCAGCCCGGGCGGCAGTCGCTGCATCGCGCGAGCTGCTGCCGCAGGTGCCCGACGGCGCCGCCCGGCGCACCGTGGAGCTGCGGCTCGCCCTGATCCAGGCCGACTCCCCCGAGACCAAGGCGGACATGACGGCGTCGACCGAGCTCCTGACGGCCCTGGAGCGCTCGATGCCCCCGCAAACGCTGGACCATGCCTGCCTGCTGGTGGTGCGCAGCCGGCTCAACGCGCAGCTGATCCGCAACGCCGAGGCGACGCGGGACGGCATGGAGGCGTACAGGATCGCGGTGGCGCTCAACCAGCCCGAGGTCAAGGCCGAGGCCGCCTATCAGCTGGCGATGACCTACCTGCGCGCGGGGCTGCTGGCCGACGCCGGACAAATGGCGGAAGAGGCGATCGAATACAACCGGTCGACCGGAAAGTCCGCGGCGCTCTCCGATGCGCTCTACATCAAGGCCTACGTGCTCGACGAGATGCACCAGTACGACGCGGCGCTCCGCAGCATCGACGAATCGCGCGCGCTCAATGTCCGGCTCCGAGCGACCATCGACGTCGCGTTTGCCGACAAGGAGAGATGCAACGTGCTGATCGCTCTCGGCCGATTGGGCGATGCCGAGCGCGCATGCCGCGAAGCCGGGCCGGTGTTCACGGCGGCCGACCGGCTCGACATGTATTCCGCGGTGGCGGGCAATCTCGCGCGCATTGCCCTGGCGCAGGGGCAGCCCGACCGTGCCCTCGCCCAGCTGGATCAGGTGCTGCAGCATGACGTCGAGCGGGTCCCGCCGAAGGACCTGCCGAGACTGTACCTGTATCGTTCGGAGGCGCTCAGCAAGGTCGGCAGGGTCCGCGACGCATTGAAGGACCTGCAGGAGTCGGTGCGATTGACCGAAGCCGACGGCGCGCAGCGCAGCAGCCTGGCGGCGGCCACGATCAAGGAGCGCCTGAACGATGAGATCGTGGCGGAGGAAAAGCAGGCGCTGGAAGGGCAGATGCTGCTCGAGCGCCAGAAGGCCCTTGCACAGGAGCGCCAGATGCGCCTCAGCATCGCGCTCGCGGTCTCGGCCGGATTGCTGCTCATTCTCATGACCTATCTGCTGTGGATTCGCACGCGCCACGAGCAGGCGCTGCGCCGCGCCTCGGAAACGCTGGAAACGCACGCGCGCGTGATAGCCACCGTGCGGGAAGGCGTATTGCTCCTCGGCGACCGCGGCCGAATCGAATACGCGAATCCATCGCTGCTGCGGATGTTCGGGAAATCCTCCGGCGACCTGCTGGGCGGCCCGGTCGAGCGGCTGGGCATCGGCCGCGCGGACCTCGACGGCCCGGCCGGGGAGGATGCGGGCGGCCTGCCCATGGGAGCCCGGGAGCTGCATCTGCAGAACGGCGCCGGCAAACCCATCGTGCTGCTCGTCACCAGCTCCGTCTTGAACCTGCACGACCGGGCGATGCTGGTTTGCGTTTTGCAGGACGTGACGGAACTGCGCCGCCTCGAGCGCAAGCTCCTCACCGACGCCAGCAGCGAACGCGATCAGTTGAGCAGCGAGGTGCACGAGGGCATCGCTCAGGACCTCGCCGGAATTGCGCTGCTCCTCAAGGGGATGAGTTGCGGCGCCGGACCGGACGCCGGCACGCTCGGGTTCATCGCGGATCACGTCAACAATGCACTGCAGCGCGCGCGCGCGCTGGCGCGCGGTCTCTCGCCCGTGCAAGTGGCGGGAGGGTCGCTGGCGCTCGCGCTATCGCGCTCCGCCGCGGACATCGCGCAGGCGCGGTCGATCGATGTCGCCTGCGGCAGCGATCTCGGCGCCCTGGATCTGTCCCCGGCCCAATCGGACCAGGTTTACCGCATTGCGCTGGAATGTTTGAGATTCGCGGCACGACGGCCCGATTGCGGCAAGGTCAGCGTGGAGCTGCGCGCGGACGGCGGCGCACTATCGCTGACCAGCACGGGAAACGGCACCGCGCCGACCGGCCGGCCGTTCGACGATGGGCGCGGGTGGGGAACCATTGCGTACCTCGCGCGAATACTCGGCGGAAACGCACGCGTCGATGAGGTCGCGGGCGAAGGCACGCGGGTTACCGTATCCGTTCCCGTGACGAAGCTCGCCGCAGGCGCCCCCGACCAGTTCCCGCAGTCCGCGGCGGGATAGCGCAGAGCCCGCGAGGCCCGCGCCATTCTTGCGGCGCACGCGCCTTCGACACAGCGCCGCAGGGGCGGCGATTGTTCTTGACATGCCAGGGCTTGGCCGAGCAGAGTCGCACTGCCGCTCGGACGGATCCGGTTCTTCGCGGGGGTCTTTCGAGCAATGATTACAGCCCAGGCCATCCAGGCTCAGCACTCCGACGTGTTCACGTTCATGCGCGGCGACCTGCAAGCTGCCGCCAGCCGCTGCAATACCCCCGAGAACGCCTGTCCGGCGAGCCTGGTGTTCATCAGCAGCGCCGGTCAATTGATCCAGGCCCGCTCGCACGCACCGGCGATCATGGTTTTGAATTCCAAGATGGCCGAGGCGTTGCCGCCCGGCGCGGATCCCGGCACCTGCTACTTCTCGGTGGGCAGTGTCTCGGTCGGCATGGCCATCCTGCTCAAGTATTTCGACACCAAGGATCTGCGCTTCTCCCAATGGGGAACCCGCCACCCGACCTGCGTGGTGCACGACGATGCCCGCATCGGCAGCGATGTGCTCCTCGGTCCGTACTGCGTCATCGGCTCGGGCGCCTCGATCGGCAACGGCTGCAGGATCGGCGCGCACAGCGTCATCGAAAACGACGTCTCCGTCGGGGCGGACAGCATCATTCATCCGCACGTATTCATCGGAGCCGGCTGCAAAATCGGCATTCGGTGCGAGATTCATCCGCATACGACCATCGGCAGCGACGGCTTCGGGTACGCCGCGGACCCGGGCGGCCGGCCGCGCAAGATCGCGCATCTCGGCAACGTGGTCGTGGGCGACGATGTGGAAATCGGCAGCAGCTGCGCGGTCGACCGGGCGACGCTGACCTCGACGCACATCCGCTCCGGCACCAAGCTCGACAATATTTGCCATATTGCGCACAACTGCGATTTGGGCGAGAACGGCTTCTATACCGCCGGTTTCATGATGGGCGGGTCGACGACCATCGGCCGGCGCTTCGCCACCGGCGGCAATTCCGTGGTCACGGCTCACGTCACCCTGGGCGACGACATCACGCTCGCAGGGCGCTCAACGGTGACCGGGGACCTCCCCAAGGCGGGCGCTTACGGCGGCTATCCCCTGCAGCCGCTCCATCAATCGATGAAGACCGCGGTCAACCTCGGCAAGATCGACGAAATGCGCAAGACCCTCAGCCGGATCATCAAGCACCTGAAGCTCGATTGACCCCGGGGGTATGCAATGGTGCCGGGGCTGCCGAAAAGTCATCGTAATCCATTGAATACGTGATGTTTGAGCAGGCCCTCAAAATCGACATGCCCCCAAAGTTGCCCCAAGACTTGTATAACTAGCCTAGCGACTCGTGGGCTGTGACTCCTCAAAATTCACGCCAGATGCCGAGCGCACGATCCGGGCGATCGCGCATGCAGTCAGACCATGGACCCGCTACGCCGTGTTGGTGCGAGTCATGCGAACGTGAGTGGTCGAGTTCATGGACGAGCTGCGAGATCGCTTGTTTCCAAGTCGAAACCACGCTTGACAACAGCGCGACCCCAATGAGAGGCTGGTGAGCATCACGTTTGCGCCCGAATTGCGTGCGCACATTATGTGAAATACCCGATCGGTTGGGGCTAAATCATAAAAGGGATTTTCCATGACCTCGACATCAAGAATTCCATCCACAATTGCGATCTGTGCCTGCGTGCTCGCCGCATCAAGTTCCGCCCTCGCGCAAAACCAAACCGTGTGGACCCAGCACATGGACAACTGGCGAACTGGCTGGAATTACAACGAGACTATTCTTACTCCGGCAAATGTCGCGTCCTCTCAGTTCGGACTGATTGCCTCGGTGCCGCTCCCCAATATGGGCGATGCGCAGCCGCTCGTCGTGCCGAACCAACAGATCACCTGCCCGGCAAAAGCGGCGACTTATAACATCACCTGCCAAGCCGGTCTCTCGGGTGTGTATCAAGTAGTCTATGTGATTACCAATCCCGGCGTCCTCTATGCCATCAACGCGGCGAACGGCGCGATTCTCCTGCAGCGGGATTTCAACAAGCCAACGGCAGGAGGCGGTGCGAGGACCGCAACACCGGTTATCGATACGACGCGAAATACCATGGACGTCGTGATCAGATCAGGGCGAAACGCCGCCGGCGACTATTCGTTTTCGCTCAATGAGGTCAAGTTGGTCGATTTCACCGACTACACGCCTCGGTACAAAATTACGGGAGCGAACACCAATTATCCTCTGACGAATGGCGTTATTTATGATTTCAATCCGGACATCGTGACGCAGAAGCCTGCCTTACTTCTCGCGAATGACAACATTTATGTGGGGTTTGAAGCGTTCGGAGAATTCAAGGCATCGTTGAGATCGATATCGCGGGGCTGGATGTTGGCATTTTCGGCACAGAATCTTGCGCCGATGGCAACTCCGCTGTTGACCGATCAATTGGCGACATCGGAGAACGACTTCTTTGTCGGAGCCATTTGGATGTCGGGCTCCGGTCCTGCGGCGGATGCTGCCGCCGGTGGCTCCAACATTTATTTCTCGACCTCCAATTCGGATTCCTCCGGCACCTCTTACAATCCACCCTACAATATTGAAGAGAGCGTGGTTCAGGTTACGGCGGACTTGAAGATTTCGACCCTATTTACGCCCTATGATTATGCGACCTTGGATGCCAATGATTGGGAAATCGGATCGGGCGGGGTCATGGCCATTCCGACCAATTGGTCGTGGTATCCCGCGCCCAATCCGCAACTTGTCGTCACGGCGGGCAAGGACGGAAGAATGTTTCTGCTCAACGCCAATAATATGGGCGGTTACACACCGGGTGGTCCGGACAATGTTCTTGACGTGCAGCAAATCGGCGGATGCTGGTGTGCTCCGTCATTCTTCACCGGGTCCGATGGAGTCGGGCGTGTCGTGAGCAGCGGCGGTAATATGCTCAGCACGTGGAAGATCGTTCAAACCGCGAACTCCTCATCGCTTGTGCAAGAGGCTTCGATTACGTTGCCGCTTGTCTTGAGACCGAAAAAGGGCGCCGATTTTCCTTCGGGCTTCTTCACAAGCGTGTCGTCGAACGGCACAAATATGAATAACGGCATCATTTGGGCCACGGGACGGCAGGCTGCGACCCCGACGACGGTCACGTTGTACGCATTGAACGCCACGCCCTCCGATGGCACCTTCCAGATTCTGAATCAGGTCGCGGCAGGGCCGTGGAATTATCCATTGAATGCCAATACCGTTCCTGTGGTGGCGAATGGACAGGTCTACGTCGCGAGCGACGGATATTTGACGATTTGGGGTCTCACCTCATCCGGAGCATCGGCAACTCATTCATCGTCAAAAGCGGCGAAACCCGCCCATAACCACTGACCGGCGGGCGTTGCGGCACGCGTGATGCGTGCCGCAACGCGCAGATTCGGGTGATCGGTTGTGCAGCAGGGTATTGAAGCCGTTGGGAGTACAGCGGCGTCTGCGGAGAGGCGAGGCGCTCGTCATAAGAATGTCGACCGCGATCGGCGTGCGGCGCTGCTGAACGGCAAATGGAAAGCTAAACGGCATAACGAAGGCCGGAGCACACAATGACCATGGACGATTCACGGGCACGTCAGCATGCTCACGGAACACTCGGGCTGGTATTCGTGCTCATGACGCTGGGCTTTGCAGCCCGGCACAGCGAGGCAAGTTCACCGGTCGCGACGACGACCACGATCACCTCGTCGGTCAATCCTTCGTCGGTCAATCAATCGGTGACATTTACCGCCAACGTTTCGGCAGCTTCGGGACAGGCCACGGGGAATGTGTTTTTCAAGAAGGGCAACGCCACGCTCGGCAAGGCAGCGCTGGCGGGCGGCGTGGCGACATTCACCATCTCAACGCTTCACAAGGGCTCCGTATTGATCACCGCCAGCTATCTGGGGACCAAAACATATGCCGGTAGCTCAGCGACTCTGAGCCAAACCGTGGATGCGTCGGGTTATTTGAGCTACTCACTGGCTGCAACACCCTTGATTCCGAGCGTCATTGGGGCAGGAGGTTCCTCCAGTTCAACCATCACTGTGACGCCCAACAATGGTTATTCGGGCGCGGTGAGCCTTTCTTGCGGCACGATTACCGGGGGCACTCCCGCTCCGGTTTGCTCTTTCAATCCGTCTTCGGTGTCGGTCAGTGGAACTAGCGCGGCATCCTCCATCCTCACGGTGACAACGGCGACAAGCGCGCCCTTGGGCACCTATGGCATCCCGGTGACCGGCATAGACGGCAACAGTGCGGCTCCGAATAACGGAGCACAGGCGCTGTCGTTGACGACGGTGTCGTCCAGCACCGTTGGCTACGTGATCACCGTATCTGCGTTGAGTCCGAGCAACGTTACAGCGGGAAGCGCATCGACAGCATCCATCACGGTGACCTCGGTCAACGGCTACAGCGGCAGCGTCTCTCTTTCTTGCAATACGATCACCGGAGGGGCGCTCTTGCCCAGTTGTTCCTTCAAACCAGGCACGGTGACCGTCAGTCCCTCTGTCGCGGGTTCATCTACGCTAACGGTTTCAACTCAAAAGAGCCTGGCTGCCGCGACGTTCAGCGTTCCGGTTACCGGGGCGGACGCCAACAATCATGCACCCGTGATTGGAACGCCGCCGCTGAGTTTGCTGGCCTCTTCACTGATTCAGCACATCATCATTATTTTCCAGGAGAACCGCACCCCGGATAATATGTTTCAGGATCCAGTGCTGATCTCGCGCGGGGCCGATATCGTGAGCAGCGGCATCAACTCGCTGGGACAGACCATTCCGCTCGCGCCGATCGATTTGGGTACCGCTGGCTCCAGCCCGCAGTTTTACGACCTTGCCCACTCCCACATAAGTTTCCTGGATATGTATGACGGCGGCAAGATGGACGGGGCGAATCTTATTGGGGCTTCATGCAACACCACGAAAAACTGTCCTCCCAACCCGCAATTCATGTACGTAATTCCGGCGGATGTTGCGCCTTACTTTGCCATGGCCGAGCAATACACGTTCGGCGATCGCATGTTTCAAAGCAACCAGGGCCAGAGCTATCCGGCTCATCAATTCATTCTCTCCGGCACTTCGGCGCCGACGGCGACCAGTCCGCTGTTCGCTGCGGAGACGCCGACGAACGAGGCCGCGGGATGCATCGCGCCGGCGGGAACCGTGATTACCATGATTGATGCAGAGGGAAGTGAAACGGCCTATCCGCGCGAATACCCGTGCTGGGAACACCCTACGGTGAGTGACCTGCTCGATGCACAGGACATTACGTGGCATTACTATTCGAATACGCAGGGTTCCATCTGGAACGCGCCAAATTCCATCGAACACATCTGCCAACAGGCGACCGGAAGCGGTGGCGGGCTCAATTGCGAGGGCTCCTTATACACGGAGCATGTGAGCATGCCGCCGCCGCAGGTTCTCACGGATATCGCCAATGGCGAGTTGCAACAGGTAAGCTGGGTCACTCCAGCTCCTGCATACTCGGATCATGCCTTGGTCAACGATGGCAGTGGACCGGCGTGGGTCGCATCAATTGTGAATGCCATTGGCAACAGTGCGTATTGGGCGAATACGGCTATTTTCATCACATGGGACGACTGGGGCGGGTTCTACGACCACGTTGCCCCGACTGTGATCAATGACGGAGTCAGCTGGGGATCCGGGTATGTGTATGGATTCCGAGTTCCTCTCATCGTTATTTCGCCCTACGCGAAGGCGGAGTACATTTCACACACGACCCATGATTTCGGCAGCATCCTGAGTTTCGTTGAGACCAACTTCAATCTGCCATCGCTTGGCTATGCTGACAGTTATGCCGACAACATGTCGGATTGCTTTAACGCCGATCAAACGCCAATTACCTTCCAAACCATCGCAGCTTCACCGAAAGCCGAGTTTTTCATACGTGCACCGCTACAACCCGGAAATCCTGATGATGACTAGCGCAGGTGCTGTCGAGCATTCGGCCTGAAACAGCGGGAGATCGGGTTGCGAAGTGAAGGAAAAACCCGCCTCTCGGCGGGTGGTTTGGACCAGGTTGGATGACGCTGGTTTATGGCGAGTGGTGGAGCCGGGGGGAATCGAACCCCCGTCCATGAATCCTACGCTGCAAGATCTACGTACGTAGCCGCGTCTATTGTTCTCACCGCGCACTAACCCGACGGGCAGGGAAAGCATGCAGCCAGCCCGGTAGCGATTCGCAAAATACACCCCGGACACGTGTACTCCGCTAGCTGGTGAGCGCTACCCCTGAGCCGTTCGCACCAGCACAGGCCGGTCAGGGTTCAGCTGCGATTAGGCAGCTAGAGCGTAGTTGTCTTCGTTGGCAACTATAAGTTTGCAAGTCAGTTTAACGAGGTAACCTGCACCTCGGTACGCACCTGAAGTTTCGCAACCCATGTCGAAACCGGTCGGCCCCAGATGAACGCGCAGTATACGCCCTTCAGCCGCCTGCGGCCAAATATGACCGCGGCGCCTAATGGCCGTCGTTTCCGTAGCTTCGCAGAGCCGCCGGCGCCCCAAATCGGCGTATTAGCGTCTCGACCAGCCGGCCGCGGTACTCGGTGAGGCTGACCTCGTTGAGCGGGCGCCGTCGCAGCGCCGCGACCTCCGCTGCGCTGTACGGGGCGCCGCCGCCGGGAAAGCCGCTGCCGCCCATCTGCAAGACGATGAAATTGAGCACGTCGGCGAGTTCCTGGTCCGACATGGCCGAAAACGCCACGTTGGGCAAACGGACGAGGTACTCACGCCCTTCATGGATGCGTAGAAAGTAGCCGACCTGGCTCTGCAGATCCGGAACCAATCTTCCGTTGGAGACGCCGTTCAGTCCGTGGCAGCCGCCGCAATTGAGCAGATAGTCGGCCTGCGGCTTCGGCAGACTGGGGATCGCCTCGGGCGGCGCGGCGGGGCATGGCCGGGTCGAGAGCGCGCACAGGATGGCGCCGGGCAGGATGCTTCTCATCGGGCGGGCCCTTGCGCGCATGCTCAAGTTGCCGGTCCGCCCTCCGCGGGATTCGTCACGCCCACCAGCGCTGCGGTCGAGCAGTGATAGGCGGCCGCCGCGTTGCCGAAACACCAGATGATGTCGTTATTGAGGGATTGGCGGTAGGTCGGCATTTCACGATCCACGGCGTCGCAGCGGCAATCCTTGCCGGCGGTGCAGATCGGCTTTCCGCAGCAGTCGCGATAGGCGATCACATAGGAGCGCCCGTCCTGCGGGTTCAAGCACGTGCCGATCCAGGAGATGGGCGACGGCTCCGCACCGGGCGGGCAGGTATGCACCCCGCCGCCGCAGCATCCGCAAAGCACGCCGTCGATGGCGCAGTAGCGCCAATAGTCGCATTTGTTCGGGTCCTTGGCCTGCGCGCGCCGTTCGAAATCTGTCTTGGCCGATTCGGCCGCCGCCGAGCGCGCCACCGGCAGCAATGGCAGCAACGGCGCGGCGAGAAATGCCATGCCGACCCTGGCGAGAAAACCGCGCCGGGACGAGTAGCCCGCCAGAGCCCGGGTGATGCGTTCGCTCAATGCATCAAGAGAGAGTTTCGACACTTTCACCTCGTTCGGTCCGCGCCTTCAGATATGACTGAATCGTGGCGTAGCCGCTGTCCTTGGCAACGATCAAGCTCTCGAAATGTTCACGGCTGTTGACCAGCCCCTTGGCGGCGATGCGCCCCCCGTCATCGAGGAGGACCGCATACGGAAGCTTGTCCACCCGGTACGTCATGCCCACCTCGGGACCGTTGACGAAGCCATGCTCGTCGAGACCGAACTGCTCGATCAGGCGGCGTTGTTCGAGCGGATCGGCATCCCCGACGAACAGCACCTCGAGCCGTTCGCTCCTGGCGAAGCTCTTGGCGATGGGAATGAGCTTCTTGCAGATCGGACAGGTGGCGGACACGAACAACATGAGCAGCGCCCTGCCCTCGGCGAGCCGCGCCCCCACGGTGATGGCGTTGCCCGCGAGCGCGTGAACCTCGATCCGCGGCGACTGCTCGCCGACGCCGGGGCCGGCTGCGCCGAGCAGCGCGCCCGCCGGCGCCACGCGGTCATGGAGCACGCCGATTTGGCGCGCCAGCGCCAGAATCGTCACGCCTTGCAGAATCACCACGATCCACAGCAGGACTTGGGAAATCATCACATACCCTCCACGCGCGTTTGCGGACGCGGAATCGCGGGGCCGATCGCCAACAGCGCATTCAGACATTGCACCGCCAGGAACAGCGCCAGGCCGGCCATCAGGCCATTGAAACGGGTCCACGAATCCGCCGCGGCCGGCCCCGCCGCGGCGCCGAGGAGAAGGGCCATCACCGCATTTCGCGCCACCAGCGCCCAGCGCAGCGGCTGCCGCAATGCGCCTTGGAAACAGCCGCAATCGATGTGCCGGCGGCCGCGCATCAAATTGACGGCCATGGCGACGGCGAACATCAGCAGCAGCGAAATCGCGCAGATCTCCGCTGCCGGCGGGCCGGCGCCGGCCAGAAGCGCCGCGCCGACGAGGCCTTCGACAACCGGCAGCAGGTACGCGACCGGCAGGACGAGAGCCGGCGGCAGCAGCCGGTAGTTGGCGACCACCCCCGGGAGTATCGACAGGTGCCGCAGCTTGCCGGTGGCAGCGCTCAGGAATACCAAGCCAACGGCGCTGCGGATGGCGATGATGGCGTCGGCATGAAAGACGGCAAGCACGGTTGAGCGACTCCGGGGCGTCAGAAATTGGACACGACGGCCGCCTCGCCCGCCGCATACTCGATCTTGCGCAGTTCCTCGCCCGTATCGGCGTTGACCACGCTGTCGCCGCCGTCGGGGTTGAGCAGATACAACTGCGGCTGGGCTTGTTGACTGACCGCAATGCTCCTGATGCTGCCCTCGGGCTTGTTTCGCACGGGGTAGCGGGCCAACAGCGCATGAGTCTTGAAGTTCAGCACCCAGATCTCGGTGCCGGCATCGTGGTGCGACCAGTAATTCCCGGGATGCATCAACACGAAGATGCGGTCGCTCGCCCGGTGCCACGCGATCGGCTGCACTCCGCCGGGCCGCCAGGCGAGTTCGTCCGTCCCGGTGCCGGCCGCCCTTTGTCCTGCCGCTTCATTGATGGACCAGGGCTTTTGAATGACCGGGTCGGCGCCCAGTTTGGCGGCGTAGATGCGGCCCGTATAGCTCAAGAACACCGCCGTCCCGGTTGCGCTGTCGTACACGCTGTTGTCGAAGATCGGATCGGTCGCCGCATCGAAGAACGGTTTGGTGTGCGTCACCTGGGGCGGCCCATGGTCCGGAAAGGTGACCATCGCCAGCGAGCCGTCGCTGCACAGCGAAGAGACACCGGTTTCACCCCACGGGAAGGTCAGCGAGCATCCCGGCACTTCCGCCGTGCCGCCCACCGACTGCCTGACGAGGTCGACCCAAAATACGGATGCGGCCGGCTGCATGTTGTAGACGTAGGCGCGCTTCCCGGACGCGCTCAGGGTCAGGTCGTTCAGCTTCGGCGTGACGAGGGCGCGCCCGGGCAGGTCGATCTCCTTGAGCAGATTCAGCGTCGTGCCGTCGTAGATCGACAACAGATCCATGCGCTTGCCGCGATTGCCGTGCGACCACATGGTCTCGGCGATGTAAATGCGGCTGTTGTCCGGCGACAAGGCGATGTTGCTGTAGCCGCCGACAGGCACCTGACCCTCCAGCTTGCCGCTGTCGCCGTCGAATATGACGAAGCTTCCCCGGAAGCCGATCGTGAAGAATCGGTGCCGGTTGGCGGGCGGCAAGGTGGCGACGTCGCTGGTTTCGGCCGGCAGCACCGGCGGCGGCGCGCCGGCAGCGCCGGCCGCGTCGAGCAGCGATGCAAGGCACGCCGTCAAACCGAACACCATCGGCCTCGACTGAATCACGACATCCCTCGCGCTTTGTGCGACCGGCCCGCCCCACTAGAGATCGACCGGCGCCTCGCGCCGTTTACCTTGATACGGCGATCGATCTTACAATATCGAAATACCGACGGAGCGGTTATTTGCTAATCTTCCATCGGCCCCGCAAGGCCCGACAACACCCCCAGAGAGCATCTCATGACGCGCATCGAAGTACCCAATCCCTCGAACAGGCGCAGTGCCGGCAGCCGGCTCGTCAAGGCGCTGGCCCTGATGGTGGTGTTGGCGGTCGCCGGACTCGCGCTGTGGACCTGGCTCACCTTGACGTGGTCGTATTCCGACGGCGAGCGGGCCGGGGTGCTGCAGAAGTTCTCGCGCAAGGGCTGGATCTGCAAGACCCGCGAAGGCGAAATTGCGCAATATGTGGTCGCTGGCGTGTCGCCCCAAATTTGGCAATTCAGCGTCCGCGATCCCGCCATCGCCGCCCGGCTCGACAAGGACGTGGGCCACCGCGTGCAGCTGCATTACACGGAGCATCGCGGGATTCCGACGTCCTGCTTCGCCGACACCGGCTATTTCGTCGACCAGGTGATCGAGGAGCCGGATGGCGCGCAATCCCCGCCGGCGGCGAGCCCGCTGCCCGGCGACAACGCGCCTCAGCCGGCCGCACCCAACCCGGCGGCCCCAGCGCCGGCCGTGCCCAAACCTTGAGCCCTAGGCGAAATTCCGCATCGAACTTTCGACCTGATCGGTGATGCTCTCGGCGGTGCGCAGCGCCAACAGGCCGTCCTCCCCCGTCACGGGGGGCGCGCTGCCGGTCGCCGCAGCCTCGAGAAACGCCTCGATCTCGGCCTTGAGCGCATCGCCCTGATCGTAGGTGGTCTCCTCGATGGCGACCTGCGGCATGCCGTCCGCTCCCACGCCGGCTCCCTTTCGAATCACCGTCATCACCTTCTGATGCAGGTCCACCGACACATAGGCATCGTCCTGAAACATGCGCAAGCGGCGCTCCGTCTTGAAGCTGACGCGGCTCGCCGTCGCATTGGCGACGCAGCCGTTGGCGAAGCGCAGGCGCGCGTTGGCGATGTCGATCTCCTTGGAGAAGACGCTGGTGCCGATCGCGTCGACGGAGATCACCGGGGCGCGCACGATGCTCAGGATGAGATCGATATCGTGAATCATCAGGTCGAGCACGACGTTGACGTCGGTCCCCCGGTGCTTGAACGGCGCGAGCCGTGCGGACTCGATGAAGCGAGGCACGCTCAAGATGGGCTGCAGCGCCTGCACGGCCGCATTGAAACGCTCCAGGTGCCCGACCTGCAGAATGCGCCCGGCTCGGGCGGCCGCATCGATCAATGCCACGCCCTCCGGCACGGTCGCCGTCATCGGCTTCTCCACGAGCACGTGCGCCCCGGCCTCGAGGAACTCCCTGGCGACCGCGAAGTGAAGCGGCGTCGGGGTGACGATGCTCACCGCATCGACGCGCCCCAGCAGATCGCGATGATCCGCGTACCCCTGCACGCCCAATTCGGCGCTCACCGCGTCGCGCGCCGAAGCCGACGGATCGGCGATGCCGACCAGTTCGGAATTCTTCAGGGCCGCGTATTTCTGAGCGTGGAAGCGTCCAAGATAGCCGACGCCGACGACGGCGGTGCGCACCTCTACGGACCCTTCTCGCGTCGCCACTTGCTGCGCGCGCGATAGTCCTGGCGAAGCTGCAGGGTGGCCCCTCCCACGATGGCGAGCGCCATGCCCCCGAGGCACAGCAGGCTGCGCCACAGCGTCCAAAGACCCTCGATGAGCGACCAGACCATCATGCCGACGGCCAGAAGGCCGCCCACGCTGACAAACACCCAGGGTTTTGCTTCGTACAGCCGTTGAGGGGTCCAGGAGCGCACCGGGGCATTCTACAGCTACGCGCGGCCGCTGCGGGATTTGGATTACACTTGCCGCCCATGGATTCCAAGTCGACTCTGCAGCGAACGGCCCTGGTCGGCGCATGGTCTCGGGAACTGCTCCTCGCGGCGCTCGCGCTCGGCCTCGGGCTCGCCGTCATGCCCCTCCTCATCTTCTACGCCGGGACCGCGAGCCTGGGGCCGTACGAAGGCGCCAGCCTGTCCGGCATGTACGGCAACATCTATCAGGGCCTCGCGGCAGGCTCTCCGGCCTCATGGATCGTGGTCCTCGGACCGTACGGGTTCTACCTGCTGCTCAAGGTCCTGCGAATCTGGTGGCGCGGCGCCCGGTCCGCGTGAGGGTGGGTCCCGGGGGGTCTTGAGTTCAAGTTTTGCGCGCAGCGGACGTTAACGTCCCATGAAGCCCTATGGATCCGGTCGTCCGGATGGAGCATGCGTGTGAACCCCGAGATCGAAGCGCATTTGCGCTCACTCGTCAATTTTCCATCCCCGCCGGGCGTGGCGGCGCACATCATCGAACTCGCCCGCGATCCGGAGATAGAACTCGCCAAGGTCGCCCGGACGTTGAGCATGGACTCCGCCCTGTCGGCGAAGGTGCTGCGCATCGCCAACTCCCCTCTTTACGCCCAGCGCCGAAAAAGCGAAAGCCTGCGCCAGGCGCTGGTCGTGCTCGGTCTGAATGCCACCTTGACGCTGGCCTTGAGCTTTTCCCTCGTCAAGTGCCTGCGCGGCGCCAAATCCAACGGCATCAACCATCCGCTGTACTGGCGCCGGGCCCTGCTCGCCGCCACCTCCGCCCGGGCGCTGGCCGATGCCATGCATCATCCGTGTCCCGAGGAGATCTTCCTGGCGGCGCTGCTGCAGGACGTGGGCATGCTGGCTCTCGACCAGGCCATGCCCGACCTCTATCGTGGGGGGGACCAACTGCAGGTTCACCACGCCACGCTCGCGCAAATGGAAGAAAAGCGCCTGCAGGCGGATCATGCCGTGATCGGCGCATGGCTCATGCGGGCCTGGAACCTGCCGGAACGCCTGAATGTCGCGATCGAGCGCAGCCACCTCATCGATCCGTCGTTCACCGACGATCCGGCGGAGATCTTCCGGCGCTGCGTTTCGCTCTCGGGCCCGGTCGCCGATCTGTTCCTGCTGAGCCAGGGCGAACGGCCGTTTGCCGAGACGGCCCAGAGCGCGGAGCGAAGCCTCGGGCTGGACCGCACGGCATTCGGCCAGGTTCTCGCCACCGTCGGCGCCATGATTCCCGAGACGGAGGCGATTTTCGAGAGCGAGTCGCTGGCCGCGCAGCACCCCGAGCTCATCCTCGAGCAGGCCCGCGAGGTCCTCATGCTACGCAGCGTGACCGCTCTGAACGAGCTCAATTCGCTGCGCTCCGTGGTGGAGCGGGCGGGTTCGCAGGCCCCCGAGGTGGAAGAGGAGTCCCGCCGCGATCCGCTCACCGGGGTGTACAACCGCTCGCATTTCGACCATGTGCTGCTGCGGGAGTTCGAGAATTCCACCCGCAACGACTGGCCGCTGAGCGTTGCGTTCGCCAACCTCGACCGCCTCAAGAGCATCAAGGACAAGTACGGCCTCGAGGCCGGCGAGCACATGCTGCAAGCCGCCGCCCGCATTCTGCGCGACAACACCCGCGAGCACGACTTGATCGCGCGTTGCGGCGAGGAGGAGTTCGCGTTGATGCTGCCCTCGACCGACACCGCCACGGCGCGCGCAGTCTGTGAGCGCATCGTGGCCGCCTTCGGCACTGCGAACGACGCGATCGGATCGCATCCGGCCGAGTTTTCCGTTTCCGTAGGCAGCGCCACCCACGGCGGCGAGATCTTCTTCGCCAGCGCCCACGAGTTCGTGGAAGCTGCCGAGCAGGCGCTGCGGGCCGCCGAGAAGCGCGGCCACAACCACAGCGTGTCCTTCGGCCGGCAGATCGCTGCCCCCACTGCGGTGCGTACCGGATAGCGCCGCCGCTCCGCCGGCGCAACATGTAAAGCCGGCGCGCCATTAAGTCATGTGCGGCTGGCCGCACGTCACAGTTTCACCGCTTCGCCGTTCATGTTCCGTCGCGATTTGGGAACATCGCCGCGAGGGCCGCCCATATATTGCAAACCATGGCCCGCATTGCGAAATTTTTGACGTAGAGGGAAGACAGATGAACACGGACCACAAGTCCCCGAAACCGAAGAACGCTGTTCCAGGCGCGGGCGGGAACCGCCCGCCGCGCGCTGCCCATGCCTTGTCGCTGTGCTCGGAGCCGCCGCGTGCGGCGGCAGCCGAACGCAATCCCGATCCTTACAACACCTCGGGCAGTTTCGATCGCACCAAGAATTGGGCCAGGGTGGGGAGACGCTAGCGCCCGCGCGCGCGGGTCGCGCCGGGGCCATCGTCCGCAGGATTCCTACGGATGGTGGTCGAGGCGAAATTCGCTCTCCGGATAGAAGCGCGGGAAGCGCCGGCTGCGGGCCAGCCGATTACCCACCTCATAGTACAGGCGGAGGTCCTCGAGCGTTCCCCTCAGATCCCAGTCGGCCGAGTACTTGTCGGCGGTCGTCAGGTACCGATGGGCGAAGTAATCATCCCGCTGCTGACGTCCCCATTGCGGCCCGCGAGCCGAATCATCCAGGCCGGCCTCGGCGTACAAGGCCGGTACGCCGCCCCGCGCGAAGCTGAATTGATCCGAGAAATAGTAACGTCCCTGCTCCGGATCCGGATCCGGCCGCACGTCGCGTCCTTGGAGCACCGCCGCCTCGCGCGCGTACTCCTCCAACTCCGAATTTCCGGTGCCGAACACCACCACATCGCGCGTTGGGCCGCCGATGTGCAGGGTGTCGAGATTCAGCGCCGCCACGGTGTCGCGCAGTGCGAACAAGGGGTGGTCGACGTAGTACGAAGAACCGAGCAATCCGGCCTCGGTGCCGGTGAACGCGATGAAGGCGATCGAGCGGTCCTCCGGCGGCCGGGTGCGGGTGAAGGACTGAGCCAGCGTCAACAGGCCCGCGACGCCGGACGCATCGTCCACCGCCCCGTTGAAAATCCCGCCGCCCGCCTCCGGTGTCTGCCGGCCGAGGTGATCCCAGTGCGCCGTGAACAGGAGGTACTCCCGCTTGTGGTCGGTGCCCGGCAGGACCGCCACCACATTCGGCGAGTTGAATCGCCGCAAGGCGTTGTGGACCGCGGCATCGGCCGTCAGGCCCAGCGGCACGGCGTTGAACCCCGGGCGGGCCGCCGATGTGACCAACGAACCGTAGTCGATCCCCGCGAGCTTGAACATCGACCGCGCGGCGGCCAGGGTAACCCACCCTTCGATGGCCGCGCGGCCGGCGTAGCCGTCCGCGGCCGCCAACTCGAATTGCGGGCCGGTCCAACGGTTGATCACCACGTCCCAGGGCATGCCCATGGAGCCCGGGTCGTGAATCAGCAGAACTCCGGCGGCGCCGTGCCGGCCCGCCTCCTCCACCTTGTAGGACCATCGCCCGTAATAGGTCTCGGCGGCACCCTTGAACGCCTTGGGATCCTTGGTCGCCGATCCCGGATCGCCGGTCAGCACCACGACCGTCTTGCCGTGGACGTCGACGTGGGCGTAGTCGTCCCAGCTGTATTCCGGGGCCACGATGCCGTAGCCCAGGAATACCACCTGGCTGGCTCGCACCGCACTTTCCGTCGCCTCGCGCTTGGTCCAGATGACCATGTCCTTGGCGTAGTCCAGCGACAGGGCGCCGCCCTGCCCGGACACGGCGAGGCTCGCATCGCGCCCGCCGGTGATCTCGGCCAGGGGGACCTGCTGCAGGTAACTGTCGCCGTTGCCGGGCTTCAGGCCCAACTGGCGGAATTTATTGACGACGAAGGCCACCGCCTTATCTTCGCCGGGGGTCCCGGGCCTCCGGCCCTCGAACTCGTCGGAGGCCAGAATTCGCAGCTCTTCCCGAAAAACCGCATCTTCGACGTCCGACGACGGAGGTGGCGGCCGGTGGCCATGACCACCCGCGCAACCCGCCAAGCCCAGAACCGCGCCGGTCCAGACGGCGCGAAACCGCCCAAATGGGATTCCAGACGCCACGTAGGACACCTTCAGACGAAACTCATCCGCCGGTCGGTGGTCAAACTCCGAGGCGCGAGACGGCCCCGGAAGATCGGCTGTGGTTTCTGCGATACGGTGGGCGGACGCATATCCTCTGGCTCGTATACACTTGGGCTCGGCTTCAGTGTGAGCGCCTTGGGAACCCGAGGTTCAAAGTTTACAGGAGAAACTGCACGGTGATGACAATTAGGCCTTGGGCCAGACGCTGGGTTACCGGCGTCGCAGTATGCGCGAGCGCCGTCGGACTTGCCGCGTTGCTGGGCGCCGCCATGACCCCGCCGGCCGCCGTACCTGCCGCGGTCGCCGCTCTCGCACCCACCGAGCAGGAAAACTACGTCGCCCGCCGCGTCAGCGAAATCATCGCCCGCGAGCATTATCGCCGCGCGCCGCTGGACGACCGGCTTTCGAGCCTGATCCTGGACCGTTATCTCGACGCCATCGACGGCGGCCGGAGTTATTTCTACGCCAGCGACATCGCCGAGTTCGAAAAGTACCGGTACGAGCTCGACGACGCCATCAAATCGGGAGACGTGGAGCCTGCGTTCGTTATTTTCCGGCGCTATCAGCAACGCACGCGCGAGCGGATGAACTACGCCGTCGAGCTCCTTGCGAAGAAGCCGGATTTCGACCTCGACGAATCCTTCAATTTCGATCGCGAGAAGGAGCCGTGGCCGGCGAATTCGGCGGAGATGAATGAGCTCTGGCGCAAGCGCGTCAAGAACGACGCGTTGTCGCTGGTCATCACCGGCAAACAATGGCCGGAGGTGACGGACATCCTGCGCAAGCGTTACGAGCGGGTGGCGAAGCGCATGGATCAGAGCAAGCCCGAGGACGTCTTCGAGGCGTTCATGAACGCCTTCGTGCTGTCGCTCGATCCGCATTCGAACTATTTCTCGGCGCGCAATTCCGAGGAATACAACATCCAGATGAGCCTGAGCTACGAGGGCATCGGGGCCTCGCTGCAGCTGACCGACGACTACGTGACGGTCATCGACGTCATTCCCGGCGGCCCGGCGGCCGTCAGCGGAAAGCTCGGGACCAACGACCGCATCACCGCCGTCGGGGAGGGCAAGAACGGCGAGCTCGTCGACGTGATCGGCTGGCGGCTGGACGATGTCGTGCAGAAGATTCGCGGGCCCGGCGGCACCCTGGTGCGCCTGCAGCTGCTGCCCGCCGGAGCGGCTCCCGGCTCCGCGCAGAAGGTGGTGGAGTTCACCCGAAACCGCGTGTCGCTCGAAGCGCAGGCCTCGCACAAGGCCATGCGCACCGTCGTGCGCAACGGCCGAGAGATCAAGGTCGGCGTCATCACGGTGCCGAGTTTCTACCAGGATTACGATGCCAGCCGCGCCGGAGTCAAGGACTACCGCAGCACCACCCGCGACGTGCAGCGGCTGATCGGCGAATTGCGCAAAGACGGCGCCGAGGTGCTCATCATGGATCTTCGCGCCAACGGCGGCGGTTATCTGCCGGAAGCCGAGTCCTTGACCGGCCTGTTCATCGACCGCGGTCCCGTGGTGCAGCTGCGCGACACCAGCGGCCGCGTCGAAGTGGACGACGATCCGGATCCGTCGATTTTCTACAGCGGCCCCTTGATCGTGCTGGTCGACCGCTTCAGCGCATCGGCGTCGGAGATCTTCGCCGGAGCGATTCAGGATTACGGCCGCGGGCTGATCGTGGGCCAGCAGACCTACGGCAAGGGCACCGTTCAAAACGCGCACCCGCTCAACTACACGATTTTCGGGCGCAAGCCCGAACTGGGCCAGCTCAACGTGACCATCGGCAAGTATTACCGCATCACCGGCGAGAGCACCCAGGACCGCGGCGTGACCCCGGACATCGCCCTGCCGTCGCTGATCGATGCCAACGAGGTCGGGGAGAGCACTCGCGACCGCGCCCTGCCTTGGGACCACATCGATCCGGCGGCATTCAAGCCCGAAGGCGACCTGAAGCAGATCGCCTCGGTCCTCGGGAAGCTGCACGAGGAGAGAACGGCGAACAGCGCCGATTTCCGCTACCTGCACGACGACATCGCGGCGCTGGACGCGATGCGCAACCAAAAGACCCTGTCGTTGAACATCAAGACCCGCGAGGCCGAGCGCAAGCGGCAGGAGAGCGAGCGTCTCGATCGCGAGAATTCGCTGCGCGCCGCGCATGGCACGGCCCCCGCCAAGTCGCTCGATGAGATCAAGGACGACGCGGCTGCGGGAATCCTCCTGGATGAAGCCTCGCAAATCGCCGCGGATTTTGCGGTGACCGCCGCCGCGGTGCGCGCGCCGAAGCCCACGCAGGCCAGCCGCACCGATATCCGCTGACGCGCCGCGGCCCGGGTCAGCGCATCAGGAGCGTGTAGAGGTCCCAGTAATCTTCCGCGAGAACGTTCCACGCCGGCGGCAAGGAGCGACCGTCCTTCACGGCGTCCGGCGCCGGCGGCGCCGCCAGCGAGTCGGCCGTTGGCACGGTGTCGGCGCTGTTGCGGTACTCGCAGATGGCGCGAAGCCTCTCCATCTTGGCCTTCACCGCGCCGGTGATCGGCTTATGGCTTGCAACGGCCTCCAAGGCCTTCTGCACCCGCTGCATGTACTCCTCGCATTCCGACCGGCTGCCGAAGTTCATCTCGTGCACCCGCCGCGCCACCGCCTCCTTGGCGCGCGCCGCGAGCCCGAAGGCATCCACGGTCTCGCACAGCAGTTCCGCGTAGCCGATGATGGCCAGATTGATGTTCCGGCGCGCCGACAGCGATATGCCCGGAAAGTCGTCGAGAGACTGATTGCCGATGGCGCTTCGCTCGGCGTGCAGGTCGCCGGCCTCCCCGTCCGCCTGCACCACGTTTTGGCGGAGATTCTCGAGCGATTTGTTGCGGCGCCGCCGCTCGAAATAATGCCAGAACGCCGTCAGCTGGTTCAGTTCGCGCTGCGCGCTCGCCAAATGCTCGCGCTGCAGGTCTGCCTTCTCCGCCGCCAATTGCAGACGGCGGTCGACATCCGCGAGGCGCGCGTCCCGCGCCGCTTCGCAGTCTGCCTTGTAGCGCGCCATTTCGCGCGCCTCCTGGGTCTTGGTCAGGTCGGCGGTGAATGCGGACAGGTTCTGGTGACAGGTCTTCCAAAGGCCGCGCAACTGATAGAATACGAGTGCGCCGAAGCCGGTGGTCGGATCGGCAAGGAGGTCTCCGAGTCCGTCCAATTGCTGCTGGACGCGGATGGTCGCGCCCTCCTGCTGCTTCAGGCGGTCCCGGAGGAGGTGGAATTCATCCTTCAGGTCGGCATAGGCCTTCTTCAGGCCCGCGCGATTCTGGAAGAGCTGCATCAGCCGCTCTTCGTCGGCGCTCACGGCGCCCCCCTCCGGACCCACTTTCAGAAAACTCAAGCGATCGATCAAAGTCCCGCCCCGTCAATGGTTGGATGCGGGCGATCACGCGGGCCTACCCGCTAGAAATGATGTCCCCGCTCGGCACAATACTCCAGCCATTTATTTAACATCATGTTACGGGTCCATCGCTGATCCAGTTCACGCTTGAGCCGGGATTGGAACCTGGAGAGCTCGGGATGGCGCTGAAATCCGCGAAAGCTGCGAACCTCGGCAAGTCTGGCGTCGTGATAAACGCACACCTCGAGGTCCGGGTCACGCACGCATGCGGCGCCCGCGGTGAACTCATATGTGAGGCGGAACACACTCGTGTAGCGCGACACCTCCAGCGGCGTGAGACACAGGTCACAATCCGTGGAGCTCCTCGACACGCAGCGCGCCGAAATCGCGCGCAGATCGCGCACCAGCCATCGCAGGCGCACGAAATTGCTCTCGTACAGCGTCATGAGGCCTACGAAGCTGCCCGGCCTCGCCCGCCATGATGTTTCACACCATTGGTCCGCGATCATGAATCGACTATACCACGCAGTTTCACGGTCTGATCCGCCGCTCGATTCCCGTTCTGTCGAGAATCCGGCTCGAAATCTCCTCGATTGAGCACTCCGTCGCATCCAGGAAGGGAACTCCCGTCCTCTCGAACAGCGATTCCGCCGCCCGCACCTCGAACGCCACCTGGCCCGCGGAGGAGTAGCGGCTGTCGGGACGGCGCTCATTGCGAATCTGTTGCAATCGATCCGGTCTGATGGTAAGTCCGAAGAGCTTGTGCGTGAACTGCTCGAGCGGCCCGGGCAGCTTCCTCGACTCGAGATCATCCTCGGTCAGCGGATAATTCGCGGCGAATATGCCGTACTGCATCGCGAGATAAAGGCAGGTCGGCGTCTTGCCCGATCGCGACACGCCGATCAGCACCACGTCGGCACGCTCGTAGTCCCTGACGACGGAGCCGTCGTCGTTCGCGAGCGCGAAGTTGGTGGCGTCGATGCGCATGGCGTAGGCGTGTGTGTCCGCCATGCGATGCGTCCGGCTCGGCACATGGTGCGATTGCGTCTTGAGCTCGTTTTCCAGGGGCGCGAGGAAAGGATCGAAGAAATCGAGGAAAAAACCCGTGCTTCCTCGCACGACGTTGCGCACGTCCTCCTGCACCAGCGTGCTGAAGACGATCGGACGGACGCCTTCCTGTTTCCCGACCAGATCGATCTTGCGCACGGCCTCGATTGCCTTGTCAACCGTGGAGATAAATGGCACAGTCACCTGCCGAAATTCGATGCCCTCGAATTGCGTCATAAGGCTGTGACCCATGGTCTCCGCGGTTATGCCGGTTTGATCAGACACGAAGAACACGGTTCGTTTAATCACGTTGACTCCGATTAACGTCGCCCGCCTCTTCGCGGAAGTGTTTCATTTAAAGTCTCACGGAACAAGTAACCCGTCATGAATCCCTACGTCATTCCATTCGAAAAACTCAAAATCCACGATGTCGAGCTGGTCGGGGGCAAGAATGCGTCTATCGGCGAGATGATATCGAGCCTGGCGACTCTGGGCGTGTCGGTGCCTGGCGGCTTTGCGACCACCTCCCACGCCTACCGCGACTTCCTGGCGCAGGGCGGCCTCGACGAGCGGATTCGCGGCGTCCTGGCGTCGCTCGACGTGGACGACGTTGACCGGCTCGCGGTGGTCGGCAAGGAGATCCGGGGTTGGATGCTGGCGACGCCCTTTCCGGCGCGCCTCAACGACGAGGTGCTCGGCTCCTACCGCAAAATGGGCCACGGCGGCGAATTCGCGGTGGCGGTCCGATCCTCGGCCACCGCCGAGGACCTGCCCGAGGCCTCGTTCGCCGGCCAGCAGGAAACCTTTCTCAACGTGCGCGGCGAGGAACACCTGCTGTCGAGCATGCACGAGGTCTTCGCCTCGCTCTTCAACGACCGGGCGATCGCATATCGCGTCCACAACAACTTCGATCACAGCGCGGTCGCCCTGTCCGTCGGCGTGCAACACATGGTACGCAGCGATCTCGGTTCGGCCGGCGTGATGTTCACGCTCGACACGGATTCGGGCTTTCGCGACGTCGTGTTCATCACGTCCGCCTACGGCCTGGGCGAGACCGTCGTGCAGGGAGCCGTCAATCCGGACGAGTTCTACGTCTACAAGCCGGGGCTGCGCGCCGGATTGCGCTCGATCCTGCGCAAGAACCTGGGAGGCAAGGCGATCAAGATGGTGTACGCCGAGCCGGGGTCGGCGGCCCGCGTGCGCACCGTCGATGTGCCGCCCAAGGATCGCGACCGGTTCTCCCTCGAGGAATCCGACATCGTCGAGTTGGCGAAGCAGGCCCTGCTCATCGAGCAGCACTACGGCACGCCCATGGACATCGAGTGGGGCAAGGACGGCGGCAACGGAAAGATCTACATCCTGCAGGCGCGGCCCGAGACCGTGCAGAGCCGCGCGGGACGCACCATTCAGCGCTTCACGCTGAAGAGCCGCTCGAAAATGCTGGTGAGCGGCCGCAGCATCGGCCAGCGCATAGGCGCCGGAAGCGCGCGCATCATCAAGGATGCGAAGGAGATGTCCCGCGTGAGGGCCGGCGACGTTCTGGTCGCCGACATGACGGACCCGGACTGGGAGCCGGTGATGAAGCGAGCCTCCGCCATCGTCACCAATCGCGGCGGCCGCACCTGCCATGCCGCCATCATCGCGCGGGAACTCGGCATACCGGCGGTCGTCGGCTGCGGAACCGCCACTTCGGCAATCGCCGAGAACCAGGCCGTCACCGTTTCCTGCGCCGAGGGCGATACGGGGCACGTGTACGACGGAATGCTGGACTTCGACGAGCGCAACATCGAGCTGGACTCGCTGCCTCCGATACCGGTGAAGATCACGATGAACGTCGGCAACCCGGACCGCGCGTTCGATTTTGCCGGCATACCGCATCATGGCGTCGGCTTGGCGCGGCTCGAGTTCATCATCAACCGCATGATCGGCGTGCATCCGCGGGCGCTGCTGGAATTCGACAAACAGACCGCCGAACTGAAGGACACCATCTCCAGGCAGATTGCCGGCTATGCCGACCCGGTCAGCTTCTACGTGGACAAGCTGGCCGAGGGCATTTCGCAGATTGCCGCCGCATTCGCGCCGGAGCCTGTCATCGTGCGCCTGTCCGACTTCAAGTCGAACGAGTACGCGAACCTCATCGGCGGCAAGAATTACGAGCCGCACGAGGAGAATCCGATGCTGGGATTCCGCGGCGCATCCCGTTACATCGACAAGGTGTTCCGGCCCTGCTTCGAGCTGGAATGCCGGGCATTGAAGCGGGTGCGCGACGAGATGGGCCTCCGGAACGTGCAGATCATGGTCCCCTTCGTGCGCACCCTCCTGGAAGCGAAGACCGTCACCGACCTGCTGGCCGACAACGGACTGAAGCGCGGCGAAAACGGGCTGAAGCACATCATGATGTGCGAGCTGCCGACGAACGCCGTGCTCGCCGACCGCTACCTGGAGTACTTCGACGGGTTCTCCATCGGATCGAACGACATGACGCAGTTGGCGCTCGGGCTGGACCGGGACTCCGCGGTGATCGCCAAGCTATTCGATGAGCGCGACGACGCGGTCAAGGCGCTGATGTCGCTCGCCATCCAGGCCTGCAAGCGCCAGGGCAAGTACGTCGGGATCTGCGGGCAGGGGCCCTCGGACCACCCGGAACTCGCCCTGTGGCTGGTGAAGGAAGGCATCGACAGTCTCTCGCTGAATCCGGATACGGTCGTGGAGACCTGGATGTTCCTCGCCGGTGAGTCGGGCCACAAGCGCGCCTCTTGAGGCGGACGCCCACCTGCCATCGCACGGCGGCCGGACCGGTCCCGCGGGGTCCGGCACGCGCGCAGCGCGGCCGGACGGCTAGAACGGCCGCAGAAGCCGATCGCGGTAGTATTGCAGCTCGCGGATCGACTCGCGGACGTCGTCGAGCGCGAGATGGGTGGACGTTTTCTGGAATCCTGCTGCGACCGCTGGCGCCCAGCGCTGCGCGAGTTCCTTGAGCGTGCTCACGTCGAGATTCCGGTAGTGAAAGAAGCCTTCGAGCCCCGGCATGAGCCGCGCCAGGAAGCGGCGGTCCTGGCAGATGCTGTTGCCACACATGGGCGAGCGGCCGGGCTCGGCCCAGGCGCCGAGAAATTCCAACGTAGCCGCCTCGGCCGCCGCGCAATCGACGCGGCTCGAGCGCACACGGTCAACGAGCCCGGAGCTGCCGTGCTGCCGCCGGTTCCACTCATCCATCGACTGCAGGACCGCATCGCCCTGGTGGATCGCGAGTACGGGGCCTTCGGCGAGCACGGCGAGATGCTTGTCGGTTACGATCGTCGCGATCTCGATGATGTGATCGGACTCGGGCCTGAGCCCGGTCATCTCGAGGTCGATCCAGATGAGATTGTCGGGGGATTTCATGGTGACTTCGGCCGGTTGAAACGCGCATGTTAGCAGAGCGAACGTGTTGACAGGCATGCACCGCGGGGTGGTGCTCGCGAGCTTCGGCCGCGGCGTCCTGGTACAGCCCGACGACCCGGACAGGGACGGACAGACCCTGCGGTGTTCGCTGAAGGGACGCAAGCAGCGCATCGTCTGCGGTGATCGCATCGCCTGGAGCGCGCGGCCCGGCCATGACGGCGCCTCGGTGGACTCCATCGAGCCTCGCAGGAATCTCATCGAGCGCATCGATCTGCGCGGCCGCGCGGAGCCGGTGGCGTCGAACATCGACCGCTTGGCCATCGTGGTCGCGCCGGAGCCCGCCACGGACTGGTTTTTGGTCGATCGCTATTGGGCCGGGGCACAGTTGAAGGAGATCGCCGCGCTGCTGGTGGTGAACAAGGCGGACCTCGGCCTGCAGGACATTCGCGAAGAGACGGCGGCCTACCGGGACCTGGGACTGGCGTGCGTCGAGACGGCGTCCGTGTCGGGCGCCGGGATCGGCGCGCTGCAGGACATCTTGCGGGGAAGCGTGACGCTGCTGGTCGGCCAGTCCGGTGTGGGCAAGTCGTCCCTGGTCAACGCGCTTGCGCCGGAGGCGGCGGCGCAGACCGCTGAACTTACGCGCGATGCGGAGGGACGCCATACCACGACCACCGCGCGGCGCTATCGATTGGGCGCCGAAACGGCGATCGTGGATGCTCCGGGAGTGCGTGATTTTGCGCCCCCGGCGACGCTCGTGCGGGCCGCGGAGCGCGGATTCATCGAAATCCATGCAGGCAGCGCGCAGTGCCGGTTCAACGATTGCCGCCACCTCGAGGAGCCGGGATGCGCGGTGCGCGCCTCGGTACTTGGCGGCGGCATCACCGCCCGGCGCTACGAGAGCTATCGGCGACTGCTGCGCCTCTACGAGAAGCTCGCGCCGCCCTAGTCACCAGCACGCAAGCCTCAGGACACCGCCGTGCGGCCCGCCAGCGCATGCGCCAGGGTGCCGCCGTCGACATACTCGAGTTCCCCGCCCACGGGCACGCCGTGCGCGATGCGGGTCACCTTGAGACCGCGGCGCAGGGCGAGTTCCCCCACGTAATGCGCGGTCGCCTCGCCCTCCACCGTCGGATTGGTGGCAAGAATCACTTCCCGAGTCTCGCCGGCATCGAGCAGCGCCTCGAACTCCCCGAGCCCGAGTTCGTCGGGCCCAATGCCGTCGAGCGGCGAGAGGTGTCCCATCAGCACGAAATAACGCCCGCGAAAGCCGCCGGACTGCTCGATTGCAACCACGTCGGCGGGCGACTCCACCACGCACAGCTGCTCACCGTCGCGCTGGTTGGATGCGCATGTGGCGCACAATTCACTCTCGGTCAGCATTCGGCAGCGCTTGCAGCGGCCGACGCTGGCGAGCGCCTCGGCCAGAGCCGCGGAGAGCGCGCGGCCGCCGTCGCGGTCACGCTGCAGGAGATAGAACGCCATGCGCTGGGCCGACTTGGGTCCAACCCCCGGCAGGCATCGCAGGGAATCGATCAGGCGGGCCAAGGTCGGCGTGTATTTCATCGGATTCGCGGACGATCAGAAGGGCAATTTCATGCCGGGCGGCAAATTCATTCCCGACATGAGCCCGGCATACTTCTCCTGAGTCCGCGCCGCCAGCTTGGTCGCGGCATCGGTAATGGCCGCCGCCACCAGATCCTCCAGCATCCCCGCCTCCTCGGCCAGGAGCTTCGGCTCGATCGTCACGCGTTTGGCTTCGTGGCGCCCGTTGATCACGACCTTGACCATGCCCGCACCCGCCTCGCCCGTGACCTCCATGTCGGCGAGCTCCGCCTGGGCCTTTTGCATGGTCTCCTGCATCTGCTGCGCCTGGCGCATCAAGTTGCCCAATCCACCCTTCATCATGCCCGCCCTCTCCTCTAGTTCGGCGGCTTGACCGACGCGGTGTCGATCTCCGCCCCAAAACGCTCCCGCAGCCCCTTCACCGCGGAATCCTCCTCGAAGGCCGCCGCAGCCCTGGCATGCCGGTCCTGTTCGGCCTGCGCGCGCTGGCGCGCGGGCGTGAGGATCTCGGCGCCGGATGCCTCGAATGCCACTCGGACGTCGGGCCCCAAGTAGCCCGACAGGCCCTGCAGCAGCTTTTCCTCGATTTGCGGCGTGCGGTGATGCGCCGCCGCCGGGTCGAATTGCAGCCGCAGGACGCGGTTGTCGAATGCCGCCGGCGTGCAATTCAGCGCGAACTGCCGGGCCATGCCCGTCAATCCAGCCGCCTCCACGACCGCCGCCCAATTGGCCGCGTCCACAGTCGCCGGCCGCGCCGCAGGAGCGGCGGAGCGCGCCGCAGTGCCCGCTGCCGGCCGCGCGGCCGGTACGGCGCCCGCCTCGGCGCCGGCGGATTCGGGACGAAAAGCCAGCATCCGCAACAGGCTCATTTCGAAGCCGATGCGCGGTTCAGGCGCCATGGCGAGATCGCGGCGGCCGCCGAGGGCGATCTGATAGCAAAGCTGCACATCCTCGGCCGACATGGCCTGCGCCAATCGGGTCAGAGCCTCCCCGTCGAACTCCTCGTCCTGCGGCGCCGCATCCGGCACGACCTGCACGATTGCGATACGCTGCAGATAGGCGGCCATCTCGGCCAGCGCCCGATCGTAGTCCGGCGCATCCTTGTCCAGTTCACGGACCTGGTCCAAGATCGCCCGGCCGTCTTGACGCGACAGCGCATCGAGAATCTTCGTGGTGTGTCCGCGATCGATGGTGCCGAGCATCGACCGCGCATTCGCCTCGC
This sequence comes from uncultured Gammaproteobacteria bacterium, assembly GCA_963707765.1. GTDB lineage: Bacteria > Pseudomonadota > Gammaproteobacteria > Steroidobacterales > Steroidobacteraceae > Bog-1198. The sequence continues at coordinate 690,977 of CAVPQZ010000001.1, read as the reverse complement.
AGAGGGCGCCGCCGCCGAAGGCGATCAGCTGATCCATCAAGCTCAGGGCGTCGCGCATGCTGCCCTCCGCGGCACGCGCGATCAGTGCGATCGCAGCCGGCTCGAACGGCAGTTTTTCCTCCGAGGCGATGAACTTCAGGCGCTCGCCGATGAGGTTGGCCGACAGCCGCTTGAGGCTGAACTGCAGGCACCGCGACAGCACGGTCATGGGCAGCTTCTGCGGATCGGTCGTCGCGAGCAGGAATTTCACGTGCGGCGGCGGCTCCTCGAGCGTCTTCAGCAGCGCATTGAACGAATGGTTCGACAGCATGTGCACCTCGTCGATGAGATACACCTTGTAGCGGCCCCGCGTGGGCGCGTACTGCACGTTGTCCAGCAGCTCGCGCGTGTCGTCGACCTTGGTGCGCGATGCGGCATCCACCTCGATGAGATCGACGAACCGTCCCTCGTCGATCTCGCGGCAGGCGGCGCAGACGCCGCAGGGATTGGCGCTGACCCCGGCCTCGCAATTGAGCGACTTGGCGAGGATGCGGGCCACGGTCGTCTTGCCCACCCCGCGGGTGCCGGTGAACAGGAACGCATGGTGCACCTTGCCGCTGTCGAGCGCGTTGCCGAGCGCTCGAAGCACATGGTCCTGGCCCACCATCTCGGCGAACCGTTTGGGGCGCCATTTGCGCGCTAATACGACGTAGCTCATGGGGTCCAGTTTAGCCGTTTCGTCAAGGGACCGCGTCGAACCGGCCGTGCCGCGGCCGCCGCTCCTGCATGGGAGGCGGCCCGCGCCAGCATGGCTTCGGCGCCCGACTTGAATCCCCTACCGCTGCTCCCTTCCGGGCCTGACGGGGTTCGGGGCCAGTCGTCGCGAAGTTGCAAACGCGAGCCGCCATAGACACGTGTTTTAGAAATTTCAAGGTGGCGGAGAGGGAGGGATTGCTCGCGGCTTCGCCGCTCGTCCCTCGCCGACCCGCTCGGGACCGCCGTCGCGAAGCCGCTCCGGCGTCCTGCGCCGCCGCGGCGCGGCGGCTGGTCGAACCCCGAGGGTTCGAACCCCTCCTCCTCCATTCGCTGCAATGAATCCAATTCAAACCATCGAGCAATCCGGACATTTCAAGGTGGCGGAGAGGGAGGGATTCGAACCCTCGAACACCTTTTGGGGTGTTACTCACTTTCCAGGCGAGCGCCTTCGACCACTCGGCCACCTCTCCACTCAAAGCTCCCCCTGCCGCATCTCGACAGCGGGTGCGCAAGGGTACCGGAGGCGGGCCGGGCGATCAAATTCGCGGCCACGGAGGCGCGGGCCGGCCCCCGGACGCCGACGCTAACCCGGCGCCGGCTGGTCCGGCGCTCCGGCCTTGTTCGGCGCAGCAGGCTTGAAGCGGGGCGGCATGTCCAAGCACGCATCCTTGGGTCCCGGCGGCGGCGGCGCCAATTCAACGGTCGGAATGGCGAGCGAACTCTGTGTATTGGGCGAATCGAGCCCCTCGGGAACCTTGAGCAGCGCGAGCTGTTTGGCGTCCTGATATTCCTGGTGGACGTGACAATCGGGGTTCAGGCGGGCCGAGAGGTGGCAGCCGGCGAGGAGCGCCGCCGCGGCGCTGAACACGATGCTTAGGTGAAGACTCAATGTAACTCTCCGCAGATGATTTTCGGGCGCGGGAGGGGATCTCACGCCGCCTTGCCCTCGAGCGCAATGCCGGCCACATGCATGGCACGCAGTACGGTTTCCTGGTGCGTCGACGCCAGGTCGACCAAGGGCAGGCGTAGGGCGCCTCCGATCAAACCCATTCTCGCAACGGCCCATTTTACCGGAATAGGGTTGGCCTCGACGAACAAATCCCGATGCAGCGGCTGCAACTCGGCGTCGATGGCGCGGGCCGCCTTGAAATCGCCGCTCAACGCCGCCATAAAGGCCTCGTGCATGCGTCGTGGCGCGACGTTCGCGGTGACCGAGATGACGCCCTTGCCCCCCGCGGCGATGAAGTCGATCGCGGTGGCATCGTCGCCGGAGAGCAGCGCGAATGCGTCGGGCAGCAGCGATTTGAGTTCGCGCGCGCGGCTCATCTGCGGAGTCGCCTCTTTGAGCGCGACGATCTGGGGATGGCGCGCCAATCGCGCCACGGTCGCCGGCAGCAAATCGACCCCCGTGCGGCTCGGCACGTTGTACAGGACCACAGGGACCGCCGATGCATCGGCGCCCGCCATGAAATGACGGTAAAGACCCTCCTGCGGAGGCTTATTGTAATACGGCGTGACGAACATGACGCCGTCGACGTTCAGCCGCGACAGCACGCGCGACCGTGCCACGGTGGTGGCGGTGGAATGCGTGCCCGCGCCGACGATCACCTTCATGCGCCCCTTCGCGACGGCCACGGCCCGACGGGTCAATTCCTCGATTTCCTCCAGCGAAAGCACCGGCGATTCTCCGGTCGTGCCGGCGACCACGATGCCGTCCGAGCCCTCGGCCAAGTGAAATTCGAGCAGCCGGTCCCAAGCAGGCCAGTCCAGCGCCCCATCGGCGGTCATCGGCGTGACAATTGCAACCAGGCTTCCGGAAAACATTCGGGGGGCTCCAGGGGAAATATCGCTACCTTAAGTGGCCGACATGCACCCTGGCAAGCGCCCATCCGGTAGAATTTGCGCCAATGAAACAACATATCGTGATTTCCGCGGTGGGGGGCGACCGCGTCGGGTTGGTCCATGAGCTTTCCAAGGTCGTAGCCGATTGCGGCGGCAGCATCAGCGACAGCCGCATGACCTCCTTGGGCAACGAATTCGCCATGCTGCTGCTCGTCAACGGCAACTGGCACACCCTTGCGAAGCTCGAGAGCGAATTCAAAAAGCTGGCCGACGCCACCGGCATGAACATCCAGCTGCGGCGAACCGAGGAGCGTGCGGCACGCAACGACATGCTGCCCTACTCCATCGACGTCGTCTGCCTCGATCAGACCGGCATCGTTGCGGGCCTGTCCGGCTTCTTTTCGCAGCGCGGGGTCGACATCGCCGAGGTGTCGACGCGCGCCTATGCCGCCGCGCACACGGGCGCCCCCATGTTCTCGGTGCAGATGATCGTCAACGTGCCGAGCCGCCTGCACATCGGCGTGCTGCGCGAGGAGTTCATGGATTTCTGCGATCACCTGAATCTCGATGCCATTTTCGAACCGGTCAAGAGTTGAGCCGCACGATGAGCAAGCTGGAAATAGGGAAAAAAGCACCGTCATTTACCCTGGACGGCACCTCCGGAACCTGGTCGCTCGCGGACGCCGCCGGAAAGAGCCTCGTGATCTACTTCTACCCCCGCGACAGCACGCCCGGCTGCACCCAGGAGGGTGAGGATTTCACCGCCCACTACGCGCAATTCGCCAAGGCGAAGGCGCTGATCGTCGGCATTTCGGCCGACAGCGTCGAATCGCACGGGAAATTCAAGAAAAAGATGTCGTTTCCGTTCGAACTCTTGAGCGATCCCGATCGCCGCGTCTGCACGCTGTACGACGTCATCCAGGAAAAGAGCATGTACGGCAAGAAATTCATGGGCATCGAGCGCAGCACCTTCCTGATCGACGCCAAAGGCGTGCTCCGCCAGGAGTGGCGCAAGGTCAAGGTCGCCGGACATGCACAGGCCGTCCTGGCCGCGGTGAAGGCCCTGTGACGGACTCGGAGCGGACTGCCGGAGCCGCGGTGATTCGGGGACGCCAGGGCCGCCAGGAACGGCGCATTTTCGTGCTCGACACGAACGTCCTGATGCACGACCCGACCGCGATATTCCGCTTCGAAGAGCACGACGTCTACATTCCGATGACGGTTCTCGAGGAACTCGATGCGGGCAAGAAGGGCCTGTCCGAATCGGCGCGCAACGTGCGGCAGGTGAGCCGATTTCTCGACGAGCTGATGCGCGATGCGACCAAGAAGGACATCGATCGCGGCCTCCTCCTGCCGACCTCGGTGCCCATCAACCACGGCAAGCGGCCGCCGGCCGGGCGGCTGTACTTCCAGACCCAGCTTCTCGAATCGGTCCTGCCCGACAGCCTGCCGGGCCATGGGGCGGACAACGCCATCCTCGCCAACACCCTGGCGCTGCAGCAGAGTTTCCCGACGGCCCGGGTCACCCTCGTGTCCAAGGACATCAATCTGCGCATCAAGGCGGCGATCGTCGGCGTCAAGGCCGAGGATTATTCCAGCGACAAGACCATCGAGGATGCCGACCTCCTCGTCAGCGGCGTGCAACGGCTGCCGTCGAATTTCTGGGAGAAGCACGGCAAGGACATGGAGTCCTGGCAGCAGCAGAGCCGGACCTTCTACCGCGTTCGCGGACCCCTGGTGCGGGAATGGCGGCCGAACCAGTTCGTCTACGACCCCGGCGAGAACGGCGTCGAAGCCGTCGTGCGCAAGATCGAAGGCGAATCGGCCGTTCTGGAGCTCACCCTCGATTATCGCACCGAACGCAACAACGTCTGGGGCGTGACCGCCCGCAACCGCGAGCAGAACCTCGCCCTGAACCTGCTCATGGACCCGGAAATCGACTTCGTGACGGTGCTGGGGCCGGCCGGCACGGGCAAGACGCTCCTCACGCTGGCCGCGGGTCTCGCGCAGACGCTGGATCACAATCGATTCAGCGAGATCATCATGACCCGCGTGACGATACCCCTGGGAGAGGACATCGGCTTTCTGCCGGGAACGGAAGAGGAGAAAATGGAGCCGTGGATGGGCGCCTTGATGGACAACCTGGAGGTCCTCACTCAAAGCCAGGGGGGCGGCACCTGGGGCCGCGGCGCGACCAACGACCTGCTTCGCCATCGGATCAAGATAAGATCCCTGAATTTCATGCGCGGCCGAACCTTCTTGAACCGCTTCATCATCATCGACGAGGCCCAGAACCTCACGCCGAAGCAGATGAAGGCGCTGGTGACCCGGGCCGGACCCGGGACCAAGATGATCTGTCTCGGGAACATCGCCCAGATCGATACGCCCTACCTGACCGAGACCACCACCGGCCTGACCTATGTGGTCAACCGCTTCCATGGCTGGGCTTACTCCGGCCATATCACGCTGGTGCGTGGCGAGCGGTCCCGCTTGGCGGATTACGCCTCCGAGGCGCTGTGAGCCGGCGGCCGGGGCGGTTGGCGGTCACGTTCGGCGAACTTTGCATGCCCAATCGCACTCCAAGGGCTTCTATGGAGCTCGAATGAACACGCTGCGGCACTCCCTGTCGGCCTTCCTCGTCGCATTTGCGATGAGCGCGGGCGCCGGCATCGGCTGGGCCGACGGGCTGAATACGCCCCAGGAGGACCTCCCGGATCTCGGCAGCCCGGCGAATGCGGCCGTGTCCCTGGAGGATGAGTACCAGGCCGGACTCGGCTGGTTCCGGCAAATGGGCCAGAGCGGCAGCGTGCTGGAAGACCCGGAGGTGAGCGACTACATCCAGCAGATCGGACATAGCCTGTCGAGCCGGGCCGAGGAAGGCCAGCATCAGTTCTACTACTTCGTGGTGCGCGACCCGGTCATCAATGCCTTCGCCATGCCGGGCGGCTTCGTCGCCATCAACAGCGGCTTGATCCTGGCGACGCGCAACGAGAACGAGCTCGCCGGCGTCATGGCCCACGAAACCGCGCACGTCACCCAGCGCCACCTGGTGCGCCAGATCATCGACCAGAGCCATGCGGGGCTGGTCGCGACCGCCGCCATGCTGGCCGCCATCCTGCTGGGGGCGACCGCGGGCCGGGGCTCGCCCGACGCCATGGAGGGCGCCATTCTCGCAGGCCAGAGCGCGGCCATACAGCACCAGATCAATTACACGCGCAAGGATGAGTACGAGGCCGACCGGATCGGCATCGGCACGATGGCCGCCGCCGGCTACGATCCGCTCGGGATGGCGAGCTTCTTCGGCTACATGGGCCGCAACCAGCCCTCCCCGGACCGGATCAACGCGGTGCAGTTCCTGATCGATCACCCCATCAACTCGGACCGGGTGGCGGAGGCGCGCAATCGCGCCGAGCAGATCGGACGGGTCCATCACGATGACTCGATCGGCTATCGTCTGACCCGCGAGCGGCTGCGGGCGCTCATCGGCGATCCTCGCGTGACGCGCGACTACTACGCCAACCTCCTCAAGAACGGTGGCGGACTGGACATGGAGGAGCGCTACGGCAAGGCCATCACGGATCTGCAATTGCGCAATCCAAGCACGGCGATTCCCGACCTGCAATGGCTGGTGCGCGAATATCCGAAGGTGACGCAATTCTACGGCGCCCTGGGCCAGGCCTACCTGATGAACGGGCAGTTGCGGGAATCCCAGGAGGTGCTCGACAAGGCCATCGGGCTGTTCCCGCGCAACGTGCCGATCACCATCCGGCTGTCGCAGTGCCTGATGCGCATCGGGGACAATCGGCGCGCGCAACTGCTGCTGGACGACCTGTTCAACTTCGTCGAGCCGACGCCCGATCAGACCAAGCTCATCGCAAAGGCCGCGAAGGAAGCGGGGAACGAAGGCGATTCGTACTACTACATGTCGTTCTACTACGTCATGTACGGAGACCTGAAGATGGCCGCGGCTCAGCTGCAGTTGGCACTCGAACTGCCGGGCTTGGACGCCATCCAGCGGGCCCGCTTCAGCGCCCGCCTCGATGAGCTCAAGGCCGCGATGCCGAAGGACCGGAAGAATACGGTGGCGGACGACAGCGGCGCCAGCGGCAGGCGTTGATTCCGAAGGGAGATATTGGACATGTCGAAGATCTGGCCCGCGCGCATCGCGCTGACCGTGGTGGCCGCGGCTGCGTTGAACGCCTGCGTGTCGTTGCCGCCCAACGCCAAGCGCTCTGCGCAGGATCCCTGGGAGTCGTGGAACCGGGGGATCTATCGGTTCAACGATTTCGCCGATCGCGCGGTTGCGAGGCCGGTCGCGCGCACCTACGTGAAGGTGATTCCCCTGCCCGTTCGCATCGGCGTGAGCAATTTTTTCGCCAATCTCAACACGCCCACCGTGATGGTCAACGACGTGCTGCAGGGTAAGATCGTCGCCGCCGCGAACGACCTCGGGCGCTTTGTCCTCAATTCCACGGTGGGCCTGGGCGGCATCCTCGATCCGGCGAGTACCGCCGGCCTCCAGCGCAACGACGAGGACTTCGGCCAGACGCTGGGCAAATGGGGCGTCCATCCGGGACCCTTCGTCGAGCTGCCCATTCTCGGACCCTCGGACCTGCGCGATGCGCCGGCGCGGGTGGTCGATGTGTACACCAATCCGCAGGAGTACATCGCGAACAGCTGGGTCCGGTACGGACTGGTACTTCCCTACCTGACCGACAAGCGGGCCTCGCTCCTCCCGCTGGACGAGACCTTGAAGAATGCCTTTGACCCCTACGCCTTCGTGCGCGACGCCTACTTGGAGCGCCGTGCCTACCAGATCTCCGAGGGCAAGATCACCGAGTCTCCGTTGGAGGATCCGGACGCCGGTCTGCCGCCGGACGAAGAGCCGGCGGACACCACCGCGAAGAAAGCGCCCCCGCAGCCCGAGAAGCACTGAAAGCGCGGCCGCGCTCTTCAGCGATAGCGATCCGCGATGGCCAGGAACTGCGGGTCATCGCGATACGGCCGGAAATTCGGCTCGCTGAGCAAGCCGAGCAGGCCCCGGTCGCGCCGGGAATCGGCAACGGACAGCCACCGCAGCATCGACGCCCGATCGTGCGCCAGCGCCCGGTAGCCCGCGATCGCGACGGCGGACCCCTGGCCGCGCGTCCAGGCCGATTCCTCGTCCAGGCCCAATTGCACCAGCATCGCCGGCCTTCCGCCGGTCGCGAGCCGGGCCGCGGCCGCCCGATAGCGTTCGGCGGCATCCGGCAGGCCGCGCAGCTCGGCGGCGATGACGGCTTCGCGAAGCGCGTCCGCATCGTGCCCTTGCACGAGGTAGATTCGCCACAGATAGCGGTGCCAGGCGGCGAACTTCGGGTCGATGTGGGCCATCCGTTCGAGCTCCGCAACGGATTCGACACTGTCTCCGGCCACGAATCGCGCCCAGTATTCGTCGGCGACGATGGCGCGGTCGGCGGGATCGAGCGCTCGGGCGCGCTTGATCAGCGCCAGCGACTTCTCGTAATCCCCGTGGGTGCAGAGGGCGTTCGCATACCACAGGTGAATGCGGGCGTCGCCCGAATCGATCTTCAGGGCGGTGTCGAACGCCTGGAATGCCCTCTCGGAATCCAAGTCCCACCAGAACGAAATGAACCCGATGTCGGCCCACGCATCGGCCAGCTTCGGGTCGAGCTCGAGCGCCTTGCGCGCGTCCCGCTCGGCCTCCGGATAGGCTTCCTCATCCCGGGTGGAGCTGAATTCGCGCAGCAGGAGATAGGTGTCCGCCAGGCCCGACCAGGCGGGCGCCCGGTTCGGGTAGTGCTCGGTCAGCACGCGGAAGGCCCTTTCCGCGGCCGCAAGGCCGTCGGCCGAGCGGGTCGACAGTTCGAAGCGCGCGTTCATGTAAAGGTCGCGCGCCGCCGTATCGTCGTCGTAGCCCGTGCGCAGGCCCGCGGCGGAGTGGAACAGGCGCGGCGCCGACTTCCAGACCGCGGCAGCGCCGGCCAGGGCGGCGAGCGCGATGATCGCGACCGCCGTGGAGCGGCGCCGGCCGGCGCTGCCGGCCGCCCGCTCATCGGCGCCCGGCTTTGAGCGGCGCCGCAATCGCGGTCCGCCGAGGTTGAGCGCGCTCGCCAGGCGGTGTGCGAGTTTGACGGTGCGGTAGCGCACCGTGGGGTTGCGGGCGTGCACCGGCAGCCCGTCGAGATGGCGGTGCAGATCCGCCTGCATCTGCTCGGCGGTGGCGTAGCGCTTCGCGGGATCGCGCGCCAGCGCCTTGGTCAATATGGCGTCCAGGTCGCCCTCGAGTTCCCGCACCCACGCCGGATCCATGCCCGCGGCGGCGGCCGTGTGGCTCGGCAGGTCAACATCCTGTTCGGTCACCACCAGCATGTAGGCGACGGGGCTCGCAGCCTTTGCGAACGGCGCGCGGCCCGTCAACAGCCGATGCCCGAGCGCGCCCAACCCGAATACATCGGCGGCCACCGTCACCGGTTCGCCCGAAAACTGCTCCGGAGCGGCATAGTTCGGCGTGAACAAGCGGCAAATGTCGGCGGCGGGCTCGCAGGGAAGGTCCGCCGCGGAGATCGCGGCCGCAATGCCGAAGTCGATGAGCTTCGGGCGGCCGTCCTCGCTCACCAGCACATTGGTCGGCTTGATGTCGCGATGCACCACCAGCATCCGGTGCGCCGCAGCGACCGCGTCCGCCACCACGGCGAGCAGCTTCACGCGCTCGCGCATGCCGAGACCGCGACTCTGGGAGTACTCGTCGATCGGTCGGCCGCGCACCAATTCGAGGGCAAGCCAGCGCTCGCCGTCCTTGATCCCGGCGTCGATCAGACGCGCGATGGCCGGGTGCTCGAGGCGCGCCAGCAGCCTGGCCTCGCTCACGAAACGCGCGGCGCCCGATACGGTGATCTCCCCGCGCAGCAGCTTCACCGCGACGCCCTGAGGAAGGCCGTCGGAACGTTCGGCGCGATATACCTCGCTCATGCCGCCCGTGCCGATCAGCTCGATCAGCCGGAATTGGCCGAACAGCTGGCCCGTGAGGTCGCGCGTTGCCCCCTGGATGCCGCCGAGATACGTGAGGGCGCCGGTGTCGGACCTGGCGGCGGCGGCCAGCAGGGACTCGATCTTGCGCTGGAGGGCCATGTCCCCGGCGCAGCGCCCGCCGATGAAGGCGGCACGGCGCAATGGGTCGACATCCAACGCCTCGTTGAAGATCTTGTAGGCGCGTTCGCGGTCGATTCGGCTGCTCATGCCCCGGGCAGCAGCTCATGGGCCAGCCAGGCTTTTCCCGCAATCCAGCGCCGTTGGACGGTGGAGACCGAAATGCCGAGCACTTCGGCCGCTTCTTCGGCCGACAGTCCGCCGAACACGCGCAGCGACACGACCTCGGCCGCGTGATCGTCGAACGAGTGCAGCTCGGTGAGCAGCGCATCCATCTCGATCGCATCGAATCCCGCGTCGGTGGTCGCCAGGTGCGCATCGGTCAGCGTGAACGGAGTCCCGCCCGACCGCTTGTCCGCGCGCCGCCGGCGCGCCTCGTCCACCAGCACCTGCCGCGTGACCCGTGCCGCCATGGCGAGAAAGTGGGCCCGATCCTGCCAGCGCATCTCCGTGCATCGAACCATGCGCAGATACGTCTCGTTCACCAGCACCGTGGGTTGGATGGTCGAGTACCGCTCGTTGCGCAGTTCGCGGACGGCGATGGCGCGAATGTCGCGGTAGAGATGCGTCAAGAGCTCATCGAATGCCTGACGGTCGCCCCCTGACCAGCGTTCCAGCAGTCTCGTGATGTTCCTCGATTCGGAGTCTGTGTCGGCCATGGATCCTTGCGGCGAGCGCTGATGAGCGCGGCACGCCCCGTGCACACGCCGCGGGACCTTACCATCAGTCGCCGGGGGTCATTGACCCGATCAGACAAAACTCGCGGCAATGCGGTAACGCGTCTCGACGCCTCGCGAATAAGTAAAACAAGGCGGTTCACCCGAATGTCGGCGCGGCAGCGCCCGACGCATGCCGGCCGGCTAGCGCCAGCCGTGCCAGCGGGCATAGCCCCAAGGGCCGGGCCGGGCCCATGCGCGGTAGCCGTAGGGCGCGGGGTACCCGAAGCGCAGCCAGCCGGGGTGGCGCCGGCCCACGTACGCGTACGGCCACGGCGTGACCAGGGCCGGCGGGGCGACCACGACCGGCAAGGGCACGCCCACGCTCACGACGACGCCCGCACGGGCAGGTGCACTTGCGGCGCCGGCGATGCCGAGGCAGGTCAAGGCAATGGCAACGATCTTACGCATACAACGCTCCTCGAATTAGGTCCCACGTCGAGTTCAACGCGCCCGCCGGGCGGCGGTTGACGGATGGGGCGGCCGGCCGCTAGCGCGCGGCCAGCAGATCGTCGACTTCGCTCAACCGCGCGAGTTGGTGCAATTGGGCGGGCATGTTTTCGTACCGCAACGGGTGCTGCGCCTCCCGCGCCAGACTCAGCCATTCGATCAGCAGGGCAAGCGCGGAGCTGTCGCTATGCGTCACCCCCGCGAGATCGATGACCGCGGCGTGCCCCTCCGCAATGGCGGCGGCGCCCCGCGGCAACAACGCCGTGACCGTCGAGAAATCCAGCGGTCCCACCACCCGCGAACGGGCGCCATCGAGCCGCTCGAACTCCGCGGATTCATTGCCCGATTTCCTCAATGGCCTTTCCCGACGCTGTCGGAACGGGACTTGTTTTCCGCTTCGAGCCGGCTGATCACCTCATCGAGTCCCTTCTGCTCGATCTCGGCGCCAAAGTCCGTGCGGAAGCTCTTCACGTACGAAATCCCCTCGATCACCACGTCCCAGGCCTTCCAGCCGTCGGGCGTCTTGTGGAGGCTGAAATTCACCGGGACCCGTTCGCCCGTGTCCTTCTTGACCTCGGTGCGGACCGTCGCCTGGGTGTCGCCGGGATCGCCCTTGTAGGGCAGAATCACGAACCGGTCGGCCGTGAAATTGAGCAGCGCCGCGCCGTAATTTCGCAGCAGCGAATGATAAAACGCGTCCACGAACCGCTTGCGCTGATCTGCCGTGGCCGTCCGCCAGGTTTGGCCGAGCACCAGGCGCGCCGCGTAATCGCTGTCGAAGTTCGGCAGCAGCACGTTCGCCACCAGCGAATCGAGCTTTGCGGGGTCCTTGGAATACATCGAGCGGTTGGCGTCCAGCTCCGCCAGCATGCGCTTGGCCGAGTTGTCCACCAGTTGCTCCGGATTCAGGGACCGCGCATCCGGCGCCTGCGGCATCGGGGCGTCGCCCGCGGCCGCCAACCCGGCCGACGCGAAGGCGAGGCACGCCGCAACCGTCCAGCGCGCGACGAGACGGGCCGCGCCGGCGCGCGGGAGGTGCCGCCGATCGAGCACGCGCTCGCGGGGCGTGGAATGAGATCCGCTGGACGGGCTCGAAGGGATCGCTGTCATTTGGTCTTCTCCGCGGGCGGCGCCGTGGCGGCCGGCGCGTCGGCCTTGGATGACGCCGATCCGGATCCGCTCTTCGCGAAATTCGCGAGAAGCTGGCCGATCAGGTTCTCCAGAACGAACGCCGACTGCGTAAAATCGATATGATCGCCGTTCTTGAGATAAGTTTCAGCCCCGCCCGCCGTGAGGCCGATGAATTTGCCGCCGAGCAGGCCCTGGGTGTAGATGCTGGCGTCGCTGTCGGTGGGGATCTGGTTGTATTTTTCGTTCACCCGCATGGTCACCACCGCCTTGTATTCGCGGGTGTCGAAGTCGATCTTCACAACCCGGCCGATCTCCACGCCCGACATCGACACCGGCGAGCCCACCCGCAGGTCGCCGATGTTGTCGAACTTCGCCGTCAGGTCGTAGTGCGGCGGGCTGCCGAAGGCGAGGCCGTGGCTGGTGGTCTGGGTCGTCAGGAAGAACAATGCGGCGAATCCGAGGGCTACGAATGCCCCGGTCCCGAGATTCAATGTGCTGTTCTTCGGCATGAGAATGGTCCCTTACAAAAAGGCTGAGGTCAGCAGGTAATCCAAGAATAAAACCACGACCGCGGAGGTGACGACCGTGCGGGTCGTCGCGCGGCCGACGCCGGCCGCGGTCGGAACCGCATAATACCCCTCATAGACGGCGATCAGGCTGCAGGCGATCCCGAAGATGAGGCTCTTCACGATGCCCTCCCGGATGTCGACCAGGGCGACGCCGTCGCGCATCTGGGACCAGAAGCTGCCGGAGTCGACGCCCATGACCTGCACGCCGATCAGCTGGGCCCCGTAGATGCCGATCAGGCTGAAGATGGCCGCGAGCAGGGGCATGGCGATCACGCCCCCCAGGAATCGAGGAACCACGACCCGCTTGATGGGATCCACCGCCATCATCTCCATGGCCGACAATTGATCCGTGGCCCGCATCAATCCGAGCTCCGAGGCGAGCGCGGTCCCGGCGCGCCCCGCGAACAGCAGCGCCGTGATCACGGGGCCGAGTTCCCTGACCAATCCGATCGCGGACGCCTCGCCCAGCGCCTCCTCGGATCCGAACCTCTGCAGCAGACTGAACCCCTGCAGTCCCAGCACCATGCCGACGAACAGCCCGGCCAGCATGATGATGACCAGCGACAGCGCCCCCGAATTGAAGATCTGCGCGACGATCAGATCGAAGCGCAGCAGCGCTCCCGGCGACACGACGGTCAGGCGCAGCAGGAAGCGCGCGACCGACCCCAGCCCGGTCAGCGCCTCGATCAGGCTTCTCCACAGCTCCTGGACGACTTTCAAGAGCCCTCGCCGCGTGCCAGCAGCTCGCCGAAATAGTCGGGAGCCGGGTAGTGAAATGGAACCGGCCCATCGGCCAGGCCGCCGATGAACTGCCGCACGACTTCCGTCGAATTGGCCTGCAGGTCCTTAGGGGTTCCCCGCGCCACGACCTGGCCGCCGGAGAGCAGGAATACGTTGTCGGCGACCGTGGAGATCTCCTGCACGTCGTGCGAGACCACGATGCTCGTCAGGCCCAGCGTGTCGTTCAACCGTCGAATCAGGCGCAGGATCACGCCCAGGGAGATCGGATCGAGGCCCGCAAAAGGCTCGTCGTAGATCAAAATCTCCGGGTCCATCACGATGGCGCGCGCCAGCGCGACCCTCCGTCCCATGCCGCCCGACAGCTCGCTGGGCATGAGGGCGGCGGCGCCGCGCAGGCCCACGGCCTGCAGTTTGGTCAGGACCAATTCCCGGATCAGCCGCTCCGGCAGATCCGTGTGCTCGCGCAGCGGAAAGGCGACGTTCTCGAACACGGAGAGGTCGGTGAGCAGCGCTCCGTTCTGGAACAGCATGCCCATTCGCCGTCGCAGCGCGTACAGCTCGTCGCGCTTCAAGGACCGCATGTCCTCGCCGGCCACCCGGACCGAGCCGCTGTCGGCCCGAATCTGTCCGGTGATGAGCCGCAGCAGCGTGGTCTTGCCGGTCCCGCTCGGTCCCATGATGGCGGTGATTTTGCCCCGCGGGAAATCCATGTCGAGGCCGGCGAAAATCGCGCGGCCGCTCACGGCATACCCTAGGGAGCGGATCTCGATGATGGAGGATTCTTGGTTCAATGGTCTGCCGAGTGGCGCCGGGCGCCCGCAGCGCCGCGTCCCGCCGTCGAAAGGAGTCCGTTACGCCGCGGGCCTTTCCATCGAGCTCTTGTAGGTTCCGGCAGCGGCCAGACCGTTCAATTTCGCGCGCATGGAAAACGCATTCTGGCCGGCCGAGATCAACGCCGCCTTGCCGACCCAGGCCTTCAGCGCATCCTCCTGGAGCGCGCGGCCATAGCTGAACGTCAAGCGCCACGGCAGAGGCCCGGCCGCATTCATCAGCGACAGGTGGAGCGTCGCTTCGGTCGGGCTCTGGCCGCCCGACAGGAAGGCGATGCCCGGCACTGCGGCCGGAACCTGCCGCTTCAAGGTGCGCAACGTGGCCTCCGCCACCTGTTCCGGAGCACATTTCTCGGCGCACTTCTTGCCCGCGATCACCATGTTCGGCTTCAACACCATGCCCTCCAGCTGCACCCGGGCGGCGAACAGGCGTGAAAACACCCGGTCGAGAACCGCGTTTGTGACCTCCTCGCACCGCGCCAGCGTATGGCCGCCGTCCATCAGCACTTCCGGCTCGACGATGGGAACGATGGACGCCTCCTGGCACAAAGCGGCATAGCGTGCCAATGCGCCGGCATTCGCCTCTATCGCGTATGACGTCGGGATGCCGGATCCGACGTCGATGACGGCGCGCCATTTCGCGAACCGCGCCCCCAGCTTGTAGTAGTCGGCGAGCCGCTCGCGCAGGCCGTCGAGCCCCTCGGTGATGGTCTCGCCGGGAAATCCGGGCAGCGGCTTGGCCCCGGTGTCCACCTTGATGCCGGGGATCATCTTGTGATCCGCGAGGTATTTGGGGAACGGAACGCCGTCCTTGGTCTTCTGGCGCAGCGTCTCGTCATACAGGATCACGCCGCTGATGCTGTCGGCGGCGCCGGGCGTCGTGAACAGCATTTCGCGGTACTGGCGGCGATTCTCCTCGGTCGACTCGATCTTGATGGAGCTGAAGCGCTTGGCGATGGTGCTGGTACTTTCATCCGCGGCCAAAATTCCCCGATGGTTCGCGACCATCCCGTGGGCGGTCGCTGCAAGTTCGGTGATGTTCATGACTTCAGTCTCTCGTTTCTTGAGGTGACGATACTGCGTGCAGGCAATGATAACAAAACCCGGTCTCCCGAACGCCGGCGCGCGGTCGGCGCGTCGCAGCTGGCGCTTTGATACAAATAGGACTAAAATTGTCCCACATAAATCAGGCTGCCGTGGAACATTTCATCCATGCTGCGAATGGGAAAATTGACCGACTACGCGACGGTGGTTCTTGCCAGTCTAGCGCAAGAGCCCTCGCGGCACCGCGCGGCCGCGGAGCTCGCGCACACCACCCGCTTGAGCCGGCCCACCGTGAGCAAAGTGCTGAAGGGCCTGCAGCGCGCGGGACTCGTCATCTCCTCGCGTGGCGCGCAGGGCGGATATCGGCTCGCGCGGCGCCCCGAGCAGATCACGGCGACCCAGATCCTCGACGTGTTCGAGGGCCCCATCGCGATCACGGAATGCAGCGGCGTCGCCAGCCGGTGCGGCATCGAACGGCAATGCCGCGTGGGAGGCGGATGGCAGCGGGTCAACGCCGCCATACGGCGCGCTCTGGACGACGTGACGCTGCGGGAACTCGCGGGGCTCGAGACCACGGAGTTTCGCCTGGTGCCCCTGTCGGCCGAGGCTCGCGCCGGTCTTCACCATTCCTGACTCCAGCCCATCCGGAAAGCTCCCAGTGTCCACCAAATCCCAAGACGTCCAAGACCTCATCAATCAGAAATACCGGCACGGGTTCGTCACGGACATCGAATCCGACAGCCTGCCGCCGGGACTCGACGAGGGGGTCGTTGCCGCCGTCTCGCGCAAGAAGAACGAGCCGCAATTCCTGCTCGACTGGCGGCTGAAGGCCTTCCGCCATTGGCAGACCATGCAGGAACCGGCCTGGGCGCGCGTGAGCTATAAGCCCATCGACTACCAGGACATCTCCTATTACTCGGCGCCGCGCGCACCCGCGAACCAGCCCAAGAGCCTGGACGAGGTCGACCCGAAGCTGCTGGAGACCTATGCGAAACTCGGCATCCCGCTGCACGAGCGCGCCCGGCTCGCCGGCGTGGCGGTCGACGCGGTGTTCGACAGCGTGTCGGTGGCGACCACGTTCAAGGACAAGCTCGCGAAAGCCGGCGTGATTTTCTGCTCCTTCTCGGATGCCGTGCGCGATCATCCCGGGTTGATCGAACAGTACCTGGGCACGGTCGTGCCGGCGGGCGACAATTTCTTCGCGGCGCTGAATTCCGCCGTTTTCTCCGACGGCTCGTTCGTGTACGTGCCGAAGGGCGTGCGCTGCCCGATGGAGCTGTCGACGTATTTTCGCATCAACGCGGCCAAGACCGGCCAGTTCGAGCGCACCCTGATCATCGCCGACGAGAGCGCCTCAGTGAGCTACCTCGAGGGCTGCACGGCGCCCATGCGCGACGAGAACCAGCTGCATGCCGCGGTGGTCGAACTCGTCGCGCTGGACGAGGCGCGCATCAAGTACTCCACGGTGCAGAATTGGTACCCGGGGGATGAAAACGGCCTGGGGGGCATCTACAACTTCGTCACCAAGCGCGGCGAATGCCGCGGACGGAATTCCAAGATCTCCTGGACGCAGGTGGAAACCGGCTCGGCAATCACCTGGAAATACCCGAGCTGCATCTTGAAGGGCGAAGGGTCCGTCGGCGAGTTCTACTCCGTGGCGGTCGCGAACCATTATCAGCAGGCCGACACCGGCACCAAGATGATCCACGTGGGACGCAACACCAAGAGCACGATCGTCTCGAAGGGCATCTCCGCGGGCCATGCGCAAAACACCTACCGGGGCCTCGTCAAGATCCTGCCGGGCGCCGAGGGAGCGCGCAATTTCACGCAGTGCGACTCGCTGTTGATGGGCGCGAAGTGCGCGGCACACACCTTCCCGTACATGGAAGTGAAGAATCCGAGCGCCACCGTCGAGCACGAGGCCAGCACCTCGAAGATCGGCGAGGATCAGCTCTTCTACTGCAAGCAGCGCGGAATCTCCGCCGAGGACGCCGTCAACATGATCGTCAGCGGGTTCTGCAAGGTGGTCTTCAAGGAACTGCCGATGGAGTTCGCGGTGGAGGCGCAGAACCTGCTCTCCGTGAGCCTGGAAGGCGCGGTCGGCTGACCCTCAACGTCATTAGGATATTCGTCAAGATGATGCTCAACATTAAGGATTTGCGGGCCCGCGTGGCGGGCAAGGACATTCTGAAAGGCGTCAATCTCCAGGTGAATGCCGGGGAGGTGCACGCCATCATGGGGCCGAACGGCTCCGGCAAGAGCACCCTGGCGCAGATTCTCGCGGGCCGCGAGGACTACGAGGTGACGGGCGGCAGCGTGAGCTTCGAGGGCCGGGACCTGTTGTCGCTCCCGGCCGAGGAGCGCGCGCGCGCCGGCTTGTTCCTCGGCTTTCAATACCCGGTCGAGATCCCCGGCGTCAACAACGTGTACTTGCTGAAGGCGGCGCTGAACGCCAAGCGCAAGGCGGCCGGCCAGCCCGAGGTGGACGCCTACGAGTTCCTGGCGCTCATCAAGCAGAAGATGAAGCTGATGCAGATGAGCGAGTCGTTCCTGTCGCGCGGCGTCAACGAGGGATTCTCGGGAGGCGAGAAGAAGCGCAACGAAGTGCTGCAGATGCTGGTTCTGGAACCGAAGCTCGCGATCCTCGACGAGACCGACTCCGGCCTCGACATCGACGCCCTCAAGGTGGTTTCGACGGGCGTGAACAGCCTGCGGGACCCCGCGCGCGCCGTGGTGCTCGTCACCCATTACCAGCGGCTGCTCGACTACATCCAGCCCGACTTCGTTCACGTGCTCTCCGGAGGCCGGATACTGAAATCGGGCGACCGCTCGCTCGCCCTGGAACTGGAACGCCGCGGCTACGATTGGGTGCTGGAGGGCGAGGTCGCATGACCGCCGCCCCCAGCGCCGCCCCCTCGCTGTCGGCCGCATTGCGTTCCTTCGAGCAGCAATGGCGGGAGCGCAGCCTCGCGCCCAGCGACGACCCGCTGGCGAGTCTGCGCCGGAGCGCCATGCAGCGCGTTCTCGCCCTCGGGCTGCCCACGGCCCGCGATGAGTCCTGGCGCTACACCGGCCTGCGTCATCTGGCGGCCCGCGGCTTCGTGGACGCGCCCCCGGTCGCGCCCGCCCTCGGCGGGCCGCTCGCCCTGCCCTCATGGATCGGCCATGCCGAAGTCTCGTACGTCGTGCTGGTGAACGGGCATCCGGATCCGCGGAGCCCCATGAATAGACCCATTAATGGCATTGAAATTAGCAGTTTACGGGATCTATCTCGAACTGATCCCGCATTGGTGGCGGCGCGGCTCCCCACGACGTCCGACGAGGAGGGGCGCTGGGGGTTGATCAACACGGCCCTGTTCACGGACGGGTTATACGTCCGGGTCACGGCGCCGACGGACACACCGCTGGTGGTCGTGCACCGGCTCGCTTCCGAGGGCGCGAACAACATCGCCTATCCGCGCCTCATCGTCGATGCGGCGCCCGGCTCCCGTGCCACCATCATCGAGCACTACGTCGATGCGGGGGCGGCTCCGCCGCTGTGCAACTCGGCGACCCATATCGCGGCGGCTCACCATGCCGAGATCGAACATTATCGGATCTTCTCGACCAGCTCCGGCGCGGAGCACTTCGACACGCTCACCATCGAGCAGGAGCGCGACAGCCGCTGCCGGCAATTCACCATTGCGCTGGGCGGCGGCTTGGTCCGCACGACGCTCGAGAGCCGGTTGAGCCAGCCGGGCGCCTCGCTCCGCAGTTACTCGATGCTCGTGGGTCACGAAGCGCGCCATGTGGACTGCGTTAACGTCGTCACCCATGCCGCTCCCGGCACCGAGAGCGAACAGTGGGCGCGGGCCATTGCCAGCGGAACGAGCCGCGTCGTTTTCAACAGCAAGGTCGTGGTCAATCCGGGCAGCGCCCATGCGCAGTCGCAACAATCCTGCCGCGGGCTGCTGCTCTCGCCCGGCGCGGAAATCGACACGCGGCCGCAACTCGAGATCCACGCCGATGAGGTCAAATGCGCTCACGGCGCGACCACCGGGCGGCTGGACCCCGACATGTTGTTCTATCTGCTGTCGCGCGGCCTCCCCCGCGCCACCGCGCAGAGCCTCCTCGTGTATGCCTTTCTTTCCGACGTCCTGGCCCACATGTCGGTGTCCGCGGCGCGCAGCGCCCTCGAGGATGCTTTGATCGCGCAATTACCGAACCCCAATACATTGAATGAATTTCGATGAAAAACACTGCGTTAAAGCAAGAAGTTAAATTTGACGTGAGATCAGCCCGCGAGGACTTTCCGGTGCTTGCCCGGGTGATCCACGGTCACCCCCTCGCCTATCTCGACAACGGCGCATCGGCGCAGCAGCCGGATGCCGTCATTGCCGCGGTGGACGACTACGAGCGGCACCATCACGCCAACATCCATCGAGGCGTGCACGCGTTGAGCCAGGAGGCGACGGCGCTCTATGAAGCGGCCCGGGACCGGGTGATGGAGTTCATCCATGCGCGCTCCCGGCACGAGGTCATCTTCGTACGGGGCACGACCGAAGCCATCAACCTGGTCGCGCAAGGTTATGCGCGGCCGCGGCTCACGAGCGAAGATGAAGTGCTCATCACCTATCTCGAGCACCACGCCAACATCGTGCCCTGGCAGATGGTCTGCGAACAGACCGGGGCGACGCTCGTGGTGGCGCCCATGGACGAGTCCGGTGAGATTCACGCCGAGGCGGTCGAGGCGTTGATGTCCGACCGGACCCGCCTCTTCGCCTGCGCCCACGTATCCAATGCCCTCGGCACCGTCCTTCCGGTGAAGCGCTTGATGGCGTCCGCCAAGGCCCGCGGCATCGTCACGCTCATCGACGGGGCCCAGGCGGTGCCCCACATGAGCGTGGACGTTCAGGACCTCGACTGCGACTTTTACGCATTCTCGGGACACAAGCTGTTCGCTCCGACCGGCATCGGCGCGCTCTACGGGCGCGAATCGATACTGGAAGGCATGGCGCCATGGCAGGGGGGCGGCGACATGATCCTTGCCGTGACCTTCGGCAAGACCACGTACAACGCCCTGCCCTACAAGTTCGAAGCGGGGACGCCGAACATCGCCGGAGCCGTCGGCCTAGGCGCCGCCATCGCCTACCTGCAAGCCATGGACCTGGAGGGAGCGCGGACTCACGAACATGCGCTCCTCGCCTACGCCACCGATGTCCTGGGCCGGATCGACGGGTTGCGGATCGTGGGCACGGCGCGCGAGAAGGCCAGCCTCGTCTCCTTCGTGGTGGCGGGGGTGCACCCGCACGACCTGGGAACCATTCTGGATGAGGAGGGCATCGCGGTCCGCACGGGCCATCACTGCGCCATGCCGGTGATGGACTACTTCAAACTGGCGGGCACCGCGCGCGCCTCGTTCGCGTTCTACAACACCTTCGGAGAAATCGACCGCCTGGCCGCCGGTATTCGCCGGAGCCGCTCCATTTTCGCGTGAGGTCGCCGGTAAGAATCGCATGGAACTAGATGATCTTTATAGAGATGTGATCCTCGATCACAATCGCAATCCGCGCAATTTCGGCCCGCTCGCGAGTGCCGATGCCAGCGTCGAAGGCTTCAATCCCATGTGCGGGGACCGGCTGACCGTCCGGTTGAAAATGTCGGGCGAAACCATCGCCGATATCCGGTTCGAGGGCCAGGGCTGCGCGATCTCCACCGCGTCGGCCTCCCTCATGACCGAGGCGGTAAAGGGCCGCTCGCGCGCCGAAGCCCTCGGCCTGTTCGGACGGGTGCACGAAATGCTGACCGACGACGCGGCCTCCGGCGAGGACCTCGGCAAGCTGGCGGCGCTATCCGGCGTCCGGGAGTTCCCGGCGCGCGTCAAATGCGCGAGCCTCTGCTGGCACACGCTCGCCTCGGCCCTGCGCTCCCCCGACCCGCAGCACGCAGCGGCGGTCTCCACCGAATGACCCCGAGGACCCATGCATTCTTACGAAAATGAGCCCATCGTCGTACAGCGCGACGTCAAGGCCATCGCGATTCCCGCCGGCGTTTCCGTCAATCTGAAGCTGGGGTCGGTCGGCTACATCACGCAGGCGCTGGGCGGCAGCTTCACGGTGTACATCGACGGCAATCTGTTCCGCATCGCCGGCCAGGAAGCGGACGCCATCGGCAAATCCGCGGCCGTGGCCCCTGAAGTGCCGCCGGGCGCCTCGGAAGACGACATCAAAAGCGTCATCTGGCGCCAGCTCAAGACTTGCTACGATCCGGAGATCCCGGTCAACATCGTCGACTTAGGGCTGGTCTATGAGTGCGGCGTCACCCGCAACGAGGATGCGACCCGGACGGTGGACATCAAGATGACGCTGACGGCGCCCGGCTGCGGCATGGGCGAGGTGCTGGTCCAGGACGTGCGCGACAAAGTGGAGATGGTGCCGACCGTGACGCGGGCCAACGTGGAGCTG
Source organism: uncultured Gammaproteobacteria bacterium (assembly GCA_963707765.1). GTDB lineage: Bacteria > Pseudomonadota > Gammaproteobacteria > Steroidobacterales > Steroidobacteraceae > Bog-1198. Next base: position 669,327 of record CAVPQZ010000001.1, on the reverse strand, counting down.
GTGTTCGATCCGCCCTGGAACCAGACCATGATGTCCGACGAGGCGCGCCTGCAGACCGGGATGATGTGAGGACGGCCGGGCGGTGATGCGAGGCAACCGGTGAATTGGATCGATGCGGGACCGGCGGCGGCGCTGCGCGACGGCGAAGCGGTTTCCGTCGCAGCGGGACGCCGGATGATCGCCGTGGCCCGCAGCGGCGACGAATTCTTCGCGGTCGAGGACATCTGCACCCACGACGGCGCCGAACTGACGGGCGGCGCGGTCGAAGGCGCCGAGATCGTCTGTCCCCGGCACGGCGCGCGGTTTTGTCTGCGAACCGGGCGCGCGCTGACGCCGCCGGCGTATGAACCGATTCGCGTGTTCGAAACGAGAGTTACGGACGGGCACTTGTGGGTACGCTACGGCTGACGCTGCTCCGGCACGCCCAGGCGCAGCCGGTCGACTCGTGCGCTGAGGATTACGAGCGCGCGCTCACCCGGCGCGGCGCCGTCGAGGCGCAGGAGATGGCCGCCCGCCTGGTGCTGCGCGGTCTCGTTCCCGATCTCATACTCGCGAGTCCCGCCGAACGGACCTGGACGACGGCGGCCATCGTGGCCGGCGCCTGCGAAATCGACCCGAAGTACGTGCGAGGCGCGCGGGAGCTGTACCTGGCCTCGCCGGAGAGCATCTGGCAGCTGTTGTGCCGGCGCAATTGGCCCGCCCATCATGTGCTCATCTGCGGACACAACCCGGGCTTGAGCCAGGTCGCCAGCCGGCTGGGGCCGAGTCCCCGGACGCGCGACCTGCCGACCGCGGGCCTGGCCACCGCGCAGTGGCGCCACGCGGCGTGGACCACGCTTCAGCCGGAATCGGCCGACGGCTGCGACCTGGACGATCCGGAGCGCACGAACCTCTGGGCGTGAGTCGCGCCCTCGGGGCACCTTCAACCCTGATCCCGCTGCAACCGCATCAGCCGGCGCCGGTCCCGCTTGTCGGGCCGGGAATCCGGACGCGGGCGCGAGATCTGCGCGAGCTTCTGCTGCTCCCGAAGATGCGCCCGGCGCTGCGTGCTCTCGGAGGTCTCGAGATACTGCGCCTGCGCCTCGGGCGCGGGACCGCGGCGCGACGGCAGGCCCAGCACTTCGAATTCCGCGACCACGCCCTCCAGGACCACGCTGAGGCGGTCGCCCACCCGCACCCGATGCGCGGGCTTGATCCGTTCGGCATTCAAGTGGACCTTGCCGCCGGCGATGGCGGCCGTCGCAAGACTGCGCGTCTTGTAGAAGCGGCAGTGCCACAACCACTTGTCCAGCCGGTGATCGCCTGCGCCGCTCGAGGTCATGAACGAGACCCGCCCCTGTGATGGACCGTCGCCGCTATAATACCCGCATGAGCTCCATCGACGAATTCCGCGGGCGCCTCGCGGGCGAGACCGCGGCGCTCGAATCCGCCGGCCTGCTGAAGCGCGAACGGATCATTGCGGGCGCGCAGGGTCCCGTGGTGGAACTCGCCGACGGGCGCACCATGATCAATCTGTGCGCCAACAACTACCTGGGGCTCGCGAACCATCCGGCCGTGGTCGAAGCCGCCCATCACGCCCTCGACCGTTACGGCTACGGCGCCGCCTCGGTGCGCTTCATCTGCGGGACGCAGCGCGTGCATCGCGAACTGGAGGAGCGGCTGAGCCGGTATCTGTCCATGGAGGACACGATACTGTACTCGTCCTGCTTCGATGCGAACGGCGGATTGTTCGAAACCCTGCTCGACGAGCAGGATGCGGTCATCAGCGATTCGCTGAACCATGCGAGCATCATCGACGGTATCCGCCTGTGCAAGGCGCGGCGACTGCGCTACGCCAACAACGACATGAACGAGCTCGAACAGGCGCTGAAGGACTCGCAGAACGCCCGGGTGCGCCTGATCGCCACCGACGGCGTGTTCTCCATGGACGGGTCGATAGCCCGCTTGCACGAGATCTGCGCTCTGGCCGAGCGGCACGGCGCCCTGGTGATGGTCGACGATTCCCATGCCACGGGATTCATCGGCGCCCGGGGCCGCGGCTCGCACGAACTTCGGGGCGTCATGGACCGCGTCGACATCATGACCGGAACCCTCGGCAAGGCCCTCGGGGGCGCGAGCGGGGGTTATGTCGCGGCGCGCCGGGAAATCGTCGCCTGGCTGCGCCAGCGCTCGCGCCCTTACCTGTTCTCGAACAGCATCGCGCCGCCGGTGGCCGCGGGCACGCTGCGCGTGCTGGATCTGCTGGAGACCTCGCCGGAGCTGCGCGAGCGGCTGCACTCGAATTCGCGCCACTTCAGGTCGCGCATGCAGGCGCTGGGATTCGCGCTCCTTCCGGGCGAGCACCCCATCATCCCCGTCATGCTGGGCGACGCTCCGCTGGCCGTGCGCCTGGCGGAGCGGCTGCAGGACGACGGCATCTACGTCGTCGCTTTTTCGTTTCCCGTCGTGCCGCACGGCAAGGCGCGCATCCGGACGCAGATGAGCGCCGCCCACACCCTGCAGCAGCTCGATCTCGTGGTCGAGGCGTTCGGCCGGGCCGGGCGCGAGCTCGGAATCATCGGCTAACGGAGTTGTTGCCATGAAAGCACTCGTCAAGGCTCGCGCGGAGCCTGGGATCTGGATGCAGGACGTGCCCGAGCCGCCCGTGGGCCACAACGACGTGCTCATCAAGGTGCACCGCTCGGCGATCTGCGGCACCGACATGCACATCTACAATTGGGATGCCTGGGCGCAGAAGACGGTCCCTGTTCCGATGGCGGTCGGCCACGAATACTCCGGCGAGATCGTCGACATGGGCGGCGAGGTCCGCGGCGTTCAAGTGGGGGACCGGGTCTCCGGCGAGGGCCACATCACCTGCGGACATTGCCGCAACTGCCGCGCGGGACGCCGGCATCTGTGCCGCAACACTCAGGGTGTCGGCGTGAACCGCCCCGGAGCCTTCGCCCAATACCTCGCCATTCCCGCCTCCAACGTCTTCAAGCTGCCGACCGCCATCGATGATGAGATCGCCTCGATCCTGGACCCGTTGGGCAATGCGACACATACGGCGCTCGCCTTCAACGTCGTGGGCGAGGACGTGCTGATCACCGGCGCCGGTCCCATCGGCATCATGGCCGTGGCCATCGCCCGGCACTGCGGCGCACGGCACGTGGTGATCACGGACGTGAACGACTACCGCCTGGGGCTGGCCGCGGCCATGGGCGCGTCGAAGGCGCTGAACGTTTCGCGCGAGACGCTGGATGACGCGATGAAGCAGCTCGGCATGGAGGAAGGCTTCGACGTGGGCTTCGAAATGTCGGGCAACCCCGCCGCGTTCCGCGAGATGCTGCGCACCATGAACCACGGCGGCAGCATCTCCCTGCTCGGCATACCCCCGGGCGAGACCGCCATCGACTGGAATCAGGTGATATTCAAGGGATTGGTCATCAAGGGCATCTACGGCCGGGAGATGTTCGAGACCTGGTACAAGATGTCGAGCATGCTCCAGAGCGGCCTGGACGTGCGACCCGTCATTACCCACCGCCTCGGCGTCAACGACTACCGCGACGGATTCGAAATCATGAACTCGGGCAAGTCGGGGAAGGTGATCCTGGACTGGGCGGCTCTGTAGCCGGCGCAATACCATGCGAATTCGAACGCTCCTGGCAATCGCCGCCGTGATCCTGCTCGCGGCCTTCTTCGCGCTCAACTGGCGCGCGTTCGCGATGCCGGTGACCTTGACCTTTCTCGTCGCCTCCGTCGAGGTGCCCATCGGAGCCGTGATGCTGGCGCTGTTCGCGCTGGGGATTCTCGCCGTGTCGAGTTCCCTCGGAGTCTGGCACGGCACGCTGCTGATGGAGTTTCGCCGCCAATCCAAAGAGCTGCAGGCGCAGCGCGCGCTGGCCGAGGGCGCAGAGGCCTCGCGATTCACCGAACTGGGAACACTGGTGCGCGACGAGTTCGCGAACTCCGACCGGCGCATCGAAGCGGCGATCGAGGCGCTCAGAAAGGAGCTGCGGGAGACGGAGAACTCCATCGCGGCCACTCTCGCGGAAATGGACGACCGGTATCGGCGCACGCCCGGGCCGCCTCCCTGAGACGTCCGGCGCGGATCGCCCTGGCGGTCTTCCCGCTCCGCTGCGCCCTACCCCCCGAGCAGCTTGGCGTCGTGGGCCAGCGAGCGCGCGAAGCTCGGCCTCGCGAACATCTTGTCGACGAACGCCGCGAGCCTGGGGTGCCGCCCCGCGTCCACCGGGCAGCCGGCATAGCGCAGGTTGGCGAACACCGTGGCCACTGCGATATCGGCGAGCGTCAGCCGGTCCTCGACCAGCCATCCCGAATCCGGCAGCGAGCGCTCGATGTACTCGAGCAGCGGCGGGAGGTCCTGTTCGGCCGCCCGGTCCGCCGCCGCCGCGTCCCCCGGCTGCCCGAGGAAGCGCGGTGCAACGACGCGGTTGAAGAAGATCTTGAGGCCGGCGGCGATCAGAATGGTGTCGGCGAATTCATCCCACCAGATCGCCCTGCCCCGCGCGCGCGCCTCGGCCGGAATCAGCGCCGGCTTGGGCTTCAACGCCTCCATGTAGGCCACGATCGCGCTCGAATCGGCCAGCAAGTAGTCGCCGTCGCGCAGGGCCGGCATCTTGCCGAACGGGCTCGCCGCCCGAAAGTCGGGCTCCAGCGAGTTCAGGACGACGCCCTTCGCCTTGAACTCCAGCCCCTTCTCCGTCGCAAACGCCACCACCTTGCGCACGAACGGGGAAATCGACGAACCGTATACGATCATCATGCGCCGCTCCCGTGCGGTCGACCGCCCCGCCAAGAGCCGCAACTATACACGCTCACCGCCTCAGCGCATGCGCAACGCGGGGAGCATGATGGTGCGCGAGAGCTCGCCGCCGCCGAGAAAGTCCAGCAGTTCCTGGCTCTGCGCCATGGCATCGCGAACCCCCAGCGCGATGAGTTCCCGGGTGAACGACGCCTCGAACATGAGGTAGCTCGCCAGCTGGGCTCCCGCCGGACCGCGCGCACCCATGACCCGCAGCAGAGCCCGCAGGCCCCGCGGCAGGCTCTTCACGTGGCGCGCGGCGATGGACTGCAGATCCTCGCTCGGCACGATCAGGAGCGTCGCCACCTTGCGCATGTCGGGGACGGCTCCCGGCGCCACCTTGGCGACGTGATTCAAGCGCGCCACGTGCTCGACGTTGGCGAAAATCTGGTCCATGAACAGCGTGTCGAGCATGTAGCCGAAGAGCTGGCCCGGAGTCGGCGACGGCTGGGCGGCCTCGGGCGGCGCGTTCAGCCCCGCGCCCCCCTCGGCGCGCACGCCGATGATCAGAAGCCGGTCGGCTCCCAGGTGAATGGCGGGGCTCAGCGGCCATAGCTGGCGCTGCGCGCCGTCGCCGAAGTATTGCCCGTCGACCATGACGGGCGGGAACAGGAACGGCACGCTCATGCTCGCCATCAGATGTTCGAGCGTGAGCGGACCGCGCCGGCCGAGGCGCTGCACGCGATCCCAGTTCGCCGCCTCGGGCACGCCGTCGAAGAAGGCGATGGATGCGGCGTTGTTGTAGCTGGTCGCGCACAGCGCGAGCGCCCTCACCGCGCGGCGGCGCACGCTGATCCGCAGGTGTTTCCAGCGGATATTACGCTCCAGCAATTCGCGCAGCGGCGTGTTGTCGAGCAGCGCCGGCGGCGGCGGCAGCAGGCCGCCGGACAGGAGGGACGCCCCCCAATGCAGGCCCGAACGCAACATGCTGAAGGTGTCCGCCTTGAACACCTGGTCGACGTGGAAATTCGCCCAGACCCGTTCGAGGGAGTCGACGGCCTTGTGCCAGCGAAACGCCTCGGTCGCGAGCACGGCCGCCGCCACCGCGCCGGCGGAGGTTCCGACCACGATGGGAAAGGGACAGGGTTCGCCCGGGAGCAGATTGGCGATTCCCCTGAGCACACCCACCTGGTAGGCGGCGCGCGCGCCGCCCCCGGGCAGCACCAGACCGACCTGGCCGCCGAGGGGGACATTCGCATCCGGCACGGGCCGCGCATCCATGGGGCAAGATAACCGCAAACCGCACCGGCGCGTCCTGAATGCAAGTCTCGTTTCGCGCAGTTGCCAAGGTTTCGCCGCCCGCGCCGCCGGCCGCCGCACCCGACCCCTAGTGGTAGAGAAGACCCTTCAAGCTCGAGCGCGGTTCGCGGCACCAACAATAAGCGTACAAGCCGCGAGGATCGTTCAACCGGGCAATGGAGCGCGCCTGATCGAGCACCGGGTCGAGCGCCCGTTCGAGCTCGCTGTGCACCGGAACGATGCCGGCCGCCCGGCCCAGCGTGAGCGCCTGCGAGCGCAGCTGCAGCATCAATTGCTCGCGCAGCGAGAGCTCCGACTCGATGTAGTCGACGCCGTAGTCGGCGCCCAGCTCGGCGAGCTTCGCCGCCGCGTCGGTGGCATCCTTGAGACCGCCCAGATGATCGACGAGCCCGATGCGCTGCGCGTCGACGCCGGCCCAGACGCGGCCTTGGGCGATCTTGTCGACATCCTCCACCGGCTTCTTGCGGCCCTCGCTCACGCGCTGCAGGAACTCGGAGTAGGCGTGGTCCACGGACAGCTGCAGGATCTGGCGTGCGGCCGGCCCGAGCGCGCGATCCACCCGCATGTCGCCGGCGAGCGGCGTGGTGCCGAGGCCGTCCACTTTGACGCCAAGCCGCTCCAGCGTCCTCTGGAAGGTCGGCACCACGGAGAACACCCCGATGGAGCCGGTCAGGGTCGTGGGGCTGGCGAATATCTGATTCGCCGCGGCGGCGATGTAGTAGCCGCCGGAGGCCGCATAGGTGCTCATCGAGACCACCACCGGCTTGCCGGCTTTTCGCAGGGCCTGGACTTCGCGAAGAATCTGCTCGGATGCGAACATGCTGCCGCCCGGACTATCGATGCGCAGCACCACCGATTTGACCGTCTTGTCGTAGCGCGCCTGGCGCAGCAGGTCTGCGGTGCTGTCGCCGCCGATGGTGCCGGGCGGCTGATGGCCGTCGAGAATCTCTCCCGATGCCACGACGATGCCCACGCGGGCGTCGGCCTTGGGCTGCAGAACGCGCTTGGCGCGCATGGCCGCGAGATACGGCTCGATTCCGATCTGATTGAAGGAATGCCTGGACTCATCCTCGCCGACCAGGCTCTTCAGATCGTCGGCCAGCTGCCGGCGGCTCTTGAGCCCGGTCACGAGACCCTTCTGCAGCGCCAGTTTGGCGGCATCGCCGTTCACCGCGCTCAAGGCCGCGGGTTCGTCGGCGATGTATTCGTTGAGCGCGTTGGCCGGCAGCGATCGGGCGCGCGCGACGTCCTGGCTGTAGGCGTTCCACAGAGCATCGAGCCACACGGAACTCTCCTCGCGCTCGCTGGGCGCCATGTCGCTGCGCGAGAATTGGTCCGTGTAACTCTTGAAGGTGCCGGCGCGGAATACATTGACGTCGACGTTGAGCTTCTCGATGGCGTCCTTCAGGAACATGCGGTAGTAGCTGAAGCCGTCGACGTACACCAGGCCGAGCGGATCCAGGTACACCTCGCCGGCCTGCGCGGCCAGATAGTATTGCGTCTGGTCCAACGAATCGGCAGCCACCACCACGCGCTTGCCGGCGGCGCGAAAATCGCGCAATGCGGCGGCGATTTCCTGCAGCTTGGAGAGGCCGGAGGGGCTCAGATTGCCGACTTCGAGGACGATGAGCTTGATCCGGGAATCGCCTTTGGCCGTGGTGATGGCATCGACCACGTCCTTCAGGAGGGTTTCCGGCGCGGGCCCGCCGGAGGCCTCGCCGAAGGCGCGTCGCACCGGATCGCTCGACAGCTCCTCCACCAGTTCGCCTTCCGGGGCGACCACGAGGGCCGCGGACCGCGGCACCGTGGGGATCGACGTGTGCAGTGCGGCCAGAACGAAGCCGAAGATGATCAGCAACAGCAGCAGGTGCAGGAACCGGCGCAGGCCTTCCAGCATCCGCCAGACGATTCCGAAGAAACCGCGTAGAGCCGATCCGACGCTCATTCAACGCCTCCGGCCGCAGCGAGTCGGTTCGGCACGCGCATTCACGGCCCGTGGAAACTTCTGCCGATCAGATCTTCTCGTCGATGCGCGCGGCCTTGCCCGACAAATCGCGCAGGTAGTACAGCTTGGCCCGGCGCACCGCACCGCGCCGCTTGACGCTGACCTCGCTGATCGACGGGCTATGCGTCTGGAAGACGCGCTCGACGCCCTCGCCATGCGAGATCTTGCGCACCGTGAAGGAGGAATTCAAACCGCGGTTCTTCTTGGCGATCACCACGCCCTCGTAGGCCTGAACGCGCTCGCGGTCACCCTCGACCACCTTGACCTGGACGACGACGGTGTCCCCCGGGTTGAAATCCGGAAACTTGCGCGTCGCACGCTCGCTGTTCAATGCCTGGATAATCTTGTTCATTCCGCTGCCCTCATCTGAATACTCAGGGACTGTTCCCACCCGTGCGCTCGGCACGTTCGATCTTGAATTCTTCCAAAAGCTCACGCTCTTCCGCGGTCAAAACACGGCGCTCCAGCAGCTCCGGGCGGCGCAGCCACGTGCGGCCCAGCGCCTGCCGCAGCCGCCATCGCCGGATGGCGGCGTGGTCGCCGGATGCAAGCACGTCGGGCACCGTGCGGCCCGCCTCCGACAGAGGCCGCGTGTAATGCGGCCAATCCACCAGGCCGTCGCTGAACGACTCCTGCGCGGCCGACTCGGCGCAGCCCAGCACGCCGGGAAGCAGCCGCCCGATCGCGTCGATGACCACCAGCGCCGGCAGCTCCCCGCCGGTCAGCACGTAATCGCCTATCGACCACACATCGTCGATCTCGGTCTCGAGGAAGCGCTCGTCCACGCCCTCGTAGCGCCCCGCCACCAGCACCAGGCCGGGCTCCCGGCTCGCCGCCCGCGCCATGCCCTGCTCGAAACGCCGCCCATCGGCGCCCAGGTACACACGCCGGCTGCCGGACGGCGCACTGGCCACCGCCATTCGCAGCGCGCTGCGCAACGGCTCGACCTTGAGCACCATGCCCGGGCCGCCGCCGTAGGGCCTGTCGTCGACCGTCCTGTGCACGTCCACCGCATGATCCCTGGGATCAAAGCACGACACGTCGAGAATCCCGCGCTCGATCGCGCGTCCCAGCACCCCGTGCATCAAGGCTTCACGGATCATCACCGGAAACAACGAAACGACCGCGATATGCATAGCTGTCACACCGGGACGCCCCAGCCGCCCAGCAGGGGCCTCACGAGGCCGCGTCGTCCCAATCCACCACCACGCGCCGGATTCGCAGGTCCACACGTCGCACATACTGCGGCACGGCCGGCACCCAAAATTCCCGCTCGCCGCGCACCACCATCAATACCTGAGCCGGCGATTCCACGAAATGGCTGACCTTCCCGAGATTCCGGCCCTCGAGGTTCACCACGTCGCAGCCGATCAGATCGGCTCGAAAAACTCCTTGTCGTCGCCCGGCGGCAGCTCAGCCCGCGGCACGCAGACCCGGGCGCCGCGCAAGGCCTGCGCCTGGTCCCGGTCGTTCACTCCGGAGAGCTTGGCGGTCAATTGTCCGCCGCTGCGGCCGCTCTCCTCGATCCGGTACGTCGTCCAGGAGTCGCGGAGGCCCAGCTGCACCGTGCGATGCGCCAGCAATCGATCGGGCGGCTCCGTGAACGACCGGAGCTTGACCCACCCCCGGACGCCGAACGGCGCCCCCACCACTCCAAGCTCCATGAGCGAGGAGGATTCATCGCCCATCGCCATCGGACAACCTGAAGGTCTTATGCGGCCTGTTTGCGATACGAGGTCAAAAGGAACTTCACTCGATCGGACATATGCGCGCCTTTGGCCAACCAGTGCTCGATCCGCGCCACGTTCAGACGCAGCTTGATCTCCGCGCCGCGTGCCACGGGATTGAACAGGCCCACGCTTTCCAGGCTCGTCCCACCCTGTCGCTTGCGGCTGTCGGTCACCACGACGTGATAGAACGGGGTCTTCTTGCCGCCACGCCGAGTCAAACGGATCGTCACCATCTTGAGTTTCTCGCCTTGCAATGCCTAGCCGTTAATTATAATGAATTTAAGGGCTTCAGAGCAACCTCAAATATCCCGAAGCTTTGAATGCTCGAGCGCCCCGGAAGCTCTGTCAAACCGCCCTACCGGCCCATTCCGCCCTAGCGGCCCATTCCAGGGGGCGGGAACCTGCCCGCCATGCCCCGCATCATGTTCTTCAACATGCCGCCTTTCATCATCTTTTTCATGGTTTTTTGCATGTGATCGAACTGTTTCAGCAGCCGGTTCACCTCCGGCAGAGGGACGCCGGACCCGGCGGCGATGCGGCGCTTGCGCGAAGCGTCGATCATCTCCGGCCTGCGGCGCTCTCGCGGGGTCATGGAGTCGATGATGCCCATTTGGCGCTTCAGGGTCTTGGGGTCGGCCACGCCGGCCGCCGCGGCCGCGTTGGCCTGCATCTGGGCGGGCAGCTTGTCCAGGACCGCCGACAATCCGCCCATCTTTTGCAGTTGCGCCAGTTGATCGCGCAAATCCGACAGATCGAAGGACTTACCCTTGCTGATCTTCCTGGCAAGCTTTTCCGCCTTTTCCTGATCGACCTGGGACTGGACCTGTTCCACCAGCGACAGCACGTCGCCCATCCCCAGAATCCGCGAGGCGATCCGCTCGGGCTGGAACAGCTCGAGCGCCTCGGACTTTTCGCCCGTGCCGACGAACAGGATCGGCTTGCCCGTGACCTGCCGCACCGAGAGCGCGGCGCCGCCCCGGGCATCGCCGTCGGCCTTCGTGAGAATCACGCCGGTCAGGCTGAGGGCCTCATTGAACGCGCTGGCGGCGTTCACGGCGTCCTGGCCCGCCATGCTGTCGACGACGAACAGCCGCTCGTGCGGCTTGATCTCGGCTTCCAGTTCCCGGACCTCCGCCATCATTTCGGCGTCGACGTGCAGACGCCCTGCCGTGTCGACCAGCAACACATCGTAGGCCTGGAGCGTGGCCTCGGTCAGGGCCCGCCGCGCGATCGCCACCGGCGCTTCGCTCGCATCGCCCTTGGCAAACCCGGCGCCCACCTGCAGAGCCAGCGTCTGCAGCTGCAAGATGGCCGCCGGCCTGTACACGTCGGTGCTCGCCATCAGCACCTTCTTCTTCTGCTTTTCGATCAGCCAGCGCGCGAGCTTGCCCGCGGTGGTGGTCTTGCCGGCGCCCTGCAATCCCGCCAGCAGCACCACGACGGGGCGCTGCGCGCGCAGATTGAGGCCGGCGCTGGGCTCGCCCATGAGCCTGACGAGTTCCTCGTGCACCACCTTGATGAAGGCCTGGCCGGGGGTCAGGCTCTTGGCGACCTCCACCCCCACCGCCCGTGCCCTGACGGCCTCGGTGAAGGACTTGACCACGGACAACGCGACATCCGCATCGAGCAGCGCCAGCCGCACCTGCCGCACCGTGTCGGCGATGTTGTCCTCGGTCAGATGGCCGCGTCCGGAGAGCGCGCCGAGCGCCTTGGATAAACCCGAAGTCAGTCGATCGAACATGTCGGCAATGGTACCGTTCGAATCGCCGCCCGGCTAGGCGCACCTGCGCGCTTGTGTCATCATTTCGGCGCCGTGATCCTAGCAATAACCCTGTTTCTTCTCTATGCCGCCAGTGCCTGGGTCATGCTACGAAGCGTCGCCAACCCGCGCTTGAGCCCGCTCGCGTGGGCCCTGGCGTTCGCGGCCATCCTGGCCCACTCGGACGCCATCGTGCGCATGATGCGCATCGCCGGACCGATCTCCATCAGCCTGCTCGAAGCCATGTCGATGCTCGGGTGGACGCTCGCCGTGCTCGCCTGCTTCATCTGCACGGAACGGCGCCATCGGGTGCTCGGCGCCATCCTCCTCGCCTGCGCCGCGTTCGGGGCGGCCGTGACCGACCGTGGCCGCGCCTACCCCGCCGAGAACATGCCCGGCTGGGAGCTGACCACGCACATCGTGTTGTCCATGGGGGCGGCCGCGCTGTTGTTCGCCGCGGCGGTGACCGCGCTGCTGCTGCTCTTCCTGGACCGGCGCCTGCATACGCGGCGGCTGGTCGACCTGCCGAGCATACTGCCGCCGATCGATGCTCTGGAAAAGGTCATGTTTCGGCTCATCGGCGCGGGTTTCGTCCTGCTCTCGGTGGCTCTGTTGACCGGTTTCGTGTTCGTCACCAATCTGTTCGAACAGCATCTGATCCACAAGACGGTGCTGTCTCTGGCCGCCTGGGTGATTTTCGGGATCCTGCTCATGGGGCGGTACCGCTACGGCTGGCGCGGCCGCTCGGCCGTGCTGCTGACGCTGTCGGGGTTCGCCACGCTCGCTCTCGCCTATTTCGGATCGAAATTCGTGCTCGAAACCCTGCTCGGCCGGCACTACGGCTGACCGCCGCGCGAGACATGGCGCATCCCTCCGTTGGTGTCCTTTTCGCCGGGCTGACCCTGCTGCTGCTGCTGGCCGCCTTCTTCGCCGGAAGCGAGACCGCGCTCATGAGCCTGAACCGCTACCGGCTCAAGCACCGCGCCAAGAAGGGCCACCGCGGCGCGCGGCTCGCTGAGGCGCTGCTCGCACACCCGGACCGGCTGATCGGGTTGATCCTCTTGTTGAGCACCATAGTGAACGTGGCTGCGCCGATGCTGGTGGGCTTCATCGCGCTGCGCCTCGGGGGCGAATTTCTGGTGGCGATCGGCGCCGCGGCGCTGACGCTGATCCTGCTGATCTTCTGCGAGGTGGCGCCCAAGACCTACGGTGCGCTGCATCCGGAGCGCCTGGCGCTGCCGGCGGCCTACATCTACACGCCGCTGCTGTACGTGCTCTACCCCTTCGTTTGGGCGACGAATCTGCTGGCGAACGGCGTGTTGCGCCTGTTCGGGGTCTCGCAGCAGCAGGCCTCGCACTCCCTCAGCAGCGAAGAGCTGCGCACCGTGGTGGCCGAGGCGGGAGCGATGATCCCGCATCGCCACCAGCAGATGCTGATGAGCATCCTCGACCTCGAAAGCGCCACGGTCGAGGACATCATGGTGCCCCGTGTCGAGATCGTCGGCATCGACGTCGACGGCGATTGGGACGAGATTCTGGAGCAGCTTCGGCAGAGCCAGCACACGAGGCTGCCGATCTACGAAGGGGAGATCGACCGCATCATCGGCGTGCTGCACATGAAGCGGGTCGTGCACGAGCTGGTGCGCGGCAAGCTGGAGCGGCAGACGCTCATCGACGCGGCGAGCGAGCGCGACACGTACTTCGTGCCCTCCGGCACCACGCTGAACACGCAGCTGCTGAATTTTCAGCGGGAAAAGCGCCGCCTGGCGTTCGTGGTGGACGAATACGGGGACATTCAGGGCCTCGTGACCCTGGAGGACATCCTCGAGGAGATCGTCGGGGAATTCACCACCGACCCGGCCACCATGATGCACAAGGACGTGCATCGCGACACCGACGGCAGCTACGTCGTCAACGCCTCGACCACGATCCGTGCGCTGAACCGCTCGATGCGGTGGAATCTGCCCACCGACGGGCCGAAGACTCTGAACGGCCTGATCGTCGAATTCCTGGAAACCATCCCCGAGCCCGGCACGACGCTGAAGCTGGCCGACTATATGCTCGAGGTCCTGCAGACCGGCGACAATGCCATCAAGACCGTGCGCATCCGCCCCCCCGGACCGGCCTGAGCGGGCCTCGGCGCCGTGGCGGAGCCGCCCGCCCGCGCTAGAACGCGTCGAGCGCCTGGTGGAGCCGCGTCACGCCCCGCACCGTCATCCCTTCCGGCGGGCGCCTCGGAACGTTGGCCTGCGGCACCAGGGCCAGCTTGAAACCGTGCTTGGCGGCTTCCCGCAGGCGCTCCTCGCCGAACGGCACCGGACGAATCTCGCCGGCGAGCCCCAGTTCGCCGAAGGCCACCAGCGCATTCGGCAGCGGCCTGTCCTGCAGGCTCGACCGCGCAGCCAGCACGATGGCGAGGTCGCCGGCGGTCTCGGCCAGGCGCACGCCGCCCACCACGTTCGCGAACACGTCCTGGCCGCCGAGCAGCTGGCCTCCGTGGCGATGGGCGATGGCAAGCAGCATCGTCAGCCGGTTGCCGTCGATCCCCACGGCGACGCGGCGCGGATTGGCGCCGAGACTCGGGTCGGCCAGCACCTGAACTTCCACCAAGAGGGAGCGCGTGCCTTCGCGCATGACGGTGACGACGCTGCCCGACACCGGTTCGGCGTGGCGGGAAAGAAAGATGGCCGACGGATTCGTCACTTCGCGCAGGCCCTGTTCGGCCATGGCAAAGACGCCGATCTCGTTGGCGGCTCCGAATCGGTTCTTGACCGAGCGGAGCACCCGGAACCGGCTCCCGGTGTCGCTTTCGAAGTACAGCACGGTATCGACCATGTGCTCGAGCACGCGGGGCCCGGCGATCTGCCCTTCCTTGGTGACGTGGCCGACCAATAGCACGGCCGTGCCGCTTGCTTTGGCGAACCGCACCAGCAGGGCGGTGCATTCGCGCAGCTGCGACACGGCCCCCGGCACGGCCTCGATTCGTTCCGACCACGCGGTTTGAATCGAATCCACGATGAGCACCCCGACGCCCGAAGACTCGGCCGCACCGATGATCCGCTCCACCCCGGTCTCGGCGATCAGCCGAGCCGTCGTGTCCGCCAACCCGAGGCGCCGGGCGCGCAGCGCCACTTGCTTCAGCGACTCCTCTCCGGTGGCGTAGAGCACGGGACCTGCGGCCGCGAGTGCCGCCGCGGCCTGCAGCATCAGCGTGGACTTGCCGATGCCCGGATCGCCCCCGATCAAGGTGACCGAGCCGGCGACCAGGCCGCCCCCCAAAACACGGTCCAGCTCGGCCGATCCGGTGGCCAGGCGCGGCTGGTCGGACTTAGCTTCGGCCGCCAATGAGGTCGAGACATCGGCCCGCGAGAGGCGCGCCGGACCGCGTTCGCCGCGGCCGGCGGCGGCGGGTGCGGCTTCGAGGGCCAGCGTGTTCCACTCGGCGCATGCCGGGCATTGTCCCTGCCATTTGGGTGACGCAGTTCCGCAGCTTTGGCAGACATACGCCTCTTTCGGCTTCGCCATTCGGGCCCCTTATTCGTCGAATTTGTGAGCTTAGCATTGCTGTCAGGGGCGCCCGATCACCTATACTGCCCGCTTCAAACGTGGATTATGTTTATTGCATGCGAAAACTCGGGCTGATTGCAGCGATCGCGGGCATTGGATTCCTGGGGGCGGACCTGCTGCTCAGGTTGCTTGCGCATGCCGGTTCCTGGCTGTGGTTGCCGGGATTCCTGGCATTGGCGGGCGGCAGTGGGCTCGTGATTTGGGCCCGCAACTCCTCCGTGGCGCCCGTGGTACCCGCCCCCAAGACCTCGTCGGTGCCCGGCACCGAGACCGCGCGGCTGCTGGACAATTTCGAACAGCGGTTCGCGGAGTTGAAGGGACGCAAGGCCAGCGACACGGTCATCGGGGACCTTTACGCCCTCGGCAATCAGCTGGAACTGCGGGGCCGCACCGTCCAGGCGAGCGCGGTGTACCGGCACCTGGCCCGGATCGACAACACCTACCGGGATGTGAGCGCGCGCTTGAAGCGCCTGATGGATGCCGACCGGGCGAAGCCCAAGCCGGCACCGGCCCCGGAACCGGCCCCTCCCGCCGCCGCGCCGGCAGCCCAGAGCGCCGGCAACGGCAAGGAGCCGCAACGCCTCGGACGCTATGTGCTCGAGCGCGAGATCGGCCGCGGGGCCATGGGCACGGTCTACCTCGGGCGGGATACCGCCATCAACCGCCAGGTAGCGATCAAGGCGATCCCGCTGGCGGCCGAATTCAGTGACGGAGAACTCGTCGAGGCGCGTTCGCGCTTCTTCCGCGAGGCGGAGACCGCGGGCCGGCTGAATCACCCGAACATCGTGACCATCTACGACGTGGGCGAGGAGCGCGGACTCGCCTACATCGCCATGGAGTATCTGAAGGGCCGCCACTTGAGCGACTTTGCGGCGCCGAACACCCTGATGGACGCGCGCAAGGTGCTCGAAATCGTGGGGCAAGCCGCCGAAGCGCTGGGGTTCGCGCACAAGCAGCAGGTCGTCCACCGCGACATCAAGCCGGCGAACCTCATGTACGACGCCGGCACGAACGTGCTCAAGATCACGGATTTCGGGATCGCCCGCCTGACGGGAGCCGGCAACACCCGAACCGGCATCGTCCTCGGGACGCCGTCGTTCATGTCGCCCGAACAGCTCGAGGGGCGAACTGTGACAGGTCACTCGGACTTGTTTTCGCTGGGTGTTAGCCTGTTTCAACTGCTGACCGGCCAGCTGCCCTTCGTTGCCGACTCGATGACTGGCCTCATGCAGCAGATCGCCGAAGCGCCTCATCCGTCGCTTCGGGCATTCCGACCCGATCTGCCGGAGTGCGTGGATCGCGTCATCGATCGCGCCCTGGCCAAAAATCCCGAATCGCGTTTCGACTCGGGTGGTCAGATGGCGGCTGCGCTGGAAGAATGCCGGACACGTCTGCCGGAAGTGCAGCCATGATTGGGTTCCATGACGAGTGTTTAATGCCGTGCGATCCATGAGCCTGCGGGGGAAAATCGCCAGTGTCGCCCTGACCGACACCGGCAAGGTCCGCGAACACAACGAGGACATGATCGGCACCGAGGCGGACATCGGGCTGTTCGTACTGGCCGACGGCATGGGGGGCTACAACGCCGGCGAGGTGGCGAGCGGGATCGCCGTGAAGACCATCATCAACCTCGTACGGGACGCGGTGATGCGCGAGGACCTGACGGTGCGGGACCCCGAGACCGGGTTGACGCGGCCGAGCATCATCCTGCGGGATGCGATACACCGCGCCAACAAGATCATCTACCACACGTCCAAGACCCAGCCCCAGTGCGAAGGGATGGGCACTACGGTGGTTGCCTGCTTGTTCTACGACAACCGGATGTCGATCGCCCACGTGGGCGATTCCAGGCTGTACCGCCTGCGGGACAACCGATTCGAGCAGATGACGCTGGACCACTCGCTGCTGCAGGAACTGGTCGACCGCGGCTTCTATTCCCAGCAGGAGGCGCAGCGCGCCACCAACAAGAATTACGTCACCCGAGCCCTCGGCGTGGAGCAGAACGTCGAAGTGGAAATCCACGAGCAGCCGGTGCAAAAGAGCGACTATTACGTCCTTTGCTCCGACGGGCTGTCGGACATGATCGAGGACGAGGATATCCATTTAACAATTAGCACCTTTAGTGCTAACCTGGATACAGTTGCTAAGCAATTGATTCAACTGTCGAACGACAACGGTGGACGGGACAACATTTCGGTCATCATGGCTCATGTAACCGAGCCGTTTCCTGCACATCGGCGTATATTTGACAAAATATTGGGATGGTTCGGCTAGGGATATGGAGTCTGCATGGCACGACTGATGCTCAGCCTGGACGGTCAAGTCCTGGCGGAATACAACATGAACAAGGAGCGCTACACCATTGGGCGCCTTCCGGACAACGATATTCGTATCGATAATCCGGCGGTGAGCGGACACCACTCGCTCATCATCAACATTCTCAACGACTCGTTCCTGGAGGACTTGAACAGCACCAATGGAACGTACGTCAACGGCAAGCTGATCAAGAAGCATGCGATGCAGCATGGCGACGTCATCACCGTCGGCCACCATCAATTGCGCTTCGTCGACAGCCAGGATGGCGACGCCGAGCAGGACGAGTTCGAAAAGACCATGGTCATCACGCCGAGCACGCAGGGCGAGGACCGCATTCGCCGGGTGGGCGTGGCGGTCGATCAGGCCGCGAAGGCGGTGGCGGCCAAGCGTCCTCCCACTCCGAGCGGAGTCCCGGAGAATGCGACCGCTCTGCCGAAGGCCAAATTACAGGTGCTGTCCGGCGCATTCGCGGGCCGCGAGCTCGAACTGACCAAGGCGCTCACCACATTGGGCCGCCCGGGCATACAGGTCGCCGCGATTACTCGGCGTGCCGAAGGCTACTTCATCGTCCATGTGGACAGCGGCAAGGAGAACGACTTCCCGCTGGTCAATGGCACGCCCATTGGTCCGCAGGCGCGCCGGCTGAACGACAACGACGTGGTTCAACTGGCGGGCGTCAAGATGGGCTTCTTCGAAAGCTGAGCTGCGCGGGCGCGCATTGCGCGCGCCGGCGGGCTCCGATCGGCGCCTCGATGGCCCGCTGCGTTCGCGCCGCGGGCTGTTTTTTTGGACGCCGCCTGCAATAACGCCGCTGCCGGTCCGGTCTTACTCTTTGGAGGAAGATCCTATGACTTCGAAAGAATCGCGCGCGCAAGGTCGGACCCGGGGCATCGACCCGGGCCGGCGAGATTTTCTCCGCTTCGGGGCGGGACTCATCGCCGCGAACGCGGCGGCGGGCAGAATCTTCGCGGCCGCGCCGCAGGCGTCCGCCCAGCCGAGTGTGCCCGTGGTGACCATCGAGAATTTCTCGCCCGCCGGAGTAAGTCTCGGCCTCGTCGAGATGCCGAAGGTCGTCAAATCCGATGCCGAGTGGCGCAGTCAATTGTCGGACTCTGCCTTCCTCATAACGCGCAGGGAAGGCACTGAGATCCCCTACACCGGCGAGTATGCGCGAAGCCACGGCGACGGCATCTATCACTGCATCTGCTGCGACACCGCCCTGTACGACTCGCGCACCAAGTTCGAGTCGGGGACGGGGTGGCCGAGCTTCTGGCAGCCGATCTCGGAGCGGAACATCGACAAGCACACCGACACCACCTTCGGCATGGCGCGCGTGGCCATTTCCTGCCGCCGCTGCGATGCGCACCTGGGCCATGTGTTCAACGACGGCCCGCGGCCGACCGGATTGCGCTACTGCATGAATTCGGTGGCGCTGCATTTCACGCCGCGCGCCTAAAGAGCGCGTCAGCCGCGCGGCGACCCGGAATTTTCTCGAGGAACCCCCAATGCCGAATTCAAGAATCCGCCTGCAATTCACCCGACTCCGCCGGCAACTCATTGGCCCGTGCGTCTTGGCGCTGGCGGCCGGACTGCTGCTGTGGCGCGCGCCGCTGTTCGGCGCGGAGGCCCCGGTCGTCATTCCGCCGCCGTCCATCGACAACCCCCGGGCTGCCGGCAAGCTGCAGACGGCGGTCCTCGCGGGGGGCTGCTTCTGGGGGGTCCAGGGCGTGTTCCAGCACGTGCGCGGGGTCAAGCAGGCGATTGCCGGCTACGCCGGCGGAGCGAGTTCCACGGCGCAGTACGACACCGTGAGTTCCGGGACCACCGGGCATGCGGAATCGGTCAAGGTCACCTTCGATCCCGCCGAGGTGAGCTACGGTCAGCTGCTGCAGATCGCCTTTTCGGTGGTCTACGACCCCACCCAGCTCAACCGCCAGGGTCCGGATACCGGCTCTCAATATCGATCTGTGATCTTCTACGCCGACGGCACGCAGCAGCGCATTGCGGAGGCCTACATCAAGCAGCTCGACCAAGCCCACGTCTTTCCCAAAGCCATCGTCACCCGCGTGGACCCCTTGATGGGTTTCTACCCGGCCGAAGCGCACCATCAGGATTATTTGTTCCACCATCCCACGGCCCCGTACATCGCCTACAACGACCTGCCCAAGGTGGAGAATTTCCAGCGGATCTTTCCCGCTCTCTACACCGACAAGCCGGCGCTGGTGGGCAACCTGGCGGACCGCCCCGGAAACTAAACTAGGTGCATGCGTGGTCGGCCAAGACCATCGACACGCAGGCGGTCAGCTTCTTCGCATACTCGACGTCGAGAAACTCGTTCGGACCGTGTGCGTTGGAGTGGGGCCCCAGCACCCCCGTGATGAAGAACTGAGTTTGGGGAAACCGGCGGCCCAGCATGCCCATGAACGGAATCGTCCCGCCGCACCCGGCATGCATCGCGTGGGCGCCGTAAACCGCTTGTGAGGCGCGTTCGATCGACGCCTCCAGCCAGGGCGCGAAGGCCGGTGCATTCCATCCCGCCGTCGCAGGGTCCGCCTCGAAGCATACCTGGGCGCCATAGGGCGGCTCCCGTTCGAGCGCCGCGCGCACGGCAGCGGCGGCGCGGTCCGCATCGCAGGTCGGAGGCAGGCGCAGCGACAGCTTGAGCGCAACTTCGGGCAGCAGCACGTTGCCCGCGGATGACACCGGCGGCAGCCCGTCCGCGCCCGTCACCGCCAGCGTGGCGCGCCACGTGCTGTTGACGATCAGTTCGCCCGGGTCGTTCGAAACGGCGCGTACGCCCTCGGCCCAGGGCAGCTTGCCGGCAACTCCGGCCGCCAGCACTCCCGCCGTTGCGGCGATTTGCGCACGCCGGTCCCGCGGGATGTCGCTTTGCAACTCGTCCAGGAGAAGATCGCCCGTTGCCGGATTCTCGAGGCGCGCCAGGAGCTGTTGCGCGATGCGAAAAGGCGTGGCCGCGATGCCGCTCGCCATGCCCGAGTGGACGCCTTCGGTGAGCACGCGCACCTTCAGCCGGCCCGTGAGATTTCCGCGCAACGAGGTCGTGCACCAGGCACGCTCGTAGTCGCCGCATTCCGCATCCAGACAGACCACCAGCGAGGGATACTCGATGGCGTTGCCCAACGACTCCAAGTGCGCGGGCAGGTCGATGCTGCCGCTCTCCTCCGAGGCTTCGATCAGCAGCACGCAGCGCTTCACAGGCACCTGCTGCTCCTTCAACGCCGCGATGGCGCAGAGGGAGCTGAACACCGCGTAGCCGTCATCGGCCCCGCCGCGGCCGTACAGCCTGCCCTCGCGCATCACCGGCTCCCAGGGATGCAGGCCCGGCAGCCACCCCGTGAATTCGGGCTGCTTGTCGAGGTGGCCGTACAGCAGGACGCAGCCCGGAACGTCGCCGGGGACGTCGACCATGAGCAACGGCGTCCGGCCCGCCAGACGGCGGATTGCAACGGTCATTCCCGCGACCGGCTGCGCGCGGCACCAGGCGGCCATGAGCTGCACGGCGGCCTCCATGTGTCCGGCGGATTCCCAATCCGGGTCGAAGTGGGGCGAGCGGTTCGGAATACGGATGTAAGCGCTGAGCCGGTCGAGGATGGATTCGTCCCAGGTCTTGTCGATCGAGGTTCGAAGACGATTCAGGTCCATGGGAGGTTCCTTGAGGACGCGAAGCGGATACGATTCGCCCCAGCTTCTTACAATGGTCGCATCGTCGGAGTCCAGAGAATCTTGTCCCGGTCACGCCGCCCCATCGCGGATCTCATGCTGCCCCGGTCCGCCGGACCGCCGGCCTCCCGCAAGGGGCGCCCGGAGCACAATCCTGCGATTGAGGAGATCTGGGCCGTGATCGCCGCAATACCGCGCGGCACCGTGTCGACCTATGGGGCGGTGGCGAGGGCCGCGGGCCTGCCCGGCCGCGCCCGCTTGACGGGCTTCGCATTGCGGATCTCGCCCCCGGCGATGAACCTCCCCTGGCACCGCGTCGTCGGCGCCGGCGGCCGGATCGCCTTTCCTGCCTCATCGCCGCAATTCCGGGAGCAGGTGCGGCGCCTGCGTTCGGACGGCGTGGCGGTGAAGCAGGGCCGGGTCGATTCCTCGGCCATGGCGGATCTGGAAGCGTTTTAGCGGGCCGGCGCGGCATGGGAGCCGATTTTCGGACGCGAACCCGGCGCGTCGATATAATTTCGCAATATTCCCGGGCAAAGGCTATCCATGCCATTTAGGCGATTCGTGAATCCGCTATCGCGTCTGCTGAGCGGATCGGACGCGCCCCCGCATGCGGGTACGGAGGGCGCGGCGCCCGGCTCCGCCGGCGACAGCCAGGAGGCATCCCGCGAGGCAGCCATACGCACGCTCCCGGATGCGGCGGCTCTGCGCACGCTTGCGGGACTCACCGGTGCTTCGCAGAGCGAAACCCCCGCCATCGAGGGATTTGCGCAGGAACGCGTGGCGCAACTCGTCGACTCCGGAACGATCGATTTCGGGGACCTCTGCGCATCGTCGAGCAACGCCGCCGCCGTGTTGGCGGTCGCCGTGCATTGCGGCGATCCCGCGTGCCTGACGCAGGCGCTCGCCCGGTTCGACGATCCGCGCTGGATTGCAACGCTGGTCATCGAGGGCTCATCCAGCCGGTTGAGGCAGCTCGCGGCGCAACGCATCGAGGATCCGGCCACCCTCAAGCAGCTCCTCAAGCAGGCGCGGGACCGGGACAAGAACGTCTACAAGATCATCAAGCAGAAATGCGACGCTCTGCGCGACGCGGAGCGTCACGATGCGCAGGTGCAGGACGACATCCTGGCGGCCTGCGGCTCCCTCGAGCGGCACGCCCATCGGGTGTACGACCCCATCTATGAACCGACCTTCCGGCATTTCCACGAGCGGTGGCAGAACCTCGAGGAACGGGCGGCGCCCGAGATCAGGGACCGTGCCCAGGTGGCCGTCGATGCCTGCCGCGAGATCATGGCTTCGCATGCACGTCGGCTCGCCGAGCAGGCGGCGGAGACCTCTCGCCGGGAGGAATTGCAGCTAGCCCGGAAGAAGGCAACCGAGCAGGCCGAGGCCGACCATCGGCGCCGCAGCGAAGAAGCCGCCGCCGACGCGGCGGAAGCCGCCAGGGTGCGCGAGGCTGAAGAGAAGGCCCGCGCCGAGGCACGCGCCGCCGAGGTCCTCGCGCAGCGCCGGATCGGCGGCCTGGCCGCAAGAGCTTTGAGCGCGTTGCGGGAGGGCCATACGGGGCAGGCCGCCGGATTGCGCCGGGCCATCGAGGAGAAGCTGCCGCGCCTTGCCGCCGTGCCCGGTCATCTGGCGGCACAGGTGCACGAGCTCGATGCGAAGCTCGACGAGCTCAAGCAATGGAAGGACTACGCCGTGGCGCCGAAACGCGCCGAGTTGATCGCCGAGATGGAATCGCTCATCGGCTCCTTCGAGCCGCCGAAGGCCCTTGCCGAGCGGATCAATCAACTCAAGGAGGACTGGAGAACCATCAGCAAGGGCGTCATCAGCGAGTCCGAAGCGGACTGGCAGCGTTTTCACACGGCCTCGGTGACCGCTTACCAGCCGTGCCGGGACTACTTCGAAGCACAGTCGAAACTGCGCCGGGAGAATCTGGAACGGCGCAGGAGCCTGCTCGGACGGTTGCAGGCATTCGAGGCCGGCCAGAGCGGGGAGCGGTTCGACCCGCGGCTGGCCGCGACGGTTCTGCGCGAGGCGCGCCAGGAATGGCGCCGCAATA
Source organism: uncultured Gammaproteobacteria bacterium (assembly GCA_963707765.1). Classification (GTDB taxonomy): domain Bacteria; phylum Pseudomonadota; class Gammaproteobacteria; order Steroidobacterales; family Steroidobacteraceae; genus Bog-1198. The sequence goes on along the minus strand of CAVPQZ010000001.1, from coordinate 646,140 downwards.
CGCCCGTGGACCGCGCGGCAGGCCTTGCCGTCGTGAAGGATTTCGAGGCTTCCATGGCGCGGCTGCAGGCGCAGCTCGATGCCTGGTACGCACAGGTGACCGCGGCGAAGCAGGCCCTCATCCAACGGGCGCGGCTGCTGGGAGATCTGCAGGACTTTCGCAGCGCCCTGGATGCCATGAAGGGGCTGCAGCTTCAGTGGAAACAGGCCGCTGTACTGCCGCGTGACCAGGAACAACGGTTATGGGAGGAGTTTCGGGAACAGTGCGACGCGATCTACCGGCGCCGCCAGCAAGCGCAGACGGACCGTGACGCCGGCCTCGAGGTCAACAAGGCCCAGGCCCTGGCGCTGTGCCTGGAGGTCGAGCAGGTTGCGGTTCTCTCCGGATCCGCGCTGCTCGAAGGGACGGCGAAGCTTGCGGATTGGCGCACTGCCTTCGACGCCCTGGGCGAGCTGCCGCGGGCGGAACAGCGCGCGATTCGCAACCGGTTCGAGGCCGCGGTCAAGCAGTGTCAATCGCAGGCCGCACGACAGCGCGCGATGCAGCACGAGGAGGCATTCGCCGCGTTGCTCGAGGCGGCGCGCCGCATTCAGGATTATGGATGGGCGGTGGCGCAAGGCATCGCGCCGGCCGATCGGGAGCCGCTCCGGGCGGCGGCAGAGAGCTTCATCGCCGGCATCCCGACCTTGCCCAAGGGCGGTGCGGCGGCCCTGAAGGAGGCCTGGGGAAAGGCCGAGGCGGCGGGCGGCATCGACATGGCGGCGCAGGAACGCGCATTGAGGATGCTGTGCGTGCGCAGCGAGATTCTCGCCGACCGGCCCACGCCGCCGGAGGATCAGTCGATGCGCCGGGAACATCAAGTGCGGCGTCTCGTGGAGCGCATGGGACAAGGGGGCGCGGCGGGCGCCGACGACCGCGACGCGTTGGCATTGGAGTGGGTGCGCACCGGACCCGCCGCAGCCGCGGCGCACGAGTCCCTGCTGGCGCGATTCCGCCGCTGCCGGTGAGCCGCGGCCGCTCGGCCGCGTCAAGCGGCGGAGCCGCCTGAGCTAACGCAGGTCCACCGCCACGCGCTGGCTGATCCCGCAGAGGAGCTCGTAGGGAATGGTGTCGGCCCAGACCGCCAATTCCTCGACCGCGAGCCCCTCGCCCCACAGGATCACCGGATCGCCGAGCGCGGGCGGCGCCTTCAAATCGGTGACGTCCATGCCGATCATGTCCATGGACACCCGGCCGGCCAAGGGAACGCGCTCGCCGTTCACCAGCACCGGAGCGCCCGATGCGAGACTGCGGGGATAGCCGTCCCCGTAACCCACCGCGGCCACCGCCAGCCGCGTGGGCCGCTGCGCCGTCCAATCCCCTCCGTAGCCCACACGCTCGCCCGACTCGAGGTCCTTGAGCGCGATCACGTGGGAGCGCAGCGTCATGGCCGGCTTCAAGCCGTAATCCGCACCGACCGACCCGAAGAAGGGCGACGCGCCGTACAGGAGCAACCCGGGCCGTACCCAATCCGCCTGGGCTTCCCGGTAGCTCAGCATGCCGGCGGAATTGGCGATGCTGCGTTCGCCCGGCAGCGATTGCGTCGCGGCGGCGAAGCGCGCCAGCTGCCCTGGGGTCGCGGCGAGCTCCGGGTCGTCGGCCGACGAGAGATGCGTGAACAGATTCACCGGCTGCTGCACCGCCGGCACTGCGCCGAGCGCCGTGTACGCGGCGCCGAAGTCCGGTCCTTTGAATCCCAGCCGGTTCATTCCCGTGTCCAGCTTGAGCCACACCGTGAACCGCGCACCCGCCGGGGCGGCGCGCAGCAGTTCGACCTGTTCCCGGGTATGGACCACGAGCTCGAATCCGGCGGCCGCGGCCGCCGCGAGCTGCGCGGCGTCGAAGACGCCCTCGAGAAGCACCGTGCGCGTCATGATGCCGGCCCCGCGCAGCGTGAGCCCTTCGTCGACCCGCGCCACCGCAAACGCATCCGCCGACCCGAGCGCGCGCGCCACCGTCACCAATCCATGCCCGTAGGCGTTGGCCTTGATGACGGCCATGACCCGCGACTTTGGGGCCCAATGCCGCACCTGCTGCAGGTTATGGCGCAGAGCCGCGGAATCGATCGTCGCGCTCACCATCGGCGTCACGGTGCGCTCACCCGGTCATTCGCGAAACACGCCCTCGGCGTAGGACTCCGGCGCGTAGTTCTCGAACTTCGTGTATTGGCCGAGGAAGGTGAGCTGCACTTCCCCGATCGGGCCGTTTCGCTGCTTCGCGATGATGATGTCGGCGATTCCCTTGCGCGTGGTGTTCGGCTCGTAGACCTCTTCCCGGTAGATCAGGAGAATGACGTCGGCATCCTGCTCGATGGCTCCGCTTTCGCGAAGGTCCGACATCACCGGCTTCTTCTCCACGCGCTGCTCGACTCCACGGTTCAGCTGCGAGAGCGCGATAACCGGAACCTTCAGCTCCTTCGCGAGCGCCTTGAGGCCGCGCGAGATTTCCGAGATTTCCGTCGCGCGATTCTCCTTGGTACCGGCCACCTGCATGAGCTGCAGGTAGTCCACCACGACGAGATCGAGCCCGCGCTCGCGCTTCAGGCGCCGCGCACGCGCGCGAATCTCGGTGGGCGTCAGCGCCGGGGTCTCGTCGACGAAGATGTTCGCCGCGCCGAGCTGCGTCATCGCCGAGTCGATGCGCGGCCAATCGTCCTCGTGCAGGCGGCCAGAGCGCAGATGCCCCTGGTTGATCCGGCCCAGCGAGGAAATCATGCGCAGGGTGAGCGACTCGGCGGACATCTCCATGCTGAAGATGGCCGCGGACTTCTTCGAGCCCAGGGCGGCGTTCTCGGCGATGTTGACCGCCAGCGTGGTCTTGCCCATCGACGGCCGCCCCGCGATGATGATGAGGTCGCCCGCCTGCAGGCCGGAGGTCATCTCGTCGAGCACCTTGAAACCGGTCGAGATGCCCGTCAGCTTCCCCTCGGAGTGGTACATCTCGTCGATGCGATTCACCACTTCGGGCAGGATGCTCTTGACGGTGCGGAAGCCGATCTTGCCGCGCGAACCGCGCTCGGCGATCTCGAACACCCGCCGCTCGGCGTCGTCGACGATCTCGCGCGCCTCCCTCCCCTCGGGTTCGAGTGCGCCGGTGACGATTTCATTGCCCGCGGCGATGAGCTGCCGCAGCACCGACCGTTCGCGGACGATGTCCGCATACGCGCGTATGTTCGCGGCGGTCGGGGTGTCCCGGGCCAGCGAGCCCAGATAGGAAAGGCCGCCCACCTGGTCCAGCGCGCCCTTGCTCTCCAGGTGCCCGGAAAGGGTCACGACGTCGCAGGGGTGGTTGCGCTCGATCAGCTCGGAAACCGCCGCGAATATCAGCCGGTGATCGTTGCGGTAGAAGTCTTCGGCGGATACACGGTCGGCGACCTGGTCCCAGGCGGTGGCATCGAGCATCAGCCCGCCGAGCACCGACTGCTCGGCTTCGACGGAGTGGGGCGGCAAGCGCAGGCCATCTCCCGCTCCGTCTCCCCGGGACCGGTTGCCGACGCGGGGTGAGGCCACGTGCAGTCCCGTGCGACGCGTCTGGCGTCGCTACTCTTCGGCGACGATCGTGACCATCAAGGCCACATCCACGTCGGTGTGCAGATGCAACTGAACCGAATGTTCCCCGGTGGTGCGAATCGGTCCGTTCGGCATCCGAACCTCGCTGCGGGTGATCGGATGCCCCGACTTGACGGCGGCCTCCGCGATGTCGGCGGTCCCGATCGATCCGAACAGCTTGCCCTCAGAGCCCGCCTTGGCGGAGATTTCCAGCTTGAAGTTCTCGAAGTTCAGTGCGCGCGCCTGGGCCGACGCCAGCTCTTCATGGGCCTTCGCCTCGAGCTCGTGCCGCTGCGCCTCGAACTTGGCGATGTTGGCGGAGGTCGCCATGGTGGCGCGGCCCGTGGGTACCAGGTAGTTGCGGGCATAGCCCGACTTGACCTTGACGCGATCGCCGATCTGGCCGAGGTTCGCCACTTTCTGCAGTAGGATGATTTCCATGTTGGTTCGCGGCCTCAGTGCTGGTCGGTATACGGCAGCAGCGCCAGGAAGCGCGCGCGGCGGATCGCCAGCTGCAGTTGGCGCTGGTAGTGCGCCCGCGTGCCGGTGATGCGGCTCGGGACGATCTTGCCGGTCTCGGTGATGTAGCTCTTGAGCGTCGCCAGATCCTTGTAGTCGATCTGTTTGACGTCATCGGCGGTGAATCGGCAGAACTTCTTGCGACGAAAAAAACGTGCCATTGTCTAGCTCCAGGAATTCGAGGGTTGGCCGCGTGACTAGCGCATGCCCATGGGCATGTCGTCGTCGTCGCCGTCGTCGCCGAAGTCGTCGTGGCGGCGGGCATTCTCGTCGGGTGCGCGGGCCATCGGCGAGGGCTCCGTGACGGCCTCGTCCATCTTCACGACCAGACTGCGCAGCACCGCGTCGCTGAAGCGGAACGAGCCGGTGAGCTCGGCCAGCGTCTTCTGGTCGCATTCGATGTTGAGCAGGATGTAATGAGCTTTGTGGACCTTCGAGATGGGGAACGTCAGCTGGCGCCGGCCCCAATCCTCGAATCGATGGACCAGGCCGCCGCCGGTGCTGACCATGCCCTTGTAGCGATCGACCATCGCCGGTACTTGCTCGCTCTGATCCGGATGGACCAGGAGCACGATTTCATAATGCCGCATTGTAGGCTCCCTACGGTTGCAGCCTCCCGTTGCGAGCGGTGAGGCAAGGAGTGGTGCCGGATGGCCGGCGAAAAAGAACGCGAAGGATACGCGGTCAGGGGCCGGCAGGTCAATCGGCCTGCGCGCCCGGGTCGGCCCCCCTTTGGCGCCGCGCCTCGAACAGGGCCACTCCGGCCGCCACCGAGACATTCAGGGATTCGACCTGGCCCGCCATGGGGATTCGCACGACGAAATCGCAGCGTTCGCGGGTCAGGCGGCGCATACCGGCGCCCTCCGCCCCCAGGATCAGCGCCAGCGGGCGGGCGAGATCGGCCTCGTGCAGAGTCTGCGGGGCGTCGCCGGCCATGCCGACGACCCAGATGCCCTCCTCCTTCAGGAGCTGCAGGGCTCTGGCGAGGTTCGTGACGGCGGCAACCGGGACGAATTCGGCCGCCCCAGCGGCCACCTTGCGAGCCACCCCGTCCACCGCAGCGGACCGGTCCTTCGGAATGACGACGGCATGAACGCCTGCCGCTTCCGCGGTGCGCAGGCACGCCCCCAAATTGTGAGGGTCGGTGACTCCGTCCAGCACCAGCAGCAGGGGATCGACGTCGATTTGACTTAATGAGGCGACCAAGTCGTGCTCATCCCAGGTCCGAAGCGGCCGCACGGACGCCACCACGCCCTGATGCGCCACGTCGCCCGCGAGCTTGCCGAGCGACTCGCTGCTGGCAGCCTGCACCGACACGCCGGCCGCCAGCGCGCGTTCCCTGAGGCCGCGAACCCGCGCATCATCGCGCGCCTGCGCGACCCAGAGTTCCAACAGCCGCTCCGGCGCGCGATCGAGAACGGCCGCCACGGCATGCAGTCCGTAGACCAGGTGTCGGGAACCCGGAGCCATGGCCGGCCGCCGAATTCAGCGGCGCCCGCCGCGCCGGCCGCCGCGGCTCTGCCGGGCGCCGCCCCGCTGATTTTCGCCGCCGCTGCGCTGATCCCCGCCCCGCCCTGTCCCGCCGCCGGGCCCGCGCCGCGGGCGGCTCGCGGATCCTCCGAGGCGCGGCGCGCGCACGGTACCCTGACCCGTCGCCGTCCCATCGACCAGTTCGAAATCGATCTGCCGCTGCGTCAAATCGACGCGGGTGAGCCGCACGCGCACATCGTCCCCCATCTGCCACCGCCGGCCCGTCTGCTGGCCCACCAGTCCCATGCCGCCGGTATCGAGCTCCCAATAGTCGCCGGGGATGTTCGAGATGTGGACCAACCCGTCGATGGGTACCTCCTTGAGCTGCACGAACAATCCGAACTCCATCGCGCTCGAAACGACGGCATCGAAGGTTTCGCCCACGCGCGGCTGCATGTACAGGCACTTGAGGTACCCCATGACGTCGCGCGCCGCATCGTCCGCGCGCCGCTCGCGCTGCGAACTCTCCACCCCGAGGGTTTGCAGCTCCGCGGCACTGTACCGGTGCCCGGAGGTGGTGTTGCCGAGGACCGCCGCCTTCAAGGCCCGGTGGACCAGCAGATCGGGATAGCGGCGGATCGGCGACGTGAAGTGCGCATACTCATCCAGCGCCAGGCCGAAGTGACCGATGTTCGTTTGCTGGTAGACCGCCTGAGCGAGCGAGCGAATCACCAGTCCCTCCAGCAGCATGCCATCCGGGCGAGCCGTCAGTCGCTCCACCAGCTGCCGAAATTCGCGGGGCGTCGGCTTCGCCGAGAAGGTCGCCCCCACCTGCAGCGCATGCAGCACCTTCTGCAATTCGGTGACCCGCTTGTCCTCGGGCTGGCTGTGCACCCGAAACAGGCTCCCGGCCTTGGCGGTCCGAAGCGCCACCGCCGCCTCCACGTTGGCCGCGATCATGCATTCCTCGATCATGCGGTGCGCATCGTTGCGCACCACGGCGTAGAAGCCTTCGATCGTGCCTTGCTCGCCGATGCGCGCCTTCACTTCGCCGCCGCGGAAGTCGAGCGCGCCCCTGGCGTCCCGCGCGTGCTTCAAGGCGCCGTAGACGCCATGGAGGTTTCGCAGCGAGGCGCTCACGTCCGGGGCGAGATCCGCGGCCGCGCCGGGGTTTTCGAGAAAATTCCAGGCCTGATCGTACGTGAGCCGGGCGTGCGAGCGGATCACGGCCTCGTAGAACCGCCCCCGCGACACGTGTCCCGCCTTGCTCACGCGCATGTCGCAGACGAAGGCCAGCCGCTCGACCCGTGGCATGAGCGAGCACAGATGGTTGGACAGATGCTCCGGCAGCATCGCCAGCACCCGGTCCGGAAAGTATACGGATGTCGCGCGGGCGCGCGATTCGGCATCCAGCCGCGTGCCGCAGCGGACGTAGTAGCTCACATCGGCGATGGCCACCACCAGCCGCCACCCGCCGCCGCGCACCGGTTCGGCATAGACGGCGTCGTCGAAATCCTTGGCGTCGGCGCCGTCGATGGTGACCAGCGGCAAGTCACGCAAGTCCTCGCGCCCTGAGCGATCCTCCGGGCGAACGTCGGGGTCGAACCGGTTGGCTTCGTGCTGCACGTCCACCGGGAACTCCTCCGGCAGATCGTGGCGCAGGATGGCAAAGCGCGCCGCGAGATCCGAGGGACGGAGGTTTTTCAGCACCTCCACCACGCGCCCATGGGCGGGCGAGGAGCCCTGCGGCCGGCGCGTGATCTCGACGATCACATTGTCGCCGTCGCGGGCGCCATGCGCCTGGCGCGCGGCAACCTCCACCGAGTACCAATGACCCGGATCCTCCGGCTCGAATCGACCGGCGGACCCCTCGGAGCGCCAGACGCCGCCGATCCGGCCGGGGGCATCGCCCGTGCGCTGGATCAGCCGGGCAATGCGCCGGCCTCGCTCGTTCATCCCCACGGCCAGTACTTCCGCGCGGTCGTTGTGCATCAAGGTGGCGGTGTCGGCGCGCGCCAGCACCAGCGGTGCGGACCCGTCGTCCGGCAACACCAGGACGTCGCCATTGGGCCGTCCGCGGATGCGGCCCGCCACGCGTTCGCCGTCTCCGGCAATGGCGAATCCGTTCGGACCCTCGATGGCCTGACCGTCGCGCACCATCGCAGCCAGGCGCTTCGCCAAGGCATCGCGCTGCCGGTCGCCGTCGATACCGAGACGCTTCGCCAGGCGCGCCGCATTGAGCGGCTCGGGAGCCTCCGACAAATGCTTCAGCAACAGTTCTCGGCTCGCGATCGGCTCCGCATACCGCAATTTCTCGAATTCGAGGTTCGGGTCCTCGGCCCGCCAATCGTGTGCATTGCCGGTGCCGTCCGGCGAGCCTCGCTGACCGCGTCGTGTCATGGGAAATGAAAGCCTTGGACCAAATGGATTCGGGGCACGAGGGTAGCAGCTTTACGCACCGGCCGGCGCATTACCCCGCGTCGCGGGCCGGCAGCGGGGCGCGTGCCGGCGAGCGGCTCGCCAGCCAGTAATACGCCGGAGAGGTCACCGCAAGGCCCACGATCCAGGACAAGTCGACGCCGCCCATCGCGCGTGCCGCAGCGCCGGTGTACAGCGCGGAGTCGATGAAGGGGAGCTGGACCACGATGCCGAGCCCATAGCAGGTGACGGCCGCCACGTTCACACGGCCGTAAATGCCGCCGTCCTGCCGAAAGAAGGACGCGACGTCGTAGATGCCGTGGCGCAACAGATAGTAATCCACGAGGTTGATGGCAGTCCACGGAACCAGCACGTACAACAGAAACAGGATGAAATGCTCATAGTTCACGAGAAAGGCAGCCTTGCCGAGCACCGCACCCAGCAACGACAGACCGAACAGCAGCAAGGCCATGAAGGTCCGCGCACGCGGCCCGGGCGACCAGCGCGGCACCACGGTCTGGCCGAACGTCAGCGCCGACAGCGCACCGCAGTACAGGTTCATCGCGTTGGCCGCGGCCACGCCGACGGAGAACACGATCAGCACCAGGGGTGCGATGCCCTGGGTGAGTCCGGCGAGACCCGCCACCAAATTGCCCTTCGGCGCGCCGAGGCCGACCATGGCACCCAGCACCATGGGCAGGAATGAGCCCAGGGTGCATCCCCAATAGCTCGCCCAAAACGCCGGCCGGGCACCCGTCGCCTCCGGCATGTAGCGGGAGTAATCGGAGACGTACGGCGCATACGCGATCTGCCACAGCGCTGCCGCGGTCACGGTGCCCATGAAGCCGGCGCCGTTGAAGGAGTTGCGCTGTAGAAAATCAGGCGGCAAACCGTGCACTCCGATGATCCAGGCCACCGTGACGATGAGCACGACGCCGGAGATGTAGCTCATCCAGCGGGCGTAGGCATGGATCAGGTCGTAGCCGTAGATCGCCGCAACGACGGAGAGCGCGCCGACCAGCGCGATTCCCGGCACGTCCGACGCTCCGGGCACGAGGCTCGCGAGAGCCTGGCCTCCCAGCACCAGATTCGAGGCGAGGAACCCGACGTACATGATGAGCACGATGCCGACCACCAGCAGCGAGCCCAGCGATCCGAACTGGCCCCGCGTTTGGATCATCTGCGGTACGCCCAGAGTCGGCCCCTGCGCCGCATGCAGCGCCATGAAGACCGCGCCGGTCATGTTGCCCACCGCGAGACCGATCACCGCCCACCAGAAGGACAAGCCGAACACAGTGACCGCCAGACCGCCGGTGACGATGGTCAGGAGCATCAGGTTGGAGCCGAACCAGACCGTGAACAGGTCGGCGGCCGTGCCGTGCCGCTGATCGGGCGGAATGGGCTGGATCGTGGCGATTTCCAGCCGCGCGGGCTGTTCCTGTGTCATATCGATTTCCTGGCAGTTTGCGACGGATCGCCGGGCACGCCGAAGCCGGGCGCGCCGCCGGGGTCGATCGCTCGACGCACATAATCCTCGACCTGCGGCGCGTAGAGGGTCCATATCCGCACGAGATCGGACACCGGATCCTCGCTCCAGTCGACCCGCAGATCGACGATGGGCCAGCTCACCTCGCGTACGACCAGTACGCCGGCCGAATGGACCGGCCCTTCCTCCCCGCCCCGCGCGAGTCCCGCGCGCAAGGACGCGAGCAGCCGGCTTCCCAGATGCCCTTCCGATGTCTCGAACGCGTCGATCATGGCCATCGGCACGCCGGCGCCCGCCAGCAGATTGCCCGCCGCCGCGGCATGCGTGCCGACCGCCGATCCGACGACGCCGAGCGCACGGGCGCCCGAGTGGACCGCCGGTGGACCCTGCGCACCGATGACGAGCAGTTGACGAAAGTCCCCGAACGGCGTGCCTGCGAGCGCATCCGCCATGGCGGCCACCGCACCGCTCCCGCGCGACAGCCCCTCGAGGATGATCGGACCCAGCGCGGGATCGGTGATGTTCTGGGTCGCCACGGCGCCGCACCCGCTCCGGGCATGCGCGCAGCGCGCCGCGACGGCCGGCGACGACGATGCGATCGCAATTCCGAAGCTGCGGCGGTCGGCTGATCGAGCCACGACAGAGAAGGTCATGGCTTAGGCGTCATCGGGAATGACCGCAATCACGTCCACCTCCACCAGCCACTCCGGGCGCGCCAGGCCCGCGACCACGATGCCGGTGGATACGGGGTAAACCCCTTTCAGCCAGCGGCCCACCGTGCGATAGACCGCCTCCCGGAAGCGCGGGTCGGTCAGATAGATGGTGACTTTGCAGATGTGGTCGAGTTGCGCTCCGGCTTCGTGAAGCAGCTGCTTGATGTTGGCCATCGCCCGATCGGCCTGCGCCGCAGCGTCTCCCACGCCCACGTTCACCGCGGTCTCGAGGTCCTGTCCCACCTGGCCCCGGACGAATACCGTGCGGCCGCGCGCGACCACGGCCTGGCACAGATCGTTGTCCAGTTTCTGTTCCGGATAGGTGTCGCGGGTGTTGAATTTGCGTATTCGCGTGTGCATTCGGTACTCCAGAACGAATGCGCGATGATATGTCTTTTGCCGTGGGTGCGGTACAGTCGCACCCCGGTCGTGCCGGCGCCATTCGGCGCCGCTCACACACAGGCGGAGCCTGCCGCCGAAGGACGAAGGCTATTGAAATACCCTGATCGGCGCGGGAAACCGGCCTCGCGCGGCCCGTGGGCGGCGGCATCGCTGCTGTTGTGCGGAACCGCGCTCGCCGGCGGGACGCCGCGGGCGCCGGCGCCGGATCTGATACTCGACCACGGACGCATCTATACGCTGGACGGCAACCAGCCGTGGGCGGAGGCGGTGGCCATCGGCGCCGGCAAGATCATGGCCGTCGGTTCGGAGGCGGACATCTTGAGCCTGCGCGCCAAGCGCACGAAGGTGCTCGACTTGGGCGGCCTTTTGGTCACGCCCGGCCTGATCGACAGCCATGTGCACTTCGTCGACGGCGGCTGGTATTTGCGCAACGTGCCGCTGCGCGACGCCACCACCATGACGGAGGTGAGCCGCCGCGTCGCCCAGTATGCGGTGAATCACGCCCAGACCGACTGGATTCAGGGCGAGGGCTGGAGCTACGGCTACCCCGACCTGCCCGGCGGCGAATTTCACAAGGAACTGCTCGATCGCGTCAGCGGCGCCCATCCCGTGTTCCTCGATTCCAGCATGGCGCATGCCGCCTGGGTCAACAGCGAAGCGCTGCGGCGCGCCGGCATCACGCGCGACACGCCGAATCCGTCCGGAGGGGAGATCGTGCGTGGCGCCGACGGCGAGGCCACCGGATGGCTGAAGGAAGACGCCGCCATCAAGCTGGTCCAGGACAAGATTCCACCGCCTCCGCCGCGCGAGACCGAAGCGGCGCTGCTGGCCGCCGTGCATGAAGCGAATCGCCTCGGCATCACCCGCGTCGACAGCGCCGGCGGCGATTACCCGCTGCTGCCGATGCTCGACAAAATGCGCCGCGACGGACAGCTGACGGTGCGCGTCTCGATCGCCGACTGGATCGACCCGCCCTCGCTGACGCCCGAGCACCTCGCCCTGCTGCAGGCCGCGCGCGCCCGCTACCAGGATCCGATGCTGTTCTGCTGCGCGGCCAAGTTCATCATGGACGGCGTGATCGAGTCGCACACGGCCTACCTGCCCGGCGGATATGCGGACAGGCCCTCCGAGGTCGGTATGCGCTTCTTCCAGCCCGAGCCCTACAAGGCGGCGGTGCTCGCGCTGAACCAGCAGGGGTTTCAGGTGTACACGCATGCCATCGGCGACGGGGCGATCAAACTGGCGCTCGACGCCTACGAGGAGTCGCAGGCCGCCGTCGGCGGCGACCTGCGCAACCGCATCGAGCACGCGGAGGCGCCCGACGCGGCCGACATCCCGCGCTTCGGAAGGCTCCACGTGATCGCCAGCATGCAGCCGCTGATGATCTATCCCCGCGACGAATGGAAGGGGATGGAAGGGCTCTGGCAGCAGTACGCCGGCGATAAATTCAGGCCGACCGCCTTCGCCATCCGCTCCCTGCTCGAGACGCACGCCAAGGTGGCCTTCGGCACCGATTGGCCGGTCGTGCAGCTCAATCCCTTGCTCGGCATCCGCAACGCGGTGCTGCGCCAGAGTTCGGACGGGCAACCTCCGGGCGGCTACGTCCCGGAGCAGCGTATCGACGTGGCCGCAGCCCTGCGGGCGTATACGCTCGATGCGGCCTACGCGAGCCGCGTCGATGATCAGGAGGGCAGCATCGCCGCCGGCAAGCGGGCCGATCTCGCGGTCTTTTCGCGGGACTTCATCGAGGAGCCCGCCGCCGACATCGCGGCCGGGCACGTCGTGATGACCCTGGTCGGCGGGCGGATCGTCTATGAGGGGCCATAGACGGAAGTGCCGGCTCGATTGACAAGGAACGGTCGGATGCGTAGATTCCTGCGCCTCTCGCTAGGCGACCCACTTGCCCAGGTGGCGGAACTGGTAGACGCGCTGGTTTCAGGTACCAGTGGAGCAATTCGTGGAGGTTCGAGTCCTCTCCTGGGCACCAATTTCAAGATCGCCTTGTATATCAGGTAGTTAGGCCAAGCCCTCGGGCCCGGCTCGGGCAGGGCTCCGGGCGCACGGCGGCGCCCTCACTGCCCCGGCTGCAGCAGCGCCGTGAGATCATCCATGGGGAGCGGCCGGGCGAACAGGAAGCCCTGCGCCTCGTCACAGCGCAGAAGATGGAGCATCTTCGCCTGTTCCTCCGTCTCCACGCCTTCCGCAATGACGATGAGCTTGAGCGAGTGCGCCAGCGATATGATGGTCGACACCAGCGTCATCGTGTCGGGATCGTCCTGCATCGTGACGACGAACGAACGGTCGATCTTGAGCGCGTGCACCGGCAGCCTCGTGAGGTACGCGAGCGAGGAATAGCCCGTGCCGAAGTCGTCGATGGCGATTTTCACTCCCAGCTCGCGCACGGCCTTCAGCTTCACCGTATTGCCGGGGATGTCCTCCATGATCATGCTCTCGGTGATCTCCAAATCCAGTCCGGCCGCGCCGGCCGACATCACGCCGCGCACCACGTCCACGAAATCCCCCTGCCGCAGCTGAATCGGCGACACGTTCACCGCGATCGGCGGCGCCAGGAGTCCCTTGCTCTGCCATTGGGCGCGATCGAGCACCGCGCGGCGGAACGCCCACGCTCCGACCTCCAGGATCAGTCCCGTCTCCTCGAGGAGAGGAATGAATCTCACCGGCGGCACCAAGCCGTGATCCGCACTCCGCCAGCGCATCAGCGCCTCGACGCCCACGATGGCGCGCGAGGCCAGATTGATCTTCGGCTGGTAGTACAGCGCGAACTCGTCGTTGCGCAGGGCGCGCCGCAGGCTGTTCTCGAGCGACAGCCGCTCGTTGCTCTTCTCGCTGAATTCCTGGGAGTGAAACACCCTTCCCTCGCCGGTATTCTTCGCCCGGCGCAGGGCGAATTCGGCGTTGCGCAGCAGTGACTCGGCGTCCAGGCCGTCTTTCGGATACAGCGAAATGCCGCACTTGACGGCGATCTGCAGTTCCGAGCCCTCGACCTTGAAGGGCTCGTCGACGGCGTCTCCCAGCACCATCGCGAGTCGCGCCGTCAACTCCGGCTCGCCGCCGTTCGCCGAGAGGACGATTGCAAAATTGTCCGCGCCGAGACGCGCCAGGTCGTCCCGCGACGTGCGGCGCGCCAGGCGCTCCGAGAACTGCTTGAGGAGTTCGTCGCCCGCCCGCCGCCCCAGCGAGTCGTTCACGGTTCTCAGCCGGTTGATGTCCGACAGCACCACGGCCACGCGATCATTCGTGCCTACGGCCATGCGCAGCCGCTGGCTGAGCCGGTCGAGGAACAGCGTCCGGTTCGCGAGGCCGGTGAGCGAGTCGTAGAAGGTCAGGTATTCGAGCTGCTCGGCTCTCTGTATGTGTTCGAGCGCAAAGGAAATGTCCCCGGCCAGCTCGGCCAGCAGCTCCATCTCCTGCGCGTCGAAATAATCCGCGTCGGCGGAATACAGCGTGAATGCGCCGACCGGCTCTCCGCCGGCCAGCAGCGGCAGCGCCGCCAGCGAGCGGATGCCTTGCTCCCTGAAGACCTCGGCGCGACTGATGCGCGGATCGGATGCCACGTCGTTCACCAGGAACGCGCGCCGCTCCCGCACCGCGCTATTCGCAGCAGCGCTGCATGCCAGGCGGTAATGCGGCGGGGCCATGGCGATGCCTTCCTCGTCCATGGGCGCGGATCCCATGCCCGCCGACGCGGCAATCTTCGTCTCGCCAGCCGCGAGATCGGTCAGGTGGACGCTCGCGAGCGTGAACCGTCCCTTCTCGACCACGACGCGGCAGCACTCGCGGAACAGGTCGTCGCTGCTGCCGACGCGCACGATCATCGCATTGATCCCGCTGAGCACGGCGTACATGCGCGTCAGCCGCTCGATCTTCTGGCTCTGCCGCCGGCGCTCCGTGATGTTTTGAACGGACCCGAGCGTGTAGGTGGAGCCGTCCCGGTTGTCCGTCTCGAGGCTCGAGCTCAAGGACACCCATATCTCCTCCCCATCCTTGCGCCTCAGCCGCGTTTCGAAGCCGCGAACCACGCCGGAGTCGCGCAGCTGGTTGAAGAACGACTCGCGGCTCACGGGGTCGACGTACAGCTCGCGGCCCAGGTCCGCAACGCCGGCGATGAGATCGTCCGGGGACGCATACCCGAACATCTCGGCCGCCGCCGGATTGCAGTTGAGAACCCGCCCGTCGAGCGAGGTCTGGAAAATTCCGTCGACCGCGCTCTCGAAGATGGAGCGGTACTTTTGTTCGGCCTCGACCAGGGCCTGCTCCATGCGCACGCGGTCGGTCACATCCTCGCCGAGGCTCGCCACTCCGATGACTTCGCCGGACTCCGAGCGCATGACGGTGTTGTTCCAGCGGATCAGGCGCCGGTCTCCGGAACGCGTCTGGATCTCGTTCTGATGGTGCCAGGCGCGGGGCAGGTCCGCCAACAGGGAGGCAAAGACGTCCTTCACCTCGCACCTGACGCGCGGCGGTATGAACAGTTCGAACCAATTTCCGCCCAGCACATCCTCCCGTTTCCAGCCGGTCAAGCGCAGCAGGTAGTCGTTGCAGAAGCTGATGCGCCCTTCCCGGTCCAGCATCATCGATATCAGTTCGACATTGCGCAATAGGTCGCCGAAGCGGCGCTCGCTCTCGCGCAGGGCGTCCGTGGCGCGTCTGCGGACGGTGATGTCCTCCGCCACGCCCGCCACGCGCACCACCCGGCCGTTTGGGCCCAGCACCGGGAACGCCCGGTCGCGGATCCACCGGATCGAACCATCCGGACGCGTGATCCGGTATTCCTCGTCGTATTCACCCCGGCCCTGCCTGGATTCCATCGCGGCGACCACGCGCCGGCGGTCGTCCGGGTGAATCGCCTCTATCCAATCGTCCTCCGACGCATAGAGTGCGCCGGGCTGGCGGCCGAATATTTGCTCATAGGCCGGGCTCACGTACAGCGTCTTGTTCTCGGTCTTGTCGGAAAGCCAGAAGACCTCGCGGATGTTTTCCGTCACCTGCCGGAATCGCTCCTCGCTTTCCGACAGCGCCGCAGCGGCGCGCCTCTGTTCCGAGACGTCCTGGATCGTGTTGAACCAACGGGCCGCCAGAGTGCCGGCTCCCGGGCCCGCGATCGGCTCCACTACCTGCCGGAGATGGATCCAGGTGTCGCCTCGCTTCAGGCGATACTCGATTTCCGCCCGCAGGCCCATTCTTGCCGCTTCCATCGCTGCATGACGGGCGTAGGCACGATCCTCCGGATGGACCAGCGACAGCCACCGGCGCACGTCGCGCGGCATGGCCTCGGTGGATACCCCGATCAGTGAGGGCAGCGTCTGCGACCATTGCTCGAACCGGCCTTTCGGCCCGATGATCATATGGCCGAGCTGCGCCATCACCTGCGCGCGGTACAGCGCCGCTTCCCGCTCGCGCAGCACCTCCTGCGCGCGCCGCCGCTCCGTCACTTCCAGCTGCAGCGAGGCCGCATGGCGCTGGATCACGTTGTACAGCATCGTATGCTCGAGGCGCAGCGCGAGCTCCGTCGCCATCAACGCGGCGAGTTGCTCGTCCTCCTCGTTGAAATCCCCGGGGCCGAGCTTGTCGGCAAAGTAGATCCAGCCGTAGATGCGATCGGGCGAGGCGATGGGCAGCGCCATGATATTGGCAATCGGCGGATGGCCCCGGGGCAGGCCTGCCCCGGCGCCGTCCGGGAAACGGCGCCTGATCCGGGTGCGGTTCGCCAGCAGGGCGCCGAGCATCTCCGCCCGCACGTCCCCGCCCGTGTTGTAGATGGCCGGATCGACACCCTTGGCGAACGTGTGGCGCAGCGTCGATTCATGGTCGTCCAGTACGCCGACCGCGGCGATCGTCGACTCGATGATGTCGCAGGCGGCGGCGAAGAAAACCTTGACCAGGCGCTCGGGATCGCGCTCCGCCGTCATCGCCATGCCGACCTCGATCAATGCCGACAGCTTCGAGGTGATGCGCTGCAGGCGGGTGACGTTGTCGGAGAACCGGGTGGACAGCTCATTGATGCGGGTGCGGGCGGACTGCAGTGCGTTGCTGTGATCGACCAGATCGTCGAAGGTGACCTTGACCTCCTGCAGGTCCCGAAGATAGATCTCGACCGTGTCCTCGACCGAACCTGCATCGTGGGCCTGGGTGGGCCCATCCTCCGCGGCGCCCGGGACCGGCGCGCTCTCGATCCCCAGCTCCCGGTTGACGGCCGCAAGAATGTGCTCAGGATCGCTCGGCTTGGAGAGGACGGTGCGCACGTCGCACGAGGCCGCGAGTTCGTTCGCCTGCGGCTCGCTGTACGTGGCCGTGTAGAAAATGACGGGTGTCGGCTTCAGCGCCGGATCGGCTCGAATGCTGCGCACCAGCTCGTAGCCGTCCATTTTCGGCATCAGGATGTCGGTGATCACCAGCTGCGGGTGCGCGCTGCGCACCATCCGCAGCGCCTCCGCGCCGTCCGCCGCCTCCAGGATCGTGTGACCCGTATAGCTCAGCAGCGTCAGGAGAAACTGACGATTGCTCGGCCTGTCGTCCACCACCAGGATCGTTGACATGCCGGCTGCCCTCAAGGTTGGCGGGATGCCAGGCCGCGTCGCAGGTTCGGCGGCAGGAGCGACTCGATTTGCGCCACGAAGGTTTCGGGCTCGATGGGCTTCGACAGATAGCTGTTGAAACCGGCCGCCAGCACGTTGTTCCGGTCGTTGGGCATGGAATAGGCGGTGACAGCGATCACCGGAACCTCGCGCAGCCCGGGGTCGGCGCGCAGCAGGCGCAAGACCTCGTAGCCGCTGAGCCGGGGCATCTGAATGTCGCACACCACGAGATCGGGACGGCAGACCATCGCCCGGCGCATCCCCTCATCTCCGTCGCGCGCCGGGAACGTTTCGTGGCCTGCCACGCTGAGCAGATACTCGACCAAGGACAGGTTGGCCTCGTTGTCCTCGATGATCAGGATTCTCGCCATGAGTCAGGCGTCCGGCAATACGACCGTGAAGGTGCTTCCCTGCCCGAATTGGCTATGCACGAGAATCCGCCCGCCCAGCGCCTGGGCCAGCTTCTGGCTCAGATGCAGGCCGAGCCCGGACCCTTCGGACGGACGGCGCCGGGTCGCATCCGCCTGGGAAAACGCGGAAAACAGCTGCGCCTGATCCTCCGCGTGAATCCCCACGCCCGTGTCGGCGACGGCGATCTCCACGATCTTCTGTCCATCGCGGACGGTGCGCTGCAGGGTGATTCGGACACCGCCCTTCTCCGTGAACTTGATGGCGTTGTTGAGAAGATTCAGGACGATCTGGCTGCAGGCCCGCCGGTCGACGCGCAGGGTCAACTCCGGCTCCGGCGCATGGACTTCGATCTTGAGCCCGCGGCTCTGAGCCAGCGGTTGCAGCGAACTCGTGGCCAGCTCGATGACGTCCACGAGACAGGTCGGCTCCGGGGCCAACACCAGCTTGCCGGCCTCGATCCTCGCGAGGTCCAGCAGGTCGTTGATCAGCGAGAGAAGGTGCTTGGCACTGGTCTGAACCGTCCGCAGCTGGCGATCCTGGTCGGCGTTGAGCGGCCCGGGGAGCTTCATCAGCAGGGTCCCGGTGAAGCCGATGATGGCATTGAGCGGAGTGCGAAGTTCGTGGCTCATGGCCGCGAGGAACCGGTCCTTGGCCATGTTCGCGCGCTGCAGCTCGAGGTTCTTTTCCTTCAAGGCGACTTCGAAGCGCTTGCGCTCCGTGATGTCGCGGATTGCCCCGGACACCAGCGTTCCATCCTCCGTCTCGAGCGGACTCAAGCTGATCTCGACCGGGAACTCCTGGCCGTTCTTTCTGCGGCCGAAGAGCTCGAGACCCAATCCCATGGGCCGCACATTCGGGTCGGAGAAGAAGGCGATGCGGTGCGCCGGATGCTTTTCGCGATACCGCTCCGGCAAAAGAATTTCGACCGGCTGCTGGAGGAGTTCGGCATTGTCGTAGCCGAACAGCGCCTTGGTCTGGGAATTCACCAGCACGATCCGCCCGTCGCGGTCGACGATGACGATCGCATCGGGCGCCGCTTCCAGCAAATCGCGGAACTTCCGCTCGGCGCGCTGGCGCGAGCTGATGTCGCGGATCGCGCTCATGACGAGCGTGCCGCCTTCCTCGGTGGACAGCGGGCTCAGGCTGATTTCCACCGGAAACTCGCTGCCGTCCCGGCGCAGTCCGTAGAGCTCCAGGCCCGCGCCCATGGTCCGCACCCGCGGTTGGGAGAAAAACCCGGTGCGATAACCCACATGGTCGGTGCGAAAGCGGTCCGGCAGGAGAACCTCGACGGGCCGGGCCCGCAGCTCGCCTTTTTGATAGCCGAACATGTGTTCGGCGTTCGAGTTGGCGAGCACGATGCGGCCGCTCGAATTGACCATGACGATGCCGTCGGGAGTGGACTCGAGCAGGCCCCGGAACTTCGCTTCCATCAGTCGCGCGTCGCGCAGCACCTTCAAATGGGTGACGTCCTTCTCGGAAGAGATGATGTACTTCAGCGAACCGTCCGGCCGGTGTACCGTCTTGAGGGTGACATCGACGAAGAGCCGCGATCCATCCTTGGCTTTGCGGATCATCTCGCTCGTCGCCTGGCCGTAGCGGAGCGCCTCGCTGAGCGCGCGGTGGTCCTCCTCGGTCCCCTCTTCCGGAACGATCAGTTCGCGGAGCGGTCGGCCCACGGCGTCCGCCGTCTTGTAGCCAAAGAGGCCCTCGGCGCTGCGATTCCAGAACAGCACTTGCTCTTCCGGACCGATCAATATGATCGCATCGGGCGATTCATCGATCAGGTTCGATCCAAATTCCGCGTCCACGAATTCTCCAATGCAATCGCCTTGCCAGCGGGCGGCGCCCCGGACGCGCTGACGGGAACAGCCTACGAGAAGGCGCAGCAGGCGCCAATCGCAGTTCCCCGACCGCCGGTGTCGTGCTTGTCCGACTGCCGGCCCGCACGCTAGTCCAGGGGAGCTATTCCGTGCCGGATCGCATACCTCACCAGCGAAGGCAGGTTCTCGAGCCCCAGCTTGCGCATCAGGCGCAGTCGGTAGGTCTCGACGGTGCGCGGCGACAGGCCGATCGTCGTGGCCACCATGGCGTTGGACAGGCCGTCGGCGACCAGCTTGAGGATGTTGCGTTCGGTGGTGCTGAGGGTTTCGACCGAGTGCCGGCCGTGACCGGCGTCCCTCTGCGCATCGAGCAACGCCTGCACCAGGCCGTGGCCGATGTAGCGCCTTCCTTCCGCGACGGCCCGGATGGCCGGGGCCAGTTCCTCGGTATCGAGGTTCTTGCACAGGTACCCTCGGGCGCCGGCATCCACCGCCTGCCGCAGGATGAACGGCGAGGCATGCATCGACAGAATCAGCACGCCGGTCGCAGGCTGCGTCTCGGCGAGCACTCGAGTGGCGTCGATGCCGCTCATGCCCGGCATCGCGATGTCCATGAGCACGATCTCCGGGCTCAATCGCTCGGCCTCGCGGACGGCCGTGGTGCCGTCGCCTGCGGCACCGATCACCGCGATGTCCGCGTGTTGATCAAGAAGGCAGCGAATGCCGTCTCGGACGACGGGATGATCATCCGCGACCAAGACCGAGATGGCTCCCCCGTCCCGACGATGCGAATTGTTTGGTGACGTCGCCACGGCCGGTGCTTTCCTCGGCTCCTGTCCGCCAACCCCTCGAGCGGCGAATCCTACGGGTCGAGGCGCAGGCTGGGTATCGTGAAGCTACGATGTCCGCAGTCGCGCATTCCCGACCCGTCGAACGGCGCGATCCCGGGATCGCGCGCCGCGCTAGTCCAGCGTGGTCAGGCCGTACCGCACCGCGAATTTCACCAGCGCGGGCAAATCGTCCAACTGCAGTTTTTCCATCAGGCGGCTGCGGTACGTCTCGACGGTGCGCGGCGACAGCCGCAGGAGTAGTGCCGCCTCGGCGTTGGACTTGCCGTTGACGACCAGCTTCAAAATGTCCAGTTCCGTTTGGGTGAGGTATCGGAGCACCGACGCGGCATGGGCGCCATCGTAGCGGGCATCGATGCCCTGAATCGTGATCCCCCGCCCCAGATATTGACCGCCGGCCGCAACCGCCCGCACCGCCGTCACCACCTCGCTCGCGGCGGATTCCTTGAGCAGGTAGCCCCGTGCACCGCCGGAGAATGCCTGGCGGATCAGTTCGGAGGAAAAGTGCATCGAGAGGATCACGACGCCGGTCGCCGGAGACTGGCCCACGATCAGTCGCGTCGCTTCGATGCCGTTCAGTTGCGGCATCGCAATGTCCATCACCACGACATCCGGGTGCAGCAATGCCGCTTGTTGCACCGCCTCCAGCCCATCTTGCGCCGCCGCAACCACGCTGATGTCGGTGTTGGACTCGAGCAGACGCCGCATGCCGTCGCGCAGCACGCCGTGATCATCCGCCAGCAACACGGCAATGGTCATTTGACATTACTCGCCTCGGTACTGCGGTAACCCACGATAGAGCATCTGGACGGCCCGATCTATACCGGCAAGCGGGTCCATGGCAAGGGGTTTCGGCAACCCGGAGCACGACCCGCGTCATTGGCGCTGCACCCGCCGGACTGCGTGCGATCCGGTGATCTGCGTCATATCGGCCACCCGCACGCAGTCGCGCCCCGCGCTCTTGGCCGCGTACAGCGCGCGGTCGGCGCGCGCGATCATGTCGTCGAGGGATCGAACGTTGGCGCAGTGCTCCGCGATGCCGGCGCTCAAGGTGACCGGCAACCCGGCGCCGGTGAGGGGCGGCAGCCGAATTCCGCACATGAGCGTCCGCAGCCGCTCCAAATTCGCCTGGGCGACGGAGATCTCCGCGCCGGGCATGACCAGCAAGAACTCCTCGCCTCCCCAGCGTCCGAGCATGTCGCAGGGACGGAGCGCCTCGGCGCCGATCCGGGCGAACTCCTTCAGCACGTGGTCGCCCGTCGCATGGCCGCAGCAGTCGTTGATCTCCTTGAAGTGATCCATATCCATGATGGCGATTGCGAGCGGCTCTCCGGTAGCGCGGGCGGTCTGCAGCGCGGTTTCGGCGAAATGCGATACGCGGCGCCGGTTGGGCAATCCGGTGAGGCCGTCGATGTTGGCCAGCTTGACCATCCGACGCCGATAGCGAAAGCTCATGACCAGCAAATACGCCAGCAATGCAATGACGAGGCCGCCCGTGCCGGCGACGATCTCGTTCTGGCGCAATTGCCGCGCCTGGCGGTCGGCCCGGTCGAGAGAACTGGCGAGTTCCCGCTTGAGGGCTGCGTTGCGCTCGATCTCGCGGTCGGTTTCGAACCGCGCGCGCAGCGTTCCGGCCTGACGGCGCCGGTCGGCCTCCGTGGCCGCGACGTAGCGGTTCGTATACTCGCGCAGGTCGCGGTACGCCTCCTCATATGACTGCAAGTCGGCGTTGGCGCGGGCGCGGGCGTCGAACATCGGCGCCACGTCGCGCGGGGGAAGATCGGCGCCGTTCCGATCCAGAACCTTGTCGAGAAGCGCGCGCGCGCGCGCCGGACGACCCAGGCCGAGTTCGATCCGGGCCTCAAGCGCCTGGGTCTCCTTGACCGATTCCAAGTCGGTGGACGCGGCGAAGATCCGCCCGGCGCTTGCGCACTCCGCCTGGGCTGCGGTGAATTCGCCGAGGTCGATGTGCGCCTCGCACGTCCGCAGGTCGCTGAAAGCCACACCCTGCCGATCGTGGAGCGTCCCGGACAGCTTGCGCGCCAGCTCGAATTGCTCGATCGCAGCGGCGTTGTTGCCCATCAACTGCAGGATGCGTCCCTGCATGAATCTCGACACCGACAGGCTCAGGTTCGCGCCGCGCGCGGCGTCCCAATCGACCTTCTCCTGGATCAGGGCCAGCGCCTGTTCGTAGTCGCCCATGCTTCGCATCACCACCGACAGGGCGGCGGCGGACAGGATGTGCGGTTCGGCCACTGCCGGAGCGTCGCTCGCGCGATACGCCTGGCTCAGGCTGCCGATTGCCAGGTCGTCCCGATCCAACCGGTGCTCCAGGAGACCACGGGCGATCAGGAAGCAGATTCCCGCGCGGGAAGCGGGCGCCAGCCCGGCGCGTGCGGTCTCGACGGCGGTCTCGGCCTGCTCGATGCCGGACTGTTCGTAGGAATTCGCGGCCTGATCCAACAGCAGCGCCAGGTGCACCGGATCGTGCGGATTGGTCGCGAGCTTCAGGCCCGATGCGGCCGAATCCAGCGCCTCGCCCGATCGCTCCAGGATTTCGTAGGCCTCCGCCCTCGCCTCGTACAGCGCGGCAAGCCGGGACTCGAGGCGCGCGTCCGCGCCGCCGCGGGCGGCATTGAGCTTGAGATCGATCTGAGCCAACGCCTGGTTCGCATCGCGCTGGATCAGCCTTTGCAGATTGCGCATCCCGGGGTCGGGCGCGTCGATGCAGGCGGCCGGCGACGGGGCCGCGGCCGACACCCACGCCAGCGCGAACGCCGCGGCGATGAGCCCCCGCGTCCTGCCCCGTGCTTGTCGCCGCGATCTCCGGAATGTGTGCATGGCCGTGCGGCGAACCATAAGCCCGGCGCCGCGCCGCGTCGCTTGAAGGTGTCACGGTTTGCTCAGGCGGCGGTGGGTTTGCGGGGTGCCGATGCCGCGCAGCGCCAAGATCGCCGGGCGCAGCCATCTGGCAACTTTCCCGTGGCGGGTGCATATTGCGGGCATAATCAAAAAGCAGCCAGGAGGCTTTGACAGAACATGGCCCAATCCTTCCTCGACAGGGAAAGCACCGTTGCGCAGGCGGGCTACAACCGCTTTCTGGTGCCCGCTTCCGCCATGGCGGTGCATTTGTGCATCGGCCAGGTGTACGCCCTCTCGACCTACAATCTGCCGCTGACCAGGTTGATCGGCATCACACATTCCGATCCGTCGGATTGGAAGTTGACCGACGTGGGCTGGACGTTTTCCATTGCGATCGCGGTCCTCGGGCTGTCGGCCGCGCTGTTCGGCCGCTGGGTCGAGCGCGTCGGGCCGCGGCGCTCGATGTTCATCGCCGCGCTGTGTTTCGGCGGCGGGTTCATCGTGTCGGCTGTCGGCATCAACTTCCATCAGCTGTGGCTGCTCTACCTGGGCTATGGGGTGCTGGGAGGCTGCGGACTCGGGATCGGCTACATTTCACCGGTCTCCACCCTGATCAAGTGGTTTCCCGACAGGCCCGGTATGGCCACCGGCATGGCCATCATGGGATTCGGCGGCGGCGCACTGATCGGCGCGCCGCTCTCGATCATCCTCATGGACCATTTCAAGACGCCGGCATCGACCGGGGTGATGGAGTCCTTCGTCACAATGGGCGTGGTTTACTTCATGTACATGATGATTGGCGCGATCACCGTCCGGGTACCGGCGGCCGATTGGAAGCCGGACGGGTGGATTCCGTCGGAAAAACCGCGGCCCCTGGTGACGACCGCCCACGTCACCGTGGACTCGGCCTGGGTCACTCCGCAGTTCTGGCTGCTCTGGGGCGTTCTCTGCATGAACGTGACCGCCGGCATCGGCGTGCTGGGCCAGGCATCGCCGATGATTCAGGAAATCTTCAGCGGCCGGGTCGCCCCGGCGGCCGCGGCGGGATTCGTCGGCCTGCTGAGCCTTTTCAACCTGGCCGGGCGTTTTTTCTGGGCGTCCGTATCGGACTACATCGGCCGGCGCGCCACCTACATGGTGTTTTTCGTGCTCGGTATGGGGCTGTATTCGGCGGTGCCCTCGCTGGGCCACTTGAACTCGACCGTGCCCTTCGTGGTCGCCTTCGTGATCATCCTGTCCATGTACGGCGGCGGCTTCGCCACCATTCCCGCGTACCTGCGCGACGTGTTCGGCACCATGAACGTGGGCGCCATCCACGGACGGCTGTTGACGGCCTGGTCGGTCGCCGGCGTGCTGGGTCCCGTGCTCGTGAACTACATCCGCCAATTCCAGATCGACCATGGCGTTGCCAAGGCTCAGGCGTATTCGATCACCATGTACATCATGTGCGGGCTTCTGCTGTTGGGTTTTTTGTGCAATTTCGCCATGCGCTCCGTGGACGCACGCTTCCATTACCGCGGACCCGGCTCGAAGTGAGGATTTCTCAGTGAAATTACGCCTGTTGATGCTGTGGCTGGCGGTCGGCATACCCTTGTTGTGGGGCGTGACCAAGACGCTCGAGAACGCGCTCAAGCTGTTCCGCTGACCGCAAGGAGCCCGACGTGATTCATTTGCGCGCGACCGGACTCGCCTTGATCGCCGCCGGCCTGCTGTCCTCGCCCGGACCGGCGTGCCGCGCGGCTCCGGCCGCCGTGCCGGCGGCCGATGCGCCCATGTATGCGAATTTGAAGGGCGAGGCGCTGCTCGACAACGACCGGGTGTTCGTTCAGCGGTTCTTGGTGCAACCCGGTCAGTCGACGGGCGTTCACCGCTTCGCGAACGACGAATTGCTGGTGTTCGTCAGGGGCGGCGTGCTCGAGTCGAACACGGGCCGGGCGGTGCTCTGGAAGGACGGTCGCGTGGCCTTTCACGCAGCCTCGAGCCAAGACGACGCGGGCAGCACCAATACCGGCGGGGCGCCGATCGAGATGATCGCGGTGACTTTGAAACCGGTCGCCGAAAGCGCCGCCCTCCCGGCCGGGACTCCGCCCAAGTATCGCTACCTCAACTATCCGAACATCCCCGGCGAGGACCTGCTGGAGAACGACAGCGTGATCGTCCAGCGCTTTGTGGTCAATCCCGGCCAATGGGAGGGCGTTCATGCCCACCATCCCGACATGCTCTACATCCACATCAAGGGCGGCCAATGGGCGGCGCGCTCCAAGGGGGAGGCGCCGCATGCCTATCCGCATCCGTCGGCGGACGGCTCGGTGGGCTGGATGCCGACCATCCCGCTGAGCGAGCAACATCAATCGGGAAACGTGGGCGCGAATCCCATCGATCTGATCTGGGTCACCTTGAAGAAATGAGGGCGGGGGCGCCCGCTAGAGGACGCCGCCCAAGGCCTTGCCGGGGCTGCCGAGGCCGGTGCAGGCGTCCCAGCCGGAGGTCGCCTCGAAATCGCCGTTGTTGCCCTGGGTGATGTCCCGCAAGGCGCTCGGGGCCGCGTAGATCAAGGGATTCAAGAACCCGGCGGGCTTGCCGTTGATGGCGTTGATGCGGGCGACCAGCGCCGCCCACAGGGGCGCCACCGCGCTGGTTCCTCCGATGACGGTATCCGTGCCGTCGACGCGCACGCGGTAGCCGGTTTGCGGATCGGCATCGCCGGACACGTCGGGCACGCCGCGCATGGTCAGCGGGATGACCTGCCCCTGCGCATTGCGCGCGGTCAGGTTCGCCTGCCACGCAGGCGCCTTGAAGAACGTGCTGATGCCGCCGCCCGTGGCGCCGCCGCCGGCGCCGTCGTTCCACACGGTTTCGCTCGCGATGGCGCTCCCGGCCGCCTGCAGGCGCGTGCCGCCGCAGGCCAGGGCATATGCGCTCGACGCCGGGAAGTCGACGTGGTCGCCGCCGCTCACCCCGTCGCTGGAGCCGTTGTCGCCGCAGGCCACGCACACCGTGATGCCCAGCATGGCCGCGGCCTGGAACGCGTCGTCCATGGCCGTCTTCGCCTGTGCGGTCCAGGTCGACTCCGCGCCGCCCCAGCTGATCGATATCACGGACGGCTTGTGGGTGGTGTCGTGTATGGCGGTGGTGACCGCGTCGAGAAAGCCGGCATCGGTGTTCGGTGCAAAGTACACCGCGATCGCCGCCTGCGGCGCAATGGCGCCTACCACCTCGACATCGAGCATCACCTCGCCGTCGGGACCGTCGGCGCTGCCGGTCGGCGCATTGCCGGCGCCATCCACCCCGACCGCCGCCACCGTTGGGCCGGGCAGGCCCAAAGCACCGAAGTACTCCCCCAGGTCCGCCGGCGCGAAGCCGCCGCCCAGTTCGATGAGGGCGACGCACTGGCCGGCTCCGTCGCCGTTCGGAAAGCCGTACAAGGCGGCGATCTGCGGCGGCGTGTAGGACACCGGCGCCGCGGTGGCCCGGCGGGCCGTGTGCGATGTGGCTGCAATTCGAAAGTGCGGTCGTGCCTGCGGCCGGTCATCGAGGCCGAGAACCGCTTCGACGATGCCGTCCAATTCCGCCGGCACGGTGATCGCACCCGTGCGGCCGCGGTAGGTGCCGCCGGCATAGTTCATTCGATGGAGCTGCACGCCGAACGCCACGCTGAACTGCGACGCCGATCCTTCGAGAATCACGGTGCGCCGCGCGGCATGTTCCAGGGCCACCACCAGACCATGCGCTGCCGCGAAGGCGCGTACGGTGGCCAGATCCGCAGCCGCGGCGCCATGCAGCCGGGCGAATTCCTCGCGGGTCAAAAAACCGCGTGATCGATCACCGGCCGAGAGCGCGGCAACCCGTGTGCGCAGATCGTGCAGGCCGCCGCGCCGTACGATGATGCTCACTCGCATCCGTTCCGCGGCATCGGTCGGCCCTGCCACGCGGGCCCCCGGAACCGCCAGCCGTTCGCTGCCCTTCAATGCAATTCTGGCCATGAGGGATCTCCTTAGGTTGCCTGGGGGAGCGCCGTCCAGGGGTCATGCGAAGGGATTGTGCCGTACGATGGTTTGGTCGCGCTCGGGCCCGGTGGAAACGATGGTGATGGGAACGCCCAGCAGCGCCTGCAGGCGCTCGAGATAGATGCGCGCATTGGCCGGCAGTTCCTCGTAGCGGGTGATGCCGACGGTGGTCTCCTTCCAGCCCGGATGTTCCTCGTACACGGCGTTGCATTCGCCGAACTGTTGCGACAGAAGGGGCGGCGTGTGCACGGTCCTGCCGTCGATCTTGTATCCCACGCAGATCCGGATCGTATCCAGCCCGTCGAGAACGTCGAGCTTGGTGACGCACAGCGAGGAGCAGCTGCTGTGCACGATGGAGCGGCGCAGCGCGACGGCGTCGAACCAGCCGCAGCGGCGGCGGCGGCCGGTGACCGACCCGAATTCATGGCCGACGCGCGAGAGGTGCTCGCCGAATTCGTCGAACAGCTCGGTGGGAAACGGTCCGGCGCCCACGCGTGTGGCGTAGGCCTTGACGATCCCGAGCACCTCATGCAGCCGCCGCGGCCCCAGGCCGGTGCCGGCGGCGGCGCCGCCGGCCGTGGTGGTCGAGGACGTCACGAACGGATAGGTGCCGAGGTCGACGTCGAGCATCGCCCCCTGGGCGCCCTCGAACAGCACGTTGCGGCCCTCGAGGCTCAGTTCCTCGAGAATGCCGGTCACGTCCGCGACCAAAGGCTTCAGCCGCTCGCCCAGTTCCAGACTCGACTCGAGTATCCGCTGGAAGTCGAGGGGCGGGGCCTGGTAGTACCGCTGCAGGATGAAATTGTGGTAATCGAGAATCTCGCCCAGCTTGGCCGCGAAACGCTCGCGGTGAAACAGGTCCGACACGCGCACGGCGCGCCTCGCGACCTTGTCCTCGTAGGCCGGGCCGATTCCCCTCCCCGTCGTGCCGATGGCGTTGGCACCCTGTGCTTTTTCGCGGGCGAGGTCGAGCGCCACGTGCGAGGCCAGGATCAAAGGGCACGATGGGCTGACCTTGAGCCGTTCGAACACCGGCACTCCCTGCCCGATGAGCGTCTCGGCCTCCTTGAAGAGCGCCTCCAGCGACAGCACCACGCCGTTGCCGATCAGGCACTGCACGTGCGGGTGCAGAATGCCCGACGGAATGAGCGACAAGATGGTCTTCTTGCCGCCGATCACGAGCGTGTGCCCCGCGTTGTGTCCGCCTTGAAAGCGCGCCACGGCCTGCACCTGGTCCGTCAGCAGATCGACGATCTTGCCCTTGCCCTCGTCGCCCCACTGCAGTCCGATCACGACGACATTCTTACCCATTGCGCGCCATCCACAGTAATGCGAGACCCGCCACTATGCTGACCAAGCCGCCCCAGCGCAGCTGCCCGGAGTCGACCTGCGCCAACCGCGCCATCAGCCGCTGCGCCGCTCCCGGATTGAAGAAAGGCAGGATGCCCTCCAGCACCAGGTACAGTGCGAACGCGCCCGCAAGATAGCGCGCCAACTCGCTCCAGCCGATGTCGATCGCCATTGCCAGCTCCAGGAGCCTAGTGCTGCGGCTGCGGCTGCTTGAAATACTTGAAGTAAGCGCTATCCGGCGCGATCACCAGCACATCCGCCGGCGTGCCCACCGACTCGCGGTACGACTGCATGCTCCGGTAGAAGCTGTAGAACTCGGCATTCTTCGAATACGACCTGGCGTAAACCTCGCTCGCCGACGCATCGCCCTGGCCCCGGATTTGCGCAGCCTGCCGCGCCGCATCGGCCAGGATCTCGGTTTGCTCCTTGTTCGCCTCGGCTCGCGTCCTCTCCGACGTCTCGATGCCCTCCGCGCGCAGCTTCGCCGCCTGCGCCTTGAAGGTCGCGCGCATGCGGTCGAACACCGAATCGCGCACCTGCTGCGGTAGGTCGATTTTGGTGATCCGCACGTCCACCAGCCGTACGCCGAGCTGTTCCGCGGCGGGACTCGCATTCTTCATCATGGCGTCGGTGAACTCGGCCCTTTCGGCGGTGATCACCTGCTGCAGGGTGCGCTGGGTCACCACGGTCTTGATGCTGTCCTTGATGGTCTCGCCCAACCGCGCATTGGCCACCTCCTCCGTGCCGCCGGTCGCCTCGTAGTACCGGCGCAGGTTGTTGATGCGCCATTTGACGTAGAAATCGACGTTGAGCTGCTCCTGTTCCCGGGTGAGGAAGCGCTCCGCCGGGTACAGCTGCGTGATGATCCGCTTGTCGAAGAAATTCACCTCCTCGACCAGCGGAATGCGAAAGTGCAGTCCCGGCGCGATGTTCGCATCGACGATCTCGCCGCCGACGGACTTGATGGCGAGCCTTCCCTCGGTGACGGTGAAGACGCTGGCGCGGATCACCAGAATGGAGACCACGAGGCCCAGCAGGACGTAGAGAGCGCGGTTTTGCATCATCGCCTCTCGCGCGCCCGCGCCGGGTCTTCCATCGGGGCCACCTGCACTTCCGGAATCCGGGACGGAGCCACCGTCATCGTGTCGTTGGGCATGGAAACCGACTGCGGTCCCGGCGAAATCAGCTTATCCAGCGGCAGATACATCATGTTGTTGCCATTCTTGACGTCGACGATGACCTTGCGCGAATTTTTGTACACGTTGCCCATGGCATCGAGGTACATCCGCTCGCGCGTGACCGCCGGGGAACGCTCGTACTGCTCCAGGACCTGGTCGAAGCGCGACGTGTCTCCCTTCGCCACCGCCAGCACCTGCAGCTGGTACGCTTCCGCGTCCTGGATCTGCTTGGCCGCCTCGCCTCGCGCCCGCGGCAGCACGTCGTTGCGGTACAGCTCCGCCTCCTGCTGGTAGCGCTGCCGGTCCTTGTCCGCCTTGATGGCATCGCGCTGCGCGTCCTGAACGGCATCGGGAACGTTCACGTCCGTGAGGTTGACCGAGAGGATCCGAATGCCCATGTCGTAGGAATCGAGCGTGCGCTGGAGCAATATCCGGGCGCGGTCGGTGATCGACGGATCGAAGGCGAGCGCCTTGTCGAGGGAGGCCTGGCCCACCGCTTCGCGCATCGCGCTCTCGCTGACCTGATTCAGGGTCTCCTCGACGTCGCGCACCCGGAAGAGAAATTTGATCGGGTCGGGCTGGGTGTACTGGACCGCCGATTTCACCTCGACTAAGTTGGTGTCCGAGGTCAGCATGCTCGCATCGTCGGTCACGCTGTACTGGCGCGATACGTTGACGATGATCCGGCGCTCGATCGGCCACGGCAGATGCCAGTTGTAGCCGGGCCCGGTGATCTGTTCGTACTTGCCGAAGCGCAGGATGACGGCGCGTTCCTGCGCATCGACGCGATACACGCCGCTGCCGATCCAAACCGCGCCGAGGAGGACCAGCGCGGCGCTGAGGCCCCTGTTGAAGCTCGTCGAACTCTGGCCTCCGCCGCTCGATCCGCCGCCGCGCCCGAACAGCGCCGACAGCCGCCGCTGCAGATTGCGCAGCACGTCCTCCAGATCGTTCTGGGACTGTTGCGGCCGATTCCAGGGATTGCGTTTTTCCCCGCCAGGTTCGTTCCAAGCCATGCGTCGTGCCTAATGTGGTTTGCGGATCATTGTTCAATCGCGAGCAGCCGGGCATTCTAGCAGCCGACTCGGCGCCCACAAGTCAGGAAGCGTCCTTAAATTCGGCGCCTATGCCACGCGCTGTTTGCGGCTTGCCCCGTTCTTTTCCACCAAGTCTACTCCCCGGACGCTCGAGGCCTTGGCCAATTCGGCCGAATCGAGCTCGACGTCCAGATCCCAGCTGCCGTCGTCGCACTGCCGTTCCGCGCGAATCGCATTCCGATGATACAGGTCCGACCGGAGGGCCGCCGCACACAGATCGACGTGCAGCGTGCGCCGCACCTGATTGGGCTTGGCGGCGCGCGCCAAGGCGGCGCGAAGCTCGTCGAGGCCGTTCCCGGTGGCGGCCGACACCCAGGCCTGTGCGGCCACGCCGTCCGCGCCCGCCACGATTCGCGCCGCGCCGTCTGGCGGGGCGCCCGGGCCCTCCGCACCCGCGAGCAGGTCCACCTTGTTGAACACCAGCAGTTCCGGCACCTCGCCCGCGCCGATGCTCTTCAAGCACCTCGCGCACCTGTTCGATGCGCTCCGTTCTCTGCGGATCGCTGGCATCGACCACATGCAGGAGCAGGTCGGCATCGCTGCGCTTCCTGCAGCGTCGACCGGAATGCGGCGACCAATTCGTGCGGCAGGGCCCTGACGAAACCCACCGTGTCCGCCAGCACGACCTCGCCGACATCGGCCAGCTTGACCCGGCGCACGGTCGGATCCAGGGTGGCGAAGAGTTGGTCCGCCACATACGTCGATGCGCCGGTGAGCGCGTTGAACAGCGTCGACTTGCCGGCGTTCGTATAGCCGACCAGCGCAATCGTCGGAACGGGGACCTCGCGGCGCACGTGGCGCCCGGTATCGCGCTGCCGGGCGAGCTTGTCGAGCCGGACTTTCAGCGTGCGTATGCGTTTGGCGACCAGGCGCCGGTCCGTCTCCAGCTGGGTCTCGCCGGGCCCCCGCAGACCGATGCCGCCCTTTTGCCGCTCCAGGTGAGTCCAGCCCCGAACCAGGCGGCTCGAGAGGTGGGACAGCTGCGCGAGTTCCACCTGCAGCTTGCCTTCGAAGCTGCGAGCCCGCTGAGCAAAAATATCTAAAATCAGCCCGTTACGATCCAATACTCGGCGGTTCGTGAGCTTCTCCAGATTGCGCTCCTGGCTGGGAGTCAGCGTCTGGTCGACGAGCACGATGTCGGCCTCATGTTCATCGGCGCAGGCTTTGATCTCCGCCGCTTTGCCCGAACCTACGAAGTATTTCGGATCCGGCCGCGGCCGGGTGGCCAGCACCAAACCGACGCCCACGGTGCCCGCGGAGGCGGCCAGTGCCTTGAATTCCGACGTGTCATACGGATCGACGGGGTGCCCGATGCCGACGCCCACCAAAATGGCGCGTTCGCCACCCCGGGGGCGTTCAAACAACGGCAGGGCCTCGGGTCACTGGTGCAGGTGACCCGGGGTGAAAGGATCGAGCACCTCGCGCGAGATCATTCGACGATTGCCGGTTCCGTCACTTCGCCGTCTTCGCCGGTGGGCAGGCGTACATTGCGCGCGGGCACGACGGTCGAAATGGCGTGCTTGTACACCATTTGGCTGACGCTGTTCCTGAGCAGCACCACGAACTGGTCGAACGAATCGATCTGCCCCTGAAGCTTGATGCCGTTCACCAGGTAAATGGAGACCGGTACGCGCTCTTTGCGAAGGGCGTTCAAAAAAGGGTCCTGAAGGGACTGGCCACGGGCCATTGGAGAGCTCCTTGTTTTTAGTGTCACTTGCATTGCCGCTTCACTTCCATGTGGCACAACGCAGATAGCATCCACATGCTAGCACAGCCATCTTGAACGACGTAATACCCAAACTCAGACCACCCCGCTCATGGATAGTGCACTCGAAATCTCCGACGCCACATCCCGGTGCGCCGCATCGATCCAACGTGCGTTCGGCCGCGCGCGCAGCCACGTGAACTGGCGCTTTGCCAGTTGTCGCGTTGCCACAATCGCCTGCTCACTCGCCTCCGCCAAACTGCATAGTCCAGCCAAATGCCGCCAGACCTGCCGGTATCCGACCGCGCGCATCGACGGATGTTCCGCAGATAGATCAGTTCTTTTGCGCAAGGTTCGCACCTCCTCCAGAAAACCCGCCGCCAGCATGGCCTCGAAGCGCCGTTTCAAGCGATCGTGCAGCAGATCGCGGTCGAGCGCCAATGCGAATTCCAACACGTGGACGTCAGCCAGCACCGATACCCGCGATCGCTGGAGCTGCGAGATCGGCTGGCCGGTTGCCCGGAACACTTCGAGGGCGCGCTGAATGCGCTGGGAGTCCCGGCTGCCGATCTTCGCGGCCGCCTCCGGATCGACCTGCGCCAGCTCGCGGTGCATCTCCTCCCAGCCGAGGGCAGCGGCGCGCGCATCGATGTCCCCGCGGATGTCCGGATTCGCTTCGGGCAGCGCCGCGATTCCATGCGAGAGCGCGTGGAAATACAGCATCGTGCCGCCGACGAACAGCGGCTGCAGGCCGCGGCGCCAGATATCCTGCATGGCGGCGGCGGCGTCTGCCACGAATTCGCCGGCCGAATACCGCTCGGCAGGGTCGCGGATGTCGATCAGATGATGCGGCACGGCGCGCCTCACGTCCGGATCGGGCTTCGCGGTGCCGATGTCCATGCCGCGATAGACCAGCGCCGAATCCACACTGACGATCTCGAGCGGGAATTCCCGCGTGAGGCGAACGGCGAGTTCCGACTTGCCGGCGCCTGTCGGGCCCATCAGCAGCAGCGCCGCGCGGCCCGGGGCGAGGCGCTGCGGCCCGGCGCCCGGAGTTTGCATCGTCACCGGCCGCGCAGGAACAGCCGATCCAAGTCGACCAGCGACAACCGTACCCAAGTTGGACGGCCATGATTGCATTGGTCGGCGCGGTCGGTGTGCTCCATCTCGCGCAGCAGCGCGTTCATCTCCGGGATGGTCAGATTGCGCTGCGCCCTGACCGCGGCATGGCAGGCCATCGTCCCCAGCCGCTGATTGATCGACTCTTCGACCTGCCGCGAATGCCCCGTCTCGACCAGATCCGAAAGCACGTCGCGGACCACGCCGGCCGGATCACGGTCCGCGAGCAGGGTCGGCACGGCCCGCAGCGCCAGTTGGTCCGGGGCGAGGCGCGTGACCACGAATCCCAGGGCCGCGAACTCCATCGCGTGCGCCTCCGCCGCCTCCGCCTGCGCCGTGGTCACCTGCAGAGTCAGCGGCACCAGCAGGGACTGCTGGGCCCTCTGCCCCTGCAATAAATTCTTCATGCGCTCGTACAGCACGCGCTCATGTGCGGCGTGCATGTCCACCAGCACCAATCCATCGGCCGACTCGGCCAATATGTAAACTCCATGGAGCTGCGCGATGGCGTAACCCAGCGGGGCCGCCGCGTCGTCGCGCGCGGCCGCCGGCCACGCAGAGGCCGCATCGCGCACCAGGCCTGCCGCGCTGTCGCACGGCTGCGCTTCCACCGCGGCCCCGCCGCCCAGATAGCCGCGATAGGCATCGGCGCCCGGCCGGAGCCGCGCTTCCGGCAGCACGAATCGCGCCTGGGATGGCGCCGGGACGTTGCCGTGAGCCGCACTGCCCGAAAGCCAATCGAGCGGCGCGCTGCCCGCGGATTGCGCGGTGGGCCGGGTCTGCGCCAGCGCGCGCTCCACCGTGCGAAACAGAAAGTCGTACACGCGGCTCGAGTCGCGAAATCGCACCTCCAGCTTTTGCGGATGCGCGTTGACGTCCACCATGGCCGGATCCAGGTCCAGGTACAGCACATAGGCCGGGAAACGGCCGTTGAAGAGCACGTCCTGATAGGCGCGGCGCGCGGCGCCTGCGAGCAGCTTGTCGCGCACGAAGCGGCCGTTCAAGAACCAGAATTGCAGATCGGACTGGCTGCGCGAGAAGGTCGGCAGGGCCAGCCAGCCGCGCAGGTGCAGCGATTCCAGGTCGTGCCTGACTTCGATGACGTGCGCCGCGAAATCCTCGCCGCAGATCTTGGCGACGCGCGCCAATTCCTCGCCCGACGAACGCGCCGGCGGCAGCGTCCAGACGCCGCGGCCGTTGTGCGAGAGCGAGAATCCGACTTCGAACCGCGACAGGGCGAGGCGCTCGAGCATGGCCGCAATGTGTTGATATTCGGTGGCTTCGGTGCGCAGGAACTTGCGGCGGGCCGGAACGTTGAAGAACAGATCGCGCACTTCCACGCTCGTGCCGCGCGGGTGCGCGGCGGGGGCCGGAACTCCCATGGCGCCGTCACGCGCCTCCAGGCCCCACGCATGCTCCGTCGCCGCGGTTCTCGACACCAGGGAGAGGCGCGACACCGAGGCGATGCTCGGCAGCGCCTCGCCGCGAAAACCCAAGGTGGCGATGTTCTCCAAATCGTCCAGCGAGGCAATCTTGCTGGTCGCGTGCCGCGCCAGCGCGATTCCGATCTCCTCGGGGCCGATGCCGGTGCCGTCGTCGCGCACCCGGATCAACCCGCAGCCGCCGCGCTCCAGTTCCACATCGACGCGGGTGGCGCCGGCATCCAGCGCGTTTTCCACCAGTTCCTTGACGACGGAGGCCGGGCGCTCGATGACCTCGCCCGCAGCGATTTGATTGACGAGTTCGTCGGGCAGTACTCGAATGGACAAGTGCGCACACCTCGCGAATTGTCCATTTTCGCACAGCGCGTGCGCGGAACCCGCGCGATTATTCCGGGCCGGCCGGCAGCCCGGTGGTTCGGGCCCGAACTGCCGGCGGAATCGGCCGCAGCTCCTCTCCTCCCCTAGTCCCCCGACAGCGTGGCGGCTACCGGGCGCGCCGCCGGCCCGGCACCCGAAAGTTCGCCGATGCGCGTGCCGGCGGGCGGGTCGTCGTAGAAATAGTCGCGCAGGCCTTGATGAATGGCGGCCGCCAGCTTGCCCTGATGCGCGGCGCCGCGCAGGCGCAGCTCCTCCTGCGGATTGGAAATGTAGGCCGTCTCCACCAGCATGGAGGGAATATCCGGCGACTTCAGCACGACGAAGCCCGCCTGCTGCACCTGAGGCTTGCGGACTTCGCCGACGCGGTTCAGCTGGTGCAATACGTACTCGGCCGCGGCGTGACTCGCATTCAGGGATGCCGACTGGGACAGATCGAGCAGCACCGACGCGAGCACGTCTCCCTTGTCCTCGAGCGACACGCCGCCGATCAGGTCGGCGGCATTCTCGCGTTCGGCGAGCCAGCGCGCCGCCTCGTTGGTGGCGCCGCGCGGCGAGAGGATGTACACGGAGGAGCCATCGACGCTGCGGTCGCGGATCGAATCGGCGTGGATGGAGACGAACAGGTCGGCCTGGTGCGCGCGCGCGCGGCGCATGCGGTCGCGCAGCGGCACGAAGTAGTCGCCGTCCCGCGTCAACACGGCCTTCATGCCGGGCTCCGCATTCACCCGCTGCGCCAGCGCGCGGGCGATCGCGAGCACCACGTCCTTCTCCTGCGTGCCGTACTTGCCGATGGCGCCGGGATCCTCCCCGCCGTGACCGGCGTCGATGGCGATGACGAGCGTCCGCGCATCCGGCCGCGCATGCTGGGCCTTGACCGGCGTTTCCACGGACCCCGCGCCGCGCAGGTCGATGAGCAGCCGGTAGCCGGCGTGTTGGGCGGGCTCCATCAGCGAACTCTTGGCCCGGATCGGACGCGCCAGATCGAACACCATGCGTAGATCGCCGGACGACCGCCTGCCCACGCGCACGTCTTTGATCGCTCCGCCCGCGGCGGGAACCGCCTGCACGCCCCGGCCCAGACGCGTGCCCATGACGTCAAGCACGATCCGGTCCGGGTTCTTGAGCACGGCCAAGGTGTGCTGGGCGCTGCCGGTCAGCTCTAGGACCACCCGTGTGACATCCCCGGCCGTTTGGACCCGGACCTCGCGCACTTCCACGGCGGGCTGCGCCGCATACCCCAATGGGCCGAATGCAGCCATCGACAGGAGCAGCGAGCGGAAAAGGCCGAGCCGGGTGCACATGGGGCGTTAAGTTAACCCTTAACGCGTATTTTCTCAAGTTAAATTAGATAGATAGGGGCTTAATCTAGTGTCGATCGACAGCATTTGCAGCCAACCGCGCCCGCGCGGCGTGGCGGCCGCAAGGCGGGCCCGGCGAAAGTCGCCCTGGTACGTCAGGATCAAGTCGAGGTCGGCCGGCGGCAGGGCCGCCCCGCCCTTCTCGGGCCATTCCACCAGCAGCAGGCAGTCGGCGCCCAGGTAGTCGCGCAGGCCGAGTTCGTCGACCTGCGGCGGTCCCTGCAGCCGGTACAGGTCCACATGAAGGCAGGTCATCCCGCCGGGCGTGTAAGCCTCCACCAGGGT
Organism: uncultured Gammaproteobacteria bacterium; assembly: GCA_963707765.1. GTDB lineage: Bacteria > Pseudomonadota > Gammaproteobacteria > Steroidobacterales > Steroidobacteraceae > Bog-1198. Next base: position 609,086 of record CAVPQZ010000001.1, on the reverse strand, counting down.
GTAGGTCGGGCTGCGGATCGCCCCGCCGACACCCAGCGCGCGCAGCAGGCCGCGCACGCAGGTCGTCTTTCCGGCGCCCAACTCGCCGTGCAGATAGAGCGTCGCACTGCCGGGCCCGGCACGGTAGGCGCGCGCCAGGGCCGCGCCCAAGGTCTCGGTGGCGGCGGCGTCCGGCAGCGACAGTTCGATCGGAGATTCCTGCATGCCGTGCATTCTAAGGCGCGATTTGCGGCCTTATCGCTCATTATAGGGACCCATGCAGAGACACAGCGCCGGTACACCCGATCCGTTCGAGTTGGCGTCGCAAATCCGGCGCTGGGGGGAGCAGTTGGGGTTCGCCCGCGTGGGCGTGGCCCGCATCGATCTCGGACCCGACGAAGCGCACTTTCTCGACTGGCTGGCCGCCGGGTTCAACGGCGAGATGCACTATATGTCCCGCCACGGCAGCAGGCGGTACCGGCCCGCCGAACTCGTGCCCGGAACGCTCAGCTGCGTCAGCGTGCGGTTGGATTATTGGCCCGCCGAGGCCGCGGCACCGGCCGAGGTGCTCTCGAACGGGCGCCTGGGCTACATTTCCCGCTATGCGCTCGGCCGTGACTACCACAAGATCCTGCGCACCCGCCTGCAGAAGCTCTGCGACCGGATTGCCGCGGCCGTCGGGCCCTTCGGCCATCGCGCATTTGCCGACAGCGCCCCGGTCCTCGAAAAGGCGTTGGCGCGCAATGCCGGCCTCGGCTGGATCGGCAAGCACACCAATCTCATCGACCGGGACGCGGGGTCTTATTTCTTCCTCGGCGAGATCTATGTGGACCTCGACCTGCCGGCGGACACTGCCGCCACCGCCCATTGCGGAAGCTGTAGCGCCTGCCTGCCGGCGTGCCCAACCGGCGCCATCGTCGCGCCCTACCGCCTCGATGCCAGGCGCTGCATTTCCTATTTGACCATCGAACTCAAAGGCTCGATTCCGCTCGAGTTCCGCCGCGCCATCGGCAACCGCATCTACGGCTGCGACGACTGCCAGCTCGTGTGTCCGTGGAACAAGTTCGCGCGCCCCACGCGCGAGGCGGACTTCGGCGTGCGGCATGGCCTCGACCGCGCCGGCCTCGTAAGGCTGTTCTCGTGGAGCGAGGACGAGTTCCTGCGCAACACCCGGGGCAGCGCGATCGGACGGATCGGCTATGACCGCTGGCTGAGGAACGTGGCGGTGGCGCTCGGCAATGCACCCGCGTCCGAGGACGTGGTGGCGGCTTTGCGGACGCGGCTCGGCCGCGTTTCAGCGATGGTGCAAGAACACGTGCAATGGGCGCTCGCGGAGCATTCGGCCCGCCGGGCGACGTGAGGTCAATTCGGCTGCAGCAGGCTGCTGCCGGCGGGATTGAAGAAGTGCCGCCCCCGCCGCGTCTTGCTGATCTGCGTGAACAACAACTGATAGTCGACCTCGTTGTTGACGGGATCGATGGCCGCCGAATTGACGATGAGCAGCGGCGAGGCCTCGTAGCTGTGGAAGAACCGCGCGTAGGCCTGCGTGAGCTTCTCGAGATAGCTTCGCTCGATGTGCTGTTCGTAACGGATTCCCCGCTTCGCGATGCGGTCGACCAGCACGTCCACGGGCGCCTGCAGGTAGACCACGAGGTCCGGTTTCGGCGCATCGACCACCACCCGCTCGTACACCCGTTCATAGAGGGCGTATTCCGCATCGTCGAGCGTCACCCGCGCGAACAGCCGGTCCTTGTCGAGCAGATAGTCCGCGACGCGCACGGCGCCGAACAAGTCCTCCTGACGCACGTCCTCGAGCTGGCGGGCGCGCTGGAACAGGAAGAAAAGCTGGGTCTGAAACGCCGCCGCGCGCGGGTTCTTGTAGAAACGCTCCAGGAAAGGATTCTGATCGGCCTGCTCCAGGACGAGTTGCCCGCTCAACGACTGCGACAAGCGGCGCGCGAGACTGGTCTTCCCGACGCCGATCGGTCCTTCGATCACGATGAATTTTTGCGGAACTGCGCTCAACTTGGGACTCTTCTCGTCTGGAGATACTTGGGGGCTCTTCCCGTCTAGAGAACCGAAATTCCGGCTTCCCCGGCCTTCGACTTCAGATCCGCCACACACCCATGGCCCGGAATCACCAGGGCCGGGGCAATATCGCAGAGAGGATACAGGACGAAATTTCGCTCAGACACCCCGGGGTGCGGCACTTTCAGGCCGGGCTCGTCGACGGCCGGGCCCGTCATCCACACGAGGTCCAAGTCGATCACGCGCGGCCCCCAGCGCTCCTGTCGGCGGCGCCCCATGGCGAGTTCGACGGCCAGCAACTCATCGAGCAACTCGCGCGCCGACAGCCGGGTGAGCAGGCCTGCGGCCGCGTTCACGAACTCCGGCTGATCCTGCGGGCCCATCGGGGCGGCCCGATACAGCCGCGAGCGCAACTCGAGCCGCGTCGCGCGCAGCGCCGCCAGCGCATCGAAGGCCTCGAGAACACGCTCGCGAGGCTGGTTCAAGTTGCTGCCGACGGCGACGTATGCCGGGCGCCAGACGGGCCGCATCGTCAACCGCGCGCCGCTCCGCCGCGGCGCCTGCGCCGGCGCCGGCGGCCGGCTGGAGCAGGCGCCCCTTCCTCGGACGCGGCGCCGCCCGGCGCATCCGGAGGCCGCGCCTGAACCAGCGCCACGCGCTGCTCCTGGGGCAAGGTCTGCACGTCCGTCCACCACTGCGCGAGTTCGGGATCGGCGACGCCGGCCTGCGCCCGCAACAATAGGAAGTCGTACGCGGCGCGGAAGCGCGGGTGCTGCAGGAGACTCAATGACTTGACGCCGCTGCGCCGGTTGAACCGCGGCTGCAGCATGAGAAGTTCGCGCATCGGGGCGCTGAAGCGTCGCGGAATCGCGACCCGCGACTGCTGTGCCTTCAGCACGGCGTCGCATGCCTGCATGAGCAAGTTCAAATCGGGCGCCGGGCCGGCCTGCCGCTCGTTGAGTTCACGCAGCACCGCGCCCCAGAGCAGGATCGCGAACAGGAACGTGGGCGTCACCGGCTTGTCGACCGCGATGCGCGCATCGGTGTTCGCGAGGCCCATGTCGAGCATGTCCCGCGCATAGGCGTACGGCGGCAGGCTCATCGCGGCCGCCGACAAGGGAAACAGATGCTCGAAGAGACCGTAGCGCTGCAGCAGCGCGAACGATCTCGCGCCGAATCCCGTGAGAAACAATTTCAGGCACTCATCGAACAGCCGCGCGGGCGGGACGCCGTCCAGCAGGTAGGCCAAGCCGCAAATCGGCGCCTCGGTGGCGGGTTCGATGGTGAAGTCGAGCTTGGCCGCGAACCGGACCGCGCGCAGCATGCGCACCGGATCCTCGCGATAGCGAGTCTCCGGATCGCCGATCAACTTGAGGCGGCGCTCCCGCACGTCGTTGACGCCGTCGACGAAGTCCCATATCGAGAAGTCATCGATGTTGTAATAGAGGGCGTTGGCCGCGAAATCACGCCGCCACACGTCCTCGTCGATGGTCCCGTAGATGTTGTCGCGCAGGATCCGGCCGGTCACGTCGAAGGCTCGGTGCGTGGATTCCTCCGGGGCAGGCAGCGGGCTCGCCGACGCCGCCTCCTCGTCGCCGTCATCCTCGGCGTCCTCGCGTTCCGGGGCCGCGGCCGCGCGGAACGTCGCGACTTCGATGATTTCCTGGCCGAAGTGCACGTGCGCCAGGCGGAAGCGGCGCCCGATCAGCCGGCAATTGCGGAACAGCCGGCGCATCTCCTCCGGAAGCGCGTTGGTCGCGACGTCGAAGTCCTTGGGCGTGATGCCGAGCAGCAAATCGCGCACCGCCCCCCCGACCAGAAAGCCCTGATAACCGGCTTCCTTGAGCCGGTACAGCACCTTGAGGGCGTTCGGGGAAATGGCCGAGCGCGATATGGAATGCTCGGACCTGGGAATGACTACATGAGGGAATTTGGTCGACGGTTGGTTCAAAAAAGAGGGTTCCGCTTGAGTCCAAAAAATTGCTGGCTATACTACCAGCCCTCTTGCGGTCAGGCGGATCTACCTCCAAATACCCCGCTCCCTTCGTCTAGAGGCCTAGGACACGGCCCTCTCAAGGCTGTAACACGAGTTCGAATCTCGTAGGGAGCGCCATTTCGCTTGAAAATGCCGGTGCATCACCGGTATTTTCAAGCGAACTCTTGCCTGCGAGATGAGAACTCGGGCGGGCGCCAGCCCGCCGACGAGTTCGACAACCCGACCGTCCGGGCGGGTTGGACGCCGGCGCGTCGAGCGACGGCGGTCCCGAGCCCGCCGGGGCGAGGGATGAGGCGCGCAGCGCCGAACAATCTCGTAGGGAGCGCCATTTAAATCAATAGGTTAGCACGTTCTGCCAAGAAACGGAGTTTTGCGTGCGGTTCGAGGCAGCTCGTTCGGCCCCACCCACATGCAACTCGGTCAGGACCCCGGCCGGGGTAACCCGGAATATGGTGCCGGACGCCGTGGGCCCGTAGTTGGAAGTACCGTAGAAATTCCCGTCGCAGGCTTGAATCACTCCGCCGTATGGCCTATTGCCATCGCTTCCGTCCGTGAATGAGTAAATCACGGTGTCGGGTGAACCAAGGCGGTGCGGCTGAGGGGTTGCGCCTCAGCCGTCCTGCCGGACTCACCATTTACGCTGCTTCTCGCCAGGCGCTCAGTTCGACTTGCTGAACACCATCTCCGGAATCCCGAGCCCGGTCGGCGCAGTTCCCTTGCAGGTTCCCAGATTCAGGTTATTGGTCTCGCCCGTCAATCCTTCGCCTGCAATGCAGGTTGGGGCCGCCGCGGATCCATCGAGCAGCGCGAGGGTCACCGTGATCGACGTGCCGCTGTTGAAGACAGCCTCGGAGCCGCCGCCATCGCCGAAGACGTTGATCTCGACCTGATTCCAGACGGAGGACATGTCGAGAGAGCTGTTCGAGGTGGAGTGTGAATACATGTCTGCGCCATAGCCGAGCGCCACGTAATCGGATTTGGAATGTGCTTCGGCCGTGAAGTAAAGATTGCCGATGTCGGAGACCGGTATATCAGGCACTGGCGTCAATTCGCTGTTCTTATAGCAATCACCTCCGGATGGCGGAGGCGGCGTGGTCCACCCGCTCGGACAGGCGCCATAGTTGAGCAGCCAATACTGTATGAATATGTCGGCAGTGCCCTTCTTCACGTAATCGGTTGCATACACATACTGTTGCCAGACCGTGCAACCGCTGTGGCCGCCGCAGGCAGAGGTAGTGGCATCGGCATTGGTATTGACCTGGATCGAATACTCGCCGTTTCCTAGAATGCCCTGATCATCAAAGAGGGGAACGCCGACGCTCTTTTCGTTTTTCACACCGCTGATCTTGAAATATCCCTGGGCAAGTTCGATCAGGCCCGGAGCCTGGGCAACCCAGTCATTTCCGTTGCCCACCACTTCGGGCGCGCCGTCCGCGGAATGGCGATGTACGGGATGTGTGCGCGGCGGGTCGGCCTCGCACGCCACTTTCTCCCAAACGTAGTTCGGATAGGAGGCGTGGAAACACCGTCCCCCGGCGTTTCGATCTGCCGCATGTCTTCGTGCCATTGGCGCAGCGCAGCCGGGCCGGAGCAACCGACCCGTCCGCCGGGCCGGTGGTCAGGCGAGAATCTCCGTTGGCGGCGTGGACGGGGCGCAGGATCGACGACAGCCCGAGCGCGAGGGCGCAGAGCGTCACTCCTGCTTTGAACTTGGTGCTCATGGGTATTACTCTGAAAAAGGTTGGAATTTGGAACCGCGAGATCTCTCTCGCAGACAAATGCGGTACCCCAAGGAGAATCACCTCACAGCGCCGAACTTATTTTTGTCGCCCGGTATTGTTGCCATGATGCCTTGCCGACGCGAACTTCCAGGGCGTCCCGTGCAATAATGAGCATTGGCGTCTGAGTTCAACGAAGGATTTTGCGCCAGTGAGGCAGCGGCTCCGCATCTTTATTTCCTCGCCCGGAGACGTGAAAGCAGCGCGGGAGATAGCGGCGCTGACCATTGAACGGCTGGCGCAGGACTACGCGCGCTTTTATAGAATCGAGCCCTATTTGTGGGAGTTCGAGGCGATGGTCGCCTCGGGTCACTTTCAGGACTCGATCGAGCCGCCCAGCGCTTTTGATGTGGTCGTGTTGATCCTTTGGTCGCGCCTGGGGACCTCGCTGCCGGAGCGCACGCGAGTGCGCGAATATCGGGGCATCGATGGGCGCACACCGGTGACCGGCACCGAGTGGGAGTTCGAGGAGGCGCTGCAGGCGGCGCAGAAGAACGGGGCTCCCGATCTTCTCGTGTATCGAAGTCAGAAACCCACCCCAGTTGATTCGCAGGACGCCGATCGCCGGGAGCAGCAGTTGCAGCAGCTCAAGGCATTGGATGGGTTTTGGGAGCGGCACTTCGCCAGTCAGGGCCTGTTCATCGGCGCCTATACCTCGTTCGCGAGCGACGCAGAATTCGCCGTTGCCCTGGAAAATCATTTGCGCAAGCTGATCGAGAAGCGCATTGCCGCGCTGGCTTCCGAACGCACGAAGGTGGCCAAGGCTTGGGCACAGGCGCCATTCCGCGGACTCGAGGCTTATGAGTTTGAGCATGCGCCTGTTTTCTTTGGTCAAGATGAAGCGCTTGCCAAGGCGATGTTGCAGCTGACGGTGAACGCCGAAGCGAGCTCGCCTTTCCTGCTCGTCTTGGGTGCCAGCGGCTCAGGCAAGTCCTCGCTGGTAAAGGCCGGCATCGTGCCAAAGCTGTTCGTACCCCGGCGTATTCCCGGCACAGCATTTCTGCGGCGTGTGATATTCCGGCCGAGCGATGCCCACGAGGGTGAGGATCTCTTCGACGCGCTGGCGCGCCGATTGACCACACAGTTAAGTGAGCAAGAGGGCCTCTCCGAACTGATCGGTCACGGACAATCACTCGCAAGCCTGGCGGCTCATCTTCGCAACGCCACGGCAGCGCCCGCTTATCCCATCGAAGCGGCACTCGGCCAACTCACCGCGCAGGCACGCCAATCGGGCCGCATGTTGGACTATGAGATCGCCAAACTGGTCCTGGTAGTCGATCAGCTCGAGGAGCTGTTCACCGCCGATGGCATATTGCCGAGCGGCGGGTGCGCTTCATCGAGCTCCTGGCCGGTCTCGTGCGCTCGGGTCTGGTCTGGGTCGTCGCGACCATGCGAAGGGACTTTTGGCATCGCGCCGAAGAGACGCCGGAGCTCGTGCGACGGTCGAACGGCGATAGCCGGCTCGAGCTCCTGCCGCCGACTCCCTCACAACTGAGTCAGATGATCCGCCGGCCCGCCGAAGCCGCGGGAATAGGATTTGAAGTGCACGGCACAACCAATGTCCCGCTCAATGAGGTGATCGCCGAGGAAGTGGCCCGGGAGCCCGGCGTGCTGCCGCTCCTCTCATATCTTTTGGATCAGCTTTATCGAAGCGACGTGCTGGAGTCTCACGGCCCCACGCTCACATATGCGACCTACGAGGGGCTCGGCAGGCTGGAGGGAGCGATCGCCACGAAAGCCGAAGCCGTGCTGGAACGATGCGCGGCTGAGGAGCGACATGCACTGGGGTCGGTGCTGTTTTCCCTGGCGGAAATCAGCGTTTCGAAGGCGATGTCGATCGCGCCGTAGCACGGCGTGTTCCGCTCTCCACATTCCCCCCAGGCAGTCCGCAGCGTCGACTGGTCGAGGCACTGCTTGATCCAGGCGCACGTCTGCTGGTCAGCGACACGGAGAAATGGGACAGGCCGACGGTCCGCGTCGCGCATGAAGCACTGATTTCCCGGTGGGCCCGCGCCCGGGAATTCGTCCAGGGTAACGCGGAAGCGCTCAAGATCCGGCGTCGCATCGAGGAGCGGCATGCGCTATGGCGCGGGCTCGAACAAGGCGGCCCGCAGGCAACCCACCGTGAAAGGACGCCGCCACGTACTCCAGCGGCGAGGTTTGCGGCATGGCGCGCCCGTTTTCGGCGGGAACCAGGCCTGCTTTCGGATATTGACCTGATGGATGGACAACGTCTGCTCAAGGAGCATCGGAGGGACACCGAGCCTCACTTGGTCGCTTACATCGAGCGGTCGATCTCCGATGACCAACGGATTCGCACGCGGACGGTTCGCATGTTGGCCGTCGTAGCGAGCGTGGTGACGCTCCTCGCGGTCGTCGCATCGGGCGCCGGATGGGTGGCCCAGAAGAGGCAGCATGAAGCGGAGTATCAGGCAGCGGAAACTTTGAAGGCGCAGGCGCGGCTGCTCACCGAGGCCGCCGCCCAGCGTCTCAAGGACTCGGATGTCGCGGGCGCGCAGGGCATCATCCTCGAGGTGCTCACGAACCCTGAATTCGCGCAGGATGCGCACGCCCGCCGCGATCAGTGTGTTTCAGGACATTCGCGCGGCCGACGCCGAGCTCGCGGTGCTCTCCGGCCACGGCGATCATGTCATTTCCGCCGCCTATTCGCCCGACGGCACGCGCATCGTCACCGCGTCGTACGACAAGACCGCCCGCATCTGGGATGCGCGCACCGGCGCGCAGCTCGCGGTGCTCTCCGGCCATGGCGATCAGCGTCGAATCCGCCGCCTACTCGCCCGACGGCACCCGCATCGTCACCGCGTCGGACGACAAGACCGCGCGCATCTGGGATGCGCGCACCGGCGCGCAGCTCGCGGTGCTCTCCGGCCATGGCGATATCGTCGTATTCCGCCGCCTACTCGCCCGACGGCACGCGCATCGTCACCGCCTCGGACGACAAGACCGCGCGCATCTGGGATGCGCGCAGCGGCGCGCAGCTCGCGGTGCTCTCCGGCCATGGCGACTGCGTCGACTCCGCCGCCTACTCGCCCGACGGCACGCGCATCGTCACCGCGTCGGACGACAAGACCGCGCGCATCTGGGATGCGCGCACCGGGCGCGCAGCTCGCGGTGCTCTCGGGGCATGGCGATCGTGTCTAATCGCGCCGCCTACTCGCCCGACGGCACGCGCATCGTCACCGCGTCGGACGACAAGACCGCGCGCATCTGGGATGCGCGCACCGGCGCGCAGCTCGCGGTGCTCTCGGGACACGGCGATCGCGTCGATTCCGGCCGCCTACTCGCCCGACGGCACGCGCATCGTCACCGCCTCGGATGACAAGACCGCGCGCATCTGGGATGCGCGCACGGGCGCGCAGCTCGCGGTGCTCTCCGGCCATGGCGATGTCGTCATTTCCGCCGCCTACTCGCCCGACGGCACGCGCATCGTCACCGCCTCGGACGACAAGACCGCGCGCATCTGGGATGCGCGCACGGGCAGCGCAGCTCGCGGTGCTCTCGGGCCATGGCGATCGCGTCTGATTCCGCCGCCTACTCGCCCGACGGCACGCGCATCGTCACCGCCTCGGCTGACAAGACCGCGCGCATCTGGGATGCGCGCACCGGGCGCGCAGCTCGCCGTGCTCTCCGGGCATGGCGATCGTCGTCTATGTCCGCCGCCTATTCGCCCGACGGCACGCGCATCGTCACCGCGTCGTTCGACAAGACCGCGCGCATCTGGGATGCGCGCACCGGGCGCGCAGCTCGCGGTGCTCTCCGGCCACGGCGATTTCGTCGTCATCCGCCGCGTATTCGCCCGACGGCACCCGCATCGTCACCGCGTCGAACGACAAGACCGCGCGCATCTGGGATGCGCGCACGGGCATGCGCAGCTCGCGGTGCTCTCGGGACACGGCGATTACGTCAATTCCGCCGCCTACTCGCCCGACGGCACGCGCATCGTCACCGCCTCGATCGACAAGACCGCCCGCATCTGGGATGCGCGCACGGGCGCGCAGCTCGCGGTGCTCTCGGGCCACGGCGATCCCGTCAGTTCCGCCGCCTACTCGCCCGACGGCACGCGCATCGTCACCGCCTCGTACGACAAGACCGCCCGCATCTGGGATGCGCGCACCGGGGCACAGCTCGCGGTGCTCTCCGGCCATGCCGAATCGTGTCGTGTCCGCCGCCTACTCGCCCGACGGCACGCGCATCGTCACCGCCTCGGTTGACAAGACCGCGCGGATCTGGGATGCGCGCACAGGAGCGCAGCTCGCGGTGCTGTCCGGCCATGGCGATGCCGTCCAGTCCGCCGCGTACTCGCCCGACGGCACGCGCATCGTCACCGCATCGCTCGACAAGACCGCGCGGATCTGGGATGCGCGCATTCCAGCCACTATCGCAGCCCAGATCCTGTGGGATGCGGCGGCGGAAACCGATCCGCTGCCCGATGTCGATCGAACTCAGCTCGGCCTACCGCCCGATGCCCGGGTTAGAAAATGGCGGACGCAGGGATCCCCGTGCGATCAGGCGGCGGCTGCGTTCTATGATCCAGATCGATTAACGCCGGGGCTCGCGCAAGCAGCGATTGTTCCCGATGTCGCCAACTCTGCCTGTTCCCCGGATACTGCCAAGACTGGAGACTCACGGCGATTGGTCTATCAGACAGCGCGCGCCTTGCTCGCGAATTCCGACGTAAAGGGCGCGAGGCGGCAATTCGAGCTCGCGGTGTCCGAAGGCTATCGGGCTGCACGCGTCGATCTTGGAAATCTCTTGATGGACAATTCCGTTGGAATGATCGATCCCCATCGTGTGGAGTCGCTCTACGAGCGCGCCTGGGAAGACGGGGTGCCGATCGCGGCGTTCGCACTGGGCCGTCTATACGAGGTTGGTATTCCGGGTTCACGCGCCGCTGCGCCGGCCGGACTCCAGCCAGATCTCCAAAAGGCGTGGTCTTGGTACAAGAAAGGCGTGGAGGTGGACGAACCGAACGCGCTTGCGCGATTCGCCGAGCGGGACGACCGCAATGCCCTCGCAGAGCCCGACTCGTCCAAGAAGAATGCGCTTCTGCTGCAAGCGTTCTTTTTATACGCGGTTGCTTCTGAGCGCGCCCATGACGAGCATTGGCCGGATGAGGCTTGGAGGCCCTGGCGCTATCGGCGCGCGACCCTCGCTCGCCTGCTGGCCCGCGAGGGCATGATGCAGCAGGTAGCGGATGCCTATGCTGCAGCGCGCGACAAGTCGGCTCCACGCCCACCGACACTGTGGGAGCAATTTGAAGGCGCGCTTCACCTTTAGGTAAGCATCGCTCAGAGGTGCCTTGCGCCACCGGTGTACGGCTGAATTTGACGATCCGAATGGATGCGCTGATCATTTCCGGGAATGAAAAACAACCCGTGGACCTCACTGCTGCGCGACGCCGAATCCGGCATCGATGGCGCCAAAGAGCGCCTGTTCGCGGCCCTTTACGCCGAATTGCATAAGCTTGCCGAACACCAGTTGCGGCGCAACGCCTCGGCTGAGATCAGTCCGACCACGCTGCTGCACGAAACATACTTGGAAATCGCTCAAGGGCACGCGGTCTTTCCCGACCGGGCGCGATTCATGGGTTATGCGGCGCGGGTGATGCGCGGACTCATCATCGACCTTGCCCGTCAGCGGCGGGCGCAAAAGCGCGGTGGTGAATTTCACATAACGCAGCTCGACACAAGGCTAGCGGAGCAGCAAGCGATGCCGGATCCCGAAGAACGCGAGTTGCTGCGGCTGTCGGAGGCCCTCGACGCCCTCGCAGAACACGATCCCCGCCTCGCAGAACTCGTCGACTTGAAGTACTTCTGCGGTTTTTCGCTGACCGAGATCGCGGTGCTGCGCGGCGTATCGGAGCGCACCGCGCAGCGCGACTGGGAGAAGGCGCGGCTCGTCCTGTATCGCGAAATCGGCTGAGCCACCGCCCTGCATTCGACCCGGCTGCCGGCCGGCGGCCGACGCCAATCCGATCGACAGCCGGTCAATCGTGATGATAGAGGAACGCGGGTGCGTCCGTGGCGTCGGACAGGTCCGGCGCCGCCACACTCCGGCCCACATCGAGGTCTCGGTACTGGCCCTTGTAGAAAATCAGGGGCCGATGCGGCTCGACGCCTCGATGAATCTTCTTCACCGATAATATCACCAGCCAATGATCGCCGCCGTCGTGCACGGCGTGACGATTGCAAATCAGCGCCGCGAGGCTTCCTTCCAACCGCGGCACCCCTCCCTCGTCGACGAAGCGAAACGGCGGCGGCGCGCTGTGCTTGTGCCCCCCGGCGAAATAAGTCGACAGCGCCCGTTGCTCGTCGCGCAGGAAATTGATGGAGTACCGTTCCGTCCGGTCCAGCACGCGGGAGAAGGTCGTGCCCTTCCCGGGGCAGAACAACACGAGCATGGGATCCAGCGACAGGGAGGACACCGCATTGACGGTCATGGCGTGGACCTGCTCGTCCACGGTGGCGGCCGCCACCGCTACGCCCGTGGCGAACAGCCCGAGCGCATCCCGGAAGGCCCTAGAGTCCAAGCGAGGAGGCATCGACTCGTTCGCTCCCGACATTCTGCCCCCGGATCCCGGCCGGTCCGCTCATCCCGCGAAATGCCGCGAGCGCGCCGTCAATTGGCCGTGAATTTCACGTTGTTGATGTAGAAGACGTTGGTGGGCGACCCCGTCTTGTCGTGGATGTCGAACTTGTACATGGCTTTCAGCAACTCGCCCTTGTGGGTCATGATCGCAGACAGCGGGATCTTGTACGGCGCCCAAACGCCCGCCTGGGGCGCGGGGCCGTACTGGTTGATGTCCACCGACACCGGGTTGCCCGACGCATCGACGATGTTCTTGTCGCCCACCATCAGCGCGAAACAATCCCACTTCTGGCCGTCCTTCGTCGGCTTCAAATCGAACTGCAGGTACTTGTAGGGCGTGATGTCGAAGTTCCAATTGGGTCCGAAAGGCTGCCAGGCCCCCCAGGCGCTGGTCAGCGAAACCGCCAGATCGTAGGTGCCGGTGGCGGGCTTGCCGGAGGTGTCCCGGTAGTCGACCTTCGCGGCGTAGGAGTAGTCGCCGGGCCAGTTGAACACCCCGTTCGCATACACGACGTAGGTCGCGCCGTCCGCAGGATTCGCGCCGCTCGCGGGCGCCCCGGCGCAGGCGGGCAGCGCCCCCAAGGCGAACATGACCAGCAGCGCAGCGTATCGGTTCATGACATTCCTCCAGCGGGTCTGCGGCGATTGTAGCGGGATGCGGCGGGGTTTCCACCTAAACTCAACCCTCCCAGAGCTTCCAGGGCGCGCGGCCGCTCTCCCACAAGTCGTTGAGCTGCTGCTTGTCGCGCAGAGTATCCATGGGCTGCCAGAATCCACGGTGGATCCAGGCGGCCAGTTGACCGCTCGCCGCCAGCTTTTCCATGGGCTCCTTCTCCCACAGCGTTGCGAAGCCGTCGATCAGCTCGAGCACGCTGGGCTCCAAAACGAAGAATCCGCCGTTGATGAGATCGCCCTCGGCCTGGGGTTTCTCCTCGAACGACACGGCCTGATGTCCCTCGACGGAAATGCGCCCGAAGCGCGCCGGCGGGCGCACGCAGGCCACCGTGGCCTTGCAGCCGCGCTGCTGGTGGAAGGCGATTTCGGCGCCGATGTCGATGTTCGCCAGGCCGTCGCCGTAGGTCATGCAGAACGGCTCGCCCGAGTTCAAGTATTTGCCCACCTGCAGCAGCCGGCCGCCGGTCATGGTCTCCTCGCCGGTGTCCACCAGGGTGACCTTCCACGGCTCGCTGCGGCAATCGTGGTACTCGACCCGGTTCTGCCCCATGTCGAAGGTCACGTCTGCCTGGTGCAGGAAGTAGTTCGCGAAGTATTCCTTCACGACGTAACCTTTGTAGCCGAGGCACACGATGAAATCCCGGACGCCGAACGATGCGTAGGATTTCATGATGTGCCACAGGATGGGACGGCCCCCGATCTCGACCATGGGCTTCGGCCGGACGGTCGATTCTTCGGCGATTCGGGTGCCCTTGCCGCCCGCGAGGATCACGCATTTCATCGTTCGAGATACTCCCAAAGTTGCGCCAGCGTGAACGCCAGCATGTTCTGCCCCGCAGCCTGCGCCCGATACCAATCCGCGGTCCAGGCCAGCGACTCGGGCAGGTTCAACGCGGGCCGCCAGCCGAGCGTGCGCGCCGCCAGCGCCGACGACAGCATGAGCGCCCCGGCTTCGGTCTGATGCCGCGCATCATCGCGTTCCCAGCCGGGCTTCCCGCCGAAGCGCTCGCTGAAGGCTTCGACCACCTCTCTCACCGTGCAGCACGCCGCCGGGTCCGGGCCGAAGTTGAGGGCGCGCGGCGCCGTCGCGGGCCTCTCCACCAGCGCCCTGGCCGTGGCGAGGTAGCCGGACAGCGGTTCGAGCACGTGCTGCCAGGGCCTGATCGCCTCCGGGTAGCGCAGGCGCACCGCAGATCCGCGTGCCAGGGCGCGCACGCAGTCCGGAATGAGCCGGTCGGGCGACCAGTCCCCTCCGCCGATGACATTGCCGGCGCGCACCGTCGCCACGGGGGGCCCGTCGCCGAAGAAGCTGTCCCGAAAGCAGCTCGTGACGAGTTCGGCGCAGGCCTTGCTGTTGCTGTAGGGATCGTGGCCGCCCAGCCGGTCGTCCTCTTCGAAGACGCGGCCCTGACCGCGGTTCTCGTACACCTTGTCGCTGGTGACGACCACGACGCATTCAAGATCGCGCGCCCCGCGGCAGGCGGCCAGGACGCTGGCCGTGCCCATCACATTGGTGCCGAAGGTGCCCAAGGGGTCCGCGTACGACTCCTTGACCAACGCCTGGGCCGCCATGTGAAACACGACTTGCGGGCGCGCGGCGGCGAGGACGCCGCGAATTCGCTCGGCGTCCCGGATGTCGCCGATGATCGAGCGGGCCCCGTGACCCACGATGTCCCATAGGCAGGGCTCGGTAAGCGGCTCCAGCGCGTAGCCCGTCACGTCGGCGCCCATTTCGCGCAGCCACAGGTTTAGCCACGCTCCCTTGAACCCGGTATGGCCCGTGAGCAGGACCCTGCGGCCCTGCCAGAACTCGACAACGCCGCGATGGTCGCTCACCTGATCATCCTTCGGGGTAACGCCGCGCCTAGCCGCGCCAATACGCCTTCAATGCTCTCAAGGCCGGCGGTACCCGGCCCCAACCCGCTACTGCGCCGATCCGGATCTGCATGTTAAGGTACTTTCGCAGGTTTCTGACCAGCAGGAACACCTCTTTATACTGCCCCCGCCCCTGCGTGTCGTAGGCGATCTTCAGGGCGTCGCACACGATGGCGACGGGAAGCTTGTAGATGCGCGCACGGGCGGCGAACGGGTCGCGAACGCGCGTCACGAAGCTCCTGTCGGTGACCAGGACCCAGGTCGCGATGCGCTCCATGAGAAATATCTTCATCTGCACCTCGCGGCGTCCGCGGTAGTGCGTGGGCGCGCGCAAGTCCTTGCCGAGCGGATCCTCCGCCGCCTCTGCGATCGCGAACAGCCGTTCCGCAACCTCGAGCCACGCCCGCCAGAAGCGCGGTTTGGCCACGACGAAATTGGAATGCACCGTGTTGCGCGAATCCGACATGAACGTGCCCGGATCGAGCGGCCGCCCGATGCGCTCGAAGAAGCGCCGCGCCGCCGCGGCGAGTCCCGGATGCTCGGCATCGCCGTGCTCGAAGACGCTGAGATAGTACGCGCTGTTGTGGATGCTGGGGCTGAACAGCACGACCTCGGTCGATGGATCGGAGGCAAGCACGAACTCCCGCACCCGGCCCGCGGCCAGGTTGGTCTTGTCCTTGAACCGGGGAGACAGGAATCCGTAGAACGCCTGCTCGTCCAGCGCCTCGCTCAGCAGGAAATTGCGGATCGGCCAGTACTCGAACCAGTCGGGCCGCTCGTTCGCCGAGTTGTCCAGCACGCCGAATCCCGGATCTAGGTCCGCCGGCGAAACGTAGGGGGGTTGGATCTGGAAGATGTGCATGGGAGGTTCGCAGCGCATTGTACCGAAGCTCCCGTCAGGCGGCGCCGGCCACGGCGGGCGACGGGGTCACGGCGCTCCGTGGCGCGCCGCGAGGCGGGACAACAGGGCGAGGTAGTTCGCCCGGTAGGCCCGCATCGAGAATCGTTCCTCGACGCGCGCGAGGCCGGCCGCGCCCATGCGCGCCCTCAGGCCGGGCGAGACGATGAGCCGTTCCAGGGTCTGCTCCCATTCCCGGTCGTCTCTCGCGTGATACCCGGTGACGCCGTCGATCACCGCTTCGGTGTTGGCGCCCACCGGTGAGGCGACGCAGGGCAGCGCGGCGGCCATGTACTGCAGCAGCTTGAACGCGCACTTTCCGCGAGCCCATTCATCGTCGGTCAGCGGCATGATGCCGATGTGCCCCGCCGCGAGCTCCGCCGCTTCAGTGTGCGAGCTCCACGCGATGCGCTCGATCGTGATCTCCGGCCACTGCGGAAACTGCGAGCAGATGATCCGAAGCCGCAGTTCGGGATGCCGCGCCGCGAGCCGCGCCAGGGCGGGACGGATCATCTCGAGGTAAATCAGGTTCTCGGGACTGCCGATCCACACGATCGCGGGCGGCCCACCGGGCGGCGCGCTGCGGGGGAACGCCGACGCGTCGATCGAGGTCGGCAGCACCGCGACTTCGCGCGCCGAGCGCCGCGCCACGCCGGCCAGCACGTCGTTGCCTGCGGCGACGACGTCGGCGATGCGGCAGGTCGCATCGAATTTTCTCCGCCGCCAGATCGATTCGTGCACCGGATCCCCGAGCCGGCGCGGCTTGCGCACGTAGATGGCGTCGTCGACGTCGAAGATGCGCGCCCGGCTCAACGCGGCAAACAGCCGGGCTTCGGGCCCGCTCAGCTTGATCTGGTGGAGCACCACGACGTCGGCCCAGCCCAGGAGGCTGCGCCGCTCCCAGGTGCGAAGCCCGTACCGCCCGGCCGGAAAGCGCTCGGTGCGCACGGCGAAGCCCGCCGATTCCAGCGCCGGCACCAGGCTCTGCATCCGGTGCCGGAACGAGGGCTGATCGAGACCGTAACCCAACAACAGGATGGTCGACATGGCCTTGCCGGCGCTACCTCGAATCCACCAAGGAGGCGAGCGCCCCCAGGGCCGCCTCCACGCCGTCGGTCAGCCCGAGCGCGGCCGCGCGCGCGGCCAGCGCCTCGCGCGCCGGTCCGTCGCGCAGCAACCGGGAGGCAACGGCTGCGATGGCCGCGGCCTCGAGGGCCGCCGGCGCCGCGGCTCCGGCCAGGGCGCAGCGTCGTATGCGCTTGGACTGATCACCCGCGATCGGCACGGCGACGCACGCCCGGCCGCAGGCAATCGCCTGCAACAGGGTCGAGCCGCCGTTGGTGACGACCAGCCGCGCGCCGGCCATCAACTCCGCCAAGTCGCTCTGCGGCAGCGGGCCCGTGATGCGCAGACGGCCCTCAGCGGCCGGTGCGGCTGGTCCCGCGGCCGCCGGTGCGTTAGTCCCGCGGCCGCCGGTGCGGCTCGAACGGCGGCGGCCGCCGCCGGCGCCCGGCCTACGAAAACCGTGTCCTCGCCGGCGCAGGCGAGCTCGCGCGCCGCCTGCACGAATTCCATCATGGCATCCCCGGTTCCGGGGTGATTCGTGCCGCCGCCCGGGACCACGAGCGTGTAGCGGCCGGGAACGCATCCGAGCCGGCCGAGGATCGAGTCGGCGCCCCTCGCAGACCGGCGGTCGAGGACGACGTCCAGAAAGCGCACGCGCGGCCGGCGAAGATACCGCAGCTTCAACCGCTCGAAAAACGTCAGGTCTCCGGCGATGAATCGCGGATAAGCGATCCAATGTTCGTCGATGACGCGCATCCAGCGCAGCCTGAACGCCTTGTAGCGCTGGCGCCGCCGCGCGCTGATGTAGACCACGCGCGCGCCGCACCGCCGGGCCGCCCGGAGCTGCGCCGTGCGGCCGGCATTGTCGAACAGCACGGCGTCGGGCCGCCACTTCTCGATGAGGGCGGCTACCGCTGCGGAATGAAACGTGGGCGACGAATCGAGCAAGGCGGTGGGGAACGGAGCGGAAGCGGCATAAGGCGCCTGGCGGCTCAGCACGAACAGAATGGAGGCGTCCGGCCAGCGTCCCTTGGCCCCCTGCGCGATCGCGAGCGAGCGGGCGTACTCGCCCATTCCGTACGCGCCCGAGACCGGCACGAACAGCAAGCGCGGCGCCCGGTCACTCAAATGCGTCGAACCATCGGTCGAGAACCAGCAGAAACCACGCACGCCGGAACTCGCTGCTCACCGGCCGGCGCAGCACGCCGCGCTCGGTGAGCCGCGCCACGGCCCGCTGCAGCACGTCCGGGTTGCGTTTCAGCCAGCTGTGCACCGGAAGGCCGAAGCCGGACTTCGGCCGGTTCAGGTGCCCCGGGGGAAGGCGCGGCTCCATGAGCTGCCGCACCAACAATTTGCCGCGGCGGCGGCGCCGATCGATCAGCAGCTGCGGGTCGACGCTCAACATGAATTCGACCAGACGATGATCCAGCAACGGCGGGCGCACCTCCAGCGAGTGCGCCATGCTGGTCCTGTCCACCTTGACGAGCAGGCCCTCCGCCAGGCCCGTGTTCAAGTCGAGCCAGCGCAACTGTACGAGCGGATCGAGCTCCACCTGCCAGAACTGCCGATAGAACCACAGGTAGTCGTACCCGCGCTCCCGCCACTCATCCGCCAGCAAGGCATCCACCTGGGACTCCGGCAATCCGCCCAGCGCCGCCGCGAACGCCGGCAGGCCGACGGAGGCATGGCTCTGCATGGAGGATGCAAGACGCGACAGGGGCGGCAGGACGCGGCCCAGCGTCCGGTTCACGAGGTTGGACCGCGCGCCGATGTCCGACCAATAGCGCGGGTAGCCGCAGAAGATCTCATCGCCCCCCTCGCCGCTCAACGCCACCTTCACTTCGCGGCGGGCGAGCCCCGCGATCAGGTAATTGGACCAGGCCGCGCTGTCGCCGAACGGCTCATCGAAGACGCCCGGCAGAGTGTCGAGCGCGTCGCCGAAATCCGCCATCGGGGCGGTCATCTCGGTGTGCAGCGTCGCGAGGTGAGTCGCGGCGCTGCGCGCGGCATCGAGTTCCGAGCGGTTGCGCGCATCGAATCCCAGGCTGTAGGTGCGAGGTCCTTCAAGGTAATAGGTAGTGAGCGCGGAATCCATGCCGCCGCTCAAGAAGACGCCCACCGGCACGTCCGACAAGGTGTGGGCCGGCACGACTTCCCGCAGCAAGCCGTCCAGCTGCTGCAGGGTGTCCGCCTCGCCGCGGGTGGTGATCGAGACCAAGGGCCGCCAATATCGCTCGATGCTGGCGCGGCCGTCCTCCCAGGTGAGCGCATGGCCGGCCGGCAACTTGGCAATGCCTTGGTAGATGGTCTTCGGCGCCGGAACGTAGCCGTGGAACAGAAAATCCCGTACCGCGCTGCGGTCGACGGGCGGACGGCCCAGCAGGAGCAGCGGCTTGAGCTCCGAGGCGAAGGCGACTCCGTCCGGCAGCAACCGATA
The DNA here is from genome assembly GCA_963707765.1 of uncultured Gammaproteobacteria bacterium. Classification (GTDB taxonomy): domain Bacteria; phylum Pseudomonadota; class Gammaproteobacteria; order Steroidobacterales; family Steroidobacteraceae; genus Bog-1198. The sequence continues at coordinate 589,746 of CAVPQZ010000001.1, read as the reverse complement.
GTACAAGGGTTTCATGCCGAGCCGGTCGCGAACCAGCACCAGCCGCCGCGCCGCGGCATCCCATAGACCGAAGGCAAACATCCCCGCCAGGTCCCGGATTGCCGCACAGCCGCGCTCGGCGAGCAGATGCAGCAGCGTTTCGGTGTCGCCGCTCGAATGCCAGGGGCCGGCGAGGTCGGTGCGAAGCTCCCGATGATTGTAAATCTCGCCGTTGTAGCTGAGCACCAGCGAACCCTGAACCATGGGTTGGTGAGCGCCCATGGACAGGTCCTGGATGGCGAGCCGCCGGTGCCCGAGCACCGCCCCCGGTGCGCTCCACAGGCCCTCGCCGTCCGGCCCCCGGTGGCGCAGGAGATCGGCCATTGCCTTGGCCGTACTTTCGTTCGCGCGCGAACCTATGATGCCGACTATGCCGCACATGATGCGCAGTCTACCGCTAAGTACCCCTGGTCATCCGACGGCGCTTCGTTTAGGGTGCACTCTGGAGCGGTCATCAATGGCAACACCAGCCGATCAACGCCTGCTTGAGCTACTGGCGAAATGGCTCACCAGTCTCGAACTGCACGCAAAATACTGTTCGCTGGACGACGGCAGCTACGCCCGGATTCAGCCCTGGCCCGAACATCAGCGCCCGAGCCGATGGATCATCGATCTCGCGCGGCAGAAGACGCTCGCGCTCCAGGGGCAGATCCAAGAGCGCGTCAAGATGGGCGATGCGAAGTTCTCCGATGCGCTGGAGCTGATGGCCTTCCTCGCGAATCTCGTCGGCTCGGAGCACATCGAGCGCTTCATACCGCTGGCGGAGCCGGCCAATGAGCGCGCGCCGGGCCTGGAACCGCCGGATGAGGTAACTCAGGAAGTGCCGGCGGAGACCGCGACGGGGACTCGCGAGATGCCGCGCTTTGTCGGTACGAAACCGCACCAGCCGCCGCCGGTCGGCACCGCCACGGTGGCGCGCACCGAGCGCAGACCGGGAGCGTCCGCCTCGAAGGCCTCCGCGGCTCCCGCGCAGCCGCCCGTCGCAGCGGGAACGCAGCCCGCCACGCCGCCCGGGCCGCCGCCCGCTACGGCGCAAAGTGAGCCCGCTCCCGCGGAGAAGCGGAACGCGCCGTCGGATAAGGCGCGCGAGCAGGTCATCGCCGATGCCGCGCGCCTGGTGCAATGGGGCCGCAAATGGTACGAATTGGCCGAACTCATCGCAAGCATGGCGGATCGGCCGCATTTGACCGACGTACGACGTATACTTAAAGATAACAAGTCGGTGATCGACGAGAGGGCCGGCCGCACGGCAGGCCGGTAGGCAACCCATGGCGCGACCCGCGTGCCGGAAAAAACACAAAGTTTAGGGAACCTCTGCCTCGTCTTCCCCGCTCAAAGGCGCCCATGATTACTACGAAAAACCTATCCAAGCGATATGGCGAGAAGCTCGCGGTGGACGATTTGACCTTCAAGGTCGAACCGGGCGAGGTGCTGGGATTCCTCGGCGCGAACGGCGCCGGCAAATCCACCACCATGCGCATGATCGCCGGATTCATCTCCCCCTCGGCCGGCCAGGTGACGGTCTGCGGTCACGACATCGAAAGCGCGCCGGTGGCGGCCAAGGCCTGCATGGGATATCTGCCGGAGGGCGCGCCGAGCTACGGGGAAATGACCGTGGGCGAGTTCCTGGATTTCGTCGCCGACATCCGCGGCCTTGCCGGGACCCGGCGTGACGAGCGGCGCAGCGTGGTGATCGACCGGCTCGCCCTGCAGCCGGTGATCGACCAGATCATCGAGACCCTGTCGAAAGGCTTCCGGCGGCGGGTCGGCCTGGCCCAGGCGCTCATCCACGACCCGCAGGTGCTCATTCTCGATGAGCCGACCGACGGCCTCGATCCGAATCAAAAGCACGAGGTGCGGCGCCTCATCAACGAACTCAGCAAGGACAAGCTGGTGATCGTCTCCACCCACATCCTCGAGGAGGTGCACGAGGTCTGCACCCGCGCCATCATCATCGCGGACGGCCGCATCGTCGCCGACGAGACGCCGGCCGCCCTCGAGGCGCGGTCCCGATATCATCATGCCGTGAGCCTGCGTTTCGAGAGGCCCGAGGATTTCGCCGCGGCCCGACGCGAACTGGCGGCGCTGCCCGAGGTCGAAGCGATCGAGGCGAACGAGCGCGACATGAAGCTCACGGCCGTGCCGCGGCCGGGCGCCAACGCGTTGCCGGCCGTCAGCGCCGTCATCACGAGGTGCAGCTGGAGCGTTCCCGAATTGCACCTCGAATCGGGCCGCCTCGACGAAGTGTTCCGCTCGCTGACCCAGCCGGCCGGAGGCGCCGGCCCGCGGCCCGCCCGGAATGCCGAAGGAGCCGCGGCGTGAGCAAGATCGGGACGATTTTTCGCCGCGAGCTGTCGCAGCTACTTCACGACCCCGCTCGCCTATGTGTTCATCGTGATTTTTCTGGTGCTCGCGGCCGTATTCACCTTCCAGGTGGGCGGCCTGTTCGAGCGCGGCCAGGCGGATCTGCAGCCGTTCTTCCGCTGGCATCCGTGGCTCTACCTGGTGCTGATACCGGCCATATCGATGCGGCTCTGGGCCGAGGAGCGCAACAGCGGCAGCATCGAACTGTTGATGACGCTGCCGGTCACGTTGTGGCAGGCGGTGGCGGGCAAATTCCTGGCCGCATGGTGCTTCGCCGGGATCGCGCTGCTGCTCACCTTTCCGGTGTGGATCACGATCAACTATCTGGGCAGCCCCGACAACGGCGCCATCGTCGCCGCCTACCTCGGCAGCTTCCTGATGGCGGGCGGGTTCCTGTCCATCGGCATGTGCATGTCGGCCGCCACGCGCAACCAGGTGATCGCCTTCATCACGGCGGCGCTGGTCGGGTTCCTGTTCCTGCTCGCCGGGTTCCCGCTCGTGCTCGACGTCGTGCGCGCCGTGCTGCCGCAGACGGTGGTCGACGCCATCGCATCGTTCAGTTTCTTCACGCACTTCGACGCCATTTCCAAGGGCGTTATCGACTTGCGCGACCTCGTGTATTTCGCGGCTGCTGATCGGCTTCTGGCTGGCGGCAACCGCGCTCGTGCTCGACATGAAAAAGGCGGAATAGGTGAACGAATCGCTGGCATAGAACCGGTTACGGCGTGGGCGGCCTGGTGGCGCTCGCCGTGCTCTTCCTCGGCCTCGTGATGCTGTCGAATGCGGTCTTGCGCGGCGTTCGGCTGGACCTCACGCAGAACAAGCTCTACACGCTGACGCCCGGCACGCAGCAGGTGTTCGCGGAGCTGAAGGAACCCGTCAATCTGTATTTCTATTTCTCGCGCGATGCGGCCGCCAAGCAGGCCCCGATGATCCTGCCCTATGCGGCCCGCGTGCGCGAGTTCCTCGAGGAGATCGCGGCCCGCTCCGGCGGCAAGGTGCGCCTGCGCGTCGTCGATCCGCAGCCGTTCTCCGACGAAGAGGACCGGGCCGCCGAGTTCGGGCTGCAATCGCTGCAGACCGGGGGCGGCGACGCGCTGTACTTCGGGCTCGCCGGGACGAACTCGACCGACGGCCGCTCCGCCATTCCGAGCTTTCAGGCGGATCGCGAGGAATTCCTGGAGTACGACGTCGCCAAGCTCATCCACGAACTCGGCGCGCCGAAGAAGCCCGTCATCGGGCTCATGAGCTCCCTGCCGATGCAGGGGCAGTTCAATCCGATGACCGGGCAAATGGGCGAAACCTGGCCCATTCTCGCCCAGATCCAGCAACTATTCACGGTGCGCACCATTGCTTCCGACGCCGATCACATCGGCAAGGACGTCGACGTCCTGATGGTCGTACACCCGAAGCAGCTTCCGCCCAAGACGCTCTACGCCATCGATCAGTTCGTGATGAACGGCGGAAGGATGCTCCTGTTCGTGGACCCGAATTCCGGGGCGGATGCCAGCGGCCAGGATCCGTCGAACCCGATGGCGGGATTGATGGCCAGTCATTCCTCCGATCTCGAACCGCTGCTGTCGGCGTGGGGCGTGGCGTACGATCCGACCAAGGTCGTCGGCGACCTCGATCTCGGCCTGGAGGTGCGCACCAGCATGCAGTCCCAGCCGGTGCGCCACATCGGCATCCTCGGCCTGCACCGCGACGATCTGAACCAGAAGGACGTCCTCACCTCCTCGCTGGAGGTGATCAACATGGCGACCGCCGGATACCTCGCGCCGCGCCAGGGAGCCAAGACGGCCTTCGAGCCGCTGTTGCAGAGTTCCGCCGCCGCCGGCCTCCTTCCAGCCGAACGCTTCAATGCGCTCACCGATCCGGCGACGCTGCGCGACGGATTCAAGCCCACCGGAGTGCGCTACGCCCTGGCGGCGCGAATCAGCGGCCCGCTGGACTCGGCCTATCCGCAGGGCGCGCCCGGGGACGGCAAGCCGGCAGCGGGCCCGCCCGCGGCACACCTCGCGAAGTCCGCGGCGCCCGCAAACATCGTCATCATCGCGGACACGGACATGCTCATGGACTATATGTGGGTGCAGACGCGTGAATTATTCGGTCAGCGCGTCGCGCAGGCGTTCGCCAGCAACGGCGACCTCGTCGCCAACGCTCTCGACAACCTCAGCGGGAGCAGCGCCCTCATCAGCATTCGCGGGCGCGCCAGTTTCTCGCGGCCCTTCGAGCGGGTCGAGGCATTGCGGCACCAGGCCGACGACCGCTTGCGGGCGAAGGCGCTCGAGCTCGAATCGCAACTGCGCGCCACCGAAGCCAAGCTGACCGAACTGCAGAGCAAGCGCAACGATCAGGCATCGCTCCTCCTGTCTCCGGAGCAGGAGCAGGAGATCAAGCGCTTCACCGCCGAGAAAGCCCGGGTGCGCAAGGAACTGCGGGAGACCCAGCGCGGCCTGGACGTCGACATCGACCGGCTCGACAACACGCTGAAGGTGCTCAACATCGCCGTCGCGCCGCTGATCGTGGCGGTGGCCGGAGGCCTCGTGCTCACGGCGCGCCGCCGCCGCAAGTCGAAATCGGCGCCGCCGCAGCGGATCGCCGAAGAGCCGGGCCCGTGAACCGGCGGCGTTTCATCCAACTCGCCGTCGCGGCGCTCGTGGTCATCGCGGGCGGATGGTACCTCGCCGCGCAGCGCAATCGGGTCGAGGAGACGGCGGGAGTTGCGCTCCTGCCGCAGCTCGCGAACGACGCCGATGCGATCACCGCGGTGACGGTGCGCAAGGGGGCCGCGGCTCCCACCGTGACGCTGCGCAAGAGCGGCGAGCGGTGGACCGTGGCCGAGCGCGCCGATTATCCGGCGGACATCCTGAAGCTGCGCAAGCTTCTGCAGTCGCTGCGCGACGCCAGGATCGTCGAGGAAAAGACCTCGGATCCGGCGCGGTTCGCGAGCATCGGGGTCGAGGACCCTGCCGCAGCGGGTGCTGCCGGAGCCGAGGTCACCGTGGTCGCACGCTCGGGCAGGTTCGGAGTGATCGTCGGCAGGACGGTGGGCGAAGGCAATTTCGTGCGTCGCTCGGGAGAGAACCGGACCTTCACCGTCGAGCCGGGAATCAGCGTCGAATCGGAGCCGCGGTTCTGGATCGATTCTAAGCTGCTCGACCTGCAGGCGGCGATGATCCAAAGCATCGAAGTCAAGGTCGCCGGCGCTGCCGCGTACACCCTGCGGCGCGTGAATCCCGCGGACAACACCTATGGCCTCGACGCGGTGCCGGCCGGCCGCAAGGCCTTGGATGGGCACGCGCTGGCACCCGGCCCCACGACCTTCTCGGGACTCACGGCCGAGGATGTGGCGGCGTCGGGCACCGTCGATTTCGGCCAAAGTTCGCAGGCGGAGGTGACGCTGTCCGATGGCGCCGTCGTCACCCTCACGGGTGCCGTCGCCGGAGACAAGCACTGGATCGAGGTCAAGGACAGCAAGGACGCCGCGCTGAACGCGAGGACGCAGGGGCGCGCATTCGAGCTGGCGGCCTACCGGTACGACGCGATCTTCAAGCCCATCGAGCAGCTGCTCGAACCGAAACCGGCCCCAGGCGCGGCCAAGCCGCCGGCCCATGGCTCGCCCGCCGCCGGGAAACCACCGGCCAAGGCCTCCGCCCCGGCACACCCGGCACCAACGCCCGGACCGTGACGGGCGCCATGGCGGGGCGCGAGTCCGGCGTCCGATTCGGCAGGCGTTTTGCCGCGCTGATCTACGACTGCCTGCTGCTGTGGGCGCTGCTCATGATCTACACGGCGGCGTGCGTGGCGTTCACGCCGGGGCATGTGGCGGTCACACGGGAATCCGCCGGCCGGTTCTATTTCTGGTACTGCGGCGGAGAAGTTCTGGTCATCGGCGGTTATTACGTCCTCAACTGGGTGCACGGCGGCCAGACCCTCGGCATGCGGGCATGGGGCCTGCGGACCGTCACCGATCGTGGAACCCCCCTGGGATGGCGGCGGGCGATGCTGCGCTTTGCGTGCGGAATCCTGGCGTGGCCGCCGGCCGCGCTCGGCGTTCTGTGGCTCTACCTCGATCCCGACCACCTCGCAGTGCATGATCGACTTTCCGGAACGCGCGTGGTCCGATCGGCGCGCGAGTAACCGGCCCCTACCGCGTGCGCGATATCGCAACGAAGGTGAGAAACCCGATCACCGCGGTCGGCAGCCAGCCGATGAGCACCGGGTTGGCGCCGAACAGTTGGCCGCCTTTCTCGACCATGCCGGTGATCACGAAGAATACGACGCCGAGCAGCACGCCGATCACGGTGCGCGCGCCCGCGCCGGTGGTGCGCAAGGGACCGAAAACGAACGGCAGCGCGAGCAGCGTCACCACGATCACGGCGAACAGCCGCGCGATGCGCGACCAGAAGCCGATTTCGTAGGCGGCCGTTCCCAGACTGTTGCGGCGCAGGTGGTCGATGTAGGAAGCGAGCCCGCGCAGCGTGAGCAAATCGGGATCCGTGGCCGCCAGGCCGAGGAAATCCGGGTTCACCGATGAAGTCATGGTCATCTCCGGCACGACCTCGCTCTCGACGCGATCGTCCGTGAAGCGGGTGGTCGCCACGTCGTGCAGCCGCCAGCGGCCGGGCTCGGCCACCGAGATGCGCGCCGCGCGCTTCACGGACTTGAGGCGGTTGCCGTCCAGCTCGAACAGCGACACGCCGCCGAACGCCTGGTCGACTTCGCCGGTTTGCACGCGCAGGATCAAATTGCCGTCCTTGACCCAGGCGCCGCTCGAGCCGGCGAAGCTGATGTCCGCCAGCTTCGCGGTGGTCTTCTCGCGCTTCGCCCACTGCGCCATCGGCGGCGCGACGTATTCGCCGAGCCCGTACATCGCAAGCGCCATGGTGAGGCCGGCGAGGCCCACCGGCCATGTGGTGCGCCAGACGGATACTCCCGACGCGCGCGTTACGACCAGCTCGCTGCCCGCTGCGAGATTTCCCAATCCCATCAACGCGCCGATCATTGCCGCGATGGGCAGCAGTTCGAACGCCTGCTCCGGAAGGTTGAAGAACGTGAACATCAAGGCCTCGCCCGCATTGTAGTTGCCGACGCCGACGTCGCTCTGCTGGCTGATGAACAGGAACAGCGCGCCCAAGGTGACGAGCACGGCCAGCGCCATGAATGCGTAGACCAGCACCGTGCGGTACAAATATCGATCCAGCGTGTTCATGCCGAGGTCGACTCGCGGAACACCAGGTAGACGCCCAGCGCCAGCACGCAGAGGTGCACCCACCACACGCCGATGAGCGGCGATAGTTCGCCTTTTTCGATCCAGACCTTGCTGGCCGAGAGCAGATTCGAGTACACGAAATACAGGACGATGGCGAAGCCGACGCGGGCATATCGACCCTGCCTCGGGCGCAGGCGGCTCAACGGGACGGCGACCAGCGTCAATACCAGCGCCATCAGCGGGCTCGAGGCCCGTGATTGCAGCTGCGCGAGGTCGGACGGCGCGTGAGTCCCCCAAAGCTCCGGCGTGGGCTTGGTGTCCGGATCCTGCGGCCCCGCCACGTCCGCGGGCGTAAGGACCGGCAGGCCGTGCTCGCGAAATTCGATCACGCGAAAGTCGCTTTGACCCGGCACGCCCTCATAACGGCGGCCGTTGAACAGCGTGATGAAATGCATGCCGTTCGCCGCGGTGGCGGAGTACGTCGCCGTATCGGCGAGCGCCAGCTCGATCTGCCCGCCCGACTCGCGCCTCACGAAGACGTTGTGCAGCACCCCGTCCTGATCGACGCGTTCGGCATAGAAGACCGCATCGTCGCCGCTGAAGGAGCGGAAGCGCCCCGCATCCAGCTGGCCGAACTGCGCCTCCTTGATCGCGGATCGGCGCAAGAGCTGTATCTGGCTGTCGGCCCGCGGGACCTGTACGAAGGACAACCACGCGAGCCCCGCCGCGATCAGCAAGGCGAAGGGAAACAGCGGCGCGAGCAGCCGCGCCGGCGCGAAGCCGCAGGCCAGCAGCGCGGCCATCTCGCTGTCGTGATACAGGCGCCCGAGGGTCAGCACCACCGCGAGAAGCAGGCCCACCGGAACGATGACCGACAGATTCATGATGGCGCCGAGCGCAATCAGATCGAACACCACGTGGCGGCCGTACTGATTGTCGGCCGCAAGCCCGAGAACCCTGGACAATTGGTTCGCGACCAGGATGGCCACGAGGACACCGGTCACCGCCAGCCACGTCTGCGCCACTTCGCGCAGCACATATCGTTGAATCGTCCATTTCATGGGAACGAGCTTAGAGCCTTCGCAATAATCTAGTAAACTATTTGCAATTATGGGCCGAAAGACCAACGACAAATAGGGAGATGAAGGATATGGAATTCCAGGCGATCGTCGATGTTCGGGTGCGCCAGCGCGCCGATTGCGCCGTGATCGGGGTGTACGAGAAGGGCGATTTGAGCGCCGCTGCCCGGCAGATCGACGTGCAGACCGGCGGCTTGATCACCAAGCTCCATGCGCGCGGCGACTTCGCCGGCAAGCTGGGCGACACGCTGTTGCTGCCGATGCCCGCCGGCGCGGCATCGGCCCGGGTGTTGCTGGCGGGACTGGGCGCGCGCAGCGCTTTCGGCAGGAAGCAATACCGCAAGGCGCTGCAGGCCGCCGCCCAGGCCGTCGGCAGGACCGGCGCGGCACAGGCCACCGTGTATCTCGCCTCCGAGGAGGTCGCCGGCCTCGACACCTGCTACCGGGCGCGCATCGTGGCGGAGGCGTTCTGTTCGCACGCGTACAGGATTCCGGACCTGAAGACGTCCAAAAAGCCCAAAACCGCCCTGCTGCGCTCGATCAGCGTCGCCGCGGACAGTGCCCGCGAGGCCAAGGCGGCGGCGCAGGGTTTGGACATAGGCGCGGCCGTGGCCGGCGGCATGGCATTGGCCAGGGACCTCGCGAACCTGCCGCCCAACATATGCACGCCGACCTACCTCGGAAAGCGCGCGCTGGCCCTCGCGGCGCAATGGCCGAGGATTTCGGCCAGCATCTACGACGAGCGCGCGATCAAGAGGCTGAAGATGGGGGCGTTTCTGGCCGTCACGCAAGGATCCGACCAGCCACCCCGGCTCATCGTGTGCGAATATCGCGGCGCCCGCAGGTCGGTGCCGCCCATCTGCCTGGTCGGCAAAGGCATCACCTTCGATTCCGGCGGTATTTCGCTGAAGGACCCGCCGGCCATGGATGAGATGAAGTTCGACATGTCGGGCGCGGCCAGCGTGCTGGGTGCGTTGCGCAGCGCGGCCGAGCTCGCGCTGCCGATCAATCTGGTGGTCATTGTGGCGTCCTGCGAGAACATGCCTGGCGGCGGTGCGGTGAAGCCGGCCGATATCGTCACCACGATGTCCGGCCAGACGGTCGAGATCCTGAACACCGATGCCGAGGGCCGGTTGATCCTCTGCGACGCGATCACCTACAGCCGCCGCTTCAAGCCGGCCGCGGTCATCGACGTGGCCACGCTCACCGGCGCCTGCATCATCGCGCTCGGAAATCACTACAGCGGGCTGATGAGCAACGACGAGAAGCTCGCCCAGGAAGTGCTCGCGGCCGGAGCGCGCGCCGACGACCGGGCCTGGTCGATGCCCATCGGCGAGGAGTACGTCGAGCAGCTGAAGAGCAACTTCGCCGATATTGCCAACGTCGGCGGCCGCGAGGGCGGCGCCTGCACGGCGGCGTCCTTCCTCTCGAAGTTCGCCAAGGACCTCAAATGGGCGCACCTCGACGTCGCCGGCACGGCCTGGCTCGGGGGATCGCTCAAGGGGAGCACGGGGCGGCCCGTGCCCCTGCTCGTGGACTTCCTGCTTCATCGCGCCGGAGCGACATGACCGAGCGGGTGGATTTCTACGTCCTGAACGGCAAGGCGCCGAGGGAACGCTGGAAGGTCGGCTGCCGGCTCGCGGAGAAGGCGTACCTGCTCGACATGACGGTGGTGATGCTGAGCGAGACCGGCGCGGACGCCGAGGCTATCGACGAGCTGCTCTGGACGTTCAGCGAGCGTTCGTTCGTGCCGCACGAGCTGCGGCGCGCCGTTCAACCGCCGCCGGGCGCCGGTGAGCCGCCGGCGGCCGATGCCCCCGTGCAGGTGACGCCCGATCTCGATTCCATCGGCCCGGCCGATTTGCTGGTGAACTTGAGCGCCCGCCTGCCCGGGCGCCTGGACCGATTCAAGCGCATCGCCGAGATCATCGACGGCGATGACGACCGGCGCCGGTTGGGGCGCGAGCGGTTCAAGGCCTATCGCGAGCTCAAGCTCCCGGTCGAGACCCATCAGCTCGACGCGTCCGGAGTTGGATGAACCCATGATGGAGACGGTCGATCCCCGCGAGATTCCGATTCTCACCGATGCGGTCGACGAGGGCGACCGCGCATTCGGCTTCTTCGACTCAAAGGCCGTGCACGCCGCCGTCGTCACGGACACGTTGAAGCTGGCCGACTCGCTGCTGCATCAGGCCGTCAAGGACATCGAGGCGACCGTGTTCGAGTGCGTGTTCGACCAGTTGCGGGCGCGGCTCCCCGAACTCGTCGATCGGGTACTGCGCGAGAATGCGGCCACCAACGGCCTGGTGACGCACGCTCCCGAGCCGGCCGGCATCGGGAGCGACGCCGGCCCGGCGGACCCGCCGCCATGAGCGCCATGGACAAGGCTTTCACGCCGGCGGACATCGAGACCCGGATCTATGCGGCGTGGGAGGCCGGCGGATTCTTCGCGCCGAGCGGCCATGGCCCAAGCTACTCCATCGTCATACCGCCGCCCAACGTCACCGGCACGCTGCACATGGGGCATGCCTTTCAAGACACCATCATGGATGCGCTGATCCGCTACAAGCGCATGCGCGGCTTCGACACGCTGTGGCAGCCGGGCACCGACCACGCGGGCATTGCCACGCAGATGGTCGTGGAGCGGCAGCTGAACGCCGCCGGCCGCAGCCGGCTCGACCTGGGCCGCGAGGCATTCGTCGAGCGCGTCTGGGAGTGGAAGGAGAAATCGGGCGGGATCATCGCCAATCAGATGCGCCGCCTCGGCGCGTCGGTGGACTGGCGGCGGGACAAGTTCACCATGGACCCCGCCCTTTCGCACGCCGTCACCGAGGTGTTCGTGCGGCTCCACGAGGAAGGTCTGATCTACCGCGGCAAGCGTCTCGTGAACTGGGACCCCGTGCTGAAGACCGCCCTGTCCGACCTGGAAGTGGCCTCCGAGGAGGAGACGGGGAGCCTATGGCACCTGCGCTATCCTCTCGTCGGGGGTGTGGGATACCTGGTGGTCGCGACCACCCGGCCCGAGACCATGCTGGGCGACACCGCAGTGGCGGTCCACCCCGACGACGAACGCTATCGCCACCTGATCGGACGCCGCGTGCGCCTGCCGCTGGCGGAACGCGAGATACCCATCATCGGCGATGCCTACGTGGACCCCGCCTTCGGCAGCGGCTGCGTCAAGATCACGCCGGCGCACGATTTCAACGACTACGAAGTGGGCGCCCGCCACGGCCTTGCCGTCATCAACGTCCTGACGCCGGAGGCCTCGCTCAACGACGCGGCGCCCGCGGCCTATCGCGGCCTCGATCGATTCGCCGCGCGCGCGGCGATCGTCGCCGACCTCGCGGCCCTCGGCCTGGTCGAGCGAATCGATCCGCACAAGCTCATGGTGCCGCGCGGGGATCGGACCCACGCGGTGCTGGAGCCGCTGCTCACGGATCAGTGGTTCGTGGACATCAAGCCGCTGGCCGAGCCCGCGCTGAAGGCGGTGGAAGACGGCCGGATCCGCTTCGTGCCCGACAATTGGACGGGCGTGTACTACGAGTGGATGCGCAACATCAAGGATTGGTGCATCAGCCGGCAGCTCTGGTGGGGGCACAGGATACCGGCGTGGTACGACGGGGAGGGGCGCTGCTATGTGGCGCGAGACGAGGCCGAGGCGCGGCGCGTGCACGGCCTCGGCGAATCGGTGGCTCTGCGCCGCGACGAGGACGTGCTCGACACCTGGTTTTCCTCGGCTCTGTGGCCGTTCTCCACCCAGGGTTGGCCCGACGACACTGCGGCGCTGCGCGCGTACTACCCGACGTCGGTGCTGGTCACGGGCTTCGACATCATCTTCTTCTGGGTCGCGCGCATGATCATGATGGGCCTGAAGTTCACGGGCCAGGTGCCCTTCCGCGACGTCTACATGCACGGGCTGATCCGGGACCACGACGGCCAGAAGATGTCCAAGTCCAAGGGCAACGTCATCGATCCGCTGGACATCGTCGACGGCATATCGCTCGACGGGCTGCTCGCCAAGCGCACCACGGGGCTCATGCAGCCCCAGATGAAACCCGCGATCGAAAAGGCGACCCGCCGGCAATTCCCCGACGGGATTCCCTCCTTCGGGACCGATGCGTTGCGCCTGAGCTTCGCCGCGCTCGCCACCCAGAGCCGTGATTTGCGCTTCGACATGGCGAGGGTCGAAGGCAGCCGGAATTTTTGCAACAAGCTGTGGAACGCCGCGCGCTACGTCCTGATGAACGTCGAGGGCCACGACGCGGGCGCCGCGGGGTCGCGGTTCAGCCTCGCCGACCGCTGGATACGCTCCCGGCTGTCGGCGGCGCTCGAGCGGGTGGAACGGGGGTTTGTCGAGTACCGGCTCGACATGGTCGCCGGCGCGCTCTACGAGTTCACCTGGAACGAGTATTGCGACTGGTACCTGGAGCTGTCGAAGGCCACCCTGTTCTCGGAGGAGGCATCCGAGGCGGAGAAGCGCGGCACGCGCCACACCTTGATCCACGTCCTGGAGGCACTGCTTCGCGCGCTGCACCCTCTGGCGCCCTTCATCACGGAGGAAATCTGGCAGCGGGTGAAGGTCCCGGCGGGGATCGCCGGGGATACCATCATGCGTCGCGAATTTCCCTCGGCAGCGGCGCTCGAGGCGGAGCCCGAGGCCGACGCCGAGATGCGCTGGGTCATGGGCTTCATCGAGGGAATCCGCCAGATCCGCGGCGAGATGGACATCGCGCCGGGGCGCAAGCTCGAGGTGGTGTTGCAGAACTGCGGACCGATCGACAGCGTATATGCGAAGCGCAACCTACCCTACCTCGGCCGCCTCGCGGGGGTGTCGCCGCCGCGGGTCCTTGCGAGCGGAGAGGCCGCGCCGATTTCGGCCGTGGCGCTGCTCGGCACCCTGGAGATCCTGGTGCCGATGGCGGGGTTGATCGATCCGAATGCGGAGCTCGATCGGCTGGCCAAGCGGTTGCGCAAATCGGAGGCCGATTTGACCAAATTGGAGGCGAAGTTGAGCAACGCCGATTTTGCGCGCAACGCGCCCGCCGCCGTCGTCGAGAAGGACCGGGCGCGCATTGCCGATTTGCGCACGGAGATCGGCCAGCTGAACGCGCAGATCGCGCGCGTGGCCGCCCTGCAGGGCGCCGCCAGACCTTAAATCCATGCACGCACCGAAGCGCGAGATCGGCGTCATTCTTGCGCAGCTCAACCGGATCATTCTGGGCAAGGACTCGCAGATTCAGCTCTGCCTCGCCTGCCTGCTGGCGCGCGGCCATCTGCTGATCGAGGACGTTCCGGGAGTGGGCAAGACCACCATGGCCCATGCGCTTGCCCGGACGCTGGGATTGTCGTTTCAGCGGATTCAATTCACCAGCGACCTGCTGCCCGCCGACGTGCTGGGCGTGTCGATCTACGATCGCGAATCCGGCGCGTTTCGTTTTCAGCGAGGCCCGATCTTCGCCCAACTGGTGCTCGCGGACGAGATCAACCGCGCGTCCCCCAAGGCGCAGAGCGCCTTGCTCGAGGCCATGGAAGAGCATCAGGTGACCCTCGACGGCAATACGATGGCGCTGCCCGAGCCGTTCTTCGTGATCGCCACGCAGAATCCCCAGGAGCAGGCCGGCACCTTCCCGCTGCCGGAATCGCAGCTGGACCGCTTCCTGATGCGGGTACGGCTCGGCTATCCCGCTGCAATTGCCGAGCGCGAGCTGCTGAACGGGGTCGACCGGCGCGAGCTCGTGAGCTCCCTCGCGCCGGTGGTCGACGCCGCCGGCCTGGCGAACCTGCAGCGCGCCGCCCTCGACGTGCACGTATCGGGGGCGCTGTTGGACTACGTCCAGGCGCTGGTGGCCCACACCCGCAATGCGGCCGCCATCGGCGTGGGTCTTTCGCCTCGCGCGGCAATCGGGTTGCTGCGCGCCGCCCGAGCCTGGGCGCTCATCGCAGGCCGGGACTCGGTGATCCCCGAGCATGTGCAGGCGGTATTCGCCCCCGTGGTCGACCATCGCCTGCAGCACAGCCATGTCGGCGCAGCCGGGGCGCGCGTGCTGGAAGCCGTGCCCGTCCCTTGAGCCGTCCGCGGCAGCTGGCCGGCCTGCGGCGGGCGGCGGTCAGCCGCCTCGCCCGCTGGTCCGCCCGCCGGCACGGGGGCGACACCCTGCCGTTCACCGTCGGTCGGCAGCGCATTTACATCATTCCCACCCGATTCGGCGTGGCCCTGGCGCTGCTCGTGGCCGCCATGCTGCTCGCCGGCTTGAACTACAACAGCAATCTGGGCCTCGCCTTCGGCTTCCTGCTGACAAGCCTCGCATTGGTCGCCATGCACCACTGCCACCGCAATTTGCTGATGCTCTGCGTCGACGCGGTCGCGGATACGGATGCCTTTGCGGGCGGCGAGGCCTGTTTCGAGTTCTCCCTGCGCAACGATGCCCCCGTCGAACGCTGCGGGATCGAGATCCGCTGCGGCGACTCGGCCGCCGGGCCGCTCGACGTGCCGGCTTTGGGCTGCATCCGGGCCGTCGTCGCCATGCCGGTGGCGGAACGCGGTTTGTGCCGCCTGGAGCGGTTCGAACTGCGCACACGCCATCCATTTGGGTGGTTTCGGGCATGGACCTACGTGCATTGCCCCCTGACGGCGTTCGTCGCCCCGCAGCCCCGCGGGACACGTCTGCCTCCCGCCACAGGGGCCGGGGGCGCCGTCCCGCTGGTGGAGGCGCGGGGCGATGAGGATTTCTCCGGCTTGCGGGCCTACTCGGCCGGCGTGCCCTTGAAACACATGGCATGGAAGGTGCTGGCGCGCGGCGGCGAGCCGGCCGTGCGAAGCTACTCCGGGCTGGCCGCCCAGCCCGAGTGGCTCGACTGGTCCTCGCTGCCGCATCTGCCGGCCGAGGAACGCCTCTCCCGGCTGTGCCGCTGGGTGCTCGACGGCGAATCGATGCAGCGCACGTACGGGCTGCGGATTCCGGGCACCGAGATCCCGCCCTCGCGCGGCCACCGGCATCGATCCGCCTGCTTGCGCGCGCTCGCCGCGTTTCCTCGCCCGGAGGTGCGCCAATGAGCCCCTCGAGCGCCCCCGAACGGGTCACGCTCGAGCAATTGCTGTGGGTCTGCGCCTGCCTCGGGCTCGCGCTGCTGGCCGGCATCGCCACGCCGCCGGTCTGGGTGACCATCACCGTGGTCCTCGCCGCCGCGATCCGCTTGGGATTGGCGGTGCGCGGCGGGGACGTTCCGCCGCGCGCCCTCCGGATCGTCGTTTCCGGCGTGTCGATCGGCCTGCTGTTCCTGCAATACCGGACCTTCAACGGCCTGGTGCCCGGCACCGCGCTCCTGACCTTGATCGGCGGCCTGAAGCTCCTGGAGACGCGAACCTGGCGCGACATCCGCGTGCTCGTGATGATCATTTACTTCATCAGCCTCGCAACCCTGCTGGAAGGCGAATCGTTCTGGCTGTTGGGCTACATGATTGCGGTGTGCTGGCTCACGACCTCGACGCTGCTGCGGCTCAACCGATCGGCGCACCATGCCGGGTGGCGCCGCAGCGTGCGCTACGCCGGCCGCCTGCTGGCTCAGGCCGTGCCCGTGGCCGCGGCACTGTGGCTGCTCTTTCCGCGGTTCGGCGGCCCCCTGTGGCAGATGCCGGACGACGGCAGCGGCGCGGCTTCCGGATTGAGCGACACCATGAGCCCGGGCGACATCACGAGTCTCGCAATGTCGGACGAGGTTGCGTTCCGCGTGCGCTTCGCCTCGGGAGCGCCGCCTGCTGCAGAACGCTACTGGCGCGGTCCGGTGCTGCATGATTTCGACGGGCAAAGCTGGCGGCGCACCGAGGCCGACTCTGCCGCGCCGCCCGCTCTGCTGTTCCAAGGCGCCCCCTACCAGTACACCGTGAGCCTCGAACCCAGCCATCACAACTGGCTGTTCGTGCTCGACTGGCCCTCCCGGTGGAACGCGCCCCGGGCCTTTCTCACCAGCGACTACATGCTGATCGCGTCCCAGACGGTCTCGCAGCCGATCGACATCGTGGCGACCTCGTATGGCCGCGTGCAGGCCGAGGGGCCCCTCGGCGAGGCCATGCGCGGGCGCGACACCCGCCTGCCGCCGGGCCGTAACCCGCGCTCCCTGCGGCTGGCGCAGGATCTGCGCGCCGCCCACCCCGACGACCGGGGCTACGTCGATGCCGTGCTCGACCTGTTCCACCGCGAGCCGTTCTACTACACGCTGCAGCCGCCGCGGCTGGGCTTGGATTCGGTGGACGAGTTCCTCTTTGATACGCGGCGCGGGTTCTGCGGACACTACGCGTCGGCTTTCGCCGCCTTGATGCGCGCCGTGGGCATTCCCGCGCGCGTGGTAACCGGCTATCACGGCGGCACGTACAATCGCTTCGCCGATTACTGGATCCTGCGGCAGAGCGACGCTCATGCGTGGGTGGAGGTTTGGAGCGACGGCCGCGGTTGGATGCGCGTGGACCCCACCTCCGCCATTGCGCCGGAACGAGTGAACCTCGGGCTCAAGGACGCCGTCGAAGAGGGCGTGCCCGCACGAGGGTGGCGCCAGCGAACGCCATGGCTCACCGACCTGCGGCTGCGCACGGATGCGCTGCGGCTCTTCTGGCGGCAGCGCGTCCTGCAGTTCGATTCCGGCTCGCAGGAACGTTTGCTGGAGATGCTGCACGTTCCGGCCCCGGACGGACAGAAGCTGGCGCTGGTGCTCGCCGCTTGCCTCATCGCGGGCATGGGATGGTTGACCTGGACCGTGCGGCGGGAACTCGAGGTGCGACCCGAGGATCCCGTCGTCCGCGCCTATGGCCGGCTCTGCCGCCGCTTGGCGGCCATCGGCATCGAAAGGCTGCCGGGTGAGGGGCCCGAAACGTTCGCGTATCGCGTGGCGACGGCCCGGCCGGACCTAGCAGCTGAGGTGACAGTCTTGTGTCGACGATATACGGCGCTGCGATACGGAACGCAGCCAGCGAACGCCGAAGAGAAAAATTTCGCCGCTGCGGTGCGGCGTTTTCATCCGAAGGCGTGGGGGGCAAGCGTGCAATGACAACGTAACGTCGATTCCGGAGCGCGCCGTTGCGCGCAATGAATATGTCATGGGGCCGCCGGTGATATGTCAGCTGGTATCGATAGCGCTGTTCAAATTTGCGGGAACGCGATTACTATAGATGCACAAAACCAACCGCAAGGGAATGTTCGATGAACGTCTGCACGAAATTCGCATGGGTGATTGGCACGGTCGCTGGCATCGCGGGCACGGCGTTGGCTGTACCGCCCTCGGTCCTCACGCAGGACTACGACATGACGCGATCGGGTGCCAATCTCGCCGAGACCGTCCTCACGCCCGCGAACGTCTCGGCCAGCACCTTCGGTAAGCTATTTGAATTCCCGGCGGATGAGGAAGTGTGGGCGCAGCCCCTGTACCTGCCGGGCCTTGCCATCGCTGGCGGCACCCACAACGTGGTGTTCGTCGCCACGCAGGGCAATTCGGTGTTCGCCTTCGACGCGGACAATCCCGCGACGGCGAGCACACCGCTGTGGAGCGTGAACTTGGGCGCCCCGGTGCCGGCGAGCAAGTTCAACTTCACCTCGACCGGCGTCTCGCACGCCGGTATTTATTCCACGCCGGTGATCGACACCAATCTCGGCGCCCTGTACGTGGTCACGGAAGTTTGGAATTCCGGCACGCAGACGGTGTCGATGCTGCTGCACGCGCTCAGCATCACCACGGGGCAGGAACTATTCGGCGGCCCGGTCAACGTCACGGCGCCGGGCTTCGATCCGGGCGTCAACGAGCAGCTCGGTGGGCTCCTGCTCCTCAATGGGATCGTGTATCTCCCGATCGCCTCGCACGGAGATGTGCAAACCAACATGGCGAATCTGCAGACCGAACCGTACTTCGGCTACGTGCTCGCTTACAACGCGAGCTCGCTCGCCGAGGTGGGTGCATTCAACGTCGAGCCCGGCGGCGCGGGCGGTGGCATCTGGCAGGGCGGACGCGGTTTGGCTTCCGATGGCAGCTACATCTATGCGCAGGTGGCCAACGAGTTCACGGTGGGCACGAGCGATTACTCGGAGACCTTCCTGCAGCTCAATCCCGTGAACCTCACGCTCAACGGTTATTTCCGCGATCCCAACGCTGCCTGTATGAACAAGCTCGACCTCGATCTGGCCTCCTCCGGGCCCCAGGTGATTCCCGTCGCCGGCGGCACCAATCTGCTGGTGGGTGGCGGCAAGCAAGGCAAGCTCTGGACGCTGCAGCTCAACCAGCCGCTGGGCAGCCAGAGCGGCGCCTATATCTGGGGAACGGCCGATCACTTGCTGCTCCCGGCCGATGGAGGAACCTGCGCCGACAAGCGCACGCAGTCCCACGGCTGGATCCAGGGCAGCGATACGGCGTTCTGGAACAACCCCTCCGGCAACTCGTACTACTATGCCTTCGGAAGTTACGACAATCTGACCTCCTGGCAACTCTCGGGCAGCACGTTCACGAACACCTCCACCGACACGCCGGTCAGCACGCATCCGAACGCGCTTGCCGTCTCGGCCAACGGCGGAACCAACGGCATCCTCTGGGCCGTTGCGCCGCAGGCAGGCGGGTCCGCAGACTTCTCCGCCTATAACGCCGTTCCGTCGGGAGGACACTTGACGCTGCTCTGGAGTTCCACGCAGACGCCGACGCGGGATGTTCTCGGGACCCTTGGCCGCTTCTCGGTGCCGACAGTGGCGAACGGAAAGGTGTATGTGGGCTCGGGCGCCAATCAGGTCGCCGTGTACGGACTGCTGCCCACCGCGCCGTCCGTGACGGTCACGGCGGCGAGCCCCACGCTCAACGCCTCCGCGCTCAACAACCTTTCAGAGCCCGTCTACGTGCGGCCGGCGGGAGGCTACAAGGGCACGGTCACGCTCTCGATATCGGGTCTGCCGGCCGGCGTCACCGCCAGCTTCTCCAAGCCGAGCGTAGTGATCGTGAAAAATACGGTTCAAGTGACCGACACGCTGACGGTATCGCCGGCCGACGCCGTGCTGCCGCTGCACGACAACTACACGCTCCTCATTACCGCCGCCGGCACCGGCGGGGTCACCGCCTCGGTTCCGATCCGGCTGCTCATGCGCAACGCCGCCTACACCGCGCACAGCAGCGCCGGGTGCAACGCGCAGGATCAACTGAGCGCGAACCTCGCATGGAATATCAACGGCATGAGCGCGCCATCCATCTACGTGCAGGACTCCGTATCGCCCAACTGGCCGGGACGGCTCTGGACCAATCCGGGCGACGGCCCGGGATCGGGTCAGACTCCGTACGTGATCACCGGAGCGCCGCCTGCGTCGCTGTGGTGGATCATCGATCAGTCCACGGGCATCGCGCCCATCATCGACAACGCGATAACCAACATCAACCTGCGGCCGCTGTACAAGTGTCCTTAAGGGACGTGCGGCATCGCGCGGCGCATTCAGGCCGCGAGGTTCTCCCGGGTCTTCGTGAACGCGATGTCCGGCCACCGCTCCTCGATCAAGCCGAGGTTGACCCGGGTCGGCGCGAGATACACGAGTTCTCCGCCGTGATCGAGCGCGAGATTGTCATGCGCCTTCTGCCTGAACTCCCCCAGCCGCTTCTCGTCCGGCGGGCGCACCCAGCGCGCAACCGCCACGTTGATGGGCTCGAACACGCACTGGACGCCGTACTCGTCCTGCAATCGAAACGCGACCACCTCGAACTGCAGCGGACCGATGGCGCCCAGGATCAGATCGTTGTTGCGCAGCGGCTTGAACAACTGGGTGGCCCCTTCCTCGCATAGTTGAGACAACCCCTTCTGCAGCGCCTTCATGCGCAGAGGATCCTTGAGCACGGCCCGCCGGAACAGCTCCGGAGCGAAATTCGGCACGCCGGTGAAGGTGAGATTCTCGCCCTCGGTGAAGGTGTCGCCGATGTTGATGGTGCCGTGATTGTGCAGTCCGATGATGTCTCCCGCATAAGCCTCCTCCGCGTGGCTGCGGTCGGCGGCCAGAAAGGTCAAGGCATCGGCCACCCGGACGTCCTTGTGCAGACGCACGTGATGCATGCGCATGCCGCGGGCATAGCGTCCCGAGCACAGGCGCATGAACGCGATCCGGTCGCGATGCCCGGGATCCATATTGGCCTGGATCTTGAAAACGAAGCCGGTAAGCTTGGGCTCGGCCGCTTGGACCACTCGCTGCAGGGCGGTTCTCGGCAACGGCCCCGGCGAATGCTTCACGAAGGCACTGAGCAGTTCCCGCACGCCGAAATTGTTGACGGCCGATCCGAAGAAGACCGGCGTTTGCCGGGCGGCGCGGTAACGCTCCAGATCGAAACGGGGGCTCGCGCCCCTCACCAGTTCGACCTCCTCCAGGAAGTCGCCGTAGCGCCGTCCCAGGAGTTCCCTGGCCTCCTCGCTCGCAATGCCGTCCACCGTCTCGTGGCTGCCCACCCGCCCCTTCTCCACGGCGACGTAGACGTAGATCCGGTCCTCGATCAGGTGGTAGACGCCGAGCAGATCGCGCCCCATGCCGATGGGCCAGGTGACGGGGGTGCATTGGATCCTGAGGACGCTTTCGATCTCATCCAGCAGTTCGATCGGCGCGCGGCCGTCGCGGTCGAGCTTGTTCACGAAGGTCATGATGGGGGTGTCGCGCAGCCGGCACACATCCATGAGCTTGATCGTGCGCTCCTCCACGCCCTTGGCACAGTCGATCACCATCAACGCCGAGTCGACCGCCGTCAGCGTGCGGTAGGTATCCTCCGAAAAATCCTCGTGGCCCGGCGTGTCGAGCAAATTCACGATGCAGTCGTCGAATGGAAATTGCATCACCGACGAAGTCACGGATATGCCGCGCTGCTGCTCGAGCGCCATCCAGTCGGAGGTGGCGTGCCGGGTGGCCTTGCGGCCCTTGACGGTGCCCGCCATCTGGATCGCGCCCCCGAACAACAACAGCTTCTCCGTGAGCGTGGTCTTGCCCGCGTCGGGATGCGAGATGATGGCGAACGTGCGCCGCTTGCCGACATTTTCAGCCAAATCGTTGCTCATGATCGCGCGGTACCGCCGTTGCGTTGCCCGGCCCCACTCGAGGGCGGTTGGGGCGCCTGGCCAGGTATTGGCCAGCCGATCATTATAACCGTTGCCATGGATTGAGGGATCGGCAAACGGCGGCCGGCCGGATTTTCCCGATCGCGATAACCCCATTCTGCGCCCTGCCCCGCTTAAGCTCGTATTCATGACCCTTGAGGAGCCCACGCGTGAAACACCTGCCTCTGCTCGGCTTGACAATATCCCTCGCGGGAGGTGCGGGCTGCGACGCGCACGCGGTGCGCTGCGGCCCCGCGGAGGTCGCCATCATCGACCGCGATACGGGCGCCGCGCTCGCAACCCACGCCTTCCGCGGCGAGTACTGGGTGGCCGGCCGGCCCGGCGCGCGCTACTCCGTGGAGATTCGCAACCGAACGGGAGAGCGATTGCTCGCGGTCGCCTCCGTCGATGGGATCAACGTCATCTCGGGCGAGACGGCCGCCTGGAATCAGACCGGATACGTCTTTGCCCCCTGGGAGCGTTACGACATCACGGGATGGCGCAAGTCCGACTCGGAGGTGGCAGCATTCACGTTTACGGCCTCGCCCAATTCCTACGCAGAGCGGACCGGCCGGCCCGCGAACGTGGGCGTCATCGGAGTCGCCCTGTTTCAGGAGCGCCGCCCGCAGCCCGACGTCGCCCCCGGCACGGACGCGCCGATGTCAGGGATCCCGGAGCCCGGCCGGGCCCGGGAGCTGGGCGCGGCCGCGGGCCTTGCCCAAGAGCGGAGCATGGCCGCGGCGGCTGCTCCGAAGCTCGGCACCGGACACGGCGAGCGTGAACGCTCTTACGTCAGCAACACGGAATTCGATCGAATGAGCGATCAGCCCAGCGCCGTGATTCGCATTCGTTACGACAGTCTGGAGAATCTGGTGGCGATGGGCATCGTCCCGCGGCCGTCTTGGCCGTCCGCCAATCCGTTTCCGGGCTCGAGCCGGCAGGGCTACGTGCCCGATCCTCCGGGATAGCGATACGGCTGCCATAATGAACTGCATGGACGCGGCGCCGAGCGATGAAGCCCTGATTGCGAGTTACGCGCGCGGCGATGGGGCTTCATTCGAAGCGCTTTATCGCCGCCACGAGCTGCGCGTTTGGCGATATCTCGAACGCAACGTCCGCAACCGGGCGACGGCGGACGAATTGATGCAGGAGGTTTGGTTCGCGGTGGCCCGCCATGCCGCGCGCTACGAACCCAGGGCTCGATTCACGACGTGGCTGTTCACCATCGCGCACAACCGCATGGTCGAGGCGATGCGGGTGCAACGTCGCCAGATCAGCCTGGATGCCATCGGCTATGAATCACCCGCCGTACACGAAGTCCTGACGGCCGAGACCCGCGCCGGGCCGGCCGCGGCAGCGGTCGCCGGCGACGAGGCGGCAGCACTGCGTCGAGCCCTCAAGGACCTGCCGCCGGAGCAGTGCGAGGCGTTTCTGCTGCAGGTGGAAGGTGAACTCGGGGTCCAGGAGATCGCAGCCGTCACGCGTAGCACCTTCGAGACGACCAAGAGCCGCCTGCGCTACGCCCGCTCCAAGCTGCGCGAGCTGCTGAAGGACTACGCATGAACGACGTGCCGCCAAGCGAAGACCCGCCGGACCCCATCGACGATTTTTATCGGCGCGCGAGTTCGCTGGATACGAGCCGGCCAAGCGAGGCGGTGCGCCGCGCCGTGCTCGATCATGCCGAGCGCCTGGCTGCCGAACGCCTGGCTGCCGAACGCCTGCCGGACACGGGCGCCCTCGAGAAGCCGGGCGTGGCCGAATTCGACGTCGCTCGTGCTCGCCGCCCCCACCCGGGCCGCGATCTCTCGGCGTCCTGGCGGCGCCCGGCAATCGTCGGGGGCCTCGCGGCGGCAGTGCTGGCGGGCCTGCTGATCACCCCGCATCTGCTCGATTCCGGGCTGCCGGCTCCCACCGTTTCCGCCGTGCCCGAGCACGACCTGTCCGCCCCCACTGCCGGGGCGGCAGCGCCCGCCAAACACGCCTTGGCTCCCGCCCCGAACGCGCCGCTGGCTGGGCTCCAGGCGCTTGGGCACGCAGAGCAGCGAAGCGGCACCGCGAAACGAAGCGGCACCGCGGAGCGAAGCAGCGCCGCGGACCGAAGCGGCGCTGCGGCGCCGGTGCCGCTGAGAGCGCTGAATGCGGCCAGCCGGAGGGATCCAAGATTGCTGCGCCAGGCGGCCGCGGCGGGCGACGTGACGCGGGTCCGCGAGTTGCTGGCCCTTCCGGTGGACATCGAGGCCCGCGATGCGCAGGGCAGAACCGCCCTGTTCCTGGCGGCGCAACAGGGTCGCACGGACATGGTGCAGCTCTTGTTGGCCCACGGCGCCGATGCGAATGCGGCGGATGCCGCCGGACTCACGCCCCTGGGAGCGGCGCTGGCCGGCGGATATGCGGAGGTCGCCTCCGCGCTGCGTCGCGCAGCGGCGCAGCGGTGACCTCACGGCCGCGGGACCGCGGGTCCCGAGCCGCGCGCAGGCACGGCTCAGGGGCTTGGTTTGGGATCTGGGGTCAGGGCACGGCGTAACACCACCGCGTCCTCACGGCCGTTGGTGGCTTGATAGTAACCGCGCCGCAGCCCGACCTGTTCGAACCCCAGGGAATGGTATAGGCGCGCCGCGATGGTATTGGAGGGCCGGACTTCGAGGTAGGCCTCGTACATGCCCGCTGAACCCGCCCGCTCCACCAGGTACAGCAGGAGCTTGCGCGCGATGCCGCGCCCGCGATACTCATCGCGCACGCACACGTTCAAGATATGGGCCTCGCCGGCGCCGATCGACATGATGCCGTAACCGGCGATTTCGCCGCCGACCTCGGCGAGGCGGCAGATGTAGCCTACCCGCAGGCAATCCCGGAAGATTCCCTCGCTCCAGGGAAATTGATACGCCGAGCGCTCGATGGCGACCACCACGGGCACATCGAGCTCGTGCATGGGCCTGATTTCGAGCGCCGGACTCTCCGGCTCCTGCTTGACGCTAGCCACGCGCGAACACCTCGCGAGCGAGTTTCAGATCCTCCCACGCCTTGCGCTTGTCGGCCGGCGTGCGCAGCAGATACGCGGGATGATAGGTGACTATCAGCGGAACCCGGCCCGCGCCGTACGCGTGGACGCGTTTCCGCAGCCGCGCGAGCGACTCCTCCGTGTGCAAAATATTCTGCGCCGCGATGCGCCCGACCACCAGCATGATCTTCGGCCTCAGCAAGGCGATCTGGCGCTCGAGAAACGGCAGGCATTCGACGGATTCGCCGGCCTTGGGATCCCGATTGTGGGGCGGCCGGCACTTCAAAATGTTCGCGATGTAGACCTGCTCGCGCACCAGCCCGATCGCGCGCAGCATGGAATTCAGCAACTGGCCGGCACGGCCGACGAAGGGCTCCCCCGCACGATCCTCTTCGGCGCCGGGCGCCTCGCCGATCACCAGCCATTGGGCTTGAACGTTGCCCACCCCGAAGACGGTCTGGGTGCGGGTGGCGGCGAGCCCGCAGCGGGTGCAGGCGGCGACCCGTTCGCGGAGCTGCGCCCAGTTATAGGCCCCCTCGCGGTCGATGCCGGCCGGGGCGTCCGGCGCGGCATGCCCATCCGCCGCGGCAACGCTAGCGGGGCGCGCGCCGCCCGGCGCCCTTCCGGCCCGCAACGACCAGGCCTGCAGGCCCATCGCGGCCAAATACTCGCCGCGGGCGGCGCTACTCATGCGGCGCCTCCTGCGGGTGCACGGCCCCGCGCGAGCGGCGGCGCAGCTTTCGGTACAGCCAGACGAGCGGCGCAGACAGGGCATAGCTGCCGAACAGCGTCAGCAAGGTGATCGAGGGATAGACGAATATCAGAACGAAGGTCAACGGCACGAGCACGATGTAGGGAAAACGCACGCGGGCCCCCGGCGCCACCTGCTTGAAGCTGTTGAACGCAAACCGGCTGATCATGAGGGCGCCGGCGCAGGCGGTGACCACGAACGCGAGCAGCAGTCCGGGCAGGCCGATGTTGGTCTCGCCGCTCGCCAGCCAAATCAGGGCCGCGACGACGGCGGCGGCCGAAGGGCTCGGCAGACCCTCGAAGTAATTCTTGTCCTGCGTCGCCGACCGGGAGTTGAAACGGGCCAGCCGCAGTGCCGCAGCGGCCGCGTAGAAGAAGCACACCAGCCATCCCACCCGGCGCCACAGGGGCCCGTATTCGGCGATCCGCGCCACACCCCACTGATAGGTCACGATGGCCGGCGCCAGCCCGAAAGACACCATGTCGGACAGGCTGTCGTATTCCTTGCCGAAGGCGCTCTCCGTGTGGGTCCAGCGGGCCACCCGCCCGTCGATGCCGTCGAAGAACATGGCGACGAACACGGCAATGCCGGCGTTCTCGAACTTCAGGTCGATTGCCGCCACGACGGCGTAGAAACCCGAGAACAACGCGGCCGTCGTCAGCAGGTTCGGCAGCCAGAACACCCCCCGCCGCGGGGCCTGTGGATCATCTGCGTCGCTCATGTCCGTCCATAATACCAGGGGGGCTCATGTAAGATATGCGGCCATGCGCCTATCTCAATATCCGATTGTCTCGCTCAAAGAGGTTCCCGCCGACGCCGAGGTCATCAGCCATCAGCTGATGATCCGCGCCGGGATGATTCGACGTCTGGCGGCCGGTTTGTACACCTGGCTTCCCATGGGCCTTCGCACCCTCAAGAAGGTCGAACGCATCGTCCGCGAGGAGATGGACCGGTCGGGGGCGTTGGAGCTGTGCATGCCCACTGTGCAGCCCGCGGAGCTTTGGCAGGAGTCGGGCCGCTGGGCCAAGTACGGCCCGGAATTATTGCGCTTCAAGGACCGGCATGCGCGCGATTTCGCCTACGGCCCCACGCACGAGGAGGTGATCACCGACATCGCGCGGCGGGAATTGCGCAGCTACAAGCAGCTCCCGGTCAATTTCTATCAGATCCAGTTCAAATTCCGCGACGAGATTCGGCCCCGATTCGGCGTCATGCGAGCCCGCGAGTTCCTGATGAAGGACGCCTACTCCTTTCACGCGGACGCGGCCGGTCTCGCTGACGGCTACCGCGCGATGTTCGACGCCTATACGCGCATCTTCACGCGCTTGGGCCTCCGATTCCGGGCGGTCCAGGCCGATGGCGGCACCATCGGCGGCAGCACGACGCAGGAATTCCACGTCCTGGCGGACTCGGGCGAGGACGCCATCGCGTTCTCCGACGCGGATGACTACGCCGCGAACGTGGAGACGGCGGCGACGCAGCGCTCGAGCTCGCCTCGCCCCGCACCCTCGCAAGCTCTCGCCAAGGTGGCAACGCCGCATGCCCGCACCATTGCCGAGCTCTCGGAATATCTCCATGTCGGTCCGGCGCAGTGCGTGAAAATGCTGTTGGTCGACGGCACCAAGGACGGGGTGGTTGCCTGCGTGCTGCGCGGCGATCATGAGCTGAATGCGGTCAAGGTGCAGAAGCTGCCGGGA
Organism: uncultured Gammaproteobacteria bacterium; assembly: GCA_963707765.1. Classification (GTDB taxonomy): domain Bacteria; phylum Pseudomonadota; class Gammaproteobacteria; order Steroidobacterales; family Steroidobacteraceae; genus Bog-1198. The sequence goes on along the minus strand of CAVPQZ010000001.1, from coordinate 562,525 downwards.
ATCGCCAATCCGCTGCGCATGGCGAGCGCGGAGCGCGTCCGCGAGGCCATCGGCTGCGATCCCGGTTCCATCGGTCCCGTGGGATTCGCGGGCCGGATCTACGTCGACCATGCCGCCGCCGCTCTGGCGGACTTCGTGTGCGGGGCCAACGAGAGGGACGTGCACTACACGGGCGTGAATTGGAGCCGGGATCTTCCGGATCCGCAATCCCACGACATCCGCAACGTCCAGAAGGGCGATCCCTCGCCCAGCGGGCGGGGCACGCTGGACATCGCGCGGGGCATCGAGGTGGGCCACATCTTTCAACTCGGGCAACTCTACAGCGAGGCGATGAAGGCCACCGTCCTCGACGAGCAGGGCAAGTCGGTGCCGATGTACATGGGGTGCTACGGCATCGGTGTCACGCGCGTGGTCGCCGCGGCCATCGAGCAGAACCACGACGCCAATGGCATCATCTGGCCCGACGCGATCGCGCCCTTTCAAGTGGTGCTGGTGCCGATCAACTACCGGAAGTCCGCGCGGGTCACCGAGACCGCCGACGCGCTGTACGCGAGCTTCAGCGCCGCCGGCATCGACGTGCTGCTCGATGACCGGGACGCGCGGCCGGGCGTCAAATTCGCCGATGCGGAGCTCATCGGGATCCCCCACCGCATCGTCATCGGGGAGCGCGGGCTGGATGCCGGGAACTTGGAATACCGCCACCGGCGGGACCTCGAATCCACCGACATCCCCGCCGCCGATCCCGTGGGGTTCATTCGCGGGAGGTTGCACGCCTGAGACCCGGGGCTCCTCGCACGATCGGTGCGCGGCTCGCAGCCGCCCAGGCCCTGGCCTGGCTCGTCCTGCTCGCGCCGGCGGCCCATGCCGACCAGCAGCGCGATCCGGAGCTCGGGGGACTGCTGCAGAGCATCGTCGGCAAGGGCGACTGCATCGCCGACAAGTACGACTTCGAGGTCTGGCACAAGGCGATGGAACCGCGGCTGTCGCGCATCATCCCCGCTCACGACGTGCGGCTGGCGATCCTCGACACGGTGTTCTGCGAGGCCAGGCGCGATCCGACGTTGCAGTTGCCCCCCGATCTGGTGCTCGCGCTGATCGACGTCGAGAGCCGCTTCGACAATTGGGCCGTGTCTCCGGCGGGCGCCGTCGGACTCATGCAGGTCATGCCCTTCTGGCCGCGCCAGCTGGGCGTGGAGAACCAGCTCGTCCGTGTCGCGCCCAACATCCGCATGGGATGCGAGATCCTGCGTTTCTACCTGCGTGCCGAGCATCATGACTGGGCGCGCGCGCTGGCGCGGTACAACGGAAGCCTGGGCCGCAATACCTACCCCGCGCTGGTCATGCAACGCTGGCAGAGGATCTGGCGTTTTTAACGTTCTGCCCGCGCGGCGGCGCAGACGTCTCGGACAGGGTCCCCGCCCGCGAAGGCTCGCGCCGGCCGCGGGCTATTCGATCGAGAATTGCCCAAAATGGCCCGGCTCGTCGCCGCCCGAAGCTGGGTCGAGCTCGCGCACGGCCGCGACATGCGCGGCCCTCGGACCGCGATGCAGCCATTGGTGCAAACTCTCCACCGCCGCCGCCGCCCCCCACGCGATGACCTCGACCGATCCATCCGGCAGATTGCGCGCGACGCCCTGAATCCCGAGTCGCTCGGCCTCGATCCGCGTGCTGTGGCGGAAATAGACGCCTTGGACCTTTCCCGTGATCCGGAAGCGCCGAACGATCCCCTCCAAGGTAACCTCGAGTGTGGCGGCGGCGCCGGCTAGCGCGGCTGACTGGGCGGCGGAACGGTGCCGGTGGTGGTGGTGGTGGCGGTGCCCGGCGCCGCGGATCGGGCGGACCCGTCAGCGCCGTGCTGCGCGCTGACTAGAGCGGCGCCGGCGTGGCTCTTGGCCTGCAGCGCGGCCAGGCGGGCCCGCGTGTACTCTTGGGCCTGCAGGAGCCGTTCCGCGCGGCTGATCGCCTCGGCCGCCGCGTACATGTCCGGGGAATTCGCCTCGGTGGCGCCGGCTGCCCGGGCGGCCACGATGGCCTGGCGGGCATCGCTCATTTCCTGCACGGGTGCGCCGGCGCACGCCGCGAGGCAGGCAATCCCGAGAAATACCGCGATGAAGCGCAACATAAGGGTAACGGACACTAACAACAGCCTCGAAGGCCGTCAAACCACCCGCCCCTGTACTATGATTGCGCCGGCGCAGCCGGCTCGTTGCGCCGGCGCCGCAAATTGCCGCCATACACGCTTTTCCCCCAAGGGCACCCCATGAGCGAGATCTTGGTTCTGTATTATTCACGCCAAGGCAGCACGGCGGCCATGGCGCGGCAGATATGCCGGGGCGTCGAGGGAGTTGCCGGAATGCGCTCGAGATTGCGCACGGTTCCCGCGATTGCCGCCGCAACCCAGCCGCTCGCAGCGCCGGTGCCCGAGGACGGGCCGCCCTACGCCACCCACCAGGACTTGCTGGAATGCAGCGGCTTGATCCTCGGAAGCCCGACGCGGTTCGGCAACATGTCGGCCCCGTTGAAACACTTCCTGGATGGCACGAGCGCGCTTTGGCATGCGGGTGCGATGGTGGACAAGCCCGCCGCGGTATTCACCTCCACCCAAACCATGCACGGCGGTCAGGAATCGACGCTTCTGTCGATGATGGTCCCCTTGTTCCACCACGGCATGATCCTGGTCGGATTGCCCTTCGTCGAGCGGGGCCTGACGGAAACCCGCAGCGGCGGCACGCCGTACGGCGCAAGCCACGTCGCAGGCACGAGCGGTCCCGGCGCGCTGTCGGATTCCGAACGCGAACTGGCGTATGCGCTCGGCGCGCGGGTGGCCAGGCTCGCGAGCCGCCTGAGGCCGGACGCTTGAGCGCCGAGCGCATCGCCCGCCGCCTGACCCTGGTTCTTTGGACCGCGCTGGCGCTGTCGCTGCTGGCCTGGATGACGGCAGGTTATTCCCGGTCCCTGTGCGTCATCGCGGTGCTGCCGCTGTTTGCGGTGCTCAACGGCCTGGCCAGGGGTCGGCGCCACACCTACGCCTGGGCGACTCTCTTCACGATTCCCTACCTCGTATTTTCGATCACCGAGCTCTTGGCGAACCCCGCGGCGCGCTGGGTGGCGTCGATCAGTCTCCTGCTGGTGTTCGCGTGGTTCTGCGCTATGGTGGGCTTTCTGAGAGTTTCTCCAGCGCGTCGCGAATGAAGGGAATGGTCAGGCGGCGCTGTGCGATCAACGACGCCTCGTCCAGCCGGTCCAGAATGCCGAGCAGGGAGCGCAAGTCGCGCGGCTGGCGCCGCAGCAGATATTCCGCGGTCTCGGCCGGCAGCTGCAGGCCGCGTTGCGCCGCTCGCAGCCGCAATGCCTCGATTCGGCCGGCATCATCGAGGTCCTGCAGCTGGTAGACCACGCACGAGCCGGCCCTCGACCGCCAATCGTCCAAGCCCCAGGGGACCGCGCGCGGCGGCGCGGCGGCCGCGAAAATCATCCGCGTGCCAAGATCCGCGCCGTCGTTGAACAGGCGGAACAGCGCGCGCTCCCAGGGAACATCGCCGGCGACGGCATCCACTTCGTCCAGGCACAGCACGCGGCAGCGCTCGAACCCGGCCAGCGCCTCGGGAGGCAGCGCCTGCGGCCGGCTCAGCGGGAAATACGCCGCCGTGCCGCCCGCAGCCGCGCACGCCGCCTGCAGCAGGTGAGTCTTGCCCGAGCCCTGGCCTCCCCACAACCACAAGGGCGCCGCCGCCGGGCCGCGCAATGCCGCAAGAACTTCGCCGTTCCGTCCCGGCGCAAAGCCCTCGAAAGTGGCGTCGTCCCGCAACCGCACGCCGAGCGGGATCTGCTTCATGCGGGCCTCGATCGCCCGGCGCGGACCGAGGATTGCCTCGACCTGAGTTCTCCGGCCGCCTGCCGCGCGTACACCAGCACGTAATCGATGCCGCTGACGCTGACGGTCACGAATACCAGCGCTCCGAGCGCCACGCCCCAGGCATGCGGCCAGGAGAACTGCTGCGCGGCGATGATGTCGAGAATGAACACGATCTGGCACACGGTGTTCAATTTGCTCACCAGGGACGGCCGCCCCCTGACCGGACCGACCAGAATCCGGTAGGCCACCGCGCCGGAGACGATGATGCAATCCCGCGCAACCACGCTCGCCGTCAGCCACACCGGCAGGTTGCCGAGCCAGGTCAGCATGACGAACACGGTGGCGAGCATCAGCTTGTCCGCGATCGGATCCAGCAGACCGCCGAGTTCGGATTGCCAGCCGAAGCGCTTGGCCAGCCATCCATCGACGCCGTCGGAGGCCGCGGCGACCGCAAACAGCCACAGCGTCGAGGCGAAATGATGCCGCGCGAGCGTGAGTGCGATCGGCACGGCCAGAAGAATCCGAATGGAACTGATGATGTTCGGAATGAGCGGCAGCCAGCGGCGCATGGATCACCGCCGCAGCTGAAAGCGCTGGATTCCGTTCTCACCCGCGGGGATTGATTGCAACCGGCCGTTCAAGGCAATCGCGCGCTGCAGGGGCTCGATGCCTCCGCGCATCGTCAGGAGAAAGCGCACGGTGTCGCCGCTCAACGCCTCGACGCCCGTATGGGTGATGAAATTGAGCGACTCGAGGTACGCCTGTACGCCGGCGTAGTCCTGCAGATCGCCGATTCCGGTCACCTCGATCTCCACCGGCGCGAGGCTCCCGCTGGCGGAATACAGGCCCGCATACAGATCCGCCGTGTGATTGATGCCCTCCTGGAGTCCCGAGATCTCCTGGCTGCGGTCCTGGAACGTCAGGGTCCAATGAACGCCGGCCGCCGCCGTCGCGCCGTTGGCGCGTCCCACGAGCACCCCTTCCGCGCCCAGCCGGTGAGCCAAATCGACGGGATTGGCGGCTGCATTGGCGGATACGGCGTCGGCCGTGGGCCAGACCAACGGCAGGCCGCGGATGGCCGCCGCCGCATCCACCGCGGATTTGAGATCGGATGTGTCGTCGCCTGACAGCGCGGCCGCAGTCGGCGCCCCGTTCTGGACCGACAGCCAGACGAACGTGGATGGCCGGTCACGGCCCCATAACGGCTGGCCGTTCTGGGTGAGCCAGCGCTCGAGCGCGGGTCCGTCGAAGGAAACCCACAGCTGGTTGTCCGGGGCGCTGCGATATTGCTGCACATAGCGGCGCGCATTGCCGATGAGCGGCGCATACGCGGCGTCCTCATCCGCCGTCCGGCGGCCCGTGGCGCGAATCAGCGCGACTTTCATCGCCGCCTGGAATGCCGCCGACTGCGCCGCCTCCGAGTGATCCGCGAGCGGCACGGTCGCCTGGAACACGTCGATTCGCGTCATCCCCAGCGCGGGGCCGGCCGTGCCCGCCGCGAACACGCACAGGGCCGCGAGGCGCAGGAATGGGCTGAAAATGGCGTGGAATGTAGGTCGCATGTACGAATCACGGAAGCCGATTGTCCCCTCATGTAAAATACCACAGCTGGCCTTCGCCCCGGCGCCGGGCCCCCTTCTGACCTCGAGGACCCGAATGACTGAGCGGACGCCTGTTACGTATCGCGATGCCGGAGTCGACATCGACGCCGGCGACGAATTGGTGGATCGCATCGGACCGGCGGTGCGGCGCTCCATGCGCCGCGAGGTTCTTACCGGACTCGGCGGGTTCGGCGCGCTGGTCGAGGTTCCCCTGGACCGCTACCGCAGGCCGGTGCTCGTCTCAGGCACCGACGGGGTCGGCACGAAGCTGCGCCTCGCGATCGACACCGGCCGCCACGACACCGTCGGCATCGACTTGGTCGCGATGTGCGTCAACGATGTCCTGGTCCAGGGCGCCGAGCCGCTGTATTTTCTCGACTATTTCGCGACCGGGAAGCTCGCCGTGGACGTCGCCGCCCGCGTCATCGAGGGCATCGTCGAGGGCTGCGTCCAGGCGGGCTGCGCGCTGGTCGGCGGGGAGACCGCCGAGATGCCGGGTATGTACCACGGCGGGGACTACGACCTTGCGGGTTTCTGCGTCGGCATCGTGGAGAAGGACGCCATCATCGACGGCGGGGGCACGCGCGCCGGCGACGTCGTGCTGGGGCTGCCCTCCTCGGGCCCGCACTCCAACGGCTTCTCGATGATACGCCGGATATTGCAGGTGAGCGGAGCCGACCCCGGTGCGCCGGTGGAGGGAGTCGCGCTGATCGACCGTCTCATGGCGCCGACCCGCATTTACGTCAAACCCCTCCTGCAGCTCATCGGGGCCCTGCCGGTCCGCGGCCTCGCCCACATCACGGGCGGCGGACTGGTCGACAACATTCCGCGGGTGATCCCGGCGGGACTCGAGGTCGTTCTGGAGCGCAGCGCCTGGCCGCGCGAGCCCGTGTTCGATTGGCTGCAAGCGCAGGGATGCGTCGCCGACGAGGAGATGTACCGGGTATTCAATTGCGGCATCGGGATGACCGTACAGCTGCGCGCCGGCGACGCCGACCGGGCCGTCGACTTGCTCCGCGAGGCCGGTCAGGAAGCGCGCGTGATCGGCGAGGTACGGGCCGGCTCGCGCGGCGTCGTCATCGTTTGAGCGACCCGAACGCCCCGCATCGTTTGGGCGACCCGAACACCCCGCTTGGCTTGAACGACCCGAGCATCCCGCGCCTGGTGGTGCTGATTTCCGGTCGCGGCAGCAACATGCGCGCGCTGGTGGAGCACGCCCGAAATCCCGGGGCCCGCTACCGGGTTGCCCTCGTCCTGTCCGACAAGGCCGACGCGGCCGGCCTGGGACTGGCGGCGAGCCTCGGCGTGGCGGGCCGCGCGCTCCCGGCGCCGCACTCCGGGGGCCGCCCGGCGTTCGAACGCCTGCTGTCGCAGGCGATCGACGAATGCGCGCCGTCGCTGATCGCGCTGGCCGGATTCATGCGCATCTTGTCGCCCGAATTCGTCGGGCGCTACGCAGGACGCATCATGAACATTCACCCGTCGTTGCTGCCCAGGCATCCCGGTCTGCACACCCACCGCCAGGCGCTGGCCGCGCACGACGCCGAGCACGGAGCGACGGTGCATTTCGTGACGGAGGAACTCGACGGCGGCCCGGCCGTCGTACAGGCGAAGGTGGCGGTCCGCGCGGACGACGACGAGGACACGCTCGCGGCGCGGGTGCTCGCGGTGGAGCACGAAATCTATCCGCTGGCCGTGGGTTGGTACTGCGCGGGACGCCTGCGATTGTGCGGCGGGCGGGCGTTGCTGGACGGCGCCGAGTTGAGCGCGCCGGTACAGTACCGGGACGGGCATGCGCCGGCCCTTTGACGCATGGCGCCTCGCGGCCGCCTTGCTGCTCGCGGGCGCCGGCCCGCGCGGTCTCGCGGCCGATGAGGAATCCATCGCCCCTTTCACGGCGCACTACACCGCCGAGTGGCGATCCATCACGGTGGGCACCAGCGACATCGAACTGCGGACCGGGCCGTCCCCCGGCCAATTCCTCTACACGTGGACCATGACGGCGCGCGGAATCTTTCGCCTGGTCTACAACAACGACGTGGTGCAGAAGAGCTGGATCAGCCTGCAGGGCGGGCACGTGCGGCCCGACCGCTACCGCGCGGAACAAGGCGACTCGTCATTGGAGATCGCGTTCGATTGGAGCCACGGCCGCGCCCGCGGCCTGGAGGAGGGAAAGCCCATCGACCTGAAGCTCCCCGACGGTACCCAGGACATATTGTCCATCCAGATCGAGACCATGCTGGATCTGAAGAACGGGAATCTTCCGAGAACGATCCCGATACTGGACAAGGACGAGGTCAAGGAGTTCGGTTATACCGTGGAAGGGCCCGCGAGGATTCGCACGGCGCTGGGAATGCTCGATACGGTGGTCGTCGCCAGCCAGCGCCCCGGCAACAACCGTCTGCTGCGGATGTGGTTCGCGCCGTCCCTGGGATACGTGCCGGTGCAGGCCGAACGCTCCCGCGACGGCAAGCTCGAATTCGCGATGCGGATCAAGTCCGTGTCGCGCTGAGGCATCGCGAGGGTCCGTTCCGCGCCGCGCCGACCCCTGAGCGCCGCCGTCCGCCGGCGCTCAGGTCTTCGGGAGCGTGACCCCCCGCTGGCCCTGGTACTTGCCGCCGCGATCTCGATAACTGGTCTCGCAAACCTCGTCGGATTCGAAGAACAACATCTGCGCCACGCCTTCGTTCGCGTAGATCTTGGCGGGCAACGGCGTCGTATTCGAGAATTCGAGCGTGACGTGCCCTTCCCACTCCGGCTCCAGGGGCGTCACGTTCACGATGATTCCGCAGCGTGCGTAGGTCGATTTACCGAGGCAGGCCGTGAGCACGCTGCGCGGGATGCGAAAGTATTCCACGGTTCTCGCGAGCGCGAAGGAATTCGGCGGAATGATGCACACGGGACCGTTGAAATCCACGAAGGACTTCTCGTCGAAGGCCTTCGGGTCGACGATCGTGGAATTGATGTTGGTGAAGATCTTGAATTCTTCGGCGCAACGGACGTCGTAGCCGTAGCTCGACGTGCCGTACGACACGATCTTGTGGCCGTTGGACACCCGCACCTGTTCGGGCGAAAAAGGCTCGATCATCCCGTGCTCGGCGGCCATTCGCCGGATCCAGCGGTCGCTTTTGATGCTCATCAGGTGGCTTCGATCGTGATCTTGGGGAACAACTTGCTGTAATCCTTGTTGAGGGTTGCGAGGCGCGCCGCCGTCCGCCTCGCCATCTGACGATAGGCGAGCGCGCGGGAGCTGTCGGGCTCGGCGACGACCGTCGGCGCCCCGCCGTCCGCATCCTCTCGGATGCGGATGTCCAACGGCAGCTCGCCCAGCAGCACGGTGCCGTACTCCGCGGCCATCCTCGCCCCCCCGCCGCTGCCGAACAGGTGCTCCACGTGCCCGCACTGGCTGCACACATGGACGCTCATGTTCTCGACCACGCCGAGCACCCGCACGTCGACCTTTTCGAACATTTTGAGGCCCTTGCGGGCGTCCAACAGGGCGATGTCCTGCGGCGTCGTGACGATGACCGCTCCGCTCACCGGCACTCGCTGCGCCAGGGTGAGCTGGATGTCCCCGGTTCCCGGCGGCATGTCCACCACCAGATAATCGAGTTCACTCCAATTCGTGTCCCCCAGGAGCTGGGTCAGCGCCTGAGTCACCATCGGGCCGCGCCACACCATCGGTTGCGCAGGGTCGATCATGAAGCCGATGGACATCACTTCGACGCCGTAGGCTCGCAGGGGCATCATGTGCTTGCCGTCCGCCTCGAGATCCGGGGTGCGGCCCGTCAGCCCCATCATGAGCGGCTGGCTGGGCCCATAGATATCCGCATCCAGCAGGCCCACCCGGGCCCCCTGGGCCGCCCAGGCCAGCGCTAGATTCGCCGCGGTCGTGGATTTTCCGACTCCGCCCTTGCCGGATGCGACGGCGATCACATTTTTGACCCGCTCCAGCGGCTTCAGCGTCTTCTGCACCGCATGGGCGGTGATGTTCGCCTTCAGATCGAGCTCGATCCGCCGGCCGGACAGGTCCGCCCCCAGATGGGTCTGCAGGGCCGCCGCGAGCTCGGGACCATAGCCGCCCACCGGGAATCCCAAGGTCAACTCGATCCGGACCGCATCGGAATTCACCGATACCGCGCCAATCGCCTTGACCTGCGTCAACGTTTGCGCAAGGTAAGGATCGGTGTAGGCACCCAATTTTTCGCGAATCGCGCTGGCCGTCACGGTGGAGTCGCTCATGTGTGGGCATATTCTACCGTACACGGAGAACCGCGTCCGGTGTGGCATAATTCGCCGTTGACATTGGTTTATGGGGTGGCGTTGACACCTGAGGTGGGATAGGGACGCTGCCGGGGTACGCGCAACTTCAAGGCGCCGAATGAGTTTTTTCGCCAACTATCGTGCCGATCGGCTCATCGCCGAGATCAAATCCAGCGCAAATCCGGGCGGGCCCGACGGGCAAAAGGCTCTGGACAGGCTGGTGGCCATCGGATCCAGCGCCATCGAACCGATCATCGCGGCCCTGTCCAGCGCCGAGAAGAAGGAGACCCTGGCGCTGGTCGACGCCCTGTCCCGGCTGATCGACGGCAAGTCCCTGCCCCGGATCCTGCGCACCATGGCGGAAACGAACGGGCGGGCGATGTCCGGGATCGCCTGGGCGCTGTCCACGTCGCGCAACTACCCGGCCAACGCCCTGTTGGATGCGTTGACCAAGCCCGACATGCCCAAGTCCGCCATCATCGAGGTGATCGCGGCGCAAAAGGGCCGCTTCACGGTGCGCGAGCTGTTGAACGCGGCTTACACCCAGGATGCAAGCGAGCGGACCGGCCTGTTCAAGATCGTGGGCGATCTCGCCGACGAATCCTCGCTCGACGATTTGATTGCGAGGATCGAGGGCAAGGACCCGGTCGCGCGCCTGCATATCATCAACGTGCTCGCCCGCTTCAACACGCCGAAGGTTCAGCAGGCCATACAGCGCCAGCTCAAGGACAACAGCAAATTCGTCCGCTCGGCCGCGCTGTCGGCGCTCCAGCGCATGGACGGGCCCTTCGACATGCCCTTGATCTGCAGCATGCTCAAGGATCCCGAGATCGAGGTGCAGAACAAGGCCGTCGACGTGGTGGTCAAGGCCAATCACCCGGATACCGTCAAGTTCCTGGTGGACGTGCTCAAGGACGAAAACGAGTACGCCCGGCGCGCGGCCGTCGAGGTGCTGAACGTGGTCGGCACGTCCAAATCGGTCAAGTATCTGCTCGAAGTGATCGCCGACAGCGACTGGTGGGTGCGCACGCGCGCCGCCGACGCGCTCGGCAAGATCGGCGGCCCGCGGGTCGTCGACGCCGTCCTGACGCTGATCAAGGATGAGAATCAGGACATCCGCCGGGCGGCGATCGAGATCCTGAACCAGACCAAGGACGAGCGCGCGGTCGCTCAGCTGCTCGAGGCCACCAAGGACCCCGACTGGTGGGTGAGCGAACGGGCGGTGGATGCGCTGGCCGAGATAGGCACGCCGAAGGCGCTGCCGCGCTTCCTGGAAATGTTGAGCGCCGGCGCGCCCAAATCCCTGCCCACGGTCATTCGGGGCATCGCGAAGCTCGGAGACCAGAAATCCATCGACCAGCTGCTGCCGCTGCTGCAGCGGCCCGAGAACGAGATCAAGGTCGAGGTCATCGCGGCGCTGGCGAAACTGGCGGACGAGAGCCACGCGGAGACCATCCGTCTGCGGCTGCAGTCCGCCTCGGCCGGCGACGGCACGATCAGCCAGGCGATCGCACGGGCCATGACGGAGCTCGACAACCGCTTCTCCGTGACGCAGATCGCCGCCAACCAGCGTGCGGCGCAGATGCAGGAGCCCGCGAAGACGCTCCTCATCGAAAACCAGGAGCTGTCGAAGATCGTGAAGGAAAACGAGGCGCAGCCGACACCGCGCCTCGATATCGCGACGCTGAAGCCGGGCGACGTCATCGAGGGCCGCTACAAGTTCATCGAGAAGATCGGCAAGGGCGCGTTCGGCACGGTGCTGCTCATGGAAGACACCGTGGTGGAGGAGCGGCTGATCTTGAAGTTCTTGAACCCCAACGTCGCCTCGGACGAGGAGATGATGAAGCGCTTCGTGCACGAACTGCGCTACAGCCGCAAGATCACGCACCGGAACGTCATCCGCATCTACGACTTCCTGTACATCCAGGGCAACTACGCGATCTCCATGGAATATTTCCCGTCCCACACGCTGGGCGGCGAGATCGTCAACGAGAAGCCCGTCGACCTCAAGCGGGCGATCAAGTTCGGCATCGACATCGCCACCGGCATGGCCGTGGCCCACCAGGCCGGCATCGTGCACCGCGACTTGAAGCCCGCGAACGTGCTCATCGACAACGACAGCCTGCTCAAGATCGTCGATTTCGGCGTCGCCGCGGCGCAGAGCCAGGGCGACACCCAGCTGACCAAGACCGGCTACGTGATCGGCTCGCCGAAGTACATGGCGCCCGAGCAGATCCTGGGCAAGAAGGTCGATGAGCGGGCCGACATCTACAGCCTGGGCGTGATCCTTTACGAGATGTTCACCGGCGTGCCGCCCTATTCGCGCGGCGACCACATGTCCGTCATGTACCAGCACGTGCAGGGCAAGGCCCGGCCCCCCATGGAGATCAACAAGGATCTGCCCGTGGAGCTCAATAACCTGGTCATGAAATGCATGTCCCTGGACAAGGCCAAACGGGCCCAGACCATGGACGAGCTTCGCCTGGCCCTCGAGAAGTTCCTGTAGGGCCGCGCCGTCCGGACCGCGAGGGGTTTGGCCCCGATATTTAGACCCACCTCACGTTTATGCACGCTGGTCGGCCCCCGCACTCGAAAAACAGGCCGCTTACGGGTAGCCTACCGCGTTATGGCAAGAATCGATTCGTTCCTCAAGCTCGCGGTTGCGCAGGGCTGCTCGGATCTGCACCTGGCGGTCGGCGTGCCGCCCATGATGCGGATGCACGGCGACCTGATCCCCATCAAATTCCGCGATCTCGGCGATACCGAGCTCGAAGCCTACATCACGGAAGTGCTCACGCAGAATCAGCAAAAGAATCTTCGAGAGGGCAGGGACATCGATTTCTCGTACGTGTCCGGGGACGGCCACCGCTTCCGGGTCAACGTATACCGGAAGGAAACCGGCATGGGGGCGGCCTTTCGTGCGATCCCCACCGCCATCCCGTCCATGGAACAGTTGAGCCTGCCGCCCGTGGTGAGCAAAGTTATGCGACTATCACCAGGGAATGATCCTGGTCACCGGCGCCACCGGGACCGGTAAATCGACGACGCTGGCGTCCATGATCGACTACCTGAACGCCACGCGCTCGCTCAATATCATCAGCCTGGAAGATCCCATCGAGTTTGTTCACCGCAGCAAGTCGAGCCAGGTGATCCAACGCGAGCTGGGAACGCACCTGCCGTCGTTCGCCGAGGGCGTCCGCGCGGCCATGCGCGAAGATCCGGACGTGATCCTGGTCGGCGAAATGCGGGATGCCGAGACCATTTCCATGGCCATGACGGCCGCCGAGACCGGCCACCTGGTGCTGGGCACGCTGCACACCACCAGCGCCACCAAGACCCTGGACCGCATCGTCGATGCGCTGCCCACGGAGGAGCGCGAACAAACCAAGACTTTTCTCTCGGCGAGCCTGATCGCCGTCATCACCCAGATCCTGGTCAAGAGTCCGGACCAGCGTGCGCGCCGCGCGATCTGCGAGATCATGGTGGTCACCAAGGCGATCGGCAAACTCATCATGACCGATCAGACGCACCAGATCCCCAGCCAGATCCAGATGGGCAAGGAGCACGGCATGCAGCTCATGGACCAGGCGCTGCTGACGGCCATAGCCGCCAAGGAAGTGGATCCCGAACAGGCCTACATGTATGCCTCGGACAAGCGGCCCTTCCAACGATACGTGACCGACATGCAATTCGCGCCCATCGCATCCACGACGTCCTGAGGAAAACGTGCCGGCCATCGACAGCTATCTGACCCAGGTGCTGGATAAGAACGGCTCCGACCTGCACTTCATCGCGGGCGACCCGGCGCGCGTGCGCCAATACGGCGAGCTCAAGCCGCTGGCCGCCGAACCGCTCGCCGCGGACATGGTCAAGGCGACCCTGTACGAGATCATGCCGAAACTGTCGGTCGAGCGGTTCGAGGCCAAGGACGGCACGGATTTCGCCTACAGCATACCGAACGTGGCCCGGTTCCGGGTCAACGTCATGCGCCAGCTCAACGGCATGGGAGCGGTGTTCCGGGCCATCCCCTCGAAGGCGCGTACCGCCGCCGAGCTCAAGCTCCCCGAAGCCGTGATGAATCTGTGCAAGATCAACAATGGCCTCATCCTCGTCACGGGGAAGACCGGCTCGGGCAAGTCGACGACGCTGGCCGCGATGATCGACGACATCAACATGCGCGAGAAGGGGCACATCCTCACGATCGAGGACCCCATAGAGTTCGTGCACACCCGCAAGCAGTGCCTCATCAGCCAGCGCGAAATCGGCGTGCATGCGCAGTCCTTCTCATCGGCCCTGCTGTCCGCGTTGCGCGAGGACCCGGACGTCATCCTGGTCGGCGAGCTTCGCGACCTCGAGACCATGAGCATCGCCGTGACCGCTGCCGAGATGGGCATTCTGGTGATGGGCACTCTGCACACGAACGGCGCCGCGGCCACCGTCGATCGACTGGTCAACGCGTTCCCGGCCGACAAGCAGCCTCACGTGCGGACGATGCTGTCGACCAGCCTTCGCGGCGTCGTGTCGCAGCAGCTCATTCCCACGGCCGGCGGCCAGGGCCGCGTGGCCGCACTGGAGATCCTCATCAACACGCCCGCGGTCGCCAATCTGATCCGTCAGGGCAAGATGGACCAGCTGGAGAATGCCATGCAGAGCGGCGGCGGCTCCGGCATGCGGCTCATGGATTCCGCCATCCAGGCGCTGATGGAGCAGCGCATAATCACCGGCAAGGAGGCCTTCAAGAAGGCGATCAGCAAGTCCCGATTCGAGCAATTTCGCGACGCGTCCTGAGGCGGGTCGCACCACGTCGGGGTTCGGTCATGGCATAATTTGGCATGACCCGAAGACGCAGAATCCTCGTCACCAGCGCGCTGCCGTACGCCAACGGCCCCATCCATCTGGGCTACCTGCTCGAGGCCGTGCAGACCGACATCTGGGTGCGCTTCCAGAAGCTCCGCGGCCACGAATGCCACTACGTCTGCGCCGACGACACCCACGGCACGCCGATCATGCTCAAGGCGCAGGCCGAAGGAGTGACCCCCGAGCACCTGATCGAGGGCGTGCACGCCGAACACAAGCGCGATCTCGAGGACATGCTGATCGGCCTCGACAATTTCGGCTCGACGCACTCGCCCGAGAACCGTGCGGTCTGTGATCGCATGTATCTGGCGCTGCGCGGCGCCGGCTTCATCGACCGGCGGGTCATTCGCCAGGCATACGACGACTCGGCGAAAATGTTCCTGCCCGATCGGTACGTGAAGGGACTTTGTCCGAACTGCGGGGCGGCCGACCAGTACGGCGACTCCTGCGAGAACTGCGGCGCCACCTACTCGCCTGCCGACCTGCGCAATCCGATATCGGCCGTGAGCGGGACGCCGCCCGTGTGGCGCGATTCGGAGCATTATTTCTTCCGGCTGAGCGCCTTCGAATCGCGCCTGGCGGCCTGGGTCGGAGAGCGGCGCGGTTCAGGAGAGCGTCGCGCGCAAGCTCGGCGAATGGTTCTCGCAGGGGTTGAAGGACTGGGACATCTCGCGCGATGCGCCCTACTTCGGCTTCGAGATCCCCGATGCGCCGGGAAAGTACTTTTACGTCTGGTTCGACGCGCCCATCGGCTACCTGGGAAGCTTTGCGCAGCTGTGCGCACGCACGGCGTTGAAATTCGACGACTTCTTCGGCGCGGACGCGCGCACCGAACTGCATCATTTCATCGGCAAGGACATCCTGTACTTTCACACGCTGTTTTGGCCGGCGGTGCTGGAAGGCGCGGGATTTCGCAAGCCGACGTCGGTGCACACGCATGGTTTCGTGACCATCAACGGACAGAAGATGTCCAAGTCGCGCGGAACGTTCATCACGGCCAGGGCGTATCTCGACCATTTCAAGGCCGAATATCTGCGGTACTACTTTGCGGCCAAGCTGGGCCCCGGCATCGACGACCTGGACATGAATCTGGACGAATTCTCGCTGCGGGTGAATTCCGACGTCGTGGGCAAGCTCGTGAACATCGCGAGCCGCTGCGCCGGCTTCATCACCAAGTACGCGGGCGGAACCCTCTCGGGCACCCTGCCCGATCCGGATCTCTACCTGGCCTTCTCGGCGGCGCGCGAGCCCATCGCTGCGGCCTACGAGGCGCGCGACACCGCGGGTGCCATGCGCGAAATCATGACCCTCGCGGACCGCGCCAATCAATACATCGACGCGCACAAGCCGTGGGCGCTCGCGAAACAGGCCGCTCTCGGATCCGCCGCGCCGGGCATCCTGCCCGAGATCCAAGGCATCTGTACGCAGGGCCTCAACCTCTTCCGGGTGCTGATGATCTATCTGCAGCCCGTGCTGCCCGACATGGCCTCCGCGGGCGCAACGCTTCTTCCGGGAGGGCGCCTGGACCTGGGATGGCGTCGTGGATCCGTTGCTGGCGACGAACATACTCGCCTATGAGCCGCTCGCGACCCGGCTCGATCCCAAGGCCGTGGCGCGCCTCATCGATGCCGAGGTGGGCGCCGAGGCAGCCGCGCCGCAGCCGGCACGGGCCGCAGCCGCCGGCGCGGCATCGTCGGACGGGCAGTCCCCGCCCTCGCGCGCCACCGACGCCGCCGCACTCGCGGCCGCTGCGGCGGTGGAGGGCAACCTGATCTCGATCGACGAATTCATGCGCGTCGACCTGCGCGTGGCGAAGATTTTGAGCGCCGAACTGATCCCGGGCGCGGACAAGCTCCTGAAACTTGAGGTCGACGTCGGGGAACTCGGCAAGCGCGAGATATTTGCCGGCATTCGCGCCGCTTACGACCCCGGTTCGCTGGTCGGCCGGCTGATCGTCGTGGTCTCCAACCTGGAGCCGCGCAAGATGCGCTTCGGCGTCTCGGAGGGAATGATGCTGGCCGCAGGCCCCGGCGGCAAGGACATCTTCGCGCTGTCTCCCGATTCCGGCGCCGCACCCGGAATGCGCGTCAAATGACGCGGCGTGCGTCCGTCCTGCGATGAGCACCGAGTCCGCGCCCGGCCTTGCGGCGCGAATCGATGCCCTGCTGCCGCAGACTCAATGCACGCGCTGCGGCTATGATGGTTGCCTGCCCTATGCCGCGGCGATTGCCGCCGGCGAGGCGCCGATCAATCAATGCCCGCCCGGCGGCCGCGCCACGATCCACGCGCTCGCCGAGCTGCTTGGGCGGGAACCGCTTCCCTTGAACCCCGCCAATGGCGTCGAGTCGCCGCCCATGGTCGCGTGGATCGACGAGACCCGCTGCATCGGCTGCGCCCGATGCCTGCCGCCGTGCCCCGTGGATGCGATCCTGGGCGCGCAGAAATTCATGCACACGGTGCTGGCGGATCACTGCACGGGCTGCGAGCTGTGCCTGCCGCCGTGCCCGGTGGACTGCATCGAGATGCGCCCGCGGCCCGGCTTGGGTGCGACGGAACCGCGGATCAACCGCGGGCGCTACGGCGCGCACAGCGAGCGGCTGCGTCGCAGAGCCGAGGAGCGTCAGCGCGAGCTTGCGGCGAAGAAGGCGTCGGCGCTTCGGTGAACCCCGCAAGACGCCGCGAGATGTTCGAAAGGCTGCAGAGCGCGAATCCGGCGCCGCGCACCGAGCTCCGCTACGGCTCTCCGTTCGAATTGCTGATCGCCGTGATGCTGTCGGCGCAGGCCACCGACAGGAGCGTGAACCGCGTGACGCCCGGGTTGTTCATGGCGGCGAACACCCCGGCGGCCATGCTCTCCCTGGGAGTCGACGGCCTCAAGCCCTTCATCAGGACCATCGGGCTCTACAACACCAAGGCGAAGCACATCATCGCCGCCTGCGAGGCGCTGGTGAGGGATCACTCCGGTTCGGTTCCGCAGGCGCGAGAGGCGCTGGAAGCGCTGCCGGGCGTCGGGCGCAAGACCGCCAACGTGGTGCTCAACACGGCTTTCGGACAGCCCACCATCGCGGTCGACACCCACATCTTCAGAGTCGCCAACCGCACGGGCCTCGCGCCCGGGGCGACCGTGAGGGCGGTGGAGGACAAACTCATCAAGGTCGTTCCCCCGCAATACCGGCAGGACGCCCATCACTGGCTGATCCTGCACGGCCGCTACGTGTGCAAGGCCCGAGTCCCGGATTGTGCGGCCTGCGTCATCGAAGACTTGTGCGATTATCGGCGCAAGACGAAACGGACCGGAGGGGCGGCAGCCCCTCCGGTCCGTTGAACACGCCGCGGCTGGGCCTTAATGGTGGTGCGCGTCGTTCCACTTGTCGGCTTCGACCAACTCCGCCTGGGCTTGCTTCAACAATTCGACGGCCCTTTCGGCGTGCCCGCCGAACTCGACGCCCTTGTTCATCTTCTGCGCCTCCGCGATGTGTCCAATCGCGCTTCCCGCGTCGTGATGGGCGTCTTTCAGATTCGGATGATGAATTTCATAGGCCAGGGCGACCGTCGTTAAGAGCACGGCGGACAGCGAAGCAATAACGATTTTTTTCATGATAGTCCTTTGAGGTGAATTAGCCTGTTAAACGCTATTCGGATCATTCAATTACGCATCAAACTCTGGAATACGCCTTAGGGAGCCTGCGGCCAACCCCAGGGAAACGAGGTGGAATTCCTCCATACGACCCTTGGAGCGACGTTCGTCGCCAAATCATCACCCATGTGGCTCAGGATGCCAAACTCCCTTTCGACGTTGCTACATTACCGGCCTCGCAGGTCGATTCGGCCATCGTGAACAACAATTCATCGTGAAAACCCCTTCATCGCAGCATTTTACGCCGCATAGGCGCCGCAGGGACATATTGATTACAATTGTTGACGATGTCCGATCGCCAGGGGTGGTTCATGGCTCATGGTCAACGCAATGGTGGCTTGACACGGATTGAAATCGCCGCCTGCTTACTGCTGATCGCGTCGGTGGCAGCGCCGGCCGGCTTGGTCCCGGTTGTCGAGACGCAGCCCCGTGAAATACTCCCAGCCGGCATCCTGCCGGTCCATTACGATGTATTGCTCGTGCCGGACGCCGAGAAGCTGACGTTCAAGGGCAAGGTGTCCATCACGTTCAACACGCTGGCGAACACCTCCGCCGTGACGCTCAATTCCGTGGGGCTGTCGATTGATCGTGCGGTTGTGGATGACGGGCAGCCCGCGCAGGTATCCCTCGATGACCGGTTGGGACGAGCGACCTTAAGTTTTACGGCGCCCATCCTCATCGGCAAACACGAGCTGGTCATCGAGTACGACGGATTCATTGGCCGAAAGACACTGGGCTTTTTTGCGATGGATTATTCCGGCCCGGGCGGCGCACGCCGCACGCTCGCCACCAACTTCGAACCCGCCGCCGCCCGAGAATTGCTGCCCTGCTGGGATGAACCGGGCCGCAAGGCGACATTCACCCTGTCGATCGACGTGCCGAAGGATCAAATGGCCGTGTCCAACATGCCCGTCGCGCAGGCCACGACTCTCTCGCCGACACTGCAACGGGTACGTTTTGCGCAGACTCCGCAAATGTCGACCTACCTCTTGTTCGTGGGCGTTGGCGACTTCGAGCGGATCCACGACACCGTGGATGGCGTGGACCTGGGCATCGTCGTCAGGCGCGGCGACACTGCAAAGGCCCGATATGCCCTGGAGCAGGCGGCGAAGCTGCTGCACTTCTACAACGGCTACTTCGGCATCCCCTACCCGCTGCCGAAGCTGGACTTGATCGCGGCGCCGGGCCAGATCGACGGCGGTTCCATGGAAAACTGGGGCGCCATATTTTACTCCGAAAACCACCTGCTGTTCGACCCCGCCACGTCGACCGAGGCGGACCGTCAGACGGTCTTTTTGGTCGTCGCCCATGAAATGGCCCATCAATGGTTCGGCGATCTCGTCACCATGGCCTGGTGGGACGATCTGTGGCTGAACGAGGGCTTTGCGCGCTGGATGCAAACGTTCGCCGCGGACGCATTGCATCCCGAATGGCAGACAGGACTGCAGGCAGCCGCCATATTCGAAGCCGGCAAGCAAGCCGATGCCTTGCCCTCCACTCATCCGGTGGTGCAGCGGGTCGACACGGCGGATCAGGCGGCGGAGTCGTTCGACTCGATCACCTATGACAAGGGCGCGGCGATCATTACCATGCTCAACGCCTACGTCGGCCGCGACAAGTTTCGCAGTGGCGTGCGCAATTACATGCGCGCTCATGCCTACGGCAACACGGTCGACACCGACCTATGGCATCTCATCCAATCGGCGGCGGGCCGGCCCGTCTTGGATATAGAACGCGATTTCACTCAACAGCCGGGGCTGCCGCTCGTCGCCGTGACCAGCAGCAGCGATGGAATGAACCTGGTTGAGTCGCGCTTCGTGGACGACCCGGAGACGCTCGCCGGAATGCCGCGCGCAGCACTGGCAGTTGCCGCTCGCCGTGGGTGCATTGGGCGGTACGCCCCGGTACTTGTTGCTGCAGGATGCCGGGAAGGTGGCGTTGACGCCGCCGGTGCTGGTCAATGCGGGACAACAGGGCTACGCCCGAGTTCGATATGATGACGACACCTTCTACGCCCTTGCCACTCGTGTGGCAATGCTGGCGCCGGCCGATCAGCTCGGGCTCATCAACGACGCCGCCGCATTGGGAAGCGCCTTGACCGCGCCCGCGAGCCGCCTCCTGACACTGATCTTTGGACTGCCCGCCGATGCAAATCCCGTTGTTTGGGAGCGAGTCCTCAATGTGCTCTCCATGCTCGACCGGCGCTACGGCGAAGGGCCGTCCCGGGATGCCTATCGCCGCTTTGCCCTCGGGCTGCTCGCGCCCGTGGCCGCGACGCTTGGCGCCGGCGAGGTCCCCAAGGAACCGGCCAGCATCACCATACTAAGAGCAAACCTGCAGGAAGTGCAGGCACGATTCGGCGACCCAATGGTCATCGAGCGCGCGCATCAGCTCATGGACCACGGGGGCGGCACCCCCGGCGAGCAACGCGCCGCCCTCGACATCGTGGCCGCGCAGGCCGATGCGGGAACGTTCGATATCCTGCTGAAGCGGGCGCACGATGCTTCCGATCCGCTGGAGAAGCTGCGCGTATTTCGCGCCCTGGCCGGTGTTTCGGACCCAGCGATCGCGCGCCGCATGACCGACATCGCCTTGAGCGATCAGGTGCCTGCCGGCACCGCGCCCGGCCTCCTCAGCCGCCTCGCCCTGCGCCACCCGGATATCGTCTGGGACGCGCTCGCTCCCCGCCTGGACGATCCGCAGCTGCCGTGGTCGAAGACCACACGCTGGGAGATCGCCAGGGACGTCGCCGCGGAATCCGCGCGCTCGGATCGCATTGCCGATCTGCGCGCGTACGAAGCGCGCAGCGTCCCGCCGGACGCGCGCAAGCCTTTCCTCGAGTCGGAAGCGTCGATCCGCCAAAAGCAGCGCATTGCCGGCGAGGTGCTGCCCGAGATCGACCATTGGGTCGCCTTGCATCCGGCGTCGACAGGCCCCTGAAACGCTCCCGGCCGCAAGATTCAACCACCCGCATGCGTGACCCCTACAACCGCGACCAGCTCCGCCAGACCTATGTCGACGCATGGAAGAAGCGCCTCGCCGCGGCGGCGCTGTCGCCCCTCGAAGCGATGATCGCCGAAGTGATCGAATTGCACCCGGAATACCATGGCGTGGTTGCAAGCGTGGACGCTGCGCGCCATTTCGAACCGTTGGGCGGCGCGGTGAACCCCTTCTTGCACATGGGGCTGCACCTGGCCGTGAGGGAGCAATGGTCGGTCGACCGTCCGCCCGGCGTTCGAGCGCTGCATCACTCGCTCATGATGCTCGTCGGCGCCCACGGTGCCGAGCATCTGCTCATGGAGGCGCTGGAGGAAACCCTCTTCGAAGCGCAGCGATGCGGTGCGCCGCCTGATGAGGCAGCTTATATCAGCCGCGTGCGCGCGCGGCTGGCTGAAATGTCCAGCGCCGGCCCCGCCCGTCACCGGATCAAATAGTCAACGATCAAGTCCGCCGCTTCCTCGGGACTCATCTTGGTCGTATCGATGCGAATCTCCGGCGTCTCGGGCGCCTCGTATGGACTGTCGATTCCCGTGAAGTTCTTGAGCTGTCCGCCGCGCGCTTTCCTGTAAAGACCCTTCACATCGCGCGATTCGGCCACCGTGAGCGGGGTATCGATGTGGATCTCGATGAATTCGCCCGGCACCATCATGTCCCGTACCAAACGGCGCTCGGCACGGAACGGGGAAATGAACGCGGTGATGACGATCAATCCGGCGTCGGTCATCAGCCGGGCCACCTCGCCGACGCGCCGGATATTCTCCACGCGATCGGCTTCCGTGAACCCCAGATCCTTGTTCAGCCCGTGCCGAACGTTGTCGCCATCCAACAGGAACGTGTGCCGATTCATGCGATAGAGCTTCCGCTCGACGAGATTCGCGATGGTCGACTTGCCGGCCCCCGACAAGCCGGTGAACCAGAGAACCGCGGGATTCTGGTTCTTCAACCCCGCGTGGGCGTCGCGCGATATGTCGAGAGCCTGCCGATGCACGTTTTGCGCCCGGCGCAGCGCGAAATTGAGCATGCCCGCGGCAACCGTCGCATTGGTCATCTTGTCGATGAGGATGAACCCTCCGAGCGTGCGGCTCTCGGAGTACGGCTCGAACACGATCGGCTGATTGGTCGAGACGGTCGCCACCCCGATCGCATTCAGGTCGAAGGTCTTGACCGCGAGGTGCTCGAGCGTATTGACGTTCACCTGGTATTTGGGCGCCGCCACGGTTGCCGAAACGGTCTGCGTCGCCATCTTGAGCCAGTACGGCCGCCCCGCCACCATCGGCTCGTCGGACATCCAGACCAGCGTGGCCTCGAATTGATCGGCCACCTGCGGGGGCGCGTCCGCCACACAGATGACGTCGCCGCGGGAACAATCGACCTCATCGGACGAGGGTCATGTTCACCGATTGGCCCGCCACGGCCTGCGGCAAATCGCCCCCCTGGCTCACGATGCTCGCGACGGTCGAGGTCCGGCCCGAGGGCACGACCCGTACGGCGTCCCCGGGCTTGACCGTGCCGCTGGCAATCAATCCGCAGAAGCCTCGAAAGTCGAGATTGGGCCGGCACACCCACTGCACCGGCATGCGGAAGGGTTTGGCCTGATCCGCGGTCACATCGAGCGGCACCGTTTCCAGATGCTCGATCAGCGGCACACCGTGGTACCAAGGCGTTTTGTCCGATCGCGTGGTAATGTTGTCGCCCTTGAATCCGGAGATGGGAATGGGCAGGAAATCCGTTATGCCGATGCTGGACGCGAATTCACGATACTCGGCCACGATGCCGTCGAAGACCTTCTGCTCGTATCCGACCAGGTCCATCTTGTTGACGGCGAGAACCAGGTTGTGTATGCCGAGCAGGTGCGCAAGATAGGAATGACGGCGGGTTTGCGTCAGAACGCCCTTGCGCGCGTCGATTAGAATCACGGCAAGATCGGCGGTCGACGCACCGGTGACCATGTTGCGCGTGTATTGTTCGTGGCCGGGCGTGTCGGCGACGATGAACTTGCGCTTCTCCGTGGAAAAGAAGCGATATGCCACATCGATCGTGATGCCCTGTTCGCGCTCCGCCGCGAGCCCGTCGACCAGCAGCGCGAAATCGATGTTCTCGCCCTGCGTGCCCACCTTCTTCGAATCCGCTTCCAAAGCCGCCAGCTGATCCTCGAAAATCATCTTCGAGTCGTACAGCAGCCGGCCGATCAGCGTGGATTTGCCGTCATCGACCGATCCGCAGGTGATGAATCGCAGCAAGCTCTTGTGCTGATGCTGCGTCAGATAGGCGTCTATGTCGCTGGCAATCAGCGCCTGCGTCTTGTAGGCCGGTTCCTGGGTTGCAGTCGTCATGTCAGAAATAGCCCTCTTGCTTCTTCTTCTCCATCGAGGCCGCCTGATCGTGATCGATGGCGCGCCCCTGCCGTTCCGAGGTGGTCGTCAGCAGCATCTCCTGGATGACCTGCTCCAAGGTGGTGGCGGTGCTCTCGACCGCCCCGGTGAGCGGGTAGCACCCGAGCGTGCGGAACCGGATCGACCGTCTGAACGGGCACCTCTCCCGGCCGCAGCGGGAAGCGCTCGTCATCGACCATCAGCAGCAATCCGTCCCGCACCACGGTCGGGCGCGGTGCGGCGAAATACAGCGGCACGATCGGCACCTTCTCCAGGTGGATGTACTGCCAGATATCGAGCTCGGTCCAGTTCGACAGCGGGAAGACTCGAATGCTCTCGCCCTTCGCCTTCTTCGCGTTGTACACGTTCCATAGCTCCGGCCGCTGGTGCTTCGGATCCCATCGATGATTCGCCGACCTGAAGCTGAACACGCGCTCCTTGGCGCGGCTCTTCTCCTCGTCGCGCCGGGCGCCCGCCGAACGCGGCGTCGAAGCGGAACTTCTCGAGCGCCTGCTTCAAGCCCTCGGTCTTCCACATGTCCGTGTGCATCGCGCCGTGGTCGAACGGGTTGATCCCCTTGGCCTTCGCCTCCGGGTTCTGATAGACCAGCAGCTGCATGCCGCTCTCGACGGCCATCCGATCGCGCAACGCGTACATGTCCTTGAACTTCCACGTCGTATCGACGTGCAGCAGCGGAAACGGCGGCACCGCCGGATAGAATGCCTTCTTCGCGAGGTGCAGCATGACGGCAGAATCCTTGCCCACCGAATACAGCATCACGGGCCGATCGGTCTCCGAGACGACCTCGCGCATGATGTGGATGCTCTCCGCTTCGAGCCTTTCGAGATGTGTCAACTTCTGTGCACTCATAGACCGTCCGTCACGCCTTATCAATTTACAATCCAACCACCGAGAACTATGCGAGCACCATCTTGATGCCTACCACAGCAAGCATCACGGAAATGGCCGAGCGGACCACTTTCTCGGGCGCATAGGCGCTCAACAACGCTCCCAACATGATGCCGGGAACCGACCCTATAGCAGATTGCCGAGCAGCCCGAAGTTCACATTACCCAGCAGCAGATGGCCGCTGCCCGCCAGTATGGTCAGTGGAATCGCATGGACGATGTCCGTACCCACCAGTGAACTCGCGGTAAGCCGGAGAGGGTACAGGTAGAGCAGCATCACCGCGCCGAGCGCCCCCGCTCCGATCGAGGTGAACGTCACCAGGAATCCCAGGATGGCGCCCGCGAGCACGGTCAACGCCGGCTGCAGCGTCTTGAACTCGATGGGCCTGCTCGCCGCGCATCCGCGTGCCGAAAGCGTGAAAACGCTTTCTGAACACGGCGGCGACCGAACTGAGGATCAGCGTCACGCCCAATGTCTTGAACATGAGCTGATTGTGATTTGGGCCCATCTTCGCGCTATGAAGCCACAGCAGCGTCACGATTGCGGCCGGGATGCTTCCGTAAAACATGCGGCGCAGGATCTGCCAATCGATGGTGCCCCGCTTGCCATGGACCCAGCCGCCGACGATCTTGGTGATGGCCGCAAACCACAGGTCCGTGCCCACCGCCGTGCTGGGCGCGATGCCGAACAGGAGAATCATGATCGGCGTCATCAGCGACCCGCCGCCGACGCCGGTCAAGCCGACCAGCATTCCAACCCCAAATCCGGCAACCGTATTCGCCCAGGTAACCGACATCAGGCATGCCCCCGCGCCATCTTGCTGCGGGCGCCCCAATAGGGTGCGGCGCCATAGGGCGATATCGCGAAACCCGAGCGCCGGTGCCTATTTGCCATAGTCATTGATCGTGAATTCATGCGTGCTGTTGAAACCGTGCCATCCACCATTATGCAGATTTGCCGGCTTTGAAAGAAGGACCTCTGCGACAAGCTCGAGGTCTTATGTAATGTAACCCACTAGGAATAGTCAACTTCCACCCTACGGGCGCAGCAACCGTGGCTGTTGTGGCGCATGGACCTGCGTGGCCGCCTTTTGCTCGCCATCCGATCGCAACTCCAACGGAGTTCTGTTCGGCACGCAGCTGAGCCTCGGCCGCTTCTGATCGCCCCGCACGCACGTAGAATGGCGGCCTCCAGTTTCTCATAGTCTCTCCATCGTCCTTCGGCAGCGGTGAACGCCACGCCGCCCACGTTCTTGCCGCCGACAGCCATGGCCGCCTCCGCACGCTCGGAAACAATATTCGCCGACAAGGAGCGCATCGATCTCGGTTTGCTCCAGCAACAGCATGCGGTTAAGCTGAGTGCGAAGCAACGTCATTTGATGACGAACCGACATCAGATGGCGTCTTCTCTGCTGGAAATCACCCGCAGATTGCTCTCGTGAAGGTCGTGCAAAGCCCGCAACATCAGGCTCAATGCCCCGCGCAGCCGCTGCGTTTCCACTTCCACACTTCGGCGTTGAACCCTGCGGGTGATCCGTTGCGACCCGAAGATGATCAACGCCATGCAGATCAGCTGGCCGAAGTGCTCACCGATGATCGCCAATCATTGAGCCCCCGGAACCCAACTACCGGCGCACCGAAGCCAGACTCGCAGCGGCGCACATCATGGCGGAGATTGGTCACTCTCGAGCGGCTGCGCACTGGACAACCGGCCGAGCGCGAGCGCGAACGACGCACGAGCCTCCTGCCAGGTCAGCTGGGCGGTAATCTGCAGTGTATGGGCACTGTAGGAGGCAGCCTGCGCCGTCAATACATCGAGGATTGACCCGACGCCGCCCTGATACCGGCCCAGCGAC
Source organism: uncultured Gammaproteobacteria bacterium (assembly GCA_963707765.1). GTDB lineage: Bacteria > Pseudomonadota > Gammaproteobacteria > Steroidobacterales > Steroidobacteraceae > Bog-1198. The sequence goes on along the minus strand of CAVPQZ010000001.1, from coordinate 536,175 downwards.
ACCTGCAGATTGTCATCGGCGGTCTTGACCAGATCCGCGGTGATCTTCAGCTGCTGGTTGGCCGAATCGAGCGTGTGGTACCCGCTCCATACGTCATTGCTCACGCTCAATCCGACCTGATCGAGATTGACCTCGGCGGACTTCAGTGCGGCCTGCGCCTGCCGGACTCCATAGGATACGTTGAAGCCCGTGAATATCGGCACCGTGACGGAGACGCCCACTTGGTTGTACTTCTCCGTCGGCACGGCAAATTCGATTGGCCCACCCGAGGTGGCGCTGTAGCTGTGCAATGCCCCTATCTGTATGGACGGCATGCCCGCAGCGCGCGCCACCGTGACGTTGGCGTCGGCCGCATCCCGCTGTGCCTGCGCGGCTTTGAGATCCGGCCGCTGCCTCGCGGCTTCCGCCATGAGATCGGCTATGCGGGCAGACAGGGCGGGCACCTCGGTGGGCGTCGGATTGGCTGCCAGCTTGAAGGCTTCGTCCGCCGTTAACCCGAGCGTCACGGCAAGTGTCCCGCGGGCGTTCACCGCGGCGACCTCCGCCTGTACACGCGTCAATACGGCGTCTTGATACGCCGTTTGCGCCTGAAGCACATCGCCGAGCGCCGCCACACCGCCCTGCGCCAAGGCGCGCGTTATTTCCAACGTCTGTTTGGTCACCGTTTCGTTGGTTTTGGCGGCCTCCACTAATTGATCGTCGGCGACCTCGCTGTAGTACGCCTGAACCACGGAATTGACCACCAGCTGCACGGACCGACTCACCGTATAGGCAGAGGCATCCAACAGATCATGCGCATTCTGAATGCGCCCGGTGCGGTTGCCGAAATCGTAGAGCGTCCACGCCAAGTTGACCGCGGCGTCGGTATTGTTCTGGTCGACCGCAACCACTTCCCCATTCACATCGGCGTGGGATCCGAACTGGCGGTTTTTTTGGCCCGTTGCATCGACGGTCGGCAGCCAGGCACTCTCGGCGATGCCGAGCGCCGCCGCTTGTTGATGTGCAGCTGCCCAAGAAGCGCGCGATTGCGGGTTGCGGCACAACGCCAGGTCAACAGCCGCATGGAACGTCAACGCTCCGCCCGGGATGGCGCAATCGAGACCGGTGGGATCTGCGAGCCCAGGCGTATCCTTCGTTATGACGCGCTCGGTCCGGAACGGATCGGGCGGCGTACCCCACCACGGCGTACCCGCCACCGCGGGCACGGTGGCGGCGAGCGCCAGTGAGCTCAGGGCCACAGGCCATCGACGCAGCTGGATTCGTTTCATTGTCCACCCTTTTCTTTTATTGTCACGATTTCAACCCCGATTTCTTCCCTGCGCCGCGGTGCTTTTGCGCCGAGCGGGCACGCTTTTGGCGCTCCTCGGCTTCCGCCAAGTGTGCGGCCGCGTTTGAATTCCCGTTCTTCGCGGCCTGGCGATACCAATACTTGGCTTCCTGCCACGTCAAATCGTTGGTGGCACGCTCGGCGATCAGATCGCCCAGCGCGAGCTGCGCCGAGACGTGATTCTGCTTCGCTGCTGCGCGATACAGCCGCTCGGCCTCGACCGGATCCTGCGCGGCGCCGACGCCTCGCCGCAGACAGACCCCGAGATTGTATTCGGCGTCGCAGTTGCCCTGCGCTGCGGCGCGCCGCAGCAGGTCCACGGCTTCCGGATACCTCGCCTGCCGTTCGGGATCCTGCAGGATCAAAGCCCCAAGCATCACCATGGCGGCCGCATTGCCTTTGTCCGCGGCGGCGCCCAGCCAGTGCTCCGCCGCGGTCTGCGAGCGCTCGACCCCAACACCCTTCAGATAGAAATCGCCGAGCATGCGCTGGGCGAGCACATCACCTTCCTTGGCTCTCTTGCGCCAGAGCTCGAAGAGGCGACCCATGTCTTCGGGCCCCGCACCCGCTGCAATGCGCATGGTGGTCAAGGACATGATGGCGCCGGCATGACCCTGTTGCGCGGCCCGTTCATACCACGCCATCGCCGCCGCTGAATCCGCCGGCATCCCGTCGCCCTTGGCCAGCGCATCGCCGAGCCGAGCCTGTGCCAGCGCATCGCCGCCCTTGGCAGCGCGTTCAATCCAACTCCAGGCTTTGGCCGCGTCCTGGGGCACCTGCTTGCCTTCGGCGTACCACGCACCCAGAATTCCCTGGGCCGCGGCGTCGCCCTGCTCTGCGCAACGCTCGAGTAGCTCACGAACTTTGTCGATCGGCGGCGCATGCGCGTCGCCTTGTTCACAACGCTGCGCGAGCGCACTGGCGGCCGCGGCGCTGCCCATCTCCGCCGCGCGCAGCAGCCATTTGGCGGCGGCCGCGTCGTCTGTCGGCACATACGCGCCCGTGGTAAAGTGGTTATGAAGCGCCCAAGCAGCCTCCACCCGGCCTGCATCGGCAGCCTGCTCGAACAGGCGCATGGCTTTGTCGATGTCTTTCGCGACACCCAATCCGCGCAGATGCAGGAAGGCCAGATTGTAATAACCCTCCGCCACGCCCTGAACCGCGGCCTGCGCATACCATCGCGCCGCGGACAGATAGTTCTTGCGAACGCCATCGCCATTGGCATAGATCACGCCGAGCCGAAGCGAGGCGGCTCCATGGCCCAGTTTGGCGGCCTCCCGGTAGGAATCGCGGGCTGCTCGCAAGTCGCGCGGCGTTCCGAGCCCTTGGTTTTGCAATGTCCCCAGGTTGTACAGCGCGTTGGAATCGCCCTCCGCCGCCGCGCGATGAAACCAATCCGCCGCCGCTTGATAATCCTGCGCCACACCCAAGCCCTCTGCGTACAAGGCGCCGAGTCGCCCGTAGGCGCTGGTTACGCCAAGTTCAGCGGCCCGCGAGAACCAGCGTGCGGCCTCCATGGGGTCCGCCGGCACCCCTTTTCCCGTGAGGTAGTATTGGCCTAGCTGAAACTGCGCCTCGCCGTCGCCGAGTTCGGCGGCCTGGCGGCAATAGACGGCCGCCGAGTTGTAATCGGGCTCCGGCCCGTGGTCGAAGAGCTTGGTCAGCGATAGCAGCGCCTTGACATGCCCCCGGGTGGCCGCCCGGTGCAGCCAGGTCTCGGCCTGCGAGGCGTCGGCCGGAATACTCTCCCCCCGACGGTAGACTTCGCCGAGGTGATACATGGCCGCGGGGTGACCCGCGTCCGCGGCTTCCTGGAATAGACGCCGAGCGCGTTCGCCGTCATGGGTCACGCCCTTGCCGTATAGGAGCAGCATTCCCAGGCAGAGCTTGCCCGTGGCGTTATCCTGAGCACTGGCCTTGTCGAGCCACTCGATCGCCTTTACGGCCTCGCCATATTCACCGTATACGCCGGCATACAGCATTCCCAGCCCGAGTTGGCCGCCGACATGATCGCCTTGAGCCGACGCCAGATACCAGCGCTCGGCGGCTGCCAGATCGCGCTCCACACCCAACCCGGAGGCATACTGATAGCCGAGGCGCGCCTGAGCACCGGCGTCGCCGAGTTCGGCCGCGGAGGTGTTCCACTTGACCGCCTCCTCCAGGTCCTTATTGACGGCCATGCCTTGCGGAAACAGCCGGTTGAGCACCGAACCCTGCGCATCGCCCGACTTCAGCCGCTCGATCGCAGACGCGGACGCCGTGGCGGGCGCATCGAGTCCGGTCAAATAGATTTCGCCAAGCCGCGCTTGGGCCACGACCGAACCCTGCTCGGCTGCGGCACGATATAGTCGTACCGCATCGACGAAACTCTGCACCACCCCCTGCCCGCGCTCGTACAGCTGCGCCAGGCGCACCTGAGCCGCGGAGTCGCCTGACTCGGCGAGCTTCCGGTAGATGAGGGCTGCATCGGCAAATTGATTCTTCGCCAGCGCCCGCTCCGCCCGCTCCGCAGAGCCCCTCCCGAAGGGACCCCGCCTGAAAAGAGAGCCGAGACCCATGGCAAGGTTCCTTACGGCTCGCGCATGGCGGTCGAGGTCTGCCGCATGATGCCCTCTACGATATACGACATGATCGTGCGCCGCCCGACCAAGACATCCCCGGTCAGGGTATGCCCCGGAAGTAGACGAAAGCTCTGCGGGACGTGGTGCAGCTTCACTTCGGTAATCTTCACATGCACCTTGAAGTAGGGCACTACCGGGGTATTGTTCTGGTCGGTGGTGAATGAATTTTCGCTGACCGATTCCACCAACCCCTTGACCATCCCGTACTCCGTGAAGCGATAGGCGTCGAGCAGCAGATTCACCGACTGGCCGGGCCTGACAAATCCGGCATCGTTCGTTTGAACCATGATGTCCGCGAACAGCGGTGCATTGATGGGCATCAGCGTGAACAGCGGTTGCGAAGTCACGCCGATCGCATCCTGCCCACCGCCGGCATAGGTGGATCCCGGCGATACCTTGCCGACGGCTATCACGATCGAATCTTCCGGCGCATCAAGACTCACGAGATCCTCGTTCTTCTGCGCCTTGGTGAGCGAGTCGCGTGTGGTGTCCAGATCGTTCTTGTCGAGGATCAGTTGCGCTCCCGTATCCGAATGCCACTTTTGAATGTAGGCTTCGCGCTGCGACTTCAATGCCAGCACCGTTGCACGGTTCGACTCGGCCTGCTGCGTGGCGTCGGCCAACAGCCGGCTCATCTCCGTTCGGCTGTCGGTGGCCGCCATCAATTGCAGCTGCGATACATAGCCCTTGTCGAGCATGGGCTGATAGATATGCTCGACGTTGCTCGCAATCTTCAGACGGTCGGTGTACTTGCGCGTGTCCGAATCGTACTGAGCGACCAATGCCTCGGTCGCACTGATTTGGTTGTCGAAATTGTGGACGTTGCCCCAGTAATCGCCCTGTCGCTTAAGGTAAATCCCCTGCTGAAGCGTCCAGACGTGATCCGTGTTCGAAACGGCGAATGGGCGATCCGACACCTCGGCCTCCTCACGCGCCACCGTGGCTTCATCGCTCGCCAAGTGCTCTTGCAGCTGCGTCAAATCGGCCTGGGTGAACGTGGGATCGAGCGTCGCGAGCGACTGGCCCTTCTTGACGAAATCTCCCGGCCTGACGTTGACCTTCTTGATGATGCCGGTATTGAACGGCGATACGTAGATCTGGCCGGACACGGGTGAGACAACGCCGGTCCCGGATACCACGATGTCCAGATGCACGATGAATCCCAATATGACACACAGGAGTAAAAAACCGCACAACGAGAGTATGACGATATGTTCTCGGCGGGGAGCGGTGGCCAGGAATACTGCCACGGTCTCCGATTCGAACGCCCCGATCACGTCGCCGGCAATTTCCTTCTTGCGCTGCGCCGGCAACGTGTTTCGTCGCGCTACTACTTCTGTGCCCATTACGCATTCCCTATGAGATAATCGCGGAGGACCATCTGGTCTTCGGATCGAGATGGCGATTTTGCTGATACCACATATGCTTGTAGATATCGCAGCGCCGCACCAATTCCTCATGCGTTCCGATGTCGTACACCTTGCCGCGCTCGAGCACCAGAATGGCATCTGCCTCGATGAGCATGGACAGCCGGTGAGAGATAGTGATGACCGACCTTCCCTTGGCCATGCGCTTCAAATTGGCGTTGACGATCGCCTCGCTCTCCGCGTCGAGCGCGCTGGTCGCTTCGTCGAGGATCAGCACCGGCGGATCGATCAACAGCGCCCGAGCAATCGCCAGCCGCTGCCGCTGCCCACCCGACAGGTTAGTCGCGCCCTCCTCCAACAGGGTCTCGTAGCCGCGCGGCAGCCGCTCGATGAATTCCTCCGCGCCCGACAGCTGAGCCGCCCGCACCACCTCGAGGAAGCTCGCGTTCGGCCGCGCCATGGAAATGTTATCGCGGATGGATCCCGAGAACAGGAAATTTTCCTGGGGCACGACGCCGATATGCGTGCGAAGGTGCATCAGATCCATCTCGCGCAAGTCCATGCCGTCGACCTTGATCATGCCTTCGTAGTTCGAATGCAGCCGTTGCAGCAATCGCGTCACCGTGGTCTTGCCCGAGCCGCTGCGCCCCATGATACCCAGCACGGTTCCCTGCGGGACCGTGAACGAGACATGATCCAGCGCATACGGCGCCTCAGGCGCATAGCGGAAGCAGATGTCCTTGAACGTGATCTCGCCCGTAATCGGCAATTTCAGTCCATTCGGCCGAGCGACTTCCGGAGGCACGTTCAGGATGGAGGCCAACAGGCTGATCGAACCCTTCAGCTCCGTCAACTCCTGCTGAAGCGTCGCCAGCATCACCAGCGGCGAGGCCAAGGTACGCGAAAGCATGGCGAACGCCACCAGTGCACCGGCGCTCATGGTCGTGCCGAAGAACCCCGGACTGGGCTGCGCGCCCGGGATCGGCAGCATGGTGTTGCCGATGACTTGACCGGCATTGGTGAGCGTATTGCCCGCGCTGGGCATGTTTGCGTATAGGATCAGATATGCGCCGATCGCATAGCTGCCGACATAGATCAAGCGCTGCAATGGCGCCGTAATCGTGATCGGATAGTTTCCCAAGAGTCCCAGCGCATGCCGCGCCTCGATCACCTCGGCGACCTTTTTGTCCCATTCCTTGCTTCGCCGGCCCTCGAGAGCCAGCGACTTGATGGTCTTCATGCCGTACAACGTTTCCACCATGTGGGCGTTTCGAGCCTGCTCGGCGGTGATCACGCGGTGGTAGGCGCGGGACAGCGGCTTGATGAACACCATCACGACAATGAAAATCAGCGCGGAGAGCGCGAATGCAAACAGCGCCAAATGCCATTCGATGAACAGCATCGCCGGAACGAGCCCCAATATCGGGATGGTGTCCAGAAACGCACCGAATAGCTGCCCGGTCAAGAAGTTGCGGATCTGCGCCGCCTGATTGAGTTTGGTCATCGAGCGGCCGGTAGGATTATTCTCGAAGTAATCCATCGGCAGCTTGAGGATCCTTTTCATCATGTACAGGCTCAGCCGGCCGTCCAGGCGCGTCGTCACCACCTGGACCAGTTTACCCCTCAAAAACGTGACAGCCGTATCCGCCGCAATGATCATTAATAACGCGACCGTAATGACATTGAGCGTGGAGAAGCTGTTTTCCGCCATGATCTTGTCGATCACGATCATGAAGGTGAACGGCGGAGCGAGCACGAAGATCGTGCTCGCCAGCGCGCCATAGGCCAGATCGCGGAATATCTTGCTCTCCCGCAGTACCTGTCTAACCAGCCAAGACGGACCAAATGGCTGGTCATCGTCGCCGACGGAGCGCAGTGAACGCTTCACCAGGATGACTTCGCCCTCCCAGAATTCCACCAAACGAACTTCCTCGATGGCGATCAGCTCATCGGTCGGCGCGCTTGGATCGCGGATGATGGCCACGGAACCTTTCATCGGATCCCGTTGTGCAGCCTCCAGAATCAGCGCGCTGCCGTCCTTGGCCCGGAGAATAGCCGGCAGCGTTTTGGACAATTTGGGCAACTCGGCGAACGAGAGCTTCAAGGATTTCGCCTCCAGCCCCAGGTCCCGGGCGATTCCGATCAAGGTCTCGGTATCGGGCTCGCCCGCCTCAATTGCGAATCGGCGGCGCAGCTCCTCGGTGGTGGTATCCACGCCCAAGCGCGTCGCCAGATTCGCAAGCGCAGCGAGAGCGCTGGAGGTCAATCCAGCCGCCCCGCTCGCTTCGATACTCGGATCCAGATTCGGGTCTTGAGCTATTTCATGTTGCATATGGCAGCTATCCGAGTGAGACGTGTCACGCGACCAGTCCATGTGTTTGTCGCGTCCCGACTCGCACGACGCGACCCGGCAGAAACCAGCATTTCACTCAGCGAACCCTATGCTTCTTCAATACTGAGCGCAGGCGAAACCACGCCGGCACCACCGACTCGGCCAGCAAGCGGGCATCTTCGTTCTTATGGTCGGCGAACCATTGCTCGGCGAGCGCAAGGTTCTCCGACAGCGTGCGCACCGCGAGTTCCTTCTTGAGTTGATCGACCGCTCCACGCGCGCCGATCCACGCAGTGACTTCCTTAAGCTCCTGCGGCGTAAGGGCAGACTTGAGCTCGCTAGTAATCTGCGGCTTTGACTTCGACATCCGGCCAACGATCTCATTCCTACCTTTCTTGGTCCCCGCGTCGTACTTGGTACGAATGATTTGGACGATTTGACCGCGTTCACGAATATGCATTTGAAAATTCCTTTGGAACCAGACGCGGGCAATATATTGCCCGATTTTCGTCGCACCGTCAATTCATGACGCCGTCCCTCAAGCGATAAATATCTCTTGTAACATATTGTGTTTTCGATGTTTTTTATAATTCTTCCGCCCAATCGGCCATTATTTCGGCGATGAAGATTCCCAAGCGAATCAGGCAAGATGGCGCTATTCTTGGTCAGCAGAACCGTGCCGTTGATTCGCCGGCCTCAAGCCGTCGCGGCGCCGGGCCCAGCTCATCGGCACAGTCAACATAGCCTTTCGCATTTCAATGCAATTTGGGAACTGCGGAGACCGGCGCGAGATGCACGATATTCCATGAACAAAACGCTTCCTAGCGCACGGTTGTTCGACCTATGAAAGCGATAAAGGTCCACCTGCACAACGACAATGAATGATCCATCTACGAATCGCACCGCGGCCGACGAGGGAATCGCGCGGCAGAGCGGTCAGCCAGAAGCGCCCGGCAAAAAGGTCAGCCTAGCATCGAGGGTCGAGCCGCTCTTATCTACCGGCCAATTCGATCAGGCGGAGAAGCTGATTCTATCGACACCAAAGAGTTCGCGAAACGATTGGAATTATTACGTCTTGCTGGCCCGAGTTTGGGCCGCCCAGAATCGCCCTCAAGAAGCGCTCGAGGCATTGCGACACGCAACTTCGGTGGCTCCCCTGCGTGCAATCCCACATTGGCGATTGGCCGAATTCCTGCTCAAGAGAGGCGATCTTGCGGAGGCGGAGGTCGAGGCGCGGCGAGCAATAGGTATCGATCCTAGCGGTCATTCGTTTCACAGCACGTTGGCATCCGTACTGATACATCAATGTTGCTACGACGAGGCCCTTTCATCGATTAAACGTGCTATTCGCCTGAACAGAAAACATCCACAACCACACATCGTCCTTGCGGAACTGTATTCGGCCCAAAGGAAATATCGCCGCGCGGAAAGTGCTCTAAAAAAGGCACTGCAATTAGCACCCAAATCTCAGCAAATACATTGGGCGCTCTGCAAACTTTTCGAGGAAACAGGAGATGTCGATAAGGCAATGGCTTGCGCAAGTGAAATATTGAAGCTTCACCCCAAAAATGCAAGGGTACAAGTGCAACTCGCCAATCAATATAAGAAGATGGGGCGACTCGAGGAGGCGGAACGCGCATTTCGGGCGGCACTGGCGTTAGAGCCGCTTCCCGCCACCTACAGCAGCCTCAGCCAGGTTCTAGCCGCGCGCTCGCAAAGAGCCGACGCCACCGCGGCGATGACCGAAGCATGCCGACTTGATCCCGACAACAAGTCCTATAAAGGCCGCCTTGCCAACCTTACGGCTGGCGGTGGCGATGGGGTTCCGGAACCGCCGAGTGTCGTTCCTCGGCGCACGTCCTTGAGCCAAGCACTAACGACCCCGACCCAATCCGTCAGCAAATGGCGCACGTTCTTACGCGCGCTGCTTGGCAAGACCTAGCGAGCGAATCGAATCCAGTGCATCGACAACCCGGTTCATGGTGCGCCGGGCACGACTCCAACGGTTAGGAACGAAGGAATTGCCCGGCGAAATCCTGGATCGCCGCCCCCTCAGCGCCCAGCGACGCCGTAACCGCGCGAATATCCATAATGTCTGGCTCGGCCAAGAATAGCCCCAACTTGCCGGCGTTCACATCTCGCGGCGGAAATTCGATCTTAAATTGATTCCTCAAGAACTTACGATCGAGTTCGTAAATCTTATCCGCTTCCGCTGCAGCCTCCGGACCGAAAATGAACACGGATGTCGCAAAAAATTTCGGCATCTTGCGCAGCTCGTTGAAATATCTCTCGCGATCCGCAGGCGTCTCGGCGACGTTATTCGCCGCAAGAGTCGCCACCAGGCCTTTCGGACTCAATGACACATTGCGCAACTCGGAAGGCGGAATCTTGTCATCCGGGAAACCCACGTGCTGCAGAAATCGTCCCACCAGCGTGGTCGACGGATGATAATTGATCGCCGTGACCTTGTGTTCGAGGCGTCTCAGCCTGCGGATGAAGTGTGCGTAGCAATACTGCTTGCAGGATCGCCTCAGAAAGGCGTCCGGCGTCTCCCGTTCGCAGAGCACCACGTCCTTGACCTTCTGATTATAAGCCGACGATGCGCGGCTGAATTGATCCCGGCACACCACCAGCAGTTCCACATTGACCTCACCCCCCATCAATCCCACCACGGCGTTGATCAGCTGATCGATATCCGGCCGCTCCGGCAGCATCTCCGAGCTGATGAGCACATTGCGGTCGGATTTGCCCACGGCCGCCGCTATATCCTTCATCAGGGTATCGCGATCGATGCGAACGGCGTCGCCCCGGTTGTAATCCTGGTAAAAGCTTCGCACCAGGTTGTGGTGCGATCCTGCCTTGGTCAATCCCACCTTGGGGTAGATGACGATCGAATCGTCGTGGGTCTGCAAGACGTGCTGGATCGCGCTGCTGCCGGTCTTCGCCGGGCCCACGTGGACGTACAATGTTCTCAAAATTTTCCTCCTAACCCGCGCAATTCAAGCCGCATCGTCAAATCTCTGGGAAATATTCCCGGGCGATTTCCTTCAGCCGGATGGTGTCGGTCAACGTAAACAGCAAATCGGCGATTCGCACGATGGGCACCGGCTCCATGTCCTCTTCGGGAAACAAGGCATCCGTCGGTTGATCCTTGGGAAGTTGCTTCCTGAACTCGCTCAATATGGAGCGCTCGATGTTCGGAAAGAGGTTGTCCACGTTGCCGATGTCCATGTGCTCCATTCGCGACGCCGATACCTCCTGAATTATTTCGTTTACTTCATGAACGTGATTGCGCTCCGGCTCCTTGAGGCGCTTGAGGACGATTCCCCTCACCACGTCCCGAGGGACGCCGCCGATGGCGATGTAGGCCGCGTTGAACACGCGAATCAGGTCGATCATGGAATACGAAAGCGACGAATTCAGCGTCTCTCCGGATCCGACGATGACGGTGTCCTTGCCGAACAGACGCAGCAGCAGCTCATCGGCGATGTCGTTGTGCTTCGAGAGGCTAAGATCGTAGTTCATGATGATGAGCGACCCCTTGCCGAAGACCGCCGCCATCTTGTCCAGCAGGAGTTTCTGATTCACGAGATGGCTCTTGAACGGTCGGATGAACTCGCCCACCAGAAAGTCCGACAGGTCGTAGTAGCTCCCCCACTTCACGTTTTCCTGCCACTGCGAGCGCATGATCGCGGATCTTCGTCTGAGGAACATCACGGGATGAATGTCCCAGCCATGGAAGAAATCGCGAATCCTGGTCAACTCTTCCTCGGACAGGCTGCAGGTGTTCTCCGAGGAGATGATCGCGGATTCGGCAATGCCGATATCGTCGAACAATTGTTCGGCTTGAAAGGCGTTCTTCTTGTGTTGCTTCCCGGCCAGCCAATGGATCAGCTCATGGTGCCCGGATAAATACGGAACTGACGGCGTGATGCCGGTCGCCGGATAAGCGATACCCTTATCTGCGAGCGCCTCGATGTTGTTGGCCAGGCAATTTTGAATATATGTGGTGCCAGTCTTGTGCGGACCCACATGAAGATACAAGGTCTTCATCGAACATCCTCGCGGTCAATCGCCTATCGTCCGGCCGTGCATATCAGCTCGTGCAGCATCTTGGCGCTGTATGGAGGCGGTACGTCCATGTGACATCGTTCGCCCCGGCCGGGGTCCTTTTCCTTGGTAATGAGCGGCCATTGGAAGACCGCGTCGAATTTCGTGTTCGGGTGGCTGGCGACTGCGCGCCCGATGATCTCGTCCTGTTCGCGGTTCTGATAGAACATCTCGCCGATGGTGAGCGTGGCGCCGTACTGCTCTGCCGCCTTGGCGGCGAAATCCAGCTCGTCGGCGAACTCCTGTCCGGTCTGATAGGTGTGAATGTCGAGATGAGTCGGCTTGATTCCGAGGTCGTCGTAGATCCTCAATAGCGCCTTCAGTCGCGGCTGAATGGGCTTGCCGCAGGACACCTCCATGTCCCCGGCTCCGTACTTGGCGACGTATTGCTGGATGAAGTACTTGACCCCCTGAGTCATGTACTCGATCGCCGTCGGTGGCAAATGCGGATCGGTGCACGCCTCGTTGCTCAAGTCGAATCGCATCTCCAGGCGCCCCTTCACGGCGCTCATCAGCAGGTCCCGCCCTGCGGAGATGAACTGCCAGTTGACCTTCTCCAGCGCAGGATCGTAGCAATCGCCCCAGGTCACCTTCTTGCAATGCATGTTGTTCGAACCCTGCGGCCCGAAGGTGATCAGCCATTCCGAGTAGCCGGCCGCAGCAACATCCTCGGCGAAGGCACGCAGGTTCGCCTGCTCCTCCGAAGTCAAAGGGGCATGCACCGGTCCCCAATTCTTGCGTATCTCATCGGAGGTGTACCAGATGATGGTTCGGATTGCCTCGTTGCCGGCATCGCGCATGTCATGCAGCTGCTTTCGCACCGTATCCCGCACGCCCGATTCGCCGTAGCGCGCGATGATCGGGCCCGCCGCGAGAATGTTGGGATTGCCGCCCGGCAGCGAACACATCGACGTATCGCCGATGGCGTAATGGGTGTAAGTGGTCCCCGCCTTCGGACAAGCCGCGGCGGCGAGCGAGTGAGCGCCCAACGCAAGAACGGCGAACAAAAGGCGGTGACTCATGGATGTAATCCTCCGACTGTGAGCGGTAGTCATTCGCCCTTCGCGTGGTCCTGCTTGGTAATGGACTCCGCCACCAGGCGCTGAATGGCGTCCGAACTGAATTCGCGCTTCACGTACTCCAGCCCGCACCGGCTCAATTGCTCGTTCAACGACTCATCCCCATGCACGGCGATGAGCTTCTCGGCCATCTCCTTCGGGGTCCTGGCGATCAGCCACTCGAGTTCCGGAGGCAGCCGGAATCCCTCGGCCGCCACTTCGCTCATGACGCAGGGCAGTCCGTGAGCGAAGCTCTCGAGAATTTTGCCCTTCAGTCCCGCGCCATAGCGAAGCGGCGCAATGGTGCAGCGCAGCTGGTGCATGAAATCGGTCAAGTCGGGCACGAACCCGACCACCTTGAGCTGCTCCGAATCGAGGTCGGCAACCTCCGGCGGCGCCTTCGATCCCACGAGGAATCCTTTGAGCTCCGGATGGGACCGCTTGACCACGGGAACGATGTCGCGGGCCAAATGCAGGGCCGCATCCACGTTGGGGCGGTGCCCGTAGCCGCCGATGAACGCATAGCCAAATCGCTCATCGAAACTCTTGGACGGCGGCCGCGGCTTGACCGCCCAAGGTACGACATGCACCCGCAACGCCGGGTCGGCTTCGCGAATGATCTCCGCTTCCACGTAGGAATGCACGATGATCGAATCCACGGCATGCATGGCCGCAAGTTCGGCTTCCTTGCTCAACTTCGCCGCATTGCCAATCGAGCCCTCGATTTCGATTTCGCGCTCCTGCCGCAAGAAATGCAAGTCCGCCACGTTGTACACGGTGAAACAAGCGGGGAAATGCTGATGCACCAGGTTCGCGTACTTCGAGGCATTGGTGTATCGATGCAGGTAGACGAGATCCGGCTTGTTCACCGTCTTGCGAAACACCTCCTCGACCGACCAGTAGAACGGCGCATACAGGCACTCGATCCCGAGCTTCTGCAGATTGGCCGTGTATGGGTTGATCTGCGCCATGTTGTCCGCCGGCAGGAAGGTGACCTTGTAGCCCAGGCTCATCAGCGCCAGCATGTGCTGCAATGCCGCATTGGAACCGGCATCCTGGTCGGGCGTCGGCACCGAATCGTCGATGAAAAACGCCCTGCGCTTGACCGTGCGTTCGGCCTCGAGCTCGGCCTGCTGGCCGTTGAAGCGATGCAGGGACAGCGTGTCCTTCCAGCGCTCGTAGAATTTGCGGTGATTGATCTTTTGGTAGCGCTTCATGCCCGAGCCGTTCACATCCGTGCCGGCGGAAACGCCCTCCAGGTGCACGATTTCGGACGCCGGCTGCACCACCACGCGCTTGCCGAGCGCGCGCACGCGAAAGGCCAGGTCCGTGTCCTCGTAATAGGCCGGCGTGTAATACTTATCGAAGCCCTCCAGCTTCGCGAACAGCTCACGCTCGATCATCAGCGCGGCGCCGGAGACGTAGTCGGAGTCGCGCAGATAGCAGAACTTCGGCTCCTTCGGATCCTTCTCCCGGCCCCAATTCCAGCCGTCGCCCAGGCGCCAAATGATCCCGCCCATCTCTTGGAGCGAGCCGTTCTCGAACAGCAGCTTCGAACCCGCGATGCCCACATTGGGCACGTTGTCGAACGTGGCTGCGAGTTCGTCGAGCCAGCCCGGCCGCACCAGCGTGTCGTTGTTGAGAAACAGCAGATACTTGCCGCGGGCGGCCGCGGCGCCCGCGTTGCACGTGCCCACGAACCCCAGGTTCTTGGCGTTGCGAATGACCCGCACGGCGCCTGATACCACGAAGCCGGCGAACAGCGTCTCGTCTTTCGAGCAGTCATCCACGATGATCACCTCGAAGCTGCACTTCGGCAGATTCTCGGCGATCGACTTCAGGCAGTTGTAAGTGACCTGAAACTTGTTGTAGACCGGGATGACGATGGATACCAGGGGATCCTCGACCTCGTTGAAATAGATCGGGCCATAGGAGGTTTCCACCTTCGTGATGAGCTCGCGCGTCCAATCGGATACCTCGGCCTCGAACAACAGATCCTGCAGCCGCGGATCGCTGACGAGGGGTCTGCCGTCGCCCAGCGCATTGCGCGCGTTGATGAGCCGATTGAGTACTCTCAGCGCCAGCGCAATGTGGTAATCCAGCTCCCCGGGCGTGCGCGCGACGCTGACGCTCGCCGACGTCGCCGACTCCAGGAACTGGATGGCCGAAACATCGAGCTCGGCCGTGGGCCGCTCGATCCACTGCGGAGATCCCTGAAGATCCACTCCATCGCCGGCGCGGCGCACCGAGATCCGATGGCGCGCGAAGGGCAACAGCGCCGACAAATTCGTCACCCTGAAGCCGTAATTTCCCGTGCCGAAGCCGGCGTTGCGCACATCCAATCGGAACTCGTTCTGCCGGGACCCTCAGAAGCAATTCCGACCCGTCGTAAATCTCCACGGCGCAGGTCTCTTCGGGATTGGCCGGATTCCACACCCAACCCTCGATGAGCTGGAAGGACAGGGCGTCCACGCTGCCGTACAGCACCGTGAGTCCCTCGGGCGCCATCGGCGCACCGAATATCTCATCGCCCGCCGGCTCCGATTCGTAAACCTCCGTCAGCTCGACTTCCGCGGCCACAAGCTCCACATCGGCACCCGCCAGCTCCGCTTCCGGAGCCGCTTTGTGCCTCTTCTTAGGTTTCGCCACCTCAATTCTCCCTGGATGCACGCACGCTGCCTACCATCGTCGCAGCTTATTTCTCGGCGATGATGGTGATGTCCGAGAGGGCAATGCCCAGCTTGCGCACATCATCGCTGAGACCCAGGCTCTTGGGCGACGAGGCGGTGGGTATCACGAACTCGAATCGCATGCCGCGCGGCGAAATGACGCTTCGCGGCAACGGCACATTGACCTTCTCCGCATTGGACAACGAGCGAAAGGTGACGAACAAGCCGTTGATGAAGACGAAAAACTCCTGCCGCAAGACCAGCTCCGGATGTACGAACGGCGTAGCGCCGACGACCAAGCGCAGAGTCTGATCCGGCGGCACCGTCAGCGAGCTCAAGGTAAAGCCCGCGACCTCATCCTTGGTCCATGACATCGATGGTTCGTTCAAGTCGAATCCGTACGGATCCAGATCCTTGACCTTTCCGCTCTTTCCAAAGGTCAACGCCTCATTGAGTCTCAGTGCACCTGCCATGATAGAAATACCCCTAGGATGACGACCGCGAGGAGTCTATCAACTTTATGATCTTTTGGAATTAGTCGTTCAGGGTCGAAATCGAACATATTGCGCTATTTTTACCGCGCGGCGCGATTATGTGCATTGAAGGGGTGCGCGCCTAGGCCGCGAGCGGTGGCGCATTGATCACGGGTCGGATGAGGGCTAATCGGTATCGGCCGGCGTGGGTGGCGAACTCTTGGCACGCTCGATGAAATACCTCGCATCGTACTTGGCATCGACCGCCACGTATGGAGCCACCGATTGCGCAAAATCGAAGCAGTCGGACAAGTTATCGGCCCGTTGGTCGACATTGCCCAGCGACGGCAAACCGAACACGTTCTCGATGAAGCTCAAGATGCTTCCGAAATCATGAACCACGTGCGATACGTACGCCTTCTTGGCGTACGGCGAGACCACGATCAAGGGCACCCGGAAACCGTACTCGTAGGAGTTGTAAATCGAGGGCGCCACGTGATCATACCACCCGCCCCAGTCATCCCAGGTGACGATGACGGCCGTGTCGTTCCAGTACGGGCTGGCACCAATGGCATTGACGATGGAGGCAACCCAGGCCGGCCCGGTCCCATTGTTGAGCAAGGCATGGTCGGATTCGGTGCCGTCCGGGGTGACCCAGACGACTTGCGCGAGGTTACCCGAAGCAATGTCGGTCAAGACCGTGGTTTCGGGAATGATCACCTTGGCCCAGTCCGGTCCGGTCGCCAGATGTTGGATCGCGTTCGGACCGGTCCAGATGGACCCGGCGCTCGGCGCGTAATAGCGCCAGCTGATGTTGGCTTTATCGAGGCTGTCGTTCAGCGTCGGATGTTCGAAGCACGGACGAACGAATACCGACTCGATTCCGGATGGATCGATGAGGGCCACGGTCTGTCCGGCAGGCGACAGATTGCAGCCGGTATCCCCCGCGGGCATCGGATTCTCGGCCTCGAAGAACGCGCCGTAGGCACCCCCGACGCTGGGCGCCGAGGTCCCCGAAATGAGGTACTGATGCGCCGGCATGCTCGGCCCCTGGTTGGATTGGAACATGCGGTCGCCGAAGGTGTATTTCTCGGCCAGTTGAAAATACGGTTGAAGCTGCGCCGGATCCACGTATTGGAATTGCGGGTTCGGCGGACAACCGGCAGGGGTGCCCGTGCAGCCGACTCCGATTTTGTCGGCGCCGTCCATCTTGCCGCCGTCGTACATGGCCTCGAAGTCGGCATGATGATGGCCGAGATCCCAGCCGATGGAGAGGTTCGTGGGCTGCAGCGTGATGATCTCGCCCTTGGAGTTGACGCCCGTGATCGCGATGTCTGCACCCGGCAGTCCATGAAACAAGTTATCGGGAGTCCGATTCTCCTGCACGATCACCACGATGTGCTTGATGAAGTTACCCGGCACCGGGGGATTGACGGCAACGGTGGTGGACTGAGCCGTGCTGCCGCCGGCCCCGCTACAGGTCAACGTGTAGGTGGCATTCGAGACCAGGGCACCCGTGGATTGCGTGCCGCTGGCCCCCTTGGTGCCCGACCATGCCCCGGAGGCGGTGCAGGATGTCGCAGGGGCGGCCGTCCAAGTCAGCGTCGACGCCGTGTTATAGGCAATCGTGGAGGGACTAGCGCTCAGGCTGACCGTAGGAGGCACCGGATTGGCGCTTCCCCCGCCCCCCCCTCCCCCGCACGCGGAAAGCCCCGCGGCATAGGCACAAAGGACCCCGATACGTGTCACGCGATGCTTCATCAATGGTCCTTGA
Source organism: uncultured Gammaproteobacteria bacterium (assembly GCA_963707765.1). Classification (GTDB taxonomy): domain Bacteria; phylum Pseudomonadota; class Gammaproteobacteria; order Steroidobacterales; family Steroidobacteraceae; genus Bog-1198. The sequence goes on along the minus strand of CAVPQZ010000001.1, from coordinate 518,444 downwards.
GTTTTTCCGGTGCGGCCTAACGGAATGGGCATTATGTCAAATAATGAGGACGAGCATACCTTGAGAACCCCACGGTCCTTACGAGCCCTCACGACATAACGCTCTAGTCGGCCCCCGGTTGACCCACCGGGCGGACTGCGGGCAGCCCGTCATTACGCCCTCATGAACCCAAGATTATTCACCGGGAAATTCCCAAGATTAGTGAATATCGAGTTCAAGGACGCGGTCGGTACTCCGAACCACGCCGCTAGCGTCGCCGCATATTGATCCGCCGACGTCGTCGGGACGAGTCGACCCGCGCCGAAATCGTTGGGGCCACCCAAGGTCAGGTTCGGCATGCTCCCATAATACTTCCCCCCGGCGACCGCACCGCCGACCACGAGGTGATGGCTGCCCCAGCCATGGTCGGCACCGCTGCCGTTGGAGGTCAGCGTTCGGCCGAAGTCGGACATCGTGAACAGCGTGACGTTGTTCTGCATGCCGATTTCGATCATCGCGTTCCAAAAAGCATTGACATACTGGCTTGTGTAGCCGAGCAGCATCGCCTGCGTATCGAGCTCGTTCATGTGGGTATCGAATCCACCGATTTCCACGAAGAACATCTGGCGCGCATCGCCGATATGGGGCTGAGCCTTGATCACCCGGGCCACTTCATGCAGCTGCTGACTCAGCCCCCAGTCATTGAGTTGGGCCGCCGGAAACTTCGTTTTCAGGTCTCCCGCCGCGTTCAATGCGTTGGATACGAGGCCGCCCTTTTGGAATGAACTCTCATAAACGGAAGCGGCCGTGTCGACCAACAAATTCGGATCAGCGGCCGCCTGGTTGATCAGCTCCAGGGTGGCCTGCTGCCGCAATCCGCCGCGGTAGGTGTTGTTGGGTGCCGTAATGGGATCCAAGGTCGAGGCGCCGCCTGTGCCGAGTGTGTACAGCCGGGTCGATTGCCCGGTCTGCCAGGTATTGGCGCCCTGCAAACTGATATTGAACGCAATTTTCGGCGTGGTTCCCTGCGATGCGAAATAATCCGCGACCTTCCCGCCCCATCCGTAAGGCACGGTGGCTTGAGGCACGGCGGTCTGCCATTCGGTCGATTGATTGAGATGGGAGAAGATCTGTGGGGGCAAGGGCACGGAGCCCGCAATGGCCTGCGCCGCGGTGGTCGGCTGGATCAGTGGACCCACGTTGCCGACGATGGCTAATGTCCCTGCATTGAACAATGCCTGAAGCTCACGGCAGCTCGGATGCAGCCCATAGGTGACGCCATTGGGCGCTGCACCATCGAGCGGCAGCAACGAATGCTCCGCAAGTGCGAGGCTTTGCCTCCCGGTCGCATATACCGAATACGCGGAACTCGTTACCGGCACGACGAGATTGTGCGCATCGTTGCCGCCGTTCAGATACAGGCACACCAGCGCCTTGTAGCCGGCAGGGCCCGCCGCCCTCGCGCTGCGTGGGACAGCCAGGGAAAACGCGCCGGAAGCCGCAAGGGCACCGGCGCCGAGTTGCAGGAAATGACGACGCGAAATATCTGCTTTCATGGTCATGGCTCTCAGTGCTGTACCGAATATTGTGGCGAACCCAAAATCAGGGAGGTCGCTTCGATCACCCGGTTGGCGGGCTCCGATGCCGGTATGGAGTTCACATAGCTGACCAGCGTGTTGTTCATGGCCGTGGACATCTGTCCCGGCATGAACACCATGGCCAGCTGCGAGACCAGCGTTTGCGCATTGGACGCGTAGCCCTCCCATGCGGACGTGTGCAGCATCATGTCGGTGGGAGCTTGCGAATGGCCTCCATCGATCCCGACGCTGCCCGCTCCCTTGGAGTCGATGAATTGATAGGTGTCGTTCTCCAATTCGTCGGCTGTCGTAACGATGGTCGATTCGTTGGTGATCTGAAACTCCGGTGCCACCAGGCCCGCAGCCAAGATGGGGCCAGGGGGCTGATACGTGGGCGTGAAGAAATTAAAGACCGTAGGCGACTCCAGTGCCGTCTGGCCGAACAACTCCATCCCGCTCTCGGCAATCGGCGGGGCAAACTGCCGGTTCCCCTGCGACGCCGAAAAGGCGCGCCAGAGAGCGGTCAACTTCAAGACCGGCTCGCGCAATTTGCCCGACCCGGCGCCAGCCCCCACGGCCACGGCCTCGGTATCCGTGAGTATCGCCTTGGCCACCGCCAAGAGATCGCCGCGCACGCCGTTTCCGTCGTTCGCAAACACCGCCGCCACGCGGCCCACGTATTGAGGCGAGGGATTGCTGGTGACGAGCCGCTGAATCAGCTGCTTGGATATGAACGGAGCGGCGTTGGGATGATCGACAAGGGTATCCAGGGCGATCTTGAGATCCGACTGGCAGGTTCCGCCCGCCGGTACTCGCACGCCGCCGACAATGGTTTTGGCGGCCGTGTCATGATACTGCGAATAACACACCATGGGATCCAGGTAATCCTCTTCCCAGGTATTCCAGCCGAGCTTCGAACCCCAACCCGTGAACACATTGGCCAGATTGGTGACATCCGTCTGCGAGTAGGTGGGAATGGGCGCGCCTTGCGCGTTGACCTGTTGCGTGCCATCGGGATTGAGCTGCCACAGGCCGATCGTAAAGAGCTGCATGATTTCACGCGCGTAGTTCTCGTCGGCGTGGCTGCCGAGCCCCGAATTGGGAATCATATTGCCCATGAAGGTGAGGTACTTACCCATCACCAGCGAGTTGGACACGGCTCCCAGAAGCGTGCGGTAGTTCCCCAGGGCATTGGTCGCAATCAGATCATAATAATTGGCGAGGGCCGGTCCGTTGCGGGCCGGAAAATCGTACTGCGAGACCACAAGGATCTCCGAAAGCGCGAACGCCATGCGTTGCCGCAGCTGATCGGATCCATTGACGGCGTTGTAGTACCACGCTTGCCGGCGGTAAATATCGTCGCCGGCAGAGCGCGGAAATTCCAGGCTGACAGGAACCAACGCCTGCGCCGCGAACCAGGTGTCGTAGCTCTCTGCGGCGGCGGCATTCAAGTCGGCGAGCGAAGTGCCCATCGTGCCCTGCATCAGCAGCCGGGCGGCGGCCAGCGTCCCCATGGGCCCCGTCGCACCGGCCCCGGAGCTGCTGCTGCCGGAACTGCTGCCGCTGGAGCTGCCGCTCGAACTGCCGCCGGAGCTGCTGGAACTGCCGCTGCCGCCACTCGAACTGCTGCCGGAGCTGCTGGAACTGCCGCTGCCGCCACTCGAACTGCCGCCGGAGCTGCTGGAACTGCCGCTGCCGCCACTGGAACTGCCGCCAGAGCTGCTGGTGCTGCCGCCGGAGCTGCTGCTGCCGCTGCTCGAGCTGCTGCTGCCGGAGCGGCCGCCCGGTGAACTGCCTTCGGGAGTAGTGCCAACAATGCCCGCGGCGCTGCCGGTCGCGGATCCATTGCTGGCTACGCTCGACGTCGACGATGAGCCCGATCCCCCACAGGCGGTGACCGCACCGAGCACTACTATAAGTGTCGCGACGCGCCCGATCTTGGCAGCGATTTCCGGCATGGATCCATCCTCCGCATAGACATAACGTGGCAATGGCCGCGTAGTTCAATGGGAAAGCGGTCAGATGGCAATGTGTCGCCATTGATAGACGTCTATTTGTTACAATTGCCGCGATGCAGCATCGCCCATGGGCAGTCGAATACGTAAAATAATCAGGCAGTTAGTCGACTTCGCTCGATCTCGATTTAGAGCGGGGTCTTAGGCGACCCGGCCAAGCAAGCAGAAGCATGCGCTGGCAGGTGCGGAACACCTCGAGGCTCTCGAGCCCGGTCAGGCAGGAGAGCGCCCGGGGACAGTCCTGCGGTTTCTGGATGAAGCAAGGCGAGCAGGTCATATGGCGCCGCACGGCCACTGCCCGCGGTCCCGCCGGGCCCCACTCACGGGCGTCCGTGATGCCGGAGTGAATTCCGACCGTGGGCAGCCCGAGGCTCGCGGCCATGTGCTGTGGACCACTGTTGTTACCAACGAAAAGCGCAGCACGCGCGAAAAGCTTCTGCAGCTCCGCGATGCTCAGCTTGCCTACGAGATCGAACACCTGTTTGCGCCGCGCAACGCCCTCCAAGACGCCTTGCGCGGTCTCGCGGTCTTCCGGCCCACCGATGATCGCGACATTCACCCCGCCCTCATTCAACAGCAAATCGATGAGACCGGAGAACTTGCCAACCGGCCACTGCCGCATCGGGGAGCCGGCACCGGTATGTATGCAGACGACCGGCTTGGACAACAAACGCTGCGCGAGCGCACCCGCCAGCTTGAGGGGTCCCGGCGGAGGGGTCATTATGGGTATTGCCGGAGCCGCCTCGCAGCGGGCCGCGACCGTATCCACCAGCATGTTCAAGTCCTCGCTGACGTGCGCGCGCTTGGCCCGCAACGGAACATCCTCATCCCACTCGATGCCGACGTCGAGCCAGGCAAACCGGCCGTGATTGTCGAATCCCGCGCGAATCCTTGCCCCGCAAAGCTCCAGCAGGTGACGCGTGTCGGGTTGTTTGCGCAGGTCGATCGCCAAGTCGAAGCGATTGAGCGCGAGAGTCTCCGCCAAAGCGGTCAATTCGGCCGCGTCAACGGCGATCGTGCCCAGTGAGGAGCGCGCGTGGAAGAAATTGAATTCCATGGTTTTATCGACGCTGGGCTCGGCCCGCCAGATCGGCATCGTGGCGTGGCCCGCCAGTACCGTGATCGCAGCGTCTGGGAAAACTCGCTTGAGGCGCCGCACGGGCTCGATCGCCGTGATGGCATCGCCAATGTGATCGAGTTTGATCACCAGTATCCGCCGTATGGATCCGCGTGCGAACAGCGGGCGTCCGGTGTAAACCTCCTCGACCGGCTCGCGCTCGACCTGCACGAGCTCCTGATCCAGGCTGAGGTTCGGATTGAAGTACGGGTCTCCCCGGAGAATCACCTGGCGCCACCGCCGGTCGAACTCCGCCGCATCGAATTGCTCACCCAATCCGGCGCGGCTCGCGACCTCGTGATGAATCAAGCGGGCGTACGGGGTATAGATATTGAGCAGTCCCGCGCTCCAGGATTTCAAGCAGTAATCGAGATCCCCGTTGATGACGGCATGGGCCCGTTCGAAGCGGCCCAGCTGCTCGAAAGTATCGCGCCGGGTCATCAAGCAGGCGCCGGTGACGCTGATGACGTTGCGTTGAGCCAGCGCCAGGCCGAAGTACCCGGGTTCGTCATCCCGAAGGTGCCGGAAAGCGTGGCGTCCTCGGCCGACGCGGTCCAGCGTGACCCCTGCGTGCTGGACACTTCCATCCGGATAAGACAGCTTCGGGCCCACGACCCCCACCTCGGGACGCAACGAATGCTCCAGCAGAGCATCCAGCCAATCGGGATCGACAATCTCAACGTCGTCGTTTAGGAACAAGAGATGCGATCCACTGGCCTGGGACGCCCCGCGATTGTTGAAGCGCGACCAGTTGAAGGATTCGCCCATCGAAACCACGGCGTCGGCGTTGCCCGCCACCCACTTCTTCCATCGCCGCCGATCTCGAGGAATGTTTTCGACGCAGATGATCTCATAGTGCCGGTAGGAGGTGCGCTCGCGAAGCGTCGAGAGGCAGGTCTCCACCAAACCATCGGCAGCGCAGGTGGGGATGATGATCGAAACGAGCGGTCGCGCTTGGTCTGTGCGCCGGACTCGATAGTAATGGTCGGCGCAGCCCGGAAGAATTTCCGCTGCGATCTTGCGCCGCTTGAGCGCCGCCCCGAGGGCACGCCGTTCTGCATTCGCGCCATCCCCGGCATGATCGGCAGTTGCGGTCAGGAGTTTTGGCACTCGACGAATGCAGCGCGCATGCTCGCTCAAACGCAGCACCACGTCGTAATCGCCGAGCGCAATCAGATCCGGGGGGCGCAGCCCGCAGCGCTCGAGCAAGGCATCACTGGCACACCACGATCGGCCTATATAGTTGGTCGACAGCAGCAGGTCGGGCGACCACTCTGGCTTGAAGAACGGGCTCACCGTGCGGTCGATTGGGCTCACCCGTAATTCGTCGCAGTAGAGCAGGTCGACCTCGCGCTCGAACGCGCTGTGCAGTGCGAACTCCAGTAACGCGTCGCAGCCGAGTTCGTCGCCGGGAGCTACCAGGAGCACGTACCGAGCGCGCGCCGCATCGCCGGCGGCCTTGTTCTGTTTCGTGACCACCCGAGGGTTCAATTCCTCGAATCCCTGCAGGAGGGCGCGAAGCTGCGCACCCGAAGAACGCCCCGCACCAGGCGCCTGGTCCGCAAGACACGGCAACAAACGCCAGTCGACGTACGTTTGGCGGCTCAGGCTCTCGAGGGTACGGCGTGCTTGCTCGTCCTTCGCCATCGGCATGACCACGGTGAACGAGGGCCGCCAAGCCGCACGATCCAGCACGGCGAGCTTCGACAGCACCTCCACCTGCGGAATTTTGCGACGTAGCCAGCGGCCCGCGTCCTCTCCGGTCGACTCGACCTCGATGGCAAATTCCCGATGCGTGATTTGCCCCGCGGTGTCGCGTGCAGTCACGCCCACCGTGTGACGACCGGCCGTCAGCCCCTTGGACGGCAGGTTCAGCGCAAACCCTGACTTCAGCGAGTTGCTGCACAAGGGATGGGCGGAGGCCACATCCGGTCGCCGCACGCCGTAATACGCCCTGCCCGCGGGGCGCCCATCCAACGACACCGACACCTCGGCAATGCCCCCGGGCGCAAGCGCCCAACCGGCAATCGACAACCCCTCGTGTACCGGCGCATCAGCAATGCCATCGACGATACGTGGAACGTCGATGTATAAATGGGTCTCAGCGGGTCCCGCTGACTGCGGGCGGGCTTGCAGACCGCGCGCCACGCCCGTGGTGAGGTAATGATACAGGGGGTTATCGGGCGTCTCACCCGAGCCCGAACATTGCTGCAGGTAATGGCTGGTATCGAAGTCCGCGCTGGGATCACGTCTCTCGCGGCAGCCGATTTCGATGTAATGCATCAGCGCATCGATGTTTTGGGCGGCGACGTCCGGGTTGAGGCGTGTGTAAAACTCGGCGTCGAACAATCCCGATTGGGACAGGCGCTGATAAATTTCGAACACAGTTGCCACGTGGAGCCTTGGAGTTTCGCCGGCCGGAATCAACGTTTGAGCATCGGAATCTACCGGATCCGGGCCGACCGCGTGGCGATGCAGCTCACTCCCGCCCTCCCGCGCCGCACAAGACGCTCGCTTGGCCCGCCTACGTTCAGCCACCTCAAGGAACCATGTCTCAAAATTCGCATGGCGCACGTTTTGTGACGTATGCACTTGTGCAGAGGGCCGCCATGGTGTTCACGGGCCGGGGCAGCGATACGGCATCGATAAAACGCACCGTCCGGGGGCGCGCTTCGAGGCCTCGTGCGCAGCCTCGGTGCGTACCCACGAAATCGGTAGTATGGTAAAATTAAGTCGCCGGGAATCGTGAGCAAAATCCGAAATTTAGTTGCGAATTAAGTTAACTTGCGATTGTGCTCTGTCTCACAATTCGTGCAGACTACGTTTCAGCACAGTGAAGGGGCGGGATTAGTTGATCGGTCGGCGCCCGATGCAAGCTAAAGAATTTTTAATCTCCAGGAGGATGACTTACTTATGGCAACGACCTCAGTAGCGGGCGGCTCGCACAACATCACGGTATACGGCAACGGCACTGTGATGGCCGGAAATGGCAACGACACCATTGATGTCCATGGAATCGGTCTGATTCAGGCCGGATCGGGCAACGACTCCGTAACCGAGAACACCAACGGCAGCATCACTCTGGGTGCGGGTGCGGATACGATTTCGCTGATCGGCAACGGCACCATTCATCAGAACGGCGTTGGTGGACACGACACCATCAACTTGGGAATGGGCAGCGACTCGATCTGGGAGCAGGGCCAGGCCGCCGTGTACGGCGCATTTGGTACTGCCTCGATCTCGGGTGGTCAGCTGAACGTCGTCAACAGTGGCTATGCAACCCACGAGCTGCAAGCGCTCAGCGGCGATGCCACTTTGATTGGCGGCGAGTACACGGACCAGTTCATCTCGGGTTCGGGCAACGTGATCATGCAGGGCAGCGGCAAGCTGGGTCCGGACACCTTTGTGGGCGGCAGCGGCGGCCATGACACCATGACGGGCGGTGCCAACACCAACCTGTTCGACATATTGAGCCACAACCATACGGTTATCACGAACTTCGTGGCCGGGCAGGACACCCTGACGGTGGACGGGCATTCGTTGCAGTATCTACTGCAGAACGGGGATGTTCACTCGATGCAGGACGGCAGCACCATGATTTCCCTCGACGGCGGTCAGACTACTGTCACGCTGCAGGGCATCGCGATGCACAGCTTGGTCTCGCACAAGTGATAGTGGTATAGTTATCGTACTTTGATATTGATTGACATCGAAAATGGCCGCGGCCCACGCGCGGCACGAGGCTGAAACCGCGAACGTTCGTTCGCGGTTTCAGTCTTTTCTTTTTGAGTCGTTGCTTCTCGCGTTAAGCCGGGACGCGGGCGCGGCCAGTCGTCGTGCGGCTCACATCCTCACCGACATTTCAGGTTTCCTGAGGGAAAGCTCTCTGGCGTCGGCGCTTCGTGAGGCCGATCGCGGTTGGCGTACGCTGCCTGAGAAAGACGCTGAGCCCCTCGCGCCGATCTACGCGCGTCTGCTGGCCCTCGAGGGTCGCGATCACGGCGCAACGCTGCGGCTTCTGCAGCGTACCGACGCGACGGACCCGGATCTCGCCGCGCTTGGCATTCATGCCTTGTTCCATCTGCGGCGCAGCCACGAAGCTTCACAACAGCTTGAATTGGCATTGCGAAGATTCTGCATCGCGCCTGCGGGGCTGCTTGCCCACGTTGCATCGCAGATCGTGCACGCGTTGGGAAATTCCCCTGGCTGGACCGCGCTGGGACCTTCCCTCGAACTGGTCGTTGAGGCCCTAGGGGTCGAACCGCTCGATTTGAAGGTGACCATGGACGGCGTTCCGGCTCCAATCGAGCCTGTAGCTCCCGCCGCGCCAGGCGATACGATTCTGCGGTTTACATTGCCCGGACATCCACCCGGATCGGCGTTGCGGGTAACGCTGGGCGGCGTGCCGTTGCTTGGCAGCGGACTGCGCTTTCCCGCAGATTTCAGTCTCGACGGACGGGTTTCCAGCGACGGCGCGCTCGCCGCCGGCTGGGCGCGCATCGGGTGGATCCCGACTGAGCCGGTCGATCTGTGCCTGGAGGATGACAGCGGGCGGCGCCACTTCATCAAGACCCGCTCCGCGCCCAGGAGTGACCTGCGCTGGCCGTTCAAAGCAAGCCTGCGGCGTCTGGGGATTCGCGGACATCGGGTGCATATTTCCGCGCTGCTGCCCGACGGACGTTGGCAGCCTCTGCCGGACACGCCGCTGCTACTCGAGCCGGCCATTCGGTTGTCCGGACGCAAACAACCCCCACTCAAGGGTTGGCGCGCCGAGGCCGCGCGCGGTGCAATTGCCGGGATGCCGAAGCGCGCGCCGAGCATCGATGTGATCATTCCGGTCCATGGCGGGCGGGAGGAATCGCTGGCTTGCATCGAGGCGGTGCTGGCCACGGCGCACGAGGCGCGCGTCGTGGTGGTGGACGACGCTTCGGAAGATGCCGCTCTCATTGCAGCGCTCGACTCCCTGGAGGCCTCCGGACGAATCGCCTTGTTGCGCAACACCGCGAACCTGGGATTCGTCGGCTCGGTCAACCGCGCACTCGCCCGCAATCGCACTCACGACGTGGTGCTGCTCAACTCCGACGCGCTGGTTTTTGGCGATTGGCTCGAGCGCCTGCAGTCCGCAGCCTACCGCTCGCCGCGCGTGGGCACGGTCACGCCCTTCAGCAATAGCGGTACCGTCGCAAGCTACCCCGGCGCGGACGAAAGGCCGATGACTCCCGAGGAGGCCGCGGCGTTGCACGAACTGGCTGCCGCCACCAACTCCCACATCAGCCGTGAAATACCGGTCGGAGTGGGATTTTGCCTGTACATCAGGCGCGACTGCCTGCGTGCGGTCGGTGATCTCGACGCGTCGGTGTTCGGCAAGGGTTACGGCGAGGAGACCGACTTTTGCCTGCGTGCGCGACAACTGGGCTGGTCGCACCAGCTGGCGGCCGACGTGTTCGTCTACCATGCCGGTGGCCGATCATTCGGTGCGCGGCGCGCCGCGCTGCTGGATCGCGCGCGCCGGCTCATCAATATGCGATACCCGGGCTACGACCGATTCATTGCCGACTTCGTAGCCAAGGATCCCGTCAATCCGCTGCGGCGCCGCCTGGATGAGCAGCGATTGGCGGCGCGGGCGGATACTTTCGTGCTGTTGGTAACGCCGGCTCTGACCGGCGGCGTGCAGCGGTTCAATGCCGAACGCATGAACGACATTCGCTCGCGCGGTTTTGTGCCTTTGGTGCTCCGGCCGTACAAGCCGGGCGATGCCCGGCGCTGCGAGCTGTCGACCGACGCGATTGATGCGCCCAATCTGCGCTACGAGATCCCATCCGAGCTCGATTCGCTGGCGGAAATGCTGCAGCGGGTGCGCGTTCACGACGTCGAAATTCAGCATTTTCTCAATATTGATGCACGAGTCATCGAGTTGGCGCGGTCGCGTGCGCCTTACGATATTTTCGTGCATGACTATGCCTGGATTTGTCCGCGGGTCACTCTGCTCGACGGCCGCGGCCGGTATTGCGGTGAACCCGCCGTTTCGATCTGCAACGTGTGCGTCAAACGCAATGGTTCAAATTTGGGCGGCGCAGCGATCACTGTCTCCGCGCTGCGACAGCGCAGCGCCTCTTGGCTGAGGCAGGCGCGCCGCGTGGTCGCCCCATCTGCCGACGCCGCGTCGCGACTGAAGCGATACTTCCCGATCGACATCGAGGTGCGCCCCCACGCGGCACCTGCCCTCGCCGCGGATTTGCCACCGCGGACGGCAATAAGTAAAGTTGTGCGCGTCGCAGTCATCGGCGCGATTGGCGAGCACAAGGGGTATTCGGTTCTACTTAATTGCGCGCGCGCGGCGAATATGTGCAGTTTGCCCTTGGAATTCGTAGTAATCGGCTACACTCAGGACGACGGGCCACTTCTCGATACAGGCAAGGTGTTCATCACCGGACGGTACAGCGAGGGTGAAGCGGCTCACCTTCTGCGGCGAGAGAAACCCGACATTGCGTTCTTGCCGTCGGTGTCGCCTGAGACGTGGTGCTATGCGCTCGACGAAGCGATCACGGTAGGATTGCCCGTCGCAGCGTTTGAATTGGGCGCCATCGCGGAGCGATTGCGCGGCCTGAGTCAGGGAATACTGTTGCCGCTGGATGAAAAGCCGAGACGCATCAATGAACTATTGCTCGAATTTGCTGCAAAATCGAGATTGCCGGATGCAAGTGATGCGACGACGGCGCCGGAATTAGTGGAATCGAACGAGATGACCAACAAGACTGCTGATCGCGCACCCATGATGAACGAACCGCTCGCGGCCTCCGTGCAGGTTCTGCCGTTGCCCGCCGGGCTGTATCTGTTCTCGGTAAAGGCGGCGGGAACGTCTGCGGAACGTCCCCATAGTCAATTGCGCCTCCCGGCCATGCATGTCGGACTTGGCCCCGGCGTGCAGTCCAATCAGGTGGAATTCGTTACCGGTCCGTCAACCGAAGGCGCCTGGCTGTTTGCGCAGGAAGACCTGCTGGTCACCAAGATCGGCAGCCCCGGTGCCACCTTGATATTGACGTCCGTCCGTTCAACCGCTGGAGATGTACTGTCGATCAATGTGGAGCGCCTGGAGAGCCGTGCCGATTCACAGGCCATCGCCCTTCCCTTGGCGGCCAAGGCGGTCGTGGAGTCCGAGCGCAAGGCCAAGAGCGACTCGGGAGTGGATCCTGCAATTCCCATGCGGATCAGCGCCCACATACGCGCGCGCGGCGACATGACTTTCTCGGATTTACCCTGGGCTGGGCGCGTCGCCCCCGGACTATGGATCGAATCGTTTTCAATCAAGCCCCCTGAAGGGTTCGATGATCAGGACGTCGAATACAAGGGCCTTACCGGCAGCGGCTTCGAAACGCCCTGGCTGAGTGAGGATAAGATGTGCGGTACCAAGGGTATGTCGGTGCCCCTGGTCGGCTTTGCGGTGCGGCTGAAGCCCGGCCCGCGCACATCGAACTACGATTGCGAATACAGTGGCTACTTCAAATCTGGCACGACCGTTGGACCGCTGCGCAACGGTGCACCATGCCGCTCCTCGGTAGCGAGCGATCCCCTCGAGGGGATCCAAGTGCGGATCTGCAAGCGCACCGCGCCGATCAAGCTGGCATCGGGCGCGGAGGTCGCTACGAAGCCGCAGGTGGCTGCGGCGTCTCACCCGGCATCCAACGGCAAGGGTCCCTCATTTGGCCTCTACCGAGACGCCAACGGCCATGGCGCCGCCGTCAATGGATCGGCGGCCATTGTCGATGCGACGCCCGAAAAAGCCGCATCAACGGTCGCGCGCAAGGCGAGCAAGGCGAAATCGGCTCCCAAAGGCACCGCGCCGCAGAGCCCGCGCCCGACTGCCCGCCGGTCGTGAACGCAGCCCGAGACGAACATATCGACCGCGGTGCCCGCAGCCTCTGACCGCGGCGGGCGGAACCCGCGTGCCTAGCCGCCTACCGTGAATTACCTGTTCATTCACCAGAACTTCCCGGCTCAATACCGGCACGTCGTGCGGCAGCTGGCCGCCAAGCGCGGCAACCGCGTCTATTTCATCACCCAGCCAAACGACAACGCCATGATTGGCGTGACCAAGATCACCTACCCGAAGGATGATCGCGGGTTCGTCAACTGCCACGCGTACTCGGTGGAAATAGACCGTGCGATCTACAACGGCGCCGCCGTTGCAGCCGTCTGCCGCACCCTGCGGGAGGACGGCCTGCGCCCTGATCTCATCGTCGGCCACAGCGGTTGGGGCGAGACGATGTTCGTCAAGGACGTGTTCCCGGATGTGCCGCTGCTGGCCAACTTCGAGTTCTATTACCACTCCCACGGCGTCGACGTGGGATTTGATCCGGAATTCGTATCCATTTTCAATGACCCCGCGCGACTGCGCGTTCGCAACGCCACCAATCTGCTCGCCTTCGAATCCGCGGACTGGGGCCACTCGGCCACCGAGTGGCAGCGGAGTCTGTATCCGCCCGAGATGCAGCCGCGGATAACCACGCTGCACGAGGGCGTGGACACCCGGCTCGCCCGCCCGCAGCGAAACGCCTCGTTCAAGCTGCCCGGCTCCCGACGCGCTCTGACCCGGAGCGATCAGGTGATCACCTACGTGGCGCGCAACCTGGAGCCGTATCGGGGTTTTCACATCTTCATGCGCGCGCTGCCGCCGGTGCTGCGTCGCTTTCCGCGCGCCCGGGTGGTGATCGTCGGCGGCGACGGAGTGAGCTACGGTGCGCCGGCCGCACCCCGCACCACCTACCGCGACATGATGCTGCAGGAGCTGGGATCCAAGCTCGACCTGGATCGGATCCATTTTCTGGGATTGATCGACTACATGGACTACCTGACGCTGCTGCAAGTCTCCTCCGTGCATGTCTATCTGACCTACCCCTTCGTGTTGTCGTGGTCGTTCATCGAGGCCATGGCGAGCGGCTGTGTGATCGTCGGCTCCGCCACTCCGCCCGTGCTTGAAGTATTGCGCGACGGTGAGAATGGATTGACGGTGGATTTTTTCTCGCCGCGCATGCTCGCCAGTCGTATTGAGGAAGCGCTCGGGCGACCCGCCCGCATGAAACCCATCCGCGAGGCTGCTCGCGCCACGGCGGTGGAAAAGTTTGACTTAAGATCGGTCGCATTGCCGAAATGGAACGCGTTGTTCGACGACCTCATCAACCGTCGCCGTCCGTCCGGTTAACGTTAACGAACCTTCATCCCGGCTTCATTGGGCACCGCGCCGCGGTGCGCTACTATTCGTGGCGATTACCCGCGTGAAACGACATGTCATGTTCGAGGTTTCATCGATGCGTCTTTGCAAGTCGGCCGCCGGTCTCCGGTTATTGCCAGTCGGCCTCTGGCTCGTATCGGCGAGCCTGGTGAACCAGGCGGCCGCGCAGAGCGCCCCTACCCGAACCGCTCCCTCCGGCCCCGCCTCTGCCTCTGCCCCCGCCGATGGCGGCACTGCGAAAAACGACACTTCGGGGATGGACGCTGCCGCGCGGCATGCCAGGCGGGTAGCCTGCCTCAAGGAGGCAAGAGCGAAGAAGAAGGTCGGCGCTGCTCGTAATTCGTTCGTCAAGAATTGCGTCGCCGGCCAATAGAGCGGGCGCCGCAGGGCGAATGCCCATGGGCGCCGCGCGGAGCTGAGAGAGCATCCACGATTTGCCGCGATGCGGCGTGACGAAGCATGAGCATGGTACAGCCTACGGCCGCGGAAACGCAGTTCGCCAAGCAGGCTTGGTTGCGGGCGCTGCAACGCGTTGCCTCCATCGATCAGAATCCCGACCTCATCTTGCCTGTGCTGATCGACCGGGTGGCGGAGCGGTACCCTTCGTCGATGGCACTGGTATCTCCCGTAGATTCGCTCAGCTACCTGCAGTTGGCGCAGCGTTGCCGCCAGTACGCACGTTGGGGAATCTCGCAGGGACTGAAACCCGGCGACTCGGTTTGCCTCGCCATGGCCAATTGCGCGGAGTATCTCGCGGTCTGGCTGGGACTGTCCCGCATCGGCGTGATCGTCGCTCTGGCCAATACCCAGCTATCGAGCGAACTGCTCACCCACGCGATCGAGGTCGCCGCCCCAAGACTCGTCATTGCCGGGACGGACCAGGCATCGGTCCTCGCTGGCGCACGGCCGGCCTTGTCCGGCGACCTGCCATGCTGGGTGCGGGGACCCTCGATCGAAGGTCTGTCGTCGATCGATGAGGCTCTTCTCGGGCAATCCGTAGACCCCGACTCGCACTGCGCGCTTCCGCCCCTCGATGCCACGGCGCTGTTTATCTACACCTCAGGCACCACCGGCCTGCCCAAGGCGGCCAGGGTCAGCCACCGCCGCGTCATGCAATGGAGCCTTTGGTTTGCCGGCATGCTGGACACCCGCCCCGAGGACCGGATGTACGACTGCTTGCCGCTCTACCACAGCGTCGGTGGTGTGGTCGCGACGGGCGCCACGCTGGTCGCGGGCGGCACCGTGATCATCCGCGAGCGATTCTCCGCCTCGACCTTCTGGCGCGATATCCGCGAGGAACGCTGCACCCTGTTCCAGTACATCGGCGAGCTGTGCCGATACTTGGTCAATACGGCCGCCGATCCCGCCGAGCGCGATCACTCGCTGCGCATCGCCTGTGGCAACGGACTTCGCCCGGAGATCTGGAAGACTTTTCAATCGCGTTTCCGCATTCCGCGCATCCTCGAGTACTACGCGGCGACCGAGGGCACGTTCTCGCTGTACAACTGCGAAGGAGAACCAGGCGCCATCGGACGGATCCCGCCCTATTTGCGCAACCAGATGCCGGTGGAACTGCTGCGTTTCGATGCCGGCACCGCCGAACCGTGGCGAGACCCATCCGGCTTCTGTCAGCGCTGCGGCGTCGACGAGGTTGGCGAAGCGGTCGGCAGGGGGCGATTCGAAGGCTATGCGGATGTCGACGCGTCCGAGCGCAAGATGCTGAGGGACGTCTTCGCGCGAGGCGATGCGTGGTATCGAACCGGTGATTTGATGCGCCGGGACGCACGCGGTTTTTATTATTTTGTGGACCGGGTCGGCGACACCTTTCGCTGGAAGGGCGAAAATGTTTCGACCATGGAGGTGCAATCGGTGCTTTCGACCGCGCCGGGAGTGCTCGATGCGATCGTGTATGGCGTAACCGTACCGAACGCCGATGGCCGGGCCGGCATGGCGGCCCTCATCGTGGAGGCCACGTTCGACGTCGGACGTTTCAGACAGGACATCGCGCAACGTCTGCCCGGGTACGCTCGGCCGGTGTTCGTGCGAATTCTGCCGCGCGTGCAGACGACGGGCACGTTCAAGCCGATCAAGCGGGACCTGGTGCGCGCGAGCTTCGACCCGGCGCTGAGCGATGGTCCCATGTTTTACGATTCCCCGTCGCAGCGCCGTTATGTCCCGCTCGATGACGCCGCGTTCTGCGAGATTCAGGCGGGTCGTATCAGGATCTAGCCGCCGCGGTGCCGTCAGGCGGTAGCGCCGGCGTCGACGGTCAGCACGATTCCCGTGATGTTGCGGCTGGCCTCGCTCAGCAGGAACTCGACGCTGCGTGCGACATCGATCGGCTCGGCCTGTCGGCGCAAGGCACTGCGGCGAATGATCTTCTCGCGCTGCAATTCGTCGAGTTCCTCCGTCATGGCCGTATCGATGAATCCGGGGGCGACGGCATTCACCGTGATCCCCACCTGCCCGACTTCCCGCGCGAGCGACCGGGTGAAACCCACGAGCGAGGCCTTCGTCGCACTGTATACCGAAAGACCGGTGTATCCGGTCGATGCAACGATCGATGCGATATTGATGATTCTTCCGCTGCGGGCAGTCATCATGGAGCGCAGCACGTGCTTCGTCAGCACCATCGGAGACAGCGTATTGAGTCTCACCAGCCGTGCGATCTGCTGATCGGGCATCAATCCCAGCACGCCCGCCGTGCCCAGGCCGGCGTTGTTGACCAGACCGTAAATGAGACCGAATTCGGCGCGCAACTCGCGCACGAACTGCGGCATTTTCTCGACTTCGCTCAGATCGAACGGCCGGAACACCAGGCTGCCGGCGGTGGACGTGCCCATGGCCTCGCTGAGCGCCTCGGTGGAGCTGCGTGCGACCGCTATCACGCGGTAGCCTGCGTCAGCCAGAGTCACGCAGATGCCGAGCCCGAGGCCCCGGCTTCCACCCGTAACGATGACGTTACGCATTCGGCCTCGCCAGTTTGCCCGATTCGGTCACTTCCAGGGTCGGCACCAGCCGCAGCACCGCGGGCACCTTGTGCGCAGACAGGGCGCGCCGGCAGGCGCAAAGAAGTTCGGTCTTCAATCGTTCGGCCTGGGCCGGATCGCGGGCCGCCATGTCCCCTTCGAGCAAAACGACATCCGCCACCGGGATGGCACCGGTGATCGGATTGCGTCGGGCACGGACCCGCGACATGCGCACGCGCGGATCGGCATTGAGCACAGCCTCGATCTCCTCGGGGTAGACCTTGAGTCCGCCGACGTTGATGACCCCACCTCTCCTGCCGCGGAAGTAATAACGGTCATCAACCAGCTCAACGAGATCGCCCGTGTCGACGAAGCCATCGGCATCCGCCAGCGCGACCGGCTCCCCGCCCACATAGCGAGCACCGATGCCTGGGGAGCGAATGCGCAGTGTTCCATCGGCCACCCGGAGATCCGCCCGGCCGGGCGCGGCGCCGCTGCCATCGGCGAAGCAGCGTGGAAATCCCGCCAAACCGTCGCCGACGTCGAACCCCACGCCCGCCTCGGTGGACGCGAACGCATGCGCAATGGTGGCATTCGGATAAGTTTCGCGCAGCCCATCGAGGATGGACTGATCGGCCACCTCGCCCGACAATCGCACGTAGGCCGGATCGATGCGGCGGGCGGCGCCGCTCATCAATGCCCTGCGCCAGTGTGATGGCGTGCCGGAAATGTGCGTAACCCCCGCGGCGGCGGCGCGCCCCAGGAAATCCGCCGTCGACTCCCCGGCGCTCGACAGCACGAGCTCGGATCCCGAGAGAATCGCCCGCAGGTATATTTGCAGCCCCCCGTACCGGCGGATATCGTAGAAGGTGCTCCACACCGATCGTCCTGGCGCAGGGGCTTTGGCGGACAACGCCCCCGCAAGACTGCTCAGAGTGTGCACGACAAGTTTTGGAGCCCCCGTGGTTCCCGACGTCAAGAGTATCCACTCCGTGAGTTCCGTCGCACGGTGCTCGAGGCGGGACCCCGTGGGTTGCGGCCGCATGGCGATCCGACGCCCACCGGGCAGATCGCCGGTGAAATTCTCGCCGGCAACGATCACGTCGGCCTGTGCCGCCTCGCTCACCTCGGCAAGCTGGCCCGGCGTCAAATCAGGTGTGCACAGCACCAGGCGTCGGGCCACGCCGTCGAGTTCTAGCAAGGCGAGCGCGGTGGCGAGCTGGTCGCCGGTGGCGAGCAGCACGCACCGGCCGCGCAGTTCCTCCGCCGTTACTGGAAGCGTCGTGCCGCTTGCAAGGCCCCCTAGGTTCACCGTCCCTTCGCGGCCGCGAAATGCGCCCGCAAGGCCCCCCAGGCAGCCGTTCGCGGTCTCCCACAAAGAGGTCAATTCACGCTCCGGCGTGTTCGTACAGGCTGATGAAGTCCCCCAGGGTTACCGGGAAATCAACTCCCTCCGCGTTGAACGGATCCACGTTGAGCGAATCCTCGAGATTCGTGACCACCATCGCGAAACTCAGGGAGTCCAGACCGCATTCGGTCAACCGCAAGTCATCGGTCAGCGGCGCCAGTCGGCGGCCCTGAGCCTCGGCAACGCGCTTGAAAGTTGACATAATTTCGTCCCTGATCGACATGAATTCTCCCAGCCCTACTGCGGGCGCCCGGTAAGGATAGACCAATTCGCGATGAGCGAGAAGGAACGGCGCGGCTGCGAATCAGGGGCAGGAGACGGATGAAATCCTGCAAAGGTAGTGTTGCTTGACGTAAGCGCCGAAACCGGCCGTGGGAGTGCCCGCAGCGTCGGTGATCAGGACATTGGCCGATTGGCCCGGCCAGACATCCCAGGTCCATCCCAGGTAGCTGATGCCGTTGGCGTCCGCGAACGGCAGCAGGACGGATGCCCAAGGCGCCGAACCACCGATGGCGTCGCCGAATTCAGTCGCGACGACCGGATAGCCGGCGGCCACGATCGCTTGAACCGCGGCCATCTCCAGCGCCGAGCACTGCGGCAGCCAGACGTTGATGATGTCATCCGCCACACAGGATACCTGGCCAGGATACTGCGAGGACGGGTACGCATGCCAGACGGCTCCGAGCTGCCCCGCCGGATCGATGGGCTTGTACTTGAGCCATCCGTCCATCTGCGAGGAGTAGGCAAGGGTGGATGTCAGCACGACGTTGGTCGCTCCGGTGGCACGAACCGCGTCGAGCAGCGCCTGCATGCCCGCGGTCGACCACGTCAAGTTCATCTCCCCGGCGCCGCCGTTGAAGTACAACTGCTCCACCGCACCGCCGTTGAGCAAATCCGGCCAGGGCGTGCTGCCGACCAGTTCGGTCGAGTTCAAGAACGGTTCGTTGAACAATTCGAAGATCACTGCCGGGTTGGTCTTGAACTGATCGGCGACCGACGTCCAGAACGCCACCGAGTGATCGGCGTCGGCCATGGGGTTTTGAGTCGTGGGACAGGCCGGCATGCCGCCATCGTTGGGTGCGGCCCAGTGGAGATCCAAGATGACGTACAAACCGGCGGCGGTGGCCGCAGCGACGCTTTGTTCGACGGTCGCCTGATAGTTGCCGCCCGGATCGGCCTTGATGGTAGCGCCGGGCTTGCCCGCCGTGCCGCCGATGTCGATGCACGAAAGACCCAGCCATGAGGCCTCGTTCAGCGGCAGCCGAACCGCGTTGGCCCCCCAGGATTTGATGGCGGTCCAATTCGGCGTGGGATCGCCGGTCTGGCTACCCCAGGGGTTGCCGGGATCCCAGCCCTGAATGGCCACCGATTCGAGGCCGCTCACGCTGACTCCGCGCAACTGCACGGTGTTGCCGCCCGCATCCAAGAGGCGATTTCCCGACACCTTGATCGCGAATCCGACCTGGCTCGAAACCGGCGTGATTGTCACCACGCCGCTCGCTACGGACCCCAGCGCAGCGCCACCGCCCGCCGCCGACAGGTTCACGGTGAATGTGGCGTTCCCCGTCATGGACGAAGCCTTCATGATCGTGATCGCGAAGGTCTTCGCTGTCGTGTCGTTGTTCGACCAGTTCAGGGTACCGTGCGTGTTCGCGTAGTTGGCTCCCGCCACCGCCGAGCCATTGCTGGTGGAATACTCGACGCTGACGGCGCCGTTGGCCCCGCCGCTGCGCGTGACGGCCATGGTGAGGGACCCGGCGTCCTCGGTCACCGTGTAAGCTGCAGCGGCGAACTGCAGGCGACCGGGCTGCGCGTCCCCCGTGATGATCACCTGCGCCGAAGCCGCGGCGCCGATCACGGCACCGGTGCTGGGGCTCGCCAACGAGACGGTGAACGATTCGGTCCCGCCAAACGGAGCCGCGTTGCTCACGGGCACGATAATGCTCCTTGAAGAGGAATCGTTGGCCGGCCAGCTGAGATGGCCTTGGGCAGCGGCGTAGGCCGATCCCGCCGCCGCGCTGCCGTTGCTCGTCGCATATTCCACGCTTACCGCCTGGCTCGAACTGCCGCCGCGATTCACGGTCAGAATCGCGGATCCCGCGTTCTGTGCCACTGAAACGCTCGCGGCGGAAAACGAAATCTCGGCGGTAGTTGGCGTGGCCGGCGCCTGACTCGCGGGGGAGCCGCCGGTGGCAGCAGCCGCACCGCTCGGGGCCTGCGCGCCGGCCGTGCCTGGGGACTTCGTGGCGGCGGCCGTGCCCGGGGACTCCGTGGCGGCGGCCGTGACGCTGCCGCCAACGGCCGGGCTCGAATCGTTCGCACAGGCGCACAGCGCAAGCGCGCCTAAGCACGCCGCAATGGACGGCAGCCCCCATGGAAACATTGACCACTGATCCCGCATCGACGGCTCCTCGGCTGCATAACGTCCGAGGCACTACATAGGCTGGAGGACGCGTGCGCAACTGTCGCTTTATGTTAACGTCGCAGGTTCGCGACAATCTCAATCCGTCATGGATTTCGCGGCAGGTCCGACAGGTTGACGATTTTTGGGTTGCTCATATAGGCATCCATCCCAAGTTGCATCGGTAACGCCAGGGTGGCCGCCCATACGACCGTTGCCACCACTTGGGGATAGTGATCGGTGACCACCTGAAGTGCGAGGCCGGTATCCCCCGAGAACGGGGCAGGGAGGGGGTTGCCCTTCACCGCGCCCATTTCGGCATACATGACGGGCTTGCCGGTCGCCGCGAGCGCGGTGATCCCCACGCCATCGTACGGAAACTGAGGCGGGTAGTGGTCCAAGCTCACGATGTCGACGTAATCACTGCCCGGGTAATACAGCGGCACGGTCGTATCGAGGTGCGGCTGCGAACCGCTGAAGTTCAAACACCACAGCACATTGGTCACGCCCTGGCTACGAATGTAGGTGACCATCTGCTGCCACACGGCCTTGAACTGGTCCGGGGTCTGATAGGCCACGCTCCACCACTCCTCGTTGCGGTTCAATTCCGGGAAGGGCCGCACGATGATCGGGCCTTTGATGGCCTGGAACTTCACGACGAGCTGATCAAGGAAGGCATGCCACACTTTCCATTCCGGCGAACCGTTCACCAACAGATTGCCGAAGTTGATGGGGTGCCCTCCCGATTGGCCGGGGCCTCGCGTCGGGCCGCCTGTGCCGTCCGCCGCGAGGATCGGGTCGCCGCCCGGAGTGGCGGCCCAGGTCGGGTTCCCAGGCGAAAGCATCGTGATGACGATGCCTCCTTTGGCGAGCCACTCGTTGGAAAGGGCCACCACGTCAGCCAAGGAACTCGCTTTTCCCAAGGACATGAATGTGCCCAAGATCGCCGGGCTCGAGCCGGTGCCGCTGCTGATGAGCGGCACCTGATTCATCATGCCCGCCGCTGTGTAATTCGCGTACTGGCCGCTGAGGACTCCTTTGCCGGTAAGGCTCTTCATATAACTCAACAAGGCCTGAGCTTGCGTGACCACGACGGGTGAGATCACGTTGATGCTGAATGCAGGCAGCGAGGCGCTGCCGTTGCCATCGCTCACTGAGACGAGGATGTTGGGGTAGGTGCCGACGTTGGCGGCCTGCGGAGTTCCCGAGAGCTGACCCGTGCCCGGATTGAAACGGGCCCACGAGGGGGCGTTCTGAATGCTGAAGGTCAGCGGCACGGCATTCGAGTCCCTGGCGACCGGTGTGAAGGAATAGTTGCTGCCTGCGGTCACCGTGTTCATGGGTGTGCCGATGATTGTTGGCGGACCTGGTGGTGGCGGGGTCTGTGTCTGCGCAATGACGCTGATGCGGAATGGACCGATGGTCGCCTGCTGTTTTCCGTCGCTCGCGCCGATGGTGATAGCCGCGGTCACGCCGGCGTCGCTCGCGCTCGGAGTTCCCGTGAGCGCGCCTGTGCCCGCGGCAAAAGCCGCCCATGCGGGCTTGTTGACGATGCTGTAGGTGACCGTTTCGGGGCTGACGCCGGATACGGTAGGTACGTAGCTGTACAACATGCCGGCTTGAATCGCGGTCGGGGGAGTGCCACGGATGACCAGGGTCGGCGTGATGACACCGGCGGCTATGCCCGGGAGACTGGACGCTATGCCGGGTGTCGCGGAGACACTCGATGTGGTCGCGGAGCCGGAGCCTCCGGCGACCGCGGATGTGCTGCTCGAGTTCTCCGAGCCGCATGCGTTTAAGACCAAGCACAGAGCCACGCACAAGACGAACGGGTGACCTTTGGACGCCGATTCGCGAAATATCTGCAACACTATTTGACCCACTCCCACAACGACCAGGTGCGGGCAGCAGAGCAGGATCATTGAGAGCACGAAAGACACAGCAGGTGTGACGACCGGTGCCGATGATCCCTGTTACGAGAATCCCACCGCACCTTGCCGGCGGCCCCGCTGTCTCGACGTGCCAAATGGCTCTCAAGACCGGAAGCTTTGCGTCCCCGCCTCACGGCGGGTTTGCCCTTTACAACGAGTAGTAAACCGCTGCCAAAGATCTCTTGCAATTGTCGGCAATAGCGGACACTCGATTTATGAAAAATCGTGCCGGCACGATATGGCCGCATTCGGCAAGAGGCTGCCGCCATTTGGAAATCCGCCGCCGCTTGCGGCCATTGTTATGTCCATCGGAACCCCGCGCATAGGGCCGGTGGCCCCTCGGGCATCGCTCTTGTCGGTCAGGCGAATACTCGCGTCACACATTCCGCATTGCATCGGGCCATCGCGCAGGTTTGTCTTTTGACGCCGACAATTGAACGTCAATCTCGTACACGCTTAACTGCCGCCGAATCAAGGGCAAACCCGTCGTGAGGCGGGGACGCAAAGCTTCCGGTCTCGAGAGCCTGAACGGCTAGCGAAGACAGCGGGGTTGCCGACGACGCCACACCTGTGGGTGGCGCTGCTCGTCAGGTATCCTGTGCTGTACGTGAACTCTCAATGATCGCGCTTTGCGGCCTGTTCCAGGCTATTTTCTAAAGTGGGTCATCGATGTTCTACAAATATTCGGTCTCTGTTTCAAAGTTCCAACATGTTGCCTTTCGTTGTGCGGTGTTGGCCCTCGCGTTCGACGCGGGTAACGCGCTCGCCCAGTCCACCGTGGCGACGGGATCGGTGTTCCGGCCTTCGGCCAGCGTATCGCCCGCAACGATCGCGCCGGCAGTCGCGGGCACCACTCTCAAGTGGTGGCCCAAGCCGAGTATCTCAGGCACGCCCACGAAAAAGGTGGCGGCCGGCGCCAACTACTCGTTCACGCCGAGCGTGAGCGATCCCGAGGCCAGAACACTGTATTTCACCATTCAGAATGCCCCGCCATGGGCGAGCTTCAGCGTCCAGACCGGTCAGCTCTCCGGGGCGCCTTCGAACGCCGACGCCGGCACCTACTCGGGCATCGTCATCACCGTGAGGAATGGCCGCCAGGAGAGTGCTTCATTGCCCGCATTCGCGATCGAGGTCGCGCCACCCGTCGTGGCCGCGCAAGCTCAGGCCTTGTTGAGTTATATGAAGAGCCTTACCGGCAAAGGAGTCCTCAGCGGCCAGTACGCGAATTACACAGCGGCGGGCATGATGAATCAGGTACCGCTCATCAGCAGCGGCACCGGCTCGAGCCCGGCGATCTTGGGCACATTCATGTCCTTGGGAAAAGCGAGTTCCTTGGCTGACGTGGTGGCCCTTTCCAACGAGTGGCTCGCCAAAGGAGGCATCGTCATCACGATGCTTTCGCCTGGGAACCCGACCTGGGCCGCCACTCCGGGCGGCGACCCGATCCTCGCGGCGGACGGCACAGGCGGCCCGACGCGAGGCCCCGGCCAATCGGGAGGGCACCCCATCAACTTCGGCAATCTGTTGGTGAACGGTTCGCCGGAATGGAAAGTGTGGCATGCCTTCCTTGATCAGCTCGTCGTGAAGTTCCAGGCCATCAAAGGCCCGATCATCGTGCGGCCCTTCCCGGAATTGAACCGCAACGAGGAGTGGTGGAGCGTGGCCTATCAGACCCCGGACCAGTTCAAGGCCGTGTGGCAGCAGATGGTCACCTACATTCGTAGCCAGGGCGTGACCAATGTGCTGTGGTGTTTGAACTTCAGCGGTTCGCAGCCGCACCTCGATACGACCGTGCCGCTGTATTACCCGGGCAGTGATTACGTCGACATCGTGAGCTTGGACCACTACCCGCCTCAGTTTCCGTACGATGGCGTGGGGATCACCGCGCTCGCGGCGACCGGCAAGCCCGTCATGTATGCCGAAATGGGCGCGGTGAAGGGCAACCCCCTCCCTGCCCCGTTCTCGGGGGATACCGGCCTCGCACTTCAGGTGGTCACCGATCACTATCCCCAAGTGGTGGCAACGGTCGTATGGGCGGCCACCCTGGCGTTACCGATGCAACTTGGGATGGATGCCTATATGAGCAACCCAAAAATCGTCAACCTGTCGGACCTGCCGAACAGCTTCTGATAAGGCCGTTGCAAATCCCCAGGAATCCACATCGCGGCGCAGAGAGGGATGAGCGGGTCACCCAGATCCGCCCTCTGCCCCATACGGCTTGGCGCTTGCATTGGGCTCGCGAATGTGCGGTAAGATGTCGCGGGACGAAGACAGGACCGCCCGTTTTGGGCTGTCCTGTATGATCTGGGTTCTATAGAGAGTGGTGCCACGCATGCCGATACCGCAGCAACTCGACGCCGAGGAGCGTCGCGCCAAGGAAGAGGAGCGCAAGCTCAAGGAGCGCGACTGGCGCGAGACGACCCGGGCGGAGGATGTGCATTTTCGCGTCACCGTCCGCACTGAGGATCTCGCATGGCGTCAGGCCATGCGCGCCGAGGACTTGGCTCACCGCCAGAGGGAAGCCGAATGGCGCAATCAGGTGCGCGCCGAGGATATCGCCTGGCGGGACGCGACGATGAGCATCGAGTCTGACGAGAGGCAGATGACCAATCGACGGTTTGCGCTTCTGGCCGCCGCGCAGTCGATCGGACCGGGCGCGAGCACCGAGATCGTGCTGAAGTTGGCTGAGGAATACGCCGCCTGGATCGGGGCGACGAAGGCTTGACGGGCGGTCGGAATTCTCACCGCGAAGAGCCGAAGTCTGATCGGCACTGAGCGAATTGCACACGGATTGACTCACCCTTCGGCGCTGCCATTGGTTCAATCGGCAGCCCTCACAGCGCGGCGCGATCGCGTGTGGCAGTGGGTAACCGGCGGATTCCCCTTCAGAAACTGTGATCTGAACCAATCCGCCGGCGTAGTTGTCATAATAAGCTTTGCCCAATCGAGGCCTGCTGTTTTGCGGCTTGATTCGCTTCGCTCATTCAGCTAGAGGGTTTATTTATAATGATTTTTGCGAGTTCGAAAGCGCAACGGACCTGGCTGCTGATAACCCTGGGCATGATGTTCCTGCAAGCCTGCGGCGGCGGGGGAAGCTCGCCGGGTGCCGCCACACCCACACCGCCTCCAGCATCCGCATCAGCGCCTAGCAGCTGGTCGATCTCTTGTTTCGACAATCAGTGTGTCGACATCACCGATCAGCGGCTCGTTTCGGGCCAATCATTCATCGTTTCGACCTCGTTGGCGGGCGGAACCACACTCGGCACCTACACCTTGATCGCCGACAGCGCCGACACGATCGTACTGCGCCCGAGCTCTTATGCCGAACTAGCATCGCTCAATCAGAGCGCGGGTTTGACGGTTTCGATCAGTCCGTCGAACTCCGGTGCATCAGGATTTCCGATTCAATTCGCGGCGTTCAAAACCGTGACGAGTTTTTCCCACGGGTTGATTGCAGGTCAGTTGACATTGAACCTCAACACGAATTCGACGGTTCAAAGTTCGGCGTATTCCATCGACTTCTTGGATTCCAATCAGACCCTGCTGCAATCGGTGACGGGTATCACGCCATCCAATTCGACTCTGGCCATCGACGCCGCCTCCCTGCAGTCGAACGTCATGGCCGCGTACAACGGCGGCGGCATCTACGTCCGGCTCACGAATTCTCAGCATCAAGCCTTGCCCGGCGCTTATTACACGAATGCCACCGACATCGGTGCGCTCGACGATTTCTACGACGCCTCCCAGCTGCAAGGGCAATTCGCCTTGTTCGATCAAGGCCTGGTCGATGTCCAAGCGAACCTTGGCTATCTGTCCGCCTCCAATGTGGATGTCCCCTACGTGTCCCGCTTCGCGAAGGAAATTCCATTCGCGCACACGTTGTCTATCACCCGATTCCTCGGTGGCTATACCCCGTCCGACGTACAACAATTTTGCAGCACAACCCAAGGCGCATCGCAGTTCGCCAGTTATTGCGCACCCACGTTCCATCCATGGAGCCTCGACTACGTCGTCGAGAACGGATCCTCGACCACCTATCAGACGGCACTCATGCTCGAGCGACTTACACCGTACATCGATGCGGGCTACTCGCCCAGCGACATGACTCTGGTGCTGATCAATGTTCCGTGGACGATCAGCTCGAGCGTGGGGCCGCAGAATGGCTCCGCGTGTGTCCCGCAGGGCACAGGCGGCAGCCTCGGCCCGTGGGGACAGTGCAATCCCCCGTCGAGCTATACGGAGTGGGGATCGGTGATTTCCAAATTGGCCACGGACCTGCGTTCCGCTTATCCGAGCGCCGCCAGTTTCAGTTTTGAAATCGGCGACGAATTCGACCAATCATCGACCTTTAACGGTCAGACGGGTGACTTCTACGATCTGTACGAGTATGCCTATGGCGCAGTCCGCTCCGTGCTTCCCGGTGCCATCGTCACGGCGGGCGATTTCACGCAACCCTGTTACGACTCCTCCACCACCAAGGCAGCCGGCTGCGTCTACGATTCCCGGGACTTCCTCAGCCGGGAGATCGCCAAGGGTACGGCGCCGCCTTACGTGGCCCGCAGCTTGAATTCATTCTGGGATACGAATCCCAATCCGTACCCGTCCACCGCGGTTTCGAACGCGAACGCGTCTTTCGGGTATGTAACCTCCGCCGCATCGAGTCCCACCCCGCTGGAAATTCATCAATTCGGCTTCCTGAACATGCCGTGGGGCGCAGTGGGCGGTACATCCGTGGCTTCCCTACAGGCCAACTGGGAGTTCCAGACCCTCATGGGACTCAAGAAGACGCTGCCCAATCTTGCTCGCGTATTCAACTGGGGCGGCTTCGCTACAATCAGCAGTACTTCGCTCAGCTTTCTCGAGGGGGCTGGTTACATACGGATGATCATGGACAATCATCAAGGCGCGGAACTCTACATGTTGCCGGTAACGGCCGCCAATTTGCCAACCGGCAACGAGGTTATGGCGGTCGCCCTGCTGGAGGGTAATAACTTCCAGATCATCGTATCGAATGTAGATGTGGTGACGCCTGGTGCCGATCTCGCGTCGTTGCAGCCAGACCCTCCGACGCCACTATCGGTGACCATCCCAACGGCGTGGTTGGGCTCGACGAACTGGAGTTACTTGCGTTACTCGTCCAGCGCCGTGGACAATGTGTACGCTCAGATAAAGACCGATTTTGCGAATGCGCAACCGCAAAGCATCCTCGATCCGCGCTTCGCTCAATGCGGCATATGCTACTCAGACCCCCTGACCATGGCTACGGATGCGAATGCGGCGCAAACGATACTCAAAAGCAACTGGGCGAGTTCGAGCAATTACGTGAATACCATGCAGAATGCGCTTAAGTGGAACCTCGTGACTTCCGTAAATGGTTCGCACCAGCTGAACATTGATCAGAACGGCGTCACGCACGCGTTCACCCAAAGCGGCGGGACCTTGAATGTCACACTGGGGTCCAATGAGATGCTGGTATTGAAACCCGACTGAACGCCGGATCCGCGATCGCTCGGAGACGAGAAAATCGCTCCAAGCGTTGGGCGATGAGGGCTATGCCGGCCGCGTCGGGATTTCTGTGCCTGCGATTTTTCGACCGGTGCCGCGCTCATTCTTAGCCGGCACTTGTCTCGGTTCGACCGGGGGACTCGGGATTGGTTCTTGGGCTTTTCCGAGGCGCGCTAGCGTCCAGATCCGATGCGCCCGGCAAGCGGCGGCAACCCATGAGTCGGCGTGCGGGGAAATCGGCTGAATATCCCCCGTCTGAAACCCGCTCACATAGCCCTGAATGAGGCCGGGCCCGATCTGCCGCGCGGTTCCGATCAGCGATGGCTGCGTCCCGGATACCAGCCACAGCAGCGTATTCTTGCCATATTTGTTGAGCGCCATCACCAACCTGCGTATGTCGGCCAGCTTCGATTGGTCGGCATCTTGAAAGACAAAGAGCTTGGTCTGGCCGGTCAACTCGCCGATCAAGCTCTTCGAGAGCATCCCAATCCGTAAGAATTCATTGCGGCGAATTCGTTCGGGGGCGATACCGTGAGCGCGATTGACGAACGTGTGGTACCAAAAACCAAAGGTCCGGATTTCTGCAATGTACTCGCCCTGTTCGTCCACACGAATATCCAGTGCATTTGGATCATTCATCCCTTCGAGTCGGCGGTCGAGCGCCAGGATCAACTGATCAATGGGCGCGGACGTCCACCGGAACAGACCCATGGGTTCAGCACCGGCCTGCCGCTGCACGAAGCCAAATTCACAATTGAATCCAAGACTCGCCATCTCCTGCAGCATGGGACGGGGATCGGTTCGCGTGGACCTGACCGGGTCGGGCGCTTCGAATTTCGGCAGCGACCGAGCCTTCTTCAGCAACTGCAACTCGATTCTCGCCACCCGTAGCGACAGATGGCGGGTGTCCTTGCGCTCCGTGGAATCATGCGCAAAATCGGCGTCAGGCAGCAGCAACACGACCTGCACGCGCTTCTGCGCCGAGAGCAACTCGCCCGGCACGAAGAACTCGTAGAAAGTCGGTCCCCGGCAAAGCACCTTGCCGACGACCGCGTCGTTCACTTCGATCGTGATGCGCTGGAAGGAGTGGACGGCCGACTTCAGTATGCCGACGACGCCCAATTTGAGCATAAAATCGCCGTCGCACTTGACGTACGGCAATTCGATCACCGCGCGGGCGCCCGAGGTCCACGTCCAACCCGCCCCCAGGTTCGACCACCCTTCTCGCAGATAGCGATGACCATTGCCGTCTACGAATAGCTCGACGAGATAATGCGCTCCATCGTCCGGATTGAACCCCTGCAAGGGGCTGTGCGTGATGGCCCCCCATTCCACCGCTTTCGCCAGACACTGTTGCAACGCGCCCAGCATGCGACTGACGACCAAGGGCTGCGTATTCTCGTCCTTGCGATCCCTGGACCACGCCCCGATGAGTTCCGCCGTCAACGCATTCAGGGGTTGCGCCATCAAATCGGGGAAATCAGCTTTCAGCTGCTGGCCAATATCCTCCTCGTGAAGCTGCACACGGGCCCAGGGAGCGTACTTATGATCGACGAAATCACCTAAAGTTTCCGAGCCCAACCGACGGGATTTAACGCTCACAAGTCAAACTTCCTCAATGGTCATGCGATCCTCGCCGTCAACCCTGCCCCTACACAGGTGTCCCTGAAAGCGATCCTCTTCCCTAGGTCTTGATCGCCATTCTCCAGGAAGGTTACAAGGTTGCCACGGCAATATCCACGCGAATACCCGAAAATGGGGAGACTTATGTCAATCGTTCGCTGCGCCGCGTCAAGTGGCGCTCTGAACCGCGACCTCGGGCGCCCAGCCGTCCACAGCCGAGAGCCTGGCATGCATTCACGGGGGAAGATGGGTCACTTGAACGATGGCATCGGCCGTCGTTATATAAAGGGTAGTGCCAGATAGAGCCACGGCAACCGGGGCGGTGAGTTGACCAGGCAGTTTGCCGGGGAGGAATCCCGATACGGCTGGTACGCCGACGACCGTGGTAACCTCCCCGGCCGGAGTGATCTTACGGATGGTATTGTTGCCCGTATCCGCAACATAGACACTACCTTTGGCGTCGACTGTCAGGCCCAGCGGCGCGTTGAAGGTCGCATGGTCGGGGGGCCCGTCATCGCTCCCAATCAAGCCGGCCGCCCCCGCCAGAGTAGTCACTACTCCCGCGGGAGTAATCTTGCGGATGGCGTTGTTGCCCGAATCCGCCACGTACACATTCCCAGCGCGGTCGGCCGCCAAGCCACGTGGGGACTTGAATTCCACGGCTCGGCCCGTTCCGTCATTTAGGTCAAATGTGGGGCCCGCCAGCTTGGTGACCACACCGGCCGGCGTGATCTTTCGGATCACGCTCGCGCCATGCGAATCTCTGACTACCCCGTCTTCATCATGAAGTCCCGGTGTGTCGGCGAAGTACACATTGCCCTCGGCATCGACAGTCACGGCGCGGGGGCCTTGCAAGCCCTTCGCCAGAGTGGTCACCGTGCCCGACGGAGTGATTTTGCGAATGGCATTGTTCCCCATGTCGGCTACGTACAGGTTGTCGGATCCGTCGGCCGCCACCGCGAGCGGCGAATCGAAGCGAGCGCTCGAGCCCGTGGCGTCCTTGTACCCAACCCCCACGTCACCCGCCGAGCCGGCGAACGTGGTCACCACTCCAGCCGTGGTGATTCGGCGAATCATGTTGTTGCCAATTTCCGTTACGTATACGTTGCCGGCGCGATCCAGTGTTATGCCCGACGGCTCGCTGAACCTCGCCCATTCGCCGGTCGCGTTCGTGCTGCCACTGAGGCTCTGCGAAGCCCCTGCATGTTCGTAACGAATCGCCGAGCCCGCCAAGGTGCTCACGCTGCCGTTGGGGGCGACCTTGCGGATGGTGTTGTTGGTCTTGTCCGTGACGTAGATGTTACCGGCACGGTCCACGGCCGCACCGGCCGGCTCGCTGAACCGCGCCAACGCCGGAGCCCCATCGGCGCTCCCGTCCACTCCGGCTGCTCCCGCGAGTGTTGTCACCGTGCCCGCGGGTGTGACCTTGCGGACGATGTTGTTTCCGCTGTCCGCCACGTACAAGTTGCCCGCCCGGTCGATCGCCAAGCCCCGGGGAGAGTGGAAACTCGCCAACAGACCCGGCCCATCGGCGGACCCTACCGCACCGGCAATACCAGCCAAGGTGGTCACGGCGCCTCTCGTCGTGACCTTGCGGATCGTCTGGTTGCCGGAATCCGCCACATACAAAATTCCGGCGTTGATCCCGATCCCGGTCGGCGAATTGAAACGCGCCTTGGAGCCCACCCCATCCGCGAACCCGACATTTCCAGCCGCACCGGCCACCGTTTTTACGAGCCCTGTGAGACTTATCATACGAATGGTGGAATTGCCGGTGTCGGCTACATACAACTCGCCAGCCTCATCGACCACTATGCCACCCGGCAGGTTAAAGCGGGCTGCCATGCCGTCGCCGTCGGCACTCCCAACCAAGCCCGATGCCCCCGCCACGGTGGTCACTACACCATCAGGTGAAATCCTGCGAATGGTGCAGTTGCCGGTGTCTGCCACGTAGACGTTGCCGGCGGCATCGACCGCCACACCCGACGGCTCGTTGAAGCGCGCAGAAGCTCCGATCCCATTGGCGCTACCCACCGCACCGGGGGTTCCCGCCAGTATGCTCACGCGACCGGACGATGTGACCTTGCGTATCGTGCTGGTTCCAGCATCGGCCACGTAGACGTTGCCACCACTGTCGATCGCCACGGCGGAAGGGGAACTGAAGATTGCGGCCGAACCGGTACCGTCGATGGCGCCCGGACCGGGTACGCTGCCGGCAAGCAGGGACAGCTTCGGAGACTCCCCGGCCGGCGAGTCGCTCTTGTTGACGGAGGAATCCCGACCATGGGATGCATTGACGCTCCCGCCGCAAGCTACAAGCGCGCCCAGCAGGACGCTCGCAACCATCGAGGCAGCGCGGTGCGCAGTGCGCGCGCCAGAAATCAACACCCACATACCAGGAATCTCCGTGGATTTCCACACGTGGAATTCTAATGCCAATTTGCAAGTATACCGAAACGAACCGTCCGGCCGATGAGCCTTTACAACCGGCCCCAATGCAGTGGCGCCGCGGCCTTCACATATTGCATGTACTCACCGGTCAACTTACCCGTGAAGGCACATGGCTGCTTACCCGTGAATGCACATGGCTGCCGGAGCAGCCCATCAGCGCGTGCGCTGCTCGATGCGCTTGGCCAGCTCGGTCAGGTCGACCTCCTCGTCGATGGAAATCTCGATCGGCCCCTGCTCGCCCGCGACGGGCTGCGGCGCCGCCGGCCGAGCCGGCTTCGGCGCGGGCTTCAGGGCCGGCGGCGGAGCGGTCAACTCATCGGCAACGGCGCCCGGCGGCGGCGCGCGCACCCAGTCCCGCTGCTGTTCCATCCAGCGCTGATAGCGGTCGAAGGTCCACATGCCGTCGTCTCCGCCGGACTGCATGACGTTGGCAATCTGGCTGAACTGGCCTCCGCGAATCGCGCCTTTGGCGCCGGAACTGGCCAGCAGCACCTCGCAGCGCGGTACGCGAAGCTGATGCGCCTCCAGCAATTCCAGGCGCTGGCATACCACCCCCACCAGGCAGTCGGCGAGCTGCGCGCGGATATTCGCCTGGATATCCGGCGGGAAGGCCATGCAGATGCGGCTCAAGCTCTCCGCACAGGTGGAGGAATGCATGGTCGCGAGCACGAGATGACCCGTTTCTGCGGCATTCAGCGTCAACCGGATGACCTCGGGGGTGCGCATCTCGCTGATCACCAGCACATCCGGATTCTCGCGTAAGGCATCGACGATGGCCTGCTCGAAACTCGGGGAATGCGTCGGAATCTCCCGCTGCCTGATGAAGGAGCGGCGGTTGACGAACAGGTACTCGAGAGGGCTCTCGAGCGTGATGATGTGCCGGGGCCGCGTCGCGTTCAGTTCCTCGATCAAGGCGGCGAGCGTCGTGGACTTTCCGCAGCCCGTGGGCCCCGAAATCACCACCAGTCCCGTGAGCGGCTCGATCAACCTGCGAAGGTCGGGATGCAGATTGCAGGTGCGCAGGTCGTGCACCGAGGGCGCAAGCAGCCGGACCGCGACCGCGAGACCGCGAATCGTCTTGTACAGGTTGATGCGGCAGCGGGTGCCCCCCACGACCAGCGAGACGTCCGCCGAACCGCGCTCCATGAACTGGGACCAGCCGGCACCCAGGGTCTCCTTCCCCACTTGCGCCAACAGCGCGGCGGCAACCGCGCTGCCCACCGGCCGCAGCTCCCCGCCGACGCGCGCCACCAAGGGGCTGCCCCCCTCGAGATGCAGGTCGCTGGCGCCCAGCTTGCGCCCGGCCTGTACCCAGTCGCGAAGGCTCACGAGAAACCCTGGAGCACATTCACCGCATTGACGCCAATGTCGGCAACGGCGTAGCCGCCCTCCAGCACGAACAGGGTCGGCACGCCGAGCGCGCCGATGAGCCGGCCGTAGGCCGTGAAGTCGGCGGCCTTGAGCTTGAAGAAACTGATGGGGTCGTGCTCGAAGGTGTCGACGCCCAGCGAGACCACCAACGCCGCCGGTGCGAATCGCCGGATGCGGTCCAGCGCCGTCTCGAGCGCCGCGCGCCAGTGGGTGAAATCGCTGCCGCGCGGCAGGGGCAGGTTCAGGTTGAAGCCGGCTCCCGCGCCGCCGCCGACTTCATCGGCATAGCCGGAAAAATACGGAAACGCCTCCGCCGGATCTCCATGCAGCGAGCAATACAGCACGTCTGCACGATCGTAGAAGATGTCCTGCGTGCCGTTGCCGTGATGAAAGTCCACGTCCAGTATCGCCACCCGATCGGCGCAGTGATCGCGCAGATATTGCGCGGCGATGGCGGCATTGTTGAGAAAGCAATAGCCGCCGTAGAGATCGCGCGCCGCGTGGTGCCCGGGCGGCCGGCACAGCGCGAAGACGCCCCGCTCGGCGCGGACCAGCAAGGAGGCCCCCGTGAGCGCCACGTCGGCGCTTGCACAGGCCGATTCCCAGGTGCCGGCGCTGATCGAGGTCTCCGCGGCCATGGCGTAATACCCAAGCTTTCCGGCGATGGAATGCGGCACCCGCAGCGTCATGCGGCGCGCCGGCCAGCAGTCGGGAATCGCCTCGGCGCGGTTGCCGGCAGCCTGCCAGTCGCTCCATGCGGTGCGCAGGAAATCGACGAAGTTCGGGTCGTGGACGCGCAGCACCGGTTCGCGTCCGAACGAAGCGGGCGGTACCACCTCGCCGAGGCGCGTCGACTTCACCCGTTCGAGGACGATTTCGGCCCGTTGTGCGCATTCGTGCGGCGGCACCAGCTCGCCTCCGTACAATTCGGTGCGCGCGTTTCGAAGAAAATGCTGGTCAGAATAGACCGTGATCATGATTTGGCTCCGTTGCCGAAACCTAATGCAGGCGCGCTGCGAATGCAAATCGGCGGGTTACCTGCCGGATGGCGCCGCGCCATCATGTTCAAGGCGGATTTGAATGCGTATCTCGAACGCATGCCGAGCGGGTTCCCGGTTCGCTCGCTCGCGGGGCTGATTCATTTCAATGAAGCGCACTCGGACGCCGAACTCGAAACGCCTGCCTCGACGCCGCCTGCACCAAGGGCATCGACGCCGTGTTGAAGGGGCGCATCACTCCGAGGTCTTTGGCGAGCGTTTGACCGACGCGAGAAACTCGGCCGACATGACCCCTTCTGCAATCTTCTCGGCGGGACCGACCATCCGCACGGCGAAGTCGGGCGATACGGCAATATCGAGCTCGCCGCCGGGCATCTCGACGGCGATGCTGCCGTCGCACTTTCCGAGGCGCACGCACGCCGCAGCCGCCGCGCAGCTGCTGCTGCCGGAGGCCAGCGTGTAGCCCGCGCCCCGCTCCCAGATCTCCAGCCGGATGCGTCGGCGGTCGATCACTTTGACGAACTGCACATTGGTGCGATTGGGATAGAGCTCGTGTCGTTCGATGAGAGGACCCAGCCGTTGCGCGAGATCGGGCCCGGTCTCGTCGGCCAGAATGACGCAATGCGGATTACCCAAGCTCACGCCGGTGAATCGCAACACCTGCGACCCAACGCGCAGCTCCTCGTCGACCACCTCGCGCGCAATGCCCGCCACGGGAATGCTCGCGCTCCAAAAGGTGGCCTTCCCCATGTCCACCGCTATGGCGCCGCCCAATCCGCCGACGCGGCAGCTCACCGTGCCGCCCTTGGTACTGACCTCGAAGGGCTCCGCGCCGACCTGGCCGCTGTCCCACAGATAGCGCGCAAAGATCCGAAGCCCGTTGCCGCTCTTTTCCGCCTCCGAGCCGTCGGGATTGAATATGGTCAGGGAAAATCCTGCTGGCGCGCCGGGTCCGCCGATCAAGATCCCGTCGGACCCGATGCCGTAGTGGCGATCGCAGAGCCTGCGCACCAAGGCCGGGGAGAAGGCCGCGCCTGCGGGTTCGACCACCAGGTAGGTGTTTCCCAAGGCCTGGTACTTGTGAAATCTCAAAGACACCCCGGATGCTCCGTTAGCGCGCCGCAGCGCGTTATGTTACCTCGTAACCCATCGGGCCATACCCGAAGTCATGGTAGAGTCCAAGTCGCGCGAGAGCGCCCGCGGAAATTTGGTGGCCCGGACCGCGGTAACTGCCGAACAGGATGACAGACTCCAGCGACCCGTCCAATACCGTGGAATTGCTCGAACGATGGTCGAGCGGCGACCGCGATGCGCTGGATCGCTTGCTCACCCATTTGTACCGCGACATTCATGCCATCGCAGTCCGCGAATTGCGCTCGGAAAGGCACCTGACCATCCGCCCCACCGCGCTGGTCCACGAGGCGTATCTGCGGCTCGCCGGGCTGACCGAGATGCGCTGGCAGGACCGCACCCACTTCATGGCGATGGCCGCCCGCATCACGCGCCAGGCCCTGGTGGACGAAGCGCGGCGCCACCGCGCCGCGAAGCGCGACGGCGGCGTGTCCGTCACTCTGAGCGACACCAATCTCGGCGGCGTGGATGCCGCCTACGACGCGCTCGACGTCGATACGCTTCTCACGGAATTGCAGCAGTACGACGATGTCGCTGCCGAGGTCGTTTCATTGCGCGTTTTCGGAGGCATGTCCATCGAGGAGACCGCGCAGGCCATGAAACTCTCCGGCGCCACCGTCAGCCGGCGCTGGGCCGCCGGCAAGGCGTGGCTGGCCCGCGAACTCTCGCGCTGAAGAATCCGCGGCGGCGCGAC
This sequence comes from uncultured Gammaproteobacteria bacterium, assembly GCA_963707765.1. GTDB lineage: Bacteria > Pseudomonadota > Gammaproteobacteria > Steroidobacterales > Steroidobacteraceae > Bog-1198. The sequence continues at coordinate 482,045 of CAVPQZ010000001.1, read as the reverse complement.
CTATCGCTTGGGGATGTACAGGTCCGTCAACGTGCCTTCGAACGCTTCGGCCGAAAACGCCACGGTCTCCGACAGGGTGGGATGCGCGTGGATCGTGAGTCCGACGTCGGCGGCGTCCGCGCCCATTTCGATCGCGAGCCCCACTTCGGCGATGAGCTCGCCCGCATTGGTGCCGACGATTCCGCCGCCGATGACCCGCTTCGTGGCCTGGTCGAAAAGAATCTTCGTGAAGCCCTCGTCGCGATTGATGGCGAGAGATCGTCCGCTCGCGGCCCACGGAAACACGCCTTTGCCGTACTCGATGCCGCGTGCCTTCGCTTCGGCTTCGTTCACGCCGACCCAGGCAATCTCGGGATCGGTGTAAGCCACCGAGGGGATGCAGCGCGCGTCGAAATACGACTTGTGGCCCGCAGCCGCCTCGGCGGCCACCTTCGCCTCGTGCGTGGCCTTGTGGGCCAGCATCGGCGCTCCGGCGATGTCGCCGATGGCAAAAATATGCGCGACGTTGGTGCGCATCTGCCGGTCGACGCCGATGATTCCGCGCCCGTCCACCGCGACCCCGGCGGCGGCCGCGTTGACGGCGTTGCCGTTGGCGCTGCGGCCCACCGCGACGAGAACCCGGTCGAACTCCTGCGGTTGGGGTGAACCGGGACCCTCGAAGGTCGCGTGCAATCCGCCGGCGCGCGGCTCCAGCGCCGCCACCCGGGTGCTCAGCATGATGCGCTCGTAGCGCTTTTCTATGCGCTTCTGCAGGGGCCGGACCAGGTCCCGGTCGGTGCCCGGCATCAGGCCGTCGCTCAATTCGACCACGCTGACCGACGTGCCGAGCGCATCGTAGACACAGGCCATCTCCAGGCCGATGATGCCGCCGCCGATCACGAGCATGCGTTTGCAGCCGGGCGGCAGTTCCAGCGCACCGGTCGAATCGATGACCCGCGGGTCGTCCGGCAGTCCCGGCAGGCGCACCGATTCGGATCCCGCGGCGATGATGCATTGCTTGAAATCCAGCCGGCGCACCCCCTCGGCGGTCCGCACATCGAGTGAATGCGGCCCGACGAACCTGGCCGTGCCGCGCACCACCTCCACCTTGCGCTGCCGGGCCAGGCCGTTGAGCCCGCCGGTCAGCTTCGCGACCACGCGGTTCTTCCAGCCGCGAAGTTTGTCCAGATCGATGGCCGGAGGGCCGAAGGCGATGCCGTTGTCGGCCATCTCGTGCGTCTCCTCGATCACCTTCGCGGCATGCAGCAGGGCCTTCGAGGGGATGCACCCGACGTTCAGGCAGACTCCGCCCAGGGTCGGCCCCCGTTCGATCAGAGTCACCTTGAGCCCGAGGTCGGCGGCGCGGAATGCGGCCGTGTAGCCGCCGGGCCCGGCGCCGAGGACGATCAGGTCGAGCGCGCCGGGCGGCGCGTCGCCGGCGGGTGGCGGCCCAGGCCGCGCCGACGTGGCGCGCCCGGCGGGCGCCGCCGCGGGCGCGGATCCGGCGGGCTTGGCCGTCCGGGCAGGCTGGGCGTCGCCGGGTCGGGCGGCACCGGCAGGTGGGTCGGCATCGGCCACGGTCAAGGTCGCAATCGGAGTGCCGGCCGTCACCCCGTCGCCCTTCTTCACGAGGATGGAATCGATTACGCCCGCCACCGGCGCCGGCACGTCCATGGATGCCTTCTCGGTCTCGAGGGTCACGAGCGGATCATCCACCTTGACGGCGGCGCCCACCGCCACGAGCACTTCGACCACCGTGACGCCCTTCGCCTCGCCCAGATCGGGGATTCGAACCTCGTACGCGCTCATGCCAGCGCCTTGACGTCGCTTAGGGTCTTGCTCAGGAAGACGATGAAGCGGGCCGCCTCCGCACCGTCGATGACGCGGTGATCGTAGGACAGGCACAGCGGGAGCATGAGCCGTGGAATGAAGCCGCCGCGCTCGTATACGGGCTTCAGGCTCGATCGCGCGACGCCCAAGATCGCCACCTCGGGCGCGTTGATGATGGGGGTGAACGCGGTGCCGCCGATTCCGCCCAGGCTCGACACCGTGAACGAGCCGCCCTGCATCTCCGCCGCGGTCAGTTTTCCAGCGCGCGCCTTCTCGGACATCTGGCCGAGCACGCGCGCGATTTGAAAGATGTCGTACCGGTCCGCATCGCGGACCACGGGCACGACCAGGCCGTTCGGCGTGTCGGCGGCGAAGCCGATGTGGAAGTACTTCTTGAGGACCAGATTCTCACCTGAAGCGTCCAGCGAGGCATTGAAGCGCGGGAACTTCTGCAGCGCCGCGATGCACGCCTTGATGATGAACACCAGCGGGGTCAGCTTCACGCCCTCCTGCGCCGCCTTGTCCTTCAAGGCCGCGCGGACCGCCTCGAGATCCGTGATGTCCGCCTCGTCGTTCTGGGTGACGTGCGGCAGATTGAGCCAGCTCGCCTGGAGCCGGGCGCCGGAGATCCGCTGGATGCGCGACAGCGGCTTCACCTCCACCGCGCCGAATTTCGCGAAGTCCACCTCCGGCACTTTCGGCAAGCCGGAACCGCCTCCGCCCGCTGCGGCGCCGCCCCGCTGGGTGAGGATCTGCTTCACGTGGGCCTTGACGTCGTCCTGGGTAATCCGCCCCTTGGGACCCGTGCCGCCGATCCGGCCGAGGTCGGCGCCCAACTCCCGCGCGAACTTTCTCACGGAAGGACTGGCATAGGCCTTGGCGAAGGCTGATTCGTCGAACGCCGCGGCGGTTCGCTCCGTTTCCGGCGCCGCGCCCGCAGGGGAGCGCAGGGGCAGGGTCGCAGCGGCTTTCGACGGCGCAGGCTCGGGCGCGGGCGGCCGGGAAGCCTCGGCTGCGGCCGCATTGGCAGATGCGGTTGCCCCCTGCGGTGCGCCCGCGGCCGGCCCGGCGTCGGCGGCGCTGCTGCCGGAGGACTCGAGCGTCAATATCAGCGACCCCTCTGAAACCTTGTCGCCGACCTTGAGCTTGACGTCGGCAACCCGGCCCGCCATCGGGGACGGGACGTCCATGGATGCCTTTTCGGTCTCGAGGGTGATGAGGGGCGTTTCCTTCTCGACCTGCTGGCCGTTCTTCACCAGGACGTCGATCACGTCGACGTTCTTGAAACCGCCGATGTCGGGAACCGAGACTTCGATTGAATTTGCCACGCTGTCCGCCTAGACCGACAAGGGATTGGGTTTTTCCGGATCGATGTCGTACGCCTTCATGGCCTTCGCCACGGCGGCCTTCCCGATCTTGCCTTCATCGGCCAATGCCTTGAGCGCGGCGACGACCACGTAATGCCGGTCCACCTCGAAGAAGCGCCGCAGCTCCGCCCGCGAGTCGCTGCGGCCGAATCCGTCCGTGCCCAGCACCACGTAGCGTCCGGGCACCCACGCCCTGATCTGGTCCGCAACGGTCTTCATGTAGTCGGTCGCCGCGATGTAAGGGCCGGTGCTTCCTTCGAGCGCCTGGCGCACATAGGCGCTCCGCGGTTCGTCGTCCGGATGCATCAGATTCCAGCGTTCCGCCGCCAGAGCGTCGCGGCGCAATTCGCTGAAGCTGGTGGCCGAATACACGTCCGCCGCCACGCCGTGGTCCGCTTCGAGCAGCTCCGCCGCCGCCAGCACCTCGCGCAGGATGGTTCCTGCTCCGAACAGCGTGGCCCGGATCTTCTTCTTGCCGCCGGCCCGCACGCGATACATTCCCCGCAAAACGCCCTCGGCGGCGCCTGCCGGCAATGCCGGGTGCGTGTAATTCTCGTTCATGCAGGTGATGTAATAGAAGACGTTCTCCTGGTCCTGGTACATCCGCCGCAGGCCGTCCTGCACGATCACGGCCAGTTCGTACGCATAGGTCGGATCGTAGGCCACGCAATTCGGCACGGTGCTCGCCAGCAAATGGCTGTGGCCATCCTGGTGCTGCAAGCCTTCGCCCGCGAGCGTGGTGCGGCCGGCGGTCCCGCCGACCAGGAAGCCACGCGCCTGGCTGTCGGCCGCCGCCCAGATGAAATCGCCGACTCGCTGGAAGCCGAACATCGAGTAATAAATGTAGAAGGGAATCATGCTGACGCCGTGATTCGAATACGCGGTGGCGGCTGCAAGCCACGAGCACAGGCTGCCCGCTTCGTTGATGCCTTCCTCCAGGATCTGCCCCTTCTTGTCCTCGCGGTAGAACATCAGCTGATCCGCGTCCTGCGGCGTGTAGAGCTGTCCCACCGAGGAGTAGATCCCGACCTGACGAAACATCCCTTCCATGCCGAAGGTGCGGGCTTCGTCGGGTACGATGGGCACCACGTGCTGGCCGATGTTCTTGTCCTTGATGAGAATGGTGAGTATCCGCACCAGCGCCATGGTGGTGGAGAATTCCCGATCGCCGCTCGCATCGGTGAGGCCGCTGAACGCTTCGAGCGGCGGCACGTTCAATGCCGGCGCCGACGCGCTGCGGGCCGGGAGGTAGCCGCCCAGCGTGGCGCGCCGCTCCTGTAGATACTTCATCTCCTCGCTGTCGGGGGCCGGCTTGCGGAACGTCAGCCCCTGGATCTCCTCGTCGGAGATCTGGATATTGAAGCGGTCGCGTACTTCCTTGAGCTCTTCGTCGCCGAGCTTCTTCTGCTGGTGCGCAGAATTCAGTCCCTCGGCCGACTTGCCCAGCCCGAACCCCTTCACCGTCTTTGCGAGGATCACCGTCGGGGCGCCCTTGTGCGCCATCGCCGAGGCATAGGCCGCATGCACCTTCTGCGGATCGTGGCCGCCGCGGTTCAGGCGCCAGATCTCGTCATCCGACATGTTGGCGACCATGGCCTTCAATTCGGGGTACTTGCCGAAGAAGTGCTCCCGTGTGTAGGCGCCACCCTTCGACTTGAAGTTCTGGTACTCGCCGTCGACGCATTCTTCCATGAGGCGCTTCAGCAGTCCGTTCTGGTCGCGCTCGAGGAGAGGATCCCAGCGCGATCCCCACAGCACCTTGATGACGTTCCAGCCCGCTCCCAGGAAGGCCGCCTCCAATTCCTGGATGATCTTGCCGTTGCCGCGCACCGGTCCGTCGAGGCGTTGCAGGTTGCAATTGATGACGAAGATCAGGTTGTCGAGCTTCTCCCGCACCGGCATCGTGAGGGCGCCCATCGACTCCGGCTCGTCCATCTCGCCGTCGCCAAGAAAGGCCCACACCTTGCGGTCGGAGGGCGGCACGATGCCGCGATGCTCCAGGTAGCGCACGAAGCGGGCCTGGAAGATCGCGGTCATGGGTCCCAATCCCATGGAAACGGTGGGGTATTGCCAAAAGGCCGGCATGAGCCACGGATGAGGATAGGAGGATAATCCCCCGCCGCGGACCTCCTGGCGAAAACGCAGCAGGTGGCTCTCGTCGAGCCGGCCCTCGAGATAGGCGCGCGCGTAGATTCCCGGCGCCGAGTGCCCCTGCATGAACACCATGTCGCCGGGATGAGTCGCGCTCTTGGCGCGCCAGAAGTGATTGAAACCGACTTCGTACAAGGTCGCCGCCGAGGCGTAGGTCGCGATGTGACCGCCGTACTCGGAATTCTGCCGGTTGGCGTGCACCACCATGGCGAGGGCGTTCCAGCGCATATAGGCTTCGTTGCGCCGCTCCAGCGAGCGGTCGCCGGGATATTCCGGCTCCTGCACCTTCGAAATGGTATTGAGGTAGGCCGTGTTCGGCTTGAACGGCAGATAGGTGCCCGAGCGGCGCGTGAAATCCACCAGTTTTTCCAGCAGGAATTGCGCCCGCTCAGGTCCCTGCGCGCGCAGCACCGAGTCGATCGAATCGAGCCAATCCTGAGTTTCCGTGGGGTCGATGTCTTCGAACGGCGATTTCGGTGTCATATGGAGCCCCGCTGTACCGGACCCATGATGCGCCCATGCACAGCCCTATGTGTCCTGTTAAGATGGCAGGCACGTTACAGCGCCAGTGCGCTGACCGCCACTTGGAATTTTAGCAGCAGTATCTTCGGGGTTTGGTTTTTCACGGTCAAGCAAGGATCGGGCGGCGGTGGCTCGTGACGCTTGCGGATTAATGGATATGCCGATTCGCTTGCCCCTCAGTTCGCTCTTGGTCCCGGTTCGCCAATTGCGGGCGCCTCCGACGGAGGCGACATTCCGGCGTTATGCATGCGTCGTGGTCCTGCTGCCCCAGGCCGCCGATCCGAACATCTGGAAGACGCTGCCCCTTCCATCTCCGGTGCGGGATCTGTATCGCCGCAAGCCGCGCAAACCCGGCGACGTCGTCCAGGTGCGCATCGGCGCGCGGGCGCAAACTCTGGTTCTGGCGGCCTGCCTCGGCCCGGCCGAGGGGACCTTCGAGATGCTGCAGGCCGCAGGGCGGATCGCCCGGGCAGCGCTGGAAGGCGAACCCGAAACCTTGCTGGTATGCGCCGGGGGCGGCGCCGAATTTGCGCCGGCCCCCGCGATGCAGGCCTTGGTCGCTGCGCTGCAAGCCGCGGCATTTCAGTTCGCGACGTTCAAGAGCGATGCCAAGCCGCATCGCCCGCCGGCGCGCATCGACCTGGCCGGGCCGAAGTTCTCCGGCCTCGACGTCACTCTGGCCACGTCCGCGGGCAACAACCTGGCGCGATGGCTGACCGCGCTGCCGCCGAATACCCTCGACGCGGCGGGCTACCGCCGGCTGCTCGCGGAGTTCGCGCGGCGGTTGGGGCTGGGGTTCAAGTTCTACGGCGAGCGGCAGCTGAAGCGGCTCGGCGCGGGCGCCTTTCTCGCCGTATCGCAGGGCAATGCGACGCGCGACGCGGGGATCGTGCGTCTGGCCTTTCGCCCCAGAGCGGCTCGCGCTGGGCGTGCACGGAGCGGGCTGGGCCCCGTGAGCCTGGTGGGCAAGGGGATCTGCTTCGACACCGGCGGCACCAATCTGAAGACCCACAAGAGCATGCTCGACATGCATATCGACATGGAGGGCAGCGCCGTGGCGGTCGGCAGCCTCTATGCCCTGCATGCGCTGCGCTCGCCGATCCCCGTCGATTGCTGGCTCGCCATCACCGAGAACAGGATCGGGCCGCTCGCGTACAAGCCGCAGGACGTGGTCCGCGCTTTGAACGGCACCACCATCCAGGTGATTCACACCGATGCCGAGGGCCGCATGGTGCTCGCCGACACGCTTTGTCTCGCGGCCAGAGACAAGCCGCGCGCCATGATCGACTATGCCACTCTGACCGGAGCGTGCGTCTATGCCCTGACCGAACGCTACAGCGGCGCGTTCACGAATAGGCCCGAGCTGCGCGACGCGATCGAATCGGCCGGCACCACCAGCGGCGAGCGCGTGTGGTGCTTTCCCATGGACAAGGATTTCGATTCGGATCTGGAAAGCACGGTGGCGGACGTGATGCAATGCGCGGTGGAGGGCAAGGGCGACCATATCCTGGCGGCCCGGTTCCTAAGCCGTTTCGTTCCAAAGACCATCCCCTGGCTGCACGTGGATCTCGCCGCGGGATCGCGCGCCGGCGGCCTCGCGCACATCGCCACCGACATCACCGGCTTCGGCGTGCGATTCACGATTGAGCTGATCAGCCGCGGCTGGCCTTTTGCCGCGGCAGCGCGCCGCTCCGGCCGCGGAGGTGCCCCCGGCCTTGGGGGCGCCGCCGCGGCCCGGCGCGCACCCTCCCCGTGAGCACGCTCACGATCCACCGGCCCGACGACTGGCACGTCCACCTGCGCGACGGGGAGGCGTTGCGAGCGGTGGTGGGGTTCACGGCCGCGCGCTTCGGCCGCGCCATCGTGATGCCCAATCTCAACCCGCCGGTGACCACCGCCGCGCTGGCCGCAGCCTATCGCGCGCGAATCATCGCCGCGCTTCCCCCGGGGTCGCACTTCGAGCCGCTCATGACCCTGTACTTGACGGACCCCACGCCGCCCGGGGAAGTCGCCGCCGCCAAGGCTTCGGGCATCGTGCACGGCTTCAAGCTCTATCCCGCCGGCGCGACCACTCACTCGGATGCCGGGGTGACCGACGTCCGCAAGGCGTATGGCGCCCTGGCCCGGATGGAAGAGCTCGGAATGGTTCTGCAGGTCCATGGCGAGGTCACCGCCGCCGACGTGGACGTATTCGACCGCGAAGCGAAGTTCATCGATCGGGTCCTTTCACCCCTGATCGAGCGGTTTCCCGCGCTGCGCGTGGTCTTCGAGCACATCACGACCGCGCGGGCCGCCGACTTCGTCCGCACGGCGCGCGCCGGCGTGGCCGCGACCATCACGCCGCAGCACCTTTTGCACAACCGCAACGCCCTCTTTGCGGGCGGCATCCATCCGCATTATTACTGCCTGCCGATCCTGAAGCGCGAGGCGGACCGCGAGGCGCTGCTCGCGGCCGCCGCCGGCGGCGATCCGCGATTCTTCCTCGGCACCGACAGCGCGCCGCACGAGCGCGCGGCCAAGGAGAACGCCTGCGGCTGCGCCGGCATGTTCACGGCCCATGCGGCGATAGAACTCTATGCGGAAGCCTTCGAGCAGGCGGGCCGGCTCGACCGGCTGCAGGGATTCGCCAGCCATTTCGGCGCGGACTTCTACGGGGTCCCGCGCCACACCGACGTCATCACTCTGATCAAGGAATCCTGGGTGCCACCCAAGTCATACGATTTTGGCGACGGCAGGCTCGTGCCCTATCGCGGCGGCGAGCGCATTGCATGGCGGCTCGCTGCGGCGGCGCCGGCATGATCCGCGTCCCGCCCATTACCTACGCCACCCGCTTTCGGGGCTTCCTGCCGGTGGTGGTCGACGTGGAGACGGGAGGCTTCAACGCCCAAACCGACGCGCTGCTCGAGATCGCGGCGGTCCTGATCGAAATGCGCAGCGACGGCACGCTCGCGCGCGGCGAGACGTTCCGCTATCACGTCGTGCCGTTTCCGGGCTCGAACCTCGAGCCGGCGTCCATGGCCGTGAACGGAATCGATCCGCATCATCCGCTGCGCCCCGCGATACCGGAGGACGATGCGCTGCATCGCATCTTCAAGGAGGTCCGCAATGCGGTGCGCGCGGCCGATTGCACCCGCGCCGTGCTGGTCGGCCACAATTCGTTCTTCGATCTGAACTTCTTGAATGCCGCCGTGCTGCGCACGCAGATCAAGCGCAACCCCTTCCACCCTTTCACGAGTTTCGACACCGCAACGCTGGGGGGCATCGCCTTCGGCCAGACCGTGCTGATGCGGGCGACGCTGGCGGCGGGATTCGAGTGGGACACCTCGTCGGCGCACTCTGCAGCCTACGACGCCGAGCGCACGGCGGACCTCTTCTGCATCGTATGCAATCAGTTCCAACACGTATTCGAGGCCAGCCGCAAGCGCCTGGCTTCAATGGGCCCCTTGGAAAGCGAGCCGGACACGCCGACCGAAACTTGAAATCAGGCGGCGACCGCGCCGGCTTCGGCCAGCAGCTGCTTCAACTCGCCGCTCTTGTGCATTTCCATCACGATGTCGCAGCCGCCGACCAGCTCGCCGTTCACGTACAGCTGCGGATAGGTGGGCCAATTCGAATAGCGCTTCAGCGCCTCGCGCACTTCCGGATCCTCGAAAATGTTGAAGTGTGCGAAGTTCGCCTTGGCCGCCCGCAGAGCGCCCACTGTCTGCGCCGAAAAGCCGCATTGCGGAAAGTCCGGCGTGCCCTTCATGTACAACACCACGGGCGCGGAGGCCAGCTGAGACTTGATTCGTTCGATGGGATCCATAGTCGACTCCAGAATTAATGACTCACTTGGGCGCCTGCGCCCGCTCGCTTGCGCCACCGCCCCGCCGGCTTGCCGCCCCGCGCCGGCTCTGCGCCCGCCGCAGCACCGCGCGCTGTTCGTCGGGGGTCATCGACCCCCAGCAGGCGATTTCATCGATTGTACGATAACAGCCCACGCAGTTCCCGTCCGCGTCCAGGGAGCATACGTTGATGCAGGGAGAAGCCGGTGCCGCCAGGGACATCGTTGAATTATTGGGGTTGACCCCGGATACTTCCAGTCCCTCCCGGCTCTGGAGCGCCCTCGGCCAGGGCGCGGGCCACTAGGCGAACGCATGACCCCCACTCCCGTCAATCCGGTTCCTCAAAATCTGCCCGATGTGGTCGCGCGGGCGCTGGCCGAGGATGTCGGCAGCGGCGACCTGACGGCGGCCCTCATCCCCCCGGAGAGGCTTGGCCGGGCTTCGGTCATCAGCCGCAATGCCGCCGTGCTGTGTGGAGCGCCTTATGTCAACGCCACCTTCGCCCAGGTGGACCCGCGGGTGCGCATCGACTGGCGCGTGACTGAGGGCGCCCCGGTCGCCGCCGGCCAGGTTCTATTCACCGTGCAGGGGCCGGCGCGCGCGCTTCTGACCGGCGAGCGCACCGCGCTCAACTTCTTGCAGCTTCTGTCGGCCACCGCGACGGCGGCTCATGCCTACTCCGCATTGATCGCGGACACCCCCTGCCAGGTGCTCGACACGCGCAAGACGATCCCGGGCTTGCGGGCCGCGCAGAAGTATGCCGTGCGCGTGGGCGGCGGCCGGAATCATCGCCTCGGGCTGTACGACATGATCCTCATCAAGGAGAACCACATCATGGCCTCAGGCTCGATCGCGGCGGCCGTGGCAGGGGCACGAGCCACGGGCGCCTCGGTTCCCGTCGAGGTCGAGGTCGAGAGCCTCTCCGAACTGGGCGAAGCGATCGCCGCCGGCGCCGACATCGCCATGCTCGACGAATTCTCGCTCGAAGACATGCGCGCCGCCGTGACCCTCAATCGCGCCGCGCCCCGTCCCCTGAAGCTCGAGGCCTCGGGAGGCGTCACGTCGCAGCGCATCCGGGACATCGCATTGACCGGGGTGGACTACATTTCGGTAGGCAGCATCACCAAGGATGTGCAGGCGGTGGATCTCTCGATGCGCTTCGAGTGGCAGGACTGACGAGGGGATGAGGGGTCGGCCGCGAGCCGGGCGCCCGCGCTCAGGCGATGTTGGCGGCCTTGAGCACCCGCTGCGGCTGGGAGACGCCGTAGCCCTGCGCATAGTCGACACCCAGGCTGCGCAGCATGTTGATGATGTCCAGATTCTCGGCGAACTCGGCGATGGTCTGCTTGCCGGTCAGATGCCCGATCTCGTTGATCGACCTCACCATTTCGCGGTCGATGGGGTCATGCAGGATCTCCTTGACGAAACTGCCGTCGATCTTCAGGAAATCCACCGGAAAGTGCTTCAAGTAGCCGAATGAGGACAGGCCGGTGCCGAAGTCGTCGAGCGCGAATTTGCAGCCGAGTTCCTTCAGCGCCTGGATGAAGCGGTTGGCCTGGGAGAAGCTCGCGATCGCCGCGGTCTCCGTGATCTCGAAGCAGATCTTGGTCGCATCGAGGCCGCTGCGATGGAACTGGTCGATCACATAGGGCAGGAACTTGTCGTCGCCCAGGCTCTGACCCGAGAGGTTGATCGAACACATGGCGAGCTTCTCGCGCTCATCGGCCTCGGACACCAGCCACCTGAACGCGTTTTCGATCACCCAGCGATCGATCTGAGGCGTGATGCCGTAGCGCTCCGCCGCCGTGATGAAATCGTAGGGCGCGACGATCTTGCCCGCCTCATCGCGCATGCGCAGCAGGAGTTCGTAGTGCGCCCCGGTATCCGGTCCCTGCAGCGGCAATATGGTCTGCCGGAAGATCTCGAACCGGTCCTCCTCGAGGGCGTTGTTGATGCGCGCGGCCCACTGCATTTCGCGGCGCCGGCGCATCAGATCGATGTCGTTTTCCTCGAAGCTGTGCACGCGGTTGCGGCCTGCCTCCTTGGCCGCCTGGCACGCGCTGTCGGCGGCCGAAAGCACCGACGCCACGTCGGCGTTGTCGGCGGATATCGGCACCACGCCGATGCTCGCGCCGAGCCGGAACGTGCGCTCTTCCCAGGTGAACTTGAAGTTGCGGACCGCCTCACGCAGCGATTCGGCCGTGCGCATGGCCTCGTCCAGCGTGCAGCTCTCGAGCAATATGCCGAATTCGTCGCCTCCCAGGCGGGCCAGAGTGTCGCGCCAGCGCACCTTGGACTTGAGCAGCGCCCCCACCTGCCCAAGAAGCGCATCGCCCGCGCTGTGGCCGCAGGTGTCGTTGACGATCTTGAACTGGTCGAGGTCGAGGCAGCACAGCGCGTACGAGGTTTCATGGGCCTTGGCGCTCTTCAGCGCCCGCTCCATGCGGTTCTCGAATTCGCGGCGGTTCACGAGACCGGTGAGCACGTCGTGGCTCGCGTGGTACGAGAGCCGGCGATTGAGTTCGCGGGCCTCGCTCACGTCGTGGAACACCAGCACGCCGCCGGACACCGCACCGCTGCCGTCGCGGATGGGCGATGCCGTGCTCTCCACATAGATCTCGTTGCCGTCGCGGCGGATGAGCAGCATCGGCCGCACCGACTTGATCGAACGAGTGCGGCGGATGGCCACCGCCAGGGGATTCTCCAGCGGTTCGCAGGTCTCCTCGTGGAACGCGCGGAAGATCTCCTCGATCGCACGGCCCTGGGCATCCTCGAGGCGCCAGCCGGAGAGCGCCTCGGCGACCGGGTTCACATAGTCGATCACGCCCTTGGCATCGGTCGTGATGACGCCGTCGCCGATGCTCTGCAGCGTGATCTGGGCGCTCTCCTTCTCGCGGAACAGCGCCTCCTCGTACAGCTTGCGCTCGGTGATGTCGAGTTCCACCCCCACGAGCCGCAGCAACCGGCCCTTGTCATCGACCCTCGCCTTGGCGCGGCTGATGACCCAGCGCCACTCGCCGGTGGCGTGGCGCATCCGGTGCAGGCTTTCGAAAATCGGCGTCTTGCCGGCCACATGATCCCGGATCGCCGCCTGGACCCGCGACATGTCGTCGGAGTGGACCAGCGTGCGCCAATCCGGCGCCTGGCCCACGTCGTTCTCGTCGTATCCCAGCATCGCCTTCCAGCGCGGCGACAGGTACACCCGGTTGTTGAGGGTATCGAAATCCCAAAGCCCATCATTCGCGCTGTAGAGGGCGAGCTCGTTGCGCTCCTCCAGGTCGCGCAGCTGGCGCTTGATCTCGATGCGCTCGAGTCCGGTGGCGAGGCTGCTGCCGACCAGCTTCATCAGCAGGTGCAGCTGCACGTCCCAGGTCTCGCAGGGCATCGCGCACGCGATTCCCAGGATGCCGGCGGGATGCGCCTCGACGTAGTAGGTGATCATCAGCACCGAGCCCATGCCGAGTTCGACGAAGCGGCCGGCGTCGCTCCCCTGATCGGGCCGCGGCTTGGCGGTATCGCGGAATTCGGAGACTCGCAGCGGCGCCACGCGTGAACGTAGCCAGGGCAGCGTCTCGAGGCTCTGCCCGCGCAGCTGCTCCGGGTTGCCGGTGGCCAGCATGCCGCGCGCCACTTGCACGTCGGCGAAGGTCGTGAGGTCGGCGTCCAAGACGATGTGAAAGGCCGTGTCGGCCTGGGTGGACTCGCGCAGCAATTCAAGGTCGGCGAGGATGCAGTCGGCGGCGGTCGCCTCGTTCATGCCCTGAAAATCGACGGCGATCTTGGTGCAGATCACGTCGAGCCCCACCGCCGGGCGCGCGCCCCGTCTCGGCCACGTCAACGGCGACAATACATCCGAGGCGGACAGGTCGCGATGCCGGGGATCGTTAGGTGCTGTCGCCATGCGCCTTCTAGGGTCCCGAGAGATAATTGCGGTTGTGGATCAATAGTTTGCCATCGACTTGTTCTTAAAATCGAATGCGTCACACAGTTCCGGGGGAAACCCGGATGTCGCACATAGAAGCGGATTCTCGCACAACTTGTCAGGAATACAAGCTAAGCGATTGTATTGATAAGGTTAAAAACCGGGACCTAGCCAAGGGCTCGCTTCGCATCCTCGTAGAGCGACCGGAGCCGGGCCTCCATCTCGGACTGCCGGCGCTCGAGCGCAGCGGCGTCCAGGCCCTTGGCGATGTAAACCGGCTCGCCAATGGCGATGGCAATGCGGGCCAGCGGCTTGGGGATCACGAATTGATCCCATTGGATCCTCCAGGCCCGCGAGGCCGCAAACGCCATCGGAATGATCGGCCTCTGGGAGAGTTGCGCGAGCAGCACGGCGCCCGGCTTGAACTTCCAGGGCGGACCGCGCGGCCCGTCGGGCGTGATCGCCGGCGACACGTTGTCCTGGACCAGGGCCGTATAGTAGTCCCGCAGCGCCCTCGCTCCCGTGTGCGAGGACGACCCGCGAATCACCTCGCCGCCCATGCGGCGCACGATCATGGCGCCGATCTCGCCGTCCACCGACGGGCTGATCAGGAAGCCGAGCTTCACGCCGCTGGCGCGCAGGGACAGCAGTTGCCGGATGCAGAAGAGTTGATGCTGGTGCCAGTACACGGGAATGAAGGACGGCGCCTTGACCAGGACGGGGGGGATGTTTTCGGCGCCGGCCACGCTCACCACCCGCGCCCAGCGCCAAACCAGGTGCAGCAGCGAGACGCCGATCGGCACGAGCAACCGGTACAGAAATCGTCGGCCCGACGTCAGCCGGCGGCTCGAGCGCGTCTGTTGTTCGTAGATCGTATTGCGAAGGCCGCCACCATCGGGATCTTTTGGCACGAGGACATTGTCTGGAAGGCTGCCGGGCCGCGCAAGGGCTGCGTTACAATGACGCATGCAGACGATGACCCTACCCCCGGGCCCCGCCGAAGGTTTCGATCTCGGCGGGGACGAAGCCTCGCTCGCCATGCTGCGCCAGTGTTTTGCGCGTTTCGGCGACGTGTATCGGATCTTCGCGCCCAGCCGCGGGGTCTACAACTACGTCATCAACCACCCGCAGGACGTCAAGCGCGTATTGCTCGCCAATCACCGCAATTACACCAAGGGCGAGGGGATGGATCGGGTCAAGATCCTGCTGGGCAACGGCATCATGACGAGCGAGGGCGATTTCTGGCGCCGTCAGCGGCGCATGATGCAGCCGTGCTTCCACCGCCGGGTTCTCGACCAGTTCCGGGATCTGATCCGGGGGGTCAACGAGAAGTTCGCGGATCGCTGGGCGGCGAAGGCGGCGGCCGGCGAGCCGGTGAACCTCACCGATGACGTCAGCGAGCTCATCCTGGACATCGTGCTGCAGTCGATCTTCGGGCCGGACCTGGCGCGGCTCGAGCGGCAGCTGGGAGCCAACCCCTTCGAGGTGGTCGCCAAGGACCAAAACCGGGATCTGAGGTTCGCGTTCCGCTTCCGTTCCCTGACCAAGCTGGTCGCCGGGCTGATGGAGCGGCGGCGCCGGGAGCCGGAGCCGCACTTCGACTTCCTGGGCATGCTCATGGACGCGCGCGACCGCGACGGCGGTGCGCCCATGGGCGACAAGGAGATCATCGACGAAGTGATGACCCTGATCGTCGCAGGCCACGAGACCACGGCGGCGGCCCTGACCTGGGCCTGGTATCTCATCAGCCAGCATCCGCAGGCGGCCGAGGAACTCGCGGCCGAGGCCGATCGCGCCGCCAGCCCGCTGGGGATCGACGCGGCCGAATCCCTGCCATTCGCCCACCAGGTGCTGCAGGAGGCGCTCCGGCTGTATCCCCCCGGGTGGCTCTTCACCCGGCGCACCATCGAGGCGGACGAGCTGGGCGGCTTCCCCATCGGGCCCCGCACCGACGTGTTCATCAGCCCTTATCTGCTGCACCGGCATCCCGAGTTCTGGAGCGAACCGGAGGAATTCCGGCCGGCGCGATTTGCCGGCCCCGACGCCGCAGAGCGCCATAAATTCGCGTACATCCCCTTCTCGGTGGGCCCGCGCCACTGCATCGGGGAGAACCTGGCCATGTTCGAAATGCTGGTGCACCTGCATACGATGACCCGGCGCTTCCGACTGTGCCGCACGGACGACGAACCCATCGAACTCGAGGCCCAGATCAATCTGCGCCCGCGCTCCAACCTCATGATGACGGTGACCCTGCGATGATCGAAAAGACTTACGTCGAGATCCTGGAAAGCCACCGCAAGGCCGATCGGACGGTCACGTTCATCGAAGGCGAGAATTCCGAGCGCCGGGTCACTTACGGCGAAGTCCACGCGCGCGCCCTCGGCATCCTGTACCACCTGCAGGCCATGGGCGCCGAGCGCGGCGACAAGATGATCATCTTCCTCAACAACAACGAGCAATTCCTGGATGGATTCTGGGCGGCGCTCTGCGGCGGCATCGTCCCCGTGCCGCTCGGCGTCGGCATCAGCGACGAGCACCGCCACAAGCTGCTGCGCGTGGCGCGCAAGATCGGCCAGCCGCTGCTCTACACGGACGCGAAGAATCTGGAGCGCCTGGCCGCGCTGGCGGCCGAGGTGGGCGAGACGGCACTGTTCGGCGAGCTCAAGTCGCGCTGCTTCCTGGTCGAGACCATTACGGACATATCGCGCCCCGGCAAGCTGCACCGCCCGGCGCCGGACGACCTCGCCTTCATTCAATTCTCGTCCGGGTCCACCAGCGAGCCCAAGGGCGTCATGCTGACCCACGGCAATCTCATCGCGAACACCGTCGGCGCAACGGCCGCGGGCAAGTTCGGCGAGCAGGACGTGTCCTTGAGCTGGATGCCGCTCACCCACGACATGGGATTGATCGGGCTGTACCTGATTCAGTTCGCCAACCGCGTGAACATCCATTTGATGCCCACCGACCTGTTCGTGCGGCGCCCGATCTTGTGGCTGCAGATGGCCTCCAAGAAGCGCGTAACCCTCACCTGTTCTCCGAACTTCGGCTACCGGCACCTATTGAAGGTTCTGGGGAACCGCAGGCTCGACGACGTCGACCTGTCGAGCATCCGCCAGATCTACAACGGCGCCGAGCCCATTTCCGTGGGACTATGCGGCGAATTCATGCGCGCGCTCGCCTATACGGGACTCAAGCACACTGCGATGTTCCCGGTCTACGGGTTGGCCGAGGCCTGCCTTGCCGTGACGTTCCCGCCGCTCGACGCCGATTACCGCTGGATCCGCGTCAATCGGCGCGCACTCGGCATCGGGTCGCCGATCGAGCTCAACCCGCCGGACGCCAAGGACGTGTTGGAGTTGATGTGCGTCGGGCAGGCGGTGCCGAACACCACCCTGCGCATCGCCGACGACGCCCGCGCGCCCCTGCCCGAGGGCCGGGTCGGCCACATCCTGATCGGCGGGCCTTCCGTGACCCGAGGCTATTTCGGCGATCCGGAGGAAACCGCGCGCGTCATCGATCCGCAGGGATGGGTGGACACCGGCGACCTAGGCGTCCTGCACGAAGGCTCGCTGTACGTCACCGGGCGTGCGAAGGAGATCATCTTCATCAACGGCATGAATTACTACCCTCACGATCTCGAGAACATCGCCACGCGCGCGCCGGGCCTCGACCTCAACAAGGTGGCGGCGGCGGGAGTCGCGAAGCCGGGGTCGCAGGGCGAGGAGCTGGTGGTGTTCGTACTGCATCGGGGCTCCATGGAGGACTTCCTCCCCACCGCCGCGGCCGTCAGCCGCCTCATCAACGAACACACGGGACTCGAGGTCGCGCAGGTCATTCCCGTGAAGCGCATCCCCAAGACCACCAGCGGCAAAGTCCAGCGCCACCTATTGGAACAGGCGCACATCGACGGAGAATTCGATGCGGATCTCGCCGAACTCGAGGCCCTGCGGCAGGCCCGGGGCGGAGCGGCGCGGGTCACCGGTTCGGATCTCGAGAGCCGGCTGCAGTCGATCTGCGAGACCGCGCTGCCGGGCAAGCGCGTCGACGTCGGCGACAACCTCTTCGAAATCGGCGCGAGCTCCCTGAAGCTCATCGAGATTCACGAAACCATCGATCGTGAATTTCCGGGGATGATCGACCTCACCGAGCTGTTCGACCATCCGACCATCGCGGATCTGGCCCGGCATCTACAGGGAAAGCTCAACGCCGCCTGACGCCGCAGGGGGCGGGCGCGGCGGCGCGTCCCCTAGAGGGACGCGCCTGCGTTGAAGGTGTCGCAGTTCTCGATCTTTCCGGATTCGAAGCCGCGGCGGAACCAATTCACACGCTGCGCCGACGTGCCGTGCGTGAAGCTGTCCGGCACCACGGTGCCCTGCTCCCGCCGTTGCAGCGTGTCGTCGCCCACCGAGGAGGCCGCCTGCAGCCCGGATTCGAGATCGCCCGGCTCGAGAATCTTGCGCGCCGCATTCGCCTGCTCGGCCCACACCCCCGCAAAGCAATCGGCCTGCAGCTCGACCATGACGGAGACCTTGTTGGCCCCGACCTTGCTCGATTCCTGCTCCAGCCGGGACGCCTTGTCGGTGATTCCGAGCAGGTTCTGCACGTGATGGCCCACCTCGTGCGCGATGACGTACGCGCGCGCGAAGTCGCCGGGTGCGCCGAACTGGGTGGCCAGCTGACGGTAGAACGACAGGTCGATGTACACCTTCTGATCGCCGGGGCAATAGAAAGGCCCCGCCGCCGAGCTCGCCAGGCCGCAGGCCGAATCCACCGACCGGCTGAACAGGTGAAGCTTCGGGCGCACGTAGGTCTTGCCCATGTCCCGGAAGTAGGCGCCCCAGACATCCTCGGTTTCTCCCAGCACTGCGCGCACGAAATCCACCTGCGGATCGTTGTTCTGCGCCGGGACGGGCGTCGACGTGGTGACGCCCTGCGTATCCCCGTTCAACAGGCCGAGGAGCGTCGAGGGGCTCACGCCCATGAAATAGCCGACGACCAGGACCGCCAGCGTGCCGCCGAGACCGAGGTGGATGCCGCGGATGCCGCCGCCGGAGCTGCTCCCTTCCTCGACGTTGTCACTGCGGCGGCTGTCATCGAGCTTCATCGAGTTACTCCTTGCCGGGCGGCTGCCCACGACGGATATTCGGGCATCAATCGGCGCCGTACAAGGGTTTCTTCAGGCGCCAGCGGCGGTACGACCACAGCCAATCCGCCGGGCTCTTGAGCACGTCGGCCTCGCAGGCACGCGCGTAGCGTTCGGTGATGCCGTTGGGCTCGAGCGCCTCGCGACCGTCCCATAGGCGCTGCACCTCGACCTCGTAATAGCCCCGCCGCACGCGCCGCATTCCCAGGTACAGCAGTGGAAGGCGCGCGGCGCGCGCGATCTGCTCGGCACCGACGTAAAAGGCCGTATCCTGCCCCAGGAACCGGGTCCAGTACCGCTTATCCGTGGAAACCGGGGCCTGATCGGCGTTCATCGCCAGGGCGCGAACGACGCCGCGGCGGCGCAAGAAGTCCGCAAGCAGATCCTTGGCGGGAATCAGGCGCGCGCCGAAACGCGAGCGCACGCCCAGCATCAGCCGCTCGGCCCAGGGGTCGTGCAGGGGCTTGTAGGCCGCATCCATGGGGTATCCCAACTGCAATACCGTGCCATGCAGCAGCCACTCCCAGTTGCACAGGTGCGAAGTCACCAGCATGACCGATTTTCCCGCATCGAGGTGCTCCTGGGCCGCTCCCAGGTTCAAGATCCGCACGCGCGCGGTCATGTCCGCGGCGCTCATCGACAGGGATTTGAGCACCTCCATCAAAACGTCGCAGAAATTCCTGAGGTAGCGCTTGTGGATCGCGGCGCGCTGCGCTTCGCCCATGTCCGGAAAGACCTTGGCGAGCTGTTCCTCGATGACCTTGTGCCGGTGCCGGACCACGTAGTACGCCAGCACATACAGGAAGCCGGCAAACGCGTATAGCGCCCGCAGGGGCACGCGCGACAAGAATTTGAGCATCCGGCCATTCTACTACAGGGGCCCGGGCTCCCCGGGGCACGTCCCGCGGCTGCGGCGGGCCGAGAATCGCCCCCCGGGAAGGCGTTACGGCAATTCGGTCGGGTACGCCGCGACCACTGCGCTGCAATTGTTGGAGTCGTGCCTCACGGCGAGGATCGGGTTCCGATCGAGCGCTTCCGCATCCACCGGTTTGCCCGGCGCGGGACGCACCGGCGCTCCCGACCCGGTGTCGCCCAACGCCACGACCCCGGCGTTGCCCCACGCATGCCGGAAGCCCCGGTTCAGCTCCCGAATGACGGCGGAATCGCCCAATTCCTCGCCGATTCGCGCCATCATTCCCAGCTTCGACCCCCCCAGCGGCTGACTCGAGCGCTCACCGCGCCATTGATAGCTTTGTTCGACGAAGAACGGCCAACGGCCGTTGTACGCGTTCAGAATGGTGGGCGCGACCCCGTCCATCTTGATGAACCTCCATCGGTCGGTCTTGAGCGATTCCACGTTCTCGGTGCTCAATATCCCCACCGCCCATGCATTTCTCTCGTCGAGGTGCGCGAGGCAATTGGGAACGTCGCTCGACACCGAGCCGAGGTAGACGTTGTCTCCCGATCCGACGAACGGCGTCACACCCGGAGTACAACGCTGGTTGAGGAAGAACATCTCGTACGACGCCTGGGTCCCGGAGGTGTCGACGCGCCGGCAAATGAACGGGTGGTCGTCGCTCGGCGGCCGCACGCCCGGCGGCGACGAAATGCTTCCCGTATGCGCGTTTTTGACTGCGAGGGCGTACCCCTGCGGGTTCACGATCTGCGACCACTGTTTCAGCCGGCCGGAGAATATCCCCGCGAGCTGGGCTCGCGAGAGGCTCGGCATGCATTGCTCGGACTCGCCGCGGGCCACGGGCGTCCCGGATCCCGTCTGCACCGGATCCTGGTAATGCGGGTTGGCGGGATTGCAGGCATCGTGTGCCGGAAAACGGGCCGCTTGCAGTGCATTGCGCAAGCTCAGGTTGACCGGCACGCCGAATATGACCGCATTCGCCGTATGAACCGTCAACTGGGCGAGCGAATCCTGGGAGAGATTATAGGCCGGAAGGAAGAACCGCGGCTCGACGTCCGAGATCCCCGCATCCGGAACCTGGCGGCTCGGCGACGGATTGGCGCATTGATATTCCGTATACGCCGTGAGCGCGCCTTCCTGCGGGTGAGCGATGGGCTGCTGCGCCATGCAGCGCTCGGCGAAATGCAGCTGGACGTCCTGCACGTTGAGAAACTCGACGGTGGTTCGCTGGATCAGCGGACCGACTCCGCTGCCCGAACCGCTGACCGACGACTTATGCAAAGCGACTTTTTGGCCCGGGGCTATTCCCGGAATCGCCCCGGCGGCGCGGCGCGTGCGGCAGAAGAACAGGCGGACGTTTCCACCGCCGGCGCGAAAGACATCGAGCGAATTCGGCTCGCACATCAGCCTGAACAAGCTTTGCAGCGCGTTGTCCTGTGCCGATGAACCGGCCACGAACAAGTCCAGAGTATCTCCCTCGTGCGAGCGATAGTCGGTTATGGGCAATGCCCGCGACATCGCCGGCAACAACAGGGCCGCACCGACGATGATTGAAAACCCTCGCGCGATGAACATGCTCCTCCCATTCCGCCGCGCCCCATTCCGGACAGCGGTATTATTTTCACCCACGATATTCCGCGTTTACTGCGATTGCAAAGACTTCGGGAGCGATGCCCGGCTTCGCAGCCGTGTCTGACGATTGCAAGACACACCCATCGCAGCAGCCGCCGCGCTCCGCCCACCGCACCCCGCCCGCCGCACCCCGCCCGCCGCACCCCGCCCATCGCACCCCGCCCATCGCACCCCACCCCTATCCGCCCCCCCGCGGCCGCCGCCGTCCGCGGAGCCATTTGACCCCTCCGGGCGGTGCGCCTATGCTCGCGGCGTATCGGTGATCGGCGCACTCCACCATGACGGACGATCAATCCGGTCTCGTCTCGCAGCTCCTCGGTCATTGGTCGGCGGGTGACGAAAAAGCACTCGAAGACCTGCTGCCCCTGGTCTACAACGAGTTGCGCCGCGTGGCGCGATTTCACCTTCAGCGCGAACGGCCCGACCATACACTGCAAAGCACCGCGCTGGTCCACGAGGCCTACCTCCGGCTGCTCGGCGGCCAACCCCCGGAATTGCGCAATCGACCGCACTTCATTGCGGTCGCCTCCCGGCTCATCCGGCAAATCCTGGTGGATTATGCCCGCGAACGTCGTGCGGCCAAGCGCGACGGCGGATTGCGAATCGACGTCGAACACCTGGACGCGCTCGCGGTCTCGGGAGACGCGGAGCTGATCGCGCTCTCCGATGCGCTGAACGATCTGTACGCCATGGACGAGCGGCAGGCGAAGGTCGTCGACATGAAGTTCTTCGGGGGTCTGTCCTATCCCGAGATTTCGGAGGTTCTACAGGTGTCGCGAGCCACCGTCGAGCGGGATTGGGCGACGGCGCGCGCCTGGCTGCACCGTCACATGACCCGGGCCGATTCGCCGTGACCGGCGATCGCTGGGAGCGCGTCAAGTATTTGCTGCATGAGGCCATGCAGCTCACGCCCGAGCAGCAAGCGCGGTTTCTCGACGAGACCTGTCCTCACAGCGACCCGTGCCGCGCCGAGATCGAGTCGCTGCTGGCGGCCGATGCCGCCGCCGGCTCGAATTTCCTGCCGTCGGCGGGGACGCCCACCGGACCGCCGCACTCGGGTGCGGACGGAGAGCTGGCGCCGGGCGACCTGTTCGAGCAGCGCTTTCAACTCCTCGAGAAGCTGGGCGAAGGCGGCATGGGCCAGGTGTGGCTCGCGCAGCAGATCGCGCCCGTTCGGCGCCAGGTGGCATTGAAGCTCATTCGGGCGGGCATGTACGACGCCTCCGTGGTGCAGCGTTTCCGCTCCGAGCGCCAATCCATCGCCATGATGGATCATCCCGCCATCGCCAAGGTGTTCGAAGCCGGAGCATCCGCGCAGGGACAGCCCTACTTCATCATGGAGTACGTGCCGGGACTGCCGATCACCAAGTACTGCGATCAACATCGGCTCGGCATTCCAGCGCGTCTGGAATTGTTCATCCAGGCCTGCGAAGGCGTGCAACACGCGCATCAGAAGGCCATCATTCACCGCGACTTGAAGCCGGCCAACATCTTGGTGGCCGAGGTCGACGGCAAGCCGGTGCCGCGGATCATCGATTTTGGCCTCGCGAAGGCCGCCGCGCCCGCGGATCGCAACGGCAACGACTGCACGCTCATGGGTCAATTCGTCGGCACGCCCGGATACATGAGCCCGGAACAAGCCAATCCCGGCGTGGAGGACATCGACACCCGGACCGATGTGTACTCCCTCGGGATCGTGCTCTACGTGCTCCTCACGGGTCGCCAGCCCTTCGACCTCAAGCAGGGAAAGCGGCCGCCGCTCGACGTCATGCTGCGTCTGCTGCGGGAGGAAGAGCCGCCGGCGCCGAGCGCGAAAATCGGGCTGGATCGGGACTCATGGGCTTCCGCCGCCGCGGCGCGCGACGCGGAGCCCCGGCAGCTGGCGCGGCAACTGCGCGGCGATCTCGACTGGATCACGCTCAAGGCCTTGGAGCGGGACCGCGCACGGCGCTACGGCACGCCGTCCGACCTGGCCGCCGACCTGCGGCGCCACCTGAACGATGAGCCCGTGACCGCGCGGCCCGCAAGCACCGGCTACCGATTGCGCAAATACACCCGAAGACACCGCGCCGGAGTCGCCGTCGCCGCAGGGCTTATCGTGCTGCTGGGGGTTTTCTCGGCTCTGCAGGCCCTCGAACTGCGCCGTACCACGCAGGAGCGCGACCGGGCGAACCGTGAACGCGATCGAGCGGCCCGCATCACGGATTTCATGACCGGGATGTTCAAGGTGACCGACCCGAGCGAAGCCCGCGGCAACAGCGTCACGGCGCGCGAGATCCTCGACAAGGCATCGAAGGAGATCGGCATGGGCCTCCAGCAGGACGCCGAGGTGCAATCGCAAATGTTGCAGGTGATGGCGACGACCTATCTTAATCTCGGCATCTACTCGCGCGCGCACGAGCTTGCCAAGCGGGCGCTCGATTCCCGACAGCGCCTGTACGGATTGCAGAATCCCGATACGCTCGCGTCCATGACGCAGCTGGGCTGGATTCTGGACCGGGAAGGGCAGAACGCGGATGCGGAGGCTCTCGAGCGCCAGGCACTCCAACGCGAGCGGCAAGTGATGGGCTCCGAGTCTCCCCTCACGCTCGAAACGGAGGACCATTTGGTGGTGATCGAGCTGGATGAGGGCCATTTCGACGAAGCCGAGAAGCTCGCGCGGCAGGTGACGCAGAGCGCCGCCCGAACCCTCGGTCCCGAGAACAGTCTGACGCTGCAAGCCACCAATCACCTGGCGCTCGCGCTCGGCCGCCAGGCGCACTACGCCGAGGCCGAGAATCTGTACCGTAGGTTGCTCGACGTCGATCGGCGCGTCCTCGGCCCGGATCATCCGCAAACGCTGGCTGCGATGACGAGCCTCGCCTGGATCGTCGCCTCGCAGCATCGAATCACGGAAGCTGAGCAGCTGTACCGGGAAGTCCTGGCTGCACAGCAGCGTATTCTCGGACCGGAACATCAATTCACCGTGCTCACCATGGCCAACTTCGCCGCCCTGCTGACGGATGCGGGCCGTCTCCCCGAGGCGGAGAAACTCCAGCGGCAGGTCCTGGCGATCCGCCTGCGCACCCTCGGTGCCGAACATCCCGACACCCTGAATTCCAAGTTGAATCTCTCGGACACGCTGCTGAGGGAGGACCACATCCCGGAGGCGGACATGTTGCAGCGCGAGGCACTGGCGGTGCAGCTTCGTGTACTGGGTCCGGCGGACCCCGATACCCTGATCTCGCAATCCAACCTCGCGGGCATTTTGGTCCGGGAGCACCGCTTCGACGAGGCCGAGAAGCTGGCCTCCGATACGCTCGACGCCCAATCGAGCACGCTGGGGCCCGGGCATCCGGATACCGTGGACACCCTGCGCATTTTGGGAAAGGTCCTGGCCTTCCGCAACCGGTATGCCGAGGCGAGCACTCTGTTTCGCCATACCATCGACCGGCTGGGTTCGGGCGCCGATCAGGGGAACAACTGGTCCGTCTGGTATGCCTTTGCGTGCGTCGCGGCAGCGGCGGGCCGCGTCGACGAATCGTTGGGGTATCTACGCGAAGCGGTCAACCGCGGCTACAAGGATGCGGACGGACTGCTGGCGGAGGAGGATTTGAAGGAGCTGCGCCGCAACCCGCAGTTCATGGAGTTGACCGGAACGCTCAAAATTGCGTCGAAGCACGGCGGTTGATGTCGCATTTACCTGGCGGCGTACGTCATTGTTATTTTTACCTCAGTCAAACTGAATCAACGGGGGTATCGGCCATGAAGCACTCATTGGGTTCTCTGCTCGGGGGATTGTGCGCGGGCCTGCTCGGGTACTGCGCGGGGGCATCCGAGTTGCCGCAAGGATTGAGCAGCGGGGCTCCGGCGCTGACCACGTTCAACGACGTCGTGTATCTGGCGTGGGCCGGCATATCGGCCGTCGGCACGCGCAAATCCTGGTATGCAACGTTTGACGGGACCTGGTCGGCGCAGACACTGATTCCCGGCTCCTTCACCACCGCGGCGCCCGCCTTGGGTGCGACTACGCAGCAGCTTTTCCTGGCAACCACGCCGCCCGATACCGGGGCAATCGACATCTATGGCTTGGAGGGTGCCAATTTCTCCCTCCTGGGTCCGTTGTGCCAGGGTGCCACCTGCGCTCAGACGCTCGCGGCGCCCGCGCTGCTCGGCGACGGCGCCGTCCTCTATGCCGCCTGGACCACGCCCTCCGGCGCCATCATGGATGCCGAATTCATCAACGGCGTCTGGTTGATTGCACCGAATCCCATCCCCAACGCCAGCGCGGATCCCGCCACCGGGCCGGCCCTGGGAGTTTTCGGGGGCCGCCTGTACGTGGCTTGGACCGAGCCCTCGGGCGAAGAGATTTCGGTGATCTCGACGGCGCTGCCGCTCTCGAGCAATTCCTGGTCGAATCCCGCGGTTCAAGTCGCGGCGAGAACCGACACGGCGCCGGCCCTCGGCGTGTTCACCGTTTTCGATTCACCGCCGGCGCAATCGCTGTTCCTGGCCTGGACCACGCCCGCTTCGCGCATCAAATTCGCGCAATGGGATTCCCAGACCGCAGAATGGACCAGCGTCGCCTCGCCCATTACGCTGCCCTCCGGCGCACTGACCAGTCTGGCGCCCTCCCTGAACGGCTCGGTGTTCCAGTCGCCCAATGACGAGTGTTTTTACACCAACAATCTGGCCTTCACGATGCTGGAGCCGCAAGGCGCCCTCAACTTTGGCGAAAAACAGAAGCACTTTAAGCAAAACACCATGGGATGCCCCTGACCTGACGGATCGGCTCAGCCGCGCGACGGCAGGGCCGTGAACATCGAGCCGTGCCTCTCGAGCGCTTGCGCCGCGCAGCGATAACCGATGTCGATGACGCGCTCGAAGGCGCCCCAGTCGAGCAGGTCGACCCCCTCGAGCGGCGGCGTCAACACCAAGTCGGCCAGCTCGCGATTCGCGATGGACATCGTGGCGCTGTTGAGCATCCCGGCGCGCAGAAGGATCTGCATGATGTTCACCGACGAGCGGCGGCGCCGCGTGAGCCCGCCGAGCCTCCACAACGGCGGGATCTCCGTCATCTCCAAATCGCACACGAAGCTGCGGTCGCCGCCCGCATCGACGGCGATGATGGGACCCCGGAAGCTCTCGCGCATGACGTCGACGGGCAGATTGTTGAGGGTCGCGCCGTCCACATAGGCCTGCCGTTCCGTGAAGACCGGCGGCAGGACGCCGGGAATGGCCACCGAGGCCCGCAACCACAGCCACAATTTCCCCTTCCGGTGCACCGCGAGTTGGCCGTTCGTGAGATTCGCCGAGACGCAGTAGAAGGGAACCCGCAGGTCCTCGATGTCCGCCTCGCCGAATTCCTGCCGCAGCAGACGGCTCACCTTGCGCCCGGCGACCAGCGAAATGAGGGGCAGCGTGTAATCGCTGAGCGGATTGGATCTCACGAAGCTGCGGTGCATGCGCTCGCGCATTTCCGCGTAATCCCAGCCGGCCGCGCGCCCCGCTCCGATGATGCCGCCGATGCTGGTTGCACCGATCGAATCGACCGCAATGCCGGCATCGTGCAGGGCGCGCAGCACGCCGATGTGCGCGAAGCCCCGTGCGCCGCCGCCGGAAAGCACCAATCCCACGCCGCGGCCGGTGAGCAGCCTCGTGACGCGCGCGACGTCGCCGGCATCGTGCACGTGGTGCAGACGGCGGCAGGGCTGCTCCGCGAGCCATTCTCGAGCGCCGCACGCCCGCCGGCCGCCCGGGTGCACCAGCACGATCTCCGCGGCCGCCGCTGCTGCGCCGGCTTCGTCCCTGGAGTCGAGCGCGGCCCAGGGCCGCGGCTCGCCCTCGGCATCCCCCACCAGCAGCACCACATCGGCACGCCGGGCGCAGAATCGGGTCCAATGCGACGGATGCGGATCGGTCATGTACACGACGAATTCGCTCCCGCGCTCCAATCGATGGAACCAATGACTCGTACGATCGGTGCCGTGCACGCTCGACAGGAGCTCGGTTCGGCCCCAGGCGCCGAGGCACTTCTTGAAATCGGAACCGAACTGCGCCGCACGCGGACTCGCATCGAGCGGGACGACGGCGAACGTCTTCGGTGAAGCGGCGGGCCGCCGGTGGGCCTGCTGCAGGGCATCCACCTGCTCCGCCAGCCCCTTCGCGATGTAGCGCAGCGCCTGCGGATGTTTCATCACCAGCCGCTCGAACGTCGTGCGCGACAGCCGCGCCACCTCGCTGTCGCGCAGCGCGATGAGGGTCGACGTGCGCACCATGTTCGAGATCACCTCCATGTCGCCGGCCGTCTGACCTGCCGACAACTTGCCGATGCAGCGTGCGCCGCCGCCGGGCTGCGCGACATAGATGCCAAAGGCGCCGTTGATGATGACGTACAATCCGTCCGCGGGCTCGCCGGACGAGTACAGGAGCAGGCCGGCAGGCACGGAAAACCATTGGATCTGATCGGCGAGCTCGCCGACGGCCGTGGCATCGAGTCCCTTGAGCAAGGGCAGCGCGGCGAACAACGCCATGAGATTGCGCCGGTCCATGGCGCTCATGATCATCGTGTCCGGACCGGGGCTCATGAGAATCCCTCGACGACCGAGCGCCAGACAGGCGAACTGCCCCGCGACACTACTTCAGCGCAGGCCCCCGCACAAGGCCGGTCCTTGGGCGCGGCCCGAGGCCGGACGGGTACCGCGCGTAGCGGCCTTGGGCGCCGGTCACTCCCTGCCCGGCCTTGCGCGCAGCGGCCCGGTCCGTCCATCATCAACCTCAAGAATCATGAACTCCAAGACCCGCTAGACACTTCCACCGTGCCAATCCTGGTCGATCGTGCCCTGGCCTACCGGCTCTTCTCGCAGGCGTTGGACCTCGAAGCACCCGCGCGCGCGGACTTCCTCGAGCAGCAGTGCGGATCGGACGAGGCGCTGCGCGCCGAGGTTCACGCCTACCTGGATTGCGCAATGAATCAAGAATCGAGCACGCGCACCCTGCTCGGGCCACCGACTCGGCCCGAGGATTCGCTGGAAGGAACCACGGTCGGACGGTTTCGCCTGGTCGCGCGCATCGGCGCCGGCGGCATGGGGGTGGTCTACCGGGCCGAGCGCACCGACGGCGTGCAACAGTCCGTCGCGGTGAAGCTGATCTCGAGCACGCTGGATCCCTCGGCCAGGCGGCGCTTCGCGCGCGAGGCCCAGCTGCTCGCCCGACTGGAGCATCCCGCGGTCGCGCGGCTGATCGATGCCGACGTCGAGAACGGGCGCGCGTGGATCGCCATCGAGTTCGTGCGCGGCGAACCCATCGATGAGTATTGCGCCAAACGCTCCTTGCCGGCGCGCGAAATCGTGGCGCTGCTGGTTCAGCTCACGGACGCGGTCGCGGCCGCTCACGCCATGCTGGTCGTGCACAGCGATATCAAGCCGGCGAACGTACTGGTCACCTCCGACGGCATACCGAAGTTGATCGACTTCGGGATCTCGACCGCGCTGCGCGACGCCACGTCCCACGAGGCGGCGACCATGAGCGTGGGCCGGCTGTTCTCCCCGAGCTATGCCGCGCCGGAGCAACTCACCGACGACCCCGTCACGGTGGCGACGGATGTTTTCGGTCTCGGCGCGCTGGCTTACCGTCTGCTCACGGGTCAGCCGCCCCACGCCGACGCCGTCGGCGCCATCGCCTACGTGATAGCGGTGACTCATCGCGATGTGGAACCGGCGAGCCGGGCGGCCGCCGAAGCCGGACGCAGCCAGGCGCAGATCCGTGCATTGCGCGGCGATCTGGACGCGATCCTCGGCAAGGCGCTCGACCGGGAGCCGGGCCGGCGCTACCGGTCTGCCATTGACCTGCGCACGGATTTGCAGCGCCATTTGCAGCAGCGGCCGATTGCCGCCCGGCCCGCCTCGACGGCCTACCGGGCCGGGAAGTTTGTGCGCCGCAATGTCGCTGCCGTCTCCTTGTCGGCCCTGCTTCTCGCGAGCCTCGCCGGAGGGGGCCTGTTCGCGGGAATCCAGGCCCACCGCGCGGCGAGCGCCCGCGATGAATCGCGCACCGTCACCGCCTTCCTCACCAACGACATCCTCGCGGCCGCGAACCCGATGATCGCCGGCACGCGCGACGTGCAGCTTCGGCCGCTGCTGGACCAGGCTTCGCAAAAACTGACGCAGCGGTTCGCCCGGCAGCCGATGGTGCTGGCGGAGCTGCAGGCCGCCATGGGTGCCGGTTACGCCGCGCTGTTCGACACGGGCAAGGCCGAGGCGCTGCTCACCGCCGCGGAGGCCGGGCTTGCCCGGGAGCGCGGCAACGCCGACTCGCAGACCGAGAACGTGCGCCTGGCGCTCTGGTACCTGTATGTGGGCAACATCGACCTGCCCAAGGTTTACGCCCTGTCGACCCGCATCGCCGAAGCCGAGAGATCGGCGGGCCGTGACGACTCGGCGATGGCCTATCGCGCGCGCCTGGCGCTGCAGTGGATCCCCTGCCTGAGGGTGGCACCGTCGATCGGCCTCAGCAGTTGCGCCGACCTGGTGCGGCCGATCTATCGGGACGCGCGTGAGCACTTCGGTCCCGACGCGCTCACCACCCATGAAATGGCCTGGTTCCTCGGAGTCGCGCTGATGTACTCGGGGCGCGACGACGAGGCCGAGCCCGTCCTGCGGGGAGCCTGCGCCGGCCTCGAGCGATTCTACGGCCCGGTTCATCACCGGCTCACGGCATGCAGACGCTACCTGGCGAAGGCGCTCGACAACAACGGCGAGGCCGGGGAAGCCGTGGCTCTTCTCGAGCGGGCCGTGCGAAATTTCGGGACCACGCTCGGGCCCGACAGCCAGTTCACGTCGATCGCGAATTTCGAGCTCGCCACCGCGCTGCTGCACGCAGGACGCGCGGCCGAAGCCGTCGACGCGGCGCGCAGCGCCGTGCAGGCGATGGAACGGCCGGGGGCCGCCGACCGGGCCGACCTATGGCGCGCGCAGGCGACCTTGTCCGATGCCCTGGTCAAAATCGGGCGGGTGCACGAGGGACTGGGGCTTGCCGAACAGTGCGTTGCCGCCGCCGCTGCGGCCGCCGGCGCGGGATCGGCCGCGCTGCTGCCCGTGCGGGAACGAGCCGCCGATGCCTATCTGGATGCCGGGGAGCCCGCAAGGGCCGAGGCGCTCCTGCGGGAGAATCTCGCGCAGGGCAGCCAGCTATCCCATCGTCCCGGATGGCTCGCAGGCCAGCTCGAGGCGGCGCTCGGCTATGCGCTGATGGCGGAGCAACGCCGTTCCGAGGCGATGCCGCTCATGAAGGATGCCGTCCAAGTACTGTCGACGGAACTCGGCCCCGCGAATCGCCGCACGGTACTCGCCAAGGCCGCCTGGCAGGCGCTGCAATGACGCGGCGGCATCGATCGCGGCACATCAGGCCGCTGAAGAGAGGTGGAGTCCCACAAAGCGCCCGATACCCGCAAAGACCGTCTCGACCTGCCGCGGCGTCGGCGCACCGCCCCGGGTGTACGCACAGATCAACACGGGCTCGCCGCGCGGGGACCAGGTCACGGCGATATCTCCAAAGGCGTCTGTGCCGTTGTTGCCGGTCTTGTCGCCGACCCGCCAGCCGTGGGGCAGGCCGGCGCGCAGCCGATTGTCTCCGGTCTTGCAACCGATCATCCAGCCCGTGAGAAGCGCGCGGGAGTTCATCGACAATGCCTTTCCGAGTATCAGACTCCGCAGGTTGCCGGCCATCGCGGCGGGGGTGGTGGTATCGTGCGGATCGCCGGGAGGCGAGCGGTTCAGCTCCGGTTCGTTGTGGTCCAAGCGGCTGACCGCATCACCGATAGAACGCCAAAATTCCGTTAGGGCGGGCGGCCCGCCCACGCGCGCCAACAGAGCGTTGGCACAGGTATTGTCGCTGAGCTCGACGGCGGCCTCGCACATGTCGACCACCGACATGGCGCCTTTATCCAAATTTTGCTTGGCGGCGGGCGCGTAGTCCAGCAGGTCATCGGGGCCATAGGCAATCAGCTCCTCCAGGCGAATCTGACCGCGGTCGGCACCGGCCAAAACACAGGCCGCGAGCGATGCCTTGAATGTACTGCACATGACGAAGCGGTCATGAGCCCTCCAGGCGATTTTCGCGCCTGTCCGGAGGTTTTGCGCACACAGTCCAATGTGGCCGCCGCTGTCCCGTTCGTAGTCCGCCAATGCCGTGATCGGGGCCCCTTGGGCCAGCGCAGGGGAGGCCAGTAAAGCCAGGGTGCCGCGCAGAACGTCTCTTCGTTTCATGCATGCCATCCTTCAGTGGGAAGATGATACCTAAGGCGAGAACCGGTATCTTCTACATTTACGTGCGCCTTCTGCGTTGGAGACCGTTCCATGACTGTTCAGGCTGTCCGAATCCTCGGCTCGACCCTGCTGCTCGCGCTGACCTGCCCGGGCCCCGGGGAAGCCGCATGGGCCGAGCCCGCGGCGACAGTTGCTCGCATCGATTACCCATCCGCGAGACGCGGCGACCAGGTCGACTCATATCACGGCGTGGCCGTTGCCGATCCTTACCGCTGGATGGAGGATGTCGACTCGCCGGAGACCCGCGCGTGGGTCGAGGCGGAGGCCAAGTTGACGAGCGGCTATCTCGCCTCGATTCCGGGCCGCGACCGGATCGCGCGGCGGTTGACGGAGATCTGGAACTACGAGCGGTGGAGTGCGCCGGAGAAACACGGTCCACGGTGGTTCTACACGCACAATGACGGCCTGCAGAATCAGGCGGTACTGTTCACGGCCGCTGATCCTGCGAACCCGGCGCGGGTGCTGCTGGACCCCAACATGCTTTCGAAGGACGGGACCGTGGCATTCAAGGGTGCCGGCTACAGCGACGACGGGCGCTTGATGGCCTACGGCCTCTCCGAGGCAGGCTCCGACTGGGAAGTCTGGCGAATTCGCGACATCACGACGGGCCGGGACTTGCCGGACCAGATCCGGCATGCCAAATTCACCGGTGCCTCCTGGCTCAAGGACGGCAGCGGCTTTTATTATTCCGGATACGAAGAATCTGCGGAAGGTGAGTCGCTCAAGACGCAGAACAAATACCACACGCTTTTCCTCCATCGGCTGGGAAAGCCGCAGGCTGAGGACGTGATGGTCTACCGGCGGACGGACGATGCCGACTGGTATGTCGGCGGCCAGGTCACCGACGACGGGAAATACCTGGTCGTCACGGCACAGCACGGCACCGACGTCAGGAACACCTTGCAGATTGCACCTGCGGCGGCCGGTTCCGCCTTGAAGGCCATCATCGCGGAACCCCGCGCAAACTATCAGTTCATCGGCAATATCGGTTCCACGCTGTATGTGCAGACGGACGATGACGCGCCCCGTTACCGCGTCGTCGCGATCGATCTCGCGAAACCCGGCCGCACGCACTGGAAAACGGTGATCCCGGAGTCGGGGGACACGCTGAACAGTACGACGCTCGTCGGCCATCAGCTGATCACTCAGTACCTGAAGGACGCGCACAGCGCCGTCCGGCGATACACGCCGGACGGCAAGCGGCTCGGCGATGTCACGCTGCCCGGGCTCGGCACCGCGTCCGGATTCAGCGGACGTGTAGACGACGCGGTCACGTACTATGAATACACCGACTACACGACGCCCGTCTCGATCTATCGCCTCGACCTGGAGACCGGCGAGACGTCGCCCTGGCGCGCTCCGCGACTGGCCGGTTTCCAGTCGTCGGACTACGAGACGACGCAGGTTTTCTACACGAGCCGCGACGGCACCCGTATTCCGATGTTCGTCACCGCGCGCAAGGGGACCCGCCTCGACGGGCGCAACCCGACGATTCTGTACGGCTACGGCGGTTTCAACAGCTCCGAGCTGCCCGAATTCTCGCCGGGAGTCGCCGCATGGCTCGAAATCGGAGGCGTCTATGCCGTGGCGAACCTGCGGGGTGGCGGCGAGTACGGGCGTGCCTGGCATGAAGCCGGCATGAAGACCCGCAAACAGAACGTGTTCGACGACTTCATCGCCGCCGGCGAATACCTGATCGCAAGCCGCTGGACGAGTCGCGACCGGCTCGCCATCCGCGGCGGCTCGAACGGGGGTCTGCTGGTCGGAGCGGTCGAGGAGCAAAGACCGGATCTGTTCGCCGCGGTCATTGCACAGGTCGGCGTGATGGACATGCTGCGGTTCCGCGAATTCACCGTCGGAAAGGGCTGGGAGGCGGATTACGGCTCGGTCGACAACCCGGAGGAGTTCGCCGCGATGCTCGCCTACTCTCCCTACCACAACGTCCGCGCGAAGGTGGATTATCCGCCCACGCTGATCCTGACCGGCGACCACGACGATCGTGTCTACCCGGCACACAGCTTCAAGTTCGCGGCAGCGATGCAGCATGCCGACCCGGATGGGAAGCCGATCCTGGTCCGCATCGACCTGCGTGCCGGCCATGGGGCGGGTAAACCGTTGTCGAAACGAGTGGACGAACTAGCCGATGTCTACGCGTTCGTACTGCAGGCAATGGGCCTCGCCCGGAATGAATAATGGTTCATCGCCGGGCGCGGGCCACAGGTGCGCCTGCGGCAGCGGCCTGACCCGCACCCGGTGCTGCGAGCTGAATCTGGCGAGCCTCGGGGCGCGCGAGGCGAGCCGGCACCTGGCGCCCTTGGAGGAGCAAGCCGCCCAGGCCCACAGCAGCGGCGCCACCGAAGAGGCCGAACGCCTCACCCTCGATGTGCTGGAGCTGGCACCCGGGCGCACCCGCGCCCTTACGGTGCTGTACGAGATCCGCAAGGCGCAAGGCAAATCCGAGGCGGCCGCGGCACTGATCCGGCGCATCGTAACCTTGGAGCCCAACAATTTTTGGGCCGCCAATGAGCTGACGCTCCTGCTGCTCGGCCGCGGCAACGTGGCCGAAGCCGAACGGCACGCCCGCAACGCCGTGCGGATCGCCCCAGAGAATGCGCAATCGCATTACCTCATGGGTATGGTGCTGACCGAGGCGAATCGCCCGGCGGTGGGCGAGTATCACTATCAGCGCGCCCTCACGCTCTCCGACGCCCGCGACCCGGTGCTGCTCGCCAACTTCGCCTTGTGCTTGAAGAACCAAGGCAAGATGCCGGAGGCACGTGCGCTCTACGCGGAGTCGCTCGCCGCCGCGCCGGACAGCCTGCACGCGCTGCTGGGTCTGGCGCGCCTGGAGGAGGCGGACCGCAACCTCGCCGCCGCGATGACCCTGCTCGATCGGGCCGAGGCGCTCTCGCCCGAAAACCCCAACGTGCAGCTCTTGCGGGCGACGGTGCTGGGGCGCCAGGGCGAGGCCGCCGCGGCGCTCGGCGTGCTCGATGCGATGGCGGCGGCCAAGACGACCCTGACCCCGGCCGAATGGCTGGAAAAGGGGCGCCTTCTGGATCGCATGGACCGCTACCAGGAGGCCTTTGCCGCCTTCGATGCGGGCCGCCAGCGTCTGCGCGAGATCACGGGGCAACAGTATCTCGATGCGCAGGCCGAGCAGTTGATCGCCCGACTGAAGAATTTCTTCGTCAAGAAGCGCCTCGCGACCCTGCCGCGCGCCACGGCGCGCATCGACGTGGCGCAGCCGATATTCGTGCTCGGATTCCCGCGCTCGGGCACGACGCTCCTGGAGCAGACTCTGACCGCCCATCCGCGCATCGCCGCGGGCGATGAGCTGCCCTTCATCATCGAGATTGCCGAGCTCATGCCGCGGCTCCTGGAAAGCCCGCTCACCTACCCGGAGGCGCTCGCGGAGCTTTGGATGGGCGACCATCGCGGGGATCTCGATAACCTGCGAGACCACTACCTGCGCAAGGTCGCCCAGATGGGGATCGTGCCGCCCGGAGCGGCCTCGTTCACCGACAAAATGCCGCTCAATGAGACACATCTGGGGCTCATCGGGCTGCTGTTTCCGGACTCGCCACTCCTGCATGTCGTGCGACATCCGCTCGATGTGGTGATCTCGGTGTACTCAAACCTCCTCACCCACGGTTTTTACTGCGCCTATGCGCTCGAGAGCATCGCGCGCCACTATGCCCGGGTCATGGATCTGGTGAATTGCTACTGCGCCGAGATGGAGCTCAACTACCTGCGCGTGCGCTACGAGGACATCGTCGAAGATCAGGAGGCGAGCATCCGCCGGGTGCTGGATTTCATCGACGCGGAGTTCGATCCGAAGTGCCTTGCGTTTCACGAGAACCGCCGCTATGCGCGCACCGCGAGCTATGCGCAGGTGACGGAAAAGCTCTACGACCGCTCCCGCTACCGCTACCGCCATTACCTGCAAGAGCTGGGGCCGGTGATTCCCATCCTGCAGCCGGTGATCGAGCGGCTCGGCTACGCGGTGTGACGAGCCCCGCTGCTATCCCGCGGCGCTGCGCCGACTCGACCTGCAATATGCGGGCGGCGCTCGCTCCAATCGAGGCACGTCCGGCATAACGGCCGCTTCGACGCGCCTCCTGCTTCGAGGTCGACGCCCAAGGCGGAGAAAAACTCGCAACCCGCCCCGCTGACGATACACGCGCCATCGGACATGATGATGTGGCCCCGTGCACCGAGGACATCCGCAATCGCCAGCGCCAGCCGCCCTGCCAAATGGTCGTAGCACGTCCGCGCCATCCGCAATGCCTCATCGCGAGGTCCGAGCGGATGAATCCGACTCGTCCGCGCGGCCGCGATCGACATCAAATCTTGCATGAATTCGGCAACCTCCACGGACGCAAGGCGGTAATAGCGATGCCGTCCTTGCTTCTCCAAGGCGATCAAATCTCCCTCGGCAAGTTTGGCGAGATGGCCGCTGGTGGTTTGCGGCGTGACGCCGGCATGCCGCGCCAATTCGCCGGCCGTCAGAGCCCGCCCCCCCATCAGCGCGGAGAGAATGTTTGCGCGAGCCTCATCCCCGATCAGGGCGGCAACCCGCGCGAGCGCGTGTCCCGAAGCGGCAGTGGACATGGCCGAAGGATACCCGGTGCGGTCGCCGGCGTCAGCTACGCATGCTTCGGCCGGCACCGAAACATCGGGCGTACGCCGCAATAAACTCAGCGCCCCCTGGTCCAGGCAGTACGAATGGGCGGAATTTTGGCACGAGCCATAT
The DNA here is from genome assembly GCA_963707765.1 of uncultured Gammaproteobacteria bacterium. Classification (GTDB taxonomy): domain Bacteria; phylum Pseudomonadota; class Gammaproteobacteria; order Steroidobacterales; family Steroidobacteraceae; genus Bog-1198. The sequence goes on along the minus strand of CAVPQZ010000001.1, from coordinate 445,699 downwards.
CAATCAATATCTTGCGGCCCCCGAAGGCGGTGCAAACGTGTGCAACGCCGGCAAACTCCCGCCATCGGCTCCTCACGGGTACAATTCACCCGATTCCGTAAATTGAGCATCGGTACTCACCCGTGCAGCCTTCGGACCAGGTTCCGCCCGCATGAGCACACGAGATAGATCGTACATTGACCACCTTCTCAACGCACTTGAGGTCGATGGGCCGGCGCTCGAGAGCTGGCTGGAGGACCTCGAGCGTGAGGAGCCCGGCATGGCGCAGCGCATCCGAGCGGCTCTCCCGATATACCAGACACCCGAATTCGAGGCGTTTCTCGCCGGGCCTTCCTGGCTTGATCGATCACCGAGACTCATCGGCTCACTTCCAGGGCGTGCGGAGGAGAACGCCGACCCGGATGTCCGGAGCGGTCTGATACGCGGGCAACGGGTGGGTCCCTATGAGCTCGAGCGGCTCCTAGGCACCGGCGGCATGGCTGAAGTCTGGCTTGCCAAACGAATCGATGGGGCGTTCGAGCGGGAAGTGGCATTGAAGCTCCCGATGGTGAGCCGGCTGCGACGAGATCTCGAGCAACGATTCTCTCGGGAGCGGGACATTCTCGCCAAGCTCGAGCATCCGAACATCGCCCGACTCTACGATGGAGGCGTAGACGCCCAAGGACTACCGTATCTCGCCATGGAGTATGTGCCGGGGCAGTCGCTGATCGGGTGGTGCGATGGGCGCCAACTCGGTATTCGGGAGCGGTTGAAACTCTTCCTGCATGTCCTCGAGGCGCTGCAATACGCGCATGGGAAGCAGGTGATTCACCGGGATATCAAACCCTCGAATATCATGGTCAACGAATCGGGACAGGTGCGGCTCCTCGACTTCGGCGTCGCGAAGCTTCTGGACGATGAGGCTGGCAAGACGCAGCTCACGAGCGTCTACGGTCGAGCCCTCACCGTCGACTATGCGAGCCCCGAGCTTCTGAAGGGCGATTCGGTCGACGCACGAAGCGACATCTACTCCTTGGGAGTGGTGCTCCATGAGCTCTTGAGCGGCGGGCGACCGTATCAGCTTAAAAGCGGGGCATTGCTGGGGACGCTGGAGCAGGCGATCGCAACGGTCCGCGTGCAAAAGCCGAGCACGCAGCTGACGGACGATGCGGGAGCCGGTCGCGGCACGACGCGAGAGAAACTCGCTCAGGAACTCCGGGGCGATCTCGACGTGATGACGCTCAAGGCACTCGCACATGACCCGAACGAGCGCTACGAAAGTGCGGCGGCGATGGCGGAGGATATCGAGCGGTACTTGCAGCACCGGCCGATCCGGGCGCGGCCGGCGTCGCTGTCGTATCGGATCAAGAAGTTTGCGCAGCGCAATCGGCCGATGATCGGGGTAAGTGTGCCGGCGGGGGTGCTTCTTCTCGCCATCGGCGTCTACGAGCTCGAGCATCGCTTGGCGATCCCCACCCCTTCGCCCCGGTCGATCGCGGTGCTGCCGCTGACGAATGAGAGTGGTGAGGCGGCACAGCAGTACTTCTCCGACGGAATCTCCGAGGATCTGATCACCGCGCTCGCTCAGTTCCCGCAAATCAAGGTGATTGGGCGGAGCTCCGCGTTCCAGTTCCGGGACTCAACGGAGGACAGCCGCAGCATCGGAGCGAAGCTCGGGGTGGCGCTCCTCCTGGAGGGGAGTGTGCGGAAGTCGGGAGACATGATCCGGGTGAACGCCGAGCTCATCGACACCTCGGACGGTAGCACGACGTGGTCGCAGCAGTACGACCGCCCCTACAAAGATCTGTTCGCGCTGCAAGATGAGATCACCCATGCGGTAACGGGATCCCTTAAGGCGAAGCTACTACCGGGCGAGCATTCGGCGGAGCAGAGCGATCGGCCGCCGAACGGGAGCTTGGAGGCCTACAACGCCATGCTGGAAGGCCGGTTTCACGCTTTCCGCCGCACGGAAACCGATCTTCGCAAAGCGATCGAATTCTACACGCAGGCGATAGAGATCGATCCGCACTATGCATTTGCCTGGAGCAAGCTGTCGGGCGCCTGGGCTAGCCTCGCCGAACAATTCCTGGACGGCGAACGGGCGCGCGAGGAGGCGTATGGCAAGGCGCGCGAGGCGGCCGACCGCGCGCTTGCCCTCTCTCCCGAACTCGCGGCCGCGCATCTTGCCCGGGGACTTCTCCTTCGAGTCCCTGATTTCGACTGGCGCGGAGCGGCAGCGGAGTATCGGCGGGCGCTGGCTCTCGCGCCGAATGACGGCGACGTGAAGTTGGTTCTCGGGATCCAGCTCGCAGCTTTCGGTGACGTGGAGCGGGCGATTGAACTCACGCGGCAGGCGCTTGCGACGGAACCGCTAAAGGACCACTCCTACAGCTGGCTCGCCAATTACCTCTCGGGCCTCCACCGCCTCGACGAAGCCGAGCGGGCGATTCGCAGGGCCATCGAACTGCAGCCCGCTGCAGCGGCCTATCACCAGAGGCTCGCGATCATCGAGATCCAGCGCGGACATGCGCAGGCGGCGCTAGCCGCCGCGCAGGCGGAGCCCCCCGGAGTGTGGCAGGAGATAGCCCTCGCCCTCGCGCAGCAGATCGGCGGCGACAGGAGCGCAGCCGATGCGGCGCTCACTACGCTGATCGAGAAGGAAGGCGCGAACAGCGCCTATCAGATCGCCGAGGTCTACGCGCTGCGCGACGATGCGAAAAAGACCTTCGAATGGCTCGATCGGGCTTGGAGCAATCGCGATGGCGGCATTCCGGAACTCCTCTTCGACCCGTTCATCATGCGTTACAAGGATGATCCGCGTTTTGCCGCCTTCTGCCGCAAGGTTGGGCTCCCGGTCCCTGGGGAAACGCGCGGCCTGGACGCGGCCCAATGGCGCTATCCCGGACTTCCATTTGTCGAACCGGCATTTCGTCTGTCAGGGGTTCGAATAGGATGCGTTGAACAACAGGCGCCGAGAATCGTTGCCACAATTTTTGAGGAATGGTGCCGCAAAGAGGATTCGAACCCCTGACCCACGCATTACGAATGCGTTGCTCTACCGACTGAGCTATTGCGGCGCGCTTGGAAAAGAACCGCTATTCTACCCCGGGCAATCATCGGACGAAAGGCTGCCGACCCGTTTGGTGACGTCGCGCAAAGCCCGCGGCAGCGCGAATATGACGTGCTCCTCCCGTCCCTTCAACTCGTCGACGACGGCTCCGCCCCATTGTTTCAACTGCTCGATGACCCCCTGGACCAGGATCTCGGGCGCGGAGGCGCCTGCCGTCACTCCGACGGTCTTCGCGCCGTCGAACCATTCGCGATGCAGGAACTCGGGACCATCGACCAAGAATCCCGGAATGCTCACCTTGTCGGCCATTTCGCGCAACCGATTGGAGTTCGAACTGGACTTCGAACCGACGACCACGAGCACGTCGCATCGGCCGATCAGGTCCTTCACCGCGTCCTGCCGGTTCTGGGTGGCATAGCAAATGTCCTCCTTCACCGGCGCCTTGAGGCCCGGGAATCGGGCGCTCAGGGCCTCCACGATGTTGGCCGTGTCGTCCACCGAGAGGGTGGTCTGCGTCACGAAGGCCAGGTGGCCTGGATTGCGGACGACCGCCCGCTGTACGTCATCGACGGTCTCCACGAGGTAAATGCTGCCCCCGAACGAGGTGTCGAACTGTCCGATGGTGCCCTCCACCTCCGGATGACCGGCGTGCCCGATGAGAAAGACCTCGCGCGCTTCCCGGGCATAGCGCGTAACTTCCATGTGCACCTTCGTCACCAGCGGACACGTGGCGTCAAAGACGTTGAGCTTGCGCTGCTGTGCCTCCATCTGCACGACGCGCGACACGCCGTGCGCGCTGAATATCACGGTCGCCCCGTCCGGAACTTCGCGCAGCTCCTCCACGAAGACGGCGCCGATCGTGCGCAGGCGATCTACAACGTATTTATTGTGCACAACCTCGTGCCGGACGTAGATCGGCGCCCCGAACAGATCGATGGCGCGCTCGACGATGTCGATGGCCCGGTCGACGCCTGCGCAAAATCCCCGTGGATTGGCCAATAGAATGTGCATCAATTTTTCCGCCTCGAGTCGAAGAGAGCATCCAGAAGCAGGCAGGCAGCCCCGACGGTGATCGCCGAATCCGCCACGTTGAATGCTGGAAAATACGCCCGATCCCAATGAAAGTGAATGAAATCGACGACATGCCCGAGCCGGATCCGGTCGATCACGTTCCCGAGCGCACCGCCCAGCACCAGCGACAGGCCCGCCACCAGTAGCGAGCTAGCATTCCCCGGCAGCCGCCACATCCAGACGATGATGGCGAGGCTCACGCTCACCGCCAATCCGATGAACAGCCAGCGCTGCCAGCCCGAGGCGGATGCCAGGAAGCTGAACGCCGCCCCGACATTGTGCATGCGAGTGATGTCGAGAATGGGCAGGACGGTCCTGAATTCGAACTCTCCCAGGTGCTGAGTGATGTATTCCTTGGACAGCTGGTCCGCGATCACGATGAGGGCCGACACTAGCAGCCACGCCGTGGCGCGCCTGCCGCTTGGCCCGGGTGGCACCGTGCTCTGGGCGTTCACGCGAATCGCCTCTGTTCGCCCGGGCCGTCGACGTTCTCCACGCAGCGGGCGCACAACTCGGGGTGGGTGGGATTGCTGCCCACGTCGGCGCGCAGGTGCCAGCAGCGGACGCACTTGCGCTGCGCGCTGGGCACGACCTGGATCCAGACGCCCTCCTCGCTCGATGCCAAGCCGCTCCCCGGCGCCTCGCGCGTCTCGATGACCTGCGCCTGGCTGGTGATGAGCACGAAGCGCAGCTCGTCGCCCAAGGCCGAGAAGCGCGCGGCCTTCGCCGGCAGCGCGAAAACCGTCACTTCGGCCTCGAGAGGCGCGCCGATCTCGCCGGCCGCCCGCAATCGCTCCAGATCGCGCGCAACGTCCGACTTCAACGCGATGAGCGCCGCCCAGTCGATGTCGTTTTCCCGTTCGGATCCGGGCGGGAACTGATGCCACGTATGCAGGAATACCGAATCGCTGTGCACGCCGGGGAGGTGGCGCCAGGCCTCCTCGGCCGTGAAGCTCAGGATGGGCGCCAGCCAGCGCACCATCGCGGCGGCGATGTGGTACATCGCGGTCTGCGCGGAACGGCGTGGATTGCTCGCGGCGCCGGTGGTGTACAGGCGGTCCTTGATGATGTCGAGATAGAAGCCGCCGAGCTCGACAACGCAGAAATTGTGGATCTTCTGGTAGATGTCGTGGAATTCATAGTTCCGGTACGCCGTCACCACGTCGTTCTGCAGCGCGAAAGCCTTGGCGATCGCCCACTGATCGATGGACACGAGCTCATGCCACTCGACCGAATGCTCGGCCGGGTCGAAGCCGCTCATGTTGCCCAGCAGAAAGCGCAGGGTATTGCGCATGCGGCGATAGGAATCCGCCATCCGCTTCAGGATCTCCTCCGACACGCTCATTTCGTTCGCGTAGTCGGTGGCCGCTATCCAGAGGCGCACGATGTCCGCGCCGAGCGTGCTCGTCAGCTTGGCCGGCACCAGCGTGTTGCCCACCGACTTCGACATCTTGCGGCCCTTCTCGTCCACCGTGAACCCGTGGGTCAGCACGGCTCGATAGGGGGCGCGGCCGTGCATGGCGACAGACGTGAGAAGCGATGAGTGGAACCAGCCCCGGTGCTGATCGGAGCCTTCCAGATAGAGATCGGAGGGCGCCGTCACGTCGGTGCGCATCTGGGGCACGCAGTGATGCACCACGCCCGAGTCGAACCACACGTCCATGACGTCGGAGGCCTTCTCATAGTTGTCGACCTCGGCGCCCAGCAGGGCCGCGGGGTCCAAATCGAACCACGCGTCGATGCCATCGCGCTCGACCAGCTTCGCGACCTCCTCGATCAGCTCGCCCGTGCGCGGATGCAGCTCGCCGGTCGTCTTGTCGATGAACAGCGGGATGGGGACGCCCCAGGTGCGTTGGCGGGAGATGCACCAATCGGGACGACCGGCGATCATGCTGCTGATCCGCTGCTCGCCCCAGCCCGGCATCCAATCCACGTGCGCGATGGCCTCGAGCGCGCCCTTGCGCAGCCCCGCCTGGTCCATGCTGATGAACCACTGCGGCGTCGCGCGGAAGATCACGGGCGTCTTGTGGCGCCAGCAATGCGGATAGGAGTGATGGTACGGCTCGCCCCGAAGCAGTCGCCCTCGTTCGCGCAGGACTTCGATGACGTGCGGGTTGGCGTCGAATACCTGTTCACCGGCGAACAGCGGCGTTCCGGGCAGGAAGCGCCCGTCCCCGCCCACCGGATTGTCGATCTCCAGATTGTATTGACGGCCGGCGACGTAGTCGTCGAGACCGTGGCCCGGCGCCGTGTGCACCGCACCAGTGCCTGCGTCGAGGGTCACGTGATTGCCAAGAATTACGGGCACCTGGCGATCGTAGAAGGGATGCTGCAGCGCGAGCTTCTCCAGCGCCTCGCCCTTCGCCTCGGCGATGACGGTCCAGCGCGGCGCGCCCAGCGTGTGCATGACGGTCTTGACGAGTGCGGTCGCCAGCAGCAGCCGCTCCACCCCCTCGCCCAGGTTGAATTCCACCAGCGAATAGTCGAACTGCGGGTGGACGGCCACAGCTCGGTTAGCCGGAAGCGTCCAAGGCGTCGTGGTCCAAATGGCGAGCGCAGTCGGCACGTCGTCGAACAGTGCCAGCTGATCGGTCATCGCCAAGCCCACGCGTTCGGCGAGATTGCTCCGATCCACGACCTCGAAACGCACGTAGACGCTGGGAGAGGTCTTGTCCTCGTACTCGACCTCGGCCTCCGCCAGCGCCGATCGGCAGTTCAGGCACCAGTGGACGGGCTTGTAGCCCTTGTATACATGGCCGTTCTTGATGATGACCGCGAAGGCGCGCAACTGCTCGGCTTCAAAGCGCGGCATCATCGTCATGTAGGGATGATCCCAGTCGCCGAGGACGCCCAAGCGTTTGAACTCCGTGCGCTGCCCGTCCACCTGCTTCATCGCGTAAGTCCGGCAAGCGGCCCGGAACACTTTGGCCTCGATCTTTTGCCCCACCCGCCCGTGGGTCTTCTCGACCTGCATTTCGATGGGCAGGCCATGGCAGTCCCAGCCGGGAACGTAGGGCGCGTCGTAGCCGTCCAGGGTCCGCGACTTGACGATGATGTCCTTCAGAACCTTGTTGACCGCATGCCCCAGATGAAGTGCCCCGTTGGCATACGGAGGACCATCCATGAGCACGAACGTCGGCCGACCCTTGGCCGCGGCGCGGATCTTGTCGTACAGGCGCCCGCGCTCCCACTCCTCGACCATCGCCGGCTCGCGATTGGCGAGATCGGCCTTCATGGGGAAACCCGTGCTCGGCAAATTAATCGTGTTCTTGTAATCAGCCACAACTCACCTTCGACAACGCCTCGCGCGCCTGCGCCGCATCGGTCTTCATCTGCACCAACAAGGAATCCAACGAATCGAACCTGACCTCGTCGCGCAATTTCTCGACGAACTCCACTTCGATCACCCGCCCGTACAAGTCGCCGCTGAAATCAAATATATGCACCTCGAGCAGCGGCTCGACGCCGTTCACGGTCGGCCGCGTGCCCAAGCTGGCGACCCCGTCCAACGGCCGGGATCCGACACCATACACGCGCACCGCCAAAATCCCACCAATCGGCGACTTGCGCCGCATCAACCGCAGGTTGGCCGTGGGGAACCCCAGGGTGCGGCCCAGAGCCTCTCCGTAGACCACCCGGCCGATCATGCGGTACCGACGGCCCAGCAATCGCGCGGCCCCAGGGCAATCGCCCTGTTCCAGCCGCTGCCGCACGGCCGTGCTGCTCACCCGCACCCCGTCGAGGATGAATGCATCGACCTGTTCCACGCCGAAGCCATGCGTCTTGCCCGCGGTCCGCAGGCTGTCGATGGTGCCTTCGGCCTTGGCGCCGTAGCGAAAATCATCGCCCACCACCACATGGCGCGCACCCAAGGCCTCGACGACCAATTCATCGACGAAACGCCGCGGCGACATCGCGCGCATGCGCTCGTCGAAGCGCAGCGTCACCAGTCGGTCGACGCCCTGCGCCGCGAGCGCCAGGTATTTCTCGCGCCATCGGGTCAACCGCGGCGGCGCTCCGGCGGGGTCGATGAATTCCTTCGAGCTGGGCTCGAACACTAGAACCGTCGATGGACAGCCGACTTCGGCGGCACGCTGCTTCAGCACCCGGAGAATCTGCTGATGGCCGAGGTGCACGCCGTCGTAATTGCCCACTGTCAACACGCAACCGCGGGCATCCGCATTCCGTTCCGCAAAGCCGCCGGCCGGGCCGGCGCCATCGGCCGCGCCCGCGGCCGTGACAAGATTTTGAAGTCCCCGGACTAGTTTCATGACTAAAACTTGGGATTATACGCAACTTCGCCGCGGCGCCCGCCCGTTTCGGACCTTCGATTGACAATCCTTCGCCCGATCCGCAAAATGCGCGGCTCGTTTTAGGAGTCTTCCGCTTGGCGAACACCAAATCTGCAGAAAAAGCTGCCCGGCAATCGACCGCTCATCGCGCCCGCAACGACGCGTTGACCTCGCAGCTGCGCAGCGCCATCCGCAAGGCCACGCTGGCGCTCAAGGCCGGCAAGCACGAGGAAGCGACCACCGCTCTCGCCCATGCCGCCCCGATCATCGACAGCATGGTCAACAAGGGCATCATTCACCGCAACAAGGCCGCGCGCCACAAGAGCCGCCTGACCAAACAGCTTCGCGCGCTGGCGAAATAGGCCGCCTAGCGGCGCAAGCGCGGCGGCAATCCGGATAGTTACGCGGAAGCCGTCCCCGCCGGGGATTCCGACTTGGCGGCCTCCGCAGCATCGGACTGCCGCGGATGCTCCTCCAGATAACGCATCACCGCCTGCTTGAGTTCCTCGGTACCCGTTCCGGCGGCGCCCGAGATCAGCAGCACCTTTCCCTTCCAGCGCAGTCGGCGGACGATCTCCTTCGCGCGGCGCGCGGCCTCCGGGGGAGGCACCAGGTCGATCTTATTGATGAGAAGCCAGCGCTCTTTAGCGGCAAGATCGGCGGAGAACCGCTTCAGTTCGGCGACGATCATGCGGGCATCCCTGACCGGATCCGCGGCCGGATCCGGTGGCGCGATGTCGACGAGGTGCAGCAAGACCCGCGTCCGCTGCAGATGCTTCAAGAATCGGATGCCGAGGCCGGCTCCGTCGGCAGCTCCCTCGATCAGGCCGGGAATGTCCGCCATCACAAAGCTGCGTCCCGGGCCCACCGTGACCACGCCGAGGTTGGGATAGAGCGTGGTGAATGGGTAGTCGGCAACCTTGGGCTTGGCCGACGAGACGGCACGAATCAGCGTGGACTTGCCCGCATTGGGCAGCCCGAGCAGCCCGACGTCCGCGATCAATTTCAATTCCAAGGCGAGTTCGCGCTTCTCTCCGGGCAGCCCGAGACCCGCCTTGCGCGGTGTCCGGTTGGTGCTCGACTTGAACCGCGTGTTCCCCCACCCGCCCTTGCCGCCCTTGGCCACCAGCAGGGTTTGTCCCGGGGTCGCGAGATCCCCCAAGGTCTCGCCGGTTTCGACATCCGTGACGACGGTGCCCACGGGCACCGGCACGTGGGTGTCGTCCCCGCCATGCCCGGTGCAGTCGTTGCCGCTGCCGCCCTCGCCATTTTGGCCGCGATAGGTCTTCGAAATGCGAAAGTCGGCGAGCGTATTCATGCCCTCGACGGCGGTCAGGTAGACGCTGCCGCCCAAGCCCCCGTCGCCGCCATCGGGACCCCCGAAGGGCACGAATTTCTCACGACGAAAGCTGACGCAGCCTCGGCCCCCATTGCCCGCGTGCACCTTCAGCTTGGCTTCGTCGACGAATTTCATGAAAGGGTCCGATGGGCCGCGCAAATAAAAAGGGGGACAGGTGTCGGCCTGGCCCCCGTTTCGTCAACCAGTCCGGCCCGGAAGGCCGGCGGGTGCTCAGGCGCGCGATCTCACGGCTTTGCGATCACGTTGACGTAGGTATGTTGCTGCTCGCCCTTGACTCGAAATTCCACCTTGCCGTGAGCCTTCGCGAACAGGGTGTGGTCGGTGCCGATCCCGACGTTCAAGCCCGGGCGATACACCGTGCCGCGCTGGCGAATCAGAATGTTGCCGGCGAGAACATCTTCACCGCCGAACTTCTTGACGCCCAGACGCTTCGAGTGCGAGTCGCGGCCGTTGCGAGTACTGCCGCCGGCTTTCTTGTGTGCCATGTGATGGGTCTCCTGAAGACTGCGGTCAAGCGACGATAGACGTGATCTTCACATCGGTATAGGGCTGCCGATGCGTCTTTTCACGCTTGTAGTGCTTGCGCCGCCGAAACTTGACGATGCGAACCTTGTCGCCCTTGCCGTGGCTTTCGACCGTGGCAACGACCTTCGCACTGCCCACGTAGGGCGCGCCGATGGTCACCGAGGACCCCGCGCCGACGAGCAGAACCTGATTGAATTCGACGCTGGCGCCCGCATCCGCATCGAGCTTCTCGATACGCACGACGGCACCCTCTTGGACGCGGTACTGTTTACCGCCCGTGGCTATCACGGCATACATGGCTTAAACCCTCGCTGGGCAGCCCATTGGGCCGCAAAAGAGCCGCGAATTGTACGTCCCCGGGCCCCGAAAATCAAACAGCCCCACCCGCTGGGTCGACGGCGTTTAACCAAGACGGCGAATTCTTAGGTACCATGCCGTATTCCCTCGAGCGCCGCATGACACTAGAACAGATTCGCGATTTGGTCGCCACGGACTTCGAAGCCGTCGACCGGGTCATCAAAAGGAGGCTCCACAGCCCCGTGACACTGGTTGACCAAGTCGCCAGCTACATCATTTATGCCGGCGGGAAGCGCCTACGCCCCCTATTGGTCCTCTTGGCGGCCCGTGCCTGTGGACACATGGGTGAGCGCCACGTGGACGCGGCCGCCGTCATCGAGTTCATTCATACCGCGACCTTGCTGCACGACGATGTGGTCGACAGCTCCTCGCTGCGCCGCGGCCGGGAATCCGCGAACGAGGTATTCGGCAACCCCGCGAGCGTTCTGGTCGGGGATTTCCTCTATTCCCGCGCATTCCAGATGATGGTGAGCCTCGATCGGATGCCCATCATGCAGATCATGGGCGATGCCACCAACGCCATCGCCGAGGGCGAGGTGCTGCAGTTGATGAATGCCCGGGATCCGGACACCACGCAGGCCCGGTATTTGGACGTCATCCACCGCAAGACCGCGCGCCTGTTCCAGGCGGCAGCACAGCTCGGAGCCGTGGTCAGCGACGCCCCGGCCGGGATCGAGGAGGCCCTCGGACGTTATGGCAAGCATATTGGCACGGCCTTTCAGCTGGTAGACGATGCGCTCGACTACCAGGCCGACGAAGTGAGGCTGGGCAAGCACCTGGGGGACGATCTGGCCGAGGGCAAGCCCACCCTCCCGCTCATATTTGCCATGCAGCATGGCAGCGACGCCCAGAGAGCCATGATCCGGCACGCCATCGAAAATGGCGGCCTCGACCAATTGGAAGAAATCACCCGCGCCGTTGCAAGCCTGGGGGGGCTTGCGTACACTGCGCGCCTCGCTCAAAGCGAGGCCGATCAGGCGCTTGCTGCCCTGGCTCCCCTTCCTGAGTCCGCGTTCAAAGAAGGTTTGAGCGAATTGGCCAGGTTCGCCGTGGCCCGCAAGCACTAGTCCGCGGCCGATTTTCGGGGTGTAGCTCAGCCTGGTAGAGCACTACGTTCGGGACGTAGGAGTCGCAGGTTCAAATCCTGTCACCCCGACCAATTTCAAAGGGTCACAGCGACGGATCGCTCACCGGCTCGTACTCCGCTGCCGCCGGCAGGCTCGTGTACAGCGACGGGAACCAGCGATCGCGCGCAACCGACGGGATGGCGAAGATCAGCGCCCCGGTGTGACCTTCACTCTGGAGGTAGCCATTTTCAATGAGCGACTTCGTAATGCGCTGGCCCGTGCGTTCACTCGCCCGCACGATCGCAGGAACATCACCACGCGGCACCTCGCCGTTCTCCAGCGCTGCGCGCATCAGTCGGTGCGCGCCGTTTGCAAGTATGCCGCTCCTTTCGTCCTCGAGCATCTGGTGCCTAATGCGATCGCTCAACAGAGACGGCGCGAGCAGCCGCTCCATGAAGCGCACCTGATCCAGACATTGCGAGAGAAAATATTCGCAGAATGTAATGAGATTCTTTCGCGATAGATTTCCTCGACCATCGAGGTCACCCTGTCGCGGTTCGTCGGCAGCCATAAGGTTCGCCTTGTAGTCGGCAATTGATCGCGCGAGACCGCGCGAGACGGACCAAAGGGTGGAGCCGATACCTAGTTCATTGAGCATGGCGTGCGAGATGAGGCGCGCGACGCGACCATTGCCATCCAAGAATGGATGGATCCAAGCCAGGCGATGATGAGATGCCGCGACGCTCACCAATTTCTTCAATTTGCTGTCTAACTTATAGGCCGCTTCGAAGCGCGCCATAAACGCAGGCAGATCTTCCGGTGGCGGTGGAACATGGATGCCCACGGCGACTATGCGCGAGCGCAGTTCACCCGGGATGACCGGCAATCGTTCCTTGGTCTTCGGATCCTCGACCCACAGCAACTCTGATGGGAGCCGCGAAGAAAACTCGCGATGTGTCCACCGAATGTAGTCGAGCGACAAAGGTGAGGCTTTTGGCGCCTGCCCGCCATCGATCATCCGCTGCACCTCGATGTGCGCACGAGCCTCGATCTGCAGCGCTCGTTTTTTGGGATTCGATGAATAGTCGGCCGCCAGTGCGCGATCAATGTCGTGCGGATGGGTATCGTGACCCTCGATGAGATTCGAGTAGTAGCAATTCATCGAACGCACCAGTTCGCCAACAGCGATACGCACTCGCGGTGCCAAGCGCCCTGCGAATTGTCCGGCCGCCAGCGACAGTTCGACTGTTAAGGTCTCGAGGCGATCGGAGAGAATGTCCGGCAAATAAGGCTCAGCAGCGGTGACGTGCATTTTGACGCGCTTTATGGCGGGTTAGTTGGCGCCCTCAATTGTATCAAATATCCTTTATTTGGCAATAAGTTACCATCCATTCTAGACTAATATGGCGCTCTATTTGGCGGGCTTATCGTCGGCACGGTTGGCGGCACAATGGGCCACGTCGGGACGTAGGAGTCGCAGGTTCAAATCCTGTCACCCAGACCAATTAAATCACATAGTTAGGCCTTATTTTTTGCAGTTAATGCCGTCGAACCTCGCACCGCGGATGTTTCTCATGCCGGACAAGCACGACTCAGGGCGACAGCGGCAGCCGTGGTATGCCGTACTGGCGCAGGATCTCGTCAATCGCCGGTGCCTCTTTGCTCAAGAAGGCATCGAGCCGTTCTCGCAGCACCTCATTATCGCGACGCACACCCATCGAAATATCGTAGATCATGGGCGAGGTGGGCTCGTGCGCCGGTGTGACAGGCTCGAGACGCAACGCAACCGGGGAGCGTTTGGCGAAATAGCCGGCCAGGGGTCCCCACACAATAGCCACATCGACGTGCTTATTCGCGACCGCATCGATAATGGCGGCGGCGGGATTCGGCTGAACGTAATTGCCATACACCATATAACCGCGCACGTTATCGGTCATTCCACGTACGGCGACGGCGTGCGCCGGTGGGGTGTTCATCGCATCGTTGCCGATCATTTGCACGCCGATCAACAGCGAGGTTAGACGACGATCATCGAGGGTGAGCCCCGCGAGCGGCGCGTCGGCCCGCGTCACGAACATATAGCTCGAGCGATAATAAGGACGAGTGGTCGTCACCCGCCCGACGCCGTGCGCGACGCCGAGCCACACATCGCACTTGGTGTCGTTCAGCGTATTGCGGATGAATCCACGGCGCTGCGCCCACCATGTGTAGCGCAACTGCATGTGGAACTTCTTCGCCACCAATTCTGCGATCTTGTTTTCGAAACCCTGCTGCGCACGGTTCGAAAAGGGCAGATTGTTGGGGTCGGCGCAGGCGACCAGCCGACCTCCGCGCACGCCGGCAACCGCGGACGTCATGGCCAAATTAGGAAATGCCAGCCCCAACACGGCCGTGAGAACAACCCATTGCGGCCACCGATTCATTTGGACGTGTCGGTTTTTTGGCCGTACGCGGATCCTTCCACGGTCGTCCCATAGGTGTTGGTCGTCGCCGCGGGCGGTGACCAGCCCGAGTCGTCATCCGCCGCGCGGGGGACGGCGGCCGGTGTTTGCGATGGGGTATCGCCGGTGTCCGCGGCCAGCGTCTGCGGCAGAGACATGGAGCGGACATAGGCCGCGAGCTGCCACAGTTGCTGATCCGGTATCTTGCCGCCCCAAGCCGGCATGCCGTTCGGGCGGCCCTCGACCAAGGTCTGATGGATTTGCGCCAGCCGACTGCCGTAAATCCACTGGCCGTCCATGAGAGGAGGTCCCATCCCGCCGCCACCGTTCGAGTGACAGCCGCTGCAATTGTATTGCTGAAACAACCTCTTGCCGGTGGCCACGGCTTCAGGGTTGTCGTAATACGCGGCGGCTCGCGGATCGTCGGTAACAAGGCTTTGCGCAAGCCCCGGTGTCAGCGCGCTGCCGATCACGCCTTCGCGGTCGGGCTGTTCCGCCGGCCCCGCCAAATGTGCACCTCGATGACAGGCGGACAACAGAAGCAGCAGCGAGGCTCCCGCAATCTCAATGGGGAAGCGAGAACACATAGAGCGTACCTCCGGCGGTTGTATATTTCGGAAGGTCCGACATCACCGCGATCATTCCGAGGGCTGCCGTTCCATCGCGGGGATCCACGGGACCGGACACGACCGCGCCTGACCATCCGCCCACTCCCGACAAGACCGCGATGTACTGATGTCCATCCGGTCCCCGGTAGCTCACCGGTTGACTGATGATTCCGCTGTCGACCTTGAATCGCCACAGCAGCTCGCCGCTGCGCGCATCGACGGCTTTGAACCAGCCATCCATGGTCCCGTAGAACACCAAGTCGGCCGCGGTCACGACCGTTCCCGACCAGAGAGGAAAGTTCTCCTTCACTGACCATACCGGCCGGCGCTGCACCGGGTCCCACGCCGTGAGCTCACCGCGATTACCGCCGGGACCGGGCTTCATGTGCACTTCCGAGCCGACGAACGGAGTACCCGCGATATAGCTGACCTCCATGTCCATCTTGTCCATGCACATGTTTTCATGAGGGATGTAGAGCAACCCCGTCTTGGGACTGAAGCTCGAGGGATTCCAGTCCTTCGCCCCCGATGCGGTGGGGCAAATGTTGCGGACCGTCTCGCCGACCTTGGTCTCTTTCTCCGGATTCAGGATGGGCCGGCCGGTTTGCAGATCGACGCCTTTGGTCGAATTGACGGGTCCGTACGGATCTGCCGACAGAACGGTGCCGGTGGTTCGTTCGATGACATAGATATACCCGTCGCGATCGATGTGAATCAGAACCTTTTGCATTTTCCCTGCAAACGGCATATCGAGCAGGATTTGCTCGTTGATGCCGTCATAGTCATGTTCATCGTGCGGCGAGTATTGGTAGTACCAGCGTGCGGCGCCGGTTGCCGGATCGCGCGCAAAGATGCCGGTGGTCCATTTGTTGTCACCCGGACGCTGCTCCTGATTCCAGGGCCCCGGGTTTCCTGTGCCGTGATAGATGGTGTTCAGTTCGCGGTCAAACGTGGCCCAGCCCCACATGTTGCCGCCGCCAATCTTCCAGGCTTCGGGCGGCCACGATTTGACGCCGAGGTCCGTGCCGTGATCCGAAGGGTAATGCGGTTTGAACTGCGTCCCGATCAGAACGTCCGCGTCTGGTCCCGTGTTCCAAGCCCGCCACTGCAATTTTCCGCTATTTTCATCGAGTGCCGCAAACCAGCCACGAACTCCCATCTCCCCGCCCGAATTACCGACATAGACTTTGCCGTCGGCGACCACGGGCGCTTGAGTGATCGTCTCCCCGATATTGATGTTACCGAGTTGCGTGCGCCAGAGCGGGCGGCCGGTCTTGACGTCGACCGCGATCGTCTGCCCATCGAGCGTATTGAAAATATATTTTCCGTCGCTGACCGTACCGCCTCGATTGACCACATCGCAGCAGGCTATGCCCTGGCTCGCCGGCACCGGATTGGGCGAGAACTTCCATTTCATGGGCGCACCTGGTTGGGTTAGATCGAGCGCATAGACGTAATTCGGATATGCGGTGACCACATACATCGTATTGTCGGCAACGATCGGGGCGGCCTCTTGGCCCTTGTTGACGCCCAGCGAGAAAGTAAATACGGACTGCAAGGTCTTCACGTTGCTCGTTGTGATCTCCGTGAGTTCGGAATACCGGGTTGATGCGTAATTCTTCGACGGCATCGTCCACTGCCCGTCATCCGGCGGAGCATTGGCCACGTTCGGTGCAATGTGTCCCGCCTCCGGAGTGGGTGCGGCGAGCGCATGGCCGATCTGCTCGCGAGTGAAGACCTCGCTTTCCGGAACGGGTGCCGGAATCGTCTGGCTCAGTGCCGCCACTGGCGTCAAACTCAGGGCAATCAAGCTGGCGAGGAGTTTCATCATGGCTGTCCCATCAAAAAGTGACCGGCGATGATCTCTTGTTGGCCGATGCCGGCGAGGGACGGCCCGACGTGCCCCCCGTCCTGTCCGCAGCCGCACAGGCTCAAGATTGCAATCGTTTCAATCAGCCGGCGCATCGCGGTAGGATCATGAAAGCCAAGCCGGTGAGCGCCGCCGCGAGCGCGAACACGCCGCCGAGCGCCACGCCCCAGAGCGCCAGGAAATGCGTACGGCCCTGGAACTGCGTACGACCTTCCCCCGGCGCCGTTAGGTGCTCCGCATCGCCCTGCATTCGCCGGCGGATCCGGCTGAGCACTCCCCACGAGACCAGTAGCGACGCCAGCGCGATCACGACCGCACATGCCATGAGAAGCATCGGCGCCGGCCCCGTCCAGTGCAGGGAAGCCCCCGGCGACGGTGTTCGATAGCCGTCGCGAAAGCACGGGCCGCTCGCCAACGAATAGCTAGCGCACAGCTGCACGTACCACGCGAGCGGAGCCGCGAATACCGCAAACAAAGCGCCGCGCGCCTTCACCGGATCCGCCTCCTGTGCCGGGTCGTGACTCGCGCGCGGCTGAGCGCTCATTGTGCGAACCCCAAATATGGTGTGAGGTAGTACGTGGAGAACACGAATAGCCAAACGACGTCGACGAAATGCCAATACACCACGCCTGCCGAAACGACCACCCGCCGGCGGGGGCTGAAGTAGTCGAGCGCCGTCCACGCGAAGAGGGCGGCAAGCACGGCGAGGCCGACGACGACGTGCGCCATGTGAACCCCCGTCGTGACGAAATACAGCGATGCGTAGCTCGAAGTGCCGAGACCGTACGGTTTCGCATGCCACTCCAGCAATTGAACGGCGGCGAAGCCCGTGCCCATGAGAAATGCCGCGCCCAATCCGACGAGCGCCTGCGGGCGGCGCAGCTTGAGGACTCCCTGCTCGCCCCACCAGGCCGCGAGACTCGACAGCAGCAGCAGCAGCGTATTCGGTAGCGCCAGCTTGAGCTTGGGCACTGGCTCGAGTAACCAACCCACGTGCGCGCTGGCGCCCGTGTAGTAGTAGGCAAACAGGAGATAGCAGAACAAAGCTGCCTCGCTCGCGATCATCGTCCCGACACCCCACCAACCGATGCCGTGGCGCCCCACGGGTCCGACCGGCAGATTTTCGGGACGCGACAGCGCAAAGTCAGCCATGAGCGGCCTCTCGCTCTCGCAATTCGCGCCGGGGCCAGAACCACGCGAGCAGCGCAACGGCGGCCATCGCACCGCCGATGGCGGCCACCGCCCAGGTCTTTAGAAGTAGACCAACGAACAGCAGGGTTACACCGAGCGCCAGCAGCGCAGGCGCGATGCTGTCCTCGGGCATTTCGAGTATCATGTCTGGCGTACCGTCCATGGCGGAGGTGGCTATCGCTTCCTTGCCGCGCTCGAGCAGCATTCCCCGATCCAGGGAAGACAGGGCGCCCGCATCACTCCCAATCCGATCCTCCCACAATGGATGGCGGGAGGCGACGGTCGGGATCACCGCAAAATTATACGGCGGCGGCGGCGATGACACCGACCACTCGAGCGAGGGCGCATCCCATGGATTCTTTCCCGCCGCGGCGCCTAATCTCCGGCTCCTCAGCACGTTCACGAACAGCAGCAATACGCCGATCGCGAACACGAAACTGCCGATCGAGGTGATTTGATTGAGGATCGCCCATCCGCCGTAATCGTTGTAGGTATAGACGCGACGCGGCATGCCCAAGAGACCCGTCAGGTGCATCGGCAGGAAGGCGAGATTGAATCCTAAGAACATCGTCCAAAAATTCCAGCGGCCCAGTCCTTCGTCGAGCATCCTGCCGGTCATCTTGGGAAACCAAAAATAAACTGCACCGACCACCGAAAAGACGTTGATGCCGATCAATACGTAGTGCAGGTGCGCGACGACGAAATAGGTATCCGTAAGCTGCCAGTCGACCGGCACGCTCGCGGTCATGAAGCCGGAGACGCCGCCGATCACGAACAGCAGAATCATGGACGAAAAAAACAAGAACGCGGTAGTGATGACGGGGCGCCCGAGCCAGATCGTAGCAAGCCATGCGAACACCGATACCGCCGAGGGCAGGACGATCATGATGGAAGCGCCGGAAAAGAACGACAAGCCCAATCCCGGCAGGCCCGTGGCGAACATGTGGTGTACCCAGACGCCGAATCCGAAAATCATCGTCGCGACCGTTGCCAACGCCACGAGCGAATAGCCGACCAGGGGGCGGCGACAGAATACCGGCAACCCATCGGATACCATGCCCATCGCCGGCAGCACGATCGCATACACCCACGGATGCCCGAAGATCCAGAACAAGTGTTGCCACAACAACGGCTGTCCGCCGCCGGCGGGGTCATAGAAGTGCGTGCCGAACTGACGGTCCATCCACAGCAAGAAAAAAGCGAGACTCACCGCTGGCACCACGACCAGATTGGCGGCGCTCGCCGTCAGCGTCCCCCATACCATGATGGGCAGACGATTGATGGACATTCCGGGAGCGCGCGTGCGAAGGGCGGTGACGATAAAATTGGCGGCCCCGACGGTGGTCGATGTGCCGAGGAACACCATGCCGAGCGAATAGAAGTCCTCGTTGAGGCCGGGGTTGTACTCGCGCGAGGCATACGGCACGTAATTGAACCAACCGTCGTTGGGTCCGTTGCCGGTGAGGAAACCGGCATAGAGGAACAGGCCGCTCGCGACATAGATCCAGTAACTTAGCGCGTTCAGGCGGGGAAACGCCATGTCGCGGCTGCCCAAGAGGAGCGGCCACAGATAGTTCGAGAAGCCGGACAAGACCGGGGACGCATACAAGAAGATCATCGTCATGCCGTGCGTCGAGTACAGCTGGTTGTACTGTTCCGGCGTGAGCAGCGAAAGGTTGGGACCCGCCAACTGCAGACGCATCACCAGCGCCTCGAGCCCGCCGAGCACGAGAAACACGAACGCGGTGACAACGTACCGAATGCCGATTTCCTTGTGATCGACACTGCTGAAGAAGCCCCTCAGGCCCGGCGGGGTCTCCCACAGACGCAGCAAGCGCGCTTCGTGTTCGATGCTGTCAAAGTCGACGATGGGCGTGCGGAAATCAGGCTGCCTCATTTGAGCGACTCCAGGTACGCGACCGCATCGGACAACTGGGGCGCGGACAAGTACTGATTGGGCATCAGATTGCCGGGCTTGATGTTTTGCGGATTCTCGATCCATCCGGCGAGATTTCCCGGATTGTTTATCAAGGTCCCGGCCGCCAAGGTGCGTCGGTCCATGATGTGAGTAAGATCGGGGGCGGTGACCGCTCCGGCTTTGGTGCCGCGCACGCGGTGACAGAGCCCGCACCGGTACTCGATCAATTCGAGTCCGCGCCGCTCGGCCGGGGTGGCCGGCGCGGACGCCGGCTGGCGCTGCAATGCCACCCATCGGTCGAAATCGGCGCGCGCTTCGGCGACGACCTCGAATTGCATGTGAGCATGCTGATAGCCGCAATACTCGCTGCATTGACCCAGGTAGCGACCCGGCTTGTCGGCCTGTATCCAACTGAGGTTGGTCTGCCCCGGGATGGCATCCGTCTTGCCCGAGAGTTTTGGCACCCAGAAGCTGTGGATGACGTCGCCGCCGTGAAGCCGCACGAGCACCGGTACGCCGACCGGGATGTGGATCTCATTGGCGGTCGTAAACGTTTCGTTCGGCCGCGGCGCATCGTACTTCACGTCCCACCACCACTGGCGGCCGGTGACGTCGAGCACCAGCGCCGGGTTCGGCGGCGGACCGGCGATGGCGGCGAGCGTCAGCAGGGTCCAAACCAATGTCGCGGTTAAAGGCACCGCCGAAATGATAAGTCCAACGCCGATCCACCGAAGGCCGCTGCTGCCGCGCTCGACCGGAACGGCGCGCATGCCGATGGCACGGTCCAGCGGACGGGCGCGGCGCACGGCGATCCACAGCAGGATCCCAATGGCCACACAAACCGTGACTGCCACGAGCAGTGTGAACCGGGTCAGCGGCAGAATCTGATTCGCGCGTGCTCCGGCGCTATCGAGATAGCTGAGCGGCGAGAGATTCACACAGGCCGCGCTCGCTCGAGCGCCTCCCACAGCCGCCCAATGGAGCGCAGGGCGGTCCACACGAAGAGGGACATGCCGGGCACCCACATGATGGCGCCGCCCAGTTGTTGATCTTGCAGCGGCGTGAGTCCCCAGACTTGCGTCGTGAGCAGGTGCCATCTAAACATCGGTCGATCGGCGAAGGTCAGCACCGCGCCGAGAAGGCCCATGTGCACGAACGTCACCGTTCCCGCCAGCAGGGCCTGTGCCGTTTGTCGCGGCGAGTGATAGAGCAACTCGCGCCACAGCAACAGGCTGCTGCCAAACAGCGTCACGTGCATGGTCCAATACACTGCTGCGGAGCTGAAGGTCGCGTCGTATGGAACGGGCATGTGCCAAAACCACAGCGCGACAAAGAAGGCCACCGCACTCATCCATAGCGGCCGGCAATCGCGCGATGCTGCTGCACGAGGGAAGCCCATCGCGATCAAAGGGGCCGCCACCAAGATCAATATCATGTGCTGAGCGATGCGGGCCGAAAACAGCGCGACTGACAATGCGCACAGCGGCGACAGCAAGGCCAGCGCCGCGATGAACCACCCGGTCGCCGCGCGCGCAGTGTATGGCGCGCCGGCGGCGCTCGCGCGCTGCCGCACGACGGTCAGGTGCCAGGCGCAAATCACGATGAGTGCGGCGATGAGGACCGGATCGAGATTGAACCGGCTCAACAACTCGCCGGGAGAAGGCGGCGTTCCACAATACGGCACTGGCTGAAGCACGAAGATGTCTCCCGCGCCGCTAGCGCCTTGCTGCAAACCCAGCGAGTGCGGCCTTCAGAACCTTCACATCTTGATCAACCGTCCCGCCGCTCGCCCCCACTGCGCCCACCACAACATCTGCGACCTCGACCGGCTCGCCTCCGCCGAAGAAGACCACTCGGTCGTGATTCGTGCTGTCGATGATGGCAATGTTCACGCTCCCGAGCCTCGCGTCGTCCATTCGCACGCGAGCGATCAGCCTTCCACCGGCATCGACCACGGCAAGGTTGTAGGGAATACCGAGCTCAGTGGCTTTCTTCTCGCCTGCGGAGATGAGAGCGCGGGCGTCAGCGAGCGTAAGGGACGGGACCTGGCGCGGCATGACTCGGTCCTTATTATTTCGTGTCACATAGTCGATGCGAGAACCGACTCAACGCTACGCTGCGAAACGACCTTATTGCTGTAAGCGCACGTCAGCTATCGAGGTAGGTCTGCGCCGACACGATTCCTACCCCTCTTCAGGGACCACTTCGTAAGCCCATGAGCGAGGATCGATGATGCCCGGAGGAGCGTGGTCCAATGCTTCGCGGGTCCCTGGATGAAGAAATCGAAGTCAGCGGAATTTCGGTGTCCCAAATGAAGAGCCAGAGCGGTTCCACCGTACAGCACGAAGTGGTCGGGCAACGCAGACAGTTCGCGCCATAGGCGCGCCTGCGCTGTTGGCAGAATCTCCAGATGAGGTCGAAATTCTTTCATTCGAATTGGAATCAAATGCGCCTAAACGTGACCCGAATCGCCGGCAAATCGCCGACACCCAAACCCACGTCCACCTGCATCTAGTCGTGTCTAGTTGAGTTCTGTGGCGTGCTAACCTAGCCCGATCCACTCAAGGAGCAGAGGCTGGTTGTGGTCTGCGGATGCGGTTGCGTCCAGAGTTGGGGCGAGCGCCTTCGAATCATCCGGCCCGGAGACGTTGTCGAGTGCCCGCCCGGCGAGAAACACTGGCACGGCGCCGCGCCGGGCACCGCCATGACCCATATGGCCATCCAGGAAGAGGCGCCGGCCGCCGCAGCGACCACCCACATTGCTGTGAGCGCGCGCTTACGGCTGGCGGCGCAGTCTTCTGGCTGATCCTGGTTTGACGGCGGGCCCAAACTTCAGCCTTCGAGCAGCGAGGCCATTCCAATGAGTTCTGAACACCCTGACGAAGTTTCCGGCAATGCAACGCATCACGAAGCCGCAGTCTTGGTGCGCGGTGAGACCATTCGCAACCAGGAGCCAATGCCGCCGCCCAATGACGAGAACAAGTCGCCGCGCAAGAAACTCTCCGACGCCAAGATCAATATGCAAAGTCGTCTACCAGCCCTCGCCGACGACTCTGACGTTAAGGTTCAGAAAGAACAAGTGGTCATCAGAGACGGCAAAGCGGATCTGGCGTTTACGGGAATGCTGCTTGCCTCCGCGGCCCCGGCTTCTGCGCCCGAGGGACAGTGGCGGGAATATCGGATTTATGAAACGCAGGGCGGAAAGCATGTGTTCTCCAAGGTGACCCGTAGCGTGCTCGAGGAGGAGCGCGACGCACACGAAGCGGAAATATTTGACCCGTCTCCCTCGTCGGTGCCGTCACAGCTGCTGAGAAGCGCGCGCGACCTCGCCCGCTCGCGGCCGCTGACATGGATGGACGCGGCGGTTGCGTTTTTTGGATACGACCCGCTTGCCAAGGCGCTTTATCGCAAGCTCGGTGGTCAGTTCGAGGAACACATCAGTTAGGAGCCCTGGGCTGGGGATTACTGCGGAGGAGCTTGTTTCAACGGCTGCCAGCCACCCCCCGGCGGAGGTGCCGACGAACTCGTCTGCATCGTCTGCCCGTTCCTCACCCATTGGTAGCCCTGGCTGACTGGCACGTTGTAGTACGTCCTGCCTGACGGATCTGTCAT
This sequence comes from uncultured Gammaproteobacteria bacterium, assembly GCA_963707765.1. Taxonomy (GTDB): domain Bacteria; phylum Pseudomonadota; class Gammaproteobacteria; order Steroidobacterales; family Steroidobacteraceae; genus Bog-1198. The sequence goes on along the minus strand of CAVPQZ010000001.1, from coordinate 422,338 downwards.
CGTTGCAGTCCCCGTCAAGATGGAATCGAACGAATCGTACTGCCGCTGCATTGCGGCCTGTGTGCGCTTCGCGGTGGCCAGGTTGCTGTCGAATGCCTGCTGCTGTGCCGCCGTGATCATGTTGATGTTCCGCGTTGCCGCATCGACAAACCCCTGCTCCGTCCTCACCCATTGCGGATCGCTCTTCGCCGACTTGATCATGTGCAGCACGAGGGACTTGCTCGCTTCCATGCGGTCCGCCGGCGCCAGACATCCGACGAGCAGGTTCAACCCCCACTGATGAAGCTGCTGGTACAAAAATGTGCCGGCGATCATGTACACCTGCGTCGGCTTGCCGTTATGAGTACAGCTGTACAGCGCATCACCCGCATCGTGTTGCGCGTACGGGGTACCCTGCGCCAGCGGTCCATTCGCCACATCCGCGCGCTCGCCGCCGCTCACGAACTTCAGCCCCTGGCAGTTCTGTTGCAGCGAAGTCTCCACATACTGCCGCGCGTATGACACCCCTGGAACGTAGGGCCGCGCCGTGCGCGGCGCCCCATACCACGGCGCAAAGAAGTACGCCGGCCCGGGATCGCCCAAGATCAGCATGACCTGTTTATCTGGGGATAGCGCCCGCAGAAAGTACGAATAGTCGATCGGCCCGCGCCGTATCAATCCCCCTTGAGTTTGCCAGCCGACGGGGACATCGATCGTAAACGCATGTTCGTTCGGATCGGTAAATCGCGTCCAGTCATCCGCTTGGGCCCTGCTCGTCGGGGACAGCCCACAGACCAAAGCCATCGAAACGCATAGCAAGGTGCAGCGCATAGCGTAATCTCCGCAGTGGACCGTTCGTCAGTCGGGACGCATCTTCTCAACCGCCTCGAACCGCGTGGGAACCTCTCCTAGGATCGAGACCGTCACGGTCTTGCGATTCGTGATGCCGTCCAATCCCCTCACCGTGGCCTGCACATCGTACCGGCCGGCGTGCGTGAAGGCATGTTGCACCTGCATACCCTCCAGGCTCGAACCATCGCCAAAGTCCCAGTGGCAGGTCAGCACCGGCGCCTGCGAAGAGGAGGCCGCCGCAGCGAAAGCCAATGCCTCCCCCGCCTTGGCGAGCGCTGGCGAGCCAATCTCGAAGGGAGGCGGGAGAGCGGGCACGGAATTGTCGATCAGCTTGAGCATGCGCACCGAATGCGGTTTTTCGACCAGGTTGATCGTGTTCGACGCGCTGCTGCAGCAGGCTTGGTCGTCGAACTCCTCCACGATCTTGTAGTCGCCAGGCTTCTTCAACCCCAGACCCACGAGGTCGATGGCGCGGGTGCGCTGCGCTTCCGTCCAGTTGAACACGGTGAGCATGGTCTGGCGCTCATTTTCCTTCAGCAGAAAAATGCTGGGCTGCCTGTCGGCCGGCTGCATAGGTCATCAGATCCACGGGTGTGGAGGCGCGCCCGAGACGGGCCATGTCGAGGAGGTCCGCATTCTTCGCAAAGGACAGGCGTTCCGCCGATGCGCCCAAGGTCGGAAGATCGTCGCCGATCTCGAACATACCGCCGGAGACCGCCGCCAGAGAAATGGACACTTTCGCTTCATCGAGAGTGAGCGGGCGCTGCCCCCCATGCCAGGACTGGTCATCGACGGTCTGCGTCGAGACGGTGAATGCGTCCGGATCGGCGATGAAGAAATTGCGGTTCATGTAATAGCGCGCTGCAATCCCTGAGGCGGCGTCCCTGCTTGCGTCGAAGCTGTGTCCCGTATCCTGGGAGATGCGGCCGGCGTCGACGATGCCGACCGGGTTCAGCATGGGACTGCCGTCCTTGTCGAGCACGACGCCGTCGCCGACGGCGCCGCGGATGATCGTTCAGACCGATCCGCTGCGCCTCCAAGGCCGTCGTATTAGGGCGGTAGTAGGCTCCCTCGACTGCCGTGTCGTCCATGAAGTCCATTTTCATGAAGCGCAAGCCCCAGCTGTACAGCGTGCCGTACGTCTGTTTCAAGTAGTCCTGCGCGCCGGGGTGGGTGGTATCGAGCACGTACAGAGGGTCTTGCTTGTCCGTGACGTAGCCGATGTGGATGAGCTGACCGGCGGCGTTGTGCAGCAGCCACTCCGGGTGATTCTGAAACACCCAAGCACGCTGCGACACCTCGAAGGGAGCGGTCCACATACCGAAGGTCAGCCCGCTGTGGCGCACCAAGTCTGCGATGTACCCAATGCCGGCCGGAAAGAGTCTTGCATCGGCGGTGGTGTATTCGCCGCGCGCGTATTGGTATCCCTCGTCGATCTGGAAGTACGTGTAGCCCAGGGCCTTGAGATTCTGTGCAAGCCAGTACGCATTCGTCGCGGCCGTATCCTGGCTGAGCCCGAAATAATAGGCCGTCCAACTCCACCACCCGATGGGGGTCGCGGCGCTCACGCGTGCCTTGTGCAGCAGCCGCACTGCCCGCCCATACTGCTCCAGTTGTGCGTGGTAGTCGGCGCCGACGGCGAACATGAGGCGCTCGGATGACAGGCTCTCCCCGGGGTCCACGCGAAGCTTGAGATCCACCTGTTCGGCTGCCGGCGAGTCCTTGAGCGACTCGCCTTTCATGATTTCGGTCGTGCCCGTGGCCACGGCGTCGTAGGCGAGGATGGAGGCGTTGCCGCCCGTGGATCGCTCGGTCAGATGGAAAATCGTCAGCAGCCGATCGGAGGTGAGCGCGCCGAGGAACAAACTCTCGCCGCTGCGGCGATTGTAGATGAGCTGGCTTCCCACCGCGCGGTGCATGGCCTTGGGGGCGTCGCCGAGTTCACGAATCGCGAGTTGCGGCCGATCCTCGCTGTAGCTGTCGGACAGGATGCGGTCGGCCGCCTGCGGCCCGTTGAGATTGACGACCGGAGCCTGTATCGCATGCACGGCGCGGATCGCCGCGACGGAGATGGCTCCAGCCGTCCCATTCTGCACTTTGACTTCGATCTCCCCCCACGAACGATCGCGAAACAACCGCAGGGAACACACGAGGTCGGGTGTGCCGGGCAGGCCTGTGTGCGTGACCGTCAGGCTCGATCCCGGACCGCCATCGTCGCTAAACTCCGATTGCACCAGCTGGTGCAGCGGGTAGGCGGACGATCGCAGGACGCGGCCATCCACGACGGCCTCGACGTCCGAGTGAATCACCGCACCGGGAATGTCTGGGGAGTTGATGGAGTAGCTTCCGTCGGGATCGACGGTCACCGACCCGCCCATTCCCCGGATCGAGCCCAGCACGTGCACCCCGCGCGGCATCGGTACCGTAGAATTCGCCGGCTCGCCGCCCCAGCATACCGATGCCCCGGCCGCGAGGACCGCGCAAGCGCAGGATCTCAGCCAATGATTCATTTCGACTCCTGCGATTGGGGTAGAGAGCCACGCCACGGATTGCCGAACCAGCGCTCGGCGTTGCCGCTGTAAATCTTGCGGATCACGCTCACCGGCAGATTCAAGCCATGCACCGGGGCATCCAATTCGGGAACGCGGAAGGTCAGGTCCGTGGCCAGATACTGCCAATCGCGCAGCCAAGTGGCGTGAGCGTCGCGGCGCACCTGCTGCGGATCGTCGCCGGGCTCCTGCGATAGGTCCGTCCCGTAGAGCAGGCGATCCTGGTAATGAATGAAGAACCGGCGCACCAGGGCGAGATCCTCATTGGATTGAAATTGCACCTGCCCCATGCGCGCCGCCAAGTCGACCACGGCGTTCGGATACCGGTCGAGGAAAGCCGCCAGCCTATTCACGCTCCATTCGAGGCTCGCCATGTGGGCCCCATCGAATCGAAGATGGGGATTTCGGTCCAACATTCGATCTCGCGCCGCCATCTGCTGGTCGTACGACGGCAGCTCCGGATGCAGGTACATGTGGTACTGCGGATGTTCCCGGAAGTATTCCTTGTCGTTGTTCACGGTCATGTCGGCCAGGGGCAGCCAGCAATTGCGCGGCTCCCCCTGATGTCCGATCAGGACTTTGTGCCGCTCCCGGATGAAATCGAACACCTTGTCGAACTTCGGGTCGTCGATCATGACCAGGCGCCCGCTTGCATCGCGAAAGCTCATGCCGACGTTCTTCCAGACCTTCACCGCGACGGCGCCGGCCGCAAACGCAGCGCGGAGTTCTTCGATCACGCGCGACTGCCAATTCGGCTCATCCCAGCCGTCCATGGAAAAAGTGGCCGCATACTCAAGCACCCCCGGGTTGCGCGCGGCCAGATCCCGCGCGATTCGCGCTTGCTCGGCGATCGGCGGAAAGTCGGGGTAGTCGACGTTGATGGTCAGAAGACGAAAATGATCGACCTTGGCCTGCTCAATCAGCGCCGGGTCGGCAGTATTGATATGCACATGAACATCGATCTTGTCCAGCGATGCGAAGTCCTCGGCGGCGAAGCCGCGCGTTGTGCTGCCGCAGGCGGCGGCGAACGCCAGCCAGCCGCATACCAGGAGGCGGCGCAAAGGCAGGTCGCTCATGATTTCGAGACCTTCACGGCGCGAGATCTCGCCGCAATGCCTCGCTCTGCGCGCGCAGGCGCTCGATCGCCGTATTCGACAAGGGCCGGCCATGGCACTTGGCCGCATACAGCGCGGCGCCGATGGACGGCGGCAGCACGGGTTTGCTGAGCCGGTAGCCGGAGCGATGCGCCTGCAGCGACGCGGCGAAAGGCTCCAATATCAGCGCGCCGACGCTGTCGAAGACGCCGCCCGAGTAGGAAACCGGCACCGGCTCGGCGGAGGTGAATCCCAAGTGTTTCCGGGTGGCATCGACCATGAGCGCGAGTTCGGCGGCCGCCTGCCGTACGATGTCCAGCGCCGCCGCGTCGCCCGCTCGAGCGGCCTGCGTCATCCACTGGCATAACTGCGCGATCCGCGCCCGATCGCCCCCCAGCCCGGTGAAGATGTGCGCGCACAGATCGAGATCTTCGGCGATGCCGGCGGACCGCCTGACGATCTCATACAATGGCCCACGGGCCGCTCTGCCGTCGCTCATGCGCGAGAATAAATTCAGCCCGCGGCACGCGATCCAATACGCGGAGCCTTCGTCGCTGAACAATTCGCCCCAGCCGCCGCTGCGTGCAACGGCGCCGCGGCGCTCGCCGTAGCAGATGGAGCCCGTGCCGGCCACGATGCTGATTCCATCGCCGCAGAGCAGCGAACCCGCCCAGCCGCAAATCATGTCGTTGCCGCACCCATACCGGCCGGCCGGCAGGCATCTCTCCGGCAGCCGGCTCAATGCATCGACCAGAGCGCTATCCTCGCCGTAGGCGGGCAGCCCGAAAAAGGCAAAATCCAGATCCGCGGCGCGTAGCGCGGCCTTGGCCAGCACGTTGCTCACGGCGTCCGCGAGCAAGGTGCCGAGCGCGTCGAGTCCGATGGTGATGTAGTAAGCACCCGGCGCCAGGTGCGTCGCTCGAATCTCGCCGTCCGAATCGATCAGCGTCAGGGCCGTCTTGGTTCCGCCGCCGTCGACGCCGAGGTACAGGGCGGCGCCTTCGGTCACAGCGTATGAATGGTCACACCGCGTACGACGCGGCTGACGCTGCCCGAATGGCTGGGTTGATCGGGCTTGTTGCCCAACGACAGCGATCGATGAAAGGCGTAGAGCTGGCCGTAGACGATGTACGGATAATAGAGATCCTCATCGCTCGACTCGGCCGCATGCGGCACATGCAGGTACTCGCCGTCGGCGACGGCGTCCTGCGACCGGGCCGTTATGGCGACCACCCGCCCCGTAAGCCCCTCCGAGCGCAGCTCGAGCAATAGATCGAGATCGTAACGACGTGTGTAGGGGTCGTTGGAGACGAACACGAACAACAGTGTGTCGCGAGTCACGATGGTCTTCGGTCCGTGGCGAAAGCCCAGCGGCGAATCGTAGGCGGAGACGATTCTGCCGTCCGTCAACTCCAACAATTTCAGTGCGGCCTCGCGCGCCAGCGACTTGAAGCCGTTGCTCCCCAGGTAGACCACCCGCGAGTAGCTCTCGGCGGCCAGGTCACGCAGCTTGTCATTGTGCCGCTCGAGTAGCTCCCGCGTGGAGCGCGCGATGGCGGCCACATCCGCGGTTTCAATGGCCGCAACGTTGAATACCAGAGAGGCCGCCAGCATCATGGCCGTGAAACTGGAAGTCATGGCAAAGCTCTGGTCGTGCGTTTCCGGTGGCAGCAGAATCGCCAGGCTGTTGCGCCGGTCCCGGCAGTGCTGATAGAGCGTGCCCTGCTCGTTGCAGGTGAATACGACGTGGTGACACCGGCCCAGCATCCGATCCGCCAGATCGACCACGGCCACGCTCTCCGGACTGCTCCCCGAGCGGCCGAAGGATACGAGAAGCGTGGGCACGTCCCTCTGGAAATACTGCGCGGGGCCGGACAGTAAATCCGTGGTGGCGATGGCTTCCACTCGGCGGCCCAGCCTCTGCAGCAGCGGCGGCACGAGACATTCGCCGATGAAGGCCGAGCTGCCCGCCCCCGTCAGAATGATGCGCAGATCCGGCTGCTCCAGCAATGGTGCGAGAAAGCGGGCAATCGGCGCGGCATGCTGCCGCAGCAGCTCCTGCGTACGCACCCAGCTCGCCGGCTGCTGCGCGATCTCGCGCGCGGTCCACAGCGCGCCGGCGCGGCTCAGCTGGGTCTCCTCCAATTGCAGATGGGTTCTCATGTCATCGCTCACGGTCGCTGCAGGCCTCCGCATACTGTTCCAGCACCTGCTCGACGGCATGCCGCACCAGCTCGCGGGCGTTTGTGGAGAGACGGCGGTCACGGATGGCTTGGTATTGCAGCGGCATGTACTGGCTCAAGAGCGTGAGCGGCGGCGGGTTTGCATCCAGATTCGCGAACAGGCGGTTCACTGCCGAGTCGACTTCGGGCATGGGCCAATAGTAGCGGATTCGATCGCTGCGGCTGTACTGTTGGTCGAGCTCGAGCCGTCGTCCCTCGGACAGATAGTATTTGATCCAGAATTGCGGAGTCGCGGACATGACTCTTTGAACAGTCTCCCGAAGCCGGGCCGATCGATCGGGCCCCAGTAACTCGCCCTCGATTCGGTCCAAGGCCCAAAGAGCCTCGCGCATGGCAAAAGTCAGGCCGGGCCCCACCTTCAGGATCGCAAAGTGGTTTTGCACGAGAGCGCGAAGATTGGCCGGCGTTTGATAGTCGGTCGAGTGCGCTTCGTAGACCAGGTGGGGCTGCGCCTCGGCCACCGCGGCGAGTGCGCCTGCCCGCGAAGCGCGGAAGTCGATTACCTTGTCGTGATCGAACTCGACGCCCGGCTGCACGACCAGGCCGATGACGCGCGGCCACACCTGCTGCAAGCCCGCCGATCGAAAGGCCTGCCGATGCGCCTCGATGGTCGCGGTCGCGGCCGCGGCATCGGTCAACTCCAATTCGGCAAGCGCCTCATGCGCGCCGCCGGGAACGGGCACCTCGGTGCCCACGACGTAAACCGGCGCCTCTCCACCCACGCGCTCCCAGGTACGCTCGGCCACCGCACACAGGCGCACCGCGCGCGCGGCCACTTCTGCGTCGCACAGAGGCGCCGGATCGCCCGCACAGGACATGGAGCAGTCCAGGTGGATCTTGCGAAAACCCGCGGCCACATAGTCCGCGATGAGCTGCTCGGACTTGGCCATCGCCGTCTCCGCGGGCAAGCCCTGCCAGCAATTGGGCCCGAGGTGATCCCCGCCCAGCAGCACCTGGTCGGCCGGCATGCCGATGCGCGCCGCGATCGCCAGCACGAATCGGCTGAAATCCTCGGGGCGCATGCCCGTGTAGCCGCCGTCCTGGTTGACCTGGTTGGAGGTGGCTTCGATCAAGACCGGCGCGGACCGCCGCCGCGCGTGATCCAGCGCGGCCTCGATCACCAGGGGGTGCGCCGAGCATGCCGAGTAAATGCCGATGGAACGCCCCGCCTTGTGTCGCGCGATGATTGCTTGAATGGCCTTCACGCGATGACGACCTCGACGCCGATCCGGATCAGCGCTTCGCGGGTTGCATCTGGAATCCCGGTATCCGTCACCACTTTGGCGATTCCCTGCGATTCGATGATCTTGTGCAGGCAGATCCGGCCGAACTTGGAGGAATCCGCAACCATGATGATTTCCGAGGCCGCCTTGCACATCAGGCGATTCAGCAGCGCCTCGGGCTCGAAATGCGTGGTGAGGCCCTTCTCGATATCGAAGCCGTCGGCGGCCAGGAACAGTTTGTCGACGTGCAGGTCTTGCAGCGCCCGTTCGGTCTGCGTGCCGTAGAAAGACAGGTTCTTGCGCCGCAGCGTGCCGCCGAGAAACACCAGCTGCACGTTCTCCCGCGCCACCATCTCATTCATGACGCCCACGTCGCTGGTGACGACCACCAGCGACGCGGATGCCTCGATATGCCTCGCGACCTGCAGAGCCGTGGTGCCGGAATCGATCAACACCGACTCGTCGTTCTTGATCAAGGCGGCCGCGGCGCGGCCGATGCGCACCTTCTCCTCCGCGAACAGCGTGCGTTTGACGTCGATCGCTTCCTCGGTCGGCGATGGACCGCGCCGTCTGAGAATTGCTCCGCCCGACGAACGCGTGCAGATGCCCTTGTCGTCGAGAAAATTCAGATCCTTGCGCAAAGTCTGCGTGGAGACGCGAAAACGCTCGGCGAGCGCCGGGATCTGTACGCTCCCCTGTTCCCGCAGCAGGGCGACGATCCGCTCGCGGCGATTGCTCGTGTCTCGCCGGACAATCTTGCCGGGGTCTTGCCGGTTGATCATGTTCGGCCGTACTCCTTGAGGGTCTTGGGTCCTGGCGCTGCCGTGACGGCCGCGGCGGGCTCGGGTTCGATGGCCAGGAACACGGCAGCCACCAGCGCCAAGGCAATGCCGGCCAGTTTGGTGGCCGTGGGCGCGGTGCCCAGCAGCAGGATCGACAGCACGGCGGTGATCAGGGGAGCGCCCGCGTTGGTCAGGGGCGAGACCACGATGGCCTTGCCGTAACGAAAGGCATACACCAAGGTCAGCGCGCCGATGGAATTGAGGATCTGGATGGCCGCCGCGAGGTAGGGGCCGTCCGCGCCCCAGTTGATGGGCACGGAGAAATCCGTCATGGCGAGCGCAACTGGAATCAGCAACAGACCGCAGACCGTCATGTAGAAGAATATGCTCTCGGCATCCATGGTCGCGTTCGCCAGTTTCATGAAGAACGCCTGCAAGCCCCAGGCCGCCAACACGCCGAGTGCCGGCAGAAACCACAATTGGCCGTAAGCACCGGACGACGCGCCCGCCGTATAATCGAACAGGGGCAGCGAGCACAAGGCCAGAACGATGCCCAGCGCGCCGAGTTTGCCGGTGCGCTCGTGCAGCAGGACCAACGATAGGGCCACGGTGACCACCGGTGACAGCGAGATCACCGGGAATATCAGGTAGGCGGGTCCGGTCCGCACCGCATGGAACAGCAGCATCTGGCCGCCCGCCCCGAGCAGCCCGATCGCGGCGCCGTAGCACACCGACCGTGCATCGCGCTGCAAGCGCCAGCCGACTCGCCGCAAGCCGTACAGCGCAGGCGGAATCATGGTCAGCGCCCACACGGCATAGATCAACGTTTCAGGAAATCCGTGGTTCGCCGGCGCCCCGGTGAACGCACCCCACACGCCCCAAAACCCCGTCGTCACCAGCGCATAGGCCAACCATGCTCTTGATCTCATTGAGTTTAATTCCTGCGGCGGAGCCATTGAGGGTGTTGGAGTCGGGCAATCCGGTGACTCGTTATATTTGAAACTTATATAAATTTCAATAGGCATCCTTATCGCGTCATCTGACGATGGTGTCCAGTAATTTTGGTGCGCATAGGGGCTAAGTATTCATAATGGCCTCTATTGAAAGTCACATTAGTTTCGTTTAACGTCGGAACCGCTGACCCTGCGTTACGCGTTCGCGACGCCAAGGCCACGCAGAAAGAGAATTCAGAAAAAAGGGGGGATTGCCATGCCGACGATGCGCCTGCGCTCTACTTTGCTCGTGGCCGCCGCCGCGCTGAGTTCGAACTTCCCGGCAATGGCCGCGGACAATGCCGCGGCGGCCGATGCAACCACCTCGGCGACACCCGCCGCCGCGACCTCATCCACTTCAGCCACCGCCTCGGCCCCCGCCAGCGGTTCCCCGGAGCTGCAAGAAATCGTCGTGACCGGCATGCGCGCCAGCCTCGAGAAATCGCTCCAGGTCAAGAGGGACGCCACAGTCGTCCTGGATTCGATCAATGCCGAAGAACTCGGTCGATTCCCCGACGCCGACGTCGCCGACTCGCTGGAACATCTGCCCGGCATCACCATCAGCCGCACCACCGGCGGCGAGGGAATCAACGTGAATGTGCGCGGCCTGGGACCCCAGTACAACATCACGACTCTCAACAACCGAATTCTCGCCACCGATGACGACGGTCGCGATCTGGCGTTCGACGTGCTGCCCTCGGAAGTGATCTCGGGCGCCGACGTCCTGAAATCGACGCAAGCTTCGGCGCTCGAAGGCAGCATCGGCGGCACCGTCAATCTGCGCACCGCCAGTCCATTCGACAATCCCGGATTTCACGGCGGGGTGCACGCCGAGGGCAACGACAACGACATGTCGGATTTGAAAGGCACGAAGTTTTCCGCCTTCGCCGAGAACACCAACGACGACCACACGCTGGGCTTCCTCATCGGCGCGGTGCACTCGGACACCAAAACCCGCACCGACTCGCTCAACACCTACAACCAAAACATCTATGGGCCGCCGACTTATCCCTTCAACGGGGGACCGCCCGCGGTGCCTCTGACCGCGACACCCTGCTGCATCACCTTCGGGTCGATCTTCGACGACAAAAAACGCGATGCCATCTCCGGCAGCCTGGAATGGCGCCCGAATTCGGACTTCAAGTTGGTCGCCGACGGCTTGTGGACCCACTTGAACGATCCGCAGATCGGCTACAACGAGTCGTATTACTTTCCCTGGGGCACGGACCAGTATGGCAACTCGGAATGGACGAACGGGGTGGTGAAGAACGGCGTGGTCACCGCGCTGACCGCGAACGACTTCCAACCGGAAATGGTGAACAACACCGTGAATCGCGTGGTCACCACCTCGATGTTCGGGTTGAATGCCAGCTGGAAGCCCGCCGATAGGTGGAGCATCACCGGCGATGCGTATCAATCCCGGGCCAACCGGCCCGAGGGGGGGCAAGATACCTTCGTGACCGCCGGCCTGGTCAACAATTGGGTATACCCCGTCGACACATTGAACTTTGCCGACGTGCCCAATAGCCTGCCGAATATCAACGTCGTGATACCGCCGAGCCAGCTCGGATTGTCCGCCTGCCCCAAGGGTTCCGCCAGCAGCACCAACCCCGGCCAGTGCTCGTACACGGCGCTGATGAACTCGGGATTTCTCAACAACAACAACTACTGGTCGACCCACTATGTCGGCCTGAACGGTTACAGCGTTGAGGACAAGGTCACGGGGTTCACCCTGGACGGTGCGTACGACGTGGGTGCCGGGGTCTTCAATAAACTCCTATTCGGCACCGGCTTCACGGAGCGCGAAAAGAGCCGCGAAGATATCAGCAACGACTGGACCAACGGCTCCGGCCAATATGGAACTCTGTACCAGACCGAGGGCTGCCCGATTCAGTGCAGCCCCTACTCCTTCGGTTCCCAAGGGTACAATGTGATCTCGATGGTCAGCCTGCCCAATTTCATGCAGGGCGCGGGCGGATCCTATCCCACGACTCTGCCGCAACTAAACACCGCCCAATTGCTGGCGTTCTTGAGGAGTCTGAACGGCAAGCCCAATCCGTTCTACTGCGCACCGCCAGCCGCACCCCTGTTGCCCGGGCAATATCCGGGTTGCTCAGGCGTCGGCCTGCCCGTTTTCAACTTGGCCGAGACGCTGCCGCAAGAGAACCCATACAACTCCTACGATGTGACCGAACGGACGATTTCGGCGTATGGAGAGTTGACGTTCTCCGGCGCCCAGTGGAACGCGAATTTGGGAGTGCGCGTGGTGCGCACCAACACCACCGCGGCGACCGCCGAAGCGGCCCCGACCTCGCTTTGGACGCCCTCTACGGTGGGCTCGACCCAGACCTGGAACGTGCAATACGCGAGCACTCAACCCTCGGATACGAAGGGCCACTACACGCTGCCGCTGCCCTCCGCCAATTTCAATTACTGGGCCGTGCCGGACCGGCTGCAGCTGCGCGCCGCGGTCGCGGAGACCATGTCGCGGCCCGAATTGAGCTACTTGGCGCCGACCTCGACCAACAACGCGGAAAACGGCCAACCTCAACTTTATTACAACGGCACCGCCGGACTGAAGCCGATCAAGGCCACCCAGGTGGATTTTTCGGCGGAATGGTATTACCACCCGCATTCCGCGCTGACGGTTGCGCTGTTCGGCAAGAAGATCCGCGACGACATCTACACCGGCACCGAAGCCAACGTCAATTTGGGCACGGTCGAGTGCGTGGGCGGACCGCCGGGAAAGGTCCCCTGTACCCCCTTTCTGTGGACCGTGTACGCCCCGGCCAACGGCTACATGAGCGACTACTACGGCATCGAGCTCGCGTGGCAGCACATCCTGGACAACGGCTTCGGCGCGCACATGCAGTACACCCGCACCTGGAATCGCAGCTACGATCAGAACGGCAACTCGATCCCGCCCATCAATGCCGAGCCGCCCATGACCATGTCCGCCGGGCTGTTTTACGACAAGGGCCACTTCAGCGCCGACGTGAACTGGGACTACGCCGCGAGTTTTCAGTCATATTGCTCGCAGTGCACCGAGGTTCCGGGCTGGCCGGCGATCACGAGTCCGTTCCAATGGGTCACGGCCAGCGCGCACTACAAGATCACCAAGGGTCTCCAGGTCTATGTCGAAGGCAAGAATCTGACCGATTCGGTGGCGCGCACCTATCTGAACGGCAACCCCTTGTTGCCTTGGGCGCCCGGGCAGAACGTCGGTCAGAGCTCGAGCGGCGTGGGCTATGGGTACAGCGCCTACGGCAGAACCTACACGCTCGGAGCGTCGTATCAATTCTGAGGTCAACCGGCGGGAATTCCTGAGAAACACCGCGGCCGCCGGCGTCGAACTGTGCCTGGCGGGATCGGTCTTCGCGAACGCGCCCTCGACGCGCAAGAAAATCGTCGTGGCCGGGGCCGGCATCTCCGGTCTGTGTTGCGCCTATGAACTGATGCGCAGAGGCCATGAGGTCGTCGTGCTCGAAGCGAGCGGCAGGCATGGCGGACATGTACTCACGGGGCGCGACGGCCTGTCGGACGGTTTGTACGCCGACTTCGGTGCGGATCACATCACCCGGCCGGGCTATGAGGCATTTTTTGAGTACATCGCCGAGTTCAGTCTCAGCGCAATCCCCTACCCCAACGCCGAAGGCTCAACCGCCGCAGCCGGCGGACACGTCCTGCGGATGATCGACGGCAAGTTCTATTCAGAGGAAATGCTGGCAGACCGGACCGTGCTCAAGAAGCTGGGCTTCGATGACGCGGAGGCCCGCTTTCTGTCCGTGAATTCGTGGAACGATCTGCCCCGCCTTTTCTTGCAAGCCCACCTCGGCCAATTCACCGACGAATCGCACCCGCTCGGGGTGGGCCACGACGAACTGGACAAGATCTCCGTCGCGGCCTTTTGTGAGAGGCATGGGGCCTCGGCGGCCGCATTGCGCTTCATGGGCGGGCAGGATGAATCCGCGCTGTTTTCCTTGTGGCGCTTTGCCGTGATGGGGTTGCGCGGCATTCCCTGGTCGGAGGGCGACACCTATCGCCTGAAAGGAGGCAATCAGGAGCTTCCCAACGCGTTTGCCGCGCGCCTGGGTGATCGTGTCAAGCTCAAGCATCCCGTCGTGGCCGTCACGCGCAGCGATTCCGGCGTCAGCATCCGCTACAACGCCTATGGATACGGGGGCGAGAGAGAGCTGGCCGCGGACGTGCTCGTCAACTGCATGCCCTTGCCGATCTTCGGGGCTATTCCCATCAGCCCGGCTCTGTCCCCCGGCATGCAATACATCGTCGACAACCTGCGCTTCACATCGCACTCCTTCTATGTGTTCGAGGCCGGCTCGAAGTTCTGGATCGACGACGGCTTCGCGAGCATCAACATGGAATTCGAGCACCCCGAAATATCCTCGATGTGGCAGGTACCGAGCGAGATTGATACGAGCCGGGTGCTGTTGAAGGCCTTCGCTCCCGGTGGTGCCCCTGCGCAGCGCGGCTTGGCGGCCTTTCGCGAAGTCTACCCGGGCAAACATGACACCATAGTCGAGTCCTTGACGTTCGACTGGACCCGCGACAGGTATGCGCCGTTTTGCGAGATGATGGCCTTCCCGATCGGGGAGATGCACAAGTTCTGGCCGCGGCTGATGCGCCCTGACGGGCGGATCTATTTTGCCGGAACCTTCGCGGACCCCTTGAGCCGCGGGATGGAGTCCTGTCTTCGTTCCGCGCGCAGGGTCGCCGTCGAAATCGACGCACTGTGATGCGAGACGCGATGGATTTCATCGGCGGGGATGGTGGATGCTGATGAAGAAGTCGATTCTTGCTCTGTGTGCGGCGGCGGCGCTCGGCGGCGCCGGCGTTCGGGCGGACTCCCGGCAAGCTGCTCCGGACAGCTGGCAACCATCGCTTGGCCACGTGCAGGCCCCGATCTGGCCCGGCGCAGTACCCGATGCGATACCCGACCCGAAGCCGGAGTCCGTCGGTCCGGGCGGAGCAGCCAACGACGTCAGCCGGCCGACCATGACGCTGTATGCCGCAAAAGGGCGCAACAGCGGGGCGGCGGTGGTGGTGTTCCCCGGCGGAGGTTACCGGAATCTGGCCATGGGCCCTGAGGGCACGGAGATCTGCGACTGGATGACGTCGCGCGGCATCACCTGCGTACTGCTGAAGTACCGCGTGCCGGGGTCGGGCCCGTGGTGGGACACGCAGAACCACCGGCGGGTATACCCGAAGGTGCAGACGGCGCTACAGGACGCTCAGCGCACCCTGAGTCTGGTGCGGCAGCACGCGGCACAGTGGCATGTCGATCCGCACAAAGTCGGCGTGATCGGCTTTTCCGCGGGCGGGCACTTGGTGGCCGCGGTCAGTACGCATTTTGCGCAGCGGACCTATACGGCGGTGGATCCCGCCGACGAGCTGAGCTGCCGCCCGGACTTCGCCATCGCCCTCTACCCCGGCCATCTTTGGACACACGAGGACGAGGACGACTCCACCCGCGACGAGACGGATTTGAGACTTCGGCCGGACATTTCCGTGCGCCCCGACTCGCCGCCCACCTTCCTGCTCCAAGCCGAGGACGACCACGTAGACGGCGTGGAGCAGTCTTTGGCCTACTACGTCGCGCTGCAGAAAGCCGGGGTCCCCACCGAAATGCACCTGTACGCCCAAGGCGGCCACGCCTTCGGCCTGCGGAGGAGCCAGTTGCCGATCGCTCAATGGCCGCGGCTGGTGGAGACATGGTTGAAGACCATTGGAATGGTGAACTCGGCGCTCGCGCGCTAGCAGCCGCGAATTCCGAGCAGAGCCTCAATTTCGCGCAGCAAAAGATTGATGTCTACGGGCTTGGGCAACAGCCGGTCCGCAATCAGCTTTGCCTTCTTGACGTGCATGTCTGCAAGGTCGCCGGTCAGCATGATCGTCGGGGGTTTGTATCCGAGTCGCGCCAAGATTTCGGCCACGATCTGGTCCCCGGTGAATCCCATGGGCAGCTGGAAATCACTGAGTATCAAATCGGGACGCAACCCCTCGACTTCGACGCGTTGCAGCGCCTCGTCCCGTGCGGCAGCTCCGATCACTTCGTAACCCTCGAGGCGCAGCAGCATCTCCATGGACCGCGCGATGCCCGGATCATCTTCGATGTGCAGAATTTTAATTGCGCTGGTCCGCGTCACCGGAGCCAATGCAGGGGGCGCGAGCGCCACGGCCGATACCTCGGCAGCCACCACGCCGCGCGCCAGTTGCACCGTGAAGGTCGATCCATTCCCCACTTGCGATTCGATGGTGACTTTGTGATCGAGAAGACGGCATATGGTCTGTACGATTGCAAGTCCGAGCCCGACACCCTGGCGCTGATCGCGATATGGATTGTCGATTTGGTAGAACGCCTCGAACAGTTGCTCCAAGTGCTCCGAGGGGATGCCCGGTCCCGTGTCGATGATGTCGATCAAGAGAAGCGGCCCCTCGGCGCGAACCCGCAGCTGAATGGAGCCGTGATGCGTGTATTTGATGGCGTTGCCGAGCAAATTGCGAAGAATCACCGGCAACAGCATCGGGTCGCTGCGTGCGAACTCGTCGGAGCCTACGATATCCAAGGTCAAGGACTTGGCCGCGGCGGCGTAGCCGAATTCCGATCGCAGATGGGGGAGGATCTCCTGTAACGGAAAATCGCGTATCACCGGTTGAATGGCCCCCTTTTCCAATCGATTGATATCGACCAGCGAGGAGAGCATCTGGTCCATGTTGCGCACTGCTTCTTCCAGCATCGCAATATGTGGCGCGTATTCCGTGTCCTTGAACGCCCGTGCCAGCACCGACTGCAGGGTCCACAGGGTCTGGAGAGGCTGGCGCAGGTCGTGGCTGGCGGCGGCGAGAAAGCGGGATTTTATTTCATTGGCGCGCACTGCCGAGTCTCGAGCCTGCGTGAGCGCCAGTTCCAGTTGCTTGCGGTCCGTCATGTCGCGCACGACCGCGATCGTGGCCGAGGGGATGCCTTGGTGGTTGGGGTTGAGAAGAACGTCGATCGGAAATTCGCTGCCGTCGCGCCGCCGACCGAATAAGGAGAGGCCCTCTCCCATATGACGCAGATGGGGACGTTCTGCGTACACCTGCCGGTGTCGTAGGTGGCGATCCCGCAGCGCGGGAGGCACCAGGATGTCGACCGACTGATTGATGATTTCGCCGGGCTCGTAGCCGAACATCAGGCAAGCCTGAGAGTTCAAATACAGGATCTGTCCTGCACTCTCCGCCCCGGCGACAACGAGCACCGCATCGGGCAAGTTCTCCAATACGCCGGCCCAGGATTCGACAAGCGCTGTCGGAGCGACGGAGACGGATGAGGGGCGCACGCCTGTTGAACGGTGCGCGCATGTGCCCCCGCAGTCAAGGTAAATGCGTCGGCCTGAATTTTGGAGGCCCGCCACCGGCCCCTAGGTTCAAATACCTATGGCGAGGGAGCACCTGTTCCTGTAAGTCCTATTCGCATTGTATAAATGAGGGCCGCGACGATGGCTGCGAGCATTGCGGGACTGATACTGCACGTCGAAGACGATCGATCGGTGCGCGATTCCATGGCTCTGTTGCTGTGCACCGAGAGCTACGATGTCCGCAGCGCCGCCAGCGGAGATGAGGCTCTCCGGCTTGTCAGTGGCGGCTTTCGGCCTGATGTTCTGATTATGGACTTCCATCTTCAGCCGCAGATGAACGGAGCGGAGGTGGCCGAACGTGTCGGGGAATTCCTGAATTTCGTTCCGCCGACCATCATGTTAACCGGGAACATGAGCAGCGCGAAGATTCCGCGCATGGTCGAGGTCGTAGTCTGGATGACCTGCAAGCCGTTGAATCCGCAGTTGCTCTTGGCCACTTTGCCGGGGCTCGTGCACATATCGCGCGCGACTCGCAATTTGTTTGGGCCCTCGGCATGAAGCGGGCATTGACTGGTCCCACGCACGTCCAGATTGGAGTCACCCTGCAGGCGGCCGCAGGGCAACTCTCTTTGCCCCACGGTTGATTGAACCAGCCGTTCTCGAGCCGCAGCAGCAGCTTGCCGCCTGGATTGAAGGCGTCCGCCGATTCGTCCCCTGGCCGGCAACAACCTTTTGGTCGATGCCCGGCACTCACGACCGTCACCAATTGTTAATCGCGTTACGGAGACCACCCATGAAATTGCATCAGATCATCGTCCGAAGGGCGTCGGCGTCGATCGGCATCGCCGGCATCCTCGCCGTGACCGCATGCGGCGGCGGCGGCGGGGACATGACCTCGGCGAGCGACAACAACCAGATGACCCCGCCGACAACCACGTCATTCACCGACACGGCCCTGGTGGTGGACAAGGCCGAGGTGGTTGCCACTGCCGCCACGATCGATGGCAATCTGCAGAATCCGTGGGGTATTGCCATCGAGCCCGGATTTCCGTTTTGGATTGCGGACAACAACAGCAACCTGGCGACGCTCTACAGCGGTACAGGCGAGATTGAGACCCAGGCGATCACCGGATCGCCCGACGTCGGAATCGCGATCCCGGCGTCCGCAGCCGGCGTGCAGGCCAATCCCACGGGCCAGGTTTACAACGGAAGCGGCGGCTTTCTCGTGAACACGAGCAAGGGTCCGGAGACGGCGCTGTTCATGTATGACGGGGAGGGCGGCACCATCGCCGCATGGGCCAAGGACAGCGGATCGAGCGCGGTCACGGTCTACGACGACGGCGTCGCCAACGGTACCGATCATGCGGTCTACAAGGGTCTCGCACTCGGCACCCTCGACGGCGCCAGTTACCTGTACGCGACCGATCTGCACAACAACAAGGTCGACGTATTCGATACGAATTTCACCAAGCCGGCGGCGATGCAGGGCAAATTCCTCGATCCCGGCCTCCCGAGCGGCTATGTGCCGTTCGGCATCGCGGCGCTGGACGGGCAGTTGTACGTGTCGTTCGCCAAGCAGGATTCCGCCCAGCACGACGAAGTCACGGGGGCGGGATTCGGATACGTCGACATATTCGACTTCGGCGGCAACTTCGTCAGCCGTTTCGCATCGGCGGGCGTGCTCAACGCTCCCTGGGGAATGGCAATGGCGCCGAGCGCATTCGGCACCTTCGGCGGGGACGTGCTGATTGGCAATTTCGGCGACGGGACGATCAACGCCTTCGCTCCCAATGGCACGGCCTTGGCCGCCGCCGTGGGCCCCTTGATGGGTGCCAACGGGCAGGCGCTGTCCTTCGCAGGTCTCTGGTCGCTGGTGTTCGGCAACGGCGACTCGGACAAGCCGGTCACCACGCTGTTCTATACGGCCGGATTCGCCGACCAAACGGATGGCGTTTTCGGCAAGATAACCGTCGGTTCGAGCACGGGGGGCGGCTACTGACCTCGCGCGGACTGGGAGAGTGGTCCCGGTGACGGACGATCAGTTCGGCTGCAGGCCCGACGAGTAGCCCTTCACCGGCATCCGGGCCGGCACTGCCTGCTGCATTGCAGCAATGCCGGCCGATCGGCGAGCGCATCTCGTGATGGAATTCAAACTGTCCGCAACCCACGGACGACTTGGCGTTGTCGGGTATTTGGTATGAGGATAGACTCGGCCGCGATGGCCAATGTCCGCAACACCCAATGACTCCATGGAGTTGAGTCCGTCGGAAATACTCATATTCCTCCATATTCCGAAAACCGGCGGAATTACCATGGACCATATTCTGGCCCGCAACTTCCCGGGCTCTCAGTGCTTGTATCTGCCGTTTGAATTCACGCAGTCCGCCCTCCTCATCCGGCCTCACGATAAAACCGTCGAGACCTACAACGGCCTGCCCGCCGAGCAGCGCGCGAAAATTCGCTGCATCATGGGGACAGAACGCGGAGATCGGGGCATACATTTCCAGTTCGGGATTCATGCCAAGCTGGATCGACCGGCCAAATACTTCACGATCGTGCGCGACCCGATCGACCGAGCGATATCGAACTTTTATCACAATCGGTCCCAGGCCCACCTTTTGAGCCACAGATTCATCAAGGACATGACGTTCGAGCAATACCTCGACAGCGGCATCGGCGTCGATGCATCGGACCATCAGGTGCGAATGTTGAGCGGTTGCCCCGAGCTTGACGCGCGCTGGGACCCCGAGGGTCGTCCGATCAGCGCGCTTCCGGTCGAGCGGCGGCATCTCGATCTGGCGAAGAAGAACATCGAGGAGCATTTCGTCGCAGCGGCGCCGTTGGAGGAATTCGACAGTCTCGTGCTGCTGCTGAGGCGGCTCTGCGGCTGGCCATTCCATCGCGTGATTTACAAGGTGCACAATGAGACGACGGGGCGGCCAAGGCTGACGGAATGTTCAGCCGCCACCCGTGGGCGGCTGGAAGCCATGAATCCGCATGACTTGGAACTGTATGCATGGGCGAAGGCACGATTTGCCGATCAGGTTAAGGCGCTCGGCCCGGGATTCTTGCTGGAGCGCCGCTGCTTTTCCATCATCAATTCGGTATTGCAGCGGCTGGATCGGATCCAGTCGGTGCGCACGGGCAGGCGTTTCATCCAGACCTTGTTGAGCCGCAGCTGACCTCCTCGGACAAAAGGGCTTGCATCCCAAACCACCCGGCTCGCGTATAGGAGTAGGTGGAACCTGAAATCTCCTCTCGAGGCCCCCCGCACCCCGTACCCGGACGCCCCCTTCGCTACGGGATCCCGTGAGTTAGAATGTCTTTGCTCAATAGATCGACGCGTACATGCCCCGCTTCGCGGAGAGTTCCGCTGATCGCGAAACACATGGCATTTACATTCGGCAGCGCCCGGGATACGGTAATTGAATGCCTGACGCGAACTACACGAACGACCTCTCCCGCCGCGACATGCCGCTTGAAATGCTGCTGGCGCAGGTCGCGCTCGGTAACCGCACGGCCTTCGAAGCCCTATATCGCGGCACTTCCGCTCGCTTGTTCGGCATCTGTCTGCGGGTGCTCAGCGACCGGGCGGAGGCGGAAGAGACGCTGCAGGAGGTGTTCACCACCGTATGGCGCAAGGCCTCGCAATTCGATGCCGGGCGTTCGACGGCCATGACCTGGCTCGGGGCGCTGGCCCGCAATCGGGCAATCGATCGGCTGCGTTCCCTGCCGCCGCGCGCTGCCCGCGCCGACCTGGACGTGGCGCAGGACCTGGAGGATCCGGGCGCCTCGCCGGCCCAGCAGGCCGATGCGTCGAACGATCATGAGCGCCTGGAGCGCTGCCTGCGTCAGCTCGAGGTGCGGCGCCGGTCCCTGATCCGCGCGGCGTTCTTCGAAGGTTCGACTTACGAGGAACTCGCGGCGCGCATCCAGGCGCCGATCGGCTCGATCAAGAGCTGGATTCGGCGGGGACTTCTGCAATTGCGCGCGTGCCTCGAGGCATGAGTACTCCGCCTCCGGGTGAGGATCTTTGGGGCGCCGGCGAGCCGCCGGACGATGAACTGCTTGCCGCAGAGCTGGTGCTCGGCGTGCTGGCAGCCGGGCCGCGCGCCGATGCGCAGCGCCGCTGCGAAACCGATCCCGCATTTGCGCAGCGCGTGGACGGCTGGGAGCGCCGGTTCGCGCCCTGGCTTCTGGACATCGAGCCGGTTCCGGCACCCGACCGCGTTTGGCCGGCCATCCGCGCGCGGCTGGGCTGGGAACCCCGCGACGGCATGCGCAGCGGCCTTTGGCAGAGCCTGGTGTTCTGGCGGACAGCATCGCTTCTTGCAGGTCTCGCAGCCGTTGCGGCGATCTTGATCGGCCGCGTTCCAGCGCCGGGCCCACAGCCGCCCCCCGTGGCTGTGTCGCCTTCCGCTGCGGAGCCGGGAGCCAAACCGGTCACCACCCTGGCGCATGAGGATGGCAGCCCCGGATGGCTGGCCTCGGTCGATCGCACCCGCGGCACCGTACTGATGGTGCCCGTGCCCAGCGCGCCCGACTCGCAGGGCCGGGTGCCGGAGCTATGGCTGATTCCCCCGGGCCAGGCGCCTCGCTCGCTCGGCCTCGTGTCCGTCGACAAGGCGCACACCGTCGAGGTCCCCGCGGACCTGCGCGCGAACCTCGCCTCAGGCTCGGTGCTGGCGATTACGCTCGAGCCGCCCGGAGGAATTCCCCATAGTGCGCCCACAGGCCCCGTCATCGCCAAGGGTCCGGTGCGAATTTGACCTGAATCTGACGCGTGCCTGCATCCGAAAGCAGGCCCCCTGCGTATTTCCCTCGATATGGAGCCGAAGGATGTGCGCATGTCGGAGCAGTCGGTGGTCGCGAACCCGCCCGCCACCACGTCCTTTTGGCGTAAGACCGCCGTGTCGCTGCGCCGATGGGTCGACACGAGTGCCGGCGCAGAGGCCGAAGTGCACGCGGACCGCATCGACTGGATGCGCGCCTCGCCCTTCCTCGCCATGCACCTGGCGTGCGTCGGGGTGCTGTGGGTCGGGGTATCGCACATTGCCATCGGCGTCGCGGCGGGGCTGTACGCCGTGCGCATGTTCGCCCTCACCGGGTTCTACCACCGCTATTTTGCCCACCGCACTTTCCGCACTTCGCGCACCCTGCAGTTTGCCTTCGCCTGCATCGGCGCATGCTGCGTGCAGCGAGGGCCCCTGTGGTGGGCGGCGCATCACCGCAGTCACCACCTGTACGCCGATACCGAGCGCGATCCTCACTCCCCGCGGGTGCACGGGTTTCTTTGGAGCCATGCCGGCTGGTTCCTGACGCCCGCTGGCTTTCGCACCGATTGGAAGCGCATTCCGGATCTCGCACGTTATCCGGAGCTTCGCTGGCTGGATCGCTACGACATCCTGCTGCCGGTTGCGCTGGCCGCCGGCCTGTACGGTCTCGGAGCGCTGCTCGAACGGCGCGAGCCGGCGCTCGGAACCAGCGGCGGGCAGCTCTTGATCTGGGGATTCTTCATCTCCACCGTGGTGCTGTTCCACGTCACCGTAACCATCAATTCCCTGGCCCATGGCTTCGGCACGCGCCGCTTTGCGACCCGCGACGACAGCCGCAACAACCCGTGGCTGGCGCTCCTCACCTTCGGCGAAGGTTGGCACAATAATCACCACTTTTTCCCCGGCTCCGTTCGTCAGGGTTTCCGCTGGTGGGAATTCGATCTGACCTACTACGGCCTGCGGCTGCTGGCGGCGCTCGGTCTGGTGTACGGGCTCAAGCCCGTGCCGGCCCGCATCCTGCGGCGCACCCACGACTGATGCGCATCGCGGTCATCGGCTCGGGGATTTCCGGCCTTGCCAGCGCATGGCTGCTGTCGCGCGAACATGCCGTCACCTTGTTCGAGGCCAACGACTACCTCGGCGGCCATACCCATACGCACGAGGTCCAACAGAACGGGAACCGCTATGCCATCGACAGCGGCTTCATCGTGCACAACCCGCACAACTACCCTCTGTTGACCGCCCTGTTTGCCGAACTGGGCGTGCGCACCCAGCCGACCACGATGAGTTTCTCGGTGCGCAACGAGGCAAGCGGCCTGGAGTACAACGCCGCGACGCTCCGCGGGCTGTTCTGCCAGCGGCGCAATCTCATCTCCCCGCGCTTCCTGGGCATGCTGCGCGATCTGCTGCGCTTTTATCGCGACGCGCCCGCGCTGCTTAAGGAGCCGTCGCCGGGTCCGACGCTTGCGGAATACCTCGAGGCTCGCGGCCTTGGGGCGGCGTTTCGCAACGATCATCTGCTGCCGATGGCCTCCGCGCTCTGGTCCTCGCCGCCGGCGGGAATCTTGGCGTTCCCGGCAAAGTATCTGGTGCAATTCATGGCCAACCACCGCATGCTGCAGGCGCGCGGCCGGCCCGAGTGGCGGGTCGTGAACGGCGGCTCATCGGCCTACATCCGGGCGCTGCGCATGCGCTGGGGGGTGGAGGAGCGGCTGCGCTGTCCCGTGCGCAGCGTGCGGCGCGAAGCCGCCGGAGTGCTGGTCGAAAGCCGCGCCGGGACGCAGCGGTTCGATCACGTGGTTCTCGCCTGCCACAGCGATCAGAGTTTGTCGATATTGGGCGACGCCTCCGACCGCGAGCGGGACGTGCTCGGCGCCATTCGCTACCAGGTCAACGAAACGGTCCTGCACACCGATGCATCGGTGCTGCCGCTGAACCGCAGGGCCTGGGCGGCGTGGAACGCCTTCGTTCCCCGGGCGCCGGGCGAGGCCTGCACGGTCAGCTACTGCATGAACCTGCTGCAGGGCGTGCAATCGGATGAGCCCTTCATCGTGACGCTGAACCGAACCGCGGCGATCGCGGAAGGGAAGATTCTGAGGTGCATGCGCTACGAACACCCCGTCTATACGCACGGCACCGTGCGTGCCCAGGCACGCCGCGGGGAGATCCAGGGGAGGCGGCGCACCTGGTTCGCGGGCGCCTACTGGGGCTGGGGATTCCACGAAGACGGCCTGCGCAGCGCGGTCGAAGTGTGCGCGGGACTCGGCGTCCGCTGGACGCCGGCGCAGCTTGCCGCGCCCGCCAGGGCCGCCGACACGTACGGCCTGCCGCTCCGGTGCGCGACGTGAGCGCTCCAGATTCGGCCCCGCTGACGAGCGCCGTGTACGAGGGGGTGATTCGCCATCGCCGGTTCGCCCCCCACCCGCACGAGTTCCGCCACCGCATCGCGCAGTTGTACCTCGACCTCGACGAACTGGACCGGGTGTTCGCCGGCCGCTGGCTGTGGTCGGCACATCGGCGAAATTTTGCGGAATTCCGCCGCAGCGATTTTCTCGGACCACGGGAGCTTTCGCTGCCGGAGGCCGTGCGCACTTGCGCCGAGCGCGCCATCGGCCGCCGGCCCCGGGGCCCGATCCGGCTGCTGACCCATTTGCGATATGCGGGTTACATCTTCAACCCGGTGAGCTTCTACTACTGCTACTCCGACTCCTCGTGCCGCGTGCTCGACTGCATCATCGGCGACATCACCAACACGCCTTGGCGCGAGCGCCACGCGTATGTGCTTCCCGCCGAGACCGCCGAATCGCGAGGGCGGGCGCTGCACTGGTCATTCGACAAGTGCTTTCACGTGTCGCCCTTCATGCCCATGGAGCGCCGCTACGCCTGGCGATTCACCCCGCCGGGCGAGACCCTGTCGGTGCACATGAACGTGCTGCACGAACGTCGATCGGAATTCGATGCGACCCTGGCGCTGCGCCGCCGCCCGCTCGATTCCCGCTCGCTCGCCCGCCTGCTCACGAGATTCCCCCTCATGACCGCACAGGTCACCGGCGCGATCTACTGGCAGGCGCTGCGCCTGTGGCTGAAGCGCAACCCCGTTTATCCCCATACCGACACGGCAGGCTACCGATGACCCCACCGACGAACGACTGGACTGAAGGCCGGGAGCCGCCGCCGCGCAGCCTTCGCGCCCCCGCCGCGGGCTTCGGCGCCGGCGACCGCTTTTTGCGCGAGCGCGTGATCGCGAAGCTGCGCCGGCTCCGCTCGGGACGCATCCTCATCGAGGATGCCGCCGGCGCCGTGCACCTGGGGACCAGGACGTCCGACCTGTGCGCCCGCGTGCAGGTCGTCAATCCGGCCTTCTATCGGGCCGTGGCGGCGGGCGGCAGCGTGGGGGCGGCTGAAGCGTACATGGCAGGCGACTGGCGCTGCGATGATTTGGTGGCGCTGGTGCGCATCCTGGTGCGCAACCGGGATCTGCTCGACGGCCTGGAGAGCGGCTGGGCGCGCCTGCAGGGGTGGCTGCTGCGCGGCGCCCATGCATTGCGGCGCAACTCGCCCGCGGGAAGCCGCCGCAACATTGCCGCGCACTACGACCTCGGCAACGAGTTCTTCTCGCTGTTTCTGTCGCCCGATCTCATGTACTCATCGGCTTACTGGACGCGCGAGGACGACACCCTCGAGAGGGCCTCGATGCGCAAGCTCGATCGCATCTGCACGACCCTTCGCCTCGGGTCCGCCGATCATGTGCTCGAGATCGGCAGCGGCTGGGGCGGCTTCGCGCTGCACGCCGCCGCTCGCTACGGCTGCCGCGTGACGACCACGACCATCTCGCGCGAACAACATGCACTGGCGAGGCAGCGCGTCGCCGACGCCGGCCTCGGCGACCGCGTGACCGTGCTTCTCGAGGACTACCGCAGCCTAACCGGGCAGTACGACAAGCTCGTCTCGATCGAAATGATCGAGGCCGTCGGCGCCGCGTATCTCGGCCGCTACTTTGCGCAGCTCGGCCGCCTGCTGCGGCCATCCGGCCTTGCGCTGCTCCAGGCGATCACGATCGAGGACCATCGCTACGCACAGGCGTTGAAGTCGGTGGATTTCATCAAGCGCCACGTGTTTCCCGGCAGCTTCATTCCCTCGATCCAGGCGATGCTGGCGGCGAAGACCGAGGCGAGCGATCTCGGGCTGGTGCACCTGGAGGATTTCGGGCTTTCGTATGCGCGCACGCTTCAGGCCTGGCGCCAACGCTTCCTCTCCCGGCAGGCCGAGGTTCGCCGGCTCAAGTTCGACGAGCCGTTCATCCGCCTGTGGGAATTTTATTTGGCTTACTGCGAAGGCGGTTTCCGGGAGCGCTCGATCGGCGTCGCCCACCTGCTGCTGGCCAAGCCGGGATATCGCGGGCCGGCGCCGTGCGCCGGGGACGGGGGTTGAGGACGGTGACATGAGCCTGTGGGCCAATTTCCTGGGGTATCAGATGGTCTGGTTCGTCGCCGTGTCTGGAGCGGGACGGGATCTCGCCTGGCCGGGAGTTGCGGCAGCGGGAATCTTTGCGGCGTGGCAGCTCGCGCGGTCGGCCGAACGGGAGATCGAGGTCCGCCTGATCCTCGTGGCGCTCGCGCTCGGGGCGCTGCTGGATGGGGCCCTGGCGGCATCGGGTCTCCTGCACTACGCGGCACCCGCACCCGCACTGCCCCCGGGGGGCGCTCCCGTCTGGATCCTGGCCCTATGGCTGGCCTTTGCGCTCACGCTGAACCGCTCGTTGCGATGGTTCCAGGGCAAAGCGCTGCAGAGCGCGCTGTTCGGGGCGATCGGCGGGCCCCTCGCCTACGCCGCGGCGGCCCGGCTCGCCGGCGCCGTGACGTTTGCCGCGCCGATGTGGCGCGGCGAGACCGCGCTCGGCGCCGGATGGGGTGCATCCTTCGCCCTGCTCTGCTCGCTGGGGCTTCGCTGGCGGACCCGGGGAGCTGCCGCCCAGCCCGGCCCGCGGCGAGGCGCGTCATGAGTCCCATCGTGCAGTTGATCTTCGTTGGACTCCTGGCCGCCGTGATGATGTGTTTCGGCTGGCAGTGGCAGCGGCGGCGCGACAATGCCGGCATCGTCGACGTGCTGTGGGCGGGCGGCCTTGCGGGAAGCGCCGTCCTGCTTTCGCTGCTTGGCGGCGGATCGGCCAAGCCGCGAGCGATGCTCGCGTTGTGCGGCGGCCTGTGGGGTACCCGCCTCGCCCTGCACTTGTGGGGGCGCCTGCGCTCGGAGCCCGAAGATGGGCGCTACCGCCGGCTACGTGAACTCTGGCACGGCGGCCAGGCCAAATGGTTCGTCCTGTTCCAGTTCCAGGCGGGGCTCGTCGCGCTCTTTTCGGTGCCGTTCGCCAGCGTCGCGGCCAACCCGGTGACACGCCCGCTATGGCTCTCGATTGCCGCCGCGATCTGGATACTCAGCGTGCTGGGGGAGACGGCGGCCGACCGGCAGCTGGCGCGGTTCCGGGCCGATCCGGCCAACCGCGGCCGCACCTGCCGCACCGGTTGGTGGCGTTATTCGCGCCATCCGAACTACTTCTTCGAATGGCTGCACTGGTTCACGTACGTCGCGCTTGCGGTGGGCTCGCCGCTCGCCTGGTACTCCCTGTCGGGTCCCGTCATCATGCTGGTGTTCCTGCGATGGGTGAGCGGCATTCCCTACACGGAGGCGCAGGCCCTCAGAACCCGCGGCGACGATTACCGCGACTACCAGGCGCGAACCTCATCCCTCTTCCCCTGGCCGCCGAGGCGCTCCCGCCCGGCGCAATCGCAAAGGAACCCGCCATGAACATCGGTCTCCCCATTGCCCCGGCGCTCGAGTTGCCCCAGGACCGTCCCGCACCCGGGGTGCTCGGGCTCGCCGAGCGCGGCCTGCTGCCCGACGCGCTGCTGCGATGGGGCGTGCGGCGCTGGTGCGCGCAGCGGCTGCGGGAGGAGCTTGCCGGCGGCTTGGCAGCCCAAGGCGAGCGTTTTCACGCCCGGCTCGCGCAACTGCGGGCGGCCGATGTGGCGCTGCATACCGATGCCGCCAACGCACAGCACTACGAACTGCCGCCCGCGTTCTTCGAGCTCTGCCTCGGGCGGCGCCTGAAATACTCCTGCGCCTACTATCCCCAGGGCGGGGAGACACTCGACCAGGCCGAAGAGGCCATGCTCGCCCTCTACGCCGAGCGTGCCGAGCTCGCCGACGGGCTGGAGATATTGGAACTCGGTTGCGGATGGGGCTCCTTGACGCTTTGGATGGCGGAACGCTATCCCCGGGCGCGCATCAGCGCCGTGTCCAATTCCCGCTTGCAGCGCGACTACATCGAGCGCCAGTGCCGGGTCCGCGGCCTGAACAACGTGAGCGTCATCACCGCGGACGTGAACCGCCTCGCGCTGCCGGCGGCCCGCTTCGATCGCTGCGTATCGATCGAGATGTTCGAGCACATGCGAAACTACCAAACGCTCCTGCGATGGATCGCCGCGTGGCTCCGACCCGGGGGAAAGCTCTTCGTGCACATCTTTGCGCACCGCACGTTCATGTATCCCTTCGAAACGCAGGGCCGCGGCAACTGGATGGGGCGCCATTTCTTCACCGGCGGATTGATGCCCGCCGCGGACACCCTCCTCCACTTTCAGCGCGATCTGCAGGTCGAACGGCAGTGGGCCGTGGACGGGACGCACTACGAGCGCACGGCCAACGACTGGCTGCGCAACCAGGACTCGAGGCGCGAACCAGTCCTCGCCGTTCTCAGCGAGGCCTATGGCGCGCGCACGGCGGTGCTGTGGCTGAACCGCTGGCGGATGTTCTGGATCGCGTGTGCCGAGACCTTCGGCTACGCCGATGGCCGGGAGTGGTTCGTGGCCCACTACCGGTGCGTGCGCAGCGGCTGAAGGCAAGCCTTGTTGCGACCGCCGCGATTCGGCACTATACGTAGACTGCGGCCCGCGGCGGGGAACCATGGACATCAAGCGACGTCGGGAGGGAGGCCGCGCGCGGCGCACCGCCGGCGGCCGGCTTCATCAACTGCCGTGGAGCCGCGTCACCACTCCCTACGCGCCGCTCGAAGTGCTGTCGGCGGACCACGTCGAAGCCATCCACGAAGCCTCCTTGCGGATCCTCGAGGAGCTGGGGATCGAGCTCATGTCGGCACGGGCCCGCGCGGCTCTGCGCGACGCTGGCGCCCAGGTCGACGACACCAGCGGCACCGTGCGGCTCGACCGCGCGCTCGTCGGCGCCCTGGTGGAGCGGGCCCCCGAGGCCTTCGATCTCACGTCCAGAAACCCCGCGAAGACCCTCACGCTCGGCGGCAATCACATCAACTTCGGACTGGTGGCCGGACCGCCCAACGTGCACGACGCCGAGCGCGGGCGGCGCGCCGGCAACATCGCCGATTACTGCGACTTCATCCGGCTCGCGCAGTATTTCAACTGCATCCACGTGATCGGCAATCAGGTGTGCGCGCCGGTGGATCTGCCGGCGAACTCGCGCCATCTCGACGCCTATCGGGCGAATCTCCTGTACTCGGATCTTTGCTTCCATTGCACCGCCATCGGGGCCGGCCGCGCGCTCGACGGCATACGGATGATGGCCCTGGCCCGCGGTATCAGCATGGACGACATGGCGGCCAGCCCGGGCGTGATCACCATCATTTCCGTCAACAGCCCTCGCCGCTTCGATGAGTCCATGGCGGATGGGCTCATGGCGATGGCGGCCTGCGGCCAGCCGGTGGTCGTCACCCCCTTTACGCTGATGGGAGCCATGGCCCCCGTATCGATGGCCGCGGCGCTCGCGCAGCAGAACGCCGAGGCTCTGTTCGGGATCGCGCTCGCCCAGGCCGTCCGGCCGGGCACGCCGGTCATGTACGGCGCCTTCACCTCGAACGTCGACATGCGCTCGGGCGCACCGGCCTTCGGCACGCCGGAGAACACCAAGGCCAACGTCGCGAGCGGCCAAATGGCGCGCCGCTATCGCCTCCCCTACCGGACCTCGAACGCGAGCGCCTCCAACGCCGCCGATGCGCAGGGCGCCTACGAGACCGAGATGTCCCTGTGGGGCGCAATCCTCGGCCGCGGCAACCTCATCTACCATGCGGCGGGCTGGCAGGAAGGGGGGCTCACCGCATCGTACGAAAAGCTCGTGCTGGACGTGGAAATGCTGCAGCTCATGATCGAGTTCCTGAAGCCCATCGACGTCAACGAGGCGGAGCTCGGGTTCGATGCCATCGCAGGAGTCAAGCCCGGGGGACATTTCTTCGGCGAGGCCCATACCATGGAGCGCTACGAGCACGCCTTCTATCAGCCGTTGGTCTCGGACTGGCAAAATCACGAAAACTGGCAACTCGCGGGCGGCAGGGACGCGACCCAGCGCGCCACCGCCATTTGGCAGCGCGCGCTTCAGGAGTACGAGCAGCCGCCTCTGGACCCGGCCATCCGCGAGGCGCTGGACGCCTACGTGGCGCGCCGCCGGGCCGAAATCGGCGCGGGAGAGCCGTGAAGGCGCCGGCAGACGAGCGACTAGTCGGGTGCGCGCTCTTCCGGGTGCGCCTTGCGCAGGATCTTCAACGTGGTCCGCTGCACCTCGGGGGCGACTATCCACGCCACGTCTTGCGGATACAGTTCGTACTTGCGCTGGTAGGCGTCGTTCACCCGGTTCTGCGTCGGTTCGTCGAATACGGGAACCGCGTGGACCGGTATCTGCCGTTCGTTCGCATGAATCGTTCCGGCGGACTGCTCGCTCAGCTGCTGATACCAATGCGCCTGCGCGCCGTTGACGGAGCGCACGTAGACGTCGGGGCCGACCACCACCACCCAAATGATCGTGCGATGGGGCTGTTTCGTGTCCGATCGCATCGTTTCGATTTCGACTTCCTCGATTTCGTCCAGCAGTCGCAGCTCGTGCTGTTCAAAATTCTGACCCATGTCGATGCTCCTCAGAGATGGCCTATCCTGGCGGCGCCGCGCGGCATGCGTCGATGGCCGCGTTTCGCGCATTCAGTGTTCGTCCAGTTGACAGCGAAGTCCATGCGGAAAACCGCGTATCGTTCGAGGTGCGGCGAGATTCACCGGAGGCTTGCTTGAACTTTCCTTCGCATTGGCGCCTCGATCCGTCGGTCGCCTACCTGAACCATGGCTCCTTCGGCGCCTGCCCGTCCGCGGTGCTGGAAGAGCAGAACGCGCTGCGTTTGGAGATGGAGCGCGAGCCGGTGGACTTCCTCAGTCAGGCCCTGCCCGCCCGGCTGGATGTCGCGCGCGAAGCGCTGGCCTCCTTTCTGGGCGCACGCCCGGAGGACCTGGTGTTTATCTCCAACGCCACGGCGGGCGTCAACGCAGTGCTGCGCTCGATTCCGTTCCAGCCCGCAGACGAGCTGCTGGTCACCGATCATGGCTATGCCGCCTGCCGCAAGACCGCGGACTTCGTGGCCGGCCGCGCCGGAGCACGGGTGGTGACGGCGCATCTGCCGTTCCCGTGCCGCGACGCCGAGGAGGTGGTTGCCGCGGTGCTTGCCTGCACGACGTCGCGCACGCGATTGGCGCTCATCGATCACGTCACGAGCCCCACCGCCCTGGTTCTGCCGGTGTCCCGTTTGGTGAGCGAACTGCGCGAGCGCGGAGTCGACACGCTGGTGGACGGCGCCCACGCCCCCGGCATGGTCCCGATCGGCCTGTCGCAGCTCGGTGCGGCCTATTACACCGGCAATGCCCACAAATGGCTGTGCGCCCCCAAGGGCGCCGCCTTCCTTCATGTGCAGCGCGAGCGGCAGGCGGGGCTCCATCCGACCGTCATCAGCCACGGCTACCTGCAGGGGTTTCATGCCGAATTCGACTGGACCGGCACCCTGGACCCGACGCCGTGGCTATGCATTCCCGCGGCGCTGCGATTCATCGGCGGCCTGCTGCCTGGCGGCTGGCCGCAGGTCATGGCGGCGAACCGCTCTCTGGCGCTTCAGGCACGCGCACGCCTGCTCGAGGCAACCGGTGGAGCGCCCCCCTGCCCGGACACCATGATCGGCTCGATGGCGTCCATCCCGTTGCCGAGCGCTGCGCAGGGTGCGCCTGCCGATCGGCTCGATTGCCGGGGCCTGCACGATTGGTTTCGCGAGCGCGGCGTCGAGACTTGGCTGCACCCGCATCCCATACTCCTGCTGCGCCTCTCGGCACAGCTCTACAACGGCATTGGTCAGTTCCAGCGACTCGCAACCCTGCTCGAGGAGGCGCTGGGTGGCCGCCAGATCCCCACCTGAGGCGATCCGTGCGCGCCTGTCGGTACTCGACACGGCGATGGTGCTGTTCAGTCTGGTGGTCGGCATCGGCATCTTTCGAACTCCGGCGATCGTCGCAGCCGCCGCCGGCAGTGCTTCGCTGTTCTTCACCGCCTGGATTGCCGGCGGCGTCATCAGCCTGGTCGGCGCCCTGACCTTTGCCGAAATCGGTTCACGATACCCGCGCGCGGGGGGCTACTACCGTGTCGTCGCGGACTGCTACAACCCGACGCTCGCGTTCATGCTGAATTGGGCGCAGACCCTGATGCAAGGTGCGGGAGCGGCGGCCGTGGCATTCATCGGCGCCGATTACCTCGTCCCCACCCTGCCGCCGCCATGGCGGGTGCCGCAGGCGCCGCTCGTGCTCGCGTGCACGACGATGTCGGTCCTGCTCGTCCAGAACTACCGCGGCGTGAAGCCCGGCGCACGGGTCCAGATCCTGCTGTCCGCCGTGAAGATCGCCATGATTCTCGGATTGGGAGTGCTCGCGCTGCTGGTCGCGCCGCGCGCAGTCACACCCGAGGTCTCCTCCGCCGCGCCCTCCGGCGCGCGCCTGGCGTCCGCTCTCATCCCCTGTTTCTATGCCTATGGCGGGTACCAATTGACCATGAACCTCGGAGCCGACCTCAAGGACGCCCGCCGGCGCTTTCCGCTCGCCATCACGGCCGGCATGCTCACCGTGGTCGGTCTGTACCTCACGATCAACTTCGCCTATGAGCGCGTGCTCGGATTGGGCGGCATTGCCGGCTCGAAGCTCGCAGCGGCGGCGCTCGCGCGCGCCACCTTCGGCACCCGGGGCGAAACATGGGTCTCGGTCGCCGTGTTCCTGTCGGCCGCCGGATTCGTCAATGCGACCATCCTGCAGATGCCGCGCAGCTTCTACGCCATGGCGCAGGACGGCGTGCTGCCCGCGGCATTCCTGCGGGTCAATCCGGACACGGGGGTCCAGGACATCGGCCTTGCATTCTTCGCGGCCACCATGCTTCTGCCGGCGTTCGTACTGGGCTCGTTCGACAAACTGATGAACTACGTGATCTTCACCGACACGCTTACCCTCGCGGTCGTCGCTTCGACCCTGTTCGCGCTGCGTCGCCGCGGCATCGGCGACGGCGGCTACTCCATGCGTGGGTACCCAATCCTGCCGGCGCTCTACATCGCCTCTCTGCTCGGCGTGGCGGCGCGTGTCTTCACGCTCGAGCCCAATCTCGCACTCGCCGGCGTCGCCATCCTCATCACCGGATGGCCCCTGTTCAAATTGGGGCGCCGGCTGTTCGGCCGCCGCGGGCCTTGAGCCGGCTCGCGACGCCCAACGGTCCTACGTCAATCGCACCACCTCAGGGCTTCTTGGCCCACGCCTTGCAGTAGCCGCCCGACGCGACGTCCTTTCCGGGAAAGATCGCGCAGGGACCCGTGGCGGCGCCTGCGGCTCCCTTGTACTGGGCGCAATTGGCGCAGGTTTGACCGGCAGTGGTCGACTTCGTGATGTAGCCCAAGCCCTTCGCCTGAGGATCCGCCGGGTCCAACGCTGCGTTGGCGGCGAACGCCGTGGAATTTGCCAGGAGGCCGAAGGCCGGGGCCGCGGCTCCCGCAATCAAGCCACGCTTGATGAGTTCGCGCCGCGAAAACGAGGTTTTCATAAGTCTCTCATCCTGTATCGGTTATAGGACCGTGAAAGGTTCGCGCAAGAAAGCCCGGACTTAAATAGCGGATTGCCGCAATTGCAAGGGTGCCCATCCCCGAGCGTCGATGCGCTACCCTACCATAATGTCCACTGCATGCACGGATCGATGCCCGCGCGCCTGCGGCCGGCTGCACGCGCACCTTGGGAGGTGACGGTGCAGCACGCTGCGCCCTCCCCCGGCGAGGCGCGGAACCTTGCGATTTCATGCCTCTCCTTCACGCTGCTGCTCGCGTGCTACTACATCCTGCGGCCGGTCCGCGATGCGCTGGCGTCCTCGCTCGGCGCCGATTCGATCAAGTTCCT
This sequence comes from uncultured Gammaproteobacteria bacterium, assembly GCA_963707765.1. Classification (GTDB taxonomy): domain Bacteria; phylum Pseudomonadota; class Gammaproteobacteria; order Steroidobacterales; family Steroidobacteraceae; genus Bog-1198. Next base: position 388,249 of record CAVPQZ010000001.1, on the reverse strand, counting down.
GAGCAGCGCCGTGTTCTTCGTGATGCTGGCCATCATGCCGCTGTTTGGCTGGCTGGTTACGCGGGTGCCGCGTCCCCGCCTGGTGCCTGGCCTGTATGCCTTCTTCACCCTCAACCTGGCGGTCTTCGCCTGGGCCTTCGGCCGCTACACCGGCGCCGGCGCCGTGGGCGTTTGGTGGGCCCGCAGCTTCTACGTCTGGGTGACCGTCTTCAACATGTTTGCGGTCTCGGTGTTTTGGAGCCGCATGGCCGATGTCTGGAGCGAACCGCAGGCGCGCCGGTATTTCGGCTATGTCAGCGCCGGCGGCAGCGTGGGCGGGATCATCGGACCCTTGATCGGGCGTGAGCTGGCCGGAAGCGTGGCGCTCGGCGGGCTGGTATGGATCAGTGCCGCGCTGCTCGGCGGCGCGCTGGCCGGCATCGGCCTGCTCGCCGGCCGCTCCACGCCGGCCGCCACGGCGCCTGCAGGATTCGGCGAACCTTCCGGCGGAGCCATTCTCGACGGTCTCTGGCTCATCGCACGCACGCCCTTTTTGGCCGGCATCGCCGCGCTCGTGAGCTTGGGGTCCTTTCTCGGCATGATCGTCTACATCGAGATGGCGCGCCTCGTGTCGACGACCTATTCGAACGCGGTCGAGCGCACCACGTTCTATTCCACTCGCGATCTGTGGGTGAACGGCGGCGCCCTGATCTTGCAGTCGCTGCTGGTGGGACAGATCACGCGCCGGCTGGGCGTGGGTCCCGCGCTCGTGACCGCCGCTCTGGTGGGGCTCGGAGCGTTCATCGCCTTAGGGGCCGACCCCACGCTGGCGACGCTCACCATCGTGAGCGTGGTACTGCGCTGCGCGGAGTTCGGGCTCGGCAAGCCGGCGCGCGACATGCTCTATACGGTCGTGCCGCCGGCCGCCAAGTACCAATCGAAGAACGTCATCGACACGGCTCTGTACCGCGGCTCCGACATGGCGTCCGGCTGGATCCAATCGTTGATCGGCCGTCTCGGCGTGGGTCTTGCGGGGTGGGCATGGCTCGCGGCGGGATTGGCAATCGTGCTCGCCGCGGTGTCATCGCTGGTCGGCCGCGGATACCGGCGCCGGGGGGGAGTTTGACTGCCAAATGCGCCCTGGTGATGCGCATCCTCGGCGGCATGCTGGCCAACGCCCGCGACCCTATCCCGCTGCTTTCTCACGTCTTTTTAATATTGAATCGTCACTTTTCGTTTGCAACCCAGGGCGAACGGACGCATATTTCGACGCGTGATAGCGGGCATGTCGCGGCCGAGGGATGCTTGAACACCCGGCCCGCTTGACATAATTCGCGCGGCCGATTGGGCGTACCGCGCGCGTCCGACTGACGATCACCCACGATCGACGAAGTTGCGCCTACTGGATCTAATATACCCCGATGGACACGCCGACTTTTCCTAGGGATGCGCCGCAAGATCTGGCGAGTCTCCACCATTGCATCGATGCATTGGTTCGCGGCGAATGGACGGAGGAGGAGTTCCTCTCAGGAACCCTCGATCTTCTGGAGGCCGAAGCAGACCTGAGCTGGGACGCGCTGGCGTACATCGATCAGCGGTATCGCCGCGGGCAACTGGACGAGCGGACCTTCCAATCCATCAAATCCCAGATTGCCCAGCGCGCGATAGGCGACAGCAGAGTACGGGACGGCCGCGACGGAGTGACGGTCGAGCTATACCCGGCGCGCCGACCGGTGCCCGTGAAGGCGAAGTCTCCTGCCGCCTCCGGCAACTCGGGCGTGGCCGATTGGGCCGCTGCCATTCCCCGCCCCGCCATTCCGGCCTCGGCTGTCCCTGGCCCGACCTCGGCTGTCCCTGGCCCGACCTCGGCTGTCCCTGGCCCGACCTCGGCGGCCCGCGGCCCGGCCGCCGCAGGCCCCGGGAAGCCGGTCCTCGCGATCGGACAGGTCTTGCGCGACCGGTACTGCGTGAAGCGCCTGCTCGGACGCGGCGGCATGGGTGATGTCTACGAAGCGCTCGATGTCTCGGGCGAGGCGGGTGCGCCACCGAAGCGGCCGGTTGCGATCAAAGTCCTGCGCGAGGGATTCGATCAACCGCCTGAGCTCACGGCGCGGCTGCGGCGCGAATTTGAATGCACTCGAAAGCTATCGCACCCGAACATCATCAAGGTTTTTGAGTTCGATCGCGTCGACAACTGGGCGTTCTATACGATGGAGCTGCTCAAGGGTGAGCGGGTCGACGATATGCTCGCGCGCGAAGCCGGGCGGGCGCTGCCCCGGCCTTATGCGTGGGCCCTCATCGGCGCCATCGGGGCGGCTCTGGCGCATGCGCATTCGCGCAATGTGATCCACGGCGACTTGAGCCCGAAGAACGTCATGATCACGCCGGGCGGCGAGGTCCGGGTGCTCGATTTCGGCTCCTCGACGATGTCGAACGGGGCCGCCGTTTCCGCGCTGCCCCTCGTCGGGGGCGCGGTGGCGACGACGCCGGCCTATGCGAGCTGCGAGCTGCTGGAAGGACAGCCTGCCGATCCTCGGGACGATCTCTACTCGCTGGCATGCATCGCCTTCGAGTTGCTTGCCGGCGTGCGCCCGTTCCCCGGTAAGCGTTCCAACGAAGCCCGCGACGAGGGAATCCAGCCGCGACGGCCGCCCGGCCTCAACTACACCCAATGGCGCACGCTGCAGGTGGGCCTTTCATGGGCTCGCGATGCGCGGTCCATGTCGGTGCGGCAGTGGCTCGCAAGGCTGGGCCTGGAACCGGAGCCCGAGTGCTTGCCGCCTCTGTCGGGTCTCGGTGCGAATCCGCGTCTTCGCCGGGCAGGGATTGCGGCGGCCGCGATCCTGATCACGGCCGCAGCCGGCGCGGTCATCGCACCGCGCCTGTTACATTCGAGCGCGGGTGCGCCACCCCCCGCCGAGTCCACGCTGGAGATGCCGCAGATCCGCCGACGCGCCACCCTCCGCAGGCGCCTCGGGCCCCGATGGGCCAATTCCTGCAATGCCTGAGCCGGCGGCCGTTTCCACCGTCCCGGTGATGGTGAGCGGCCCCGCGGCGCCCCCCGCCCCCTCGCCTGTGACGCCGGCGACAGCCGCTTCGTCGACGGTAGCTCCTGCGACGCTGGTTCCCGCGACGGCAGCTTCGTCGGCGGTAGCTCCTGCAACGCTGACTCCGGCGACAGCTGCGGCGGCGGTCGCGGTGCCCGCGGTTCGGACCGCGCCGATTCGCCGGCCGCCGCCCGCGGCGCCCGCCGCAGCTCCCCGTCCCGCATTTGGATTCACCGCCCATCGATATTTCGTCCGGCGGGGCGCGCACTTCGTGGAGACCCGCGTATGGCGCTCGCGCGGTTCGAATGCGACCGGCAGTTTCGTTTGGTGGACCAACGACTCCTCCGCCAGGGCGGGCATCGACTTCGTCGGGCAGGCACCTACGGCCCACCCCTTTGCCAGCGCCGGACAGCAGGCTTCTCTGTACGTGCGCCTTCTGCCCAATCCTCATCGAACTCAGAACGTGGATTTTCGCGTTTGCCTGGGCAGGGCCGGGGCCGCCCGGAGCGCCAACAACGTCACGTGTTCATCGGTGCTGCTGCCGGTCGGGGATCCCGCGTCCTAGACTCCCGGGCTTCGGCGGCGGATCACGGCCGCGCCTGATTAGCGGGACCTAAGGCGATGCGCGGCCAGCGCCTCGTAATGCGGCTGGGCCTGATCGGCGATTTCCTGAAGATGCGGCGGCAAGGGCGCGGGCGGGTCGCGGGCTACCGCGAACCCGGTCGAGAGCTCGACGGAGTGATACCACGCCGGCGCCCAAACCCCGTCGGTTGCCCGGCGTCCGGCCGGCCAGCGAAGCATCGCCTGCGTGTAGCCGATCCCGAGCGCGTGACAGAGCTTTTCGAGCACGGTGCCGGGATCGGCAAGTATGTCCGCCGCATCCACCACCGCGGGCGGCATGCCGATCTGATCCGCCGCGCGATCGAACAGCTCGTGTTGTTGAACGAAACCGATGTCCGCCAGCGTGACGCGGGCGCGCTTCGCCGCATAGGAGGCGAGCACGGACTTCGGTTCGCGTACGAGGAAGGCGTTGGTGACGCGCGCCATCCAGCCGAGGTCGAACGTCTCGAGCATGTGCAGCGTCATGTGCTTCTGATACCAGATGGGCTTTCCTCCCGGCGCCGGTCCCAGCAGCACCGCCGCCACCGCCTCGGGATCGCAGGACTGCGAGGCGATGACCTCCTCGCGCATGGGGTGATCGAGTCCCGTACGGCTGAGATAGGCGGCGTAGAAAGGCTCGTCCGTCACCGCGCAATCCCCGCGCGCCTCGAAGGAGCGCATCATCGCCGTGGAGATGTTCCGCGGCCCGGACCACATGGCGATGCGCTTGGGCTCGGCGTGCACCTACGGTTCCGCCGCCTGGGCATCCTTGAGCGTTTCGTACAGGGCGCTCAACCGGCGTGTGACCGGCCCGGGAACCGCCGCCCGCAGCTGGTACCCGTCGATCTCGCGCACCGGCGTCAGGCCGCCGAAGGTCCCCGTGACGAACGCCTCATCGGCGGACTGCGCCTCCTCCAACGGGAATTTCCCCACGCGCAGCCCGATTCCATGGCGCTCGCACAGGTGAATGACGTTGGCGCGCGTGACCCCGTTGAAGCAGTACTCTCCCGACGAGGTCATGACCTCGCCGTGGCGCACGCAGAAAAAATTGGTCGCATTGCAGCTGGAGACGAAGCCGTCCGGATCGAGCATCAAGGCCTCGTCCGCCCCGGCGTCCACCGCCTCGAGCAGCGCCATGATCAGATTCAGCCGGCTGTGGGAATTCAGCCGCATGTCGAACATGTGCGCCGGCGTGCACCGGATGGATGTGGTGCGCAGGGAAAGGCCGCGCGACGCCAGCCCCGGATCGGGCACCTTGTATTCAGCCACGATGGCGATGGTCGGCCTGCCCAACGCATTGCGCGGGTCCTGATTAGGCGCGGATTTCTCGCCGCGCGTCACCATCAGACGAATGTGCACGCCGTCGCGCATCTCATTGGCATTCAGGGTGCGCCTCACCTCGGCGATGAGCGCCTTGCGGTCGAGTCCCGGGTCGAGGTGGATTCTGGCCGCGCCCCAAAATAGCCGGTCCATGTGCTGCTCGGCGAACAGCAGCGCGCCCTTGTGCAGCCGCAGCCCCTCCCAGACACCGTCGCCAACCACGAAGCCGCCGTCGAAGATCGAGACCCTGGCCGCCTCCCGGCGCATCAGCTCGCCGTTCAAGCTGACCAGCACCCGCGCGTTGCGGGGATCCATCGAATGGCTTTGGCTTCCGGGCATCGGCGAAAAAGTCCTGAGGGCAAAGCGTCGATTATAGCGGCATTCACACGAGCTTCAGGTCCACCGGGGCCGTCTGCGGAAAGATCAGCGACGATTGAGCCGGCGTGAGCCCCCACATCGATCGGAAGAGGCCTCCGAGCACGGCCCGATAGTCGTTCAGCACGGGATAATCCCGGTCCTGAAACAGCGTGCCGCGGGTGAGACGCTGTTGTGCGCCGGCGATGGCGCCGCCGTTGATGGCTCCGCCGAGCACCCAATAGACCGTGCCGTGTCCGTGATCGGTCCCGCGGCTGCCGTTCTCGCGAAACGTGCGGCCGAATTCCGACAGGACCACGACCACGGTATTGCTCCATTCGGAACCCAACGATTGGGACAGAGCCTGCAACCCCCGGCCGAGGCTCCCCAGGTTGTTGGCGAGCGTCCCTTGGGATGCGCCCTCGCCCACATGCGTGTCCCAGCCGCCGACGTCGATGAAACCGATTCGATATTTGTCCCGCATCAGGCGGCCCACGCGCTCGGCCTCCAGCTCGAATCCCTTGGTGTTGATGGCGTTGCGGTTCGCCTCATTCATGTCGCGGGCCAGTTCCTGGGCGACTTCCTGGCGCAATTCCAGTCCGCTGCTCACGGCGGCTTCCAAATGGTGGCCCGCGTACATGTCGCTCAGGATTTTGGCCTGCCGATCGTCGAAAGGCGGCTTGCCGACGTTCTTGAGCGATAGGTTCGGCACTGTTTCGCCCCCCTCGAAAGCCAGGGGCAGCGCATCCGTGAAGGCGATGGCGGAGTTGCCGCCGCGCGCGCCGGCCAAGGCTGCGGAAAGGCGGCCCAGAAACCCGGAGCGGTAATTGCGCGCGCTGCCCGTGGGCTGCCCGAGCTCGATGCTGTCCTGGGTTTCGAAGTGGCTGCGCGACAAATCATCGGTCCCCGCAAACGGCACGAAGGCGGCCTGCCGTTGCGCGTACATGACGCCCAGGGTGTCCCGCACCGCCGGCGCGAGCGCCCATTCCGCATCCAGGGCCAGCGCGCCGGTGTTCAAATTGGGGTCGGGCTTGGGCACGGCAATGTTCGGGCGGGATTCGTAGTAGAACCCGCTCGAATACGGAATCAGGAGATTCGTCGAGTCGTAGCCGCCGCGCAGGAAGACCAGCAAAAAGCGTGGCCCGGCCGGCGGCGCCGCATACAGCCGTCCGGCAATGCCGGCGCCGAGCAGCGCGGCGCCGCCGGCCTCAATCAACTCGCGCCGGTTCATCGACCACTCCTTGCAGTTCATTCATAGGTGAAATCCGGGGATGAGAGCAGGAAGGTGTTCCACTCCTGCTGCGAATTCGACCGGTCGAGCGCATCCTTGGTGCGCACCCCGAGAAACGGCTCCACCGCCTCGAAGTACAGGCGATTCGAGAGCTGCGGAAAACCGCCCCCCGCCGCATGGGCGCCGTCTTCCGGTTCGAACAATCCGGCATTGCCCGAACCGATGACCCGGGCGATCTCGAAGCGCCGGCTCATCTGTCCCGAGCTCGCCCAATTGAGCTCCGTCAGCGAATAGCCGTCCGGCGTGAGGTGGCCATAGGACGCCTCGCCGAGTCCGTTCAGCCAGTTCACGATGGGACGGGTGTTCAGGATGGGGCGGCCGTCATACGCGAAACGCACGGCCGAGATCACGTAGCGCATGGGATCCTTGAATTTGCCGCCGAGCGCCGCATCGAGCTCGCGCGATTGCAGCATCACGCGCAGCACCGCCGCGATGTCCCCGCCGGAGTGCATGAACGTCTGGGCCATCCTCTCGACGAGCGCGGGAGGCGGATTGTCGGCAACGAAGTATGTCGCCAGCTGCTGCGAGATGAAGCGCGCGCACGATGGCTGGCTGACGATGAGGTCGACGGCCTGCTCGACCTCCCCGAAGCCCTTGCCCGCGATGGGATGCCCAAGCAGGATCTTGTCGCCGAAATCATGCCGCGCGGGGTTGAATTCGAAGGCGCCCTGGCGCCGGTACAGGCGCTGCCACTCCGCCTTGAGCCGCGGCGCATCGCCCGCGTTCACGCCGACGCCCGTCAGCACGCGGGCGAGGTTCTGCACGTCCTGCTGCGTGTAGCCTCCGTTCACGCCGAGGGTGTGCAGCTCCATGAGTTCCCGCGCGTAATTCTCGTTGACGTGGCCGGCCGCATTTTGGCTGTTATCGAGGTACTGAAGCATCGCCGGATGTTCGAGCGAGGCGAGCACCAGATCCTTGAAGCGCCCGAACACGTGCGGCCGGACCGCCCGCTCTTCGTAGTCGCCCGCCACCCAGCGTACGTCGGCCTTGTCGCGGTACACGCTGAAATGATTCAGCCAGAACCACACCATCTGTTCCTGCAGCTGCGCCGGAGAATAGACCGCGCGCAGCAGATCCCGGCGCGCCGCCTCCTGGGACAGCTTATTGCCCCGCTCATTGAGCGCTTTTCTGGCCTGGTCCTTGTCGGACCCATCCGGCAGGGCATTGACGGCCTTGCGCCGCGCAATGACGTCCGCCATCACGCGCGCGGCATCGACATGGCTCACCTCGAGCGCCTCGATCTCCGCCGCGATGGGCGCCGGCAGGGCGCCGTCGCGCGGCTGCAGTTGGCGGTTCAGGTATTGTTCGCGCCCCAGGCGCCGGTACTCCGCGACGCTGGCGCTGTCCAACCCGAAAGTTACGCGCCCGAGCCAGAGTGCGTCGTCGCGTCGCAGCACCGGCAGCGCAGCCGCCGCGGCCTGCGGGCTGGCGCCGGCCCGTCCCTGGCCGGAATTCGCCGCGCAGGCCGCGAGCGCCGTGGCGGCCATCGCGGCGAGCGCCGCGATCCACATCCTTCGCGCCGTTCGCAACACAACCCGCTGCCGGCCCACGCGCCCTCCCTATCCTTCGTATGAGGGTAACGGCCGCGCTGCGGCTCCGTTGACAGGGTAGCTTTGTGTGCCGTTCTGCGGGCCGGATGGCCCGAGCCGGCCGATGCGACAGAATACGCCCGCCTTCCGGCGCGCCGCCGCTCAGAAGCCCTGCAGCATCTCTTGGTGGAACGCGGGGAAGGTGCGCGCGCCCGATTCCTGGCACGTGAACCAGTTGATCGCGAACTGCACCAGCTGTGCTCCCGTGGTCAGGTTCAGCTTGTACTTGATGCGGTGCCGGTGCGATTCGACCGTCTTGACGCTCAGGTTGAGCAGCCGTGCCGTTTCGCGCGTGCTCATTCCCTTGCCCACCAGATGCAGGATCTGCAGTTCCCGGTCGGTGAGCCGGTCGATCGGATCGGCCGGCCCCAGCGCGCCGCGCAGGGCCGACTTGCGGATCATGTTGTATCCGACGTCCTCGGAGACGTAGATGGCCCCCGTGAGCACGCGGCGCAGCGAGTGCAGAATCTGCTCGCTGGTCGCGTCCTTCATGATGTAGCCGTTGGCGCCGACCGAGAGCATGCGTTCTGCGTAGATGGCCTCGTCGTGACTCGACAGCACCAGAATCGGCAGATGGTCATGGTGCGCGCGCACGTCGCGGACCAGTTCGATGCCGTCGCCTTGATTGAGCCCGATGTCCGCGACGATCACGTCGGGGTTGAACTCCCTGATGGCGATACGCGCATCCCGCGCGGTGTCCGCCTCGGCGCACACCATGAGATCCTGCTGATTCTCGATCACGCGGCGCAGCCCCGCCCGCACGATCGGGTGGTTGTCGATGATGAGCACCCGGCGGGCGCGGTTCGAGGCGGCAATCGCGGATTCGGCCGTCGGTGAAGAGATCCCAGCAGTGATTTCCATCGCGATCGCTTCCTCGCTGAATATCAGTTGGTGACTGTTATTTAAAGCGACATCCCTTCGGCAAAACCCTCACGGCCTCACGAAAGCGTAAAAAAATCCACCCCATGAAGTTGCGGGTTGGGAGAATTGCTGGTCGCCGGCGCCGTGGCGGCGACAAATTTTTGACGCTTTCAATAATGTTCGATGGCGCACACTGGGACGGCGCCGCGGCGGTCGCCGCCCTGCGGGTGCGTCAGGTTCCGAGCACGGCCCCGGGGGCGAGCCCCAGGTCGCTACAGAGCTTCGCGGCAGGAACCTTCTCGCCGTCGCCGTGCTTGACCTTGGCGACTTCGACTTGGCCGCCTTGGGCGTTGATGCGGATGCTCTGATCGCCGATCGCGCAGATGGCGCCGATCTCTCCGATGTTCGGCGTGAAGCGGCGCAGTGGATGCTTGCGCGCGTCGAACAGATGCAGCTTCTTGCCGAAGAGCCGCGTCCAGGCGCCGGGTGCCGGATCGCAGCCGCGGATCAGGTTGTAGACGATGTCGACATGGTTGTGCCAGTTGATGAGCGATTCGGGGCCGCGGCACCAACCCTCGTAGCTGGCAGCAGATTCATCCTGAGCCGTCCCGAGGACGCCGCCCTTGACGGCGAGTTCCGCCGCTTCCACGAGGGCCGCCACGCCCATGGGGAAGAGCCGGCCGAAATAGACGCTTCCCAACGTGTCGTCGGGACCAATCGGCGTTTCCTTTTGCAGGATCACCGGCCCTTCGTCGAGGCCGTCCGTCGGCCGGAATATCGTCAGCCCCGTCTTGACGTCGCCGCGGATGATCGGCCAGTTGATCGAACTTGGCCCCCGGTATCTCGGCAACAGCGACGGGTGGTATTGAATCATTCCGTGCACCGGAATGGACGTGAAGTCCTGAGGAACGAACTGCAGCACGTACGCCATGACGCCGAGATCGACATCGAGCGCCCGCAGGAGATCCCGCGCCTGCGGGGTCTTGAGCGAGGCAAGCTGGTGAACCGCAATGCCGCGCTCCTCGGCGCCCACCTTGATGGGGTCCGGCGAAGCTTGGGGCTTGTCCGGAGCGCAGAATACGGCGGCGACCGTATGGCCGCGCTCTAGGAAGGCATCCAGCGCCGATTTGCCGAACTTATTCTGACCGATCAGGGCGATACGCATAGGAAACTAAGGACCCCCACCGAGCGAATTTATCTATACTGCAAACAGGATAGCCAAGTGCCTGATATCTCATATATCATAAGATGGCATAGCGAGTCCAACATTCGCTGAAGGTGCCGGCGGAACTGCCGGACGACGACATCGCTATGCTTCACGCTCAGGCAGCCGCACCAAAAGGAGATCTCATGGCCGGTCGTAATTTCTTGTTCGTTCCAGGACCCACCAACGTTCCCGACCGCGTGCTTCGCGCCATGGTGGTCGCCATGGAGGATCACCGTTCGCCGGTCTTTCCGGAATTGACTCGCGCGTGCCTGAACGGACTGAAGCCGATTTTCAAGACCACGGCCGGCGCGCCGATCATCTATCCCTCCTCCGGTACCGGCTGCTGGGAGGCTGCGCTGACCAACTGCCTGAATCCGGGAGACAAGATTCTCGCGTCGCGCTTCGGCCAGTTCAGCCATCTCTGGGTCGACATGTGCGCGCGTTTGGGCTTCGACGTGGAAATTCTCGAGACGCCCTGGGGCGAAGGGGCTCCGGTCGACCGCTACCTGGCCGCACTCGCCGCCGACAAGCAGCACCGCATCAAGGCCGTTCTGGTCTGTCAGAACGAAACGGCGACCGGCGTGACCAGCGACGTGCACGCGGTGCGCCAGGCGATGGACAGCGTCAAGCATCCGGCCCTGTTGTTCGTCGATTCGGTGAGCGCGCTGGCCAGCATCGATTTCCGGATGGACGAATGGGGCGTCGACGTGTGCGTCAGCGGATCGCAGAAGGGATTGATGCTGCCCGCCGGCTTAGGCGTCACCTGCGTCAGCCCGAAGGCGCTGCAGGCGGCCAAGACCGCCACCTCCCGGCGCTGCTATTTCGACTACGCGGACATGGTGAACTCCAACGCGTCCGGTTATTTCCCCTACACGCCGTCCATTCCCATGCTGTACGGCCTGCGCGAGTCTCTCGCCATGCTGGCGGAGGAAGGTTTGGAAAACGTGTTCCACCGCCACACCTATCTGGCGGGCGGCGTGCGCGCGGCGGTCCACGAGGGCTGGAAGCTCAAGCTGTGCGCGGTGGCGCCCCAATGGCACTCCGACACCGTCTCGGCCATTATGGTGCCCGAGGGCATCAACGGCGCGGAGGTCATCGCCCGCGCCTTCAACCGCTACAACCTCGCGCTGGGCGCCGGCCTGTCGAAGGTTGCGGGCAAGCTGTTCCGCATCGGCCACCTGGGCGATCTGAACGAGCTGATGCTGCTCGGAGCAATCGCGGGAGCGGAGATGGCGATGCTCGACGTGGGCGTCAAGATCGAGCCGGGGAGCGGAGTGGCCGCTGCACAGAAATTCTGGCGCGCGAATGCCGCCGTGGCCGGCGCCAAGGTCCCCGGCGCGCAGCCCGGCAAGGCCGCGTGATGCACCGCGTCGTATTCCTGGACCGCGCATCGCTGAAGGCCCAGGTGCGCAAGCCTCGATGCGCCGCGCAGTACCTCGAGCATGAAAAGACCGCCGTGGATCAGATCGTGGCGCGGCTCGCGGGCGCCACCGTGGCCATCGTCAACAAGGTTCCGATGCGGGCACAGACCCTGTCTCAGCTGCCGGAATTGAAATTGATCGCCGTGGCGGCCACGGGTTACGACGTGGTGGACGTCTCTTACTGCCGGGACCACGGCATTGCCGTCGCCAACATTCGAAACTACGCCGTGCACACCGTGCCGGAACACGCCTTCGCGATGATCCTGGCGCTTCGCCGCAATCTCCTCGCCTACCGGCAGGATGTCGAGAACGGCGTGTGGAACAAATCCGAGCAATTCTGCTTCTTCACGCACCCCATCGGCGATCTGCATGGGGCGACTCTGGGGATCATCGGCGAGGGAGCCATCGGTCAGGGCACGGCCGCCATCGGGCGCGCGTTCGGCATGCGCGTGCTGTTCGCCGACCACGCGCCCCCCAAGATGGAGGGCGTCACCTTCACGGCCCACGACGAGGTGCTGGCGGAATCCGACGTGATCTCGCTCCACTGCCCGCTCATTCCGGCCACCCGGAACCTGATCGACCTCGCGGCATTTCGCAAGATGAAGCGCAACGCGCTGCTCATCAACACGGCGCGCGGCGGCCTGGTCGACGAAGCCGCATTGATCCAGGCGCTCGACGAGGGACTGATCGCCGGAGCGGGCTTCGACGTGCTCACCGTGGAGCCGCCGCGCAACGGGCACCCGCTGCTCGACGTGCGTCGTACGAATTTCATTCTCACGCCCCACGTGGCGTGGGCGTCCGACGGCGCCATGCAGTTTCTCGCCGACCAGTTGATCGACAATATCGACCTGTGGGCCGCCGGCAAGCCGCAACATCTCGTCACCTGACCGGGCGTGCCCGCCCTCACTTCAGTATGAGTAGAGGACCGTCTCCGCGATGAAGAAACTCCTGTATCAGTTCGACACGGACGCGCTGCCCGCCGTCTTCGACAACGTCGTTGCCTACGACGGCGGCGCGGACCATGTGTGCGCCTATGGCGGGGTGAATGCGAAGAACGTGGGTGGGCTGGTCGAGGGGGCCATTTTCACACGTGGACCGAAGGACAAGAAGAACACGGCGATCTTCATCGGCGGGGGCAACATGCCGGAGGGCGAGACGCTCTTGGCCGCGGTCCGCGCCAAGTTCTTCGGCAACTTCCGAGTATCGATCATGTTCGATTGCAATGGCTCGAACACCACGGCCTCATCGGCGGTGGCTTGGCTGGCCCACGGCCGCTCGCTCGCGGGCAAGCGGGCGGTGGTGCTCGGCGGATCGGGCCCGGTCGGACAGCGCGCGGCCGTGCTGCTGGCCTCCGAAGGCGCCTCCGTCACCATCACAGGGCGCAAGCTCGCCGTCGTTCAGGCGGCCTGCGATTCGATCAAGGCGCGCTTCGGGTCGGACATCAGGGCGGCGGAAGCGCCCAGCACCGCGGAGCGCGCCGCAGCCCTCGAGGGCGCGCAGATCGTGCTCGCCACAGGCGCCGCCGGCGTCACCCTGCTCGATGCCGCAACCTGGCAAACGAGCAAAACCCTGGAATTGGTGGCCGATGCCAATGCCTCGCCGCCCGCCGGCATCGAAGGCGTCGGCATCGCCGACCGCGAGGCCGCGAGCCACGGCAAGGTGCTGTTCGGGCCGCTGGGCTTCGGCGCGCTGAAGCTCGCGCTGCACCGCGCCTGTGTCGCCCGCCTGTTCGAGCGCAATGATCAGGTGCTGGACGCGGAGGAGATCTATGCAATCGCCAAAACCATGGTCGGCTGAACTGCCGAATAACGGTGGTACGTGAGCATTACCAACGACTCGATCGATGTATTCCTGGAACGGCTGGCGAGCGGCGCGCCCACGCCCGGCGGTGGCAGTGCCGCAGCCATCCTGGGCGCCATGGGCGCCGCCCTGGTGTCCATGGTCTGCAATGTGAGCTTCGGCAAGAAGGGCTGCGAGGCGGCCGAGGGAGAATTGCGGAGCCTCTTGCGCGAATCGGAGGCGCTGCGCTCCCGGCTGACCGCGATGGTCGCCGCCGACGTCGCGGCCTTCGAGGCGCTGATGGCGGCGTACAAGCTCCCCAAGACGGATGAGGAGAAGGGGCGCCGCGCGGAAGCGATCCAGCGCAGCCTGACCCTGGCCACCGAGGTGCCGCTCGACTGTGCGCGTGCCAGCGCGGCGGTCATCGAACTCGCGCGCCGCGCCGCCGAACTCGGCTACAGGGGCGTGATCAGCGACGCCGGCGTCGGCGTGCTCTCGGCGTGCGCGGCCCTGCGCAGCGCCGCCCTGAACGTCCACATCAACGTTCCCTCACTGCACGACCGGGTCCTCGCGGAGCGTTGCCGGGCCGAGATCGACGCCCTGACCGCGGCGGGCGCCCGGGACAGCGAATCCGTCTACGCAACCGTACGCGCAAGACTGTAATCGGACCCGCCCGGCTGACCTGCACGGACCCGGGTGCAATCGCCGAACTACGCCGTGGGTTCGCCCAGCAGCGTCGACGCCGAACCGGCGGTCAGCTCGGCCTCGAGGCGCGGCCGGTCCAGCGCGCCCTCCCAGCGGGCGATCACGAGGGTCGCAACACCGTTGCCGATGATGTTTGTCAGGGCGCGGGCTTCGCTCATGAACCGATCGATGCCCAAAATCAGCGCGAGACCCGCCACGGGCACCGACGGCACCACCATCAGGGTCGCCGCCAGGGTGATGAAGCCGGCTCCGGTCACGCCCGAGGCGCCCTTGGACGTCAGCATCGCGACCGTCAGAATCGCCAGTTGTTGCGACAGCGTGAGATCGATGTTCAAAGCCTGCGCGACGAACACCGCCGCCATCGTGAGGTAGATGTTGGTGCCGTCCAGATTGAACGAATACCCGATGGGTATCACCAGGCCAACCACCTGCCGGGGGCATCCCAAACGCTCCAGTTTCAGCATCAGCGGAGGCAGGGCGGCCTCCGACGACGAGGTGCCGAGCACCACCAGGATCTCGTCACGGATATAGCGCAGGAAGAGCAGGATGTTGAATCCCGCCAGCCGCGCCACGAAGCCCAGCACGATCAATATGAACAGCAAGCACGTGAGGTAGAAGCTCCCCATCAGTTTGAGCATGGGTGTCAGGCTGCGCACGCCGTACTTGCCCACCGTGAACGCCATGGCGCTGCCGGCGCCGATCGGGGCCAGCATCATGACCATTCCGATCATCTTGAAAAAGGCCTTGGACAGCGCCTCGAACACCCGCAGTACGGGCTGCGCCGCCTCTCGCATGGACATGAGGGCGAGGCCTGTCAGGATCGCCAGCAGGAGAACCTGGAGCAGGTCGCCGCCGCCGGTAAAGGCGTCCGTGAACGTCTTGGGGATGATGTGCAGCAGGAACTCGACCGCGGACTGATCCTTCGCCTGCTGGGCGTACTTGGCCACCGCACCCGCATCGAGCGTGGCGGGATCCACATTGAATCCATGGCCGGGCTTCAGGCCGTTGACGACCAACAGCCCGATGACCAGAGAGAAGGTGGAGACCACCTCGAAGTACGCGATCGCCTTCAGCGCGACCCTGCCGACCTGTTTTCCGTGGGCGCCGCTCGCGATCCCTAGCACCACGGTGAGAAAGATCACCGGCGCAATCAGCATTTTCACCAAGGCGATGAATCCATCGCCGAACGGTTTGAGCGCGACGCCCGCCGCGGGATAGAAATAACCGAGCAGTACGCCGCCTACGATTGCGCACAGCACCACCAGGTAGAAGCGGGATGCGCTGAGTTTTTTGACGGAGCTCACCGGACCGCGGTCATGGTCTAGGCGACGGCGATCCGCATGAGGTTGGGTGTCGCCGACTTGCCGAACGGCAAACCGGCGATGGCGACGATGATCTGCCCGCTCTGGGCGAAGCCCTCGCGCCGCGCAACCTCGCAGGCGACGTCCGTCATTTCGTTCACATCGGCCACGCCTTCGATCCGCACCGAATGCACGCCCCAAACGACGGCGAGCCGGCGTGCTGTTGCAATCACCGGGGTGAGGCTCAGCACCGGCGACTCGGGGCGCTCGCGCGCCGCCCGCAGGCTGGTGTTCCCGGATCGGGTGTAGCACACGATCGCCGCCGCGTGCAGCATCGAGCCCGCGATCCGCATGGCGCCGCAGACGGCATCCGCGACGTCCCACTGTCTCTCCGGCGGGTGCGAGGCGTCGATGAGCCGGCGATAGGCGGGATCGGCCTCCACCTGCTCGATGATGCGGTTCATCATGCTCGCCGCCTCCACCGGATATTTGCCGGATGCCGACTCGGCGGACAGCATGACCGCATCCGCTCCATCGTAGACGGCGGTGGCGACGTCGGAAGCTTCGGCGCGCGTCGGCACCGGACTGTCCACCATGGACTCCAGCATCTGCGTGGCCACGACCACGGGCTTGCCCATGTCGCGGCACACCCGCACGATGCGCTTCTGGACGGCCGGAACACGCTCCGCCGGCATCTCGACCCCGAGGTCGCCGCGCGCCACCATGACCCCGTCCGCGGCCGCGACGATTTCATCGAGCCGGGTGATGGCCGCGGGCTTCTCCAGCTTGCACATGATGGATGCCCGGCTGCCAATGATGTTCCGCGCCTCATGGATGTCCTCCGGGCGCTGCACGAAGGAAAGCGCGATCCAGTCGGCGCCCAGCTCCAGCGCCAGATCGAGATCGCGCCGGTCCTTGGGCGTGAGCGCCGTCACCGGCAGCACGACCTCGGGCACGTTGACGCCCTTGTTCGAAGACAGCTTGCCGCCCACGGCCACCCGGGTTTGCGCAAAATCCGCGCCGCAGCTTTCGACGATCAAGCGCACTCGGCCGTCATCGATCAGCAGCTGCGCGCCCGGCGCAAGTGCGGCAAAGATTTCCGGGTGCGGCATGCCGGCGCGTTGTGCGTTGCCGGGCGCCGCATCCAAGTCGAGGCGGAACGGCTGGCCGGCGGTCAGCTGCACGGGTCCGTTCTCGATCGTGCCGACCCGCAGCTTGGGTCCCTGCAGGTCGGCGAGAATCGCGATCGGCCGTCCCGTTTCCCGCTCCAGGTCGCGCAGGATGGCGAAGCGGGCGCGGTGGTCGTCGGCGGTCCCGTGGCTGAAATTCAGGCGAAATACGTCGACGCCGGCCAGGAACAGCCGGCGCACGGTCTCGGGCGCCGAGCTCGCCGGTCCAAGAGTTGCAACGATTTTCGCGTTGCGGGTTCTGCGTAAATTCATTTGCCGGTCGCACCCTCGATGAGTATCGCACGAAAATCGTTGACGTTCGTCAGCGTGGGTCCGGTGATTACCGAGTCCCCCAGCGCGCTGAACAACCGGTGCGCGTCGTTGTCGTCCAGAACGTCTCTCGGTCGAAACCCCAGCTGCCACGCCCGCTGCAGCGAGCCGGGGCCCACCTGGGCTCCCGCGATCTCCTCGATGCCGTCCACGCCGTCGGTGTCGCCGGCGATCGCGTGAATGCGCGGGTGGCCGTCGAGCGCAATGGCGAGGGACAGCAGGAACTCGACGTTGCGTCCGCCGCGCCCCTGGCCGCGCACCGTGACGGTGGTTTCCCCTCCGGACAGCAATACGCAGGGCGGCCTCACCGGCTGAGCGCGGTCGGCCGCTTGCAGCGCGATGGCCGCCAATACCTTGCCCACGTCGCGCGCCTCTCCTTCGATGGCGTCGCTCAGTATGTGAGGCTCGATTCCCTCATTACGCGCCACGGCCGCCGCGGCCTCGAGCGCGGCCTGCGGCGCGGCGACGATGCGCAGCGTCGCGCGCGTGAGCCGTGGATCCCCCGGCTTTACGGATTCGCCGCGCCCGGTCTCGAGGATCTCCCGGGCCGCCGCCGGCAGGTCGATGCCGTAGCGGCGCACGATTCCGAGCGCATCGGCGCACGTGGTGGGGTCGGCCACCGTGGGCCCGGAGGCGATGTCGATCGGCCGGTCGCCCGGCACGTCCGAAATCAGCAGCGTGACCACGCGCGCCGGATGGCACGCCGCGCCCAACCGGCCGCCCTTGATGGCCGACAGGTGCCGGCGCACGCAATTTACCTCGCTGATCGTGGCGCCCGACTTGAGGAGCATGCGATTCACCGCTTGCTTGTCGTCGAGCCCGAGGCCGGGTGCCGGCAGGGGCAGCAGCGCCGAGCCGCCGCCCGAGATCAGGCACAGGACGAGGTCGTCTTCGCTCAAGTGCTTCACGGTGTCGAGCATCCGCTCGGCCGCCCGCAAGCCCGCGGCATCCGGAACGGGATGCGCGGATTCCGCGATTTCGATGTGCCGGCAGGGAACCGCGTAGCCATATCGCGTGACCACGAGACCCGACAGCGGCCCCGTCCAGTGGTCCTCCACGGCCCGCGCCATGGCCGCGGATGCCTTGCCCGCGCCGATGACGATCATCCTGCCGATCGGCGCGGAGGGTAGATGCGGCGGAATGCAATGGGCCGGCTGCGCGCAACCGACGGCGGCATCGAACATCCGGCGCAGAAGCACCCCTGGATTGTCGTGCGTCGTTGGTCCGCTCATGGGGCCAGCAAGTTGACCAACGTACCGATCCCCTCGATCGATATCTCCACCGAGGCGCCGTCCCGGATGGACCCGACTCCCAGCGACGTTCCGCAGGCGATGACGTCCCCGGGCAGCAGCGTCATGTCGTGCGACAGGCGGCTGATCAGTTCAGCGGGGGTCATGATCATGTCCGACAGCGGATAATTCTGGCGCTCGGCGCCCCCAACGCAGGTGACGACGCGCGCTCCGGCGAGGTCGAGATGCGTGGCGATGACCGGCCCCATGCAGCCGAAGCTGTCGTAGCCCTTCGCCCGGCACCACTGCGCGAAATCGGGATTCTCGTTGAGCACTTCGGCAGCCGTCACGTCGTTGACGCAGGTGTATCCGAGAATATGCGCCTCGGCGTCCTCGATCGGTACCTCCTTGGCGCGGCGTCCGACGACGATCCCCAGTTCGCCCTCGAAGGCGATTTTGCCCGCGTATCCCGCCGGCCGGCGAATCGGCTCACCCGGACCGATGACCGACGTCCCCGGCTTGATGAGGAACAGCGGATGCGCGGGCGCCGGCACGTTGAGTTTCGCGGACAGGGCGCCGAAGTTGTTCCACAACGCGATCATTTTGGACGGCTCGCAAGGCGCCAGCAGCGTGACCGAGTCCTTGGGCACCGCGGCGCCCGACGGCCTGGGCGAATTGAACAGATCGCCATCATGCGGAGTGAGGCGCTCGCCCTCCAAGGTTCCGAACCCGATGCGGCCATCGTGGGTCCGGAACCGCGCCCAGAGGACCGGCCGGCTCATTCTAGAGAACGGACTTCAGCAGCTTGCCCATCTCCGCCGGATTGCGCGTGACCTTGATCCCGCACTCCTCCATCACGGCGAGCTTCTCTTGGGCCGTTCCCTTGCCGCCGGAGATGATCGCGCCGGCATGGCCCATCCTCTTTCCGGGCGGCGCCGTCACGCCGGCGATGAAGCCGACGACGGGTTTTTTCATGTGATCCTTGATCCAGCGCGCGCAGGTTTCCTCGTCGCCGCCGCCGATCTCGCCCACCATGATCACGGCGTCGGTCTGCGGGTCCTCGTTGAACAGCCGCATGACGTCGATGTGTTTCATGCCGTTCACAGGATCGCCCCCGATGCCGACGCAGGTGGACTGGCCCAGGCCGAGATCCATCAACTGCCCGACGGCCTCGTAAGTCAGGGTGCCGGACCGGGACACGACGCCGATGCGCCCCTTCTTGTGGATGTGTCCGGGCATGATGCCGATCTTGATCTCGTCCGGTGTGATCACGCCCGGGCAATTCGGGCCGACGAGCAGCGTGCGCTTGCCCTGCATGCGGTTGCGCGTTGCGATCATGTCGCGCACCGGCACGCCTTCGGTGATGCAGATGACGAGATCGAGATCCGCGTCCACGGCCTCGTCGATCGCTCCGGCGGCAAAGGGTGGCGGCACGTAGATGACCGACACCGTGGCGCCGGTCCGCTGCTTGGCCTCCTGCACACTGCCGAAGATCGGTATGCCCTCGAAGTCCTCGCCGGCCTTGTTGGGATTCACGCCGGCGACGAAGCAGGCCCTGCCGTTGGCGTATTCGCGGCACAGTCGCGTGTGGAACGCACCCGTCTTGCCGGTGATGCCCTGCGTCATCACCCGCGTGTTCTTGTCGATGAGAATGCTCACGAGACAGTCCCCCGCTGTTGCGCGACGGCCGCGACGATCTTCTGGGCCGCGTCCGCCATGTTGTCAGCGGAGATGATCGGCAGTCCGGACGCCTTCAGCATTTGCTTGCCCAGGTCTTCGTTCGTACCCTTCATGCGCACCACCAGCGGCACCGCGAGCTTTACTTCCTTCGCCGCGGCGATGACGCCCTCCGCTATGGTGTCGCAGCGCATGATGCCGCCGAAGATGTTGACCAGAATTCCCTTCACCGCGGGGTTCTTCAGCATGAGCTTGAAGGCCTCCGTGACCTTCTGCGTGGTCGCGCCGCCGCCCACGTCGAGAAAGTTGGCGGGTTCCGCACCGAACAGCTTGATCGTGTCCATGGTCGCCATGGCCAGTCCCGCCCCGTTCACGAGGCAGCCTATGTTGCCATTCAGCGAGATGTAGGACAGGTCGTACTTGGACGCTTCGATTTCCGCCGGGTCCTCTTCGTCGAGGTCCCGCATGGCGACGATCTCGGGATGGCGGTAAAGTGCGTTCGAATCGAAGTTCAGCTTCGCATCGAGGGCCAGCACCCGGCCGTCCCCGGTGAGGATCAGCGGGTTGATTTCGGCGAGCGACGCATCGCACTCCACGAATGCCTTGTACAGGCCCTGCATGAGCTTGCGCGCCTCGGGGATCGATCCCACGGGCACGCCGATCTGTCCGGCGACGTCGTCGGCCTGGCTGTCCGTGAGGCCCGCCACGGGGTCGATGGACACCTTGAAAATTTTCTCGGGCGCATGGGCGGCGACTTCCTCGATGTCCATGCCGCCCTCGGAACTGGCCATCAGCGTGACGCGCTGCGTGCCGCGGTCGACCACCATTCCGACGTACAACTCCTTCTTGATGTCGGCGCCCTCCTCCACCAAGAGACGCCTCACGACGCGGCCTTCCGGCCCGGTCTGATGGGTCACCAGCGTCATGCCGAGAATCGCCCGGGCGAAGTCATGAACCTCCTGGAGGGACTTGGCCACCTTGACTCCGCCGCCCTTGCCACGGCCGCCCGCATGGATTTGGGCCTTCACGACCCAAACCTTACCGCCGAGCTGGCGCGCGGCGGCGTCGGCGTCGGCCACCGAGAGGCACGGAACGCCGCGCGGCGTGGCGACTCCGTACCTGCGCAAAATTTCCTTGCCCTGATACTCGTGAACATTCATCGGTCTGGGCCTCTTGAGGTCTCAAAGAGTGTGCATTGTAGGGCCGTTGCCGGCCCGAGAGCGCGAATTTTAACCGGGGCCCGACGTCGCCGCGGCTCGTCAGTGCGGTCCCTGGAGCAATGCCTTGTTATCCTGAAGGCTTCGTGCCAGCAGCTTGGTCAGCGCATACACCGTGTCCAAGTGCGGGGTCGGGGTGCCCGTCATGCGGGCAAGTTCAATGACGGAACCCAGCAGCGCATCGACCTCCAGCTCTCGGCCGGCTTCCACGTCCTGGAGCATCGAGGTCTTGTGGTGTCCGACGCGCTCGGCGCCGGCGATGCGCTTCTCCAAGGGTACCCGGAACGTCACCCCGAGCTTGTTGGCGATGGCCTGCGCCTCGGTCATCATGTCCTTCGCGAGCTCCCGGCCCAGCGGATACTGACAGATGCCCGCCAGCGTTGCCCGTGCGAGCGCACTGATCGGGTTGAACGTCAGGTTGCCCCAGAGCTTGAGCCAGATCTCCGCGCGGATGTCGGCGAGTACGGGCGCCTGCAGTCCCCCGCGGATGAAGCACTCGGACACGCGATTCACCCGCTCGCTATGGCTGCCGTCGGGTTCACCGACCGGAAAGCGATTGCCCTCCACGTGCTTGACGACGCCCGGCGCCAGCAGTTCGGCGGCCGGATACACGACGCAGCCGATGACGCGCTCGCAGGGTATGTGCCGGCCGATCAGCCCGTGTGGATCTGCGCTCTTGACCTGAGAATTCGCCAGCTCGCCCGGGTAGCGGTGAAAATACCAGTAGGGAATGCCGTTCTGCATCGGCACCACCACCGTATCGGGGCCGAACAAACTCGGGACCTGCGGCGCCACCGCCTCGACCTGATGCGCCTTCATCGCGAGAATGACCAGGTCCTGAGGCCCGGCCTCCACGTAGTTGTCGGTCGCGCGAACTGTCGGCACGGACACTTCGCTGCCGTCGCCCATGACCAGGCGGATCCCGCGGGCGCGCAGGGCCTCGAGGTTCGACCCGCGCGCGATGAAAGTCACCTCATCGCCAGCGTGCGCCAGCCGCGTTCCCACGTAACCGCCGATCGCACCGGCACCGATGATCGCAATTTTCACTCGCGCGCCTATCGGGTGACCGCCGAATCGCTGACGGCGCCGCGGTCAATTTCGATTCGGTCCACGACCTTGGCGACACCCGAGACCGCTTGCACATCCTGCAGCGCCAGATTGAGCTCCTCGGGAGTCCAAACATAGCCGCCGAGCGTCACCACGTCGCCGTCGGCCCGTATGGTGATGTGGCGCGCATACAGCACCCTGTCGGCGCTCAGGGCGGCTTGAACGCGTTCCACGGTGGCCTCGTCGGCACGCCGCTCCGCATCCGTCTTGCGCGGACCCATCGCGCACGCGGTCGAGCCGCAGGCCACCAGCGCCGTCATCGCCAGGGTCAATAGTCGATTCATCGTAGTGGACAAGGCATTCACCTCATGGTTTTCGTTGAGCCAACCCCACGCTCAATTCCCATCGTCGTCGACCGGCTGGTATTCGATTTCGTTCACCACCCGCCCGCGCCCTGCGGCTCGGCGAGCGAGCCGCAGGATGGAGTTCAGGTCGGACAAGTCGCGCACCACGCCCCCCAGTCTAACCACACCGTTCTCGACCGTCACCGTGGTGTGATCGCTGAAAATGTAAGGATCCCGCTTGATGGCCGAAGACACTCGGGCGGCAATTGCCGCATCCGACTGCCGGGTGGCTGTGACCACGATTTCGTTCTGCATGGGCTCCCGGGGTGGCGAACATAGTGCCGTCCCCGAGCCGAATCCACCCAGTGAGGCCGCCCCCAGCGTTCCCGCCAGAAGCGGCCCCCGCGCCGCACCGGATCGTATCCTCACGGCATCTCCGATTAGAACCGATAGCTCACCCCGGTCGAAATGCCCTGCTCGTGACAGCCGCCCCAGGTAGTCGGACCCGCGCTGCTATAGTCCACGAACTGATTGTGCGTGGCATCGTGGCAGTCGGTCTTGATCCCATGTCCGCCGGCGCCGATGTCGTAATGCGCATTGCCGTCGTTGATGGTTTCGGCCCAGTCGAAATACACCGTCAACTGCTTGTCGAATTTATGCCACCACTGGAAGGTGTACATGTTGGACTGATCACCGGTCGAGTTCGGATTGTAGTTGTGCTGTCCGCCCGGGTCTCCCACGGTCGCTCCGGCATGCGCCCAGCCCACCGCCGCGACGTCCCGGCCGTCCCAGAAAGACTGCTGCAGCGCGAACCACATGCCGTTGCGCTGCCGCTCGTTCTGGAACTCCATTTCCGGAGGCACTTCGCGATGCAACTCTTCGTACAAGTAATTGATCGACAGGCCAAAGTCGAAGCGGTACTGGCCACCGAACTTCATTGCCCATTCGTCGGCCACGTCGACAGCGGTGTTGTAGGCGGGCGAGCCGGCTGCCGCCGCGCCAGGATACTCCGCCGCATAGGCCTGGTAGTCCGCCCAGTCGAGGAGGTAGGCGTTCGGACCGTTCGGCCCCTGACCGACCAGATACCCGTAATAGGGACTGTTCGCGCCGATGCCGTCGCTGCTGCGGTTCACCCGCTTGTGGATCTCGTAGGCACCCACGAGGTACAGGCCGCCCATCTCGAACTTGAGATCCGCGCTGTACGCCCGGTCGTAGCCACCGTCGTCGCAGTTCAGCATCAGGTTGCCGCTGCCCGGGTTGTTCGATCCGTTGCAGTCCGGAGACCCGAGCGGCTGTAGATCACTGTTCGGGTCGACTTGTTGGCCGAACTGGTAGGCAACATCGAAGCTGAGCCCAGCCCAGGTGGGCGAGTTGTACGCGACGACGTCGTCTCCCCGGGTACCGAACTCCACGCGGTTGTCGCCGCCCGAGTTGCCCATGATGACGGCATAATTGCCGAGGCCGGAGCCGAATGGATTGAGACGGTCCGTCGAGGTCTTGTACGGCATGTACATCTCGCCGAACTTGACCTTGCCCCAGGACTGGCCCTGAAAGCCCACGAAGGTGTCGCCGAGCCCGATCGCTCCCTGCACCGTGTTCGAGGACTTGGTCCAGGTATCCTGCAGGCCGGGCGCCGCCACCATGTTGATGGAGGTGGAAACCTGATAGATGAAATCGATGTCGGTGTCGGGAATCCGGTGCGAGCCCCTATAGCCGATGCTCGATCCGTTGCTGGACATCGCCCCGAGCCAGCCAACCCTGCCGTAGGGTCCCGCCTTCTGCCCACCGGTCGTCACGTACGGGCTTCCGGGCGCGCCGCTGGCATAGCCCCAGGGGTACGCGACCGGGTTGTAGATGCCCTTCGTGGTGTAGTCCACCGACACGTCGAGCGCCCCGTAGAAGCCCTTGAGGAAACTGTCGAATTTTTTCTCGAGGGGCGACATCGTTTCATTGGCTTTGGCGGTGCTCGGTCCGGCGCCCGCCGGCGGAGCCTGGGCCGGCTGAGTCTGCGCGGATTGGGCTGCCTGCTTGCTGGACAAGGTGTCGATTTGCTTCTGCAGCTGATCCATCTGCTGGCGCATCAGCCGCAGCTGCTCCTTCAGCGCCTGAGTATCCTGACTATCGTCCGCAAATGCAGCGCCCCCAATGGCGCAGGTCGCGGCGCACGCCGCCAGCGCCACCATCATCGGTTTGGCCAACTTCCACTTATGCATTGTCTGATCCCCCTAGAAACGCCTGTGCGCGTTGTTTGAATTCAATCTTCGTCCGTCGAGTCGTCCCTGTTGCCCGCGTCCACCCAGATCAGCCAGGCCTCAAATCACCTTGCTTGCGCGCAGCGCCGCGAGCTGCTCCGCGCCGTACCCCAGCTCCTTGAGCACCGCATCGGTATGCTCCCCCAGCAGCGGCGATCTCGTGACCTCGGTCGGGCTGTCGCTCAGCTTGATGGGATTCCCCACCGTAAGATACTTGCCGCGCGTGGGATGGTCCACCTCCACGATGGTGCCCGTGGCGCGCAGCGACGGTTCGTTCGCCAATTCCTCCATCGACAGGATCGGCCCGCACGGAATGTCGTGCTCGTTGAGCAGCGCCATGGCCTCGAACTTCGTCTTGGTGACCGTCCACTCCTCCACAGTCGCGAACACTTCGCGCAACCGCGGCAGCCGCGCATCCGGCGTCGCATAATCCGGGTCCGTGATCCACGCCTCCTTGCCGATCACCCGGCAGATCGCCTTCCACACCGGCGCTTGGGCGATGAAGTACAGATAGGCATTGGGATCCGTCTCCCATCCCTTGCACTTGATGATGGTGCCCGGCTGTCCGCCGCCGGAGGCGTTCGCGGCGCGCGGCACCGCGCTGCCGAACTTCCCGTTCGGGTACTGCGGATATTCCTTCATGACGCCGGTGCGCGCCAGGCGCTGCTGGTCGCGCAGCTTCACCCGGCAGAGATTGAGCACGCCGTCCTGCATCGCCGCCAGCACACGCTGGCCCCGGCCGCTGGTGTTGCGCTGGTACAGGGCCGCGACGATGCCGAGGGCGAGGTGCAACCCCGTGCCGCTGTCGCCGATCTGCGCGCCGGTCACGAGCGGCGGACCGTCGTCGAAGCCCGTCGTCGACGCCGAACCGCCCGCGCACTGCGCGACGTTCTCATAGACCTTGCAGTCCTCGTACGGCCCCGGACCGAAGCCCTTGACCGACGCGACGATCATCCTCGGGTTGAGTTCCTGGATGCGCTCCCAGGTGAACCCCATCCGGTCGAGCGCCCCCGGGGCGAAGTTCTCCACCAGGACGTCGCAGCGCTTGACCAGGCGCTCGAGCACCTCCTTGCCCTGCGCACTCTTGGTGTCCAGGGTCACGGAGCGCTTGTTGTGGTTGAGCATCGTGAAGTACAGGCTGTCCACCCCCGGGATGTCGCGCAATTGTTCCCGGGTCACGTCGCCGGCCCCCGCCTTCTCGACCTTGATGACGTCGGCGCCGAACCACGCGAGCAGCTGCGTGCAGGTGGGTCCCGACTGCACGTGCGTGAAGTCGAGAATGCGAACTCCATCCAATGCCTTACCCATTCAAGAGACTCCAGGTGGCGATCATTTGTACATCGTCTGATTCTTGGTGCCCGGCGCATACTCGCGCGGATCCACCCAGATGTTGATCACCGCGCTACGGCGCAGCTTCTGCATCGACTCGCGTGCGCGCCTCAAGGCCGGCGCGATCTGCGCAGGGTCCCGCACCTCCTCGCCGTAGCCGCCCAGCATCTCGGCAAACTTGCCGAACGGGACGTCGCCCAGCAGATTCCCGACGTTGCCGCGCTGTTCGCCGTACTTGGCGAGCTGCCCATAGCGGATCTGATTCATGGCCGAGTTGTTGCCGATGACGGCAAGATACGGGACCCCGAAGCGGTTGGCCGTTTCCATGTCGAACGCGGTCATGCCGAAGGCGCCATCGCCGTAGTAGCACAGGACTTCCTTCGACGGATTGGCGAGCCCGGCGGCGATGGCGAAACCGGTACCGACCCCCAGCGAGCCCAGCGCGCCGGGATCCATCCATTGGCCGGGCCGGCGCGGGCGCACCGCCTGCGCGGAAATCGTGACCACATCGCCGCCGTCGCCGATGTAGATGGTGTCGTCCCGCAGGAATTCGTTGATCTCCCACGCGACCCGGTAGGGATGAATGGGAACGCTGTCGGACTTGAACAGCGGCATGAGCTTTGTCGTCGCCGCGGCCTCCGCGTCGCTCAAGGTCTTCAGCCATTTCTGGCGCGCCTGGCGCTTGTCGCCCTTGATGCGGCCCGAGGCGGCCTGCAGCACGGCTCCAAGTATGGCGCCCGGATCGCCCACCAACCCCAAACTGATGTCGCGGTTCTTCCCGACGGTGCGGTAGTCCTGGTCGATCTGCACCAGGGTGAGTTCCTTGGCGATGCGCTTACCGTAGCCCATCCGAAAATCGAACGGCGTGCCCACGATGACGATGACATCGGCGTTGGCAAAGGCCTGGGTGCGAGTCCGGTCGAAATGATGCGGGTCGCCGGGCGGCAACAGGCCGCGGCTGGCGCCGTTGAAATAGCCCGGAATGTCCAGGCCGCGCAACAGCTCGACGGCCTCCACGTGGCCGCGCGCCTGCCAGACCTGCTGGCCGTACAGAATGGCCGGACGTTCGGCATTGACCAGGATATCGGCCAATTTCTCGACGTCGCGCGGATCGCCGACCGAACGGGTCGACGCGCGGTAGTGCCCTGGCTTCGGAATCACGGCCTTGGCGAGGTCCACTTCCCGGTCAAGCACGTCTCTGGGAATTTCGAGGTACGCGGGGCCCGGTGCGCCGTTGAATGCTTCCCGGACGGCCATCGAGATCATGTCCGCAACCCGCTCGGTGGAAGGCACGGTGGCGGCGAACTTGGTGATGGGAGTCATCATGTCGACGTGCGGCAGGTCCTGCAGCGATCCCATCTTGTGCTGGGTGAGCGCGCCCTGGCCGCCGATGTGCAATACCGGACTCTCCGAACGGAACGCCGTCGCGATGCCGGTGACCGCGTTGGTGCAGCCCGGTCCCGCGGTGGTGACCACACAGCCGAGCTTGCCAGTTTGCCGTGCGTAACCGTCGGCGGCATGCGCCGCCACCTGCTCGTGGCGCACGTCGATGATGCGGATGCCTTCATCGACGCAGCCGTCGTAGATGTCGATGATGTGGCCGCCGCAGAGCGTGAAGATCGTGTCCACTCCCTCGTTCTTCAGAGCCTTTGCCACCAGATGCCCGCCCGAGACCACGCCGGCGTCGCGGCTCTTGCGCTGCAGCGTGTCTTCTGCGGTGGTCTTCGGCTGAATCGATGTGGGGTTTGCAGTGGACATCTTTCCTCCAAATTGATCGAAAGGGCCGACCCGCCTCGGCGCGCGGGTCGGCGATTACCAGAGTCTCCGGCCCCGCCTTCAGCTCGCGCGCGCCGGCGCCCGGGGCGGGGCGCGCTCATCCGGCGCCGTCGCCGGAAAAGCCGAGTTGGTTTGGGCGAAGTGCCGGGCCCGCATGGGCTTCAGCACGAACAGGGCCAGCAGCGCGGCGACGACGTTGAAGGTCACGAATATCGAGAATACCGTCGCATGGCCGTGCGCCTTGGCGATGCCCGTCATGAAGGGCACCAGCAGCGCGCCGGTACCCTTGGCCGTGTACAGCATCCCGGCGTTGGCGGCGGCGTACTTGGAGCCGAAGGTGTCTCCCTGAGTCGCGGGAAACAGGCTGAAGATCTCGCCGTACACGCCGAAATACAGCGCGGTCACCAGGACGAACACCACGGGATTGGTGCCGCCGATCTGGCTCAGGGTGAACAAGGCCCCGGCGCCGATCAGAAAGGCGATCGCCATGGTGTGTTCGCGCCCGATGCGGTCCGACAGCCAACCGAAGAAGGGCCGGCCCACCCCGTCGAAAATGCGGCTGAGCGACACTGCGAACAGGCCCGCAGCCAGCGTCACGCCGAACAAGTCCACCGGGATCTTGTCGATTTTGAGATCCGCGGCGAGCGGCTTTACCGATGCGGTCATGGTGAGCCCGCCGGCGGCGATCAGGACGAACATGAGGTAGAGCACATAGAACACGGGGCTGCGCAGCACTTCGCGCGGCTTGAAGCCGTGGCCGGTGGTATTGCGCTTCACCTGGGCATTCAAGATGGCCGGCGGCGGGACCAGCAGCAGCCACCCCATGACGAATACGATCCCGCCCTGCAGCAACCCAAAGACGAAGAATGCGTGCTGATAACCGTCGGTGGAAATCATGTGCGAGATCGGAATGATGGTGAGCGCGGCGCCCGCGCCGAATCCGGCCGCCGTGATGCCGGCGGCGATCCCGCGCCGTCCAGGAAACCATTTCAGGGCGTTGCCGACACAGGTGCCATACACGCAGCCGGTGCCGATGCCGCCGATGGCCGCGGCCAGATACAGAACCGTCAGCGACTCCGCCATGGAATTCATCACCCAGGCGATGCCGACCAAGACGCCCCCGCCGATGACGACCCAGCGGGGCCCGAAGCGGTCCACCAGATATCCCTCGACCGGCACCAGCCAGGTCTCGATGAGGACGAACGTGGTGAAGGCCACCTGGATCGCCTCACGCCCCCAGTGGAATTTGGCGTCGATGGGATTGACGAACAGGGTCCAGCCGTACTGCAGATTGGCGACGCACGCCATGCAAATGACGCCGATGATCAATTGCACCCACGGATTGCTCAGTGGTGAACCGGACCCCGTATCCAAATTTGCGCTCATTTCTGCTTCCCCCTGTCGTTATGTACGTGGTGGAAGGCGCAGTTGTAATTCGGGAGGCGCGAGGCCTTCGACCTCGCGCCATCGGCAAACCGGCGTCGACTGGGGCAAGGCCTCCATCCTCGAGTGTCGGATGACGCGTGCACCCATCAAGTCCGGTTCGCGATCGTCTCTCCCCCTCATCAACGGCACCAAAGCCACACCCGCCCTAGCCAGCCAACCAATAGCCATCTTTTTGCTGGTATATCATATATAGACCAATTCAGGCGTGCCAACAAGCCTCCGGTACGGGCAACCAGGGCCGTAGCCCGCCGGAATGCGCGGGGTGCTCGTGCAAAACCGTCCCGTCAAAAACCCGGCCCCGATCCCGCAGGAATTCATCTGATGGTCGTGTTTTTGTCATATGATATATCTTGTCGGGAGTTGGCCGATGCCCACGGCGTGGCCCTTACCGCCATTGAATTACTGCTAACAGGGAATTGGGAATGAGCAGCATTGCAAGTCTCGTGCAGAGGACGAGCGGATCGGCGCCCCTGGCGCTGGCGCCGCTGAATTCGACCAGCCTGCGAGATCAGGCCTACGCCTTGCTGAAGAATGCCATCTCGGAAACGGACATCTATGATCCGAATCAGGAATTGCGCCTCGACGAACGGCAGTTGACCGCCGCGCTCGGCGTGAGCCGCACGCCGATCCGGGAGGCATTGTCCCTCTTGGAACAGGAAGGATTCATACGCACGATACCGCGCCGGGGCATCTACATCCTGCGCAAATCGAAGCGCGAAATGATCGAAATGGTGCAGATGTGGGCGGCCCTCGAATCCATGGCCGCGAGGCTCGCGACCATGCGCGCCTCCGACGCGGACATCGCGCGGCTCCGGCATCTTTTTGATGAGTTCCAGAATTCCCCGCCATCCGAGCATCTGGGCGAGTACTCGGATGCCAACATCGCATTCCACACGGCGGTGATCGCGCTGGGCGGATCGCAAACGATCATCGAGGCGACGCGCAACCTGCTCATGCACGTTCGCGCGATCCGCAGGGCCACCATCACGCAAAGCGACCGGGCCGCGCGCTCCATCATCGACCACCTCAAGATCATCGAGGCGCTGGAGCGCCGCGACACCGAATTGGCCGAGCGGTTGACGCGCCAGCACACGCTCGATCTGGCGGCGCACGTGGAACGCCACTGCGACTTCCTGGAT
The DNA here is from genome assembly GCA_963707765.1 of uncultured Gammaproteobacteria bacterium. GTDB lineage: Bacteria > Pseudomonadota > Gammaproteobacteria > Steroidobacterales > Steroidobacteraceae > Bog-1198. The sequence goes on along the minus strand of CAVPQZ010000001.1, from coordinate 357,840 downwards.
GTAGGAGCCGGCTCCTAGCCCATCCCCCATCGTCCGAGGGTCGCGGCCTGAAGACCCCCCTCCGAGGATGACAGGTATCGCGGCGACGATGCTTGAGCGGTCTGCGCGATCCGGTCGTCGGCCGCCACGGCCGCCACGCCCGCGCGGGTGTCCGGATCGGCAAGTGCCTGCTGCAGCGGCGCCGCGTCCTTCCACACGGGTGCGCCGGCTTCGATCCGCAGGTAGATTCGCCCCGTCGGCTGCTCGACGAAGTTGAGCGTGCGAAATTCGTCCCTGCACCGGCGCAGAAACGCCGTATTGATGCCCGGCGCCAGCAGGTTGCGGTCGATGAACAGGGCGGACGGCGACCGGGCATTTACGTTGAGGCGCGCAAACCGGTCAATGTTGAGCATATTGCCGACATCCAGCACGTTGAACGTCGCGTTGTCGCCGAACGCGGCAGTGAGCGGCCGCTCCCCGAAGGGTACCGCATTGTCCACGAATTCGAAGCGCATCCGCTTGTCGCCGCGGCGGACCCAGGTGAAGAACACCGCCGGGATCCCGCTGTAGGCCTCGACGGCGTGCGCGAGGGTGTCGTCGACCGCCTTGTAGCGGCCGAACTCCAGGCCGCGCTTCCAGGCACGCTCGACCAGTTGATCGGGCGGCGTGATCACGAAGAACAGATAAACGGTCTGGCCGAATCGCGTGAGAAGATTGCTTCCCGCCTCGTTCGAATCCGGCGCGAAGCTGTCGAAGCGGAAGCGGTCGATCAGCAGGTGCGGCATGTCGCCCCGCTCATTCTTGCGCGCCATGTGCCGATCCAGCTTTGAATCGATGATCTGCAGCTCCTCGCCCGTGAACGCGCCCGCATACTTGTAGGCGTCGCCGAGGGAGCCGTAGTCCAAGAGCTGCTTGCGCCAGATATCGGGGCTGATCAGCGCGAAGTCACGCCACTCCACACCGATGGCGCCGGCCAGGTCCTTTTGCAGCGGCCGTAGCGTGCTCTTGCCCGAAGCCGACGCGCCCTTCGTGTTGATGACGAACGGCCGTTCCTGGCCGGGCAGCAGCCGAAACCCTTCGGCCGGCGCCGCAACCCGCAGGATCTCATCGAGCCGGCGGCCGATCGCGTCGCTGCCGCAGGCGTTGGCCTCGAGATTCGTCGCCAGGGAGACGATCAGGTCGCGGCTTCCCCAGGCGTGGCCGTGAGTGGCGAACAACGCCGACATCACGCGCGCGAGCGCCCGGCACACGGCGCCCTTCAACGAGTCGCCTGCCGTGACCGCCATGCTCTCGAGCATCGCGGCTTCACGGGGACCCCAGCCGCTGCGGCTGGCCGGAGCGGGGGGGGCGTGGCGGGCGCCCTTGCGGCCGAACATTCGCCAGGCGCCCGAAGCCGCCGGTGCCGCCGGCTCCGGGCAAACCTCCGCGAGCGCGCTCTCGACGGCCTCGGCCGCCGCAGCGCGCGCCCGATCGTAAGCAGCCTTCAGCATGTCCATCTGCGGCATGACGTGGCGTTCGAGCAGGCGCCGCGCGATCTTGCGGAAATTGATGCCCAGATCCTCGATCCGCGAGCCGTCCGGCACCGAGAAATCGGCCGTGACGCGAATCAGCACCTCGTGCAGCGCGAGCCGCTCCGGCCGGAAGACCGCCAGCTCGCTGAAGGTCAGTCCCGTGAGGCCGCGCAATTCGGCCGCCGCGGCGAAGGTCGTGAGCACGTTGTCGGGACGAAAAATCGTCGACAGGTGCCGGATCGAGTTCGGTATGTCCGACTCGAGCCCCGGATTCCATGCACCCGGCTCCCCGGCCGTCCCGCGGATCTCCGTCAAGCGCCGAATCTTCGCATGCTGAGGCTCCACGCCCATTTAACACAAGCGCGCAACATTGCGATCCACCACACCCTTTACGGCGGGGATTCTGTGATGCGTTCCGCCCTGCTTTGCGCCGCCCTGCCGCAGAATATCTAATGTATCAGCCCACCGCGCAAGGAGCCCTTTAGACATGCGAACGACTTCGCAGGCAGCGCCGCGCCATGAGCCGGCAAGGTAGCGCACGCCCCAAGGGCACGGAGCAGGGCCTCGCGGCAGGGCACGTCGCGGGCCCGCTGGAGCCGCCCGATCCCGTTTACCACGACCTGGCCCGCATCGCCGCGCGGGCCTGCGGGGCCCCCTTTGCGTCACTGGCCGTCGCCGGGCAACCCGCCCACTGGTGCACGCAGGCACAGCCCTTGGCCGCGCCGGCCGCACTTGAGGATGACCCGTTTCTCCCCCATTGCGCCGGGGCGGCGGAGCCGCTCGAGGTCGCCGACGTGGGCGTGGATGCGCGATTCCGCGATGCCGGATTCACGGTCGCGGGCTCGCTCATCCGATCCTACACGGGATGCACGCTGCGCGACGCTGCGGGCGAAGCCATCGGAGTGCTCGCCGTATACGGAACGACGGCCCGCGCGCCCGATCCTGCGCTGCGCGAGACGCTGGTGCTGGTGGCGCGGCAGGCCGCCACCTTGTTGGACCATCGCGCGCGACTGATCGCATCGGCGCTGCTGCCCTATTCGCCCGCCGCCACCGAGTCCCCCGATGCCAGCGCGGCCATCGCCCAGGCTCTGCTCGAGAGCGCCCCCGTGGCCATCTATCACGCCGGCGACGGCGGCGCGACTCCCTACGTCAATCCGGAATACCGCAGCGTGTTCGGCATCACCGCCGAGAAAAGCGTCGATGACTGGGCGCAGGCGCTCCACCCCGCCGACCGCGCCCGCGTCGAGGAAACCTGGAACGACTTCTCCCGCAATCCCCGGCCCATGAAGTTCGAATACCGCGTGCAGTCCGCGACCGGACAGGTGCGGTATTTCCGCGAGCAGCTGGTTCGTGCCGCCAGAATCGCCGGCTTCGTCGGCACCATCAGCGACTTTACCGACCTCGTGACGGCGCGCGGCAATCTTCACAGGGCCGAGACGCTGTTCCACGATACGTTCGACCAAGCCCCCATCGGCATTGCGTATGCCGACCGCAGCGGCCATCTCCTGCGCTGCAATCCGGCCTTCCGCTCCTTGCTCGGCATCGCCGCCGGCGATCTCGCCGCCGCGAGCTTCGGGGAGCTGACGCACGCCGAGGATCGCGGCTCGAGCGCGGCCGCGATCGAGCGCTTGTGGACGGGCGAGGTGGACTTCGTCGATCTCGAGAAGCGCTACCTGCGCCGGGACGGTAGCTTCGTCTGGGTGCGCGCAACCACGGCCCTGATCCGCGACGATCAGGGGGTACCCGACTGCTCGGTCGAATTCCTCCGGGACATCAGCAACCGCAAGGAGCTCGCCGAGTCGCTCGTGAAGCAGCAGACGCTGCTGGAGACCGTCATCACCGACCTGCCCGTCGCATTGGTGGCCTGCGACGTGTCCGGGCGGATCACCCATCACAACCGCGCGGCGCTCGAGCTGCATTGCCTGGATTCGTCGGACGACGCCTCGCAAACCTTGCTCTCGGACGGAGTGACGCCGGTCGGCGCGGCGGACATGCCGCTGGCGCGCGCGCTGCGCGGCGAGACCATCAGCAACCTGGAACTGGTCATCGCCCCGAAGGGCGGCGAGCGCCGCTCCACGCTGTCGAGCGCACGCCGGCTGGTCGGGCCGGCCGGCCAGATCCTGGGGGCCGTGGCCGTGGTTCAGGACATCACCGAACGCAAGACGTCGGAGATGGATCTGGAGCGAATTCACAAGGAATTGATCGTCGCCTCGCGCCAGGCCGGCATGGCCGAGGTCGCCACGAACGTTCTGCACAACGTCGGCAACATCCTCAACAGCATCAACATCTCGGCCAGCCTGGTCGCGGAACGCGTCAAACAGAGCAAGGCCGCCGGGGTGTCGCGGCTTGCCGTGATGCTCCGCGAACAGGGCCCGCGCCTCGGCGAATTCCTCACCACCGACGACCGCGGCAAACGAATACCGGAGTATCTCTCGGCCCTCGGCGAGCAGCTGGCGGAGGATCAGCGCATGACGCTGCAGGAGCTCGCCTCGTTGCGCGACAACCTCGAACACATCAAGGACACCGTGGCCATGCAGCAGAGCTACGCGAAGCTGTGCGGCGTCACCGAGACGGTCGAAGTCCCCGATCTGGTCGAGGACAGCCTGCGCCTCAACGCCGGGGCGCTGACCCGGCACGGCGTCACGCTGGTGCGCGAATTCGCCGGCGTTCCCGCGATATCCGTCGACAAGCACAAGGTCCTGCAGATCCTCGTCAATCTCATTCGAAACGCCAAGTACGCATGCGACGAGTCCGGCAAGACCGACAAGCGCATCGTCCTTCGGATAGAGTCCGCGGCGTGCGGGGTGCGCATCTCCGTGATCGACAATGGCGTGGGAATAGCACCGGAGAACATGGAACGGCTTTTCAGCCACGGCTTCACCACCCGAAAATCCGGACACGGCTTCGGCCTGCACAGCGGCGCGCTGGCTGCGCAAGATCTCGGCGGCACGTTGCGCGCCGAGAGCGACGGCCCGGGTTTGGGCGCCGCCTTCGTGCTCGACCTTCCCTTGACGCCTCCGAACTCCCGCCATGCGTGATTCGTGGGTTCCAGCCGCCAACCGGCGGATTCTCATCATCGACGACAATGCGGCGATCCACGATGATTTTCGCAAGGTGCTCGGAGTGCAGGTGGAGTCCTCCGGACAGGCCGCGCTCGACATTCTCGAGGCGGACATCTTCGGCGACGCCGCGCGCGTCACCATGCGCCCGGATTTCGAGACGGACTCCGCGCACCAGGGACAGGAGGGCGTCGCCATGGCGGCGCAGGCGGTCGCCGACGGACGCCCGTACGCGATGGCGTTCGTCGACATGCGCATGCCGCCCGGATGGGACGGGCTCGAGACCATCGTGCACCTGTGGGCCGTGGACTCCGACGTCCAGGTGGTCATCTGTTCCGCGCACACCGACTACGACTGGACCGAAGTCGTGCAGCGCCTCGGCCATTCCGACAAGTTGCTCGTGCTTCGCAAGCCTGCGGAACCGATCGAGGTCCTGCAATGTGCGACGGCGCTCTGCCGCAAATGGGAGAACGACCGGCGCGTCAAGGACGAGGTCGGACGGCTCGAGGAGGACGTCAGGAGCCGCACCCGGGGTCTCGAGGCCGCCAATCGGCAGCTCAGCCACCTCACGACCCATGATCCGCTCACGGGACTGCCGAACCGCGTCCTGCTGGACGACCGCATTGCCCAGGCCATGGCGCACGCGGATCGCGACGGCCTGTCCTTCGCGCTGCTCGTGTGCGATCTCGACCGGTTCAAGCTGATCAACGACTCGCTCGGTCATCACGCCGGCGACGAGCTTCTGCAGGAGGTCGCCCGGCGGCTCTCCGCCATGAGCGGTGTCGGCGACACCGTGGCCCGCTTCGGGGGCGACGAGTTCGTCATGGTGGCGAACTCGATTTCCGATCCCGCCGAGGCGCAGCACATCGCAACATCCGTGATAGCGGCGCTGCTGGCGCCCGTGCGCATCGCCGGCATCGACATCCACACCACGCCCAGCATCGGCATCGCCGTGTATCCCGCGGACGGAGATTCCAACGAGGCGCTGCTTGCGCACGCCGATGCCGCCATGCACGCCGCCAAGGACGTCGGGCGAGGCAACGCCCGGCGCTATGCCCCCGGAATGCGCCGCGGCGCGCAGCGCAGCGTGCAGTTGGAGAGCGACCTGCACGCCGCCCTCGCCCAGCGGCAATTCGTGCTGTACTACCAGCCGAAGGTGGACATTCGTGCAGGGCTGGTCCGCAGCGCGGAGGCGCTCATCCGCTGGGTTCACCCCGACCGCGGCGTCGTCTCTCCCGGCGACTTCATACCCCTGGCGGAGGAATGCGGCCTCATCGGCGTCGTGGGAGAATGGGTGATACGCGAGGCATGCCGGCAGGCCCGGACCTGGCAGGACGCCGGCGTCCCCAAGCTGCGCATCTCCGTCAACCTCGCGGCATCCCAGTTCCGGCACTCGGGCCTGGCGGACGTCATCCGCGGCGCGCTCGACGATGCGGATCTCGAGGCCCGGTATCTCGAGGTCGAACTCACCGAAAGCGCCGTCATGACCGATCCCGAGCAATCGATCCGCATCCTGGAGCAATTGAGCACGATGGGCGTGCTCATCTCGGTGGACGATTTCGGCACGGGCTATTCGAGCATGAGCTATCTGCGCCGCTTCCCGATCGACAAGCTCAAGATCGACCGGGTGTTCATCGACGAGATCGCAAGCAGCGCGGAGGATGCATCCATAGTCCGTGCCATCATATCGCTGGCCCACAGCCTGAGCCTCAAGGTCGTCGCGGAAGGCGTCGAGAACCCGGAGCAGCTCAAATTCCTGGAGACTGCCGGGTGCGACGAATACCAGGGCTTCCACTTCAGCAAGCCGCTGCCGGCCGCGGACTTCGAGCGCCTGATGCGCCAATGCAGGGGCGACGCCCCGTTCAGCGACGACGATGCCGCGCGCACACACAGCAAGTTGGCGCAGTACGTTCGACGGCGGTGAAGGGACGGGCAGGCTCGCGCCCGTGGCGGCCGGCGCGCTGCGGGCCGCGAACTCACGGATAGTAGGGGCGCTGTTTGATGGTGGCGTCGGCCACGAGTTTTGCGCTGCGTGGATAGATCCGCAGTTCCGGGACCTCGCCGCGAAGCAGCTTTTGCTGCACGTCCGTCCAATATGCGACCCGGAGCAGGTCGCCGTTCTCCTCGCGGAAGCAGCGGCGGGCGAAGTCGTTCTTGAACTGCATACCGTGCTCGATCTCCTCCGGGAGGAAGATCACGCCGTCCTCGAAGAACCACGCGGGTATCGCCTCCTCGCCGGGCTCCATGTCGGTGTTGGTGCGGATCTTCACCTCGGTCAGGCGCTCGACCGCGTCGTAATCGAAGAGGAACACCCGCCCGTAGCGGCCGACGCCGTAATTTCTCGAGTCGAGGTCCTTGTTGAAGATGTTCGTGGCCGCGTTGTTGCGGATGCAATGGCCGAGGCTGCGGATCACCGTCCTCGTTTGGGCTTCGTCGGCCGTATGCAGGTACATCGGCAAGGGCGTGATCTTCAACTGCACGATCAGTGAACGCAGGAAGACGCCGTCCGCGTCGAGCTGCGCGGTGCCGGCGCACTCGCGGGCGATTTCCTCGAGCAGCTCGGGATCGAACAGGTCGCGGTCCAGGCACAGGTTGAAGTACACCACGTTGTCCAGCATGCTGCCGGCGCGGTTGATCTCGTGGACCTCCCGGTACTTGTCGAGCACGGCTTTCACCCCGGGAAAGGAGCCCCACTTATAGGAACTCGTGGGCACGTCGCGGATCAGCTTCAAGTGATAGGAACACGCGTCGAAGGTGAATCCGAGCGCCACCGTCCCCTGCGCGCCCGGCGAGCTCCGCAGCCGCTGTCCGGACTGGCGCACCTGCTCGATGATCTCGTTCAATATCGCCACTTTGCCCACGTGGTTGTAGCCGATGGTCGAGTAGTGATGGCCGAGCGGGCGGCGCGGCATGATCTTGTAGAGGAAAACGCAGGTCTGGTAGTAGAGCCGCGTCGTGACGTGAAAATTCGCGAGCGCCGAACTGAACAGGTTGTGGATGTCGGCGACCTGATGCAGCACGGCATCCACGTAGATGCCCTCCGCGCTGTTGAGGTAGCCGACCACGAACGGCACCATGCTGTAGTCGCGCAGCACCCATCGGCCCACCAGAAACGCCGAGCGGTCCCTGTAGAAGCCCGCCTCGACGACGTCGAGCGCCACCGCCTCCTGGGTGGGGTCGGCGCCCTCGTACAGCCCCTGCAGACGCTCGAGAAGGCGCTGCGCGTCCCCCTGTAGGTCCCGGAACGGCACGTCGAAGCCCGGCAGCCGAAGGGCGACGCACAGCAGATCGACGTCGACCCGGCCGGGAATGGGCAGGCGCCGGAATACCGAGGCCATCGACAGCGCGCGCAACTTGCCGGGAGGCGGGAAGGAGTACGCCACGGGGCGCCATAGACCGTGCGCGATGTTGCGCCTCAGCGAGTGGGCGAAGCTGAATGCGATGTCCGCTTCGTAGCGGTCGGCGATCATCGCCATGAACGCCGCCTCGATCGCATCCCAGGCCCGGGTGTCGCTCGACAGCGCCGGATACGCCGCCAGCATCCGCGGACCGTGTTCCTCGATATAGCGGCTGTACAGCCCGAGGCGCTCCTTGCTGATCTGGATCGACGCGTGGGGATCCATGGCCTCGAAGGCGCGCTTGGCCCGGAACGGGTATTCACACAACTGGCAGTAGAAATGATCGAACACCGCCAGAACGAGCTCGGCGGCCGCAGCGACTCTCTCCGGACCGGGGGCGTCCGCCAGCCGGGAGTACGCACCGGCCACCTTGAGGTCAGCCTCGGGGAACACGGATCAACCGCTGTTCCGGAGGGCCGTCGCGATGGCGTTGATCGACAACTGGATGCCCTCGCGCACGCGCGGATCGGTTTCGCCCGAACGGTGGCGCCTGAGCAGTTCCACCTGGAGCAGGTTCAGCGGTTCGATGTAGGGCAGCCGCAGGCGGATCGAATCGTGGAGCGACGGGTGCTTCTCCAGCAGCCGTGACTGGCCCGTGACGTGGAGCAGCCGCTCCTGCGTCAGGACCCACGTCTCGCGGATGCCTCCGAATATCTCATCGGCGAGCGCGCCGTCGGTGACCAACGTGGCGTAGCGGGCTGCGATGTTCATATCCGACTTCGACAGCACCATCTCCAGGTTGTCGAGCGTCGCGCGAAAAAACGGCCACGCCTCGTGCATTTCGCGCAGCAGCGCGCCGTCGCCGAACGAGGCGAGCGCCTGGCCCGCACCGTACCAGCCGGGCAGCATGACCCGCGCCTGTGCCCAGCTGAATACCCACGGTATGGCGCGCAGATCCTCGATCCGGTCGGACTGGGAGCGCGACGCCGGTCTCGAGCCGATCTTGAGTTCGGAGATTTCCTTGAGCGGGGTCATCTGCCGGAAAAAGGCCGGGAAGCCCGGGGTCTCGTACACGAGCGAACGGTACGCCCGCCGCGCCGCCGCCGACAGGGTATCCATCGCCTCGGCGAAGCGCAGGCGATCCGCCTCGGAGAGCGACGCCTTCTCCAGCGAGGCCAGCAGGGTCGCCGCAGAAATGGATTCGAGATTGGCGGCCGCGACATCGCGAGTGCCGTACTTCGCGGCGATGATCTCGCCCTGCTCCGTGATGCGAATGCGCCCCCGCACCGTGCCGTGCGGCTGGGCGCGGATGGCTGCAAAGGACGAGCCGCCGCCCCGGCCCACTGCGCCGCCGCGGCCATGGAAGACCTGCATCGGCGTGCCCGAGCGCTCGAACACCGAATGCAGGGACCGCGTCGCCTGGTGCAGCTCCCAGACCGAGGTCAGGTAACCGCCGTCCTTGTTGGAGTCCGAATAGCCAACCATGACCTCTTGATAGCCGTGCACCCGTGCGACGCCCGCGATTTCGGGCAGAGCCAGCCAGTCGGACATGATGTCCGCGGATCTTTGCAGGTCATCGATGGTCTCGAACAGGGGTACGGCCATGATCATCGATCGCGGCGCCTCGCCGGCGCGATACAGGCCGGCCTCCTTGAGCAGGATATGGACCTCCAGCAGATCCGAAACGCTGGCGCACTTGGACACGATGTACGTGGTGATGCAGGCGGACCCATATTGACGGTGCGCCTCGGCGGCGGCGCGCACGATGGCGAGCTCCGACAGCGTCTCCTTGGAGTAGCCCGCGAAGGGGCTCGCGAGCAGGCGCTCGCTGGCGAGTTCCCGCCGCAGCAATGCAACCCGCGCGGGCTCCGGCATCGCGCCATAGTCGCCCTCCACGCCCGCCACCCGCAGCAACTCCGCCACCACCCGCTCGTGCACGTCGGAGTTTTGGCGCAGGTCGAGTGTCGCGAGATGGAACCCGAATATCTCCACCGCGCGGATCAGCCGAGAAAGCGCGCTGCCGCGGCGCGCCTCGACGCGGCCGAGCTTGCCTTCGTTTTCGAGCGAGCGCTCGAGCACCAGCAAATCTTCGCGCAATTTGTGGGCGTCCGGATACGGTTCGGCCTCCACCGAAGCCGGGCGCGGCGGCGGGCGGTTGGCAATTCTCTGGTAAGTGGCCGCAATTCGGGCGTAGATGCCCGTGATGGCCCGCCGGTAGGGCTCATCGGCGCGGGCGGGATTCCGGTCGCCGCTGCGCACCGCCAGTTGATGAACGGCATCCGATACCGGAGCGAGCTCGACGGAAATGGAGAGCTCCTTGCCCACGGCGTGCAGTTGGTCCAGATAATCGGACAGCAGCGCCTGGGCGGCCCGGCTCAGCGCCCAATGCAGCGAGTCCGCAGTGACATGCGGATTGCCGTCTCGATCGCCGCCGATCCAGCTCCCCACCCGCAGGAAACTCGGAAGCCGCTGACCCAGCAATCGCTCCCATCGGGCATAGAGCGTCGGCAATACCGGGAGGAACACGTCCCGAAGGTAGGTGAGCGCCACGTCGACTTCATCCGCGACGTACAGCCGTTCGCGCCGCAGGGCCCGCGTCTGCCAGGCGAGCGCGATCTGCGCCGCGATGCTTTCCTCGATCAGCTCACCCTCGGGGGTCTCGACCGCTCCTGCGTCGCGCTGGCGCATGAGCACCGCGACGCGATTGCGGTGGTCCAGCATGCTCTTGCGCATCACCTCGGTCGGATGGGCCGTCAACACCGGAACGACCAGGGAGTTCGCCAGGAGCGCCGCAGCGTCGTGTGGGGAAACCCCCTGTGAATTCAGGAAGGCGAGCGCGGACGCGAGCGTGGCTTCCTTCTCCGCACCCCCCACCTGCCGGTCTTCGGCCAGATTGGCCAGCATCGAGAACAGCATGAAACTCCGTGCGAACGCCACGGTCTCATCGAGCGACAAGGTCTCCCAATCCGTGGCGAGACCCCGCGGATTGGCGATTCCCCGGAACCGGTCCACGGAGGCGGCCCTGATGGCCTCGATTCGCTGGAACAGAGGCTCCCCGCTGTAGCGCCGGATGACGTCCCCCAGGATCCGTCCGAGGAAGCGGACGTCCGCGTTTTGGGTCAAGGTGGTTCGCTTTGATGTCATGATGTGCGGAGGAGAGTAGAGGGTCGGGTGGCCAAGTGGAACCGGGACTGAATCCAGTATAATATTCAATATATCTGACGAACCGGAATTATGGCAGCGCTTGATCGGTGCGAATCACGTCGGGGAACTGAGTAAACGCATGAGCGATGCAGCCCACTTGGCGCAAATGGCGAACGACATCGGTAATTTCTTTCGCGCCCAGGACAACCGCGAAGATGCGATCGCGGGAATCACCAACCACATCTTGAACTTTTGGACCCGGCGGATGCAGCAGAAGCTCCTGGCGCAAATCGACAACGGCGGGGTCACGCTCGATGAGCTGCCGCGCGAGGCGTTGCGCCGGGTTGCCGAACGGCAGTCAGCCAAGTCGCGCTAGCGGAATCGCAGCGAGGCCGGGTTCGGGCGCCGATCTGGATTATATTGACGCCTCGCAAGCTGCCTGCCCACCGGCTGTCATTGGATCAATGGCCCAGGAAAATACGTGACGACCGCCTATGTGACACACCCGAACTGCTTGCGGCACGACATGGGTCCGGGGCATCCGGAATGCCCCGAGCGGCTGGCGGCGGTCAACGATGCGATGCGCTCCTCCGGCCTCATCGACGGGTTGCGCACGCTCGAAGCGCCCCCGGCGGCGGTCGGCGATCTCGAGCGCGTGCACGACGCGGCCTATGTGCAGGCGATATTGGCCTGTGCGCCCCGTGAAGGCCGCGTGCAGCTCGATCCCGATACGGCGATGAATAGCTACAGTTTGGACGCCGCGCTCCGGGCGGCCGGCGCCGGAATGCTGGCCGTGGACGAGGTGATGGCCGGCCGCGCCAGCAATGCATTTTGCGCCGTGAGGCCCTGCGGCCATCACGCCACGCGTTCATCCTCGATGGGATTTTGCATCTTCAACAATGTGGCGGTGGCCGCCGCCCATGCTCTCGCCGTGCACGGTCTGCGGCGGGTCGCCATCATCGACTTCGACGTACATCACGGCAACGGCACGGAAGACATATTCAGCGCCCCGCAATGGCGCGAGCGCGTGCTCATGGCCAGCTTCTTCCAGCACCCGTTCTACCCTTACAGCGGAGCCGAAGGCGCCGCCCCCAACATGGTCAATGTGCCCCTGCCCGCCCACAGCGGCGGCGCCCAGGTCAAGGTGGCGGTCGAGCAGCAATGGCTGCCGGCCCTCGACGAATTCGCGCCCGAGATGATTTTCGTGTCGGCGGGGTTCGACGCGCATCGCGAAGACCTGCTTGGAGGCATGTCGCTGGTGGAGGCCGACTATGAGTGGATTACCCAAAGGCTGATGGAAACCGCCCGGCGCCATTCGCAGAGCCGGATGGTCTCGATGATGGAAGGCGGATACAACCTGTCCGCACTCGGCCGTAGCGCCGTTGCCCACGTCAAAACCCTGGCCGAAACAAGGATCCCATGACGGCGCTTCCCAGCGAGATGAGGGTGGTCGAGATCGCGCAGCCCGGCGGCCCCGAGCAGTTGCGGATTGTCATGCGCCCCGTCCCGAGGCCGGGCCCGGGTGAGGTGCTGATTCGTGTGGCGGCGGCGGGAGTCAACCGTCCCGACGTCATGCAGCGCCAGGGGCGCTATCCGCCTCCGGCCGGGGCATCGGATATTCCCGGTCTTGAGGTCGCCGGACAGATCGCTGAGATCGGTCCCTCGGTGACCGGCCTGTCCGCCGGCGATCCGGTCTGCGCGCTGCTGCCCGGCGGCGGCTATGCCGAATACGCCGTCGCCGCCGCCCCCCTGTGTCTGCCGGTGCCGCAGGGCTTGACCCTGGTGGAAGCCGCGGCGCTGCCCGAGACCTTCTTTACGGTGTGGACCAACCTCTTCGACCGAGGCCGCTGCAAGGCCGGGGACGACGTGCTGATTCATGGCGGCACCAGCGGAATCGGCACCACGGCCATTCAACTCGCCTCGGCCCTCGGCGCACGCGTCTTTGCCACGGCGGGATCCGACGACAAGGCGCGGGTTTGCGAGCGGCTGGGCGCAGCGCGGGGCATCAATTATCGAACCGAGGACTTCGTCGAGGTCGTCCGCCGGGAAACGGCGGGCAAAGGCGCCGACGTGATTCTCGACATGGTTGGCGGCGAGTATCTCGATCGCAACCTGCAGGCCGCCGCCATGGAGGGCAGGATCGTCATCATCAGCATGCTGGGCGGCGCGCGCGGCGAGCTCAAGCTCGGCACCCTGCTCACGAAGCGGCTGACCGTGACGGGCTCGACGCTGCGTTCGCGCAGCGTCGAGGAGAAGGCGGTCGTCGCCGAGGCGGTCCGCCGCAACGTCTGGCCGTTGCTCGCCTCAGGTCGGGTGCGGCCGGTGATTCACCAGAGCTTCCCGCTCGCCGACGCGGCGGCCGCGCACGCACTCATGGAAACTTCGAGTCACATTGGAAAAATCGTTTTAACCGTTTGAAGGAAGACCGCATGTTCAATGCCTCGATGACGATCAGCGGATTTGATCCGGCGCTGTGGGGAGCGATGGAGGGGGAGCGGCGCAGGCAGGAGGACCACATTGAGCTGATTGCCTCGGAGAACTACGCCAGCCCGCGGGTGCTGCAGGCGCAAGGGTCGGTGCTGACGAACAAGTACGCGGAGGGGTATCCGGGGAAGCGCTATTACGGGGGCTGCGAGTACGTGGACGTGGCGGAGCAGCTGGCGATTGATCGGGCGAAGGAGCTGTTTGGGGCGGGGTATGCGAACGTGCAGCCGCACTCCGGCTCGCAGGCGAATGCGGCGGTGTATTTGGCGCTGCTGAATGCGGGGGACACGATATTGGGGATGAGCCTGGACCACGGGGGTCACCTGACGCACGGGGCGAAGGTGAATTTTTCGGGCAAGGTGTTCAAGGCGGTGCAGTACGGGCTGGATGCGGCGACGGCGCGGATTGACTACGAGCAGGTGCGGATGCTGGCGCGCGAGCACCGGCCGAAGCTGATCATAGCGGGATTTTCGGCGTATTCGCGGCATTTGGAGTACGAGAAGTTTCGCGCGATAGCGGACGAGGTGGGGGCGTATTTTCACGTCGACATGGCGCACGTGGCGGGGCTGGTGGCGACGGGCCTGTATCCGAACCCGCTGCCCTATGCGGACGTGGTGACGAGCACGACGCACAAGACGCTGCGCGGGCCGCGCGGGGGGCTGATATTGGCGCGGGAGAACGGGGAGCTTTCGAAGAAGTTCAACTCGATGGTGTTTCCGGGGACGCAGGGCGGGCCGTTGATGCACGTGATTGCGGCGAAGGCGGTGGCTTTTTACGAGGCGCTGCAGCCGGAGTTCAAGGTCTATTCGGCGCAGGTTCTGGCCAACGCGCGGGCGATGAGCGCGCGGCTGCAGGAGCGCGGCTACCGGATTGTCTCCGGGGGCACGGACAACCACTTGTTTTTGGTGGATTTGATCGACAAGGCGATCACGGGGAAGGAGGCGGACGCGGCGTTGGGGCGGGCGCACATGACGGTGAACAAGAATGCGGTGCCGAACGACCCGCGCCCGCCGATGGTGACGAGCGGGCTGCGGATCGGGACGCCGGCGGCGACCACGCGCGGCTTCAAGGAGGCCGAGGTGTGCCAGGTGGCGGACTGGATCGCCGAGGTGCTCGACGCCTTAGGCGATGAGACGGTGGTCGAGCGCGTGCGCGCCGAGGTCACCGCCCTGTGCCGCAAATTCCCCGTGTATGCCGCCCCGGGGCCGGCCTGAGTCATCCGCGCAGCCGGCGGCGCGAGGATTGCGTCCCTAGGCCGCGGCGCTCAAGGTATCAAGGGCCCGGACCACACGGGCGTGTTCGGCGATGACCGCCGCGAACTGAGACTCGGCGCCGTTCAGATCGGACTGCCGTCCCGCCGATTCCAGGCGCTCGCACAGGTCGGCGAGCAGCGTCGCCCCGATGCTGCCGCTGCTGGACTTCAACGCATGCAGAGCCTGCGCCAGCCCGCTCGCATCGCCTGAGGCCAGTGCGGCCCGTGCATCGTCGATGAGCGCCCGGGAACTCGACAGGTAAAGCTCTGCCATTTTTCCGAGCAGATTGGGCCCGCCCCGCCGGTGCAGGTCCCGGATCCTGTCCAGCGTTCGTTCATCCAGCACGGCGGCATCGGGCTCGCGGGCGGCCGCGGCTCGATCGGCCACGCCGCTGCCCCCATCGGCCGCGCCGGCTCCATCGGCCACGGCGCCTCGATCGGCCACGGCGCCTCGATCGGCCACGGCGCCTCGATCGGCCGCGCCGGCTCGATCAGCCGCGCCGGCTCGATCAGCCGCGCCGCTGCCTCCATCGGCCGCAAAGTCAGCCCGATCGGCGACATTCGCCCCAAGATCGGCGGATTTTTGCACCAAATTGGCGTTCGCCCGCCGATCCGTCAGTTTCACGCGCCGATCGGCGATACCCGTGTCCGCGATCGGCCCGATGCTTGCGCCCGCGCTTGCATCCACGTCCGCGCCGCTGGCTGCCTCGGCCACCATGGGGGCCGGAGCTGCCGAGCCTCCATCGGCCGAATGCGGTACGCACGACTCGAGAATGCAAAACAACTGCTCAATGGTGAACGGCTTGCTGAGGTATCGATCCATGCCGGCCTCGAAGCACCGGGAGGCGTCGCCGTTCAGGGCATTGGCGGTGAGCGCGATGACCGGAGTGTGCTCCCGGCCGGTCCGCCGCTCCCATTCGCGCAATCGGCGCGTGGTCGCGTAGCCGTCGAGCTTGGGCATCTGGCAATCCATCAACACGACTTCGAAGTGCCCCGCGGCGAGCTTGACCAGAGCCTCCTCGCCGCTCCACGCGCTCACCGCCTGCACTCCCAGTTCGCGCAACATCGCCAGGGCCAATTCCTGATTCACGGGATTGTCCTCGACCAGCAACACGTTCTTGATGCGCGATTTCTCGCGCGGCGCCTTCACGATGGCCGGAAGGCGCTTGCTGAAAGTGGCCGTGGCTCCCGTCACGGGCTCGGGATGGCCCGCCATGAGCGATGCGAGCGAAGAATGCAGCTGCGAGCGGCGCACCGGCTTGCTGACCCAGCCGGTGCGATCGTCCACCATGTCGTCCGCCCGGGGCGCCGCCGATACGGAGGCCATCATCAGAATCGGAATGTCCGCGAAGCCGGGCCGGGCCCGGATGAGCTTGGCCAGCGCGAAGCCGTCCATCTTCGGCATTTGTCCGTCGAGGATGAGCGCATCGAAATCGCCGCGATCCTCCGGCCCCAGGATGTCCAAAGCCGCCTGGCCCGATTTGGCCTCGGTGACCGCGACGCCCCAGCTCCGCAGGTGCCCGGTCACGATCTCGCGGTTCATCGCATTGTCGTCCACCACCAGCACGCGCGTGCGCTTGAGCACGGCGGGACGCATACCGCGCACCGTCGCCGGATCGTTGGCGAGGACCACCGTGAAAAAGAAGGTGGACCCGACTCCCGGGGTGCTCGTCACGCCGATCTGACCTCCCATCAGCTCGACCAGCTGCCGGCAGATCGCGAGGCCGAGGCCGGTGCCGCCGTATTTGCGGGTGGTCGAATTGTCCTCCTGTGCAAAGGACTCGAATATAGTCGAGCAGTTCTCGGGCTTGATCCCGACGCCGGTGTCCACGACCTCGAAGCGGAACGTGGACTGCTTGCGATCGAATTCCAGATGCCGGACGACGATCTTCACCTCGCCGCGATCGGTGAATTTGACCGCGTTGCCCACGAGATTGATGATGATCTGGCGCAGCCGCTGGCCGTCTCCGCACACCGCAGTCTCCACGTCCGGCGCGATGTCGCACAGGAGTTCAAGCCCTTTGCCGTGCGCTTTCTCCGCCAGGATGTCCACTGCGTCCTCGACCACCTCGCGCAGAGAGAACGGCGCTATGTCGAGTTCGAGCTTGCCCGCTTCAATCTTCGAGAAGTCGAGGATGTCGTTGATGAGCCCGAGGAGCGCGCTTCCCGACTGATGGATGGTGTCGGCATAGCGGCGCTGCCGCTCGTCCAATTTGGTGGCGTGCCGGAGGAGCTCGGTCATTCCCAGCACGGCGTTCATCGGCGTGCGGATCTCGTGGCTCATGCGCGCGAGAAACTCGCTCTTGGCGCGGCTCGCCGCCTCGGCGCGCTCCAGCGTCTCCTGCGCATCCATGACCGCCGCGTCCAGCCGCACGGTCCGCTCCTTGACGCGGGCCTCCAGCTCGTTCTGATAGGCTTGTAGGTTGGTTTCGCGCTTTTCCAGCTCCGCCAGAATGCCGTTGATCCCCGCGGTCAATGCGCCGAACTCGTCGCCCGAGCTCGCCGTGCCGCGCACCGAGAAATTCTTGGCCTCGCGCACCTGCCGCGTGACGTCCAGCAGCGCCTTGACGGGTGTCGTGACCACGCGCTGCAGGCGTTTAGCAAGAACATGGGTGGCCAGCAGCGCGAGCGCCAGGGCCGCCAAGATGGTCGCAAGTGCGACATGCAGGTGCGCATACAGATCGACCAGCTCGGCGTCCACATGGATGGTGCCGATCTGGTCCCCGTCCAGAGTGACCGGCGCCTCGGCGTGCACGAGGGTCAGCCCTCTGTACAGGATGGTCCGCTTGTCGTGGGCGGGCTCGTTGATGCCCCAGGCCTGCATCCGCTCCTCGGGGCTGGGGGCGCCGAGGACCAAGGGCACGTCGACGAACAGCTTCCCCTTGGCGTCGTAGATCGTAACGGCCCTGATGTTCGGATCGGCACGCAGCGTGCTGAGCACATTGCGCGCCATCGGCCGGTCGGCGGCCGTCAGCGCACCGGCCGTGTTCTCGCCGAACGTTGCGGCGAGGTTCAGCACGTTCTCGGCAAGGTCGTGCCGCAGGATGAGCGTGTCGACGAGCAGCTTGACGCTGGACGCCACGAGCACGGCGGCGACCGCGGCAGTCAGGATGATCAGCCGAAGTTTCGTTGCCAGCGGCAGATCGTCGAACCAACGCCTCATGGCGGCGCGTCCCCGTTGGCATCCCAATATCCGTATGGCTTCATGTTCGCATCCCGACTTCCGTTGCTAGTCCCCGCCGGCGCCCGACCGCGTGCCGTGCCGCAAATCCGGGCTGCCGCGCAGCAGCTTCTCGAGGTCGGCCACGCAAATTGGCCTGCTGATCAGGTAGCCCTGGGCTTGTTCGCAGCGGTGCGTCCGCAGAAAATCGAGCTGCTCGGCGGTTTCCACGCCTTCGGCGATCACCTTCAGCTTGAGCTCGCGAGCCATGGCGATGATCGCGGCGCAAATCGCGGCCGCGTCCGTGCTTGCCGGCAGATCCTTGACGAAGGACCGGTCGATCTTGAGCGCGTCCACCGGGAATTGGCGCAGGTAGCCGAGCGAGGAGTAGCCCGTGCCGAAGTCGTCGATGGACAAGGTGAGGCCTGCGGCGCCCAGCCGCTTCAGGGCAGCTGTCGTGCCGTCGACATTTCTCATCAAAAGGCTCTCGGTGATCTCCAATTCGATCTGATGCGGCTTGATGCCGTGCTGCCACACCGTGCGCAGCACGCTGTCCACAAAGTCCTCCCGGGCGAACTGCTGCACCGAAACGTTGACCGCGATCGTCAGGTGGCTAAGATCCGTGTTGGCCCAGCTCTTGAGCTGTTTGCTGGTCTCGCGGATGACCCAGTCGCCGATGGCCACGATCATTCCGGTCTCCTCGGCCACAGGAATGAACTTGTCCGGGGGAATCCAACCGCGTTCCGGATGGTTCCAGCGCAGCAGCGCTTCCACGCCGACGATGGCCCCGGTCGCAAGATTCATCTTCGGTTGGAAATACAACTGGAACTCGTGAGCATCGAACGCGCGCCGCAGGTCGATTTCCAGCTCCAGCCGGCCGAGCGACCGGACCAGCATGGACTCTCCGTAGAACGCGTGCCCGTTTCTTCCCTGATCCTTCGCCTGATACATGGCCATGTCGGCCTTCACGAGGAGATCTTCGATATCGTTTCCGTCCTGAGGGTAGATGGCGATGCCGATGCTCGGCGTGACGACGAATCGATGGCCGTCACACTCGAACGGCTCGCCGAGCGACTGTTCGATCCGCCCTGCCACCCGCGATACGTCCGACTTGTCGGCGATGTCGGTCAGCAGGATCACGAACTCGTCGCCTCCCAGGCGCGCGATCCGGCCGGCGTCGGAGGCCTCGGGCCCGGCCGCCGCGACCGCGTCCGAGGCCCGCAGGCAGCACTCGAGCCGGCGCGCGACGCTGCGCAGCAGGGCGTCGCCCACGGAGTGACCGAGGTTGTCGTTGATGCGCTTGAAGCGGTCGAGATCGAGGTACAGGAGCGCGACCATGCCATTCGCGCGCTGCGCCGCGGCCAGGGCGCGGGTCACGTCCCGGACGAACAACTGCCGGTTGGGCAGCCCGGTCAGCGTGTCGTAATAGGCGAGGTATTCGATCTGCCGTTCCGCGCGCCGCCTTTCGGTCGCATCGCGCAGGATCATCAGGAAGGTTCCGTCCGCCTGCGGGCGCAAACGGGCCTCGAAGGCCCGCTGGTCGCCGTCGCTCCCGGTTTCAAATTCGAGCGTCGTCACCGACTCGCGCCCGGACGCGCTGTTCATGGCGAGGCGGGCCGCCTGCGCCGTGGCGACCGGCACGACGCTCTCAATGCGTCTTCCGATGAGCGTGTCCCCGGAATTCGGCGCGCCGCGGGTGATGTGATCCAGGACGAAGCCGTTGCCGTCGACGGTGTAGATCGAATCGGGCAGCGCCTGCAGCAGCGCGCGGTTCCTGTGTTCGCTCGCCCTGAGGGCCCTCATGTTGTCCCGGGCGCGAAGCATGAATTCCACCCGATGCGGCAGGGTCGGCCACAGCACCGGCTTGTTGATGAAATCCGTGGCGCCGACCTCGTAGGCCCGGGCGATCGACTCAGTGTCGTTGTTTCCGGTCACCAGGATGATCGGAACATCGAATCCGGCGGGCATCGAGCGCAGCCTCGCGCACAGGTCGAATCCGCTCGCGTCGGGCAGCTCCACATCGAGCAGCAGCAGGTCCGGCTTCTGGGTCTCGAACAATTCCAGCGCCTCGCGCTGCCGGTGAGCCACGGGCACGACGAAACCCGCCTGCGCCAGCGTCTCGCCGGCGAGCAGGGTGAACACGGGGTCGTCGTCGATGATCAGCACGCAGCGCCGGTCACCGGGCAAATGCCGCATATTCTGGATTCCTTTCAACTCGCTTCTTGCGGTTCGTATCATCCGTATGTCGGCCGAGCGGGGCCAATGATTAGCCCGCAACTACCGAAGTCGGCGGCGTCGATATTGAGAGGTGGGTCACAAATGACCGATCGGCCGATGGTGCCGGGGCGGCGCGCGTAATCACGAGCCCGAGGGAGGATAATTAAGTTAAGCGACGCCGGACGGCGCCGCCGCGTCAGGCGCTCGGGTCGTTGGGGGATCTCGGAGAGAACAGCCGATAGTTGTTTCGGCCGTCGTATCTCGCCTGGTACATCGCGAAGTCGGCGCATCGCAGCAGTTCTTCGCCCTCGCTCGCGTCGATGGGAAATATCGCAATCCCGACGTTGGCGCTCACGCGCAACACCTCATCGGCGATCCGGTAAGGGGACTGCAGCGCGGCCAGGATCTTCTCCGCGCAGGCGGCCGCATCGTTGACTCGCGGCAGATCCGTCAGCAGAACGACGAACACGTCCTCGCCCTGCCGCCCGACTGTATCGGTGGTGCGAACGCAGCGAATCAGCCGCCGGCCCACGGCCTCGAGGAGGCCGTCGCCGGTCGCCCGGCCCAGCGAGTTGCGGATCTGCTTGACCCGGTCGAGGCCGACGTGCAGAAGCGCCGCGAATCGGCCCTTGGCGCGCGCATCGGCAATCGCTTGCGTCACCCGGATGCCGAACACGGATCGATTGGGAAGGTCGGCCGCCCCGTGCGCGAGCCTTCCCGGCTCGTCAGGCTGGGCGCGGGCGGCTGCGACCAGGTGCGCCACCATCATGGCGCCGATGACGCCGCCGCTCCTGTCGTGAATCGGCGCTGCCGAGAGTTCCAGCGTGACCTCACAGCCGTCGCGCCGGCGCAGCAGGCAGGCGACGCCCGGCGTCACCCGGCAGTTTTCGATGATCGCGCGGGTCATGGGACAGGGGATTCGCGCGCCCGCGGCGTCGATGAATTCGAAAACCTCGTCGGCAGGCAAGCCGCACGCATCCGCCTGCGTCCAGCCGGTGATCTTTTCGGCGACCGCGCTCAAATAATTCACGCGGCCGCTGAAATCGGTGCCGGCCACTGCGTCGCCGATGGAATTCAGGGCCGCCGTGGCGCGCTCCCGCTCGTCGGCAGGGGCCCCCGGGTCCGCCGAATGAGCATTGCCCGCCAAGGCCAGGATTTCCGGGGAGTGACGCCGCGGACGGCAAACGATGACCGCGCCGATCAGGCGGCCGCCTTCGTCCCGCATGGCGACCGCGGTGTACTCGATCTGCACCCTCCGTCCGCTTCCGTCGACGAAGAACGCCGGCATCGCGATCACCGGGGCGGCGTCGGGTGGCGCTAGGTGCTGCAGCGGGCTTTCGATGGGCAGGGCGGTTCGCTGGTCACCGAGCGAAAAGACCTGCTTCAACGGCTTTCCGAGCGCATCGACCGCGCGCCAACCGGTCATGGCTTCCGCGGCCGGATTGAGGTAGATGATCTTCTCCTGAGCATCGGTCGCAAGGACGGCATCGGCGACGGTCGCCAGTGCGATTTCCAATGGCTCATATCGATGAGGGTGCATCTCTGCCCTGCGTGACCAGCCGGAACGTTAAGTGAAACGCAGGCCGTCGCCTCCGGGTTGACCGGATTGAGAAATATTTCTACGGGGGCCTAGGTCGTGAAGCCGATCGATCCGCCCATGCCGTAGCGGCCCCCCGCACCGTCCGGCTCCCCCGCCGGACCCGGCACCGCCGAATCCAGACGCGAGGAAATCAGCTGCATGACGTGCGCCGTGTCGGCCTCGGCGTTGCTCTCCACCGCGCTGCGAGCCGCATGCCCGATGATGAACACCTCGCTCTGCTGCGAACCGCCGGTCACGGCCGAATTGAATTCTCGCGCGGCCGCGGCCGCCACGTGCGCAGCGGCGCTGAGCCCCACCTGCCGCTCCAGCAGACGGGCCGTCGCGACCAGGGCCGCGGTCCGCCAGTGCTCCGGTTCCTGGATGAGCAGCGCCAAGCTCGAACTCACCGCACACGCTGCCTGGCCGACGGCCCGGTGCTGCGACGCAGTCAACGACCCCACCTTCCAGTCGGCGCGGCCCTCGAGCGCTCCTGCAACGAAGAGCATGGTGGCGCACGCGAGATTATCCGTATTGCGGGCGTCGCCGATGACCGCCCATTTACGGCCGCGCACCCGCAAGAATCGCTCCAGCGGGGCATGCCGCAGGCGCGCCTGCAGGGCGCCATTCCAGCGCGCCGCGATTCTTGCATTAGGGATGAGTAACGTCACTTCGACACCACGTTGCCTGATAGGTATGCACCTGGAGCCTATGGTCGGCCGCGGGCCAGGGAACTTGATAAGGTTCGGCCGCAGGCCGCACCCCGTGACCTTCAGGCGGCCTCCATGCCGTGACGCCGCTTGACGGGGGCGGCCTCCGGCGACGCGAGGAAGTCCAGCAGGCCCCGCGCGGCATCGGGGTCCGCGCACTTGGACGAGATGCCGCCCGAGAAGATCGTGAAGGATTGGATTGCCGGCGGTAAAGGGCCGACAACCTCGATGCCTTCGCCGGACAATTCGGAGAGCTGTTGGAATCCCATGTCGGCGCTGCCGCGCGCGAGTAGAGCGGCCACCGGAACACCGGGCGGGGGCACGATGATGCGGTCGCGGATGCGCTCCTGAATCCCCCAGCGCTCGAACAATCGCCGCATGTGCAAGCCGCTCGGGCCCGTCGAGAAGCTCAAGGTGGGCGCAGCCAGCACCGCGTTCAACACCCCCTCCTCCGACCCGACATCCGGCTTCGGGCGGCCCGCGGGCACGGCAATGGCGATTCCCGACCGCACCAGGTCGACGCGGCTGCCGGCTCGCAGCAGGTTGCGGCCGATCAGATCGTCGATCACCGGGCTCGCCAGAACCACGACGTCCACCGGTTCGCCCGCCTCGATGCGTTTGGCCACCTCGACGCCGCCGCCGGCCTCCGCGGACACCGTGCGGGACGTCTGCGTCTCATAGCGGGCGGCGAGTTCCGACAGCACGCTGCGCGTGGCCATCGAGGAAAGCAGCTTCAACGCGTTGCTCGGCACGGGTGAATGATATCCATAAGCGCCGCTCGAATCATGCGGGGAGCGTCTCGCCGCGGGTCTCGAGACTGAAGGGCAGCAGCGCCAGCCCCAGCACGAAAGCGGATGCGGTGGCGGCGACGGGAATACCGATGCTGCCATAGCCGTGGACTCCCGCGCCGATTAGGAAATTGACGCCGGCGCCGACGAACCGGCCGATGGAAGTCACGAACGCAAAAGCCGTCGCGCGTATTGCGGTGGGGTACTGCTCCGGCAGCCACAGGTTGTACATCGCGAAGTTGCCCCCGCAAAATCCCAGGAAGAAGAGGCTCCCGACGAAGACTGCAAGGCCGCCCTCCCGATAGAACAGGAAGCCGAAGCTCACGGTAATGCACCCCGCCATCCCGATGAAATACAGCGCCTGGGCCCAGCGCCGGCCGAGGCGCTCGGCGAGCAACGGCGCTGCGAGGCACCCGAGGCAGGTACCCACCGACAACAGGCCCGAGCCAAGGGAGGCGAGCCGCGTCGCCGCCGCGGCGCCGTACCCCGCCCGTTTCGCCATTGTGACGATGGCGGCGGGTTCGTACACCGCCGCCGCCCACAGGCCGATGATCGACACCGTCACCAGGCCGGCGTTCACGAGGGTGCGCCGGCGGTAGGCGGGCGCGAAAATTCGCCGAAATGCGCTCGATCGGGAGGCGCTGTGCGAAGCCGCCACCCATCGATCCGGCTCCTTGATGCGCCACAGCATGTAGAAAGCGAGAATCACGGGCGCGCCGCCGCAGAGGAACATCGCGCGCCAACCATAGCGCGCTCCCACGGTGAAGTTGAGCGCTGCGGCCAGAAAAAACCCGACGTAGTAGCCGGTCTGGAGGTACCCTGCGCCCATCTTGCGCCGCGATTCGGGCCAGGCTTCGGCCACGTACGTGCCCGCGACCGCCCATTCGCCGCCGATGCCGACGCCGGCGAGGAAACGAAACACACCCAGTTGCCACACGTTGTCGGCGAGCGCCGCGGCGCCGGTGAACACCGCATAGCACGCCACCGCCGCCGCGAGGGTGCGGGTCCTTCCGAAGGCGTCCGCGACCGGACCCCACACGAACGAACTGCCCCACCCGGCCAGGAACACGGCAAAGAGCACGGATCCGGCCGATGCCACGTGGCTCGGCGACCCGTCCATGCCCGACTTGGGAAGCAACTCGCCAAGCGCCGGCGCAAGCACCAGGGCGAAAATGAACGAGTCCATGCCGTCGAGCGTCCACCCCGACCAGGCAGCCCAAAAGCCGCGCACCTGCGCGGGACTCAAACGGGGCGCCTCAATCAAGCGGCACGGTACAGGCCAGAATAACGGGCGCGAAGTGCATTTTTCTGGACCTTCCCCATGGCATTGCGCGGCAATTCGTCGACGAAGACGATTCTCTTCGGGATCTTGTACCCGGCCAGCCTCGGCTTAAGCTGCCCGATGATATCGGATTCGGAGAGGTTTGCCCCGGGCTCCAGCACCACGGCCGCGGTGACGCCTTCGCCCAAGTCCGGGTGTGCGACGCCGAACACCGCGCTCTCGCGCACGCCCATGAGGGCGTCGAGTTCGAGTTCCAGCTCCTTGGGATAGACATTGTACCCGCCGCTGATGACGAGGTCCTTGGCACGCCCGACGATGTGCACATACCCTTGGGCGTCGATTCTGCCGAGATCTCCGGTCTTGAACCATCCGTCCGGCGTGAATGCTCCCTGCGTCTTGCCCGGATCGCGCCAATAGCCCGAAAACACGTTCGGCCCACTGACCTCGATCTCGCCGACTTCGCCCGCATCCGCGTCCGTCCCGACGGCCAGGCGCACGGACACGCCCGCGAGCGCCGGACCGACCGACCCCGGCACGCGGACGCCGGCGTAGGGATTGGAGGCGATCATCAATGTCTCCGTCATGCCGTACCGCTCGACGATGGCGTGTCCGGTCCGCTCGAGGAATTCGCGGTGTGTTCCGGCGAGCAGCGGCGCCGACCCCGAGACGAACAACCGCATCGAGGCGCACGATGCGCGATCGAGCGCCGGCTCCTGGAGCAGCCGCACATAGTGCGTCGGCACGCCCATGTACACGGTGACCTCCGGCAGACGCTCGAGGACCGCTGCGGCATCGAATCTCGGCATGAGCAGCAGGCTCGCACCGGAAGCAAGCACCGTGTTGATGGCGGCGAACAAACCGTGGACGTGATTGAGGGGCAGCGTATGCAGCAGGACATCGCGCTCGCTGAACTGCCACGCCCCCGCGAGCACCTCGGCATTGGAGGCGAGATTGCCGCGCGTGAGCACCGCGCCCTTGGATCGGCCGGTGGTGCCGGAGGTGTAGACGATGGCCGCCGGCGCACCGGCGCCCCCGGGCCGGGCCGCTCCGGGCGCGGGTCGGCAATGGCCCACGAGATCGGGCAGCGACCCCTCGGCGTTCGCGCCGAGGCTTTCGACGTGCGCCACGCCGGCACGCTCGGCCAACGGTTCGATCGCGGCCCGCTCCGAGGGGCGCACCACGGCGATCCGCGGTTCGGCGTCGTCCAGGAAATGAGCGACCTCATGAAGGGTGTTCGCGACGTTGACCGGCACGAAGACGGCGCCCAGGCGCAGACAGGCCGCGTACAGCAGCACAGCGTCCACCGACTTGTCCGCCTGGACGAGAACCCGGTCGCCCGGATTGACGCCGCGCGCAATCAGGGCCGCCGCGAATCGGGCCGACTCGACACCGAGGGCCGCATAGGTCAGCTCCCGGCCTTCGGGCGTTCGAATGAAAACGCTCCGCGGGCGGTCGCGCGCCGCAGCTTCAATCCAATCGCCGGGATCCCCGACCGACATGTTGCAATCGCTCGATACTGGCCTCGCCCCCCGGGACGAATGATGCCACGAATTCACGCCCGGCTCATTCGCCGCCGGTCAGGCCGACCCAGATCCTCGCGACCACGTCGGCGGACGCTCCCGAATCCGCGAGCAGCTCGCGCCGCTCGTCGCGGGAGATGACGGCATGGGACTCGAGGAATGCCAGCGTGCCGAGGAACTCTCCCATGCGCAGAGCCTCCGTCAAGGGCTCGCCCGCGCAACCCTCGAGCGCGGCGACCAGCCGGGGAGAGGTTTCCCAGTCTCGCGCGATGCGTTGGGACAGCTTGCGCGCGAGGCTCCCGATGAGCTCCACGCACAGCTCGGCGCTCGGCGAGAAATGAGGATTGCGGGCATACACGTCGAGGGCGGCGCTGTAGACCACCAACGGGCCCAGGGCGCCGAGCAGCACGACCAATTGCGCTTCGAACCGGTCGCCGGGATTCGTCTGCATCGCATGCAGTTCGGCGGCGCGCGCGGCGAGCTCGGTGCGCTCCCACAGCATGCGCGGCAGGCGCGGGAAGTTCCGGCGGGTCGCGCGAAACACCGGCCGCAGCATCGCGGTCGCGAGCAGCCCGCGCAGCGACTCGATGCCGCACACCGCGATCGCCCTCGGAATGTTCTCGATGGGCGCTTCGGATCTGCGGTAGAGGCTCGAATTCGCGAGGCGCAGAACGTCGGCCGTGAGCACGGGATCGTGCGCAATGATGCGTGAGATGCGTTCCGCCGCGGCATTCGGGTCGTTCACCGCCTGCATGAGCTGCGGCATCAGCGCCGGGCGCCGCGGAAAATAGTTGGATTTCAGCGCGTCGACCTCGAGCATGGCGACGATGTTGTCGCGCACCCGCCGATGCACCTCCGGTGAGACCTGGCCCTGCGACGGTGAGGCGAAGGCAAGCTTCCACAGGCGGTCCGAGGCCCGGCAGCCGGCCTCCTCGAGACGCGCCGCATCGGCCGGGGGCGCCGCCCTGGGCGCGGCCGGCGCGGCCGCGGGCGGACGCCGGATGGCGGGAGATCCCGGCCCCGCGGCTGCGGACGCATGACGGCGGCGGCCCGCCCACGCGGCGACCGCGAGCAGGCCCGCGCCGAACACCAGAATTGCAACCAGCACTTGTCACCTCGCGAAACGCAGCAGGGAGCCATGACGGCGCTACGCCGGTCTATCCATCGGCACCGGCCGGGGATTCTTTAGCTGACCCCCGCGACGTCCATGAGCGCGGCGCGCGCGGCGGCGGCGATTTCCGCGAAGTGCCGGCGCACGCGCAGATCGTAGGTGATCTCCAACTGGGCTCCCCTCCGCCGCCGGCCCCGGTTGCAGATGTTCAAGGGGTGCTGCCCCGGGTAGCGGTGGCCGTCGGCGACGGCCTCGTATCCGGCGATCGACAAGCGCTGCGTCAGGCGTCCGGCCAGTTCGAGGTCGAGTCCCCCGACGAAGATCTGCGCCTGTCCCCGGCAGCCGTGGACGCTCAGGATGAATTCCGATCGGGACGCCAGCGCCACGCAGCCCGGATGATCGAAGCGATGGCTGGTGATGTGCAGATCGCGGTTGCGGCCGCTCTCCTTGAGGCCCTCGAAGCAGAACAGGCTGTAGTCCGTGCCCGCGATCAAGCCGGCGATATCGGACGTGCCCTCCTCGATCCGGCCGCCATGAGGCGCGATGATGGTCACGGGCGAATGGGGGCGGTCGATCCGAACGACGCGAAAATCGCGCCCATCCGTCTCGTGCAGGGCGAGTTCGGCGAACGAGGCATACTTGCTCATTGCGCTGAACCCGGCGCCTCAGGCGCCCATGGCGTCCAGGGCGCGATACACGAGCACGGAGGGCGCCAGGAACCACGGTGTGCCGAAATAGTAGGGGCGCGACGGAAAA
This sequence comes from uncultured Gammaproteobacteria bacterium, assembly GCA_963707765.1. Classification (GTDB taxonomy): domain Bacteria; phylum Pseudomonadota; class Gammaproteobacteria; order Steroidobacterales; family Steroidobacteraceae; genus Bog-1198. The sequence continues at coordinate 329,953 of CAVPQZ010000001.1, read as the reverse complement.
GGCAGGCCGTCGAGGGCGGTGCGCCCTTCGGCGAGCCCGGCCATCTGCTGTCCGATCTTCATCCCGAAGTACGGCGCCAGCGGCACGCCCTGGCCGCAAAAACCCATGCAGTAATGGATCCCATCGTGCACACCGAGATGAGGCAGGGTATCGAAGGTGTACGCGACCCACCCTGCCCACGCATGGTCGATCCGCGCGCCGGCGAGTTGCGGCAGGACCTCGGTCAGCATCGCCTTGAGCCGCGGCACGCAGGCGAGCGGATCCTTCTCGGACAGCGCCGCCCTGCCGCCGAAAATGATGCGCTGTCCGTCGGGCGAAGGCCTGAAGTACGTCACCACCCGGCGCGAATCGACGATGTTGCGGGCCTGGGGAATGAGCGAACGAACCGCTGCGGTTCCCAGGGCCTCGGTCGCGATCTGGTAACTGCCGATCGGTATCACACGGCGGCGCAGCCACGGCGCGATCGGACCGGTATGGCCGTTCGTGGCGACCAGAACCCGGCCGGTGCGGACCATCCCGCGGGGCGTGCGGACCTCGAAGCCGCCGGCGGCTCGCCGGATGCCGAGCGCCGGGCAATCCTCCACGACGCCGGCCCCGGCGTCCCTCGCGCGGCCCAACAAGGCGCGCAGTAACCGCATCGGATTCACGGACGCATCCTCGGGATAGACGCACCCGCCGTGATAGAAGTCGCTGGCGATCTCCCGGCTCTGGTCCGCTCGGGAAACGACGTCGACGCGTTCCTCGAGACCGGGAAGCTGGTTCTGTGCGTCGCGCACCATGGCCGTGAAATGCCGACGCGTGTGGGCACCGACGAAGCACCCGTTCTCGCGCCAATCGCAATCGAGACCTTGCCGGGCCAGCGAGCGCAGGTAGGTCACGGCCTCCCGGCCCTCCCGGCAAATCGCCAAGGCCCTGGCTTCACCGTACCGGGATTTCAATGCCCTGAACGTCGGCTTGATGCTGTAGGCCACCTGTCCGCCATTGCGGCCGGAGCAGCCGGTGCCCACCGGCCCGGCCTCGAGCACCTGGGTGGCCGCGCCCGCGGCGGCGGTTTCGCGCGCTGCGGACAACCCGGTGTAGCCGGCGCCGACCACGAGCACGTCGACGCGATCGCGAAATGCCGGGGGCTCGCCTGCGTCCAGGCCATCCTGCCAGTAGGGTTGGGTGGATATCGTCATGTCAATGGCGGAGTTGGCGGGATATCGGCATGTCGGCCGCGGAGGTGGGTGGGTGCCCTCATGTCAGTAGTGGGGCGGCCGTTCCTCGTCGGCCGGCCGCTGCCGCTCGTCGGGCCGAAGGGCTTCGAGCCGCTCCGTCACATCCTTGACGCGCAGCCGAAGATCGCGGATTTCCTGCTGCTGATGGAACACCGCGTCGCTAAGATCGGCGTTGGCCCGCTCCAGGAATGCGATCTTGGTCTGTATCTGCTCCAGCATTTCCTCGTTCATTCCGCCTCCGCCAACTTTTGGGATCAGGTGCCGCAAAACGTCCGCGTGACCCGCTCTTCGGGACGCGGTGGGCTCGAATATGCGGCGGATTCGGCCCGTTCCTCATGGGGCGATGCCAGCACCCGCGAGAGCTCCTCGAACGGGGCGAAGTCCCCGTGCTCGGCGGCGGCTATCACGGCCTCGATTCGATGATTGCGCGGTATGACCCACGGGTTGACCAGGCGCATGAAGGCCGCGTGCTCGGAAGCCGGCTGCGGCTCCCGTGCCAGCCTCTCGCGCCAGGCCTTGACCCATTCACGGATTCCGGAAACTTCGGCAAACCCCGACGTGAGCGCCGCATCGCCGGCCTCGCCCTCGGCCGCCGCGCACAGCCGCCGGAAGCTCACCGTGAAGTCCGCAGCTGAACGCTGCATGAGATCGAGGAGCGCCCGCGCGAGTTCGAGGTCGCCTCCTTCCTCAGTGAACAGCCCGAGCTTGCGCCGCATGGCGGAAAGCCAGGCCGCCGCGAATTCCTCGGCGAAGCCCTCGACGACGGCGGTGGCGAGCTCGACCGCACGTCGGCCGTCGCCGTCGATGAGCGGCAGCAGCGTCTCCGCCAGGCGCGCCAGGTTCCATTGCGCCGCCGCGGGCTGATTGGCGAAGGCGTATCGGCCCATGCGGTCGATGGAGCTGAACACCGCCGCGGAATCGTAGCCGTCCATGAAAGCGCAGGGGCCGAAATCGATGGTCTCTCCGGAAATCGCCATGTTGTCCGTGTTCATCACGCCATGAATGAACCCCACGGCCATCCAACCCGCAACCAGTCGCGCCTGGGCCTGCACGGCGCAGCGAAGCAGCTCGAGGTGGGGATTGGCCGCCAGGGCGGCCTCGGGATAGTGGCGCTCCATCGAGTACTCGGCAAGACGCCTGACCGAATCCACATCGCCCCGAGCCGCGAAGTACTGGAACGTTCCCACGCGCACGTGGCTGGAGGCGACCCGGGTCAGAATGGCGCCGGGCAATGGCTGTTCGCGGAATACGATCTCGCCCGTGGCGACCGCGGCCAGTGCGCGGGTGGTCGGCAGCCCCAGCGAGTACATGGCTTCGCTCACCAGGTACTCGCGCAACACCGGACCGATCGCGGCGCGCCCGTCCCCGCTTCGCGAATAGGGAGTGCGGCCCGCGCCCTTGAGCTGGATGTCGCGCCGGCGGCCGGCCGGGTCCAGCGCCTCGCCCAGAAGAATGGCCCGGCCGTCGCCGAGCTGCGGGACGAACTGCCCGAATTGATGCCCGGCGTAGGCCATCGCGATCGGCTGCGACTCCGGCAGCAGCCTGTTGCCCGAGAAGATCTCGGCCAGCTCGGCCGGACCCGCATGGCGGGTCTCGAGTCCGAGATCCGCCGCGAGCTTTGCGTTGAATTTGATGAGGCATGGGCCGGCAACGCGCGTCGGATCGATGCGCGCGTAGAAATGCGGCGGAAGGCGGGCATAAGTGCCGGTGGAAAACATGTTCCAATGGTAACAGCGATCCATCGCGAGTCACCGCCCGCGCGCCGCCGCCACGGACCCATGGGCGGCCGCCATGTGGCAACATCGGCGCTCGAATCGACGGGAATCCATCCATGAAGTTCCGATTGACGTGGTTCATCGCGGCCGCAATGGTTTCAGGCCCGCTTTTCGGGCTGCTTTTGACCCGCTGGCTCGGCCCGGGGGCGGGCGCGGACTCGGCCGCCGCCGGCCTGTCGTTGGTGACCACCAGCTTCCTGCGTCTCATCAAGATGATCATCGCGCCGCTGGTGTTCTCCACCCTCACGGTCGGGGTGGCGCGCATGGAGGGCGGCGCCGCGATAGCGCGCGTGGGCGCCAAGACGCTGGGCTGGTTCATCTTTGCGTCGCTGATCTCCATGACCATCGGCATCGTCATGGTGCAGCTGTTCGAGCCCGGCGCGGGACTGACCGCACCGCACGCCGCCGCCGAGGCGGTCCCGCCGGCCGCGCCGCCGACGCTCAAGGACATGCTGGACCACGTCATTCCGGGCTCCATCGTCCAGGCGATGGCGGCCAACGAGATCCTGCAAGTGGTCGTGTTCTCGGTCCTGTTCGGGTTGGCGGCATCGAGCCTCCGACCCGCGGTCGACGGCATGATCGACGTGATCGAACAGATTTCCGCCGTGATCCTGAAGCTCACCGGCTACATCATGATGCTTGCGCCCATCGCGGTGTTCGCCGCGCTCGCCGCCACGGTACTCACCCAGGGCGCCGGAATCCTCTTGCTGTACGCCAAGTTCATCGCCGGCTTCTATCTGGCGTTGTTGCTGCTTTGGGCATTCCTGTCATTCGCCGTTTTCGCCGCCCTGGGACGGCGCGTGTGGCGGTTGCTGGCCGCGATCCGCTCGCCGGTCCTGCTCGCATTTTCGACGGCCAGCTCCGAAGCCGCGTATCCCCGCACGCTCGAGCGCCTCGAGGGATTCGGCGTCAGCCCGCGAATCGCCGCCTTCGTGCTGCCGCTCGGCTACTCGTTCAATCTCGACGGTTCGACCATGTACTGCGCCTTCGCGGTTCTGTTCATCGCGCAGGTCTTTCACGTCGCGATGCCGCTGCATCAGCAGATCCTCATGCTGCTGATCCTGATGGTGCTGAGCAAGGGCATCGCCGGCGTGCCGCGCGCCTCGTTGATGGTGATCGCCTCGACCCTGGGGTACTTCGGCTTGCCGGAGCAGGGCCTGGTGCTGATCGTCGCGGTCGATCACCTGCTCGATATGGGCCGGAGCGCGACCAACGTCGTCGGCAACGCGGTGGCGTCCGTCCTCGTGGCGAAATGGGAGGGCGAGTTGGGCCCCGGCCGCCCGGCGGCGGACCTCAGCGGCCGCCTGGAAGGTTCGGAATGACGCCCGGAAACACGAATTGCTCCAGGACGACGATCACCACCAACAGCAGCGTCAAGACGATGCTGTGCAGGAAGGTTCGCGCCAGGATGGCGCCCTCCCGGCCCTTGAGATCGGTGATCGAGATGCCGGTCGCGATGTTCTGCGGCGAGATCATCTTCCCGAGAACGCCCCCGGAGGAGTTCGTCGCGGCGAACAACAGCGGACTCAGCTGCAGCTGCCGCGCCGCCACCACCTGCAGGTTGCCGAACAGGGCGTTTCCCGACGTGTCGCTGCCCGACAGGAACACCGCAACCCAGCCGAGGAACGGCGACAGCACCAGGAACGCATAGCCGCTCGATGCCGCGGCGAGGCCGAGCGTGTACGCGAGGCCGGAGTAATTCATGACGTAGGCGATCGACACGACCAGCATGACGGTGACCACCGCGACCCAGATTTGCCGCACCGTGCGTACCATGCAGGGCACCAGTTGCGACGCCGGCAGGCGGACCAGCAAGGCGGTGATGAAGGCGGCGGCCAATATCGCTGTCCCCGTGCCGAGCGGCTGAAATTGCCACACGGCGGCGTATGGCTTGTCGCCGTACAGCGTGATGGCCACCGCCTTGTCGAGTCCGGGCCAGGGAATGCCGCGCTGGCCGACCGCCGACACCTTGAACCATGTCCACAGGATCACCGTGGCGGAGACGATCAGCCAGGGCAGCCAGCCGGCCCAAGCACGCGCGAATCCGGCGGCGGGAACGAGTGGAGCCTGGCCGGTGCGGTCGATCCTGAACTCGGCGCTCTCGGCGGGCCGCCAAGCCTGCAGGAACAGCACCGTGACCAGGAGCGAGGTCAGCGCCGCCAGAACGTCGGTCAGGGTGTAATCGATGAAATTCGACGCGATGAACTGCGCCAGGGCGAAGCTCGCGCCGGACACCAGCAGAATCGGCCACATGGCGCGCACGGATCGCCAGCCGCCGTACAACGCAATCACGTAGAAGGGCAGGATCAAAGCCATGAACGGCAGCTGGCGGCCGATCATCGCGGCCAATGCGGGCGCCGGCAGTCCGGTCACCGCGCTCAACACGGTGACCGGGGTGCCGAGACCGCCGAAGGCCACCGGCGTGGTGTTGAATATCAGTACGTAGACCAGCGCGTCGAGCGGCGAAAAACCCAACGCAATGAGGAGCGATGCGGTGATCGCGACCGGTACGCCGAATCCCGCCACTCCTTCGAGCAGCGCCCCGAAGCAGAACCCGATCACGACGAGCACCACCCGCCGGTCGTTCGGCAGGTGAGCGACGGCCCAGTCGCGGAACGCGTCGAACCGGCCGGAAGTGACCGCAATGTTGTAGATGAACAGACCGTTGACCACGATCCACATCACGGGCCACAGCGCGAAGACCGCGCCGTTGAGCGCCGCCGCCGCCGCCAGCCGGGGCGGCATGTCCCACAACCCGACCGCGATCGCGATCGCAACCAGCAGCCCCGACAACGCGGCGAGCCAGGCCGACCTCTTGAACACGCCCAGCAGCACCAGCACGGTGGCGATGGGCAGCAGCGCGACCGCGGACGACCAGCCGAGGCTGCCGCCCACCGGAGTCAACAATTGATGAAACATGCTCGCCTCGTTCTAATGGTTTGTTGTTTGTCGCCCGTTGCCCGCGTCGCGATCAGCGCCTGCGGCACACCATGAGGATTTCGTCGATCCCGTCGGTGCCGATGATGCCGGCGCGGACATCCAGCTTCTTCTGGAACCGAACCCCCAACGGGAACGCCCGGTTGTACCACCACATGGCCCGCTTGCGCTGATGCGTCAGCCACCACATGCCGAGATCGAGCAGCCGCGAGGACTTGGGCTGCATGCCGAAGACGGCGCTGCGCTCGACCGCGAAACCGTGCTGCGCCAGCTTCCGCCACAGCCGGTCAGGTTCGTAGCGGCGGCGGTGGCCGACGAAATCGTCGAATGCGGTCCATCGCGCGGGATGCAAAGGCACCGACAGCAGCAACACCGCCCCCGGGGCGGACACGCGCGAAATTTCCGACAAGGCGCCGTCCTCGTCGTCCACGTGCTCCACGACGTCGAGCGCGCACACCAGGTCGAAGCTCTCGCTCGCGAAAGGCAACGCGGTGACCAGGCTCAAGGTCACCGACGCGCCGCGCCCATGGAGCTTCGCGAGCGCGGAGCCGCTGATGTCGACGAATTGCGTATCCTCCAGCGGCAGCCGGGGACGCAGGCCCGGCGCCACCTCGAGCCGCCGGGCGCCGTGCGGCAGGAGCGAGGCCACCAGCGGCCAGGTGTTGAAACGCTGCGGTTCCACCAGGGCGGCTCCGGCCCACAGCGAATCGTAGTACCGCCGATTCGCTTCGTACAGCTCGCCTGCACTGCCGCCACGGTATTGCGCCGATTGCGCCATGTCAGATCGTCAACCGCCGGATGTAGTCGTCGCGCTTGCGCTGCGCGCCGGCGGAGCCGTCGAGCGCCTCCGGCTCCGTCGCGGCCAGCAGATCCTCGATGACCCGCGCTAGGTGGTCCCGCATGGCGTTTCGTGCCGCCTTCGGATCGTGCTTGCGCAGCGCCACGAGTATTCGGCGGTGCTCGCCGACGCGCGGCTGCACGCCCACGCGGCGCGCCCGCTCCAGCATATAGTGGCAGAGCGGCGACTTGTGCCGCATATCGAGCAGATTCTCGATCGCCTGGACGATCGCCGTATTGCGCGTTGCGCGCGCGATGGCGGCGTGAAACCGCCGGTCGGCCTCCCAGCTCTGTTCCTTGCGCGCATTCTCGCCGGCCATCGCCGCGACCACCAGTTCCAAGTCCTCCAGGCTCTCGTCGGTGATCGTGGTCGCCGCCAGGGCCGCCGTCTCGCCCTCGAACAGGCGCCTGGCCTCCGTCAATTCGAAGGCGCCGATGTCCAGATCGCCGGCGGTTGCATGGGCCGGTATCTGATCGGCCACATAGATGCCGGAACCGTGGCGAATTTCGGCCAGACCGCGGATCTCGAGCGCGATCATGGCCTCGCGTATGGTCGGGCGGCTGACCCCGAAGGAGGCGGCGAGGTCGCGCTCCGAGGGCAGCCGCTCCCCCGGCTTGTATTGCGCCGACTCGATCGAATCCATAATCGCGCTCGCGACCTGCTGGTAGAGCCTGCGTGAGTCGGCCGTGAGGGTCATTGGAGCGAATCTTGAGCGCTTCTCATCGAGATGGCAACGGACGTCCACGTCGCGTTTCGGGGCTTTCTTTGCGAGAATCCTGCAATGCACGGAACGAGGCCTGAAGCCAGGCTGGATACCAGCCTGGAAACTCTCTTGAACTGCGCGCCGCGGGACGCCCGCGTATTGGCGACCTTGGTGGCGACGGCCGGCTCGACCTACCGCAAGCCGGGGGCCCGCATGCTCCTCATGGCGGACGGCGGCTTCTTCGGGCTGTTGAGCGGCGGCTGTCTGGAGTCGGACCTCAATCTGCACGCGCACCAGGTGCTGGCGAGCGGCACGCCCAAGGCGGTCGAGTACGACATGCGCGGTCCCGACGACATCCTCTTCGGCATCGGCGCGGGTTGCGAAGGAGCGATGCGCGTCCTGCTCGAACCCGCCGGCCCGGGCACGCGCGCCGCGGCCTCGCTGGCGGCCGCAGGTTCGGCGACCCGCTCGGGAAAGGCGGCATCGTTGCTGGCCGTGCACGACTCCACGCACATCGCCCTGGGCACGTATCACGCCGCGGAGGCGCCGCTGCCTGAACTGGCCGCGGCGGCGGAACGGGCACTCGCCGGCGCGACATCGCTCCAGGTCGACTTCGACGAGGGCACGAAGCGCGGGCGCGCCTTCGTGCAGTTCCTCGCCCCGCCGCCGCACGTCTTGATTTGCGGCGCCGGCCCGGACGCGGTGCCGGTGGTCGCCGCTGCGCTGGCCCTCGGCTGGCGCGTCTCCGTGGTCGACCATCGGCCCGCCTATGCCGCCGCGCCTCGGTTTCCGGGAGCCGAGGTGAGCTGCGCCGATGCGCGCGACCTGCGCGCGACGCTGCGGCTCGAGGAATGCCACGCGGCGGTGGTCATGAGCCATCACCTGGCGTCCGATGTCGCCTACCTTCGCGAACTGGCCGAGGCCGGCGTGCCCGGCTACGTGGGCCTGCTGGGTCCCGCCGCCCGACGGCATCGAATCGCACTGGAACTCGGCGCCTCCATGGATGCGCTGCAGCCGCGAGTTCGCGGGCCGGTCGGCGCCGACATCGGCGCCGTGACGCCCGAAGGCATTGCGCTCGCCATCGTCGGCCAGATCCACGCCTGGCTCGCCGGGCGCGAGCGGGGATGATGCCCGAACCGGGCGAGTGGCGTAGAATCCGGCCATTGCGGGTTTGGTCCCGCGTAGAAAAACTTAATCTCGGGCGATTCTTGGGGCATGGGGCGAGTTTCGCCGGCAGGCCTCCGGCATATGTCGTTCGGGCGGCATCAGGGAGTCAACATGATGAAGCATCTCAAGACCGCAGGCACGTTGCTTGCGGCCGCGTGGCTGGCGGCATGCGGATCGAGTTCGCAGACCTCGGCAGTGGCCACGTCCACGGCCCCGGGGACGCTGGATGTGAATCCGCCGTTCCGGGTCGCCTCTGTGAACGCGGCCGCGCTGGCGGCCAATATCGGGGCCTCGGCTTCGGGCGCGCAATTGCTGCAGGTCACGGGTGCTCCCGTATGCGGGGTGGACGTCTACTACCTCAAGTTCTGGACCCTGGGCGGCGCCGGCGAGACCACCGAATCGTCGGGGGCCATGATGGTGCCCACCGGCGGCACCGGTTGCTCCGGGCCGCGCCCCATCGTGCTGTATGCGCACGGCACGAACACCAACAAGGCCCTGAATCTCGCGAACATCACCGATCCGACGAACACAGAGGGCGTGCTGATTGCGGCCATGTTCGCCGCGCAGGGCTACATCGTCGTCGCGCCGAACTACGCGGGCTACGACATCTCGACGCTCGGCTACCACCCCTACCTGAACGCGGCCCAGCAATCCGGCGAGATGACGAACATCTTGAGCGCCGCACGCACCGCGCTGCCGAACACGCTCAGCAATGCGACCAGCGACAGCGGACAGCTCTTCATCACCGGATACTCGGAGGGCGGCCATGTCGCGATGGCGACGCAGCGTGCGATGGAAGCCGCCGGCGCCAAGGTGACGGCGGCCGCGCCGATGTCGGGACCCTATGCCTTGGAAGCCTTCGGCGACGCCATCATGTTCGGGGACGTCGACTTGGGATCGACCGTGTTTACGCCCTTCCTGACCACGAGCTATCAGAAGGCCTACGGCAACATCTACTCGACGCCGTCGGACGTCTATTCGGCGACTTATGCCACGGGCATCGAGACGCTGCTGCCGAGCACGACGCCCGTGGATACGCTCTTCGCCGAGAGCTTGCTGCCCGAGACCTCACTGTTCGACAGTGCCACGCCCGTAGTCAGCATTCCCGGGCAAGCCGTGCTGTCGGCCGAGTTGACGGCCTTGCTGGCCATTCCGAGCAACCCGGCCAATCCCGACACACCGCTGTTCGATCTCGGATTCGGCAACCCGTACCTGCTCAACAATTCGTTTCGCGTGGCCTATGCCGAAGACGCGGCGACCGACCCGGATGGCGCCGTGCCGACACCCGTCGCGGGAGTGGGTGTCGCAGCCGTCGCGCCGACGCAAACCTTCCGGCTGGCGGCCTACAAGAACGACTTGCGCAATCCCAAATGGGCTCCCGCCTCGCCCACCCTGCTGTGCGGCGGCGACAAGGACCCGACGGTGTTCTTCAGCGTCAACACCGGAACCATGCAGGCATTTTGGAGCGATCTGCCGGCAGGCCTCGTGACCGTGCTCGACGTGAACGGCGCGCCCGCGGGCCCCTTCGCGGCCATTCAGACCGGTTTCCAGGGGAGCCAGCTGGCGCTGCTCGAGTACTACCAGTCGGCGGCGGGAGGAAGCCTGTCCCTCGCAGCCGCCGAGCAGCAGCTCGTCGAGAATTACCACGAGAACGTCGCCCCGTTCTGCGCGCTCGCCGCCCGCTCGTTCTTCAGCCAATTCTAGGGGGAGTCCATGAATAATAATGTTCGAGCGCTGCTTGCGTTCACCGCCATTTCAGCCGCCCTCGGGGCCGTCCCGGCCGCGGCCGACGACACCGGGTACGACAACACCCTGCGAATCGGCTCGGAGAGCGTTTTTTATCATACGAAGGCGTCGGACCTGGCGGGACCCTACGTGCCCGCCGGCGTGAACTTCAACGCCGACAATCTCGAGACCCTCTACCTGGGCTACATCCGCCGTGTGACCTCGGCTTTTTCGGTGGAACTGGCCTTGGGGTATCCGCCCTTGAGCAAGGTCGAGGGCCGGGGCCCAGCGACCGTGGGCTCCGTGCCCTACAACGGCCAGGTCATTTCCAGCGCCCGGTGGCTGTCCCCGACCGTACTGTTCGAATACAACTTTCTGCCGGAAAGCTCGAACGTGCGGCCCTACATCGGATTGGGCGTGAACTACACCCAGTTCTACGATCGCGAGTCAACCGCCGAAGGGAATGCCGCCAGCGGCGGCCCGACGAAGATTTCCTTGAGTGCATCCGTGGGCCCGGCGGCCACCGCCGGCGTGGTCTACAAATTCACTCCGCGCTGGCACGTGAACGCGTCCTATTCGATCTCGCAGGTCGACACCAACATCGAGACCGACACCGCCGGCGTCGAGCGGACGGCCCGTCTGCACTTCGGGCCCCAGGTGCTGATCATCTCGGGCGGCTATTCGTTCTGATGCCCGGGCCGCGCATGTCTTATGTCTGACGATACGACCCGCCCCGAACAGCACGCCGAGGCTCTCTCATTCCTGCAGCAGCTCGCGAGCGAGGTCAGCGAAGGCAAGGTCGACCTGCCCTGCTTCTCCAACGTGGTGGTGCGCATCAGCGAGGCCCTCATGGACCCCGCCACCACGTCCGAACAGGTCGTCACCATCGTGGGCACGGAGCCGAGGCTGGCAGCCCGGCTCCTGCAGACGGCCAATTCGGCGGCGTTCAACACCTCGGGCAAGCCGGTGACCGACTTGCGATCGGCGGTGACCCGCATCGGCCAGCAAATGGTGCAGAGCATCGCGATCTCGTACGCGATCAAGCAGATGCAGTACGAGGATGCGCTTCGCTCCATCGCGCAGCCGCTCTCGGACCTGTGGTCCCGGAGCATCGCAGTGGCCTGCACCTGCCAGCTGGTCGCGGAACGCACGAAGCTGCACACTGACGCCGCCTTCCTCACCGGGCTGCTGCACGGCATCGGCTCCCTGTACATCATGGCGCACGCGGCCACGCGATCGGCGAACGCCGCGGAGCAGCGCTCGCGGATGGAGATGCTGGAGGGATGGCAGGCATCCATCGGCAAGGCGATACTCGAGAGCTGGGGCTTCACGGAGGAGATGTGCGAGGCCGTCGCCGAGCAGCGCGACTACGAACGCCGGTGGCAGCACACCGCCGCGCTCACGGACGTGCTGATCGTCAGCCTGCTGCTGGTCGATGCGCTCGGGCAGCCGGAGCCCCGGCGGGTCGCGATGGACGGGGTCAACGCATTTGCCAGCGTCGGGTTGAATGAGACCGACTGCGAGGCCACGATGATCCGCGCCGAGAGAAGAATCGCCGTGGTTTGCGACGTGCTGAAATGACGGCCTGCCCATAAACGAGGGAATTTCCCATGAAATCGGCGCTCCTTTCCGCGGGCATGCTCGCCCTCGTACTCGCGTTCCCGGCCGCACACGCGGATGGCCAGAAGCTGCGGATCCTGAGCTGGGCCGATTACGTCCCAGCGGACCTCATCGCCGCCTTCAAGAAGGAGACCGGCATCGACGTCGAGGTCACCCTCTCCAACAATGAACAGATGATCTCGAAGCTGCGGGCCACCGGCGGCGCGGGATACGATCTGGCGCAACCGTCCCAGGACCGGATAGCGGCCGTGACCCGCGATTTCGGCATCTACAAGCCCATCGACCTGTCCAAGGTCAAGGTCGAGCAATTCCAGCCCGCCCTGCTCGACATCGTGAAGCGAAACACCACCGTCGACGGCAAGCTGTACGGGTTGCCGTATCTGTGGGGGACGGACGGCCTCGTCGTGAACACGAAGCGCGCCAAGGCCGCCGACTACGGCGACTTGTGCAGCCCCGAGCTCAAGGGCAAGACGGCGATCCGGCTGCTGCGGCCCACGTTGATGGCATTCGCCTTCGCCGCCGGCAAGGATCCCTTCGCCCTGTACTCGGATCCCAAGGCCTACGGCGCGCTCATGGACCAAGTGGGCGCCACCCTCATCGCCTGCAAGGCCAATTTCAAATTCTTCTACGACAACAAGGATCAGCTCCTCAACGGCTTTCGATCGGGCGAGGTGACCGCCGCCATGATGTGGGACACGGGCGGCTGGCTGCTCAATCGCGAGAATCCGGACATTCAATACGTGGTCCCGCGCTCCGGCGCGCTCGGCTGGCTCGACACCTTTGCCCTCCCGGCGCGCGGCCGCAATGACGCCGCGGCCTATGCGTGGATCAACTTCGCCATGCGTCCCGAGAATGCGGCCCTGATCACCAAGTCGGTGGGCAATTTCACCGCGGCCAAGGACACCGCGCCGCTGGTGGATGCGCGGCTCAAGGCGCAATTCTCCGCGGCCTTTTCCGCGGGCGGATTGAAGAACGTGCACTGGTATCCGGCCATACCGGCCGGGCTCGAGGAGATCGAAGGCAGGGTGCTCGATCGCATCAAGGCGGCCAATTGACGGCGGACCTCGATTGCGACGGCGTCTCCAAGCGCTTCGGGAGCCACCTCGCCGTCGATGCCCTCTCCTTCTCGGTGGAGCGCGGCAGCTTCTTTTCGATCCTGGGGCCGTCCGGCTGCGGCAAGACCACGCTTCTGCGCATGATCGCCGGGTTCATCGAGCCCGACGCCGGCGATATCGCCATCGGCGGCGGCAGCATGCGCGGCGTCGCGCCGAACCGGCGCCCGGTGAACATGGTGTTCCAACAGCTCGCGCTCTTTCCGATGATGTCGGTGGGCGACAATGTCGCATTCGGATTGGCGCGACGGGGCGTGGCGCGCGCCGAGCGGGCGCGGCGCGCCGACGCCATGTTGGAACGCGTGGGGCTGGGGGGCGCCGCGCACAAGCGGGTCGACGAAATGTCGGGCGGCCAGCGCCAGCGGGTCGCCATCGCGCGCAGCCTGGTGCTCGAGCCCACGCTGCTGCTTCTCGACGAGCCCTTGGGCGCGCTCGACCTGAAGCTGCGGGAGCACATGAAGATCGAGCTCAAGCAACTGCAGGCCGCCTTCGGCACGACCTTCGTCTACATCACGCACGATCAATCGGAGGCGCTGGTGCTGTCCGATCACGTGGGAGTGATGAATCACGGCCGTTTCGAGCAGCTGGGTACGCCCCAGGATCTGTACTACCGGCCGCAAACTCCGTTCGTCGCCGGATTCGTGGGCGCCAACAACTGCATCGTCGGCCGCGCGCTGCGCATCGAGGGTGGCATCGTTGAGATCGCGACCTCGGATGGATGGGTCATTCGCGCCCGTGGCGCAGGCGCGATCGCGCAGGGCGGCGCCGTGGAGGGATTCGTGCGGCCCGAAGTGGCCAGCCTCGGGCGGTCCGCGGAGGAACTGCCCGCGGGCCAGACCCGTCACGCGGGGCTGGTGCAGAGCGTGCTGTTCGACGGAGCGAATTCGGCGGTGCTGCTGCAGGAAAGCCGCACGCGCCGCGAATTTCGCATCGCCCTGCCCCAGACCGGTCAATTCTCGGACTTGAAGGCCGGCGAGCCGGTGTTCTTCGGTTTCGATCCCGAGCGGGCGGTGTGCTTTCCCGCCCGGCCCGGCGCGGAGGGGCGGAATGGGTGAGGCCGCGCGCGTCCGGGGTTACGGACGACTGACTCTCGCGCTGCTGCTCGCCCCGGCGCTGCTGTGGCTCGGCGCCCTGGTCATCCTGCCGCACGTCGAGCTTGCGATGCTGTCGTTTCGCCAACGCTCGGGTCCGCACGAATACGTCGCGAGCCTGACGCAGTACAGGACCTTCTTTGCGGAATCCTTGTACTGGCATGTCTTCGTGCGCACCGCCCTGATGTCGGTCGTCTCCACGGCGCTGACGCTCGTGCTTGCGTTTCCGGTCGCCTGGATCATCGCCAAGATCGCGCGCGGCCGGGCCGGCTCGCTGTTGTTCATTCTCTGCCTGATTCCCTTCTGGGTGAGCGAGACCGTGCGCACGCTCGGGTGGATGATCCTGCTGCGCGAGTCGGGCGTTCTGCCCGCGCTGCTGGTCAGGCTCGGGATCACGGACGTCCCCGTCGAGATGCTGTATCACGACGCGACCATCCTGGTCGGGTTGATCTACACCTCCATGCTGTTCATGGTGATACCGCTGATTTCGGCGCTCGAGAGTCTGGACAACGCGCTGATCGAAGCCGCCTACGATCTCGGCGCCGGGGGATTCGCGGTGTTGCGCACCATCGTCATCCCGCATGCCGCACCCGGGATCACGGCCGGGTGCATCATCGTCTTCATGCTCACCCTGGGCAACTACCTGACGCCCACCCTGCTCGGCGGAAAGAATTCCCAGTGGTTCACGGAGCAGATCTATACGCAATTCATCACCCGCTTCAACTGGGAGCAGGGCGCCGCTTTCGGTTTCCTGCTGCTGGGCCTGTCCACCACGCTGGTGGTGCTCGGACTGAGGCTCGCCGGCCAGAGTTTCGGCGACGTGATGCGCCGGACATGATCCCCTCGCTCCCGCGCCCCCTCTGGCTGCGCGCCGTCACGGCCGCCTACGTGGTCGCGTTCCTCGCATTCCTGTTCCTGCCGCTGATCGTGGTCGCCGCGTTCGCCTTCAACGATGCCCCATATCCCGCCCCTCCCTGGCACGGATTCACGCTGGACTGGTTCCTGGGGAACGCATCGAAGAACCGCGTCGGTCTGTTCGGCGATGCCGAGCTTTTGGGCAGCATCGCGACCAGCGCCGTCGTCGCGGCGTGGGTCACCGTACTGTCGGTCGCGGTGGGCACATCCAATGCATTTCTTCTCGAGCGCGGGCGATTCCCGGGCAAGCAGCTGCTGTCCGTTCTGATGCTGGCTCCTCTGGTGATCCCCGGCGTGATTCTCGGCATTTCCATTCTCGCGTTCGCAAGCCGCATTGCGCAGTTCGCCGGCGACGTGATGGGGTGGGATGTCGACTTCCTGCGCCCCGGACTGCCTCTGGTTGTGCTGGGCCAGTTCTCGTTCATCGCCACCATCGCCACGCTCACGATCAGCGCCCGCCTGCGGCGCTTCGATCGCACGCTGGAGGAGGCCGCGCTGAACCTCGGGGCATCCAGGGCCGCCGTCTTTCGCACCATCGTCCTGCCCTACCTGCGCCCGGCGCTGATCGGGTCCGCGGCGATCTCCTTCCTGATGTCCTTCGAGGACTTCAACACGACGCTGATGCTCGTCGGCGCGGATTCACCGCTGACCGTGATGATGTACGGCCGGATGCGGGAAGGCGCAACTCCCGTGCTAAATTCGGTCAGCCTGTTCCTGATGGTCGCCTCGGCCGTCCTCGCGCTCGCGTTCATGCGGCGCGGCCCGCGGGCGCGCTGATCCGCGAGGCGGCGGCGGAGCAAAGCGCCGGCCGCTCCCCGGGGGCACCTCAGCGCGGTGCGGTCGGCCCGGCCGCAGGTGCTGCGGTGGGCGCAGCCTGCAGGAGCTCCAGTCCCTCGGCATGGCGGCGCTGAAACCCGCGCCACACCGTAATCTCGCCCGTCCCGGGACTATAGGCGTCGTAGGCCGCGGGCGGCGCCGAAGACGGCCAGAGGCCCGCCGAGGATTCGGTCACGGGCACGTCGAGATAGGGCGCAAAGGACGCGTCGTCCTTGACATAACGCCCTAGGAAGGCCGTGATGAAATGCGCCTCGATGGCATTCAAGCGCTCCTTGCTCCAAACCGGGTCCTCGAACCAGTCCTGATCCCACAAGCGCGCACGCATGGCCGGCGGCGCCGGACCGAGCCCGATGGAATGGCCCGCACCCTGGAAGGTGAGCAGGTATCGACGCGCATGGACCGCGGTGTCGAAAAACGCGCGGGCGCCGGTTTCATAGTTGACCGTCCGGTCGTGGTCGCCGGCAATCAGCAGCAGCGGCACCTCGATGCCGAGGATGCCTCGTCCCCAAGCGCTATTCTGACCGCCGCCGGCCGGCGCAATCGCAATCACCGCCTTGAGCCCCCTGATGGCGGTCTCAGCCTGCGATTTGCCCCCGTGCAGGTAGGGCCGGAGCAGGGATTCGGGAATCAACTGGGCGAGCGGACCCGCCGGGTCCCAGGAAGCGCCCGCCGCCGTCAGCGCACCATAGCCGCCCATGGAATATCCGATCAGAGCCAGCCGCGCCGGATCCACGAGATGCTGCTCGCCGAGCTTTTTCTTCAGCGATTCGGCCACGAACACGATGTCCAGCGGACGGCGCAGGTAGGGTTCGGCGACCTTGCTGCGGTCGGTGATCGGCGGGTCGGCGTGATGAATGGCCGCGACCACGTAGCCCTTGGACGCGAGGTTCTCCGTGATCCAGGTCATCGCGGCCGGATCGTTGCTGTAGCCGTGCGAGACGACGACCAGCGGGTAATCGGTGCCGGCGGCGGGCGCATCGCGCACGGCGATGCCGGGCACCGAAAAGCGGGCGGGAGGCGCCGGCGGCTCCGATGGCAGTGCCGCCGAGTACACCCACGGGGATACGCCCGGTTGCGGCACGGCCGGGTACCACAGATCGACGTCGAGCGCGCGATCCCGCCGTGCCGCCGTGCCCCGGGCCGCATCGAAGGACAGCACGTCGGGTTGGTCGCGCTCGATCAGGTGGACCGTCCTGAACCCCACCGCAAAGGTGCCAAGTTGAGCGAGCTGCGGCGCGTCGGCGCCGAACTCGCAGGGCGCCCGGTCGGCGGCTGCGGAGTCGCACGCCACGGCCAGCGCCAGCGCGCAGATTGCGACCCAAGGCCCGGTCCACTCGGCGATCATTCGCAGCTCACGGTCGCTGACATGCGCAGCTCACGGTCGCTGACGCAGCAACTCGGGAAGATCCGCCAGCGTCTCGATCATCGCATCGCAATCGAGCAAACGCGGATCCTGGCCCTCGTTGTAGCCGTAGGGAACGCATATGATGGGAATGTTCGCCGCCCGCGCGGCCTTGACGTCGTTGATCGAGTCACCAACCATCAGCGCCTGTATCGGCGCGACGCCCAGCGACTCGCACGCGTACAGCAAGGGCTGCGGGTCGGGTTTTCGTCGCTCACAGGTGTCGCCGCCGATGACGACGTTCACCCATCCGCGCAGGCCCAGCCGGTTCAGCAGGCCGTTGGCGAAGCGGAAATGCTTGTTGGTCACGACCGCGATCTGCATGCCGGCCTCGTGCATCTCGCGCAGCGTGTCCTTGACGCCGGGATAGGCTTCGGCATGGGATTCGGCGGATTCCTCCAGGGCCCCGTAATGACGGAAGAACCGCTCCAGCAGGATTGCCCGATCCTCGTCGGTGAGCGTGCGGCCGCGGATGGCCGCAGCCCGCTCGATCAGCATCGGCGATCCGCGGCCGATCATGCGCGCCACATCGCCCACCGGCAGCGCCGCCATGCCGAACTCCTCCAGCGTATCATTGAGCGCGCGCGCGATGTCCGAGGCGGTGTCGAGCAACGTCCCATCGAGGTCGAACAACAAGCCGCCGAGCGGCTGGCCGCGCCACGCCGCCCTATATCGTGCATCTGGCATACCGGCAAGATGCCAGAACTGCCGGCGCAGCGATATAGTGGCCAGGTGGGGCGGCCATGACCCGCCCCGTGAAATCGTTCGGAGTGATGCATGCTCATCGACCGGCTCAGGCGCGCCTTCACATCGGCCGGTCGATGGTCGGACTCCTCGTTGACCAATTCCGCGGGGACACTCTCCTACAAGATCTACGAGTCCCGCCGGTCCGGGGGGCCGCGTACCGCTCTGGTGGTCATGCTGCACGGGTGCGGGCAAACCCCGGAGGATTTTGCGGCCGGAACTCGGATGAACGAATTGGCGGACCAGCACGGCCTCATCGTCCTCTACCCCGGCCAGTCGGTGCAGGCCAATCCCATGAACTGCTGGAACTGGTTCGAGGCCAAGGATCAGGTGCGCGATCGCGGTGAGCCCAGCCTCATAGCCGCCGCCACCCGCACGGTGGCGCAGACCCACGGCATCGGCGAGCGCCGCATCTTCGTCGCGGGCCTGTCGGCGGGCGGCGCCATGGCCGTGATCCTGGGGGCCGCCTATCCCGACCTGTTCGCGGCCGTGGGCGCGCATTCCGGCCTGCCCTATCGCGCAGCCCGCGATGCCTCGTCGGCGCTGTCCGCCATGCGGGGCCGGACCGGTCCGGCCGGGCCGCCGCAGGACGCCCCGCCCGCCGTGCCGACCATCGTGTTCCACGGCGACTGCGACACGACGGTCGACCCCGGAAATGGGTCGGCAATCGTCGAACAAGTGATCGCAGCCGCCGCGAACGCCTCCGGGGCGGTGCAAAAGCTCGTTGAGGCGGGAGTCTCGGCCGGCGGGCGCCCTTACACCGCCACGACCTACGGCCGACCGAACGAGGCGCCCTTGGCCGAGCACTGGGTCGTGCACGGCGCCGGGCATGCCTGGTCCGGCGGATCCGCGCTGGGATCCTTCACCGACGCGGCGGGACCGGATGCCTCGGCGGAGATGCTGCGGTTTTTTTTGGCGCGCGCAGGATCGATTTCCCGGGTGCCCTGCGCGTAATTACGGATACAATCATCGGCAGATACCTGGGTTAAATCTTCCAAAGGTACTCAGGGGTTCGCGGGGGATGTTTACGCGGCTGGTTCGGCTGCCTGCCGGACGTGTAGGGACGCTTGCCAACAGTTGGGGTGACACATGAACGAGCACTTGTATCCGGTTCCGGAAGATTTCGCCGCCGCCGCGCACTTCAAGCGGCGGGACTACGAGGACATGTACGCCGAATCCGTGCGGGATCCCGACGGGTTCTGGGGCCGCATCGGCCGCCGCGTCGACTGGATCAAGGAGTACACGAAGGTCAAGGACTCGAGCTTCGCAGAATCCGATTTTCACATTCGCTGGTTTTATGACGGGAAGCTCAACGTCTCCAGCAACTGCCTCGACCGCCATCTTGCGACACGGGGTGACAAGACCGCGATCATTTGGGAGGGCGACGATCCGGCCGAGTCGCTCGCCTTAAGCTACCGCGAGCTGCACGAGCGCGTCTGCCAGTGCGCGAATGCGCTGAAGTCGCTGGGCGTCATGAAGGGCGACCGGGTGACGATATATCTGCCGATGATTCCCGAGATCGCCATCGCCATGCTCGCCTGCGCGCGCATCGGGGCCATTCACTCGGTGGTCTTTGCGGGATTCTCCTCCGAGGCGCTGGGCGGGCGCATCGCGGACTGCGCATCGACGGTGGTCATCACGGCGGACGAGGGACTGCGCGGCGGCAAGCGGGTGCCCCTGAAGCAATGCGTCGATGGCGCCCTGTCGGTCGCGGGCACCGGTTGCGTCAAGCACGTGCTGGTCGTGCACCGCACCGGAACCCGCGTTCCCATGTACGAGCACCGCGACATTTCCTACGAAACCCTGGTGAACGCGCAGCCCAAGACCTGCGAGCCGGAGCCCATGGACGCGGAGGATGCGCTGTTCATCCTGTACACGTCGGGATCGACCGGCCAGCCCAAGGGCGTGCTGCACACCACGGGCGGATACCTCGTCTATGCCGCATTCACGCACCAGGCGGTATTCGACCTGCGCGAACAGGACATCTACTGGGCCACGGCCGACATCGGCTGGGTCACCGGGCACAGCTACATCGTCTATGGGCCCCTGTGCAACGGGGCCACGACCGTGATGTTCGAGGGCGTGCCGAATTATCCCGACACGAGCCGCTTCTGGCGGGTCGTCGACAAACATCAGGTCACGATCCTGTATTCATCGCCCACCGCCATCCGCTCACTCATGCGCGAGGGCGAGGGTCCGGTGAAAGCATGTTCCCGCCGCTCGCTGCGGCTACTCGGCTCGGTGGGCGAGCCGATCAACCCGGAAGCATGGGAGTGGTACCACCGCGTCGTTGGCGACCATCGGTGCCCCATCGTCGACACTTGGTGGCAGACCGAGACCGGCGGCATATTGATCACGCCGCTGCCCGGCGCCACCGCCTTGAAGCCCGGGTCCGCCACGCTGCCGTTCTTCGGCGTGAGGCCGGCCATCGTCGACAACGAAGGCCGCATACAGGAGGGGGCATGCGAGGGCAACCTGGTGCTGCTCGACAGCTGGCCGGGACAGATGCGCACCGTCTTCGGTGACCACCAGCGGTTCATCGACACGTACTTCAAAACCTTCCGCAACACCTATTTCACCGGCGATGGCGCGCGGCGCGATGCCGACGGGTATTACTGGATCACCGGCCGCGTCGATGATGTCATCAACGTCTCCGGGCACCGGCTGGGAACGGCCGAGATCGAAAGCGCCCTCGTGGCCCATCCGCAGGTGGCGGAAGCCGCCGTGGTGGGCTTTCCGCACGACATCAAGGGCCAGGGGATCTATGCCTATGTCACCCTGATTTCCGGTGCCGAGCCCGACGAGCCGCTGCGCCGCGAGCTTCGGGACTGGGTCCGCCGCGAGATCAGTCCGATCGCGACGCCCGATGCCCTGCAATGGGCGCCCGGGTTGCCCAAGACCCGCTCCGGCAAGATCATGCGGCGGATTCTTCGCAAGATCGCCGCCAACGAACACGATCAGCTCGGCGACATTTCGACGCTCGCGGATCCGGGCGTGGTGGAGCAGCTAATCGCCGAGCATGACCGGGTGCATCGATAGGGCTTAGCCGCCCCGCTCGTCCAGCGTCAGGATCCATTTCACCAGTCGCCGCGCGTCCGGGCGGCTGATCGCGACCGCATTGGGGGGCATGGCGAGCCCGGTGACCTTGCCCTTCCAATGGCTGGAGTAGGGATTCGAACCGCCCATCACCGTCCGCGTGAGCGTCTCCGCGGCGTCCTTCTGTCCCTTGTACTTGATCGCGACATCCTGCCACGCAGGCCCGATAGGCTTCGACGCGTCACCGGCCGGGCCGGCAGACCGGACGGAGTGGCAGGTGAGGCATCCGCTATGGGTGGCGAGCGCGACCATCGCGTCGTCGTGAGAGGCGGCGGGGGGCGCCGGTTCCGCCGCCGCAATGCCCGCGGATGCGAGCAGCCCTGCGAGCGCCGCCCAATGATGGAATTTGTTCATTCGGAATCTCCCTTGTTTCGCCCGCCGAGGTTTCAATCGGTGTCGTCGCTTCATTCGCCGCGGCTATCGTTCCACCGCGATGGCGACGCCCATTCCGCCGCCGATGCACAAGGCGGCGAGGCCTTTCTTCGCGTCGCGGCGGACCATCTCGTGCAACAGCGTCACCAGAATGCGGCACCCGGAAGCCCCGATCGGATGTCCGATCGCGATGGCGCCTCCGTTGACGTTGATCTTCGAGGTGTCCCAGCCCATTTGACGGTTGACGCCGATGGCCTGGGCGGCGAACGCTTCGTTGATCTCCATCAGATCGAGATCCTGGTGCGTCCAACCCGCCTTGCTCAGGCACAACTGCGCGGCCGGGACCGGGCCCATTCCCATGATCTTCGGGTCCACGCCGGCCGATGAATAGGCGCGCACGCGCGCCAGCGGCTCGAGGCCCAGTTCATCGGCCTTTCGCGCCGACATCATCATCACCGCGGCGGCGCCGTCGTTGATGCCGGACGCGTTGCCGGCGGTCACCGTGCCATCCTTGCTGAAGGCGGGCTTCAACTCGGCCAGCGCCTCGACGGTGGTGCCGGCGCGTATGTATTCATCGCTGTCGAACACGGTCGTGCTCTTGCGCGAGACGATTTCGAGAGGCGCGATTTCGGCCTTGAATCGTCCCGCCTTCTGGGCGGCCTCCGCCTTCTGCTGGGACGCCGCCGCGAACTCATCCTGTTCCCGCCGGGAAATGTCGTACTTCTTCGCGACGTTCTCGGCGGTCGTGCCCATGTGATAGTTGTTGTACGCGTCCCAGAGCCCGTCGATCACCATGCTGTCGATGAGCTTGGCATCGCCCATGCGGAAGCCGTCGCGGGATCCGTTGAGGACGTGGGGCGAGGCGCTCATGTTCTCCTGGCCGCCGGCAATGACGATCTCGTGCGTCGCCGCACTTGATCGCCTGCGCCGCGAGATGCGTCGCCTTCAGACCGCTCCCGCACACCTTTCCGACGGTCATCCCCGGCACGGTGTCCGGCAGCCCGGCGCGAATCAGCGCCTGCCGCGCCGGATTCTGGCCGAGCCCGGCGGTCAGCACCTGGCCCAGGATCACCTCGGAAATCTGATCGCCGCTGACGCGCGATGCGGCCAGCAGAGCCTTGATGACATGGGAGCCTAAGTCGGCCGCCGCCACCTTCGCCAGTGATCCGTTGAATTTTCCCACCGCGGTTCGAAGCGCGGCCGTGATAACGACGTCGTTCATGCTAACCCCCTGAAGCCCTGTTGTTGACGGCACGCACCCGCTGCACGGGCGCATTGCAACCGCGGTCACTCACCTTTGCAATACGTATTCTCCGGGAGCATCGCATATCGGCCGATATCCCGCCTCCTCCGAGCCCAGAGACGGCGGCGCCACCTGCGCGGCCGAGGAATGCTGCGCCAGCCATTTCTGCCAGATGGGCCACCACGAGCCTTCCTGCGGCGGGGTGGTGTCGAACCACGTCTCGGGCGCAAGGATTTCTTCGGCGTCGAGCCAGGTTCGCACCCGGTGCCGGCGGCGAGGATGCACCGGCCCGCTGACGATGCCGGCGTTGTGGCCGCCGGACGTCAGCAGGAAGGTGTAATCGGGCGAGCGCGTCAGGGCGCGGGCCTTGTAGACCGACTTCCAGGGCGCGACGTGATCGGTTTCCGTTCCGACCACGAACATGGGCAGGCGGATTCCGGCGAGATCGACGCGCCGGCCGTCGGCGACGAACTCGCCGCGCGCGAGCGAATTGTTCAGGTACAGCTGGCGCAGGTATTCCGAATGCATGCGGCAGGGCATGCGCGTGCCGTCGGCATTCCACGCCATCAAATCGTTCGGCGATTCGCGCTTGCCGCGCAGATAGGTGTTGACGGCGGGCGTCCACAACAGATCGCGCGAGCGCAGCAGCGCGAACGCCCCGCCCATCTGTTCGCTCTTCAGCACGCCCGCCTGGTTCATCACGGCCTCGAGCATGTCGAGCTGGCTCGGGCTGATGAACAGCGACAACTCGCCCGGTTCGCTGAAGTCCTGCTGGGCCGCCAGCAGCGTGACGCTCGCCAGGCGCTGGTCGCCCTCGGCGGCGAACCCCGCGGCGGCGATGGACAACAAGGTGCCGCCGATGCAGTAGCCCACCGAGTGGATCTTGCGGCCGGGGACGATCCGCGACACCGCATTGACCGCTTCGCGCACGCCGAGATTCAGGTAATCGTCCATCCCGAGGTCGCGGTCTCCCGCGGTCGGATTCCTCCACGAGACGATGAATACCGTGTGCCCCATGGACACGAGATACTTCACCAGGGAGTTCTTCGCGGACAGGTCGAGGATGTAATACTTCATGATCCACGCGGGGATCACGAGAATGGGCTCGGCATGCACCGTCGGGGTGGCCGGCGAATACTGGATCAACTCGATCAGGTCGTTGCGCATCACGACCTTGCCGGGCGTCGCGGCCAGATCGCGTCCAAGCACGAATTTCGTGTTGCCGGACGGCTTCCCGGCGAGCATGGTCTTGAGGTCCTCGAGCCAGTATTCGAAACCGCGGACCAGATTGGCGCCCTCTTCGGCCCGCGTGGTTTCGAGCAATTCGGGATTGGTGGCGAGGCAGTTCGCCGGAGACACCAGCTCGAGCGCATTGCGCGCCATGAATTCCA
Organism: uncultured Gammaproteobacteria bacterium; assembly: GCA_963707765.1. Classification (GTDB taxonomy): domain Bacteria; phylum Pseudomonadota; class Gammaproteobacteria; order Steroidobacterales; family Steroidobacteraceae; genus Bog-1198. The sequence goes on along the minus strand of CAVPQZ010000001.1, from coordinate 305,768 downwards.
AGGTGCGTTCGTTGGAGGGCGCCACGCCCGGCACGCTCGCCAGCGCGTTCTGGCACCAGGCGGCGTAATTCCGGTACATGTGGGCGTAGACATTGAACGGCCACTGCGCCCAGGCATCATTGTGGAAGAGTGCATCGCCGGGCGCCGGGGCCAGCGCCTTGCCCGAGGCGGCCTTCATGGCAAAGGCGAAATTATCCGCCGCCTTGGTCACGGCGTCCTGCAGAATTTCGATCTGAGAGGGCGGCTGTTCGGAGAGATTGAGGAACCAATCCCACCACGCGTTCACATAGACATCGGGGGCCAACCCGCCGGTTACCGCCGCCATTTGGGCGCGCAGAGCGCGCGACAGATCGCGTTGGGCTTCGGTTTCGGAAACGCTGCCGGGATCGGCGCGCTGGCTCGACACATCGTTCACTCGAACTCCCATCCGGCGCGGGGCCCCAACAAGGCCGAACTCGCCGGCTCGGCAAGGGCGCCGAAGCGCCCCGCCAAGTTCCGGTCAAATGGCATCAGCCCACTTTTTTCTTCGGCTCCGCAAACGTCTTCACGTCGGCAAACGTCTTCGCCTCGTCGGCGAACTTCTTGGCTTCGTCGGCCGCCTTGATCGTCGAATCGACGACGTGGCTGGTGGTTTCCTTCACCGCATCGGTGAAGCTCGCCTGGGCCTCGGTGGCCAGCGCGGCGAACTCTTGAGCGCGGGCACGCAGCTTCTCGCTGAGCGCCGTGGTGAGTTCAACCTGCTTGGAGAAGAAATCGGCGGGCGTCTGCGTCGAGAGCGCCAGCTTGGCCTGCGCCAGGCTCCACTCCAGGTAGTCGCCGGCAATGGCGTGCTGATAACGACCCGCGCGGTCCAGCACCTTCACGCCTTCCTGCTGGGCCTTCAACACGGGCGCAAACGCGTTCCGGTAGGTCTCCAGGATGTTCTTCGCATCGAAAATTTTGTCGCTCATGTCAGCTCCTCGGTTGGAAATGTCCTCAAGCCGCTATGATACCGCAATTTGTATGCATTGCAAGAAGAATTGTTAAGTACTTTCCGAAGGCAGCGCTTTATGTGTAAGTGTTTGTTTTTAAACATTTTTTTAAAACATCATCGCCCAAGGGTCTGGATCTCCTTGAATGCGTCGCAAAATTTTGGCTCGCCCGCCCCGCCGGCCCCGGATGAAAATCCCGCAGTCGACGCCCGTGCCGTCTTCCGTGCATGATCTGAATCGGCAAATTCTCACATAGCGCGGCGAGGCAAGGCTTTGGCGGCGATCCCCGACTACATCCGCTCCCTCGAGACCTACGTCGAACGCCATGGCGCGCGCTTGGTGCGAACATCTCTGCCCGAATGGGTGCACGGCAGCGCATCCCAGGATTTGATCGTCCTTCGCCCGGGCCTGGAGCCGCAACAGGAACTGCGGGCCCTGGTGCACGAGCTGGCGCACTGGCTGGCGCACCGCGGTGTCGGCGCTCCTCAGCCCAGCACCGTGTATGAATACGAGGCCGAAGCGGTGGAGGCGCTGGTGATGGCGCGGCTCGGCCTGCCGCGCCCGAACGGGCAGGACGACGATCCCACGGATGGTCTCTTGTCCGCCTCGGTCACGCGCGTGATCTGGGCAACCGGCCGAATCTGCGACGCCCTCGGCGTGGAATTCTCAAAGCCTTAGACCGCCGTCGATGTCGAGACAGCGCCCGGTGAAAAAATCGTTCTCGAAGATGAACTGCACGGCCTGCGCGATTTCTTCCGGCTGACCCAGGCGTTTCAACGGCACCGGCGCGGTGAGCTTGTTCAAGACCTCGGGACGCATGGAAGCCAGGATGTCGGTGTGCGTGAATCCGGGGGCGACCGAACCCACCCGGATGCCGTACCGCGCCAGCTCCTTCGCCCAGACGACCCCCATCGACTCGACCCCCGCCTTGGCGGCGCTGTAGTTCGTCTGGCCGGCGTTCCCGGCGCGCGAGATGCTCGAGATGTTGACGATGACCCCGCCGTTGCCGCACTCGATCATGTGGGCAGCGGCTTCGCGCGCGCACAGGAATACGCCCGTGAGGTTCACGCCGATCACCGCATTCCACTGGTCCAGCGTCATGCGGCTCACCGGAGCCCCGTCTTGAACCTTGACGAGCAGCGCGTCGCGGACGATTCCGGCATTGTTGACCAGCCCGTCCAGGCGCCCGAAGTCTGCGGTGACTTTCGCCATCGCGGCGGATACGTCGGCCTCGTCGGCGACGTTCACCTTATAAGTGCGTGCCTGCACGGACTCGCCCCCGCAAAGCTTGGCCGTGCCCTCGAGGTCCGTCGGATTCAGGTCGAACAACGCCAGGTTGGCGCCGCGGCGCGCGAACTGCAGGGAAATCGCCCGGCCGATGCCGCGTCCGGCCCCGGTCACCACCACTGTCTTCTTCTGTATGTCCACGATTAGTTGTCCTCCGTTCTGCCCTGGGGTTTCGCCTGCGGCTTCTCTTGGGGCTTGTCTTGAGTCTTGCCCGCGGCGGCGACCGGCGAGCCGAAGGCGTTCAGGGTCGCCGCCTGCATCTGTTCCCACAATTCCATGTTCTTGCGCGCAATCTCGGTGAACGGCGCCAACGGCGATTGCAGCGCCTTCGCCATTTCCGATTGCATCGCCTCCTGCTGGCGCACCATCGCCGTAAAGGCCTGTTCCAGATAGCGGCTGAGGAGCGCTTGCATGGGGCCGCCGTAGAAGCGGATGATCATTTCCAGCAAATCGCAGCCAAGCACCGGCAGCCCGAATTGTTCCTGCTCGGAAATGATCTGCAGCAATACCGAGCGCGTGAGATCCTCGCCCGATTTGTCGTCGACGACCTTGATCCTCTCGCCGGCCACCACCAGCTGTCGCAGGTCATCGAGCGTGACATGGCGGCTATCGGCGGTGTCGTACAGGCGGCGATTCGAGTACTTTCTGATGAGGCGTTCTTGCGGCATCGATGTCTTTTGGCATTGCACAAGCTTTGCGGCGCGATGATATTGTACATCAATATAGATGAGATAAATAGTTTAAACAAAACAACAGGTTAATTGTAAAATACCACGATGATCGATTGCGCCGGGGATATTGAATCACGCTTTTGCATCGCATACGGAGAACTGTGTGGCAGATGACCCATGGAGCCAATGGAAGGCGTTCGCGGAGCAAACCGCCCCGGCCCCCCTCCCCATAGCCGAACTGGCGGGGCGATTCGCCGAAGCGGCCCGCGCGTACCTCGAGAAGATCGCGCAGGCGCCGAAGAGCGCCGACGAGGCTGCCGCCGCGTTGGGCAGCTTTTTGCGGCATCAGTCCATGGCCTGCTTCAAGTTCCCCTGGAGCGCGGACTCCGGCGGCACCGCGGCGCAGACGCCGTGGGGGCCGGTGGCGGACGTACCCGCGCTCGGCCTCACTCGGGAACATCAACAACGCTGGCAGCGAATGGCCGACGCCGCGCTGCGCATCGCCGATGCCCAGCGCCGGCTGCAAACCCTGTGGTCGGATGCGCTGCGGGACGCCGCGGCCGAGTTCGCCCGAGCCGAAGCGCGTGCGCCCCGGGCCGCCGAGCCCCCCGGGCCCGCCGCGCTGCGCCGTCTCTACGGCTCGTGGATCGACTGCGCCGAGCGCGCCTACGCCGCGATCGCGCACGGCGAGCCCTTCTCGAGCGCGCTCGCCGACTTCGTCAATGCGGGCAGCAGTTGGCGCCGCGAGTTCACGGCCAGCATCGAGCACTGGTCGAAGCTCATGGACCTGCCCACTCGCGGCGAGATCAATTCTCTCAATGCCCGGTTGCTGGCGGTCGAAGAGCAGCTGCGCCAGGCGCGGCGCCAGCCCTCGGCGCGCGCGGCCGCCGCCAAGCGGCGCACCGCGCCCAAGGCCGCCCGTGCGGCGGGCGTTTCCGCAGGGCGGCGGTCCCGCGCCAAGCGCGCACCGAGATCATGACTCCGGCCGGACTCTACGCGGCGCTAGCATCGGCCAGCCGCTGCAGCCCTGGGTGCTCGGAAAAGGATGTCGTGTGGCAGTCGGGCAAGCTGCGCCTCTATCGCTATCGGCCGCTCGAGCGACCGCGCGCGCAACGGTCGGCGGCAGTGCCGCTGCTCATCGTCTATGCCCTCGTCAATCGGCCCTACATGATGGACCTCCAGGAGGACCGTTCGCTCATCCGCGGCCTCCTCGAGCAGGGACTCGACGTGTATTTGATCGACTGGGGCTACCCCGACGGGGCGGACCGGTTCACCACGCTCGGCGACTATATCGAAGGGCTGCTGGGCGCCTGCGTCGAGCGCATCCTGAGCGCGCGAGGTCTCCGCGCATTGAACATGCTCGGTGTCTGCCAGGGCGGAGTGTTCAGCCTGTGCTATGCCGCGCTTCATCCCGAACGCGTGCGCAATCTCGTCACGATGGTGACACCGGTGGATTTCCACACGCCCGATGACCTGATGTCGAAATGGGTTCGGAACATCGACGTCGCCGCCTGGGTCGCCAAGGGAAACGTCCCGGGCGACGCCTTGAACCAATTGTTCCTGTCGCTGATGCCGTTCCGGCTGTCGCACCAGAAGTACATGGACCTGTTCATGGACGCGCCCACCCAGGCACAGGTGGATACGTTCATGAGGGTCGAGCAGTGGATATTCGACAGCCCCGACCAGGCCGGCGCCGCGTTCGAGGAGTTCGTGATTTCCATGTACCAGCAGAACCGTCTCGCCCGCGATCAGCTCGCCATCAACGGCCGGCAGGTCGAGCTGCGCGCGTTCAAGCGCCCCGTGTTGAACCTGATCGGCAGCAAGGATCACCTGGTCCCGCGCGCCGCGTCGCTGGCTCTCGGGCCGCTGATCGGCAGCAAGGACTACACCGCGCTGGAATTCGCGCTGGGCCATATCGGCATGTACATCAGCGCGCGCGCCCAGCACGAGGTGCCTCCCGCCATCGCGCGCTGGCTGGCGCAGCGCTGAGGTCACGCCAGGGTGATGCTCACCGGGCAGTGGTCGCTGCCCATCACCTGCGGGTGGATGGCCGCAGCCTTCACCCTGTCCCGGAGCCGCTCGGAGACCAGGAAGTAGTCGATCCTCCAACCGATGTTCCTCGCCCGGGAGTTCGCGAAATGACTCCACCACGAGTAATGCCCGTTTCCCTGCGTGAACAACCGGAAGGTATCGACGAACCCGGCATCGATGAAATTCTGGAAGCCCTCGCGCTCCTCGTCGGTGAAGCCCTTCTTGCCGCGGTTCGATTGCGGATTGGCCAGGTCGAGCTCGGTGTGCGCGACGTTGAGGTCGCCGCAGAAAATGACGGGCTTGCGCGCTTCGAGCTGCTTGCAATAGGCGAGAAACGCTGGGTCCCAATGCTTGTAGCGCAGGGCCAGCCGGCTCAGGTCTTCCTTGGCATTGGGCGTGTATACCGTCACCAGGAAGAACTTCGGGTATTCGGCGGTGATGACGCGCCCCTCCTCGGCGCTGTCGCGCTCGAGCTCGTCGGCGAAGCTGAAGCGCTTCGCGAACTTCTCGGGGTATCCGTTCGTCACGGCGATCGGCTCCTCCTTCGAGAAGACGGCGGTGCCCGAATACCCCTTCTTGACGGCGGAATTCCAGTACTCGCGGTAGTCGGGAAGCTCTATCTCGACCTGGCCCCGTTCGGCCTTGGTTTCCTGAAGGCACAGGATGTCCGGCCGGTGCGCCTGCAGGAACGGAAGGAACACGCCCTTGCGATGGACGGCCCGAATGCCGTTGACGTTCCAGGAGTAGATTTTCATGAACTTGAGACCTTGGGCGGACGTGGCCGGATTGCCCGAGACGATACCGCTCCGGCGCCCGGCTTGCATGAATTATCTTGTACACTAGGCGGATGAAGCCGCCGAGCGTTACGGAGCCTGCGGACCAGCCGAGACGCAACCGGATGCGCCTGCCGCTGAAGATCGTCTCGGTGTCGTGGACGGATCTTGCGGAGACGGTCGCGCCGATCCTGCTGCTGTGCCTGATCGCGGTCGCATTGACCGCCTTTCTGGTGCGCCCGGCTCCGCCCCACACCCTCACCATGATCACGGGTCCGAAAGGCAGCAACTTCGAGAAAATCGCCCTCCAGTATCAGAAAATCCTGGCCCGCAGCGGAGTGAAGCTCAAGCTCGTGCCATCCGGGGGTTCGTACGAGAATTTGAACATGCTCTTGAAGCCGAAGTCGGGGATCGACATCGCGCTCGTGCAGTCCGGCATCGAGCCGGCCGGCGACGCCGCCGACGGCGGCAATGCCGGCAACAACGTCGTTTCGCTCGGCTCCGTGTTCTATGTGCCGCTCACGATTTTCTACCGCAGCCCGCAACCGGTGAGCCGTTTGTCGCAATTCGCCGGGCGGCGCATCTCGATCGGGCCCGAGGGCAGCGGTACCCAGTTCCTGGCGCTTGCGCTGCTGAAGGGCAATGAGATCGAGCCGCACGGGGCCACGGAGCTCGTGAGCTTGGGGGGCGATGACGCCAAGGCCGCGCTGATGGGCCGGAAGGTGGATGTGATTTTCCTGTCGGGCGACTCGGCATCGCCCACGACCATTCACGACATGCTGCACGAAGAGGGTATCCGGCTGTTCGACTTCGACCAGGCCGACGCGTACGTGCGCCGCTACCACTACTTGAGCAGGCTGCCGCTGCCGGCGGGTTCTTTCGACCTCGGTGAGAACCTGCCGTCCGCGCCGATCAACATGCTCGCGCCGACGGTCGAGCTGTTGGGGCATGCGGACCTGCACCCCGCCCTGTGCGACCTGTTGCTCGAGGCGGCCTTCCAGGTGCACGGCCATGCCTCCCTGCTGCAGACGGCGGGCCAGTTCCCGAATGGCACGACCAGCTTCTATCCGATCAGCGAAGAGGCCTCGCGGTACTACAAGACGGGCAACAAGAGCTTCGTTTATCGCTATCTGCCATTTTGGCTCGCCAGCCTGCTGAACCGGGCGCTGGTCGTGATCGTGCCGATGTTGGTCGTCGCCATTCCGGGCCTGCGGGTCCTGCCGCAGCTATACAACTGGCGGGTCAACAGCCGCATTCACCGGCGCTACGGCGAACTCATGGCGCTCGAACGCGAGAGCCTGGGTCACCTCACCGACGAGCGCCGCGCCGCCCTCCTCGATCGGCTCGAGGAGATCGAGCGGGTGGTCATCCGCACGCGGATGCCGGGCTCCCATGCCGAGCAGATCTACATTCTGCGCCAGCACATCGGCTTCGTGCGCGCGAACCTCGCCCGCCCGCCCGGGGCGGTCGACCTGGTGCACGCGCACGGCTGAAGCCGCCGGGCCGGGCGATGCCGCAGGCTCGCGGTATCCTTGTCGCGGCAGCACCGCCCGCGCGGAGCGCGCCGGCGGTCAGGCCCGGCTGCCGGAAAATGCGGCGCTGCCCAGCAGGTACTTGGCCCGGCCCTCGATGCGATCCCCCTCGACCGTTGCGGTGAACCGGACGGTCAAGCGCATCGGCTTCGTCAGCTTGGCGGACCACTCGAGCTGATTTCCCTGGATCCTGCCCTCGCTGATCTGCGCGAAATGCTCGCCATGGGACAAGGATCCCGTCAGCACCGGGCCGTCGACCTGCAACTCGAGCACGCCGGTTCGCTGCCCTCCAGGAATGTCGATCGTGACGTTCCATTTGCCCTGGACCATGATCGGGGCCGTCATCGCACCGCCGACCGGCGTTCCACGACCCGTTCGTGCGGTTGGCCCGGCACGCTGGAACACATGCCCTTCGGCTGCCGGGGACACGCGCCGCTGCGGGGACAGATCACGCTGGCATTCGTCTCGAGGGCATCGGCGATCCAGGCGATGTTGAGCGCCTGCGAAGCCGCGCGAATGGCCGCCGCCGCTTCGGCCGGAATCTCGCCGTCGCCGCCGCCCGCGCGGCACGACTCGGCCACCGACTCGACGACGCTCTCGCCGTCGAATCCCTGCGCCTCCAGCGCCGGCAGCAGATCCACGCCCACGGACAAGACGTGCAATTCGTCGAGCGCATCGCGCGTGAGCAGGGAATGGCAGCAATACAGGCGCGCACGTTTTCCATCCTGCATGACGGAGATCTGCGACTTGGGCTTCTGCATGAGCGCCGCGCCGGTCGGATTCGACTGCAGGAGCCGGAACACCGCCCAGCGCGGACACGGATCGGACACCAGGCTCATGTTGCCCCAGGGCAGGGGAATCCCGTTGCCGCGGTAGACCGCGCGCAGATATCCCGGGGGATAGGCATCGAAAAAATGCCAGTGCCGGTAGGGCGAGACGGCGGTCATCCGCCTCATCACCAGCGCGGGAGTGACCCCGATCTTGCGGCCGGCCGACACGCTGTGCGCTTCGCGCATCAAGAAACGCCGGAACGGGATTCGCGGGCACAACAAGGCGCCCGCGAAGAAGCTGCATTCGAAGTCGCGCCAGGCATACAGCACGTCCTGGGCGCCCATTCCGGCGGCCGAAGTCGACGCCTCCCCGTCCCCTGCGTGCATGGCGCTGTGGGGCGAGATGACGCCGTCGCCGTTGTGCAAAATCTTGTGGCCGATGAAGAACGCCAACTCATACTTGAGCCGCTCTTCTTGGCTTCGCAGGCGTTTGTTGACGAAGATGGTGCCGGGGGCCTCGAATCGGGAGCGTATCGGAGAGCCGGCGGCCGGGGTGCCCGCAGCTTCGGCGCGCCCGGAACCACTGCGCGGCGCGGCCGATCCCTCGCCGCCGCCGTCGAACCACTTGAGCTGCAGGCCGTGCCGGCCGCAGATCGCCAGCAACGCGTCCAGGGCAAGGGGCATCTCCCGCTCGCCGCACTCCTCCGCGGCCCGCTCGATGTCGGGGAAGCTGTTGTGCCGCGTCTCCTGCCAGACCCGGATCAGCAATTGGGCGAACTGCCGGCCGGTGGTCCCCGTCTGAGACAGAAGTTCAGGAAGCGCGTTCTGCAGCAGTTCGTGCGAGAACAGGAACGCGGGCTCGAGCGGCATGGCCTCCAGCCCGCCGCGGGTCCTGGACGCCGGGGCCACCTCGACCTCCGTGTTCTCGTCGAGGAACCAGCGCGCGTCCTTGCCGAATATGCGAGCCAGCATGTCCAGCATTTGCGACGAGGGCATGCGCTTGCCGGTCTCGACCATGCTGAGGTAGGAAACCGACGGAGCGCCCTCCGCGTCGATCTGCACGCAGCGTGCGGACAGCTCGTCCAGTGTCAAACCGTTGCGTTTGCGCAGTGACCGCAGCTTTGCTCCGAGGAAATGTCCCTGCCGAATCAACCCCGCCATGCCAGCTCCCGTATGGTCATATTACCAAAACCTGTGAACTTCACATTGTGAAATTTCCATTGTATAAATGCTCACTTTAAACACTTTAATCTTAGGCGGTGTCGCGGCGCAAGTTCGCGAGAGGTTTCATCGGCATTAGGAGATTCTTAAGATGGTTGAGCAGAAGTTCGCGGATTCCCGCTGGAAAGGCATAGAGCGGCCCTATACCGCGTCCGACGTCGCACGCCTGCGCGGCTCAGTGCGCATCGAATACTCGCTCGCGCGCCTGGGCGCCGAGAAATTCTGGAAGCTGCTGCAAAGCGAACCCGTAGTGGCAGGCTTGGGCTGCGTGACCGGCAATCAGGCGGTGCAAACCGTCCAGGCGGGCCTGAAGTCGATTTATTGCTCGGGCTGGCAGGTGGCCGGCGACGGCAACAGCGCCGGCGAGATGTATCCCGATCAAAGCTTGTATCCGGTCGATTCGGTGCCGAAAATGGTCGAGCGCATCAACAATGCGCTGCTGCGCACCGACCAGATCCATCACCTCTCCGGCAAGTCGGACATCGACTGGATGGTGCCCATCATCGCCGATGCCGAGGCCGGCTTCGGCGGCAATCTCAACGCGTTCGAACTCACCAAGGCCCTGATCCGGGCCGGCGCCGCCGGCGTGCACTTCGAGGATCAATTGTCATCCGCCAAGAAGTGCGGACACCTGGGCGGCAAAGTGCTGGTCTCCACCCAGGAGGCCGTCAACAAGCTGGTGGCCGCACGCCTGGCGGCCGATGTGCTCGACGTTCCCACCTTCGTCATTTCGCGAACCGACGCGGACGCGGCGGATCTGCTGCTGTCGGACCACGACCCGCGCGATCGCGAGTTCCTCACCGGTGAACGGTCGGTCGAAGGATTCTTCCACGTGCGCGCCGGGATGGACCAGGCCATCGCCCGCGGTCTTGCCTATGCGCCGTATTCGGATCTGATTTGGTGCGAGACCTCCAAGCCCGATCTCGCCCAGGCGCGCCGGTTCGCCGAAGCGATTCACGCGAAGTTCCCCGGCAAGCTGTTGGCGTACAACTGCTCGCCCTCGTTCAACTGGCAGTCCAAGCTGAGTCCGGCGGCCATGAAGAGCTGGCGCGAGGACCTCGCCGCCATGGGCTATCGCTTCCAGTTCATCACCCTGGCCGGATGGCACGCGCTCAATTTGTCCATGTTCGAGCTGTCGTCGGCCTACAGCGCGGACGGCATGCTCGGGTACTCGCAGCTGCAACAGCGCGAGTTCGCGCAGGAAGCGAAGGGGTACCGCGGGGCGAAGCACCAGGCCTTCGTCGGCACGGGATACTTCGACGCCGTCCAGACGGTGATCAGCGGAGGATCCCACTCCACCGGGGCCATGGCGGGCAGCACGGAAACCGAGCAGTTCACCGCGCCCGCGTCGCCGAAGCGCGTCGTGGCCTGATCGCCGCATGAGCGCCGTGGCCGCGCCGGATGCCGCCCCCGCGAAGATTCAAGCGGGGACCATCGCCGAACATTTTCGTTCGTACAACGAGGAGTTCGCGCGGATCACGCGGCGCGCGGCGCTCAATTTCCTGTCCGAGGACTGGCAAGGCTCCCAGCTCGATGCGGTCGCGCGCATCGAGCTCTACGAGCAGCGCGTCACGCGCTGCGTGTCGGTCATGGCCGATGCGCTAAGGCTCCGGCGCACCGACGTGGCGCTGTGGGGCGACATCAAGCGCGCCTACGAGATGCTGGTGGCGCGCCGCCCCGACAGCGACTTCTACAGGACGTTCTACAACTCGGTAACCCGCGAGCTGTTCGGCACCGTGGGCGTCAACACCGAGGTGGAGTTTTGCGCCACGAACGTGGGCCGCGCCTCCGGTGCGGTGCCGCTGCGCGTCTACCGGATCGGCGGCTCGCTGCCCCTGGCGGTGCGGGAGATCATCGCCGACCTGCCGTTCGGGGCGGCCATCGGGGATCAAGACGGGGCCGTTCACCGCATCAGCGCCGAGATCGGCCGTTACTTCGAATCCGGCCGCCAAACCGGCGCACCGGAATCCATCGAGCTGATCGAGCCCGTGTTCTACCGCGGGATGCACGCCTTCGCGGTGGGGCGTCTGATCGGCGACGCGACCATCACCCCGCTGGTCATCGCATTCACGAACGGCGGGCGCGGAGTCGAGGTCGAGTCGGTGATGCTGTCCCGCGCCGACGTAGGATCGCTGTTCGGCTATGCGCGATCCTATTTTCACGTCGACCTTCCGGTCGTCAGCGCGGCCATCACGTTGCTGCGCTCGTTCATGCCGCGCAAGCCGGTCGACGAGCTTTACACGGTGCTGGGCCGTGCCAAACAGGGAAAGACGGAACGCTTTTTCGCCCTGCAGCGGCATTTGAGCGCCTCCATCGACAGCTTCGTCCACGCACCCGGCGAGCGGGGCCTGGTCATGATCGTCTTCACCCTGCCCTCGCACGACCTGGTGTTCAAGGTCATCAGGGATCATTTCGGCGCGCCGAAGACCTGCACCCGCGCGGACGTCGTCGAGCGCTACCATTTCGTGTTCCGACATGATCGGGCCGGGCGCCTGGTCGACGCCCAGGAGTTCCGCCGCCTGCGCCTCCCGCTCGCGCGCTTCATGCCCGCCCTGGCGGATGAATTGCTGCGCGACGCCGGCGAGAGCTGCCGCATCGAGGGCGAGGATCTGATCGTCGAGCACTGCTACGTGGAGCGGCGGCTGCGCCCGCTCAATCTGTTCCTGCGCGAAGCCGAGCCTGCCGCAGCCGAAGCCGCCATCATCGACTACGGCAATGCGCTGCGCGATCTCGCCGCGAGCAACGTGTTTCCCGGCGACCTGCTGCTGAAGAACTTCGGCGTGACCAGCCATCGGCGCGTGATCTTCTACGACTACGACGAGCTGTGCCTGCTCACGGACTGCGTCTTCCGCGACCTGCCTCAACCCACTTGCGAGGAGGAGGAGACGAGCGCGGAGCCGTGGTTCCATTGCGGGCCGCACGACGTGTTTCCCGAGCAGTGGTTGCAGTTCCTGGGGATTCCGCCCGCGCTACGCGGCGTATTCCTGCAGCGCCACTCGGAACTGCTGACCGCCGGCTGGTGGCGCGCGCAGCAGGCTCAGGCGGCCGATGCCCACCATTTCTGGCTGCCCCAAGCGGCGGCGCAGCGGGACACGCCCGACGTCGAACGCGGCCCGGCGCCCGACGTCGAACGCGGCCCGGCGCCCGGCGTCGAACGCAGCCCGGCGCCCGGCGTCGAACGCAGCCCGGCGCCCGGCGTCGAACGCGGCCCGGCGCCCGGCGCGGAAGCGGGCCGATGAAGCGGCCTCACCGGTCGCGGCAGAGCATGACGAACGAGCGCGGTGCCATGTCGACGACCCGGTTGCGCTTGACCGGTTCCGATTCCAAGGGCAGATCGGGGCGCGCCGTGTCGAACGCGACCTTCCAGCCCGTATGGTGCAGCTGATAGGAGATTCGAAACGCCACCGGCTCGTGGTGCGCATTGAGCAGCAGGAGAAAATCCTTGTCGAGCGCGCACCGGCCCCGATCGTCGCGAAGCTCCGGGGCCGTGCCGTTCAGGAACATGCCGAGCGTGCGCATCCAGCCGCCGTCGTCCCAGTCCTTGGCTTCCATGCGCTTGCCGTCCGCCCTGTACCAGACGATGTTCTTGTCCGGATGAACGGCGTCCGGATCGTTGGCATAGAACGCATAGCGGTGCAGGTTGGGATGCTGCTTGCGGTAGTTGACGACGCGCGCGGCGAAATCGAGAAATCGGGCGCCCCGGTCGTCCAGGGCCCAGTCGCACCATGACTGCTCCGAATCCTGGCAATACGCGTTGTTGTTGCCCCCCTGGGTGCGGGAGAGCTCGTCGCCGCCGGAAATCATCGGGGTGCCCTGGGCCCACATCAGCGCGCACCACAGATTCCGCTTCTGCCGTTCGCGCAGTTCGACGATCGCCGGATCGTCCGTCGGACCCTCGGCTCCGCAATTCCAGGCGTGATTATCGTCCGCACCGTCGCGGTTGCCCTCGCCGTTGGCCTCGTTGTGCTTGTGCTCATAGCTCACCAGGTCCTGCAGGGTGAACCCGTCGTGCGCCGTGACGAAATTGATGCTGGCCGACGGCGGACGGCGCGCGGGCTCGTACAGGTCGGCGCTGCCGGCCAGACGCGTGGCGATCTCCGAATGCAGGCCCATGTCGCCCTTCCAATACTTGCGCACGGTATCGCGGTACTTGTCGTTCCATTCCATCCAGCCTGACGGATAGTTGCCGAGCTGATACCCGCCCTCGGCCAGATCCCAGGGCTCGGCGATCAATTTCACGGGCGCGAGAACCGGGTCCTGATACAGGGCGTCGAAGAAGCCGCACAAGGGATCGAAATCGCGCGCCTCGCGGGCCAGCGCGGTGGCGAGATCGAAGCGGAATCCGTCCACGTGCATGTCGGTGACCCAGTACCTCAGGCTGTCCATCACCAGCTGGATGGAGTGCGGATGCATCATGTTGAGCGTGTTTCCGCAGCCGGTGAAATCCATGTAGTGGCGCGCGTCGCCGGGCACCACGCGGTAGTACGAAATGTTGTCGATGCCGCGGAAGGACAGGGTTGGACCCGCGTGGTTCCCCTCGGCCGTATGGTTGTACACGACATCCAGGAGCACCTCGAATCCTGCGTTGTGCAGATCCTTGACCATCTGCTTGAATTCGCGCACGGCATCGCATGGCGCCGCGGGATTAGAGGCGTACGAGGGCTGCGGCGCGAAAAAACCCAGGCTGTTGTAGCCCCAGTAGTTGCGAAGCCCCTGATCGTGCAGGTGCCGGTCGTTCGGGAAATAATGCACGGGCATCAGCTGGAGCGTCGTCACCCCCAGTTGTCGCAGGTGCCGGATGACGGCATCGGAGGCCAGCCCCGCATAGGTGCCGCGCTGCGCCTGGGGAACCGCCGGATGCAGGCGGGTCATGCCGCGCACGTGCGCCTCGTAGATGATGGTGTCGTGCGGCTCGTGGCGGGGCCGGCTCTCCCCGCTCCAATCGAACGCGGCGTCGGCCACCGCGCCAAGCGGCGCGAACGGCGCGCTGTCCCGGTCGTCGAACGCGAGGTCGCCCTTCGGGTCCCCCACCTTGTAGCCGTACAACTCGTCCGCCCAGGTGAGCTCGCGGCCGATGACCCTGGCGTACGGATCGAGCAGGACCTTGTTGGGATTGAAGCGCAAGCCGGCCTCGGGCGCGTACGGCCCGTGAACTCGGTATCCGTAGAGCTGCCCCGGCGCCAGTCCGGCGACATGGATGTGCCATGCTCCGCAGGTGCGCTCGCGAAACCGGATGCGCCGCTCGTTCTTTCCCTCCTTGTCGTAGAGGCACAGCTCGACGCACTCGGAACCTTCGGAGAAGAGCGAGAAGTTGACGCCCCGCCCGTCGCACGTCGCTCCTCTGGGAAGCGGCGAGCCCGCCGTGCAGATCTCGCCGGCGCCCGGGCCCGCGGCGCCCGGATCTGCCTGCCCGGCTCCGGCCGCGTTCAAATCGACCACGTCCATTCTCTGATCTCCGGCATGTCCTCGCCGTATTTGTCGATATACCGCTTGTGCTCGATGAGCTTGTCCCGCAGCTCCTGCTTCAGATTCGCGCCCCGGCTGCCGGTTTGCGGAAGACGGTCGACGGCATCCATCACGAGATGGAATCGGTCGAGATCGTTCAAGACGGTCATGTCGAAGGCCGTCGTGATCGTGCCCTCCTCCTTGTAGCCCCGCACGTGCAGGTTCGAGTGGTTGCGCCGCCGGTACGTCAGGCGATGAATCAGCCAGGGATATCCGTGAAACGCGAAGATCACCGGCTTGTCGCGGGTGAACAGGGAATCGAAATCATTGTCGCTCAACCCGTGCGGGTGCTCGCTGGCCGGCTGCAGCTTCATCAGGTCGACCACGTTGATCACGCGAATCTTGAGCTCGGGAAGGTGCGCGCGAAGGATGGACACCGCTGCCAGGGTCTCGAGGGTCGGCACGTCGCCCGCACAGGCCATGACCAGGTCGGGCTCGCCCTGCCGGTCGTTGCTCGCCCATTGCCACATGCCGATGCCTTCGCTGCAGTGCTTGACCGCGTCGTCCATCGGCAGCCATTGCGGCGCGGGATGTTTGCCGGCAATCACCACGTTGACGTAATGCCGGCTCCGCAGACAGTGATCCATGACGGACAGCAGGCAATTGGCGTCGGGCGGCAGGTACACGCGGACGATTTCGGCCTTCTTGTTGACCACGTGGTCGATGAACCCGGGGTCCTGATGCGTGAACCCATTGTGGTCCTGGCGCCAGACGTGGGAGCTCAACAGATAGTTGAGCGATGCGATCTTGGCGCGCCACGGCAGGCCCGAGGTCACCTTGAGCCATTTGGCGTGCTGGTTGAACATCGAGTCGATGATGTGGATGAATGCCTCGTAGCAGTTGAACAGGCCGTGCCGGCCGGTGAGCAGGTACCCTTCCAGCCAGCCCTCGCACTGATGCTCGCTCAGCATCTCCATCACCTGGCCCTCGGGCGCCAGATACTGGTCGCCCGCCTCCGTCGCCGCCTGCCACTGGCGGCTGGTGGCTTGAAACACCGCTTCGAGCCCGTTGGACACCGTTTCATCCGGGCCGAAGATGCGAAAATTCCGCGGCCCGGAATTCATCTTCGCCACGTCCCGCAGGAACGGCGCCAGTACCCGCGTGTCGCCGGTGCCGCGGGCGCCGCGCGCCGCGACCTCGACGGCGTATTGGGTGAAATCCGGCATGCGCAGATCGCGCAGCAGCAGGCCGCCGTTGGCGTGCGGATTGGCCCCCATGCGCCTCTCGCCCGCAGGCGCCAGCGCGGCGAGTTCCGGCCGGAGCCTGCCCTGCGCGTCGAACAGCTCCTCCGGCCGGTAGCTGCGCAGCCAGGCCTCCAATTGCGCCAGATGCCGCGGGTTCGTCGCAGGATCCGTGATCGGCACCTGATGGGCGCGGAACGTCCCTTCGTTGGCCACGCCGTCGATCATCTTCGGTCCGGTCCACCCCTTCGGGGAGCCGAAGACGATCATCGGCCATCGCGGCCGCCGCGTGTCGCCCTCGGTGCGCGCTCGCGTCTGGATGCGCTTGATGTCGATGGCGGCCGAGTCGAGCGCCGCGGCCATGGCCTGGTGCATCGCCGCCGGGTCGTGGCCGACGACGTAGTGCGGAGTCCATCCGTAGCCTCGCAACAGCTGGTCCAGTTCCTCCCGGGTAATGCGGGCAAGCAGCGTCGGGTTCGCGATCTTGTAGCCGTTCAGGTGCAGAATCGGCAGCACGGCGCCGTCGCTCGCGGCATTCAGGAATTTGTTGGAATGCCACGCGGTCGCGAGCGGCCCGGTCTCCGCCTCGCCGTCTCCGATGACGCAGGCGACCATGAGGCCGGGATTGTCGAACACGGCGCCGAAGGCGTGGCTGAGCGAGTAGCCCAATTCGCCGCCCTCGTGAATGGATCCGGGGCATTCGGCCGACGCATGGCTCGGAATTCCGCCGGGGAAGGAGAACTGGGTGAACAGCCTCTTGAGCCCGGCCTCGTCGCGCCCGACGTTCGGATAGATTTCGCTGTAGGTGCCCTCGAGATAGGTGCCGCTCACCACCGCCGGGCCGCCGTGGCCCGGACCGGACATGTAGATCATGTCGAGATCGTGCCTCACTATCGCGCGGTTCAGGTGCGTATACAGGAAATTCTGGCCCGGCGTGGTGCCCCAATGGCCCAGAAGCATGCGCTTGATGTGCGCCGGGGCCAGCGGCTCCCTCATCAGCGGATTGTCGCAAAGGTAGATCTGCCCGACCGAGAGGTAGTTCGCGGCGCGCCAATAGGCGTCGATCTTACGCAACTCGTCGGCGTCGAGCGTATCTGGCGTCGGCGTGGTCTGCATCATGGGTCGATCATCCTCGTTCATGTCCAACCGAGCGCGCGCATCGTCAACGTCGCGATCACCGACTCCTCGTCCGTCGGAATGACGCGAACGGCGACCGGCGCGCAGTCCGGAGATATCAGCCGGGCATTCGATGCGTTGCGCGCGTCGTCCAATTCGATCCCCAGAAACCCGAGACCGGCGCAGATGCGCGAGCGTACGAGGGCCGCGTTCTCGCCGATGCCGCCGGCGAACACCAGCGTATCGATGCCGCCGAGCACCGCTGTGAAAGCGCCGATCCACTTCCGGATCTGGTAGCAGAACAACGCGACGGCTTCGGCCGCCCGGACGTCCGCAGCCTCGCGCGCAAGCAGGTCGCGGATGTCCGGGCTGGTCTCCGAAACGCCGAGCAGTCCCGCCTCCAGCGTCACCATCTTCTGGTAGGCGGGCACGTCCAATCCTTCCGTCGCCCAGAGGAAGCTGATGACTCCGGGATCCAGGTCGCCGGTGCGCGTGCCCATCACGAGGCCGGATGCAGGCGTGAAGCCCATGCTGGTATCGAGGCATTTGCCGTCGCGCACGGCCGCGAGGCTGGCTCCACTGCCGAGATGCGCGAGGATCACGCGCCCGCGCGCGGCCGCGGGATCCTTGAGCCGTGCCAGCTCCGTCATCAGATAGGTGTAGGACAGGCCGTGAAAACCGTAGCGCTGCAGGCCCCGCGATTCGTAGCGGCGCGGGATCGGCAGAATGGTCGCGACGCGGGGCATGGTGCGATGGAATGCAGTGTCGAAGCACGCCACCTGGACCAGGGCGGGACGCAACCGCTGCAATGCCTCCATGAGCTCGATCTCGCGCGGAAGGTGTTCCGGGTCGAAGGGCGTGATCCGCTTCAGCTCCTCGAGCAGTCCGGGCGTGACCCGCTGCGGGTCCGTATGCTGCATTCCATGCACCACGCGATGCCCGGCGGCTTCGGTCTCCGACATCAGGGGGTGCTTCCCAAGCCAATCCATGAGGAAGGCGACCGCCGATCGATGGTCGCCGCCGACCGGGATCGCGGTCCGGGCAGCGGGGCCGCGATCATTCACGGCGAGGGCGGTGCCCGAAAGGCCAATCCGGTCCAGCTTGCCGGCGAGCAGCGGCGCCCTGGCATCCCCGGCGCCGTAGAACGCGAAACGGATGCTCGAAGAACCTCCGTTGAGCGTGAGGACATTTCGCATTCTCGGAGTCTGCCACAGCGATCGTTACAAGTTGGCACATTGGGCGGTGTACATTGCGGGTGTAGGACAACCGCCTACGTACGCCCACGGATTGCACCTCCGGGCGCAGCCGATCTAAGGTAGCCACTGTTATTGTCCGGCATTGCATCATCGCACTCCCACAGAGAACACCATGTCCCATTATCATTCCGTCGTTTGGATCGATCATCAGAAGGCCACCGTCTGGCAGTTCACGTCCGACGCAGAGCAACACAAGGTGATTCATTCGCACGACCACGGAAAGGTCCACAACCGCAAGAGCACGCACGGCGGCCATGGCCATTCCGCCAACCACAAATTCTTCGACGACGTGGCGCAGGCGCTCGCAGGCACACATGAGATCTTGATTCTCGGGCCTGCGCTGACCAAACAGGAGTTCGCCGGCTATCTGAAGGACAAGCACGCGCCGCTCGCCAAGGCCGTCGTTGCGGTGGAGAACTCCGATCATCCCACCGATGCCGAGGTGCTCGCATTCGCGCGCCGGCATTTCGAGGCGCTCGATCGAATGCTGCCTCCCGCCGCAGGCACCGCGACCGGATAACGCGCCCGGCACGGCGCGGGTTTGCGGCTGGCGCCGCCTGGATTCTTGTATAATCAGCGGCAGCCACCTGGGGATGCCTCATGCCGACAGCCAAATTTTCGACCGCGGCGCGCGCCGCGGCGGTGCTTGCCTGCGCCGTGTGGTGCGGACTCGCGTTCGGGGCCGGCTTGAGCTCGCTGTCGAACTCGGAGGCCACCGCCGGGCTCAGGAAGGCGCTGGAACAGGGAATCGGGCGGGCCGTGGGCAAGCTCGGCGTGCCGGGCGGCTTCCTGGACAATCCCGCGGTGAAGATACCGCTGCCGCCGAAGCTCGCGAAGGCCGAGGGCGCCATGAAGATGCTCGGCATGGGCTCGGAAGCCGACGAGCTTGTGACGGCCATGAACCGCGCCGCGGAATCCGCGGTCCCGGAAAGCAAGCCTCTGCTGCTGCACGCGCTCGAACACATGAGCGTCTCCGACGCCAAACAGATACTGACAGGCGGAGACGATGCGGCCACCCAATACTTCAAGAGGGCGACCTACACACCGCTTCAAGCGAAATTCGAGCCCATCGTGGACGCCGCAACGCGCAAGGTGAAGCTCGCTGAGGCCTACGACCGTGTGGCCGCGAAGGGCGTCGAGCTGGGTGTGCTGAAGCCCGAGGATGCGTCGCTGAAGACCTACGTGACCCAGAAGGCTCTCGACGGCCTGTTCTTGATGATGGCGGAGGAAGAGCGCGCCATACGCAAGGACCCGCTGGGACAGGCCAGCGATCTGTTGAAGAAGGTGTTCGGCGCCGTCCGCTGAGGTCCGGAGCGGCCGGCCGCCGCACGAACGCGCATCATCCGCCGGACCGCGCGCGCAACGCCGCGAGCCAGGCGGCGCCTATGAGCAGCAGCGCCGCGGATCCGGCGACGACTTGGAAGGCGGCGCTGCGGGTGCGCGGCACTCCCGCGCGCGCAAAAGCCCAGCCGAGTCCCGTGCCGGCGGCAAAGCCCAGAAGATGGCCCAATACATCGACGTGGTCGTTGCCCGTGCCGAGCAGCGCGAGCAGCGACACGCCGGCGGTCAGGGGCGCCCATCGATAGAGACGGCGCTCGCGCAGATTGAGCCGCTGGCCCCAGCCGAACCCGGCGAGCAGGCCGAGACCGGCGAACACCGCCGTGGATGCCCCGACGGCCCGGTGCCAGGGCGGGGATATCCACATGTCGAGTGCGTTGCCGGCCGCACCGGCCAGCAGAATGCTGAGCCACGCGAGGCCCGGCCCGAACATCCGGCCGGCCAGCATGCCAATGCCGACGCCGAAGAGAAGGTTTCCGAGCAGGTGCTCCTGGTCCAAATGCAGGGTGAGCGCCGTGATGGCGCGCCAGGGCTCAATCGCGACGCCGGCGGATTTCAGCGCCCCGGCCTCCAGCCAGTCTGCGCCGGCCAATTGGATGCCGGCGCAATAGGCCGTCAATATGAGAACGGCTGCGTACGTGGCGGCGCCGACGGCGCTGCCCGGATAGGGATTGAACGGCGGCGGCGCCGGACGCCGCAGCTTGCGCTCCTCCGCATAGCGGCCGAGTTCCTCGTGCGCCGCCTGCGCGGCGCCTGGCGCGACGAGCAACTCCCACAGACCCGCGGCCTGCACACGTTGGTAGGATATTCCCTTGGCATCCAGCACCAGGCCGAACTCCAGGCCCTCCGCCGCCGATCCCCGGAATACCGGAACCATCGGCGGCTCGGGACCGCTATCCGCCATTCGCATGGTGTTGCATTCGTTCGGCATCCCGTGGCGCGAGGTATTCCATCCTTGGGGACGGAGCGCAGGGAATTCAACGCCGGCGCCGGGAGACCCCGGGATCTTGCTACCATGCGGCCCACCCATATTGAATCCACTCGGGGGGAATCGCATGTTCAAGAAGGCTGTCATCCTATCGCTCGCGGGGTTGTGTTTTTCCGCCGCCGGTGTCGCCGCCGAACCGGGGCGTCAATACGTGCCTGCACCGGCGCCGGCGGCCAATGAGCCGGCGCTGCCCTTCAGCGAGGGCGTCATGGCCGGTGGCGTCTTCTACGTGGCGGGACACATCGGAATGGACCCGGCGACCCACAAGGTCGGCGCGACCGCCGACGCCGAAGCGCGCCTCGTCATGGATGCCGTGAAGCAGACGCTCGCCGCGGGCGGACTGACCATGGATGATCTGGTGTCCGTGACGGTGTACTGCACGGACCTCGGTCTCTACGACTCGTTCAATTCGGTGTACCGGACGTATTTCCACGGCCCGTTTCCCGCGCGTGCATTCATCGGCGTCGACAAGCTCGTGCGCGGCGCCCACTTCGAAGTGGCGGGGACGGCGGTCAAGTCGCGCGCGGCCGGTCGCTGAGCATCCGGTAGATCCGGAGCACTTTGGGCACGTAGGCCATGGTCTCGGTGAACGGCGGTATCTGCCCTCCGTTCCGGGCCACTGCGTCCTCGCCGGCGTTGTACGCCGCGAGGGCGAGACGGACATTCTGGCCGAACCGGTCCATGAGGAATTTCAGATAGAGCGCGCCGGCGTGGATGTTCTCCTTCGGATCGTACGGATTCGAAACGCCGAATCGCGACGCCGTTGCGGGCATCAGCTGCATCAGACCGACGGCGCCGCGCTTCGACACGGCGCGAGAGTTGAATCCGGACTCCACGACGATCACCGCCCGCAGCAGGTTGGGCTCGACGGCCGAAGATGCGGCGGCCTTTTCGATGATGGAGTCGTATTGAGACGCCCTCGCGAGGATCGTCGGGCTGTAGTGATCGCCGCTTTCGGTGACCTCGTTGGGCGACAGCCGCAGCAAACGGTACCGGTTGTTGTCCGGAACGTCCGTGTAATGCCTGACGCCGTCCGCGTCCACATACATGTAGATGCGCGAATTCGCGGCGGCGGTGCCGGCGAGCAGGACGGCGGCGAACAGGATGGATCTTAAGCCCATGATCGAATGGTTTCCTTCAGCGGACAGCCTATCCGCCCCCGCCGTCCACGGATGGGACCTGGATCACCCAATCGGCGGCCGGCCCCAAGGGCGCGCCGAATTTCATCGATATCGGGACCTGGCCGGGGTTGCGGGCCGCCCGATTGTGGGAAAATGGGTCTTAAGTTAACTTCCTGCGTGTCCCGCCCCCTCGTGACCGAAACCGCCGACTGGAAACAAAAATACCGCGACTCGCTCCTGGAAATGGAAGCCGAGGAGAAGATCTGGCGGCAGACGGAGCAGGCGCTGCGCCGCCTGGTGGGGCGGCTGTGCGCGGCGGGCATGGGCGTCGACCCGAAACTCGACGACGAACTGGTCGCGCTCGCGGCGGCGAACCGGCGCAATGCGGATGCCGCCGCGTTGGAGAAGCTGGCCGAGTCCCTGACGACGGCGGTGGTCGCCGTGGACGCCGTTTCGCCGGTTCCGACCATCGTGATTCCACCCGCCCCGGCCCCGGCCACCGCCAAGCGCTGGGAATCGACCTGCGTTTCCGCCGGCAAGATCCTGAAATGTGTGCAGTCCCTGGGCGAGGACGGCGACGCGCCGAAGGAGCTTATCGCGCGCCTGGCGAAGGCGAATTCCGACGCGGAATTGGCCGCCATCCTGGAACAGACGGCGGAATTGCTGCGCCTCCGTGGCGAGACTCTGGCGCGCGAGAGGGCCCAGGCCGCATCGGTGCTCGCCGAGGTCACCACCCGGCTCGAGGAGATGGCGGGGTACCTGACGGTGTCGGGCGAGGAGGCCCGATCGCGGTTCACCGACACGGCGGACGTCAACGACAAGGTCATGACGCAGGTGCAGGAATTGACCGCGGAGGTCAACAGCGCCACGGAGCTTCGCGTGCTCCAGGGCCTGGTCGCGACCCGCCTCGAGTCGGTGACGCGCCAGGTGCTCGAATTTCGATCGCGCGAAGAGAAACGGCTGTCGGAACAGACCGGGCGCGCCGACCGAATGCGGGCGCGCATCGCGGAGCTGGAATTCGAAACCCAGGAGCTGCATGCCAGGCTGGACCAGGAGAAATTCGGCGCACGGCATGACCCGTTGACGCTCGTCGCGAACCGCAAGTCCTTCGACGAGCGCTTCTCGGCCCTCGTGGCACAGCGTGGGCAGAGCGACGTCCCGGTGTCCCTGCTGCTGTGGGACCTGGATAATTTCAAGGTCATCAACGACACCTACGGCCATCGCGCCGGCGACCGGGTGCTCAAAAGCGTCGCCACGTGCTTCGTATCCGGCATCCGGCCGGAGGATTTCGTAGCTCGGATCGGCGGCGAGGAATTCGTGATACTGCTCGCGGGACTGCCCTTCACCAAGGCGCAGCAAATCGCCGACCAGCTGCGCCTGGGTGTCGAGTCCTTGCGCTTTCATTTTCGCGGGACGCCGGTGCGGGTCACCGCCTCCTGCGGCCTCACCGAACTGCGCCCGGGGGACTCCGGAAACGCGAGCTTCGACCGGGCCGACGCCGCCCTGTACCGCGCCAAGCATGGCGGCAAGAATCTCTGCGTCGCGTCCTGACCCGGCTTCCCCGGCAGGGCGGCACGAACCTCTGCGTTGCCGCCTGACCCGCGCGCCCCGGCGGGGAATCGGCCAGGCCGTGCCCCGGGGTCCTGGGGTCGTGGGGCCCTGGGTCCTGGGTCCTGGGTCCTGGGTCCTGGGTACTGGGTTCCGGGGTTCCGGGGTTCCGGGCGCCGCGGACCCCTTGCCCCCCTGGACAGACTCGCTAACACACATTTAACCTTCCAATTCGAACCGGGGCACGTTTAATCGGGCCCTTGCGCCCATACAATTGACAATCTGCGCCTCCCTCATGGCTGCTGGTATTTCAGGACCGGGCCTCATTGTGCGTCACAGAATTCAGGGATAAACGAGCAGCATGAGCGTTCCGAAAACGGCCCTCGAGGAGGCACTCCCGAGCCAATCCATCTCCGTGCCGATGGACCCACTGGCCGCGCCGGCGGACCAGGCGGTCTCGCGCGCTGCGGCCCGCCAGCACACCGGGGTGCGGGCTTGGGCGCTGACAGCGGCGCTGTTCCTGACGCCGCTGCTGACGTACTGGCCCGCCACTTTTCATGATTACGGGCTGCGCGATGATTATTCGAACCTGCGCGAGGCGCACGAGGAGCCCGGAACGATCCTGAAGTTCTGCGCCTCCCACGGGCGGCCCATCTATGGCTGGCTGCTGCAGTCGAGCTACGGCCAGGCCGGCAGCGTTCAAGATCTGCGCTGGATGCGCTTCTCGGCCGCGCTGCTGCTGGGAGCGATCGGCCTCGTCATGTTCCGCGGACTGCGCGCCCTCGGTTGGCCGCTCGCCTCGAGCCTGTGTTTCGGGGTTCTGCTGGCGCTGCTGCCCGCCTCGCAGGTCATCGCCGGATGGGCGGTCGGCTGGCCATATGCCGCCGCGGCGCTGCTCGCGACCCTCGGATTCTTCATCGTCGAAGGAACGCTTTCCGCTCGGGCCGACGCCGGCCGCGGCCGCGTCGCGGGCCAGTGCCTGTTGGCGCTCGCCATCATGTGGGCGTGCGCGCTGATCTATCAGCCCAGCGCCCTGTTCTACTCCGTGCCCCTGGCCGGCGCGCTCATCGCCCGCCGCGACCGCAGCCTCGCGCAGACGGTGCGCTGGCTGGCATTGCACATGAGCTTCGTATTCACCGCCTTGATTCTCGCCTTCGCCACCATTTCCGAGCTGTATGCCCGCGGGATTTTTCCGAAGTCCGGCCGGATCGCCTTCGAACAGCATGCGGGCGAAAAGCTCCTCTGGCTCTTCACCGACGTGCTGCCCAATGCTCTCAGCATGCTCGTCTTGAACGACGACAATCATCGCGACCACGGCTGGTTCATAGCTTGCGCCGCCCTCGTGGCCGCGCTGCTCGTGGGGGGACTGATCCTGGAATGGCGGCGCCACGGCAGCACGCGCGGCCTCACCTGGGCCATCGGACTGTTCGGCCTCCCGGTCTTCGCCGCGGGGATCAGCCTGCTGGCATCGGAGCGGTATGCCACCTACCGGACCATCTTCGCGATGAGCGCGGTGCTGCTATGTTTCCTGGTGGCCTCGGTGGCCGCGCTCACGAGGGGCTGGGCGCCAACCGCCCGCCGCGTGCTGGCCGCCGGCGTCACGGGCCTCGCCTTGTTCATGGCGCAACATCATGTCTTTGCCCTGATCGCCGTGCCCCAGGGGCACGAGTGGCAGCTCATCATGAACGGCGCCGCCCAGGTGCATTTGAATGCCCCGTCCCCGCCGCAGATATTCGCCATTGCGTCGTCCCCGAGGGACATTTCCACGGCGACGATCTACCACGACGAATTCGGCTCGTTGTCGTCGAATTCCGAATGGGTGCCCAAGGAGATGTTCAAGCGGGCCATGCGCGATTTGCATCCCGACGTGCCCAATCTCGAATCGCGCTACGACTTCTCGGAGGGCTACCGGCTGCCCCCGGGACAGCACTTCGACGTGATCATCGACATGCACCAGCTTCGGCGATTTCACGCCGACGACTGAGCGTGGCGCGCGGATGGCGCCGGCTTTACCGGTGCCTGGCTACCCGCAGAGAAAGTCGCTGATGCGGCCGCGCGCGATGGCTGCGTGCACGGCCAGCGGCCACGCGGCATGCAACGCAATCGGCCGCATGCGGCTCAGGGGCATATCGAAGCCGGCGGTCGGATCCAGAATGCGCTTGGCGAGCTGCACGCCCATGGTCGTGGCCATGGCGACCCCGCGGCCGTTGTACCCGAGGCACGCGACGAGACCCGGTGCCAGCTCGTGGATGTGGGGATAGTGGTCCCGCGTCATCGCAAGGCGCCCTCCCCAGGCATGGGTCCACTCGACGCCGTCGAGTCCCGGCCAGAGCCGCCGCGCATAGCCCTGCAAATGCCCCAACGGACGCGTCGAGTTCACTTCATGCTGGGGACCCCGCCCGCCGATCAGCAATCTTCCGCTGGAATCGATCCGGTAGTACACGGTGATCAGCCCGCTTTCATAGAGCACGGCCCGGGACGGCATGATTGCCTGCTGCAGCGTCGCGGGAAGAACGGCGGTCGCGGCGATGGCGCCGAACACGGGAACGATGGAGCGCCGCAGGCCCGGCCACAGGTCGTCGGTGTAGCCGTTGGTCGCAAGGACCACATGCGCCGCGGTAGCAGTGCCTGAATTCGTGCGCACGCTCCAGTCGGCGCCCCGGCGGGTGAGGCCGAGGGCCCGCGTGCGGCCGTACACGGCGGCGCCCGCCGCGACGGCACTCTGCGCCAAGCCCCGGGCAAATTTGAGCGGATTCAGATCGCCGCCCCGGCGGTCGAGCATGGCAACGGCATACCGGTCGGTCCCGGTCGCAGCGGCGAGCGCGGCGCCGCTCAAGATTTCCACCGGCGCATTGCGGCGGGCGAGCTGCTCGGCCGTCGCCCGCACGGCGGCGGCATGCCGCTCACGAACCGCGGCTCGCAAAGTGCCGCCGCGGCGCGCGTCGCACGCGATGCCATGCCGCTCGATGAGATCGAAGACGAGGTCGGGTGCCGCCCCGGCGAGCGCGTTCATGCGCCCTCCCAAGTCGGCGCCGAACTCCCTTTCGACCACGTCGGGATCGGGCTTCAGGCCCGGATTGACCTGGCCCCCGTTGCGGCCCGAAGCGCCCCACCCCGGCTCCTCCGCCTCCAGCAGGACCACCGTCGCGCCTTTCTGCGCAAGGTGCAGGGCGCTCGACAGGCCCGTGAATCCGCCGCCCACGACCACCACGTCGGCGCGCACATCGCCGGCAAGCGGCGCAGCGGGCGCGTCGGACCCCGCGGTTTCTCGGTAAAGATTCGGCATCGTATGGCTCGCATGGTAGCTTGCCAGATCGAACCAGCGGGCGGAAATCCAACATGACCCTGAATGCCGTGCAGTGGGCCTGCGCCATCGTGGCCGCCGTCATGGTCGGCATCGCCAAGACGGCGATCAGCGGCTTGAGCGCGTTGAACGTCGCGCTGCTGGCGTATGTCTTTCCGAGCAGCAAGCAGGCCACGGGCTTCATTCTGCCCATGTTGATCTTCGCCGACTGCATCGCCGTGCACTCCTACCGCCGCCACACGCAATGGCCCTATCTTTGGAAGCTCTTTCCATGGACCGGCCTCGGGGTTGTGCTGGGCTACGTGGCCCTCGGCCGCATCTCGGACCGGGGCGCACGATCGCTGATCGGCGGCATCATTCTGGCGCTGGTCGGGCTCACCTTCTATCTCCGGTCCCGGCCGCCCACGCAGGAGACGGGTCCGGTTCATTGGAGCGCCGCGATATTCATAGGCGTCCTGGCCGGCTTCGTCACCCTGGTCGCGAACGCCGCGGGTCCACTGATGGCCACCTATCTGGTGGCCATGCGCCTGCCGAAGATGCAATACGTCGGCACGGCCGCCGTATTCTTCCTGCTGATCAACCTCTTCAAGGTTCCCTTCATGGTGGCGCTCGGCCTCGTCACCTGGGAGAGCTTCAAGTTCAACCTGCTCCTGCTGCCGGCGGTCGCCGTCGGCGCCGCCTTCGGCCGCTGGGCGCTCACCCGCATCGATCAAAAGCTGTTCGAAAGGCTGGTGCTGGGTTTGAGCGCCGTCGCAGGCATCCTCCTGCTCACCTGAGCCCGGTGATCCGGGCCGAGGGCGCCGCCCGCCCCGCGCGGCCGCGGTCGATGGGTCCCGAAAGTATTACACTGGCGCCTGGCGGCCAGTAGGCCACACCGGCTTGGGATCAAGAACATGCAGTATGAAGGTATCTGGGGTCTCCTCGTACTGGTCGCCGACGTCTGGGCGATCGTAAACGTCGTTCAAAGCGCCGCCGACACGGGCCGCAAGGTCCTCTGGACCGTCCTCGTCATCGTGTTGCCCGTGCTCGGATTCGTGCTTTGGTACTTTCTCGGTCCGAAGACCGGGCGTGCCTGACGCCCGGAGATCTTGACATTGCGCCGCATTCACGAACGGCACCAGGTGATGCGCATGAGCTGGCTGCGCGCGAGCGTGCTCGGAGCCAACGACGGGATCGTGTCGACGTCGAGCCTGATCGTCGGCGTTGCGGCCGGTCACGCGAATCACACCAGCATCCTGCTCACGGGCATCGCG
Source organism: uncultured Gammaproteobacteria bacterium (assembly GCA_963707765.1). GTDB lineage: Bacteria > Pseudomonadota > Gammaproteobacteria > Steroidobacterales > Steroidobacteraceae > Bog-1198. Next base: position 277,902 of record CAVPQZ010000001.1, on the reverse strand, counting down.
GGCCTGGTCGCGGGAGCCATGTCGATGGCGATCGGCGAGTACGTCTCGGTGCACTCCCAGGCGGACACCGAGAACGCGGCGCTGGCGCAGGAGCGCGCGGAGCTCGCGGACGATTACGCGGGCGAGAGGCGCGAGCTGACCGAGATTTACGTCCATCGCGGTCTCGAGCGCCCCCTCGCGGCGCAGGTGGCGGAGCAGCTCATGAAGCACGACGCGCTGGGCGCCCACGCGCGCGACGAGCTCGGGCTCTCGTCGCAGTTCATGGCGCGGCCCGTGCAGGCGGCTCTGTCATCGGCCGGCAGCTTCGCGGCAGGCGCCCTGATCCCCTTGCTGGTCGCCGGCGCGGCGGCGCCCGGCACCCTCATCGGAATGACCATCGCGGCATCGTTGACCTGTCTGCTCGTGCTGGGGGGCGTATCGGCCAAGGCGGGCGGCGCCAGCGTGATCACCGGGGCGCTGCGGGTCGCACTGTGGAGCGCGTTCGCCATGGCGGTGACCGCGGGTGTCGGTGCCTCATTGGGAGGCGCTTTGTGAAGATCCAGCGAGGATGCGTCGCATGACAAACCCTAGTCGCATGACAGACCCTTCGAGAATCAACCGCCGAATCGTCCTGGCGGCCCGACCGCAAGGCAGGCCCGAATCGAATTGCTTTCGCCTGGAGGAGGCCCCGGTCCCGGAGCCCGGCCCGGGCGAGATGCGATTGCGCACGCTTTGGCTGTCGCTCGACCCCTACATGCGCGGCCGCATGAGCGACGCCCCCTCGTATGCCGCGCCGGTTGCGATCGGCGGTGTGATGATCGGCGGATCGGTGGCTCGCGTGGAGCTATCGCGTCACCCGGCCTTCAAGAACGGAGATCTCGTGTTGTCGATGAACGGCTGGCAGGACTATGCCGTCTCGGATGGCCGGGACGTCCACAAGTTGCCGGCCGATGCGCCGCATCCCACGCATGCGCTGGGGCTCCTCGGCATGCCCGGCGTCACCGCCTACGTCGGCCTGCTCGATTACGGCAAGCCCCGGGCCGGAGAGACCGTGGCCGTGGCGGCCGCGACCGGCGCAGTGGGATCGCTGGTGGGCCAGATCGCGAAGATCCATGGCTGCCGCGTCGTCGGCATCGCGGGCGGCCCCGAGAAATGCGCTTGGGCCGTGCAGGAACTGGGCTTCGATGCCTGCGTCGATCACCGCTCGCGGAATCTGGACTCGGATCTCGCCGCAGCCTGTCCCGCCGGCATCGACGTCTATTTCGAGAACGTCGGCGGCAGGGTGTTCGGCGCCGTCCTGCCGCTGATGAACGACCATTCGCGCATCCCCGTGTGCGGTCTCATTTCCTTGTACAACGACACCGCCAAGCCGAGCGACGGCGAATCCGCCCTGGCCTTCATGCGCCGGATCCTCATCCGGCGAATCACCGTTCGCGGCTTCATCGTATCCGACAGCCTCGGCGAACGCGGCCCCGAGGCGCAGCGCGCGCTCGACGGCTGGTATCGCTCCGGCAGGATCAAGTACCGCGAGGACATCGTGCGCGGGCTCGAAAATGCGCCGGGCGCGTTCATCGGGCTCCTGGAGGGTCGAAACTTCGGCAAGCTCATCGTCGACCTGGGAGCGGCGCAGGCTTGATTTCCGGATCTGCACGGAATCGGGCGGCGCTGCTGCGCGTCGCGCAGATGAACGAGGCGGACCGCCTGAGCATCGCGGCCGGCATCCCCGGCATCCAGTTGATGAGCAATGCCGGATCGGCGGTGGTGCGCGAGATCGTGCAGCGCTGGCGCATCCGGCCCGTGTGCGTGCTTTGTGGTCCGGGCAACAACGGCGGCGACGGTTTCGTCGTTGCAAGCGAACTCGCCGCCGCGGGCTGGCCGGTCCGGATCGCCCTGCTCGGCTCCAGGGAGCGCCTCACCGGAGATGCCGCGCACCATGCCGCGCGCTGGCGTGGGCCGATCGACGTGTTCGCGGCAGCGGCGCTCGCGGATGCCGAACTGCTGGTCGATGCGGTGTTCGGCTCAGGCCTCACCCGGCCCCTGGGCGGCGAGGTAGTTCACGTCCTGGCGGTGGCGGCCGGGCGGCGCGTGCCGGTGGTGGCCATCGACGTCCCGAGCGGAGTCATGGGGGATACCGGCGAATCGTTCGGCGCGATTCCCGCGGCCTGCACGGTGACCTTCACCCGCAAGAAACCCGCCCACGTCCTGCTGCCGGGGCGCGATCTGTGCGGGGACCTCGTGGTGGCGGACATCGGCACGCCGCCGGAGGTGCTGTCCGGCATCGGCGTCGACACTTGGGAAAACCACCCCGGGTTATGGCGGGACGAATTCCCCCGGCCGAAGATCGGGGGCAACAAGTATGGCCGGGGTCATGCCTTGCTGTTCGGCGGCTATCCCATGACGGGCGCCGCTAGGATGGCCGCGCGTGCCGCGGCGCGCGCCGGGGCGGGGCTGACCACCATCGCAGTTCCGCAGGCGGCGCTGCCCATTTACGCCACCGCGCTCACCAGCATCATGGTGCGCCCCCTGTCCGGTCCCGGAGATTTGTCGACGTTGCTCGGCGACGCGCGCTACAGCGCGTTTATGATCGGTCCCGGCGCAGGGATCAACGAGACCACTCGCAACGCCGCGCTTGCCATGCTGGAGACGCGCCGGGCCGTACTCCTCGACGCCGACGCGCTCACGGTGTTTGCCGGCCATACCGCCGCAATGAGCGCGGCCATCCGAGGCCCGTGCGTTCTCACCCCGCACGAAGGCGAGTTCGCGCGGCTGTTCGATTCTGCGGGAGACAAGCTGTCGCGGGCGCGTGGCGCCGCGCGCAGCACCGGCGCCGTGGTGGTCCTGAAGGGCTGCGACACCGTGATCGCGGCCCCGGACGGCCGCGCCGTGGTGAATTCCAATGCGCCGCCGACCCTGGCCACCGCCGGATCGGGCGACGTGCTGGGCGGCTTGATCGTCGGCCTGATGGCCCAGGGAATGGAGGCCTTTGCCGCCGCGGCTGCGGGGACCTGGCTGCACGGCGAGGCCGCCGCGGGATTTGGACCCGGGCTCCTGGCCGAAGATCTGCCGGATCTGCTGCCCGGCGTCCTGCGACGGCTCGCCGACGGTTCCGGATAGGGGCGGCGTGGCCGGCTGGGTCCCCCGGATCACGGTTCACTCGCTGGTCATCGCCGTCAGCATGCTTGCGTACGTGCTGACGACGCGTACGGAACGCGTGCGCCGGCCGCCGGCGGTCGCCATCGCGTGGATCCTTGGAATGATGGCCCTTCCCTATCTGGCACTGCCCATGTACCTCCTGTTCGGACGCAGGAAATTGCCGCGCCACAGCACCGCTTGGTCTGGCAAGCGGTCGTTCGCATCCCACTGGGCGGAGGATCTGCTCGAAAGTTTCGGCCTGGCGCCGGCCGCCAATGCAACGGTGAGATTTCATCGGGACGGTGCCGAATCCCGGGCAGCTCTGCTCTCGACCATGAATGGCGCAACCCGCCGCTTGGACGTGTGCACCTACATCCTCGGGAACGACGCAATCGGCCGTGAAGCGGTGGACTGCCTGATCGGCCGGGCGCAGCGCGGCCTGCGAGTTCGATTCCTCATCGACGGCGTCGGCGCCCTTCAGGTGCCCCGATCCTGGTTTCGCCGGCTGGACGCAGCCGGCGTCGAGACCGCCGTCTTCAGCCCGTTGTTTGCGCGCAAGACACAGGGTCCGCGCAATCTGCGCAATCACCGCAAGTGGGTGGTGGCGGACGGCGAACGCCTGTGGGGCGGGGGCCGGAATTTAGCGGTCGAATATTTCACCGGGGCCGGCGGCGTCGCAGCGTGGCCCGACCTGTCGTTCGAAGTGGCGGGGCCGGCAGCCGCCGCCGCGTGCCGGCAATTCGAGGCCGACTGGGAAGCGGCCGGTGGAACCGCTGCCGAGGACATTCCGGTGCCCGAGAGACCGGCCGCCGGTCACAGCCGCACACAGTTCGTACCCAGCGGGCCCGATCAATTGGAAGACACGGTCCATGCGCTGCTGATCGACGGCTGCTTTCAGGCGAACGACCGCATCCTGGCCGTGAGCCCTTATTTCGTGCCCGACGTGAGTCTGGAGAACGCGATGCGGCTGGCGGTGCGCCGCGGCGTCAAAATCGATCTGTGCATACCGCGCCGCTCGAACCACGCCCTCGCCGATTTCGTGCGCAACCGCGCCCTGCGCTCGCTATGCGCGGCAGGGGTGTCCGTGCACCTCCTGCCGGCCATGAACCACGCCAAAGCGATGGTGTTCGACGACACGCTCGCGCTGTGCGGCTCCTGCAACCTCGACTCGCGCAGCCTGCTCCTCAACTACGAATCGATGGTGGTGTTCTACGGCGCCTCCGAGATCGCGTGGCTTGCCGCTTGGATATCGGCGCTCATCCCCGCCGCTGCTCCGTTCGACTGCCGGCCGCCCAGCCTGTGGCGGGACGTGGGCGAAGGGCTGCTGCTCACGGTCGCGTACCAACTGTAATGCGTGTTCCATAGTATCCTTCGGCTCACGATCCCGCATTTCGTTGCGATTACAGGTGGCCGGTGGAGTTCAAGGACTACTACAAGATCATGGGGGTGGAGCGGAATGCCACCGACGTCCAGATCAAGCAGGCCTACCGCCGGCTGGCGCGCAAGTACCACCCCGATGTCAGCAAGGAGAAGGATGCCGAAGCGCGCTTCAAGGATTTGGGCGAAGCCTACGAAGTGCTGAAGAGCCCCGAGAAGCGCGCCGCCTATGACCGGTTGGGGCAGGGACCACGCCCGGGCGAGGAATTCCGGCCTCCGCCGGATTGGGGCTCGGGTTTCGAGTTCGCCGGCGCCGGCCCGGGCGCCGGCGCCGGCGGCGCGGACTACAGCGATTTCTTCGAGAGCCTGTTTGGCGCGGCTCACCCAGGGGCGCGTCAGAACCGCGGGTTCTCGCGCCGCCGTCCCGCCGATCGGGGTGAAGACCACCATGCGAAGGTCATGTTCGACCTGGACGCGACGCTTGCGGGCGGAGCGCGCACCCTCACGCTGCGCATTCCCGAGATCGACGCCGAGGGCCACCTGGCCGCGAGGGAGCGCGTGCTGAACGTGCAGGTGCCCAAGGGCATCCTGCCGGGCCAGACCATTCGGCTGGCGGGACAAGGCGCGAGCGGCGGCACCGAAGGCAAGCCCGGCGACCTGTACCTCGAGGTCGAGTTCGAACCTCACCCGCTCTACCGCGTCGACGGCCGCGACCTGTATCTCGACCTGCCGGTGACACCATGGGAGGCGGCGCTCGGGGCCGCCGTCAAGACGCCCACGCCCGGCGGCGTGGTGGATTTGAAGATTCCGGCAGATTCGCACGCCGGCACCAAGCTGCGGCTGAAGGGCCGCGGCATTCCCGCCGCCTCGCCCGGCGATTTCTACGTCGTGCTGCAGATCGCGCTGCCCGCCGCCCGCGACGACAAGGCCAAGGCCGCCTATCGCGCGCTCGCGGACGCGCTACCCTTCAATCCGCGCAGCACTTTGGGAGTGTGAGCCGCCATGAGATCCGATAGCGAAGGCCCCCTGTCCGGTGAGATATTCGACGACTATGCCGCCCTGAGCCTCGAGGAGCTCTGCCGCCTGTGCGCGGTCGAGAAGACCTACATCATCGAATTGGTCGAGGAAGGCGTCCTCAGCGTGACCCAGGTGGACACGGCGCAGTGGCGCTTCCCCGGGTCCGCGCTGCGCCGGGCACGAACGGCGCTGCGCCTGCAGCGCGACCTCGAGATCAATCTGCCCGGGGTCGCGCTGGCGCTCGAGCTTCTGGAGGAAATCGAACGGCTGCGCCGCGCGCGGAGGGACGAGCTTTGATCAACAGCCCAATCGAATCGGACGCCTTCGTGTTCTTCGGCGCCACCGGGGATCTGGCCCACAAGAAGATCTTTCCGGCGCTCTACGCCATGGTTCACCGCGGAACGCTCAACGTGCCCGTCATCGGCATGGCACGCGCCGGATGGACGCTCGACGACCTGCGCAAGCGGGCCCGGGACAGCGTTCAAGCCGCCGGCGACTACGAACCGGAATGCTTCGCCAAGCTGTCGGCGCTGCTGCACTTCGTCGACGGCGACTATGCGGACCCGGAAACGTATGCTCAGCTGAAGCGCGAGCTCGGATTCGCACGGCGGCCGATCCACTATCTCGCGATTCCTCCCAGCCTGTTCGGCAGCGTGGTGCAGGGCCTGTCGCGGTCCGGATGTGCGGAGCATGCGCGGGTCATCGTCGAGAAGCCCTTCGGCCGCGACCTGGCGAGCGCGCAGGAGCTCGATCGGACGCTGCACGAGGTGTTCGACGAATCGTCGATCTTTCGTATCGATCATTACCTCGGCAAGGAGGCCGTGCAGAACCTCCTGTATTTCCGGTTCGCCAACACGTTCCTCGAGCCCATCTGGAACCGAAATTACGTCAAGGACATCCAGATTACGATGGCCGAGGAGTTCGGGGTGCAGGGCCGGGGCGGCTTCTACGAGGAAGTCGGCGCCATTCGCGACGTCGTGCAGAATCATCTCCTGCAGGTCATCGCGCTTCTGGCGATGGACGCGCCGGCGGGCCACGAGGCGCAGGCGATGCAGACCGAGAAGCTGCGCCTGTTCCGCGCCATGCGCCCCCTGAATCCGAAAGAGGTGATTCGCGGCCAGTTTCGCGGGTATCGGGCCGAGAAGGGCGTGGCGCCGGATTCGCAGGTGGAGACGTTCGCCGCGCTGCGGCTGCACATCGATACGTGGCGCTGGGCCGACGTGCCCTTCTACATCCGCGCCGGGAAGTGTCTGCCCATTTCGGCCACCGAAGTGACCGTCAATCTCAAGCGGCCGCCGCTCTCGATCTTCGACGCCGACACCACCATGCCCACCAACTATTTCCGCCTGCGGCTGAGCCCGGAGGTCGTGATCGGCACGGGCGCGCTGGTCAAGCAAAGCGGCGAGGAAATGCGCGGCGAACCCGTCGAGTTGATCGCCCGCCACCATTCACAGACCGAGAAATCGCCCTACGAGCGGCTCCTCGGGGATGCCATCCGGGGCGACACGTCGTTGTTCACGCAGGACGACAGCGTCGAGGCCGCGTGGCGCGTGGTCGATCCCGTGCTGCGCGATCCCCTTCCCGTGGTGGAATACGAACCGGGCTCTTGGGGACCCCATGCCGCTTCCGCGGTGGTGGACGGCGATGAGAGCTGGCACAACCCCGGGATCGAACAGACGCAGCCATGTTGAGCTCGCCGGGCACGGTGTTCCTGCTGGACGTCGACAACACGTTGCTGGACAACGATCGTTTCGGCGAAGCCCTGGGCGACTGCCTGGAGCGATCGTTCGGCGGTGCGCAGCGGGAGCGCTACTGGCAGATATTCAGCGACCGCCGCGCCGCGACCGGGATCGCGGACTACCTGGGAAGCCTGCAGCTGTTCCGCGACGGCCTGGACGGCGATCCGCGGCTGCTGGAGATGTCGGCGTATCTGCTCGAGTATCCGTTCGGCTCGCTGGTCTATCCGGGAGCGCTGGCTGCGATCGCTCACGCGGCGACGATCGGCACCGTGGTGGTCCTCTCGGACGGCGACATCGTGTTTCAGCCGCACAAGATCCGGCGCGCCGGAGTCTGGGACGCCGTGGATGGGCGCGTGCTCATTTTCCCACACAAGGAGCAGGCCCTGGACCGCATCCAGGAGCGCTATCCCGCGCGCCACTATGTGACGGTGGACGACAAGCCGGAGCTGCTCGCGGCGATGAAGCGGCTGCTCGGCGCCAGGCTGACGACCGTCTTCGTGCGCCAGGGGCACTATGCGCTGGCGGCTCTGTCCAATCCATTGCCGCCGCCCGATCGGGTGATCGAACGGATCGGCGACCTCACCTCCCTCAACGCCTCCGACTTGCAGGTGCTCATATGAAACCGACACAGGCCCTTCACGATTTGGGACAGAGCCTCTGGCTCGACAACATCACGCGCGAGATGCTGGACAACGGAACCTTGCGCCGCTACGCGGCCGATTTGTCGGTGACCGGGCTCACGTCCAATCCGACGATTTTCGACGAGGCCATCGGCGGATCGGCCTACGATCGAGGCATCCAGGAGAAATCCAGGGGCGGACTGCGCGGCGAGGCGCTGTTTCTCGAACTGGCGCTGGAGGACCTGCGGCGCGCCGCCGACATTTTCCGGCCCGTGTACGAGCGCACCGGCGGCGCGGACGGCTGGGTATCCATGGAAGTGTCGCCGCTGCTCGCGAACGACACGGCCGCGACGATCGAGGCGGCCCTCGACATCCACAAGATGGCGGCGCGGCCGAATCTGTATGTCAAGATCCCCGGAACCCCGGAAGGCGTGCCCGCCATCGAGGCCGCGATTTTCGCCGGAGTTCCGGTCAACGTAACCCTGCTGTTCTCGCGGGAACAATACTTGGCTGTCGCGGAGGCGTACTTGCGCGCCGTGGAGCGGCGCCTGGGGGCGGGCCTCGATCCCCGCGTCGGTTCGGTGGCCTCGCTGTTCGTCAGCCGCTGGGATCGGGCCGTTGGAGACGGAATTCCGGCGGAGCTGCGCAACCGCCTGGGCATCGCGATTGCCATGAGATGCTACCGCGCGCATTGCGAGCTCCTGGAATCGAAGCGCTGGCGCGATCTCGCGGCCGCCGGCGCGCGGGTGCAGCGGATGCTGTGGGCGAGCACCGGTGTGAAGGATCCGAAGGCCCCGTCCGATCTGTATGTGTCCGCATTGGCGGCACCGGACACCATCGATACCATGCCGGAGAAGACGCTGCTGGCATTCGCCGAGGGAGGGCGCGTGAGTTCGATCATTCCGAAGGACGGCGGGGACTGCGAGGCGGTTCTTGCGAATTTCGGCCGGGCCGGCGTCGATGTCGACGCCCTGGCGAAGAAGCTGCAGGTGGAGGGAGCGCAATCCTTCGTGAAGTCCTGGGCCGAGCTCATGCAGCGCATCGCCGCGAAGAGCGCCGAATTGGCCGCATCGTGAGCGCGCACCTGGATCCGCTGGCGGGCCGGCCCGCGCCGGCCGACAGGCTGGTGAACGTGCCGCGTCTGATCACGGCCTACTACACCGGCAAGCCGCACGCCGGCGAACCCAGCCAGCGCGTGGCCTTCGGCACGTCGGGCCACCGCGGCTCGTCGCTCGAATTGAGCTTCAATGAAGCGCACGTGCTCGCCATCACGCAGGCCATCTGCAGCTACCGGCGGCAACGCGGCATCGACGGACCGCTGTTCCTGGGATTCGATACCCACGCTCTCTCGACGCCCGCCTTTGCCACGGCGCTCGAAGTGCTCGCCGCAAACCAGGTCGAGGTGATGATCGCCTCGGGCGACGAGTACACCCCGACTCCCGCCATCTCGCATGCCATCCTGGTCTACAACCGCGGCCGCAGCTCGGGGGTGGCCGACGGAATCGTCATCACGCCGTCGCACAACCCGCCCGACAGCGGGGGCTTCAAGTACAACCCCCCCGACGGCGGGCCCGCCGACACCGAGGTGACGGCATGGATGGAGACCCGGGCCAATGAGATCCTGGGCGGCGGCGTCGGCTCCGTGGCGCGCATGGACTATGGACAGGCACGGCATGCCGCCACCACCCATGAGCACGATTTCGTCGCGTCCTACGTGGACGACCTGCGCCACGTGATCGACATGGAGGTCATTCGCGGCTCGAACGTCCACCTGGGCGTCGATCCGCTCGGCGGCGCCGGCGTGCACTACTGGGCCCGCATCGCCGAGCGCTACGGGCTGAACCTGGAGGTGGTCAACGGCGAGGTCGATCCGACCTTCCGCTTCATGACGCTGGACTGGGACGGAAAGATCCGGATGGATCCGTCCTCGTCGTACGCCATGCGCCCGCTGATCGCGCTGAAGGATCGCTTCGATGTGGCCTTCGCCTGCGACACGGACCACGACCGGCACGGTATCGTGACGGCAAGCAGCGGTCTCATGCCTCCCAACCATTATTTGTCGGTGGCCGTCGACTACCTGTTCCGGCACCGCCGCGCATGGAGGGCGGATGCCGCCGTCGGCAAGACCGTCGTCAGCAGCGCCATGATCGACCGCGTGGCCGCCCGCCTCAAGAGGCGGCTCTTCGAGGTACCCGTGGGATTCAAGTGGTATGTCGCCGGGCTATTGGACGGGAGCCTCGCGTTCGGCGGCGAGGAAAGCGCCGGGGCATCGTTCAATCGTTTCGACGGCAGCGCCTGGAGCACCGACAAGGACGGCATCGCGGCGGCGCTCCTGTCGGCGGAGATCACCGCGGCAACCGGGCGCGATCCGGGCCAGGCCTATCGGGAGCTCACGCGCGATCTGGGCGAGCCCTTCGCGAGCCGCGTCGATGCGCCCGCCACGCCGGCGCAGAAGAAACTGCTCGGCAAGCTCGACCGGTCGCGGATTCGAAGCACGACCCTCGCGGGCGAGCCCATCGTCGGCGTCCTCACGCACGCGCCGGGCAACAACGCGCCCATCGGCGGCGTCAAGGTCATGTCGAAAAGCGGCTGGTTCGCGGCGCGGCCGTCGGGGACCGAGAACATCTACAAGATCTATGCCGAAAGCTTCGTGAGCGAAGATCATCTTCGACTGCTGTTGACCGATGCGCAGGCCGTCGTGGACGCCGCGCTCGGGGAAGCTTGAGCGGCACGCTGGCCGGCGCCGACGATCCGCTGCCGACCTCCACGGCGAAGAGGCTGCTTCCCTGGCTGGTCGCGGTCGGCTTCTTCATGGAATCGCTCGACACGACCATCCTCAATACCGCGGTCCCTGCCATCGCGGGAGCGCTTAAGGTGGCTCCCCTCAGCATGAAGGCCGTGCTGGCGAGCTACACGCTGAGCGTTGCGGTGTTCATTCCCATCAGCGGCTGGATGGCCAACCGGTTCGGCACGCGCCTCGTGTTCTCCTCCGCCATCGGCACGTTCACGCTGGGGTCGTTCCTGTGCGGCATCTCGACCGACATTCATTGGCTGGTCGCCGCCAGGATACTGCAGGGGTGCGGGGGCGCCATGATGCTGCCCGTCGGCCGGCTCACCATGGTGCGCACCTTCGCCAAGTCCGAACTCATCCGCGCCATGAGCTTCGTCGCCATGCCGAGCCTCATCGGACCCATGCTGGGCCCCCTGCTCGGCGGAGTCATCATCCGGTACTTTCACTGGAGCATCATCTTCTTCGTCAACATCCCCATCGGCCTCGCCGGCTTGTACATGGTGTACCTGCACCTGCCGAATTACCGGGAGCGCGACATCCACCCGCTCGACGTCGTGGGGCTGATCTTGTTCGGTTCGGGCATCTCGCTGTTGTCCTACGTGCTCGAGGTCTTCGGCGAACACACCCTGAGCGGGCGCGAAATCTCCGGGCTGCTGGCCATATCGATCTCGCTGCTGGGCGCCTACGGGCTGCACTCGATGCGCACGGCGGAGCCGCTGCTGCAATTGGTGCTGTTGCGGATCCGCAGCTTCCGGGTATCGATCTCCGGCAATCTGTGCACGCGAATCGGCATCGGCGGCCTGCCTTTCCTGCTGCCCCTGCTGTATCAGGTGGGCTTGGGCTTCACCGCCATTCAATCGGGGCTGCTCATCATGCCGCAGGCGCTGGCCGCCATGAGCTTGAAACTCACCATGCCGGCGATTTTGCGGAAATTCGGCTTTCGCCGGGTTCTCATCTCCAACACGATCGCGCTCGGCCTGATGCTGATGGTCTTCTCGACCATCGATTCGTGGACTCCGGCCTGGCTGATCGCGCTGATGGCGTTCGTCTACGGATTTTGCACCTCCACGCAGTATACGAGCATGAATTCACTGGCCTATGCGGACGTGAACAGCGATCAGGCGAGCGGCGCGAGCACCATCGCAAGCACCGTCCAGCAGCTTGCCGTGAGCTTCGGCGTCGCGACCGCGTCGCTGGTCGCCGCCCTGTTCCTTCCCGACCATCCCAGGGCCGCCGCGCCGGAGATGATCAACGGCATTCACCTGGCGCTGCGCATCCTGGGAGTGGTCACCGTCGTCACCACGATCGTGTTCAGCGAACTGAAGGCCAGCGACGGCGAATCAGTCAGCAACCACCGGAGCGAAGTGCCGGCCGCTTGAGGTGCGCATGCGAACATCGGGTCGACTGTTCCTCATCGCCGTGGCGGCCGCCGCCTTGTGCGCGGGCCTGCCGCGCTCCTCGACCGGTGCCGCCGTCGAGGAGAGCTACGGCGGACGCAGCCTCCTCGTCTTTGCGCCTTCGCGGCTCCCGCCGCGCGGTTCGAGGTCCCTGGTGGTCGTGCTGCACGGCGGCCTGGGGAGCGCGCAGGGCATCGAATCGGGGCGCTCGGAAAGCCCGCTCAGCCTGGATGCGGTCGCGGAGAAATACGGATTCGTGGTCGCGTACCTGAACGGCACGCCGGTGACGCGCCGCATGGGTCCCGAGCGGCTTGGATGGAATGCCGGGGGCGGCTGCTGCGGGTTGTCCGCTGAAAACGGCATCGATGACGTGGCCTACATCCAGGGCGCCGTGCGTCAGGTCGCGGACGAGCGCGGAATCGACGGCAAACGCATCTTCGGGATTGGCCATTCCAACGGCGCGATGATGACGCAACGGCTGTTCTGCGAGACGGCGCTGTACGCGGCCGCCGTGGCCATATCCGGCCCTCTCAACCTCGCCGTCGACAAGTGCCCCGCCGCGCGCGGCCGGCGAATCCTCGCCATCCACGGCGCCGACGACCAGAACGTGCCGATTGCCGGTGGCCGCGGCAGCAAAGGCATCTCGACCTCCGTCTACAATTCCGAAGCGCGCAGCCGTGAGGTATTCATCGGATCCGGAGCCTCATACGAGTTGCAGGTGGTGGGAGGCGCCGACCACGCGCTTGTCCACCTCGAATCAGCGATCGAAGCCCTCGAGGGACGGTCCATCGCGGAGAAGGCGGCCGGATTTTTCGGCCTGGCGGCCGGCCGCTGAGGAAAGGTCACTCCTTCTTGAACGCGCCAGTTTCCCGTCATTCACGGTGCGCGGTAAACTTTGCAGACGCAGGCCAACGACAGACGACGGAACTTTCCCAAGAATGCCGAAGACGCGCGTAACTGCGCGCGGCGGTACGTTTCGCAAGCGATTGAATCTGCAGTTGCCCGTCAGCGCCAATGCTCGTGTTTGGGAAATTTGACGGTTATGATTGCCTCAAAGCCGCCATTCAAGACAGGCGGGAGTGGGTCGAAACCCGGCCCGACGGCCAGCGCCTTGCTATGCTGGGTCAGCGGCGAAAATAAACCAACGCGAGGCGTATTTCGATGGTTACCAAAGAACTGGTTTCTAAGGCGATGGACGCGGTACAGAAGCACATCGACGCTGTGATTCAGGTGTATGGAACGACAGGGGTGCCAGTCAAACCCGGGGATGAGCACCCCGATTACAACCCGATCATTTCGGCATTCACGGTGCGCGATCTGCTGCGCAAAGAGATTGCCGGCCGCGACTAGTTCCCGGCCGGAAGGCCTGCCCGTCAGAAGGTCCCTATTGTCATTCCTTCTTGATCTCGTGGCCGCCGAACTGGTTGCGCATGGCGGCCAGCATCTTGTCGATGAACGAATCGGAGTCCTGCGACCGGAACCGTTCCATCAAGGAGGTCGTGATGACCACTGCCGGCACGCCCAGGTCGACCGCCTCCGCGACGGTCCATCGTCCTTCGCCGGAGTCGGCCACATAGGGCGCAATGCCCTTGAGCGTCGGATTCTTCTGAAGGGCGTCGGCCGTCAAATCGAGCAGCCACGAACGAACCACGCTGCCGCAGCGCCAAATCTCCGCAACCTGGTGCAGATCCAGATTGAACTCGCGCTTGTGCTGCAATATGGAGAACCCTTCGGCGTAGGCCTGCATGAGGCCGTATTCGATGCCGTTGTGGACCATCTTCGTGTAGTGCCCGGAACCCACCGGGCCCACGTGGCCCCAGCCCTGGTCGGCCGACGGCGCCAGCGTTTCGAAGATCGGCCGCAGCCGGTCGACCACGCCCTTCTCGCCGCCGATCATCAAGCTGTAGCCTTCGGCCAATCCCCAGATCCCGCCGCTCGTGCCGCAATCGACGAAATTGAGCCCGCGCTTGGCCGCGGCCGCGGCGCGGCGCTGCGTATCGTGATAGTTGGAGTTGCCGCCGTCGACGAGCGTGTCGCCGGCCGCGAGCTTTGAGGCGAGCGCATCGATGGTTTCATCCGTGATGGCGCCGGCCGGGACCATCAACCACACCACCCGGGGCGGCTTCAGCATGGCGACCAGCGCATCCAGCGAGGCCGCGGACTTCGCGCCCTTCTCCTCGATGAGCCTGCGCGCGGCCTCGGCCGGATCGAAGCCGACGACTTCGTGGCCCCCGCGCATCAAGCGCTGCGCCATGTTGGCGCCCATGCGGCCGAGACCAATCATTGCGATTTGCATAGCTTAGACCCGCTGCCTTGCCTTGATGTCCGCAAGTATAGGCCCGCACACCCTCTTAAGGTACCAGAGGTTTGGCGCCGCCGCCGTGGGCCGCTGCCTCATCGGGAGGGTCGGCCGGAGTTTCGCCTGCCGAATTCGGTCCATTCGTCCGGCGCTGGCGTTTCGCGTCCTGACGCGCATTGCGGGCCGCCTCCCTGAGCTTCTTCGCGTGACGATAATTCGGCTTTGCCAAGTTGATTCTCCTGCGCCATGTCGTTGAGGGTTCCCGTAGATCTTACTCCGCCTGCACCGAAACTCGCACCGTCAGGTGATGCCGGCCGCCGCCCACGATCACGCCGCGCAGCGGCGAGACATCGCCGAAATCCCGGCCCCAACCGATCACTATGTGGTCCGTGCCCACCCATTTATCGTTGGTCGGATCCAGATCGACCCACCCGAGATGGGGACAAAACACGGACACCCAGGCGTGCGACGCGTCGGCCCCGGCGAGAGCCGCTTCGGCGCCGGGCGGCGGGAGCGTCCGCAGGTAGCCGCTCACGTAGCGCGCCGCCACCCCCCGGGAGCGCAGGCAGGCGATCATGATGTGGCTGAAATCCTGGCACACGCCCTGCCTCGCCACGAAGGCGTCGATGGCGGACGTGCGAATGTCCGTGCTCCCCGGCGCGAATTTGAATTCGCGGTGGATCTTGGCACAGAGCGCAGCCGCCGCCTCCAGCAACGGGCGCCTGGGCGTGAAGCAATCCGCTCCGTAATCGGTGAAGGCCTGTTTGAGCCTCACGTAGTTCGATCCCATGCGGTACCTCGACGCCTCCAGCAGGTCCGGCCGCATCGGTTTGCCGGTGAAGGCGAGCGAGCTGCTCACGGCTTCCCACTCGGCGCTGTCCGATGCGGCGGCCGGAGCGGGCGCCCGCACGTCGACCGCAAGCTCGGCCAGCACCTCGAGGCGGTCGTGCGGTTGGTCGTACTCGAGACGGGTGACCGGATTGCCGAAGGCGTCGATGCCCTCGCTCCGCAGGGTGGGTTGGGGGTTCAACGTGAGGGTGTGCGCGAGGCAGCCCTGCCGCGGCACCTCGCGGGGGATCAGGTGCAGCAGCTGATGCGAATGGGCCACGTTGCCGCCATACCCATACACCGTCTCGTGCCGCACCCGGTATCTCACGGCGGCGCTCACGCGGCCACCGCGCGCGTTTCGATGTCGATCAGCGAGAAATGCTTCAATGAGAGCCGATCCGACAACCGTCCAGCGGCGCCCGACAGCGCGCGCAGCCGTGCCGCCAGGCACCGCCGCGCGCTGACGGCACCCGGGCTGTCGCCGTCGAGCAGCGCCACGTCCATCTGCTCTACGGCCGCCACGGCCTCGTCGATGGTATCGTCGGGCATGCCGCCCAAGGAGGCCGCGATCCGGATCAGCGAGTCGTGCATCTGACCCCATTGATGCGCCAAAGCGCGCGGGTTGGTCTTGTCCAACACCAGCAGATCGAGGGTGGAACCCAGCACCGGTGAGGCGAGATAGCGCGTTCGATAGGTGATCGTGCTGTCGCCGATGTCGAGCAGCCATTCCAGCTCGGCCTGCGCCAGGTTGATTCCCGGCTCCAGCCGCAGTCCGAGAAGTTCGGCGAGGAATTGCAGCCGCTCCAGGCGTCTGCCCAGCATCATCAGGCGCCATCCGTCGTCCTGCGTCATGTCGTCCAGCGCGAAACCGGCCAGGGCGGCCAGCGCCAGCAGCAGCGAATCCAGGGTCTCGAGCGGATCGGCGCCGAGTTCGGACGCCTCCTGGAACTGGCGCTGCATCACACCGACGGCGCGCCAATTCTCGGCCGACAGGCGGCTGCGAGTCTGCGCCGCACACCATTGAAGCCGCTGTAGATCGGCCCGCAGCCCGAGGGGATTGGATTCGTCGTACACCGGCAATGTCCACTCGGCAGGATTGGCCATCGCGGTGAAGTGCCGGCAGGCGTCGAGCGCCTGCGGCCATAGCGCCGGATCGGCGCGCACGCTCAAGGTTGCCCGGAGCAGCCGCGATTTCGCCTCGCAGCGCTCGCCGTAGCGTCCGAGCCAGAACAGGTTCTCCGCCAGCCGTGACGGCAACTCGTCGTGCCGCACGAGTGCGCGCAGGTTGGCGGGAGGCGCAGGGCCGTCATCCGGTCCGCCGGCGCCCCGCGGGGCGAGCGCATCGTGCGGCGACCTGCGGTCGGCGAGCACCCAGACGTCCTTGCTGCCGCCGCCGCGCTGCATTGAAACGATGTCGGCGCCGTCGGGGGCGATACGCGCCAGTCCCCCCGGCATCACTCGATAGCCGGCGGAAGTCGCGATCGCGTACACGCGGATCCCGAGGGCGCGCGCTGCGAACTCCTGCGCGGCCCCGCCGCGCCACACGGGCGCCTGGGAGAATGTCAGGGGCTCCTGCGCCACGTAGGCATGCGGCCGGGCCATGATCCGCTCGACGAGGGACGCGCGCTCGTCCGGCTGCAGGTCGCGGCCGAAGGCCGGTTCGAATCGCTGATTGGGGAATGCCGGTTTGACAACCAGGCGCGCGATGTTCTTGACGACGAAATCCAGGGCCGGCTTCTCGCCGCACCACCAGGTCGCGACCGAGGCAAGGCGCAGCGGCTCTCCGAGCAGAAGCTGCGCGGCGGCGGGGATGAATCCCATCCAGGCCGCCGATTCGAGCACCCCGCTGCCCAAGGGGTTGGCGATGTGCACCCGGCCGGCCCGCACCACCGAAATGAGCCCGGGCACGCCGAGCGTCGAATCCGCCCGCAGCTCGAGCGGATCGCAGTAATCATCGTCCAGCCTGCGGAAAATCGCGTGCACGCGGCGCAGCCCGCCCAGTGTCTTCAGGTAGACGGTATCCGCGCGCACCGTCAGATCGTTTCCTTCGACCAGCGGCAGGCCGAGCTGCCGCGCGAGGTAGGCATGCTCGAAATAGGTTTCGTTGAAGGAGCCCGGCGTCAACACCACCGCCAGCGCGGCTTCGCCGTCCGGCGAGTGCCGCAGCAGGCTCTCGCGCATCGCGGAGAAAAAGCCGCCGAGCGGGCGCACCGCGAGATCGCCCAGAAGCTCGGGAAAGACGCGCGACACGATTTGACGGTTTTCGAGCGCATAGCCCGGCCCGGAGGGCGTTTGGGTCCTGTCCGCCAGGACCCACCATCGACCGTCCGCGGTGCGCGAAATGTCGGCGGCATAGATCTGCAGACGATTGCCGGTGGCGGGAATGCCGTGGCAGGGCCAGAGAAAATTCGGGTGCCCGAAGGGCAATTCCGCCGGCACCGCGCCCTCGGCCAGCAATCGTTGCGGGCCATACAGATCGCCGAGCAGCGCGTCGAACAGGCGTGCCCGCTGGATGACGCCCGCCTCGATCTCCCGCCATTCCGCATCGCTCAACAGCAGCGGCACGGGATCGAGCACCCAGGGACGATCGCGTCCCTGGGCGTCGGCATAGACGTTGTAGGTCACGCCATTCTCGATGATGAGGCGGCGCGTGGTATCCGCACCCCTTCTCAATGCATCCGGTTCGCCCGCAAGCCGGTCGATCAGCGGCTTCCAGTGCGGGCGGACCTCGCCCACCGCGTCGAGCAGTTCGTCGTATCGCCGGCTGTCGCGGAGGTAGTTTTCAAGTTGCGCTTGGGCCATCGGTCGCCTTGCGCAAATCGAGCGTGAACGGAAACTCCGGGTCGACGACGGCGGCCGCCGGCGCCATCGCACCCGGGGTGTGGCCCATGCGCAAAAAACGCGCCAGCCGCCGACTTTCCGCTTCGAAGGAATTGATCGGGAACTTCTCGTGGGCGAGCCCGCCCGGATGCGCCACGTGATACCGGCATCCTCCCAGCGAGCGATTCATCCAGGTGTCGAACAGGTCGAAGGTCAACGGCGAATGCACGCCGATCGTCGGGTGCAAGGCGGAGTCCGGCTGCCACGCACGGTAGCGGACGGCACCCACGAACTCGCCCACCCGTCCCGTCGGCTGCATGGGCACGATGGAGCCGTTGCAGGCGATGCGATAGCGGTCGGGAGCAAGGCCGGTTGCCCTGACCTCGATGCGCTCCACCGATGCGTCGACGTAGCGAACGGTGCCCGATGCGGTGCCCTCCTCGCCCATCACGTGCCACGGCTCCAGGGCCTGCCGCAGTTCCAACTGCATCCCGCGAACGGAGAAATCGCCGAACCGCGGAAACCGGAATTCAAAATGAGGCGCGAACCATTCGGCTTGGATCGGATATTCGTCGCCGCGCATCTCGGCGATCACGTCCCGAAAGTCCTGGTCGACGTAGTACGGCATCAAGAACCGGTCGTGCAGCTCGGTGCCCCATCGGACCAACCGGGCCGGGCGCGTACGGCTTGCGCCAGAAGCGCGCCACCATCGAACGCAGCAGCAGTTGCTGCGTCAGGCTCATGCGCGCATGCGGCGGCATCTCGAACGCCCGCATTTCCAGGAGTCCCAATCGGCCGGCAGGCCCCTCGGGCGAGTACATTTTGTCGATGCAGAACTCCGCGCGATGGGTATTGCCCGTGACGTCGATCAGCAGATTGCGCATCAAGCGGTCCACCAGCCAGGGCGGCACGGGTTCGCCCGCCTTGGGGAAGCGGCTGAACGCGATTTCCAGCTCGTACAGGGCATCGTTCCTCGCTTCATCGACGCGCGGCGCCTGCGAGGTGGGTCCGATGAACAATCCCGAGAATAGATAGGACAGCGACGGATGGTTGTGCCAGTAGGAAACCAGGCTCCGCAGCAGATCCGGCCGACGGAGGAAGGGCGAGTCGGGCGCGCTGGCCCCGCCCAGCACCACGTGATTGCCGCCGCCCGTGCCCGTATGCCGCCCGTCCAGCATGAACTTCTCGGTGGTCAACCGCGTCTCGCGCGCCGCTTCGTACAAGAACGAAGTCCGGTCCACCATCTCGTCCCACGTTGCGGACGGCTGGACGTTCACTTCGATGACGCCGGGATCCGGCGTCACCCGGAAATGATCGAGCCGCGGATCGCGGGGAGGTTCGTAGCCCTCGATGACGACGGGTTGATCGAGCGCTTGCGGCGGCCGCCTCCACGGCGACGATCAATTCGAGGTAATGATCCAGTTCCTGCACCGGCGGCATGAAGACGTAGAGAACGCCGTGGCGGGCCTCGGCGCACATCGAGGTGCGGGTCACGGCGGCAGAACGCCCGGGCGCCGGCGGCTCCTCCGCGGCGAGCGGGGAATGCGCCGTGGCGCGCTCGAGCAGTTGCCGCCGGATCGCCGCCTGCGGCGCCAACGCCTTGAAATCGCGCATGGGATCGGGCGCGTGGATGAAGGGATAGTCGCCCTTCGCGGTCCAGGGCTGTGAATCGAGCGGCAGCCGGTAGCCGATCGGCGAGTCGCCTGGAATCAGGTAGCAGCGCTCGCTGCGCAGGAACCACGGACCGGTCTGCCAGCCGCGGTCGTCCGCCGTGCGCGCCACCGGAAGGACGTACCCGACGACGCGGTCGAGGCCCTGCTCGAATACGCGTGGCGAGCCGCGCGCGCTCCAGCGGATCCTCCAGCCGGGAATCGAAGGGATCCACGTTGACCGGCAGCCGGCGCTCGCGCCACAGGTAGTAGAACGCGTCCTCGTACGCCGGAAAAACGTACTTCGCCTCGAAATCCAACCGGGCCGCGACCTCGTCGAGAAAGCGACGTGCCGAGAATTCGCTCGCGCCGTAGTCGAGATTCTCATCGGCTGACAGATGCGGATTCGTCCAGATGGGCTCGCCGTCGCGGCGCCAATAGCAATTCAGCGACCAACGCGGCAACTGCTCGCCGGGATACCACTTGCCCTGTCCGAAGTGCGCCAATCCCGCCGGCGCATACCGATCCTTCATGCGCTTGAACAGGGCGGAGGCGAGCCGGCGTTTCGTCGGGCCCATCGCGGCGGTGTTCCATTCCGCGCCGTCCGGATCGTCGATGGACACGAACGTGGGTTCGCCGCCCATCGTCAACCGCACGTCCATCGCCGCAAGATCGGCGTCCACCGCGCGGCCGAGGCCTTCGAATGGCGGACCACTCGGCGTCGCTGTAGGGCTTCGTGACGCGCGGCGCCTCCCAGATGCGCCGAACGCTCATGTGGTGCTCGAATTGGGTCTCGCATTCATCCACAGCTGCCGCTGATGGGCGCCGCCGCCGCAGGTTCCGGGCGTGCAGGCGAGGGGTATGTGACCTTCGCCCGCCAGGAGCCCGGAGGTTGGATCGAGACCGATCCAGCCGGCGCCGGGCAGATACACCTCGCACCACGCATGCAGGTCGGTGAAGTCCTGCGACGCACCCGTCGGCCCATCGAGAGACTTGACGTCGGGCACGAGCTGGATCAAGTAACCGGAAACGAAGCGCGCGGCCACTCCAAGGTGCCGGAACAGCTGCACCAGGAGCGCCGCCGAGTCGCGGCACGATCCGGAACGCTTCGCCAGGGTTTCCTCCGGGGCCTGCGTGCCCGGTTCCAGCCTTATCAAGTACCGGATGTCGCCGGCGACGCGCCGGTTGACGTCGACGATAAAATCGATGGTGCGCGCACGAGCGGTGGATAATCCCGCGAGATAGTCCTCGAACAACGGCGTTGCCGCGCACTTGGCGAGGTACGGCACCAACTCCCTGCGCTCGCCGGACTCGTACTTGAACGGCACGCTCTCTGCGTAGGGCGCCAGGAAAAAATCGAATGGGTTGAGCACCGACATCTCGGCGACGAGATCCACTTCGATCTTGAATTCCCGCGTCTCGTCGGGGAACACCAAACGCGCGAGGTAGTTCGCCTGCGGGTCCTGCTGCCAGTTGATGAAGTGGCCGGAAGGCCGCACCTCGAGCGAATAGGCGAGGATGCGGGTCCGGCAATGCGGGGCCGGCCGAAGGCGCACGATCTGCGGGCTCAAGGACACGGGTCGGTCGTAGCGGTAATGCGTGACGTGATTCAGGGCGACATGGATGGACACGAAAACTGCCTCCGAAGGGCGTGAAGACGCGGATTGATTCCAGGAGCCATGCCGCGCACCAAGGTGGTGCGCCCCCCGGAGAGCCCGCGTTAACGCCGCGTGCTCGTGGAAGTGTATAACGCCGGAACCGCCGTTTCCGTGCGCATTCCAAAGATGCCGAAGATCATGCCGCAGAAGTCCGCCGAGTCCTGGTCGAGTTCCGCAGGTTGGGGGCTCGCCATCCTCGCTTTCATCAATTTGTTCAATTATCTGGATCGATTTCTGGTCCCGGCGCTGTTCGAAAGCCTGAAGCGTTCCGAATTGCATTTGTCCGATACCAAGTTGGGATCGCTGATGACCAGCTTTCTCGTCGTCTACACCCTGACCGCGCCGGTGTTCGGGGCCCTCGGCGACCGGTATCGGCGGCCCCGCTTGATCGCTTTCGGCGTGGCCTGCTGGAGCGTTGCCACCAGCCTGGCGGGATTCGCGGGCAGCTTCGGCGCGCTGTTGGCGGCGCGCGCATCGGTCGGCGTCGGCGAGGCGGCCTACGGCACCATCGCACCCAGCCTGCTATCCGACTATTTTCCCGCCGACAAGCGCGCCCGCGTGATGGCGGTGTTCTTCTGTGCCATTCCCGTGGGGTCGGCCCTCGGCTACGTGATCGGCGGCTTCATGGACGTGCATTTCGGCTGGCGCATGGCCTTCTTCGTCGCCGGCGTGCCCGGACTGGTGCTGGCTCTGGTCACCCTGGCGATGAGGGATCCGCCCCGCGGCGCTCAGGATGCGGGCTGTTCGCCGCCGCCCGGGGGCGATCCAGGAACCGAGATCCGGGCGACCTACCTGCGGCTGCTCACCAACCGCCCCTATGTCTTCACGGTGCTGGGCTACGCGGCATACACCTTTGCCATCGGCGGACTTGCCGCCTGGATGCCGGCCTTTCTCGAGCGCGTTCGCGGCATGCCCCATGGCGAGGCCACGATGAACTTCGGCTACATCGTCGTGGTCACCGGATTCATCGGCACGTTCGCGGGCGGTATGCTCGGCGACTATTGCGCGAAGTATTCCAAGCGGGCCTACCTATGGGTGTCCGCCGCGGCCACCGTGGCGGCGTCCCCGTTCGTCTGGTTCGCACTCACCGTCGCATCCACCACCAGCTATCTGGCGTGCATGGTGATCGCCCAGTTGTTGATGTTCCTCTCCACGGGCCCCATCAACGCCTGTATCGTGAACCTGGTACGGCCGGGCGAGCGCGCCACGGCCGTCGCGCTCTCCGTGTTCGCCATCCATTTGCTGGGCGACGTGCCTTCGCCATTTCTGATCGGCGTGATATCCGATGCCTCCTCGCTCGCTCAAGCGGTGAAGATCGTGCCCGTGGCAGTGATGGTCTCGGGCGGTCTGTGGGTGTGGGCCGCGCGTGAACAGGCCGCTTAAGTCATGCCGGCCAGTGAGGACTGGTACGCGTCCTAGGGCGCGCCGGAATTGCCGGCTCGAACGTCGAATTTCACCAGAACGGCCGGCCCGCCGCGAAGCCGCAGGGTGACGTTCACCTTGTCACCGGGATGCAGCGATCGCTTGGGCGCCTTCAACATGAGGTGGTAGCCGCCCTCGGCAAACCGCACGGTGGCATGCGGCTTCAGCACCAGCGACTGCATGGGCTCCATCATGCTCATACCCTCATGGTTGTGGGTGAAGTGCAGGCTGACCTCGCCGAAGTCCGCGCTGCTCGCGCCGATGAGCACCAATTCGGTGGATCCCGTGTTGGTCAAGGTGAGATAGCCCGCCGCGGGCGCCCCCGCCGGCAGCCAACGGATCCAGGCATCGCTTGCCTGCAGGTCGCTCGCTGCGGGGGCCGCGTCGGCGCTCATCGCCGTGCGGCCCAAGGCCAAGCCCATGAAAACAAAAAGAAAAGCGGCCCGCAGGCCGGTTGGCCGGGACGACCGCATTCCGCAGGATGACCGGTTCAGCATGGCCTCGAACCTTGCCATATCTCGGTGTGCGATGCCAGCATCGCCCCGTTACAGCAAACAACCATCGGGAGACTCCCATGACCCGGAAGATAGACTTGGACGCGGCCAAGACCGTCAGCGGTTCGCGCTATCCCGCACCTTACCACCAGCCCTGCACGGAGCGCCTGCGGCGCTGCCTGGGAGACGCCGCCGGGCTGACGCAGTTCGGCGTCAATGTCACCCGCCTGCCCGCGGGTACTTGGTCGAGCCAACGGCACTGGCACACCGAGGAGGACGAATTCGTCTACATCCTTGCCGGAGAGGTGGTTTTGGTCACCGACTCGGGCGAAGAAACTCTGCGCGCCGGCGATTGCGCCGGATTCAAGGCCGGCGTCGCCGACGGCCACCACCTGCAGAACCGCTCGGACGCCGACGTGCTGCTCCTCGAGGTGGGTTCGCGCCGCCCCGAGATCGATGAGGTCTTCTACCCCGGTATCGATCTGCGGGTGGTGAAGGGCCGCCGCAGCTTTGCGCATGCCGACGGCAAGCCCTACCCGGACGCGTGACCGCCCCGGGTTCTTAAAGACGGGCCGGCTGATGCATCGCCGGCAGCGGTACGATCGGGGGACTCGCGAGCCGAGATTCGGACCTCGCTCTGGGCGGCAAGATTTCGCGGGCCGCATCCTCGATTCGGTTCAGTGTCTCGAGCAGCAGCGCCATCGGTATGTTGAGCGCGGGCTCGATGCGGATGGTTCTGGCTTTCGAGTAGGTGCCCGCCACGAGCACGCCGCGGCGAAACAGCGCGGCGGCAAACGCGTATCCGACGGCGTCGGACGGAAACTCGAGTCCGATCAGCAGCCCCCGCCCCCTGACGGAAGTCAGCAAGCCGGGATACCGGGCCTGAAGCTCCTTCAGACCCGCCAGCATGTGCTGCCCCTTGCTTGCCGCCTGGCCGGCCAAATCCTCCTCCAGCGTCACCGTGATCGCGGCTATCCCTGCGGCACACGCAATGGGGTTGCCGCCGAAGGTCGTCGAATGGATGACGGGATTCGGCACCAGCACCTCCCATATCTTGGGCGTCGAGACGAATGCGGCGAGCGGCATCACGCCTCCGCCGATCGACTTGCCGAGGCACATGATGTCGGGTACCACATCGTTGTGGTCCACGCCCCACAATTTTCCCGTGCGGCCCATGCCGGTCTGGATTTCATCCGCAATGAGCAGCGCGCCGTATCGGTCGCAGAGCTCGCGGGCCCGCGGCAGATAGTCGGGCGGGGGAACCACCGCGCCCGCCTCGCCCTGCACGGGCTCCACGATGAAGGCGGCGATCGGCGTGCCCACCGCTTCCGCTTTTTCGAACTCCGCCTGCAGAGCGGCGGCATCCCCGAACGGCGCGAATCGAACATCCTGCAAGCCGCCGCGAAATGGCTCCCGAAACGTCGCCTTGCCCATCAAGGACAGCGAACCCATGGACTTCCCGTGGAATCCGCCGAGCGTCGACAGGAAGGTGTTGCGGCCCGTGTAGAGGCGCGCCAGCTTGATCGCGCCCTCCACCGCATCGGTGCCGTTGTTGATGAAGAAGCTGCATGCCAGATCGCCCGGCGTGATTCCCGCGATGAGCTTCGCAAGACCGGCGCGCCACGGCTCGAGCAATTCCTGGCTGTTGAGCGCCATCCGGCCGATCTGGTCGGTGACCGCTTTGACGATGCGGGGATGATTGATCCCGGCGCTGAATATCCCGTAGCCGCCGAGGCAGTCGATGTACTCGCGGCCGAGCAGGTCGCGCACCATCGAGCCCTGCCCCGACCATTCCAGCGCCGCGAACTGGCCGGCCTCGGTGACGGACTTTCGGTAGGCGATGAAGCCGCGATTGACGTGCTGCTCGTAGGCCTCGACCGTCTCCGCGATGAACGAGCGCGCCTCCGCTTCGCCCAGGGGCCGGCCGCCGATGATGTCGAGATACTTACGCGATAAATCCAGCACTGATTCCGTTGACATGCGCATGTTGCAACTCCTGTAGCCCCCGACCTTGAGCGGGGATTGGTACGCGAGGATCGTGGAACGATCCGCAGACGACTCATCGAGGAGTGTTTTCGGGCCCGAGCCCGCATGGAATGTTGAAGTCGGCCGCCCGAGCGACCCCTCGGCGTTTAGGAAGCGCCCGAGCTGAGCAAGATCTGGCGGCCCGAGATCGAAATGGTGGGGCCTTCCATGCGCACACGGGCCATGGGGGACCGGCTGGTCAGCAACGTGACATAATCCGGCGTCGGCTGGTTGGGCGGCTTTTTCATCGATTTATGTGAGCTCGAGTATTTTCGACTCTTACTCCCCTCCTCAATATAGAACTTGGCCGCATCTGCGTCAAATCCCGCCATTTTGCTTGATCGTTGCGTCGCTGCTCACGGTGCCCGCGCTCGCGCCACCGCCGCCAGCGATTCATCGATGTCGCCGCGCGTCGCGATGTCCTCAATGTCGACGGTCAATTTTCGCCGCCAGTTCGGATACTCCTCGTGCGTCCCCGGAACGTTGACGGGATCCTCCATGCCGAGCAGATCCTCGACCTGCAGCGCCACGAGGACGGCCTTCGAGCGCGCGAGGTAGACATGCAGAGCCGTCGCCAATTCCGGCGTGAACGCTCCGTCAGGCGTGGCGGGAGCTGCCGGCTGCAGTCCCTGTTGCCGCAGGGCGTCGAGCAGCGCAACGCGATCGTGCTCTCTCTCTCGCATCACGCCGTTCTGCGCGTCGATGCTGGGATACAGGTTGAGCGTCCGGCGCAAGTCGATGTCCCTGCACTCCCAGTAGCCGCGAATGGTCGGCATGTCGTGCGTGCTGACCGTGCCCAGCGCGCGGCGCACGAATTCTTCCGGACGGCGAAACCGTCCGCCGTCCTTCTCGAAGAGCAGGACCTTGTAGTGATAGAGCCCGTACTCGGGCATCGCGCGCCGCATCTCGTCCGGCACGACGCCCAGATCCTCTCCGATCACCAGGCACCGGGCCCGCGAACTCTCCAGCGACAGCACCGTCAACAGCTGGGCCAGCGGATAGTGAACGTACGCCCCTTCGGTCGGCGAGCTGCCGGCGGCGACCCACCAGAGCCGGAACAGCGACATCACATGATCCAGCCGCAGTGCGCCGTAATAGCGCATGTTGTTGCGGATCAGGCCGATGAAATCCCGGAAATTCTGCGACTCGATGCTGAACGGGTCCGGCGGCGGAATGCCCCATCCCTGCCCCTTCAACGCCAGCGGGTCGGGCGGGGCGCCGATTTCCGCGCCCATGCGGTAGCTCGTCTTGTTCACCCAGGTTTCCGAACCCGACGGATTGGCTCCCACCGCATAATCGCCGTACAAGCCGATCGGCATCCCGAGCTCGACGGCCAATGCCTGGGCCTCGCACAGCTGCTGGTGCGCCAGCCATTGCAGGTACAGGAAAAACTCCACGCGCTGCGGATGAGCCGCCGCGAATTCCTTGGCGGCCGCCCCGTCGGCGTCGCGATAATGCTCGGGCCAGCTCATCCAGCCCGACGAAACCCCGAGGGTGGCCCCGAGATATTGATCCAGTGCGTCGAAGAGCGCATGCGACTCCAGCAGCGCGCCGCCGCCGCTCACAAACGAGCGGAATTGCGCGGCCCGCTCGCTCCCGGCGCGGAGGTGCCGGTCGCGGAATTCGCCATACAGCATCTCCAGGATCTCGAACTTCACCTTCGCGACCCCGGCATAGTCCACCAGGGGTCCCGCCCGCAGCTCCTGCAGCCGCGCCGCGAATTGCGGCTCGTTCGCACGCGCGCGCGCCTGCGTACAGTCGTTGAACTCGGGCACCTCCGGGATGGCGATGTACATGACGTTGAGGAAATGCCTGCTCGATGCGCTATAGGGGCTGCCGTGCGCCGGAGCCGCCGGCGCCAGCGCGTGCAGGGGATTCAACCCGATGAATCCCGCGCCGCGCGGGGCCAGCCATCGGATGAACCGCTGCAAATCGGCGAAATCGCCGATTCCCCAGTTCTCCCGGGACCGGACCGTGTAGAGCTGTACCGCCACGCCCCAGAGGCGCCGGCCCTGTGCGACGGCGGGCGGCTCGTAGCATTCGCGCGGCGAGACCATGAGCGCGCACCGGGACACCGACCCGCCCAGCCGGATCGACAGGTCGTGATATCCGGGCGGCAGCTCGACCGGCAGTTCCAGCCGCCGCCGGGTGATCCACGATCCCTCGACCTCGCCCCGCCAGACCTCCGCGCAATCGGGTGTCGCCGTGCGGCCGGCGTGGGTGCCGCCGTTCTCCAGGTTGATGCTCCACGACAGGCTGGCGCCGAAATCCCGCGCAGGGATGTTCAACTCGACGACCGCGCGTGCGCCATGCGAGGCCGCGGTCGGCGGCAGAAGCCGGGCCCAGCGCGCAGTCTCCATGCGGCTGACATCTGCCGCCAAGGCCGCCGGGTCGTCCACTGCGCAGCCCATGGCGCGCAGGATGTCGGTCTTCGTCTTCAGGCCGAAGTGACGCAGCTCGCCGCGGTAGTCGTGGTAGGCATCGCCGATGCCGCGCAGCCGCGCCAATCTCTCGATCAATGTCGCATCCACAATCTGCACTCCGAAGTCGTGTTCGCCGCCTCAACACTCCAGCAGCACGGCGCTGCTCGCCGCAAGTGGATAATGATGCGAGAAATCCAGCGCCAGGATCTCATCGCCGCCGCGCGCCGTATCGAACCGGCAGGACCAGGGTGCGCGCGGAAATGCCGCCGGCAGACGAAAATCCTTGCCGCCGTCGGCATTCACCAGGAGCAACAGGCGATGAGCCGTGCTGCTCGGGTTGGCGAGCAGGATTCCGAGCGTCCGCAGGTTGGCGTCGTGCCAGTCATCATGAGTCATCTCGCCGCCGCGCGCATGCAACCAGCTCACATCCTTGAAGCCCGTTCGCGACGGTATGCCCTTCAGAAACGTCTCGCGGCGCAGTTCCGCATGGGCGCGGCGCACCTTGGTCAGCATCCGGACGAACTCCACCAGGTCCTGGTTTTCCGAACAGAGGCGCCAATCGACCCAGGATATCTCGTTGTCCTGACAGTATGCGTTGTTGTTGCCCCGCTGCGTGCGCCCGAATTCGTCGCCCGCCTGCAGCATGGGCACGCCCTGGGAGAGTATCAGCGTGGCCAGCATGTTGCGCACCTGCCGCCGGCGCAGGACGAGCACCGCGGCATCGTCGGTGGGCCCCTCCACCCCGCAATTCCACGAGAGGTTGTTGGCGCTCCCGTCTGCGTTTCCTTCGAGGTTGGCTTCGTTGTGGCGGTCGTTGTATGAGACCAGATCATGCAGCGTGAAACCGTCGTGCGCGGTCACGAAATTGACATTGGCGGTGGGCTTGCGGCCGCTGTGATGGAACAGATCGCTCGAGCCCGCGAACCTCTCCGCCAGCTCGCCGATTCGTCCGGCGTCGCGCCGCCAGAACGAGCGCACGGTGTCGCGGTAGCGGTCGTTCCATTCCGCCCAGCCGGCGGGAAATCGTCCCAGCTGATAACCGCCCCACCCGATGTCCCACGGCTCGGCAATGAGCTTGACGCGCCGGAGCGACGGCTCGGCGCGGATCGCCTTGAACAAGGCCGAGCGCGCGTTGAAGCCGTTGGCATCCCTCGCCAGAACGGTGGCCAGATCGAAACGGAACCCGTCGACGTGCATCTCCTCCGCCCAGTACTTCAGGCAGTCGACGATGAGGGCGCGAACCTGCGGGTGTTCGCAATTGACGGTGTTTCCGCATCCGGTGACGTTCTCGTACTGGCGCTTGTCCGGCATCAGGCGGTAGTAGACCGAGTTGTCGATCCCCTTGAAGCTGAGCACCGGACCCACCCCGTTGCCCTCGGCCGTGTGATTGAACACGACGTCGAGAACGACCTCGATCCGCGCCGCGTGCAGCGCCTTGATCATGGTCTTGAATTCCATCACCGCGTCCGCGATCGCATAGTCGTTGGCGGGCGAGAACCAGGCCACCGAATTGTAGCCCCAGTAATTCCGCAGGCCGCGCTCCAGCAGGAATCCCTCGGTGATGAAGGAATGGCAGGGCAGCAGCTCGATCGTCGTCGCGCCCACGGATTTCAGATGACGGATGACGGGCTCGGCGGTGAGCCCCAGGAACTTGCCGCGCCAGGCCTCGGGCACGCCGGGATGACGTTGGGTGTATCCGCGCGTGTGCAATTCGTAGAGGACGGTGTCGCGCCAGGGAACCGCCGGCGGTTGGTCGTCGCCCCAGTCGAAGCCGCCGCTCACGATCCTCGAGCGAAGCGGGGGCGAGACCGACAGCTGCCTCGCATACGGATCGATCAGCGCGATCGTGGGATCGAACCGGTGCCCGTTCCCGGGATCGTCCGGGCCATGCACGTGAAAGGCGTAGTGCGCCCCGGGTCTGGCGCCGCGTCCCTTGAGCAATCCATGCCACACGTCGCCGGTTCGTAGCGCCAGATCGAACCGCTGCAACGGAGCGCCGCCGGCGTCGAATAATGCGACCTCGATGCGGGTCGCATGGCTCGAGAAGACCGCGAAGTTGACCCCGTCTCCGGTCCACGTCGCTCCCAGCGGCCGGGGCAGGCCCGCCTCCATGCGGAGCACTTACAGCGGTCCGATGAAGAACATGGCTCCCAGCGGCGGCAGGTCGACCTTCAGCGAGCACGGATTGCCGTGCATGCCGGCGCCTTCGGCGCTGATGTCATGCTGACCGTTGTAGCCCGAGCCGCCGAAGCGCGGGTCGTCCGAGTCGAAGATCTTGCGGTAGGTCCCCAGATCGCGAACCCCGATGCGGTAGCCATCCCGCGGCACCGGCGTGGCGTTGAAGAGGCAGGTGATGGGCGCTCCCGGGTCCCCGCCGATCGGCAGTCGCTGGAACGCCCAGACGCTGTCGTCGGCGCTGTTCGAATCGATCCAGCGGAAACCGGCGTGGTCGCAGTCGCTGCCGTAGAACTGGGGGTTGCCGGCGTACATCTTATTCAGCTCACGGACGCAGTCGCGCAGTCCGGCGTGCGCCGGGTCCTGCAGAAGCGGCCACTTGATCTCCTCGTGGTCGCGCCACTCCGACCATTGCCCGAACTCCGAACCCATGAACAGCAGCTTCTTCCCCGGATGCGCGCACATGAAGGCCAGCAGCAGGCGAAAATTCGCGCGCTTCTGCCAGTCGTCGCCGGGCATCTTGCCGAGCAGCGACCGCTTGCCGTGGACCACTTCGTCATGGGAAATCGGCAGGATGAAGTTCTCGGACCACGCGTAAACGAACGAGAACGTGATGAAATGATGATTGTAGCGGCGGTAGATCGGGTCCAGCTCGATGTACCGCAGCGTGTCGTTCATCCACCCCATGTTCCATTTGAAATTGAACCCGAGTCCCCCGAATTGCGGCGGTGTCGTCACGCCCGCAAAAGCCGTGGATTCCTCGGCGATGGTCAGCACCCCCGGATGCGCCCGGTGCACGGCCTCGTTCATCTGACGCAGGAAATCGATGGCCTCGAGATTCTCGCGGCCGCCGTACCGGTTGGGCAGCCACTCACCCTCCTTGCGGCTGTAATCGAGGTAGAGCATCGACGCCACCGCGTCCACGCGCAATCCATCCACGTGGTAGCGGTCGGCCCAGAACAGGGCATTGGCCACGAGGAAATTCCGCACCTCGTGGCGGCCGTAGTTGAAAACCTTGGTGCCCCACTCGGCATGTTCGCCGAGCCGGGAATCCGCGTGCTCGTAGAGCGCGGTGCCGTCGAATTGAGCCAGGCCGTGGGCGTCGCGCGGAAAATGCGCCGGCACCCAGTCCAGGATCACGCCGATCCCGGCCTGGTGGCAGCGGTCGACGAATTGCATGAATTCGTGGGGCGAGCCGTAGCGGGAGGTGGCGGCGTAATAACCGGCCACCTGATAACCCCACGACGCGTCGAAGGGATGCTCCGCCACGCCCATCAGCTCGACGTGCGTGAAACCCATGTCCTGGACATACGGGATCAGCTGTTCGACCGCCTCGGTCCAGTTCATGAATGGCGGCGTGCGCGCGTGCCAGGGCCGCCGCCACGAGCCGAGATGCACCTCGTAGGCGTTGAACGGACGGCGCCGGAAGTCTCCGTGATCGCGGCGCGAGATCCACTCGCCGTCGCCCCAGGCGTATCCGTCGAGCGAAGCGACCAGTGAGCTGTTGTCGGGACGCAATTGCATGGCGAAGCCGTACGGGTCCGCCTTCAGGAACAGGTGCCCCTCGCGGGTTCGGATTTCATATTTGTACTCGGTGCCGGCCCCGATTCCGGGGACGAGCAGCTCCCATACCCCGGACGATCCCCGGCTGCGCATGACGTGGACGTCGCCGTTCCACTGATTGAACGGGCCCACGACGCTGACCCGCTCGGCGTTGGGGGCCCAGACGGCGAATCGGGTGCCGTCCCCGTCATGGACGGGATGGGCTCCCAACTTCTCGTAAATGCGTTGGTTGGTGCCCTCACCGAAGAGGTACAGGTCGAAGTCGCTGATGTGTGTGTCGGTCAATTGCGTGTCGCCATGCCTATTTGTCCCAGTTTACAGGGTATTATACGGGCGGCTGATGAGGGAAAGGCGCAGAACCTCGGGTACTGGAGCGACAGTTGGCCTCTTCAAATCTGGCGATTGGCATCGACGTCGGCGGATCATCGATCAAGGGCGCCCTGGTCGATCTCGAAACCGGGGCGTTCGTGGGCGAGCGTTTCAGCGCCCCCACGCCGGCGATGGACTCGACCGACGCCCTGCTCTCGGCGCTGGCCGGCGTCGAGTCCAACATTCACGGGTCGCACCCGGCGGGACTCGCGTTCCCCAGCGTCATCCTGGGCGGGATCGTGCGCACCGCAGCCAATCTCAACAAGGCGTGGATCGGGCAGCCGCTGGCAAGACTCGCCGCCGGGCGCTTGCATCGGCCGGTAACCGCCATCAACGACGCGGACGCGGCGGGCCTCGCCGAGTTCCATTACGGCGCGGCGCGCGGTGAGAGCGGCACGGTCCTCGTCCTCACGCTGGGGACGGGCATCGGCAGCGCCCTGTTCGTCGATGGCCACCTGGTGCCCAACACCGAGTTCGGACATCTCGAGGTGCATGGGCGCGAGGCTGAACAACGCGCCTCCGGCCGGGTCAAAGTCGAGAACCATCTGAGCTGGGACGCCTGGAGCGCGGAGTTGAACCTGGTGTTGAATGCGATGCATGCGCTGATGTGGCCGGACCTCATCGTCCTGTGCGGCGGCATCACCCAGGAACCGGACGAATTCATGGACAAGTTGCGCTGTCCGGCGGTGCTGCGGATCGGCGCGCTGCGCTCGGACGCCGGAATCGTCGGCGCGGCGTTGTCGACTTCCCTCACGCTGGGGAAAGTCTAGGGTCCTGCGTGCGGAACTTCGCCGCAATCGCCGGCCTGACTCTGGTTCTCACGGCGTGCGCCACGAGTCCCGTAACGAGGACATCCCGGCCTTCGGCCGCGACCGCGCCGGCCGCTGCGCCGGCGGATGCCGGGCGCAATCCGGGAACGCTGCTGGCGGCCGGCGCGATGGCCATGCTGGGCCAGCCTTACCTCTACGGCGGCGCCGCGCCGGGCGGTTTCGATTGCAGCGGCCTGGTCGTGTATGCCGCCGGAAGCGCGGGCATTCGCGTGCCACGAACCGCGGAGGAGCAATTGCGGGCCGGTTCGCCGGTGGTCCGCAGCGAGGTGCGCGCCGGGGATCTGGTGTTCATGCACCTGCGCGCCAAGCAGCTGCACGTCGGCATTGCCATCGACTCCGCGCGCTTCGTGCATGCGCCCGCCAGCGGCAAGCGCGTCAGGATCGATTCGCTCGATGCGCCGCCGTACTCGCGCAGCTACCTGGCGGCGCGGCGGATCGCGGACGCCGGGCCGCCCACATCGGCGTCGGCCGCTGGAGTAGAATTGCGCACAGGTTCATCCGGCCAAGAGCCGGGTTCCCGCTAACCGACCGACCAAGGACAAATGCATGAAGCTTTTCTATTCCCCGGGCGCCTGCTCGCTCTCCCCCCACATCGTCCTGCTCGAGGCAGGGCTGCCGTTCACCCTGGAAAAGGTGAACCTGAAGACCAAGACCACGGAGAAGGGCCTGGATTTCAACACCATCAACTCCAAGGGCGGCGTTCCGGCGTTGCAGTTGGACGATGGACGAGTGCTGACCGAGGGGCCGGCCGTGGTCCAGTACCTCGCGGACCAGAAGCCGGAGTCCGGCCTCGCGCCCCGCGCCGGCAGCTTCGAGCGCTACCAACTGAT
The DNA here is from genome assembly GCA_963707765.1 of uncultured Gammaproteobacteria bacterium. Classification (GTDB taxonomy): domain Bacteria; phylum Pseudomonadota; class Gammaproteobacteria; order Steroidobacterales; family Steroidobacteraceae; genus Bog-1198. Next base: position 244,465 of record CAVPQZ010000001.1, on the reverse strand, counting down.
GGAAATCCTGAACTACATCACCTCGGAGGTGCACAAGAACTTCAGCCCGCTGTTCAACCCCGAGGCCGCTCCGGAAGTGAAAAAGACGGCGCTCGTCAATCTCGAGAAGAAGTTCCAGTGGTTGGGCGCGCATCTCGACGGCAAGAAGTACCTGATGGGAGAGACGTTCACCGTGGCCGACGCCTACCTGTTCACGGTGCTGAGCTGGACTTCCCACGTGGGCATCGACCTCGCCAAGCATCACGTGCTCACCGAGTATCTCGCGCGCGTGGGTCACCGGCCCAAAGTGCAGGAGGCCCTGAAGGCCGAGGGACTCATTCACTGAACCCAAGGGTGCGACGCATGCGTCGCACCCTCAGCGCATGGCCGCGTCGGCCGCGTCCCCGCCCGGCAACGAGAACTGCAGCGACGCCAGCCGCGCATACAAGGGACTTTGCTCGAGCAGTTCGGCATGCGTGCCCACCGCGATCTTGTGTCCGTGATCCATCACGACGATGCGGTTCGCCTTGAGGACGGTGGCGAGGCGATGCGCGATGATGATCGTGGTGCGTCCCTTCATGAGCGTTTCCAGCGCTTCCTGCACCAGCCGCTCGGACTCCGCGTCGAGCGCGCTGGTCGCCTCGTCGAGCAGCAGGATCGGCGGATCCTTCAGAATCGCCCGCGCCAGCGCGATCCGCTGGCGCTGGCCCCCCGACAGGCGGGTGCCGCGCTCGCCCAGGAAGGTGTCGTAGCCCTGCGGCAGCTTGCGCAGGAACCCGTCCGCGGCGGCGGCGACCGCGGCCGCCTCGATCTCGGCATCCGTGGCGGCCGGCTTGCCGTAGCGGATGTTCTCTCGAGCGCTGGCGCCGAACAGAACCGTGTCCTGGGGCACCAGGCCGATCTGCCCGCGAACATCCTGGGGGCGCAGGTCCGACAGCCGCTTGTCGTCGATGAGGACCTGGCCCGAGTCCGGATCGTAGAAGCGCAGCAACAGCTGGAACGTCGTGCTCTTGCCGGCGCCCGACGGCCCCACGAACGCGACGGTCTCTCCCGGCGCCACCTCGATGCTGAAATTGGCGAGCGCCGCGGCATCTGGCCGGGAGGGGTAGTGAAACGTGACGTTGTCGAAGCGGATGCTGCCGCGGACACGTGCTGGAAGCTCCAGGGGATTCGCGGGCGCGGTGATCACGGGTCGCGCCTTCAGCAGCTCATCGAGCCGCTCCATGGCGCCCGCGGCGCGCTGCACCTCGCCCCACATCTCCGTCAAGGCCGCCGCCGAGCTGCCCACGAATCCCGCGTACAGCAGGAATTGCAGCAGTTGGCCGCCGGTCATGGTGCCCGCGAGAACCTGGTGCGCGCCGAGCCATAGCACGAAGGTGATGCCGCCGAACACCAGGGTGATGCCGACGGCGGTGAGCGTCGCACGCACGCGTGTTCGACGGATGGCGGCATCGAAACTATCCTCGACCGCGGCGGCGTAGCGTTCGCTCTGCAGGTCCTCCATCGTGAATGCCTGCACGGTTTGGATGGCATTCAGGGTCTCGCCTGCCAGCCCGCTCGAGTTGGCGATACGATCCTGGGAAGCGCGCGACAACCCCCGGACCCGGCGGCCGATGAAGATCAGCGGCGCCACGACCACGGGAATCAGGATCAAGATCGCGCTGGTCAGCTTGACGCTGGTCAGCGCCAGCATGACCAGCGCCCCGACCAGGCTCAAGGTCGAGCGCAGCAGGATGGACAGGTTCACGCCGGAAATAGCCTGGACCAGCGTGGTATCCGTGGTGAGCCTTGATAGCACTTCGCCGACCCGGGTGGTTTCGTAGAACAGGGGATCCATGCGGATGACCCGCCGGTAAACCGCCGTGCGCACATCGGCGACAACTCTCTCGCCCAGCCACGTCACCAGGTAGAAGCGCAGCGCCGCAGACGCGCCGAACAGGACCGCAAGACCCAGAAATCCCGAAAACAGGCTGTTGGTCGTGGTCGTGTCCCGGGTCGCCAACCCATGATCGATGAGCTGCCGCAAGGCCACCGGCAGCGCCAGCATGGCCCCGGCGGCGATCAGCAAGGCGACGAGCGCGGCGCACATCATGCGGCGGTGGGGACGCAGGAAGGGTATCAATGCCTTCAAGGGATTCAGCGACTTGGCGCGGGGCCGATCGGCAGAGGTGTTCATAGCCCTTTATGATCCCACATGCCGGACGGGAACGCGGGTCAGTCCGCGTTGCCTGTGCGCAACGGAGGCCTCTCGCGGAGTGCCCCGATAATTGCCTTTCGGACCGTGGGCCGCTATCGTGCCCGCACGGCTGAATTGCCAGCGCGCCGCCGATTTCGGCGTGAATCGATAATACCAAGGGGATGCAGCATGAGCGACACCGGGAAGACGACTTCGTGGTATTTGGACCACGGACGAGGAGGAACATGGCTGCTGGGATTCGCGCTGGCAGGAGCCCTCGCCGGCGCCCCGGTCGCGTTGGCCGACGCCCCGGCGGCCGAGGCGGAGTCCGGGCCCCTGCAGGAAATCACCGTCACCGCCACCCGCCATGAAGAGAGCCTGAGCAAGGTGCCCATCAGCGTGACCGCCCTGACTCAGGATGCGATGGACGTGCGCGGCATCAAGGACATCCTCGATGTGGCGCGCTTCACTCCGGGCATCAACATCGACAACTCGGGCACCAACAACATCTCGATTCGCGGCATAGCATCATCGGGTGGGGCCGGCACCACCGGCATTTACCTGGACGACACGCCGATTCAGATGCGCGCGCTCGCATTCAATCCGGATGAGGCGCTGCCGAAATCCTTCGATATCGACCGCGTGGAGATTCTGCGCGGCCCCCAGGGCACGCTGTTCGGTGCTGGTTCCGAGGGCGGCACGGTCCGCTACCTCACGACGCAACCGAGCCTGACCAAGTCGACCTTTTACAGCCGCGATGAGGTGTCGTATACCGAGGGCGGGGCGCCGAGCTACGAGGCCGGCATCGCCGCCGGCGGCCCGCTGATCAACGACACCTTGGGCGCGCGTCTCACCGTGTGGTACCGCCGGGACGGCGGTTTCGTCAATCTCATCGACCCGGTGACGCTCGCCACCGAAGAGGCGAACGCCAACTATCAGCAAACCACGTTGATTCGACTGGCGGCCGTGTGGGCGGTTTCGGACCAGGTCAAGGTCACGCCGAGCTTCTACTATCAGGATCGATACCACAACAGCCAGGACGACTACTGGCCTCTCTATTCCTCGCCGGACGACAATCGATTCGTGAGCGCGGATCCGACACGGCGCTCCAACCCGGATCGTTTCTACATACCGGCGATCAAGGTGGAGGGCGACATGGGTTTCGCCCAATTGATTTCGAACACGTCTTACTTCCACCGTAACGAAGAGACGGGGTACGACGGCACGCTCTACAACCTGGGGTTCTACCAGGCCGAAGTGTTCGGATCGTCATCCTTCCTCCCCGGCTTGTATCCCTTGCTCGATGGCAACGGGATACACCTGCCGCCCGGGGCGACCAATTATCGCTCGCCCGCGTCGATCGACAATGATCAGCGGAATTTCACCCAGGAAGTCCGCCTGCAATCCAACGCGGCCGATAGCGCATTGATCTGGACCACCGGCCTGTTCTTCGGACTGGATAAGCAAAGTTATCTGGAACAGATTCACGACCCCCTGCTCAATGAGCTTTCCTTGGCGGCAACGGGTTTGCCGTATACGGACTTTTTCGTGGACCCGAACGGCAATCCGGTCCTGTACGACCCGCGCTTCCCCAACGACTCCTACTTTCTTCAGACGTTTTCCGAGGACAAGCAGCTGGCGTGGTTCGGCGAGGGCACGTATTCGTTCACGGATCAGCTCAAGGCCACGCTGGGCGCCCGCTATTCGATGACCAAGTTTTCCTTCAGCACCCTTACCGGCGGCCCGCAGCTCTACCTCTCGCCGCAGTCCGGAGAGGGCGACAAGAAGGAGAATTCCTTCACTCCGAAGGCCAGTTTCTCGTTCCAGATGGACCCGCGGAATCTGTTTTACTTCACCTATGCGAAGGGCTTCCGCCCCGGCGGCGCCAACAATCCCGTGCCGGCGGCCGCCTGCGCCGAGGATTTCGCCAATTTCCACATCACCGAAGCCCCCCCGACGTTTAATTCGGACACGGTCGACAGTTTCGAAGTGGGCGCGAAGAACAACATCGACAACCGGTTCAAGATCGCGAGCAGCATCTATTACATCCGTTGGAACAACATCCAGCAGACCGTGGTCCCGCCCATCTGCCAGATCTCGTTCATCACCAACCTGGGCAAGGCGGTGGCCAAGGGCATGGACATCCAAGGCGAACTAGCGCTGACCGATGCCTTCACGGCCGAAGTGTCGGCGGGATACACGGACGCCCGTTACACCCAGAACTCGCAAATCGGATCCTCGCCCATCGTCTCGGCCACGGGCGACGCCATCGTCGGGCAGAGCGGCCAGCCCGCGCCGCCCATAACCGCCTCCATCGGACTCGAATATAAATTCTCGCTCGTGAACCACGATGCCTTCGTTCGGGTGGATGACGAATACCAGAGCGCACCCAAGTGGCTGGGCGCAACCCAGGATCCCAATACTCTGCAGTACGATCCCGCCAACTACACGCTGGTTTCGACGAACTTCTCCTCGGCGCGCGGCGGCTTGAGCTTCGGCGATCTGCAGATCGAGGCATTCGTCGACAATCTCACCGATACACACGCGGTGACCAACTACAACTGGACGATCGACCCGGGCGACGGCACCAGCCGGCTGCAGCGGCAGTTCACCTTCCGCCCCCGCACCATCGGCCTCACGTTCATTTACCGGAGCAAGTAGGCGCGGAATGCGGATACCGGCCTCCATCGCACCAAGGTCGCGATGGGGCCGGTGGGGCCGGTCGGGGATCCGGCGGGCTCAGGCGCGGCGGCAGGGGGTCCGGCGGGGCGATTTCCGGAAGGGCCCCGGGCGGTCCGCAGGGCGCGGCCTCGGTCCGCGCTCGACCCAGGCCTCGGATTTCATTAAATGGGCGTACAAATTTGCGCTGCTACGGCTGGATAAGGCGAGTTGCAAGCTCTTTTTGCCGATGTTACTGTCGATCGGGACCTATCTGACCATATAACTATCTGTGGGGACACGATGCCAGCCATTCACCTGATACCCAGTGATCGGAACGCATCCCGGCGCCCTCGGCTCCTGCGATTCGCCCTGGCTGCAGTTCTGGGGGCCTGCGCCGGCACGGCCGTCGCCAACGACGCCAACGTCAACGGGGAGGCCGGCGCCTCGACCGGCGGAGCGCTGGAGGAAATCGTGGTGACGGCAACGCGGCGCGAGGAGAATATCAGCAAGGTGCCGATCAGCATCACCGCCCTGTCCCAGGACGCGCTGGATCAGAAGGGAATCCGCGATTTCTCCGAGATGGTGCGCTTCACCCCGGGCGTCTCCATCGACACCTCCGGCACGAACGCCATTTCGATCCGCGGCATCTCCTCCTCCGGCGGTGCCGGCACCACCGGCATCTACATCGACGATACCCCCATCCAAATGCGGGCTCTCGGCTTCAACCCCGACGACACGCTGCCCAAGACCTTCGACATGGACCGCGTGGAAGTGCTGCGGGGACCGCAGGGCACGCTGTTCGGCGCGGGCTCCGAGGGCGGTACCGTGCGCTACATCATGACGCAGCCGAGCGTCACGACGGACTCCACCTATGCGCGCACCGAGGTGGCCTACACCCAGGATGGCGCGCCGAGCTACGAGGGGGGCATCGCCCACGGCGGACCCATCGTTGACAACGTGCTCGGCTACCGCGCCAGCATCTGGTACCGCTACGACGGCGGCTGGATCAACCGCGTCGACGACACCACGGGAGCGGTCACGGAGAAGAACGCGAACTACACGGGCACCACGGCGGCGCGGTTGGCGCTGCTCTACCAGCCGGTGGAAGGCGTGAAAATCACGCCGAGCGTCATGTTTCAGAACAAGCAGCAGCACGACATCTCGACCTATTGGCCGGCGTACTCGAATCCCGGCGCCGGGCAGTTCAACGACGCGACGCCGGAGCGCATTCCGATTCCCGACGAATACTACCTCCCGGCCCTCAAGATCCAGGCCGATTTCGCGCACGTGACCTTCATCTCGAATTCGTCCTACTACCATCGCAACGAGACCGACTCCTACGAGGGCACGGTCTACGACCTCGCCTTCTATCAGGCGGTGGGCTGGCCCAATTCCCTGTACCCGCAAGCGCCGGCGCTCGGCTGCGGTCCCACGTCGGCGGCTCAAATCGAGCCGTGCTCGTGGTACCCGCTGCTCGACGCCTCCGGGATTCATTTGCCGCCCGGCTTCACCAACTACGTGACGCCGAACACCATGACCAATCAGCAGCGGACTTTCACCCAGGAATTCCGCCTGCAATCGAGCGACGCCGACAGCCGGCTGAAGTGGACCGTGGGGGTCTTCTACTCCCTGGCGCAGGAACTCAGTATCGAACAGCTGAATGACAAGAACATCGATTCGTTCTTCTCGTATCTCTACGGCCCGGCCAACACGCCGGACAGCATCTTCGGCCCCTACTATTCGTGCAACGGACAGGGCACGCCGCAACCGGCGCAGTTTCCGATTCCGAATTGCGACATCTACTACAACTACAACAAGAGCTACGACCGGCAAGTGGCGGGCTTCGGCGAACTCACCTACAAGCTCACCGACCAGTTGGCTCTGACCGCCGGCGGACGCTACGCCAAGCTCGGCTTCTCGCTGGACCACTACGCCAACGGCTATGAGGACTACGGCCCGAGCGGGGCCGGCGGCAAGCAATCCGAAAACGCCTTTACGCCGAAACTCGGGCTGAACTTTCAGGCGGACGACAACAACCTCTTCTACACCACCTATGCCAAGGGCTTTCGTCCGGGTGGCTACAATCCGCCGTTGCCGCCGGTGTTCTGCGCGCAGGGCCTGATGCAGGAAGGATTTCCGAGCGGGCAGTCTCCGCTGACCTACAACTCCGACGACACGCAGAGCTATGAGATCGGCTCGAAGAACAACTTCGCGAACCGCTTGAAGATCGCCACCAGCGTCTACTACATCAAGTGGCAGAACATTCAGCAGAACGTCTACGTCGCGGGCAACTGCGGACTGCAGTTCACCGACAATCTGGGCACGGCGGTGGCCAAGGGCTTCGACTTCCAGGGCGACCTGGACTTAGGCGGAGGCCTGACGGTCGAAACTTCGATCGGCTACACCGATGCTCGCTTCACCAAGACCTCGGCCGGTGACCGCGCCGTCGCCGGCGATGCGATCTCCGGTGAAGCGGCGATCAACTACAGCCCCGGCACGAACCCGCCTTGGTCGATCGCGGTCGGGCCCCAGTACTCGTTCAGAGCCTTCGACCACGACGCGTTCGTGCGCGCCGATTGGGAGTATTCGAGCCGCAACCCCTGGCTGGCGCCGGTCCAGGACCCGCGCAGCAGTCAATTCGATCCGAATTCCTACTCCCTGCCCGCGACCAGCTTCACCTCGCTCCGGGCCGGCGTGAAACTGGGCGGCTGGGACGTCTCGTTGTTCTGCGACAATTTGTTCGACTCGCACACCCTGCTCAACTACGCGCAGGTGCAGATCGACGCCTTCAACCCGAGCTACATCGCGAACCCGAATGCGCCGACCTCGGTGCAGCAAAACAACTTCACCTATCGTCCGCGGACGATAGGTGTCACCGGAACCTTCCGGATGTGACGTCCGGTCTCAGGCGACCGCACGCTCCGACGTCACTCCGAATGCCTCGCCGATCGCGGCCTCGAGGATGTTCAAACCTTCGTCGAGCACGTCGTCCGGGATGGTGAGCGGCGTCAGCAGCCGCACCACATTGGCGGACGTGCCGCAGGAGAGCAGGATCAACCCGCGTTTCTCGGCGTGCGCCAACACCGCCGTCGTGGTCTCGGCATCCGGTTCCCTGGTCTTGGGGTCCTTCACCAATTCGAAGGCCACCATGGCGCCGACGCCCCGCACATCGCCGATGCGCGGCCGCTGCTTGGCCATCGCCTCCAGGCGGGAACGCATCTTTTGACCCACGCGGGCCGCGCGCGCGCACAGGCCCTCGGCTTCGATCACGTCGAGCACGGCATGGGCCGCAGCAATGCTGATCGGGTTGCCGCCATAGGTCCCCCCCAGTCCGCCCACGTGAGCCGCATCCATGATGGTGGCGCGGCCGGTGACCGCGGAAAGCGGGAACCCTCCCCCTAAGCCCTTGGCCATGGTGACGAGGTCGGGCACCACGCCCGAATGCTCGATCGAGAACATCTTTCCGGTCCTGGCGATACCGCCCTGCACTTCGTCCGCGATCAGCACGATGCCATGTTCATCGCAGAGTCCCCGCAGCGCCCGCAGAAAGTCGTTGGGTGCGACGTTGAACCCGCCCTCGCCCTGTACCGGTTCGATGATGATGGCCGCCACCGCCTTCGGGTCGATGTCGCCGTGAAACAGCCGGTCGAGGTCGGCCAGTGCCTGCCCCGTGGAAATTCCCCGGTAGGGCTGCGGGAACTCGGCATGATAGATGTCGGCCGGGAAAGGTCCGAAGCCGCGCTTATAGGGCATGACCTTGCCGGTGAGCGCCATGGTCATGTTGGTGCGCCCGTGGAAACCGCCCGAAAATGCGATCACCCCGGAGCGCTTGGTGAAGTAGCGGGCGATCTTGACCGCGTTCTCCACCGCTTCGGCTCCCGAATTCAGGAACAGCGTCTTCTTGGCGAAGTCGCCGGGAACCACGGCGTTGAGCCGCTCCGCCAGCGAGATATAGGATTCGTACGACGCCACGTGAAAACAGGTGTGAGCGAAGGCCTGCGCCTGTGCCGCGACCGCCGCCATGACCCTCGGGTGCCGGTGCCCCGTATTGACCACGGCGATGCCGGCCGCGAAATCGATGAAACGCCGGCCGTCGACGTCCCAGATTTCCGAATTTTCGGCCTTTGCGACATAAATCCCCTTGGTGCCCACGCCATTCGGCACCGCGGCCGATTTGCGCGCTTTGAGATCGCTGGATTTCGACATGGCTGATTTCCTTGGAATTGGTGCGTACCCGGGGCAGAACGGTATCATTGGGCGGCAGTTTCGGCAAAATTCGAGGCGGGGTTCATGAACAGGGCGAAAATCCTCGCATCTTCCACGCCCGCGCCGGCCGAGCCCGGGCCGCCGGCCGCGCACGCCGCCAGCGGGACCCTTGCAGTGCGGGTGCTGCGTGCCGGGCTCGAGGGCTCTGTCGACAAGGACGACCGGGTGGCCGTGGAGGCACCCCTGGAGTTCCTGCTGCACCACCCCGCGCTGGGCCTTGAACCCGTCTCGTTCGGCGCCACCATGCGAACGCCCGGTGACGACGAGCAATTGGCGGCGGGTCTGCTCTACGGCGAGGGCATATTGAACCACCCATCGGACGTGGACGTCATCGAGGCGAGCACGCGACGCCCGAATGTCGTCAATGTTCGCCTGCGCTCCACCGTCTCGCTGGACCCACCGACCCTGACGCGGCGCTTTTCCGCGGGCTCGAGCTGCGGTGTGTGCGGCACGACGGGACTCGACGCAGCCATTGCCCGTGCGGCGGCGGTGCGCATTCCCGATGCCGGAGGCACCGACCTCGGGGTGCTGCTGCGCCTGCCCGACCGCATGCGGGCCGAACAAGCGCGGTTCGGCGACACCGGCGGTATTCACGCGTCCGCATTATTCGACTTGTCCGGCCGTTTGCTCGGCATTGCCGAGGACGTCGGACGGCATAATGCCTTCGACAAGTTGGTGGGAGAGAATTTTCTGGCCGGCCGCCTTCCACTCGCGAATCACATCGTCATCTTGAGCGGCCGGGCCAGCTTCGAATTGGTCCAAAAGGCGCTACGAGCCGGCGTCGCCATCCTGGCGGCCATCGGCGCCCCATCGAGCCTCGCGGTCAATTTAGCCCAGACGTCCGGCCTGACGCTGGTGGGTTTCTTGAGGGAGGATCACTGCAACATCTACTCGCACCCGCAGAGACTGCTGGGGATCGGCGCGGAAAAGAGGCTCGACGACCCCAGGTCTTGATCCTCAAGACATGGGCTCAGGCAGGAGTGACTTTCAGCCGGCGCTGAAGCGGCCGCGCAAATCGTTGTTGCCGACCAGCCAGCTGGACGCGTCGCTCGCGCCTTGCGCGAACCAATCCCGGCTCGACTTTACCGCTTGCAGAACCTTCGGATAGCTGGCCGCCTCCTGCAGTGCGCAAAGGTAGCTGCTCCAGTCCCGCCGGTTGAGAAACGTGCGCTTCGAGTCATTCTCGTCTTGCATCGCGGACCTCGTACCCAATTAGAGCATTCAAACCTGACCGTCGCTCGTGCAAATCCTGCGCTACGCTGCATTCCCGCGGAATCGGCACGAGGCATCGCCCTGCGTCGGATTTAACCCACGCAAAAAGTTTATTGACAAATCGATCCAAATAAAATTGTCGCCGCTTCGCGACGTTCGGCTCAATTGACCTGATACCCTCGTCCCATCAAGCAGGCGCCCATCGCGCGGTAGTAATTGCTCCTCGCGCGATCGACATCTCCGCCGCCCTGCACGCCCCCATTGGGCGCCGTCGGATCGAAGCCCGACTGACTCTTCGCCCAGTTGTTGCACTCATAGCGATCGGCCGCCTGCTGTTCTTTGGACTGGCCATTGGTGGGATAAATGATGAGATCATCCGGCGCCCCTTGGGAGTCGCCGGGCGGCGGCGAGGGCTGATCGGCATTGGCCGGCGGATCGACGACCGCGTAGCCGTTCTGATCGGGTTGCCAGGTGTAATAGACGTTGTCCGCGTAGTAATAAGGAATGCCGCCGATCCAGACCGTGGAGTAGTACGGCGGAAGTACGGCAATCACCAGGCCCACGGGCGGACGCACCACGACAAAACCCGGCCCTCGCGGCGCATACCAGACTCCTCCGCTGAAGTAGAAGCGGTCGGGTCCATGGAAATAGGGCCGGTATCCTGCGGGCAGCGTCGGCAGCACGGCGCCCGCCGGCGGGTAATAGTGCCCATGGTTGTAGCGCTGGTCGAGCACCTGGCCCCGCCCGTCAAACGCGGGCCGGGAAGACCCCGGGCCGAAACCGGGGCGGCCTTCGGCATGCATCTCGGGACGCCCCTGCTCGCGCTCCTGCGCCCCGGCCCCGGCGCTGCAAAGCCCGGCCAGAAGTACCAGCCCGCCTGCCAGAATCCATGTCTTCCCTGATCTCATATCGCAATTCCCTTAGCTGACGGTGTAGCCTCGCCCCTGCAGACAAGCGCCCAAGGCGCGCTTGTAAGCGTCGGCACGCGCCCGCCCCTGGGAGGCCGACATGTTGATCTGCTGCTGGGTCTGCCGCGCCTGCGCCTGGGCATTGGCATCCGCAGTCGACCCGACGATGGCTCCGGTCGCCCCGCCCAGCACCAATCCCGCGCCCGCAGCGCGTGGGCCTGCGATCAGCGCCCCGAGGATTGCGCCCGTGACGGCTCCGGCCGCGGTATTCGCGCCCGGCGGAGTCGCGGGCTGCACTACGACCCTTTCATAGGGGCTGCTGTCCGGACGGCTCGGATCGACTCCCGTCTGCTGGACCGCCCACAAATGGCACTCATATCGGTCCCGGTCCGTTTGCTCCGGGCTCTGTCCGTTGCTGGGGTAGACGAAGATCTTCTGCGGCGGAGGCGGCGGCGCCACTGCCACGACTCGCGGCGGCGGCGTCACGCATGCGGTTAACGCCGCTGCCACGGATAATGCCGCAAGCAACCGCGAGGCCGATTTGACGGTGCTGCGCGAGGCACCCGATCTGAATTCTGATGATGATTTGCCGACCATGAAAACCTCCGAATGTATTCCAGGCAACGCACGGACCGCATGGACGTTGACGCACGCGCAGCACCCGTCCGCGCCTCGGTCAAGCCGAATTGACGCGCGATTCCACCTGTATCATTTGGCCGGTTTGCGAAACTTCAATATGAACTGATCGGTCTTGCCGCGAATGCTGGGATCGAAGACCTTCACCGAGTGCGAATCGCCCGGTTGGCGCAGCAGGTCGCTGGTACCCACCAGAACGAATCCGGCCGCCTGGATCTCCTTCTTAACGGTCTCGACATCGATTCGATGCAAGGTCCGCGTGTCTCTCGCGCCGGATCCCGGCTCGGCCTCATGGTCGATGACCAGATAGATGCCGCCCGGCTTCAACATCTCGAACACCATCTGGTCGAACACCGTTGCGTCGGTGCCCGGCATGTTGTGCAGGTCGTGATAGTTCTGGGAAGTCCACACCAGGTCCACCGGGACCGGGGCCTTGAGCTGCCCGAGCGGCTCGATCACGACGCTCACGTTCGGATAGTTGGGATCAGCGGCTATGGCCTTCACGCGCGCCGCGAAGTCCGGCATGTCCGGCGGCGCGTCGGCCGATGGCGCCGGCACCAGCGCGTAAACATGGCCGGCCGGTCCGACCGTCTTGCTGAAGAGGCGGGTGAAATAGCCGCCGCCGGGCATCAGCTCCGCAACCTGGTCGCCGGATTTGACGCCGGCGAATGCCAGGCATTCGGCCGGTTTGCGGTTCGCATCGCGTTGCCTGTCCGCCTCGGGCCGCGCCGGATCGGCGACAGCGGCGGCAATGCCGTCCGCATCCTTGGGCCAAGCGGGCTGTCCGATGAACGTAACGGCGGCGATCAGGGGTGCCACCAGCACAAATGAAAAGCGCATGTTCGATTACCTCCTACGATTGGCGCGAGGCGCCACGGCTCTCGCCGGCGGCAGTCTACCATCGCGGCCGTCCCCACGGAGGCAGCTCGGCGCCGCTCCCGGCGGCGGCGTATGATTCGCATTCAGGCGGCAGCTTAGGTCATTCATGAGTCTCAGCGTTTTCGACATCTTCAAGATCGGCATCGGGCCTTCGAGCTCCCACACCATGGGGCCCATGAATGCGGCGCGCGATTTCGTCGAGCTCCTGGCGGCGCGGGACCTTCTTGGCCGCACGGCCCAGGTGTCCGCGCAGCTCTACGGATCGCTCGCCCTGACGGGCCGCGGTCACTGCACCGACCGCGCCGTGCTTCTCGGCCTCGAGGGGCTGCGTCCGGATACCGTGGATCCGGCCGCGATCGAACCCGCCTTGAAGCGCATTCGCGGCAGCGGCCGCATCAACCTGCTCGGGCGGCACGAAATCGCGTTCGACGAGCCGCTGAACCTGCTGTTCCACACGGACCAGGTGCTGCCCGGCCACTCGAACGGCATGCGCCTCACCGCCCACGACGCATCGCTCCAGGTGCTGGCGCGCGAGGAGTACTACAGCGTCGGCGGCGGCTTCGTGGTGCGGGCCGGCGAACAATCCGGTCCCGGAACCGCTCGCCCGGCGCCCGCCCTGGAGTTCGATTCCGGCGCGCAGCTCCTCGAACTCGGCCGGACTCACGGCTTGGAGATCCACGAGTTGATGTTCGAACGCGAGCGCACCTGGTACCCGGACGCCGAGATCCGCGCGCGCCTCGCACGGATCTGGCAGGTGATGCAGGATTGCGTGCGCCGCGGCTTCGAGGCGCAGGGCCTGCTGCCCGGGGTTCTCGGGGTGCGGCGGCGGGCGCCCAGGCTGTACCGGCAGCTGCTCGGCGGCGATCCGGAGAGCCCGATGCACGTCCTCGACTGGGTCAACGTATTCGCCCTCGCCGTCAACGAGGAAAACGCGGCCGGCGGCCAGGTGGTCACCGCGCCCACCAACGGCGCGGCCGGAATCGTTCCGGCGGTGCTGCATTATTACCGCCGATTCGAACCCGGCGCGGACGAGGCGGGCGTGATGCGCTTTCTGCTCACGGCGGCGGCGATCGGCATGCTCTACAAGCAAAACGCGTCGATATCGGGCGCCGAGATGGGATGCCAGGGGGAGGTCGGAGTCGCATGCTCCATGGCGGCCGCCGGACTCGTCTCGGCGCTCAACGGCAGCAACGAGCAGATCGAGAATGCGGCGGAGATCGGCATGGAACACAACCTGGGGCTGACCTGCGATCCGGTCGCCGGCCTGGTGCAGATCCCCTGCATCGAGCGCAACGCCATGGGCTCCGTGAAGGCGGTCAACGCCGCGCGGCTGGCGTTGCGCGGCGATGGCTCCCACAAGGTGTCGCTGGACCAGGTCATCTCGACCATGCGCCAGACCGGCCTGGACATGTCCACGATCTACAAGGAAACCTCGCAGGGCGGGCTGGCCGTCAACGTTCCGGAATGCTGACATGGGCGCGCCGTGCGATGCATGCGCTGCTATCCGGTGGCCTGCAGTCCTTGCGCGATTCCGCTGATCGTGGCCCGTAGCGCGCCGAACAGCGCGGCATCCTCCCTGCCCGTCGCGCGCCATCGCTTGAGCAGATCCACCTGCATGAGGTGCATGGGGTCGATATAGGGGTTGCGCAGCAGGATGGTCCGCTGCAGCGTCGGATCGCTGTCCACGAGGCCGGCGGTGCCGCGAAGCTCGAGGACCCGCTTCACGGTCAGGTCGTATTCCCGGCGTATGGCGGCGCTGGGCGCGATCGCGGCCGCGCCCGCGAGGGCGTCGTAGTGCGCGGCAATATCGAGATCGGTCCGTGCGAGCATGGCCTCGACATCGTCGAGCAGGTGCCCGAAGAACGGCCATTCGGCCGCCATGCGCTTGATCACGGATTCGCCATGTTCGGCGAGCGCCGCCTGAAGCCCGCTGCCGAAGCCGTACCAGCCGGGGATCATGTGCCGGCTCTGGGTCCAGGCGAATACCCAGGGGATGGCGCGCAGCGCGGCGAGTCCCGTGCCCCCGGCGCGCATGGCCGGGCGGGATCCAATGTGCATGCGCTCGATCACGTCGAGCGGCGTCGCGGCCCGGAAGTAGTCGAAGAATTCCGGGCCCCCGAATGCCAGCCGACGGTAGGCCTCGAGACTGTGTTTCGCAATCGCCTGCATGGCCGCGACCTGCGCCTGCGGTGCGGGAGCCTGATCGACGTGCGCGGTGGCCAGCGCCACGGCGGCGAAGGTGCGTTCGAGGGTGCGCATGGCGATCGGGCGCAGCCCATAGCTCTGATTGACGACCTCGCCCTGCTCCGTCAGCCGAAACACGCCGCGGATCGCCCCATGGGGGGCCGCCTCCACCAGATGTTCCGTGCGGCCGCCGCCGCGCGGCGGCGTTCCGCCCCTGCCGTGACACAATGTCAGCGTGATGCCGGCCACGCGGGCTGCCTCGACCAATTGCACCTGCGCCGCCTGCAGGGCCCACCGGGACGCCGCGATTCCGCCCTCCTTGCTCGGGTCCGAATACCCGATCACGATCTGCTGGCGATTGCCGCGCACTGCGAGGTGGTGCCGATAGGCCGGCTCGTCATGCAGGCTGCGCAGCACCTCTCCGGCCTTCTCCAGCACCGGGATGGATTCGAGCAGCGGCGCGACGTCCAGGGGACACTCGCCGGTCCGCTTGTCCGTGATGTCGGCCCAGCGCGCCAGCAACAGCACGGCGAGCACGTCCTCCGGGCCCTGGGCGCCGCTCACGATGTATTGACCGATGGCGCGCGCGCCGAACTTGTGGCGTGCGTGGGCAATGGCCTCGAAGACCCCGAGCGTACGCCTGCCGATGGCGTCCATCGCGCCGACCGGTCCCTGGTCGCGCGCCAGGAGATCGCGCAATTGGTGCAACCGCTCCTCGGGGCTCAAGGTCGGCCACTGCGGCTGGCCCAGGCCCTGCCCGATCACCGCATCGTGCACGCGGGCGTGCTGCGTGACGTCCAGAGTGGCGACGTGGAAGCCGAAGGTGCGCACGCGCCGCATGAAGCGCCGCACCAGGAAATGGCCCGCGTGCCTTCCGCGGTTGGCGGCGAGGCTGTCCGCCGCGAGCTGAATGTCGGCGAGCAGCTCCTCGGAACTCTGATAAGCATTGGGCCGGCCGTCGTAAGTGGCCTTGAGCCGCTCGCGAAGCTGGCCGAAAAAGATGCGGTAGGGCTGCCGATCGTGGCGGGCGGGCGCCAGTTCCTGGCCGCCCGGGAGCAATGCGCCGTAGGCATCCATCCTCGCGGCGAGCGCCTCGCTCACGGCGACCCGATTGGCGCTCTGGCTCAACGTCTCGGCGAGCTGGCCGCATTCCTCGAAATAGGCCGAGACGATCACCTGCTGATGGCGGTGCAGGGTTTCGCGAATGGTCTTGCCGTGGATGTCGGCATTGCCGTCCATGTCGCCGCCGACCCACGACCCGAACCGCAGAATGCCGGGGACATCCACGGATTCGGCCGGCACCGAATAGGCGCGCGCCAGGGCCGTTTCGACCTCCTCGTAGAACAGCGGCACCACCCGGTACAGGATCTCGAGCAGATAGAACAGCACGTGCTCGCGCTCGTCCGCCACGGTGAGTCCTTCTCTGGGGTGGTCCTCCGTCTGCCATATGGTGGTGATTTCCATTCGCGCGCGCGCCCACAGCGTGCTGCTCTCCGGCTGCGTCACGCCGGAGTTGAGGCGATCGATGAGATCGTGCGCAAGCCGCTGCTGTTTGCGCAGGATGGTGCGCCGGGTGGACTCCGTCGGGTGCGCCGCGAACACCGGCTCGATGCTCATCGACGAAACCAAACCCAGCGTTTCGGCGAGGGTCGCTCCCTCGCGTTGCAGCCGCGCAATGCAGTCGGCGATCCCGCCCGGCTGCACCTGGCTGGAATCGCCGAGGTATTGGCGGCGGCGGCGCACCCGATGCGCCTTCTCGGCGGTGTTGACCGCCAGAAACCAGACCGAAAAGGCGCGCGTCAGGTCGGTGGCGGACGCCGGGGACCGGCCCTCCATGCGCCGCTGCAGGTCGCCGGAACTCCCGTCCATGGCCTCGCGCCGCCGGATCGCCGCGAGCCGGTCGCCTTCCACGAGGTCGAAGAACTCGTCGCCGCCCTGATCGCGAAGCGTCTCGCCGATCAGGAGCCCGAGCGCATGCACGTCCTCGCGCAGATCCAGATCCTTGACGGGGAATTGAATGCTTTGACGATACATGGTGACCTTCGGCCCGCGACGGTGCGTAACTCACTATTATGAGCCTGTCGGCCGGTATTTTTAAGCTTATCGGCGCCCGCGCCGCCGGAAGGCGCCCCACGGGCAAGGCCGCCCGGCGAGGGCGGCGCGACGGCCTCAATGTGCGTTCAGCAGAACCGTCGTGTCGAAGGACTCGAAGCTCGTCAGCACGCGCCGATAGGCGTGCTGCATGATCCGCTGGCAGTGCTTGTCGGCCCGCTGGCCCAGCAGCATGCGGATCATGACGTCGTCCGGCGGACGCGCGGCGTCCTCGCTCAGGAGCTGATAGGCAAACCGCCCCAGCCGCTGATTCATCTCGACCGCGAATTTCAGGCGCGGGAGCTCGTGACCGTCGCCCGCGCCGACCTTCGTCTCCTCGCTCACTTCGGCGATCAGGCGCATGATGAAGCGCGCCTTGTCCACCGGGCAGAGGTCGCTGAAGAACTCGATTTCAGATTGTATGTTCATCCGGCAGGGAAGAAGTCAATGGGTTTGGTGGCGGTCAAAGGCGCCACATCCTTGGGCTCGAACTTGAACAGGCGGATGCGCGCGAGCAGCTTCGCCTCGAACTCGGGATCGTTCAAGTCGCTCGAGACGACGCGCGCGGCGGTGATCTCGCCGGACGGCGCGATGGTGATCTCGAGGACCACCTTGCCCTGCAGCGCCGGGTTGTCGCGCAATGCCCGCGCGTACATGGCGTCGATCGCTCCCTTGTTCTTGGTGAACACGAGCGCGATCTCCTCCGATCCGCGCGAGGCCCGGCCGCTGCCTCCGCCGCGGGTCGCCGGCTGGCCCGTGCCGAGGTTCGGTCCCTTGACCTGATCGGTATGAATGCCGTTCAGCGATCCCGAGCCGGATGCGAGGCCGCTGCTGGTCGGCGCGCTGATGCCGCCGCTGGTCCCGCCGGCCTTCGAGGTGATGATCGATCGCTGAACCATGCTCACGTCGCCGGGGTCGGTCGTCTTCGGCTGATCCTTCGCGAATTTGTCCAAATCGACCTGATCGCGAAGCGCCGCCAGGTCGTCCATGTTGGCGAGCAGCCCGCTCTTGGAGGCCTTGACCCGCGGATCGACGGGAACGGGGTTCGGTTTCGCGGCAGGCAAGGCCTTCTCCAGAGGCTTCTCCGGCTTCGGCGGCGGCGGGGGCGGCGGGGGCGGCGGCTCCATCACGAGCTGCACCACCCGCTCGGGCAGTGACTCCGTGTTGATCACCACGGTGTGGCGCGGCAGGAACGGCATGATCAGCGCAATGATCGCGAACACGATGACCAGGTTCCGCAATATGACGCGGAAGCGCCGCTCCATCTCCTCGGCCGGCGACCACGGCAGTTCGTACCGGCGGAAGTACGGGGCCAGGGTGGTCGGCGTCATCTGGGCCGGGTTCATCGCGGCCATCTCAGGTAGCCGCCCGCTCGCGCTCGACCACGGCGAACGACACCTTGCCGTACTCCGCGTCGCTGCACGTGAGCATGATCTTCTTGAGCACGCTGTAGGGCGTGGCCTTGTCGCCCATGATCGTGACCTCCCGCTTCGAAATGTCGTTTTTCTGGGCGGCCCCCAGCGCCAGATCGTTCTGCGACATCAGCGCCGATTTCAGCGGCGCGAAAACCGGCCCGGGGTTGGCGACGAGCTCGGCTATGGAGCCGACCAGCTTGCCGTCGACGAACACCGAATCCTTGGTCACCATCACGACCACCGCGGCGTCCGGCTTGCGTTCCGACAACGATTGAGGGATGGATATGTTCTTCGTGTTCGGCAGGATGTCGACTTCCGCCGTGTGCGCGAGCAGGAACACGACGAGGATGGTCATCATGTCGATGAACGGCACGAGGGCGAAATGGCTTGCGCCCCGATGCCGCTTGCGCCGTCTTTCCTGGAACGGTCTCATGTGGGCGCATCCGCGATGGCAATGTCCGGGAACAATTCCGCCTTCGAGAACGGCGCCACGGGCAGCTGGTACACCCGCACCGTGTCCATGACCTGCACCAGGGTGTCGTAGGACGTCGTGGGGCTGGGCAATACCGTGGCGTCCGTCATATCGGGAAACTGCGACTTCACGCGCCGGACGAACTCCGACAATCCGTCCAGGTCGAGGCCCGAGGCGGTGTTCGGCAGGGTCTTGAGCGGGCCGGAGTTGCGGTCATTGACGACGATCTCGTCGGGACGAATGATGACCTCGAGCTTCAACCCCTTGGGCAGATCCGCGGGCGCGGCCGCGCTGTTGGCGGGCAGATTGAGCTGCAGGATGTTGGTCTTGGAAAAGACCGCGGTGAAGATCAGGAAGAACACCAATATCACCATCATGTCGATCATCGGCACGATATTGAGGTCGTCGCGCCCCTGATGGTAGCGGGCGTGATTGCGCCGCACGAGCCGCTGGGATTTGGACTTCATGTCCTGAGGCGTCCCTAGACGGCGCTTCGGCCGGTCGCAGCCGCAGCCGCCCGCGCCTGCGTAACCGGACCCGTGGGCGCCGGTGCGGCCTCGTGCTGCCGCTCGGTGATCGAGTTCAGGAACTTCACCGACGCGATTTCCAGGCTGTCGATCAGCGAGGTGGTCTTCGATTCGAGGAACATGTGCGCCAGAAGCAGCGTGATCGCCACTCCCAGTCCGGACGCAGTGTTGTTCATCGCCACGGAGATCGCGGCGGCGAGCAGGCTCGCCTTTTCGGCGGGGTTCGCCGTGGCGACCGCGCCGAAGGCGCCGATCAAACCGGTGATGGTGCCGAGAAGGCCGATGAGCAGTCCCACGTTGGCGAGCGAGGACAGGAAGTGGGTGCGCTTCTCGATGCGCGGTATGACCTCGAGCAGGCTTTCGTCCATGGCCTTTTCGATGTCGTCGCGGCGCCGGGCGCTCGCAACCCGGGCGACCCCGTAATTCAATATGGTCGCGATCGAGGCCTTCGAGTTTTGCGTGAGGTTCACGACCTGCTTGAAGTTGCCCGCGCTCATCGCCGGGACGAGGTCGTCCCAGAGGCTGCGATTGCGGATCGTTTCGCGAGTCAGATAAACGTACCGCTCGATGGCGATCGAGACACCGACGACGAATATCAGAGCCAGCGGGTAGAGGAAAAGCCCACCGTCCTTGAAGAAATTGACGACCGAATTGAAGAAGTTCATCTACGCGCTCCTGATGAATACCCGTCTGCTCTGAAATAAGAATTCAATCACATTCCCCGATATCGGCTAGGACTTACTTCTCACCCTGGGAGGACTTGTTCGGTGCACCATTCCCGGAAACATCAGATTTCACGGCACCGTAATAAAGCACCTCGCGCTTGAACTCATCGCGGTCGACGGGAGCCAGAGCCTCGTCCAGGAGGCTGTTCATGGGTTTTCCCGACAGATCGCCGATATCCGCCTTCTTCCAGGGCACCACGTACATGACCTTGGGCTGCTCATGATCGCCGGTGACGGTGGTGGTGCCCAGATCGACCCGGTCCGCCGCCATGGGCGCCTTCTGGCGGGCTGGGACCGGGCCGCGGGCCGCGGCATGCCCTCCGGGTCCGGGGGCCGCCTCCGGGGCCTTCGCCGGGGCCGGGGCGGTGCTATCAAGCCCGGAGGCGGCCGGGGCGACCGGCGATGTATCGGCCCGCGGTTCGCCGGCTTCCTGTTGCGCGTTCGCAGCCGGCTTCGCGGCTGATCCGCTGGGCGGTTGGGCGGAGGCGGCCATCGCCATCGCCCACAGCAGCCATCCGAGCAACGCACGAGGGGTGTTCATGAGGGCTCCTTCTTGGCGGCCGGGGATGCGGATCCAACGCGCTTGCGCAGCTCCACCACCCAGCCCGCGACCTGCTTGTTCTCGCCCGCAAGCTGAATGTAGTTCTCGAACTGTTCGAGCGCCTTTTGCGGCTCGCCGAGATACAGATCGTATAGGACGCCGAGGTTGAGGTGCGCCGGCGCGTAGCCCGGTTCCGCGGCCACGGCGCGCTGGTAGGCCGCCTCGGCCTCCGAAAATTTTCCGAGCTTTCGCTCGACGATGCCAAGCTCGTTCGCGGCGACGGCATTCGCCGGGTTTCGTTCGAGCGCGGTCTTGAAGGCGGTCTCGGCCTGCGGCAGCTTGGACCCCTGCAGGTACAGCAGGCCGAGATTGACCTCCGGACCGGACAGCTGCGGATAAGCGGCGGACAGCTGCCTCAAACGCACTTCCGCATCGGTCGACCGGCCGGCCTTCATCAGGTCTAGCGCATCCGAGTATTGCCGCGCCGCGGCTTCCGGCACGGTCGTCGGACCCGAAATGTACACGGCCCCACCCGGGGCCTGCCGGGTCGCCGTGCCCGGCAGCACCACGGCGCCGGAGGCCGCAGCCCCCACCGGCGTGCCGCCCGCAGGTGCATTCGTGGCGCCGGCGGGAACGGGTGCGGCGTTGGCGGCCTGCGAGGCCGCAGGCGTATCCGGGGCCGCGGCAGGCGCCGCCGGCCGCGCCAAGCGGGGCTCGGATTGGCACGCAGCCAGCAAGGCCAGCGCGCACAGCTCAACGAATCGATTCGACCAGGGGCTCACCGAGTTCCACCTTGCCGTAACGGCCTGGATTGATTTGCGCGAGCGCGGTGTAGCTCTTCTGCACCCATTCGTCATAGGTGCCGTCCTTCGCCCGCGCGGTATTGATCTCGTACAGCTTTATCGCCTTCTCCTCGAAAGGAAACGCCTGTTCCTCCAGCAACACGTCGTACTGTTCCAATTCGTCCTTCGACAGGTTCTTGGGCCGTTCCGAACTCATCAGGTCCTTGCCCAGTTGCCGGTACAATTCGGCGCTCTGGAAGGTCGCGGCGGTGGTCACTTCGGCCACCTGGTAATCGGCCGCCTGCGTGTAGGCCTTGAGCGCCGCCTCCATCGCCTTGCGTTTTTCGGCCAGCGACTTCTTCAGCGGCGCCACCAGCTTGACGCGCATGAACTCATCGCGGGCCGGCGCCGCCAGTGTCAGGGTGGCTTTGGCCGCCAGCGCCCGGCTGCGGTCCGTGCGCGCGGCGCCCGCCGACCGGTCGGCGGCAATGATCTCCTTGAGCCAGTAATCGCGGCCGGTCAGATCGCCCGCCTTCTCGGCCATCAGGCACAGCTTGTTGCGCGCCTCCATCGCCGGATTGAGCGGCTGCGCAAATCGCTTGACGAACGCCTCGAGCATCGTCTTCGCCTTGGCGGAATCGCCCGCCCTGTCGTAGAGCTCGGCGGCCTGCAGCGTGGCCTCGCGCTGGACCTCGGGCGTCTCCCCGGGCGTCAGGGCGATCTTCTGGAATTCCAGCGCCGCAGCGCCCGGGTGATTCGACTCGGAATACGCCACCGCCAGCTTTCGCGTCACATCCGCCTGAAGCGGGCTCTTCGGAAAGTTCTGCCGAAAGCCCTCGAGGACCACGATGGCCCGGTCCCACTGCTTGTCGGAGATGAGCAATGCGGCCGCGTCGAAATCCGCGTTCGCCCGCACCGTCGAGGACGGCGCTTCCTTGGCGACACGCAGGAAGTCGTCGATGGCGCCGGCGCTGTCGCCGGCCTTGTTCTTCTGTTCGCCCTGTTTGTAGATCGCGGCGGCGAGGCGCTCCACGATCACCGCGTGCTCGGGGTCGCCGGGCGGCATCAAGGCCTGGGCGCTGTTGTAACCGGCCTCCGCCTTCGCGAATTCACCCTGCTCGAACTCGGAATTCGCGATCACCGTCCAGGCGATGCGCTGCTTGGGGGCATCGACGGGCGGGCGCCGCGCCAGGAGCAATTGCGCGGCGGCGACGGCGCGCGGATAGTCCTTGGCGGCATACAGGTCGGAGGCCGCGCGCGTGAGCACCTGCGCGCTCTCGGGATGCCCCGGGAACGCCTGCGCGAACTTGAGCGAGCTGTCGACCTCGCGCGCGTGCATCTTGGACTTCGCATCCCCCGACAGCGACTCCTCCTCCTTGGAATACGCGACGATCGCCGCATAGCCGGCATCCGGCGCCCGGCCGTGAACGCCGTATCCGTAGGCCGTATGCTCGTATTCCTCGCCGGCTTCCACATATTGCCTGCTTTCGAACAACGCCTCGGCGAGCAGGAAGTTCGTCGCGGCGCTCCCAGGGTCGTCCGGAAACGACCGGATGAAGCTGCGGTACCACTTGGCGGCCTCTTCGTAGTCGGCCGGACTCTTGGTCCGCTGCGCCTGCGCGTGGTAGTACTGCGCCACGTCCTTCAGGTTCGTTTTGAGCTCGGCGAGGACCTTCGGTTCGTCCTCCGGCTTGCGATTCCGCCAGTAGGCGGTCCCGAGGCTGTAGTCCTCGACGAACTCCTTCTTCCCCTGAAGGACGAGATCGGGAAAGCCGCCCTTCGAGTACGCTTCGATGGCCAGCATCTGCAGCTGCGGCGCCTTTTCGTGGTTGCGGTCCTGCGACACGAACGCACGGTAGGCGTCGGCGGCGTCGGTGTAGCGCTCCTTTTCGATGTACAGGTCGCCGAGCCGAGCGTAGAGCAGGTACGAATACGGTCGTCGGCTGCGGTGCTTCACGAAATCATCGATGGTTTTCGGCCCGTCCAGGTACGAGAACGTGATGGACATGACGCGGAAGGTGTCCTCGACCAGTTCGCGATTCGGCCGGCTCAAGGTCTCGACCTCGACCAGAGCCGACGGGTCGCGCTTGGCCACCAGCATCGAATCGAGCACGCCCGCAAAGGAATTCAAGCTCGGCTCGTTTTCGCCCTGCTTGAACAGCGACCATCCGTGCTTGTAGAGGCTCTGGTTGTAGAAGGGCGACTCGGGACCGATCTTGATCACGGCCTGGTAGGCCGACTCGCTCTGCCGGTACGCCTTCTCCGAGAACAGCAGCTCGCCTCGCCTGAACTGCACCTCGTCGATGTATCGGCTGCTTGGATAGCTCGCGACCAGCTGATCCAGCGAGGCCAGCGCCTTGTCGGGCTGGGCATTGAGTTCGTAGGCCCGCGCCAGCTGGTAGAGCACGGCATCGTTGCGCTCGTACTTCGGGTACGTCGCGAGCAGCGCCGAATAGAGATGGATGGCCTCGGTGGCCCGCAGCCCCTCGTTCGTGACGAGTTCGCGCTCGATGCGCTCGGATTCGGAGCTCTCCAGATTCAGATCGCCGAGCCGGCGCAGCGCCTCGGCCCGCAGCGCCGCATCGCCCGCGTTCAGGTCGAGGAATCGGCGGTAGCTGTCCATGGTCTTGCTGGCGTCCACCCCGCGCGGGGGCGCCGTATTGATCTCGATCTGCTGCGATTCGAGATCCTTGATGGTCGGCGCGCTCGGCGGCGGCGCCGCGGCCGGCGGCGGACCCGGCATCACGGCGCCCCAAACCGCGAGTAGCGCGGCCGCCGCTGCCGCTCGCGAGCCCCTCATGGATCGGCCCTCGGCGACGCCTGCGACGCCTTGTCGTAGATGGCCGCGAGTTCGTAGCGGGCCTGGACCTGATACACCTCCAGGCGCCGCTTCTGGGCTTCGAGCTCGTGGATGGCGAGCGCCTGCAGGAAGCGATTTTGCCGCTCGGACAACTCGGCCAGGCGCATCTGCAATTGGTCCATGCGATTGCGGACGGCGCCGACCCGCGCCACGAAGTCGCCGTTGCTGCTCGGCACGGCCTGCCGGGCCTGCCCAACCAGCACTGCGCGCTTCCGGGCCTCGACCAGGGACGCTTCGAGTTCTCTCACCGAGCGGCGCTGATTCCACAAGCGCGCCTTGAAGTTCTCCGACAGCCGCCAATACATGACGCCCTTGAGCAGCCGGAGCCGGTCGCGCATGTCGGCGAGATCAGGATCGTCCGGGTGCATCGCCAGGAAGTCATCGATGCGCTTGAGACGGGCCCAATTCTGCTGCTCTTCCGGGGTGCCCAGCGCGACGAAGTCGTTGGACTGCTCGATTTCGTTGATCCGGGACTCGAAATCGACCCGCTTGCGGACGAGCGCGTCGAGATCGATGGACGAGAGCAAGGCATCGGCCTTGGGCAGCCGCTCGCCGTAGGCCTGCTGCCGTGTGTCCAGCATGTCGTCGTAGGCCAGCAGGTTGTCGCGCCAGGACTCGAGGTTGCGGCTCATGAAATTCAATTCGCGGTAATTCTTCAGACCTTCCTGGAATTCGTTGCTGGCGAGCAGCTGGTACAGGTAGCGGGACTCCGGCGCGCTGGGCAAGGTCTTGAGCTGCCAGTACCAGGTCAGCGTATCGTGCTTGGTGTCGCTGAGCAGCCAATCGAGCAGGTTGCCGCCGCGAATCTTCTCAATCGAGTCGTCGATGAGCTTTACCTCGGCGTCGAAGGAGTCGATCGCCTTGTTGTACGACTCGGCGGCCTGGCCGGTCGCGCCCAGCTGATTGTAGGCGTACGGAACCGTCAGAAAGGACTCCTGCACCGCAGAATCCAGCAAATTGCGCTTGGTGAGCGTCAACCACGGGACCAGCGCCCGCTTGAATTCCCCCAGCGCCGAGTCGGCCCAACCGACGCCGAGCAATGCCTTGCTCGAATAGGGGCCCTCCAGCCGCACCCGCTCCAGGAACGGCCGCGCATCGGCCGCGCGCTGCGCCTGCAGCAGCGCGAACCCCAGGGCGAGATTGGCCTTGTCCCTGAGCGCCAGGAGCTCCTCGCTCGACGTCGCGATCCGGCCCACCTGATCGAGATGAGGGATTGCTTCGGGAAGGCGGCCGCGCCGCACCAGCGCAACGCCGAGATTGAACTCGGCATACGCGGTCCAGTCGCGGGGCCCATGCCAGGCGCGGAGCGCGGCGATGGCGTCGTCGTACCGCCCCTGCCGCATCATGATCTCCGCCAGCAGCATGTAGCGCTCGGCGTTGGTGCGGGGCTGGATCTTGTCCGACACCTGCCGCAGCGCACGCTCGGACTCTTCCAGATAGCCGCGCTGGTACCAAACCTTCCCCAGATAGAACCATGCCTTGTTGCGCACGGCTTCCGTGGTGTTGGAATTCAGCAGCGTCTCGAAGATCTTGCCGGCCTCGACGTGCTCGCCCAGCGACAGGTACAGGCCGCCGAGCAGCAATTCAGCCTCCCCCTGGGTGTTCGGCAGGCGATCGTTCTGCTGCGCCGCCAACAGACGGGTGATCGAATCGAAGAAGTCGTCTTGATAGAAATAAAAGAGCACGTCGCCGTAGGCGAGGTCTTTGACGTCATGGGGCGGCAATCCGTCCGGATCGGGCTTGACGTTCTTGGCATATGCGCCCGACAACGGCAACATCAGCAGCGCGCCGCCGAGGGCCAGCGGACGGAGCCAATCGAGCAAGCCCAGCGCTGCCACTCGCGTCGTCATTCCCAATCTTTGATCTTGAACTCTGGCTGGTGCTTCGACACGCGGTCGGTGATCTTCAGTTCCAGGTATTTCGCGCCCACACCCTTCTCGAAGTTGATGGTTGCGCCGCGCTTGTAGTCCCGCTCGACCGGACCCTTGCCCGTGAAGAATGCGACGAGCTCATGCTTGCCGGTCTTCAGGTTGCCGAGGTAGAGCTCCTGAACGCCCCCCTTCAAGAGCGCATCCGCCTCGCGCGCGGTATAGAGGTAGTTCTTGACCTCCTTGTTGTCGATCTTGATCGTCACCGAATCCAGGGCGAAGAACGTGCCGACGTCCATCGAGACATAAATCGCGACCTGCGTGTTCGCCGGAAACAGCAATTCCTCCTGAAGGACGAACAAATCCTTGTTCAACTCGATCACGTCCTTCTTCATACCCTGCACTTCCTGGTCGAGCGTCTTGTTGTCTGCCGCCGGTTGATCCTGGGCGGCCGCCGCGGGGGGCGCGTCCGCAGCAGGCGCAGCGGCCGCCGGCGCCGCCGCGGGAGCAGGAGCCGCGGCCCCCGCTGCGACGGCCGGTCCGCCGGCCGATATCGCCAACGCGCACGCCAGAACGCACGAGTGCAACGATGACCAGGCAAATCGAGCTTTGAAATTCATAGCGGGCCCATGTTTATTCGCGAAGCAATTCGCGTATCTGATCCAGGTATATTCGATCGTCGCCGCGCTTGAAGCCGGCGTTCACGAAGCGCACCACGCCGGACCGGTCGATCATGATGGTCATCGGCATTTTGTCGATTTGATAATCCCGGCTGGTCTCCGCCGTCTCGTCGAAGAGGATCGGGTACCCGACCTTCGTGCCGCTCGCGAACTCCTTGGCGTGGCGCGCATCGTCGCCCACCGACACGCCGATGACGACGAGTCCCGCACGGCCGTAGGTGGTGTAGATCCTGTCGAGAGCGGGCATCTCTTGGCGGGCGTCGCCGGCCCAGCGCGCCCAGAAATTCACCACCACCACCTGGCCTCGGTATTCCGACAACCGCAGGTTCTCGCCGTCCATGCTCCGGAGCGCGAAATCCGGTGCTGGCTTGCCGACCATGGCCGGCACGGGCACGGCGGGCAGTGCGGCTCCCGCCAGCAGCCCGCTCAATGCACAACCGCAGATGAAGTGGATTTTGCTCAAAACGAGCCTGTCATGATGATGCCTTATGCAAAATTGCACAATGCACGCCGCAGTGTCAACGCGGGCCGCCCGCTTTGCCAACGGCTTCACGGACGCGGCCCGCAATCGCGAAATGGCTCAGCCCGGTATCTTCCCGTTGACGAGACCAGCCAGCGGCTGGAACGCGATCAGCGGCTCCAGGGCGGAGCCCGTGCCCAGGGTGTTGTTCAAGTTGGGCGAGGGCCACAAATTGGGGAAGGCCGAGATGGCGCTGGCGCTATGCAGCGCCATGTAGTTCAAGATCGCCATCTGTGACAGATTGAAGACGTTGTTGCCGCCGGGATTGCTGGTGATGTTGACCGAGCCGTCGGGATTGAAGCTCCCGAGCTGCAGGCTCATTTCCGGATTCTTCTGTGCCGGCACCGGCCGCCCCGCCGGGTTGTAAACCAGGAAATAGCTCGCCGCGACGCTGCCGTTGTCGGCCGTCCAGACGCCTTTGCCGCGCCCTGCGACCGAACTGTCGATGGAGCCGTCGCTCGCCAGGGAGCCGTCGCTGAATATGTAGATCATGACCGGCTTGCCCACGCGGGACGCGTACTCCAGAACGGCTCCGATGCACTCGCCCAGCTGGAAGTCGCGCGTCTCGCCCGTGGCGCGGTCGCCGGTGTGGTAGTCGAAGCCGTCCATCTCGATGGTGCCCGCGGCGGCGTTGCCGTCGATGACCAGTTTCATCACGGCGGCCGTCTTCTGAAAATCCGAGCTCGCCTGGTATTCCGCCGTGTTGAAGATGCCGCTCGAGCCCACGACATTGGGGTCGAGGTCCGGATCCACCGCCGACGGGCTGTTGTACTTGTCGACCACGTAGGCGGACTTGACGTAGCTGCATGCCTCGATGCCGGCGGAACCGAGCGCTGCCGTGTTGAGCGTGGGGTTCGTGGCGTACGCCGTCACCTGGTTGTACTTGGCGTCGCTGATGCGCTTCATCGACTCCATGACGTTGGTGACGTCGGACGGGTTCGGCAGCAGCGTGCTCAGCTGACCCGTGCTCACCAGGCCCTGGGTGTCCGCGCCGTCCGAAATCTTGGTGGGCTGGGCGCTCGCGATCACCATGGTCGGAGGCGCCATCGAGTTGCCGCCCGACACCGACACCTCGGAGCCGATCAGGTTGAGCAATGCGCCGCGCGCACCGTACTGGTAGATGCCGTACATCGGATTGTGCGGATTCACGTCGGTGTCGTTCAGCGACGAGGCCGGAATGATCGAGCCGTTGGTGCCCGCCATGGCCTTGGCGCTCGCCCGCGTCTTCATGCCGCGCAGATGGGCGCTGTCCGAGTGGTAGCGCAGGCCGAAACTCGCATCGACGAAACTGCCCGTGGCGCTCGAATTCGGCACCATCGTGCCCGGCAGGCCGAGCTTGTTGTAGCCCGCGACGCTCAGGAAATCCAGCTGGCCTCCGGGGCCGCCGACCAGCACGTTGGAACCCGCGATGTTGCCGCCTCCCGAGAGGTCGAAACAGATGAACGGAATGAGGCCCGCTCCAGTCGTGATGCTGCAGGGGCCCAGCATCGCCTGAATGTCGGCGGCCAGGGTCGCGCGCGCCGTCCGGGGCGCCGCGAGCATCGCGAGCAGCGACGGACCCACCACGGTGGCGGCGCCGGTCATGAAGCTCTGGGCGATGAACTGGCGGCGCGTGCGCGGCCGCGGATGATCCTGGTGCAGGAGCGGCTCGTGCAACCCCAGACCTTTTCCTTTACTGCGCATATAGGAACCTCTTCATAATCTCGAATTCTCAATAGATCAACATGTCGGCGCTGCCGAAGGCGGCGGCGCAGGCGGCGGCGGCCACCGCCTGCACCCGGGCCGTGTTGTTGCACGCCGAGGTGCTGCAGAGATTGGCTATCAGGCTGCCGAGTTCGGTGGTGACCGTCGAAGACGCCGGCGAGGAGCTGAGACCCGACCCGAGTACGCGGCTGGCCAGCGCGCTCGTGACCGAATTGACGCCGGTCGGGGAGGAGAACAGCGACGGGCCGAAGACGACCCCGGGCAGAACCTGCGCGGCGTAGGACGGCGTGTTCACCATCACGTTGCAGTACTGAATGGCCAGCTGCGCGATGCCCACCTGATCCGCAGCGGAGAAGCCTTCGAGCGTCGGAAGCGACGGCAGCTGCTGCTGCACGGCGAGGTAGGTCGCGGCGACGCTCGCATTGGACGTCGGCACGCCCGTCAGCACCGACAGCGTCGAGTTGATCGAGGCAAAGGTTCGCACCCCGACGTCCGCGACGAGCGGCCCCAAGGCCAGCGCCGGGGTCTGCGGGACGGGCTCGACGATCGCATTGCTGTGGCTTCCCAGCTGGTCGAACTGCAGGAAGAATTGATCGGTCAGCGGTCCGTTTTGCAGGCCGATCACCGTCCCGACGTTCGACAGCACCTCGCCCTGCGCCGTGTACGCGGCGCTGGTCACGGTGGTGTTGAGCGGAATATAGGCCTGGCCCACCTGGGGAATCGTGCCGTTCAATCCGATGCGGATTCCCTTGACCACGACGTTGTCGGGCTTGACCGCCGGATCGAGCGAGATGAACGTCGGCTGGTAGAACATGTAGCTGTAGCTGTCGTACTGGCTGACCGTCATCATGACGTAGGCCTGGGAGAGACCGGTGACATCCGAGACGTTGAACAGCATGTAGTAGCGCTCGCCCACCCCGGCGTTGAAGTTCTGCAGGACCTGGGCGGCCGACATCGCGCGGCTGTGAATGGCCACGAACTTGATCAATCCCTGCCACGAGCGGTCGCCGGAGGTCTCGTTGCCGAGGACCAGCGCGAACGAGCTGTCCCAATTCGAGATGGTGCCGCCCTTCTGCGGATCGGGCACGTTGGCGTTGACGCCGTTGACGTAGATCTGCCGGCCGTTGACGGGATCGTAGGTGAGCACGACGTGCTGCAGCGAGGCCTGGAGCAGCATCGCGGCGTCCGGCGTCTGCAGCTGCGGCATCCCGTTGAGGTCGGAATTGGAGCCGCGCAGCATGAAGTCGTAATCCTGGTTGGTCTGGCCCAGCGTGAAATTGCGGGTGGTGTCGCCGCCCGAATAGCTGACCATGTACGAGTTGTCGACGGCCACCAGCGCGGGCGCCACCCAGGCCTCGACCGAGAACTCGCCGGTCGCCTGGATCAGGTTGTACAGCTTGGCGCTCGCCGAGGTCGTGGCCTGCAGCTTGCCGCCCGCCCCGACGGTCACGCCCCAGCCGCCGGCCCAGGTCACGTCGCCGGTGATGGTCATGTCGGCGGACGGATCGATGCCGCTGGTGTCGTAGGCCACGAGACCCGTGCCGGTTTGAAATTCATACTTCGCGATCGTGTCGGCGTCGTAGCGGCTGGCGCCGCTCGCTACCGTACCCTGGCCCAGGGTGAGCGCCTTGCTGATGACCAGCGCGGGATTGATGTTGGTGGGCGTGAGCATCTTCGCGAACGTCTGAATCTCCGCCAGCATCTGCGCCGCATCGGTGGCGCAGTTGCTCCAGCAATTGTGCATGTCCGTCAGGAGGCGCTGGTAGAAGCGCGAGTTCGTGCCGCAGGTCGCGGCATTGAACGGCACGCAGCCGGTGAAGTCGATCTTGGGAATGGCCGCCTGGTAGGCATTCGCGATCTGCGCCACCGGCGCCGCGAAATACGGCGATTGCATGGTGGCGGGCGAGGCGGTCGGAGAATGGCAGCGTGAGCAGTAGACGCTGGTGAGCGTATATACCGTCTGCTGGTAGTCCGCCGGCGACGCCGGGAAATTCAGGCTCTGCCCCACGGTTTGAACCGGCGGCGCGACGAGCTGGACCTGTGTCGCCGAAGCGGCGCCCGTGGCGCTCGCCCAGTTGGTGATCCAGGTGGTCAGGATCTGGCCGCAGGCGCTGTTGTCGGCGAGCCAGCAATTGTGCCCGCCGCTCACCTTCGTGACCATGAGCGAGGTCGAGGGCTGGGCGAGATTCACGACCAGGTTGGCCTGGGCGTAGGCGAGGTTCACGTTGTCGCTGCGCGCAAAATTCGGCATCTGTGCCGGCGTGGTCGCGTTGTGGCATTGGCCGCAGCGGTTCTGCGTACGGATGTTGTTCCACAGGCTCACCTCGAAGGCCTGGACATCCGCCGTCGCCGGCGCCGGTCCCGTGTACGCGTTCGCGGTGCTGGTCGGCGCCTGCGCCGGGGTCGAGGTGGTGGGTGCACCGCTGCCGCCGCAGGCGGACAGCAGGAGGGCGGCCGCCAAGGGGAGCAGCCCTGCGATGCGCGTGATCTTGGCCGTGAAGCTGGTCATGCTCAATTCCCCATGCAATAGGCGGCGCTCTGGGCAAACACCTGCCGCAGCGAGTAGCCGTTCTGGAAGGACGCAATCATCGAGGTGACCTGGTTGGCGTCGGCCGTGCTGTCGGGCTGTCGCAGACACACGTCCTTGAACACCCGAGTCACCTGGCAGCTCGCGAAGGCCGTGGAACTCTCGAGCTCGACTCCCAAGGACTTGGCGCCGCTGCCGCTGCCCGGCAGCGCCGGGCTCCACCCCAGCACTTCATTGGGTCCCGTGCGCCAGCGGTTGTCCCAGCTGTCGTCGGGCGTCGAGAACCCTTGGGGGAAATTCGTGGTGTTGATGTGGTACTTCGGCTGCACCTGGCCGGGCGTGTAGACGATCTGACCGATGGGCCAGGCGGTTGCGCCGATCTCGCTGGCCGGATAGGTGAAGTTGTAGTAGGCGAACGCCTGGGCCATCGGATCCATGCCGCTGTGACAGCCGATGCAGTTGTTGAGGAACAGCGTGCTGACGCCGCCCGGGCTGCGGGTCACGTCCTGGCGGATGCGGTCCGGCGGCCGGGTGGTGTCCATGACGGTCATGAGGTCGCTGCACAGATGATTCATCATCGTGAAGCGGAACATCGCGCGGTTGGTGCCGTTCACGAAGAACGCGCTCGCGGCCCCGCGGGTCGTCATCACGCCGGCGGTGGCCGACGACGGAATCCCGATGAGGGCGGATTGCGTGCTCGGCACCAGATGCGCCTTGAGATCGACGTTGTTGTCGTCCATCGCCTGATACATGTCGTTGTTCGCCGGGGAATACGCCGGCGCGCCGGAGGCCGAATCGGCGACATATAGAAGATCGGCGCTCAGCAGCGTGTTGAACGGCACGTTGTCGCGCACCATTCCGACCACGGTGGCGGTGTAGTCGTTGAGCGGCGCAAACACCGTTTGATCCCGGTTGGTCCACGGCGTCGCGAGGTTGCGGATCGTGTTGTTGTAGAAGGCGGGGTCGTTGGTCGCGATGAGCGCCGCGCTCACGGGGTTGGTCGCCATCATCTGGGCCAGCACCGTGGCCGAGGGCGGTACGCCGGCGATCCGGTTGTACATCCTGGTGGCCTGGCTGGCGTTGGGATTCTGCGCAAATGCATGCGCGCCCAGAAGCGCGAGCGCCCCGGCGCACAGGACTCCGCGCATCGTCAGGTTCGATTCCATCCCGTTCTTCATGTTCACATCCGCTCGCGTGAGTTGGATTGATCGTCTTCGGTTGAATATACCCATGCAAGGCTCCCGCCGTAATGTCTCATCCCACCGACGTCGGTAATTCGCGACATTACATGCGCCCTGCCGGCCACCCTATTCTGCGATTCGAGCGCCCGCATTCGCGCCCCGCTACAGAGAATCGGATGTGAGGAAGTTCTTCTGTGAGTGCGTTAACAGTACTTGCACGACGATAGAACGAAGATGAGATTATGATGCTCATTAAGTTCAATGACGGAGCTTGCGGCGGGCTTTGGCGGGTATTGAACGAGAATTCCATGGATAAACGAGGATGATGATCCAAAACCGAACACGTGAACCCCGTCACGGTTTCGCAAGACTCGCGGCGGCGATGCTGCCCCTGCTGATCGCGCTCGGATGCTCCAGCGCCCAGAGCGGACATGCGCCGGGGGTGGCGGGCGGGGAGACACTGACTCCCGGATTCACCAATTACCCGCTTGCCTACGTCAAGCGGCCGGTGCCGGCCGCGCCGATCGCGGACATCGACGTGCGCGACCTCATCACGTCCATCACCGGCAGCGATTTGTACGTTCGCAGCCAGGCGAGCGCGGGCGGCGCGGAAGTCAACGTCACGCAGTCCATCACCAACGGTCAGGGCGCCGTGCGCGACCTCGATGTGTCGCCGGACGGCACGAAACTCGTGTTCTCGCTGCGGCTGCCGCTGCTCCCGAACGTCCCGAACACCGACCCGACGCAGCCGAACTGGCACATTTATCAATACGACGCGGCCGCGCAGACGGTCACTCAGCTCACCAACGACGACATCACCGCCGGCCACGACGTGGGAGCCCATTACCTGCCGGACGGCCGGATCGTGTTCGCCTCCACGCGGCAGCTCGCGACGCAGGCGATTCTGCTGAACGAAGGCCGCCCCCAGTACCAGGCCGTCACCGACAATCGCCAACAGGCGATTTTCCTCCTGCACGTCATGAACGCCGACGGCACCGGCATGCACCAGATCAGCTTCAATACCAACCACGACTTCGCCCCGTCGGTGCTGTCGAACGGTCAGATCGTGTTCTCGCGCTGGGAAGTGACCAACGGGACGGACCAGATCAGTCTCTATCGATGCAATCCGGACGGCACCGGCCTGCAGCTCTTCTACGGCGCCAACAGCCACGCCACGGGAGCGAACATCGCGGGGACCAACGACAACGTCATCCAATTCCTGAACGCGAGACAGCGCGCCGACGGCGACCTCATCGCCATCGACCGTCCCTTTCTCGGCACCCAGCTGGGTGGCGACACGCTGGTCATCGATGCGAACGACTTCGTCGAGTACGATCAGTTGAGCGCGCCTTCGACCGCAGGCACGGTGGGCGTTCCGACCGCGGCGCAAGGCGCCGGCCAGGCGAGCGCCACGGCGCTTGGCGTGACCACGGATGCCAACCTTCCTTCGCTGGGCGGCCGCTTCGCCTCGGCCTATCCGCTCTACGACGGCACCAACCGCATGCTGGTGAGCTGGGCGCCCTGCCTGGTGCTGAATACGGACGGCTCCACGGCGGTCTGCACCGCAGCGAACACCCAGGGCGCGAAGGTGACGCAGGCGCCTCCCCCGTACACCATATGGATCTACGACTTCGACGCGGGGACCTTGAGCCCGGTTTTGAGCGCGGAATCCGGCTTGGAAATCGTTGAGCCCGTGATCATGCAGGCGCGCACTCCGCTCCCGACGTTCATCCCGGACGCCGTTCCCACCACGACCGCAGGTCAGACTCTGGTGACGAATGACGTCGGAATCCTGGACATCAGCAGCGTCTACGACTTCGACGGCGTCGACACCGCCAAACCGGGGATCCTGCAGGTGTCGAACCCCAGCCAGGCGGCGTTCTATTCGCGGCCCGCCCGGTTCGTCCGCATCGAAAAGGCCGTCGAGATTCCGAGCAACAAGGTGCGCCGGATCGACGGCTCGGCATTTGGCCCGGCCGGCATGGGCATGCGGGAGATCCTGGGGTATGCGCCGGTCCAGCCCGACGGGTCGGTCCAGATCCAGGTACCGGCCGACGTCCCCTTCATCGTTGACGTCCTCGACGCCAACGCGCGCCGGATCACCACGCTGCACACCAGCTGGCTGCAATTGATACCCGGCGAGACAAAATCCTGCAACGGATGCCACAGCACGGCGAACAAGACCTCGCACGGCCGCTCCGGGTTGACGCTCCCGGTCAATAAGGGCGCCCCGACCACCAGTCTGCCGTTCCCGGATACCGATCCGGCGCTGTTCGCCAACGCCGGGGAAACCATGGCCCAGACCTTGGCGAGAATCAGTTGCGCGGCCGGAAGCGGCATGACCTGCTCCCAGATTTTGGGCACCGACGTGATCTATACCCCCGTCTGGACCCAGCGCGTCACCTTGCCGGCGGGGTTGCCCGCCGATTCGCCCATCACCTACGCCTATTCGGGCGCCACCGGGCTATCCGAGCCGCCCCCCTTCCCGAACATCGGCAACTGCGTACCCACATGGACGGCGCAGTGCCGTATCACGATTCATTACGCCGACAGCTCGGCGGCAACCCCGGTGTACCTGCAGAACGTCTGGGCCCTCTCGACGAGAATCGGCACGATCAACGGAGTGGCCGACAGCCCGGCCGTCTGCGTGACCTGTCACAACCCCGTCAGCGCCGCGAACCTCGTTCAAGTGCCGGCGGGACAGCTCGATCTGACCGGCGGAGCATCCTCGGTCGATGCCACCGTGGTGACCTCCTACGAGTCGCTGCTGTTTCCTCGCGACGAGCAGGCGCTTAATATGGGCGTGCTGCAGCCGGTTCTGCAGGGAGGCCTGCCGGTCACCCTGCCGCCGCCGATGGCCGCGGGCAGCGCGATCGGTTCGACCGCTTTCCTGGGAATTTTCGATGCCACGTCTAATGATCCAATCCACAAAGGTTTATTGTCGCCCGCGGAGCTGCGCTTGATCTCGGAATGGCTGGATATCGGCGCCCAGTTCTACAACGACCCCTTCGTGGCGCCCGCAGCGAACTGACCTAATGAGACGTCTGCTAGCTTCCGTGCTGCTGCTGCAGGCGCTGTGCGCAAATGTTTCGAATGCGGCGCAGCACCTGATGCAGCTGGTCGTCACCCAGCCGTACCTCGAGCTCCATTCGGGACCCGGACGCGGATATCCGGTGGTGTATGTCGTGGGCCGCGACGAGACGCTCACGGTGCTGTACAGCCGCACGGATTGGTACAAGGTGCGGGCCCCGAACGGCCAGGAAGGATGGGCTCGGCGCGACGAACTGGTCAGCACCGTCCTGGCCAGCGGCGAGCCGGCCCCGATCCCTCCCTATCCCGATTTCGCCTCGCACACGTGGGAGTTGGGAGCGGGCTACGGGGTCTACAACCGCGAGAATCTGGTGACGGCGTATGCCGACTATGGGATCACGGAGAGCATCGACGCCGAAGCGGTGCTGCAGCAGGCCTTTGGCACCATCGACAATCGCGTGATCGCCTCGATCGGCCTGCGTCACACGTTCCTGCCCCAATGGAAATGGTTTTCGCCGACGGCGGGCATCGGCACGGCCTATCAGCACATTGCCGACAAGGCGCCTCCGGCGCCGCTCGAGAGCAGCAACCAGATGGCTTACGCGTCGTTGGGCGCCCGCGGCTTCATTACCCGCCGATTCATGTGGCGCGCCGACTGGCGCCACTACGTCGTATTCAACAATTTGAACCGGTACGAGGACCTTGAAGAATGGAAATTCGGCTTGGCAGTATTCTTCTAGCGGCAGCGCTGCTGTCCGGCTGCGGCTGGTTCCATCGGGGCGAACAACCGCAGAATCAGGTGGTTGCCGAGGAGCCCCCGGGGGAGCCGTCGGTCATCGAGCCTCAGGTCAACCGGCGGGAGGTCAAGACGCCCAAGGTCAAGGCCAAGGATCTCGAAATCGGCGCCTATTTCGGGGCGCTCAGCATCCAGGATTTCGGCGTGAATCCCGTGTATGGGGCGCGCCTCGCGTATCACGTGTCCGAGGACATTTTCCTGGAGGGCTTCCTGGGAACGTCCAAGGCCGGCACGACCAGCCTCGAGGACGTCTTTCCGGATATCACGGTCGTCAGCAACGCTGGGAGGCACTTCACGTATTACGACGTGGACTTGGGCTACAACGTGCTGCCCGGCGAGGTATTTCTGGGCCGGGGACGGGCCTTCAACTCCCAACTCTACGTGACCGTCGGCATGGGCGACGTGAAATTCGCGGAGAAGGACCAGTTCGCGCTCAATTTCGGCGTCGGTGAGCGGCTATTGATCACGGATTGGCTCGCCTTGCACATGGATGTACGCGATCACGTGTTCGAGACCAGCCTCACGGGACGCACCAAGAACGTCGACAACATCGAAGCGACCTTGGGCTTGACCACGTTTTTCTGATGCTTTATTGCCGGTGCAATAGGAGATCTCGATGAAATTCTCGACTGCAACATGCTTCAAAGCCGCCGCCCTGGGGCTGCTCGTCGTCTCGGGTGCGCTCGCCGCGGATTCCGGCGGCCCCGCGCCCGGATTTTCGCTCAACTCGCTCGCGGGCGAACCGGGCGCCTTGAGCCAGTACAAGGGCCAGGTGGTCATGGTCAATTTCTGGGCGACCTGGTGCGGCCCGTGCCAGCAGGAAATGCCGCTGTTGGACCAGATGTACAAGAAGTACAAGCCGGCCGGCTTCACCTTGATCGGCGTCAACGTGGACAAGGAAGCGCCCGCCGTCAAGGAGCTACTGGCGCGCAAGCCCGTGAGCTTCCCGGTCCTGCTCGATCCCGCCAACCAGGTCAGCAAGGCCTATCACGTGGACGAGATGCCGAGCAGTGTGATCATCGACCGCAAGGGTGAGATCCGCTACATCCACCGCGGCTATAAGCCGGGCGACGAGAATGAGTACCAGGACCGCATCCGCCAGCTCATCCGGGAATGATCATGAATAGACTGCGATCCGCGGTGATCGTCGGCGTCGTGCTGCTCGCCAGCGGGTGCGGCATGCAGCCCTGGGTGAAGCCCTATGAACGGGACCGGCTGGCGGACCCGATCATGGCCTGGGACCGTGACGCCCTTTCGTCGGCCTACCTGGATCACGTCCGCGAGGCCCGGGAAGGATCGCGCGGCGCCACCGGGGGCGCGGGCGGCGGCTGCGGCTGCAACTGACGCCGATGGGTCCCATGTACCGCCACTTCCAACGGGCAGCGCTCGCATTGCTGCTGCTGGTCAGGGCCACCAGCGCGGACGTCCTGCCCGACGACCGCGCGGATCTCTTTTACAGCAAGTACAGCGGCGGGGGCATGGACATCACGGGCGAATCCGTGCTGGTGCGCAAGAAGTTCACGGAGAATTTCGCGGTCGAGGGCAGTTACTTCGTCGACAAGGTCAGCGGCGCCTCCGTGGACGTGCTCAGCAATGCGAGCGTCATCAAGGATGAGCGCAAACAGAAAACCGCAACGGTCCAGTACCTGAACGACAAGACCACGTATTCCCTCTCCTACATCAACAGCACGGAGCGGGATTACCGCTCCAACACTACGCATTTCTCGCTGAGCCAGAGCATGTTCGGGGATCTGACGACGCTGACGCTGGGCTGGGGGCGCACCACCGACACGGTCGGTGAGAACGACGGCACCGCCTTCATCCCGAAGGTCGTGTGGCTCGGTCACGCGGAGGACTCGAGCTATCAGCTGGGGCTGTCGCAGATCCTCACCAAGAATTTGATCGCAGACCTCAACCTCGAGGTCATCACCGACGATGGCTACCTGGCCAACCCGTACCGGTCCATCCGGTACCTGGACCCCAGCAACGCCAAGGGGTATTCGCTGGCGAGCCAGGTCTATCCGGACACCCGCACCAGCACCGCGCTGCAGGGCCAGGCGAAGTACTACCTGCCGTGGCGGGCGGCCGTGACCGGCTCCTACCGGTACTTCCACGACACCTGGGGCATCACCGGCGACACTTACGAACTGGACTACACCCATCCGCTAGCCAACATCTGGATCCTCGAGGGACGGCTGCGCTACTACAAGCAAGGGCACGCCACGTTTTACAGCGACTTGTTCCCCTATGCTGATTCGCAGAATTTCATGGCGCGCGACCAGGATCTGGCCTCGGCGGAAAACACCACCATCGGCGCCAAGGTCACCTACGCCTTCCTGCCCGACGGCTGGAAGATGTTCAAGCGCGGCACGGCCACCCTCGACATCAGCCGCATCAATTTTCACTACCTTGATTTCACCGACATACGCGACTTTGGGCTGCCCGAGTATCAGCCGGGCGACGAGCCGCTGTATCATTTCAACGCGACGGTGTTCCAGCTCTACTTCTCTATGTTCTACTGATCCGACAATTCACTACGGGTGTGGGCGATGACTAACCGGTCGATTTCGCGGCGAACATTGGTCGTGAGTCTTTGCTCGGGCGCGGCGGCCGCATGGTCGGCCCGCGCCTCGAGCGCCCAGCCTGAGCGGCTGAGCGTCAAGGATCCGCAAGCCGTTTCGCTGGGCTATGTCGAGAATGCCGCGCGGGTGGACGTCCGGAAGTTCCCCGCCTACGTCAAAGGATCGACGTGCGAGAACTGCCTGCAGCTGCAGGGAACGGCCGGCAATCCCTACCGCCCATGCGCCGCGTTCAAGGGAAAGCTCGTGGCGATCACCGGATGGTGTTCGGCCTGGACGCCCGAGATGTAGGCAGAGGAGCCGGTGCGGCGGTCTCGCACGGCCTTCCCGTCAAGTTCCGCGCCCTGCCGCCGCATCCCGCACTTTCACGCCGATCGACGGGAAGTCGGTGAAGAAGCCGTCGATGCCGCGGGCCAGGAATCGCAGGATCTCCGCCTCCAGGTTCCCATGATCCGCGGGTCGGG
Organism: uncultured Gammaproteobacteria bacterium; assembly: GCA_963707765.1. Taxonomy (GTDB): domain Bacteria; phylum Pseudomonadota; class Gammaproteobacteria; order Steroidobacterales; family Steroidobacteraceae; genus Bog-1198. The sequence continues at coordinate 204,802 of CAVPQZ010000001.1, read as the reverse complement.
TACCTGCCTTGAGATCGTCGGGCAGAAAGGCATTTTCCGCCCGGAACGTCCAAACGTGAACCGCGAGTCCGGCGGCGTGGGCATCCGCCACCGCTCGAGGCGTCGCCAGTTCCTTGGCGACACCGATCGCGTCCGCATATTCGGCGATGCGGCCGAGGTCTCCCAACTCGTGCTCGAGGAGTTGAACCAACGGCAGCCGGGTCATGTGCCGTAGCTGCGCGAGGTTGCTCGGGTCGAAGGACTGGATGAACACCGGCGAGCCTGGCTCCGCGTAGCCGAAACGCTTCAGCGCGGCGAGGACGGCCGCCTCCTGCGCGAGTCCGATGGCGGCGAAATGGGCAGGGTGCTTGGTTTCGGGATAGACGCCGACGCGCCGGTGGGTCGGCCGCTCCCGGTTGGCCTCGGCCGCCAACTGCAATATCTCGTCGAAGGTGGGCACGGTCAGCCGGTCGTCGAACGCCCGGTTCTGCGGGCGCAACTCCGGGAGGCGCTCGCGCACCCTCAGTGTCTTGATTTCGGCGAGCGTGAAGTCCTCGGTGAACCACCCGGACAGCGTCTCGCCGTCGATCGACTGCGTGCGCCGCCGCGGCGCGAACTCGGGGTGATCGCCCACGTCGGTGGTGCCGCTGATTTCATTCTCGTGCCGCGCGATGAGCACGCCGTCCCGGGTCATCACCAGATCCGGTTCGATGTAATCGGCACCCTGCTCAATGCCGAGCCGGTAGCTCTCCAGCGTGTGCTCGGGACGCTCTCCGCTGGCGCCGCGATGCGCGATGACGATGACCTTGGGCACGGATTTCCTCGATGCGTAACCGCTCGAGTTTAGCGCAATCGAGGAACCTGTCCGAGTTTCGCCGGACAGGTCCCCCCCCCAACGTAGCGCTAGCGAGGCGGCGCCGGCGGTGCGTCACTCGTCTCGTGAGCCGACATCACCATATTGGTGCCCGGCACCCAGGGCTGCCGCGTCTGCGCGGCCGCGCTTTGCCGGTCGGCCCGGACCGACGTCGATTGCGCGGCCAGGGCGACCCCAATGGCGAACCCGGCCGCAGCGGTGGCAATCATTTTTCGACGATTCATGGCAATTTCCTCGGGCGTTAGGCGAAGTGAGGGGGTTCCGAGCCCGGATTGTCGGCCAGCGCCAAGTGCGGCGGCTCGGACCCCGGATTGTCGGCCAGCGCCAGGTGCGGCGGCTCGGACCCGGGGTTGTCGGCCAGCGCCAGGTGCGGCGGCTCGGACCCCGGATTGTCGGCCAGCGCCAAGTGTGGCGGCTCGGACCCCGGATTGTCGGCCAGCGCCAGGTGCGGCGGCTCGGACCCGGGGTTGTCGGCCAGCGCCAGGTGCGGCGGCTCGGACCCCGGATTGTCGGCCAGCGCCAGGTGCGGCGGCTCGGACCCGGGGTTGTCGGCCAGCGCCAGGTGCGGCGGCTCGGACCCCGGATTGTCGGCCAGCGCCAAGTGCGGCGGCTCGGACCCCGGATTGTCGGCCGACGCAAATGCGGACCCGCTGATCACGCAGCACACGGCAAGGGCGATGAGATTGAATTTCATGTTACGACTCCTGTGTGGTAGAAATGTGCAGACGAGCAAATCGCCAAGGCATGGCGATCCCTATCGGTGATAGCGACGGAAGCAGCCAAATACCCTCACCAGGCGCCGGTGCGGCCGCGGGCGGCCTGAAGGGACCCTAAGCGCACCGGATAGAGATTGGGTTCAAAGGATCAGAGACTTGCGATGCCGACCCCTGCCAATTTCACGCAGCTTCTGACGGAGTGGAAATCCGGAAAATCTCAGGCGCTCGATCGCCTGACGCCCCTGGTGTATGACGAATTGCGCCGGCTCGCGCGCAACCACATGCGCGGCGAGCGGGGCAGCCACACCTTGCAGGCGACAGCGGTGGTGCACGAAGCCTTCATGCGCCTCGTTCAAGCCAACGTATCGCTGCATGATCGGGGACATTTTTTCGCCCTGGCATCCCGGCTCATGCGCCGCGTCCTGGTGGACCACGCCAAGTCCCGCTCGCGGATTAAGCGCAATGGCGGCGTCCGGGATGTGCGCGCGGAACTCGAGCCCGGGCCCGCGGCGAACGTCGATGTGGTCGCGCTCGACGATGCCCTGGACGGATTGGCAAGCCTGGAGCCGCGGCTGGCCCAGGTCATCGAGCTTCATTATTTTGGAGGACTTACCTACGACCAGATAGCGGAGGCGGTTGGAACCTCGGCGGCGACGGTTCACCGCGATATTCGCCTGGCGCGCGCCTGGCTGCTCAACGAAATCGGCTCGGGCTCCGCGCCGTGATCCCACCCGCGCGCTGGCGAAAGATTCAATCGCTGTTCGAGGCCGTGGCCGATTCTGCGCCGGAGGACCGGGCAGCCCGCCTGGCCATTTCTTGCGGGGACGATGTTCAGCTGCGACGCTCGGTCGAATCGCTGCTCGAGTCGGATCAGCGGACCGAAGATCCGCTGGTGAACGCCGTGGGGGCGGCGGCCGAGTCGCTGCTGAAGGACCACGAGGACCGGCTGCTCGGCACGCGCATCGGAGCCTACCGCGTCGTGTCGATCCTCGGCCACGGGGGAATGAGCACGGTGTATCGCGGCGAGCGCGACGACCAGCAATACCAGCAGACCGTGGCGGTCAAGGTACTGCATCATTCGACCCTGCATCCGCGGCTGCGCAGTCGCCTGCACAGCGAGCGGCACATTCTCGCGACGCTCGATCACCCCGCGATCGCGCGTCTCATCGACAGCGGCGATCTCGACGACGGCACGCCCTATCTCATCGTGGAACACGTCGACGGGGAGGCCATCGACGCCTACTGCGACAATCGCGGACTATTCGTGCGCGAGCGGCTGGAATTGTTCCTGGAGGTGTGCAGCGCCGTGCAATACGCCCATCGCAACCTCGTGGTGCATCGCGACATCAAGGCCGGCAACATCTTCGTCACCGGCAACGGCAAGCCCAAGCTTCTCGACTTCGGGATCGCGAAGCTTCTTGCTCCGGAGAGCCTGCTGCATACCGTGCCGGTGACGCTCCTCCAGGAACGCATGCTGACGCCGGAGAATGCGGCGCCTGAACAGATCCTCGGCCGGCCGATCACCACCGCGACCGATATCTATGCGCTCGGCGTCTTGCTCTATCAGCTCCTGACCGGCCGGTCGCCTTACCGGCTGTTGAGCTACAGCCAGCTGCAGCTGGAGCGCGCCATCTGCATGGACGAGCCCGTCCGGCCAAGTCAGGCGGTGATCGCCCGACTGAGCGGCGAGGACGACATCTTGCGCGACCGCCACGCAAACCGCCGTGGTCTCTCGCCCTCGAGGCTGCGCGCGCGGTTGAGCGGCGACCTGGACGCTATCGTGGCGATGGCCATGCGCAAGGAGCCCGACCGGCGTTATCCTTCCGTGGAAGCCCTGGCTCTGGACGTCAAGCATCATCTGATGGGCGTGCCCGTGCGGGCGCGCCAGGGTGACTGGCGCTACCACTCCTCGAAATTCCTCCGCCGCCATCTCCTCGAAGCGATGGGCGCGGCGGCGCTCGTCGTGGGTCTCGCCGTGATCGCGGGCGTCACGTTATGGCAGAACCACCGCATCGAACTCGAGCGCGAGGCGACGGCCCAGGAACGCGATCATGCGCGGCAGGTCTCCGCCTTTCTGGTCGACGTATTTTCCGGAGCCGATCCCTTCAATGCCCAGGGGCATGAACCCACGGCCAAGGATCTGCTCGATCGGGGCGCGCAACGCATCCTGAACAACGCGAGCCTGCAGCCCGAAGTGCGCGCCCAGCTCCTGGAGAGCATCGGCCTCGCCTACCGGCGCCAGGGACGCAGCGATAGTGCAATCCCGCTGTTCGAACAGGCCGTGGCCATCCGGCGGGACGAGCGGCCGTTCGATGGGCATCGCACCGGCGCCGCGCTGGCCAATCTGGCCAACGCCTTGACCGACGGCGGCCACCTGGTCACGGCCGAGGGTTATCTGCAGCAGGCGCTTCAGCTCTCGCGCGCCGCGGACGAGTCCCCGTCCATCGAGACCGCCGACATCCTGCAGCAAGTCGGTCAGTTCGAGCTGGACGGCAAGAGCGACCCCCAAAGCGCCGAACAATCGCTCGGCGCGGCCCTCGTGATCTATCGCAACCTGCTGGGAAGCCAGAATCTTCCGGTCGCCGACACGCTGTCGGGGTTGGCCTCCTCGGCGTTGTGGGTTGGCGATTATCCCCTCGCCGAGCAACGCCAGCGCGAGGCCATCGGAATTTACCAGGCCACCGTGAGCCGGAACCATCCGGACTACGCGAGTGCCCTGCAAACCCTGGGGCTGATTCTGACCGAGCGCGGAAAGTTCGGGGAGGCCGAGGAACTGCTGACCGAAGCGCTGGAAATCGAGCGCGGCGTCTTCGGTGCGACCAACCAGCGGGTCGCCCGCATCGAGTCCCAGTTGGGAAGCCTCTACGACCGGCAAGGCGATCTGCCGCGCGCCATCAGCGCCACCCAACGCGCCGTCGATATCGCCACCGAGCGGCTGGGGCCCGATCACTACAAGACCGGTTATTACCTCGACGCGCTGGCCGGCCTCTACCTCAAGGCGAATGATCTGGAGTCCGCGGAGAAAATTGCGCACCAGGCGCTGTCGATTTATCAGCACGGGCTGCCCGCACAGCACTTGTATATCGCCTCGACCCGCCAGCTCCTGGGTGAAATTCTCCTGCGCCGCGGCGATTTTGCCGCGGCCGAGACGGAGTTGCGCGCGGCCATCGACATCGACACCGCATTGTCGGGCGCCGATAGCTGGCGAACGGCGCGCGCTCAAGCGATATTGGGCTGGACCCTGATTCAGCGGGGCGCGGCCGCCGAAGGCGAGTCCATGCTGACCACCGCCCGCGACCGGCTCCTGACGACGGTCGGCCCGTCGCACGCGGCGACTCAATACGCGAGCGCCCGGCTCGCCGAATACTTGCGGGGGCATCACCGCGACGCCGAGGCCGCCCGCATTCTCGCGGGAACCGGCCAGGGTTAAGCTTGCGCAACCAATGGCTCGGCGGGCGGTCTGTACCGTTACCATAGCTGAATATAGAGATTCACGAGGAGTCCCCATGTTCAACCGCAGGAAATTCTTTTCGGCAGGGCTGCTGCTCGCTCTCCTGGGCATGACCCCGGTCCTCGTGACCGTTTCGCGCGCCGCCGGCGGAGCCCGCGAAGAAGGCCGGTTGCTGGTGGCCACCGAAGTTCTGCAGGAAATCCAGGCCATGCCGGACCAGCGGATTCCGGATACGTTGCTGTCGCGCGCTTACGGCATCGCGGTGATTCCCGACGTGACCAAGGTTGCGTTCATGTTCGGCGGCCGGCACGGCAACGGGGTGCTCGCCGTGCGCGACACCTTGAGCTCGCCCTGGAGCAATCCGGTCTTCGTGGCGCTTACCGGCGGAAGCTGGGGCATTCAGGCGGGCGCGCAGTCCTCCGACATCATCCTCGTCTTCACGACGAAGGGCGGCGTGGAGGGCATGGCGGGCGGCAAGATCACGCTGGGTGCGGATGCCTCGGTGGCGACCGGCCCGGTCGGGCGCCAGGGATCCGCCGGCACCGACATGAGCTTCAACTCGGAGGTCTATTCCTACGCGCGCACCCGCGGCTTGTTCGGCGGCATCGCCCTGGACGGCAGCGTGATCGCCATCGACAAGTCCGCCAATGCGGCCTTCTACGGCAAGAAGGGTGTCACCGCTACCGAGATTTTCTCGGGCCAGGCCCCGACCCCGCCGGCGACGGCACAACGCTTCTTGGAACAGTTGGCGACGGCCACCCGCACGTCCGTCCGCGCATCGCCCGCGCCGCAAGCCGAAACGCCCGCGAGCTCCGCGCCGATTCCGGCCGCGGCTGCCCCGCCTGCCGAGGGCGCCCGCACTTATCCCCTCGAGGAACCGCAACACGGTCCGTCCCAGAATTGACCGTGCTTCGCAGCCGCGCAGCGTTGCCATCGACCCGCCGCATGAGCCTGGCGCGAGTGTGCCTGTCGGTCCTGCTGCTCGCGTGGTCAGCCTGTGGGACGGCTCGATCGCCCCTGGTCTTTCTCACCGATTTCGGCACCCAGGACGGCGCGGTGTCGGCCATGAAGGGCGTCGCATACAGCGTGTCCCCGGATCTGACGATCTCGGATCTGAGTCACGAGAATCCGAACATTTTCACCGGCGCCTACCGGCTCTACCAAGCCGAGCAATTCTGGCCGCCGGACACCGTATTCGTGGCCGTCGTAGATCCCGGGGTGGGGACCCCGCGCCTGTCGGTGGTGCTCAAGACGCGCACCGGCCACTATTTCGTCGGGCCCGACAACGGCCTGCTGTCTCTCGTTGCCGAACGGGACGGCATCGCGGGATTGCGCCGGATCGACGAGAGCGTGAATCGCCGCCCCGGTTCCGACGAGTCGCACACGTTTCACGGCCGGGACGTGTTCGCATACACCGGTGCGAAATTGGCGGCCGGCGCGATCACCTTCGAACAGGTCGGTCCCTCCCTGGCGCCCAATTCGCTGATTTCGATACCCTACCGCAAGGCGGAGCGGACGGAGGACTCCGTGCGGGGCATCATCCCCGTGCTGGACGTGCAATTCGGCAATGTGTGGACCAACATCCCGAAGGCGCTGTTCGACCAATTGCACATCGGATTGGGCGAGCCCGTACGCATCCGAATCCTTCACGGCGATCAGCTGGTCGACGATGACGTCGCACCCTACCGCCGCACTTTTGGCGAAGTCGACTTGGGCAAACCCTTGGTTTATGTCAACAGCTTGTTGAACCTCGCCGTCGCCTTGAATCAATCCAGTTACGCCGCCATGCACCGGATTGAGTCCGGTCCGGACTGGTTCATCGAACTCCGCGCCGGCGGCTCGCACTGAGTACTTGCCCGCGTGCCGCGGCCGGCACGCCGATTACCGCTGAATCATCGCAAGTAGTGCCACGAGCGGCGCTAGCCGCCCCTCGATGACCAAAAATTGTGTTTCGCGCTTCTTTCCATAAATCAAAAGCATAGACGACCATCATGCGAAACGCCCGAAGGAACGCGCGCCGCATAACTTGCTTATGTCGACGGATCTGCGAGAGTTAACGGCTATGAGTTCTGTGACCGAACCCGTGGCAAAAGCAAACCGCGCTGCCGATACCGCCCGCGGGGCGGAAGCCTCCCGCGGCGCCAAAGAGTGGCTGGATGCGCTTGCGGGCGGCGCGTGCGATCAGGCGCAGTTTTTTCGTGGCGTCGGCGATCTGCTGCAGCGCGCGCCGGATTCGGGTTGGGAACTGTTGGGACTGGTGGACCAATATTTCCGCCGTGGAAAAATCAGCGCGCATTTGTTCGGCGCGATCAAGACGCGCCTGCAGGGCCTCCTCGTCGGCAAGGGCGAGAGCGACGAGGTGAGCAACCCGGCGCCGCAGATGCAGGACGAGCCGCCGCACGGCGGCGCACCGCCGGCGGTTGCGATTTCGCTGGCTCGGCGCGCGACCGCGGCGCCGGGTCCCTCGCTCAAGGCAGCGGGCCCCCCGGCCGCGACGACCTCCGCGGCTCCGGGCGACCCCGCGCCGCCCGCCCTGCATGCGCTGGCGCCGGGAGATTTGCTGCGCGGCCGTTATCTCATCCAGGGACTGCTGGGCCAGGGCGGGATGGGAGTCGTTTATGCAGCGATCGATCAGTATCGCCTGGATCGATCGAGTGACGACCAAAAGGTGGCGCTCAAGCTCCTCCACACCGAGGTGATCAAACGGCCGCGGCTGTTCGCCGAATTGCGCCGCGAATTCCAGCATCTGCAGTCCCTGTCGCACCCGAACATCGTGCGTGTTCATGAATTCGACCGCGACGGCGATTTGGCCTTCTTCACCATGGAATACCTGAGCGGCGCGCTGTTGAGCCAGGTGCTGCCGGCGCGCGGGTCGCGCCCGCTGCACCGTTCGTACGCGCTCGCCATCATCAGGGATACGGGCTCCGCGGTCGCGCATGCCCACGCGCGGGGCGTCGTGCACGGGGATTTGAATCCGGGCAACATCTTCATCACCGACAATGGCGAGGTGCGGATCCTGGACTTCGGCGCTTCGCATCAATTGCACCGGGGACCATGGATTTCCGAGTTCGCCAATGTTGACCAGATCGCGGTCGCAACGGCCGGATATGCGAGTTGCCAGGTGCTCGAGGGCGAAGCCGCCGATGCCCGCGACGACGTTTATGCGTTGGGTTGCGTTGCCTACATCCTGCTGACGGGAACCCCTGCATACGGAGACAAGACGCCGCTGCATGCCCGCAGCCAGCGCCTGACTCCCGCACGCCCACGCGGGCTCCGCGGCGGCCAATGGAAGGCTTTGCGCGAGGCGCTGCATTTCGACCGCGAGCGCCGCCCCTCGAATGTCGCCGCATGGCTGGAGCGGATGGATCTGAGGGCAGCGGCGGCACACCTGCCCCCGCTCGTGTCGTTGCGAACACCCCCCCCGCGTCGCGGCCGGGGTGGGGACCGTATTTGGATGCAGGTTTCCGCAGCTATTGTGTGTGTCGCGTGCGGCTGGGTTGCGGCGATCAACGTGGATTCCCTGGTCGGCGCGGGTGAGCGGATCGCGGCAGGGCTCAAGTCCCTGTTGGCCAGCTTTCCCGACCACTCGTCCGGGACCGAGAATTCCGCGGCGCGGCCGCAGGCCGGGATGCGCCGCGCGGGCGCCGAGGCACAGAGCGGACCGGCGGGATCGGGCGCACCTGTACCGGCCGACGTTCGCCAGACCCCGGCCGACGTTCGCCAGACCCCGGCCGACAATCGCCAGACCCCGGCCGACAATCGCCAGACCCCCGCCGACAGTCGCCGGGCCCTGGCAGCAGCAGAGCCGTTTTCGACGCCGGGCATGCGGAGCGCGCCGCCCCCCACTGCGGCCGGCACTGAGCCCGCCAACCGGGCCGCAGACGCGATTAGAGCGCGCATCGAATTGGCCGCAGACGAGGTCGATGTCCCTCCCGCGGAGCCTACGGCACGCGTCATCGTGCGGCGCAGCCGCAGCCTGCGCGGCGACGTCAACTTCACATGGTGGACGGAATCCGGTACCGCAAAATCCGGAACGGATTTCGTTCCCGTCACCGCCCATACCGAGCGCATGGAGAGCGGACAAAGCACCGTGAATCTCATCATCCCGGTGGTGGTCGACCCGGGACGGCGCGAGTCCCGAAGCTTCTACGTCGTGATCGACGATCCCGGCGACAATGCCATGCTTGGCGCACGGACGTTGACCATGGTAACCCTCATAGGCTCCGAACCGCCGCCGGTCGGCGCCTCCGGCCCGTAGCGGCCGAGCGTTCTGGACCCCGGCCGGCGCCGCAGGCGCCCGAACCGGAATCTCTAGGGAGTTTCCTCGACACTTAAGAGGGCGGCGCCAAAGACGTTCGAGCACCGCTTGACCACGCCAAGATCGCGGGCGGCCGAACTTCCCTTGCAAGCCTCGCTCCCGGCCGCCGCCGAAAGCATCGCAATGCGGCTGATCTGCTGCGCGGACGTCACGGTGGTGCGGATCTTTTCGAATGGACCCGCTTGACTCACGTATTCCGCCGGCAGCGCCAGCTGCGAGAAGTCGCGGGGCGACTCGGTGACCATCACCAGCAAATGATCGGTACCGGTGGGCCCGAGCGCGGTCACGTTCCACTGCGGCCGCGGCAGCGGCATTTCCCGGTCCGCGGCAATCGAATTGTCCGAATCCAACTGATTCGGGAACAACAGATAGAAGCTGCCCGGCTGGGTCCCCTGGTAGAACACATAGACGAATCCGTCACGCTGCGAGTGGACCGAGAGGGACAGGTGGGATCCGATCTTCAGGGCGGCCTCGGCCGTCGCCTGCACGCCCCACCGATCGTCGCGCTGGCCGTAGATGTCATTCAGCATGGCCAGCGGATCCGCCGGGGCGGGTGCGCCCGGCGGGACGGGGGCTCCGGGGCCCGGGTCGGCGGGCGGTGCGTTGCCGAATGCGGGCACCAGGGCGCCGTTGCCGGCCAAGGTCGCGTGTTGGCGGGCCGATTCGTCCTGGGTCTTGTCCAGGCGCGCCTGAACGCAGGCGGTGAGTTCCTGCATCGACAGCGATCCACTGTGGTCGGTATCCGCGGCGCCGCTGCCGAGACATTGCTCGAAGTTGTAAGTGAGTGCGCCGCCCTTCGAGGTATCCCATGCCACTTCGTTGGGTCTCGCGGCCGCGAGGACGACAAGATTGTTGTCGGTCGTATTAAGATCGATTCCGCGCGCCTGTGAAAAGCTGCCCAGGTTCACCGCCAGCGAACACTCCGGACTCGACGCCTCGGGGCTGTACTTCGGGCGCAGACCCTTGAGCAGGCCGGCCGAGCGCGAGCTGGCGGCGCGGGCCACTCCCCCGGAATGGCAGGAATCGAGCATCACGAGGGTCTTGTCGGTCTTGGCGCTCAGCGGCTTCAGCATCGAGGCGAATTCGGTGTTGGTTACGACGCGCATGTCCTGCATGACGATGCTCTCCGTGCACTGTCCCGTGGCCTTGGACAGAAATCGCGCGCCGTGGCCGGAAAAATACACGTACAGTCTGTCGCCGGGCATGACGCTCTGATTCATGTCGACCAGGGCCTGCTTCAATCCCTCCCGCGTCACCTGCTGCTCCGAGAGCTCCACGATGTTCTGCGACGGAACGCCGAAGCGCCGCGCCAGCTCATTGGCCAGCTTGCGGTCGGTGAGCACGCCGGGCAGCGGGCTGCGCTGGTACTCGGATACGGTGATGATCAGCGCGTGGTTCGATGCCAGAACCGGCGCCTGCGGGCCCGTGGGCTGCCCGGCGGTCCCTTGTGCTCGCGGCGCGCCCCCGGGGTGCACGCAAGCGGCGGCAATGATCGCCAAGGCGATGAAACGATCTCTCATCATGACTCCCCATTGAGGCTTCGGCGTCACGAGCCGCACAATCCGCCGGTCTTGCCGGGATACGTATGCACGTTGATCTGTTGCACATCGATCGCTCCGGCCGCATTGGCCAGCCCCTTCGCCAGAGATTCGGCCCGGCCGCCCTCGGCGGCGAATCGCTCGGCCCCGGTGAGGTCGCCGAAGAACGCGGGCGGCTGCTCGAATGCCAGCACCGCAACCTGGTCGGTGCCGAACGGCGCGGTCACCAGAATCTGATCCTTCGGGTCCGGCCCGGGAATGGCCTTGGCCATGCCGGCCGGCACGATCTGACGTTCGGCCGCCCTAGTCGGGTAGAGCACGGTTAGGTGTCCCTGAGGGTCGAGATCGAGGAGCATCACGTAGCCGGGTTTTCGCAGGTGCACCTCGAAGGCGAAGGACTCGCATTGAACGAAGGTGTTGCCGCGGCTGCCGGGATTCGTCTCGGCGCGCAATCCGAGATCTCCCTTCGGCTCCGGCAGGATCCGCTTCACCCAGGCCTGCGCTGCGATGCGGCGGATGAGATTGGGATCGGCGGCGCCGGTGCGCAGGATCGGGTCCCCGGCGGGCCCCGATAATTCGACCTGCCCCGCGTGCTCGCGCAAATTGAGGTCGCCGTCAACATCCACGACCGCTATACCGGCGATGTGCTCCACCTTGGCGCGCAACGCGGCGGAAACCTCATCCAGCCGCAGATGTACTGTCGCATTGCGCGGCGCGGGTGCGGCGGCGGCCGGTGCGGATGGCGCCTGCACCCCCAGGAACGGATTGGAGCCCATATCCAGCGGATCCTCGGCGATACCGGGCAGGAGCTGCGGATGCTGGGCGAAATTGCGGTGCTCCAGGAAGCTGTTCATGGCATCGCGGCCCTGGGCGTAGCTGAACGTACCGGGCAGCAATTGACCGTCCAGCAATCGCAGGAACGCATCGGTGAAGGCGCCGTGAAACCGGCCGTCCAGGGTCGGCGCCTGCTGCAGAGCCTGCGGCGTCGAAATGTCCGCGCCGGTCTCGCTGTCGCTGGCGGCGGACAGCAGCACGACGTGCTGGTAGGGATATGGCGGCGGCGGCGGGCGCGCCCCGGCGAGCGCGGCGGTCTCTTGGGCGACGCCCAGATCGCGGGTGATCAGCGGCAGGTAACGCGAGTGGCTGATGGTCTGGCCGAAAGCGCGCACCACCTGCCCGGAGTAGCAGCTGTCCGAGACCACCACCACCCAACGGCCTCCCTTATCGAGCCGCGTAAGCAACGGCAGCAAGTCCCGCCGGCCGATGACGAGTGTGTGGTTCGCCGCCTGCCGCGAGCTGTAGTCGAGGTCATAGGGCACCCAGGCGCCGGTCGCGTACGGCAGGTCGAATCCGTTGTCGCCCGCGTTGGCGCTGGTGCCGTGGCCGCTGAAGTAGATGAGCACATTGTCGCCGGGCGCGCTGCGCTGTTCGAGCGCCGCGATCTCCGAGAGTATCCGCTCGCGCGTGGCATCCCGATCTCGGATTGACCGGACATCGGCCGGCGCGAAGCCCCAGCGGCCCGACAGCGCGCGCTGCATCGACTCGATGTCGGCGGCGGGTCCCGAGCAATCGTTCCGACTGCAGCTGCGGGTCCCTGAACTCCCCCACGGCGACGAGAAGAGCCACGTTGCGCGCCAACGCCAGGCTGGAGACGAGTGGAAAGCCAAGCAAGACGGCCAGCGGAAGCGCGCGCCCACGTCGACCCACGTCAAACCCTCATCTCGCGTGATTACGATTTCTTGCGCCCGATTGTACACCGCGCGGTTGGCTCCGAAAGGGCCAGCGAACATCGAACGCATGCCGTAAAATACGGCGGATTCGACCTAGGCGCGAAGCCCGGTCGAGATTTTCTTGGGGATATGCACGCATGCCGGCGATGTGGCTCGAGGTACGCCGATTCACGGGAATTGCCGCGGCGGCGAGGCGGCGCGCCACCCGTCTGGCCTGCGTCCTGTCGCTCGGCGCCGCAATTCCGCTCGCCGCCCTGGCGCAGTCGGCCGATCTGCTGCAGGCCTACCAGAATCTCGAGGCGGCCAAGGCCGCAGGCCAGGTCCAGAACGCGCTCAAGTACGGCGACGAGGCCGTGAGGCTGACCGAGGCCGGCCCGGATACCCAGGTACTGGCCGAACTGCTGCAGAACCTCGGAGATTACGCGGCGGAGGCGCAGCAACTGGCCGCGGCCCGCGGGTATTACGAGCGTGCCCTGGCGACGCAGGAGCGCGTCCTCGGCCCCGATCATCCCGACCTCGTCTCCGCGTTGACGGGCCTCGCCGACCTCGCGCTGAAGGCCGGTCGCTTTCAGGACGCCGAGACATTGGAGCTTCGCATTCTTGCCATCGAGCGGCGTACCTATGGGGAACGGCATCCAAACGTCGTCGCCTCGCTCGGCCGTCTACGGGACATTTATCGCGCCGCCGGCGACGCGCCGGCCGCGGCCCAGGTCGAGGCGCAGTTGCTGCACGCCGCGACCCGCGGAGATCTGCCCAACCCTGGGCGCAATCGGCACTACGCCCAGGCGCACGGCTTCGCCGACGTCCGGGTGTACTACGGCACGAACCGGGCGCCCACGGGCGATCTTCGGCCCGCCGCTTACTACGGCAAGGCGCGCGGGGAGCTCCAGTTCGGTTATTTCGACGTGACCATCCCTGCCGCGCACCGTGCGGCCGAGCTCGAGACGCAGCCCCGCTGGGCCGACTACGTCTTCGACGCCGGGGAGCTGCGCAGCCGCTACGTGCTGCTCGACCGCCTCGCGCCGCTGGCGAAGGATGATTTCGTCCGAAACCTGCAGGCGCAGATCAAATCCTCCCCGTCCAAGGACCTGTTCGTCTTCGTGCACGGATTCAACAACACCTTCGAGGACGCGGCGCGGCGCGCGGCCCAGCTGGCGTATGACCTCGACTTCGACGGAACGCCGGTCCTCTACAGCTGGCCCTCGCAGGGCAGCCCCACGGCCTATGCCGTCGATGAGGCGGCGGTCGGCATCAGCGGCCGGAAGCTGGCCGAATTTCTCGGGATCATCGTCGCCCAGTCGGGTGCCGCCCACGTGCACATCCTGGCGCACAGCATGGGCAACCGCGCGTTGATCGAAGCGCTGCAGACTATTCTGGCCGGGCGCGCGCCCAAGGACCGGCAGCACATCTTCGGTCAGATCGTGTTCACCGCCCCGGACGTCGATCGCGATTACTTCGTCGATTCCATCCGCAGCCTCGAGCTCGCCGCGGACCGCGTGACGCTGTATGCGTCGAACAACGACTACGCCCTGCGCAGCTCCCAGCTGCTGCACGGCGCGCCGCGCGCGGGCACCGCGGGCGACGTCATCATCAAGCTCCCCGGCATCGACTCCATCGACATGTCGGCGGTGCCGGCCGACATGCTCGGACACGCCTATTTCGCCGCCAATGCCGGCGCCATATTCGACGTGTTCGGGCTGCTCTGGCGCGGCGATCCCCCGCCGCGGCGCTGCGGCATGAGCGGCCGCACCGCCGGCAGCGGCGTGCCCGTCTGGGTGTTCCATGCCGACGCCTGCACGGGCGAAGATCTGCTGGAGGCGGGCGTGATGCTCAAGCGGTTCGGCGATCTGGCGCGCGAACGCGTGGTCGAAAATCTCGCGACGATGACCGATCCATCGCAAAAGCAGCAATGGACGCTCATCCTGCACCGCCTGGACGGTTTGCTCGCGTCCGCAGGCGCCCCAGTGGGGGGCACGGCGAAATGAGCGGCCTGCCTGCGCGCACCGCCGCGTTCCTCGGGTTGTCCATCCTGGTCGCGCAAGCGGCGCACGCGTCACGGGAGACTTCGCACGATGCGGTCGAAGTGCGCGCCTACCTGAACGAGGCCTGCGTGGTCGCGGACGAGCCGTTTTTCGTCCCGGCCGCGGCCGGCGAGGATGCGGGGGAGACTCCCAAATTCCTGCCTCTGATCGGCCTCGTCGTCGGCAAGTTGACGGAGCTGTTCATCAATCACGAGATCGAAGGATCCGCCGAGCGCATCAAGGCGGGCGGCGCGCGCAAGGATACCCGTTACGCCGTGCGCAGGCAGATGAACCTCTATCGGGCCACCTTCGATCCGGCTCCCGAAATTGGCCTGAACGCGCAACTCGGCTGCATGACCATCGTGGCCGCCGGCTCGTTCAAACCGGATCCGGCGGACTGCAAGGCCGAGTACCATCCGAAGGAACTCGCCCGCGAGAGCCTGGGCAAACCGCGGGACGAATGGAAAACCTCGAGATCCGACGATTCGATCGAAAATCAGCTGAAGCGCGCGAACATCTGTCTCGCGGGCAAGGCGCGCGCGGTGTACGAGTCGCGCTTCGAGTTTTCCCAGGACGGCACCGCATTCCGGCTCAAGGACGCGGGCTACCACGTCGAATCGCTCCTGACGACTCCGGACAAGAACGCCTCGCGGACCACCGTTTACTCGCTGAAGGTGTCGGATCCGGGCGCCACGGATCAGCAGGAGGTGCTGGCCAGCGCCTGGGTCGACGTGGGCACGGTGAAGGCGGGAGCGCAATCGGCGGGCGGCTCCGGCAACCCTGACTTGTGGTGGCGGGTTCCGCCTCTGTCCGCCGATGCGCGCCGAAAATACGACGCCGACACCCGGGTTCATCAAGAAGCCATCGGAGAGCTGGAGGCGCTGCGGCGGGCGCACACGCGCAATCAACGTATCATGGCCGGCCTCGATCAACGCATTGCGGCCGCCGGTCCCGACATCGCGGAAGGCTTGCGGCAGGAGCGGCTGCGGATTGCGGTGCAGGACCAATCGCAGGCCGCGGAAATCGAGGCGCGCACGGCCGAATACCGGGACCTGCCCCGGACACCCCTGGAGTTCATGCCGGTGTCCATCGAGGTAGCCGTGACCGAATCGGAATCGGAGGACAAGGCCCGATTGGCCCTCGCGGACGTCATCGGCAAGACGGGAGGGGCCGTGGCCTCGGCGTTGGGCGGCGCCGCCACGGGAGCGCTCTCGAAGTCCTTGAGCGCGCCCGGATTGCAGGGGGAGCCCGATTCGGCGCCCGGAAGCGACATCGACCGGGCGCGGGACCGGTACTTCGACGCCCTGGTCGATGCGCGAAGCCACGCGGGCGAAGCCGGCCGCGACGACTCGCAGCGCCGGCTTGCCGCCGCCCGGGAAGACTACAACCAGAAGCGACGCACTTTGGGCCTGGAACCTATCAAATGACCCGTAACCGCAAACTGCTGGCCATCGCCCTCCTCGGCGCTTGGGGATTGGCGTGCCTGCCCGCCCGCAAGCTCGCCGCGGATCCACCAGCCTCCCGGGAGGCGCCGGGTGTTCTCACGGACCAGCAGATCGAGCAAGCCCTGCGTCCGCCCGGGCAGACCCGCAGCTTCACGCCGCGCGGGCTGACGCGGCGCGACTCTGCCGATGCCGGCCAGTCGGTCAACCTCAATATTCCCTTCGGCCACAATTCCAGCGAACTCAAGGCCCCCGCCGCAGCCCAGCTGCAACAGCTCGAATCCGCCCTCAAGTTGCCCTCGCTCGCGTCGGACCGTTTCGTCGTGGCCGGCCACACCGATGCGAAAGGCAGCGCCATGTACAACAAGCAGCTCTCTCTCAAGCGCGCCGAAGCAGTGAAGCGCTACCTGGTGGGCAAGGGAATCGACGCCGGCCGGCTGGATACGGTGGGTTATGGATCGGAGCGCCTGCTGACCCCCGACAACCCACAGGATCCGAGCAATCGCCGGGTGGAGATCCGTGATCTCGGGCGCTTGGGCCCCTAGGGCCCGCGACTCAGGCGCCGACGTGGAACTGTCATGGTGGCGTGGAGCGCTGCTGAACGGCGCATGCAAACCCTACCTCAGGGCGGGGCCGGGGCTTTTCGCGTATTTTTTTGCGCGCGGCAAGCTTCGCGCGGACCCCATTTATCGATCGCTCCTGGAACAGGGTCTCTTGTCCGGCCGATCGCGCATCCTCGATCTGGGCTGCGGCCAAGGGTTGCTCGCAGCCTGGCTGCGGGCCGCTATGCGCCTGCAGGATCGCGGGGCATGGCCGGATTCCCTGCCCTCCCCGCCCCGCCCGGTGTCGATCCGCGGGATCGAGTTGATGGCGCGCGAGGTCGAGCGGGCGCAGCGCGCCCTCGGGTCCGAGCTCGACATCCAGGCGGGCGATATCCGCCGGGCCGATTTCGGCGAAGCCGATGCCGTGGTGGTGTTGGATGTGCTGCACTACCTCGACGCCTCGGAGCAGTCCGACGTCCTGCAGCGGATTCGCGCGGCCTTGTCCCCGGGTGGGCTGCTGCTGTTGCGCGTCGGCGACGCGGGCGCGGGCTTGCGCCACCGGTACACGCGCTGGGTGGACCGCACGGTGATGTTCCTGCGCGGTCACGGCGGAGTGACCTCGCATTGCCGCAGCATCGCCGAGTGGCAGGCGGCTTTGCGGGACTGCGGTTTCGACAGCAGCGCGCTTCCCATGAGCCACGGCACACCGTTTGCGAATGTGCTGCTCATCGCGCATGCGGCGCCGCCGGCGCAACTCGGCGCGGCTACGGCTGGTAGGTCACCAGGCTCGTCACGCTGACATCGCCGGTAATCGAGGTGATGCGTCCCTCGGGTCCGAAGTTCAAGTCGTACTCGCCGTGACTCGAGCGCCAGCATCGCCAAACGGGCGCATCGAGCGACACGTTTTCGCTGGTCAACGGATACCCGATCGCGGCGATCGCCTGTTCGCGGGTCATCCCCACCATGACCTTCCCCTGGCGGATCGCCTCCTGAACCGTCGGCGCATAGGTCGCGATCCGCGGCCGCGGGTCGTCGTTCACCACGATCTTGTGCACCCACGCCTCGAGCGTCTCCTGATCGCGGCCGTAGTCGTGGCCGAGGCGCATCGGCTTACCGTCGATTTTTACATATGCCCGATTGCTGCCATAGCTCAAGACCTCGACGGGCGTGCCTACGGGGATCATGGGCAATTCCGCGTAGTTTCCGTCGTTGATCCAGTCGCGGCTGTAATGCAGGACGCAGCAGGCATAGCCCTGCCGGGGAAGGGTGTCCGGGCCCGCCGCACCGGGAGCCGGCGGCGGCGGCTTCGCCAGGCCGACCGAAACCATCACGTCGCGTAGAATGCCCGCCTGCGCCGGCGCGGTCAAAAGCGGCGCGGCCAGCGAACCGGCCACCAGCCATCCAGCGATCCGCAAATTCACGTTGCGGCCGATCATGAGCATCTCCTGCACCTGCGATGCCCGGGATAATGCCACCAAGCGCTGCCGGTTCGCCAGCCACCTACTATACTCCGGAGGAGCATGGGTCTGATCCATTCCACATCGGCGAATCTGGCACTGCGCATGGCGGCGGCCATGGCCCTGCTCTCGGCGATGATGTTTTGGCCGGCGGCGGGGTCCGCGGCGGAAAACAGGATCGCTCTGGTCATCGGCAACAGCGATTACGACAGCGGTCCCCTCTCGAATCCCGCCAACGACGCCAAGCTGATGGGCGATTCGCTCGCCAATCTCGGATTCGAGGTCATCGAGCGCCGCAATGCCGATCAGAACGCCATGAAGCGGGCGATTCAGGAATTCGGCGCGCGGCTCGAAAAGGCGGGTCCCGATTCGGTGGGTCTGTTCTATTACGCCGGCCACGGAGTGCAGCTCAACGGCCGCAACTACCTCATCCCCACCACGGCGCGCATTGAACGCGAAGGCGACGTCGAGATCGAGGCCGTCGGCGCCGATTGGGTGATCGAGCAGATGCGCTACGCCCGCAACCGGCTCAACATCGTGATTCTCGATGCATGCCGCAACAATCCCTTCACGCGCAGCCTGCGCGGCGTCGACCATGGCCTCGCCTCCATGGACGCCCCTGCCGGGATACTCATCGCCTATTCGACCGCCCCGGGTTCCGTGGCCGCCGACGGCAGCGGACGCAACAGTCCCTACACCGAAGCGCTCACGCACGCCATGCGCGATCTGCACGAACCGGTGGAACAGGTGTTCAAGCATGTGCGCGTCGGCGTCATGAGCGCCACCTCGGGACGGCAGATACCGTGGGAATCTTCCTCTCTCACCGGGGATTTCTATTTCTCCGCGCCCGGCAGGATGGCGGGGGACGCCGGCAGCGCCGCGATCCCCGCGCCGGGCCCGACCGCCGCGCCGATGCCGGCCCCGGCACCGACGCCCGCCCCGGCGCCAGCAGCCGCCGCATCGGCCAGGTCTCAGTCCGGCGGTTTTGGCGCTTGGGTGTCCAGTCTCTTCGGCCCGGGCGCTCCGCCCGATGCGAAGCCGCAGGGCATCGGCACGTCGGCGCCGACCGGCCCCGGGCCGCTGGAACCCGCCGGCCCGCTGATGGCCGGATCGCGGGCCGTGCCGTTGCTGCACTCGCTCGGTATCCAGTTCAGCGAAATCGACACGGCCCACAATTATTCGCAGATGGTGATTCGTCAGCTGATCGACGTCACGCCGCGGCAGGTGACGCTCGGCAGCACACCGGAGCAAATCAAGGCGGCCTTCGCGCTGTGCCGCCAGTATTCGGCGGAGTGCCGTCCGAGCTGGTACGACGATGAACGGCTGCGGGAGGTGAGGCTCGAACCGTTCGAACTCGACGCCGTGCCGGTGAGCGTTCGGTCCTTTCGTCAATTCGTCGAGGCCACCGGTTATCGGACCCAGGCCGAAAAGTCCGGCTTCGCCTATGCCGTGGTCGACGGCACTTTGAAGCCCGTGAACGGAGGCTCCTGGCGCAATGCGTTGAAAGCGCATGCCGTCGACGACGACGCGGCGGTGGTGGCCGTGACCTTCCAGGACGCTGCCTCGTATTGCCGATCCAAGGGCGAGCGTCTGCCGACCGAGGACGAATGGGAGTACGTCGCCCGCGGGCCGGCGCGCCGCATATTTCCTTGGGGCGACAACGCCGATCCGGTGGCGGTGCCGCCGCGCGCGCCGCCGCACGTGAGCGACGGTCCCGCCGGGGGCATTGGCGGGCGCTACAAGGGCCTGTCCGGAAACGTCTGGCAATGGGTGGACAGCACGGTGGCCGGCAGGAAGGTCCTGAAGGGCGGGTCCTGGCTCGAGACCAACCCTGCGAACAAGCGCGCCGCCGCGCGCCGGTACGAGTTATCGAACCGCGCCGATGAGGATAGCGGATTCCGGTGCGCTAAATCGGCGCCCGCGTGGCCGGATGGCGAGGTCTGGCTGGCGCAGGCCGGCTAGGAGCGGCGTCAGCGCATATACCACAGAGCGTACTCGGGCCCGTCCTGGGTGACGTATCCGGCGGGCAGATCCCATTTGGAAGCGGCCGCGGCCTCGTGCATGGCCCCCAGCATCACCTCCGACACCACGCTGTCGTACTTGTATTCGCGGATGAGCAGCGGCACGCCGTTCAGGCTCGCGAGATCGGGCCACCAATCCGACAGTCCGAACTCCACCCCCAAGGCGAAATCGGATCCCTGCCGGAACTGGCTCAGCGTCTTCATGCCGTTGAGGATTTCTGCGCCGCCGGGCACGGTCGCGGCCGGCGCCACGCACAGTTCCAGGCGCTTGGCGCCGCCTTCGCGTTCCTCCCAGATTCGGCAAGCCCGCCCCTCCACCGACTCGAATCGGGACGTGGTGCGGAAGTCGCGAGGCACCGCCTCGAGCAGCCTGTCGCTGACCGCTCTCAAATCATCGGCCTTCTGCTGCGCAGCGGGTCGTTCCGCGGGCGGAGCCGCGGCGGCGGCGGCCTCCAGCTGCTTCACCGTATCGAGGTAATGGGCGACCACTTGGGCGGTCGTCGCGTGCTTGAGGATGTGGACTACGCGTGACGGGTTGTCGATGACGTACATCATCCCGTCCTTGAAGAGATAGCTCGTTTTGGCGCTTGCCCCGCCGATGCGGATCTTGCCGGCCTCGACGAAGTATTGCGTGATCACCGCTGCGGGCGGCGATGCCGCCGCCACGGTCAGGTTGTTCTCGTCGACGGGCCGCACGGCGACTTCATAGGCGACGCCGGCATGGGCGAGCATGGGCAACGACAACAGTACGGCTGTGCGGATCACCGCATCAATTCTAACGGATGCGGGGAAAGTCCGTGAGCCCGCCCAGGCAGCGGCCTTGGATTGGCGGCTGCGGCTCAGCCGGCGAGAGGTCTATCGGCCGCGCGTCCGCAATCCGGAGTCCGCTCGGGCCAGCACCATGCGCCGGGCGGCATCCAGCGCCCGCTCGCTGGCCGCCCTGCGGTAGTCCCACATGGAATCCGGAGGCGGAGGAGCGATGATCATCGTGGCGTTGGCCTCGAAAAGGAGCAGCGAGCCGCCGATATTCAGGCCGAAATCGATTCCCGCATAGTCGAGCCCCATTATCCCTGCAATGCATGCGAGCGCGCGCATCGCCACCGGACCCAGCACGGCGGCCATCGATTCGAGGAACTCCCGCTCCTCCGCGCGATGGCGCGACTCCGAGGCCATGGCCGAACTGAAGTAATGGACCTTCCAATCCGACGAGATCGCCAGATGCAGCGGATACAAGGCGCCGTCGATGAACATGACGCGATATTTCCGGACCATTCCGTCGGCTCCGCGCGCGTCGAGGTGCTCGATCATGAGCAACTCGTCGCCCGGCAGGCGGTCCGCGGCGGCCTTCATCTCCTCCGGCCGCTCGACCCGGAGAAAATGACTGCCCATGTGATGACCCGGGGTTCGCAGCAGCACCGGGAAGCGCGCTACGGCGGAGGCATCGAGCGCCCGCTTGGCAATCCGCACGATCGTGGGTGCTATGACGCCCGGCACGCCGGCAAGGTGCCGCGCTGTGTCTGCCCGGCCGGTCCTCTGCACCAGCAACGGCGCATTGATGACGGGCGCTCTCGTACGCTCGAGCAGCGCCGCGGCCCGCGCCAGCGTCGCGCCGCAAAGATCGGCGTCGCCGATGGCATTGAACACCACGGCATGCGGCGGCAGCGCCTGCGCCGGATTGTGATACTCGGCGTACAGCGCAACGACCTCGAACACTCGGTCGTCCAGGATGAGCTGCGTGCCGATGTTCCCGAAGCGCGCGGATACCAGGAGCAGGACACGGACGCCGGGTGCCGTGCCCCGGTAGCGCTGGGGGACCAGGGCGTGACCCTCAAAGCCCGCGCGCCAATGGGGCTCGGCCCCGGCGGCGTCCCCCAAGGCGTCGAGCGCGCGGGCGAGCCCCTGGTGCGCTTCGGGAATAGAGGCATCGGCCGCCAGCGCGGCTTCGTAGTGGCTCCGCGCGGCGGAAAAATCGCCGTCCTGGAAGCACAGGTTTCCGAAGTTGATCCGTCCGACGGGATTGCCCGGGTGCAGCTGCACGGCCTGCGCATAGGCCGTGCGCGCCGCCGAGCGATGACCGGTTGCCAGCGCAATCGTGCCCAGCTCGTTCAGCGCGCTGAAGTGGCCCGGGTCGCGGCGAAGCACCTCGAGATACGTCGCCTTGGCAGCCTCGTCCCGGCCCGCGGCGCAGAGCCGCCGGGCGCGGTCGAGCAGCCCGTCGATTGCCGGATCCTCGCTCACCGGCGCACCGGTCAGCGGCACCCGCCGGCCGGCGGGGCATCCGGGGGCCTCGAGGCGGCGCGACCGGTTCTTCGCTGCGCGTTCATTTGTGGCATGCTCCCGGCGGTGAGGCATTCAACGTTGTGGCTGCTCCTGTTCTGCGCCTCGGCCGCGTCGCCCGCGGCGGCTTCCGATGCCGATCCGGCACCGCAATTCTCGGATCCGGCCCGAACAGCCAAGCTCGCCGAAGCCTTTCCGGCGATCGATGGAATATTCCGCAATTATGCCACCGCCAAAGGCATACCGGGCATGGTGTGGGGCATCGTCATCGATGGTGAGCTCCGGCACGTCGAATCGATGGGCGTCGCGGATCTCGCGAGCCACGCGCCCATTACCGCGGCCACGGTATTTCGCATCGCGTCGATGACGAAGAGCTTCACGGCGCTCGCCATCCTGGACTTGCGCGATCGCGGAAAGCTCTCGCTGGAAGATCCCGTGTCGCGCTGGATCCCCGAATTCAGCCGAATGGAACTGCCGACGCGCGACACGCCGCCGATCACCGTCCGCCAGCTCCTGAGTCACAGCGCCGGATTTCCGGAGGATAATCCGTGGGCCGACCAGCAACTGGCCGCGAGCGATGAGGATCTCACGCGATGGTTGCGCCGGGGCATCCCCTTCTCCACGCCTCCGGGCACCCGCTACGAGTACTCGAACTTCGCCTTCGGCCTGCTGGGACAGATCGTGACGCGAGCGTCCGGCGTTCGCTACGATGAGTACGTCCGCCGGCGCATCCTCGACAAGCTTCACATGCACTCGACGACCTTTGAATTCTCCGCCGTGCCGACCGGCCGGCTCGCCGTGGGTTACCGATTGCGGCCCGACGGCACCTACCTCGAGGAGCCGCCGCTGCCGCAGGGGGCCTTCGGCGCCGCCGGCGGGTTGCTCACCGACGCCGATGACCTGGGCAAATACATCGCCTTCCACCTCGCGGCGTGGCCCCCGCGGGACGCGCCGGAGGACGGGCCGGTGCGGCGCAGCTCCCTGCGGGAGATGAGCCAACTGTGGACCCGGGCGAACCTGAGCGCCCGGCGCGTCGACGGCAGGACGCGGGCGGAGGAGACCGGGTACGGCTACGGATTGCGCGTGGCCGCCGATTGCCGGTTCGCGCACATTGTCGCCCATGGCGGCGGGCTTCCCGGCTATGGGTCATACATGGCCTGGTTGCCGGATTACGGCGTCGGCGTGTTCGCGATGGCGACGCTCACCTACTCCGGGCCCGCCGAGGCGGTCAATCAGGCCTGGGATGCCTTCCTCCGGACCGGCGCCCTTCGGCCCCGAGAGGTACCCGCGTCGCCGATCCTCGTTCGCATGCGCGATCGCATTTACGACCTCTGGAATCGATGGGACGACGGCGGCATCGAGCAGGTCGCGGCGATGAACCTGTTGATCGACGTCCCGGCCGCGCAACGCCGGGACGAAATCCGCAAGCTCAAGGATGAAATGGGCGAATGCATCGGCGCCGGCAACGTCGCCGCGGAGAACTGGCTGCGCGGCCAGTTCAACATCAGCTGTGCAAACGGGACCGTCGGCGCGTTCTTTACGTTGTCGCCGACGCAGCCTCCGGCGATCCAGCACCTGAGATTTCAGAAGCTGGAGACCGATTCGGTCCGCCTCGGAGCGCCCACGGGCGCGCCGGCGGGGGTCGCCTGTTCCGATTAGCCGGCGGATCCTGAGAAGGCGGAATCGTCCGCGCCCAGCGTGACGGGCGCGCCGTGCGGAGTGCGGCGGTAGGCCTGCGCCCACGCCTCCCTTCGCCGATCCAGCGACGGCGCATCGCATAGCCCCTTGTCCAGCACCAGGAGCTCGAGCGCCGCCAACCAATGGCCGTAGTAGCGGGACCCGTCATCGGGACCGTCCGTCCCTGCCGTTCTGATCTGCGCCGATAGCGCCGCGGTCCATTCCGCCCAGGTGAATACCCCCCGATCCGACAGCGTCACCGCCAAGGCAAATGCCTGCGCGTGCCACGGCAGCGCAAACACCGGCTCACCCGCGTCACGCGGCAAGTCCGGCAGCGCCGCGAGGCGTGCAGCCATGTTCAAGCGGTCAGCTTGGCTCGAGATAGTCATCCCAGAGATCCAGATGAACAGAATCGCCGGGGTGCGCCTTATCGCCCCAGAGTTCGAGCGCGCTGAACCGCACGGAGTAGAGATGTTGAGGTTTCTCGCCGAGGAACTGCGCGTTGGAGTCCGGAAACACGAAGACGCCGTGGTCGCGGACGACGGTGCCCGATTTATCGCGCGCGTATCTCGGGAGTCTCGTCGGTCCCTCGGGCTGGAAATTGCGCGTGCGCACGCGCTGTCCGACGCGCACGTTCGGCGACACGGACGCGCCTCGCGCGGTTGGGAATCCCTTGGCGACCATCTCGGGCACCATGGCAGCGGTCAACGGCGGCGTGAGCTTGGGTTGACCCGCCGCCGGCCGGCCGGTTGCCATCTCCTCACGGGTAACCAGCCCGCTGGACAGCAGGATATCGACGAACGCGAGATAATGCCGCGCGTAGTAGCTCGCTTGCAGGTATTGCGCAGGCGGAATCTGCTCGATGGCATAACGCATCGCATCGATGTTCCACCGGCGCCACGCTCCCGCCGCGCGCCGCATCGCGAACACCCGACCCTCCCAAGGTGCGTGGAATACCCCGCCAGGGTCGTCGACAGGGATCGGCCCCATCCCGTGCATTCCACCCATGTCGTGAATGCCGTTCACCGCACGACGCCCACCATCGCATCGCGGGTCACGAGACGCGCCAGTTCCTCCTCGTTCATATGCGCGCATCCCGCAGGGCGCTCCGGAAGGACCAGGTAGCGGATTTCGGCCGTGCTGTCCCAAACGCGTACTTCCACACCCGGCGGAAGCGCGGTGCCGAACTCCTGCAACACGCCGCGCGGATCGATGACGGCTCGCGAGCGGTAGGCCGACGACTTGTACCATACGGGCGGCAGGCCCAGCACCGGCCACGGATAGCAGGAACACAGCGTGCACACCACGACGTTGTGCACCGAGGGCGTATTCTCGACCACCACCATGTGCTCGCCCTGCGTCCCAGCGTACCCCATTTCCGCGATCGCCCGGTCCGCATCGTCGAGCAGCCTCTGCTTGTACCCGGGATCGGTCCAGGCGCGCGCCACGACGCGCGCGCCATTTCGCGGGCCGATCTGGCGCTCGTATGCGTCGACCAGAGCGTCGAGGGCGGATTTGTCGACGATGCCCTTCTCGACGAGCAACGACTCGAGCGACATGACGCGCAGCGCCACGTCGGGCGGAACGTCCTGATGCTCATGCTCATGTTCGACGTCCAAGGCCACGCAACCTCCGCTCAAGATTTCCCGTTCGACCCGGGGGGCACGGCAGGCTCCGACTCCCGCACGCCCCATTTTGCTACGCCCGCCGGCCCGATGAAAGGGGAGTTCGCCGGGCGTACACACCTGCCCGCGAAAGGCATACCATAGCCGCTCGATCTGCCGCGGCGGTGCGGCCGCCGGTTGACCTGGGAAACCCAAACCATGCGCGCCCTTGACCTGGACCGATCTCCGCTGGACCGACCCGATTCGATGGAGCGCGCGGTGCCGCAAATGCGGCCGATCTACGCCTGGCCGCCGCTCGGATCCCACGGACAGACCCTGTGACCGCCGCCGGCCCTAAAAGCGTGTGCGCAGTGGTCGGCGTCGGGCCGGGAAATGGCGCCGCGCTCGGCCGCCGCTTCGCCCGGGAAGGCTATGCGGTCGCCCTTCTCGCACGCACGAACGACGTCAGCGGTCCGCTCGCGGCGAGCCTGCCCGACGCACGCGCTTACCTCTGCGATGCCGCTGAACCCCAGTCGGTGGCCCACGCCTTCGAGGCGATCGAGCGCGACATGGGCCCGGTGCATACGCTGGTCTACAACGCCGGATCCGGCGTGTGGGGCACGGTGGAGGAGATCGACCCCGAGGTGCTCGACAAATCGCTTCGGGTGAACGTGCTGGGCCTGATGCGCACCGCGAAAAGAGTCATACCGTCCATGAAGAGCCGCGGCGGCGGCAACATCGTGGTCATCGGCGCCACCTCGTCGCGCCGCGGCGTCGCGCGGGCCGCGGGATTTGCGCCCGCGAAGGCCGCGCAAAGGAGCCTGACCGAGTCCATGGCGCGGCACCTGTGGCCCCACAACATCCACGTCTCGCTGATCATCGTCGACGGCGTGGTCGATCTGCCGCGCACCCGCGCCGTGCTCAAGGACAAGCCCGATGATTTTTTCATTGCACCCGACGATCTGGCCGATGCCGCCTATCGCCTGACCACGCAGCCGCGCTCGGCCTGGTCATTCGAGGTCGAGGCGCGGCCGTTCAAGGAACACTGGTAGCCGGTCGGCGGGGGTTTTCAGAAGATCTTGAACAGCATGAGCGCCACGATGGCAATCAGGATCACGATGTCCAGGGCCTTCGGCAGGAACAGCAGACAGAATATGGCCAGGAGAACGCTCGCCGTCGCTTGAACGAACGGGTTGCCGAGCAGTTTCCCAAGACCAAAACGATTCGCGCGCCCGGCATCGGCCGCAGCGGGCACGACGTGTTCGGCCGCAGCCGCAGGTGAGGCCGCAACCACGGGTTCGCCCGCCATCACGAGTCGGGCCGCAGCGGGCCTCGTGGATTCGCGCGGCCCCGCCGGCGGTGCCAACTTCGGCGCCGCCACCGGCGCCGTGGGGCGCGGAAGCTGGCGGCGCCGGCGTTCGATGATGCGGCTCTCCGCCACCACGAACACGGCGCACAGCACGGGTACGAGTCCAGTGAGCGCCGGGGATTGCGTATTCACCCACACTGCGACGGCGGGATCGGATACCGCGATGCCTCCGGCAATATAGCCGAGCAACGCGCCTGCCCCCGGAATGAGCAGCGGATACCGCCGCAGCAGGTTTATCATGAGGCTGCTGCTGATCATCAGCAATGCGACGCTCACCACCAGGCCGAGGACCAGGTAGAGAACGCTGCCCTGGGTGACCGCGGCCAGGGCCACCACGTTGTCCAAGCTCATCACCAGGTCGGCTACGAGCACGGTCATCACGGCGCTCCCCAGGCCCGCGGGAACGGCATCGCCCGGCGACTGCGCGGCCCGCTCCTCCTCGATCAGCAGGCGGATCGCAATTACGATGAGCAGCACGGCGCCGATCAACTTGAGCATCGCCACCTGCAGCAGCATGCTGACCATCAGGGTGAGCAGCACTCGCAAACCGATCGCGGCGCCGCTTCCCAGCAACATGGCTTGCTTCATCTGGCGCGGCGGCAGTCTGCGGCAGGACAGCGCAATCACCACCGCATTGTCGCCGGACAGTATCAGGTCGAGAAGCGACACCTGAAATATCAGGCTCAATGCGCGAAACAGGGAATCCAACGTCATGCGGCAACCCCTGTGTCATTCCACCGAGCCGGCGATTCCGGCATACAGACCGAGGGCGGCGGTCAGTACGAATCCGGCCCCCACGAGCAGCGCGTAGCCGCCCTTCAGCCGATGCTCCTGCGGGAGCTCGCGCCGGGCCAGAAGAAACAGCATCAGAAATACCAGCGGCAGCAGCAGCGCGTTGACCACGCCCACCGCAATCGAAAGATGGATCAGATTGACGCCCGAGCCGGTCAGCAGCGCGCCGGCGATGAGCAGCGCCGCAAAGGGCCCATAGAACCAGGGGGCCTCGAGCGGATGCTGCTCGAGCGAATGCCGCAGGCCCATCGCCTCGCTCATCGCCCACGCGGCCGTCAGACAGACCACGATGGTGGCCACCAGCGCGCCACCCGACAAGCCGATCGCGAAGACGGCCCTTCCCCAGGTGGGCCCGATCAAGGTGCCGAAGGCCTCGCCGATCTGCGCGATGTTGTCGAGCCCGGCACCGTGGCGATGCGTGTAGAGCGTGGAAGCCGAAGCGATCAGCACGGCGGCGGAGAGTATCTGGCACAGGATCGCTCCCAGCATCGTCTCCAGGCGCGCGGCCCGGAGTTGGCCGCTGTTCAATCCCTTGTTGATGAGCGCCGACTGCTGATAGAAGATCGTCCACGGCATGATGCTGGTACCGATGTTCGCGGCCACCAGATAGAGAAATTCGTGATCGCCAATCGGCAATTGCCAGATCTCCTGCACGATCCGCTCTCCGTCCGGCCTCGCCTTGATCGCCATCACGATGAACGCCACGCAAAACAGACCGATGGCGACGACCACCCGCTCCACTGCCCGGTAGGATCCGGTGAGCACCATGCCGAATATCAGCGCCACTAGCAGCACCAGAGTCTGCCAGGGAGGAATGCCGAACAGGCTTCCGGCCCCGACCAGCCCGCTCATCTCCGTGATCAGCGCCCCGAAACAACTGACCAGCAGCACGGCGGTAGCCGCCATCGCGACCGCCGGGCCGTAGCGTTGCCTGATCAGTTCACCACAGCCCTTGCCGGTGCACAAGCCGAGGCGCACCGTCAGTTCCTGGGTCATGAACATGAGCGGGATCAGCAGCACCTGCAGGAGCAGCAGCCTGTAGCCCCATTGCGCGCCGCTCTGCGCGAGGGTGATGACGCTGCCGGCCTCGATGTCGGCCAGCATGACGACCAGTCCGGGCCCGACCACCGCGAGCAGCCTCGCCAATCGGCGGCGTGGCGCAGCCTCGGTTTGCGGCGAGAGGTCGTCGGCGCCCATCAACCTATTTGTCGCTGGCCGCTCCGGGGCCGGTGCGGAACTGCCGCAGAAACGCGGCGTCGGGGGTCAATATCAGCGTCGGCTGGGTGTCGGCCAACGACTGCCGGTACGTCTGCAGGGAACGGTACAGTTTGTAGAACTGCGCATCCCTGCTGAAAGCGGCGGAAAGAATCCGGCTGGCTTCTGCATCGGCCTCGCCGCGCGTGATGGTGGCCTGGCGCTGTGCCTGGGAGAGCAGCACGGTCCGTTCGCTGTCGGCCTTGACCTGTATCTGCTGCGCCCCTTCGAAGCCCTGGGCACGGACCTCCTTGGCCTCGCGCTGGCGCTCGGACGTCATCCGATCGTAGATCGCCTGGCTGGTTTCGGGCGGCAGGTCGGCGCGATGCAGCCGCACTTCGGTGACCTCGATCCCGAGGGGCAACGCCTTCTCGGCGACGTCCTTCTCGATTCGCGCCACCGTCAGCTGGCGATCCAACGACAGCAGGGAGCGCAACTGCACCTGGCCGAGTTCGCGGCGCAGCGAGGAGCTGATCATCTGCGTCAGCTGCGCATTGGCCTGCTCGAGCGTGCGCAC
Organism: uncultured Gammaproteobacteria bacterium; assembly: GCA_963707765.1. Classification (GTDB taxonomy): domain Bacteria; phylum Pseudomonadota; class Gammaproteobacteria; order Steroidobacterales; family Steroidobacteraceae; genus Bog-1198. The sequence continues at coordinate 175,223 of CAVPQZ010000001.1, read as the reverse complement.
CGCCTGATAGAAGCGCAGCGGATCGCCGATGCGAAATCGCGTGTAGGTATCGACCTCGATGCGCTTCTGGTCGCCCAGGATGACCTGCTCCGTCGGCGGTGTGAGCATCTGCAGGCGCCCGTCGTAGATCACCACCGAATCGATGAACGGAACCTTGACCTTGAGTCCTGGCTCTCTGACGGCGTCCAGAGGGGCGCCCAGACGTATGACGAGCGCCTGCTGGGTCTCATCGAACACGTAGAACGAGGATCCGATCACGTACAGCCCGACGAGGGCGAGGCCGGCCGCGAGCCATCGGAAATTGACCGTCATGGCTGGACATCCTTCGGCGGGCCGTCCTTCTGGCCGCCGGACTTCGGGACGGTCTTGTCTTTTTCGGTCAGCGGCATGTACGGAACCACCCCGCTCATGCCCTTTCCGGACGAGTCGATGATGACCCTGGAGGCCTTCTTCAGGACCTCGTCCATGCTCTCCAGATACAGGCGCCAGGCCGTGACTTCCTTGGATTCGGCGTAGCTCTTGTAGATGGACAGGAAGCGGTTGGCCTCGCCCTCGGCCAGGTTGATGACCTGGGCCTTGTAGGCATTCGCCTCCTGCGTGGCGCGGTCCGCGTCGGCGCGCGCCCGCGGGATCATGTCGTTCGCATACGCCTCCGCCTCGTTGCGCGCCCGTTCCTGATCCGCGCGGGCGCGCTGCACGTCGTTGAAGGCGTCGATGACCTGCGACGGAGGATCGACGCGCTGCAGCTGAACCTGGGTGATCAGGATGCCCGCCTGCTCGCGGTCCAGAAGCCGTTGCAGCAACTCGCGCGTCTCATCCGTTATTTGCGCGCGCTTGTCCGACATCGCCGCCTGGATGGGCGTACGGCTGATGATCTCGCGCAGCGCGCTCTCGGCCGCGATTTTCACCGAGCGTTCCGGGTCGCTGATCTTGAACAGATACTGCCGCGCGTCCTTGATCCTCCAGAACACCGTGCAGTCCGCCTCCACGATGTTCTCATCGCCGGTCAGCATCTGCTTGTCGCGCGAACCTCCCGCTCCCGCCGCCAGATTGCTGAGGTTGCTGCCCAACTGGAGTTGGTTGACCTGGGTTACCTTGGGCAGCAATACCGTCTCGATGGGAAAAGGGAGGTGGTAATGCAGACCGGGCGGCGTGGTGTCCGACCAACGGCCGAATCTCATGACGATGCCTTGCTCGTCCGGCTGCACCTTGTAAATGCCGGCGCCGACCCACGCGACGAAGATCAGGCCGCAGACCAGCCCAAGGCCCCGGCCCTTCAAGTCGAGCAGCGCGATCAAGTAGGTGAGCTGCGACCGGGTCTTCTCCAGCCGATTGATGGGATCAGAGCCGGGCGGCGGCGTGGATGGGGAATTGTCGACCGACATGTACGCAGAGTATAGCGAGGTGGGGCGCCCCGAGTGTAGGAGATGCAAACATTCCCGCACCCCGGGCCGAAGGGAAGCACCGGGGATCGCAAGCCCGGTCTCGCCCGCCCGGCGAATCTCAACTAGACTCCCTGCTCCGGAATGAGATGCCCGCATGCACCCGACCGCCTCGACCGATCGAATCGATCGCCGCAAGCTTGCGGCGGTTCGGGCGGCGGAGGACGCCGCCTTTGCGCGGCGCACCCTGCGCTCCACCGCGCTGCGCGCACGGGCTCTCGAACACATGCCGAACGGCGTGCCGATGGCATGGATGACCGGCCTTTATCGAACTGCGCCGATCTACATCGACCACGGCGCCGGCGCCGCATTCACGGACGTCGACGGCAACGACTATCTGGACTTCAACGTCTGCGACCTCAGCATGACGATCGGCTTCGGCAATGAAGCGGTTGCGACGGCGCTGGCCCGCCAGGCGCGCCGGGGAACCCATTTTCTGCTGCCGGGCGAGGACGCGATCGCCGTCGCCGAAGCGCTCGCGCAGCGCGTCGGCAGACCCCATTGGCAGTTCACGCTCTCGGCGACCGGCGCGAACGTCGAGGTCATTCGAGTTGCGCGATTCATGACCGGACGCCGGAAGATCGTGATCTTCGGCGGACACTATCACGGTCATCTGGACGAGACGCTGGTGCGCGAGGAACACGGCCGCAGCGTGGCGGACGGTGCGGGTTTGCCGCCCGAATCGGCCGCGCACACGGTGGTGGTGCCATTCAACGACCTGGGCGAGCTCGAGCGCGCGCTGGCGGGCGACGAGGTCGCGCTGGTGCTGACCGAACCGGCCCTGACCAACTGCAACGTGGTCCTGCCGGAGCCCGGCTTTCACGCCGGAATGCGCGAACTCACGCGTCGCCACGGCACCCTGCTGTGCCTGGATGAAGCGCATACGTTCCAGTTCGCCTACGGCGGCCTGGTGAACGCCTGGCAGCTCGAGTCCGACTTCGTCGTGGCCGGCAAGGGTTTTGGGAGCGGCGTCGCATTCGGAGCCTACGGCATGAGCGGCGCCGTTGCCGACTTCTACGCGAGACACAGCGACGTCGACATCGGACCGCGCGGCATCGCGACGGGCGGCACGACGTATGCCACCGCCCTGGCGATGGCCGCCGCGCGCACCGTGTTGGATGAGGTCCTCACGCCCGAAGCGTACGCTCACGTTCGCGAGCTGGGGTCGCTGCTCGCCGACGGCCTCGATGGGCAATTCGAGCGCCGTGGACTGCGGTGGAAGGCATTTCGAGCAGGACCCCGCTCGGGATTTTGCCTTGCGCCCACACTGCCGAAGAACGGCATCGAGGCCGCGCGTTCGCTCGACTTCGAACTCATCGACGCGCGGCGAGTCTTCATGGCGAACCGGGGAATCTGGGACGCCGTGGCCGGGGCGGGGCCGCAGGCCGCTCTCGCGCACGCGGCCCGGGACATCGAGCGATATGTCGCGGTCGCCGGCGAATTTCTCGACGCCCTGCTCGATTGAGCGGAGGCGCGCAGCGATCAGGAGCGGTCGAAGAAATCCATGACGAGCTTCCACGACCAGGTCAGAACATAGTCGTGTCCCATGGAGGCGCGGCAGTCCAGGACCCGCGGCCACGCCGGTCCAGCGACACTGCAGTAAGTGCGGCAATCCGCGGCGCCTTGACCCGTATCGAAGGGACGCTCGTGCGACGCGGTGGGGCAGCCATCGGCCTGCGCCCAGCGCTTGATGATGGCCGTGGCGCCGGTGTAGTAATACCGATCGGTGTCGTTGGACGTGGTGGTAGGGGCCGCGTCGTCCCAGGCGCCGGGTGGCACCGTGGCATCCGAACGGCCGGTGATCAGCAGCACGGGCAGGCCGCCGCGTCTGCCGGGCGGACGCAGATCGCCGCGGTGCGGCAACCCGATAATCGGCGCAATGGCGCGGAACAGCGGCGCGGTCTGGGGGTTTTGACCGAGCTCCCAGGCGAACATCCCGCCGTTGGAACCGCCCGACGCGAATACGTGCTGCTCGTCGATGCAAAGCGTCCCCTCCAAATGCCGCACCAGCTCCTTCACGAAATCGGCGTCATCGTCCTGGCATTGCGTCCATGAACAACTGTTCTTCGCCCGTCCATTCCGGCAGGACGCATAGGTGTAATCCGGTGTGATCGATGCGTCGCAAACGGGCGCCCGCGCATGCCCGGCACCCACTACGCCGGTGGCGGATCCGCGGAACGTCCAGGAGTTGCGGCTGTTGTCGGGAGCGCCCGATCCGAGTCCCCGGGGAGCGGCCACGACATAGCCGCGGCGGCTCGATTCGCCGACGACCGTGGGGTCGTCCAGGAATTCGTGCTCATCCCCTCCCCAACCGTGGAAAACCAGGACCAGGCGCGCCGGGCGGCGGCGATCGTAGCCCGACGGCACGCTGAGTGCGTAGGTGCGGGCCGAGCCTTCATGAGTCATCGTGTACGTGCCGCTGGAGGGCGCCGGGGATCCGCACCCGGGCGAACCGGCCGTTGCGGCGGAGCCGGCCCACGCGGACAGTGAACCGAGGGCCGCGGCGGCGCAGAGCAACGCGCCTCCAATACCGCGTCCGCGCAGGTTCCTCGCTTGCGCCGTCACGTCAGGCGCCGGCACCGATGAACGGCAGCTCCCGCAAGGTGCCTGCGATGGGCTTCCCGTCCTTGCGGACGGTTACCCGGCTGCCGGCGATACAGTCCGATGAAATGAGCGCAAAGCCGATGTTCTTCTCGAGGCGGTACGACCACGCGCAGTTCGTGAGATCGCCGACCTTGCGACCGTCGACTTCGATCCCATGCCAGTGAAAGCCGAGCGCGCTGGGTTCGCTGCCGTCGAGGACCACACCCAGCTGATGCCGCCGGGGGCCCTCGGCGTGGATTCGACGCAGCGCGGCGATGCCGATCACATCGCCGGGAACGTCGAGGTCGACATACTTTCCGAGCCGCACCTCGAATGGATTCGTGTTCGCATCCGTATCGCCGCCGTACGATAGGAGGCCGCTCTCCACACGCTCGCTGAAATTGGGGGTTCCCGGGCCGATGTCCCAGCGACGTCCGGCCTCCTTCACCCGGTCCCACAGTCTCGTGCCGTGGCTGCCGTCCAGCAGGTAGAGCTCGAAACCCCCTTGTTTCGACCATCCCGAACGCGCCACGATGACCGGAATCCCGTCCACCGTGGTGTGCCGGAACCAGAAGTACTTGAGTTCGCGCACCCAATCGCCGCACAGGTGTGCGACCACGTCCTCCGCCTTCGGTCCCTGCACGGCGAGCGGCGAGGCGTCGGGCTCATTGACCTCGACGTCGAGTTGCCGTTCCGCGGCGATGGCTCTCGCCCAGAACCAGATGTTGGAATCCGCAATCGACAGCCAATACCGGTCGTCCGCCAGCTTCAGCAGAACCGGGTCATTGATGAGGACTCCCTCGTGGCTGCACAGGGCAACATATTTTCCCTGCCCCTCCTTGCACCGGTCCACATGCCGCGGGCAGAGGATTTGCACGAGACGGGCCGCATCGCGTCCGGTCAGTTCCACCTGGCGCTCCACGGCCACATCCCACATCGCAACGCCGTCGATCAGCCGCCAGTACTCCGCTTCCGGATGGCCGAAGCTGGTCGGCATGAGCATGTGGTTATAAGTCGTGAAGGCCGTGACGCCGTCCCGGAGCGTCGCTTCGTAGAACGGCGAGGGACGCAGGCGGGCGGACGGTGTAATTCCGAACATAGGTGAGAAGTCCTGTGATCAAACGTCGCGGATTCTGAAGATTCTTCCGATGCGGTCATAGCCCACATCGTAGTGTACCGGGCCGTCGGCCAGGTGTGCCCGGTACCGCCGCACGTGTCCGCCGTCCTCGTCGAAGGCCTCGACCAATTCGAAGGCGCCCGCTTCGACTGCCGCCGTCTCCTCGAGCCCCGTCGCCTGAATAAATGCCTTGGGGCTGCGTAACCGTGCGAGCTCGGGTGCGAACATCCTCGAATCCGCCGAGCGGACGCCGCCGGCAATGAACCTGCGGGTGCGCTCCGTGAGGCCGGGATCCTCATCGTGCAGCGGCGGCAACGACCAGCACGTCGAGCCGGGCACGAGGTCCTCCGCGATTTCGAAGATCGCCGCCCGCCGCAGGTGGCGAGCGGGCTGGGTGTCGAGATTGACCATCGCCGCGACCCCGAGCCCCTGCGCCGGCAGCCTCAACCAGAAGGCTAGGAATCCATCCACGCTGCCGGAGTGGTAATGCATGGGGCGGCCGGCCATACGATCCGTGAACCAAGCAAAGCCGTAGCCGGCGCTGCGCCCGGTCGACAGACGCACCGGGGTCGTCATGCGATCCAGGGTCATCGCCGGAACTGGTGCGCCGTTCTGCAGGCCGATTTCCCAGGCGGCGGCATCGCGTGCCGAGACGATCATGCCGCCGTCGGGCCAACCGGAGAAATCCCCGTTCATCTGCGGCGCCCGCCGGATCTCCTCGCCCTGCGCCGTGTACGGTTCGGCCCGCCCCGCGATGATCGCCTCGGCGTCGTCCACGCGGCCTTCCCGGAGGCCGGCTGGAACGACCAAGTCTTCGGTCACCGCCCGGCGGTAGGTTCGTTTCGTGAGGTCCTCGACCATGCGTCCGAGAATGACGAATCCGGAATTGGAGTAGGCCCACGCCTCGCCCGGTGAGAAATCCAGCGGCAGCGCGCCGATGGCGTGCATGAATTGCGCGCGCGATACCCTGCGGTCGCCCTCCATTCCGGCAAGGCCGTCATAGTTGGGAATCCCACTGGTGTGGCTCAGCAGCGAGCGAACCGGGCACGCGGCGAATTGCCTCGGCAGATCATGGACATGCTCGCCGACCGGGTCATCGAGCGCAATGCGCCCGGCGGCCTCCAGTTCCAGGACCAGTGCCGCCGTGAAATGCTTGCCCACCGATCCCAAATGGAACAGCGTTCGCTCATCCGCCGGCACGAGGAACGGCAGGGAAGCGTAGCCGAAGGCATCGGCGACGATCACCTCGCCGTTGCGTACCGCGGCCACCGCCAGCGCGGGGACGCGAAGCGCATCCATGCGGGCCAGCAAGCGCCGTTGAAGATCGGGGGCGAGCGCGCGGCGTGTCGCGGCATCTCCCGCGGCGGCGCCCGCCAGCCCGGAAGCCGCCAGCGTCCCGCCAAAACCCAGGAGCGAGCGTCGAGTGAGTCGCATTGCGCCGAAATATACCGCAAACTCAACTCTCGATCGCCGTTCCCGGCTTGATCATAGCCGATGAATACGTTCGAACAGACAAGCAGCAACACGGTGATCATGGGTCACGTTCTCCCGCCGTCGAAGAAAGACCGCCGAATGGGCCTGAAGGACGGTGCGGCAGGACGCGAATCCGCCGGCTCCGCGATCGAAGTCCTGCGCGCATTTCTCAAGCTCGGTGTGAGCTCGTTCGGCGGCCCGATCGCCCACATCGGTTATTTTCGCGATGAGTTCGTCGTCCGCCGTGGATGGCTCGACGAGCGCACCTATGTCGATCTCGTAGGCCTATGCCAGTTCTTGCCGGGCCCCGCCAGCAGCCAGGTCGGCTTTTCGATCGGACTGTTGCGGGCGGGCTATCCGGGCGCCATCGCGGCGTGGATCGGCTTCACCCTGCCGTCCGCCATGGCCCTTGTGCTCTTTGCGTATGGCGCGACGGCACTCGGCGGCCCCGTGGGCCTTGCGCTGCTGCACGGCCTGAAGCTGGTCGCAGTCGCGATCGTCGCGCAGGCCGTCTGGGGGATGGCGAAGACGCTGACCCCGGACCCGCGGCGCGCCTCGATTGCCGTGCTGACCGTGGTCATCATCGCGTCGAGCGCCTCGCCCCTTGCGCAAGTCGCCGCCATCCTGCTGGGGGGGGCCTTGGGCTATTGGCTCTGCCGGACGGCACAGGATGCATCGCCATCCCGACTACGGTTGCCCGTTTCTCGAACCGCCGGCATTGCGGCCTTGGCGGCCTTCGCGCTCCTCTTGGCCGGGCTGCCCCTATTGGAACGGCTGCAGCACTCCCAGGGAATCGCGATGTTCGACGCCTTCTATCGGTCGGGCGCCCTAGTGTTCGGTGGCGGCCACGTGGTGCTTCCGTTGCTGCGCGAAGCCTTCGTCGCTCGCGGATGGGTGACCGATGATGTGTTCTTGGCCGGCTACGGAGCGGCCCAAGCGATTCCCGGCCCCCTGTTCACGTTCGCGGCCTACCTTGGCGCCGTCGTCACTCCGCCGCCCCACGGAGTTCTCGGGGCCGGCATCGGCATCGTAGGAATCTTTCTGCCGGGGATGCTCATCCTCCTCGGAACGCTGCCCTTTTGGGCGGCGCTCCGCGAGCGCATCGGGGCCCAGGCGGCGATGCGGGGGATCAACGCCGCAGTGGTCGGGCTGTTGGGTGCGGCCCTTTACAGCCCCATCGGGAAATTCACGGTCACGGGGCCGGCGGATTTCGCGCTCGCCCTCGTTGGATTCGTGCTGCTCACGGCCTGGCGCTGCCCGCCGCTCGTCGTGGTGGCGGTCGTCGTCGCGACCAACATGGGCCTGTCCCTGATCATACGGTAATGTCGCCGGCGAGGCACGGCGGGATTTTCCTGTTTACTTTCATTATCTCAACCTCATCGCCGACACTCCGGAACACGAACTTCTCACGGACGTCCACCTTCCCCTGAGGTAGCCCCCGGCACGCCCCGGGAGAGAAGTTCGGTCTTATACTTGCCCGGGCGGCGGAATTTCACCGCCCCGAACCGCACTGACCCTCGACAACGGGAGTTCCGCTCAATGACGGTCGAGCCGAGTGAATCCGCGCACCACAGCTTTCGCACACACGAGCCGGCCAACCTCGTGCCGGACCTGACCGCCTACAATCTCTACGGCACCGACCTCGCTCTGCAGGAGGCCGTGCGTCGGCAGGGCGCAGAGCCGCATGAGGCCGAACTGTTGAAGTACGGCGAGTTGTTGGGCAGCGAGGAGTGGATGCGGCTGGCCGAGGCTTCGCACGCGCACCCCCCCGAGTTGCATGCCTTCGATCGGCAAGGTCGCCGCATCGATCGGGTGGAATTCCACCCGGGCTGGCATGCGGTGATGCGCCTGCAACGCGAGCATCGGTTGGTGACGCAGCCATTTTCCGACCCCCGTCCGGGAGCCTGGGCTGCCTACGCCGCAGGCTTCATGATGCACGCCCAGATCGAACCGGGCTCGCAATGTCCGGCCTCGATGACCTTCGCCAGCATTCCGGTATTGCAGAAGGAACCGGCGCTGTTTGCGCGGATCAAGGACCAGCTGTTCGCCACGGAATACGACGAGCGTGACCTGCCGCTGGCCCAGAAAAAGTCGATCTGGATCGGCATGGGCATGACTGAAAAACAAGGCGGCTCCGACGTACGGTCCAACACCACCCGGGCCACATCGCTCCAGGGCGAGGGTCGTGGAGCCGCTTACGAGATCGTCGGTCACAAATGGTTTTTCTCGGCGCCCATGTGCGACGCGCACCTCGTCACCGCCCGCACCGAGAACGGCTTGTCGTGCTTCTTCGTGCCGCGCTTTCGGCCCGACGGCAGCAAGAATCCAATCTGCATTCAGCGGCTCAAGAACAAGCTGGGCAACCGCTCCAATTCCGGCAGCGAAGTGGAGTTTCAGGGCGCCTATGGCGTGATGGTGGGGGAGGAAGGGCGCGGCATTCCAACCATCATCGAAATGGCCACCTATACCCGTCTCAACTGCGTGATGGGTGCGGCCGGCCTCACCCGTCAGTGCGTCGTGCAGGCGATCCATTATGCGCGTCACCGCAGGGCTTTCGGCAAGTGCCTGGTGGACCAGCCTCTGATGCGAAACGTGCTCGCCGACATGGCGCTCGAGAGCGAGGCCGCCACCCATCTGATGATGCGGCTGACCCAGGCCTTCGCGCGGGCCGGCGCAGATCCGCTGGAAGGAGCCTACAAACGCATCGTGACGCCGGCCGCCAAGCTCTGGTTATCCAAGCGCAGCATTGAACTGTCGGCAGAGGCCATGGAAGTGTTCGGAGGAAATGGCTACGTGGACGACGGCCCCATGGCACGCCTGTTTCGCGAGTCCCCGGTGATCTCGATCTGGGAGGGTTCGGGCAACGTGATGGCGCTGGACATGTTGCGGGCCATCCGCCGCGAACCGCACGCCATGCACGCCTTGCTGTGCGACATTGGCCGCATGGTTCGTGGCGATGCAGTCGTGCAGGGCCCGCTCGAGCGCTTTCAGGCGGAACTCCGCCGGCACGAGGGTGAAGTTTTGGAAGCGCACGCGCGCCGGCACGCTCAGAGGCTGATGTTGCTGGTGCAGGCGGCCTTGATGCGCGAATGCGCCCCGACCGAGGCGGCAGACGCCTTCATCGAGAGCCGCTTCGACGCTGAATGGGGACGCGTGTTCGGCTTGTTGCCGCGGCACGAGCCGCAGCTTCGCCTCATCGAGCGGGCGTTTCCGGCTTGATCGGCGGCGCAGACGGATATGACGAATGGACGGGCGTTCAATGCGGCGCGGGCCGCTCCGAGGCTTCCAATGGTTGTTGCATGATGACGTCGAGCGCGACCAGGTAGCCGAAAATGACCGTAAAGAAATCGATCGTCAACGCCGTGATATAGGCCGCGGCGCTGTATTGGCGGCCTGCTAAAACATAGCCGAGCATTGCCAGTGTCACGGCGGAGCCGAGTACGACGAAGACCGCGAATATTGCGGGCGGCGGTCCCTCGCCGACCACCTTGCGGCGTCGGCGCGGATACGTGAGCTGAAGAGAGAGCATCGGCAGTGCGAAAAGCACGGCAGAGCCTCGCCAAATCCACGGCTCCTGAATATCGTAGAGCGAAAATAGCGCCGGAAGCAGCGCTCCCGCCGTCAATACGAAAATGTACGTCATAACCGTTTTTGCGAGGTATCTGTCAAGCAGCGACAACCTCGCTCCCGAGGCCGGTCGGACGGCCAACAAGAGCGCCGAGAACCCCGCGAACGTGATCATCAGGGCGGCCAATGTGTACAAAAGGGTTGCACCTTTGACTTCCATGCTTTGCTCCAACCAGGAGTTGTAAGAAGCTACCTCACAGTCCGACGTGGGGATGCTCGGCGGACAACGGAAAATCGGGTCCGAAGACCCGATTTTCCGTGCATCGCCGGACTGGTCGCCTACTTCAGAAGGAGTTCCTGTCCGGTCCAGCTACCGATGATGCGCCGGATCTTGTTGCGGTCGCTGGTGCCCTGGTTGGCTGCCGCTACCGAGCCTTCGATCTGCTTTGCGATCTCGTCGCCTTTCGCGGTGCTGCCATCGAGTGCCGCCCAATTCTTGTAATAAACCACCAATGCGAGGTCCGGATCATTTTCGGTGCGCGGTTGGAGCGATATGACCTTATAGCCCGTGATGTAGCCGGCCTTCTTGGCCGCGTCTTGTGAGGCCTTCCAGGTGGTATCGACAAACTTCATATAATCGTCGAATTTTCCATCCATGGTGCGAATGTAGGACACGTTGACCAGACCGCCTTCCGAAAAGGCATGATCATCGGCCATCGCGGCAGCGCCCGACACGAGAAGCCCGAGGCAGGCAGCGGCAGCGGCGAGGTGTAGTTTTACTGACATGAGAGTTCCTTTGGTTTGAAGGACGTGAGAGTCGTTATTTTGAAAGGACATTCAGCGACCAGAGTGTCGCGCCGCAATTACGCGGCCGCCCGCATACTAGCAGAGCAGGCGGATCTTAGACGAAAGGCCAGATTCCGATTCTCCACCGCAACGCGCCTCGGTCGCGTCAGGGAACGTGCTGCCGAGTCGATTGCTGACGGCGCCAAGCCGCTGGCGGCAAGCCGTATTCGCGCCTGAAAGCGCGGATGAACGCCGTATCGGTTCGATATCCGACATCTTCGGCAATCCGTGCCAGCGGCGCATTGCTCCGGCAGAGAAAGCTTGCGGCAAGCACCATTCGCCACTGCGTCAGGTATTCCATGGGCGCACTGCCGACCAGGTGCTGGAATCGCTCGGCAAGAACGGACCTCGAAGTACCCGCCGCACGAGCCAGCGTCTCCAGCGTCCATGCATGCGCGGGGCGTGCGTGCATATGGGTCAAGGCCTCTCCGACGATGCGGTCGCGAAGTGCCGCAAGCCAGCCGGATCGGCCGGCACCCTGCTCGTTCATGTACAGGCGCAGGACCTCGATGAACAGCACCTCGGCTAGTTTTGCGAGCACACCCGCCCCTCCAGGCCGCGGCGAGCGCGCTTCGGCCAACGCGTACTGGACGGAGGCTTCAAGCCATATCCCGGCATTGGACCCACGAACGCTCACCTTCAGGAGTGCAGGCAGCCCGCTGAGCAGCATCCTCGCCAAACGCGCGTCGCAGGCCAGATATCCGCAGACGAGTCGCGTCGTCCGGCCACCGCCGCCATGGACGAGCTTGCGCGGTCGACGGGACAGTACGTCTTCGAGCCGCGCCCCCTTCGCGGGTGGCAGACCTGGCTCGGAGCACATGCGATGAGCATGACCCTGCGGGAAGACCACCGCATCGCCGGCCCTTAAGTGCACCGGCGGCTCCGACTCGATCTCCACGAAGCACTCTCCCTCCGTGATGAGATGGAAGATCACGACCCGTTCGGCGCCGGGTTCGAGGAGCGGCGCAGCCGAGTCCGCGCGCGGCGATAGATAACACCAAGGCGCGCTGAAGCGGCCTTGGATGAATATGGCACCGACAAGGCGCACTACCCTCAATGTTTCCGATAGCGCGTCCATCAGCCCGTCTCGAGATTAACGTGCAATCGGACCGGAACCGCCCGCTCTACGGCGGCGGAAACCGGCGAACACCGGAAGCTCGCGTCGATCAATGCCCGAAGGCGCTCGTGGGGTGCATTGGATGCGCCGATGTTCACTTCAAGGTGCACCTCACTGGGTGCCGGCGTCACCGGCTCGCCGCCGTCCACCATGCCGAAGAGACCCCGCACATCCGACGTGCTCTTGGCGATAACCTCGAGCCGCGTGAGAAGGATTCCGGCGGCGGCAGCCTCCATCGCAATGCGCGTTGCAAGACAGGACGCGAGGCCTGCCCGATGCAACCAGCCTGGGGTCACCCGATTTCCCTCCCCACCGACTTCGGCGGGCATATCGGTGGTTATCTGCGTGCCGTTCGCATGCCGAGTAACGACCCGCAGGCCTTCGTCCCAGCGAGCGGACGCCGGTTCGTCGGCGTGCAAGCCCGCTTGCGGACGGCGAGCGAGAACGGCGCGTACTCGCTGCATCGCTTTCAATATTTGCTCGGACACGACCCTCGCCTCAATCGCTTTTGAGCTGGATCCATATTGGGCTCAATCGGATTCGCTGCCAAGCTCACTCTTGCACGACACCCGGGTGGCCGGACGCTAGGACAGGAAATCCGGACGCTGCGGCAGTCGCCGCCACCGAAATGCGGAATCCCGGACGAATGGGCAGTTACCGGCGACTTCAAGGCAGGACGTAACGCACCCCCGAAGCGTCTCATTGATTTCGGGCGCACTGGGCGCCCTGCGAATCATCCGACTGCGTCAGCCAACCGATTACCAAAGGGGAACTGTCATGCCATTGATCAATGTCAAAGTCATCGAAGGGGTATTTTCCGCCGAACAAAAGAACCAGATCATCCGCAAGCTCACCGACGCGATGGTCGACATCGAGGGCGAAGCGATGCGGGCGGTCACCTGGGCCGTGATCGAAGAGGTCAAGAGCGGCGACTGGGGAATCGCGGGCAAACCGTTGAGTACGGCCGACGTACGCGCTCTAGCGGCACGCCCTGCCAAGGTCGGATAGCGATGGAGCCGCGGCTGCAACGGCGGATACAGCGTTACGGCTGGGACCTGGCCGCCGCAGCGTACGACTCCCTCTGGCAAAATCAACTGGCGCCGGCGCAGGCCGCACTTTTGGCCTGCGCCGGATTGAAGCCCGGCGAGCGCGTGCTGGACGTGGCCTGCGGAACCGGTGTCATGTCCCTCGACGCCGCGGCCAGGGTTTCGCCCGGTGGAGAGGTAGTCGGGGTAGACCTGTCAGGTCGCATGATCGAAATGGCCCGCCGCCGAGCTATGCAGGAGCAGTGTGCGAACGCAAGCTTCGGGCGCGCGGATGCCGAGTCGCTGGGCCTGCCCGAAAACAGCTTCGATGCCGCCCTCTGCGCGCTGGGCTTGATGTACCTGCCAGATCCGGATCGGGCCGTCCTCGCGATGCGTCGAGTACTGCGTCCAGGCGGCCGCATCATCCTGGCGGTCTGGGGACAGCGATCCCAGTGCGGGTGGGCGGAGCTGTTTCCGATCGTCGATGCGGAAGTCGCAAGCGACGTCTGCCCACTGTTCTTTCGACTAGGACAAGGAGAAAGCCTCGCAGGGATTTGTTTGAACGCCGGGTTCGATGTCACCACGCATTCCCGCATCTCGGAGACGCTAATCTATCGCGACGATGATCAAGCCTGCGACGCGGCGTTCGTCGGGGGACCCGTGGCGCTCGCGTGGTCGCGCCTCGGCGAAGCCGCTCGTGAGCGTGTGCGCGTCCGATATCTCGATTCGATCGCTCCCTGGCGCGGCCGGGACGGCACGTACCGGATCCCGGGCGAGTTTGTCATTGTGGCCGCGTCCGCACCCAGCTAAGAAGGGAACTCCGCAATCGCCTATGCCGTTCGGTCGACGTCAGGCAGACGCCAGCGCCGTTCCAAGTCGGTGGTCACACGTAGCGCAATTTCGTCGGCCACCCGGGTGACCGGAAGACATACCCATCGCTCTGTTTACAACCGTAGAACTGCCGCTCCGCCGGCACATAGTTGCGTGTCTTACACGACATCGGGCCGCCACCATTTTCGGACCACAGGTCATTGAACACCCTGCGCGAATGGGCGGATCGACTAGCCGAAGGAAGCGGCGACTCCCCTCAGCCTCGCCCCAGCCCGTTGGCACCCGATCGGGAGAACTGAACGCCATCGATTTACCGTCGCTCGGCGCTGCGTTCGATGTGCCAATTTTCTTCTTTGAGGGCACCCATGACCAGCAGACGCCCATGGAATTGGCAGAGGACTATATCGCGAGCATTGTGGCGCCGCGCAAGGAGTTTGTGCGATTCGATGGTTGCCACCACTTCGTAGTGTTGAACCGACCAGGCGCTTTCCTGCGTGAGCTGCTCGTTCGAGTCCGTCCACTTCTGGATTAATACGGTCAATGCCCCAGCCTCTGCCCCCTTAATCGAAAAATGACTTACCGTGCGCTGCGCCGGGGCGGCAGGCATCAACGCGATGTCGTGGGAATTCGAAGAATTACGGTGTACTACACGGTGTCCGCGAACCATGCGTACTCAGCTGGTAACCCTCTGGTTCCATTCGAGAACCCTCGGCTGACCAGAGACTATGCCTTCTCCCCCACCTGTAACTCTGCAGATTTGAAAGGAACTCCGCAGCCCCCTATCCCGCAGTACCCATTCGGATTCTTCGCCAGGTACTGCTGGTGATAGTCCTCGGCGAAGTAGAACTCCGGCGCCGCGATGATCTCGGTGGTGATCGCCCCCATGCCCGCCGCGGCGAGCGCGGTTTGATACTCGGTCCGAGATCGTTCGGCCTGACGCAGCTGGTCGGCCCCGTGGGCGTAAATGGCCGACCGGTATTGCGTGCCGACGTCGTTGCCCTGCCGCATGCCCTGCGTCGGATCATGCGACTCCCAGAACACGCGCAGCAGGCCGGGGTAGTCGACATCCTTCGGATCGAAAATCACCCGCACGACCTCATTGTGTCCGGTGCGTCCCGTGCACACCTCGTCGTAGGTCGGATTGGGTGTGAACCCACCGGCATAGCCCACCGCGGTTGCATACACCCCCGGGATTTGCCAGAACTTCCGTTCGGCTCCCCAGAAGCAGCCCAGTCCGAACAGGGCGAGCTGCATGGCCGGAGGATAGGGCGGCACGATGCGATGGCCGTTGACGAAGTGGCGCTCGGAAACCCGCATGGGTTCGCTGCGGCCGGGAAGCGCGGTTTCGGGCGCCGGCATGACGGCGGCTTTTTTGAAGAGGCCCATGCGCACAGTGTGTGGCCGGGCCGGAGTGGATTCAAGGTTTGGTTTGGGCGAGTCCAGGGGGCGGGCCGCCCGGCGCCGGGTTGCCGGTGGCCGGGGTCGTGCCGGTTGCTGGGGGAACCGCGCCGGTCGTCGCCCCGCCGCCGGGCGCCGCCGTCCCGCTGGAAGCCGCGCCCTGCGACTCCACCGGCACCACGGGCAGGCTGTAGGCGTCCACCTTGGTCTTCTCTTCCTGCTCCTGGCGCTTTTTCTCCTGCACCAGACGCAGTTGCTCGCGGCTGCGTTCGAACTCCGCATTCCGCTTCGCTTCTTCCTTCGGGTCGATATCCTGCTGGGCGAGCCGATCGATGGCAATCCTGGCATTCAGGCAGTCCGACTCATTGCGCGCCTTCTCGGAGCCCTCATTGCACTTCAGGAGCACGCCATCCAGCATCACCCGATCCTCCATGAGGTCCGCGACCGTCAAGGGAGGGGTGCGTTTCGGCGCGCAGCCGGCACTGCAAAGAATGGCGGTTCCCAGCCATCCAAAGGCGATCAATTGACGGAGCGTGTGCTGCATAAGGTTTCTCATTTCCAATGGTATACAAATGCGGATTTCGCGCGAGTCGCCGGGTGTGACGCACCTCACGGCCTGACAATGTTCTCCTCGCGCCGGGCCGGCGAGCACAGGCTGCGTCCATTGGACGGTGAGAACTTGCGCCCATGGGGCGGCGGCTGTACCGTTCGCAGCCATGGCGCGCACCCCCAAAGAAGCTCCAAAACTCGAATTCGAGGCGGCGATGAGCGAACTCGAGGCATTGGTCGAGCGTTTGGAGCAAGGCGATTTGCCCCTGGAGGAGTCCCTGGCGGCCTTCGAGCGCGGTGTGACCCTGACTCGAAATTGCCAGACCGCTCTTAAGGAAGCCGAGCAAAAGGTCGAAATCCTGCTCAAGAAGGCCGGCGAACCCGCGGTTTCAGCCTTCGACCCGGACGCCGCCGATGAGGCATGACCTCGCGACTGATGGCCTTTGGCCTTCGCAGGCGGCTCTCGAACCGTGGACTCCCGGCGGTACGCCGGGGTAGGCCTGGGCTACCGCCTGTTGGATGCCCGGCCTTGGGTTCCGGCGGGGTCGAAGCGTGTTTAGATGGCCTCTCTCATTGAACCGCGCGGTTTCGGTACTATGTCCCGTGAAATCGCCAGCAGGAAATTCACCGAAAATGAACGTAGCCGCCGCCCCGAAGCCCGCCGTGTCCACCGTCGAGGATGTCCAGGGCCACGCCGACACCCGCCGGATACCCATCAACAAGGTCGGCATCAAGGACATTTTTCATCCGGTACGGGTCAAGGACCGCGCCCGGGGCGAGCAGCACACGGTCGCGAACTTCAACATGTACGTGAACCTCCCCCACGATTTCAAGGGCACGCACATGTCCCGGTTCGTGGAGATCCTGCACCGGGAGCGCGAGATCTCCGTCGACGCCTTCGGCACCATGCTCCGCGAGATGACCGAGCTGCTGCATGCCACGTCGGGCCACATCGAAATGACGTTCCCGTACTTCGTGATGAAGAAAGCCCCCGTGTCGGGCGTCGAGAGCCTGATGAACTATCAGGCCACCATATTCGGCGATTACTGCGATGGGAAGACCAGCGTCTGGCTCAAGGTCGTGGTGCCCACAACCAGCCTGTGCCCCTGCTCGAAGAAGATATCCGACTACGGAGCGCACAATCAGCGCTCGCACATCACGCTGACCACCAAGCTGAGCGAGCACATGTGGCTCGAGGAGCTGATCGACATCGCGGAACGGGAGGCCTCCTGCGAGGTCTACGGAATCCTGAAGCGGCCGGACGAGAAATTCGTCACCGAGCGTGCCTACGACAACCCGAAATTCGTAGAGGACACCGTACGCGACGTGGCGGTGGCGCTGAACAAGGAGCGGCGGATTCGCGCCTACAGGGTCGAATCCGAAAATTTCGAGTCGATCCACAATCATTCCGCGTACGCGATGATCGAGCACGACAAGGAGGCGGCCGAAAGCCGCTAGGAGCGGGAGGCGCTCCCGCTAGGAGGAGATGCGCTCCGCGCTTTGGAGGCGGCTGATCATGTTGCGCAGGAATACCTGATTGAAGCGCAGCTGGCATTCGGCCGACACCTGCTCGAGCAGCGTCGAGCTCACCTTCATCACGGTCACGGGCCCCGCGGCCTTGATGGTGGCGGTGCGCTTCGCGCCGCGAAGGTAGCTCGTCTCGCCGAAGCAATCGCCGCTGTCGAGGTAGCCGAGCGCCTTTCCCAACCGCTCGACAGCCACCCGCCCCTGCACGATGATGTAGAAGCGGTCGTCCATCTCGCCTTCCTTGACGATCTCCTCTGCGTCGCCGTAGTCCTGCCAGCTGCTGGCGCGCAGCACTTCCCAGATCTCGCCGTGCGAGAACTCGTGGAAGAACTTGAGCTTGCGCAGGAGGCTGAACTGCTCCTGCTGGTCGATCTTGTTGTACTGCGCGCGCAGCTTTTGATGAACGCGCGTGAGCTCGGCGGCGAAATCCAGCCCGGTCTTGTACCGCTTGGCCGGATCCTTCTGCAGCGCCATGGCCGTGACGATCTCGAGCTCCTCCGGGATTTCCGGGCGCAGGGTATGGATCGGCGGCGGGGTCGCAAACACGATCTGATGCAGGAGCTTCTGCAGGTTGCCCGCCCTGAAGGGCCGCGTTCCCGTCAGCAACTCGTACATGACCGCGCCCAGCGAGTACAGGTCGGAACGGTTGGTGAGTTCGATCGACTGCACCTGTTCGGGCGACATGTACGACGGGCTGCCGGCAATGCCTTCGATCCGCGAGATGTCCGAGTCGGCCACGAGGGCGATGCCGAAATCGATGATCCGCACGTCGCTCTCGAGCGTGAGCATGATGTTGCTCGGCTTGATGTCGCGGTGGATGACGCCGCGGCTGTGCGCGTAGTGCAGCGCGCGGGCCGCCTTGTAGATGATCTCCACGACGTCGTCGATCCGCAGGAGGTTGTCGGGCCGGCAATACGCCGCAAGCGTGCGCGCGCCATGCACGTGCTCCGTGACGATGTAGCAGTGCCCGTTTTCCTCACCGGCGTCGTAGATCGGCAGGATGTTCGGATGCTGCAGCATGCCGACCATGTGCGCCTCGGAGAGAAACATCTTGCGGGCGATCCGCTTGCGGCTCTCGTCCCCGCTGGAGTCGATGTTGTAGACCTTGATCGCCACGTCGCGGCCGTAGTAGGGATCGTGCGACAGGTAGACGATGCCCGTGCTGCCGCGGCCGACCTCGTTGATGATCACGTACTTGCCTATTTTTTCCGGCAAGGAAGCGCGACTGTTCAGAGACTTGGCGGGATGGGGCCGAATGTTGCTCAAGTGTGGACCGCGCGCGATGTAGCGCCAACGTTGATCGATGTCGGAAAGGATACTGGCGCACCCGGCGCCATACTGTGATTTGAGTCGAGGGCTCAGCGAAAGTGATCGTAGCCGCGGACGCGAGTGTCAAATGGACGCTCGCCGAGAACCCACGCGACGCCCATACCCTGACGAACGTCACCAATTGCGGTGAACGTTAAGTTCAATTGGCGCGCGATCTGCGCCAATTCATCGAACCGCCCGGGCTGCACCGCAACCAGGAGTTCGTAGTCGTCCCCGGCCGAGAGTGCAAGGTCGCGGGACTCGGACGGCGGCACCGCGGCCTGCAGCGCGCGCGACAGCGGCAGCCGCGCCACGTCCACGCATGCCGCAACGCCGCTTGCTGCACACAGCTTGGGTAAATCCCCGACCAGTCCGTCGGATAGGTCCATCGCGGCGCTGGCGATGCGGCGCGCGCTCGCTCCGAACGCCACGCGGGGCGCCGGATACTCGAAACGCTCGATGAGTTCGGCCGCGATCGCCGTGTCGCGCGCGACCAGGTCGCCCATCAATAGCCGCAGGCCGGCTCCGGCGTCGCCGAGCGTTCCGGTCACGGCCAGAACGTCCCCCGCGCGCGCGCCGCTGCGGCGCAGGACGCCGTCGCGCTCGACGTGCCCCAGAAGCTGCAGGCTGATGGTCATCGGCCCCGCCGTCGTGTCGCCGCCCACCAAGGCCACGCCGTACGCCTCGGCGAGCCGATCGAGTCCCGCGGAAAATTCCTCGAGCCACGCCGCGTCGGCGCGAGGCAGGGTCAGCGCCAGAGTCGCCCAGCGCGGCGTCGCGCCCATGGCCGCGAGGTCGCTCAAGTTGACCGCGAGGGCGCGGTGACCGATGGAGCGCGGCGTACTGCCGTGCGGAAAGTGCCGGCCCTCCACCAGGGTGTCCACTGCCGCGACGAGGTCCATGTTCTCCGGAAGGCGCAGCACGGCGGCATCATCGCCGATGCCCAGTACGACATCGGGACGCGCGGCCGCCGCGCAGGAGCGGGTGAAATAGCGGTCGATCAGCTCGAACTCGCCCAGGGGCCGTTCGTCGCTAGACGACCCCATATTCCGCCGGGCGCATGGCCTTGGCCGCGCGATCCAAGACCGCGTTCACGTATTTGTGGCCGTCCGTCGCGCCGAATTGCTTGGCCAGCTGAACGGCTTCGTCGAGCGCGACGCGGTACGGCAGCTCAGGATGCGATTCGAGCTCGTGGAGACCGAGCCACAGGACTGCATGCTCGACGGGGTCGAGATCCGGAGGCGGAATCTCGCCGAAGCCCGCCAGCTGGGCGTCCAATGCCGCGGTGTTGGGCGCAATCGCCGCAACCAGCTCGCGGAAATATTCCCGGTCGACGCGCTCGGCCTCCGGATCCTCCGCGAACTCGCGGTGGGTCTCCTCCCAGGGCCGCGGATTGATCTGCAGCTGATACAAGGCCTGCAGCGCCAGGCGGCGGGCAAAGCTGCGCGAACGGTTGGCGTTCACCGGCTCAAGCATCCAGGCGGCGCAGCAAATTGGCCATTTCGATGGCTGCGAGCGCCGCGTCCGCCCCCTTGTTCCCCGCCTTTCCGCCAGCGCGGTCCACGGCCTGTTCCATCGTCTCGGTGGTCAACACGCCGAAGGCCACGGGAACGCCCGACTCGAGCGCGATGCGCG
The DNA here is from genome assembly GCA_963707765.1 of uncultured Gammaproteobacteria bacterium. Classification (GTDB taxonomy): domain Bacteria; phylum Pseudomonadota; class Gammaproteobacteria; order Steroidobacterales; family Steroidobacteraceae; genus Bog-1198. The sequence continues at coordinate 154,805 of CAVPQZ010000001.1, read as the reverse complement.
AAAGCCCCGACGCGCACTCGCCGGCCACATAATCGAAGTGCGGCGTCTGGCCGCGAACCACCGCGCCCAGGGCGATCAGCGCATCGTAGCGGCGCGACAATGCCAGCTTGCGCGCCACGATCGGAATGTCGAAGGCGCCCGGAACCCGCACGATCTCCACCTGTTTCTCCGCGGCCCCGTGCCGCTTGAGCGCGTCGAGGGCGCCGCGAATCAGCGCTTCGACGACGAAGTCGTTGAAGCGCGCGGCCACGAACCCGAATCGCAGATCGCGGGCAAGCAGCTCTCCTTCGATGATTTTGGGCAGGTCATTGGGCACGGATAGTCATCCTCGCTTGGGAGTTTCCAAAATTACAAACGCGGCCGCCAGTATAAGCCCACCGCCTTCAATCCCCGCCGTCGACGTATTCGGTCACCTCGAGATCGTACGCCGCGAGCCCCTGCAGCTGCTTCGGCGCGCTCAGCACCCGCATGCGGGTGAGCCCCAGATCCTTGAGAATTTGCGCTCCGATCCCATAGGTCCGTACCACCGTGGCTCCCGTATTGCGCGGTGCCGCGGGCTTGGCGTCGAGCTGGCGCACGCTGTCCATGAAATCCCGCGGGGAATCCTCGGTTCGCAGGATAACCACGACGCCCGACGGCTCGCGGGCGACGCGTCGCATGGCGGCGCGCAGCGGCCAGCCGAGCTTGTCGCTGCGCACGCCGATCACGTCGCGCATGAAATCCTGGATGTGCACCCTTACCAACGGCGGCAGGCTCGAGTTGAGGTCGCCCTTGACGAGCGCGACGTGCACGTTCTTGTTGACGTGATCCTCGAAGCAGCACAGCCGAAACGGCCCGTATTCGGTTTCGACCGGCCCGTCATAGATGCGCTCCACCGATCGCTCGTTCTTGAGGCGGTAGCGGATCAGGTCGGCGATGGTTCCGATCTTCAGGTCGTGCATCTTGGCGAAGCGCTCGAGGTCCGGACGCCGTGCCATGGTGCCGTCGTCGTTCAAGATCTCCACGATCATCGCCGCGGGCGACAAGCCCGACAGCCGCGCCAGATCGCAGCCGGCCTCCGTGTGCCCCGCCCGGCTGAGCACGCCGCCCGGCTGCGCCATCAGCGGGAAAATGTGCCCCGGCTGGCGCAGGTCCTCCGGCCGCGCCGAGGGCGCGACCGCCGTCAGCACGGTATGCGCCCGATCGTGCGCGGATATGCCCGTCGTCACGCCCTCCGCCGCCTCGATCGACAGTGTGAAATTGGTCCTGTGCGCGCTGTCGGTGTCGCTCACCATCAGCGGCAGGCGCAGTTGTCGGCAGCGCTCGCGCGTCAAGGTCAGGCAGATGAGGCCCCGGCCGTAGCGCGCCATGAAGTTGACGTCCTCGGCGCGCACGCGCTCGGCCGCCATGATGAGGTCGCCCTCGTTCTCGCGGTCCTCGTCGTCCATGATCACGGCCATCTTTCCCGCACGGATGTCGGCGAGGATTTCATCGATGGAATGGAGTCCACTCATTTCGCTACCCTTCCGTCTGGTTCATCGGCCGCTCCGGTCGGGCAAGTGGATTGATTTGAAACGTAACGCATTGTTTGCACAATACATTAGCGCAGTAAATTAAGCTAAACGCCATCCGGCACCGCCAACCGGGGCCGGCCGCCTTAGGATCGCGCGTCCTGAACATGGGGGTATTGTAGCTTGCGACGCGATAAGCCCGCAGGCGCCCCCCGATTCTTCGTATTGACCGCATTGGCCTTGAGGCACGAACTGTGGGCCGGCGTCGCTCCATCGCGGCGCAGCGGGGTTTACGTGAAATCAATCTCGGTCACACGGCCCGATAGCAGGCTAACGAACATGTTTCTTCGCGATCACCATGCCAATCGACTTCTCGGCACGACTCAGGCGCGTTTCTTCTCGCTTGGCAGTCGCAACCCATTCCGCAAATTCCTTGCGATGGGAATAGGACAATGCTTTGAATGCCGCCTCGGCCGCCTTGTTCGCGGACAAGGCCCGTCCCAGCTCGGGGGGAATGGTGACCACGCGCTCCGATCGATCGACAGCGATGGCGACTCTGACGACGTCTCCGGCCGCCGCTTTGGCGCCGGCCTGCAATGCCTTGCTGACCATCATCGAGTGCGTCCCATCACCGTTGGGCATCAAGGAATTCTTGAAGGCGAAACCGTTCATCGTGCCCGCAACAGCGATGCGTGCCTTGGTGCCCAATGCCTTTTCCACGCTGAATGGGACCTCGAGGAACGTCCATGCGCCACCCGGTCCACGTGCTGTGAGTCGCGTCTTGAACTTTTTCATGCCTGACCTCGATGGGGGGCATCGCGCAAATCCGTGAAACGCTGCAGGAGGCGCCCGAAGCAAGGGGCAGACAGCTTGAGTTTCCACATAATATATTGATTTTAAACCGGTTTCGGCCTCGCCGCTCAGAATGGGAAAGATACGGCGCTTAAAGCCGCAGCTTCGAATACATCTTAAAGTCTCCAGGGACACCGCGCACCATGCGGTACGAGCGCAATATCCCTTCGAATTTAAAACCACACTTTTGGAGCACTCGCTGTGACCGATGGTTGCACTCCAATGTCGTTTCTTGGATACGGTTTAGCTCGCGGGTCGCGAACCCCCACGTCGTAGGCGTCATGCAAGACTGGGTAGCGATGCCGCGGCCCCAATAATTATTCGCGATGTCGTACACGCCCCCACATCCGCACGCTGCAACTGCCGCAGGTGAAATCCAGCCAGAGTCAGTTTTGGCGGTTCATCAACTATCACGTGGCCTCTCCCGCGAAGGGATCTTGTTGGGCAGGTTGTGTCGACCCTTCCGTTAAAGATTCATCTGCTAGCGGGTTCTCAACTTCACAAATCCGTCGTTAGAGTCAGCGAGATTGCGCGATCCGGTTCGGGCCAGACAATGAAATACGGGGCCGTCAACCGCAAGCCATGGGTGTTCAACAGATTGGTCACTCCGAGCGATAGCGTTGCTGAACCGTCACCCCATTTCCACCGATGCCGTATATTGGCGTCCAGAGTCGTAAGGGGTGGCAGCGACATCTGATCATCGAGGGTTTCGGGCCGGGACGACAACCGATTAAGCGCCATGCCGGCCGCCCAGGGACCCCAGGCCGGCGGGGCAACATCCAGATTGACCGTCAAGGTCAGGGGCACAGGACCCAAGGGCTCGGTACCGATGACCTGGGATTGCGGAACCGATGAATCGATGCGCGGTTTGAGCAGTACTCCGCCTGCGAGCAGAGTGAAGCCGCCCGCCTCATAGGACAGGGACGTTTCGATGCCCGACGACTGGATGCGCCCCAGGGGTCGGTACACACCTGCGGTATCGAGGTTGATATAGGGCTTGTCGATACGGAAGCCGCCTAGAATCAACCGTAGATCCTTGATGGGCGTGTATTTCAGGCCCCCATCCACTTGCCATGTCCGGCTGGCTGCCGGTGGTTCACCGCGATTGATCGCATTTGACGGAGCAATGGCAGAGTCCTCGAGACCTTGGGTGTAGCTGCCATAGAACAGCAAATTGGGCGTAGCGACGACCGTAAACCGCGAATTGATCCGCCAGGGCGTCAGGCGATCGGTCGCCGGCTCGATGCCCGGTATGGTGATGGTGCGCCGATAGTTCTCCTGGATGATGCCGAACGCGATCGACCCCACGCCCTGCCATCGCTCCTCGTAGCTGCTCCCCAGGTCGAACTCGCGCACGCGATCCAGGCTGGTGGCGGTAAAGTTCAAGACTGGAGGCAGCGCCGGGATCGATTCGCTCAAGGTGACGTTACCAAAGTCGATCGTGTCATCGCCGCCAAAGCTCCGCCGTACCGACCGGCCCCGCAGCGAGACTTCGAAGATCTGTTGACGGTCATCGTGAGTAGCGGTCCCGACGAGTCGCATCTCTCCCGAGCTTGATTCCACATTCACTGGGGGAGGAACATCGAGCACCGAGTCTGCCGACCGGCCTCCCGTTAAATCCAGATACGGGTAGTACGACGGCGGATCGTGCTCCTGCGAGTGGAATAATCCCGTCGCCAGCTTCCAGTGGTCAGAGAACGTGCTGCGGCTTACCACGCCGAAGTTCCTCATTTGCCAGCCCTGACTCGACCACGGCTGAGTCTCGAGATCCCGCTCACGAAACAGCGGGATCGATATCGCGCCATTGGTGTATACGGTGGGCAACACTTCACGATCGCCACCCTGGACTGAAGACCAAAAGGGCACGACCTCCGTGCCGATCACCGGCTGCCACCGCAGCGTCGTTCCGAGGATCATCCAGTCGTCGTGACGGTCATTGTCAGGCGTGACATCGAGGTAATTGGCGACACACACATCTGCGCTCAGCCTGTTCGCTTCGATGGGCATTTGCTCCTCGAGCTGGAAGGTTGCGCCGGTGAATGGGCCCCGACTCATTGTGCCGCTGAACCCCCACTGATCTCCCGGTATTCGCAGCGTATAGTCGGCGATTCCAGTGGGAGCTGGCATGGAGTAGGTTTGCGCGGCGATCCCGATTCGCATCGTTGTCTGCCGAACAATGCACGATCCTACGTTGGCCGATTCTTGATCGAAATAGAGACCTTCGATGCGAAGGTTTCCGGCTTGCTGTGGGCTGAACCCTCGCGCATCCGTCGGGGAATACAATCCCACAGATTGCAATCCAAACGAAGTGCCAAAGGCATCCTCTGCCACGACGGTTACGATGTCTTGAGCATGTTCTTGCGCCCACGCCTGAGTCTGCGCAAGACCACCGAGGGCAAGTAATGCAATCCTCACCCGCATCGGTGTAGGTGAGGAAAAGACCATGGCTTTCGGGGCAACAAAGATGGCCCGAAGCGCGTGCTCGCGCCATCCGGTTCGTGTTCGATTTCGAGGTCATACGGCGTGTTCCAAGGACTCAAGGGCATCCTCTGAAGAAAACAAGCATCGCCGGGGAGGTGCCCGTGGTCCGTGACGGCAAAGGTAATGTGGTTTGGTCCGGTGAGCACAGAATCGCCATTGGTCAAACGGCCTTTTCGAGGCGTTTTGCCTTGACCAATACTTTAGCTCATAGAGAAGGATTTGCCACGGCGTCTACCACCAAGAGACCCCGCAACCCGTCACGCGTCCACGCAGCACGTCCGCCGCAAAAGCCGACTCTTTGTCTTTGGCCGGGGGGAGTTTGAAGCCTTCATTGATCACGATGCGGTGGCGCCTCAGCAGGTCAAACCGCTGTCGCCTTTTTCCCTCCGATTCCGATATACCTGCGTGCAGGCACGTCGGAGAGGCCGGAGGGCCAAAGAAGTGATCACCAACGGAGGACGGACCAATGCGTAACAAGGCTGACATTTATTCAAAATTAGGCTTCACGATTGCTCTGGGGTTCCTAGCGGGGACGGCGTACGGACAAGTACCGGCGACGAACGACACAAGCGACAGCCACTTCAACACTGGGATGGGGACCGGTGCGCTCGGCGGACCGACTCCCACGAACCTAGTCGGCGGCGAAAACACCGCCGCCGGGCTCGACGCGCTCGCGGCCAACACCACCGGCGGCGACAACACCGCCTCGGGGTACGAAGCGCTCTATTCCAACACAACCGGCGGCGACAACACCGCCGCGGGAGCGTATGCGCTCTATTCCAATACGACCGGCAACGAAAACGCGGCCTCGGGGTACGAAGCGCTGTATTCCAACACGACCGGCAGCTTCAACACCGCCTCGGGCTACAACGCGCTCGTTTATAATACGACCGGATACGCCAACACTGCCTCGGGGTATGCGGCGCTCCTTTTTAATACAACCGGCGGCGACAACACCGCCTCCGGGAACGAAGCGCTCTTTTCAAACACCACCGGCAGCGATAACACCGCCTCTGGGACCCAAGCGCTCTATTCCAACACGACCGGCGGCGACAACACCGCCTCCGGGGCCAGCGCGCTCAATTCCAACACGACTGGCTCCTACAACACGGCCTCGGGGATCTCAGCTCTCCAGTCCAATAGGACCGGAAGCGACAACACCGCCTCGGGGGCGTATGCGCTCCTGATCAACACGACGGGCGGTGACAACACCGCCTCCGGTTACCAAGCGCTCGCTAACAACACGACCGGCAGCGACAATACTGCCTATGGGCTCAACGCCCTCCTCTCCAACACGACTGGCAATAACAACATTGCCCTAGGGTATCGGACCGGTATGAATCTGAGCAGCGGCAGCAACAATATCGATATTGGCAACGAGGGTGACTCCGGCGACGCCGGGATTATTCGCATCGGGACTGCCGGGAAGGAGACCAAGACGTTCATCGCGGGAATCGTGGATTCCAAGCTCACGGGCAATGAGGTGGTGATCACGGCCGCGGGGCAGCTCGGGGTCAAGGCCTCCTCCGAGCGCTACAAGACCGATATTGCACCCATGGGATCTGTGAGCGAGAAACTGCGTCAACTTCGGCCCGTGTCATTCCATCTGAAGACGAACCCAGAGGGAGAGGTCCAATACGGGCTGATCGCCGAAGAAGTGGCGAATGTCTATCCGGAACTGGTGATTCGGGATGCGAGCGGGCGCATCGATGGCGTACGCTATGACGAGCTTGCCCCGATGCTGCTCAATGAGGTGCAGAAAGAGCATGAGCACGCGCTGGCCCAGGACGCGCAGATCAGCGAACTCAAGGCGCAGCTTGCTGAGGTTCACGCAGCACTTGCTTCGCTCCAACCTAAGGATCAACTCGTCGCGCGGCGCTAGGCTGCTCCTGGGCGCGGCATCCGGCGGAAATCCAGCGGCCCGCCGTTGTCGGGCACCGCCTCAAGTTGACGGCCACAGTATCGAGGCGTGCAATAAGTACTGGCGCGTCCCTCAGTCGGGGCGCACACGAACAATCAAAGGAGGGGAACACATGAACAAGAGTTCAACGTGGACGATGGTGCTGGCGCTGCTGGCGGCGACAGCCCACGGACAAGTACCGGCGTCCAATGATATCAGCGACGGAAACGGCAATACGGGAATGGGTATCACGGCGCTCGGCGGCCCGGCTGCCTCGAATGCCGGCTCCAACAATACCGCCAGCGGGGAGGCTGCGCTCCAATTCTTTACGACCGGCACCAACAATACCGCCGCGGGCTTCGCAGCACTGCAGTATTCCATCACGGGCGACTACAACACGGCCGACGGGGCTTTGGCGCTGAGGACTACGAGCGGCTCCAACAACACCGCCACCGGGGCAAATGCGCTCGAGGGGCCGCTTTTTGGCAACAACACGGGTGACTACAACACGGCTACCGGGTCTTCGGCGCTCCAGTCCAACACCACTGGCTACAGCAACACTGCGGCGGGATTCCAGGCGCTCTTGTCCAACACGGGCGGCTACAGCAACACGGCCTCCGGGGTCAACGCGCTTTATTCCAATACAGCTGGCATCGACAACACCGCCTCTGGACAGGATGCGCTGTTTTCCAATTCGACCGGTAACGATAACACCGCTACCGGCGTTCAGGCTCTCAATTTGGCGACCGGCAGCGGCAACGTTGCCTTGGGGTTTCAAGCGGGCCTCAATGTGACGACCGGCAGCAGCAACATTGAGATCGGCAATGCGGGAGCGGCTGCCGATAACAAGGTGATCAAGATCGGCACCGAGGGGACTCACAAGAAGACGTATATCGCAGGCATTTTCAGCAATACCGCGGTCAGCGGCCTGACCGTCGTCGTTGGATCGAATGGAGAACTCGGTGCAGTGTCATCCTCGGAGCGATTCAAGACGGACATTGCCCCCATGGGATCGAACACGGAAAAACTCCAACGTCTGCGGCCCGTGACGTTTCATTACAAGGCCGACGCACAGGGGCCTCGGCGCTATGGGTTGATTGCCGAGGAAGTGGCGGGAGTGTACCCGGAACTCGTGGTTCACGATAACCAGGGCCGGATCGACGGCGTGCGCTACGACGAGCTTGCGCCGATGCTGCTCAATGAAATGCAGAAAGAGCACAGCACGGTTGCTTCGCTGGTTGCACAACAGGAAGCGGATGCGGCGAAGATCGAGCAGCAGGCCGCAATTATTGATAAGCAAGGTGTAAAGATTGCGTCGCTCGAGCGAAAGGTCGCCGAGGTGGACGATCTAAAGCAGCAGCTGTCAGCGGTAATTAAGCAACAGAAGGCGCAGGACACATTTCCCTCTCCGACTTCAACTCGCGTGGGAGCTAGTAAATCGTCACTGTAACTGTTGGCGATTTCGATGGCCGATCGTTCGTCGTACCGGCATACTCGGCTCCAATCGGGTACTTGCCAGGAACCAGCGGCGCGGTCGTGAAGGTCGCTACACCCGACCCGTTCAACGTTGCAGTGCCGAGCGTCGTGGTGCCAACCATGAACGTCACCGTACCTGCGGGAACTGCCGGCCCGTCGGTCGGATTGACCGTCGCGGTCAAAGTAAGCGCGGCGCCATCCGCAGTGGACGGCATCACCGCGAGCACAGTCCTGGTCGAATCCGCCCTCACTTTCACATTGACCGCGGCGGATCCCGATCCCAGGTCAGGCGCGCTTCCAGCTGGCGAGTTTCCCGAGTAGATCGCGGTTATCGGTTCAAAGCCCACTGGAAGGGCGCTGGTCGTCAATACCGCCTGCCCCGTGCTGTTGAGGATCACCGTGCCGAGATAAGCACTGCCCGCATAAAACGTCACTGTACCGGCCGGGGCAGCGCCGCTCCTCGCAGTGACCAAAGCGGTCAGCGTGAGCGGGGATCCATAGACCAAGGAGTGGGTCCAGGTTGTCAGCCTAGTGGAGGTAGCAATGGCGTTTGTTGGCGTTAGGATCAAGGCATGCGTATCCCCCGTGGCGTTCACGATGGCGTTCACAACGATCTGGCCGGCGTCATTGATCGCATTGCCGTATGACAGCAAGTAAATCGAGGCAGCCGAACCAATAAAGGTGTTCAGGTCCACCATCTGGTCATTACTGTAGAGAAACGCGTGCGCATCATTGAAGGTCGGCGTGTCCGAAATGCCGGTTACCTGGCCGCTTGCATTGATCGCAAGACCCGAACTTTCCGGGCCACCAAGAGTTCCCAGGTCGAGCATCGTGCCGTTACTGTAGAGGAACGCGTGGTGATTCACGACACTGCCAGCTGGAGTCGAGTCGCCGGTTACTTGGCCGCTCGCATTGATCGCGGTACCGAAGCTTTCCGGGCCACCAAGGGTCCCCAAATCTTGCATGTTGCCGCTGTTGTAGAGAAACGCATGATTATTGTTGTCGCTCGCTATTTGCGAGACGCCGGTGACCTGCCCGCTGTTATTGAGCCCAAAACCCCCGGTTGTCGGCCCGCCTAGGGTACCTATGTCCTGCATGGTGCCGCTGCTGTAGAGGAATGCATGATCAATGTAGACGTTCGCTGTGTCGGACTCGCCGGTTACCTGCCCGCTCGCATTGATCGCGTAGCCCCAACTTTGGTCGATCGAGCCACCCAGGGTTCCCAGATCCTGCATCGCACCGCTGCCGTAGAGAAAGGCGTGAGCCAAGTTATAATTACCAAAAGAGATGTATGAATAGCCAGTCACCTGGCCGATTGCATTGATTCCGTAGCCCCAACTTTCGGGCAACGAAGTACCCAGCGTTCCCAGATCCTCCATAGTGCCGTTGGCGTACACAAACGCGTGCCAATTGCCGCTGGCCGTGCTCGACGTGCCAGCTACCTGCCCGGTAGCATTGATTCCGGTGCCATAGCTTGTCGATCCACCCAACGTGCCGAGGTCCGTGACACTGTACTGCTGAGCGTTCGCACCGAAGGACGCCGCCAAGAATGCTACGCCTACCGCGCACATATTGAGTTTTAACAACATGAGGGTCCCTTCCCGGCCGATGTGTTTTCCTGAGCCGCATAGTACGCTGCCGAATATGCCTGCGCCAAATCCGATGCGCCGCATGACACGGTTGTGAATTCTTTGCATCATCGTATTCGTCGCTCCGCAGGCTGCGATTTCATAGCCGGAAGCGCACCCACCAAGAACACGCCTGATTTGGCTGCCCGAGAACGGTCGACGATATGGTGTCGGGAGTGAACAGCTTTGTTGAAACTGATCACCGCTCATCGCGACAGCAAATCCATCGCGCTCTTAAGCGCGGAATTGATCATCTCATTTGCTTCATCTCCGTCTGGAAGCGCACGCGCCACCGTGAGCGATCCCACCATTAATGCGACTATGCTCCAAGCGCGGTCTCGCCGGAGCCGTCGCGTACCGCCTCCGAGCCCTTTAGCTATCTTGTCAACCAATTGATTCATTCTTTGCTGATACACATGCCGCACGGCGGCGCTTGCTCGTGATACGTCGGCGCTCAGCGCCGGCATGACGCACCCAACCGCCGGATTATCGCGATGGTGTGCGCTGAGGTAGCCTGTTAAGAAACCTTTGAGCCGGGCATGCCAGTCGATGTCATCGCCCTCCCGCGCGTCGGTATATGGCGCACCGAGATACTCGCCGATGATCTCTTTGAGAAGGTGTTCCTTGCCCGAGAAATTTGAGTAGAGCGAGCCCGAGGTAACGCCTGCGGCAGCGGCAACCTGATCGACCCCGACGCCGGCAAATCCGCCTGCTTTCAATACTTTGGCGCCCGACTCAATAATGGAACGGCGCGCTTTCAGTTTTTGATCCGTTGAGTACCGCATGAGGATCCACCTTTCACACTTGACTTGACTCCGATCATAGCATATCGTTCGTTACCGTAACGATCGCTATTCTATTAAGCCACGCTGAATTAATTGCATCATTGGAGAGCCTTATGAGTACCTACACACGGACAGAAACGAAAACAGTCAAGGTAAACGGCCTGGCATTCGCTTATCGCGAATTGGGCCCCAAGACGGGCGTTCCCGTGATATTCCTGCATCACCTGACCGCGGGCTTGGACGACTGGGATCCTGGCGTCGTCGATGGCATCGCCGCGTCTCATCATGTCATCGCATTCGACAATCTTGGCGTCGGCAAATCAGAAGGCCGGACGCCCGACGATGTGAATGCTATGGCGCACGACGCGGAAGCGTTCGTGGACGCGCTGGGTTTGAAGAAAGTGGACTTATTCGGGTACTCTCTCGGTGGTTTCGTCGCCCAAGTGATCGCACAGGAACGCCCGACTCTTGTCCGTAAGATAATTCTCGCCGGCACCGGCCCGGCCGGAGGTGCTGGAATTGCCAAAATCGGCGAAGTGCTGCAGACGGCGATGCAGCGCAGCGCAGCCGAAAAGAAGCATCCGAAAACCTTCCTGTTTTTTACTCCATCCCCCTCCAGCCAGAAGTCGGCAAGCGAGTTCCTCACTCGACTCAGTGAGAGAACCACCGATAAAGACGCGACGGTAAGTAACGAGACCATTCAGGCTCAGGCAGTGGCCATTACCAAATGGGGTATGTCCCGCGTCAATGACTTGAAGGCCATCACTCAGCCTGTGCTGGTCGCGAACGGCGATGCCGACACAATGTTTCCCACAGTCAACTCGTTTGAGCTATATAAAGAACTACCCAATGCCACACTCAGTATATTTCCCGACGCGAGCCACGGTGCCATTTTTCAATACCATCGCGAGTTCGTTCGCCAGGCGCTAACGTTTCTGGATGGCTGAGTGAATGCTCCACGTTCGCGCCCTTGGGAACCAGGAGCGCTTGCGATGATCACTAAAATACCCATCGAATCCACAATCGCTGTGCAACGCTCAAAGATCGAGCGCGCCAGCCAAGAGTCACTCCTCACGGCGTCGAAGATGACCCGGCACCAACTAGCGGCCGCATTATATGCACGGACGGGTCATGTCACGACCGCTAGCATCAAATGGAAAGCAGGCGCTAATGGCAAGAATAGCAACCGCCGAACACGGAACTAGCGGCATAAGGATCGCCTGAGCGAGCTAATCGCTGCAGGCGACGGCGGGACCGCTCTGAGGCCGGCGCTCCAGGTCTGCCCGATATAGGCGCAGAAACAGACGGAGCAGAGCCATTGCATTCAAGGCGGACGCCCAACCGGCTGCTCCAAATCGGCGGTGGATCAATTCTTACCGTGTCCCATTCCGTTGCAGTCAAAACCGCCCGCGCATACGTACGGCTTCCGCAACAAATCTTGAAGATAGCGTTGATTGCTAATCATTAGCACGAGTTGTTCAGAGCTAAAGCACGTCTCATAGGGGAGGTGCGAGCCCACCACGGTTTGCTGACGACAGTAGAGCGTATCGCCTTGCTTGACCGTGGGACGATATCCGCTGTTAATGGCAGCCCGCACGGCGTCGTCCAACTGAGATTGAAGGGGTGACCTGGTAATGCCGGACAAGGATCCTACGGTCCCGGATCCGGTAGCACTGACCGAGGGCGCAAGAGGAGACGCCGTGGGCTTGGAGGCGCACCCGTCCAGCAATGCAAGACAAAGTGCGAAAATACCGGCCGAAATACGCATGGCTAGTCCTCCCTACGGACACGCGCAATCCTAACGCGGATTTGGGCATATTGACAGCGCGCAGAGAATGCGCAATTCGGCCCAAGGTCCGTTCCGGCAGTGGGCGAGCGTGAAATAGACACCGCCATTGCAGGCCATCTCCTCGCGGGTGGCGGCATCGGCGTGAATCAATGTATCGTTGGATCGTCATGACATCCAGGATGGGCCGCCACATCCGTCGAAAGAGTACCGATGGGAATTCAGGGAGGCAGCTATGGGGGATATCTGAGGCTATCCGCTGCCATCAATGTTTATGACTGTGCTACAGGACGCATGCAGCAAACCCAATTGTTGCGCTTTGCCCCGCCCGGTCGGTTGGCGTGGCAAGTCCCACAAGTCGAGGTCTCCCGCGATCTCATGAGCCAACCACTTTCGCAGATGGATGACAAGGCCCGGGATGACATCGAGTCGAAGCTCCGGAGCTTGCCTGGACAGGACTGGGACCAAACGTTACGACGGATGGTGCGGACTCCGTAAAGAGGGATTGTCGAGACTCCTGCTCGCTCGCTGGATCATGGGCTTTAACCCGAACGGCGGCCTGCGGACTCGCACACATGCAAAAGGATGACGGGAATTTCAAGCAGTGTCGGCGCGTCCCGTGTCAGCTCGAGGAAGGCTGCATGAGCCGCTCGAGGTATCGGGCAATTACGTCGATTTCGAGGTTCACCGCCGCGCCGGGCGCCAGGTCGCCCAGGGTCGTGACCTGCCGCGTGTGGGGAATGACGTTCACGTCGAAGCGGCGCTCCTTCGCCTGATTCACGGTTAGGCTCACGCCGTCCACGCAGATGGACCCCTTGGGCGCCACGAAGCGCTCGAGACCCGGCGGCAGTTCGAATTCCATCCGCCACGACCGCCCATCCTGCTGCAGGCCGGTCAATCGACCCACGCCGTCCACGTGACCGCTCACGATGTGCCCCCCCAGCGCATCGCCCGCCCGCAAGCTCGGCTCCAAGTTCACCCTCGAGCCCACGCTCAAGGCGCCGAGGGTGGTCTTCGATAGCGTCTCAAGGGATAGGTCCGCATGGAATGCCGTGCCCGCGTACCGGGTCGCCGTCAGGCAGACGCCCTGAACGCTGATGCTGTCGCCCTCCTTCAGCCGCCCGGGGCCGAGGAAGCCGGCGTCGATGCCCAATTCCAGATCACCGCCCTTCGCCTCGATAGAGGCGACGCGGCCGCACCCCAGGATGATTCCCGTGAACATATTCAAGTCCTCGTCGGAGTGAGCAAAAGCCGCAGATCGCCGCCGATCAGCCGCTGATCGCGGAATTCGAATGGCGCCAGCGCTCGCGCCTGGCTCAGTCCCGCAATCCCCGCCAGCGGCAGCGCATCCATGCCGAGAAAATGCGGCGCAACATACAAAATCAATTCATCGACGAGCGCCGCCTCGAGAAATGCGGCCGCCAGCCGGGCGCCGCACTCCACCAGCACTTCGTTGACTTCGAGCGCGGCCAATCGCTGCATGACGGCGCGCAGATCCAGCCCCCCCACGGCGCGCGGCACGCGTTCAATGCGCCTCGAGGCGCCCTGAGTGCGGCCGCCGACCGGCTCCGCCGTGTCCGTGGCAGCGAACACGACTCCCCGGTCGTCCTTGAACACCAGCGAATCCGGTGCGCATCGCAGGTCCGGGTCCAGCACCACACGCAGCGGCTGCCGCACCCACGGGCCATAGGCCATCCTCACGTCGAGGCGCGGGTTGTCGGTGCGAACCGTGCCCGCGCCCGTCAAAACCGCGGAACTGCGCGCCCGCCAGCCCTGCACGTCGGCCCGCGAGGCCTCGCCGCTGATCCATACGCGCCCGCCGGCGGCTAAACCGGTGCGCCCGTCCAGGCTCATCGCGAGCTTCAGGCGCACGAAGGGGCGGCCGCGCTCATAGCGCGAGAAGAAGCCGGGATTGAGCGCCCGCGTTTCGCCTTCCAGCAAGCCCGTCGTCACGGCGATGCCCGCCGCCTGCAGGCGCCGGATCCCGCCTCCCGCCACCAGCGGATTCGGGTCCCGGGCCGCGCACGTCACGCGGGCGACGCCCGCCGCGATCAGGGCATCGGCACAGGGCGGGGTGCGTCCCGTATGGCTGCAGGGTTCGAGGCTGACGTAGGCGTCGGCGCCCTGCGCCTCCGCGCCGGCCGCACGCAGCGCATGCACCTCGGCGTGCGCCTCGCCCGCCCTCGCGTGCCAGCCTTCGCCGACCACCCGGCCGCGTCGCACCAGCACGCACCCGACCCGCGGATTCGGATCCGTGGTGTTGAGCCCGAGCGCGGCCAGTTCGAGGGCACGGGCCATGTATCGGCCGCCTCGCCCGTCATTTGTCCTCGTCGCCGGGCGCGGCGCCGGGCAGCAACGGCAGCTGATCCTTGCTGGTCTCGCGCCGCCGCCGGTGCCGCCGCAATTGATCGACCTCGGTTCGGAACGCCTCGATGTCCTGAAAACTGCGGTAGACCGATGCGAAGCGGACGTAGGCGACCTCGTCGAGATGGCGCAGTTCCTCCATGACCATGTCGCCCACGCTGCGCGAGGCGATTTCGCGCTCCCCGAGGCTGCGCAGCTTGTGGCAAATCCGGGCCACGGCCGCCTCGATCGCATCGCGCCCGACCGGACGCTTCTCCAAGGCCTTTTGCATGCCCGCGAGCAGCTTGTTCTCATCGAAGGGCTCGCGGCTGCGGTCGCTCTTGACGACCGTCGGCAGCAGCAGCTCCGCCGCCTCGAAGGTGGTGAAACGCTCGGTGCAGTCGAGGCATTCGCGCCGCCGGCGAATCTGGCGCCCTTCGCCCGCCAGGCGGGAATCGATGACCTTAGTCTCGGAGTGACCGCAAAAAGGGCAATGCATGGAGACTACTTAGCGGGATCCCGATGCGGGCCCTGCTGCATTCAAGCATACACGGGGAATTTGCGGCACAGGGCGGTGACCTCGGCGCGCACGCGCTCGACCACCGTCTCATCGCCTAAGGCGTCGAGCACCTCGGCGATCCAGTCCGCCACCTGGCACACCTCGGCCTCCTTGAAGCCGCGCGTGGTCGCCGCCGGCGTCCCGATCCGCAGCCCGCTCGTCACCATCGGCGGGCGCGGGTCGTTCGGCACCGCATTCTTGTTCACCGTCATGTGCGCCCGCCCCAACGCCGCGTCCGCCTCCTTCCCCGTGATCGCCTTGTCGATCAAATCCACCAAAAACAAGTGGTTGTCCGTGCCCCCGGAGACAATCCGGTAGCCGCGCTCCTGCAGCCGCGCGCTCATCGCCCGCGCGTTGGCCAGAACCTGCGCCGAATAGACCTTGAACTCCGGCTGCAGCGCCTCGTAAAAAGCCACCGCCTTCGCCGCAATCACGTGCATCAACGGCCCGCCCTGCGTCCCCGGAAACACCATCGAGTTGAACTTCTTCGAAAGCTCCCCGTTCTCCCGCGCCAATATCAGCCCCCCGCGCGGCCCGCGCAGCGTCTTGTGCGTCGTGCTCGTCACCACGTCCGCATAGGGCAGCGGGTTCGGATACAGGCCCGTCGCCACCAGCCCCGCCACGTGCGCCATGTCGACGTGAAAATACGCCCCCACCTCGTCCGCTATCGCGCGAAACTTCTCGTACTCCAAATGCCGCGAATACGCCGAAAATCCCGCTATGATCAGCTTCGGCCGGTGCTCGCGCGCCAGCATCCGCACCTGCTCGTAGTCAATCCGCGCCGTCGCCGCATCCAGCCCGTACTGCACCGCCTTGAACACCTTGCCCGAAAAATTCACCTTCGCCCCGTGCGTCAGGTGACCCCCGTGGTCCAGGCTCATCCCCAATATCGTGTCCCCCGCATTCAGCAGCGCCAAATACACCGCCGCATTCGCCTGCGAGCCGGAGTGCGGCTGCACGTTCGCATACCCCGCCCCAAACAGCTCCTTCGCCCGATCAATCGCCAGCTGCTCCGCCACGTCCACGTACTCGCAGCCCCCGTAATAGCGCTTCCCCGGATACCCCTCCGCGTACTTGTTCGTCAGCACCGACCCTTGCGCCTGCAGCACCCGTGGGCTGGCGTAGTTCTCCGAGGCAATCAGTTCAATGTGGTCCTCCTGCCTGCGCCGCTCCCCCTCCATCGCTCCCCACAGCGCCGGATCAAATCCGCTGATCGTCATCGAGGCATTGAACATGAACGGGCGACCTCCGGGGAATTAGCCAGCCAAGAATAGCCGATAATTATAGCCGACTGGGGCCTTGCCGTGGCGGCGGGACGTCCTCATCTTCGAGGCACCCGTCGACCGCCGCCGCCTTAGCGCGCCGTGACAAGGGTGCGCGAGTCGCGGATAATTCGCGCCGTTCCCTCCGAACCTTCATTCAAGGCGACACATGGCTCAGTTCATATACACCATGAACCGGGTGGGCAAGGTCGTGCCCCCCAAGCGCGTCATACTGCGCGACATCACGTTGAGTTTCTTCCCTGGCGCGAAGATCGGCGTTCTGGGCCTGAACGGCTCGGGCAAGTCGACGCTGCTCAAGATCATGGCCGGCCTCGACAAGGAGATCGAGGGCGAAGCGCGGCCGCAGCCCGGCATCAAGATCGGCTACCTGCCCCAGGAGCCGCAGCTCGACGAGGCCAAGACGGTCCGCGACGTCGTGGCCGAGGGCGTGGGCGACGTGCAGAGCCTGATCGACCGGTTCAATGCCATCAGCGACCGGTTCGCCCTGCCGATGTCGGACGACGAGATGAACAAGCTGATGGAGGAGCAGGCGAAGCTGCAGGACAAGATCGACGCGGTCAACGGCTGGGAACTGGAGCGCAAGCTCGAGATCGCCGCGGACGCCCTGCGGCTTCCGCCCTGGGATGCCGTCATCGGCAAGCTCTCCGGCGGCGAGAAGCGCCGCGTCGCGCTGTGCCGCCTGCTGCTGTCGAAGCCGGACATGCTGCTGCTCGACGAACCCACCAACCACCTGGATGCGGAGTCCGTCGCCTGGCTCGAGCATTTTCTGGACGAATACCCGAGCACCGTCATTGCGGTCACCCACGACCGCTACTTTCTCGACAACGTCGCCGGCTGGATACTCGAACTCGACCGCGGCCACGGGATTCCCTGGGAAGGGAACTACTCCTCCTGGCTCGATCAGAAGGGCCAGCGCCTCGCACAGGAGGAAAGGCAGCAGGACGCGCTCGCGAAGACCCTGAAGCGAGAGCTCGAATGGGTGCGCACGAACCCGAAGGCCCGCCAGGCCAAGTCCAAGGCCCGCCTGCAGCGTTATGAGGAACTGGCCTCGCAGGAGTTCCAAAAGCGCAACGAAACCAACGAGATCTATATTCCCCCGGGCGAGCGGCTCGGCGATCTCGTGATCGAGTGCAAGGAGGTGCGCAAGGGTTTCGGCGACCGGTTGCTGATCGAGAAGCTGAGCTTCAACCTCCCGGCGGGCGGGATCGTCGGCATCATCGGCCCGAACGGCGCGGGAAAGACCACTCTGTTTCGTATGCTCACCGGCGTTGAGAAGCCCGACGGCGGCGAGATTCGGGTGGGGCCGACGGTCAAGCTCGCCTACGTGGACCAGTCGCGCCAGGCGCTCAACGACAAGAACACCGTATGGCAGGAGATTTCCGGCGGCCTCGACCTCATCAAAGTGGGCAACTACGAGACCTCCTCGCGAGGCTATGTCGGGCGCTTCAATTTCAAGGGGACGCAGCAGCAGCAATTCATCGGCGATCTCTCGGGCGGGGAGCGCAACCGCGTGCACCTCGCCAAGGTCCTGAAGTCCGGCGGCAATGTGCTGCTGCTCGACGAGCCGACGAACGACCTCGACATCGAAACGCTGCGGGCGCTGGAGGAGGCGCTGGTTGCATTCCCGGGCTGCGCGGTGGTCATCTCGCACGACCGTTGGTTTCTAGATCGCATCGCAACACACATACTGGCCTTCGAGGGAGACTCGCAGGTAACCTGGTTCGAAGGCAATTACCAGGAGTACGTCGAGGACTACAAGAAGCGCAAGGGCGAAGACGCCTCGCAGCCCCATCGGATCCGTTACAAGCCATTGAGTGGTTGAACCATGAGCATCTACATCACCCCCCAGAACGAGTTGCATGTCGAGCATCAGGGCATCGCGCTCACCTGCCCGCATTGCCAGACCCTGACGCACCTGACGCCCGTCGCAACGCCGCAGTTCGACGATCTCGCCCGCCGCAAGCCGAAGCAGATCGGAATCGTGTTCCGGTGCGACTCCTGCGGCGAGCCGATCTTCCTCAAGTTCACGGCCAAGAGCTATGCGGTGATGCGCATCGAGCTCGGCCACAACTACACCGAGGTCGAGCGGGCCCCGGAGAACTTTCCGCTGACCTATCTGCCCGAGGAATCCGAAGGGCTGTTCCGCGAGGCGCTCGGCTGCTATTCCGCCGGGTGCTTCAATGCCTTCGGCGCGATGAGCCGCCGGACGGCGCAGTCGTTGTTTCATGATCTGGGCGAACGCGGGAAATTGGAATTGTTCGACCGGCTGCAGGAGATTCGCGCGCTGGCCGAACTCGACGATGAAACCTTTGCCGGGGTCCGGGCCGTTCTTTTCGGCAACGATACCGATCCGTGGCCGCATCAGCCCCGGCTGAACGCGGAACTCGCCGGGGTGCTGCTCGAGGTCATGCGCGATCTGCTGTATCAGACCTTCGTGCGCAAGGCCCGGCTGATGCAGGCCATGAGTTTTCGCCGCTACGTGGCGCCCTGCCACGTCGAGACGGCCATTCAACCCTGATCGGGCATCGGACCCAAGGCGGGCCGCAGCCGCCCGGGCGCGACCTCGTACTCGCTCGCGCGCTCAGGCGGCGAACACCCGCGCGTTGCGGAATAGCCGCATCCACCCGCCGTCCTCACCCCAGCCCCGGGGCGCCCACGAATGTTGGACGGTTCGGAACACCCGCTCCGGATGCGGCATCAGCGAGGTGACGCGGCCGTCGGCGCTGCAAACGCCGGCCAACCCCAAGGGCGAGCCGTTGGGATTGAACGGATAGGTCTCCGTCGGTTTGTCGTGGTGATCGACGTACTGCAGTGCGCCGAGTCCGGCCGACAGAACGCCCTGCGCCCCCGACGGGGCGGTGAATTCCGCCAACCCCTCGCCGTGAGCCACCGCAACGGGCAGCACCGATTCGTGCATGCCGGCGAGCAGCACCGACGCCGAGCGCGGCACGCGCACCAGGCTCAGCCGTGCCTCGTACTGCTCCGAGCGATTGCGTACGAAGCGCGGCCAGCGCTCGGCGCCCGGGATCAGTTCCTTCAGCGCGGAGAGCATCTGACACCCGTTGCAGATGCCGAGCGTGAATGTCGCCGGGCGCGCGAAGAACACCGCGAATTCGTCCCGCGCCGCATGGTTGAAGAGTATCGACTTCGCCCAGCCCTCGCCGGCCCCCAGCACGTCGCCGTAGGAAAAGCCGCCGCAGGCCACCAGGCCGTGAAACCGGGACAGGCGCACCCGGCGCGAGAGGACGTCGGTCATGTGGACGTCGTAGGCGTCGAAGCCTGCGCGCGCGAACACGGCCGCCATCTCCGTCTGGCTGTTCACTCCCTGCTCTCGCAGAATCGCGACCGCCGGCCGCGCCCCTGCATTGACGAAGGGGGCCCCTACATCGTCCGCCGGATCGTAGGTGAGCTTCGCGTGCAGGCCGGGATCGTTCGGCTCGAGCAGCCGCGCATATTCCTCGCTCGCGCACTGCGGATTGTCCCGCAGCTGCTGCATTCGGAAGGACACCTCGCTCCAGCGTCGGTGCAGGTCCACCCGGGGCGCGCAGAACAGCACCATGCCGTTCGCGGCGACGCCGATGCCGCCGGCATCGGTCACGGCCGCGGCGCCGCGCGCCGCAGCGGCCACGGGCCGGCCCACCTCGCGCGTGCAGGCCGCGAGGCCATGGCGCTCGAGCACCTCCCGCGCCTCGCCGACCCGCGACTCGGCAACCTGCAGCACCGCGCCCAGCTCTTCGCTGAAGCACAGGGCGACGGGATCCGCCTCGGCCCCGAGATCGATGTCGAGACCGCAATGGCTGGCGAAGGCCATCTCGAGCAGACAGATCAGCAACCCGCCGTCCGATCGGTCGTGATAGGCGAGCACCAGGCCTCGGTCCTTGAGTTCGCCGACCGCGGCAAAAAACTTCGCGAGAAGTGCCGGATCCGACAGATCCGCGGTCTCTCCGCCGGCGCGCCCCAGCACCTGGGCCCAGCAGGACCCGCCCAGACGGTTCCGGCCCTCGCCGAGATCGATGAGCAGCAGGCGTGAATCGACGTCGAGATCGAGTTGCGGGGTCAGGGTGCGGCGCGCATCGCGCACGGGGGCAAAGGCCGAGATGATGACCGACACCGGCGCGAGGACGGCGTGCGCCCCGCGCTCATCCGTCCAGGCGGTGCGCATGGACAGCGAGTCCTTGCCCACCGGGATGGTCAGGCCGAGGGCCGTGCACAATTCCGCGCCCACCGCACGCACGGTCGCATACAGGTCCGCATCCTCTCCCGGCTCGCCGCACGCCGCCATCCAATTGGCCGACAATCGGATGTCCTCGAGCCTGCGAACGTCCGCGGCCATGATGTTGGTGATGGCCTCGCCCACGGCGAGCCGACCCGACGCCGGCGCATTCAGCACCGCCGTGGGCGCGCGCTCCCCCATGGCCATGGCCTCGCCCGCATAGCCCTCGTAGTCGCTCAGGCTGACCGCCACGTCCGCCACGGGGACCTGCCACGGGCCGACCATCTGGTCGCGGCTCACCAGGCCGCCCACCGTCCGATCGCCGATGGTGATCAGAAACGACTTGTCCGCGACCGTCGGCAGGCACAACAACCGATCCAGGGATTCCGCGATCGTCGCGCCCGCCGTCGTGAGCGCGCCCAAGTGTTTGGCGCTCGTCCGCACATCGCGCGTCATGCGCGGCGCCTTCCCCAGCAGGACCTCGATCGGCATGTCGACGGGGCGGCCACCCGCGGGACCGCCCGCCGGCGCCCCGGCAGCCCACGGATCGTCGACCCGGAGCAGCCCGTCCGCCGTGATCTCCCCGACGAGGGCCATGGGGCAGCGCTCGCGCTCGCACAGCGCCGCGAACTGCGCCGCGCTCCCGGGCGCCAGCGCAAGCACGTAGCGCTCCTGCGCCTCGTTGCACCAGATCTCCATGGGCGACAGCCCCGATTCGGCGACCGGAATCTTTCGCAAGTCGATCCGGCCGCCGCGGTGGCTGTGGGCGATGGCTTCGGGCAGGGCGTTCGACAACCCGCCGGCGCCGACATCGTGAATCAACAAAATGGGATTGGCCTCGCCCATCGCCCAGCATCGATCGATGACCTCCTGCGCCCGCCGCTGCATTTCCGGATTGCCGCGCTGCACGGATGCAAAATCGAGCTCGGACGTGCTCTGCCCGCTTCCGACGGACGAGGCTGCCCCGCCGCCCAGCCCGATCAACATGGAGGGTCCCCCCAGGACCACGAGCGGGGCCCCCACCACGACATCGCGCTTCTCGACATGACCGCGTCTTACATTGCCGAGGCCGCCCGCGATCATGATCGGCTTGTGATACCCGCGAATCACTTCCCGAGCGCCGGCCGGCGAGGTCCCCTGCTCGAACACCCGGAAGTAGCCACAGGTGGCCGGACGGCCGAACTCGTTGTTGAAGGCAGCGGCCCCCAACGGCGCCGCGATCATGATGTCGAGCGCCGACGCGATGCGGTCGGGCTTGCCGAAATCCTGCTCCCACGGCTGAACCATGCCTGGGATCTTCAGATTCGACACCGAGAAGCCGGTCAATCCGACTTTTGGCTTGGCGCCGGTTCCGGTGGCCCCCTCGTCGCGAATCTCGCCGCCCGAGCCCGTCGCCGCGCCGGGAAAGGGCGAGATCGCGGTCGGATGGTTGTGAGTCTCCACCTTCATCAAGATGTCGACGGGTTCGATCGAACCGCCGTAGCGATGCGTGAACGGATCGGCGAAGAACCGCGTGGCCGTGGGGCCTTCGATGACGGCTGCATTGTCCCGATAGGCGGAGAGCACGCCCTCGGAATTGCGGGCGTAGGTCGCACGAATCATGTCGAACAGCGAAAGCGGCATGGGGGCGCCGTCCACGATGAACTGCGCATTGAAGATCTTGTGCCGGCAGTGTTCAGAGTTCGCCTGGGCGAACATCATCAATTCCACATCCGTGGGATCGCGGCCCAGCTTGCCGAAGGCCCTCACCAGGTAGTCGATTTCGTCGCCGGACAACGCCAGCCCCCACTCGGCATTGGCGCGCGCCAGGGCCGCGTGCCCGTCGCCGGCCAATGCGACCAGGCGCAGCGGCCGCGCCGATGAGCCCTGGTGCGAGCCGGGCAGGCGGTCCGCGCCGGGCCAGACCGACTCGGTCATGCGGTCGTGCAGCAGGGAGCCCCATCGGCGCCAGTCGTCGTCCGATCCTTCCGCCGAGGCCTCGATGAAATACAGGGTGCCGCGCTCCAGGCGCCGGACGTGGAGCAAACCGCACACATGAGCGATGTCGGTGGCCTTGCTCGACCAGGGCGAGACCGTCCCGGTCCGGGGCGTGATCAGGAGCTGCCGGCCGCGGTCCGACCCGGGCGGCGCCTGCGATCCGTAGGTCAGCAGTTTGCCGAGCAGTTCGAGTTCTTTCGCCTCGAGCGCCTGCGACGCGTCCACGAAATGAACAAAACGGGCGGTGACGCCGGCGATGCGCGGGTCCACCGCCTGCAGCGACCGCAGCAGCTTATCGAGACGGAATTGCGACAGCGCGGGCGCGCCGAGCAAGCTGAACATGCTGAATTTTAACTTAAATGGGGGTGTGGAACTCGGGCAGACCGCGGGCTACTTGCGCACGTTCGAGTCCCCGCCCGGCGTGTACATCGGGACGGGAAACTGCGACACGTTGGAGCCCTCGAGGGCGACGATCTTACTGACCCCTTGCTTCTTGACTTCGTCGATTCGCAGCACCGAATGCATGGGCAAATACGTGCGCTTCACCTCGTGGAACTCCGCCTTGATCTTCTCTTCGGTGGGATCCACGACGACGCTCGACCGCTCGCCGAACACCAGCTCCTCGACCTCGATGAAGCCGAAAAGGCTGCCGTGGCTCACCTTTCGGGCGTAGATTTCATAGACCTTGCCTTGATTCACGAACATAACTTTAAAAATGTGACTCGCGGCCATTTAGCGCGCTCCAGGCATTGCTAGCATTTGACTATAATATACGGGGACTTAGCGCAATACCCCAGACTCGGAGGCTTCGATTAAATGACATTGCGTCTAAGCGTTGTCAGCGAGCACGGAATACGCCTGGGCGCGCAATCCACCAAGGTATTCGGCGTGCATGGCGGCACCATTGGACGCGGCACCGACAACGAGTGGATTCTACCCGACCCGGAGCGTTACCTGTCGGGCAAACACGCGCGCATCGATTTTCGTGCCGGCTCCTACGTCCTAGTCGATACCAGCTCGAATGGCACCTATGTGAACGGAGCGCAGGTGCCGCTCGGGAAATACCATGACTACACGTTGAAGGACGGAGATTATGTCCGCCTCGGCGAGTACGAGCTGCTGGTCAGCATCGACCAGAGCAACGACTTCCCCCCCGACAAGGATGCGATCGTCGCCTACGACGGGCATTCGCCCTCCTCCGCCGTCGGGAAGTCCACCGCCAATGACTTAGGGGCCGACCTCGATTTGAGCCAGTTGCTGGAACCGAGCGATCAATTGGACGTGGATTCGGCGCCGCGTCCGCGCAATTCCTACGGCCAGCCGGCATCGCCGGACCGGCCGCCGGATCCCCTCGCCGAAGAGCCGGCGACGCCCTGGCACATGATGACCCGGCCCCTCAAGGTGGAACCGAGGAGCGCGCCCCCGGGCGCCGCCGGCGCGACGCCCGCGGCCGCCGCGCGTCTCGGTCTGTCGGGATCTTTTCCCTCGATTCGCGCGCAACAGGCCCCGGTGCTGTTCGACGGCGACGTCGAAGCCGGGCTCACGGCCTTTTGCCGCGGAGCCGGCATCGATCCGCGCTCCATCTCGCCCGAAGGGCGCGGCGCCGCCCTGCATTTGGCGGGACAGCTGCTGCGCGAATCGGTGCTGGGGCTCATGGACCTGAACCAGGGCCGCAGCGAGCTGCGCAATCGGTTTCGCGTTCCGCCGCCCAAGGACGACGCTTCGGAGTCGCCCCTCCACGTCTCGCGCAGCGTCGACGAGGTCGTCGTTCGGCTCCTGACCACCCTATCGACCCGCGCGAGTTCGGTGGATGCCATCCGGGACAACTTCAAGGAGCTCAAAGCCCACCACGCCGCCATGCTTGCTGCAATGCACACCGCCTTCGAGGCCTTCATCGACCGGGTGGAGCCCAAGGAACTGGAGGAGCGCTTCGATCGGGCCGCCAAGAAGACCATGTTCGGCAGCCAGAACAAGGCCAAGTACTGGGACCTCTACGCCGAAATGTACCCGGGCCTGGCACATCGGCCGGCGGACGGGTTCCCGCATCTGTTCATCGAAAGCTTTGCCAAGGCCTATGAGGCTAAACTGCGCACCTTGATCCCGCCACGGCGCAGCGCCTTCGGCGCCGATCGACAGGACCCAGCGCCCGACGACGCGGCCGTGGGCGACCTTTAGCATCCGTACATAATCGGCGGGACGGCCATGCGCCTTCTGGTGGTTGAGGACGACGACATCGTGGCCGATGCGATAGCCCGCGGATTGTCGGCGGAGAAGTATTCGGTGCACCGCGTCGGCAGCGCCGAGGCCGCCCAATCGGCCATGGCCACCGAGGACTTCGCGCTCGCCGTGATCGACGTCGGCCTCCCCGGGGCCGACGGACTCACGCTGGTGCGGCGGCTTCGCAGCGCGGGAAAAACCCTGCCGACACTGATTCTCACGGCCCGCTGCACGCTCAACGACAAGGTCAAGGCGCTCGATCTCGGGGCGGACGATTTCCTGAGCAAGCCCTTCGAGCCTGCTGAGCTCGCCGCGCGTTGCCGGGCGCTGATGCGCCGTTCGAGCGGCGCCGTGGACGGGATCATCAAGCTGAATCGCCTGAGCGCGGACCTCAACGGCAAGCAACTCATCATCGACGGCGCCGAGATAGAGCTCACGGCGCGCGAATGGCTGCTGCTGGAGTGCCTGGTGCGCCGGACCGGTCAGATCGTCTCGAAAGAGCGGGTCCAGCAGGCACTGGCGAGCCCGGGCGAGGAGATGACTCCCAACGCGGTCGAAGTGTGCGTATCGCGGCTGCGCGCCAAGCTGAACAACGCCGCCGTCATTCGCAGCCTGCGCGGGCTCGGGTACCGGCTCGAGGAATCCAAGCCGGCGTGAGCTCCTCCATAAGCCGCCGGCTGATCTTCTGGCTTGCCGTCCCGCTGATGCTGGTCGCGCTGTGCGGCGCGCTCGTGCACTACTTGAACAACGTGGCGCCGGCCATGATCAGCAGCGACCTGCGCTTGAAGGAGGCGACCAACGCCCTGATGTCGCGCACCAAGGTCGCCAATGGCCGTTGGTCCGTGGATTCGCAGGCCGATGGACGTCCAGCCGTGCCCGACTCCGCCGTGTACGCACTGCGCGATGCGCAGGGGCGCCTGCTGCTCGGCGACTCCCGGCTGCCGGTGGTGACGCTCGGCCCCGATGCCAGCCAGCTGTTCGCGATGTCGCAGCTCGAACGGCGCTACCTGCGGACGCTGTCGACGCGCATCGACACGCCTGCGGGAACCGTCATCGTCACGGTCGCCGACACGGCTTCCGCGGCGGAGCCCGCCGCGCGCCTCGGGCTCATGAGCACGCTGCTGTGGGACTTCGTCCAGCTGGACATCACGCTGGTGCTGGTGTGGGTGGGCATCCAATTGGGGCTGCGCCCGGTGAGGCGGCTGCGCGACGAGATCGCCGAACGCTCGCCCCAGGACCTGCGCGCTATCGACGACTCCTCGGTGCCGCGCGAGATCGCTCCCGTCGTCGTGACCTTGAACCGCCTGTTCACGCTGCTGCGGGCCTCCGTGCAATCCCAGCAGCAGTTCATTTCGAATACCGCCCATCAACTGCGAACGCCCATCACCGGAATGCAGGCGCAGCTCGACCTGTTGATCGCCGAGCCGGCGGCACAGCCCGTCAAGAACCGGCTGCTCACCCTGCAGGAGGGCATCCGCCAGCTCGCGCACGCCTCGAATCAGCTGCTCACGCTGGCGCGCGCCGACCCGGCGGCGAACATCGCGGCCCGCAAGCAGGACGTGGACCTCAATGCCGTCGTCGGCGAAGTGGCCGCCCGATTCTTCGACCGGGCGCTGCAGGCGAGCATCGACCTCGGAGTCGATGCGCAAGCCGAGCCGGTGCCGGTCAAGGCCGACCCGTCGCTCCTGGACGACCTCTTGAGCAACCTGGTCGACAATGCCCTCAAATACACTCCCGCGGGCGGCAGCGTCACGTTGAGCGCCGGAGTGCGGGGCGGCGCCCCGTACCTCGCCGTGGAAGACACGGGACCCGGCATTCCCGCCGAGGAGCGCCAGCGCGTTCGGCAGCGGTTCTACCGCATGCCGAATTCACCCGGTCACGGCAGCGGCTTGGGCCTCGCCATCGTCGATGAGATCGCGCGCATCCATGAGGCGAGCCTCGACATCGGCGCGGGCGCCGACGGAGCGGGCACCCGCATCTTGGTGCAGTTCCCCTGAGCGCGGCGTCAATGCCGCTGCAAGCACGGCGTCACCGGCGCTGTAGGGGCGCCCTCAATGCCAGCAGGAGTTGTTGACGGTGTCGGAGGACGTCTGCTGGCCGGCGTTGTTGAGCGCGAGCCACGAGCAGGTGGTGTCCTTCAGCTGGTAGCCGACCGCGTTCGCCGTCAGCGTGTAGGTGGCGAGCGCGCCCGTCGTCGGCGCGGTGACGGCCACGGTCACCGTGTAATAGCCGCTCCCCACGGACTGCGGGAACGCCGTGTAGCCGAGATTCGAAGCCACGCTGGTGTAGGCGTTGTTGACGCTGAAATACCGCTCCTCGAGGCTCGCGAGGTCGAGCAGCGCGGTCTTGGCGTCCGTGCGGTGCGCCGTCAAAACGTAGCTGGAGTAGGCGGGTATGGCGATCGCCGCGAGCACGGCGGCGATCACCATCGCGACCACCAGTTCGACCAGCGTGAAGCCTGCGGTTTTATGATGCATGGATTTCATGATGTCCTCTCGTTCAGCGGCGTTGGATCCAGGTCAGGCGGCTGGCGTTCGTATTGCACTGCAGGTTGGCCTGCGCCGTGGTGGGAGAGCCGCTGACGGTTTGCGTCACGACATAGTTGTTCGTTCCCGGCGAGCACGGCGGAGGCGGATTGGTGCAGGTCGGCCCCGTGCACTGCGGCGGCGTGGGCGGGCACGCGGCGCCCGTGCAGGGCGCCTGCGGCTTGTTGGTGGTGACGAGCAGCACCGTGCCGGTGCCGGACATTCCCATGCCGTTGAACACGCTGCCGGCCGGCGGAGCGGCGCTGGCCGGGGGCACGAACACCGAGTTCGTGAAGGAGCCGCCCGTCAGCGGGTTGATCGCCATGGTGAACCCGCCGGCCGACACCGACAGACAGTTCGTGAGCGACGCGGCGGAGGGTATGACGGTGTTGACGATGAAGGTGTCGCCCACCACCACCGGGTTGTAGATCACCTGCTCGTAGACCACCGGGTTGTTGGGATAGGCCGAGCTCGGCTGATTGACGTCGTTCGGGTTGGCATGGCCGCTGACCAGCGGCAGATACCATCCGTAGGTCCCCGGAGAGCAGCCGGCGGTCCCGGTGAAACACACGGCATTGCTCGTGACGGTCCGGTAGTCGACTCCGCCGTAGCTCGCCGTGCTCATGCTCTGCGCCGTCAGATTGGTGGGCGAGGTGCTGCCGCCCGCGCTGAGCGCCACGGTCGGAGCGGCCGCGCCGCCGTAGGGCAGCACCGCATACTGGACGGTCGATGCACCGTTCCAGGTGGCCAGGTTCCAGTCCCAGATGCCGTACAACGACTGCTGGGACTGCTGGTAGATTGCGGCCGAGGTATTGGTGAGCGGCACTTCCCGCCCGGTGCCGAACTCGAGCATCACGCGCTGATTGGGAGCCGAGTTCACCGACACCACGGATATCTTGCTGGTGATCGGCTGGCTCGAGGGCAGCGTGTACACCGCGATCGGAGTCACCGCCCAGTTGTTCGGGTTGTTGCTGGTGAGGTCGAAGCGCCAGACGTTGCCCAGCAGGTCGCCGGCGTAGGCGTAGTCGGTGATGTGGTCGCCGTCCAGGTCTGCGGAGGACACGAATGCGATCCCATCCGATGAACCTGATTTTCCCGTGCTCAAGTAGTAGAACGTCGGCGCGCCCGTGGACGTGTTCAGCACCATCACGTAGATGCCCGCATCGCCGCTCGAACTGCCGAAGCCGTTGCCGAAGATCGCGCCCCACGAGCCGTTGTGGAAGCGGCGGATCTGCGGTGTCCCGTACGTGTTGCCCATGTTCAAGCCGCAGTTGGCCGCGGTGGTGCTTGCATTCGTCGAGACGTGCGCACAGGTCAGGGTGGACGTGGTGCCGGTGCCGCTGGTGGTCGTATACCAGTCGCCGATCACCAGGGTCGACGCACTGGTCTCCGCGAACACCGGACCCGCGGTGTCGCTCGAATTCGCCGGGTTGCTGACGTTGAGGGCGAAGATTTCCGCGCCGCCCGGGCCCATGCCGCCCACCAGGATGGTGTGCCAGGCGCCGCCCCAATACACATCTCCGGTCCCGGGCGTCGCATCGACGTCGAACTCATGGCCGTACTGCGGATCGGAATAGTTGTCGGCCGAGGTCGTGGTCTGGATGTGGTTCAGCGTGTAGTACGGCATGTAGGCCAGCAATTCCTCGCCGTCGTTCAAGGTCCCGACGAAGCTCGCGCCGCTGCCGGTGCCGACGTATACGCCGCTGGCATTGTAGTACCCGGAGCGGAATCCGTGCAGGAAGCCGTCATTCGCGCCCACATACACCACGTTGATGCGCGACATCTCCTGGGTCTGGTAGCTCGCGTAGGTCTGCCCCGTATTCTCCGGCATCGTGCCGCC
Organism: uncultured Gammaproteobacteria bacterium; assembly: GCA_963707765.1. Classification (GTDB taxonomy): domain Bacteria; phylum Pseudomonadota; class Gammaproteobacteria; order Steroidobacterales; family Steroidobacteraceae; genus Bog-1198. Next base: position 125,450 of record CAVPQZ010000001.1, on the reverse strand, counting down.
ATCCAGCTTGTCGGTCCAGGTGCCCGGATACAGCATGATGGGCGGACCCACCCAGGTGGGGCTCGAGTCGATGATGTCGCCGAGCACGCTAGTGCGGTCGCGATAGCCCGTCGCGGTCAGCGCGCCGGTGCCGGCCGCGGACTGCTCGTTGGTGCGATCGCCGCGCAGGTAGTTCAGGCGATAGGCGGTCGAGCTGCCGTCGCCGGTGTCGAGCGCCGATTGTTCGCCGGTGGTCAGGTTGGTCCATTCGAATGGAATGCCCACCGAACCGCTCCACGTCAGCATGGCGCGGCTGCTGGGCGACTCGGCGGCAGTCGGTCCGACCGCGTTGGTATTCAGGCAGGTGGCTCCCGTCGCCACGCCCGTCAGGACGCAGGAGGCATCCCAGTTGGCGTTGGTGGCGAGGTAGGCGTTGCCGTTGGCATCGACCAGCAATTCATCCGAAGTCACCGCTCCGGCCCAGGTGGTGGGATTGTAATAGGAGAAGTAGACCTGGGTACCCTGCACCACCGGCGCCGACTGCTTCTGGTTGGCGGAGGCGGAGCCCTGCGATGAGGTCGGCGGCGCCGCGTTGAAGCACATGAGCTCGTGAATGTTGGTCGCGCCGCCGTCGGAGCCCGCGAAGCCGAAGCGCACGTTCGCCGGCAGCGCGCCGTTGCTGCTGACGATGTTGTAGCCGCTGATGACGTTGATCGCGGCGCCGCCGTTGTAGCTGTACGAGAGCGTCAGGAGGCCGGCGGTGGTGATCTTCAAGTTGTAGGAAATGGGCACGCCGTAGCTGCTGGTGAGCTGCGACGCGCTGCCGTTGCCGCGGTACCTGGCGCTCTCGTTCGCGATCGACACGCCGTCCGGCATGTTCGAGTAGGCGAGCGCCGTGTAGTCCGAGACCGATTGCGCCGGCGACGCCTGCGAGAAGGTGTTGGTCGAGGTGTCGTATTTCATCACCACGCCGGACGCGCAGGTCTGCCGCACCGCCTCGGAGGCGGCGCTGATCGAGTAGTAGCCGCCGGCCGGATTGGCCACGGTGTTGTTGGCAAACACGGTGGTCTGCATGGCGGTCGTGTAATAGCTCGGATAGGTCGCGTGGAGGTACTGCCAGGTGATGTTGCCGTTGCCGCGGATGCCCACCCGGCCGCCCTGGAAGTTCGCACCGCCGTTGATGGCAAAGGCGCCCGACGCCGTGTTGTCGCCGGGGTTCATGAAATTGCCGTACTCATCGATGCCCATGCCGACGTAGGCGCCGGAAAGGCCGTCGTAGCCGCGCGGCAGGCCGTTGTCGCGCAGGATCGGGTCGTAGTTGCCGACCTCGTTGGTGCATCCGTAGGCAAGGCTGCCGCCGGTGGCGCCGAGATCGGCATTGTACGAGGCATCCTGCAGGAAGAAGCTGATGCCGTCCGCACCGTCCCCGCCCCCGCTGTCGCCCTCGTAGGTCTCGGTGACGAAGGTCACCTGCAGACCCTCGCTGCTCAAGGGGAACGAGAAGTTCGACAGGATGGAACCCGCCTCCTGGTAGCCTTTCGGATAGCTGCCGTTGGTCGGCACGTTGGTGAACCGCAGCGCGCCGCCGAGCGTGGGATCGGTGCCGGGGATGGTGCCGCCCGTGCCGCCCACCAGCGGCTCGCCCTGCTGGTTGCCGATGTTGTAGTAGTACGAACCCGTGGTCATGGAGGCGCACGACGGAATATCGCCGGCCACCGCGCTCGAGGAGCCCGGCACGTTGACCACGGTCGCGGCCGTGGCTCCGGCCGTGAGGCACGCGCCCTTGAAGTAGTACCAGGGGTTCGCGGCGTCGCCGGACGTGAAATTTTCACTGTAGGTGACCGTCTGGGCGTGAACCGCTGAGTGACCGAGCGCGTACAGCGCACAAGTCGTCATGAAACCGGTGAGTATCTTGTTCATCAGCCACCATCCAGGTTTTGAGTGCTTGTCTGCACGATGTACGTGCTTTCGACCACCGCGGCGGTGTTGGGACTCCCGCCGTAGCCGACCGAATCGATCTGATAGACGCTGCCGGTGGCACCGTTGGAGCCCGTGCCGATGCCGAGAAAGGAGATGTAGAACACCGGCGACTGCCAGTAGGTGCCGGCGGTGGGCGCCGTGTTGTTCAGTGTCATGTTGGGCGGCGTGTACGTGTAGCCGAGCGACGCGCCCGCCGAATTGACCCAGGGCAGGAGCGCCACGTTGCCGGTTGCGCCGCCGCTGCCGCCCGCCACCGCCGTGGGCAGCGTGTTGAGGCACACCTGCGGGGTCGTGGTGGACGGGCCGGAACATGTCACGTTGGAAATGGTCTGGCCGTTCGACAGCCACCATTCCCCGTATTGCTGCGCGCTCACGGCGGCCTGCAGGGCACGCTGCTTCTCGCGCGTGTTGCCGGCGATCTTCTCGTCGAGGCCGAAGCTGTGGAACAGCGCCATCGCGAGTATGGTCACGACCACCAGCAGAAGGAGGCTCGAGACCAGCACCATGCCGCGGTGTGTCCGCCGGATCGCCCCGCGGCGCATTGGGCTTGCGCGGTTCATGTGTTCACACCCGCCTTGTTCATGAGCGCAATGGTCCGGGTCAGGGTGATATACGGCGCCTGCGTAGTCTGCTGCCCGGCCTGGCACGGCGCGATGGCCGTGTTGCAGTACATGGGATTTTTGAACATCAGCGTCACCTGCACGGAAATCACGTTGGGCCAATAAGGGCCGGCGCTGACCTGCGTCGCGGTGAGATAGCTGTCGATCGAGTAGGTACCGGACGTCGACACGCTCTGCACGCCGTAGAGAACCTTCATCCACTGCACGCCCGTGGCGATGTTGGTGGTCTGTACCGTGGTGGTGCCGCTGATGGTGGTGGACAGCACGCACTGCAGATCGCCCGCGCCGTCCACCTGGTAGGTTGCGATCCAGGCGGCCGCCGCGGCCCCGGTATTCGTGCCGCCGATGCAATTAATCACGCCGTCGCCGGGTGTGCTCGTGTAGCGTACGGTGACCGTGGAGGTGGGCGCGGTGACGGTGCCGCCGTCGACCCCGTAAATGGCCTGACCGGCGGCCGCGAACACCCCGGTCGCCGGAAACTCGGCGGTCGGGCTGTTGGTGCCGATGGGACTCGCGTAGTACCCCGACGATTGGATGACGTCCGACATGAGGGAAAAGGCCATCCGTTCCGTGTCGTGCAATTGACCCAGGTCCCCCTGCAGGGAACTGGTGCGCTTCATGGCGCTGGTCAAGGTCACCAGACCCCCGATCAGGAACAGCCCGATGGTGATGGCGATCATCAGTTCGACCAGCGTGAAGCCGCGCTGCGCGGACTGCGGCCCGGCCGGCTCGATGGGCCCCGGCGTGAGTGATGCGTTCATGGAGATGGACCCGCTCATGGCTCGACGTTCAGCGTGTAGGAGGGATTGGTGGCCGCCTGCAGCGCCGCCAGGTTGGTCTGCTGCGCGTTGGCGGCCACGGCATTCTCCGGCCACGAGATCGTGATGATGCAGGTGACCGGAGTCTGGGTCGCCGTCGGCGTGCAGGTGATGGTCGCGGTGAATCCCGGCATCAGCGCGACCAGCCCCGTGGTGGCCGTGCCGGCCCAATTCTGCACGTCGTAGGCGGCGATCTGCTGCGTGCTGCAGGCGCCGGCAGCCGGCGTGGTGCAGGTTTGAACCGTCGCAAGATTGGGGTCGCTGATGACCAGCGCGGTGCCGTTCCAGGTGATGGTGGCTCCGGCGGTCGCCGAGGACGTCGCCCAGTAGCCGCGGTCGGCGTGCATCATGGCGGCGAGGCTCGACGCTTCGATGGCGGCGATGGTGCGGTTGCCGGACACGTCCTCGCTCGACAGCGCGAGCGACTCCATCTTCGCGAGACCGAGCAGCCCGATGGAGCACACCACCAGCGCGACCATCACCTCGATCAGGCTGAAACCCGCCTGGCGCGCCATCCGCCCCAAGAGGGCCCCGCCGCGCCCGCTCCGGCGCATGACATCCGGACGGCTCATGTGCAAGTTCCGGTGCCGGCCTGCTGAATGGCCAGGAGCCCGATGGGCGAGATCTGCAGGCAGCGGGTCCACACCGTCTTCTCGACCGGGGCGTTGTGCAGCGTCAATAACGCCGTCGTGCCGGGGCTCACGACGTTCGAGCCGAATCCCTGCCGGTTGAAGGTCACCGCCCAGAAGCCGCCGTTGACGCTGATCGTGTCGGTGCTGCCGTTGAATGCATTGCTGAAGGCGGGCTGAACGTGCAGCGGCGGGCCGCTCGGGGTCTGCGTGCCGGTGGGATCGGAGATGACGATCCAGCCGTCGTGCCATGGGCTGGTGGTCGAGCAGGTGGTGTAGTTCGACGCTGCGGACGATGCGCAGACCGTGACGAACAGCCCTTCCTTGATGGCCTCCGTGCGCGCGAAGCGCAGGTCGGAATTCAGCGCGTTGATCTCCGCCGAAATGCGGTTCGAGCCGGTGACGTAGCCGAAGCTCGACGTGCCGATCCACGCGATGATGCCCACGATCAGCATGACCGCGACGAGCTCGAACATCGTGAAGCCCGCTTGCCAGGATTTTCGCTTGGAGAGTTTCATGGAGTTCAAGGCTAGGCAGCCAAGCTTGCTCAAACCTTGCGGTACGGCGGCGGATGCTGGAACTGTGATCGCCTCGGCGCTTAAGTCCGGCCGCGGCCTTCGCGCCGCCACGGCGGGGCCGCTTTCAGCGCCCTCGCCGCCGGCGAATGTGCGTTGCGTCTAATTGGCGCCCCGGGGCCGGTTTGCCGGCCGGCCAAGCCTGCCCGCGATTTTCCTCGCCGCTGTAAGGTTCCAGACAGGTTTGCTTCCTAGAATCGGACCCATGTCCTTGACATCCCCCACGGGCGCTGCTCCGCAGACGGCCCAGCACGGCTTCACCGTCGTCGAGTTGATGGTCACGGTGGCCGTCGCGGCCATCCTGGTGGCCATCGCCGTGCCGGCGTTCAACAGCTTTGTGCTGAACAACCGGGACATCTCGCAGATCAATGCCCTGGTCGCGAGCTTCAACTACGCGCGCAGCGAAGCGATCAAGCAAAACCTGGGGTCCGGGGTGGAGGTCTGCCCCACGAGCGACGGCAACACCTGCAACGGCACGGCCGCGTGGTCGGGCGGCTGGATCGTTCACAACAAGGATCCACGTCTCGCCGGAACGCCGCAGGCGGTGATCCAGGCGGTGCCCGCGCTGGCGGGCGGCAATACGGTGACCGCCACCCTGGCGGGGGCCGCCGGCATCACCTTTCAGGGCAACGGCGGCCTCCTGAATTCCAATAAGCTGGCGATCAAGATCTGCGACCCGCGCGGCTCCGCGTTCGCGCGGGAAGTGGAGGTGAGCGCCACGGGAAAGGTCGCCGCCACCCAGACGCCCGGACAGCAGGTCTCCGGCGCCCCCCTCACCTGTCCGTGACGCCATGAACCCCGGAAACTCGATCAGATACTCGACCTCTCTTCGCCGCCGGCACCGCGGATTCACCGTCGTCGAAGTCCTGGTGTCGCTGGTGGTGCTGTCCGTGGGGCTGCTCGGCATCGCCAAGCTGATGCTGTTCGCCTCGCGCTCCAACGACAGCGCGTACCTGCGCAGCCAGGCCTCCGCTCTTGCCTACGAGATGCTGGACGCAATGCGGGCCAATCGCTCCGCAGCGATTGCGCACGCCTATGACACGCCTTTCGGGGCCCCGGTGGGCGGCGCGTCGCCTTGCCTCGGCACCACCTGCTCCGCGGCGAACCTCGCGCTCTACGATCTGTACACCTGGAAGCAGCGCCTGGCCGTCGGAAGCCTTCCCGCCGGCACCGGGGCCCTGCCGAACGGAACCGGACAGATCGTGACTGCGACGTCGACCACGAGTCCCGTGGTGACCACGGCCACCATCACGGTGCAATGGGACGATCAGGCCGCGCAGGCGAGCTTCGCGGGAACGCCCGCCGGCACGGCGGCCAACATGCAGGTCGTGCTGGAAACCATCCTATGAAGCGGATGGGGGGCTTCTCGATGGTGGAGCTCATGGTCGCGGTCACGCTGGCGCTGTTCGTGTCCATCGCGGTGATTTCCGTCTTCGTCGGTTCCCGGTCGGCCTACCAAGCGACGTCGGGGACGGCGGCGCTCACCGACGGCGGCCGCTTCGCCCTGGATTTCATCGAAAATTCGGTGCGCAACGCGGGCTTCATGGCCTGCAGCCGCTCGGTGAGCCAGACCAGCCAGCTTAATCCCGGCGATCCGTTGATGTTCGATTTCGGCGAGGCGCTCGGCGGCTACGAGGCCGCCGGCACCAGCCCGCTCGCCGGCGGCGCCTACACGGTCGGCTCGTGGAATACCGTCACCCCGGTGGCGCCGGACGGCAACGCGGGCGACTGGATGCCCAACACGGATCCCGCCCTGCCCGGCAACTTGGATGCCGCGCTGGTCGGCCAGGTGGTCCAGGGAAACGACGTGCTGGTGGTGCGTTCGACCCTGCAAAACACTCAGCCCGTGTACGTGACCCAGATCGCGGACGGCGCTTCGACCTTCACTGTCACCACCCCGGGCGGTCTGCTCGCGGGTGAATTCGCGGTGATATCCGATTGCGCTGACTCCCTCGCCATGGTGATCACCGCCGCGCAGCCCTCGGGCGTCAACGAGGTCATCACCCACGGCTCGGGAAGCGGAGCCACCGCCAACAGCTCCGCATCCTTCCTGCCGATGAGTTTCCAGCCCGGCTCCCAGGTGACGGCGGTCGATACCGTGGTGTACTACATCGGCCGGGGCCAGGACGGCGACGGCGCCCTGTTCGCCGCCGACCTCTACGACTTCACCCAGACGCCGCCCTTCCAGGTGACGTTGCAGCCCAAGGAGCTCGTTCCCGACATCGAGGCCATGCAAGTGCTGTACGGCATCGCCCCCCCAGGCGCGCAGGCGGTGAGCGAGTACGTCACGGCGGATCAGGTGCCCGACTTCAACCAGGTCATGAGCGTGAAGGTGGCGGTGCTCGCGGCCAGCAATCCCGAGGCGCTCAAGCCGCCCGCGGTCGCCCCGACCTACCAATTGCTCGGCACCACGGTGACCGCCCCCGCGGATTCGCGCGCGCGGCAGGTCTTCGAGGTGACCGTCGCCGTGCGCAACGCCTTGAATTGACATCCGGAGTGACCATGCGCAAGCCCCAACGACTCGCCCGCCGCAACGCGCAAACCGGCGCCGTGCTGTTCGTTGCGCTCATTCTGTTGGTCGTGCTGAGCCTGCTCGCGGTCGCAGCCGCGCGCATGCAAACCGTCGAGGAGCGCATGGCCCGCAACGAGAACAACCGGCAGATCGGCGCGGGCGCGGCGGAGGCCACGCTGCGCTACGTCGAAGCCAACCTGCAGCGCGGGACTTACCAGAATTTCGGCACCAGCCCCGGCCTGTACAACCTGGAGTCTGAGATACTGACCTACAACGGCAGCGTCCTGCAGACACTCAACTGGGCCAGCCCGGCGCAGACTCTGACCTACGCGGGCCCCCCGTTGAGCGCCGTGCCCACCGTTGCGGCGCCCAAGTACATCATCGAGAGCCTGCCGCCGGTGGTGAGCAAGGGGAACCAGTTGAACGGCAGCAAGGCGCGCCCCGTATATCGCGTGACCGTCCAAGCCCAGGGCGCGGACCAGACGTCGACCACCACCCTTCAAAGCATCGTCCATTACTGAGCGCGGGATCCCCCAGAGAACGCCAGGGGATTGCGAGGAACCATCATGACAGTCCCGAAATTGCTACCGCGCGGTGTTGGATTGATTCTTGCCGCGGCGTCCGCCGGCCTCATCGTGATGGCGGGATGGCCGGCCATCTCGGCGACGCAGCAGGCGCCGGCGCCGGTGCCCATCTCCCAGGTGCCGATGACCGTGGCCATTCCCGCGCACCCCCAGATTCTGCTGGCAGTCGCGAACTCGCAGTCGATGGACGGCAATCTGAGCGGCGCGATCATGACGGGGTCGGGCGCCAATGCCGCCGGCGGCGTGCTGGCCGCCTACCCCGAGTTGCAATCGTCGAGTTCGCCGGTCAATTTCACGATTCCGGCCGGCTTCACGCCGCCCGTCAATGCCGGGGCCGGCGGCGTGGCGCCGTATACGGTGCCGTCCGGCGGGGCCCTGGTCGATAATTCGCCGAGCCGCCTCAACGTCGCGAAGGCGGGGCTGGCCTCGGTGCTGACGGCCTATCTCGGCAACGCCGATTTTGCCTTGATGGACTACACCACCGACACCCCGCAACTGTCGACGACGTGGGTGTTTCAGATGAGCGGGCCGGGCGGATTCTCGTTCGTGGCCACGCCGCCCAACGCCGGCGAATATGTGGCGAATCCCTGCTTCGGGGTCAGCCAGACGGTCGGCGACCAGGTTACGCAGGACTGCGCCAATTTGGCCGCGTTCTATTCCGGATCCGTCTATACCAAGCCCTACATGGCGGTCGCCGCCAGCAGCGATGATCCGGGGGTGAACGACGTGTTGTACCAGCCGGTGGCCTGGGGCGGCATCGATCCCCTGTGCCTCGACTACGGCGGCGCGGTGCCCGTGTCGCCGTATCCGGCGGCGGGCGGCCCCACCGCCAGCCAGCCGTACACGCTCGGCACCTACAATTCGGGCGGCGTGGTCGAGTACTACAACTCCTCCTGGCTGCCTCCTCCCGGGAGCCAGAGTCCGCCGATCAATCCCTGCGCCACCCGGATCACGCAGACCAACGCGGGGTACGTTCCTTACTCGAACCAGGTCATGTACGAAGAGCGCGGGTTCGGCTATTTGACCTGGTGGACCTCGGCGACCGACGCCACGGTTCTGGTGCCGATGACCACGTCGGGCGCCACGCCCACGGCCCCCTCCGTGGCGGCCGCCCTGGCGAAGTTCAGCCCCTACCTGGCGCCGGAGACCAATTCGAACGCCACCGGCGAGATCAAGGCCCTGGCAACGCAGTCCCCCATCGCCGGAATGATCGCGGGCGCCAAGAAGTTCTTCTCGGGCAATGTGCCCACGTCGAATGGCTGCAAGGCGCAGCAGTACGTGGTGCTGGTGACCGACGGCCTGCCGACGGAGGACATGCAGGGGGGTTCGTGGCCGCCGCTCGGCAGCGCCGCCGCCAACCCGGCGGCGCCCGCCCCGCCCCCGAACGGCTACGGCGTGTCCGCGACGTTCAACGGCGACGGGTCGCTGGGCACCACCAACGATCAGGCGCTCACCGACGCCATCAACCAGCTCGCGGCCCTGAACGCCGCCGGCGTGAAGACCTACATCATCGGCGTGGGCGCCGGCGTCGATCCGTCGGCCAATTCCGTTGCCGCACAGACCCTCACCGCCATGGCAATCGCCGGCGGGACGGGAGCCTATTTCCCGGCATCCAACCCCGCCGCGATCGCCGCGGATCTGCAGAGCATCGTCACCACGATTCTGGCGGCCACGGTAACGACCACGTCGGCGGCCACGAACTCCACCGCCCTCAACGCAACTTCGGTCGTGTACCAGTCGCAGTTCACCACCTCCGACAAGTACCAGGACTGGACGGGCAATCTGTTCGCGTTTCCCATCAACGCGACGACGGGCGTGGTCGACACCACGCCGGCCGACGCCTATTGGTCCGCGCAGGCGCAGCTCGACACGCAGAATTGGAATACAGGAAGACTCATCGCAACCTGGGACCCGGTCGCAAATGCCGGCACGCCGTTTCGATGGAACTCCGGGACGCCATCCTCCGGCATCGCCAATTCGACGCAAGCGGGCCAGCTCCTCACCTCCTTTGCACCCGACCCCAGCGGTTCGGACGTCCTGCAATACCTGCGCGGATCGAGCGCCCAGGAAATCCGCAACGGCGGCCGGTTCCGCAACCGATCGCACACGCTGGGCGACATCGTGAACAGCGCCCCGCAATACGTCGGCGCCCCCTCGCAGGGAGAGCCCTCGGCATCCTATGCGAGCTTCGCGGCCACCTACGCGAGCCGTCCTGCCGTGGTCTACGTCGGCGCCGACGACGGCATGCTGCATGCGTTCGATGCCGCGACGGGCAATGAGCGATTTGCCTATATTCCCGCGGGCGTGTATTCGAAGCTCATCGATCTGGTGGCGCCGTCCTATAACGCGACCCACCAGTTCTACGTCAACGGCTCGCCCCAGTCCTCCGACGTGCAGTTCGCCGACGGCACCTGGCACACGTTGCTGGTCGGCACCGAGGCGCAGGGCGGCGCCAGCGTCTATGCGCTCGACGTCACCAATCCGGCCGCGATCAGCTCGGAGGCGACGCTCGCCTCGGCCGTACTGTGGGACTTCACCGACGTCGACATGGGACAGGGGTTCAGCACTCCCTCGATCAACGACACCGCGGCCGGCTGGCTGGTGTTCGTCGGCAACGGCTACGACAGCGTCAACGAAAAGCCCGTTCTTTACGCGCTCAATCCCCAGAGCGGGGCCATCACCTCGAAGATCGACTTGTGCGCATCGGTCGCGCAGTCGATTCCGGGCGCCTGCGACCCGGGCGTCGCGAACGGGCTGTCCTCGGTCGCCGTCGTCAACACGGGCGGCGAGCTCACCGGGTTTGCGAACCTGCTGTACGCGGGCGACCTGCAGGGCAATATGTGGCGGGTCGACATTTCGAACGCGGATCCTGCCCAGTGGGCGGTGAGTATCCTGTTCCAGGCCCGCGACGCCTCGAACAATCTGCAGCCCATCACCACGACCCCGTCGGTGAGCCTGAACCCCCGCTATCCCCAGGTGCTGGGAACGATGGTGTTCTTCGGGACCGGCGAGCTGTTGGGAACGCCGGACCTCGCCAACCAGAACATCCAGACCCTCTACGGCGTCTATGATCCGCCTGCGGGCTATGCCGCTCCTTTGACGAGGTCCAGCCTGGTGCAGCAGACATTGACCGCCGTATCCTCGGGCGCGACCACGCTCGATGTGGTGACCGGGAATGCCGTGGCGATTCCGACCCAAAAAGGCTGGTACATCGACCTCAGCCTGAATCCCGGCGAACGCGCGGTCACGGATCCCACGCTGCAGGGCGGCGAGCTCATCCTCACCAGCTATATTCCGAGTACCAGCCCCTGTATGGGCGGCGGCAGTTCGATCTTCTACGTGATCAACTACGCGACGGGTTCGAGCTTCCCGAGCCCGCAATTCGACGTGAACGGCGACGGCATCATCAATTCGAACGACACCGTCGGCTCCGGCGGAGCGGCGCAGAATCCGGTGGCCATGTCGCTCGGCAACGTGTTTGCCTCGGCGCCGACCACGATCTCGACGGCGGGAGGATCCATGGCCCTCACCACCTTGTCCAATGGAACCATTTTGACCACGTTACTGGCGGGGCAGACCCTGAGCCGCCAGGGCTGGTGGGAGGTACGCTGATGAAACCGACCAAGACCTGGGGCTTAGGCTCGCTTCTCGCAGTGGCGCTCCTCGCCTCGTCCTCCCCGAGTTGGAGCGCCCGGGTCGTTGGGCAAATCGTCACCGGTCAGGTCACCTCCATGCCCGCATCGGGGCAGATCGAGGTGGATCATCAGGTCTATCGCGTGCGGGCGGGCACGTCGGCGGATCGGAACCTGCGCAAATTCCACATGGGTCAGAGAGTGGACCTGGAACTCGACGGCCCGGTCGCGGCCAGGGGTGCGCAGGTCGTGTCGATCGCGGTCCATTCCGACACCGGAGGCGCCCATGACTAGGAGCGTTTCTTCCGGGCGCGGCTTCAGCCTCATCGAATTGATGATCGCGGTGGGCATCGTGGGGATTCTCGCGGCCATCGGCATTCCGAGCTACATGAACTACACCCGGACGGCAAACCGCACCGACGCCACGCGCACGATGACCATCGATTCCCAGACGCTCGAGCGCTGCTACTCGCAGTATTTCAATTACACCAACGCCGCCTGCACGGTGCAGGCCGGAACGTCCCTGTCGGCTCAAGGGTACTACTCGGTGACGATTGCCATCCCCGCGGCCGGCACCAGCTTCACGATCACCGCGGTGCCGGCCGCGGCGCCGCAGACGAGCGACACGACTTGCGGCACATTCACCTTGAACAGCGCGGGCACGGAGGCCGCCACTGCCAGCGACGGCATCACCAACACCACGAGCAGCTGTTGGGGTTCGACCTGAGGCAGCTGAGGCGCCGCGGGGCGGTGCCGCGACCGGGGAATCGACCGATCAGTTCGCCTTGTAGCCCCGGCCCTCGACGCAGGCCATCATCGCGCGACGATAGTCGCCGGGGTTCGCGGCGCCGGCCTGCGATACCGCCCATTGCTGGCATTCGCGCTTGTCGATGGACTGCTGAGCTTCCGACTGGCCGTTCATGGGATACATGAAAATTTGCCCGCCGGCCGCGGCGGCCGGATCCGACATCGGCGGCCCACCGGCGGGCGGTGCACCGGCCGGCGGTGCACCGGCCGGCGGCGGGCCCGAGGGCGGCGGCGCGGAGGAGTCCGAACCGCTGTTGTCGGGATACTCCACGGGCGGAGGATCGGTCGCCGTATAGCCGCTGTAATCCGGATTCCACGTGTAATAGACGTCGTTGGCGTAGTAATAAGGGATGCCGCCGTACCAATAGGTGGCGTAGGCGAGCGGAAGCACCGGCAAGAACCAGGAAAAGCCCAAGCCGTAATAGGCGCGCGGCCAGAAGCCGCCATGCCAGTAGCCGCCGCCCCAATGAGCGCCGGTCGAATAGCCGTGGCCGTAGGACCCGCCGCCGGGATAACCGTAGGCCGCCCGGCCACCATAGGTGGAACCGTGGAAGCCCGACGCGTAGGTCGATCCCGTATAGGCGTGTCCGCCATAACCGGAGTAATGGGCCACAGGCGCCCTTCCTGCCCCGCCGACATGACCGCCGCCGAAATGAGCGCCTGCGGAGTGTCCGGACGCGTGACCGCCGGATGCGTGACCGCCGCCGTGCCCCTCGGCCCAGACTGGTGCCGCCGCCAGCGCGGCTCCCAAACACCCGGCCGCCAAGAACACGCGTCGAATCATGATGCTCATGGCTCTCATCCTCTCACGTCTCGACCGCAAACCTCAGGGCTTTTGGCCATTCGGAACCCATTTCAAAGAGACCTAATGGATACAACGCGGTTCGAGCCGATCGGTGCACAGACCCGGACGTGCTTTGACTTAATCAGCCCCGGGGCCTGTGCGCCGCGCTGCATTGAACATAACGTAGGCCGTGCGCCCCGGGGCCGCCTCGAAGAATCGGGAATTGCTTTCATTCACGATCACCGATCCGACGTAGCTGCGATTCGCGAGATTGTCCACGCTCACAAACTCGCTGAAGCGCCAGCGGCGCGACTCCTGCGCGAAACCGCACCGCAGATCCTCCACCCAGTAGCCGGCGGCGGCGGCGGTGTTCAGATCGTTCGCATAGATATGGGCCCGGCTTTGCGCCTCGGCCGTGGCCGTGAACCCCAGGGGCGCATAGGTCCAGGTGAGTCCGGCGTACAACGCATTCATCGGCACGGCGGGCAGGTAGCTGCCGGCGTGCACCAGTTCGTAGTTGGCGGGCGGCGCCGCGCCCGAGGGCGCACAGGGCACGCCCACGCAGGTGTAATAGGCCTGGCCGACCACCGCGCGCAGGTAGGTGTACGCCAAGTGTGCGCTGAATCCTCCGACCCAGGCGCCGTCCACTTCCAATTCCGCCCCCCGGCGGTTGGTCTCGCCGATGTTCTGTTCCACGGCCCGGCCATTGCTGTTCGCGAGCACCGAGAGCTCGTCCACGGTCTTGATGTAGAAGCCGGCGAGTTCCAAGCGCAGCCGCCCCGTGCCGGCCTTGAGGCCCGCCTCGTAGTTGTCGCTGCGCGCCGGCTTCAGGGCAAGATTCAGGCCGGGAGGCTCTCCGGTCGTGGATCGATAGGCGAGGTCATCCAAGGTCGGCGTCTCGAATCCCCGGCCGTACGATGCGTACACATTCAGGGCCTGCGAGGCGCGGAAAGTGACCCCCGCCACCGGACTCACGGCGGAATAATCCACGGCGCTGTCCGGCGCAGTGATGTCGGGCAGGTGATTGTGCGACGTCACGTCCACCGCGTTGTTGCGCAGGCCGGCGATGAGCCGCCACCGCGCATCGGGGTCCCACTGCGCCTGCAGGTATTGATCGAAGTCATGGACGTGGTTGGCCTCGTTGCGCCGTACCTCGCCCTCCACGCCCAGGTCGGAACCGATGTAGTTGAGAAATCCCATCCGCGCCTCTTCCAGATCGTCGTAGCTGAGGCCTGCCACCACCAGCAGCGCGGTATCGCCGATCGACCGGCGGTCGCTCACGTGCGCGTCGACGCCCCCATAGGCGCGATCCAGGTCGATGACGCCGCCGGGATTCAGGCCGGACCGCTCCTCCGTGGCTTGTGGTATCGCCTGATATTGCGTGATGGCGCGATGTCCGGCGTACCAGGTGGTGTTGATCTCGTCGGCCGCGCTCAAGCGGTCGTCCCATACGATGCCGAGCTGCTCCTGATCCAGGTCCTTGCGGGTATCGTAGGCGATGGCTCCGACGCCCGCCTGGCGTCGGTCCTGGTCCAGCTGCGTCTGGGTGAGGCCGAGCGGATCCTGCACGAACGGCATTTCGACGGCGTTGGCGACGACGGTGATCGTCGACGTGCCGCTCACCGGAAACTTGAGCTTGCCGTTGAAGACGTCGCGCTCCGCGTCGCTGTGATACCGGTATCCGTCGGTTTGAAAGTGCGACGCGTCCAGCACGTAGTTGACGACGCCGTCGTTGCCCGTGGTCTTGAGGGCGTAACGTTGCGTGTTGAACGTTCCGTACTCGGCGGTGCCGTCCACCCAATAGCCCGGCGTTGCGTCCTCCGTGAAGATGGCGATCACGCCGCCCGAGGAATTGCCGTACAGGGCCGAGAACGGCCCGCGCAGCACCTCGATCCGGTCGGCGGATCCGAGATCGAATTGCGAGAACTGGCCCTGGCCGTCGGGCATCGTGCCCGGAATTCCGTCGGAGTACAGGCGCACGCCCCGCACGCCGAAGCTCGAGCGTGCGCCGAAGCCGCGCACCGACATCTGCAGGTCCTGCGCGTAGTTCTGGCGGCTTTCGGCGGACACACCGGGCACCGTCATCAGCGACTCCGACAGGTTCACCTGCAGCTGGCCGAGCTGGATGGCGGGCCGGTCGACGCGGTCGATGGAGGCCGGCAGGTCGGCGCTCGACTCAGGCTGCCGAGTCGCGGTCACCACGACGGGCGCGAGTTCCGGCGGCTCGTCGGCCCCGGCCGGCCGGCACATCGCGCCCGACAGCAGGCTCAGGCCGGCCATCGCCGCCCATGGATTCGCGTGCATTTCTCGGTGCATCCCCCATTAAGTCATGGGCGATGAACTCTCAGCATCCGTGATTTCCCCTAGAAACCGTCCGCTTGAAAGACGACCCGGCCTCCGGCGACGGTCTGCAGCACCTTCGTCCCGGCGATGTCCTCCGCTGGGATCTTCAGCACGTTTCGATCGAGCACGATGAGGTCGGCGAACTTTCCGGCCTCGAGCGAACCCGTGAACCGATCCTGGTGCAGTTCGTACGATGAATTCATGGTGATGGCCCGAAGCACGGCGGCACGCGTGAGGCCCAAGTCCTCGCTCAGCCGGCCGGCGTACTTGGGCAGGCTGGCCGGCGAGTTGGTGCGCGTCACGCCGACCTTGAGCGCGAACCATTCATCGAGGGGATCCACGGGCCAATCGCTGCCGTAGGCGATCCGCGCCCCGGCTTCGCTCAGGAATCCCGCCGGCTCCATGTACTTGTAGCGCACGGGACCGAGGTAATCGCGGGCATTGTCCACGGTGTCCGATGCGGGCTTTTCCCACTGGAACGACAGCACCGGGTTGACGTTCAATTCCCGGTAGCGGGGGAAATCGGCCGGATCGACGATTTCGTCGTGCGCTATCGCGCAGCGGACGTCCTTGTTCGGGAACGCCTCGCGCACGGCCTGCACGCCGTCGAGGCCCTCGCGCACCGCCCGATCGCCGTCGGCGTGCATGTGGGGCTCGAACCCCGCGGCCACGACGCTCTTGAGGAGCGCTCGCAGGATGGGCGCGGGGAAATAAACCTCCGGCCCGCGATTTTTCCCCGGCGCCCAGGACTCGCCGGCGCCGCCCGGCGTGAAGTACGGTTGCAGCATCGCGCCCGACATCGCCGGCGCCGTGATCACGCCGTCGAGAAACAATTTCACGTTGCGCGCGGTGATCCCGGGTTCCGGCCGCAGCGCTCCCTCGTCGTACCGGCGCGACAGCGCAACGACCTTGGCGGTTGCCGTGGCCGGGTCGCGCCCCTCGGGCGGCGTGATGAGCAACGCAAAATGCGCGCGGGCGGTGAGCTGCCCGTCGCGCCGCAATTTGGAGAACGCCTCGAGCGCCGGGCGCTCGGCCGCCGCATCCAGAAAGGTCGTGATGCCCTGCTTGCGCATCGCATCGAGCGCCGCCTGGGCGCTCTTGACGTCGTCCTCCGGTGTGGGGCTCGGCATCTTGCCGGAAACCAGGGCCTGCGCGGCGTCATCCAGCAGTCCCGTGGGATGACCTGCCGCATCGCGCCAGATCTTGCCGCCGAGCGGATCCGCGCTGGCGGCCCTCAAGCCCGCGATCTCGAGGGCGCGCGAATTGACCAGCGAGGAATGCCCGAAGGAGGACGCTATCAGGATGGGCCGCCTGGTCTTGAGCGCATCCAGCGTCTCGGAGTTCGTGACCACCCCGGCGGGCACCATGCCCTCCTGAAACCAGTTCACCACCTCGAGCCACCCGTCCGGCTCCTGCCCCTTCGTGGCATCGAGGCACGCCTGGATCCTCGCCTGCATCTGCCCGATGCTGAGCTGTTCATAGTTCAGGCTGCATTTGAGCAGCGCGGCGCCACCCTGCAGCGGATGCATGTGGCCGTCCACCAGGCCGGGCATGAGCATCCGCCCGTGCAGATCGAACACCCGGGTCTTCTCCCCGACGAAGGGCGCCAGACCCTCGTTGCTGCCCACGTAGACGATGCGGCCGCCGCGAATCGCCAGCGCCTGCCGCACGCTGTCGTGCGCATCGACCGTGTACACGAGCCCATTGCGGTATACCGTGTCGGCGGGAGCCGCGGCCCCCAGGGCCGGCACGCCGCCGGCGGCAACCGCCCCTAGAACGAGCAGAGCGAGCCACATCGGCCGAATTCCCACCTTGCCGTCAAACCGCATCGAGAGCGCCTCCAAGATCCGCGATCAAATCGCCTGCATCCTCAATACCCACCGAAAGCCGGATCAGCGCGTCGGTGATCCCGATCCCATCGCGCGTCTCCTTGGACAACCCCGAATGCGTGGTGCTGGCCGGATGAGAAATGAGCGACTCGGTGCCGCCCAGACTCACCGCCAGCTTGATGACCTGCAGCGCGTCGAGCAGGCGGAAAGCCTCGGCCTCGCCGCCCTTCACGGCAAAGCCGAAGGTCGACCCGGGACTCGCGCATTGCCGCTCGAATACCGGGCGCCGCGGATCGTCATTGCCGAGGAATCCCAAGTAGTTCACGTACGCAATCTTGGGATGGTTGCGCAGGAAGCCGGCCACCAGCGCGGCGTTCTGCGCAGACCGGTGCATGCGTAGCGACAGGGTCTCCATGGACCGCATGATCATCCACGCAGTGTTCGGATCGAGCTGCGTGCCGAGGGCGCCGCGCAACTTCTTGATCGGGCCGACCAGGTCGCGCCCGCCGGCGACGCCGCCGGCGACCAGGTCCGAGTGTCCGCCCACGTACTTGGTCAGCGAGTACAGGACGAGATCGGCGCCGTGCGCCAGCGGCCGCTGGAATACCGGTCCGAGAAACGTGTTGTCGACGAACACCGGGGGGCGGCCGCCGCTCTGCCGCTTGCCGATCTCCAGCGACAGATCGCGCATCAAGTGCAGGTCGACCAGGCTATTGGTCGGATTCGCCGGGGTCTCCGTCATGATGAGACAGACCCGCCCGCCCCTCTCCTGCGCCAGGGCCGAAGCGCGGACGGCGGCCGCCGTCGCCGCCGTCCGGTCGCACCCCGCGGTGAAGGACACGGCGCTCACGCCGAACGCAGGAAGAGTCTTGTCGATGAGGGTTTCGGTGCCGCCGTACAGCGGCTGGCTCATCAGGATGACGTCGCCCGGGCGCACGTAGCACCACAATGCCGTCGAAATGGCGGACATGCCGCTCGAGAACACCGCCGCCGACTCGCACTCTTCCCACAGAGCCAGACGATCCTCCAGGACCTCCAGATTCGGGTTGTTGAAGCGCGAATACACCAGGCCGGACGTCTGTCCGGCGCGCGGCTCGCGCCGTCCGGAGGTGTAGTCGAAGAAATCCTTGCCATCCTGCGCCGTCTTGAAGACGAAGGTCGAGGTGAGGAAGATCGGCGGCTTGAGCGACCCTTCGGACAATGCAGGGTCGTACCCGTAACCCATCATCTGGGTTTCGGGCTTCAGCACGTGCTGGCCGATTTTCCGTTTATGATAAGCGTCGTAACTCACGTTGCCCCCTTAGATTCGCCATGACCGGCAATATACTCCGCCCGCGGTTGCGGGTGGGCCCGGACGCGACCGCATTCCCAGGAAAGACGATCTCGTGCTATTGACCCTCATCGCCGTCGCCGCCTTCGCAACCACCATGGCGGGCGGATTGCTGGCGCTGAAGGTGCGCGACCGGTTGCATCTGATATTGGGTTTCAGCGCGGGCGCGGTGATCGGCGTCGCCTTCTTCGACCTGCTTCCCGAGGCCGTATCGATCGGCGTGAAGTATCACGGCGCATCCGCCATATTCTGCTCGACGGCGCTCGGATTCCTGTCCTACCTGGTGCTCGACCGGATCCTGTCCTTTCACGGCGACACGGCGCACCGCGCCGGCGTCACCGCGGCCGTGCTGTGCACCCACAGCCTCATGGACGGTGTCGCGATCGGCATCGCCTTTCAGACCTCCAAGGCGGTCGGGGCCATCGTCGCCATCGCGGTGCTGACTCACGATTTCTCGGACGGCGTCAACACCATGAACGTCGTCCTCAAGAACCGGGGGGCACGCCCGCAGGCCCTGCGCTGGCTCCTGCTGGACGCGGCGGCGCCCGTGTTCGGCATCCTCTCGACGTTTTTCTTCGTCGTGCCGGAGGCCGGCTTCGGGATGGCGCTTGCCATGTTCGGCGGATTTTTTCTATATATCGGCGCCAGCGATCTGATTCCGGAGAGCTACCACGCCCATCCGAAGTTCCTCACCACTGCCATGACCCTGGCCGGAGCCGCCGTCTTGTACGCCGCCGTGAAGCTAATCGGGTAGCGCGGACAGCGAATCGGGGGCGCTGGTTGCCGCCATGCCCGCGGACGCCGCCATGATGCACGCAATGGCCGCCCACTGCACCAGGCTCAAGGACTCCCCCAGAAAGATGAGACCTGAGACCGCACCCAGCGCGGGCTCCACGCTCATCAGCACCCCGAAGGTGCGGGTCGGCAGTCGCGTGAGGGCGAACATCTCGAGTGAATACGGCAGCGCACTCGAGAACAACGCCATTCCGCAGGCGGCCGGCAGCAGGCCGGGCGAGAACAGCGCAGAGCCTGCGTGCGCCGCGCCGATGGGCACGATGGCGATCGCGCCGGCCAGCGTGCCCAGCGCGGCGGTCTGGCCGCCGTGCGCATGCCCGGCCTTCTTGCCGAAAACGATATAGAGCGCCCAGCACAGACCGGCGGCGAGCGCAAATCCGATGCCCGCCGGATCGAGCGGTTTCGCCTGCGATCCGAGGGGCAACAGGGCAAGGAGACCGATCGCGGCCAGCGCGATCCAGGCGAAATCCCCAGCGCGCCGCGACGTCGCGCTCGCCACCGCGAGCGGTCCCGTGAACTCCAGCGCCACCGCGATGCCGAGCGGAATGCGGTTCAGCGAGGAATAGAAGAACAGATTCATGGAGCCCATGGCCAATCCGTAAATCGCGATGGACCGCGCCTCGCTCGCGCTCGGCCGCACTCGCCAGGGCCGCCAAACGATGCACAGCATGGCGCTCGCCAGCCCGAGCCGCAAAGCCGCCGCTCCCGAGGCGCCCACCAGTGGGAACAGGTGCTTGGCGAGCACCGCTCCGAAC
Organism: uncultured Gammaproteobacteria bacterium; assembly: GCA_963707765.1. Taxonomy (GTDB): domain Bacteria; phylum Pseudomonadota; class Gammaproteobacteria; order Steroidobacterales; family Steroidobacteraceae; genus Bog-1198. The sequence continues at coordinate 105,478 of CAVPQZ010000001.1, read as the reverse complement.
TGGATGCTGCACATGGCGAGAGCCAGCACGGCGATCGGCATGGCCGTGGAGCGAGCCTTGAATCCCAGACGCTGCGTCACAATAATCCGGTGGCGGGACAAACCGCGAGGTTAGCATCACGCCGGCGTCACGGCCGCGCCAAGGAGCATTCGATCCGCATCGATCCTGAAGCCCTCGCCGCGCCGGCCCGGCCTGCGGCCCTGCTGCCGCTGGACCGTACCCAGGTCCCTCGCGGCACGGTGCCGCTGGCGCGTCATCTTCTGGGCAAGGTGCTGGTGCGCGAATTGGACGGCGCCCGGATTTGCGGCCGCATCGTCGAGACGGAAGCGTATCTGGAGGACGACCCGGCCTGTCACGCGTTTCGGGGCATGACGCGGCGCAATCGCACCCTGTTCCTGGATGTCGGACACGCCTACGTCTACCTGTGCTATGGCACGTCGTACCTCCTCAACGTGTCGAGCGAGCGCGAGGGTACCGGCGCCGGTGTGCTGTTGCGGGCGCTCGAACCGCTGTCGGGCACCTCGTCCCTGCGCAACGGGCGGCGCCTCCGGCCGCTCGACCTGACACGCGGACCCGGGCGGCTGACGGCCGCGCTCGACGTCGATCTGCGGCACAACGGCCTCGATTTGTTCTCGCCCGGACCTCTGTGGATCGGCAGCGACGGCACACCCGTCAAGACGGTCGCCACCAGCACGCGGATCGGCCTCACCAAGGGCGCCGAGGCGCCCCTGCGCTTTTTTCTCGCGGGCAACCGCTACCTGAGCGGATCCCGGCGGCAGAATGCTCACGCCGTTTGACCCATTTCTGGCGGGACAGCCGGCGGTCATCCTGGACGGCGCGCTGGCCACGGAGCTCGAGCGGCGCGGCGCCGACTTGCACGACCCGCTGTGGTCGGCCAAATGCCTGATCGAGCGGCCCGACTTGATCCGCGCCGTGCACACGGACTACTTTCGCGCGGGCGCCGACGTGGCCACGAGCGCGACCTATCAGGCCACCTTCCCGGGGCTGCAACGCCGCGGAATCGACCCGCGGGCGGCGGCGGAATTGATGCGCGGCGCGGTGACGCTGGCCATCGGGGCGCGGGATGAGTTCTGGGCGGTCGCGGCCAATCGCAGATCGAGGCTGCGTCCCCTCGTGGCCGGGTCGATCGGTCCCTACGGCGCGATGCTGGCCGACGGCTCGGAGTACCGGGGCGGATATCCGGTCAGCGACCGCGAGCTGCGCGACTTCCATGCACCGCGGCTCGAGGTCCTCGCAGAGTCGGGCGCGGACATCCTGGCCTGCGAGACGCTCCCCTGCCTGCGCGAGGCGCTGGTCCTGGCGAAGCTGCTGCAGGACCATCCTGCGATGAGCGCCTGGATCAGCTTTTCATGCCGGGACGGCCGCCGCAACTGCGAAGGCGAGGACATCGGCGAGTGCGCCGCCGCGTTGGACTCGGGCTCCCAAGTCGCCGCCATCGGCATCAACTGCACGCCTCCGAAATACGTGGCTTCCCTGCTGAAGCGCCTGCGCGAGCGCACCTCGAAGCCGCTGATGGCCTATCCGAATTCCGGAGAGGACTACCATGCCGGCACCAAAGTCTGGGAAGGGCATGCGGCCGGCGAGCCCGTGGCCGCCTACGCCCGCGAGTGGTGGGAGGCCGGTGCGCGCCTCATCGGCGGCTGCTGCCGCACCACCCCGGAGGACATCGGCGCGATCCGCGCCGCCTTGGGCTGATCCTAGGGCTCAATGTTCGGAAAAATGCGGCTCGCGCTTCTCGAAGAAGGCGCGCACGCCTTCGACGCAATCATGGGTCTCCAAGGACATTTCCTGGGCGCTGCGTTCCGCGCGCAATTGCTCCTGCAGGGAATTGTCGAAGGTCGATGCATTCAGCGCACGAATCTGGCCCAGCACCGCCATGGGTCCGGTCGCGAGCCGCCGCGCGAGCGCCTGCGCGCGGGACACCACGTCGGAGTCGGGCGCCACCTCATAGGCGAGACCCCAATTGAAGGCGGTCCTCGCATCGATCTTCTCGGCCAGCATCAGCGACGACAATGACCGGCCGCCTCCGATGCGCCGCGCCAGGTGGAAGGTGATGCCCGCATCGGGCACCAATCCGAGGCGCGCGAAGGATGGATGGAAATACGCACTCTGCCCCGCCACGATGATGTCGCAGGCCAGCGCCAGACTCATGCCCGCGCCCACCGCCGCGCCGTTGACGGCCGCCACGATGGGGAAGCGAAAGCCGCTCAATCGCAGGATCAACGGGTCCATGAAGCGGCGCATCTCGAAATGGGCGCGCTGCCGCGCCTCATGGCATTTCAAGTCGATCGAGTGAAGATCGAGACCGCTGCAGAACACCTCGTTGCTGCCGGTCAAAACCACCGCACGCGCGCCGCTGTCGCTCTTTTGGATCTGGTCGAGCGCCACGTGCATGGCCCGGATGATGGTGATGTCGATGGCGTTGCTGACGGCCGCGCGGTGCAGAGAGAGCGTCGCAACTCCGTCGTTCACCTGGAAGGATAATGAATGAGTCATGCTCTTGAGTCCTCCGCCGACGGGATCCTCCGGGGACATTTGACTTATGTGCCCCACGCCCGCGCCGTGGTGCATTTCGATCATGCCCCTTGGACCCTGGCGCTGCAAGCATCCCCTAGCTCCCGGCCCGCATTGCAGGCGATTCCCGGATCCCGCACACTGCCGCGTCCGCCAGGGCGCTGCTGTTCGGAGGTGATCCCATGCCCCAAAAGAGACCCCATTCTGTCCGCGGACCGTTGCCGGCGACGCACCGCCGCGGCCGGGCCGCCCGCGCCGCCGCGCTCGTAGCCGCCGTTTTCGCGATGGCCGCATACGCCGCCGATTCGGCAGGGACCGCCCCCGCCGCATCCGGCCCCGCTCCCGCCGCGCTGCCCGGCGAGATTCCCGAGCACTTCACGCCGCGCACGGAATCCTTCGACTACGCGCAGCGCGAAGTCATGATCCCGATGCGCGACGGAGTGAAGCTCAAGACGGTCATCCTCATTCCCCATGGCGCCGTGCGCGCGCCGATATTGCTGACCCGCACTCCCTATGGAGCGGCCGCCCGATTCTCCAAGACCGCGAGCAGCCATCTTGCGGTCCTGCTCGACAGCTCCGATGTGGCGGACGACGCGGTTGCGAGCGGCGACTACATCCGGGTCCTGCAGGACGTCCGTGGAAAGCACGATTCGGAGGGCGAATACCTCATGAATCGGCCCCTCCAGGGGCCGCTTAATCCGACCTCGGTCGATCACGCGACGGACACCTACGACACGATCGACTGGCTGGTGAAGAACATCCCGGAATCCAACGGCAAGGTCGGCATTCTAGGAATCTCTTACGATGGATTCACCTCGTTGATGGCGCTGGTGCATCCGCATCCCGCGCTGCGCGCGGCGGTGCCCATCAACGCCATGGTCGACGGATGGATGGGAGACGACTGGTTCCATCACGGCGCGTTCCGCCAGGACAGCCTCACCTACTATCACAACCAGGAAGCCACCCGCGACAGCAGTCTCGCCTGGTGGACCGACCACTACGACGACTACGACACCTGGCTGTCGGCCGGGTCCGCCGGGGACATGGCGCGCCTGCACGGTCTGGGCGATATCGGATTCAATACCAAGGTCATGCAGCACCCGGCCTACGATGATTTCTGGGCCTCCCAGGCCCTGGACAAGATACTGGCGGCGCAAGGCGTCACGGTCCCCGTGATGCTGGTCCACAGTCTCTGGGATCAGGAGGACATCTACGGCAACATCGCCGTGTACAAGGCGCTGCGCGCGCGCCACGCCGCCGCCGCGCCGCTGTATCTCGTGATCGGGCCGTGGTACCACCACCAGGAGCGCCTGGACGGCAGCCGGATCGGCGCCATCGAGTTCGGCGCCGACACGGCCGCGTACTTTCGGCTGCGCTTGCTGCGTCAATTCCTGGATCATTTTCTCAAGGACGACGCGCCGCCGCTCGATCTGGCGCCCGTCACCGCCTTCCAAACCGGCGCCAATCGCTGGCTGTCGCTGCCCGAGTGGCCGGCCTGCTCCACCGGTCCGGCCTGCGCCGTGAACGCCGAGAAGCTGTACCTGCAGGCGAACGGCGGCCTGGGGTTCAGTGCGCCGGCGGCATCCAGTGCCGACTCCTACGTCTCGGATCCCGCAAAGCCCGTGCCGTATTTGCCGCGCCCGATTCACGTGCACGGCGATGGCGCCCCGCAGTGGCAGACCTGGCTGGTGAGCGATCAGCGCGATGTGGCATCGCGCCCTGACGTACTCGTGTTCACCACGCCTGCGCTCACGGCGCCGGTGACCATCAGCGGCGAGCCCGTCGCCAACCTGTTTGCCTCGACCAGCGGCACCGACGGCGACTTCGTCGTGAAGCTGATTGACGTGTATCCGGATGAAGTGGGACGGGATGAGAAGATGGGCGGCTACCAGCTGATGATCGCGGCGGATATCCTGCGGGGCCGATACCGCGAATCGTTCAGCGCCCCGGCGCCGATCCCCGCCGACAGGACGGTGGTTTTCCGCTTCGCGCTGCCCACGGCCAATCACGTGTTCCTGCCCGGGCATCGAATCATGGTGCAGGTACAGTCGACCTGGTTCCCCCTGTACGACAGGAACCCGCAGACCTACGTCGACAACATCTTCTTCGCGAAGCCCTCCGACTATCGCAAGGCCGCCATCAAGGTCTTCGAGGGCGGCCGGAACGCGAGCTTCGTCGAGCTGCCGGTGGTCCAGGCTTCAGCCGCTCGTTGACGCGCAGGGGCGAGACTTAAGCGCCTCGCCCCTGCGGCCGGGTTGACCTCAAGCGGCTGCCGCGCGGCGGCCTAACGTTCCGGCTCGCGCTCGCGCTGTTCCCGTTCGCGCTGTTCCCGCTCGCGGTCGGCCGGCGCCTGCGGCTTGGGCGCCTGCGACTTGGGCGCCTGGGTCTGGGGATTTGCGGCCCCGGGCCGGTTGGCGGGATTGTTCGGCTGCCCCGAACCCTGGGGCGGGGCGCCTCCCGGCGCACGCGCCCCGTTGTTCGGTTGCCCGCCCTGAGGCTGGCCGTGGCCCGGTCGCGGCGCATTGTTCGGCTGTCCGGCTCCGGGGGCCCGCGCTCCGTTGTAGGGCTGCCCCGCGCCCGGGCTGGGCGCGCGCGGCGGCGCAGTCGGCGCGCCTCGCGCGGCCACCACGCCGGGGGCGTACAAGGCCCCGGGCCGCGGCGTCGCGGCGATCGCCGGGTGTCCGCCGTTGACGCCGGCCGCCAGCGCCGGAGTCTGCAGCGCCTGCTGCCGGTGCTGAACCTGCATGGGAGTGGGCGCCACGTGCGGCTGCTGCGCCGCTGCGCGCTCCTGCGCCGTGGGCATCGCGGCGACGCCACCGGGGCCGCCGTTGTAGCTCACATTGTTGACCGTGGTGTTGTTGACGGTGACGTTGTTGACGTAGGTGTTGTGCACGATGGTGGTATTCACGTTCATCACCGCGGTGTTGTACGCGAACGAATTTCCCGCCCACCGGCCTCCGACGAAGCCGACGCCCACGTAACCGAAGCCATAGTTGACCCCGCCGTAGAAGCCCACGGTGGGGCCCCAGTAGCCGACGTGCCAGCCGTACACTCCGCCCACGAAGCCCCAATAGCCCGGGGTCCACAGCAGGCCAACCTGGGGCGGTTGAACCCAGGTGCCGGGCACCCAGTAATAATCGCTGCCGTTCCAATACCAATAGCCGGGGGTCCACAGGTACCCTTCCTGCGGGCACGGCGGCTGCGCATACACCGGCAGCGGCGGTGGCGCCTGTTGGGCCTGGACCTCGACCTCGACCGCCGGCGCCGAATAGGCCGGGGGCGGTGCATAGGTGGGCGGCGGCGGCGCGTAAACGGGCCGGGGCGGCGGCGGTGGCGGCCGGTAGACCGGCTCCTGCACCACGCAGGCGCCGAGCACGCCCGAGGCGGCAATGACCGCCGCGAGGGCGCGCAGAGGAATTGATGTCTTTTGCACTGGTCTTGTCATGAATTATCCGCCGTCATTTCAAATGAATATTGCCGCAGGATAAGCATGTCTCCTGCCCCTGCAGCGTACAACGTCACAAACCGCGAAACGATTACGACCGTGAAGGGAATGTAACCGTGTGATGATCCGCGGGATCCCCGCCCGGCCGCCCCGCCTTGTTGGGATCAAGGTTTGGGCGGAGCCGCGGCGATGAGGGCCCGAAGCTCCGAGAGCTTCTGTTTCACCACTTGGGCGTTCTCCGGACCCATCCGGATCAGCAGCTTTTGTCCGGCCGGGCGCGACTCCAATGCCGGATCGGCGAACAGATACATGACGTTCGGCCGCACGAGATCGATGGGTCCGGTGACTTGCGGAGTCACCATCAGGCCGTCGATCACCTTGACCAGCCGGTCGTTGAAGTAGTCGTTGGGATATCCCAGATCCTGAAATGCCTTCTGGAACAGGGGATAGAAGCGCAGATACACGGCGGCAACGCGCTTCATGTCCAGCCCGCGGAGCACGTCGATCATCGGTGCATAGCGCTGGAAATTTTGCGCGCTCAGCGTCGCATGCAGTTCGTCGCCCTTGGCCACCAAAGTTCCCGGCGCGGGCACGATGGGGCGCCGGCTCACCGCCACCTTCTGCCGCGGCAGATTGTCGACGGTCACGACGATGTTCCGGATGAGGTTGTCCGGTACCAGGAACGAAGCCAGTGAACCGCCGCTCGAGTCCTTCAGCGCATCGCCGAAGGGCTTGTCGCTGTCGCCGAGGTCGGGCAGCGGCCCCTTCGAGGTGTCGGCGGCCGGCAGTGGATGCTCGATGGCCGGCGCCGGCGCCGCGGCGGGCGCGGCCGGCGCAGCCTCGGGTGCGGCCGGCGCCGCATGGCGGCTGTGCCAGTAATATCCGCCGGCGACGATCGCGATCCCCAATCCGACGGCGGCACCGATCAACGGCCCTCGGCTCGCCGGCTCAGTGAACATGTGATCTGCCATGCCCCATTCTTCAGCCAATCCGGCGCGTACGCAACTGCAATTCGTGCTCGTGATAGTCGATGATGAGCGTATCGAGCACGCCCAACGCGTCCATTCCGATCAGGATGGCGGGCTGATCGATGAGCTTCCACTGCTTGAAGATGTAGAGATCGGCAAAAGTGACGCCGGGGTCGTTCATCCGTATGTCGCCGAGTTGGATGGCCGGTGTCGCTATGATTTCACCGTCCTCCACGGCCAAGGTCGCGCCGACGATTTCGTCGGGCTTGCCGCGGCCGCTCTGATTGGTGCGCGCCAGCGCATTGCGCAGGGCGAGATTCGCGATGGTGGTCTGACCTCCGGTGTCGATGATCGCCTTGCAGTGCACCGACCCCACGGTGGCGTCGACCACGATCAGCTGCCCGCGAATCGAACGGAACGGTATTCGCACGAAACCGTGGCCCGTTCGCTCGTCGTGCGAGTAGGTGATGGTGATCTTGTCATGGTGAAAATCGATGAAGATGCGCTTGTTCGCGAGACCCTCCGACCCGAGAATTCCCTCGGCGCCGCCCAGGGCGTCGGGCACGATGGGCAGCAGCGGGGAATCCACCGCGACGTCGCCCACGCTGAGCGTGTCGACTTGAATGGTGGGCACGGTGGCCGACCCCGTGACTCCGCGCATCATCACCGGCGGCGACTGATTCAAGGGAATGCCGAGCGCCATGGCCACGACGGCCGTGACGGCCGAGTGGCTCGCCCCAGTGTCGAGCACGAGGCGGAAGGGGCCGCGCCCATTGATGAACACCGGCGCCCAGATTCGCCCGATCTGGTCCCGGCGCGTCGGCGCGACGAAACGCGGTTCCTGAGCCTCGACCATGATTTCCGCGAGTTCATCCGCCGAGTCCGCGGCGGGCGTCGGGCTGATCTCGCCGGGATTGCCGGCGATCAAGGCATGCGCCATGGTACCGGCCGCCAAAACGATGGCGGCGACCAGCGAAACCCTTCCCATGGAAGCAATGGCGCGCAAGAGTTGCCCTCGATGCAGGAGCATACCACCCGCCCGGGCGGGTGGGTTAGCGCATGCGCTGCGCGGCGATATTGACGTCCGTTCGGTCGCGGGTGGTGATCACCACCTCCGCCCGGCCGTCCCCGGCCAGCACCCAGGGCAGGGGAAGGTTGTCCGGCACCACCGAGATCACATGATGGCCGGTGGCCACCGCCGGAAAGTCGAATCGGCCGCTTGCATCCGTCTGGACGGAGAAGCGGCCGTCGAGCACCACGGTCACGTTGGGGGCGCCGGCCTCTCCGGCATCGTAGCAATACGTAACGAGCCGAAGCAGTAGTGCACATAAAAAATGGCGGCGTATTGCTGCAGCGTTGTGGTTGGGGCGCCCGGCCAGCAGTCTCGCCCCCAGCATGGAGCCGCCGAGCACGCCCAGCATCACCGGCATCGCCAGCCCCGGATCGATGTAGCCGCGGCTCAGATAGATGCCGGCGCTGGCCGCCGCGGTCACGCCGATCATGAAGTTGCTGGTGGTGGTGGAGACCTTGAACGGCATGCGCATCACCTGGTCCATCGCCAGCACCTTCACCGCGCCGGAGCCGATGCCCAGCAGCCCGGAGAGCGCGCCCGCGCCGAACATCAGGCCGAAGCCGGTTTTCACGTGGCTCACGGTGTAGGATCTGGGGCCTTCCCGGCCCCCGGGAAGCTGCCGTTCAGCCGCAGGCGGGAGGCCAGCAGGTAGACGAACGGTGGCGCCTCGGCCACCACCACGCATTGCTTGGCGGTTGGGCTCTTTCAGGCTGGCGGGGGACAGCCCACCACTTGCCCGCCTTGTCGCCACGCTGCCGATCCTGGTGGCCGATCACAGTGAGTGGTTCTTGGGTCACATTGATCAGCCGATCTTTCTCAACCCGACGATCAGCGATCAGATTTCCTCGGCTTTCGCCTCCGAGAACGCGAGGCGTTTCATGGATTTGGTCAGCCTGGCCAGGTTGGCTGGATTCCTCTGGTGGCTGCTCGGTGCGTGGGTGATCTTTCGATGGTGCCGAGCGCCTCTACGGTGACGTCGCCAGTTATCTAGGCCTGGTGATTTGGTGCGTTGAGCCGAACGTTTTGGCCTACGAGCCGCTGGCAACTTCGCAACTGCCCGCTTCTGTTACGGCGCTGGCAGCGAGTTACGCCTTTTGGCGCTGACGTGCGCGACACCTCCTGGGAACGAGCACTTGTCGCTGGCATCTTGCTAGGCGTCGCCGAACTCACGGATTTCTCCGCGCTACTTCTCTACGTGTTATGGCCAGTACTAGCAGTGGCCCATTGGCTGGCGAGGGTCGGGATCAGTGGCGAGTGCGGAGTATTGCCAATCGATTCGGCCAGGCCGTCTTCATTTGGGTCTTAAGCATATGGATGATCAACTTTGGCTACGCTGCCTCCAACACCGGCGGGCCACTTGACGAGTTTGTTTTCATGAGTCGGTCGCTCGGCGGAGACTCGCGTTCCGAGAGTCCTTTCCACGGGAATCTTTTGGTCGGAAATCGGTTCTCTGGGTCGTGGTTTGCCGAGATGCCCGTGCCCGTCCCGGCCAACTACGTTGACGGAGTCGACCTGAGGCTCCGCTCGGCCGAAGCGACGGAGTCTTCACGCTCGTCGACTGAAAAACCAACTCGCGACGGTATAGAAAGCTCCGAATCAGCGGGGTTTGCCACAAAGATTCCGCTCGGTCTCTTGATCATGATTCTTTGGAGCGCAGTCCTGGCCGTGTTTCGCCGCCCCGAATTGTATTCTCGAACTGACGAACTCTTCTGGGTATTACCCCTACTGGCGTTTGGCAGCTTGGCGGCAACCCAGGTTGGTTCTCGCCTTCTTATCGAACCTTCGCTTCTACTTGTCCCCTTCGGGATTATCGCCGCGAGCAAGCTTGCAGTTTATCTCGCCGGCGCATCCGAAGTCCGGCGGGCTCCTCATCGCCTTTCTTGCGTGGACCATTTCGAGTGGTCTGTCTGTGTTCCCGCATACGGTGACCTATCGGAACGAGCTCGTCGGTCGACGCAGCCATCTCGCCGCGCAACCGGGACACGATCGCGACAGCGACGGCGGACACGAGCTGCTCCGACTCAGAGATTGGCAGTCCCGACATCCCGAGGCCGGTCGTGTGCGGGTTGCGGTCCATCACCTCATCGATCCGCGGGACTTCGGATTCCCATACTCTCCACCGCCGATCGACGGACGATCGCTCCACCTCGACCTTAACGAACCGCCACAAGAGATTGGGCCTCGCCGCGGGTTTTTCGCGATTGATCGGTGGACGTTAGGCACCAGCGATTTTCGTTATTTCAACGAGTTCACTCCGATTGAGAAGATCGGCACGTCGCTCCTGATCTACCGTATCGGGACGGAAGGTATCGAAAGGGTGCGACGCAGTCTCGAGATCGCGGCGATTGAAGACGCAGACAGAAAGTACCGTCGGGCAGTCAGGCAGGAGATTCTGAGTGAGAGTGCATTCCAGCTTCGCGTCTATGAAGATTCAAGGGGCCGAAGAGCCAATTATGCTGTATTCCTGCCCAGTAATTACAAGAGCGATACTCCTCATCCATTAATTCTCTTTCTCCACGGCGCGGGCGACGCGGGAACAGCGGGACGGCAGTACTTAAACGTCGGCCTCCCATGGATTATCGAGCAAACACGCGATTCTTTTGGATTTATCGTCGTCTGCCCTCAGGGACGAACCGGCGGCTGGGCTCCTGGTTCCGAAGACGCTGAACGCGCGATGGGAATCCTCGCGGTGGTCGAGAAGAAACTCAACGTGGACCCGAACAGAATCATCTTGACGGGCCTCTCGAGCGGCGGGGCGGGAACGTGGTCATTGGCCGCGCAGCTACCCGGACCGATGGGCTGCAATTGTCCCCGTGTCCTCGACCTGTGACGAAACGCAGGCCAAGGCGATTCAACACATTCCCTGTTGGTGCTTCCATAACTGCAATGACGAATCGGGGCACTACCACACTTATGAAACCGCCGGTTCGCCCGTCGACATGCCACGGCGGATGATTCGCGCGCTCGTGGCCGCGGGCGGAAAGCCGCGCTACACCGAATTCCTCTCCATCGGAGACACGCACAACGCCTGGGACAAGGCGTATACGATGCCCGAGCTCTTCGACTGGCTCGCGAGGCAGAGGCGCCAATCAATCGGCATTCAGTAGGAATCCTGACTGATCGTTTCGCGGCCGTCGCGAGTGGTCAGGGCCTGGAGGACGGATGGATTGATTGTCGTCTTGATGGGTCGCGCCGAACCATCGCCCATGAGAAACTGAACGAGCCCCGAGTGGGGGCTCGAGAATGTCGCCGGAGAGACCCCAACCGGATTCAATCCGGACGGGAGGGGCTGCGCCAGCACCTGTTGGCCGCTTCCGCCATTGCTGAGCGCCCCGGCCCAAGCGTTCTGCACCACGAAACTGGCCCGCTCGCCGAGGGCAACTGTGCTGCTCGCGCCGTCCTTCATGTCTCTGGGCTTGACGGACATGTTGGGGACGAAGAGGCCTATCCCCGAACTCGAGCTACTGACGCCTTGGCTGGCTGCGTAACTTATGGTGCTTGCCTCAATCGGACCGCCGGTTAGTTGAGAGATCGTTGTGAAAACGGCTGTCTGTCGATCGCTGGGGCAGATAAGGATCGCCTGCGTGGCGGTCCGCGCCGTGACGTTATCGGGAAAGTCGATCGGGAGCTTGATGTTGATGGAGCTGTATGTCGGCCCTTGCTCGAGCTGGGGGAGGATCGCCGCCGACCACGCCCAACCCGGCTACCCCAGAAGAACTCGACCAGGAGATGTAGCCAATGGGAAGCGCGTCGTTCGACGTGATGTATGTGTTGAGAGCGATTCCGTGCTGTTTGAGGTTATTCAGACATTGAGTGCGCCTCGCCGCCTCGCGCCAACTGCACCGCGGGCATGATCAAGGCGACGAGCACACCGATGATGGCAATGACCACTAAAACTTCGATGAGCGTGAAGCCAGACTTCGCGGTAGGTCGGTTGGTCCCATTCATGCGGCTCCCTTCCGCTGAGTGTTGGCGCGACGCGGGTGCGGCGTCGAATTCGGTTGTTTCGGTCCCGGCGTGATAGGAGACCCGTGACGCGAGATCAGACTGGATTCATTCTAGAGCGTACGCCCGCGGCAATCAATCGTGTAACAGGTCGGGATCAGGAAGCGAGAGAGAGTCGTGTTTTGAGATCTGTTTGCGGGTCCCACAGTCCTGCTCACCGCGGTGGTGGGCGTAGAGGGTTTGTGCCCGTCGAGTGAGACTCTCCTCCTGAATGAACGGACCGATCCTCTCCCGACGTTGGCGCTCGACCCTGAGTCGGAGTGGCCTCTCTTCCGTCCTGGGTCAATCCCAGTCGTTGAGTTGCATCCTCTTTTTGAAAAATGAGAATCGATTCTCCGTCCCTATCGAATTCCTGGATGCTTCTGAAGGCGTGCCAGAACAACTCCGGACGATGCATCTGGCGCCAGAAGAACTCGAGTTTGGCAACTTGGTGGTATTGGGCGCCGTCAGGAAAGTGGGTCCTTTCCAATCGCTGCTTCGCCTCCGATCCGAATGCGATCACGTAGTCCGGCGGGATGAGGCCAGAATAGTGGATCGGAGCAAGACCGCGGAATTGAGGGGCAGGTGGAAAACGGATTTGCCAGGCGTAAACGGCATGCGGCGCATGGTACATCAGCGGATAAGCCATATAGTAAGGAAAAACATATATCGATTGACCTCGGGCGACGTGGTTATTGATCCAGCCCGCCGTCATCGTATACGTATCGCCCGGGGGATCAGCTAACTCGTGAATGAACTCAACCAGAGTCGAGCAATGTCGTGAATCCCAATTCCTCCCGCCCCAAAGAAGGCTGGTCCAAAAGGCGAGTATCGCTAGGGGAAGCACCGAGATGCCCGTCTTCTTTCCGATGCTGCACAGGGTCATTACGCCAATCGCTATACAAAGCGGTATTGTGGGTGCCAGGTAGCGGACATCCGCTTGGTCACCCAACCCTACGGGTTGTGGAGACACGATCGTGACGACCAATACATAAACGACCAGCGCAATGGATGCGCCAGCAACCAGACCTGCCGCGCAAACAACCCGATCAAGGGAGCCCCGATGAGAAGGGTGCTCACCCCGAATTCGCATTGGGCTAGATCGCGCCAGTTCCACCAAAAGAGAGTCGCTTTGTCGAAGAACCAGTTGGTGGGGTGATAGTTCCAGATTTTTTTGCCGAAGGGATTCCAGTTCAGCACAATCGGTATGCACACAGCCAATTGCGGCACTAGAAGCCACCCTAATTCCACTGCTTTCAATGGGCGTCGCTTTCGCTCCCAGCCGAGGTAGTCGACGGCGATGCAGGCGTATACCGCCGCATAGCTCATGTAATTCGTCGCGAACAGGGAGACCGAGACCAGGGAGAAGCTGATTGCCGATCTCAACCCACTGGTTCGGAAGCGGTAAATGTATGCAAGAGCGACGGAGGCTAACGTGACAACCGCGTAATAGCGGCATTGCCGAGAATACAAGAATAAAGAAACGTTGCCGGTAATTGCCAGGGCCAGCAGGCACCACGTAACTGGCGCAATTCCTTCTCTCCAGGCCCACCGCAACATGAGAGCGACACATCCGAGGCCACAGAGAGCAAACGGCAGCCGTGCGACCCAGGCGGCCGGCCCCAAGAGGCCCAAGGGCACGGCTACGAGATAGAACGAGAGAGGAGGAACGTAACGCTCTCGAAGCCCCGACAGCGTCGCGCCGCCATTGTACGCCAAAATGTTGTGCCCGATGACCGCCGTCATGTCGCCAGTTCGCCATACATTCAGTCCGAACATGGCCGTATTCGACTCGTCGTCCCACAGAGCGTAGTGTCCCAGCCGCGCGAACAAGAAGACACACGACGATGCAAGTACCACGGAAATGATAAATAACCGGTAGAGTTGGAGTCGGTCACGGTTCATCCGACAAATCCTGTTCTGATCGAGTTGCATCTACTCGTTCTAGGATGAGGATCGATTCTCCGTCTCTATCAAATTCTTGGATGCTTCTGAAGGCGTGCGCGAACATCTCCGGGCGTTGCATCTGGCGCCAGTAGAACTCGAGTTTGGCAGCCTTGCGATATCGGGCGCCCTCAGGCAAGGCAACCTCTCCCCGCCAGTATTGCCTTGCACCCCATCCAAATAAGATCACGTAATCCGGCGGAATGACACCAAGATAGTGAATCGGGTCAAGCCCCCGAAATTGAGGGGCGGGTGGAAAATGGAATTGCCAGGCGTAAACGGCATGAGGTGCATAGTGCATGAGCGGATAAGCCGTGTAATAAGGTACAGCGTAAATCGATTGCCCTTGTGCGACATGATCGTTGATCCAACTTGCCGCCACCGTATACGTTTCGCTCGGAGGATTAGCCAACTCGTGAATGTATTCAACGGGTGTTGAACACTGATTGCCCTCCCAATTCCGCCCCCCCAGCAAAAGACTGGTCCAGAAGGCGAGTACGCCGAGAGGTAGCAACCAAAAGCTTGTCCGTTCTCCGATTCTGCGTAAGGTCATCACTCCGATCGCGATACAAAGGGGAATCGTCGACGCCAAGTAGCGAACATCCGCCTGGTTACCCCATGTCACCGGTTGCGGAGAAACGAGCGTGACGACCGATACATATACGAGAAGCGCAACGGACGCTCGCAGCAGCCAAGTCTGCCGGGTGAACAAACCGATCAAAGGTGCCGCCACGAGCAGAGCGGCCACACCGAATTCGCATTGCGAGATCGCGCCAGTTCCACCAGAAAAGTGTCGCCCTCTCGGTGTACCAGTTTACTGGGTGGTAATCCCAGACGTTCTTGCCGAAGGGATTCCACGTCAACGCAATGGGGCCGCACACAGCCATCTGTGGAAGTAGGAGCCACCATAGTTCCGCTGACCTTAGTGGGCGGATCTTGCGCTCCCAGGCGAAGTAGTCGACGACAAGGCAGGCATATAGCACCGCATAGCTCATGTAATTTGTTGCGAAGAGAACGATTGAGACCAGCGGCAATCCGATCGTCGATCCCAATCCACCACCTCGGAACCGATAACTGTATGCAATTGCGACTGAAGCTAACATGACGACTGCGTAATAGCGGCATTGCCGGGAATACAGGAAGAGAGAGACGTTTCCTGTTATTGCCAAGGCCAACAAAGACCACGTGATTCGCGCAATCCCTTCTCTCCAGGCCCACCGCAACATCAGTGCGACACATCCGAGGCCACAGAGAGCGAACGGGAGCCGTGCGACCCAGTGGCCGGCCCCAGCAGGCCCAAGGGCACCGCTGCGACGTAATACATCAGCGGAGGAATGTAACGCTCTCGAAACCCCGAAAGCGTGACTCCACCGTTGAAACCCAGGATGTTGTGCCCGATAACAGCCGATGTGTCTCCCGTCCGCCAGACGCTCATTGCGAGCAAGGCCGTGTTTGCCTCATCGTCCCACAGGGCGTAGCGGCCTAGCCGTGCGAACAAGAAGACACAGGACGTCGCAAGTGTTACGAAAATGATGGATAGCCGTAAGAGCATCAGATGGTCACGGTTCATCCGAGAGGTCCAATTCTGGAGGGCAGGCCCGTCTTCCCGACGCTGGCTAATCCGGGAGGAGTGCCTCGAAGCTTCGACCGAGGGGCGGATCGAATTCCCTCCGTGGTTTCTTCTCATATGGGCGAGCGTTCTCGGTTTATTCTGCCAAGATTCGCCGACAGCCAACAGTCCCTATAGCAAAGTGCCGCGCACATGCTGCCCATTAACTCCGGGAATTTTAATGCGAGCGGCGCCTCCGTATAGAGGCGCGCTGGTAAACTGGTGTTCCGTAGCGAAACGCCATCGCAGCCGATGATTTCTGGGTGACTCCTGAGCGGACAGCCTGATTAGCTGGCATGAGAAGCGCTTGGGCACCCGACGCATTGATGCAGGGTACGCGAGCAAGCCCTGCAGCGGACCGGGGGTCGCGATCCACTCAAACGGCAATGCGGCCTTCTTTTGGAAATCCGACAATGGTGGAAGAGTTGTCTTCGGCGCGGCAGGCCGCGACGGTCGGCCCCAATGGCCCCGATGTCTCGCAGTACGACAGCCTTCCAAAGGCCTTTCGCACGCAGGTCATTCTCCTGCTGAAGGGTAACATTGGGAGATACGATCGTAGCATCCATTTGGCAACCTGGGTCCATCGGTTTCCAATCGCTGGTGGAGCAGCTTGTATTCGGAGTTTGTGCGGGAGAAGGGCATCCCATGGATGACGCTGGGAGTTGACAATCCGCTGGCGCAATGTAGCGAATACGTTTCAGCAGCGCCTACCCCCGATGCGCCAGACGTGATTGAATTCGCATTCAAATTCGTTAATATCATAATAAGAAAGGCCGATTTCGGTGCAAGAATGGATATCTCGCATCTCGACCTCATCCAACCTGATGCCGCGATCGCCGAACTCAATCGCACATTCATTCAGCATGGCCTCGGCTATGAGTTCACCGCCGGCGAACTCATCAAAATCGACTCGACATATATCCACGCCGAAGTGCTGCGTCCGGAATTGCAACTCCTCCAAGATGCCGGCGCGGATTTCTCGGGGCCGCTGGACGAATTCCTCAAGGCGCACGAACACCACCGCCCAGGCAACCTGAAGGTTGCTATCAACTCGGCCCTCAAGGCATTCGAGAGCACGTTGAAGGCGATCTGCACCGCGCGCGGCTGGCCGTTCGATCCTCAGAGTGCTACAGCGAAGCAGCTCCTTGATGCCGTCTATGCGGTCGACCTCGTGCCAAGCTATCTTCAGCCACACCTGTGCGGGTTGCGGTCTGCGCTGGAAGCGGGCGTACCTACGATTAGAAATAACTACTCAGGCCACGGTCAGGGGGCCACGCCCATCACCGTACCCGGTCACTACGTAAGGTTCGCCTTGCATCTCGCCGCCGCAGACATCGTATTCCTCTCATCCAGGCGCACAAGGCGAAGTCGTGTGGGCCTGGGGCCTTGGCGATACAAGACTTCACCGCGTTGCAAAGGCGATCTGCGGCGGAGATTGTGTCGCCCGCGAGCGAGATCATAATCGACCGCTCACCGTTGCTCAGACATCCAAAAGGCAAGCGTGGAGCGTATCATGCCTGCTGCCCAGTCGAGACAAGTACCCCTCGGCTGCTGCCGCCCGGCCGCACCGTTTCCTTAGCCGTTCGCGCAGTTCAGTGCGGCAATGACCTTGGCGTACGAATGCTTTCTGCACGCCGGCTGCACGGAGCTGAATGACGCGGGCAGTCTCACGAGTTTCCGCGCTGGTCGCGCACCGCACTCAAGCGCCGAGGACACATCCTGTTCAATCAAACCAATAGAACAATCGCCTGTAATGCGAAGAGAAGCAACAATGAAACCGCAAGAATGCTGCCAATACATCCCTTTCGCTCACCGGCTTCTGGCGAGATGTCAATTGTCGATATGGGTAGCGTGATTTCGGCTCGCCTTCGAAGCTCCGCTGGCGTCGGAATCTCGGCCGATATGAACTCCTGGTCGGAGGATAATTGAGACATCGCGGGAAAGAGAACGAAGTTCTTGCCATCCTTATGTTGCCGTATCCAATCGCCGCGTTCGAGTTGATTGCAAATCGTACCGAATGTCGTGGACCCTGATGCTGGATTCCGCCCTTCAGCTTGTTGAGATCAATCCCGTCCTGATGCTTACTTATAGTCTCAAGCAATCGAGCCCGAGTGGAGATCAGGAACCGGAACTCTGCTCGATCCGCTTTGTAGTCGGCCAATACCTCACGGTACTTTTTTCGATCCTCCGCCGTGTCACCGGGTTGTGGTTTCAGGACGACTTCCCGTTCGTACCATTCAGTCCCGATATCATGCAGTTCAAGAGCGATTTCATAGCGGCCGCGAGCCCGACAGTGGCTAGACAATTCCATTGCGTTCACCGCATACCAATCTCGCCAGTCAGCTTCTCGTATGTAGCTTGGCAAGGCGGCCATTCATTTCTCCCAGGGGAGTCTGCGGAATTCGGAAAAACTGTACGCTAAGACATTCTCGCGGCAACATCGCGACGTTTTTAGTGATCAAACACGCTCATCAGTGATTCTGCGGTGGCCCCATACGTGCTCCAGGTGCAGGCCAGTGAACTTTGAAAACAGTTTCGCCATCCAAGAGCAAGGAATAAAAGTAATCGTTGGACAAGAAACCAGGACCACTCATTATCTCGTGCCCTGCATGAAACCGATACTTCGGACGTGCACCAGCCAACCCAAGATGCTGCAACTCGGAATCGGCGGTGATGATCGCCTGATGCAAGTCAGTCCAGCCACACGCCATCGGCTGAGACGCGTCATACGCTGTCGTCTCGTGTGCCAACTCGTTCCGCCTTTTTCTGATTGCATGCAGCGTCGATGCGTCTTTGAGACGCCTTTGATCGGCTAGGAAACAGATTCTGCCGTTGAAGTCCTGCCGCCCGGTAAACGTCCAGGCGTTGCTGCCGATGTACTCCGCAAGAGCTTCATCAAGGATCAATCCCAGCCGGATGTACAAAAGAGACGGCAGCAGAACTTCGAGCAACTGATTAGCAGGCGATGGAACGCCGATCGACATGCCCAATACAGCAACCTTCTCGTAATTCTTTGCCAATTCCACATCCATCAAGAATTTCCGCCAACTCTTCTCGATGATGCTGGGTGTACCTGTGCCCATCATAAAGCCTCCTGGCTTAGCCTCTTTTCGATCGCCAACCCATCGTAACCGAAGACAAGCCCAACGATGAAAGCGATAATTACGAGTCAGCGATCGGCTTTTCTTCCGCGTCGTCCGCAACTTCCGCGATCGCACTGAATCTGCAATTCCATTCTTGAACCGCCTGAAGAGGCCCAGCGGCTTCGCCGACCTAGTGTGTTGTGCCACGCCGGTTTCGCCAATATGATGGCCTCGTGGACATCCTCGGACGGCGACCGTCGGAGGGGACGTGATGCCGCGTGGAAGGAAGAAGGCGACAAGCTTCTTTACTTGGATTTTCCTGCTCATCGCCGTCATTGTCGGCGTGCAGAAGTTCTCGGCCAAGCGGCCGAATCCGCAACAGCAACTGCCTGTTGCCGTCCCCGCTGTTCGAAACCCCTCACCCAGTGACGACAAACGTCCCGCAAGTTCCGGCTCCCGCCCTTCCGGCTGCCGCAAATAAAGAGAAACTGGCGAAGCAAGCCCGACCCGACCCCAATGCCAAGAAATCCAGCACGCCACGTTCCCGCGTACTCTTTACCTGCGGCAGGAACCTGGAGAAGGCGGATAAGAAAGACGGTGCGATTTACTTTTACCGGCAGGTCGTGATCGAGTGCCGGGGCACGCCAGAATCCGACCAAGCGATTTCCCGCCTAAAACTCCTCGGCGGCACCGTGCCGGACGACCTGGCGGAATCGATCCCGCCTAAGGAGAGCGATCCCTATACGCCGCCGAAGGGGCGGCCACGGCATCACAACGCGTCGTCGGAAGCCGCCAGACAGGCGTTCGACCAGATGCTCCTCCAGGAAATGCAGTCGGTAATGAACGATGGCCAGGGCCAGGGAAGCTCGCGAGGGATGCCCGGTGCGGGTAGCCATCGCTGCGGGGCAATTACCCTTGACGGAACGCCTTGCCAGAACCTGGTTACAGGTTCTGGTTATTGCCATCTTCACCGATAAACACCCGGCCTCAGCCCGACATTGCGGAATCCCGGTGCCGAATCGCTTGTGAAACGGCTTCGTGAGCATTTCCATCAGCTCAAGCCCGACACCAAAGAGCATGTTAACAACGATGACCTCTGGAGCGTGGCTATCGATGCGATCCAGCCGTAACAGAAAATCGAGGTAGCGCGTTACAGGGGAATCGATGGGTTAGTTTTCCGCCCCATCTCTGTCAAATCGTGTCAGCCGAACGCCAAGCCGTTCAGCGTAAACGGGCACTTGTTCGGCGAACTCAGCATCCAGATGACGATTCTTCCGATGGCCTCGTACTCATTTGAGCCAGAGCACTCGAGCGGCTCCGCCGTCTTTCGGTTCGCGTCAAGAAGAGTTGCAATGAATCCGTCCCCGGTCTTCACGCATCGGATTGTGTACGATCTCATAGTTGAACCTGTGCCGAGGACCTCATTTTCTTGAACGCAGCGGCTTCTACCTGCGGCCATTTTCGTTCTAATTTGCGTTGTAGCGACTGCATCCGTATGTCGGCGACTGGCCGAGGTGTTTGACGACAAACCTTTGTCTGCCGCAATTAGAGTTGGATAACCTGCCTCTGCCTGGCAGCCGCCGTGGACGGCTCCGGGTCTGCGGCAATGGCCACGAGCCCGAGTTTTTTCAACACTTCTATGATATCACAATGGCGTCGGAGTGAAGCATCTTGGGCACTCGTACTAATCACCATACGATGTGCGCCGTCACTCGAACCGTCAGACAAGAACCACGTATTTTTGAGTCCGAATGACTGTCGTGACGGTTGTGACCAATTCTCCAGAACTTGAGGGAACAGCCGTGCCCACCGTGTCGTGGGCGTGAAGCCCCATCCTTGGGGCGCGGATCAGCTCAATTCAACCTGCCAGGTCTTGAGGCGTCATGCCGTGGGCGGCCAAGTTGGCGAACATCTTCGCTATCAGCGCCTCGTCGAACTCGATGTCGTCGAGGACTGCATGCACCTTATTCTCCGGCTCGGGCTGGTGAACCTTGAGCTTTGGCGTTTCGGCGACCGGCTCGGGCGGATTGACGACCATCTCTTCGACAGCCGCATCCTCGGCCGACACTGGGTACGTCACCGCGAGTTCCACGTCCTTGTCGACAGTGGCGATCTTGTTCTCGCCCTCGAACGCCTCGATGCCACCGACGTCCGTAACCGTGAACGTTCCGGTCAGTGGCGTACCCTTCGGGGTATTCTCGATTGCCGGGACGATGAACTCGGCGATCGGTTCCTCGCGGTACGCCATCGCCCTTGCCGCGCCCCACATTCCTTCGTCGGCCTGAGCGAAGCGTTCGGCCAGCGAGATGATGTCGGGCATGGCTGCCCAGGGTACGGGTTTCTTCTGACGTTCCAAGATAGTGCGTGCGAGCAACTGGGCGTCCTCGACAAGTGTGTCCAACTTGTCCGGCTTGGCGTCCGCAGCCAGGTCGGCAAGCGTGGGGAGTGCCTTCTTCTTGGGCGGCTTCCGCTTTTCGGTCAGGCTCTTGACCTTCGACCACGACCGCTGCATATCCGCGTCGTCGATCTTCTCGGACATCGACTTGGCCAGGGCCATCTGCTCATCGCCCTCGCCAGCCATCGCGGCCAAGCCCTCTTCACTGAACTCCCCTTCGAGAGCCAGGGCAGCCGCCATCTTCTTCGACATTAGGCTCATCGCACGATGCTGCATCGTACCTTGGTAGTACATGTAGTAGATGTAGCAGTCACGCGGTTGGCCGATACGCCACGCCCGCCGAGCGGCCTGACGCATCATGTTCAGCTTGTATCCCGTCTCGTAGAAGACGATGCAGTTGTAGTTGTGTCCGCCCTGCACCTTCGAGAACAGGTCAAGCCCCGTGCTCACGAGTTGCGGGAAGCAGATCATCACGTCGTAGTCACGCCCGTGCTTCGCGATCCACTCCTCACGCTCTTTCGGTTCGACATCATCGGCACGCATGATCCCGACCTTGAGCCCCGCTCTGCCAAGGATCTCTTTCAGTCGCGGCATAACGTTCCGTTTGCCAGTCATCTGGCAGTACACCCAGACTTGGTGTCCGGCAGCCTTGTGGAGTTTGCAGATATCCACGAGTGCCTGCTCTTTCGGATACACCGTCGTCGCATCGATCGACTTCGGAGTAACCACGCCACACCAGTTCTTGATGTCCTTGTTGTTCGGCTTGTCCCAATAGCCGACCGTGTGGAGTTTGCCTTTCGGAGCGGCTCCGAACATCGACGCGATCCTGTCGACGACATCTTCCTCGATCGTGATCAGGTTCTCTTCGCTTGCTGCAACTCCGGGGGCTTCGCTTGCCCGCTTCAGGGACTTGGCGACCTCGTCGTCCATAGCCCACTCGGCATGGCAGTAGTCAGGCCAACCCAGCGTGGTGGCGAGCATGGTTCCCATGAGCTTCATCGAGCCACGCTTGAGCAGTTCCTTGGACGCGAAGTCCAGGATAGCTTCGACGCGCTCATACTCAAGCTCTTGGGCCGGCTCCATCGCACACGCCGTGTTCACCCAGAACGCCTTCATCCGCTCATACCGATCCAGGATAGCCTCATCAAGCTCGGCGTCCCCAGTCGGCTCGGGTGGCGGAGGGCACTCACCATCGGCCGAACCGATGTACTCGAACATGTCAGGCAGACCCTCGGCCATCTCATCGAGCGTGATGAACATGGTGTTGCCGATCATGTGCCGACCAAAGAGCGTGGGCATGATGCCCGGCCTGACCATTGGTCGCTCCGTCGATTTGCCTCCCGTCGCCCGACGCATCGAGGAACAGTTCTTCCCGACCCCAATCTTCGCCCCGGCCTCGTCCTTGGTGGTGACGATCCGGTCGATGCGACCGTACACCTTCGAGAACTCTATGTCCTTGCCCCACTCGAAGTGCTCAGCCCGCAGCGTTTGCGGACAGACTCGAAGCAGCAAGGCGTACAGGTTCTTGGCGTACCCACCGATCAGCGTCCCGGTCAGAGCGAGCACGTGATCAGTCGAACCGATCAGCTTGCCGGCTGCCATCGACTGAGCCGCCTCGTCGCTCTGCTGTTCGTGTGCCTCATCGATGATGAGGTACTTGAAGAACCGGCGGAACTTCCGCTGAATGATCCGGGCGAGCGAGTACCGATACGGCTTGCTCGTAAACCACCAGAGCGGTTCACCGCAAGTCATGATCTTGTACTTGTTCGTCTCGATCGTGACGATCCCGGTCGAGCGATCCTTGTAATGATCGGGAATCGGACTGATCACGTCGAGCCCGTGTTCAGTCTTGTGCCGGTCGATGGTCACGATCTGCTGAAGGTACTTCCCTTCGCATGTCAGTTTGTTCTTCGAGAGAGCGTTTGCCGAGATCGGTATACCCTTCCTGTCACGCAGCACGTTGCCGCACTTCGGACACGTGAAGACTTGGGCGGTCACGTTCTTCATCTTGCAGCCGCCCTTACCATCCGGGATCGCCTGGCCATTGGCGTCAACCGCCTTGACCCGATCGACCACGACGCTCTTGACAGTCGTCGGCCTGGACGTCATCGGCTCGCCAACGCCCCCCGGAGTGAACGTCCGCTTGGTGACCGGCTGGCCTTCGCCATCGGTTCCAATCTGGATCACCTCGGACGTACCAGCGATGTTGCCGCCCACGGTGTTGAGCCCCTTGTACTGGTCGGAGATGCCGGCCCACTCGGGATACCACTTCACCTGGTTGCGGCCGATCACGTAATACTCGGCAGCATCCGGCTTCGACCAGCGATTGCCATCCCGCTTGTCGAGAAGGTTTATGAGATCGTTGATGGCTGGAACCTGACCGGACTTGCCGTCATCCTTCTTGCGGGCCTTCGCTTCGTCACGACTCAGTGTGCCGAAGTAATATACCTTCGCATCGGGGATGGTCTCTTCGATCTCCCGCTTCCACTTGGCGATCAAGTGGTCCGGGCAGAGGATGAGACACCGGAAGTTGCCGTTGCTCCCGCCCTTCGACCGGGCCTGCTGAGCGTGCTTGTACACTGCGGTCATGGCGAGCAGCGTTTTGCCCGTCCCGCACTCGCCGACGATGAAGCCCGACCCATTCTCGTTGAGAAGCTGTACGCCTGCCGCGATTACGTGCTTCTGGCAATCGAATGGCTCGCGACACAGATCCTCCATGTTGGGCAACTCGTCCCGGTTCGGCACGTGCAGCGGACGCAGGCTCTTCACTGCCTTCTTGCCGAGTATGCGGCCAAAGCTCTGTAGGTACTGATCAAGCGAGCCGATCTCACTGAGCGGCCGGACAGCCGGCTCCGGCTCCTCGGCGACAGCGATGAGCGTCCCGTCCTCGACGGCATCATTCACGCTGTACTTGGAGATCAACTCTATCTCTTCAAAAGGACTAGACATTAGCTCTCTCTCTCGTGTGTGTGAAGGATCTTGAGGACCTAAGACACCGCATCCTAGTACTACAGAAACTCCGGAAAGCCGCGACTGCGCCGCAGTTCTCAAAGAACGCTCTTCGTAACGTGCGAGCCTCTGTCCCTCGGGCGATTGCTCATATGCGTCCTCGAGCAACTTTTTTTCAAGCCCGCTCTCGATTCGCTTCAAGCGTTCCTGAAGTTTCTCGCGAAGCGCCGGGTCCGCGCGAGCGATGATCTGGAAAATTTGACATACCCTTCCTTCTCACCTCGCGGCCGGGTGAAGGCAAATCCGTCCGTCGCATCCGCAACAGCCCGTCCTTGATCTCCTCAAGCGGCAGCTCGTGGCGAAGCTCGCCAAATGCATCTCCTTACACCGCAATCGCTGCATCGAATTCCCCACGCAACGTGGCTTCCATCACGTATTTATTTCGCCCGGCCTTCCGGGCGGCGATCAAATGTTCAAGGTTCCCCGCCAGGATCAGCAGATTCTCGCGCAAGCCTTCTTGGCTTCTTTGAGCGGTTCGACATCCTCAAGCCCCAAATCGACTAACCGCTCGCGCCTCCTTTCAACCGAACTGCCGGTTCGAGTTGCTCGATCACGGAACGCATCACGTCACCCCCTTCTCCTTCGTCCGCTCATCCAATCCCGGCGGTAAAAGCGTCGTCATCTTGATCCACGCTCCTCTTTCCGGCGATCCTTCCAGTCCGCACGGTTTCGCCGAGAATTCCGAGTCGTCGCGACGCTGCATTTCAGCACTCGCAAATGGACCATTTCTTCGCGTTTGAGCCTCTGTCCCTCCGGCGATTGCTCATATTCTTCCACGAGCGCAGCCTTCTCCGCTTCGCGGTCCGTCCGTCTCGAGTGCCCCTGAAGTGACTCGCGGGGCCCCGGGCCTGCGCCGCTTGATGACTCCGATGAGCCTCGCGAGTCCCTCCTCCCGGTTGCGGGCCGGAACCAGCTTGACCCCATTCGTCGCATCCGCAGCACCCCTGTCTTGATCTCCTCGACCGGCAGCTCGTGCCGAACCTCGCGGAAAGGATCTCCTTCCGGCTCTCGAACCCATGGCTCGCAAGGAAAACTTCCGCCACTTCCCGATCATCGATTGCGTCGCGAAGTCTCTTTCCCAAAAGCCGCCGCGATCGTGAAGTTGATGAAAAGCCCCGGCGCACCCCAGCGTTCCATGTCCCCGCGAAGCTCCGCCCACTCTTCAAGCCAGCCGGTGCATCCGGCCGGCGGATGCCTCAAGCTTCCTCAGCAGAAGCCCAGGATCGACTTCTTGCTCGTCACTGGCCTTCGGCACGCGGCCACCCATCAGAATCGACCGTCGCAAACTGTACTGGCCGGCTGGCCCTCGCGGATCGTGCAAAAGCTCGCAACCGAGCCGTTCGGCTTCGTCTCGCTGAAGCGCTGCGGCTTGCTCGAGGTACTCTTCCCGCCCCGCCTTCCGGGCGTCGATCACCTGCTCAAGCATCTCCGCTTGTCCTAGTAAATTGCTGCGCAAGTATTCTTCGATCGATGTGCGCGGCTCAACATCCACCCAGCCCATTTCGAGCAACCTCGCGTGCCCCCTCTGCTGGCATTCCGCGCGGTTTTTCGTACGCCGTCCGCAATGTCTGCTTACGCGTTGACTCCGTCCGCTCGACCAGCCTGCGCCGCACAAGCGGCCTGTCCGTTTCGCTCGCAGCCAGCCCGATCCGCACAGCAGCGATGTCCATCGCACGTTCACCCCTCGCATCTGCACGCCAGCCCGGCGCGGTACTGGAGCGCCTACTTAAACACCTTTCGGCCGAATGATCGCATAACTAGAGGAAAATCCTTCTTGCAGCATTAACCCGAACGTTCCTTGCCGCTCCCGCGTTCTCTTCGTTCTCTTCCAAGAATCGGGCTAACCTCGCGGTGCTGCGGACCAGGCCCGCCGCGGCGGTTTCTAGTGACTTGAACGGTTGCTCAGGCGGGCCGGTCCGCATATCGCGATCGTGCCCGTCAAACTCTCCATGCCAGGCCAGGATTTATTACGGAACAGCAGAAGCCTCCGAGGGCGGTGCCGGGAGGCCGAGCAATCGGGCCGCCTCGGACCACAAGAGAATCACATCATCCACTGTCATTTTCAATCTCCTCCTTTCCTCGACGGCCTTTTCGTACCACTCGACGGCTTTTAGCTTCTCGCCCTTCCGGGCCAATGCCATGGCGAGCAGGAACCAGTCGTTGGGCAGTCCGCCTTTCCTCAGCGCCATCGCTCGTTCGGCGGCGGCGATTGAGGCGTCCCAATGGCCGCGGCGGTACTCGACCAGCGCCAGTGTGTGGTGGACGACAGGGACCTTCGATTGCGTCTCGAGCGATTTGCGCACGAGCGTGGCGGCTTCCTCGTAATCGCGAGCCGGGCGATCGGGATACACGGCCAGAAGCCAGGCCAGGTTGCCGGGGACCGCGGCAGCATCAGGCTGGAGCCGTAGCGACTCGCGGCCCTCGGCGATTGCGCCATCCACGTTCCCCTGCCGGAGCAGGACATAGGCGAGGTTGTGGTGTGCCGGGCCAAAGTCGGGCTTGATCCGGATGGCTGCGCGGTACGACGCCGCGGCCTCGTCCAGCTTGCCCTGCTCGCGGAGGACGTTGCCGAGTCCGAAGTGGGCCTTCACGTTTTCCGGTTCGAGCCTGAGGGCTGCACGGTACTCGGCGGCTGCTTCCGTGTAGTTGTGCGCGACGTTGCACAGAACGCCGCCGAAATTGACGTGCGTCGCGACGTCATCGGGCCTGCGCCGAAGCGTCTCGCGGAATATGGAATACGGCCTTTTGCAGCGCCACTTCGGCACCGTCATGATCCCCCGCTGGTCTCTCGCAGACGTCGCCAGGCAGGCCCAATGCCTGCCATTCCCGGATGACCGTTCCGTGAGGTCCTGGAACACCGCGAGGGCCTCGTCGGCCTGGCCCCTCGGTTCAGCGCATGGGCCAGGTCGTGGGCCGTCTCGGGCCGCAGGGCGCGGGCCGCCGAGTAGAACCGTATCGCGTCGTCCGTCCGAGGCGGCCGGACTTCCTCGAGGCACCTTCCCAGCGTGTGGTTGATCCAGACGTCGTCGGGGTGGTGCTCCTGGGCGCGGTCCAGCAGCGCGGCGGCGGCGGTGGGCTCGTCGGCGTCGAGCAGAGACGTGGCCAGCAGCGTGAGGGTCTGGACGGGCCACAGCCGGGGGTCTGCCTCTTTCGCCAGAGCGAGCAAGGGCTCGCGCCGCGCCTTACCTTCGGGCTGCAACCAGACGGCACGCAGTCGATCGCGGGTTTCATCGGGATCGGCGGCGCGCGCCACGTCGATCAGCCACGTCGAGCTCTCGATGTCCTTGGGTCTGGCCTTGCGGCGCCGCAATTGCCCAGTCGTCCAGCGCCGCGGCGATCACCGGTATCACGCCCGCGGGACGGGTCCGGATCTGCGCCGCGGCCGCATCGGGTTCGAGTTCGTCGATGTCGAGCCCGGCCTCGTGGAACACCCATGCATACGTTCGGTCGCCGATATCGCCGAAGGCGTCATTGGCCTTGCTCGCACGGATCTGGTTGAGGGCGCTCAGCAAGGTCGAATCGCGGTCGGCGGCTTCGGCCGCCGCGCCCACCTCCTGCCGGAGGGCGAGCACGTGGCTGCGCGACGCGGGATCGCTGAGCGGGCCCAGGATGTCAACAGCCCGGTCGACCGCCGCCAGGGCCGCATGCCACTTCGCCGGGTCGCCCGCCGCGTCTTCCCGCGCGAGGTCCCTCAGCCGATTTGCCTCTCTCAGGGCCAGATCGAGCCGAGTCGCCTGGTCGCGGCGCTGCTGGATGTAGACGGCAGCCACCGTGCCCCCGATCGCCATGAGCGCCACGACGGCCGCGGCGAGGGCCATCGCTAGCAGCCGGCGCTTCCGCTCTTCCTGGGCCCGCGCGTCCGCTGCCACCTGCGCAAGCTCGGCTCGACGCAGCCGCTCCTGCACGCCGGCCAAATAAGCCGTGATTCGCGCAGCCACGACGCCCGCGTCGGCCGGGCGGTCCTGCGCTCGGGCGGCCAGGCAGTCGCGTGCCAGGCGTCAACAGCTCCGCGTCAGTCTCGCTGGTCACCAGCCGCTCGAGCGCCGCGGCCGTGTCGCCTCGCCCCGCGGCGCCGCAGGATCTCGATCGCCGAGCCTCCAGCAAACGCCGGCGCGCCGGTGAGGATCTCGCACAAGATCGAGCCCAGCGCGAAGACGTCGGCCCGGCGGTCGATGGATTCGGTCTCGCCCCGCGCCTGTTCAGGGGCCATGTAGGCCGGCGTCCCCAGCACCGAGCCGGTTTGCGACGCATCGCTCTCGCCGGTGCTCCGTGCCGTGGCAATCACCGTCTCATTCGCTGACCGGCTCACGGGCCGGCTCTTTCGCTCTCCGTCCCTGGGCAACACCTTGGCCAGACCCCAGTCCATCACCTGCACCTCACCGAAGGACCCCACCATCACGTTGGAGGGTTTCAGGTCGCGGTGGATCACCCCCCGGGCGTGCGCATAGGCGACCGTCTGGCAGACTGCCTCGAAGACGGCGAGGAAGCGCGGACGCTCGGCCGTCGGCGACGATCGCTCGGCCAGCAGTGCCGCCAGCGTTTGGCCCTTGACCAGCTTCATGGTGAAGAACGGTCGGTCGTCGGCCAGCGTGCCCAGCTCGTAAACGGGCACTACCCCGGGGTGCTGAAGCTGACCGCAGATCTGAGCCTCCTCGACGAACCGCTGAACCAGGTCGGATCGCTCACAATGCTTTTCCAGCAGGACCTTGAACGCGAGGTCGCGGCCCAGACCGAGGTCGCGACCTCTGAGCACCGCACCCATCCCGCCGCGGGCGATCTCGCCAAGGACCTGATACCGGCCCGCCAGGCCATCGATCTCGCCTTCTCCGTCGCCGCGAAACCGGCGGATCGGGCCCAGGTTCGGTCGCCGCGAGCCTGACGCAGGAGAGCGCCGCGGTTCGCTCGGCGAATCCGGGCCGGAACACCCTCTCGCATCGGTCTCCGGTCCCAGGACAGCCAGGCTGGCATCGATTCTCCGGATCGGCGATTCGCTGCAGGCTCCGCCGGGTTGACGGCCCGGCCGGGATGGCGGCCAGGCTCTTCTCGGTGCTGTCGCCATGCTTCTTGAGGTGCCGCGTAACGAGCGCCTCGACCGCGCTTCGATCGTCGGCGTCCAGATCACCGCGGGCCACAAGATGCTCGGCCAGCGGCCGCGCTTTCTCGAGCGTCCAGGCCTGAAAGGCCGCGACGAGCTTCGCCTGGTCGATCAGCCCGTTCTGCAAAGCGAGCAAACCGAAGAGGAGATTGCGATCGGTATCGGCGGAAGCCATGAAGAGAGTCTCTCGAACGACCGGCGGAGCCCGCAGGTGCCCGGACTCCGACGAGCGAGTCCTCACCCAGCAGGCCACGAACCGGATCGGCAGGATGATCGATCCGTGGAATTATCGCATGGGCGCTTGTCCAATGCAGCCCGCATCAGGCCGATCGGACATCGGTAGGGCCCCTGGCTGACACCACTAATACATGTTCTTCAGGACGGCGCTTGCCTGCACAAACAACGGTTATGGGCCGCTGGTGCTTCTCCGTTTGCCAGGTAGCCCCCGAGACTCTCCAATCATTAGTCTCTTAAATCACATCTAGCGTCTGCTAATGAAGAGATCGCATCCGATTGCGACGGTGTCGATGCGATCAAAGGAGTGCGAAGTCGGGCCCCTTCACTCATAATGGGCGCGACTCCTTGGGTAAGCGGCTACAAATTCGCGGAAGCGTTGCGCGCGAATTTGAACGGTGGGCAGTGGAAATCACATTCGCTTGAAGACGTCGCCGGCCACCTGGGTATTGACCAACTGGAACGTTGCATCGTAGAGGAAAAAGGCGGATGTCGATTCCTCGATGCCCTGACTGGATCGAATCAACGAGGAAACCCTAAATTTCTCGTCGAAAAGAAGCAGAAGGAGTTGCGCCAGTTTGCATTCTGCCGCGAGCTTTTCGAACACCTGACGTCGCGTCCTGGCCATTTTGCAGTCGTGTCCAATCTGCGAACCGAACGCCAGCAGATGAGTCGCGCCTTTGCCGCTGAGTTTCTCGCACCGCATTGGATGCTGAAAAACGATTTGTCAGGAACCGTGATCGGAGAAGATGAGATCGAGGATTTGGCGACCGATTATGGAGCTGGCATGACTCACCGCGAAGAGCGGATTGCCCAGGCGAGGCCGTCGGGGTGGCCGCCGACGTCGAGGGTCCCGGTGACCTCCAGGGTCCGGAGGTCCACGATGGCGACGCGGTTATCCGGGCTGCAGGCGACGAAGGCGCGGCCGCCCTCGGGCTCGATCACGATGCCGGACGCGCCCGGCCGAGCTTCAGCCGCTTCACCTCCGCCCGGGAAGTGGTATCGAGGACGGTCAGTTCGCCGCTGCGGAGGCTCGAGACCAGGGTCCGCTTGCCGTCCGGCGTGATCTTCAGGCGGTTAGCGCCCTCGATCCGGGCGTCGAGGGTCGCTAGCACCTTCTTCGCCGCCAGGTCGATGATCGAGATCGTACCGTCCTGGGCATTCGCACCCCAGAGTTCCCGCCCGTCCGGCGTTCACGTCGAACCCCTCCACGCCCGGCCCGGCCGGGATGACGGCCTGGACCCATTCCTTGGATGGCCCCATTCTCGGAGGAGGCCCGCCGCCGGGCCCCGGACCCGGACCTGGACCTGGCACCGGGAGGAGCGACACCCGCCGGCCGTCTGGGCGGCTGGACCTGGACGAAGTCCAGGATGCTGACCGTGGCGGACCTGGCGTTGGTCGTGCAGATCCGCGCCTCGCCGGGGAAGACGTGGATCATGTGGGTCCAGTCCTGGCCTCGTCCCCATGATCCATTCGACGCGGCCGGTCGCCGGGTCGACGCGGCCGACGGCCTTCGCCCCCTGGGCGGTGAACCAGAGCTTCCCGCCGGCGAAGTCCAGCCCGTGGGGGGCGGTCAGAGGGCCGGTGTCGATGTTCGGCAGGACCTTCTTCTCGACGAGGTCGATCACGTTGATTTCGTGGTGACCCTGGCCGCCGAACCCCATGTTCGACACGTAGGCCCGCGTCCCGTCCGTCGAGGCGATCACCTCGTGCGGATCCGGCCCCACGGGCAAGCGGGCCATTACCTTCAACGTCACCGGGTCCACGATGGCCATGGTGTGGTCGGCCTTCGATAGCGCCAGTAGTCGTCGCCCCGAGTCGGAATCCGTCGGCGCCCCGGACGGGGCATCGATCCGCGTAAGCAAGGCGGCCAGCACGATAGTCGTGATCATGTTGCAACTCCCTGATCAGTTCGGTGCCAGCGACGGCAATCGCTGGACGGAATGCGTCAGACTCCGTATTCTAAACGTCTGCCCCAGCGGCTCCGCGACATTTCCCTAAATTCGGCTTCATCCCTACACAAACGCAAGTTCCGCGGCTACCTGGCCATGAAACCTGTGTGACGAGCAACCGCGACAAGCTCGATGCGATTGCGGTGAAAATCGCTGACAGCCTCCATTTGATACGCGAGGGGCAGTTGCCGGCGTGGTCCGATGACCGGCCATTGTACCTGTGCTGGAAGGGATTAACCAATGACTGGCTGCGGTGCGAGGACAGCGAGGCAGCCAAGCATATGCGGAGATCATCACTCATTCCGACGCGATCAAACTGAGATGCCTGTCGCGGGAAACTTTCAAGCTCCGAGACTGCTGACTCTTACACGCCAGGACTTGAAATACCTGAAGCGGTTTCTTGATGAAACCGCCCGAGAGTGCAACAGGAGGGTGGGCGATAGGCTGGCGAAGCTGCTGACTTTGATCCATAACGAATCTCCAGGCCTACTGGTTCCGGGCGCCATCGCCAACCGAATCTCGAACGCATTCCAGATCGCGCTTCAGGTCGCCGGGACGGTAAGTGTCATCACTCGAGGATCCTGAGTCGTGGTACCCCTATCTGTCATACGGTGTCCGAGCCGACTGTCGCCGCCCGATATCCCAGAAAGCCGGCGGCCTCAGTGCGCGAAGTCCTCGGGAACCTCGATCCGTGCGCTGACATGGGCGATTCCCACGACCCGACGAAAACCAACCGCATCTTCATCTCTTGCGTCTCGCACGAGTTCGAGAAGCCCGGATCACGATTCCCACGTTTCCGTTCCTCGCTCCGCAGTTACCTCACCGCCGCCGATTGCGAGGTGAAAACCGAGGAAGACTTCCGTCAGGAGGGCAAGCTCCTCACCGTCGCCAGGCTCGACGACGACATCCGCCACTGCGCCGCGGTGATTCATCTCGCAGGCGCGAAGTCTGGTGCGACGCCCGATGCCAAGGATGTCGCCGAGTACTTCGAGGCCGAGCCAAACTTCCTGGAGAAGTTCCCCGACCTCCGCGAAAAACTCGGCGACTGCTCCAGCCTCACTTACACGCAGTGGGAGGCGTTCTTCGCACTCCGTCCGGCAAGCTCTTGAGATAGGTCCCGACCAGTGCGTCATCGGAAGGCGGCAGTGCGCCGCGCTCGCGGCGATAGATCTCTCCAGCCAGGAGTACGAGTTGCTCTCGATAACTGCGCTGTTCCGCCCGGCGAACGGCAGGCCACGCCATGAACACGTTCCTGAAGCGCCAGCTTGGCGTCGTTGGCTCGTTACCAGCCAACGTACCACCTCCTGCGGCGACAGTGCGCGAGCCTCCGCCGCCGCGTCAGGACTGACGTGATACAGCAACGCGGCGCCCGTCCGCTTTGCGATGTGGAAGCGCGCTCGTCGCCGCCGGCTTGCGTTGCCCGGGATGCGCCACGTGCGCGAGCCAGTTCGCGAAGAGTAATCGAATGACACGCCGGCTGCGTTCGGGCTCGCGCGCGAGGCTACGGTTCATCTGGTAGAGATCGCAGGCCAGATCGATGGGCAACTGCATCTCACCCAGACGATAGGTCCACTCCTCCTCGATCTGTTCGCGAGGGGGAACGACACGCCGGTCCAGAAATCGCATGAGGTCCAGATACTCGATCTTGAGTGTGAATGCATCCCACTCGGGCTTGGGCCAGCACTCGACGACCTCCTCCAGGGCGCGTCGAATCTGCGAGATCGTGGTTCTGGGATCAGCCGCCCAGGTCGCGAGATGTTTATGCAGTACGGGGAGCCAGAGAGTGACGCGCCGCGATCCGCCAGCCTCTCTCGCCGCCGGACGTGGACCACCATGCGGAGGACGGCGCGATAGCAGTCCCAGGCGCCGGCCATGTCGTCCTTCTCTTCGCGCAGCCCGCCCTCCATAAGCATCATCCCGATCAGCCCCCAGCTCGAGGCCTGAAGGGGATGGGCCATCGACGTTATTCTCTCCGGACAGCGGCTCGCCAACTGGCCCTGATATCCCATCCACTTGCTCGGCCCCCTTGAAAATCAGTTCCACCGCCGGGCGGTTCGCCTCGACAAACGCGCGGAACTCCGGATTGGTCTCGGACCAACCGCCGCCGTAAATGGGGCTTGATGGCTTTCCACGCCGGCCGGAAAAATGTGAAGGCGTTCTGATCGTCGGGAAGGCTGAAAGTGCGGAACGCCGCGACATCGAAGGGGTCGCCGATGTCCGGCAGTCCGTTCAGGCTCGTCGAGCCACCAGATCGCAAGAGCCGTGGCGGCCACCGCGAAGCAGATCGTCAACACGAGCATGACGCGCAGCAGTTGGCGGAGCCTCTTGCGCAGCAATTGAAGGGTCTTCGACGACGTGCCACTCACCGCCGCGGGGCTCTCGGATTGAGTCGGCATGAGAATGGCCTCTCCTGGCGAAGCAAGATCATCGGCCTGAGTTTCCCGCCATCCTAACCACAGCGCGTCGCCGCTGCAACGACAATTGTCAGAGAAGGGGACAACGCGAACACTGGCCGAAAAAACGGGAAAGGTCCCCGTTTTCCTACCCGACCTGTCCCCGTTTTCCCCGAGCTTCTCGAGCAAGAAACTCAAGATCACTCGAATCTGACAGCTGCTTGAAACCGCCGCCTGGACACCAGGCCGGGCGAGCCGAGCTCACCCGGACTGGTCAAACCGCGAGCATTTCGGCAATGGTCGTCCAAAGCTACCCGCCAGGCGACCCTTCACGTGCGTTCATTCACAGCCCGCTCAAGTCGAGGGCCGTCAGCTTGATACCCTTCTTGAGTCCCAGCTCCTTGACCACTCGCTCGTCCGCCGGAATCGTCAAGCTTCTCCGCGGCGAAATGCAAATGCCCGTCAGCACTTTCGGCGATTCGTCAACGGGGACTGCCCGTTCCCACCAGCGCCAGATCCATTGAGAATCATCGGCGACGCATTCTGGATCCGGATCTGGTAGATCAGCTTCCCTTTCTCACGAGTCGTCGCTCCTTTGATCACCTGCGCCCGGACAAGGCGATTCAGGACGCCCTCGGCCAACCCATCCGCGAACCGAGTTGCGTCGAACTTCTCCTGCGCCATGCACGAGCGGAAGCTTGAACTTGCCGAACGGCACCCAGTTCGACGCCGATTGCGTCACTGCTGAGAACCTGAACCGACGCTTCTCCACCCTCGAGCTTCACACGGCAACCGACCGTCGACCCGTCCGGACGCGCCGAAAGCTTATCGGATACCTGGCCTACCAAACCCAGAATGTACTTGCCCTCGCAGCGCCTTGCTCAACTCGGCCGCCCTGCCTCGCGTCGCTTCATCTGAACCCACGACCTCGATGAACAAACGGCCGCTCTCACCCACCGCCAGCTTGTCCAAGCGGTCCACGAATTCCTTCGCGAGGGTCAACTCGTGACGATTCGACCAGCCTCGCGATAGCTGCGCGATCGTGTTCCAGTCCAGTCCCGCCGCAAGATTCCACATCACCAGTTGCGAAAGGGACGTGGGCGCCTTGTCGGCCGCCAGTCGCTTCAGGGCTTTCTGAACCCGTGCGTCGTCATTGACATCGGAAATGTCTCCCACGATCCGAAGCGGTTCACCTTCGCGGGTAAGCCGCAGCCCCGTGTCCGGATCAGGCTGCGAAATGCTCACCAGACGCGTCGGAAGATGCCGCGTCTGACCGGGAGCCAAAACGGCCGACGGAAGATGAAGTGGGGGGCACCGATCGCATTCCTCCGCCCATACCGCCCCCATGCCGCCGCCCATACCACCCATGCCACCGCCCATGCCGCCCATGCCGCCGCCCATGCCGCCCATCCCCATCATGCCGATCATCAGGCTGCGCATGTCCCAGCTATCGGGGT
The DNA here is from genome assembly GCA_963707765.1 of uncultured Gammaproteobacteria bacterium. Taxonomy (GTDB): domain Bacteria; phylum Pseudomonadota; class Gammaproteobacteria; order Steroidobacterales; family Steroidobacteraceae; genus Bog-1198. The sequence goes on along the minus strand of CAVPQZ010000001.1, from coordinate 70,303 downwards.
CACCGCAGAAGTACATGATAATTCGGGCCAGCATCATCATGCCCATCGTGGCGGGCATGGTACCCGATGAGCGCCCATGCTGCCCATGCCACCCATGCCGCCGCCGCCCAGCCGCCCATACCACCGCCCATGCCGCCGCCGCCCATACCGCCGCCCATGCCGCCGCCCATACCACCGCCCATGCCACCGCCCATGCCACCCATGCCGCCCATCTGCCCGGTAACGCCCTGCGCGATGATTCCCGGCGGAAGACGACGCGTAGTTTGTGCCGGGTGCGATTGGTGATCGAGACTGTCATGCGGCCATCGTCCCGACCTGTGGCCGAGACAGTGATCTCACCCTTGCGAGTGGCCTCGAGCAGGTTGACCTCCGGAATAACCGCGTTTGCCGACTGTTGCAACGTCCGCGTCGAAGACTTCGACGCCCGGCTCTTCGCGGGCGACTTGCCTGGAGGATCATCAGCGAAAGCTTGGTTGAGGGGTATGCAGCCTGCCAGGCTAATCGCACAAAATGTGCGTACGCAATGATTCATCGAATCGTGCCTTTCTTTTGAGGAGCATGAACAAATCGAGTTGCGCACAGATTGACGCACAAGAATAAACGAATGTCTATTCACTGCCCGACGTCCGGAACCTGGTGCGTGCTGCACCCCGCACCGCGGGCAGCGGTCTCGGCCTCTGATTGAGGGCGAGGAGCGATCGCGCGCACTGAGTGATCATGTCGGAGAGCGATCGCGCGCCGCCGGACGTGGTGGCGTCATCTCAGTGAAGCGTCACGTCACCCGAGGGCGCTGTCATGAAGAAGCAATCCTGCGAGCGCGCAAAAGGGGCGCCCTAAGCACGAGGGGCTCAACATCGTAGCGGAGAAAGGCCAGGCGTGCGAAGCCCGGTGGTGATCGCCGAAGTGGACGAACTCGGCGCGTGTGGGAAGAAAACAGGCTCGAAACTGGCCTCGTCGGAGGGGTTGCTGGACTCTCCCAGGAACATCTTCGGACGGGCTTTCCAGGGAGTGTAGTGAGTCAATTTCGACGTACGGGGAAGGCTGAACGCCGCTGGTCGAACAATCGTGGGATCAAGCCGGAATGCAACGATTTCGCAGTGCGCCGCCAGAGCGCTCGATTGCCCGGAGGGCGCAGTGAGCCAGGTCGCTAAACCGAGCGCCATAATCGCCGACCGAACGGCAAACATCCCACGGCCCCCGCTGAACTTAAACCGCGGTTTCCGACCTGATAGGAGCTTGGCTTCACAAATCTAATGAAAGAATATATCTGACGCCGCCCATCGCAGCTAGTAAATTCCAGATATCCTGATAATTCGACGTCGTGCAAGCGGCCGGCCACCAAGCACCGAAACGCGAATTGATTCTGTGCTTTTGACACATGCTTAGGTTTCGTAACGACTTGAGTGCCACCGGCCGTAGGCGCCGAGTTACAAGACCGGGTTCGAGGGCACCGGGCGGTGAACGGCTTCTTCGGCGCGATGGGCCGCGCCGGCGCCCCAAGCGACTTCAAAAACGTTTCCACTTGCGACCGAGCCAGACCGGACATCGACCGGAACCTGTGCGACGCCGACGCCCCTTGCCCCTGGTGCAGCGCCACCGCCTCCTCCAGGTTCCGGGCCCGCCCGTCGTGCAGATACGGGGCCGTGTCGCAAAACCCCCACAACGGTGGCGTCCGCCAGTGCCTGCTGAGCGTTGGGCCGCCGATCACGCCGCTTCCGGGGCTTCCGTGGCCTCCGTGGCGTAGTAGGACCCGGAGTCGCTCAGCTCCTTACCCATGTCATGGAGCAGCAGGTCGCTGTAGATGCCCCGGATCGACCCGAGGTTCGCGGTGTGGCAGCTCGCGCAGCCGACGGAGTGGAACAGCTCGCGGCCTTCGGCCACGGCGGCCGCCCCGTGCGCGTCCGGCGGCTCGGACGAGACAGGGGAAGGCAAGCTCCGGAAATAGCCGACGAGCGCGGCGCACTCCTCGGCCGTGAGGTCCAGGCCCTTGGCCTTTGCGTCGGGCGCCAGCGGTGAAACGGCCTGATGGTGGCCGGCAACCTCCAGGCCCAGCTCGTTGGCGCACGCGGTCAAGACGAAGTCCTCAAGCGTGGCCACCTGCGCCTTCCAGCCGAACCGGCCCAGCCGCCCGTCATTCAACCGATGGACCTGGCCCCGGATCGCTCTGGGTTGGTCCCGCGCCTCCTGCTCGAGCTCGCTTTCTGACACCCCATCGATCAGGCCGGCCCCGAACAGTGGCGGGGAATTGCCTGCCGTCAGCCGGCCCCGAGCGCGACGGGAGCCGCCGCGGGCACCCGCGCATCCTCAACCGGCTTCGGCGGGCCGGCCGGTCGCGCCACCGGTGGACGCGACTTCTCGTCCGCCGGCCTGGCATCCTTCAATTCGCCGCCACCAGCCTCTGGCTTACCCTTCTCCGGCTTTGGGCTCCCTGGGGCGGGCAACGCGGCGGCGCTCGACCCCGGCTCGACGTCACCCGCGGGCGACGCGTCGCTTGCCGCCAGCGACGGGGCCGGGCTCCGTCCTTTCCCAGATGCGATTCGGCCGCGAACGTTCACGACGACGGCGATTTGCAGGCCAACCGAGAGGACGGCCGCCAAGGCGATCAGGCCCCACCACACATTGCGGGCGAATCCGGTCCTCCGGCACGCCCGGCCGTCCGGTGCGCACCGTTGCCTCGACGCGATCCTTCCTCGCCACCGCGGTCATCTTCCGCGCCTCGAACATGTTTCACCTCGTTCGCTACGCGATCCGCTGGGCAGCTCAGAGAACAGACGGATCGCGGACCCAGAGCCGAGTCAGGCCCCCGAGGGACCTCCGCGTTCGTCGACCACCCCACTCCCTGCGGCTATTACGAATCAGGGCAGCCGTCTGTTGTCGGTCCGTGGACCAGTCTCGCTCGCGTTCCGAGCAAAGCACCGCGCGCCGGGAATGCTGATAAGCCACGGCTCTTCGCGTGCTTCGATCGGATCGACGAATGGGACGTAGATTTCTCACATCAATCTCCTGTGACACACATAGGAAAACAAGCTCCCACCCCCACAGTCGGCGTCCCCTTGCGGTCGGCAACGCGGCCTACTACGATCTGTAAAAGCTCAGGCGTTCCAGACCATTGTCAGATCGGATGGCGAGATGAGACGAACGATCATCGCGGTTCTGTTCTGCGCTGGCAACGGGCGCGTCGCTCGCCTGGGCCGGGCCGTCGTCCCCCGTACCCGGACCGGCGGCGGATTCCCCTTCCGACGTCGTCGACGACGTGATCAAGGGCGAGATGCGGAAGCGCCACGTCGCCGGCCTATCCCTCGCGATCATCCAGGACGGCAAGATCGTCAAGGCGAGAGGCTATGGCGTGACGGAGCGGGGTGGGGATTCCCCGGTGACGACCGCCACGCTCTTCCAGGCCGGCTCGATCAGCAAGTCCGTGTCGGCCCTGGGGGCGCTGCGGCTGGTGGAGCAGAGCAAGCTGGCCCTGGATGAGGATGTCAATGCCCGGCTCGTCACCTGGAAGGTGCCGGTGAACGAATTCACCAGGGAGAAGAAGGTCACCCTGCGAGGCCTCCTCAGCCACACCGCCGGCCTGACGGTCCACGGCTTCCCCGGCTACGCCACGGATGACCCGGTGCCGACGGTCGTGCAGATCCTCGACGGCGCGAAGCCGGCGAACACGAAGCCGATCCGGGTGGATTTCGTGCCGGGCAGCCAAGTGGCGTTATTCCGGCGGCGGTTACACGGTGATGCAGCAGATGATCGTCGACGTGACCGGCGCGCCGTTCCCGCGGTTCATGCGGGAAGCCGTGCTGGGGCCGCTCGCGATGAAGGACAGCACGTTCGAACAACCGCTGCCCGCCGGGACGGCGAAGCTGACGGCGTCCGGGCACCTTGGGGACAGGAGCCCGGTGAAGGGCCGGTGGCACATCTACCCGGAGATGGCGGCGGCGGGCCTCTGGACGACACCCTCCGACCTGGCACGCTTCGCCATCGGGGTCCAGGAGGCCCTCGCGGGCAAGTCCGACAAGGTGCTGTCGCGGCGGATGGCGCGGCAGATGCTCACGGATCAGAAGGACCACGACGGGCTGGGGGTCTTCCTGGAAGGGAGCGGCCAGGCGCTTCGGTTCGGCCACGGCGGCCGCGACAATGGGTTCGACGCCCGGTTGATCGCCTACGCCGAGACCGGCCAGGGCGCCGCGATCATGATCAACGCCAACGACAACTCCCGGATGATCTCCCGGATCCTCGAGTCCATCGCCAGGGAGTACCATTGGCCCGACTACCCCGCGTCGATGCCGTCGAGGCACGCGACGGCGGAAGTCGCCGAGAGCCGGCTCGCCGCCTGCACGGGGCGCTACGAGTTCGCGAACAACCAGATGATGACCTTCGTGGTAGATCGAGGTCATCTGGCGACGGTCGTCGACGGATTCCCGGACGAGGAGTTCCTGCCGGGGGACGACGGCCGCTTCCATTCGGCCCAACGGGATATGCAGATCACCTTCCTCGAAGACGGCCGTGGGCAGATCGGCGGATTCCTCTGGCAGGAGGGCGGCCGCGAGGGGAAGGCGCCGCGCATCGGGGCCCTGTTCTCTTCCCTGAAGCCGGCGACCGACCCGGACCCGGCGAGGACGGAGAAGATCGTCGCGGCGATGAGGGCCCTCGAGCGGGGCGGGAAGGCGTTCGCCGAGTCTCGGTCCTTCACCTCCGGAGCACGCGAGGACTTCGGGGACGGTCCCACCACGGCCCTGGCCGGCCTGCGCTCGCTCCGGTTCGTCGCCGAACAAGATGTCGCCGCGCGCAAGATCGAGCGGCACAAGGGCGCGGTGAGTCGGATCCTCTCACTATCGGCTGGTGACGGACAAGGCCGATCGCGGCCTCCTGATCCATCTCACCGCGGATGGGACGATCACGGACTACGACATCGTCGAGGATTGAAGCAAGCGATCGGCGATCCGGCCGGGGACTGGTTTGGGTCCAGTGCAATGGCCTGCCGTTGAACGTCGATCGCTACCCCATCTTGCTCCTTTCGCCCATGTGGCCTCCTCGTCGGGAGCACTCCGGCACGGGCAATGATACCGCTGGCTCGTGAACCGTCGCCACGCTCAACGGTCGGGCTGGACTGGGAACCCGTGGGTAATCCCCGCCGAATGACTTCGCTGGGGCTCCGGCTCCATCCGCGTTGACCCATCGAGTCATTTGGAAGTTCGCTGATTGACCGGCCGACTTTGGCCCGTCATTATCAATGCGTTTGCGTGAGAGAATCACAAGTTCGGAGGCGCGAAGAAAAGGGGTTCGCATGGAACAGGTAGCTTGGAATTGGCGGTGTATTCTTCAAAGCGCGCGATCCCAAGGCGCTCGCCGCCTGGTATCGCGAACACTTGGGCGTGCCCGTCGAACCAGAGCAGACCTACGGGGCTTTCACGTCTGCCGCGGCTGGAGAGCAGGCGGTTTGGTCTGCGTTCCCTGCGGACACCTCCTACTTCGGTTCGGGCCCGGCACCGTTCATGGTCAATTATCGCGTCCGGAACCTCGACGCCATGTTGGCCCAACTCCGAGCTGCCGGGGCGCAGGTAGACGACCGAGTCGAGGACTACGACTATGGCCGGTTCGGCTGGGCGACCGACCCGGAGGGCAACCGATTCGAGCTATGGGAGCCGCGCCAACCCGAACAGGGGTAAGCGCACCGCGCCGAACCAGCGGCTGAAGTCTGGCCGGGGCCGCCATCCTGGTTTTCAAGCTTGGACGGTCTGACGTCTTGCAGCGCCGGCGTCCGGCGATACTTCCAACCAACAGAGTTTGGAAGTGAGGCGCAACCGGTCGTGACCGGTTGCTCCGCCGAGATCGAGCGCAACGTGGAGAGCGCCGGCTCCTTCACGACCGTCATGCCGATCGAAGAGTTCTGCGATCGGATCGTCTGTGCGTCGCATCCGTACCATTAGGGTAACGAGCGGCGCGGCTTGCCCGGCAACAGCTTGCCAGGAAACCAAAACCGAGACAGGCCGCGATCATGCCGATCCGCGGCCCCGACCCGGTCGAATAAAATCAGTACCCACGTGGGGTGTTGGCGCCGCGAATCGCGCATTATAGGCGGAGAGACGTCTCGAACTCGCGATTGACGCCCCGTAATCGTCTCGGGGCGGTCCCCGCGCGGCTTATCTTAATTCTCAAGGAGCGTGCCATGATAGCCTTCCCCATGCGGCGAACCACGGGCCGGCGACTTGAGAGCGAGGGTGCGTCCTGGTATCGAAGCACTCGAAGGCCGTGTCGTTCTTTCGACGTTCAACGTCAATACGCTCTCAGACACAATCGCGGTCAATCTCAAGACGGGAAAAGACGCCTCGGGACACATCTCCCTGCATCGGCGATCATGGCGGCCAATGCCCATCCCGGTTCCGACACGATCATCCTGCCCGCCGGCACCTTCACGCTCACGATTCCCGGCCGCGATGAAAACAACGACGCAACCGGCGACCTGGACATCCAGAGCAATCTGACAATCAAGGGAAAAGGGGCCGGCGCGACGATCATCGACGGCAACCAACTCGACCGCGTGATTCATATCTTGAGCGGGAAGGTCACGCTTTCCGGTTTGACGATCCAGCACGGCCTGGCGTTCAACGAGAACGGCGGGGGAATCCTGATTTCGGGCGGCAGCGTCACACTTCGTTCCGTGACCCTGTCGGATAATGAAGCGGTTGGAATCTCGGGCGCGAATGGCGGGAATGGCAACCCGCACGGAGTATTTAACAGCATGGGTTCGCCGGGTGACAACGGAGCGGCGCAGAGGGGGGTGGGATCTTCCTCGCGGCCGGCAAGCTCTCCATCTCGAGCAGTGTGATCATCGACAACCAGGCGTTCGGCGGAATCGGCGGATTGGGCGGCGCAGGCGTCGTCGCCACGGACACCGCGAATTTCGGCGGGCCGAGTAAGCTCCATTTCGGTGGAGATGGTGGCGCCGGCGGCGACGGCGGCGAAGCGCTCGGCGGTGGGATCTTTACTGCTGCCGGTTCTCTCTCCATCACCAAAAGCACGATCACGGGCAATGAAGCCATCGCGGGAAACGGCGGGAAGGGTGGCAGTGGCGCCAGCTTCTCTGCTCTTCCAGCCTCGGCCGGCAAAAAAGGCGTGCCGGTTGACGGCGGCGACGGAGCAGCCGGTGGCGACGGTGGCGAAGCGTTCGGCGGCGGGGTCTACAACGGGGAGTTCGTACGCCTGAACATCTCCGGGACGACTTTCGCCCTCAATCTGGCCCAGAGCGGGCTCGGCGGCGCAGGTGGCAGCGGGGGTAAAGCCGTCGGTGGCGACGGCGGCGCGTTTGCCAGCAACTCCGTCGGCGGGGGCGGCAATGCGAAAGGAGGCGCCGGCGGCAGCGGCGGTAGTAGCAGCGACAGCACGGGTGGAGGCCTCTTCAATGATCGGGGCGCGGTTACCTTCCTGGGCGCACCCAGCACATTCTTCGCGAACAGCGCCTTGGCCTCGTCCGGAGGCGCTGGCGGGTCTGGCGGCGGTGGCTCGGGCGGCGACGGCGGCAGCGGCACTTCCGCGGGCACCAGCGGCGGGGAAGGCGGCACTGGTGACGCCGGCAACGCAGGCGCGGGCGGAAATAGCGGCAATAGCCTGGGCGGCGGAATCTTTAACGACGGCTCCTGCGAGAGCACGGTCGCGCTGACATTCACTTCAAATCTGGCCCAGAGCCGGCAAGGCGGCGTCGGCGGGACAGTCGGCCAGTGCATCGGTGGCAATGGCGGCACGGGCAGTGGGAGCAGCGGCTTCGATGTCGCGGATGGCGGCTCAGCCCAGGGCGGTGTTGCTGGCGCGGGGGGCTCGGGCGGTAGCGCCTTTTGGTGCCGGGGTTTGCAACGCCGGGGCCTTCGTCATCAAGGCGCCGCAGAGTTCCAGGACGAAGATGACCAGTTCATTCACTCACAATGAAGCTGTCGGCGGCCCGGGCGGCGTGGCGCTGGCGCAGGAAACACCCAGGGAGGGAACGGCGAGCTTTCGTCCGGCATGAACGAGGGCGCCGGTGGACTAGCCGTCGGCGGCCAAGCTGGCAGCGGCACCCAGGGTGGATTCGCTTTTGGCGGTGGATTGTGCAACTTGCAGGGCGCGAACCGTATCGTTGGCCGGAGGCGAAACTTTCTCCACAAACGCAGCCGGCGGCGGCGGTGGCGGCAGCGGCGGGACGGGCGGTAACGCTCTCGGTGGCAACGGCTCGAGCCCAACCAGCGGCGGGGATGGCGGCAACGCCGTTGGCGGCAACGGCGGCGATGGCGGCGGCGGCGGCAGCGGTTTCGGCGGCGGCATCGCCTCGGATGGTTCCCTGACCATCGCGCCCCGGCCCGGCACCAAGAAACGCTCCAAGCAAGGGAGCGCGACCAGCACCATCACTGGCAACAGCGCCCTCGCATCGTCTGGTGGACAAGGAGGTGCTGGCGGTACCGGAACGGCCGGCACCCCCGGCGGCACGACTGTCAACCAGGCCAACGGGACCGCGGGAAAGAATGGCGAATCCGGCACCGGCTCCGGTGGCGGCGTCGCGGTCGGCGGGAACACAACCGACCCCAGCACGACAATCACGGGAAACCATGCCGATACGAGCAACGACAACGTGCTCAGTGACTTCAGCTTCAGCTTCCCCACGTGATCTTCCACCTTGGCGCACGCCGCTTGGCGGCGTGTAACGGCGATGGATTGAAGCCCCGAGAAATCGCTTCATCGAGCGTTCATCAAACTTCGCCGTCATGGGGAAAATAGGTCCTTGCGCCACCGCTCAATTGTGTGTGCGCAATCCTACTGTTATGTTTTCGACTGGGGAGGATCGGCAACAGCACCGGTCTTTATGTCCGCGAGACGGTCGCGGCGCTGGAAACGATTGGCTGCCTCGCTCAAGCAGCACAATTCGAGCGCATCGTCGAAGTCGCCGCCGACGCCGGAATGACGCACGAAGCGATTCAGGCTGATCGTTCCGGCGTCCGCCGGTACGACGTCACCAGCTTCTCGAAACTTCACGGCGACAAATGGGATGCAGCCACTGATGAGATCAGAAACATCCATTCCTTGATTGATTACTCCGAGATTTTGGCTCGTGCCGAGGATTATGTGGCGATTCATTCCGGCGCGTTTCGGGCGGCCTTGGGTCTGGCTCTCGCGGACCTAACGGACGAACCGCAAGCCTTCCGCGGAAGCTGAAGCTCAGCGTTTTCGGCCCATGATATCGCGCACGTCAATCGAATCGGACCGATCGTTCGGATCGGTCCGATCAGTCCTATCCTCCTGGCAATCTGAAGGTCGCGTGCCCTTCCAATCGGTCCGATCTCCCGTGGCATTCTCGGCCGCCCGCGAGCACACGCACCTTCCGCGCCGGGCGCATTCTTGTCCCACTGCGGTAACCCCCGCTGGCGTCTGATTCCCAGCTCCGCTCAAGGACCCCGCCCTCACCTCGCCTGCGCACAAGCAGCACAAAGCAAATCCACGGTCTCATTGGTAAACGTCGCCGAAAACGTCGGCCGACGGCAGCGGCTGCACGAGAGCGGCTCGAATTTCTTGAGCAGCGAATTCCAGTAGAGACGGTATTCGCGGATCGCTTGTTTCCGCTGAATCACCACGGGAACGACGAGCGCCGGCAGACGAACCCTCGCCACGACGACCGGCCGCAACTCGGCTCGCAGGGCGTAGTTCTCGTTCAGTTCCGCCAGCTTACGGCGCAACTCCAGATCCACCGCCCGCTTCTTCGCCGCGATTTCGTCGGGCGATGGAACCGCCGCCGTGCGACGCTTCGAGCCGTCCGCTTCGCGCGACAAGGCTCGATAATAGTCCTGCAGCCGCTTGCGGTCCCGCTCCAGCCGCTGTTCGACGCGGCGCACGAACTCGGCCGACTCGGCCGATGAGCCGCCGCTTTCCTTCCGCGATCGCCGTGGCATACGTGGCCGGTTCGACCGGCACGCTCGCCGGCTCCTCGCCGAGCAAGTCGGGCTCCTCGAAACACGTCCGGCAATTGAACGATGGCCTGGCTCTCGGCGTTGATCGCGACGCGGAAGATCGCTTCCCACACGTCCTCCGACCGGAGCGAGCCGAGCAGCGTCCACAGGTGATATTCGACCAGTGCCGGCTCGGCCGTTCGGCATTTGCGCGGGCGTTTTGCCAGTCGAACGTGCTGGTCGACCTTGTCCGTCAGGTCGCGGCTGGTGAGGTAGCGTTCCGGGATGCAAAACGAACCGTCGCGCGGCACGGCCACGTCCAGCACTCGCGCCGCCACGTCGAGAAACTCGCCGGCGAGACCGACCTGAAGCGTTCCCGGGCCGTCGCCGTACGCCGAGCGAAAACTCTTCGCCCGGCAGATGGGCGGCGGACTGCGCCACGTTGGCGCGGCACCACGACCGAACCGGGAACCTCCAGCGCGGGCCAATCGGCGACCCCGCCGCTGCGCTCGAACAGTTCGACGGCAAACGTCTGCAAGTCGCGATCGAGAGCGGTCGTGGGCATGGCTATTGAAAATCCTCGCCAAACAGCGCCTCGTCCAATTCCTTGGCTTGCACGTATTGTTCCTGGGCTTCGAGCAGCGTCTCGCCCAGCGTTGCAAACGACTGTTCGAGTTCGGCGTCGTCGCGGGAGCGGAGCCAGAGGTTGAGCACCAGCGACTCGAACTGATCGCCGTCCTCCAGGTTGCCCAGGATCGAGCCGACCTCGCCCACGACCAGCTCAAACATGCGGATCTTCTCGTTCAGAACGCTCAGAATGCGTGCTTCCAGCGAGATTGGCGGTGCAGAGGTTGAATACGAACACCTCGCGCGTCTGGCCGAAGCGATGCACGCGGCCGATCCGCTGCTCGATCTTCATCGGGTTCCAGGGCAGATCGTAGTTGATCAGCGTGTCGGCGAACTGCAAGTTGCGTCCCTCGCCTCCCGACTCCGTGCAGAGCATGATCGGCACGCGGTCGCGAAACGCCGCCACGGCCTCGTCCTTTTCGCGAGCCGTCTGCTCGCCGGAAAACACCGAAAACTCCAGGCCCTTCGACTGCAGCAGCCCGTTCGATGTGGGCGAGCGTGCGGCGAAAATTGACGAAGATCAGCAGCTTGTGGCCCTGCGACTGCTCGACCAATTCCAGCAAGCGAGCGTCCTTCGCGGACTCGCCGATCGCCGCGGCCAGACGCGCCAGCTCCGCCGCCTCGGGATCGGCGGCCGCGATTCGCTCGAGCGACGCGGCCACGGCCGCCGGGTGGCTGCCTTGCGCGGCGAGCAGGCTGCTCAACTGCATTCGCGAAACGGTCGCCGCAGTGCCGGCGCGGAGCTTGCGCAGCGGTCGAGGATCGGTCTCTCCAGGTCGTCGGCCGCCGTCTCGTCGGCCGGCTCGACTCCCTTCACCAGCCCGCTGCCGCGGCTGTCGCAAGAATTCCGTCAGTTTGCGATACAACTCGGCTTCCGCCCCGTCGGGTTTGGCCATGCACGGTCTGGGCGTAACGCGGCGGCAGATTGAGCTGCACGAGGCTCCGCGTGTTGCGGACCATCACTTCGCCCAGCAACGATCGCAGCCGTTCGCGGTTGAGCGCGTCGCGCGGGTTGCCGCGCTTGACATACTGCTTCTTGAAATCGGACTTCGGTTCGCAGATGGCCGGGGGCCAGCAGCGTGAGCAAGTTGTAGAGCTCGAGCAGGTTGTTCTGCACGGGCGTCGCGGAGAGCAGGAACATGAACCGCCGTTGCAGCGAGTTGACGAGTTGCCAGTTCAGCGTCGCCCGGTTCTTGCAGTGGTGAGCCTCGTCGACGATGACCAGGTCCCAGGGTTGTGCCGCCACGATCGCCGCTCGCTTCTTGGCCTTCACGAATGCCAGCGACGCCAGCACGCGGTCGTGCCCGCGCCCAGAACTCGGCCCGGTCGGCCGCGACGCCCTTCGGCGGAACGGTGAATTCCAGGTCGAATTTGCTGCTCAATTCCTCGTGCCACTGCGAAACCAGCGGCGCGGGCACCAGAATCAGCACGCGCCGCGCCATGCCGCGCAGCAGATACTCGCGGAGCAGCAAACATGCCTCGATGGTCTTCCCTAGACCGACCTCGTCCGCCAGCAGCACCCGGCCGCGAAAATGCCGCAGCACCTTGCGAACGGTTTCGATTTGATGCGGCAGATGCTCGACGCCGTGCAAGCCTTCCAGACACAGCAGTTCATCGAACCCGCGCAGCAGACTCAGCCGGGCATGTTCCTGATGCAGCCAGAGGTCGCGCGGATCGGACGGTGCGATCGCCCGGGTAGGAACGGCTCCGCGCGAAAGGAAACAGGAATTCCGCCAGGAGTGAGCCAGCGGTCACACGCTGCTTCATCTGTTTCCGATTCTGGGTCGATCTCTGCTTTACGCGTGCGCTTTTCCACGAAATACGGCGAGGCCATGAATCCATTCCCGGGGGCCATCGAATAATGGCCCCGATGATACCATCCTCGACGGCCACGGGAAACGACCTTTCGTCATCCGGGGGCAAGCTTCCAACCGTCAACACGATCAGTCAGATCAGTCCGATCCGTACCATCGGTCCGATCTTACCCGGCCATCCACCGGCCCCGCCGTTCGTGCGTATACTTCCGTCTTACTGAACATTCCCCCTCGTCGCTTCATCCCACGCCACGTATCCATTCGTGTTCGGCGTGTGGTTCAGCACCTTGAAATACGGCGAGCCGGCTTTCAGCGGAGTGGCCTGGAAGGCCAGGTAGGTATCAGGCAAGCCGTTGACAGACGCGATCCAGTAGCCGTTGTTCATGCTGTAATACGTCAGGGTATTGTCCCAGAACTGGTTATTGGCGTCGCGGTTAACCCGCTGGACATGAACCGATTGATGCTCGGCGTCACGCACCGGGTTTGGACTTGTGCTTTTCCAGGTCCTTCGCGATAACAAATGGCCTGAACCCCATTGACATTCAAGCATGGAGGCACGCCCATGGGATGGTTCCGTTCGACATTGAAGTCGCTTCGGCGTTCATCTACGGGATCGAGGCCGGCGCCCAAGCGGAGCCGGTCGCCCGTCCTCGTTGAGCTCGAGGGTCGCCGGCTGCTCTCAACCGCGATTCAAGCCGTTGTCAGTCTGGATACCGGCCCCGCTTCCAATTTGATCGCCGGCCCCGACGGAAGCCTTTGGGTCGGCGCGGCGGGCGGTCCCGACATCGCCTCGATCGATCGGATCGGACTCGACGGGTCAGTCACGTCATTTGTTTTGCCAGGACTGGCGAATGCCACGCTTCTTCCCACTTCGCTCACGACCGGGCCGGACGGAAAAGTTTGGTTCGTCGTCAACTCCGTTTCCAACACGAATGACAGTCAGGTCGTGATCGGAAACGTAACCCCGGCCGGCCAGGTCACCGAGTTCCCCCCCCTTCCAGTGCCCGCCGGACAGAGGGCTGAAGGCTCGTCGCTCGTCAGCGGGCCCGGCGGCGACCTCTGGTTCGTCTATGATGCCGCTCCCCAGAACGTCATCGCACGAATGACCACCACGGGGTCTGTCACGCTGTTCCCGGCCCCTTCCTTCGGTACCGGAAAGCAGGGCATCGTGATGTCCGTCGCGGCCGGGCCCGACGGAAATCTCTGGTTCACCGAGGAATTGGGAAAGCACCTCGTTCTCGGCCGGATGTCCCCGAGCGGTACCGCGACTACTCCCATCACTGTTGCCAACCTTCAATGGGGCCTGGTCGCTGACGGGCACGCCGGCACCCTCGTCGTGAGCGGTCAAACCACGTCGTTGCGGAGCGAAGCCTTCCAGGTGTCGACGGCCGGTGCCGTCACGCGCGTACAAGATCTCGGCAGCGAATACCAGCGCATTCTTTGACTATCTGGGCCCCGCGAGCGGATCGCTCTGGTTCACGAGCGAGTTCGCAGCGATCAACGGACCGCTCAAGATCGGCCGGATCACACAAGCGGGCTCGGTCAGGTCGTATGACGTGTCGAAGTTCTTCCGCGGCCACGCTCGTGCCGTCGGGTCGATGGCTCTTGGATCGGATGGCGACATGTACGTGCTCGATACTTTCGCGCCCAACCCCGAGGGCTGGTACAACGCGACCGTCTATCGCATTTCGCCGGCCAGTATCGCGCGAGTGCGCTGAGCAAACGAATCAGTTGGTCGGCTCGGCGCCATTGCCTTCTTCGCGTTCGTCCCATCCGGCTCCGGCTAACGGCTCCCCCGAATGCGCACCGCCCCCCTGCTCTCGCGCCGCCCGCTCGGCTTTCTGCTTGGGCGAATCCCTGACGATCAGCGAGTAAACCACCGGAAGAACGAAGAGCGTCGCCGGCTCGCCCGCCAGCAGCCCTCCCAGGATCGCCCGTGCAAGCGGAGCATTCGCTTCGCTGCCCTGCTCGATGGCCAGCGCCCCGGGAATCAAGGCGAAAAACGCTGCGAGTGCGGTCATCGTGATCGGACGCACGCGCAGCGCAGCGGCCTTACGAATGGCCTCGAGCGGCGTCAGGCCCTCATGCCGGCGCAGCTCCTGAGCATAGTCCGTCATCAACACCGAGTTGGCCACCTTGATCCCGACGATGAAGATGAATCCCAGGAGCGACTGAACGTTGACCGCCGAACCCGTCAGGTACAGCATCGGCAAGATCCCGATCAAGCACAGCGGAACGATCGAGATGACCGAAAGCGGTACAACGAACGACTTGTCGAGACCCACCATCAAGAAGTAAATCAAGAGTGCTGAAAGCGGCAGCCCACGCAAGCTGAACAACAGGCTGTTGAACGTCTCGTTCATTCGAAGATATTCGCCGCTCAACTGGATGGTCGAGCCGGGCAGGCGAACTTTCTCCTTGCTCGCCGGGTCATAGGGAGACCACTTCCCCGGCTCGTCCTGCGTGCCGAACGTGTCGAGCACTTTCGTGACATCATCCGAAACGTGACCCAGGTCGCGGCCATACACGCCGAGCGTGACCTCGATCGTGGGCTGAATGTTGTAGTGCGTGACCTCGGTCGGAACGCTCACCTTTTCGAGCGAGACCACCGTCCGCAGCGGGATCGGCAGCTTCGGCTGGTCGGGGCGGTTGGTCGTGATCGGGATGTCCAGCAAAGTCTCGATCGACTGGATGTCCTGCTCAAAGTATTGCACGCCGACGAAGTACTGATTCTTGTTCTTGGGGTCGATCCAGAAGTTGTGCTTGTTGAACTGGATGCTCGAGTTGAATGCCGCGACGACGTTGTTCATGATCGCCTGCTGCGTGAGGCCAAGCTCGGCCGCCTTGGTCGCGGTCGACATTGATCACGTATTCGGGATAATCCTGGCCGCTGAATCACCCGCGCGTCGACCACTCCGTCGATCTTCTTGACCTCGTTCCTGATCGCCGTGGCGATCTGGTTCGCCGTCGACTGCTGCTTGCCGGTAACCCGGATGCTGATCGGCGTCGACTTACCCTCGTTCATCGCCGAGCGAACCATCCCCCCGGCGTCGAAGGCAAACTCGAGATCGCTGAATGACGGCCGCCTCAAAGGCCGTCCTCAGAATATGCACGTATTCCTGTGCGGATTTCTTGCGCTCTTCGGTAAGCTGAATCTTGACCACGGCATCCATCGGGCCGGCGTTGGGCGTGTAAGCAGCCGACCAGTCCGAGTTCACGCCGAGCTCGGATAGAATGAGATCGACGTCTTCGTTTCAATCTCGTCATGCACGAAGTCTTCGACCGCCTTGATTCGTTTTTCCGTCTCCTCGATGCGCAGGCCGCTCGGGGCCCGGACGTACATCTCGAATGCGCCGGCATCGACTTCGGGGAAGAAATCCCGGCGCATGATCGGCCACATCAAGACAAGAGTGATCGTGCCAGCAGGCCAATGCGACGCCGAGCGTCACGACCGGATGCCGCAGGACGACAGTCGAGCAACCTTGACTATCCGGCGATCGTCTTGTCGATCATGTGCTCCCAGCGCGCGAATGCCCGGCGAAGCACGCCCGCTCTACGCGACGGATGGCCGCCGTTGCCATTTATCTGAAATGTCTCGGGCTTGGTTCCAGAAGCGGCGGGAAGAGCCGCCCCGTGTGCACCTTCGCCACCTGCATCGTGGCCGCCGCTCGATTCGTGCGGCTTGAGCCAGTAGGCGCTGCAAGCCGGAACCAGCGTCCGCGAGAGGATGTAAGCCGCGATCATCGAAAACGCGACCGCCATGGCCATCGGCTTGAAAAGAAACTGGCCCAGGCCCGGCGTCAAGACCAGCGGCGAGAGCACCAGGAACGTACAGAGTGTAGAGACCAGCTCCGGCATGGCCACCTCGCTTGCGCCCAGATAGGCGGCTTCGTGTGGCGTTGCTCCCAGACCCAGGTGCCGGTGTGTGTTCTCCAGACAGATGATGGCGCTGTCGATCATCGGTCCGATCGCCATCGTCATGCCGGCCAGGGTCATCACGTTGATCGTCTGGCCCGTGAAATAAAGGCCGCTGAGCAGGCCATGACCGAGATCGGCAGAGTCATGATCGCGATGGCCGTCATCCGGAGCTGGCCCAGAAACAGAAGAATGACGAGCGAGCACAAAATGCCGCCAAGCACCCCTTCCTGCACCAGGGCCTCAATCGACTTCCGGACGTAAATCGACTGGTCCATCACTGGTTTCAGACTGATCCCTGCCCGCGTTACCTTTTCCTCCATCCCCTTCAAGGCGGCCTTGACCTTGGTGACCACAGCCAGCGTGCTGGCACCAAGCTGACGATACACCGGAATATAAACCTCGCGCTTGCCATTGACTCTAACCACGTTCGTCTGGATGTAGTTGGCGTCGGAGGGCGTCGCAACGTCCCGCAGAAAGACCGCCCGGCCATTATCGTAGCGCAGGGGAATCTCACCCATCTCGGAAATGTCGCGATACATCGAATTTGAGTCGAGCACATAGTCGAGCTTGCCGATCTTGGCGTCGCCGCTGGGCAGGAACACATTGGCCGCATCCAGCGCGTTCATCACGTCCACGGGCGAAAAACCCCGCGCCTGCATCTTCTCGCGATCGAGATAAGCCATCACGGCGCGAATCTTGCCGCCGTAGACCACCGGCGCCACCGCGCCCGGAATTCCCATAATCATATTACGAACTTCATAGCGACCCACGTCGTAGAGCACGGACTCGTTATTGCTCGGGTTCGCGCTGTCGACGGCGACGATGCAGACCGGGATCATGGCGGTCGGATCGAACGGCAGAACGACCGGGGGCAGCGTTCCCGGTGGCAAATTGGGAACCACGCCCAGCGCCAGCGAGTTCACCTGGGTGAGCGCCCCGTTGGGGTCGACATCGCCCTGGAAATAGTTGCGCACGATACTGGCGCCGATGATCGACCGCGACTCCTGCCGCAGTGCCCCATTGGCCTGGCCGGTCCAGCGCTCCATCCGGTTGCTGATGTCATTGGCGATGCTGTCAGCAGACATGCCGCCGTAGAACGTCAGCGTCTGCACCGCGGGACTCTTGAAAACCGGCAAGATGTCGATCGGAATCATCGTCAGGCTAAGTACGCCCAGAATGATCAGGGTCAGCGACATGACCGTGACGGCGTAGGGATTGCCGAGCGATGCGCGAATCAGGCCGTTCATGTGCGATGTCCTCGTACTGAACTTATGATAACTCACGTGTTCTTCCTGTCAACGGTCGCCCTTGGTCCGAATCGCACATCCCGTCAAGTTCATGTAATCCGGATGACGATCTAGATCGATAGAGCCGGCATAGTACGCGCGCTCCCACTTCAGCGCCGAATTCAGGAGGCCAGAGTGAACGGCGTCAGGCGATTCCGGCTGAATGCCGAATGGATCATCCTTTCGTGTTTCTGGCTGACACAGGCTCCAGTGCTGGCGCAGCAAGGGGAGCCGGCGCGTCCGAGAGCCGTTCCGAGGCCGACGCTGGATGCCCTTCCTGGCGAATCAGACGGGAGGACGCCCGCCAACGCGGTCGCCCCGCCGCCGGTCACTCCGCCCACGATCCTGGCGGTCGAGGCCCAGCCAATCGACCTGACGACCGCGCTCGAGCTGGCAAACGTCCAGAATCCCGAATTCAACGTCGCGCGCACGCGCATTCTCGAGGCAGCCGCCATGCGGCAGCTTGCCGCGGCCTACTTCCTGCCGTCGATCAACCCCGGGCTCAACTACGACTCGCACACCGGCAATCTCCAGCAGTCGGACGGTAATATCCTTTCCCTGAACCGGTCGGCCGTTTACGTCGGGGCGGGAGCGAACGCAGTCGGGTCCGGCACGGTCAACATCCCGGGCGTTTATTACAACATCAATGCCGGCGCCGGCATCTTCGCCTACCTGGCCAGCAGGCAGACGGTCCGTGAGAGAGAGTTTGCGTCGATCGCCGTGCGCAACCAGGTGTTCCTCCGGGTCACGCGAGGCCTACAGCGAGCTGCTCCGAGCCGAGGGGAGACGGGCAGCACAGATCCCAGGCTCGAGACGAGGCGAAAGTGGTCGCGCGGCTCACGGCTGATTTCAGCAAGACGGGGCTAGGCCGGGCCGCCGACGCCAATCGAGCCGCCACCCAGCTCGCCCGGCGCGAGGCCGATGTTCAGGCCGCCGAAGCCGAGATCCTGGTCGCTTCGGCCGATCTTTGCCGCTTGCTCAATCTGGACCCATCGATCCGCCTTCATCCGACCGATGCCGTCGTGGTTCCCGCAGCCTTTGGTCCCCGACCCCATCCCGGTCCGCGAGCTGATCGCAGTGGCGATGCTCAACCGGCCCGAGCTCGCCGCCCAGCGAGCGGCCATCGAGGCGGCCCTCATGACCCTGGACGGAGCCAAGATCCTGCCGTTCTCACCCACTACCCTGGTCGGATTCAGCGCCGGCGGCTTTGGCGGCGGCAGCAACCTCGTTCGCCCGATCTTCAGCGGACTCGGCGGCCGAACCGACCTCGACGCCATCGTTTACTGGACGATTCAAAACCTGGGCGTCGGCAACGTCGCCTTGATCCGCATGGCAGATGCCCGGCTCAAGGTCGCCAGTTTCCAGCAGGTCGAAATCCTGAATCGCGTGCGGGCCGACGTGGCCGAAGCCTACGCCCGCACCCACGCCCGTTACGCACAGATCGGCATCTACGAAGACGCCGTCCGCTCCGGCTACCTTGCTTACCACCAAGACCTGGAACGCATTCGCGGCATGGCCGCAGCCCGGCCCAGAGACGTGCTGCCGATCGAGCTACTCAATAGTTTCGACCTCCTCGCCAACGCCCGCGTCGAATACGTCGACGCGATCGTCGACTACAATCGTGCCCAGTTTGCGATGTACGTGGCGCTCGGCCAGCCCCCGGCCAACTCGCTGGCCCATCCCGTGCCCGTCGAGGGCGTCTCGCCGCGGAACATTCCGCCGCGAGCCATGCCGGAACCGGCAGCGCCCGCAACTGATCCGCCCCAGACCCGAGGCACGATTCCCCCGCCGCGCGACGGCGCGGTGCTGATCGGCGCCGTGCGCTGAGACTCAGGCTGTTCTTTTGCTCGAGAAAGGACAGACCCGTGAGTGTTCGCCCGAGCGACAGAGCAAGGAGTGCCTGTTCTCGACGCGCGACGCAATGCGCTCCACGCTTGTCCTGCTCTGCATTGCCTTGACGCCGGGTCTGCGCAGCGACTCCGGCATCCGTAACAACCGAGCCGGCATCCTCACGATCCAGACCTCGCGGCGTCATGGCCAGAAGCTGTCGCGGACCCTGGAGTCGAGCCGGCCGGTTTCAGTGTCGCGACGCTCGTGGCCAGTTCGGCGCACCGGTCATGACCGCCGCCCGGTCCTGAACCGAGCGCCTCGCTCGGCGTTCGTCACCGCGAAATCGCCGCGCACAGTGTTCGTCGCACGCGACGAGCACTCGACGGTTCCGGCTCCGTTCTCGATTCCGCTGCCGTTCGAGGAGCACCCGATCGACCTGGCAACGGCCCTCAAGCTGGCCGACGCGGCCAACCCGACGATCGGCGCCGCCCGGGCCCTCGTCCTGGAAGCGCTGGCGAATCAGCTCGCCGCGCGGGTGCTGCTTGTTCCCTCGCTCAACTCAGGCGTCGGCTATCACGGGCATCAGGGCTTCCTTCAGCGGGTTTCGGGCAAGATCATCTCGCTGTCAGAGCAGTCGCTCTCCATGGGCTGCCGGCATCGGATACGTTGGAGTCAGGAACCGCCACGATACCCGGCGTGAACATCCTGACGCCGCTGACAGACGCCTGGTTCGAACCGCTCGCCGCAGCGCCAGAGAGTCACCGGCGCTCGATTCAACGCCCAGGCAACCGCCAACGAGATTCTGCTCGAAGTCGCGAATCTGTATATCGAGCTGCTGGGCAACCAATCGATCCTCGAAGCCCAGCGTCTTTCGGAATCCAGGTGCACGACGTCGTCGAGATCACGCGGCATTTCGCCGAAGTCGGCCAGGGTCGAGACTCCGACGCCAACCGAGCATTTTCCCAGTGGAAGCGGCGGCGGGCCGCTCGTGCTTCAGGCCGAGGAAGAATTGGCGGTCGCGGCCGCCCGACTGGCCAATCGCTTGAACCTCGATCCGACCGCGCGGCTCGTTGCCGCCGGCGGCCCGCTCGTCCAGCTCGAGCTCGTCGATCTGGAAACTCCCAGCGCGAGCTGCTGCAGATCGCCCTGCGCCAGCGCCCCGACATCGCGGCCAGATCCGCCGCGATCGGCGAGGCCGAGGCCCACTTCAAGCAGGAAGTCGGCAGGCCGCTCTTGCCCACCCTCTGGCTAGGCTTCAGCGGCGGCGCCTTCGGCGGCGGCAGCAACCTGGTTCCACCACTCGTCGGCAACTTCGCCGGCCGGACCGACTTCGACGTCCGCGTCTACTGGACCTTGCTCAACATGGGCGCAGGCAACCTCTCCCTGATCAAGGAACGCCGTGCGCAGATCGGCGAGATGACCGCCGAGCAATCAAGAACGATCAACCTCGCCCGCGGCCAGGTCGCGCCTCGTCTGGCCGACGCACAGGCGGCGCGCAACCAGATCGGCGTGGCCCGGCAAGAGCTCGCCTCCGCCGAGCTCGGCTTCAAGGAAGACCTTGCGCGCAGCCGCCAGAACCTGGGGCGCCCATCGAAGTCTCGAACAGCTTGACCCTGCTCGCCCAGGCCCGCGTCAATCTCATCCGCGCCCTGGTGCATTACGACCAGGCCCAGTTCTCGCTCTGGGTCTCACTCGGCTCGCCGCCACCGCTCGACACGGCTCAGAAGTAAATCTGGAACCGCAGCCAGTACTGGTCGCTTGATGTCTGAAACTTCTCCGGCGCGATAGGAGACCGGGTTGCCGAAGCCCGCGTGCTGCCAGCCCAGGTAGACCTTGAGGTACTGCGTCCAGTACCAGTTCACGCCGGCATCGGTGGTGAAGAGCTGGTTGGTCCAGAGGGCGGGATCCGCCAGGCCCGCCGTAAAGATGTTGCTGCCGATATTCAGGTAGTTGTACCGGCCGATCAGCTCGATGGCGCCAGGGCCGCGCTTGCCCGGGCGGATGTCGAAGTCTCGCAGCGGCTTCACGATGCCGCGGCTGCTCACCCGCTCGCCCGTCAGGAAATACCCTCCCTGACGTAGAAGCTCTCGACCGGCACGCGCGTCTGGTACTTCTGGTTGGCGATTCCGTAGCTGTCGTAGCCGCTCTCCCACTCGGCCACAAGCGAAAGACGTTGGTAGTAGTACGCCATGTACAGCGACCAGAATGTCGCGGAAGCCCGATTCCATCACGTTCTTGTTGAGGGCCAGGAATTCGGGACCGATCGCCAGGTTTCCGGTGGTCGGCGACGTTGGTCCGGAACACCTGGGGAACCGGTACGTTGTTCTCCAGTCCGGTATCCGTCGAGCCGCCAATACTCAGGTTCTCAAGCGGGTGATCCGTCCAGGTCGCAAATGGCCGGAAATTCACGCAGGCCGGCGAAGTCCTTGAAGTCATTGGAGTCGACGTATCCGTTGCGCGTGCCGTTGAAAATGCCCAGTGCATAATCGAATCGGTTGTCGAACATCGTGCCCCAGGCCATCAATGCCGAGGTCGCGGTTGAGGCCGAAGTTGTTGAAGAACAAGCGATCGCTCAGGCGTGATGAATGCGTTGATCGGGAGGTTGTAGAACTCGTAGGTGAACGGCGTCTTGTATCGGCCGATCTTGAATTGCAGCCGCTGGTCATAATTGATGTTCATGAAGACGTCAAGGATATTGAGGCTGTCGATGCCTTCGGCGATCGAAGCGTAGTACTCGAACGGCTTGCTGAGCCGGCCGCTGAAAATGAACCACTGCCGGGGAATCAAGAACGTACTGGTGATTGGGGTCTGCTGGCCCTTGGTGTAAAACCGCCCGTCCACCTGCGTCAGGTCGTGAAACTGAAGCTGAAACTCCTCGTCCTGCGTCTGGAGCTGAAAGCCCGGCCCGAAGATCCCCGTCGTCGGGAAATTGGGCGAGATACCGGGCATGTTGAATCGCGACGTACGGCGCCCTTCGAGCGGCCCGCGCAGCAGCCGAGCCGCCGCCCGCAGCGCCGGCTTCCGCCGGCCCGAAAACTCCTCCGCCAGGAGGCTGACCGCCGGAAGGTTGCCCTACGGAAGGTTGCCCTACGGAAGGTTGTCCTCCGAAAGTTCGTGCATCGAAGGGTTGTGCACCGGGCGAGCCAGGTCGTTATCCCCCAGTCCCGCGAACGGGTCCGGCGGCTGTGCAGGCACGCGGCCCGCCGAAAGCTGATCAACCTTGCTCGAAAGCTCGCGAACCATCGCCTTCAACTGGCGAACTTCATCCTGGAGCTCCGCCTCTCGCGGGCGGCACTGCCTCCGGAACGGCCGCCGGCGGAATCGGCGGAATCGATGGCGGAAAAGCCGGCGCTGTGTCCTGAGCCTCAGGCGCGGGCAGAAAAAGCCGCTAACCAAGAGCAGTACCGGTATAGCGGTCAATTGCCCGAATTCGAACATATTTGAACATCCATGTTCAATATATGATTTGCTTATTCACGACGGCGGGCATCATGCTCGCCGCGAGTTTTGGGACACTGAGAAGTCGCCGGACGAGGAGGGGAAATCATACCTCCTAAAGCGGTCGATATGGGTGCTTGATCCTAACACACTCGACCTTTATGTCAATGTCGCCCCGGATAACTGCAATCACTCTCTCATCATTTCAGTTTCGACCCCGAAGCCGCGAACGGCAGCCAGAAAATCGGGATACGTGCGAATGAGCTGCCTGCCGAACGGATCGATCACCAGAAAGTTGAACGTATTGATTCCTTCGGTCAGCTTTTCCGGCGCAGTGAAAACGCCGCTGGAATTGGTGGCATACGCGGGCCCCGTCCACTTGTAGTAGCCCGACGTGCCGTCCTGGATCACGATGCTCCCCGGCAATGTACGGCCCACCACCGTGACATCCTGCCTGAACGTCGCCCCTCCCGAGTTCTGCGGTGTCGGACCCTGGGCCTGGTCGGCGGGACTCAGATTCATCACGAGCGCGAGCGGACGTCGCTTTGCGGCCGGCATATTCTGCTCGAGTGCCTTCGCGTCGACCTGGTTGACGATCCCATCCTGATTGAAATCAGCCGCGGCGTTGTAATTCTGATCCCCCGGCGTCGAGAGATAAGCCGCGGCGAAAGCTGCCAGGTCAGCCTGGTTGACTGTTCCGTCGCCGTTCGCGTCCCCGGCAACGTGACGTCGACCGAGTACGCCCCAGCGGAACGGTGGCCGCCGCTCACGAGCACGGTGAGCGGACCGGCTGGCGCTGACTTTCACGAATACCGCGGCCTGTCCATCGGCGCGGCCCGCGACAAACGGTCGACCCTGCTTGATCGACAATGACCGTCCATCACTTTCCTTCACGCCCACGATTCGCGGATCGAGCTCACTTCCCGATCCGGGCTGACGAAAACGCCGAAGAGCGTCGACGACTTGCCGGCCGTGAGGTTCCTCGCGGCGACCGTTACACTCGCCGCGCTGCACCGCGCCGGGCCGCTGCACCGCTCCGAGAGCCGTGCCAATCGAGTTCGCGGGTACGGCCCCGCTTAACTGCAACCGAGCTTCGAGAATCTCAAGCCGCGGAAAGCGATGGCGTCCCTGTTTTCGAGCCATCACCGCTCCTCCATGCACGCAATTAGCTCAGCGCTGATTCCGAGATTTCCTCATCGTTTAATCGGCTGACGCACGGGCCGACAATGAGCTTGGAGCTCCGCCGCCGGACCGATCGTGGATTCGCCGGGAGGGGCGCCGGTCGGCTGTGGGCCAGCGCCTTCGGGTGATGATTCTCGCCGATTCACACCGGTTTAGGGGCCGATTCTTTCACCGGCTCAGCCTGAACCTTTGTGCCGTCGACCATGGACGCGTCGGGTTGAAGAATAACCTGATCGTTTTCATTCACTCCAGAGGTGATTTCGACGCGCAATCCATTATCAAGACCCACCCGCACCGGAACCCGGGAGAGCACACCGTCGCGACGACGAGCACAGCCCCTTCCCCTTTGCCGTTGCGCTCGACCAGACAGGAAGACGGAATCGGTCAGGTTCTTGACAAGCTTCTCGAGCAGGATTTCTGCGCGTCCGAACATCCCATCCCTGAGCTTGTGATCCGGGTTGGCGAGGTCGATCTCGACGCGCATGGTCCGGTCCTTCAAATCTTCCGATTCGGCGATCCGGCTTACCGTGGCCTTGAAGACCTTTCCGGCCAGCGCGTTCGAGCTGAACGGTTGCTGGGTCTCCGACCTCGCAATAGGGGACGTCGCGGTCGGGTACCAGCACGATGGTGCGCATCATGTCGTCGCGAGCGACGGTGAACAGGGGGAGGCCAACCCCCTCGGCCGCGGAGCGAATGAACGTGCCGGGGTGCACCGACTCGCCGCGGTA
This sequence comes from uncultured Gammaproteobacteria bacterium, assembly GCA_963707765.1. Classification (GTDB taxonomy): domain Bacteria; phylum Pseudomonadota; class Gammaproteobacteria; order Steroidobacterales; family Steroidobacteraceae; genus Bog-1198. The sequence continues at coordinate 45,578 of CAVPQZ010000001.1, read as the reverse complement.
AATGACGACTCCGTCGTACGGTGAGAGAATCCTGGTGTACTGCACGAAGACTTTGGCCAGATCGAGATTGGCCTGGCCGACCTTGACGCCGGCCTCCGCGGCCTTCAAGTCCGCCTTGGCTTTCTGGACCTGCGCGGTCGCCTCGGCAATCCTGGATGCGGCTGTTTCGATTCCCGCATCGGCTGAGTGCACTGCACCCTCGGCCCCCAGGTAATGGTCGTGCTCTTCATCAGCCAACCGCTCCTCGACGTCCCCTTTCTTCACCAGCTCGGTGATGCGCATGTACTCTTTTTGCCGATAGTCGCGCTCCGATTTTCGCTGCTCAAGCACCGCCCTCGCCTCTTTTTCATCCGCCTTTGGCCGCGAGCACGCTCGCCTGCGCCGTGAGAATGCTCGACTCTGCCTGAGCGACCGCCGCCCTTGCGTGCTCGAGGGCAGCCTCGGCCTGCTCGACCGCGACGTCACGCTCCGGATCGTAGATTTCCGCCAGCAGTTCGCCTTTTTTCACGCGGCTGCCGCGGTCGACGTTGAGGGTCTTCACAAACCCAGAAACTTTCGCGTAAAGCTCGGCATATTCAAACGCGCGAACGGTTCCCGGCTGGTTGGTCGTCCGCTGCATGCCGCCGCGCTCGGGCTTGACGACCTGCACTGTCGGTTCTCCCCGACGGGATCCGTCCTCTCCGCCAGCCGGTTTTCCGCCGCCGTGCCTGGCGCCTTGCCCCCGGGCGGAAGCCAGAAGGTATGCGCCCCCAGAACCAGCGGCCACCAGGCCCATGACGATCAGGACGATTTTCACCCACCGGCGCCCAGGTCCCGAAGTCTGTCCAGCCTGCCCGGTCTTGGGCCGGCGAGCAGACTTGGCGATCTGATCGGGAGTCATTTGCTCCGGCGCCATTTCATCCCCCTGTTCTCGAAAAGCACCTGGACGCTATTTCAGAAAGATGTCAACCGAGTGCGTCTGCAAGAATCCTGCGCGGACCAAAAATGAGGCTACATCTGATGTTAGGAGGACGACTCGAAAACGTCAATGAAGATCAATCCGGTCAATTAACCGCAGCAGTGGGCAGAAATCGAGCCTCGAATTCGGTATGATCTTGGTCGCGGTGATGAACCTGTTGTAGCGCTGCAGTGGGTTCTTCGCGCCGGCAGGGATACCGACTAGAAGTTTCCGCAAAGCTCCAGCGATGCCGCAAGAATCCCGCTTTGGTGGAAGCCCTTGTGTCGCCTTCGCCGAGCGCAAGGTGATTTTGGTGACCGTCGATTGTATTGCCGAGGAGCTACAGGAATGTCTCAAGCCGACTATCAATACATCACTTACAAGAATGTTGACGGTGTTGCCGTCGTCAACTTCCTGGAAACCGTCTCGATGTTCGATGGCGACAAGGTTCGAGACGTGGGCAAAGAACTGATGGATCTGATCGACGCGAAGCGGTACACGAAGCTGCTGCTGAACATGACGAACGCGCGGTTCGTCTCGAGCGCCATGCTCGCGCATCTGGTCAAGCTTCATCGGCGCGTTCAAGAAGTCAAAGGCAAGGTCCGCCTCTGCTGCCTGCGCCCGGTCATCATGGATGCGTTCAAAGTCAGCAATTTCGACAAGATCTTCGAGATATTTCCCGACGAAGCCGCCGCCCTCAAGAAATTCTGAGCGCATTCCTTCGCCAGCGACTTCACCACTGCACATATCCCAGGAACTTGTTGTTCACATAAATCGCGCTTCGGCAGGAATCACGGTGTGCGCCGGGAAAGTGGAATTGGCGAGATAAGCCCCGTTGCCCACCGTGGAATCCGATCCAATCGAAGTCTGCACAACGACAGCGCCGGAATTGATCCTCACATTGTCGCCGATCACTGCATTGACCTTGGCACCGGAGAGAAGCACCACGTTCGAGCCAGTGCTGAAATTGGTCCCGATCGTGAGGGTGCCGCCGAGTGGGGAATTGATCGATACGTGCTCGCCCGTCTTGGCAATCGAGCCGATCTTGATCGGCTGCCCTTGATCGGCGCGAATCGCGTTCGCCCGGCCGAGCCGATGAGCGAGCGGTGCCGCTCGCATGTCGATAACAACACCTCCCGTCAGCCTGGCCGGGAAGTTCCCTAACTGCACGCCCACCAAGCCCAGGCGCGGCGACACGAACTGAGGTCCGGTCTTCGCAGGTTCAAAAGAAGCGGAAGTCGGGCCAGGCTGCAGGTTGGCCCCACGAATCACGGCCAGATCGCCGTTATAGATGCCCGTGATGTTCGGGCTCGCACCCGGGCTTACACCGGTGGCGGAACTACTCTGGTACAGGGTGACATAACCACTCGCGAGCGATTCGTTCTCCGAAATGGTCGACTTGATCGTCGAGACGTCGCTCGCGACTACCGGAACAACCATTCCCATCGAAGGCTTCGACGCCTCGGCATCGGTGGTCACGTTCGCACCGGGAAGAACCCGAAAACCGGCAGGAACCGTGACTCCCGGGCCGACACGCGCCCGCGGGCTCACGATCGCGCCGGGCTCGATCACGGCTCCGTCGATCAGCGCGCTGCGCCGATCGACGTCGGCTCACTCGCCGTTCCAAAAGCTCCGATCACGCTCGGCCCCTCGACCCGTGCATTGAAGCCGATCACGACCTGATCGCCGATCAACACCTCGGGCCGCTGGTGGCGCAAACCGGGGTTCGCGATGATCGTCGCGTTGTCGAGAATGCTCGAGGTATTCCCGACCTTGATTGCACCCCCGCCCCCGTTGAGATTGACATAGGGCCCGATGAAGTTCTGGAAGCCGATCACGACCGAGTTGCCGTTTTCCACCGAGACCGTCGGGTCGATAAACGTCGCCTTCTTGGACGGCGTTGCGAACGGCATCACAGGCCGGTTCGGAGAAACGGTCCGGTACGCCAAGGGTTTGACTTGCAGAGCCGCGTGCGCGGGAATCCCGCTCGGCAGCAGGCGGGCGTCAAGGCCCTCGACCGAGCACGAAAGGCGCAACGATCGACGCGGTTCGCTTTTCTTACTTTTCATCGGTCAACGCACCTGAATCGCTGCCATTGAGGGGGGCGGGAAGCCCAGCCTCTACACCTCGCTCACGCGCTGCGGCACCGCGCGCCCCGCTTTCCGGCTGCTTTCCTCATCCCCGGCCTCGTGGTATTCGGCGTCGGTGTTGACCTTCCAGGTGTCGAACGTGCCCGTTCCCAGAATGTTGCGGGCGGCCAGGAGGGCCGTCATCATCGAATGATCTTGATTGTTATATTTATGCATTCCATTCCGGCCGGCCAGCTCGAGGTTGGGTAGCTTGGCGAGCCAGCCGCGAATCGTGGCAAGATGGCCCAGATACTCGTCGTCATAAACCGGATAGGCCTTGGGCATCCGCACCACGCACCCGTCGATCACCTCCCGCGAGTCGACCAGGCCGATCGCGTCGACCTCGCGCCGGCCCAGTGCGATCAAGTCTGCGTCCGAGCTGGTCCAGAGGTCGTCGCCCTCGAAGCAGAAGTACTCGAGGCCAAGGCTGGTCTTCTGCGGGTCCGGCACCAGGTCCGGCGACCAGTTCTTGAAGTTCTGGATCCTGCCCAGCTTGACCTGCGGCTCGTGGATGTAGATCCAGTTGTCCGGAAACGTGTGCGGGCGGTCAACGATCAGGACGACCGTCAAGAAATCGCGGTACTTGAGCGACTCGGCAGCCGTGATCACCTCGTCGGGAGCGGGCGGGCTCATCGACCGGATCAAGTCCCGGATCGGCAGCGTCGAAAGGAAATGCTGGCCCAGATAGCGGGTCAGCCGCCCCTCGCTGTCGCGAGCCAGGAGCGCTGTCACCTTCGTATCCGTCGTGCTCCACCTGAACGACGCGCCGATCGAGGTGCACCGCCCCCCCCTGCTCCTTGATCCGGTCGCGAGTCATCTCCCACATCTGGCCAGGGCCCAGTCGCGGATAGGCAAACTCTTCGATCAGCGTCTTGATCACCTGCCCACGCTTTCGAAAACGGCCGAATAGCGCCGAAGTAACCGCCTTCACCAGGCTCAAGTCCTTGATTCGCTGGGCAGCCCAGTCGGCCGTGATCGTCTTCGTCGACATCCCCCACACCTTCTCGGTGTACGACTTGAAGAACGTCTCGAACAGCTCGCGGCCGAACCGGTTCACCACCCAGTCTTCAACGCTCCGCTCCGGCTTGATCGGCGCGATCTTCGCTTTGGAGTAACTCGAGCACGATCCGGCACGACCGCAAGAACCCCAGCTTTCATGAGCGCATCAGCCGGCTTGAGCGGATAATGGAAGAACTTGCGGTCGTAATAGATCCGGCTCAACCGGGTGCGGGTGAGCAGCTCTTCACCCAGAATCTCCCGCCACAGCCGGTTGACCTCGTCGCTCTTGGAGAAAAACCGGTGTCCACCGATATCGAAACGATATCCTTTGTAATGATCGGTGCGGCTGATGCCGCCGACCATGCGTGGATCTGACTCGAGGACGACGCACGACTTTCCGTGCTTGCTGAGCTCATAAGCGGCGGTGAGCCCGGCCGGTCCGCCGCCGGCGATGACGGTTTCGTGGGCGGCTACGACGGAGACAGTCGCCGGATCATCAACGCGGGTCCAGCGATGGGGAATGAGCCCAGGGCGCAAGGTCTCTGACTGTGGCCTCTCTGCCCCCATGACCGACTCCTCATCCTGAGAGGTCGACGACCCTGAACTGACGTTGACGTCGAGACATGCCGTGCAGCCGACACACTTTCGATCGGCCGTAACTGGCCTGGGAGTTTTGTCATAATTCGTGATGGGGGTCAACGTCGATCGTGGCGCGTCCGAAGGCCAACAAGGCTTCGCGGGAAAAGGCGAGGCTTTTTTCTCTCGGACGCAGGCCGTTCAGCGTTCCTGGGGCCGAGTTCGGTCTCGGGCGGACGCCGGCATTGGCCGTTCTTGGTGATACGGCTTGCGTGCCTCAAAGAGTTTGAGATGCTGCTTAAGTTGCTCGTCACCGCCGGTATCAATACCATCGGCATGCTCCACGGCCCTCTTCTCCCACTTCACGGCCTCATCGAATTGAGCCGATTCGGCATAGGCAGCCGCCAGCGTGTCCAGGTAATAGGCATCCTTCCAGGCCGTCAATTCGCACGATTTCTTGGCCAATTCGACCGCGCGCTTCCCGTCTCGGGCTGAGCTCTCCCACGACGTTGCCAGCAACCATGCCAGTTGGTTGTAATCGACGGCAAGATCCCGCATGAGGTCAGCGTTCATCGGGTCAACCTTGGCCAGCGATTCGCTCAGCTCCAAGCTCTTCTCGTAGGATCGCAAAGCATCGTCCGTCGCACCAAGCATTACTTGCACGTCGCCATGCAGCCCGTAAGAAATGGATAGATCGCGCTTGGCCCCGGCGTCGTTGGGGTCAGCTTCCGCCAGAGACCCGCGCAGTCTGAGGACCTGGCGGGAAAACTGCAGAGCCTTTTCAATCCGACCGTCCTTCAGATGCACACCCGCTAGCTTGTCGTAGGAGATCGACAAGGCGCGCATCGCTTGGGTGTCGCTCGGATCCGCCTTTGCCAGTGACTCGTTCAGAACAAGGCCCCGCTCGTAGGCTTGCAGCGCTTTGTCGGTCTGGCCAAGCTTCATGTACACGTCGCCTATGCCACTGTGCAAAATTGAGAGGTCACTTTTGGCTTGGGAATTCCACGTATCGGCCTCGGCGAGTGCCTCGCTCACCCGCAGGCCTTTTTGGTAGAACTGCAGAGATTCGTCGGTCAAGCCTAGATCCAGGTAAACGTCCCCGAGTCTTTCGTAGGAGACCGACAAATCGCGCTTCGCTTGGGCGTCATTTGAGTGGGCTTTTATCAGCGCCTCGCTCAGTCCTAGGCCCTTCTGGTACGCCTGCTGGGCCCTCTCGATCTTACCTAATTTCATACAAGCATCACCTAATGCGTTATATGAGATCATGAGATCGCGCTTGACGTGGTTATCGTCGGGATTGGCTCGCGCAACGACTCCCGCAGTCGCAGGGCCTTTTCGGAGTACTGGAGGGCCTGGCCGGCCACACCCCGTTCCAGATGTACGCCGCCGAGCCTTTCGTATGAGAGGGCCAGGTCGCGTGTCACTGAGACGTCGGTGGGGTTGGCATCGCCAGCGTCTCACAAAGGTCCAGTCCTTTTTGGTAGAACTGAAGCGCCTTGTGAGTCGCACCGAGTCTCAGGTGCACGTCGCCGATCCTGTCGTAACTGATCGACAGGTAGAGCTTGGCCTGGATATCATTCGGGCCGGCTTTTGCCATTGCTTCCCAGATCTCCGCCCCCCGAGCGAACAATCGCCGAGCGGATTCCACGGCGCTCACCGGGAGACGTGAATCGAGTAGCGGGCCCCCACTCGATGCTTCCTCTGCTGACCCCGCACCGAATTGGAGTATCAGGTCCCCCAGTTCGTGCAGCGCGAAGGCCGTCTCGCGGTCCGCAGCGGCCTGCTCGACATACTCACTGGAGAGCTTCTCGAGCTGCGAGAGGGCCATGTCCAGAAGCCGCTTTCTTATCGCGCTGCTTCCCGGTAGACTCGCCAGACCGCGCTGACTGTCGGAAATCAAAGAAATCAAGGAATGCAGTGTTCCCAGCGCCAACCGACTCTGATGCCTCGCCACCGCGGCGCTGGCGCTCGCCTTATGGGCGTTTTCCTCGGCGAGCTTCTCGTTGCGGATAGCGAGCTGCGCTTTCTCGATCGCAGACTTCTTGGCCAGATCCGCCGTTTTCTTGTGCGCCACGGCACTCCGCCATTGCATCAGGGCAAACGCGGCCAAGCCGCCGGCCATCACAAGGGCGACCACCGCCGCGGCGAGCGCCCTTCTCGACCGCCGCAGCCGCTCCGAATCGCGTTCGGCTCGCTCGCGGGCGAGTGTGGCATCCCGTTCGGCGGCTTTCTTGGCAGCCTCTACCTTCGCGGCCTCCTCACGGCGCTGAGCTTCGACGCTCGCCGTGAGGAATTCCGACTCGAGCGGAATCAGGTCGTCGCCATGCTTTTCGGCCCACTCGCGCCAACGGCCAGCCGTGCGCCGGTGTAAAGGAAGCTCGGCAAACGGCCAGCCTCGTCCCACTCACGGGCTTCCAGAAGTAGCCGATGGTGCGTGCGCAGTCCTCCACGGTCCGCATCGATCCAATGACGCAACGCCTTCCAACGATGGATCAGCGCTTCGTGCGCCACCTCGACCGAGCCGCTTCCGTCGTCCCGGCTCTCCACATCTCCCTCCGCTGTGAGTAGCCGCGCGTCCACCAATCGCTGAACGACACGCCCGATTGCATCGCCGTCCCCGCCCAGCAAGTCCCGCATTCGGGCCCGCAGCTTGGTATCCTCGGTTCCCTCGCCAGGCTGGGTGAGCCGGAGGAAGATCCGCCGGCATAAATCCTGCTCGTTGGGAGTGAATTCCTCGAGCATCGCGTTTGCATAATTTTCGAGCGCACTTCCAGCTTGCCGATCGACTCGTAAGCCGCGATCGTCATCCGATTACCGTCGCGGTGCTGCCAAAGCTCGCGCAAGGCGAACTGCAAAAGCGGCAGCGCCCCGGCTTGATGCTCCACGTCCTGAAGTAGAATCGCGGTCAACCCGCTCTCAAGCGTACAGCCTGCCAGCTCCGCCGGCTGCTCGATCGCGCGTGCGAAACTCGTCCTCGCTCATCGGACTGACCAGCAACTGGTGGTCGGGAAGGGCCGCGGCTAGCGCCGGATCGAACGCGCAGTTGCCGTAGAAGTCCCCCCTCAGCGTTAACACCACTACGGTCTGCCCGTTCGGCTTGCTCGCGGCATAGACAAGGTTATCGAGGAACGCCTGCCGCAAGCCGTCATCAGAGCACTGCGTGAAGATCTCCTCAAACTGGTCCACCAGGACAACCAGCCGGCTCTCCGGTGGCTCCTCCCGCAGCCCGAGACTCGCCTGGAGATGCAGCGACGTCCGATCGCTCTTGGTCGTGTTGATGAGGGCCCTCAGGTCATCGAGCGTCGGAGCGGCGGCTTCCAACTCCCACCAGCCGCCTCGCCAGGTTCTCGATCGGGTCAGATCCCGGACGGCAAATCTCCACCCTCCAGGGCAATCCGCCACTCAACTCGCCACGCCGCAGCGCCGGCACCAGCCCGGCCAGCGCAAGCGACGATTTGCCGCTGCCTGACTGGCCTATGACGGCCAGAAATCGCATCCGCCCAGTCGTCGTAACCTGCTTCAGTTTCTCCAGCAGCCGCTTCGTCAGCTCCTCGCGGCCAAAGAAGAATTCCGCGTGTTTGGGGTCGAAGGGCTCGAGCCCGCGATACGGGCAAAGATCCGCCTCCGGCGGCAGCGAAGGCCGCGGCACGCGAGCTGGCTGACTCACGCCTCGCAGATCCATCGCGACTTTTCGGATCCCCCTCGCAACTTCGGTAAGCGCTTCGTCCTGATCCTCCCAAACTTTCACGGGCCTTCCGCCCGTGGGTAGCGCCTGGAGCTTTCCGAACGGCATGCCGTGCCAGTCGCACTGCCGAAGAATGATCGGGACGACGCGAGCCCCGCCGGAAGCATGTCGCTCGAGTGCCCGCCCCATCTCGACGTCATAACAGTAATCCGACGCCAGAAAATCCGAGCTGATGAGCAGCAGGATGATCTGCGCAGAGTTGATGTGCTCGTCGATCGCGCCAGCCCAATCCGTTCCCGACCCGATCATCCGGTCGTGCCAGCTCGTGATCACGCCTTCGCGCGCTCGAGCCCGCTCAGATGTTTCACGAGCTCGTTGCGAAGCACTTCGTCGTTATGCGCGTATGAGTAAAACAGCTCGACTGGATGGCTCTGTCGACCTGTCGGTGGCACGAGGCGTCCCTCGACTGCTGATTGTGGCTTCAAAACCTGGCAGAGCAGACGCCGCCAGCAGCCCGACCTTCGCATGGTCGCCGACCGCGTGCCGTAACGCACCATGATCCCAGGGCTTCCGCACGATTATAACTGCGGCGCACCGGCGCTTAAAGGGGATGGGCGCCTCACCGCGCCAGCACCTCGTCATTCCCTCAATCGTGTCAGCCTCAACGGCTCAGTCCATGTACCAATAGAGGACACCGAGCGGATCGAGCATCAGCGCGATGTAACCCGGTACCCACGCGAATGGAAGGGCCATGAGAGGGCGGGGGTCCGATCGACGGGCACCACAGTCCCCCGTCAGCAAGAGGCCGGTGCAACTACAGATCACAAAACCAAAGGTCACCGAGAACGCGAGCATTTCGTAGGGCACGTCGACGATAGGGCTGATGGATTTCGGATCGTCGAGCGACGGTCGCGGGCAGTGCCCCAGGATACACCACGCCGTGACCCAAGTGGCACGTTGACGTATCCACGACTCGCTGTCACTCGTCTTTCTCTTCGCCTGTGCGCCTCGCGCCTTCGCGGTGGATGATCCAACGCGCTCGGCGTGAACAAAAGATTCACCGCGAAGATGCGACGAGCGCGAAGATACGTCACTGTCCCGCTCATAACACATTGACCGTCCGTGCGTCGATCTGATCAATCGCTTCCTCGATCCAGCGCGGAGAATTGCATCCTGTTCCGCCAAACGGCTCTTCGCCAATTGAAGGACTTTTCTCGATTCCGGGGAGGCGAGACACACCAAATCATCCAAGGCCTGCTTCCAATCCTTCATCGGTAAACTTCGTCTTCGCAAGCACAAGTATGCGGAGCTCGACCGAATGCTGGAGGTGGCCCAGCCCGGCATCGCCGATGTTTGTGCCCCCGAGTTAGAGGTTTCTGAGCCTCTTGAGACCCTTCAAGTGGGACAATCCGGCGTCGGTCACGGACGAATCGTAGACGGCCAACGATTCGAGCTGGCTCAGATTCGCAAAATTCGGCCCAACTGCCAGCGGTTAACCGCGCCCCGCTTTCATCAAGGACCTGCTCGGACGACCCGCGCCTCGCCAGATTACTGCGATGTCGCGCGATGCGATGCCGGCCCACCAAAGCCACGGAAGCGGCTCGATCATCATAGTTGATTTTGGCTGGTACAAGGAGGCAACACAGTTATTCTTCGTCGTGGACAACGGCTCGTCGAATCGAGGCCACGCGTGAGTAGATACTGGATCGCTTCTGTGCTGGAGGCGGAAATCGGTCCGGTCGCCGATTGCCCCCACGCCGCCCTCCGCGAGAAGATATCCTACTGTCCAGTCAATCGCTCTTTTGCGACGGAGGATAGATTACCGCCGTGCGTCATTATCGGGGCAATTATCCGACATTCGGACTCAGCGTCGATCAGGTGCGAAAGCGGACTGGCTGTCGTCCCATTACTGTGCCAGACGCAACCTGATATGAAAGTCTTTATTGCCTATAGCCGCCGCGATCTCGTTGTGGCAGAAGACATCGCACGGCGACTGCTTGCCGATCGCCATTCCGTCTTTTTTTGATCGAGAATCTCTACCTTTGGGACAACAGTACGATACCCGCATTCGTAACGAAATACAGAATAGCAATGTGTTCATATTCCTGATCAGCGAGCATTCCGTCGCACCAGGTGCATATGCTCTGACGGAACTGGATTTTGCGCTCGTCAAGTATCCGCACCCCAAACGGCGGTTCCTCCCGGTAATGCTTTCATCCGTACCGCAGGAGAACCTCCCTCCTGTCTTGCGTGAGCGATCGTACTTCGAGCCACGTGGCAACGTCCCGGCTGAGATTGCCGCCGCCGTCGCCGACATCCGAGGACGCAATCAAGTCATCTTTTGCGACCTGAGTTTCGACTCGATCTTCGAATCACCAAACAACGTTGTGCGCCTGATTCATGCGGCGCAATGGATTTCCGGAGTGCAGGAGCGCAAGTACATTCCCGCACTTTCACTGAACGATGCCATCCCAGGCAGACTGAGCCGCATTGGGGAACTGGGCTTTGGATCTAACATAAACAGCCGCGTCATGCTGGGATATGTCCACATGATGGAAAACTGGCAGCCCGGTGATCGATTGTTTCTATTCGGCTTCAGTCAGGGAGCCTATATACTGCGCGTTCTCGCCTCCTTTGTTTATATGGTCGGACTATTGCATCCCGGCGATGTAAATCTTCTGCCGGAGGCCTGGCGGCTTTTCCGCCGGTGTCGATTCGACGGGGCGAAAGAATCTAGAACATGGGAACAACTCAGGCGATTCCGTGACTTGTTTGCAAGGGAAATAACTTCCGGCGACACAAAAGCGCAGCTTGCCGATCACCTTCCTCGGAGCATGGGATTCAGTTCTGGTTGCATTATTATATGCCCCTCGAACATTCCAATTCACCGCGCAGAATCCCGGAATTGCATCAATCCGCCATGCCGTTTCAATCGACGAGCGCCGCTCGGCGTTTACTCCGCAACTATTTGCTGAGTCGGGAGCCAACGCCGACGTTAATCAGGTCTGGTTTCCCGGGGTGCATGCAGACGTCGGGGGTGGTTACCGTGAGGGCACAGCATGGCGAGATTCATTGAAATGGATGATAACCGAAGCACAAAAAGCCGGACTCCAATTTGACGATGCGCGGCTTGCGGAGGTTCTGCAACCGAGCTCATCCGATTTATCCCCAGATTCGCTGCACGAATCCTTGCAGGGCATGTGGTGGCCCTACGAATTCTATCCGCAGATGAGATGGTCGGCCCCTCGTCCTCGGCTTTCTCCCACTCTTGGGTTGGGCAGATCCAGATTCATTCCCCCGCGGGCATTGATTCACAAATCCGCACTCGAGCGAATTCGGAGAACAGAGTATTCGCCGCCGAATCTGTCGCCTGCGTTCCTCGCGCAGATTCGTGAGATGACGGGAGAACTGCCGGACCAGTTGCCGTACTCGGTTTGAGTGGCTTCATCCGGCATCAAGAATCACAGTTCAGTGCCACGGTGCTTGCTTTCGCCGACGCCGCAGAAGGCGGAAAAACGCCTGCTACACCCGGTCAAGCGGAAGATCGCTCACGATCGCGGCAATCGATGTTCCGCGATCCGCAAGCGCGACAGTCACCCGCGTGCCCGGCGCAGCGTGCGTGGTCCGGACAATAGCAATCGCCACCGGAGCGTTCCGCACCGGCGAAAATATCGATGACGTAACCATCCCAACCGGCTTCGAGCCGCCCTCAAGCGGCGCCCCGGGCTCCGGGCATGGCGAACCCGGTTCAAACACAAGTCCCTTGAGGATCTGATTGACGTGCCCGAGCGCATCCAGCCGCGGCAACCGTCTCCTGCCCCAGATAACAACCCTTCACGAAGCTGATCGCAGATGCGTCGCGGCCGATCTCCTGCGGCAGATTCTTGTCGGTGATGTCCTTGCCGAAAACGGGTGTTCCCGCTTCGATCCGCAGGACCTCGAACACGTCCGCTCCCGCGTCGGTTAAACCCAGGTCTCTGCCGATCGCTAGCATGCTGTTCTTCAACAGTCCCGCTACGGGAGCATCGCCGATCAGCGTCAATCCCGGCAATCCAGCCGGCGACTCACGAGTCAACAGCACCGAGTGCCCCACGACTTCGGTCCGGACGTGAGACAGGTCGGCGTTTTCCGGAAGCTGACCACCGCACTTCTTCACTATCTCTTCGGCGGTGGGACCAGCCAAGTGATACTCGAAAGTCCTTGCCGACCGATCCTCGATCGCCACGTCGTCGAAGACGCCATATTTCTGGAGATGGGGCATCAAACCTCCGATCACCTCTGGGTCGATGCCAACCAGAATGGAGTCTTCTGCCGCCAGGACAATCACGAACGCCAGCGTTCTACCTTGGATGCTCGTGACGAACGCCTCACAACCCTTGCCGATCGGCAGCCGCTTGACCTCGTTTGTGACGAGATTATGCAGGAACTTCGCACGGTCAGGGCCCGTGCACCGCCAGCCGGCAACGGTCCGAGCGGTCAAATAAACCTGCTGATTTGGCAATCCGCTGGAAAACTTCGATCTCGGGCATGAGCGGTCTCCACCCAAGGCGCAGATCAAGGCGCCTCGTCTTCCTGTACTAGGGCGCGAGTCGATTCCGCCAGGCTCACGATCGTGGCCGAGCGGCACTGAGCCACCAGGCGACCGACCTGCTCGAGCTTTTCGAGTGAAGCAATCGACAGATCTTCAACCAGCTCGCGATCGGTTGCGCTGAGCAAGAAAACGTCCGCCCACGAGACAGCTTCGGCGATCCGGCTGGCAAGGTGGAAGTCATAGTCGCGCTCATGGCCGCGCAAAACCTTCATTCCTCGCTTCGGCGCCCCCCGCATCAATCAAACAGCGCACCGCCGGCCCGACCAGAACCTGCCCGCTCGTAAGCACGACGATCTTTCCGCCATGCTGTACCAGCCGCCTCGCCGTCGCCAGCCCCGCTGCAAGCGCTTCAGGTGACGGAACGTCGCCCGGGCCGCCGATGCCGGCGACCACGATTTCGGCGCGTGATTCCGGCCGAAACGTCCAGTGCTCATCGAGCCAGGCAATGCCTTGCTCGCACACCACGTTTTCTCTTCCGGCGGCCACGTCAATGATCCCGCGCCGCCCGGCAGCACACCCACTTGAAGCTGCGTGCCCAGGAGCCAGCTCACCTCGAGTGATTCCTCCCGCAGCGATCGAGTCCAGGTTTCCGCCTGCGCCTCCCGAGTCGGCACGGAGCCGGCTCTGCTGAGCGGTTAACGTTTCGCGATCGGACATCCCCGGGAACAGCAAGCTAAAGGGCCCGCGGTAACCGAGAATCGGATCGAACCCCAGAAGACCCACCGGCAGCACCATGTCGGCGTCCGTCAAATGACGATTCAGGTAGATCCGGCGCCCTTCCTTCGTCGCGGCGAGATAGGCCATCTGGCTGCGGTCAGCCGGATCGTGCACGGCAACGGTCGCCCCTTCTGGCAAAGACTTCAATTGCGATTCGATTCCCGCGCTTGGCAAGAGAACCGTCAGGCCTTCGGCCTCGACTCCGGCCTCCTGCAAGATGCCGACAATGACATCTAGCACCAAACCCGGTTCCGGAATCGCTGGATCGAACGCAATCGTCACCCGGTCTCCGGGGACGACGGTCTGGCGCAGTGGTGGAAATTCACGCGGTGCTTCGAGCGCGCGCGAACGATCTCCACCCCAGCCAGATGGGTGGCCCCTGCCGGAGGCTGCCACACCCCAACGAGATTCTCGTCCGGAATCTCGAGCTCAAGCTCTCGTTGTTGAAATTCGACGCTCACCCGCATCTCGAATCACCTCAATCAAACCAACCGATCACATCATCGCCCGCGAGCGTATCCTCTGCTGAATCTCGCGCCGGACTCCACGACGGCAAGGGAATCACCAGCCAATCCGAGAGAGACGAGAGATACACATCATACCGTTCAACCAGCCTGACGAGCGCGAGAAGCGATCGGCGTCAGGTTCAACTTGAGCCCCGAGCCCTCGAATGTCGCGACAATCTTCGGCAGATCGCCCTCCGCAAGCCGCGGCTGACGCTTGGGATCGACTTTCACACCGAGTGCGTTCGCGAGGTCCACCAGCAGACGCAAGCCCATGCGGTAGGTGATCCTCGCCTGCGCCGCCGGCAGACCGTCGTTGCCGGCTATCAAAAGCGCGCACGCATCGAGAACCAACGTCAGCGAAACCAGCCATGACTGCCCCGACCGCTGCGCTCGATAAAACGACAGCACCGGATGCGAAAGATGACTCTGCTCGATCTCGGACATCCAGCGCTCGGCCTCGCGGAGGATCCCGCGAAGAATATCGGAGCGCCCGGCATCGGCGTAACGAAGCAGTAACTTGACTCCGCTCGGAGGAACGCCTGCGCGGGAGTGAATGAGCAGGTTGCCGACCTCGCGCGAAGAGTATGACTGCTCGAGCAATGGCATGTAGGTGATCAAGAGCCCCAGGAAGATGAACCCGGAGCTAGCCTCCATGATCACGAAAGTCCGACCGAGCGGCTCGGGCGAGGTCACATCGCCTAGCCCGAGCGTCAGGAACGTCGACGCACTCGTGTAGAGCAGCGTGCCGAACCCGACTGTGCCCGAAGCTGAGACGAATTGAGCACCCAGACCGTGGTAGATCATCGCGAACGCGACGATCATCAGCCCGCCCCAGAGAATCAGCAGGAGATCACCGAGATCGGCCCGTAGATGGCCAGAAAGCTCAGTTGCAGTGGCGGCTGACGAATCCTGCGCCCGATCGTCGCCCACAGCGCCCAGCTCAATTGATTGAATCGCCCGGACGGACGACGCATCGGCGCCACGGTGCGCGGCAGCACGATCGTGGCGAACGAGTCCCAGAGCGCGACCCCCCAGATCAAGTGCCCGACTACTAGTTCGAACGCTCTGAACATGCCGACGCGGTCCCCCATGCAGCTCCGAAGACAAACTCACGCAGCGGCTTTCGCCTGCGCGAACGTTCAGATCGCGGCTCTGGAGGTTCTCCGGCAGAGCGCTCGGATCACCCAGATAGCCAATCGCCAGCGCGGTCAGCGGCTGCACACCTTCTGGAACTCCGTAGAGCTCTCGCACTCGATCCGGCAGAATGCCGATCATCTGGTGCACGAAGACTCCGCGCGCGGAAGCCTCGAATGTCAGACTGCATGACGCCTGCCCCAGATCGTGAATCGCCGCGGCATTCGGCTGCCCGTTCAGAGCGAAACTCAGACGCGCACAGCCGATCGCGAGCACGGGCGCGGCCTTTGCCCAGACCTGGTTGCCCTCCACCAGGCAAGAGAGCAGCCGCTCAAATGCTTCGCGGTCGCTTGAACTGGCCACGATATACGACCAGGGCTGCTCATTATAAGAAGAACAGCGCCCACCGCGCCGCCTCGAACAGCGAGCGAAGCACGTCATCCGGCACCGCCCTCGCAAGGAAGGAATACGGGCTCCATCGCCGCTTGAGCAACTCGTGAATCGGATGATCAGGCGACGCAAGCTTGGGATCGGCCATGGGATAATCCTCCACAAAAATGCTGCAAAGCGGCCAGCACAGGTTTACACTCCAGATCGAACGTAGCAAGTCCCCCGCTTTCGATCCATCGAGGAGCCCTCCATGGCGATCATTCACGCCGAGCGGCACCGGCACCCCGCCTCACTGACGACTGAACCCCCGGCAAGCGCGGCCCGTGCTCATCAGGCGGAACTCTCGCTCTTGCTGCGGTTGATCGACGAGAGCTATGAAAAGAAAGCCTGGCACGGACCAAATCTGAAAGGGTCGTTTCGCGGTCTTGCTCCTCGAGACGCCGCGTGGCGGCCGCAGCCTCTCCCGGCACTCGATTGTGGAGAACGTCGTGCACTGCGCCTACTGGAAGTACGCCGTCAGGCGCCGGCTTACCGGAGAAAAACGCGGTTCTTTTTCACTCAAGGGTAGCAACTGGTTTGCGACTTCCTCGCCCTTGAGCGACGCATCCTGGAAGGAATTTACCGCTTTGCTCGACCGCGAACACCGGCTCCTGCGCGACACAATCGCCGAGTTTCCACCCGAACAGCTCGATGGTTTTCCGGCTGGAGGGAAAGTTTCCTTTGTGACCCAGATCTACGGGATCGCGCTTCACGACGTGTATCACGCCGGCCAGATCCAGCTCCTGAAGCGGTTGCGACAGCGCGGGGTGATCTCGAGAAGGCCGGCTATTGAGCTTTCAACCCCGTCATTTCATCGCTTAACCGCCAGAGGCGAAGCGCCGCGGAGGCGTCGCGCGATTGGGGCGAGCTCTCGACCGGCCTTTCCTTGACGAAATAGCGACCAGTGACCGAGGCGACGTCAGGCGAGGAGGCCAGATAAACCGACGTTTTCGCCCCCTCCTCAGGCGACACCGCGAGGACGTCGGCGGCGCGTCTGAGCAACCATCCGACCAGCCCGCCCTGGCGGAAAATCGTGGTTCGCACGAATCCGGGGTGAAGCGAGTTCGCGGTCACGCGCGTTCCAACCAGGCGGCGCGAAAGCTCGGATGTAAAGAGGATATTTGCCAGCTTGGACTGCTGATAGGCGCGCCAGCCGCCGAAGCGTTTTTTCCCCTCGATGTCGTCAAACTCGATTGAAACGCCCTTGTGGGCGTCGGACGCGACGTTCACGACGCGTGCCGGCACGCTCTGTTCAAGAAGCGGCCGGAGCAGGTTCGTCAGCAGGAAATACGACAGATGATTGAGCGCGAACGTCATCTCGATTCCGTCCGCGCCTTCCTCGCGCTTCAGGAAAATTCCGCCGGCGTTATTGACGAGGACGTCCAGGCGCTCCGTGCGGCCTCGCACCTGATCGGCGAGCCGCCGGATCTCCGCCTGAGAGGATAAATCCGCGACCAGCCACTCGACGGCCGTGGTTCCGGCCTGCGCCCGGATCTCGTCGGCCGCGCGGCGCAGCGCTCGCCGGACCGTCCAACGACAATCACGCGGGCTCCCTTCCGCGCGAGCTCGCGGGCGGTCACCAGCCCAATTCCGGCCGTCGCGCCGGTCACCAGACAAACCTGTCCCTGCATGCGGCCTTTCTTTTGTACTGGTGGTCGTGACATTCTAGCTCGGGTCGCGGTGGACCGTCTCGAGCGAGAACGCCGGCAGGCACACGGCGATGTATTCGGCGCCCTCCGCGCCGGGAGTGCTGTAACGCACCCACTCGCCCCGCCGCACCAGGACTCCTTGCCCGGCCGTTACCTCGATTTCTCCTCCCTCATGCTCGACTCGCACGGTTCCGGCGAGCACGATCGTGTATTCGTCAAACTCAGGCCGCTGCCCGGGCTCGACCCATCCCGAAGGCGACCGCATTCGCGCAATGCTCAACGCAGGCTCTCGCGTATTCACCCGTCCTACGTACTCGTCGATCAACTTGGGCTTGTTCCCGGCGGATTCGATTCGCACCGGCTTCTCGATCAGGGTGGGCATGAGACGCGTTCTTGTGACGGAGGAGTGGGCCAGGGACGAACGATCAACAGGAGCTCGAAACAGGTCGCTCCATGCGCCATCCGCGAGGTTAGACGAAGTTTCCGCTGCGCGGGATAAGACGCTCTTCGCGGTCTCCTGAGAATAACCAGCGGTTTGATGCTAAGGGCGCTGCCGCTGGTCGTCAAGTCACTGGGCTACGCCGTGGCGCCCTACCGCTCGACACGCGAATTGCTCTAATCCGCAATTGACCGTGTCATTCCGTGCTGATCAGCGGTTAAGATTTCTCCGGATTCTCGAAGAGCGCTCCCGATTCAAATCAAACATACCCGGGCCGACCATTCATGCTGGGAAAGTTGGCGCTGCCTGCGATTCGAGAGCTGATTGCGCTCGGAGATGAACCCACGCTCCGCGAGGCGGTCAATCGCTGGCTCCCCGCCGACCTCGCCGAGCTTGCGGATGCGTTGTCCGCTCCAGAACGAGTTCAGGTGCTCAGGCTCATCCAGCCGAAACGGGCCGCCGAGGCCATCGCATACCTCGATCTCGACACCCAGCAGTCGGTCTTGACGACGTTCTCGGAGGACGAGTCAAAGTTTGTCTTGAACGAGATGGCGCCCGACGATCGGACGGCCTTGCTCGCCGAAATGCCGGCGGAGCAGTCCGAGCGATTCATCAACCTGCTCGACCCGAACGAACGGCAGATCGCCCGCGCGCTGCTCGAGTATCGCGAAGACAGCGTCGGCCGGCTGATGACTCCCGACTACCTGGTCGTCCGCCGCGAGTGGACCATGCGGCACGTGCTCGACCATATCCGCGCCTTCGGCCGCGACCGAGAGACCCTGAACGTCATCTACATCACGGATGAAAACAACAAGCTCGTCGACGACCTTCGAATTCGCGAGATCCTTCTCGCACCCGCTGCACGCCCATGTCGCCGACTTGATGGATCACCAGTTCGTCAGCCTCTGCGTCACCGACGGCCGCAAGAAGGCCGTCGAGGTCTTCGGCAAGTACGACAGGACCGCGCTGCCGGTCGTCGACACCCAGGGCCGGATGGCCGGGATCGTGACCCTCGACGACGTGCTCGACGTCGCCGAGGAAGAAGCCACCCGCGACTTCCAGAGGTTCGGCGGGCTGGAAGCGCTCGACGAACCCTACATGAGCACGCCGCTAGCTGGCCATGATCCGCAAGCGGGCAAGCTGGCTCGTGATCCTTTTCGTCGGCGAGATGCTCACGGCCACGGCGATGGCCCGTTTCGAGCTCGAGATCGCCCGCGCCGTCGTCCTCGCGCTGTTCGTCCCCCTGATCATCTCGAGCGGAGGCAACTCGGGCTCGCAGGCCGCGACCCTGATCATCCGCGCGCTCGCGCTGGGCGAAGTCGGGCTGAAGGACTGGTGGCGAGTGCTTGCGCAGGGAGATCTTTTCCGGCTCTTGCTCGGATGCATCCTGGGCTCGATCGGATTCCTCCGGATCGCCGCTCTGGAGCCGCGTTCTCGAACATCTACGGCCCGCACTGGATCCTGATCGGCCTGACAGTCAGCCTGTCGCTCCTGGGCGTCGTCGTCTGGGGAACGCTGACTGGCTCGATGCTCCCGTTCCTCCTGAGGCGGCTGGGCTTCGACCCGGCAACCTCGTCGGCCCCGTTCGTCGCCACCTTGGTCGACGTCACCGGACTGATCATCTACTTCACCGTCGCCACCATCATCCTCCGCGGCACGCTTCTCTGACCGCGTTCGGGACGCTGTATGCTCGACGACCTCCCGCGCCGAACTTGCGAATCGTCCAACAATGTTTGACAATTCGAGTCTTGGACGTGTCCAATACGGATGGGCTTTGGGGCACGCTCATGACGAGAATATCCATCGCATTCGGGCTCCTGCTGGTCCTGGCAGCATTGCCGCTGGCGGGGTGCGGCCCTGACCAGGACGCGGGCTGGCCTTCCGGCACCGAAGCGGTCATATCGGCCCCTGGGAACCAGGGAGTGACCGCGCCCGTGCCCAAGGATCAGCAAAACAAGATCCCGCGCGACTCGCTGATGCTCGGGAGCCAGACACCGGTCGTGGTCGTCGACGACTTGGTATTCAGAAGGGCAACGACGGGTGCAATCGGGCGTACGTCGCCGACCGATCCCGTCCGCGTCAGGGTCGTGAACGGACGGCAGGGAATCGAGGTGTTCGTACGCCGCCGGGAGCTCGGCCCCCGGCCAGTTGCTGGCATGCTGGCGATTCATTTCATGCCAGCCGCCGCGCTGCTCTTATTCGCCGCGGCTGGCGTTTTGTGGACGATCGAGACAGTTGTGCTGTCGTTCTTGAGAATGCGCTTGGACCGGACTGACCTCCACCTCGGCCCGCTACCCCTGCAGACTCTTGCGACCGTCGTCCGGCAATATCGAAAACGAACTCGACCCATCGAACGCACCGACGAGGAATGTGAGCATTGGCGCAATTGGATCGCGGAGAAGACGGCGAGACGCAAAGCGGTCTGCGCGAGATTGAGAGCGCAACGACTGCACAATGGGCCTGGTGTAAGTTGAAGACGGACGAAAGTACCCAGCAGACAGTTTCAAGCAGCTTCTCCGCGATCGTTGGGGTCAAGTCTGTGGCGCGGGTAACAGACTGGGCTAGACAACTAGCGAGTCCGGGTAGCGTGTTTGGCCTCTGTAAGTCCGCTGACCTTTTGAGCACATGAGTTCATTCAATGTTGTTGCTTCGCGCCGTTTTCCGTTTCGCTCGGGAATGCCTGGCCGGACGGGTGGACTTGCTTGTTCACCGCGGAAAATAAAGCACCGCGAGGGTGAGGAAGACCCGACGCACTCGTGTCGCTCTTGTCCTTGGGTTTCACGGCTCGACGTGAGTACCGGCGGACGAATCTGCTGGGCGAAACACTCGTCGCCGTCGGATCTTGTTCGTCGCCGTTCCCGGCGGCGATGGTTGTCAGTGCTGCCAGGGCCGCGTCGATCGTCGCTTGCGTCACAGGCTGGGGCTGGGCCGGGCTCGCGAGTTTTTGTCCACCGGCTGCCGCGCCCAGCGGCGCGACGCCCTGGCCGGTCGAGCCAGCCCCGGTAATCGCAATGGCCTCCGGCGGCGTCGACCCAATCGCCGCGACGTCCGCGCCGTTTGGTTCACGCCGGACGCCCGCGCCCAGCGTGATGTCCATCAAATCGCCAATCTCGGTGTTGTCGGCCAGTCCGATCACGTGGCCCAGCTCATGCTCGAGCACCGTGAGCAGGTCAACCGCGTTCGCAGCCGCACTGCCGGGTGTCGCGATCAACTCGCCGCGCGGGCCCGCGAGCGCGAATGCCTGGTTCGATCCGCTGCCTGCGCCGACATACCAGTTGTCTCCTGCGGCCGTCTGATTGATCGTGATCACGCCGAGCGTTTCCTCGCCGAGGATGCTCGAGCCCAGGTTGCCGACCAGAACCTGTGTGCTAGCGAGCTTCCGGAGTTGGGCGGCATCCAGGCCTGCGGCTTGCCACCCGGCAATCGCGGCCGGAACGAGCGATTGAGCTTCTTGCTGCGTGATCAATGTGCCGTTTGCCGAAGCCGCCGCGGCCGCGGGTCCACCGCCGGCAAGCAACTGGAATTGCGGGAAAGTCGCGGGAGCAACCGCGTCGACCGAGTCGCCGTTGGCGCCGATGGTATAAGCTAAATCCTTGCTATTGACCGCACCGCTGCCGTCGACGTCGGCGTTGAGCAGCGGACCACTTTCTCCTTCGGCATTATGAACGACATAGGCATCCGTGTTCGCCGTCGTGTATGGTCCGCTCACCGTTTCGTTGCCGAGGGCCGATCCAAAGAGTCGGTAAAACGGCAGCCAGATCGTCTCATCCTGGGAGTAATTCCCGGCGAGGTCGATTCCAAGTGCATACCAGCCGTCGCCGAAATTTGAGGTCGGCGTGCCCGTTCCGGATAGACCCGTCTCGGTAAGCAGACTGGTGACGCCGCCCGCCCCGAAGTTGATCGAAAGATCGCTGCCCGAGAGGCTGAGCGTGGCCGTCGTGCCGCTGCCAAAAAGGTTGACGCTGCCCTTGAACGCGGACGTCGACGTCAGACCTTCGCCGTACCACAATAACTCCACATAAGAGCTTGCGTTACTGCTACCTAACCCCGCCTCGAGCGCTTGCAGCTCGCTGTTGGTCGAGACGGTCTGATTGAAATTCACGTCGAGATACTCGATGAACGAGCGCTCGGCGATGCCCTTCTCGACCTCGAGCGCGTGCCGCGAGTGGAGCAGAGTACGTTTCGGTGAATGTCGCGTCCGCTCTGGCGGGCATCGGCTGTGCTTTTTGCTCGTCGTCGATTCCGACGCTGAAGAAGGTGTAGGTATGCGTCACGCCGTCCGCAAGTGCGTTGTACTTGATCGATCCGGTGTAGACGCCGTTGCTGCTGGGCGTGCCGCCATTCAACTGCCCGACCAGACTTGGGCGCTGCCATCGACCGTGACATAGATGTCCACGAGTTTGATCGACCCGGCGGGAGTACCGGAATTCTGGTCGGGATCGACACCAGCCCAGTTGAGAGTGAACTGACCGTTTGCGTAACTCGACGCGGTCAGCCCGCTGAAATCCGACGCCGGGTACTGGCCCCAGGAGTAAGAAGGAGTGCTCGAGAGCACATGCGTGATCGGCGGATTCAGGTCGGGAACGCTCGTGCTGGCCTCGACCGTAGTGCTGCTCTTGCTCTCAGTATTGCCCGCGGCATCGATCGCGATGCTATGGAAGGCATAGAGATTGCGGTCTGCCCCGCTAAAGCTGAAAGTGGCCGTGCCCGAAGTTTCGGGGCCGGACAAGCTCATGGTCTGGTACAAGGTAAAAGGTCCGTTATTGACCGAGACCCATAGCTGAACCGCTGAGACGCCCGAGGCCGGGCGCCGCCTGAACCCGTGGGGTCGCTGAAGCTGACCTGGACCGGGAAGCTGTCGCTTGTCTGCGAACTGCCGAGCGAATTGACGACGTGGCTCGAAGGCGCGGTCGTGTCCACGAGCCAAGACGTGGCGGCACTGCCCGTGCCGAGCAAGCCATACTGGTCCTCGATATCCGCGGCGTGCACGGTGAGCGTGTATTCGCCCTGAGTTTGTGTAAGCGTCGACAGCCCGTTAATGGAGTAGGTTGATGTCGTGCCGGAAACAAGCGTGACCGTGACGCCGCTGTTGACCAGGTTTCCGGAACCATCGTCGGTCAAAACCAGTGCGCCTGTGGTCAGGCTGCTCGTGTTGATCGGTTCGCTGAACGTAACCTGAACAGATGAGACGCTCGATTTTCGCGGATTGGGCGAGACCGCATTGATCGAGCTGACCGAGAGCGGCGAAACGATTTGCACGGTCTGCTGCGCTGCCGCTGGCGTGGCCTGAACGTTGCCCGCGTTGTCGGTGGCAATGCTGAAGAACCCGTAGGTGTGGCCCGCCTGGCCCGTGAACTGTGTGGAGGAATCCGCCGGCGTGACAGTGGCCATCCGGGTGTACGTGCCGCCGTCGTCGGAGACGTAGATGGCGAATTTGGCGATGCCTGAGGCTTGACTGTTGTTTGATCCGTTGGGATCGGTGCCGCTTGCTGACACCAGGAAGCTCGTGGCGGTCGTGTGGGCTGGCAGCGAGCCGATTGTGCTCGTCGGCGGCGTGGTGTCCATCAGCCAGGAGGTCGAGAGCGAGCCAATGCCGGGGTTGCCGTATGTATCGTCGATTGCCGATGCGTTGACGGTCAGATTGTACGTCCCCTCGGCCGCAGTCAGCCCACCCAGGCCATTGATGTCATACGTGCTGCCCGAAACAAGACTGAGGGTGACCGCGCTCGTGATCGCGACCGCGTTGCCGTTGTCGGTCAAGGTGAGCGTGCTGGCGCTGAAGCTGCTCGGATTGACCGGTATGCTGAACGTGACGGCGACCGTCGAGACGGGTGCGTTCCGCGGGTTGGGCGTGACCGACGCGATCGAGCTCACGGACACAGGCGGCAGGATCTGCACGGTTTCCTGCGCCGAGGCCGGAGTGGCCTGAACGTTGCCCGCGTTGTCGGTCGCGATGCTGTAGAACCCGTAGGTATGGCCGGCCTGGCCGGTGAAGAGAGCGGAGGGACTTGCCTGGGTTACGGTCGTGAAGAGTGAGTACGACCCACCGTCTTCCGAGTCGTAGATCGCGATCGAGTCGACGCCTGACGGTGTGCTGCCGTTCGACCCGGTTGGGTCGTTGCTGGTGACCGATACGTTAAAGCTCGTGGACGTGGTCTGCGCCGGCAGCGAGCGGACCGCGCTCGTGGGCGGCGTCGTGTCCATCAGCCACGAGGTCGACAATGAGCCGGTGCCCGGGTTGCCATACGTGTCGTCGATGGCCGATGCGTTGACGGTCAGATTGTACGTCCCCTCGGCCGCGGTGAGCCCACCCAGGCCATTGATGTCATACGTGCTGCCCGAAACAAGACTGAGGGTGACCGCGCTCGTGATCGCGACCGCGTTGCCGTTGTCGGTCAAGGCGAGCGTGCTGGCGCTGAAGCTGCTCGGATTGACCGGTATGCTGAACGTGACGGCGACGGTCGAGACGGCTGTATTCCGCGGGTTGGGTGTGACCGCGGCGATCGAGCTTACGGACACAGGCGGGAGGATCTGGACGGTTTCCTGCGCCGTGGCCGGCGTGGCCTGGACGTTGCCCGCGTTGTCGGTCGCGATGCTGTAGAACCCGTAGGTATGGCCGGCCCGGCCGGTGAAAAGAGCAGAGGGACTTGCCTGTGTTACCGTCGTGAAGAGTGTGTACGACCCGCCGTCTTCGGAGTCGTAGATCGCGATTGAGTCGACGCCTGACGGTGCGCTTCCGTTCGACCCGGCCGGGTCATTACTGGTCACCGATACGTAAAAGCTCGTGGACGTGGTCTTCGCAAGCAGCGAGCTGACCGTGCTTGTGGGCGGCGTCGTGTCCATCAGCCACGAGGTCGACAATGAGCCGGTGCCGGGGTTGCCGTATGCATCGTCGATTGCCGATGCGTTGACGGTCAGATTGTACGTCCCCTCGGCCGCAGTCAGCCCACCCAGGCCATTGATGTCATACGTGCTGCCCGAAACAAGACTGAGGGTGACCGCGCTCGTGATCGCGACCGCGTTGCCGTTGTCGGTCAAGGCGAGCGTGCTGGCGCTGAAGCTGCTCGGATTGACCGGTATGCTGAACGTGACGGCGACGGTCGAGACGGCTGTATTCCGCGGGTTGGGTGTGACCGACGCGATCGAGCTCACGGACACAGGCGGCAGGATCCGCTCGCTTGCTTCCGCCGCGGCCGGAGTGGCCTGAACGTTGCCCGCGTTGTCGGTCGCGATGCTGTAGAACCCGTAGGTATGGCCCGCCTGCCCCGTGAAGAGGGGAGAAGCACTTGTCGGTGTCACCGTCGTAAAGAGTGAGTACGACCCACCGTCTTCCGAGTCGTAGATCGCGATTGAGTCGACGCCTGACGGGTGCGCTTCCGTTCGACCCGCTCGGGTCATTGCTGGTCACCGATACGTAAAAGCTCGTGGACGTGGTCTGCCCCGGCAGCGAGCGGACCGCGCTCGTCGGCGGGGTCGTGTCCATCAGCCACGAGGTCGACAATGAGCCGGTGCCCGGGTTGCCATACGTGTCGTCGATGGCCGATGCGTTGACGGTCAGATTGTACGTCCCCTCGGCCGCGGTGAGCCCACCCAGGCCATTGATGTCATACGTGCTGCCCGAGACGAGGCTGAGAGTGACCGCGCTCGTGATCGAGACCGCGTTGCCGTTGTCGGTCAAGGCGAGCGTGCTGGCGCTGAAGCTGCTCGGATTGACCGGTATGCTGAACGTGACGGCGACCGTCGAGACGGCTGTATTCCGCGCGTTGGGTGTGACCGCGGCGATCGAGCTTACGGACACAGGCGGGAGGATCTGGACGGTTTCCTGCGCCGTGGCCGGAGTGGCCTGGACGTTGCCCGCGTTGTCGGTCGCGATGCTGTAGAACCCGTAGGTGTGGCCGGCCTGGCCCGTGAAGAGAGCGGAGGGACTTGCCTGAGTTACGGTCGTGAAGAGTGTGTACGACCCGCCGTCTTCGGAGTCGTAGATCGCGATTGAGTCGACGCCTGACGGTGCGCTTCCGTTCGACCCGCTCGGGTCATTGCTGGTCACCGATACGTAAAAGCTCGTGGACGTGGTCTGCCCCGGCAGCGAGCGGACCGCGCTCGTCGGCGGGGTCGTGTCCATCAGCCACGAGGTGAAGGCGGTGCCCGTACCGGCGAAACCGTACTGGTCCTCGATCTCGGCTGCGTTCACGCTCAGCTCATAATTCCCTTCGGCGGTTGTCAAACTCGACAGGCCGCCGATCGCGTAGGTGTCGCCGGAGACGAGTGAAAGTGTCACGCCGGCGTTGATCAGGTTCGCTCCGCCGTTATCGGTCAGGGTCAAGGCGCCAGGGCTCAGGCTGCTGGTATTGATCGGCGCGTTGAACGAGACGTCGATGGTCGAGACAGCCGAGTTCCGCGGGTTGGGCGAGACCGCAGCGATCGAGGTGACGGCCAACGTCCCCGTGTTTGTCAATGTGAACGACGCCGGCGCGGCAATTCCGGTGGCGGAGGCCGTGACGGCGTAGCTGCCGAGGGTGCCATTGGCCGTCGCGTTGATCGAGGCCTCGCCATTACTGCCAATCGTGGCCGTGCCACTGGCCAGAGCCGCCGAGGCGCCGCTGGAGGGCGCAATGAAATTGATGATGCCTCCGGCGACTGGCTCGAGCGGGTTGTTGGCCGTGACGGTGACCGCGAGCGGATTCGCGAAAGCCGTACCGGCGATCGCGGCTTGCGGCGAGCTGCCACTCACGAGCGTGAGAGTGAATCCCTGGCTCTGGAAGGCGCCGATGTCGGAACCAGGGGAATCGAGGGGCATTCCGCGCGATCGGTTGTGATGCCGCCGACGGCTTTGCCCACGCCGATGGCGGGGCTGCCGGGTAGCAGAGGGACGGTCTGCGTTGGCCCGCCGTAATCGCCCAGCGGGGCCAGGAGCGGGTCAGCTACATCAATCAGGTTGTTGTCAGCGGTGGTCAGGCCGCCCGAACCACCCGTACCGATCAGATTATAGGAGCCAGTGACGCTCGAGGCACCCGGGCCGGCGATGTCGCTGGCACTGCCGCTCAACGAGTTGCCGGCGACGATCGTGTCCGTAAGAGTCGCCGTGGCCATGCGATCCGGTCCAGAGTAGTTGTACATGCCCGCGCCACCCCCGGAACCATTCCCAATGTAGCGAATCGTGTTGCCGGACAGCGTGCAGGAAGTGAGGGTCGCCGTGCCGTTATCGTTAGCCAACCCGCCGCCGGCATATCCTTGGGCCGAATTGCCGCTGATCGTGCAATCGGTCAGACTCGCCGTGTCGATGTTCAGGAGCCCGGCCCCGTTCCAGGATGTGTTGTCGGCGA
Organism: uncultured Gammaproteobacteria bacterium; assembly: GCA_963707765.1. Classification (GTDB taxonomy): domain Bacteria; phylum Pseudomonadota; class Gammaproteobacteria; order Steroidobacterales; family Steroidobacteraceae; genus Bog-1198. Next base: position 18,464 of record CAVPQZ010000001.1, on the reverse strand, counting down.
TCGTGCAGCCCATGAGCGTCAGTTCGACACCGGATGCGTGGCTATCGCCGCCGCCGTTATAGATTCCGCCGCCGCCTGATCCCGCTGTGTTGCCACTGATCGTGCAATCGCTCAGGGTCAAGTTTGCAACCCCATTGGCGTTGAAATTCTCCAGGCCGCCGCCCAGGGATCCGGCGGAATTGCCGCTGATCGTGCAACCGGTCAGGTATGCGGTGCCGTAGTTATCCAGTCCGCCGCCGAAGTTCGTGTCCGTGTTGCCACTGATCGTGCTGTTACTCAGTGCCACGGCGCCGAAGTTGATGACTCCACCCCCGCCGAGGTTCGAGGCCGATCCACCGGTTATCGTCAGGCCCGAGAGGGTCGCCATCACACCCGAATCGATCTGGAAGACCCGGCTGGCACCCCCACCGGTGATCGTCACGCCCGCCGCCGGGCCGGTGATCGTGGGTTCCCCAGCGCTCAGCTCGAGCTCGCCCGCGGTCAAGGTGATCGTCTGGGCTAAAGCAAAGACCGTCGGGTTGAATGTGATCGACTCGGCCGCGCCCAGGACATTCGCCAGGTTGACGGCCTGGGCAAACTCAGGTCGCCGAAGGGAGCTTCACTGCCATCCACCGTGGTGTTAACCACGAGCGGGTTGCTCTGGAAGGCGCCGATGTCGGAACCAAAGGGATCGAGGGGCATTCCGCGCTGATCGGTTGTGATGCCGCCGACTACCGTGCCCACGCCGATGGCGGGGCTGCCGGGTAGCAGAGCGATGGTCTCGGTAGGGCCGCCATAATCGCCCAGCGGGGCCAGGAGCGGGTCAGCTACATCAATCAGGTTGTTGTCCGCGGTGGTCAGGCCGCCCGAACCACCCGTACCGATCAGATTATAGGAGCCAGTGACGCTCGAGGCACCCGGGCCGGCGATGTCGCTGGCACTGCCGCTCAACGAGTTGCCGGCAACGATCGTGTCCGTGAGTGTCGCCGTGGTCGCCGAATACAGTCCGGAGTAGTTGTAGAAGCCCGCGCCACCCCCGTAACCAGACGCCATGTAGCGAATCGTGTTGCCGGACAGCGTGCAGGAAGTGAGGGTCGCCGTGCCGTTGAGGTTCAACATCCCGCCGCCGGCATATCCTTGGGCCGAATTGCCGCTGATCGTGCAATCGGTCAGACTCGCCGTGTCGATGTTCAGGAGCCCGCCCCCGAAACGGGCGGTGTTGTCCGCGATCGTGCAGCCCGTGAGCGTCAGTTCGACAGCGGCAACGTTGCTCAGATAAGGGCCGTTGCAGATCCCGCCGCCGGCATCCGCTGTGTTCCCACTGATCGTACAATCCGTCAGGGTCAAGTTTGCCACCCCATCCCTGGCGAAATTGCCCAGGCCGCCGCCCTGGGCTTCGGTGGAATTGCCGCTGATCGTGCAACCGGTCAGGTATGCGGTGCCGTAGTTTGCCAGGCCGCCGCCTGATCCCGCTGTGTTGCCACTGATCGTGCTGTCACGCAGGGTCACGCCGCCGAAGTTGATGACTCCACCCCCGCTGAGGTACGAGGCTGATCCACCGGTTATCGTCAGGCCCGAGAGGGTCGCCATCACACCCGAATCGATCTGGAAGACGCGGCTGGCGCCCCCACCGCTGATCGTCACGCCCGCTGCCGGGCCGGTGATCGTTGGCAAGCCCGAGCTCAACTCGAGCTGGCCCGCGGTCAAGGTGATCGTCTGGGCTTGAGCAAATACGGTCGGGTTGAATGTGATCGACTCGGTCGCGCCCAGGACGTTCGCCAGATTGACCGCCTGGCGCAACTCAGGCTGCCGAGAGGCGCTCCACTGCCATCCACCGTGGTGTTAACCACGAGCGGGTTGCTCTGGAAGGCGCCGATGTCCGGGTTCGGCGAGTCGAGCGGGAAGCCCCGCTGATCGGTGATGATCGGTTTTGCCGTTCCAGGAAAGTCTGCCTCGATACCCGCACCGATGGCCTGGCTGCCAGGCAGGAGGGCGATGGTTTCGGTCGGCCCGCCGTAATTGCCGAGCGAGCTGAGTCCCACCGAGCCTTCTGTCTGGGGGGTCAGGACGATGTCGCCGTTCACGCCATTAGAGATGCCGCCGGAGCCGCCATCGCCAATCAGATTATACGAGCCGCTGACGCCGGAGGCACCGGTTCCGCCGACGTCGCTCGCGGCACCACCTGCTGGCGCAGTGTTGCCGGCGATGATCGTGTCGGTCAGCGAAAGCGTTCCCGTTGGGTTGTAGACTCCAGCACCATCCGAGGCGGAGTTCCCCGCTACTGTGCAGCCGATGAGCGTCGCCGTGCCGGTATTGTAAAGCGCACCGCCATTACCGCTCGCCATATTACCGCTGAGCGTGCAGTCGTAGAGCGTCGCCGTGCCGCTGTTGTTCATCCCGCCGCCGTCGACGGCGGAACCGCCGCTGATGCTGCAGCCGGTGAGCGTCACGCTGCCGCTGTTTTCGATTGGAGCGTCGGTGATGTTCAGTTCCATGAAGTCGGCGCTCGCGCCGCTATCGATTTCTGTGGAGCTCGTCCACGGCTCTGCGGAAGTGGAGTTGCCCACAATAAGCGTCCCTGCTTCCACGACCGTCGTTCCAGTAAATGTATTGGCACCGGAGAGCGTGACCGTGCCGCTTCCCAGCATGGACAAACCGCCCTGGCCGCTGATCGAATTGACCACCGTGCTGGTGTCGCTGCGGTTGAAGACGAGGCCGCCATAGTCGGTTACGCTCCCGCTGCCGAGGCTGCCGCCGTTTGTGACCTCCAGCGTGCAGAAGTAGATGACCGTGCCGCCGCTATACGTGTTCGCGCCCGAGAGCACGAACGTGCCGCCACCGCCCACAATCAGGCCGCCGGTGCCGCTGACGATTCCGCCGTAGCTGAGCGTGACGTCGCCCTGGACACCGATGTTGGCGAAGTTGCCGACGGAGTTTGGGCTGACGGCAATTTCGCGGTTGCTGTTGAGAGTAAAGCTGGCCGTGGCCACGAGCGTGCCGCCGTTCAGGGCGATGCTGCCGGGCGTCGGGCTACCCGGGTCGGCTCCAAGGTTGGCGTCGCTCGAGACAAACAGCTCGCCTCCGCTGATCGTCGTGACGCCTGAGTACGTGTTGGCGCCTGACAGCGTAACTTCGCCGTTCGTGGTCATGTCGAGCCCATCGCTGCCACCCAGGATCGCCCCGATTGATCCGTCTTGGACCTGATAAGCCGACGTCGACTCGAGCACGCCCGTGGTACCAATGACGCTGCCAAACTCGAGCGTCAATCCCGGCACTGTCTCGCTGAACGAGTTGATATCGAGCGTCCCGCCATTGACGGTGACATCGCCCGCGCCCAATGCGGTGCTGCTACCGAGTTGCAGCGTACCGCCGATGATCGTTGTGCCCCCGCTGTAGGTATTGGCGCCGGAAAGCGCAAGCGTGCCGCCGCCGGCCAGGGTCAGACCGCCGTTGCCACTGCCGTTGTTGGCGACGATGCCGCCATAGGTGAGCGTGTTGCTGCAGAGCGACGTCGATCGTGCCGCTGCCGCTGCCGGAGGACGGACCAAGGCGATGCCGCGATTGCTGTTGAGAGTAAAGCCGGCCGTGGCCTCGAGCGTGCCGCCGTTCAGGACGATGTTGCTGGCCGTCGCGACTACCGGGGTCCGCTCCAAGGTTGTCCATCTGGTTTGGTGCCATCGTTGCTCACCGACAGCGTGCCCGCCGCTGATCGTCGTGCCACCGCTGTAGGTGTTGGCACCGGAAAGCACGAGCGTGCCGCCTCCGGTCACGATCAGGATCCGGTGCCGCTGCCGTTGTTGGCGACGATGCCGGCATCGGTGAGCGGTTGCCGCTGGTCACCGCAATGGTGCCGCTGCCGCCGCCCGAGGACGGGCCAACAGCGATGCCACGATTGCTGGCGAGAGTAAAGCTGGCCGTGACCTCGAGCGTGCCGCCGTTCAAGACGATGTTGCCGGACTTCGGGACACCGGGGTCTTCTCCAAGGTTGGTGTCTTTTGAGACCGACAGCGTGCCGCCGCTGATCGTCGTGACGCCGATGTACGTGTTGGCGCCCGAGAGCGTGACCACGCCGTTCGTGGTCATGTTCAGCCCGACGTTGCCGCCCAGGATCGCCCCGATCGATCCGGATTGGACCTGGAAAGTCGACGTCGACTTCAGCACTCCCGTGGAACCAATGACGTTGCCACTCTCGAGCGTCAATCCCGCCACTGTCGGACTGGACGTACTGATATTCAGCGTCCCGCCATCGACGGTCACAGTGCCCGTGCCCAGGGGGCGCTGCTAAACAATGTTTCCAGCGTGCCGCCGCTGATCGTCGTGCCGCCGCTGTACGTGTTGGAACCGGTAAGCAGAACTGTGTCGCCACCGTTTACGATCAGCCCGCCGGTGCCACTACTGCCGTTGTTGGCGACGATCCCGCTAACGGCGAAGGTGCCGCTGGTCGTCGTGATGGTGCCGCTGCCGCTACCCGAGGACGGGCCAAGAGCGATGCCACGATTGGTGGCGAGAGCAAAGTCCGCGCCCTGCAGCGCGCCGCCGTTTATGACGATGTTGCCGGGCGTCGCGACTGCGGGGTCTGCCCCAAGGTTGGCGTCGTTTGAGATCGACAGCGTGCCGCCACTGATGATGGTGCCCCCGGTATAGGTATTGGTGCCGGAAAGCGTGGTCATGCCCGGGCCCGTCTGGGTAAGTGAGCCGCTGCCGCTGATGGTACCGGCCAGGCCAGGTAACCGGGGCCGCCGATGCTCGAGTTGCTGGCGAGCGAGACGCTCGCAGTAAGGGTCGCGGTGCTACCTGCCAGCGAGTTGATCAGCGCCCCGCTGCCGCTGCCGGAGCCATCAAGAGTCAGCAAGCCGGTGGTCAAGGTCTGGTTCTGGCCGTCCAAGTCCAGGACGCCGCCGGCATTGACCGTCGCATCGGCACCCTGGTAAAGCTGGTAGTCGCCCGTGCCGCTCAATTGCACCGTGCCGCCACTGTTCACAGTGAGCCCTACACCGCCGACCGCGTGAACATCCGGTGAATCATTGCTGTTCTTGTCCAGGATCACCGTGCCCGAATCGACGACCAACCCCAGGTAGGAGTTGTCACCCGAGCCGCCCAAGGTGAGCATGCCCGCACCGACTTTGGTGACAGTAAAGTTGTTGCTGCTGCCGACCGGCCCGGAGAGCGTCACGTTTCCCGGCCCGCCAATGATGAAGGCTTCGCCCGGCGCCTCGGAGATGCTGGCCGAATCGCCCGCCGCGATGGCCATGTTGCTATTGATCAGGGCCCCGTTGCCACCGAAACCGACGCCAACCACCGTCAAGGGTGTCGCGATGGTCTGGCCGTCAAGGTCCAGGGTGCCGCCATTGATTGTTGCGGATCCGCTCCCCATGGCGGTGCTGCTACCCAGTTGCAGCGTCCCGGCGCTTATGGTCGTGCCGCCTGAGTAGGTATTCGGGCCCGAGAGCAAAAGCGTCCCGGGGCCGTCGTTTACCACGCTGCCAGCGTCGGCGATCGTGCCGGCAAACGTGGAGGACTGATTCGGGGTCTCACCGATCGAGAGCGTGTTGCCGTTGAGATCGATATTGCCGGCGCCTGCAATTGAGATCACAGCCGCCGGGCCGCTCAGGCTCCAAATGGTGCCGGTGCCCACGTTCACCTGCGGCGCCGTGGACATCAAGTCCATCGCGAGAATCTCGACATCGTTGTTATTCGGCAAGGTGATGCTCTCGACAGTCTTGCCGGCGTTCAGGTTGAAGGAATAACCGTAGACGTTAAACGGCGTCGTGCTAGTCCCCCCGCCGCTCGTGTCCCGATAAGACGTCGTCACAGCGATCGACTCGCCCGCGTAGTTCTGCGATGCACCCCAGTCGCTCAGGCTCTGTGTGAACGTCTGGGTGGTATTGTCGGTGTAAGTGACGGTGAATGTCTGGTTGGCTTGACTCCCATTGACCGCCGTTCCCAGAATCAGAAGCTGCGAAGCATTTACCTGCGGCAGCGTGACCTTCTGACCGTTGGAATCGATGTCGTCACTTGAACCCGCCGGGCCGAGGGTGAACGTCTGCCCGTTGGAAAAGACCTGCGGGCCGAGGAGGTTGGCAGACAGGGCATTGCCACCATTATCCAGCCCGCCGCTGGACGAGAACGTGGTACCGTCGTTCTCGATCCCGATCCGGTTGAAGCTGCTGGAGAGGTTCACCTGGGTCACCGCTGTCGAGGGATTCCCGGTGTTGAAGCTGAAACTGCCGATCTTCTGCGTGGCCGTCGCGCCCCTGATCCGCCGGTGAACCCTACGAAGGCGGTCTGGCCGCCGAAGATCGAGTTCAGGTTCACGCTATAAGTGAGGATCTTGGTCGCGTGCGTGACCGAGTCGGTCACCTGCTCGGTCAGCGCATCGGTTGCGGCGTTGTACGAGATGACGACGTTTTTCGGGTCGGAGTTGTTCAGAACGACCGGGCTGACCGACTGGTACGAGCCGCTGTTCTGCGACAAACTGCCGGTGGCGGCTGCAAAGAAGCCGGCGCCACGGTGCTGGGCTGATAGATGTTGAAAGAAAGCACCAGGCCAGGACCGGCGATTCCGCTCGCGCCCAGGCCGCCGCCGCCTCCGCCCAGGGCCGTGTCGCCGGCGGCCGAGTCTTGCAACACGAACGCCACCCCGTCAGCGCCGTTGTTCGGGAAGCCGCTGGACGTGGCGGTATAGGTGAAGCTCGCCACGAAGTTCCCCGTCGTAGGCACCGCGGTGGTGTCGAAAGCACTGTTCCCCTCGCTGTTGTTACCGTCGGTCAGCTCGAGGAGATTGTTCGTGATCGTGGGAGTAAAGTTGCCGGATTTATTGGTCTTCCAGCCCGTGCCAGTCGTTCCGAACCCGGATACCGACGCGGGCGCCGTGGCCTGGTTCGTAGCCGATTGCAGCTCGGTCCCGGTGTCGGCGACAGAAATGCTGCCGGTGTCGGTGTCGGTGCCCGAGAGGGTGACTGAGCCCCCACCCTCCACGGTGAGCGAGCCCGTGCCGACGATCGCGTTGAAGACCGTGCTCGAGTCGGTCCGGTCGAAGATCAGGCTGCCATCGTTGATGATCGTGCCGGTCCCAAAGCTCACGCCGGGATCGATCTGGAGCGTGCCTTGATTGAAGACAACGTTACTGGGCAAGGAACTCGATCCGCAGGTGAGCGTGATCCCGCCAGAGAACACCGCCGTGGCGCCCGAGTCGATCTGGAAGACTGAGCTGGCGCCGCCGCCGCCGCTGATCGTCACGCCCGCCGCTGGGGCGGTAATCGTTGCTGAGCCCGAACTCAACCCGAGCTGGCCCGCGGTCAAGTTGATTGTCTGGGCCGTCGCGAAAACGGTCGGGTCGAAGGTAATCGCCTGTACCCCGCCCAGGACACCTGCCATATCGATCGCACCTCGGAGGTCGAACTCACCGGCGGGGGCTCCGTCGTCCCCGGTGCTCTGCACGACTAGCGAGTAAGAGAGGTGGGTCTGAAAGTGCCGATGTCGGGCGTTGGCGTGTCGACCGAAAAGCCGCGCTGATCGACGCCCAAGCCGCTGATGGTAACACCCTTGCCGATGCCGGCGCCTCCCGGGGAAGAGGGCGACGGTTTCCGTCGGCCCCCCGTAATCCCCCAGGGAGGAAAGGTGCGGCTCGACGTTGATGGTGACAGACGAACCACCAAAACCACCGATGGGATCCGTGCCGAGGAGGCTGTTATTGACATCCGTCCCGCCGCCGTCACCATTGAAGTCGGCTCCGATGCCGCTGCCGTTCTCGGCCACCAGCGCATCGGTGGCGATGAAGTCGCCGCCGCTCTGCACGATGCCGCCTGAATTATCGGCGACGGTCACGAACATGAGCTTGGCTGTTCCGGACTGGAGTGAGAGGCCGCCGCCACTGGCAGCGCCAGCCAAGCCGTTCTGCCCGTTGCCGCCAGCATTGCCCGGGTTGCCCTGTGCACCAGGGGACCCCGTGTCGTGAATGGGATCCCCATTGCCACCGTGGCCGCCCGGGCCGCCGGCGCCGCCGGCACCGCCGGCAGCACCTTTTCCGCCCGCGCCAGCGCTAGCGAGTTATCGGCGAGGGTGGAAGCAGAGACGCTCAGCGTGCCGACGGAGACAAACATTTCGCCCCCCTGAGCCGCGCCCCCCTGGCCGCCCGCGCCACCAGTGCCACCGCCGCCGCCGGTGCCGCCGCGCCCACCAGCCCCAGCGTCGCGGAAGACTGTCGCGGACTGGCCTGGCCCGCCGCTGCCACCGCGGCCACCGCGGCCACCGGTTCCGCCAATGCCGCCCGTCCCGCCCACGCACGCGTTCTCGCTGATCGCGGAGTCGAGAACGGTCGTCTGAATTCCACCGGCGACGAAGAGACCGCCCCCCTGACCCGCCGCCCCCGGCACCGCCCGGGCCCCCAGTGCCGCCCCGGTAGCCGTTGCTGCCCTGGCCTCCGAACGATTGTGCGGGCCCACCGGTTTGCCCTGGACCGCCGATGCCGCCATGGCCGGCGTTGCCGCCTTGCACCTCGTTTCGGCTGATTGAGCCGGTGTGGAAGTTCACGGTCCCGCCGGCGACATAGAGACCTCCGCCTCGACCCACGGCTCCATTGCCGCCGCCACCGCCGAGTTTCCCGCCATGAGCAGAATGCCCTCCGGTGCCGCCGGCGTTGCCTCCGCCGCCGCGTGCCTGGTTGGATTGCACGGTCGCGTCGGTGACATTAACCGTTCCGCCGGCGACGAATAAAGCCCCACCCACGCCCGTGTTCCCCGCGCCGCCTGCCCCGCCCGCATGGCTCCCGGTGGCGTTACCACCCCGGCCGCCTGCGCTGCCGACGGCTTGATTCTGGAGGAACTCGGTACTCTTGATCGACACGCTGCCCGCGCCGACATACAAGCCACCGCCCTGCCCGATGCCTCCTTTTCCACCTGGATTGTTTGCGGCACCGGAGCCGCCGGCACCGCCCTCGCCGTGTTACCCTGGATCCGGGCGTGGGAAAGCGTGAGTTTGCCTCCACTCATGTAGACGCCGCCGCCCTGAGCCTCGCCCCCCGGGCCGCCGGCCTCATTCACTCCCGCTGAGCCGAGTGCCTTGTTTCCCGTCACGTCAACGTTGGATAGCTCTAGCGTCCCCCCGCGATCAGCACGCCTCCGCCGTTTCCCGTCACACGGCCACCGGTGATGGTCAGGTCGGAGAGTTCGGCCGTGACGTTCTTGTTGATCTGGAACACCCGGCTCGCATTATTCCCGCTGATCGTCACCGGGCCCTCGCCGGGTTGATCGTAGATCGTGATCGTGTTGCTCGTGTTGGTTAGCACCAGGTCACCAGAAGAGAGCGTGATCGTTTCCGAACCCGTGCCCAGTTCAAATTCGATCGCGGTATTCTTGACCCGAGTTCACCGCAGCGACGGCAGAACGCAGCGTTCCCGCGGCCGTACTGTCGGCCGTGCTGCTCACGACGTAGGTCGAGAGCAGCGTCCGGTCCTCGAGCCATTCGAGCGAGTTGATCCTCCGGACCCGTCGCTTCCCACGACGGCTCGATCCAGTCGGCTCGAGCCCGGCACGCGGCTGCCCGCTTGTCCATCTGCCGATTTCCAGGTGCGGAACATGGGTGCTCTCCTTCAAATATGACTTCAGTCAGGGTCGCCGGCGAATCGGGAAGTCGCCTGGGGTGCTGGGTGCGGAGTTCTCAACGTCGTCTGTTCTGTTTCCTTCATCAGCTCGACGGTGTCGAACCGACGGATCCATCGCTGATCGCGACTGGCGCGGTCACGTCTTGGTCGTGGCACAGCGGATGCTCAGCCGCCGAGACGAATCGAGAACAAGCGTTCGCGTGATCGGATCGTGCGCGCACTCCGATCAGACTCGAGCGTCATGTCGAGGACGTTGGCCCCTCCCTAGGGGCACGGCTTGGCCCCAGGTCGCTCAGGCTTTTCAGCCCGACCGGCTCAGACTACGTTCTTGCCGTCGTACGCCAGTGCGCAGAACGAACGTGATTCATGATGCGGATGCCCTTCACGGGATGTTTCGCCGGTTACCTGCTCGGTACCGGCCTGATCGTCGGCTCAAGATCTGTCGATCTCTGCGGTAATTCTTCGCTACACAGTATTCTGCGAGAAGTGTGACACGTTTTTTTTGGACAGTGTGCTGCGCGGTCTTACTCGGCCGGGGCCCGGGGGATATGGCAGGATTGTGCGATCGCAAAGCGTAGATGAAATCGCCGTGGGCCGGATATGGCGACGGGAAGCCGTCAGAGGGGTCGATGCCGGATGCCTGCTCTCCCACGTCGTGCGCGACTGGTTGCGACTCACGCGCCGTCCGGCCCGTTGGCCCAATCCGATCAGAAATCACGCGATCAACTCGCCGATCTCCTCCTTGAAACGGCGCAGCACGCGCGACTTGGCCTGGCGGACGGCATTGGCGGTGATCCCCAGCTCCGCGGCGACTTCCGCCGGCGAGCAGTTCTCGACGGTCACTCGCCAAAATGCTCTCCATGTCCGTTCCTCGAACTGGTTCTGCACCTGTTTCAAAGCCCGCCTGTACAGCTCAGTCACATCGCCGGGACTCTCCGAGAGCTCGACTTCCACTGATTCAACCGGCGCCTGGAGTTGCTGGAACTGCTTCTGGGCATCGGTGCCGCCGATGGCCGGCTCGTGCCGATGTCGAGCGTGGTCCTTGAGCTTGTTTTGTGCAATCCCGCGCATCCAGGCCCGGAATGTCGTCCCGGGGCGGTCGGACTGAAATTGCGCCAGCTTCGCGGCGACGACGGCGAAGATTTCTTGTGAGACGTCCGGGATATCGTCTGGACGGATCCCCGCCTGCCGGCACCAGTGGTGGACCAGGGGCGCATACAGGCTTAGGAGCCGCTGCCACGCCGTGGGCTCACGCGCCTCGGCCCGCGCAGCAGGGACGACGACGTCGAATCTCCTGAGCCCACGAGATCTTACTCCGAAAGTGCTGGTCGGGCCGCCGCTCCTATTCGAATTGGTGTCACACGATTGCGAATACTCCAACGTAATAGCGCGACCAGAGCGTCAGGATACTATATTGGTACCCGATCGGACTTGCACCTGGTTTCTCTGAGATCGCGTGGCCGCTCGCGAATGGCCCGAGGACGAGCCGATGAATCGCACCGACTGCCCGAGTCACGAGACGTTGTCGGCTTTCGCGCTGGGAGACCTCCCGGAGCCCGAGCTCAGCGCCGTTGCGCTTCATCTCGGGGTCTGCACCGCGTGCGAGGAGCAGGCCAGCCGGCTCGACGGGATCGCCGATGCGGTCGTTGCCGATTTGCGGCGGCCTTCCCAGTACTTTCCTGGACACAGATAAGGCGGACACCACTCAGGCGGGCTCGGGTGCGGGCCCTTCACTGCCGGAAACGGGCGAGCCGTGGGGCGAGTTCCGGATCATCCGCGAGATCGGCCGCGGCGGGATGGGGGTCGTCTGCGAGGCGTTCCAGGGCTCGCTCAACCGCCATGTGGCGCTCAAGTTCCTTCCGGAGCACGGCGACCTCGCCAGGTTCCGCCGCGAGGCCCGCGCCGCCGGGCGGCTGCACCATACCAACATCGTGCCGGTCTTCGGCGTGGGCGAGCACGAGCGGGCGGCACTTCTACGTCATGCAGTATATCGCCGGGCGCGGGCTCGACGCCGTGCTGAACGAGCAGCGCCAAGTCCGCCGGCTCTAGGCACGGTTCGACGACCGCGAGGCGGCCCGGATCGGCGTGCAGGTCGCCGAGGCGCTGGCGTATGCCCATGCACACGGCGTGATCCATCGCGATATCAAGCCGTCGAACCTCCTGCTCGACGAACAGGGGACAGTCTGGGTCACCGACTTCGGCCTGGCCCACGATGCCAGCGATACCCTCACACTGACGCACACCGGCGATTTTTTGGGAACACTTCGCTACGTGGCCCCGGAGCGGTTGAGCGGCCGAGGGGACGAGCAGGCCGATATCTACGGGCTGGGCGTCACGCTCTACGAGCTGGTCTGCGGCCGTCCGGCGTACGCGGACGCGGACCGGTCGGTGCTCGTTGCACCAGATTTTGCACCAGGACCCGCCCCGGCCACGGCAGTGCAGCCGGCGATCGCCCGCGACCTGGAGACGATCATCCTCAAGGCGATGGAGCGGGACCCGGCAGCAGCGGTATGCGACGGCCGAGGCGCTGGCGGAGGACCTGCGGCGGTTCCTGGAGGACCGGACGATCCGGGCGCGCCGCGACGCGGCGCTGGGAGCGTGCGTGGCGCTGGTCGCGGCGGAACAAGGTGGTGGCCGGGCTGCTGGCGGCGCTGGTCGTCGTCTTCCTCGCGGGTTTCGCGGGCGTGACGTCCAGTGGCGGCGGGCCAACGCCGAGTGGCGGCCGTGCACATCAATTGGCAGAGGCTGACTCGACTGCGGCTCCGGGCCCAGGTCGAGATTGCTTCCCGCGTTTCTCGATAAAGGGGCTGGAGTTCGCTCAGGGAGGGGACTTCGACTACGGACTGCTCTGGATGGCCGAGGCCCTGGCCGAGGCACCACCGGAGCAGGCCCGACTTCGCCAGGATCGCGTGCGAACGAACCTGGCGGCATGGGAAGGCCGCGTCTTCGCCCCCGCGCGATCCTCGAGCATCCCGGAATTGTTTACCACGCCCGCTTCCGCCTCGACGGCCGAGTCGTCGTGACACACGCCGAGGAGAAGGTCGCCCGGTTATGGGATGTGGCGACCGGCCAGCCGCTTGCCACCGCCGCTGGAGCACACCGACAATGTGAATTGCGTCGCGTTCTCCCCCGATGGCCGGCTCGTCGCCACCGGCTGCGACGACGGCAAGGTCCGGACCTGGGACGCCTCGACCGGCCGGCCCGTGGGGCCGACCCTGGATCACGGCGAATCTGCATCGTCCCGGGTCGAATTCTCACCAGATGGCCGGCTCCTGCTGAGCCGCGATTTCCTCCAGACGACCAGGCTGTGGGAAGTCCGAGACGGGACGCCGGATCGAGTTGCCACAGGAGGCCGACACCGCCCGATTCGCCGCGCTGTCGCAGGCGGAGCGGGACCGCCTCCGAACAATAATCGAGAATACGATCCGAGTCGCCCTCTTCTCACCGGACGGGGACGGCCTGCTCTTGCTGGACCGTGAGAATCGGCGAGTCCGGACCTGCGACATCGCCAGCGGCGCGCTGGTCGGGCCGCCCATCGCGGCCGAGGGCCTGGCCTGGCTTTCTTTCTCCCCCGATGGGCGGCTGATTGGGACCGGTGATCGGGATCGGACGGCGCAGCTCTGGGATGCGCTCACTGGCCGGGAGGTCGCCTCCTTCTCGCCGGCTGACGGTAGTTTTCGTGCAGCGACGTTTTCCCCCGATAGCCAGCGTCTCCTCGTAATATCGGAAGACACGGCGCAACTTTGGGACATTGCCGATGGCCGCGCAGTCGGGAGCCCGCTTCGCCACGTAGTCAAGATCCGCGTCGGTGCGTTCTCACCCGACGGGCGCCTGATCGTTACCTCCAGCGCCGACCACACAGCGCGGGTGTGGGATGCGGCCACTGGCTTGCCACTCGCCTCGCCGCTTCGACACGAAGGCGACGTCTGGGACGCGTCGTTCTCGCAGCGACGGCCGGCTGATCGTGACCGCCGGTTTCGACGGCACCGCGCGGCTCTGGGAGCTCGGCCGCGGCGATCTCGCCCCGATCGGCCAGAGGCCCACACTCCCGAACCAGAGAGTCGACGGCATCACGGAACTGGCAGTTTACAAGAGGTTGTGCCACGCGACGATCGATCGAACCGGGACCCGCGTCCTGATCAGCGGCGATCACATGGCCCGACTGGTCGACGTCGATTCGGGCGAGCCAACCGGACGACCCATGACCCAGCAGGACTGGGCCCACGACACCATTGCGGCTTTCAGCCCGGACGGCCGTCGCATTGCGTCGGCGAATCGCGATGTCGTCCTCTACGAGTTGGGGAATCCAGGCGTTTCAGGGGCCATCACTGGCGCGCCGAATGGGGCGATGGGCCGCTCGAAGCCGGTTCCGCTACCACACTTCGCGAATGTCATGGCTCTGGCGTTCAGCCCGGACGGCAAGCTGCTGGCCACTGGCGACCGCGACGGCGCCTGTCTGCTCTGGGATACCCGGACCGGGACACGGAACGGCAAGCCGTTCAAAGCGGGTCAGGATGTATTCAGCATGGCGTTCAGCCCGGATGGACGGCTGCTGGCGACTGGCTGCGCAACACCCATCCCCCAGGCGTTCCTCTGGGACATCGCCTCCCGCCTTGTCAGGGGCGATGGGGTGCGTTTCAAAGCCCACGCCGCGTGCCTTGCGTTCAGCCCGGACGGGCGGCGGCTCTGGCTGTCGGGGCACACGATGGAACTTCCCGCGTCATCGAAACGGCGACCGGACTGGTCCGGGGCGAACTCTACCACGGTGGCAGAGTGCTAGGCATAGCGTTCAGCCCGGACAGCCGGCTGATCCTGATCACGAGCGAACGGACCGACGTGACCGCCGTCCAGCTCTGGGACGCAAGCACCTTGGTGCCGGCTTCACCGGTGATGACCCATCCCGGACGTTCGCGGATTCCGGCGATCTTCAACCCCGACGGGAGCGGCTTCGCGGTTCCTTCCGGCGACCACACGATTCGCCTCTGGGAGGTCTCCACCGCCAGGCCGCTGGGTGTCGTCGGCACGCTCCGGAATGAGTGCTTCGCCATGGCCTTCCGGCCCGATGGCCAATCGCTCGTGGCAGTGGAATTGCCGGGGATCGTCCACAAGTGGCCCGTACCCCAGCCTTCGGTCGTGACGGTCGCGGACCTGGTCCGGCACGTTCAGTTGCGGACCGACCGCGAACTCGACTCCGGAAGGTCTCCTGTCGCGCTCACTTCCGATAAGCGGCGACAGCTTCGCGCAAAGGCTGACGACGCGTCGTTCATGCCCGAGACGACCGACCTGGCGGTCTGGCACGAGGCGAATGCCCGGGACGCCGAGGCGGCCGGGGACAACTTCCGGTTGCGCTGGCACCTCGAACGCCTTATCGCCGCCCGGCCTGACGACGGCCTGTTGCACGCGCGGCGTGCCCGCGCCTTGCTCTGGGCCGACGATGTGGCCTCGGCCGAGGCCGAGCTTGAGCGGGCCATCGCCCTGGGTCCGCGAGACATCGTCCTCGACTGGATGCTTCACCGTGCAGAGGACTTCCGCTACGAGGGACGGCCCCCAGACACCCGCCGCCTGCTCGACCGCGTTATCACTGTCCGACCCGACGACTGGCTGACCTATGCGCAGCGTGCTGAGATGCTGTCCTTTGTGGGCCGTGATTCCGAATTCTGGGGCGATGCCGAACTGGCGCTTGCCCGGGGCGGGGACATTGCGTTCCTGATCCGCATCGCCTTCGAGCGGAGCCGAGCAGGTCGTTGGGCCCTGGCTGTACCACTCTGGGACCGGGCCATTGCCCTGGGGCCTGCGCCGTATCGCGTCTGGCTCTGGGCCGCGATCGCGCATCTCGAGATCGACGACGCAGACGGTTTTCAGCGGGTCTGCCAGATCCTGCGGGACCGGCATCCCGCGGTGATCGATGATCGACGCGTCTGCGTGAACCTGGCCAGTATCCTCAGCCTGGGACCCGGTGGTGTTGGCGAAGACGGCAAGGCCCTGGGCTGGATCGAGCGCTTGCCGGCGGCCACAGATCCGGCCGACCGGCCATTCAAGGGCCAGTGCCTGCGTGCCTTCGGCGCCGTGCTCTACCGCCTGGGCCGTTACCGCGAGGCAATCGAGCGCATCCAGGATGGGATTGCTCTGAGCGGGAGCGGCGGAGTGCCGCCCCTGGAGGCCGTCTTCCTGGCCATGGCCCACTTCCGAATCGGCGACGCCGATAAGGCCCGCTCGCTGCTGGCAAGCCCGTGGGACGACGAGTCGGAACGGCGATCGGTCGAGTCGTGGTGGGTCGACGGGCCCCTGCGCCTGCTCCGCCGCGACGCCGCGCGATCGATCCTCGACCCGCCGTTCCCGAAGGATCCCTTCGCGCCATGAGTCCGCGGCCGGCTCTCCCGGCCGACGGAAGCAAAGACGCGACCAGTTTCGCGTCGTCCGAGCGTAATCCCGGGCAGCCGTGCGCCCGCACCATACGCGTGGCGCGGAAGCTGCACGAGCGGCGCCCGACCAACACCGGCCCGCTTCCGTTCACTAAACGCCACGGCGCGTTGCTAATAAAAGCGCACGCATCGTTCCGATATCCCCTGTCCTGGGAAGGATTTCCGATTAAGAAGATATGGTGAGCGCAAGGCTGCAGATTTAAGCGGGAGACTTTGTTGCTTTTGGTTCACTTGTCTTCTATAACAGGAGTCACTCTCCTTTCCCGTAACGTACTTGAGTTCACTGAAGGCTTCATTACAGCCATCGAAGGGGATCACGATCCATGATCATCCGCTGCCCGAGCTGCGGACGTGAAGGGAACGCTCCCGACATCGGAAGTCGCACGTCTCCGATCGTCCGCTGCCGTCCGTGCGGCACGCGCTTTCGCTATTGACGCGTCCACAAGGATCGATCAGCCTTTTCCTCCGGACCCGGCAATGAACGGCATGCTGCATCAACGCGCCCTCGCCCGGCAGTTGATTGCGGTCGAGCCGGCGTCCGCCGTGGACGATCTCGCTTATCTTCCGGACTCGGCAACGAACGGCATGCAAGATCAGCGCACCCTCGCACAGCCGATGGTTGCGATGGAGCGGGCGTCCGCCATGGACGATCTCGACCTGATGACCGATCCGGAGGGCTCACTGCCGGACCCAGAGGATGACTTCGCCGGCGTGCTCGGCGGCGATCCCGACGACTCGCAGGTCGAGCTGCCGGCATTCACAACCGAGGAACCGGAGTCGGGCGAGATCGAGGCCGTTATGCCATTCGAGCCCGCCGGTTCCGATTTCCTGCTGGCGGCCCCCTGGTACAACAAATTCATCGAGTCCTGGGGCCAGGTACACCTCTACGTCGCTGTCGGCTTCGCGGCCTTCTCGCTATTGGTTCTGGGCGTCTTGCTGATCTCTGCGCTCGTCGCCGGCCGCATGGTGAGCTCCTCCATCACGGCACTCATCGTCGGCTGCGTCGCGACCGTCGCCTTCCTTCTCCTCTCGATCTCGGCAACGGTACTCTTCAGCCTGCTGGTCGATCTCGCGAGGAACGTTCGCGTGCTGATCCAGCAGTCCGAGCGAGGCCCAGCCCGGCCCATCGGCGACAAGAACCAGACGCGTGGAGGTGTCTCGCAACCTGTCGGGTAACCGGTCATAATCGGGCGCGGTGCTCGAGCGAACAAGCGACCACACTCCTCGAGCATTCGACAGAGGCGTTTTGATGCCGCGATGGACCGACGCGGAATACGAAGGAGACGGCGACGACGACCCTGACCTCGAGGAAGACTACCTCGGTGAGTCAGGGGCCGACGACGACCTTTGCATCCCCTGCCCACATTGCGGCCGTGAGATCCTCGAGGAATCCGAGCGCTGTCCGCACTGCGAGCGTTATCTTTCGAGAGAGGATGCCCCGCCCGGGCGCAAGCCGATCTGGATCTGGGTGGGCGTCATCGCGTGTCTGTACGTCGTCTATCGGTGGATCTTCTGGTAGACCTGACGG
Source organism: uncultured Gammaproteobacteria bacterium (assembly GCA_963707765.1). Taxonomy (GTDB): domain Bacteria; phylum Pseudomonadota; class Gammaproteobacteria; order Steroidobacterales; family Steroidobacteraceae; genus Bog-1198. The sequence continues at coordinate 935 of CAVPQZ010000001.1, read as the reverse complement.
GGCCGACCGGCCGGGCCGTGACCTCGCTTCAAGACGCATCTACGCCTGCGCGGATCAGCCTGCTGCGCCTCGTTTCGCGCCGCGAACGCGGGTCTACTCCCCGCCGATCTCGGCGGCGAACGCCTTGGCGTTCAGCTCGGCGCCGGTGGCGTGGCGGGTCAGGTCGTTCCAGTCGAGCGAGCGGCCGGGCTCGAAGACCTTCGTCTTCATGAATTCGCCGACCGCCTGTTGCCGACGTAGCTCGCCTTGGATCGGGCCGACGCCGCCGAGGACGTCGCGGCGATCGCGTGCTGGACCTGCGCGGCGAAGAGCTCGCCCATCATGTAGTTGTGGTAGTAGACCGGCGCGCTGACGATGTGGATCTTGCTGGCGTAGTCGGGCAGCGTTGCGGCCCTCGGGCCGCTTCACCAGCTGATACTTCTCGACCAGGTCCCACCAGAGCGTGTTCAGGTCCTGATCGGGATTCTCGTACAGGCCCTTCTCGAACCGCAGCATCACCTGGCACCAGCGCGAGAAGATCAGCAGCTTGGTTGCGCTGCATCTTGGCGCCGGCCGCGTCGAACGCCTCCGGGTCGGCCACGTTCACGCCCATCGCCTCCAGCCAGTCGGCATCCTTGGAGAACCGCTCGAACAGCATCGCCACCCCCTCGGTCGTCAGGATGTGCGCCTCGCTTCGCAGCACGTAGGGAAGCGTCTGCGGGATGTTCTTGCTGCTGTAGACCGAGTGGCCCAGCTCGTGGAGCATCGTGCCCATCCAGTATTCGTTGGGCACGATGTTGGCCAGCACGCGGACGTCGCCCTCGCGGTCGATGTCGGTGCAGAAGGCGTGCGGGCTCTTGCCCGCTTCTCGTAGAGGTCGCTGCGGGCGAGCACGTCGTCGATCGGCAGGCCGATGCCGGCGTAGAACTCGCGGCAGAGCTTGAGGATGTCGGCCT